>NZ_CP087193.1:0-112500 GCF_024749225.1 Pseudomonas sp. B21-019
GTGTCAGTGGAACTTTGGCAGCAGTGCGTGGAGCTTTTGCGCGATGAGCTGCCTGCCCAACAATTCAACACTTGGATCCGCCCGCTACAGGTCGAAGCCGAAGGCGACGAGTTGCGTGTCTACGCACCGAATCGTTTTGTTCTCGACTGGGTCAACGAAAAGTACCTGGGCCGCGTCCTTGAACTGCTGGATGAGCACGGCAATGGCATGGCGCCGGCGCTTTCCTTATTAATAGGCAGCAAACGCAGTTCGGCACCGCGTGCGGCACCCAATGCCCCGTTGGCCGCTGCGGCGTCCCAGGCTCAGGCGGCGGCCGCACCGGTCAGCGCTCCAGCCCCTGCTCCGGCAGCGGCACCGACCAAGCGTTCGACGCAAAAAGTTGCCGAGGTCAGTGAAGAGCCGTCCCGCGACAGCTTCGACCCTATGGCCGGCGCCAGTTCGCAACAGGCCCCGGTTCGTTCCGAGCAGCGCACGGTGCAGGTCGAAGGTGCGCTCAAGCACACCAGCTACCTGAACCGCACATTCACCTTCGAGAACTTCGTCGAAGGTAAGTCCAACCAACTGGCACGGGCTGCGGCCTGGCAGGTGGCGGACAACCCTAAACACGGTTACAACCCGCTCTTCCTTTATGGCGGCGTCGGTTTGGGTAAAACCCACTTGATGCACGCTGTGGGTAACCACCTATTAAAGAAGAACCCGAATGCCAAGGTCGTGTACCTGCATTCGGAGCGTTTCGTGGCCGACATGGTCAAGGCGCTGCAGTTGAACGCGATCAACGAGTTCAAGCGCTTCTACCGTTCGGTGGATGCGTTGCTGATCGATGACATTCAGTTCTTCGCTCGCAAGGAACGTTCGCAGGAAGAGTTTTTCCACACCTTCAACGCCCTGCTCGAAGGTGGCCAGCAGGTCATTCTCACCAGTGACCGCTATCCGAAAGAAATCGAAGGCCTTGAAGAACGCCTCAAATCCCGCTTTGGCTGGGGCCTGACGGTTGCCGTCGAGCCGCCGGAGCTGGAAACCCGCGTAGCGATCCTGATGAAAAAGGCCGACCAGGCCAAAGTCGATCTGCCACACGACGCGGCATTCTTCATCGCCCAGCGTATTCGCTCCAACGTCCGTGAGCTGGAAGGCGCGCTTAAACGCGTGATCGCCCACTCGCACTTCATGGGCCGCGACATCACCATCGAGTTGATTCGCGAATCCCTGAAAGACTTGTTGGCGTTGCAAGATAAACTGGTCTCTGTGGATAACATTCAGCGCACTGTCGCTGAGTATTACAAGATCAAGATCTCCGACCTGCTGTCCAAGCGTCGTTCACGCTCGGTAGCACGTCCGCGTCAGGTCGCTATGGCGTTGTCCAAGGAATTGACCAACCACAGCCTGCCGGAAATCGGCGATGTGTTTGGCGGCCGCGACCACACGACTGTTTTGCACGCCTGCCGCAAGATCAACGAGCTTAAGGAATCCGACGCGGACATCCGCGAGGACTACAAGAACCTGCTGCGTACACTGACCACTTGATGAACACCAGCGCAGCTTATTAAGGCAAGGGACTAGACCATGCATTTCACCATTCAACGCGAAGCCCTGTTGAAACCCCTGCAACTGGTCGCAGGCGTCGTCGAGCGCCGACAGACCTTGCCGGTGCTTTCCAACGTGCTGCTGGTTGTCGAAGGCCAGCAACTGTCGCTGACCGGTACCGACCTGGAAGTCGAGCTGGTCGGTCGTGTGCAACTCGAAGAGCCTGCAGACCCGGGTTCCATCACTGTGCCTGCGCGCAAGCTGATGGACATCTGCAAGAGCTTGCCGAACGATGCGCTGATCGACATCAAGGTCGACGAGCAGAAGCTTGTGGTGAAGGCCGGCCGTAGCCGCTTCACCCTGTCGACCCTGCCGGCCAATGACTTCCCGACGGTGGAAGAAGGCCCGGGTTCGCTGACCTGCAGCCTGGAGCAAAGCAAACTGCGTCGCCTGATCGAACGCACCAGCTTCGCCATGGCGCAGCAGGACGTGCGTTACTACCTCAACGGCATGCTGCTGGAAGTCTCGGCCGGGATCATCCGCGCCGTGGCGACCGACGGTCACCGTCTGGCCATGTGCTCGATGCAGGCCGATATCGGTCAGCCGGATCGTCATCAGGTCATCGTGCCACGCAAAGGTATTCTGGAACTGGCGCGTCTGCTGACCGAACCGGACGGCAACGTCAGCATCGTGCTGGGCCAGCACCACATCCGTGCTACCACCGGCGAGTTCACCTTCACCTCGAAACTGGTCGACGGTAAATTCCCTGACTACGAGCGTGTTCTGCCTAAAGGTGGCGACAAGCTGGTACTCGGCGATCGCCAGGCCCTGCGTGAAGCGTTCAGCCGTACCGCGATTCTGTCCAACGAGAAGTACCGCGGCATCCGTCTGCAGCTGGCCAACGGTCAGCTGAAGATCCAGGCGAACAACCCGGAGCAAGAGGAAGCGGAAGAAGAAGTGGGCGTTGAGTACAACGGCGGCTCTCTGGAAATCGGCTTCAACGTGAGCTATCTGCTCGACGTATTGGGCGTGATGACCACCGAGCAGGTTCGCCTGATCCTGTCCGACTCCAACAGCAGTGCGCTGGTGCAAGAGTCCGACAACGACGACTCGGCTTACGTTGTCATGCCGATGCGTCTGTAATCATGCTCAGCAGAAGCTAGATGTCCTTAAGTCGCGTCTCGGTCACCGCGGTGCGCAATCTGCACCCGGTGACCTTCTCCCCCTCCCCCCGAATCAACATTCTTTACGGCGCCAACGGCAGCGGCAAAACCAGTGTTCTGGAAGCCATTCATCTGCTGGGGCTTGCCCGTTCGTTTCGTAGCACCCGCCTGTTGCCGGTTATTCAGTACGAACAATTGGCGTGCACAGTATTTGGCCAGGTCGAATTGGCCGAGGGTGGGCACAGCGCATTGGGGATATCTCGCGATCGTCAGGGAGAGTTCCAGATCCGTATCGACGGGCAGAACGCCCGTAGTGCGGCACAACTGGCGGAGATCCTGCCGCTGCAGTTGATCAACCCGGACAGCTTCCGCCTGCTGGAAGGCGCGCCGAAGATTCGCCGGCAGTTTCTCGACTGGGGTGTGTTCCACGTGGAACCGCGATTCATGTCTACGTGGCAGCGCTTGCAGAAGGCCTTGCGCCAGAGAAACTCTTGGCTGCGGCATGGTACACTTGACGCCGTTTCGCAAGCGGTTTGGGACAGGGAACTGTGCCAGGCCAGCGATGAAATAGATGAATACCGCCGCGCTTACATCAAAGCCTTGAAACCAGTCTTTGAACAGACCTTGAGCGAACTGGTTGAGCTTGAGGGCTTGACGCTCAGCTATTACCGAGGCTGGGACAAAGACCGTGAGTTGAGTGCAGTGCTCGCTGGATCCCTTCAGCGGGATCAGCAAATGGGTCATACCCAGGCCGGACCACAACGGGCTGATTTGCGTCTCCGATTAGGCGCACATAACGCCGCGGATATTTTGTCCCGTGGTCAGCAGAAGTTGGTGGTCTGTGCATTGCGGATTGCCCAAGGGCACTTGGTCAGCCAGGCCCGACGCGGCCAGTGTATTTATCTGGTGGATGACTTGCCGTCCGAACTGGACGAGCACCACCGTCGCGCGCTTTGCCGCTTGCTGGAAGACTTACGCTGCCAGGTTTTTATCACCTGTGTAGATCACGAATTATTGAGGGAAGGCTGGCAGACGGAAACGCCAGTCGCTTTGTTCCACGTGGAACAGGGCCGTATCACCCAGACCCACGACCATCGGGAGTGAAGGCATTGAGCGAAGAAAATACGTACGACTCAACGAGCATTAAAGTGCTGAAAGGCCTGGATGCCGTACGCAAACGTCCCGGTATGTACATTGGTGACACCGACGATGGCAGCGGTCTGCACCACATGGTGTTCGAGGTGGTCGATAACTCGATCGACGAAGCTTTGGCCGGCCACTGCGACGACATCAGCATCATCATCCACCCGGATGAATCCATCACTGTTCGCGACAACGGTCGTGGCATCCCGGTAGACGTGCATAAAGAAGAAGGCGTTTCGGCGGCCGAGGTCATCATGACCGTGCTGCACGCCGGCGGTAAGTTCGACGACAACTCCTACAAGGTTTCCGGTGGTCTGCACGGTGTAGGTGTATCGGTGGTTAACGCCCTGTCCGAAGAACTGGTCCTGACCGTTCGCCGCAGCGGCAAGATCTGGGAACAGACCTACGTCCACGGTGTTCCGCAAGAACCGATGAAAATCGTTGGCGACAGCGAATCCACCGGTACCCAGATTCACTTCAAGCCTTCGGCTGACACCTTCAAGAACATCCACTTCAGCTGGGACATCCTGGCCAAGCGGATTCGCGAACTGTCCTTCCTCAACTCTGGTGTCGGCATCGTCCTCAAGGACGAGCGCAGCGGCAAGGAAGAGTTGTTCAAGTACGAAGGTGGTCTGCGTGCATTCGTTGAATACCTGAACACCAACAAGACTGCGGTCAACCAGGTGTTCCACTTCAACATCCAGCGTGAAGACGGCATCGGCGTGGAAATCGCCCTGCAGTGGAACGACAGCTTCAACGAGAACCTGTTGTGCTTCACCAACAACATTCCACAGCGCGATGGCGGTACTCACCTGGTGGGTTTCCGTTCGGCACTGACGCGTAACCTGAACACCTACATCGAAGCTGAAGGCCTGGCGAAGAAGCACAAAGTCGCCACCACCGGTGACGATGCCCGCGAAGGCCTGACGGCGATCATTTCGGTGAAAGTGCCGGATCCGAAGTTCAGCTCCCAGACTAAAGACAAGCTGGTGTCTTCCGAAGTGAAGACCGCGGTCGAACAGGAAATGGGCAAGTACTTCTCCGACTTCCTGCTGGAAAACCCGAACGAAGCCAAGCTGGTCGTCGGCAAGATGATCGACGCGGCGCGTGCTCGTGAAGCGGCGCGTAAAGCCCGTGAGATGACCCGTCGTAAAGGCGCGCTGGACATCGCCGGCCTGCCGGGCAAACTGGCGGACTGCCAGGAAAAAGACCCTGCCCTTTCCGAACTGTACCTCGTGGAAGGTGACTCTGCTGGCGGCTCCGCCAAGCAGGGACGTAACCGCAAGACCCAGGCCATCTTGCCATTGAAGGGCAAGATCCTGAACGTCGAGAAGGCGCGCTTCGACAAGATGATCTCTTCGCAAGAAGTGGGCACCTTGATCACCGCGCTAGGCTGCGGCATCGGTCGCGACGAGTACAACATCGACAAGCTGCGTTATCACAACATCATCATCATGACCGATGCTGACGTCGACGGTTCGCACATCCGTACCCTGCTGCTGACCTTCTTCTTCCGTCAGCTGCCGGAGCTGATCGAGCGTGGCTACATCTACATCGCTCAGCCGCCGCTGTACAAAGTGAAGAAAGGCAAGCAAGAGCAATACATCAAAGACGACGACGCCATGGAAGAGTACATGACGCAGTCGGCCCTGGAAGATGCGAGCCTGCACCTGAACGAAGAAGCCCCGGGTATCTCCGGTGAAGCTCTCGAGCGTCTGGTGAATGACTTCCGTCTGGTGATGAAGACCCTCAAGCGCCTGTCGCGCCTGTACCCGCAGGAACTGACCGAGCACTTCATCTACCTGCCAGCCGTGAGCATGGAGCAACTGTCCGATCACGCAGCGATGCAGGATTGGCTGGCTCAGTACGAAGTTCGCCTGCGCACCGTCGAGAAGTCCGGCCTGGTCTACAAGGCCAGCCTGCGCGAAGACCGTGAACGTAACGTCTGGCTGCCAGAGGTCGAACTGATCTCCCACGGCCTGTCGAACTACGTCACCTTCAACCGCGACTTCTTCGGCAGCAACGATTACAAGACCGTCGTTTCCCTGGGCGCTCAACTGAGCACCCTGTTGGACGATGGCGCTTATATCCAGCGTGGCGAACGCAAGAAAGCCGTCACCGAATTCAAGGAAGCCCTGGAATGGTTGATGGCCGAAAGCACCAAGCGTCATACCATCCAGCGATACAAAGGTCTGGGTGAGATGAACCCTGATCAGCTGTGGGAAACCACCATGGATCCGGGCTCGCGCCGCATGCTCAAAGTGACCATCGAAGACGCCATCGGCGCCGACCAGATCTTCAACACCCTGATGGGTGATGCGGTCGAACCTCGCCGTGACTTCATCGAAAGCAACGCCCTGGCGGTGTCCAACCTGGACTTCTGATCCCGCAGGACCGCTACAACGAAAAAGGCCAACGCTAAGCGTTGGCCTTTTTTATTGATCGAAGGAATGTAACAGCTGTTCACTCGCTGGCAGTCGCTACGCTCTCAAGCCGATACCCATACCCGTAAATCGTCAGCAGTTGCCAACCGCGATCAGCCGTCAGCCCCAGTTTGTTGCGCAGGCGATAAATATGAGTATCCAGGGGCCGGGAGGACACGATTTCTTCATGGGTCCAAAAGCGCTCATACAAGTATTCACGGGATAAAGGTCGACCCAGATTGGCGAACAGGCAGCGGGCGAGACGGTATTCCCGTTCGGTCAGGCTGATGGGGGTGGAGGCACGGGTGACAGTGAGTTCGGCGTCGTCGAATTCGAGGTCATTGAATGTGAGTACTTCGGTAGCTGCCGCGCGTTGCAGTCCATGCCGACGAAGCACGGCGCTCACCCGAGCCATCAGCTCGTTAGGACGAAACGGTTTGCTCACGTAATCGTCGGCTCCGGCGTTCAAGGCCTGGACGATATCGCTTTCGGTATCGCGACTGGTGAGCATGATCGCGGCCGGTGGTGAGTCCATGTGTTCCCGGGTCCAGCGCAACAACGACAGACCGCTGATGTCGGGCAATTGCCAGTCGAGGATCAGCAGATCGAAAGTTTCCCGGCGAAGTTGCCGTAACAGGTCCTCTCCCCGCTCGAAACTGTGCAACGTCCACGTCTGCTCCCCCGTGACGGGGATCTGTCGCAGTGTCTGTTCCACCCGGCGGAGTTCGGCGGGTTCGTCATCCAGTATTGCGACACGCATGCCGAGTGCTTCCTTCATCTCGTAAGTGCAACGGTTAAGAAAATCCCTGCGGGAGTTTAGGCTGATTGATTGAATCTGAACAATTGTGGCGAATTGCTGTGAACTTCCCAAGTGTGGATACGCTGATATCACTTAGCCGGTAGGCGATGAATTGTCGGCAGAATGCTCCAGAGGGACTGTGGGAAAAAATGCGTCTAAAGATTATCTTTAACGGGTTTACAAGATTAACAGCGTTGATGTTGGCCGCGGGTCTCGGATTGGGATGCACCACGGTCCAGTCAATATCAGTCATCGAGCAGAATGTTGCACCGCGTTACTTCGGCCCGGCAGAGACGAACACGGTGATGGGCGACTCGCCAGGCTTTGCCCCGGTGCACTCCGCACAGGTGGAAGCCGCCCAGCTCGACATTCGCTCGGCGCAACAACGTTGGGTGTTTTAGGCGCCTTCAGTCAATTCTGAACAAATATTGAGAATGACCGCGCAAGGTCGCTTATGCCGGTAAATTCTTTTTCGCTGAGCGGCACAGGGGCATTGGGATGTGCTCCGACGCAGGGAGCGTCAATGCCAAACTGCAGGACCGTCGATCGCCGGTTTTCGGCGGGTCTGCAGTTCAGGGGAAAAACACATGGAGTGCCTGCTCGGTTCCGACACAGGGATGTGTCATCTCATTTCCTTTGCGCCCATGGCTATCTGCCAGAGCATCCGGTCAGGTATCGTGCGTCAGCGCGGGCGTTTCCCGGCATGATTTGTATAAGAGCATAAAAGCCAATCCATGAACCTCATGACCTTATTGCTCCCACGCCGTTCTGGCGTTTGTCTTTTACTGGTTGCCGGGTTGATGGAATTGTTCACCCAGAGTGCATCGGCGGCTGCCGCCTCGGCAAAACGTCTGCCTTATATCGATGATAATCAACAATGTCGCGGCCAACCGCTGCCCGCGACTGTCGAGCACCTGACCGGCGAAGCCTGGAAGCTGGATGCCAAAGGTAAACAGACGCCACTGCAGGAAGGCATGCCGATCGACGAGCAGGAAGGCATCAAGACCTCGCCCTCGGCGTTTGTCAGCCTTTCCCTGGGCGATGGCTCGCGGGTAGTGCTGCCCTCCAGCTCCCACATCACGCTGCACCTCAATGAAGAACATTCGATCCCTCAGGTTATCCTCGAGCAGGGCCAGGTCGAGTCGTATGTGATCAAGCGTGCCAGCGACCATGATCGTTTTCAGATCGTCACGCCGGTCGGTGTACTGGGCGTACGGGGTACGCACTTCCGAGTGCGCAACGATGATGGTGGCCAGGCATTACTGGAAGTGCTGAACGGGCAAGTGGCGGTCAATCGTGATGAGGAACTGTCGCGCCCCCGCTCTGCCCGCTCCACTGCCAAACGGACTCAGGGCCCTGAGGATGATGAAGTCCAGGTCATGGCCCGTCAGGGTTTGCGTATTCAGAAACAAGGCACGTTGACACCAATCGACTTGTTACCCGCGCCGCGTTTGTTGGGGCAAGCCGGTCAAACGGGTAATGTGCCTGTCTGGCAATTGATCATGAAGCCCATCGAAGGCGCCACGCGTTATCGGGCGCAAGTGGCCACCGACGCGGCCTTTCTGGACATCAAGCAAGAGCAGTTCTCCAGCACGCCCGAGGTCAAATTCAGCGGGCTGAAAGCGTTGTTCTACCATGTTCGCCTGTCGGCGTATGACGCTCAGGGGTTAGAAGGAGAGACCGGGGTGTATGACATTTTCTATTACCCCAGGACCACGCGTGTCCAATAGCGCCCTGGCCGACGACCGATGAAGGGCCGCCCAAGGAAGGATGGTCGCGAGCCGACCCAGGCTCAGCGGCTGTTTCGGCGAATGGTCCGCGAGTGGCTGTGGGTCAGCCTGATCCTGTTGCCGTTGACGGCAGTGCTGTCCATGACCCATGGCCTGGTCTTGAGCAATCTGCTGTACGACAACCTGCGTCGGCTGAGCCCGCTGCCGGTGGACCCACGAATACTCATCGTCACGATCGATGACTATAGCTTGCAGCAGCTAGGCAAATGGCCTTGGTCGCGGGCCATGCACGCGCAGTTGCTTGATCGGCTAGGCGCTGCGAACGCCAAAGGCATTCTGTTCGACGTGATTTTCAGCGAGCCCGATAGCCATCCCGGCAACGATCAGCTTCTGGCCCAGGCGGCCTGCCGTGCCGGAAATGTCTTCGTGCCGTTGCTGCGTGAAGGCGTGGCGCGTTATGGACAGCCTTTGGGGGAAATTGAACCGGTGGCGCCACTGAGCCATTGCGTCAAAGGCATCGGGCACATCAATGCCCAAGCGGATGCCGACGGGATCGTGCGCAGTGTGTACTTAAGCGAAGGACCGGCACAACAAACACGCGCGCAACTGGCCTGGCTGCTGTACGAACAGACCCTTGCCGACAAGGTAAATGTACCGATGCCCGGGACCCCGGCCCTGCCGTCGACGCAAGGCTGGCAGCGAGCCCACAAAATACGGATTCCTTTCATCCGTTCCGATGCGGGTTTTCCCAGTGTGCCCTACGTCAGCGTCTTGCGCGGTGAAGTCCCGCCCGAATTGCTGCGCGATCGCTTGATCCTGATCGGCTCCACCGCTCCAGGTTTGGGGGACCGTTACGTGACACCGCAATCGGCGAGCATGGGCACCACCCCGGGCATCGAAATTCAGGCAAATATCCTCAATGGGTTGCTGCAACAGCGCAACATTGTGGCTCTCGATGAACGTTTGGCGGCGTTGTTATCGGTGGTGATTGTCGGTGAGTTGCTGGGCCTGATGTTGGTGCGTCCGCGTCGCGCGTTATGGCTGACCCTGGGGGCAATGGCGGTCGCGCTGCTGGGTTCGAGCCTGCTGTTACGTCTTGGCTGGTGGTGGTCACCGGCCGCGAGTCTGCTGGGTATGCTGTTGGGTTACCTGATCTGGAATTGGCGAAGGCTGAATGCGGTGCTCGCCTATTTCGGCTGGGAACTGGCGCGTCTGGACAGCGAGCCGAAAGTTTTTCCCGAACGCCGCCGTACCCCGGCCCCGGCTGGCGATGTGCTGCAAGGGCAAATCGTCGCGCTGGAACAGGCCATGAGCCGGACACGTGACACCCGGCGTTTCATTGCCGATGGCCTTGAGTACTTGCCGGTGGCGACGCTGATCAGCGATCCGAACGGGCGCATTCTGTTGGCCAACCGTAAGGCTCGGGAGATATTTTCCAGCAGCCTGGTGGGCGAGGAGATGCTCGAGCAACTGAGCGAGTTGGGTTACCCGGTGCCGTCCGATGGAACGCTGCTGGCGTTGTCGACCCTGGAGCTGCTGGAGTTTCGTGACACTCAGGCACGCAGCCTGCGGCTGGACCTGGCGCCGCTGTTGCCGGCCGAGGGCGACTCGGTGATTGGCTGGTTACTGAGCCTCACTGACTTGAGCGTCGAACGGGACGCCGAGGAGCAGCGGGCCGTGTTGCTGCGTTTTCTGTCTCATGACCTGAGGGCCCCCCACTCGGCGATTCTGGCTTTGCTCGACGTTCAGCGGCATCAGGTGTCTGGCGACACTCAAGTGTTCAGTCAGATCGAGTTGCAAGTGCGCAAGGCGCTGAACCTGACCGAGGCCTTTGTGCAGTTGGCAAAGGCTGAATCCGAGGCCTATCAGTTTCAGCCGAGTATGTTCGCGATGTTGCTGCTCGATACCTTCGACCAGGCCTCGAGCATCGCTCATCTGAAGAACATTCAGTTGCTGCATGACCTCGACGAAGATGCTGAAGCGCTGGTCCTGGCCGATCAGTCGTTACTGACACGGGCACTGTTCAACCTGCTGGAAAACGCCATCAAGTACAGTCCGGCGGGTTCGCGGATCACCGTGCGGGTGAGTTGTACCGAGGGTTGGTTAACGTGCGAGATCGCCGACCAGGGCCGAGGGATTGCCGTCGAAGAGCTTCCCGAGCTGTTCAGTCAGTATCGACGCTTTGCATCGGCTCACGGCAGTGACGGCCTAGGGTTGGGGTTGTCCATGGTCAAGGCGGTGGTGGATCGTCACGGCGGGCGGATTTCCTGTCATAGCGTGGTAGGACAAGGCACGACGTTCAGTGTCCAGCTACCCCTTTTGAGCGAGTGAGCCTGATCATTTTTACAGGCATAAAAAAACCGGCTATATCAGCCGGTTTTTTTACGTCCGAAAAAAACTTATGCACGTTTTCCGAAGTTTTATTTGCTTAAGAAATATGTATAAAAATCAAAAGCTTAAAAACTAAATACAGCGATTTTCAACGAAACGGTACACAGGTTATCCACAGAACTTCAGACAGTCACTTGGTCGGTCGCACTCGGTGCTGCCGGGGCTGCTGGCAGCGAACCCATTTCGCGCTGCATCTGTTCGTTCCAGGCCTGCACCCGGTCATTCAGGTCGGCGATGGCCCGTGGCCCGCTACCCTCGGCGTACATCGGCGCGCCGATGATCACGGTGATCACGCCCTGCTTTTTGGACCAACCGGTTTTTGGCCAGAACTTGCCGGCATTGTGTGCAATTGGCAGCACGGGCAATGACGCATTTACGGCCAACGCGGTGCCGCCTCGGGAGAACTTGCCGATGGTGCCGTAGGGAACGCGAGTCCCCTCCGGGAAAATCAGCACCCAGACATTGTCCTTGAGCAGTTCATCGCCCTTCTTCGCTACATGCTTGAGCGCGGCTTTCGGGTTGTCACGGTCGATGGCGATCGGCCGCAGCATGGCCATGGCCCAGCCGAAGAACGGCACGTAGAGCAGTTCGCGCTTGAGCACCTGGCTCAACGGTTCGAAGTAGGCCGAGAGAAAGAACGTCTCCCAGGTGCTCTGGTGGTTCGACTGAATCACGCAGGGCTGTTCAGGCACATTCTCGGCGCCCTTCACTTCGTATCGAATACCCAGAAAGACTTTGCTCAGCCACAAGGCGCAGCGGCACCAATACACGTTGATAAAGCGATAACGCGCCTTGAACGGCAGAAACGGCGCGATAAAAAAGCTCAGGGTGCACCAGAGCAACGAACTGGTGCCCAGCAGCAGGTAAAAGAGGAAAGTTCTGATGGCCTGCAGTATCGACATGGCGACATTTACCGTTGCGGGCACTGCCCGCCTATTCAAGCGCACTCCCGATCAGTCCTTGGCCAGGATGTCAGAAGAGCCTTAGTTGTGGATAAGTTCTGCGGCAATCGCCGCCAGATCGTCAAAAATCAAGGTGCCTGCCGGTAGGGTCTTGCCCTGAGTCTTTTCGCCTTTCCCGGTCTTTACCAAAACTGGCTGACAGTCGACGGCTTTGGCGGCCTCCAGGTCACCGAGAGTATCGCCGACGAACCATAGATTCGTCAGCGAAACGTTGTAATGTGCGGCGATGGTTTTCAACATCCCGGGTTTTGGCTTGCGGCAATCGCAGCCATCGTCTGGCCCGTGCGGGCAATAGACGATCAGCCCGACTTCGCCGCCCTGCTCCGCCACCAACTCGCGCAAGCGAGCATGCATGGCCTCCAGGGTGGCGATGTCGTAATAGCCGCGAGCGATGCCCGACTGGTTGGTGGCGACCGCCACCGTCCAGCCGGCCTTGCTCAACTGCGCGATCGCTTCGATCGAACCGGGGAGTGGAATCCACTCCTCCACCGACTTGATGTACGCGTCGGAGTCGTAATTGATCACCCCGTCCCGATCGAGAATCAGCAGTTTCAACAGCAGCTCCTCAGCCCAGCAACGAAATATCGGCGACGCCGAGGAACAACCCACGCAGACGCGCCAGCAGCGCATAGCGGTTGGCTCGCACCTTGGCGTCTTCGGCGTTGACCATCACCGCTTCGAAGAACGCATCCACCGGTTCGCGCAATGCGGCCAGACGCGCCAGCGATTCGCTGTACTGACGGGCAGCGGCCATTGGCTGCACAGCCTGGTCCGCCTGCTGGATCGCCGAATACAGCGAGAACTCGTTGGCGTTGTCGAAGTACTTGGCTTCAACGACCGTCGGCACGGAGCCTTCGACCTTGCTCAGCAGGTTCGACACGCGCTTGTTCACGGCGGCCAGAGCAGCGGCTTCCGGCAATTTGCGGAACGCTTCTACCGCTTGTACGCGCTGGTCGAAGTCCAGGGCCGAACCCGGCTTCAGGGCACGTACCGACAGGTAGGTTGCGACATCCACGCCTTCGTCTTCGTAACGGGCACGCAGACGGTCGAAGATGAACTCCAGCACGGCGTCATTAAGGCCGGCAGCCTTGACCTTGGCGCCGAACGCATTCACGGCGAAGGCCACGGCGTCGTTCAGGTCGAGGTCGAGCTTCTTGTCGATCAGGATCCGCAACACACCCAGCGCGGCACGGCGCAGGGCATACGGGTCTTTGCTACCGGTCGGCAGCATGCCGATACCGAAAATGCCTACCAGGGTGTCGAGCTTGTCGGCGATGGCCACGGCCGCACCGGTCAGGGTGGTCGGCAGTTCAGCGCCGGCACCGCGCGGCATGTACTGCTCGTTCAGCGCCAGGGCGACATCTTCCGGCTCGCCGTCATTGAGGGCGTAGTAGTAACCGGCGACACCTTGCATCTCCGGGAACTCACCGACCATTTCGGTCGCCAGGTCGCACTTGGACAGCAGACCGGCACGCGCCGCCCAGGAAGCGTTACCGCCGATGCGAGCGGCAATGTAGGCCGCCAGTTTCGACACGCGCTCGGCTTTGTCGTAGACGCTGCCGAGTTTTTCCTGGAACACCACGTTCTGCAGACGCAGATTGAACTCTTCGAGTTTTTGCTTCTTGTCTTGCTTGAAGAAGAACTCGGCGTCGGTCAGGCGTGGGCGAACCACTTTCTCGTTACCGGCGATGATCTGCTGTGGATCCTTGCTTTCGATGTTGGCCACGGTAATGAAACGAGGCAGCAACTTGCCGTCGGCATCCAGCAGGCAGAAGTACTTCTGGTTGTCCTGCATGGTGGTGATCAGCGCTTCTTGCGGCACGTCGAGGAAACGTTCTTCGAACGAGCACACCAGCGGCACCGGCCATTCAACCAGCGCGGTCACTTCGTCGAGCAAGGCTTGCGGAACGATCGCCGTACCTTCCTGCATGGTCGCCAGTTCATCGGTGCGCTTGCTGATCAGCTCGCGACGCTCGTTGGCATCGGCCAGTACATAAGCAGCACGCAGATCGTTCAGGTAGTTGGCCGGCGAGGTGATACGCACGCTTTCAGGGTGGTGGAAGCGGTGACCACGGGAGTCGCGGCCGGCCTTCTGGGCGAGGATGGTGCAATCGATGACGTGGTCACCGAGCAGCATCACCAACCATTGGGTCGGACGAACGAATTCTTCCTTGCGAGCACCCCAGCGCATGCGTTTGGGGATCGGCAGGTCGTTCAGGGAGTCTTCGACGATGGTCGGCATCAGGCTCGCGGTCGGCTTGCCGGCGATGCTTTGGCTGTAGCGCAGCTTCGGGCCGCTCTGATCGATTTCGCTCAGCTCGACGCCGCACTTCTTGGCGAAGCCCAGGGCTGCTTGAGTCGGGTTGCCTTCGGCATCGAACGCAGCCTGACGTGGCGGGCCGTCGAGGTTGATGCTGCGATCCGGCTGCTGGGTCGCCAGCGCGGTGATCAGCACGGCCAGACGACGCGGCGCGGCGTAGACGGTTTTGCTCTCGTAGCTCAGGCCAGCGGCTTGCAGGCCTTTGTCGATACCGGCCAGGAATGCTTCGGCCAGGGTGTTCAGGGCTTTGGGTGGCAGTTCTTCGGTGCCCAGTTCAACCAGAAAATCTTGAGCACTCATTGTGCAGCCTCCAGCTTGGCCAGTACTTCATCACGCAGGTCCGGGGTCGCCATCGGGAAGCCGAGCTTGGCGCGAGCCAGCAGATAGGCTTGCGCGACGGAACGCGCCAGGGTGCGTACACGCAGAATGTATTGCTGGCGCGCGGTCACCGAGATCGCCCGGCGCGCATCCAGCAGGTTGAAGGTGTGGGAAGCCTTCAACACCATTTCATAGCTCGGCAACGGCAGCGGCTGGTCGAGTTCGATCAGGCGCTTGGCTTCGCTTTCATAGAAGTCGAACAGTTCGAACAGCTTCTCGACGTTGGCGTGTTCGAAGTTGTAGGTCGACTGCTCCACTTCGTTCTGGTGGAACACGTCGCCGTAGGTCACCTTGCCGAACGGACCGTCAGCCCAGACCAGGTCGTAGACCGAGTCCACGCCTTGCAGGTACATGGCCAGACGCTCCAGACCGTAAGTGATCTCCCCGGTCACCGGGTAGCACTCGATGCCGCCCGCTTGCTGGAAGTAAGTGAACTGCGTCACTTCCATGCCGTTGAGCCAGACTTCCCAGCCCAGACCCCAGGCGCCCAGCGTTGGCGACTCCCAGTTGTCTTCGACGAAACGGATGTCATGCACCAGCGGGTCCAGACCCACGTGCTTGAGGGAGCCCAGGTACAGTTCCTGGAAGTTGTCCGGGTTCGGCTTCAGCACTACCTGGAACTGATAGTAGTGCTGCAGACGGTTCGGGTTTTCACCGTAGCGGCCGTCAGTCGGGCGACGACTGGGCTGCACATAAGCGGCGTTCCAGGTTTCCGGGCCGATGGCGCGCAGGAACGTGGCAGTGTGGAAAGTGCCGGCGCCTACTTCCATATCGTAGGGCTGAAGTACCACACAACCTTGCTCGGCCCAGTATTGCTGGAGGGCGAGGATCAAGTCTTGGAAGGTACGCACGGCTGGCGTAGGCTGGCTCACGAAATTCACCTGTTTCTTGGGCTGCGATTTAAAGAGCGGGAGTATACCCGATTCGGTCCTGCGCACGCCCCCTGGAGCCTTATGCCACGCTGCTTTTGGTGTACCGAAGATCCGCTGTACATGGCTTATCACGATCAGGAGTGGGGCACGCCGCTACGCGATGCGCAGGGATTGTTCGAGTTGCTTTTGCTCGAAGGGTTCCAGGCCGGGCTTTCCTGGATCACTGTATTGCGCAAGCGAGAGCGTTATCGCGAGGTGCTGTTCGGCTTCGACGTGCAGCGCGTGGCGCAGATGAGCGATGCGGAAATCGATGAACTGATGCTCGATCCGGGGATCATCCGCAATCGCCTGAAACTCAACGCAGCCCGGCGCAATGCCCAGGCCTGGCTGGAGCTGGAAGACCCGGTGGCGTTTCTCTGGTCGTTCGTCGGCGGCACGCCGGTGATCAATCATTTCAAGGATCGCAGTGAAGTGCCGGCGGTGACACCGGCCGCCATCGAGATGAGCAAAGGCCTGAAAAAAGCCGGCTTCACGTTCGTCGGCCCGACCATTTGTTACGCGCTGATGCAGGCTTCGGGCATGGTCATGGATCACACCCGTGATTGCGATCGCTACGCCACGTTGGCGAACGGCGGTTAGAATAGTCGCCTCGCGCACAGCACAAGATCAGGAGTGACCTGTGGATAAGTTTAAAGGCGCCTTGCTGGTAGGCGCTCTGCGACTGTTTGCCCTACTGCCATGGCGGGCAGTGCAGGCGGTGGGTTCGGCGATTGGCTGGATCATGTGGAAAACCCCCAACCGTTCCCGCGACGTGGTGCGGATCAACCTCGCCAAGTGCTTCCCGCAGATGGACCCGGCCGAGCGTGAGCGTCTGGTGGGTCAAAGCCTGAAAGACATCGGCAAGTCTCTGACTGAAAGCGCCTGCGCGTGGATCTGGCCGGCCCAGCGTTCCATTGAACTGGTGCGCGAAGTCGAAGGCCTCGACGTTTTGAAAGAGGCGTTGGCGTCCGGCAAAGGTGTGGTTGGCATCACCAGCCACCTGGGCAACTGGGAAGTGTTGAACCACTTCTATTGCAGCCAGTGCAAACCGATCATTTTCTACCGCCCGCCAAAACTGAAAGCGGTGGATGAGTTGCTGCGCAAGCAGCGAGTGCAATTGGGGAACCGGGTGGCCGCTTCCACCAAGGAAGGTATCCTCAGCGTGATCAAGGAAGTGCGCAAGGGTGGCGCGGTGGGCATTCCGGCTGACCCGGAACCGGCCGAATCCGCCGGGATCTTCGTGCCGTTCTTCGCCACTCAGGCCCTGACCAGCAAATTCGTGCCGAACATGCTCGCCGGCGGCAAAGCGGTCGGCGTGTTCCTGCATGCCCTGCGCCTGCCGGACGGTTCGGGTTACAAAGTGATTCTCGAAGCCGCGCCAGAGGCCATGTACAGCACCGATACCGAAACCTCCTGCGCGGCCATGAGCCAGGTAGTCGAGCGCTACGTGCGGGCTTATCCGAGCCAGTACATGTGGAGCATGAAGCGCTTCAAGAAGCGTCCACCGGGTGAAGCTCGCTGGTATTGAGGTTGCTGTGGATAACTCCGCAGGCTGCGATCTATTGATCTTGGCCTGCGTTACCGCTGATCAGTGCGCCTGTCGCTCAAGCTTTTTCAGAAACACCGTCATCTCCTTCTCCGCCTGCTTGTCGCCATGGGCGCGGGCAGCTTCCAGGCCCTGTTCCCAGGCCTGCCGCGCCGCCGCGTAATCCGCCAGCGCCAGATGGGCCTTGCCCAAGAGCTTCCAGGCTGCCGAATACTTCGGATCGAACTCGACGCAGCGCTGGAAATGCTCTGCGGCCTTGGCGTTTTCCCCAAGATCCAGATAACCCTTGCCCAGGCCGAAGCGCAGCAATGAGTTATCCACACCCTTGGCGAGCATTTTTTCCAGGGATTCGATCATCGGCGGACTCCTTTAACGCGATTGAAGCGAAGATCAAAATATCGCAGCCTACGGCAGCTCCTACGCCGATCTCTGTAGGAGCTGCCGAAGGCTGCGATCTTGGCGATTGATGCCGCAGCATGTATTGCTGATCAGAAGAAGCTGAGCCCCACATGGAACAGTTTCTCCACATCCCGAATATGCTTCTTATCCACAAGGAACAGAATCACATGGTCGCCGGTTTCGATCACGGTGTCGTCGTGGGCGATGATCACTTCTTCGTCGCGGATGATCGCGCCGATGGTGGTGCCCGGTGGCAGGCCGATGTTTTCGATGGCCTTGCCGATCACTTTGCTCGACTTCGCATCGCCGTGGGCAATCGCCTCGATGGCTTCCGCTGCGCCCCGGCGCAATGAGTGCACGCTGACGATGTCCCCGCGCCGGACGTGGGCCAGCAAGGTGCCGATGGTCGCCAGTTGCGGACTGATGGCGATGTCGATGTCGCCGCCCTGGATAAGGTCGACGTAGGCCGGGTTGTTGATGATCGTCATCACTTTCTTCGCGCCCAGGCGCTTGGCCAGCAGCGAAGACATGATGTTGGCTTCGTCATCGTTGGTCAGGGCCAGGAAAATATCGGCGTCGGCGATGTTCTCTTCCAGCAGCAGATCCCGATCCGAAGCACTGCCCTGCAACACCACGGTGCTGTCGAGGTTGTCCGAGAGGTAGCGGCAGCGGGCCGGGTTCATCTCGATGATCTTCACCTGGTAACGGCTTTCGATGGCCTCGGCCAGGCGTTCACCGATCTGCCCGCCACCGGCGATGACGATGCGTTTATAGCTTTCATCGAGGCGGCGCATTTCGCTCATCACTGCGCGAATGTTCGCTTTGGCGGCGATGAAAAATACTTCGTCGTCAGCCTCGATCACCGTATCGCCCTGGGGCAGGATCGGCCGGTCACGACGGAAAATCGCCGCGACGCGGGTTTCGACATTCGGCATGTGTTCGCGTAACTGGCGCAATTGCTGGCCCACCAGCGGCCCGCCGTAGTACGCCTTGACCGCCACCAGCTGCGCTTTGCCTTCGGCGAAGTCGATCACCTGCAATGCGCCCGGATGCTGGATCAGGCGCTTGATGTAATTGGTGACCACTTGCTCCGGACTGATCAGCACGTCGACCGGAATCGCTTCGTTGTCGAACAGTTCGGTACGGGTCAGGTACGCGGCTTCGCGGACCCGGGCGATCTTGGTGGGGGTGTGGAACAGGGTGTGGGCGACCTGGCAGGCGACCATGTTGGTTTCGTCACTGTTGGTCACGGCCACCAGCATGTCAGCGTCGTCGGCACCAGCCTGCCGCAGCACGGTCGGCAGCGAACCGCGACCCTGCACGGTGCGGATGTCCAGTCGATCGCCGAGGTCGCGCAGGCGTTCGCCATCGGTGTCGACCACGGTGATGTCGTTGGCCTCGCTGGCCAAGTGTTCTGCCAGCGAACCGCCGACCTGCCCTGCGCCGAGGATGATGATCTTCATCCAGTCACTCCCTTAAACCCGGTTAACCGCGCGCGGCGGCAATCTTGATCAGCTTGGCGTAGTAGAACCCGTCGTGGCCGCCTTCCTGGGCCAGCAACTGGCGACCGTGGGGCTGTTTGATACCGGCCGCCGTGGCGAGGTCCAGTTCACGGGCGCCCGGCGTGCGGGCGAGGAACGCTTCGATGACTTCGGTGTTTTCGGTCGGCAGCGTGGAACAGGTGGCGTACAGCAGAATGCCGCCCACTTCCAGAGTTATCCACATGGCGTCGAGCAGTTCGCCCTGAAGCACCGCCAGTGCGGCGATGTCGTCGGGTTGGCGGGTCAGTTTGATATCCGGGTGACGGCGGATCACCCCGGTGGCCGAGCATGGCGCGTCGAGCAGAATGCGCTGGAACGGCTTGCCGTCCCACCAGGTGGCGGTGTCGCGACCGTCGGCGGCAATCAATTCTGCGCTCAGGCCCAGGCGTGCAAGGTTTTCCCGCACCCGCACCAGACGCTTGGCTTCCAGATCCACAGCCACCACGCCGGCCAGTTTGGGCTCGGCCTCAAGGATGTGGCAGGTCTTGCCGCCCGGTGCGCAGCAGGCATCCAGCACCCGTTGGCCTGGCGCGAGGTCCAGCAGATCGGCGGCCAATTGCGCGGCTTCGTCCTGCACGCTGATCCAGCCTTCAGCGAACCCCGGCAGACTGCGCACGTCGGCAGCGGCGTCGAGAATGATGCCGTCGCGACTGTAAACGCACGGTGTGGCAGCGATACCTGCCTCAGTCAGCAAACCGAGGTAGGCATCGCGAGTGTGATGGCGACGGTTAACCCGCAGAATCATCGGCGGGTGCGCGTTGTTTGCTGCGCAAATGGCTTCCCACTGCTCGGGCCAGAAGGCCTTGAGGGATTTTTGCAGCCAGCGCGGGTGGGCGGTGCGCACCACCGGGTCGCGTTCCAGCTCGGCCAGCAGCGCTTCGCTTTCCCGTTGGGCGCGGCGCAGTACGGCGTTGAGCAAGGCTTTGGCCCACGGCTTTTTCAGTTTGTCGGCGCAACCGACGGTTTCGCCGATGGCGGCGTGAGCCGGGACGCGGGTATAGAGCAGTTGATAAAGCCCCACCAGCAACAGCGCCTCGACATCGGCATCAGCCGCCTTGAACGGCTTTTGCAGCAGCTTGGCCGCCAACGCCGACAAGCGCGGCTGCCAGCGAGCCGTGCCGAACGCCAGGTCCTGGGTGAAGCCGCGATCGCGGTCTTCGACCTTGTCCATTTGTGTCGGCAGAGAACTGTTGAGTGAGGCTTTTCCGTTAAGAACTGCAGCAAGTGCCTTGGCGGCGGCCAGACGTGGGTTCATTGAGCGTCTGCCGTTTGACCGAGGACGGTGCCGACGGCGAATTTCTCACGACGGCTGTTGAACAAGTCGCTGAAGTTCAGTGCTTTGCCGCCAGGCAATTGCAGACGGGTCAGGCACAGCGCCTGTTCACCGCAGGCAACGATCAAGCCGTCCTTGCTGGCTCTGAGGATTTCTCCCGGCGCGCCCTGCCCTTCGGCCAGGCTTGCGGCCAACACTTTCAGCGCTTCGCCGTTCAGCGTGCTGTGGCAGATCGGCCATGGATTGAAGGCGCGAACCAGACGCTCCAGCTCAACCGCCGGGCGGTTCCAGTCGATGCGCGCTTCGTCCTTGTTCAATTTGTGTGCGTAGGTGGCGAGGCTGTCGTCCTGCACTTCGCCTTCCAGTGTGCCCGCAGCCAGGCCGGCAATCGCCTGGATCACGGCCGGTGGGCCCATCTCTGCGAGGCGATCGTGGAGGCTGCCGCCGGTGTCTTCGGCGCTGATCGGCGTGGTGACCTTGAGCAGCATCGGCCCGGTATCGAGGCCGGCTTCCATGCGCATCACGGTCACGCCACTTTCGCTGTCGCCGGCTTCAACGGCACGCTGGATCGGCGCCGCACCGCGCCAGCGTGGCAGCAAGGAGGCGTGGCTGTTGATGCAACCCAGGCGCGGAATATCCAGCACCACTTGCGGCAGGATCAGGCCGTAGGCGACCACCACCATCAAATCCGGTTTCAGCGCGGCCAGTTCCGCCTGAGCGTCTTCATTGCGCAGGGTTGGCGGTTGCAACACCTGGATGTTGTGCTCCAGCGCCAGTTGCTTGACCGGGCTCGGCATCAGCTTCTGCCCGCGGCCTGCCGGACGGTCCGGTTGGGTGTAGACCGCAACGATCTCGTAAGGACTGCCCAGCAGGGCCTTGAGGTGTTCGGCGGCGAATTCCGGGGTGCCGGCAAAGACAATGCGCAGTGGCTCAGTCATGGAAGCTCTCAATTGCAAAGCATCTTGAAAAGAAAAAGGCTTGCCGCGGCAAGCCTTTGAAAGAAGGGCATCAAGCGTTCTGGCGGTGGAGCTTTTCCAGTTTCTTCTTGATCCGGTCGCGTTTGAGCGTGGACAGGTAATCGACGAACAACTTGCCGTTGAGGTGGTCGCATTCATGCTGGATGCACACGGCGAGCAGGCCTTCGGCGATCAGTTCGTAAGGCTGGCCGTCGCGGTCCAGGGCCTTGATCTTGACCTTTTGCGGGCGATCGACGTTTTCGTAGAAGCCCGGCACCGAGAGGCAGCCTTCCTGGTACTGGCCCATCTCGTCGGTCAGGGTTTCGAACTCGGGGTTGATGAACACCCGCGGTTCGCTGCGGTCTTCGGAGAGGTCCATCACGACGATACGTTTGTGCACGTTGACCTGGGTAGCGGCGAGGCCGATGCCTGGCGCTTCATACATTGTTTCAAACATGTCATCGACCAACTGACGCACTTCGTCGTCCACTACGGCCACTGGTTTGGCGATAGTGCGCAGGCGCGAATCGGGGAATTCGAGGATGTCTAAAATGGCCATAAGCTTAATTGCTGCACGTGTGAGGTAAAGTCGGGTCGATGGCCTGGCGAGTCCGAAGATGCAGGCTACCGTTGTGAACGTAGCTTCCGGCTTTTCAATAATGAGCCGGAGGCGAGCCACGAGGGCTCTGGCGTTTCACGCGAACGTACATAATAAAGGGATTCACCGCATGAGGAAATCACTACTCGCCTTGCTCCTTCTGGCCTCGGCCGGTTTTGCGCATGGGCAAGTGCAACTCAGGGAAGGTTTTCCACAGCAATACACCGTGGTGGCAGGGGACACACTCTGGGACATTTCTGGCAAATACCTGCGTGAGCCGTGGCAGTGGCCGCAGCTTTGGCAAGCCAATCCACAGATTGAAAACCCTAATCTCATCTATCCCGGCGATACGCTGTCGCTGGTCTACGTCAACGGTCAGCCACGCCTGACCCTCAACCGCGGCGCTTCCCGGGGCACCATCAAGCTGTCGCCACGAGTCCGCAGTTCACCGGTGGCCGACGCCATCCCGAGCATTCCGCTGAAGTCGATCAACAGTTTTCTGTTGAGCAATCGCATCGTCGACAAGGTGGAGGATTTCGACAAGGCGCCCTATATCGTTGCCGGAGATGCCGAACGGGTACTCAGCGGCACCGGCGATCGAATTTTCGCGCGCGGCCATTTCGATCCGGCGCAGTCGGTCTACGGCATCTTTCGTCAGGGCAAGGTCTACACCGATCCGCAGAGCAAGGAGTTTCTGGGGATCAACGCCGACGACATCGGCGGCGGCGAGATCATTGCCACTGAAGGCGACGTCGCCACCCTGGCCCTGCAACGCACCACTCAGGAGGTGCGACTCGGCGACCGGTTGTTCAGTGGCGAAGAACGCTCGATCAATTCGACCTTCATGCCCAGTGCGCCAACCACCGACATCAATGGCCTGATCATCGATGTGCCGCGTGGGGTCACCCAGATTGGCGCGCTGGATGTCGTCACGCTGAACAAAGGGCAGCGCGATGGCCTGGCCGAAGGCAATGTGCTGGTGGTGATGAAAACCGGTGAAACCGTGCGTGACCGGATCACCGGTCAGCCTTTGAAAATCCCCGACGAACGGGCTGGTCTGCTGATGGTATTCCGCACCTACGACAAGCTCAGCTACGGGCTGGTGCTCAACGCATCGCGCTCCTTGGCGGTGATGGACAAGGTGCGAAATCCTTAAGCCTGCTCACAAGTTACCAACAGAGTTATCCACAGCTTATTCCCGATTCGACGGGACCTTATAACGATCAAGGATGATCCATGTCGCTGTCTGCCTGTACGTCCGTTTCCCCTGCGGAACTGGAAGCCCGTTTACGCCTGCACCTTTTGCCCGAGCTCGGTCCGGCACGTTTCAAGAAGTTGCTGGAGGCTTTCGGTTCTGCCTCCAAAGCTATCAGCGCACCGGCCAGCGCCTGGCGCGCGTTGGGCCTGCCCCTCGCTTGCGCGGAGGCCCGGCGCTGCAGTGAAATTCGTGATGGCGCCAGCCACGCATTGGCCTGGCTAGAGCGTTCGGGCCAGCATTTACTGATGTGGGACCAACCTGACTACCCCGCGCTGCTGGCGCAAATCAGTGATGCGCCGCCGCTGTTATTCGTCGCGGGCGATCCGGGCATTCTGGAAAAACCGCAGTTGGCGATGGTTGGCAGTCGTCGCGCGTCACGACCGGGCATGGACACCGCCACCGCGTTTTCCCGCAGTCTGGCCGGCGCCGGTTTTGTCATCACCAGCGGTCTGGCCCTGGGCATTGATGCCGCCGCGCATCAGGCGGCTCTGGACGTTGGCGGGCAAACGGTCGGGGTGCTTGGCACGGGGCTGGAAAATTTTTATCCACAGCGCAATCGTCGACTGGCGGACGCCATGATCGCCTCGGGAAGCGCGGTCCTTTCGGAGTTCCCGCTGAACGCCGGCCCTTTCCCCAGTAATTTCCCACGGCGCAATCGAATCATCAGCGGTTTGTCCCTCGGCGTGCTGGTGGTCGAGGCGAGTATCGCCAGCGGTTCATTGATCACCGCGAGGCTCGCGGCGGAACAGGGGCGTGAGGTGTATGCGATTCCAGGGTCGATCCATCACCCCGGCGCAAAGGGTTGCCATCAACTTATCCGCGACGGTGCGGTGCTGGTGGAAACCATCGAACACATCCTTGAGGCCTTGCGCGGCTGGCAACGGCTGCCGTTATCCACAGAAACGCCGCAAAAGACGGTAACTCATCCACTGCTCATGTTGCTCCACGCGGCGCCTCATACCAGCGAAGCCCTGGCGGTCACCAGCGGCTGGGCCTTGTCGAAAGTGCTGGCAGCGTTGACGGAGCTGGAGATGGATGGCCGGGCGGTCTGTGAGAGCGGTCGATGGTTTGCGCGGGTAAACTAGGTTTTATAAGGAAGATCGGTAAACTGCGCAGAGCCTTATTCCGGAGAGTTTTTTCATGGTTAACAGTTGGCGTGTGCAACAAGCCGCACGAGAAATTCGCGCCGGGGCGGTCATTGCCTACCCAACGGAAGCCGTCTGGGGACTGGGTTGCGACCCGTGGAACGAAGAGGCGGTGGATCGTCTGCTGATGATCAAGGGCCGATCTGTGGATAAGGGCCTGATTCTGGTGGCCGACAATATTCGTCAGTTCGACTTCCTGTTCGAAGACTTCCCGGAGTTGTGGATGGACCGCATGGCCAGCACCTGGCCGGGCCCCAACACCTGGCTGGTGCCGCATCAGAATCTGTTGCCCCAGTGGATTACCGGTGTGCATGAAACGGTGGCGTTGCGGGTCAGCGATCACCCTCTGGTGCGGGACTTGTGTGCGGTGGTCGGCCCGCTGGTGTCGACCTCGGCCAACCCTCAAGGGCGACCGGCGGCACGCACGCGGATTCGCGTGGAGCAGTATTTCCGGGGGCAGGTTGATTATGTGCTCGGTGGCAATCTGGGCGGGCGCAAGAATCCGAGCGTGATTCGCGATCTGGCGACGGGGCATGTGGTGCGCCCGGATTAATGTGGCGAGGGGGCTTGCCCCCGTTCGGGTGCGAAGCGCCCGCCAATGAGCGATTCGTTCTAACTGGCAGACCGCATCATCTGGTTGGGGACTGCTGCGCAGTCCAACGGGGCGGTGCGGCGTTCCGACAAGCCCCCTCGCCACAGTCTGGTGTCAGGGCAACAGAATCGTCGAACCAGTCGTACGCCGCGCCGACAACTCGGTCTGCGCCTTCGCTGCATCAGCCAGTGGATACCGCTGGCTGATGTCCACCTTCAGCTTGCCGCTGATGATCATCTCGAACAGCTCATCAGCCATGCGTTGCAGGTTTTCAGCATTGTTGGCGTAGGTCGCCAGCGTCGGCCGGGTCACGTACAGCGAACCCTTGGCCGCGAGAATCCCCAGATTCACCCCGTCGACTGCGCCTGAAGCGTTACCAAAGCTCACCACCAGCCCTCGCGGCGCAACGCTGTCGAGCGATGTCAGCCAGGTATCTTTGCCTACACCGTCGTACACCACCGGGACTTTTTTACCGTCAGTCAATTCCAGCACGCGTTGTGCGACGTTTTCATGGCTGTAATCGATGGTCGCCCAGGCACCATGGGCTTTCGCCAGGGCGGCTTTTTCCGCTGAACTGACCGTGCCGATCAGCTTCACCCCCAAGGCCTTGGCCCATTGGCAGGCAAGCGATCCGACGCCGCCGGCCGCGGCGTGAAACAGGATGGTTTCGCCACCCTTGAGCTCATATGTCTGACGCAGCAGGTATTGCACGGTCAGGCCTTTGAGCATCACGCCGGCGGCTTGTTCGAAGCTGATGGCGTCCGGCAGCTTCACCAGATTGGCTTCCGGTAATACGTGAACGTCGCTGTAGGCGCCCAACGGGCCACTGCCGTAAGCCACGCGATCGCCCACCTTGAAGCGGGTGACTTCACTACCGACTGCGTCGACCACGCCCGCGCCTTCAGCGCCCAGGCCCGATGGCAGGGCTGGCGGTGCATAAAGGCCGCTGCGGTAATAGGTGTCGATGAAGTTCAGGCCGATGGCCTTGTTGGTCACGCGGACCTGTTGCGGGCCGGGGTCGGCGGGTTGGTAATCCACGTACTCGAGCACTTCGGGGCCGCCATGGGCGCGGAACTGGATACGCTTTGCCATCTGCTCTCTCCTTAGGTCTTGGCTTCTAGAGTTGTAGCGCCAAGCGCCCTATCGAACTCCCAAGCTTGATCTTCGTCAACTGCGGCAGGCTCGTCTGCGATGTTATGCTACGGACCCATTTGCGCCGGCCCCCCGCTCTGATGGAGCGCCGCGTAGCTTTGCCCGATTCAAGGTGATGCCATGACTACCCGCACCGAGGCCGTAAAAGCCTACCTGCTCGACCTGCAAGACCGCATTTGCGCTGCCCTGGAAGCCGAAGACGGTGGCGCGCGTTTCGTTGAAGACGCCTGGACCCGGCCTGCCGGCGGTGGCGGTCGCACCCGGGTGATCGAGAACGGCGCAGTCATCGAAAAGGGCGGCGTCAACTTTTCCCACGTGTTTGGCAGCGGTCTCCCACCGTCTGCCAGCGCTCATCGGCCGGAACTGGCCGGTCGAGGCTTCGAAGCTCTGGGCGTGTCTTTGGTGATTCACCCGCATAACCCGCATGTGCCAACGTCCCACGCCAATGTGCGCTTTTTCATCGCTGAAAAAGAAGGTGAAGAGCCGGTCTGGTGGTTCGGTGGCGGCTTCGACCTGACCCCTTATTACGGCAATGAAGAAGACTGCGTGCATTGGCACCGCGTTGCCGAACAGGCCTGCGCGCCGTTCGGCCCGGACGTTTACCCGCGCTATAAGGCCTGGTGCGACAGTTACTTCCACATCAAGCATCGTCACGAGCCACGGGGCATCGGTGGCCTGTTTTTCGATGACTTGAACGAGTGGGATTTCGACACCAGCTTCGCCTTCATGCGCGCCATCGGCGATGCGTTCATCGACGCGTACCTGCCGATCGTGCAACGCCGCAAAAATGATGCATTCACCGCCAAACAGCGTGAGTTCCAAGAGTTTCGCCGTGGTCGTTACGTTGAATTCAACCTGGTCTATGACCGCGGCACGCTGTTCGGCCTGCAATCGGGCGGGCGTACCGAGTCGATTCTGATGTCGCTGCCGCCGCAAGTACGCTGGGCCTACGACTGGAAGGCCGAGCCGGGCAGCGAAGAAGCACGCCTGACCGAATACTTCCTGCAAGACCGCGATTGGTTGGCCAAGGCCTGAACGAGGAATTCTGATGGACCGTTATGTCGTATTCGGTAACCCGATTGGCCACAGCAAGTCGCCGCTGATCCACCGTCTGTTCGCCGAGCAGACCGGGCAGAAACTGGACTACAGCACCTTGCTGGCGCCCCTCGACGATTTTTCCGGCTGTGCGCTGGAATTTTTCCGCGAAGGCCGTGGGGCGAATGTGACAGTGCCGTTCAAGGAAGACGCCTATCGCCTGGCGAACAGCTTGACCCAGCGGGCGCAGCGGGCCGGCGCGGTGAATACCCTGAGCAAACTGGCCGATGGCAGTCTGCTGGGCGACAACACCGATGGCGCCGGGCTGGTACGGGACCTGACGGTCAACGCCGGATTCAGCCTCGCGGGCAAACGCATCCTGCTGCTGGGGGGCGGTGGCGCGGTGCGCGGCGCGCTGGAGCCGCTGCTGGCGGAGCAACCGGCGTCGTTGATCATTGCCAACCGCACCGTGGAAAAAGCCGAATTGCTGGCGCAATTGTTTGCCGATCTGGGGCCGGTGTCGGCCAGCGGTTTCGATTGGCTGCGCGAGCCAGTGGACCTGATCATCAACGCCACGTCCGCCAGTCTGTCAGGCGATGTACCGCCGATTGCCGGCAGTTTGATCGAACCGGGCAAGACGGTTTGCTACGACATGATGTACGGCAAGGACCCAACCTCGTTCTGCCTTTGGGCCAGTGAGCATGGGGCTGGCGTGTCGATGGATGGCTTGGGCATGTTGGCCGAGCAGGCGGCGGAAGCTTTCTATCTGTGGCGCGGTGTGCGCCCGGATACGGCGCCGGTGCTGGCCGAACTTCGCCGGCAACTGGCGCTGTAGTTCTTTGTGGCGAGGGAGCTTGCTCCCGCTGGGTTGCGAAGCAGCCCCAAAATCTGCGGGCGCTTCGCACCCGAACGGGAGCAAGCTCCCTCGCCACAGGTTATCTGTTTGTCATAACAGTGGCGTTTAGTCCTCAAACCGGATCGGGCATTTCTCCGCGCCTTCCAGCTTTCTCAATTCCTCCACCACTTGCGGCCTTGCCTGCCGCAGAGTCAGGCTGCGATCCTGACGCAGCAGCCGTCGTGCTTCCTGGTGCAGCATTTCCACGCCTGAATAGTCGATGAAGTTGATCTGCTGCGCCTCGATCACCACTCGCGGGCCTTGCATCCGTTGCAGGCGCACTTGCAGGTAATGGCTGGCGCCGAAAAAGATCGAGCCGCCGACCCTCAGGATGTCTTCGTCACCATTGCGCCAGTGCTGCACCCGTGGCTGTGAGGTGCGTTTGAGGTAGAAGAACAGTGACGCCAGCACCCCGGCGTAGATCGCCGTCTGCAACTCGAGCAACAGGGTGGCGACACAGGTCAGCGCCATGACCAGGAATTCGGCATGGCTGACCCGCAACAAGGCACGAATGCCGCGATGATCCACCAATCCCCAAGCGATCAAAAGGATGCTGCCAGCCATGGCCGGGATCGGGATGTGCGCAATCAATGCCGCACCGAAGATCGCGAACAGTGCCACCCACAGCGCCGAAAAAACCCCGGCCAGCGGTGAACAGGCGCCGGCATCGTAGCTCAGGCCCGAGCGAGTGAAGGAACCGGCGGACAGCGAACCGGAAAAAAACGCCCCGACCATGTTCGAGAAACCCTGGGCGCGAACTTCCTGATTGGCATCGAGCAACTGCTGCGAGCGGGCCGACAGGGAGCGGGCAATCGACAGGCTCGTCACCAGCCCGAGCATGCCGACCGCCACCGCACTGGGCAGCAGGCGCAATATCAGGTCCAGATCCAGCGGCAGCGGGCTGAAGGGCGGCAGCCGCCCGACAAACGCGCTGACCAGCTTCACATGACCGAACATCGCTGGCCACAGCCACACCAGCAATCCGCTCAGGGCCAGAGCGATCAACAGCGTCGGCCAGCGCGGTACCAGCAGTTTCAGCACGATGCCAACCGCGACTGTGGCCAGGCCCAGCAGCAGCGAGGGTTTGTCCACTTCGCCGAGATGATTGAGCAGCATCATCAAACTGTTGAGCGCCGTGGCCTGGTTGGGCACATCCAGCCCCAGCAGGTTCGGCAGCTGCCCGATGGCAATCACCACCGCCGCGCCAAGGGTGAAGCCCAGCACCACCGAGTGAGAGACGAAATTTACCAGGGCGCCGAACCGCAGCAAACCCAGCAACCACTGGAAAATGCCCGCAAGGAAAGTCAGAAGCAGGATCAGCGTGACGTAGTCCTGCGACGCAGGGACGGCCAGAGGACTGACACTGGCGTACAGGACGATGGAAATGGCCGCAGTAGGGCCGCAGATCAAATGCCACGACGAACCCCAGAGGCAGGCAATCAGCACCGGGATGATGGCGGCGTACAGGCCATATTCCGGTGGGAGGCCGGCGATCAGGGCGTAGGCAATCGATTGTGGCAACGCGAGAATCGCACCGCTCAGGCCGACGATCAGGTCACGACCGACGCTGGCGCGGGTTTGCCGGGGCAACCAGGTCAGGAAGGGAAAGAGTGAATGGCGGCTGGGGAAGGCCATGGGTCCTCTCGGTACGGGGTAAATCGTCAGGGTAAAGCATTGGCTCGTAGTGGGCAGATCATTGTGGCGAGGGAGCTTGCTCCCGCTCGGCTGCGCAGCAGTCGCAAATCCGGACAACTCGGTGAGGCTGATAAACCGGGTTTGCCGAAATGGGAGTGCTACGCCCTCCAGCGGGAGCAAGCTCCCTCGCCACAGGGAAACCTTACAACTTGGCTTTGACCGCCGGCAGAGCATCCTTGCCGTCCACGGTCTTCACGCCCTCCAGCCATTTATCCAGCACCACCGGGTTGGCCTTGATCCACGCTTTGGCCGCGTCGGCATTGCTGACCTTTTTGTTCACCACTTCGGCCATGATGCTGTTCTCCATTTCCTGGGTAAAACTCAGGTTGGTGAGCAGTTTGCCCACGTTCGGGCAGGCCTGTGCATAACCTTTGCGGGTCAGTGTATAAACGCTGCCGGTGTCACCGAAGTACTTCTCGCCGCCCTTCAGATAATGCATTTTCAACTGCACGTTCATCGGGTGTGGCGTCCAGCCGAGGAAGGTCACGAACTTCTGTTTCTTCACCGCGCGGGACACTTCGGCCAGCATCGCCTGCTCGCTGGATTCGATCAGTTTCCATTGACCCATGTCGAAGTCGTTCTTCTTGATGATCTCTTGCAGCGAAATGTTCGCCGGGGCGCCGGAGCCGATGCCATAGATCTTCTTGTCGAACTTGTCAGAGAATTTGTTCAAGTCGTTAAAGTTATGCACACCTGCGTCCCAGACGTAATCCGGGACCGCCAGGGTGAACTCGGTGCCGTCGAGGTTCTTCGCCAGCTGCGTGACATCGCCGTTGGCCACGAACTTGTCGTAAAAGCCTTGCTGCGCCGGCATCCAGTTGCCGAGGAAGACGTCCACCTGGCCATCCTTCAGACCTCCAAAGGTGATCGGCACCGCCAGCGTGTCGACCTTGGCCTTGTAGCCCATGCCGTCCAGCAGAATCCCGGTGATGGCGTTGGTGGCGGCGATGTCGCTCCAGCCAGGGTCGGCCATCTTCACCGTTTCGCAGCTTTGCTCGGCGTAGGCCGAGGTGCTGCCCAGAGCCAGAAGCCCGACTGTCAGTACTGTGGATAACTTTTGCATGGACGTCCCCTTAACATTATTGGTTTTGGCAGGGTTGTGGATAACGGGCTTTACGCTCCAGATCGTCGAGGTCGATGTGGTTGCGCATGTACTGCTGACTGGCATCTACCAGCGGCTGGTGGTCCCAGCTCTTCAGCTTGCCGATGGTCAGGGCGTCGGCGACGAAACGCCGGCGTCGCTGACTGGCGAGCACCTGTTGGTGGATCGCCGGGATATTCCATTTGGCCCGTGCTTCAGCGAGAAAATCCTCGAACAGCTGATGATGTTGCGGCGAATGGCTGAGTTCTTCCTGTTCACTCGGGTCGTTATGCACATCGAAGAGCAGGCAAGGGTCGTCTTCGCTGTAGATGAATTTGTAGGCGCCGCGACGAATCATCATCAACGGGCTGATGGTGCCTTCGGCCATGTATTCGCCGAACACCTCGTCGTGACCGCCCTGCCCTTGCAGGTGCGAAACCAGTGAGCGGCCATCCAGCGGCAGGCCTGGTTCCAATGAGCCGCCGGCCAGTTCCACAAAGGTCGGCAGCAGGTCGGCGGTGGATACTGCAGCACTGACGCGGCCGGCGCCGAATTGCCCCGGCGCACTGATCAGCAGCGGTACACGGGCGGCCATTTCGTACCAGTGCATTTTGTACCAGAGGCCACGCTCGCCGAGCATGTCGCCGTGGTCACCGGAGAACACGATGATGGTGTCATCGATCAGCCCGGTTTCCTCGAGTGTTTGCAGGAGTTTGCCGACGTTGCTGTCGATATAGCTGCACGAACCAAAGTAGGCACGGCGCGCGTCGCGAATCTTATCCACAGGCAGCGGCTTGTCCCACAGGTCATAGACTTTGAGCAGGCGCTGGGAGTGAGGATCGAGTTCATCCTGTGCGGGTGTTTCCGGCAAAGGGATGTCGGCGTCGTCGTACAGATCCCAGAACGCCTTGGGAATCGTGTACGGGTCGTGTGGGTGCGTCATCGACACGGTCAGGCAGAACGGCTGATCGCCATCCTCGCGGATGTGATCGAACAGGTATTGCTGGGCCTTGAACACCACCTCTTCGTCGAAATCCAGCTGATTGGTGCGCACGCAGGGCCCGGCTTGCAGCACCGACGACATGTTGTGGTACCAGGTCGGCCGCACGTCCGGCTCGTCCCAGTTCACCGCCCAACCGTAGTCGGCCGGGTAGATGTCGCTGGTCAGGCGTTCTTCATAGCCGTGCAACTGGTCCGGACCGCAGAAGTGCATCTTGCCCGACAGCGCGGTGCGGTAACCGAGGCGCCGCAGGTAGTGGGCATAGGTCGGAACGTCGGCGGGGAAATCGGCCGCGTTGTCGTAAGCGCCGATCTTGCTCGGCAACTGACCGCTGACCAGGGTGAAACGTGACGGTGCGCAGAGCGGGCTGTTGCAGTACGCGGCGTCGAACACCACACCTTCGGCGGCGAGGCGGCTCAGATTCGGCAGTTTGATGGGCGAAGGGCCGTAGAACGGCAACATTGGCGCGGCCATTTGATCGGCCATGATGAAAAGAATATTTTTGCGCTTCATGTGATCGCGGCATTCCATAGTGGATATTTATGCGAGAGTGCTGTGATCGAGCATGCAACCCCTAAAATTTGTGGTAAAGCCCATGCCAGGCAATGACTAGGATAAGCACAGCTTATGTATGACGCCCTCGGTGATTTGTCTCTGGACCTGCTGCGTGCCTTTGAAGCTGCGGCCCGCCAGCGCAGTTTCACTGCCGCTGCAGTGGAGCTCGGCACCACGCAACCGGCCATCAGTCAGCAGATCAAGCGATTGGAAGAGCAGCTTGCTACACGATTGTTCGACCGCATTTATCGCGGTATCGAACTGACCGAGGCTGGCGCGATTCTGTTTGAGCAAGTTCAGCTAGGTTTACAGAATATCGACGCCGGATTGAGCGCGATCAGTGCACAGCAGCAACACGAAGTGTTGCAGGTGGCCACCGACTTCGCCTTCGCCGCGTACTGGCTGATGCCGCGTCTGCACCGCTTCCATACCGCCAATCCTCAAGTGGACGTCAGCCTGGTCACCAGCGAACGCAGCCACAACATGCTGCGCACTGATATCGATGTGGCGGTGCTGTTCGGCGATGGCCGGTTCAAGCAAGGCGAGAGCCATTGGTTGTTCAGTGAAGAAGTGTTTCCGGTGTGCAGCCCGCTGCTCTTGAAGGATCGTCCCCTGCCCTTGCCGGCTCAGTCATTGCTGGAGTTTCCGCTTTTGCATCTGCGTGGCGAACACAGCAGCAACTGGTTCGACTGGAGCGGCGTGTTTCGCGAACTGGGGATCACGTCGGCGCCAGCGCCGGGGCAACTGCGCTTCGACAATTACACCTTGCTGATTCAAGCGGCGATTGGCGGCCAGGGCGTTGCGATCGGTTGGCGGCACCTTGTGGATAACTTGCTGGCGCAAGGTCTGTTGTGTCGACCGATTGCCGAGACAGTGATTTCCAGGCTGGGTTATTACGTGGTCCTGCCCCAGCGCAAACGGCGCGGGGCGTTGATTCAAACGTTTGTGGACTGGTTGATGGCGGAACAGGCCAGCAGTGCGCAATCGCTCAATGGCCTTCCTTTGCCATCGATTGCGGTATGAGGGCTTTACGGTTCCGAAGTCGCGACAAAATTCACATGCTGACCGACATGCAAATTCAGCCATAACTCATCGGCAATCCCGACGGCAACTCGGTTCAGCCGTTCCAGCGGTTCGGCCAGGCCGGGTTCCAGGCTCGTGCTGACGTGACTGAAATGCTCGATGGACAGTCCCGGTACGCCGCGTGGGGCATTCACCAGGGTCCAGTGCAATGGACTGCTTTGCAGCGCCTCGCGGATTTCTTCAGCGGCGTGGCGTTGCAGTTCGTCTTCTATCTCCGGATCGTCCAGCACCTCGAAATCACCCACCACAAACAACCGCGCGATACCCGCGGCCTGCATGCCGTCGATCAGTGCATCCACCGCCAGCACCTGCTCGACCGGGCCGGGCACGATGGATTTCTCGACATGTTCACTGTTCATCGGCAACCCCGGTGCATCCAGCAGGCAGATCACCGCCGAACAGCCGGCCACGCTCTGCTTGACCCGCTGGGCATCGAACAGGTCGCCGGCCTTGGTGCGCAATCCGGGGCGTGGTGCGAGCGCCGTCAGGTCATCGAGAATCGCGATCACTTCATGTTGGCGCCGCAGCATCTCAGCCATCAGCGCACTGCCCAGGCTACTCATGGCACCATAAAGCACTACCTTCACTACCGGGGTTTCGGCATTTTTCATGGCTGTGCTCCGAACGTCCTGCCTATATAACGTAAGACCTGTGGGGAACGGTGTGGGTTCGACCAGGTTCAAAGGGGTTTCAGATGCAACAGATCAAGGGCTACCACGCCCATGTCTATTTCGACGCCAACACCCTCCCGCAGGCCCGGGCCTTGTGCGAGCAGGCCGCGCAATTGTTTCCGCTGAAGATGGGCCGCGTGCACGAACGCCTGGTCGGCCCGCACCCGGACTGGAGCTGCCAATTGGCCTTCGAGCCGCAATACCTTGGCGAGGTATTGCCGTGGCTGGCGCTCAATCGCAAGGGGTTGGTGGTGTTCCTGCACCCGGAGACCGGCAACGATCTGCTCGACCACACTGAACACGCGATCTGGATGGGGGCAATCCGGCCACTGGATCTGTCTGTTTTCTGATCAGAGTTGTTCTTCGGCCTCGCCAGGCAAATGTTCGTCCAGATGCAGCCAGGGCAACCGACTGTCCGTCCAGATATGCCGCTCGGCCGGCGCCTGCTCAGGGTGGTCGAGGGTGGCGATGGTCACGTCGATGCTTTCGGGGCTGAGCGTTGTCACCAACGCCAGTTGCGCCCCGCAGTTGGGGCAGAAATACCGCGTGCAAGTGGATGAAGAGTCATACCGGGACGGCGTACCCGCCACCCAGGCAAATGCTGAGGCAGGCACGGTGATCCAGGTGGTCACGATCCCGCCGCTGACCCGCCGGCAAATCGAGCAGTGGCAGTGGGCGATATCCTGCAACGGCCCGCCGAATTGATAGCGGATTTGTCCGCAGTGGCAGCCTCCAGTGTGAAGTTCGCCCATGTTTTTCCCTCCTGAGCCCGTGTTTGCTGACTTTCAACCCGGCCGACGACCGGTCATACATTCGGTCAATGCTTTCATCCGCGAAAGCTGGCTGAAAGCTTCCCCGATTAGGATCGCCTCACTGCCGGCAACAGACCGGTTGGCCAACGCGAGTGTTTCATTGCCCGCCCGGCCCATTTAACAACAACAATGGTGATTCTGATGTCCGCTCCTATCCGCCTCTTCGCTGCACCTCCGCCCGTACGTTCCGTGCTTTCCGTTCTGCGCTGACCTCATCGGTTCGCCCATTCCCTAGCCGCGCTACGCCTGGAGTATTCCTATGCTGACTTTCCTTGGCTTTGCCATGGTCATCACGTTCATGTTCCTGATCATGACCAAGCGCCTGTCCGCGCTGATCGCCCTGATTATCATCCCGATCATCTTCGCCCTGTTCGGCGGTTTCTCGCCGAAGATCGGCCCGATGATGCTCGAAGGCATCACCAAGCTCGCGCCGACCGGCGTGATGCTGATGTTCGCCATCCTCTATTTCGCCCTGATGATCGACTCCGGCCTGTTTGACCCGGCCGTGCGCAAGATCCTCAAACTGGTCAAGGGCGACCCGTTGAAAGTGTCGGTCGGTACCGCCGTGCTGGCGCTGATCGTGTCCATGGACGGTGATGGCGCCACCACTTACATGATCTGCGTGGCCGCCATGCTGCCGCTCTACAGCCGCATCGGCATGAGCCCGCGGATCATGGCCGGTCTGATCATCCTCGCCGGTGGCGTGATGAACATGACCCCTTGGGGCGGTCCGACCGCTCGTGCGGCCAGTGCGCTGCATGTGGACCCGTCCGCGATCTTCGTGCCGATGATTCCGGCAATGCTGGCCGGTGTGGTGGCGATTCTGGCGATTGCCTACTTCTACGGTAAACGCGAGCGTGCGCGTCTGGGTGAATTGCATTTGGTCGGTGATGAAATCGACCATAGCGAAATCAGCGTTTCGCAGTTCCCGGACGCCCGTCGTCCAAAGTTGATCTGGTTCAACGGCGCGCTGACCCTGGCACTGATGGGCACCTTGATCGCCGGCCTGTTGCCGCTGCCGGTGCTATTCATGGTGGCGTTCAGTATCGCGATGATCGTCAACTATCCTTGCCTGCAACAGCAGAAGGACCGCGTTGCGGCCCACGCCGGTAGCGTGTTGGCGGTGGTCGGGTTGATCTTTGCCGCGGGTATCTTCACCGGTATCCTGACGGGCACCGGCATGGTCGACGCCATGTCCAAGAGCCTGCTGGCGGTCATCCCGGATTTCCTCGGCCCGTACCTGGCTGTGATCACCGCGCTGGTGAGCATGCCGTTCACGTTCTTCATGTCGAACGACGCATTTTATTACGGCGTGTTACCGGTACTTGCCGAAGCCGCCAGTCATTACGGTATAACCGCGGTAGAAATGGCACGTGCCTCGATCGTCGGTCAGCCCGTCCACTTGCTGAGCCCGCTGGTACCATCGACCTATCTGTTGGTGGCCCTGGCCGGTATCGAATTCGGTGACCATCAGCGGTTCACCCTGAAGTGGGCAGTGCTGGTTTGCCTGTGCATACTGGCGGCAGCCTTGCTGATGGGGATCTTTCCGCTGTTCAGCACGCTATAAGCCCAAGACTCACCATGACGGGTCCAGGCTTTGCTGTTTGAAGCCTGGGCCCTTCGTGGTTTAACACATCCACAAAGGAATACACATGGAATGGCTGACCAACCCTGAAATCTGGGTTGCCTTCTTCACTCTGACTGCCCTGGAGATCGTCCTGGGTATCGACAACATCATCATGATCTCGATCCTGGTCAGCCGCATGCCCAAGCACATGCAGGCGCGCACCCGGATCTTCGGCCTGGCGCTGGCCATGGTCACGCGGATTCTGTTGCTGCTTTCGATCACCTGGGTCATGCGTCTCACCGCGGACCTGTTCGAAGTGTTCGGCCAGGGTATTTCCGGGCGTGACCTGATCCTGTTCTTCGGTGGTCTGTTCCTGCTGTGGAAAAGCTCGCAAGAGATGTATCACGCGCTGGAAGGCGAGGATGAAACCAGCGACGAGCCAAGTGGCAAGGGCGGTAACTTCCTCTACACCATTATCCAGATCGCGATCATCGACATCGTGTTCTCGCTGGACTCCGTCATCACTGCCGTTGGCATGGTGTCCCACGTACCGGTCATGGTCGCGGCAATCATCGTCGCAGTGCTGGTGATGATGTGGGCTTCCGGCACCATCAGCGAGTTCATCGACAGGCACCCGTCGCTGAAAATGCTGGCGCTGTCTTTCCTGTTGATCGTCGGTACCGTGCTGATTGCAGAATCCTTCGATGTGCATGTGCCGAAAGGCTACGTCTACTTCGCCATGGCGTTCTCGCTGGCAGTGGAAGCGATCAACATCAAGATGCGCACCGCGATGATGAAAAAGAAACAGCAGCAAGAGCCAGTGAAACTGCGCAAGGATGTTCCGGGCCAGTAATTTGGCAGTGGAGCTTCTGTGGCGAGGGGGCTTGCCCCCGTTGGGGCGCGTAGCGGCCCTCCAAAACTTGCAACCGTGATGTGCCAGGCACACCGCATGCAATGGTCTTACGACTGCTTCGCAGCCGAACGGGGGCAAGCCCCCTCGCCACAATGATCAAAGGGGCCTTCGGGCCCCTTTGTCATGTCTGCATCAAACTGTTTTCATGACAGTTTTGTTTCAATCGCTTCTTTAGCTATGCGATGCTGGCGTCCAGACCGTTAGCCAACTACAGCTTAAGTACAGAACGTAGAAAAACGCGCGGCACCGTTAACTTGCCCCGCTGGGGCGCTACCACCACAGGGGGCCTGTATGCTCACCCTGCTCAATTTGTTATCGGCCGTGGCCTTGCTGATCTGGGGCACGCACATCGTCCGAACCGGCATCCTGCGGGTTTATGGCTCCAACTTGCGCCATGTGATCGGGCAGAACATGGCCAGGCGCTGGCTGGCGTTTATCGCCGGGATCATGGTGACCGCCATGGTCCAGAGCAGCAACGCCACCGCCATGCTCGTCACTTCGTTTGTCGGTCAGGGCCTGATGGCGCTGACCCCGGCTCTGGCGACCATGCTCGGCGCCGACGTCGGTACCGCGCTGATGGCGCGGGTACTGACCCTCGACTTGTCGTGGCTGTCGCCGCTGCTGATCTTCCTCGGGGTGATTTTCTTTCTGTCGCGCAAGCAGACCCGGGTTGGGCAGATGGGCCGGGTCAGTATCGGTCTGGGGCTGATCATTCTGGCGCTGCAACTGATCGTCGAGGCCGCCGCGCCGATCACGCATGCTCAGGGGGTGAAGGTCATTTTCGCCTCACTGACCGGTGACATCCTGCTCGATGCGTTGGTTGGTGCGCTGTTCGCGATGATTTCATACTCCAGCCTGGCCGCGGTCCTGCTGACTGCGACCCTCGCCGGTGCCAATGTGATCAGTCTGCCAGTGGCGATCGGCCTGGTGATTGGCGCCAACATCGGCAGCGGCATTCTCGCTTTCCTCAGCACCAGCATGCAGAACGCCGCCGGCCGTCAGGTGGCGCTGGGCAGCCTGTTGTACAAACTGATTGGTCTGCTGCTGATTATTCCGGTGCTTGACCCACTGGTGCACTGGATCGACAGCTTCGATTTCAGCGCTCAGGAAATGGTCATCGGCTTCCACCTGCTCTACAACACCACGCGTTGCCTGATCCTGTTGCCCAGCGTCGGGCTGATGGCCAGGCTCTGTGCGTGGCTGCTGCCGGAGCGGCCGGACATCAACGGCACGGCCAAGCCGCGGCACCTTGACCCGACGGCTTTGGTGACCCCTAGCCTGGCGCTGGCCAATGCCGCCCGGGAAACCCTGCGCATCGGTGATCTGGTCGACAGCATGCTCGAAGCCATGCTCGCCGTACTACGCGGCAAACAGACCGCCGTTACCCAGGAAATCCGGCGTCTGACCGATGATGTCGAAGCGCTCTATAGCGCCATCAAACTCTATCTGGCGCAAATGCCTCGGGAAGACCTCAGCGAGCAGGACAGCAAGCGTTGGGCGGAAATCATCGAGCTGGCGATTAACCTGAAACTGGCCAGCGACGTGATCGAACGCATGCTGCGCAAGGTTCAGCAGCAGAAAACCTCGCAGCGCCGGTCGTTTTCCGAGGTCGGTCTGGAGGAGTTGGCGGGTCTGCACAGCCAACTGATTGCCAACCTGCGCCTGGGGTTGTCGGTGTTCCTCAGTTCCGATCCGGAAAGTGCTCGCCAGTTACTGCGTGAGAAACGTCGCTTTCGCGCACAGGAACGCCGCCTGGCCCACGCTCATGTCAGTCGTTTGCACCGTAAGATTGTGCAAAGCATCGAGACCAGTTCGCTGCATCTGGAGCTGATCGCTGACATGCGGCGCCTCAATTCGCTGTTTTGCAGCAGTGCCTATGCGGTGTTGGGCACTTCGGACACCGGTGCTCTGGCGGTCGACGATTTGGCTGACATCACTCATTCACCCTGAACGTCCACAGTTGCCTGAAGTCTGTTGTACTTACGCTGGTCGTACGGAAACTCGTTATGCGTTGTCTGCTATTCGCTTGTCTGTTGCTCGGCGCCCTGCCTTCATTTGCCCTGGATCGCTTTCAGGTCGAGGGCTATACGCTGCCCAACGGTCTGCAATTGGTCCTCAAACCGGGCACCGAGCGCGGGCATGTGGCGATTCGGCTGGTGGTCGGCGTGGGTCTGGATGATTTCAGCTGCGCCGATAAGGAGTTGCCGCATCTGCTCGAACACTTGCTGTTCAGCGGTATCGACGCCACCGGCGAAGGCGGTCTGGAAGAGCGCATGCAGGCCCTGGGTGGTGAGTGGAACGCTTACACCAGCAACGCCGACACCACGTTCGTCATCGAAGTACCGGCGAAAAACCAGCGTAAGGCCCTCGATCTGTTGTTGGCGCTGCTGACCCAGACCCGTATCGACGACAACGCTATCAAGGTCGCCAAGCAGGTGGTCGAGCGCGAAGACGGTGGCCATTATTCGCACCTGCAACGCTGGATGGATCGCCAGGACCTGGGCCACACCGCCAGCAATCAGTTAGCAGTGGAGCTGGGCCTCAAATGCCCTGAGCGTGCGCAGGTCGATCACCTGACCCGCGAGCAACTGGAGAAGGTGCGCAAAGACTGGTACGCGCCCAATAACATGACCCTGATCGTGGTCGGCGAGCTCGACCGCCTGCTGCCGGCCTATCTGGAGCGGGCCTATGGCGCGCTCGTAGCCGTCGAGCCTGCCGATCACCTGCCCTTGCCGACAATCCAGGCCCGCGCGGCCCACGAGCGCACTCTGAGCCACGGTTTTGTCGGTGGCGGCGCCAAGTTGCACTGGCTGGTGCCGGAACCGGTGCAGGAAGACCAGCCCGACGAAACGTTCGATCTGCTCAAGGACTACCTGGACTGGGCGCTCTATCGTCAACTGCGCCTGGCCCATGGGTTGTCCTATGGGCCCTCGGCCGAGCGTGAGGTGTTTGGCGGAGTGGGCTTCATGAGCCTGAACGCCGACCTTGAACGCGGCGATGTGCCGGCAGCTGAACAGGTGCTGGATGAGCTCAAGGCCGATCTGCTCAAGAACGGTCTCGACGCCACCACCTTCGCCCGCCTCAAGCAGGCCGCCATCGCCCGCCAGAGCTGGGCCGTGCAAGGCAACAGCGCTCTGGCGGATTACTACTGGAGCGCCCTTGGGGACTACGAGGACGGCCATTTCACCAACCCGGCCAAGGCACTGCAAGAAGTGACGCTGGCCGAGGCGAACCAGGCGATGCGTGAGTTGCTGCTACAACCGGGGTATTTGCGGATCGAGAAGCCGTTGGTGAGTTATGACCAGTTGATGTGGGCGATTGCCGGGGGATTTGGATTGATGGTGCTTGGGGCAATGGGTTGGCGTGTTCACCGCAGAAAGTAGTTATTTCCCTGTGGCGAGGGAGCTTGCTCCCGCTCGGCTGCGCAGCAGCCGTAATCCGGTATCGGAGATCTACCTGAAATTATGCGGTGGGTGGTTTTAGGGCCGCTTCGCGACCCAGCGGGAGCAAGCTCCCTCGCCACAGGGTTTTGGGTTTGGACAACGTGACCGGAGCCCTCGCCACAGGACCCCTCGGACGGTACCCTGTCGGGGATTTTTCCCACGACTATTGCGAACCGCCGAATGCCGACTCTGACCCTGTACATACAGCGCATCCTGGAATTGATGAAGCGCTATCCCGGGGTCATCGCGCTCGGCGGTTTCATTTCCGGGGTCGGCAGCTTCATATTGGTGGATCGCCAACAAAGCCTGGCGACCTGGATCACCACCATCATGCTGGTCAGCTGGGTCTGGCTGATGCTGGAAAACAGCCTCACCGAGTTGTTCGCCAAGGTCTTCAAGCGCGAAATACCCCAGCCCCTGCTGCGTTACGCGACGCAGATGATCCATCAGGAAAGCCTGTTCTTCGTCCTGCCGTTCTTTTTCATCACCACCACCTGGAACAGCGGCCAGCTGTTCTTCACGGGGTTGTTGGGCATGGCGGCGCTGATTTCGATCATCGACCCGCTCTACTACAAATGGCTGGCGCCGCGCCGCTGGGCGTTCCTGGCGCTGCATACCCTGACCCTGTTCGCCGCCCTGTTGACCGCCCTGCCCGTCATCCTGCACCTGACCACCTCCCAGAGCTTCAAACTGGCGCTGGGCATCGCCATGGTGCTGTCGTTCCCGAGTCTGGCATCGATCTTCCCGATTCGGACCGTGCGCAATGCGTTGGCGATCCTCAGCATCACCGTCGGTATCGGCGCTGTCGGCTGGGTGCTGCGTTCCTGGGTTCCGCCGGCCACCCTGTGGATGACCGATGTGGCGATCAGCACCCAAATGCAGGACCGCACCCCCGGCAAGAGCCTGGAAGAAGTCAACGCCGAGCAGATTCGTGGCGACGGTTTGTACGCCTACACCGCGATCAATGCCCCACGGGGGCTGGACGAGCGGATTTATCACGTCTGGATGTTCAACGGCAAAGAGGTCGACCGCATCCCTCTGGATATCCACGGCGGGCGCAAGGAAGGCTACCGCGCCTGGACCCACAAGCAGAATTTCCCCGGCAATCCCGCGGGTAAATGGCAGGTTCGGGTGCTCACCGAAGACGGCCAGTTGATCGGCGTGCTGCGCTTCAAGGTCATGGACAGCACACCCATCAAAGATAAGTAACGCGGTTCGTGCTATTAATCTGGTCTGCGCAATTGCCGAACAAGCAGGAGCTTATGACCAGCAGCACAACGCCTGGCAGTGTCCGACTGGATACCTCGCACATCCCTGCCCTGCTGCGGGTCACGGGTGACTGGACGCTCGCTCATTACGCCGATCTCAGCCACCTGAGCGAAAAGCTCCGTGGCCAATACGACAATAACACCCCCATCGACCTCAACGGCCTCGGTGCCCTGGATACGGCGGGTGCATCGCTGTTGGTGGAGTTGCTGGGTTCCGAGCGTCTGGGCAAGTCCGCCGAACACCCTGATTGCACCCTTTCCTCCGCCGATCGCGCCTTGCTGCAGACGGTGTATTGTTCGCTGACGGATTTCTGCGTGCCGATCAAAGAGCCGGAAATCAGCGTCGGCATTCAACTGCTGACCCGTATCGGCCGCGCGGTCGATGCAATCTGGCAGGACACCCTGCAGGTGCTGGGTTTTGTCGGCCTGATCCTGCAAACCATCGCGCGCGGGCTGTTTTGTCCCAAGCGCTGGCGCCTCACGCCGATGGTCGCGCACATTGAGCAGACCGGCCTCGACGCCGCCCCCATCGTCGCCCTGCTGACCTTTATGGTGGGCGCTGTGGTAGCGTTTCTCGGCGCGACCGTGCTGGCGAGTTTCGGTGCGAGCATTTTTACCGTGGACCTGGTGGCGTTCTCTTTTCTGCGGGAATTCGGCGTGTTGCTGACTGCGATCCTGATGGCCGGCCGCACCGCCAGCGCGTTTACCGCGCAGATCGGCTCGATGAAGGCCAACGAAGAAATCGACGCGATCCGCACCCTCGGCCTCGACCCGATGGAGTTGCTGGTGGTGCCGCGGGTATTGGCGTTGCTGGTGGCGCTGCCGATGCTGACCTTCCTGGCGATGTTGTCGGGGATTGTCGGCGGTGGCGTGGTGTGTGCGCTGTCGCTGGATATATCGCCGGCGATGTTCCTGTCGCTGCTGCAATCGGACATCGGCGTTCAGCACTTCCTGGTGGGGATCGTCAAAGCGCCGATTTTTGCGTTCCTGATCGCCGCCATCGGCTGTCTTGAAGGCTTCAAGGTCAGCGGCAGCGCCGAGTCCGTCGGCGCGCACACCACGTCGAGTGTGGTGCAGTCGATTTTCGTGGTGATCGTCCTCGATGCCGTGGCCGCATTGTTTTTCATGGAGATGGGCTGGTGAGTCGTCTACCCCGAGCGCCTTCCGAGGCGGTGATCGAAGTCCGTGGGCTGTGCAATCGCTTCGGCCGCCAGAGCGTGCACGAGAACCTCGACCTGGATTTGTACAAAGGCGAAATTCTTGCGGTGGTCGGCGGTTCCGGCAGCGGCAAGTCGGTGCTGTTGCGCAGCATCGTCGGCTTGCGCCAGCCCAGCGAAGGGCTGGTGAAGGTCTTCGGCAAGAACTTGCCGAGCCTGTCGGAGCACGAGCGTTCGCTGGTCGAGCGGCGCTTCGGCGTGTTGTTCCAGAAAGGCGCCCTGTTCTCTTCGCTGACGGTGACCGAGAACGTCGCCCTGCCCCTGATCGAACACGCCGGCCTGAGCCGTACCGATGCCGAGCACCTGGCGGCGGTGAAACTGGCATTGGCCGGATTGCCGTTGTCGGCGGCCGACAAGTACCCTGCTTCACTGTCTGGCGGCATGATCAAGCGCGCCGCCCTGGCCCGGGCGCTGGCACTGGACCCGGACATTCTGTTTCTCGACGAGCCCACCGCTGGTCTCGACCCGATTGGCGCGGCGGCGTTCGATCAGTTAATCCTGACCCTGCGCGACGCGTTGGGTTTGAGTGTGTTTCTGGTCACCCACGACCTCGACACGCTCTACACCATCACCGACCGGGTGGCGGTGCTGGCGCAAAAGAAAGTACTGGTGGCGGATGCCATCGACAAGGTTTCGGAAACCGACGACGCGTGGATTCACGAATACTTCCATGGCCCTCGCGGCCGCGCGGCGCTGACGGCCGCTAACCAGCTCAACGAGGTCTGACATGGAAACCCGAGCCCATCACGTATTGATCGGCCTGTTCACCGTCATAGTGGTGGCAGGCGCCCTGCTCTTCGGTCTGTGGCTGGCCAAGTCCAGCGTCGACACCGAATTCAAGGATTACGAAATCGTCTTCAACGAGGCGGTCAGCGGTTTGTCCAAGGGCAGCGCCGTGCAGTACAGCGGGATCAAGGTCGGCGACGTAGTGACGCTGCGCCTGGACCCGAATGATCCGCGCCGGGTGTTGGCGCGGATCCGCCTGGGTGGCGATACCCCGATCAAGGAAGACACCCAGGCCAAACTGGCGCTGACCGGGATCACTGGCACCTCGATCATTCAGCTCAGCGGTGGTACACCGCAAAGTCCGACGCTCAAGGGCAAGGGCGGCAATTTGCCGACCATCGTGGCATCACCCTCGCCTATCGCCCGTTTGATGAGCGACAGTAACGATCTGATGACCGGTGTGAACGTGTTGATGCAGAACGCCAATCAGATGTTTTCTTCGGAAAACGTCGAGCGCATCAGCAAAACCCTTGAGCATCTGGAGCAAACCACCAGCACCATCGCCGACCAGCGCGGCGACATTGGTCAGGCCATGCAGCAACTGGCGTCGATCGGTAAACAGGCCTCGGCCACACTCGAACAAACCGCAGGGCTGATGCGCAACGCCAACGGCCTGCTCAACGATCAGGGCAAGCAGATGTTTGGCAGTGCCGAGCAAGCCATGAAGTCCCTGGAACAGAGCAGCGCGACCCTCAACTCATTGCTCACCACTAATCAGGATTCCCTCAACAACGGCATGCAGGGCCTCAATGGCCTGGCGCCGGCAGTGCGTGAGTTGCGCGATACCTTGAGCTCGCTGCGCACCATTTCCCAGCGGCTTGAGGCCAATCCCAGCGGTTACCTGCTGGGCAGTGACAAGAACAAGGAGTTCACGCCATGAAGCTGATCCCGTTAGCCTTGGCTGTCGGTTTTGCGCTGACCAGTGCCTGCTCGATTCTGCCCAAGTCCGAGCCATCCGATGTCTACCGGTTGCCCTCGGCCCAGAGCGGCGCACCGGCCAATCACAGCACGGCGCTGCACTGGTCGTTGCGACTGGCCAAGCCGCAGACCAGCGAAGCCTTGAACAACCCGAAGATCGCCGTGATCCCTCAGGGTGACCTGATCAGCAGCTACAAGGCTTCCCGCTGGAGCGACCCGGCGCCGGTGCTGCTGCGCAATCGTCTGCTCGATGGTTTCCAGCGTGACGGTCGGGTGCCGTTGCTCAGCACCGATGACAGCAATCTGCAGGCGGACCTGGAGCTGGGCGGCAACCTGCAGGCGTTCCAGACCGAATACCAGGGCACGACGGCGAGCGTGGTCGTGCGGCTGGATGCATTGCTGGTGCGTGGGTATGACCAGCGCATCCTCGCCAGTCGGCGCTTTGAAGTGCGCCAGCCGTTGAGCGATGTGAAGGTGCCGGCGGTGGTCGCCGGGTTCGGCCAGGCCAGCGACCAGTTGACGGCGCAGGTGGTGGCCTGGACGGTGGAGCAGGGTCAGAAAGTCGTGCCGCCGCTGAGGCCCTGAAGCCACCGCTGAAAGGAGCGGGCTTGCCCGCTCCCACAGGGTTTTCGTTTAGCCGAAGAACCAGTAGCAAACCCCGATGGCCCCCAGCACCCCGCCAAGCTCCGCCAGCAGCGCACAGCCCACCGCATGCCGTGCACGCTGGATGCCCACCGCGCCGAAATACACCGCCAAGACATAGAAGGTCGTTTCGGTACTGCCCTGGATCGTTGCCGCCACCAGAGCCGGGAAGCTGTCCACCCCCTCGGTCTTCATGGTTTCGATCAGCATTGCCCGGGCGGCACTGCCGGAAAAGGGTTTGACCAATGCGGTCGGCAAGGCATCGACAAAGCGCGTGTCCCAACCGGCCCATTCCACCAGGTGACGAATCCCGTCCAGACCGAAATCCAGCGCTCCGGATGCTCGCAGCACACCCACGGCGCAGAGCATCGCCACCAGATACGGCAGCAGGTTCTTGGCGACGTCGAAGCCTTCTTTGGCGCCTTCGACGAATGCCTCGTAGACCTTCACCTTGCGTAATGCGCCGATGATCATAAACAGCATGATCAAGCCGAACAGCGTCACGTTGCCGAGGACCGATGACAGGCTCGCCAGCGCGGTCGCCGAGAGCGTCGCCAGCAGTGCCATGAAGCCGCCAAGGGCGAGGGCGCCGGGAATCAGGTACGCCAGCACCACCGGGTCCCAGATGCGCAGGCGTTGCATGAACGCTACGGTCAGGAAGCCGACGATGGTTGAGCAACTGGTGGCGAGCAGGATCGGCAGGAACACCAGCGTCGGATCGGGCGCGCCTTGCTGGGCGCGGTACATGAAGATCGTCACGGGCAGCAGGGTCAGGGAGGAGGCGTTGAGCACCAGGAAGAGGATCTGCGCGTTGCTGGCGATCGTTGCACTGGGGTTGAGCTCTTGCAGCGCCTTCATGGCTTTGAGGCCGATCGGTGTGGCGGCGTTGTCCAGGCCCAGGCCGTTGGCGGCGAAGTTCAGGGTGATCAGGCCGATGGCGGGATGGCCGGCCGGCACTTCCGGCATCAGACGCAGGAACAATGGCCCCAGCGCCTTGGCCAGCCACTCGACGATCCCGGCCTTCTCGGCGATCCGCAGAAAGCCCAGCCAGAGGGTGAGGGTGCCGAACAACAGGACCATGACCTCGACTGACAGTTTGGCCATGGCGAAAATACTTTCCACCATCGCCGCAAAGATCCCGGCGTTACCACCGATCAGCCACTGCGCCAGCGCCGATACGGCTGCCACGATGAAGAAGCCAAGCCACAGGCCATTAAGCATCAGTCAAATCCCCCGGAAGATGCGGCGAATGATAGCGGGGTAGGCAGAAACGACAAACCCCGGATTTCTCCGGGGTTTGTTTGGGGCTCTTGTGGGAGCGGGTATTAGTTGCTGGAGGTTTCACCAACCGGCAGCTTTTCCTTGCTGCGCCAGTGCGGCAGGGAGTTCCAGTAGCGCTGGCCCTTGGCGTCGTCGTACATGCCTTCCCAGCGCGAGATGACCAGCACGGCCAAGGCGTTGCCGATCACGTTCAGCGCGGTACGGGCCATATCCATGATGCGGTCGACACCGGCGATGAATGCCAAGCCTTCCAGCGGAATACCGACGCTGCCCAGGGTGGCCAGCAGCACCACAAAGGACACACCTGGTACGCCGGCGATGCCTTTGGAGGTGACCATCAGGGTCAGCACCAGCAGCAGTTGCTGGCTGATCGACAGGTCGATGCCGTACAGCTGGGCAATGAAGATCGCCGCGATGCTCTGGTACAGGGTCGAGCCGTCGAGGTTGAACGAGTAGCCGGTCGGCACCACGAAGCTGCAAATGGCTTTCGGCGCACCGTAGGCTTCCATCTTCTCGATCACGCGCGGCAGCACGGTTTCGGAACTGGCGGTGGAGTAGGCCAGGACCAGCTCATCCTTGAAGATACGCATCAGCTTGATCACCGAGAAGCCGAACAGGCGAGCGATCAGGCCCAGCACCACGAAGGCGAAGAAGGCAACGGCGAAGTAAACCAGGACGACCAGCTTGGCCAGCGGCAGCAGGGAGGCGAAGCCGAAGTTGGCCACGGTCACCGCGATCAGTGCGAACACGCCGATCGGGGCGTAGTTCATGATCATGTGGGTGACTTTGAACATGCTTTCCGACACGCCCTGGAACATCTTCACCAGCGGTTCGCGCAGATCCGATTGCAGGCTCGACAGACCGAGACCGAACAACACGGAGAAGAAGATAATCGGCAGCATCTCGCCGCGCATCATGGCCGCAAAGATGTTCGACGGGATCAGGTTGAGGATGGTTTCGATGAACGCGTGTTCATGCTGAACCTCGGCGGCAGTGGCCTGGTACTTGGAAATATCCACGGTACCCAGGGTGCTCATGTCGATGCCGCTGCCCGGATGGACCACGTTGGCCAGCACCAGACCGACCAGAATGGCGATGGTGGTGACGATCTCGAAGTAAATGATGGTCTTCAGACCGATACGCCCGAGTTTTTTCGCGTCCCCAACGCCAGCGATGCCGACGACCAGCGAGGAAATCACGATCGGGATCACGATCATCTTGATCAGACGGATAAAGATATCGCCTGCCGGTTGCAGGACGTTGCTGATCCACCAGGCCTTTTCAGCGCTGAAGTGGTTGAGCAGTGCACCTATTGCTATCCCCAGAACCAGACCGATGAGGATCTGCCAGGCGAGGCTAAGCTTTGCCTTCTTCATATCTTTACCCTTACTTGCGTTTGACTCAGGTCGATGCATGAACTGCAACGCTCAATGGCGAAGCCGTCTTGCACCAACCCCCGTATAAGGTCCCTGCGAGCGAGCATTTACAGCTCTCTGGCAGCGAAAAAGGCGCAACTATTCCGATGCGGGGAAGCGCCGTCTAATGCCGTAAACGCCTACCCTATGCCGAATCGGCATGAGATCTTTTGACTGAAACCCACGTCCCAGCCGGTTCGAATGCGACATTTCGGCAGGCATAAGTGCCGTGAACCGGCCATTTCAGCGCAGGTTGATGTTTTTCGGATCAGTGAAAACTTAGGAAATGACCTACGTTTGAATGCGATTTTTCTTCTCGTGAAAGTCAGAGCTTTCTCGATATACGGTCACGAAGAAATAGCGCGAAACGGTTTTGCGGGGAATATGCAGCAAGAACAGATGAGCAGAATGCTCTAGATCAACGTTTTGCACGTTGAAGCTCTCCGCAAGTCCGTCGAGCCACTCTGGGCCGACGAACTTGCGTCGCAGCTTCACCTGACCCGGCCCTTGCGCGGGTACTCCCTGTACCCGTAGGTCACTCCGACCCTGAAGCAGTCAGAACGTCCCGACCCCTTGGTCATGCGTCTACCGTCCTCGGGTAGCGCAGTGGAAAGAAGCGCCAGGCCTCTTTCGTGTTTCGAACTCGTGTCGCGTGGGTGGCCGCGATCGCCATGGCACTGCCGCCCAGAAGCAGGGCGGCTGCCGATGTCTTTAACGCAATGCCCATATCAACCTCGACCGCGACGGCCAAAGAAGAAGGAAGCAATGAACATCACCAGGAATACGACAAAGAGAATCTTGGCGATACCCGTGGCGGTGCCCGCGATACCACCGAAGCCCAATACTGCAGCGATGATGGCAATGATCAGGAATGTGATTGCCCAGCTCAACATGGTGATTCTCCTTACGCTTCTATTTAAGGATGTTGCTTGTGGTGCTTTTCCCGGCGCGTTGAGCGCGCCAAGTTCGTTTGCTTAAAACACCCAGTGTTCCTGAGAGGGCGTCTCATCCACAGGCCGGGCCTGCTCGACGCCGATCATTCGCATTGAGGCGTTGTCAGTCGGGTTGCTGCTGACGGCGCTGAAGTGGGTTTGGGGGGCATGTGCAATCGACAGGTGCGGCGCCTCTGGCTGCTGGCTCTGCTCCCAACGCATGTACTGCTGGCCGCCAATCAAGGTGATCAACAATGCCAGCAGGGCAAACAAGCCTTGCTGGACATGCAGTGGCGAGAGACGCAATTGGGCGGCACTTTGGCGATTCATCCTGAAGTTCCTCCCATACGGGTAGTGATCTTTGGCGGGCCTGGTTCATTAAATGCCCTGATTACCTAGACCATTGCAGCCTGCATGCCAGCTTTAATAAAGAATAAAAATTATAAAAATCAATAAGTTATTGTGTCTGTAGAAATCGTTTTGGACGCATCCTGCACGATGATCCGTTTGCGCTCGTGCGTAATGCACGATGAGTTCGCGGGCACTTTCAATATTTTTGGAATTGCGGGGAGGGCGTAGATGTCAGAAAGGGACGCAGGCAATCGCTGAAAGAATGGTCTGTTAATAAAAATTCAAATAAATCAGCTGATTAGCTGCGCTTTGAGTAGATAGATAGCCTGTTGTGGCTGGAATCGACCAGAATCAACCATGCAACTTGCCCGATTTTTCCGGGACTAACCAAGAACACCTATTAAAGGAGCGTAGGAACATGGAATCAGCCACTGAGCATCAAGGCCGCATTCTGCTGGTGGACGACGAGTCCGCCATCCTTCGAACCTTTCGCTATTGCCTCGAAGACGAAGGCTACAGCGTGGCCACCGCGACCAGCGCTGCTCAGGCCGAAGCCTTGTTGCAGCGTCAGGTTTTCGATCTGTGCTTCCTCGATTTGCGCCTGGGTGAAGACAACGGCCTAGATGTGCTGGCCCAGATGCGGATTCAGGCGCCCTGGATGCGTGTAGTGATCGTCACCGCTCACTCGGCCGTGGACACTGCCGTGGATGCGATTCAGGCCGGTGCAGCCGACTATCTGGTCAAACCTTGCAGCCCCGATCAGTTACGTCTGGCCACCGCCAAACAGCTGGAAGTGCGGCAACTCTCGGCACGCCTGGAAGCCCTCGAAGGTGAAGTGCGTAAACCCAAGGAGGGGCTGGACTCCCACAGCCCGGCGATGAAAGTGGTGCTTGAAACCGCACGCCAAGTCGCCAGTACCGACGCCAATATTCTGATTCTCGGTGAGTCCGGCACCGGTAAAGGTGAGCTGTCACAGGCCATTCATGGCTGGAGCAAACGCCAGAAGAAATCCTGCATCACCATCAACTGCCCGTCCCTGACAGCGGAATTGATGGACAGTGAACTCTTCGGCCACAGCCGTGGCGCATTCACCGGCGCCAGCGAAAGCACCTTGGGTCGCGTCAATCAGGCTGATGGCGGAACGTTGTTTCTCGACGAGATCGGCGATTTTCCCCTGACCTTGCAGCCAAAGTTGCTGCGTTTCATCCAGGACAAGGAGTACGAGCGCGTGGGCGACCCGGTGACCCGTCGCGCCGACGTGCGAATCCTCGCGGCCACCAACCTCAACCTTGAAGACATGGTCCGCGACGGTCGTTTTCGTGAAGATTTGCTCTATCGGCTGAACGTTATCACCTTGCACCTGCCGCCGCTTCGCGAACGCAGGGAAGACATTCTGAACCTGGCTGACCGTTTCCTGGCGCGCTTCGTCAAGGAGTACTCGCGTCCGGCCCGGTGTTTCAGCGATGAGGCCCGCGAGGCGCTGCTCAGCTACCGCTGGCCCGGCAATATCCGCGAGCTGCGCAACGTGGTGGAACGGGCGAGCATTATTTGTCCACAGGAGCGGGTCGAGATCAGCCACTTGGGCATGGCCGAAGCTCCGACCAACAATACGCCACGCATTGGCGCCGCGTTGAGCCTGGATGAGTTGGAGAAAGCCCACATCGGTGCGGTCCTTGCCACCGCCGATACCCTGGATCAGGCGGCCAAGACCCTGGGTATCGATGCCTCGACCCTGTACCGCAAGCGCAAGCAGTACAACTTGTGAGCCGCACCCGATGAAACTGGCGATGACGTTGCGCACCCGGTTGTTCCTGAGTATTTCAGCCTTGATCACCGTGGCGCTGCTCGGGCTGTTGCTCGGGCTGGTCAGCGTGATGCAGATGGCCGGCACGCAGGAGGCCCTGATCCGTGACAACTTCGTCAGGCTGGATCTGGGATTGAAGCTGCGCCAGACCCTGGGTGATCAACTGATCATCATGCTCGGCGAGAAGCCTGATCCCGCGGCGTTCGAGGCATCCAGACAGCATTACCTCGAATTGCTCGATGAAGCCATTGCTCACGAGCCGTCCAGCGAGGGCGCCCAGTACGGTTTCAAAAAGGCCAAGGCTGATTACCAGAGCTTTCTGCAGGCCTACGATCTTTCCCGCGATACGGCACAGGTGTTCACTGGGGGCGGGGATCTCACGGAAAAATTCAACACGCTGCGCAACGGCTTGATCGCCGAACAGAAGCGCGCGCTGGATAACATCAGTGAAACCGAACGTCAGGCCCGGGACCGCGCGTTGCTGATTGCCGGCCTGCTCGGGTTGATCGGGGTGGGGGTGCTGTTCATCGGGTTCATTACCGCCCATGCGATCGCCCAGCGTTTCGGGGCTCCGATCGAGGCCCTGGCGGCGGCCGCTGACAACATCGGCCAAGGCAATTTCGAAGTAACCCTGCCGATTTCCTCCGCGGTGGAAATGAACCAGTTGACCCGACGCTTCGGAATCATGGCCGAGGCCCTGCGACAGCACCAAGCCACTAATATCGACGAGCTGCTCGCCGGACAGCAGCGTTTACAGGCGGTGCTCGATAGCATTGACGACGGTTTGCTGATCATTGATCGTCAAGGTCAGCTCGAGCACCTCAACCCGGTGGCTCAGCGCCAGTTAGGCTGGGACACCGAGCGTCTCGGCCAAGGGCTGGGCACGGCACTTGAGCGCCCCGAACTGGATGAACAGCTGCACCTGGTGCTGCGCGGCGGCACCCTGGAGCGAGTGCCGGACGACCTGAGCATCGAGGTTGACGGGGAGTCGCGATTGCTGACGTATAGCCTGACGCCGGTCAGCCATACCCAGGGTCATATTCTCGGCGCCGTGATGGTGTTGCATGACGTCACCGAGCAGCGTGCCTTCGAACGGGTGCGCAGCGAGTTCGTCTTGCGTGCATCCCATGAGTTACGCACGCCAGTCACCGGGATGCACATGGCATTCGGCCTGTTCCGCGAGCGGGCGCATTTTGCCGAGGATTCCCGTGAGGCCGACTTGCTGAACACCGTGAATGAAGAAATGCAGCGCTTGATGCAGTTGATCAACGACCTGCTGAATTTCTCTCGCTATCAGAACGGCCTGCAAAAACTCACCCTGGCGCCGTGCTCCATCGAAGATTTGCTGGAGCAGGCCCAGGCACGCTTTGCCGGCCCGGCGCAGGAGAAGGGCATTGAACTGTTGGTGGAAGTGCAGGGAGCTTTGCCGCGGCTGCAAGCCGATCAGGCGCAACTGGAGCGGGTGCTCGATAACCTGATCGACAACGCCTTGCGCCATACCTCCCGCGACGGGCTGATACGTTTGCAGGCTCGACGTCATGGGGAGCGGGTGATTATCAGTGTCGAAGACAACGGCGAAGGCATTGCCTACGGCCAGCAAGGGAGGATATTCGAGCCTTTTGTTCAGGTCGGCCGCAAGAAGGGCGGCGCCGGGCTCGGTCTGGCGCTGTGCAAGGAGATCGTGCAGTTGCACGGTGGGCGGATGGGCGTGTATTCACGGCCAGGGCAGGGTTCGCAGTTCTACATGGCGCTGGCGGTATAAGCCTGAACCCTCTCAGTCTTCGTCATCCAGACGCCGCGTTGCTTGTCGGCGGCCACGGGTAATCAATTCAATGAATTGCACAGCGCTCAATGGGTGCGCGAACAGCCAGCCCTGACCGAACTTCACCCCCTCGCTGCTCAGAAATTCTGCCTGGGCTTCATATTCGATGCCTTCGGCAATCACCTTGAGTTGCAGGGCCTGGGCCATGCGAATGATGTGCGGTGCCACGCCGCTGCTGGCGGCGTCATGACCCAGCGCGTCGATAAACGCCTTGTCGATTTTCAGGCAGTCCACGGGCAGTGTTTGCAGGTAGGCGAGGCTGCAATAGCCAGTGCCGAAGTCATCGATCAGTACCTGATGCCCGACATCGCGCAAGGCCTGCAGGTTTTCTCTGGCCACCACGACATCAACCAATCCGCGCTCGGTCACCTCAAAGGCAATCTGTCTGGCGGCTACACGGTGCAAGGCCAGCAGGCGCGCGATCACCTGACCGATACGCGGCACCATGACGTCGCAGGCCGCCAGGTTGACCGAGATATACAACTGCGGATTGGCGCGCAACAGTTGTCCGAGCTGTTCCAGCAGGCGCTGTAATACGAAATCAGTCATCTGGCGGATCTGGCCGGTGTTTTCCGCCATGGGAATGAACAGCTCGGGGCTGGTCAAGGTGCCGTCCGGCCTTCGCCAGCGCAGCAAGGCTTCGGCTCCGACACAGTTGCGACTGTCGAGGTCGAAGATCGGTTGATACAACACCTGCAATTCGCCTCGCTGTATCGCGCCGTGCAGTTCGGCATCCAGTGATTGACGCTGGCGCACCAGCAGAAACACCAGAATGCCTACGCAGGCACTGAGCGCGAGGCTGGCCGGAAGCAGCCACCACCAAACGGCCGGCACATGCATCCCGGTACGCGGGGTGATCAGCACCAGTTGGTATTCGGGAGTGTTGGTCGGCATTCGGTAAATCAGGCGGGTAGGGGTGACTTGCAGTGCATCGTGATTTTTCGGGGGCCAGGGTTGCGTCGGGGGCCACTCCTGCTCGGCACCGAGCACGGGAATCGCGCGGGTGTCGTGGTCGAGCACCACCAACAGGCTGCTCCCCGGAGACAGATCAACCATGTCGGTCAAATGCCCGCGAGACGTAGCCACCCGGAAATTGCCACGCCCCAGCATCAGTGCGGCGCGGTTCTCATCGGGTTCGGTGGTGGTGTTCAACCAATAGCTGTAGGTGGGGCCCTCGATGTCCGGTGGCCGGATCACCGACAGCCCTTCCTGGCGGGGGCGGTTGGAGCAGATTCCTGAAGCATCCATGTAAGCGGCTTCGTAAACGAAGCGGTAATTGAAGCTGACCTGCTGCAATGTGGCGATCATTTCATCATCGCAGCCCCGCAGCGGTTGAGCTTCAAGGTCGTCGAGGCTTTCGCGCAGTTGCCCGAACAGCTGCTCCAGACGGACCAGAAAGCGCTCCCCCTGGGCGTTCATCTCCTGGCTTTCGTTGTCCTCGACCTGATGCATCGCAATGAACAGACTGCCGGTCATCAGCAGCGTGGCACTCAAGGCAGCCGCCAGCGTCGCCAGAAACCAAGGGCGATAGAACCAGCTACGCAGCCTCTCTCGAGCAGCCGTCATCATGGAATATCCGAAGGATTACCAATGAGTTATAGCTGCTGATTGGGAAAAGGCCCTGACCGTCGGGCGGGCGTCATTATTTTGTCTGATTCAACACCTGGAGAAGCGCTGCGGTTTGCGCGTCCGGCGTGCCGTCGAAACGGGATGGGCGAAAATGCAGCTGAAAAGCCGCCAGCACATTGCGTGTCGCTACATCCAGTTCGCCGGTTTGTGGCGTGGCGTAGCCCAGGCGGGCAAGTTGCGCCTGAAACCAGCTGATGCTTGGCAGCTGCGCGGCGAACTGCGCTTGCTGATGCGCCACAGCCTGCTCGTTCGGCCAGATTCCCAGGCCTTCGGCCGCCAGGCGTTTCCAGGGGAACAGCGGGCCAGGGTCGAGCTTGCGCATGGGGGCGATGTCGCTATGGCCGATGATATGGCGAGGGCTGATGCCCTGGCGCTTGCTGATGTCCTTGAGCAGAAAGATCATCGACTGAACCTGGGCTTCGCTGTAGGGATACCAGAGGCGCCCGGTCGGGGTGTCCTGGAAGCCTGGATTGACGATTTCGATGCCAATGGAACTGGAATTCAGCCAGGTCCGGCCTTGCCATTGGCTTTCGCCGGCGTGCCAGGCCCGAAGATTTTCATCCATCAGCTTATAGATGGTGGCGTGCTCGTCGTCGCCGATCAGGTAATGGCTGCTGACCTCGCCATGGGTCAGCAATTGCAGCGAGTCCTCCAGGGATGCGGAGGTGTAATGCATCACCACGAACTGAATACGGCTGTCGTGATTGACTGAAGGGTGGCTGGTGTCAATCCGGGGACCGCTGGCGCAGCCGGCTAATACGAGCAGCGAAGCAATAAGAGCAAGAAATTTCATGGTGGAGGCAATACACGCGAGACAATAATGCAACAGTGTAACGTATTGCCTTGCGCGCCGACCGCAAAAGCGCGCCTTTAAACAAAATGGAACAATTAACTGTCAGCCCAGTTCTATCCGGTTACGGCCGGTATTTTTTGCGCGATATAGCGCCTGATCGGCTCTTTTAAGCACCAGGTCGCTATGTTCGCCCGGTCTGAAGGCGGTCAGTCCCATGGAAATGGTGATAGTGACTCGCTCGCCCTTGAAGTGGAACGGGCAAGCTTCGATCGATGCGCGCAACGTTTCCAGCAGTTTCGCGCCGACCATCGGCGCCGTGGCAGGCATCAACAGCACAAACTCCTCACCGCCAAACCTGGCTATGAAGTCCGTCCCGCGCAGACGCTTGCGCAGCACACTGGCGATGATTCTCAGCACCTTGTCGCCCGCCAGATGGCCGTAGTTGTCGTTGATGCGTTTGAAATGGTCGAGGTCGAGCATCGCCAGCAGCAGGGTGTTGCCGTGTTGTTGCCATTGACTGATTTCGTGGTCCAGCCGTTCGCTCCAGGCCGCTCGATTCGGCAGGCCGGTCAACGGATCGATCAAGGCCTTCTGGCGCTGCTCTTCGAGGTGCTCGCGGTAGCCCAGCGCTTCCTGCTCCATGTGGGCCACCCTTTCGGCCAGGCTTTGCAGGCGGGCCGCGACTTCCTGCTCGCGCTCGTCGCGTTGCCTCTGGTGCTGGTCCATGGTGCCGAGCAGACCTTCGAGATGGTCTTCCAGCATGTGCTTGAGGTCATCGAGGTCCGCCGCTTCATGCATGCTGCTTTGCAGGCCGTCGACTTGCTCGCGAATCTGCGTGTCCATCTCCCGCGCGGCAGAGCGGTTGTCGGCGTGGCCTTCGCTGGCGGCTTGCAGGTTGCTCTGAAATGACTCAAGGCGTTCGTTGAGTCGCTGCAGATACGCTTCGAATTCGTGCTGACCGCTGTCGGTAATGGCCAGCATCAATGTTGCCAGATCATCGAGGATTGGCAGCAGTTCATACCAGTTCAAACCGTTTTGAAGACGATTGCGCATCGCTTCGGCTTGCGGTCGATGGCGCTCGGGCAGTGTCAGGTCGTCGAGAAGGCCCAGCAGGGTGTCTTCGATGTGCTTGGCCACAGAGCTGTAGGACGGTTCCGGCGAGTCCGGCAGGGCATACAGAATGTCGTGTTCTGGCGCTTGCGGATCGCTGGCCTCCGGGATCAGTTCATCCGGGTTGATTGCCGACGGAGCCTGGGTGGCCGGTACGGCGATCGATGGAACCGGCTCTTGCGGCTCTTGCGGCTGTTCGATGTTCGGCTGGGTTTGTGGCTCTGGGGCCTGGCTGCTCGTGGCCTCTGGCTCCAGGACGGGCGGGACGAACGCCACGACTTCGGCTATGGGTGCCGTTGTTGCTGTCGGCGCCGGAGTGTCCACGGGTTCAGCGGGCGCAGCGGCGGGCAGGGCAGCTTCAACGGTTGGCATTACCGCTTGCGGTTTGTTGGCGGCTGGCGCGAGATTGACCGTCGCGATTGGGAGCTCGGCCAGTTGTGCGGCAACCGGTTCGACAGGTTGCGGGGCAGGCATGTGCAATTCGGGGGCGGCGATCTGTGGCGCAGCCTCGTCTGCATCCCGGCCACCGAACAGGCGCTGCAGAAAACCCGGACGACCCGGTTCTACAGGGTTCTCCAGCAGGCTCAAGGCTTTGCCTTGCAAGCCGCTCAGTTCGCTGAGCAGCAACGGGATTTCGCGAGCCTGGCCGACACGTCCGTCCAGCTGCTTGGCGAAACTCTTCAGTGGCCGGCTCACTTCCCGTGGCAGCGGCAATGCTTGCAACTGAGAGACCAGCGCCGTCAGTGCGGCGCTGACTTGATCAACCCGGGTTTCCCGGCGCTGCTCGGAGTCGAGCACGGCTTTTTCCAGGCGCGGCAGCAAGGCTGCCAGGCCGGCGTCCATATCGTCTGTGCGTACGACTTCGCGCATTTCCTTCATGCATTGGTCAACGGCGCGATCGGTACCTTCGGCAGCCAGGGTGCTGCGCACCAGCCCGCGACGCAGCAGGTCGAGCCGGGCGTCCCATCGACGTTCGAGCTTTTCCTGTTGTTCGATGCTTTTGAGGTATTTCTCTTTCCAGCGCTGTGCTTCGTCGCTCATTCAGGCAGGACTCAACGCGGGGAATGCATCGGCCGTGAGCGAGCCCGGCAGACGAATTTCTACCGCGACCGGCAGGTGATCGGAAATGGGTTGTGCCAGCACCTCGACCTTTTCAAGCGTCAGGGTGGGGCTGAGCAGAATGTGGTCCAGGCAACGCTGTGGGCGCCAGCTGGGAAAGGTCGCTTCCATCTGCGGCGCGAGCAGGCCTAAATCGCGCAGCGGGGAATGTTGCAGCAAGTCACCGGCGTGGGTATTCATATCGCCCATCAGCACCTGGTGCTTATAACCGCCGATCAACTCGCGGATGTAAGCCAGTTGCATGCTACGGGCGCGAGCGCCCAGCGCCAGGTGCATCATCACCACCACGAGCGCCTCCGGACCTTCGCCGAAGCGCACCAGAATGGCCCCGCGACCCTTGGGCCCCGGCAGCGGATGATCCTCGATCGCCCACGGGCGCAGGCGGCTGAGCACGCCATTGCTGTGCTGGCCGAGATGACCGAGATTGCGATTGAGTTGTTGATACCAATAAGGGAAGGCGCCGAGCTGCGCCAGGTGTTCGACCTGATTGACGTAGCCCGATCGCAGGCTGCCGCCATCGGCTTCCTGCAAGGCGACCAGATCGAAGTCGCCCAACAGATTGCCGATTTTTTGCAGGTTGTCGGCACGCCCGGTGTGCGGCAACAGATGCTGCCAGCCGCGGGTCAGATAGTGCCGATAACGCTCGGTACTGATGCCGACCTGGATATTGAAACTGAGCAAACGCAGACGGCTGTCCACGGGCAACCCCGTCGATTCCAGGTGATGCTCGTTGACCCGCGGGTCGTGCAGGCCAACGATGCGTTCAGTTCCCCAGCGGCGCATGGCAGGTGCCGCGCTTAGTTGGCAACGGCCTTGGTTGCCGCTCGCTCTTTGGCGACCAGTTGGTCAGCCAGTTTCAACGCTTGTTCGGCGCCGCCGGCAGAACCGATGTCAAAGCGATACTTGCCATTGACGATCATGGTAGGCACGCCGGTGATTTCATATTTCTTGGCAAGCTCTTTGGCTTTGTTGATCTGGCCCTTGATGGCGAAGGAGTCGAAGGTGGCCAGGAACTTGTCCTTGTCTACACCTTGGGTCGCCAGGAAGTCCGCCATGTCTTCTTTGTCGGTCAGCTTCTTGTGTTCTTTCTGGATTGCGTTGAACACCGCAGCGTGAACCTTGCTCTCGACACCCATGGCCTCAAGCGTCAGGAACATCTGGCCGTGGGCATCCCAAGGGCCGCCAAACATTGCCGGGATACGCACGAAATTCACGTCGGAGGGCAACTTTTCAACCCATGGGTTGATGACGGGTTCGAAGGCATAGCAGTGCGGGCAGCCGTACCAGAACAGCTCCACGACTTCGATCTTGCCAGGCTCGGCCACCGGGACCGGGTTGCTCAGTTCGACATAGGGCGCTTCAGGTTTTTCGGCGGCTTGGGCAGTCATGCCGAACAGGCTGGCAGCGACGAGTGCGGCGCTGATGATCAGATTACGCATGCTTTACTCCTGGACAATTTGGGCGCCTCGCGCGACCTGTTTTCAGACAGATTCCGGCGGGCTTGAGTTCTGTAGTGTAACGGCAGCGGCCACAAAAAAGGGCAGCCAAAGCTACCCTTTTTATGTTTGCATCGACGGATTAATCGAGAGTTAACGTTGCAAGAGATGTACATCACTCACGACGCTCGATCACAGGCCTTAGTGCAAGCCTTGAATATAGCTGGAGACGGCGGCGATATCTTCGTCGCTCAGCTTTTTAGCGATGCTCTGCATTGGTTTTGTGTCGCCGTCGTTGGTCCGGCCACCTTCTTCTTTTCTGAATTCGGTCAGTTGCTTGCCGACGTACTGAGCATGCTGGCCGCCCAGGTGCGGGAAGCCAGCAGCTGCGTTGCCTGCGCCATTGGGCGAGTGGCAGCCGGTGCAGGCTGGCAGCCCTTTGGCCAGGTCGCCGCCACGGAACAGTGCTTCACCGCGCGCCACGATTTTCGGGTCGGCGGCACCGACGCTGCCTTTCTGGCTGGCGAAGTAGGCGGAGATATCGGCCAAATCCTGATCGCTGAGGTTGGTCAGCAGGCCGGTCATTTCCAGTACCGTGCGTTTGCCGGACTTGATGTCGTGCAGCTGCTTGTTCAGATAACGCTCGCCCTGGCCTGCCAGTTTCGGAAAGTTAGGCGCCATGCTATTGCCATCCGGGCCATGACAGGCGCCACATACTGCGGCTTTCGCCTGACCAGCAGTCGCATCACCTGCAGCATGGGCAATACCGGAGATCCCCACGGTCAACAGCAGACTCACGATCAATTTGTTCATCAGCTAATCCAACTACGGCTAAGGGTTAAAGAGTTATGGACCGGGTTTACTCGCTCATCCACTGGATGATGGCTCGGTAATCCTCGGCACTGCAGTCCATGCACAAACCACGCGGCGGCATCGCCTTGAAACCCTGGGTCACGTGTTGCACCAGCGTCTCCATACCTTTCGCCAACCTCGGCGTCCAAGCTTCCTGATCGCCCCTGCGGGGCGCCATGGGTAGTTGGCCGGAATGACAGGCACCACAAACACGGTTGTACACAGCTTCCGGATCCTGTGTAGCCTGAGCGCTGTAAAGCGGCATCAAGACACCGGCAGCTAGCAGCCATTTCGTCATAAAACGACCTTTTCAGGGTTGAGAGCGTGCTGCGTTCTAATGCGCAATCAAGGTCAATCGCTCTCGTGAACTTCATCCTACGCTGGGACAAAGCGCACACAAAATCTGCGGCATTATATACTGGCGTCACTGAAACGGAAACGACACTGCTTGCCGCGTCCATTCCCGGCGCCGCCCACATCGGAAATCCCATGCAACTCAAGAATCCCATCCTCGGCCTGTGCCAACAGTCCACCTTTATGCTCAGCGCCGCCAAAGTCGACCAATGTCCCGACGACGAAGGCTTTGAAGTGGCCTTCGCCGGGCGTTCCAACGCCGGCAAGTCCAGCGCGTTGAATACTCTGACGCACGCCAGCCTGGCGCGGACCTCGAAAACACCGGGTCGCACACAGCTGTTGAACTTCTTCAAGCTAGACGATGAACGCCGTCTGGTCGACCTGCCAGGTTACGGTTATGCGAAAGTGCCGATCCCGTTGAAGATGCACTGGCAGCGTCACTTGGAAGCCTATCTGGGTGGCCGTGAGAGTTTGAAAGGTTTGATTCTGATGATGGACATCCGTCATCCAATGACCGACTTCGACCTGTTGATGCTCGATTGGGCCGTCGCCAGCGGCATGCCGATGCATATTCTGCTGACCAAGGCCGACAAACTGACCTACGGCGCGGCAAAAAACACGCTGCTCAAGGTTCAATCGGAAATCCGCAAGGGTTGGGGCGATACGATCACTATCCAGCTGTTTTCGGCCCCCAAACGCATGGGGCTGGAAGAAGCCTACACCGTACTGGCGGACTGGATGGAATTGGCGGACAAGGGTGCCGAGGCTGCCGAGTAAGGCTCTCGAGACCAATCGGCAGGCAAAAAAAACCCCGGACTTCGTATGGGGAGGGAGAAGTTCCGGGGTTCAAGTTCCGGACCGCTAGGGCGGGGTCCAGATATCTGCCAACACTTAACACAACATAGGAGCATCGAAGGGCTTCACCAGCCATTCAGTATCTCTGAGTGGCGGTTCGTGGATTTAGTTCAGACTATTTTCAAAATCCTTTGGAAATAATCACTGTCGTTTTTCGCTCTATAGCCCTTCGTCATGTGCTGCGGCGCCAGGCCGCAGTACATACGTCTTTTCAGGCGGCTCAGTGCGCCTCATCCCAGTTGTTGCCTACGCCCACCTCGACCAGAAGCGGTACGTCCAGTTGTGCGGCGTTGCTCATGTGCACGCGAATCTCCTCGCGTACCTGGTCGACCAGGTCCTCGCGCACCTCGAGCACCAATTCATCGTGTACCTGCAGGATGACTTTGGCGTCCAGGCCTGACGATGCCAGCCAGTTGTCCACCGCCACCATGGCTTTCTTGATGATGTCCGCCGCGGTGCCTTGCATCGGGGCGTTGATCGCCGTGCGCTCGGCAGCTTTGCGCAGGGCCTGGTTTTTCGCGTTGATTTCCGGCAAGTACAGGCGACGACCAAAGATGGTTTCGACGAAGCCTTGCTCGGCGGCCTGGGCGCGCGTGCGCTCCATGTATTGCAGCACGCCGGGATAGCGGGCGAAATAACGGTCGATGTAGGCCTGGGACTGTTTGCGGTCAACGCCGATCTGCTTGGCCAGGCCAAACGCGCTCATACCGTAGATCAGGCCGAAGTTGATGGCTTTCGCGCTACGACGCTGATCGTTGGTGACCGCGCCCAACTCAACGCCAAACACTTCTGCGGCCGTGGCCCGGTGCACATCGAGGTTGTTGCGAAAGGCGTGCAGCAAGCCTTCGTCCTTGGCCAGGTGCGCCATGATCCGCAGTTCGATTTGCGAGTAATCCGCGGCCAGCAGTTTGTAGCCTTTCGGCGCGACGAACGCCTGACGAATCCGGCGACCTTCGGCGGTGCGAATCGGAATGTTCTGCAGGTTCGGGTCGATGGATGACAAACGCCCGGTGGCTGCGACAGCTTGCTGGTAAGACGTATGAATGCGCCCGGTGCGTGCGTTGATCTGCTCTGGCAAACGGTCGGTGTAGGTGCTTTTGAGCTTGCTCAGCGAGCGATATTGCATCAGCACCTTGGGCAGCGGGTAGTCCTGTTCGGCCAACTCGGCCAGCACGGCTTCGGCAGTCGACGCCTGCCCCTTGGCGGTTTTGCTGAGTACAGGCAAACCAAGCTTTTCGTAGAGAATCACCCCCAGTTGCTTCGGCGAGCCGAGGTTGAACTCTTCACCGGCAATGGCAAAGGCCTCACGCTCAAGGGCGACCAGTTTTTCGCCCAGCTCGACGCTCTGGATGCCCAGCAGGTTGGCGTCCACGAGCGCGCCCTGGCGCTCGATACGGGCCAGGACTGGCATCAGCGGCATTTCAATCTCGTTGAGCACTTTGACCAGGCTTGGCGTCGCGGCCAGTTTTTCCTGCAATACCAGATGCAGGCGGAAGGTGACATCGGCGTCTTCGGCGGCATAGGGGCCTGCCAGCTCAAGGGAAATCTGGTCGAAGGTCAGCTGTTTGACGCCTTTGCCCGCAATCTCCTGGATGTCGGTCTTGCTTTGGCCCAGGTACTTGAGCGCCAGGCTGTCCATGTCGTGGCGGGTGGCTGTTGAGTCCAGTACGTAGGACTCGAGCATGGTGTCGTAGGTAATACCCCGAACAGTAATCCCGTTGTTCTGATCGCCACCGATGGCGCAATTGGCGAGGATATTGGTGTCGAACTTGGCGTGCTGGCCGACTTTCGGTTTATTCGGGTTTTCCAGCAGCGGTTTCAACGCCAGCAGCACGGTGTCACGATCCAGTTGTTCCGGTACGCCCATGTAGGAATGGGTCAGCGGAATGTAGGCTGCTTCGTTGGCCGCGACAGAGAACGACAGGCCTACCAGTTGCGCGTGTTGGGCATCGCTGCCGTTGGTTTCGGTGACGAAGGCGATCAGCGGCGCCTTGTCGAGTTTGTCCAGCCAGGCCTCGAAGCGCTTCTGATCGAGGATGGTTTCGTATTTCGCTTCGGCGGCACCCGGCTGCTCCTGGGCGACCTCGACGATGTCCTGACCCGAACGCTTGGCGTCGCGCTGGTTCTCTTCGAACCAGCTCTTAAACTCCAGCAGGGAATAGAGTTCGGCAAGCTTGTCGTGATCCGGTGGGCCCATCTGCAGATCGTCGAGGCCGATGTCCAGCGGCACGTCGATCTTGATGGTTGCCAATCGGTAAGAAAGAAAGGCCATTTCCTTATGCTCTTCGAGCTTGGCCGGCAGGGTCTTGGCGCCGCGAATCGGCAGGGTCGGGACGATATCGAGCTGCGCATAGAGCTCGGTCAGGCCGCCATTCACGCCAACCAGCAGGCCGGAAGCGGTCTTCGGACCGATACCCGGAACGCCCGGGATGTTGTCGGACGAATCGCCCATCAACGCCAGATAATCGATGATCTGCTCGGGAGCGACGCCGAATTTCTCCTTCACGCCCTCCACGTCCAGCGCGCTACCGGTCATCGTATTGACCAAGGTAATGTGCCCGTCGACCAGTTGTGCCATATCCTTGTCACCGGTGGAAATCACCACCGGGCGGTTGGCGGCCGCGCTGCTGCGGGCCAGGGTGCCGATCACATCGTCAGCTTCGACGTTGTCCACGCACAGCAATGGAAAGCCCAAGGCCTTGACGCTGGCGTGCAGCGGCTCGATCTGGACCCGCATATCGTCAGGCATGCTCGGACGGTTGGCCTTGTACTCGGCGAACATCGCGTCGCGGAACGTCCCGCCCTTGGCGTCGAACACCACGGCGAACGGGCTGTCCGGGTACTGCTTGCGCAGACTCTTGAGCATGTTCAATACGCCCTTGACCGCACCGGTCGGCAGGCCTTTGGACGTGGTCAGCGGTGGCAGCGCATGAAAAGCGCGGTACAGGTAAGAAGAACCGTCCACCAGGACGAGGGGGGCTTGGCTCATGAGCAGGATCAACCTTTTCGGCGGGTCCGGCGCTAGAATAGCGGGACCGTTGACGACAAAGGGACAAGGTTATCATGCGCACACTAAATCGCTTGTTGCTGGCTGGCTTCTTTGTAATCACCCCATTGGCAGTGATGGCGGCAGATGATTCGCCATCGGCGGAACCGCAAGTCACTATCCGCACGGAAGGCGATAAAACCATTCAGGAGTACCGGCAGAACGGTTTCCTGTATGCCATCAAGGTCACTCCGAAGGGCGGTAAACCGTACTTCCTGGTGCGCGCTGATGGCTCGGAGGGTAACTATATCCGCTCGGATCAGCCGGATATGCTGATCCCTGCGTGGGAAATCTTTAAGTGGTAAGCGGTTCTTAACTTTAATCGGCGCTTGCTATGTAGCGGCGCCCGTACTGGCAGTTTTAACCATGTCTGTGTTCACCCCCCTGGCTCGGCCCGAGCTGGAAACCTTTCTCGCCCCTTACGGGCTCGGCCGCCTGCTTGATTTCCAGGGGATCGCCGCCGGTAGCGAAAACACCAATTTCTTTATCAGCCTGGAGCAGGGCGAGTTTGTCCTGACCCTGGTCGAGCGCGGTCCGGTGCAGGAGATGCCGTTCTTCATCGAACTGCTCGACGTGCTGCACGACGCCAACCTGCCGGTGCCTTATGCCCTGCGCACCACCGACGGCGTTGCGTTGCGCGAGCTGGCCGGTAAACCTGCGCTGTTGCAGCCACGCCTGGCGGGTAAGCACATCAAGGACGCCAACGCCCAGCATTGCGCTCAGGTCGGCGAGCTGCTGGCTCATCTGCACCTGGCGACCCAGGCCAACATGATCAAGCGCAAAACCGATCGCGGCCTGGACTGGATGCTGGAAGAGGGCACGCAGTTTCTCTCGCACCTGAACGCCGAACAAAGCGATTTGCTGCAACGTGCCCTGGAAGAAATCACCCAGCAAAAGACGAAAATTCTGGCGCTGCCGCGGGCCAACATCCATGCGGATCTGTTCCGCGACAACGCGATGTTCGAAGGCACGCACCTGACCGGGTTGATCGACTTCTACAACGCTTGTTCAGGGCCGATGCTCTATGACGTGGCAATTGCCTTGAACGACTGGTGCTCGGATGAGCAAGGGCAGCTCGACGGGGCTCGGGCGCGGGCGTTGCTGGGCGCTTATGCCGCGCTGCGACCGTTCACCGCTGCCGAAGCGGAGCTGTGGCCGACCATGCTGCGCGTGGCGTGCGTGCGGTTCTGGTTGTCGCGGTTGATTGCCGCGGAGTCTTTCGCCGGGCAGGACGTGTTGATTCACGATCCGATGGAGTTTCAGCTGCGGCTGGCGCAGCGGCAGAAGGTCGACACGCCGCTGCCTTTCGCCCTTTAAAATGTGGCGTGGGGGCTTGCCCCCGTTGGACCGGGCTGGCGCTCCAGTGCGAAGCGCTCCCCTGCAATTCATTGTGCAGGCCTGTTTGGGGCTGCTTTGCAGCCCGACGGAAGCCCCCTCGCCACAGGGTCTATGGGATGCTTACAACGACTCCAGGCACCCGGCCAAATCATTTCCCAATTTTTCCAGCACCTGCTCATACCCCTGGGCGGTCGCTGGCGTGTACCCGCCCAGCGCATCCAGCTCTGCCAGTTTTACCGGCAGCCCGGCCACCAGGGTTTCTGCCAGGCGCGGGCGCAGCGGCGGTTCGCTGAACACGCAGGTTTTGCCGACTTCCTGCAACCGCGTGCGCATCGCCGCAACGTGCTGGGCACCGGGCTGGACTTCGGCTGCGACACTGAATACGCCGGCGTGTTTGAGGCCGTAGGCGTCTTCAAAGTAGTCGAAGGCTTCGTGGAACACGAAGTAAGGCTTGTTCGCGATCCCTGCCAGACGAGCCTTCAGGCGCAGGTCCAGGGCATCCAGACGTTCATCGAACGCCTTGAGGTTGCTCTGATAGCGCGCAGCGTTGGCCGGATCGGCGGCGCTCAGATCGGCAGCCATTTTGGCGGCGATTACTCGGGCGTTGATCGGTGACAACCACAAGTGCGCATCCAGGCTGCCGGGGCGATGATCGTGGTCATGCTCGTCGGCTTCTTCAGCGTGGGAGTGGCTGTCTTCGGCGAAACGTCGCAGCTTCAGGCCAGGCAAATCCTGCACCGCGACGCTGGGCAGCGTACGACCTTTCAGTACGCGAGGCAGAAAACCCTCCATGTCCGGACCGATCCAGTAAACCAGGTCCACCGACTGCACCTTCCGTACGTCGGATGGGCGCAAGGCATAGTTATGCGGCGATGCCCCGGGTGGCAGCAACACTTCCGGAATCGCCACACCCTCCTGCACCGCAGCAGCAATCAGCTGCAGCGGCTTGATGCTGGTAAGGACGTTGACTTCGGCCTGGGCTGAACCGATCAGCAGAAAACTTGCGACAAATGCGACAAAGATAGAAAAAAGTCGGGACACGATGACCACTCGAAGAGGCGAGAACGGGTAACATAATAACGTCTCTCACAACACTCGTCGCCGCTCATGCCTAAAACACCGATTGCCAGTCGTCCCCACGACCACTCTCATTGCGTCCATAGCGCATTGTCTGAGGCCGATGCCTTGTGCGCACGTCAGGGGCTACGCCTGACCGCTTTGCGCCGGCGGGTGCTGGAACTGGTCTGGCAAAGCCATAAACCGCTGGGTGCCTACGACATTCTGGCGGTGCTCAGCGAGCAGGACGGCCGCCGAGCTGCGCCGCCGACCGTGTATCGTGCGCTGGATTTTCTGCTGGAAAACGGCCTGGTACACCGCATCTCCTCGCTGAACGCCTTCGTCGGCTGCAATCACCCGGAACACGCTCACCAAGGCCAGTTCCTGATTTGCCGTCAATGCCACGCCGCCATCGAGCTTGAACAGAAGTCCATCAGCGACGCGATCGTCGGCAGCGCCAGGGACGTCGGATTTATCGTCGAGGCCCAGACCGTTGAAGTCATCGGTCTCTGCTCGGGTTGCCAGGGGGCTTAATGAGCAATGCGCTGATCCGTCTTGAGCAGGTGGCCGTCACCTTTGCCGGGCAAAACGTGCTGGATAACATCGAACTGAGCGTCGAGCCGGGGCAGATCGTTACCCTGATCGGCCCCAATGGCGCCGGCAAAACCACGCTGGTGCGCGCGGTGCTCGGTCTGTTGAAGCCGGACAGCGGCAGCGTCTGGCGCAAGCCGAAATTGCGCATCGGTTACATGCCGCAAAAACTCCATGTCGATCCAACCCTGCCGCTATCAGTGCTGCGTTTCTTGCGTCTGGTCCCTGGCGTGGACCGCGCTCGGGCCTTGGTCGCCCTCAAGGAAGTCGGCGCCGAGCAGGTGATCGACAGCCCGGTGCAAAGTGTTTCCGGTGGCGAAATGCAGCGGGTGCTGCTGGCGCGGGCATTGTTGCGCGAGCCGGAGTTGCTGGTGCTCGATGAGCCGGTGCAAGGCGTCGACGTGGCCGGTCAGGCCGAGCTCTATAGCCTGATCACACGTCTGCGCGACCGTCATGGTTGCGGTGTATTGATGGTCTCTCACGATTTGCATCTGGTGATGAGCACCACCGACCAGGTGGTGTGCCTGAATCGCCACGTCTGCTGCTCCGGGCATCCCGAGCAGGTCAGCGGCGATCCCGCGTTCGTCGAACTGTTCGGAAAGAACGCACAAAGCCTGGCGATTTATCACCACCATCACGACCACGCTCACGACCTGCATGGCTCGGTGGTCATCGCGGCCCCGTCGGCCCATACCCACGTTCATGGAGATAGCTGCAAGCATGGCTGATTTTCTGCTCTTCGCCCTGCTTGCAGGTCTGGCCCTGGCGCTGGTCGCGGGCCCGCTGGGTTCGTTCGTGGTCTGGCGGCGCATGGCATATTTCGGCGACACCCTGTCCCACGCCGCACTGCTTGGCGTGGCGCTAGGCTTTCTGCTGGATGTCAGCCCAACCGTGGCTGTCACCGTAGGCTGCCTGTTGCTGGCAGTGTTGCTGGTGACGCTGCAACAGCGGCAGCCATTGGCGTCTGACACGCTGTTGGGAATTCTCGCACCGAGCACGCTCTCCCTGGGCCTGGTGGTACTAAGCTTCATGCATGAAGTGCGGATCGACCTGATGGCCTATCTGTTCGGCGACCTGTTGGCGATCAGCCCGACCGATCTGGCGTGGATCCTCGGCGGTAGCGCGGCAGTGCTGGCATTGCTTGTCACGCTATGGCGTCCCTTGCTGGCGATCACCGTGCACGAAGAACTGGCCAAGGTTGAAGGTTTGCCGGTAGCGGCGTTGCGTTTGGTCCTGATGTTGCTGATCGCCGTGGTGATCGCGGTGGCGATGAAAATCGTCGGTGTGTTGCTGATTACTTCGTTACTGATTATTCCGGCGGCTGCGGCACAGCGTCACGCCCGCTCGCCGGAGCAGATGGCACTGGGCGCGAGCCTGCTGGGCATGCTCGCGGTGTGTGGCGGGCTGGCGTTGTCCTGGTTCAAGGACACCCCGGCTGGCCCGTCGATAGTGGTGGCGGCCGCCGCGCTGTTTCTGCTGAGTTTTGTCCTGCCCCGTCGAGGGGTGTAGACTTGCTCGTTTTTTGCGCAAATAGAGAGTCGCAGGAATGAAGCCGTTCGCCTCCCGTTATCTGCTCCTTGTCGCATTTTCGCTGCTACTGGGTGCTTGCCAAAGCACGCCACCGGCGGCCACCGAGGTCCCCGATGCGCGGGCCACGGCTATTGCACAACTGGAACAAAGCCTGGCCAGCAGCGAGCTGGCCACCGCCGAGGATCAATTGGCGGCCTTGCAGGCCGAGTCGCCCAACGATCAATCCCTTGAGCAATACCAGCGGCAATTGGCCGAAGCCTATTTGCTGCGCAGCCAGATCGTGTTGCAAAAAGGTGATGTGAATGCTGCGGCCACTGCCCTCAGCCGTGCCCGGGTATTGATGCCCAAGGCCCCGGCGCTGACCGGTGGCGTTAACAATGCCATCGTTCATGCACGCAAGGCTGAACTGGATAAAGCCGAAGCGGCCCTCAAGGCTGCCGAAGCCAAACCGCAGGCCAAAGTGATCGACCCGACGGCTGAAAGCACGACGGTGGCATTGAACCTCACCGATATGAGCAAACTTCGTCGTCAACTCGATGCTATCGCCGCTGATGTGGTGAATTATCAGTGCGACGTGAGCATTCAGGTTCCCCGTACCCAGGATTACCCATGGTTGGCCACCTTGCTGACCAAACGGGTGAAGAAGCTGGATTCGGAGTTTGATCTGAAGCTGGAGAAACAGATTCTGCGCAATATTCCGGCGCAGATGGTTTTGAGTCCTCGCAAGCCATAAAGAAAAGATCGCAGCCTGCAGCAGCTCCGGACCGTGAAGGAGTTACCGCAGGCTGCGATCTTTTGCTTTTCTAGATGCATCAGGCCGCAATTGCCTTGGCCCAGGTTCCTACCTTTGATCGCCTTATTGCCAAATCGCTGGTTGAAGGCGAAATAAATGCTAAGAACCTCTATACGGACAGGCTAAAATGCGCGCCCGGCTAACCGCTGATCCTTTTCTAACGCGCCCCACAAGGTTCGCTACGTGATCGAGTTTCAAAACGTCCACAAAACTTACCGCGTCGCCGGTAAGGATATTCCCGCCCTGCATCCGACCAGTCTGACGATTGAGAACGGTCAGGTCTTTGGCCTGATCGGCCATTCCGGTGCGGGAAAAAGTACCCTGCTGCGCCTGATCAACCGCCTGGAAAACTCCAGTGGCGGCAAGATCATCGTCGATGGCGAAGAAGTTACGGCGCTGGATGCCAATGGCCTGCGGCGTTTCCGTCAGCAGGTCGGGATGATTTTCCAGCACTTCAACCTGCTGGCGTCCAAGACCGTGGCCGATAACGTCGCGCTGCCGCTGACCCTCGCCGGTGAGCTGTCGCGTAGCGAAATCGACCAGCGTGTGGCGCAATTGCTGGCACGGGTTGGCCTGGCCGACCATGCGAAAAAATACCCGGCGCAACTGTCCGGTGGTCAGAAGCAGCGTGTCGGCATCGCCCGTGCCCTGGCAACCAAGCCGAAAATCCTGCTGTGCGATGAAGCCACCAGTGCTCTCGACCCACAGACCACGGCGTCGGTTCTGCAACTGCTGGCCGAGATCAATCGCGAGCTGAAGCTGACCATCGTCCTGATCACCCACGAGATGGACGTGATCCGTCGGGTCTGCGATCAGGTGGCGGTGATGGATGCCGGTGTGATCGTCGAGCAAGGTTCGGTGGCCGAGGTGTTCCTGCATCCCAAGCACCCGACCACCAAGCGCTTCGTCCAGGAAGACGAGCAGATCGACGAGAACGAACAGCGCGACGACTTCGCTCATGTGCCGGGCCGTATCGTGCGTCTGACCTTCCAGGGCGAAGCGACCTACGCACCATTGCTGGGTACCGTCGCCCGGGAAACGGGCGTGGACTACAGCATCCTGGCCGGTCGTATCGATCGCATCAAAGAGGTTCCCTACGGCCAGTTGACCCTGGCCGTTACCGGTGGCGACATGGAAGCGGCGTTTGCTCACTTCACCGCAGCTGATGTCCACATGGAGGTGCTGCGCTGATGGAAGTCCTGATGAGTTTCTTTGCCAATATCGACTGGTACGAAATCTGGCTGGCCGCCGGCGACACCCTGCTGATGCTTGGCGGTTCGCTGTTGTTCACCGTGCTGCTGGGGTTGCCGTTGGGCGTGCTGTTGTTCTTGTGCAGCCCGCGTCAGTTGCTGGAAGCCAAAGGCGTCTACGCGATGCTATCGCTGGTGGTGAACATTCTGCGTTCGCTGCCGTTCATCATTTTGCTGATCGTGATGATTCCGTTCACTGTGTTGATTACCGGCACTTCCCTTGGTGTCGCCGGTGCGATCCCACCGTTGGTGGTGGGCGCCACGCCGTTCTTCGCGCGACTGGTGGAAACCGCCCTGCGTGAAGTGGATCGCGGCATCATCGAAGCGACCCAGTCCATGGGCGCGACGACTCGTCAGATCATCACCAACGCCTTGCTGCCGGAGGCCCGTCCGGGCATCTTCGCGGCGATTACGGTGACAGCGATTACACTGGTGTCCTACACAGCGATGGCCGGTGTGGTCGGCGCTGGCGGCTTGGGCGACCTGGCGATCCGTTTCGGTTACCAGCGTTTCCAGACCGACGTGATGGTGGTCACCGTGGTGTTGCTGCTGGTGCTGGTTCAAGTGCTGCAAACCGTCGGCGACAAGCTGGTGGTTCATTTCTCCCGCAAATAAACAGTTCTCGTCACCAAGACATGAGCCGGCCATTCGCTGGCAGGCGCCGAAGACTGGCGCCTCACAAGGAGTTAGCTGAATGAAAAAACTACTCGTCGCATTCGCTGCCATTGCAGCCTTTTCCGCCCACGCTGCCGACACCCTGACCGTTGCGGCCACCCCGGTGCCCCACGCGGAAATCCTCGAGTTCGTTAAACCAGCCCTGGCCAAAGAGGGCGTGGACCTGAAAGTCAAAGTCTTCACCGACTACGTCCAGCCGAACGTGCAGGTGGCCGAGAAGCGTCTGGACGCCAACTTCTTCCAGCACCAACCGTACCTGGATGAATTTAACAAGGCCAAGGGCACTAACCTCGTCAGCGTTGCCGGTGTGCACCTGGAGCCGCTGGGCGCTTACTCCAGCAAGTACAAGAAACTGGAAGAGCTGCCAGGCGGCGCCAACGTGGTGATCCCGAACGACGCCACCAACGGCGGCCGTGCGCTGTTGCTGCTGGCAAAGGCTGGCCTGATCAAGTTGAAGGATTCGAACAACATCCTGTCGACCGTCAAGGACATCACTGAGAACACCAAGGACCTGAAATTCCGTGAACTGGAAGCCGCGACCATCCCGCGCGTGCTGACTCAGGTCGACCTGGCGCTGATCAACACCAACTACGCGCTGGAAGCCAAGCTCGATCCGTCCAAGGACGCGCTGGTCATCGAAGGCAGCGACTCGCCGTACGTGAACATCCTCGTTGCCCGTCCGGACGACAAGGACAGCGCGGCAATGCAGAAACTGGTTGCTGCCCTGCACAGCCCGGAAGTGAAAGCCTTCATTCTCGAGAAGTACAAAGGCGCGGTATTGCCGGCGTTCTGATCTGAAGCTTTAACGAAAAAAATGGGGCGCATTGAATGCGCCCCATTTTTTTGCCTGAAACACCGCAGCTATGGTGCTTATTGACGGTTGAGCATCACCGGCAACTGCGCCACCAGTTTCTGGTTATTCAGCGGTGCACGAATGAACCCGCGTTGAGTCCCGTCCGGTCCGATCACCGCCAGGTTGCCGCTGTGGTCGACGGTGTAGTTCGGCTTGCTGGTGTCCGCCGGAATGAACGGAATGCTCACCGCGTTGGCCATTTTCTGAAGGTCTTCGACCGAGGCTGCGGTCAGCCCGATGAATTGCGGATCGAAGTAGCCCAGGTACTGCTTGAGTTGCTTGGGCGTATCGCGGTTCGGGTCGACGCTGACCAGGATGACCTGCAACTTGTTCACCGCATCCGCCGGCAGTTCACTCTTGATCTGCCGCAGCTGGGCGAGGGTGGTCGGGCAGATGTCCGGGCAGAAGGTGTAGCCGAAGAACAGCAAACTCCACTTGCCTTTCAGTTCGTTGATCGCCACTGGCTTGCCGTCCTGATCGGTCATCTTCACGTCCGGCAGATTGCGGCTTTGGGGCAGCAAGATGATCCCTGCATCGATCAGCGCCGTCGGGTCGCCCTGGTTTTTCCCGGTCAGTACTTTATTGACGGTCAGGCCCAGGATCAGCGCAATCAGGGCAACGAGGATGAAGACGGTTTTCTGGGTTCGAGTCATAGGATCAACAGTAAGTAGTGGTCTACGAGCAGCGCGATAAACAGCAGGAACAAGTAGTAGATAGAGTACTTGAACGTGTTGATCGCCGCGTGCGGTCGAGTGCCACGGTACAGCACCACGGCCCATTGCAGAAACCTGGCGCCCAGTAAAAGGGCACACATCAGGTAGAGCACGCCGCTCATGTGGATCACGTAGGGCATCAGGCTGACGGCCAGCAACGCAAAGGTATAAAGCAGGATGTGGACTTTGGTGTAGTGCTCGCCATGGGTCACCGGCAGCATCGGAATGTCAGCCTTGGCGTATTCCTCCTTGCGGTGAATCGCCAGCGCCCAGAAGTGCGGCGGGGTCCAGGCGAAGATGATCAGCACCAGCAACAATGGTTCGGCGCCGACATGACCGGTGGCGGCGGTCCAACCGAGCAGTGGCGGGGCAGCTCCGGCGAGGCCACCGATGACGATGTTCTGCGGCGTCGCGCGTTTCAGAAAACCGGTGTAGACCACGGCATAACCGAGCAAGGAGGCGAGGGTCAGCCACGCTGTCAGCGGGTTGGTGAAGGTCAGCAGCAAGGCCTGGCCGAGCATCGCCAGTATCAGGGCGAAGGTCAGCGCGGCGGCTGGAGATACCCGGCCTTCGGCCAGGGGCCGTTTGTGGGTCCGGGCCATGACCGCGTCGATGCGCCGGTCCACCACATGATTGACCGCCGCGGCACCGCCGGCACACAGGGCGATCCCCAGATTGCCGAACACCAGCACCGTCCATGGCACCCCGGCGCGGGTCGCGAGAAACATGCCGACCAGCGAGGTGATGAGCATCAGCACCACCACTTTCGGCTTGGTCAGTTCCAGGTAGTCTCGCCAGATGGCCTGACTGTGACGTTCGCCGATCAGAGTCGCCATGGCATCTCTCCTTTTATTGTTATGGGCCCGGCCGAGTGTTTACGCAGGCGTAGACGCCAGCGCCGAGGGGGCTGATGCTTGACCCGAACCAGGCTGGTTCGCGCGTGATAATTGACCAGCACCATCGTCAGCAACAGCGCCGCACCGCCGGCGTTGTGGGCGACGGCCACCGGCAGCGGCAAGTGGAACACCACGTTGCTGATGCCCAGGGTGATTTGTGCGGCAAGGGCGATCAGCACCATGACGGCCAGGCGCGTCATGCCGACGACCTTCAGTTGCCAGGCCAGACCGAGCAGAACAAAGGTGACCAGTAACGCGCCGATGCGGTGAGTCAGGTGAATCGCGGTGCGGGCATCGCTGTCCAGTTGCCCGCCCAGATAATTCGGACCGATGTGTTGGGTCAGGTGAAAGCCGTTGGCGAAATCAGCCGGTGGCAGCCATTGGCCGTGGCAGGTCGGAAAGTCAATGCAGGCTACTGCTGCGTAATTAGAGCTGACCCAGCCACCGAGGGCGATCTGCCCGATCACCAGCAGCAAGCCGGCGGTTGCCCAGTATTGCAAACGCCGAGGCACAGTCAGCGCCGGCAATACGCCGGACAGGCGCAAGGTCAGCAGAAACAACAGGCTCAAGGTCGCAAAACCACCGAGCAAATGTCCGGTGACCACTTGCGGCCAAAGCTTGAGCGTCACCGTCCACATGCCGAAAGCCGCTTGGCCAATGACCAACGCCAGCAAGAACAGCGGCAACTTCACCGGCTGCCCCGGATGATGACGATGGACCCAGGCGCGGCCCGCCAGCACCGCGATCAGCAGCCCCAGCGTGCCGGCGAAGTAGCGATGGACCATTTCGTTCCAGCCCTTGTGGGCTTCCACCGGGGTGTCTGGAAAATGCAGTTCGGCATGAGCCAGCTGGGCTTCGCTTTGCGGCACGCTGATAAAACCGTAGCAGCCGGGCCAGTCCGGGCAGCCGAGGCCGGCGTGGGTCAGGCGAGTGTAAGCGCCGAGCAACACCACAATCAGTGCCAGCAAGGTGGCAAACAGCGCGAGGCGAAATCCAGGTTTGGCCATGACGATGCCCTTATCCGATGTTCGACAGTTTCAGCAGGTGGCGCAGGTCGTTGAGCAGATCCTTGCCCTTCACCGTCGGGTCGTAACGCAGCACCAGATTGCCGTGAGGGTCGATGATCCACAGGTGCGGCGTGTCATTGCTCTGCGCGCCTTTGATGTAGGACGGCAGGTCCAATGAATAGCGTTGCAACTGTGGGTACTCGCGTTGAAGTTTAGTCTCGTAATCACTGTTCAGCGGCTGCGCGATGGCCAGCGCATGGCTGGCACGGGCGGCATCGCGACCGAGGCCGATCTGGATCTGCCGCGCCAGATAAACCAGCTGCTGGCAATCCACCGAGCAGTCCTTGGGCGCCGTCACCAGCAACTGCCAGCGGTCTTCCTGCACCTGTACGCCAATGTCGGCGCGAGTCTGGCCGTTGCCGATCAGTTCACCGTGATAACTGCGGCCTTCGGGTACCCAGAACTGCAATTTGTACATGCCGGTGGCGAGGATCATCGGACCGATCACCCCCAATAGGATCAGCAGCAACTGCAAGCGTCCGCGCCGCCGATTCACCGGTGTTTTCGCCTCAGACATGCCGGGTGGATTCATGGCCACTCCCATTATTGTTCTCCTTTGCGTTGTGCCATCCGAGATAGAGATAAAGGCCGAACAGCGCGATCGCCAGGGCGAACCACTGCACGGCGTAAGCCAGGTGCTTTTCCGGCCCCATGGCCACCACCGGCCAATCGGCCCGGTAGGTCGCAGGGCCACTTTGCGCGCGTAATTCGTAGGCGAAACCGTCACGTTCAAGCGCCGTCCACAGCCTGGCCGGTTCAACGGCGGTGATCAGTTGTGGCCAGGTCGTGGCGTTGGGGTCAGCGTGCAACTGGAACGTTGCGCCGGGGGAGACATAGACCCAGGCGTCGAGGCTCAACACCTGAGTTGGTGTGGTGAATGACGGCGGTGTGCGCCGATCCGGCCACGGCAGCCAGCCGCGATTGACCAGCAACCAGAGCCCGGTGGCCTGATCCTGAAACGGTTGCAACAGCTCGACCCCGACCTTGCCGTCGCGCTGCCGGTTATCCAGCAGCAGGCTGTGTTCGGCATCGAACTGGCCGTGCAGGCGAACCCGGCGGAAGGCCGGATCTGCGGTGTGTTGCAGTTCGGTGCTGGCCATCGGTTCGGCGGCCCGGCGCTCGGCGTAATTTTGCAGCAGCGCGCTTTTTTCCGCGCCCCGGCTCAACTGCCAGAACCCGAGCGACACCAGCAAGGGCAGCAGCACCGCGACCACCAGAGTCGGCACAAGGCCCAGCCGGAAGCGCTTCATGGCGTCGCCAGAAAGTCGGTCATCGCGATAGCTATACTCACATGCATCGCCTGTCCCCCGGAGTGTCACCATGCTCAAAGCAGCCATCGTCCTGATGCTGATTGCCACGGTTGTCAGCCTGTTCAGCGGCCTGTTTTTTCTGGTCAAGGACGACAGCAGCTCGAATCGCCTGGTCATCGCCTTGAGTATTCGTGTTGCGCTGGCCGCCATTACTGTCGGCTTGATCGCCTGGGGTTTTTTCAGCGGCCAGCTGGTGTCCCACGTGCCTTGGTAGTCATGAGTACCAGGCTCAAAGTACGTAGACGAAAACGAACAACCCGATCCACACCACATCCACAAAGTGCCAGTACCAGGTCGCCGCCTCGAAGCCGAAATGGTGGTCTGCATTGAAGTGCCCGCGCATGATGCGCATCAGCATCACGAACAGAATGATGGTGCCGATGGTCACGTGGGCACCGTGGAAACCGGTGAGCATGAAGAACGTTGCGCCGTAGATACCGGAACCCAGGGTCAGGCCCAGCTCGTGGTAGGCGTGCAGGTATTCTTTGGCTTGAAAGCCCAGGAAGCCGCAACCGAGCAACACGGTCAGTGCCAGCCAGATTTTCAGCGCCCCGCGATGGCCTTTCTTCAAGGCGTGGTGAGCGATGGTCACGGTGACGCTGGAACTCACCAGCAGCACGGTGTTGAGCAGAGGCAGGCCCCAGGGGCTGATGACTTCCTTGGGGGGAGGAAAGAGTTTCGAGTCCGGGTTGTTCAGCAGCGGCCAGGTGAACTCGAACGTCGGCCACAGCATGTGGGCGATGCCTTTGGTGCCTTCACCACCCAGTGCCGGGCCCGCGATGTTGCGCACATAAAACAGCGCACCGAAAAAGGCCAGGAAGAACATCACCTCCGAGAAAATGAACCAGCTCATGCCCCAGCGGAACGAGCGGTCGAGTTGCGGGCTGTACAACCCCGCGCGACTTTCCTTGACCACCGTCCCGAACCAGCCGAACAGCATGTAGGCCAGCAGCAGTCCGCCGACGAAAAAGATCAGCGGGCCATGGGATTCCGGCCGCGCAGCCTTCAGGTCATTGAACCAGGTGCCCAGGCCGAACACCGTGACCAGCATGCCGACCGTGGCGATGATCGGCCATTTGCTCTGGGCTGGAACGTAATAATGTTCATGAGTTGCCATTTATTGTTCTCCTTATCGGGCACGCTTTAACGCCTAGCCACCTGTGCTTGCTGCAACAGCTACAGGCGGATGACGTGCGGTGATATCGAACAGCGTGTAGGACAGCGTCAGGTGCTTCACATCCTTGGGCATGTCGCGGTCAACGATGAACCGTACTGGCATCTCGATGCGTTGACCGGGCTGCAGCACTTGCTGGGTAAAGCAGAAACATTCGGTCTTGTGGAAGTACGCCGCGGCTGCACTCGGCGCGATACTCGGCACCGCCTGGGCGCTCATCGGCCGGTCGGTGGGGTTGTGGGCGATAAAAATCATCTCGTTCACCGCCCCGGGGTGCGCGGTCAGCTCATCCGTCTTGGGATAGAAATCCCAGGGCATGTCAGCGGCGTTGGTCGACAGAAACTGCACGCGAACCTGCCGCGAGGCGTCGACCGTTTGCTCGCCTTCATACTGCCCGGCGGTTTTGCCATTGATGCCGAATGCCTTGCACATCACGTCGTAGATCGGTACCAGGGCAAAGCCGAAGACAAACATCGCCGCCACCACCAGCAACAGGCGGGTGACCAGCTTCTTCATCGAGATCGAGTCAGCCATGGCTTCGAACCTTTACGCATAACCCGCTAGGAGCAGGCCCTTGTGGCGAGGGAGCTTGCTCCCGCTGGGTCGCGAAGCGGCCCCAAAAGTTTTGCGTCTGCTTCGCAGCCGAGCGGGAGCAAGCTCCCTCGCCACAAAAGCTCGCTTCCACAAAGGCCAGGGCGTTCATTTCACTTCCGGCGGTGTGGTGAAGGTGTGATACGGCGCGGGCGATGGAATGCTCCATTCCAGCCCTTCGGCACCATCCCACGGCTTGGCCGGTGCCGGCTCGCCGCCGCGAATGGTCTTGATCACGATGAACAGGAAGAAGATCTGCGTGGCACCAAACATGAACGCGCCGATCGACGACACCATGTTGAAATCGGCGAACTGCAGGTTGTAGTCCGGAATCCGCCGCGGCATGCCCGCCAGGCCCACGAAGTGCATCGGGAAGAACGCCATGTTCATGCCGATGAAAGACAGCCAGAAGTGCAGCTTGCCGAGGGTTTCGTCGTACATGTGGCCGGTCCACTTTGGCAGCCAGAAGTAAGCCGAGGCGAAGATCCCGAAGATCGCCCCCGGCACCAGCACGTAATGGAAGTGCGCGACCACGAAGTAGGTGTCCTGGTACTGGAAGTCCGCCGGGGCGATGGCCAGCATCAACCCGGAGAATCCGCCAATGGAGAACAGGATCACGAACGCCACGGCGAACAGCATCGGCGTCTCGAAGGTCAGCGAGCCTTGCCACATGGTGCTGGCCCAGTTGAACACCTTCACGCCGGTCGGTACCGCGATCAGCAGGGTGGCGTACATGAAGAACAACTCGCCCACCAGCGGAATGCCGACCACGAACATGTGGTGCGCCCAGACGATGAATGACAGGAAGGCAATACTGGCCGTGGCATAGACCATCGAGGTGTAGCCAAACAGCGGCTTGCGCGAGAACGCCGGAATGATCGAGCTGACGGCACCGAAGGCCGGCAGGATCATGATGTACACCTCGGGGTGACCGAAGAACCAGAACACGTGCTGGAACAGCACCGGGTCTCCGCCACCGGCGGCACTGAAGAAACTGGTGCCGAAGTGGATGTCCATCAGCATCATGGTCACGCAGCCGGCCAGTACCGGCATCACCGCGATCAGCAGGAACGCGGTGATCAGCCAGGTCCAGACGAACAGCGGCATTTTCATCAACGTCATGCCGGGGGCGCGCAGGTTGAGGATGGTCGCGATCACGTTGATCGCGCCCATGATCGAACTGATCCCCATCAAGTGGATGGCGAAGATGAAGAACGTCACGCTTTCCGGCGCGTAGGTGGTCGACAGCGGTGCGTAGAAGGTCCAGCCGAAGTTCGGCCCGCCACCGGGGGTGAACAGGGTCGATACCAGCAGCAGGAACGCCGCCGGCAACAGCCAGAAGCTGAAGTTGTTCATTCGCGGCAGGGCCATGTCCGGCGCGCCGATCATCAACGGGATCATCCAGTTGGCGAGGCCGACGAAGGCCGGCATCACCGCGCCGAAGACCATCACCAGACCGTGCATGGTGGTCATCTGGTTGAAGAACGCCGGTTCGACGATTTGCAATCCCGGCTGGAACAGCTCGGCGCGAATCACCATGGCGAACGAGCCGCCGAGCAGAAACATGGTGAATGCAAACCACAGGTACAGCGTGCCGATATCCTTGTGGTTGGTAGTCAACACCCAACGCATCAGGCCTTTGGCAGGGCCGTGGGCGTGGGCGGTATCGGTATGAACATGGTCATCGACTACAACAGTCATGTCCTGTCTCCTGCAAACGGCTGGGCTGGGCGAACCGGGACGTCATGCCCCGACCGATTCCTTGAGTACGCAATAGACCGGGTCATTTGCTTTCCGCCTGTTTCAGCTCCAGCACTTCTTTAGGGGTGACCATGTCGCCTTTGTTGTTGCCCCAGGCGTTACGTTCGTAGGTCACGACCGCCGCGATATCGACTTCCGAGAGCTGCTTGCCGAACGCCGCCATCGCGGTGCCGGGCTTGCCATGGAAAACCAGGCTCAGGTGAGCCTCTTTCGGCCCGGTGGCGATTTTCGAGCCCTTGAGTGCCGGGAACATCGGCGGCAGGCCCTGGCCTTCGGCCTGGTGACAGGCCACGCAAGTGGTGTGATAAATCTTGTCGCCGCGCTCCTTGAGCTCGTCGAGGGTCCATTCCTTGCTGGTCAGCTCTTTGAGTTGCGCGGCTTCCGCCTTGCGCTCGCCCAGCCATTTTTCGTAGTCGGCCTTTTCCTTGACCTCGACCACGATCGGCATGAAGCCGTGGTCCTTGCCGCACAGCTCGGCGCACTGGCCACGGTAGATGCCGGGCTTGTCGACACGGGTCCAGGATTCATTGACGAAGCCCGGAATCGCATCGCGCTTGACTGCGAAGGCCGGCACCCACCAAGAGTGGATGACGTCGGCGGAGGTCACCAGAAAACGCACCTTGGCACCGATCGGCAGCACCAGTGGCTTGTCGACCTCCAGCAGGTAATGTTCGCCCTTGGCTTCCTTGTTGTGGATCTGATCGGCGGGGGTAGTCAGGTTGCTGAAAAATTCGACGTCCTGACCCAGGTATTTGTAATGCCACTTCCACTGATAGCCGGTGACCTGGATATCGATATCCGGCTCAGTGTTGTCGTACATCTTGATCAGTGTGGCGGTTGCGGGGACCGCCATGGCCACCAGAATAAGCAGGGGCACGATGGTCCAGAGGATTTCAACGGTGGTGCTTTCATGAAATTTTGCGGCCACCTGCCCGGTCGAGCGGCGGTGGATCATCATCGACCAGAACATGGCGCCGAAGACGATGATGCCGATCACCACACAGATCCAGAAAATGGTCATGTGCAGATCGAATACTGCGTGACTGATCTCAGTCGCTCCAGGCGCCATATTGACAGTCCAGGCCGCTTGCGCCTGACTGAAAATCGACCACAACAGGAGGCCCATCCAGACATGTGGATGTCGCATCATTGCGGGTTCCCCTTATCGTTCTTGTTATCCCGTAGGCGTAACGCCTGCGGCAAGGGAGCGGCTTTTTCAGACCACGAACTTGAATCGCCGAGCCTTGCTGCATATGCAGTCGGGTGTCATCAGCTAACTCCATTCAGAACCGAGTATAGACAGCGAGTGCCACCTCGCAACGCGATGGGGTAAATCAGCTGAAACAGGTTGGACTTGCGTTCCAGGTCACGAATGGAGAAGGATGCAGACGAGTGGTGGCAAATCGATATAACGCAGGCGTCTCAAGAATGAAATAATTATGACAAATGCGTCTTAGCCTTTTTCCTGAGCCAGCTAAGTTATGTCTTCCCTATTTCATTGCCTTTGTTTCCTGGAGTTTTCATGAACACCGCCGCATTGCGCGAGCAGATCCAAAAAGCCCTGCAACACGAGGCCGAGACCGGCCTGCTGACTCGTCAGCTTGAAACCCAACTGCCGCACCTTCACTCCGCCATCCAATTGCCGGATGTCGACGCCAACGGCGTGATGACGCGTTTTGTGGCCGCGTATATAGAACAAGTGCCAGACCTGCTGGATGCAGCCAATGAAGTCGCCAGGGAAGCGGGCATCGAATCGCAGATCAAGCCGGTGCTGACAATCGCCGAGCAGTTCTTCCTCCAGCCGCCGGCGATCATGGCCGGTCACGTTGGCCTGGACAGCCTGCTGGACGAAGCTTATCTGGCGCACCGCCTGGTCGAAGAGGTCAACGACCTGTACATCAAGCATTTTGGCCAGCCATTGATCCCCTTGGACATGACTGTCGCCAACCTGATTGCCCACCAATTGATTGGCGAGGAATTTGCCAACCAACTGGATGAGGCGGTGCATCACGCCGTGGACGAGATGCTTGACGATGAAAGTTTCGCGCTGGAGTCGGTGGAGGCCTACCGCGAGAAACTCAACAGCCCGGACACCGGCGCCGCGTGGAAGCGCTGGCCGTGCCTGTCGCGCCAATTGGGCGTGGAACTGGAGCTGGATCAGCCAGCGGCTTGATCCAACGGTAAGAACCGAATACCTGTGTGGCGAGCTTGTGGCGAGGGGGCTTGCCCCCGTTGGGCCGCGGAGCGGCCCCAAAAGCTTTGCGACTGCTTCGCAGCCGAACGGGGGCGAGCCCCCTCGCCACAGAAGCTCGCTCCCACACTGTTATCTATCCGGCGGAACCTACGCCCGTCGTGGTCCGCAACCGTCCTTCCAATCTGCGCTTCAACCCCCGCGCTTCAATCAACAGCTTCGAACCCTTGGCCGCATTGGCCCGGCCCCACTCCTCCAGCAACTCAAGGCACGAGTGATCGATGTAGCTCAGGTTATTGAGCGGCACATGCACCGTCGCGCCTGCCGGGATGCTCCCCAGCACCTGGGTCAACGCCGGCACCTTGAGGAAGGTCGCCGCCCCCACCAGTCGAAGTTCCATCTCGCCGTCCGCCGGCAGATCGATCAGGCTGATTTTCAGTCGCGAAGCCTTCCAGGCCAGTTTGGCCAACGTCAGGCCGAAGCCGATCAGCACACCGGTCAGCAGGTCGGTGAAGATGATTGCCAGTGCGGTCGCCGCATAGGTGAACATCGGCATCCGGCCATAACGGCCCAGGCCGCGAAAGGCCTTGAGGTCTACCAGTTTGAAACCGGTGTAAACCAGCACGCCCGCCAGACTCGCCACCGGAATGCTTTGCAGCACGCTCGATAGCAGCAGCACGAAAGCCAGCAGCCACAGGCCATGGAACACTGTCGACAGACGGGTGGTGGCGCCGGCTTGAACGTTGGCCGAGCTGCGTACGATCACCCCGGTCATCGGCAGCGCGCCGAGCAGACCACACAACATGTTGCCCACACCTTGTGCCGACAATTCGCGGTCGAAGTCCGAGCGTTGACCGCTGTGCATGCGATCCACGGCGGCGGCCGAGAGCAGGGTTTCGGCGCTGGCGATAAAGGCCACGGCGAAGGCGGCGATCAGCAGGGTTGGGTCAGCCAGGTTGAGCAGATCCGCCGGACGTAGCCAATCGATGGCCTCCGCGAGGTTAGCCGGGACCTCCACACGTTTGACCTGCAAGGCGAGCGCCAGGCTGACGATCGTTGCCAGGCCGACCCCGAGCAATGCACCGGGAACGAAACGCAGGGAATGCGGGCGGAATTTTTCCCACAGCCACATCACGGCAATGGTCGACAGCCCGAGCAAGCCCGCCTGCCAGCCAAACGAAGGCAAAGCCTGAATCACCGCAGCGGGGAAAGCCGCCAGGTTATCCAGCCCCGAGGGCTTGGGCACGGCATCGAGCATTACGTGCACCTGTGACAGCACGATCAACACACCGATACCGGCGAGCATGCCGTACACCACAGCCGGCGCCGTGACCCGAAACCAGCAACCCAGTTTCAAACGCCCGGCCACCAATTGCAGAAAACCCGCCAGCAGCAGGATCGGCCCGAGCATGGCGATACCATGCTGGCGCACCAGTTCGAACACCAATACCGCCAGACCCGCCGCCGGGCCGCTGACTTGCAACGGTGAACCGGCAAGCCAGCCAACTACCAGCCCACCGATGATGCCGGTGATCAGGCCTTTGGCCGGTGGCAGCCCGGAGGCGATGGCGATGCCCATGCACAAAGGCAGGGCAACCAGAAACACAACCACCGAAGCCAGCAGCTCCCGTGGCAGAACAGCTTTTAATTGAGCGGCACGCATGGTGACTCTCCCGAAGTTTTCTTCAGGCATGGCAAAGCCGGGCTGCCTGATCAGCAGCCTCGGCTAAACCACACAGGGATCTGTTGACCTGTCTCGCAAACGTTGTTGTGAGACAGGCTACGAAGAGGATTTAGAAGCGCGCTTTGGGCGTCGCCACCGGAATCGGATGGCTGCCATCGAGCGGCAGGAAACAACCCTGATCCGCGTCGTAAGCCTGGATTTCGCTGGTTTCGATGTTGTACACCCAACCATGGATAAACAGCTGACCGTTGGCCATGCGCGAGGCCACCGACGGGTGCGTGCGCAAATGTTGCAACTGAGCGATCACATTCTCTTCGGTAAGGATGTGCATGCTCTCGCTTTCATTCGAGCAATGGCAGTTGTCCTGAACCATGGTTTTCGCCACTTCCGCATGGCGCAGCCAGGCTTTGACCGTAGGCATCTTTTCCAGGCCCTGCGGGTTGAGTACTGCGCGCATGGCGCCACAGTCGGAGTGGCCGCAGATGATGATGTGCTGCACGCCGAGCGCCAGCACTGCGTATTCGATGGCTGTGGAAACACCACCGTTCATTTGCCCATAAGGCGGCACGACGTTGCCGACGTTACGGGTGACGAACAGGTCGCCGGGGGCGCTTTGGGTGATCAGCTCGGGAACAATGCGCGAATCGGCGCACGCGATGAACATCGCCCGAGGCCGCTGGGCCGTGGCGAGTTTTTTGAAGAGTTCTTCCTGCTGCGGAAAGATCTCGTGATGAAAATGCAAAAAGCCGTCAACGATATGCTGCAGCGCTGCATCGGCGGTTTCCGCCTCGGGTTGGGCTGAAGCCGACGCAGCCAAAGGCTGTTTATCCTTGTCACTCATGATTCATCCTCTTTGGCGGAGTAAGGGAATTTTCCCGTTTTGTCCGATGTGAAGCCAGTGGCTGTATAAAAAACATCCAGGTCGAAAAGCAGACCCATCAGTCACTCGATGAACAAGGTAGCGGCCGAAGCTTAACTCAAACTGAATCAAGCGCTCTAGAACGTGCGTTCCAGGTCATAAGAAATATGACCAGCTTGAACGCGACGTACTTTTTTCACTACTCCACCATAGGTCCAATGGTCCTTAAATCAATGACATCTGGCGACCCGGCGGACAAAAGGCTTTGCAGTCCAGATCGAAACCTTCCCGACGGTTGAGCCCCAGGCGCTTGATGGTTTTGGCAAAACGCTGCGCCAGCATATCGGCAAATGGTCCTTCACCGCGCATACGGGCGCCAAACCGACTGTCGTAAAGCTCCCCACCACGGCTCTGGCGGATCAGGCTCAACACATGAGCTGCACGCTGAGGATAGTGGGCGGCCAGCCACTCTTCGAACAGCGGCGCCACTTCCAGCGGCAGGCGCAACATCATGTAAGCCGCAGTTTGCGCTCCGGCCGCATGGGCTTCAGTCAGCAGGCTTTCGAGTTCGCTGTCGTTGATCATCGGAATCATCGGTGAACACAAGACACCCACCGGAATCCCCGCTTCACGCATTACCCGGATCGCCCGCAGTCGTGCCTTGGGCGCAGCCGTACGGGGTTCGAGGATGCGTTTGAGCTCATCGTCCAGAGTGGTGAGGCTGATCATTACCGCCACCAGTCGTTGTTCGGCGAGTTCGGTCAGCAAGTCCAGATCGCGCAGAATCAGCGAGCCCTTGGTGATGATGGTCACCGGATGACGATAGCGCAGCAGCACCTCGAGGGTCCTGCGGGTGATTTTGTATTCACGCTCGATCGGCTGATAAGGATCGGTGTTGGAGCCCAGGTTGATCGGCGCGCATTGATAGCCGCGTTTGGACAGTTGCTCTTCCAGCACATCGGCGGCGTTGGTCTTGGCGATCAGTCTGGTTTCGAAATCCAGCCCTGGCGACATGTCCCAGTAGGCGTGGCTGGGCCGAGCGTAGCAATAGATACAGCCATGCTCGCAGCCACGATAGGGATTGATCGAGCGGTCGAAGGGCAAGTCCGGCGAGTTGTTGCGGGTAATGATGGTCTTCGCCGTCTCGATGCGCACCTCGGTGCCTTGGGTGATCGGCGCTTCCTGATACCAGCCGTCATCCTCGGCCACCGAACGGTTCGGTGCGAAACGGTTGTGCGGGTTGGTGGCGGTGCCGCGACCGCGGGGTGGCAGAGGCGTGTTCATCGATAAAAACCCATTGACTGTATGTGCATACAGTATCAAGGGGGCAAGCGACAAGCCAGTGCCGTTCGGCGAGTGAATGTCGGAGATTATATAAAGGAACTAACAAGACAAGTTTATGGATCAAGCGCATCGCGCAACTGTCATCACCGGAAATATATATCAAGTAGCGCAATTACAAAGGCTGTTAGTACTATCCTCGTCACACGAAGTTGTCGTGAATTATTAATTAAAAGGATTTAGTCATGTCGTTTTTTAATCAGCGTGGTATTTTTTTGCAACTGTTGGCGCCCAGCATAACCAATCCTCGCGAAGCACAAGTATCGATGCAGCTTGCCCGTAAAGAGCTGGGATGGGATGCGGTAAATGAAGTGCAGACAGAGGCACTGGTCGATTCCGTTTATGTGACAGCGGTTTCCAGCGATGGTGGTCAGTCCTTCACGATCAAGACCATTAACAGCGATGTGGACGGTGATGGCGATATCGATGGTGACGACAAGGCAAAACTGCTGGCCTTGGCCAAGGCTTATTCCAGTATCGTAAATCCCTGAAGTTGATAGTTGTTGCCAGGCCTGCATGAGACTCCATGCAGGCCTGGTTTTATCGGTGTCTATTAACTCAAGGTCTTGCCGGATAGTGTCTCTCAGTCAACTAGCGATGTCGGACAGTCCGGCTGATCTGAATGACAACCAGCCTCGGGCATTTGCTGTTCTATTCACGATTCTTTGACAGTGCCCTCACAGGTCTTTGACTGTCCCGAGTTCAGGCTGTCGATCACTTATCCATCACTTCACGGTCGCCTGAGCATGTCCCTACTGCGCCTTCTACCTGCGACGTTTCTTTTGTCGCTGGCCGCACTTTTCAACCTGACGCTGGCCCACGCTGATGACGCTGCTCTATCCCGGCCTGCGGACTGGGCTCAATCGGTGGAGGTTCAGTACAACCTTTATCAGATGTCCCCGACTCTCTATCGCAGTGCGTTGCCGGACAAGGGGGCGGTGCCGTTGCTGGAAAAACTCAAGGTCGCTACCGTCATCAACTTCCTGCCTGAACCGGACTCAAGCTGGTTGTCCAACCCCGGAATCACCCAGATACAGCTGCCCTACCGCACCAATCACGTAGATGACAGTGATGTGCTCAAGGCCATTCGCGCGATTCAGACCGCCGAGGCCAAAGGCCCTGTGCTTATGCACTGCAAACACGGCTCGGATCGCACCGGCCTGATGGCGGCGATGTACCGGGTGGTGGTGCAGGGCTGGAGTAAGGAAGATGCGCTGAGTGAAATGACTCAGGGCGGTTTTGGCGATAGCACCCACTTCAAGGACGGCATTCGCTACATGATGCAGGCCGATGTCGACAAACTTCGTACGGCGCTGGCCAATGGTGAGTGCAGCACAAGTCCGTTTGCCATGTGTTCGATGAAGAGTTGGTTCAACTCGGCTCACATCGAGTAATCGCGCCTCAGCTACCTACTGCGACTGGGAAAAGATCCTCGGCAAGTGGCCGTTCCAGAAACGCCTCTAGAGATAACAGCAGAGAGTGTGAATCCCCAGGTGAAAAAATGGCTTCGCGAAAGGCCTTACCTGTTTGGATATTGAAAACCCAATCTCGCTCAAAGCGTTTGAAGGCTTCGGTGGCTAGTACATCTGACCAGTTGTAGGCGTAAACCGAGGCGCCGTAACCGGTCACCATATAATCGAAACTGTTGGCGAGCCGGCTATAGGAAGACAGTTTCAAGTGAGGAATTTCCCGCTGTACGTCTTCGAATACCCGCTGAACGCTACGGCCATCACCCTGAGAGCGGTGCAATTGGAAATCAAATAAGCCAGCCATCAGCAATCGGGCTGTCTGCCAGCTGCTATGGGCTTGAAGCGATGTCAGTGCTTTATCGATTTGAGCCTCGGTCAAGCGTTCACCGGTGCGGTGGTGGGCCGCCAGCCACTGTAGAAACTCTCGTGAGAAACACCAGCGTTCGAATAGTTGGCCGGCAAATTCCGCCGTGTCGCGTCCCAGCTGGGAGATGCCTGAAAGGGTGTAATGCGGTGAACGAGTCAGGGTGTGGTGCAGGCAGTGGCCAAATTCATGGAAAAGTACCCGCAGATCCAGATGGGTCAGCAAACAAGGTTGATCAGCCAAGACCTCCGTGAAGTTGGCGTGAATAACGGCAATTGGCAGGGTCAACCGGCCTTCGGCGTCCACTCGCCGGTTGCGCGGTGTTGCGGTCCATGGAAAGTCAGGAGCCTCCTTGCGATGGAACGGGTCGAGGTAAATATGCCCGACCACCTGCCCGTGCTCGCTGACTTCAAACAGACGGACACTGTCATGCCAGCGGCTGAACGTTGTTTGTTCAACGATCCGAATTCCGAACATGCGCTCGCTGAACAGGCAGATTCGGCGCAGGGTTGCGTCCAGGGGAAAATAATCGCGCAGGCTTTTCAGGGGCGTATCGAGGTATTGCTGACGCAGCTTTTCGGCGAGAAACTCGTGGTCCCAGGGCTGTACCTCAGCGATACCCTGGCTGGCTGCGAAAGTCTTGAGCATTTGCGCATCCTCCTCGAAACTCGATGTTTTCAGCGCCACTTGTCGACGCAGGAATCCGCTGACCTGTGCGGTTGAGTCCGCCATCCGGTTCGCCAGGCTCAATTGGGCAAAGTTTTCATACCCTAGCAGTTGGGCTTTGCGATGACGCTGAACCAACAGCGATTTCAATACCGGTCCATTATCGAATTGTCCGGCGTGCGGGCCCTGATCGGAGGCTCGAGTGTTGAAGGCAACGAAATACTCTTCACGCAGGGGGCGGTCTTCGGCATAGGCCATGACTTGATTGCAGGTGTCCTGATCCAGGGTTATCAGCCAGCACTCATGCCCAGCCTGCCGTGCGTTGAGTGCCAGACGATCTTTGGTCGCCAGGGGTAAACCGTTGAGTTGAGCGACATTGTCGATACGCTTGCTCCAGGCCGAACTTGCATTCTCCAGGTTCTTTAGAAACAGGCTCTCGAGCGCGCTGATTTCGCGATTCAGGTGAGCAAGTTGTTGCTGTTGATCGAGGGGCAACTCGATTCCAGAGAAACGAAACCTGCGCAGAATCTTGTTCAGCACGGCTTTGCGAGACTCATCGAAACTTGCGGCGATCGGGCTTTGTGCAAGCTTTTGATAGGCTCGGAACAGCGCCTGATTGCTCATTTTTTCGGTTTTGTACTGCGCCATGGCATCACGACATGCATCGATTGCCAGCTCCCAGGTGTCACCTTCGTGCTTCACCATGGCGAGGGTTTCGATGATGCCCATGGCTTCAGCCAAGCGTGCATCGGTGTCATCGACCGCCAGCACAAGGTCGTCCCAGGTCGGGAATGTTGATTGGGTGGCGATGATGTCGGGAATGGCCTGACGGTTGTCGCTGATGATTCTTTCGATGGCCGGCACGAGATGCTCGGCGCGAACGTGCGAATAGGGCGGCAGGTCCCAGTGCTGCAGAAGCGGATTGGTATCTGGCATGGTGTCTTCCTTGACTGGAGGCTGAATGTGCTCAGCCTAAAAGGAAGCGCAGGGGAAAGGTGGTAGATAGATACCACCTTCCACGGGAGTGAAAGGTGGTGTTCCAGTCAGTTTTGCTCGTCAGGCTTTTTCTTCAGCTTCGGGTTCGGGAAAAACTGTACGGCCTGAACCTTGGCGTCCGGCACCTTGAGTGCCGAGGTGTTAACCCGGGTGCCCAATTCCTTGGGCACCGACAGACCTTGTTCATTCAGCGTGTCGGAATAACCGCAGGCTACGCATTCGCGATGCGGAACGGTGTCTTCGTTCCACATCATCAATTTGTCCGGCTCGCTGCAGGCCGGGCAGACCGCCCCGGCGATAAAGCGTTTTTTGGTAATCACAGGTCCCTCACTCATGCTGCCGCGTCCTCGGTCAGGCCGCTGTGGCGCAAGAGTGCGTCAATCGATGGCGCACGGCCACGGAAGTCGACGAACAGCACCATCGGTTCCTGGGAACCACCTCGTGCCAGGATCGCTTCGCGGAAGGCACGACCGGTCTGGGCATTGAGCACGCCGTCTTCTTCGAACTTCGAGAAGGCATCGGCCGACAACACTTCAGCCCACTTGTAGCTGTAGTAACCCGCTGCGTAACCACCGGCGAAGATGTGAGCGAAGCTGTTGGGGAAACGGTTGTAGGCCGGTGGACGCATGACCGAAACCTCATCACGCACGCCTTCGAGCACTTGCAGCACGCTGCGGCCGTCGCCGTGGGTGGCGTGCAGCTCGAAGTCGAACAGCGAGAACTCCAGTTGGCGGACCATCATCAGGCCGGACTGGAAGTTCTTCGCCGCGAGCATTTTCTCCAGCAGATCCTGAGGCAACGGTTTGCCGGTTTCGTAGTGACCGGAAATCAGTGCCAGACCTTCCGGCTCCCAGCACCAGTTTTCCATGAACTGGCTTGGCAGCTCGACCGCATCCCAGGCCACGCCGTTGATGCCGGATACGCCAGCGTGCTCGACACGGGTCAGCAGGTGATGCAGGCCGTGACCGAATTCATGGAACAGGGTGGTCACTTCGTCGTGGGTCAGCAGGGCTGGTTTACCGCTGTCGGCTGGGGTGAAGTTGCACACCAGGTTCGCCACCGGGCTTTGCAGCACACCATTGATTGTGCGGCGGTGATCGCGGGCGCCGTCCATCCAGGCACCGCCACGCTTGTTGGCGCGGGCATAGAGGTCGAAGAAGAAGCGGCCGACGTGCTGGCCGTTTTCCTTGATTTCGAACAGGCGAACATCCGGGTGCCAGGTATCGAAGCCTTTCAGCTCGGCGATCTCGATGCCGTACAGGCGCTGGACGATGGCGAACAGCCCACCCAGAACCTTGTCGATCGGGAAGTACGCGCGAAGGGTTTCCTGGGCGACGCTGTAGCGTTGCTCGCGAAGTTTTTCACCGTAGAAACCGCTGTCCCAGCTTTGCAGGTCCGGGCAACCCTGTTCGGCGGCGTAGGCCTTGAGCTGCTCCAGATCTCGGACGGCGAACGGCTTGCTGCGCTTGGCCAGGTCGCGCAGGAAACTGAGTACCTGATCGCTGGATTCGGCCATTTTGGTCGCCAGGCTCAGCTCCGAGAAGCTGGTGAAGCCCAACAGTTTTGCCAGTTCCTGACGCAGGTCGAGGATTTCTTCCATAACCGGGCCGTTATCGTTCTGACCGGCATTCGGGCCTTGGTCCGACGCACGGGTGCAGTAGGCGGCGTAGACTTCTTCGCGCAGGGCACGGTCCTGGGCGTAGGTCATCACCGCGTAGTAACTCGGGAATTCCAGGGTGATCAGCCAGCCGTCGAGGTCTTTGGCTTGCGCGGCGGCGGCCATTTGCGCCTTGGCCGAATCGGTCAGGCCGGCGAGGGCGGCCTCGTCAGTGATGTGCTTGGTCCAGGCCTGGGTGGCGTCGAGCAACTGGTTGGAGAAGCGACTGCCCAGCTCCGACAGTTTGCTCTGCACGTCGGCGTAACGTTTTTGTTCGGCTTCAGGCAAGTCGATACCCGACAGGCGGAAGTCACGCAGGGCATGCTCCAGGATGGTTTTCTGCGCCACGTCGAAACCGGCGGCCTCAGGACTGTTCGCCAGCGCTTCATAGGCCTGAAACAGTTCACGGTTCTGGCCCAGCTCGGTGGCGTAGGCGCTCAGGGCCGGCAGGCAGGACTCGTAAGCCTCGCGCAACTCAGCGCTGTTGCACACGGCATTGAGGTGGCTGACCGGGCTCCAGGCGGCGCCCAGACGATCGTTGAGTTCGTCCATCGCCAGCACCAAGCCGGCCCAGGTCGGTTGTTTGGCCTGAGTCTTGAGGATTTCGACAATGGCGGCGCGGTTGTCAGCCAGGATTTTTTCAATGGCCGGTTGCACGTGTTCGGCACGGATCGCCGAGAACGGCGGCAGGTCGTAGGACTGCAGAAGAGGGTTGTTCACGCTCACGGTTGGCACCTTGGCTGGAAAACATGCGGGAAGAAACATGCGCCCATCTTAATTACAATCGACGCTCACCGCAGCTATCGGCAACAGAGAGAAACCCTATCGTGACCCTTCGCAAGTATCAGAACTACACGCCGCTGCTGGGCAAAGGCGCTTTTGTCGACGGCTCGGCAGTGGTGATCGGCGACGTCGAAATCGGCGAAGACAGCTCCGTCTGGCCGCTGACGGTGATCCGCGGCGACATGCATCGCATCCGGATCGGTGCGCGTACCAGCGTGCAGGACGGCTGTGTGTTGCACATCACCCATGCAGGGCCATTCAACCCCGATGGCTTTCCGTTACTGATCGGTGACGATGTAACCATCGCGCATAAAGTCATGCTTCATGGTTGCGCCGTGGGCAACCGGATTCTGATCGGCATGGGCAGCATCGTCATGGACGGTGCGGTGGTCGAGGACGATGTGATCATCGGCGCCGGTAGCCTGGTGCCACCGGGTAAGCGCCTGGAAAGCGGTTTTCTTTATGTCGGGAGCCCGGTGAAGCAGATCCGGCCGCTGACGGACAAGGAAAAAGCCTTTTTCACCTACAGCGCGGCGAATTACGTGAAGCTCAAGGACCTGCATCTGGCCGAAGGCTACGACCAGCTCTAAGCCTCTTGATAACGGAAAGCGTCTCGCTATTGCTCAGGAATTTCCATGCATTACCAAACCGTATTGTTCGACCTCGATGGCACGCTGACCGACCCGCGCGAAGGCATCACCCGCTCCATCCAGTTCGCCCTGAGCAAACTGGGTATCGATGAACCGGACCTGACCAGGCTCGAACATTTCATTGGCCCGCCATTGTTGCAGGCGTTCATGCAGTTCTATGACTTCGACGAACCCAAGGCCTGGGAGGCAGTGAACTTCTATCGTGAACGCTTCAAGGTCACCGGCCTGTATGAAAACCGCGTGTTCGACGGCGTCACGCCTCTACTGGAAACCCTCGGTGGCCAAGGGCGGCAGCTGTACATCGCGACCTCCAAGCCATGGGTTTTCGCCCGGGAAATTGCCCGGCACTTCGACTTCGCCAAGCATTTCAAGATGATTTATGGCAGTGAGCTGGATGGCACGCGGACCAACAAGGTCGAGCTGATTGCACACTTGATGGCCGAAGAAGGTCTCGACCCGGCCAATACGCTGATGATCGGCGACCGTAAGCACGACCTGATCGGTGCCCGCAGCAATGGGCTGGACGCGGCAGCGGTGGGTTATGGGTTTGGCAGCCGGGAAGAATTGAGCGCCGAAGCACCGGCGTATCACTTCGAGACGCTGGGTGAGTTGCATCAGGCGTTTCTGCAGCGCTGATCAAATCCCTTCGCGGGCAAGTCGGATCGCCGCACCGCCTGCGAAGGGGCCCGTTCAGCCACCGGAATTCGCTGATCCTGCCAACGCCCTCAACGCCGCCTTGCGCTCCCCAACCGGCAACGTGCCCACCTTCTCCACTGCCGCATAAAACCTCACCCAATCACCATCGACCTGCCTGAACAGTGTGGTAAACGCTGGCACCCACTGGTCATACAAACCAAACGGCAATAATCGGGCGTTGTTCATCGGGGCGTTGATCCATGCATCGTAGCGATTGTTGCCAGCCCATTGGCTGTCACGCAGGGTCCTGTACTCACGGCGCAATTGTTCGAACTCGGCCGCTTTTCGCTCACGCATTTGGTCGGCCGGCAGCGGCAGGGCGTAAAGCCGTTCAAGCCGGGTGCGGGTGTCCAGAATCAATTGGATGAACTGGTCGCGTTGGCGTACCAACGCTCCATTATCCGGCGGCATGTCTCGGAATGCGCGCCATTGGCGAGTGCCTTCCTGTTCGACGAACGTGGCGAAGGACTCGTTGAACTCGGTGTCGTCTTTCACATAAAAACGTTGGTGCGCGAGTTCGTGAAAAATCAGCGTGGCCAACCGTTCGTCGCCCCACGCCATCATCGAGCTAATAATCGGATCGTTGAACCAACCGAGCGTCGAATAGGCCTCGACGCCGCCGATCGACACGTCCATACCTTGCAGGCGTTGCAAGGCGGCCTCGCCGCGAGCAGCGCTCTGACTGTAAAAACCGCGATAAGCGACGCAGCCGGCAACGGGGAAGCAATGGTTCTGTGGCTTCAGCGAAAACTCCGGCGTGGCGAAGACATTCCAGACCACATATGGCCGGCCGATGTCGGCGTACAAGCGGTAGCTCTGGTTGTCCGGCAGATGCAGGTGTTGGCTGGCGAACGTTCGGGCCTTTTGTGACTGGGCCAGATGCGCACGCAATTGCCGATCGCGGGCGGGATCGGCAATCACATTGGCAACCGGCTCCCGAGCCCGCAGCAAGTGCAGCTGACCACTGGCCAATTGGCCGTAATAGCTGACGCTCGCGCAGCCGTTGAGCAACAAAAGAATCACACCCGGAAACAAAATGCGTAAAACGCGATCAAGTAACCCAAGGCTTGGACGCGGCCTGATCAAAATAAAAAAATCCCTGGAAAGTCTGCCCGCAAGACTATCCCGCCTATTGGAGCTCCGCTATGCGCAAATTGATGCTGACGGGAGGCCTGCTGATGCTGGCCGGCTGTGCCGGATTGCCTACCCCTGATCCTTCCCAGGCTTGGATCGATCTGGACTCACGGCAGGAAGATACCGCGCTGCAAGCGCTGGAAGTCGATAACAAGACTTCCATCGACAAGCGCTACTTCCAGGTGCAGCCCGGCAGCCATGAGCTGAAGGTTCGCTACTTGTTCGCGGTCCAGCCGACCAACATTGGCCCCGACGCAGAGCCGCTGTGGCGCGACTGCCAGTTGAATGTGAAATTCAAGGACTTCAACGCCGGGCAGCGGTATCAGCTGCAAGCGGGGAATATCGGCTTTCGGCCGTGGGCAAAGCTCTATGACCAGCAGCGAAAAGTGATTGGGCAGGGTAAGCCAGCGGGCTGCCAACGCACCTGATCGGCGCTATGCTGAATGACCAGTCCTTGGGATATTCATCATGCGCAGGTTGTTGCTGTTGCTCGCTGCAGGTGCCTTTGTTGGCTGTGCGAGCCCGTTGCCGGCGGTCAATCCGCAAATGGCCTGGGTCGACTTCGCCACGCCAAGCCCCGGCGGGAAACTACTGATGGCCGAACGGCTGGACAACCAGCGGTTGCGCGATGGTCGTTACTTCCAGGTCACCCCGGGTAGCCATGAGCTGATAGTGCGTTTCGATTTTGAAGTATTTAGCGGGGGCTTGGGCTTGATGAACGCTCCGCTCGAGCGGTTGTGCTACCTGACCATCAATTACGACCATTTCGAGGCCGGCCAGCGTTATTTGCTGGAAGCTCGCTCCATAGCGCTCACCCCCAGCGCCCGGCTGTATAACGCCAAGCGGGAGATTGTCGCCGAAGATCGCGAGAGCTACTGCCTCATGTGAGGCGAATCAACTGTCATTTTTTTGGTAGATGACTTTCTTCGTGCCGCTTTCGCACGTGCCGACCACCATATTCTGATCGTGCACTTCGTCGTTGGTGACGATTTCCAGGGTGTAGGACGAAACGTTATTGGCCTGGATCTTGGCTTCGATCTCGGCCTTGAGTTCTTCACAGGATTTCGGTGCCGCGAGAGCCGATGTGGCCAGCGTGCAACAGATAACCGCCAAGGCAAAACGTTTCATGGTTGAAGCTCCCTTGAGGCAGCGCGCACGGTGATGCGCTAAAGCTGCTGTCATTTATTCGACCACAATTACGCCAGCCAGGTTTTGTTTCAACGCAAAAAAGATCGCAGTTTTCGACAGCGCCTACCGATCAATCAATAATCCAGGCGCTGCCGACGGCTGCGATCTTTTATCGGTTTAGCTGACCAACGTCGCATCCAGGCTGATTTTCGCATTCAGTACCTTGGACACCGGGCAGCCCTCTTTGGCCTTGTTGCTCAGTTCTTCGAATTGCGCCTGGGTCGCCCCGGGGATTTTCGCCTTGAGGATCAGTTTCACCGCGGTGATTGCAAAGCCGCCGTCCACCTGGTCCAGGGTGACTTCGGCATTGGTGTCAATGCTGTCGGCCTTGAGGCCAGCCTCACCGAGAATCATTGAAAACGCCATGGAGAAACAGCCAGCGTGGGCCGCGCCGATCAACTCCTCGGGATTGGTGCCTTTACCGCCTTCGAAACGGGCCTTGAAGCCGTAGGGCGCTTCTCTGAGTACACCGGTTTCCGTGGAAATCGAGCCGATGCCGGTCTTCAGATCACCTTCCCAATGAGCCGATGCTTTCTTTGTAATAGCCATGTCTGCCTCCTCAAGATCCGGCGCTAAACGTCGCGCCTTCGTGGTTTTTCGGTTGCCAGGGTTCTGAGGATAGACCGTCGGGCAAAGTTCACCTCATCTGATCAGTCCTCTAATTGCACAGGAATTTTGTCTCTCCTATTGAAACTCGGGTATATGCCCTCATTGCAGAGAACACGCTTATAGACTCGGCAGGTTTTCGTTCCTGAAAGAACCTGCTTACCCATTGGAGAAGCAGGTTATGAAACAACTGTCTGAGATCAAGTTTTCGACCCTCGATCTGGTGCCCGTGCGCGAGAACGGCAGTGCGGCCCAGTCTCTGCGCAATTCCCTGGACCTGGCGCAGCACGTCGAAAAATTCGGCTACAACCGCTTTTGGGTCGCCGAACACCACAATATGGACGGGATAGCCAGTTCGGCGACCTCGGTCCTGCTGGGCTATCTGGCCGGTGGCACTTCGACCATCCGTGTCGGTTCGGGTGGCGTGATGCTGCCCAACCACGCGCCGCTGGTGATCGCCGAGCAGTTCGGCACTCTGGAAAGCCTGTATCCAGGCCGGATTGACCTGGGCCTGGGGCGCGCGCCCGGCTCCGATCAAATGACCGCCCGCGCTTTGCGTCGCGAGCGTTCCGGCAGCGCCGACGATTTCCCGGAAGACGTGGCCGAGTTGATGCGCTACCTCGGCCCACGCACGCCGGATCAGCGGATCATTGCCATGCCGGGTACCGGCACCAACGTCCCGGTCTGGTTGCTGGGTTCGAGCCTGTTCAGTGCGCAGCTGGCCGGTGAGCGCGGTTTGCCCTACGCCTTCGCTTCACATTTCGCACCGCGCTTCATGCATGAAGCGATTCGCGTCTACCGCAACCACTTCAAGCCTTCAGCGGTGTTGGATAAGCCTTACGTGATGCTCGGCGTGCCGCTGGTGGCGGCAGACACCGATGAGCAGGCCGATTACCTGGCCACTTCGGTGTACCAGCGGATTCTTGCGTTGATGCGTGGCCAGAGCCTGGTGCAACGCCCACCCGTGAAGACCATGGACGGCTTATGGCTACCCCATGAGAAAGAAGCGGTCGGTGATTTCCTGGGGCTGGCCATGGTCGGCAGCCCGCAGAAAATCCGCGCCAAGCTTGAGGTGCTGATCGAACAGACTCAGGCGGATGAACTGATTTTCACCTGTGACCTGTATGAACATGCCGATCGCGTGCACTCCTATGAACTGTTGGCGCAGGTCATGAAGGGCTGACACTTGAACGGCATCCACAAAAAGCCGACGCCCTGGCGTCGGCTTTTCGTTATTGAGGGAAGTCAGCCCTGTTTGTAGACGATTACCTTGGAGCCCTTCTCACATTTTCCGACGACTTTCCCACCGGCAGCAGTGCCTTTGTCGACGATCTCCAGCGTGTAATTGGAAACACCCTTGGCGTCCAGTTTTGCAGCGATTTCGGCTTTCAGCTCTTCACACGACTTGACCTGGGCAAAGGCTGTTCCCGCAAGGCTCAACAAACCTACCGCCAGAATAAACTTCTTCATGGGTGCACTCCTTGGTCGGATCAATAGAGGGAGGGCATCCAGCTATCGACTGGATGCGCTCTCCCTGTAGCGCTTTGCTGTTTCCTATGGCATGCGGTCGGCGTGCAAGTTCAGACGGCTGGCTCAAACTCAGCTGCTGGCAATCCGGAAACCGACTTTGAGTGTCACCTGGAAGTGTGCAGCTTTGCCGTCCTTGATATGCCCGCGAGTTTCGGTCACTTCAAACCATTCCATGTACTTGAGGCTTTTGTTGGCTTCGGCCAGGGCGTTGTTGATGGCGTCTTCAATGCTGCTGGTGGACGAGCCAACCAGTTCGACTTTCTTGTAGGTGTGATGGTCAGACATGGCGTTCTCCTTGAGGTGTGAAATACAGCCTAGCAGTGATTTTTCTTATTTCTTCTGTCGACCAATCCGTAGCGACGTTCAGATTTACTGCACTTTCTCGAACCCCTGAAGTCCCAACCAACACACGTCACTCATCAACAATGCAGGAGAGCCATCATGGCCAACACGTCGTTACGCAACGCCTCATTGCAAAGCATGGAAGCCGAGATCGAGAGTCTGTTGAAATCGTTGGAAAACCTGAAGGACGACGCCTCGGACGAGTCGCGTAAAACCCTTAAAACGCTGAAAAGCAACGCCGAGAACGCGCTGAAACACTCACGCCATCTGCTCGCCGATGCCTATGAAGAGGTCAAGGTCAAAACCCGTGAGACCGGGATCGCGACTCGTGACTACGCCCAGGAACACCCTTGGACTACAGCCGGTGTTGCCGTTGGTGCGCTGGGATTGCTCGCGGCCTATTTATTGTTCAAGCGCGGTCATTAAGGTGTCTGGCGCAGTTCGTTTTTAAGCCACTGCGCCAACTGCCGGGCGCGCCCGTCCGCGGCGCGCTTGGGGAGCCACAACGCCAGTTGCGCCGGGGTTTCACGGAAGCCCCATGGCGCAACCAGGCGACCGGCCTTCACGTCTTCGGCCACCAGCGGCTCGGGCGCGATGGCGACGCCCAACCCGGCCACTGCTGCTTCCAGCAAATAATACAAATGCTCGAATCCCTGACCGTACTTCAGCGCCTTGTCATCGAGGCCGCTTTGCTGTGCCCAGCTCGGCCAGGCTTGCGGGCGTGAGGTGGTGTGCAGCAATGGTTCGCTCAACAGTGTGCTTGCCGGTGCGTCTCGTAGCCTTTCGTAACCGGCAAATCGAGGGCTCATGACCGGACCGATTCGTTCGCTGGCCAATTCGTAGACCTGCATATCCGCCGGCCACGGCGGCTCCGCAAATACCAATAAAGCATCCAGGCCGGGCCGTCGTGGATCAAGATCGCCTTCGCCAGCCGACAGGTGCAAACGCAGATCCGGCAGGTCCGCATTCAGGCGCCCCAAACGCGGAATGAACCAGCGCGCCAAAAGACTGCCCGAGCAGCCGAGCACGAACGGCGCATCGGCGGTGCTTTGGGTCAGCTCGGCGCAAACGCTGCGCAAACGCTCGAAGGCTTCGCCGCTGGCATCGCGCAAACGAACGCCGGCATCTGTGAGTTTAAGGCCGCGTCCATCCTTGATGAACAGGCTCACGCCGAGGTGTTCTTCCAGCACCTTGAGTTGCCGGCTGACCGCACCATGGGTGACGTGCAGCTGTTCGGCAGCCTGACTGACGCTGTTCAGGCGGGCAGTGGCTTCGAAGGCGCGAAGCGCGTTCAGCGGGGGGAGGTCATGGCTCATGGGATCTGTGAGTTTTCCTGACAGGTTGCGGCGATCTTATCGGTTTTCAGCGTGGGATGTCAGGGGTAGAGTGAACCCCATCGTCACCTCTCGAATACAACTGGAGCGACCCATGACCCAGACTAATCTGCGCAACGGCCCCGACGCCAACGGCCTGTTTGGCGCGTTCGGTGGCCGTTACGTCGCCGAAACCCTGATGCCGTTGATCCTCGATCTGGCCCGCGAATACGAAGCGGCCAAGGAAGATCCGGCATTCAAAGAAGAATTGGCCTACTTCCAGCGTGATTACGTCGGACGTCCAAGCCCACTGTATTTTGCCGAGCGCCTGACAGAGTTCTGCGGCGGCGCGAAGATTTACCTCAAGCGCGAAGAGCTGAACCACACCGGCGCGCACAAGATCAACAACTGCATCGGCCAGATCCTGCTGGCGCGGCGCATGGGCAAGAAACGCATCATCGCCGAGACCGGCGCCGGCATGCACGGCGTGGCGACCGCTACCGTGGCCGCGCGTTTCGGCCTCGATTGCGTGATCTACATGGGCACCACTGACATCGAACGTCAGCAAGCCAACGTGTTTCGCATGAAGCTGCTGGGCGCCGAAGTGATCCCGGTAGTCGCGGGCACCGGCACCCTCAAAGACGCAATGAACGAAGCCCTGCGTGACTGGGTGACCAACGTCGACAGCACCTTCTACCTGATCGGCACCGTGGCCGGTCCGCACCCGTACCCAGCCATGGTTCGCGACTTCCAGGCCGTCATCGGCAAGGAAACCCGCGAGCAGTTGCAAGCCCAGGAAGGTCGTCTGCCAGACAGCCTGGTGGCGTGCATCGGCGGTGGTTCCAATGCCATGGGCCTGTTCCACCCGTTCCTCGATGACAAGAGCGTCGAGATCATCGGCGTCGAAGCGGCCGGTTACGGCATCGAAACCGGCAAGCACGCGGCCAGCCTGAACGGCGGCGTACCGGGCGTGCTGCACGGTAACCGTACGTTCCTGTTGCAGGACGATGATGGCCAGATCATTGACGCGCACTCGATTTCAGCCGGTCTCGACTATCCAGGCATCGGCCCTGAACACGCCTGGTTGCATGACATCGGCCGCGTCCAGTACACCTCGGTGACCGACGACGAAGCCCTCGACGCATTCCATAAGTGCTGCCGCCTGGAAGGGATTATTCCTGCACTGGAAAGCGCCCATGCCCTGGCCGAAGTGTTCAAGCGCGCACCGACCCTGCCGAAAGATCACCTGATGGTGGTCAACCTGTCCGGCCGTGGCGACAAAGACATGCAAACCGTGATGCACCACATGGAAAACTCTCAACAAGTGCAGTCCAAGCAGGAGAAACACTGATGAGCCGCCTGCAAACGCGTTTTGCCGAACTCAAGGAACAGAACCGCGCCGCCCTGGTGACCTTTGTGACCGCCGGTGACCCAAGCTATGACACGTCCTTGGCGATCCTTAAAGGTTTGCCCGGTGCTGGTGCTGATGTGATCGAGTTGGGCATGCCCTTCACCGATCCGATGGCCGACGGCCCGGCGATCCAGCTGGCCAATATCCGTGCTCTGGGCGCCAAACAGAACCTGGCGAAAACCCTGCAAATGGTCCGCGAGTTCCGCGAAGGCAACAGCGAGACTCCGCTGGTGTTGATGGGTTACTTCAACCCGATTCACATGTACGGCGTGCCGCGTTTCATCGCTGAAGCCAAAGAAGCCGGTGTCGATGGCCTGATCGTGGTCGACATGCCGCCAGAACATAACGCTGAATTGTGCGACCCGGCACAGGCGGCGGGCCTGGACTTCATCCGTCTGACCACTCCGACGACTGACGATGGGCGTCTGCCGACCGTACTGAATGGCAGTTCCGGATTTGTTTACTACGTGTCGGTGGCGGGTGTGACCGGTGCGGGCGCGGCGACTCTGGAACATGTCGAAGAGGCCGTCACCCGTCTGCGTCGCCATACCGATCTGCCGATCAGCATCGGCTTCGGTATTCGCACACCGGAACAGGCAGCGGCCATCGCGCGTCTGGCTGATGGTGTGGTGGTGGGGTCGGCGCTGATCGATCACATCGCCAACGCCTCGACCCCGGATCAGGCTGTGGAGGGCGTACTCAGCCTGTGCGCGGCCTTGTCCGAGGGCGTGCGTAAGGCGCGGGTCAGCTGAAGGTAAGTTCCTGATACAGAGGAATTAGCGCTTCGCGGCACAGACTAAACAGCAAGACCGAGGGCTTCAGGACTACGTTCTGAAGCCCTTTTTGCTGTATGTGCTGCGATCTTTTGCTTTCAGGGCAACTCCAACCCACCTGCAGCCTTGTGCAATTTCCTCAAATGTTCGCCAACCTGTTTCAGGTTCTCTTCGTTGGCGGCCATTTCAGCAGCGCGGCTCGGCTCGAGCAGCGCTCGCACTTCCTTGTCGAGGTCCCCGGTCAGCACCTGAAGCTGCTTCTGGCGCAGGCTGCTTTCCGACTCCAGGCGTTTCCATTCGTTCGGCTGCGGCAAACCATAGCCACCGGTGGCGAGCAGTTCGGCCGGACGGCTGAGGAAGCCGCTATTGGCGAGAATCTGCTGCAAGGTCGCGTTGGCTTTATCCATGCCGCCGTTGTTCAATTCCCGAGCACCCAGATAGCGCTGTTTGACTTCGTCCTGAGCCAACACTAATTGTTGGCGGAAGCTCGCCTGCTCCAGTAACAGCAATGCCGCGCTGGTGCGCAGGTCCGCCTGGTCAATCCATTTGCGGCGCTCATCAGCTTTCAATGCCAGCCAGTCTTCGACCTTTTCCTGCTTGATCGGCAAGTGCTTTTTCAGCACCTCGAACATCGCTTGATATCGCTCGCGGAAGGAGTCGAAGCGATAGCCCAGGCGTAACGCTTCGCGAGGGTCGTCGAGCACGCTGGTATCCGCCAGTCCGCGGCTCTTGAGTACTTCCAGCAAGCCGTTGGGCATGATGCTGTCGAGCCCTGTCAGCTGGGCATTATTGCTGCCGCTGCGCAGCAGTTTCAGGCTTTCCACGGCGCAGTTGTTGGACAGGAAGAAGTAATTGCCGTCGTAACTCCAGTGCATCTCGGCGGCGTGCTCCACCACGTCTTCGATCTCGCTGCGCGACAGGTTCAGCGGTACCGAGGCCAGGCTGCGCAGTTCGGTCTTGGTGTATTCGTCGATCACCTGGGCCAGCGGCAACACAAACAGGCGCGATGGGTATTTGCCCACCAGCCCATCCCAACTCGACAACTGTACGTCGCCGACGAAGGCGCGGTAGGACAGCACCAGATGTTGATCCAGATCGAGGCGGCAATCCGGCCCGCGAGGCCGACCGGGCGCGCAGATCACCAGTCGCAGCATGCTGTGACCCCAGCGGCTGACCCAGTTCTGGTTGGCTTCTGCCAGCAGATAGTCGACGGCATACACCCGTTCCGGATCGACCTGGCCCAAGGGCTGTTTGGCGAAATCGTTACCCGCATTGAGGAAGGCGAATGATCGGGCGCAGGTGTCTTTGGCGGCTGGCGCCCAGCCGAAGTGTTCTTTGTAGTAGCGATACAGCGCAGGGCGACGGCAGGCATAGCTTGGGTCGAGGAGGAAGTACTCCATGTTGACCGCGACGAACTCCTTCGGGCTGCTCGTCTCGTAGATGTCCGGGCTGCGGGCAATCTGCCGGTTGTGCTGTTCGCGCTCACCGCGCCGACCGACGTATTGCGGCCAGCCGGCCAGATCGAGCAGGCGAGGGTCGTCGCTGAGGGTCCAGCGTCGGTCGGTCTGTCCGCGGCACTGATCCGGGATGCCGATCAGTCCAGAGCTGCTGTTACGTTGTGTGCAGCGCTGGATCAGTGTGCGCTCGGCGTCCGGCCACAGGCGTGCGCGGTCGTAGATGTGGGTGAGTTCGTGCAACACCGTGGCGAGCATTTCCTGGCGCACGGTGCCGTGGGGACGATAGGTTTTTTTGGTCGCGGCGCTGCCGTCGGTGAGGCTGGCGAGCAGGTTGCGATTCAGGTCGAGCTCAGACACCAGCGATGCCTGGCCATAGGCATTGCTCGGCATGTTGTCGGTCCAGCCGACATCGATGTGCCGGTCCAGCTGCTCGATGAAGCGTGGCGGTAACGCCTGCATGGCTTCATCGAGCAGTGCCTGACTGGCCTGCTGTTGCGCGGGGCTCAGGCCGTCGGTCTTGAGCCGTAATTGCAGGCCGGCCTGGGCCGTGTTGCCAAGTAGCAACACAACCCCGGCCAGCAGCCAGGCGCTTAGTGATTTCACAGTGCGAGGATGGCTTCGGCGAGAACCTGATCACTGGCGTCGCGGGCTTCCGGTACGCGGGTGCGCAAGGTGTCGAAGGCCGCCTCCAGGTGTGCACCACGGATTTCACCGTCGCTGGCGACGAAACTGGCCGCATCGTCGTGGGCTTCACGGACGATCTTCGAATCGCGGATGGACGTGGTGGTATCGGAAGTGAAATCAAGCGTGCGCTGGGAGGCACGAATGATCATGTTACTGGTGGCTACCAGGGTGTGGGCCTGGGCCACGTCGGCCAACAACAGCAGGCCAAGGGTGGCAGCAATCAGCGGGCTACGCATGGAGTGACTCCGGAGAAACAAGGATAACTATTGGACGAGAATTGCCTGCGCCAGTTCAAGGTCGCTGGCATGAAGTTTTGGCTGGGTCCGGCGCAGGTAGATCAAGGCCGATTCCAGTTGTGCTCCTCGCAGTTGGCCGTCACTGGCGATGAACGCTGCAGCGTCATCCCGGGCGGCGATCAGCATTTTATGGTCGAAGGGCGCGGAGGTCACCATGCTGGTGGCGTAACCACTGGCTACGGTGCCTTGTGTAGACAGGTTGAAAGCGTCGAAGGCATGGGCCGAACCCGACCAGCAGGCCGCGAGAAAAACCGGAGTGATCAACAGACTTGAAAGAAAACGCATGAGGCTCGATAGCTGAAAGCGAGCCCCAAGGCTAGCGCAATGCCCGGGCTAGAGCCAGCGCCGAAACATTGGGACACGACGGGCGTGTCCCGGTTCAGCGCAGTGGCCTAGATCGTCAGGATGGCCTGGGCCAGCTGTGCGTCGGTCGCATTCAGTTGTGGAGCCTGTTGGCGGATATGGTTGAGCGCGCTTTCCAGTTTCACGCCACGGATGGCACCATCACTGGCAACGAAGCTGGCGGCATCGTCACGGGCAGCGCGGACGATTTTGTTGTCGCGAAAGGAGGACGAGACATCCGAAGTCGCGTCGGAGGAAGCCTTCAGGCCATTAACGATGGAGTCGGTGGTCACGATAAAACTGGAGGCGTGGGCATTGGCAGCCATGGCAAGCAGGGCTGCAGCGCTGAGCAGGCGAAGGGGGGACATGAGGTAGCTCCTTTGGATAGACCGATAGAGAGGTGGCACAGGATCAGACGCCTGTCGTCTTAAAGCGTTCGCCACGGTTTATACAGATATTAGGCCTGCGTACATCGGTTAGAACAGTCCCGCTTGTTCATGCAGGCGAGCGCAGACACACTTAGAATAAACTGTACTGGTTGTTTTTATATATTTAAAAACTGTCACTGTCGGTGATTTTCTCTTCTGTACGCCCCCAATATGAAGCCCTAAAACGACAAAACCCGTCGTGGTTTCCCACGACGGGTTTTGTTTGTTCAATTCGGGTTGCTGGCGGTGGACCCGGTGGGTCAGAGCCAGCGACGCTAACTTAGCGCCAGAACGGCTTGCTCAGCTCTTCGTAGCGTTGTGCTTCGCTAATCCCGGCGTCAGCCAGCAGACGCGAATCCAGACGAGCCAGTTGATGGCGGCTGGAGATGCGGCGCTGCCACAGCATCAGGTTGGCGATAACGCGCAAAGGCAGGGAAGCCTGGGTTTTTGCAGCAGTGTCTTCGAAGAACAGCTCGGAACTGAGTGTACGTTCCATGGTTGACATCCTTCCGCTTATGGCGGGATTAGGTAGTGGTTTAACTTTGACTGATGCCAATGATCCTCTCGTTTGGCCAGTCTCTGTAGATACAGTTCACCTGTATTGTGAGAGACCAGTTAACTGTTAAACGGTGGTGTACTGGTCTAAATTGAGGCAACTGTACCTATCGGCACCAATATGGTGCATTTCATGGCGCTTGACTGGAAAATGTAGGCAATTACGGTAGGAAAAGACCGGTACAGCAGTACAGTTTTTGATTGAAAAGAATGCTGCAATAGCAAGCTGACGAAACTGTGTTTGCGTCAGCTGCTATCTGTATCAATTACACCGCCAGCATGCGCCCGGTTTCTTCCAGGTTCATGTGCCAGCTCAGTGCGTCACGCAGGATATGCGGGGTATGCCCGCCGACTGCGCAAGCAGCAGTGAAGTAGTCATTCAGGGCCGGGCGATAGTCCGGGTGAACACAGTTATCGATAATGACGCGGGCCCGCTCGCGCGGGGCCAGGCCACGGAGGTCGGCCAGGCCGATCTCGGTCACGAGAATATCGACGTCATGTTCTGTGTGGTCGACGTGGCTGACCATGGGGACCACGCTGGAAATCGCCCCGCCCTTGGCGATCGACTTGGTGACAAAAATCGCCAGGTGCGCATTGCGCGCGAAGTCGCCCGAGCCGCCGATGCCATTCATCATCCGCGTGCCGCAGACGTGAGTGGAGTTGACGTTGCCGTACAGGTCGAACTCCAGCGCGGTGTTGATACCGATGATGCCCAGGCGCCGCACCACTTCGGGGTGATTGGAGATTTCCTGGGGGCGCAGCACAAGCTTGTCCTTATAGTGCTCCAGATTCCCGAATACATCGGCATTGCGCCGGCTCGACAGGGTGATCGAACTGCCCGAAGCGAAGCTCAACTTGCCGGCGTCGATCAAATCGAAAGTCGAATCCTGCAGCACTTCGGAGTACATGGTCAGGTCTTCGAATGGCGAGTCGATCAAGCCGCACATCACCGCGTTGGCGATACTGCCAATACCGGCTTGCAGCGGGCCGAGTTTGTTGGTCATGCGACCGGCAGCCACTTCTTGCTTGAAGAAGTCGATCAGGTGGTCGGCGATGGCCTGGGTGTCTGCGTCCGGCGGCAGCACAGTAGAGGGCGAGTCGGATTGATTAGTGATCACGATCGCGACGATTTTTTCCGGCGGTATCGGGATGGCAGTGCTGCCGATACGGTCATCGACCTTCACCAGTGGAATAGGTGTGCGGGTAGGCCGGTAGGTAGGGATATAGATGTCGTGCAAGCCTTCGAGATTCGGGTTGTGCGCCAGATTGATCTCGACGATCACGTGTTTGGCGAAAATCGCGAAGCTGGCCGAGTTGCCCACCGAGGTGGTCGGCACGATATGGCCCTGCTCGGTGATCGCCACGGCTTCGATCACCGCGATGTCCGGCAGCTTGAGTTGCTGGTTACGCAGCTGCTCTACGGTTTCCGACAGGTGCTGGTCGATGAACATGACTTCGCCGGCATTGATCGCCTTGCGCAGAGTGCTGTCCACCTGGAACGGCATGCGTCGCGACAGTACGCCGGCTTCAGTCAGCTGTTTGTCGAGGTCGTTGCCCAGGCTGGCGCCGGTCATCAAGCTTATTTTCAGCGGCGTGACCTTGGCGCGCTCGGCCAGTGCATGAGGCACGGCCTTGGCTTCGCCGGCTCGGGTAAAGCCGCTCATGCCGACGGTCATGCCGTCCTGAATCAGAGCGGCAGCGTCGGCGGCGCTCATTACCTTGTCCAACAATGAAGGCAAGCGAATACGGTCACGGTACATGATTGTTATCTCGGGCAACGGAAGCAAGGTGCGCAGTCTAGTGAATTCGAGCGGCGCCCGTCCCGCTACCAAGGTCGCATTCGGGGCGTCTATTCCGGTGCTTTCAGGCAAAACACCTTTGCAGGATCGGTAACAGACGCAAACAAAAACGCCCCGACGAGTCGGGGCGTTCAGGTTGCCGAAGGTTTTTACTCGACGGCTTTAACCATGTCTTCGATGACTTTCTTGGCGTCGCCGAAAACCATCATGGTCTTGTCCAGATAGAACAACTCGTTGTCCAGGCCGGCATAGCCGCTGGCCATCGAGCGCTTGTTGACGATGATGGTCTTGGCCTTGAACGCTTCGAGAATCGGCATGCCGGCAATCGGCGATTTCGGGTCGTTCTTGGCTGCCGGGTTCACCACGTCGTTGGCGCCGAGCACCAGCACCACGTCGGCCTGGCCGAACTCGGAGTTGATGTCTTCCATCTCGAACACCTGGTCGTAAGGCACTTCGGCCTCGGCCAGCAATACGTTCATGTGGCCAGGCATCCGGCCGGCAACCGGGTGAATCGCATACTTCACGGTTACGCCGCGGTGGCTCAGTTTCTCGGTCAGCTCTTTCAAGGCGTGCTGCGCCCGTGCTACCGCCAGGCCATAGCCTGGAACGATGATCACGGTGTCGGCGTTGGTCAGCAGGAAGGTGGCGTCATCAGCCGAACCGGATTTCACCGGACGGGCTTCTTTGGAGCCCGCCGGGCCAGCATCCGCGGTGTTGCCGAAACCGCCGAGCAGCACGTTGAAGAACGAACGGTTCATCGCCTTGCACATGATGTACGAAAGGATCGCACCGGACGAGCCCACCAGCGAGCCGGCAATGATCAGCATCGAGTTGTTCAGCGAGAAGCCGATACCCGCTGCTGCCCAGCCGGAGTAGCTGTTGAGCATCGACACCACGACGGGCATGTCGGCGCCGCCGATCGGGATGATGATCAGCACGCCCATCACGAAGGCCAGGATCAGCATCAGGGCAAAGGCGCTGAAGTTGCCGGTCAGCATGAACGTGACACCCAGTGCCAGCGTCGCCAGACCCAGCAGCAGGTTCAGTTTGTGCTGACCGCTGAACTGTACTGGTGCGCCCTGGAACAGGCGGAACTTGTACTTGCCCGACAGCTTGCCAAACGCGATCACCGAACCGGAGAAGGTGATTGCACCGATGGCCGCGCCGAGGAACAGCTCCAGACGATTACCCGCCGGAATCGAATCGCCCAGATGTTTGACGATGCCCAACGACTGCGGCTCGACGACGGCTGCAATGGCGATGAACACCGCCGCCAGACCGATCATGCTGTGCATGAAGGCGACCAGCTCCGGCATTTTGGTCATTTCAACGCGCTTGGCCATGATCGAACCGGCGGTACCGCCGGCCAGCAGACCGACGATGACGTAGCCGATGCCGGCGGTAGCACCGCCTTGCTCAATGGAGAGCGCCGCCAGCTTATAGATGAGACCGATGGTGGTGAGGATCGCCAAGGCCATGCCGAGCATGCCGTACACGTTGCCGCGCCGCGACGTGGTCGGGTGCGACAGGCCTTTGAGGGCCTGGATGAAGCAGATCGACGCGATCAGGTACAGCGTCGTTACCAGGTTCATGCTCATTACTTGGGCGCCTCTTCTTGTACGGCTTTCGGGGCTTTTTTCTTGAACATCTCAAGCATGCGACGGGTGACCAGGAAACCACCGAACACGTTCACGGCCGCCAGAGCCACCGCCAGGGTGCCCATGGTTTTACCCAATGGTGTTACGGTCAAAGCGGCCGCCAGCATCGCGCCGACGATCACAATCGCCGAAATGGCGTTGGTCACCGCCATCAATGGCGTGTGCAGTGCAGGTGTAACGTTCCAGACCACGTGATAACCGACATAAATCGCCAGCACGAAGATGATCAGGTTGTAGATACCGGGGGAGATAAGCTCTTCCATCGTCTGAATCCCTGCTTAGGCGTTTTTGCGGATGACTTGGCCGTCGCGGCACATCAGGCACGCGGCGACGATGTCGTCTTCTAGGTTCACTTCGAACTGGCCTTCCTTGTTGAAGACCAGCTTCAGGAAGTCCAGCAGGTTGCGTGCGTACAGCGCCGAAGCGTCTGCCGCCACCGCACCGGCCAGATTGGTCGGGCCGACAATGGTCACGCCATTCGAGACCACGACCTGGTCCGCCACGGTCAGCGGGCAGTTGCCGCCCTGGGCTGCAGCGAGGTCGACAACCACCGAGCCTGGCTTCATCTGCGCCACAGTTTCGGCGCTGAGCAGTGTCGGCGCCTTGCGGCCCGGGATCAGTGCCGTGGTGATGACGATATCAGCCTGCTTGGCGCGTTCGTGTACGGCCAGGGCCTGACGCTGCATCCAGCTGGCCGGCATGGGGCGCGCATAACCGCCGACACCGACGGCGCATTCGCGCTCTTCATCGGTTTCGTACGGCACGTCGACGAATTTCGCACCCAGGGATTCAATCTGCTCCTTCACCGCAGGACGCACATCGGACGCTTCGATCACGGCACCCAGACGTTTTGCAGTGGCAATCGCCTGCAAACCGGCCACACCGGCACCGAGAATCAGCACGCGCGCCGCTTTCACGGTACCCGCGGCGGTCATCAGCATCGGCATGAAGCGTGGGTAGTAGTGAGCGGCCAGCAGCACGGACTTATAACCGGCGATGTTCGCTTGGGAGGACAGCACATCCAGGCTCTGGGCGCGGGAGGTGCGTGGCGCAGCTTCCAGCGCAAACGCGGTAATGCCGCATTCGGCCAGTTTGGCGATGGTTTCATTGCTGAACGGGTTGAGCATGCCCACCACGACGGTGCCGCTCTTGATCAGCGTCAGTTCGCTGTCGCTGGGGGCGACCACCTTGAGAATCAGCTCGGCACCAAACGCATCGTTGGCGCTGCCAATGGTTGCGCCTGCAGCTTCATAAGCACTGTCGACAACGCTGGCGTTAATGCCGGCGCCGCTTTGTACAGTGACCTTATGACCCTGGCCGATCAGCTTCTTGATGGTTTCCGGGGTTGCAGCAACCCGTGTTTCACCCGTCTGGGTTTCGAGAGGAACACCAATGTGCACGTCAAATCTCCTGCGTGATCTTATTGAGTAAACCCAGGCACTTCGGATGGTGCGGCTGGGGCGGCCGATCAGCACGGTCCCGCCAAATCAGGGCGGGGCGCGGCATTTTGCAGGCGAACTTTGTGCCCTTCAAGGGATTATGACGGGTGACGGAAAATTAACTACAAGTCACCCCGTGACCGAATGTCGCACCTCTCTGATAAATCCCTTGCAGGCCGTGGCTTCTAAGGTTTTTTGCCAAAATTCAAGAATTTACACATCCGCACGGTGAATAGGTTGTCATTGCTTGCCAATAGAGGCTCAAAGCCACGTACTCAAACGCTTGTGGGACGTTTGTACTGTTTTCAGTACAGTCTGTCGATATGCGACAAATACTTATATCTGTAGTACTTTTGTTTTATTGACTACGTGGTCAGCTAATCAGTGTGAGCCTTTATCCTTCTAGGTTGTAGCTATGTGCCTGATTTACCAGCCAGTCGCGAAATGCCTTCAAAGAGGCTGATTCGACCTTTCGATCAGGAATCATCAGGTAGTAGGCCTTGATGCTCGATAGTGCTTGGGCATTGGCAATGACCAGGCGCTTCTCCACCAATTCGCGCTGAATCAGGAATGGCGGAATCAGCGCGATCCCCATGTCATGCATCGCCGCTTGGGCGAGCATGGAGAATAGCTCGTAACGCGGCCCTGTCATGTCTCGCGGGATATTCAGGTTCTGTGAGTTGAACCATTGGCGCCAGGCATAAGGGCGAGTGGTCTGCTGCAGCAAGGGCAACTCGGCGATTTCACCGGGGCTCAGGTTGGTTTTTTGGCCCAGCAGCGTGGGGCTGCACACCGGCATCGGGTTCTCACCCATTAATCTGTGGGATTCGGTACCTGGCCAGTCGGCGTCGCCGAAATAAATGGCGGCATCGAAATCGGTATCGGCAAACAGGAAGGGGCGTGTACGGTTGGTGAGGTTGACTGTCACCTCCGGATGTTTGTGCTGGAAATCCTTGAGTCGTGGCAGCAGCCATTGAGTGCCGAAGGTCGGAACCACCGCCAGTTCGATCGAGTTGGCGCCTTGTTGGCCCATCACTGACAAGGTGTCCCGTTCAACCGCGTCGAGTTGGGTGGCCACCCTGCGGCTGTAGGAAAGCCCGGCTTCTGTCAGCTTCACTCCGCGCCGTGAACGTCGGAACAGTTCGACATTGAGGAACTCCTCGAGGCTGGCGATCTGCCGGCAAATCGCTCCCTGAGTGAGAGAAAGCTCCTGGGCAGCCTTGGTAAAGCTCTCGTGGCGCGCTGCCGCTTCAAAGCTGATCAGGGCTGTTGTGCTGGGGATCTTCCTGCGCATGTACGTCAACCTCACTAATGCATTGCATAAAGGCGATTTTGCAACGTTTCGGAGTGAGAAATTAGCACAACAGTATGCGAAAACCTCGTTTGCCGGGACGCCGAACCCGGCCTAGGATCAATCCACGTTATTTGACCCGATTCGAGAGGACTCACTCATGGGCGGTAAAGCTAGCTTCAACTGGATCGATCCCCTGTTGCTGGATCAACAGCTCACTGAAGAAGAACGCATGATTCGCGACACGGCCGAGCAGTTTGCTCAGCAGAAGCTCGCACCGCGTGTTCTCGAAGCTTTCCGTCATGAGAAGACTGACCCGGCGATTTTCCGTGAGATGGGTGAAGTGGGTCTGCTGGGTGCGACCATCCCTGAACAATACGGTGGCAGTGGCTTGAACTACGTCAGCTACGGCCTGATTGCCCGTGAGGTCGAGCGTGTCGACTCCGGCTATCGCTCGATGATGAGTGTGCAGTCTTCGCTGGTCATGGTTCCGATCAATGAATTCGGTACCGAAGCACAGAAGCAGAAATACCTGCCGAAGCTGGCCACGGGTGAATGGATTGGTTGCTTTGGTCTGACCGAGCCCAACCACGGTTCCGACCCGGGCGCGATGATTACGCGTGCACGCAAAGTGGAAGGTGGCTACAGCCTCACCGGCAGCAAGATGTGGATCACCAACAGTCCGATCGCTGATGTATTCGTGGTTTGGGCCAAGGACG
>NZ_CP087193.1:117500-1080000 GCF_024749225.1 Pseudomonas sp. B21-019
TCGCTGGGAATAGACCCGAAACCGGGCGATCTATCCATGGGCAGGTTGAAGGTTAGGTAACACTGACTGGAGGACCGAACCGACTACCGTTGAAAAGTTAGCGGATGACCTGTGGATCGGAGTGAAAGGCTAATCAAGCTCGGAGATAGCTGGTTCTCCTCGAAAGCTATTTAGGTAGCGCCTCATGTATCACTGTAGGGGGTAGAGCACTGTTTCGGCTAGGGGGTCATCCCGACTTACCAAACCGATGCAAACTCCGAATACCTACAAGTGCCGAGCATGGGAGACACACGGCGGGTGCTAACGTCCGTCGTGAAAAGGGAAACAACCCAGACCGTCAGCTAAGGTCCCAAAGTTATGGTTAAGTGGGAAACGATGTGGGAAGGCTTAGACAGCTAGGAGGTTGGCTTAGAAGCAGCCACCCTTTAAAGAAAGCGTAATAGCTCACTAGTCGAGTCGGCCTGCGCGGAAGATGTAACGGGGCTCAAACCATACACCGAAGCTACGGGTATCACTTAGGTGATGCGGTAGAGGAGCGTTCTGTAAGCCTGTGAAGGTGAGTTGAGAAGCTTGCTGGAGGTATCAGAAGTGCGAATGCTGACATGAGTAACGACAATGGGTGTGAAAAACACCCACGCCGAAAGACCAAGGTTTCCTGCGCAACGTTAATCGACGCAGGGTTAGTCGGTCCCTAAGGCGAGGCTGAAAAGCGTAGTCGATGGAAAACAGGTTAATATTCCTGTACTTCTGGTTATTGCGATGGAGGGACGGAGAAGGCTAGGCCAGCTTGGCGTTGGTTGTCCAAGTTTAAGGTGGTAGGCTGAGATCTTAGGTAAATCCGGGATCTTAAGGCCGAGAGCTGATGACGAGTGTTCTTTTAGAACACGAAGTGGTTGATGCCATGCTTCCAAGAAAAGCTTCTAAGCTTCAGGTAACCAGGAACCGTACCCCAAACCGACACAGGTGGTTGGGTAGAGAATACCAAGGCGCTTGAGAGAACTCGGGTGAAGGAACTAGGCAAAATGGCACCGTAACTTCGGGAGAAGGTGCGCCGGTGAGGGTGAAGCACTTGCTGCGTAAGCCCACGCCGGTCGAAGATACCAGGCCGCTGCGACTGTTTATTAAAAACACAGCACTCTGCAAACACGAAAGTGGACGTATAGGGTGTGACGCCTGCCCGGTGCCGGAAGGTTAATTGATGGGGTTAGCTAACGCGAAGCTCTTGATCGAAGCCCCGGTAAACGGCGGCCGTAACTATAACGGTCCTAAGGTAGCGAAATTCCTTGTCGGGTAAGTTCCGACCTGCACGAATGGCGTAACGATGGCGGCGCTGTCTCCACCCGAGACTCAGTGAAATTGAAATCGCTGTGAAGATGCAGTGTATCCGCGGCTAGACGGAAAGACCCCGTGAACCTTTACTATAGCTTTGCACTGGACTTTGAATTTGCTTGTGTAGGATAGGTGGGAGGCTTTGAAGCGTGGACGCCAGTCTGCGTGGAGCCATCCTTGAAATACCACCCTGGCAACTTTGAGGTTCTAACTCAGGTCCGTTATCCGGATCGAGGACAGTGTATGGTGGGTAGTTTGACTGGGGCGGTCTCCTCCTAAAGAGTAACGGAGGAGTACGAAGGTGCGCTCAGACCGGTCGGAAATCGGTCGTAGAGTATAAAGGCAAAAGCGCGCTTGACTGCGAGACAGACACGTCGAGCAGGTACGAAAGTAGGTCTTAGTGATCCGGTGGTTCTGTATGGAAGGGCCATCGCTCAACGGATAAAAGGTACTCCGGGGATAACAGGCTGATACCGCCCAAGAGTTCATATCGACGGCGGTGTTTGGCACCTCGATGTCGGCTCATCACATCCTGGGGCTGAAGCCGGTCCCAAGGGTATGGCTGTTCGCCATTTAAAGTGGTACGCGAGCTGGGTTTAGAACGTCGTGAGACAGTTCGGTCCCTATCTGCCGTGGACGTTTGAGATTTGAGAGGGGCTGCTCCTAGTACGAGAGGACCGGAGTGGACGAACCTCTGGTGTTCCGGTTGTCACGCCAGTGGCATTGCCGGGTAGCTATGTTCGGAATAGATAACCGCTGAAAGCATCTAAGCGGGAAACTAGCCTCAAGATGAGATCTCACTGGGACCTTGAGTCCCCTGAAGGGCCGTCGAAGACTACGACGTTGATAGGTTGGGTGTGTAAGCGCTGTGAGGCGTTGAGCTAACCAATACTAATTGCCCGTGAGGCTTGACCATATAACACCCAAGCAATTTGAGTCGAAAGGCCAGATTGCGGTGTGTGAAGACGCAATGAACCGAAAGTTCGCAACTATTCACAAAAGCCGCACAAACTATCGCATACCCAATTTGCTGAAGCGTCGAAAGACGGTTCGGTACCCGAATTTCTTGACGACCATAGAGCATTGGAACCACCTGATCCCATCCCGAACTCAGAAGTGAAACGATGCATCGCCGATGGTAGTGTGGGGTTTCCCCATGTGAGAGTAGGTCATCGTCAAGATTAAATTCCGAAACCCCTATCTGCATATGCAGGTAGGGGTTTTGTTTTAGTAGAAGTCACCAATTTTGCTGGCACGTTACCGCTGTAACGGGCTGGTCACAGAATTTCTTGACGACCATAGAGCATTGGAACCACCTGATCCCATCCCGAACTCAGAAGTGAAACGATGCATCGCCGATGGTAGTGTGGGGTTTCCCCATGTGAGAGTAGGTCATCGTCAAGATTAAATTCCGAAACCCCTGTCTGCTTATGCAGACAGGGGTTTTGTCTTTCTGGGCTTATAGACGTCTAAGTCTGAAGCGGGTCAAATCCAGGTCTGCGTGTCTCGCTGCTCCTTCGAGCCAGTAGCATCAGATATAGACCCCCCCTCATCGATACACCACAGCCAAAACACCCAACACCGCGATCATGACGTGCGGTAAGCCCAATAATCCGTCCCTTCTAGCACGCCGTTCGGCGGTTATCTGACGGGTTTTGTACAAATCCTTAAGTTTTCTCCCGCTCGTGCCGAAAGACTGATGAGACATGCGTGCACCAAAGTAGAGCGGCTTCAGAATGCCGTCTGCGCTGTTACATGGAATGTTGCAACCCGGAACGCATCCCCACTTTTGGCATAAGAAGTCCCATGAAATGAATCTCAAGTTCAGCCATAAAATCCTGCTGGCCGCTTCAGGCGTCGTGGTGCTGGCGTTTGCGTTGTTCACTTTGTACAACGACTATCTGCAACGAAACACCATTCGGCAAAACATCGAGTCCTCCGTTGAGCAAGCCGGCGACCTGACTGCCAGCAGCGTGCAGAACTGGATGAGCGGCCGCGTGCTGGTCCTGGAAAACCTCGCGCAGAACGTCGCCCATCAGGGTGCCAATGCTGACTTGCCAGGGCTGGTCGATCAACCGGCCCTCACCTCGAACTTCCAGTTCACCTACGTCGGGCAGGCCAATGGCATGTTCACCCAGCGCCCCGACGCGAAGATGCCAGACGGCTACGATCCGCGTCAGCGCCCCTGGTACAAACAAGCCGTGGTCGCCGACAAGACCATGCTGACCCCGCCTTATATGGCGGCGGTCGGCGGGCTGGTGGTGACCGTTGCCATACCGGTGAAAAAGAACAGCGAACTGCTGGGCGTGGTCGGCGGTGACCTGAGCCTGGAAACCCTGGTGAAGATCATCAACTCGGTGGACTTCGGTGGTATCGGTCACGCATTCTTGGTCAGTGCCGACGGTCAGGTGATCGTCAGTCCGGACAAAGACCAAGTGATGAAGAACCTGAAAGACATCTATCCGGGTTCCAGTGTTCGCATCGAGAAAGGCATCCAGGAAGTCGTACTGAACAAACAGGACCGCATCCTTTCGTTCACACCGGTGAGCGGTTTGCCGAATGCCGAGTGGTACGTCGGTCTGTCGATTGACAAGGCCAAGGCCTACGCACCACTGAGCCAGTTCCGCACCTCGGCGCTGATCGCGATGTTCATCGCCGTGACCGCTATTGCGGTGCTGTTGAGCCTGCTGATCAGCGTATTGATGCGTCCGCTGACCACGATGGGCCGTGCGATGCAGGACATCGCTCAGGGTGAGGGCGACCTGACCCGTCGTCTGGTCGTAGAAAGCAAAGACGAGTTCGGCGAGTTGGGTGGTTCCTTCAACCAGTTCGTGGAGCGGATTCACGCATCGATTTGCGAAGTGTCCTCGGCGACCCGCCAGGTTCATGATCTGTCGCAACGGGTGATGGCATCGTCCAACGCTTCGATCATCGGCTCCGACGAACAAAGCGCCCGCACCAACAGCGTGGCCGCGGCGATCAACCAATTGGGCGCCGCCACCCAGGAAATCGCCCGCAATGCCGCCGATGCTTCGCAACACGCCAGCGGCGCGAGCGAGCAGGCCGATGACGGCCGTCAGGTGGTGGAACAAACCATCCAGGCCATGACCGAGCTGTCGCAGAAAATCAGCCTGTCCTGCACGCAGATCGAAACCCTGAACGCGAGCACCGACAACATCGGCCACATTCTGGATGTGATCAAAGGCATCTCCCAGCAGACCAATCTGTTGGCGCTCAACGCGGCCATCGAAGCGGCCCGTGCCGGTGAGGCCGGTCGTGGTTTTGCGGTGGTGGCGGATGAGGTGCGCAACCTGGCTCATCGCACCCAGGAGTCGGCGGAAGAGATCCACAAGATGATCAGCTCGCTGCAGATCGGTTCTCGCGAGGCGGTGACTACGATGAACGCCAGTCAGGTGTCCAGCGAGCAGAGCGTCGAAGTGGCGAACCAGGCCGGCCTGCGACTGGTCAGCGTGACCCAGCGCATCGGCGAAATCGACGGCATGAACCAATCGGTGGCCGCGGCGACCGAAGAGCAGACGGCCGTGGTCGAAACCCTCAACGTCGACGTCAACCAGATCAACCTGCTGAACCAGCAGAGCGTGGCCAACCTCAATGAAACATTGAAGGATTGTGATGCGCTGTCCCAGCAGGCCAATCGTTTGAAGCAACTGGTTGATAGCTTCAAGATCTGATTGAGGTCAGTAGGATCGCGTTATCGTTCTTCGCGTGCAAGTCGGATCGCCGCACCGCTCGCTCCTACAAGAGCTAACCTGTAGGAGCGAGGCTTGCCTGCGATAGCGGTAGATCAGTCACCGCTGAACCGAAGTGTTACACAAACAGCTTCACCACATTCCCCATCGCATCATCGGCAAACCCCTGAACGAACTGCTTGAACCCCGGCAGGGCCTCGGCGCCGCCCTGGGCCGGTTCGGCGATGATCGTCCAGGTCGCCCGCGAGTTGTCTGTACCCAGGGATTCCACACTCATCGCCGCCCACAAATTGGCCACGCCCAAGGTGTTGTAGATCGTGGTCCAGGTCATGTTCAGCGCCTGGTCGTTGCGGGAGTTGAGCTGCTCGACCACCAGGTTGCCGTCCTTAAAGAACTTCTTGCGCAGCGACGACACACCTTCGCCGGTCATCTCGATGTGCGACAGCGCCGGAATGAATTTGTCGAAGCCGGCAAAGTTGCCGACCACCGCCCAGACTTGCGCCGCATCGACTGGCACTTCCACCGAAGACACAACGTGGCAGCCTTGAGGGTTTTTGATCAGGGTATCGGGTTGCAGGGTATTCATGTTTTTTGCTCCGTGCTTGGTTGGGGTGACTCAGATGAAGTTGATTTCTTTGAGGTAGTCGCAGCCGCGTCGCAGCAGCGCCGGGGATTTTTCCGGGTAGTGCGCGCCCATCTGCCGTACACCGGCCTGGGCGTTGTCGTGGCCGATCATCGAGATGTCGCCGATGTCTTCCTCGAAGCCGTTGAGGTAGAAACCCAGCACGCCAAACAGCGCGTTATCACTGTCGACCCGGCCCAATTGCTGCTGCCAGTCGGCGACGCTGACCATCGAGAACTCCCTTCCGGCTTCGCGAAAGGAAGCCACGTAGGTGTCCCAGCTCAGAGGTTCGGGGTTGTGCAGGTTGAACACCGCTTTTTCGGCCTGGTAACGGCTGGCATGGAAGGCGATGAAACGGGCGAGAAAATCCACCGGCATCAGGTCGAAATTCAGTGCGAACTCCGGTACCTGACCAAGCTGGATCGAGCCCTTGAGCATCAGCATCAGGCGATTCTTGTGGGGCTGGCAGACGCCGGTGAGGCTGTTGAAGCTGATATTGCCAGGGCGGTAAAGATTGACCCGAACTCCTCGTTCCCGCGCCCTTTCGAGAATCCGCTCACCGACCCATTTGGACAGGTTGTAGCCGTTCTTGATGTAGATCGGTGGTGTCTGCGCGGCGGGCAACTCCAGCACCCGGCCATCGTCGGAAATCGTGCTGGACGCCGAGAGCGTCGAGACGAAGTTGAAGATCTTCTTGCTGCGGCCTTCACACAGGCGCAGACACTCGAAAATCGGTTCGACGTTATCCCGCGCCAACGACTCGTAATCGAGGACGTGATTGACGTTGGCGGCGTTGTGCACCAGTGCGCCGAACTCTCGATCCAGCCGTTCGTAAACCGCTTCGCTGAGCCCCAGTTGCGGGCGAGTGATGTCCGCCGCGTAAACCTGCACCCGGCTCAGGTCCAGATGCTCCAGGCGGTTTTCCCGCAACGCATCCGCAAAGCGTTGCGCCGCCGATTGCCCACCGCCATCGCGCACCAGGCACGCCACTTCGCTGGCGCCCCAGGCAAGCAGCGCTTCGACGATATGCACACCGACGAAGCTGTTGGCACCGGTGACGATCACCTTGTGCACATCGCCCATTCGGCTGACCGGCAGCGGCTCGATGTCCAGTTCACGGAAGGCATCGGCCAAGGCTTTTTCACTCAGCACTTCCTCGGTCCCGGAGCCGCGCACCAACGTCGCCAGCTTCGCAATCGTCGGCAGTTCGATGAAGCGGTTGATCGAGATACTGCGGCCGAACTCCTCACGCAAACGCAGGAGCATGCGCGACAGCAGGATCGAGTGCCCGCCGAGGTTGAAGAAGCTTTCGTCGGTGGAAATGTCGCTGGCGGGTAGCTCCAGCAGCTCAGCCCAGATTTCTAACAACAGCGCTTCATCGGCGCTGGCGGGTAAACACCGTGGGCTGTTTTCGGTCACATTGACGGGCAATTCCAGCAGCGCTTTGCGGTCGACCTTGCCGTTGCTGGCGAACGGCATGCTTACCAGTTCGGTCCAGGCGATCGGCTGCATGTAGTCCGGCAAAAACTGCATCGCGTGGGCTTTCAAGGCTTCGCGAGCGGCACCGGGTTGCACTTCCTGGGGTTGCGCGAGAAAGGCCAGAATCCGCCGATGACAATCGATGACCACCGCCACCTGACGGTACAGCTGGCTGTCGCGCAGGCAGCGTTCGATCTCTTCCGGCTCGACCCGAAAGCCGCGAATCTTCACCTGATTGTCTCGCCGTCCGCACAGCTCGATACCGTCGGCGGTCCACTTGGCCATGTCGCCGGAGCGGTAGGCGCGCAGGCTCTGGCCGTTCGGCAGGTGCAGGTTCAGATAGCGTTCGGCAGTCTGCTGCGGATTGTTCAGGTAACCCAGGCACACCCCCGGGCCGACGATGTACAACTCACCGACGGTTTGCTCGGTTACCGGTTGCAAATCCTCATCAAGGATCAGCACCTGACTGTTGGCAATCGGTGCACCGAGGGTCCGGTTGCTGTCGCCGGTACGCAGTTGCCGCGCGGTGATCAGCACCGTGGCTTCGGTCGGGCCATAGAGGTTGTAGAGATTGCCTTGGCGGGTCAGTTGCTGGACTACGTAGGGTTCGCAGACATCGCCGCCGGTCATCACATGATCGAGGACCTGCAACTGATCCAGCGGCAGGATGCTCAGCAAGGCTGGCGGCAAAAAGGCATGGCTGAGTTGTTGGTGGCGGATCAGCTCGACCAGTTGCAGCGGGTCGCGACGTTGGTCCTCGTTGGGCACGATCAGCTCTGCGCCCTGCAGCAGGGTCGGGAAGATATCGATCAGTGACGAGTCGAAACTCAACGATGAAAACTGCAACGCCCGACTCTGTTCGGTCAGCTGCACGTAGTCGGCGTACCACGCGGTGAAGTGCGCGAGGTTGGCCTGGCTGAGCACCACGCCTTTGGGGTGACCCGTGGTGCCCGAGGTGTATAGCGCCATGCATGGCGCGTCGAGATCGGGGCGTTGGCGCATCAAGGGTTGATCGAAGTTCACATCGCCGCTGTCGATACGGCTGATGTCCAGCCCCGGCATCGTCTCGCTGAGTGGATGTTCTCCGTCATGCAGCAACAACACCGCTCCAGCGTTTTCCAGAATGTACTGCTGACGTTGCAGCGGGTGGCTCGGCTCCAGCGGCAGGTACACCGCGCCGCTGCCCAGGATCGCCAGAATTCCCGCATACAACGCGCTGCACTTTGGCAGGCAGATCCCGACCACCAACCGTCCTTGATGCTGTTCGAGCAACGGTTGCAATCGCTGTTGGATGGCGCGGCTGTGGGCGTGCAGTTGCCGATAGCTCAGCGACGTGCCGGCGATGTTCAGTGCCGCACGCTCGGCAGACTGAATGAAGCGCTGTTCAAGCCGCTCGATCATCGGGATCTGCCCAAGTTGCAGCAGTCGTGGTTCTGCCGTGTTGTTGAGGCGGTGGACGAAGGCCAGGTGCTCTAAAAACTGCAGGTTTTCCACCTGCTCGAAGTGCGCGGAAATCGTCGGCTCGGCCTGCAGGAAATAGTCGGCATCCCGGGAGAAGCGGCTGACCAGCAGCGCCACATGATCGACCAGCTCGGCCACCGCTCGCAGGCGCAATGCCTGGCCGTTGCCGGACAACTCTTCGGCGACCGGCACGCGACTCAACGGCGTCGAGTTGTACGTGCACAGCAGGTCCAACGGTGGCAGCCCGCAGGCTCCAGGCAGCCCGACACCCAGCTGTAGCATCAAGCGCGGCGCATTGCCGAAGTCTCGAAACGGCAGGCTGGCATCGTCGATCAACAAATCAAATAGGCCCGGTGGCGGCTCCTCCACATTCGCAAGTCGCGCCAGTGAATGACCGTGTTGTTCGAGCTCCAGTGCCAGTTCGGTCAGGGCCTGGCTTTGCCCGATGAGCAAAATATCGAGACGTCTCATGATGTTCTCCTCGTTAAACCAGGTAGTCGCTCAGGGCGCTTTGCACGCACGGTGAATCGAGCAGCGAACTGCTGCGGAAAAACCGCACGATGTTGGCGACCAGCGGGTGATGGCGATTGATCGGGAAGGCCAGCCCCGACATTTCGCCCTTGAGGGCCTGACGTGCTGCATCGCTGATCTGCAAGGCGTCGATCAGGCGGAAGTCGAAGGACTTCTGGATGTCGTTGGTCAGGTAATGGCCGATGAACACCGGCAGGATGTGCGCGATGCACTGGCGATCGTCTTCGCTTGCGGTGTGCCAGTAGATGCGCACCAACCGCGACCAGAACCCGGAATGACGGCCCTCGTCGAGCAAGTGGTCGGCCATCAGGCCTTTGATCGATTGCTTGACCGTGTCGTCCTTGGCGAACGCCGCCACATCACCGGTCACGGTGTTCTCGGCGATGGCTACGCAGATCAGTTCCACGGCGCTGCGCAGGTGCTCCGGTGCGAGGGCCACGGCCGCCGGGATGGCACGGCTCAGTTCGATTTCATCCGGCAGTTCGATGGGGGTGATGCCGGTCATGGCGACGGTCTGCTGCATGAAGTCCATGGCCACCAGGGCGTGGTAATCCTCGTCCACCACCACGGTCATGGCGTCGTAGCGACAGGCGAACGGGAACGCCACGCTGAAGCGGTTTTTAGCGATGCTGCGGGCGGTCTTGTCGACGATCTCGGTTTCGAAAATCACCACGTCATTGATGAACTTGTAGAGCGTCTGTACCAGGGCGAAGTCCCGTTGTTCCGGGCATTCGCGCAGGAAGGTTTCGCTCAGCACCAGCGGCTGGCGGCTCAGTGGATAGATCAGCTTGTCGTCGTTCTCCAGCACACGCCGGGGGCGGGTGCGAATGGTTGCGCGGCTTTCCCAGGCGTCGGCGAAGGATTGGTAGTCGGCGGCGTTCATGCGTTCACCTCGGCAACCGGTTCGCTCATGCTCAGGCGCAAGCCGTCCCACAGCGCGATGCGACTTTCCACGGCGGCGATGGCGCTGGCGTATACGTCTTCTTCGCGCTGCGGATCGCCATTGACCAGGCGTGCGAGGAGTTTTTCCGCCGCTGGGCCGTGGTCTTCGGAGTCGACTTCGATGTGCCGTTCCAGGTAGTAACGGAAGGTCGGCGCCTGTTCGATGCCAATGCCCCAGTCGTCGAGAATCCGCTGGAACATCTGCGGGATGACACTCTCGCGGCCGTGCAGAAACGCCGCCGCCACACTGTGCCCCGGCGCATGCAACGCGGTGTGCAAGGTGTGGCGTACGAACTGTGCGGCCGCCGGGTCGACGTCCACGCTTTGCAAGGCCACGTCGTAGCTCACGCCTTCTTTTTGCAACGCCACGAAGCGTTCGACGGCGACCGTGCTTGCACCGACTTCGCGCATCGCATCGAGGTACAACTCGAAATGGCTGTAGTGACCTTGGGCGGGACGATCATCGGACTCTTCACCGAGCACGATCTCGTTGATCAGACGCGCGGCCTGCGGATCTCGTGGCGGTAGCCAGGGCAGCTGAACGCAGGTCAGTTCCTGTTGCAGGCGTTTGGTCAGCGACATGAAATCCCACACTGCGAACACATGGGTTTCCATGAAGCGTTGAAGCACCGATAACGAATGTATTTCAGAAAAGATCGGGTGCGCACTAAGTTCTGCTTTCTTCTGATTAAGACGATCTTTAGTCGGTTTCATGAGCGAGCCTATAAGTGATCTGGAATACCGTTGAGGGGGTGTTGATCAATAAGTAACGGTTGCTTGAAGTTTTCTATTGGCGAGCGGGTGCCTCAATTGAATTGATGCTTGTTAGGGTCATGCAATCGCTGAGTAGTGCTTGGCCCGGTGTTTATGGGCGGCGGAGAAAAACTAATGCATGAATAAAGTGTCGGGCAAGTGTTTTTTTAATTAATTGAAAGTTTAACTTTCTCGAGTGCGACAAGTTCCAATAAGACTTTCATATAAAGTTTTATTTGGGCGTAGTTGCTCCTTTCGGCGTATATAAGCCAAAATTCAAATAAAGAGTGAATGCCTCACTCGAAGCAACTTTCTACTTGGGTCATTGATGTGATCTGAGGGGGTGGAAGTTGGCTGGGAGCGACGCCGGTTCTTCCTTTCCCGTGACAAGACTCCTTCCGTTGGTTCTTGTGGTGCGGGTGACTGCTCCGGAGTGCGGTGCGTCGCCCGTCATTATTCGTTGGCAGCTCAAGAGTGAGCGTAATTCACGGCAGTCGCTATCACCCCTGCATGATCTGATAGGTGCAATTATCGGGCTCGGGGGTGACAGGGCTTTGGGAATGGGCATGAAGTCGCTGCACACCGGCGCGGTGTAGGCGAAAGGGGGATTTGTAAGCAGATTTGTTCGTCGAGCAGTCCAGGTGCGGATCAGCCAGAAATCGCGGCGAGCCGTTCAATGGCTCGCTCGGAGCTGTCGCCACGGATTACTTCGAGGTTTTCCTGCGCTGTGCCTCAGGGCTTGCGAGGTAGTGCGTAATGACTTCGACACCCCGGTTGAGGTGGTTTTCGAGCAACATCACCGAGTGCTCGATATCCCGGTCCTCGGCGGCCCGCAACAACGCTCGGTGATCTTCCTGAGACAGTTTGCCCAGGCCCATGGCTTCCAGGTTGAAGCGCAGGAAGCGTTCCTCTTCGTTCAACCCGTCTTCGACCAGTCTCAGCAGCCGCTGGTTGGGGGCTTTGTGGTAAAGCGCCATGTGGAACAGGCGATTGAGCCGGCCGATCTCGGTGTAGTCGTGTTCCGTTTCCAACTCGTCGATGTAGCGTGCAGCCTGTTTGAAATCGGCGTCTTCAAGCAGGGGGATCGACCGACGCAAGGCTTCTGACTCCAGCAGGATCCGCAACTCATAGGTCTCTGTCGCATCGCCCTGAACCAACGGTGCGACCACCGCGCCTTTATGGGCGATCACGTTGAGCAGTGCTTGCGCTTCAAGCTGGCGCAAGGCTTCGCGCACCGGCATGCGGCTAACGCCGAACAGGTCGGCGAGGTCTTGCTGACGCAGGGCCGTGCCGCAAGGAATGCGACCGTCGAGAATGGCTGCGCGCAGGGTTTCTTCGATCACCGAGCGTGCCAAATGAGCGGGAATCGGCCCGTTGACCTTGATGCTGCTGAGAGGGTTGGGCTTCTGTGTCACGACAAACGCACCCTGATTGGCTGAAGTATTTGGATCCAAATGGACACTAGTGACTGCCTGACGGGTTGTCAAACAGTCAAAAGGCGCAGTCTTCGGCAGCTCCTGCAGACTTCGGCACAGGAGTTGCCGAAGGCTGCGATCTTTATATTGCACCCGTAACGCAAAGTTTAGCGTGTTGGCAGTGATCTCACCGTGCCATTGTCTTTTAGCAGACGAACCTTCACCATCAAGCCAGATTTCCATCTGCCTGATCTGGATGCCTCGCATTGGCGGTACGTTTCGCGATCCCTCGGACTTTGCGCTGGCTAGGCTGCGCACTGCTGCTGGCCGGCGTCATGCTGGGCGGGCTGCATGCCGACTGGGATTTTTCGCTGATCAGCCGTCGTGCGCAGGCATTGTACGGGCCTTTGGGTGAAGGGCGGCAGCGCATCGATGCCTGGCAGCAGTTGCTGGCCACGCAAAAACAGGTCGGCGAGCTGGAGCAGCTCAACGTGGTCAACCAGTTCTTCAACAGGCAGATGCGCTACGAAGAAGACATCGACCTGTGGCACGAGGTCGATTATTGGGAAACCCCCATCGAAGCCTTGTGGAAGGGCGCCGGCGATTGCGAAGACTACGCTATCGCCAAGTATTTCAGTCTGCGTCATCTTGGTGTCTCCAGTGACAAGCTGCGCATTACCTACGTCAAGGCTTTGCGCCTGAACCGCGCGCACATGGTGCTGACCTACTACGCGAGCCCCGAGGCCATGCCTTTGGTGCTCGACAGCCTGATCGATGCGATCAAGCCCGCCAACCAGCGAACCGATTTGCTGCCGGTCTACTCTTTCAATGCCGAAGGGTTGTGGCTGCCGGGTGCCAAGGGCAACAAGAAGGTCGGAGACACCAAACGCCTGTCTCGCTGGCAGGACGTGTTGAAGAAAATGCAGGCCGAAGGTTTCCCGGTCGAGACGATTAACTAGGAGCACGCGCTCAGATGTCTTTGTTCAAACAGCTGTTGATCGCTATCTGTCTGTTCCTGGTGGTCGCCTTCACCGGCAGCTTCATGGTCAGTCTGGAAAGCTCGCGCACCCAGTACGTCAATCAGTTGCGTTCTCACGCCCAGGACGCCGCGACGGCATTGGCGCTGTCCCTGACGCCGAACATCGACGACCCGGCAATGGTCGAGTTGCTGGTCAGCTCGATCTTCGACAGCGGTTACTACGCGAGCATCCGCGTGGTCGATCTGGCCAACGACAAGACGATTGTCGAGCGCAGCGGCATCCCGGCGGTCACCAACGTGCCCGACTGGTTCGTCAAACTGATCGGCCTGGAGCCGGCCGGTGGTGATGCGATTGTCAGCCGTGGCTGGGAGCAGGCCGCGCGGGTCGAGGTGGTCAGCCATCCGATGTTCGCGTTAGCCAAGCTGTGGCAGAGCGCGTTGGGCAGCCTCGGCTGGTTGCTGCTCTGTGGCGCGGTGAGTGCGGTGCTGGGCGCGTTGTTGCTGCGTCGGCAACTGAAGCCGCTGGACTACATGGTCAAGCAATCCCATGCCATTGCTCGCCGGGAATTCTTAAGCCTGCCAGAACTGCCGCGCACCCCGGAACTGCGTCGGGTGGTGCAGGCCATGAACCAGATGGTCGAGAAGCTCAAGGCGCTGTTCCAGGAACAGGCCGAACGCAGTGAAAAGCTGCGCGCCGAGTCCTATCAGGACAACCTGACCGGCCTGGCCAACCGGCGCTATTTCGAAATGCAATTAAACGCGCGATTGAACAACTCGGAGCAGGCCAGCTCCGGTTATTTACTGCTGTTGCGGGTGAAGGATCTGGCTGGTTTGAACCAGCGGCTGGGCGGTCAGCGTACCGATGAATTGTTGAAAGCGGTCGGTGAGCAGTTGTCCCGCGAGTGCGCCAAGTACCCGGAAATCCAGAACCTCGTGACGCGTATTCGTGGTGGGGAATTCGCCGTGCTGGCGCCGGGGCTGGTACGTGAAGAAGCGCTACAACTGGCGAGTAATCTCGAAAGTGCCTTGGGGAGCCTGCATGCGACGGGCGCCACGGACGTGGCTTCGGTGGCTTCGATCGGGTTGGCGCCGTTTGCCCATGGCGACTCGCCGCAAGCGGTGATCGGGTTGGCGGATCAGGCACTGGCCCAGGCAGAAAGCCAGGGTGAACCGAGCTGGGCATGCCTCGATCAGGGCGCGCCGGCGCGGGTTGGCGACGATCACCATGCCTGGCACACCCTGCTGGATCAGGCGTTGGACCAGCAGCGTTTCGAGCTGTATTTCCAGCCGGTAGTGGCCAGCCACGACACAGAGTTGGTGCTGCATTACAAAGTGCTGTCGCGCCTGCTCGACGAACAGGACCAGACCATTCCCGCCGGGCGTTTCTTGCCATGGCTTGAGCGTTTCGGCTGGACCGCGCGACTGGACCGTTTGATGCTGGAATTGGTGCTTGAGCAGATGGTCGACCATGAGGAGTCGCTGGCGCTGAACCTGTCTTCGGCGACACTGGCGGACCCGCAGGCGCTGAACGCAGTGTTCGATATCCTGCATCAGCATTCGAATCTTGGCGAACGACTGACCCTGGAAATCGGCGAAGAGCAACTGCCCGAGCAAGCGGTATTGGAGCAGCTGACGCGGCGTTTGCGCGAGCTTGGGTTCTCGCTGAGTCTGCAGCGCTTTGGTGGGCGCTTCAGCATGATCGGCAACCTGGCGCGGCTGGGGCTGGCGTATCTGAAGATCGACGGCAGTTACATCCGCGCGATTGATCAGGAAAGCGACAAGCGCCTGTTCATCGAGGCGATTCAGCGAGCGGCGCACAGCATCGATTTGCCGTTGATTGCCGAGCGGGTCGAGACCGAAGGGGAGTTGTCGGTGATTCGCGAGATGGGGTTGTATGGAGTTCAGGGGCAGTTGTTTGGTGAGCCGAAGCCTTGGCAGTAGCCCGCTCATCATTCCCACGCAGAGCGTGGGAATGATCGGCGTCAGGGGTTAAATCAACCCCGTCTCATCATCATCGATCAACTGGCTCAACCCGCCCAACGCCTCACGTGCCTGGGTCCGGTCCATCAGCTTGGCCTGTGCGGCCGGCGGCAGGTCGGTGACGCGGATCACGCCTTTTTGGGTCAGCACCTGAATCAAGTCGTCGAGTACCCGAATCATCTCCAGGTCGCTCTGCTTGAGCTGCTTGAGGCTGGTTTCCACCACTTCGTGGGCATACCAGGCCTGGATTTCATGGTGGTCGGCCGGCAGCGTTTCCGTGGCCTCGGCGTAGGCCGTGGCTTCCACGCGCACTAACTGACCTTGCGCATCGCGTTGCACGTAAAACATTAAGCATCCCTCGGAAATGGACCAGCGTCGTGCTGTCAGCAGCATAGGCCAACGCAGGCGAGTATGCGGTGCGACGACGGAATCGTCACCCGTGAGGTGTGGGCATACATGACGGCCGCCCGGTTGGGGCGGCCGTCAGCCTGCGTATCAGCTGTTGTTGTGATCGATCTTGATGGTCGGATCACTGCCGGCGATCAACGAGTTGATGCTGGCGCTGGACCAATTGTTACCTTCCAGTTTGATCGTCACGTCCGGGGTTGCCGCTGCGGTGTCGGCGCCGTTGAACTTGCCGGCGGAACTGACTTGCAGGGACGACACGCCGTCCACGGTGGTGATCTTCAGGAAGTGGTCGATTGTGCTGCCGCTTTCACCCTGCAACAAATCACGCAGGTCGATGCGGTCGCCTTCGCTGGCCTTGAAGTCCTTGATTACATCGCTGCCGGTGTCGCCAGCCTTCCAGATGAAGGTGTCGGCACCCGAGCCGCCAATCAGGATGTCGTTGCCTTGACCGCCGATCAACGAGTCATTGCCGGTACCGCCGAGCAGGATGTCATTGCCCTTGCCGCCGTCGAGGAGGTCATTGCCGCCCTGGCCAAAGAGAATGTCATTGCCTGCGCCACCCAGCAGCGTGTCGTTACCATCGTGAGCGCCAGACACGTCGAACGCGGTGTAGTGCTCGGTGATGTACTGGTGCACGTTGCTGGTGGTGACTTTGCTGACGTCGACGCCGGTTTGCTGGGCGACGAATGCCTGCATCGCCTGATAACCCTCGCCGGCAATGCCATTGAAGCTCACCAGATCGCCGAACAGGAGGTCGTTGCCGTCACCGCCGCTGACCGTGTCGGCACCCGGCATTGTCGCTTCGGTATGGCCGATGATCGAGTTGGCCAGGTCTTTCGGATCGATGTTGGTTTGTGGCGTTTGATCCGAGTCGTAGGGCTTGAGGTCGGTGAGGGTGACGTCTGTGTTCAGGCCGATCGCTTCCACCGTCGACACGTTGCTCAGCAATGCGAAGCCGCTGGAGGAGTTGTCGATGGCGGTGGAATCGGTGCTGTAGCCGGTGCCATCACGATAGGACAGCTCGTAGGTGCCGTTACCCTCGGCATGCAGGGTGCCCAGTTCTGAGCTGTTCCAGTGCCCCGAGTTTTTCTGAGTCTGCAGCGTGACGTTGCCGGCGCTGTCGATGGTCAGGTAGTGAGTGCTGTCCAGATAGCCGGAATAGGTCTGCCCCAACTTGTAATTGGTGGTGGTGATGACGTCATCGAGCTTCACGTTGCCGTACAAGGTCGGGTTGGTTTGCTCGCCGCTCTGGTAGTAGGTCGGCTTGCCGTCGGTGATGAAGTACGTGAGGTTTTTCGCGCCAGTATTGGCAATGGCGTCGGCGCTCTGGAACCAGTTGGCCGTGGTTTTGAACACGTCCTCGTAGTTGGTGCCGCCACCGGACGACATTGAGTCCAGTACGGATTTGAGCAAGGTCAGCGCGTTCGGGTCGTTCAGGTTCACCGACACCGATTTGTTGACCTGGGTATCGAAGTCCACCAGGAAAATTTTCACGGTCCCGGAGTTGCCGCCCAGGCTTTGCTTGAGGGTGTTGAACACCGCCGTCAGCGAATCCTTGGCCGCGCTGATCGAGGAGGCACTCATGCTGCCCGAGCTGTCGACCATGAATGCGATGTTGTAGTTGGTGCCCGGCACCACGGTCAGCCCGCCGATGTCGGCGACCATGATGTCGTTGCCGTCGGTGCCGGTGATCGTGTCGTCGGCCGCCGTGGCGGTCACGGCGTTGTAGACCGACGGGTACACCGTGACCGGGATCTGCGCGGTGCTCAGTGCCGAACCGCCGAGTGCTTCGGTGGACGTCGAGGTGACAGTCAGGGTGAACTGGCCGTTGTAGTACGGCGGTGGGGTGACGGTCAGGCTGCCGAGGTTCCAGCCGGTGACATTGGCTTCGCCATTGGTGGTTGTGAAGGTGTGGCCCGCGCCATCGCTGAGCACCGAGCCCGCCGGCATGCCGCTGATTTTCACGCTCAGGCTTTCAGAGCCGTCGGTGTCGGTCAGTGCGGTTTTGATCGCGGACAGGTGAACGCTGGTGCCTTCGGCGCCTTCGTTGAGTTTGTAGCCGTCGTAGTAGCCTTCGCCATTGGTGCCGTGCAGGTCGGAAACCGTCACGCCAGAGGCGGCCAGATCCGTCACTCCGGTGTACAGCGGCAAGCCGGCGCTGCTCAGGTCGACCGCTGTACCGCCGTTGACCGACAGGTTGACGTCATAGCTGCCGGGGCCACTCTGGTTGTGGTGGTAGATGTCCAGGGTGTAGTAACCGCTGGTGGTCGGGGTGAACGAACCATTCAGCTTGCCGCCTGCACCCCAAGTCGTCGCGGCCACGTTCTTGCCACCGATGGTCACCAACAGGCTGTCATCGCCGGTACCGCTGAAGGTGTACGTCTTGCCGGCTTCCAGGTAGATCAGGCCGGATGTTTTCGAGGCCGTGCCGGCGGTGACGCCGCCATCGGACTGAACGTTGGTCACGGTGCCGGTGGAGTTCGGGGTGCCTGCGGCGTCGATGACCGATTTCAGCGTGCCGGACGACGCGCCGCTGCCATCGGTGCCCAGGCCAGACAGACCGGTCCAGACTTCCTTGACCAGGCCGGTGGACTTGACGCTGTTATCCGCGACGCTCAGGGATGGCGCGTCGGCAACCGGCGTGATGTCGATTTTCACCGTGCCGGTGTTGCCCAGCAGTTGACCGTCGGTTGGCTGGAACTTGATCTGCGCGTAGTCCGCCTGGTTATTGCCCGCACCGCTGCCACCATAGCCGTCAACGCCCGATTCGTTGGCATCCGGCGTGAAGCGCAACTTGCCGGCGTCGATGTCGGCCTTGCTGATGGTCTGGTTGGTCGCTACGTCTTTCCAGGTCGCACCGTCCAGGTACTGCAATTTGCCTTCGCCCGGCAGCTGAGTGATTTTCACCCCCAGGTTGGCGGCCGGACTGTCGACATCGCTGACGCCGAAGGTCGACCAGCCGAGGATCAGCGGGGTGTCTTCGGTACCGGTGACGTTAACCGGCGCGGCGGTCGGCGCGTCGTTTACGGCCACCACGTTGACGGTGGTGGTTGCGGTGTTGGAGTAATTGCTGCCATCGGTCACCGTCACGGTGATGATCCGTGGCACGGTGCTCGGATCCTCACTGCTGTTGGTGAAGCTGATGTTTTTGATCTGCTGCATGTAGTCGGCCAGCGTCGCGTTGCCCGACAGGGTCAGGGTGACCGTGCCGTTCTGGCTGTTGGCATTGATGCTGATGCCATTGACGCTGTTGCCCAGGTTCAGCGCATCGCCCGGCTGACGGTTGGTCAGCACGATGGTGGCGCCGGTCAGCATCGTGCTGTCCGGGTCGGTGATGCTCAGGTCGGTGTCGCCGATCGAGACGCCCTGGCCGGTGGTGCCTTCGGTGAAGGTCACGTTGTAGTTGGCCCCGGTGGCGCCGCTGGAGTTGTTGGCGTCCAGGTCGAGAACCGGCGCGGCATCGTTGTCGATGATCGAGGTGCTGACGCTGCCGTTGGTGCTGCTGACCGCGAGGTTTTCGAAGTTGCCGCCGGTGGCCGAGTCGATCTTGACCACGAAGTTCTCGGTACCCTCGGTGAGCTTGTCGTCCAGCGTCGCGACGTTGAAGCTCGCGCTGCTGGCGCCGGCCGGGATCTTCACGGTGTACACGCCGGTGAAGTCCGAACCGTCGGCGGCGGTACCGCTGTAGACGATTTTCAGGGTCACTTCAGTCTGCGCCGGGTGGGTCAGGCTGACGGTGTAGCTGGCGGTCTGGCCTTCGGTCACCGAGGTGCTGCCGCTGATGCTGACTTCGGTTTTGTCGATGGTATCGGTGACGGTGGTGACTGCCGGGGCAGTGCTCGGCACCAGGTTTTCGAAACTGCCACCGGTGGCGGTGGAAATGGTGGCCTGGACCGTACCGGCATCTTTGTAAACGTCATCGGATGGAGCCGGGACGGTCACGGTGCCGGTGGTTTTACCGGCATCGATGGTGATCACGGCGCCGTTGCTCAGGGTCACGGTGACCGGAGTGCCGGCGGCATTGGTCAGGGTCGCGGTGTAAACGATGGAACCACCTTCGGCTACCGAGTTGGATGCGCTCAGGCTGAGGTTGGTGGTGTCGACGGTGTCGGTCACAGTGGTGCTGACCGGCGTTTTGTCCGCCACCAGGTTCTCGTAATTGCCGCCGCTGACGTTGGTGATCGAGTTGGTCAGCGGAGCATGGCCGGTCAATGCGTCGTTCGGCGCGGCGGTGGTCACGGTACCGGTGGTTTTGCCGACATCGATGGTGATCGTCTGGCCGTTGGCCAGGGACACGGTGACCGGGCTACCGGTCACTGGCGCACCGACGGTTGCGGTGTAAGTGACGGTGCCGCCTTCGGCTGCCGAAGCGGTGGCATTCAGGGTCACGGTCGTGGTGTCGATCGTGTCAGTAATGGTGGTCACTGCCGGGGCAGTGCTCGGCACCAGGTTCTCGAAACTGCCACCGGTGGCGGTGGAGATGGTCGCTTGGACCGTACCGGCATCTTTGTAAACGTCATCGGATGGAGCCGGGACAGTCACGGCGCCGGTGGTTTTGCCGGCGTCGATGGTGATTACGGCGCCGTTGCTCAGGGTCACGGTGACCGGAGTGCCGGCGGCGTTGGTCAGGGTCGCGGTGTAAGTGATCTGGCCGCCTTCGGCCACCGAGTTGGTTGCGCTCAGGCTGAGGGTGGTGGTGTCGACGGTGTCGGTCACGGTGGTGCTGACCGGCGTTTTGTCCGCCACCAGATTCTCGTAGTTGCCACCGCTGACGCTGGTGATCGAGTTGGTCAGCGGAGCATGGCCGGTCAATGCGTCGTTCGGCGCGGCGGTGGTCACGGTACCGGTGGTTTTGCCGACGTCGATGGTGATCGTCTGGCCGTTGGCCAGGGACACTGTGACCGGGCTACCAGTCACTGGCGCACCGACGGTTGCGGTGTAAGTGACGGTGCCGCCTTCGGCGACGTTCGCGGTTGCAGTCAGCGAAACGGTGCTGGTATCGATGGTGTCGGTAACGGTGGTCACTGCCGGGGCAGTGCTCGGCACCAGGTTTTCGAAATTGCCACCGGTGGCGGTGGAGATGGTCGCCTGGACCGTACCGGCATCTTTGTAAACGTCATCGGATGGAGCCGGGACGGTCACGGTGCCGGTGGTTTTACCAGCGTCGATGGTGATCACGGCGCCGTTGCTCAGCGTCACGGTCACGGGTGTGCCGGCGGCGTTGGTCAGGGTCGCGGTGTAAGTGATCTGGCCACCTTCGGCTACCGAGTTGGTCGCACTCAGGCTGAGGTTGGTGGTGTCGACGGTGTCGGTCACGGTGGTGCTGACCGGCGTTTTGTCCGCCACCAGGTTTTCGTAATTGCCGCCGCTGACGTTGGTGATCGAGTTGGTCAGCGGAGCGTGGCCAGTCAATGCGTCGTTCGGCGCGGCGGTGGTCACGGTACCGGTGGTTTTGCCGACATCGATGGTGATCGTCTGGCCGTTGGCCAGGGACACGGTGACCGGGCTACCAGTCACTGGCGCACCGACGGTTGCGGTGTAAGTGACGGTGCCGCCTTCGGCTGCCGAAGCGGTGGCATTCAGGGTCACGGTCGTGGTGTCGATCGTGTCAGTAATGGTGGTCACTGCCGGGGCAGTGCTCGGCACCAGGTTCTCGAAACTGCCACCGGTGGCGGTGGAGATGGTGGCCTGGACCGTACCGGCATCTTTGTAAACGTCATCGGATGGAGCCGGAACGGTCACGGTGCCGGTGGTTTTGCCGGCGTCGATGGTGATCACGGCGCCGTTGCTCAGGGTCACGGTGACCGGAGTGCCGGCGGCGTTGGTCAGGGTCGCGGTGTAGACGATGGAACCGCCTTCAGCCACCGAGTCGGTCGCGCTCAGGCTGAGGGTCGTGGTGTCGACGGTGTCGGTCACGGTGGTGCTGACCGGCGTTTTGTCCGCCACCAGGTTCTCGTAATTGCCGCCGCTGACGTTGGTGATCGAGTTGGTCAGCGGAGCGTGGCCAGTCAATGCGTCGTTCGGCGCGGCGGTGGTCACGGTACCGGTGGTTTTGCCGACGTCGATGGTGATCGTCTGGCCGTTGGTCAGGGACACTGTGACCGGGCTACCAGTCACTGGCGCACCGACGGTTGCGGTGTAAGTGACGGTGCCGCCTTCGGCGACGTTCGCGGTCGCAGTCAGCGAAACAGTGCTGGTGTCGATGGTGTCGTTGACGGTGGTGACCGCTGCCGCTGGGCTGGTGGCCAGGTTCTCGAAGTTGCCGCCGGTGGCGTCTTTGATGGTCGTTTCAATGGTTCCGGCGTCTTTATAGACGTCGTCCTTCGGCGCATCGACGGTTACGGAACCGGTGGTTTTGCCTGCTTCGATGGTGATGACGGCACCGTTGCTCAGCGTCACGGTGACCGGCGTGCCGGCGGCGTTGGTCAGGGTCGCGGTGTAAACGATGGAGCCGCCTTCGGCCACCGAGTCGGTCGCGCTCAGGCTGAGGGTCGTGGTGTCCGGTGTGTCGGTCACCGAGGTGTCCGCCGACTTGCCGTCGACTTCCAGCTTCTCGTAGTTGCCGCCCTTGGCGTCGTCGATCTTGACACTTAGCGAACCGCCACCGGCCAAGGCATCGTTCGGTGCGGTGAAGTTGACGCTGGCGCTGCTCGAGCCGACCGGGATGGTGATGGTCTGGCCATTGGACAGGGTCACAACCACTGGCGAGCCGGTCACCGGAGCAGTGACGGACGCGGTGTACACCACGGTCCCACCTTCGGCGACGTTCGCGGTTGCAGTCAGCGAAACGGTGCTGGTATCGATGGTGTCGGTGACGGTGGTGACTGCCGGGGCAGTGCTCGGCACCAGGTTTTCGAAATTGCCACCGGTGGCGGTGGAGATGGTGGCCTGGACCGTACCGGCATCTTTGTAAACGTCATCGGATGGAGCCGGGACGGTCACGGAGCCGGTGGTTTTGCCCGCTTCGATGGTGATCACGGCGCCGTTGCTCAGGGTCACGGTCACGGGTGTGCCGGCGGCATTGGTCAGGGTCGCGGTGTAAACGATGGAACCGCCTTCAGCCACCGAGTCAGTTGCGCTCAGGCTGAGGTTGGTGGTGTCCGGTGTGTCGGTCACCAAGGTGTCCGCCGACTTGCCGTCGACTTCCAGCTTCTCGTAGTTGCCGCCCTTGGCGTCGTCGATCTTGACGCTCAAGGAGTTGCCGCCTGCGAGGGCGTCGTTGGGTGCAACGAAATTGACAGAACCGCTGCTGGCGCCAACCGGAATGGTGATGGTCTGGCCGTTGGACAGGGTCACCACCACTGGCGAACCGGTGACTGGCGCGGACACGGACGCGGTGTACACCACGGTGCCGCCTTCAGCGACGTTCGCAGTCGCAGTCAGCGAAACGGTGCTGTTGTCGATGGTATCGGTGACGGTGGTGACTGCCGGGGAGGTGCTTGGCACCAGGTTCTCGAAGTTGCCACCGGTTGCGTCTTTGATGGTCGTTTCAATGGTTCCGGCGTCTTTATAGACGTCGTCCTTCGGCGCATCGACGGTTACGGAGCCGGTGGTTTTACCCGCTTCGATGGTGATGACGGCGCCGTTGCTCAGGGTCACGGTCACTGGCGTGCCGGCGGCATTGGTCAGGGTCGCGGTGTAGACGATGGAACCGCCTTCAGCCACCGAGTCGGTCGCGCTCAGGCTGAGGGTCGTGGTGTCGACGGTGTCGGTCACGGTGGTGCTGACCGGCGTTTTGTCCGCCACCAGGCTCTCGTAATTGCCGCCGCTGACGTTGGTGATCGAGTTGGTCAGCGGAGCGTGGCCATTCAATGCGTCGTTCGGCGCGGCGGTGGTCACGGTACCGGTGGTTTTGCCGACGTCGATGGTGATCGTCTGGCCGTTGGCCAGGGACACGGTGACCGGGCTACCAGTCACTGGCGCACCGACGGTTGCGGTGTAAGTGACGGTGCCGCCTTCGGCTGCCGAAGCGGTGGCATTCAGGGTCACGGTCGTGGTGTCGATCGTGTCAGTAATGGTGGTCACTGCCGGGGCAGTGCTCGGCACCAGGTTTTCGAAATTGCCACCGGTGGCGGTGGAGATGGTCGCCTGGACCGTGCCCGCATCTTTGTAAACGTCATCGGATGGAGCCGGAACGGTCACGGTGCCGGTGGTTTTACCAGCGTCGATGGTGATCACGGCACCGTTGCTCAAGGTCACGGTGACCGGAGTGCCGGCGGCATTGGTCAAGGTTGCGGTGTAAACGATGGAACCACCTTCGGCGACCGAGTCAGTTGCCGACAGGCTGAGAGTCGTGGTGTCCGGTGTGTCGGTCACCGAGGTATCCGCCGACTTGCCGTCGACTTCCAGCTTCTCGTAGTTGCCGCCCTTGGCGTCGTCGATCTTCACGCTCAAGGAGTTGCCGCCGGCCAACGCGTCGTTGGGTGCAACAAAATTGACAGAACCGCTGCTGGCGCCAACCGGAATGGTGATGGTCTGGCCGTTGGACAGGGTCACGACGACTGGCGAACCGGTGACCGGGGCCGACACGGAAGCCGTGTAAACCACGGTGCCGCCTTCGGCGACGTTCGCGGTCGCAGTCAGCGAAACGGTGCTGGTGTCGATGGTATCGGTGACGGTGGTGACCGCCGGGGTAGTGCTCGGCACCAGGTTCTCGAAATTGCCGCCGGTGGCGGTGGAGATGGTGGCCTGGACCGTGCCGGCGTCTTTGTAGACGTCATCGGATGGAGCGGGGACGGTTACGGAGCCGGTGGTTTTACCGGCGTCGATGGTGATCACCGCGCCGTTGCTCAGCGTCACGGTGACCGGCGTGCCGGCGGCATTGGTCAGGGTCGCGGTGTAAACAATCGAGCCGCCTTCAGCCACCGAGTCGGTCGCGCTCAGGCTGAGAGTCGTGGTGTCCGGCGTGTCGGTCACCAAGGTGTCCGCCGACTTGCCGTCGACTTCCAGCTTCTCGTAGTTGCCGCCCTTGGCGTCGTCGATCTTCACGCTCAAGGAGTTGCCGCCGGCCAACGCGTCGTTGGGTGCAACAAAATTGACAGAACCGCTGCTGGCGCCAACCGGAATGGTGATGGTCTGGCCGTTAGACAGGGTCACGACGACTGGCGAACCGGTGACTGGCGCGGACACGGACGCGGTGTACACCACGGTGCCGCCTTCAGCGACGTTCGCAGTCGCAGTCAGCGAAACGGTGCTGGTGTCGATGGTATCGATGACGGTGGTGACCGCCGGGGTAGTGCTCGGCACCAGGTTCTCGAAATTGCCACCGGTGGCGGTGGAGATGGTGGCCTGGACCGTGCCGGCGTCTTTGTAAACGTCATCGGACGGTGCCGGGACAGTGACGGTGCCGGTGGTTTTGCCGGCATCGATGGTGATCACGGCGCCGTTGCTCAAAGTCACGGTGACCGGTGTGCCAGCAGCATTGGTCAGGGTCGCGGTGTAAACGATGGAACCACCTTCGGCCACCGAGTCGGTCGCGCTCAGGCTGAGGGTGGTGGTGTCCGGCGTGTCGGTCACCGAGGTATCCGCCGACTTGCCGTCGACTTCCAGCTTCTCGTAGTTGCCGCCCTTGGCGTCGTCGATCTTGACGCTCAGGGAACTGCCGCCGGCCAAGGCGTCGTTGGGCGCGGTGAAGTTGACGCTGGCGCTGCTCGAGCCAACCGGGATGGTGATGGTCTGGCCGTTGGACAGGGTCACAACCACTGGCGAACCAGTGACCGGAGCAGTGACGGAAGCGGTGTACACCACAGTGCCGCCTTCGGCGACGTTTGCGGTGGCAGTCAGCGAAACGGTGCTGGTATCGATGGTGTCGGTGACGGTGGTGACTGCCGGGGCAGTGCTCGGCACCAGGTTTTCGAAATTGCCGCCGGTGGCGGTGGAGATGGTCGCCTGGACCGTGCCGGCGTCTTTGTAGACGTCATCGGATGGAGCGGGGACGGTCACGGTGCCGGTGGTTTTACCGGCATCGATGGTGATCACGGCGCCGTTGCTCAGCGTCACGGTCACTGGTGTGCCGGCGGCGTTGCTCAAGGTGGCGGTATAAACAATGGAACCGCCTTCAGCCACCGAGTCGGTTGCCGACAGGCTGAGGGTGGTGGTGTCCGGTGTGTCGGTCACCGAGGTATCCGCCGATTTGCCGTCGACTTCCAGCTTCTCGTAGTTGCCGCCCTTGGCGTCGTCGATCTTCACGCTCAAGGAGTTGCCGCCGGCCAACGCGTCGTTGGGTGCAACAAAATTGACAGAACCGCTGCTGGCGCCAACCGGAATGGTGATGGTCTGGCCGTTAGACAGGGTCACGACGACTGGCGAACCGGTGACCGGGGCCGACACGGAAGCCGTGTAAACCACGGTGCCGCCTTCGGCGACGTTCGCGGTCGCAGTCAGCGAAACGGTGCTGGTGTCGATGGTATCGGTGACGGTGGTGACCGCCGGGGTAGTGCTCGGCACCAGGTTCTCGAAATTGCCACCGGTGGCGGTGGAAATGGTGGCCTGGACCGTGCCGGCGTCTTTGTAAACGTCATCGGACGGTGCCGGGACAGTGACGGTGCCGGTGGTTTTGCCGGCATCGATGGTGATCACGGCGCCGTTGCTCAAAGTCACGGTGACCGGTGTGCCAGCAGCATTGGTCAGGGTCGCGGTGTAAACGATGGAACCACCTTCGGCCACCGAGTCGGTCGCGCTCAGGCTGAGGGTGGTGGTGTCCGGCGTGTCGGTCACCGAGGTATCCGCCGACTTGCCGTCGACTTCCAGCTTCTCGTAGTTGCCGCCCTTGGCGTCGTCGATCTTGACGCTCAGGGAACTGCCGCCGGCCAAGGCGTCGTTGGGCGCGGTGAAGTTGACGCTGGCGCTGCTCGAGCCAACCGGGATGGTGATGGTCTGGCCGTTGGACAGGGTCACAACCACTGGCGAACCAGTGACCGGAGCAGTGACGGAAGCGGTGTACACCACAGTGCCGCCTTCGGCGACGTTTGCGGTGGCAGTCAGCGAAACGGTGCTGGTATCGATGGTGTCGGTGACGGTGGTGACTGCCGGTGCAGTGCTCGGAACCAGGTTTTCAAAGTTACCGCCTGCGGCATCCTTGATCGTGACTTCGACTTGGCCAGCGTCCTTGTAGACGTCGTCCTTTGGTGCATCGACGGTCACGCTGCCACTGGTGGCACCGGCGGCAATGGTGATCACCGCGCCGTTGCTCAAGGTCACGGTGACCGGAGTGCCAGCGGCATTGGTCAAGGTTGCGGTGTAAACGATGGAACCGCCTTCGGCGACCGAGTCAGTTGCCGACAGGCTTAGAGTCGTGGTGTCCGGTGTGTCGGTCACCGAGGTATCCGCCGATTTGCCGTCGACTTCCAGCTTCTCGTAGTTGCCGCCCTTGGCGTCGTCGATCTTGACGCTCAGGGAACTGCCGCCGGCCAAGGCGTCGTTGGGCGCGGTGAAGTTGACGCTGGCGCTGCTCGAGCCAACCGGGATGGTGATGGTCTGGCCGTTGGACAGGGTCACAACCACTGGCGAACCAGTGACCGGAGCAGTGACGGAAGCGGTGTATACCACGGTGCCGCCTTCGGCGACGTTTGCGGTGGCAGTCAGCGAAACGGTGCTGGTGTCGATAGTGTCGTTGACGGTAGTGACCGCAGGCGTATCGCTGGTTACCAGGTTCTCGAAGTTGCCTCCGGTTGCGTCTTTGATGGTTGTTTCAATGGTTCCGGCATCTTTATAGACGTCGTCCTTCGGCGCATCGACGGTTACGGAGCCAGTGGTTTTGCCTGCTTCAATGGTGATCACGGCACCGTTGCTCAGGGTCACGGTCACTGGCGTGCCGGCGGCATTGGTCAGGGTCGCCGTATAGGTGATCTGACCGCCTTCATCTACAGCGCCGGTCGCAGTGAGCGACAGGTTGGTGGTGTCCGGTGTGTCGGTCACCGAGGTATCCGCCGACTTGCCGTCGACTTCCAGCTTCTCGTAGTTGCCGCCCTTGGCGTCGTCGATCTTGACGCTCAGGGAGTTGCCGCCGGCCAGAGCATCGTTCGGCGCGGTGAAGTTGACGCTGGCGCTGCTCGAGCCAACCGGGATGGTAATGGTCTGCCCATTGGACAGGGTCACAACCACCGGCGAACCAGTCACTGGGGCGGAGACGGACGCGGTGTATACCACGGTGCCGCCTTCGGCCACGTTCGCGGTCGCAGTCAGCGAAACAGTGCTGGTGTCGATGGTGTCGTTGACGGTGGTGACCGCTGCCGCTGGGCTGGTGGCCAGGTTTTCAAAGTTGCCGCCTGCGGCATCCTTGATGGTGACTTCGACTTGGCCAGCGTCCTTGTAGACGTCGTCCTTTGGTGCATCGACGGTCACGCTGCCGCTAGTGGCACCGGCGGCAATGGTGATCACCGCGCCGTTGCTCAAGGTCACGGTGACCGGTGTGCCGGCGGCATTGGTCAGGGTCGCGGTATAAACGATGGAACCGCCTTCGGCGACCGAGTCGGTTGCCGACAGGCTGAGGGTGGTGGTGTCCGGGGTATCAGTCACTGAGGTATCGGCCGACTTGCCGTCGACCTCCAGCTTCTCGTAGTTACCGCCCTTGGCATCGTCAATCTTGACGCTCAAGGAACCGCCACCGGCCAACGCATCGTTGGGTGCAACGAAATTGACAGAACCGCTGCTCGCGCCGACCGGAATAGTGATGGTCTGGCCGTTGGACAGAGTTACGACGACTGGCGAACCGGTGACCGGTGCCGACACGGATGCGGTGTACACCACAGTGCCACCTTCGGCGACGTTCGCCGTGGCACTCAGCGAAACGGTGCTGGTATCGATGGTGTCGTTAACGGTGGTGACCGCCGGGGTGGTGCTGGTGGCCAGGTTCTCGAAGTTGCCGCCCGCAGCATCCTTGATGGTGACTTCGACTGTGCCTGCGTCTTTATAGACGTCGTCTTTTGGCGCATCGACAGTCACGGAGCCGGTGGTTTTTCCCGCCTCAATGGTGATCACGGCGCCGTTGCTCAAGGTCACGGTGACCGGTGTGCCGGCGGCATTGGTCAGGGTCGCGGTGTAAACGATGGAGCCGCCTTCGGCCACCGAGTCGGTCGCGCTCAGGCTGAGGGTCGTGGTGTCCGGGGTATCAGTCACTGAGGTGTCGGCCGACTTGCCGTCGACTTCCAGTTTCTCGTAGTTACCGCCCTTGGCATCGTCAATCTTGACACTTAGCGAACCGCCACCGGCCAAGGCATCGTTCGGTGCGGTGAAGTTGACGCTGGCGCTGCTCGACCCAACCGGAATGGTGATGGTCTGGCCGTTGGACAGGGTCACCACCACTGGCGAACCGGTGACTGGCGCGGACACGGACGCGGTGTACACCACGGTGCCGCCTTCAGCGACGTTCGCAGTCGCAGTCAGCGAAACGGTGCTGGTGTCGATGGTATCGGTGACGGTGGTGACTGCCGGGGTGGTGCTTGGCACCAGGTTCTCGAAGTTGCCACCGGTTGCGTCTTTGATGGTCGCTTCAACGGTTCCGGCGTCTTTATAGACGTCGTCCTTCGGTGCATCGACGGTCACGGAGCCGGTGGTTTTGCCAGCGTCGATGGTGATCACGGCGCCGTTGCTCAAAGTCACGGTGACCGGTGTGCCGGCGGCGTTGGTCAGGGTCGCGGTGTAAACGATGGAGCCGCCTTCGGCCACCGAGTCGGTCGCGCTCAGGCTGAGGGTCGTGGTGTCCGGTGTGTCGGTCACCGAGGTGTCCGCCGACTTGCCGTCGACTTCCAGCTTCTCGTAGTTGCCGCCCTTGGCATCGTCGATCTTCACGCTCAAAGAACCGCCGCCAGCGAGGGCATCGTTTGGCGCAACGAAGTTGACAGAACCGCTGCTGGCACCGACCGGAATGGTGATGGTCTGGCCATTCGACAGGGTCACAACCACTGGCGAACCGGTGACCGGCGCGGACACGGACGCGGTGTATACCACGGTGCCGCCTTCGGCCACGTTCGCGGTCGCAGTCAGCGAAACAGTGCTGGTGTCGATGGTGTCGTTGACGGTAGTGACTGCCGGGGCAGTGTTAGGTACCAGATTCTCGAAATTGCCGCCCGTCGCATCCTTGATCGTCACTTCGACCTGGCCAGCATCTTTATAAACGTCATCGGCAGGGGCGGCGACGCTCACGCTGCCGGTGGTCGCGCCAGCGGCGATGGTGATCACGGCACCGTTGCTCAAGGTTACGGTGACCGGCGTGCCAGCCGGATTGGTCAGGGTTGCGGTGTACAGAATCTGACCACCTTCGGCCACTTCGGTGGACGCCGACAGGCTCAGGCCGGTGTCGTCTTTCGAGTCGGTGATGGTGGTGAGCGCCGGCTCGGTGCTCGGGGTCAGCTGCTCGAAATTACCGCCGGTGGTGCCGGTGATCGTGGTGCTGACGGTGCTGCCGTTGTTATAGACGTCGTTGGCCGGGGTATCGACGGTCACGCTGCCGGTGGTCTTGCCCGCTTCAATGGTAATGACCGAGCCATTGCTCAAGGTCACGGTCATCGGCGTGCCAGCCGGGTTGGTCAGGGTGGCGGTGTAAGTGATCTGGCCGCCTTCGACAACGGTGCTGGTGGCGCTGAGGCTCAGGCCGGTGTTGTCGATCGAGTCGGTGATGGTGGTGACGGCCGGCGTGGTGCTCGGTACGAGGTTCTCGAAGTTGCCACCGGTGGCACCGGTGATCGTGGTGCTGACGGTGCTGCCGTTGTTGTAGACGTCATTGGCTGGGGTATCGACGGTCACGCTGCCGGTGGTCTTGCCCGCTTCGATGGTAATGACCGAGCCATTGCTCAAGGTCACGGTCATCGGCGTGCCAGCAGGGTTGGTCAGGGTAGCGGTGTAAGTGATCTGGCCGCCTTCGACAACGGTGCCGGTGGCGCTGAGGCTCAGGCCGGTGTTGTCGATCGAGTCGATAATGGTGGTGACGGCCGGCGTCGGGTTCGGCACCAGGTTTTCGAAGTTACCGCCGGTAGCGCTAGTGATCGTGGTGCTGACGGTGCTGCCGTTGTTGTAGACGTCATTGGCCGGGGTTTCGACATTCACGGAGCCGGTGGTTTTTCCGGCTTCGATGGTGATGGTCGAACCGTTGGACAGGGTAACGGTGACCGGCGTCTGCGCCGGGTTGGTCAATGTCGCGGTGTAGGTGATCTGGCCGCCTTCCGTAACGCTGCCGGTGGCAGTCAGGGTCAGGCCGGTACTGTCGATCGAGTCGGTAATGGTGGTGACCGCCGGCGTCGGGTTCGGCACCAGGTTTTCGAAGTTACCGCCGGTAGCGCCAGTGATCGTGGTGCTGACGGTGCTGCCATTGTTGTAGACGTCATTGGCCGGGGTGTCGACGTTCACGGAGCCAGTGGTTTTTCCGGCTTCGATGGTGATGGTCGAGCCGTTGGACAGGGTCACGGTAACCGGTGTTTGCGCCGGGTTGGTCAGGGTCGCGGTGTAGGTGATCTGGCCACCTTCGGTGACGCTTGAACCCGCTGTCAGCGTAACGGTAGTGGTGTCGACGGTGTCGGTGACCTGGGTCACGGCCGGAGCAGTCGGCGGGGTGACCACGATACCGCTACCGCCCGTGGTGCCAGTGACGGTCACGTCGATTTGGGTCGGATCGTTATAAACAGTGTCGTTCGGCGCCAGCGGAACGTTGACGGTACCGGTGGTCTGGCCGGCTGTGATCACGATCACCGCGCCGTTGGACAGGGTGATGGTCAGGTCGGTCAGCGGCGCCTGGGTCAGGGTCGCGGTGTAAACCAGCACGCCACCGGCCTCGGTGATGGTCGGCGTGGCGCTCAGGCTCAGCGTTGATTCGCGCAGGGCATTGGTGCTGGTATCGGCCGTCTGGCCGCCGGTAGTGTTTTGTGTTGCCGACGCCGCAGTGGCGAGGCCTGCGGTCGGGAAGCCGATGGTCGGGTCGACCCGGGCAGCGGTTGCCTCCAGGGCCACGAAGCTGTGGCCGCCACCGGCAGAGCCGCCCGCGCTCGCGGCAGTAGGGCCGGCTGCAGTGGCTTCAAGAGCGGTGGTCGGGTCGACACCGGCAGCGATGGCTTGCTGCAGTTCGTCAACTGATGGCGCCGCTTGTGCAGTGGCTTGCGCAAGGTCGGTGCTGGAGTCCGGATTGCTGCCACTCCACTGAGTGTCGCGGCCCAGGTCCAGGGTCCGGCCGTCAGCCAGTTCAAGGGTAATGGCGCCGGCGGCACCCGTGTCCACCTGGTCGCCCACAAACAACCGGTCGCCTTCAACGAGTACGCGGCGGATGCCCTCTGGGGACACCGCGAAAACCTGACCAACAATGCTTTTGACGATGGCAACAACACTGCTCATTGAAGACTCTCCGGGTGTCACGTTCAGTTGACTTCCATGAACCGCTCGGGCGTGTTCGCCGATCGGGGCTGGACGTTCTTACAAAATTCGATACATAACTTTGACGCGCGAACCGTCAATAATTTGGCTATATTTTTTCGAAATTAACTTTATGCCAAACTATTGACCTTATGGGAGCCATCCTAAACAATCGTCCAAGTAATGTCACATTGATATTTAAGCGGCGACCTGTCCTACAGCGTGTGATCCAGTTCCGATTTTGAACTTTCCGACATACGGTCATTCCGGTTGCCATCATGCGATGCAGCGCCATGTTCTGCAGTGATTCAAGACAAGAAGTCCCGGGAATTCCAACTATGCGTTTGCACCTGTTCAAGGTTCTACCTTTCGCCCTTGCCGCCAGCTTTGTTCAGGCGCAGACCCTTCCACAGGCCATGCAACAGGCACTGGATGTCCATCCGGAAATCCAGGCAGGGGTCAATAGTCGGCTGGCTGCGGATTATCAATTAAAGGCTGCAAAAGGTGGATACCTGCCACGGGTCGATCTGCTGGGCGGTTATGGTCGCGAAGGCACCGACAGTGTCTCCACCCGTGCCGCTGGCGGCAGCAACCACTGGGAAACGCTGAACCGGAGCGAGTCAAGTTTACGTCTGTCACAGATGGTTTTTGACGGTTTTGCGACGTCCAGCGAAGTGGGGCGTCAACAAGCCACCGTTAATTCCCGTGCTTATTCCTTGATGGGCACCTCGGAACGCACCGCGTTGACCGTCGCTCAGGTTTATCTCGATGTGCTGACCCGCCGCGAATTCGTGCGCCTGGCCGAAGACAACCTGAAAAACCACGAACGGATTTTTGACCAGATCAAATTGCGTACCCAGCGCGGCGTGGGCAGCGGCGCCGACCTCGATCAGGCCGAAGCGCGTATGGCCCAGGCCCGCAACAACCTGATCACCGAGCAGACCAACCTGGCAGACGCCCAGACCAACTTCCTCAGTGCCGTCGGCCAAATGCCCGATCAACTGGAGCGGCCTGCCGATTTTATGGCGCTGTTGCCGGCCAACCTGAATGAAGCCCGGGCGCAGATGCTGGAAAACAGCCCGATCCTGCGTTCCGCCGAATCGGATATCGCTGCTGCCGAGAAACAGTACGAAGCCGCCAAGTCGAGCTTCTACCCGCGCTTCGATGCCGAATTGGGTCGCACCGCCGACAACGACCTCGATGGTCAGAACGGTCACAACAACGAATGGCAGGCCATGCTGCGCATGCGCTTCAATTTGTTTGCCGGTGGCAGCAACAAGGCCGATCTGGAATCCAAGTCCTATCTGTCGAACCAGGCGCTGGATATCCGCAACAACGCCCTGCGTGTGTTGAATGAAGAACTGGGCCTGGCCTGGAATGCCTTGAACAACGCCAACGCCCAAGTGCCGATCGCCCAGCAATATGTCGATCGCAGCGCCAGCGTGCGCGGTGCGTATCAGAAGCAGTTCAGCCTCGGCGAGCGAACATTGCTCGACCTGCTCGACAGTGAAAACGAGCTGTTTACGGCTTCCCGTCGGCTCGCCGAGATCAAAAACATTCAGTTATTTACTCAGTACCGAATCAAGGCGACCATGGGCGAATTGCTCAAAAGTCAGGGCGTGGTCGCACCGTTGGCATCCGTTGTGCAAAATGACGTGAAGCCCAAGGTCCAGCTGCCTGGGATGAATTGAGTCCTGCCCCATTTCAACTGTTAGCCAAGAGTGTCGAGCGTGGAATCAGAAGTCAGTCGAGTTCAACTCATCCATGATCCACGCGCGCTGCATGACGATCCGTTACTGGACGGCCTGCTAGCCCTCTGCACTTTGCACCAGAAGCCGGCCAGCGCGGCGATGCTGACCACCGGCCTGCCGTTGCCCAAACAGCGCCTGAGCGTCGAACTGCTGCCTCGTGCAGCCGCTCGCGCCGGGCTGCAAGGGCGGGTGCTGCAACGCAAACTGGAGCAGATTCCGGCAATCGCCATGCCGGCGCTGTTGTTGCTCAAGGACGGACGCAGTGCGGTGCTGCTCGGCTGGCACGGTGAAGACCAGGCCCGCTTGCTGCTCAGTGAAAGCGATGGTGGCGAAGTCTGCGTCAGTCGTGAACTGCTCGCCGACGACTACAGCGGCAAAGTGTTCTTCGCCCAACCCCAGCACAAATTCGACGTCAATCACGGCACGCTGATCCCCCGCGCGCGTTCGTGGTTTCGCGACACCCTCAAGCGTTCGCGCTGGCTGTACGTCGACGCCATCGCTGCCAGTCTGCTGATCAATATCATCGCCATGGCCGCGCCGCTGTTCGTGATGAATGTCTACGACCGCGTGGTGCCGAACCAGGCCGAATCGACCCTTTGGGTGCTGGCCATCGGCATCACCGGCGCTTATGTGTTCGACCTGATTCTCAAGAGCCTGCGCAGTCTGTGCCTGGACCTGGCCGGAAAGAAAACCGACCTGATCATTTCAGCGACGCTGTTTGAGCGCATCGTCGGCATGGCCATGAAGTACCGCCCGGCGCGGGTCGGCAGCTTTGCCCAGAACATCCATGAATTTCAGAGCCTGCGCGACTTCCTCGCGTCGCTGACCCTCACCAGCCTGATCGACCTGCCGTTTACGCTGTTGATCTTCCTGGTCATCGCGATCCTCGGCGGGCATCTGGTGTGGATTCCGGTGCTGGCGTTCCCGATTGCGTTGCTGATCGGTTATGCCTTGCAGAAGCCGCTGGTGGCGACCATGGAGCGAACCATGGCCCTGGGCGCCGAGCGCCAGTCGAGCCTGATCGAAACCCTCGCCGGTCTTGATGCGGTCAAGGTCAACAACGCTGAAAGCGAACGCCAATACCAGTGGGAACAGACTATCGGCACCCTCAGCCGCCTTGAGCTGCGGGTGAAAATGCTGTCCGGTCTGGCGATGAACATCACCTTGCTGATTCAGCAATTGGCCGGGGTGATCATGATCGTCTTCGGCGTGTACCAGATCATTGCCGGCAACCTGAGCATGGGCGGTTTGATCGCCTGTTACATGCTCAGCGGTCGTGCCCTCAGCCCGCTGGCCTCGCTGTCCGGTCTGCTGACCCGCTACCAGCAAGCCCGCGTGACCATGACCTCGGTCGATCAGATGATGGAGTTGCCCCAGGAGCGCAATTTCGACGAGCGCCCGCTGAGCCGCAAGGTCCTGCAAGGCGCCATTGAATGCCGTCAGCTGACCTTCACCTATCCGAATCAACAGAACCCCGCGCTGAAGGGCATCAACCTGACCATCAAGCCGGGCGAGAAGATCGGCATCATCGGTCGCAGCGGCTCGGGCAAAAGCTCCCTGGCCAAACTGCTGGTGGGCCTCTATCAACCGGACGACGGCGCGTTGCTGGTGGATGGTGTGGATATCCGCCAGATCGACGTCAGCGAGCTGCGCCACAACATTGGCTACGTGCCCCAGGACATCCAATTGCTCGCCGGTACGTTGCGCGACAACTTGGTGTCGGGCGCGCGCTATGTCGAAGACGAATTGGTGCTGCAAGCCGCGGAACTGGCCGGCGTCCACGAGTTCGCCCGCCTGCATCCGCAAGGCTATGAACTGCAAGTCGGTGAGCGTGGGCAGAACCTGTCCGGCGGTCAGCGCCAGAACGTGGCCCTGGCCCGAGCGCTGCTGCTCAACCCGCCGATCCTGTTGCTGGACGAACCCACCAGCGCCATGGACAACACTGGCGAAGAGCGCCTGAAACAACGCCTCGCTGCCGTGGTGGAAAACAAGACCGTGGTGCTGGTGACGCACCGGGCCTCGCTGTTGTCGCTGGTGGATCGCCTGCTGGTGATCGACCGCGGGCAGATTCTCGCCGATGGCCCGAAAGCCGCCGTGATGGAAGCGTTGAAAAAGGGGCAGATCAGTGTTGCTTAAGTCCGGGGTCAAAGAATCCATCCGCCGCTACTTCAAAGGCTCCGCGTCGCTGCAAGGCCAGCCCCTTCCCGAGGTCAACAAAGCGCTGATCGAGGACGCCCCGCGCGTGGTGCGGTTGACGATCTGGGCGATCATCGGCTTCTTCGTGTTCCTGATGCTGTGGGCCAATTTTGCGGTGATCGATGAAGTCACCAAGGGCGACGGCAAGGCGATTCCGTCGTCGAAGATCCAGAAAATCCAGAACCTTGAGGGCGGCATCGTTTCCGAGTTGTTCGTCAAGGAAGGGCAAATCGTCGAGGCTGGCGCGCCGCTGATACGTCTGGACGACACACGGTTCGCCTCCAATGTTGGCGAAACCGAGGCCGATCGGCTGTCGATGCTGTTGCGCGTGGAGCGCTTGAGCGCCGAGGTCGATGACCGCCCGTTGAATTTCCCCGCCGATGTGCTCAAAGCCGTGCCCGGCCAAGCTGCCAGCGAAGAATCGTTATACGTCAGCCGTCGTCAGCAACTGCACGATGAGATCGGTGGCTTGCAGGAGCAGTTGATCCAGAAGCAGCAGGAGCTGCGCGAGTTCACCTCCAAACAGGCCCAGTACCGCAGCGGTCTGTCCTTGCAGCGTCAGGAAATCGCCATGTCCGAGCCGTTGGTGGCTCAGGGCGCGGTATCCCCGGTCGAGGTATTGCGACTCAAGCGTGCCGAGGTCGAAACCCGCGGCCAACTGGACGCCACCACCCTGGCGATCCCTCGCGCCGAATCGGCGATCAAGGAAGTGCAGCGCAAGATCGATGAGACTCGCGGCAAATTCCGCAGCGAAGCCCTGACTCAACTCAACGAAGCACGCACCGACCTGAACAAGGCCCAGGCGACCGGCAAAGCGCTGGAAGACCGGGTCAGCCGAACGCTGGTGACATCGCCGGTACGGGGCATCGTCAACAAATTGCTGGTGAACACCATCGGTGGTGTGATTCAGCCGGGCAGCGACCTGGTGGAAATCGTGCCGCTGGACGACACCTTGCTGGTGGAAGCCAAGATTCGCCCGCAAGACATCGCCTTCCTGCATCCGGGGCAAGACGCTACGGTGAAGTTCACGGCTTACGACTACACCATTTATGGCGGGCTGAAAGCCAAGCTGGAGCAGATCGGTGCTGACACCATCACCGACGAAGACAAGAAGACCACGTACTACATCATCAAACTGCGCACCGAGCGCAGCCACCTCGGGACGGATGAAAAGCCGTTGCTGATCATTCCGGGGATGGTGGCGTCGGTGGATATCATTACTGGTAAGAAGACCATACTCAGTTATTTGCTCAAGCCGATTATCCGGGCACGCGCCGAGGCGTTGCACGAGCGGTAGTTTTAGCGGGGAGTCTGAAAAGATCGCAGCCTTCGGCAGCTCCTACAGGGTTTCGAGTACACCTGTAGGAGCTGCCGAAGGTTCGGGCCGCGTTCGGACGATCTTTTGATTTTCGGCCATATCGTTATTCGCTAACGGTATTTAAATTTAAATTCTTATACCCATAAAGTCACTTCCCTGCGTACCTGCCGACCAATCGGCGCGCCGCACGACACGAACCAACACGGGACCTCCGTGAGTTTCTGATCGACGCGCGCCCTTGAGCGCGCCGTGCGTGGGAGTGATTTTTATGTCAGCTGTCTCTTTTTCCCCAAAGCCTGAGCCAACAAGCGCCGCCACCCTCGCGTCGCAAGCCTTCGAAATCCGCCCGTTCAGCGGCGCCGTCGGTGCCGAAATCATCGGCCTGGATTTGTCCCGCCCAATCAATCACCAGGACTTCTCCCGAATCCACCGTGCGCACCTGGATCATCACGTGGTGGTGTTCCGCGACCAGCGTATAACCCCTGAACAGCAGATCGCCTTCAGCCGCCGTTTCGGCGTGTTGCAGATCCATGTACTCAAGCAATTCCTGCTCGCCGGGCATCCGGAAATCCTCATCGTTTCCAACATCATCGAAAACGGCCAATCCATCGGCCTCGGTGATGCCGGCAAGTTCTGGCACTCCGATCTCTCTTATAAAGAACTGCCGAGTCTGGGCTCGATGCTGCATGCCCAGGAGCTGCCCTCCGAAGGCGGCGACACGCTGTTTGCCGACATGCACAAAGCCTGGGACAGCCTGCCCGAGGCGCTGCGTAAAGCCGTCGAAGGTCGTTCGGCCGCGCACTCCTACACGGCGCGTTACAGCGAGAGCAAATTCGAGGGCAACTGGCGTCCGACCCTGACGCCGGAGCAACTGGCTCAGGTCGCTGAAGTTGTTCATCCGATCGTCCGCACCCATCCGGAAAACGGCCGCAAGGCGTTGTTCGTCAGCGAGGGCTTCACCACCCGCATCGTCGGTTTGCCGGAAGACGAGAGCAAACAATTGCTCGACGAGCTCTACGCCCACAGCGTGTTGCCGCAAAACATTTACCGCCATCAATGGCAGGCCCACGACCTGGTGTTCTGGGACAACCGCTCGCTGATTCACCTCGCCGCCGGATGCCCCAGCCATCTGCGCCGCAAGTTGTATCGCACCACCATCCAGGGCGACGCGCCTTTCTGATTTCGGAGAACCCTCATGTCCAAACGTCTTCCATTTGCACCGTTGGCCGCCGCTATCGGCCTGGGTTTCAGCCTGCTCGCCGGCAGCCTGGTGGCGCCGACCGTGGCCCACGCCGAGGGTGAAATTCGTATCGCCGAACAATTCGGCATCGTTTATCTGCTGCTCAACGTGGTGCGCGATCAGAACCTGATCGAGAAATACGGCAAGCAGGAAGGCATCGACATCAAGGTCGATTGGACCCAGCTCTCCGGCGGCTCGGCGGTCAACGATGCGTTGCTCTCCGGCTCCATCGACATTGCCGGTGCCGGCGTCGGGCCGCTGCTGACCATCTGGGACCGCACTCACGGCAAACAGAACGTCAAGGCCGTGGCTTCCCTGGGCAACTTCCCTTACTACCTGGTGAGCAACAATCCAAAGGTCAAAACCATCGCTGACTTCACCGAAAAGGACCGCATTGCGGTGCCGGCGGTCGGGGTGTCGGTGCAGTCGCGCTTCCTGCAATACGCAGCAGCCAAGCAATGGGGCGACAAAGAATTCAATCGCCTCGACAAGTACACCATCGCCGTTCCGCACCCGGATGCCACTGCGGCACTGATCGCTGGCGGCACCGAGTTGACCGGGCACTTCTCCAACCCGCCATTCCAGGATCAGGCGCTGGAAAACCCCAGCGTGCACGTGGTGCTGAACACCTACGACCTGCTCGGCCCGAATTCGCCGACCGTGTTGTTCGCCACCGAGAAATTCCGCAACGAGAACCCGAAAACCTATAAAGCCTTCATCGCGGCGCTGACCGAAGCGGCCGAGTTTGCGCAGAGCGATAAAGGCGCGGCGGCCGACACATACATCCGTGTCACCAAGGCAAAAATCGACCGTGCGGCGTTGCTGAAAATCATCGACAACCCGCAGTTCGAATTTACCGTCACGCCGAAAAACACTTACCCACTGGCCGAGTTCCTCTACCGCGTCGGCGCGATCAAAAACAAACCGGATTCGTGGAAGGATTACTTCTTCCAGGATGCCAAGCCGCTGCAAGGGAGCTGATCGACATGAACGCCCCCTTGCAAGGCCACACGGCCAGCAATCCGATCGCGGCCGCGCAAGCGCTGCTGTCGGTCGACAAGGTCAGCCTGGAATACCGCACGCCCGCGCGTGTGGTTCGAGCGACCCATCAGGTCAGTTTCGAGATCGATCCGGCGGACCGCTTTGTGTTGCTCGGTCCGTCCGGCTGCGGCAAATCGACGTTGCTCAAGGCGATCGCCGGGTTTATCCCGCCCTGTGAGGGCGAGATTCGCCTGCAAGGCCAGCGGGTCGATGCGCCAGGGCCGGACCGGATCGTGGTGTTCCAGGAGTTCGATCAGCTGCCGCCGTGGAAAACCGTCAAACAGAACGTGATGTTTCCGCTGCTCGCTTCCAAAACCCTCAAGCGCAAAGAGGCTGAAGAGCGGGCGCTGCATTATCTGGACAAGGTCGGTCTGGCGGCGTTTGCCGATGCCTATCCGCATACCTTGTCTGGCGGCATGAAAGCTCGGGTGGCGATTGCCCGGGCGTTGGCGATGCAACCGAAAATCCTGTTGATGGATGAACCCTTCGCCGCCCTCGACGCGCTGACCCGACGCAAGATGCAGGAGGAGTTGCTGCTGCTTTGGGAAGAGGTGCGTTTCACGCTGCTGTTCGTTACTCACTCCATCGAAGAGGCGTTGGTGGTGGGCAATCGGATTCTGCTGCTGTCGCCTCATCCGGGACGGGTACGAGCCGAAGTCCACAGCCATCAATACGATTTGCACAGCCTCGGCGGCGTGGCGTTCCAGGAATCGGCGCGGCGGATTCATCGGCTGTTGTTCGATGAAGGCCAGTCCCCGGAAACCGCGCGTGAGCTGGATTTCGCTGACATTCGCATCGCTTATTGAGCCATTGAGAGGAGTGCCCGATGAGCCCGTTATCATCCGCGCGTAAAGAGTACGAAACCGTTTTGCAGCCGCTGACGAGCGTCCCGCTGGAGCGTGAGTTACCCCTCGGTCAGCGTCTCTGGCAACAGGGCTGGTTGCGTAAAAGCCTGATCCTGATTGTGCTCGCGCTGATTTGGGAAGCCGTTGCCCGTTACCAGAATAACGACCTGCTGCTGCCAGGTTTTCTGCAAACCGCCAGCGCGCTATACGACGGCCTGCTCAGCGGTGAGCTGTTGGGCAAGGTGTGGATTTCGCTGGTGGTGTTGTTGAAGGGCTACCTGATCGGGATTGTGCTGGCGTTTGCCCTGACCACGCTGGCGGTGTCGACGCAATTGGGGCGCGATCTGCTGAGCACGCTGACCTCGATGTTCAACCCGCTGCCGGCGATTGCGCTGTTGCCGCTGGCGCTGCTGTGGTTCGGACTGGGGCAGAACAGTCTGATTTTTGTACTGGTGCATTCGGTGCTCTGGGCGTTGGCCTTGAACACCTATGCCGGGTTCCTAGGCGTTTCGGAAACCCTGCGCATGGCCGGGCGCAATTACGGCCTCAAGGGCATGCGTTTCGTGCTGTTCATCCTGATCCCGGCCGCGCTGCCGTCGATCCTCGCCGGTTTGAAAATCGGCTGGGCGTTCGCCTGGCGCACGCTGATCGCCGCTGAACTGGTATTTGGCGCCACCAGCGGCAAGGGTGGGTTGGGCTGGTACATCTTCCAGAACCGTAATGAGCTGTACACCGACAAGGTGTTTGCCGGGTTGGCGGTGGTGATCCTGATTGGGTTGCTGGTGGAGAATCTGGTGTTTGATACGTTGGAGCGGGTGACGGTGAAGCGTTGGGGGATGCAGCGCTGATCCGATTAACTTAGGCGATCTTTTGATCTGCTAGCATTGCGTCTGAATCAATCCAGATCAGCCACGAGTGCTCAGCATGCAACTCCCGGACATGAACCTGTTGGTCGCCCTCGACGCCTTGCTCGACGAGGGCAGCGTGGTGGGCGCTGCGCGGCGGATGAACCTCAGCCCGGCGGCGATGAGCCGGACGTTGACGCGGATTCGCGAGGCCATCGGCGATCCGATTCTGGTGCGCGCCGGCCGTGGCCTGGTGCCGACACCCAAGGCGCTGGAGCTGCGCGAGCAAGTGCGGGACCTGGTGGAGCAGGCCGCCTTGCTGTTCCGCTCTGCCGATGACGTGGACTTGGGCAGCTTGCGCCGGCGGTTCAGCATTCGCGCCAATGATTTCTTTGTGGGCGTCTATGGCGGCAAGCTGTTCGACACGATGGAGCGCCAGGCTCCGCATTGCGAACTACGCTTTGTCCCCGAGGGCGACGGGGACGATGAAGCCTTGCGCGAAGGACGCATCGATCTGAGCGTCAGCAACAATCGACCGCTGATGCCGGAAGTGAAGGTGCAAAACCTGTTCTCCACCCACTTTGTCGGGTTGGTGCGCGAAGACCATCCGCTGTTCGATGACGAGATCACCGCCGAGCGTTACGCCGGCTTTTCCCATATCAGCATGTCCCGTCGCGGGATCGCCCGTGGGCCGATCGACACGGCGCTCAATGCCTTGGGGCTGGAGCGGCGGGTGGCGGTGATTGCGCCGAGTTTCCATGCGGCGATGTTCGCCTTGCCGGATTCCGACCTGATTCTGCCGGTGCCCAAAGAAGCATTGCTGAGTGTGCGGCGCCTGGGCTTGAAGCTGCGCTCGTTCACCCTGCCGATTCCGCTACCTACCCTCATGCTGACCCAAGCCTGGCACCCGCGTTTCGACAAAGACCCGGCGCACCGCTGGATGCGCGAGACGCTCAAGGCTTGTTGCGACGAGACCTGGTTGGCGGCGCAGCCGGTTTGAAGGTCAAAAGATCGCAGCCTTCGGCAGCTCCTACGCGCCTGTGGGCGCCGCCGAAGGCTGCGATCTTTTGACTTTAACCATTGCGTATCGCGCACTTATAAGCTGCCAATAAGTCAATTTTCGTAAGCTCTCGCACTTCCTAAAATACTTCGGAATCCCCCTTCCGGAGCGTGCAGTACATGACTTCCCTCGCGGCAACGGCACCTCTCGTCGCGGCCAAACCTGCGACCGCCGTCGCACCACCGGTCTTCGGCCCGAGAATCATCATCGGCCTGGTGGGCGTGTTGCTGGCGGTGTTGGTGTCGGGCCTGAACGAGATGGTGACCAAGGTCGCCCTGGCCGACATTCGCGGTGCGTTGGCCATCGGCTACGACGAAGGCACCTGGCTGGTTGCCAGCTACACCGCGACCTCGGTGGCCGCCATGGCATTTGCCCCTTGGTGTTCGGTGACGTTCTCGTTGCGGCGTTTCACCCTGTGCGCCATCAGCGTCTTCACCCTGTTGGGCGTGCTGAGCCCGTTTGCTCCGAATTATGAAAGCTTGCTGGTCATGCGCACCCTGCAAGGCCTGGCCGGTGGTGCGTTGCCGCCGATGCTGATGACCGTTGCGCTGCGGTTCCTGCCGGCCAACGTGAAGCTCTATGGTCTGGCCGGTTATGCCCTGACGGCAACCTTCGGCCCTGGTCTCGGCACGCCGCTGGCCGGGTTGTGGACCGAGTACGTCGGCTGGCAATGGACTTTCTGGCAAATCGTCGTGCCGTGCCTGATTGCCATGGCGGCGGTGGCTTACGGTCTACCCCAGGATCCGCTGCGTCTGGAACGCTTCAAGTCATTCAACTGGCGTGGCTTGCTACTGGGGTTTCCGGCGATCTGCATGTTGGTGATCGGCATCCTGCAAGGCAATCGGCTGGACTGGTTCGAGTCGAGCCTGATCTGCGCACTGCTCGGCGGCGGGCTGCTACTGCTGGTGCTGTTCCTGATCAACGAGTGGTCGCAACCGATTCCGTTCTTCAAATTGCAGATGCTCGGTATCCGCAACCTGTCGTTCGCGTTGTTGACCCTGGCCGGCGTGCTGGTGGTGTTGCTCGCTGTGGTCATCATTCCCTCCAGTTACCTGGCTCAGGTCCAGGGTTATCGCCCGCTGCAGACGGCGCCAATCATGCTGTTGGCAGCGTTGCCACAGTTGATCGCGCTGCCGTTGGTGGCGGCGCTGTGCAACCTGCGTTGGGTCGATTGCCGTTGGGTGCTGGGGATCGGCCTGAGCATGCTGGCGCTGTCTTGCATCGGCGGCTCGCAGCTGACGTCGGCGTGGATTCGTGACGATTTCTATGTCCTGCAATGGCTGCAGATTTTCGGTCAACCCATGGCCGTGCTGCCGCTGTTGATGCTCTCCACCGGCAGCATCACCCCGATGGAAGGGCCGTTCGCCTCGGCCTGGTTCAACACCGTGAAAGGCCTGGCGGCGGTGATCGCCACCGGTGTGATCGACGCGCTGACCACCGCAAGGCTGCATTTTCACTCGACCGTGCTGGTGGACAACCTCGGTAACTCGCCTCTGGCTGATGGCGCCAGCGCGGGCCTCGCTCACCGACTGCATCAGCAGGCCGTGGTGCTGACTTCTTCCGATCTTTATCTGTGCATGGCTGGCGTCGCCGTGGCGCTGATCCTGCTGATTTTCTGGCTGCCGACGCGGATTTATCCACCGCGCGCGCCAACTTGAACGCTTCACTGGAACAGAAGGTTTTTATGACGACTCAATCAAAGCAAAAAGTCGCTGTCGGCGTTGCCGCAGCGATGGTGGTCGGCGTGTTGATTTACCTGGTGGCGCCGGGCTTGTTCGGCAAGCGTACACAGCAAAGCACCAACGATGCCTTCGTCTCGGCGGACTTCACCCTGGTGGCGCCGCGCGTGGCGGGATTCATCAAGGAAGTGCTGGTGGAGGACAACCAACAGGTCAAGGCCGGGCAGTTGCTGGCGTTGATCGACGACCGCGACCTGCGCGCTGCCGCCGAGGCCGCCGACGCGCAAACCCTGGTGGCCAGGGCGCAGCTGCAAAACGCCAGGGCAACCCTGGAGCGCCAGACGTCGGTGATCGCTCAGGCCCAGGCTACGGTGGTTTCGGCGAAGGCGGAGATGGCTTTCGCCGAGCATGAACTGAACCGCTACAACCACCTCGCCGGGGTGGGCGCCGGCACCGTGCAGAATGCCCAGCAGGCGCGCACGCGCATCGATCAGGCCACCGCCCGGTTGGCCAATGCCACAGCGGTGCTGGCGGCGGAACGCAAACAAGTGGAGATCCTGACCGCCCAGCGCGATGCCGCCGAAGGTGGGCTGAAACGAGCGCAAGCGGCGCTGGAAATGGCCAGCTATGAACTGTCCTATACGCGCATCGTTGCCCCCCAGGACGGCATGGTCGGCGAGCGCGCGGTGCGGGTCGGCGCCTATGTCACACCGGGCAGCAAGATTCTGGCCGTGGTGCCGCTGGAACGGGCGTATGTGGTCGCCAATTTTCAGGAAACCCAACTGACCGACGTACAGCCGGGGCAGGACGTGCAGGTGCATGTCGACAGCCTTGGTGGCGAAGCCCTGCAGGGACGCGTCGAGAGCATCGCACCGGCCACCGGCGTGACCTTCGCGTCAGTCAAACCGGACAACGCCACCGGCAACTTCACCAAGGTTGTGCAACGGATTCCGGTGAAAATCATCCTCGATCCAGGCCAGCCATTGGCTGAGCGGTTGCGGGTGGGGATGTCGGTGGAGGCGAGTATTGATACTGCCAGCGCTACGGCCGATGAGCATGAGGTCGCACAACGATGAACTTCGCTAATCGCACATCCCTGTGGCGAGGGAGCTTGCTCCCGCTGGGCCGCGAAGCGGACCCAAAATTTGCGAGTGCTACGCACTCGAACGGGAGCAAGCTCCCTCGCCACAAAGTCGGCATTCATTCAGTAGTTTTTGTGTTGAGTCTGTTTTCATTGAACGCCTGCACCGTCGGCCCGGACTTCCAGCGCCCTCAGCCGCAGCAAGTCGCCCAATGGTCGAAACCGGCCAAAGCCGCCGCCAGTCAGGCCGTCCCCAACGAGATGGACGAACGCTGGTGGGAAGTGTTCCACGATCCGAAACTCTCGGCCCTGACCCAACGCGCCCTGACCGATAACCTCGACCTGAAACTCGCCAGCAGCCGTTTGCAACAAAGCCGCGCCGCGCGCCAGGTAATCACCGCCGACCGCTATCCCAACACCGCCGCCACCGGCAGCTATGGGCGCAAACGCAACAGCGGTGAAGGCCTGAACGATCCGTCGGGCAACAGTGGCGACTCAGCCTACAACCTGTGGGATGCAGGCTTTTCCGCCTCCTGGGAACTGGATTTCTGGGGGCGTGTGCGCCGCGAAACCGAAGCCGCCGATGCCACCCTGGAGGTGGCGGAAAACGATCGCCGTGGCGTGCTGCTGTCGGTGCTCGCCGAAACGGCTCAGGACTACATTCAACTGCGCGGTGTGCAAAGCACCCGGACCGTCACCGAGCAGAATCTCGACGTCGCCCGGCATAGTTTGAAACTCTCGCAACTGCGCCTGGCCGACGGTGTGGCGACGGATCTGGACGTCGCCGAAGCCGCCGCGCAAGTCGCGGCCATCGAATCACGTTTACCGGCGCTGGAGCAGCGTCAGTCGCAACTGATCAACGCGCTGAGCCTGTTGATGGGCGAACCGCCGCAAGCGTTGTCCGCCGAGTTATCCACAGACGCCCCGGTACCGCAAACCCCGCGACAGGTCGCCATCGGCTTGCCGTCGCAATTGGCCGAGCGCCGCCCGGATATCCGCCAGACCGAAGCCCGACTGCATGCCGCGACCGCCAGCATCGGCGTGGCCAAGGGTGACTTCTATCCGCGAATCACCCTGTCGGGCAACATCGGTTCGCAAGCCCTGCAACTGAGCGATTTCGGCTCCTGGGGCTCGCGCTCGTTCAGCATCGGTCCGCAATTGAGCTTGCCGCTGTTCGACGGCGGTCGACTGCGGGGCGTGTTGCATCTGCGCGAAGCCCAACAACAGGAAGCGGCCCTGGCTTACCAGCAAACCGTGCTGCGGGCCTGGCATGAAATCGACAATCAACTCACCGCCTACAACGCCAGCCAATTGCGCCGCGACAGCCTCGCCGAAGCCGTGCGCCAAAACCAGATCGCCCTGCGCACCGCGCAACAGCAATACGTCGAAGGGGTGGTGGATTTCGTCAACGTCCTCACCGTGCAAAGCGAATTGCTGGCGACCCAGCAGCAGTGGGTCGAGAGCTCGACCGGGGTGTCGTTGGCAATGGTTGGGTTGTACAAGGCGTTGGGTGGGGGATGGGAGTCGGCGTATCCGGTGGCGGAGATGGCGCAGCGTTGATATGGATAGTTTGTAAGGAAATTAACACCTATCCGCCAACGCGCGCTCCAACCAATGATGGCCATCCGCTTGACGAGCCTCCCCGCTGTCGTAGACTCCGTTCATCCGTCAGGGAGTTACGGTTATGCGGCGTTTTCGTATTTGGGTTGCGGGATTAACCTTTGTAACGTGCGTAGTACAGGCGCAAACGCCTGCGCCAGACGATCCGTTGCTGGAAAGCAACGCGGTCGGCGGTAACGCGTCAGCCAGCAGTGAGGCCCGTGGTGTGTTGCGAGCCCGGGATCAGGCGGTGCTCGCCAGTGAGTTGTCCGGGCGGATTGTCGAGTTGCCGTTCAGTGAGGGCGAGTCGTTCAAAAAGGGCGACACCCTGGCGCGGTTTGACTGTTCGGCTTATCAGGCTCAGCTCAACGCGGCTCAGGCCGCCAACCGTGGCGCCGGTGAGGAGCTGGCCCATAACCGGCAACTGGCGGCGTTGAATTCGGTGGGGCGCTTTGAAGTGGCGCGGGCCGAGGCCAAGGTCAGCGAAACCCAGGCGCAATCTCAGGTTTATCAGGTTCAGGTCAAACGCTGCAGCGTGGTCGCGCCGTTCGATGGCCAGGTCGTCGAGCGCAAGGTCAAACGCTACGAAAGCGTTGCCGCCGGCGCGCCGTTGCTGGATGTGGTCGATAACCGCACCCTGGAAATTCACCTGTTGGTGCCGTCACGCTGGATGGGCAAACTCAAGCCCGGCCAGACGTTCAGTTTTGTCCCCGATGAAACCGGTCAGCCGCTGGATGCCACGGTCAAGCGTCTCGGCGCGCGGATCGACGAAGGCAGCCAGACTTTGCTGCTGGTGGCGACGCTGCCCAACGCCAGCGGTCTGTTGGCCGGCATGAGCGGAACGGCACGTTTCGCGGAGCTCAAGTGAACGCCCCGGTAACGGGCGGCGCGGAGCAGGTGTTCGCCAGGTTTCTTGATCTCGAACGCCAGACCCGTGCCGCTCGCAATCCTTCGCAGCTGGCTTACAGCCTGGTCAATGACGGCCAGGCGCTGTTCGGTTTCCGCCATGCTGCGTTGTTGATCGCCGGCAAGGTGCAGGCGGTGACCGGTGTCAGTGCCGTGGAGCCGAATGCGCCGTTCGTGGCGTTTGTCGAGCAAGCGGTCGCGCAGCTGTTCAAGCTTGAGGTGTTGAAACAGGCACGGGTGATCGCGCCCGATCTGCTTAGCGAACCGATTCAGGCTGACTGGCAAAGTCTGTCGGCCGCTCAGGTGTTCTGGTTGCCACTGATTGATCATCAGGGCGAGATCTTCGGCGGGCTGTGGCTGGCGCGGGATGTGCCATGGAACCCTGCCGAGCAGGTGCTGTTGTCGCAACTGGGCGACACCTACAGCCATGCCTGGCTGGCGCTGCAACCGCGCAAACCCTGGCGACTGCGCTGGACGCGCAAGCGTCAGGTGGCACTGGTCGCCGTGTTGTTGCTCGGGTTACTGATTCCGGTGCGCCAATCGGTGTTGGCACCGGCCGAAGTCGTCCCGTTGGGCGGCCGGGTGGTCGCCGCGCCGCTGGACGGAGTGATCGCCGAGTTCCTGGTCAAACCCAACCAGACGGTGAAGACCGGCGACCTGCTACTGCGCTTCGAAAGCACCACGCTCAAGGCTCAGGCTGATGTGGCCGAGCGCGCTCTGGGCGTTGCCGAAGCGGAACTCAAGGCCAATTCCCAACGCTCCTTCGCCGATGCCGAATCCAGTTCGAAAATCGATCTGCTGGCCGCACGTGTCGAGCAGAAACGCGCCGAACGGGATTACGCCCGTGAACTACTCAAGCGCAGCGAAGTGCGTGCCGAGCGGGATGGCATCGCGGTGTTCGCCGACGCCGAACGCTGGACCGGCAAACCGGTGCAGACCGGCGAGCGCTTGATGGAAATCGCCGACCCGAACCAGGCCGAGTTGCGCATCGAATTGGCCGTGGGCGATGCGATCGCCCTGGAGCCTGGGGCGCAGGTCGCGCTGTTTCTCGACAGCGATCCACTGCAGCGGCACCAGGCCAGGCTCGAACGTTCGGCCTATGAAGCGCAGCCAACAGCTGGTGGGCAACTGGCTTATCGACTGGATGCGACATTCGACGGCGCACCGCCGCGCATTGGCCTGCGTGGCACGGCGAAAGTCTTCGGTGACCGTGCGCCGCTGGCGCTGTACCTGTTGCGTCGACCGCTGGCCGGGTTGCGTCAGAGCGTGGGCCTTTAGATGAGCCTGCCGAGCCTGCGGGCAGACCTGCAATTGTCGACGGCGGCGCCGGCCCTCGACGGGTCACCGTGCTGGACCCTGGCCGACCCGGTGCGTGGACGTTATTTCAAACTCGGCGCGGCGGCGATGCGCTTGCTGCGTCATTGGTCCCTGGGTGATCCCGAGCAGGTGCTGCGTGCCGCCAACCGCGAGCCAGGGCTGCCGCTGGACGGCGCGGCGCTTGAGCAATTGCTGGATTTTTTGCGCGGCCACGACCTGATCAGCGCCCTCGACCCATCGCAGCGCGCCAGTTACAGCCTGAAGGCCGCGGCGCAGCGCCAGAGCCTGTGGAAAATCCTGCTGCATCAATACCTGTTTTTCCGGATTCCGCTGTGGCGTCCGGACGCCTTTCTCAATCGCGTCTGGCCGTGGCTGGAGCGTTTCGGCCCGCGCGCATTGCGCTACGGACTGCCCGCGACGCTGGGGCTCGGGGTGTTTCTGGTGTCGCGGGACTGGCAGCGATTCATCGCCACCTTTCCGCACCTGTTCAGCCTCGGTGGCGCGCTGGCGTTCGCGGTGGCGCTGTTTTTCGCCAAGCTGTGCCACGAGTTCGGCCACGCCTTCATGGCCAAGCGCGCCGGTTGTCGGGTGCAGAGCATGGGCGTGGCGTTCATGGTGCTGCTGCCGATGTTCTACACGGACGTCAGTGACGCCTGGCGGGTCAACGATAGACGTGCGCGTTTGCTGATCGGCGCCGGCGGGGTGCTGGCGGAACTGGTGCTGGCCTGTATCGCGCTGCTCGCCTGGTCCCTGCTGCCCGATGGCCCCGGGCGCACGGCGGCGTTCATGCTCGCCAGTGCGACCTGGATCACTACGCTGGTGATCAACCTCAACCCGTTCATGCGTTTCGACGGCTACTTCTTGCTCAGCGACTTCTGGGAAGTGGACAACCTTCAGGGACGTGCCTTTGCCTTGTGTCGCTGGCGATTGCGCGAGTTCCTGTTCGGCTACGCTGCCCCGGCGCCGGAGCCGTGGGCGCCGAGGATGCAGCGGCGGTTGTTGATCTGGGGATACGGCTCGTGGCTATGGCGCGCGGCGTTGTTTTTCGGGATTGCGCTGGCGGTTTATCACCTGTTCTTCAAGGTATTGGGGATCTTCCTGATGCTGGTGGAGCTGGTGTGGTTCATCTTCCTGCCGATCCTGAGCGAGTGGCGGCAATGGTGGAGTCGTCGCGAACAGGCGCATACGCCTCGGGTACTGCTTAGCAGCCTGACATTGTTAGGGCTGTTGTTGCTGCTGGCGCTGCCGTGGCGCAGCGCGGTGGAGTTGCCGACGATGTTGGAGGCGGGACACACCAGCGCCTTGCACGCGCCGGTGGCGGCGCGGGTAAAAACGGTGAATGTGCATGACGGCCAGGTTGTCGCCCAGGGCGAGGTGCTGATCGAGCTGGAATCACCGGACCTGGACTCACGCCAGGCCATCGTCCGCCGCGAGATCCAGATTCAGCAGTTGCAGATGCGTCGTCAGGCCAGCCGCAGCGAAACCGCGGCCGACGCCGGAATCGTCGAGCAGCGCCTGGCGGAAGCGGTGGCTGAATACCGCGGCCTGGTCGCCCAGCGTGAGCGACTGCTACTGCGCGCGCCCCACGCCGGCAAGGTGCGCGACCTGTTGCCGCAGTTAACGGTCGGTCGCTGGCTTTCGACTAAAGATCCTTTGGCGCGGGTGGTCGAAGACGGCGCGCGGTTGCGCGGTTATCTGGCCGAAGCCGAGCTCTGGCGTGTTGCTTCGGGTGCTCGCGGGCGGTTCATCGCCGATGACCCGATGCACCCGGCGATCGCCGTGCAATTAAGCGAAATCGATACCAACGGCGCGGCTTATGTCGATCAAGAGGCGCTGACTTCCGATCATCACGGGCCGATTGCCGTGCGCCGGGATGAGCATCAGCGCGCCGAGCCGGTGCAGGCGCAGTATGGCGCGCGGTTGAGTGTCCTCGAAGAGACGCCGACGCCGGTGCAACCTTTGCGCGGCATTGTGGTGTTGCAGGGCAGCGGCGAATCGTTGCTGGGCGTTGCCTGGCGGCGCATGGCGGCCCTGGGGGTCAGGGAAAGCGGTTTCTAAGGGAGAACAGCGATGGCGAGCAGCGATTCAGTGGCAGCGGACGGCTTGGTGGTCAGGCCTTCGCGCACCAGCGATGGACCTTTTCTGCACAGCCTTTACCAGGCGGCGCGGCCGGATCTGCAATGGATCGACGGCGAGCAGGAAGTGGTCCAACAGGTGGTTGCCCAGCAATTCAACGTGCAGGAACAAGGGCTGGGGGAGAACTTTCCCAACGCCATGCATTACGTGATCGAGAAACTCGACACGGCCATCGGCGCACTGACCACGGATTTTGGCCCCAATGAAATTCGCGTGCTGTACCTGGCGTTCATCCCCCAGGCCCGAGGTCGGGGTTACGGGCGGACGGTGCTGCAAGGCGTGCAAAAAGCCGCGCAACAAATTCGCTGCCCGGTGGCGACGGTGGTCTGGGCCAACAATCCCCATGCGCGCCAGCATTACCTGGCGCTGGGGTTTCAGGTTGAAGAGCGCAACCCGGCGGCGGAGCGGCTGGTGTGGTATCCCCAAGGCTGAACCCATAATCGATTGTAGGAGCTGCCGAGTGAAACGAGGCTGCGATCTTTTGATCTTAAAAAATCAAAATCAAAAGATCGCAGCCTTCGGCAGCTCCTACGTAAAGCGATCAGCGTCACTCTTCAATTGAACGCAATGTAGAAATAACCCACGTCGGGATCCCGCCCCATGTTCGGTACTCGCGAGACAAAAATATTTTCCACCTGGCCCAGTTCCGGTAACTCCAGCGCACACAAGCCATCGACAAAGTCAGTGGGTTGCAGGCTGTTGAGCTCGACGCTGAACGGCATGCGCTCGCTTTTGGGCATCTGTGAATGGGGCGTTTCTTTCAAGGTGTCGATATGGATCGGCAGCTCACTGCCATCTGGCAGCCGCAGCGTTCCGGTCTTGCCCAGCAGTGCCTGAAAGTGTTGGCTTTGAACCTGTTGCAGCATGGCATCCCTCCATCAAGCAAAAGTGGCCGGGGGATGTGCATCCCCCGGCCAGACCCTCAGTTACGCGAAGGGAACAGCCCGTTCAGCGCGATGCTGAAGTTGAGCACCAGGAACGGGTTCATCACCGTCATGGGCAAACCATTGCCGGCGGACGAGATTTCCCCCGTCACCGTGCTGGTGACGCCCTTGAGCGGTACCGCCGCAGCACCTTGCTGATCGGAGTAGATGCTCGCCGAGCCTGGCCCGCCGCCCGAGGCACCGATGTACGAGTTGGTTGCGGTCGGGTTGGTGACCGGGTTGCTCGCCGGGCTGGCCAGTTGCAGGGTGGTGGTGGCCGTGAGCCCGGACAGGGCGTGGGTGTGGTTGGGCAGGTTATTGATGGTCGCGGTGACGTTTTCGGTCCCGGAGACCTCGCCGATGACACGCGGGGTCAGGCCCAGGCCGTTGCCTTGGGCAATCGGCATGCGTCCCTGCAGGTTGGGCAGCATGAAATTGGTGGTGCCATTGCCTCCATAGTAGGTTCCCAGCAGTGAGAAAAGCGCCTGGTATTGCGAGATCCCCAGCGTCTGGCCATAGCACAGGGCCCAGCCGTTGGGGGCGAAGTTAAAGGCGAAAGGTTGGATAGTGCCCATGAATACTTCCATAGTTCCTCATCCCTCAGGTTAGTGTCTGATATGTCACATCGCAGGCCCGGTTATCCGGGCGGATCGCAGTGATCAGCCGACTCCGTTCATCTCCGTGGCTGGGTCACGCCACGCCAAAGCGTAGACGCTGATCGGAATGATTGCCGGACGTCGTCCGTCTTAAAGCCAGCATCGACGACGGGCCTGAGCCTGTCCTACAGTGCTTGAGAAAATTGCGTATTCACTGGGTCGAAGCTCATTGGGTCGAGGCACATCAGGTCGAAAAAGGGGAGGCAATGGAGGCACGTAGAGAAACACCGCTGGGTGACACTCAGGATCCGCACGCGACACCGGGCTCATGGGCGGCTGCCCGCCGCTTATTGCGGTGGGCGCGGGAGCACTGGCTGCTGCCGATCCTGGCATTGGCTGCGCTGGTGCGTTTTTACGACCTGACGGCGGCGGCGATCTGGGGTGACGAAGGGTCCAGCCTGTTGTTGAGCCAGTACTCTCTGGCCGGGATCTGGGAGCATGCAGCCCATGATGTGCATCCGCCGCTGTATTTCATGCTGCTGCACGGCTGGATCGGGCTGTTCGGCGACGGCATTTTTTCGATTCGTTGCCTGAGCGCGCTGCCGGGGATTGCGACGGTCGGGCTCGGTGTCTGGCTGGTGGACCTGCTCGCGACCCGCCGCGCCGCGTTGCTGGCCGGGGTTCTGCTGGCGCTGTTGCCGACGGCGGTGCGGTATAGCCAGGAAGTGCGGATGTATTCGCTGTTGGGGACGTGGCTGATCGGCGCCACGATCGCCCTGGTGTACTGGATAAAACGACCACAACGCACGCGCTATCTGGTGATCTACACCCTGCTGATGACAGCGGCGTTCTACACCCATTACTTCACCGCGCTGTGCGTGCTGTGTCACTGGTTGTATCTGGGCCTGATCCGTGTACAGCCAGGGTATCGACTGCGACACATTCAGCGCTCGGGCTGGTGGCTGGCCAATGTGGCGATTGTGCTGTTGTACCTGCCGTGGGTGCCCAGCCTGATCGATCTGATCCAGCACTTGGATCTGCTCAAGGCCAATGGTGATGTGGGGTGGGAGCCCCCCGTCATGCTCGACTCATTGCCGTCGATGATCTGGTCGCTCCTGATCCAGGACGATGGCGAGAACCTGCCCACGCTGATTTTTATTGCGCTGCCACTGGCATTGGTGGCCCTGGCGGGCGTGGCGCTGGCCCGCGACCGCAGTGTGTTCCGTGGCAGTGCGCTGGCGGTGATCTACACCGCGGTCCCGTTATTGCTGGTGTTTGCGGTGTCGTTCATCTCGCCGGTGTTCATCGAGCGTTACCTGACCGCTTACGCCTTGGGTCTGCCGATGGTTGTCGCACTGGCCGTCGATCGCTTGTACGCAGACTTCAAGGTCTTGGCGCTGGCCGTGCTGCTGCTGTTTGTCGGTGTCGAGCTGGTGGGGGTGAAGAACAATGCCACGGTGGATACTGAGGATCAGATCAGCGTCATGGCCAAACACGTGAACCAGCACTTCATGCCCGGCGACCGAATCGTCACCAGCGATATGCTCTGGTACCTGAGTTACGTCTATTACAACCAGACCAACGCCAAACCGATGTTGTACACGCCACCATTGGCCGATGGCCGGTCGAGCCGGCCGAACGCCTACGGTTTCGGTACGCTGGTGACCAATGATATCTACCTGGATAGCCTCGATGCCTTGCCCAAAGGCACTGGTCGGGTATGGCTGGTCGGTACCCTCGAGGGGGCGGACGAGTTCGCTCCATTGCCCGCGGGCTGGCGACGCGTCGACGAAGCCCGGGGGGGAGGCGCCGTGGCACGCTTGTATGTGCTGAAGTAATTCGTGGTTTCAGGGCTTAAACGATTCAACTTTTAAACAGTTATATAAACTGCGTTTTCCAGTCGATTTAGCTCCGATTTGATATCAAAACACCACTAGCTGTAGGGCCATTCATGGTCTACGCTCCGTCGTACAAAGGACTGAATGACGGGTGAATGGATTGCAACAATTCCACTTTATCTCCGGCTTGCCGCGCTCGGGCTCGACCCTGCTTTCTGCCATTCTTTTGCAGAATCCGCGCTTTCATGCCGGCATGACCAGCCCCGTGGGCGCACTCTTTTCCGGCGTTCTGGAGCAATGCAGCGCCGGCAGCGAATTCGGCGCGGTGATCGACACCGACCTGCGTCGCCGCCTGTTGCGTGGCTTGTTCGATTCTTACTATGCCGACAAGGCCGACAAACCGGTGGTGTTCGACACCAATCGCTTGTGGAGTTCGCGCCTGCCGGCGATCAGCGATCTGTTCCCTCAAGCCAAGATCATTGCCTGTGTGCGCAATGTCGCCTGGGTCATGGACAGCATCGAGCGCCTGTACCGCGCCAATCCCTTCGAAAACACCAAGTTGTTCGGCGATGCAGTCGAACGCAACACGGTCTACAGCCGCTGCGAAACCCTGGCCCAGCGCAATCGGCTGGTGGGGTTTTCCTGGGCCGCCCTCAAGGAAGCCTATTACGGCGAACACGCCGACTCACTGCTGATCATCGATTACGACCTGCTGAGCCAGGCGCCAGAGCGGGTGATGCGGCTGGTCTACGACTTCATCGGTGAACCCTGGTTCGAACATGATTTCGATCATTTGGCCTACGACGCGCCGGAATTCGACCAGGCCCTTGGCCTCTCGGGGCTGCATAAGGTGAAGGCCAAGGTCCAATTGCAGTCCAGGCGCACGATCCTGCCGCCGGATTTGTTCAAGCAATACGCCGAGTTGTCCTTTTGGCTCGATGGCTCAGCCAGCGCCGCCAATGTCATTCGTATGAAAGCCGACGCCGCGATCAGTTGATCGCGGCGTTTTCATTAGCCTGTCAAAAAGTTCGAGTCCGGGTGAGCAGCATGTGGTGGAGCAAAGGCAAGTCGCGGGTTACCGAAGGCGCACGAGCGCTGGCCTCGCCAATGATTATGTCCCTGGAGCCGCGCATGCTGTTCGACGGCGCGGTGGCCGCCACGGTGGCCGATACTGCCCAGGCTGACAGCCATACCACGGCCGACGCGGTCAAGGCACCGACTGCCGATCAGCCGGTCGCCAGCAAGGACACCCACGGCCAGGCCGATGCCACGCCAACCCCGACACCTGTCGCGGTGCCGGGGCAAAGCGTGGTGTTCGTCGATTCGCGGGTCAAGGACGCCGACAGCCTGCTTAAAGGCGTCGCGCCTGGCACTCAGGTGGTTCAGCTGGACGCGAGCAAGGACGGCTTGCAGCAGATTGCCGACTACCTCGATACCCATCAAGGCATCAGTTCGGTGCAGATCATCGCCCACGGCAACGCAGGCGATCTGTGGCTGGGTAACAGTTATCTGTCGGCCGATAACGTCGCGGCCCGCAGCGCCGTGCTGGCGGAAATCGGCAAGGACATGAACGTCGGCGGCGACATCTTGATCTACGGCTGCTACACCGCCGAAGGTGAGCGCGGCTTGAGTTTCGTCGACTCGCTGGCGCAACTGACCGGTCGTGATATCGCCGCTTCCAGCAACCGCACCGGGGTCGGTGGCGACTGGAATCTGGAAATTGCCACCGGCAACATCGAAAGCGCCAACGTGCTCTCGACCACGGCCATGAACGATTATCACTGGGGCCTGGCCACCTGGACCGCCACCAACAACGCCAACACGGGCGTCGGCTCGTTGCGTGCCGCCCTCGCCTCGGCGCAGAACGGCGATATCGTCACATTCAGCACCGGCATGACGGTGCAGTTGACCTCCGAGTTGCTGATCAACAAGAACGTCTACGTTGATGGCGACTTGAACAACGACGGTGTGGCAGATGTGACTCTCGATGGTCAGTACAAGACCCGAGTGGTTGAAGTGGCGTCTGGCAGCATCGTGACACTCGATGGCCTGGTGATCACCCGCGGCCTGGTGGCGGGCAACGGTGGCAACGGTGGCTACGGTGCCACGGGCGCGATGGCGGGGGGGATTTTCAACGCAGGGATACTGACCCTGAAAAACGTTACCGTGACCTCCAACGCCGCTTCCGGTGGTGGTGGCGGCGGCGGTGTCACGGGCGCTTTTTACGGCGGTGGCGGCGGTGGCGGTGGCGGTTTGGGCGGCCAGGGCGGCGGGCACGGCGGTTCGGCAGGGCCGGGCACCGGCACATTGGGCGGCCAGGCGGGCAGCGCCGGTGTCGGTGGTTATGGCGGCGGTTATGACGCCACCCATATGGGCGGTCGCGGCGGTACCACCACTGGCGGTGCTGGCGGGGTGGGCGTTTCCTATTACAGCAACGGCGGTAACGGTTCGACGGCCACCAATGGCACGATTTCCATTGGCGGTGGCGGCGGCGGGGCCGGTTGGGACAAGGTAGGTGGCGCTGGCGGCAATGCGGTGGGCGGGATCTACAACGCCAGCAGCGGCACCATAACCGTCATCGGCACGTCGACCATCAGCAACAACATCGGCGCCGGTGGCGGCGGTGGCGGTGGTGGTGGCCAAGGCAGCAATGCCAGTAATGGCGGCATTGGCGGCCGGGGCGTCGGTGCGATCTGGAACAAAGGCACGCTACTGATCACGGCTGCCAACTTCGCGGCCCTGGCCGGTAATGCCGCGGCCAGTGGTGCAGGCGGTACCGCGCAGGGCGGAGGTTCAACCGGCACCTCGCCGACCTCCTTCGCGACTATCTATAACGACGGTGGCGTACTCAACACCGCGTATTCGCCACCGCCGACCGCGACCATTGTGGTCGCCGACACCACACTGAGCATCGGCGAAACGTCCTTGGTGACGATCACCTTTTCCGAGGCCGTGACCGGTTTCACCAACGCGGACCTGACTATCCCCAACGGCACCCTGAGCTCCGTCAGCAGCAGCGATGGCGGCATCACCTGGACGGCAACGTTCACCCCGTCCGCCAGTATTTCCGATACGACCAACGTCATCACCCTGGACAACACCGGCGTGATAAACGGCCTGGGCACCGCCGGCGTCGGCACCACCAACTCCAATAACTACACGGTCGACACCGTACGCCCGACCGCGACCATCGTGGTGGCGGACAATGCGCTGAAAGTCGGCGAAACCTCGCTGGTGACCATCACCTTCAATGAAGCGGTCACCGGCCTCACCAACGCGGACCTGACGATTGCCAACGGTACGCTCACGGCGGTGAGCAGCAGCGATGGCGGCATCACCTGGACGGGAACCTTCACCCCAACCGCCAGCATCACCGATACGACCAACCTGATCACTCTGGACAACACCGGAGTCAGCGACCTGGCGGGCAATGCCGGGAGCGGTACCACCGATTCGAACAACTACGCCATCGATACCGTGCGCCCGACCGCGACCCTGGTGGTGGCCGATACCAGCCTGAGCATTGGTGAAACCTCGCTAGTGACCATAACGTTCAGTGAGGCAGTCAGCGGTTTCACCAACGCGGACCTGACGATTGTCAACGGTACGCTTACGGCGGTGAGCAGCAGCGATGGCGGCATCACCTGGACCGCGACCTTCACGCCTTCGGCCAGCGTCAATGACACCACCAACCTGATCACCCTGAACAACACCGGGGTCAGCGATCTGGCGGGCAACACCGGGAGCGGCACCACCGATTCGAACAACTATGCCATTGATACGCTCCGCCCGACCGCGACCATCGTGGTGGCGGACAATGCGCTGAAAATCGGCGAAACCTCACTGGTGACGATCACCTTCAGCGAAGCGGTAACCGGGTTCACCAATGCCGACCTGACCATCGCCAACGGCACACTTACTGCGGTGAGCAGCAGTGACGGCGGCATCACCTGGACGGCGACCTTCACCCCGACCGCCAGCATCAGCGACACGACCAACCTGATCACCCTGGACAACACCGGGGTCATCGATGCTGTCGGCAATGCCGGCAGCGGCACCACCGATTCCAACAACTATGCGATCGACACCGTGCGCCCGACGGCCACTATCGTGGTCGCGGACACGGCACTGAAAATCGGCGAAACCTCGCTGGTGACCATTACGTTCAGCGAAGCGGTGAGCGGTTTCACCAATGCGGACCTGACCATTGCCAACGGTACGCTCACTGCGGTGAGCAGCAGCGACGGCGGCATCACCTGGACCGCAACCTTCACGCCTTCGGCGAGCATCAACGACACCACCAACCTGATCACCCTGGACAACACCGGGATCAGCGACCTGGCGGGCAATGCCGGCAGCGGCACCACCGATTCGAATAACTACGCCATCGACACCGTGCGCCCGACCGCCACGATTGTGCTGGCCGATACAACCCTGACCGCAGGCGAAACCTCGCTGGTGACCATTACGTTCAGCGAAGCGGTGAGCGGTTTCACCAACGCCGACCTGACCATCGCCAACGGTACGCTCACGGCGGTGAGCAGCAGCGACGGCGGCATCACCTGGACGGCGACCTTCACGCCTTCGGCGGGCATCAACGACACCACCAACCTGATCACCCTGAACAACACCGGGGTCAGTGATCTGGCGGGCAACACCGGCAGCGGCACCACCAACTCGAACAACTACGTGATCGACACCGCCCCGCCGACCGCGACGATCGTAGTAGCCGACAACGCACTGAAAATCGGCGAAACCTCACTGGTGACCATCACCTTCGATCAGGCCGTAACCGGTTTTACCAACGCCGACCTGACGATCGCCAACGGTACGCTCACGGCGGTGAGCAGCAGCGACGGCGGCATCACCTGGACGGCGACGTTCACCCCGACTGCCAGCATCACCGACGCGACCAACCTGATCACCCTGGACAACACCGGCGTGCAGGCGGCCGCCAGCGGTAACGTGGGCACTGGCACGACCGACTCCAACAACTACGCCATCGACACCGTGCGCCCGACGGCTACCATCGTGGTCGCGGACTCGGCACTGAAAATCGGCGAAACCTCGCTGGTGACCATCACCTTCAGCGAAGCGGTGAGCGGTTTCACCAACGCTGACCTGACCATCGCCAACGGCACGTTGAGCGCGGTGAGCAGCAGCGACGGCGGCATCACCTGGACCGCGACCTTCACCCCGAGCGCCAGCATCAACGACACCACCAACCTGATCACCCTGGACAACACCGGGATCAGCGATTTGGCGGGCAACGCCGGCAGCGGCACCACCGATTCCAATAACTACGCCATCGACACGGTACGCCCGACCGCCACGATTGTGCTGGCCGATACGACGCTGACTGCCGGCGAAACCTCGCTGGTGACCATTACCTTTAGCGAAGCGGTCAGCGGCTTCACCAACGCGGACCTGAGCATCGCCAACGGTACGCTCACGGCGGTGAGCAGCAGCGACGGCGGTATCACCTGGACCGCGACCTTCACCCCGACCGTCGGCGTGAATGATTCAAGCAACGTCATCACCCTGAACAATACCGGGGTCAGCGATCTGGCGGGCAACACCGGCAGCGGCACCACCAACTCCGGTAACTACACCATCGATACGGTGCTGCCGACGGCGACCATCGTGGTGGCCGACAATGCGCTGAAAATCGGTGAAACCTCACTGGTGACGATCACCTTCAGCGAAGCGGTGAGCGGTTTCACCAACGCTGATCTGACCATCGCCAACGGTACGCTCACGGCGGTGAGCAGCAGCGACGGCGGCATTACCTGGACGGCGACCTTCACCCCGACCGCCAGCATCACCGACACGACCAACCTGATCACCCTGGACAACACCGGCGTGCAGGCTGTCGCCAGCGGTAACGTGGGCACTGGCACCACCGATTCCAACAACTATGCCATCGACACCGTGCGCCCGACGGCCACCATCGTGGTCGCGGACTCGGCGTTGAGAATCGGCGAAACCTCGCTGGTGACCATCACCTTCAGCGAAGCGGTGAGCGGTTTCACCAACGCCGACCTGACCATCGCCAACGGTACGCTCACTGCGGTGAGCAGCAGCGACGGCGGCATCACCTGGACGGCAACCTTCACGCCTTCGGCGAGCATCAACGACACCACTAACCTGATCACCCTGGACAACACCGGGATCAGTGACCTGGCGGGCAATGCTGGCAGCGGCACCACCGATTCCAACAACTACGCCATCGACACTGTTCGTCCGACCGCCACGATTGTGCTGGCCGATACGACGCTGACTGCCGGCGAAACCTCGCTGGTGACCATTACCTTCAGCGAAGCGGTCAGCGGCTTCACCAACGCGGACCTGAGCATCGCCAACGGTACGCTCACGGCGGTGAGCAGCAGCGACGGCGGTATCACCTGGACCGCGACCTTCACCCCGACCGTCGGCGTGAATGACTCGAGCAACGTCATCACCCTGAACAACACCGGGGTCAGCGATCTGGCGGGCAACACCGGCAGCGGCACCACCAACTCCGGTAACTACACCATCGATACGGTGCTGCCGACGGCGACCATCGTGGTGGCCGACAATGCGTTGAAAATCGGTGAAACGTCGCTGGTGACGATCACCTTCAGCGAAGCGGTGAGCGGTTTTACCAACGCCGACCTGACGATTGCCAACGGTACGCTCACTGCGGTGAGCAGCAGCGACGGCGGTATCACCTGGATCGCGACCTTCACCCCGACCAGCGCCATCACCGACACCAGCAACGTCATCACCCTGGATAACAGCGGTGTGCAAAACGCCTCGGGCAACGCCGGCAGCGGCACCACCGACTCCAACAACTACGCCATTGATACCGTGCGCCCGACGGCCACCATCGTGGTCGCGGACTCGGCGCTGGCGGTGGGTCAGACATCAGTGGTGACGATCACCTTCTCCGAGGCGGTGACCGGCTTCAGCATCGCCGACCTGACGGTGAGCAACGGTACCCTGAGCAGTCTGAGCACCAGCGATAACATCACCTGGACCGCCACCCTGACGCCGGCGGCGAGCATCACCGATACGACCAACGTGATCACCCTGGACAACACCGGGGTGGCCGATGTGGCTGGCAATACCGGCAGCGGCACTACCGACTCCAACAACTACGCCATCGACAGCCAGCGTCCGACGGCCACCATCGTGTTAAGTGATTCGACCCTGAAACCGGGGGAAACCGCCCTGGTGACCATCACCTTCAGCGAAGCGGTGACGGGTTTCGACAACAGTGACTTGAGCGTCGCCAACGGTACCTTGAGTGCGGTGAGCAGCAGCGACGGCGGCATCACCTGGACCGCGACCTTCACCCCGACTGCCGGGGTTACCGACGCCAGCAACATCATTACCCTGAACAACAGCGGCGTCTCGGACCTGGCCGGCAACACCGGAGCGGGCACCACCAACTCGGCCAACTATGTGGTGGAAACCCAGGTGCCGACCGCCACCATCGTAGTTGCCGACAGTGCCCTCAAGGCCGGTGAAACATCGCTGGTGACCATTACCTTCAGCGAAGCGGTGAGCGGTTTCACCAACGCTGACCTGACGGTTGCCAACGGCACCCTCAGCAATGTTTCGTCCAGCGATGGCGGTGTGACCTGGACCGCGACCTTTACGCCTGCGGCCAGTGTGACGGACACCACTAACCTGATCAGTCTGGACAACAGCGGAGTGACCAACGGGTCGGGCAACAGCGGTGTCGGCGTGACCGATTCCAACAACTACGCCATCGACACCGTGCGCCCGACCGCGACCATTGTGGTCGCGGACAATAAACTGGGGATCGGCGAGACCACCACGGTGACCTTTACCTTCAGCGAAGCGGTGTCCGGTTTCGACCTGTCCGACCTCAGCGTGGCCAATGGCGTGTTGTCCAACCTGGCCAGCAGCGACGGCGGAGTGACCTGGACCGCCACACTCACACCGACCGCAAGCATCAATGATGCGACCAACCTGATCCTGCTCGACACCGGCAATGTGCTCGACGCCGCGGGCAATGCCGGCGCCAGCATCGCCATCTCCAACAACTATGCGCTGGATGCGACCCGCCCGACCGTCAGCATCGTGGTTGCCAACCCGGTGCTGGGGATTGGTCAGACGACGCTGGTGACCTTCACGTTCAGCGAAGCGGTCAGCAACTTCGATTTGTCGGACTTGAGCGTGACCAACGGTGAACTGACCAATCTGGCCAGCAGCGACGGCGGCAAGACCTGGACCGGCACCTTCACGCCCGCCGCGAACATTACCGACCCGAGTAACTTCATTGCGCTGGACACCAGCAATGTGACGGACCTGGCAGGCAACCTGGGCGCCAGCGTCGCGGTATCCAATAACTACACGATCAACACCGTACCGACGCCCCCGCCCTTGGTGTTGACACCGGTGGTCGTGGCCGATCCACCGAACGTGCCATTGCAACCGATCATCTTCACCCCGCCCACTGGCGATCTCGGCTCGCCACTGACCTTTGCCCCGTTGTTTGAACAACGGGTGATGGGCAATGGCATTCGGCCTCTGGGCGACATTTTCATAAACCACGGGGCGCTGACGCCGAGTTTTATTGCCCAGGTATTCACCAGCAGCGACAACGGTGGCGATGGCTCAGGCCACGGCTTCCTCGGCTTTGGCGGGGGCGATGGCGGGGTCTTCGGCAGCAGCACGCTGTCGAGCCTGTTCAATCAGGCCACCAGTAGCGAGGGGGATTCGCTGAATACCTTTGGTAATCAGTCAATCAGAGCGGGGGATGCTTCCCAAGGGCTGCGCGGCGTGTTTGGCGCACCGACTCTTGGCCAGCAATTACAACAGCTCAAAGACACCGAGCAACGGCAGGTCGACAGCCTGGCCGCGGCTTTGCAACAGGTCGGTATCAGTGAAATGCAGGCCTGAAAAAACCATTAAAGCAGTACGGCACTGGGGGCAATACAAGGATGAAAAGAAGTCATAAATTGTTCGGCGCCAGCCTGCTGGCGCTGGCGATCAGCGGATGTGCAGTCACCAGTCAACCGATCGAACGCAGCGTCAGCCAACAGCGCGCCAAAAGCGATCTGCAAAACATGTACAAGGGGCAGGAGCCCCTCAGCGGCCCGCTGACCCTGCACCAGGCCATGGCCCGAGCGGTGAAATACAACCTCGAAGGCCGGCTGAAGATCATGGAAGAAGCCCTGGCCAAGCGCCAACTCGACCTCGCCAGTTTCGACATGCTGCCGCGCATGGCGCTGGATGCCGGTTACGTGGGGCGCAACAACGTCAACGCCTCCAGCAGCCAGAGCGTGCGCACCGGCACCCAGTCTCTGGAACCGTCGACCTCCCAAGACCGCGACCGTGACGTGGCGGACCTGACCATGGTCTGGAACGTGCTCGACTTCGGCGTCAGCTACATCAGCGCCAAGCAGCAGGGTGATCAGCGGCTGATCGTGCAGGAACGTCGGCGCAAGGTGATCAACACCATTGTCCAGGACGTGCGCTCGGCCTATTGGCGAGCCGTGGCCGCCGAGCGTTTGCTCAAGCAAATCGACAGCCTGATGGCCCGGGTCGATACCGCCCGTGAGAATAGCCAGAGCATGAGCCAACAGCGTATCGGCGATCCGATCCAGTCGTTGGCTTATCAGCGCTCGCTGATCGAAGCCACCCGGCAACTGGAAGAGCAACGCCGCGCGCTGTCGCTGGCAAAAACCGAGTTGGCAACCCTGATCAACCTGCCACTGAATACCGAGCTGACGCTGGCGACCCAGGACGATTACGTCATTCCGGAGCTCAAGGTCGACCTCGCCAGCCTGGAGCAGGAAGCCCTGACCAGTCGGCCGGAGTTGCGCGAGCAGGATTACCAGACCCGCATCAGCGCGGCCGAAACCCGCAAAGCCATGCTGCGCCTGTTACCAGGGCTGGAGTTCTCCGCTGGCGGGCATTACGACAGCAACTCGTTTTTGGTGGAACAGAGCTGGGCGGATTACGGGGTGAAAGTCACCTGGAACCTGTTCAATGTGATTTCCGCACCCGCCGCGATCGACGTCGCCAAGGCCGGCGAAGAAGTCGCCACGGCACGCCGTCAGGCGATGTCCATCGCAGTGTTGGCCCAGCTCTACGTGGCCAACGCCAACTACCGCGAAGCACTGCGGCAGTTCCAGACCAATCAGCAGTTGTCGAACATCGACGGGCAAATCATCGGCCAGCTGCGCAACCGCTATCAGGCGGCCGGGCTGGGTGAACTGGATCTGATCCAGGGCGAGCTGAACACGTTGCAGGCCGATCTGCGTCGCGACCTGTCCTACGCTGACCTGCGCAACGCTTACGGGCAAATTTTCGCCAGCGCCGGTCTCGATCCGCTGCCGGACGAGGTGCAATCTACCGAAGTCCAGTCCATCGCCACCGCACTGGCCAATCGCGAAGCGGCATGGGCGGCGGGCGATATCACGGTACCGGTGGCCCATGCCCCGGTCCGCTAACCTGCTGGCGCCGACGGCGAGCATCAGCCGCGCCCAACGGGAGGCCCGCAACGGCCATCGCGGCACGGCGATTCTGCTGACCGGTTTACCGGCCGCGGGCAAGTCGACATTGGCCCAGGCACTGCACGCCGAGCTGTTCGAACATGGCGTGCAGAGTGTGGTGCTCGATGGCGATGGACTGCGGGTCGGGCTCAATCGCGATCTGGGGTTCACCGACAGTGATCGCCTGGAAAACATCCGCCGCGCCAGCGAAGTGGCGGCGCTGTTGGTCGAGAATGGGCAGATTGTCATCCTCGCGATGATCGCGCCCTTGGTGGAGTTGCGCGAACTGTTTGCCCGACGGCTGGGCGAGGATTACCGCGAAGTCTGGTGCAGCGCCTCTTTGACGGTGTGTGAACAGCGTGATCCCAAAGGTCACTACGCCCGGGCTCGACGGGGTGAGTTGGCGGGGTTCACTGGTGTCTCCGCGCCTTACGAGCCACCGCCGTGTGCGTCGCTGGTGCTCGATACGGGCGCGCAATCGGTCGAGGCCTGTCTTGACCGTTTGCTGACTTGGCTCGGCGAATGCGCGGTGCTGCCGAAACGATGAGCCGGCCGGCATTCTCCCGATTGCCGGTGACGGTGGATTTGCCGTTGCTGTTGCAGGCGCTGGCGGCGATCGGTGAGGACAACTGGCACGGTCACTTCAACAGCGCTTACTACACCGGCGACTGGAGCGGCGTGGCGCTGATTTCTGCGGCCGATGCCTTGACCGAGCTGGCACCCGGAAGCGGTGAACCTCGATTGCGCGAACCCTGGCGACAGGATGGTCGATGGCAGCAAGGGCTGCGGGATCTGCCGCTGCAGATCGTCTGCGCGCGCCTGTTGCGACTTGGCCCGGGCGGGCGTATCCATGAGCATCGTGACTATGACCTGGGCGAGCCGGATGCGGACTTGCGTCTGCACATCCCGCTGCTCAGCCCCCCTCAAGTGGACTTCATGCTGGACGGCCAGCGCATGCCGATGGCCGCCGGCGAGTGCTGGTACCTCGACCTGGCGCGACCTCATCGCGTGGACAATCGCGATACCCAGACACGAATTCATCTGGTGCTCGATTGCCGGCCCGGTGCCTGGCTGGAGCAGGCGATTATCGATGGGGTGGCAACCACGCCGTCGCCGCTGGTCGGTCATCAAGCTTTAGAGCAATTCAACGCACTGCTGGCCAGCGATCCGCAGCTGTGCAAGACCTTGCAGGGATTGCGGGACAACGAAGCCTTTGTCGCCCGCACTCTGGTGCTGGCTGCCGAGCATGGTCTTGTGTTCACCCGCGAAGAATTGCGTGCGGCGATGCGCGATGGTCGCCGCCAGTGGACTGAACAATGGAGCGCCTGAACCTCGAAGGCTGGTTGCCAATTCGCGTGTGGCAAGAGGCTGGGCAATGGCAAGTCGATTGGTGCTGGTTCGGTGACACGCGGCTGCATCAGCCGTTTTTTCGTGACGCCGTGGAGGATGCGCTGCGGTTGCCGTTCAATCAGGCATTTCGCCGAAAAACGGCATTGTCGACCCTCGCGGACTGGCGGGCTTGCAGTCCCGGCCTGACGCCGAGCGCCTTTATTTTTCACGCCTCCCGCTGTGGCTCGACCCTGGTCAGTCAGATGCTGGCGCAACTCGACAACCACATTGTCATCAGCGAACCCCCGCCACTGGACGCGTTGCTACGCAGCGATTTGCCTGCCGTCGAGCGCCGTGCGGCGATCAAAGGGTTACTGTCGGCCTACGGGCAATGTCGACGTGGCGTGGAGCAACGGTTGGTGATCAAACTCGACGCCTGGAACATCGGTGAACTGCCGTTACTGCGCGAGTGCTTCCCTGAAACACCGTGGCTGTTTCTTTATCGCGATCCGCTGGAAATTGCTGTCTCGCATCTGCGTCGTCCGGGCGTGCACATGGTGCCGGGGATGATCGGTACCAGTGTGCTGGATGACGAATTTCCATTCAGCGGCCGTGAGGATTACATCGCTCGGCGGTTGGGGCGGTTGCTGGCGTTGGGGTTGGCGCAATGCCAGGTATTTGGCGGCTGGGCGGTGAATTACAGCGAACTGCCGCAGGCGATGGCGGGGCGGTTGGCGGCGTTCTTTGCGTTGGACATCGAGCAGCGCCGGCAGGTGTTTGCGGCAGTGGGGCAACATGCCAAGCAGCCGTCGCAGGTGTTTGTCGGCGACGGCGATGACAAGCGTCGCGAAGCCTCGGCGTTGCTTCGTGAACGGGTGGAACACTGGGCGCGGGAACCGTATGAGGCGTTGGAACAATTGCGCGAAATATAATCTTTTTGTGGCGAGGGAGCTTGCTCCCGCTCGGCTGCGTAGAAGTCGCAGATGTTGGGGCCGCTTCGCGACCCAGCGGGAGCAAGCTCCCTCGCCACAGGTTATCGGTGTATCAGGATTTTGACGACAAATCCGCCATCCCCTTGAGCAATTCGATCGGCAGCGGGAAGACGATGGTCGAACTCTTGTCACCGGCAATCGAACTCAGCGTCTGCATGTAGCGCAACTGCATGGCCCCCGGCTGACGCCCGAGCATTTCGGCAGCCTGCATGAGTTTTTCCGAGGCCTGCAATTCGCCTTCGGCATGGATCACCTTGGCCCGGCGTTCCCGTTCGGCTTCGGCCTGTTTGGCGATGGCGCGGATCATCGATTCGTTGAGGTCCACGTGCTTGATCTCGACAGTGGCCACCTTGATGCCCCAGGCGTCGGTCTGGGCATCGAGCACTTGCTGGATGTCGACGTTCAGCCGTTCCCGTTCGGCCAGCAATTCATCGAGTTCATGTTTACCGAGCACCGCCCGCAACGTGGTCTGGGCCAGTTGGCTGGTGGCCATGAGAAAGTCCTCGACCTGAATGATCGCCCGTTGCGGGTCGAGCACGCGGAAATACAGCACTGCATTGACCTTGACCGAGACGTTGTCGCGGGTGATCACGTCTTGTGGCGGTATGTCGAGCACCACGGTCCGCAGGTCGACACGGACCATTTGTTGAACCGCCGGAATCAGCAGGATCAGACCCGGGCCCTTGACCTGCCAGAAGCGTCCGAGCTGGAACACCACGCCGCGTTCATATTCGCGCAGAATGCGGAAAGTCGACCCCGCCAGTGCAATCAGCAATAACAGCAGCGCGGCAAAACCCAATTGCAGACCCATGACTATTCTCCACCCGGTGCCGCGTCAGTCGCGGCCACTTGCAGCAGTAGACCCTTGCGTGCCACCACCCGGACCTGTTGTCCCGGTTTCAGCGGTGTGGCACTCATGACTTGCCATTGTTCGCCTTGCAGGTGCACCCAGCCGACATAAGCATTGCCAGCCTGCAACGACGTTATCGGCGTCACGCTGCCCAGTAATTCGGCGTCGCCGCTGAAGTTGCGGCGCGGTCGGGTTTTCAAGGCGCGAATCAGCAGGAAAATCAGCAGCAGTGCGCTGATCAGCCCCAGGACGATGATCAAGGGAACAGGCACTTCGGCATCGGTCAGAATCAGTGCGCCGATCACGAACATCACAATGCCGCCAAAACCGACCACGCCGAAATTGGGCAATGCCGCCTCGGCGATCATAAACGCGATGCCAAAGGTGATCAGCCAGATCCCGATGGGATCGGGAACCAGCACTACAACGGTGTCCGCTGCGAAAACCGGTCCGCTCAGGGCCAGCAGCAGCGCAACTACACAGCAACGAATGTTCACTTGACCCTCCGGGAGAGTCATCCGTCCGCGAGCCGTTCGTGGCTCTGTGTACAAGTCTAGTTGAGCCTGTGGCTGTATGAATTTTGACCAGTTGTTGACCGCCTCCGACGGGCGGATTTCCCGCCGGATCCCACCAGCGGGCCTAGACTTTTAATGGAGAGAAAAAATTCTAACCATCGTCCGCCATTCGTTGTTGCGGACACCGAGGTGCATCATGCGTATGGCAAAAACCGTGCAGACCAGCCTGGACAAGGCGCACTGCGAATATGACATCGTTTCCCATCCGCACTCGGCCAGCAGCCTTGAAACGGCGCGGCTTGCAGGCATTCCTGCCGAACGGGTGGCCAAATCGGTGATCCTCGACGATCGCCACGGGCATTACTTGATGGCCGTACTGCCCGCCAGCCGTCACCTGGACCTGAGCAAAGTCCGTGGCAGCAGCGAATGGCAAGTCACCCGGGAAAGCAACCTGCCGCACCTGTTCGACGATTGCGAACGTGGCGCCGTGCCTGCATTGGGCGAATCCTATGGAATGGACATGGTCATTGACCCGATGCTGACCCGGCAGAAAGACATCTACCTCGAAGCCGGCAACCACAACAACCTGGTACACATGAGCGTACCGGAATATCTGAAAATGGTGCCGCATGCCGAGGTCTGCGAGTTGAGTCTGTCGGCGTAACCGCCGTCATCGCGGGCAAGCCCACCTCCACAGGAATTGCAAAAAACCTGTGGGAGCGGGCGTGCCCGCGAATGGCCGCGTCGCGGTCACCCTCATTCAGCCATCACGAAGGAGCCCGACATGGAATCCCCCACCCACAGCCTCCCGGCCCTGTTCAAACAACTCGGCCTGCCTGACGACGCCGAGAGCATCGATAAATTCATCGCCACCCATTCACCGCTAAAACCCGAACTGCACCTGGCGGACGCGTTCTTCTGGAGCGAGAGCCAGGCAGAGTTGCTGCGTGAGGAAATTCTGGATGACGCGGATTGGGCGGAGGTGGTGGATCAGCTGGACGTAATGCTGAGGAAGGGGCGGGGGGTGTAAAAAAATCTGGAGAAAAATGGCGAAATGTAAAAAAAACTGGTGAGTGGTAAAAAAAACTGGGCAGAAACTGAGTTTGTTAGCTTTTTCCGCGTCTGGCCGTTGCTCGCCAATTTGTTTCAAAACTTGACCAACTTTCCCCTCGAATGCCATATTGATAGTTAGCAAACTAACAGTGTGTGCATTCCCTCGTGCCAAAGAACCTCGCCGCTCTCCAGATGAACATCAGCAGCTCCATGGTGGTGGCCGCCAGGCATTGGCGGAAGATCTGCCAGACCACGCTGGTCAACTATGGGATCTCCGAAGCCTGCGCCGCCCCGCTATTGATGATCGGGCGTTTGGGCGAGGGTGTGCGGCAGGTGACGGTCGCGCAGGCGGCCGGGATGGAGAGTCCGTCGCTGGTGCGGTTGCTGGATCAGCTGTGTCATGCCGGTTACGTCTGCCGTACCGAAGACGCTCATGACCGGCGCGCCAAATGCCTGAGCCTGACCGCGACCGGTCGCGAGTTGGTGCAGGCGGTTGAAGCTGAGTTGGTGCGTTTGCGCCAGGAGGTGCTCGAAGGCATCGACCAGAGTGATCTGGAAGCGGCGCTACGGGTACTCAAAGCCTTCGAAGCGGCCAATCATTCGGTGGCCCAGCCTTGAACGGATTTTTCACCGGCGTGCCCCCGGCGCGGGACTGGTTCTACGGTGTGCGTACGTTCGCGGCCTCGATGATCGCGCTGTACATCGCCATGCTCATGCAAATGCCTCGTCCGTATTGGGCGATGGCCACGGTGTACATCGTTTCCAGCCCGTTCCTCGGCCCTACCAGCTCCAAGGCGTTGTATCGCGCGGCGGGTACCTTGCTCGGTGCGGCGGCGGCGGTGTTTTTTGTGCCGATGTTCGTTCAGAGCCCTTATGTGCTGGTGGTGGTCATCGCGCTGTGGACCGGGATTTTGCTGTTCCTGTCCTTGCACCTGCGCACCGCCAACAACTACGCCTTGATGCTCGCCGGTTACACCTTGCCGCTGATCGCCTTGCCGGTGGTGGCTAACCCTTTGGCGGTGTGGGACGTGGCCGAGGCGCGGACCGAAGAGATCTTTCTCGGCATCGCCTGCGCGGCGGTCGTCGGCGCCATGTTCTGGCCACGGCGGCTGGCGCCGGTGTTCAACGACTCGGTGAACAAATGGTTTGCCGATGCTTCAACCTACAGCCTGCGTTTCCTTAGCCGCAATGTGCAGCCGGAGGAAGTCAGCGCCTTGCGTTCATCGATGGTGGCGAACTTCAACAGCCTGGAATTGATGATCGGTCAGCTGCCGCACGAGGGCGCGCGGGCGCAAACGGTGCGCAACACCAAGGAATTGCGCGGTCGGATGATTCATCTGTTGCCGGTGATCGACGCCCTCGACGATGCGCTTTATGCCCTCGAGCGGCGCACGCCGGAGCTTGTGGATAAGTTCGCGCCACTGCTGACCGCGACCACTGAATGGCTCGATCACAAAGACGCTGACCTCGGCCGCTGGCAGGCCCTGAAAAACCTGCTCGAAGCGCTGCAACCGAGTGCCGAGGCGCTGGACGATCGCAAGCAGTTGTTGTTCTCCAACGCCCTGTATCGCCTCGGCGAGTGGATCGACCTGTGGCAAGACTGTCGCAGCCTGCAATACGCCATTCAGTGCGAGAGCCAGGACAGTTGGCGCGCGGTGTATCGGCACTGGCGCCTGGGTCGGCTGTCACCGTTCCTCGACCGTGGCTTGATGCTCTATTCGGCGGCTTCTACGGTCACCGCGATCATCGTCGCCTCGGTGTTGTGGATTCTGCTCGGCTGGACCGACGGCGGCAGCGCGGTGATTCTGGCGGCGGTGGCGTGCAGTTTCTTTGCGTCGATGGACGACCCGGCGCCGCAGATCTACCGGTTCTTTTTCTGGACCGCGATGTCGGTGCTGTTCGCCGGCCTTTATCTGTTTCTGATCCTGCCGAACCTGCATGACTTCCCGATGCTGGTGCTGGCGTTCGCCATACCGTTCGTTTGCGTCGGCACCCTGACAGTGCAGCCGCGTTTTTATCTGGGGATGTTGCTGACCATCGTCAACACCTCGTCCTTCATCAGCATTCAGGGCGCCTACGACGCGGATTTTCTCAGTTTCACCAACTCCAACCTGGCCGGGCCCATGGGGTTACTGTTCGCGTTCATCTGGACCCTGATAGCCCGGCCATTCGGTGCGGAACTGGCGGCCAAGCGCCTGACCCGTTTCAGCTGGCGCGACATCGTCGGCCTGACCGAGCCGGCCACGCTGGCCGAACACCGGCACATGGGCGTGCAGATGCTCGATCGCCTGATGCAGCATTTGCCGCGACTGGCCATGACCGGCCAGGACACTGGCATCGCCCTGCGCGAAGTGCGCGTGGCCCTGAATCTGCTGGACCTGCTCGCCTATTCGCCGCGAGTGCCCGGTGCGCCGCAAGCGCTGCTGCGCCAGGTGGTGGCTGAAGTCGGCGAGTACTTCAAGGCCTGCCTCAAGGCTGGCGAACGCCTGCCGGCACCGAGTCCGTTGCTGATGACCCTCGATCGCACCCGCCGCGCCCTCGGCGGCCAAGGTGATGACGAAACCCGTCTGCATTTGCTGCACGCCTTGAGCGGCCTGCGTCTGGCGCTGTTACCGGGCGTCGAGTTTGTCGGCACGGGCGAACTCGAAGAACCGCTTCCCCATGGCATCGATGGAGCGCCTTTATGATCGGTGATCTGGATATCAGCGGGGTGTTCCTGCCCACGCTGCTGGTGCTGATGGGCATTACCTATGTGTTGTTCCTGTTGGTGCACGGGGTGCTGACGCGCCTGCACTTTTACCGTCTGGTCTGGCACCGGGCATTGTTCAACGTGGCTCTCTACGCTGTGCTGCTCGGCGCCGTGGACTCACTCAGTCGATACCTGATGACATGAAAAAACCTTTATTGACCCTCGGCCGTGTGGTCCTGACGTTGTTGATCGTGACCTTCGCGATTGTCGTGGTCTGGCGCATGGTCATGTATTACATGTTCGCGCCCTGGACCCGGGACGGGCACATCCGTGCCGACATCGTGCAGATTGCCCCGGATGTATCGGGGCTGATCCAGCAAGTGGAGGTGCGCGACAACCAGTGGGTGAAACGCGGCCAGGTGCTGTTCAGCATCGATCAGGACCGCTTCAAGCTGGCCTTGCGCCAAGCCAAAGCGACCGTCGCCGACCGTCAGGAAACCCTGGCCCAGGCCCAGCGCGAGGCCAAGCGTAACCGTGGCTTGGGCAATCTGGTCCCGGCCGAGCAACTGGAAGAAAGCCAGTCCCGGGTGGCGCGCGCCGAAGTGGCGTTGATGGAGGCGCAAGTGACGGTGGACAGCGCCCAGCTCAACCTCGACCGCTCGGTGATCCGCAGCCCGGTGGATGGCTACGTCAACGACCGGGCGCCACGCTCCCAGGAATTCGTCAGCGCCGGGCGCCCGGTGTTGTCGGTGGTCGACAGTAATTCCTTCCACATCGACGGCTATTTCGAAGAAACCAAACTGGACGGCATTCATGTCGGCCAGAGCGTCGACATTCGGGTGATCGGCGACCGTGCGCGCCTGCGCGGGCATGTCGAAAGCATCGTCGCCGGCATCGAAGACCGTGACCGCAGCAGCGGCAGCAACCTGTTGCCCAACGTCAACCCGGCGTTCAGTTGGGTGCGGCTGGCCCAGCGGATTCCGGTGCGAATCGCTTTCGATGAGGTGCCGGAAGATTTCCGCATGATTGCCGGGCGTACGGCCACCGTGTCGATCATCGACGATCAAACCGGGGGGCCGGCGAAATGAGCAGGGCCTCGGGTTTGGCGGTTGCCGGATTGGGCTTGTTGCTGTCGGCCTGTCAGGTGGTGGGGCCGGATTATCACTTGCCGGACGAGGCCGCCGTGCACCGTGAAGACTTTCAGGGCGATCTGGCGGTGAACGGCAAGCATGTCGTTTCGGCACCGGTGCCCGCCGATTGGTGGCAGTTGTATCAGGATCCGCGTCTGGACCAATTGGTGCAGCAGGCCATGGCCTCCAACACCGATTTGCGGGTGGCGGCGGCGAATCTTTCGCGGGCTCGCGCTCAGGTCGACGAAGCGCAGGCGGCGGGCGGTTGGAGCGGCGGTGTGAAGGTCGGCGCCCAGCGTTTGCAGGAGTCCGGCGAAGCGTTCTTGATACCGGAAAAAGTGCCCGTGGCCAACGTCGGCGATATCGGCATCACGACCTCGTATCAGTTCGACTTGTTCGGCACCTTGCAGCGCGGCATCGAAGCGGCCAAGGCCAATGCCGATGCGACTCAGGCGGCAGCGGACACCGCGCGCATCACCCTGGTGGCCGATGTGGTGCGGGCTTACACCCAGGTTTGTGCGGCCAACGAAGAGCGGGAGATCGCGCAGCATTCCCTCGACCTGCAAGCCCAGAGCACCACCCTGACTCAGCGCTTGCGCGATGCCGGGCGCGGCGATGAAACCCAGGTCACCCGTTCGCAAACCCAATTCAAATCCTTGCGCGCCGAATTGCCGCGTTATGAAGCCGCACGTCAGGCCGGGTTGTTCCGCTTGTCGATGCTGCTGGCCAAACCGGTCGAGCAACTGCCGGCGGGCACCAGCGACTGCGCCGAGCTGCCGAAAGTTACCCAATTATTGCCGGTGGGTGACGGCGCCGCGCTGCTCAAACGCCGGCCAGACGTGCGCCAGGCCGAGCGCAAGTTGGCGGCGGCAACCGCCGGCATCGGCATTGCCACCGGTGAGTTGTACCCGGACATCAGCATCGGTGCGACCGTTGGTACGGTCGGGATTCTGGAAAACCTCGGCAAACCGTCGACCAATCGCTGGGGGTTTGGTCCGTTGCTGACCTGGACCGTACCGTCCAACGGCTCCCGCGCGCGCATCCGTGAGGCCGAGTTCGCAACCCAAGGCGCGCTGGCGCATTTCGATGGCGTGGTGCTCAACGCCATCCGCGAGACTCAGACCGGCCTGGCGCAATATTCCGCGCAACTTCAGCGTCGCGATGCGTTGGCGGACGCCGAACAGTCGGCGCAATTGGCGGCAGACCAGACCCACCGCTTCTTCCAGGCCGGTCGCGCGTCGTTCCTGGCGGACTTGCAAGCCACCCGCACCTACACCGATGCACGGGCGCAACTGGCCTCGGCCAACACCCAGGTCGCCATGAGCCAAATCGATTTGTTCCTCGCCTTGGGCGGCGGCTGGGAAAGCGGACGAACGCAAGGCTCACAACCCGGCAAACCCTGAGGCCGTTGCTATGCTTTGATTTGATGGGGTCGCGCGGCGAACCCGTCGATCAAGGCTTGCGTTGGTCATGGGGATCTAATAATGAAAAACCCTTACGCTCCCGGCTTCTGGTGCGCCATTGCGGCATTGGTTTTGCTGTCGGCCACCTATTTCTATGGCGTCATGCTGGCCCACCAGATCGACAAGGCGCTGATCTTCCTCGACAGCGCGGCGGCACTGATCGCCGTGATGGCCATCGTGGTGGTCGCCTGGGCTTCCCTCCAGAACCAGCGCATCAAGAAACGACAACTCGAACAAGGCAAAACCCTGGTACTGATCTGGGACACCAAGGTGGCGTTGCGTCGGGTAGAAACGGTGTTCGACCGATATTTCTGGGGCAGTTACTGGCAACCGGGGCGCACGTTTCAGGAAGTCATGGGCGAACTTACCGGCACGCCACTGGAAAAAAGCCTCGAAACCTTGAAGAAGCAATGCCAGGCGCTGGACAAGCAAGTGGCCGACGAGGGCTGGCACTGGCTCAACAATGCCCGAGAACTCTCCGATGTCGCCAACGCCATGGCCCGCGAACGTTATCAACTGGATTTCTGTGACCCACGCGCGGAGGTGACTGGCGGGGCGGTGATCAATCGGGATTTTGAAGTGCTGGTGTATACGTGGACCGCGCGGCTAAAAAGTTTTGATCATCAGCTTGATGAGATCGAGGTTCAGTATTCGTAAGGTTGTATTGGCAGGGCTGCTCGCGAAGGCGATTGAACGATCGCCGAAACTCTCCCCTGCCAGTTGTCCACAGGCAGCCGCAGCCCATGGACACTCTTTCACCTTTAATCATTGGGCCGCCCTGCGGCGCAAATGCTAATCTCCTCGCCACTTTCAGCGCAGTCGTGACCGCGACCCGTTATGGGTTCAGGGAAGACGACCAGACTTTCAACAATGGACATTGATCGGGTACTTCATGAATAAATCAGCAGGCGTGCTTCTAGGAATTGTCGTGGCCATTGGTGCAATCAGCGCGGGCGGCGCCTGGTACACCGGCAGCAAACTCGATGGGGTGCTGAACAGCTCGATCGCCGACGCCAACAAAGAACTGCAAGCCGCGCTGGCAGGCTCCAACGGCACGGCGTCGCTGGAGCTGGTGTCGCTGGAGCGTCATGTGTTCAGCAGCACCGCGCACTACCGCCTCAAGGGCGAGGGCGAGATGTTTGGTGAAGCGCCGATGGAGATGCTGTTCGTCGACCGCATCGAACACGGCCCGCTGCCGTTCTCGCGCCTGGTATCGTTCAAGTGGTTGCCAGTCCTGGCCACCAGTCACTACGAACTGGAAAAAACCCCGCTGACCGAAAAGTGGTTCGCCGCTGCCAAGGACAAATCCCCGGTCAAGGGTGTGGTCAACATCGGCTACGACAACTCCACCAAGGGCTCGCTCGAATTCCTGCCGCTGGAAGCTGCACTGGACGACAAGTCCAACCTGACGTTCTCCGGGTTGAAACTCGACGTGGCCGCCAGCGCCCAGGCGCAAAAGGTCAAGGCCGACGGGTACATGGACAGCCTGAAGCTGACCACTGTGGCTGAAGACCAGACCCCGGTGCAGGTCGAGCTCAACGGCTTGACCCTGGCCAGTAATCTGAACAAAAGCACCTACGGCTATTACGTCGGTGACAACACCCTCGAGCTGACAAACAGCAAAACCACCTTTGGCCCCAAGCAATCGGTACTCGGTTTCAAGAACTTTGAAATGAAGAATCAGACCGGGGAATCAGGCACCAACGCTTCGGGGCGTGCCGATTACAAGGTCGGTGAAGTGTCCTTGAACGGCAAGGTTATCGGCTCTGCGCAGATGGCCATGAGCCTGAAAAACCTCGACATCCCGTCGACGATGTCGCTGATGCAGATCTACCAGACCAAACTGCAACCGTACGAGCGGGCCGCCGCCGAAGCCACTGCCGCCGGTCTGCCGGCGCCGCAGCTGAACCTGACCCCGGCCGAAGAGGCACAGGTCAAGACCGGTCTGGAGAAACTGCTGGCCGCAGGTCCCCAGGTGGCCCTGGAAAACCTGTCGTTCAACACTAGCAACGGCGAAAGCCGCGCCAACCTGGTGCTGGACCTGACCAAACCGCAATCCATGGACCTGCCGCCGGACCAATTGGTCAAGCAGTTGATCGCGTTGCTGGAACTCAACGTACTGGTGTCCAAGCCAATGCTCATTGATTTGCTCACCGTGCAGTCGCAAATCGACGGCCAGACCGATGCCAAACTCATCGCCGATCAGGCGAGCGCAACCGCCGACATGTTCAGCAGCATGGCGGTCGGTACGCAACTGGCAAAACTGGACGGTAATAACGTCGTCACCAAGTTGCATTACGCCAACAATCAGGTGGACTTCAACGGCCAGAAAATGACCCTCGAAGAGTTTGTCGGTTTTGTGATGAGTAAGCTCGGCGGCACTGGCGACGTCACCATCCAGTAAAACCGCAGGCTTCAGCGCAACGCCCGGCCTCTGCAACACGCAGACGCCGGGCGTTTTGCTGTCTGGGGTTCCTGTGGCGAGGGGGCTTGCCCCCGTTGGGCCGCGAAGCAGCCCCAAAAACTCTGATGCACCAAAGATTTTGTGAGTGCTACGCATTGAAACGGTGCGGTGCGGCGTTCCGACAAGCCCCCTCGCTACAGGTTTCGCACTCTCACGAATCTGAAGAAATATTGTGTCTTGAATTATTGACTACGCTTGCATGCAAGACTGTTTCGATAAAGCTTGGCCGGGTCTTTCGATCCGGCTTTCCGTCACAAGTGGGCAAGGGGCATTGCGACCCGGCTGGCCATGTAAGGATGCTGACGAATGCCGCGTATTGCTGGTCCCTTTATTCACCGTGGGCTGCGCCCCTTGTTTCGCGTTGCGCTGTGCGGCCAATTGTTGTGGCCGGTGCTGGCGCTCGCCGATACCCCTTACGATCAAATGGTTCGCGATGCGCGGGCCGGCAACTACACGCCTGCGCTGACGGTGTTGCGCCAGGTGCCGGTAAGCCAGGCCTCCACTGGCCAGATCAGCGATCACTTGCAGATCGCCAGTTGGGCCGGTCTGGATGCCGAAGTGGTACAGGTCTATGAAACCCAGGGACGTGATCGGGCGTTGCCGGTCCAGGCCCTGACTGCCACCGCGCGGGCCTATCGCAACCTCAAGCGTTGGGACTCGGCGACCCAGGTGTACAACAAGGCCCTGGCCCTTGAACCGCAAAATACCGACCTGCAGCTGGGCCTGGCGATGACCCAGGCCGACGCCGGTAAACCTGACGAGGCGGTTGCCCGCGCCAGGGCGCTGGTGGCGGCGAAACCGGATGATCCTGGCCGCCGTCTGGCTTTGGCCTACGCCTTGACTCGCGCCGGTGCCACTTACGATGCGTTGTTTGAATACGACCAGGCCTTCACCCGCGCCGGCAGCAAACCCGAAGTCGCTCGGGAATACGTGATTGCCCTGCAACGCGCTCGTTTGCCGGAGCCGGCCTTGCGCCTGGCGCGTCAGCGGCCGGGGTTGATTGATCCGGTCACGCAACGCCGTCTCGAAGGTGACCTGGCCGCCGAACGCGTGCGCCTGGCCGAACTCGCCACCCGCAGCGAAAAAGAACGTTATGTGATCGCCGATCGGGCCCTGGCCGATTATGACCAGTTACTGGCGACCTGGGCGCCGGACCCTGCGGCCCACGATGACGTCATCCGCTGGCGAATCGACCGCATGGGCGCCCTCAAGGCCCGAGCGCGCACCGCTGATGTGATCACCGAATACCAGAAGCTGCTCGCCGAAGGCGTGAAGATTCCGACCTATGCCCTGCGTTGGGTGGCGTCGTCCTATCTGGATCAGCGTCAGCCGGAAATCGCCACCGATTTGTATCGCCAGGTGCTGGTAGCGCCGGATGCCGATGTCGGCGACCGCCTGGAAGACAGCACCGCGCTCTATTACGCCCTGCTCGAAAGCGACAAGGCCGATGACGCGCGCAAGGTCGCCGAAGACGTGGCCAAGACCCAGAAACCGCGAATCGAGCTCAAGGGCTTGCCGGTGGGCAACCCCAACGATGAATGGATGGACGCGCAGCAACTCGCCGCCCAGGCCGGCACCTACGGCGCCGATCTGCCGTCGGGCGAGCAGCGTTTACAGACGTTGGTGGATCAGGCGCCGGGCAACATCGGCCTGCGCCTGGCCCAGGCCGATCTGTACCTGGCCCGGGACTGGCCACGACGCGCCGAGAATCAGCTCAAGGAAACCGAGAGCATGGCCCCGCGGGATATCGGGCTGGAAGTCGCTCAGGGCCACACTGCCATGGATCTGCAGGAATGGCGGCAGATGGATGCGCTGACCGACGATGTGGTCGCACGTTTTCCGGACAACCGTCAGGTGCAGCGTTTGCAGCGTCAGCGTGCGGTCCATGACATGGCCGAGCTGCGAGTGCAGGCCTACGGCGGCAAGAGTTATGGCGGCGGCAACGGCGATGTCGGGGCGGTCAACGGCAGCCGCGATTTCGGCATCGAAACCACGCTGTACAGCCCGCCCATCGATGAAGACTGGCGCCTGTTCGCCGGTGCCGGCTACGCCACCGGCGATTTCCAGGAAGGCACCGGCCACCATCGCTTCCAGCGCGTCGGGCTCGAACGTCGGACCCGCGACATGTCCCTGGAAGCGGAAGTCTCCAACCATTCCTACGGCTTTGGCGATAAACAGGGCGCGCGCCTGGCGATTGCCCGAGACATCGACGATCACTGGCAGTACGGCGGCAGCCTCGAATACCTGTCGGCACAAACGCCGTTGCGAGCATTGAACAGCGACATCACGGCCAACGGCGGCAGCGGTTTTATCCGCTGGCGCGCCAATGAAAGCCGTGAGTGGAGACTGGCGGTCAGCCCCTCGCACTTCAGCGACGGCAACAACCGTGTCGAAGCCGTGCTCACCGGTCGCGAGGGCCTTTACCGTGCGCCGGGGTTGCAAGTCGACCTCGGTCTGGAAGTCGGCAGCAGCCATAACTCCAAGTCCGACGACGTGCCGTACTTCAACCCCAAAGCCGACTTCAGCGTGCTGCCGACGGTGAACGTCAATCACGTGCTCTACCACCGCTACGAAACCTCCTGGAGCCAGCAGTTCCAGGCCGGTGCGGGCACCTACAGCCAGCGCGATCACGGCACCGGCGGTATCGCCCTGCTGGGTTACGGCCAGCGCTACAGCTGGAACGACGTGTTCGAGGTGGGCGGCCTGCTGAGCGTGATCAACCGGCCATTTGACGGTGACCGGGAAACCGATCTGCGCCTGCTCGTCGACCTTACTTACCGCTTCTAGAAGAGTTTGAAGATGCCTTTTATTTCGCGTTTCATCCTCCTGCTGGGAGTGCTGTTGATCAGCGCCTGTGCCCAGCAAGCCCCAGCCTTCGCACCGCCGTCCGAACGCCCGGTGTCGGCCAATGAAAAGCCGTGGCCGAAAAACCATGTATTGGGGATCGCGTACCACGATGTCGAAGACCGCGACCCCGATCAGGCGGTGGTGGCCGTGCGCACCGAGCGCCTGATCGAGCAACTGGCATGGTTGCGGGAGAACAACTACCAACCGGTCACCGTTGACCAGATCATCGCCGCTCGCAATGGCGGCCCTGAATTGCCGCCACGGGCGATCCTGCTGAGTTTCGACGACGGTTATTCGAGCTTCTACACCCGCGTGTTGCCGGTGCTGCGTGCCTATAACTGGCACGCCTTGCTGGCGCCGGTCGGGGTGTGGATCGACACGCCGCCGAACCAGCCAGTCGACTTCGCCGGCACACCGCGCAAGCGTTCGGATTTCCTGACCTGGGAGCAGATCCGCGAGATTTCCCGGTCCGGCCTGGTGGAAATCGCCGCCCACACCGACGCCAGCCACAAAGGCGTGTTGGCCAACCCGCAAGGCAACCTGCAACCGGCAGCCGCGACCCGGCGCTATGACGCCGCCACCGGTCGCTATGAAACCGAAGCCCAATTCCAGGCCCGGATGCGCGCCGACGTAGCGGCCATCTCGGAGAAGATCCGCAAGGTCACTGGCTACAAACCGCGAGTCTGGGTCTGGCCGTACGGCGTGGCGGATGGCACCTCGCTGCAAGTGATCAACGACCAGGGTTATCAGATGGCCCTGACCCTGGACGACGGCCTCGATGCCCTCGACAACCTGATGAGCAGCCCGCGCTTTCTGGTGGCCTCGGACCCGGATGGCGAACACTTCGCCAACAGCGTCGTCGCGGTGCAGGCCGAATCGCCGATGCGCGTGGTGCATGTGGACCTGGACAACGTCTACGACCCGGACCCGGCCCAACAGGAAATCAACCTCGGCAAGCTGATCCAGCGCATGGCCGACATGGGCGCCAACACGGTGTTCCTGCAAGCCTTCGCCGACCCCGCGGGCGATGGCCTGGTGCATTCGCTGTACTTCCCCAACCGCCACCTGCCGATGCGTGCCGATATCTTTGACCGTGTGGCCTGGCAGCTGCGCACCCGGGCTCACGTCAAAGTTTTCGCGTGGATGCCGGTGCTGAGTTTTGCCCTGGATTCGAAGCTGCCGCGAGTCACTCGCTGGGACCCGAAAACCGGCACTACGTCGATCGATCCGGACCAGTACAAGCGCTTGTCACCGTTCGATCCGAACGTGCGGCGCGTCATTGGTGAAATCTACGAAGACATGGCACGCCTGACCTCGGTCGACGGCATCCTCTATCACGATGACGCGGTGCTGTCGGACTTCGAAGACGCCGGCCCCGAAGCCCTGAAAATCTATGCCGCCAACGGTCTGCCCGGTTCGATTGCCGCCCTGCGCGAGGATCCGGCCACCCTGCAACGCTGGACGCGTTTCAAGAGCCGCTACCTGATCGATTTCACCCATGAGCTGACCGCCAAGGTTCGCGCCATTCGCGGCCCGCAAGTGAAAACGGCGCGCAATATTTTCGCCGAGCCGATGCTCAACCCCGAGAGCGAAGCCTGGTTCGCGCAGAATCTCGACGACTTCCTGGGCGCCTACAACTGGACGGCACCGATGGCCATGCCACTGATGGAAAAACAGAGCCATCAGCAATCCGGCCCCTGGCTTGAAGCACTGGTGGCGACGGTCAAATCGCGCCCCGGCGCCCTCGACCGCACGGTGTTCGAATTGCAGGCCCGCGACTGGACGAAAAATAAACACGCCGACATCGACGGCGGGCAGCTGGCCGACTGGATGGGCCGCCTCAAGCGTCAGGGCGCCACCAGTTTCGGCTACTACCCAGACAACTTCCTCGAGAACCAGCCGGACCTGAAAGCCGTGCGGCCGGCGCTCTCCAACAAGTGGAATCCATAACATGCTGGACAGACTTCTGGCCCTATTGGTTCTGGCGATCGTCCTGGGGGTTCCCCTCGGGCTGATCTTTCTGGTCACCGGGCAATTCCTGATGGACTTCGTGTTCTTCTACCCACTGTTCATGTCGGGGCTGTGGATCGCCGGCGGCCTGTATTTCTGGTTGCACTGGGAGCGGCACTGGCCGTGGCAGGACGACACCTTGCCGCCACCATTGGCCGGCGAACCGCTGATCTCGATCCTGATCCCTTGCTACAACGAAGGCGACAACGCCGCCGATACCATCCACGCGGCGCTGGCCCAGCATTACCCGAACATCGAAGTGATCGCGATCAACGACGGCTCCAAGGACAACACCGCCGCGGTGCTCGACGCACTGGCGGCGCAGGATCCGCGTTTGCGGGTGCTGCACCTGGCGGAGAACCAGGGCAAGGCCGTGGCCCTGCGCATGGGCGCCATCGCGGCGCGCAGCGAGTACCTGGTGTGCATCGACGGTGACGCGCTGCTGGCGCCGAACACCGCGGCCTATCTGGTGGCGCCGATGCTCGACAACGCGCGACTGGGCGCCGTGACCGGCAACCCGCGAATCCGCACCCGTTCGACCCTGATCGGCCGGGTACAGGTCGGCGAGTTCTCCTCGATCATAGGCCTGATCAAGCGTACCCAGCGGGTGTTCGGGCGGATCTTTACCGTCTCCGGGGTGATCGTCGCCTTCCGTCGTACGGCCCTGAACCGGGTCGGTTACTGGAGCCCGGACATGATCACCGAAGACATCGACATCAGTTGGAAGCTGCAACTGGATCACTGGAGCATTTTCTACGAGCCCCGTGCGTTGTGCTGGATCCTCATGCCGGAAACCCTCGGCGGCCTGTGGAAACAGCGCTTGCGCTGGGCCCAGGGCGGCGCCGAGGTGTTGTTCAAGAACATCCGGGGCATCTGGCAATACCGCCATCGTTACCTCTGGCCGCTGCTGTTCGAATACTGCCTGTCCACCGGTTGGGCCTTCACCTTCCTGTTGTCGGTGATCTTCTGGGCTATCGGCAACTTCGTCGAAATGCCGCCAGCCATTGCCGTCCATCACCTGATGCCACCGGCCTTTACCGGGCTGCTATTGGCGGTGGTTTGCCTGGTGCAATTCGCGGTCAGCATCGTGATCGATCGCCGTTACGAAAAAGGGCTCGGCAGGACCATGTTCTGGGTGGTCTGGTATCCGTTGGTGTTCTGGTTCATCAGCCTGCTCACCACCTTGGTCAGTTTTCCCAAAGTGCTGTTCGGCCAACATCAGAAGCGCGCGCGCTGGGTCAGTCCAGACCGGGGCATCAAGCCGCTGGATGATGATGAAGAGGAGGTCATCAAATGAAAATCATCAGAACCCGGCAGCGGCCCTTTCTGGTCGTGATCGACGTTTTCTTCACCGTGCTGGCCTGGATCGGGCTGCTGTATTTACTGGCGCAGGGATTGTGGCCGCTGATCGATCCCCATAACGGCACGCACATCGATGCATCGCTTTTCGACGCCCTCGGCACGTTGCAGATTTACCTGTGGGTGGCGCTGTTCAACGCGGTGATCCTGATTGGCTGGGCGCGTTATCAACAGCGCAAAAGCAAGAGCTTCGCCCAGCGCCGTTTGCCGGCACCGGTGGTGGACGATCAGGGGCTGAGCAAAAGCTTCAAGCTGACCGGCGACCGGCTGGCGAAACTGCGCGCACCGGGCTCGATGACCATTCATAACGATCAGGAAGGCGATGTCAGTCACGTCGTTACGCACTTCACCCCGGTCGCCCCGTCCCAACTGCCGCCGCCTTTGGCGCCATTGGAGCATCCGCTGGTGATCCGCCTGCCGGCCGAAGATGATGACAACCGCGAGCCGATGAACCACATCTGAGCCTGACAGTTCGGCGAGCATCGCATGGCCCGCTCTTTGTAGGAGCTGCCGAAGGCTGCTCCTACGGTGGATGCGCAGCGCTGAGAGATGCGTCAGGCAAAATCCCGAACCAGGCGCCACGCCTCGTCCATCGACAGCGGTTGTTTCATCCGTTCGGCGAGCATCGCCATGGCCCGTTCCTGATCGCAGGCAACGGCCGCCGCTACCACGCCGTTTTTGGCGAACAGGCCAATAAACGGTGGATGCTCTGGGTCGCCTTTGAATTCAACCTCGTCCCAGGCCTCGGCGTGTCCGAGGTAGTCGTAGTTTTTGCCGAAGTGCCAGGTCCAGAAATACGGCACGTCGAGGTAGCGTTCGTCACCGCCGAGCATATTCGCCGCTGCAATCCGCGCCTGTTGCTGGGCCAGGCGCCAGTGTTCGATCCGTTGGGGCTGGCCATTGAGCGGGAAGGTCGCGATATCGCCGACGGCCCAGAGCCCGTCGGTCACGCGCATGCCGCCGTCGACCTTCAATGACTGATCTTTTTCCTTCGGCAGATCGGTAAACGGGGTGGTCGCCGGGGTGACGCCAATGCCGACCAGCACCAGATCCGCCGGCAAGCGCTGGCCGTTGTCCAGCAGCACCGCTTCGACTTTGCCTGTGCCTTCGATCTTCGCCGCTTCGCCATCGGTATGAAACACCACACCGTTGGCCTCGTGCAGGGCACGAATCGCTTTGCCGACGGCCTCGCCGAATTGCGCCTCGAAAGGGATGGCATGGCGGGTCAGGACGGTAACATCCAGGCCGTACTGACGCAGGGATGAAGCGGATTCCAGACCAATGAAGCTGCCGCCGACAATCACTGCCCTTTGACCCGGTTTTGCGGTGGTCAGAATCTGCTGCGCCTGCGCCTTCGAGCGCAACACGAACACCTGCGGCAGATCGGCGCCTGGCAGCGACAGGGATTTTGGTATGCCACCGGTGGCAATCACCGCGGCGTCATAGCTCAACGATTGGCCATCGGCCAGGCGCAGGGTCCGGTTCGGTGCATCCAGGCCCATCACATCGCTGTTTATCCGTTCAATGCGCTGTTCACGATAAAAGTCCTCATCGCGCAGCGGCGGAACTTCGTCCGGTGGCATTTCCCCGGCAATCACGAATTTGCTCAATGCCGTACGGTCGTATCCGGCTTCGGGCTCACGGTCAATCAGCAACACCCGACCACCGAAACCTTTCTCCCGCAGCGCCGCCGCGCAGGCCGTCCCCGCTGCACCGGCGCCGATGATCGCAAAGGTCCGCTTATCGTCCGCTGGCGGGGTGCTGGGGCTGGGCATCGGCTGGTCGTCGACCCAGACCTCATCGTCGCGCAACTCCAGCGGATAGCGTCGCAGACTGTCCAGGGACGGCGGCTCGCACAACGCGCCGTCTTCGAGCCGGTAAGCCGCCTTGTGCCACGGGCAGATCAGTCGGCCCTCACACAGCGCACCTTTGGCCAAGGGAGCCCCGGCGTGGGGGCATCTGCCCTGATAGGCGCGCAATTGATCGCCGACCCGCAGCAAGACGATTTTCATCTTGTCGATCCGGACCTCAAGGCCACGGTCGAGGGGCACATCGGCGAAACGGGCGACGCGGTGCAGTGCCATGATCGATCTCCGGGCAGGTGTTTCACTTAGGAGTTTGGCGCTTATTCCCAGGTTCAGCCAATTCCCACTGCCACCGCACGAACGGTCCGGCTATAGTTTGCGTGCCGACGACGGCCCCACCCCGCACAAGGTGCTCCGGTATGACCCGATTGACCTCTTTGAACCCTTGGCTGGCGGCCGTTGCAGTCGCCCTTTGCGTGCAGTTGCCGGCGCAGGCCCAGGAGCGTTTCACCCTCAGCATCCCCGGTGTTTCGGACAATCGGCTGTTCACGTCGGCGGAAGCCAGCGATGCCAGCGGTTGCGGCGGCAAGAATCAGTCTCCGGCCCTGAGCTGGAACGCCGGCCCCCCAGGCACCCTCAGCTATGCCATCGTCATGCACGACCCGGACGGCCAGAAAGGCCTGGGCGTCGATCACTGGATTCGTTACGGCATCAAGGCCACGACGCGGCAGATCCCGGCCGGCGTCGGCGCCAAAGCTACCCTTGAAGGTGTGGGTGGCACCAACATCAAAGGCACCACTAACTATGTTGGCCCGTGCCCGCCCATTGGTGACAGCATCCATCACTACGTCATCCAGATCTACGCCCTGGACTTGGCGCCAGAAGCCTTGCCCGCCGGCCTGACCCGCGCGCAGCTGCTGGAGCAGATCAAAGGCCATGTGTTGAAAAACAGCAGCGTGGTGCGGCGTTATCACCGCTGAAGATTTTTTACGTCGGCTTAACCCGAACCCGGCGGGCTGTCCGTCTCAGAGGATGAATGAGTCAATTTCCTCCTGAGGTCAGCCCCCATGTCACTTCCTCTGCATGTCCTCCGCCCGGCCGCCCAGGGTTTCGCCGCCGGGTTACTGCTGGCCGTTGCCGGTTGCGGCGGTTCATCCACACCAGCCTCTGAGACGGGCAACCCGGCAGCGGTTGCGCCCCCGGCTCAAAATGCGCCGAAAACTGAAGCATTGGTGCGCGAGGCGGTCATGGCAGACACCGCGATGGCCAAGCGCAGCGCACGACCTGGCCCGTTGGTCGCTTTCGCGCCAGTGCCAGCCGGTGAAACTTATCCACAGGGCTATCGGGATGAGCAGCGCGAGCAATATCAGGCGCTGGCCGATAACCCGATTCACAGCGTAGCCGAAGCGCCGGTCTCGACTTTCAGCGCCGACGTCGATACCGGCGCGTACGCCAATGTCCGGCGCTTGCTCAATCAGGGGCGTTTGCCTCCGGAAGGGGCGGTGCGGCTGGAAGAGATGGTCAATTACTTCCCCTACGATTACGCCTTGCCCACCGACGGCTCGCCATTCGGCGTGACCACCGAGCTGGCGCCGTCGCCCTGGAACCCGCATACCCGACTGCTGCGCATCGGCATCAAGGCGTCTGATCGCGCGGTGGCGGAACTGGCCCCGGCGAACCTGGTGTTTCTGGTGGACGTGTCCGGCTCCATGGACCGTCGCGAAGGCTTGCCCCTGGTTAAAAGCACCCTGAAATTGCTGGTCGATCAACTGCGCGAGCAGGACCGGGTTTCGCTGGTGGTGTACGCCGGAGAATCCCGCGTGGTGCTGGAGCCGACTTCCGGACGGGAAAAAGCGAAAATTCGTACCGCCATCGATCAATTGACGGCGGGCGGCTCGACCGCCGGTGCGTCGGGTATCGAACTGGCTTATCAAATGGCGCAACAGGCGTTTATCCCCAAAGGCATCAACCGCATCCTGCTGGCCACCGACGGTGACTTCAACGTCGGCATCAGCGACTTTGACAGCCTCAAGCAAATGGCTGTGGATAAACGCAAGACCGGCGTGTCCCTGACCACCCTGGGTTTTGGTGTGGATAACTACAATGAACACCTGATGGAACAACTGGCCGACGCCGGCGACGGTAACTACGCCTACATCGACAACCTGCGCGAAGCGCGCAAAGTGCTGGTGGATCAACTTGGCTCGACCCTCGCAGTTGTGGCGAAAAACGTGAAGCTGCAGGTGGAGTTCAACCCTGCTCAGGTCAGCGAATATCGGCTATTGGGTTATGAGAATCGCGCCTTGAAGCGTGAGGATTTCAGCAATGACAAAGTCGACGCCGGAGAAATCGGCGCAGGGCATACGGTGACGGCGCTGTACGAAATTGTGCCCAAGGGCGAGAAGGGCTGGCTGGAACCGTTGCGCTACGGCAATTCCGGGGCAGAAGTTTCCGCAAAAACCGGAGAATTGGCGATGCTGCGGGTGCGTTATCAGTTGCCGGAAGGTGGGAACAGTCGCTTGATCGAGCGGCCAATAGTGAAGGGGGAGGCCGGCAAACTCTCGGCCGCCAGCGATGACCTACGCTTTGCCGCCGCCGTCGCCGCGTTTTCCCAGCAGCTCAAGGATGGGCGTTACACCGGTAATTTCAGCCTGAAAGACACCGAAGCCCTGGCCCGTGGCGCACGGGGTGATGACCCGTTTGGCCTGCGCGGTGAGTTCGTGCAATTGGTGGAATTGGCGCAGAGCCTGCGGGCCTCCACCGCCTCGAATCAACCGCCCAACGACAACCGGATAGAGTGAAAGCTGACATGTCCGATCCAGCAATCAGCTCAACCGCCAGCAGCGACGAATCGCTGCTGGCGCGTTATCGCTCGGGCGACGGGGCTGCGTTCGAAGTTTTGTACGCCCGCCACCGCCAGGGCCTGTATCGATTCCTCCTCGGCCTCAGCGGCAAACCCGAACTGGCTGAAGAGGTGTACCAGGAAACCTGGCTGAGCCTGATCCGCAGCACCAGTCAGCCACAAGGCCGGGCGAACTTTCGTACCTGGCTCTACCAGATTGCCCGCAACCGACTGATCGATCACTGGCGCAAACATGGCATTCACAACCCCTTGCACGACAGCTACGACGAACAGGCCCACGCCCTGATCGACGACTCAGCCGACCCTGAACAACTGCTGAGCCTGAGCCGCGACGGTCAACGCCTCGAAGCCGCCCTGCAAACCCTGCCCGCCGACCAGCGCGAAGTGTTCCTGCTGCGCGCCCACGGCGACCTCGACCTGCCACAGATCGCTACCCTCACCGAAACACCGCTGGAAACCGTGAAAAGCCGCTTGCGCTACGCCCAGCAAAAACTGCGTCGGCTGCTGGCCGAGGAGGTACTGACATGACTGACGCCAAACAAACACCGTCATCGCCCGACGATGAAATGCTCAAGCATTTTCGCGATCACAGCAGCGGCGAACCACCGGCGCATCTCGACGCCTTCATCCTCGCCACCGCCCACCGCGAAGCCCCCAAGCCGAAGCCAAACCTGTGGCAACGCTGGCTCCGTGCCTGCCAACAACCCCGTTGGCAAGTCGCATTCGCAAGCCTGGTCGGCGTCGCGCTGATGCTGGCATTGGTGCAACGCACGCCCGAGCAATTGCCGAATTACGACTTCGCGCCTGCGCCCAAAGCCTCCGCCCCGGCTGCTAAACCGGAAGCCGCTGCCCGCTCCCTGGATGAACCGACCGGCGCCATGTCCGCTCCCGCACCGGCTGCGCCAATGGCGGAGTTTTCTGCACCGATGCAACGAGAGTCGATCAACAGCGAAATGGCCGACGAAGCCAAACTCAGCAAACGCGCCGCCGCGCCGGCCAAGTCACTGGATGATCAATTACGTGAAGTGATGCGCCTGCAAGACGCCGGTCAGACCCAAGCCGCCGAAGCGCTGATGACGACATTACACAAGCGCTTTCCCAAGGAAAACCTGGCGGCCAAACTCAAGGAAATGCAGAAAAAATGAGCTGAACAGCGGTCGACAATTTGGCAACAACACCCGAAAGCGCGCACTATCAGCCTATAGCCGATGCGTTGGAGGATGCCGTGGCCCAAAAAATCGACCGCATCGCCCAAATGCTCAACTGCCCGGTAAAGGGTGAGGAACTGCGGCGAGCGGTGACTGAGAGTCGTAAGGAGTTTCTTCTGGCGAAGCAGGCAGAAGAGGGTCTTGAGGAAGACGTTCTTGATGATGAGTTGATCGAGGACGAAGAAGACGATGATGAATACGACGAGTTTGACTGGACGACAGAATGAAAAAACCGCTTCGGCGGTTTTTTTGTGGGGCAGATGGCCCCGGTCAGTTGCACGTTGACCGTTACTCAGCTAATCGAGCACTATAAGGTACTATTTTTTGTACCTTTGGAGCCGTCATGGAGCAATTACTCGCGAGTCGGTCGGTCAGTATTACCGAACTGAAACGCAGCCCGAGTACCGTGATTGAGCAAGCAGGCTCAGAGCCAGTTGCCGTTCTCAACCACAATCGTCCTGCTGCCTACCTTTTGCCGCACGCCGCTTATCAGCAACTGCTGGATAGATTACGAGCCGCAGAAATACGTGTAGCTATTGCGACCAGCCGCAATGACCCACGTCCGGCCATTGCTGCCGATACAGTTTTTGCCGAGCTTGATGCGCTCATTGATGAGGTCGAAGCAGAGCAGAAGCGCCCATGAGACAACTGCTTTTCTCCGCACTGGCACGAGAGGATCTGCAGCAAATCGCCCGCTACATTGCCCGTGACAACCCGGGTCGAGCTCGGACTTTTGTTGGTGAGTTACGAGTGTGTTGTGCTCGGCTGCTGGATCAGCCTAATCAAGGTATTTCCCGAGATGACTGTGCCAGAGGGCTGCGAATGATTTCCCACGGCCGATATTTGATCTTTTATAGTCTTTTCGAGGGCGATGTTCAGATTGAGCGTGTCCTGCATGCCGCTAGAGACATTGGGCGCTTGTTTGAATCAGCCAGCACTGATCACTGACCCGAATACTAAAAGTGCTGGCCCACAAAAAAGCCCCAGACCCTAAGATCTGAGGCTTTCTCGTTTCTACATATGGTGCACCAGGCGGGATTCGAACCCACGACCCCTGCCTTCGGAGGGCAGTACTCTATCCAGCTGAGCTACTGGTGCAATGCGGGCGCCATGATACTCATATGCGCTGCGGGCGTCCATGCCGCTGAATCGCCTGCGTTTTTCCAAAGCGTAACCTGCGTTTGCTACGTTGATCAGAAAAAATAGGCAAATGCGGCGTTTTCGTTCTTTTTTTCGAACAGCCTATTGTCCTTTACCCCCTTTGATCCTAGGATTCGTTTGAGATTTCAAACGCTCTTGTCTGGGTGCTGAACCGCACGAGTTCGATCAGTGCGCTATTTATGTGCTTCAGCCCGGTGAATGATTTCCCTGACGGCAGCCTATAAGGCGCCTTTCTACAATCATAATTCGCTCCGCGCTGGCCGCGGTGCTGTTAAGGAAAGCCGACATGCAGCTTAAAGACACCCAGTTGTTCCGCCAGCAAGCCTTTATCGATGGAGCTTGGGTCGATGCGGACAACGGTCAGACGATCAAGGTCAACAACCCGGCAACGGGCGAAATTCTGGGCACTGTGCCGAAAATGGGCGCTGCCGAAACCCGCCGTGCAATCGAAGCCGCTGATAAAGCGCTGCCGGCCTGGCGTGCACTGACCGCCAAGGAGCGCGCGAACAAGCTGCGTCGCTGGTTCGAGCTGATCATCGAGAACCAGGACGACCTGGCTCGTCTGATGACCCTGGAACAAGGCAAGCCATTGGCCGAAGCTAAGGGCGAAATCGTTTACGCCGCTTCCTTTATCGAGTGGTTCGCTGAAGAGGCCAAGCGCGTCTACGGTGACGTGATTCCGGGTCACCAGCCAGACAAGCGCCTGATCGTGATCAAGCAGCCGATCGGCGTGACCGCTGCGATTACTCCGTGGAACTTCCCGGCCGCGATGATCACCCGTAAAGCCGGCCCGGCCCTGGCCGCCGGTTGCACCATGGTGCTCAAGCCTGCTTCGCAAACTCCGTTTTCTGCTTTCGCCCTGGCTGAACTGGCTCAGCGTGCCGGTATTCCGAACGGCGTGTTCAGTGTGGTGACCGGCAGCGCTGGCGACATTGGCAGCGAGCTGACCGGCAACCCGATCGTGCGCAAACTGTCGTTCACCGGCTCGACCGAAATCGGTCGTCAGCTGATGACCGAGTGCGCCAAGGACATCAAGAAAGTCTCGCTGGAACTGGGCGGCAACGCGCCGTTCATCGTGTTCGACGACGCGGACCTGGATAAGGCCGTCGAAGGCGCGATCATTTCCAAGTACCGCAACAACGGCCAGACCTGCGTCTGCGCCAACCGTCTGTACATTCAGGATTCGGTGTACGACGCGTTCGCCGAGAAGCTGAAAGTGGCCGTGGCCAAACTCAAGATCGGCAACGGTCTGGAAGACGGCACCACCACTGGCCCGCTGATCGACGAGAAAGCCGTGGCCAAGGTTCAAGAGCACATTGCTGACGCCGTCGGCAAAGGCGCTACCGTGCTGGCGGGCGGCAAGAGCATGCAAGGCAACTTCTTCGAGCCGACCATTCTGACCAACGTGCCGAACAACGCTGCCGTGGCCAAGGAAGAAACCTTCGGTCCATTGGCGCCACTGTTCCGCTTCAAAGACGAAGCCGACGTGATCGCGATGTCCAACGACACCGAGTTCGGCCTGGCCTCGTACTTCTATGCGCGTGACCTGGGCCGTGTGTTCCGTGTGGCTGAAGCCCTGGAATACGGCATGGTCGGCGTCAACACCGGGTTGATCTCCAACGAAGTCGCGCCGTTCGGCGGCATCAAGGCGTCGGGCCTGGGCCGTGAAGGCTCCAAGTACGGCATCGAAGATTACCTGGAAATCAAATACCTCTGCCTGGGTATCTGAGTCCATTGCTTCAAGCGCAAAGGGCACGAGAGCGCTGTCCCTTTGCGCGCTTCAAACGGAATTTTCTCTGTGGCCGGGAACGCTGTGGCAGTCGATCATCGCATGCTGCCGTAGTTGCTTCCCCGCCGCTTAATCCTTGAACCACGCCGACCGATGAGCGGCGAATGAGGAATGTATGAGCAAGACTAACGCTGATTTGATGGCCCGCCGCACCGCTGCTGTACCGCGTGGTGTTGGCCAGATTCACCCGATCTTCGCCGATTCCGCGAAGAACGCCACCGTGACCGACGTTGAAGGTCGTGAGTTCATCGACTTCGCCGGCGGTATCGCCGTGCTGAACACCGGTCACGTGCACCCGAAAATCATCGCCGCCGTTACCGAGCAACTGAACAAGCTGACCCACACCTGCTTCCAGGTTCTGGCCTACGAGCCGTACGTGGAAGTGTGCGAAAAAATCAACGCCAAGGTGCCGGGTGATTTCGCCAAGAAAACCCTGCTGGTGACCACCGGCTCCGAAGCCGTGGAAAACTCCATCAAGATCGCCCGCGCCGCCACTGGCCGTGCCGGCGTGATCGCGTTCACCGGCGCTTACCACGGTCGCACCATGATGACCCTGGGCCTGACCGGTAAAGTCGTGCCTTACTCGGCCGGCATGGGTCTGATGCCAGGCGGCATCTTCCGCGCGCTGTACCCGAACGAGCTGCACGGTGTGAGCATCGACGATTCGATCGCCAGCATCGAACGCATCTTCAAGAACGACGCCGAGCCGCGTGACATCGCTGCCATCATCATCGAGCCGGTGCAGGGCGAAGGCGGTTTCTACGTCGCGCCTAAAGAGTTCATGAAGCGTCTGCGCGCCCTGTGCGACCAGCACGGCATTCTGTTGATCGCCGACGAAGTGCAGACCGGCGCTGGCCGTACCGGCACTTTCTTCGCCATGGAACAGATGGGCGTTGCCGCCGACCTGACCACCTTCGCCAAATCCATCGCTGGCGGCTTCCCGCTGGCCGGTGTGTGCGGCAAGGCTGAATACATGGACGCCATCGCTCCGGGCGGCCTGGGCGGCACTTACGCCGGTAGCCCGATCGCTTGCGCCGCGGCCCTGGCCGTAATGGAAGTGTTTGAAGAAGAGCACCTGCTGGACCGTTGCAAAGCGGTTGGCGAGCGTCTGGTGACTGGCCTGAAAGCTATCCAGGCCAAGTACCCGGTGATCGGCGAAGTCCGCGCCTTGGGCGCAATGATCGCCGTCGAGCTGTTCGAAAACGGCGACAGCCACAAGCCGAATCCGACTGCTGTAGCAGCCGTTGTGGCCAAGGCTCGCGACAAGGGTCTGATTCTGCTGTCGTGCGGCACCTACGGCAACGTTCTGCGCGTGCTGGTACCGCTGACCGCGTCGGACGAGCAACTGGACAAAGGCCTGGCGATCATCGAAGAGTGCTTCGCCGAGCTCTGATCCGTTTGTGAACTGATCGACAAAAAACCCGCTTCGGCGGGTTTTTTTATGCCCCTTGAAACACATCAGGGGCAATTGGGCTGTATCGAATGGCCAGCATTGACTAAGGTGCAAGCATTGCCGTTGGAGTGTGCAGATGACTGCTGTGGTGTTACCCGCTGTACCGCGAGTGCTGATTGCCGAGGCGGACCCTTGGTCCCGTGACCTGCTCAAGCAAGTGTTGTTGAATGTGCGCTGCGACGCGCAGCTGGACCTGTGTGCCGATGGCCAGGAAACCCTGCAGCTGTTGGCGGAAAATCCTTATGACCTGGTGATCGTCGACTGGGAGTTGCCCGGCGTCGATGGCCTGAATGTGTTGCGCAGCGTTCGTCAGCGCAAACGTAATCCACCGTTGCCGTTCATTCTGATGAGCAGCCGCAACGACAGCGCCAGCGTGCGTGAAGCCTTGCCTCTGGCGCCCACGGCGTACCTGACCAAACCCCTGGACATGGAAAACCTGACCCAGCGTCTGCAGGATTTGCTGTTGAACGCCGGTGAAGAGGTGTCTTGCGAGGTGCCGTCATTGGCGCCGGGCATGACTTTGTCGGTGTATCTGGAACGACGGCGTGAACTGGCGGACGGTGCGCCGCTGATGACCGATGTGCAGGTGGCGATCAAACGTAGCCTCAATCCCGATGGCCTCGATCTGGTGCGGCTTGAAGACGAGATCCGCACGGATCCGCAAGTCACCGCCGTGCTGATCGCCGCCGCCAACAGCGCGGCCCAGCATCATGGCGCCGCCGTGCAAACCCTGTCCCAGGCGTTGCATCGCTTGGGGACCGGGCAAAGCATGAACCTGATTCTGGGCCTTGCCCTCAAACGCAGTGCCCGGCTCAGTGATCCGCAACTGGCGGACTATGCCGAGCGCTATTGGGAATTGTCCCTGCACACCGCTGAATACGCGCGAACGCTGGCGCGCTTGCTGGATCTGGATCAGGAGCGCTGTTATTGCGCGGGCATGCTGCATCGCCTCGGCGACCTGGCGTTGCTGCGCTGTTTGCAGGAATGGAAGCAGGCCGGTGGTGAGCTGGATGAATGGGAGGAAGTCGGCGATGCCCTGGCCGAATTCGGCGCGGCCTACGGTTCGGCGCTGCGCACCCGCTGGCGGCTGCCGCTGGAGCTGCGAGAGCTGATTGCGGCGGTTTATCAGCTCGGTGGCGGGGTTTACTCCCGCGAAGCGCTGGTGATGAACATGGCCGCGCAACTGGCGCGCCTGACCGAGCATGAGGGGATCGAGGCGTTGTCCAAGAGCCGCACGGCGCGGTTGCTCAAGATCGGATTGCCGGAGCTGATGCGTTTGCGCAAAAAATAAGCCAGACGCCAATCTTGTAGGAGCGAGGCTCTGTGGCGAGGGGGCTTGTCGGATCGCCGCACCGCCCCGTTGGGCTGCGAAGCAGTCCTGAATTCTGCAACCTCGCTCTGTCAGGAATACCGCGCTCTCTGGTTTCACGGCTGCTGCGCAACCGAACGGGGCGGTGCGGCGATCCGACAAGCCCCCTCGCCACAGGTGGCATCAGCGCCAGACAGTTCTCAGCTGGAGATTATCCGGTTCTTGCCCTGGCGCTTGGCCTGGTACATCGCCGCATCGGCGCGGGCGAACAGGCTGTCGAGGTTTTCATCCTCGGGCGTGAGGCTGGTCAGGCCCTGGCTGACGGTGATGCCGAACGTCTGGTCGTCATGGCTGAAACTCAACCGTTGAATCTCCCGTTGCAGGCGCTCGGCCACTTGCATGGCCATGTCTGGTGCACATCCGGGGAACACCGCGGCGAATTCCTCACCGCCGATCCGCCCGAACAGATCACCACGCCGCAGGGCCGCGCGACCGCTCTCAGCGATGCGTTGCAGCACTTTGTCGCCTTCCGGATGGCCGTAGGTGTCGTTGATCACTTTAAAGTCATCGATGTCCAGCAGCAGGAAGGCCAGCGGCTTGCCTTGCTGGCGTGCCTGCTCGAATTCGTGATTGGCACATTCGAAGAAGTGTCGGCGGTTGCTGCTTTGGGTCAGTACGTCGGTGGTGGCCAGGCGGTGGAGCTCGGTTTCCATCTGCTTCTTTTCGGTGATGTCTTCGGCAATGCCGACGATGATCACTGGCTGGCCCGGTTCGGCCTGGCGGTTGATGAAGCACTTGTCGCTGAGCCAGCGCACTTGGCCGTCGGCGGCGATGATGCGGTACTCGCGGTCTTCAACGGCGCCGTTGACCAGCACTTGCGCCAGGCTGCGCTCGGCGTAGTCCAGATCGTCGGGATAAACGCTGTCGCGCCAGTGGTTGTAGTCGGACAGCAACAGGCCGGCGGGGCGGCCGAAGATTCGGTCATAGGCCGGGCTGACGTAGAGCACCTGACGGGTTTCCCAGTTGAATGCCCAAAGCACGGCGTTGACGCTGACCAGCAGCGAGCTGAACAGCTGTTCGCGTTCGCTCAGGCGCGCCACTTCGCCCTGCGCATGCATCAGCGCCATCAACGTTTGCGCGGCCTCGGGCCACTGTGGAAGGGATGTGTCTTGTAGGTTTTTATTGACCATCGGCACAAGTCTCAAAGGGCGTGCCGCTATTTCGACAGCGGCCAACACAAAGCCCGCCGGGGTGGCGAAGTGTCTTTGAGATAGGAGATTTGGGGCGAAGTTCCCGCCTTTCGTGGCGAGGGAGCTTGCTCCCGCCGGGCGGTATTGGCGACGCGTTTTTTCAGTTAAAACGCGTCGTCAGGTATTGCGGCTGCTGCGCAGCCGAGCGGGAGCAAGCTCCCTCGCCACAGGTGCGCCCCTGATTCAGGGGTCAGGCAGTAGCGGGGCGCAGGGAGTAGGTTTTCAGTTGGTCGGCGAAGTCGCGCAGGGATTGAATCCCGCTGGCTTCGGCCTCGTGTACCCAATCCTTGATGGCGGCCAGCATGTCGTGACCATTTGAGCTGGTCTTGACCCAGATCTGCTGCAGGGCCAGGCGTTTCTCGTAAATTACCTTCAGCGCCTGGCTGTGCTCGAGCATGGTCTGGATGCGCATGTGGTGCTTGTCGTCCAGCAGGCTGGTTTCCCGCGAGAGCAGGCGTTTGGCCCGGTGGAACTGGTGACGGACCGAGTGATCGACCTTTTCCAGCTCTTGCTTGACCAGCGGCGCGATCACCAGCTTGCGGTACTGGGCCATGATCTGGAAGCGGTTGTTGAGGATCGCCATGGCGGTGTCCATGTCCAGGTTGCCTTTGCCTTCGACACGGTGGGCGATCGGCGCAACCCGCTGGACCTTGGCCAGGCGCAGGAAGCTGAAGACCTGGATCCAGGCCCAGCCGAGGTCGAATTCCCACTTCTTCACCGACAGTTTGGCCGAGTTAGGGTAGGTGTGATGGTTGTTATGCAGTTCTTCGCCGCCGATCAGGATGCCCCAGGGCACCAGATTGGTCGCCGCATCACGGCATTCGAAGTTGCGGTAGCCGATGGCATGGCCCAGGCCATTGACCACGCCGGCAGCCCAGACCGGGATCCACATCATCTGGATGGCCCAGATGGTGATGCCGATGGTGCCGAACAGCAGCAGGTCGATGACGCCCATGATCGCCACGCCTAGCAGCGGGAAGCGGCTGTAGAGGTTGCGCTCGATCCAGTCTTCGGGGCAGTTCTTGCCGTAGATGCGCAGGGTCTCGGGGTTTTCCGCTTCGGCGCGGTACAGCTCGGCGCCTTTGCGCAGAACGGTGGACAAGCCCTTGATGACCGGGCTGTGCGGGTCATCGACGGTTTCGCATTTGGCGTGATGCTTGCGGTGGATAGCGGTCCACTCGCGGGTGTTCTGCGCCGTGGTCAACCACAGCCAGAAGCGGAAGAAATGTTTCAGGCCGGCATTGAGCTCAAGCGAGCGATGGGCTGAATAGCGATGCAGATAGACCGTGACTCCGACGATCGTGACGTGGGTCATCAGCAGGGTGACTGCCACCAGTGACCAGGGCGATAAGCCAAGAAAACCTTCGTACCACATAGCCTATAGGACCCTCGATAAAGAAAAAGACAGCCGTCGCATTATCACTTAGCCCACAGATAAAACCAGTCGCCCTTTCAGATAAGAGTGGCCGGATGTTTCTTTAATCTATAATTCCACCCTGTTTTGTAGGGACATGGACGCTCGAATGTCAGCCACATATCGCGATGCCTTGCGTGCAGCGCTGCTCTATCTGGTGCTTTCTGTAGTCTGGCTGCAGTTTAGTGGCTATTTATTGAACAGTTTCTTCGATAACTCCACCGACCTGCTGCGCTGGCAACTGATCAACGGTTATGCCTGGGTGGCCTTCAGTGCCGGGCTGATTTTCATCGCGCGCGCACGTTTGTTTCGCTGCCTGGGCGTCGGCGCCAAATTGCGGGAACGTAATGCCGACCGGGAGCGTTTGCGACAGGCGGCTGCGGTGTTCGATTGCACCCGCGAAGGGGTACTGGTCACCAATAGCAAAGGGCTGATCGTCCATGTTAACCGGGCGTTCATGGAAATCACCGGCTACCAGTGTGAGGAAGTGCTGGGTCAGCGACCGAGCATGTTCAAGTCGGGCCATCACCCGCCGGGTTTCTACCAGGCGATGTTCGCGACACTCGACAGCCTCGGCGAGTGGAGCGGGGAAATCTGGAACCGTCGCAAAAGCGGTGAGATTTACCCGCAATGGCAGACGATCCGCCTGGTTCATGACGATCAGGGGCGGCTCAGCCAGTACGTTGCGGTGTTTTCCGACATCAGCGCGATCAAGAACTCCGAGCATGAACTGACGCACCTGGCCCACCACGACCCGCTGACCGATCTGCCCAATCGCCTGCTGTTTACCGACCGTGCCGGGCAGGCAGTGGCCTCGGCGCAGGCACATAAGCGCGGTTGTGCGTTGCTGATGATCGACCTGGATCACTTCAAATTGATCAACGACAGCCTCGGTCACAGTGTCGGTGATCAATTGCTCAAGGGCGTAGCTGAGCGTCTGAACACCTTGTTCGGCCCGGGCATCACCCTGGCGCGGCTCAGTGGCGACGAATTTGCCCTATTGGCTGAAAATTGCCCGCAACCGGGGCACGCCGCGGCACTGGCTCAGCGGGTCATCGATGGCCTCAAGGAGCCGTTTCAGATCGACGGGCATTCGTTGTTCATCAACGCCAGTGTCGGCATCAGCCTGTTCCCCAGCGATGCCTTGAGCGCCGAGCAACTGTTGCGCAATGCCGACTCGGCATTGTTCAAGGCCAAGAGCGCCGGTCGCGACAGCTATGCCCTCTACACCGAAGAGCTGACTGCGCATGCCCAGCAACGCGTCGAGATTGCATTCGAATTGCGCCGAGCGCTGGAGCAGCAAGAGTTGCGGGTTTACTACCAGCCCGTGCATGACCTCAAAAGCAGTCGCCTGATTGGCGTCGAGGCACTGGTGCGCTGGGAGCATCCGCAACGCGGGTTGGTGTCACCGGCTGAATTCATCCCCATTGCCGAGCGCACCGGGTTGATTGCCGAGATCGATGCCTGGGTCATGCGCCAGGCCTGTCGGCAGATGTGTCAGTGGCAAGCGGCGGGCGTGGAGTTGTCGTTTGTCGCGGTGAACGTTTCTTCGCGCCTGTTCGCCCGCCGCGAGCTGTATCAGCAGGTGGCTCAGGTGCTGCACGAAACCGGACTGGATCCGGTGTATCTGGAGCTGGAAGTCACCGAAAGCGCGGTGATGGAGGATCCGGAAGTGGCGCTGGAGCAGATGCATCGCTTGCGTGAGTTAGGCGTGCGGCTGGCCATCGATGACTTCGGCACGGGGTATTCGTCGTTGCTGCGACTCAAGCGTTTACCGGTGCAAAAACTCAAGATCGATCAGGGGTTCGTCGCAGGCTTGCCGGGTGATGAGGATGACGCGGCAATCGCTCGGGTGATCATTGCGCTGGCGCAAAGCATGGGAATGCAGGTGCATGCCGAGGGGATCGAGCAAGTCGAGCAGGCGGCTTTCCTGCTCGGGCACGATTGCGATCTGGGGCAGGGGTACTGGTTTGGGCGGCCAATGTCGGCGGTTTCATTGGATTGGGCCAAGGCGCCAGTAATTTCCTGAAAGCGCAAAGATCGCAGCCTTCGGCAGCTCCTACAGGGGATCGACGTACACCCGTAGGAGCTGCCGAAGGCTGCGATCCTTTGATCTTAAAGTCACTAACACTCAGCAACCCCTTGCTCCGTCAGATAATGCCTTAAGGTTATATAAACATTCTTAAATAGTATTTTTAAGAATATCTGCGCCTATCTACTATTGCTCTCACGCCGTACGCAGTGCCCGCCACTGCCAGGCATATCTCATTAAAGGAGCAGCACCATGAGCGCATCCCTACGCAGTGTTGACGGGCAGGACGAAGCCACTATTTTGCGTGAAATCCAGAGCGCCTTGCGCGATCTGCGCTTTGGCGCGGTGGAAATCACCGTGCACAACGCCCAGGTGGTACAGATCGAACGCAAAGAGAAATTCCGTTTGCAGCATCCGGCTAATAAACCGAGCTAAAAGATCGCAGGCAACCCGTTCCAGACCATAAGAAAAAGCCACCACACCAAGAATTCCAGGAGCTTTCACCATGTCGTCGATTCGCCATTTTGCTTTGGCCGCCCTGGCCAGTGCCCTTTTTGCTGGTTCCGCGGTTGCCAAGGATTACGAATTGCTCAACGTGTCGTACGACCCGACACGCGAGCTGTATCAGGACTACAACGCCGAGTTCATCAACTTCTGGAAGAAAGACCACGCTGGCGACAACGTGAAGATCCAGCAGTCCCACGGTGGCTCAGGCAAGCAGGGCCGGGCGGTGATCGACGGTCTGCGGGCCGACGTGGTGACCCTGGCCCTGGCCGGTGACATCGACGAAATCGCCAAGCTCGGCAAGAGCCTGCCGGCTGACTGGCAGAAGCGTCTGCCGCAAGCGAGCACGCCTTACACCTCGACCATCGTGTTCCTGGTGCGCAAGGGCAACCCGAAAGGCATCAAGGACTGGGGCGACCTGACCAAAAACGGCGTGGAAGTCATCACCCCGAACCCGAAAACCTCCGGCGGTGCACGCTGGAACTTCCTCGCGGCCTGGGCCTATGGCCTGAAAGCCAATGGCGGTAACGAAGCCAAGGCCAAAGAGTATGTGCAGACCCTGTTCAAACACGTGCCTGTGCTGGATACCGGCGCTCGCGGTTCGACCATCACTTTCGTCAACAACGGTCAGGGCGACGTGTTGCTGGCCTGGGAAAACGAAGCCTTCCTGGCCTTGAAAGAAGACGGCGGCTCCGACAAGTTCGACATCGTTGTGCCTTCGCTGTCGATCCTTGCCGAACCACCGGTGGCTGTGGTCGACAAGAACGCCGAGAAAAAGGGCAACACCGAGATCGCCGAAGCGTACCTCAAGCACCTGTACAGCCCGGCCGGCCAGGAAATCGCGGCGAAAAACTTCTATCGTCCACGTGACAAGGACGTAGCTGCCAAGTACGCCAAGCAGTTCCCGACCCTGGAGCTGGTTTCCATCGACAAGGACTTCGGCGGCTGGAAAACCGCGCAACCGAAATTCTTCAATGACGGTGGCGTGTTCGACCAGATCTACCAGGCGCAGTAACCTGAAATAGATCAGCCAACGGGCCCCGATTTCATCGTCGGGGCTTAGCGCGTTCTCAACCAAGGACTTTTATGTCGCGTCGTATCTCCCCCGTCATACCCGGCTTCGGGCTGACGCTGGGCTACACCTTGGTGTACCTCAGCCTGATTGTGCTCATTCCACTGGCGGCGATGTTCGTGCATGCCGCTCAACTGACCTGGGACCAGTTCTGGGCAATCATCTCGGCACCTCGGGTGCTGGCCGCGTTGAAGCTGAGCTTCGGCACCGCGTTGTACGCCGCGATCATCAACGGCGTGATCGGCACGCTGCTGGCCTGGGTGCTGGTGCGCTACACCTTCCCGGGGCGCAAAGTCATCGATGCGATGATCGATCTGCCCTTCGCATTGCCCACTGCCGTGGCCGGTATCGCGTTGACCGCGCTGTACACCCCCACCGGCCTGGTGGGTCAGTTCGCGGCGGACCTGGGTTTCAAGATCGCGTATACCCCCCTCGGCATCACCCTGGCGCTGACTTTTGTAACACTTCCATTCGTAGTACGTACGGTACAGCCTGTACTGGCCGATATCCCCCGTGAAGTGGAAGAGGCGGCGGCGTGCCTGGGGGCAAAACCGTTGCAGGTTTTCCGCCATATTCTGGTGCCGGCGCTGCTCCCAGCCTGGCTGACCGGTTTCGCCTTGGCCTTTGCCCGCGGGGTCGGCGAGTACGGTTCGGTGATTTTCATCGCCGGCAACATGCCGATGAAAACCGAGATCCTGCCGCTGCTGATCATGGTCAAACTCGACCAGTACGATTACACCGGCGCCACCTCCATTGGTGTACTGATGCTGGTGGTTTCCTTTGTCCTGTTGCTGCTGATCAACTTGTTGCAGCGGCGCATCGAAACCCCATAAGGAGGCGCGAAAAATGTCCCAATCGTCTATTGCAGCGGCCTCCTCGAACGCCGCCCGCCGTGGCAGTGCCGCTTCGCGGCGAATCCTCATCGGCCTCGGCTGGCTGATTTTTGCGCTGTTTCTGTTGTTGCCGCTGTTCATCGTGGTGTCCCAAGGCCTGAAGCTGGGCCTGGGGGCGTTCTTCACCGCGATCTTTGAACCGGACGCGTTGTCGGCCCTGAAACTCACGGTGATTGCAGTGCTGATTTCGGTGCCGCTGAACCTGGTGTTCGGTGTCAGCGCCGCATGGTGCGTGAGCAAATACTCGTTCCGCGGCAAGAGCATGCTGGTGACCCTGATCGACTTGCCGTTCTCGGTGTCGCCGGTGATCGCAGGTCTGGTCTACGTGTTGATGTTCGGCGCCCAAGGCTTGTTCGGCCCGTGGTTGCAGGATCACGACATCCAGATCGTCTTCGCCTTGCCGGGCATTGTGCTGGCGACGATTTTCGTCACCGTGCCGTTCGTGGCCCGTGAGCTGATCCCGCTGATGCAGGAACAAGGCACCCAGGAAGAAGAGGCCGCGCGCCTGCTCGGCGCCAATGGCTGGCAGATGTTCTGGCACGTCACTGTGCCCAATATCAAATGGGGCCTGATCTACGGCGTGGTGCTCTGCACGGCGCGGGCGATGGGTGAGTTCGGTGCGGTGTCGGTGGTTTCCGGGCACATTCGCGGGGTGACCAACACCTTGCCGCTGCACGTCGAGATCCTCTACAACGAATACAACCACGTGGCCGCGTTCGCCGTGGCGAGCCTGTTGCTGATCCTGGCGCTCTTCATCCTGCTGCTCAAGCAGTGGAGCGAAAACCGTATTAACCGCCTGCGCGCCAGCGCCGCGGAGGAATAAGTCATGTCGATCGAAGTGCGTAACGTCAGCAAGAACTTCCACGCGTTCAAGGCGCTGGACAACATCAGCCTAGACATTCAAAGCGGCGAGCTGGTGGCGCTGCTCGGTCCCTCGGGTTGCGGTAAAACCACGCTGCTGAGGATCATCGCCGGCCTGGAAACCCCGGATCAGGGCAACATCGTGTTCCACGGCGAAGACGTTTCCGGCCACGACGTGCGTGATCGCAACGTCGGTTTCGTGTTCCAGCACTACGCCCTGTTCCGCCACATGACGGTGTTCGACAACGTTGCGTTCGGCCTGCGCATGAAGCCGAAAAACCAGCGCCCGAACGAAAGCCAGATCGCGGTGAAAGTCCACGAACTGCTGAACATGGTGCAACTGGACTGGTTGGCCGATCGCTACCCGGAACAACTCTCCGGCGGCCAGCGTCAGCGCATCGCGTTGGCCCGCGCCTTGGCGGTGGAGCCGAAAGTGCTGCTGCTCGACGAGCCTTTTGGTGCACTCGATGCCAAGGTCCGTAAAGAACTGCGTCGCTGGCTCGCGCGGCTGCACGAAGACATCAACCTGACTTCGGTATTCGTGACCCACGACCAGGAAGAGGCGATGGAAGTTGCCGACCGGATCGTGGTGATGAACAAGGGGGTGATCGAGCAGATCGGTTCACCGGGCGACGTCTACGAAAATCCGGCCAGCGATTTCGTCTATCACTTCCTCGGCGATTCGAACCGTCTCCATTTGGGCGAAGACCGGCACGTACTGTTCCGTCCACACGAAGTGTCGCTGTCGCGGCATGAACTGGAAGACCATCACGCCGCTGAAGTGCGGGATATTCGCCCGCTGGGCGCCACCACGCGGGTGACGCTGAAGGTCGAAGGCCAGAGCGAGTTGATTGAAGCGGAAGTGGTGAAGGATCACGACAGCCTGGTTGGATTGGCGAAGGGTGAGACGCTGTTCTTCAAACCCAAGGTCTGGCAGAAAGTCGCCAACATTTAAGATCAAAAGATCGCAGGCTGCGCCAGCTCCTACAGTGGATTTGGGTTGAACACACATTTGTGGCCAACCCAAAGTCCTTGCTCGCGATGGCGTCCCCAAGAACATCCCGCCCAATCTGTAATAACACCAACCGACCTTGCTTCGATCGGTTCTACCCCCGTGACTTCTTTGCCTAAAACCCTACCTAGACTCTGACTTGCCAGGAGGCAGTGAGAGTCCATGACGGACCGGTGTTATCTCCTGGCGCCCTGATGCCAAGGAGATAAAACATGAGAATGGAAGTCAGTCGGCATGGCCCGTTTGGCTGTGCCTTGTTGAGCGTTTTGCTGGGCTCGTCCGCCAGCGCCGCCCCCTCGCTGTCGCCACAGATACCCTTTGATGTCACGGTTACCCAACCGGTTTCTCTGCCCAGCCTGCAGGCCGATTTCGATGACTTGTCGTGGCAGACCTTCATCGCTCTGAGCTGGCCGGCGCTGGACAATGGCGATCCAAATACCGGCACCCCCATCGGTAAGCAGGATGGGGCCACGGTGTGGGAAAGCTGGAAAGAGAGCTACCAGATCTTCCGGGCCAAGGGACAGACACCGCTGCCCTGGGATGCCCCGGCAACCCTCCCCGAAGTGTGCAAGTCACTCAAGCCTGGCCGCTTGTTACAACAGATGGGCAAGGTGCCCGATGTGCTGGATGAGTTTATCCAGCCTTTCGAGAGTGGCCCGCTGGTGGATCAGAACGGCGTCTATACGCGCAACGAAATCGTGGTCAACCAATCGATGTTCGACGGGATCGTCAACAACGGGCTGTACAGCATCGAAGGCCAGCAGAAGTTTTTCGCCGCGAGCCCGAGCAACGCCGTGGCTTTCAGCTGTGGCTCGGCTGAGACGAAGCAGGTCGGTGCGGTGATGGTGAAGGCGTCGTGGAAAGTGCTGGGCCCCAATGACCGCAGGCAGGATTTCCACACCGTCGATGCGCTGGTCTATACGCCGGGCAACAACGACCCAAGTCATGGGCCGATTGTCGAGGAGTCGTGTGTGTCCGAGCCGGTCGGGCTGGTGGGGTTGCACATCGTTCATAAGACCGCCAATGCGGCGCAGTGGGTCTGGTCAACCTTTGAACATGTGAAAAACGTACCGGAGAAATCCACGCCTCCTGAGCAGCGGGTGGGCCCGTACCTGTTCTACAACGTCAACAGCAAGAGCGACGTCAACCAGCCTCCGCCACGGCCGTGGAACCCGGCAGTCAAGGCGACGCCCTCGCAGATCGAGCGTGACGCGCCGCTGACCGACGCCACCAAAAACCTGAACACCACGTACCAGGCCCTGCTGCGAACGGTCAATCCGCAGAGTGTCTGGGCGAACTATCAATTGATCAGCACCCAGTGGCCGTCTGCCCCTCCACAGCCCAATTGCCAGATATCGGCGACCAACCCACTGGGCAGTCCCGCGCCCTTGTTCCTGGCCAACGCCACGCTGGAAACCTATATCCAGGGCACCGTACCCCAGGCGTCTTCCAGTTGCATGGCGTGCCACGGTAATGCGGCCACCCATGTCACCGAATCCCCGCGCACCAGCTTCGCGGATTTCACCTACCTGCTTGAACGCGCACAGTCCACGGGTGGACAAGGAGTCAGCCATGAGCAGTGATCTGCAAAACTTCATTGGCCTTTCATCGGCCCTCACCGGCATTCCCGCTGATCGACTGGCGCCGGCCATCGACCAGGTGGGCTTGCCGCCGATCTTTCTCGAGTTCATCACGCCGCGCATCACCCCTGATGTGCTCAACGCCTTGCTGACTCAGTACGCCACGATGGCGGCGGACCTTGAGCCTCCGGACCGGATCGCCCAGGCGGTACTGATGGATGGGGCGCAACCGGCGACCACGCAAACCGCCCGAGCAGCGCGTTCGATCATGAAGCTGTGGTTGTTGGGTGTCTGGTATCAGCCCTATGCCACCGGGAGCTACAAATCGACCGACTCGATGGTGGTGTCCGATCAGGCCTACATCAACAGCTGGGCCTGGAAAATTGCCCAGGCCCATCCCATGGGCTACAGCGAGATGTTTTTCGGCTATTGGAACACCACGCCGCCGAGCCTTGAGGATTACACCGGAGTACCCGCCAGCGGACAGCAAGGAGCCTTGTCATGAGTACCGAACAAGCGGACGTAGTGATCGTTGGCGCGGGGCTGGCCGGCAGCATCATCGCTTATCAACTGGGCATGGCCGGGGTGGATGTGCTGGTGCTCGAATCAGGCCCGGAAATCCCGGCCAACCGTGCTCAATACCTGGAGCGTTTCTATACGGCCACGCTGAAAACCCCCGAAGCCCCTTACCCACCGGTGACGAGCCTGGACACGCCCCGTGATCCGGCCGACGAGAACGCCCCGCGTGCGACCATCGCCGATTTGATCCTGGGCTGGGACAAGCCGGCGATCAGCTATCTGGTACAGAAAGGCCCGATGCCCTTCACCAGCACCTATGAACGGGTCGGCGGCGGCACCACCTGGCATTGGGTCGGGACATGTCTGCGCATGGTGCCGAACGATTTTCGCCTGAAATCAAAATACGGCGTCGGGGTGGACTGGCCTATCGGCTACGACGATCTGCAAAGTGCCTACTGCCGGGCCGAGGCGGAAATCGGCGTGGCGGCCAATGTCGCCGACCAGGCCTATCTGGGCATGACCTTTCCCGAAGGTTATTCATTCCCGATGCATAGCATTCCGTTGTCGCTGGTCGATGGCAGTTTTGTCACGGCCGTGACGGGGCAGACGTTTGACGGCTTGCCGCTGGTGGTCAGCCCGACGCCCGCCGGACGTAATTCCCAACCTTACGCGGGGCGCCGGGTGTGTGCCGGCAACACCAACTGCACACCGATCTGCCCGATCCAGGCCAAGTACGATGCGACAGTGACAATGAACAAAGCCCTGGCCACCGGCAAGGTCAAGGTGTTGTACCGAACCGTGGCCAGCAAAGTGACTGTCGGGGCGGACAGCAATATCAACGGCATCGAATTCATTCAGTATCAGCTTGGCGACGGCCCGGTCACTGGAACCGGCGTCGCTATCGGGCAGCGTTATGTGATCGCCGCCCATGCCATCGAGACACCCAAGCTATTACTGAATTCCACGAGTCCGGCCTGGCCCAAAGGTGTGGCCAACAGCAGTGGGCAGGTGGGACGCAGCCTGGCCGATCACCCGATCTACCTGGCATGGGGGCTGATGCCTGAAGGCAAGGCGGTTTTTCCGTACCGGGGTCCTCTGTCCACGGCGGGCATCGAGAGTTTGCGTGACGGTGACTTTCGCAAATCTCGAGCGGCGTGGCGCATCGAAATCGGTAACGAGGGCTGGAACTGGCCGGCCACCGATCCTTACACCACCGTGGCTGACTTCATCGACGGGGCGAATCACAGTCAAACCAACCCGCTACCGCCGGCCTTGAAACCACAGCAAGTGCTCTATGGGACAGCGTTGGTTCAAAAGCTCAACGACTTGTTCATCCGTCAGTTCCGGATCGCGTTTCTGGTGGAGCAGGTCGAGGACGATCCCGATCACCCCACGTGTTACATCGTGCCGTCGACCGAGTACAAGGACCGGCTCGGCATTCCCCGGCCGGAAATTCACTATGACCTGTCCAAATACACCAAGGAGGGCTTCAAGCAGGCGAAGAAGTTGGCGACTCACATCATCACCGAACTGCTCGGCGCGGTGGAGCTGACGACACCTCTCACGCCCGGGACGTTCACCTACGACAATGAGCCTTACAGTTTCCAGGGCGCCGGGCACCTGATGGGGACCTATCGCATGGGCGATGATCCAACCAAATCGGTCGTCGACAAATACCAGCGCAGTTGGGACCACAAGAACCTGTTCCTGGTGGGCGATGGTGTCTTCCCCAGCACCGGCACTTCGAACCCGAGCCTGACGATTGCCGCGTTGTCGTTCCAGGCCGGGGATACGCTGGCCAACGACCTGAAGGCTGCGACGGTGGAGGTTCTGGCCAATCTGCCCTGGCAGGGCACCGGTGTACAGATCAACGGTCTGGTGCCGCGTCTGGCTCGTTGTGTCCTTGGCTTATGGTGCGCCAGTCCGGCGGGTGGCTGGGTGGATGGAAAGGGCAATCCAGACTACATCGCCAAGTTCGGCTATACGCTGATGGGGGCCGCCGAAGGTGCTTTGATCGGCCGTGTTGGTGACTTTGGCATTCCCTTCCTGATCGGTGATCTGGCGCAGATTCCGGCCGGCCAGCAAGGCGAGCTGCAGTTGTGTATCAATGATGACCTGCTAGGCCTCTACGGTGCGGGTTTGAAGGACAACCTCGGTGCACTGACGGTTCGGGTCGAGTTCGGCACGCTGTGAAACCTGGAGCGGTAACGGCATCAATCCGTTACCGCTCTTTTTCTCAGGCGGCGGAGCGTTGATTGCGCAAGGCCACTGGCCCGGCGCGTTCTTCGATGGCCCGTTTCAGCTCACCCCGAAGCCCCAGCAGGAAGCCTGCTTCCACCACTACAAACAACGGCCCGACAATCAACCCCGTCACATCATCGACAAACGCCGGTTTGCGCCCCTCGTAATGATGACCGACAAACTGAATCGCCCAGCCCACCACAAACATCCCGATGCCGGCGCCAAGCCAGGCAAATGTGCTTTGCTGCGCAAGCACATGCCCCAGCCAGACCGACAGGCCCAGCAATACCGTCATCAGCACTCCCAGCCGCAGTTCCAGGCGCAGGTAAAACCACGCCGACACCAGTGACACCAGCACTGCCGGTGACAGCCAGCCCCCGGCCCATTGCGGACGCGACAGCAACACCGCGACCGCCACGACGATCAGGGGGATGCCCACGAAGTGGCTGGCGATATTGCGCGGATCACGGTGGTAAGCGGCGTATTGACTGAGATGGTCAACGAGGCTTTTCATTGTTATTCCTCCTGTAGGGTGATTGATGATGCCCCGGGTTCATCTCTCGCTCTGTCAGCCAGGCGACAATCTCCAGGAGTTTTCATGGACATGCAGGTTTGGCGTTCGCGCCTGGATACGGGGCAATGGTTCAGTCATTTACCTGTTTCCTTACAGGATAGTCTGCTGACAATCGCCCGGGTTCGGCGCCTATTGCCGGGGCAACTGCTGTTCAAACGCGGTGATCCCCCGTGCGGGTTGTATGCGGTGCTTGAAGGTTCGGTGCGCATTGGCGCGGTGAGCGAGCAGGGCAAGGAGGCGCTGCTGAGTCTGGTGGAACCGCCGCACTGGTTCGGCGAAATCTGCCTGTTCGATGGTCAGCCGCGAACCCATGATGCCTACGCCGTGGGCCAGTGCATTCTGTTGCACATCCCGCAAACGGCGCTGCTGGCATTACTAGATGAACACCCGGTGTACTGGCGACAACTGGCGTTGTTGATGAGCCACAAACTGCGCCTGACCTTTATCAACCTCGAACAGCTGAGCCTGATGCCGGCCCCAGCACGCCTGGCCCATCGCTTGCTGATGATCGCCGAGGGCTATGGTGAAATCGACCTGCCGCGCCGCGTTCTGCAACTGCCGCAGGAGCAACTGGCGTCGATGCTGTCGTTGTCGCGCCAGACCACCAACCAGATCCTCAAGGACTTGCAGGGGCAGGGGATTCTCGGTCTGAGTTATGGTGAGATTGAGATTTTGGATTTGGAGAAGCTACGGGCTACCTATCAGATATGACAGTAGATAGCTGGAGGTCAGAGGTATAAAAAGAAGATTGTCGAAGACGACAACCAAAGGAGATGGGCACTATGAGCAATATTAACCAAGGCAAAGCAGCTGGTGGTGTAGATCGCACTGAGCTTCCGACCAACAAAAACATTGCTCCACCTGTCGTTGATACTCCGACAAAAAATGATAATGTCAGAAACCCGGTAAAATTCTCCGGAACCGCTCTTCCGGGATGGCAGGTAGTAGTCGTTAAGGTCCCCATTGATGGTACCGAACTCACGTCGGTGGATGCCGGAGTTGATGGTAAATGGTCCAACGACGTTGCTCTTGAGATAGGCAATTACTCAGCCGTTGCATTTCAAACGATGGGCCGAGAAAGATCGCCATTTACGGATATTTTTGATTTCAAGGTAAGCGACGGTCAGTAAGTCCCTTGTTAACTCGTCCCATCAAGCCGTGACCTGTCGAAAATGAATGGGCGCGGCTTTTACCTCCTTCAATAGAACCACACTCGACAGAACCCCTCAGCCGGAAAAATAAGTTTGTCATGGGCAACTCACTCGAAGGGGCTTAGCCTGTAAGGCTGAATAATCGAGGTGTGCCATGCGTGTGCTGTTAGTGGAAGATGAGCCCGAGACCGCCAGCCTCCTGGCCAAAGGCCTGAGCGAAGCGAGTTATGCGGTGGATGTAGCGCTCAATGGCATGGACGGCCGACGCTTTATCGAATCTGGCGAATATGAATTGATCATCCTCGACGTGATGCTGCCGGGGCTCAACGGCTGGCAGTTGCTGCAGCAGATCCGCAAGCTCGGCGATACGCCGGTGCTGTTGCTCACCACCACGGACGGCATCGAGGACCGGCTGCGCGGGTTGGAGCTGCATGAGGATGATTACCTGCTCAAGCCGTTTACCGTCAGCGAGCTGGTGAAGCGGGTGCGCAAGCTGTTGCGGCGAGATCGGCGGCGGTAGCGGTTTCAGTGGTGTTTGAAAAATTGCTATCGCTGGCCGGAAATCTCAACGCAACTTGCGAATCTATTACCGCAACCCATCCCGAAACTGCCCCGGCGTCATTCCGGTCCAGCGCTTGAACGCGCGGCTGAAGCTGCTGGTGTCGGCGAATCCCAATAGGTAACTGACCTCGCTCAACGAGCATTGCGGGTCGCGCAGGTGCAGCAGCGCCAGGTTTTCCCGACTTTCGTTGAGCAGCGTATCGAACCGACAACCTTCGTCCGCCAGGTGCCGTTGCAGGCTGCGCAAGCTCAAGTGCAGTGCCTCGGCGATGCGATCGGCCGACGGTTCGCCTTCGGGTAGTTGCTCTTCGATGGCGTCGCGAACCTTGCGCTCCCAGGTCAGGGGCTTGAGTTGCGCCAGGGTGCGTTTGAGCACGGTTTCGTTGTGTTCGGCCAGTTCCGGGTTGGCGTCGTCCAGGTGGCTGTCGAAATCCACCAGGGCGAATTCCAGTCGGTCTTCCTCGGCGGCGAAATACACCGGCGAACGGAACACTTTGTGCCATTGATGCGGGTCGGCAGGTTCCGGACGGCGCAGATAAACCGCCAGCGGCGCGTAGTCACGGCCCAGCCGGTTTCGGCAGGTGCGCACGTAAATCGCCGCGAAGGCGTCAATGGCTTCGAAGGCTGGCGCGGGGTTGCCCTGGGGGATTTTCAGGCGGAAGCGATAACGATCCTCGGCGCGGGTCAGTTCCAGGTCCAGCGCATCGCTGACCACCTGGTGATAACGCACGATGCGCTCGAACACTTCCCGCAGGCTGCCGCTGGCCACCAACGCATACCCGAGCGCATGAAACGTGGTCGGGCTGACAAACCGCGACACCCGCAAGCCAATCGCCGGGTCGCCACTGACCTGCACCGCGATTTCCCACAGGCGCGTGGTGCCGGACAACGGGTAACGGGCGTTCGGGTCGTCCATCAACTGCGGATCGAGCCCCGCCTGTCGGCACAGGGCGGTGCTGTCGAGGCCCAGCGCATCGAGCTGCTTGCGCAGGGCGCGGGTCCAGCTGGCGAGGGAGGTCGGTTCAGTCATGTCGATTGGCGCGTCCGGTCAACAGGTTGGCGTTCACGGCTACCGCTGTGTGAAGCATCACAGGGCAGGATGCGAACATCAATAACCAGAGGATGGAAGCATGGACGGTACTTCTGCAAGTCCCCAGCGACTGAATGCAGCACAACGATCAGCGCATATTCGCCAGGTGGTATTGGCCAAGGGCGTCGAGTTGCGTCGGCGCTACCCGATTCTCAACCATCAGGACGCCTTGGGTGCGGGCATCCTGGCCTTCGCCCTGGCCGGGATGATCGGTTCGGCAGTGCTCTATATCAACGGATACATGGCCTGGTGGGCATGCCTGTTGCTCAACGCGTTTTTCGCTTCGTTGACCCATGAACTTGAGCATGACCTGATTCACAGCATGTATTTTCGCAAACAGCGGGTGCCGCATAACCTGATGATGGGCCTGGTATGGCTGGCGCGGCCGAGCACCATCAACCCGTGGATTCGCCGCCATTTGCACCTCAACCACCACAAGGTGTCCGGCACCGAAGCCGATATGGAAGAGCGGGCGATCACCAACGGTGAGCGCTGGGGTTTTGCGCGGCTGTTGATGGTTGGCGACAACGTGATGTCGGCGTTTATCCGCATGCTGCGGGCCAAGACCTGGGCGCACAAGTTCAGCATCCTCAAGCGCTCCCTGAAAGTTTACGCACCGCTGGCGCTGATGCATTGGGGGGCGTGGTATGTGTTCCTCGGTTTTCACGCCGTCAACGGCATCGCGCATCTGTTGGCTGTGCCCATCGAATGGTCGGCGACGACATTGGCGGTGATGCAAGTGATCGACATCGCTGTCGTGGTGATCATCGGTCCGAACGTGTTGCGCACGTTCTGCCTGCACTTTGTCAGCTCGAACATGCACTACTACGGTGACGTCGAGCCGGGGAATGTGATTGAGCAGACTCAGGTCTTGAACGCTTGGTGGCTGTGGCCGTTGCAGGCGTTCTGCTTCAACTTTGGCAGCAGCCACGGGATCCATCATTTTGTGGTGAAGGAACCGTTTTACATCCGCCAGATGACCGTTCCGGTGGCGCATGAGGTAATGCGCGAAATGGGGGTTCGGTTCAATGATTTCGGGACGTTTGCACGGGCGAACCGATTTGCGCACAAGGCGACCACAGAACCCCGTCAGGTGCATGCCGCCCAGGTTTGAGCAAGGCACCCGGAAACTCAAAGGCGAAAAACGCTCGTCATCAATTTGACCCAAAGGGACGCTACGTTGTGACGCAAGCAGCGAGGGGTCGACGATTGTCGAAGATGATTTGTATATGCTATTTAGGCCTAATAAAGTAATTAAATATTCCTTTATTGGATAACCGATTTCGCCAATCATCGGCTTCAGGATTGTTGATCAGCGCAAACAGATTTTGAGTTTCCGGGGCCGTCTCCTTGGCAGGGTGCGGCCCCTTTTTTATTTCGGGCAAACGCATATTCGATATTGGTCTTAATAAATAGCTTCTTATTCCTTAACGAATATAACTCTCCTCCCTATACTCGATCAGGAACAGACACGCAGCAGGAGAGCTCCCCCATGCGCAACGAATCAATTCGCTACCTGATTGTGCCGGGCTGGCAAGGATCGCCAGAAGATCATTGGCAAACCCATTGGCAGAACAGTCTGCCGAACAGCGCGCGGGTGGAGCAGGCTGATTGGCTGACGCCTCGTCGCGAAGACTGGGTCGCGGCGTTGGCCGAGGCGATTGCCGCCGACAGCACGCCGGTGATCCTGATCGCCCATAGCCTGGGTTGCATCACCGTCGCCCATTGGGCGGCCACCGCTCCGGTGCAATTTTTACGTCAAGTGCGCGGCGCCTTGCTGGTTGCGCCGGCGGATGTCGAACGCCCGGCCTGTGCACCGGCCCTGCGCAACTTCGCGCCGATCCCGACCCATTTATTGCCGTTCCCGAGCCAGGTCGTCAGCTCTGACAACGACGCCGCCGTGAGCGCGCCACGTGCGCTTGAACTGGCGCGTCAGTGGGGCGCCGAGGCGGGGATTTTATCGGGGGCCGGGCACATCAACGTGAAGTCCGGTCACCGGCGCTGGGAGCAGGGTTTTGCGTACCTCTATCGGCTGCAAAACCGCATGGAACAGCACGCCCTGCGCCGCGCTTGAACCTCATTCTTTTTCTTTAAAAATCGCCCCCGTCTCCCGGCGGTTTTGGGCGGGAGTCTGCCATGAGTTTGCATGAAACTTTCGGTCAGCCATTGCTGACCTTTCCCGATGCGGAGAAAAGCCCGCTGAGCATCCGCGCCAAGGCGCTGGTGTTTGTCGATCCGCGTTCCCGGCAATTGCGCCACGAGCTGGAACAACTGGCGCCACGTTCGATCTCGGTGTTGATTCGCGGTGAAACCGGCAGCGGTAAAGAACTGCTGGCGCGGCACATCCATCGCGCCAGTGATCGTGGCGGGTTGTTCGTCTCAGTCAATTGCGGCGCGATCAGCCCGACTTACGCCGACGCTGAACTGTTCGGCTATGCCGCCGGCAGTTACAGCGGTTCGGCCAGCAGTCGTGCCGGCTGGTTCGGCTCGGCCAACGGCGGCACCTTGTACCTGGACGAGATCGGCGACCTGCCGCTGCCGATCCAGATCAAGTTGCTCGCAGCCCTGGAAAACCACGAAGTTACCCGCGTCGGGGCGCACCACCCGAGCCCGGTGGACGTGCGTTTGGTGGCGGCCACCAGCATCGATCTGGCGCAAGCGGTGGCTGCCGGAAAATTCCATGAGCGGCTTTATCACTACCTCAGCGAAGGCCAGCTCGAACTGCCGGCCTTGCGTGAGCGGGTGGGCGATATTTTGTCGCTGGCCGAATACTTCCTCGGCATCTACAGCCAACGCCTCGACCTGCCGGTGCCACTGATCAGCGAAGCCGCGCAGCATCTGCTGGAGCAACACAGTTGGCCGGGCAACACCCGAGAGCTGGAGAACGTCATTCACTTTGCGCTGCTGGTGAGTACCGGCGACGAGATTTTGCCGGAGCATTTGAATCTGCCCGAGGCGTCTGCATCGTTGCTACAGATCGAGCAGCAACTGAAAAAAATCCTCGGCAGCGGCTCCGCTACCGAGAAAGCGGCCTTGAAACAACTGCTTAAAGACACTGGGCTTTCGTAGGAGCCGGCGCAGCCTGCGATCTTTTGATCTTGATCTTCGGTGGCTTTGAAATCGCCAAAATCAAAAGATCGCAGCCTTCGGCAGCTCCTACATCGGGTGCGGCACCTGTATGAACAAAATGGAATATGAAAGTGAATAAAAGATATTGTTCGGGAATAAAAAATCCCGGTATTGTCCGCGTCACGCCAGCGATAGCACTTCACTGGCACCTAAACATTTAGCCGTCGTCGATGACGACCGTGATTTTCGATAAGGACACTGCATGAAAAAGGTTCTGTTGTTCACCGCATTGGCGGCTGCCCTGACCGCGGGCCTGGCCCAGGCTGGCGAGAAACTGGTGGTTGCGGCGACGCCGATTCCACATGCCGAGATTCTTGAACTGATCAAGCCAACCCTCGCCAAAGAAGGCGTGGACCTGGAGATCAAAGTCTTCACCGACTACGTTCAGCCGAACGTGCAGGTCGACCAGAAGCGTCTGGACGCCAACTACTTCCAGACCCTGCCGTACCTGAAAAGCTTCAACGAAGGCAAAGGCACGAACCTGGTGACTGTGATCGGTGTGCACGTCGAACCGTTCGGCGGCTACTCGAAGAAAGTCAAAACCCTGGCTGAGCTGAAGGACGGCGCAACCATCGCCATCCCGAACGAAGGCAGCAACAGCGGCCGTGCCCTGATCCTGCTGCAGAAGGCTGGCCTGATCGAGTTGAAAGACCCGAAAAACGCTTTGGCCACCCCGAAAGACATCGCCAAGAACCCGCACAATTTCAAGTTCAAGGAACTGGAATCGGCCATGCTGCCGCGTGTTCTGGACCAGGTCGACCTGGACATGATCAACACCAACTACGCGCTGGACGCCGGCCTGAACCCGGCTAAAGACGCGCTGGTGATCGAAGGTGCCGATTCACCTTACGTGAACTTCCTGGTGGCACGTCCGGACAACAAGGACAGCGTTGCCATCCAGAAACTGGCCAAGGCCCTGACCAGCCCGGAAGTGAAGGCGTTCATCGACAAGAAATACAGCGGCGCCGTACTGCCGGCGTTCTGATTCACTGCAGTCTCGAACCCCTTCAAGGTTTCAAACGCCGACGGCTACTACAGCGTCGGCGTTTTTTATTGCGCCAAGATCAAAAGATCGCAGCCTCGTTTCACTCGACAGCTCCTGCATTGAAATGCGTATCCCCTGTAGGAGCTGTCGAGTGAAACGAGGCTGCGATCTTTTGCTTTAAGATTTCAGGCCACCCGCGCCTTCAACGCCTTGCGCAACGCCACCAGCAATTTCACGATGTCCTGCGGATCCAGCCGCTGTGGCACGTTTACGTTAGCCATGTTCTCTTCCTTGTGATGGTTCGGCCGGGGGAGTCTGACCAAAAGCTGTACGTCCTTGGAGGGGTATTTTGAAAAAAAGATCCTTCCTACAGCGCAAAGGAAAATAGCCGTCTCCCGCTGCCGTCGCAAATCCGCAGAATAGTTTTTTGCGTGATATCAATATGCTTTAACGGTATTTAAATTCCTCTTTTTATACCTTTAAAGTCGGTGCTTGCCGGGTGGTTATCCACTGCCCATGGACTGCGCCATCGTCGCTTACCGAGCGGCGTACAGGATGTTCAATGACCTTCGATTACGCATTTATCCTCAGCACCCTGCCGGCGTTTCTCAAAGCCGTTGGCGTGACGCTGCAGGTCGGCTTCATCGCCATCGGCACTTCATTGCTGGTGGCGCTGGTCAACGCGACGATTCTGGTGTTTCGCACGCCTTACCTGCAGCGCCTGGTCGGGCTGTATGTGGAGCTGGCGCGCAACACGCCATTGCTGATCCAGTTGTTCTTCGTCTACTTCGCGTTGCCGGCCCTGGGCATCAAAGTCTCGGGCTTCGCCGCAGCGATCATCACCATGACCTTTCTCGGTGGAGCCTACCTCACCGAAGTCCTGCGTGCCGGCGTGGATGCCGTGCCCCAGGCGCAACTTGAGTCCGGTCGTTCAATTGGCTTGTCCCACGGGCAATTGCTGCGCTACGTGATCTTGCCGCAGGCCGGCATTCTCAGCCTGCCGTCGCTATTCGCCAATTTCATATTCCTGCTCAAGGAAACCACCGTGGTCTCGGCGGTGGCGGTGCCGGAGATTCTCTACACCACCAAGAGCTACATCGCGCTCTATTACAAAACCTACGAAATGCTCGCCGTGCTGACGTTGATCTGCGTGCTGTTGTTTTTGCCGTTGTCGCTGCTGCTCAGCCGTCTGGAAAGGAGGCTCCAGCATGGCCAGTTCGGGTCTTGAGTTGCTCATGGTGTCGTTGCCGCAATTGGGCAAGGGCGCTGCACAAACCTTGTCGATTTCTTTCCTGAGCATCGCCTTCAGCACCGTCGGCGGGGTGCTCTACGGCGTGTTGCGCACGCTGAATTCGACATGGCTCAACGCAATGCTGCGGGTTTATCTGGAATTGTTCCGGGCGATCCCGGTGCTGGTCTGGTTGTATTTGCTGTTCTTCGGCCTGCCGATTTTTTTCGGCCTGAGCATTCCGAGCTTCTGGTGCGCGGTGCTGGTGCTGTCGCTGTGGGGCGCCAGCGAAGTCGGGGAAGTGGTGCGCGGCGCCTTGCATTCGTTACCGCGCGGCCAGCGAGAAGCGGGATTGTCGATTGGCTTGAACGGCCCGCAACTCTACGGCTACGTGCTGCTGCCCCAGGCGCTGAAACGCATGACGCCGCCGACCATCAACGTCTACACGCGGATCATCAAGACCAGCTCCCTGGCGGTGCTGATCGGCGTGGTGGACGTGATCAAGGTCGGCCAGCAGATCATCGAGCGCACCTACGAATCGGTACTGATCTACGGCGCGCTGTTTCTGTTTTTCTTTTTCATCTGCTACCCGCTGTCAGCCGCCTCCCGCGTGCTGGAGCGGCGCTGGACGCAAGCATGAGCGCATTGATCGAGTTCAAGGGTTTCAACAAGTTTTTCGGCGAGCAGCAGGTGCTCAACGGCATCGACCTGAAGGTGAAACCGGGCGAAGTGATCGTCATCCTCGGCCCCAGCGGCTGTGGCAAAAGCACCTTGCTGCGCTGCCTCAACGGCCTGGAAGTCGCTCACAGCGGCAGCTTGAGTTTTGCCGGGCGTGAGTTGCTGGACAAGGGCACCGACTGGCGCGAAGTGCGTCAGCAGATCGGCATGGTATTCCAGAGTTATCACCTGTTCCCGCACATGAGCGTGCTCGATAACGTGCTGCTTGGCCCGGTGAAAGTGCAGAAGCGCGACCGCCGCGAAGCCCGTGCCCAGGCCGAAGCCTTGCTGGAGCGCGTAGGCCTGTTGGACAAGCGCGACGCGTTTCCGCGTCAGCTCTCCGGCGGTCAGCAGCAACGCATCGCCATCGTCCGTTCGCTGTGCATGAATCCCCAGGTCATGCTCTTTGACGAAGTTACTGCCGCCCTCGACCCGGAGATGGTCAAGGAGGTACTCGAAGTGATTCAGGGGCTGGCCCGCGAGGGCATGACCCTGCTGATTGTCACCCACGAAATGGCCTTCGCCCGCGCCGTGGCCGACCGCATCGTGTTCATGGACGCCGGGCGCATCCTTGAGCAACAACCCCCCGAGATTTTCTTTACGAACCCGCAAACCGCACGAGCGCAGCAGTTCCTGGAGAAGTTCTCCTTCGTCGCCGCACTACCCAAAACGACTCAAATAAAGGAATTGGAACTGCCATGAAAACTGCCAAGTCTTCTCTGCTGCTACTCCCGCTGTTCGGCCTGGCGCTGTTGGCCGGTTGCAACAAAACCGAAGAACCGGCCAAGCCGAAAGTCGCCAGCGTCAGCAGCGCACCGGCCGGATACCTGGAAAAGATCAAAGCCCGGGACAAGCTGATTGTCGGCGTGTTCACCGACAAACCGCCGTTCGGTTTTGTCGATGAAGCCGGACGCTACGTGGGGTTCGATACCGACATTGGCCGCCAATTCGCCAAGGATCTGTTGGGCGATGAAAACAAAGTCGAGTTCGTGGCGGTGGAGCCGGCGAGCCGGATTCCGTTTCTGCAAAGCGACAAGGTCGATCTGATCCTGGCCAACATGACCGTCACCCCGGAGCGCAAGGAAGCGGTGGACTTCACCAACCCGAACCTCAAGGTGGCGGTGCAGGCGCTGGTGCCGCAGGCCAGTTCGGTGAAAAATCTGGATGACCTGGCGACCCGCACGACTATCGTGACCACGGGCACCACAGCCGATGTCTGGCTGACCAAAAATCACCCGGACTGGAAACTGCTGAAGTTTGAGAAAAACTCCGAGTCCCTGCAAGCCCTGGCCAATGGTCGCGGCGACGCTTATGCGCAGGACAATCTGGTGCTGTTCAGCTGGGCCAAGCAGAACCCGGGTTATCGCGTGCTGGAACAGAAGTTGGGCGCCGAAGCGCCGATCGCCCCGGCGGTGAAGAAGGGCAACATCGAACTGCGTGACTGGGTGAATGCCGAGTTGGCGAAGCTGGGTGAGGAAAAGTTTTTGCTCAAGCTGTACGACCAGTATGTGCGTAAAGAATTGAGCGATGACACCAGGCCTGAGAGCGTGATCGTCGAGGGTGGGAAGTGGCAGGGGTGATTTGCTTCAGATAAACGTTTCCACCTGTGGCGAGGGAGCTTGCTCCCGTTCGGTTGCGCAGCAGCCGCAAAACCTATCAATGCGTTACCTCAGACAAACCGCATGCTCAGGTTTAGGGCCGCTGCGCGCCCCAGCGGGAGCAAGCTCCCTCGCCACAGGTGTGGGAACGGTCACTGTGTCTCAGTCAGGCCAATACCACGCCGGCTCATCCAGCATCCGCTGCCCGACCACCAAATCGGCATCAGGATCACCGCGTTGATGAATTAACGTTGTAGGCGCTGCCGAAGGCTGCGATCTTTTGATCTTCCGGCGATATCACGATCGCTAAAGTCAAAAGATCGCGGTCTTTGATTATCGGCGTGGGCGAAGGTGGAACCCTGTTCTAAGCTCACAGTCGTATCGTCACTGGCACGTACGTACAACGCAAAGGAGTCTGCATGGCGGGTCCCGGATTGAAATTAATGGTTGGCCTGAGCATCTTTGCCTTGCTGACCGCCTGTGGCGATAAAAAGCCCGTCGAGAAGGACCGTCCGCGAGTTTTCGTGCAAGAGGTCAAGCCAACCGATTACGCCGCCGCGGTGACTCTCACCGGCGACGTCCAGGCGCGTGTCCAGACCGAGTTGTCGTTCCGCGTGGGTGGCAAGATCATCCAGCGCATGGTCGACGTCGGGAACCGGGTTTCAGCCAAACAAGTACTGGCCAGGCTTGACCCCAAAGACCTGCAAACCAATGTCGATTCGGCCCAGGCCCAGGTGGTTGCCGAACAGGCGCGGGTCAAACAGACAGCGGCAGCCTTCGTTCGCCAGCAAAAACTTCTGCCCAAGGGCTACACCAGCCAGAGCGAATACGACTCCGCCCAAGCGGCCTTGCGCAGCAGCCAGAGCGCTCTGAGCGCCGCTCAAGCGCAATTGGCCAACGCCCGCGATCAACTGAGCTACACCGCGTTGATTGCCGACGCGCCGGGCGTGATTACCGCGCGCCAGGCCGAAGTCGGCCAGGTGGTACAAGCCACGGTGCCGATTTTCAGCCTGGCCCGGGATGGCGAGCGTGACGCGGTGTTCAACGTTTACGAATCGCTGCTGGCCGAGCCGCCATCGGACAGATCAATTGTGGTCAGCCTGCTCGACAATCCGAAGATCAAGACCACGGGCACCGTTCGGGAGGTCACGCCCGCGGTGTCTGCGCAGACCGGCACGGTGCAAGTCAAAGTCAGCCTCGACAGTCTCCCTGAAGGCATGCAGCTCGGCTCGGTGGTGAGCGCCACCGCCAAGCCTGTGGGCAAAACCGCGGTGGAACTGCCTTGGGCGGCCCTGACCAAAAATCTCAGCGACCCGGCCGTGTGGCTGGTGGACGCCGAGGGCAAGGCGCAGTTGCACACGGTCACCGTCGGCCGTTACCTGACCGGCAAAGTCATTGTTAGCGCTGGCCTCACCGGTGGCGAAAAAGTCGTCACCGCGGGTGGTCAGTTACTGCACCCGGGCGTGCGGGTGGAGGTCGTCGAAAATACCTACGAGACCCCAGCGACAGGAGCCCAACCATGAAACGCCTGTTGCTGTTGTCCGCCGCTGTGCTGCTGGGCGCCTGTTCCAAGGAAGAAGCTCCGCCAGAACCGGTACGGCCGGTGCTGTCCATAGAGGTGAAAGCGCTCAATCAAGAGAACCTCGGCCGGTTCGCCGGCAGCATTCAGGCTCGTTACGAAAGCAACGTCGGGTTCCGTGTGCCGGGGCGTATCGCCAGCCGTAACGTCGATGTCGGCGCCGAAGTACAGAAGGGCGCCTTGCTCGCCACCCTTGACCCCACCGATCAGCAGAACCAGTTGCGCTCGGCTCAAGGGGATCTGGCGCGTGTCCAGGCGCAGCTTATCAACGCCCAGGCCAACGCTCGGCGTCAGCAGGAGTTGTTCAATCGCGGGGTTGGCGCGCAGGCGCAACTGGACATCGCCCAGACCGATCTGAAAACCACCCAGGCGTCCCTCGATCAAGCCAGGGCCGCGGTCAATCAGGCGCAGGACCAACTCAACTACGTTGAACTGCGCACCGATCACAAAGCCATTGTCACCGCGTGGAGCGCCGAAGCCGGGCAAGTGGTGACCGCCGGCCAGCAAGTGGTGACCCTGGCGCAGCCGGACATCAAGGAAGCGGTGATCGACTTGCCCGACACCCTGGTCGATGATTTGCCGGCCGACGTGGTGTTCCAGGTCGCCTCACAGCTGGACCCGAGCATCACCAGCACCGCCATCGTGCGTGAAATCGAACCCCAGGCCCAAAGTGCGACCCGTACCCGTCGCGCCCGCCTGAGCCTGACCGATACGCCGCCGGGTTTTCACCTCGGCACGGCGATCAGCGTGACCCTCAGCTCCGCAATCAAGCCTCGCCTCGAACTGCCGGTGAGTGCGCTGCAAGAGGTCGATGGGAAAACGCGGATCTGGGTCATCGACCCGCAGACGCTAACCGTTGCGCCACGGGACGTCAGCGTGATCAGCCGGACCGATGCCACGGTGGTCCTGGCCAACGGCGTGAACTCTGGCGAGCGGGTGGTCAGTGCCGGTGTGAACAGCCTCAAACCGGGGCAGAAAGTGAAAATCGACGAGGGCAGCCCGCAATGAATGGGAGTTTCAACTTATCCGAGTGGGCCCTCAAGCATCAGTCGTTTGTCTGGTATTTGATGTTCGTCGCGCTGCTGATGGGCGTGTTCTCGTACCTGAACCTGGGGCGCGAAGAAGACCCGTCGTTCACCATCAAAACCATGGTGATCCAGACCCGTTGGCCCGGTGCGACCCAGGAAGAAACCCTCAAGCAGGTCACTGACCGGATCGAGAAAAAACTCGAAGAACTCGACTCGCTCGATTACGTGAAAAGCTACACCCGTCCCGGCGAATCGACGGTCTTCGTTAACCTGCTCGACACCACCAGCGCCAAGGACATTCCGCAAATCTGGTACCAGGTGCGCAAGAAGATCAACGACATCCGCGGCGACTTCCCGCAAGGCCTGCAAGGGCCGGGCTTCAACGATGAGTTCGGCGACGTGTTCGGTTCGGTGTATGCCTTTACCTCTGACGGCCTGTCGATGCGCCAGCTACGCGATTACGTGGAACAGGTGCGTGCCGAAATTCGTGAAGTGCCAGGGTTGGGCAAGGTCGAAATGATCGGCGAGCAGGATGAAGTGCTGTACCTGAACTTCTCCACCCGCAAACTCGCCGCCCTCGGCATCGATCAGCGCCAGGTGGTGCAGAGCCTGCAATCACAGAATGCCGTGACCCCGGCGGGAGTGATCGAGGCCGGCCCTGAGCGGATTTCGGTGCGGACCTCGGGGCAGTTTGCCTCTGAGAAAGACCTGGCCAACGTCAACCTGAAGCTCAACGACCGCTTCTACCGCCTGGCCGACATCGCCGACATCAGCCGTGGCTATGTCGATCCTGCCACCCCGGAGTTTCGTTTCAACGGCCAGCCGGCCATCGGCCTGGCAATCGCCATGAAGAAGGGCGGCAACATCCAGGCATTTGGCAAGGCGCTGCATCTGCGCATGAACGAGCTGACGGCCGACCTGCCGGTGGGCGTTGGCGTGCACAACGTTTCCGATCAGGCCGAAGTGGTGGAAGAAGCTGTCGGCGGTTTCACCAGTGCGTTGTTCGAGGCCGTGGTGATCGTGCTGATCGTCAGCTTCGTCAGCCTTGGGGTGCGCGCCGGGCTGGTGGTGGCGTGTTCGATTCCGTTGGTGCTGGCGATGGTCTTCCTCTTCATGGAATACAGTGGCATCACCATGCAGCGGATTTCCCTCGGAGCGCTGATCATCGCCCTCGGCCTGCTGGTGGACGACGCGATGATCACGGTGGAGATGATGGTCACGCGCCTGGAAATGGGTGAAACCAAAGAGCAAGCAGCGACCTTCGCCTACACCTCGACTGCGTTTCCGATGCTCACCGGCACGCTGGTCACCGTCGCCGGCTTCGTGCCGATCGGCTTGAACGCGAGCTCCGCCGGTGAGTACACCTTCACGCTGTTCGCGGTGATCGCGGTGGCCATGTTGGTGTCATGGATCGTCGCCGTGCTGTTCGCCCCGGTACTCGGTGTGCATATTCTGAGCAGCAATGTGAAACCGCATGACGCAGAGCCAGGACGCATCGGTCGGGCATTCAATGGCGGCCTGCTCTGGGCCATGCGCAATCGCTGGTGGGCCATCGGCATCACCGTGGCGCTGTTCGTGCTCTCGGTGTTTTCCATGCAGTTCGTGCAGAACCAGTTCTTCCCGTCCTCGGACCGTCCGGAAATCCTCGTCGACCTGAACCTGCCGCAAAACGCCTCGATCGCCGAAACCCGCAAAGCCGTGGACAAGCTCGAAGCAACGCTCAAGGGCGACCCGGACATCGTGCGCTGGAGCACCTACATCGGCGAGGGCGCGATCCGTTTCTACCTACCCCTCGACCAGCAATTGCAGAACCCGTACTACGCGCAACTGGTGATCGTCAGCAAAGGCCTGGAGTCACGCACGGCGCTGACAGCTCGTTTGCAAAAGCGCTTGCGTGAAGAGTTCGTCGGCATCGGCAGTTACGTCCAGGCGCTGGAAATGGGCCCGCCGGTGGGGCGTCCGATTCAATATCGGGTCAGCGGTAAAGACATCGATCAAGTGCGCAAACACGCGATCGCCCTGGCCACCGAACTGGATAAAAACCCGCACATCGGCGAGATCATTTACGACTGGAACGAGCCGGGCAAAGTCCTGCGCATCGACATCGCGCAAGACAAGGCGCGGCAACTGGGGCTGTCGTCGGAAGACGTGGCGAACCTGATGAACAGCATCGTCGTCGGCTCGCCGGTGACGCAGGTCGATGACGACATCTACCTGATCGACGTGGTCGGCCGCGCTGAAGATGCCGAGCGCGGCAGCCCGGAAACCTTGCAGAACTTGCAGATCGTCACCCCCGGCGGCACTTCGATACCGCTGCTGGCGTTCGCCACGGTGCGCTACGAACTGGAGCAACCGCTGGTATGGCGTCGTGACCGCAAACCGACCATCACCATCAAGGCTGCGGTGCGCGACGAAATTCAGCCGACCGACCTGGTGCAACAGCTGCAACCGGAGATCGACAAATTCGCCGCCGGTTTGCCGGTGGGCTACAAAGTTGCCACTGGCGGTACGGTGGAGGAAAGCGGCAAGGCTCAGGGGCCGATTGCCAAGGTCGTGCCGTTGATGCTGTTTTTGATGGCGACCTTCCTGATGATCCAGTTGCACAGCGTGCAGAAGCTGTTCCTGGTGGCCAGCGTCGCGCCGCTCGGCTTGATCGGCGTGGTGCTGGCGCTGATTCCGACCGGCACGCCCATGGGCTTCGTGGCGATCCTCGGGATTCTGGCGCTGATCGGCATCATCATCCGCAACTCGGTGATTCTGGTGACCCAAATCGATTCTTTCGAGAAGAGCGGTTATACGCCGTGGGACGCGGTGGTGCAGGCCACGGAACATCGGCGTCGGCCGATTTTGTTGACGGCAGCGGCGGCGAGCATGGGGATGATCCCGATTGCCCGCGAAGTGTTCTGGGGGCCGATGGCCTACGCGATGATTGGCGGGATCATCATCGCGACGTTGCTGACGCTGCTGTTTTTGCCGGCGCTGTATGTGGCTTGGTACAAGGTTCGCGAGCCAAAGAAACACGCTAGCTGATTCAAAAGCAAAGATCGCAGCCTGCGGCAGCTCCTACATGGATCATTCCGGGTTAACGCCAAACCCTGTAGGAGCTGGCGAAGCCTGCGATCTTTTGATCGTCGCCCTAATCGATTCGACGCCAAACACTCGCCAACCAAGGCTGTTGCTCCCGCGGCAGCCCCGCCGGCCGGTAGTAATGCTCCAGCTCCACAAACCCCGCTTCGGTCAGCATTTCGCGCCACACCTGAAGATCGTAATACGCCCCATAACGCGGTCCGTTCCAGCCTTCCTGATTCTCGCCACGCGGATTGGAACTGAACAACACACCGCCCGGTTTCAACGCCTCGCGCAACTGCTTCAACACCCGCGGCAATTCCTGGCTCGGCACATGAAACAGCACCGCGTTGGCAAAAATCCCGTCAAACCGCTCGGCCGGCAGATCGAGTTTCAGAAAGTCCTGCTGCCAGACCTCACACCCGCTGTCGTCCCGGGCCATCTGCGCAAGCTTTTCCGAACCGTCGAGCCCGATGGCAATGTGGCCCAGGCGGGTGAACGTTTTCAGGTCGCGGCCAGGGCCGCAGCCAAAGTCGAGAATGCTGAATGGCGCGTTACTCTGGATATGCCGTAGCAGAGCATCGATGTTCTGGCTGACATCGTGATCGCGAGTGCCTTCACGGAAGTCTTCGGCCACCGCGTTGTAATGGCCCAGGGTGGTAGAGGTGATCTGCTCCAGGTCGGCGGGAGTCTGTTTCATGGTCGGCTGCACAGAAAAAGAAAGAAGCACTGACTATAAGCGCTTTCGCACTTTTGATCTTGATTCAGCGCTTGTTCAACCCCCGCGCCAACCGATCCCCACCCAACTGAATCACCGCCACCAACACCACCAGCAACACAATCACCGTCAACATGATCTGGCTGTCAAAGCGCTGATACCCATATCGATAAGCAATGTCGCCCAACCCACCAGCGCCAATCGCCCCGGCCATGGCCGACGAGTTGATCATGGTCACCAGCGTAATGGTGAAGCCGCCGACAATCCCCGGTAGCGCCTCGGGCAGCAACACATGCCAGACGATATGCCAGCGCCGGCAGCCCATGGCCTGTGCCGCTTCGATCAACCCGTGGTCGACTTCCCGCAGGCTGACTTCGGCGATGCGCGCGAAGAACGGCGTGGCGGCGATGGTCAGCGGCACCACCGCCGCCCAAACGCCATAGGTGGTGCCGACGATCAACCGGGTAAACGGTATCAGCGCCACCATCAAAATCAGAAACGGAATCGAGCGGAACAGGTTCACGAACGCGCCCAGTGCGCGGTTCAGCGCCGGTGCTTCGTAGATCCCGCCCTTGGTGCTGGTGACCAGGATCACCGCCAGCGGAATGCCCACCAACAGCGCGATCAGTGACGACACGCCGACCATCAGGAAGGTATCGATGAAACCTTGCAGCAATCGATCAAACCACATAACCCAGCACCTCCACCTGTTGCGCCCAATGACTGGCGCGCTGACGCAATTCCTCGGCGCCGAGGGACGAACCGGTCACCGCCAGCAGCAATTGCCCCAGCGCATGGCCCTGAATCCGTTCCACGCCCCCTTGCAGCAAACGCACGCGGCCACCGAGGGCGCTGAAAAGCGCCGCCAGGTCTGGCTCGTCGCGGGTATTGCCGGTGAATTGCAAGCGCAGGACCACGGCGGCGTCCGAAGACTGCGGCTGTGCCCGCAAGCGGCTTTGCAGTTCTTCCGGCAGACCGTGTTGCAGCGGCGCGAGCAAGGTCTTGCTGACCTCATGTTGCGGGTTGCCGAATACTTCCCAGACCGGCCCTTGTTCGACGATTCGCCCGTGCTCCAACACCACGACCCGATCGCAGATATCGCGGATCACCGCCATCTCGTGGGTGATCAGCACGATGGTCAGGCCCAGGCGCTGATTAATCTCGCGCAACAGGCCGAGGATCGATTGGGTGGTCTCCGGATCGAGGGCCGAAGTGGCCTCGTCGCACAGCAGAATCTCCGGGTCATGCACCAACGCACGGGCGATGCCGACACGTTGTTTCTGGCCGCCGGAAAGCTGCGCCGGATAAGCCTTGTGCTTTCCTTGCAGGCCGACCAGTTCGAGCAATTCACGGACCTTCTGCTCGCGTTTTTCCTTGGGCACACCGGCGACTTTCAGCGGCAACTCGACGTTCTGCCAAACCGTCTTGGCCGACATCAAATTGAAGTGCTGGAAGATCATCCCGATCCGTCGGCGCAGCGCCACCAGGCGGTCTTCATCGAACTCACCGATGTCCACCTGATCGATCAGTACTCGCCCGCTGCTCGGTTGTTCGAGGCGGTTGATGGTACGGATCAGAGACGACTTGCCGGCACCGCTGCGCCCGATGATGCCGAACACTTCACCGCGCTGGATTGCCAGGTCGATACCGTGCAGGGCCGCCACCGGACCTTGCTGGCCGTTGTAGGTTTTGCCCAGGCCGATGAAGCGCACGTGGGCGCGGTTCAGCTCGGGGTGCAGCTCGGTGCGTTCAGCACTGTGTGGCTCTGGAGTCTCCAGTCGCCGTTGGATGGCGGCCGTCATGCTCAGCTTTCCCAGCCTGCTTGATAGAGCTTGCCATGGGTCTTATCCAGCGCTGCGCGAACCGCTGGCGAGTGCTGATAGATGTCGACGAATTTGATCAGGCGCGGGTCGGTTTTACTTTTCGGCTGGATCACGAACTGGATCACGTATTCCTTGTGATCGAGACCATCGAACAGCAGCGCGGAGCTGGCATCGAAGGTTTTTGACAGGCGAATGTAGGCCGGGTAACCCTGGACCAGATCGGCGTCGTCATAGGCGCGTACCAGTTGCACGGCTTCGACCTGAAGGATTTTGATTTTCTTCGGGTTGGCGATGATGTCTTCTTCGGTGGCCTTGTAGCCGACGCCCGGTTTGAGGGTGATCAGGCCGGCCTTGGCCAGCAGTTGCAGGCCGCGACCGCTGTTGATCGGGTCATTGGCGATGGCCACGCTGGCGCCTTCGGGCAACTCGGCGAAGCTTTTGTATTTCTTCGAGTAGAGACCGACGTTGTTGATGATGCCCGGGGCGAACGGCACCAGGTCAAAACCGGCCGCGGCCTTGGCGTTTTCCAGGAACGGGATGTGCTGGAAGTAGTTCACGTCGATGTCGCCCGAGGCGAGGCTGACGTTGGGAGCGATCCAGTCGCTGAACTCCACGAGTTCGACTTTCAGGCCTTGTTTGCTGGCTTCCTCTACGGCGGCTTCCAGCGGAATGGCGAAGGCGGCGGTGGTGCCGACCTTCAGCGGCGCGTCGGCGGCGAAGGTGACGGAGCTGAAGAGGCCGAGGGCCAGGGCCAGTGCTTTGACTGGGTGGGATAAGAGTTTTTTGGTCATGATGATTTTCCAGTCAATTGTTTAATGTGCATGCTTTTGTGGCGAGGGAGCTTGCTCCCGCTGGGCTGCGAAGCGGCCCCAAAGCCATTCAATGAGTTCAGTCAGTTGAAACTCGCCAGCAGGTTTTGCGACTGCTGCGCAGTCGAGCGGGGCGATGCGGCGTTCCGACAAGCTCCCTCGCCACAGGTTTTAGTGTCGGTAATGGGAGCCCGTGTGTTGCTCAGGCAAATGCGCGTCACGCTGGAACAGTTTTTCCCGCAGGCTGCCGTCGTCGTAAGCGGTCTTGTACGAGCCCCTGCGTTGCAACTCGGGAATCACCAGCTCAATGAAATCCACATAGCTTTCCGGGGTGACGATCCTTGTCAGGTTGAAGCCGTCGAGGCCGGTTTCGGCGATCCATGATTCCAGCTCATCCGCTACTTGCTCAGGCGAGCCGACCACGGTGATGTAGCGGCCGCCGAGGGCGTGTTGTTCCAGCAGTTTGCGGCGGGTCCAGTCGTTGTTTTGCAGGTTCCTGGTGGCGGACTGGATGGCGTTGCTCTTCACGTACTGGATCGGTTCGTCGAGTTCGTACTCGGAAAAATCGATCCCGGTGGACGCCGAAAAGTGCGCCACGCCGGCCTCGGCGCTGGCGTAGCTCAGGTACTCGGCATGCTTGGCCCAGGCCAGTTCTTCGGTGGCGCCGACGATCACGTTCAAGCCCATGAACACCTTGATGTCCTCAGGCTTGCGCCCGGCCTCGACGGCGCTGGCGCGAACCTTGTCCACTTGAACCCGGGTCGCCGGTTTGTTCTGGCCGCTGATGAACACACACTCGGCATGCCGACCGGCGAACAGCAGGCCGCGATCGGAGCTGCCGGCCTGGAACAGCACCGGCGTGCGTTGCGGCGACGGCTCGCAGAGGTGATATCCCTCGACCTGATAGAACTCGCCCTTGTGCTCGACCTTGTGCACTTTGTCTGGCTGGGCGTAGATCCGTTGCTCGCGGTCGTTGAGTACCGCGCCGTTTTCCCAGCTGCCTTCCCAGAGTTTGTAGAGCACTTGCAGGTATTCGTCAGCCTGGTCGTAGCGTCGGTCGTGTTCCACCTGCTCGCTGAGGCCCATGGCCTTGGCGGCGCTGTCCAGATAGCCGGTGACGATGTTCCAGCCGACCCGGCCGCGACTCAGATGATCGAGGGTCGACAGGCGTCGGGCGAACAGATACGGCGGCTCGTAGGTCAGGTTGGCGGTCAGGCCGAAGCCGAGGTTCCTGGTGACCGCGGCCATGGCCGAGACCAGTAGCAGCGGGTCGTTGACCGGCAATTGGATCGACTCTTTGAGCGGCACGTCGACCGAGTTCTGGTAGACGTCGTACACGCCGACGATGTCGGCGATGAACAGACCGTCGAACAGTCCGCGCTCCAGCAGTTGCGCCAGTTCGGTCCAGTATTCGATCGTCTTGTACTGGGTGGACGTGTCCCGTGGATGGGTCCACAGACCATGGTTGATGTGCCCGATGCAGTTCATGTTGAACGCGTTGAGCAGGATCTTCTTTTTGCTCATCAAATGGTCCCCCGCAACGGCGGGTTTTCATCGTTGAGGTAGTAATTGCCCACCGCGTGATACTTCCAGCGCACCGGGTCGTGCAGGGTGTGCACCCGGGCGTTGCGCCAGTGGCGATCGAGGCCATGTTCGATCAGGGTCGCCTGGCTACCAGCCAGTTCGAACAGCGTGCTGCCGGCGGCGAGGGAGATCTCAGTGCTGATGGCCCGGGCTTCGGCAACCGCAATCGATGCAGCTGCAACGGTTTCGGCATTGGTGTCGGCCTGGGCTCGGTCGAGGAATTCGCCGGAGCGTTCCAGCAAGGCTTCGGTGGCGTGCAGACGAATACTCAAGTGGCCGAAACTCTTGATGGTCAGCGGGTCTTCGGTGGCTGTTTCATGCGTGGCGTCGATCCACGGCCGGGTTTTGGTGCGCACGAAATGCAATGCATCTTCGTAGGCTGCGCGGGCAATGCCGGTATCGATCGCGGCGTGGAGAATCTGCGCCAATGGACCGACAGTGGTCGGGCGTTCGAACGCGCTTTGAAATGGAATCACGTCCTCGGCGGCAACGTAGACATCCTCGAACACCACCGAACCGCTGCCGGTGGTGCGCTGGCCGAAGCCGCTCCAGTCATCGATGACCGTCAGGCCTTTGCTGTTGTGCGGGACGAAGGCCAGCTGCTGCACGCCGTTTTCATCCACTACTGAGGTGGGGATGCGCTGGGCGTAAATGGCGCCGGTGGCGTAGAACTTGCGGCCGTTGATGCGATAGCCGTCACCGTCACCGTCACCGTCACCGTCACCGTCGCGGGTCAGGCGGGTGACGCGGTCATGGGCGGTTTTGGTGCCCAGTTCCGCCAGTGCATTGCCGAAACGCTGGCCGGCCAGCACTTCGGCGTACAGGCGCTTTTTCTGCCCATGGCTGCCGTTCACACGGAGCACTTCGAGGGCGTAGAAATGGTTCTGCGGGATCTGCCCCAGGGAGCCGTCAGCCTGGGCGATCAACGCGATCACTTTGGCCAGGGTGACGTTGGAAACCCCGGCGCCGCCGTATTCCTTTGGCACGCTGATGCCCCAAAGGCCCGAACGGGAAAACACTTCCAGTTCCGGGTGCGGCAAACGACGTTCGCGGTCGCGCAGGGCGCTGTCGCGTTTGAAGTCGTCGGCCAGGTCACCGGCGACGATCAGGGCTTGCTCATCGCTGGTAATGACCGCGACGTTTCGAGAAAGAGACATGTGTTTCTCCAGCGATCTGGTCGTTAAATCCAGGAGTGGCGAGCCGGCAACGTGCCGTTCAAGTGATAAGCGCCAACCGCGTGATACTTCCAGCGCACCGGGTCGTGCAGCGTGTGCACCCGGGCATTGCGCCAGTGGCGGTCGAGGTTGAATTCGGCGAGGGTGGCGCGGCTGCCGGCCAGTTCGAAGAGTTTTTCGCTGGCCAGCAGCGAGATCTCGGTGGTCAGCACTTTGGCCTCGGCCACGGCAATCGAGGCGCGGGCCGCGGACTCGGTGGTGAGCGGCGCGGCGTTGACCTGATCGAGCACTTGCCCGGCCTTGCGCAGCAGCGCTTCGGCGGCGTGCAGTTCGATTTTCAGCTTGCCGATATCGGCGATCACGTAGAGGTCGTCGCTGGCCCGTTCGACCTTGGCGTCGATCCAGGGCCGGGCACGGGTTTTCACGAATTCGATGGCGTCATCGATTGCGCCCCGGGCGATGCCGGCGTCGATGGCTGCTTGAATCAGTTGCGACACGGCGCCCTGAGTGTTCGGGCTGTCGTTGATCCTCCAGTTGTCCACCACCAGCTCGGCGTCGACCCGCACGTTGTTGAGCAAAATGGTGCCGCTGGCGGTGGTGCGCTGGCCGAAACCTGACCAGTCATCAACGATGCGCAAGCCCGGCGTGCCGCGCCGAACGAAGGCCAGCACTTGCTTGCCGTCGTCGTTCAGCGCCTTGACGGCCACCCAATGGGCGAACAATGCGCCGGTGGAGTAGAACTTCTGCCCGTTGATGACGAAGCCATCGCCGTCGGCGGTGATTCGCGCCTTGAGCTCCAGGGTATTTTTGGTACCGCGCTCAGGGCCTGCGTTACCGATCCGCCAGCCTTCGAGCACGCTTTTGAACAGCTGCTTTTTCTGCGACTCGGTGGCACTGCCCAGTATCAGGTTGAGAATCCCGAACTGGTTCTGCGGGATCTGCCCCAAGGCCGGGTCGGCTGCGGAAATGATCGCGAAGACTTCGGCAACGGTGACGAATGAAACCTGTGGGCCGCCGTACTCACGCGGGATGGCAATGCTGCCCAGGCCGCTGCGGGTGAACTGTTCGATTTCCGACCAGGGCAACTTGCGCTGCTGGTCACGTTTGGCGGCGTGCAGGCGGGCGACTTGCGCCAGCTCTTGGGCAGCCTTGATGGCTTGTGCGTCGTTGCGCAAGACCTGCGCGGGCAACAACAACGGGGCGATGTCCAGATCACTCTGGATGATTGCATCTGCCAGACTGGACATCAGTGCCGCTCCTTGGCTGCACGCAATGCCCTGGCGATTTGCACTGGGGTGATTGTGTTCCGGACCATACCTACCTCACATCTCATGAAAACGCCGCAGGTGTTGCGGCGAACGAAAAACACGAATGTCCGGTGGTCCGGTGTATATACCCTAAACGCGTATAAATAATTAATGAACTAACTTTTAGGAATATGTATAGAAGGTCTGATCTGAACTCCTGTGGCGAGGGGGCTTGCCCCCGTTCGGCTGCGAAGCAGTCGTAAATCCAGCACATGTGGTTTGCCTGACACAACATCAGGCGTTCAAAAAATCGGGGACTGCTGTGCAGTCCAACGGGGGCAAGCCCCCTCGCCACAAAAGCCCCTCCCCACGAGGTCGGTGATTACAGCAAGTTTTTTCACTTCTTTCGGGATTCAGCAGCTTTGAGCACTTCTTTGGGCGGCACTTTCAGGTAAGGATTGGCACAGCCGATCTTCAGCGTGCGGGCCGGTGCCCAGCGCGAGTTGTTACCCACCCGGTCGAGGATGCAGTAAGTCACTTCCAGTCGAAGGTCTTCGCCGGCTTCGAGAATGATTGCCGGTGGCACCCAGACGTGAATCGGCTGACCCACATCGTCGGCCTTGAGTTTGGGCAGGTCCATGCGCACATCGCCCCAGCGCAGGGTGATTTCGTCGTCGGTGGCCATATTCAGATACGGTTCGATGGTCAATGGCACACCGCGCTTGACCTGGTTCGGATTGACCCCCTGACGGCGAATGGTCTCGGGGATGAACACCGGCGCCAGGCTCTGGTTTTCCTCATCGCAAAGGGGCGAGGGCAGGCCGCCGGGGCAATCGAGTTTGATCTGGACGTGCGCCGCCGGTGATATCGCTGGCCCTTGCCCGATCTGCATGACCTTGTAATGGACGCGAGCAGAACCGTTGGCAATGAAGCTTTCCGGCACCCGCAGGCTCACCGCTTTGCCGCCATGGTCAGTCCCCAACACGCTGGAGGCCACGTAGCAGTTGTTCCAGAACAGCTCGATCAGGTCGCCTTCGTCCATGCCGGGATAAGTCGGCACGTCGATCATAAGATGAGCGGCCGAGGTGATGCTGATGCCGGCCTTGTGAGTTTGCGCCAGGGTCGGGGCTGCAAGTTCGGGTTTGTTCGAAGTGCTTGTCATGGGGTTCTCTCCTTGAAGCCTTACCGCGAAGTCCGTTTCTGAAAGATCGAAAGGCGTGAATTACCAGGCAACAAAACGATTCACTTTTTGTGTATTTGAAGAGTGATCGAGTTTGATGAAAGTCGCTTGTTGGAGACTAGATAAGAGTGGGTTCGAATAGGTGTCAATAGTGTTTGTCGATTAAAGGTTGGTTCTTGGGTTATTCAGAAATCTCCTACACGGTGTAGTTAATAAACCCCATTGTCCTGTCGAATTCAGTCCGGTATTTGGGGGTGTGTATGCCTTGGAGGCAGCAACCCATTGACTGTAGGTGGCGAGGATTTTTATGGATTTTAAGCGAGGTGAATCTATTGCAGGACATATATATGTACCGCATGGGAGGGTGGGAAGTTATCTATGATCGGAGTGAATCAAGGCAGTCGTTGATGGCGATGACAGGATTTCATAAGTCGGAGAAAGTGCCACTTCCGTCCATGGAAGTTGACAGTTTTTGAGTGGGGATTGAACTAAGCGTTGTTAAGGAATTTGCTGAGAAACTGCTTCGTCCGTTCTTCTTTCGGGTTGGCAAACAGCGCCTTGGCTTCGCCCTGTTCGACGATCACACCCTTGTCGAAAAACACCACACGGTTGGCCACGTCCCGAGCAAAACCCATTTCGTGGGTGACGATCACCATGGTGCGTTTCTCCTCGGCCAGGCCGCGGATGGTCGCCAACACTTCGCCCACCAGTTCCGGGTCCAGCGCCGAGGTTGGCTCATCGAACAGGATCACTTCCGGTTCCATCGCCAGCGCCCGGGCAATCGCCACCCGCTGTTGCTGACCGCCGGAAAGGCGACGCGGGTAAGCGTCTTCCTTGCCCGCCAGGCCGACCTTGGCCAACAGCTTTTTACCCAGGGCAACGGCGTCGGCCCGTGGAATTTTTTTCACCACGATCGGGCCTTCGATGACGTTTTCCAGGGCTGTGCGATGGGGGAACAGGTTGAAATTCTGGAACACAAAACCCACGTGCTGGCGCAGGCGCCGTACCAGGCTCTGCTGCTGGTTCAGGGGGCGGCTGCCATCGATCTCGATGTCGCCGACCTTGATCCGGCCGCTGGTGGGTTCTTCCAGAAAATTCAGGCAACGCAGGAACGTGGTCTTGCCCGAGCCGCTGGGGCCGATGATTGCCACTACCTCGCCTTCCTTCACCTGCAGATCGATGCCGTTGAGCACCACCTGACCCTTGAACTGCTTTGTCAGTTTTTCCACGACAATCATTGGGTCAGGACTCCTGGTCGTGCCGATTGACCCGCTCTTCCAACTTGTTCTGCAGGTGCGAAAGCACCGTGGCCAGAACCCAGTAGATCAGCGCGGCGGCAAGATACATGGTGAAAATTTCGAAGGTACGGGCGGTGATCAGCTGTGCCTGGCGGAACAGCTCCGGCACCTGAATGGTGGCCGCCAGCGCGGTATCCTTGACCAGCGAGATGAAGCTGTTGCCCAACGGTGGCAGGGCCGTGCGCATCGCTTGCGGCAGAATGGCCCGGCGCAGGGTTTGCGCGCGGGTCATGCCGATACTGGCCGCAGCTTCCCATTGGCCGCGCTCGATGGAGCTGATCGCGGCACGCAGGATTTCGCAGGCGTAGGCCGCCATGTTCAGCGAGAAACCGATCAGGGCCGCCGGCAGCGGATCAAGTTCGATGCCCAATTGCGGCAAGCCGTAATAGATCACGAACAGTTGCACCAGCAACGGCGTGCCGCGAAAGAACGACACGTAGATGCGGGAAATCCAGCTCACCAGTTTGAAGCGCGACAGGCGCATCAACGCCAGGCCGAAGCCCATCAGCAGGCCGAAGAACATTCCGCCCAGGCTCAGGATGACCGTGTAATACGCGCCCTTGAGCAGGAAGGGCGCGGAGTCCAGCGCGAGTTGGAAAGCTTCTCCCATTATTGAGTGACGTCAGCGCTGAAGTATTTTTCCGAAAGCTTTTTCAGCGTACCGTCGGCACGCAGCTTGTCGATGGCTTTGTTCACCGCGGCCAGCAGTTCAGGCTCGCCTTTGCGCAGGGCAATACCGGCCTCTTGGCGGGAGAACGCTTCGCCGGCGGCGGCAGTGTCCTTGGCCTTCCTGGCGTATTCCAGCGCGGCCAGGCGGTCGATCAGAATGGCGTCGATGCGGCCGACGCGCAGATCCTGGAACTTGCTCGGGTCATCTTCGTAGGTGCGGACGTCAGCCTTCGGCACATTCTCTTTCACCCACTGCTCGTAGTTGGTGCCCAGGCCTACGCCGACTTTCTTGCCGGCCAGATCGGCGGCGGTCTTGATGGTGTCTTTGTTTTTGGTCAGGGTCAGCGCCTGAATCCCGGAAACGGTGTACGGCTCGGAGAAGTCGTACTTCTTCTTGCGCTCTTCGGTGATGGTCACCTGGTTGATCACCGCGTCCAGACGCTTGGATTCCAGGGCCGCGAGGATGCCTTCCCATTTGGTCGGCTGCAGTTTGACCTTCACGCCCAGCTCTTTGGCCAAGGCTTCGGAGAACTCGACTTCGAAGCCGCTCAGTTTGCCGGCCTCGTCGACGAAGCTGAACGGTGGATAAGTGCCTTCCAGGCCGACGTTGATCACGCCCGCGTCCTTGATCTTTTGCAGTTGCTCTCCGGCAACCGCTTGCCCGAGCAGGCCGGCGCTCAGCGCCAGGCCCAACGAGCCCACCAGCAGATTTCTACGTAGTGCGGAAAAATTCATGACAAGCCCCTGTGTTTTCTTATGGAAGACGCTTAAGGAAAGTTGGCAAATTCGGGATTTGAACGACTGCGATATCCTGCCCTAAAGCAGCTTATGCGTCTCGCTGCAAATTCGCCTGCGGCGCGACTATATGATGGGATTTTTAGATTGGAAAATAATAAATATTAAGTTTGTTATTCTTTAAATGAATATTTGAGGGGTGCATTCCTGTGGCGAGGGGGCTTGCCCCCGTTCGGCTGCGAAGCAGTCGTAATGTCTGCTGACTCGATATGACTGCCGGACACAAGGGGCCGCTGCGCGACCCAACGGGGGCAAGCCCCCTCGCCACAGGACTATCGGTTACAGAAAATCTTTGTAGGCAAACAACGCCGGTGCCCCGCCGGTGTGCAGGAAGATGATCGGGCCGTCATCGAAGCGCTGGCGCCCGATGCCGTCGAGCAAACCGGCCATGGCCTTGCCGGTATACACCGGGTCCAGCAACAACCCTTCCTGGCTCGCCAACAGCTTCACCGCCGCCAGCGTCCCGGCATTCGGCTCGCCATAACGCGGGCCGAAATATTCGTCCCACAGTTCGACTTTGAAACTCGCCGGCAGGTCCACGCCCAACAGCTCGGCAGTGCGTTCGGCGAGGCCCTGGACTTTCGGTCGTTGAGCTTCATCGCTACGGGAAACGGTCACGCCGATCACTGGCAAATCCGGCAGTACTTCGCTCAATGCCAGCGCCAGGCCGCTATGGGTGCCGGCACTGCCGGAAGCCAGGACTACGGCGGCGAATTGCAGCCCGGTGTCCTTGATCTGCTCGGCCAGTTCCAGACCTGCACGGACATAACCCAAAGCGCCCACCGCATTGGAGCCACCAATCGGCACCAGATAGGGTTTCTTGCCGTTGCTGCGCAGACGTGCGGCCAGCGCTTGCAATTGCTCGTCAGCATTGTCGAGGTTTTCCACCAACTCGACTTTGGCATCGAACAGGTCCAGCAACAGCCGATTGCCATTGCCGAGGTAGTTGCTATCGTCAGTGCCGAGCGGGTTCTCCAGCAGCGCCACGCAGCCCAGGCCAAGCTTGGCCGCAATGGCGGCGGTTTGGCGCACGTGGTTGGACTGGATCGCGCCAGCGGTGATCAGTGTATCGGCGCCCTGGGCCAGGGCATCGGCGGCGAGGTATTCGAGTTTGCGCAGCTTGTTGCCGCCCAGTGCCAATGGCGTCAGGTCATCGCGTTTGACGTACACATCGCGGCCCAGCCAGGTCGACAAGCGTTCGAGTTTTTCCAACGGGGTAGGGTGACCGAGCAGGTCGAGGCGGTTAAAACGGGCAAGCTGTTGTTTGATCATGGGTCCGTACTGGCGGAGAAAGATGTCTGGACTATAGGCACGGGTATTTAGCGGGGCAACTGCCAATCGCTTATAGCCAAAAGTATTGTTCCCAGCACTATTGGTTCTTAATTCGGCTGCAAGTCGTTGCCGTAAAGTAATCGCCGTCAGCGCGGCCAGACAGTCCGGCCGCCCGTGAGGAGTTTTTACCGTGAGCGAGCGTTCCAGCCATTGGCAATTGCAGACCATCGTCAGCCAACTGCGTACGGCGCGCGACCAGTGGCGCGCACAAAACGGCCGCGCCAGCACCGAGCAGGGCGGTCGCGAGTTGCCGTCCCGAGCGGCCATGGCGGACATTCTCGAAGCCTTGTGCGGTGCGTTGTTTCCGATGCGTCTGGGGCCGGTGGATTTGCGTGAGGAGAGTGAGGACTTCTACGTCGGCCACACACTCGACGTGGCGTTGAATGCATTGCTGGCTCAGGCGCGGCTCGAATTGCGCTACGTCGCTCGTCACAGTGCCGGGGGCGACTCTGAAGTCGAAGCCAAGGCCATCCGGATCATTCAGGACTTCGCCCTCGCTCTGCCGGAATTGCGCAGCCTGTTGGACACCGACGTGTTGGCGGCCTATCACGGCGATCCGGCGGCTCGCAGTGTCGATGAAGTGTTGCTGTGCTACCCGGGAATCCTGGCGGTGATTCACCATCGCCTGGCCCACCATTTGTACCGCGCCGGGTTGCCGTTGCTGGCGCGGATCAGCGCGGAAATCGCCCACTCGGCCACCGGTATCGACATCCATCCTGGCGCGCAGATCGGTCGCAGTTTCTTCATCGACCACGGTACGGGTGTGGTGATCGGCGAAACCGCGATCATTGGTGAGCGGGTGCGGATTTATCAGGCCGTGACGTTGGGCGCCAAGCGCTTCCCGGCGGACGAAGACGGCCAGTTGCAGAAGGGCCATCCGCGGCATCCGATCGTCGAGGACGACGTGGTGATCTATGCCGGCGCGACGATTCTGGGACGGATCACCATCGGCAAGGGCTCGACGATTGGTGGCAACGTCTGGCTGACCCGCAGCGTGCCAGCGGGGTGCAACCTGACCCAGGCGAATCTGCAGCATGATGACGGGACGCAGAAGTAAGCCAGGTGACACTTTGCGCTTTTTGTGGCGAGGGAGCTTGCTCCCGCTCGGTTGCGCAGCAACCGCAATATAGATAACCAGTTAAATCCACATAGAGGCGGTCGCGATTTTTGGGGCCGCTTCGCGGCCCAACGGGGGCAAGCCCCCTCGCCACAATCCTTCCTTCAGCCAGGGTGAGACGAGCTACCGCCGAGCCCTGCGATTAGTCCTTAGCACCCTATTCATGTTTAACTTGAACGTTCATTCAAGTTAAACCGGTGGTTCGCCGCCCGCTCACAACAGGAGGCTTGCCTTTGCTGAGTCCGATTTTTACAGCCACGTTTTCCCCCCTCGAGGTGCACCTTTCGTGAGTGCATCGTCCATCCCCGCAAGCGGCCAGGTCCGCATGAATCCGCCGGTGTTTTATTTCGCGGCGACCTTCATTTTGTTGTTCGCCGTCGTGGTCATGGCGATCCCCGAACAGGCCGGTGCCTGGCTGTTGCAAGCGCAAAACTGGGCGGCCAACACGGTCGGCTGGTACTACATGCTCGCGATGACGCTGTATCTGGTCTTCGTGGTGGTCACCGCCTTGTCCGGCTACGGCAAGATCAAGCTCGGTGCCGACCACGACGAGCCCGAATTCAGTTACTTGTCCTGGGCCGGCATGCTGTTCGCCGCCGGGATCAGCATCACGCTGTTTTTCTTTTGCGTGTCCGAACCACTTACGCATTTGGTGCAACCACCGCAAGGCGAGGCCGGTACGGCGGAGGCGGCGCGTCAGGCGATGCAGATTCTGTTTCTGCACTGGGGCCTGCACGGCTGGGGCGTGTTCGCCTTCGTCGGCATGGCGCTGGCCTATTTCGCCTATCGACATAACCTGCCGCTGGCCCTGCGTTCGGCGCTGTACCCGCTGATCGGCAAGCGCATCAACGGGCCCATCGGTTACGCGGTGGACGGCTTCGGCATCATCGCCACGGTGTTCGGCCTCGGTGCCGACATGGGCTTTGGCGTATTGCACCTCAACTCCGGCCTGGATTACCTGTTCGGCATCGCCCACACCCAGTGGATTCAGGTCGGCCTGATCACGCTGATGATGGGCGCGGCGATCATCGTCGCGGTGTCTGGCGTCGATAAAGGCGTGCGGGTGATGTCCGACATCAACATGCTGCTGGCCTGTGCGCTGCTGCTGTTCGTGTTGTTCGCCGGCCCCACCCAGCACTTGCTCAATACCCTTATCCAGAACCTCGGCGATTACCTCGGTGCCTTGCCGATGAAGAGTTTCGACCTCTACGCCTATGACAAACCCAGCGACTGGCTGGGCGGCTGGACGGTGTTCTACTGGGCCTGGTGGATTGCATGGTCGCCGTTCGTGGGCCTGTTCATTGCGCGGATTTCCCGTGGCCGGACCATCCGCGAATTCGTCTTCGGCGTGCTGTTGATCCCGCTCGGTTTCACCCTGGCGTGGATGTCGATCTTCGGCAACAGCGCCATCGATCAGGTGCTCAACCACGGCATGAGCGCGCTCGGCATGTCGGCCATCGACAACCCGTCGATGACGCTTTACCTGCTGCTGGAGACCTACCCGTGGAGCAAAACCGTGATCGCGGTCACGGTGTTCATCAGCTTCGTGTTCTTCGTCACCTCCGCCGACTCCGGCACCGTGGTGTTGTCGACCTTGTCCGCCAAGGGTGGCAATCCCGATGAGGACGGGCCGAAATGGCTGCGAGTGTTCTGGGGCGCGATGACGGCACTGGTGACCAGTGCGCTGTTGTTCTCCGGCAGCATCGACGCATTGAAGTCGGCGGTGGTGCTGACGTCGTTACCGTTCTCGATGATTTTGCTGCTGATGATGTGGGGTCTGCACAAGGCGTTTTATCTGGAGTCGCAGAAACAGATCGCGCAATTGCATTCCCTCGCACCGGCATCTGGATCACGGCGCGGCGGTTGGCGTCAGCGCTTGAGTCAGGCAGTGCATTTCCCGTCTCGGGATGAGGTTTATCGCTTCCTTGATACAACGGTGCGCCCGGCCATTGAGGAAGTGACCGCCGTGTTTGTCGAGAAGGGATTGCATGTGGTCACTCAGCCCGATCCGGCCAACGACAACGTTAGCCTGGAAATCGGTCACGGCGAACTGCATCCGTTCATCTATCAGGTGCAAATGCGTGGCTACTTCACCCCGTCCTTCGCCCGTGGCGGCATGGGTTCCAAGCAACTCAACAACCGTCGTTACCACCGTGCCGAAGTGCATTTGCGCGAGGGCAGTCAGGACTACGATCTGGTGGGTTACACCGAGGATCAGGTGATCAACGACATCCTTGACCAGTACGAACGGCACATGCAGTTCTTGCATCTGGTGCGTTGATCGACCGGTGGCGCTCAGGTCTCGCTGCTCAACACCATGAACAGCACCAGTGCCGCCACCGGTACGCCGAACACCGCGCTGCCCACCACCAGTTCCGCGCTCAACGGTTGGCCAGCGTTGACCATTCCGACTGCGCCGTTGATCAAGGTCAACGCCAGCCACAGCACGACAAAGCTGTAGGCCAGGGTCTGACGGGAGAAACCGATTTTCTCGCCGATGAACAGCATCAGTGCCAGCAGGATCAGGCCGAAGAAGATGATGATCGTGGTGTGCATGATGCGTTCCGTCCTTCAGATGTGTGCTGCCTTACGGCCCAATACATCGAGCATAGTTAAACCAACCCGCCGTTAACGCGCAGGATTTGCCCGTTGACCCAGGCCGAATCCGGGCCGACCAGGAAGGACACGACGCGGGAGATGTCTTCTGGCTGAGCCAGGCGTTCCAGCGGTGGCATCTTGGCGAAGGTCTGGATCTGTTCTTCGCTCTTGCCGTGCAGGAACAGGTCGGTGGCGACCGGGCCCGGGGCCACGGCGTTGACAGTGATGTTGCGACCGCGCATTTCCTTGGCGAACACTTGGGTCAGGGATTCCACTGCCGCCTTGCTGGCGATGTACACCGCATAGCCCGGCAGGTTCATGCCGACGGTGCTGCTGGAGAAGTTGATGATTCGGCCACCACTGTTCAGGCGCGTTGCCGCTTCACGCAGAGTGTTGAAAGTGCCGCGAGCGTGGATGTTGAAGTTCTGGTCGAACAGTTCGTCGCTGTGTTGCGCCAGCGGCAGCACTTTGAGGATGCCGGCGTTATTGACCAGCACGTCGACCTTGCCCAGTTGGGTTTCGGCTTCGTCGAATAGCCGGCGTACATCGTCGGCGTTGGCCACATCAGCCTTGATCGCTATGGCCCGGTGACCGGCCTGACGCAGTTTTACCACCAGTGCCGACGCCACGGTGGCGCTGTTAGCGTAGTTGATGGCGACGGCGAAACCCTGGCTGGCCAGTTGCTGGGCGATCACGGCACCGATGCCGCGGGAGGCGCCGGTCACGATGGCAACTTTCGAAGTTTGAGTAGTCATGGCGTTGATTCCTTGGAGTGGCTGGGGTGTGGAGCCAGATTCACATGTTTACTCAGGGTGATAGATGCACGAGAGTTGCCTTTACTGTTCAATAATCGCCAACAATCGATCGTCAGGAGCGCCGTATGGATCAAGTCAAGGCGATGAAGGTTTTCGTGCGGATCTACGAGCGCAGCAGCTTCACGCTCGCGGCCGATGACCTGAACCTGCCGCGTGCCACCCTGACCCATACGCTGAATCAGTTCGAAGCCTGGCTCGGTACCCGTTTACTGGAGCGCAGCACGCGCAAGGTCCGTCCTACGCTGGATGGCGAGGCGTACTACTTGCGTTGCGTGCAGTTGTTGGCAGAACTGGAAGAAGCCGAACTGGCATTTCGCGGCGTTGCGCCGAAAGGCCGATTACGGGTGGATCTGCATGGCACGTTGGCCAAGCATTTTGTAATCCCGGCGTTGCCGCAATTCATGGCGCGCTACCCGGACATCGAGTTGTCCATCAGCGAAGCCGACCGCTTCGTCGACCTGATCGCCGAAGGCGTTGATTGCGTGTTGCGCGCCGGCACCTTGGGCGATTCGGCGCTAATCGGTAAACGTGTCGCCAACCTGCGCCAGATCACCTGCGCCAGCCCGGCTTACCTGCGTAAATACGGCGAACCGAAAAACCTCGAAGACCTGAAAAACCACCGCGCGGTGAACTACGTTTCGCGCACCACGGCCAAGCTGTTTCCATTCGAGTTCATGGTGGATGGCGAGCTGAAAGAAGTGGCCATCGAGGGAGCGTTGTCGGTGTTCGGTGCGGAGATTTATGCGGCCTCGGCAATTGCCGGATTGGGGCTGATTCAGTGCCCGCATTACCGAATGGAAACGCAGATTGGCCAAGGGTTGGTGCAGGAAATCCTCACCGACACACCGCCGCCATCGATGCCGGTTTCGGTGTTGTATCCGCATAACCGACACATGTCGCCACGGGTTCGGGTGTTTGTGGATTGGTTGGGGGAGGTGTTTGCAGGGGCTCAATAACTGCCGGCCTACCGATCGTTCCCACGCTCCTGCGTGGGAACGATCACTCTCAAGACCGAAAATCTATGAAACGTTTCAGCAATTAGTCGAATCCGGGGTTTCCTGGCGTTTGTCTGGGCGTATGCTGGGCAGCTTGGAAAGCAGTCGATACCCCATTCAAGACCCACAAGAGAGGATTCGATGACCTACACCGCTGCCGAAAACCGCTACGACTCCATCCCATACCGCCGCGTGGGCCGCAGCGGGCTGGTGCTGCCGGCACTGTCCCTGGGGCTGTGGCACAACTTCGGCGACAGCACGCCGATCGACATACAGCGCTCGTTGCTGCGCACGGCGTTCGATCTGGGCATCAACCACTTCGACCTGGCCAACAACTATGGCCCGCCGTACGGCAGCGCCGAGATCAACTTCGGCCGGTTGCTGCGTGAAGACTTCAAGCAGTACCGCGACGAGCTGATCATCTCCAGCAAGGCCGGTTGGGACATGTGGCCCGGCCCTTACGGCCAGGGCGGCGGGTCGCGAAAATATGTGCTGGCCAGCCTCGACCAGAGCCTGCAACGCCTGGGCCTCGATTACGTGGACATCTTCTATTCCCACCGTTTTGACCCGGACACCCCGCTGGAAGAAACTGCCAGCGCACTGGCCACCGCCGTGCAACAGGGCAAGGCGTTGTACATTGGCATCTCGTCTTACTCCGGGGTGAAAACCCGGGAAATGGCCACGTTGCTCAAGGAGTGGAAAGTCCCGCTGCTGATCCACCAGCCGGCCTACAACCTGCTCAATCGCTGGGTGGAAAAGGACCTGCTGGATGTCACCGACGAACTCGGTACCGGCGTGATCGCCTTCACACCGTTGGCGCAGGGCCTGTTGACCGACAAATACCTCAATGGCATTCCGAAGGATGCGCGGGTCAATCGCCCGGGCGGTGATTCATTGCAGTCCTCTCACCTGTCCGAAGCCAACATCGCCCAAGTGCGGGCGCTCAATGAAATCGCCAAACGCCGCGGTCAGAGCCTCGCGCAGTTGGCGCTGGCCTGGACCTTGCGCGACCCACGGGTGACCTCGGCGCTGATCGGCGCGAGCCGGCCGGAGCAGATCATCGAGAACGTCGGGGCGTTGAAGAACCTGAGTTTTAGCGTGGAAGAACTGGCGGAGATTGATCGATTTGCCCAGGAGGGCGGGATCAACCTTTGGGAGAAGCCTTCGATGGCTGAGTAACCTGAAAAAGCAAAAGATCGCAGCCTTCGGCAGCTCCTACAGAATCGATGGTTGACCGCAATATTTGCGGCGAACGCGGTCAATGTAGGAGCTGCCGAAGGCTGCGATCTTTTGATCTTAAAACGGCACATCCCCCAACACCGTCGCCCGCTGCATCACCCGCCGTGCCGGGCGGTAATCATCCACCGCGTAATGCTGGGTCACGCGGTTGTCCCAGAACGCGATGTCGTCTTTCTGCCAGCGCCAGCGAATGGTGAAGTCCGGCCGTGTGGTGTGGGCGAACAAGAACTTCAGAACTACTTCGCTCTCGGTTTCCGACAACTCGTTGATCTTCGACGTGAACCCTTCATTGACGAATAACGAACGACGCCCGCTCACCGGGTGCGTGCGAATCACCGGGTGTGACAGCGGTGGATTCTTGCGCCGGGCTTCTTCCCATTGGGCCAGGGCTTCCGGCGTGTTGCCATAGCGCTCCAGTGGAAACGAACGGGTGAAATCGTGAGTGGCGGTCAGCCCTTCGAGCAAGGTTTTCATCGGCGCGGACAACGCTTCATACGCCGCAATGCCGCTGGCCCACAGGGTGTCGCCGCCAAACTCCGGCAGCAACTTGGCGCTGAGCACCGCGCCCATCGCCGGGGTCGGCAGGAACGTCACATCGGTGTGCCAGATCGCGTTGTCCCGCACGTCGGTGACGGCGGTGTCGAGGATCAGCACTTCCGGTTGTTCCGGCACGTTCGGGTAGATCGGATGAATATGCAGGTCGCCGAAATAGGCGGCGAATCGCGCCTGTTGCTGTGGCTCGATCGGCTGGTTACGGAAGAACAGCACCTGATACTTGAGCAGCGCCTGCTCGATGGCGTCGCGTTGTTCCACGTTCAGCGGCTGGCTGATGTCGACGCCGCTGATTTGCGCGCCGAGGGCGCAGCTGAGGGGGACGATGGTCAAGTTACTCATGGCGGTTCTCTTCAATCCAGGGCGCCGACTGTGGGAGCGACCTGTGGCGAGGGGGCTTGCCCCCGTTGGGTTGCGAAGCAGCCCTTAAAATTCTGATGTACCAAAGATCTTGTGAGTGCTACGCACTCAAACGGGGGCAAGCCCCCTCGCCACACAGGCTCCCACTGGTTGAATATTCAGTGAGCCTGGCCATGCCACGGCACCAGTTTGCGCTGCAGGGCGCGCAGGCCCATTTCCATGGCGAAGGCGATCAGCGCGATCACCAGAATCCCCAGCACCACCACATCGGTGACCAGGAACTGCGCGGCCGACTGCACCATGAAGCCCAAACCGCTGGTGGCGGCGATCAACTCGGCGGCGACCAGTGTCGACCAACCCACACCCAAGCCAATGCGCACACCGGTCAAAATGTCCGGCAAGGCACTGGGCAGAATCACATGGCGAATCAACTGCGCCCGAGTCGCACCCAACGACTGTGCAGCGCGCAATTTCGCCGGGTCGACGGTGCGCACGCCGGTGGCGGTGGCGATGGCTATCGGGGCGAAGATCGCCAGGTAGATCAGCAACACTTTCGACAGCTCACCGATGCCGCACCAGATCACGATCAGCGGCAAATAGGCCAGGGGCGGAATCGGGCGGTAAAACTCGATCAGCGGATCGAGAATGCCGCGAGCAATTCGGTTGTGGCCGATGGCAATGCCGACCGGCACGGCGGTCAGCACCGCGAAGCCCAGGCCCAAACCGATGCGGCTGAGGCTCGCGCCCAAGTGCTGCCACAAGGTCGAATCCATGTAGCCGCTGGTCACCAGCAACCAGCCTTTTTGCAGCACGGCGGAGGGGGGCGGCAGGAACAGCGGTTCGATCAATCCGGTGGCGGTGACGGCCCACCAGATCGTCAACAGTGCGATCAGGGTCAACACACTGATCCAGCGCGTGCTGATACGGCGGCGCAGCGCAATCACCGCCGAGCCCTTCACCTTTGAACCGGGTTTCACCGTTGCGGCGGGAATTCCATAACTGCTCATGCGCGCTCCTGCCGCTGGACGGCACTGCGTTGGGAGAACACTTTGGCGAGCACGTGTTCGCGGGTTTCGATAAAGCGCGGGTCGGATTTAATCGAGCGCGCCGACTCGCCGGCGGCGTAACGCTGACCGAAATCCAGGCTCAGACGCTCGACGATTTGCCCGGGATTCGGCGCCAGCAGAATCAGGTCGGTGGCGAGGAACACCGCTTCTTCAATATCGTGGGTAATCAGGAACACCGGTTTGGCGGTACGTTGCCAGACTTGCAACAGCAGCTCCTGCATCTGTTCGCGGGTGAAGGCATCCAGGGCGCCGAAGGGTTCGTCCATCAGCAACACCCGAGGGTCGGCGGCGAGGGCGCGGGCCAGGCCGACACGTTGTTTCTGCCCGCCCGAGAGTTGCCAGATGCGGCGGTTTTCGAAGCCGGAAAGGTCCACCAGCGCGAGCATTTCCCGGGCGCGGATTTCACGTTTGTCCCGGGGAATGCCGGCCAGTTCCAGACCGAAACCGACGTTGGCCAGCACGTCCTGCCAAGGCAGCAGGGCGTCGTCCTGAAACACCACGCCGCGCTCGGCGCTCGGGCCTTTGACCGGCACGCCGTCAAGGGTGATGCGCCCGGCGCTGGGCTCGACGAAACCGGCAATCAGGTTCAACAGCGAAGTCTTGCCACTGCCGGAAGGGCCGAGGGCGACCAGCAACTGCTGGGGCCCAAGGCTCAGGGAAATATCCGCCAGCACAGGTTCCGTGCTGCCTGGGTACTGTGCGCTGATGCGCTCCAGCTGTAGCAAAGCCATCGCGGTTAACTCCCGATCAGTTGGTGATGTACTTGGCGCTGACGTACGGCGCGTAGTCCGGCAGCACGGCCTCGACCTTGCCCTGCTCCTTGAGGAACGCCGCAGTGTCGGTAATGGCTTTGGTGGTCGGCGCACCGAGGGTGATCACCTGATCAGCCGCCAGCGGATACACGTTGCCTTGCAGCAGCAGCGGAATATCGCTGGCCTTGGCGCCGGAGAGTTTCACCAGTTTGTCGACGTTGCTTTGATTGGCCAGCCAGGCTTGCGGGTCTTTGCGGTAGTCGGCGTAGGCATCGAGGGTCACTTTGGCGAATGCGGTGACGATCTCCGGATGCTTCTCGGCGAAGTCCTTGCGCACGATCCAGGCATCGAAGGTCGGCGCGCCGAACTTGGCCAGCTCGCCGGAAGTGATCAGCACTTTACCGTTTTCCTTGGCCACACCGAGGGCCGGATCCCACACGTAGGTGGCGTCGATGTCACCGCGTTTCCATGCCGCGATGATGGCTGGCGGCGCGAGGTTGAGCACGGTGACTTTCGACGGGTCGATGTTCCAGTGTTTCAGCGCGGCCAGCAGGCTGTAGTGGCCGGTGGAGACGAACGGTACGGCGACTTTCTTGCCGATCAGGTCTTGCGGGGTCTTGATCCCGGAACCGTCGCGCGCGACCAATGCTTCGGCAGCGCCGATCTGGGTGGCAATGAGGAAGGTTTCCACCGGGACTTTGCGGGTGATTGCCGCTGTCAGGGGGCTGGAACCGAGGTAGCCGATCTGCACATCGCCGGAAGCGATGGCGGCGATGATGTCGGCACCGCTATCGAATTTGCGCCAGTTGATATCGGCTTTGGTGGCTTTTTCGTAGGCGCCGTCGGCTTGGGCGACTTTGGCCGGGTCAACGGTGGTCTGGTAGGCGACGGTCACATCTGCCGCCTGAGCCAGGAAACTCGCCGCAGCCAACGACGCGGCCGCCAGGAGGCGAAGGGGGAAAGTCAGTTTCATCGGGAAGCTCCTTTTCAGACGACCGAAAGCCGGCGAGAAAGGAGACTAAATGATATAAGAAACTTAAAATAAATAACTTTTTAGAATGAGCTTATGAGCGGAAAATTCTAAGGGAGAATAGTCGTGTATTGCTCTTGTGGCGAGGGAGCTTGCTCCCGCTGGACCGGGCTGGCGCTCCAGGCCGAAGGACTCCCAAAAACAGCGAAGGTGTTGTGTCAGATTAAACACCGTCGCAGATTTTACGGCTGCTGCGCAGCCGAGCGGGAGCAAGCTCCCTCGCCACAGAGGTTTACGTCTAATTGCTGATCGCCAGAATGCTCGCCTGATACGACCCGACAAACACATCGAAATCGCCGACTTCGTTCTGTTCAAGCTCAGCCTGTTGAGCCAACGACGAACGCGCCAACTCTTCAAACCTGGCCTGTTCTTCACCTGAAAGCGGCTCGCTGCAGAAAAACTCTGCATGCACCTGGCTTTGGCGCAAGGAGAACTGGGCGAAGCTTTCCTTGTGTTCGGCCATCGCCGCCAGCACCTGGGCCGATGGCGTCAGGGACGAGTCCTGGACCTTGGCCATTTGGGCGTCCAGCGCCTTGCTGTGGGCATCGCCGCCATGGCTCTGATCCAGCAGCGCCGCCAGTGGCGCAATCTTTTCCAGCAATTCGCCGGCCCATTCCTTCATGTCCACCGCTTGCCCGTCGCGTTGCAATTGCAGGCCCGGACGGCGACCTTCCTTGACCACGCTGAGGAAGTTCGACGTTGCGTTACCGCAGCTGGTACTGGTCAGCAGCGGGCTGTCGTTCAGTGCGCAGTACAGCAGGAAAGCGTCGAGGAACCGTGACTCGGTGAGGTCAATGCCCATCGGCAGGAACGGGTTGATGTCCAGGCAGCGCACTTCGACGTACTGGATGCCACGGGCCACCAGCGCCTGAATCGGCCGTTCGCCGGTGTAGGTCACGCGCTTCGGACGGATGTTGGAGTAGTACTCGTTTTCGATCTGCAGGATGTTGGTGTTGAGCTGAACCCACTCACCGTCCTTGTGCGTACCCACCTCGACGTACGGTGGATACGGCGTAGCCACCGCTTTGCGCAGGCTGTCGGTGTAGCTGGTCAGGTCGTTGTAGCACGGCGTCAGACCGGCCTGGGCGTTGCTCTGGTAACCCAGATCACTCATGCGCAGGCTGGTGGCGTACGGCAGGTACAAAGTGTCCGGATCCAGTTGTTCCAGCTGATGCGAGCGACCGCGCAGGAAACCGGCGTCCAGCGCAGGGGATGCGCCGAACAGGTACATCAGCAGCCAGCTGTAGCGACGGAAGTTGCGAATCAGCGCAATGTAGGCCGACGATTGGAAGTCGCGGTCTGTGCCGTCAAAGCCTTCGGCCTCTTTGAGCAGCGGCCAGAGCTTTTCCGGCAGGGAAAAGTTGTAGTGGATCCCGGCAATGCACTGCATGGTCTTGCCGTACCGCAGGGCCAGGCCCTTGCGATAGACGTACTTGAGCTGACCGATGTTGGAGGTGCCGTAATAGGCGATCGGGATGTCTTCCTCGGCCGGCAACGGGCACGGCATCGATGGACTCCACAGGTACTCGTTGCCGAGCTTGCTGTAGGCAAAACGGTGAATACTGTCCAGGCTCGCCAGCATCTGCGCCGGGTCTGGCAGGGCTGGCGTGATGAACTCCAGCAGCGACTCGGAATAGTCGGTGGTGATTTGTTCGTTGGTCAGCGCGGAACCCAGTGCTTCGGGGTGCGGTGTTTGCGCCAGGCGACCTTCGCCGGTCACGCGCAGGCATTCACGTTCGATGCCGTGAAGGCACTGTTCGAGCAGAGAGAGGTTAGCGCGCTCGCCGAGCAGAGCCAGGCGGCGGTTGAGAAGTTCGCTCAAGTTGGATTCCTTCACGCGTCAGTCGCCCCAATATGGGGGTGGGCAAGACGGTCTACAAGGGTGAAGTTGAAACTGGCGTTTTCGCCTGGTTTTCGGGCCGCACTGGCCTGCTATCAGCCAGCGCCGCAATCCCCGCTGGGAACGGGCCCGTGGCGAGGGGGCTTGCCCCCGTTGGGCTGCGAAGCAGCCCCAAAACCTCTGATGTTTCAAGATCTTGTGAGTGCTACGCACTCAAACGGGGGCAAGCCCCCTCGCCACAGGCGCTCCCAGAGAAACTCCGACGCTGTAGTCACAGCGCCGAAATTAACTCAAATTGATGATTGGGGGCTACAGGACAGCGAACGTGCCTTGTGCTTTTGCGACCAGTTTGTCGCCTTGCATCACATCGGCCTCGACGACAAGCGTGCGGCGGCCCGGGTGGATCACCCTGGCCGTGCACATCACTTCACCGTCGGCGACTGCGCGGATGTAGTTGATCTTGCACTCGATAGTCGCGCTTTGCTGGTCAAAGCCGTGGGTGCTGGAGCAGGCCAGCCCCATGGCAATGTCCACCAGACTGAACAAGGCCCCGCCGTGCAGCTTGCCGCCGCGATTGCGCAACTGTGGCTCCAGCGCCAGGGCGACTTGCGCCACCCCGGTTTCCAGGCTGTGCAAGCGACACCCCAGCAGCTTGAAAAACGCGCTTTCGGTCAAGCCGGCCGGGATCTCCATCAGCGTTTCTTCAACTGCTTGGCGTTGGCGAAAAGCGACGCCATGGCGTTGTTGGTCGGGGCCGCTACCGGGGTTTCCTTGCGCGGCGCGGTGTTCTGGGATTGGCGCGGAGCCGACCCCGGACGTGCACCACGGGCACCGTCGATTTTCTCTCCCGGGGTGTCGCTCATGCGCATCGATAGGCCAACGCGTTTGCGCGGGATATCGACTTCCATGACCTTCACCTTGACCACATCACCGGCCTTCACCGCTTCGCGTGGATCCTTGATGAACTTCTCCGACAGCGCGGAAATGTGCACCAGACCGTCCTGATGCACGCCGATGTCGACGAAGGCACCGAAGTTGGTCACGTTGGTGACCACGCCTTCGAGGATCATGCCCAGTTGCAGGTCCTTGAGGTCTTCGACGCCGTCCTGGAACTCGGCGGTCTTGAACTCGGGACGCGGGTCGCGGCCAGGTTTTTCCAGCTCTTGCAGAATGTCGGTGACCGTCGGCAGGCCGAACGTTTCGTCGGTGTACTTCTTCGGATCCAGACGCTTGAGGAACGCGGCGTCGCCGATCAGCGAGCGAATGTCGCGATCGGTTTCAGCGGCAATGCGCTGCACCAGCGGATAGGCTTCCGGGTGAACCGCCGACGAATCCAGCGGGTTGTCGCCATTCATTACGCGCAGGAAGCCGGCGGCCTGTTCGAAGGTTTTTTCACCCAGGCGGGCGACTTTCTTCAATGCCGCACGGGTTTTGAACGCACCGTGCTCGTCGCGGTGGGCAACGATGTTCTGCGCCAGGGTCGCGTTGAGGCCGGAGATGCGCGCCAGCAGCGCCACGGATGCAGTATTCACGTCCACGCCCACGGCGTTCACGCAGTCTTCGACCACTGCGTCCAGGCCGCGCGCCAGTTTCAGCTGCGACACGTCGTGCTGGTATTGGCCAACGCCGATGGATTTCGGATCGATCTTCACCAGCTCCGCCAGCGGGTCTTGCAAGCGACGAGCGATGGACACCGCGCCACGGATCGACACGTCCAGGTCCGGGAATTCCTTGGAAGCCAGTTCCGAGGCCGAGTAAACCGATGCACCAGCCTCGGAGACCATGACTTTGGTCATCTTCATGGCTGGGTATTTTTTGATCAGTTCAGCGGCCAGTTTGTCGGTTTCGCGGCTGGCGGTGCCGTTGCCGATAGCGATCAGGTCCACCGAATGCTTGGCGCACAGGGCAGCGAGCACGGCGAGGGTCTGGTCCCACTTGTTGTGCGGCACGTGCGGGTAAACCGTGGCGTGGTCCAGCAGCTTGCCGGTGGCGTCGACCACGGCCACCTTGCAGCCGGTGCGCAGGCCCGGGTCGAGGCCCAGGGTGGCACGCGGGCCGGCCGGCGCGGCCAGCAGCAGGTCGTGCAGGTTGTGGGCGAACACGTTGATCGCTTCGGTTTCCGCACCGTCGCGCAGCTCGCCCAGCAGGTCGGTTTCCAGGTGGGTGTAGAGCTTGACCTTCCAGGTCCAGCGCACCACTTCGCCCAGCCATTTGTCGGCGGCGCGGTTCTGGTTCTGGATGCCGAATTGCTGGCCGATCATGCCTTCGCACGGGTGCATGGTGCCCGGCAGCTCGTCACCGACTTTCAGCGCGGAGCTGAGAATGCCTTCGTTGCGGCCACGGAAAATCGCCAGTGCGCGGTGGGACGGCATGCTTTTCAGTGGTTCGTCGTGTTCGAAGTAGTCGCGGAACTTGGCACCTTCCTCTTCCTTGCCGGCGATCACGCGGGCACTGAGGGTGGCTTCCTGCTTGAGGTAATTGCGCAGCTTGTCCAGCAGACCGGCGTCTTCGGCGAAGCGCTCCATGAGGATGTACTTGGCGCCTTCGAGGGCGGCCTTCGCATCGGCCACGCCTTTTTCGGCGTCGATGAAGCGCGCCGCTTCGGTTTCCGGGTTCAGGGTTGGATCGTTGAACAGGCCGTCGGCCAGTTCGCCGAGGCCGGCTTCCAGGGCGATCTGGCCCTTGGTGCGGCGCTTCTGCTTGTACGGCAGGTACAAGTCTTCGAGGCGGGTCTTGGTGTCGGCGAGCTTGATGTCGCGCTCAAGTGCAGGGGTCAGCTTGCCTTGCTCCTCGATGCTGGCGAGGATGCTGATGCGCCGTTCGTCGAGTTCTCGCAGGTAGCGCAGACGCTCTTCCAGATGACGCAATTGCGTGTCATCGAGGCTGCCGGTCACTTCTTTCCGGTAGCGGGCGATGAAGGGCACCGTGGAGCCTTCATCGAGTAGCGCGACGGCCGCTTCGACCTGTTGTGGGCGGACGCCGAGTTCCTCGGCGATGCGGCTGTTGATGCTGTCCATAAAACCACCTGACAAATTGTGAAAGCAGGCTCGCAGGCGCGGAAATAGGGCCTTCGCGAGTCTGGTTGAGCGGCCTGGCGAGCGCCGCTACCTGGATCAACAGGCTTGCCGTTGACCCGTGAAATCGAACAATTACTGCCAGCGCCATGAAAATAAAAAGCGGTTACCGGCAATAACGATCAGACGTTGCCTGACACAAAAGGCCGCGCATTATAACCAGCGTTCTGTCATTCGGGGGCATTGCAGGCTGTAGGCGAAAAGACTGGTTTCCTGGCGGTGAAGGAAAAATCTGCTAACAATGCACACGGTGCGTATAACGGCAGCTACGCCATAATGCGCGCCGAGATCAAAGGAGCATCCAATGAGCAGCACTGCACAAACTGCTGAAGGCGAAAAAATTCTTATCGTTGACGACGATCCAGGGCTAAGCAGCCTGCTGGAACGCTTTTTCGTCAGCAAGGGCTACCGTGCCCGCGCCGTCCCGAACACCGAACAAATGGACCGCCTGCTGGCGCGTGAAGTGTTCAACCTGGTTGTCCTCGACTTGATGCTGCCCGGCGAAGACGGCCTGACCGCCTGCCGCCGCCTGCGCACGGCGAACAATCAGATTCCAATCATCATGCTCACCGCCAAGGGCGACGAGCTGAGCCGTATCAAGGGCCTGGAACTGGGCGCCGACGATTACCTGGCCAAGCCGTTCAACCCGGACGAGCTGATGGCCCGGGTCAAAGCGGTGCTGCGGCGCCAGGCAGCACCGGTGCCGGGTGCGCCGGGCAGCGAAGACGAAAGCGTGACCTTCGGTGACTACGAGCTGTCCCTGGCCACCCGCGAACTCAAGCGTGGCGATAAAGTGCACATGCTCACCACCGGTGAGTTCGCGGTGCTCAAGGCCCTGGTCATGAACGCCCGTCAACCGCTGACCCGCGACAAGCTGATGAACCTGGCCCGTGGCCGCGAGTGGGATGCCCTGGAGCGTTCCATCGACGTGCAGATCTCCCGTCTGCGCCGGATGATCGAGCCCGATCCGTCCAAACCGCGCTACATCCAGACCGTCTGGGGCGTGGGCTACGTGTTCGTTCCGGATGGCGCCGCCACGAAGTGATCGGTGATTTGTAGGAGCGGGTCCTGCGGGTAACGGGTCGGATGACCTTTCCCGCAGACTCGCGATCCGCAATATGCGAGCATCGCTCGCTCCTGCAAGTGTGTAGCGGTTACCCATGAAAACCCCTGTTTGGTTCCCCCAGAGCTTCTTCTCTCGCACCCTGTGGCTGGTGCTGATCGTCGTCCTGTTCTCCAAGGCGCTGACCCTGGTTTATCTGCTGATGAACGAAGACGTGCTGGTGGATCGCCAATACAGCCACGGCGTCGCCCTGACGCTGCGCGCCTATTGGGCCGCCGATGAAGAGAACCGCGCGAAGATTGCCGATGCCGCGACCCTGATCCGGGTGGTGGGCGCCGGTGTGCCGGAAGGCGAGCAGCACTGGCCGTACAGCGAGATCTACCAGCGACAGATGCAGGCCGAACTGGGTGCCGACACCGAAGTACGATTACGCATGCACTCGCCACCGGCGCTGTGGGTTCGGGCACCCAGCCTGGGCGATGGCTGGCTGAAAGTGCCGCTGTACCCGCATCCGTTGCGCGGCCAGAAAATCTGGAACGTGCTCGGCTGGTTCCTCGCCATCGGCCTGCTATCCACCGCCTCGGCGTGGATTTTCGTCAGCCAGCTCAATCAACCGTTGAAACGTCTGGTCTATGCCGCGCGGCAACTCGGTCAGGGCCGCAGCGTACGTCTGCCGATCAGCGACACGCCAAGTGAAATGACCGAGGTCTATCGCGCCTTCAATCAGATGGCCGAAGACGTCGAACAGGCGGGGCGCGAGCGCGAACTGATGCTGGCCGGGGTGTCCCACGACCTGCGCACGCCGCTGACCCGATTGCGGCTGTCCCTGGAACTGATGGGCGATCACAGCGACCTGACGGACGACATGATCCGCGACATCGAAGACATGGACGCGATTCTTGACCAGTTCCTGGCCTTCATTCGCGATGGTCGTGACGAGTTGGTGGAAGAAGTGGACCTGAGCGATCTGGTTCGTGAAGTCGCCGCACCGTACAACCAGAACGAAGAAAAAGTGCACTTGCGCCTGGAACCGATCCAGCCGTTCCCGTTGCGTCGGGTGTCGATGAAGCGGCTGCTGAACAACCTGATCGGCAATGCGCTGCATCACGCTGGCAGTGGAGTGGAAGTGGCGGCTTATGTGTCCGGGGATACCAGCGCGCCGTATGTGGTGCTGAGTGTCATGGACCGTGGTGCGGGGATTGATCCGTCGGAGCTGGAAGCGATTTTCAACCCGTTCACCCGTGGCGATCGGGCCCGGGGCGGAAAGGGGACGGGGTTGGGGCTGGCGATCGTGAAACGGATCGCCTCGATGCATGGCGGCAATGTCGAGCTGCGCAACCGCTCCGGTGGCGGGCTGGAAGCGCGGGTGCGGTTGCCGCTTGGGTTGATGTTGCCGCGGGATGCGGTTTAGCGGCTGAAAAGATCGCAGCCTCGCTTCGCTCGACAGCTCCTACGGGGGATCGCACCTTCCTGTAGGAGCTGTCGAGCGAAGCGAGGCTGCGATCTTTTCAGGCTCAACCCTTACCTTTGGTCCGCGTCATATTTGGCCCGCCATTCTTCTCCAGATGCTCAATGATGATCCCCGCCACGTTCTTCCCGGTGGTGGTTTCAATCCCTTCCAGTCCCGGCGACGAGTTCACTTCCATCACCAGCGGCCCATGATTGGAACGCAGGATATCCACACCCGCCACCGCCAAACCCATGACCTTCGCTGCACGCAATGCGGTCATGCGTTCTTCCGGGGTGATCTTGATCAGGCTCGCACTGCCACCGCGATGCAGGTTGGAGCGAAACTCCCCCGGCTTGGCCTGGCGCTTCATCGCCGCGATCACCTTGTCACCGACCACGAAACAGCGAATGTCCGCGCCGCCAGCTTCCTTGATGTACTCCTGAACCATGATGTTCTGTTTCAGGCCCATGAAGGCCTCGATCACCGACTCCGCCGCCGTGGCCGTTTCACACAGCACCACGCCGATGCCCTGGGTGCCTTCCAGCACCTTGATCACCAGCGGCGCGCCGTTGACCATCTCGATCAAGTCGGGAATGTCATCCGGGGAGTGCGCAAAACCGGTGACCGGCAAACCGATCCCTCGGCGCGACAGCAATTGCAGGGAACGCAGTTTGTCTCGGGAACGGGCGATGGCCACCGATTCGTTGAGCGGAAACACCCCCATCATTTCGAACTGGCGCAGCACCGCGCAGCCATAAAACGTGACCGATGCGCCGATCCGCGGGATCACTGCATCGAAACCCTCCAGCGGTTTGCCACGGTAGTGGATTTGCGGCTTGTGGCTGGCAATGTTCATGTAGGCGCGCAGGGTATCGATCACCACCATTTCATGGCCACGCTCTATACCGGCTTCGACCAGACGACGGGTGGAATACAGACGCGGGTTCCGCGACAGCACAGCGATCTTCATGCAACACCTGTGGAGAGGGTAGATACCGGGAACACCGGCTTGTCTTGTACATATTTGATGCCCGGATTGACCACCAACTGGCCGTCGATCAGGGCTTTGGAACCGAGTAACAGGCGATAACGCATGGACTTGCGGCAGGCGAGGGTGAACTCGACCCGCCAGACCCGATCACCGAGGGCCAGGGTGGTACTGACCACATAGCGCATCTGCGCGTGGCCGTTGGAGCTTTTAATGGTTTTCATCGTCACCAGCGGTGCTTCGCAGCGCCGGTGACGCAATTGCACCACCGTGCCCAGGTGCGCGGTGAAACGCACCCACTGTTCGCCATCGCGCTCGAACGGCTCGATGTCGGTGGCATGCAGGCTGGAGGTACTGGCGCCGGTGTCGATTTTTGCCCGAAGGCCCGCGACTCCCAAATCCGGGAGCGCCACCCACTCGCGCAGACCGACAACGGTCAAATGGTCAAATGTCTTCAAAAGTGCTCAACCGGTAAAAACCGCTCAGGCCGTGTGCGGCCGAATTCGCGGTATTCACGCAGAATAATGGGTAAAAGGCGACAGATATCTACGGCCCGGATTTTCATCCCTCAAACAGGGGGGAATGCCTGCATTCTAATCCACGGCGTTGTGATTCATGGCACGACAGAAACGGTAGTACAGTTCATCGATATTTCAGAATGAGGTCATCCAATGGCACAAAAAAGCGAAGAGGACGACAAGGTCCGTCTCGATAAATGGTTGTGGGCTGCGCGTTTTTATAAAACACGTGCCTTGGCCAAGGCCGCGATTGAAAGCGGCAAGGTGCATTGCCGGGGTGAGCGCTGCAAGCCAGGCAAGGAGCCGAGGATCGGCGACGAGTTTCAGATTCGCACCGGCTTCGAGGAGCGCACGGTGGTGGTCCAGGCGTTGTCGATCGTGCGTCGTGGCGCGCCGGAAGCCCAGGCCCTGTATGCCGAAACCGAAGCCAGCATTGCCAAGCGTGAAGCGGCGGCGGCCATGCGCAAGGCCGGGGCGTTGGGCGTGAGCACCGACGGCAAACCGAGCAAGAAACAGCGCCGGGATTTGTTCAAGTTTCGCGGCAGCAGCAACGACGAGTAGTGACGGCCGTCGGGCGCAGACTTGTAATCGCCTGCCTGTGCAGCCATATGGGGGATATTCGCCAACGGCGCATTTCGCAGGTGAAAGCACCGCTCGTCGAAAACCGAGGTTTGACCTTGCTTGGAACAACCCCGAATTGTTCATAAAATGCCGCTATGGCTAAGCTCACCCCCAAAAGTGCTGCTACGGCGTGTTTCATTTTTTGTAACCTTTTTTGTCACCAATTCAGATACCCAGACCTATGACCGATCTACCGGATACCGACTACACCCAACGCTTCATCTTCGATGACAGCGACACCCGCGGCGAACTGGTGGCATTGGAGCGTAGCTATGCCGAAGTCCTCGCCAAACACACCTATCCGGAGCCGGTCGCGCAACTGCTGGGCGAGCTGATGGCGGCTGCAGCGTTGCTGGTAGGCACCTTGAAGTTCGATGGCTTGCTGATTCTTCAGGCCCGTTCCGAAGGCCCGGTGCCGATGCTGATGATCGAGTGCTCCAGCGAGCGCGAAATTCGCGGCCTGGCCCGCTATCACGCCGAGCAGATCGCGCCCGATGCGACGCTCGCCGACCTGATGCCCAATGGCGTGTTGGCGCTGACTGTCGACCCGACTCAAGGCCAGCGTTATCAGGGCATTGTCGATCTCGACGGTGAAACCCTGTCCGATTGCTTCACCAACTATTTCGTCATGTCGCAGCAGGTTGGCACCCGCTTCAAGCTGTACGCCGACGGCCGTCGTGCCCGTGGCCTGCTGTTGCAGCAATTGCCTGCCGACCGTCTGAAAGATGAAGAAGATCGCGCCGCCAGTTGGCAGCACATCACCGCCCTGGCCAGCACCCTGACCGCCGACGAATTGCTGAGCCTGGACAACGAAACCGTGCTCCATCGCCTGTACCACGAAGAACAAGTTCGTTTGTTCGATGTGCAGAAACTGCGCTTCCATTGCAGTTGCTCCCGGGAACGCTCGGGCAATGCGCTGGTCAGTCTGGGTCTGGAAGATGCGCAGCAGCTGGTTGTCGAACATGGCGGCAGCATCGAGGTCGATTGTCAGTTTTGCAACGAGCGCTACCTGTTCGACGCGGCCGATATCACTCAGTTATTCGCCGGAGCAGGGGTTGATACGCCGTCAGATACCCGTCACTAAAACGCTTCAGCGCAGGTAAATTCACTGCTTAACGCCGGAATAACGCCGTTCTGACGGGAGGGCCCTACACTTTTTGGGCTTTTCTGGCATAATCCGGCCCACTTTTTTCGCGGTAGTAGTGCACGACTTTCTACTACAAAACGTTTGGAGCACTCGGCCACTGGCCGACGGGGAACCTCATGACGCAAGCCAATAACGCCGTGTACACCGATCTGAGTGTTGATGATCTGGTTAAACAAGCCCTGAGTCGCGGTGAAGGCGAGCTTGCCGATACCGGCGCGCTGGTTGTTCGCACCGGTCACCGTACCGGCCGTTCGCCAGTCGATCGTTTCATCGTTGAAGAGCCGACCACCCAGGACGCTATTGCCTGGGGCCCGATCAACCGCAAGTTCCCGGCCGACAAGTTCGATGCCCTGTGGGCTCGCGTCGAGGCGTTCAACAACGCGCAAGAGCATTTCGTTTCCCACGTACACGTAGGTTCGGCTGAAGAGCACTACCTGGCCGTGAAAATGACTACCCAGACTGCCTGGCAGAACCTGTTCGGTCGTTGTCTGTTCATCAACCCGGCCCAGTACAACCCGGCCGGTCGTGAAGAGTGGCAAGTTCTGAACGTCGCCAACTTCGAGTGCGTGCCAGAGCGTGACGGCACCAACTCCGACGGTTGCGTGATCATCAACTTCGCGCAGAAAAAAGTGCTGCTCGCCGGCATGCGCTACGCCGGTGAAATGAAGAAAGCCATGTTCTCGGTGCAGAACTTCCTGCTGCCGGCCGCCGACGTGCTGCCAATGCACTGCGCCGCCAACATCGGCGAAGCGGGCGACGTGACCCTGTTCTTCGGTCTGTCCGGCACCGGCAAAACCACCCTGTCCGCCGACGAAAGCCGTTACCTGATCGGTGACGACGAACACGGCTGGGGCGAGGGCGTGGTGTTCAACATCGAAGGCGGTTGCTATGCCAAGTGCATCGACCTGTCCGAGAAGAACGAGCCGGTCATCTGGAAAGCCATCAAACACGGCGCAGTCCTGGAAAACGTTGTTATCGACGACGCCAAGCACGCCGACTACACCGATGTCAGCCTGACCCAGAACAGCCGCGCCGCCTACCCGCTGGAGCACGTAGCCAAGCGTTCCGAGAAGAACCTGGGCGGCGAGCCAAACGCAGTGATCTTCCTGACCTGCGACCTGACCGGCGTGCTGCCGCCAGTGTCGATCCTCAATGAAGAACAAGCGGCCTACCACTTCCTGTCCGGCTACACCGCACTGGTGGGCTCGACCGAAATGGGTTCCGGCAGCGGCATCAAGTCGACCTTCTCCACCTGCTTCGGCGCACCGTTCTTCCCGCGTCCGGCTGGCGAATACGCAGAACTGCTGATCAAGCGCATCCGCGGCTTCGGCTCCAAGGTCTACCTGGTCAACACCGGCTGGACCGGCGGCGGCTACGGCGTCGGCAAACGCTTCAACATCCCGACCACTCGCGGCGTGATCGCAGCGATCCAGAGCGGCGCGTTGATCGGTGCCGAGACTGAGCACCTGGACACTATCAACCTTGACGTGCCATTGGCTGTACCGGGCGTTGAGACTGGCCTGTTGAACCCACGTAACACCTGGGCTGACAAGGCTGCTTACGATGAAGCCGCTAAGGCGCTGGCTGGGTTGTTCGTTGAGAACTTCAAGAAGTTCGACGTGAGCGACGCGATCAAGGCTGCTGGGCCGAAGTTGTAAGTATCGGTAGTGGTTTGAGGTAAGAGAAAGCCGCCCTTTGAGGGCGGCTTTTTTGTGAGCGCGATTTAGCTCCCTTGAGGCGGAACTGGCAATACTCCCGCAGTAAACACGCTAAACAGCCAGAATAATGCCACTTACTATCGTCCTGATCCGCTATACAGCTTCCACTTCCTGCGTGTTCCAGCGTTGCTTCTTGATTGCTTTGTAGAGCATGCCAATGGTCAGCGGGATTTTGTCGCCACGACCCTTGGCCCGGCGCTTGAGGAACGGGTCAAAGCCTTCGGGCTGAAAATACCGATACGCGTCGTAGTCGATGAAGTCGATGGCGAACTGTTCCTCCAGCGCTTCCATCAGCTGCCGCGCATCCGCGCCGTCGCAGCCCAGGTCAAAGTTGATCGCGGTGGTGAGGCTGATGGTTTTGCGTTCGGGTAGGCCGAGTTCTTCGTGCAGCAGCTGCATGAGCAGGTGCATGGCGTGATCGTCGGGGAAGTTGGGGGCGAGGTTCATTGTGGGGCGTCCGGTTGGGCTCAGGAGGATCTTATTGGGCGTCGGGTTCGTGGGGAAGAGCGGAAGCAGATGGCAGCGGTTTGTCTTGTCGGTACTTGGCCAGCACTTCTTTTCGTGTAGGGAGTGATTTGTCGAGGTCTGCCGGTGATGTGTCGAATCCTGCCAGACGCAGGCTAGCCAGGTAGTTTGAGCGGCGCACTTTTTCGTAGTACGCAAGTTTTTTTGATCGTTCCTGCGCTCCGCGTGGGAATGCAGCCCGGGACGCTCTGCGTCCCAAGGGCCGAACGCGGAGCGTCCGTAGAGGCATTCCTTTGCTGCGCGTGGGAACGATCTTCACTCGGCGTCAGGCCGGCGCTTTCCAGCCCATCATGCGTTGCTGGGCGACTTTCAGCAGGTCGCAGCCGTCCTGGGTCAGCAAGTAGAGCGCGTGGGTGATGTGGGGGATGTCTTCGACGTCGCCGTGTTTGAAGCAAATGCAGTGCAAGGTTTTGAGGAGGTCGCTGGAGGCTCGGATGCGCTGGAGGGCGGCTTCGAGGATGTCTTGCGGGTTGGCCTCTGTGTCGATGATCAGGGGTGGGGTGTCGGTAAGGTTGGATTGGAGTGGGCGGTAGCGATCAGGTGTGAACGGATTATTCATAATGTGTAATCTCGAATGCATCAGAAAGAACCGCTGCCATCGTGACCAAGCGATGGGAGGCGGACTGTATTCGGGTTGGTCAACCGGTGAGATCGCACGCTTACCCGGCACGCCCGAAGACGTCCCAAACACAGCCGCCATAAACTGTACTGACACAAAAAAGCGCCGGCAGCATACAACGGGTGCGTGCGTAGATCTAATTCGGGTGACCAAGCCCGAGCCGCTGATTTGGCAGCGACAGTCACGACTATAGATTTGAGCTACAGGATGGCGATAGCCGACAAGGAGCCTTCTCTTGTAGGAACGGTATGAAGATTTCATAGGCCGTTCCTACCGATCCGCCATCGTTTTCAACAAATAGACCGATACGCCGCAACATCCAGCAGACTGGTGCTCAACCCGGTCGCCGGCGCGTAGATCGTGCCTTTCACCGCGGAGAAGCTGACCCCTTTGCTGCCCAGGGAAACGTAGCGTTCGCCTTGGTCCAGCTCGGTGAAGTAGGTGTAGGAGTAGTTGTGCATCAGCCGGTACTTCGCTTCGTCGCTGACCATGGCGTTGCTGAGGTTCTCCAAGTCGGCCTGGGTCAGGTTCAGCGGCTTGTTCAGCTGTACGCCCCAACGCTTGAGGCAGGTTTCGGCGAGGTGGCGGACGATGCGGCCGGGTTCGACCAGGATTTTCAGGTCGCTGGCACCGCTGGGGACGCCGCCGGCGGAGGTGGCGTTACCGGCCATGGTGGCGTGGCGGCCGGCCATGGGGTAGATGTGGGTTTGGGTGCCGGTGGCGGTTTGCGGGATGACGCAGCTGAAGCCTTTCGAGCGTTCATCACGGGCGAAGAAACCTACATACTCTTTGACGTTGGCGCCAAGTTTGACTTTGTCATCCTGGAAATTGCCAATGCCGGGCACCGGATCAATCGCAAAGATATTAACCGGGATGTTTTTAAGTTCGCTGTCCTTGAACATGGCGTTGGCCAGCATGTGGCAACTAATGCCGCCACGGCTCCAGCCCACCAGGTTTACTTTGGTTGGAATAACACCATCCTTGCGGAAGGTCTTGATAATTTGCTCCTGTAACTTTTGTTGCGTCACGCTGCGATCGCCGTAGTTGTATTTACGCCAGAACCACGAGCCTTCGACTTTCACATCTTCGATGGGAATGCCGGCAGCTTTGAGGCGGTTGTATTCCGCTTCGGTCAGTTGCTCGCGCTGCCAGTCGCACTGGCCTTTGATGATGTTGATCGCGTGCTGGACATTTTGCTCCCAGCCTTTGCCGAACAGCGTACCGCTGAGGCCATAGTCCGCGGACTTGGTAAACAGATCGTCGGCTTGCAGGTTACCGCTGCCGGGGCCGTCGACCACGATCCATTCGGCAAACTCGCGGCCGGTATGGTTAGAGGAAAGTGTGGAGACCAGTTCACCGTCCCAGAAGTTCTCATGGGTGTCGTCGAATTTGGTGGAACCGGTGCCGCAGAAGAAAATAGTTAGTACTGTCATGGTGTTGCCCTTGGTTTGTGTAAGAGCAAGCAGGCTAGTGTTGATTGTTTTAATAATAAAGTGATTGGTTGTTTCTAGGTTTGTAGCTTTAAAAGTTTATGATGGGTTTTTTAGTTGTTGTTTTGCAACTTCTAGTAATTCGCAGCCGTCTTGCGTCAATAAGTAAAGTGCATTGACGATGTGCGGGATGTCTTTCACGTCTGCCTGTTTGAAACATAAACAGTAAAGTGTTTCGAGCAGATCGCTGGCCGCACGCAGGCGTTGTTGGGCAGCATCGAGCAGGTCGCCATGACTGGCATCGGTGTCGATGACCAACACCGGGGTGTCGCTGTAGCTGGTCTTGAGTGGGCGATAGCGGTTGGTCAACGGGTTGAACGTGTTCATGGTTGAGGCGTGTCCTGTACGAAGTCGCTCCGGCGGGCCGACACAGTGTTTTCAGCCGCGTCGAAAACTATAGATGGCCGCAGCGAAGCGTCGCAAGGTGGTGCAAGTGGACAGGTTTTGTAGGGGGTTTACCGGTGTTATCGCCCTTTGCCTACGCATCCCTCGACTATTTTTTAAGCTTTTCCCTTGGTGGTCGATATTCCTACGGGATTGTCAGGCTTAACGCATCCAGCCTCTGGAGGGTGCGCGCCAGAATGTGTAGGACGTTTCGAAGCGTCTGAGTCGACTCTTAAAGGGAATTAGGTATGCAATGGCTGCGTATGGCCTCGATTTTGTTGTTATGGGCCGGTGTTTGTCGGATAGCGGGTGCTGCTGACGTCGGTCATTCACTGGTCCTCGCCAACATGGAGCGAACTGGTTGGCCGGATGCGCTGGCCACCCAAGCGGACATCGACACCGCATCTCGCGCCGAGGTGTTGATGGTGGGCAAGGCGTTGCTGGCCAGCGAAGCGCTGGATGAGCAGGGGCTGAAACAGCGACTGGGCGTGCGGGCTGTGAAGCTCAAGTCGATCAGGCAAGTGCGTGACGGGTTGTGGGATCGGTTGCTGATCACCTATCGCAGTGCCAGTCAGAACTGCGAGGACCAACTCTTCTGTCCTCGTGTGCACAGGGTCGCCGATTTGCGTCAGCTGGCGGCGGCGTTTACGGGCGAAATAAGCCCGGCTTATGCGGCGTGGGCGAACAAGAGCCGGGTGTTTCATGAGCAGGCGCTGGATGAGCAGTTGCGGGTGGCGGTGTTGGTGCCATAGCCACCCGACGTCAGTCGATCGATGACTAAGTTTGTGAGGCGCTGTCCAGAGTTGTGGGCGCAGCGTAGAGGGGGTCGTCAGGGAGTTTCATGCATCCGCTCAGCAGCAGGGATGCAAAGACAAGGGCGATTGGAAAAAGCAGAGTGTTAGACATGATTGTTCCTTTGTGAGGATCCGCGTGCAGGCGTCCTGCCTTGATGAAAACTTCGCGGATAATGGTTTTTCTCGGGGCGAACCTTACCGGCTGACAGGGGGCTGATGTCAGGGGGCAAAGTGCCTCGTTTGTTTCAATCTGTGGCGAAGGAATCGATGGGTTGACGCTGTATCATCCCGTATCGTTTTTGCCCCCGACCTTTTCTCGACTCGCTGCGTTCGCCGGCTAGGCTTTGGGCTTCGCAGCGGTCAACGGAGTGACAGCTTATGCACAACACCCTGGAACAGGTTTTCGGTTATCCACAGTTTCGGCCCGGCCAGGAGGCGGCGGTCAGCGCAGTGCTGGCCGGGCGCTCGGCGGCCGCGATTTTCCCTACCGGCTCGGGCAAATCCCTGTGCTATCAGTTACCGGCCATCCTGCTGCCGCACCTGACGCTGGTGGTCTCGCCTCTGCTGGCGTTGATGCAGGATCAGTTGGCGTTCTTGCAGCGCCACGGCATTGCGGCGGGCAGTATCGATTCGGCCCAGAGTCGCGATGACGCCAGCGATGTGATGGCCCGGGCAAAGTCCGGCGAATTGAAGATTCTGATGATTTCCGTGGAGCGCCTGAAGAACGAGCGTTTCCGCCATTTTCTGCAGCAGGTGCCGATCTCGCTGTTGGTGGTGGACGAGGCCCACTGCATCTCCGAGTGGGGTCACAACTTCCGCCCCGACTACCTCAAGCTGCCGGACTATCAACGCCAGTTCAACATCCCTCAGGCGCTGCTGCTGACGGCCACCGCGACGCCCAAGGTGATCGCCGACATGCAGGCCCGGTTCGCCATTGCGCCTGAGGATGTGGTGACCACCGGTTTCTACCGGCCCAACCTCAATCTGTTGGTGGAACCGGTGCGTGGCCAGGACAAGCGCCGCCGCCTGGTCGAGTGGATGAGCCAGCGTCCCGGCCAGCCCAGCATTGTCTACGTCACTCTGCAGAAAACAGCTGAGCACATCGCCGAACATCTGGGGCGCAACGGCATACAGGCCGAGGCCTATCACGCCGGTTTGCCCCACGAGCAACGGGAAGCGATTCAGCGCCGGTTCATGGGCGGGCAGTCCAATTGCATCGTCGCCACCATTGCCTTCGGCATGGGCATCGACAAAAGCGATATCCGCAACGTGGTGCATTTCGACCTGCCCAAATCCATCGAAAACTACAGCCAGGAAATCGGCCGTGCCGGGCGTGACGGGCAGCCGTCCGATTGCCTGGTGCTGGCCAACCGCGACAGCCTTAACGTGCTGGAGAATTTCGTCTACGGCGACACACCGGAGCGGGACGGCATTCGCTGTGTGCTCGACGAGTTGCAAGCCGCTGCGCCCGAGGGGCAGTGGGAGTTTCTGCTGGGGCCTTTGGCCGATCAGAGCAACATTCGTCAGTTACCGCTCAAGACCTTGCTGGTACAGCTGGAGTTGCGTGGGCTGATCGCTCCGCGCTATGCCTATTACGCTGAATACCGCTTCAAGTATTTGCAGGAGCCGGAAGCGTTGCTGGCCCGTTTCGAGGGTGAGCGCAGGGACTTCGTCTCGGCGATCATCCAGACTTCCAGTCGCGCACGGACCTGGGCCACGGTGAATTTCGACGCACTGTATCAGCAGCATTCCGCCGAGCGCAGTCGAGTGGTCAAGGCGCTGGATTACTTCCAGGAAAAGGGCTGGGTGGAGCTTGAAAGCAAGCAGATGACGGAGGTCTATAGCCTGCTGCAAGCCGACTTCGATTCCCAGGCCTTGAGCGCCGAATTGCACACCTACTTCACCCAGCACGAACGCACCGAGATTTCGCGGATTCACGCCATGCTGGATCTGTTCGCCACCGACCACTGCCTGGGATATCGCCTGGCCGAGTACTTCGGCGACGAAAACGCGCCACGGCGATGCGGGCATTGTTCGGTGTGTCACGGCCACGTAGCGCGGTTACCCGAACCACCGGAGTTGCCGGCGCTTGTGGATAAAAATTTCGAGGCGCTGTGCGGTGATTTTATCCACAGGCACCAACAGCACACGGGAAGTGCTCCATCGGCGGAGCGCGTGACGCGGTTTTTGTGCGGGATCAGCGTTCCATTGTTTACCAAGCTCAAGGCACGGTCGATTCCTGGGTTTGCGGTGCTGGAAGATTATCCGTATGCCGAGGTCCGGACGTGGGCTGAGGCGAACCTCTAACCTGCGGGATCGGGACGCATCCGTCCGCTGAATGTCGCCCATCACAGGAATAAACTTCAAAAACACGCATCGGCTGACTATGGTGAGGACTGTCTTTGGATCGCCAATAAGAGAACAACCATGAGCCAGACATCGTTCGATATTCAGCGCGCCGCCGTGATTGGCGCGGGCACCATGGGCCGTGGCATCGTCATGTGCCTGGCCAACGCCGGGGTGCCGGTGCAGTGGGTCGATAACAATCCGCAGATGCTTGAGCAGGCGCTGACCAGTGTGGCTGACACTTACGCCCACAACGTGCGTCAGGGGCGGATCGATCAGACCGAGGCGGATGCGCGCATTGCACGGGTAACGGCGGCTGCCGATTACGCAGCGATCCGCGATGTTGATCTGGTTATTGAAGCGGTCTACGAAAACCTCGAGCTGAAGCAGAAAATCTTCCGCGAACTCGACGGCCTGCTCAAACCTGAAGCGATTCTGGCCAGTAATACCTCGGCGCTGGATATCGACGCCATCGCCGCTGCCACTCGCCGCCCGCAGCAGGTCCTGGGCCTGCACTTCTTCAGTCCGGCGCACATCATGAAGTTGCTGGAGATCGTACGCGGCGCCCAGACCGCGCCGGCGGTGCTTGATGCAGCCCTGACGCTGGGCCGGCGCATGGGCAAGATCAGCGTGGTCTCGGGCAACTGCCACGGCTTCATCGGTAACCGCATGCTGCATCCGTACGTGCTTGAAGCGCGCAAGATGTTGCTGGAGGGCGCGTTGCCTTATCAGGTGGATGCGGCGCTGCAAGGTTTTGGTTTCGCCATGGGGCCGTTCCGCATGTACGACGTGGTCGGCATTGACCTGGAATGGCGCGCGCGGGAATTGGCTGGCAAAGGCCAGGATGCGCCTGAGGTTCAGGTGGACAACCGCTTGTGCGAGCTGGGGCGTTTCGGCCAGAAGAGTGGTGACGGGTATTACCATTACGAACCGGGCAGTCGTCAGGCTGAGCACGATGTGGAAGTCGATGCGCTGGTACTGGAAGTCAGCGAAGGGCTGGGGTTTCAGCGGCGTGAGATAGGGCCGGAGGAGATTCTTGAGCGCAGCTTGCTGGCACTGGTCAATGAAGGGGCGAAGATCCTTCAGGAAGGCATTGCGGCGTCGGCGCACGACATCGATCTGGTGTACCTCAACGGTTATGGTTTCCCGGCGGACAAGGGCGGGCCGATGGCCTGGGCGGATCAGCAAGGGCTGGACGATATTCATCTGCGGTTGTTGCAGCTTGAGACCAAACAGGGCGATCACTGGGCGCCGGCGCGGTTGATTGGGGAGTTGGCGGCGCAAGGCAGAGGGTTTGCCGACATGTGATTTATTTGGCGCCTGCTCGCGAGGGGTACGACGCGGTTTCACCTTAAACTAGCCATCCAACTCCAGGAACCGACGCTGATGTCCAACCCGATGCCCCAACGCACCGACTACCCCCATTTCCAGCCCATCACCACCCGCTGGCATGACAATGACACCTACGGTCACGTCAACAACGTCACCTACTACAGTTTTTTCGACACGGCGGTGAACACCTACCTGATCGAAGTCGGCGGTCTGGATATCCATGACGGTGAGGTGGTGGGTTTTGTGGTGAGTTCGGCCTGTGATTACTTTGCGTCTATCGCTTTCCCGGATCGGATCGAGATTGGCCTGCGGGTCGGCAAGTTGGGCAACAGTTCGGTGCAGTACGAGCTGGCGGTGTTCAAGGCTGGAGAAGATGAGGTCTGCGCGGCAGGGCGCTTCGTGCATGTATTCGTCGATCGGCTGTCGAACCAGCCGGTGGCGATTCCTGCCGGATTGCGTGGGGCATTGGAGCGACTGGCGATCTGAGGGCAAAAAAATCGCAGCCCGAGGGCTGCGATTCTTGGATCTACCGGTCGACGAGGCGATTCAAGCCTCAGTCGTCATCGTGATAGCGATGGTGATGCTTGCGATGCCCGTAGGCATGGCCGCGACCCGGGTGACCACGGTAGTAGCGACGATCATCATCGTCATAACCACGACGAGAGGAACGACGATCATCGTCATAGCTATTGTTGCCCATATGGTTACCCAGCGCGCCACCGAGGCCGCCACCTGCTGCGGAGCCGATCAGGCTACCGGTGGTGCCGCCCATGCTGCGGCCGACCACGTTACCGCCAGCTGCGCCCAACGCACCACCAATGGCGGCTTCGCCACGGCTGTGTCTGTCTGCGCCAACTGCGCTACCACCCGCGCCGCCCAGGGCCGCGCCAATGGTTGAACCTGTACTGCCGCCTAGCGATTGGCCGACGACCGAGCCCAGAACCCCGCCCAATGCGCCGCCCACACCTGCTTCGGTGGTGCCGCCAGCAGACGCGAAGCCACTGACCAGGCCAAGGGACAACAAGAGAATCGAGGAGAACTTCATAGAGGAACCTCAAGGGGATGACGGCGCGATCCTGAGGCTGCGTCGTGATTGTGACAATAGAAATCCGACGAGTAACACGACTTGAGCACATTTCTATAAGTTGCTGTTTTTTGGGCGGAACTTAAGTGTTTTTCGCCGGTCTTTAGCTACTTATCAAAGGCCGTTTTTATATAAAAGCGGCCTTTTTTGTGGGCGTTTGATAGTTGTTGTGTCAATGATTTTGTTAAAAGATCGCAGCCTTCGGCAGCTCCTACGCGGGATATGCGTTTCCTCTGTAGGAGCTGCCGAAGGCTGCGATCTTTTGATTTTGCGTTAAGCTGACTTAGCCATGATCAGCCCCGTCTCACTCGCCGCTTCCAGCCTGATCGCCACAAACTTCGACGTCGGCGTATGGCTGCCATCCCCGGTGCTTTCCAACGGCACCAGCGGGTTCACTTCCGGATAGTACGCAGCCGCTTGCCCGGCAGGAATATCAAATGCCAGCAGGGTGAAACCCTTGACCCGCCGCTCACGGCCATCATCCCAGATCGAAACGATGTCAGCTTTCTGCCCCGGTTTGAACCCCAGGCGAATGATGTCGGCTTCATTGACGAACAACACATCCCGCTGACCTTTCACCCCGCGATAACGATCATCAAGACCATAAATGGTGGTGTTGTACTGATCGTGGGAGCGCATCGACTGCATGATCAGGTCCGGCAGTACGCCGGTGGCGCGGGTGCGTTCGTGCACCAGGTCTTTGGGCAGGATGTTCGGGCGGAAATTGGCCCGACCCGATGGGGTATTCCAGCGACGTGCGCCAGCACTGCTGCCCAGGTAGAAACCGCCGGGGTTCTGGACTTTCTCGTTGAAGTCCCGAAAGCCCGGGATGGTGTCGGCGATCAGGTCGCGGATACGGCTGTAATCGGCCACCAGCCAGTTCCAGTCCACCGGTTTGCTGCCCAGGGTCGCGGCGGCGATACCGGCGATGATTGCAGGTTCCGAGCGCATCAGGTTCGACAACGGCTGCAACTGACCGTTGGAGGCGTGGACCATGCTGAAGGAGTCTTCCACGGTCACCGCTTGGGCGCCTTCGGTCTGGATATCGATATCGGTACGGCCCAGGCACGGCAGGATCAACGCGTCTTTACCATGGACCAAATGGCTGCGGTTGAGCTTGGTGCTGATCTGCACGGTCAAGTCGCAGTTACTCAGGGCCTGGAAGGTCCGTGGGCTGTCCGGTGTGGCTTGGGCGAAGTTGCCGCCCAGGCCGATGAAGACTTTCGAACGGCCGTCGGCCATGGCGTGAATGGCCTCGACCACGTTGTGGCCGTTTTCACGCGGCACCTTGAACTGGAAGCGCCGCTCCAGGGAGTCGAGGAACGCCACCGGCGGACGCTCGTTGATGCCCATCGTCCGGTCGCCCTGCACGTTACTGTGGCCGCGCACCGGGCACAGACCGGCCCCCGGCCGGCCGATGTTGCCGCGCAGCAGCATCAGGTTGGCGATTTCCTGGATGGTCGCCACCGAATGGCGATGCTGGGTGATGCCCATCGCCCAGCACATGATCACGTTCTTGCCTTTGGCGTACATGCGCGCCGCTTGCTCGACTTCCACCAGGGTCAGGCCGGATTGCTCGACGATCTGCTCCCACGGGGTGTCGTCGACGATGCCGAGGTATTCCAGAACGTTGGCGCTGTGTTCATTGAGGAAGTCGTGGTCGAACACCGCAGGCTCACCCGCCTTCTGCGCATCGCGCTCCCATTGCAGCAGGAACTTGGCCATGCCGCGCATGATCGCCATGTCGCCGCCCAATGCCGGACGGAAGTACGCAGTGTTGGTCGGCTTGTCGCCGTTGGTGAGCATTTCGATCGGGTGTTGCGGGTGCTGGAAGCGTTCCAGGCCGCGCTCTTTCAGCGGGTTGATGCACACCACCTGCGCACCGCGTTTCACCGCTTCGCGCAGTGGCTCGAGCATCCGCGGGTGGTTGGTGCCAGGGTTCTGGCCCCAGACGAAAATCGCATCGGCGTGTTCGAAGTCATCGAAGGTCACCGTGCCTTTGCCAACGCCGACACTTTGCGCCAATGCCACACCGCTGGCTTCGTGGCACATGTTCGAGCAGTCGGGGAAATTGTTGGTGCCATAGGCGCGCACGAACAATTGATAGAGGAACGCCGCTTCGTTGCTGGCACGACCCGAGGTGTAGAACTCGGCCTGATTCGGACTCGACAGCCCTTGCAGGTGTTTGCCGATCAGGGCGAAGGCGGCTTCCCAGCTGATCGGTTTGTAACGATCGGTTTCGGCGTCGTAGCTCAGCGGCTCGGTCAGACGGCCCTGGTACTCGAGCCAATAATCACTTTGCTCCAGCAACGAGCTGACGCTGTGCTTGGCGAAAAATGCGCCATCGACACGCCGTTTGGTCGCTTCCCAGTTCACTGCTTTGGCGCCGTTCTCGCAGAACGCCACCATGCCGGCTTCCTTAGAATCGCCCCAGGCGCAACCGGGGCAGTCGAACCCGCCGTTCTTGTTGGTCTTGAGCATCATGCGCAGATTTTTCAACGCGTTGTCGCTGGTCAACCAGGCCCGGGCGACGCTGGCCAGCGCGCCCCAGCCACCGGCCGGTCCTTTATAAGGCTTGTAACGTGGAACGGGTTTCTGGTCGGCTTGTTGGTGTTGGCTCACGCTTGATTCTCCGTCGCGGGGCTGTAGACCCGCGGCGCACTTTTTTGCGGCAGGTGGATGAGATTGAGGTTGTGTCGACGGGCCCATTGCACGGCCAGTCCCGTGGGCGACGACAGGCTGACCAGGGTCTGGATGCCGGCGCGTAAAACTTTCTGGATCAATTCGAGGCTGCAACGGCTGGTGACAATCGCCAGACCATCGGTGGTCGGGATTTTCTGGCGGATCAACCCGCCGATCAGCTTGTCGAGGGCGTTGTGCCGGCCGATGTCTTCACGGCCCAGCAGCAATTCGCCTTTACCATTCATGAACACCGCCGCATGCACCGCGCCGCAATGCTGGCCCAAAGGCTGGAATTCACCGATGCGATGGCGCAGGCCGTCCAGCCATTCGGCCGGGGGCAGCGGGGCGCCGGGCAGCACCTTGAGGTCGGGCAGCGCTTGCTCCACCGCTTCAACGCCACAGAGCCCGCAACCGCTGGTGCCGGCCAGTTGGCGGCGCTGCTGCTTGAGGTTCCAGAAGGCGCGGTTGGCGATGGTCACCTGCGCGTATTGCGCCGAACCCGAGCCGCTGAGTTGCAGGTCATAGATGTCTGAAGCGTCTTCGATGATGCCGCTGCCGAGGCTGAAGCCGACGATGAAGTCTTCAAGGTCCGTCGGCGTCACCAACATGACGGCCTGGCTGATGCCGTTGTAGGCGATCGCCAACGCGACTTCCTCAGCCAGCGCGGTGCTGGATGATTCGGAGTATTCGAGGTTGCAGTAACTGTATGTCTGGCTTGCGGCGGGCGCGGGCGTTTCGAGAGCGGGCGCCGCGCAGCCGGGGCGCTTGGCGTTCATTAGGCATCACCGACGGTTTGGTCAGCTTTAAGCCTAGGCGCGTCAACATGTCGCGTCTAATCGCTATTACTGATCTACCGATAGATGGCGTCGATCAAGTGTCTGCCGGTGATTTCTGATAGATCGCAAAACAGGCTTCTGCCAAGGCCGAACGCGGAGCGCTGCGACGCATGATCAGCCCCAGCCGGGCGAGGGTCTGGGCGCTTTCGATGGGTTGCAGACGCAAGTGATCGGTGAGGTTTTCGAGGCCGCTGTTCAGCGGCATCACCGCGCAGCACAGGCCACCGTGTACCGCTTGTAACAATTGGTGGACTGCATCGGTTTGCAGCAACGGCTGTGGGGTCAGGCCACGGCTGTGGAAGTTATGGTCGATGGACTGGCGAAAGTGCATGCCGCTGGTGAGCATGCCCATGGGCAGTTCGATCAGCGACTCCCAGCTCAGTGGCGTCTCGCCGAAACTGAAGAAGCGTTGATCGTAGAGCAGGCCCATGTGGGTTTCGCTGAACGCCAGGGAGTCGAAGCGCTCGCCGTCCAGATGCTCCAGGTACGATACGCCGAGGTCGAGACGGTTATTCGCCAGTTGTTCAAGGATCTGTTCGGAACTCAGGGCCGAGAGTTCGAACCGCAGGTTCGGGTGTGCGGCGTGCAGGCGTTGCATCAGCGGCACCGGGTCGAAACTCGACAGCGGCACCACCCCCAGACGCAACGTGCCCACGAGGTTGCCGCGACAGGCCGCCGCTTCGGCCTGCAAACCGTCGTAGGCCGCCAGCACCGTACGTGCCCATGCCAGCACGCGCTCACCCGGTGCAGTGAAACCTTCGAAGCGTTGGCCGCGATTGACCAGCGGCAGCTCGAGTTCTTCCTCAAGGCTGCGCAGGCGCATGGACAAGGTCGGCTGGGTGATGTGGCAACGCGCGGCGGCCTGGCCGAAGTGTCGGGTTTCGTCGAGAGCGATGAGGAATTTCAGCTGCTTGATGTCCATCTTCGCTCCAGGGCGCCGGCAAGGTTTGCGATTCTACCGCCTGCGCGGGGTTGGGTCATTGGTCGGTTGGGAACCGGTCTTCAAACGACTGGTCTAGTCTTGGGCGTCTGGAACCCAAATCCCAAGGAGCGTGCACCATGAGTATTTTTAGCTTTGTGAAAGAAGCAGGTGAAAAACTTATTGATCTGCTGACACCTGGCAATGCCAACGCCAGCGAGCAGCTGAAGGCACACATCAGCAAGGTCGGCTTGGGTAACCCGAATGTTCAGGCGACCATCGATGGCGACAAAGTCACCGTCACCGGTGAAGTGGCAAGCCAGGAAGAGAAGGAAAAAATTCTATTGGCCGTGGGCAATATTGCCGGTGTCGGTAGCGTCGATGACCAGATCACCGTAACGGGGCCGGTTGCCAAGGCAGCGCGGTTCGTCACCGTTAAAAAGGGCGACACCCTCAGCGCGATTTCCAAGGCGGCATACGGCGACGCGAACAAGTACAACAAAATCTTTGAAGCCAACAAACCAATGCTTTCGCACCCGGACAAAATCTATCCGGGGCAGGTGTTGCGGATTCCTGAGTAATGTGAGGCCCGTAGGAGCTGCCGCAGGCTGCGATCTTTTGATCCTGGCGGCATTGAAACTGCCAAAGATCAAGATCAAAAGATCGCAGCCTGCGGCAGCTCCTACATTGAGTCAGAGCCCTGCGATGAACTCCCGATAATCCCCCACCGCCGCAAACTCTGCCGTGTCCTTCGGCCCTTTGCGGCTGTCCGGCTCGCTCACGGCCAGCAGGTGCGCCACCCCAAAATTGCGTGCGCTGCGCAGGATCGGCAGGGTGTCGTCGATGAACAGACAGCGTGCCGGGTCGAAGCCGATATCGGCCTGCAAGGCATCCCAGAACTGCGGGTCTTCTTTGGCGAAACCGTAATCGTGAGAGCTGATCAAGCGCTCGAAATAAGGCGCCAGTTCAATTCTTTCCAGTTTCAATGACAACGAATCGCGGTGGGCGTTGGTGATCAGTACCACGCGCTTGCCGGCCTGTTTTATCGCTGCCAGAAAAGTGTCCGCATCCGGACGCAAGGCGATCAGGTGCGCGGTTTCCAGTTTCAGTTCGCGTACCGACAACTTCAGTTCGGCGCTCCAGAAGTCCAGGCAATACCACTGCAACTGACCGGCATGGCGCTCGAACAGTGGCTGCAATTCCAGCTCCGCCATGGCCAGGCTCACCCCGTGCAACTCGGCATAACGCTTTGGCAGGTGTTCCAGCCAGAAATGGTTGTCGTAGTGCAGGTCCAGCAGCGTGCCGTCCATGTCCAGCAGAACGGTATCGATGTCGCGCCAGGGCAGCAGGGACATAAAAAACTTCTCCAGCGGTAAAAAAGATATCCGAGGTAAACAATCAGGATAGGCCGGGTATAGTAACGCGTTCACGCCAAGGAGCTTCCCATGCGCCAGAAACCCACCATACTCGCCCGCGAAATCGTCGCCACCAGCCGATTATTCTGTGTCGAAGAGCTGAAATTGCGCTTTTCCAATGGCGTGGAGCGCACTTACGAGCGATTGGTCGGCAAAGGCGCTGGTTATGGTGCGGTGATGATCGTGGCGATGCTCGACGCGGACCACGCCGTGTTGGTGGAGGAATACTGCGGTGGCACCGATGCCTACGAATTGTCCCTCCCCAAAGGCTTGATCGAGCCGGGCGAAGACGTGCTGGCGGCGGCCGAGCGGGAGCTCAAGGAAGAGGCCGGGTATGGCGCGCGGCAACTGGAGCACCTGACCGAGTTGTCGTTGTCACCTGGCTACATGAGCCAGAAAATCCAGGTGGTGCTGGCCACCGATTTGTACGAAGAACGCCTGGAGGGTGACGAGCCCGAGCCGATGGGGATGGACAAGATCAACCTGCGGGAATTGTCGGCGTTGGCGCAGAACCCGCGATTCACCGAGGGCCGTGCCTTGGCGGCGCTGTATCTGGCCCGTGATCTGTTGACTCAGCGTGGGGTGTTCCTGCCATGAAGTTGAATTTTCCCCATCCGTTGATGGCACCGGTGGTAGAACTGGCATTGAAGGCTGGCGAGGCGATCCTGCCGTTCTGGCGCGTCAACGTTGCCGTGACGGCAAAGTCCGATGATTCCCCGGTCACAGCTGCCGACATGGCCGCTCACCATGTGATTCTTGCCGGGTTGACGGCGCTGGACCCGACTATTCCGGTGCTGTCCGAAGAGGATGCCAACATCCCCCAGAGCGTGCGTGCCGGCTGGCAGCGTTGGTGGTTGGTCGACCCACTGGACGGCACTAAGGAGTTCATCTCCGGCAGCGAAGAGTTCACCGTGAACATTGCGCTGATCGAGCAGGGGCGTGTGGTGTTCGGCGTGGTGTCGATGCCGACCAGCGGGCGTTTTTATGTAGGCGGTGCCGGGCTGGGTGCCTGGCGCGGCGATAAAGGCGCCGAGCCGTTGCCAATTCAGGTTCGCGAGGTGCCGGCTGCGGGTGAAGCCTTCACGGTGGTCGCCAGTCGTCGTCATTCGAGCCCTGAGCAGGAGCGCTTACTGGCGGGGTTGAGTGACAGTCTGGGCGAGCTGCAACTGGCGAATATCGGCAGCTCGCTGAAGTTTTGCCTGCTGGCGGAAGGGGCTGCGGATTGTTATCCGCGATTGGCGCCGACTTCGCAGTGGGACACGGCCGCGGCTCAAGGTGTGCTGGAAGGCGCCGGCGGTGAGGTGCTGGATTTGAGCGGCGCGCCGTTCTGTTATCCGGCGCGGGAATCGTTGCTGAATGAGTTCTTCCTGGCGCTGCCGGCTAAAGCGGCATGGCGGGAGAAACTATTGGCGCTCGCTCGGGCGTAAAGATCAAGAGATCGCAGCCTCGTTTCACTCGACAGCTCCTACAGGGGGCGCGCTTCTCTGTAGGAGCTGTCGAGTGCAACGAGGCTGCGATCTTTTAAGATCGTTTGCTTTACCGGTGAAGGACGTATTGCCCGGTAAACCTCACCGCATCCTCTTCACTCCCGGCATTCACGATCCGCGAATGCAGCGTCAACCGCGCTCGCCCATAGCGTCGATACATCGCCAGGAACTTCCTCCACACCGTCGCACTCGGTGTCTGGCAAATCGCTGTCGCGTCCATGGTGACCGGCAGCGGGTAGTTGATCTGCCCTTCCTGAATCACGATGTGCCCGTCTTCGATGCCTTCTTCACGCAAACGCAAATGCAGCCAGCCCCAGCCGGCCAGCACCGCGCCGCAATACAGGCTGCCACCGAACATGGTGCTCTTGTGATTGACGTTGGGCGCAAGCGGCAGATGCAGGCGCAGTTGTTGGTCGTGCCAGTCGAGCACTTTGAGGCCCATGTCCCGTGTGAGGGGGATGTCGCGATAGAGGATCGATTCCAGGTGACGACTGTCGCGGTTCATTCGCGGGCCTTTTGTTTGATGAGGATGATTTTACGGTAGCTCAATCGAGGTCGTCGGTATGGCTGCTGGTGCCGCCATCGGCGAAGTTCAGGCCATGCTTGCGCAGCTTGTCGTGCAGGGTTTTGCGCGGAATGCCGAGCGCTTCGGCGAGGCTGCGCACGGAGCTGTGCGAGCGCGCCAGTTCGGCGGCAATCAGGCTTTTCTCGAAGTTCTCGACTTGCTCGCTCAAGCCGCCGCTGACCACTTCAACCGTGGTGCCGACACCGCCATCCGGCGCACTGTTGTCCAGTGCCAGCTCCAGGCCCAGGGCAAAGCGCTCGGCGGCGTTCTGCAGTTCTCGCACGTTACCTGGCCAGCTGTGACGCAGCAGCAGCGCCCGTTGCCCCGGTTGCAGTTCGTGGGGCGGCAAGCCGTGGCGGGCGCTGGCTTCGTCAGCGAAATGCTGGAACAGCACCAGCGCATCTTCGCCCCGTTCGCGCAGTGGCGGAATGCGCAACGGCGCAACGTTCAGGCGGTAATACAGGTCGGCACGGAAGCGCCCCTGATCGGCGGATTGCCGCAGGTCTTCCTTGGTCGCGGCGATGATGCGGATGTCCAGCGGGATCAACTGATTGCCGCCCAGGCGTTCGACGACCCGCTCTTGCAGCAAACGCAGTAATTTCACCTGCACGTCCAGGCTCATGCTTTCGATTTCATCGAGGAACAACGTGCCGCCGTTGGCGAATTCGAACTTGCCGATGCGGCGCTTCTGCGCGCCGGTAAACGCGCCCGGTTCATGACCGAACAGCTCGCTTTCCACCACCGACTCGGCCAGGGCCCCGGCGTTGATTGCCACGAACGGGCCGTTACGCCGACTCGACAAGTCGTGCAGCGCGCGGGCCACCACTTCTTTGCCCGCACCGGTTTCGCCGAGGATCAGCACGTCGGCCTTGGTCGCCGCCAGTGCCCCGATCTGCTCGCGCAGGCGCAGCATCGGCGCCGATTGCCCGACCAGTCGAGCGCTCAGTTCGTTGCGATCGCTCAGGGCCAGTCGCAGGCTGCGGTTGTCCAGCACCAGACGGCGCAGGGCCAGGGCGCGACGTACGCTGTCGAGCAGGGCGTCACTGGCGAAAGGTTTTTCCAGAAAGTCATAAGCCCCGGCGCGCATGGCTTGCACCGCCAGGGGTACATCGCCGTGGCCGGTGATCAGCAGCACGGGCAGCTCCGGATCCTGGGCGTGGAGTTCGGTCAGTAGTTCGAGGCCGTCCATGCCCGGCATGCGGATGTCACTGACCACCACTCCCGGCCAGTCGCGTTCCAGTTGCCCGGCCAGGCCCTTGGCTTCAGCGAGCGGCAGGATCTTCAGGCCGGCCAGGTCCAGGGTCTGGCTCAGGGCCTGGCGCAGGTGGGGATCGTCGTCGATCAACACGACCTGGATGCGGTTGTCGATGGTCATGCACTTCGGTCCTCGGACGGTTGCAGGCTCACGCCCGGCGCGCCTGCGCGCAGCTTCAGGGTAATCAGGGCGCCGCCTTCCTTATGGTTGGAGAACGACAGTTCACCACCGAAGGCGCGCATCAGGGTGTCGCAGATCGCCAGCCCCAGCCCAAGTCCCTGAGTGCGGGTCTTGGTGGTGTAGAAGGGCTCGCCGGCACGACCCAGCGCTTCCAGGCAGAACCCGGGGCCGTTGTCGCGAATGTACAGAGTGACGCCGTCGGTGGTGGATTGGGCGCTCAACCAGAGTTTACGCGGCGGGCCTTTTTCCGTCAGCGCATCGAGCGCATTGGCCAGCAGATTGCCGAGTACCTGGCGCAGACGGGTTTCTCCGGCCTCGACCCACAGGGTGGCGGCCGGCAGGTCGCGGATCAGCTCGACTTCCATGCTGCGCCGACGTTTGGCCAGTAACGCCAGGGCGTCGTCCAGCGCCGGTTGCAGGGCCACGCTTTCCGGGGCGTGGCGATCACGTCGGGCGAAGGCGCGCAGGTGGGCGATGATCGACGCCATGCGCCCGGTCAGTTCGCTGATCAGCTTGAGGTTGCCGCGAGCATCCTCGGTGCGCTGATGATCGAGCAGCACTTCGGCGTTTTCCGCGTAGCTGCGGATTGCCGCCAGCGGTTGGTTGAGTTCATGACTGATACTCGCCGACATCGTCCCCAACGCCGAGAGCTTGCCGGCCTGTACCAGATCATCCTGAGCGCGTACCAGTTCTTGCTGGGCGTGTTCGCGCTCCAGCACTTCCTGTTTCAGTCGACGGTTGAGGCCCTCGAGGTCGCTGGTCCGTTCGGCGACCCGGCCTTCCAGTTCCTGGCGGGCCTTGGCTTCGAAGGCGATCCGCTCCAGGTAATGGCGTCGGCGTTGCATCATCAGGCCAAGCAGCAGCATCAATACCAGCAGCGTTGCGCCGCCGATGGCCACGACTGTGCGCACGGGGCGGTCGATCAGGGTGCGTGGAGCAAGGATACTGACACTCCAGCCGGTTTCTTCGATCTGCCGGGTTTGGGTCAGCCAGGCATTGGGGTCGAGACTCAACGGCTTTGGATCGCGGGTCGGATAGGGTTGAATCGCGGCGACGGCCTTGTTCTCCTCATCACTCAATGGACGGGTCGAGCGGAAACGCCATTCTGGCCGCGACGTGAGGATGACCACACCGTTGTGGTCGGTGACCAGCAGTTGTTCCGGGGTTTTGCCCCAGAGGCTTTCGGTGTGATCGAGGTCAACCTTGACCACCAACACGCCGATGATTTTTTCACGATCGTGTATCGCCGCGGCGAAGAAGTAACCGCGCTTGGCCGAGGTGGTGCCCAGGCCAAAGAAGCGCCCCAGGCGCCCGGCCATGGCTTCACTGAAATAAGGACGGAAAGAAAAATTGCGGCCGACGAAGCTGTCGTGTTTGTCCCAGTTGGAGGCCGCCAGCGTCTTGCCGGTGGTGTCCATCAGGTACATGACTTCGGCGCCGGTCTGGGCACTGATGTGTTTCAACAGACGATTGGCATTGCCTTGAATCACGCCCTCGTCGGGGGCGCCCAACGTCGCACGCAGGGCGGGCAGGTCGCCGAGAATCTGCGGCAGCACTTCATAGCGGTGCAGGGTACCCAGCAGGTTGGCGACGTAGAGGTCGAGGGTCTGACGGTTCTGCCCTGCCAGCTCGCTGCGGTAATAACGCTCGGCCAGATGCTCCAGCGGCCACAGCAAGGGTGCCAGGCACAACGCAAGCAGTGCCAGGCTGCGCCAGCGGGGTCTGCGGGGGAGGGTCGGTGTCATGAGCATCAAGCGCCTGTGGGTACAGACGCATTATGCCTAGGCTTGCGGGCGCAGTCTGCGCACCCTGGATCAAGTGCGCACTGGCGCTGAAAATTCAGACAGCAATTCAGGAAAAAACTTCAGCGTCCTTGAAGAACGCGGCGGACTGATCCTTGGCCGACAGCTGCGGTGTTTCGTCCAACTGCCAGTCGATGCCCAGATCCGGGTCGTCCCAGCGAATGCTGCGCTCGGCCGACGGTGTGTAGTAGTCGGTGGTTTTGTACAGGAACTCGGCGAAATCGCTCAGCACCACGAAACCATGGGCAAAACCTTCCGGTACCCAGAGCTGGCGATGGTTGTTGGCGGACAGGCGCACCGCGACCCATTTGCCGAAATGCGGCGAGCTGCGGCGAATGTCCACGGCCACGTCCAGCACTTCACCGACGGTGACGCGGACCAGTTTGCCCTGAGTGTTTTGCAGCTGGTAGTGCAAGCCGCGCAGTACGCCTTTTTGCGAGCGGGAATGGTTGTCCTGCACGAATCGGGTGTTCAGGCCGGTTGCTTCTTCGAAAGCCTTGGCGTTGAAGCTTTCATAGAAGAAGCCGCGCTCATCACCAAATACCTTGGGCTCGATGATCAGAACACCGGGCAGGTTGGTGGTGACCACATTCATGGTGTTTCTCCAGCAATAGGCGTTGATGGCCGACATTCTTACGCAAAGTGCCGGCAGGCGCGAGTGGGGCGGTGAAGAGAGTTGCTCACGCATTTGATTCAGGCCAACCAGGGAAGGGGGGTTGCGTATCGCCCCTGGCAGTGGCGATATAAGCGCCTAATAAAATTTCAGGGGTTGTTGTATGCCGCTCGCCACGTTGATTCACCGCGCCAGTCTGCCCAGCCCGCAAGTGTCCGCGGCGCAAGCGCTTGAGTTACTGGAAGAACATTACGGGCTGAGCGGACGGTTGCAGGCTCTTGGAAGCCAGCAGGATCTCAACTACCGCGTCGACAGCGAGCAGGGGCGTTTCGTCCTGAAAATCTGTCGTGGCGATTACTCGGTGCTGGAGCTGCAAGCCCAGCACGCAGGGCTCAAGCACTTGGCCGAACATCCCGGCGTGCAGGTGCCGCGAGTGATCCCGGCCAAAAATGGTACAGACCTGCTCTCCCTGGAGGTCGGTGGTCAAGCGGTGCATGTACGTCTGCTCGATTACATCGACGGCCAGTCCCTGACGCACCTCGACCATCTGAGCCAGGCAGTGGTCGCCGGTTTCGGTCGGCTCTGCGGCGAGATGGACCTGGCGCTGGCCGGCTTCGACCATCCTGGCCTTGAGCGCACCCTTCAATGGGACGCCCGCCACGCCAACGCGTTGATCGCGCATTTGCTGCCGGTGATCAAGGATGATCAGCAACGCAAGCTGATTGCTGAAGCGGCCGAGCAGGCCGAGCGCCATTTGCAGCCCTTGGTGGATAAGCTGCCGGTGCAGGCGATTCATATGGACATCACCGACGACAACGTGGTCTGGCAGCGAGATGCGCAGCGCCAATGGCAGTTGCAGGGTGTCATCGATTTCGGCGACCTGGTCCGAACCTGGCGGATCACCGATCTGTCGGTGACCTGTGCCGCGCTGCTGCACCATGCCGATGGCGATCCGTTCTACATTTTGCCGGCGGTTCGGGCCTATCACGCGATCAATCCGCTGCAACATGAAGAACTGCTGGCGCTCTGGCCGCTGATCGTTGCGCGCTCGGCGGTGTTGGTGCTGAGTGGCGAACAGCAGGTCAGCATTGATCCGGGAAACGAGTACAGTCGCGACAACCTGACCCATGAGTGGGAAATTTTCCGCGTGGCCATATCGGTGCCGCTGGCATTGATGGAGGCGGCGATTCTTGCCGCGGTTGGTCAAGGCCTGCCGAGCATAGGCAGCGAAGGCTTTGCTCCCTTGCTGCCGAGTCTGGTGGGGCGTGAGTTTGCCTTGATCGATCTGGGTGTCCTCAGCCCGCATTTCGAAGCGGGTAACTGGGAGCAGCAGGGGATCGATCTGCGTCTGTTGACGGAAGCCGCCGTAACTCATGGACTGGCGGCCAGTCGATATGGCCAATATCGTCTGTCCCAAACCCGACCGGACAGTGCCAGCGAACCAGACACTTTCCCATTGCATGTGGCGTTGCAAGTGCCTGACGGCACGGCGGTCGAAGCACCCTTTGCCGGGGTCATCCATATCGAAGGGGAGAGCCTGCTGCAACTGGACGGCCCAGAGCTCAGCGTCCGGTTGTGGGGTGTGACCCCATCGGTGCGTAGTGGCGCGGCATTGGTCAAAGGCCAGGTGCTGGGCTCTGTCAGCGGAGCGTTGATCGTACAGTTGTGCCGCAGTGCTCAGCTCGACGCACCGTTGTTTTGCACACCTTCGCGCGCTGCCGCCTGGCAGGCGTTGTGCCCCTCGCCGGCTGCGTTGCTGGGCCTGGCTTGCGATGCCGAAGAGGAGCTCGACCCGCAAACCTTGCTGGCCCGCCGCGATGCCAGTTTCGCCCGATCCCAGAAGCATTATTACGTCGATCCGCCACGCATCGAGCGTGGCTGGCGCAATCACCTGATCGACATGCAGGGCCGCTCCTACCTCGACATGCTCAATAACGTTGCGGTGTTGGGTCACGGTCATCCGCGCATGGCCGCCGTCGCCGGCCGTCAATGGTCGTTGCTCAACACCAACTCGCGTTTTCACTATGCCGCGATTGCCGAGTTTTCCGAGCGCTTGCTAAAGCTGGCACCGGACAACATGGATCGCGTATTCCTGGTCAACAGCGGCACCGAGGCCAATGACCTGGCGATTCGCCTGGCCTGGGCCTACAGCGGCGGTCGCGACATGCTCAGTGTGCTGGAGGCGTATCACGGCTGGTCGGTGGCGGCGGATGCGGTCTCGACTTCGATTGCCGACAACCCTAAGGCCTTGAGCAGCCGTCCCGATTGGGTGCACCCGGTGACTGCGCCGAACACCTATCGCGGCGAATTCCGTGGCCCGGACAGCGCGCCGGACTACGTGCGCAGCGTCGAACACAACCTGGCGAAAATCGCCGGGCAGAAACGCCAACTCGCCGGTTTCATCTGCGAGCCGGTGTATGGCAATGCCGGCGGCATCTCGCTACCACCGGGCTATTTGAAGCAGGTCTATGCACTGGTCCGTGCTCAAGGCGGGGTGTGCATCGCCGATGAGGTGCAGGTCGGTTACGGCCGCATGGGTGAATTTTTCTGGGGCTTTGAAGAGCAGGGCGTGGTGCCGGACATCATCACCATGGCCAAAGGCATGGGTAACGGCCAGCCGTTGGGCGCCGTCATTACCCGCCGGGAGATCGCCGAAGCGCTGGAGGCCGAGGGTTATTTCTTCTCGTCCGCTGGCGGCAGCCCGGTCAGTTGCCGGATCGGCATGGCGGTGCTGGATGTGATGGAAGAAGAAAAACTCTGGGAAAACGCCCAGGTCGTGGGCGGGTACTTCAAGGAACGTCTTGAAGCCTTGATCGACCGGCATCCGTTGGTGGGGGCGGTGCATGGTTCCGGTTTCTATCTGGGCGTGGAGTTGGTCCGCAATCGCGAAACCCTTGAGCCGGCGACCGAAGAAACCACGGCGTTGTGCGATCGCCTTCGTGAGTTGGGGATTTTCATGCAGCCGACGGGTGATTACCTGAACATTCTCAAGATCAAACCGCCGATGGTCACGTCGCGGCAGAGTGTGGACTTCTTTGTGGACATGCTGTCGAAGGTGCTGGGCGAAGGTTTGTAGGCAGCTCGCAGAGGTTGTAAATGTCGATTGTTATCGGGAATTTTTGAGGTTATTTAGAGGTGGTGGATATTTATTGCTTTTAAAGCCGATTTTTATCGGCTATAAAGTCACCACTGCCCACGGTGTGGACGAACCACGCCCGGTGATTCCCGTTCTGTCATCGGTCGATGCCACACTGACCCTCAAGCACTTGCCCAGGAGATGATTCATGAGTCGTATCGTTACCGTCGCCGCCACCCAGATGGCCTGTTCCTGGGACCTCGAAGCCAACATCGAGACCGCTGAAAAGCTGGTCCGTGAGGCAGCGGCCAAAGGTGCGCAAATCATCCTGATCCAGGAACTGTTCGAGGCTCCGTACTTCTGCCAGAAGCCGAACCCGGACTACCTGCAACTGGCCACGACGGTAGAAGACAACGTTGCCATCAAGCACTTCCAGAAAGTCGCCAAGGAACTGCAAGTGGTGCTGCCGATCAGCTTCTACGAATTGGCCGGTCGCGCGCGCTTCAACAGCATCGCGATCATCGATGCCGACGGCAGCAACCTCGGGATTTATCGTAAAAGCCACATCCCGGATGGCCCTGGCTACCACGAAAAGTACTACTTCAACCCGGGCGATACCGGTTTCAAAGTGTGGAACACCCGTTACGCGAAAATCGGCGTGGGCATCTGCTGGGATCAGTGGTTCCCTGAGTGCGCCCGCAGCATGGCGCTGCAAGGCGCGGAAATTCTGTTCTACCCGACTGCCATTGGCAGTGAGCCGCACGACAAGACCATTTCGTCCCGTGACCACTGGCAGCGCGTGCAACAGGGCCATGCCGGTGCCAACCTGATGCCGCTGATCGCCAGCAACCGCATCGGCAATGAAGAGCAGGACGGCTACGACATTACCTTCTACGGCTCGTCGTTCATCGCCAACCAGTTTGGCGAGAAGGTCCAAGAGCTGAACAAAACCGAAGAAGGCATTCTGGTTCACAGCTTCGACCTCGATGAGCTGGAGCACATTCGCAGCGCCTGGGGTTCGTTCCGCGACCGTCGTCCGAACCTGTACGGCGCGATCAAAACCCTCGACGGTTCCCTGGAGTCCTGAAGCCATGACCACTTTGAACAGCACCCCTCGCGCCGACGGCTTTTACATGCCTGCCGAGTGGGCACCCCAAACCCAGACCTGGATGGTCTGGCCCGAGCGTCCGGACAACTGGCGCCTGGGTGGCAAACCGGCGCAAGCCGCGCATGTCGCAGTGGCCAAGGCCATCGCGCGTTTCGAACCGGTGACCGTAGCGGTCTCCGCTGGCCAGTACGAAAATGCCCGCGCCCGTCTCGATGTGCCGAATATTCGTGTGGTGGAGATGTCCAGCGATGACGCCTGGGTTCGAGATACCGGCCCGACGTTCGTCATCAATAACAGTGGCGAAGTCCGTGGCGTGGATTGGGACTTCAATGCCTGGGGCGGTTTCGACGGTGGTTTGTATTCGCCGTGGAACCGTGACTCGCAGGTGGCGGGCAAGATCCTCGAAATCGAGCGCAGCCCGCGCTACCGCACCGAGGGTTTTGTGCTCGAAGGCGGCTCGATTCATGTCGATGGCGAAGGTACCCTGATCACCACCGAAGAGTGCCTGCTCAACCGCAATCGCAATCCGCACATGAGCCGTGAGCAAATCGAAGCGGTGCTCAGCGCAAACCTGGCTGTGGATAAGATCATCTGGCTGCCGGACGGTTTGTTCAACGACGAAACCGACGGCCATGTGGATAACTTCTGCTGCTACGTGCGTCCAGGTGAAGTGTTGCTGGCCTGGACCGACGACCCGCAGGACCCGAACTTCCCGCGCTGCCAGGCGGCCATGAACGTGCTGCAAAACAGCACCGATGCCAAGGGGCGCTCGTTCACGGTGCACAAAATGCCGATTCCGGGGCCGCTGTATGCGACCGAAGAAGAGTGCGCAGGTGTGGACCCGGTGGACGGCACTCAGGAGCGCAATCCGACCGTGCGTCTGGCCGGCTCTTATGTGAACTTCCTGATCGTCAACGGTGGGATCATCGCGCCAAGCTTCGATGACCCACTGGACGGGCCGGCCAAAGAGATTTTGCAGAACCTGTTCCCGCAGCACGAAGTCGTCATGGTGCCGGGTCGCGAACTGTTACTTGGGGGCGGTAACATTCATTGCCTTACCCAACAACAGCCCGCTCCGCACAAAGAGTGAGTGAGGTCGTAACAGCTTGAGTTGATTGAAAAATCGATTGAGCAACGGTTTAGCCTCTTCGTTTTGCACAAAGCCCGCAGCCCATCAGGACTGCGGGCTTTTTTTGTATCCACTTATCGACACTTCGAAAACATTGGCATAGCTCTTGTATCTTCGAAGGCGCAACACGGGGAGGGAGAGAACTTCGATGTTCTGTCATAAACCTTGGATAAGTTAGCCGCTCACAAACCAGGAGAGAGCGCTGAGATGAACGCCGAAATGAACGTAGTGGGCGAGCGGGCACTGCATCCCCTGGCAGTTAACAGCGAATCGCTTCAAGTCCTGGCACAGTGGTTGAAGTCCAATGGAACGCGTCAGATCAGAGAACCTGATCCGCGCCGGATGATGATCGAGCGCTATCCCGCTGGTTTATTCAGCGAGGCGGAACTGGAAGCATTGTGGGATGTGATGGAAGGATAAGAAGAAAAACAACGGATTGATAAAGGCGCTGCCGGGAAGGCGGCGCTTTTTTATGCCCGTTGGAAAAGTGGATGCCTGCAAGATCGGAGGTGCCGGTCACTAGGGGCATTCGACCGATTCAAGAAACAGACTGAAAGTCATTCCAGCGTTTTTCCGAAACTGTCTGGGGATTAATCTGCCGGCATCGAGTTTTTCTACTTTGTTGCCGGAGTCTTCCCATGATCCTTCACTATATTTACGACCCATTGTGCGGTTGGTGCTACGGCGCCAAACCCTTGGTGCAAGCTGCCCAAGCCGTGTTGCCGGTGATCGGCCACGGGGGCGGCATGATGAGCGGTGCCAATCGTCAAACCGTTTCGCCACAACTACGCAATTACGTCATGCCCCATGACCGACGTATCGCCGAGTACACCGGCCAGCCGTTCGGCGAGGCGTATTTTGAGGGATTGCTGCGTGATGGGACGGCGGTGTTCGATTCCACGCCGCCGATTGCCGCCGTGCTGGCAGCCGAGCAGATCGCCGGGCGCGGACTGGAGTTGCTGGGGCGTTTGCAGACGGCTCATTACGTGGAAGGTCGACGCATCGCTGACGAGGCTGTTTTGCTTGAACTCGCCGCACAGACAGGTCTTGAGCCCGAGGCTTTCCAGCAGGCATTTAGTGCAGCCGATACCGATCGCCATATCAAGGACAGCCGCGCACTCTTGGCCCGTGTCGGCGGTCAGGGCTTCCCTACCTTCGCGCTGGAACTGGATGGCCAGTTCACCCTGGTCGATATCGGCCCCTGGCTCGGCAAGCCGCAAGCCTTCGCCCAATGGTTGAGCCAGTCGCTTTCGGCAACAGAGTCTTCATCCGCGTTTCAAACCTGTGGCCTCGACGGCTGCGCCCATTGAACTCACCTGGAGTCACCATGGATAACCTGAGCCTGATCAAAAGCACCTACGAAGGCGTCAACTCCCAGGAGAATGCGCGCAACACCGCGGCGGCGCTGGCCGATGACGCCCGCTGGACCGAAGCGGCGGGTTTCCCCTGCGCCGGGACCTACGTCGGTTTCGACGCTATCGTCGAAAACGTCTTCAAGCGTCTGGCCACTGAGTGGGAAGATTTTCAGTTCAAGGTCGAGAACTACGTCGCTCAGGGCGACAAGGTATTTGCCTACGGCAATTACAGCGGCGTCTATAAAGCCACCGGTCGTGCGATGAATGCCCGAGTCGCGCACTTGTGGACTCTGGCCGACGGAAAAGTCACCCATTTCGAACAATTCGTCGACAGCCATGTCGTGCAATTGGCTATCGCTGACAAGTGATTTCTTAGACGATTTTCGCCTATTTACAGAAGATTCACGAAATTGACACATCATTAAGGGCGCAGATAGGATGCGCCCCAACGCCTGTGGCTAACCGCCACGACTGACAAAACAATAAAAGGCCCGCCGCGAATTTTCGTGGGCGGGCCTTTTTGTTTTTGCGGTGAAAAAAGAGCGCGATAGCGCCGTTTCAGCTGTTTGGCACAGAGCGTATCAACCCGTAATAAGGAAAATAACATGTTGAACAAGCGAATCAGCCTGATCGCACTGGGGATGTTGAGCACCACACAGGCCATGGCTAACGACCAGGCCGAATCCAAGGGTTTTGTTGAAGACAGCAGCCTGAAAGTGCTGCTGCGCAACGCCTACATCAATCGTGACTATAAAGATGGCAACCCGGACAAAGCCGAATGGGGCCAAGCGGCCATCGGTACTTACTCGTCCGGTTTCACCCAAGGCACCGTCGGTGTGGGTGTGGATGCCTTCGGTCTGTACGCACTGCGCCTGGACGGCGGCAAAGGCCGCAGCGGCGCCGGTGGTATCGACTTCTTCAAGCAGGGCGACAGCGGCAACGCGGCGGATGACCTGTCCAAGTTCGGTGGCGCGGTCAAATTCCGTATCTCCAGCACCGTGCTGACCTATGGTGACCAGATGCCGGCCCTGCCGGTGCTGAACTACGACAACTCTCGCCTGCTGCCTGAAAGCTATACCGGCACTTTGATCACCTCCAAAGAGATCAAAGGCCTGGAGCTGAACGCCGGTCGCTTCACCGCCGAATCGCGCAAAAGCGCTGAAGGCCGTGACAGTGGTGGCTTGAAGTCGATCAACGTATTGGGCGGTAGCTACCAGTTCACCGAACAGTTCAAGGCAGCGCTGTACGCTTCCGACGTCGAAGACGTACTGAAGAAACAATACGTGAACGCCAACTACGTATTCCCGATCGCCAAGGATCAGTCCCTGACCCTGGACTTCAACGGCTATCGCACCAAGCTGGACAACTCCTACGTCCGGGAAAACGGTGTCACCGGCGACGACAACAAAATCTGGAGCCTGGCAGCGACCTTCGCCACTGGCCCGCACTCGTTCACCCTCGCCCACCAGCGCAGCACCGGCGACAGCAACCTGGGTTATGCCTACGGTGGCTATCAGCGCGGCCAAAACCGCGTCGGCGACGGCGGCAACACCATATACCTGGCGAACTCCTACTGGTCCGACTTCAACGCCGAAGACGAACGCAGCTGGCAGCTGGGTTACGGTCTGGACTTCGGCGCCTTCGGCGTTCCGGGCCTGAGCTACAACGTGGCCTACGTGCGCGGCGACAACATCACCACTTCCACCAGCGAAGGCGGCACCGAGCGCGAGATCTTCAACCAGTTCAAGTACGTCGTGCAGAGTGGCCCGGCCAAAGACCTGAGCGTGAAGGTACGCAGCTCGATCCTGCGTGTGTCGCAGAAATCCAGCGAGTACAACGTCAGCGGCAACGAACTGCGCGTATTCGTGGATTACCCGATCAACATCTTCTGATGATCGGCTGAGTTGTTCAGACTCGATAAAAACCCTGACTGGTTCGGGGTTTTTTTGCCTCATAACCATATAAAAACACCGAAAACGGCTGTTTTCGATCGTAAAAAGTCGAATTGGAGCAACTTTATCCTGCGTTTCAAGCAACGCTTGATATGCCTGAAATTCTTTCTCATGGGCCGTCAATCCGGCACCTACTAGATTAGGCCGCTTAATGCAGCGGAGACCTAGTAATGATCGTGTTGAACAGAGAAGTTGGCGAATCGCTACGGCGCGACAAGTATGTCAACGTCCAGGGAGCCGACTTCAACCTCTTCGGTCATTTTTCCGACTTCGTCAGATTGACCAAAAGTTGGGAAAACATGGAGCCGGACAGTTATTACGGCCAAGCCGATGCGGGCATGCGTTTTCGTCGCTACAGCGATTTTGAATACAACCCGGTCACCCGTGACTTGAAGCAATTGGAACATCGCGCCTACGTGCAATCGAAGGCCAACAACAGCTACGTCGGTGGACTGGAGCGGCACTTCCAGGACTTCTCCAATGAAGTCATTAATTCGCCGGTGATGCGCAGCCTGATCGATACGGATTTCGAGGTGTACAAACACGTATTGCCGCCGGAACTGCACGACGAAATCTGGCAATGCCAGATTCATCAGATCCGCATCGAGATCAAGCCGGGCAAGCAACTGGAAATTACCCCGGAAGGTATCCACTGCGACGGTTATCCGTTCAGCGGTGTGCATTTCTGGGGGCGTAACAATGTGGACGGGGCGGAGAGCCGTTTGTATTCGGCCCAAGAGGAACAGTTGGCGGCAACGACCTATCTGGAAATCCTCGACACCACCTACTTCCTCGATCGCGACATGCGTCACTACGTGACACCGGCACGCAACACCCATGCTCACGAAATGGCCTATCGGCAGATTCTGGCCATTTCCTTCTCGCGGCCCGGGACCGCTTTCGACATTGTTCGCTGAACAGTTCGACCCCATGATGAACATCGCCGAGTGCTCTGCACCGGTGATGCTGCGACGCGCGACGGCCAAGGATGCCCAACGCCTGGAGCGCTTCTTTCGGCAATTCGAAGAAGTGTCGTTCTGTGAATGGCAGGACGCCAAATGCCTGCGCGGTGTGCTGGTGCAGAAAACCACCACCGCGTTCCTCGCACTCGATGTCAGTGGCGAAGTGGTCGGCGCGGTGTTGGGCGGCATGCTTGGCAGCCGTGGCACCATCAATCACCTGGCGGTGAGCCCGTTGTATCGCAGCCAGGGCGTCGGTCAGCGTCTGGTGGAAGCGGCCTCGGCGGACATGAAACGGGTGGGTGTGCTGCGGATGTTCCTGTTCGTCGACGATGCTAACCTTGCCGGCAAACGTTTTTGGAGTGCCCAGGGCTTTTGTGAGCCGCGCGGCGAAACTACCTTTGAGAGGGACCTATGAATGAGACGTCCAGCAGCCAGCCGCTGATGGTCGAGCCCCAGCCCTCGCGCACGTTTGCTGAAGCCAGCCCGGTGGTTGCGGGCTACTTCACGGTGTCGTTTGTGTTCGGTCTGATGGCCGTCAATGCCGGGATGCCCGTGTGGCTGCCGGTCGCGATGTGCCTGTTCGTCTACGCCGGTGCCTCGCAGTTCGCCGCTCTGGCGCTGATCTCCAGCGGCGCGTCGCTGACCACTATCATCCTCACCACGTTTCTGATCAACGCGCGGCACATGCTGATGTCGGTCTACATGGCCAAGGCCCTGCAGGCGATGGGGCTCAGCCGTCTGGAACGCTGGTGTTATGCCGGTGGGCTGACCGATGAATCGTTCGCCTTCCACAGCGTCAAACTGGGCAAGGGCTCGCCGGTCAATGTGCGTTACCTGATCGGCTTCAATCTGTATTGCCACACCTCGTGGGTACTCGGCGGTTTGCTGGGGGCGATCTGCGCGCAGTACGCGGCGCACCTGATCAAATATCAGCTCGACTATGCACTGACCGCGATGATGCTCTACGTGCTGGTATCGCTCTGCAACACCCGCAACAAACTGATCGCTGCACTGGCCGCGGTCGCTTGCATGGGGGCACTGAGCCTGATTGGCAACTCACCCTTCAACGTATTCATCGCCACATTCGTGGGCTGCGGAGTGGGTGTATGCCTGACCAAACGTTCCTGATCCTGGTCGTCGCGCTGATGATGGCCGTGACATTCCTGCCACGCGCGTTACCGCTGCAGGTGAACACCGATCATTGGCCACCTCTGGTCGCCCGGGCGCTGGAATACCTGCCGGTGGCGATCGTGGCTGCCATCAGCCTCACGCCCCTGTTGATCAAGGATCAGCATGTGCAGCTCGATCGCCCGGAATTTTATGCAGCCATTCCGACGTTGTTATGTGCGTATTTCAGCAAAAACCTCTTTCTCTCCGTTGCGGTGGGAACGGCTGCGTACATTGCGCTCGGCTCGTTCATGTAACGGCAGATCGACCACTTCATTCAAGGCCTGACCCGACAACTCGGGATTATTGATCGCCAGCCGCACTTCGAGGGAATCCTCGAACCCCGGGAAGATGGTCAGGCCGTTACGCAGGGCCGCCTCACGGGAAACCATGCCCAGGCCGTCCATTTGCGTGATCAACGATAGGGTCAGGGTTTCACTGCAGGAATAGATCATCCGCTTGCCTGACTCGTAGTTGCCAAGGCCTGCGTCGAGAAAGCGCAAGAAGCTGTGGGAGTACGGACAGTCGTCGGCCGGCCGAACCTGAAATTTATTGCCAAGTAGCACCAGCGGGTCGTTTTCCTGACCGCAATGAGCACCGACCACCTGCACTTGCACATCGGGCAGGGCAATGCTGGGCAACCCCGGCTGTTGCGGCCCGATCAGCACGGCCAGGTCGAAGTCCTCATTCTTCAATTTACTGAGGTTTTCCATCGACTCGGCGTAGCTGAATTCCAGCTGATAATCAGGAAACACCTCGATGAGGCGTCCGATCATTCGCCGGTTGAAGTCGGCCGAGAGCGTGGTGTTAAGCGCAACCTTGAGCGTGCGCTGCCCGGGCACCTTGAGCGCGGCGACTTTCTCTTCCAGCTGCCGCGTGGCGACCAACACTTTGTCCATGTAGGGCGTGAGCTCCGTGCCCTGTGTGGTCAGGGTCAGCCCCTTGTTGGAGCGACGAAACAACCGAAAACCGAACTGCTCTTCGACCTTGTTCAACTGCGCGGCCAATGCCTGCACGGTCAAAAAGGAATGCTCTGCCGCCGCCGACAACGAGCCGGTCTGCACGATGCGCATAAGGTTGCGTAAGGTTCTGCTATCCATTTGGGTAATGCCCTCTAAAGTGGGCTGGCTATTGTTGTGTACCTTGCCGCCCGGTGGGCGTGGGTCGCGTGCCGGCTATGATCCTGCACCAGAGCATGCTTGTCCCGAGTTTAGTAGCGAAATGATTCTGCGTCCGATGGCTGGAGGCTTGCACAGGATCGAGATTTTTGTTGGAGGGGAGATGATCGGGGTCAAGAAAGTGGCCCGGATGGGGGAGGTGTGGGCGTTTTTGGGTGTTTGTTTATCAACGAAACCTTTTCCCAAGGCAAAAAAAAAGCAGCCTGATCAGGCTGCTTTCATGAAAAGGTGCTTGATATTGTGCTCCCTCAAGCAGGGGAGAAGAGGTCTCACCAGGCGTCGATTTCCAAGTCATCAACGAGGTCCCTCCGCCGACTATTGCCACTTGGAGGCAGTCGGTTTCGCGCTCTCAATTAAATTCTCTGCCCCTATAGCCTGGGTGTCAACGTGTGTGTCGGACCGTGTGTCGGCATCTTTTCAGGCTGCGGAAAAGCCCAACACCGCCGCACCGTTCAATGGCCAGTCGGCATTGAGCTACAGGCTTCATCTGGATTCTAACTGGCATCAATCAACGCTCGTTCTTCCAACCAAATCTCCTGAACAAACTGATCCGTAATCGCATAGATCCCATGCCCACGCCGCATGATGATGTTCTCGGCAACCAGCGCAATCACCACCGGTTGAATCTCTTCCACGCGTACCTCACGACCTGTCGCAGTGCCTTGAGCATTTCCTCTGGCCGATTCCCCAGGGTGTTGAACGCTTCAATGGCAACATCAAGAGACGGCAATTTCTCCTTCTTCACCGTCATTGCGAGGCGGTTCAGCAGGTACTCAACGTAATCCCCTTTCAACACCGGATAAGCCGCCGACGTTGCACCGGAAAATGCTTGGTTCCGCTTTGCAGTCAGTTCGCTGACTTGCGCCCTGTGCGATCCCGTTCCGATGAACAGAAAGTAGCCAGGTGTATTAGGGCGTGGGTTTATTGCATCACGAGCGGCTTTGAGTGCCAGGAGCAGTTGATTGCCGTCGTCGGAGGAAATCGCGTGCTGCACTTCGTCGATGATCAGCACCAAATCTGTTTTCGCTTGGTCGACCACCTCTTTTTATGGACACGCCATAATTATTGGCCAGCCATAATTAGCATAAAGGTTAAGGTCTGATCTGAGGACTGACTCATTACATCACGTCACTAATGATGTTCCCGCCCCCACCTTTATCCCCCCAAACCAACCTCCTACATTGAGCTCCACCCACCTACCCATTCATCCCGAAGGGCAGGTCACTGGAGACTCATCATGCCTTTTGTCAGCGTACGCATTACCCGCGATGGCGTTACCTCGGAGCAGAAAGCTCAGGTGATCGCTGAAATCACTGAAACCCTGGAACGCGTCCTCAACAAACGCCCGGACCTGACCCACATCGTGATCGAGGAAGTCGACACCGATAACTGGGGCTATGCCGGTATCACTACCACCCAGTACCGCAAGCAACTGGCTGAGGCGGAGGGGCAGTCATGACCGCCTCCGTCACCATCGATTTCGTTTCCGATGTGGTGTGCCCGTGGTGTGCCTTGGGTGCGACGGCGTTGGAGCAAGCGATCGAGAACGTGGCGGGTGAGGTCTCGGTCGAGCTGACTTTCAAGCCTTTCGAACTGAACCCTGACATGCCGGCCGAAGGCGAGAACGCGGTTGCGCACTTGATGCGCAAGTACGGGCGCAGTGCCGAGGACGTCGCCGCTGGCAAAGCGATGCAGATCGCTCGGGGTGAGGCCATCGGGTTCAAGTTCGATCTGGAGAAGCGCACCCACTTCCATAACACCTTCGATGCTCACCGATTGCTGTTGTGGGCGTTGCAGGAGGGGCGGCAGCTCGCACTCAAGAAAGCTTTGCTACGTGCTTATTTCACCGACGGCCAGAACCCGAGCGATCGCGAAACGCTGGTTCGACTAGCGACGCAAGTGGGATTGGATGCGGCGAGTGCGCGTGAAGTGTTGGTATCCGGAGCGCTTGCCCAGGAAGTGCGTGAGCTTGAAGTGTTTTACCGCGAGCGCGGGATTAATTCGGTACCGGCCATGGTGCTGAACGGTCGTCACCTGGTGTCCGGTTCGCAATCGGTCGAGTACTACGAACAGATGTTGAGACAAATGGCGCAGGCGCCTGTTGAAGCCTGATTAATCACTTTTTCAAACCATCATTTATGAGTAGAGGTTCATCATGAGCAATTCGAAAAAAGTCATCGTTATTACTGGCGCATCCCAAGGTCTCGGCGCAGGCATGGTCAAGGCTTTCCGTGATCTCGATTACAAGGTTGTCGCCACCTCGCGTTCGATCAAATCGTCCACCGACCCGGATATCCTCACCGTGGCGGGCGACATCGGCGACCCGGCAGTCGCTCGGCAAGTCATTCGTGAAGCGATCGCACGTTTTGGCCGCATCGACACCCTGGTCAACAACGCCGGGATCTTCGTCGCCAAACCGTTCACGGCTTACACCCCTGAAGACTATGCCGCGGTGCTGTCGGTGAACCTGAATGGTTTTTTCTACATCACCCAACTCGCGATCACCGAGATGGAGAAGCAGGGCAAAGGCCACGTCGTCAACATCACCACCAGCCTGGTGGACCACGCCATTGACGGTGTGCCATCGGTACTGGCTTCGTTGACCAAAGGTGGCTTGAACGCGGCGACCAAATCCCTGGCCATCGAGTACGCCAAGCGCGGGATTCGAGTGAATGCGGTTAGCCCCGGCATCATCAAAACGCCGATGCATGATGAGGAAACCCATGAAGCGCTGGGGAATTTGCACCCGATCGGGCATATGGGCGAGATCAGTGATATTGCTCAGGCTGTGGTGTATCTGGACAGCGCCAACTTTGTCACCGGGGAAATTCTGCACGTTGATGGTGGGCAGAGTGCGGGTCACTAAGACCTGTTTTCTAAACATCAGAAACAACAAAGCCCTCGCGTTTTGCGAGGGCTTTGTTTTGTATGGCGCACGCTTTACCAGCACGTGCATCCGAAGATCGTCTCTTAGCCAACCCGCTAAGTCTGATAACTCCAGGTACTTAGTGGTACTTCATTGCTCCCGAAAAATCTAAATCCATCCTGTTGTTTCTACGATGGTTAAGAGTTCATTTGCTGGAGTCGTGCTGCAGCCGGCTCTGGCATGGCCGCCAGCGAACTAAACTAGTTATATCTCTATAGAAGATGTCTCTACAGAGATAAGGAGGTGTCAAATGGCCATTCGTGATACCTATCAGGAAATTGAACAGACCCTGGGTCTGGTTCCGGAGTGGATCAAGCAGATGCCGGAAGGCGGCGCGATCGGATTCTGGGGCGTAGCCCGGGATTTCTGGCTGGCAGATACCAAGATTCCTAATAAGTACAAGGAGTTGATAGGTCTGGCGGTATCCGGGGCGACCCGTTGCAAGTATTGCGCCCTGTTCCATACCGAAGCCGCGCGCTTGTTTGGCGCGAGCGATGAGGAAATTTCCGAAGCCAGCTTTATGGGCTCGCTGACCATGATGGGCAGCACCTTTATTAACGCCCAGCAGATCGACTACGAGCAGTTCCGGCAGGAAACGCTGAGTATCGTCCGGTATGTCAAAGATCACTCGCAACCCAAAGCAGCATAAGCCGTTGCGAGAACCTGCCCTTCGCCAGCTGACGAAGGATAAGTTGATTGCAATCACCAGCGATGGTCCCAGGACCACCGCTCGGTGGCAAGCGGCTGTATTGCGAGCCATCAGCGAACTAATGCAATACAGCGATACCGCCCGCGAAGAAAACCAAGACCTGCGCATTCCCTTCGCCAAAGCACTCCATGACCTCTATGCGGGACAGAAGTCCGACGCCGAGTTGACGGAAATGGTGTTGCTGATGCTGGAAGTGGAGACCGCCCCTTTTCTCGGCAAAGGGCACGAGGCAGGAGCGGCGTCCGGGAGCAATGGCCTCTGAGAAGTGGAAAAGGGACAACGTTATTTTCCTAAATGGAAATCGTCATATCCCAGGTTTGAGCAAAAAAGACCCGCACGATTTGAGCATGCTGACAACATCAACCTATAGTGCAGCGCTGGAGCTGCGAAGGATGCTCCAGGCTGATGATTTTCTTCCCAGGATGGATGTTTACCCAATGCTCAAGTTCAATGCTCATCTCGGTTTCCAATTCAATGAATTGCCTTTTCTGCAACGCATCGAAGCCGCCGCTGCAGCTGGTTTTCGGGCGGTAGAGTTCCCATCGCCCTATGAGTTCGACGCGAGTCTCTTGGCCGACCATCTGGCTCAATACAGTCTGCCGTTGATTCAATTCGCTGCACCGGCTGGCGTTACCAAAGGCATCGCTGCCTTGCAGGGCAAGGAGGAAGAGTTTCGCAACGGATTGCTCCGGGCCGCCAGCTATGCAAAGGCGCTGGCATGTTCGGATGTCCATATTATGTCTGGTGTTACGACGCAGGATGACGCAGGGCGTGTCTTCGGGAGCAACCTGGAGTATGCCGTCAAGTACTTCGAGGATCAGGGTTTGCGGCCGCTTATCGAAGTAATTTGTGCGCAGGAGATGCCGGGCTATTACATGGCTGACTTCAGCAAGGCGCAACAAGTGCTGGAAACCTTCCCGAGTGTCGGGCTGATCCTCGATCTTTACCATGCCCAGCTTCTGACTGGAGACGCAGCAGATATTCTGGCTCGGTTTTACGACAGAACAGTTCATGTGCAAATTGCCGACTGCCCGGGGCGCCACGAGCCGGGAACGGGGAGCATCGACTTTGCAGCCTTGTTCGCAGCGCTGCAGCAGCGTGGCTACACAGGATGGATCGGGTGTGAATACCGGCCTTCCGGTTCTACCGTGGCGAGCCTTGACTGGATTAGGCAGTTAAGTGCTTAGCGCTGAAGTGAAATTGTGATGGGGCGGTGTGCAGGTAGATTTGGCGCAGGGGAGGGTTAAGACGGTATCTACAAGGGCAGTTTTTATAGATGCCAGAAACAACAAAGCCCTCGCATTTCTGCGAGGGCTTCGTTTTGTATGGTGCCGGCACCAGGAATCGAACCCGGGACCTACTGATTACAAGGAAGGTGCTTTAAACATATAAATCAATTAGTTACAGCCAATTTTGTTACGTCATTAGGTTTGCAAAATCCCAGCGGGACACCGCACGTGGCTCCTTGTTACGTGTGATGGTCAGCGGAGGCACACAGGTCATTGGAAATGAAAATCGGGATTTCACCGTCCCACTCACCTAGACCTTCCACGTCGAGCTTGAGGTGAAAAACAAACCATCCGGCATTGCCTTTTAGGTCGACCTGATCCACAGCCATGACTTTCCGAACGCACCACAGAGGGGTCGCTGGCTTCTCCTGAGACCCTGCATCGTTAAATGGGATAGAGGCCATTCGGATAGTCTCGAGTTTGATCAAGCGAGGCAGCCATGGTGATCCGAGAAAGTTAGTCATGTACTCCCGAATCCTGGTACCAAATGTAGGATCCGCCCAGTAATCCCCTTTGTTAGATGAAAGGCATAATTTGAGTTTTTGAGGGAGTGAATCTAAACCCTGAACTGTGGCGAGATCCCCGTTCCGGAAAACCAAATCATGGTCATCCCCTAGGGCTAGATCGATTGGAAGGCGGTGCACGTCAAGCCTCTTCGCGCTCGCTTTCACTTGAGTTGTAATTACGCATTCGTTTCTTGCCTTCGACCATGTTGGTGGCTCGTCAAGTTCTCGTCCGTCACCTAGATCATTTACAAGTACGAACCTGTCGTAAGGATCGACTGTCGGGAATCCTTCGATGTACCTGACAAGCTCTCCCAGATCGCCAATTACGAAATGCTCAACTCTGAAGCTCCATGCTTGCTTTTCAATTGCGATCAGTTCACCTACGAAGACAATCGAAGGGCCAAGCGCTACGAAGTCGTAGCAGGTCGATCCGGCGCGCATGGATGTCATTTCGATGCTGATTCGTTGCTCATGCTCGGCCTTCATCTGTTGCAAAAGCAGTGGAGGGTACGCCGCAGCATTTGAATCGATAATCCTGCTGTGGGTCTGGCAGAGCCAGATCCCGTTGCTGATATCTCCGCGCTGTTCGGGGGTCATGTTTTCGTTGTATCGGGGCCCACCACGCGCAGCTGCTTCGATATGAGCAGCTACACCGATGCTGACATGTTTACTTGCTCCTGCATCGCTCGGGCCTTCCGTTGCAATTCCACAGCCTCTAAACGCACAGCGGTGCGCAGCCCTTAGGGCGAGCGCACTTCTGGTTTTCCCACTGAAATTATCCCTACTCTGGGAAGATGGATTGTTATCTTCAGTGGACATTTCCTTTGCCATCGCTGTGTTCCCTGCTTAGCCGAATAATGTCCAATTCTGAGAATAGGGCACGGTTGAAAATCAAGAGGCAGAAGCTGACAGAGTGATATTTGATCGTCTTCTATTCCGCTGATGGTGATACGACCGGGACACTGTGATCGTAGACGTCCATCATCTTCGCGTCGCGGTGGCCACTGGCTTCCTGTTTGTCTGCTCTGGTGCCGGTCGTGTCGGTGATGCCGCGCCGCTTCAGATCGTGCAAAGCAAAGCGGTCTTCTGGATCTATGTTTCCGTCCGCGATCGCCAATGTGATGAAGCGCTGCCAAGCGGTATCGAGGCTGGTTTTTCGGAGGGGGCCCCGTGGCTGGCCACGATGATAAAGCGCTTTGACGCTGCGATCGGGACTGGTGTTTTCCGGCGTTCCCAAACTCGTGCGCGCAACGCTTTGGCACCCTCCCATACGGCACGCAGTCGCGGCGTCCATCGAACAATATTGTCCCGACTGCCTTTGCGTCGATTGGTCAGAATCCCTTCTGGCAGCTCGTTTGCGTCCGTTAGGGTCACGACCTCGATGCCGCGCAGCCAGCACAGGTATGCCAACTCCATCACGCTAGCCAGATACTCGGGGCAGCCTCCCGGCTCATTGCGTGCCAGACGTCCGCGTGCAGTTGCGCGATCGATTAGTACGTCCATTACTTTTACCACTTGCCGCGCTTCGCCCAGGTCACCGCCGTGGCCGATGCGCCGGCGGACGCCGGGATCTGCGACGACTTCCGCCCGCGCTACGCGGTGGACATCGTTGTTCTCGGCCCGGACGACGAGCCAGATCCGGCCATACCGCCGCTGACCGGTGTCCCGCTGCCACTACCCACCGGTGGCGAGGAAATGGGCATTTACGCTTTTCCAGAGGAAGGCACGCGGGTGGTGGTGTGTTTCGCCTACGGTCTGCCGAACAAGCCCTACATTCAATCGATCTTGCCCCACGGCCTGAGCATGCCCAAGGTGCCGAAAGGTGACCAGGTGTGGCAGCACAGCGACGCCGCCCAGCAGCGCGTCGATGCCGACGGCAATTGGCTGCGGCAGACCGACGGCAAGATCCGGGATCAGGCGATCGAGCGCGAGGTTGAAGCCTTGGACAACCGCGAGCAGTACCAGAGCCACACGCGGGCGGTTGATGACCATTCGACCGAGACGGTGGGAGGTGCGAAAAAGATCGAGGCGCTGGGCGCGCTCAAGCTGCTGTCAGGCGGAACCGCGAGTTTGGCGGCGGTGGATGATCTGCACCAGGCGACCGGCCGGGATTTGAACTTGGTCGTGGGGCAGAAGTACAACACGACTGTGGGTGGCGATATGCAGGAGCGAATACTAGGCTTGCGCGAAAACCTAGTGACGGTCAGCCAACGCCTGGTGGCGCCCAAAACCTGGCTAGGCTCGGAACGAACCAACGTACTGCAAATTCTATGCGACCTGATGGACGTGGTGCAGGAGATGAACACTCAACTGGCGGGACATGTACATGGCGCTACACCTATACCGAATAATTCAACTGCCTTTGCCACCCAAGCAGCACAAACATCTTTGTTATCCGCTGAGCTCAAACCAATTATTTTGGCGGACTAAGCTTAGCGCCCCTTCTGACTACGCAGTTTCAGTTCTTTAACCCGCTTGATGACATACTGTTCGAAAAGCTCATGTTCTTTAAGACCGGGTAACCCATCCCTCGATCTGAAAGATCTAATCACGCCTCCGCAGATGTCAGTCTCTGCAAGATGTTTTGATTTATCGAAAGCTGCTGACATGATTGAGTTGATGCTGCCAAGTTTGGATTGCAGATTCGTATCGTCTAGCATCTGCTTCAGAAGTTCTCGCCAAGTTCGAGGGTCCAGCTCTAGAATTTCTTTTCCTTTGAGAGTCCAGGCGCAGAATGCCTTTCCATCTATAAGGAACTCCTCAAACTCGTGATCTATATCGTTATAGATTTCCCCAGGAAGAGTGCTTTTGTCATCATGCGGGGCGAATCTGGTTCGTTTTAACTGCGATATCGTCCCGAAAACCTCATCGAGACGAGCACATGCAACAGGCGCATCTAAGTCTTTGAAAATTTTATAAAAAACTGCTTCTTTCGAAGCTCCGGTATCTAATAATACTCTTCTGAAGAATTTTTCTACTGAAGCTGATTCCGCATAAATCTGCTTTAGCCACTCTGTCGGCATTAGAAGCTCTGCTGCAAATCTATTGGCTTGTTGCTCCATTAGCCAATATTCATCATCATCGGAACCAGGTTCGAGATGCGAAACAACAGTTCCTGTATGCCAGGGAATAATTATGTGGCCAACTTCGTGAGCAAGTGTAAAGCGCTGCCGAGTCTCAGGGCAATCGCTATTGATATATATGGTTGGTCGAGCTTGTTCGCCAATGCCGACTGTTATTCCGTCGGCTTTGAAAGGAAAGCTTCTGTATCTCAACTCACCATAGCTATTCGCTAGGTCAATCAGGTTGTAAGGAGGGGTAAGTCCTTTTCTTTTAAGTACCCTTGCCGCCATCTTCTCCTCTGGGTACATCAACCAGCTTCCTCTTGCTGTAACCACTCCATGACACGTTTAGCTTCTAAAGGGGACGCGGCGCGAGCAGCTAACGAGAACCGGTCACGGCTGAGCTCTTCTTCAAAGCTAATGCCATTTTTTCGAGCAGATAAAATGTATGAAAGCATCGACGGATTGGTCGCCCAAACCGAATATTCTTGCCAAGTCATACCGAGAAACTCGTGAAGCTCCTGGTCCTCACCGGCCTTGCCGTCATGCCAGTCTTGAACGAAATCATCAATCTCGTCGCTCAGCACGTCGCCGTTTAGGCAAAGTTTAATAAAGTTCATAGTGATCCCCTAGTTTGGGTTAAACCGCCGTCCTCTGACGGGTGGTTTCAAGGTTATTCCCGTTTTGGGACATACCGAGCCCAAGTGATTACCGCGCTTGTCAAATACCTCAAACTCACCATGGAGAGAGTCCCATGAGTAAAAGCGCTGCTCATTGGGGTCAAAATAGTACTGCCTTCCACCCTCGACCTTGTGTTTCTTGTAACTGTCGACAATAGACGGTTTTGGTCGTGCGATACCGCCCATCAGTGCTCCTTCACCATCCCTTACGATGTTCCAATCAGAAAGACTCGGAACCGTTTGGCAGAATGCTATCTCATATAGCACTCATTGTCTTGATGCGCTCGGGCGTAGGTCTGTATTCAGATGCAAGGTCGAATTCTTCAAAAGCCGCATGGCTCTTCGCTTTGGGAGAGGTAAAAGGGCATGAGCAAGAAAAACTTCGGAAAAAAGCACTTATCCCCCTCCCGCCAACGGGCTTTGCATCCGTTTTTTATGCAAATCCCGATCTAGTGCAAACGATCCTGCAACTCAGAAGGGCCGTGGGCTTTGCAGGGGAATCAGCCACTTCATTTGGTGCAAGGTTTTGAAAGGAAATGCAGCGCGGTTGCATAGCAACGCAGGGGCGGTCATGGAAGGGGAAGCGCTGGAGGTCCCGGTTTTGCTGAGCGAAAACTTTGAAAATACGGGTTTCGGTGTGTTTTCAAAAACACGCACGATCTTTTTCGGACGGAGATTGGATCAGTCGGTGAGCAAGCTGAGGCTAGATGCCGTGCCTACGAAGGTAGCGTGCGATTTTCGCAGCCACAAGATCCGACACGTCGAAACCTGACCGAACTTGATCGTAAACAAGTCGAGAGACGGGATGATCGGGACGAACATCGCCAGAAGCGATTTGCGCCTCCAGCCTCGGTACTTTCAGGACCGTAGCTCCTCTATAAACTACCCAGCTGGCTCTGCTAATAAAAGGGTGGCATCCCGGATGAAGCACGCAAGCGGGATCGTGGAATGCACCCTGTTGAACAGAGGAGACATTGACCACAAGTACGCTCATTTCCCCGATTTCACCGCAGAAGACAGGATTGTTCATCACGACATGAAGATGCGGGACAGGTCCAGTCAGAATGAACAGCGTTCCTTGCTGAAATACGCTCCCTGGTCCTGGCATCAACTCATCTCAGATAGTTTTTGACCGAGTCTTCTTCGTGCAGCCAGAGTGGCGCTCTTGTCCCGAGCTAACTCCTCGGAGGAACCAAGCGCTTGGAAGGTCACTGCAGCATCAATAGGAATACATGACGCTCCTGGATCAACCCATTCGGGTAGCGTGTGGGTGTAGTTGACAAGCTCCCACCGCTTCATCCGCCCGAACCTTGCAAACACTTCATCCAGAATTACCAGTTCACCACGGGACAGTTCATCAAGCTCATCCCAATCAAAATCTCGATTGAGCTGTACTTGATTGTGATCAACGGGACTGATGAGATCGCTCCAAACTTCATCCCGTGTGATCCCACGGAGAAGATTCAGAGTGTTGGACAGGATTGGTCCATTCTTCATGCTGTATTGAGCATCGTCGGACATCGGAGCGTCATATCGCTCCATGCTGAGCCGGTCAGCCAAGTACATCAGCTTGATCAACTTCAGATGGGACATTGGTCCCTCACGGCGAGCCAAAAAGAAAGCCGCCATGTGGGCTACTTTTTGTACGCTGAATATCACAGTGTCACCTCTCTTGGGCCATCCATTGGCATGCCATCGGGGGCGGATTATGGCCTTGGTCTTTATTTAGTCAAGGTAGAGCGGGTGAAGGCTCAATTTTTCAGACGAAGGGCCATGTCGAACGTCAATTAGAGGTTGCGCCCTGACGTTATGGGTATAGCACGGGTGGTGTCACTTCGCTCAGAAGCTAGGAAAATACACTCTGCCGTGGCGAACGCCATGCCGGTTAACCGATGCCCAGTTTCTTCAGTCGGGCCAGGCCTTGTCTGATATGGCCAGCGTTTTCACCCATGGTCCACAGTGCCCCACGAACATTTCCGTCCACTTCCCGTGCCCCTTGCTTCTCAATCTGCAGTGTCAACTCCATAACGGCTGCCTCCACTGCCTGCTGGTTTTCGTACAGCCTTTCCAGTACATCCGACAGTGAATAATCGCTCGGCATAGTGTCGACTCCTTTCGAGAAAGCCCAAGCATAGACAGCGCCTGTGAAGGAATCAGCATCACGTCGCAAAATTTTACTGCCGGATCTCAGGAGGCTGTTCAAAGTGGCTATTTTTCGCCACCAATCGCGAGATCGCGAGATGGATGCTCTGCAGCCCGCGAGGGACGTGGCTTTGATACATGGCGATGAGGAAGGCAGGTGGGCTATTTAAAAAGGCAATCAAATAAAAAAACTATATAGATCAATAGTTTGAGATGGGCTGCGGAATAGTTTTCCTGATAGCCCCGTAAATAGCTGGGGTGGCCTAAAAAATGGGTTTCTTGAAAGTTCTGAAAGCCTTGATCTATATGGGATGGATAAAGATAAAGATAAAAAATACCTTTATTAGTCATTTCAAATCCAAACCGGAAAATTCAATTCAATCTCTCGGCCGGTGACTCTGACGGGGGGCGACACTCGCAGGCGCTAGGCAGCTCCTGGTGCATCCGATGGTGGGGATGGGAGAAATCACGAAGTGGCCCCCAAAACGGCCCCCAACTGATTGCAGTCATGTACATGCACTGCTGGAGGCCTTGAAAATAGTGGAGAGGGTGAAGGGAATCGAACCCTCGTTATCAGCTTGGGAAGCTAATTGAAGGAGAGGTTATAGCAAATGTCGGTCAGTTTGGCGGTTGCGCTCACGTGTCCACCATCTCACGTAGGGGATCCAGATCATAAAGAACAACACGGCCAAAACAGGCAGTTCTAGTTTTGGATCAATCGAAATGCCGTAGAAGAGGCTCAGTTCATCGAGCGCTTTGCCCGTGAAGATTGCCGATCCGACACCGGTCATCAAGCAGATCATTACACAGGTAGGTCGGTGAATAGTGACCCTCCGAAGCAAAACCGCAGCGTGCGCAAACCGGAGGTAAAGGAAAAGTCCAATGATCGCGAAAAACGAGCAAATGACCAGTTTGGATGCTCGTCCCTTTTTCACCGAAGAGTCTTCTAACGCAAGCTCCCTAATGCCCGCTATGCGGGCCTTCACTTTAAAAATCGGCGGCTCGTCGCCAGTGATAACGGAGAACGATATGACGTCATTGGGGTTAGAAAGAAATGGTGCGATGACCATGCGATTGGACTCAATAGAAAGCTTAACGGGGATTCCCTTTGGATCCGTTCCCGTGACTTGAGCGCTTATCAATTGAACGTTGCCATCTCCCAGTACCTCGATAGGAGATTCAAAATCGGAACTCAGAATTGGCTTTGACCCGGTGTTGATCATTTCGAATGATGAAATGTATGGGGAGGAAATCCTCGCGCCGTTCAGGGTGATCTGAAGGTCCTGGAATTGATTGCTCGATGCGGGCTGTAACGCTGAAGATGACACAAGTTTAAGTGATAGCGAATGCGAGCTCAGATCAACCTGCCAGAGGTAAACGGGGATCGCTAACCCACCAATAGTCAAGAGGGAGCCGACGATAAATTTCCAATCCCAACGAAAACCCACAGAATTTTCCTGACTAACCATGGTGGTTCCCAACCTCTAGGTCCGCAGGGCGGCCTACCCTTTGAGTTTTCGTCATCCGTAGGATGAAGCTCCTTTCTAGGTGGAGCGAATCATGCGATACGGGCGAGCTTGCTTATTACGCTTTCTAAAAACAACAAAGGCCTGCATCGCTGCAAGCCTTTGTTTTGTATGGTGCCGGCACCAGGAATCGAACCCGGGACCTACTGATTACAAGTCAGTTGCTCTACCATCTGAGCTATACCGGCGTGTCAGGGCGACGATTATAGCGATTGGGTTGGTTCTGTAAACCCCTGAATTCAGACTATTTTTGCGCAGGCTTTCGGTCAGGCGCGATGCAGTACTTTCTTGAGTTTCTGCAGGGTGCGCCGGGCTCGGCTGTTTTGCATAGCCCGCAGTTGCACTTCGGCGTGTTCAGCGCGTTGCAGGGCGGCGGCGAGGTGGTTTTCGGCGTTGGTGACGGGGTGGCTGAATTGATGGCCTCTGCAGAACGTCACGGTCGAAGATTTTTCTTGTTCTTGGCCGCACTGTCGGCGCCTTCGTATGCGTGTATAGCAAGGGGGATTACAAGGCGCAATTTTCCGCCCGTGATGTCCGGAATTCGGCGGTTATGTCGTTTTGATTTAATGCTTATGCACAACGGGCTGGCGGAATCTGCTTGATCATTGCGCTTTTGTGGACTCGTTCTCATTTGTCCGCAAATACCTGTTTTACGGGTTTTTTATTTTTGTGAACAAAAAATGACCAGTAGTGTTTTAGGCGTAAAACAGCGTGGATATTGGATCCACGATAATTCCATCAACAGAGTTATCCACAGGTTGCGGCTGTTTAAGGGCGCTCTGCCAGGAGCAGGAAATTGCGCGGTGTGAGTGGGGATTCGCAGAAGGTGCCGAGACGAACGACATAACCCTGCTCAATGAGGAAAAGTGCCCGATCGAGTACCAGCCACAGCTCCAGAGGCCGTCGGAAAAGGCCTCGCAGCAGCTCCAGGTTGCGCACTTCGGCCAGTCGCTGCCAACCGGCGGCTTCCAGTGCGGCCCAATCTGGCGTGCGGACTGTGGATAAGTCTTTGAGTGCGGCCAGATCGCGGCAGTAATCGGAGAAGGGTTTGTCCAGCCAGGCGCTGGGCAGGGAAGGGGTGGGCAGGTAGTCGTCGACACCGCGAAGTTGCCGTTGCAGCAGGTCGAACCCCAGGCGCCGGGCCATGGAGGTGTCGCGCTGGCGTCGGACGCGAGCGCCAGCGGTGACGGTTTCGCTCATCGGCAGCGCAAGATCATCGAGGGAAAGGTGTAGGTCGGAGCGCTCAGCCGCACAGGAAAGTGGCCGATAGGTGTTCAGACTGATCCGGTTGTAGCAGCACGGTGCGATGGCCAGTTGTTTGCAACCGGCGGCGCTGGCGAGCTGGATCAGTCGCACATGCAGATCCCCGCAAGCGTGCAGCGCTACGGGTGTGTGATCGGCATTCAATAAGGGTGCTGCGCCAGGCGCGAGTACATCCTGTTCGACATGCAGCGCATGCATTTGATGGCGCTGGCTGAGTGCCTGGCCGCTGGCGACCAGCGTCGGGTCGTATTCCAGGCAGGTCAATTGTTGACCGATTTGTAGCAGGCGTCGCCCCAAATGGCCCTTGCCCGAACACCAGTCCAGCCAATGCGTCGGTGCACGGGCAAACTGCAAGCAGCCGGCGAACGCTTCAATCTGCTGCCACTTGCGCCCCGGCACATCCACATTCAACCGATGGCCCGCCGCTTCGAGTGCACGAGCCGGCAATTCACCTACCGCACTCAGCTCAAGAGACATCGCTGCCAATGAAGCAAACGGCTCCGGCGCATCGAGCCAGCCAGGCTGGTTATGACTGTTTTCCGCATCTTCCAGCGACCGCCCGCGTAGCCACAACGCCAGTTCCGGGTAGGACGCTTCCCAGGGTAGTTGCAGATGGGTAAACGGTCGGGGCTTCCACAGCGCCTGATGCTCGATCAGAAAAGCATCCAGCGCAGCGAAGCGGGCGAGTAGGGTCTCGCCCGTCAGCACGCAGGCATCAGCGCCCTTGGCAGGCATCGACGCGCAACCAGCGCTCCAGCAGCTTGAAGCCGCGCACCAGCACGTAAGCCATCAGCAGATAGAACATGCCCGCGGCGAAGAAGATCTCAACCGGCAGGTAGGTGCGGGCAATGATGGTGCGGGCCATGCCGGTCAGCTCCAGCAGGGTCACGGTACTGGCCAGGGCACTGGCCTTGAGCATCAGGATCACTTCGTTGCTGTACGCCGGCAGGCCGATACGCGCGGCACGGGGCAGCATGATGTAGAACAACGCCTTGGCCCGGGACATGCCCAACGCCCGCGCCGCTTCGATCTCGCCCGGTGGAATCGCCTGGATCGCGCCGCGCAGGATCTCGGCGATGTAGGCGGCGGTGTGCAGGGTCATGGTTACGGTGGCGCACCAGAATGGATCGCGCAGGTACGGCCACATCGAGCTGTTACGCACCGCGTCGAACTGCGCCAGCCCGTAGTAGACCAGAAACAGCTGAACCAGCAGCGGCGTGCCACGGAAAAAGAAGATGTAGCCGTAGGGGAATGCCCGCACGTACCAGAGTCGAGACGAGCGAGCGATGCCCAGCGGAATCGCCAGCAGCAACCCGGCGATCACGGCGATGGCCACCAGTTCCAGGGTCAGTGTCGCGCCCTGAGCCAGTTTCGGCAGCCACTTGATGATGACTTCCCAATTCATTGGGTGCTCCTCGCAAAGCCGCGAGCGGCGCGTCGTTCCATGAAGTGCATGCCGGTCATGGCCAGAATGGTCAGGCCCAGGTACATAAAGGCGGCCACCATATAGAAGGTGAACGGTTGCTTGGACACGGTCACGCCGATTTGCGCGTGACGCATGATTTCTTCAAGGCCGATGACCGATACCAGCGCAGTGTCTTTCATCAGAATCATGAACAGATTGCCCAGGCCCGGTAGGGCGATGCGCCACATCTGCGGCATGATCAGCTTGGTGAAGATGCGAAATTTCGACAGGCCCAGGGCCACACCGGCTTCACGGTGACCTTTGGGAATCGCCAGAATCGCCCCGCGAAACACTTCCGTGGCATAGGCGCCGAAACACAGCCCCAGCGCAATCACGCCGGCGGCAAAGGCGTTGAGTTCGAGCTCGGGGTTGCCGAAGAACTCACCCAGCGCACGCATCAGGTTGACTGTGCCGAAGTAGATCAACAGCACCCAGAGCAATTCCGGGATGCCGCGAACCAGCGTTGAATAAGTGCCGCCAAGCCATTGCAGCGGCTTGTACGGGGAAGTCTTGGCCAAGGCGCCGAGCAGACCGAGCACCAGCCCCAGGCACAAGGCCGAGAGTGCCAGTTTCACAGTCATCAGTGCGCCAGCGGCGAGCGCCGGGCCGAATCCGTAGAGGTCGATAATCATGGATTTCTTTTCAAATCGCGGCAGGCAATGCCAAGGACTGGCGCCGTCAGCGAACGGCGCCGGTCAGGCAGGTCAGAATCAATAGATGCTGAACGGGAAGTACTTGTCGTTGATCTTTTTGTAGGTGCCGTCAGCGACGATTTCTTTCAGCGCAGCGTTCAGCTTTTCGCGGATCGGGTCGTTCTTGCGAACGGCGATACCGATCTTGTCGCTTTCTTCCACCGGGTCGCCCTTGAATTCGTAAGCGCGGCCTGCGTCGCTTTTCAGCCATTCATAGTTGACGTACTTGTCGGCCAGGATGCCGTCCAGACGACCGGAAGTCAGGTCCAGGTAAGCGTTTTCCTGGGTGTCGTAGAGTTTGACTTCGACGCCTTCCATGTTGTCTTCCAGCCAGGTGCCGGCCAGGGTCGCGCGTTGGGCGCCGATCACCTTGCCTTGCAGCGAAGCCTTGTCGGTCTTGAAGTCGACGTCTTTTTTGGCAATGAACTGCAGTTTGTTGGAGTAGTACGGTGCGGTGAAGTCCACCGCTTGCTTGCGCTCATCGGTGATCGACATCGAGGAGATCAGGAAGTCGAACTTCTTGGCGTTCAGGGCCGGGATGATGCCGTCCCAATCGGAGGTGACCACGGTGCACTCGACTTTCATCTTGGCGCACAAGGCGTCGCCGATGTCTTTGTCGAAGCCGACGACATTGCCACTGGCATCTTTATTGTTGAACGGCGGGTAGGCCGCTTCGATGCCCATCTTCAAGGTCTCGGCGACGGCACCGGCGCTGAAGGCCAGGGTGACGGCCGCAGCCAGGAAGATCTTTTTGTAGTTCTGCATGCGGGTAGCTCCGTTAGCGGTTGCTGGACATGAATTGTTTGCAGCGCGCCGAAAGCGGGTTTTCGAACACCTGCTGCGGCGATCCTTGTTCTTCTACCAAGCCTTGGTGGAGGAACACCACTTCGCTGGAAACCTGACGGGCGAAGCCCATTTCATGGGTCACGAGCAGCATGGTGCGGCCTTCTTCGGCCAATGCGCGGATGACATTAAGTACTTCCTGGACCATTTCCGGGTCAAGGGCGGAGGTGGGTTCGTCGAACAGAATCACCTTGGGCTGCATCGCCAGGGTACGGGCGATGGCCGCGCGTTGCTGCTGGCCGCCGGAGAGTTGCGCGGGGTAGGCGTGGCGCTTGTCAGCGATGCCGACCTTGGCCAGCAGGGCTTCGGCGACTTCGATGGCCTCGGCCTTGCTCTGGCCGAGCACGCGGCGCGGGGCCTCGATGATGTTGTCGAGCACGCTCATGTGCGGCCAGAGATTAAAGTTTTGAAACACAAAACCGATCTCGCTGCGCAGGCGATTGATCTGCTTGCCGTCGGCAGCGACCAATTCGCCGTTCTTGGCGGGCTTGAGCTTGAGTTCTTCGCCAGCCACCAGGATCTGGCCCTGGTGCGGGTTTTCCAGCAGGTTGATGCAACGCAGGAACGTGGACTTGCCGGAACCGGAGGAGCCCAGGATCGAGATCACGTCGCCGTCGCGGGCGGTCAGCGAGATGCCTTTGAGCACCTCAAGCTGTCCGTAGCGTTTGTGCAAGTTGCGGATTTCAAGCGCGGGCGTGGCCTCAGCCATGTGCGTTCCTCATAGTGTGTTGCGCTCCTGCTGTTGGTCGCCTTCCTGGCGAGGCGGCCAAGCTAGCATAGCGTTCGAATGGCAGCCAACAGCGCTCGGGACGGTAAACGGATGGCGTGTGGCAGGTTGTCGCATCGGTACAGCAGACTGTCGCGCTGCTATCAACCGAACAGCCGTTTGAACCCGATGGGGTGCGGCTGCCCGTAAAAAAGGGCGCGATGTTGCCAGCTTTGGCGGGGTGTTGGAAGCGTTAACCGGCCAAACGTTCCTGATCCGCACTTTTATTGTGCGAGGGGTGATTCCGGGGTGTGTTTCTGGTGCGCTGTTTCGTTACTAAAGTGGGTCGCCAGGTAACGCTCTGGCGAATTGCCATTAATCTCAATGACTTGCGATAACTACCCGGTCAGGCTGAGAGCCCCGAGGTTGAGGAGTTTGCAACATTTTGGCGCAATTATTGCGTGCAGAATACGAAACGCCCTGTTGGTTTCTTTTTACGAGAAGGAACGCCAAACGGGATGCACGCTTCCGCTTTTCCTTACAAAGGTAGTTTTAATGAGCAGTTCCCAAAGCTCCAATGGCCTTGAACAGGGGCTCAAACCGCGTCATGTGACCATGCTGTCGATCGCCGGGGTTATCGGTGCCGGCCTGTTCGTCGGCTCCGGCCACGCCATCGCCGCTGCAGGCCCGGCCGTGCTGTTGGCCTACGCTGCCGCCGGTGCGCTGGTGGTTCTGGTCATGCGCATGCTCGGCGAGATGGCCGTTGCATCGCCAGATACAGGCTCCTTCTCGACGTATGCCGATCGTGCGATCGGTCACTGGGCCGGTTTCACCATCGGCTGGCTCTACTGGTGGTTCTGGGTTTTGGTGATCCCGCTGGAGGCTAACGCTGCCGCGACCATTCTGCATGCCTGGTTCCCGAACGTGGCGATCTGGGCCTTCACCTTGGTTATCACGTTACTGCTGACAGTGACCAACCTGTTCAGCGTGAAGAACTACGGCGAGTTCGAGTTCTGGTTCGCCCTGGTCAAAGTCGTTGCGATCATCGGCTTTATCGGTCTGGGCATTCTGGCGATCTTTGGCTTCTTGCCAACAAGTCAGGTCAGCGGCGTGTCGCACCTGTTCGACACTCAAGGCTTCCTGCCAAACGGCATGGGCGCGGTGCTGGGCGCTATCTTGACCACCATGTTTTCCTTCATGGGCACCGAGATCGTGACCATCGCGGCCGCGGAATCGAAGAACCCTGGCCAGCAGATCTCCAAGGCCACCAACTCGGTCATCTGGCGGATTGGCTTGTTCTACCTCGTCTCCATCTTCATCGTTGTGGCCTTGGTGCCATGGAACGACCCGATTCTCGCCAGTGTTGGTTCTTACCAGACTGTGCTTGAGCGCATGGGTATCCCGAATGCCAAGCTGATCGTTGATATCGTGGTTCTGGTTGCGGTCACCAGCTGCCTGAACTCCGCGCTCTACACCGCTTCGCGCATGATGTTCTCGTTGGGCAAGCGCGGCGATGCGCCGGCCGTTTCCCAGCGCACCAATAGCAGCGGCACGCCTTATTGGGCCGTGATGCTGTCGACCGCTGCGGCATTCCTTGCAGTCTTCGCCAACTACGTGGCCCCGGCTGCCGTGTTCGAGTTCCTGCTGGCCAGTTCTGGCGCCATCGCGTTGCTGGTGTACCTGGTGATCGCGTTTTCGCAACTGCGTATGCGCAAACAGCGCATGGCTCGCGGTGAAAAAATCGCCTTCAGCATGTGGCTGTTCCCGGGCCTGACCTACGCGGTGATCGTATTCATCATCGCGGCCCTGACCATTATGTTGTTCCAGGAAGCGCATCGCGTGGAGATCCTCGCAACTGGCTTGCTGAGCGTGTTGGTGGTGGCAGCCGGTTTGATTGTGGCTCGCCGTCGCAAGCTGCAGAAACTGGGCGCGGTGGTGCTGAACTGATTCGTACCGCGTAACGAAAAACGGCCGCTGTCAGTGATGACAAGCGGCCGTTTTTGTTTCTGAGGGGATGTTTACTCGCCCTTTTCTTCCTGCGCATCCAGCGACTGACGATAACTGTCCAGTGCATCGCCAAAGTCGGTGATGAATTGCGGATCGGTCAGCCAGGCCTGGGCGGCATCGCGGTCCATGCCATCGGCCCACATGCGGTAGTCGATCAGCATGTCGGCGGCCAGGTGCGTGGCGGCCATGGCTTCGTTGTCGGCGTTTTCCATGTCCAGCAGTTCTGGATGGTCGCTGATGATGCCGGCGAGGTTCGACAGCAAGGTCAGCAGCATGTCGTTGCGGCTGGTGGCTTCGGCGTCACGCATTTTGCTGAACATCGCCAGGGTGTATTCCGGGATCGGCTCGCCGATCTCACCCAGGTCATCGTTCAGATCGGCAGGCTTTCTGCCGACCATGCGGATCTGTTTGGCTTTGGCCTTTGCGCGTTTGGCGCGTTTCTGTTGCTTATTCAGGGATGCCATGGGAACTCAGTGGGTTTTCTGTTGGGTTTGGGCCGCGATGGCGTCGGACGCCGCCACGTAATCAGCCTGGAAGGCCGGTGATTCGATCCACGCCAGTGCACCGGCCTCGTCGGTCTCGGTGGACCATTGGCGGTATTCGATCAGCGCTGCGAGGATGAAGTCCATCGCGCCTTCTTCGCCTTCCTGTTCGTACACCAGCTCCAGCAACGGGTCTTCAAGGAAGGCTGTGCACATGGCCTGCTGACTGGACTTTTCGGCGTCGATCATTTTTTTGAACAGTTCGGTCAGGTCCACCGATTCGAAGTCGATGCGATCGTCGTTCGGGTCCAGCTCGACCGGCGCGGCGGCCCGCTGGGTGCGGTTCTGCTTGGCCTTGGCTTTGGCGCGGGAGGCGCGTTTGTTCTGCTTGTTGGCGGAGGCCATGGGCGTCGTTCCGTATTTCGTTGAGAGGGTGCATCAATCAGTTGCGTGGCACTCGCCGCCCGGGTGTATCGGGGGCCAGCTCGCCGGTCTGCAGCCAGGACAATGCAATGGGCCATAGTGTGGCTTGGTATGCGCTGCGAAAAAAGGCGAAATGTCCGACTTCTTCTTCGCCGATGTCCTCAGGTGTGATTCTCAGGTGGGTATTTGTACTGCCGGTGAAGTAGCCAAGCAGGCGTTCTATGGCTGGAATCGTGCCGTAGGGATCGTCGCTGAGGCTGATGGCCAGGGTTTGTGCGCTGACGTTGGCGAAGGGCAGTCGACCGGTTCTGGCGTGGATGAGGCGACCGCTGGGGCGTTTCTCATATCGGTTGCTGGGCGTGCTCCAGTCGCGAACCACGCCAGCGGGGGTGTCTTCGAGCCAACCCAGGCGTTTGCCGGGGAAGTAGCCGCAAAGCATCGTCATCAACGGCATCACCACGTGCCACTTGGCGAACATCCGCCAGCGATGAGCGGGGGCGTAGTCGCGCCAGTAAGCGAACTGCGCGCCCACTGTCACCAGGCGTCGGATCAAATGCCCGGAGGCCCCCAGCCCCGCAGCACAGCCGCCGAAGCTGTGGCCGACGACATTGATGGGTTGTCCCGCAAATTCGCGTTGCGCTCTTTGCAGCATCGCCTCGAAATCCAGCGCGCCCCAGTCGGACCATGAGGCCTCGAGCCCTTTCAGCGATGCGGGACGCGACTCGCCGATGCCACGGTAGTCATAAGTGATCACATCAAAGCCGTTGGCGAACAGGTAATCGGCGAAGCGCGAATAGTGCCGGCAACGGACAGAGGTGGCGGCGTTGATGATCACCACCGGGCGAGTTGGGTCTTGATGGGTGTGCCGCCAGGTGAAGCCGCCAAGGAGGAAACCATCGGCGGCGGGTTCCTTGAAGGATTCGCCGGGTGTGCGGGTGGGCAACGGCAACTCGAGTTGCGTCGGGGCCAGTGAGGGTATGTCCTGTAAGTTCATCGGCTTTGAACCTTTGCGACGAGTTACTCACCATAGTCGTCATGCCGTTTATGAACAATCTGCCCGCGCTTATCGGGGGCGCTTGAGTAACCGTTCCTCAAGCACCGCCCGTTCCCGATTCAGTTCTGCATGAGATTCCTCCTCGCTCAGGCCCGCATTGGGCAAGCCGAGAAACTCCAGTAGCACGGGGTCCCGGATAAAGTCCCGAGGGCTGGCGTTGATTTGCTGGATGTTGGTGGCGGCTTCCTGTTTGACGGCAGACCGGTCGCGGCTCGCCAGCAGGCGTTCGTAGTAGAGGGTGTTGATCTGGCGCTCGAGGGCGCGACTTGACCAGTTCTGGAGTGCTGATTCGTTCATGTACCAGTGGCGAGCGTTGTCGTTGTCGACTCGCAGCAGCCTGCGGTAGTGGGTCCAGCTCAATTCGTGACGCAGTGCGTCACGAATCGGGAATGCTTGATAGAACTGGCGCATGTAGCGGAGATTGGAGGCGTCGAAGCCTTTCCCAAACTCCGCTGTCAGTGTATGCGCCAATGTCGACAGCAGCTGCTTGCCATAAGCCGCCCGCCGAGCCCCTTCCTGCTCGAACTCCACGATATGCCGGCCGATCTGCCAACAGGTTTGCACCTGAACGGTATCGACCGCGCGCAGCACCTTTTGGCGCGCGTCACGGATCAGCTCGCCCAGACTGCCGAGCAGTGAAACCATTTGTGGATCTTGAGTGTTATCGGGTTTGAGGAGGCTCATGACATCTTCCGCATCTGGAGGGAACAGGCGCAAGAGGATGGCAAGAGAGCGATAGTCAGCGATGCCGGGCGCTGCTGATAAGTCGGAAGGAATTACCGGATTCGTCTTGCAGGACACCACCGACTACAGCTCGTACTTGAGGAGCAAATCGTGTAGTCCGATTCGCAGTGAACCCAATTCCGAATCGATCTAAAACTTGAGTATTCGGCGATAAATCTAAAAGGAGTAACGAGTGGGTTCTACGTAACCCGGGAGTCGCCATCATGAAGTACGTCCATTCATTCATGCTGCCCATCGCCGCTGTCGGCCTACTGCTGTTGCCAATCGCGCTTAACGCCGCCAGCCTTGAGCCAATTGACAGCTCGGCCGTGCAAGTCCAGCAGCAACAACAAAACGGGATTACCTACCTGTCCGGGGGGATTGGAGAGGACGAGGCTAAAGCCATTCAGCAAACCAAGGGCTACAACCTGCACATGACATTCTCCACCGGGCCTCAGGACGAATACGTTCCCGATGTGGATCTGGTTATCCAGAAAGCCGCAGGGCAGACCGTGCTGACACTGAGTGAGGCTGGACCGTTGGTTTACGTTCAGCTGCCTGCCGGCAAGTACACCGTTGTCGCCACGCATAAAGGTGAGGTGCGGCGTGATACAGCGGATGTAGGCAGTGGTGCCGCTCGCAATCTGGTTTTCCACTGGGGCGGTCAAAACTAGTCAGGAGAGGTGGCTTGCGTGATGTCCGATCAAATCGCAGGCATAAAAAAAACCCTGAATCTTGCGATTCAGGGTTTTCGGTATTTGGTGCCCAGAGACGGAATCGAACCGCCGACACGGGGATTTTCAATCCCCTGCTCTACCGACTGAGCTATCTGGGCAACGGGGCGCATTAAACGGGTTTTTCAGGGGGTCGTCAAGCAAGTTTTCAAAAAATATTTAATTATTACCGTCGCTTACGTGCCGACCCCGGTTTTTGATCAATTATTGAGCAGGCGGAACGTAGCCTTCAGCCTTGGCGTATTCCTCGCCGGAAAAGTATTTGTCCATCTCACCCTGAAGGTATTTGCGGTCTTCGGCGTTCATCATGTTCAGGCGTTTTTCGTTGATCAGCAGGGTCTGGTGTTTCTGCCAGTCGGCCCAGGCCTTGGCCGAGACGTGGTCAAAAATGTCCTGACCTTTTGCACCCGGGAATGGAGCGCGCTCCAGGGCGGGCAGTTCTTCTTTGTACTTGCGGCACATGATGGTGCGGGTCATGACGACTCTCCTGCGTTCAATACGGCGGCCGCGCGCTCGAGCAAGGTTTTGACCGGGGCGGCAAGGCCCAGGCGCGGCGGGGTGGCGAGGTTATACCAGAGCCAGTCGGCCTCGGCCACGTGATGGCCGGCCTCCTGGACCTGCACCAGCCAGGGTTCGATGGATAATTGAAAGTGGCTGAAGGTGTGCACCAGGCTCGGCAGTGCCTGCTGGCTGCCCAGTTCCAGCGAGTGCTGCGAAGCCAGATGTTGCAGGTCGTCGAGGTCGTCGAGTTCCGGCAGGCTCCAAAGACCGCCCCACAGGCCCGTGGAAGGGCGTCGGTAAAGCAGAATCGCGCCGTCGCCGTTGGCGAGCATCGGCATCAGCGTGCGCTTCTGTGGCACGGATTTGCGTGGCTTGGGGATCGGGTAGCGGGTTTCCAGGCCGAGCATGTGTGCTTCGCAGCCCTTTTCCAGCGGGCAGAGCAGGCAGCTCGGCTTGCTGCGGGTGCAGAGCGTGGCGCCCAGATCCATCATCGCCTGGGTGTAGGCGTTGACCCGATCATGTGGCGTGAAGCGCTCAGCGTTCGCCCACAGCTGTTTGGCGACCTTCGGCTCGCCCGGATAACCCTCTTGCGCAGTAAAGCGCGCCAGCACCCGTTTGACGTTGCCGTCGAGGATCGGCGCGCGGATACCCATGCTCAGGCTGGCAATCGCCCCGGCGGTGGACAGGCCGATACCCGGCAGCTCGGTGAGTTTTTCCACATCACGGGGAAACTCGCCGCCATATTCGGCGACCACAATCTTCGCGGTCTTTTGCAGGTTGCGCGCGCGAGTGTAGTAACCGAGGCCGGTCCACAGGTGCAGTACTTCGTCTTCCGGTGCTGCGGCCAGGGCTTCGACGGTTGGCAGCGAGGCCATGAACCGGTCGAAGTAGTTCAGCACCGTGCTGACCTGGGTCTGCTGCAACATGATTTCCGAGACCCACACCCGATAAGGGGTGATGCCCTGTTGCCAAGGCAAATCGTGGCGGCCATGGCGGTCGTACCAATCCAGCACGGCCGTTGAAAACTGCTCGGCTCTCATCGCTTGAACAGCCCCTTGAGCGCGTTTTTCAGTTCCGGGCTGACTTTATCGCCAAGCTTCTCGTCGATTTTTTCGCTGATGCGCTCGCCGGCCAGCTTGCTGGCGACCTGGCTCATGCGTTCGCTGTCGAGGCGGCAAGCCTTGGCGCCCAGCTCCAGCGGGCCACGGCAGCGCAGCGGCCATTCAATGCCGACGAATTTCTCGCCGACCTGACAAGCCGGGTCCGGCATGTCGCTCTTGTCGCCTTCGACGATGATGCCCAGGCGGTAATCCATGCCCAGCACCCGCAGGTCGATGTCGCCGTTACCGTTCACGGTCATGCCCGGGACGCGCACTTTCAGGTCCGGGTTATTGGCCACGCCGTTGCGCAAAGTCAGGTTGCCCTTGAGCTCCTCGAAGGGCGTGTCCTTGCCCCGTGGTTCGCCACTGAGGGTTTTGCGATTCAGGGTGGCGATGCCTTTGCACAGTTGTTGCTCAAGGTTGGCATTGAGCAGCATGCCGTTGTTGATGACGAAGCTGGCGTTGCCGTTGAGACTGTCGATCAGCGCGCTCTCGCTATTGCCACTGCCGGTCAGGGTGCTGTTGAGCGTGACCTGGCCTTTGACCGGTGGATTTTTCCCCTGGCCCTCGAGGATTTTCTCCACCGGCACGTTGTTGATGCGCGTCTGCATGTTCAGTGTCGGCACTTGCTGGCGCACATCCAGGGTGCCCTTGGCTTCGAAGTTACCGTCGTACAGATCGCCGCGCAGGTTCTCCAGGGTCAGCAAGCCGCCCTGGCCGTTGGCCTTGAGCGCCGCGTTCTGGATCGGCAGTTTGTCGAGGGTCAGTTGGCCGAAGGTCAGGTCGGCATCCACGTCGAGTTTGCTCAGGCGCTCCACCGGGAACAAGCGGTCGCTGCTCCACGGGCCTTTGGTCGGTGATGGCGGCAGCGGTGTGCTGCCAGGGCCGGCCAGGGCATCGGCTTCGGTGCTGGCCACTTCGGCCTTGCGGACCTGAGTTGCGCTGTTGGCTTCGGCGGATTTCGGCGGCAGGTAACGGTCGACGTTGAAGGTGTCAGCCTTGAGGGTTGCCCGCAGCGATTGCTTGGCGAAGTCTTCAATGGCGATGCGGCCGCTGAAGTTGCTGTCGTCAAGTTTCAGGTTGATGTTATCGAGCGACAGGCTGGTCGGCGTGCCGGCAACCTGGCTGACCAGTTCAACTTTGCTCAGGCTACCTTCGGCCATCGCCGGGAGTTTCTGGCCGATGCTGTCGACGAATTTCGCCAGATCGAATTGGGCAATCGACAGGCCACCGCTGATTTGCGGGGTCTTGTCGAGGTCATTGGCTTTCAGTTCACCCAAGGCGCGCAACTGGTTGGCGGAGATCTTGATGCCAGTCCATTCGGCGACGTTGGCGGCCTTGTCCAACAGCAACTGACCTTGAGCGGCGAAGGTCATGGTCTTGCCTTGCAGCGGATCGCCAGCGACTTCGCCGGAGAGTTTCATGTCTTCGAACTTGTAGCGTTGCAGCGCCCGCTCGAAGCGCAGCTCGCCAGCCAGCTCGGTCCGCACCCGCAGAACTGGTTGGTTGGTGCCCAGGAACGCCGTGAGTTTGACCGGGATGTTGGTTGAGTCATGGACCGGGCCGGTACTCAGCTGGATGCTTTCGGCGCTGAACTGCTTGCCGGTTTTCTCGTCGTTGTACTCAACGCGGGCGTTGTTGACGGTCAGGCTGTCGATGTCCAGGCGGACCGGCTGAGCCGGTTTTTCGGCCTGGGCGGTGGTCGTTGGCGCGGGTTCGCCGGTAGTGGCGGGCGTTGTGGTGGAGGTCGTCGCAGCCGCAGGCGCCGGCACCTTGCCGATGTCTTCCCAGTTGCCGTGGCCGTCCTTGTCGCGGTTCAGGCGCAGGTTCAGGCCTTCGACGCGCACATCGCTCATCTGCACTTCGCGGCGCAGCAGCGGAATCACACGGACCGACAGACCGAGCATCTGCAGGTCAGCAAACGGCTCGGTGGGCTTGGCCAGGGTCGCCACACTGGCTTCGTGCAATTCCAGGCCCAGCCAGGGGAACAGGCTCCAGCCGATATCGCCATTGAGCGTCAGCTCGATGTGGGCCTTGTCGCGGGCAATCTGGCGAATCTCGTCTTTGTAGTCGTTGGGATCGAAGAAGTGGGTCAGGGCAAAGCCCAGCGCCACAATGATCAGCAACAGCCCGAGAAGTACCAGACCCAGGATTTTGCCGAACGCTTTCATGGGCGAGTCCTTGTATTAGTCGAATTCGAAATTTAGCCGGGGAGTATAGCGCCCCGAAGTGGCTGCCCGGTCAGCGATCATGTCGGGAGCACATCCAGCGGCACTTTCAGCTTAGCCGCCAGCGCCTGGGCTTCTAGGTGCCCGGCGGGCGCCAGCAGGCGCAATGTCGCGCCCGATTGCACCGCCATTTTCTGCGCTTCGCTTACCAGGCGCTCGGCAACACCACGGCGGCGGGTGATTTTTCGTACGCATAAATGGGACAAATGCCAGGTGTCATGGTGCCGTTGCAGACGTGCCGCACCCAGCAGCCGATCGTTGAAGCGTCCAGCGATCAGAGAGCCGTCCCGCAAGCAGCTTTCGATCAGCTCAGCATTGCCTGTAAATGGCGCAAACAGCCAGTCCGGGGCGTCGCGGTAGATCTTCTGCAGATCTTGCTGATCCTGATAAGTGGCCTGGTTCAGCAGCTCGACAATGATCGGCATGGAGATTCCTGTGAAGTTGAACGGAGCCATTCCCCGTACGCGTGAAAACAATGTTCATCCAGTGGTACGAGATCAGATGACATACAAAAGGTGATGTCAGTTTGGTTTTTCTGTCACGTGCAAATGGTAACCTCTGCCCGTTCGTCCGTCCTTCTGCGACGTGATGTCGCACCAAAATGAAGCTTCACCTAACAACAGTCATGTCTGCGTGCATAAAGGCTGGGGGTGAGGAGCGGCTGGCGAACCCTACTAATAATTGGGGGAAACACCATGACTACGAGCATCACGGCGGACGGCTTTGCCGACCGGCCCGCGTTCCTGTCCAAGGAACGCATCATCGCCAAGCCCGGTTTTAACCGTTGGCTTGTACCACCGGCCGCTCTGGCCATCCACCTCTGCATCGGCATGGCCTACGGCTTTTCGGTGTTCTGGCTGCCGCTGTCCAAGGCCCTGGGCGTCACCAAAGCCGTGGCTTGCGCGCCGGACATGAGCTTCATCGCTCAGGTATTTTCGTCGCAATGCGACTGGCCGATCTCGATGCTCGGCTGGATCTACACCCTGTTCTTCATCTTCCTGGGTTGCTCGGCAGCGATCTGGGGCGGCTGGCTCGAACACGCAGGCCCACGCAAGGCAGGTGTTGTATCGGCACTGTGCTGGTGTGGCGGTCTGCTGATTTCGGCGCTGGGGGTCTATACCCACCAGATCTGGCTGATGTGGATCGGCTCCGGGGTCATTGGCGGTATCGGCCTGGGACTGGGCTACATCTCGCCGGTCTCGACCCTGATCAAGTGGTTCCCGGACAAGCGCGGCATGGCGACCGGCATGGCGATCATGGGGTTCGGTGGCGGCGCGATGGTCGGCGCTCCACTGGCTGCGGCCCTGATGGGCCACTTTGCTTCGCCAACCAGCGTCGGTGTATGGCAGAGCTTCCTGGTGATGGCCGCGATCTACTTCGTGTTCATGATCGGTGGCGCGCTGTCCTACCGCGTTCCGCCAACCGGCTGGAAGCCTGAAGGCTGGACGGCTCCGGCGAAAAAAGCTTCGAACGCGATGATCACTCACCGGCACGTCCACGTGAATGTGGCGTGGAAAACCCCGCAATTCCGTCTGGTATGGCTGGTGCTGTGCCTGAACGTTTCGGCGGGTATCGGCATCCTCGGCATGGCTTCGCCGCTGTTGCAGGAAGTGTTCGCCGGTAAATTGCTTGGCAACGACCTGACGTTCGGTCAACTGGACGCTTCGCAACTGGCCTCGATCGCCGCCATTGCTGCCGGTTTCACCGGTCTGCTGAGCCTGTTCAACATCGGCGGCCGGTTTTTCTGGGCTTCGTTCTCGGACTACCTGGGCCGCAAAAACACCTATTTTGTGTTCTTCGCCCTGGGTTTCGCCCTGTACTCGCTGATCCCGAACCTCGGTCACCTGGGCAGCGTTGCGCTGTTCGTGGCGGCGTTCTGCATCATCCTGTCGATGTACGGCGGTGGTTTTGCGACTGTTCCTGCCTACCTGGCGGACCTGTTCGGTACGCAAATGGTCGGCGCGATCCACGGTCGTCTGCTGACAGCCTGGGCGGCGGCGGGTGTGTTGGGGCCGGTGTTGGTGAACTACCTGCGTGAATATCAGCTGAGCATCGGCGTCGAACGTGCCGCGGCATACGACATCACTCTGTACATCCTCGCGGGCCTGCTGGTGTTGGGTTTCATCTGCAACCTGCTGGTGCGCCCGGTGGCGGACAAGTACTTCATGACCGACGCCGAACTGGCCGCCGAACAGGCGCTGGGCCACGACAAGGGTGCTGACGCCAGCACCGTGCTGGAGTGGAAAGCGGATGCGGGCACCAAACCATTGGCGGTGGCTGCGTGGCTGGTTGTAGGGATTCCGTTGGCGTGGGGTGTTTGGGTGACCCTGCAGAAAACCGCTGTCTTGTTCCACTAAGAGACACTTTGTGCCTGACATGTGTGGTGTCAGGCACATTGGGTTTATGCCCGAAAAGATCGCAGCCTTCGGCAGCTCCTACGGTCAGCGTGTGGACTCGGTCGGTGTAGGAGCTGCCGAAGGCTGCGATCTTTTGCTTGTATGGACATGTCTATCCCCGACGGCACGGGGTTCACTCCGTCAGTGATATCACCTCCCGTGTTTCTGTTTAGCGCCCGCGACCCTATAATGGCTGCCTTTTTCGCCCCAATGATTTTTTGCGGAGCTGGTGATGGCCGAACGTATGGCGTCTGTCGAGCGCGACACTCTGGAAACCCAGATCAAAGCCTCGATCAACCTGGATGGCACCGGAAAGGCCCGATTTGATATCGGTGTGCCTTTTCTTGAGCACATGCTGGACCAGATCGCCCGTCACGGGCTGATCGACCTGGATATTGTCAGCAAGGGCGACCTGCATATCGACGACCACCACACGGTGGAAGACGTCGGTATCACCCTGGGTCAGGCCTTCACCAAAGCCATCGGCGACAAGAAAGGCATCCGTCGCTACGGCCACGCCTACGTGCCGCTCGATGAAGCGTTGTCGCGTGTGGTGATCGACTTCTCCGGCCGTCCTGGCCTGCAGATGCATGTTCCGTATACCCGCGCTACCGTCGGTGGCTTCGACGTTGACCTGTTCCAGGAATTTTTCCAGGGCTTCGTCAACCACGCCAACGTCACCCTGCACATCGACAATCTGCGTGGGCACAACACCCACCACCAGATCGAGACCGTGTTCAAGGCTTTCGGCCGCGCCCTGCGCATGGCCGTGGAGCTGGATGACCGCATGGCCGGGCAAATGCCTTCGACCAAAGGCGTTCTGTAATGCAGACGGTCGCGGTTATCGATTACGGCATGGGCAACCTGCACTCGGTGGCCAAGGCCCTCGAGCACGTCGGTGCCGGCAAGGTCTTGATCACCAGCGATGCCGACGTGATTCGCGAAGCCGACCGGGTGGTATTCCCCGGTGTTGGCGCGATTCGCGATTGCATGGCGGAGATCCGTCGCCTGGGCTTCGATTCGCTGGTGCGTGAAGTCAGCCAAGACCGTCCATTCCTCGGCATCTGCGTGGGCATGCAAGCCTTGCTCGACAGCAGCGAAGAGAACGACGGCGTCGACTGCATCCGCATGTTCCCGGGCCAGGTGAAGTTCTTCGGCAAAGATTTGCACGAGGACGGCGAACACCTGAAAGTGCCGCACATGGGCTGGAACGAAGTGAAGCAGACGGTGAGTCACCCGCTGTGGCACAACGTACCGGACCTGGCGCGTTTCTACTTCGTGCACAGCTACTACATCGCTGCCGGCAATGCGCGGCAGGTGGTCGGTAGCGGTCACTACGGGGTCGATTTCGCTGCCGCTCTGGCCGATGGCTCGCGTTTCGCCGTGCAGTTCCACCCGGAGAAGAGCCATACCCATGGCCTGCAATTGCTGCAGAACTTCGCTGCGTGGGATGGTCGCTGGTAAATGGCTGTCAAGAAGAAGCCGCCGATCCTGACCCTCACTCCCGAGCAGGAGAGCGAGGCCAATCACAAGATCAAACGCTTCATGGAAGACCGCTTCGAACTGGACCTGGGTTCGTTCGAAGCGGCTGAAATCCTTGAGCTGTTTACCCGCGAAATTGCTCCGCACTATTACAACAGGGCGATTTTCGATGTGCAGACGCACCTCAAAGAGAGGTTCGAAAGCATCGAAAGCGACCTGTGGGCGCTCGAGAAAAACTGATTTCCGAGCGAAGCTGAACACTCGAATTTGAAGGTTTGCCAGATGCTGATTATTCCCGCTATCGATCTCAAAGACGGTGCCTGTGTTCGTCTGCGCCAGGGCCGCATGGAAGATTCCACAGTGTTCTCCGATGACCCGGTGAGCATGGCTGCCAAGTGGGTGGAGGGCGGTTGCCGTCGTCTGCATCTGGTCGACTTGAATGGCGCGTTCGAAGGCCAGCCGGTCAACGGCGAAGTGGTCACCGCCATCGCCAAGCGCTACCCGAACCTGCCGATTCAGATCGGCGGCGGTATCCGTTCCCTGGAAACCATTGAACACTACGTGAAAGCTGGTGTGAGCTACGTGATCATCGGCACCAAGGCCGTGAAAGATCCGGCCTTCGTCGCTGAAGCCTGCCGCGCGTTCCCGGGCAAGGTGATTGTCGGCCTCGATGCCAAAGACGGTTTTGTCGCCACCGACGGCTGGGCTGAAATCAGCACCGTGCAGGTCATTGACCTGGCCAGGCAATTCGAAGCCGACGGCGTGTCCGCGATCGTTTATACCGACATCGCCAAAGACGGCATGATGCAGGGCTGCAACGTCTCTTACACCGCTGCTTTGGCTGCTGCGACGAAGATCCCGGTCATTGCATCCGGCGGTATCCACAATCTGGGTGACATCAAGTCGCTGCTCGACGCCAAGGCACCAGGCATCATCGGCGCCATCACCGGCCGGGCGATCTACGAAGGCACCCTCGATGTCGCTGAAGCGCAAGCTTTCTGCGATTCGTACAAAGGCTGAGGACTCACCATGGCGCTGGCCAAACGCATCATCCCTTGCCTGGACGTGGATAACGGCCGGGTGGTCAAGGGCGTCAAGTTCGAGAACATTCGCGATGCCGGCGACCCGGTGGAAATCGCCCGTCGCTACGACGAGCAGGGTGCCGACGAGATTACCTTTCTCGACATCACTGCCAGCGTCGACGGCCGCGACACCACGCTGCACACCGTCGAGCGCATGGCCAGCCAGGTGTTTATCCCGCTGACTGTGGGCGGTGGCGTGCGTACCGTGCAGGACATTCGCAATCTGCTGAACGCCGGTGCGGACAAGGTCTCGATCAACACCGCTGCAGTGTTCAACCCGGAATTCGTCGGCGAAGCGGCGCAGCATTTCGGTTCGCAGTGCATTGTCGTCGCGATTGACGCCAAGAAAGTTTCCGGTCCGGGCGAACCCCCGCGCTGGGAAATCTTCACCCACGGTGGTCGCAAGCCAACCGGCCTCGACGCCGTTGAGTGGGCGAAGAAAATGGAAGGTCTCGGTGCCGGCGAAATCCTGCTGACCAGCATGGACCAGGACGGCATGAAAAACGGCTTCGATCTGGGTGTCACCCGCGCTATCAGTGATGCGCTGGGGATTCCGGTGATCGCCTCCGGTGGTGTCGGCAACTTGCAGCATTTGGCCGACGGTATTCTTGAAGGCCACGCCAGTGCGGTATTGGCGGCGAGTATTTTCCACTTCGGCGAATACACCGTTCAGGAAGCCAAGGCCTACATGGCCCATCGCGGAATCGTGATGCGTTAAACATACAGGCCAGTGGACAGCATGGCGGGCTCAGGGCACTCTTGGGCACGCCATGGATTCCGGTAGCCCGACATGCTTAAACGACTTCTTCTTGCCCTCGCTAGTGCTTCTCTGTTGTTCATCAACGGAGTTCACGCCGAAGAAAGTCCCGACACCGGCCTGGTGCTGCTGACGGAAAACTTCCCGCCGTACAACATGGCGAAGAACGGCAAGAACTTTGCCCAGGACGAGAACATCAACGGCGTCGCCGTGGACATCGTCCGCGAGATGTTCAAGCGCGCCAATATCCCCTACAGCCTGACGCTGCGTTTCCCTTGGGAGCGAATCTACAAACTCGCCCTGGAAAAGCCCGGTTATGGCGTGTTCGTAATGGCGCGGCTGCCGGACCGCGAGAAACTCTTCAAGTGGGTCGGCCCTATCGGCCCGGACGACTGGATCATGCTGGCCAAGGCTGATAGCAAAATCACCCTGGAATCGCTGGATCAGGCGCGTAAATACAAGATTGGCGCCTACAAGGGCGATGCGATTGCCGAGACATTGGCCAAGCAAGGGCTGAAGCCGATTGTGGTGCTGCGCGACCAGGACAATGCGAAGAAGCTGGCTAACGGTCAGATCGATCTGTGGGCTACGGGTGATCCGGCGGGGCGTTACCTGGCGCGGCTGGACGGGGTGACCGGGCTCAAGACCGTGCTGCGCTTCAATAGCGCCGAGCTGTACCTGGCCCTGAACAAGGACGTGCCGGATGAGACCGTGGCCAAGCTGCAGGCTGCGCTGGATCAGTTGCGCAAGGAAGGTGTGGTGGACGACATCATGGGGCGGTATCTCTAGACCGCAACACCGAGCCTTGTAGCTTACGCAAAACACTGTGGGAGGTGCGGCAAGTTAGCGGTAGACGCCATCTTTGCCATGAGCAGCCGTCGCACGATTGCCGCGCACGCTGATCATCAATTTGATGTCGATCCAGTCAATTCCCTGTGCCTTGAGCTTGGGCAACTCACGCTCCAGCACCGCCAGAGTCTGCGGATACGGATGCCCGATCATCACCGCAGAGCCCTGCTTGCGCGCCAGGCTGATCGCCGTCTGTAGCTGTGTGAAGATCGCCGCTTCGGTGGGCTCGTCATCCAGAAACACATCCCGCGAAACACTTGCCAGGCCAATCTTCTGCGCCTCGGCGGCGGCCACGGTTTGCGCACTGGTGCGGCTGTCGACGAAGAATTTGTGCTTACGCTGCAAGTCCGCCATCAGCCAGGCCATGGCCGGTTGCTGAGCGGTCATGCGGCTACCCATGTGGTTATTGATGCCGGCGGTATAGGGCACCATGTTGAACGCGGCGTTCAGGCGCTTTTCAAGTTCTTCGATGGGCAACTCGGGATGCCAGGCGAATGGTCCGGTGGCCGGATCCATGGGCATATGCAGAATGACAGTCTTGCCGGCGCGATGGGCTTCGCGGGCGAATTCGGTGGCGTGGGGTGTATCGGGCATGATTGCCGTGGTGACCGGGCCGGGCAGGGCCAGCACGCGGCGATCCCGGGGCAGGTTCTGCCCCAGGTCATCGATGATCAGGCTCAGATAAGCCTTGTGAGGTGTGGTCGCTGTCGTGGCAGGTGCTGCGTGAGCAACTCCCGCCAGACTGCACAGCAGACCGAGTAGTAACCGCAGGCGCATCTCAGTGGCCGCGGGTGATGCTCAGTCCTTTGAGCAGGCTCAGGGCCTGGGCCAGCTGGTAATCGTCATCCTGCGGCATGGCCTTGGCTTTGCCGCCCGAACCGCTCGGTTTGTCGGCGCCGCCGTTGCCATTGCCCAAGTGACCTTGCAGATCGGCTTCCTTGAAGTAATCGCCGTCCTGCTCGTTGGTGATCTTGGCCTTGCGCACTTCGATGTCCGGGACAATGCCCTGAGCCTGAATCGAGCGGCCGTTCGGCGTGTAGTACAGCGCCGTGGTGATTTTCAGTGCGCGGTCGTTGTTCAGCGGCAACACGGTCTGGACCGAACCTTTGCCGAAACTGGTGGTGCCCATGACCACCGCACGTTTCTGATCCTGCAGGGCGCCGGCGACAATTTCCGAGGCCGAGGCGCTGCCACCGTTGATCAGCACGACCATTGGCACGGCTTCGCTTTCGTCCTTGCCGGTGGCGGAGAAGCGCAGTTCAGAGTTGGCGATGCGGCCCTTGGTGTAGACGATCAGGCCCTTGGTGATGAAGTGGTCGACCACTTCCACCGCCGATTGCAGCACGCCGCCCGGGTTGTTACGCAGGTCGAGGACGATGCCGCTGAGCTTCTTGCCGTTGTCCTTGCGCAGCTTGGCCAAGGCCTTGGAGACCTCTTCGCCGGTCTTGACCTGGAACTGGGTGATGCGGATGTAGCCGTAGCCGGATTCCAGCAGCTGGCTCTTGACGCTTTTCACCTGGATGGTGGCGCGGACCAGGGTCACGTCGAACGGAGTGCCGCCATCGCGGACCAGGGTCAGGGTGATCTTCTGGCCGATCTTGCCGCGCATCTTGTCCACGGCTTCGGTCATGCTTTGGCCGCGAGTCGGCTGGCCGTTGATCTTGACGATGAAGTCGCCGGCCTGGATGCCAGCCTTGGAGGCTGGGGTGTCATCGATAGGCGAGACCACTTTGATGAAACCGTCTTCCGCGCCGACTTCGATGCCCAGGCCGCCAAATTCGCCACTGGTGCTTTCCTGCAATTCAGTGAAGTCTTCCGGGCCCAGGTAGGCGGAGTGCGGGTCGAGGTTGCTGAGCATGCCTTTGATGGCGTTTTCCAGCAGGGTCTTGTCATCTACCGGTTCTACATAGGCTGCCTTGATCCGGTCCATGACTTCGGCAAAGGTGCGCAACTCGTCCAGCGGCAATGGCGCCTTGGTGGTCGCAGCAGTGCCGGCAGGCGCGACCGCCGGGGCCGGTTGAGCGGCAAACGCCAGAGGCGCGCCGATCACCAGGGCGATCGTCAGAGCCAGCGAGGTAAGGCGGGACAAATGCAGCATGTCGAACGAACTCCTAATGTAGGTGACTCAACGCCTATCCTTGCGCGCGGCACCATTGCGCCGGGTCACTCGGGTGACCCTGCTGACGAATAGCGAAATACAGCGCTGGTGTGTCCTGCCCGCCACTGTTACCGACAGTGGAGATGGACTCACCGGCTTTTACCACGTCACCCGCAGACTTGAGCAGCGTCTGGTTGTGACCGTAAAGACTCAAAAAGCCGTTGCCGTGGTCGAGAATCACCAGCAGCCCGGCCCCACGCAGCCAGTCGGCAAACACCACGCGACCGCCGTGCACGGCATGCACCTGGCTGCCGGCGGAGGCGCTGATCATCACGCCGTCCCACTTGGTGCGGGCATCGTCGCCACGGGTTTCACCGAAGCGTGCCAGCAGTCGACCATCAACCGGCCATGGAAGTTTGCCGCGAGTCGAAGCAAAAGGACCGCCGAAGGTCTCGCCTGAACTTGAAACCAGGGCACCGGGCGTCGATTTGGCGGGTTTGCGTGGGGCGTCGCTGGCGTCTGCTTCAGCCTGAGCCTCACGTAACCGCTTTTTTTCGGCTTCCTGCTGGGCGATCAGCGCTTTTTGCCGCGCTTCTTCTGCCTCTCGGGCCTGACGAGCCAGGGTTTCTTCAATGGTTTTAAGGACTTTAGACAGGTCTGCCTGATCCTGCTCGCGGGCGGCCAGTTTCTGGTCGCGAGCCTTCACGTCGTCATTGAGCTTGGCCAGGACTTGCTGGCGCTCCTTGCGGACCTTGTCGAGTTCGTCGCGCTGGCTGTCGAGGCTGCTTTTCTGCACCAGCAATTGCGCTTGCTGCATGGAGATGTCTTTTTCGACATTGGCCAGTTGGCGCAGGGTTTCGTTGAAATTCTTCAGCTGCTCCAGGCGGGCCTGGCTCAGGTAGTCGTAATAGGTGAGGGTGCGGGCGAATTTTTCCGGGTTCTGCTGGTTGAGCAGCAGTTTCAGGTACTCCTGGCGGCCATTCTGATAGGCCGCGCGGGCCTGGATGGCGATCAGTCGTTGCTGTTCAACGCGCGCGCTCTGGAGTTTTTTTTTCTCGGCATCGAGTCGCTGCAGCTCGGATTCGCTTTTCTTCAGCTCTTTTTGCAGCGCCTCGACCTGCTTCTCGAGCTTGCCCATCTCGGTTTCGGTGCCTTTGAGGTCTTTCTGCACCCCGGACTTTTCTTCCTGCAGCTTGCCCAGCAGCTTTTTCAGTTCGGCAATGTCCTGACGCGTGGCGTCCAACTGTTGTTGGGTTTGCGTGCGCTCGTCGGCAAAGGCCGGTTGGAGCAGGCATGTCAGAGCGAGGGCTATCAGGACGCGAAGCATAGAGGCGGGCGACACCAGGGAAAGGGACGGCCTAGTATGCCCGCCCCACGCTGCAAAAAAAACGCCCAATTGGGACTGTGTGATAACTGGAGTGAAAACCAATGGGGGAGCGAGCCTGTGTGGCGAGGGGGCTTGCCCCCGTTGGGTCGCGAAGCGGCCCCAAATTTTGCAATTGCGGTGTACCAGGTACACCGCATGCAATGGTTTTACGACTGCTGCGCAGCCGAACGGGGGCAAGCCCCCTCACCACACAAGCCCGCTCCCACAGGGTTTGGCGGTGTTTTTGAAGAAGCGGATTACACCAGAATCGAAGTCCCGGTCATTTCCACAGGCTTCTCAAGCCCCAGCAACTTCAGCATGGTCGGCGCCACGTCTGCCAGCACGCCGCCTTCGCGAACCTTCAAGTCACGCTTGCCGACATAGATGAACGGCACCGGCTCGGTGGTGTGGGCAGTGTGGGCTTGGCCGGTGGAGGCGTCGGACATTTGCTCGACGTTGCCGTGGTCGGCAGTAATCAGGGCTTCGCCGCCGACTTTTTCCAGCGCCGTGACGATACGGCCGACGCAGGTGTCCAGGCATTCCACAGCTTTCACCGCCGCCTCGAACACACCGCTGTGGCCGACCATGTCGCCGTTGGCGTAGTTGACCACGATCACGTCGTAACGCTGGTTTTCAATGGCATCGACGATGCGGTCGGTGACTTCCGGGGCACTCATCTCGGGCTGCAAGTCATAGGTGGCGACTTTCGGCGACGGGATCAGGATGCGTTCTTCGCCCGGGAACGGTTCTTCGCGGCCGCCGGAGAAGAAGAAGGTCACGTGGGCATACTTCTCGGTTTCGGCGATGCGCAGCTGTGTCTTGCCGTTTTTCGCCAGGTAATCGCCCAGTACGTTTTCCAGGCTACCCGCAGCGAAAGCCGACGGCGCGGGGATGCTGGCGGCGTATTGGGTCAGCATGACGAAACCGGCCAGTTTTGGCTGGCGAGCACGTTCGAATTCCTTGAAATCGTCTTCGACGAACACGCGGGTCAGTTCGCGGGCACGGTCGGCGCGGAAGTTCATGAAGACCACGGCGTCGCCATCTTCGACCTTCACCGGCTCACCGATGCTGGTGGCTTTGACGAATTCGTCGCTCTCGCCACGTTCGTACGCGGCTTGCAGGCCTTCCTGGGCGGTGGCGGCATTGAATTCGCTGGCGCCATCGACGATCAGGTTGTAGGCCTGGGACACGCGATCCCAACGGTTGTCGCGGTCCATGGCGTAATAACGGCCAATGATGCTGGCGATCCGGCCTTTGCCGAGGGCCTGGAAGGTCGCGTCCAGCAACTCGATCGACGACTGGGCGCTTTTCGGCGGCGTGTCGCGGCCGTCGAGGAAGGCGTGCAGGTAGATTTTTTCGGCGCCGCGCTTGAAGGCCAGCTCAGCCATGGCGACCAGGTGGTCCTGGTGGCTGTGAACGCCGCCATCGGACAGCAGCCCCATGAAGTGCACGGCTTTGCCGGCAGCGACGGCTTTATCCACCGCGGCGCAGATGGTCGGGTTCTCGAAGAACTCGCCATCGCGGATCGCTTTGGTCACGCGTGTGAAGTCCTGATACACCACCCGACCGGCGCCGAGGTTCATGTGGCCGACTTCGGAGTTGCCCATCTGGCCGTCCGGTAAGCCGACGTCCATGCCGCTGCCCGAGATCAGGCCGTTCGGCACGGTGGCCCACAGACGGTCCAGTACGGGCTTCTTCGCCGCATAGATGGCGTTGGATTCAGGGCTCTCACTGTGACCGAAGCCGTCGAGAATAATCAGGACCAAAGGTTTAGGCGTGGTAGTCATGGATTCCACTCGTGGCTGAATTAAAAGAGGGCGATGGAAAAGGGAGTAGGAGTTTAAAGCTAAGTTCCGGCGCCGTCACCGCCGGACGGGGTTTGGCCCACCATAGTGGCTGTGTATACTGGCCGACATTTTAACGCCCTGGAACCTCCTTCGATGGTTGATCACCTGATTCAATTCGCCACCAACCACTACATTCTCGTGGGTATCTTCGTTGTACTGGCGGCCCTGCTATTGGCCTATCAGATGCAAGGCGGCGGCCGCAGCCTGAGCACCGGTGAACTGACCGGGCTGGTCAACAAGGACGCAGGTGTAGTGGTCGACATTCGTCCGACCAAGGATTTCGCCGCCGGTCACATCGTTGGCGCGTTGAACATTCCTCAGGACAAACTGACCGCTCGCGTCGGCGAACTGGAAAAGCACAAGGCCAAGACCATTATCCTGGTCGATGCCATGGGCCAGACCGCCGGTACTCATGCCCGTGAACTGGTGAAAGCCGGTTTCACCGCTGCCAAGCTGTCTGGCGGTATTTCCAGCTGGAAAGCCGACAATCTGCCACTGGTGAAGTGATATGAACAACGTCGTCGTCTATTCCAGCGATTACTGCCCTTATTGCTCGCGAGCCAAGTACCTGCTCGAGAACAAAGGCGTGGCCTTCGAAGAGATCAAGGTCGATGGCAAGCCGCAGGTGCGTGCCGCGATGGCTCAGAAAGCCGGGCGTACGTCCGTGCCGCAGATCTGGATCGGCAGCACCCACGTTGGCGGCTGTGATGATTTGTTTGCCCTGGAGCGCGCCGGCAAGCTCGACGCCATGCTCAAGGCCTGACTGCGTTACTTAGAAATAGCTAACCCTATAAGACCCGAGATCAGAAAGGATCTGAGATGACTGACCAACAGAACACTGCAGCTAGCGAAGAAGAAAACGCACCGCAATTCTCCTTGCAGCGCATCTACGTACGTGACTTGTCCTTCGAAGCCCCGAAAAGCCCGGCAATCTTCCGCCAGCAGTGGGAACCGAGCGTCGGTCTGGATCTGAACACCCGTCAGAAGGCGCTGGAAGGCGACTTCCACGAAGTCGTGCTGACCCTGTCGGTCACCGTGAAAAACGGTGAAGAAGTGGCGTTCATCGCTGAAGTGCAACAAGCCGGGATCTTCCTGATCAAGAACCTGGACGCGGCTTCGATGAGCCACACCCTGGGCGCGTTCTGCCCGAACATCCTGTTCCCGTACGCGCGCGAAACCCTGGACAGCCTGGTGACCCGCGGTTCGTTCCCGGCCCTGATGCTGGCCCCGGTGAACTTCGACGCGCTGTACGCACAAGAGCTGCAACGCATGCAGGCGGCTGGCGAGACTCCGACCGTTCAATAAAAGAAGTTTCGTTTGCTCCATGAAAAAAGCGCCTTCAAAGGCGCTTTTTTCATGGAGCAAACGAAACCTTCGTGTAGGAGCTGCCGAAGGCTGCGATCTTTTGATCTTAAAAACCAAAATCAAAAGATCGCAGCCTTCGGCAGCTCCTACGGAGGGCGTGTCTCTTACTTGAACCCGAGCTGGCGCCAGGCTTCGTACACCGCGATGGCCACGGTGTTGGACAGGTTCAGGCTGCGACAGCCTTCGCGCATGGGCAGGCGCAGGCGTTGTTCGCCGGGCAGGGCGTCGAGCACTTCGGCTGGCAAGCCACGGCTTTCCGGACCGAACAGGAAGGCATCGCCCTCGGCGAAGCTGGCATCATGGAACGGTCGCGAACCCTTGGTGGTAAAGGCGAACAGCCGAGGGTGGCCGAGGCTTTCCAGACAGCTGGCGAGGTCTGCGTGGCGTTGCAGGGTGGCATACTCATGGTAATCGAGGCCCGCTCGGCGCAGGCGCTTGTCGTCCATCTCGAAGCCCAGCGGTTCGATCAAATGCAGGTGGCAGCCACTGTTGGCGCACAGCCTGATAACGTTGCCGGTATTCGGCGGAATTTCTGGTTGGAAAAGGATGACGTGAAACATGCACGGCTCCGAAGGTAAAGATGAGCAGCATTCTACGCCGCAAGCGGATCCCCGTTCGAAACTATTCCTGCGGGTGATGGGTTCACTGGCGATTGTCGGGGTGATGGTGGGCCTGATGATCGGTCGTCTGACAGCGCCTGACCCCAGCGTTTTGCAGCAGGTCGAGGTGACCAATGATGGACTGGTGGTGTGGTTCAACAACGAACCCAAAACCCACGGCGAGTTGGTCGACGGCAGTGTCGCGCTGTTGTTCGAGGCTGAAGGCCGAGCACAGAAAGGTCAGCTCAAGCTCAACGGCAAGGACGTGAACTGGCGAACGCGATTGAGTGATGGGGGATTGTTGCTGACGGTGGTGGCGGCCCGGCCCCTGCAGGGCGACTGGGCCGGTAGCAAGGTCGATGACCGCTGGCGGCTGGAGATCCATCTCCGAGAGCAATAAAAGAGGGAATCCCCGGCCTGCCTGTACCAAGGACCCCAAAACGGGGGGCTCGTCGCTGTTGCGGTGTGAGCCCGGTGTAAAGAGGGGAATCCCCGGCCTGCCTGTACCAAGGTCCCCGAAACTGGGTAGTGAATCGAATCACTGATTGGACTATTGCAGGGGGCGTGCCAGTTTTTAATATGTTGAAACGAAAAGTCGCTGAGTAGTGCTGAAAGCCCCGTATTCCGGGGCTTTTGTGTTTTTGCAGTTCGGGTTTTGTTACGGATAAATCGAGGATTTCAAAGTAGATGCCGTGCGCGATTGCGGTTCACGGTGCATTGCGGCGGTGCACGGAGCGGCGATGATCATTCCCACGCGGGAGCGTGGGAATGATCAGGTGAAGGGATTAACCCTCATCCCCTTCATCATCATCCCCACCATCGACCTTCATCCCCAATTCCTTGATTTTGCGCGTCAAGGTATTGCGCCCCCAGCCCAGCAGTACGGCGGCGTCGCGGCGGCGGCCGGCGGTGTGTTTGAGGGCGGTTTCGATCATGATCCGCTCGAAGGCCGGTACGGCGCTGTCGAGCAGGCTCGATTGGCCACGTGCCAAAGCCTGGTCGGCCCACTGGCGCAGGGCCTGCTCCCAATTGGTTACCGGTGCTGAATCCTGCGGCAGGCTCAGCAGCTCCGGCGGCAGGTCGCTGATGTGTACTTCGCGACCTGAAGCCATCACGGTGATCCAGCGGCAGGTGTTCTCCAGCTGACGCACGTTGCCTGGCCATGGCAGGTTTTTCAGGTATTCCTCGGTTTCGCTTTTCAGCAGTTTCGGTTCCACCGCCAGTTCTTGCGCGGCGCGGCTGAGGAAGTGCTTGGCCAGGGTCGGGATGTCTTCGCGACGGTCCGACAGCCGTGGAATGTGGATGCGGATCACGTTGAGGCGGTGGAACAAGTCCTCACGGAATTTTCCGGCATGCACCAGGGTTTCCAGATTCTGGTGAGTCGCGGCGATGATGCGTACATCGACCTTCACCGGCACATGACCGCCGACGCGGTAAAACTCGCCGTCCGCCAGTACCCGCAGCAAACGAGTCTGGGTGTCCGCCGGCATGTCGCCGATTTCATCGAGGAACAGCGTGCCGCCGTCGGCCTGTTCGAAGCGCCCGCGACGCAGGTTGGCCGCGCCGGTGAACGCGCCTTTTTCGTGGCCGAACAGTTCGGACTCCATCAGATCCTTGGGGATCGCCGCCATGTTCAGTGCAATGAACGGCGAGGCCGCCCTTGGGCTGTGACGGTGCAGGGCGTGGGCCACCAGCTCTTTACCGGTGCCGGATTCGCCGTTGATCAGCACGGTGATGTTGGAGTGACTCAAGCGCCCGATGGCGCGAAACACTTCCTGCATCGCCGGTGCTTCGCCGATGATTTCCGGGGTGCGGGTCAGTGTCGGGACGACTTCCAGCCCTTGTTGTTCCTGAGCGTGTTGATTGGCGCGCTTGACCAGGGAAACGGCTTCGTCGACGTCGAACGGCTTGGGCAGGTATTCGAACGCGCCGCCCTGATAGGACGCGACAGCGCTGTCCAGGTCGGAGTGGGCAGTCATGATGATGACTGGCAGCCGTGGGTGTTGTTCGCGAATCCGCGCCAGAAGGTCCAGGCCGCTGGCACCCGGCATGCGAATGTCGGAGATGATCACGTCCGGCTGCTGGCGCGCCAGGCGGCTCATCACGCCATCGGCGCTGTCGAAGCTTTGCGTGGTCATGCCTTCCTGTTGCAAGGCTTTTTCCAGGACCCAACGGATAGAACGGTCGTCATCGACGATCCACACGGTTTCACTACGGCTCATGTCGATGTGGCTCCTTGTTCCAGTGGCAGAAAGATCGAGAACGTGGTGTGGCCTGGATGGCTGTCACATTCGATCAAGCCCTGGTGCTGGCTGATGATGTTCTGGGTAATGGCCAGGCCCAGCCCGGTACCGTCCGGGCGGCCGCTGACCATGGGGAAGAAGATGGTTTCCTGCAGCTCGGCGGGGATCCCCGGGCCGTTGTCGATGATCTCGATCTTGGTCACCAGGCGATGGCGCACGTGGCCGATGGTGAACTGGCGCATGGCGCGGGTACGCAAGCTGATGCGGCCAAGGCGCAGCTCGTTCTGGCTGCTGATGGCCTGCATCGCGTTGCGCACGATGTTCAACACGGCTTGAATCATCTGTTCGCGATCAATCAAGACATCCGGAATGCTTGGGTCGTAGTCGCGCACCAAAGTGATGCAACCCTGACTTTCGGCCTCCACCAACTGACACACACGCTCCAGCACTTCGTGGACATTGCACATGGCCAGCGACGGCAGCTTGTTGGAGCCGAGCATGCGATCCACCAGATTGCGCAGGCGATCGGCTTCTTCAATGATCACGTTGGTGTAATCGCGCAGGCTTTCTTCCGGCAACTCACGGGCGAGCAACTGAGCCGCGCCACGAATGCCGCCGAGAGGGTTCTTGATCTCGTGGGCGAGGCCACGCACCAGCATTTTGCTGGTTTCCTGCTTCGACAGTTGCGCCTCTTCCTTGGTGATCCGCAGGAGGCGGTCGCGAGGATGAACCTCCAGCAGCAGCATCGTGTCGCCATTGCTCAGGATTGGCGTCACGGCGTAGTCGACGGTCAAGGTCTGGCCGGTGAGGGCGGTGAGCATCGCTTCGCGCTTGGTGAACGGGTGTGCCTGCTCGACTGCCTGGCGCAGGGAGTTCAGCGCTTCGGTGGACTCGGTGAACAACTCACTGATGAACTGCCCATGGCTACGCTGGCCGCTGATGGCCAGGAGCATTTCCGCCGCCGGGTTCATGTACTCGAGGCGCAGTTCGGCGTCGAGCAGGATGGTGGCGGTGGTCAGGTTGTCGAGTAGCAAGCGGTGTAGTGCGTCGCTAATGGTCATAGTAGGGCGTGCTCACCGTAAATGGCGAATCGCGTTGGCGCTGTGATCGCGCCAGGCAAGGCGTAGGACGCAGAGAATGGCGTTCCCTTTTCAAGTCCTACAACGCAGCATGGCGCGATCACAGCGCCAACCCGAAGGGCAAAGCCCCACGAGACGCAATCCGTCGTTATTCGTCGTTCATTTGGAGCAACCAAACTTCTCTCCTCATGCCTAGTCTTGCGTCTCGTGGGGCTTTGCGCGATCGCCATTTACGGTGAGCACGCCCTACTCCCTCTTTTGGAGCAGGGCATGCGCATGAATAACGCGCCGGTATGAGGAAAATGCAAAAACCAAACCAAGGCTCCGAAAAGAAGCGTTTAGAGCCTGAAACTGGCGTTTTACGCTCGTTTGCATGGCGTTCTGCCAGTTTTTTCGGGTACTTTCGAACCAAAATGGGTTGAGATGTGGGTATGGTGCAGATTGTTGCACCAATATGGTGCGCAAACCTGAACGAAGTTAGAAGAAGGGTAGGAAGGAGCTTCTTTCTTCTTCAGGCCTGTCTTTGAGGGGGCATTCGGGCCGTTGGCCGTAGTCGGTGAGGGTGCAGGGTTTGACCTGGCGTTTCTGCGCCAGGGAAATGCGCAGCATGTGGAACGGCTGATTGGCCGTGCGTTCGACGGTGCGGCCCTGTTCGTCGAGGATTTCCACCGATAGGTTGTGACTGCCGCGGTCGATGTTGCTCAGGGCGAACACCGGGCTGGGGCCGGGCTCGGCGGTGGGCTGGCCGTCCAGCAGCAAACGGTAACGATGACCCTGTTGCAGGCCGGGTTCGCTGGTAACGCTGACGATCAATTCACCGGCACTGCTACGGATCGTGGCATCCGGTTCCGGCACCAGCACCCGAAGCATGTCGTAATGAAACAGTGGTTTGGCCGGGTTTGTTTTCGCAGCGGTCATGGGCGCTGCGCCACTCGGGTTGGCTGACATTCGATTGCTTGTCGCCAACGGCACACGTTTGGCGTTGCGGGTGCCCGGCTGATCGGTGAAGACCCGATTACCCTGAGCGTCGATATATGTGAAGACTTCGGCCATCGCCGGCAGGCTGACCAGGCACGCGATCAACAGCCAGGCCCTCAAGGTTTATGCACCCGTTGGACGGTGAGCGTCACGGTGGGGCTCTGTTGCACGACGTTTTGCCCGTCGATCACCTGAACCGCAAGGTTATGTTCGCCACGGTCGATGTTCACCAGTTGCAGGGTCGGCACGTTGCTCGGCTGGCCGTAGGGTTGACCGTCCAGTAACAGCCTCAATCGATGAGTGCCTTGCAGGCGTGGATTGATCAATACGCTGACGGTGAACGTGCCGTTGTTGGCGCGCAAGGCTTCTTCGGAGGGCAGGCCGCTCAGCTCCAGCACCTGATAGGCGCTGTGCGGTTGGTCACGGCTACTGGCTTGCGCAGGTGCTACCGGCTCGCTTGACGACTGGCGCTCGACGCTGTTGAGCGGTGGCAATTCGACCGGCCGGGCTTTGACGCCGTCGGGCGGCTGATTGCTGTAGGCGGTGTTGCCATTGGCGTCGGTGTACTTATAGATCTGCGCAGCGGCGGGCAGGGCGATCAGTACGAGCAGGCATAACAACAATGAGCGCATTGCAGGCTTCCATTGGCCGTTGGGCAAGTGTCCGGCCCTGTTCCGTTCGTGGCGACTAAGCGCTGAGCATAGAGCACATCAGCGCATGTCGGCAGGCCGGCTCAGCGGCTGGCGCTGCACAACTCAGCGCTGGCGCGTACCTTGGCGAGCTCGCGCAGAGATACTTGGTTGCCGGTTTTATTGGCCTTGGCCAGCCAGGACGGGCACTGCGGGTCGTTGCGATAAGGGCTGAAATCGGCCAGTTGTTGCAGCAGGCGTTTTTGTAACTGATCAAGTTGCGGGCGGATCTGCCCGACGAGGTCGGGGCGAGGGTCGTTGGGAGCCTTGCCTTGCGCATGCCAGTCAGACAAATGCGCGTATTGCACCAGTTTGTTGGCCTCGATCTGCGCCGAGAAGAACTGTTCGACGGCTTCGTTGCTCAATTTATAAGCAGGTGCCAGGGCAACGGCGCCGGCAATCACCTCACGCTCGCGCTGACGGTCCTCGACGGGTTTGCCGCTGTCCCATTTGCTCAACGCGACTTGATCGGCAATCGCCAGGCGCTCCTCGATGGTGCCAAGCAGTGGGGCGAGGGCGGCAGGTGCCGGGCTGGCAAAGGCGCTGTTGGCCAGCAAGGCAGTGAGCAAGGCAAGGCATGGGCGTAGGCGCATGGGAGATCTCGGCTTTATCGGATGACGGGCATGATGCACGCAACCGGGCATCCGATGACAGACGTTCGCCCACAAAAAAGGCCTCCCGAAGGAGGCCTCTCTTTTGTCGCGCCGCGTGACGCGGCGCTACCGGATCAGCAGCTGTAGTACAGCTCATATTCCAGTGGGTGTACGAAGGTACGAACCTTGATTTCTTCTTCGCTTTTCAGAGCGATATAAGCGTCGATGAAGTCGTCGCTGAAAACGCCGCCTTTGGTCAGGAACGCACGACCTTTGTCCAGCTCTTCCAGGGCTTCTTTCAGGCTGCCGCAAACTTGTGGGATCTCTTTCGCCTCTTCAGGCGGCAGGTCGTACAGGTTTTTGTCAGCTGCGTCGCCAGGGTGGATCTTGTTCTGGATGCCGTCCAGGCCAGCCATCAACAGTGCAGCGAAGCCCAGGTACGGGTTAGCTGCTGGATCCGGGAAACGGGCTTCGATACGGCGAGCGCGAGGGCTGGACACGTAAGGAATACGGATCGAAGCGGAACGGTTGCGAGCCGAGTACGCCAGCATTACTGGAGCTTCGAAACCTGGGACCAGACGCTTGTAGGAGTTGGTCGACGGGTTGGTGAAGCCGTTCAGAGCCTTACCGTGCTTGATGATGCCGCCGATGAAGTACAGAGCGGTGTCGGACAGGCCGGCATAGCCTTCGCCAGCGAAGGTGTTCTTGCCATCTTTGGCGATGGACAGGTGAACGTGCATACCCGAACCGTTGTCGCCGTACAGAGGTTTGGGCATGAAGGTCGCGGTGCGGCCGTATGCGTCAGCTACGTTGTGTACGCAGTATTTCAGGGTCTGAACTTCGTCAGCCTTGGCAACCAGGGTGTTGAACTTCACGCCGATTTCGTTCTGACCGGCAGTCGCCACTTCGTGGTGGTGAACTTCGATGACCAGGCCCATTTCTTCCATGGCGTTGCACATGGAGGTACGGATTTCGTGGTCGTGGTCGAACGGCGGAACCGGGAAGTAGCCGCCTTTGACGCCTGGACGGTGGCCTTTGTTGCCGCCTTCCACGTCCTGGTCGGACATCCACGAACCTTGTTCGGAGAAGATTTTGAACATCGAGCCGGAGATGTCGGACTTGAACTTCACTTCGTCGAAGATGAAGAACTCAGGCTCTGGACCCACAAATACGGTGTCGCCGATACCGGTCGACTTCAGGTATTCCTCGGCACGCTTGGCAATCGCCCGTGGGTCACGGTCGTAGCCTTGCATGGTCGAAGGCTCGATCACGTCGCAGACCAGGATCAGGGTCGGCTCTTCGGTGAACGGGTCGAGAACGGCAGTGGTGTCGTCCGGCATCAGGATCATGTCGGAAGCTTCGATGCCTTTCCAGCCAGCGATGGAGGAACCGTCGAACATTTTGCCTTCTTCGAAGAAAGCTTCATCCAGCGCATCGCGAGCCGGCATGGTCACGTGGTGCTGAGTGCCTTTGGTGTCCGTGAAGCGCAGATCAATCCACTTGACGTCATGATCTTTGATGAGTTGAACCGACTTCGACATAGTGTCCTCCGGGTGGCTTAGGGCTAGTAGTGGATGCCCTTATATGTGGGTGATGCCGGCGCGAATACTCTGCCATGGCAACCTGCCTCACAAGGGAGCAAATTGCATGCCAGTGCCTCATCATGGGTTTTTTGCCCCAATATCACGCTTATAAGGGGGCGGCGCACCATAAAGCGCAAAATCTCGCCCTGTAATGTAGCGTCGAATTCCATAAATGACCTGTTTTGGTGCGCGCAAAACCTTCTGCACATTAACTGGTTAAACCTTGAGCAATTTCCGCTATAATCCGCGCCCCCCTTTTTCGGCTGGCCCTGCGCGCGCTGTTTTCATGAAACTAATCGTAAAAGTCTTCCCCGAGATCACCATCAAGAGCCGCCCGGTACGGATGCGTTTCATCCGCCAGTTGGCCAAAAACATCCGTACCGTGCTCCGCGATCTGGACCCGGCCGTGGTGGTGAACGGTGTGTGGGACAATCTCGAGCTGGAAACCCGCGTCAGCGACCCCAAGGTCCTGAAAGAGATGGGCGAGCGCCTGACCTGCACACCGGGCATCGCGCACTTTTTGCAGATCGACGAGTACCCGTTGGGCGACTTCGACGACATCGTCGAGAAGTGCAAGCAGCACTATGGCGATGCGCTGGCCGGGAAGATTTTCTCGGTGCGCTGCAAGCGTGCGGGCAAGCACCCATTCAGTTCGATAGACATCGAGAAATATGTCGGCAGCCAGTTGCGCCGCCAGTGCGGTGCCGCCGGGATCGATCTGAAAAAGCCCGAAATCGAAGTGCGCATCGAAGTTCGCGACCAACGGTTGTTCGTGATCCACAGCCAGCACAACGGCATCGGCGGTTATCCGCTCGGCGCCCTGGAGCAGACGCTGGTGCTGATGTCCGGCGGCTTCGACTCGACCGTGGCGGCCTACCAGATCATGCGCCGCGGCCTGATGAGCCACTTCTGCTTCTTCAACCTGGGCGGACGTGCCCACGAATTGGGCGTCATGGAAGTCGCGCATTTCATCTGGAAGAAGTACGGCAGCTCCCAACGCGTGTTATTTGTCAGTGTGCCGTTCGAGGAAGTGCTGGGCGAGATTCTCGGCAAAGTCGATAACAGTCATATGGGCGTCGTATTGAAGCGTATGATGTTACGCGCCGCGTCCAGTATCGCTGACCGGCTGCACATCGATGCGCTGGTCACCGGCGAAGCAATCTCCCAGGTATCGAGCCAGACGCTGCCGAACCTGTCGGTGATCGACTGCGTGACCGATAAACTGGTGCTGCGCCCGCTGATCGCCAGCCACAAGCAGGACATCATCGACACGGCCAACGAGATCGGCACCGCCGATTTCGCCCGGCACATGCCGGAGTACTGCGGGGTCATCTCGGTCAATCCGAAAACCGCGGCCAAGCGCTACCGCGTTGAACACGAAGAGAAAGAATTCGACATGGCGGTGCTCGAGCGTGCGCTCGAAAACGCCAAACTGGTGCCGATCGATCGGGTGATCGACGAATTGGGCCAGGACTTGCAGATTGAAGAAGTCAGCGAAGCGCTGGCGGGCCAGATCATCATCGACATCCGTCACCCGGATGCCGCCGAAGACGACCCGCTGGAGCTTCCTGGCATTGAGGTACAAACGATGCCGTTTTATGCACTGAACGCTCGTTTCAAGGAACTGGACCCTACTCGCCAGTACCTGCTGTATTGCGACAAAGGCGTGATGAGTCGCCTGCATGCCCACCATTTGCTCAGTGAGGGGCATGCCAATGTGCGCGTTTATCGACCGAGCTAAGTGCCCGGGGCTGTTTGCCTGTGGCCTGCGTCACCGGCCCCCCGACACCGCCGTCAAGCTGTAACGGCCATGCCGGACACTACTGTCAATCGCTGCCAAGACTTGTCAGCACACCGAATCCTCTGATCGAGATACACAAGTGATCGAAAATCTACGCAACATCGCCATCATTGCCCACGTTGACCATGGTAAAACCACCCTGGTAGACAAACTCTTGCGTCAATCCGGCACCCTGGAGCGCAACGAGCTCAACGACGAGCGCGTGATGGACTCCAACGACCAGGAGAAAGAGCGCGGTATTACCATTCTGGCGAAAAACACCGCCATCAACTGGAACGGCTACCACATCAACATCGTGGACACCCCGGGCCACGCCGACTTCGGCGGTGAAGTTGAACGCGTAATGTCGATGGTCGACTCCGTTCTGCTGCTGGTTGACGCTCAAGACGGCCCTATGCCGCAAACCCGTTTCGTGACCAAGAAGGCGTTCGAAGCCGGCCTGCGTCCAATCGTGTGCATCAACAAGGTTGACCGTCCAGGCGCGCGTCCGGACTGGGTTCTGGACCAGATCTTCGACCTGTTCGACAACCTGGGTGCTACCGAAGAACAGCTGGACTTCAAAGTCGTCTACGCCTCGGCCCTGAACGGCATCGCCGGTCTGGACCACACCGACATGGCTGAAGACATGACCCCGTTGTACCAGTCGATCGTCGACAACGTACCGGCTCCTAAAGTTGACCGTGAAGGCCCGTTCCAGATGCAAATCTCGGCACTGGACTACAACAGCTTCCTGGGTGTTATCGGTGTTGGCCGTATCGCTCGTGGTAGCGTCAAGCCGAACACTCCAGTCGTGGCCATTGGCGCCGACGGCAAGAAGCGTAACGGTCGTATCCTGAAGCTGATGGGTCACCACGGCCTGCACCGTATCGACGTTGAAGAAGCGTTTGCCGGTGACATCGTGTGCGTGAGCGGTATGGACTCGTTGTTCATCTCCGACACCCTGTGCCAGCCGGACAACGTCGAGGCGATGAAGCCTCTGACCGTTGACGAGCCAACCGTTTCCATGACCTTCCAGGTAAACGACTCGCCTTTCTGCGGTAAAGAAGGCAAGTTCGTGACTTCCCGTAACATCAAGGAACGTCTGGACAAAGAGTTGCTGTACAACGTTGCACTGCGCGTTGAAGAAGGCGACTCGGCTGACAAGTTCAAGGTTTCCGGCCGTGGTGAGCTGCACCTCTCGGTACTGATCGAAACCATGCGTCGCGAAGGCTTCGAAATGGGCGTTGGTCGTCCGGAAGTGATCATCCGTCAAGTTGACGGCGTGAAGCAGGAACCGTTCGAAAACGTAACCATCGACACCCCTGAAGAATCTCAGGGCAAGGTCATGGAAGAGATGGGCCTGCGTAAAGGCGACCTGACCAACATGGTGCCGGATGGCAAAGGCCGTGTTCGTCTGGAATACAACATCCCTGCTCGCGGTCTGATCGGTTTCCGTAACCAGTTCCTGACCCTGACCAACGGTGCTGGCATCCTGACCTCGATCTTCGATCGCTACGACACCATGAAGTCCGGCGACATGTCCGGCCGTCAGAACGGTGTTCTGGTATCGGTAGAAACCGGCAAGGCACTGACCTACTCCCTGGAAACCCTGCAGGCGCGTGGCAAGCTGTTCGTTGAACACGGTCAAGAGATCTACAACGGTCAGATCGTTGGTCTGAACAGCCGTGACAACGACATGGGCGTCAACCCAACCAAAGGCAAGAAGCTCGACAACATGCGTGCTTCGGGTAAAGACGAAACCATCGCCCTGGTTCCGCCTGTTCGCTTCACCCTGGAACAGGCCCTGGAATTCATCCAGGACGATGAATTGTGCGAAGTGACTCCTAAGTCGATCCGCCTGCGTAAGAAGATCCTGGACGAAGGCGAGCGTACCCGCGCTGCCAAGAAAGCCAAGAACTGAGTTAACTCAGGCTGAATGAAAACGCCCCCGGTCGAAAGGCCGGGGGCGTTTTTGTTTGTCTGGCTGTAGCAGCTGCCGAGCTTGCGAGGCTGCGTTCGACTGCGCAGCAGTCGTGAAATCAAACGCTGCGGTGCATCATATAAATCGTGTTTTCAGGCCTGCGACTGCTGCGCTGCCGAACGCAGCCTCGCTGGGGCTCGACAGCTGCTACGGGGATCGAGGCGGCTTTAAAACTTTTCGAGGGTGCGGCTGGAGCTGCTGTTCTCGCGCACCACTTCTTTAGGCTTGTACGCGCAATACCCTGGCCGCGGTCCGATCTTCGGGTGGTTGCGGCAGGTGTCCGGGCGCTTATCATAAATAGTGCACAAACGGCTTTTACGATCCAGGTACAGGCAATCGTTGTTGCTCATGCGCTGGAGGGTGAAGATCTCGGACTTCTGGTTGTAGCGCTCGACAATCCCTTCCTTCTGCAAGCGCTTGGCGATGTTCTTGGGTGGATCGCCCAGTTCGAATTCGTCGACGATGCCGATACGGATCAGATCCTTGATCTTGACCTCGACCGGCAGCGTGCAGCAGCTGGACATGCACGAGCCGCACATTGGGGCAGAGTACTTGGCCCAGGTATCGAGGCGATCGATTTCCGCGGCGGCGATCAGGTTGGGCTTCATCATCGGTTGTTACCAGCGTGTGCATCAGGGCGCGCGATCATACCGGGACTGGTGGATTTTTGAACAACCTTTCGCCAGATTTTTTTTGCTTGTCGCAAAATAGTCCTGTGTCCGGCACGACCCCTGCATCGTTTCAGGCACGCGATAACCTAATGTCGATCTATCTCGTACTAACAGGAAAAACTGCCGAACCAGAGTCTCTACGGTCTGTCAGACCGACTAGGCTCAGACAACTTCACGCTCGCTCGAGGTCTTATCGATGACTCAAGAACCACTTGTTCGCGAAGCAGAGGTGGCCGCATTCCGCGACGCCGTCTTGACCAAGCTCACTTACGCGGTGGGCAAAGACCCGGATCACGCCTTCGACCATGACTGGTTCGAAGCCATTGCCCTGGCGGCGCGTGATCACATGGTCGAGCACTGGATGGACCACACCCGGCAGATCTACCGCAAAGGCCAGAAACGCGTTTATTACCTTTCCCTTGAATTTCTTATCGGTCGCTTGCTCTACGACAGCCTGAGCAACCTCGGCTTGCTCGATGTGGCCCGCGAGGCCATGACCGAACTGGGCGTCGACATCGAACGCATCCGTCTGCTGGAACCCGATGCGGCACTGGGCAACGGTGGCCTCGGGCGTCTGGCGGCATGCTTCATGGAAAGCATGTCGACCCTCGGCATCGCCGGCCATGGTTATGGCATTCGTTATGAACACGGTTTGTTCCGCCAGGCCATCGTCGACGGCTGGCAGCAGGAGCAGACCGAACACTGGCTGGACTTCGGCAACCCGTGGGAGTTCGAACGACCAGAGGTGGCCTACCCGATCGGTTTCGGCGGCAGTGTCGAAACCGTGACCGATGAAGCCGGCAAGTCGAGGCAAGTCTGGTCCCCGTCGGAAACCGTGCGGGCCATCGCCTACGACACCCCGGTGGTTGGTTGGCGTGGTGCAAGCGTCAACACCCTGCGGCTGTGGCGCGCCCGGGCCATGGAAGAATTGCATCTGGAGCGCTTCAACGCGGGCGACCACTTGGGCGCGGTCGCGGAAGTGGCCTGGGCAGAAAGTATCTCCCGCGTGCTTTACCCGGCGGACAGCAACGAGGCCGGCCAGGAGTTGCGCCTGCGCCAGGAATATTTCTTCGTCTCCGCGTCCTTGCAGGACTTGTTGCGTCGCCATCGCAACATGCACACCTCGGTGCTGACCCTGGGCGATCACGCGGCCATTCAACTCAACGACACTCACCCCTCGATCGCCGTGGCCGAACTGATGCGTCAGTTGGTCGACGTCTATGACGTGGCGTGGGATGCGGCGTGGCAGATCACGGTCGACACGCTGTCGTACACCAACCACACGCTGTTGCCGGAAGCGCTGGAAACCTGGCCGGTCAGTCTGATGGAGCGGATGCTGCCCCGGCACATGCAGATCATTTACTTGATCAACGCCCAGCACATCGACTCGTTGCGAGCCAAAGGCGTTCACGATTTCGACGTGCTGCGTGCGATTTCGCTGATCGAGGAAGACAACGGTCGCCGCGTGCGCATGGGTAACCTGGCATTCCTGGGTTCCCACAGCGTCAATGGCGTGTCCGGCCTGCATACGCAGCTGATGCGCAGCACGGTGTTCTCCGAACTGCACAAGCTTTACCCGGACCGGATCAACAACAAGACCAATGGCATTACCTTCCGCCGCTGGCTCTATCAGGCCAACCCCGAACTCACCTCCATGCTGGTTGACGCCCTCGGCCCGAGCCTGCTGGACAACCCCGAGGAGCACTTGCTCGCGCTGGAGCCATTTGCCGAGAAGACTGCGTTTCGCAAGCAGTTCGCCGAACAGCGGCTGCACAGCAAGAAAGCCCTGGCGTATCTGATTCATGAGCGGCTGGGGATCGCGGTCAATCCGGCGGCAATGTTCGATGTGCAGGTCAAGCGGATCCACGAATACAAGCGTCAGTTGCTTAACCTGATGCATACCGTTGCGCTGTATCAGGCGATTCGTGCCGAGCCGGAAATCGATTGGGTGCCGCGGGTGAAAATCTTCGCCGGCAAGGCGGCGGCCAGTTATCACCAGGCCAAGCTGATCATCAAGCTGACCAACGACATCGCGCGGGTGGTCAACAACGACCCGACGGTGCGCGGCTTGCTCAAAGTGGTGTTCCTGCCCAACTACAACGTCAGCCTGGCCGAAAGCATCATTCCGGCGGCGGACTTGTCGGAGCAGATTTCCACCGCCGGCTTCGAAGCCTCGGGCACCAGCAACATGAAATTCGGCCTCAACGGCGCGCTGACCATCGGCACGCTGGATGGGGCCAACGTGGAAATGTGCGAGCGCATCGGTGCCGAGCACATGTTTATTTTTGGTCTCAGCGCCCAGCAAGTGGAAGCGCGCAAGCGTAACCATGAATTCAACGCCGCGCCGGACATCGCCGCCTCCCATCGGCTCAACGACGTGCTGCAAGCGATTCGCAGCGGGGTGTTCTCACCGGACGATCCGTCCCGTTATACCTCACTGATCGATTCGCTGGTGGACTACGACCGCTTCCTGGTCTGCGCCGATTTCGACTCTTACTGGAACGCGCAGATGCGGGTCGAAGCTCACTGGCACGACTCGAAAGAGTGGTGGCGTTCGGCGGTATTGAACACCGCGCGGATGGGCTGGTTCTCGTCCGACCGGACCATTCGCGAGTACGCCACGGATATCTGGAAGGCTTTGGAGTAACTTTTAGCGACAAATGTGCGCAAGGCCCAACTGTTGTTGGGCCGGCCCGATATACTAAGCGCCAGTTTTACCGGATGTTTCAGTGACCGCTGCGCGGTCAGTGCAAACGCCACAAGGCAATGGGCCGCTTAGGGATATCGACCATGCAATGGATGTTAATGCTGATTGGGCTGCTGCTGGGCTGGATTCTTGACGAGTTGTTCAGTGAGGCGCTGTTGGGCGCTTTGCTCGGGCTGGGTCTCGGCCAGGCCATGCGTATCGGCCGCTTGAGCACTCAAACGGCCGAGCAGCGACGTTTACTCGATCAGGCTCAGGTTGCGCTGAATGCGGTCGAGCAGCGACTGGCGTTGCTGGAGGTGTCGGGTGCCAAGGCACCTGAACCAGGCGAACCGGTTGTCAGCGAACCCGCTGAGTCGCCTGAAATCATTCTTGAGCAAGCCCCTCTCGCACCTACGGAGCTGGTCTGGGAGCTACCCCCCGAATTCGAACCCATCACCGTGGCCGCTGCCGAAACCAGTCGTCCGTTGCCCGCCAATGTCTGGCAGCCCGAGCCGGTCGCCCGCGAACCGCAGCAACCGGCCGAGCCGCGCGGCCCGAACTTCATCGAACGCGCCATCAGCGGCGCACGCAACTGGCTGTTCGGCGGCAATACCGTGTTGCGGGTCGGTGTGGTGCTGTTGTTCCTCGGCCTGGCCTTCCTGTTGCGCTATGCCACCGAAGGCATGGTGGTGCCGATCGAGTTGCGTTATGCCGGCGTCGCGGCGGCGGCCTTGGGTCTGCTCGCCCTGGGCTGGTGGCTGAGACTGCGCAACAGCAACTACGCGCTGATGCTGCAAGGCACCGGGATCGCGGTGTTGTACCTGACGGTATTTGCCGCGATGCGTCTGCATCCGTTGCTTGATCCCAAGGCAGCATTGGGCCTGTTGGTTGTGGTGACGGTGTTCTCGGCGATTCTCGCCATTACCCAAAATGCGTTGGGCCTGGCCGCCGCTGCCGCGTTGGGCGGTTTCGCCGCGCCGATCCTGACCTCCACCGGCGCCGGCAATCACGTCGCGTTGTTCAGCTATTTCGCCCTGCTCAACGCTGGCATCCTCGCCATCGCGTGGTTCAAGGCCTGGCGGCTGCTCAACCTGATCGGGTTTGTCGGCACCTTCGGCATCGGCTTTGCCTGGGGTCTGCGCTCCTATAGACCGGAGCTGCTGTGGAGTACCGAGCCGTTCCTGATTCTGTTCTTCCTGATGTACCTGGCCATCGGTTTATTGTTCACCCGGCGCAAGTTGCTGGAGATGAGCGACGCGCCCGAGGACGACAGCCGTGAAGCACTGCTGCGCTGGTCGGCGCGCAAGGGGGATTACGTCGACGGCACCATGTTGTTCGCGCCACCGTTGGTGGGCTTCGGTCTGCAGTTCGCACTGGTGGAGCACTTTGAATTTGCCGCGGCCTTCAGCGCCTTGGCCCTGGGCATTATTTACATGAGCCTGGCCCGGTTGCTGATGGGTGGTCGAGCACTGTTGTTGGCCGAAACCTGTCTGGCGCTGGGGGTGATCTTCGCCAGCCTGGCGATCCCTCTGGGGCTTGATGCGCGTTGGACTGCCGCAGCCTGGGCGGTGGAAGGCGCGGGGATTTTCTGGCTCGGCCTGCGTCAACGACGGCCGCTGGCGCGGGCCTTTGCCTTGCTGTTGCAATTGGGCTCGGCGTTGGCCTTTATCAGCGAATTGCGCAGCGGCGAGAGCAGCCTGCTCGACGGTGCGCCGCTGGGGGCGTTGATGCTCGGCGTGGCGCTGCTGTTCAGCTTCTACCAATTACGCAAAGCGTTGCCTGAACAGGCGTTGCCGTGGGAGCGCCAGGGGTTGCCGGTGCTGGCCTGCCTGGGCCTGACGTTCCTCTATCTGCTGGCGCCGCTGTTTTTCTTCACTCACGGCACGGCGATCAGTTGGGCGCTGGCCGGGTTGGCGACGCTGTTCGTCGGCCTGCGCCTGCAATCGCGGGCGTTCCTGTTCAGCGCGTTTGCTGTGCAACTGCTTGGCGGTGCGTTGTTCCTGGTGCGGCTGCGAGGGGCGAGCGGAGACTCGGCTGCGGTATTCAGCGCCGGCTGGAGCGGTTTGCTCAGCGCATCTTTGATCGGGCTGGCACTGATCGCCGGCATGTTGTTGGCGGCCCGGGACGAAATGGTGCGCAGTGACGTACGTTTGCTGCGTGGCTTGTCGGTGGTGTTATTGGCCGGTCTGGTGCTGATCAACCTGGCGGTGCTGTTCGTGTTGCCGTGGCAAACCGCGAGTGCGGTGTGGGCGGCCAGTGGTTTGTTCATCATCTGGCTGAGCCTGTACTTGAAGCAGCGGGTGAGTTTTGTCTTTGGTCTGCTGTTGCAGGTGATCGGCGGCGTAGCGTTCCTGTTCGCCGGGCCAGACCTGCTCGGGCCGCTGCTCAGCGAAGGGTTGCGACCGTTGGCGCATAGCGGGTTCTGGACACCGCTGGTGCTGGGGCTGGCGGCATTTGTCGGGGCCTGGCGTTTGCAGCTAGGCAACCATGCTTCGGCTTTCGATGTGTTGAGCCTGCAGCGCTTGTCCGAGGTGTTGCTGGTATGGGGCGCGGGTTGGTGGGCACTGGCGTGGATCAGCGAAGTACTGCGCTTTGCGCCTGTGAACCTGCAAGCGACGTTGTTGCTGGCGGTCGCGGCGGTGAGTGTGGCGCTGTGGGCGGTGCTGGCGCCGCGCCTGAAGTGGGCGTCGCTGGGCTTGCTCTGCACCTTGCTGATTCCCGCCGCCGGTCTGGTGTTGCTCGCGGCCTGGCATTCGCGTTATCACCCGGCCGCCAACTTCGGCTGGCTGGTTTGGGCCGCGGTGTTCGTCGTGCATTTCATCTCGTTGCAGCGTCTGGCGTCGATGCTGCCCGAAAAAGCCCTGAGCACCGCCCATGTGCTCGGCTGCTGGCTATTGATCGGCGTGTTGGCCCTGGAGCTGCGTTATGGCTTGCTGCTGTTGTCGGAGCAGTACAACGCCTGGCGTTGGCTGGGTTGGGCGATTCTGCCGAGCCTGTATCTGGTGCTGATGGCCGCACCGCGTGCGTGGCCATGGCCAGTGTCGGCTTATCCCCGCGAGTACCGGGTCTATGCAGCCGCGCCGTTGGCGTTGTTGATGCTCGGCTGGTTTTGGCTGGCGAACATGGCCAGCGACGGCACCGCCGAGCCGTTGCCATATGTGCCACTGATCAACCCGCTGGAGCTGGGCCTGTTGTTCGCCCTGTTCGGCGTTTATGTCTGGTCCCGCAACGCAGTCACGCAACTGGCGATCCGCAAGGATTACACCGATAACGCCACGCAGGTGATTGCCGGTGTTGCACTGTTCGCCTTCTTTACCGCGCTGGTGATGCGCGCGGCTCACCACTGGGGTGGCGTGCCGTTCGCGCTGGATCTGCTGCTTGAATCGATGCTGGTGCAGGCTGGCCTGTCCATCGTTTGGACCCTGATGGCCCTGAGTCTGATGATCGGCGGGCATCTGCGTCACCGCCGTGAAGTCTGGCTGATCGGCGCAGGGCTGATCGCGCTGGTGGTCGCCAAGCTGTTCTTCGTTGAATTGAGTAACCGTGGCGGGTTGGCGCGGATCGTGTCGTTTATCGGCGTTGGCGTGTTGCTGTTGGTGGTGGGTTATTTCGCCCCGTTGCCACCCAAGCGTGCCGAAGCCGTGCCGGATGCTGAAAAACCGGCCCCTGAAACCGAAGGAGCGTCATCTTGAGTCAGAAGCTGAACCTGGGCTGGTGGGCTGCTGTTGTGCTGGGTGTGACACTGTCGGCTGGCGCGCAGGAAAAACCTGCGGATTTCGCCACGCAGGTGCCATTGTCTGTGAGCGGCGAGGGCCCGTGGTATCGCCTGGAATTGCCCTTGGGCGTGCAACTGAACGCGCGGCAAACCGATCTCAGCGATGTGCGTGTGTTCAACGCCGCCGGTGAGCCTCAGGCGTACGCTCTGGCCCGAGAGCCTGCGCAGACCCACGAAAACCGCACGCTGACCGACGTAAAGTGGTTCCCGTTGTACAACTCGGCGGATGCCAGCGAACGCACGCCGAGCGTACGGGTGCAATCGAACACCAACGGCACGTTGATCGAAGTGCAGCCGTCCAGCCAGTTGGAGGCGGGCGAAGAAGAGCTGCGCGGCTGGTTACTCGATGCCAGCGGCATCAAGGCGCCGTTGCAGCAATTGATCCTCGACTGGACCAGCGAACGCGACGGTTTCCAGCGTTTCAGCATCGAAGCCAGCAACGATCTGCAGCATTGGCAGTCGTGGGGTGAAGGGCAGGTGGCGCGTCTGACGTTTGCCGACGAACGGGTCGAGCAACATGAAGTCGGCCTGCCGGGGCAATCGGCGCGCTATTTGCGCTTGCTGTGGAGTTCACCGCAATCGGCGCCGGTGCTGACCTCGGCGCAGCTGGAAAGCACCAACCCTCGCACCTTGCCGCTGCCGTTGGTCTGGTCGCAACCCTTGGCCGGCAGCAGCGTGAAGGCCGGTGAGTACATCTGGCAATTGCCGATGGGGTTGAACGTCCAGCGTTTGCAGATCGAGCTGAATCAGCCCAACAGCCTGGCACCGGTAACGTTGTCGGGGCGCCGGGAGACCAGCCTGCCGTGGCAACCGCTGACCAACGGTTTGCTCTATCGCTTGACCCAGAATGGCCAGGACGTGGTGCAGAACGAATTGCAGTTGTCGGGCCAGACCGTGCAGCAATTGAAACTGACGGTAGATGAGCGCGGCGGCGGCCTGGGCGCCGAAGCACCCACCGTGCGGTATGCCGTGCGCTCCACGCAATTGGTGTTCCTGGCGCGCGGTGCCGGGCCTTATACGCTGGCGCTGGGAAGTGCGACGGTGAAGGCTGCAAGCTTGCCGTTGTCGACGCTGATTCCCGATTACAGCGCGGCAAAGCTGGCGACGTTGGGCAAGGCGACGGTGGACGGTGGAGCAGTGGTGACCCCGGCGGCGACAGCACCAACGGTGCTGGGCACGAACTGGAAAAAGATCGGGCTGTGGGCGGTGTTGCTGCTCAGTGTGCTGTTTTTGGGGGGTATGGCGTTCAGTTTGCTGCGCAAGCCTGCTGCTAAATCCTGAGGATGGCTGGCGCTGTGCGCCAGATCGCGGGCAAGTCGCTCCTGCAAGGGTGAGGCTTGCCGCGAAGGCGTCCTTCCTGCCACCAAAAATATCGAAACTGGCGCCCAATCCCGGCCCATTTCCAACTACGCTCAATCCCGCGCATGAACTCTATTGGGTGTATCACGTCTGATAGGAGGAAATGCGCCCCGACTCGCGTTAAACTGCGCGGGTTTTTAGCCCCCCATTCCTCCGGAGCCGTCCATGTCCCGCGTTACCCTGAGTCGCTATTTGATTGAGCAGACCCGCAGCAACAACACTCCTGCCGATCTGCGTTTCCTGATCGAAGTGGTGGCGCGTGCCTGTAAGGAAATCAGCCACGCCGTCTCCAAAGGCGCCCTGGGTGGTGTCCTGGGCAGCATGGGCACTGAAAACGTCCAAGGTGAAGTGCAGAAGAAGCTTGATGTGATGTCCAACGACATTCTGCTCGAAGCCAACGAATGGGGCGGTCACCTGGCCGGCATGGCATCCGAAGAAATGGACAATGCCTACCAGATCCCGGGCAAATACCCGAAAGGCGCGTACCTGCTGGTGTTCGACCCGCTGGACGGTTCGTCGAACATCGACATCAACGCGCCGGTCGGTACGATCTTCTCGGTGCTGCGTTGCCCGAACGAATACCTGACCCAGAACGAGCCTTTGAACGAAAAGGCCTTCCTGCAGCCAGGCACTCAGCAGGTTGCCGCCGGTTACGCGATTTACGGTCCACAGACCATGCTGGTGCTGACCCTGGGCAATGGCGTCAAAGGCTTCACCCTGGATCGTGAAATGGGCAGCTTCGTACTGACCCATGAAGACATCACGATTCCGGAGTCCACGCAGGAATTCGCGATCAACGCGTCCAACAAGCGTCACTGGGAAGCGCCGGTACAACGTTACGTCGACGAATTGCTGGCTGGCGATGAAGGCCCGCTGAAGAAGAACTACAACATGCGTTGGGTCGCCGCGATGGTGGCCGACGTGCACCGCATCCTGACCCGCGGCGGTCTGTTCATGTACCCACGCGACAGCCGCGAGCCGTCGAAGCCGGGCAAACTGCGCCTGATGTACGAAGCCAACCCGATGTCGTTCTTGGTGGAGCAAGCGGGTGGCGCATCCACTGACGGCCACCAGCGCATCCTCGACATCCAGCCGGAAGGCCTGCACCAGCGTGTCGCGGTGTTCCTCGGTTCGAAAGAAGAAGTTGCCCGCGTCACGGCTTACCACAAGGAATAAAACATGACCGCGCCCTGGCAGCCGTTACTCGAATGGTGGTTTGGATCTTTCGAATCACCCAACGAAATAGCGGCTGACAAGGGCAAGTTATGGTTCGGCAAGCGTGACAGTCAGGACCTCGAAGCGCGGATGCGTTTCGGGGACTTGGTCGAGCAGGCACTGGCCGGCGGATTGACCGAATGGGCGCAACGCCCCGAAGGTTGGCTGGCCCTGGTGCTGTTACTCGATCAATTGCCGCGAATGATCTTTCGCGACACCCCCAAATCCTTTTCCGGCGACGTCAGGGCCCAGGCACTGGTGGCGCAAGGCATTGCCGCGGATTTCGATCGGCAACTGCGTCCGATCCAGCGGGTTTTTATCTATCTGGTGTTCGAACACTGCGAAAACCTGGCGGTGCAGAACGAAGCGGTTTCGCGGTTTCTCGATCTGGTTGAACAGCAACCCGAGGCGGATCGGGCGGTGTTTGCCAGCAACCTGGATTACGCCGAACGGCATCAGAAGATCATTGCGCGATTTGGGCGGTTTCCCCATCGCAATGCGGTGTTGGGGCGTGAGTCTACGGCTGAGGAGCTGGAGTTTTTGAGTGGGCCGGGGTCACGGTTCTGACTCACGGATTCCCTTGCAGCAGTCGTTTCATCAGCAGTGTCGGCAGGTTTTTTCGCGTATCGGCAATGATGTGGACGTAAACCGTTTGCTCCCGCACTTCATAAATGATCCGGTTCATTCCTGAGAGAATTTGTCGATATTGGCTGAGATTGAGCTTCTCGATCTCTTCCGGGACTGGCCCTGCATAGGGCTGACTTCCCAAATGGCGGATGGCTGCCTTTAGATTGGCGTAGGTGTTTTGCCATGTCTGTGCAGAAAACTGTTTGGTGAGATAAGTACGAATTTCTTTGAGGTCTGTTTCGGCGGATTGAAGAATGACGACCTTTAAACTCATTGATGGTCGGCCTTGTCCAAATCCGCGAAGACGTCTTCAGCATCCCGAAACTTGCCCTCTTCAATCTCCCGATTACCCATCGCCAAGAGCTTCAAAAGAGCCATTGTGTCTTCTTGCTCTTCAAAGCTTTTCACATCCATGACCACGAGCTTCGCTTCACCATTTTGGGTGATCACCAAGGGTTCACGGTTCTCTGTGATTGTTTTGACGATTTCCGCAGTGTGGCTTTTCAGGTAACTGATCGGTTTTATTTGAGATGAAAGCTTCATGGAGTGAGCCTCGCCAGATTGAATAGGACTGAGTTTAGTCTTAATTCAGTCCTGCGTCAGGTTCTGCCGACCGGCGTTCTTTTGTAGAGCATGAGCCCAAGGCTTCAGACAATCATTGCGCCTGATACCGCCTTCGCGGGCAAAAGCACTAGATCCGGAAACTCCCCACCAACTGCTTCAACCGCGCCGCCTGCTGTTCAAGATCGGCACAGGCACGCAAAGTCGACTGCAAGTTCTCCACACCTTCCTGGTTCAGCGTGTTGATCTCGGTGATGTCGACGTTGATCGATTCCACCACGGCGGTCTGTTCTTCGGTCGCGGTAGCCACCGACTGGTTCATCCCGTCGATCTCGCCGATGCGCTGCGTCACGCTGCCCAGGCGTTCGCCGGCCTGGTTGGCGATGCCGACGCTGCTTTCGCTCTGGCGCTGGCTGTCGGTCATGGTGCTGACCGCTTCCCGGGCGCCAACTTGCAGCTCCTCGATCATCTTCTGCACTTGCTGCGCCGAATCCTGAGTGCGGTGGGCGAGGTTGCGTACTTCGTCGGCCACCACGGCAAAACCACGGCCGGCTTCACCGGCCCGGGCCGCTTCGATGGCCGCGTTGAGGGCCAGCAGGTTGGTCTGTTGCGAGATGCTGGTGATCACTTCCAGAATCTGTCCGATGTTCACCGTGTTGCTGTTCAGGGTTTCGATGTTGCCGCACGAATCGCTGATTTTTGCCGAAAGCTGGTGCATCGCGGCGATGGTTTTATCCACTACCTGCTGACCCTCTTCGGCCAAGCTGCGCGCGTCGCTCGAATGTTGCGAGGCGAGGGCGGCGTTCTGGGCGATTTCCTGGGCGGCGGCACCGAGCTGGTTGATCGCTGCCGCGACGCTGCTGGTGCGCGAGGCCTGTTGATCGGAGTTGAACATCGACGAGTTCGAGGCCGCCACTACGCGCAGGGCAACTTCGTTGACCTGACCGGTGGCAGAAGATACTTCGCGGATCGAGGTATGGATACGCTCGACGAAACGGTTGAACGAGGTGCCCAGAGCACCGAATTCGTCCTGGCCGTGAATGGTCAGGCGTTTGGTAAGGTCGCCTTCGCCCTCGGCGATGTCATGCATGGCGCGGCCCATGATCAGCAGAGGCTGCATCAGCACGCGGATCAGCATGCTCAGCAGCGCGATGATGATCACCACGGCGATGACCATGGCGATGATCGCCGAGGTGCGGAACTCGCTGAGCATCGAGAACGCGGTTTCCTGATCCAGCACCAGCGCCACGTACCAGTCCGCCGACGGCACACCGTTAACGTGGGTGAAGGAGATGAACTGGGTTTTACCGTCCAGTTCGACTTCTTTCAGGCCCGGGCTGACTTTCGGCGCGCCGTTGGGGTAGGCGTCGGCCAGGTTCTTGAGCACCAGTTTGCTGTCCGGGTGGATCAGGATCTTGCCGTCGGCGCTGACAATGAACGCATGGCCATGACCGCCGAAGTTCAGCGAGTTGATGATCGCGCTGACGCTGGACAGGTCGATATCCGCGCCGGCGACGCCAATCATCTGGCTCTGGTACTTCACCGGCGTGGCCACGGTGATCACCAGTTTGCCCGACGACGCCGCGATGTAGGGTTCAGTGACGATGGTCTGTTGCGCGTTGTTGGCTGCCTTGTACCAGCCACGGGCGCGAGGGTCGTAGTCCGCAGCGCGGTTGCCGGCCGGGATCGAGAACATCACGCCATCGGTGCCGCCGAAGTAGCTCAGCTGGAAGTTGCTGGTATAGGCCGGCAGGTCGATGGCGCGTTTGAGATTGGCCGGGGCGCTGCCGTCCACGGCGATCTGCTGGGACAGCGATTGCAGCAATTGGATGCGGCTTTCCAGCCAGGTCTGGATGTTGCTGGTGGTCAGGCTGCCGAGTTCCTGCATCGAGGACTCGGTACTGCTGCGCAGGGTTTGACGCTGGCGGTAATCGTTGAACAGGATGAAACAGGCGAATGCAACGGCCACCACGAGAGCGGCTGCCAACAAGATCTTGTGGCTGAATTTCATGTTTCTGGTCATTAAATGATCTACCGCGCAGTGGCTGGTCAGCAAAGGGGCGTCAATTTGCCACAGTCGAGGGCTTGGCGCTGCTTTTATGTCGACTGGCCAGCGCCAAAGATTAGGCGGGTATTGACGAAAACCGACGAAATACCCAATGACCTGAGAAAGGGGCTGATTTATCGGTAAAAGGCTGACGAGTGGCCTAATAAATAGGCGGACGGTCGGGGAACCAGATTAGGGTTTTCTCTTCTAAGCTTCTGGTTGGCAACATGCCACCTCTCTTCCGCTCCAGGAGTTACACCATGTCGCTGCGTTCTATCGCCTTGCTCTCGTTCTGCGTGCTGTTGGCCGCGTGCAGCAAGATCAATCAGGAAAATTATTCGAAGCTGTCGACCGGCATGCCCAAGGCCCAGGTTGAAACCTTGCTGGGCAAACCGACCGACTGCTCGGGCGCACTCGGCATGTCCAGTTGCACCTGGGGCGACAAAAACAGCTTTATCAGCGTGCAGTATGCCGGTGACAAAGTGCTGATGTTTTCGGGCCAAGGCCTGAAGTAAACCGGGGCTTTTCGCCCACGGGAGAAAAAAATAATGAAGCGGTTCCTGATCGTTCTTTTTGCCGGCCTGGTATTGGCCGGCTGCGCCTCTTCTGGCGTAGATCCGTTGGCGCCCAAGACCGTCAATAGTGTCAACCTCAAGCGTTACCAGGGAACCTGGTACGAATTGGCGCGTCTGCCGGTGTATTTCCAGCGTAACTGTGCGCAATCCGAAGCCCATTACAGCCTCAAGCCTGACGGTGAGATGGCGGTGCTGAACCGCTGCCTGACCTCGCAATGGCAATGGGAAGAGGCCAAGGGCAGGGCTTATCCACAGGTACCCGGCAAGGCCGACAAGCTGTGGGTCGAGTTCGATACCTGGTTCTCGCGATTGATACCCGGTGTGTCGAAGGGAGAGTACTGGGTGTTGTACGTCAGCGATGACTACAAGACCGCGATTGTCGGCGACCCGAGTCGCCATCATCTCTGGCTGCTGTCACGGACCCCGACGGTCAATGGCGTAGTGCGTGAAGAGCTGCTGAGCAGGGCGCGTCAGCAGGGCTATGACACGACACGGCTGATCTGGCGTACGTCGGATAGCAAGATGGCCAAGACCTCGAACTAACGGTCACCGAAGAGCAAAAACTGTGGGAGCGAGCAGGCTCGCTCCCACAGTTTTTTGCGTCAGCCCAAGAGATCGCGCAGGACTTGGGTGAATGCCCGGTTACTCTCTTCCTCGTCGGCATGCCGCCCATCGCGCACGACCCACTGGCCATTGACCAGCACATCACGGACCTGGCGATCGCCACCGGCAAACAGCCAGCGATTGAGAATTCCGTCGCCACTGGCCGTCGCCAGGTATGGATCGTTGCCGTCCAGCACCAACCAATCCGCGCGCTTGCCGACTTCCAGGGCGCCGATCGGCTGCCCCAACGCCTGGGCGCCGCCATCCAGCGCGGCGTCGTACAGCGTGCGGCCGACCATCGGCTGATTCGCGCCATACAACCGATTACGCCGCTGATCGCGCAGACGCTGGCCGTATTCCAGCCAGCGCAATTCTTCAACCACGCTCAACGACACATGGCTGTCGGAACCGATACCCATGCGCCCGCCCTGCGCCAGGAAGTCCACCGCTGGGAAAATCCCGTCGCCGAGGTTGGCTTCAGTGGTCAGGCACAGGCCGGCGATGGCGCGGCTCTTGGCCATGAGCGTGACTTCTTCCGGGTTGGCGTGGGTGGCGTGGACCAGGCACCAGCGTTGATCGACCTCGGTGTTTTCGTACAGCCATTGCAGCGGACGGCGACCGCTCCAGCCAAGACAGTCGTCGACTTCCTTCTGCTGCTCGGCGATGTGAATGTGCACCGGGCATTTCTTGTCGCTGGCTGCCAGCACTTCGCTGATCTGCTGCGGTGTGACCGCACGTAACGAGTGGAAACACAGGCCGAGCGACTGCGCCGGTTGCTGCGCCAGAATCGGCTGCAAACGCGACTGAAGCTTCAGGTAGTTTTCGGTGCTGTTGATAAAGCGGCGCTGGCCTTCGTTCGGGGTCTGTCCGCCAAAACCGGAATGGCTGTAGAGCACCGGCAGCAAGGTCAAACCGATACCGGCGGAGCTGGCCGCCTGGCTGATGCGCAGTGCCAGTTCGGCCGGGTCCGCATACGGCTGGCCATTATTGTCGTGATGGACGTAATGAAATTCAGCGACCGATGTGTAACCAGCCTTGAGCATTTCGATGTACAGCTGACGGGCGATAACACCGAGTTGGTCCGGGCTGATTTTTCCGACGAGCCGATACATCAGATCGCGCCAGGTCCAGAAACTGTCATTCGGATTACCCGCCACTTCCGCAAGTCCTGCCATGGCTCGCTGGAAGGCGTGGGAGTGTAAATTCGGCATTCCCGGCAGCAGTGGACCGCTCAACCGTTCGGCGCCATCTGCGTGGGAATCGGCCTGGATATGGGTCAGCACGCCATCGGCGTTGACTTCAAGACGTACATTGTTGGCCCATCCACTAGGCAGCAGCGCGCGTTCGGCAAAGAAGGCGGACATGGTTCAGCACCCCATCGTGTGTTATTTGTATATACATATACAGACGTTTGCCTGCTCGGTAAACTCCGGCAAGCTAGCAACCTCTACCAAATGAACAAGGATTAACCGTGCCGACTCCGCCTGCAGTCTCCCCGTTGGCCGCGAACATGGGCGACAGTCCGGCGCCCTTGTACGCCCGCGTAAAACAGATGATCACCCAGCAAATCGACAGTGGAAACTGGCCGCCGCACTATCGCGTTCCGTCGGAAAGCGAGCTGGTCAGCCAGCTGGGTTTCAGCCGCATGACCATCAACCGCGCCCTGCGCGAGATGACTGCCGACGGCCTGTTGGTGCGTATGCAAGGCGTCGGAACGTTCGTCGCCGAGCCGAAAAGTCAGTCTGCGCTGTTTGAAGTGCACAACATCGCCGACGAGATCGCCTCCCGTGGCCATCGTCACACGTGCAAGGTGATCACCCTCGAAGAAGAGGCCGCCGGTTCCGAGCGGGCCCTGGCCCTGGACATGCGCGAAGGCCAGAAAGTGTTCCACTCGCTGATCGTGCATTTCGAAAACGATATCCCGGTGCAAATCGAAGACCGTTTCGTCAACGCGCTGGTGGCGCCGGACTACCTCAAGCAAGACTTCACCCTGCAAACGCCTTACGCCTATCTGAATCAGGTCGCGCCGTTGACCGAGGGCGAGCATGTGGTCGAAGCGATACTCGCCGAGCCGTCCGAATGCAAGCTGCTACAGATTGAAAAGGGCGAACCGTGCCTGCTGATTCGTCGCCGCACCTGGTCCGGCCGTCAGCCAGTGACTGCCGCCCGCTTGATCCACCCCGGTTCCCGTCATCGTCTGGAAGGGCGGTTCCATAAATAAGAGCCATAAGTAGAGAGACATAAATGGGGCAGTTGAAGGTCTTACGCGCAACCGATTACCCGCGCATGCCGTGGAAGAACGGCGGCGGCAGCACTGAAGAAATCACCCGTGATACGGGGGTAGGCCTTGATGGTTTTGGCTGGCGCCTGTCGATTGCCGACATCGGCGAGTCGGGCGGTTTTTCCACCTTTGCCGGTTATGAGCGGGTGATCACCGTACTGCAAGGCGAGGGCATGACCTTGCGCGTCGATGGTCAGGACACGCGGGCGTTGTTACCGCTGGACCCGTTTGCCTTCAGTGGTGAGAGTCATGTGTCCTGCGCATTGCTCGGCGGACCGATTCGCGACTTCAACCTGATTTATGCGCCGGATCGTTACAGTGCGCGGTTGCAGTGGATGGAAGGCAAGCAGCGGTTTTTTAGTGAAGCCGGGACTCTGCTGGTGTTCAGTGTCAGTGAAGCGCTTGAAGTGAAGGTCGGTAACAAAGCATCGCAACTCAGTCGCCATGATTGCCTGCAGCTGGACGGTAACGTCGGTCTGCAGGACGTCGCCATCAATGGTTCGTGCTGTGTCATTGAGCTGACTGCACGCTGATTCAACGTCCCCAAAAGATCGCAGCCTTCGGCAGCTCCTACAGGTTCGATGTCCATCCACGATATTTGTGGTGAGCACGATCAATGTAGGAGCTGCCGAAGGCTGCGATCTTTTGCTTTTCAACGTTCCCCATCGCGCACCAATTTGTTACCGAACGCCCCAGTGTGGCGCAAAACCATGCTCAAGTAACAATCGGCACGTCCCCGAATAAATCCCCGCGAAAAATTTCATTTACGCCAGAACCCTTGATCCAGGCGCTTTGCAGCCCTTCCAGAAATTTTCTTGGATGCTCATTCAACAAGTTGGCCGCTTGATTGCATATGCTTGTATGTACAAGTAAAGACGTATGTGTATGAGTCACGAAGACTCAACCATCGTCCACTGATTCGCTGATGTGCACTGATGCCCATCGGCTTGCTCGCCCACTGCCTGGGCTGGTTTGGATTGATTGCTGAGGAGTCTTTTTCGTGACTGACATTAAACCTACCAAGTTTCGTGATGTTGAAATCCGCGCTGCCCGTGGTAACAAGCTGACCGCCAAGAGCTGGCTGACTGAAGCGCCGCTGCGCATGCTGATGAACAACCTCGACCCGGAAGTCGCCGAGAACCCTAAAGAACTGGTGGTTTACGGTGGTATCGGTCGTGCGGCACGTAACTGGGAATGCTACGACAAGATCGTCGAAAGCCTGACCAACCTGAACGACGACGAGACCCTGCTGGTGCAATCCGGCAAGCCGGTCGGCGTGTTCAAGACCCACAGCAACGCCCCACGCGTTCTGATCGCCAACTCCAACCTGGTACCGCACTGGGCGAGCTGGGAACATTTCAACGAGCTCGACGCCAAAGGCCTGGCCATGTACGGCCAGATGACTGCCGGTAGCTGGATCTACATCGGCAGCCAGGGCATCGTTCAGGGCACCTACGAAACTTTCGTTGAAGCCGGTCGCCAGCACTACAACGATGACCTGAAAGGTCGTTGGGTCCTGACCGCAGGCCTCGGTGGCATGGGTGGCGCTCAACCACTGGCTGCCACCCTGGCCGGCGCGTGCTCGCTGAACATCGAATGCCAACAAGTGAGCATCGATTTCCGTCTGAAAAGCCGTTACGTCGACGAGCAAGCCAAAGACCTCGACGACGCCCTGGCCCGTATCGCCAAATACACTGCCGAAGGTAAGGCGATCTCCATCGCCCTGCTGGGCAACGCTGCGGAAATCCTCCCTGAACTGGTCCGTCGTGGCGTGCGCCCGGACATGGTCACCGACCAGACCAGCGCCCACGACCCGCTCAACGGCTACCTGCCGGCCGGCTGGACCTGGGACGAATACCGCGCCCGCGCCAAGACCGAACCTGCTGCCGTGATCAAGGCCGCCAAGCAATCGATGGCCGTTCACGTCAAAGCGATGCTCGATTTCCAGAAGCAAGGCATCCCGACCTTCGACTACGGCAACAACATCCGTCAGATGGCGCAAGAAGAAGGCGTGGAGAACGCATTCGACTTCCCAGGCTTCGTACCGGCCTACATCCGTCCGCTGTTCTGCCGTGGCATCGGCCCGTTCCGTTGGGCTGCGCTGTCGGGCGATCCGCAGGACATCTACAAGACCGACGCTAAAGTCAAAGAACTGATCCCGGACGACGCCCACCTGCACAACTGGCTGGACATGGCTCGCGAGCGCATCAGCTTCCAGGGTCTGCCGGCACGTATCTGCTGGGTTGGCCTGGGCCTGCGCGCCAAGCTCGGTCTGGCGTTCAACGAAATGGTCCGTAGCGGTGAATTGTCCGCGCCAATCGTGATCGGTCGCGACCACCTGGACTCCGGTTCCGTATCCAGCCCGAACCGCGAAACCGAATCGATGCAGGACGGTTCCGACGCCGTGTCCGACTGGCCACTGCTCAACGCTCTGCTGAACACCGCGAGCGGCGCGACCTGGGTTTCCCTGCACCACGGCGGCGGCGTCGGCATGGGCTTCTCCCAGCACTCCGGCATGGTGATTGTCTGCGACGGTACTGACGAAGCGGCCGAGCGTATCGCTCGCGTGCTGCACAACGACCCGGCCACCGGTGTCATGCGTCACGCCGATGCCGGTTACCAGATCGCGATCGACTGCGCCAAGGAGCAGGGGCTGAACCTGCCGATGATCACCGGCAAATAAGAGAAAAGACCGCTGCAGGAGCTGCCGTGGCAGCTCCTGCAGAGATCACGACGTTGCAGACCTAACAACAAGCGGGGCGGGTAGCGCGGTTGCGCAGGCCTGATTGGACGTGGACAGGGCTGGATGCCTCTTGACTGCCGTAAGCCAACTCATGATTAGGAGCGTCACACAATGAAATCGAACAAGACCCTGCTGACCACTTTGCTTTCCATGGGCCTGCTGGCCAGTGCCGGTGCCACCCAGGCGGCTGGCTGGTGCGAATCGGGTAAACCGGTGAAATTCGCTGGCCTGAACTGGGAAAGCGCCATGCTGCTGACCGACGTGCTGCAAGTCGTGTTGGAGAAAGGCTACGACTGCAAGACTGACAGCCTGCCGGGCAACTCCATCACCATGGAAAACGCCCTGAGCAGCAACGATATCCAAGTGTTCGCCGAAGAGTGGGTCGGCCGTAGCGAAGTCTGGAACAAGGCCGAGAAGGCCGGCAAGGTCGTCGGTGTCGGCGCTCCGGTGGTGGGTGCCGTCGAAGGCTGGTACGTGCCGCGCTACGTGATCGAAGGCGACGCCAAGCGCAAACTGGAAGCCAAGGCGCCGGACCTGAAAAACATTGCCGATCTGGCTAAATATTCCGCGGTATTCAAGGACGCCGAAGAGCCATCCAAAGGCCGTTTCTACAACTGCCCGGCCGGCTGGACCTGCGAGCTGGATAACAGCGAAATGCTGAAAAGCTACGGCCTGGAAAACAGCTACACCAACTTCCGTCCGGGCACCGGCCCGGCGCTGGATGCGGCGGTGCTGTCGAGCTACAAGCGTGGCGAGCCGATCCTGTTCTACTACTGGTCGCCAACCCCGCTGATGGGCCAGATCGACGTGGTCAAACTGGAAGAAAAACCGGGTGTCGACAAGCGCGTGACCATCAAGGTCGGCCTCTCCAAGACTTTCCACGAGCAGGCCCCGGAACTGGTGACCGTGCTGGAAAAGGTCAACCTGCCGATCGACCTGTTGAATCAGAACCTGGGGCGTATGGCCAAAGAGCGGATCGAGTCGCCAAAACTGGCCAAGATCTTCTTGAAGGAACATCCTGAAGTCTGGCACGCGTGGGTGAGCGAAGACGCAGCCAAGAAAATCGACGCGGCCTTGTAGGTTGAGCCTCTCCGACTGTCGGCAACGGCAGTCGGATGCTTGATCGCAACCCCTTGATTGAGAGTCTCTTATGTTTCCCGAAAGCTTTACCTTTTCCATCGCCGACTGGGTCAACGGTTGGGTCGATACGCTGGTCACCAACTACGGCGACGTGTTCCGCAGCATCTCCGACACCCTGCTGTGGGCCATCGTCAATCTTGAAGGGCTGCTGCGTGCGGCGCCCTGGTGGCTGATGCTGGCGATCGTGGCGGGCGTGGCCTGGCACGCGACCCGCAAAGTCGTGACCACGGCGGTCATCGTCGGCCTGCTGTTCCTGGTGGGCGCGGTCGGTCTCTGGGACAAGCTGATGCAGACCCTGGCGCTGATGATGGTGGCGACGGTCATCTCGGTGCTGATCGGCATTCCGCTGGGCATTCTTTCTGCGCGCAGCAATCGCCTGCGTTCGGTGTTGATGCCGTTGCTGGACATCATGCAAACCATGCCGAGCTTCGTGTACCTGATCCCGGTGCTGATGCTGTTTGGCCTGGGCAAGGTCCCGGCGATTTTCGCTACCGTTATTTACGCTGCGCCGCCGCTGATCCGCCTGACCGATCTGGGTATTCGCCAGGTTGACGGTGAAGTGATGGAAGCCATCAACGCCTTCGGTGCCAACCGCTGGCAGCAACTGTTCGGCGTGCAACTGCCGCTGGCCCTGCCGAGCATCATGGCCGGGATCAACCAGACCACCATGATGGCCCTGTCGATGGTGGTGATCGCCTCGATGATCGGTGCCCGTGGCTTGGGTGAAGACGTATTGGTGGGGATTCAGACCCTCAACGTCGGACGTGGTCTTGAGGCCGGTCTGGCGATCGTGATTCTGGCAGTGGTGATCGACCGCATTACACAGGCGTACGGTCGTGCACGGCATGAGGTGAGCAAATGAGCAACGCAGCCATCAGCAAGATTGAAGTCAAAAACGTCTTCAAGATTTTCGGCAACCGCTCCAAGGATGCGCTGGGCATGATTAGCCAGGGCAAAACCAAAGACCAGGTACTGGCCGAAACCGGTTGCGTGGTCGGCGTGAATGACCTGTCGCTGAGCATCGGCACCGGCGAGATCTTCGTGATCATGGGCCTGTCGGGATCCGGCAAGTCGACCCTGGTGCGTCACTTCAACCGCCTGATCGACCCTACCAGTGGCGCGATCCTGGTGGACGGTGTGGACATCCTGCAATACGACATGGAAGCCCTGCGCGAATTTCGCCGGCACAAGATCAGCATGGTGTTCCAGAGCTTCGGCCTGCTGCCGCACAAAAGCGTGCTGGATAACGTCGCCTACGGCCTGAAAGTGCGTGGCGAGAGCAAGCAGGTGTGCTCCGAGCGCGCGCTGCACTGGATCAACACCGTGGGCCTGAAGGGCTACGAAAACAAATACCCGCATCAGCTTTCCGGCGGTATGCGCCAGCGTGTGGGCCTGGCTCGCGCCCTGGCGGCGGACACCGACATCATCCTGATGGACGAAGCCTTCAGCGCCCTCGACCCGCTGATCCGCGCCGAAATGCAGGACCAGTTGCTGGAACTGCAAAAGACCCTGCACAAGACCATCGTCTTCATCACCCACGACCTCGATGAGGCCGTGCGCATCGGCAACCGCATCGCGATTCTCAAGGATGGCCGGCTGATTCAGGTCGGCACGCCACGAGAGATCCTGCATTCGCCGGCGGATGAGTATGTGGATCGGTTCGTACAGCGGCGGGCTGCGGTGGTTTGAGGTTGATCGTTTTTGTGGCGAGGGAGCTTGCTCCCGCTGGGCTGCGAAGCGGCCCTGAAAATCTGCGACCGCTGCGCGGTCGAACGGGAGCAAGCTCCCTCGCCACAGGTGTCATACGTCCATGAATTTTGTATGAGGCTCTAGATGTCCCAGGCTGAAAAAATCGTTATCGCCGATGCCCCGTTGCGTTGGCAGGATGTGGTCGCGGTCGCCCGCCACGGTGCGCAGCTTGAGCTGTCGGCCCAAACCTGGGCGCGGATCGAGAATGCCCAGGCGATCGTCCAGCGCATCGTCGCCAGCGGCGAGCGCGCCTATGGCGTCAACACCGGCCTGGGTGCCTTGTGCAACGTCTCGCTCAAGGACGAACAACTCAGCCAGCTGTCGCGCAACACCTTGCTCAGCCATGCCTGCGGCGTCGGTGCTCCGCTGTCCGACGAGCAGACTCGCGCGATTCTCTGCGCCGCGATCCACAACTACAGCCATGGCAAATCCGGCATTCACCGCCGGGTGGTCGAAGCGTTGCTGGCGTTGCTCAATCGCGGCATCACTCCGCAAGTGCCGTCCCAGGGGTCGGTCGGTTATCTGACCCACATGGCCCACATCGGCATCGCGCTGCTGGGCGTCGGCAATGTCAGCTATCGCGGGCAGATCGTTTCTGCACAACAAGCCTTGGCCGAAGAAGGGCTGCAACCGGTTCAACTGGGTGCCAAAGATGGTTTGTGCCTGGTCAACGGTACACCGTGCATGACCGGCCTCAGCTGCCTGGCCCTGGCCGATGCAACGAACCTGGTGCAGTGGGCCGATGTGATCGGCGCCATGAGCTTCGAAGCCCAGCGTGGTCAGATTGCCGCGTTCGATGCCGAGATCATTGCGCTCAAACCGCATCCGGGCATGCAGCAGGTGGGTATCAATCTGCGGGCGTTGCTCGACGGCAGTGAAGTGATCGCCAGCAGCAAAGGCATTCGCACTCAGGATGCATTGAGCATCCGCTCGATTCCGCAAGTGCATGGCGCCGCGCGCGATCAGCTTGAACACGCCAGAAAACAGATCGAAACCGAGCTCAACTCCGCGACCGACAACCCGTTGCTGCTGGGTACGCCGGACAACTTCCGTGTCATGTCCCAGGCCAATCCGCACGGCCAATCGGTTGCTTTGGCGGCTGACTTGCTCGCTATTGCCATGGCCGAAATCGGCTCCATTGCCGAGCGTCGCCTGGACCGCTTGGTCAACCCGCACGTCAGCGGCTTGCCAGCCTTTCTGGTGGCCAACCCGGGCGTGAACTCCGGGATGATGATCGTGCAATACGTCGCCGCGTCGCTGTGTGCGGAAAACCGCCAGTTGGCGCAACCGGCGGTGCTCGATAACTACGTCACTTCGGGCTTGCAGGAAGACCACCTGAGCATGGGCACCAACGCCGCGCTGAAGCTGCATCGCGCGTTGGAAAACTGCACACAGATCCTCGCCATCGAGTATCTGTTGGCGGCTCAGGCTTTTGAGTTCCTGAAAGAGCAACGCTTCGGCGCCGGCACCGATGCCGCATGGCGCCTGCTGCGCGAACGTATTCCGGCCTACGACCAGGACCGCTGGCTGGCGCCGGACATCGCCAGCGCCGCTGCTGTTTTGAAAGACCCGATTTTGCTGCACAAGGCTGTACCGAACCTCAACTGATTTCCACAACACCAGCGTGCCAAGGCGCGGCCCCTCCAAAAGGCGGGAAGCGACGGACAACGGATATCTCCGGAGCGTCTGGTTAGTTAATAAAAAACTCTCAAAAGGAGAATGAATGTGACTGCGCTTAATTTGATTCCCGGCCAACTGAGCCTTGCCCAACTGCGTGATGTTTATCAGCACCCGGTCAAAATCACCCTCGACGAAAGCGCTTCGGCGCAAATCGAAGCCAGCGTTGCCTGCGTGGAACAAATCCTCGCCGAGAACCGCACCGCGTATGGCATCAACACCGGTTTCGGCCTGCTGGCCTCGACCCGCATCGCCAGCGAAGACCTGGAAAACCTCCAGCGCTCGCTGGTGCTGTCCCACGCCGCCGGTGTCGGCGAGCCGATCAGCGACGCCCTGGTGCGACTGGTCATGGTGCTCAAGGTCAACAGCCTGAGCCGTGGTTTCTCCGGCATTCGTCGTCAGGTGATCGATGCACTGATCGCGCTGATCAATGCTGAGGTTTACCCGCACATTCCTTTGAAAGGTTCGGTTGGTGCATCCGGCGATTTGGCGCCGCTGGCGCACATGTCGCTGGTACTGCTGGGTGAAGGCAAGGCGCGCTACAAAGGCGAATGGCTGCCCGCCACCGAAGCGCTGAAAGTCGCCGGTCTGACACCGCTGACCCTGGCAGCGAAAGAAGGCCTGGCGCTGCTCAACGGCACTCAGGTGTCCACCGCCTACGCCCTGCGTGGCCTGTTCGAAGGCGAAGATCTGTTCGCCGGCGCCCTGGCCCTTGGCGGCCTGACGGTCGAAGCGGTACTGGGTTCGCGCTCGCCATTCGACGCGCGTATTCATGCCGCTCGCGGCCAGAAAGGCCAGATCGACGCCGCTGCCGCTTACCGCGATCTGCTGGGTGAGCGCAGTGAAGTGTCCGACTCGCACCAGAACTGCGAAAAGGTCCAGGATCCGTACTCCCTGCGCTGCCAGCCGCAAGTCATGGGCGCCTGCCTGACCCAGTTCCGTCAGGCCGCCGAAGTGCTTGCCATCGAAGCCAACGCCGTATCGGACAACCCATTGGTGTTCGCCGCTGAAGGCGACGTGATCTCCGGCGGTAACTTCCACGCCGAGCCGGTGGCCATGGCTGCCGACAACATGGCGCTGGCCATTGCCGAAATCGGCTCCCTGAGCGAACGCCGCATCTCGCTGATGATGGACAAGCACATGTCGCAACTGCCGCCGTTCCTGGTGGCCAATGGCGGCGTGAACTCCGGTTTCATGATCGCCCAGGTGACTGCGGCGGCATTGGCCAGCGAGAACAAGGCGTTGTCCCATCCGCATTCCGTGGACAGTCTGCCGACGTCGGCGAACCAGGAAGACCACGTGTCCATGGCGCCGGCTGCCGGCAAGCGTCTGTGGGAAATGGCCGAGAACACTCGCGGGATTCTTGCGGTGGAATGGTTGGCGGCGGCCCAGGGTCTGGATCTGCGCGACGGTCTGAAAACCTCGCCAAAACTGGAAAAAGCCCGCGCGATCCTGCGTGCCGAAGTGCCGTTCTATGAGAAGGATCGCTTCTTCGCTCCGGACATCAATGCGGCCAGTGAGTTGTTGGCCACGCGTTGCCTGAATGACCTGGTGACGGCGAAGTTGCTGCCTAGCCTGTAATGGCCTTCGCGAGCAGGCCCGCGCCCACATTGGACTGTGGGAGCGAGCCTGCTCGCGATTCAATTTAGCGTCGAATAAGAATAATTAAGGACGAGAGATGCAACAGCCAGCAAAAGGTTTGAAACGCGGGCTCTCTGCCCGACATATTCGCTTCATGGCACTGGGGTCGGCGATCGGCACCGGGCTGTTTTACGGTTCTGCCTCGGCCATTCAAATGGCTGGCCCCGCGGTCCTGCTCGCTTACCTGATCGGTGGCGCGGCGGTGTTCATGGTCATGCGCGCCCTTGGCGAGATGGCGGTGCATAACCCGGTGGCCGGTTCTTTCGGCCAGTACGCCAGCACCTACCTGGGGCCAATGGCGGGCTTTATCCTCGGTTGGACCTACGCATTTGAAATGGTCATCGTCGGTATGGCCGACGTGACCGCATTCGGCATTTACATGGGTTTCTGGTTTCCGGAAGTCTCCCGCTGGATCTGGGTGCTGGGCATCGTTTCGGTGGTCGGCGGCTTGAACCTGTGCAACGTCAAAGTCTTCGGCGAAATGGAGTTCTGGTTGTCGCTGCTCAAGGTCGCGGCCATCGTCGCGATGATCCTCGGTGGTTTCGGCATCATGCTGTTCGGCATCAGCAATGCGCCCGGTGCCCAGGCGACCGATATCAGCAACCTCTGGACCCAGGGCGGCTTCATGCCCAATGGCCTGGGCGGCTTGATCGCCTCGTTTGCAGTGGTGATGTTTGCCTTTGGCGGTATTGAAATCATCGGCGTTACCGCCGGTGAAGCCAAAGACCCGCAGCATGTGCTGCCTCGCGCGATCAATGCCGTACCGTTGCGAATCCTGCTGTTCTACGTGCTGACGATGCTGGTGCTGATGTCGATCTTCCCGTGGCAGCAGATCGGCAGCCAAGGCAGCCCGTTCGTGCAGATTTTCGACAACCTGGGGATTAGCTCGGCGGCGACCATCCTCAACATCGTGGTGATCTCGGCGGCGGTGTCGGCCATCAACAGTGACATCTTCGGCGCGGGCCGCATGATGTATGGCCTGGCTCAGCAAGGGCACGCACCGAAAGGCTTCGCCCGCTTGTCGCGCAATGGCGTGCCGTGGTTGACGGTGATAGTGATGAGCTGCGCGCTGCTGCTGGGTGTGTTGCTGAACTACCTGATCCCGGAAAACGTCTTTCTGCTGATCGCCTCCATCGCGACCTTTGCCACGGTGTGGGTCTGGCTGATGATTCTGTTCACCCAAGTGGCCATGCGTCGCTCCATGAGTGCCGAGCAGGTCGCGCAATTGAAATTCCCGGTGCCATTCTGGCCCTATGCGCCGATGGCGGCGATTGCCTTCATGCTGTTCATCTTCGGCGTGCTGGGTTATTTCCCGGACACCCAGGCGGCGTTGATCGTCGGCGTGGTCTGGATTGTGTTGCTGGTGCTGGCCTACTTGACGTGGGTCAAGCCGGCGGCAGGCAAGGCGGTACCGGTGGAACAGGAACCCATTTTTTCTCATCGATAACCTAACGGAGGCCAAGGATGAAAACGCTCTGGCAACACTGCCACGTCGCAACCATGGCGCAAGGCGTCTACTCGATCATCGAGGATGCGGCCATCGTGACGTCCGGTGCGCACATTGAGTGGATCGGCCCACGCGCCGAACTGCCGGCCGGCGAGTACCCGGCCGTCAATGACTTGAGCGGGGCCTGGGTCACTCCGGGCCTGATCGACTGCCACACCCACACGGTATTCGGCGGCAACCGCAGCGGCGAATTCGAGCAGCGCCTGCAAGGCGTCAGCTACGCGGAAATCGCCGCAGCCGGCGGCGGCATTGCCAGCACCGTGCGCGCCACCCGCGCCGCCAGCGAAGACGAGCTGTTCGCCAGCGCCGCCAAGCGTCTGAAAAGCCTGATGCGTGATGGCGTGACCACCGTCGAAATGAAATCCGGCTACGGCCTGGACCTGGCCAGCGAACGCAAGATCCTGCGGGTGGTCCGCCGTCTCGGCGCCGAGCTACCCGTCAGCGTGCGCAGCACATGCCTGGCGGCCCACGCCTTGCCGCCGGAATACACCGACCGCGCCGACGCGTACATCGATCACATCTGCAGCGAAATGCTCCCGGCCCTGGCGGCCGAAGGGCTGGTGGATGCGGTAGACGCTTTCTGTGAATACCTAGCGTTTTCGCCAGAGCAGGTCGAGCGGGTGTTCGTCGCCGCGCAGAACCTCGGCTTGCCGGTGAAGCTGCACGCCGAGCAATTGTCATCGCTGCACGGTTCGAGCCTGGCGGCGCGTTACCACGCACTGTCCGCCGATCATCTGGAATTCATGACCGAAGACGATGCCATCGCCATGGCCAAGTCCGGCACCGTCGCGGTATTGCTGCCCGGCGCGTTTTACTTCCTGCGGGAAACCCAATTGCCACCGATGGAAGCCCTGCGCAAACACGGTGTGAAAATCGCCATCGCCAGCGACCTTAACCCGGGCACTTCGCCGGCGTTGTCGTTGCGCTTGATGCTGAACATGGCCTGCACCTGCTTCCGCATGACCCCGGAAGAGGCGCTGGCGGGCGCGACTATTCATGCCGCCACCGCGTTGGGCATGGGCCAAACCCACGGTTCGCTGGAAGCCGGCAAGGTCGCAGACTTCGTCGCCTGGCAAATCGATCGTCCGGCCGACCTGTCGTACTGGCTGGGCGGCGACCTGGAAAAACGCGTCGTGCGTCACGGCGTTGAATCAAATCTGTAGGAGAGCGGTTGTGGATAAGGTTCTGAACTTCAAACAAGGCCGCGTGCCGCTGCTGATCAGCATGCCCCACGCCGGCCTGCGCCTGACCCCGACGGTGGAAGCGGGGTTGATCCCCGACGCGAAAAGCCTGCCGGACACCGATTGGCACATCCCCAGGCTTTATGAATTCGCCGCCGAACTGGGCGCCAGCACCCTGGCGGCCGAGTACTCGCGGTTTGTCATCGACCTGAACCGGCCGTCCGACGACAAGCCTTTATATGTCGGCGCCACCACCGGCCTGTATCCGGCGACGCTGTTCGATGGCGTGCCGTTGTTCCGCGAAGGGCTGGAGCCGTCGGCTGCGGAACGGGCGACGTATCTGGAGCAGATCTGGACGCCGTACCACCGCACCTTGCAGGAAGAACTGGCACGGCTGAAAGCCGAGTTCGGCTACGCGCTGCTGTTCGACGCGCACTCGATCCGCTCGGTGATTCCGCACCTGTTCGACGGCAAACTACCGGACTTCAACCTCGGCACCTTCAACGGCGCCAGTTGCGATCCGCAGTTGGCCACACAGCTGGAAGCGATCTGCGCGAAGCACACCGATTACAGCCATGTGCTGAACGGCCGCTTCAAGGGCGGACACATCACCCGGCACTACGGCAACCCGGCCGAGAACATTCATGCCGTGCAACTGGAGTTGGGCCAGTGCACGTACATGGAAGAGTTCCAGCCGTTCCGTTATCGCCCGGATTTGGCCGAGCCGACGCAAGTGGTACTCCGGGAATTACTGCAAGGGCTGTTGGCGTGGGGCGAAAAGCATTACAGCGCGTAACCCTGTGGCGAACGGGCCTTTGTGGCGAGGGAGCTTGTCGGATCGCCGCACCGTCCCGCTCGGCGGCGAAGCCGTCGTAAACCCGGTTGGTCGGGCGTACCTGATAAAACTCGGTTGAATGGTTTGGGGGCTGCTTCGCAACCCAGCGGGAGCAAGCTCCCTCGCCACAGATTAGTGTTCGCCTTGATAACGCATCAGGACAGTCGCCACCGTGCAAAACACGGTCGCCACAGGTCACTTTTGCCGACTCGGTGCTGCGTAACGTTGTGGGCACGGAGCACAAAGACACCGGGCCCACAATAATCTGCTGCCGAGCGAGCCTTCCCGATGAAACGACTGTTCAACCGCTGTCTGTTAATCCTCACCGGCACTGCTCTTCTGAGCACCAGCGTTTTCGCCAACGACCCCGCTTCCTGCAAGACCGTGCGTATGGGCGTGGTCAACTGGACCGACGTCATTGCCACCAGCGGCATGGCCGATGTGCTGCTCAATGGCCTTGGCTATGAAAGCAAGCAAACCAGCGCCGTGCAGCAAATCATCTTCGCCGGCATCCGCGACAAGCGTCTGGATATTTTCCTCGGTTACTGGAAACCGGCGATGGACAAGAACATCGCCCCGTTCGTGTCCGCCAATCAGGTGAAGGTCATGGACAAACCGAGTCTGGCCGACGCCCAGGCAACGCTCGCGGTACCTGACTATGTCGCTGCCGCCGGCCTGAAAACCTTCGCCGACATCGCCAGGTTCAAGGATCAGTTGGGTGGCAAGATCTACGGCATCGAGCCGGGCAGCGGCGCCAACACCACCATCAAAACCATGATCGAGACCAACCGCTTCGGTTTGAAGGACTTCAAGTTGATCGAGTCCGGTGAGGCTGGGATGCTCGCCGCCGTACAACGGGCGGTCAATCGCAAGGAGTTCGTGGTGTTCGTCGGCTGGACCCCGCATCCGATGAACATCAACATGAACATCGCCTACCTGACCGGCAGCGAAGACGTCTACGGCCCGAATGAAGGCGCGGCGACCGTTTCCACCGTGACCGCGCCGGACTATGCCGAGCGTTGCCCGAACGTGAACCGTCTATTGGAAAACCTGACCTTCACCGCTGCCCAGGAAAGCCAGTTGATGGTACCGATCATGGAGCGTAAGACGCCGCAGGATGTCGCCAAGCAGTGGCTGCGTGATCATCCCGAAGACCTTCAGCGCTGGCTGGCGGGTGTCAGCAGTTTCGATGGAAAGAATGGCGCGGCAACCGTTCAGGCCAGTCTCAAAAATTGACTGCGCCACAGGTTATCAATCAAAAACTTTGAACTGACTGGCTGTAGTCCATGGCTTCTTATCCACTCTCTGAACAGATGGCGGCTTTCGTCGAGAAAACCCTCAGCTTCAACAGCACTGACAGCAGCCTCGCCGGTATGCGTCAGGCCTACAGCGAGATGTGCCGGGCGTTTACCCCGCCACATCCCGCGGGGCTTGAGGTGGTCGATCTAGAGTTGGCGGGAGTGGCGGTGCGCGCCTGGCAACCGCCGGTTCCGCTGCCGACCAACGGTTGGCCCTGCATTGTGTATCTGCATGGCGGTGGTTGGGTGGTGGGGGATCTGGATTCCCACGACTTCATCTGCGCCGAACTGGCGTCGGTGCTCGGTGTGTTGGTGATCGCCGTCGATTATCGGCTGGCGCCGGAGCATCCGTTTCCAGCGGCGTTCGATGACTGTCTGGGTGTCTGGCGAGCGCTACGCACGGGGCCGTTTCAACTCGACCTGGCGCGGACGCTGGTGGCCGGCGACAGCGCTGGCGGCAACCTTGCCGCTGCGCTGTGTCTGGCCTTGCGCGATGCCGGCGAACCGGCGCCTTGTGCACAGGTTCTGATCTATCCGGGCCTGGGCGGCGATCACCGGTTGCCATCACGCAGCGAATGCGCCGACGCGCCATTGCTGGGTAGCAGCGATCTGGATTGTTATCACGCGCTGTACTTGGGTGGTATCCGTCAGCCAACGGCCTATGCGATGCCCTTGCTCGCCGACGACTTCAGCGGTCTGCCACCGACGTTGATCGCCGTGGCGCAGTTCGATCCGCTACGCGATGACGGCGTGCTTTACGCCGGGCGACTCAACGCCGCCGGCGTGAGCGCAATGCTTTATTACGGTCAGGGGCTGGTTCACGGTTGTTTGCGGGCGCGGGGGCAGGTTGCCGAGGTCGACCGACTCTATGAAACCCTGCTCGGGTATTTGGCTGAGAAGACGGGCTGACAAGATGGGCTGACAAGCGCTGACGCTGCAAGGGGCATGCTCATTGAAGTAATTCGGGTTTATGATGCCGGACGGCAGAATAATAGAAGTCCCTACAGGGATGACCTCGACCCCTTACGGAGCGCGCAATGCAGACTTTGTACCCGCAGATCAAACCCCACGCCCGGCACGATCTGGCCGTCGATAAAACCCATACGCTGTATGTCGACGAAAGCGGTTCACCGGAAGGTTTGCCGGTAGTGTTCATTCACGGCGGCCCTGGCGCCGGGTGTGATGCGCAGAGCCGCCGGTATTTCGATCCGAACCTGTATCGCATTGTCACCTTCGACCAGCGCGGTTGCGGTCGCTCCACGCCCCACGCCAGCCTTGAGAACAACACCACCTGGGATCTGGTCGCCGATCTCGAGCGGATTCGCAAACACCTGGGCATCGACAAATGGGTGCTGTTCGGCGGTTCCTGGGGTTCGACCCTGGCCCTGGCTTACGCGCAAACCCACCCGGAGCGCGTGCACGGTCTGATTCTGCGCGGGATTTTTCTCTGCCGTCCCCAGGAAATCGAGTGGTTCTACCAGTGTGGCGCCAGTCGCCTGTTCCCCGATTACTGGCAGGACTACATCGCGCCGATCCCGCTGGACGAGCGCGACGACTTGCTCACGGCATTCCACAAACGCCTGGTCGGCAACGACCAGATCGCCCAGATGCACGCGGCCAAGGCCTGGTCCATCTGGGAAGGCCGCACCGCGACCCTGCGTCCGAACCCGCTGGTGGTCGATCGTTTCTCCGAACCCCAGCGTGCGTTGTCCATCGCCCGCATCGAATGCCACTACTTCACCAACAACGCTTTCCTCGAGCCGAATCAGCTGATCCGCGACATGGGCAAGATCGCCCATTTGCCCGGCGTCATCGTCCATGGTCGCTATGATGTGATCTGCCCGCTGGACAACGCCTGGGAACTGCATCAAGCCTGGCCGAACAGCGAATTGCAGGTGATCCGCGACGCCGGCCATGCGGCGTCCGAACCGGGGATCACCGATGCATTGGTACGCGCCGCCGATCAGATGGCCCGTCGCTTACTCGACCTGTCGCCTGACGAAGCATGAAGGCCCTGCTGCAACGCGTGCGCGGCGCGCGAGTCGAGGTCGCGGGAGAGGTGGTTGGTGCGATAGATCAGGGGTTGCTGGTGCTGGTGGCGGTCGAACCCGACGACACGCAGGCCAGCGCCGACAAACTTCTGCATAAACTGCTTAACTATCGAGTATTCAGTGACGCCGAGGGCAAGATGAATCTGTCCTTGGCTGACGTGGGCGGCGGGTTGTTGCTGGTCTCGCAGTTCACCCTGGCCGCCGATACCAAAAACGGGTTGCGTCCGAGTTTTTCGACTGCAGCCCCTCCGGCCTTGGGCGAGGCGCTGTTCGACTATCTATTGGGCAAAGCGAAACAGGTGCATGGCACTGTGGCATCAGGTAGATTCGGCGCGGATATGCAGGTGCACCTGGTCAATGATGGCCCGGTAACCTTCCTGTTACAGACGTGAAAGCGCTTGAAACATGTTTTTAAGGGCATTTCGGCTGAAAACAGAGGCTTTTCCCGATAAATACTTGCTTCCCCCTGATGCGTTGTAACGCGGCCTACTAGATAATCGCGCGCTACGGGGATCAGCGTTCGTTGGTCCATTTTGACTTAGGTAGAGACTTGTCCGCGGCCTGTTGGGGAATCATTTTGCCCCATGGGAGTCGGAACAATGCTCGCCAACTTGGCAAGAGTGGTCCGCAGGGTCGGTTTTTTTCCACCGTACACCGTGCTGGCACTTTAACTGGCCGTTGGTTTTTTGATCTGTTTTCGGCGAGGGTTGCTCGTGATTGTTAGTCCCTGTAATGCACCAAAATTGTCTGCCAAACGGTTTCGAAATGCTCTGGTAGCGGGCTCTGCACTGCTCTGCCTGTTCAGCGCCGGCCAGCTTTGGGCATTCAATCTGGATGACGTATCGGTCAAGGCAAAAGAGCTGGCCGGGCAAAAATACGAAGCCCCGCGCAGTAACCTGCCGAATGAATTTCGTGAGATGAAATTCGCGGATTATCAAAAAATTCGCTTCCTCACCGAAAAAGCCGAGTGGGCTAACCAGAAAACCCCATTCAAGCTGTCGTTCTATCACCAGGGCATGCACTTCGATACGCCGGTGAAAATCAACGAAATCACGGCCAACGCCGTCGAAGAGATCAAATACGACCCAAGTCGTTTCGATTTCGGCGATATGAAGTTCGATCCTAAAGCCACTGAGAAGCTGGGTTATGCCGGTTTCCGTGTGCTCTACCCGATCAACAAGGCCGACAAGCAAGACGAAATCATGACCATGCTCGGCGCGAGTTACTTCCGCGTCGTCGGCAAGGGCCACACCTATGGCTTGTCCGCTCGCGGCATGGCCATCGATACCGCCTTGCCGTCCGGCGAAGAGTTCCCGCGTTTCACCGAGTTCTGGATTCAGCAGCCGAAGCCGGGCGACAAGCACCTGGTGATCTTCGCCCTGCTGGATTCGCCGCGCGCCACCGGTGCCTATCGCCTGACCCTGCGTCCGGGCAGCGACACGGTCGTCGACGTCAAGGCCAGGATGTTCCTGCGTGACAAGGTCACCAAACTTGGCGTTGCGCCGCTGACCAGCATGTTCCTGTTCGGCGCCAACCAGCCGTCGAAAGTGCTGAACTACCGTCGCGAACTGCACGACTCCAGCGGTCTGTCGATCCATGCCGGCAACGGCGAATGGATCTGGCGCCCATTGAACAACCCGAAACACCTGGCCGTGAGCAACTTCTCGATCGAGAACCCGCGCGGTTTCGGCTTGCTGCAGCGTGGTCGTGACTTCAGCCACTACGAAGACCTCGATGACCGCTACGACAAGCGCCCAAGTGCCTGGATCGAGCCGAAAGGCGATTGGGGCAAGGGCTCCGTCGATCTGGTGGAGATTCCTACCGCTGACGAAACCAACGACAATATCGTTGCTTTCTGGAGCCCGGAAAAACTGCCAGAGCCTGGGCAGCCCCTGGACGTCGCCTATCGCATGCACTGGACCATCGACGAAGCCGCCCTGCATTCGGCGGACAGCGCCTGGGTCCAACAGACCCTGCGTTCCACGGGTGACGTGAAGCAGTCGAACCTGATTCGTCAGCCGGACGGCAGCGTGGCCTACCTGGTGGATTTCCAGGGTCCGTCCCTGCAAGACTTGCCGGAAGATGCCGAAGTGCGCAGTCAGGTGAGCGTTGGCGACAACGCGGAACTGGTCGAGAACAGCGTCCGTTACAACCCTGAAACCAAGGGCTGGCGCCTGACCCTGCGGATGAAGATCAAGGATCCGAACAAGTCCACCGAAATGCGTGCAGCACTGGTCAAGACCATCACGCCTGCCGAGACGATCAAGACCACGGCGCCAGCGTCCAGCTCTTCCGTTGCCAAGGCCGACAAGATCGCCGCCCGTCAGCAGGAGAAGAAGGACAAGGAAGCCAAGCAAGCTGAAGCGCAAGCCCAGCAAGTCAAGGACACCAAGGACAAGGACAACAAAGACGCCAAGCAGCCTGTCGCTGCCGAAGCGGCCCCTGCCACACCGGAATCGGCACCGACTGAACAAGTCCTGACCGAGACCTGGAGCTATCAGTTGCCCGCCGATGAGTAATTCACAAGTACAGCCACAAACGCTTGCCGAGTACCTGGCGCATTTGCCGATGACCGACGAGCAGCGCGCGGAACTCGCGGGCTGCAAGTCTTTCAGTGAGTTGCACGAACGTCTGTCGTCCCAGGCGTTCGACGCGCCAACCGATGCCGCCCAGGCGTCGGTCGGGCGGCGCCTGACCCTGAACACCGCCGAAGAACTGGCGGATGCGCAAATGTTGGGACTCGACGCCAGTGGTCGGGTTTGCCTCAAGGCAGCCCCGCCGATCCGTCGGACCAAAGTCGTTCCGGAGCCATGGCGCACCAATATTCTGGTGCGTGGCTGGCGTCGGCTGACCGGTCGCACCAACCCGCCGCAGCCGCAGAAAGACGAGAACGTGCTGCCGGCTGCTCGCTGGCGCACCGTCGGTTCGATCCGCCGCTATATTCTGCTGGTGCTGATGCTCGGTCAGACGATCGTCGCCGGCTGGTACATGAAAGGCATCATGCCGTACCAGGGCTGGTCGTTCGTCGATCTTGAAGAAGTCCTGCACCAACCGCTTCTGCAAACCGCGGCCCAGGTGCTGCCTTACGCGTTGCAAACCAGCATCCTGATTCTGTTCGGGATTCTGTTCTGCTGGGTGTCGGCCGGTTTCTGGACCGCGCTGATGGGCTTCCTCGAGTTGATCACGGGTCGCGACAAGTACCGCATTTCCGGCGCCAGCGCCGGCAACGAGCCGATCGCCAAGGACGCACGCACCGCATTGGTGATGCCGATCTGCAACGAAGATGTGCCGCGGGTATTCGCCGGTTTGCGGGCGACCTTCGAGTCGGTTGCAGCCTCGGGTAACCTCGATCGCTTCGACTTTTTCGTGCTCAGCGACAGTAACGACGCCGATATCTGCGTCGCCGAACAGCAGGCCTGGCTGGACGTCTGCCGTGAAGCCAAGGGCTTCGGCAAGATCTTCTACCGCCGCCGTCGTCGTCGCGTAAAACGTAAAAGCGGCAACCTCGACGACTTCTGCCGTCGTTGGGGCGGTGACTACAAATACATGGTCGTGCTCGACGCCGACAGCGTAATGAGTGGCGAATGCCTGAGCAGCCTGGTGCGCCTGATGGAAGCCACGCCGGACGCCGGGATCATCCAGACCGCGCCGCGTGCGTCGGGCATGGACACCCTTTATGCGCGTATGCAGCAGTTCGCCACCCGTGTGTACGGTCCACTGTTCACCGCTGGCCTGCACTTCTGGCAGTTGGGCGAATCCCACTACTGGGGCCACAACGCGATCATCCGCATGAAGCCGTTCATCGAGCACTGCGCCCTGGCGCCGTTGCCCGGTAAAGGCGCGTTCGCCGGTGCGATCCTGTCCCACGACTTCGTTGAAGCTGCGCTGATGCGCCGTGCCGGCTGGGGCGTGTGGATTGCCTATGATTTGCCGGGCAGCTACGAAGAACTGCCGCCGAACCTGTTGGACGAACTCAAGCGTGACCGTCGCTGGTGCCATGGCAACCTGATGAACTTCCGGCTGTTCCTGGTCAAGGGCATGCACCCGGTACACCGTGCGGTGTTCCTGACAGGCGTGATGTCTTACCTGTCGGCGCCGTTGTGGTTCTTCTTCCTCGTGCTGTCGACAGCCCTGCTGGCGACCAACACGCTGATGGAGCCGCAGTACTTCCTGGAACCGCGTCAGCTCTATCCGCTTTGGCCACAATGGCACCCGGACAAGGCGATCGCGCTGTTCTCGACGACCATCGTGCTGCTGTTCCTGCCGAAGCTGCTGAGCATCATCCTGATCTGGGCCAAGGGCGCGAAAGAGTTCGGTGGCAAGTTCAAGGTGACGCTGTCGATGCTGCTGGAGATGTTGTTCTCCATGCTGCTGGCGCCGGTGCGGATGATTTTCCACACCCGTTTCGTGCTCGCCGCGTTCCTCGGCTGGGCCGCGACCTGGAACTCGCCGCAACGTGACGACGATTCCACGCCTTGGAGCGAGGCGGTCAAGCGCCACGGTCCGCAAACCGTGCTGGGTTTCTTCTGGGCGCTGCTGGTGATCTGGCTGAACCCGAGCTTCCTCTGGTGGCTGGTGCCGATCGTCGGTTCGCTGATGCTGTCGATTCCGGTGTCGGTGATCTCCAGTCGTGTCGGCCTGGGCCTGAAATCCCGTGACGAGAGCCTGTTCCTGATTCCTGAGGAATACGCTCCGCCGCAGGCGTTGCTGGCGACTGATCAGTACACCCACGAAAACCGCTGGCATGCACTGCACGACGGCTTCGTCCGGTCGGTGGTCGATCCACAGCAGAACGCGTTGGCGTGTGCGCTGGCGACGTCTCGTCACCGTCAGGCCGAGCCGATCGAATGGCTGCGTATCGAGCGGGTTCGCCATGCGATGAAGGTCGGGCCTGAAGGGCTGACCAACAACGAGCGCGTGGCCCTGCTGAGTGATCCGGTGGCACTGGGTCGCTTGCATGAGCAAGTCTGGAGCGAAGGCCATGCCGAGTGGCTGCAAGCCTGGCGCACTTCGGTGGATGCCGATCCGCATGCGCCGCTGTTGCCGCTCAAGCCGTTGAGCGTGCAGCCTCAGTTGGCATAATGAAAAACCCCGCGAAAGCGGGGTTTTTTTTGTGCTGATGATCGTTCCGTGTTCTGCGTGGGAACGATCAAACAAATCTCCTTCAACCCCTTGTGCAAACGGCCGAGTGCGTTAGCATCCGTCCCCGAATTGGTGCGCCCGGACAACTTTCTGTTCGTATCTGCCGGTTTCCCAAAGGAAACCTGCGGTTTGCGTGCCTCACAATGCGATGGGTTTTGGGGACTTGAAGATGAAGAAGTATCTGTCGATGCTGCTGGTCGGCGTCACGGCATTGGTTGCAGTCAGCGCGGTGCAGGCCGGTGCCATCGATGACGCGGTCAAGCGCGGCACGCTGAAAGTCGGCATGGACCCGACCTACATGCCGTTCGAAATGACCAACAAGCGCGGCGAAATCATCGGCTTCGAAGTCGACATCCTCAAAGCCATGGCCAAGGCCATGGGCGTCAAGCTGGAAATGGTATCCACCGGCTACGACGGCATCATCCCGGCCCTGCTGACCGACAAGTTCGACATGATCGGCAGCGGCATGACCCTGACCCAGGAGCGCAACCTGCGCCTGAACTTCAGCGAACCCTTCATCGTGGTCGGCCAGACGCTGCTGATCCGCAAGGAGCTGGAAGGCACCATCAAGTCCTATAAAGACCTGAACACCGCCGACTACCGCATCACCTCCAAGCTCGGCACCACTGGCGAGATGGTCGCCAAAAAGCTCATTTCCAAAGCCAAGTACCACGGCTACGACAACGAGCAGGAAGCGGTGCTCGACGTGGTCAACGGCAAGGCCGACGCCTTCATCTACGACGCGCCTTACAACGTCGTGGCGGTGAACAAGGTCGGCAACGGCAAACTGCTGTTCCTCGACAAGCCGTTCACCTATGAGCCTTTGGCTTTCGGCCTGAAGAAAGGCGATTACGACAGCCTCAACTTCATCAACAACTTCCTGCACCAGATTCACGAAGACGGCACCTACGATCGCATCCATGACAAGTGGTTTAAAGACACCGCCTGGCTCAAGGACATGGAGTAACACCGCCTTTGTGGCGAGGGAGCTTGCTCCCGTCCGACTGCGAAGCAGTCGTAAATCGATTGACTCGTTTACCCGACGTTGCGCAGTGGCTGATTTCAGGGTTGCTGCGCAACCCAGCGGGAGCAAGCTCCCTCGCCACAGAGGGAGCGGGCGCCCTGATCGTTATGGATTTGCCTTTAAATGAAACAGAAAAAAGCCCAATGGCCCTGGCACGTATTAACCGTGCTGGTGCTGATCGGCCTGGCTGGCGCGTTGTACTACGCCACCTCGCTGATGTCCTACGAATGGCGCTGGAACCGTGTGCCGCAGTACTTCGCCTACCATGCCGAAGAGTCCCAGCGCGCGGCCGACATCTCCACCGTCAGTGAGCTGGTGCGCAAGGGCAGCAAGACTGAAGTCACCCTGCGCAATGATGCCGGGGATGAGCAGCACCTGACGGTTGACGACAACAGCCTGCAAGTCGCGCAAGGCGATGATGTGGCCGAAGGCGATGTGATCGGCGTGACCCGGCATTGGGCCGCCGGCCCGCTGCTATGGGGGCTCTGGACCACGTTGTGGTTGTCCCTGGTGTCTGGCGTGCTTGGCCTGCTGATCGGCCTGGCCACCGGGCTGTGCCGCCTGTCGAACAACCCGACCCTGCGCGACCTCTCGACGATCTATGTCGAGCTGGTGCGCGGTACGCCGCTGCTGGTGCAAATTTTCATTTTCTACTTCTTCATTGGCACCGTGATGAACCTCTCCCGGGAGTTCGCCGGGATCGCCGCGCTGTCGCTGTTCACCGGTGCCTACGTGGCGGAGATCATCCGCTCTGGCGTGCAATCAATTGCACGCGGCCAGAACGAAGCGGCGCGCTCCCTCGGTTTGAGCGGTGGCCAGTCGATGCGTCATGTGGTGCTGCCGCAAGCGTTCAAGCGCGTGCTGCCACCGCTGGCCGGGCAGTTCATCAGTCTGGTCAAGGACACCTCGCTGGTGTCGGTGATCGCGATTACCGAACTGTTGAAAAGCGGTCGTGAAGTCATCACTACCTCGTTCTCGCCGTTCGAAATCCTGTTCTGCGTGGCTGGGTTGTACCTGTTGATCAACCTGCCGCTGTCGAAAATCGCCAGTCGGCTTGAGCGGAGGCTCGCGCAAAGTGATTGAAGTCCGCGATCTGATAAAAGTCTTCGACACCCGCGGTCAGGTGGTTCGCGCGGTGGACAACGTCACCACCCAAGTGGCGAAGGGCGAAGTATTGGTGGTGATCGGCCCGTCCGGTTCCGGCAAGTCGACCTTTCTGCGCTGCCTGAATGGCCTGGAAGCGTTCGACTCCGGTTCGGTGAGCATCGACGGTCTGCAACTGGCCGACCCGAAAACCGACGTCAACGCCTACCGCCGCGAAGTCGGCATGGTGTTTCAGCATTTCAACCTGTTCCCGCACATGACCGTGCTGGAAAACCTCTGCCTGGCCCAGAAAGTCGTGCGCAAGCGCGGCAAGAAGGAGCGCGAGGCCAAGGCCATGGTGTTGCTGGAAAAGGTCGGTATCGCTCAGAAGGCCCACGAGTTTCCATCGCGCCTGTCCGGTGGTCAGCAGCAGCGCGTGGCTATAGCCCGGGCGTTGGCGATGGAGCCGAAAGTCATGCTGTTCGATGAGCCGACGTCGGCGCTCGACCCGGAAATGGTCGGTGAAGTGCTGGATGTGATGAAGACCCTGGCCGTGGAAGGCATGACCATGGTTTGCGTCACCCACGAAATGGGCTTCGCCCGGGAAGTGGCGGACCGGGTGCTGTTCTTCGATCACGGCAAATTGCTGGAAGACGCCTCACCGGCCGAGTTCTTCGATGCACCGAAGGATCCCCGTGCGCAGGCGTTTTTGCGCCAGGTTCTCTAACTTCGTCGCCTGATCCATCGCATTCGCGGGCAAGCCTCGCTCCTACAGGAATTCCCCCGTAGGAGCGAGGCTTGCCCGCGAATGGCTTCACCTCGGTCTTAAGCGAACGCTCAAACCTTGAATCTGCCCACCAGCATCTGCAGATGCGTCCCCAGCCGCGCCAGTTCCACGCTGGAGACCGCGGTCTCTTCACTGGCGGCCGAGGTCTGCTCGGATACGTCACGCACATTCAGCACGCTGCGGTTGATCTCTTCGGCCACCGCGCTCTGTTGCTCGGCGGCTGCGGCGATCTGCTGGTTCATCGACTGGATCGCCGACACGGTGCGGGTGATGCTTTCCAGCGAGCCGCCGGCGCGGCGGGTCAGTTCGACGCTGCTGTCGGTCAGGCTGCGGCTGTTGTCCATGATGGTCGCGACTTGCTGAGTGCCGGTTTGCAGGCCAACGATCAACTCTTCGATTTCTTCGGTGGACTTCTGGGTACGCTGGGCCAGGCTGCGGACTTCGTCGGCGACCACCGCAAAGCCACGCCCGGCTTCACCGGCGCGAGCGGCTTCGATGGCGGCGTTGAGCGCCAGCAGGTTGGTTTGCTGGGCCACGGATTTGATCACGTCGAGCACGCTGCCGATCTTGTCGCTTTCGCGCTTCAGATCGCCCATGGCGGCAGTGGAGTTGCCGACTTCGAGGGCCAGGCGCTCGATCTGGGCGATGGCTTCGCCGACCACCCTGTCACCCTCGCGGGCCTGCTGGTCGGCGGCGACGGCGGCTTCGGACGCTTCCTCGGCATTGCGCGCGACTTCCTGCACGGTGGCGGTCATTTCGTGCATGGCGGTGGCCACTTGATCGGTTTCGACCTTCTGACTGTTGACCCCGGCGCTGGTCTGCTCGGTAACGGCAGACAGTTCTTCAGCGGCGCTGGCGATTTGGGTCACGCCGTCGCTGATGCCGCCGATCAGTTCTCGCAGGCCCAGGGTCATGCTCTGCATGGCGCGCTGTAGTTGGCCCAGTTCGTCCTGGCGTTCAGAAATCAGGTTGTGGCTCAGGTCGCCCGCGGCGACACGCTCGGCGACTTTGAGGGTCTGGCTCAGGGGAATGACGATCTGGCGGGTGATGGCCCAGGCCGCGAACAGACCAAAGGCCGACGCGAGGACGGTGGCCATCAGCAGCAGGTTTTTGGCATGCGCCGTATCGGCGTCACGTATGGCGGTTTGCGAGGTGGTGAGCTTTTTGCTGACGTCGAACAGAATGTCGCCTTGGGCGCTCATGCGTTTGAAGGCGGCAGCGCTGGCGACCTGGGAGTCGCGGAACTGGCTGACCGCCGCGCGATAGGCTTTGAGCGAGTCGGTCGCCTGTTGCAGGTTGGCGATGTGCTGCTCCGGCAGTTTGGCTGGCAGGCTTTCGAGGTTTTTCAGGGCGTTGTCGATGGCGTCCAGCGCTGGCTGCTCGGCCTCGGGTTTGCCGCTGTAGGTGTAGCCGCGGACCTGGAAGCGCGCTTGCTGAATCAGTTTGCTCAGGTCGATCACACTGTTGAACTGGGTGACGCTGTCGCCCTGCAGCATGGATTTTTCGACTTCGGCGACGCGGGCCACGGCGTTATCGGCGGTGGCGCCCAGTTTGCTGCGAGCGTCTTCGCGAGCGGCGGTGGCCTGGGTCAGATCGGCGAAGGCGCGTTTGTACTCGCTGATGGCGGCCAGTTGCTGGTCGAGCAATGCCACGTCGTCAGGTTGTTCGATTAGCGTGCGGGCGGTTTTCAGGCCGCTATCGAGTTTGCCGATCAGCTCGTTGACGGCGCCCGGGCCTTGTTCGCCACGGCGCATGTCGTAGTCCAGGCGGGCCAGGCGCAGGTCTTTGGTCAGCTCATTGAGGCTGGAAATAAACCCGAGCGTGTCGCCACGGCTGATCACACCGCTCAGGCCGGTCCAGCCGGTGAAGGTGATCAACAAGGTTAGAAGCAGCACCAGACCGAAGCCGACACCCAGTTTGCGATTGACGCTTACGTTTCCCAGTTTTTCGGCTAGCCAACGGTACATGCTGCAACTCCCCTCGGACCATTATTCGGTTTTATGGGGACTGTATCGGCAGGCAGGCTGGAACCTGTAGGTGAGCAAACACCTGTGGCGAGGGAGCTTGCTCCCGCTCGGCTGCGAAGCAGTCGTAAAACCGGTGAATGCGGTCTTGCTGGAAAAAAGCGGTGGCCGCTTCGCGCCCAAGCGGGAGCAAGCTCCCTCGCCACAGGGTAAGTGTCTGGGTTAGAACAGCCGCGAAAGCAGTGCAGTGACGGCGGTTTCGACCCGCAGGATGCGCTCGCCGAGCTGCACCGGTTGCAGGCCGGCCTTGGCCAGCAGGTCGATTTCGTAAGGAATCCAGCCGCCTTCGGGGCCGATGGCCAGGGTCACGGGTTCGTCCAGGCCACGGGGGCAGGGCGGGTAATTGCCGGGATGACCGATCAGGCCGAGAGTGCCTTCAGTGATTGCTGGCAGGCGATCTTCGACAAAAGGTTTGAAGCGCTTCTCGATGACGACTTCCGGCAGCACGCTGTCCCGGGCTTGTTCAAGCCCCAGGATCAATTGCTCGCGAATCGCCTCAGGTTCCAGGAACGGGGTTTGCCAGAAGCTCTTCTCGACGCGATAGCTGTTTACCAGAACGATTCGTGGCACACCCATGGCAGCCACGGTCTGGAACACCCTGCGGAGCATTTTCGGGCGTGGCAGGGCCAGCACCAGGGTCAGTGGCAGCTTGGCTGGTGGCGGCTGGTCGAGGGTGACGCGCAACTCGGCTTCGTCAGCGTCCAGGCGCAGCACTTCGGCGGCCCCCATCAGCCCACCGATACGCCCGACGCGCATGCTGTCACCCACTTCACAGCGGTGGACTTCCTGCATATGAGTCAACCGGCGATCGCGCAGGATCACTCGGTCGGCCGCAATAAAGTCGGCCTCTTCGAGGAGCAGCAGGTTCACGCTTGGGTCGCTGGCGGCTGGTCGTTGTGATCGTCAGCCGGTTTTTCGTCCGGGTGCTCGCCGCGCTTGCTGATCAGGCCGCCGAACAGGACGCCGATCTCGAACAGCAACCACATTGGTACGGCCAACAGCGTCTGCGAGAAGATGTCCGGCGGCGTCAGGATCATGCCGACCACGAAGCAGCCGATGACCACGTACGGGCGGATTTTCTTCAGGTAGGCGACGTTGACCACGCCGATCCACACCAGCAGCACCACGGCCACCGGGATCTCGAACGCCACACCGAAGGCGAAGAACAGCGTCATGACGAAATCGAGGTAGCTGGTGATGTCGGTCATCATTTCCACGCCGGCCGGGGTGGCGGCGGCGAAGAACTTGAAGATCAGCGGGAACACCAGGAAATAGGCGAAGGCCATGCCGGTGTAGAACAGCAGGATGCTGGAGACCAGCAACGGCACGGCGATGCGCTTCTCATGCTTGTACAGGCCTGGCGCGATGAAACCCCAGATCTGATGCAGGATCACCGGGATTGCCAGGAACAGCGAGACCATCATGGTCAGCTTCAGCGGCGTCAGGAACGGCGACGACACGTCGGTGGCGATCATCGTCGCGCCGGCCGGCAGGTACTGGCGCAGAGGCGTGGAGACGAAGGTGTAAATCTGCTGGGTGAAGGCGAACAACCCGGCGAAGATAATGAAGATCGCCGCTACACAGCGCAGCAGACGGGTGCGCAACTCGGTGAGGTGCGAGACCAGTGGCATGTGCTGGTCGTTTTCGGGGAGATCGCTCATGGGGCTCGCGGCGGCAAAGTGGTGTCGTGAGGCGCCGGCGTTGTCGGCGCGGCGGCAGGAGCAACAGGTTCTACTGGAGCAATAACCGGTGCTGTTTCAACGGTTTTCACCGTTTCAGTCGGCGTAGTCTCGGCCGCCGGCGCATGAATCGTCGGCGTGGCTACAGGTTCCACCGGTGTTGGCTCCTGCTGAGTCGGCGTGAAAATCTTCCGCGCCTCCTGCTCCAGGGACAGAATGTGCTCGTTGTGCAGTTGCCGGCGAATCTCGTCGGCACCGATTTCACGTTCAACTTCCTGTTTGATCGCGTTGAAGCTGCGCTTCAGCCGCCCGACCCACAGGCCAGCGGTGCGCGCAGCACCCGGCAGGCGCTCGGGGCCCAGCACCAGCAGGGCGACGAGGCCGACGAGCAGCAGTTCAGAGAAGCTGATACCAAACATTAGTCAGTGCTCACGAGTCTTTGCGGATCGGCTCTTCGACTTTTTGCGCCTGCACGTCGATGGTGTGCGGCGGGTTCACAGGCGTTGTGGCCTGTGGCTGGGTCGGCGGAACCGGTTGGGCCGGAGTCGCAGTCGGGTCGGCCGGTTTCTCTTCGTCGTTCATGGCCTTGCGAAAGCCCTTGATCGACTCGCCCACGTCAGTGCCGAGGTTTTTCAGTTTCTTGGTGCCGAACACCAGCACCACGACAACCAGGATGACGATCCAGTGTTTCCAGTCAAAAATGCCCATGTTGCGTTCCTCTCTAATAATTATTCAGGCGGACGGACGCGAGGCTTTCTCGGCGTGTCCGGACAGACCGAAGCGACGGTCCAGTTCATCGAGCACAGCCTGTGGATGTTGCCCCAACTGGGCGAGCATGACCATGCTGTGGAACCACAGGTCGGCGGTCTCGTAGATCACATCGCTGCAGTCACCGCTGATGGCGGCATCCTTGGCGGCGATAATGGTTTCGACCGACTCTTCGCCGACTTTTTCCAGAATCTTGTTCAAGCCCTTGTGGTACAGGCTGGCGACGTACGAGCTGTCGGCGGCGGCGCCTTTGCGCTCTTCCAGCACCTGGGCCAGACGGGTCAGGGTGTCACTCATGAGTATGTCCTGCGGAGTAAATGGCGTGCGGGTCTTTGAGAACCGGGTCGACGGTTTTCCAGTCGCCGTTCTCGAAGACGCGGTAGAAGCAGCTCTGACGGCCGGTATGGCAGGCGATGTCGCCGATCTGCTCGACCATCAGGATGATCACGTCAGCGTCACAGTCCAGGCGCATCTCATGCAGGGTTTGCACGTGGCCGGACTCTTCGCCCTTGCGCCACAGCTTGCCACGGGAACGTGACCAGTAAATGGCACGGTTCTCGGCGGCGGTCAATTGCAGAGCTTCGCGGTTCATCCAGGCCATCATCAGGACGCGTCCGGTCTTGTGATCCTGGGCAATCGCGGGCACCAGGCCATCGGCGTCCCACTTGATCTCGTCCAGCCAGTTTTTCATCTTCGACTCCGACAGCGGGCTCTACTTCAATAGTTGAGGCCAATGTTCAAATTCAGCGTTCAAACAGTGTGCCAGCCGATGATCCAACTGGCTATCGGCGAACGACCAGATACAAGCCGATCGCCACCATGATTCCGGCGGGCCAATGCCCCAGTTCGTGTAACGGGCCACCGGCGGCGAGTATCGTGCCACCCGCCAGATGAGCGGTACCGAGCAGGCGCAGGAACACGTCGTCCTTGCGCCGGTGCCACGGCGGCGGCGGGTCGTTGGCGTGGGGTTGGGACATGCGCTCGAGCAGGTCGCGGGCCATGTTGGCCAGGTGCGGGAGCTGCTCGAACTGGCTCTGCACGTTGCCCAGCAAGGCTTTGGGGCTGACGCGCTCGCGCATCCAGCGTTCGAGGAACGGCTGGGCGGTGTTCCACAGATCGAGGTCCGGGTACAACTGGCGACCCAGGCCTTCGATGTTCAACAGGGTTTTTTGCAGCAAGACCAACTGCGGCTGCACTTCCATGTTGAAGCGTCGAGCGGTCTGGAACAGGCGCATCAGCACCTGACCAAAGGAAATATCTTTTAAAGGTTTTTCGAAGATTGGTTCGCACACCGTGCGGATCGCCGCTTCGAATTCGTTGAGTTTGGTTTCTGCCGGTACCCAGCCCGAGTCGATGTGTAATTGCGCGACACGCCGGTAGTCACGCTTGAAGAACGCGAACAGGTTGCGCGCCAGATAGTCCTGGTCTTCCGGGGTCAGGCTGCCGACGATGCCGCAGTCGATGGCGATGTACTGCGGGCTCCAGGGCTGCACGGTGCTGACGAAAATGTTGCCGGGGTGCATGTCTGCGTGGAAGAAGCTGTCGCGGAACACCTGGGTGAAGAAGATCTCCACACCACGCTCGGCGAGCATTTTCATGTCGGTGCGCTGGTCGGCCAGGGTCGCGAGGTCGGTGACCTGAATCCCGTAGATGCGCTCCATCACCAGCACTTTCGGCCGGCACCAGTCCCAATAGACTTGCGGCACATAGAGCAGCGGCGAACCGTCGAAGTTGCGCTTCAACTGGCTGGCGTTGGCCGCCTCGCGCAGCAGGTCGAGTTCGTCGTAGATGGTTTTTTCGTAGTCGCTGACCACGTCCACCGGGTGCAGCAGGCGGGCATCGGCCGAGAGTTTTTCCGCGGCGCGGGCAAGAATGAACAGCCATGCCAGGTCCTGGGCAATCACCGGCTTGAGGCCCGGGCGGATCACCTTGACCACTACTTCTTCACCGGTTTTCAGCTGCGCGGCATGTACCTGCGCCACCGAAGCCGAGGCCAGCGGTTCGACGTCGAAACGCGAGAAGACTTCATTGATCTTCTTGCCGAGCTGCTCTTCGATCAACCGGACCGACACTTGCGAGTCGAACGGCGGTACCCGGTCCTGCAACATCATCAGTTCATCGGCGATGTCTTCGGGCAGCAAGTCGCGGCGCGTCGAAAGGATCTGGCCGAACTTGATGAAAATCGGCCCAAGGTCCTGCAGCGCCAGGCGCAATCGTGCGCCACGGCTCAGGTCCAGGGGCTTGCGCGGGAACCAGCGCCACGGCAAGGCATAGCGCAGCGCCAGCAGAAACCAGGGCAATGGCAGGGCGAACAGCAGGTCATCGAGGCGGTAGCGGATCACGACGCGCTGGATGCGCAACAAACGGCGGACGGCAAGCAGCTTCATGCGTTATCGCTTGGGTCGAGGGATCGGGAAAGGCGCTCGAAACGCGCCTCGAGACGTTCCAGATCGAGCTTGATCTGGTCCAGTTCACTGAAACGGGCTTCGGCTTCGCGCTGACCGACGAGGGTGCGCGATTCTTCGGCCAGGTACTCGCCCAGGTTCTGGTTGAGGCTGGCGAACCCTTGCTGATACCAGCGTGCGCGACTGCGCAGGTGACCGCCGACCAGTTGCGTGGCCACAGGTCCCAGCCAGCGCGAGAGTTCGTACTCCCAGTCCAGCTCCAGGTCCTGCAGGACCGTCGCCAGTTCCAGCAGCACGCCGCTGTCGCCGTCGAGCTCGACTTCCGGGCCATGCAGCACGGAAGTCTTGTCTTTGCTCGTCGCCAGTTTCAGCAGGCTTGAGGCGGGTGCGCGCAACGTGCAGTCGGCACCGGTTTCCCAGTGGGACGCCAGCATCAGACCTTCATCGCTGGGCAGGATGAACAATTGCAACGCCGGGCTGCGGCAGTCGACGGCAATCACCTTGCCACTCAAATGCGCCAGCCGCGGCAGCGCCGTGCTGTCGAGACGCAGCACCCGGTTCAGACCGAGTTCAACGCTGGCGAGCAGGCCGGCCAGCAACATCAGGGTTTGATGCCACGGTGCAGGGCGACGATGCCTGCGGTCATGTTGTGGTAGGTCACGCGGTCGAAACCGGCCTCGACCATCATCGACTTCAGGGTTTCCTGATTCGGGTGCATGCGGATCGATTCGGCCAGGTAGCGATAGCTTTCCGAATCATTGGTGATCAGCTTGCCCATCAACGGCATGAAGGCGAACGAATAGGCATCGTAGGCTTTGGACATCAGTGCGTTGGTGGGTTTGGAAAACTCCAGCACCAGCAGGCGACCGCCGGGCTTGAGCACGCGCAGCATCGAGCGCAGGGCGTCTTCTTTATGCGTCACGTTGCGCAGGCCGAAAGCGATGGTCACGCAGTCGAAGTGGTTGTCCGGGAACGGCAGCTTTTCAGCGTCGGCCTGGACGAATTCGACGTTGCCGGACACACCCAGATCCAGCAGGCGGTCACGACCGACCTTGAGCATGGATTCGTTGATGTCGGCCAACACTACCTGACCAGTCGGTCCCACAAGATGCGAAAACTTTTTGGTCAGGTCGCCAGTGCCGCCGGCGATGTCCAGCACGCGGTTACCGGCACGCACGCCCGACAGTTCGATCGCGAAACGCTTCCATAGACGGTGCATGCCGCCCGACAGGAGGTCGTTCATCAAGTCGTACTTGGCGGCTACCGAGTGGAAAACCTCAGCGACTTTTTCCGCTTTCTGGCTTTCCGGAACGTTTTTGAAGCCGAAGTGAGTGGTGGGTTCGGCATCGCTGCCTTTGCGCTGATCAGTCATATCGCTGTCACCAAAATAGAATGCGGGACATTCTAATCCCGGTGGCCTGCTTTGTCTTGGCAAGGCTGAAGGTAAGATATAGAGAAACCGGGACGTTTTGACGCAGTAACGGTCAAGATGCTTCAGGAAGTGTCCATAAAGCAGGAGTCATTCGATGGCCCATATTAGTGTTGAGCGTGCCCATGGCCTGGGTAAGGAAGCGGCCCGCGAGAAGGCCGACAAGTTGGCGCAGAAACTGTCCGATCAATATGGCCTGGAGCCGCAGTGGTCCGGTGACACCCTGAACCTCAAGCGCTCCGGTGTGAAAGGCGCGGTACATGTGGGCGAGGACTCGATCAGGGTCGATGTCGAATTGGGGCTGTTGATGTCCGCCATGAGCGGCACCATCAAATCGGAAATCGAAAGGGCCCTCGACAAAGCCCTCGCGTGATTCCCCAAAGATCGCAGCCTTCGACAGCGCCTGCATTGAAATGTGTACATCTGCAGGCGCTGCCGAAGACTGAGATCTTTTCCCGGAGGCACCACCGATTTGTGTCATTTGTTAGGGTGCCGTTTCTAATTTTTCTCCCTACTTTGTGCCTGAGCCCGACACTTTCGCGGGCAGTTCCTCAACCCTTCTGCGCGTGAGGTGGACCATGGCCAAAGTTATTTTGAAGAAAAAAGTCGACGTTGAGACCAACACTCTGAACGACGTCAAATCGTATGCCCGCAAGATCTGGCTGGCGGGCCTGGGTGCCTACACCAAGGTCGGTCAAGAGGGTAGCGAGTACGTTCAAGAGTTGATCAAGGCTGGTCAAGCTGTTGAAAAGAAAGGCAAAAAAGTAGTTGCTGAGAAACTTGAAGCGGCTAATGCCGAGATCGATGAAGCCAAGAGTGAAGTGAGTACTTTCAAAGGCAAAGTCGAACTTCAACTCGACAAAGTCGAGAAGGCTTTCGATACGCGTATCGCAAGTGCCTTGAATCGTATCGGCATTCCGTCTAAACATGACGTGGAGACACTCTCTGCTAAGCTCGATGAGCTGACAGCATTGCTCGAACGTGTCGCGCGTAAATCTTAAGGAGAACGGGATGGCTGGCAAAAAGAATACTGAAAAAGAAGGCAGCTCGTGGATCGGGAAGGTCGAAGACTACTCCCGCAAGATCTGGCTGGCTGGTTTAGGCGTGTACTCGAAGATTGATACTGACGGCAGCAAACTCTTCGATGCATTGGTTAAGGACGGCGAGAAAGCCGAGAAGCTCACCAAGAGCGCTGTCGGCAAGACTGTCGATGCTGCCAAGGACTCCGCTTCGTCGGCCAAGTCGCGCATCAGCGGCGTGAAAGATCGCGCACTGGGCAAGTGGGATGAGCTGGAAGGGGCTTTCGACAAGCGCCTGAACAGCGCCATTTCGCGCCTGGGTGTACCGAGCCGCAATGAGGTCAAGGCACTGCACAGCAAGGTCGATACCCTGACCAAGCAAATCGAAAAACTCACCGGTGCCAAGGTTGCGCCTGTTGCGGCGAAAACCGCAGCGGCCAAACCGGCAGCCAAAAGCGCTGCCAAACCATTGGCCAAGGCCGCAGCGAAACCTGCCGCCAAGCCGGCAGCCAAAACTGCTGCTGCGAAACCTGCAGCCAAAGCGGCCGCTAAACCCGCTGCAAAAGCTGCTGCAAAACCAGCCGCTAAACCAGCGGCCAAACCTGCAGCTAAAACCGCAGCGGCCAAACCCGCTGCGGCGAAGAAGCCAGCAGTGAAGAAACCAGCCGCCCCGAAAGCGGCCGCTCCGAAACCAGCAGTGGCTGCCGCCAAACCGGCAACCCCGGTCAGTCCGGCGAACTCCGCCGCTGCACCGACCCCTGCTGTAACCCCGACTATCGCACCGACTCCATCGGCGCCAACCAGTCAGTCCTGATTTCCAGGACGCAAAAAAACGCCCGGCCTGTAAAGGTCGGGCGTTTTTGTTTTGAAAATTCAAGATTTGGGTAGTTTGTCGAAAAAAGATCGCAGCCTGCGGCAGCTCCTACAGATTCGATGTTCGCCACCATATCGCGGCTGAACACAACTCCGTGTAGGAGCTGCCGAAGGCTGCGATCTTTTGATCTTAATGCTCTTCGAGGTACTGCAACGCCAACCGCTCGGTCGCGACTTTGACCGGCGGCAACAAGTGCGGGGCCACCAGCATCATGATCTGATACACCACCAGTCGTACTTCACCTTCACGGTCGAGAATCCGCTGATAGTCCAGCGAGAACAGCAATGTCATGGTGATTTGTTCCACCAGTTGCCCCAGCGCCTGGGTGTCGCTGACCAACTGCCCCTGAGCCTTCAACTGCGCCAGCAATGAAGCCAGTGTGCGCTTCAACGCATTGAGCAAGTTGCGTATCCCCTTGGCCAGTTTCGGTAGGCGGCCGGCAAGGTTCGACAAGTCCTGGAACAGAAACCGGTATTGGGCCAGGCGTTCGACGATCAGGTGCAGGAACAGCCAGTAATCTTCGGGTGCCAATTCCACATCGGACGGTGGATCGAGCAAGGGCGTCAGTTCGGTCTGGAAGCGTTCGAACAGCCCCAGGATCAGCGGCTCCTTGCCGTGGAAGTGGTAGTAGAGGTTGCCGGGGCTGATGCCCATTTCGTTGGCCACCTCCATGGTGGACACGTTCGGTTCGCCCTTCTGATTGAACAACTGCAGGGCACATTCGAGAATCCGGTCGCGGGTTTTCATCCAGTCTTCTTAATGGTCGAGTCAGGCCACGGCCATTGGCGGCCGTGGATCATTGAACGTCAGCGCACGCGCACGTAAGTACCGGGTGCCGCCTCCATCGGTGGATAGTTCTGGTTGCCAAGGGTCATCAGGGTTTCGTGTTGAGTGCCGGAGCGTTCCTGAATCCAGCTCAGCCATTGTGTCCACCAACTGCCGTCGACGCGTTTGGCGTCGTAATACCAGGCCCGTGGGTCGCTGCTCAGTTTCGGGTTCTCGACGTAGTTGGCTTTCGAGTTGTGCGGCGGGTTGAGAATGCTCTGCACATGACCGCTGCTCGACAGCACGAAGCGCCGCTCGCCACCCAGCAGCAAGGTCGAGCGATACACCGCATCCCACGGGGTGATGTGATCGTTCATGCCGGCCACGCTGAAACTGTCGACGGTGACTTTCTGCAGGTCGATCGGAGTGCCGCACACTTCCAGCCCGCCCGGATGACTCAGCGGGTTGTGCTTGAAGAAGTCCAGCAGGTCGCCATGAAACGCTGCCGGCAGGCGCGTGTTGTCATTGTTCCAGTAGAGGATGTCGAACGCCGGTGGCTCCTTGCCCAGCAGGTAGTTATTGACGAAGTAATTCCAGATCAAATCGTTGGGGCGCATCCAGGCAAAAACCCTGGCCATGTCGCGACCTTCCAGAACGCCCTTCTGATATGAGCGGCGCTTGGCCGCTTCCAGCGTTTGTTCGTCGACGAAGAGGGTGGCCGGGCTTTCTATCTGACTGTCGAGCAGGCTCACCAGATAGGTCGCGCTGGACACCCGCCGCAGCTGCCGCTTGGCCTGCAAGTGCCCTTGCAGCGCGGCGATGGTCAGCCCGCCGGCGCAGGCACCCATCAGGTTGACATCGCGGGAACCGGTAATCGCCCGGCACACATTCATCGCTTCTTCGGTGGCTTCGACGTAAGACGACAGCCCCCATTCGCGGTGACGCACATCAGGATTGCGCCAGCTGATCACGAAGGTCTGCAAGCCGTTTTTAAGGGCGAACTGGACGAAGCTGTTACTGGGGCTCAAGTCGAAAATGTAGAACTTGTTGATCTGTGGCGGCACGATCAGCAACGGCTTGGAATACTGTTTTTCGCTCATCGGCTTGTACTGGATCAGTTCCAGCAGCTCATTGCGAAACACAACGGAGCCGGTGGTGGTGGCGACTGTCTTGCCTACCTCGAATGCTTGTTTGGTGACCTGTCTGGGCAAGCCGTCGTTGTGCAGCAGATCGTCAAGCAAATGGCCGATACCCCGCACCAGGCTGTGACCGCCAGAGTTGAAGATCTCCTTGACCGCCAGCGGATTGAGCAGGGTGTTGGACGGCGCCACGGCGTCGTTGATCAAGGCAAACGCAAAGTGGGCGCGGGCGCGATCGTCCTGGCTCAGGTTGCTCTCGTCGATCCAGTTTTTGACCTCCTTCTGCCAACTCAGGTAGGCCTGCAAACTGCGGCGATAAAAAGGGTTGAGGCTCCACGCCGGGTCGGCAAAGCGATTGTCTTGCGGATTGATCGGGTGCAGGGTCTCACCCAACAGCACGCGGCCAAGCTGGCCGCCCAGCTTCAAGGCATGCCGGGCCGTGTACACCGGGTTGCGCAGGCCATGGGTGGCCAGGCTGCGCAAGGTTGAAAGCAAGTCCCGGCCGCGCAGACCGGTAACCGCACTCTGTGCGTTGATGAATGCAGCGGGAGTGGGCAAAGAGCCCTTCGCTGGTTTGTCGCGCATGAGTCAACACTCCTTCGTCATCAGGCCAAAAACAAACTCACCGAACAAATCACCATAGACGTTGTTGCGGATTGTTGCGCGGTACGACGTCCTGTCGACGCTCTTTTCCTGAACCAAATCCGGGGCAGGTCAACTGCCCGATGGCGCCGGATGCGGATGCATCACTGCGCGCTGACGTTCCTCTTCGAGAAACTTCATGATGATCGGTGCCACCGCTTCGGCCCGGGTAATCAAGAACAGATGCCCGTCGTCGATGATGTGCAATTGGGCATTGGGAATTCGCCAGGCCAGCATGCGCATATTGATCAGCGGGATCAGAGGGTCATCGTCGCCGGCCAGCACCAGGGTCGGTTGATGGATCTTGTGCAGCCAGTGAATGCTGGTCCAGCCGAACCCGGCGAACAGCTGCCAGTAGTAGCCCAGTTTGCCTGCCGAGCGAACCCGCGCGGCGTGACTGGCCGCCAGGGTCGGATCGCGACGGAACGAGCCGCCATAGATCATCGGCGCGATGCGAATCACATGGGACGGCTGGATGTAGCGTCGTGGGCTGGCCATCATCCACAGCACTTTCGGTTTGCCCGGCACCATCACTGTGCCGGCCGCCGTGGCTGCCAGCACCAGCTTCTTGCAGCGCTCGGGATAGTCATAGGCAAATTGCTGCGCCAGGGCGCCACCCCATGACACGCCGATCACATTGACCTGCCCGTAATCGAGATAATCGAGCATTCGCGCCGTCAGTTTCGCCAGGCCCGAAAAGCGATACGGCCGGCTGGGCGTCGATGAGCCGCCGACACCGGGGACGTCGAAGGCGATGACTTCCAGGTCCGGATCCAGCGCCTGGACGAACGGAAATATCAGCTCCAGGTTGGCACCGATGCCATTGAAAACCAGCAAGGGCGTCAAGTGAGGCTTGCCGGGGCGTACCGCGGTGCGGAGGGTCTGCCCATCCAGGTTGACGGTACGAAATACGAACGGTTGCGGCATGCACGAAGCCCTGTAGGTTTTAAACGCTGCTCGGGCCATCCCGGGCCGTCGCAGAATGTTCGAGGCTGGCCTCGAGGCTGATTAATGACAATCGCGGCACCTCCCAGTGCCGCGGACTGCGAGTTGTTTGAAGCTCAACGTTCGTGCACATACGTGCCTGGCGACGCTTCACCCGCGGGATAGGCCTTGTTGCCAAGGTTGGCGGGGGACTTTTTCAGTTTGCCTGAGCGTTCGGCCTGCCACGCCTGCCAATGCAGCCACCAGGAGTCGGTGTGCTTGGTGGAGTTTTCCATCCAGTCTTCGGCTTTGACCGGCATGTCGGTGCTGGTCATGTAGCGTGCTTTCGGATTGCCGGGCGGGTTCAGAATGCTCTGGATATGTCCGCTGCTGGACAGCACGAATTCGACCTTGCCGCCGAACAGCTGTGCCGACTTGTAGCAGGACTTCCACGGGGTGATGTGATCGTTGGTGCCGGCCAGGGAAAAGATGTCGGCAGTGACCTGTTTCAGGTCAATCGGCGTGCCGCACACTTCCAGTGCGTCAGGGCGGACCAGTGGATTGTTTTTGAACATCTCGATCAGGTCGCCGTGGAAAGCGGCCGGCAGGCGAGTGGTGTCGTTGTTCCAGAACAGAATGTCGAACACCGGTGGCTCGTTGCCCAACAGGTAGTTGTTGACCCAGTAGTTCCAGATCAAGTCGTTGGGGCGCATCCAGGCGAAGACTTTCGCCATGTCGCGGCCTTCCAGCACACCGGCCTGGTAGGAATGGCGCTTGGCGGCTTCGAGGGTCTGCTCGTCGACGAACAGGGCCACGTCGCTGTCGAGGGTGGTGTCGAGCACGCTGACCAGCAGTGTCAGGGCGTTTACTTTCTTTTCGCCGATCGCTGCGTAATGACCCAGCAGGGCGGTGCAGGTAATGCCGCCGGAGCAGGCACCGAGCATGTTCACGTCTTTGCTGCCGGTGATCGCGGTGACTACATCGACCGCTTCCTTGAGCGCTTCGATGTAGGTCGACAGACCCCACTCGCGTTGTTCCTTGGTCGGGTTGCGCCAGCTGACGATGAACGTCTGCACGTTGTTGCGCAGGCAGAAGCGCGCCAGGCTCTTGTCCGGGCTCAGGTCGAAAACATAGAACTTGTTGATTTGCGGCGGCACCACCAGCAGTGGGCGTTCATGCACCTGCTCGGTGATCGGCTTGTACTGGATCAATTCCAGCACGTCGTTGCGAAAGACCACTGCGCCTTCGGTCACGCCCAGGCTCTTGCCGACTTCGAACGCGCCCATGTTGACCTGGCTCGGCATGCCGCCATTGTGGATCAGATCCTTGGCCAGATGGGAGAGGCCGTCGAGCAGGCTTTTGCCGCCGGTTTCGAAGAAGCGTTTGACCGCCGCCGGGTTGGCCGCCGTGTTGGTCGGGGCCATGGCTTCGGTCATGAGGTTGATCACGAAATGCCCGCGAGCGACGTCCTTGGGCGAGAGATTGCTCTTATCGATCCAGGTGTGGAGCTCCTTGCGCCACGCCAGATAAGTTTGCAAATAACGTTTGTAGAGAGGGTTTTGACTCCAGGCCGGGTCGAGGAAACGGCGGTCGTCGCTTTGCGGTTGAAGCTCGGATTTTCCGAACAGCACGTTCTTGAGTTCGATGCCGAAATGGGCGACGTGCCTGGCACTGTGGATGGGTTGTCTGATGGCCTGGGTCAGCACCATTCGAGCGGAACCCAGTAGATCCTTTCTACGCAGCCCAACAACAGGATTCAGTCCCAAGGTATTTTCTGAAGCCTGGAATTTCAGGTCATCGTTTTGCTTGTTACTCATCTACGACGCTCCATTGTCCTGAGGCGAGTACCTGAGCCCAGCTGTGTAGTCACACAATGCGCCAGGTACTACTGCTCGGGTGACCGTTGATTGCATAGCTGCTTTTCAGTTCAGAGAGCACTGCACGGAACTTGCCAGCTCCATTGGTTACCCGAGTTTAATTTTTTTCGCAAGCGGGCCAATCGTTGACCCGGCAGCCAAGCATTCAAACAGATGGAATTAGAAAATGCCCTCTAAATACCTAGAGGCCTGACCTAGAGCATCAGCTTGACGACCGACTCGTTCGGATCACGGGTCTTTCCAGCCGCTTTGAGTTCGGCAAGATAATCGTTCCACAGATCCTCTTGGCGCACCGCCAGCTGGTACAGATATTCCCAAGTGAACAGGCCGCTGTCGTGGCCGTCGTCGAAGGTCAATTTCAGTGCGTACTGACCGGCTGGTTCGACCTTGCTCAGGCCTACGCCGATCTTGCCAAATTGCAGGATAGGTTTGCCGTGGCCCTGGACCTCGGCGGAAGGAGAGTGCACGCGAAGGAATTCTGCGGGCAGGTGATACTCCTCGCCGGACGCGTATTTGAGCGTCAGGGTTTTCGAGGCTTTGTGCAGTTTGATGTCGGTGGGGAGTTGGGTCGTCATGGGGCCGATCTTCCGTTTGTATGAAGGCCCTGTGTCGGCGGGTGACCTGTGGCGAGGGAGCTTGCTCCCGCTCGGCTGCGTAGCAGTCGTAAATCCGGCGAATGAGGTCTTGTAGATAAACCGCATTCACCGACTTTGGGGCCGCTTCGCGACCCAGCGGGAGCAAGCTCCCTCGCCACAGAAGCCCGCTCACACAGAATGAGACCTACAGGATATAACGGGACAGGTCTTCGTTCTGCGCCAATTCGCCCAAGTGGCTGTTGACGTAATCGGCATCGATCAGGATCGCCTTTTCGTCATGGGTGCTGGCCAGATCGCCGGCGCTGAACGACACCTCTTCAAGCAGACGCTCCAGCAAGGTGTGCAGGCGACGGGCGCCGATGTTCTCGGTCTTCTCGTTGACCTGCCAGGCAATCTCGGCAATACGCTTGATGCCGTCCGGCTGGAACTCGATGAGCAGCCCTTCGGTTTTCAGTAGCGCGCAATACTGCTCGGTGAGCGAGGCATGCGGTTCGCTAAGAATGCGTTCGAAATCTTCCGGGCTCAGGGCCTTGAGTTCGACGCGAATCGGCAGGCGACCTTGCAGTTCTGGCACCAGATCGCTCGGCTTGCTCAGGTGGAACGCACCGGAGGCGATGAACAGGATGTGGTCGGTCTTGACCATACCCAGTTTGGTGTTGACGGTGCAGCCTTCGATCAGCGGCAGCAAGTCGCGCTGTACGCCTTCACGGGATACGTCGACGCCACCGGTATTGCCGCGCTTGGCGACCTTGTCGATTTCGTCGATGAACACGATGCCGTGCTGTTCGACAGCTTCCAGCGCCTTGGCCTTCAACTCTTCTTCGTTGACCAGGCGACCGGCTTCTTCGTCGCGAACCAGTTTCAGCGCCTCCTTGACCTTGAGCTTGCGGCTCTTGCGCTTGCCCTTGCCCATGTTGGCGAACAGGCTCTGCAACTGGTTGGTCATTTCTTCCATGCCCGGTGGCGCGGAGATATCGACGCCGGTGATTTCGGCGACTTCGATTTCGATCTCCTTGTCGTCCAGCTGACCTTCACGCAGGCGTTTGCGGAACAGCTGGCGGGTGTTGGAGTCCTGGGCCGGGGCGGCGTCTTCGTTGCTGAAGCCCATGCGTGCCGGAGGCAGCAACGCGTCGAGGATGCGCTCTTCGGCAGCGTCTTCGGCGCGGTGGCGAACCTTGGTCATTTCCTGTTCGCGCAGCAGCTTGATCGCCGCGTCGGCCAGATCACGAATGATCGATTCGACGTCACGGCCGACATAGCCCACTTCGGTGAATTTTGTTGCTTCGACTTTGATGAACGGCGCGTTGGCGAGTTTGGCCAGGCGACGGGCGATCTCGGTTTTACCGACGCCGGTCGGGCCGATCATCAGGATGTTCTTGGGGGTGACTTCGACGCGCAGCTCTTCTGGCAGCTGCATCCGGCGCCAGCGGTTGCGCAAGGCAATGGCGACGGCGCGTTTGGCATCGTCCTGGCCGATGATATGGCGATTGAGTTCGTGGACGATTTCACGGGGGGTCATGGGCATAGTAATTGGCGGTCCTCAAGCAAAAGTGAGCCGTGGCGCTAGGCCAACACAGGCTTACTCAGCGAGATCCTGCTCCTCGATGGTGATGTTGTGGTTGGTGAACACGCAGATGTCGCCAGCGATGCCCAAAGCGGTTTCGACGATTTCCCGGGCCGACAGGTCGGTCTTTTTCAACAGTGCGCTGGCCGCAGCCTGGGCGTAGCCGCCGCCGGAACCCATGGCGATCAGGCCTTCTTCAGGCTCAACCACGTCACCGTTGCCGGTGATGATCAGGGAGGCATCCTTGTTGGCGACCGCGAGCATGGCTTCGAGGCGGCTGAGGGAGCGGTCGGTGCGCCATTCTTTGGCGAGCTCGACAGCAGCGCGAACCAGGTGGCCCTGATGTTTTTCGAGTTGGCCTTCGAAACGTTCGAAGAGGGTGAAGGCGTCAGCGGTAGCCCCGGCAAAACCGGCGATAACCTGACCGTGGTACAGGCGGCGAACTTTCTTCGCGTTGCCTTTCATCACGGTATTGCCGAGCGAAACCTGGCCGTCGCCGCCCATGACGACTTTGCCGTGGCGGCGAACTGAAACGATGGTGGTCAAGGGGGAGTCTCCACGCAGCGGGGCGAAAATGCCTTATGCCAACTCATATGGGGGTGGTGGAGCGTTTTTCAACTGTAGGGCGCGGCGGGGGACGAGCGGTGTGTCATTTGCGAAGGCGGGTGCAAGTGAATCCCTGTGGCGAGGGAGCTTGTCGGATCGCCGCACCGTCCCGTTCGGCTGCGAAGCAGTCGTAAATCCGGGCATCGCGGTTTGTCTGGCATACCGCGATGGCCGGATTGGGAGTGCTTCGCACTCCAGCGGGAGCAAGCTCCCTCGCCACAAAAGCAGATTGCTTCTGGCTGTAAAGTGGGATCAGCGGCTCTGGCGTTGTTGTAACAACAGGTTACTGAAGCCGCTGCCCGCCAGTTGCTTCTGGGCGGTGGTCAGTTGTTCGCGGTTGCTGAACGGGCCGACCAGTACCCGGTACCAGGTCTCGTCCTTCACCGTGCCGGATTCAACCGCCACGGCCTGACCCAGCAGGATGATCTGCGCCCGAACCTTGTCGGCATCGGCTTGTTTGCGGAACGAACCGGCCTGCAGGAAGAACTTGGTCACCGGCGCGGCTTTAGCCACCGGTGGCGCTGGTGGCGGAGTGATGCCGGCCAATGCCGCTTGAGCCCGGGCAGTGTCGATCTTCGCCGCTTCCGCAGGCGTCACTGGCGTGGTCGGTACGGCCGGCACTTGTGGTGTCGGCAGGGTTTTCTCCGGCACCGCATCCGGCGGCACGATCACTTCCGATTCCGGCAGCAAGGTGTAGAAGTCGTACTTCGGCTTCACCGGTTGCGTCGGGCTCGGCGGGGTCTTGTTGGCCTCGGCGATCTTGGTGGCTTTCTGTTGCTGCTCGACCTTCTCGCGCTTGACGCTGTCACTGCCCTTGCCCGGCTCCAGCTTCATCAGGAACACAATGAACGCGCCGACCGTCAGGCCGATGGCCATCCACAGCCAGCCCGGGATCGGTTGCTTTGCAGGAGCTTGGTAACGGCTGGCGCCACGCTTGGGTGCAGGTTTTTTCTTGGCAGCCAACTTACATACGCTCCAGAGTTTCCAGACCCAAGAGTTCCAGGCCTTGCTTGAGAGTGCGGCCGGTCAGTGCGGCAAGGCGCAGACGGCTCTGCATTTGCGCCGGGGTGTCGGCGCTGAGGATCGGGCAGTTCTCGTAGAAGCTGGAGAACAGGCCAGCAACATCGTACAGGTAGGTGCAGAGAATGTGCGGCGTGCCTTTGTCGGACACGTTATTCAGGATTTCGCCGAACTGCGCCAGTTTCGCCGCCAGCTCATGTTCGTGCGGCGCTTCGAGGACGATTTGCCCTTCGACTTCGCTGAAGTCCTTGCCAAGCTTGCGGAATACGCCGGCCACTCGGGTGTAGGCGTACAGCAGGTACGGTGCGGTGTTGCCTTCGAAGTTCAGCATCAGGTCGAAGTTGAAGCTGTAGTCGCTGGTGCGGTGCTTGGACAGGTCGGCGTACTTCACCGCGCCAATGCCCACGACCTTGGCGATGTTGCGCAGCTCGTCTTCGGCCAACTCCGGGTTCTTCTCCTTCACCAGCGTGTAGGCGCGTTCCTGGGCTTCGGTCAGCAGGTCGATCAGCTTCACGGTGCCGCCGTCACGGGTCTTGAACGGACGGCCGTCGGCGCCGTTCATGGTGCCGAAGCCCATGTGTTCCATATCCATCGGATGGGTCACGAAGCCGGCCAGGCGCGCGACCTGGAACACTTGCTGGAAGTGCAGGGCCTGGCGCTGGTCGACGAAGTACAGCGCGCGATCGGCTTTCAGCACGCCGCTGCGGTAGCGCACGGCCGCCAGGTCGGTGGTGGCGTAGAGGTAGCCGCCGTCGGCCTTGACGATGATCACCGGCAGCGGATCGCCATCGGCGGTCTTGAATTCGTCGAGGAACACGCATTGAGCACCGTTGCTCTCGACCAGCATGCCTTTGGCCTTGAGGTCGTTGACCACGTTGATCAGGTCGTCGTTGTAGGCGCTTTCACCCATCACGTCGGCCATGGTCAGTTTGACGTTCAGCAGTTCGTAGATTTTCTGGCAGTGGGACAGCGAGATGTCCTTGAACTTGGTCCACAGGGCCAGGCAGTCCGGGTCGCCAGCTTGCAGCTTGACCACCAGGCCACGGGCGCGGTCGGCGAACTCTTCGGACTCGTCGAAGCGCTGCTTGGCGGCGCGGTAGAAGTTTTCCAGGTCCGACAGCTCGTCGCTGGTGATCGGGTTTTCCTGCAGATAAGCCATTAGCATGCCGAACTGGGTGCCCCAGTCGCCGACGTGGTTCTGACGAATCACGGTGTCGCCGAGGAATTCCAGCACCCGGGCCACGCCGTCGCCGATGATGGTCGAGCGCAAGTGGCCGACGTGCATCTCTTTGGCCAGGTTCGGTGCCGACAGGTCAACCACGGTGCGCTGCACCGGGCCGGCCTTGCGTACGCCGATGTGGTCGTCGGCCAGGGCCGCGTCCAGGCGGGTCGCCAGGGCTTGGGTGTTCTGGAAAAAGTTCAGGAAGCCAGGGCCGGCGATTTCGGCTTTGGAGACGTTCTCGTCAGCCGGCAGCGCGGCGATGATTTTCTCGGCCAGGTCACGGGGCTTCATGCCGGTCGGTTTGGCCAGCATCATAGCGATGTTGCTGGCGAAGTCGCCGTGAGTCTTGTCACGGGAGTTTTCCACCTGGATCGCCGGCGACAGGCCTTCAGGCAACACACCTTCGTTGACGAGTTGGGTGATGGCTTGTTGGATCAGCTGGCGAATGGTGTCTTTCATGGTCTTCTCTTTCGACCGCAGGCGCGGCGGCGCTTCGATGCGCTGGTGGAAAAACTGGGCATTATCCGTTGCGAAGACGGGCTTGCCAACTATAGCGGGCAGGTTATGGATATGTGGTGACAAAAGCGGCAAAGATCGCAGGGCAGGAGCTGCCGAAGGCTGCGATCTTTTGATCTTGATCTTTTAATACAAATCGACCGGGTCCACATCCAGCGACCAACGCACCGCCCTCCCGCTCGGCATCTGCTCCAAGGCCAGCAACCAACTGCTCAACAATCGATGCAGCGGCGCCCGGGCCGTGGCTTGCAGCAACAACTGCGCGCGATAGCGCCCGGCCCGGCGCTCCATCGGTGCCGGAACCGGCCCCAGCAACTCGATGCCGGTCAGATGCTGTTCGGCCAGCAGTCGTTCGGCCTCGCTGCACGCTTCATCGAGGAACCCTTCGGCCTGTCCCGGTTTGTGCGCTTCGGCCCGCAGCAGCGCGAGATGCGCAAATGGCGGCAACCCGGCGGAGCGGCGTTCGCTCAATGCCTGTTCGGCAAAGGCGAAATAGCCCTGCTCGGTCAGTTGCACCAGCAGCGGGTGGTCCGCCAGGTGCGTCTGGATGATCACTTTGCCCGGCTCTTCGGCGCGGCCCGCGCGTCCGGCGACCTGGACGATCAACTGCGCCATGCGCTCGCTGGCGCGGAAGTCACCGGAGAACAACCCGCCGTCGGCATCGAGAATCGACACCAGTGTCACCCGAGGAAAGTGGTGCCCTTTGGCAAGCATCTGTGTGCCGACCAGAATGCACGGCTGGCCTTTCTGGATGGTCGCGAACAACTGATTCATCGCGTCTTTGCGTGAAGTACTGTCGCGGTCGACCCGCAGCACCGGGACGTCCGGAAATAGAATCCCCAAGCGTTCCTCGGCACGCTCGGTGCCGGCGCCCACGGGCCGCAAATCGACCTTGCCGCACTTTGGGCAATGCCGAGGCACGCGTTCGACGTAGCCACAATGGTGGCAACGCAATTCGCCCGAGCGCTGGTGCACGGTCATTCGCGCGTCGCAGCGCTGGCATTCGGACATCCAGCCGCAATCGTGGCAGAGCAGCGTCGGGGCGAACCCTCGGCGGTTGAGGAACACCAGCACCTGCTGGCCGGCGGCGAGGGTTTGACCGATGGCTTGCTGCATCGGTCCGGAAATGCCGCTGTCCAGTGGGCGACTTTTTACGTCCAGGCGCAGGAAGCGCGGTTGCTTGGCACCACCGGCGCGCTCATTCAGGCGCAGCAGGCCGTAACGACCGGTGTAGGCGTTTTGCAGGCTTTCCAGCGAAGGCGTAGCGGAGCCGAGGACAATCGGGATGTTTTCCTGCCGGGCGCGAACCAGTGCCAGGTCGCGGGCGTGGTAGCGCAGGCCTTCTTGCTGTTTATAGGAGCCGTCGTGCTCTTCATCGATGATGATCAGGCCGGGGTTCTTCATTGGCGTGAACAGCGCCGAACGGGTGCCGATAATAATGTCGGCTTCGCCATCCCGCGCGGCCAGCCAGGCGTCCAGACGCTCGCGGTCGTTGACGGCGGAATGGATCAGCGCGATGCGCGCATTGAAGCGCTGCTCGAAGCGCGCCAGGGTTTGCGGGCCGAGGTTGATCTCCGGGATCAGCACCAGGGCTTGCTTGCCGGCCTCAAGGGTTTCGCGGATCAGCTGCAAATACACTTCGGTCTTGCCGCTGCCGGTGACGCCGGCCAGCAGGAACGCATGATAACTGTCGAACCCGGCGCGAATCGCTTCATAAGCGGCGCGCTGCTCCGGGTTGAGCGGCAATTCCGGTTGTGCCAGCCAGTGTTCGTGGCGAGCGCCGGGCGCGTGCCTGCGGATGTCTACCTGCACCAGATCCTTGGCCAGCAACAGGTCGAGGCTGTCCTTGCTCAGCATCAGTTTGCTCAGCAACTGATGAGCGACGCCGTGGGGATGTTGCGCCAGGGTCGCCAGCGCTTCGCGCTGCCGCGGGGCGCGGGCGATGCGCGGGTCATCAAGGCTGGCGCCGGGCGCGGCGGACCAGAACCGCTCCTGACGGGCTTCGGCCAGTTCACCCTGACGCAGCAACACCGGCAGCGCCCAGCTCAACGTGTCGCCGAGGCTGTGCTGGTAATACTGGGACGTCCACAGGCACAGCTTGAACAGCGCGGGCGGCAGCGGCGGTACGGCATCGAGCAGCGCCAGCGCCGGTTTGAGCTTTTCCGTCGGGACCTCGCTGTGGTCGGTGATCTCCACCAGAATCCCGATCATCTCCCGCCGGCCGAACGGCACCCGCAAACGCATGCCCGGGTGTAACTGGGCGCGCAGGACTCCGGCCGGCGCGCGATAGTCGAACAGGCGGCGCAGGGGCGAAGGCAGGGCGAGGCGCAGAATGGCGTTGGGCACGCGATTGTTTTCTCGATAGGGGAGCGATGACGAAGGCCGGGAGCCTAGCAGACGGTCGGTTTCAGTGACAGCTTGCGTGATCGGCATTGTCTGGTAGAATCCGCGGCCTAATTACGTGCGGTATTCAACAATAGTGTTGGGTGGCGGCACGCTAGCCTGAGGAAGACACCATGAAAGCTGATATCCATCCAGAATACCCAGCAGTTGCTGTTACCTGCAGCTGCGGCAACAAGTTCGAAACCCGTTCGACCTACGGCAAAGCCCTGGCGATCGACGTTTGCAACGAATGCCACCCGTTCTACACCGGTAAGCAAAAGACTCTGGACACTGGCGGCCGCGTTCAGCGTTTCGCAGACCGTTTCGGTGCTTTCGGCGCGAAAAAGGCCTAAGGCCGATCAACTTGGGAAGCCGTTACGGTTTTTCCATGCTGATAAAAAAGGCGTCCCTCGCGGGCGCCTTTTTTATGCCTGCGATTTGGCTTTCCGCTGCCCAGGCCTTCTGCCCGGCACCGAGCGGGCTGACGCCGGTTGTGGTGCAGCGGGTGGTGGATGGCGACACCTTGCGTCTGAGCGATGGGCGCAGTGTGCGCATGATCGGTTTGAACACGCCGGAGCTGGGCAAGCAGGGTCGTTCCGACGAGCCGTTCGCCGTGGCCGCGCGCAAACGCCTGGAAGCCCTGGTGGCCGCCAGCGACGGGCGGGTCGGTTTGCTGTCGGGTAAAGAAGGCAAGGACCATTACGGTCGCACCCTGGCCCATGTCTACAGCGTCGATGGCGCCAACCTCGAAGCGCAGATGCTTGCTGAAGGTCTCGGTTTTCAGGTCGCGGTAGCGCCGAACGTCGATTTGGTCGGCTGCCAGCAGGCGGCGGAACGCAGTGCTCGTCAGGCCGGCCTCGGGCTGTGGCGACAGTCACCTGTGCTGAAAGCGGAGCAGATCAACGCGTCCGGCTTCGCCGTGCTCAGTGGCCGTGTGAGCAAGGTTCAGCGCAATCGTGGCGGGGTTTGGATCGAGTTGCAGGATTCAGTTGTATTGCGGGTTGCACCCAATATGTTGGGCCAGTTCGATGGCGCATCGCTTGAAAGGCTCATAGGCAAGCAAATCGAGGCTCGTGGCTGGGTCGTGGATCGTTCGCGCCGTGGCGGACTGAAGCCCGGACAGGCGCGCTGGCTTTTGCCGCTGACCGATCCGGCGATGTTGCAGGTCGCACCGCAATAAAAATTGTAGACATTTATTCTGTAGATTGTGAACAGTCTATCCCTTGTATTCCGTGGCTCTTGGCCCAAAGTCGTAGGGCAGGGCGCTTGACAGGGGTGACTGGTCAGTCTTGTGGGGACTTTGCGACACGAGTATCCTCGGCGGTCCGTCTGTCCAACAGTAAAAAGCGGAATGCCCACATGTCTGATTTGAAAACTGCCGCTCTCGAATATCACGCCAATCCTCGTCCAGGGAAGCTGAGTGTCGAGCTCACCAAGGCCACTGCTACCGCCCGCGACCTGTCGCTGGCCTACAGCCCCGGCGTAGCCGAACCAGTACGCGAAATCGCCCGCGATCCTGAACTGGCCTACAAATACACCGGCAAAGGCAACCTGGTTGCAGTCATTTCCGATGGCACCGCGATTCTGGGCCTGGGTAACCTCGGTCCATTGGCTTCCAAGCCGGTGATGGAAGGTAAAGGTGTTCTGTTCAAGCGCTTCGCCGGCATCGACGTGTTCGACATCGAAGTCGACTCCGAAAGCCCGCAAGCCTTCATCGACACCGTCAAGCGTATCTCCATCACCTTCGGTGGCATCAACCTGGAAGACATCAAGGCACCTGAGTGCTTTGAAATCGAACGCGCTCTGATCGAGCAGTGCGACATTCCGGTATTCCACGATGACCAGCACGGTACCGCGATCGTGACCGCTGCCGGCATGATCAACGCCCTGGAAATCGCCGGTAAAACCCTGCCGGAAGCCAAGATCGTCTGCCTGGGCGCCGGTGCTGCCGCCATCTCCTGCATGAAATTGCTGGTGAGCATGGGCGCCAACATCGAAAACATCTACATGGTTGACCGTACCGGTGTGATCCACTCCGGCCGTGACGACCTGAACCAGTACAAGGCTGTCTTCGCTCACGCGACCGACAAGCGCACCCTGGCTGACGCGCTGGAAGGCGCTGACGTGTTCGTTGGTCTGTCCGGCCCGAACCTGCTGAGCGCTGAAGGCCTGAAGTCCATGGCGGCCAACCCGATCGTGTTCGCGTGCTCGAACCCGGATCCGGAAATCTCCCCGGAGCTGGCGCACGCCACTCGCAACGACGTGATCATGGCCACCGGCCGTTCGGACTACCCGAACCAGGTCAACAACGTACTGGGCTTCCCGTTCATCTTCCGTGGTGCCCTGGACGTTCGCGCCAAGCGCATCAACGAAGAAATGAAAGTGGCTGCCGCCAACGCCCTGCGTGAACTGGCCAAGCTGCCAGTGCCTCAGGAAGTGTGCGACGCCTACGGCGGCATCAAGCTGGAATTCGGTCGTGAGTACATCATCCCGAAACCAATGGATGCCCGTCTGATCACCGTGATCTCCGATGCCGTGGCCAAGGCTGCGATCGAGACCGGCGTGGCGACCCTGCCGTATCCGAAGAACTACCCGCTGAAAAGCGTGGATGACGTGTTCAACGGCTAAGCCGTTGTAGCGCTTCAGCCAAAGGCCCCGGCTCATTCTGAGTCGGGGCTTTTTTGTATCTGAGGGGTTTGCAGGCAGGCAATAAAAAGCCCCGCACTTCTTTCGAAGGCGGGGCTTTTTGGTGTGCGGCGATCAGAACAAATCGATCGGCGCCGCTTCGTCCGCTGGCAGCGGGCTGCCCGGCACATTGCCGTTACCCAGCTCATTCACCGACGGTGGCGTATCTTCGGCCTTGAACAGCTCAAAGTAGGCGCCCGGCGTGCTTGGAGTGGCTGCACGACCGCTGACCGGGTCGACCCGCAGGCTGAGGATGCCTTCAGGTTCCGGCTGGGTATGAGGCGGCTTGCCTTTGAGGGCGGCGCCCATGTAGTTCATCCAGATCGGCAGGGCGACGGTGCCGCCGAACTCGCGTTTGCCCAGGCTTTCCGGTTGGTCGAAGCCGGTCCAGACGGTGGTCACGTAATCGGCGTTGTAGCCGGAGAACCAGGCGTCCTTGGATTCGTTGGTGGTGCCGGTCTTGCCCGCAATGTCACTGCGGCCCAAGGCCAGTGCGCGACGGCCAGTGCCGAGCTTGATTACGTCCTCAAGCATGCTGTTGAGGATGTAGGTAGTGCGGCCATCGATGATGCGTTCGGCCACCGCTGGTGCTTGTGACACTGGCTGGGTGCCCGGCGCTTCGCCTGGGGTGGCGTTGACGGTGAAGGTATTGGCGGCCGGCACGGCGATGCCGTCGCTGACTACGTTGCCTTTCGGAACGCTCGGCGGGTTGGCAACGAACAGTGTGTCGCCGTTGCGGCTTTCGATCTTGTCGATGATGTACGGGGAAATCTTGTAGCCGCCGTTGGCAAAGGTGCTCCAGCCAGTGGCGATTTCCATTGGTGTCAGGGTCGCGGTGCCCAGTGCCAGGGACAGGTTGCGTGGCAGGTCCTGCTTGTTGAAGCCGAACTTGCTGATGTAGTCGATGGTGCGGTCGACGCCCAGCGCTTGCAGCAGGCGGATCGATACCAGATTGCGCGACTTGTAGAGCGCTTCACGCATGCGGATCGGGCCGAGGAAGGTGTTGGTGTCGTTCTTCGGGCGCCAGACCTTGTCCAGGTACTCGTCGACGAACACGATCGGTGCGTCGTTCACCAGGCTGGCGGCGGTGTAGCCGTTATCCAGGGCGGCACTATAGACGAACGGCTTGAAGCTCGAACCCGGCTGACGCTTGGCCTGCATGGCGCGGTTGTAGTTGCTCTGCTCGAAGGCAAAACCGCCGACCAGGGAACGAATGGCGCCGTTCTGCGGATCGAGGGACACCAGTGCGCCCTGGGCCTGCGGAATCTGGCTGAATTTGAGCGAATTGTCCGGCTGACGTTGTACGCGAATCAGATCGCCGACCTGCGCGACGTCCGACGGCTGCTTCGGATTGGCGCCCATGCTGTTGGTGTTCAGGAACGGACGGGCCCACTTCATGGTGTCCCAGGCAACATGCTCTTCGCCGGTGCGGGTCAGCACCTGCACGCCGTTCTTGTCGACCTGGGTCACGATCGCCGGCTCCAGGCTGCTGATGGTCCGCTGCTTGGTCAGTTCCAGGGTCCAGGCCTCTCGGGTTTTACCCGGCAGGCGTGACTCGGGGCCGCGATAACCGTGCCGTTGATCGTAGGTCATCAAGCCTTCGTGAACCGCGCTGTTGGCCATTTCCTGCAAGTCGCTCGGCACCGTGGTGGTGACGCGGAAACCTTCGGTGTACGCATCGCTGCCATAGCGACCGACCATTTCGGCGCGGGCCATTTCGGCGACGTACGGTGCGTTCACTTCCGGGGTCGGCACGTGATAGCTGGCGTTCAGCGGTTCGTTGATCGCCGCGGTGTAGTCGGCTTCGGTGATCTTGCCGAGCTTGTACATGCGCCCCAGGATCCAGTCGCGACGCTCCTTGCTGCGGGCCGGGTTGGCCAGCGGGTTGAAGCGCGACGGGGCTTTTGGCAGACCGGCGATCATCGCCATCTGCGCCAGGCTGACGTCACGAATCGACTTGCCGTAATAGACCTGCGCCGCTGCCTCGATGCCATAGGCGCGGTTGCCCAGATAGATCTTGTTGACGTACAGCTCGAGGATTTCGTCCTTGGTCAGCTGCCGTTCGATCTGCAGGGCCAGGAGAATTTCGGTGGTTTTGCGCGAGAAGCTGCGTTCGCTGCTCAGGAAGAAGTTCTTCGCCACCTGCATGGTGATGGTGCTGCCGCCGGACTGAATGTGTCCGCTCTTTACCAGCTGGGTGGCTGCACGCATCAGGCTGCTGGGATCGACGCCATAGTGGTTGGCGAAATTGTCGTCTTCCGCACTTAGTAACGCATTAATGAAATTTGGGGGAATGTCGGCGAAACGGATCGGCGTACGGCGCATTTCGCCAAATTCTGCGATCAACTTGTTGTCGCTGCTGTACACCCGCAAAGGAATCTGCAACTGAATGCTTCTCAGCGCCTCCACAGATGGCAATCCAGGGCTAAGGTAAAGAAAGGCGCCGCTCAGACCCAGGAGCAGTCCGCAGAAAACGGCGACGATGGACCAACCGAAGAATTTCAGCAGACGAATCAAGGCTTTTGGATATCCAGGGCAAAGAATGAATTAGGCATCAGGGTTCAGGCTATAAAGAGAATGACCCGCGCTTGCAGTGAAAGCGGAAAAACGCTCGGCATTATAAGCATTTTTCCGCAGGGAGCGTCATTTGCGCTTCTGTCAAGACGGGGGTATTGAACGCAATGGATATTACAGAGTCCGTAACTCACGGATAGTCATAGGGAATTGGTAGTGCTAGGACTCTTCAATAAAAAAACCAATGCGCTTCTGGGGATCGACATCAGCTCTACGTCGGTGAAGCTGTTGGAGTTAAGCCGCCAAGGCGACCGTTATCGGGTCGAGGCCTATGCGGTCGAGCCGCTGCCCGCCAGTGCCGTGGTCGAAAAAAATATTGCCGAGCTCGAAGGCGTGGGGCAGGCCCTTGCGCGCGTGCTGCTCAAGGCCAAAACCAGCCAGAGGAACGTCGCCGTGGCGGTCGCCGGCTCGGCGGTGATCACCAAGACCATCGAGATGGACGCCGGTCTTTCCGACGACGAGATGGAAAACCAGCTGAAGATCGAGGCCGATCAGTACATCCCGTATCCGCTGGATGAAGTGGCGATCGACTTCGAAGTGCAAGGCGCGTCGGTGCGCAACCCCGAGCGGGTCAATGTGCTGCTGGCCGCCTGTCGCAAGGAAAACGTCGAGGTTCGTGAAGCGGCCCTGGCCCTGGCCGGGCTGACCGCGCGAGTGGTCGATGTCGAAGCCTATGCCCTGGAGCGATCGTTCGGCCTGCTGGCAACCCAGCTGGCCGCTTCTCAGGAGCATCTGACCGTGGCGGTGGTCGATATCGGCGCCACCATGACCACCCTGAGCGTGTTGAACAATGGGCGGATCATCTACACCCGCGAACAATTGTTCGGCGGCCGACAACTGACGGAAGAAATCCAGCGCCGTTATGGCCTGACGGTCGAGCAGGCAGGGTTGGCGAAGAAACAGGGCGGTTTGCCGGACGATTACGTCAGTGAGGTCTTGCAGCCGTTTCGGGATGCGTTGGTGCAACAAGTATCGCGCTCATTGCAGTTTTTCTTTGCCTCCGGCCAGTACAGCTCGGTCGATCACATTCTCCTGGCCGGCGGCACTGCCTCGGTCCCAGGGCTGGACCGGTTGATCGAGCAGCGTCTGGGGACGCCGACCCAGGTCGCCAATCCATTCTCTGACATGACCCTGAGCAGCAGGGTCAACGCCAGTGCCCTGGCGAGCGATGCGCCGGCACTGATGATCGCCTGCGGGCTGGCCCTCAGGAGTTTCGACTGATGGCACGGATCAATCTTTTACCCTGGCGTGAAGAGTTGCGCGAAGCGCGGCGCAAACGCTTTTTGCTGGCGTTGGTCGGTGTGCTGGCAGGGTCGGTGGGGGCACTGCTGATCACGGACCAGGTCATTAACAGCGCCATTGATCGACAAGTCGCGCGTAACGATTACATCGCCAAGCAGATTGCCGTGGTCGACGAGCGGATCAAACAGATCAGCGATCTGAAGGCTCGTCGCCAGCAGCTCGTCGAGCGCATGCGCATCATCCAGGACCTGCAAGGCAACCGGCCGATCAGCGGGAGGATCTTCGATCAGTTGGCGCGCACCTTGCCGGACGGCGTGTATTTCACCGAAGTGAAAATGGTCGGCAAGACCTTGTCCATCTCCGGCGCGGCGGAGTCCAACAATCGTGTTTCGGATTTGATGCGCAATCTGGATGCATCCGACTGGTTCGATGCGCCCAATCTCACGGAAGTCAAAGCGAACACCGCCGGTCAGCTGGATCAGGCCAATGTTTTTCAGTTGACCGTCCGTCAGACTCAGCCGGCAATTGTGGGGGTGGCTAAATGAGGCCGTCCGAATGGCTCGAAGGGTTGCGCCAGATCGACATCAGCGATCTGGACACCAACAACATGGGTTCCTGGCCAAGGGCGATCAAGGTCCTTGCGAGTGTTCTGCTGATGGTGCTGGTGCTGGCCCTGGGCTATAGCTTCCTGATCAGCGACCTGCAAAGCCACCTGGAACTCAAGCGTGAGGAGGAGTCGACGCTCAAGGAGCAGTTCGCGACCAAAGCCCACATGGCGGCCAATCTTGAGCTGTATACCCAGCAGATGAAGGAAATGGAGAATTCCTTCGGCATGCTATTACGGCAATTGCCCAGCGACACCGAAGTGCCCGGCCTGCTGGAGGACATCACCCGCACCGGCCTGGGCAGCGGCCTGGAATTCGAAGAGATCAAGCTGCTGCCGGAGGTCACCCAGCAGTTCTACATCGAACTCCCTATCCAGATCACCGTCACCGGCGCTTATCACGACCTGGCCACTTTCGTCAGCGGCGTGGCGGGGTTGCCCCGGATCGTCACCCTGCATGATTTCGACCTGGTGCCGGCCAATCCCGAAGGCGGTCCGAAGCTGCGCATGAGCATCCTTGCCAAGACCTACCGCTACAACGACAAGGGGTTGCAGAAATGAACCCGATTCGTTGCCTGTCGATGGTGATGTGCCTGGTCATCCTGGCCGGTTGTGGTGGTGACAATGGTTTCAGCGACATCGACGCCTACCTGAACGAAGTGCGCCTGCGAGCGCCCGGCAAGATTGAGCCAGCGCCGACATTCCAGTCTTATCCGACATTCACCTACAGCGCTGCCAACCTGCGCAGCCCGTTCTCCCGGCAGGTCAGAGTCGATCTGGCTGGCCAGAAGCACGGCTCGCGCAACGTCAAACCCGACCCCAATCGGGTCAAGCAGTACCTCGAAGGCTTCAACATCGAACAATTTGAAATGGTCGGCACAATCTCCAATGCCTCCGGCTCCTTTGCGCTACTGCGCGGGGCGGGCGGTGTGCATCGGCTGAAAGTCGGCGATTACCTGGGACGTAATGATGGGCGGATCGTCGCCATCAGCGCTTCGCAAGTCGATGTGGTCGAAATCGTTCCCGATGGCGAAGGTGCCTGGCTGGAGCGGCCGCGGACCATCCCTTTGAAAGAGCACTCATAGTGGAACTCGAACAATGAACAGGATTTTCTCAACCTTCGGTATTTCGCTATGGATAGCGTTTCTGTCGCCGTTGGTACAGGCGGCCAACCTCAAAGCGCTGGATGTCGCCGCGCTGCCTGGTGACCGTGTCGAGCTGAAGTTGTCGTTCGACGGGCCGCCACCGCAGCCGCATGGCTATACGACGGAGCAGCCTGCGCGGATTGCGCTGGACCTGCCGGGCGTTACCAGCCAACTGGCGAGCAAGAGTCGAGACCTGGGCAGCGGCAATGCCCGCAGCGCCACGGTGGTGGAAGCCAAGGACCGCACACGGCTGATCATCGGTCTGACTCAGCTGACTCCGTATAACGCACGCGTCGAAGGCAACAACCTGTTTGTGGTTGTCGGGCAGGCGGCCGGTAACAAGGCGTCCAAACCGATTGCCAGCGCACCACGCGCGGCCACGGCGGTACCCGCGCCCGCCAGAGCCAGTGCTCCCGTGGGCAAGGCTATTCGTGGCGTGGATTTCCAGCGTGGCACCCAGGGTGAAGGCAACGTGGTTATCGATCTGTCGGATCCGTCCATCGCCCCGGACATTCAGGAACGCGATGGCAAGATCATCGTCGGCTTCACCAAAACCCAATTGCCTGAGCGGTTGCGCGTCCGTCTCGACGTCAAGGATTTCGCTACCCCGGTGCAGTTCGTCAACGCCAGCGCCACGGGCGACCGGGCCATCATCAGTATCGAGCCCAGCGGCGCCTTCGATTATTCGACCTACCAGACCGATAACAAACTGACCGTCAGCATCCGGCCGATGACGGTCGATGACTTGCAAAAACGCAACGCCGAACGTTTTGCCTACAGCGGCGAAAAGCTCTCGCTAAATTTCCAGGACATCGATGTGCGCTCGGTGCTGCAACTGATCGCCGATTTCACCAACCTCAATCTGGTGGCCAGTGACACGGTGCAGGGCGGCATCACGTTGCGCCTGCAGAATGTGCCGTGGGATCAGGCGCTGGACCTGGTGTTGAAAACCAAAGGCCTGGATAAGCGCAAGATTGGCAATGTGTTGCTGGTAGCGCCGGCCGATGAAATCGCCGCCCGGGAGCGTCAGGAACTGGAGTCGCAGAAACAAATCGCCGAACTGGCGCCTCTGCGTCGCGAACTGTTGCAGGTCAACTACGCCAAGGCCGCGGATATCGCCAAACTGTTCCAGTCGGTGACCAGCGCCGAGGCGAAAGTCGACGAGCGCGGTTCAATCACTGTCGATGAGCGGACCAACAACATCATTGCCTACCAGACCCAGGACCGCCTCGACGAACTGCGTCGCATCGTTGCACAGCTGGATATTCCGGTGCGTCAGGTGATGATCGAGGCGCGCATCGTTGAGGCCAACGTCGATTACGACAAAAGCCTCGGCGTGCGCTGGGGCGGTTCGGTGCAGAAGGGTAATTGGAACGGCTCCGGGGTCAACGGCTCTTCGACCACCGTCGGCACGCCGGGCAGCACCAGCACCAACTCGCCGTTCGTCGACCTTGGGACTTCCTCCAACACCTCGGGGATCGGCATCGCTTTCATTACCGACAATGTGCTGCTGGATCTTGAGCTGACGGCCATGGAGAAAACCGGCAACGGGGAAATCGTCTCGCAGCCCAAGGTGGTCACGTCTGACAAGGAAACCGCGAAAATCCTCAAGGGCACCGAAATCCCCTATCAGGAAGCCAGCTCCAGCGGTGCCACTTCAGTGTCGTTCAAGGAAGCCTCGCTGTCCCTGGAAGTGACGCCGCAGATCACCCCGGACAACCGCATCATCATGGAGGTCAAGGTCACCAAGGACGAACCGGACTACCTGAACAAAGTGCAGGATGTACCGCCGATCAAGAAAAACGAGGTCAACGCCAAGGTATTGGTCAACGACGGCGAGACCATCGTGATTGGTGGGGTTTTCTCAAATACTCAGAGCAAGGTTGTAGATAAGGTGCCATTTCTCGGTGATGTGCCGTATCTTGGCCGCCTTTTCCGGCGTGACGTGGTTTCGGAGAAAAAATCCGAGCTGCTGGTATTTCTCACTCCGCGTATCATGAACAATCAGGCGATTGCTGTGAGTCATTGATTCTGTGCGAAATTTGATTCTTGTTGGACCGATGGGGGCTGGAAAAAGCACCATCGGCCGGTTGCTGGCCAAAGAGCTGCGCCTGCCGTTCAAAGATTCCGATAAGGAAATTGAATTGCGCACGGGCGCCAATATCCCGTGGATTTTCGATAAAGAAGGCGAGCCGGGCTTTCGTGACCGCGAGCAGGCGATGATTGCCGAGCTGTGCGCGTCCGACGGCGTAGTGTTGGCGACCGGTGGCGGAGCGGTAATGCGCGAAGCCAATCGTCGGGCGCTGCACGCCGGTGGTCGGGTGGTCTATCTGCACGCGTCTGTCGAGCAGCAAGTGGGCCGAACGGCTCGCGATCGCAATCGGCCACTGCTGCGCACCGCCGATCCGGCCAAGACCCTGCGGGACTTGCTGGCGATCCGTGACCCGCTGTATCGGGAAATCGCCGACCTGGTGGTGGAAACCGATGAGCGGCCGCCGCGGATGGTGGTGCTCGATATTCTCGAACGCTTGCAGCAGCTGCCGCCCCGTTAATGCACGGGGCGAAATGCGCTATCCTCGGCGTCCTGTCGCAGCCGCTCAAGGTTGTGGCGGATGGCTACCGGACGGCGTCACACCAGCAGACGCCATGGAATTCGTAAACTCAAGGCAGGACGCCTGATTCCATCTTCACTGTGGGGACACATGCAGACACTCAAGGTCGATCTAGGCGAGCGCAGCTACCCGATTCATATTGGCGAAGGTTTGTTGGATAAACCTGAGCTGCTGGCCCCGCATATTCGCGGGCGGCAGGTGGCGATCATCTCCAACGAGACCGTCGCGCCGCTCTACCTCGAGCGTCTGACCCGCAGTCTGGCGCAGTTTTCGGTCATTTCCGTGGTGCTGCCCGACGGCGAAGCCTTCAAGACCTGGGAAACCCTGCAACTGATTTTCGATGGCCTGCTGACCGCTCGGCACGACCGTCGCACCACGGTGATTGCCCTTGGTGGCGGCGTGATCGGTGACATGGCCGGCTTTGCGGCGGCCTGCTACCAGCGCGGCGTCGATTTCATCCAGGTGCCGACCACATTGCTGTCGCAAGTCGATTCTTCGGTGGGCGGCAAGACCGGGATCAATCATCCGCTGGGCAAGAACATGGTCGGCGCCTTCTATCAGCCCAACGTGGTGCTGATCGATACCGCCACCCTCAATACCCTGCCGGCCCGTGAACTGTCTGCCGGGCTGGCAGAAGTCATCAAGTACGGGCTGATCTGCGACGAGCCGTTCCTGACCTGGCTCGAAGAAAACGTCGATCGCCTGCGCGCCCTGGACCAGGCCGCCCTGACTTACGCCATCGAACGTTCCTGTGCGGCCAAGGCGGCAGTGGTGGGTGCCGACGAGAAAGAGACCGGCGTGCGTGCCACGTTGAACCTGGGGCATACCTTCGGCCACGCGATCGAAACCCATATGGGCTATGGTGTCTGGTTGCATGGTGAAGCAGTCGCTGCTGGCACTGTGATGGCTTTGGAAATGTCCGCGCGCCTGGGCTGGATCAGCGAAGAAGAGCGTGATCGCGGTATTCGCCTGTTCCAGCGCGCCGGCCTGCCGGTCATTCCGCCGGAAGAGATGACCGAAGCCGATTTTCTCGAACACATGGCAATTGACAAGAAAGTGATCGACGGTCGTTTGCGCCTGGTGCTGCTGCGCCACATGGGCGAAGCAGTGGTGACCGACGATTATCCGAAAGAGGTTTTACAGGCCACGCTGGGAGCGGATTACCGCGCCCTGGCTCAGCTTAAAGGTTAATAAGATCCCGATGACTAGTTTGCATGCCGACGAGGCTTTCCTCGGCCATTACCAGTTAAGTCATGACCCTTTCGCTCCACGGGTGCCTGGCTTCAAATTCTTCCCGGCCCAGCGCAAGCCGGTGCTGGGCCAGTTGCACCACCTGGCTCGCTACAGCCAGTTGCTGCTGGTGGTCACCGGCCCGCAAGGCAGCGGCAAAACCCTGTTGCGTCAGGCCCTGGTAGCCAGCACCAACAAACAGTCAGTGCAGAGCGTGGTGGTTTCCGCCCGTGGCGCCGGCGATGCCGCTGGCGTGCTGAATCAAGTGGCTCAGGCGCTGGACGTTGCCCAGGCCGAGATCGGTGCGATCCTGGCTCAAGTGGTGCAGCTTGCGCTCACGGGGCAGGAAGTCTATTTACTGGTGGATGACGCCGAGCAACTCGACGAGTCTGCACTGGAAGCCTTGTTGGCCCTGGCTGCCGGCGCGCCGGAAGGTCGTCCGCATGTATTCCTGTTCGGTGAGTCCTCGCTGATTGCTCAACTTGATGCGCTGAGCCTCGAGGAAGAGCGTTTTCACGTCATCGAATTGCAGCCCTACACCGAAGAAGAAACCCGCGAATATCTGGATCAGCGTCTCGAAGGTGCTGGCCGGGGAATCGAACTTTTCACCGCGGATCAGATCTCTGATATTCACGAAAGCTCCGACGGTTGGCCTGGCAACATCAACCAGGTTGCCCGCGATGCAATGATCGAAGCCATGATTGCCAGCCGCTCAGCGGTCAAGCGTCCAAGTATGGGGTTCAACATGCCGAAGAAACACGTATTGGCAATTTCCGCCGTCGTCGTGGTCGCGGTAGCTGCCGCCTGGTTGATGCCGGGTCGCAACAAAGCACCGACCACCGGCGCGCCTGCCAACGAACAAGCGCAACTGCCGTTGGGTCAGGGCACGCCAAAACCTAACAGTGGCGGCGCTCCCGCTGTGGAATTCGCCGGTAACACGCAACCGATGCCATTACCGCTGGTCGGTAACTCGCAGCCGGTGATGCGTGGTCCGTTGGCCGAAGCGGCCGGAGGCATTACCGAAGGCGATGATGGCGTACCGGTCGAAGGCTCCAGCGCCACACCGCCGACCGTGACCACCACTGCGCCACCGGCAGGCGTTCCAGCGGGGCCCGCGCCAACACCGGCCGCCAAGCCGACGCCTGCGCCGACTCAAATCGCGACCGCCAAGCCTGTCGCGCCTGTGACCAAGCCAGCGCCAGCGCCTGCACCGGCTGCCAAACCGGCTCCAGCGCCCGCCAAGCCGGCCGTCGTGGCCAAACCCGCCGAGAAACCAGCTGCCGTGGCCAAAGCCGCTGGTGGCAGCTGGTACGCAGGCCAGGCACCGGGCAGCTACGTAGTGCAGATCCTTGGCACCAGCTCCGAATCGACCGCGCAAAACTTCGTCAAGGAGCAGGGCGGCGAGTACCGTTATTTCAAGAAAGTGCTCAACGGCAAGCCGCTTTACGTCATCACCTACGGTAGCTTCGCCAACCGCGATGCAGCCGTTACTGCCATCAAGGCCTTGCCAGCGAAGGTTCAGGCTGGTAAACCTTGGCCTCGCACTGTCGCCAGCGTCCAACAGGAACTGGCAACAACTCGCTGAAGATTCGGCGGCCTTACCCAGGCCGCCTCTCCAAGCACCTCAAAATTTCTACAAGCGCATGCCGTCTCTACAGACCGCGTGCCTTGTGGTGTCTGCGTCACAGTAGTCTTTGAGTCGCTGCGGTCAAAATTAAAAAAGTTTTGACTAGCACAGCATATCGCTTTAAACCTTTCACAAATGCGACATAGATTTGCGACATTTCGTCGTCAAATTTGTGGGCCTCTGTGTCGGTGTGTACAATGACCTCCCTTTTGCCCCGCAAAGCTGGCGTACGTTCGGCGTGGATGGTAACTGGTTGAATTGAAAAGAAATTTGCCTCGAAAAGAGGCAGCCTGGTGAGAAAGTGTCTATGAAAGCAGGTCTGTACCAACCAGATGAATTCAAGGATAACTGCGGTTTTGGCCTGATAGCCCATATGCAGGGCGAGCCCAGTCATACCCTTTTGCAAACGGCCATTGAGGCCCTGACCTGCATGACCCACCGCGGTGGGATCAACGCCGACGGCAAGACCGGTGACGGTTGCGGTCTGCTGATTCAAAAGCCGGATGTGTTCCTGCGTGCCATCGCCCAGGAAACCTTCGGCGTCGAACTGCCCAAGCAATATGCCGTGGGCATGGTCTTCTTCAACCAGGATCCGGTGAAAGCCGAAGCCGCTCGCGAGAACATGAACCGCGAAATCCTGGCCGAAGGCCTGACCCTGGTCGGCTGGCGCAAAGTGCCGATCGACACCAGCGTCCTCGGCCGCCTGGCCCTCGAGCGCCTGCCGCTGATCGAGCAAGTGTTCGTCGGTGGTGAAGGCCTGAGCGATCAGGACATGGCGATCAAGCTGTTCAGCGCCCGTCGTCGTTCGTCCGTGGCCAACGCCGCCGATGTCGATCACTACATCTGCAGCTTTTCCCACAAGACCATTATTTACAAAGGCCTGATGATGCCGGCGGATTTGACCGCCTTCTATCCAGACCTGAGCGACCAGCGCCTGCAAACTTCGATCTGCGTGTTCCACCAGCGCTTTTCGACCAACACGCTGCCGAAATGGCCGCTGGCGCAGCCGTTCCGCTTCCTTGCCCACAACGGCGAAATCAACACCATCACCGGCAACCGCAACTGGGCGCAGGCCCGTCGCACCAAGTTCACCAATGATCTGATGGATCTGGATGAACTCGGCCCGCTGGTGAACCGTGTCGGTTCCGACTCCTCCAGCATGGACAACATGCTCGAGCTGATGGTCACCGGTGGCATCGACCTGTTCCGTGGCGTGCGGATGATCATTCCGCCTGCGTGGCAGAACGTCGAAACCATGGACCCGGACCTGCGTGCGTTCTACGAATACAACTCGATGCACATGGAACCGTGGGACGGCCCGGCTGGCGTAGTAATGACCGATGGTCGCTACGCGGTGTGCCTGCTCGACCGTAACGGCCTGCGTCCGGCGCGTTGGGTCACCACCAAGAACGGCTTCATCACCCTGGCGTCGGAAATCGGTGTCTGGAACTACCAGCCTGAAGACGTGATTGCCAAGGGGCGAGTCGGCCCTGGCCAGATCTTTGCCGTGGACACCGAAACCGGTCAGATCCTCGACACCGACGCCATCGACAACCGCTTGAAGTCCCGTCATCCGTACAAGCAATGGCTGCGCAAGAATGCCCTGCGCATTCAGGCGACCATGGAAGACAACGACCACGGTTCGGCGTTCTACGACGTCGATCAGCTCAAGCAGTACATGAAGATGTACCAGGTCACGTTCGAAGAGCGCGACCAAGTGCTGCGTCCGATCGGCGAGCAAGGCTACGAAGCAGTCGGCTCGATGGGCGACGATACGCCGATGGCCGTGCTGTCCCAACGCGTGCGTACGCCGTACGACTATTTCCGTCAGCAGTTCGCGCAGGTCACCAACCCGCCGATCGACCCGCTGCGCGAAGCCATCGTCATGTCGCTGGAAGTCTGCCTCGGTGCCGAGCGCAACATCTTCCAGGAGTCGCCGGAACACGCCTCGCGCGTGATCCTCAGCTCGCCGGTCATTTCTCCGGCCAAGTGGCGCTCGCTGATGAACCTCGATCGCCCAGGCTTCGAGCGTCAGATCATCGACCTCAACTATGACGAGAGCGTCGGTCTCGAAGCCGCGGTGCGTAACGTCGCCGATCAGGCTGAAGAAGCCGTTCGCGCCGGTCGCACCCAGGTCGTACTGAGTGACCGTCACATTGCTCCGGGCAAGCTGCCGATCCACGCTTCGCTGGCGACCGGTGCCGTGCACCACCGCCTGACCGAAAAAGGCCTGCGTTGCGACTCCAACATTCTGGTGGAAACCGCGACCGCTCGTGATCCGCACCACTTCGCGGTGCTGATCGGTTTCGGCGCCTCGGCGGTCTACCCGTTCCTGGCCTATGAAGTGCTGGGCGACCTGATCCGTACCGGTGAAGTGCTGGGCGACCTCTATGAGGTGTTCAAGAACTACCGCAAAGGCATCACCAAGGGCCTGCTCAAGATCCTGTCGAAGATGGGCATCTCGACCATCACGTCGTACCGCGGTGCGCAGCTGTTCGAGGCCATCGGTCTGTCCGAAGAAGTCTGCGAACTGAGCTTCCGTGGCGTGCCAAGCCGCATCAAGGGTGCACGTTTCGTCGACATTGAAGCCGAGCAGAAAGCCCTGGCGGCCGAAGCCTGGAGCCCGCGCAAACCGATCCAGCAGGGCGGTCTGTTGAAGTTCGTCCACGGTGGCGAATATCACGCCTACAACCCGGACGTGGTCAACACCTTGCAAGCCGCTGTGCAGCAGGGTGACTACAGCAAGTTCAAGGAATACACGTCACTGGTGGATAACCGCCCGGTGTCGATGATCCGCGACCTGCTCAAGGTCAAGACCCTCGACACGCCGTTGGATATCAGCGAAGTCGAGCCTCTGGAATCGGTGCTCAAGCGCTTCGACTCCGCTGGTATTTCGCTGGGCGCTCTGTCGCCGGAAGCCCACGAAGCCCTGGCCGAAGCCATGAACCGCCTCGGTGCGCGTTCGAACTCCGGCGAAGGCGGCGAAGACCCGGCGCGCTACGGCACCATCAAGAGCTCGAAAATCAAGCAGGTCGCCACTGGCCGCTTTGGTGTGACTCCGGAATACCTGGTCAATGCTGAAGTGCTGCAGATCAAAGTCGCCCAGGGTGCCAAGCCCGGCGAAGGTGGTCAGTTGCCAGGCGGCAAGGTCAACGGTCTGATCGCCAAGCTGCGTTACGCAGTGCCGGGTGTGACCCTGATTTCGCCTCCGCCGCACCACGACATCTATTCGATCGAAGACTTGTCGCAGCTGATTTTCGACCTGAAACAAGTCAACCCGAATGCGCTGGTTTCGGTGAAACTGGTGGCAGAAGCGGGCGTCGGCACCATCGCGGCCGGTGTGGCCAAGGCCTACGCGGACTTGATCACCATCTCCGGCTACGACGGCGGCACCGGTGCATCGCCACTGACCTCGATCAAATACGCGGGCGCACCGTGGGAACTCGGCCTGGCCGAAACCCACCAGACCCTGCGTGGCAACGACCTGCGCGGCAAAGTCCGGGTACAAACCGATGGTGGCCTGAAAACCGGCCTCGACGTGATCAAGGCCGCGATCCTCGGCGCTGAAAGCTTCGGCTTCGGCACCGCGCCAATGATCGCCCTGGGTTGCAAATACCTGCGTATCTGCCACCTGAACAACTGCGCCACCGGCGTTGCGACTCAGAACGAGAAGCTGCGCAAGGATCACTACATCGGGACCGTCGACATGGTGGTGAATTTCTTCACCTACGTCGCCGAAGAAACCCGTGAGTGGCTGGCCAAGTTGGGCGTGCGCTCCCTCGAAGAGCTGATCGGCCGTACCGATCTGCTGGAAGTCCTCGAAGGCCAGACCGCCAAGCAGAACCACCTGGACCTGACTCCGTTGCTCGGCAGCGATCACATCCCGGCAGACAAGCCTCAATTCTGCCAGGTCGACCGCAACCCGCCGTTCGACAAAGGCCTGTTGGCCGAGAAAATGGTCGACATGGCCACCTCGGCAATCAATGACCTGAGCGGTGCCGATTTCGCCCTGGATATCTGCAACTGCGACCGCTCCATCGGCGCGCGGATCTCCGGTGAAATCGCTCGCAAGCACGGCAATCAGGGCATGGCCAACGCGCCGATCACCTTCCGCTTCAAAGGCACGGCGGGTCAGAGCTTTGGCGTGTGGAACGCTGGCGGCCTGAACATGTACCTGGAAGGCGATGCCAACGACTACGTCGGCAAAGGCATGACCGGCGGCAAACTGGTCATCGTTCCGCCGAAAGGCAGCCTCTACAAGACTCAGGACAGTGCCATCATCGGCAACACCTGCCTGTACGGCGCCACCGGCGGCAAGCTGTTCGCCGCCGGCACCGCGGGCGAGCGTTTCGCGGTGCGTAACTCCGGTGCTCACACTGTGGTGGAAGGCACAGGCGATCACTGCTGCGAGTACATGACCGGTGGTTTCGTCTGCGTTCTGGGCAAGACCGGTTACAACTTCGGCTCAGGCATGACCGGCGGTTTCGCCTACGTGCTCGACCAGGACAACACCTTCGTTGACCGGGTCAACCACGAACTGGTGGAAATCCAGCGGATCAGCGGTGAGGCGATGGAAGCCTATCGCAGCCACCTGCAACGCGTGCTGAACGAATACGTCGAGGAAACCGACAGCGAGTGGGGTCGTAACCTCGCTGAAAACCTCGATGACTATCTGCGTCGTTTCTGGCTGGTCAAGCCCAAGGCTGCCAACCTGAAATCGTTGCTTTCCAGCACCCGTGCCAACCCGCAGTGATATGCGCCTGAAGAGTTTGATGAGGTTTTAACTATGGCTGAACGTCTGAATAACGACTTCCAGTTCATCGATGTCGGGCGCAAGGATCCGAAGAAGAAACTGTTGCGTCAACGCAAGAAAGAGTTCGTGGAAATCTACGAACCGTTCAAACCCCAGCAGTCGGCCGACCAGGCCCACCGCTGCCTGGGTTGCGGTAACCCGTATTGCGAATGGAAGTGCCCGGTGCACAACTTCATTCCCAACTGGCTCAAATTGGTGGCCGAGGGCAACATCCTCCAGGCCGCCGAACTGTCGCACCAGACCAACACCCTGCCGGAAGTCTGCGGCCGGGTGTGTCCTCAGGATCGTCTGTGCGAGGGTGCCTGCACCCTCAACGACGGTTTCGGTGCGGTGACGATCGGTTCGGTCGAGAAGTACATCACCGACACCGCGTTCGCCATGGGCTGGCGTCCGGACATGTCCAAGGTCAAGCCGACTGGCAAGCGTGTTGCGGTAATCGGTGCGGGCCCTGCGGGCCTGGGCTGTGCCGACGTACTGGTGCGTGGCGGTGTGACGCCGGTGGTGTTCGACAAGAACCCGGAAATCGGCGGTCTGCTGACCTTCGGCATTCCTGAGTTCAAGCTGGAAAAGACCGTGCTGAGCAATCGCCGCGAAGTCTTCACCGGCATGGGCATCGAGTTCCGCCTGAACACCGAAGTGGGCAAGGACGTGACCATGGAACAACTGCTCGAAGAATTCGATGCGGTCTTCATGGGCATGGGCACCTACACCTACATGAAGGGCGGCTTCGCCGGCGAGGACCTGCCGGGCGTGCACGATGCGCTGGACTTCCTGATCGCCAACGTCAACCGCAACCTGGGCTTTGAAAAGTCGCCGGAAGATTTCGTCGACATGAAAGGCAAGAAGGTGGTGGTGCTGGGCGGCGGCGACACGGCGATGGACTGCAACCGTACCTCGATTCGTCAGGGCGCCAAGGCGGTGACCTGTGCCTATCGTCGTGACGAAGCGAACATGCCGGGCTCGCGCAAAGAGGTGAAGAACGCCAAGGAAGAAGGCGTGAAATTCCTCTACAACCGCCAGCCGATCGCAATCGTCGGTGAAGACCGTGTCGAAGGCGTGAAGGTGGTCGAGACCCGTCTCGGCGAACCGGACGCCCGTGGCCGTCGCAGCCCCGAGCCGATCCCGGGTTCCGAAGAGATCATCCCGGCCGACGCCGTGGTCATCGCGTTTGGTTTCCGTCCAAGCCCGGCGTCGTGGTTCGAGCAGTTCAGCATCCAGACCGACAGCCAGGGCCGCGTCGTGGCGCCGGAGCAAGGCCAGTACAAGCACCAGACCAGCAACCCGAAAATCTTCGCCGGTGGCGACATGGTGCGCGGTTCCGACCTGGTGGTGACGGCGATCTTCGAAGGCCGCAATGCCGCTGAAGGGATCCTGGATTACCTGGGCGTTTAACCCTCCACTGATCGTTCCCACGCTCTGTGTGGGAACGATCTTTCGATGCCGAAACCGCGACAAATTGACCCGATAGACAAAAGGATCGGCTCTCGCCGTGCCTTTTGCGTCGCGCTCTGAGAAAATGCCCGCACTTTTTTTCCGGATGCCGACATGACTGCCCTGAAGAACGACCGTTTCCTCCGCGCCCTGCTCAAGCAACCCGTAGACGTCACCCCCGTGTGGATGATGCGCCAGGCCGGCCGCTACCTGCCTGAATACCGCGCCAGCCGTGCCAAGGCCGGTGACTTCATGAGCCTGTGCATGAACCCGGCGTTCGCGTGCGAAGTCACGATGCAACCGCTCGACCGCTATCCGCAACTGGATGCGGCGATCCTGTTCTCCGATATCCTGACCATCCCCGATGCCATGGGCCAAGGCCTGTACTTCGAGACCGGCGAAGGTCCGCGCTTCAAGAAAGTCGTCAGCACCCTGGCTGACATCGAAGCCTTGCCGATTCCTGATCCACAGAAAGACCTCGGCTATGTGATGGACGCCGTCAGCACCATCCGCCGCGAACTGAACGGCCGCGTGCCGCTGATCGGTTTTTCCGGCAGCCCATGGACCCTGGCCACCTACATGGTCGAAGGCGGTTCGTCGAAAGACTTCCGCAAGACCAAGGCCATGCTCTACGACAACCCGCAAGCCATGCACCTGCTGCTGGACAAGCTCGCGCAGTCGGTCACCTCGTACCTCAATGGCCAGATCCTGGCCGGCGCGCAAGCGGTGCAGATCTTCGACACCTGGGGCGGCAATCTCTCGGCGGCGGCGTATCAGGAATTCTCCCTGGCCTACATGCGCAAAATCGTCAGCGGGCTGATCCGCGAACACGAAGGCCGCAAAGTGCCGGTCATCCTGTTCACCAAGAACGGCGGCCTGTGGCTGGAAAGCATCGCCGACGCCGGCGCCGATGCGCTGGGCCTGGACTGGACCTGTGACATTGGCGAAGCCCGCCAACGCGTCGGCAACAAAGTCGCCCTGCAAGGCAACATGGACCCGACCGTGCTTTACGCCAAGCCAGAAGCCATCCGCGCCGAAGTCGGCCGGATCCTCGCCAGCTACGGCAAGGGCAGTGGCCACGTGTTCAACCTCGGCCATGGCATTACGCCGGAAGTTGATCCGGAGCATGCCGGTGCATTCCTGCGCGCGGTGCATGAGCTGTCGGCGCAGTATCACGAGTGATCGTCACCCGATAAAAAAAACGCCCGGCATTTGCCGGGCGTTTTTGCATCAAGATCAAAAGATCGCAGCCTTAAGCTTTCAAATTCTCCAACGGCGGCAACTTCGCCAATTTCAACGCCACCAACAGCGCAATCACCAGCAATCCGCTGATGAACAGCCCGATCCCGTTCCAGCCACCCAGATGCCAGGCCATGCCGCCCGCCGTCCCCGCGATACTCGACCCGGCGTAATAGCTGAACAGGTACAACGACGTTGCCTGCCCCTTGGCCTTGGTCGCGCGACGACCGATCCAGCTGCTGGCCACCGAATGCGCGCCGAAGAAGCCGAAGGTGAAGACCAGCATGCCGAAGATCACTACTGGCAGGGGCGTAAACATCGTCAACGCAAGGCCCGCGAGCATCACCACAATGGTTGCCCAGAGCACTTTGCGCCGGCCGAGCTGGTCGGCCAGGGCGCCGATTTTCGCCGAGCTGTAGATGCCCGACAGGTACACCACCGAGAGTAGCCCGACGAAGGCCTGGTCCATGTGATACGGCTCGGCCAGCAGGCGATAGCCGATGTAGTTGAACAGGGTAACGAACGCACCCATCAGCACGAACGCTTCGACAAACAGCAGCGGCAGGCCGGCGTCGCGAAAGTGCATGGTGAAGCCGTCGAGCAGGCTACGCGGGTGCAGCGAGCGGGCGTGGAAATTGCGCGACTCGGGGAGGATTTTCCAGAACACCGCAGCGGCAATCAGCGCCAGGCCGCCGATGACCAGCATTGCCGTGTGCCAGCTGACGAAGTCGATCAGCACCCCGACGATCAAGCGTCCACACATGCCGCCGATGGCGTTGCCACCGATGTACAAGCCCATGGCCAGGCCGATGTGCTGCGGGTGAATTTCTTCACTCAGGTAAGTCATTGCCACCGCCGCCAGACCGCTGAGCGACAGCCCGACCAGCGCCCGCATCACCAACACGCCTTGCCAGCTCGGCATCATCGCACTGGCCATGGTGCAGAGTGCGGCGGCGAACAGTGCGGCGACCATCACCGGTTTACGCCCGATGCGATCGGAGATGGGGCCGGTGATCAGCAAGCCGATGGCGAGAAGGCCGGTGGCGACCGACAGGATCAGGCTGCTCTGGGCCGCATTGATGGAAAACTCGCGGGACAGCAGCGGCATCATCGGCTGCACGCAGTAGAGCAGGGCAAAGGTCGCGAAGCCTCCGGAGAACAGCGCCAGCACCGTGCGCATAAACATCGGTGTGCCTTTCTCGATGTAGATCTCGTTGTGTTCAGCGACGACATCATTCAGCGCGGCGGGCGGGATTTCATGGGCGAGTGGGGCGACAGCAGTTTTCACTTCGGACCTCGGAGGACGCAGCCGGTCAGGCAATGAAAAAATCATATAGCTGGCTAATGTTTCTATCCAATATATTATTCGACCTGTTTGATAGGTTTAACGACCTAATGGAGTTTTCATGGAATTGCGTCACCTACGCTACTTCATTGCCGTCGCCGAAGAACTGCATTTCGGCCGCGCCGCCCAAGTGCTGGGCATCTCGCAGCCGCCGCTGAGCCAGCAGATTCAGGCGCTGGAACAGGAAGTGGGGGCGCGTCTGTTCGAGCGGACCAATCGTCGGGTCGAGCTGAGTGAGGCCGGTCGGCTGTTTCTGGAAGAGGCGCGGCTGGTGCTGGCGCAGGTCGACAAAGCGGCGGATGTGGCTCGGCGGGCACAACTTGGTGAATTGGGTGAACTGAAGATCGGCTTCACCTCGTCGGCGCCGTTCAACTCGACCATTCCCCAGGCGATTTTCTCGTTTCGCCAGCGCTTCCCGGCGGTGCACCTGAACCTGCGGGAAATGAGCAGCACCCAAGTGGCCGATGCGCTGGTGGACGAGTCGATCGAGGTCGGCATCATGCGACCGTTGGGCTTGCCGGACTCCCTCAGCGTGGTGGAACTGATGCGTGAGCCATTGGTGGCGGTGCTCAGCTCCAAGCATCCGCTGGTGGATGGCAGCGAAGAAGGTCTGTTCCTGTCCGCTCTGGCCCTCGAGCCGTTCGTATTTTTCCCGCGCAGCTATGGCAGCGGTCTGTACGCACAACTGCTCACTCTGGCGCGGGACGCCGGCTTCAGCCCGCACTTTGCTCAAGAGGCTGGCGAGGCGATGACCATCATCGGGCTGGTGGCGGCGGGTTTGGGGGTATCGGTGTTGCCGGCGTCTTATCAGCGGATGCGTATCGATGGTGTGGTGTATCGGCCGTTGCTCGATCCGGAGGCGATTTCGGCGGTGTGGCTGGTGCAGCGCAAGGATCAGAAGTCGCCGATGGCCAAGGCGTTTGTGGAGTTGTTGACGCGTAAGGTTGAAGGGAAGTGAAAGCGAGCAAATCACCGCACTCAGGACACTTCAAGTAATGGATCCGTCCTAGTGATTTATCTGAGTTTTACGCAATCAAAGCCGCGGTACGCAACGCTCTTGGCCTGTGATGCCATCAGAGGTGGCACAGTTGGGCGAGTCGCCACCCGTTGTCTCCCGTTAAGTTTCAAGCAATACTGCCCGCGTTCCCGAAAGGGGCTTGTGAGACTCTGAGGATCCTGGGTAACCAGCCATCGCAGAGCCAGGCAGGTACCGGGCGATGACAAGCCGACCTGTTTGTGAAAGGGCGCCGAAAGGCGCCCTTTGTCGATTCTGGCGTTACTGAACCTTCGCCAAATCCCCTTTCAGCGCAACCCCGGTAATGATCGCCCCTGCGTGGCTCGTTTACGACCAGCGGCGGAAGATCAACGAGGTGTTGACCCCACCAAATGCGAAGTTGTTGTTCATCACGTACTGGTTGCTCATCTGCCGGAATTCACCGCGCAGGTAATCGAGCTTGCCGCACTGGGGATCGACCTCATCGAGGTTGAAGGTGTGCACGTACAGGTCGCGGTTCATCATTTCGATGCTGAACCAGGACTCCAGCGCGCCGCAGGCTCCCAGGGTGTGGCCGAGGAAGCTCTTCTGCGAGCTGATCGGCATGTGTTCGCCGAACAAACTGTTGGTCGCCAGTGTTTCGGCAATGTCACCCTGTTCTGTCGCTGTACCGTGACCATTTACATAGCCGATGGCGCTTGGGTCGAGCCCGGCGTCTTCCAAAGCCAGCTCCATGGCCCGGCGCATGGTGATCAGCTCGGGGCGGGTGGCATGCTGGCCGTCGGCGTTGCTGCCGAAACCGACGATCTCGGCGTGGATGCGGGCGCCACGCGCCAGGGCGTGTTCGAGCTCTTCGAGTACCAGCATGCCGCCGCCCTCACCGATGACCAGGCCATCGCGGCCGCTGTCGTAAGGGCGCGGGCTGGTTTGCGGGGCATCGTTTTTCAGGCTGGTGGCGTAGAGCGCATCGAACACCATGGCCTCGGTCGGGCACAGCTCTTCGGCGCCGCCGGCGAGCATCAGCGGCAGGCGGCCGAACTTGATCGACTCGTAGGCGTAACCGATGCCCTGGCTACCGCTGGTGCAGGCACTGGAGGTCGGGATCAGTCGGCCGGTGAGGCCGAAGAAGATGCTGATATTCGCTGCCGTGGTGTGCGGCATCATCCGCACGTAGGAGTTGGCGTTCAGGCCTTCGGCCACCGAATTGAGCAACATTTTGCCGAACGCCTTGATCTCGTCGGTGCTGCCGGTGGACGAGCCGCAGGACACGCCCATGCGCCCGTCCTTGATCGACTCATCACCCAGTAGCCCGGCGTCCGCCAGGGCCTGTTCTGCAGCACCGACTGCCAGCCGCGATACCCGGCCCATGCTGCGCAACTGCTTGCGCGTCCAGTGGCCTGGCACCTGGAAGTCGTCGATTGGCCCGGCCAGGCGGGTATTGAGTTCGGTAAAGCGATCCCACTCGTGCATGCGACGAATGCCGCTGCGGTTGGCGGCGAAGTTGGCGGCGATGGTGTCCCAGTCGCTGCCCAGTGAGGTGATGCCGGCCATGCCGGTGACGACGACGCGCTTCATCAGCACAGGCCTCCGTTGACGGCCAGAACCTGCCGGGTGATGTACGAAGCTTCCGCCGACATCAGGAAATTCACTGCACTGGCCACCTCATCCGGGGTGCCCATGCGTTGTGCGGGGATCATTTTCATCAGTTCTTCCACCGGCACGTTTTCATCGAGCATCGCCGTGTCGATCAGGCCGGGTGCGACACAGTTAACCGTGATTTTGCGCTTGCCCAGCTCAATCGCCAACGCCTTGGCCGCGCCGATCAGACCGGCCTTGGAGGCGCTGTAATTGACCTGTCCGCGATTGCCGATCAGCCCGGACACCGAAGTAATGCAGACAATCCGCCCGGCGGCGCGACGACGGATCATCGGCATCATCACCGGGTGCAGCACGTTGTAGAAACCGTCGAGGTTGGTGCGCATCACCACATCCCAATCCTCCTCGCTCAGGGCCGGAAAAGCACCGTCGCGGGTCAGGCCGGCGTTGAGTACCACGCCGTAATAGGCGCCGTGAGTTTCCACGTCGGCTTCAAGGATGGCTTTGCAGCTGGCGCGGTTGCTGACGTCGAATTGCAGGATGCGCGCGTTACGCCCGAGGGCTTCGACTTCGGCTTTGACGGCTTCGGCGTCCGCCAAGCCGTTGCGGCAGTGCAGCACGATGTCATGCCCCGCTCGGGCCAGACGCAATGCGATGGCGCGGCCAATACCACGGCTGGAGCCGGTGACCAGTACGGATTCAGTCATCACTCGACTCCTTGGGATTCATGCAGATATTGAGCGGCTTGAGGCGGGCGGAACACGTTCAACCGGGCGGTCGCGTGGATGCCGGGGGCGGTGATGTGGCATTCGAACACGCCCATGCCGTTGTCGTCTTCCAGCGAGCGTATCCCATGGATGGTCAGCTCGGTGCCGGCAGGGAAGTGTTCCACGTTGCATTCGAATTTGCGGCTGCCGAGCAGGAAGCCCAGTTCCACCGCATTGCCTTTCTGGCGCGCATGGCAGCCAGCGTAAGCGGCGACGCTCTGGGCCATCAACTCGATGCCGACCCAGGCCGGCAGACTGCCGTCGGGGCGATTGAACAGGCCGCCGGGCTTGACGGTGAGTCGGGTATAGATCTGCTCGTCGTCGAACGACAGGATCTGATCGATGAGGATCATGTCGCCGGCATGGGGCAGCAGTTCGGCGAGCGGCCAGGTAATCATGGGGCGTCTCCGATAATCAGGCTGACGTTATTGCCACCAAAGGCAAAGGAATTACTCATCAGGTAGCGGGGTGCAATGGACGTCAGGTGGTCGGTCGGGGTCACCCAATGCAATGCCGGCAACTCGGGGTCGGGCTGCCCGTCCCAGACATGGGGCGGCAGGGCATGCTCGTGGTTATCCGCGCTCAGGCTCAACCAGCAGAACGCCGCTTCCAGGGCGCCAGCGGCGCCGAGGGTATGGCCGGTCATCGGTTTGGTCGATGAGCAAGGCACGCCTTGTGGAAACAGCGCCGTCACAGCCAGGCTTTCCATGGCGTCATTGTGTTGGGTGGCGGTGCCGTGCAGGTTCAGATAGCTGATCTGTTGGGGTTGCAGGCCTGCGCGGCTCAAGGCTTTGTGCATGGCTTGCCGGGCACCACGGCCGGTGGGCTCCGGCGCGGAAATATGGTGTGCATCGGAGCTGGCACCACTGCCGAGCAAAGCAATCGGTTGGCCGCTGCCGGCGGTTTTGCTCATCAGAAACAGCACTGCGGCTTCGCCGATGTTGATACCGTTGCGGTTGGCCGAGAACGGGTTGCAGCGCTGCTCGGACACCGCTTCCAGGGCTGAGAAGCCATTGAGGGTCAGCTTGCACAAACTGTCGACACCACCGCACAACACGGCATCGCACATGCCCAGGTCGAGCAGTCGTTGGGCACTCATCAGAGCGCGGGCGCTGGAGGTGCAGGCGGTGGAGATCACATAGGCCGGGCCGCTCAATTGCAGCCAGTCGGCGAGAAACGTCGCCGGTGCGCCGAGCTCTTGCTGCTGATAGTCATAATCAGCCGGGAAGTGATGTTCGCGGATGTAATGGGCCAGGCCGCGGCTGGCTTCGTCGATGCCTGAGGTGCTGGTGCCCAGAATGACGCCGATACGGTCGCGGCCGTAGGTCTGGATCGCCTGCTCGATGTCTTGGCGAATTTGCAGCGCGGCCTCCAGCAGCAATTGATTGTTGCGACTGCTTTGATGAGCCAACTCAGCCGGAATCGGTGCCAGCTCACCACGCACCGCCGCCACTGGCAACGAGCGCTCCGCGACCCAGCCGGCCTCGTTGCGTATGCCCGAGCAATCGCCGGCAAACAGGTTGCGGGCGACTTCCTGCTTGTCGCGGCCGAGGGCGCAGATTACCCCGAGGGCGTTCAGGTAAGCGGTCATGGTGTGTTCTCGCCTAACGGGGTGACGCGATAATGCGGGCCTTGGGACACGTTCAATTCAAAGCTCGGTGGTTGCGAAAGACTTGGTTGTGAATAGCGGATGTTCCAGCGCGCCGACAACGACCGTTGCCCGTCATGCTGCCGGGCGGCGGGATAGTTGCCGTGCAACTCGCCTTCGGGGGTCAATGCAAACAACAGGGCGGCGAACAGCTCCCGGGCTTCCGGATTGGGTGGTAGCAAACCGTCGGCTTGCCATTGGCCATCGATCAGTTTCTGTCGTGCCACGGGAATCCCCAACGGGTCCATCATCGACCAGCGAATGCCCGGGCCTTCACGCTGGATCACCAGGAGCCAGTCCTGACGCTGCTCGGCCATCTGCCGTTCGATGTGTAGTTGCAGTGGCAACGCCAGGTTCGGGGTTCGCTCGGGCAGCGGCGTCTGGCTGGCACAGGCGCTCAGTAGCAGGACACAACCCAGAAGCAGGAAACGGATCATCAGACACTCTCTTCAAGGGGCTTGCGCGCGACCACATTGACCAGGGTTTCTTCCCGTTGGCCAAAGGGTTTTGGCTGGCGCAAGCCGAAGCGTTCGAGCAGGCCGAAATCCTTGGCGCGACTCCACCACAAGTAAGGGTAAGACACGTTTTTCGGGCCGAATTCAAAACCCTGCCGACGAATCATCTCCAGGTAGCCGGCGGCGCTCTTTTGCACGTGCATCGGATGGCGGAACAACCAGCGAATCACCCACGTATCAATGTAAGCCTCGGTGGACTCGGCGAACAGCAGATAACCGCCCGGCTTGAGCACCCGATAGAACTCGGCCAGGGCCTGATCCTGCTCGACAAGATGATGGAAGGTCTGGTGACAGAACAGCAGATCGACACTGGCGTCCGGCACTTTGATGCTGGCGCAGTCACTGCCGATCAGCTCTACATCAATGCCCTGGCGGACCGCTTCTTCGCCGCTCAGGTTCAGGCTGTGAGGGTCGGCGTCCAGCCCGATCAGGCGCTTGGGCGCGAAGGTCTGGCGCAAGTACTGGAACGACTTGCCCTGGCCGCAACCGGCATCGAGCAATACCGGGTTGTCGGGCAATGGCTCGCTGAACAGGCTGCGCAAATCATTGATCGCCACTCGCAATACATGGTGCTGCCAGGTGTGGCTGCGCAGGAACCAGAAACCGAAACGGGTTTCTTCGACGTAGTTGTCGCTCAAATAACTCATGTCGCATCCTTTGCGCAAAGCTCTGAGATCATCCGCAGTCGACGTTTGGCTTCGCTGACGAACGGGTTGCGTTCATCCCAGGCGTAACCCGCGAGGATCGAGCTGATCATGCGGCGAATATCCTCTGTACCGCCCTGATAGAAAATCACATCCTGAAAAGTCCCTGCGTACCAGCCTTCGACGTAGCAACGGAAGGTGTCGACGCCGCGCTTGAGCGGTTCGGCGAATTCGGTCTGCCAGTCGACGCTTTCACCTTGCAGTTGGCGGTGCAGCACCCCGGCGGCCATGCTCGCCGAACGCATGGCGATGGTCACGCCGGAGGAGAACACCGGGTCGAGAAATTCCGCGGCATTGCCCAATAAGGCGAAGCCAGGGCCATGCAGGGTTTTGACGTTGGCCGAATAACCGCCGATGGTTCGCGCGGGGGTATCCCACACCGCATTGTTCAGCACCCCGGCCAGGCTTGGAGTTTCAGCGATAAAGCCGCGCAGGCAGTCGTCCAGATTCTCGGTGCGGCCTGCGAAGTGTTCGGCGGCGGCCACTACGCCCACCGAGCAACGACCGTTGCTGAACGGGATGGTCCAGAACCAGATGTCGCGCTGGGTCGGATGGGTGGTAATGAGGATTTTTTCCCGTTCGAAAGCCGGGCTGTCGATACAGTCTTCGACGTGGGTGAACACCGCCTGGCGCACCGGAAAGTTCGACGGTGCCTCAAGGTCCAGCAAGCGTGGCAGTACGCGACCGTAGCCGCTGGCATCGAGCACGAAATCGGCCTCGACGCGGTATTGGCTGCCATCTTCGCGAAGCACATCGAGCTGCGGTTTCGCCAAGCTGAAATCAACGCTGACGATGGCTTCGCCGTAACGGACGTCGACTCCCTGCAGTTCAGCCTGGTCGGCCAGCAGCTTGTCAAAGTCGGCGCGCTGGACCTGGAAGGTCGTCGGCTTGCCGTTGCTGAACGTCTCGCCGAAATCGAAGGTGCTGTACTGATCGCCCCAGGCGAATGCCGCACCGTTCTTCAACTGGAAACCGGCCGCATTAACCGCCTCGAGCATGCCGGCTTCTTCGACGAAATCCAGGCAGTGGGACAGCAGGCTTTCACCGATGGAAAACCGCGGGAAATGCTGGCGTTCGATCATCAGCACATCATGGCCTTTGCGCTTGAGCAGCGCGGCGGCGATGGCGCCCGAGGGGCCGGCACCGATCACCACCACCTGACGACGTTCCATTTCAACTGTTGGCACGGGTGCTCCTTGCCGGGGCGGCGATGTTCAAAGGGATTCGGTGCATGCCGGCGAGTGCCGGCAGCAGGGTTGCGACCAGGCCCATCAACATCAGCGCGAAATACAGCTCGGGGCTGATGAGTTGTTGTTGCAGCAGCAGGTTGAGAAAGACGATTTCGCTCAAGCCGCGGATATTCAGTAAAAGGCTTTCCCGCCAGCGGCTGGCGCCTTCAAACGAGACGCCGGCCCAGCCGAGGCCCAGCCAGTTGCCCAACAGCTTGCTGGCGATCGGCAACAACAGGAGCGCGGCCAGTTGCACCCCACCGAGGCTGTCGATGGCGTTGTGCACGTTGATCTGCACGATGCCGAACGTGAGGATCAACGGGATGGCGATCCAGGTCTGCAAACGACTCATCCACGCCGTTGGCAATGGCAGTACCAGCGACACCTTGAGCGCAGCCATGCACAGCAGGTAACCGATGCCGAAAATCAGCGCATTGAGCTTGAAGTGTTCGGCGACCACCAGCAGCGCGAAGAAGCAACCGCTGTGCAGCAACGGTTGGCGCAACCCGAGCAGTCGCAGCAATAACGGCAGACAGGCGCTGGCCAGCGGCAGCAACAGGCTGCTCAGGTGCAGGCTGCCCTGGGCGAACGCGAACAGGGTCCAGCAGGTCAGGTCGATCAATATCGCGGTCTGCACCAGGCGTCGGGTGGCGGCGGGCGGGTAGTTGATGTGTCGCAGGTACAGGTACAACACCGGAATCGCGGTGATGGCGAACAACAGACCGACCGCCAGCGAGCTGATCCACGGCTGTGGCGGCAGTAACCAGACCGCTGTCGCCAGCCCGCAGGCAAATGGAATGCAGAAACTCGGCAGGGCGATTTTCAGGCTCTGGCGATCCAGTCGCAGGTCGATCACGTCGCTGAGAATGTGCCCCAGCAGCAAGGCAAAGCTCAGGCTGTAGAGGTTCTTCAGCCAACCTGGCGAGATCAGGTCGGCACCGCTCAGTTGCCAGCCCGGTTCGATCCAGAAATACATCAGCAGCGGCAGGCCGAAGGTTGCCAGCAACAACTGGCTGACGATCGGAATCAGACCGAAACGTCGACCGACGTGGGTGGCCATGGCGAACAACACCAGGGCCATGACCCAGAACGCCGCAACCATCACGCTGCTGGCTCCGCAACCGGTGCGGTATGGACTTGGCGTCCGGCCCACGGCGCCAGGATGAAGCTGTATGCCAGGCCGAGGCTCACCGACAGGCCGAAGTTGCTCACCGCCGGTGTGCTGGATACCGCCAGCAGGCCAAACGACAACCATGTGGTTGCGGCTGCCAGCATGGTGCCCAACAGGCTCGCGGCGGCACCGCCGATCTGTTCGCGCATGAGGATCGCGTAGTCGACGCTGATGGCTGTCACCAGCAGCAGGCCGAACAGGCTGAACAGCGTCAGCGGCTGACCCAGCCAGCCGAGGCTTGCCAGGCTGCACAACGCCGCCAGCAGCGGCAGGGAGACGATTCGCAGCGCGCCGCCGAGACCGAAGGGCAGGATCAGCACCAGCACGATCAACACGCAGGAGGCGAGTTTCAATTCAGCGGCGCTGATTTGAGTTGCGGCGAATACCTTGTTCAGGTCGCCGAGGCGGTCGACCAGTTGCACACCCGGCAAGTCCAGCGCCTGGACCCGCAACAGCGCTGGATTGTTCAAGCCCTGCAGGCTGACCATCGCGGCCACGCCGTTATCGGTCGGCCCCAGCCACAGGGTGCGATAGGGCTCGGCCAATGGGCCGGCCAGCGCCGCGTCGATGTCTTCGGTGGGCAGCGCCTGTAACTTCACCAGCTCGGCTTGCAGCGCGTCAGCAGGCACGCCAAGGTCGAGCAACGGTTGCCAGAATTGCGGCAGCTTGCCCAGTGCATCACGCACTTTACGCTGTTCGCTCGGCGTACTGACCAGCTGGTTGAGCGACAGGTAGCCCTGGAGTTTTTCCAGATTGACCAACTGATCCAGACGCTCGCTCAGTGCCGTCAGGCGTTCGAGCAACTCCTGCTGATTGGCCGCGCGCACCAGGAAGAACTGGCTGGTGGGTTGATGGCCGGTGACGCGCGCAATGGTCTGCGCCTCGTCCGTCAGTTGTTGCGGTGCGCCGATCCATTGGCGAATGTCGTTTTTGGTCTGCAGCTGCAACAGACCGCCGACACAGAAGGCGATCAGCAGCGCCAGCAGCACCGGCGTGCGTACGTATTTGAGCAGCGATTCACGCAGCGCCAGCAAAGACTCGGCAATGCGCATCGGCCATTGCGCCGGACGCAGTTGCACGCCCTTGAGCAGCGCCGGCAGCAGACACACCGCCGACAGATAAGCGCCGAGCAGGCCGGCGGCGGAGAACACGGCAATCTGGGTCAGGGCCGGGAACGGCGTCCAGGCCAGGGCCAGGTAGCCGATGCAACTGGTGATCAGGCTCAGCGTCAGTCCCGGCAGGGTCAGGCGCAACGCCGGCCAGCTGTGCCAGGGTTTCAGGCTCCAGCTTTTCGACAGGTAATGCAGTGGGTAATCCACCGCCACGCCGATCAGGCTTGAGCCCAGCACCAGCGTCATCACATGCATCTGACCGAACAGCGCCACGCAGGCCACCGCGCCGAACAGCATGCCCACCAGCACCGGGACGAACGCCAGCACCACCCGCCAACGCCGGAAGGCCAGCAACAGCAGCAACAGAATCCCCATCGTGGCGCCGCCGCCGACCCAAGTAATCTCGCGTGCGGCTTGCCGTTGACCGCTGGCGGCATACAGCAGGCCGCTGGCAGCGAGCAGTTGTACATCCGCCTGGGCGGCTTCTTCGCGACTGTGCTGGAGCAGGTCGGCCACTTGCAGCGGCAGGTTCATGTCGAATGCGTTGCCGACGGTTCGCGCCCGCAGCATCACCCAGCTCTTGCCGTCGGCATCGGCGACCAGCACGCCGCTGCCGATGTCCAACTGCACCGAGCCGCGCTGTGGCTGGCTGTTCTGGATGCGCCCGGTCAGGCCGAGCCAGTCATCCTGGCTCGGCACCAGGCTGAACCCGGTGAAGGGATCGAACAGGGCTTGCACCCGTTGCTGGATAAAGGCGTCGGGGTGCTCGATGAGTTGCTGGCGGTCGGCCGCGGACAGCATCGCCAGTCGGCCTTGCAGCAATTGCGTGCGCAGCGCCGGCAAGTCGGCTTGCAGGTTCCACTGGACCTTTTCGAACACGCCGCTGGCCTGCCACTGCTCACCGATTTTTTGCGCCATGGCGATGGCTTGCTGACGGTTTTTATGGCCGACCAGCACCAGCATTTCCCGGTTCAGCGGTTCTTGCATGCGTTGTTCGGCGCGCAGTTCCAGCGCGTCCGGCGCGGTACCTGGCACCAGTTCCATCAGGTTGGCGGACAGTGGAGCGCCATCGCGCCACTGCCAACCGGCAAGCGCGAGCACCGCCAGCAGCAGGATCAGAAACAGCCGTGGCAGCGTCCGTTCACTCGGCAAAGTCATGTTGCTCCGCATCGCTCAAAGGTTGGGCGCTGGTGCTGTCCTGCATGCGCAACAGGGTTCGGTCACCCTGGGTTTCGAGCAGCTCGATGTTGTGCACCAGTTCGCCGCCGTCAATGTTGATCTGATTGAACACCTGCTTGAGCAGCATCGAACGCGGGGTCAGGGTCAGTTTCCAGTTCTGCGCATCGCCGCTCAGCGACAGCTCGAAATCCCGTTGCAGGCCACTGCTGTCGCCTTGCAGCACGGCGAGGAACAAACGGTTCTGTTCGGCGCCGGCACTCTTGTTCGGCAGCATTTGCCAGCCGCTGGCATCCCGCCGGGCAATGCCCTTGTCGCTGATGCGGTAGTCCTGTTGCAGCGGTGTTTTCAGCAGCCAGAGCAAGCCGTGACTCTTCGCCAGAACGAAGGTGCCCTTGCTGGTCAGCGGCTGGGGCAGGGCACGCAGGTGTTTTTCCTGGATGAAGTTGCCGTGGATCACATCGGGTTTGGCCAGTTGATCGCTCAGTTGCTGCAGATCGAAGGCCTGGGCCAACGAAGAAAAGCCCAGCATCAATATCAAGCTCACACCAATCCCGTAGCAGCTGCCGAGCCTGCGAGGCTGCGTCCGGCGGCGAAGCCGTCGTTCAGGCATATCCGGTGGCGACTGCTGCGCAGTCGAACGCAGGCTTCGCCAGCTGCTACAAAGGAATCGCAAATTCATGGCAGCACCCCTTCAACCGCGTCGGTAAACACCTTGGGCGAAGCCAACTGCATTTCGCGGCTGCTCATGTCGACGGCAACCTGCACTGAAACAGCGCGGGTCAGACGTTCGCCGGTTGCTAGATCGCTGATCAGGTAATTGATCTTCAGTCGGTTCTCCCATTCCACCAGGCTGGCGCGCACATTCAGCTTCTGGCCGAACACGGCGCCGCGCACATAGCGCAACTGCAAATCGATCACCGGCCATGCGTAACCCGACGCAACCATGGCGTCGTAGTTGTGGCCGATCCTGTCCAGCAGCGCACAGCGGGCGACTTCCAGGTATTTGACGTAATGGCCGTGCCAGACCACGTTCATGGTGTCGACGTCAAAGAACGGGACGAGGATTTCCGTATCGGTGTGAAGCACTCCCTTGCTACGCATGCAGCCTCCAGTGTTGCTCGGCGATGCGTTGCAGGCACAGGCGCAATTCGCCTTCCAGGGCACGGTCTTCGATGACTGGCGGGAAGTCCTTGGCCAATTCTTCGTGCATCGCGGCCAGGGCCGGCGGCAGTGGGCGCGCGTCTTCAGCCTGGCCGCGCAGCCACACGCCTTGATTGGCGGCCAGCAGCGTGGCGGCGGCAACCTGTTCGGTCAGCTCCAGCACGCGGATGGCGTCGCGGGCGGCGATGGTGCCCATGCTGACTTTGTCCTGGTTGTGGCACTCGGTGGAGCGCGAGAAGACGCTGGCCGGCATGGTGTTTTTCAGGGCTTCGGCGGTCCAGGCGCTGGTGCCGATCTGCACGGCCTTGAAGCCGTGGTTGAGCATCGCACGGTCGGCAGTGGCGCCGGACAGGTTGCTCGGCAAGCCATGGTTGTAGCGTTCGTCCACCAGCAGCGCGAGCTGACGGTCGAGCAAGTCGGCGACGTTGGCCACCAGGTTTTTCAGGCTGTCCATGGCGAACGCGATGTGGCCGCCGTAGAAGTGCCCGCCGTGCAGCACGCGTTCGGCTTCAGCGTCGATGATCGGGTTGTCGTTGGCGCTGTTGAGTTCGATCTCGATGAACGAGCGCAGCCAGTTCAGGCTGTCGGCCAGCACACCGAGCACGTGTGGCGCGCAACGCAGGGAGTAACGATCTTGCAGGCGATGCAGCGGCGCGGTCGGCGCGTCGATCGCCAGATCCTTGCGCAACCACGCGGCGACTTGCATCTGCCCTGGATGGGGTTTGGCGGCGAACAGGCGCTCGTCGAAGTGCTCCGGGTTGCCCTGCAAAGCGACCACGTTCAGCGCGGTGATGCGCGTGGCCAGCTGCAGCAGGTAATCGGCACGGGCGTAAGCCAGGCACGCAAGGCCGGTCATCACGGCGGTGCCGTTCATCAACGCCAGGGCTTCCTTGGGGCGCAATACCAGCGGCTGCCAACCCAGTTCGCGGTGCACATCGGCAGCTTGTCGGCGTTCGCCGCGGAACATCACTTCGCGCTCGCCGGACAAGGTTGCGGCGACGTAGGACAGCGGCGTCAGATCACCGCTGGCGCCCACGGAACCTTCTTCCGGAATCAGCGGCAGGATGTCGTGTTCGAGGAACGCTTGCAGGCGCTCCAGCAATTCCACGCGTACCCCGGACACGCCCTGGCACAGCGACTGCAAACGCGCCGCCAGCACCGCGCGGGTGGCCTGGGCGTCGAGCAGTTTGCCCAGGCCGCAGCCGTGGAACGTGTACAGATGACGGGGCAACGCCTCGACGTGATGCAGCGGCACCGCCACCACGCAGGAATCGCCATAACCGGTGGTCACGCCATAGATCACACCTTCCTTGTCCAGCAGGGAGTCAAGGAACTGCGGGCCCTTGGCAATGCGCTGGCGAAACTCGGGGTCGCCCTGCAACTGCGTTGGCACCTGACGGTTAGCCAGGGCCAGCACGTCTTCGATGCACAAAGGGAGTTCGCCGAAGGTTACCGGCTCAAGCGTTGGCGTCGTCATCGGTCTTCCAGAAAGGGTAAAAGTTGAACCATTGTTGGGGCGCTTCGAGGCAATAGTGACCCAGACGTTCGGCGTAGCGGGAGGCCCACTGATGAATGACCTGTTCGCGCTCGCTGCGTTTCCATACCACCGCCTCGGTGAACGGTTCGAGGGTCAGTCGATAGTCGCCCGTGGGTTTCTTCAGGCACAGCAGCAGATTGACCGGGCATTTCAGCAGACCGGCCAATAGCCAAGGGCCCTGAGGGAAGGCTGCCTGATGACCGAGAAAGTCCACCGTCACGCTACGCCCGCCATGCAGCGGTACGCGGTCGCCGGCAATTGCCAGCCACTCGCCGCGCTCCAGGCGCTCATGCAGTTGCAGCATGATCACCGGGTCGAGCTCGCTGACCTGGATCAGCCGCAGATTGGTTGCCCCGGCTTCGCCCAGCAGGCGGTTGAACTGCTCGGCGTGCTTGGTGTGCACCAGCACGTTCATGGTGACTTTCTCGCCGATCTCGGCCAGTGCCCGGCAAACCTCGAGATTGCCCAGATGCGTGCCCACCAGCATCTGCCCGCGTGTGCCGCGCAGTTTATTGCGCAGCAGCGCCGGGTCGATGATTTCGATCTGCTCGATGCTCAGCTTGCCGTTCCACACGTCGAGTTTGTCGAGCATGGAATCGGCGAAGGCCATGAACTGGCCGAACACCCGCCAATGGGTCGGACGCAATTCGCTGCGCCCGCTCCAGTCGGCGAGCCGCTGCTGGTATTGCCAGGCGCTTTGGCGGGCGCTGCGTCCGAACAGGAAAAAGTACAGCACGATGCCGTACAGCAGTGGGCTCAGCAGGCGTCGGCCCAGGACCTTTGCGCAGAATGCGGTGAACTTCATCAGCCAGAAACTGCCACGCTCCTGGCGATCGGCCCAGTGCTGTTTGTCTACGTTGTCGCTCATGCTCGCCACCGTCGCCAGAGGATCACCGGTGCCCGCAGCAACATGCCGAAGAACAGCCGGGTGTGCATGCTCGTAATCAGTACGTTGTCGTAGAACAGACGGAAATGTGAAACGCCATCCAGCGGGTAATGGACCCTGGTTTTCAGCCATTGCATCGGCAGATTGCGCCAGGCCAGGCGCACCAGGATGTCGGAGTCGAAGTCCATGCGCTTGCCGATTCTGGCCGAGTCGATCAGTGCCAGGGTTGGCGGTAATGGATAGACACGGAAGCCGCACATCGAGTCGCGAATCTGCAGCGACAGGGTGTTGATCCAGACCATGACGTGAGTCAGGTAGCGCGCGTACAAACGACCTTTCGGCACGCTGGCGTCGTATTGCGGATAGCCACAGATCACCGCCCCAGGATGGTTGCGTGAGTATTCGATGAAGACTTTGACGTCTTGCAGGTCGTGCTGGCCGTCGGCGTCTACCTGCAGGGCATGGCTGAAACCCAGGCGCGAAGCTTCCCGCAGACCGGTCATCACTGCGCCGCCCTTGCCCTGATTGACGGTGAGCCGGATCAGATAAACCCGGTCGCGCTGCGCCAGTTGGTCGAGTACCTTGGCGCAGGCGGGGCTGCTGGCATCGTCCACCAGAATGCATGGCAGGTCACAGGCAAGCAGCGCATCGACCACGGCAGTGATTGCGGTTTCGTGGTTGTAGACCGGGATTACGGCGCAGGGGTTATGCATCGCCGGTAGCCTCCAGCAAAATCCGCCCGCTGGAGCAGGTGGCGGTTTCGTTGCGATAGGCGAAATACAATTTGCCGCGCGCCGGGTCGAAGCGCAGGTGCAACTGGATTTCATCGCCAGGGCGTACCAGTTGCTGGAATTTCAGCACTTCCATGCCGGCGAACTTTGCCGGCAGGTCCATCAATTGCTGGCCCAGGCTCATTGCCCACTCCACTTGCACCACGCCGGGCAATACCGGGGCCCGGGGAAAGTGTCCGCTGAAATACGCCAGGTCCGGCGGGACGGCCAGTTGCAGGCTCCACTCACCATCGGCTTCGACCTGCTCCAGCACTTGCGGCGCCTTTGGGCGGGGCGCCAGCAGCAAGGCTTCAACCTCAGCCTGGGGCAGTTTGCCCTGCGCGTTCAGCGGCAACTGCCGCAACAGGCGCCAGCGTCGTGGCAGGGCCAGCGTTTCACAGTGCTGGCTCAGATGCTGACGCAACGCTTGCGTGAGGCTGCGTCGTCCCTGATTGCGCAACGCGTGCATACCTCGCTCGCTGAGCACCAGCAGCGCCCCCAATGAGGCGCGGTTTTCCTGAACCACTCCCAGGCGGGCTTCGGCGACCCAGGCGTGCGCCATCAGCGCGTGTTCGAGCATGGGTAGCGAGATACGTTTTTCTTCCAGTTTGACGATCCGGTCCAGCCGCCCCAACAGCTCGAAACGGCCGTCGGCGGCGATGCGCGCGGCATCGGCGGTGTGTTCGATATGACCTGCCGGCAGGTATGGCGATGCGATAAGCAGGGCGCCATCGCTGTCCTGGCTCAGCTCCACGCCGGCGAAGGGCTGCCAGAGAGCCTGACCCTGACGCCAGGCGATGCCACCGGTTTCCGAGCTGCCGAGGATCTCGGTCGGCCATTGTTGCAGGCGTTCGTAAAGGCTTTGCGAGGCTTCGGCGGGTAACGCGCCACCGGAGGAGAACACTCGGCGCACTGCGCTCAGCGCTGGCCAGTCGAGGTTGTCGCCCATGCGCTTGAGCAATGCCGGGCTGGCGACCCAGGCGAAGGCCGGGTGTTCACGGCTGGCGCGTTGCAAGTCTTCCGGGAAAGCCAGTTGCTTGCGCACGAACGAACGCCCGGCGCACAGCGGCCACAGCACCCGAAACAGCAAGCCGTAGATGTGCTGGGTGGCGACGCTGCCGATGATGCAGGCTTCGCCCAGATCTGCGCCCCACAATTGCTCCAGCGCTTCGACTTCATTGGCCAGTTGGCGCAGGGTTTTGTCGATGCGCTTGGGTTCGCCGCTGGAGCCGGAGGTGCACAGGCTCAGCTGACAACGATCCAGGTCCAGCGGGTGGGCTGGCAGCGGCGGATGCCGATAATCGCTCAGGTGTGCATCGTCGGCCTGATCGGTCAGCCACAGATCGACCTCGGTCGACCAGCGCTGGCGCGTCTGCGCTTGCAGGTCGGCGGGCAGCAGTACGCTGACCCCGGCACGCCAGGCGCCGAGCAGGGCAATGGCCAGGTCGGCGGCGTCTTCAAGGTGCACGGCGATGCGCTGCACACCCTGGGCTTGCAGGCCGGCAGCCAGGCTCAGGGCCCGGTCGCACAATTGCGCGTGATTCAACGCCGGCTCCGCCGTCACGGCACGCTCCGGCTGAGCCTTGAGCAGCAGTTGCTCAAGTTTTATCCAATTCATGGGTGGCCTCGTACCCGTTGTCGTATCAGCCATTCAATGGCAAACATCAGGCCGATCAATCCATAGGAGATCAGGCCGGTGTACAACATCCACCAGCTCAGCGGCGCCCAAAGGGTCAGGGCGGCGGCGCACAAACCGTTGCAAAGAAAAAACACGCTCCAGGCAATGGTCACCTGGCGGGTGTAGCGAATGGCCCTGGGCGGTAATTCCGGTTCTCGCAGGCGGGCCAGGCGTTCGACCATCGGCGGGCCGTATTTCAGGCTAAGACCGAACAGCACCAGCATGAACGCGCTGATCAGCACTGGGTACCAGCGCAGCAGCACCGGGCTGTCGAACGCTGCCAGCAGCAGGCAGAACGCGATGGCGACCGTGGACATCCACAGGCTGCCGGGGCGCCGTTCGCCGGTCAGCGCTCGCGCCAGCCACAGGCTGCCCAGCAGCAGACCGAACTGCCACGGGGCAAAATGCTCCATGCCGAAATACACCGCAAAGGGGTACAGCAGGCCTGCGAGCAGCAGGCCAAGGCCGATCAGTCGGCTCATGCGGCGGGCTGAACCAGACGGTAGACCGCCTCGACCACGTCGCTGACGGTACGCACCGATTTGAATTCTTCGGCGGCGATTTTCTTGCCGGTCTGGCGTTTGATGTGATCGATCAGGTCGACCGCATCGATGCTGTCGATTTCCAGATCCTGGTACAGGTTGGATTCCAGGCTGATGCGCTCGGGGTCCAGCTCGAAGAGTTCGACCAGAGCATCGCGCAGGGTGTTGAAAATATCGTCACGAGTTTGCATGGTCCGGTCTCAAGCTGCCTGTTTTGCAGTGACGAACGCCGCAAGGCTCGCCACGTTGCTGAAGTGATTACGGGTGTCCTTGGCGTCGGCATCGATTTTGATACCGTACTTTTTCTGGATCGCCAGGCCGAGTTCCAGTGCGTCTACCGAGTCCAGGCCCAGGCCTTCGCCGAACAGCGTCTGGTTGTCGCCGATGTCGTCGACGCTGATGTCTTCGAGGCCCAGGGCTTCGATGATCAGCTCTTTGATTTCCTGCATCAGGCTAACGGTGTTCTGATCGCTCATCTTCGGCGAGCTCCTTGATAAAGTAAGAATGCAAATAGTCGTTGAGCTTTCGCGAGGCCTGGGGTGCAGGGCCTTGCGTAGCGAAGGCCTGTGGGTCTATATCGGCCCCGACGCGAAAACTGAAGTGCACGCGGCGTTTGGGGATCCGATACCAGGGTTCGGCCTTGGTCAATGTGGTCGGGTTGACCTTGATAATCACCGGGGTGAGGATTCTCGCACCGCGCAGCGCGATTGCCGCCGCCCCCCGATGAAAGGCCGGCGGTTGGCCGGGTCGGGTCCGGGTGCCCTCGGGAAAGATGATCAGGGTCTGACCGCTTTTCAGCGCATCGGCAGCGGCGTCGAGCATGTCCATGCTGCCATCGTTGCTGATGTATTCGGTACAGCGTAGCGGACCGCGAGTGAACGGGTTTTCCCAGAGGCTTTTCTTGACCACGCAGTTGGCGTGGCGCACCAGGCCGATCAAAAACACCACATCGATCAGCGAGGGGTGGTTGGCGACGATCATTTGGCCTGGGCGCCCGAGCTTTTCCGCCCCCTGAATGTCATAGGTCAGCACGCCACTGCGTGCCATGAACTGAATGAAAAACCAGAAACACCGACTGACCGTATGTCGCGCGCGCTGACGATGGACCTGAGCGTCTCCTGGCAGGCAGTTCAACAGCGGGAACACCACCAGTCGCAGGCACAGGCTGCTCAACCCGAACAGGGTAAAGCTTGCGGCGGTGGCCAGCAGGCGCCAGTAGTAGGCGTCGCGGTTTTTATCGGTTACGGGTTGCGTTGCCAGGTCCATACACGATTTTTCCAGACATGTTGGCAGGTAGTCTGCTGGCCGAGCAGCGTATGCAACAGATTCAGGGCATGGGGCCAGCGGGCTTTGGACAACGTGTGCGGGGCGCTGTTCAGCGACAGTTGCCACTGATTGCCGGGGGTGATCAACAGGCCGACTGCGTAAGGGAATGGCACATCATCGATCCAGGCCGAGTAGGCGGCGGGCGGTTGCTCTTCGGTGACGATCAGCAGTACCGCGGGCGCGCCTTCCTCAAGCAGCGCCGCGGCCTCTAGCATGCCGTGTTCAAGGCCATCGCCGGCGGCGGCGAGGGCGGTCATTTCGCTGGTTTCGCCACGCATGATCGACCACAGGCCGATGACCGCGTTGTGCACCGAGAGGCTGAACTGGGTGGGCGATAACGGTTGGTCGGTCGCCAGATCGCTGAGAATTTCGAAGGTGCGCGGGGTTTCGCCGTGGCGAGAAATAAAGACCAACGGTAAATCCGGATGACCATCGGCCAAGGGCCAGCCGACACTGAACGCCATCCGCGCCAGACGGCTGAGTCTCCGACGCTGCATGGCCGGCAGAAACGACACATCCGGGGCGGCATCGCTGGGCTCGAGCACGACCGGTTGTCGGCTCCAGGCCTGCCAATCATCCACGCTTTCAAGCCCAGGGGCCCAAGCGCGCCATTGGGCGATGTTGAAGTTGATCACAGACATTCATCCCGCCCCTGCGGGCTTCCTTTAACGCGGTGAGTCGCAAGAACCGCGGCTGACCTGACGTGGCGCTTAACGCCGAGTGGCGCGCATTATCCCGGTGCTGCGGGCGTGTAGCAAATGCTGGTTACATTTTGCGCAACGAAATGTACCGTCTGGTTCGCGAAAAGCTGTCGTTTTGCCATTATCCACAATGCGGCGGACATGTCTGTCGGCACTGTCGGCTATCAATGGACGAGTTGGCAGCTTTTCAGGCCAGAGATTTGCCTATGACTGTGTAGTCTAGATGCTGGCGAGGTAGCTAAGCAGCGATGTGGACCACTACACTCGGTCATTCTTTGATACACGGAGGTTTAGACATGCGGCGCGTGGTGTTCAATCAGAAAGGTGGCGTGGGCAAATCAAGCATTGCCTGCAATCTGGCGGCGGTCAGCGCCAGCGAAGGCTATCGCACGTTATTGGTGGATCTCGATGCCCAGGCCAACTCCACTCAATACCTGACGGGGCTCACCGGTGAGGATATCCCGATGGGTATCGCCGACTTCTTCAAGCAGACCCTTTCCTCCGGGCCGTTCTCGAAGAAAGGTCAGGTCGACATCTACGAAACTCCGTTCGACAACCTTCACGTCATCACTGCCACCGCCGAGCTGGCAGACTTGCAGCCCAAGCTTGAGGCCAAACACAAGATCAACAAGCTGCGCAAATTGCTCGAGGAGCTGGACGGCGATTACGACCGGATCTACCTCGACACCCCGCCGGCGCTGAATTTCTATGCCGTCTCGGCCTTGATCGCCGCTGATCGTGTGCTGATCCCCTTCGACTGCGACAGCTTCTCGCGCCAGGCGTTGTATGGGCTGTTGGCGGAAATCGAAGAGTTGAAGGACGACCACAATGAAGGGCTGGAAGTCGAAGGCATTGTCGTCAACCAGTTCCAGGCTCGCGCCAGCCTGCCCCAGCAAATCCTCGACGAACTGATCGCCGAAGGGCTGCCGGTGCTGCCGGTGTACCTGGCCAGTTCGGTGCGCATGCGCGAATCCCATCAGGCCAACACGCCGCTGATCCACCTCGACCCGCGGCACAAGCTGACCCAGCAATTCGTCGAACTGCACAACCTGTTGGAAAATGCCTGAAAGGCAATCAGATCCCCTGACTGCGCAACCAGCTCATCAACTGCGGTAACGGGAAGGCCCCGCTTTGGCGAGCCACTTCCCGGCCGTTCTTGAACAGAATCAGGCTCGGGATCGAGCGAATCCCCAGCTGCGCCGACAACTGTTGATTCGCCTCACTGTCCAGCTTGGCCAGCCGACACTTGCCCGCCAATTGCCCCGCCGCCTGCTCGAACACCGGCGCAAACGATTTGCACGGCCCGCACCAATCCGCCCATACATCCACCAGCAACGGCAGGTCACCCTTGATCTGACTGGCGTAATCGCCTTGCTTCAATTCGAACGGCTTGTTCAACAAGACCTCGGCCTTGCAGCGGCCGCACTTTGGATGATCGTTGAGGCGCTCGGCGGGGATGCGGTTCAGGCCGTTGCAGTGGGGGCAGGGGATGAGGAGTGGGTCGGTCATGATCGGGTTCCGGATGAGTAGGCAATCTATGGAACTGATCTGGAGTCGGAAATGATGTTTATCAAGGTGGGAGTTTGTAGGCAATAGCCTTCCTTGGTTAGAGATACCCCCTACGAGTAATGGTGTCCCCGACTGATTGGCTGCGAGCGATTCAACTCTTAGTCTTGATCCGTATCTTCACGCAGCAAGACCGAAGCGCCACTAATAGGGAGCAATAATGAGCGATATCGTTAAGCAAGCCATTGAACATTGGCCATTTGTAGCCTGGTTGTTAAAGCGACCTGAATCGGAAGCTGAGTACAACCTGCTGGCTGAGTCGCGGTACGAGTTGCTAGCAATGATGGACGGCGATGAATTACATCCATTGGAAAACCTGGTGGAGATCATAGGCGACCATATCGAAGCCTATGACCAAAAGCGCCGGCGAGTACCCGTCTGAATATTCAGTGTTGTTCAGTCTCACGACGAACAACTGATCTCCAGATGCTTGCCCCATTCAGGTGGCCGCTCGGCATAACTTTCCATCCCCGGCTGCTCCTCGAACGGATTGCTCAGTACCGCGTGCAGTCGACGAACTTCTGAATAGTCGCCGCTTTCCGCTGCATCGATGGCTTTCTGCGCCAGGTAATTGCGCAGAATGTACAGCGGATTCACCGCATGCATCCGTTCGCGGCGCAGCTCCTGATCAGCCTCACCTTCACGGGCAACTCGGGCACTGTAGCGCTCACCCCAGGCATCGAAGCCCTTGATGTCGACGAAGTCATCACGCAGGCGGGCGACGGCCAGTTCGGGTGATTCATCGCCCAGGCGGCGGAAGAACAGGCTGTAATCGACGCCGCTGTTCTGCATCAGTTGCAGCAGCTGCTCCAGCAGTTTCTGGTCGTCGTCTTCGGCGGTAGTAAGGCCGAGGCGGCGGCGCATCAGGTCCAGGTAGTGGGCCTGGAACAGTGGCAGGTACAGGCCGAGGGTCTCGCGCAGGGCTTCGACGCTGATGAACGGTGTCAGGGCCTGGGCGAGGGCGCTGAGGTTCCACTGGCCGATCGGTACCTGGTTGCTGAAGGAGTAGCGGCCCTGGTCATCGGAGTGGTTGCAGATGAAGTGGGCGTCGAAGTCGTCGAGGAAGGCAAACGGGCCGAAGTCGAAAGTGATGCCGAGGATCGACATGTTGTCGGTGTTCATCACGCCGTGGCAGAACCCATAGGCCTGCCATTTGGCGATCAGTTCGGCATTACGCTCGACGATTTCGCGGAACATCGCCAGGTACGGTTCCGGCTGTTCCAGGCAGTGCGGGAAGTGCATGGCCAGCACGTGCTGGCCGAGTTCTTTCTGCTGCTCGGGGCGCTTGGTGTAGTAGAAAAATTCGAAATGCCCGAAGCGCACATGGCTCGGCGACAGGCGCAGGACCATGGCCGCGCGTTCCTGTTTCTCACGCCAGACCGGCGTGTCGGAGCCGATCACGCACAATGCGCGCGTGGTGGGGATGTTCAGGGCATGCAGGGCTTCGGAGGCAAGAAATTCGCGGATCGAGGAGCGCAGCACCGCGCGTCCATCGCCCATGCGTGAGTAAGGCGTCTGACCGGCACCCTTGAGGTGCAGGTCCCAATGCTCGCCGGCTTCGTTATAAACCTCGCCCAGCAACAGGCCGCGCCCGTCGCCCAACTGCGGGTTATAGGAGCCGAACTGATGCCCGGAATAGACCATCGCCCGCGGCTCGGCTTCGGCCCACAGCTTGTGGCCGCCGAACAGCTCGGCGAACACTGGCGTTTCGGCCTCGGCCGGATCCAGGTCCAGCAGCGCCATGGCGGCGGGGCTGGCGACCACCAGTCGCGGAGACGCAATGGGCTCAGGCAGTACATGAGTTGAGAACGCGTCGCCCAGGCGGGCGAAGCGATTGTCGAAGGTCAGTTCGTCGAGGGCTTTCAACGGCCATCTCCAGCAGAATGTCCGAGCATTCTGCTAGGGATAGCACGCTTAGTCGAGTTCGACAGGCGGTGGCTCTTGCCGCGGTTTGCTGGTGGGTGCCGGAACAATGGTTTTGGTTTCCGGTTCGATCGGCACCATCTTGTATTCCTGGCCCTGAAGGTTCTTGAGATAGACCTCCATCTGCCGGAACGAGATGTTGATGTGCTGCTTCTTGAACTCGCGATTGATGAAACGGTTGACCTCATCGAGCACCGGGTTACGGTCGCCGAGGTCACGCACATGCATGCGCAACTCGTGGTCGAGGGTGCTTTCGCCGAAGTTCAGGAAGTACACCTGGGGTTCCGGGTCCTTCAGCACGCGCGGGTTATTGCGGGCCGCCTTGAGCAGCAGCTCTTTGACCAGGTCCAGGTCCGAGCCGTAGTCGACGCCGAGCTTGAGGGTCACCCGGGTGATGGTGTCGGTCAGCGACCAGTTGATCAGTTGCCCGGTGATGAACGTCTTGTTCGGGACGATGATGTCCTTGCGGTCAAAGTCGGTGATGGTCGTGGCACGGATGCGGATCTTGCTCACCGTGCCCGACAGGTTGCCGATGGTGATGGTGTCGCCGATCCGCACCGGGCGTTCGAACAAGATCATGATGCCGGAGATGAAGTTGGCGAAGATTTCCTGCATCCCGAAACCGAGACCCACCGACAGCGCCGCCACCAGCCATTGCAACTTGTCCCAGCTCACGCCGAGCGTGGACAGGGTCGAAACAAAACCGACGCCGGCAATCACATAGGACAGCAACGTGGTCGTGGCGTAGGAGCTGCCCTGGGCCAAATTCAGCTTCGACAGCACAAACACTTCCAGCAGACCCGGCAAGTTGCGCGCCAGCGCGAAGGTGATGCCGATGATGATCAGCGCGCCGAGCATGTCGCCGATGCTGATCGGCACCATGCTCATGTTGGCGCCGGTGCCGCTGGTGTATTCGTAGAGGGTGATGTTGTCCAGGTACGAGAACACCGAGATCAGGTCCGACCAGACCCAATACAGCGCCGCGATGAAACCGCCGAGCAGGGCCAGGCGGATCAGTCGCAGGGACTGCTCGTTAACCTTCTCGATGTCCAGGGTCGGCTCTTCGATCACCGCTTCGCCGTCGCCAGCCTCTTTCGCGGCCTGGCGTTTGGCCAGGGCGCGCTGATAGGCCAGGCGGCGTGCCGCAACGCTGAGGCCGCGCACGAAGGTTGCTTCGATCACCAGCCAGAACATCAGCAGGTACAGGGTGTTGATCAACCGGTCGCTGAGTTTCAGCGCGGTGTAGTAGTAGCCGAAGCACACGGCGACGAACAACGCGATCGGCAGGACAGTGAACATGATTCCCACGGCCTTGCGGAACAGCGAGGCGTTTTCATGGGTTGGGCTGCTGACCAGCAGGCGGCTGAGCAGCCAGGCCATCAAGGCGTAGCAAGTCAGCACCACCGGCATGCCAAGCACGTCATCGGCCAGCACCGCTGGTTGCAGTTCGGCGACCGCCACCACCGTCACCAGGGCCATCACCACCAGCCCGAGCCGGCGAATCCAGCCTTGAAGGAATTCGACCTGGGGCTTTTCCCAGCGGAAATGCAGTTCGGCCACGCCACCCGGCGCGAGGATGCGGTAGGCGGTGTAGAACACCAGCCAGGCCTGGGCCATCTGCAGCAGTGCCGCGCCCATATTGGCGTTCTGCCCGCGGGCGTCGATCTGCAAGGCCAGGCCGCACAAGGCCAGACCCAGGGAAACCGGCATCGCCAGCAGGATATTGATCAGAATCGCTTGCGGGGTGTGCCACTGGCTGTCGCGCTTGAAGTGGCCGATGTCCTGGTGAACTTTGCTCAGGCGGGCATAGAGATTTTTGCGGCGCCACAGCAGCGCGCCGATCAGCAGGGCCAGCGGCAGGAACAGCAGCGGCCGCTGCGTCAGGCCATCGGCCAATTCGCTCAGGCTCGAAGCCCACGGCAGGGTCGTGACCTGGCGTTGCAGGCGTTCCGGCACGCCGTGCATCCACTCAAGATCCAGCGGCTTGTTGCTGGGAATCCAGAACATCTGCTCGTCCAGCGTAGCCCGCAGACTTTGCGCGGTGCTGAGCAGTTGTTTCTGGTTGAGTTGCAGCGTGATGGATTCGTTGAGCACCGCGCTCAGTTCGCGATTCAAGCGCTCCAACAGGTCCGCACGGGTGTTGGCCAGGTCCAGCAAACTCTTGCGCAGTTGCGGGGTGACTTGCTCGGGTGGTTGAGTCGCCAGCAGGTTATCGACGTAGGTGATCGGGTTGCTGAGCAGTTCCCGTTGCTGGCTGACTTCGAACTGATACAGGCGAATGTCGGCAATCTGGTCGGCCAGATCGCGGTCGAGCCTTAGACGCGGCAGGGCCTGTTTCTGTTTGTAGAGAATCTTGGAGAGCAGCAGGCTGCCCTTGAGCACGTTGATCTGTTCGTCCAGCGCCGAGTCGCTCTGGGTCACGCTGTCCAGTTGCTGCTTGGTCTGCAGGTTCTGTTGAGTGACTTCGTTGAGGCGGTCGGTGCTTTTGAGCAGGTAGTCGGAGAGCTTCAGGTTGGCCGCGCTTTCGGTGGCCAGCAGGCTACTGCCACCGGCCTTCTGCGCCTCGATGGACTGCTGGGTCACGGTCTCTTGCGACTGGGCCAGGCGTTTCTGGTTGATCAGGGTTTGCAGGTCCTGGATCTCCTGATCCAGGCGATCGGATTTTTCCGACAGCAAGTCGTGCTGGCTGTTGCCCAGGTCCTGCAACAGGCTGTTGCCGGCCAGTTCCTGGCGACGCAACGGAATCAAGGCGTTCAGTGCCGTGAGTTCGGCGTTGAGCTGATCGCGTTGCTCGGCGGTCAGGGTCTTGCCGCTGTCCTTGCCGAGCTTGAGGATGTTGTTGATCTGCTGGATGCGCGTCTGGCTGGCGGAGATCTCGGCCTGGGCACGCTCGGGGCGGGTCTGGGCGGTAATGATCAGGCTGTTCGCTTCGGCCAGGGCTTTCTGCAAATCGCTTTGCTGAGTGGAGCGTTCGGTCAGCAGTTGTTCGAGCTGCTGAATCGTCTCTTTGGTATAGCGTTGCCCCACCGGCACCACTCTGGTGGCCTTGAGGCGGGTCAGCTCGCGCTGGTTCTCGATGTTCTGCCTTGGAGCGTTGGTCAATTGCTGCTTGAGATCGATCAGCTTCTGGTCGTAATCACGCCGGTTGTTGAGCTGGGTGAGCGTGCTCTGCAGGACCGCTTGCAGGGCTTTCTGATCGGCCTCCGGCAGTTTGCGGTCGGCGATCTTGTCCAGGCTCGCCTGCACGGCTTCGCTGGATGGCGGCTCGGCGGCTTGCAGCGTGTTGATGGAAAGACTCAAGCCCAGCAGGGCCATGATGAAAAAGGTGCGCAGAGTTGACATAGAGACCGATCGAAAACGAGACGAAGTGTGGAGTTTAGAGGAACAGGCCGGGGCCGGGGCGACTTCCTTCGGGGAATCTGACGCCCACTTTACCAATCTTGTTCCCTTCCATGACCGCGACGGTCCAGAGGGTGTTGTTCCACTCCACCTGGTCACCGACGACTGGAGCACCGCCCACTTTCTGGGCAATGAAGTGGCCCAGGGACATGTTCGGATCGATGCCCTCGACTTTCAATCCGTACAGGGCAGCAACCGCGCCCAGCTGGGCGTCTCCTTCGAGTACGAAGTCGCCGAAGAAACGCAAATCCAGCCCCCGTTGCGGTGCCTGGCTGAAGAGTTTTCCGAGGGCCGGAAGGTTGTGTTCATGGCCGATCACGCAGAGTAAATCATCGACTTCGAGCACCGTACTACCCGACGGATGGAGCAGCTGCTGGCCACGAAACAGGGCTGCGATACGGGTGCCTTCGGGCATTTTCAGCTCGCGAAGGGGTGAGCCGATGCACCATTTCTCGGCACCGAGGCGATAAACGAACAGCTCCCACTCGCTGGTGACATGCACTTCCAGCGCCGATCGGGAGATTGGCAGGGGCTCCGGCGGGACGGTCACTTTCAAAAGCTTGGCGACCCACGGCAAGCTGGTGCCCTGCACCAACAGCGACACCAGCACGATAAAGAACGCCAGATTGAAATACAGCTGCGCGTTGGGCAACCCCGCCATCAGCGGGAACACCGCCAGAATGATCGGTACGGCGCCGCGCAGGCCAACCCAGGAAATGAATGCCTTCTCGCGTCCATGGAACGCCTTGAAAGGCAGCAGGCCAGCCAGCACCGACAGCGGACGGGCAAACAGAATCATCCACAGCGCCAGGCCCAGCGCCGGCAAAGCGATCGGCAGCAGGTCATGGGGCGTGACCAGCAGCCCCAGCACCAGGAACATGCCGATCTGGGCCAGCCAGGCCATGCCGTCGAGCATATGCAGAATACCGTGGCGGCTGCGCACCGGGCGATTGCCGATCACCAGGCCGCACAGGTACACCGCCAAAAAGCCGCTGCCGTGCAGGGCGTTGGTCAGGGCGAACACCACCAGGCCGCCGGCAATCACCAGAATTGGATAAAGGCCGGTGGCCAAGTGGATGCGGTTGACCAGTTGCAGCATCAGCCAGCCACCGCCGAGGCCGATGACGGCGCCGATACCGAACTCACGCAGCAAGTGCCCGAGCAGGCTCCAGTGCAGGCCGGTCTGGCCGCTGGCGAGCATGTCGATCAGGGTGACGGTGAGGAACACCGCCATCGGGTCGTTGCTGCCGGATTCGATCTCCAGGCTCGCGGTCACCCGTTCGTTCAGGCCTTTGCCGCCCAGCAGCGAGAACACGGCCGCGGCATCGGTGGAACCGACGATGGCGCCGATCAGGAGGCCCTGAATCAGGTTCAGGTCGAACAACCACGCCGCCGCCATGCCGGTCAGCCCGGTGGTGATCAACACCCCGACCGTGGCCAGCGACAGCGCCGGCCACAATGCCACGCGAAAACTCGCCACCCGGGTGCGCAAGCCGCCGTCGAGCAGGATCACTGCCAGGGCGAGGTTGCCGACCAGATAGGCCGTGGGGTAGTTATCGAAAATGATGCCGGCACCGTCGACACCGGCCGACATGCCCACCGCGAGGATGATCACCAGAATCGGGATCCCGAGGCGCGATGAAAGTGAGCTCACCAGAATGCTCGCACCTACCAGCAACGCGCCGATCAAGAACAGGCTGTTGATGGTCGTCGCATTCAAAGGCAGTACTCCGGAAGCATAAAGGCGGGCGCAAACTGACCATGCAGTCCGCGTGCCAGCGATTCTAACCTGTTGAAATGTGATGCTGTCAAAAAGCTTTTGACGGCGATCATCCCCTGTGGCGAGGGGGCTTGCCCCCGTTGGGTCGCGCAGCGACCCCAAAGCCGGCGCTGCGGTGCGCCAAGTTCAACGCGTGGGTCAATTTGCGACTGCTTCGCAGCCGAACGGGGGCAAGCCCCCTCGCCACAGGGGGGAGCCGTTACAGGCTAAACCGCCCAACCATGTTGTTCAGGTCCAGCGCCAGGCGCGACAGTTCGTTGCTGGCCGCACTCGTCTGGTTGGCGCCGGTGGCCGATTGCACCGACAGGTCACGAATGTTCACCAGATTGCGGTCCACTTCACGGGCCACTTGCGCCTGTTCTTCGGCCGCGCTGGCGATCACCAGGTTGCGCTCGTTGATTTCGACGATGGCGCTGTTGATGGTGTCCAGCGACAGGCCGGCACCGCGCGCGATGTTCAAGGTCGACTCGGCGCGCTCGGTGCTGTTACGCATCGAATCCACGGCGTGTTCGGTACCGCTCTGAATGCTGCCGATCATGCGTTCGATTTCACTGGTCGACTGCTGGGTGCGATGGGCCAGGGCCCGCACTTCATCGGCAACCACCGCAAAACCACGACCGGCTTCACCGGCACGGGCCGCTTCGATGGCAGCGTTCAACGCCAACAGGTTGGTCTGGTCAGCCAGGCCGCGAATCACGTCCAGCACTTTGCCGATGTCTCGCGACTCGTTGGCCAGATCGCCGATCAGGGTGGCGGTGCTCTGCACGTCGGCGCTCATGCGTTCGATGGCGCTGACGGTTTCCTGCACCAGGTCACGACCGTCGCCTGCCGAAGTGGTGGCGTTTTTCGAGGCTTCGGAGGTGCTCACGGCATTGCGCGCGACTTCTTCCACGGCGCTGGTCATTTCGTTGACGGCGGTGGCGGCCTGTTCGATTTCGTTGTTTTGCTGGGTCAGGCCGCGGGCGCTTTCGTCGGTGACACTATTCAGTTCTTCCGCTGCGGACGCCAGTTGCGTGGCCGAACCGGAAATCCGTTGCAGGGTGTCGCGCAGTTTGTCCTGCATCTTCGCCATGGCGGCCAATAGACGACCGGCTTCATCTTCGCCATCGACCGTGATCGGGCGCGTCAGATTGCCTTCGGCGATTTCTTCGGCGGCGCTCAGGGCGTTGGCGATCGGTTTGGTGATGCTGTTGGTCAGCAGCCAGGCGAACAGCAGGGTCAGGCCGGTGGCGATGACCAGCAGGGTCACCACCAGGTTGAACGCCGAGGAGTACTGGTCGGCGGCTTGCTGGTTGGTGTCGATGGTCTGCTGGGTGTTGATCTCCAGCAAGCGATTGAGCACGGTGTTCATGGCTTCAGAGTTGTTCAGCAAATCGGTGTTGACCAGCGTGCGCTGTTCGTCGACCTGATTGTTGCGCGACAGACTTTTCATCCGGTCTTCGATCTGGCGGTACTGCCCCAGCAACTGCACATACTGATCATAGGCTGCACGCTCCTGCGGGCTGGCGATCAGTTTTTCGTAGCCGGCCTGAGCCGCTCGGATCTGCTGGTTTCGGGTTTCCAGCAGCTCGATGGTTTTCTGCTGGACGTCCGGCTCACGATTCACGAGCAGACGATAGGCCAGCACACGCAGGCGCAGGGTCAGCTGGGTGAATTCGTCGAGGCTTTTAATGCTCGGTACGCTGTTTGAGGTGATCTCCTCGGCGGCGCCGCGAATCTTGCTCATCTGGTTCAGGGCGAACACACCCAGGATCAGCATCATGGCGCCAATCAGGGTGAAACCGAGGAACGCCCGCGGTGCGATATTCATATTTCTTAGGGACATGGTGTTCACCGAAAAAAGCGCCTCCGTGCGAGGCTGAGACTGTTGTATGGATGACTTATCGGTCATACGACTAAAGTCTTGAGTCGCTGCGCGTATTTGTCGCAGAAGGGCCGCGACGACGAAGTGCAGGAACCAGAACCGGCAATCACAGTCTTTAAAGTTCGCGAGGAAGGTCGACCGCCAGGAAAATCAAGGCCTTGCGCCTGCATAACCCTGGCTTCCACAGTGACTTTTCTTTATCGTACGCGCCCTTTGAAAATGCCCGGAAAATCAAAATGTTAGAAGCATCCCTAAGCCAATTGGAACAACTGGTCAGCGACCTGGTGCAACAGAACCAGACCCTGCTCGGCACCAACCAATCCCTGAGTGCGGAGCTGGCCCAGGTCAAGGATGAAAACGAAAGCCTGCAACTGAGCCTGATGGAACAGGAAGAGAAACAAGGCGCCACTGTTGCACGCATTCAGGCCTTGGTTGAGCGCGTCAGCGCCGGCCCTGTCAGCGCATGAGTTACGGCGCCGCAGGGGTAAAAGTCGTCTCGATTCTGGGTGAAGACTATTCAATCAAGGCACCGGCCGGGGAAGAGCAGACCCTGCTGGACGCCGCCTTAATGTTGAAGGCCGCTCTGGCCGAGACCAAAAAGAAATACCCGGCGCTGATCGGTGACCGCTTGCTGGTGCTGGCGGCGATGAATCTGTGCTCGCAGCAGATCGAAATGCAAAAGCGTCACCAGCAGGAACTCGACCGTTACCAAGAGCAAGTCAGCGCCACGGTTGAAGTGATCGCCAAGACGATCAACCAGGCCTGAGCGGCTTTGCGCACAACCAAAGAATAAATTGTCGATCTAGTTGTATACAATCGGCATGGCTGTTGCAGTGTTTCAGCCCTTTATTCTTTGGGGGTGCTCCATGCAGTTCTGGCGACGCAGTATTCAATGGCAGTTGATCCTGAGCATGGGCACCGCCCTGCTGGTCAGTATTCTGATCGTGGTTGGCATTTATACCCTCGTGGTCAACCGCCTCGCCCAGCGCTATCTGGTCGAGCAGGCGCTGCCGTCGAGCATCGAAGCGATGCGCAACGACATCGAGCGCATCCTCGTCCAACCCCTCACCGCCGCCAAGGACATCGCCAGTAACAGCATGGTGCGTGACTGGCTGGCCGGGGGTGAAAACGGCACCCAGACCGCCGGTTTCGTCAGTTATCTGGAAGGCATCCGTGCCGAGCACAAGGCCTTTACCGCGCTGATCATCGGTGCCGCTTCAAACCATTACTTCACCGAAAAGGGCCTGGACCGCACGCTCAGCCGCTCCAATCCCAATGACGCCTGGTTCTATTCGTTCCTCGACGGCAATCAGCCGCGCACCCTCAATATCGACAATGACACCGCCACCGGCGAGTTGGCGCTGTTCATCGACCTCAAGGTCGAACAGGCCGGCAAAGTCGTGGGCGTTGCCGGGCTGGGCCTGAGCATGAAAGAGCTGTCGGAGCTGATCCACAACTTCAACTTTGGTGAGCGCGGCAAGGTCTATCTCGTGCGCTCCGACGGTTTGATCCAGATTCATCCCGAGGCGCAGTTCAGCGGCAAACGTACGCTGGTCGAACAGATCGGCGCTTCGGCGGCGCAAGCGGTGATGACCTCCACCGCGTCTGGTAGCAGCAGTTTTGCCCGCGATGGCGAAGATTTTCTGGCCTTGAGCCTGCCGCTGCGTGATCTGGGCTGGACCCTGGTGGCCGAAGTGCCGCAGTCGCAGATCTACGCCGAAGCTCGTCGGGCGATGTGGATGAGCAGCGGCATCGGCTTGGCGGTGGCGCTGGTGTGCCTATTGCTGGTGGTATTGCTGGCCCGTGGATTGGTGCGACCGATTCGTCAGGTAACAGCGGCGCTGGTAGCCATCGGTAGCGGTGGTGGAGATTTGACCCACCGGTTAGATTCCAGTCGCGCCGATGAGCTGGGTGATCTCGCTCGCGGTTTCAATCGGTTCCTGGAAAGTCAGCGCGAGATGATCGGCGAAGTGCTGACCACCAGTGAACATTTGCGCACGGCGGTCGGTCAGGTGGCGCGGGTGGTGGACAACACCGCTGAGCGTTCCGGACGTCAGCAGGAAATGACCGACATGGTCGCCACCGCCGTTCACGAGATGGGCCTGACCGTGCAGGAAATCGCACAGAACGCCGGCAATGCGGCGGTCGCTTCACAAGCCGCGCGGGATGAAGCGCTGCAGGCGCGGGAAGTGGTGGGCGGGTCGATCAGGCATATAGAAAGCATGTCCGACGAAATTGGTGTCGCCGCCGGAGCAGTGGGCGAGTTGGCCCATCAGGTGGCGTCCATCGATCAAGTGCTGGCGGTGATTCGCGGGATTTCCGAGCAGACCAATCTGCTGGCGCTCAACGCCGCCATAGAAGCGGCGCGGGCCGGGGACATGGGCCGCGGCTTTGCGGTGGTGGCCGATGAAGTGCGGACCCTGGCGCGACGGACTCAGTCGTCCACCGACGAAATTCAGCAAATGATCGGCAGCCTCAAGCAGGGCGCGGAAAACGCGGTGTCTTCAATGCACTCCGGGCAAGCGGCGACCGGCACAGGCGTTGAGTCGAGCCAACGCACCGGGGCGTCGTTGACGGCGATTACCGGGCAGGTCGAGCGCATCAGCGACATGAACCATCAGGTGGCGACAGCGACTGAAGAGCAATCGGCGGTGACGGAAGAGATCAACCGCAACGTGCAGGGGATTTCCGATTTGGCACGGGCCACGGCGGGGGAGGTCAGGGCTTGTCGTGAAGACTGTCAGACGTTGCAGCGTTTGGCCGATGATTTGGCGCGGCAGATGGGTGGGTTTCGGTTGAGCTAAAAGATCAAGATCAAAAGATCGCAGCCTGCGGCAGCTCCTACAGAGATCGATGTTCGCCGAAATATCGCGGATAAACACCGATCCTGTAGGAGCTGCCGCAGGCTGCGATCTTTTTTGTGGCCGTTACACAAATCCATGTCCGATCAGAACCACTCATCCTGCATGTTCAGGCACACATCATCCCGCGCCTCAAGAATCGCCAGTTCATGGTGACAACCCGGCACTTCCCACGTCAGGAAATACCGCGCCGCCTGTAGCTTGCCTTTATAGAAGCTCACATCTGCCGCGTTACCGTTGGTCAACCCTTCCTCGGCACGAATCGCCTGTTCCAGCCAGCGCCAGCCGATCACCGTATGACCGAACACTTTCAGGTACAGCGCCGAGTTCGCCAGGCTGCTGTTGACCTTGCCCTGGGCCAGATCGGTCAGCAGGCCGATGGTCACGGTTTGCAGGCGCGCCACCAGTTTCTCCAGTGGTTCACGCAATGCACTTAATGTTTCGTACGTCTGCGCCCGCTCGGCGGTGTCGGCAATCAGGCGGATCAATTGCTTGAGTCCCGCGCCGCCGTTCTGCGCCAGTTTGCGCCCCAGCAAGTCCAGCGACTGAATGCCGTGGGTGCCTTCATGAATCGGGTTCAGGCGGTTGTCGCGGTAATACTGCTCCACCGGGTATTCACGGGTGTAGCCGTGACCGCCGAGAATCTGGATCGCCAGTTCGTTGGCCTTCAGGCAAAACTCTGACGGCCAGGATTTGACGATCGGCGTCAGCAAATCCAATAGCTCATGGGCCTGTTTGCGCTCGGCTTCGCTCTCAAGCGTCGTGGTATCGTCGAACAGCCGCGCCGCGTACAAACCGAGGTCGAACGCGCCTTCGACGTAGGCTTTCTGGGTCAGCAGCATGCGTTTGACGTCGGCGTGCTGAATGATTGCCACCGGTGCCGTAGTCGGGTCCTTGCTGTCCGGCACCCGACCTTGCGGACGCTCGCGGGCGTATTCCAGGGAATACAGATACCCAGCGTAACCCAGCATCACTGCGCCCATGCCGACGCCGATCCGCGCCTCGTTCATCATCTGGAACATGTAGCTCAAGCCATGGTGTGGCTTGCCCACCAGATAGCCTACGCACTCACCGTTATCGCCGAAGTTCAGCGCAGTGGAGGTGGTGCCACGCCAGCCCATCTTGTGGAACAGTCCGGCGAGCAGCACATCGTTGCGCTTGCCGAGGCTGCCGTCATCGTTGACCAAAAACTTGGGCACGATAAACAGCGAAATACCTTTCACCCCGGCCGGTGCGTCCGGCAACTTGGCCAACACCATGTGCACGATGTTTTCCGACAGCGGGTGATCGCCGCCGGAGATGAAGATCTTGTTGCCCTTGAGTCGATAGGTGTCGTCGGACGCTGGCTCGGCGCGGGTACGAATATCCGACAGTGACGAGCCGGCGTGCGGCTCGGTCAGCGCCATGGTGCCGAAGAAGCGACCGTCGATCATCGGTTGCAGAAAGCGTTGCTTCTGCTCATCGGTGCCGAAGCTCTCGATCAGGTTGGCTGCGCCCATGGTCAGGAACGGGTAGGAGGTCGACGCCGCGTTGGCCGATTGAAAGTGCGCGAAGCAAGCCTGGGACAGCAGCGTAGGAAGTTGCATGCCGCCGGCATCGAAACTGCGCGCGGCGTTGAGGAAACCGGCTTCGAGGAAGGCATCCACCGCCGGTTTCACTTCCGGAATCAGAATCGCCTGACCGTCCTCATAGCGCGGCTCGTTCTCATCGCCCTTGCGGTTGTGCGGGGCGAAGAACTTTTCGGCGATGTTGCGGGCAGTGCCGATGGCGGCATCGAAGGTCTCGCGATTGTGCTCGGCGAAACGCTCACGTTGGGTCAGGCCCTCGGCATCAAGGACTTCATACAGCTCGAAAGCCAGATTGCGGGAACTGAGCAACGTCTCGGACATGGCGGCCTACCTTTATTTGGGATGGTCCGAGTCTAGGCGTAGGAATAGAGGCTGAACAGGATGATTGATCTTGGTGATGGAGAAGCAAAAGATCTTGCTTGAAAAACCGGACGCCCATTGCAGGCGCCCGGCTTTATTACGGTTTAACCGATAGTCATCAAGCTGGCATTACCACCCGCCGCGGCGGTGTTTACGCTCAACGCCCGTTCGATCACCAGACGCTCCAGCGCAATGTTGGTTTCACCCTGCGACAAACCATGAACCCCGACAATCGCACCCGCCCGCTTGGCCACTTGCTGGCATACCGCGCGCAGCTGATCGGAATGGCCATGATGCAGAACTGCATCAACCACCACTTCGTCCTTGGTCCAGTCGGCCACCCGCTTGATACGTGCCTGCACTTCTTTCGGCAGGCGTGCGAACAAGGCCTTGCCCGGTTCCGCGTCCGGCCACACCGCCGAGCCGCCGACGGCCAATACCGCCGCCAGTTGAGTCAGCAGATCGCCTTCGACGTCCGCCAGGCACAGCACGTGTTCGCGCGGGAGGATGGCGTAGCTGTTGCGCTCGCCGGTCGGGCCGGCCAGCACGCGGGTGATCCCGCTTTGCGATTGCGCCGCGAACAGCACGCACAGGGCGCTCAGGTCCGTGAGCTTGTTGCTGTCGGCCCAGGCTTGCAGCGCGGTCAGCGGTTTGCTCATGGCGTCACGCAGACGCACGTCCGGCGCTGCGATAGCGTCGCCGCGGGCGAAGGATTGTTCGATCGCATCGGTAGGACGCGTCGACAGCAGACGGTACAGGTACAGCGGACCACCGGCTTTCGGACCGGTCCCCGACAGGCCTTCGCCGCCGAACGGTTGCACGCCGACCACGGCACCGACAATGTTGCGGTTGACGTAGACGTTACCGGCGTTGACGTTGTCGATCACCTTGGCGATGGTTTCGTCGATGCGAGTGTGCACGCCGAGGGTCAGGCCGTAGCCGGATGCGTTGATCTGGCCGATCAGTTGGTCGATGTCTTTGCGCTTGTAGCGCACCACGTGCAGCACCGGGCCAAAGATCTCCCGTTGCAGCTCGTCGAAGCTTTCCAGCTCGATCAGGGTCGGCATGACGAAGGTGCCGCGTTTGACTTCTTCGCTGTTGGCGATCGCCACCTGGTACACGTTGCGACCTTTGTCGCGCATGGCCTGGATGTGCTTCTCGATGCCGGCCTTGGCTTCGGCGTCGATCACCGGGCCAATGTCCACGGACAGGCGCTCCGGGTTGCCGAGTCGGCATTCCGCCATGGCGCCCTTGAGCATTTCGATGACACGATCAGCGGAATCTTCCTGCAAGCACAGCACCCGCAGCGCCGAGCAGCGTTGACCGGCGCTGTCGAACGCCGACGACACCACGTCGATCACGACTTGTTCGGTCAGTGCCGAGGAGTCGACGATCATCGCGTTCTGGCCACCGGTTTCGGCGATCAGCGGGATCGGACGGCCCTGGGCATCCAGACGACCGGCGACGTTGCGTTGCAGCAGGCGCGCGACTTCGGTGGAACCGGTGAACATCACGCCTTTGACCCGATCGTCGCCGACCAGGCGGGCACCGACGGTTTCGCCACGGCCCGGCAGCAGTTGCAGCACGCCTTCCGGAATCCCGGCTTCGAGCAGCAGGCGCACGGCTTGAGCGGCGACCAGCGGGGTTTGCTCGGCAGGCTTGGCCAGTACCGGGTTACCGGCGGCCAAAGCAGCAGCGACTTGGCCACTGAAGATTGCCAGCGGGAAGTTCCACGGGCTGATGCACACCACTGGGCCCAACGGGCGGTGGGCGTCGTTGGTGAAATCGTTGCGTGCCTGAACTGCGTAATAACGCAGGAAGTCCACGGCTTCACGCACTTCGGCGATGGCGTTGGCGAAGGTCTTGCCGGCTTCGCGAGCCAGCAGGCCCATCAGCGGCTGGATCTCGCCTTCCATCAAATCGGCGGCACGTTCCAGGATTGCGGCGCGTTCGGCTGGCGGCGTGGCCTGCCAGATCGGCGCAGCATTCAAGGCGCACTGGATCGCGTTGTCGACGTCTTCGACGGTGGCTTCCTGCACATGGCCCACCACGTCCCGCAGATCCGACGGGTTCAAAACCGGCGCAGGGGTTTCAGTGCTGGAGGTGCAACCGAGCATCGGCGCGGCTTTCCAGTTGTTATGGGCAGTGGCGAGCAGAGCGCAGGACAGCGAAGCCAGGCGATGTTCGTTGGCCATGTCGATGCCGCTGGAGTTGGCGCGCTCGGCACCGTACAGGTCACGTGGCAGCGGGATGCGCGGGTGCGGCAGGCCGAAGCCGCCTTCCAGCGTGGCCATCTGCTCGATGCTGGCCACTGGATCGGCCACCAGTTCCTGAATCGAGATCGACTGGTCGGCAATGCGGTTAACGAATGAGGTGTTCGCGCCGTTTTCCAGCAGACGACGTACGAGGTACGCCAACAGCGTTTCGTGAGTACCGACCGGTGCGTACACGCGGCACGGACGGTTCAGCTTGCCGTCGGAGACTTTGCCTACAACCTGTTCGTACAGCGGTTCACCCATACCGTGCAGGCACTGGAACTCGTACTGACCGGGGTAATAGTTCTGACCGGCAATGTGATAGATAGCCGACAGGGTGTGGGCGTTGTGCGTGGCGAATTGCGGGTAGATGACTTCCGGCACCGACAGCAGCTTGCGTGCGCAGGCGATGTAGGAGACGTCGGTGTACACCTTGCGGGTGTACACCGGATAGCCTTCCAGGCCCTCGACCTGGGCGCGTTTGATTTCGCTGTCCCAGTACGCGCCTTTCACCAGGCGGATCATCAGGCGATGACGGCTGCGGCGAGCCAGGTCGATCACGTAGTCGATCACGTAAGGGCAGCGCTTCTGGTAAGCCTGGATCACGAAACCGATACCGTTCCAGCCGGTCAGTTGCGGCTCGAAGCACAGGCGCTCCAGCAGATCCAGCGACAACTCGAGGCGGTCGGCTTCTTCGGCGTCGATGTTCAGGCCGATATCGTATTGCTTGGCCAGCAGGGTCAGCGACAGCAGGCGCGGGTACAGCTCGTCCATCACGCGCTCGTACTGGGCGCGGCTGTAGCGCGGGTGCAAGGCGGACAGCTTGATGGAAATGCCCGGGCCTTCGTAAATCCCACGGCCGTGAGAGGCTTTGCCGATCGCATGGATGGCTTGTTCGTACGAGGCCAGGTACTTCTGGGCGTCATGTTCGGTGAGGGCGGCTTCACCCAGCATGTCGTAGGAATAGCGGAAGCCTTTGGCTTCGAACTTGCTGGCGTTGGCCAGGGCTTCGGCGATGGTTTCGCCGGTGACGAACTGCTCGCCCATCAGGCGCATGGCCATGTCGACGCCCTTGCGGATCATCGGCTCGCCGCTCTTGCCGATGATGCGGCTCAGGGACGAGGTCAGGCCGGCTTCGTTGTGGGTGGCGACCAGTTTGCCGGTCAGCAACAGGCCCCAGGTGGCGGCGTTGACGAACAGCGACGGGCTGTTGCCCAAGTGTGGCTGCCAGTTGCCGGTGCTGATCTTGTCGCGGATCAAGGCATCGCGAGTGCCTTTGTCCGGGATGCGCAGCAGCGCTTCGGCCAGGCACATCAGCGCCACGCCTTCCTGGGACGACAGGGAAAACTCCTGCAGCAGGCCCTGAACAATCCCGGCACGGCCGCCGGCGCTCTTCTGATTGCGCAGTTTCTCGGCAATCGAGGCGGCGAGCTTGTTGGTGGCGTCGCACATCGGTGCCGGCAGGCGAGCCTGTTCGATCAGCATCGGCACCACTTCAGGTTCCGGGCGACGGTAAGCGGCAGTGATCGAGGCGCGCAGCACCGATTGCGGCAGGATGCTTTCAGCGAATTCCAGGAAGCATTGGTGCGCGTGATCGACGTGGACCTCGCCCACCTCGTCAACTTCCTTGCCGTTCAAACCGTTCAGCTCGGACAGGGTTGCACCACCCTCGAGTTTTTCCAGGTAATTGAAAATTGCCTGCTTGATCAGCCAGTGCGGCGTGCGATCAATCGAGGTCGCGGCGGCCTTGAGGCGTTCGCGGGTCGGGTCGTCAAGTTTGACCCCAAGGGTGGTGGTAGCCATATTTTTATCCTCATGTTTGCCACGACCGCGTGGCATCAGCTGACGGCAAGATTAGCTGTGCGTTGGTTGAGGTGCAACCGGGTGCAACCCTTTTTTTGTCGGAATAATAGGCAGCTCGTCAGGAAATAAATTCTGGTACACAAGTCCTGTGCCTGCTTGGTGCTTTTACTTCTAGTGCAACCTGAAAAACGCCCTAAAAGGGAGCAAAAACAGACCTTTCTCAAGAAAAACCGACTAGGTGCAACTTATTCGAACGAAACTGGTTGCACCTTATTTGCTTTGTTGAATAGCATTCGCGGCCAAGGTGCAACCGGTCGAAACGGTCGGTGCACCGGCTGATGGCTTTCCTGGGGAAACATCAGTCATAAATGCGCGGGCCCCCGAATCGTCTGTCAAACGTCATCGTTTGCGAGCGGTTCACCAGCCGCTGCTACATAAAAACAATGCCAGGGCGTAACTCAATGAGCGTAAGCAATCCAACCCTGATCACGTTCGTGATCTACATCGCAGCAATGGTGCTGATCGGCTTCATGGCCTATCGCTCCACCAACAACCTTTCTGACTACATTCTGGGCGGCCGTAGCCTGGGCAGCGTCGTGACCGCACTCTCTGCCGGTGCTTCCGACATGAGTGGCTGGTTGTTGATGGGCCTGCCGGGCGCTATCTACATGTCCGGTCTTTCCGAAAGCTGGATCGCCATCGGCCTGATCGTCGGTGCTTACCTGAACTGGCTGTTCGTCGCCGGCCGTCTGCGTGTGCAGACCGAGCACAACGGCGATGCGCTGACCCTGCCGGACTACTTCTCCAGCCGTTTCGAAGATAAAAGCGGCCTGCTGCGGATTATCTCCGCGGTCGTGATCCTGGTGTTCTTCACCATCTACTGCGCTTCCGGCATCGTCGCTGGCGCCCGTCTGTTTGAAAGCACCTTCGGCATGTCCTACGAGACGGCGCTGTGGGCCGGTGCTGCGGCGACGATTGCCTACACCTTCGTCGGTGGTTTCCTGGCGGTGAGCTGGACCGATACCGTACAAGCCACGCTGATGATCTTCGCCCTGTTGCTGACGCCGATCATCGTGCTGCTGGCCACTGGCGGCATCGACACCACGTTCCTGGCCATTGAAGCGCAAGACCCAAGCAACTTCGACATGCTGAAAAACACCACCTTCATCGGCGTGATTTCGTTGATGGGCTGGGGTCTTGGCTACTTCGGCCAGCCGCACATCCTGGCGCGTTTCATGGCGGCGGATTCGGTCAAGTCGATCGCCAACGCTCGTCGCATCTCCATGACCTGGATGATCCTGTGCCTGGGCGGCACCGTCGCTGTAGGATTCTTCGGCATCGCTTACTTCTCGGCACACCCTGCCGTGGCCATGCCAGTGAGCGAAAACCACGAACGTGTGTTTATCGAACTGGCGAAAATCCTGTTCAACCCGTGGGTTGCCGGTGTGCTGCTGTCGGCCATTCTGGCGGCAGTGATGAGTACGCTGAGCTGCCAACTGCTGGTGTGCTCGAGTGCCCTGACCGAAGACTTCTACAAAACTTTCCTGCGTAAAAGTGCTTCCCAGGTTGAGCTGGTCTGGGTCGGCCGTGCCATGGTGCTGCTGGTTGCGCTGATCGCTATCGCTCTGGCGGCTAACCCGAATAATCGCGTACTGGGTCTGGTCAGCTACGCCTGGGCAGGTTTCGGTGCTGCGTTCGGTCCAGTTGTCCTGATCTCCGTGATCTGGAAAAACATGACCCGCAACGGCGCACTGGCCGGCATCCTGGTCGGCGCGATCACTGTGATCGTCTGGAAACACTTCGAACTGCTGGGCCTGTACGAAATCATCCCTGGTTTCATCTTCGCCAGCCTGGCGATCTACATCGTCAGCAAAATGGGCGCACCGACCAGCGGCATGCTTTCGCGCTTCGCCGCGGCCGAAAAGGATTTCCGCCTGAACCAATGAGGGGGATGAGCTGATGCTCTGACCTTTCGCCGAACATGAAAACGGCCCGCTTCCTTTTGGAGGCGGGCCGTTTTTTTGCGCTCCCACATTTGTTCGGTGGTGCTTCTGACAGGAATGTCTGTAGTGCTTTATCCAGTTTTTTGAAGGAAAAATCCCTAAAAAAGCAGGGTAAATCTGATTTCCTTGTCCCTCCATCAACACCCCTTGTCGCTCATGCAGAATCGCCCGCCTTCATTCTGCAGAGACACATCGGATGTTCGCGCCTGCCAATCAACCGCGTTTCACGTTGACCCTCGACGGCGTCCAGAATGAGCTCAAGGTGCTTGAGTTCACGGGCAAGGAAGCCATCAGCCAACCCTATCGTTTTGACCTGGAACTGGTCAGCGAGCGGCCCGACATAGAGCTCGAAAGCCTGTTGCATCGTCAGGCGTTTCTGAGTTTCGATGCGCAAGGCTCCGGTATTCATGGTCAGATTTTTCGTGTCGGCCAGAGCGATTCCGGGCACCGTCTGACGGGTTACCAGATCAGTCTCGTACCGCGTCTGGCGTATCTCGACCGGCGTATCAATCAGCGGATCTTCCAGCACAAAAGTGTGCCGACGATCGTCACGCAAATCCTCAAAGACCACGGCATCCAGCGCGATGCCTTCGAGTTCCGGCTCGGCAGTGATTACCCCCAGCGCGAGTACTGCGTGCAATACGCTGAAAGCGATCTGGCCTTCATCCAGCGACTGTGCGCCGAAGTCGGTATTCACTACCACTTTCAGCACAGCCCCGACGGGCACCTGCTGGTGTTCGGCGATGACCAGACGGTTTTCCCTCGTCTGCCCGAACCGACGCTGTACCTGCCGGGCAGCGGGATGGCCGCGGATGCGCCGGCGATCAAGCGTTTCAATGTACGGCTGGAAACCCGCACCACCGCAGTTACCCGTCGCGACTACGACTTCCAGAAACCGCGATTGCAACTCGAAAGTCGCCTCGACAGCGAGCAGCGACCGGTGCTGGAGGACTACCACTTCCCCGGCCAATTCACCGATCGCGAACACGGCAAGCATCTGGTTCAACGAGCGTTGGAGCGACACAGCGCGGATTACCGTCAGGCCGAAGGTCGCGGCGACGAATCCGCTTTGGTCAGCGGGCATTTCCTACACTTGGCCGAACACCCGCGTCAGGCGTGGAATGACCTGTGGTTGATCACCGAAATCGAACACCGTGGCCGTCAGCCGCAAGTGCTGGAAGAGTCGGCCACCAGCGACAGCCCGGATGATTTTCAGGGCTATCGCAATACCTTTCTGGCGACGCCGTGGGACGTTTCTTTCCGCCCTCCGCTGGGGCCGGAAAAGCCACGGATGCTCGGCTATCAACCCGCCGTGGTCACCGGCCCGGCTGACAGCGAAATCCATTGCGACAAGTACGGTCGGGTCAAGGTTCAGCTTGCCTGGGACCGTGACGGTCAGCTCAACGAACACTCCAGTTGCTGGCTGCGCGTCGCCACTGGCTGGGCTCACGACCGTTACGGCAGCGTGATGATTCCGCGCGTCGGCATGGAAGTGCTGGTGGGGTTTATCGATGCCGATGCCGACAAACCGCTGGTGATGGGTTGCCTGCCCAACGCCGCGACGCCTGTGCCCCTCGATCTGCCGGCGGACAAGACCCGCAGTATTTTCCGCAGCCAAAGCAGTCCCGGTGGCGGCGGTTACAACGAGTTGCGCATCGAGGATCGCAAAGGTGCCGAGGAAATCTACCTGCGCGCCCAGCGCAACTGGACTCAGCACGTCCTCAACGATCAACAGGTGCAGGTTGATAACCAGCGCAGCATCGTCGTCACCGGCACCGCCCGCCATGAGCTGAAGGCCGACGAAAAACGCATCACCCACGGCCAGCGCCAGACCGAAGTGCGGTTGGACGATCACCTGGTGGTGGTCGGCGACCGGCACATTCGCGTGAGCAATCAAGCCCTCAATGCCAGTCAGCAATTCCACGTCAGCGCCGGCCAACAAGTGGTCATCGACGGCGGCGCCAGCGCGACCATTCAGGCGGGCGGGCAGTGGATCAACATCGGCCCCGGCGGGATTTTCAGCAGCGTGCCGATTCAGGTCGGTGGGGCACCGATGGCGGCCATGGCTTCTGCGCCGAACTTGCCGGATATGCCGTTGAAACTTGCAGCGGCCCCGGCGGCGCTGCTCAGTGCCGCGCAGATTCTCAGCCTGCAAAGCGACGCGCCGTTCTGCGAAGAGTGCGAGCGCTGCAAGGGCGGTGTCTGTGCTGCCTGATGTTTTGTCGCCTCGCGCCTGGCTGGAGCACCAGCCGCTGCAACCATCGGAGCAGCTGTTCGCGATTTTCAGCAGTGCCAGCGCCGCTGAACCGTTCAAAACCTGGCAACGCTCGATCACTGCACAAGCGCCGAGCCCGATCTGGGCCGGCACTGCCTACGCCGAGTGGGAAGCGGTGATGCCCTATGTCGGAATCGTCGCCACTGACAGTGAGTTTCTGGACTGGGTAGCCGCCACTGAGTCCCGCGATTGGGGTTGGCTGGCGGTGTCTTGCGCCACTCAAGAGGCGTTGGTCGAGCATTTGCGCAGCCTCACACACGTTCTGATGCCCAACGGCAACGCGGTGTTTTTCCGCTATTGGGATGGGCGCTATGTGCTGCCGATTCTGCAGTCTGCCGAGGTTAACGCTGCGCAACTGATGCCGGTGATCGGGCGTTGCCTGATCAATGGTCAGCCACTGGATATCGGTGGTAGTGCGCTGAAAACCGCCAGGGATTTCCCCTGGTGGGAAGTATCTGAATCGCTGCTCAACCACCTCGCCACCGAGTCCGCGACAACGCATATCAACAACCTGCTGAAGTGGTTGAGCGAGGACCGCCCTGATCTTTATGAGGCGTTCTCCGAAAGCGTGTTGCGGCACAAAGTCGCGAGCTTTCTTGAGATGCCAGACCTGCCTCAAGCGCCGAAATCAGCGTTGGTGGATTACCTGATGACGGAGCTGGACTGATGGATCAGATCGTACGGATCGAGCAGGAGCTCGACGGTTTCAAAGACACACTGGTCTTGTATCGCCAACAGCTTGGCAAATTCTTGAGCCGGAATGCGGACAGGGTCAGCCGGGCGATGGACATGCCTTCGCTGTTGGACATGGAGCGGGTGATAAAACTCGGCAATACCACGACTGCGGTGAGCAGTGGCGACGATGATTTTATCTCGGGTCTTGCGCAGTGTCCGGCTAGTGGAATTCTGCAGATCGAGAGCAAGTTCGAATCGGTTTATGACATTCCGTTGGGGAACATTCAGGTCGATGTGATTGCCGTTGATGGCGGCGAAAGCACGCCAGTCACGCTCGATGAACATGGTAAAGGGCAGTTCACAGGCACACCCGGCAAGTTCTATCGCGTTCATGTCCAGGGTGAAGTTGCACCCTCGAAAATCAACGATCTTTTTGAATCTTACAAAGGCCTGACCAGCGACTTGGAGGGCTGGCTACGCAGTGAGTGGGAAGGTTTCAAACCGCAGTGGTCGCAATCGGCTTTTGCGGCCGCGGGTAACGGCATGCTGGCGGGCAGTTGGGCGGCGGTCATGGGCGTGTGGGACAGCCTCGGCATGCTCTCGGACATCCTCAAGGACCCCGGCCGGTTCGCGGAGCGGTTGGGCAGCGGTGCCGATCAACTGCGTGAACTGGCGGAAAAATCACCGCAGGTGATGCAAAAAATCCAGCTGCTGGCCAGTGACGAAGCGGCGCTGTGTTTATTGTTGCGTACTGCGAGTCTCTGGCTGGAAATGCTCCCGCCCAGCGAGATCGCCGGCAACGCGGCAGAGGCGGCCAGCCAAGTCATTGTCTCGGTACTGATCGATATTCTTATCGCTTCAGCGCTGGCTTTCACAGGTGTCGGCATACCCGCCGCCAAAGCCTATTTAACGGCTCGCGGGCTCAAATACGGGATGGGGCTGGCCAGTCTCGCGATGCGCTTCGTTGAGGCGACATTCAATATCCTCAGCACCTTCATGAAGTACGTCGACCAGTACAAAGCGGTCGCCGCGCGCGGTGTTGCGGCGGGGCTGAAAAAAGGCCGGATGCAACTGCGCTGGGATGCCAAACGCAACACCACGCTCAAGCAAAACGAACACCACGACGACTCCCCGGATCAGGCGAAAAACCCCAACGGCGACAGCGCCGACTCAGTCGACAAAACCGCGACCAACAAATGCCCGGTGTCGATGGTCACCGGCGAAGAACTGCTGACCCTCACCGACGGTTCGCTGGACGGCATCCTGCCGTTCGACTTCACCCGACTCTATCGCACCAGCGCCGCCGAGATCGATGTCGGCCTCGGTTTTGGCTGGAGTCATTCGCTCACCCATCGGCTGGAAATCGACGGCGACCAGGTCATCTGGATCGACCACGAAAACCGCCGCACCACGTTCCCGCTGCCGAGCAGCGAACGCCCGGCGATCCACAACAGCCTGTCGCGCGCGGCGATTTATCTCGGCGATGCCCCTGAAGAACTGATCCTCGCCCAGGCCGGCGACGACACGCGGTTCTACCACTTTCACCACGGCCGGCTGACCGCGATCAGCGACGCCTACGACAACCGCCTGCGCATCACCCGCGACCGCCAGGAGCGCATCCAGCGCCTCGACAACGGCGCCGGCCGCGCCTTGCTGTTGCGCTACGACCGCGCCCACCTGATCGCTGTCGATTACCAGTGTTTCCGCCCGGCCCAGACCCTCGCCGAGGCGTGGCACACCGAGCAGACGCTGGTCAGTTACCACTACGACGAACGCGATCAGCTGATCGAAGCGAGCAACGCCGCCGGCGAAGGCGAGCGTTACGACTACGACGACCGGCACGTGATTCTGCAGCGGCAACTGGCCGGTGGCGCGAGTTTCTTCTGGGAGTGGGAACGGTCTGGCAAGGCGGCCAGATGTATTCGCCACTGGGCGTCGTTTGCGCAGATGGACACGCGCTATGTCTGGGATGACCAGGGCAGCGTCACGGTCCGGAACATCGACGGCAGTGAAGAGGTTTACGTCCACGACGACCGGGCGCGACTGGTACGGCGGGTTGGGCTGGATGGCGGCGAACAGCTCAAGGCCTACGACGAGCAGGGTCGATTGATTGCCGAGCAGGATCCGCTCGGCGCTGTCACCGAATATCGCTACGACGACGTCGGACGGCTGGTGGCACTGATTCCGCCGCAGGACGAACCGACGTCCTACGAGTATCGCAACGGTTTCCTGCATGCGCGCTATCGCGGTCAGGCGGTGTGGAAATACCAGCGCAATGCTCAGGGTGATGTCACCGAGGCGACCGATCCCGACGGTCAGGTCACCCACTATCACTACGACGCACAAGGCCGGTTGCTGTCGGTCCGCTATCCGGACACCAGCCGGCATCTGTTCGTTTGGAATGCCTTGGGACAGCTGCTCGAGGAAACGCTGCCGGACGGTGGGCAGCGGCGGTTTTCCTACGATGCGCTGGGGCGGCAGATTACCCGTCAGGACGAACACGGTGCCGTTACCCAGTGCCAATGGGATGCCGTCGGCCGACTGGTCCAGACCACGCTGCCTACCGGGGCCACGCGCGGGTTCAGCTACAACGCCTACGGCAAGATCACCGCCGAACGCGACGAACTGGACCACGTCACCCGCTACGAATACGCCGACGATTTGCATCTGGTCAGCCGCCGGATCAATCCCGACGGCACCCAGCTCCAGTACCGCTACGACAACGCGCAGCTGCTGCTCACGGAAATCGAAAACGAATCCGGCGAAAAATATCAGCTGGACTACACGCCCAACGGCTTGATCCGACAGGAAACCGGCTTCGACGGCCGTCGTACCGCGTACGCCTACGACCTCAACGGGCATCTGCTGGAAAAAACCGAGTTCGGCGATGACGACTCGCGGCTGATCACCGGCTATCAACGGGATGCGGCCGGGCGCTTGCTGGTCAAGACCTTGCCCGATGGCACCCAGGTCGAATACCGCTACGACTCGTTGGGCCGGCTGACCAGCGTCGACGACGGCCACGATCATCCGCTGGAATTCGAGTACGACCAGCAGGACCGGCTGATCACCGAACATCAGGGCTGGGGCACCCTGCGCTATGGCTACGACGCCTGCGGGCAGCTCAACCGCCTGCGTCTGCCGGACGGCAGCAAACTCGACTACCACCACGCCAAGGGCGGTGCGCTGGCGGCCATTGACCTCAATGGCGCGCGGCTTACCAGCCACCAGTTCGTCTTCGGCCGCGAACAGCAACGCCAGCAAGGACAACTGACCAGCCAATACCACTACGACGAACAAGGCCGGTTACAAGCCCACGCGATCAACCAGCAAACCCGGCCGCTGTACCTGCGCCACTACAGCTATGCGGTCAACGGCAACCTGGCGACCATCGCCGACAGCCGTCACGGCCAGCGCAGCTATTACTACGACGCACTCAACCGCCTGACCCGCGTTCGCCACACCCGCGACGACCCACCGGAAAGCTTCGCCCACGACCCGGCCGGCAACCTGCTGATGCAGGACCGCCCCGGCCTCGCGAAGGTGCTGGGTAATCGCCTGTTGATGCAAGGCGACCGTCATTACGACTATGACGCCTTTGGCAACCTGGTCCGCGAGCGTCGCGGCACCGGGCAGAAACTGGTCACCGAGTACCGCTATGACTGCCAGCATCGGCTGGTCGGCGTCACGTTGCCGGATGGAAGTTGCGCGAGTTATCGCTACGACGCTTTTGGCCGTCGCATCGCCAAAACCGTCGACGGCAATACCACCGAGTTCTTCTGGCAGGGCGACCAAGTGGTCGCTGAAAGCAGCAAAGAGCACTACCGCAGCTACGTCTACGAGCCGGGCAGCTTCCGCCCGCTGGCCATGCTCGACGGCAAAGGCCCGAAAAAGGCCTGCCCCTTCTACTACCAACTCGATCACCTGGGTACACCGCAGGAACTGACGGATTTCGGCGGTGAAATCGTCTGGTCGGCGAAGTACAACGCCTACGGCAAAGTCACGGACCTCGCACTCGGTGGAGGCGAGCAGCTTGACCAGCCACTGCGTTTCCAGGGGCAGTACTTCGACGTCGAGAGCGGTCTGCACTACAACCGGCATCGGTACTATGATCCAGAGATTGGCCGCTACCTGACGCCGGACCCGGTCAAGTTGGCGGGTGGGCTGAACCAGTATCAATACACGCCGAATCCGACGGGGTGGGTTGATCCGTTGGGGTTGAGCGGGAATTGTCCGCCGCCGAATAAGCCTGGGTGTCAGGCGCCGGATGATACGACTGGCGTTAGGGTTGATGAGGGTGAGCCGCAACTTCCGAAGCTGACGGGTGAGCAGCGGCGGGCGCGGATTGATGAGTTGGCTGAGGCGAATGCGAAGCGGCGGGTTTTGGAATGGGAGGACGATTACGACATGCATACTGTCGCGAAGCATAATCCCGAAATTCCACATGCACCGCTAAAGCAGAGATCGATTGATGGGAGTCATCCAACAAAAAAAGGAAAAAAGGAGAGAATTAATCCCAGTTCACAGTTCAAAAGCTGGTTACTCCAGATGAATGCGATAAATGATGCGGTTTCTAGGATGAGTCGAAACCCACCTGCTCCCACGGGTTTTACCCCAACAGGGGATCCCGTTGTAAGGAAGGAAATGCCGGGTGGTGGTAGAGGTTATAAACCAAATCAAAAAGATCTAAATAATCCTTATTATATAGATGAGTTGAATTACTCAGAGGTCAGGTTTCGTCAGGGTAGTCTTGTCAAGCCCTATACTGCATTCCCAGATTAGGATAATAAAATGTTGAAGTGGCCTATGTATGACCTTCCTTTTGAACCGACGCTTTTGTACTGGCTGGGAGGTATCTCTATTTTTGATCGTGAGGAAACACTAGGTGAGGCATTGTGGGTCTATAACCCAAATGATAGTGGTGATAGAGAAAAAATTATTAGGAAGTTCATATTGGGTCGTTTCGAGCATTTGCCATATAGGCATCGTTTTTTGATGTTTAAAATCCTTGAGGATGCTTTAGCGCAGTCGAATTTTGATTTTTCTACACAGTTTGAAAGCGATTACGAGACAAATACGTCTATGGCATGGGACGAAACGGAAATAGACGATCATCGAGGTTTTTTTGAGGATATTTATAAGTTGGCTGGTGAGGAGTGGAAGGTTGATCTTCAAAAAGCTAGTCTCGAAGATCAATCTAGTTGGTGAATTTTGATGTCTGAGAGTATAACGCGAGAATTGATACTGGAATGGGCGTATAACGACATCGTTATTGATATGTATGAAAGTGACGATGATGGTGATGCTGCAATTTTCCAAAGCGCAGTAATGGATATTTTTGGTGCCAAAGGGTTGTTGGAGTTGGCTGCTGATCCAGCTTGCCCGAGTAGATTGTATTTTGCAGGTTTGCTTTCTAAATGTTTTTTGTGGATGTTTCGCCAAAGTGCAAAACTGCCGTTTCATAGCTCTCGGTTTCGCGGGATTATGTCGAGAGATGAGTATCAACAGGAAAATTTGAAACGAGAGGATGAGTTTTACAAGCTTTGCTTGGTTTTAGACAGTATGCGAACGATTAATGATCCTGCGATCCAGTCGCTGTATAAGCAGTTTTTTGATTTTAGGAATGATCAAAGTGACAGTGGTTCGAAGTTTTATTATGAGTGCTATGCCAGGTTGACGTTAAAGCAGTTTGAGTAGTAACGGTATTTTTTTTTGTGCCGCTTGTAGCGTTTACATAGGTGTGTCGGATTTCGTTGGAAGGTAAGGAATGTTGCGATGTCCATTTGTGGATGAGGAGTTTGATGCAGGGTTAATGTGGTTCGTTGGTCGATTTAGTGTTTACGATCGGGAGGAAACACTTGGCATGGAACTTGAGGTTTATGATCCTGATAATAAGATTGATAGGGTAGGCCTGATTAAAAAATACGCGCTGGATCTCGGGTGTTTGTCTTATAGGCATAAGTTCGTGTTGGTGGAGTCTCTGGCGGATAAACTGCATGATCGAAACTATGATTTCCAAAGTTTGTTCGAAATAGATGAGGGCGAAGCATCAAGCTGGCCTCGTGAGGAGTGGTACAAATTGGAGAGCCCTAGGGGCTTTTTTCAGCATGTCTACACGCTGGCGCTAGAGGTTTGGGAAGAAGATTTGCTCAAAGCGAGTCAGGAAGATAGAGCCACGTGGTGAGTGACGAAGCATCCTGATAGGCCGATATAGCGAAATTTCCGGGCAAGCCCGTCAGAAGTTTCCTTCAACTCGTATCGGTTTCCATGAACTGGTTTGAAATGCATTCCATCGATAGTCTCTGGTGGTCACTGAAGACTCAGTGGCGGGGTGTAGGAACCCTTCAAAGTCGTTGGAAATGTATTAGCGTTGAAGCTTGGTTTGCGGCCGTTAACGTGCGTCCGTAATATCAGTTGCGGCGGTTGTGCGCGGGCACGCTTCGGTGTGGTCGAGTTTTCCAAAGGCCTCGATATTCCTACCCCGCGCATAGCTGCCACCCCAGCCTGTAGGAAGGCTGATGGCAGTTCCTGTTTACTGCCTCTGGAACTTGAAAATGAAAAATCTTCACCCCGACCCACCCTACGAAAAACCAATTCCCCACCCAAAAAGCCGCTTCATGGCCCTCACCGGCAACAGCACCGACATGCCCACGCTATTCGTCGATACCCTCGCGCCGCTGGACATCTTGACCGACACAGCCAGCTATCGAATTCGCGCAGTCACTCAGGTGCTGGAAAACATGTCGATGCGCGGCTCGGTCGAGTGCGAATCCTTCATTCTTAGTGATTTTGCCTTGCTCTGTGCCATTTCATTGCGTGACGGGTGTGATGTGCTGGATGTGGTGGGGCGGCGGTTGCGGGCCCGGCCTTCGGAATAACGTCGAGTGGCTTTTGTGGCGAGGGAGCTTGCTCCCGTTGGGCTGCGTAGCAGCCCCAAAACCTGCAATCCCGTTTTGTCAGCTGTACCGAGTGGCTTGGTTTGGCGACTGCTTCGCAGTCGAGCGGGAGCAAGCTCCCTCGCCACAGGTTATGGGGTGGTCTGGATATTTTGGGGCTGCTTTGCAGCCCAACGGGGGCAAGCCCGCTCGCCACAGGGTTTATGGATTGGCGCGGTATTGGGGTTGTACTTGCCCGCTCAGCCGCGAACCCCTGACGTCCTGCGCCGTACAGGGTAAACTTCCCGGCCTTCGCAGGAGCAGCCATGAATTATCGTCACGCCTTCCATGCCGGCAATCACGCCGATGTGTTCAAACACCTGACTTTGACCCGCCTCATCGCCTTGATGTCGCGCAAGGAGCAGCCGTTTGCCTATCTCGACACTCACGCCGGCATCGGTCTGTATGACCTGCAGGGCGATCAGGCCAGTCGTACCGGTGAGTACCTGGAAGGGATCGCGCGGTTGTGGGATCAGCCGGATTTGCCGGCGCTGACCGCTGATTACATGAAGGTGTTGCACGAGATGAACCCGGATGGCCAGTTGCGCTATTACCCGGGGTCGCCGGAGTTGGCGCGGCGCCTGACCCGGCCGCAGGATCGCGTGTTGCTGAACGAGAAGCACCCGGAAGACGGTGTGTTGCTCAAGGACAACATGAAGGGCGATCGTCGGGTGAAGGTTCACCTGGGCGAAGGCTGGCATGTGCCGCGTGCGCTGTTGCCGGTGCCGGAGAAGCGGGCGGTGATGTTGATCGATCCGCCATTTGAGCAGCTCGATGAGATGCAGCGTTGTGCGGCATCGCTGAAAGAGGCGATTGGCCGGATGCGCCAGACGGTGGCGGCGATCTGGTATCCGGTGAAGGATCAGCGGGCGTTGCGGCGCTTCTATCAGGATCTGGCCGGCTCGGGCGCGCCGAAGTTGCTGCGGGTGGAGTTGTTGGTGCATCCGCTGGATACGCCGAACAGCCTGAATGGTTCGGGGTTGGCGATTGCCAATCCGCCGTGGGGGCTGGAAGAGGAATTGCGTGAGTTGCTGCCGTGGTTGTCCAAGAAGTTGGGGCAGACCCAGGGTGGATGGCAGATGGATTGGTTGATTGCCGAATAGGGTCAATCGACAAGCAAGATCAAAAGATCGCAGCCTCGTTTCACTCGACAGCTCCTACAACGGAATGCATTTCTCTGTAGGAGCTGTCGAGTGAAACGAGGCTGCGATCTTTTGCTTTAAGCGGTTAGATCGGGCACGTCACGCCAGTACCGCCAATCCCGCAATACCCCTCAGGATTCTTGGCCAGGTACTGCTGGTGATACGCCTCTGCGTAGTAGAACGTCGGGGCTTCGTCGATTTCGGTGGTGATGATGCCTTTGCCAGCCTTGGTCAATTCTGCCTGGAACACTTTCGCGCTGTTCTTCGCCGCTTCCAGTTGTTCCGGTTTGGTGCAGTAGATCACCGAGCGGTACTGGGTGCCGATGTCGTTGCCCTGGCGCATGCCCTGGGTCGGGTTGTGCAGTTCCCAGAACATTTTCAGCAGCTGTTCATAGCTGACTTTTTCCGGCTCATACACCACGAGCACCACTTCGGTGTGCCCGGTCAGGCCCGAGCAGACTTCTTCGTAGGTCGGGTTCGGCGTGAAGCCGCCGGCGTAACCGACCGAGGTGCTGAACACGCCTTCGCGCTGCCAGAATTTACGTTCCGCGCCCCAGAAGCAACCCAGGCCGAAGATTGCGAATTCTACGTTGCCCGGAAACGGGCCCAGCAGCGGGTTGCCGTTGACGAAGTGTTTCTCCGGAACCTTGATCGGGGTTTCGCGGCCAGGCAGAGCTTGTTCTTTAGTCGGGAGCACGTTTTTGTTCACCAGAATTTCCGAGCGCAGAACCATGATCAGTCCTCTCAGTCAGGTTGAGATGTAAATACAGACTGCCAGTTTGCCCGAGTGTTACGTCGCTGTCAGGCGATTGGGCCGCGTGGGTAGCGTTTGAGCTTTTCGATCAGCTCGGAGCCCGGGATCGGTCGGTCGAACAGGTAGCCCTGGCCGACGTCGCAGCGGTGGCGGCGCAGGAAGGCCAGTTGCTCGGCAGTCTCGATGCCTTCAGCCACGACCTTGAGTTTCAGGTTGTGGGCCATGGCAATCACGGCGGAGGTGATTTCCATGTCGTCCTGGTTGTCCGGGATTTCGTGGATGAAGCTTCGATCGATCTTGATGATGTCGATCGGGAATTTTTTCAAGTAGCTGAGCGACGAGTAACCGGTGCCGAAGTCGTCCATCGCCAGGGTCAGGCCCAGACGCTTGAGCTGATCGAGCTGCAAGTGCGTGTCTTCGGTGGCTTCCAGCAGCAGGCCTTCGGTCAGCTCCAGCTCCAGCAGGTTCGCCGGCAGCGCTTCTTCCTTGAGGATGTTGGCGATGGACGCCACCAAGTCCGGGTCGGAGAACTGCTTGGGCGACAGGTTGATCGCCACTTGCAGGTTGCCCAGGCCAGCGGCGGTCAAATCCTTGCTCATGCGGCAGGCCTGGCGGGCGATCCATTTGCCGATCGGGATGATCAGGCCGGTTTCTTCGGCCACGCTGATGAATTGGTCCGGGCGGATCATGCCTTTTTCCGGATGGTTCCAGCGCAGCAGCGCTTCCATGCCCAGCAAGCGACCGCTGCGCAGGCACAGCTTGGGTTGGTAGAACACGTCCAGCTCGTTCTGGGTCAGGGCGCGGCGCAGGTTGTTTTCGACGAACAGTTTGTAGCTGGCCTCGGCGTTCAGCGCTTCGGTGAACACTTGCACCTGGTGTTTGCCGTTGGCCTTGGCCTTGTGCAGCGCCAGGCCGGCGTTGCGCATCAGCGTCTGTGGGTCGCGACCGTGCAGCGGCGCGCAGGCCAGGCCCACGGAGCCGGTGACGCTGATCAACTGGTTGTCGACGAACATCGGTTTGTCGAGGGTTGCCAGTAATTGATTGGCAACCTGTTGGCCCGCCGAGAGGTCGGTGTCGTCCAGCAGCACCGCGAATTCGTTACTGGCAAACCGCGCCAGACTGCCGCTCGAACTCAGGCTGTTGCGCAGGCGCCGGGCCAGGCTGATCAGCAGTTTGTCGCCGGTCTGGTGGCCGAGGCTGTCGTTGATCCGCTTGAAGTTGTCGATGTCCACCAGCAGCAGGCTGATTGGCGTATCGCTGTCTCGGGCGAAGCGCTCGTCGAGGTTGCGGATGAACGCCGGGCGGTTGCCGAGGTTGGTCAGGTTATCGGTGTAAGCCAGGCGCTCGATTCGTTGCTGGGCGAGCTTGGTATGGGTGATGTCTTCGTAGATGCCGATGTAATGGGTCAGTTCGCGGTTGTCGCCGTAGACCTTGGAAATCGACAACTGGCCCCAGTAGGGCTCGAGGTTTTTACGCCGGCTCTTGAACTCGCCCTGCCAGCTGTTGCTCTTGGCCAGCGCCGACGGAGCGTCGAACAGCAGCTCGCTGAGGTTTTCCAGCGCCGGCAGTTCCGACAGCCGCTGGCCGTGGACTTCCTCGGTTGTGTACTGGGTGATCGCGGTAAAGCTTGGGTTGACGTACTCCACCACGCCGTCGCAATTGACCAGCAGAAAGGCGTTGGCGCTTTGCTCCACAGCACGCTGGAACAGGTGCAGGGCGCTGGTGGCGGTGCGGCGGTTGTGGTTGTTGATGACTTGGGCGAATTGATCCGCCAGTTCGCCGGCAAAGGCGATTTCGTCCGACTGCCAGGCGCGGGTCGCCCCGATCTGTTCCAGGCAGAGCACGCCGACCACCTGGCCATCGACGCGGATGCTGGCGTCGAGCATGGCGTTGACGTCGCGCGGGCGCAGGTGCTCGGCGATTTCCCGGGTGCGTGGGTCGCGCATGGCGTTGTGGGCGTCGATGGCGCGGCCAGTGTGCAAGGCGTCGAGGTAATCGGGAAAACCACTGGCGTCGATCGGCGCCGGCAGTTGGCGACCCCGGGTGGCGCGGTGATAGGCCGAGATCGGCGTCAGTAGCGAGCCATCGAGGTTCCACAGGCTGGCGCAGTCGATTTCGTAGATGTCGCAGGCGCTACGGGTGATCAGTTCGGCAGCTTCTTGCAAGGAATTGTTGGTGCTGTAGCGCTGGCGGGTCAGCAGCAGGATCAGGTCTTGCTGGGCACGCACTCGGTCCAAGTGCTGCAGTTGTTCCTGCTGGGCACGTTGATTGAGTTCCAGGGCGATTTGCAGGCGTGAGTTCTGGGTTTCCAGATCCAGCGCCGGCAGCAACGGTTCGCCGTCGAACAGGCCGTCCACCACCATCAGGTAGCCGCGCAACAGGTGTCGATTGTGTTGTTTGTAGGCTTCGCCCAGTTCCAGCAGGCTCAGAACGCCGGCGGCGGTGTGCAAGGTGTAGCGGATCAGGTAATGCGGGCTTTCGGTGAGTTGCTGCTGGATCGTGTCATGCAGTTGATAGCGCGCTTCGGGTTCCATCAGGCTGGCGTAGGGCGAGCCGACCAGAGCACAAAGCTCCACCGCTGGCAGGCCGAACTGTCGTTCGCAATTGGGATCGAGAAACAGCAGCGCCCAGCTTGGTTCATTCAGCCGTTCGAAACGCAGCATGCCGAGCCGCGAGGGCACAGGCAACTGCGTCACTACCTCGGCCACCATACGGCTGGCGGCATCGGGTTGGCTTTTCATTGAGGGAAACTCGCTTCGAATATGCTGATCGCGCCGGGCTCTCGCCCTCTTTACTGTTGCCTGCGGCAAGGTTGCATCATTGCGACACCGACTGACAAGAGACATGAAGGCCAAGTGCTATAAGAATATGTCGGCAGACGTGGAGAATTCTTCAACGAGGCGCCGAAAAGTAATGCTGTGAATCAAGAGATCGCAGCCTTCGGCGGCTCCTGCAAGGCTGCGATCTTTTCCAAGGGTCAACGCAATTTGATGCTGATCGACTGCAATGGCTTGCCATCCCGATCGTGATAATTGACGCGAACCTGTTCGGCCTCGACGACCAGATGGGCAAAATTGTCCTGGCTGATCACCTCGCTGGTCAGTTCATGCCGATAGTCGCCCGCCGCTGTTCGGGCCAGGGCTTGATCGAGGATGAAAGTCGATGCCTTGGCATACGGCAGCAGCTTGCTGTTGCACAGCGGTGAAGACACGATGGTGTGGACTTCGAAATCCGGGTTCTCGCTGTGGGTCAGGCGACTGGTGAGGGAGCCGTGGACATCGCCGGAAATGAACAAGACGTTTTTTATACCGCGTGTACGAATCGTCTCCAGCAGCCGTAGGCGTTGCTCCGGGAAGGCTTTCCAGGCGTCATCGCCGTTTAGTTTGCGGTCGGGATAGAACATGACGCTGGTGACCACGAATTTGACCCGGGCCGAGCTATTGATCAGCCATTTGAGCAGCGCCTGTTCCTGTTCTTCGTCAAGGATACGCCGGTCGTTGGCCGACAGATTGCGTCGCGTCCGGCTATCGGTGACAAACCACCCGATATCACCCTCGGAGAACTGATACCAATACTGCTCCAGTCTTTTGCTTACTTGCCCATTGGCCAGCAGTTCATGCGTGGGGCTGTGACTGGCTTGATATAACTCATATGCTGCAATGGCATTTTTGTATAAGTAATCATCGGCGTTACTTTTATTGGCGGGCCAGTTGTCTTCTATTTCATGGTCGTCGAGGATCATATAAGTCGGCATGCCCGACATTAACTTGGAGATATGAGGCTGCGAAAAGGCTGTGCGGTACTTCTTTAGGATGTCCTGGTATTCCCGGTCGGGGGCCAGGAGGTTCAGGTCATCGACGTAAATCTGGTCGCCAGTCATCAGCATGGCGCTGATGGGCGGTTCGGCGCTGTCCGCCAGGCTGTTGATCGAGGCAAAAATCCGGTCGCCCAACTGTGGGGCCGACGCAATGCCGGCGGTCATTCGCAGGTAACGACACGAGCCGACGATATAGGCCCGTGGCTGGCTGGTTTTGCTGGACTGCGTGCGAAAGCGGTAAATCTCCCGTGGCCATTGCAGCGGCAGTTCCTGAACTGTCTCCACGGTATGCACCGGGCTCATGGGGCTGAACCAGCCTGCCTGGTACTCATAGTCGGTGTCGGTGGCCAGGTCATTGAGTGCAATTACATCGGACATGTCGCGCAAGACGGACAGTTTTACAAATACGCCTTTGGACCAGAGTTTCTCGGCTGTGCGTCGATAACGGATGCCCGCAAATACCAAGGCATCGTTCTGTAATTCACCGCGCAAGAAAATACGCGCATGGTTAGTTGTGGTGTGGCCGATAATTGGGCCGACAGTTGGTTTGAACATGTTCGAATCCATTCGAGGTAATGCTAACTAAGCAGATTAAGTTGTCGAGGTTTCTATAAGAAATCTCCAAACTAAGACTAGTTATTGGCTGGAAAAAAATATCGGGCAGAAGTGGACTGGGGGTGTAGGTGGCGTAAGCCGGGAATGTAGGAATAAAGTGCGAATGAGGGCTTTTTTCAGGCAAAAAAAGCCCCGCCAAATCGACGGGGTTGAGGTACGAGCGTGGCGCTCGGAAAACGTGGAACGCGATTGGCCCTCCGCCAGGGGAGGGCCAGTCGGTGTTACAGCAGGATGGTGCGGATGTCCGCCAGCAGGTCGCTCAGACGCTTGGTGAAGCGTGCAGCAGCGGCGCCGTTGATCACACGGTGATCGTAGGACAGCGACAGCGGCAGCATCAGTTTCGGCTGGAAGGCTTTGCCATCCCAGACTGGCTGGATGGTTGCCTTGGAAACACCGAGGATCGCCACTTCCGGCGCGTTGACGATCGGCGTGAAGCCGGTGCCGCCAATGTGGCCGAGGCTGGAAATGGTGAAGCAGGCGCCTTGCATCTCGTCCGACGAAAGCTTCTTGGTCCGGGCTTTTTCAGCCAGGGAAGCAGCTTCGGCGGCCAGTTGCAGGAGGCTCTTCTGGTCGACGTTCTTGATGACCGGTACCAGCAGGCCATCCGGGGTGTCGACGGCGAAGCCGATGTTCACGTATTTCTTGCGGATGATCGCTTTGCCGCTTGGTGCCAGCGAGCTGTTGAAATCCGGCAGTTCCTTGAGCAGGTGTGCGCAGGACTTGAGCAGTAGCGGCAGGATGGTCAGCTTGACGCCGGCCTTCTCTGCAACGGCTTTCTGGGCGTTACGGAACGCTTCCAGCTCGGTGATATCCGCCGAGTCGAATTGCGTCACGTGCGGCACGTTCAGCCAACTGCGGTGCAGGTTGGCAGCGCCGACCTGCATCAGGCGGGTCATCGGCACTTCTTCGATTTCGCCGAAGCGGCTGAAGTCGACGACCGGGATCGGCGGGATGCCCGCGCCGCCGGTTGCACCAGCTGCAGCGGCCGGAGCTTCCTTGGCCTTCTGCATCATGGCCTTGACGTAAACCTGAACGTCTTCCTTCAGGATGCGACCGTGCGGACCGCTGGCGCCGACAGCGCTCAGCTCGACGCCGAACTCGCGGGCCAGTTGACGCACGGCAGGGCCGGCGTGAACTTTCGCGCCAGGCTTGGCAGGAGCAGCAGCCGGGGCAGCAGGAGCGGCGGCAGCCGGAGCGGCAGCGGCAGGCGCTGGAGCACTCGGCGCAGCAGCGGCAGCCGGAGCCGGGGCTGCAGCAGGTGCTGCGCCTTTGACTTTCAGCTTCAGGATCAGGTCGCCGGTACCGACTTCGTCATCCAGCTTGATGGAAATGCTTTCCACCACGCCAGCGGCAGGCGATGGGATTTCCATGCTCGCCTTGTCGGATTCCAGGGTGATCAGCGACTGGTCGGCGGCAACAGTGTCGCCAGCCTTGACCAGTACTTCGATGATCTTGGCCTTGCCAGCCGAACCGATGTCCGGGACGTGAATGTCCTGAACGCTGTCGGCAACCGGTGCAGCCGGAGCCGCGGCAGCAGGCGCAGCAGCCTGGGCAGGAGCGGCAGCAGCAGGGGCCGCGGCACCCGCCACTTCCAGATCCAGAATCAGATCACCCGTGCCGACTTCGTCGTTGAGCTTGACGCTGATGGCCTTGACCACGCCAGCGGCGGGCGAAGGGATTTCCATGCTGGCCTTGTCGGATTCCAGGGTGATCAGCGACTGATCAGCCTCGACGGTGTCGCCGACCTTGACCTGGATCTCGATGATCTGGGCCTTGCCCGACGAACCGATGTCCGGCACGTGCACTTGCTGAATGCTGGCAGCAGCCGGCGCGGCAGCAGGCGCCGCCGGCGCAGGTGCGGCAGCCGGTTTGGCTTCAGCTTTGGCTGGCGCAGCGGCCGCCGCAGGGGGCTGTATAGAGGCTGGGGCAGCGGCACCTTCGACTTCCAGTTCCAGCAGTTCGTCGCCTTCTTTCAGGCGATCGCCCAGCTTCACTTTCAGGCTCTTGATGATGCCGGCCTTAGGCGCAGGCACTTCCATGCTCGCCTTGTCCGATTCCAGCGTCAGGATGCTCTGATCGGCTTCGATACGGTCGCCGACCTTCACAAACAGTTCAATTACTTCACCTTCACCGCTGCCGATGTCAGGTACGCGAATGAGTTCGCTCACAGAGTGTCTCCTCAGCAGTCCAGTGGGTTGCGTTTTTCCGGGTTGATGCCGAACTTGGCGATGGCTTCAGCCACCACTTTAGGTTCGATGTCACCACGGTCAGCCAAGGCTTCCAGGGCTGCCAACACCACGAAATGACGGTCTACTTCGAAGAAGTGACGCAGCTTCTTGCGGCTGTCACTGCGGCCGAAACCATCGGTGCCCAGGACTTTGAATTCCTTGGACGGGACCCACTGACGAATTTGTTCAGCGAACAGCTTCATGTAGTCGGTAGAGGCAATGACCGGACCTTTACGGCCGTTCAGGCACTCTTCGACGTAGCTCAGCTTAGGCTTCTGGCCAGGGTGCAGACGGTTGGTACGCTCAACGGCCAGGCCATCGCGACGCAGTTCGTTGAAGCTGGTAACGCTCCATACGTCGGCGCCGACGTTGAACTCTTCACGCAGGATCTTCGCCGCTTCACGGACTTCACGCAGGATGGTGCCGGAGCCCATCAGCTGAACGTGGTGCGCCGCTTCGCGGGTGTCTTCCTCGAGCAGGTACATGCCTTTCTTGATGCCTTCTTCGGCACCGGCCGGCATGGCTGGCTGCTGGTAGGACTCGTTCATTACGGTGATGTAGTAGAAGACGTCCTGTTGCTCTTCGGTCATCTTCTTCATGCCGTCCTGAATGATCACCGCCAGCTCGTAGCCGTAGGTTGGATCGTAGGTGCGGCAGTTCGGGATGGTGGCAGCCAGCAGGTGGCTGTGACCGTCTTCGTGTTGCAGGCCTTCACCGTTCAGGGTGGTACGGCCGGCGGTGCCGCCGATCAGGAAGCCACGGGTACGGCTGTCGCCGGCAGCCCAGGCCAGGTCGCCGATACGCTGGAAGCCGAACATCGAGTAGAAGATGTAGAACGGCAGCATTGGCTGGTTGTGGCTGGAGTACGAAGTACCGGCAGCGATGAAGGAGCTCATGGCGCCCGCTTCGTTGATGCCTTCTTCGAGGATCTGGCCCTTCTGGTCTTCCTTGTAGAACATCACCTGGTCTTTATCGACTGGCTCGTAGAGCTGGCCGACGGAGGAGTAGATGCCCAACTGACGGAACATGCCTTCCATACCGAAGGTACGGGCTTCGTCCGGGATGATCGGTACGATGCGCGGGCCGATTTCCTTGTCCTTGACCAGTTGCGCGAGGATCCGCACGAAGGCCATGGTGGTGGAAATTTCACGGTCGCCCGAGCCGTCCAGGATCGCCTTGAGGGTGTCCAGTGGAGGAGTCGGGATGTTGAAGCTCTTGGCGCGACGCTGTGGTACGAAACCGCCTAGTGCGGTACGGCGCTCGGCCAGGTAACGGGCTTCGGCGCTGCCTTCTTCCGGTTTGAAGAACGGCAGGTTCTCCAGTTCTTCGTCCTTGACCGGAATGTCGAAACGATCGCGGAACAACTTCAGGCTGTCGACATCGACTTTCTTGGTGTTGTGCGCAGTGTTTTTCGCTTCGCCGGCACCGGTGCCATAACCTTTGATGGTCTTGGCCAGGATGACAGTCGGTTGTTCTTTGTGGTTGACCGCTTCGTGGTACGCCGCGTAGACCTTGTACGGGTCGTGGCCGCCACGGTTGAGTTTCCAGATCTCGTCGTCGGACAGATCGGCAACCATCGCCTTGAGTTCTGGCGTGTTGAAGAAGTGTTCACGCACGAACGCGCCGTCTTTGGCTTTGTAGTTCTGGTACTCGCCGTCGATGACTTCGTCCATGCGGCGTTGCAGGATGCCGTCGACGTCCTTGGCCAGCAGTGGGTCCCAGAAACGGCCCCAGATGACTTTGGTCACGTTCCACTGAGCACCGCGGAACACGCCTTCGAGTTCCTGGATGATCTTGCCGTTGCCGCGAACCGGGCCGTCGAGGCGCTGCAGGTTGCAGTTGATGACGAAGATCAGGTTGTCCAGCTTTTCGCGGCCGGCCAGGGAGATGGCGCCCAGGGATTCCGGCTCGTCGCACTCGCCGTCGCCCAGGAAGCACCAGACTTTCTGTTTGCCTGGCTGGATGAAACCACGGTGTTCCAGGTACTTCATGAAGCGTGCCTGGTAGATCGCCTGGATCGGACCCAGACCCATGGATACGGTCGGGAACTGCCAGAAGTCAGGCATCAGCCATGGGTGTGGGTAGGACGACAGGCCCTGACCGTCGACTTCCTGGCGGAAGTTGTTCATCTGGTCTTCGGTGATGCGGCCTTCCATGAATGCACGGGCGTAAACGCCTGGCGAGGTGTGGCCCTGGAAGTAGATCAGGTCGCCGCCGTGTTCGTCGGTCGGGGCCTGGAAGAAATAGTTGAAGCCGATGTCGTACAGGGTTGCGCTGGAGGCGAAGCTGGAGATGTGACCGCCCAGGTCAGAATCTTTCAGGTTCGTGCGCATCACCATGGCCATCGCGTTCCAGCGTACCAGCGAGCGAATGCGGCGTTCCATGAACAGGTCGCCAGGCATGCGTGCTTCGTGGGTAACGGGAATGGTGTTGCGGTATGGCGTGGTGATGGCGTAAGGCAATTGCGAACCGCTACGGGTTGCGAGTTCGCCCATACGGGTCATCAGATAGTGAGCACGGTCTTCGCCTTCTTTGTCGAGAACCGATTCCAGGGCGTCCAGCCATTCCTGGGTTTCGACGGGATCGAGGTCTTGCATGGCTTGCTCCAGGGCGGAAAGGCTTCCAGAATCGGTTGCCTGAGTTTGCGACTGGCCTTGTGGGCAGACGATATAAATTCTTGGATTGCCGATAGGTTGTTCCGGCGGCGTGTAGTTTTACTACAAATCTTCGGGCATTTCAGCCTTTCGAATGTATAGACGAGTAGTAAAACTACAGATGATTGGCTTGTGGCCTCCGGCTGCGTTGTGAGAATAATCGTTAAGGTTGGTCTTTTGCCAATCGAAAAAGGTGGAAGCTTGATGATCGCTGCCAAAAATAAAGAAATTTCAGCTATTTCTAACCTTTGTTCGACAGTCAGTCACGTAGTGTGTTTTCACGAATCACTACATGCAGCCCTTCACACGCCGATCAAGGATAGACCATGAGCCTCCCTTCGCTTGCCGAACTGCCCGATGGGCTCCTGCCGTTAGTCACCCGCGCCGAGCAGTCGTTTCGTACGACAGTCGGGGTTCTTCCCGATGACCATGGCCTGTCTGCCTGGACGCCTGAGCGCTGGGCGCAATTTGCCCGCGTCGCCGCTGCCAGCGACTTTGTGATTGAACAGAGTCTGCGTGACCCTTTGATGTTGCTGGAACTGGTGCAGTCCGGCGAACTGGACCGCGCCTTGGCACCGGGCGAGTTGTGCGCACAGATCGCCATGGCGGTGAGCGCCGCCGAAACCGACGACCAGCTAGGCCGTGCCCTGCGCCGCCAGCGTAATCGTCACCAGGTGCGGATCATCTGGCGCGACCTGACTCGCCAGGCCGATCTGGTGCAGACCTGTCGCGACCTCTCGGACATGGCCGATGCCAGCATCGATCAGGCCTATCAGTGGTTGTACTCGCGGCATTGCCAGCAGTTCGGTGTGCCCACCGGGCGGCGCAGCGGCGAGCCGCAGCAAATGGTCATCCTCGGCATGGGCAAACTTGGCGCGGTGGAGCTGAATCTGTCGTCGGACATCGACCTGATCTTTGCCTACCCCGAGGGCGGCGAAACCGTCGGCGTGAAACGCTCGCTGGATAACCAGGAGTTTTTCATTCGCCTCGGCCAGCGTCTGATCAAGGCGCTGGACCCGATGACTGTCGACGGTTTTGTGTTCCGCGTCGACATGCGCTTGCGGCCTTACGGTTCGTCCGGCGCTCTGGTGCTGAGCTTCAATGCGCTGGAACAGTATTACCAGGATCAGGGTCGCGACTGGGAACGCTACGCGATGATCAAGGCGCGGGTGGTGGCTGGCGATCAAGTGGCTGGCGCCCAGTTGCTCGAGATGCTGCGGCCGTTCGTTTACCGGCGTTACCTGGACTTCTCGGCCATCGAAGCGCTGCGCACCATGAAGCAGCTGATCCAGCAGGAAGTCCGGCGCAAGGGTATGGCCGACAACATCAAGCTTGGCTCCGGCGGCATCCGTGAAGTCGAGTTTATCGCCCAGGCCTTCCAGCTGATTCACGGTGGTCGCGACCTGAGCCTGCAGCAGCGTCCTCTATTAAAAGTACTGAGCACCCTGGAGGGGCAGGGCTATCTGCCTCCGGCGGTGGTCAGCGAACTGCGCGAAGGCTACGAATTCCTGCGTTACACCGAGCACGCGATTCAGGCGATTGCCGACCGCCAGACCCAGATGTTGCCGGACGGCGCGCAGGATCAGGCGCGCATTGCCTTTATGCTCGGGTTTGCCAACTGGACGGCATTCCACGAACAACTGATGTACTGGCGTGGCCGGGTGGCCTGGCACTTTGGTCAGGTGATTGCCGATCCTGATGAAGAGCAAGGCACCGAGAGCGAAGTGGTGGTCGGCGGGGAATGGCTGCCGCTGTGGGAAGAAGCCCAGGACGAAGAAGCCGCGTGCCGCCAACTCGAAGAGGGCGGTTTCGCCGATGCCGCCAAGGCGCTGAAAGCATTGGCCAGTCTGCGCAGCAGTCCGCAATTGCGTGCCATGCAGCGTCTGGGGCGGGAGCGTCTCGATGCATTTATTCCGCGCTTGCTGGCCCAGGCCGTGGAGCACGCCAATCCCGATCTGGTGCTGGAGCGCGTGCTGCCACTGGTTGAAGCGGTGGCGCGGCGTTCCGCCTATCTGGTGCTGCTGACCGAAAACCCCGGTGCGCTGCGCCGTCTGCTGACACTGTGCGCGGCGAGCCCGTGGATTGCCGAGCAGATCACGCGCTTCCCGTTGCTGCTCGACGAATTGCTCAACGAAGGCCGGCTGTTCAAGCCGCCGCTGGCGCCGGAACTGGCGGCCGAGTTGCGCGAGCGTCTGACGCGGATTCCCGAAGACGACCTCGAACAACAAATGGAGGCCCTGCGGCATTTCAAACTGGCGCACCGCTTGCGTGTCGCTGCTTCGGAAATTGCTGGTAGCCTGCCGTTGATGAAAGTCAGCGATTACCTGACCTGGCTTGCCGAAGCGATCCTCGAACAAGTGCTGGCCCTGGCCTGGCGCCAGACGGTGGCCAAGTACGGTACACCGCTGCGCACCGACGGCAGCGTGTGCGACCCTGGATTCATCATTGTCGGTTACGGGAAAGTCGGCGGTCTGGAATTGGGGCACAGTTCGGACCTGGACCTGGTGTTCATCCATGACGCGGATCCGCAAGCGGAAACCGACGGCCCGAAACCCATCGACGGCGCGCAGTTCTTTACCCGGCTCGGGCAGCGGATCATTCACTTGCTGACGGCCCAGACCAACTCCGGTCAGCTGTATGAAGTGGACATGCGCCTGCGACCGTCCGGCGCTTCCGGTTTGCTGGTGAGTTCATTGGGGGCGTTTGCCCGGTATCAGGAAAACGAGGCCTGGACTTGGGAGCACCAGGCGCTGGTGCGGGCGCGGGTGCTGGTGGGCAGTCAGGATGTCGGCCAGGCATTCGAGAAGGTTCGCGCGACGGTATTGGCCAAATCGCGGGACCTGTCGACCTTGCGCCAGGAGGTCAGCGAGATGCGCGCCAAGATGCGCGATAATCTCGGCAGCAAGAGCACAGCGGCGGGCACGGCGGCAAATGCCTTCGAGGCCACGGCGCCGTTCGATCTCAAGCAGGACGCTGGAGGTATCGTCGATATTGAATTTATGGTGCAATACGCGGCTCTGGCGTGGTCTGAAACACATCCGTCATTGCTGCGCTATACCGACAATATCCGCATTCTGGAAGGGCTGGAGGAGGAAGGGTTGATACCCTCCGAAGACGCCAGCCTGTTGCGTGAGGCTTATAAAGCCTACCGCTCCGCCGCTCACCGGGAGGCCTTGCAGAAGGATGCCGGCGTGATACCGGGCGACCAGTTCGCGGATGAGCGACGGCAGGTCATGCGGATCTGGCGTGAGCTGGGGTTAAGCTGACATGAGTGCGGCAGGCTTTTGTGGCGAGGGAGCTTGCTGTGGCGAGGGGGCTTGCCCCCGTTCGACTGCGCAGCAGTCGCAAAGCGTTACACTCGATAATATGTGTAAGTGGTTGAAGATTTTGGGAGTGCTCCGCGCTCCAGCGGGGGCAAGCCCCCTCGCCACATTAACAAGTCAGCCCAAGAGATTTACTGGCTAAGCTGCACGCACTGGATGTGCAAAAATTGATCTGACGAGCCTGTACAGGCTCGTCCAAATGACCTGGCGGCTCACCCCGCAGGTGCTGGATTCTCGAGGCGGGGAGGCGTATGCCTCCCCGGTTCGTTTTTGGAAACCACATGAAAATTCTGATCGTTGGGCCCAGTTGGGTCGGTGACATGGTGATGGCGCAGACACTTTTTCAGTGTCTCAAACAACGCCACCCGCAGTGCGAAATCGACGTGCTGGCCCCCGAGTGGAGCCGGCCGATCCTCGAGCGCATGCCCGAAGTACGCCAGGCCTTGAGCTTCCCGCTCGGCCACGGCGTGCTGGAACTGGCAACGCGTCGGCGCATCGGTAAATCCCTGGTCGGTCAGTACGACCAGGCCATCCTGCTGCCCAATTCGCTGAAATCGGCCCTGGTGCCGTTTTTTGCCGGCATCCCGAAACGCACCGGCTGGCGTGGCGAGTTCCGCTACGGCCTGCTCAATGATGTGCGCACGCTCGACAAAGAGCGTTATCCGTTGATGATCGAGCGCTTCATGGCCCTGGCCTTTGAGCCTGGCATCGAGCTGCCGAAACCTTATCCACGGCCGAGCCTGCAGATCGACCCGGTGACCCGCGACGGCGCGCTGGCCAAGTTCGGCCTGGCCCTTGATCGTCCGGTATTGGCGCTGTGCCCCGGCGCCGAGTTCGGCGAGTCCAAGCGCTGGCCGTCCGAGCACTATGCCAAGGTCGCCGAGGCGAAGATTCGTGAAGGCTGGCAAGTCTGGCTGTTCGGCTCGAAAAACGATCACGCGGTGGGTGAAGACATTCGTGGGCGGTTGATTCCGGGGCTGCGTGAAGAGTCGGTGAACCTCAGTGGCGGCACTTCCCTGGCCGAGGCCATCGATCTGCTGTCCTGCGCCGACGCGGTGGTCTCCAACGACTCCGGCCTGATGCACGTGGCCGCCGCGCTGAACCGCCCGCTGGTGGCGGTGTACGGCTCGACGTCGCCGGGCTTCACGCCGCCGCTGGCCGAACACGTCGAGATCGTGCGCCTGGGTATCGAATGCAGTCCGTGCTTCGATCGCACCTGCCGTTTCGGTCATTACAACTGCTTGCGCCAGCTCATGCCCAAAGCGGTGAACGAAGCCTTGCAGCGGTTGCTGGGCACTGTGGTCGAGGTCAAATAGTTTGCGGGTACTGTTGATCAAGACTTCTTCGCTGGGCGACGTGATTCACGCGTTGCCAGCGTTGACCGATGCGGCGCGGGCGATCCCCGGCATCAAGTTCGACTGGGTGGTGGAAGAAGGTTTCGCCGAGATCCCGACCTGGCACCCGGCCGTGGGCAAGGTGATTCCGGTGGCGATCCGTCGCTGGCGCAAGAACATCTGGCAGACCATCAAGAGTGGCGAGTGGAAGCGCTTCAAGCAAAGCGTTCGCGCGACCAAATACGACTTGGTGATCGATGCTCAGGGCCTGCTGAAAAGTGCGTTGCTGACTCGCTATGCCAAAGCACCGGTGGCCGGGCTGGACAAGAATTCGGCCCGCGAACCGATCGCCGCGCGCTTCTATTCCCGACGTCTGGCCGTGGCCCGTGGGCAGCACGCGGTTGAACGAGTGCGTCAGCTGTTCGCGTTGGCCCTGGGTTACGACCTGCCCAAAGGCCTGGGTGATTACGGCCTGAACGTCGAGCGGCTGGTGGAATTGCCGCGCAAGAATCCGTACGTGGTGTTTCTCCACGGCACCACCTGGGACACCAAGCACTGGCCCGAAGCCTATTGGCGCGAGCTGGCCGAGCGGGTGGGGTATCTCGGCGTGGCGGTGAAGCTGCCGTGGGGCAACCCGGTCGAAAAGGCCCGCGCCGAGCGCATCGCCAAAGACATGAAACACGTCGAAGTGCTGCCCAAGCTGAACCTGGCGGGTGTCGGCAAAGTCCTGGCCGGCGCGCAAGCGTGCGTGGCGGTGGACACCGGTCTCGGTCACCTGGCCGCGGCGCTGGACGTGCCGACCCTGTCACTGTTCGGCCCGACCAATCCGGGCCTGACCGGCGCCTACGGCAAATCGCAGATTCACATGGCCAGCGACTTCCCTTGCGCACCGTGCCTGCAAAAAAAATGCACCTATCAACCGACGGCCGACGATACCCGTCGGTTCGACCTGAAACGCGAGTGGCCCCTGTGCTTCACGCGTCTGAATCCCGAGCGTGTCGCGAGCCGACTGAGCACGTTGTTACTGGCTGAGGAGCTGCGTTGATGCAATTGGCATTTGTCCTGTACAAGTACTTTCCGTTTGGCGGCTTGCAGCGTGACTTCATGCGCATCGCCCTTGAATGCCAGCAGCGCGGCCATCAAATCCGTGTCTACACGTTGATCTGGGAGGGCGACATCCCTCCGGGCTTCGAAGTGTTGGTGGCGCCGGTCAAGGCGTTCTTCAATCATCGGCGCAACGAGAAACTCACCGAATGGATGGAGGCCGATCTGGCCAAGCGCCCGGTGGATCGCTTGATCGGTTTCAATAAAATGCCGGGCCTGGACGTTTACTACGCCGCCGACGGCTGCTTCGAAGACAAGGCGCAAAACCTGCGCAACTCGCTGTACCGTCGCTGGGGCCGCTACCGGCACTTCGCCGAGTACGAACGCGCAGTGTTCGCCAAAGATGCCAAGACCGAAGTGCTGATGATTTCCGAAGTCCAGCAGCCGCTGTTCATCAAGCATTACGACACACCGCTGGCGCGCTTCCATTTGCTGCCACCGGGCATTGCCCAGGACCGTCGTCGCCCCGTGAACGCGGATGAAATTCGCGCCGGGTTCCGCGCCGAATTCAACCTGAAGGACGATGAGCTGCTGCTGGTACAGATCGGTTCCGGGTTCAAGACCAAAGGCGTGGACCGTAGCCTCAAGGCACTGGCCGCGCTGCCAACCGAGCTGAAAAAACGCACCCGGCTGTTTGTAATTGGCCAGGACGACCCCAAAGTATTCCAATTGCAGAGCGCCACATTGGGGCTCGGCGACAACGTGCAATTCCTCAAGGGGCGCAGCGATATCCCGCGCTTCCTGCTCGGTGCCGATCTGCTGATCCACCCGGCGTACAACGAAAACACCGGGACGGTATTGCTTGAAGCCCTGGTAGCCGGTTTGCCGGTGCTGGTGAGCGCAGTGTGCGGTTATGCCCATTACATCGCCGAGGCCGACGCGGGTCTGGTGCTGGACGAACCCTTCGATCAGGCGCAACTGACTCAGTACCTGACCGGCATGTTGAACGACACTGATGCACGGGCGGCCTGGAGCCGCAACGGTCTGGCCTTCGCCGAGACGGCCGACCTCTACAGCATGCCGCAGCACGCGGCCGATGTGATTCTGGCGGAGCACGCTTAATGAAGTTGATGCTGGCTGAACCGTTCAAGAGCCTCTGGGCCGGACGCGACCCGTTCGCCGAAGTCGAGGGCCTCAAGGGCGAGGTGTACCGCGAGCTCGAAGCGCGCCGGACACTGCGAACTGAAGTGGACGGCCACGGGTACTTCGTGAAGATCCACCGGGGCATCGGCTGGAGTGAGATTTTCAAGAACCTGCTGACCGCCAAGCTGCCGGTGCTGGGCGCGGGCCAGGAGTGGAAGGCCATTGAACGCCTGCAAGAAGTCGGCGTGCCGACCATGACTGCCGTCGCTTATGGCGAAAAGGGCAGCAACCCGGCGGATCAGCATTCGTTCATCGTCACTGAAGAATTGGCGCCCACCGTCAGCCTTGAAGATTTCAGCATCGACTGGGTCAAGCACCCGCCGGAGCCAAAGCTCAAGCGCGCCCTGATCGCCGAAGTCGCGCGCATGACCGGCATGATGCACCGCGCCGGGGTTAACCATCGCGACTGCTACATCTGCCACTTCCTGCTGCACACCGATAAGCCGGTGACCTGCGATGACCTCAAGTTGTCGGTGATCGACCTGCACCGCGCCCAGGCCCGCCCGGCGATTACCCGGCGCTGGCGCAACAAGGACCTGGCAGCGCTATATTTTTCAGCGCTGGAGATCGGCCTGACCCGTCGTGACAAGCTGCGTTTCCTCAAAGGGTACTTTCAGCAGCCTCTGCGCCAGATTCTGGTAGAAGAAGCCGGGTTACTGGCGTGGCTCGAAGGCAAGGCCAACAAGCTCTATGAGCGTAAACAGCGCTACGGGGATGCGCTCTGATGTCGGGTTGGACACTGGAGCCGGCTTACAGCGATCTGGCAGAAGATTTCGGCAGTCTTGATGCGGTGTTTGCCCTCGAGGGCGAGCAACTGACCCATGATCCGCTGTCTGAAGTTATTCGCGTCCAGCGCAAAGGCGTCAACTATTACGTAAAACGCTACGTCAGTGCCGGCAAAGGCCTGCGGCGCTACCTGGGAAAGCCTCGGGTCAAGGCCGAATGGCAGAACCTCAAGCGTTTCGCCAAGTGGGGCATTCCCACCGCAGAGGTTGTGGCCTGGGGGTTGGAGCGGCACGGTGTGACATACGCTCGTGGGGCAATGATCACTCGCGAACTGCCGCATACCGAAGACTTGTCGGTCCTGGCTAATCGGCATGATCCGAAACTGGCGGACCGCGCCTGGGTTGATACCGTCAGTCGCCAATTGGCCGGTTACACCCGGACCATGCACGACAACCGTTTCACTCATAATGATTTGAAGTGGCGCAACCTGTTGGTCGACGATGAGGCCCGGCTGTTCCTGATCGATTGCCCCAATGGCGATTTCTGGCGCGGCTTCTGGCTCAAATACCGCATCACCAAAGACCTGGCCTGCCTCGACAAGGTCGCCAAGTATCACCTGTCGGCCACCCAGCGCCTGCGCTTTTACCTGCAATACCGCCAATGCGCCCGGCTCGATGCCGCGGACAAGAAACGCATTCGGCACGTGGTGAGATTTTTTGAGGGACGCGAATGACTGATTTTCTGGCTGCTGAAGACCGTGCGCTGTTCGAGCGTCATGGTCTCGGCACCTTCGACGCACTTTGGGTCAAACAGCTCGACGCGGTGGATGAGCCCAACACCGGCCGTGGTGGCTGGAGCAGTGTGTTTCGGCTGGATCTGGACGGTCATGGCTACTACCTCAAGCGCCAGAGCAACTACCTGACGCGCTCCCGGCATTCGCCCTTTGGCGAGCCGAGCTTTGCCCGTGAATTTCGTAACATCAGTCGTTATCGGACACTGGGGATTCCGGCGCTGCAGGCGGCGTTTTTTGGTGAGCGCAAGGTCGACGGCGAAGTTCGGGCGATTCTGCTGACTCACGCGCTGGACGGTTGGGATGATCTGGATTCGCTGTTGCAGCGCTGGTCGGAGCTGAGCGAGATACAGCACTCGGCCATTCTCAAGGCCTGTGGGCAACTGGCGCGACGCCTGCACGGCAGGCGCCAGGTCCACGGTTGCTTCTACCCCAAGCACATTTTTCTTCAGGCTACCGGTGACGGCTATCTGGCTCAGTTGATCGACCTGGAAAAAACCCGGCCGCTGTTTTTCGGCAAGCGTGATCGGGTCAAGGATCTGGAGCCGTTGCTGCGTCGGGCGCCGGAGTGGAGCGACAGTCAGCTGCGCGAGTTGTTGGCGGTTTATCTGGATCAGCCGCTGAGCAGTTCGCGGGTGGACCGTTGGGTATCGCGCCTGAGTGCGCGGCGCAGTAACAAGGAGACGCGTTGATGCGTTTGTCCGAACTGAAAAACGCCGGTCGCAGTCCGAGCCTGCCGCTGAGCATTCCACTGGCCGATGCCGCGGGGCCTGCCGAGTTGCAGCTGCTGAGTCTGTTGCGGGTGTTGCCGGGACAGCGTTATGTGGGGGCTGGCGTCTGGCGCGGCCGGCCGGTGCTGGCCAAGTTGTTGGTTGGTGGCAAGGCGGCGCGGCATTTTCAACGTGAACTGGATGGCGTGCGTTTGCTTGCCGCTCAGGGGCTGACCACGCCGTTGTTATTGGCCGACGGCCTCAAGGACGGCGAGGGCGGTTGGCTGTTGTTCGATTTCCTGGAGGGCGCCGAGAGCCTGGGGGATGCCTGGAAGCAGGTCGAACACTTGCCCGCATTGGCGGATGAACAATCCGCGGTGCTGGCCGAGGCGTTGGGCGCCATCGGCCAGCTGCACAGCAAAGGCCTGTGGCAGGAAGACCTGCACCTGGACAATCTGCTGCGCCATGGCGGTCAGTTGTATTTGATCGATGGCGCCGGGATCTGTGTCGAAACGGCGGGCAAGCCGCTGTCGCAACAGAAAGTCCTGGAGAACCTCGGGGTGTTTTTCGCCCAGTTGCCCAAAGCGCTGGAACCCTTCACCGAAGAGTTGTTGGTGTATTACCTGCTGAGTAACGGCGAACACGCGTTGCCGATGGAGGCGTTGCAAAAACAGATCGACAAGGTCCGTCGCTGGCGTTTGAAGGACTTTCTGATCAAGGTCGGCCGCGAATGCACGCTGTTCAGCGTCCAGCGTGGTGCGTTCGGCTTGCGGGCGATTCGCCGTGAGGAAGAGGCAGCGATGCTGCCGGTGCTGGCACAGGCCGATGCCTTGCTCGATCAGGGGCATCTGTACAAGACCGGCGGCGCGGCGAGCGTCGGCAAGGTCGAGGTGGCTGGGCGCACATTGGTGGTCAAGCGTTACAACATCAAGGGCTTTACCCACTGGCTCAAGCGTTTCTGGCGCCCGAGCCGCGCCTGGCATTCATGGCGCGAAGGCAATCGCCTGGCGTTCCTCGGTATTGCCACGCCAAAACCATTGGCGTTGCTGGAGAAGCGTTTTCTCTGGCTGCGCAGCCGGGCGTACCTGGTGACCGAGTATTTGCCGGGGCCGGACATCATCGAGCGCTTTGCACCGTACGTTGAGAGCGGGGATGCGCCAGAGGCTGAGCTGCAGGCTCTGGATTACCTGTTCGCCGAACTGATTGGCGAGCGGATCAGTCATGGCGATTTCAAGGGCCATAACCTGTTCTGGCAACAGGATCGCTGGGCGCTGATCGACCTGGATTCGATGTGTCAGCATGGTTCGCTCAGCAGCTTTGCCCCCGCATATGCGCGGGATCGGGCGCGGTTCATGCGCAACTGGCCCGAGAGCAGTGCGCTGTACCAAGTGATTGATCAGCGTCTGCCCAAAGATATTTCTAGCGCTACTTGAAGCGGGTCTTCGACCCCATCGCGGGCTTGCCCGCGATGGCGCCAGATCAGTCTCCCGAGATCTGGCGGACAAGTTCTTGTGAATTGTCCTACATGATCTGCAGAGCCCATGAACTGTGCCCTGAATAGCCACGATGCTAGTTTGCCTGACGTTCTCGGAGGGCAGATTTTGACGATAAAAATGGCTGTGATGTTGAGCTCTTTTTCACTGACGCTGTCTGGCTGCGGGACCGCTGTCACGGTGCTGCAGGATGACGAAGAGGCCGCCCGAGGCCTCAGAAAGCAAAAGACCTACTGTCAGTCCATTCCTCGCATCTACAGCGGTATGGCGCACGACTTTTGCCTCTTGCACGCGCCGCCCGATCCCACGGGTATTCTGGTGCCGTTCGTATTGCTGGATTTGACCCTTTCGGGTGTATTCGACACGGTTTTCTTGCCCTATACGATTTACCGGCAGGCTGCCGACGGAAATATCAGGATTTACTGGCGGTCGGGTCGCGGGTAATTCTTTTGTATTCCGACGTGTCAGTGCTACATCTAACGCACCTGGTTCGAAAAACAAAGGGTAAATAGCTCGTGGCGACCCCGATCTTGCCCTCTCAACAGTTTTTTCTTTTTGAGAACGAAAACGAAGCCTCAACTAATGTTGAAGCGAAAAAGCTTTCACCTCCGTTCGGGAGGTACAGCGATTTCATAATCTATGTGGATGAGAGCGGCGATCATGGGATGCGAACATTAGATCCAAACTATCCAATGTTTGTGCTGGCATTTTGTGTGTTTCATAAAAGGCATTATTGCGAGAGGGCTATTCCTGCCCTTCAGAAGTTTAAATTCAATCATATGGGGCACGACCTGATCGGTCTGCATGAATTGGAAATTCGAAAAGAAAAGGGCGCGTTCTCTAGTCTATTCACGTCGAGGCAACACAAACATGCTTTTCTCGACGAGCTGACGGGCATCATTGAAGCCAGCAATTTCGTCCTGATCAGCTGTGTTATCGACAAAGCTGCCCTTCGTGAAAAACAAGGTCCTGTCCACAATCCTTATCACGTCGCACTCGGCTTCTGCCTGGAAACGCTTTATGAGTATTTACAGGAAAAAAATCAACAGAGCGTTTTAACTCATGTGATATTCGAGCGTCGAGGGAAGCGGGAGGATAACGAGCTTGAACTCGAGTTCCGTCGCATGTGCGATGGCGCGAACCGATTAGGCATTCAGTTGCCGTTCGATATCGTCTTTGCAACCAAGCAAGTGAATTCTACGGGCTTACAGCTAGCGGATCTTGTTGCAAGACCCATTGGTATGAGCGTTTTGCGGTCAGGGCAAGAGAATCGTGCCTTTGACGTACTCAAGCGCAAGTTCTACTGCAGTGGTGGGCGTAATAATGTGGGGGAGGGTTTCGAGAACTGGGGTCTAAAGATTTTCCCTCTCTCAGAAAGCGAAAAGCCCCGGTGAAACTCACCGAGGCCACAACGCCGACCGGGATCCCCCAGTCCATTTGCGCAGGAGTCTATGTCGAGCTCCTTCATCTGTCAACGCGCCGGCTTGCCACTTCCCGCTAGAGGCTTGCCGCCGCTTTTAAGCTATAATCCCGCCCTTTAGCTGTCTCTCGCCCCTTGCGAGGGCACATTAATTTTTGAGGCGCGTTGCGCCTGCATGCAGACTAAAGAGGCTAGACCCCTGTGGCATTGACGATTCTTGGCCTGTCCGGCGCCCTTAGCCATGATCCTTCCGCAGCCTTGTACATCGACGGCAAGCTGGTCGCGGCGGCTGAAGAAGAGCGTTTCGTGCGTGATAAACATGCAAAGAACCGCATGCCTTACGAATCGGCGAAATTCTGCCTCGAGCAGGCTGGCATCAAGCCATCCGACGTTGACGTGGTGGCGATTCCATTCGCACCGATCAGCCTGTTCGGCAAGGCTCGCTGGCACTACGCCAAGCGCTACTGGTACGCCCCGGACCGCGCCCTCGATGCGATCCTGATGGGTAACCGTCGCTACAAGCGCTATCGCAACAAGATTGTCTGGTGCCTCGAGCAATTGGGTTTCGATCCGAAAAAGATCAAGATCGAGCCGGTCGAGCACCACTTGGCCCACGCCTCCAGCGCCTACCACTGCTCCGGTTTCAAAGAGAAAACCGCGATCCTGGGGATCGACGGCAAGGGCGAATACGCCACGACTTTCTTCGGTTATGGCGAAAACGGCAAGATCCACAAGATCAAGGAATTTTTCGATCCGGACTCCCTCGGCGGCCTGTACGGCGCGATCACCGAGTTCCTCGGCTTCGAAATGCTCGACGGTGAGTTCAAGGTCATGGGCATGGCGCCGTACGGCGACGCCAGCAAATACGATTTTTCCCGTCTGGCCTCGTTCGAGAACGGCGAACTGGTGATCAATACCGACTACGCCAACGTCATCGGCCTGCGTCGTTATAAAGAGAAGGGCAAGGGTTTCTACTTCTCACCGAAGCTGATCGAGTGGCTGGGGCCGAAGCGCGAAGGCGATATCGCCGACGAGCCGTACATCCACTACGCCGCCAGCATGCAAGCGCTGTTCGAGAAACTGGCGTTGCAGATGATCGACCATTACCTGGGCGATGTGCTCAAGGAAACCGGCAAGCTGGCCTTCGCCGGTGGTTGTGCGTTGAACGTCAAGCTGAACCAGAAAATCATCGCCCGCGACGACATCAAAGAATTGTTCGTCCAGCCTGCGTCCGGCGATGCCGGTACCGCGGTGGGTGCGGCGGCTTACGTGTCTCATGCTCGTGGTGTACCGGTCGAGAAGATGGAGCACGTCTACCTCGGCCCGTCCTACAGCAACGAAGACGTGATCGCGGCCTGCGCCCGTCACGCCGACAAGCCAAAGTGGCGCAAGCTCGACAATATGCCGGAGCAGATCGCCAAAATCATGGTCGATGGCAACCCGGTGGCCTGGTTCCAGGGCCGCATGGAGTTCGGTCCGCGTGCCTTGGGCGGCCGTTCGATCATTGGCTGCCCGAGCGTGGCCGGTGTGGCGGACCGTATCAACCATCAGATCAAGTTCCGCGAGCGCTGGAGGCCTTTCTGCCCGTCGATGCTCGACACCGTTGCGCCGCAAATGATCAAGATCGATCACCCGGCACCGTTCATGACCTTCACCTTCGAAGTGGCTGAAGAGTGGAAAACCCGCGTACCGGAAGTCGTCCACGAAGACGGCACATCCCGGGCCCAGGTGCTCAAGCGCGAATACAACCCGCGCTACTACGACATGATGAAGGCGCTGGAAGTGCTGACCGGCAACGGTGTGTCGCTGAACACTTCGCTCAACCGTCGTGGCGAGCCGATGATCTGCTCGCCGACCGATGCCTTGAATATGTTCTTTGGTTCCGACCTGCAGTACCTGATCATGGAAGACATTCTGGTGGTCAAAGAAGGCGCGGACGCTTATGACTCGCTCGGCTGAACGCCATGTGCTGCAGTTCTGTCACGGCTATGACGGGCCGTTTCTGGACTGCGCCCGGCAGTACGCCAGCCTGTTCGCGGGGACCGGTTATCGCGTGACCACGGTGTTTCTGACCGGGGCTGCAGATAGCCAAGTCGCCGCGAGCTGCGCGTCCGACGAAGTGCTGTTCATGGAATACAGCTCCAAGGCCATTCGTGGCCTGAAGCTGGGCGCCATCGGCGATCTGCGCAAGATCGCCGCCTCGCGCAATTTCAGTTTCTGTATTGCTCACCGTTTCAAACCGATCTACATCGCCTTGCTCGGTACTTCGTTGCCGGTCATTGGCGTGCATCACGCGTTTGGCGATTACCAGCGCAGCACACGCAAACTGTTCGCGCATATTTTCCGCAAGCGCCTGAGCCTGCTCGGGGTTTCCGATGCGGTGCGTGACGACATGCGCCGTTGCTTGCCGAAATGGCCGCAGGCGCGGATTCAGACGCTCTATAACCGGATTGATGTGCAGGCGTTGCAGGCCAGTCAGTTATCGGTTCGCGAGGCCCGGGAAACCCTCGGTCTGTCGATGGATGCCTGGATTGTCGGCAACGTTGGGCGCCTGCATCCGGACAAGGATCAGAATACGCTGCTGCATGGTTTTGCCACGGCATTGCCGGGGTTGCCGGCCAACAGTCAGTTGGTGATTCTGGGCAGCGGTCGGCTGGAGCAGAACCTCAAGGACCTGGCGCGTGAACTGGGTATCGGCGATCGCGTGCTGTTCCTCGGCCAGGTGCCCGAGGCGCGTCGCTACTTCCGCGCTTTCGATGTGTTTGCCTTGAGTTCCGATCACGAACCGTTCGGCATGGTATTGCTGGAGGCCATGGCCGCCGGTGTGCCGCTGCTCGCCACCGCGAGCGGCGGTGCCCGGGAAGTGGTCGAAGGCGTGGGCATTCTGTTTCCGCTGGGGGATGCCGGACACCTGGCTCAGGGGCTGCAACATCTGGCCGCGATGGATGAGCAGCAACGCCGCCAGTGCGCCGAGCTAATGTTCGACCGCTTGCGTGAGCGCTTCTCCGATCGCGCGGTGCGCGATGCTTTCTGGCATTTGCCGCACGTCACCGAACTGGCACCGAGGGGCTAATGCTCAACCGACTTCAAGGCTGGCGTGAGCGTGGCTGGGCGCAGGTCGACGCCTCGACTTATGCACAAACCTGGCAACGTTTTGGCGGCAGCGTCGCGACCCATCCCCTGGTAGTCGAACGTCTGGCACAGTTGGCCGACATTCCGGTGCGCTACCTGGCTTGGGAGCAGGACGGCGAAGTGAAAGCCGCCATCCCAACCTGGGGGCGCGACCTGGCGCTGTCCAAGGACGTGCTCAAGCGCACAGGTAAAAAGGGCCTGTTCGACCTCGGCAATGCCGAACTGATCCTCCCGGCCGCCGCCGATGCCCAGGCACCGCTGCGCCATCGGGGGCGTTACCTGTCGGCGCTGAGCGAAGGTCGTTTTACCGGTATCAAGCTGCAGACAGAACAACTGGCGCTGGCCCGCACGCCTGAAGAATTGTCGAAAAAGTTTCGCTACAACCAGCGCCGCGAGTTGCGTCTGCTGGAAGAGGCGGGCGGCGTGGTGCGGCCGGTTACCGAGTTTTCCAGCAGTGAACTGGCTGCGATCTATTGCGACCTGTTCCAGCGTCGCTGGGGCTTTCCGGCCACCGGTGCCGAGCGCATGGGCGAGGTGATCGAGTTGTTGCGCGAGTTGCTGATCGGCTCGGTGATTTTCCTCAACGACGCACCGATAGCGACTCAACTGGTGTACCGCGTCGAGGCGCCGGAATGGATCAGCGTCGAATACGTCAACGGTGGTGTCGATCCCGAGACCCGTGAATTCAGCCCCGGCAGCGTGCTGAGCTTCCTCAACACCCAAAGCGCCTGGGAACATGCTCGTGCGTTGGATAAGCCCCTGCGGTTTTCCTTTGGTCGAACCGACCGTGAGTACAAGGACCGTTGGTGCAATTCTGTGCCGGTCTTCACGGTATGAGCCAACCCATGAGCCGCAAACAGCAACTGCTCAAGCGCCATCGGCGCAACAAACGCATCGGCCTGTTGATTGCGTTGATGTTGCTGATCGCGATCGGCGGGCTGGTGGCCTGGTGGCTGCCGCTGGTGCTTGCGGTGCTGGGCTGGATCGCCCATGAGGCGTGGTTTGCGGACCATCTGTTTTATTCCCCCCAGGACGATTACCAATACAGCTTCCCGCCGTATACCCCGCAACCCAAGATTCATCTGGACGGTGAACGGCTACGGCTGGATGAGGGCGTCATGCTGGTCGATGACGCCACGCTGATACTGGCGCTGAGGGTGAAAAGTACTTGGCTGGGGCGCTTTATCGATCCGGTGGTCGAGTTGCTGGGGGGCGATAATCCCGACCGGCAAACTTTCGAGCGCGGTGTAAACGGGCTGCGTTATCTCAATCTCAGTGGTCAGGCAAGCGTGTTGTCGCAAGGTGAGTTGCGTCTGCGTGGGCGTTTCTGCCGATTGCTCGGCGAGCCCGTGCTCTGGGCGTTCGAGCAACCGGACTACCGCCGTCAGCGAGTGATGGTGATTGCTCCCCATGCCGACGACGCAGAGTTGGCCGCCTACGGTCTGTACAGCCAGGCTGACGAAGCCTGGATCGTCACCCTGACCGCCGGTGAAATCGAAGCCGAACATTATCGACAGATGGGTCTGAGCACAATCGAGGCGGCTCGCCTCAAAGGCCGTTTGCGGGCCTGGGATAGCATCGCTGTACCGCGCTGGGCCGGGGTGCCTGAAGCCCATTGCGTGCAGTTGGGGTATTTTTGCCTGCAACTGGCGGCGATGCAGGCGGCGCCGGCCACGCCGGTGGGTTCGCGCGAAGCGGATTTGAGTGACACCCGGTTGTTTCGTCAGTTGAATCCATTTGCCCTGCCGGGCGATGTCGACGGCGCGCCGACCTGGAACAATTTGCTGGCCGATCTGCGTGAACTGTTGCTGAGGGCGCGTCCGCAAGTGATCGTATTGCCGCACCCGACCCTCGACCCGCACCCGGATCACATCTGTGCCCAGGCAGCGGTTCTCGAAGCGTTGAGCGGGCTGGAGTGGCAGCCGACCACCGTGCTTGGCTATGCCAACCATCTGCATGACAATGATCGTTGGCCGATGGGTGATGCGGGTCATGGCATCGCCCTGCCGCCGACGTTCGATTCGGCAACGGCGATGCAGCCCTGTTGCCTGCCGATGCCTTTGGCGCGTCAGCGTGATAAAGCGATGGCGTTGGGCATGATGCACGACCTGCAACCGCCCATGCCGTTCAAGCGACGTTTGCGGCGGTTGATACAGTGGCTGCTGGCCAGTAGAGTGCCACCCGTCTATGGAGAGAACGAGTTCTTTCGCAAGGCGGTCAGGCGGCACGAGTTGTTCTGGGTTCTGAAGCATGGTGAAACATCTGTGAGGCAGAAATGAAGTATCGCGGCCCCTAGCATGGCGGCGTATCCAAGCAGTAGTGAGTATTTCTGTGATCAATCCATGCCCGCGTATCCTGTTCCTGATTCCGTATTTCGGTCATTGGCCGTTCTGGATGCCGTTTTTCCTCGAGAGTTGCCGACGCAACGCCGATATCGACTGGCTGCTGTTCAGTGATTGCGGCACTCCCGAGAACCTGCCGCCCAACGTGACTGTTGAAGCCATGAGTTTCAGCGAGTACTGCGCGCTGGTGTCACGGCGGTTGAATATCGACTTTGTGCCGGACGCGTCTTACAAGCTCTGCGACATCAAGCCGGCCCTGGGGCATATCCATGTCGACCGCCTGCAAGGCTATGATTTCTGGGCGTTCGGCGATATTGATCTGGTATTTGGTGATCTGCGACGTTATTTCACCGCTGATCGGTTGGCCAGTTATGACCTGTTCTCCACCCACGAGCGGCGGGTGGCAGGCCATCTCTGTTTGATGCGCAACACTGCCCGCAAACGTGAGTTGTTCATGCAGATCAAGGACTGGCAAACACGCTTTACCGATCAGGCGCATCACGCGCTGGATGAAGGCGCATTCAGTCGGATCTTCCTCTGGCGCAAGAATTTCCCCGAGCCACTGTTCTCCCTGGTGGGCAAGCTCAATCCGTGGCGTCGCCGCAGCGAATTCACCGAGGCGTTCAGTACCCCGGGCGGTTGCATCAAGTGGCACGACGGCACGGATGATTTTCCGCATCGCTGGTATTGGCGCGATGGTTGTTTGAGTAACGATCGTGATGGCGATCGTCGGTTTCCGTATTTCCACTTTGTCTGCTGGAAACGCAACGAGTGGTCACGGTTGTCCCCACCCGATCCAGCCGAGATCAGGCGCCTTGCCGCCGAGCCGGCCTGGGTCATCGATGCGACTGGTTTTCACCGGGGAGAGTTATGAGTCAACGGTCAAAGGTTCTGCAGTTGCAGCCTGACTACAACGTCAAAGCCCATGATTTTGCCGACCTCGCGGAGCAGATCGTCAAGGCCCTGCCGAGTGATCGCTATGAAGTGACCGCGGCGTTCCTGCGCGGCAAGCCAGGGCCTGGCGAGGCAGTGAGTCGCGCCGATCGTTCGGTATATTTCGAGTTTTCCGACAAGTCCCTCAAGGGCATGCGCCTGCGCGCCATGTGGCAGCTGTACAAGTTCTGCCGCACAGAAAAATTCGACGTGGTGATTTGCAATCGCTTCAAACCGGTGAACATGATGCTGGCGCTCAACCGTTGGTTGAAAGTACCGCTGTGCATCGGCATTTCCCACGGTTTTGGCGAGTACGACCGGTTTTACCGGCGCCGCCAGACCCAGCGCCTGATCGATCGCCATTGGCGCTTTGTCGGTGTGTCGCCAGCGGTCAAACAGTACCTGCTCGATTGCGACTGCGGCTTTACCGACCAGAATACCTACGCAATCACCAACGCCATCGACATCGAGCAGGCTGAAGGTTTGCAGCACCGCCGCGAGCGTGCCCGCGAGTTGTTGGGCATCGATCCCTCGGTGCGCTTGATCGGCGCATTGGGCCGACTGGTGCCGGTCAAGGGCCACACCTATCTGCTGCAGGCCTTTGCCACCCTCAAGGACAAATACCCGAACACCCAACTGGCAATCATTGGTGCGGGGCGTGAAGAGTCGCGCCTGGCCGCCGAGATCGAGCGCCTTGGGCTGACCGGTCGCGCCCACTTGCTGGGTTTCAAGGAAAACGCCTTGCAGTATGTTCGGGCGTTCGACATCTGGACCATGCCGTCCTTGGCTGAAGGCCTGGGGCTGGCATTGCTCGAGGGCATGAGCGGGCACCTGCCGGTGATCGCCTCGAACGTGCCGGCCATGTTGCCGCTGATTCAGGGCGCGGGCGGTCTGGCAATTACCCCGGCAGACGTACCGACGCTGGTCGCTGCGCTGGATAACTACCTGGGGCTGTCGGATGACGAGCTCAAGGCCAAGGGTGAGCAGGCCTACCGCTATCTCCAGGAGCAACACGACATCGAGGTATTCCGCCAGGAGTACCTGAACCTGATCGACTCCGGCTTGAGCCAAGCCCGCAGGGAACAACCATGAGCGACGTGCAACCTCTCGTCACGGTCATCATCGCGTCGTACAACCACGCTCGCTATATTGAGGAAAGCATTCTCAGCGTCCTCAACCAGACCTACAAAAATATCGAGTTGCTGGTCATCGATGATGGCTCCAGCGATGACAGCGTCGAGCGGATCAATGTCTTGCAGGCGCAGCACGGCTTCGATTTCCGGGTCCAGCAGAACCAGGGGCTGACCAACACCCTCAACGGTGCCATTGCGCGCTCGAAGGGCAGTTTGATCGCGCCGTTCGGGTCTGATGACATCATGTTGCCGGAGCGCATCGCCACCCAGGTGGCGTATATGGATGGCAAGCCCGAGGTCGGGATCTGCGCCGGCAACATCGAACTGATCGACGCCGACGGCAATCTCTATCCGGAGAAACGTCAGCGTCGAGATGTGCCGTTCCGTCGTCTGGATTTCGATGACATGTTCCTGGAGCGCAAGCCCTATCCGCCGGCACCGACCCTGATGATCCGCCGCGAAGCTCTGGACAAGGTGGGCGGTTTCGATCCGAACATTCGGCTGGAGGACTTGCTGATCGAGTTGAAGGTGACCCGCGCCGGTTACTTCATTGATGGCCTGAATGTGCTGATGGCACGCTATCGCAAGCACGCCACCAACTCCTACAAGAATAACCGCTTCATGATCGACAACATCCTGCGCTCCTACGCGCTGTTCAGCGATCATCCGCTGTACGACGAGGTGCGCTACAAATTCCTCAGCTCAATGTTCCTGAAAACCTCCAATCGTGACCGCAAGCTGGCGCGGGAGCTGCTGGCGCAGATACCGTTCAAGGCCTGGAACAAGAAGACCTGGCGAGGGCTGGGGCGGTTGTTTTTCTCACCCTTGGAAAAAGACTGAGACATGGGCTGGATACAACGCTATCGAGAAAAACGCGCGAAGCGGGCGCGTTTCAAGCTGCGATACCCGGAGTACACCTTCGGTCGTGGCAGTTACAGCTTGCCGCACGTTTCGAGGGCTTTCTTGCGTATGCCCGTCAGTGACAGCCCCGGTGATTGCTCAACGTTGTGGAGCGACCTTCTGCGGGAGTTTTTTCTGACCTTCCCTGTGCTGGCGCAGCCACTGCAGGGTTTTCTTGCCAGCATCGATGCCCGGTTTCTCGATGTACAGGAATGTCAGGCTGCTGATGATGATCAGCAGGCAGCTGCATAGGGCGAGCAACGGTAGGAAGATCCAGGCTTCCCGGGCATCCAGCTGCAACACCAACGGCAGGCGCTGCACTATCGCCCAGAGCACGAACCCGTGCAGCAGATAGACGCTGTAGCTGATTTCTCCAAGCCAGCGGATGCTGCACGGCTTGAGGGCACCAGACAGCGTGTTGCCAGACGCCACGATCACAAAAAACAGCGAGAGCAACAGCAACGGCATCAGGTTGAACGCGCGGTTGAATGCTGTAAACGCAATCGCCAACGCTATCAGGGCGATGATCCCCGCCAGTCGGGTCTGACCCCAGGCCACCAGAGACGGCCGACGAATCCAGTACGCGGCGCCTATTCCGCCGAGAAAACTGACCAGGAAGTGATTTTTCAGCGAGTGCTCCCAACCGACCAATTTGTACAGTGCGTAAATGCCGATTAGGCACAACCCCACCCGCAACCAGCTGCCGCGATAGATGAACACCATGGCAGCCAGCGGCAGCGCCAGATAGAAGAACACTTCGTAGCCCAGGGTCCAGGTGACGTTGGAGATCAGCATGCCGGTCTGCGGGTATTGGTTGACGTCCGGTCGGTCGAAGGTCAGCCACGCCAGTGTCTGGCCGAGCAGTCGGGTAGCCGGATCCTTGAGTTCCCAGTTCTGCAGATAGAACACGGTGACAAACACAATCGACATCAGCGGCAAGTACAGCGGGTAGAGACGAAACAGTCGCGATACGGCGAAGGCCAGCCAGTCGTGTTGACGCCCCTGGGTGAGTAAGCGGTTCCAGAACAGAAAACCGGTAATCATGAAAAACAGCGCGACGCTGCCCTGACCCAGCTGGGAGTAGAAATTGCTCGGTGGAAATCCGATCACACCGGTCCGCAGGAAGATCCAGGTAATGATCGAGTGGTGCACGAACACGCCGAAAGCCAGATAGCCGCGCAACCCATCGATACTGGCAAAGCGGCTCTCACCGGCATGCCTGAGGTGTCGGGCGATTTTCGGAACGGCGCGCAACAACAGGGCGGCGGTCACGATGGCCAGCAGATAGGCCGCCAGCGCAATGAAGGGGTTGGTTTCGACCATTAATGAGCCTGGGCGGGATGACTCCTGGTTAGCACTTGCCTGTGCAGGTTATCCACGGCAGATTTCGACGCCATCACGGCGTAGCCCTGAAGTAGCGCATCAAAGTGTTCTTCGAACAGCCAGCGTCGATCTTCGGTGTAACGCTGCATATGGCGCAGATTGCGCTTGCGCAGGGACAGGCTCAGCGATGACGGATAGATGCGCATGTCTGCCAGATCGATCAGGCCGAACTCACCGTCATCCAGGACCAGTACGTTGCCCAGGTGCAGGGAGCGGAAATAGATACCTTGTTCATGCAGTTGCGCCAGGAGCTTGCCGAAACGCTCAACCAGTGCCTGACGCACCGCGGGCGCGGTAATGCCTTGAAGAACTTGACGCAAAGTGCTGCCTGGCAGCGGCGAATAGTGCACGGCACTGCTACCGTCCTTGAGTCGATACAGGTCCAGAATTTGCGGGGTCGGGATACCCATGTTGCGCAATTGCTGGCTGTTGGCGGCAAACCGTTCGGAATAGGGATTGAAGCTGCCCGAGGTGTACCAGCGACGGCGACGGAACAACTTGAGAAAGCTGCCATCGACCAGGCGTAGGACTTTTGGTCCCAGCCCGTCTTCTTCGATCACTTGGGCATTGGCGGTCAGTTGTTGCAGGGCGGCTGGTGTCAAGGTTCTGATCGGCATTGCCAATAGGCGCCTGGCACGCTGGTTGATGCTTAATGCGGCGATCAGCGCCAGCGGAATCCACAGCAGAAACCAGTGCTCCTTGGGCCGGGAGATGATGCCACCGCCTTCGGTCAGGCCGGCGCCGATGCCGAATACCAGCCAGGTCGAGGCGATGATGAACAACGGTTGCAGGCGATACCGCCAGCTATTCAGCAAGGCCCGGACCTGGAAGAACAGCCACGGCAGCAAGCCGAAAATACCAACGTAATAGAGCACCCCCAAGGCGAAGCTATGAGGCTCCTGCAAGGTGTAGCCGATACCGGGGTCGAGAGTCAGGGTGGCGTTGTAGCCATGACCGATCCATGGGTGCTCGGCAATTTTTTGCAGGGCCAGCTGCCAGATTTCAAAGCGATAGGAGTCGCCGCGCTCGACGATCATCTGCGAAAACAGTACGGCAACCGCTGCGCCGATGATCAACAGCGCGCCCAGCAATACGAAAGAACGGCGGCTCCAGATGATGAAACTCAGCCAGAGCGCTGCCATTGTCAAAGCAACCAGCGGGGTTCTGGAGCCGGTGGCGATCACCGCGGCGAACATGATCGCCATCGCCGGGATGCTCAGCCAGAGTATCTGGCGACGCTTGCAGGTCATGCTCACGCTCAGCCAGTAGGTACAAAAAAAACCGAATACGTGGGAGCTGAGCAGTGGGTTGTCGAATGCGCCGCTCCCGATCAGGCGCATGCCCGGCTCGTAGAGGCGGGTAAACATGAACAGGTTGTAGGCCGACGCGAACAGCCCGACCATTGCGGCACTGAACAGCAGGGGCTGGATGATCTCGCTTCGGTAGCGCACCAGCAGGTAGCAGCCAGCGAACAACAGCAGGGTGTGTAAAGAGGGTTTGAACTGACCGATGACGCTTTGCTCCATCGGCGGCCCCCAGCTCAGGCTGAGCAAGGCCCAGGCGGCGAACAACAGTGCCGCGACGAAGATCGGTTCGCGCAGCAACTCTTTGAGTTCGCGGGGGCGCAGGCACAGGACAATAAACGATGGAATGCTGAACAGCCCATAAAAAAGCTTGTGATGCAGGCTGCGACCAGGCAGAAAGAACATCGCGCACAGCAGCAAGAAGTAGCCAAGTGGAAGAATCCAGAGGCAAATGAAATCGAAGACTCGATTGGATGTGTTGTTGAAGCCACTGAGTTGCATGCTGAGAGATTCAATCCTGAAGTTGATCGGCCATTCGGGGTGATGGCTATTTGATGCTGAATATGACGCTTAACAATAACAGCCTTTATGCGATTGCCAGAACCCAGAAGAAGCTGTGCTAAAGTCAGCGTCCTTTTTATCGACATTCGCGTGATATGACCGACTCCAGTCTCTCCGCAAGCCCATCGAGCTTGAAAATCTACTTCCGCCTGCTCAGCTATGTCCGGCCGTACATCAGCCTGTTCCTGATCAGCATTGTCGGTTTTCTGATTTTCGCTTCGACTCAGCCAATGCTCGGGTACATCCTCAAGTATTTCGTCGACGGCCTGTCCAACCCCGAAGCGGCGCTGTTTCCAACCGTACCGTACCTGCGTGACCTGCAGCTGCTGCAGGCCGTGCCTCTGCTGATCATCCTGATTGCAGCGTGGCAGGGGCTCGGATCTTATCTGGGCAACTACTTCCTGGCCAAGGTTTCTCTCGGGCTGGTCCACGACTTGCGTGTGCAGCTGTTCAACAACCTGCTGGTCCTGCCCAACCGCTATTTCGACAAGCATAACTCGGGTCATCTGATTTCGCGCATCACCTTCAACGTGACCATGGTCACGGGGGCGGCCACAGATGCGATCAAGGTCGTAATTCGTGAAGGCATGACGGTGATGTTCCTGTTCGCCTCGCTGCTGTTCATGAACTGGCGCTTGACGCTGGTCATGGTCGCGATCCTGCCGTTGATCGCCTTGATGGTGCGCACCGCCAGCAAGAAATTCCGTAAACAGAGCAAGAAGATCCAGGCCGCCATGGGCGACGTGACGCACGTGGCCTCGGAAACGATCCAGGGCTATCGTGTGGTGCGCAGCTTCGGCGGCGAAGTCTATGAAGAAAGGCGTTTCTTCAATGCCAGCCAGGGCAACACCGACAAGCAACTGCGCATGACTCGCACCGGCGCCATCTATACACCGCTGCTGCAACTGGTGATCTACACCGCCATGGCGGTGCTGATGTTCCTGGTGTTGTTCCTGCGCGGCGATGCGTCCGCCGGTGACATGGTGGCCTACATTACTCTGGCGGGCCTGCTGCCGAAGCCGATCCGCCAATTGTCCGAAGTCAGCTCGACCATCCAGAAAGGTGTGGCCGGCGCCGAGAGTATCTTCGAGCAACTGGACGTCGAACCTGAAGTCGATACCGGCACCATCGAGCGCGATGCCGTCAGCGGTCGTCTGGATGTGCGTCACTTGAGCTTCACTTACCCGGGCACCGATCGCCAGGTACTCGATGACATCAGTTTCTCGGTCGAGCCGGGGCAAATGGTGGCATTGGTGGGGCGTTCGGGCAGCGGCAAGTCGACATTGGCCAACCTGATTCCGCGCTTCTACCACCACGACAAGGGCGAGATCCTGATCGATGGCGTTGAAGTGGAACAGTACAAGCTGCTGAACCTGCGCAGGCACATCGCCCAAGTGACCCAGCATGTGACGCTGTTCAGCGACACCGTGGCCAACAACATTGCGTATGGCGATCTGGCTGGGGCTCCCCGCGAAGACATCGAGAAAGCGGCAAGAGACGCCTACGCGATGGACTTCATTGCGCAGTTGCCCGAAGGCCTGGACACCCAGGTCGGCGAGAACGGCGTGTTGCTGTCCGGCGGTCAGCGTCAGCGTCTGGCAATTGCCCGGGCTCTGCTGAAGAATGCACCGTTGCTGATTCTCGACGAAGCCACTTCGGCCCTCGATACCGAATCCGAGCGGCATATTCAGGCTGCGCTGGATCAGGTCATGAAAGGTCGCACGACGCTGGTCATCGCTCACCGGTTGTCGACCATCGAGAAGGCTGACCTGATTCTGGTCATGGATCAGGGCCGGATCGTCGAGCGCGGCACCCATGCCGAGCTTCTGGCGCAGAATGGCTACTACGCCCGCCTGAACGCCATGGGGCTCGACGCCCCGGCGGAAGACATCGCCTGACTCGATGCAAGGGTGAGCCCTGCTCACCCTTGCGTTCACCGACGTGCAACGCGTCCGGTGGATTGTATCCAGACCTTTACGCTTCTTGACCAAACCGGAATAAATCTCGGCAACGCGCTTGTTAAGGTTCCTGAACGAACTTTGACTTCAATCGAGGGGGCCAACCCTTTCGCGCGGGTACTGCCATGCTGCAACGTTATCTCTGGAAGCTCTTGCCCAAGCCGCAGCGGGCTTTCCTGCTGGGACGCCTGTCGGTCGTGGACCGTCAGGTGATCAACAAGTCGATGTCGGCCAACCTGAGTTTCCCACAGGCCTTCGAGCAGCGTTCCTGTCTATTCATTCATGTTCCCAAGTGTGCCGGGAGCAGCGTGTGTGCAGCGATGTTCGATGGCTGGAGCCCCGGGCACTTGCCGTTGTACTGGTACGAGCAGCAATTTCCCGAGCAGTTCGCCGCCAGTTTCAAGTTCGCCTTCGTTCGTGATCCGCTGGAAAGGGCCTACTCGGCTTATGCTTTTTTGCGGGGCAACGAGTTGGGCCGGCGCGACCAGGCGGCGCAGAAGCTGGTCAGCCACTACCGCGACTTTGATGACTTCGTCGCTCGCTGGCTGCATTCGGAGACAATCCGCCGGCAAATGCATTTTGCCGCGCAAACGGATTTTCTGACCGACTCCCTGGGGCATCTGGCCCTGGACTTCATCGGCTACCAGGAGCATCTGGAGCGAGATTTTCGCCTGGTCTGCGAACAGGTGGGCCACTGGGCGGTGTTACCTCACGTCAACGGCTCGCAACAGCGGCGTCCGATGCTCGCCCGCGACTTCTGCTCGGTGCGTACCCGTCGGCTGGTGCGACGGGTGTACCAGCGCGATTACGAAATGCTCGGTTATGAATGAGACCCTGTCGATACCTGTTCCGGAGATCAGGCCTTACGATTTGTCATTGTCGAACCGCGACCGCGCCGCAATCAAATTCCAGCACCCGCGTTGCCTCTGGTTGACGGGCCTGTCAGGCGCGGGCAAGTCGACCCTGGCCAATGCGCTGGAGTTGCAACTCAATCGGCACGGGCTGCACACGTTCCTGCTCGATGGCGACAATTTGCGCAATGGCCTGTGTCGTGACTTGGGAATGAGTGCCGAGTGTCGCCGGGAAAACATCCGGCGCATGGCCGAGGTGGCACGGCTGATGGTCGACGCCGGTTTGATTGTGATTGTGGCGGCGATCTCGCCGTTTCGCGCTGAGCGTGATGCCGCTCGTCGGTTGTTCGCTGAGGGCGATTTCATCGAGGTATATGTGAGCACGCCCTTGGCGGTGTGTGCGCAACGAGACCCCAAAGGCCTGTATCGAGCGGCCCGCCAAGGGCGGATCACGAACTTCACCGGCATCGACAGCCCTTATGAGGCACCGCTGACGGCGGAGTGCGAGATCGACACCCAGGCGCTGCAACTTGAGGGCGCTTGCCATCGTTTATCGCAATTTCTGCTCAATAAATGAACAGAAATCCCCGCCGATTCATCCGCTTGCAGGCGCCCCGCAAGCCAGCGCCAACCCTGTGTTAATATCGCGCCCCTGTTCATTTTGTATGTGGGTTGCTCCATGAAGTTGTCCATGCCGCGATTCAATCAAGCCCCTGTCTTGGTGGTCGGCGATGTCATGCTCGACCGTTACTGGCATGGTGGTACCTCACGGATCTCTCCTGAGGCGCCGGTACCGGTCGTCAAGGTCGAGCACATCGAGGACCGCCCGGGCGGCGCCGCCAACGTTGCCTTGAACATTGCCGCGCTCGGTGCGCCGGCCTCGCTGGTCGGTGTGACTGGCGACGACGAAGCCGCCGACAGCCTGGTCAATAGCCTCAAGGGCGCCGGCGTGCGTGCGTTGTTCCAGCGCATTGCGCACCAGCCGACCATCGTCAAGCTGCGGGTCATGAGCCGTCACCAGCAATTGCTGCGTATCGACTTCGAAGAGCCTTTCGCAACTGACGCTCTGGCGCTGGGCGAGCAAGTCGACGAATTGCTCGAAGGCATCAAGGTGCTGGTGCTGTCCGATTACGGTAAAGGCGCGCTGAAAAACCATCAGGTGCTGATCCAGGCCGCCCGTGCCCGTGGCATTCCGGTGTTGGCCGATCCCAAGGGCAAGGATTTCTCGATCTACCGTGGCGCGAGCCTGATCACCCCGAACCTCAGCGAGTTCGAAACCATCGTCGGCGGTTGCGCCGATGAGCACGAACTGGTGAGCAAGGGCGCGCAGCTGATGCACGACCTCGACCTCGGTGCGTTGCTGGTAACCCGTGGCGAGCACGGCATGACCTTGCTGCGTCCGGATCATCCGGCGCTGCACCTGCCGGCCCGTGCCCGTGAAGTGTTCGACGTGACCGGCGCCGGCGACACGGTGATTTCTACCCTGGCGGCGGCGATCGCCGCTGGCGAAGAGCTGCCCCATGCGGTGGCCCTGGCTAATCTGGCGGCGGGCATCGTGGTCGGCAAGCTCGGTACCGCGGCCATCAGCGCACCGGAACTGCGTCGCGCGATCCAGCGCGAGGAAGGCTCCGAGCGCGGTGTGCTGGGCCTCGAGCAGTTGCTGCTGGCGGTCGATGACGCGCGAGCGCACAAAGAGAAGATCGTGTTCACCAACGGTTGCTTCGACATCCTGCATGCCGGCCATGTGACTTACCTCGAACAGGCGCGCGCCCAAGGTGATCGCCTTATCGTGGCGGTCAATGACGATGCGTCGGTGAGCCGCTTGAAAGGGCCGGGTCGGCCGATCAACAGCGTCGACCGTCGCATGGCGGTACTGGCGGGTTTAGGCGCCGTGGATTGGGTGATCAGTTTCTCTGAAGGCACCCCGGAAAACCTGCTGCGTGCGGTCAAACCGGATGTACTGGTCAAGGGCGGTGATTACGGGGTCGACCAAGTGGTTGGCGCGGACATCGTCAACGCTTACGGCGGGACGGTGAAAGTACTGGGGTTGGTGGAAAACAGCTCGACCACTGCAATCGTCGAGAAGATACGCAGCCGTTGAGGTGGGCGTCTCTCGTTTTGTAATGTACGTGAACGGTCTTACCTTGGAGGTATAACCGTTCCCGTTGACGTTGGCCGGTACAAATCCGCGCTTACCTGCTGTTGTCTTGTGGTAGTTATTTTATGAAAGTCATGCTCCTGGTGATGGATGAGCAGCGTGTCATATTGGACCGTCTGTATGAAATCGTGCAGCAGAACTGCACCGATTGCGTTGTCTATCGCCTAAGCAAACTGCAACAGATGAAGCTCGGCCCGTTTCTCGCTTCGGTCAATTATCAGAACTTTGACCGGGTCGTGATTTTCTCCAGAGTCAAGCGCCTCGCGCCGCAGCTCAGTGTTCTAAAGTGTATTCCCGGGCTGATTTTTCTCGAGCATGACGCCTATCAGAACTACATGCCCGACAGTAAGTACCGGAGAGTTTATTCGCGTCTGTATCGCCGTCTCCCAAGCTCTCGCGTGCTGGTGTCTGGCGCTGTTGTTGCGCGTAGGATGCAAGCTGAAAATATTGATGCAGTGTTCGTTTCAAAAGGATATGACGAACAGATGCTGCATAACATGGACGGTGTTCGAGACATTCCGATCGGGTTTCTGGGCAGTTTGAAAAGTACCGAATATGCGCAGCGCAAGGCCGTCCTTGAATCGCTGGCTCGGCGTACCGGCATGTTGGTAACCCGGACCCAGTCTGGCGCCGAATATCTTGAAACACTCAATCGCATCAAGATCTTTGTCAGTGCCGATATCGGCATGGGCGAATTCATGATCAAAAACTTTGAAGCCATGGCCTGTGGCTGTGTACTGCTGGCCTGGAGTCAAGGTGAAGAAGATGAGTTGTTGGGCTTTCAGGATATGCACAACACCGTGTTCTATCGCTCCGAAGAGGAGGCAGTGGAAAAACTCAAGCTGTTGGAGAATGATCCTGCGTTAGCGTCTCGTATCGCCAGTAACGGGCAGGCGTTCGCTGAGAGCCAGTATTCCTTTGCACGTGTGGGACGTACCCTCGCTGTTGAAATCCAGCGTGAAATGCGTCCTTGGCGACCGCCATCGGCATTCACTCGTCTGTGGGTCAAGTTACGTCATGGGATGAAGGTTCCGGAGTAGCTCATGGAATGTCAGAAGCCTCAAACCTGTGAACAATTGGCGCTGGATGCAATGCCTGGTGGGCACCAGTCCGTTATGGATGGACTGCCGCAGGAGCTGAAAGACTGTCTGCGCTCGGCCGCTCGCGTTGTGCTTATAGCTAATAATCCGGCTATTACGTCGGCCGATTTCCAGGCACTGAATATTGGCATTGATGACGTCGTGGTCAGCTTCAACACCTGTGTTAAATCAGCATTGCTTCGCCCGCAGAGCGTCAATGTATTCGTTCATGGCTACAACGCGCCGGACGCTTACTTTTTCGGCCTTCCTTATGGATCTGAAGTGCGGCGACTTTTCGAACACGCTGGCGAGCGTTGTTTCACAATGCTGGTGGGATGTACGGAGCCAATGTGCGCTTTGCCGCGAGTGGCGCTTTTTTGGGAGCGCATTCCGTTACCGGCACTGTGGAACTATCCGGTCGACCGACCAGGAGGCAAGCGGTATGTTGGACCTTCCACCGGCTTTAATGCACTGGTGTTGTTCGATTGGCTGCGCAGTCACACTGGTTATACCTACCAACTGATGACATTGGGTTTTTCCAACGAGGCAGGAAAGCTCTGGGGCGGGCATGCCTGGGACTATGAGCGAGACTGGCTGCAAAAGTCGGACGTCATCGTCGTGCCTCTGCGGCGTCGTAGTTGGTGGCAAACATTGCTTCGTCGCAAATGAATGATTGTTGGTAACCGGTCACCAGCAGGGCGCCGAAAAGCGGGCTCGTTTTCTTTCAGGGGTGTTGTCGAGTGTTAAATGTTGCGGTGGCTTTTTTTGGTATCCCAAGAAATTCGGAAATCTGCTTTCCCTCCATTCAAGAAAACGTTCTTGCGCAGTTGCCCCCGAACAGCAACGTAAAATGCTTTTATCATCTGTATAAAGTCGACGAAGTCCAGAACGCGCGCTCAGGCGAAAGGGGGGAGCTGAAGGCGGATAACTATAAGGCCTTCGAGGTTATGACGGGCCAGCTCACTTCAACGGAAGGTGTTCTTGAGCGTTGGAACTTTGAACAAGTCAAGGCACTCGGCGATACCTGGGCTGACGAGTACGCATCACTTCGGAACCTGATCTATCAGCTGAATTCGCTGCACACAGTCACCGCCATGATGGAGTCCTTCAATCCTGATTTCGTAGTATTCGTTCGTCCGGACAATTTCTATCACACACCGCTTCCCGCCTATGTGTTCGATCACCCTGAAGCCAGGCGACTGAATAGCTATATCCCTGATTGGCAGTGGTGGGGGGGCTGAACGATCGTTTTGCCATTTGTGGGCGCGATACCTATATGGCTTATGGGAAAAGGATCGAGCACATCTTCGACTTCTGCAAGGCGACAGGAAGGCAGTTACATTCCGAACGACTGCTCAAATACGTATTACAACAGGCAGGAGCCCGGATTTGCACCATGGATACCAAGGCTTCCCGTGTTCGTATCACCGGTGCATTTGCTGATGAATCGTTCTCTCCCAAGCGCGGCATGGGCAAGCGGGAGAATCGCTACTTTCATTTGTTTGCGCAGTTCCGCACGTTCATGGACAAGCAACGATCAAGCTAGGCGCAAGCAATTATTTACTCAGTGTTCCCCGCACCAGCTTCACCAGTCGGAGAGCCTTCACGCTAAGTTGCTTCAACCCTTGTCGCTGAGCTTTCGGTACCCCCAGCCCTTGTTGTGCTATCCAGTCCTTCCAGCGAATACGTTCTTCACGGACCACCCAACCTTGTTGGATAGCGAAGCTCTCCGCCAGGTACAGTCCACGGGTACTGGCCGGTAAAAGCTTATCGCGCTTGAGCGTATACAACTCGGGGAGGGGCACCCCGTCTTCAAGTGGCATCAGGTACAAATCGGGACGTTTGCGATCGAGCCGGGCCACCAGTTGATCGCCCTCCAGCCGCTCGTCGACATGGAACAGGCTCAGGGATTTGGCTTCCTTGGGCACGTCCAGGCGCAAATCGTAGATCAATTGCAGCGAGGCTGTCGGCAAGTGCACGTAGGCCCGGGGACGTTCGATCAGCGGCATGTTCGCGCAGCGCACCGGCCGCGCCGAGCCGGAGAGTGGTGTCAGGCGAAACGGCAGGGCTTCGCGGTAGTGCAGGGCAGCCGAGTAGGGCGCTGGCAGCCAGGTTTCGTTGAAGCGCCCGCTGAGCCAGCCTTCCGGGGTTTCCAGCAGGCACTCTTCGGCAATTTCCTGGGTCGCCGTGTGCAGCGGCAGGTTCAGCTCATGGGCCGGCACGTAGCCGGAGATCAGCTTGAGCACCACGTCGCCGCGATCCTGCCGACGTTGACGCACCAACACCCAGTAGTCGCGATTCTGCCAATGCAGGGTCAGGCGCACCGAAACCCCGAGGTTCGCCAGCTCCAGGGCAAACCGCTCGCTATCGGCCACCGTCACCGGACGGCGGCGTTGCAGGGTCTGGGAAAAATTCAACGGCATCCCGACGCTCTGATAACTCAAACCTTCGGGCGTGGCTTCGACGAACAGCGGCAGGGTCTTGAAGTTGCTCGGGTTCTTTCTGATCAGCGTACGCGGCATGTCGGCTCCTGCTTAAGGCCGCGTGGGCGGCATCAATGGCTAGGGTCTGTTGACGGCCAGCGTCGCGGTCGTCACCAAACGTCAACAGGCCCTATGAAGGACCTGGGCAACGGTCGCGACGTTGTGGGCGAGGTGCAGCGGATTGATGGTCCCGACAATAGCACTGGCCACCCCCGGGTGTTCAAACAACAACTCGAAGCTGGCACGCACCGGATCAACACCCGGGCTCAGGCAGACGTGGCCGCTGGCCAGGGCCTTTTTGACCAGGATCGCTTTGCCGTGAGCAGCAGCATAGTCAATGACTGGCTTCTCGCTCTGTTCGTTCAGATTGTAGGTGACCATTGCGCAATCACCTTGTTCCAGAGCCTTCAAACCGCCTTCGACGGTTTTACCGGAAAAGCCGAAACCGCGAATCTTGCCTTCGCGCTTGAGCTCGGCAAGGGTCGCATAGACCTCATTGTCGTTGAGGATCGCCAGGTCGTTGCCGTCGGAATGCACCAGCACCAGATCGATAAAGTCCGTTTCCAGGCGTTGCAGGCTGCGCTCCACCGAGAACCGGGTATGCGCAGCGCTGAAATCATGGCGGGACTGACCGTCGGCAAACTCTTCGCCGACCTTGCTGACGATTACCCAGTCCTGACGCTGACCACGCAGCAACGGGCCGAGACGCTCTTCGCTGCGGCCATAGGCCGGGGCGGTGTCGATCAGGTTGATGCCCAGGTCGCGCGCGAGTTTGAGCAGCCTGCGGGCTTCGTCGTCGTCGGGGATCTGAAAACCGTTGGGGTATTTCACCCCTTGATCGCGGCCAAGTTTCACTGTGCCCAGGCCCAGGGGTGATACCAGCAGGCCTGTGCTGCCCAGCGGGCGATGCAGGTCATGCAGGGTCGGTTGGCTCATGGCAGCAGTTGCTCCCAGGCAGGGACACCGATCGGCGGTTTCGGCAGTTCCGGCAGCGGGGCGGCATGGCTTGGCTGAATGCCGTCGCGTTGCAACGAGGCGATGACGCGGTCGGCGAAGTCCGGTGCCAGGGCCAGTTTGGTCGGCCAGCCCACCAGCAAACGATTCTGCTCGGCGAGGAAGGCGTTGTCCGGGCGGGTCAGGCCCGATTGCAGCGGCTCGGCGCGTTCGACCCGCAAGGTCGCCCACTGTGCGGTGCTCAGGTCGATCCACGGCAGAAGTTGGCCAAGTTCTTTCTGGGCGGCGGCAATTTGCGCGGCTGGCTCGCGGGCCACGCCTTCAGCTTCGGCGATGTCGCCTCCCACGTACCAGACCCACTGGCCATCGGCGGCCGGGTGAGTGGTCACGGTGACGCGCGGCTTCGGCCCGCCGCCCAGGCAGTGGGCGTACAGCGGTTTGAGGCTCGGGCCTTTGACGATGATCATGTGCAGGGGACGGCGCTGCATGGCCGGCTGGCTCAGGCCCAGCGTGGTCAGCAGGTCAGCGGTGCCGGCACCGGCACTGAGAACGATGCGCTGGGCGCGGATTTCGCGTTCGTCGACTTTCAAACCGACCAGTTCGCCATTCTCCAGTAGCGGTTCGATGTGCTGACCGGCCAGCAGACCGTCGCCAGCCAGGTCGGCCAGGCGCTGGATCAGGCTTGGCACGTCGACCACCAGTTCCGTCAAGCGATAGACCTTGCCCTTGAAGCGCTTGTCTTGCAGCGCCGGCGGCAATTGATCACCTTTGACCTGATCGACCCGCCCGCGCACGGCTTTGCTGGCGAAAAAGCTGGTGAGGTTGCCAGCGAGGGTGCCGGGGGACCAGAGGTAATGGGCATCGGACAATACGCGCACGTCGGACAGGTCCAGTTCGCCGTCGCCGGCCAGCGCCTCACGCCAGCGACGCGGCATGTCGGCAATGGCTTCCGAGGCGCCGGTCAGGGCGCCGTGCAACGCGTATTTGGCACCGCCGTGGATGATGCCCTGGGACTTCAGGCTTTGCCCGCCACCGAGGCTGGCGCTTTCCACCAGCACGGTCGAGAAACCCTGGCGGCGCAGGCGTGCATTCAGCCAGAGGCCGGCGACACCAGCGCCGACAATCAGAACGTCGGTGGAAATAACGGATGGCATGCAGCGACCTCAGTGTTCAAGACGAGGGCGCAGTATACAGACTCATGGATTGGAGGTTTTGCTGGCGATCAAGAGATCCATTGTGGCGAGGGGGCTTGCCCCCGTTCGACTGCGCAGCAGTCGTAAAGCCTGCCGCCGCAATATGTCAGAAAAAAGCGGTGACCGGATTCGGGGCCGCTTCGCGGCCCAACGGGGGCAAGCCCCCTCGCCACAAGAGGTTGATGTCAGCAGTTAATGCCCCGCTGTTTTCGAGAACAACTGAATAACCACGACGCCCAGCACAATCAACGCCATCCCCAGCATTGCCGGCACATCCAGTTTCTGCCCGTAGATAAACAGTGCCGCGACGCTGACCATCACGATGCCCATGCCGGCCCACACCGCGTAGGCCACGCCGACCGGAACGCTGCGCACCACCAGGGTCAGCATCCCGAAAGCAATGCCGTAACCGACGATGACCAGCAGCAGCGGCAGTGGCGTGCTGATACCCTTGACCGCTTTCATCGAAACGGTGGCGATCACTTCGGCGCAGATGGCAATTGCGAGGTAGTAGTAAGCGGTCATGGGTCAATCCTCGTATGAAGTGTTGCTTTCTGAGGTCGGCATTCTAGAGATCCGCCAGATGCGGTAAAGTCATTACCTATCTGTTCTGAAGATGGGTTGAGCCATGAACATGCAATGGAGTCTGGAACAGCTGCACTTGTTTGTCAGTGTCGCGGAACAGCGTTCCTTTTCCGCGGTGGCGCGGGATCAGCGCAAGGCGCAGTCGGCGGTCAGCAGTTCGATTGCGCTGCTGGAAGAAGACCTGGGCGTCAGCCTGTTCGATCGCAGCAGTGGTCGCCAGCCGAAACTCACCGAAGCCGGCACCGCGCTGCTTGAAGAGGCACGGGAAGTGCTGCGCCAATGTGAGCGCCTCAACGGCCGGGCATTGGCGATGATGCGCGGCCAGGAAGCGAGTTTGCGGGTGGCTCAGGACGAGGCAATGCCTTATCAGGCAGTGGTTGAAAGCTTCGAAGCCCTGGCCGAACAATTTCCCAGCCTCGAAGTGCAACTGACCAGCGCTGCCCAGGGTGATGTCGCGCGCAAACTGGTGGAGCGTCGGGCCGACCTGGGTTTGCTGTTTTATCACGAGCAGATTCCCGAAGCCCTTGAGCGCCGAGTGCTGGGCAGCGTTGAAATGGTCACGGTGTGCGGCGTGGGGCATCCATTGGCGCAACAGACGCAGGTCAATTGCCAGCAACTGGCGCAGCATCGACAGTTGCTGATGTCCACGCAGTCCAGCGTCTATCCCGGCAGTGAACCAGCCAGCCCGCAGGTCTGGCGGGCCGACAGTTTCTATGTGATGGCCGAGTGGGTGATGCGCGGCCTTGGCTGGGCCTGGTTGCCGCGCCATGTCGTGCAGTACCCGGCGTATCAGAATCTGATGGTCGAACTGACCAGCGAATGGACGCCGCCGGCATTGATTGTGGAGCTGGTCTGGCGCCGCGACGAGCCCCTCGGCCCGGCAGCCCGTTGGCTGGCGGAACGTTTTGCCGTGCACTTGCAGGCGATTGGCTAAAAAACCGATAAACTCCGCCGCCATGAATAGAACCCTCTACACCGCGCTGTTTTACCTGGGGCTGCCATTGGTAGCGATTCGGCTTTGGCTGCGGGCGCGCAAGGCGCCCGCGTACGCCAAACGCATTGGCGAGCGTTTCTCCCTCGCGCTACCGGCGATGAAGCCGGACGGCCTTTGGGTGCACGCGGTGTCGGTGGGCGAAAGCATCGCCGCGGCGCCGATGATCCGTGCCTTGCTGCAGCGATATCCGACGCTGCCGATCACCGTCACCTGCATGACCCCGACCGGATCCGAGCGCATCCAGGCGCTGTTTGCCAACGAGCCGCGCATTCAGCACTGCTATTTGCCTTATGACTTGCCTTGCGCTGCGGCGCGATTCCTTGATCGGGCCCGGCCGAAACTGGCGGTGATCATGGAAACCGAGCTCTGGCCCAACCATATCCATCAGTGCGCCAAGCGTGGAATTCCCGTGGCCCTGGCCAATGCGCGACTGTCCGAACGCTCGGCCAAAGGCTATGGCCGCTTCCATAAACTGACCCAGCCGATGCTCGCCGAGATGAGCCTGTTCGCAGTACAGACCGAAGCCGAAGCGCAGCGTTTTCGCGATTTGGGCGCGCGCCCGGAAACGGTTGAAGTGACCGGTTCGATCAAGTTCGACCTGACTATCGACCCGCAATTACTGCAACGTGCTGCCGAGTTGCGTGGACAATGGCAGGCGCAGGAACGCCCGGTGTGGATCGCCGCGAGTACCCACGAAGGTGAAGACGAGGTGGTGCTCGATGCCCATCGTCGGCTGCTGGCCAATCACCCCGATGCCTTGCTGATTCTGGTGCCGCGTCATCCGGAGCGCTTCAACCCGGTGTTTGAGTTGTGCCGGCAAAAAGGTTTCGCCACGGTACGGCGTTCGACGGGCGAGCCGGTGAATGCAGACACTTCGGTGCTGCTGGGCGACACCATGGGCGAGTTGCTGTTTCTCTACGCCCTGGCCGACAGCGCTTTCGTCGGTGGCAGCCTGGTGCCCAACGGCGGCCATAACCTGCTGGAGCCGGCGGCCTTGGCCAAACCGGTGCTCAGCGGGCCGCACCTGTTCAACTTCCTCGAAATCGCCGCGCAGTTGCGCAGCGCCGGGGCGCTGGCCGAGGTCGATGATGCCGAAGGTCTGGCACTGGCGGTGCAGCGGCTGTTCGAACTGCCGCGCGATGCACAGCGGATGGCGGAGGCGGGGCTGAAGGTGATGCGCACCAATCAGGGCGCGTTGCAACGGTTGCTGGATGGGTTGGGGCGGTTGATCGACAAGTCTTGAGTTTGTCACCGACCAATTGTGGCGAGGGAGCTTGCTCCCTCGCCACAGGTTTACCTTTTAATGAGCGGGATTAGCTCGTAACTGCTCCGCCGCAGCCTTCGCCAGATCCGGTGGCAAGAAGTCCTTGTCCGGGTTGTAGTCGGCTTTGAGATAACGCGTCAGGTCCTGCAAATCCCCCGGGTTCAAGGTGCCGGCGGCCTGCTTCAGGCGCAGGTTGTCGAGGATGTAGTCGTAGCGGGTGTTGTTGTAGTTGCGCACCGAGGTGTACAGCTGACGCTGGGCATCGAGCACGTCGACGATGTTGCGCGTCCCCACCTGATAACCGATTTCGGTCGCTTCCACCGCGCTCTGGTTGGAAATGATCGACTGCCGACGCGCCTGCACCTGCTCGACGTCGGTGTTCACGGCGCGGTGCAGATTGCGGGTGTTTTCCACGACCTGACGACGCAGCGCTTCGCGTTGTTGCTCGGTCTGATCCAGCCGTGAGTAAGACTCACGCACCTGGGAACTGGTGAGCCCGCCGCTGTAGATCGGAATGCTCAATTGCAGGCCGACAGTGCGCTGCTCGACATCGCCGCCGTAATGCACGCCGGTCGCGCTCGGGTTGGTAAAGCCGAGGGCGTCGTTGTCACCTTTCTTGTATTGCGCGACCGCATCCAAGGTGGGTGCATGCCCGGCCTTGCGCTGCTTGAGGGTTTCCTCGGCGGCGCTCACCGCGTAGTTGCTGGCCAGCAGATTGAGGTTCTGCCTGGCGGCGGTATCGACCCAGGCTTTGGCGTCGTTCGGCGCCGGCGGCAGGATCGGCAAGGTGTGGACGATGCCCTGGATCGAGTTGTACTGACGGTTGGTCAGGGTGATCAGCGCTTCGAACGCGTCATCCACCTGACGCTGGGCGAGAATCCGGTTGGCCCGCGCCGTGTCGTAACTGGCCTGGGATTGCAGCACATCGGTCTTGTCCGACAGGCCGACGTCGAAGCGCTCGTTGGACTGGTCGAGCTGGCGTTTGAACGCTGCTTCTTCGGCCTTGGTCGAGGCCAGGTTGTCCTGGCTGCGCAGCACGTTGAAGTAGCTTTCGGCGCTTTGCAGGATCAGGTTCTGTTCGGTGGCCGAGAGTTGCAAGGCGGCCTGTTCGTTGACGTCCTTGGCGGCCTGGAACTGGAACCAGCGGTCGGCGCGGAAAATCGGTTGCGACAGGGTCGCCTGATACACCGTACCGCTGCGGTTCGAGGTCACCGATGGCTGATCGAGCGCGGTACGGGTGTCGTTCATGTTGGCACCGGCCGACAGGTTGGGCAGCAGCCCGGCGCGGGCCTGGGGCACGACTTCCTTCTGGGCGCCGTATTGGGCACGGGCGGCGGCGATATCGGCGTTGTTATCCACCGCTTCCTGATAGACGCTGACCAGGTCGGTCTTGGTCGATAAGGGCGCTTCTGCTGCCCAGGCCATTCCATTGGACGCACAAGACACGGCAAGGGCCAGTGAGAGTTTGCGCAGCATGAGGCCATCCCTAAAAATTACGCTGATAATTTGAGCGCCAAGGCTACGGCGCGGCGCCCTGCAGCGTCAAGGCAGAGCGTCAAGGCGCGGCACGGCGTAGCGAGTGTAGTTGCACGCAGGCACGGCAACAATCCGCTGATTGCGCCATTCATCATGGTGTTTACCGTGGTGTTGGCGTTCTTTGCCGGTTATGTCTAGACTGGCCGGGTTCTTGTCGGGGTGCCTTGCTATGAGGCTGAGATCGAATAATTTCGGATCCCGTTGAACCTGATCAGGTTAGCGCCTGCGTAGGGAACAAGATTTCTCGTCACCCGGCGAGTCCTCTTGTGCTTCGTCCGGGATGTTGTTCGACAATCGAACACCCCTCGAGCATCGAGCACAGCACCTGCTGGATTTTTCAGCGCCCGTGCGTCCATTCGTTTACAGGTTCGCTCCGACAAAAATCCACTGCCTGGATGTGTGTCTGGAGAGCCCGTGATGACTACAAAATCAAAAATCGCAACCAACCTGAGTGATTCGGCCAAGGTCGATCAGCAATCGGTTCAGCCGTTTACCCGCTCGCAAAAAATCTATGTTCAGGGCACACGCCCCGACATCCTCGTGCCGATGCGCGAAATCAGCCTGGACGTGACCCCGACCGACTTCGGCGGCGAAATCAACGCGCCAGTGGTGGTGTATGACACCTCGGGCCCGTACACCGATCCCAACGTCATCATCGACGTGCGCAAAGGCCTGGGCGATGTGCGGTCGCCGTGGATCGAATCCCGTGGCGACACCGAACGCCTGTCCGGCCTGAGCTCCAACTTCGGCCAGGAACGCCTCGCTGATCCGGAGCTGACCAAGCTGCGTTTCGCCCACGTCAACAACCCGCGTCGCGCCAAGCCGGGTGCCAACGTCAGCCAGATGCACTACGCCCGCAAAGGCATCATCACCGCCGAGATGGAATACGTCGCCATCCGCGAAAACATGAAGCTCGAAGTGGCCCGCGCCGCCGGCCTGCTGGACCAGCAACACGCCGGCCACAGCTTTGGCGCCAGCGTGCCGAAAATCATCACCCCGGAATTCGTCCGTGAAGAGATCGCCCGCGGTCGCGCGATCATTCCGGCCAACATCAACCACACCGAACTGGAACCGATGATCATCGGCCGTAACTTCCTGGTGAAGATCAACGGCAACATCGGCAACAGTGCCTTGGGTTCGTCCATCGAAGAAGAAGTGGCGAAGCTGACCTGGGGCATTCGCTGGGGTTCGGACACGGTCATGGACCTGTCCACCGGCAAGCACATCCACGAAACCCGCGAATGGATCATCCGTAACTCGCCGGTGCCGATCGGTACCGTGCCGATCTATCAGGCACTGGAGAAGGTCAATGGCGTCGCCGAAGACCTGACCTGGGAGCTGTTCCGCGACACGCTGATCGAGCAGGCCGAGCAGGGCGTCGACTACTTCACCATCCACGCCGGTGTGTTGCTGCGCTACGTGCCGCTGACCGCCAAGCGCGTGACCGGTATCGTCTCCCGTGGCGGTTCGATCATGGCCAAGTGGTGCCTGGCGCACCACAAGGAAAACTTCCTCTACACCCATTTTGAAGACATCTGCGAAATCATGAAGGCCTACGACGTCAGCTTCTCGCTGGGTGATGGCCTGCGTCCGGGCTCGATTGCCGACGCCAACGACGAAGCGCAATTCGGTGAGCTGGAAACCCTCGGCGAGCTGACCAAAATCGCCTGGAAGCACGACGTGCAGTGCATGATCGAAGGCCCGGGCCACGTGCCGATGCAGTTGATCAAAGAGAACATGGACAAGCAGCTGGAGTGCTGCGACGAGGCGCCGTTCTACACCCTTGGCCCACTGACCACCGACATCGCCCCAGGCTACGACCACATCACTTCCGGTATCGGTGCGGCGATGATCGGCTGGTTCGGTTGCGCCATGCTCTGCTACGTGACGCCGAAGGAGCACTTGGGCCTGCCGAACAAGGATGACGTGAAGACCGGGATCATCACCTACAAGATCGCCGCTCACGCCGCCGACCTGGCCAAAGGGCATCCGGGGGCACAGATTCGCGACAACGCCTTGAGCAAGGCGCGTTTCGAATTCCGTTGGGAAGACCAGTTCAACCTGGGCCTCGATCCAGATACCGCACGTTCGTACCACGATGAAACACTGCCGAAGGATTCGGCCAAGGTCGCGCACTTCTGCTCCATGTGCGGGCCGAAATTCTGCTCGATGAAAATCACCCAGGAAGTCCGTGAATACGCGGCCAACCAGCGGATCGAAACCGTCGATGTCGAAGTCGCCAAGGGACTGGCGGAGCAGGCTGAGCGGTTCAAGCAGGAAGGCAGTCAGCTGTACAAGAAGGTTTGATCTGACCGGCGCACTCGGGTGCGCCGCTTACCCTTGTGGCGAGGGAGCTTGCTCCCGCTCGGCTGCGAAGCAGTCGTAAAATCGGTAATCGCAACCTGACTGTCAGACCGCGGTGACTTGTTTTGGGTCTGCTTCGCAGACCAGCGGGAGCAAGCTCCCTCGCCACAAAGGGTGGTCAACACCACAACACATGTTCCTCTGAGATAACACCCTTGAGCATTCAACCCAGCACTTACTCCCCGGATATCGCGGTGCCGACCGACAAGCGCGTCTTCGGCGGTCGTGATCTGTTTTCCCTGTGGTTTTCCCTCGGCATCGGCTTGATGGTGTTGCAGACCGGCGCTTTGCTCGCACCGGGTCTGGGCCTGTCCGGCTCATTGCTGGCGATTTTTCTCGGCACGCTGGTCGGCGTGCTGTTGCTGGCCGCTGTCGGCGTGATCGGCAGTGACACCGGCCTGTCATCGATGGCCGCGCTCAAACTCAGCCTCGGTGCAAAAGGCGCGAGCCTTCCGGCGGTGCTGAACCTGCTGCAACTGATCGGTTGGGGTTCGTTCGAAATCATTGTGATGCGCGACGCCGCCAGCCTGCTCGGCGCCCGTGCATTCAGCGAAGGCAGCCTGTGGTCGAACCCATTGCTGTGGACGCTGTTCTTCGGTGCACTGGCCACCTTGCTGGCGGTCAGCGGTCCGCTGACCTTCGTGCGCAAGATCCTGCGCAAGTGGGGCATCTGGCTGTTGCTGGCCGCGTGCATCTGGCTGACCTGGAACCTGTTCGCCAAGGCCGACCTGGCGGCGTTGTGGGCGCAGGCCGGTGATGGTTCGATGCCGTTCGCCGTCGGTTTCGACATTGCGATCGCGATGCCGCTGTCCTGGCTGCCGCTGATTGCCGACTACTCGCGGTTCGGCAAGCGTGCGAAGAATGTCTTCGGCGGTACGGCGTTGGGTTTCTTTATCGGTAACTTCTGGCTGATGAGCCTGGGCGTGGCGTACACCCTGGCGTTCGCGCCGAGTGGTGAAGTGAATGCCTTGCTGCTGGCGCTGGCCGGTGCTGGCCTGGGGATTCCGTTGCTGCTGATTCTGTTGGATGAATCAGAAAATGCCTTTGCCGATATTCATTCGGCGGCGGTGTCCAGCGGGATTCTGCTGCGCTTGAAAGTTGAGCATCTGGCCTTGGCCATCGGCGTGATCTGCACGCTGATCGCTTGCCTGGCGCCATTGGCCCAGTACCAGAATTTCCTGCTGTTGATCGGTTCGGTGTTTGCGCCGCTGTTCGGCGTGGTGCTAGTGGATCACTTCATCCTGCGCAAACGCAGTAGCCAAGTGGCCTCGGCCGCCTTGCGCTGGCCGGCGTTGCTCGCCTGGTTGGGCGGGGTGAGTACTTATCACTTGCTGGCCAATCTCTATCCGGACATCGGCGCAACCCTGCCGTCGCTGGTACTGGCAGGGCTGCTGCAACTGGTGCTTGGTCGAGCCTTCAGCTACGGCCGGGAAACAGCTCAGGCTTGAGAATGCCGTTCAGGCGTGGGTAGGGGATCTTCAGTTCGACGTGGCCCAATGCGTAAGGCGCAAGGGTGCTCACTTCGTACTTGAGGATCACCCCGCCATACGTCAACGCCACGTTCTGGGTTTTCACGAAGGGCCAGCTCTTGACGAACTCCGGCTCCTGATCGAGTTTGGTGCTGATCAGCCAGCTGTTGTGCGCCACCTGGGCCGCTTTCCAGAACGCTTCTTCCTGCCCCGGGATCACCATGTCCGACAGCGTCAGCACTTTATGCTGCTGACGCGAGTAGTTGATGAAACCGCGGCCTGGCGTGCCATGGGCACCGCCATTGTCCAGATAGCTGGACAGTTCAATGATCACCAAGCCGTCATGCTGCTCACGTACCTTGGCTTGCAAGTAGCTGCTGTAGCGCGGCTCGGCACTGCTCAAAAATTGCTCGCGATACGCCGCCAGCGTCGGCGCTACAGAGGCGTCGGGTGAGGTGCGGGTCATTTGCAGCAAACGTTTTTCGATGATGCCGTCAAGCGCAGGCTCAGCCGGGAAGTGCAGCGTATCGATGTTCACCAGCGGGCAGTCAGGGTTGGCGCAACCTGGTTTCAGCTGTTCGGAAGCGTCGCGGGTGGTTTCCAGCGGCGCCCGGTAATTGGGCTGGAAAAGACTCTGGCACGCACCCAGGGTCAGGGCGATGGCGGCCACGGAGGCGATCTTGAAAAGCGACATGGGCGTCCTTAATGAAACAGGGGAAGGCGAAAAGTTAACCGCTTCGACTCTCAACGAGGCAGTCAGTTCGCCACTAAGCTAATTAGAGTTGGTTTCGCCCTCACCGTCTATCCCGCTGACTGTAAAGGGGCTGCATCAAACATCGCGGGCGCGTTAGGATGGCGCGAAGTCGAGGTTGCAAGTAACAAAAAGGAGCCTCGTAACGGATTTGCAGTAAACGAGGATTGTCATGACTGATTTTGCCAACGCCATTCCGACCGCCGTTGATATTGTTCGGCGTGAAAAGTGCTACGAGGGTTTCTACAAGCTCGACCGCGTGCACCTGCGCCACGAATTGTTCGACGGCGGCATGAGTCGCGAGATCAATCGTGAAGTGTTCTTGCGCCACGATGCAGTGTGTGTGCTGCCTTATGATCCACAGCGCGACGAAGTGGTGCTGATCGAGCAGTTTCGCGTCGGCGCCATGGGCAAGACCGACAATCCGTGGCTGATCGAACTGGTCGCCGGTCTGATCGACAAGGATGAAGTACCGGAAGAAGTTGCTCACCGCGAAGCGCAGGAGGAAGCTGGACTTGTATTCGGGGCGCTCTGGCCGATGACCAAATATTTTCCATCGCCGGGTGGCAGTAACGAGTTTGTGCATTTGTACCTGGGGCGTTGTGACAGTGCCGGGGTTGGCGGCCTGCATGGGCTGGAGGAAGAGGCAGAAGATATTCGCGTCACGGTCTGGGCTTTCGAAGATGCCCTGCAAGCCGTGCGTGACGGACGTATTGCCAACGCGGCGAGCATCATTGCCTTGCAGTGGCTGGCTTTGAACCGCGTGGAAGTGAGGGGGTTATGGTCGTAAACAAGCTGCGCGATCGATATCGGGTCGACCTCGTGGGGCTGCAAGCCTCTTGCGAGGCCAACTACGCGCGCCTGATGCGACTGTTGCCGGACATGCGCAACGATCCGGCGGCCCGGCGCATTGCCGTGACCCAAGGTGACCAGATGCTTGGCGTGCTGGCCCTGGAAGTGCTGCAAGCCTGTCCGTACACCACCACCCTGCAGGTGCGTCAGGAGCACAGCCTGCCCTGGTTGCCAGTGCCGCAACTGGAAGTGCAGGTGTATCACGACGCGCGCATGGCTGAAGTTATCAGCGCCGAACATGCACGACGCTTTCGCGGCATCTATCCTTACCCGAACGCCGCGATGCATCAGCCGGACGAAAAGGCTCAACTCAATCTGTTCCTGGGGGAATGGCTGAGTCATTGCCTGGCTTGCGGACACGAGTACGCCGTTGTGCGCTAAGAGTGCTGTGTAGTTGTGAACTGCTTCCGGTTCACAGGTTTCCTCTTTTGATCGTCCCCCAGCATAATTGCGGCACTTTCCAATCCCGTGATCACGCCCTGGGAGAACGCCTTGCCGAGCGTATCCACTTTGACCACCGCCGATCCGGCGTTGCTGGTGCAACTCTCCGACAGTCATCTGTTTGCCGAGGCGGACGCGACGTTGCTGGGCATGAATACCCGCGACAGCCTGCAACAGGTGATTGAGCTGGTATTGAAGCAGCAACCGCAGATCGATCTGATGATTGCCACTGGCGATCTGTCCCAGGACGGGACGCTGGAGTCGTACCAGCTGTTTCGCGACCTGACCCGGCAGATCGATGCCCCGGCGCGCTGGATCCCCGGTAATCACGACGAGCCGCGGATCATGGCCGAGGCGGCGGTGCACAGTGCATTGCTGGAGCCGGTGGTGGACATCGGCAACTGGCGGGTGACGTTGCTCGATTCGGCGGTGCCGGGTTCAGTGCCGGGGTATTTGCAGGATGAGCAGTTGCAATTGCTCGTGCGCTCGTTGAGCGAGGCGCCGCAGCGGCATCATCTGGTGTGCTTCCATCATCATCCGGTGTCGATCGGGTGCGCGTGGATGGAGCCGATTGGATTGCGCAATCCAGAGGCGTTGTTCGCGGTGCTGGATCGGTTTCCGCAGGTACGTGCGGTGCTTTGGGGGCATGTTCATCAGGAGATTGATCAAGTGCGCAACGGTGTTCGCCTGATCGCATCACCCTCGACCTGCATCCAGTTCGAACCGGGCAGTGACGATTTCAAAGTGAGTGAGCAGGCGCCGGGGTATCGGTGGTTGCGGCTGTTGCCCGATGGTCAGCTTGAAACTGGCGTTGAGCGCGTGACCGGGTTCGATTTCCAGATTGATTACGGCTCCAACGGCTACTGACACTTACCGATTCCCCCTGTAGGAGCTTGTAGGAGCTGTCGAGTGCAACGAGGCTGCGATCTCTTGATCTTGCTTTTAAACAAAGTCAAAAGATCGCAGCCTCGTTGCACTCGACAGCTCCTGCAGTAAACTCCGCCTTCTTTACCCGACGCACAGGGAGCTCAAATGTCTGGTTCGATCCTTTATATCCACGGTTTCAACAGCGCGCCTGCCTCAAAAAAGGCCACTCAGTTGATCGAAGTGATGGAGCGGCTGGGCTTGAGCGATCAGTTGCGTGTGCCGGCCCTGCATCACCATCCCCGCGAGGCCATCGCTCAGCTGGAACAGGCGATTGCGGAGCTGGGGCGGCCACTGCTGGTCGGCAGCTCACTCGGCGGCTACTATGCGACTCACCTGGCCGAGCGCCATGGCTTGAAAGCCCTGTTGATCAACCCTGCCGTCAGCCCACACCGGATGTTCGACGGGTTTCTGGGGACGCAGAAAAACCTGTATACCGATGAGACCTGGGAAATGACCCACGACCACGTGACGGCCCTGGCCGAGCTGGAAGTGCCGGCGCCCCAGGATCCGCAGCGGTTTCAGGTATGGTTGCAGACTGGCGATGAAACGCTGGACTATCGCCTCGCCCAACAATATTACCGGGCCTGTGCCTTGCGCATTCAGGCCGGCGGCGACCATAGTTTCCAGGGTTTTGCCGCGCAACTGCCGGCAATATTGAGTTTTGCCGGCATCGGCGCAGATTTGTATCAGGCGATCGATTTCACAGCACTGTGATCATTGCCCCCCTATTTTCACTGAACACTGACGACGAGACCCCATGGCCACTCCCAGCGCTAGCTCTTATAACGCAGACGCCATCGAAGTCCTCTCGGGCCTCGACCCGGTGCGCAAACGCCCCGGCATGTACACCGACACCAGTCGGCCGAACCACCTCGCCCAGGAAGTCATCGACAACAGCGTCGACGAAGCTTTGGCCGGGCACGCGACGTCGGTGCAGGTCATCCTGCACGCCGATCACTCCCTGGAAGTCAGCGATGACGGCCGTGGCATGCCGGTGGACATTCACCCGGAAGAGGGTGTTTCGGGCGTCGAGCTGATCCTCACCAAACTCCATGCGGGCGGCAAGTTTTCCAACAAGAACTACCAGTTCTCCGGCGGTTTGCACGGGGTGGGTATTTCCGTGGTCAACGCCTTGTCGACCGAAGTCCGGGTGCGTGTAAAACGTGACGGCAACGAATACCAGATGACCTTCGCCGACGGTTACAAGAAAACCGAGCTGGAAGTCATCGGCACCGTCGGCAAGCGCAATACCGGCACCAGCGTGTTCTTCGCACCGGACCCGAAGTATTTCGATTCACCGAAATTCTCCATCAGCCGCCTCAAGCACGTGCTCAAGGCCAAGGCCGTTCTGTGCCCGGGGTTGCTGGTCAGTTTTGAAGACAAGGCCACCGGCGAGAAAGTCGAATGGCATTACGAAGACGGCCTGCGCTCCTACCTGGTAGACGCGGTCAGCGAATTTGAACGCCTGCCTGACGAGCCGTTCTGCGGCAGCCTGGCCGGTAACAAGGAAGCCGTCGATTGGGCGTTGCTGTGGTTGCCCGAGGGCGGCGACAGCGTTCAGGAAAGCTACGTCAACCTGATCCCGACAGCCCAGGGCGGTACTCACGTCAACGGTCTGCGTCAGGGCTTGCTCGACGCCATGCGCGAGTTCTGCGAGTTCCGCAGCCTGTTGCCGCGTGGTGTGAAGCTGGCGCCGGAAGACGTCTGGGAGCGTATCGCTTTCGTCCTGTCGATGAAGATGCAGGAACCGCAATTCTCCGGCCAGACCAAGGAGCGCCTGTCCTCCCGTGAAGCGGCCGCCTTCGTTTCCGGTGTGGTCAAGGATGCTTTCAGCCTGTGGCTCAACGCCAACCCGGAAACCGGCATGTTGCTGGCCGAACTGGCGATCAACAACGCCGGTCGTCGTCTGAAGGCCAGCAAGAAGGTCGAGCGCAAACGCATTACCCAAGGGCCGGCATTGCCGGGCAAGCTCGCCGACTGCGCCGGGCAGGACCCGATGCGTTCCGAGCTGTTCCTGGTGGAAGGTGACTCCGCAGGCGGTTCGGCCAAGCAAGCGCGGGACAAAGAATTTCAGGCGATCCTGCCGTTGCGCGGCAAGATCCTGAACACCTGGGAAGTCGACGGCAGCGAAGTGCTGGCCAGCCAGGAAGTGCACAATATCGCCGTGGCGATCGGTGTCGACCCGGGCGCGGCGGACATGAGCCAGCTGCGTTACGGCAAGATCTGCATCCTCGCCGACGCCGACTCCGACGGTCTGCACATCGCAACCTTGCTCTGCGCCTTGTTCGTCCAGCATTTCCGCCCGCTGGTGGATGCCGGTCACGTCTATGTCGCCATGCCGCCGCTGTACCGTATCGACCTGGGCAAAGAGATCTACTACGCCCTCGACGAGGCCGAGCGCGACGGCATCCTCGATCGCCTGGTGGCCGAGAAGAAACGCGGCAAGCCGCAGGTCACCCGATTCAAGGGGCTGGGTGAAATGAACCCGCCACAGTTGCGCGAAACCACCATGGACCCGAACACGCGGCGCCTGGTGCAACTGACACTGGGTGAAGATTTCGCCGAGACCTCGGAAATGATGGACATGCTGCTGGCGAAAAAACGCGCGGGCGATCGCAAGACCTGGCTGGAATCCAAAGGCAACCTGGCCGAGGTTCTGGGCTGATGCGGTTTGGCTGGGCCCTGGCGTGTGCGTTGCTGCTGACTTCGGTGACGGTTTCTGCCGAACCCGCGCCAGAGCTGCGCCTGTTGTCCGAACATGCCGTCGACGGCATGCGCGGCGGCAATCTTTCGGGGCTGGCCCAGTGTGGCAAGGAGCTGTGGACCGTTTCGGATCGCGACGATGATCAAATCTATCGCCTCGACACCCGCAACTCCACCTGGCAAGCCGAAACCGTGCACATTGACGTACCCCTGGTGCCCGACACCGGTTTGCCTTGGGGCTTGCGTGCGCGGACTTGGGCGGCATCGTTCGTGCGGGGCGGGGATCTGGATTTCGAAGGCATCACCTGTGACAGCGCGGGCAATCGTTACATCGTCAGCGAAGGCCACGCCGCGGTGTTGCAAGTACCGCCAACCGGGCCTGCGTCCTGGCTGAAAATCTCGCCGATGCTGGTTCGCGAAGCGCGGGCGAGCGGCATGTTGTTGCACTTCAATGCATTATTCGAAGGCTTGGCGATCAATCCGGCCGGTGACACGCTGTGGCTGGCCGCCGAACGTGAGCGCCGCGGTTTGCTGCTGATCAAGCGCCAGCAAACAGTGTGGGACTGCGACGGTAGCTGTGTGCTGCTGAGTGAAGGCGGGGTGGAAATGCAGCCAGCGCAATTTCCCCACGCCAGAGCTCGCCCTCGGGATTTTGCTGATCTGTCATTGTTCGACGGCAAGCTGTTTACCCTTGAGCGCAACGCCTTTCAGATCTGTCGCCGTGATGCGGTGACGACCAAGGTCGAGCGCTGCTGGTCGTTTGCTGCCGAGGCCTTGCAGGAAAATCGTCGTTATTCACAACCCTTTGGGCTGGCGGAAGCGCTGATCATCGACGTCGAAGGTGCCTGGATCGGTATCGACAACAACAACGGTGCGCGCGCCGACGGTGAAGTACGGCCGATTGTGTGGCGCTTTGCCGCGCCTGAAGGTGGCTGGAGTGCCAAGCCATGAGTCAGCAACCGCCGGGCAAACGCGCCGGTCGGGTGTTGATGGTGCTGGCCTGGGGCGCCGCGCTGTTTCTGGCGACGCGGTTCTTCGGTCAATGGGAGGAGCGTCAACAGAATCCCAACACCGTCGTCAGCTCTGAGCAGGGCCAGGGTTTTATCGAAGTGAAGCTGATCGGCAACAGCCAGGGGCATTTTGTCGCCACCGGCCAGATCAACGGCCAGCCCGTGGAGTTCATGCTCGATACCGGTGCGACCGATGTGTCGATCCCGGCCGAAATGGCTGAACGATTGAAGCTGGAAAAAGGCTTCGGGGTGACCCTGAGCACGGCCAATGGCTTGAGCGAGGGCTATCGAACCCGCCTCGACCGGCTGCAACTGGGCGCCATCGTGCTGCGTGACGTTCGCGCGCTGGTGGCGCCCGGTTTGCACGGCAATCAAGTGCTGCTCGGCATGAGCGCACTGAACAAACTTGAATTTACCCAGCGCGGTGGCACCATGCTGCTGCGCCAGACCACGAAATAATGAGGCCCGCATGAGCGACTCCCTTGATCTCAGCCTGGACGGTGTAGAGCGCCGGTCACTGGCTGACTTCACCGAAAATGCCTACCTCAACTACTCCATGTACGTGATCATGGACCGTGCCTTGCCGCATATCGGCGACGGCCTGAAACCGGTACAGCGACGCATCGTCTATGCGATGAGCGAGTTGGGGCTGGACGCCGATTCCAAGCACAAGAAGTCGGCGCGTACCGTCGGTGACGTGCTCGGTAAATTCCACCCTCACGGCGACTCGGCGTGCTACGAAGCCATGGTGCTGATGGCCCAGCCGTTCAGCTACCGCTACACGCTGGTCGACGGCCAGGGTAACTGGGGTGCGCCGGATGATCCCAAGTCCTTCGCGGCCATGCGTTACACCGAAGCGCGGCTGTCGCGTTATTCCGAAGTGCTGCTCAGCGAACTGGGCCAGGGCACGGCGGACTGGGGCCCGAACTTCGACGGCACCCTGGAAGAACCTCTGGTGTTGCCGGCCCGTTTGCCGAACATTCTGCTCAACGGCACCACCGGTATCGCCGTGGGCATGGCCACCGACGTCCCGCCGCATAACCTGCGCGAAGTCGCGACCGCTTGCGTGCGTTTGCTGGATGAACCGAAAGCCACGGTCGAGGAGCTCTGCGAACACATTCAGGGCCCGGATTATCCGACCGAAGCGGAAATCATCACGCCGCGCGCCGACCTGCTGAAAATCTACGAAACCGGTCGCGGTTCGGTGCGCATGCGCGCTGTTTACCACGTCGAAGACGGCGACATCGTCGTGACGGCGCTGCCGCACCAGGTCTCTGGTGCCAAAGTGCTGGAGCAGATTGCCGCGATGATGCAGGCCAAACCGTCGAAAGCCCCGCAGATCGCGGACTTGCGCGACGAGTCGGACCACGAGAACCCTTGCCGCATCGTGATTATTCCGGTCAACAGCCGGGTCGATCACGAAGCGCTGATGCAACACCTGTTCGCGACCACCGAGCTGGAATCCAGCTACCGGGTCAACATCAACATCATTGGCCTCGACGGCAAGCCGCAGCTCAAGAACCTGCGCGCATTGTTGGTGGAATGGCTGGAATTCCGCGTGCGGACCGTGCGTCGACGCCTGCAATTCCGTCTGGACAAGGTCGAGCGTCGCCTGCACCTGTTGGACGGTTTGCTGATTGCCTACCTCAACCTGGACGAAGTGATCCACATCATCCGTACCGAGGAGCAGCCGAAGGCCAGCCTGATCGAGCGCTATGCCCTGAGCGAAATCCAGGCCGACTACATTCTCGACACCCGCTTGCGTCAGTTGGCGCGACTGGAAGAAATGAAGCTGCGTGCCGAGCAGGATGAACTGCTCAAGGAACAGGCCAAGCTGCAAGCCCTGCTGGGCAGCGAAGCCAAGCTGAAGAAACTGGTACGCAGCGAGCTGATCAAAGACGCCGAAACCTATGGCGACGACCGTCGTTCGCCAATCGTCGAGCGCGCCGAAGCCAAGGCGATGACCGAGCACGATCTGCTGCCGAACGAGAAAGTGACGGTCGTGTTGTCGGAAAAAGGCTGGGTTCGCTCCGCCAAAGGTCACGACATCGATGCTACCGGACTGTCCTACAAGGCCGGGGATGGCTTCAAGACCTCGGCGGCCGGGCGTTCCAACCAGTTTGCGGTGTTTATCGACTCCACCGGCCGCAGTTATTCGGTTGCATCCCACACACTGCCGTCGGCCCGTGGCCAGGGTGAACCGCTGACCGGCCGTCTGACGCCGCCACCAGGGGCGAGCTTCGAATGCGTGCTGATGCCTGAAGACGATGCGCTGTACGTGATCGCATCCGACGCCGGTTACGGTTTCGTGGTCAAGGGCGAAGACCTGCAAGCCAAGAACAAGGCGGGCAAGGCCCTGTTGAGCCTGCCGAACAACGCCAAGGTCATCCTGCCGCGTCCGGTGGCCGACCGTGAACACAACTGGCTGGCCTCGGTGACCACCGAGGGTCGCCTGCTGATCTTCAAAATCAGCGATCTGCCACAATTAGGTAAAGGTAAAGGGAATAAGATCATCGGGATTCCCGGTGAGCGTGTTGCCAGTCGCGAAGAATATGTCACGGACATCGCTGTTTTGCCGGAGGGCGCTACTTTGGTGCTGCAGGCCGGCAAACGTACCTTGTCACTGAAGGCGGACGACCTTGAACACTATAAAGGTGAGCGTGGACGTCGCGGTAACAAACTGCCACGGGGCTTCCAGAGGGTGGATGCGCTGTTCGTCGAAAACCTCAATTAAGCGTCCTAGAGCGCTCGATCTACGATTTGACGCGTAGATCGACGCTTTGGCGCTGGAGTCGGAACGCATATTCACGGATGATATGGCCTTTCAAGCGCCGGCGTGGCCGAGCGTTCTTCATATTTTTTGAGTATTTTCACTGTGGTGAGCCTTGTGGCAGCCACCTGGATGGGACGATGACTGCTCTGCGCCTTCCTTTTATTTTGATGCTCGCTGGCGTTCTTGGCCTGGCGGGTTGCAGCGTGCACCAGCCGGTGTCGCTGTATCAGCTGGACAGCGGAAGTCCGGCTCAGCCTGCGCAAAGCGCGGGCATGGCGGTATTGTTGGGCCCGGTAACGGTTGCTGATTACCTGCAACGCGAAACCTTGTTGCAGCGTCAGCCGGATGGCAGCCTTCAAGCATCGGCCGACGGTCGTTGGGCGGGCAGCCTGTCGTCGGACATCGATCAGCTGTTGCTGCGTCAGGTCGCTGGTCATCTGGACAGCCAACGCGTTGTCCTGGCACCTGCGACAGTGGGCTTCACGCCGGACGTTCAGGTTCTGCTGACCATCACCCGTCTGGACTCGGGTGTGTCGCAACCGGCGATCCTGGACGCGCAATGGCGCCTGATCGATCGTCGTGGTCAGGTGCGTGATAACCGTATCATTCATCTGCAAGAGCAGCACGCCGGCGGTACGGCGTCTCAGGTTCAGGCCCAGGGTGTGTTGCTGCAGCGTCTGGCCGAGCAACTGTCGACAGCGCTCAAGCCGCTGGCCAACCAGCCGCCGATCGCTGAAGCACCGCGCAAACCGGCTGCCAAGCCTGTGGCACCGGCAGCAGAGCCGGAGAAACAGCCAAAGATCCCGATGGCCTCGCCGATTCGTACGGATATGGAAGTGTTCAGGTTCTGAGCCTGGATTGATCCAAAGCAAAGCCCGCCATCGTGCGGGCTTTGTTGTTTTTGCGGGTTGGTCGTAGCAGCTGCCGAGCCTGCGAGGCTGCGTTCGAGGACGAAGTCCTCGCAGAGCCTGTTGGCGCGTTTTGCCTGACCGTACCCATCGCCTGATTTTACGACTGCTGTGCAGCCGAACGCAGCCTCGCAGGCTCGGCAGCTGCTACAAGAGTTAAGGGGGCAACAAAAAGCCCGCAAACGATCAATCGTCTGCGGGCCTCTTTGCAGCGGGGGGGCAAGATTTACGCCCGGCGTTCGTGCATCCGCGCCAGTTGCCGCTCCAGCATCGATGGATAAGGCTCCATCAGGCGTTCTACGCAGCACGCACCCTCAGGGCTTGCAATCGGGCGGATCCGTGCACGCTGGCGAATTAGCGCGTCGTCGCTGATCTTGCGCTCCACCAGCAGCAGGTTGCGGCTGTGTTGCGACAGGGCCAGTGCATCCTGAGCGGTTTCGGTCAACAGCAGGTCGATCTGGCTCAAGCCGAACAGTTCGTCGCCCAGTGTCAGGCCCAACTGCAATTGCAGGGTGATGCCGCTGTCGGCGACTTCGATCTGCAATTGATGGCCCAGGGCGCGCAGCAACTCACCACAGCAGATGGCGTTGGTCAGGTAGTCATCGCCGCTGTCTTCGGTGTGGAACAGCATCAGCGTGCTGCCATCGTTCAGGGTGTGCAGTTCGCTCTGGTAGAGCGACGCCGCCTGATCGAGGCAATCGCGGTAGCGCTTGAGCAGCTCTTCCAGACGTGCGCGGGGCAGGCGACGCAGTTGATCCTGTGCACCCAGTTGCACCGCCAGTACCGCGCTGTGTTGAGGTACGTTCGATACCTGCGGCTTTGCGACGGATTTCGGCGCGCTGTCTGTCGAGTCGTCACGCAGATCGGCAAACGGATCTTCGTCGTCATCGTCGTCTTCGACCGTGCTGACAATGCGTCGCGGCGCAGGCTTGAGACCTGCCACCGGTCGGGTTTCATCGAAGCTCGGATCACGCAGGTTGCGCACTTCGAAGGCCGGATCGGTCTCTTCGTCGTCATCGCTGTCGTTGAACTCGGGCTCCGGAACAGGCTCCGGTTCGGCCGGCTCCGGCGCGAAATTGGCGTGCAGCTGACGAGCGAGATCGCCGACTTCATCCTGACGCTCGGTGGCCGGGGTGTATTCGTCGATATTGCGCAGCCACACCCGCAATTGCAGCAGCGGCGTGGAGATATTGCGGCCCAGGCGCAGGCTCAAGGCCAGGGACAGCGCCAGCAGAATCGCGCTCAGAATGCCCATGCTTTGCAGGCTGATGGTCATCGGCTGCTGGAACTGATCCATGTCCAGGCTGATGCGCAGTTGCCCGGCGGTCACGTCCTGGAAGGTGATCTTGCTCTGGTACATGCCTTCGGCTTCGCCCAGCAGGCCGTGCTTGGGACGCTGACCGGCTTCGGCGAGGATGCGGTTATCCACGCTGTAGATGGCAGCGTGGGCCACCAGCTTGTTCTTGGTCAGGTTGTTGAGCAGCACATTCAGGCTGAGGATGTCGTTGGACACCAGCAGCTCCGTGGCCGACGTAGCCGTCTGGGTGGTCAGGCTTTCGCCCAGGGCATCCGCCTGCTCGTGCATGGCCTGCTTGAACTGCAAACCCATCACACAGGCATAGATCACCAGGGCCAGAGCGACCAGGATCACGTTATGGCTGGCAATGCGTAATGCGATCGGCACACGGCGATGACGCAGTGCCCGGAAGATCAGCAGAAAGAAGTTATCGGTTTTTACTGGCGTGGGCCGGTTCACTTGAGCTCGGCTCTTTGTCCGTGAAGTTGACGCGCAGTATAGCGACAGGCCCTAGGCCGTCAAAGCGCTCGCGGTGCCCGATGGTCACTGAAAATGGGTAGAATGCGGTTTTTTTCCACCTGCGGGGGTGCGCCTTGCGCGAAATCGTCCTGATAAACATCACGGGAGTCGACCGTCCGGGTCTGACTGCGGCCATAACCGGCGTTCTGGCCCAGGGTGGTGTGAACATTCTCGACATCGGTCAGGCGGTGATCCACGACACCCTGTCGTTCGGCATCCTGGTTGAAATTCCTGACACCGAGCAAGGCAACTCGGTGCTCAAAGACATCCTGTTCAAAGGCTATGAGCTTGAGCAACAAGTGCGTTTCACGCCGGTGTCCGAAGAGGATTACCAGCAGTGGGTCGGCAACCAGGGCAAGAAACGCCACATCGTCACCCTGTTGACCCGCAAAGTGACCGCCGAGCAATTGCAGCGTGTGAGTTCGATCACCGCCAAATATGGCCTGAACATCGACCATATCGATCGCCTTTCCGGGCGCATGCCGCTGGACACCCCGGCCGACAAGGGCAAGGGTTGCATCGAGTTTTCCGTGCGTGGCGAAGCGGCTGACCCGCAAGCGCTGCGGGCTGAATTCCTCAGCGTTGCGCAAGAGCTGAACGTCGACATCGCCTTCCAGGAAGATTCGCTGTTCCGCCGTAACCGTCGTCTGGCGGTGTTCGACATGGACTCGACGCTGATTGAAGCCGAGGTCATCGACGAACTGGCCAAGGCCGCCGGCGTTGGCGACCAGGTGTCCGCGATTACTGAGCGGGCGATGGCCGGCGAGTTGGACTTCCGCGCCAGCTTCAAGGAACGCCTGGCCTTGCTGCAAGGGCTGGACGTCAGCGTGCTGGACTCCATCGGTGCTTCCCTGCGCCTGACCGAAGGCGCCGAAACCCTGTTCGCCGAACTCAAGCGCCTGGGCTACAAGACCGCGATTCTGTCGGGCGGCTTCACCTACTTCGCCAAGCAACTGCAGGCCAAGCTGGGCATCGACTATGTGTTCGCCAACGAACTGGAAGTGGTCGACGGCAAGGTCACCGGCGTGGCGGTCGAGCCGATTGTCGATGCGCAACGCAAGGCGGATTTGCTGCGTGAGCTGGCGCATAAAGAAGGTTTGCGTCTGGAGCAGACGATTGCCGTCGGTGACGGTGCCAACGACCTGCCGATGCTGGCGATTGCCGGGCTGGGCGTAGCGTTCCGCGCCAAACCATTGGTCAAGCAATCGGCGAAGCAGGCAATTTCCACCCTTGGGCTGGATGGCGTGCTGTATCTGCTGGGCTTCCGGGATCGCGACGGGCAGCTCTGAGTTTTCGACCGTCCGGGCGAGCCCCATCGCGAGCGTGCTCGCGATGGGGGCACCTTCTGGGACTCGCCGTTATAGCGACTTCCACAACGAATCAAACTCTTGCGCTACCCCGACCACGCCGCCTTCCGCGGCGTTTTCGTTTCTGGCTACCTCCAGCGAACGGTAGGCAAACTGATTGAAGCTGTTGGTGCTCGTCATCCGTCTCTCCAGCTCGGCCGGGCGTTCCTGGCCATTGGTGTTGATCAACACCTTATTACCTTCCTGGAACGGCAGGCGCGGCGTGAGCAGGGTGGCCGGGAGGTCGATGGCACTGATAGCGGGCAGTAACAGCCCGCGCAAGTACTGGCTGTGTTCGTCGCCGGAGCGAATCAGTTGCAGGCCGCAGGGTTCGGCGTAAGGCGCAACGTGTTCGATACCCATCTGCGTGCCGCCGCCCCGTACCTGGCGGATCCAGCGCACCACGGCAACGCTCCAGCCTTGACCGGCCGTATCCTCGATGCCGACCATTTCGCCAGCCTGCAGTTCGGCAGGCACTGCGCCGGGCCAGGCCAGGCAATAACCGCCAGGGCTGTGATTGATCACCGGTAGCGCGTAGGTCGGGAAATGCTGTTGGCCGGACGCCTCGTGGTTGTCATGTTTCTGAAGGTGTGGATATTCGATCTCTTCGTAGGGCAGCAGCGTGTCTGCCGTGCCATGGGGGGCGGCGTCGAAGGCCTGTTTCCATTGGTCCTTGGCGCGTCCTGCCGGCTCGGCTGCCGAGAACTGCGCGGGACGGGCGCCGGTTTTTTTCAGGATGTCGTTGAACGGGCGTTTGCCACCGAGATAAAAGTGCAGGGCGCTCATGCCCACGCACAGGGTCAATGTGCCGTGGCCGACGGTGCGCTGGAAACCGCGCTCGGAGGCCTGGCCCCAGGCGGCATACAGGTGTTGCAGCGTATCCAGATTCAGCCCTGTCGGAACCGGCAGCGGCGATGCCTTGTCGGCTGATTGTTGCAGATGGGTTTCGATGGCGGCGACCAGGGGCTGCGGGTCGATCCCCAACAAGCGCTCCTGTTGTTCGGCAGGGAATTTGACGCGATAACGCGGGCCGCTGTCGAGGTCCGGGGCGACGGCAAACAGCCCGTTGTCCGGTTTGAAGGGTTGCAGCTTGATCCATTGGCTCCAGGGTTCCAGCACCTCGGCGAGCCGGGCGATCTGGTTCTGGCGCAGTTGATTGCAGCGTGAAGCACCCAGCAGGAGGGCGACGACGTAGGTCTGCTCGATGCTCAGGCTTTGCGTCTGGCTGGCCAGTTCATCGCGCACGCTCTGATGTTGCAGCTGATGTTCGCAGCCGATCCGGTACAGCTGATGCAGTTCCAGCCACAGCCCTTCGGGCGCCGGGCAATAGAGCTCAGTGGCGCGGATCAACGTACCATTCAGGCAATGGACGGCCCGTTGCAATGCCTGGGTCAGCAGCGGCGCACGGTCTTTACTGAAACGCGGTGCAATGCGGACGACGATCTGCTTGTAACCGATCGCCAAGTGGCTCTGCAGCGCCTGGCAAAGGTTGGCAATCTTGCGCGAACGCTCGTCGAGCACAATGGCCTGGTGCAGAAAATGCCGCTCCAGGTGCTTGCAGACGTAATACACCTCGGGCCGCAGCAATTCGAGCAATTGCAGGCGATTGTCGCTGGGTGTGAGCAGCTGGTTGAGTTCATTCAAGCCTTGATACAACTGGCGAGCGGTTTCGCCGATGTTGGCTTTGGGCAGGTTGGCGATCCAGCGCTTGAGGTCGCGTGGCGTGGCTTCGCAGAAAGACAGGCGCGACTGCATCGGGATCGGTGCGCGTAGCAGCAGGGCAGGATTGGTCTCATTCATGCCGTGGACAAACTCCGACCGGGAAATGGGCAACGAATGACTTTGACTGTAGCAGCTATGAACGCTGGAGGAGGGGGCGCAGCGGGAGGAAATGTCCGATCCCACGAAAGGCGTTCGTGGGATCGGATCGAGGGATCAGGCGGTTGGCAGGCCGATGCCCTGGCCCATCTGCACCGGCGAAAGAGCGCCCAGCCCTTCAGCCCATTTCACTTGATCCGGCCCGAACAGCACGACCGCCGTAGAACCGAGCTTGAAACGACCCAGTTCCGCACCTTTTTCCAAGTGAATCGGCGCACGGGCCGCTTCATCGTAGCGGAAGGTTTTCAGCTCGCGTTTTGGCGGTGTGACCAAGCCAGCCCAAACGGTTTCGATCGACGCCACAATCATCGCACCCACCAACACCACGGCCATCGGGCCGCGCTCGGTGTCGAAAATGCACGCTACACGCTCGTTGCGGGCGAACAGTTCCGGAACGTTTTCAGCGGTGGTCTGGTTGACCGAGAAGATGCGGCCGGGGATGTAGACCATCTCGCGCAGGGTACCGGCCAGCGGCATGTGCACACGGTGGTAGTCTTTCGGCGACAGATAAATGGTGGCGAAATCGCCGCCCATGAAGGGCGCTGCGTTGGCCGCGTCGCCACCCAGCAGTTCCAGCACGCTGAAGCTGTGGCCCTTGGCCTGGAAAACGCGACCGTGTTCGATCGGACCGAGCTGGCTGACGGCGCCGTCGGCCGGGCTGAGGATCGCGCCAGGCGTTTGATCCAGCGGGCGAGCACCGTCCTTCAAGGCGCGGGTGAAGAACGCATTGAAGTGCTCGTAAGCGGTCAGGTCTTCGACTAGCGCCTGGGACATGTCCACTTGATAACGCTTGGCGAACCAGGCGGTAAAGGCGTTCTTGAACCAGCGCACACGGCATTCGGCAATGCAGCCGGCCAGTCGCGAGAGCAAGTGATGGGGCAGCAGGTATTGGCTGAGGATAAACAAACGCTTATTCATTAACTGTCCTTGAAAAACTTAAATCTCTACGGGCGTGTCGGGGTGGTTGCCCCATTCGCCCCAGGAGCCGGCGTAGCCTTTGACCCGCGGATAACCGAGCGCCTTGGCCACCAGATAGGTGAAGCCAGAACGATGGTGTGTCTGGCAGTGGGTAATGACTTCTTTGTCTTTGGTAATGCCGAGTTGTTCCAGGATTTTCGGCATGTCGGTGCGGATACGCAGGTTGCGCGCCTGATCCATGCCGGCGGTCCATTCGAAATTGACCGCGCCGGGGATGTGCCCGCCCTTGGCCGCCAGCACTTTCTCGCCGGAGTATTCCAGCGGGCCACGTGCGTCCCAGATCGCCAGGTCAGCGGCGCCGAGGCGGCTTTGCAGGTATTCGCGGGTGGCGACAGGTTCGTCGTGCAGGGTCAGGGCGACCGGGCCGCCGACTGCCGGCGGGATCTGGATTGACATGGGCAAGCCTTCTGCCAGCCAGGCCGGCAGGCCGCCGTCGACATAGTGATACTTGCTGTGGCCGATGACATCCAGCAGCCAGATAAAGCGCCCGGCCCAACCGCCGCCTTCATCGTCATAGACGACATAGACCGCATCAGGGTTGTGCCCCAGTTCGCCGAACAATGCTTCAAGCGCGGCGTGGGTCGGCAGCAGGCCCGGCGCAGGCGCCTGGCCCAGCTGAGTGCGTTTTGGATCGACAAAGCGTGCACCGGGGATATGCCCTTCGGCATAGCGGGCGCTGCTGGTCAGGTCCACCAGAATCAGTTCGCGGGAGTCGAGACGCGGGAGCAGGTCGCTCGGCTCGATCACCAGCGCCAAGCCAGAGAAGTCAGACATGTGAGGTCTCCAGAGCACAAAGGGGAGGATTGTAGCGCAGCGTCATGAGGGCCTGTTATCAGTTATTTTGGGGCAGGAAATAACGGTAAACAGGCCCTAGCGGTGGCTAAAGCTGTGCAGGGCCTTTTCGATGCATTGTGCGGTTTTGCCGAAGGCTTGCACGGTGATTTCCGAGAACGGTCCGCCGCCCTGATCCGCCACCACGATCATGATCACCCGGCCGTTGTTGACCAGTGAGCGCAGCAGCAGGTGTTCGCCGCTGAACTGTGAGCGCAGGCTGGCTGGCAGCAGGGCCGAGAATTGTGCGTTGTTGGCCGGCGTCAGGCGCACCTGGGCCTGTTGCGCGAGCAGGCGTTGCAGCACGGTGCTCTGGCTGACCACCAGGTTCAAACCGGCCACTTCCTTGGGTAGCCCGGCGGTCTGGTGCACGCGCAAATTGGCGTGCGTGCGGTCGGCCATCAGAATCATCACCCGGCGCATGCCACACGCCACCAGGGCATCCAGGGCCGATGTGGTCAAGTGCATGGCATTGGTAAAACGGCTCGGCTCCACCAGCAATTCGGCACATTGCTTGCGCCACTTCGCCAGGTCTTCGGCGGTCGGCGCCGGGGCGGGCAACAACCCGGCATGCACGCGGTGCGCACCCGGTGGCCAGATCAGCGATTCGGCCGGGTGCCAGAGGTCCGGCATGGCGTGTTGACGAGCGCTGTTGGCGGCCTGCTGGTGCAATTGTTGCTGCACCTCATCCATCGGCATTTGCAGGTAAAGGCTGGTCAGGTACTGCCAGCGCTCGCAATGGGGGCTATCCCAGGCCTGTTGTGCCGCCAGCGCCAGACCGTTGGCCAGCAGCACGGTATTGGCGGGCTGATTGAGCCAGCGGCGCAACGTCGGGTCGTCATCCAGGCGGTTCTGTTGGCGCAACGGGTGATCGCTGTCACGTGCGATGCGCAGGACTTTCACCAGCTCACGTTGTTCGCTGCGCAGCAGCCGATAACCTTGCTGTACCCAGATCGGCAGGCGCCAGACGTCCACCAGCGCCAGACAGATTTCCAGCAGGCGCACGCCGAACAATTGCTTTTCGACTTTGCGTGCCGACTCGCCTTTATGGATGACCCGCAACTCCCACTCTTCAAGCAACTGCGGATGGGTCAGCGCCATGGGCCAGAGTGGCGAGAGAAACAGCAGGCTGCCCCAGTGGATGTCCTGCCACAGTCGCGCCAGGCGACTGGCAAAAAAACCGTTGGCCTGTTGAGTGGCGTGTTGGCTGATCAGTTGGAGCTGGCGCAGGGCGACGGGGATTTGCAATTGGGGTTCGGCAGGCAGGCGGTCGAGCAGTTCTTCGGTGCGTTTCAAACCGAGGCGATTGATCGCCACCTCAAGGTTTTCAGCAGGCTCGGTCATGCTGCCATGGGTGTGACGGTTGGCTTCGCGAATCACGCTCAAGGCCAGGGCCGGGCTTTCCTGCATCAGGTCGGCGATGTCGCGCAGCGAGCTGCGGTTATCGCGGATGGCTTTGCAGACCCGGTCGTGGCTGGCTTGCGGAACCGGCAGGCGTACGCCATCGAGAAGCTTGACCCAGCTTTCAAGCGTGGTTGGTTTTGGCGTTGGGACGTTCGTTTCGTTAGCCATGTCTGGACGCGATCATCGTCTGCTTTACCTATGCCCTGAACGGGTCAAATTAGCTTTTCGCCTTAACTGGCTATAGTCTGGCGCAGTTTTGCCGATAAGTAGAAGAAGAGATTTTTTAACTTCCGAATATGACCTTGAACCCGACTCAGTAAGTGCTCTCCTACCTATGGCTAAAATTATCGGCATCATCGTCGTATTCGCGAGCGTGCTCGGCGGATACGTGCTTTCCCACGGCAAGATTGCCGCTCTCATCCAGCCTTTCGAGGTGATGATTATCGGTGGCGCGGCCCTTGGCGCCTTCCTGCAGGCCAACCCCGGCCACATGACAATGCACGTGCTCAAGAAGTCCTTGGGCATGTTCAGTTCGCGTTTCAACCACACCTTCTACCTGGAAGTGCTGGGGCTGATTTACGAGATCCTCAACAAGAGCCGTCGCGAAGGCATGATGGCGATCGAAGGCGACATCGAAGATGCCGCCGCGAGCCCGATCTTCGCCAAGTACCCGGCGGTGCTCAAAGACGAACGCATGACCGCGTTCATCTGCGATTACCTGCGCATCATGTCCTCCGGCAACATGGCTCCCCATGAGCTGGAAGGCCTGTTCGACATGGAACTCTACAGCCTCAAGGAAGACCTCGAGCACCCGTCCCACGCGGTGAACGGCATCGCCGACGCCATGCCCGGTTTCGGTATCGTCGCGGCGGTATTGGGGATCGTGGTGACCATGGCATCCCTGGGCGAAGGCGACCAGAAGTCCATCGGTCTGCACGTGGGGGCGGCACTGGTCGGTACCTTCTTCGGTATTCTCGCGGCCTACGGTTTCTTTGGCCCGCTGGCCCACTCCCTGGCTCACGATGCCAAGGAAGAACTGAATACCTACGAAGCCATCAAGGCCTCGCTGGTGGCTTCGGCTTCCGGGATGCCGCCGTCGCTGGCGGTGGAGTTCGGTCGCAAGGTTCTGTACCCGGCGCACCGTCCTAGCTTCGCTGAGCTGGAACAAGCGGTTCGCGGTCGTTAAGTCATGGAAAATAACCAGCCGATAATCATCAAGCGCGTCAAGCGCATCGCCGGCGGACATCACGGGGGCGCCTGGAAAATCGCCTTCGCGGACTTCGCGACGGCGATGATGGCGTTCTTCCTGGTGTTGTGGCTGCTGTCCACCGCGACGCCTGAACAGAAGATCGCCATCGCCGGTTACTTCAAGGACCCGGTCGGGTTTTCCGAAAGCGGTACGCCGTACATCATCGACCTGGGCGGCACGCCGACCCTGGCGCCGGAGAACACCCTCAACCCGGAGGTGAAATCTCAGCCGCAGCCAGACAAGGTGACCATCGACGCCGAGCAGGTTGAAGGCATGGCCGAGCAGGTCGAGAAGGAACGCCTGGAGTTGTTGCTGCAAGAGTTGCAGAACAAGGTCAATGAAAACCCGCAATTGCAGAAATTCAAGGATCAGATCCTCTTCGAGATCACCCAGGACGGTTTGCGCATCCAGATCATGGACGCCGAAAACCGCCCGATGTTCGACTCCGGCAGTGCGCGCCTGAAGCCGTACTTCGAAGATATTCTGCTGGCCATGGCCGACACCATCAAAGCGGTGCCGAACAAGATCAGCATCAGCGGCCACACCGATGCCAAGCCGTACTCGGGCACCGGCGATTTCGGCAACTGGGAACTCTCGGCCAACCGCGCCAACGCGGCTCGTCGCGCATTGGTCGCCGGCAGCTACCCAGACTCACAGGTGGCGCGCGTCGTGGGTTATGCCTCATCGGCACTGTTCGATCGGGAGAACCCGTTCAACCCGGTCAACCGCCGGATCGACATCGTGGTGCTGACCAAGAAAGCCCAGCGAGCCATCGAAGGCGAACAAGGTGCCGAACCGGCGCCAGCGCCGACGCAAGGGCAGGGTGGTCCGGGCGAAGTGCCTGCGCCGCCAGCCGATCCGAACGCATTGCCGGCGGACAAAGAACCGCTGCCGGCACACGAACTTCGTGAACGTTTGAATCTGTTTGATAATCCTGCGCCGAAGCCGGCAGCGCCAGCCAAGTAGTGACCCACAAAAAAGCCGCGAATGATCGCGGCTTTTTTGTCTCTGCTGCTTCGTCCTGAATAAGGTTTACACCTTCTGGCTTCTTATCAGGAAGTCGTTATGGATAATCAATCCTTGCCACAGCTGCAACAGCGAAACCGCTGGAGTGGATGCCGCTAATCATTTTCGTGACGTCACGAAAATGATCGAGATCGGCAAAGGCGGGCAGCGTTTTTCGCACGGTATCACTAGCGCTGATAGCGTGCGTAGATCCTGTTATTTGGCCGTTAATAGGGGCACCGCATCATCTGCCTGTGCGTCGTAACTTCAGGGCAACACACCTTCATGACACCGTCGTTCAGGGCTATGGCAGCCGTCTGCTCAGATGTACACCGTTCGGTCCCAGCACGCTGGTCGTAACGCCAAGGGCCGGAAGCATGAGGTGCTGTTGAGCGGCGCGTGTCACCATCGTCACCTCAAGTATGAAGGATTAAACTGCTGCGATTTTCTGCTTCCCAACATCAAGGATGAAACATGATTCGACCCTCATTTTCTAGCGCGTGGGCGGCTTCTCAACGGATTTACGACACCCTCAATCCATCTGAAAAAGTTGCGACAGTCATCGGCGGCAATGTTGCAATGAACATCAAAAGCCGTGATCCGGCCCTAAGGTGGGTCAACACGTGCGCAGTACGCATGAGTTATATCCTCAATTACTCCGGCTCACTCATACCACGAATAGTTGGCGAAACCGTGTCTGGCGCTGACAAGCGCTGGTACTTTTATCGCGTCAAAAGCCTGATTGCCTATCTGGAACAGCAATGGGGAAGTGCCGAGACGGTCAGATACCCGGCCGCAAACGGCGGCACCCTGGCGGGCCGGAAGGGACTTATTTTGTTTGAAGTTTCTGGCTGGTCGGATGCTCAAGGGCATGCCACATTGTTTGACGGCAGAATGTGTTACGACCACTGCTATTTCAATGAGCCGGGTGTGAATTATCAAACCGACCGCGCGAACTTCTGGAGTTTGTCGTGATGAAATATTTGACTGCGGTTTTGGCACTGGCTTGGGCGGCCGCACCTTCCAACAGTTGGGCCAAGGATGATCCGACCAACTCCCCACAGGCAGGCGGGCGCACCTACGCGCAAAATTACAAGGATATGGTGCTGGCGGACTGCATCGCTACAGCCTACAAGAGCGAACCTGAAGCCGCCCAGGATGCCGGAAGCAGTGCCAGTGCGCTTATGGATTGGACCTATTTCGATCTGGAGCAAGCACCTCAAGCTGGTAGATCTCTGGTTGACCAGTTTCTGGCTCGTGATTATCACAATCCACTGGTCGAATCAGAGCGAAAAGGTGTTCGTTTTGAGCTGCTCAAATGCCTGGACCTGTATCACAGCAAAGAGTTGGACAGCCAGGTCAGGCAACTGGTCATCAATCCCCAGCACACCTATCGTCAGGACAACCCGCCACGGCCCAAAAAGGATTGAACTGCGAAATACAAGAAAGCCGCGATCATCGCGGCTTTTTCACACCTGTCAGTAACCCCGTCGGATGCGGTTTTTGAGCTGGTCGTGGAACACCTCGGCATTGCGTCTGTAGGTGCCGTAAAGGGATTCGCTGATCGAATCCAGCGTCATGGAGCGCTTGGTCGCCACTTCTTCACGGTAGGCATCAATGAAAAAATCCAGATCCTTGTCAGTGCTGAGCTTTGGCCATTTATCGAGGTACAGCGGCAGTTCCGCCGGTTCGGTCTTGAATGAGCAAATCCGTCGGTTGCTGATGGTCGCTTCGCCGATTTCGAACGGTACCCACCACGAGAGCGCAGTCTTGTCAGAGACCACCGCCATCAGATGCGTGCATGCGGTTATGTTGCGGGTGATGACCCCGGTGATGTCGTCGGTGGTCTGTGATTCCGGATCCAGCACGTCGAAGTAGGTCTTGATGTTGGCCTGTATCAGACGGCTGTTGATGGCGATCGCGTGGGGGCGATCCACGTGACGGTAGCTGATGAATACGGGCATCAGAAATGTCCTTTGAGGGCGAGTTCGCGGTAATAGGCGCCGAGTGCCGTGAGGCAGCAACCGGTGGAGTTGATGGCCGCGTAGTACATGTGTTCGGCGTCCACCGGTTCGATCAGGCTGTGGCGGTTGCACTTTTGCAGTTGCTTGAAGACGTCGCCGTGCTCCGGATCGAACGTCGTTTCCGTGGGCTCGTAGCTGGGATCGAGGGGGAACACGGACTCTGCTTCGGCGAACCAGTCGGGCAGTTTGCGCAGGATCTCCTTGGGGATCAGTGGCGACACTTCGCGCAGGGAAATGAACTGCGACACGTTGGTCTTGAACACCGGACGCTGCTCCCAGGCGTCGAGGGCGTTGTCGACAAACGAATAGAGGCTGCCGGGGGTGATCTTGCCGAGGATGTTCGCCGCGCCGCCGTGCAGGGCCTGGAGCAATAACCCGGTGAACACGCCGTGTTGCGCACCCTCCATGGCCGGCTCTTCCTTTTTGCAGGCGGTAAGAATCGTCATGCCTTCGCCGACCATGCTGCTTTCGCTGCGCAACGCGCGCACCTGGCCAGCCGAGCCGCTCTGGCAACAGTCGAGAATGATCACTTTGTTTTTGATCTTGGTGGCTTTGGTCGCCCAGTTGAGGATGTCGCTGATGCGAATTCCGTCCTTGGCGTTTTTGTAGTCCTGCGGGATCAGCATGCCTTCGTCGGTATCGGCGTCAAAGCCGCCATGCCCGGCGAAGTACAACAGCGCGACATTGCAGTCACCGGAAAACAGCTCGCGGATCTGGTCTTCGAGTTTTTCCCGGCTCAGGTAATCCTCGGCGGAGGTCAGCACGATGTTCTTGAAGTTCGGATCGCCGTTGGCGTCGGTTTTAAGCACGGAAGCCATGGCGATGGCGTCATTGCTGCAGCCGCTCAAGCGCGAAACATGGGTGTAGTCGTTGATACCGATAAACAGTCCCTTGCGCATGATCACACCGCCGTATGCAGGCGAATCGCATTGACGATGCTCTTGGTGTTCCACGCGCATTCGGCGTGTGCGGCCTCGCGCACTACGTTGGAAATCCGCTCGGCTCCGAACGGTTTGATCGCGATGATCACTTTGCCCATGCGTTTGGCGATCTCGATTTCCTTGTTGATCCACTTGCTGTAGGTCGAATACATCCCGGCCATGATCAGCACTGCCGAGCAGGGACGAATCTTGTTTTCGATGGCTTCTTCGAGCTGCTTGTCGGTGCGGGCGCCCATGATCGGGTTGTGCGGTGGTACTGAGAAGTTCTTGAAACTGAAGTCCGGCTGTGCGCCCAGCAGGCGGACCAGATTGTCGTGGGCGTCTGAATAGTTCCACGAGTGGCTGATGAACAAATGATAGGTTTGCATGGCTGTCCCTCGGTATCGCTAATGTGCGAAGAGGGCTTGAATGTATGCAGTTGAATGGCTGGAACAAGGCCTTCACGGTTAAAGAGAAGTGCCCTTCAAACAGGCGTGCGGACGCCCTACAGAAATATCTGATGTTTAAGTCGACGGGGTGTTTTGTAGGTTGTTTTGTAGGTAGTTACGAGCGGCCAGCCGTCCGATTAATGTCGGGGCGGCCGGCGCGTCGGTTTAATAGCTGTTTTCAGGCAAGCTGGCGATGATCGACCGGTAGCTGTTCATTCGCTGCTGCTGCACGCGGCCGTCTTCCAGGGCCTTGAGCAAGGCGCAGCCCGGCTCGCGGTCGTGTTTGCAGTCGCGGAAGCGGCAGGTGCCGAGCAGGTCGTTGAACTCGATGAAGCCGGCTTCGACGTCGGCACGGCTGACGTGACCCAGGCCGAACTCGCGGATACCCGGGGAGTCAATCAACTCACCGCCACCGGGGAAGTGGAACAACCGCGCGGTGGTGGTGGTGTGGGTGCCCTGGCCCGACAGCTCGGACAGCGGGCCGACGCGGGTTTCGACTTCTGGCAGCAAGCTGTTGACCAGCGACGACTTGCCGACGCCGGACTGGCCGACGAACACACTGATGTGCCCATCCAACAGTTTTTGAAGTTGCTCCATGCCGTTGCCGTGGTGCGCCGACACTTCCAGCACCGGGTAACCCAGCGTGCGGTAAACCGCCAGCAAGGCATTCAGCGCCGGAGCGTTCTGCTCGTCGATCAGGTCGAATTTGTTCAGCAGCAGCAACGGCCGGATACCGGCGTGTTCGGCGGCGACCAGATAGCGGTCGATCAGGTTGGCGTGAGGCTCGGGCAGCGGGGCGAAGACGATGACGATCATATCGACGTTGGCCGCCACCGGCTTGAGCTGGCCACGGCTGTCCGGACGGCAGAGTTCGGTTTTGCGCGGCAGTTGCGCCACGATCACACCGATGCCCTGGTTGCCGGCACGCCATACGACCTGATCGCCGGTCACCAGCGCCGGCAGGTTGGCGCGCAAGTGGCAGCGGAATACCTGGCCGGCCAATTCGCCATCGAGGGCCTCGACTTCGACCTGTACACCGAAGTGCGCGATCACCAGGCCCGTCTGTTCCGGACCCAGGTCGCCACCTTCGAGTGCCTCGACAGCCGAGGACTCGCGTTTGGCGGCGCGGGCAGCGCGCTCGCCCTGAATCTTTTCGATGCGCCAGTTTTGACGACGATTGAGTTGGCGTTTGGCCATGGGTGTTCCGTATCGAGAATGCAGCGATTAGGTAAAACGGCCGCGAGTTTAGCACGCCCGGCCACCGGCCTAGGCTAAACTGCGCACCATTGCCTAGGAGCCGACACAATGCAAAACCCGCAGAACCTGATCTGGATCGACCTGGAAATGACCGGGCTGAACCCTGATACCGACGTCATCATCGAGATGGCCACCATCGTCACCGACAGTAATTTGAACACCTTGGCTGAAGGTCCGGTGATCGCCATCCATCACAGCGACGAGATCCTCGCCGGCATGGACGAGTGGAATACCCGTCAACACGGCGGCTCCGGACTGACCCAACGGGTTCGCGACAGCCGCATCAGCATGGCCGAAGCGGAAGCCGAGACCATCGCCTTCCTGGAGAAATGGGTGCCGAAGGGCAAGTCGCCGATCTGTGGCAACAGCATCTGCCAGGACCGTCGCTTCCTTTATACCCACATGAAGTCGCTGGAAAGCTATTTCCACTACCGCAACCTCGACGTGTCGACCCTCAAGGAGTTGGCCGCGCGTTGGGCACCGGATGTGCGCGACAGCTTCAAAAAAGGCAGCACTCACCTGGCCCTGGACGACATCCGCGAATCGATCGCCGAGCTGCAGCACTACCGCAAGAATTTCATCAAGTTCTGATTGCGCACCACAGTCCGCCCCTGTAGGAGCTGCCGAAGGCTGCGATCTTTTGATCTTGAAAAACAGAATCAAAAGATCGCAGCCTTCGGCAGCTCCTACGGGGGGCGTTGTGTTGTTGCTGCCCTCTTTTGGTGCCGTCCCTAAATGGCTAGACTGCGCGCCTTCTTGTAAGGACCGCCACCATGTTGCTGATGCTCTACCTGATCGCCATTACTGCCGAAGCCATGACTGGCGCCCTGTCTGCGGGCCGTCGCGGCATGGACTGGTTTGGCGTGGTGCTGATTGCGTGTGTCACGGCGCTGGGTGGCGGTTCGGTGCGCGACGTGCTGCTTGGCCATTACCCGCTGACCTGGGTCAAACACCCGGAATACCTGGTGCTGACGTCGATCGCAGCGATGTTCACGGTCTTCGCGGCGCGCTGGATGCGTCATCTGCGCTCGCTGTTTCTGGTGCTCGACGCCGTGGGCCTGGTGGCGTTCACCCTGATCGGCTGCATGACCGCCCTGGAAATGGGCCACGGCATGCTGGTGGCCTCGGTCAGCGGCGTGATCACCGGGGTATTCGGTGGCATTCTGCGGGACATCTTCTGCAACGACATCCCGCTGATTTTCCGCCGCGAACTCTACGCCAGCGTCTCGTTTGCCGCGGCATGGTGCTATTTATTCTGTATCTATCTGCAATTGCCGGGTGAACAGGCGATCCTGATCACGCTATTCGGCGGCTTCCTGCTGCGCTTGCTGGCGATCCGTTTCCATTGGGAAATGCCCAAGTTCGTTTATAACGATGAAGCCTGACCCCGCGATCCCTGTGTAGGAGCTGCCGCAGGCTGCGATCTTTTGACTTTGATTTTTTAAGATCAAAAGATCGCAGCCTGCGGCAGCTCCTACGCGAGCCCGTGTTGTTTCAGCGCCCATTCGACGTGTTCACGCACCAGTTCCGACGGATAGTCCCGCCGGGCCTTCAGCGCTTCCAGCACCGGAATGCTCGACGGCGCATTGCCCAGGCCGACCGCCAGATTGCGCAACCAACGCTCGTAACCGGCCCGGCGCAGCGGTGAACCTTCGGTGCTGCTGAGGAATTTTTCTTCGTCCCACATGAACAGTTCGGCCAGTTCGGCGTTGTCCAGGTTGTGCCGGGGTTTGAAGTCGCTTTCCCCGGAGGGCCGGGCGAAGCGGTTCCACGGGCAGACAATCTGGCAGTCATCGCAACCGAACACCCGATTGCCGATCAGCGGTCGTAAATCTTCAGGAATCGCGCTTTTCAGTTCGATGGTCAGGTACGAAATGCAGCGACGGGCGTCCAGCACATAGGGGCCGACGAAGGCATTGGTCGGGCAAATGTCCAGGCAGGCCGTGCAGCGACCGCAGTGCTCGGTGGCGTGGGGCGGGTCCACCGGCAGCGGCAGGTCGACGAACAGTTCGCTGAGGAAGAAGTAACTGCCGGCCTTGCGATTCAAGACCAGCGTGTTTTTGCCGATCCAGCCCAGGCCAGCCTGTTCGGCGATGGCCTTTTCCAGCACCGGGGCGCTGTCGACGAAGGCGCGGTAGCCGAACGGGCCGATCACTGCCTGGATTTTTTCCGCCAGTTGTTGCACGCGTTTACGAATTAATTTGTGGTAATCACGGCCCAAGGCATAGCGCGAGACGTAGGCTTTTTCTGGTTGGGCCAGCCGTTGCGCCATGTGCGTGTCGCCCGGCAGGTAGTCCATGCGCAGGGAAACCACGCGCAGGGTGCCCGGCACCAGTTCTTCCGGGTGCGAGCGTTTGCTGCCATGGGCGCCCATGTAATCCATTTCGCCGTGATAGCCAGCGGCGAGCCAGCGCTCCAGGTGCTGCTCATGCTCGGCCAGGTCGAGGCCGCTGATGCCGACTTGCTGAAAGCCCAGCTCGCGGCCCCAGTCCTTGATGGATTGGGCGAGGGCGGGCAGGTCTGTGGTAATAGCGGGCATGAGGCGAGAGAAACCGGAGCTGAGATGCGTATAATTCTGCCAGACATCGGAGCCTGAAGACGCATGCCGCACACTAAAGATGAATTACCCGACGCGCTGTATAGCGCCGCGCAAGTCCGAGGGCTCGATGCGAGCGTGATCGCGGCCGGTACACCGGGCTTCGAATTGATGCAGCGTGCGGCGCGGGCGACCTGGCGTGCGCTGGTCCGCCATTGGCCGACCGGGCACGAACTGAGTGTGGTGGCCGGCCACGGCAATAACGCGGGCGACGGTTATCTGGTGGCCGTGCTGGCCCGACGTGCCGGCTGGCATGTGCGGGTGCTGGCCGCCGGCGACCCCGGGCGTTTGCAGGGCGATGCCGCGTCGGCCCATGCCGAGGCGGTGGCCGAAGGCGTGGCCATTCAAGGCTGGACCCCGCACTCCGAGTTGCGCGGCATTGTGCTGGATGCCTTGCTCGGCACCGGCCTGACCGGTGAAGTACGCGAGCCGTTCGCCAGCGTCATCGCCGCGATCAATGCCAGTGGGCTCCCGGTTGCGGCGGTGGATATCCCCTCGGGGCTGTGCGCCGATACGGGGCGCCAGCTCGGCATTGCGGTTCGAGCAGACCTGACGGTGACGTTCATCGGTTTGAAGGTGGGGCTGTTTACCGGTGACGCGGCGGATGTGGTGGGCGATTTGGTATTCAACGATCTGCACGTCGCCCCCGAGACATTTATTGGGGCCGAGATCAGTGCGCGTCGCCTGACGGCCGGTAATGTGCCGCGTCTGACCGGCCGCGCTCCAACTGCCCACAAAGGCAAATTTGGTCACGTATTGCTCGTTGGTGGTGATCGCGGTTTTGGCGGCGCCATCCTGCTTAGCGCACAAAGTGCCCTGCGCAGCGGTGCCGGCATGGTGTCCGTGGCCACGCGCAGTGAGCACGTTCCGGCCGCCCTGGCGCGTTTGCCGGAAGCCATGGTGCTCGGCACGTCGTCGGCCAATCAATTGATGGGCCTGCTGGAGAAGGCCACGGTGCTGGTGGTCGGCCCGGGTCTGGGGCAGGCCGCCTGGGGGCGCAGTCTGTTGTCGGCCGCGGCCAACGCGTCGCAGCCACAAGTCTGGGATGCCGATGCATTGAACCTGTTGGCCGAAGGTGGCGTGAGCTTGCCCGCAGGTAGTGTCATCACGCCGCATCCGGGCGAAGCGGCACGATTGCTGGGGATATCGACAGCCGCCGTGCAGGCTGACCGCCCGGCCGCGGCCCATGCGTTGAGCAAAAAATATACAGCGGTGGTAGTGCTCAAGGGCGCTGGCAGTCTGATTGCCAGCCCCGATGGGCGTCTGGCGCTGTGTCATCAGGGCCATCCGGCCATGGCGTCGGCCGGGTTGGGTGATGTGCTGGCCGGTCTGGTGGGCGCCTTACTCGCTCAGGGCCTGGACGCGTATGACGCGGCCTGCCTGGCGGTCTGGCTGCACGCCAATGCCGGCGAGCAACAAGGTAAATTCGGCCGCGGGCTGGCGGCCAGTGATCTGATTCCAGCCATTCGTCAGTTGTTGGAGGAGCAAGCACCGTGTCTGAAGTAACCCTGTACCTGGCCGATGAACAGGCCATGAGCGATTTTGGCGCACGTATCGCCAAAACCACCGAAGGGCACGGTCTGATCTTTCTTGAAGGGGATCTGGGCGCGGGGAAAACCACGCTGTCCCGGGGCATCATCCGTGGCCTGGGGCATACCGGCGCGGTAAAAAGTCCAACCTTTACCCTGGTCGAGCCTTACGAGATCGGCGCCGTCCGCGCCTTCCATTTCGACTTATATCGATTGGTCGACCCCGAGGAGCTGGAGTACCTCGGCATCCGCGACTATTTCGATGACGACGCATTGTGTCTTATTGAATGGCCCCAGAAGGGTGCAGGCTTTTTGCCAAAGCCCGACCTGACCATTACCATTAGCCCGCAAGACAGCGGGCGTTCGCTGAGAATTTTGCCCCAAGGCTCGCGTGGCGAGTCGTGGTGTGCCGTTTTGGCATTGGAATCCAAATAAATGATGGGGTTAGGTATGCGCTTTCGCGCGTTGGTTGCTGCCGTAGGGGTGTTGTTTTTGGCGGTGACCGTCGACGCTGTGGCCGAGACGAAGGTCAACAGTGTTCGCCTTTGGCGGGCGCCGGATAACACTCGACTGGTGTTCGACCTGACGGGGCCTGTCCAGCACAGCGTCTTTACCCTGACCGCACCGGATCGGCTGGTAATCGACATCAATGGCGCGACGCTCGGCTCGCCGCTGAACGTCTCCACGGCCAATACGCCGATCACGGCAATGCGTTCGGCTCAGCGTACGCCGACCGATTTGCGGGTGGTCATCGACCTGAAAAAAGCCGTCACGCCGAAAAGCTTCACCTTGGCGCCGAACGCCCAGTACGGCAATCGCCTGGTAGTCGACCTGTTCGACAACGCGGCCGACGCCGCGCCACCGCCTGCGCCAACACCGTCTGTGGCCACGGTACCCGCCGTACCCGTCACGCCGTCCGAGCCTTCGATCAAGCTGCCACCCGCACCGGCTGGCAAGCGCGACATTATCGTGGTGATCGATGCCGGTCACGGCGGCGAAGACCCGGGCGCCTCGGGCTCTCGCGGTCAGCGTGAAAAAGACGTGGTGCTGGCCATCGCCCGTGAGTTGCAGCGTCAGGTCAATGGCATGAAAGGTTTCCGCGCCGAACTGACCCGTACCGGCGACTACTTCATTCCGTTGCGCGGCCGTACCGAAATCGCCCGCAAGAAGGGCGCCGACCTGTTCGTTTCGATCCACGCCGACGCCGCGCCTTCAGCCGCTGCGTTCGGTGCGTCGGTGTTTGCCCTGTCTGACCGCGGCGCTACGTCGGAGACCGCCCGTTGGCTGGCCGACAGCGAAAACCGTTCCGACTTGATCGGCGGTGCCGGCAACGTCAGCCTCGACGACAAGGACCGGATGCTTGCCGGCGTGCTGCTCGACCTGTCGATGACCGCTTCGCTGACTTCCAGCCTGAACGTTGGCCAGAAAGTCTTGAGCAACATCGGTCGCGTCACGCCGCTGCACAAACAGCGCGTGGAGCAAGCCGGGTTCATGGTGTTGAAGTCGCCGGACATCCCGTCGATCCTGGTGGAAACCGGGTTCATCTCCAACGCCAACGAAGCCTCGAAACTCGCGGCATCGAGCCACCAGCAGGCGCTGGCGCGCTCCATCAGCAGCGGCGTGCGGCAATTCTTCCAGCAAAACCCGCCGCCGGGCACCTACATTGCCTGGCTGCGCGATTCCGGCAAGATCGCCCAAGGCCCGCGTGACCATCGCGTCAGCCCCGGTGAAACCCTGGCGATGATCGCCGTGCGTTATCAGGTGTCTGCGGCCACCTTGCGCAGTGCCAACAACTTGCAAAGTGACGAGCTGAAGATTGGTCAGACGTTGACCATTCCAGGCACTGAACTGGCGGCCAAAGAATGAACCAGGTGCTGACCAACACGGCGCGTATCGAGCTACTCAGCCCACGGCTGGCGAACCAGATTGCCGCCGGTGAAGTGGTTGAGCGCCCGGCCTCGGTGATCAAGGAGTTGCTGGAAAACAGCCTCGACTCCGGCGCCAAACGCATCGATGTCGATGTGGAGCAGGGCGGTGTCAAGCTGCTGCGGGTGCGCGACGATGGCAGCGGCATTTCCGCCGATGACCTGCCTTTGGCCCTGGCCCGTCACGCCACCAGCAAGATTCGCAACCTGGAAGACCTCGAACAGGTTATGAGCCTGGGGTTTCGTGGTGAGGCGCTGGCATCTATCAGTTCCGTGGCGCGCCTGACCCTGACCTCCCGCACTCGCGATGCCGATCAGGCCTGGCAGGTGGAAACCGAAGGCCGGGACATGGCTCCTCGCGTGCAACCAGCGGCTCATCCGGTGGGCACTTCGGTGGAAGTGCGCGATTTGTTCTTCAATACCCCGGCGCGCCGCAAGTTTCTGAAGACCGAAAAAACCGAATTCGATCACCTGCAAGAAGTGATCAAGCGTCTGGCGCTGGCGCGGTTCGATGTGGCGTTCCATCTGCGTCACAACGGCAAAACCATCCTCAGCCTGCACGAAGCCCATGATGACGCGGCCCGCGCCCGGCGTGTGGCGGCGATCTGTGGGGCGGGCTTTCTGGAGCAGGCGCTGCCGATCGAAATCGAACGCAATGGCCTGCATTTGTGGGGTTGGGTCGGGTTGCCGACCTTCAACCGCAGCCAGGCGGATCTGCAGTATTTCTTTGTGAATGGCCGTGCCGTGCGCGACAAACTGGTAGCCCACGCAGTGCGCCAGGCGTATCGCGACGTGCTGTTCAACGGTCGGCACCCGACATTCGTGCTGTTTTTCGAAGTCGATCCGGCGGGCGTCGACGTCAACGTGCACCCTACCAAACACGAAGTGCGTTTCCGTGACGGGCGCATGGTTCACGACTTCCTTTACGGCACTTTGCACCGCGCCTTGGGCGATGTGCGGCCGGAAGACCAGTTGGCCGCGCCTGTCGCGACGGCCATGGTCCGGCCGACCGGTATCGAAGCTGGCGAGTTTGGCCCTCAAGGCGAGATGCGTTTGGCGGCCAATGCGCTGCTGGAGCAGCCTCAGGCCCAGCCGTCCTTCAATACCTCGGCGGGTACTGGCGCCGGTGCCGGTTATCAGTATCAATACACGCCGCGGCCTCAGTCCGGCGTGCCCGTCGCTGAAGCCCAGGCGGCCTATCGCGAGTTCTTCGCGCCGTTGCCCGAGGCCAACGCAGTCGCGCTGCCGGCCGGGCAGGACGACATCCCGCCGCTGGGCTACGCACTGGCGCAGCTCAAGGGCATCTACATTCTTTCGGAAAACGCCCAAGGCCTGGTGCTGGTAGACATGCATGCCGCCCATGAGCGGATCATGTACGAACGCCTGAAAGTCGCCATGGCCAGTGAGGGGTTGAGCGGTCAGCCGTTGCTGGTGCCGGAATCCCTGGCGGTCAGCCAGCGCGAAGCCGACTGCGCCGAAGAAAACGTCGCCTGGTTCCAGCGTCTGGGTTTTGAATTGCAGCGTCTTGGCCCGGAAACCCTGGCCATCCGGCAAATCCCCGCCTTGCTGAAACAGGCCGAGGCTAACCGACTGGTCAGCGACGTTCTGGCGGATTTGATGGAATACGGCACCAGCGACCGGATTCAGGCGCACCTGAACGAACTGCTCGGCACCATGGCCTGCCACGGCGCGATTCGCGCGAATCGGCGCCTGGCCTTGCCGGAAATGAACGGCCTGCTGCGGGACATGGAAAACACCGAGCGCAGCGGTCAATGCAACCATGGCCGACCGACCTGGACCCAACTGGGCCTGGACGATCTGGACAAACTGTTCTTGCGCGGTCGTTGATGAGCCAGTTCCCTCCCGCGATTTTCCTGATGGGGCCGACGGCCGCCGGCAAGACCGACCTGGCCATCGAACTCACCAAGGTCCTGCCCTGCGAGCTGATCAGTGTCGATTCGGCGCTGGTTTATCGCGGCATGGACATCGGCACCGCCAAACCCTCCAAAGAGATTCTGGCCGAATTCCCGCACCGCCTGATCGATATTCTCGATCCGGCCGAGAGTTATTCCGCCGCGGATTTCCGTCGCGATGCGTTGCAAGCCATGAGCGAGATCACCGCGCGGGGCAATATTCCGCTGCTGGTGGGCGGCACAATGCTCTATTACAAGGCTTTGCTCGAAGGTCTGGCTGACATGCCGGCGGCCGATGCGGACGTTCGTGCGCAAATCGAAGAAGAGGCTGCACGCCTTGGCTGGCAAGCCCTGCACGATCAATTGGCGGTGATTGATCCGCAATCCGCGGCGCGAATTCACCCGAACGATCCGCAGCGCCTTAGTCGTGCACTGGAAGTTTATCGCGTCAGCGGTCAGAGCATGACTGAGCTACGCTTGCGACAATCTGCGCAAAGTACTGAAGCAGCCGCTTCGGGACTGCAACAATTGCCCTATACTGTCGCGAACTTGGCCATCGCTCCGGCAAATCGCCAGGTACTGCACGAGCGCATTAAACAAAGATTCACAAATATGTTGGAACAGGGATTCGTCGACGAGGTCGTAGCCCTGCGAGATAGAGGTGACTTGCATTCCGGGTTGCCGTCTATACGTGCTGTAGGTTATCGACAAGTCTGGGATTACCTGGATGGCAAGCTGACGCAAGCCGAGATGCAGGAGCGTGGAATCATTGCCACGCGCCAATTGGCGAAGCGCCAGTTCACCTGGCTGCGTAGTTGGGCTGATTTACACTGGTTGGACAGCCTCGATTGCGACAATCTGCCGCGCGCCTTGAAATACCTCGGGACCATCTCCATATTGAGCTGAGTCCTTGCAATTGCCGTCTATCCTTGGGGGTGTGACGGCCCCAAGCCATCTGTTTACCTATTTTTTATATTGAATCCTTAAAGGAGTGCGGCACATGTCAAAAGGGCATTCGCTACAAGACCCTTACTTGAATACTTTACGTAAAGAGAAAGTGGGGGTTTCCATCTACCTGGTCAACGGGATCAAACTGCAAGGCACGATCGAGTCTTTCGACCAGTTCGTTATCCTGCTGAAAAACACCGTCAGCCAGATGGTTTACAAACACGCTATCTCTACAGTGGTGCCGGTTCGTCCAATTCGTCTGCCTAGCGCAACCGAATCCGAAGCAGGCGACGCTGAGCCAGGTAACGCCTGATAGGAGTCTCCTTTGTTCTTTGAGCGCCACGGTGGTGGTGAGCGGGCAATTCTCGTTCACTTGGATGGTCAGGACCCTGAGGCGCGCGAAGATCCGCAGGAGTTTCAGGAGTTGGCAATTTCGGCAGGTGCCGAGACCGTCGCGTTTTTTAACGTGCCGCGTCATCGGCCAACCGCCAAAACCCTGATCAGCAGCGGCAAGGTCGAAGAGTTACGCGACCTGGTCAAAGCCGAGCAGGTCGATCTGGTGATTTTCAATCACATCCTCACGCCCAGTCAGGAACGTAACCTCGAACGTATTTTCGAGTGTCGCGTGATCGATCGCACGGGTCTGATTCTCGATATCTTCGCTCAACGCGCCCGCACCCATGAAGGCAAGCTCCAGGTCGAACTGGCCCAGCTTGAGTACATGAGTACGCGACTGGTTCGCGGCTGGACTCACCTTGAGCGGCAGAAGGGCGGTATCGGTCTGCGCGGCCCGGGTGAAACCCAGCTGGAAACCGACCGGCGCCTGTTGCGGATTCGTCTGCGGCAGATCAAGGGGCGCCTGGAAAAGGTCCGCAGCCAGCGCGAGCAGTCTCGTCGCGGGCGCAAACGTGCTGACATTCCGACGGTTTCACTGGTGGGTTATACCAACGCCGGCAAATCGACGCTGTTCAACTCGGTCACCGATTCCGACGTCTTCGCCGCCAACCAGCTATTCGCGACCCTCGACCCGACCTTGCGCCGACTCGAGCTCGATGACCTCGGGCCGATCGTGCTGGCCGACACCGTGGGCTTCATTCGTCACCTGCCGCACAAACTGGTCGAGGCATTTCGAGCTACGCTCGAAGAGTCGAGCAACTCCGACCTGCTGCTGCACGTGATCGATGCGCACGAGCCTGATCGTATGGCCCAGATCGAACAGGTCATGGTGGTGCTCGGGGAGATCGGGGCACAAGACTTGCCGATCCTTGAGGTATACAACAAACTCGATTTGCTCGAGGGGGTTGAGCCGCAGATCCAGCGCGATGCCGATGGCAAGCCGCAGCGGGTCTGGTTGTCGGCCAAGGACGGTACCGGCCTGGATTTGCTCAAGCAGGCAGTGGCGGAACTGTTGGGCAGCGATTTGTTTGTTGGCACCTTGCGCTTGCCGCAACGTTTTGCTCGACTGCGTGCGCAGTTTTTCGAACTCGGTGCGGTGCAAAAAGAAGAACACGACGAAGAAGGCATCAGCCTGCTGGCCGTTCGCTTGCCACGGATCGAATTGAATCGACTCGTGAGCCGCGAAGGTCTGCAACCGATGGAATTCATCGAGCAACACACTTTGCAATAAAAGCCTGAGAAAGCGGTTGTGCCGCGGTGACAGGCATTCTGTAGCATTGGTCGGCGCGCCGTGGGTGCGTCTTTGCTTTATCAGATGGAGAGCGCTATGGCTTGGAATGAGCCGGGTGGCAACTCGAATAATCAGGATCCTTGGGGTGGCAAGCGCCGCAATAACGGCGACCGCAAGGGACCACCGGATCTCGACGAGGCCTTCCGAAAGCTGCAGGAAAGCCTGAACGGGTTGTTCGGTGGTGGCAAGAAACGCGGTGACGAGGGCGGTGGTCCGGGCAAGAGTGGCGGCTTTGGTGGCCTGCTCGGCATCGGTCTGACCGTGCTCGCGGCCGTGTGGCTGTACAGCGCTGTCTACGTGGTCGACGAGCAGGAGCAGGCCGTGGTGCTGCGCTTCGGCAAATACTATGAAACCGTCGGCCCGGGCCTGAACATCTATTTCCCGCCGATCGATCGCAAGTACCTGGAAAACGTCACGCGTGAGCGTGCCTATACCAAGCAGGGTCAAATGCTGACTGAAGACGAAAACATCGTCGAAGTGCCGCTGACCGTGCAGTACAAGATCAGCAACCTGCAGGACTTCGTGCTGAACGTCGATCAGCCGGAAATCAGCCTGCAGCACGCGACCGACAGTGCCTTGCGCCACGTGGTGGGTTCTACCGCCATGGACCAGGTGCTGACCGAAGGTCGTGAATTGATGGCCAGCGAAATCAAGGAACGTCTGCAACGTTTCCTCGATACCTATCGCACCGGTATCACCGTCACTCAGGTCAACGTACAGAGCGCTGCTGCACCGCGTGAAGTCCAGGAAGCCTTCGATGACGTGATCCGCGCCCGTGAAGACGAGCAGCGTTCGCGTAACCAGGCTGAAACCTACGCCAACGGCGTCGTGCCGGAAGCCCGTGGTCAGGCCCAGCGCATCCTCGAGGATGCCAACGGTTACCGCGACGAGACCGTTTCCCGCGCCAAGGGTGAGGCCGACCGCTTCACCAAGCTGGTGGCCGAGTACCGCAAGGCGCCTGAAGTTACCCGTCAGCGTCTGTACCTGGACACCATGCAGGAAATCTTCAGCAACACCAGCAAGGTTCTCGTGACCGGCAACAAGAATGGCCAGAGCAATCTGCTGTATCTGCCGCTGGACAAGATGGTCGAGGATGGTCGCCGCACCAGCACTCCGGTGACCGGCGCAGCAGCCAGCAGCAATGAAGTGAATGTGCGTGCGGCAGCTGATCTGCAGCAACAGCAGGCACGTACCAGGGAGAGTCGCTGATGAGCAATAAATCGCTGATCGCCCTTATTGTCGGCGTCGTCGTGGCGATCGTTGCCTGGAACTGCTTCTACATCGTGGCTCAGACCGAGCGTGCGGTGTTGCTGCAGTTCGGTCGCGTGGTCCAGGCCGATGTTCAGCCAGGCCTGCATGTGAAAGTGCCTTACGTTAACAAGGTGCGCATATTCGACGCGCGCCTGATGACGCTGGATGCACCGACACAGCGTTTCCTGACGCTGGAAAAGAAAGCCGTGATGGTCGATGCCTACGCCAAGTGGCGCGTGAAAGATGCCGAGCGCTTCTACACCGCGACTTCCGGCCTCAAGCAGATTGCCGACGAGCGTCTTTCCCGTCGTCTGGAATCGGGCCTGCGTGACCAGTTCGGTAAACGCACCCTGCACGAAGTGGTGTCCGGTGAGCGTGATGCGCTGATGGCGGACATCACCGCTTCGCTGAACAAGATGGCGGAAAAAGAGCTGGGCATTGAAGTTGTCGATGTCCGGGTCAAAGCCATCGACCTGCCGAAGGAAGTGAACCGCAGCGTGTTCGAGCGTATGAGCACCGAGCGTGAGCGTGAAGCTCGCGAGCACCGCGCCAAGGGTAACGAGCTGGCCGAAGGCATCCGTGCCGACGCCGACCGTCAACGCCGCGTGCTGCTGGCTGAAGCCTATCGTGAATCCGAAGAGGTTCGCGGTGACGGTGATGCCCAGGCTGCTGCGATCTACTCCAAGGCATACGGCCAGGATCAGGAGTTCTACGCGTTCTACCGTAGCCTGCGTGCCTACCGTGAAAGCTTCGCGAACAAATCCGACGTCATGGTCCTGGACCCGAGCAGTGACTTCTTCCGTTACCTGGAAAAAGCCAAGCCTTGATACGACGTTGACCTGAATCATCCCCCGCCTGGCGGCTAAAGCCTCGGGCGGGGTGATCCTTTGGGAAAACGTGTGTATGATGCGGCAGCCGGGAAATTCCCGGCTTTTTTGCGTCTGCACGTTTGATTGCTGTTTTGATGCAGGCGCCCGAGTTGAATGACTCGACAGGTTTTTCGAGGAAAGTGGTTGGCGAAGCCGGTTCCAGGCTTTTCGCCACGTTGTTCATGCGCGGGGTTTATGCACATGAGCCGATCATTTTCTGCTTCACTCAAGGCTCGCCCAAAGGCTTGCTGCCCGGATCATAGGGGAATGGCGTAATGGCAACGGTAGACCGCTGGCTGCTGCCAGATGGCATCGAAGAAGTACTGCCACCGGAGGCTGCGCGCATTGAAGTTGCGCGTCGCCAGGTGTTGGATCTGTTCCAGAGCTGGGGTTACGAGTTTGTCGTGACTCCCCATATCGAGTACCTGGAATCCCTGCTGACCGGCGCAGGCCAGGACCTCGATCTGCGCACCTTCAAGGTCATCGACCCGCAGTCGGGCCGGCAGATGGGTTTCCGTGCCGACATCACGCCGCAAGTGGCGCGCATCGATGCGCACACCCTGCGTCGCGAAGGCCCGAGCCGTCTGTGCTATGCCGGTAGCGTGCTGCATGCTCAGCCACGTGCGTTGTCGTCCTCGCGCAGCCCGATTCAACTGGGCGCCGAGTTGTACGGCGATGCCAGCCCGAGCAGCGACGTGGAAGTCATCAGCCTGATGCTGGCCATGCTGCAACTGGCCGATGTGCCGGATGTGCACATGGACCTCGGGCATGTCGGCATCTACCGCGGCCTGGCCCGCGCCGCCGGTTTGTCCGGCGAAGTCGAGCAACAGTTGTTCGATGCATTGCAACGTAAAGCCATCGACGAGGTCATTACCTTGACCGAAGGCCTGCCTGCCGATCTGTCGGGCATGCTGCGAGCGCTGGTCGACCTGTGTGGCGGTCGTGAAGTGTTGAGCGCTGCCCGCGAGCGTCTGGCCAATGCGCCGGCGCCTGTTCTGGCGGCCCTGGACGATTTGCTGGCGATTGCCGAGCGTCTGTCCACGCGTTTCCCGGAGTTACCGCTGTACTTCGACCTGGGCGAATTGCGCGGCTACCACTACCACACCGGTGTGGTGTTCGCCGTGTTCGTGCCAGGTGTTGGCCAGTCCATCGCTCAGGGCGGTCGTTACGACGATATCGGTGCCGACTTCGGTCGCGCCCGTCCGGCGACAGGCTTCTCCACCGATTTGAAAACCCTGGTGACCCTGGGGCGTGCTGAGATCGAGCTACCGTCTGGCGGTATCTGGATGCCTGACAGTACGGATGCAGCACTCTGGCAGCAGGTTTGCCAGTTGCGCAGTGAGGGTCAGCGTGTCGTTCAGGCATTGCCTGGGCAACCTTTGGCCGCCGCCCGTGAAGCGGACTGCGACCGGCAATTGATTCAGCAGAACGGGCTTTGGCAAGTATCGCCACTGGCTTCTTGAGTTTTCCTGCCGGCCGCCGCCGGCACCAAGTTTGCGCGAATGAGGACAAGTGTTATGGGTAAGAATGTCGTAGTCCTGGGCACCCAATGGGGTGATGAGGGCAAAGGCAAGATCGTTGATCTGCTGACCGAACATGCTGCCGCCGTAGTGCGCTACCAAGGTGGCCACAACGCTGGTCACACTCTGGTGATCGACGGCGAAAAAACCGTCTTGCACCTGATCCCGTCTGGCGTGCTGCGCGAAGGCGTGCAGTGCCTGATCGGTAACGGCGTGGTGGTTGCACCCGACGCCCTGCTGCGGGAAATCAACAAGCTGGAAGAGAAAGGCGTACCGGTGCGCGAGCGCCTGCGTATCAGCCCGTCCTGCCCGCTGATCCTGTCCTACCACGTAGCGCTGGACCAGGCCCGTGAAAAGGCCCGTGGCGAGCTGAAGATCGGCACCACCGGTCGCGGCATCGGCCCGGCTTACGAAGACAAGGTTGCCCGTCGCGGTCTGCGCATCGGTGATCTGTTCCATCGTGAGCGTTTCGCCGCCAAGCTGGGCGAGTTGCTGGATTACCACAACTTCGTACTGGTCAATTACTACAAAGAGCCAGCGATCGACTTCCAGAAGACACTCGACGAGTGCATGGAATACGCCGAGCTGCTCAAGCCGATGATGCTCGACGTCACCGCAGAGCTGCACAACCTGCGTCGTGCCGGCAAGGACATCATGTTCGAAGGCGCCCAGGGCTCCCTGCTGGACATCGACCACGGCACCTACCCGTACGTCACCAGCTCCAACACCACCGCTGGCGGCATCGCCACCGGTTCGGGTGTTGGTCCGATGTTCCTGGACTACATCCTCGGCATCACCAAGGCTTACACCACGCGCGTCGGCTCCGGTCCGTTCCCGACTGAGCTGTTCGACGACGTTGGTGCGTTCCTGGCCAAGCGTGGCCACGAGTTCGGCGCCACCACTGGCCGTGCCCGTCGTTGCGGCTGGTTCGATGCCGTGATCCTGCGTCGCGCTATCGATGTGAACAGCATCTCGGGCCTGTGCCTGACCAAGCTGGACGTGCTGGACGGCCTGGAAACCATCAACATCTGCGTAGGCTACAAGAACGAAGATGGTGCAGTGATCGACGCACCGACCGACGCCGACAGCTACATCGGCCTGGAGCCGGTGTACGAGCAGATGCCGGGCTGGAGCGAATCGACTCTGGGTGCCAAGACCCTGGAAGAGCTGCCTCAGGCTGCGCGCAACTACATCAAGCGCATCGAAGAGTTGGTCGGCGCGCCGATCGACATTATTTCGACGGGCCCGGACCGCAACGAAACTATCGTTCTGCGTCACCCGTTCGCTTAATAAGTCGTTGATGTAAAACACAAAGGCCCCTTAATCGGGGCCTTTGTCGTTTATGCCTGTTGGACGGCATGACCTTTGCTGTGAATATCGCCTTCAGAATGCCATCAATTTAATGGCGTTAGAGTAGAGGGATTTCCTGTGTCGGCCGTTCTCTCACTGTTACAAAGCCGTTTGTTGCGGCCCGTGTTCGTTACCCTTGGTATCGCCCTTTTGGTGCAGGTGCTGGTGGCTGTCGCTCTGACCCGGAGCACGGTGACTGCGCTGGAAACCGATCTGGGCGTGCGCCTGGGCGCCGATAGCCAAAAGCTCTCCAGTGAGCTGGAGCAGGCGGGGCGTGAAGTCACGTCGAGCCTGGATAACCTGTCCAGCAGTACCCGTCAGCGCCTGACCGCTGGGCTGTCTTCACGTTTGAAAGACGAGCAGGCTCAACTGCGTACGACGCTGGAGAAGGACCTGAAGGAATCGGCCAATGACATGGCGCAACTTCTGGCCTCGGTCGCACCCCGCGCCATGTGGGACAGCGACATTCCTACCCTGTCCGAATTCGCTCGCCGCGCCCAGCGCAATCCCAACGTGCTGTTCGTGGTCTATGACGACGCCACGGGCCAGCACCTGACGCGCTACCTCAACCGAGAGAACCCGATCAACAAGGGGCTGCTGGAGAAAGGCCAGGGTGAGCGGGCGCTGGATAAGGTGCTGGATGCAGCGAAGAGCGATCCTTCGGTCTACTACCTTGAGGCTTCGATCAGTCCCAATGGGGTGGAAATCGGCAAGGTCTTGATGGGGGTCTCAACTGCCTCCGTGGAAACCGATCTGGCGGCGCTGGACAAGCGCTTCTCGGCGCTGATCGCCAGCAGCGATCAATTGGTGGGTGACAGCCTCAAAGGTGCGGCGGCCGACAGCGCAACGGCGATGCGCGGGCGTCTACAGTCGGCGCAGTCCACCGCTTCTGAAATGAAAGCCAACACCACGGGCGCTGTGCAGGAAGCCGCGGGGGCTTTGCGCTGGCGCATCGGCATGGGCCTGGCGGTGGTGGGTTTCGGTGTGCTGCTGTTACTGGCGGTGGTGCTGGGGCGTCGAGTGGTCAATCGCCTGAAAATGCTCATTGTCGCGATGGATGACCTGGCGGCGGGTGAGGGCGACCTGACCAAGCGCGTGCAGATCAACAGCCAGGACGAGATCGGCGACATGGCCTCGGCGGTCAATCGCTTTGTGGATAAATTGCAGCCGATCGTGCGTGAGGCGGGCGATGTGGCTCAGCGTACCGGCGTGGAAATCGGCGCCATGACCCTGCGCAATGCCGGTGCCGATGCGGCGGCTGGCATGCAGCGCGATGAAGTGGCCGAAAGCCTGCGCGCGTTGTCGCAAATGGCTGATGAGGCTCAATCTGAAAGCCACGCCATGCAGGCCGCTTTGCAGCAGGTGGTGGGCATTCGTCAGGCCACGGATGAGAACACCCGGACTTCGGCGAAAGTCGGCAGTCTCATCGAGGCATTGGCCGGACAAGTCGACACCGGTGCGAAAGTCATCGAGCGTCTGGCGCAGCAGAGTGAGCAGATTGAAGTGGTGCTGACGGTGATTCACGGGATCGCCGAACAAACCAACTTGCTGGCGCTGAACGCGGCCATTGAAGCTGCGCGTGCCGGCGAGACCGGTCGTGGGTTTGCCGTGGTGGCGGACGAGGTGCGGGCGCTGGCGAGCAAGACGCAGAGCTCCACCGGTGACATTCAGGCGCACATTGTTGCGCTGCAGCAGGGCGCGCGTGAGGCTGTTGCGGCAATCGGGCAGGCTGGGCGTCAGGCCAGTGAAGGTTTGCTGGTGTTGCGCGACAGTGCGCGGTTGCAGCAGTCGGTGCAGGCGTCGGTCGAGCAGGTGCATGCGGCGATCGGCCTGGCGACCCAGGCCGCGGCGCATCAGGCGCAAGGTGCGCAGGCCGTGCGTGGGCGGGTTGAGACCATTCATGCTCAAGCTGAGAAAGCAGCTCAGGCGGTCGTGGAGACCACGGCCAGCGGCAAGGTGCTGGATGGGTTGGCGGCGCAGTTGAAGGCGAGCCTGGGGCAGTTCAGGGCGTAATAAACCCCGCAGATCAAAAGATCGCAGTCTTCGGCAGCTCCTACAGTGGAAACGCATATCCCTGTGTAGGAGCTGCCGAAGGCTGCGATCTTTTGCTTTATCAGCGGCTCAAATACATCCGCGTCGTCAGCAGGTACACCGGTAATCCCGACACTAATATCAACAACGCCGCATAAGGCGCCGCCGCCGCGAACTCCACATTCGCGGTATGCGCCCAGACTTCCGTCGCCAGAGTATTGAGCCCGGTCGGGCTCAGCAGCAGCGTCGCCGTCAGTTCCTTCATTGCATCCAGAAACACCAGCGCAAACGCAGCGCCCAGGGCGGGGAAGATGATGGGCAGGGTCACCCGACAAAACGCGCTGAAAGACGACGCCCCCAGCGTGCGTGCGGCTTCTTCCAATTGCGGCGCGGCCTTGTTCAGTGCAGTGCGAATCGGTGCCTGCGCCAGTGGCAGAAACAACAGCGCATAGGCAATCAGCAGCAACGCCGAGGTCTGGTACAGCACTGGCACATAATGCAGGGCGAAATACACCAGGGTCAGCGCAATCACCAATCCCGGCAGTGCATGCAGCAGATACGGCAAGCGCTCGGCCCAGATTGCCAGTCGGCCTTTATGGCGCACCACCAGCAACCCCACCGGCACCGCCAGCACCAGGCACAGCGCAGCGCCACCGAGCGACAGCGCCAGCGACGAGAGCAATGCCTCGCTGATCGCGGCCACCGGGAACGCTGCCGAGGAACCCACCATCAGCCAGTACGCCAGCATTCCCAGTGGAATGCCGCTGCCGATGATCGCCAGCAGCAAGCAGTAAAGTTGTCCCACAGCCGTCCACGGCCCGAGGCGAACCTGCTCCGCATGTCGCGCAGCGCCCTGACCGGTGCGTACGTGACGGCCTTTGCCGCGCACGCGTAACTCAAGCCATAGCAGCACCAGGCACAGCGCCAGCAACACCGCAGAAAGCATCGCTGCATTGGCGTTGCTGAATTCCAGTTCGAACTGCTGATAGATCGCCGTGGTAAAGGTTTGCAGGCCGATGATCGACAGCGCGCCGAACTCCACCAGCATGTGCAGCGCAATCAACAGTGAACCGGCCAGCAGTGACGGCCAGAGCAGGGGCAGGGTGATTTTGAAGAATACACCCCAACGATTCTGCCCCAGGGTGCGGGCAGACTCTTCAAGAGAGGGGTCGAGATTGCGCAGCGTTGCCGCGACCGGCAGAAAGATCAGCGGGTACTTGGACAGCGTCATCACCAGAATCGCCCCACCCAGCCCTTCGAAGTGAGCGCTCAGGGACACCCAGGTGAAGCTGCTGACAAATGCCGGCACCGCGAACGGCAGGCACAGAATCACGCCCCATAACCGCCGTCCCGGCAGATTGCTGCGCTCCAGCAGCCAGGCGAGTGACAAGCCAATCACACCGCAGGCCAGTGTCACGCCCAGCATCAGCGCCAGGGTATTGCGCAGCAGGCCAAACACGTAGGGCCGCCACAGCAGATGCAGTGCCTCGACCCAGCCGGCTTGCCAGGTTTTGAGACCGACATAGGCCAGTGGCAACAGGCTGAGTACCACCAGCAGCAGAACCGGTAGCAGCAGCCAGATCGATGGCCGCTTGCGCCGTGGCATGTAGCCCCCACGCGAGGCGGGGGCGGATAACGAGGTGCTCATCAGTTCAAGCCAACGTCACGTTCCAGGTCCAGGGCTTCTTCGGCGTTGCCGAGGTCGGCTGGCGTGACGTTCGGCGCTTGCAGTTCGCTGAATGGCTTGAGCCCGCGATCCGATGCCATACCCTTGTGCAGTGGGTATTCGGCGGTGGTCTGGGTGATCACGCGCTGACCTTCTTCGCTGGCCATATAGGCGAGCAATTGTTGGGCTTCTTTTGGATGTTTGCTGGATTTCAGTACGCCAGCGCTGGAAACGGTGATCAGTCCGCCGACGTCGCCACCGGTGAAGTAATGCAGTTTCGAGTCGAGTTGGCCTTTTTCACGCTGCAAGGCGAACCAGTAATAGTTGTTCACCAGCACGGTGGCGACTTCGCCATTTTCCACGGCTTTCAGTGCAACCATGTTGTTGCTGTAGGTCTTGCCGAACGCGCGCAGGCCGGTCAGCCACTCTTCGGCGGCGTCCATCCCGTGGACCTTGATAATCGCCACGGCCTGTTCCTGGAAGGCACCGCTGGAAGGCACGAAGCCGACCTTGCCTTGCCATTTTGGATTGGAGAACTCCATCACTGACTTGGGCAGGTCTTTCTCGTCGATCAGTTTAGGGTTGAAAGCGACGACCCGGACCCGTGCCGTGATGCCAATCCAGGTGCCATTACCGGCAACGTAATCCTTGGGCAGGACTTCAAGCGTGGCGGCATCGGCTTTTGCCAGCAGGCCTTGTTCGCCGAGCTTGTTCAGCGGTGGCGATTCTTCGGTGTAGATCACGTCGGCGGGGGAGCGATCGCCTTCTTCGACGATCTGGCTGGCGAGCTGGTTGCTGCTGCCCTTGCGCACATTGACGTGAATCCCTGTCTTGGCTTCGAAGGCTTTGGCGACCGCGTCGCCGACTTCCTTGTGTTGACCGTTATAGAGTGTCAGGGAAACCGGATCGGCGGCTTGGGTGAGGGGCGTGGCGAGTGTCAGGCCGAGGAGGGTGATGGTCAGGCCGCGGCGCAGGGTATTTCGAAACATCATTCGCAGGGTTCCTCACTGTCGCATTGCAAAAACTTGAAACAATGATAAACGATATTGTTTCTCAAGTGCGCCTTGCGGGGCGGGTGAGGGTTTGCTAGAGGGCCTGGTGCAGACTTCTGTGGCGAGGGAGCTTGCTCCCGCTCGGCTGCGGAGCAGTCGCAAAACCGGGCAATAAGGTTTGACTGAAAGAATGAGGGGGCCGCTTCGCAGCCCAGCGGGAGCAAGCTCCCTCGCCACAAAGGGCGGCGATGGCTTCAAAGGCCAGAAACGCAAAAACCCGCTTTCGCGGGTTTTTGTGAAATTCAAGATCGTGACCTTGAATTTGAATTGGTGCCCAGAAGAAGACTCGAACTTCCACGACCTTGCGGTCACCAGCACCTGAAGCTGGCGTGTCTACCAATTTCACCATCTGGGCATGATCTTCAGCGTTGCCGCTGTTGATGTGGCGCACTATACGGAGAGCATTTTGATCTGTAAACCCCTGATTTAATTTTAATAATTCAGAAGCCTGGAATGCAAAAACCCGCTTTCGCGGGTTTTTGTGTGAGCCTTGAAATTGATCTAATCTCAAGCTCGAAATTGGTGCCCAGAAGAAGACTCGAACTTCCACGACCTTGCGGTCACCAGCACCTGAAGCTGGCGTGTCTACCAATTTCACCATCTGGGCAGTATCGGCAGCGCTAGTGCGTCGTCGATGGCGCGCACTATACGGAGCGTCTTTTTAACTGTAAACCCCTGTCATCAAAAAAACCTGGAAAATTTTACCGACGGCATTCAAATCAGCTTCGCGGTGTCGATAAAGGGCTTTAGATGGGCTGTCACAGCCTGAAATTTCCCGTTTCATTACGCCTATGCCAAACTAACCCGCATATAGACAAGGTGAAAACTCTCTAATGGCCGATTGGCAGTCCCTCGATCCCGAGGCCGCTCGTGAAGCGGAAAAATATGAAAACCCTATTCCTAGCCGCGAACTGATCCTTCAGCACCTTGCTGATCGAGGTTCGCCTGCTAACCGCGAGCAGCTGGTCGAAGAGTTTGGTCTGACCACAGAAGACCAGATCGAAGCCCTGCGCCGCCGCCTGCGCGCCATGGAGCGCGACGCTCAACTGATCTATACCCGTCGCGGCACTTATGCGCCGGTGGACAAGCTCGACCTGATCCTGGGCCGCATCAGCGGTCACCGTGACGGTTTCGGCTTCCTGGTCCCGGACGACGGCAGTGACGACCTGTTCATGAGCCCGGCGCAAATGCGCCTGGTGTTCGATGGCGACCGTGCCCTGGCACGAGTTTCCGGCCTCGACCGTCGCGGTCGCCGCGAAGGCATGATTGTCGAAGTGGTGTCCCGTGCCCACGAGAGCATCGTCGGTCGTTACTTCGAAGAGGGCGGTATCGGTTTCGTCGTCGCGGACAATCCGAAGATCCAGCAAGAAGTGCTGGTGACGCCAGGTCGCAACGCCAACGCGCAGATCGGTCAGTTCGTCGAAGTGAAGATCACTCACTGGCCGACGCCACGCTTCCAGCCGCAAGGCGACGTGGTCGAGGTGGTGGGTAACTACATGGCGCCGGGCATGGAAATCGATGTTGCCCTGCGCACCTACGATATTCCGCACGTCTGGCCTGAAGCGGTCTTGAAAGAAGCCGCCAAGCTCAAGCCTGAAGTCGAAGAGAAAGACAAAGAGAAGCGCATCGACCTGCGTCATCTGCCGTTCGTGACCATCGACGGTGAAGATGCGCGCGACTTCGATGACGCGGTCTACTGCGAAGCCAAGCCGGGCAAGCTGCGCCTGTTCTCCGGTGGCTGGAAGTTGTACGTGGCGATCGCTGACGTTTCCAGCTATGTGAAAATCGGTTCGGCGCTGGATAACGAATCCCAGGTTCGCGGCAACTCGGTGTACTTCCCCGAGCGCGTGGTGCCGATGCTGCCTGAGCAGCTGTCCAACGGCCTGTGCTCGCTGAACCCGCACGTCGATCGCCTGGCCATGGTTTGCGAGATGACTATCTCCAAATCCGGCGAAATGACCGACTACTGCTTCTACGAAGCGGTGATTCACTCCCATGCCCGCCTGACCTACAACAAGGTCAGCACCATGCTGGAGACGCCAAAAGTCACCGAAGCGCGTCAGCTGCGTGGTGAATACACCAACGTTCTGCCGCACCTCAAGCAGCTGTACTCGCTGTACAAGGTTCTGCTGGCGGCCCGTCACGTGCGTGGCGCGATCGATTTCGAAACCCAGGAAACCCGGATCATCTTCGGTTCCGAGCGCAAGATTGCCGAAATCCGTCCGACCGTTCGCAACGATGCTCACAAGCTGATTGAAGAATGCATGCTGGCGGCCAACGTGGCCACCGCCGAATTCCTGAAAAAGCACGAAATTCCTGCGTTGTATCGCGTCCACGACGGTCCGCCACCGGAGCGTCTGGAAAAACTGCGCGCCTTCCTCGGCGAGCTCGGCCTGTCCCTGCACAAAGGCAAGGACGGCCCGTCGCCGAAGGATTACCAGGCTTTGCTCGCGGGCATCAAGGATCGTCCGGATTTCCACCTGATCCAGACCGTCATGCTGCGCTCGTTGAGCCAGGCGGTGTACAGCGCCGATAACCAGGGCCACTTCGGCCTGAATTACGAAGCCTATACCCACTTCACTTCGCCGATTCGCCGCTACCCGGACTTGCTCACGCACCGGGCGATTCGCAGCGTCATCCATTCGAAAATGGACACCCCGCACGTTCGCCGTGCTGGCGCGATGACCATTCCGAAAGCGCGGATCTATCCGTACGACGAAGCGATCCTGGAGCAGCTCGGCGAGCAGTGCTCGATGAGCGAGCGTCGTGCCGACGAAGCGACCCGCGACGTAGTGAACTGGCTCAAGTGCGAGTTCATGAAAGACCGCGTGGGCGAATCGTTCCCGGGGGTGATCACCGCCGTGACCGGTTTCGGCCTGTTCGTCGAACTGACCGATATTTACGTCGAAGGCCTGGTGCACGTCACCGCGCTGCCGGGCGACTACTACCACTTCGATCCTGTACACCACCGCCTCGCCGGTGAGCGTACCGGTCGTAGCTTCCGCCTGGGCGACACTGTTGAAGTGCGCGTCATGCGCGTCGACCTCGACGAGCGCAAGATCGACTTCGAGATGGCCGAAAAAACCATCAGCGCACCGATCGGTCGCAAAAAGCGCGGCACTGAAACCGCAGCGCCTGCTATCAAAACAGCTGCCGAGCCGGTACTGGCCAAGGCCGGGCGTCGTCCTGCCAAGGAAAAGGCCGTCGAGGCCTATCGTCCGAGCGATGCGGCGGCAAAAAATGCCGAGTTGCGCAAAAGTCGTGAAATGAAACAGGCATTGCTGTCTGAAGCGAAAAGCGGCGGTAAAGCGGCGTCTGGGGGAAAGACCGGGCGGTCGGCGCCTGAAAAGGCCTCCGGCGGCAAGCCAGCCAAACCGAGCAAACACCGTAAAGGCCCGCCAAAAGCGGGTTCCGCTCCAGCCGCCAGAAGCGGCGGGGCGCGTAAACCTAAGGCCAAGTCATGAGTCAGTTGGAAAAGATCTACGGCGTGCACGCGGTAGAAGCGTTGCTGCGTCACCACCCAAAACGCGTCAAGCAGATCTGGCTGGCTGAAGGCCGCAGCGATCCGCGGGTTCAGACGCTGATCGAACTCGCTGCCGAAAATCGCGTGGCCGTCGGTCAGGCTGAGCGTCGTGAGCTGGATGCCTGGGTTGAAGGCGTGCACCAGGGCGTGGTGGCGGACGTGAGCCCGAGCCAGGTCTGGGGCGAGGCGATGCTCGACGAGCTGCTCGATCGCACCGAAGGCGCACCGTTGCTGCTGGTGCTCGACGGTGTGACCGATCCGCACAACCTCGGCGCTTGCCTGCGTTCGGCCGATGCGGCCGGCGCGCTGGCGGTGATCGTGCCGAAGGACAAATCAGCCACGCTGACCCCGACGGTTCGAAAAGTTGCTTGTGGCGCGGCGGAAGTGATTCCGTTGGTCGCCGTGACCAACCTGGCGCGCACCCTGGAAAAACTCAAGCAGCGCGGCTTGTGGGTCGTCGGTACGGCGGGCGAGGCTGAGCAGGATCTGTATCAGCAGGACCTGACGGGCCCGACCATCCTGATCATGGGTGCCGAAGGTAGCGGCATGCGCCGCCTGACTCGCGACCTTTGCGACTATTTGGTGCGCCTGCCGATGGCTGGCAGCGTCAGCAGCCTCAACGTGTCCGTCGCCACCGGCGTCTGCCTGTTCGAAGCGCTGCGCCAGCGCGGCGTCAAAGCCGCCGGGACCGCCAAAAAGTCCTGACACTCCTCTTGTAGGAGCTGTCGAGTGAAACGAGGCTGCGATCTTTTGACTTTGATTTTTCGAGATCAAAAGATCGCAGCCTCGTTTCACTCGACAGCTCCTACAGTCCTACAGTCCTACAGGTGTTCGGATTTTAGTTCGGGTGATTGTTCAAATAATCACCAATTGCCTTGCACCTCCCTCGACCCTTCTCTACAATTGCGCCCCTTGCTGTGACGGCAGGCACGCATGTGTCTATCGCAAGCAAGTCCATAAGTGTCATTCACTCCTTGTCTGACCGCTTTTGAGCGGCAGGCTACAACCCGTAAGGAGCATTCATGCGTCATTACGAAATCATCTTTTTGGTCCACCCGGATCAAAGCGAGCAAGTCGGCGGCATGGTTGAGCGTTACACCAAGCTGATCGAAGAAGACGGCGGCAAAATCCACCGTCTGGAAGATTGGGGCCGTCGTCAACTGGCCTACGCAATCAACAATGTTCACAAGGCTCACTACGTGATGCTGAACGTTGAGTGCACTGGCAAGGCCCTGGCCGAGCTGGAAGACAACTTCCGCTACAACGATGCAGTGATCCGTAACCTGGTCATCCGTCGCGAAGAAGCCGTTACCGGCCAATCCGAGATGCTCAAGGCTGAAGAAAACCGCAGTGAGCGCCGTGAGCGTCGCGACCGTCCTGAGCACTCCGACGCTGAAGGCGTTGACAGTGATGACAGCGACAACAGCGATAACGCTGACGAGTAATCCACGGACCTTTTGAGGAGCCTATTACATGGCACGTTTCTTCCGTCGTCGTAAATTCTGCCGCTTCACCGCTGAAGACGTGAAAGAGATCGATTACAAAGATCTCAACACTCTGAAAGCTTACGTATCCGAGACCGGCAAAATCGTTCCAAGCCGCATCACCGGTACCAAAGCACGTTATCAGCGTCAGCTGGCCACCGCTATCAAGCGCGCCCGCTTCCTGGCCCTGCTGGCCTACACCGACAGCCACGGCCGCTGAGACCGGGCAGTCGACACGTAGCAAAGGATTGAATGCATGCGCGCCTTAGCTGAGTTCATCATGCGCGGCCGTATGCAGGCCACTCTGGTAGTGGCCGGATGCGCAACATTGCCGTTGTTGTATTGGTTGGGTGCTGCCGCTGGATGCCTTGTGCTCCTGCGGCGCGGATTGAAGGACGCCGTTGGCGTACTTGCTCTGGGACTGCTGCCGGCGTTGATCTGGTGGCTTTTCTTCGACGACCCACGGGCACTTCTGGTGCTGCTGGGGTCTTCGAGCCTTGCGTTGGTTTTGCGCGCAAGCGAGTCCTGGAACCGCGTGCTGCTGGTCAGCATAGCGATGGGATTGGTGTTTTCAGTGGTGCTGGGGGCGGCTTTTGCGCCCCAGATCGAGATGCTGGCGCAGGCTTTGATAAAAGTCATGCCGTCGCTACTCGGTGAGGTCTACCAGCAATTGTCGGTAGACGAGCAAGCGCGCTTTGCGTCCCTGATTGCACCGGTCCTGACCGGCCTGATTGCGGCCTTGTTGCAAATCGTCAGTGTGCTGAGCCTGATTGTCGGGCGCTACTGGCAGGCGTTGTTGTACAACCCGGGTGGTTTTGGTCGCGAGTTTCGCGCCATCCGAATCCCGCTGGGACCGGCGATGTTGCTGCTGGCGTTAATGCTTCTGGGGCCAAATCTTGGCCCGCAGATGGCCATGTTGACGCCGTTGTGCAGCGTACCGCTGGTGTTCGCCGGACTGGCCCTGATTCACGGGCTGGTGGCGCAAAAGCGACTGGCCAAATTCTGGCTGGTGGGGTTGTACGTCACGCTGTTGCTGTTCATGCAGCTGATCTATCCGTTGCTGGTGGTTCTGGCCATCGTCGACAGCCTGATTGATTTTCGCGGTCGTTCGGCACCGAAAGATGCCGATAGCGCGAACGGTGAAGGTTAAAAGTTAAGAGGATTTTCACATGCAACTGATCCTTCTGGAAAAAGTCACCAACCTGGGCAACCTGGGTGACAAAGTGAACGTTAAGGCTGGTTACGGTCGTAACTACCTGCTGCCATACGGCAAAGCTACCGCTGCGACCCCAGCCAACCTGGCTGCGTTCGAAGAGCGTCGCGCTGAGCTGGAAAAAGCCGCAGCAGACCGTAAAGCATCGGCTGAAAGCCGCGCCGCCCAACTGGCTGAGCTGGAAGTGACTATCACTGCCACCGCTGGTGACGAAGGCAAGCTGTTCGGTTCGATCGGCACCCACGACATCGCTGATGCACTGACCGCCTCTGGCGTTGAAGTTGCAAAAAGCGAAGTTCGTCTGCCGAACGGCACCATCCGCAACGTAGGCGAATTCGACGTAGCCGTGCACCTGCACGCCGAAGTTGAAGCCACCGTACGCGTTGTCGTGGTAGCAGCTTAAGCAGTACTTGTCGGCTGGCACCCTCGGGTGCTTGCCGGTAACATCGGGCACGATCCTGTTTACAGGTCGTGCCCTTTGTCTTTCTGCAGTTCCTGATTTTCACAACTCCTGCTTTTCCTGAATAAACCAAGTGGCCATGAACGATATCTCCGCTCCCGAGCAATACGATCTGCAAACCGCTGCCCTGAAGGTGCCGCCGCATTCCATCGAGGCCGAACAGGCCGTGCTCGGTGGTCTGATGCTGGACAACAACGCCTGGGAGCGCGTGCTCGATCAAGTCTCCGACGGCGATTTCTATCGGCATGACCACCGCCTGATCTTCCGGGCCATCGCCAAACTGGCGGACCAGAACCAGCCGATCGACGTCGTGACCCTGGCCGAGCAATTGGACAAGGAAGGTCAGACGTCCCAGGTCGGCGGTCTCGGTTACCTTGGCGAACTGGCAAAAAACACGCCGTCCGTCGCCAACATCAAGGCCTATGCCCAGATCGTTCGCGAGCGGGCAACCCTGCGCCAGTTGATCGGCATCAGTACCGAAATCGCCGACAGCGCTTTCAACCCTGAAGGCCGCACCGCCGCCGAGATTCTCGACGAGGCTGAACGGCAGATCTTCCAGATCGCCGAGGCCCGTCCGAAAACCGGCGGCCCGGTCAGCGTCAACGACCTGCTGACCAAGGCCATCGACCGCATCGACACCTTGTTCAACACCGATAACTCGATCACCGGCCTGTCCACCGGTTACACCGACCTCGACGAGAAGACCAGTGGCCTGCAACCGGCCGACCTGATCATCGTCGCCGGCCGTCCGTCCATGGGTAAAACCACCTTTGCGATGAACCTGGTGGAAAACGCCGTGCTACGCAGCGAGAAGGCTGTCCTGGTTTACTCCCTCGAGATGCCAGGCGAATCGCTGATCATGCGTATGCTGTCGTCCCTCGGTCGCATCGACCAGACCAAGGTCCGGGCCGGTCGCCTGGAAGACGACGACTGGCCGCGCCTGACGTCGGCGGTCAACCTGCTCAATGATCGCAAGTTGTTCATCGACGACACGGCGGGTATCAGCCCCTCGGAAATGCGCGCCCGGACCCGTCGTCTGGTGCGTGAGCACGGTGAGATCGGTCTGATCATGATCGACTACCTGCAACTGATGCAGATCCCGGGGTCCAGTGGTGACAACCGGACCAACGAGATTTCCGAGATCTCCCGGTCCCTGAAAGCCCTGGCCAAGGAATTCAACTGCCCGGTGGTGGCACTGTCCCAGCTCAACCGTTCCCTGGAACAACGCCCGAACAAGCGCCCGGTGAACTCCGACTTGCGGGAATCGGGAGCGATCGAGCAGGACGCCGACGTAATCATGTTCGTTTACCGGGACGAGGTGTATCACCCGGAAACCGAACACAAAGGCATTGCCGAAATCATCATCGGCAAGCAGCGGAACGGCCCGATCGGCTTTATCCGCCTGGCCTTCATCGGCAAATACACCCGATTTGAAAACCTGGCGCCGGGTAGCTACAACTTCGACGACGATGAATAACTGTGGCGAGGGCTTCTGTGGTGAGGGGGCTTGTCGGAGCGCCGCACCGCCCCGTTCGGCTGCGAAGCAGTCGTAGATCCTGAATTTGCGGTATCACAGATAAACTATGGGGGCCGCTTCGCAGCCCAACGGGGGCAAGCCCCCTCGCCACAAGGGTTATATGTAGCCCCGGGATTTTTGCGAAAACAGCTCCACCGATTTCCGACCATAGCCGTCGGAATTGGTCAAAATTTGTGCTATATTCCGCGCCCGCGAAATTCAATGAAAGCCAACACCGGTTATCGACATGCAAGCAGCCAAGCCGTTATTTGACTATCCCAAGTACTGGGCCGAATGTTTCGGGCCAGCGCCATTCCTGCCCATGAGCAGGGAGGAGATGGATCAGCTCGGCTGGGATTCCTGCGACATCATCATCGTCACCGGTGATGCCTACGTCGACCATCCGTCGTTCGGCATGGCGATCATCGGCCGGCTGCTGGAGGCCCAGGGCTTCCGCGTCGGGATCATCGCGCAGCCGAACTGGCAGTCCAAAGACGATTTCATGAAGCTTGGCGAGCCGAACCTGTTTTTCGGTGTCGCGGCCGGCAACATGGACTCGATGATCAACCGCTACACCGCCGACAAGAAAATCCGTTCCGACGACGCCTACACCCCCGGTGGCCTGGCGGGCAAACGTCCGGACCGCGCGAGTCTGGTTTACAGCCAGCGCTGCAAGGAAGCCTACAAGCACGTACCGATTGTGCTCGGCGGCATCGAAGCCTCCCTGCGCCGCATCGCCCACTACGATTACTGGCAGGATCGGGTGCGCAACTCGATCCTGATCGACGCCTGCGCCGACATCCTGCTCTACGGCAACGCCGAGCGTGCGATCGTCGAAGTCGCCCAGCGCCTGTCCTACGGTCACAAGATCGAAGACATCACCGATGTTCGCGGTACCGCGTTCATTCGTCGTGATACGCCGCAAGGCTGGTACGAAGTCGACTCCACGCGCATCGACCGTCCGGGCAAGATCGACAAGATCATCAACCCGTACGTGAACACCCAAGACACTCAGGCTTGCGCAATCGAGCAGGAAAAGGGACCGGTCGAAGATCCGGAAGAAGCCAAGGTCGTACAGATCCTGGCCAGCCCGAAAATGACTCGCGACAAGACCGTCATTCGTCTGCCATCGGTTGAAAAAGTCCGTGGCGATGCGGTGCTTTACGCTCACGCCAACCGCGTGCTGCACCTGGAAACCAACCCGGGCAACGCCCGCGCTCTGGTGCAAAAGCACGGCGAAGTCGACGTCTGGTTCAACCCGCCACCGATTCCGATGACCACCGAAGAAATGGACTACGTGTTCGGCATGCCCTATGCGCGCATTCCGCACCCGGCGTACGGCAAGGAAAAGATCCCGGCCTACGAGATGATCCGTTTCTCGGTGAACATCATGCGTGGCTGCTTTGGTGGCTGCACCTTCTGCTCGATTACCGAGCACGAAGGCCGGATCATCCAGAACCGTTCCGAAGAGTCGATCATTCGCGAAATCGAAGAGATCCGCGACAAGGTCCCGGGCTTCACCGGCGTCATTTCCGACCTCGGCGGCCCGACCGCGAACATGTACCGCATCGCCTGCAAGACCCCGGAAATCGAATCCGCGTGCCGCAAGCCTTCATGCGTGTTCCCAGGCATTTGCCCGAACCTCAACACCGATCACTCGTCGCTGATCCAGCTCTATCGCAGCGCCCGGGCCTTGCCGGGTGTGAAGAAGATCCTGATCGCCTCCGGCCTGCGCTACGACCTCGCGGTCGAGTCGCCGGAGTACGTCAAGGAGCTGGTGACCCACCACGTCGGTGGTTACCTGAAGATCGCCCCGGAACACACCGAGGAAGGTCCGCTCAACCAGATGATGAAACCGGGCATCGGCAGCTATGACAAGTTCAAGCGCATGTTCGAGAAGTACACCAAGGAAGCCGGGAAAGAGCAGTACCTGATTCCGTACTTCATCGCCGCTCACCCGGGCACCACCGACGAAGACATGATGAACCTGGCCCTGTGGCTCAAGGGCAACGGTTTCCGTGCCGACCAGGTGCAGGCGTTCTACCCGTCGCCGATGGCCACCGCCACCGCGATGTACCACTCGGGCAAGAACCCGCTGCGCAAGGTCACTTACAAGAGCGACGGCGTGACCATCGTCAAGAGCGAAGAGCAGCGCCGCCTGCACAAAGCGTTCTTGCGTTATCACGACCCGAAAGGCTGGCCGATGCTGCGTGAAGCGCTGACCCGCATGGGCCGCGCCGACCTGATCGGGCCGGGCAAGAACCAGTTGATCCCGTTGCATCAGCCCGCGACCGACAGCTACCAGAGCGCCCGTCGCAAGAACTCGACGCCGGCCGGCAGCCACAAAGTGGCCAAGGAAACGACCACCAAGATCCTGACCCAGCACACCGGCCTGCCACCGCGTGCCAGCGATGGCGGCAACCCGTGGGACAAGCGTGAACAGGCCAAGGCGGCGGCATTCGCCCGCAACCAGCAGGCGGCCAAGGAGCGCAAGGACGCGGCCAAAGGCAAGGGGCCGAAGCCTGCGCGCAAGCCGGTTGTACCGCGCTAAACGTCGCTTGAGCTGAACAGAACGCCAACCTTCGGGTTGGCGTTCTGCGTTTCAGGAACAACGAATCTCATTGTGGCGAGGGAGCTTGCTCCCGTTCGGCTGCGAAGCAGTCGTCAGTTTTTTAGGGCCGCTGCGCGCCCCAGCGGGAGCAAGCTCCCTCGCCACAGAGACCGCGTACATTCACGTCCTCGCCACATTTGCGTGCAACTGCGCCAAACCAATTTCCCGCATCGCCCGATTTTGGTGCTGTACTGCCTCAAGCAATTGGAGAAAGCGCCAACGCCGCTGTCTGGCATAAGTCTTGCGCGCTTTCCTATAAGTTTAAGGCTCGCAGGAGGCACGCCGTGTCGATTCATGTCGCATTGCATCACGTCACGCATTACCGCTACGACCGCGCCGTCGAGCTCGGTCCGCAGATCGTTCGCCTGCGTCCGGCTGCCCACAGCCGCACGCGGATACTGTCCTATGCGCTGAAGGTCTCGCCCGAGCAGCATTTCATCAACTGGCAACAAGACCCTCAGGGCAATTACCTGGCGCGGTTGGTGTTCCCGGAGAAAACCGATGAACTGAGGATCGAGGTCGACCTGCTGGCCGAGATGGCAGTCTTCAATCCCTTCGACTTCTTCCTCGAGCCCTACGCCGAGAAGATCCCTTTCGCCTATGCAGCGGATGAGCGCAAAGAGCTGGCGCCGTACCTGGAAACCTTGCCCCTGACGCCGACATTCAAGGCCTATCTGGACGGCATCGACCGCACGCCGCTGCCCAGCGTGGATTTCCTCGTCGCACTCAACCAGCGCCTGAGCGAAGACATCGGTTACCTGATTCGTATGGAGCCGGGCGTACAGACCCCGGAATACACCCTCGAGCATGCTTCCGGCTCCTGCCGCGACTCGGCGTGGTTGTTGGTGCAGTTGCTGCGCAACCTCGGCCTGGCGGCGCGATTCGTTTCCGGTTACCTGATTCAGCTGACCGCCGACGTCAAAAGCCTCGACGGTCCCTCGGGCACTGAAGTGGATTTCACTGACCTGCATGCCTGGTGCGAAGTCTATTTGCCCGGTGCAGGCTGGATCGGCCTGGACGCGACCTCGGGGTTGTTTGCCGGTGAAGGACACATTCCGTTGGCGTGCAGTCCCGACCCATCCTCTGCGGCACCGATCAGTGGTTTGGTGGAACCGTGCGAGTGCGAATTCACCCACGAAATGTCGGTCGAGCGGATTTGGGAAGCGCCAAGGGTTACCAAACCCTACACCGAAGACCAATGGCTGGCGATTCAGGCGTTGGGCCGGCAGATCGATGCCGATTTGCTCGAAGGCGACGTGCGCCTGACCATGGGCGGTGAGCCGACATTCGTTTCCATTGATGACCCGGACGGCGCCGAGTGGAACACCGCCGCGCTCGGGCCAGACAAGCGGCGCCTCTCCGCCGAACTGTTCCAGCGCATGCGCAAGCATTACGCGCCCAAGGGCCTGGTGCATTTCGGTCAGGGCAAGTGGTACCCCGGCGAGCAACTGCCGCGCTGGTCGCTGAACTGCTATTGGCGCCGCGATGGCGTGCCGATCTGGCATAACAGCGCGCTGATTGCCGATGAGCAGGAAGATTACGGCGCCGATGGTGAACTGGCCGGGCGTTTTCTGGCGAGCGTCGCCGAACGCTTGAAAATTCCGACACGCTTCGTGTTCCCGGCCTACGAAGACAATTTCTATTACCTCTGGCGTGAAGGCGCCTTACCGCAGAACGTCAGCGCTGAAGACTCACGCCTGGAAGAACCTTTGGAGCGTGCGCGCCTGCGCAAAGTCTTCAGTCAAGGCCTGGACAAGGTCATCGGTCAGGTCCTGCCGCTGGCGCGCACCGCCAAGGGCGATCAATGGCAGAGCGGTCGCTGGTACCTGCGCGAGGAACACTGCCGGTTGGTGCCGGGGGATTCGCCACTGGGGTATCGCTTGCCGCTCGGTTCGCAGCCTTGGGTGAAAGCCGCGGAGTACCCGTTCATTCACCCCACGGACCCGAATCAGGATTTCCCGGCGCTGCCGGACACCGAGCAGCTACAGAATCACGCTCAACCGAAAACGGCCGACGAACGTGTACCCGAGATCGACCAGTCCGCCGACTGGCTGACCCGCACCGCGTTCTGCGCCGAAGCACGTGAAGGTCGGTTGTACCTGTTCATGCCGCCACTGGAGCGGGTCGAGGACTACCTGGAGCTGGTCGCCGCCATCGAAGCCACCGCCGAGGAACTGCATTGCCCGGTATTGCTGGAAGGCTATGAACCGCCGAGCGATCCGCGCCTGAGCAACTTCCGCATTACCCCGGATCCGGGCGTGATCGAGGTCAACGTCCAGCCGTCCGCCACCTGGGACGAGTTGGTGGAACGCACCGAGTTTCTTTATGAAGAGGCGCGCCAGACCCGGCTGACCACCGAGAAGTTCATGATCGATGGCCGGCACACCGGCACCGGCGGCGGCAACCATTTCGTCCTGGGTGGCGCGACCCCGGCTGACTCACCGTTTCTGCGCCGTCCTGACCTGCTGCGCAGCCTGATCAGCTACTGGCATAACCACCCATCCCTGTCCTACCTGTTTTCCGGGCTGTTCATCGGTCCGACATCCCAGGCACCGCGGGTGGACGAAGCGCGCAATGATTCGCTGTATGAGCTGGAAATCGCCTTCGCCCAGATGCCGACGCCAGGCGAAGAATGCCCGCCATGGCTGGTGGATCGCTTGCTTCGCAATTTGCTGATCGACGTGACCGGCAACACCCACCGCGCCGAGTTCTGCATCGACAAGCTCTATTCACCGGACGGCGCCACCGGACGCCTCGGCTTGCTGGAACTGCGAGCCTTTGAAATGCCGCCCCATGCACGCATGAGCCTGGCTCAGCAGTTGTTGTTGCGGGCGCTGGTGGCGCGGTTCTGGCGCGAGCCTTATGCGCCGCCGAAACTGGCGCGCTGGGGCACCGAACTGCACGACCGGTTCCTGCTGCCGCACTTTATCGAGCAGGATTTCGCCGATGTGATCGTCGACCTGAATGCCGCCGGTTATCCGGTGCGGGCAGAGTGGTTCGCGGCGCATCTGGAGTTCCGTTTTCCCAAGGTCGGCGACTACGCCGTCAGCGGCATCGAGCTGGAATTGCGTCAGGCGCTGGAGCCCTGGCATGTGTTGGGCGAAGAGGGCAGCGCGGGCGGTACGGTGCGTTATGTGGATTCGTCCCTGGAACGTTTGCAGGTCAAGCTGACGGGGTTGGCGCCGCAACGTTATCTGCTGACCTGCAATGGCATCCCGGTGCCGTTACAACCTACCGGTCGGGTCGGCGAGTTCGTCGCCGGTGTACGTTTCCGTGCCTGGCAACCGTACAACTGTCTGCAACCGACTATCCCGGTCCACGCACCGCTGGTGTTCGACTTGCTCGACACCTGGATGGGGCGCTCGCTGGGCGGTTGTCAGTACCACGTCGCCCATCCGGGCGGGCGCAACTACGACAGCCTGCCGGTGAACGCCAATGAGGCCGAGAGCCGGCGGATGGCGCGTTTCTTCCGCGTCGGACACTCGCCAGGGAAACTTCCGATACCGAATCTGGAAATCAACGACGAGCTGCCGATGACGCTCGATTTACGACGTTTTTAAACCGTACGCGACGCTCGGATTTTTCGTCTATCCGGGCGTCATGAGCCTGCGTTAGTCTGACCGTTCTTTGCTGTCTGCCGAGCTTTCCATGCCTGACCTGCTTGACCGCTACCCGTTGACCGCGGGCACCTATCACGAACTGCTCGACAACAGCGGCGCCGTGCGCCCGCACTGGCGGCGGCTGTTCGATCAATTGCAACGCAGCACGCCAGCGCAACTGGTGCAGCGTCAGGCGCTGCTGACCCGGCAGATTCAGGAAAACGGCGTGACCTACAATGTCTACGCCGACCCCAAGGGCGCCGATCGGCCGTGGGAGCTGGATTTGTTGCCTCATGTGATTGCAGCCGATGAGTGGCAGCAGTTATCGGCCGGGATCGCTCAACGGGCGCGTTTGCTCAATGCTGTGCTGGCGGACCTGTACGGTCCTCAACGCTTGATCGCCGAAGGCCTGCTGCCGGCTGAACTGGTGTTCGGTCATAACAACTTCCTCTGGCCTTGCCAGGGCATTGCCCCGCCCGACGGGGCTTTTCTGCATCTGTATGCGGTGGATCTGGCGCGCACGCCTGACGGTCGCTGGTGGGTGACCGCCGACCGCACTCAAGCGCCATCCGGTGCCGGTTACGCCCTGGAAAACCGCACCATCGTGTCCCGAGCGTTCCCCGAGTTGTACCGCGACTTGAAGGTGCGGCACCTGTCCGGGTTCTTCCGCACACTTCAGGAAACACTCGCCCGGCAGGCGCCGAGCGACGATGAAGCGCCACTGGTGGTCCTGCTGACACCGGGGCGTTTCAATGAAAGCTATTTCGAGCACTTGTACCTGGCTCGTCAGCTCGGTTATCCACTGGTGGAAGGCGGTGATCTGACCGTCCGTGATGCCACGGTGTACCTGAAGACCTTGAGCGGGCTGCGTCGGGTTCACGCGATCATGCGTCGGCTCGACGATGATTTCTGCGACCCGCTGGAGCTGCGCACCGACTCGGCCCTTGGCGTGCCGGGGCTGCTCGAAGCGGTGCGTCAGGGCCGGGTGTTGGTGGCCAACGCCCTCGGCAGCGGTGTGCTGGAGTCGCCGGGTTTGCTGGGCTTCCTGCCGAGAATCAATCAATTCCTGTTCGGCGAAGAATTGATCCTGCCGTCCATCGCAACCTGGTGGTGCGGCGAAGCGCCGGTGCTGGCCCAGGCCTTGGAGAAACTGCCGGAACTGTTGATCAAACCAGCATTTCCGTCGCAGAGCTTCGCACCGGTGTTTGGGCGTGATTTGAGTGAAAAACAGCGCCAGGCTCTGGCCGAGCGCATGCAGGCACGGCCTTATGCCTATGTTGCGCAAGAATTGGCGCAACTGTCCCAGGCGCCGATCTGGCAGGCCGAAGGCGGACAGTTGCAACCGCGAGCCATCGGCATGCGCGTGTATGCGGTGGCCAGTCGGGAGGGTTATCGAGTGCTGTCCGGTGGCCTGACCCGGGTTGCCGCCGAGGCCGATGCCGAAGCGGTGTCGATGCAGCGCGGCGGTGCGAGCAAGGACACCTGGGTATTGGGCGATCACCCGCCCAGCGGCGAACAATGGAAAGCCCAGCGCAACATTGGCGTTCACGATCTGGTGCGCCGTGATCCGTATCTGCCATCGCGGGTGGTCGAGAATCTGTTCTGGTTCGGCCGTTACTGCGAGCGCTGCGATGACAGCGCGCGGCTACTGAGGGTCATGCTCGCGCGCTATGTCGATGGCGATGACCCGCAAGCCCTGGAGGCGGCGGTCGATCTCGGTGAACGCCTGAATCTGTTGCCGGAGGAGGGTGAGTTGCCGGAACGATTGCTGGCGGCGCTGCTCGGCGATGATTGGCCGTTCAGCCTGCGCTCCAATCTGCAGCGTTTGCAGTGGGCGGCGTCGCAAGTACGCGGCAAGCTCTCGCGAGAGAACTGGCAAGCGCTGGTGGAGTTGCAGCGCGAGGCTATGGGGCTGGAAACCGAAGAGCCGGATTTCGGCGAGTTGCTGGACTTCCTCAATCGGTTGGTGATGTCGCTGGCGGCGCTGTCCGGTTTTGCCCTCGACGACATGACCCGGGATGAGGGCTGGCGTTTCCTGATGATCGGTCGGCGAATCGAACGGCTGCAATTTCTCAGCGGCAGTCTGGCGGCGTTTTTGCGCGGCGCAGGGGCTTTCGATCAGGCCGGGCTGGAGTGGCTGCTGGAACTGGGTAACAGCAGCATCACCTACCGATCGCGGTACCTGGCGGTGGCGCAATTGATCCCGGTGCTCGACCTGCTGCTGCTCGACGAGCAGAACCCGCACGCGGTGCTGTTCCAGTTGAAACTGGTGACCCGTACGTTGAAGCGCTTGAACGACGACTTCGGCGCGCCGCGCGAAACGGGTCTGCTGCAGTTGGTGGAGCGGCTGGTGCACTTCGATCTGGGCTGCCTGGAGAACTCGCTGTTCGGCGAGGCCAGTGTTCACGCCGCCTTAGAGGGGCTGGCAGATCTGCTGCAAGAGATCGCCGATGCCAGCGGACAGGTGTCGGATCGCCTGGCCTTGCGCCATTTCGCCCATGTCGATGATGTCAGCCAGCGCACGGTGTCCGTCTGATGAGTGCCCATTACCAGATTTTCCACGACACCCATTATCACTACGACAGCCCGGTATCCCTGGCCCAGCAACTGGCGCACCTGTGGCCGCGCGCCTGTGCCTGGCAGCGCTGTACCGAACAGCAGTTGCAGATCAGTCCCCAGCCGACTTCACGCCGGGATGAGCTGGATGTGTTCGGCAATCCGCTGACCCGGTTGGCGTTCGAGCGCCCCCACGATGAGTTGCTGGTCAACGCTCGGCTCACCGTCGAAGTGCTGGAACGGCCGTCACTGGACTTCAATCAATCACCGGCCTGGGAAGCGACCTGCAACGCGCTGACCTACAGCAGTCAGCCACTCTCGCCTGCGTTGCTGGAAGCCTGCCGTTATCGGTTCGAATCGCCCTACGTGCATTTGAAGCGCAGTTTCGTCGAGTTCTCCGAAAGTTGCTTTCCTGCTGGCCGGCCATTGCTGCTGGGTGTTCAAGCGTTGATGGAGAAGATCTTCAGCGAGTTCACCTTCGACGCCGAGGCGACCCAAGTGGCGACGCCGTTGGTGGAAGTGCTGGAGAGGCGTCGTGGGGTTTGCCAGGACTTCGCGCATTTGATGCTCGCTTGCCTGCGCTCCCGTGGGTTGGCGGCGCGGTACGTCAGCGGCTATCTGCTGACACAGCCCCCACCGGGCCAGCCACGGCTGATCGGCGCCGATGCGTCGCATGCGTGGGTGTCGGTGTTTTGCCCGGTGCTGGGTTGGGTGGATTTTGACCCGACCAACAATGTGCAACCGGCGCTGGAGCACATCACCCTGGCCTGGGGCCGGGATTTTTCCGATGTGTCGCCGTTGCGTGGGGTGATTCTGGGCGGCGGCAGCCATGATCCCGAAGTTCGGGTGACAGTGATGCCATTGGAGTAGCGCAGACCCCACGTGGGTATGTGTTTTTTTGGAGGAAGGTTTCAATTTGGCCTGTGAGGGTCAGCAACATCGTTGCTGACCCTGGACACAGATCCGGTGGGCCTGATCAGATCATCGGGCCCGGAGGGTCTCAGGCGTCGGGCGCCTGATCTTTCGGTGCTTCAGCATCATCTTCTGCCGCCACTTCACCTTCTGCATCCGGGTTCAGTGCTGCTGCTTCTTCTTCAGCTGTAGCTTTCTTGCGCTGAAGCTTTTCCTCTTTCTTCTGCTCCTTGGCCAAGTCTCTCTGACGTTTGGCGAAGGAATAATTAGGTTTAGCCATGGGCGATCCTCTGGGGTCGAAGGTGAGGTTGAGCGGCGCATATTCTGCCCTGTATCGGCACCGAGCCGTTAGCTGGGTTTTTGCTCGGTCCATTTTGGCGGTACCGAGGGTTGCCAGGCGTCCAGTGCATCGAGCAGGGTTTGCGGTGATTCGCTCATTTGCAGCATGTCACGGTGCTGCCCGCGAACGAAGCCTTCGCCGACGATATGATCGAGAAAAGACGTCAACTTGCTGTAGAAACCGTTCACTTCCAGCAAACCCAGCGGTTTGCCGTGATAACCGAGCTGGCCCCAGGTCCAGACTTCGAACAGCTCTTCCAGCGTGCCCAGACCGCCGGGCAAGGCAATGAAGGCATCGCTGAGCTCGGCCATTCGCGCCTTGCGCGCATGCATGCCGTCGACCACTTCCAGGCGGGTCAGGCCGCTGTGGCCGATTTCCTTGTCCTTGAGGCTCTGCGGAATGATCCCGATCACTTCGCCACCGGCCGCCAGTGCGGCATCAGCCACAATCCCCATCAGCCCGACAGCGCCGCCGCCATAGACCAGGGTCAGCTTGCGCTCGGCCAATGCTCGCCCCAGGGCGACAGCCGCTTCACGATAAGCCGGATTGGTGCCGGTGCTGGCACCGCAAAATACACAAACGGACGTTAAAGACATGCCTTACTCCATGGTCAACCAGGACCACAGAGTAAAGGCAGGCTCGCATCGTTCCAAGGGTTAAACCGCGCGTTCAGGTGTTTCGTAAGTGCCACTGGCGCCACAGGCGTAGGCGGCCAACAAACTGCTCAACAAGCTGCTGAAAGACATGACAGGCGCTCCAGGTGAGTAATGATGGCGCTGATGATAGGGCCGTCCCAGACGTCTGGCTGGTAGATTGTTTCGATGGGTGTCATAGCCCGAAAGTTGTATACAATTTTTGATTCAGGTCATAGGAACTTGCGAAGATTTCAGGCAGTCTTCTGTCCATTCGCACTTTTGTTAACCCTGCCTTGGAGATTCACCATGTTTGCCAAACTTGTTGCGGTATCCCTGCTGACACTGGCCAGCAGCCAATTGATGGCTGCTGAGTGCAAAACGACCATCGACTCCACCGATCAGATGTCCTTCAACACCAAGGCCATTGAAATCGACAAAAGCTGCAAGACCTTCACCGTTGAACTGACCCACTCCGGCAGCCTGCCGAAAAACGTCATGGGCCATAACCTGGTGATCAGCAAAGAGGCTGACATGCAGCCGATCGCCACCGACGGCCTGTCGGCTGGCATCGACAAGAATTACCTGAAAGAAGGTGATACCCGCGTCATCGCTCACACCAAAGTCATTGGCGCTGGCGAAAAGGATTCTGTGACGTTCGATGTGTCGAAGCTCAATGCAGCCGAAAAATACGGCTTCTTCTGCTCGTTCCCGGGCCACATCTCGATGATGAAAGGCACGGTTACACTGAAGTAATCGATTCAAACGCATAAAAAAAGCGTCCACCCGGGACGCTTTTTTTGTGCTCATTTCTACAGGGGACAGAATCAAGGCGCGAACGGCATCACACGCTTGTGATGAGTCTTCTTGTACGTATCACAAATGATCTTGAACGCTTCTTCGCGCACCGGTTCGCCGTGCAGGAAGGCGTCGATCTCGGCGTAGGTCACGCCGTGGGACGCTTCGTCCGGTTTGCCCGGCGACAGGTCTTCGAGGTCGGCGGTCGGGGTTTTTTCCACCAGCGACTCCGGCGCGCCAAAGCTGCGGGCAATTGCCCGGACCTGGTTTTTCACCAGGCCGCTCAGCGGTGCGAGGTCGCAGGCACCGTCACCGAATTTGGTGAAGAAACCCATCACGGCTTCTGCCGCGTGGTCGGTGCCGATCACCAGGCCATGAGCCGCGCCAGCGATGGTGTATTGCGCGACCATGCGCATCCGCGCCTTGGTATTGCCCAATACGAAATCCACCGAGACTGCCTCCTTGCCTTCGAAGGCTGCCACTTCACTGGCCAGGGATTTGACTGCCGGGCCGATGTTCACCGTGTGGCGTTCGTCAGGGGCGATGAAGTCCACCGAGGCCTGGGCGTCGTGTTCATCGAACTGCGTCTGGTACGGCAGGCGCACGGCGATGAACTTGTAGCGGTTATCACCGGTACGTTCACGCAGTTCACGTACGGCGCGTTGGGCCAGCAGGCCGGCGGTCAGGGAGTCGACGCCGCCGCTGATACCGAGCACCAGGGCCTTGAGCCCGGAATTGACCAGGCAATCCTGAATGAAGGTGATTCGCCGGGCGACTTCAGCCTCAAGGGCGAGTTGATCCACAAACGGCGGTTGGACCTTGAGCTGTTCAGCAATCTCACGCTGTACGGCTTGCATGAATTCACTCCTTGCTTGATGTACTGGAAAGGGTGGCAGGTACTTGGAAAACGTGTCGCAAATAGGCGACGAAATTCGGGTCTTTGCAGTGAGTCTTGCCAGGCTCATCAGAAATCTTGGCCACCGGTTGGCCGTTGCATGCGGTCATTTTAAGCACGATGCTCATCGGTTCGACACCCGGAATGTCACAGGTCAGGTTAGTGCCGATACCGAAACTGACATTGATCCGACCGCGCAACGCCCGAAAAATCTCCAGGGACTTGGGCAACGTCAGGCTGTCGGAAAACACCAGGGTCTTGCTCATCGGGTCGATGCCCAGCTTGTGGTAGTGGGCGATGGCCTTTTCCGCCCAGAGCACCGGGTCACCGGAGTCGTGACGCAAGCCGTCGAAGAGCTTGGCAAAGAACAGGTCGAAATCGCCGAGAAACGCATCGGAAGTGATGCAGTCGGTCAGGGCGATCCCCAGCAGGCCACGGTACTCGCGGACCCAGCAGTCGAGGGCGGCGATCTGGCTGTCGATCAGCCGCGGACCGAGTTGCTGGTGGGCCATGATCCATTCGTGGGCCATGGTGCCCAGCGGCTTCATGTCCAGCTCGCGGGACAGGTGCACGTTGCTGGTGCCGACGAAACGACCGGGGAAGTCGTGCTTGAGCACGTTCACCACTTCTTCCTGCACGCGATACGAGAAGCGTCGGCGAGTGCCGAAATCGGCTACCTGCAACTCGGACAATTCGTCGGTGCTGGCGTTGGCGGTCAACCAGTCGAACTTGCGATAGAGCTGCTCGCGGGCCTGTTCCAGGACGATTTCCCGGTAGCGATAGCGGTTGCGCACTTCGCTGACCATGGCCAGCAACGGCACTTCGAACAGAATCACGTGCAGCCACGGCCCGCGCAGGCGGATGAACAACTCGCCGTTTTCAATGCCGGTGTGGATATAGCGCAGATTGAAACGGAACAGTCCGAGAAAGCGCAGAAAGTCCGGTTTCAGGAAGCTGATGCGCTCCAGGAAGCTCAACTGATCGGCGCTCAGGCTCAACTCGGCCAGGCGCTCGATCTGGAAACGGATCTCCGCCAGGTACGGGCGCAGATCCTCGCTGTTACGGCAACGAAACTCCCATTCGACTTCCACGTTAGGGTAGTTGTGCAGCACCGCCTGCATCATCGTCAATTTGTAGAAGTCGGTGTCGAGCAGGTTCTGCACGATGCGATCGGCAAACACACTCTCGCTCATAACGGGTCTCCAGGCGGGTCGCGGCCCGTGGCCGCGACGTTGCAGCTGTTTCAATGAATGGGGCTAGTGGCGCATATCAGCGGTGAGGATTGCCAGCAATTTTTTGTGGCGAGGGGGCTTGCCCCCGTTCGGCTGCGCAGCAGTCGTAAATTCGGCATGCACGATCTGTCTGAGGGGCCACTATTGCAGGTTTTGGGGTCGCTACGCGACCCAACGGGGGCAAGCCCCCTCGCCACAGAGTTTTGCGTGATATTTCAATTTTGCGGTGCATCCGGATTATCCGTCCGCTCCAGCATCCACTTCACAAAATCCCGCACCTTGGGCACTTCCGCCGAATGCTCCGGATACGCCAGGTAATAGGCGTCGGTGCTGGGCATTGCATGCTGCCAGGGAATGACCAGTTTGCCGTCGGCCAATTCCTCTTCCACCAGAAACTTCGGCAACAGCGCCACGCCGCAGCCGACCTGGGCGGCGCGGATGCACATATAGAACGTTTCGAAACGCGGGCCGTGGTAGCTGTGTTCGGTGTGGTAGCCCTGACTGTCGAACCAGTCGTGCCAGGCCTGGGGCCGGGAGGCGTTTTGCAGCAGGACCAGGTCGGTGAGTTGGGTCGGATCGGTGAACGGTGTGTCCGGCAGACTGCCGGGGGCACACACAGGAACAAGCTCTTCGCCGAACAGCTTCAGGCATTCGGTGCCGGGCCGTGAGCCCTGGCCGAAGTAGAACGCCAGGTCGCTGCGGCCTTGCAGCAGATCGTCGGCTTCCTGCTCGCTGCACAGGTCCAGATGAATTGATGGATGACGCAGGCGCCAGCCTTTCAAGCGTGGCACCAGCCAGCGCGCGCCGAAGGTCGGAGGCGTGGAGACGCGCAAGACTTCGGTGTCACCGCCGTAGGAGCGCAGGTAATGGGTCGACATTTCGACTTGGGTGAGGATTTTTCGCACCTCCACCAAATACAAATCGCCGGCGGGGGTCATTTGCAGGCGTCGGCGCACCCGGCGGAACAGCAGGTGCTGCAACAACTCTTCGAGTTGCGCGACCTGTTTGCTCACGGCGCTCTGGGTCAGGTTCAGCTCTTCGGCGGCGCGGGTGAAGCTCAAATGCCGGGTCACGGCCTCGAAACACTGCAGCGCAGTGATCGACGGCAAGTAGCGTTTATTCAGCATCGGTTCTCCTTGTTCTTGTCTCTCTACGTGGCACGCGTGTTACCGGTAGATTCGCAGCATGAATAAACGGAATGATATCTCGCTTAATCGTCGTTTGTTGGAGAACCTCGGGAGCGCTAAAACTACAGGTCAGATCAGTCGAATCAATCCGGCTGCACGTTTTCTGTTTCTGCTCGAGGAGTGACCCATGGTTGCCGCATTGCTTGATCGTCTTGGTGTGAACCCGGCCCTGTACCAGAACGGCAAAGTGCCGGTGCATTCGCCCATCGACGGTAGTCGGATTGCCGCCGTGAACTGGGAAGGCGCCGCTGAAGTCGAGCAGCACATCAGTCGCGCAGATCATGCGTTCGAATTGTGGCGCAAGGTGCCGGCGCCGCGCCGTGGCGAACTGGTTCGTCAATTGGGCGACATCCTGCGCGAGTACAAGGCCGATCTCGGTGAGCTGGTTTCCTGGGAAGCCGGCAAGATCACTCAGGAAGGCCTGGGTGAAGTTCAGGAAATGATCGACATCTGCGACTTCGCGGTCGGTCTGTCCCGTCAGTTGTACGGTTTGACCATCGCCTCCGAGCGCCCTGGCCACCACATGCGCGAAACCTGGCACCCGCTGGGCATCGTCGGCGTGATCAGCGCGTTCAACTTCCCGGTCGCCGTCTGGGCCTGGAACGCGGCGCTGGCGCTGGTGTGCGGCAACCCGGTGATCTGGAAGCCGTCGGAGAAAACCCCGCTGACCGCGCTGGCCTGTCAGGCGCTGTTCGACCGTGTCCTGAAGAACTTCAGCGACGCCACGCCGCACCTGAGCCAAGTGATCATCGGTGGTCGCGATGCAGGCGAAGCCCTGGTCGATGACCCGCGTGTCGCGCTGATCAGCGCTACCGGCAGCACCCGCATGGGTCGCGAAGTGGCGCCGAAAATCGCCGCGCGTTTCGCCCGTAGCATTCTGGAACTGGGCGGTAATAACGCGATGATCCTCGGCCCAAGCGCCGATCTGGACATGGCCGTACGGGCGATTCTGTTCAGCGCCGTCGGCACTGCCGGTCAGCGTTGCACCACCTTGCGTCGCCTGATTGCCCACGAATCGGTGAAAGAAGAAATCGTCACCCGCCTGAAAGCCGCTTACTCCAAGGTGCGCATCGGCCATCCACTGGAAGGCAACCTGATCGGGCCGCTGATCGACAAACACAGCTTCGACAACATGCAGGACGCGCTGGAGCAAGCCTTGAGCGAAGGCGGTCGGGTGTTTGGCGGCCAGCGTCAGCTGGAAGATAAATTCCCCAACGCTTACTACGTTTCGCCGGCCATCGTCGAAATGCCGGAACAGAGCGATGTGGTGCGCGACGAAACCTTCGCGCCGATTCTGTACGTGATCGGTTACACCGATTTCGAAGAGGCATTGCGCCTGAACAACGCCGTGCCACAGGGCCTGTCGTCGTGCATTTTCACCACCGACGTGCGTGAAGCCGAGCGGTTCATGTCAGCGGTGGGCAGCGATTGCGGCATCGCCAACGTCAACATCGGCCCGAGCGGCGCGGAAATCGGCGGCGCGTTCGGCGGCGAGAAGGAAACGGGCGGTGGTCGTGAGTCGGGCTCCGACGCATGGCGCGGGTACATGCGCCGTCAGACCAACACCGTGAACTATTCGCTGGAATTGCCGTTGGCTCAGGGGATTACGTTCGACTGACACAATGGTGGTGCGCCTTAAAAGATCGTCCGAACGCGGCCCGAACCTTCGGCAGCTCCTACGGGATTGTGCCTGGCTGCGGTTTTGTAGGAGCTGCCGCAGGCTGCGATCTTTTGGCGGCCTCTGCACAACGAGGGTTGGTTAGGTTTCTGATTGGAGTCTGGCAATGCCGTTACGCGAAGAGTGTCTGTGGGAAAAACTGACGCCGCAAAGGCCCGACAATGCGGCGCTCAAGGGGGAAGTGACGGTGGATGTCTGCGTCATCGGTGCCGGTTTCACCGGGCTGTCGGCGGCGGTGCATCTGCTGGAGCAAGGCAAAAGTGTCTGTGTGCTGGAAGCGCATCGCGCCGGCCATGGCGGTTCGGGGCGTAACGTCGGGCTGGTCAACGCCGGGATGTGGATTCCTCCGGACGAAATCGAAGCCGGTTTTGGCAAGGCGGTCGGCAGTCAGCTCAACCGTATGCTCGGAGCGGCGCCGTCGCTGGTGTTCAGCCTCGTCGACAAATACAACATCGATTGCCAGTTGCGCCGCGAAGGCACGCTGCACATGGCGCACAACGCGCGTGGCGAGGCGGACCTGCGCAGTCGCGAAGAACAATGGAAACGTCGTGGGGCACCGGTGGAGCTATTGACCGGAACTGCCTGCGAACAAGCCACGGGCACCAGGAAAATCGCCGCTGCGCTGCTCGACCGGCGTGCCGGCACGATCAACCCGATGGCCTACACCACGGGGCTGGCCAACGCGGCCATCGGCCTTGGCGGTCAGTTGTTCGATCATTCCCCGGTGACCCGACTCGAACGTCAGGGCCAGCGCTGGTCAGTGCAGACCGCCCAGGGTTCGGTGCTGGCCGAACAGGTGGTGATCGCCTCCAATGCTTATACCGAAGGCGACTGGACGGAACTACGCCGCAACTTCTTCCCCGGTTATTACTATCAAGTGGCTTCGGTGCCGCTGACCGAAGACGCCGCGCAGCAAATTCTGCCCGGTGGTCAGGGCTCCTGGGACACCCGGCAAGTGCTCAGCAGCATCCGTCGTGATGCCGAGGGGCGGTTGTTGCTCGGCAGTCTCGGCAATGGCAACCAGAAACCGACCTGGTTCCTCAAAGCCTGGGCCGATCGGGTTCAGCAGCATTACTTCCCCTACCTGAAACCGGTGGAATGGGAATGCACCTGGACCGGTTGCATCGCCTTCACCCCCGATCATTTGATGCGCCTGTTCGAGCCAGCGCCGGGTCTGGTGGCCGTCACCGGTTACAACGGACGAGGCGTGACCACCGGCACAGTGGTCGGCAAAGCCTTCGCCGACTACTTGTGTAACGGAAATCCTCAAGCCCTGCCGATTCCCTTCGCACCCATGCAGCCATTGGCGGGTGTGGGGCTGCGAAGCTGTCTGTATGAGGCCGGTTTTTCGCTGTATCACGCGGGCCAGTGCCTGCGGATCGTGATCTGATTGTTGAAATATGTTGCTGGAAGCAGCGCTTTTCAGCGAAGCGGCTAGCCTGTAATGGTGCGGGTTGTAGCAGTTGTGCACCGGCAGTGTGCAGTTCGGTGACGCGGGCTGTTACAGGCAGGTTGCACACCGTTTGGCGCTGCGGTTGCAATGATGGCGCATGCGGGTTGCGCCTTTTGAAATAAATGGTTTCACCTCCCGCGGTTTAGACGGTTGCACGCCCAATGAAAATGGGATCGAAACAGTCGAAATAACAAGAAAGCAGCGACTTTTTTCAGAATAAAAAACCGATGGCACGGCCCTTGCTCTGAGCATTCAGTGAAGTCGCAGTGCCAACTAAAAAAAACCTTGGAGCACCACCTCATGTCCCAGACGTTTTACAAGAAAGGCTTTCTGGCCCTCGCAGTGGCAGCTGCGTTGGGTGTTTCTGCGTTTGCACAGGCTGATGTGAAAATCGGTGTGGCGGGCCCTATGACAGGCGCCAACGCGGCATTTGGCGAGCAGTACATGAAGGGTGCGCAGGCAGCCGCCGATGCGGTCAACGCCGCCGGCGGTGTCAACGGGGAAAAAATCGTACTGGTCAAAGGCGATGACGCCTGCGAGCCGAAGCAGGCTGTGACGGTCGCCAAAGACCTGACTGAAAAGAAAGTCGTTGGTGTGGTAGGTCACTTCTGCTCCTCGTCGACCATCCCTGCCTCCGAGATCTACGACGAAGCCGGCATCATCACGATCACCCCAGGTTCCACCAACCCCAAGGTGACCGAGCGCGGCCTGAGTGCCATGTTCCGCATGTGCGGGCGTGACGACCAGCAAGGTATCGTGGCTGGCGACTATATCGTCGACGTGCTCAAGGGCAAGAAAGTCGCCGTGCTGCACGACAAGGACACCTATGGCCAAGGCTTGGCAGATGCCACCAAGGCTCAACTGATCAAGCGCGGCGTAACGCCAGTGCTGTATGAAGGCTTGACCCGCGGCGAGAAAGACTTCAGCGCCGTCGTCACCAAGATCCGTGCGGCCGGTGCCGACGTGGTCTACTTCGGCGGCTTGCACCCGGAAGCCGGTCCACTGGTTCGGCAGCTGCGTGAACAGGGCCTCAAAGACGTCAAGTTCATGTCCGATGACGGCATCGTGACTGACGAACTGGTGACCACCGCCGGTGGCCCACAGAACGTTGATGGCGTACTGATGACCTTCGGCGCCGACCCACGTCTGCTGCCAGACAGCAAGACCGTGGTAGACGCCTTCCGCAAGGCCGGCACCGAACCTGAAGGCTACACCCTGTACGCCTACGCTTCGGTCCAGACCCTGGCCGCGGCGTTCAATGGCGCCAAATCCAACAAGGGCGAAGACGCTGCCAAATGGCTGAAAGCCAACCCGGTCAAGACCGTCATGGGCGAGAAGACCTGGGACAGCAAGGGCGACCTGAAAGTCTCCGACTACGTGGTTTACAAGTGGGACAAGGACGGCAAATACCACCAGCTGGAAAAACAGAAGTGATATGAGCGGTTGATCTGCCCGGCGCCTTGCGCGCCGGGCAGTCCTGAAACATGTCCGTGCAGTACCTGTCTTTTCTCGTAGAGCTGCACACCAGCGTGTTGCACCGGCGGCTGAACCCCGGTCCGTTGCAACTGGCTTCTGTGCAGTCTCTCAAGTGCGTGAGATTGCGTTATGGATGGTATTTTCCTGCAGCAACTGGTCAACGGCCTGACCCTCGGGTCGGTCTATGGCCTGATCGCCATCGGCTACACAATGGTCTATGGCATCATCGGCATGATCAACTTCGCCCATGGCGAGGTTTATATGATCTCTGCGTACCTCGCGGCGATCAGTCTGGCTCTGCTGGCTTACTTCGGTATTGAATCCTTCCCGCTGCTGATGCTCGGCACCCTGGTTTTCACCATCATCGTCACTGCGGTGTATGGCTGGGTCATCGAGCGTGTCGCTTACAAACCGCTGCGCAACTCCACCCGACTGGCACCGCTGATCAGCGCCATCGGTATTTCGCTGATCCTGCAAAACTATGCACAGATCAGTCAGGGCGCCCGTCAACAGGGTGTACCGACACTGCTGACCGGTGCATGGCGAGTTGAAGTCGGGAGCGGCTTCGTTCAACTCACCTACACCAAAATCTTCATTCTGGTTGCCGCATTCGTCGGCATGGGCCTGCTGACCTACGTCATCAAGTACACCAAACTCGGCCGCATGTGCCGCGCCACCCAGCAAGACCGCAAGATGGCTTCGATTCTGGGGATCAACACCGATCGGGTGATTTCCTACGTGTTCATCATCGGTGCAGCGATGGCGGCCCTGGCCGGCGTGCTGATCACCATGAACTACGGCACGTTCGACTTCTACGCAGGCTTCGTCATCGGGATCAAGGCGTTCACCGCGGCGGTGCTCGGCGGGATCGGCTCACTGCCCGGCGCCATGCTGGGAGGGATCATTCTCGGGATCTCCGAGTCGCTGTTCTCGGGGCTGGTCAACTCGGATTACAAAGACGTTTTCAGCTTCTCGCTGCTCGTTCTTGTTCTGGTCTTTCGGCCCCAAGGCCTGCTTGGCCGTCCTCTTGTGTCGAAGGTGTAAGCGATGTCTTCAACCACTAAAAAAACCATTGATATCAAAAAAAGCCTGGTTGACGCGATTCTTGCCGGCCTCATCGCCCTGATTGTGTTCGGCCCGATTGTTGGTGTGGTCCTCGACGGCTACGGCTTCAACCTGCAGCCGACGCGCGTGGCATGGATAGTCGCCATCGTTATGGCTGGCCGCTTTGCCCTGAGCCTGTTCTTGCAAACCCCCAAAGGCCTGAGAATTCTCGAAGGCTTTGAGAGCACCGGTTCCGGGGTTCATGTTCTGGCGCCTGATTACAAATCCCGGTTGCGCTGGGTCGTCCCGCTAGTGGTCGTTGTCGCCGTGGTATTCCCGTTCTTCTCCAACTCTTACCTGTTGGGCGTGGTCATCCTTGGGTTGATCTACGTGCTGCTGGGCCTGGGCCTGAACATCGTGGTCGGCCTGGCCGGCCTGCTCGACCTGGGTTATGTGGCGTTCTATGCCATCGGTGCCTACGGTCTGGCGCTCGGTTACCAATACCTGGGGCTGGGCTTCTGGACTGTGCTGCCTTTGGCGGCGATCACTGCCGGGCTGGCGGGATGCATACTGGGTTTCCCGGTGCTGCGTCTGCACGGCGACTATCTGGCGATCGTGACCCTGGGCTTCGGTGAAATCATCCGGTTGATCCTCAATAACTGGCTGTCCCTGACCGGTGGCCCGAATGGCATGGCGGCGCCGTTGCCGACTTTCTTCGGTCTCGAATTCGGAAAGCGGGCGAAGGACGGCGGAATACCGTTTCATGAGTTCTTCGGCATCGCCTACAACCCGGATGTGAAGTACTACTTCATTTATGCGGTGTTGTTCCTGGTGGTGCTGGCCGTGTTGTACATCAAGCATCGCTTGACCCGCATGCCGGTCGGTCGCGCATGGGAAGCCTTGCGTGAAGACGAAATCGCCTGCCGCTCCATGGGCCTGAATCACGTGCTGGTCAAACTGTCGGCGTTCACCATTGGTGCATCGACAGCGGGTCTGGCCGGTGTGTTCTTCGCGACCTATCAAGGCTTTGTGAACCCGACCTCGTTCACCTTCTTCGAATCGGCATTGATCCTCGCCATCGTGGTACTTGGCGGCATGGGTTCGACCATCGGCGTGGTGATGGCAGCATTCGTGTTGACCGTCGCCCCGGAACTGCTACGCGGCTTCGCTGAATATCGCGTGCTGCTGTTCGGCATCCTGATGGTGTTGATGATGATTTGGCGACCGCGCGGCCTGATCCGGATCAGCCGTACCGGTGTGACCCCGCGTAAAGGAGTAGCGCCATGAGTGAAGTCGTACTCTCGGTCGAGAATCTGATGATGCACTTCGGTGGCATCAAGGCGCTGAGTGACGTCAGCCTGAAGGTCAAGCGCAACTCGATCTTCGCGTTGATCGGCCCCAACGGCGCGGGCAAGACCACTGTGTTCAACTGCTTGACCGGGTTCTACAAAGCGTCCGGCGGGCATATCGAGCTCAACACCCGTGGGGTGAAAACCAACGTCATCAAAATGCTCGGGGAGCCGTTCAAGGCAACCGATTTCGTTTCGCCGAAAAGCTTCATCAGCCGGCTCCACTACAAGATGTTCGGTGGCACGCACCTGATCAACCGTGCCGGTCTGGCGCGGACTTTCCAGAACATTCGTCTGTTCAAGGAAATGTCGGTGCTGGAAAACCTGCTGGTGGCCCAGCACATGTGGGTCAACCGCGGCATGCTGGCCGGCATCCTCAACACCAAGGGTTATCGCAAGGCCGAAAGCGATGCGCTGGACCACGCGTTCTACTGGCTGGAAGTGGTGGACCTGGTGGACTGCGCCAACCGTCTGGCCGGTGAACTGTCCTATGGTCAGCAACGCCGTCTGGAGATCGCCCGGGCCATGTGTACCCGGCCGCAGATCATCTGCCTCGACGAACCGGCCGCCGGCCTCAACCCTCAGGAAACCGAAGCGCTGAGCGCGATGATCCGGCTGCTGCGTGACGAGCATGATCTGACCGTGGTGCTGATCGAACACGACATGGGCATGGTCATGAGCATTTCCGACCACATCGTGGTGCTGGACCACGGCGTTGTCATCGCCGAGGGCGGGCCTGATGCGATCCGACACGATCCGAAAGTGATTGCCGCCTACCTGGGCGCCGACGAAGAGGAACTGGTATGAGTCAACCGATCCTCGAACTGAAAGAGATCGACGTGTTCTACGGACCGATCCAGGCCCTGAAGAAAGTCTCGTTGCACATCAATGAAGGGGAGACCGTCAGCCTGATCGGCTCCAACGGCGCCGGCAAGTCGACTCTGCTGATGTCGATTTTCGGTCAGCCACGGGCGACTGACGGGCAAATCGTCTATCAGGGTGTGGATATCACTCACAAGTCGTCCCACTACATCGCCTCCAACGGTATCGCTCAGTCGCCGGAAGGCCGCCGGGTGTTCCCCGACATGACCGTCGAGGAAAACCTGCTGATGGGCACCATCCCGATCGGTGACAAGTACGCCAAGGAAGATATGCAGCGCATGTTTGAGTTGTTTCCGCGGCTTGAAGAGCGGCGTAACCAGCGGGCCATGACCATGTCTGGCGGCGAGCAGCAAATGCTCGCCATCGCCCGGGCGTTGATGAGTCGACCCAAGCTGTTGCTGCTCGATGAGCCGAGCCTGGGGCTGGCGCCGATTGTGGTGAAACAGATCTTCGCGACCCTGCGGGAACTGGCCAAGACGGGCATGACCATCTTTTTGGTGGAGCAGAACGCCAACCACGCCCTCAAGCTGTCGGACCGGGCGTATGTGATGGTCAACGGCCAGATCCGCCTCAGCGGCACCGGCAAGGAGCTGCTGGTGAACGAGGAGGTGCGTAACGCCTATCTCGGCGGGCACTAAAACAGAAGAGCCTGGAAAACGCCCTGACGAACTCAGGGCGTTTTTTATGCCCGCACAATCCCTACACGAGGCAGTGGTTTGAGGTAAAGGGAAATTGTGGAAAACAATATTCATGACCTCTCAAAGCGCGACATAAAGCCGCTGCAAATTGCTGTTTTGTCACGGTTTTGACTTGTCCCCGTTTGCTGTGGAGCTGGCTGTGAATAACGTGGGAGTAGCTGGCTGTAAGCCTTTGAATACGTGGCTTGCAGAGAGATGATTGTTTTTTGATCAGGTGCTTTTGGCGAGCCTGAAGTGGGCATTGTCAACCTTTTTGTTATGAGCGAACACGGTATGAATCGAGGTGGACAAGCCTGTGGATAAGTCTGTGGTTAAACTCTGGAAAGACTCGGCTGAGGGCCGTGGTTGCTGGCTTGGCGCCATCGTCGCTATGACCACTCGGTCTTGCAAATTGCCCTTGGCTACACAGCGGATGCCTCAGGGTCAAGAAAAAACTTTCAAACCTACCCGCAAAGCCTTGTGGATAGCGGCTTGCAGCTTTTCCACTTGCCCCCGGAAACTGTGGACCGGCCTGTGGATAAGGTGCGTGTACATGGCTGCAAGCCACGGGGCATGGGGTGTTGCCAGCATTGATCATTTTTTGTACGGTTTTTGCCATGGTTGCCGCTGTGGAAAAGGCCGGGCATGCTGCCGGTTGATTTTCTATTCCAAGGGCTGACTGTCAGCCGACGCAAGGAGAACACGATGTCCAACACCCTGTTTATTACCGGCGCGACCTCCGGTTTTGGTGAAGCCTGTGCCCGTCGTTTTGCCGAGGCCGGCTGGAAACTGGTGCTGACAGGTCGTCGTGAAGAGCGCCTCAATGCCCTGTGCGCCGAGTTGTCGAAGCAGACCGAGGTCCATGGCCTGGTGCTCGACGTACGGGACCGCAAGGCCATGGAGGAGGCGATTGCCAACCTGCCGCCGTCCTTCGCCAAGCTGCGCGGGCTGATCAACAACGCCGGCCTGGCCCTCGGTGTGGACCCGGCACCCAAGTGCGATCTCGATGATTGGGACACCATGGTCGACACCAACATCAAAGGCCTGATGTACAGCACCCGCCTGTTGCTGCCGCGTTTGATCGCTCATGGTCGTGGTGCCAGCATCGTCAACCTCGGCTCCATCGCCGGCAACTACCCGTACCCGGGCAGCCACGTGTATGGCGCGAGCAAGGCGTTCGTCAAACAGTTCTCCCTGAACCTGCGCTGCGACCTGCAAGGTACGGGCGTGCGGGTCAGCAACATCGAGCCGGGCCTGTGCGAGAGCGAGTTCTCGCTGGTGCGTTTCGCCGGTGATCAGGAGCGTTACAACGCCACTTACGCCGGTGCCGATCCGATCCAGCCGCAAGACATCGCCGAGACCATTTTCTGGGTGCTCAACGCACCGGCCCACATCAACATCAACAGCCTCGAGCTGATGCCGGTGAGCCAGACCTGGAGCGGGTTTGCCATTGAGCGTAATGGCAGCAAGGCGTAATTGTGGCGAGGGGGCTTGTCGGAACGCCGCACCGCCCCGTTCGGGTGCGAAGCAGCCGCCTGCGATGCAACTGACAGAACACTAGGGCTGCTGCGCGGCCCAACGGGGGCAAGCCCCCTCGCCACAAAAACTCAGCCGAGATACTCGGCCAATCCGCGATAGCAGGTTGCCAAGTGATAAGGCGTGGTCGAAGGCATGTCCTTGCGGCTCACTTCGCCCTGCTCATCGCGACACTCATACCAACCGCCCGCATGCAGGAAGCGCTGCTGCAACGCCTGCAATTGGCATTGCACCGATGCTTCGCTGTCCGGGCGCAAGGTCAGGGCGCGCAGGTATTCGGCCTGAGCCCAGATGCGTTGGGTTGCGTCGCGAGGGCGGTCGTCCAGTTCCAGCATCGCTCGCACGGCACCGGTCTGCTGATCGACACCCCGTTGCTCGGTGAACGCAAACGCGCGCTCGAGCGAGGCGTGCAGTGTCGAGCCGCGCAGCAATGGCGAGGATTGCAGCAGGAAATACCATTCGAACTGATGGCCCGGCTCGAACCAGTTATCCACAGCTCCCAGCGGCTTCTCCATCAACACCGCATGTCCCGGGTCGATGAAACGCTTTTGCATGGCTGTGCATAACTCGATGAGAGCGTTCTGCACAGCCGCGTCTTCGCGCACCGAAAGGGTGGCGAGGAAGGCTTCGGCCAAATGCATCAGAGGGTTCTGCAATGGCCCGGAGTCGAGCGAGGACCAATCACGGTCCAGGCTGGCTTCGTACAGGCCGTCGCCCGTGGCGAAACGCTGCGCCACCACTTCCAGCGCGGCGTTGAGTACCGACTCCACCAGCGGTTCGCGAACCTTGTCCCAATAATGGGCGCAGGCGAACAGGATGAAGGCGTGGGTGTAGAGGTCTTTGCGCTGGTCCAGCGGCGTACCTTGCGGGTCGATGCTGTAGAACCAGCCGCCATGCTCGGCATCGTGGAAATGCCGTTGCAAGGAACGAAACAGCGCCGCCGCGCGCTCTTCAGCCTTGGGCACCTGGCCGATCAGGCTGGAGAACAGGTACAGCTGCCGCGCGCAGGCCATGGCCCGGTAGCGCTGAGGGGGCAGCGGTTTATGCTCGGCATCCAGCGCCTCATAAGGCAACGCCATGTCGGCGTTCCAGCCGGGGCCCTGCCAGAGCGGCACGATCACGTCCTGGAAGTGCTGATGCACTGAGGCGAACAGGGCGGTCAATTCAGGCTGGGAGGCAGAGCGGGAAGCATGCGGCATTGGCTGGCGTCGTCACGGCAGGGTTAATTGCGCGACATGTTAGCAGGCCTTAGAGATGCGGTGTCTGTCAGGCCGCCTTCGCGGGCAAACCGGATCGCGAAGGGGCCAGTTCAGACGCTAGGGAATCAACCCGCCAGCAACCAGGCACCGGTTGCCGCCGACGCTGCACCCGCCAGCCGAACCAACGGTGCCGCGGCCTGAGGCAAGACGCGAACCACCGCATAACCCGCGGCATGCAACGCCGCTGTCGCTGCCACAAACCCTGCGGCATACGCCCAGGGACTGGACATGTCCGGCAATTCCAGACCATGCGCCACGCCATGAAACAGCGCGAACAACGCGGTCGCCGCCACCGCCAGGCTCAACGGCGGACGCACTGCCAACGCCACCGCCAGGCCCAGCGCCAATACCGATGCCGCAATCCCGCTCTCCAGCGCCGGCAGGTTCAGCCCTTCAAAACCCAGCAAGCCGCCGATCAACATGGTGCCCACGAATGTGCACGGCAGGGCCCAGCGCGCAGCGCCTTTCTGCTGCGCCGCCCACAACCCCACGGCAACCATCGCCAGCAAGTGATCGAGGCCGCCGATCGGGTGGCTGATGCCGGCGATCAAGCCGTTGTCGCCATGGCCCGGGTGGGCGAAGGCAATGGCTGGGGTCAGCAGCAGGGCCATGGCGCCCAGAATGCGTTTCAGTGTCATGGATAAGCTTCCTTGTTGATAAGTGTGATCAGGCCGCAGTCAGCAGGCCCTGGCGTTCGATGAAGGCGATGATTTCTTCAAGGCCCTGGCCGGTTTTCTGGTTGCTGAAGACAAACGGCTTGCCGTTGCGCATGCGTTGGGTGTCGCTGTTCATCATTTCCAGAGAGGCGCCTACCAGCGGCGCCAAGTCGATCTTGTTGATCACCAGCAGGTCGGATTTACAGATGCCGGGGCCACCCTTGCGCGGCAGCTTGTCGCCGGCGGAGACATCGATCACGTAAATGGTCAGGTCGGACAGTTCCGGGCTGAAGGTCGCCGAGAGGTTGTCGCCGCCGGACTCCACCAGGATCAGATCCAGCCCCGGAAAGCGACGGTTCAGTTGGTCCACGGCTTCGAGGTTGATCGAGGCGTCTTCGCGGATCGCCGTGTGCGGGCAGCCGCCGGTTTCCACGCCGATGATCCGCTCCGGCGCCAAGGCTTCGTTGCGCACCAGAAAGTCAGCGTCTTCGCGGGTATAGATGTCATTGGTCACGACGGCCAGGTTGTAGCGCTCGCGCAGGGCCAGGCACAGGGCCAGGGTCAAGGCGGTTTTGCCGGAGCCGACCGGGCCGCCGATGCCGACGCGCAGGGGTTGTGTGTTCATGTGATTCTCCAAACTAAAAGGCCCTAGGAACGGAACAGACGGCTGTACTGGCGCTCATGGGCCATGCACGCCAGGGACAGGCCGAAAGCGGCGCTGCCAACGTGTTCGGGATTGATTCGGGTAGCGTCTTGCTGCGCCTGTTGCAGCAACGGCAGCAGTTCGCTGGTCAGGCGTTGTGCGGCTTGCTGGCCCAACGGCAGGGTTTTCATCAACACCGCCAGTTGGTTTTCGAGCCAGCTCCAGAGCCAGGCGGCCAGCGCATCTTGCGGGCTGATGTTCCAGGCGCGAGCCGCCAGCGCCCAGCCGAGAGCCAGGTGCGGTTCGGGGCGTTGCTCGAGAAAGGCACGGGCTGGTGCATCCAGTTCCGGCAATCCGTTGAGCAGTTGCTGCAGCGAATAGCCCATCTGCCGGCTCTCCTGATGCAGCTCGCGGGTTTCGCGGCTGGCGCGATGCTCTTCGCAGCGTTGCAGCAATAGGCCCCAGTTTTCTTCGGCGGCAGCGGTGCAATGGGCGAGCAACAGTGGCGCTTCGAAACGCGCCAGGTTCAACAGCAACTGATCACTGATCCAGCGTCGCGCGCTGTCGGGATCATTGACCCGGCCGTTATCCACCGCCATTTCCAGGCCCTGGGAATAGCTGTAGCCGCCGATCGGCAGCTGCGGGCTGGCCAGGCGCAGCAGCGCCCAGGCCGGGTTCATAAACGCACGCCGAACTGGTGCAGTTTCGGCGGGTAGTTGAAGTCCTCGTCACCGTGGCGCGAGTGGTGATGGCCACCACCGTAGGCACCGTGTTCCGGCTGGAACTGCGCTTCGATGTTCTCGGCCTTGGCGCCAAGCTGTTCGAGCATGGCCTTGAGCACGTAATCGTCGAGCAGGCGCAACCAGCCGTCGCCGACTTGCAGGGCCACGTGTCGATTGCCCAGGTGATAGGCGGCGCGGGTCAGTTCGAACGCATTGGCACAGGTGACGTGCAGCAGTTGTTCGGGGCGAGCGCAGACGCGAACGATGCGCCCGTCTTCGGCTTGCAGGCATTCGCCGTCATACAACGGCGGCTGGCCGCGCTCCAGAAACAAGCCGACGTCCTCACCCTCGGCACTGAAACAGCGCAAGCGACTTTTGCTCCTGGCTTCGAAGGTCAGGTGCAACTCGGCGGCCCAGACGGGTTGAGGGTCGATTCTGCGATGAATCACCAGCATCGGAAGGCTTCCAGCAATGAACAATGTTCAGGCTAGAGCAAGGGGCTTGCCAATCGGGGGGGAGGTAGGAAATGCCTGTCAGAGCGACGGGGGAGGCTCACAATGTTGCAGGACTTTGATTGAAGTTGGTGCGTGACGGGTGTTTACGCACCAATTTGCAGCGCACAAAAAAATCGCAGCCTTCTGCCGAAGGCTGCGATCTTTTTCTAACGGGTTACTCGGTACTGCCGAGTCCCTGCCAATGCTTCAGCCCGATAAAGATAAACCGCAACTGCTGGGTGATTTTCGCCTGTGGTGTCAGGTGCTCGGGCAATGCTTCGGCCGGCGGATCGATGATGTCCGGCAGGGTCGCGAACACGCTTTTGACGATCAGATCGGCCATGACGCTCAGGCCGGCGATGTCCAGATGCTGCAGTTTGGGCATCAGTGACAAATCGGCTGCCAGGTCTGAGCTGATACCTTCGCGCAAGCGACCGATGGCCAGGCGCACTGGTAGCGAGCCACCGTACTGCTCGCGGGCAAGAAACAGGAACTGCGAGCGATTGGCCGTGACCACGTCGAGAAAGATCCGCACCGAGGCATCGATGATACCGCCCATGACGAACTCGTTATGGCGCACCAGGCGGATGGTTTCGCGGAAGGTCTGGCCGACTTCGCACACCAGCGCCAGGCCCAATTCGTCCATGTCGGCGAAGTGCCGGTAGAAACCAGTGGGCACGATCCCGGCGGTTCGCGTCACTTCGCGCAGGCTCAAGCTGCCGAATCCTCGGCCGCTTTCCATCAGGTGGCGGGCAGCGTCCATCAGGGCGTTGCGGGTCTGTTGTTTCTGTTCGGCGCGGGGCAGCATCGCAAGGGTGTTTTCTGGACAGGGACAGCGGCGCACTCTAGCAAATCGGCTTCGCTGGCGTCGAACGGACTGTCGGGGGATCACGCGGGGGAAATGCAGCTTCTATAAAGTCAAAAGCCCAATCCGGGGATTGGGCTTTTTTTCCAGGCCGCCATGGGCTTAGCTCACAGCGCTGTTGCGTTCGATCACACGGTCACCACCACCTTCAGCAAGGGTTTGGCCTTGTGGAGTGCGATCGGTACCGTCAGCGGCCAGGGTTTGACCTTGTGGGGTACGGTCGGCACCGTCAGCAGCCAGGGTTTGGCCTTGTGGAGTGCGGTCAGTACCGTCAGCAGCGAGGGTTTGGCCTTGTGGAGTGCGATCGGTACCGTCAGCAGCCAGGGTTTGGCCTTGTGGGGTACGGTCGGTACCGTCAGCCGCCAGGGTTTGGCCTTGTGGAGTGCGGTCAGTACCGTCAGCGGCCAGGGTTTGGCCCTGTGGAGTGCGATCCGAGCCATCCTGGGTGATCAGGCCTTTTTCTTTCAGGCGCTCGTTACCGTTGGCACCATCGGCAACGGTCTGGCTGAACACCGAGTGGCTGTCTTTGACTTGTGGAGTGGCCTGATCGGCAGCCGGCAGAGCAAAAGCGGTGCTGGCTAACATTGAGAGGGTCAGGCTAAGCAGTAATTCGCGTTTCATGATGGGTTGCTCCTTGGGAGGGCGATAAAGTGGGTACGAGGTCAATGCTACTCTCGATAAGTCGATACAAAAGTTCATAAACGCAATGGTAATAATCAACAGAATTGATTGTTCGGCCGCAGCGCTCTAGAACGGGCGTTTCCGGCGAGCTTTTTTGCACTGAGGTGGGTATTTTCGACCCGCTCTCGCCTCGCAAAAGTGCGGGTGCGGTAACACCGGATGAGGGAGCAGGGTGTCTCCGGCCGATTATTTGAGTGTTAAGTCCCTATTCGGTTAAACCTGCGCGCCATTTCCCAGTCCTAGATTTCATGGCAGGCCGGTTCTGGCCTAACGTTTCATCAGTGCGTCGCTGTCAGGGCGCTCAGTCGTATTCAGGAGCTCTGTGCAATGACGCGCACTCGTAAAATGCTTGCCTGGACCTCCGCCAGCCTCGTTGTGCTGCTGGCCGTCCTGGTGCTGATCATCGCGTTCTTCGATTGGAACCGGATCAAACCGCCCCTTAACGCCAAAGTCTCTGAAGAACTGCATCGTCCGTTCGCCATCAATGGCAACCTCGCGGTGGTCTGGCAGCGCGAGCCCGACGAAGGCGGCTGGCGGGCCTGGGTGCCGTGGCCGCACGTGGTGGCCGAGGACCTGAGCCTGGGCAACCCGGACTGGTCGAAGCAACCGCAGATGGCCTCCCTCAAACGCGTCGAACTGCGCATTTCGCCGCTGGCCTTGCTGACACAGCGGGTGACGATCCCGCGCATCGACCTGACCGAGCCCAATGCCGACCTGCAGCGTCTGGCCGACGGCCGCGCCAACTGGACATTCAAGTTCGACCCCAAGGATCCGAATGCCGAGCCTTCTAACTGGGTGGTGGACATCGGTGCCATCGGCTTCGACAAGGGCCATGTCACGCTCGACGACCAGAGCCTGAAAACCCGCCTCGACTTGCTTATCGATCCGCTGGGCAAACCGATTCCGTTCAGTGACATCGTCGGCGACAAAGCGGCGAAAGCTGCGCTTGAGAAGGGCGGTTCGCCGCAGGATTACGCGTTCGCGTTGAAGGTCAAAGGCCAATACCACGACCAGAATCTCGCCGGCCAAGGCAAGATCGGCGGTCTGCTGGCCTTACAGGATGCCGCCAAGCCGTTCCCGCTTCATGCGCAAATCAAGATTGCCGACACCAGCGTCGAACTGGCCGGTACGCTTACCGATCCATTGAATCTCGGCGCCCTGGATCTGCGCCTGAAACTGGCCGGTGCCAGCCTGGGCAAGCTCTATCCGCTGATCGGCGTGCCCCTGCCGGATACCCCGCCGTACGCCACGGATGGGCATTTGACTGCCAAGTTGCATGAGTCGGGCGGGGCGGTTTACCGCTATGAGGACTTCAACGGCAAGATTGGCGAGAGCGACATCCATGGCAACCTGGCTTATGTCGCGAGCCAACCGCGGCCCAAGCTCAGCGGGGCGGTGGAGTCCAATCAACTGTTGTTTGCCGACCTGGCCCCACTGATCGGCGCCGACTCCAATGCCAAGCAAAAGGCCCGCGGCGGTGAAAGCAAGCAGCCGGCGGACAAGATACTGCCGGTCGAGGAATTCAAGACCGAGCGCTGGCGCGACATGGACGCTGACGTCGAGTTCACTGGCAAGCGCATCGTCCACAGCGAAAAACTGCCGTTCAACGACCTCTACACTCATTTGGTGCTCACCGATGGCGTGCTCAGCCTCGAGCCCCTGCGTTTCGGCGTGGCTGGCGGCAATCTGGATGCGCAGATTCGCCTGAACGGGCGCGCCGAACCATTGGAAGGCCGGGCCAAACTGACCGCGCGCAAGTTCAAGCTCAAACAGTTGTTCCCGTCCATTGAACGGATGAAAACCAGTTTCGGTGAGCTCAATGGCGACGCCGACCTTACCGGTCGTGGCAACTCGGTGGCCAAGCTGCTGGGCACTGCCGACGGCAATTTGAAGATGTTGATCAATGATGGCGCCATCAGTCGCGAGCTGATGGAGCTGGCCGGGCTCAATGTCGGCAACTATGTGGTCGGGAAAATCTTTGGCGACAAGGAAGTGAAGATCAACTGCGCGGCGGCCAATTTCGACATCAAGAGCGGTCTGGCGACCACGCAGTTGTTCGTCTTCGATACCGAGAACGCGATTGTCTACATCGATGGCACTGCGAACATGGCGACCGAGCAACTGGACCTGACCATCAGCCCGGAATCCAAGGGCTGGCGCTTGATTTCGCTGCGTTCGCCACTGTATGTGCGGGGCAAGTTCATCAAGCCGGATGCGGGGGTGAAAGCGGTGCCGCTGATGCTGCGCGGGGCCGGGATGGTGGCGCTGGGGGTGATTGCCGCGCCGGCGGCGGGTTTGCTGGCGCTGATCGCGCCGAGCGCTGGCGAGCCGAATCAATGTGCGCCGTTGCTGGAGCAGATGAAGGCGGGCAAGGCGCCGGTGACGGTCAAGCCCACCCGGTAGATCAAAAGATCGCAGCCAGCGGCAGCTACATTGGAGCGCGTTCCCCTGCAGGAGCTGCCGCTGGCTTCGATCTTGGCAATAGGCCAGACAATCGAGCCTCCTCCTGCAACCACACAAAAAACGCCCGCACCGGCGGATGCCGTTCGCGCCCTGGTACGCACAGTGCGCTATATCCGGCCCCGTCGACCTGAATCTCACCCCGGTAAGGCAGCAATAAGCCGCTGGCCACACTCTCCGACACCAGAATATTGCTCGCCAGCACCAGACCTTGCCCGGCGACGGCGGCTTGCAGGGCGTAATGTTCTTCGTCGTATTCACGCACCGCTGGCTGTCCGGTCAGCCAGGTTTCGCCGGATTGCGCGCACCAGGCTTCCCAGCCGTGGGCATACAGTTTGGAGTTTTGCCACTGCACGCTGATCAGGGTGGGTACCCGACGGGTCGCCAGGGCCACTTGTTCAGGCGAGCCATAAACCCCGAAGGATTCGTCGAACAGGCACAACCCATACAGGTTCGGGTAGTCGTCTTGGCTGTAACGCAGCACCAGATCGACACTGGCGTCCTGATGCAAATCGATGACTTCGCAGTGAGTGTCCAGCCGCACGTTGATGTTCGGGTGCCGGGCATAAAACCGTCCCAGCCGAGGCACCAGCCAGAGGGCGGCGAAAGCGGCGGTGGTGGAGATCGTCAGGCTCGTGCCGCTGCGTTGCGGGCGCAAGGTATCGACGCTTTGCGCCACCTCCAGCAGGGCGCCATGCAGGCTACGGAACAGCCGTTCGCCGCACTCGGTGAGGCGCACCTGCCGGGGCAGTCGTTCGAACAGCGGCACGCCGAGCCAGTTTTCCAGGGAGCGGATCTGGTGGGAAACCGCCGTAGGCGTCACAGACAGCTCTTCGGCGGCAGCCTTGAAACTCAGCAGGCGCGAGGCGGATTCGAAAGCCCGCAGGGCGGTCAATGGCAACGAGGCAAACATTTAAAACTCCATGGATGAAATAGATTCATCCAGACTGATTTTTGCTCATTTGAAGGCAGGCGGCTGTGCGCTTCAAGCTGCAGCCACAAGCCGTTTCAGTTTAGCCCTCAAGGAGATTCAGATGAGCACAATTCTTGCCATTCACGCTAGCCCCCGTGGCGAACGCTCTCATTCGCGGCGGTTGGCCGAGGTGTTTCTTTCAGCCTGGCAGGTCCGTAACCCGCAGTCGCAATTGACCCGCCGTGAAGTCGGCCGGGCGTTGATCCCGGCCGTCAACGAAGCCTTCGTAGCGGCTGCTTTTCATCCGGAGCCTCAAGCGCGACCGCTGTCGATGCAGGCCGACCTGGCACTCAGCGATGAGTTGGTGGGTGAGTTGCTCGGCCATGATCTGCTGGTGATTTCCACGCCGATGTACAACTTCAGCGTGCCCAGCGGCCTCAAGGCCTGGATCGACCAGATTGTGCGGCTCGGGCTGACGTTCAATCACACCCTGGACAACGGCATCGCGCAGTACGAGCCGCTGGTGCGGGGCAAGAAGGCGTTGATCATTACCAGTCGCGGCGGGTTTGGTTTCGGGCCGGGTGGTGAGCTTGAAGCGATGAACCATGCCGACCCGTTGCTGCGCACGGCACTGGGGTTCATCGGCATCACTGACGTCACGGTTGTCGCCGCCGAGGGCGAAGAGTCGGCCGAGCGCACCTTCCAGGTATCCGTGGCCGAGGCCGAACAGCGCTTGCTGGCGCTGGCCAGGGCGTTCTAGATGGCCTGGCTGTTCTTGCTGATCGCCGCCGGGTTTGAAGTCACCTTCGCCATGGGCATGAAGTACGCCGAAGGTTTTACCCGGCTCTGGCCTTCGGTGATCACCGTGGTGGCCGCGGTGGGCGGGATTTACTTCCTGACCCTGGCCATGCGCGAATTGCCGGTGAGCATCGCCTACCCGATCTGGACCGCTATCGGTTCACTGGGCACGGTGTTTCTTGGCTTTGCGCTACTGGGCGAAAGCCTGACGGCGCTCAAGCTGGTGTCGGTCGGGCTGATTGTGGCGGGCGTGGTGGGGTTGAAGTAGGGTGGATGTCATAGACTGGTCGTCGAGTTGTCATCTTGGGTGGCGATGCTTGGCTGAGGCCTTGCATCCAGCCTTGCTTCATCTCACCGACCACAAGGATGTTCATCCATGTCGCAAGGCTCCGCCACGCGTTACCCGTTGGTGCTGGTTCCGGGGATGCTCGGGTTTATCCGTCTGCTGCTCTATCCGTACTGGTTCGGGATCATTTCGGCATTACGCCGGGACGGGGCGACTGTGATCGCGGTGCAGGTCTCGCCGCTCAATTCAACCGAGGTGCGCGGTGAGCAATTGCTGGCGCGGATCGAGGAAATTTTGCGCGACACCGGGGCCGAGAAGGTCAACCTGATCGGCCATAGCCAGGGCTCGCTCACCGCTCGTTACGCTGCCGCAAAACGCCCGGACCAGGTGGCGTCGGTGACCTCGGTGGCCGGGCCCAATCACGGTTCGGAGTTGGTGGACTACCTGCACGATCACTATCCGGCCAACAGCGCCAGGGGCCGACTGCTCAGCTTTCTACTGTGGCTGATCAGCGCGTTGATGTGCCTGCTGGAAACCGGTTATCGCGGGCCGCGACTGCCGGTGGATATCCCGGCTTCGCATCAATCGCTGACCACGGCCGGCGTGGCGCTGTTCAATCAGCGTTATCCACAGGGGCTGCCTGACACCTGGGGTGGGCATGGTCCGGAAGTGGTCAATGGCGTGCGCTATTACTCCTGGTCCGGGACTTTGCAGCCGGGCAAGACCGATCGCGGGTGCAACCTGTTCGACGGCACTAACCGCAGTTGCCGGTTGTTTGCCAGAACCTTCGTGCGTGAAGCGGGGCATTGCGACGGGATGGTCGGGCGCTACAGCTCGCATCTCGGGACGGTGATTGGCGACCAATACCCAATGGATCACTTCGATATCGTCAACCAATCCCTGGGGCTGGTGGGCAAAGGGGCGGAGCCGGTGCGGTTGTTTGTCGAGCATGCCGCGCGGTTGAAGGCGGCAGGCGTTTAACCCCTGTGGCGAGGGAGCTTGCTCCCGTTGGGCGGCGAAGCAGCCCCCAGAATGCGACCGCCTTGCGCTCGAGCGGGAGCAAGCTCCCTCGTTACAAAGGGTTATGCGCGGCCCAACGTGGTGGTCCAGCGCTCCGACAAAATCACCCCACCCAACGTCAGCACCCCACCCACCAGGTGATACAACGCCAACTGCTCATGCAGCACCACCGCCGCAATCAGCGCGGTGATCAACGGCAGCAGGTTGAAAAACAGCGTGGTCCGGCTCGGGCCCAGGCGCACCACGGCCTGCATCCACGCCAGTGGCGCAAGCATCGAGGCCAGCAGACAGGCGTAAAGCACCAGCGGAATGTTATGCAGGGTCGGACCGATTTTCGGTGAGGCGAGGAACAGCGGAAACAGCACCACCACCGCCACCAGCACCTGCAAATACAGCAACACCAGCGGCGGCAAGCGCAGTTGCCATTTTTTCAGCAAGGTGCTGTAAACCGCATACGCCAGCGTGGCGATCAGCATCATCGCGTCGCCCAGGTTCACCCCGTGCTCCAGCAACGCGCCAAGGCTGCCGGACGACACCACCACCAGAACACCGGCAAACGACAATACCGCACCGGCCAGGGCTCCGGCGGTCAGGCGTTGGCCGAGGCTGACTATCGCCATGGCCAGCGACATCAACGGCATCAGCGACAGAATGATCCCCATGTTGGTGGCCGACGTCAGTGTTGCAGCGAAATAGGCCAGGCTCTGATAAACCGCCATGCCGAGTACGCCGAGGATGAAGATCCTCCCCAGGTTTGGACGTATTACCGGCCAATGGGCGATCACCGGCTTAAGCATGAAAGGCGTGAACAGAATCCCGGCCAGCAGCCAGCGGTAGAAGCCGATTTCGGCGGGGAAGATTGCGCCCACCGCGAGTTTGTTGATCACGGTGTTGCCAGCCCAAATGAAAATGGCCAGCAGGGGATAAGCGTATTGCATCGGGAAAAAGCCAGAACGTTAATGAGGGGCAATTATCCGCCTGTCTGGATACAAGCCTATACTGCGATCCAGACAACCTGCCCCTGATTCCGGACAGCATGAACAGTAAACACATCGACCTGTTGGATTTCAGCGAACTGCCGTCGGCGGTGTATTTCCGCTATGCCGACTTCAACGCCCACGAATACGCTGCGCCTCACCGGCATCCGTGGGGCACGCTGGAGTACGCGGCCCATGGCGTGTTGCACATGGATGTCGACGGCAGCCGCTTCATGTCACCGCCGCAATACGCGGTGTGGGTGCCGCCCGGGACCGAACACAGTTTCTATAGCCATCAGCCGATCAACTATCGCGCGGTCTGCCTCGCGCCGACGTTGTGCCGCAATCTACCGCAACAGGCCTGCACCCTGGCGATCAGCGACATCCTCAAGGCGATCCTGAAAGACTTCGCCGCCCGCGATGTGAAAATTCCCGAGCACGACGCGGATCAGCGTCTGGCTCAAGTGCTGGTGGACCAACTGCAACAGGCGCCAATGCATGAGTGCTATTTGCCCTACGCCAGCAGCCCCGGGTTACTTGGCATTCTGGAAGCCTTGCAGACCGAGCCTGGGGATAACCGGCCGTTGGCGTATTGGGCCGGGCAGATTCACGTCAGCGAACGCACGTTGGCCCGGCAGTTTGTTCGCGAATTGGGCATGAGTTTCGGTGAATGGCGGCAACGGTTGCGGTTTCTGGCGGCGATCGAAGCGCTGGACAGCCATCGCAGCATTCAGGAAATCGCCTTCGACATGGGTTACAGCACTGGCTCGGCGTTTATCGCGATGTTTCAGCGCCAGGCCGGGTGCACGCCGGAACAGTATCGGCGCAGCCACCTTGATAGCAGGTGAACGTGTAACAGGCTTTGTCTACACTCCAGAGCGAGGCCGTACCCATCGGTGCGGTAACAAGGAGAAAACTCCATGAAGATGTTGCGTGCCCCGTTGTTGATGATCGGTCTGCTGCTCTGCTCTCAGGGTTTTGCTGCCACTGCCCAACAGAACAAGATGACCACTTGCAATGCCGACGCTACCGCCAAGAGCCTTAAAGGCGATGAGCGCAAAGCCTTCATGAGCACCTGCCTCAAAGCCGCGCCGGCCGCCGATGTCGCCAAACCCCTGACTCCTCAGCAAGAAAAAATGAAAACCTGCAACGCCGATGCCGCCACCAAGGCCCTCAAGGGCGATGCGCGCAAAGCGTTCATGAGCGAGTGCCTGAAGAAAAAGTAAAAAATCAAAAGATCGTCCGAACGCGGCCCGAGCCTGCGGCAGTTCCTACGCGCCTGTGGGTGCTGCCGCAGGCTGCGAACTTTTCGGGGCGACGCCGCTTGTGGGTCATCCGCTCGCTTCGGCGCCGGAACGCTGGCAGACTGCCAATCCTTTTACGTCGTTCGTTTTGAGGCTGTATGTCAGCGTTTTCTCAGCGTCAGGTCTTGTTGCTCATCAGTTGGGTCATCATTTTTGGCGGTTTGCTGCTGGTGATCCCTCTGCGATTGCTGCCCAGCCTGCTGGCCGGGTTGTTGGTGTTTGAACTGGTCAACATGCTCACGCCGCAATTGCAACGGCTGATCGAAGGCCGCCGCGCGCGCTGGCTGGCGGTGGCGTTACTGGGGACTTTGGTGGTCAGTGTGCTGGCGCTGATCTTTGCCGGTGCGATCAGTTTCCTGCTGCACGAGGCGGAAAACCCCGGTGCTTCCCTCGACAAATTCATGGGTGTGGTCGACCGCGCACGCGGGCAGCTGCCGCCGTTCATCGACGCTTATTTGCCGGCCAGTGCCGCCGAGTTTCGTGTGGCCATCGGCGAGTGGGTTAGCAAGCACCTCAGCGACTTGCAACTGGTGGGCAAGGACGCGGCGCACATGTTCGTGACGCTGCTGATCGGCATGGTGCTGGGGGCGATCATCGCCTTGCAGCGCGTGCCGGACCTGACCAAGCGCAAGCCCTTGGCTGCGGCGCTGTTCGACCGCTTGCATCTGTTGGTCCAGGCGTTTCGCAACATCGTCTTCGCGCAGATCAAGATTTCCCTGCTCAACACCTTTTTCACCGGGATTTTCCTCGCGGTGGTCCTGCCGATGTTCGGGATCAAGCTGCCGCTGACCAAAACCCTGATCGTGCTGACCTTCCTGCTCGGCTTGTTGCCGGTGATCGGCAACCTGATGTCGAACACGTTGATCACCATCGTCGGCTTGTCGCTGTCGATCTGGGTGGCGGTGGCGGCACTGGGGTATCTGATCTTTATCCACAAGCTCGAATACTTCCTCAACGCGCGCATCGTAGGCGGGCAGATCAGTGCCAAGTCGTGGGAGTTGCTGCTGGCGATGCTAGTGTTCGAAGCCGCGTTCGGCCTGCCGGGGGTGGTGGCGGGGCCGATTTATTACGCGTACCTGAAGAGTGAGTTGAAGCAGGTGGGGATGGTTTGATCCTGTGTTGATCTACTGTGGCGAGGGGGCTTGCCCCCGTTGGGTCGCGAAGCGGCCCCCCTTATCTCCAAAAGAAGGGACTGCTGCGCAGTCCAACGGGGGCAAGCCCCCTCGCCACTGGGTTTCAGGTCAATCCATCGGGCCGTAACGCTTGGCCGCCTCGATCGCCAACCCGCTGCCAATGCTGCCGAAGATGTTGCCTTCCACATGCTGCGCGTTCGGCAACATCGCCGAGACGCTGTTGCGCAGCGCCGGAATCCCGCTCGAACCGCCAGTGAAGAACACCGTATCCACCTGATCGACCCGCACATTGGCGTCGTTCAGCAGCTGGGTCACGCTGTTGCGCACCCGCTCCAGCAAATTGTCGATGGCTGATTCGAACAGCGCACGAGTCAGTTCCACACTCAAACCGGACTCGATGCGATCCAGCGGCACATGACGGCTGTCGGCGTGGGTCAGCTGGATCTTGGTCTCTTCCACTTCCATCGCCAGCCAGTGCCCGGCGCGCTGGTCGATCAGCTTGAACAGGCGATCGATGCCGCCGGTGTCTTCGATGTCGTAACGCATGCTGCCCAGGGCCAGGGTCGATTTCTGCGAGTACACCGAGTTGATGGTGTGCCAGGTCGCCAGGTTCATGTGATGGCTGGTGGGCATGTAGGCGCCGCTCTTCATGCGGCTGCCGTAGCCGAACAGCGGCATCAGGCCTTGCAGGCTCAGCTGCTTGTCGAAATCGGTCCCGCCGATGTGCACGCCGCCAGTGGCGAGGATGTCGTCGTGACGGTTGTCGTGCCCGCGTCGCTCAGGGGACAGGCGCACCAGGGAGAAGTCCGACGTACCGCCGCCGATGTCGACGATCAGTACCAGCTCTTCCTTTTCGATGGTCGACTCGTAGTCGAACGCCGCGGCGATCGGCTCGTACTGGAACGAGACGTCCTTGAAGCCGATGGCGCGGGCCACGTCCACCAGGGTGTTCTCGGCTTCCTGGTCGGCCACCTCGTCGTCATCGACGAAAAACACCGGACGGCCCAGCACCACTTCCTCGAACTCCCGACCGGCGGCGGTTTCGGCGCGCTTCTTCAACTGGCCGATGAACAGCCCGAGCAGGTCCTTGAACGGCATCGCCGTGCCGAGGACGCTGGTGTCGTGCTTGATCAGCTTGGAACCCAGCAGGCTCTTGAGCGAGCGCATCAGCCGGCCTTCGTAACCTTCCAGGTACTCGTGCAGCGCCAGCCGGCCGTACACCGGGCGGCGTTCTTCCATATTGAAGAAGACCACCGAGGGCAGGGTTATCTTGTCGTCCTCCAGCGCGATCAGCGTTTCCATGCCGGGGCGCAGCCAGCCGACGGTGGAGTTGGACGTGCCGAAGTCGATACCACAGGCACGGGCTGGAGATGCGTTTTTCATGTCTTTCAAGTTCCGGTTAAAAAACGGCCGCGCAGTGTATGTCAGTGCGGCGCAGATTCGAAGGCCGACTATCTGTTAAATCACATTGATCTGCGCTTGAAAGATGGTCCATCACCCCCAAACTTCCCTGCATAGGTTTGGCAATCCTTGGGCGACAGCAAGAACTGCGCCTGGCTGCCGATAAACTACTGATGCGCTGCCCGGTCACAAATTGAGATTGATCAATTCAAACGCTGTAAACCAGAGCATGCTGTACCGAGCGGCGCGATTTCGATAATGGATGGTGATTCCCTCGATGGACTTCAAAGACTATTACAAGATTCTCGGTGTGGAGCCGACCGCGGACGATAAGGCGATCAAGGCCGCCTATCGAAAGCTGGCGCGCAAATACCACCCCGATGTCAGCAAGGAAAAAGACGCCGAGGCCAAGTTCAAGGACGCGTCCGAAGCCTATGAAGCGCTGAAAAGCGCCGACAAGCGCGCCGAATACGACGACTTGCGCAAATACGGTCACCATGGCCAGCCGTTCCAGGGCCCGCCGGGTTGGCAGAGTCGTGGTGGTTTCGGTGGCGGTGGTCAGGACACGGGCGATTTCTCGGACTTCTTCAGTTCGATCTTCGGCAACCGTGGGCCTGGTTTTGGTGGTGGTGGACAGTCGCGTCGCAGTACCGGGCGTCGAGGGCAAGACGTGGAAATGGAATTACCGGTTTTTCTGGAAGAAACCCTGTCGACCGAATCGAAGAAGGTCAGCTTTCAGGTGCCGCAGTACAACGCTGCCGGCCAGCATGTCAGCAACACCAGCAAAAGCCTGAACGTGAAGATCCCGGCCGGCGTGACCGACGGCGAGCGCATTCGCCTCAAGGGCCAGGGCGCGCCGGGTATCGGTGGCGGGGTCAATGGCGACCTGTACCTGACCATTCGTTTTGCGCCGCACCCCAAATTCGATGTCGAAGGCGAGAACCTGATCATCACCTTGCCGCTGGCGCCGTGGGAACTGGCGCTGGGGACCGAAGTCGCGGTGCCGACCCTGACCGGCAAGATCAACCTCAAGGTGCCGGCCGGCAGCCAGAATGGCCAGCGCATGCGCGCCAAGGGCCACGGCCTGCTGCACAAGGCCGGCCACCGCGGCTACCTGTTCGTGCAGCTCAAGGCGGTGATGCCGAAAAAACTCGACCATGACGTCAAGGCGTTGTGGGAGGAGTTGGCGAAGAAAGCTGCTTTTGATCCGCGAGAGAATTTTTGATTCCGAGATAAGGAGGAGCCCAATCATGAGCGACCCCGTGATCGTTCAATTGGACCTGGCAGAATTCTGCGAGGCGACCGAATTGTCGGACGTGCATGTGATCGAGATCGTTGAACACGGCATCCTCGAACCGCAGGGGGCTGTGCCCAAGGATTGGCGTTTCACCGACTATGAACTGACCTTGGCCAAGCGTGCCGCCAAGCTGCGGCGCGAGCTGGAGCTGGAATGGGAAGGCGTCGCCCTGGCGCTGGACCTGCTTGACGAGGTCCAGCAACTTCGGGCCGAGAACCGCATGCTCAAGCAGCGGTTGGGGCGCTTGGTGATCGAATAGCTGTAAACACTAAACCTGTGGCGAGGGGGCTTGTCGGAACGCCGCACCACCCCGTTGGGTTGCGTAGCGACCCCAAATCCGGTCATCGCGGTTTTTCAGACTGACCGCATGCGTCGATTTTACGACTGCTGCGCAGCCGAACGGGGGCAAGCCCCCTCGCCACAGCGGTCCCAAGGCGTCACACCTTCCTGGGCAACACCACGCTAAACAGCGTGCCCTGCTCGGCGCTGGAACTGACCTCGATCGTCCCTTGATGGGCATCAACCACTTCCTTGACGATGAACAATCCCAGACCAAGGCTGGTGCTCGGCGCGCCGAGTTCTTCGTCGGCACTGCGTACCAACGGATCGAAGATGGTGCCGATTGCCTCGGGTGGAATCGGCGTACCGTCGTTGTGCACGGTGAGGCGAATGTTGTCCGTTTCACCCCTGAGGGTCAGTTTGACCGCGCAGTGGTTCGAACCGTGTTGCAACGCATTGCCGATCAGGTTCTGCAGCATTTGAGCGAGCCTTCGGCCATCCCATACACCCTGGGTATCACCTTCGACGCTCAGTGTCGGATCGCATTGCGGATGAGCCGCGCAGGCTTGGGCAATCGCTTCGCGCGCCGTCTCGGCCAGGTCCATGGGCGCCGGTTCAATCGGCAGGCGCTTGCCCAGGCGACTGCGGACCAGCTCCAGCAAATCGCTGACCATCACCGCCATGTGCCGCGCGCCACGCTGGATATGGATTGCGCACGTCAGCGCATCGCCTTCGAGAGCGGCTTTGCGCAGCAGCATTTCCGTGGACATGCTCACTGCTTGCAGCGGTGCGCGCAGGTCATGGCCGAGGATTGCCAAAAAGATGTCCCGGGAGCGATTGACCTGCTCGGCATAAGCCTCGGTGGATTCGGCCAGGGCTTCGTCGATGGCCTCGTTGAAACGGATCATGTCCTGGAAATAGGCGATTTCGGGGGCGTCCAGGCTGTTGACCCACAGGCGGATCACGCAGGCACGCAAATGGCGAAATTCGCTGGTCATCTGCACCAGGTCGAAACCCACGGTATGGCGCAGCTCGCCATGGCTGGCGCCGGCCTTGTCCAGGCTCGGGGTCTTCTCAGGGCCTTCGCCCTTGGCTTTGGCCTGTTGTTCGCTGGCAGTCTGTGCAGTGGACATGTCTCGCGCGGCAGCCAGCAGAATCGCCTTGGCGTGGTCGCGCAAGGCTGCTTGATCCATGTACTCGGCCGCCGGGGCGATCGTTCTGGCGAACTGTTCCCATTCATCGACGATACGGTCCACGTGTTGCCTGATGAATTCGGATAAGCGCATGGCCGGTACCTGACTGGAAACTCTTGGCATCTTAGCCCCTTTGCCGGCGGGTAAAAACTACCGCTGGCAAGGCGGATCAGGCTTGCGAATTTTGCGGGTGGTATTTATTTATTTTTTAGATTCTCAAGTTGAGTGGTGTTGTTTGTTTTGTCGCTGTTTTCCAACAACTATTTGAGCTTTTGTTTTTGCCGCTATTGAATAAGCTTGGTGTTCTGTTGATCGCATAGGGATACATGCGTAATGAATGAAATATCAGAAGGATCTGTTTCGGACGCTTCTCCAGCTTTCGCTGTCAGCGAAAACATTTATCTGAATTATCTTGCAACCAAAGTTCCGGCGTTAATAAATAAAGCATCGGTATCAAAACTTGTATCAAATGCAATTCAGCCACCCGACTTTCCCGAGTGGTACGTCAAGGCCAGCGCTATCGACCGTCAGTATCTCCAGGAACTCATCAGTGAGCGCTGGCGATTGCAAGACAACCTCGATGACGTCTTGGGGGATTTACAAGAGGACATCAATGCATTCGCTGAACCCTTGCTCATTCAAGCGCTGAAAGAAAAACGGAACCTGGAACTGGATGTCCAGGCAACTACAGTACGGCTTTATATTCCAGCCCCGCTGGGTTTTGGCATCGATACCCAAGCCAGCCGGCTCAGGCAGTCCACCCTGATGGAGGCCGCGCTGCACAACTTCGAGGACGCTGACACCCGTGCAGGCGCCTTTCGCGACGGCTCCGGCATTTTCGTTACCGATGCCGAAGGTGCGCTGAAGCGCCATCCGTTGACCGTCGAAAGTTTTGCGAGCCTTTGTCGAGAGCTGGATCTCGGTGCGCAGTATCAGCGGCACATTACCGGGTTGCTGGACCCGGCCCGGGCTGATGCGAAGGCATCCCTTGAGCAGCACTTCATCGGGACCGAAAAGGCCGCGTTCAGTGAATCGGCATTAATTGCGTACTTGAAGGGCGATGTCACTTCTTATGCATACGGAAAACTAAAGCAACTGCGGGATAACCAGGCAACTGTCTTGATGGGGCATCACCCTTTACAGTCTCATCGCTTGACACTGATGGGTGTGAAGTTGACCGGTATTGTGCTGTTCAGTGCCGTGGCTGATCCAACGCAAATAAAAAAACTTTACGACAATCTGGTCCCGGTACATCAGCGAGCAATGATGGAGTGGTCGCAGCGATTGGCAATTTTGCCTGGGCAAGAGTTTGACCAGTTCAAACTACTCAAGGCATTTTTTGCCAATGGCCCTAGCGGCGTTGTCGAGGAAATGCTGCGAAGGGAAGATGTTTATAAGCAAAGTCGGCTTGAGGGCCCCCTGATTGCCTATGTGCCCGATGACCCTGATCATCCCTTGAAAGAGTACGGCTCCTTCACTGATTTCATGAAGGAGCTGACGAGTCAGCTGCGCTCCTCGGACTATCAACAATTCTTCAGCCGGTTCGTGCCGCAAAAAGACAAGGGCAGGTTTTTCACTCGCATCAGAGAACGCTTTACCACCTTCACCTGGCAACAGCGTGAACCTTTGAACATGGGGCCGTGGTGGCGGGAGACGGCGGTGGAGAATCCCGATGCGGAGCCGATCACCAACGTGATTGACGGTTTGCTTTGGTCTGCGCTCGGTCGATGGCGGCGTGACAAGGCCATCGCGGATGCGCGACACATTGCCGTTCCCACTGACGACGAAGATGCCAACGCCCGTTGGGCGCGACTGAACAGTTACGCGAGTATCGGCTGGAACGTATTCAACTTCGGCGCGATGCTGGTACCGGGTTTGGGAGAAGCCATGCTGGGCATCATGGTCGGGCAAATGGTGCTCGAAACCATGGAGGGCATCGAGGACTGGAGCAAGGGAGACAAGGATGAAGCGGCGGCACTGCTGAGCGGTGTCCTGATCAATGCTGCCCAGCTGGCAATCATGGGGGCAGGGCATGTTCTACCGACGGGCGCGGCGGCAGCGATCAAGCCTTCGACGTTTATCGACCAGTTGAAGCCGGTCGTGCTTGACGACGGCAAGACCCGTTTGTGGAATCCTGACTTGAGCCCTTACGAGCGTCAGGTCGATTTGGCCCCGGATTCAACGCTTAACGAGCGAGGCCTGCATCGGCATGACGGTCAGGAGTTTCTGTCGCGCGACGGCAAATATTTCGCCGTACAAGACGATCCGCAGACGGGTCAATCGCGAATCCAGCATCCCGGCCGGCCGACGGCCTACAAGCCAAAACTCGAGCACAACAATGCCGGTACCTGGCATGCCGAGTTCGACCGTCCCGTTGAATGGACCAAGGCCCAGCTCATGCGACGTTTGGGGACAATCGTCGATGCGTTCGATGATGCGATGCTTGAACACATCCGTATTGCCAGTGGTGTTGAAGAAGCGATATTGCGTCGGCTGCATGTCGAAAACGAAGCGCCGCCAGCGTTGCTGATCGATGAGATCAACCGGTTCAAAACATGGGCGGACACGGGAAAGCTGCCCGCAAATGGCCTGCCACGCTCAAGCAATGTCGGCGCGTTGGTGCTTCAGGACGCCTATGCCCAATTGCCCACCCGCATGGCCGAGGAACTGCTGAGCACAGCTGAACCCGCTGACTTGAAGGCGCTTGCCGAGCACAAGCGCATTGGGTTGCACCTGCGGCAACAGGTGCGAGCCGCTTTGCTGGAGTTGCGTCTGGCGCGTGCCTATGAAGGGCTTTTCCTTGATTCACTGCATGCACTGGACACAGAGAGGCTGGCACTACACACCCTGGAAACCTTGCCGAACTGGCCGGGTGATGTGCGCATCGAAATTCGCGAACATTCGCTGACTGGCCGTCTGCGCGACAGTGTTGGCCCTGAAGACGCGCCGGTGCGCAAAGTGCTGGTCAGCACGGACGAAGGGTATGAGGCGCGCGATGCCGATGATCAGCATCTGCACGGAGCCGATGACCTGTTTTCTTCGGTATTGCATGCCCTGCCTGACGCGGAGCGCAGAGCACTGGGCTATGAGATCAACCAGGGCGCGATGCTCAAACGCACCGTTCAAAATGCACCATTGGCGCGTGACAAGCTACGTCTGATGCTGGTGGAAAATCCTTTGCGCAAGCCCACCTACGATCCCGAGACGATGAAGCTGCGCGGTGGTATGCAAGCTTCTTCAGGCATTCAGCGACTCACCGGGCGACTGACACCACAGGAGCGGGTCAGGAGTGTGCGCCCGGGTTGGACGGAGGCCGAAGCTCAGACTTATCTGGATGCCGGCGGTCAGGGCGGCCACCCAGAGCAGCGAGCAAGTGCACTTGAAGCCGAATTCAATCGCCTCAACGCCAATTTCCAGCGCTGGCTGGATTCGCCGACCGAAGCCTTCAGGTACAGCTCGGCCGGGAGAGCTGAGTGGCACTCCAGAAACACGCTGTACAGAGCCATTCGCCAGTGCTGGCAGCGAACCGGGATCCGCGATCTGGATCCGCATGGCAATCCGCGAGGCTATGTGCTCAACCTCGAAGGCATGCCGCTGGGGCGCCTTCTGCAGACGATGCCGGCCCTGGAAGGCAATTTTGCCCACGTCACCAGACTCCATGTGTCCGGGACCGGGTTTGCCGATGCACAGGTGTCTTTTCTCGATCATTTTCCCCGTTTGTGTTCGCTGGACATGCACGACAACCAGCTCACACAGCTTCCCCGTGCGGTGGGGCGAGCGCGTGGGCTGATGGAGTTAAGCCTCAGGAACAATCGAATCGAGTTGAATGAGCAGTCGATCGCCGGTCTGAGGAATCTTTCCCGTCTGGAAACCCTGGACCTGCAAGGAAACCCGTTGCGGCAGGTTCCGGACATTGGCGGCATGCGCAGATTACATACCGTGCTCCTTGCCGATACCAGTATTGGAACCTGGCCTGACGGGCTGTTTTCCCAGCCGCGGTATCGCCACTTTTACCTGGATTTGCGGCATAACGAGCTGACCTATATTCCCATGGTCAGGCGTGGCTCCGTTGAAGCGGAGCTGTTGGCTCGCACACTATTGAGTCGCGATGAGCGATGGTTGCCGCGTTTCACTCTGCAGACGCTCAGAGAGTACATCCAGTCTGTCGGCATGGACCCTGATCGCCCGTATCCGCCCCGTGGCGTTCGCGACAGTCTGGATTGGGAGGAAGGCCTGACGCGACCCGAATGGGTCGCCAGACAAGAGGTATGGAACAGCGTTGAGGATGAGTTTGGCTCGGAGCCCTTTTTTAATCAGATCAGGAAACTGACCCGATCCGTTCACTTCAAGAACGACAAGGCCTTCCGGACGGATGTGACGAGCAAGCTGTGGCGAATGTTGGAGGCCATGGCCAGGGACAGCGAGCTGCGGCGCAATCTGTTTGTCATGGGCCGCGACGAGGTTGCCCGATGCGTGGATGCCGGTGCGCAGTTGTTCAATGCGATGGGCGTGGAAGTGCTGATCCATGAGGCCTACGCATTGGCTAACCCAAGCCTGGTGGAAGGCGAGTTGGTGGAGCTGGCCAGAGGCAAATCAAGGCTGGACGAGTTGAGCCGGATCGCCCACAAAGTGGTGGCTGAACGATTGGCGAACGGAGAGCAATTCAGAAATGTCGATGCTGAAGGTCAAGTGTCGGGAAGCATCGATGAGGTCGAGGTTCACCTGGCTTACATGACGGATCTGGCGGAGCGACTGGACCTGCCCTGGCAGTCCCGTGATTTGCAATTTCGCACGCACACCGGTGTGACTCCCGAGATGATCGAGAGTGCGTATCGGCGGGTCGTAGAACTGGAAGCCGGCGATTTATTGCGTGATTCGATCATCGAACAGCCGTTCTGGGAAACTTACCTCCAGGGCTCGAATCGAAGCGCCTTCAAGGTCTTCAGGCGCCGAATCGATGCAACGACGGAGTTTTACATGGCGCTTGAAAAGAGAACCTCCGAACCGGACCTTTCGTTGCAGGCAAAGGCCGATCTGAAGCAGGAGCTCAGGGTACTCGCCGCAGAGTTGGGTAAGCCGGAAAGCCAAATTGCCCCGGGACAGGTCATGACTGACGAGGCTTATGCGGCCGAGCTGAACCTGATCGATATCGAGATGAAAACGCTGCTTAAAACCCTGACCCAACAGGCGATGGATCGGGCGAAACTGCAAAGGGTGGACATCGCCTTTATGAACGCACCAGCAACGGATTGACCTGAGAAACAGCTAACCCGGCACGAAGAATGACACCCCTCGCGCCGGGTTTATGCCTGACCGAATCTCAAAACAGGAAGTAACGCTGAGCCATCGGCAACACATCCGCTGGCTCGCACCAGAGCAAGACACCGTCGGCCTTGACCTGATAAGTCTGCGGGTCAACGTCAATGTTCGGCAGATAATCGTTGTGAATCAAATCGGTTTTCTGCACATCGCGGCAGCCTTTGACCACGGCGATTTTCTTCTTCAGGCCCAGGGCTTCAGGCAAACCGGCTTCCTGTGCCGCCTGGCTGATAAACGTCAGGCTGGTGGCGTGCAACGAGCCGCCGTAACTGGCGAACATCGGGCGGTAGTGCACCGGTTGCGGCGTTGGAATAGACGCGTTGGCGTCGCCCATCAGGCTGGCCGCAATGGCACCGCCCTTGAGGATCAACGTCGGCTTTACCCCGAAAAATGCCGGGCGCCAGAGCACCAGATCCGCCCACTTGCCGACTTCGATCGAGCCCACTTCATGGCTGATGCCGTGGGTGATCGCCGGGTTGATCGTGTACTTGGCGATGTAGCGTTTGGCGCGGAAGTTGTCGTTGCCTTCACCGTCCAGGGGTAGCGGACCGCGCTGTTTTTTCATTTTGTCGGCAGTCTGCCAGGTGCGCGTGATGACTTCGCCGACGCGACCCATGGCCTGGCTATCGGAGCTGATCATCGAGAAGGCGCCGAGGTCATGCAGGATGTCTTCTGCGGCAATCGTCTCGCGGCGTATGCGGCTTTCGGCGAAAGCCACGTCTTCAGCAATGCTCGGGTCCAGGTGGTGGCAGACCATCAACATGTCGAGGTGTTCGTCGATGGTGTTGCGGGTGAACGGCCGGGTCGGGTTGGTCGAGCTCGGCAGCACGTTGGCGAAACCGCAGGCCTTGATGATGTCCGGCGCATGTCCTCCACCGGCACCTTCGGTGTGATAGGTGTGGATGGTGCGGCCCTTGAAGGCGGCGAGGGTGGTTTCGACGAAGCCGGACTCGTTGAGGGTGTCGGTGTGAATCGCCACCTGCACATCGTACTGGTCAGCCACGGTCAGGCAATTGTCGATGCTCGCCGGGGTGGTGCCCCAGTCTTCGTGCAGCTTGAGGCCGATGGCGCCGGCCTTGACCTGCTCGATCAGAGGTTCCGGCAGGCTGGCGTTGCCCTTGCCGGTGAGGCCGATGTTCATCGGGAACGCATCGGCGGCCTGGAGCATGCGCGCCAGGTGCCACGGCCCTGAAGTGCAGGTGGTGGCGTTGGTGCCGGTGGCAGGTCCCGTGCCGCCACCGATCATGGTGGTGACGCCGCTCATCAGCGCTTCTTCGATCTGCTGCGGGCAGATGAAGTGGATGTGGGTGTCGATGCCGCCGGCGGTGAGGATCATGCCTTCACCGGCAATCACTTCGGTGCTGGCGCCGACCGCGATGGTGACGTTGGGCTGGATGTCCGGGTTGCCGGCCTTGCCGATGGCCGCGATGCGTCCGTCCTTGAGGCCGACGTCGGCTTTGACGATGCCCCAGTGGTCGATGATCAGCGCGTTGGTGATCAGGGTGTCGACGACATCGCGTGCCAATAATTGGCTTTGGCCCTGGCCGTCGCGAATGACTTTGCCGCCGCCGAATTTCACCTCTTCGCCGTAGGTGGTGAAGTCCTGTTCCACTTCGATCCACAGTTCGGTGTCGGCCAGGCGGACCTTGTCACCGACGGTGGGGCCGAACATGTCGGCGTAGGCTTGTCTTGAGATTTTCATGCGCTTGCCTTGGGATTCAATTGGGTTTTAGACCGCTCGCGTCGCTCGCTATCGCAGCCTCGCTCCGCTCGACAGCTCCTACAGGGGATCGTGTTCCCCCGTCTATCGCGTTTTTCTGTAGGAGCTGTCGAGCGAAGCGAGGCTGCGATCTTTTGATCTTTAATCGAGGTCGCCCATGATCCTGCCGGCAAACCCGAACACCCGGCGATACCCGGCCAAGTCCACCAGCTCGACCTCGCGGCTCTGCCCCGGTTCGAAGCGCACGGCGGTGCCGGCGGGGATGTTCAGGCGCATGCCACGGCTGGCGGCGCGGTCGAAGGTCAGCGCGTCGTTGGTTTCGAAGAAGTGATAATGCGAGCCGACCTGGATCGGCCGGTCGCCGCTGTTGGCCACCTTCAGGCTGACAGTGCGTCGGCCCGCGTTAAGCTCGATGTCGCCGGGCTGGATCTGGTACTCACCGGGAATCATCACTGGGCTCCTTGGAGAATCTTGTAGTAGAGGGCGGTCGGTTTGTAGCGCCCGTTCGGGTCACAGGCGTAGTCCGGAATTTCGCCGGCACGGGTGTAACCCATGGCCTTGTAGAAGTCTTCGGCGGGGGAGCCGGCCTCGGTGTCGAGGTAGAGCATGCCGCGCTTGTGCTGGCGGGCCGTAAGCTCAAGGGCATTCATCAACTGCTGGCCCAGGCCGCGACGACGGGCGTGTTCACGCACCAGCAGTTTCTGCACTTCGGCGCGATTCAGTCCATTGGCTTTCTGGCACAGGTTCAGTTGCACGCTGGCCTGTACCTGTTCGTCCTTGACCACCACCCACAGCAGCACGTTGCCTTTGTTCAGATTGTCCTGGACTTCATCGAAATGGGCTCGGGCCTGGGTGGCGTCCAGATCCGCCATGAACCCGACGCTGGCGCCATAGCCGACGGCGTCGAGCAGCAGATCAATCAATCCCTGACGATAGTGCGCAAAGCTTTCAACGTTGACGCGTCGCAGTTGGGCGGCGTTCATGGGGCATCACTCCTTGTGGGAACCGGGTGGCATTGCGCCGGGGTCGAGGATCAGTTGCATGAAGGTCAGGTCCAGCCAGCGGCCGAACTTGGTACCCACCTGCGGCATTTGGCCGGTGACGACAAAACCGGCCCGATCGTGCAGCCGGATCGAGGCGCCGTTACCGCTTTCGATGGCGGCGACCATCACGTGTTTGTTGCAGCCTTTGGCGCGCTCGATCAGCGCTGCCATCAGTTGCGGGCCGAGGCCATTGCCACGCTGGTCGTTGCGCACGTACACCGAGTGCTCGACTGTGTGGCGGAACCCGTCGAAGGGCCGCCAGTCACCGAATGAAGCGTAGCCGAGTACGTTGTCGTCGCCGTCGACGATCACCAGAATCGGATAGCCCTGGGCTTGCCGCGCGCTGAACCAGGCCTGGCGGTTGCCCAGGTCTACGGCTTGTTCGTTCCAGATCGCCGTGGTGTTGAGCACGGCATCGTTGTAGATGTCGCGGATCGCCGGCAGATCGGCGTGCAGCGCATCGCGGATGTGGTAAGTCATGGCGCGGCCTCAGGCGATCGGTTGGTGAACGGTGACCAGTTTGGTGCCGTCGGGAAACGTCGCTTCGACCTGGATCTCCGGGATCATTTCCGGGATGCCTTCCATCACTTGTTCGCGGCTGAGCAGGGTGGTGCCGTAGTGCATCAGCTCGGCCACGGTCTGGCCGTCACGCGCGCCTTCGAGCAGCGCCGCGGAAATGTAGGCCATGGCCTCCGGGTAATTGAGTTTCACGCCGCGAGCCAAACGCCGCTCGGCCACGAGGCCGGCGGTGAAGATCAGCAGCTTGTCTTTTTCGCGTGGGGTCAGGTCCATCGTAGAAATCCATAATCGGCAGTTAAAAAGTCTTCTGTAGGAGCGTATTCAGGTGGCCCATATTCTGGGCGGAACGGCTTCGCGGCCGAGCAACGCCGGCCGGAGCAATCGCCATAAATCAATCAGCCAGCCCCGTGCCAACAGCGCCTCGCTGGCCAGGCATCGGGCGACCAAAAGCCCTGGCAGCTGTGTCAGATCCCCGCGCACCTCATTGGGCAGCGAGCGGCACTTCTCCAGCAATTCACTATCAATCTCTCCGGTCACCAGCAACGTCGCAAACACCGGTTGCCCATCCAGCCCGATCGGCGAGTCCAGCAAGCCGTCATCCCCGGTAATGCGCTGGCGTTCGTGCCAGAGCAACTGGCCGTCGCGGCGGATATCCAGGTGGGCCTGGAAGTGCCCGAGGTCGAAGCGCTCGCCACTGGCCGGACGCCCCAGCGCTACCACGTCCCAGTAGAACAACCGGGCATCGCCCTCAAGATCAATGCTCGTGCTGAGTTCAGCCTGAGCGGCGCTGAAGATAATCGTCTCTTGTGGCAGCCACTCCAACGTCGCACCGGCGCCAACGCGCAATTCGAGTTTCTGATAAGCCGGCCCGGCCGCGCGATACCACTTGGCGGCGCCAGGGCTGGTGATTTGCGCCCAGGCGTGCGTACCGACGCTGGCCGATATATCCAGCCGATCACCGCCGGCAATCCCGCCCGGCGGGTGGACGATGATGTGCTGACAGACCTCGGGGCCTTCGGCATACAAGTGCTTCTGCACCCGCAGCGGGCCTTGATGACGGCGCTGCACCGGGCGGGTGCTGGTGCCGAAACGGGCGTAGCCCAGCTCCAGCTCGGCATGCCAGCTCGGGGTAAACAGCGCAGTGGGGAGAGGTAAATTCATATCGTCTAATTTATCGTCAGAAGGCTGCAGGTTAGATCGTAACCAGTCCACGCACACCTTCGGCTTCCATATTTTCGCCACGACCCTGCTGCACGATCTCGCCCCGGGACATCACCAGGTATTGATCGGCCAGCTCGGCGGCGAAATCGTAGAACTGCTCCACCAGCAAAATCGCCATGTCGCCACGGGCCGCGAGCTTTTTGATCACTGCGCCGATTTCCTTGATCACCGACGGCTGGATGCCTTCGGTGGGCTCATCGAGAATCAGCAGCCGTGGACGACTGGCCAGTGCCCTGCCGATCGCCAGTTGCTGTTGCTGACCGCCGGACAAGTCACCGCCACGCCGTTGCTTCATTTGCAGCAGCACCGGGAAAAGCTCGTAGATGAACGCCGGGACTTCCTTGGCCTCGGAGCCAGGAAACCGCGACAGGCCCATCAGCAGGTTTTCTTCCACGGTCAGCCGGCCGAAGATTTCCCGGCCCTGAGGCACGTAGGCGATCCCGGCGTGAACCCGTTGGTGCGGCTTGAACGTGGTGATCGGTTTACCTTCCCAGTTCACCGCGCCCTCCTTGGCCGGCAGCAAACCCATCAGGCATTTGAGCAAGGTGGTCTTGCCCACGCCGTTGCGCCCGAGCAGGCAGGTGACTTCGCCGACCTTCACCTCAAACGTCAGGCCCCGCAGGATGTGGCTACCGCCGTAGTACTGGTGCAGCTTGTCGACTTGCAGCATGTTCAAGATTCCTTCTGTTCCACCCGATCCCGGGCTTTACCTGCACCGCCCCACCCTTGACCCACCCTTGTAGGAGCTGTCGAGCGGAGCGAGGCTGCGATCTTTTGATCTTCATCGGGCGCGACATGCAAAGATCAAAAGATCGCAGCCTCGTTTCACTCGACAGCTCCTACGCAGGGAGCAGCTAGCGACCGAGATACACCTCGATCACCCGCTCATTGTCCTGCACCTGCTCCAGCGACCCTTCGGCCAGCACGCTGCCCTGGTGCAACACGGTGACGTGGTCGGCGATCGAGCCGACGAAGCCCATGTCGTGTTCCACCACCATCAGCGAATGCTTGCCGGCCAGGCGCTTGAACAGCTCGGCGGTGAATTCGGTTTCGGCGTCGGTCATGCCCGCCACCGGCTCGTCGAGCAGCAGCAGTTGCGGGTCTTGCATCAGCAGCATGCCGATTTCCAGAAACTGCTTCTGCCCGTGAGACAACAACCCTGCCGGGCGATTGACCGAACTGGTCAGGCGAATGGTTTCCAGCACCTCACTGATGCGATCTTTTTGTTCACCACTCAGGCGAGCCCGCAAGCTGGCCCACACCGACTTGTCGGTTTTCTGCGCCAGCTCCAGGTTTTCGAACACGCTCAGGGCTTCGAACACGGTTGGCTTCTGGAACTTGCGACCGATACCGGCCTGGGCGATTTGCACTTCGCTCATCTGCGTCAGGTCCAGGGTTTCACCGAACCAGGCCTTGCCGTGACTGGGGCGGGTCTTGCCGGTGATCACGTCCATCAGCGTGGTTTTGCCCGCGCCGTTGGGGCCGATGATGCAGCGCAATTCGCCGACGCCGATGTACAGGTTCAGATTATTGAGCGCCTTGAAACCATCGAAACTGACGCTGATGTCTTCCAGGGTCAGTATGGTGCCGTGGCGCGTATTAAGGCCGGGGCCGACGCGTTGGCCGAGGCCGATGGCATCGCGGCTGCTGCCAGCGTCCTTGTTGGGCTGCGGTGGAAAAAAGGCCGGTTCGAGCATGAATTCCGCAGTCGCTGTGATTCTCATGATTCACCCCTTTTCTTCAGCAGACCGATCACACCCTTAGGCAGATACAACGTCACGACGATGAACAGCGCGCCGAGGAAGAACAGCCAGTATTCCGGAAACGCCACGGTGAACCAGCTCTTCATCCCGTTGACCACACCGGCACCCAGCAGCGGGCCGATCAGCGTGCCGCGCCCCCCCAAGGCAACCCAGACCGCCGCTTCGATCGAGTTGGTCGGCGACATTTCGCTCGGGTTGATGATCCCGACTTGCGGCACATACAGCGCCCCCGCCAGGCCACACAACACCGCACTCAACACCCAGACAAACAGCTTGAAGCCGCGCGGGTCGTAGCCGCAAAACATCAGGCGGTTCTCGGCATCGCGCAACGCGGTCAGCACCCGGCCGAACTTGCTTTGCGCCAGCCGCCAGCCGATGAACAGGCTCGCCACCAGCAACAGTACCGTGGCGAAAAACAACACCGCGCGAGTCCCAGGTTCCGTGATGCCAAACCCGAGAATGCTGCGGAAATTGGTGAAGCCATTGTTGCCGCCAAACCCGGTTTCGTTGCGGAAAAACAGCAGCATCCCGGCGAAGGTCAGGGCCTGGGTCATGATCGAGAAATACACGCCCTTGATCCGCGAGCGGAAGGCGAAGAAACCGAACACCAGCGCCAGCAATCCCGGCGCTAATACCACCAGGCACATGGCCCAGAGGAAGCTGCTGGTGCCGGTCCAGTACCACGGCAATTCGGTCCACGACAGGAACGTCATGAACGCCGGCAAGCCGTCACCCGAGGCTTGGCGCATCAGGTACATGCCCATGGCATAACCGCCGAGGGCGAAGAACAGACCGTGACCGAGGGACAGGAGGCCGGCGTAACCCCAGACCAGATCGAGGGCGAGGGCGACGATGGCGTAGCAAAGAATCTTGCCCACCAGTGTCAGCGTGTAGGCCGAGACGTGAAGCGCGCTATCGGGCGATAACAACGACAGCAATGGCAACGCCAGTAGCAAAACGAGAATCACCGTGCCAACAGTGATGGTGACTTTGGGGCCGGCTTTTTTTGTCGCGGTAACGAGCAGAGGCTGGTTCATCAGTCGATCACCCGTCCTTTCAGTGCGAAGAGGCCTTGCGGACGTTTCTGGATGAACAGAATGATCAGCGCGAGGATCAGGATCTTGCCCAGCACCGCACCGATCTGCGGTTCGAGAATCTTGTTGGCGATGCCTAAGCCGAATGCGGCCAGCACGCTACCGGCCAATTGACCGACACCGCCGAGCACCACCACCAGGAACGAATCGATGATGTAGCTCTGGCCGAGGTCCGGGCCGACGTTGCCGATCTGGCTGAGCGCCACGCCACCGAGCCCGGCGATGCCCGAGCCTAAACCGAAGGCGAGCATGTCGACGCGCCCGGTGGGCACGCCGCAGCAGGCGGCCATGTTGCGGTTTTGGGTGACGGCACGCACGTTCAAGCCGAGGCGCGTCTTGTTCAACAGCAGCCAGGTCAGCACCACCACAAACAAGGCAAACGCGATGATCACGATACGGTTGTACGGCAGCACCAGATTGGGCAGCACCTGAATCCCGCCCGACAACCACGCCGGGTTGGCCACTTCGACGTTCTGCGCGCCGAACACCAGCCGCACCAACTGGATCAGCATCAGGCTGATGCCCCACGTCGCGAGCAGCGTTTCCAGCGGGCGACCGTAGAGGTGACGAATCACCGTGCGCTCCAGCGCCATGCCGATGGCGGCGGTGACGAAAAACGCCACCGGCAGCGCAATCAGCGGATAGAACTCGATGGCTTGTGGGGCGAAGCGCTGGAACATCAACTGCACCACGTACGTCGAGTACGCGCCGAGCATCAGCATCTCGCCGTGGGCCATGTTGATCACCCCGAGCAGGCCGAAGGTGATCGCCAATCCGAGGGCCGCCAACAGCAGAATCGAACCGAGGGACATGCCACTGAAGGCCTGGCCGAGCATCTCGCCGATCAGCAGTTTGCGTTTGACCTGGGCCAGGCTGGTTTCGGCGGCGGTGTGCACACTGGCGTCGGCTTCGACGCCGGGTTCGAGCAAGCCTTCGAGGCGGGTGCGGGCCAGCGGGTCGCCGGTTTCGCCGAGCAAACGCACGGCGGCGAGGCGCACGGCGGGGTCACTGTCGACCAGTTGCAGATTGGCCAAGGCCAGGCTCAGGGCGGCGTGAACGGTTTCGTCTTGTTCGCTGGTCAGCTGTTGGTCGAGGAATTTCAGTTGCGCCGGTTTGGCGCTTTTCTGCAATTGCTGCGCGGCGGCCAGACGGATTTTGGCGTCGGCGGCGAGCAATTGGTGGCTGGCCAAAGCGGTGTCGATCAGACCCCGCAGGCGATTGTTCAGGCGCAGGGTTTTCGGTTGGCCATCGATGGTCAGTTCGCCTTGTTGCAGGGCGTTGATCAGTTCGATACGGGCCGGATCGGGCTGCGCGGCCCAGGTTTCCAGAAGCTTGGCTTGCTGCACGGGATTGGCCGCGACGAAGTCTTCGGCGTCGCCGGCGTGGACGGCCATCGGCAGTAACAGAGCGATGGCGAGGATCAAGCGGTAAAAGGCAATGGGCATGTCAGTGTCCTTGCGCGGACTAAGTGTGGGAGCAAATTTTGTGGCGAGGGAGCTTGCTCCCGCTGGACTACGCAGTAGTCCCGTTTTTTGGGGCCGCTTCGCAGCCCAACGGGGGCAAGCCCCCTCACCACAAAGCCCGCTCACACAGGAGTTGTGTCGGGCCTGAGCTCCATGCTCAGGCCCCAGTGGCTCAGTTGCTCTTCACCGCATACTCCGGCTTCTTGTCGTTGCCCGGGATGAACGGGCTCCACGGTTGGGCGCGGATCGGCCCTTCGGTCTGCCACACCACGTTGAACTGACCGTCGGCCTGAATCTCGCCGATCATCACTGGTTTGTGCAGGTGATGGTTGGTCTTGTCCATGGTCAGGGTGTAGCCGGACGGTGCGGCGAAAGTCTGGCCGGCCAAGGCTTCGCGGACTTTGTCGACGTCGGTGGACTTGGCTTTTTCGGCGGCTTGCGCCCACATGTGGATGCCGACGTAGGTGGCTTCCATCGGGTCGTTGGTCACCGCTTTGTCGGCGCCCGGCAGGTTGTGTTTCTTGGCGTAGGCTTTCCAGTCATCGACGAACTTCTTGTTCACCGGGTTTTCCACCGACTCAAAGTAGTTCCATGCCGCGAGGTTGCCCACCAGCGGTTTGGTGTCGATGCCGCGCAATTCTTCTTCGCCCACCGAGAACGCCACGACCGGTACGTCGGTGGCTTTCAGGCCCTGGTTGGCCAGCTCTTTATAGAACGGCACGTTGGAGTCGCCGTTGACGGTGGAGATGACCGCGGTCTTGCCACCGGCGGAGAACTTTTTGATGCTGGCCACGATGGTTTGATAGTCGCTGTGGCCGAACGGGGTGTAGACCTCTTCGATGTCCTTGTCGGCCACACCTTTGGAGTGCAGGAACGAGCGCAGGATCTTGTTGGTGGTGCGTGGGTAGACGTAGTCGGTGCCGAGCAGGAAGTAGCGCTTGGCGCTGCCGCCTTCTTCGCTCATCAGGTATTCCACTGCCGGAATCGCCTGTTGGTTGGGCGCCGCGCCGGTGTAGAACACGTTCGGCGACATCTCTTCGCCTTCGTATTGCACTGGGTAGAACAGCAGGCCGTTGAGCTCTTCGAACACCGGCAATACCGATTTACGCGACACCGAGGTCCAGCAACCGAACACCACCGCCACTTTGTCCTGGGTCAGCAACTGCCGGCCCTTTTCGGCGAACAGCGGCCAGTTCGATGCCGGGTCCACGACCACAGGTTCGAGCATCTTGCCGTTCACACCGCCCTTGGCGTTGATTTCGTCGATGGTCATCAACGCCATGTCTTTGAGCGAGGTTTCGGAGATCGCCATGGTCCCGGACAACGAATGCAGAATACCGACCTTGATGGTCTCGGCGGCCTGGACAGTCCAGGTCATGCCCATCGCGGCAATGCTTGCCGTGAGTGTGAAAGCCTTGATCAAACTGCGACGCTTCATTGTGCGATCTCCATGAACGTTAAAGTTTTTTATGGTTGGCAGATGCGGACGACTGAAGGCTGATTTGCAAGGGCTGTGCCCGGTCGGGGACGGGCACGGAAATGTCGTGTTAGAGCGGTTGCGCGGGGATTGAACGCACCAGGAGAGGACGAGCGGCGGTGCGTGGTGCGCAGACGTGCTTCATTGTGGTGCTGCCGCGTGACGGCAGCGGTGATGCAAAGTTTGTCAGTTCACGCCTGGGTAGGAGTCCACATACTTGATGGTGAAGTCAGGGTAGGAGTCAACGATTTGAATCTTGTAATCGGGGTAGCTATCGACAATTTTCCATTTGCCGACAGAGTCGGGGTAGCTATCGACTTTTTTTACTTTCAGATCGGGCCAGCCGTTGTCAATCTTGACCTTGTAGTCTGGGTAAGAGTCGACGAACTGGATGTTGCCGTAAATCTTTGAGACATCGACCTTGGTATCGGCCAGCACCGAGCTGGAGCCGAACACAAGCAGCGACAGGAAAACAGTTTTCAACATGAGGCTCATCCTGAGAATAGTCAGGCGTGCATTCTAAGGGTCGATGAACCAACAATGAAATGGCTACCCCCGCCACCCCCTGCGATCGCTCACTAAGCTTTCGCAGGGGCTCACCGGGAGCGAGCCTGCTCGCGAATGCGATGTGTCAGTCACCAATGATGCTGAAGGTGCTGCCTCCATCGCGAGCAGGGGGACTACGCCGGGTCGACGTTATCCAGCGCCCGGTTCACCGCCAGTTCCGCCAGCATGATGCTCTGTTGAATCGCCAGCGCCGTGTAGCGCTGCGGGCCGGTCAGGGAGTTAGCGAAATCGCTGGCCAGGACACTCGCCGTGGCTAACGATTCGTAGGCGTGGGCCAGGAGGCTTTCGGTGTCCATATTCGGGGCGACCAAGAACATGGTGCTGGGGCGGCGGGGTTTTTCGGTGTAGGGCGCCGGGGGATCGAGGTAATAGTCGAGGGCGCGTTTTATGGCTTCGCGATCCTTGAGTAATTCTTCGTTGCGCGAGGCTTCGGCGTTGGGGGTGGTGGTGTTGAAGGGTGGGTCAGGAATTAATTTGTCCATTGAAAAATTTCTCCAGCGTTGGAGCCTCCACTTGCCGCTTCTCACAAGGGAAGAGGTGGCAGCTATGTGCGAGGTGAGAAGACCGGTTATGGACACCCGGCCGGACCGAAGTCCGCCCGCACACAGCCGCCATAACACATTTGCAGGCAGCTAATAAGCTGGCGGCGATTATGCGTGTACAGACACTGGATGACCATAAGTTGCCGGGCTTCTCACACCCGATCGCTGAGTTGTCAGCGACAGCCAAAGACTAGAGAGCCCGCTTCCGACGGACAACCTGAAAGATGCGTGGGAAAGGTCTGGTATTTTGGTATTCACATAAACACACAAAAACAAACGCAGAATTGCAATCCCTTGTAGGAGCTGCCGAAGGCTGCGATCTTTTGATCTTGATTTTTTAAGATCAAAAGATCGCAGCCTCGTTTCACTCGGCAGCTCCTACAGGGGACTGCGCACCTCCGGAGAGGTCAGCGCCGGCGCATCAGGCCGATGAAGAACAGCCCGCCAATCGCAGCGGTGGCGACGCCGATGGGCAGGTCTTCCGGGGCGATCAGGGTGCGTGCGGCCACGTCGACCCAGACGAGGAACAGGCTGCCCAACAACACGCACACCGGCAGCAACCGCCGATGCTCGGCACCCACCAATCGCCGGGCAATGTGCGGCACCATCAGCCCGACAAAACCAATCGAGCCGCTGATGGACACCAGCACCCCGGTCATCAGCGAGGCAATCAAAAACACCCGCAGCCGCACAGTGCGGGCATTGAGGCCCAGGGTCACGGCGGTCTGTTCACCGGCCATCAACGCATTCAACGGCCGGGCCATGCCCAGCAGCAACACCAACCCGAGCAACACACTCGCGGCGGGCACGGCGAGCAATTCCCAACGCGCCAGCCCTAGGCCGCCGAGCATCCAGAACATCACCGCCGAACTGGCGCGATGGTCGCCCAGAAACAGCAGCAGGTTGGCGATCGCCATCATCACGAACGACACCGCGACACCGCACAGCAGCAGCCGATCACTGTCCAGCCGCCCATTGCGATTGGCGATCATCAGCACAGTCAACATGCTCAACAATGCGCCGATAAACGCTGCGATGGGCAAGGTCAGCAGGCCGACGATTTCACCGACATGCAACACCACGATCACTGCGCCGAGGGTCGCGCCGGAGGTCACGCCCAACAAGTGCGGATCGGCCAGCGGATTGCGCGTCACCGCTTGCAGCACCGCACCGATCAGCGCCAGGCCGGCGCCCACCAGCGCGCCGAGCAACATGCGCGGCACGCGGATCAGCCAGACGATGTGTTCCTGTCCGGCCGTCCAGTTCTGCTCGCCAAGACCGAAGGCCTTGTGCAGCAGAATCCGCCACACCACGTCCACCGGCACCCGCGCCGGGCCGAAGCCCAGCGACACCACACACGACATCAGCAACAGCACGCCGAGGCCGATCAGCAACAAGGCATAGCGACGGTCAATCATTCGCCGTGGAAACCCTTGGCCAGGGTTTTGACCGCCAGCACGTTGTCGATCCCCGGGGTGGCCTGCACGTAAGGAATGACGATGAAGCGCTGGTTCTTGATCGCGTCCACCGATTGCAGGGCCTGGTTGTTCAGCAAAAACTGCTCCTTCTGCTCGGCGGTGACTTCGCCGTAATCGACGATCACGATCACCTGCGGATTGCGCTCGACCACGTTCTCCCAGTTGACCCGGGTCCAGCTCGCCTCTACGTCATCGAGAATGTTGCGTCCGCCGGCAGCATCGATCAGCGCTTGCGGCATGCCGAGGCGCCCGGAAGTCATGGCCCGGTCTTCACCGCTGTCGTAGAGAAACACCCGAGGCTTGTCCGTCGGCAGGTCCTTGCGCACCTCGGCGACTTGCGCCTGCATCTGGGCGATCACGGCATTGGCGCGATCCTGCACGTCGAAGATTTTGCCGAGGTTGCGCAGGTCGTTGTAGGTGTCTTCCAGGCTGGCCGGTGGACGCTTCATCACGAACGCGCAGGACTCGGTGAGCTCGTAGACGTTGATGCCCAGTGGTTGCAGGGTTTGCGGCGTGAGGTCACCACCGACGCGCATGCCGTAGTCCCAACCGGCGAAGAAGAAATCGACGTTGGCGTTGAGCAGGGTTTCCACCGACGGGTACTTGGCCGCCAGCTCCGGCAAACCGTCGAGGATGGTCTGCATTTCGGGTGTCACCGATTTCCATCCGGTCACGCCGCTGTAGCCGGCCATCCTGGGTTTGAGACCGAGGGCGAGCATCATCTGGGTCATGTTGATGTCGTGGCTGACCGCGTGTTTCGGCGCTTGCTTGAAGGTGACTGCACGGTTGCAACTCTGAACCGTCAGCGGGTATTTCGTGGCCTCGGCGAAGGCATGGGCACTGCCCAGCAACAACGCGACGCAAAGCAGGGAACGCAAAGTCATGGTTGGGTTATCCAGGTGATTCGTGGGTAGCCGTGCAAGGGATGGTCATCGATCAGAGCGTCGACGCCGAACACGTTGTGCAAAAGGTGTGTGGTCAGGACTTCTTTGGGGGTGCCACTGGCGACGATGCGACCGTGATGGATCACGTAGAGCCGATCGCAGAAGGCCGCCGCCAGATTGAGGTCGTGGATGCTCGCCAGCGTGCCGATCTGCAGGCGTTTGACCAGCTGCAGCAGTTCCAGTTGATAGCGCGGGTCGAGGTGGTTGGTCGGCTCATCGAGGATCAGCAATTGCGGTTGCTGGGCCAGGGCGCGGGCGAGGATCACGCGCTGCTTTTCACCGCCGGACAGGGTGGCGAAGGCGTGGTCTTCGAAGCCCTTGAGGCCGACCGATTCGAGGGCTTGGGTTGCGAGCTTCCGGTCTTCGAGAGTGTCGCCATCGAACAGACCTTTGTGCGGTGTGCGGCCCATGGCGACCACTTCATCGACGGTCAGACCGAAGGCGTCGGGAAATTCCTGCAACACCACCGCGATGCGTTGCGCGCACCAGCGTGAGGATTGCTTCCAGACGTTGTGATGGTCGAGTTTTACGTCGCCGCTTTCCGGTTTACTGAAGCGATAAGCACACCGCAGCAGGCTGGTTTTACCGCTGCCGTTGGGGCCGATCAACCCGACGAACTCACCGGCAGCCACGTGCAAGGAGGCGTCACGCAGCTGGAACTGGTGATGGCAGTGGCCGTGGCCCAGGGGTGTCCAGGCGAGGTTGGTGATGTTCAGCGAAGTCATTTCATTCCTGATGATCGTTCAAACCAGCACACACCTGTGGCGAGGGAGCTTGCTCCCGCTCGGCTGCGCAGCAGTCGTAAAACCCTACAACGCGGTATCCCCTCAGAAACCGCGGCGTCAGGTTTGGGGTCGCTGCGCAACCCAGCGGGAGCAAGCTCCCTCGCCACAAAAGCTTGGCGGCCCCGCATTGTATTGGCTTTACGCGTACGCGTATCTCGCCTGTTTCATGATGAAGGTGAGGTGGATTCAATTTGCCGGCCCAGGCGTGACAGCAGCCCCCAATCCAATAGCCACACGACAACCAGCGAAGCCCCCACCAACGGAAACATTACCGCCAGGGCGAACATGATGACCATTGCGGTTTTCCATTTCGGCAGGTCGTGACGCAACGGTGGCACACCGAACTTGCCCTGTGGCCGACGCTTCCACCAGATCACCACGCCGCTGACGGCGCTGAGCAAAATCATCAGGCAGATCAGCAGCACGATGATCTGATTGAACGGGCCGAACATCTTGCCTTCGTGCAGCATCACGCCGACCTCCGTGGCGCGGGCGACGTTGCTGTAATGCTGCCAGCGCACGTCGGCGAGGACGTCGCCGGTGTATTGGTCGACATGCAGGGTGGCGTCGTTGCGCGGGTCATCGGCGAACACCGCGATGGTGAACACGCCGGTGGCGGTGGTGGGGAAGGTGATGCTGTAGCCGGGCTCGACCTTGCGCTGCACGGCGATGTTTTGCACGTCTTGCAGGCTGATGGTCGGCGCTGCCGGGCCGGTCTGGGTGTTGGCGTGAGCCATGTGTTCGGCGTGGTCGCCGGACATTGGCATCGGCGTATTTTCCATGGCCCACGGCACGGTCTGGCGCGTGGCGCTGTTGAGGCTGCGGGCCTCGACGTCGGACTTGGGCACGTCATTCCACATGGCGACCGGAAAGCGGTTCCAGAGGTCGGCGTATTGCTTGCCCCAGAAGCCGGTCCAGGTCATGCCGCTGAGCAGCATCACCAGCAAAAACGCCGCGCCCCAGAAGCCAGTCACTGCGTGCAAGTCACGCCACAGCACACGTCCGCGACGACTGAGGCGCGGCCACAGCACGCCGGCGTACTGACCGCGTGGCCACCACAAAAACACCCCGGAGACCACCAACACCACGCCCCAACCGGCGGCCAGTTCCACCAGTCGATCACCGACGGTGCCGATCATCAACTCGCCGTGAATCGAGCGTGCGAGCGCCTGCAGATTGTTCTTCGCGTCCTGCTCGCCGAGGATGTCGCCGTGGTACGGATCGATGAATACGTTCAGTTCATGACCTTCATTGATCACCACAAATTGCGCGCTGCGTTCGGCGTTGACCGGCGGCAGGTATTGTTTGATTCGGGCTTGTGGATACGCCTCTTTCACCCGTTTGAGCAGGTCGTCGGCGGCCACGGTGTGATGACCTGCCGGGATGTTCATCAGGCTGCCGTACATCAATGGATCGAGTTGCGGTTTGAACAGGTAGACGATGCCGGTCAGGGCCAGCATCACCATGAACGGCGCGACGAACAGGCCGGCGTAGAAATGCCAACGCCAGGCCAGGTTGTAGAAATTCGGTTTGGGTTGTTTCATCGGGTGTGCTCCGCGTGGCGATTCAATTGTTTTTGTTAAAAGATCGCAGCCTTCGGCAGCTCCTACACGGGCCGAGGATACCGCCGCAATTGCGGGTGTACACACATCCCGTAGGAGCTGCCGGAGGCTGCGATCTTTTGATTTTTCTTGTTAGAAACTCATGTCCACCTTGGTCCAGAGCGTGCGCCCCGGTTCGTTGATGGCTTGCGGATCATTGGCCGGGAAGCCGAAACCGGCGTTGCCGGCCAGGTTCAGGTGTTCGGCGTAGGCCTTGCCGAACAAGTTGTCGACGCCGCTGCTGACCTTCCAGTTCTTGTTGATCCGGTACGCGCCGTTGAGCGAGAACACGCCGAACCCCGAGCTTTTGTCGAAGTCTTTGCCGACCACGTTGCCCTTGTTCCGGTCGATGCGGTTTTGCGCCGCGACCACCCGCCACAAGGCGCCGGCGCTCCAGTTGTCTTCGCTGTAGGTCAGGCCGAAACGTGCATCCAGCGGTGGCATTTGCGGCAGGGCAGTGCCGTCGCTGCTGTTCTTGCCCCAGGCATAGGCCAGGGTCGCGTCGGCTTTCCAGTTGGCCGTCAGTTTGTAGGCTGCACCGAGTTCGCCGCCCATGATTCGCGCGTCGATGTTCTCGGCTTGCGAGGTCATGCCCATCATCCCCGGCGTGTAGTTGAACAGGATGTAGTCACGCACCTGCCCGACGTAACCCGAGGCCCAGGCTTCGAGGTCTGCGGTCTTGTATTGCAGGCCGAAGTCGAGCTGGGTGGTTTTCTCCGGCTTGATCGAGTCGAACGCATTTACCGAACCGGCAGGACCGGACTTGGGCGAAAACAGCTCCCAGTAATCCGGGAAACGCTGGGCATGACCGAGGCCCGCATACAGCGTGGTCGGGCTGTCGGCCAGGTCATGCTCGTAACGCACGAAACCGCTGGGCAGGGTGTCGGCGCGGGTGTCGTCGGCGGTCGGGTTGGGGCGGGCCATCATCCCGGAGCCGATGGTCTGCCGATAATCCTTGGCCGAAGCACGGTCCAGTCGTGCGCCGGTGATCAGTCGATCACGGTCGGCGGCGTACCAGGTCAGTTCGCTGAACACGCCGTAATTGTGGAAGTCGGCGTCCTTGTTGCGGGGCACATCCTTGTAAGTGTCGACGCCCATGGCGCTGCGTTGGCGGTGTTCGTTGGTCTGCGCATCCAGGCCACTGATCAGCTGCACATCGGCCCAGCGCCAGGTGGCTTTGATCCGCGCACCGAGGGTTCGGCGGTCGACGTTGGAAGCCATGGGGCCGGCCATCATCCCGGTGCCGGACGGCGTGCGCAGGGTGTAGTTGTCCATGACGTGGTCGGCGTAGTTGTAGTAGACCTGCGCCTCGACCTTATCCAGCACTTCACCGATGTTCGACTGCTCGAAGCGCAGGCCGAGGCTTTCGCGCAAGAACTGTGAACCGTCCATGCCGCGCCCGGCGTAACGGGCTTCGCCGTCGCCCTTGCCGGCAGTCAATTCCAGCAGGGTGTCGGCGTTCGGCGTCCAGCCGACAGCAACATCGCCGTTCCACTTGTCGTAGCGCGAGGGCACGGTGTCGTTGTTGCCGTCCTTGTAGTCATCGGAATGCGCGGTGTTGCCGATCACGCGCACGTAACCCAGCGACCCGCCAGCGGCGGCGTCCAGCACTTTGTCGAAGCGGCCGTTGGAGCCGGCCAATACGCTGGCATTCACCCGGGTGCCGAGTTCGCCGAAGCTTTCCGGCTCCCGGTCGAACAGGATGGTGCCGGCCGATGCGCCGGGGCCCCAGAGCACGGTTTGCGGGCCTTTGATCACGGTGAGTTTGTCGTAGGTTTCCGGTGAAATGTACGAGGTCGGCGCGTCCATCCGGCCCGGGCAGGCGCCGAGCATCATGCTGCCGTTGGTGAGGATATTCAGACGCGAGCCGAACATGCCGCGCAGCACCGGGTCGCCATTGGTGCCGCCGTTGCGCACCAGCGCGAAGCCGGGGATGGTCTTCAGATAATCACCACCATCGCTGGCCGGCACTGGTTGGCGCGGGTCCTTGGGGTTGGTGACGACAGTCAGCGGCGAACTCGGCGCGATGGCAGTGATTACCGTCGGGCTCAGTTCTTCGGTGTGGCCGGCGTGTTCATCGGCCAGCACCATTGGCGTCAGCAACAAGCCGCAAAGGGCGGCGGTGGCCTGCCTGAAGCGAACGCGGGATGGGTTCAGGGCAAAAAAAGCCTGGGCAGCGCCCAAACGTGTGTCAGCAGAAAACCTGGACATGACAATTTCCATCGAACAGTCGTAAACGACACGGCCGGCAGCCTGCGGCTGTCTTCTAAACCGTGTGAGATCAGAGGTGGGTGTTTACGCGACGATGGGCGGGGCGCGGGTGCGGGCGCCGGGGAAGAAGGTTTGCCGGGCATGGCCCAGGCGGGTGGCGGGTGTGGTGAAGGTGGTGGCGGGCGGGGTGTCGAACGCGGTGAATGAAGCGCCACCGGTGAGCGCCGGGCAATTGAACAGCAGACTGCAATAGCCGCATTTTTCCCACAGCGCGTGATGCTCGGCTGCCGGCCGGCAGTGTTCGGCGGTGGGTTGTGCGTCGTGGTCGGCGTGCTCCATTGCCGACATGTCCATGCTCATGCCCATCGACATGTTCATGGACATGCTTGCAGCCATGTTTGTAGACGCAGGCGCGCGCGAATCCATCGGCATCGACTGAGAAATCAGCGGGCCGATAAAGATCATCAGCATGGCGAACAGGCTGATCCAGCTGCCGCGGGTCAGGCTCATTGGCTGACGGCGGTGCGCGGATGACCTGGCGTTATGCGGGCGCATAGGCGTTTTCAACGGGGGCGATTACTGGGCGTGCATGTGCTCTTGCATGCTGTCCGGTGCCTTTTTCTGCACCGAGACCTCGACCGTTACATCACCGGACTTCTCGAAGTGCAGGGTCAGCGGGAAGCGCTTGCCGTCGCTCAACAGGCTGCGGTCTCTGAGCTCCAGCAGCATCACGTGGTATGCCATCGGGGCGAAGGTGACATCGCCGCCAGCCGGAATCTCGACGCTGGGCACTTGCTGCATTTTCATCAGATCGTTTTGCATCACATGTTCGTGCAACTCGGCCTTGCCGGATATTGGCGATCCGACGCTAAGCAGCCGATCAGCGGTTTTGCCGCTGTTGTGAATCACGAAATACGCCGCGACGGTGGGCGCGTTGGGCGGCAACTCCTGCGACCACGGATGGGCGATCTCAAGTTCGCCAACCTTGTATTCGTGGGCATTGGCAAAACAGGCAGGCAGCAGCAACACAGCCAGGACGATGAGTTTGTTCAACATGGCAGTTCTCCAGAACGATTCAAAACGCAGGTCAATTGCGAGAAGGAATCACACCAGAGGGGACGCGCGGGGATTGAGACTCGGCCATTGCTGGCGCGGTGTCGGTGTGTCGAGCGTGGCGGGCGGCACGCTTCGATTGGCGTCGAAACGCGCGAAATACAACTGCGGCGAATGCCCCGGCAACGCCACCAACGGCGCGGAGCCCGAGCAACACCAGCAATGCTGCATGTTGGAATGATCGTCGTTCTGCGGGGCTTTCTGCTCGATGTCGCCCAGGGAAATCGCCACCAGCTTCGTGCCGCTGGAAGAGCAGAAACTGCCCCACAGCAACTGTTCGGCCGGCGATTTCGCCGTTTGCGCCATCGCTCCGGACATCGGCATGGCGAGCATGTTGAACAGCACTGCAAAGCAGGCGATCCAGGCAAATGCGAGCCGTTGTCGGGACATGGGACAGATCCGTTTGAGTGGGCGATCAGGCGCGGTTATTTAGCCTGATCAGGGGCGATAAGTAAAAAGACCGCGTGCGGTGTGGTGTCGCAGCGCGTCAGTCAGCATGTCGAGCAGCCGGCGTGCAAGCTCAGCCTCGCCGTTTTGAAAGAGTGTAGCGACTTCGATTCTTAATGCCTGAGCGAATTGAGGGTCGCTTTGGATTCTTGCCCGGATTGTGTGTTTGACGTCCCTGAGCGCCACACGATTGAAACTTCCATCGCCCGGGTCTTCCTCTTCGCAGGCCTTGATGTAGTGCCACATATCGGCAGACGTCAGGAGAAACTCAGTGATATCGAAACGAGTGAATTTTTCAGTCATCCGGCATTCCCCGCTACATGGGTGGGGCTCGAAATATAGGAGTTGGGTTGTGAGCCCACAAGTCAGCCGATTTGGATGATGTTGTGCGTTAGGTCCGATGGATATGTAGGGGGTTGCACATTTTCTGTAGCAGCTGCCGAACGCAGGCTTCGCCAGCTGCTACAGGTTTTGTGTGAGGGCCGCTAAAACCTCAGTCACAGACCCAAACTCCCGCTCAACCCCCGGCAACACCGGCCGCTTCAACACCAGCACCGGCACCCCACGTTCCCGCGCCACTTCCAGCTTCGGCTCGGTGGCGGTGCTGCCGCTGTTCTTGCTGATCAGCACGTCGATCCGCCGCCGCTCGAACAACGCGCGTTCGTCCTCGATCAGAAACGGCCCACGCGCGCCGATCACTTCGCAGCGCTCGTTGCCCGGATAAACGTCCAGTGCACGCAACGTCCAGAATTGCTCAGGCGGGATTTCGTGCAGGTGCTGCAATGGTTCGCGACCGAGGGTGAACAGCGGTCGGCGAAAGGTTTTCAGCGCTTCGATCAGCTCGGCCCAGTCGCTGACTTCGCGCCAGTCGTCGCAGGCGTGTGGCTGCCAGGCCGGACGGCGCAAGGCCCAGCAGGCAATGCCGCTCAACTTCGCGGCGGTGGCGGCGTTGTGGCTGATGCGAGCCGCGTAGGGGTGGGTCGCATCCAGCAGCAGGTCAATGCCTTCGTCACGGATGAACTGCGCCAGACCTTCGGCGCCGCCATAGCCACCAACGCGGACCTGACAGTTCAGATCGGTCGGCACCCGACCGACGCCAGCCAGGCTGTAGATGTGCTCCGGCCCCAGGGTTCGGGCGATGGCCAATGCTTCAGTGACACCGCCGAGCAACAACACGCGCTTCATTGAAAAACTCCCGCATGGCCGACAATCCCGCCCTGGCGATCGATGGCGAACACTTCGACCTGAACCTGCGCCGGCACCACGCTGCGGGCAAAGTCGAGGGCGTGCTGACACACCGCGTCGCCGAGGGCGATCCCGGCGGTGCTGGCCATGGCCAAGGCTTGCTGACTGGTATTGGCGTCGCGGATCGCCTGTTGCAACGCCGTATCGGCACCGACCGCTGCGGCCCATTCGGCCAGTTGCGGCAGGTCGATGCTTGAATGCCGACTGTGCAAATCCATGTGCCCGGCCGCCAGTTTGCTGATCTTGCCGAAGCCGCCGCACAGGCTGAGTTTATCCACAGGCACTTTGCGCAAGTGCTTGAGCACCGCGCCGACGAAGTCGCCCATTTCGATCAGGGCGATTTCCGGCAAGTCGTAGACCCGGCGCATGGTGTCTTCGCTGGCGTTGCCGGTGCACGCGGCGATGTGCAGGTAGCCGTTGGTTTTGGCGACGTCGATGCCTTGGTGGATCGAGGCGATATAGGCCGCGCAGGAGAACGGCCGGACGATGCCGCTGGTGCCGAGGATCGACAAGCCGCCGAGAATTCCCAGCCGCGGGTTCATGGTTTTCAGCGCCAGGGCTTCGCCGTCCTCGACGTTCACCGTGACCTCGAAGCCGCCCTGGTAATCCAGCTCCTCGGCCAGCAACGTCAGGTGGTCGGTGATCATCTTGCGCGGCACCGGGTTGATCGCCGGTTCACCGACGTTCAGCACTAGCCCTGGTCGGGTGACGGTGCCGACACCACGGCCGGCGCTGAAGCGGATGCCCGGTTCGCTGTGCAGGCGCACCTGGGAAAACAGCAGGGCGCCGTGGGTCACGTCGGGGTCGTCGCCGGCGTCCTTGATCGTTCCGGCTTCGGCGCCGTCGTCCGTCAGCCGACAGAATTCCAGGCGCATTTGCACCCGTTTGCCTTTGGGCAGAATGATCTCGACGGCGTCCGCTTCCACGCCGCCGAGCAGCAAGCGGGCAGCTGCGAGGCTGGTGGCGGTGGCGCAGCTGCCGGTGGTCAGGCCGCTGCGCAGCGGGGCGGGTTGTTCGGCGGTTTCGTCACGCATCGAGGGGTTTCGTCACGTCCAGCAAGGTAATCGGCAGCGCCTGACGCCAGGTATCGAACTCGCCCAGCGGTTGCGCCTGGGCGACGTGAATGCGGGTCAGCTCACCGCCATGCCGTTCACGCCAGGCCATCAAGGTCACTTCGCTTTGCAGTGTCACAGCGTTGGCGATCAACCGGCCGCCGGGTTTGAGTTGCGCCCAGCAGGTATCGAGCACGCCCTCACGGGTAACGCCACCGCCGATGAAAATCGCGTCCGGGCGTTCGAGTCCGCTCAGGGCTTGCGGCGCACTGCCGCGAATCAATTGCAGGCCGGGAACGCCCAGGGCATCGCGGTTGTGTTCGATCAACGCCTGCCGTCCCTCATCCGCTTCGATGGCCAGCGCTCGGCAACTCGGGTGAGCGCGCATCCATTCGATGCCGATCGAACCGCTGCCGGCGCCGACGTCCCACAGCAGTTCGCCGGGGACCGGGGCTAGGCGCGCAAGGGTGATGGCGCGCACGTCGCGTTTAGTCAGTTGGCCGTCGTGCTGGAAGGCCGAATCCGGCAGGCCGGCCAGGCGCGACAGGCGCGGTGTGTTGGGTTCAGCGATGCATTCGATGGCGATCAGGTTCAGATCGGCGATCGTCGGGTCGCTCCAGTCGTTGGCAGCGCCCTCGATGCGTCGTTCGGCGTTGCCGCCCAGATGTTCCAGCACGGTCAGGCGACTCGGCCCGAAACCGCGCTCACGCAGCAGCGCCGCAATGGCCGCTGGACTCTGGCCGTCGTTGCTCAGCACCAGCAAACGCACACCACTGAACAAATGAGCGTTGAGCGCCGCGACGGGGCGGGCGACCACCGACAGCGTCACCACATCCTGTAACGGCCAGCCCAGGCGAGCGGCCGCCAGTGACGCGGAGGATGGGGCGGGCAGGATCAGCATTTCTGCGCCGGGAAGTTGCCGCGCCAGGCTGGCACCGACGCCAAAGAACATCGGGTCGCCGCTGGCCAGCACGCAAACCGGTTCGCCCCGCAGCGCCAATAGTGGTTCAAGGGAGAATGGACTGGGCCAGAGCTGGCGCTCGCCGCGAATGCACACGGGCAACAAATCCAGTTGCCGTTGGCCGCCGAATATCCGCGAAGCGCCCAGAAGGGCGCGACGGGCGTTCTTGCCCAGGCCCTTGAAGCCGTCTTCACCGATACCTACTACTGTCAGCCAGGGCGACATCTGCAGTCCTCAAAAAATGCCTCAAACGGGGTGTTCCGACGGGCAGGCTTTTCATGCCGTCGGACAAAGCAGGCATAATACCGCGCCTTCGCCCGCGAAGCGCCTTTCCCACACAGCCGGTCGCCCCTTTGAACGAACGCCCGATGTCTACCGCCTTACGCCCCTCGGCCTGCCCGGGGTTGCTGCGTATCGTCCCGGCGCTGGATGGCGGAATCTGCCGGATCAAATTGAACGGCGGCTCGATCAGCGCGGCCCAGGCTGAAGCGGTGGCCAGCGCGGCCGAACGGTTTGCCGGGGGCGTGATCGAGGCGACCAACCGGGCCAACCTGCAGATTCGCGGAATTGGCAGTGAGCAGACGGCTTTGATCGACAGCCTGCTCGCCGCAGGGTTGGGGCCGCGTACCGCGGCGGGCGACGATGTGCGCAATCTGATGCTCAGCCCGTCTGCCGGGATTGACCGGCACATGTTCTTCGACACGCATGCGCTGGCGGAGCAGATCCTCACCACCCTGCAAAGCCACGAACGTTTCCACGAACTCAGCGCCAAGTTTGCCGTGCAACTCGATGGCGGCGAGGCGTTGGCGATGCTCGAACACCCGCATGATCTGTGGTTGTCTGCTGCTGAGCGAAACGGCGAGCTGTTGCTGGCGTTCGGTCTGGCGGGTTGCCCTACGGACAGGCCCGCAGGCGCGGTGTCACTCGAGCAGGGGCACGCACTGGTGGTAGCGGTGCTGGAGTTGTTTCTCGACCTGGCGCGTCCGGATCAAACACGAATGCGTCATTTGTTGGCCGAGTATCCACTCGCAGAGTTTCTCGCTCGCCTGGCCGAGCGTGTGCCCTTGAAGTCGATTACCGATTGGCAGCGCTTGTTGACTCCGGGTGCCCTGCACATCGGCGTCCATCCACAGGTTGGAACCGAATACGTCTACATCGGCGCCGTCCCTCCGTTGGGGCGGCTCGATCCCGTCATGCTCAGAGGTGCGGCGCAACTGGCGTGCGAATTCGGCGACGCAAGCCTGCGTTTCACCCCATGGCAAAGTCTGTTGCTGCCCAACGTTCAAAAAGAGCGAGCGCCTGAAGTGATTAGGCGTCTGGAGCAACTGGGCCTGCTATGTGAGGCTGATCAGCCTGTGTCACGGTTGATCGCCTGCACCGGTTCCGTTGGCTGCGGCAAGGGCCTGGCCGATACCAAGAGCGACGCCATGCAGTTGGCCGCGCTGTTGCAACGTCACGATCAAGCAGTGCATTTGTCCGGCTGCCAGCGTTCCTGCGCCGCGGCCCATGTAGCACCGGTCACGCTGCTGGCCGTCGCCCCCGGTCACTACGACCTCTATTTTCGCGATGCAGGGCATCCGGGTTTCGGCGCCCTGCACGCACACAACCTTACTATTGAAGCGGTCGCAGCCTTGCTCGACGCCCGCTCACGGAGTTCCCTTGATGCTTGATTACATCCGCGACGGTCAGGAGATCTATCGCAACTCCTTCGCGATCATTCGTGCCGAGGCCAACCTCGACCGTATTCCGGCCGATCTGGAGAAACTCGCCGTGCGGGTGATCCACGCCTGCGGCATGGTCGAAGCCATCGACGGTCTGCAATTTTCCGAAGGCGCCGGCAAGGCCGGGCGCGATGCGCTGGCGGCCGGTGCGCCGATTCTGTGCGACGCGCGGATGGTCAGCGAAGGCGTGACCCGCGCGCGCTTGCCGGCCAACAACCCGGTGATCTGTACCCTGCGCGACGACAGCGTGCCGGAGCTTGCCCGCGAGTTGGGCAATACCCGTTCCGCCGCCGCGCTGGAGCTGTGGCGCCCGCATCTGGAAGGCAGCGTGGTGGTGATCGGCAACGCACCGACCGCACTGTTTTATCTGTTGGAAATGCTCGATGCCGGCGCGCCGAAGCCGGCGCTGATCCTCGGCTTCCCGGTGGGCTTCGTCGGCGCCGCCGAATCCAAGGCGATGCTCGCGGCGGACAGCCGTGGCGTGCCTTTCGTCATCATGCAAGGCCGGCTGGGCGGTAGCGCCATGGCCGCCGCCGCCGTCAATGCCCTCGCCACGGAGATCGAATGATGCAGCAACCTGGACGTTTGATTGGCCTGGGCGTCGGCCCCGGTGATCCGGAACTGATTACCGTCAAAGCCTTGCGCCTGCTGCGCGAATCGCCGGTAGTGGCGTACTTCGTTGCCAAGGGCAAGAAGGGCAATGCGTTCGGCATCATCGAAGCGCATCTGCAAGATCCACAAACCCTGCTGCCGCTGGTTTATCCGGTGACCACCGAAGCGCTGCCGGCGCCGTTGTCGTATGAACAAGTGATCAGCGATTTCTACGATACGGCCGCCGAACAACTCGCCGCGCATCTGGACGCCGGCCGTGATGTGGCGGTGATCTGCGAAGGCGATCCGTTCTTCTACGGCTCCTACATGTACCTGCACGATCGACTGGCCGAGCGTTACGAAGCCGAAGTCGTGCCGGGTGTCTGCTCGATGCTCGGTGGCGCCTCGGTACTGGGCGCGCCGCTGGTGTATCGCAATCAGAGCCTGTCGGTGTTGTCCGGCGTGCTGCCCCACGAAGACCTCAAGCGTCGCCTGGCCGATGCCGATGCGGCAGTGATCATGAAACTGGGGCGCAACTTTCCCAAGGTCCGTCAGGTGCTGGAAGAACTCGGTCTGGCAGAGCGTGCGCTGTATGTGGAGCGCGCGACCATGGCCAACCAGAAAATCGTGCCGCTGGATCAGGTCGAGCCGATGTCCTCGCCGTATTTCTCGCTGATTATCGTTCCAGGTGAAAGGTGGCAAGGCTGATGGCCCATTCTGCTCCGGCGATTGTCATTCTCGGCAATGGCAGCCTTGCGACCGCACGCAAAATCCAACAGCTTTACTCGGGGGCTTTGATCCATGGGTTGGCTGATCGGGTCGAAGGCGCGGATCGCAGCTATCGCGAGTTCGGCGCGACCCTGCGTGAGCTTTATCAACAGGACACACCGATCATCGCCCTGTGCGCGGCAGGGATCGTGATCCGCACCCTGGCGCCATTGTTGCTGGAGAAGGGTGTCGAGCCGCCGGTGCTGGCCGTGGCTGAGGACGGCAGCGCGGTGGTGCCGCTGCTCGGTGGTCTCGGCGGGGTGAACGTCATGGCGCGCGAGATTGCCGCCGGCCTGGACGTCGCGGCGGCGATCACCACCAGCGGTGAATTGCGCTTCGGCACTTGCCTGCTCAATCCACCAAGCGGCTACGCCCTGGGTGATCTGGAACTGGGCAAGCGCTTCGTCTCGGATTTGCTCGCGGGCCAAAGCGTGCGCATTGAAGGGGCTGCGCCGTGGCTTGATCAGGCACAGTTACCGGAAGATCCCCAGGCTCGGTTGTCGATTCATGTCGGCAGTGCCGAGCGCACGCCTGTGGCCAATGAATTGATGATCTACCCGCGCAGCGTGCTGGTGGCGGTGAGCGCCGAGGTGGCGGACCTGCCGAGCGCCGTTCGAATGGCTTTGCATCAGGCGAAAATCGCCGTGCAATCGCTGGCGTGCCTGTTGGCCAGCGACCTGGACATGGCCAACCCTGCGTTGCGCGAGGCGGCGCTTGAGTTGGGCGTGCCACTGCGTTTTGCGTCGGTCAGCGGCGTCAGCGAATTGGCCCGCCACACCGTACCGAACGCCACAGTCGTGACGGCGGATAACGGAATCGCCATCGCGGTGGCCAGTCAGCCACTGGAGCTTGCGCAGATCGGTCGTGCGCGCGGTCGTTTGGCTGTGATCGGCCTGGGCCCTGGCGCTGCCGAACTGATGGTGTCGGCGGTCAAGGCCGAACTGGCGCGCGCCAATGACGTGCTCGGTTATGAAACTTACGTACGTATGGCTGGGCCGTTTCGCGACGATCAGGTGCTGCATTGCACCGACAATCGCGAGGAAATGCAACGCGCTCGCCACGCCTTTGAGCTGGCCGCCCAAGGGCGCTCGGTGGTGGTGGTTTCATCCGGGGATCCGGGCGTGTTCGCCATGGCGGCGGCGGTGCTTGAGGCGTTACACGAGTCGAGTGAGCCAGCATGGCACAGCGTTGATCTGCAGATCCTTCCAGGCGTTTCTGCTTCTCTGGCCACTGCTGCGCAGGCCGGTGCGCCGCTGGGCCATGACTTCTGTGTGATGTCGCTGTCGGACAACCTCAAACCATGGACGATCATCGAAAAGCGTCTGGACCTGGCGGCCGAGGCCGATCTGGCGCTGGCGTTCTACAACCCGATCTCCCGCGCACGGCCATGGCAACTGGGCCAGGCGCTGGACATCGTCGGCCGGCATCGAACGCCGGAAACGGTGGTGGTGCTGGGCCGTGACATCGGTCGCCCCGGCCAGACGCTCCGGGTCACGACGCTCGGCGAACTGACCCCCGATCAGGTCGATATGCGCACCATGGTGCTGATCGGCTCCTCCACCACTTGCGTGTTTCCTCGTGCCGAGGGCGGCAAGTGGGTGTATACGCCTCGTTGGTATGGCGACAAGCCAACATCATGAGTGTCGGCGGCCTCGCTGGAGGCCGCGTTTCAAAATGGCCTGGCGTTGATAAACAGGAAGTTTTTGCGGCAGGCGGTTAGATGTCTTGATGTAAGTTTGTTTTTCTCTGGCACAAAAGAAACTGTCGCGTTTGTTGAGGGTTGCCTTTTGCTTGTCTTTTTTTGTTGTGTTTGACGGCTTTAATATTTCTAAGTGTTCGGTTGGTCATCAGTTGTTTGTTTTTTTTGCTTCCGGGCTGAAGTTTTGTTCAGTTAGTGTTGTTTGAGCGTCGGGTGCATCCATCCATTTTGACGGATGAGAAATCTTATTTTTACAGGGAAGTATCTTTATGGGTGAGCAATCGGCTCGTCGTGTGAGCGGTTACGTCAATTTTATTGATTTATTTAAACTGTCTGATCTTGAAAAGGCGTTACAGGAACATAAGGGTACAGAGAAATACGATGCGGTATTTCGATATTACTTTTCTTGTATCGGCATGCTCGATTTTCCGAGAATGCTTCCACCGCTTGGTTTGCTGCGCGAAGCCCTGGGGGCTTTTGTTGAATCCAAGAGCCGGCATCGACGTGCCGTGGAAGTGGAGCCGAAAGCTGCGCCGGAGGGCGCTGAAGCTCCGGGTTTGACTGAAATCCGCGACAGAGTCGAAGGCTTTCACACGCGCCTGTCCACCAGCATTGCAGAGCTGTCTGCCGCAGCAACCGAAGTGCCGAAAAATCTACACTTCGTTTGGCTTGGAGGGGGGGTAGGAAATATTCAGCGCGACTACATTAATGTTTGGTGCAAGGTTTTGGCCGGGCACGATTATGCCGTGAAACTCTGGTATGACAGCGACGCGTTATTGGCCTATGAAACCAATCGGATCATTGTCGAGGCCGCGAAGGCCGATGCGATGATTAATGGCGGACATAGCACGGGAACATTTCTTGAGCTGGGTGACAAATATGAAGAGCGAGCCATTGTTCTTAAGCAGCAAATGTTCGCACATATCAACAAGGCGGTGGAACGCGGTGTTAAAGCGGATGATGCCCGGATTGATCTTCTGGTCCGTGGGTATGGCCAGGATAAAACCGCCCTGGAAATGTTGCGGAAAAAGAATGGTCAGAGCATTTTGGCATTGGCGGGAGTGGAACTCCGCAACCTGGCGGAGAATGCAACACCGCTGCACTTGCAGAGCATTTATGAGCGCGAGATAAGTTTGCGAGGCAATTTTGCCGCCGCCTCCGATGTGGTGCGCATTGAAGCTTTGATGGCTGAAGGCGGATTTTACGCAGATGTCGATAACTTGCCACCTCTTGTAGAAAAGTTGGGCGATGTGGAGATCAATCAATTCAGCAGTGATGAGCGCCTGGGCGTGTTGCAGTTGTTGCTCGATCAAAATCCTGGATGGATGCCAGGTCGAGAAGCGTTAAGAGGTAAATATACAAACTATTTCGAAGTCATCCCTGCAGAGCATCGTCCCGCACTGGAGCGTTTCGCGAAAAGTCGCCCGGACTTGAACAGCGTTTTTCGCGCCCCCGTCGAACGTCTCGTACGTCCGGATGGAATGCGGGCAGTTGCCGAGCAGGCCAGCCTGAGTAATGCGTTTCTCATGGCTCATGCCGGATCGGCAATGTTGAGTGCTGTCATCGATCGTTTCAAACTCAACTATGAGATTGTTGATGCCACGACCCGCTTGGCTATGGAGAACCAGGTCGCCTTGATTGATAGCGAGGCCATGAGCGGTTTTGCGCGGGAGGTGGTCGAGAAAAAATTTGGTTCGTTGGATGCACTCCCGCCTGAAGAAGAACTCGCCCTCACTTTTTTGGTGGAAGCCGCAGCGATTTACTACAGCGACGGCATTCGCCCCCAGAGCGAAGTGACAATCTATCTGACCGGGCCTGCTGCGATGCGCGATGCACTCGCGGATTACGCAAAAATCCACTCCATACCTCCAGCAGCGGGGGCGTGGCGAAAGGATGTGGCTATTGTCGCCGCCGCCATGGTGAACCGGGACACCGAGGAGGAGCTGGATCATTCCTGGAAAGAAAACGAAAGCGACACCGTCGAGTGGCTGCGCAGGGAAAAACAACGTTGGGAGGCCGGGCAATTCAAGGCGCGTTACGTCGGCAAGGTGGATCAATTACTAAAGAGTCAGACAATCCATTTCGACCATGGCTGGCCAGTCATCGAAGGTCGACATGTGATGTCGACCGATTTGTTGCAGTCCTTGGCGCAGCACCTTGGTGAACCCTTTTTGCGAGCGATGAGCCAACGTGTCTCTGGTGAAGTGACTTTCGACAAGCAAGTGCAGCTGAGTTTTGACGAGCGCCAGTCCATCCTCACGCAGGAGATCACGCTACCGCCATCGTTGGTCGGAGAGCCGGCAGACGGGGATCTGCCGCTTGATGAATTGCTTCATCGAATTGGCCGGGGCACTTTGCAGGTTGAACAGCTTAACCCCTTGCAGCGGTGGTTGATCGGTTCGTTGCTGGGCGCGCGGGCAATGGATCAACGCAACTTCGGACACGTCAACGCACGCCTGGAAAACCTCGCGAACAATGTGTCTGAGTTGGGCGTGTCACACCGTTACGGGGCGATTGAACGGGAGCTGTTCAAAGAGAATCACCCCGCATTCGTTGCCGGTTTGGCCAGCGCTTCGATACCTTCCTTGGTGTTGTCCGAGACCAGCATTGAACTGAAGAAGCAGGCGCTGGAGGGGGCTCTGACCTTGCTGCAATGGGGGCGTCAGGTCGCCCGTATTCAGCAGGTAGCAAAACTCGAATTCCGTGACCGGATTGCCGAGCGCATGGCCGATGTGCTGGAAAGTTTCGATCACGGCAGCTTCAAACTGGTGCCGCAGGATTTGTTGCTTCAGGGGGTCGGCGACCGGATCGCGGGGCGTTGCTACCCATTGGCATTGGCCATGGCAGCGGCGATCAGCAAGGGTGATGAAGCTGCCAACACACTGCGTGAACGGTTTTACCTGGCGGTCATTGAACCTGACACCGGCCATTCGAAAGCGTTTGTGAGCATTATCGAGGAACTGCGCGATGTTGACGTCCATGACTTGGGCGGACCGGTGGTGCGCTCCGATCTGGCACACGTCATTGCGACGCTCGAAGGTAAAACCGGCAGCAGCACCCTGATGCTCAACTCTGACAACCACTCGATGCTGGTGGCTAAAACATTCAGTGGAGGCCGCAGTACTTATCATTTCTACGATCCGAATTTTAGTGTTTTCGAGTTTGATACCGCTGAAGCGCTCAGCAAAGCGCTGACACATTTTTTCGTTCGGCAAGAGATGGCCAAGCCTTACGCAGCATATGGAGAGCCTGCGCGTCCAACCTTTGATTTGATTGACCTCGACGCTGGCCGACTCAATGAACGAGTGCTGCCGTCGGGTGTCCGGGTGTCCAGTCTTTCCGAGTCAGGCAGCCTGCCTGAACAGACGCCCCGGGCAAGACAGCGACTGGCCAGCGCGCGAGGACGGTCACTGGTCAACAATGGGGTATTGGGCAGTTCGTTGCTGGAACTGGACGCTCACTGGTGGGGCGGGCAGATCGCGCAGGCGACATGGCAGCTACAGGAGAAACACGGGCTATCGTCGGGTGCCATTGCATTGTTTGAGACATTGGAGATCACCCCGACAGGCGCTTACAAGATCAGTCTGGTCAATAACGATCCAGCGCAGACCATTGTGCGTGTCACCACCGATGATCATCGACTCCTCAGGATTAAAAACTTCCTCTCGCAAACCTTCCATTCCTTGGCGGCTCAACCGCGTGCGCCGGCCAACTCGCCTGATCCTGTGGACGCCGGTAGTGTTCATACGCTCAATGCCGGTTTCACCGTACAAGCCTTGATGAACTCGCTGCGTCATCACGAAGGCGCGGCCGGCGGTAGCGACAAGGCACTGACCACCGCCATTCGCCTGCATGCCTACGTCAACTACGCCCAACTGGTCCATGGCAATGTGGTGGATGTGATTGGCGTTGTGACACTGGTGCGACAGGCCCTGGATGATGAAAAGCTGATCGCTCGCACCAGTGCGCCATTGGTGCAAAAGGCGTTGGGGCATGTGGCGAATGAAGGCGTTGGCACGGTGTTGGGAATGGTGAATGTCGGGTTTGATATTTACCAGTTGAGCCATGCCGGCAATGACATTGAAAAGGCGCAATTCGGGACGCAATTGGCGTTCGACTCCGCGAGCGCTGTGTTGGGGGCGGCCGGGCTGGGTGCGGGATTGGCCGGCGCAGGCGCCGTATCTGCGGTGCTGGGCGGTGTCGGGGTGATTCTGGGCGGGTTGGCGGTGGGTGTCGCTGCGCTGGCCGAAGGGTTTGCCACCATTGCCGAGGAGGCCAAAGGGGTCGGCCTCTTTTTTGAACGACTGGAGAAAGCGTATCTTCAGGGCGGCTTTCACTTGGACAAGGCGTCGGATGCCTGGATTGCACATCCGTTGCTGGTGCTCACCGAGCTGGATTTACGCGCATCAACGGTCCATTTCGACAGCCCTAAACTGTTCCCGCTTCGGGATCATTTCGGGGTTCCGGATTACGATGAGGATTACCACCGCGCTATTGATATACGCTTGGGCCTTGAGTTGCCGGGCTCGGCGCTTTTTTCGCCGAAGCCTGGGCAGACGATCGTTTTGCCGTGCACACCCAAAACCTGGTATGGCTATGAGTACAAGTTGCTGCCGTTCGTCACGTTTCGTCATGCTGACGGATTCGATACGGCACGTCGGCTGGAAAAAAAGAATGAACAGGGGAAATGGCAGTTCCTGTTTTCCTTTTATTCGTTTCCGGGTGAGTACGTCGTCCACCGACTGAACCCTGTCTGCAAACCAACAGTTTTCAACGTTCGTCTCGATAATGTTGAGCGCTCGCTGGTGGTGCCTGTGCTACCCAAGGCATGGCACGGCCTGGTCTCCTATCGGATAGCGGGTGCCGGTGCTCAATGTTCCGTGCTGCTCAATCAGGGGGTGAGTCTTGAGCTCGACGCACCGGGTCACGCGGCCATGCACTGGGTGTTGCTGGCTACCTGGCTGGCGGAGACAGATATCCAGATAGAGCCTGCGGGCAGCCTCATGTTGGGCACTCTGGCTGTGAGGTTCACAGGTAGCGGGGTTCACGATGTGTTGCTCAAACTGGCAGGTAACAAGATCGTGCGCGTTGATCTCGTTGCCCTGCAATTGGAGGTTGTCGAAGAAACGGCCGATCCGGCGCTCGGAGAGCAAGCGTTGCTGGATCACTTCAAATCACTGGCTCGTGAACATCGCCTGGCCATGCCTTACACCCCCGTTCACAACTTTGTGGTGCCGTTTGAAAAGCCGGACGAACCGAGGACGGTGGCTGCGTATTACGACTCGGCTGAGGATCGTTTTCTGTATATCCGCGACCCGAATGTGCTGTTGGCCGACGAGGTCGTATTGGGCGCGGTGGTCGAGGGCTCGGCCTATTTCTATCACCCCGAGAACTTCGATGTCTGGCAGGTCGACGCGATCACCGGCACGCTGCTTCAACGATACCGTTTGCTGGTAAGAGAAGGCTTGACCATTGTCCGCTGTGAGGCCGTGGCCAATGGCGGCATTCAGATCGTGCAGCGGTCCATTCCAAAGGAAGGCCCGCATGATGAGCTGACATATATGATCCATGACGGTGCGGTGTTGCTTGGCTCGATCACCCGCGGTCACGATCCGGCATTGCAGGCTGTTCTACAGGTCAACACGCTCACGGACTGGAAGCCGGTGCTGGGCAACTATGTGTTGCCGGCAGAGTCCATCGATACCGTGAATTGGCGCCCCGGTGCGCTGGTTTCGATTTGTTGGCAGTTCGAAGACAAGTGGCACGATCTGGTCTGGGTCCGAGAGGTTGACGGGTTGATCATCCGTGCGCCGGCCCGACGTCGCCATGCGCGGGGATGGAAAGATTCGATTCTGAATGATCTTCGACTGATTGTTCCTGCCGGTGCCGAGGGCGAAGTATTTGTTACCTACGACCAGCCTGACCAACGCCTCGTGCGACAGCAAAGGTCGATGGTGGATGGCCGCGTGCAATGGTCTTCCACAGAAATTGCACCCTCGGGCCTGAATAATGTTGTCGCCGTTGAGCAGGGCTACCTGGCTCTGACCGAATCCGGTCTGTTCTTCAATGTGATGCCCGATGGCATGCTTCGATTGGGCGGACTCAGCGACACCTGGTTCAAGGATCGAGCCCAATGGTGGTCCGCACTGCCGCAAGTGTCGACGCGCTATCCGGTGTCGAGTTTCGCCCTCCTTGGCTTGACCAACTTTACGGGGGATGCCGGCTTATGCGCCTGGTATCTGGACGATCGACTGTTGCTCTCGGATCCTGGCCATGGAAAAGAAGTACGGTTACTGAGTATTGCTCCAGACAATCAGGCCGCCTGGTTGTTCGATCTTTCAACGGGCAAGATTTTCAGCCAGCGCTTTATTGATACGAAACATTTGAGTACGGCATTTGCCCAGGGCACCAGACTTTTGCAAGTAGAAGCATTGCCGGCCCCGATACAGGTGTGGGCCCCTTGGACCTTTACCGACGTGACGGTAGAGGGCGCGGGTCTGAGGGCGACGACTCTCGAGGGCGTGGAGGTGGATTTACAGCACAACGAACCGGTACGGGTTACGGGTGTGGACAGCCTCTGGGTCGCTGCACTGGACGGTCCATTGAGTGAGCGGCTGGCAGCGCTGGCGAACCAACATCGATGCGCCGATTTTCTGTCCGTCAAAGATCCTGACTACCTTCAATGGTATGTGGTCCGGACCGGACGATTGATCCGGATTCCGAAAACCACCCTTCCTGCGCAATACACACTGGTGGGTACCCGGCATCAAACCAATGTGATGCTGCACCAGATCGGGAATGGTTTGTTGCACACCTATCCGCAAAAAAATACGGTCGGGCCACTTGAGTATATTCAGCGAAACGCCGAAGTACTGGTGGTCGAGGGACTGAAGACGGCCGATGACCTACTCCCGTTGATTGCCGATGATGTCAGTATCCTGGTACTCAAAATGGGTCAAGGGACAACGACTAGCCGGCTGACCCAGACGGCGTGGTTGAAACTTGAATCGGTTATCGTCGATTGTCGTTACCCGCTTGAGCTCCCACCCTTGATTCCGGGGAAGCTGATTCTGGACGCTTCAATCATGGATCAGTTATGGGTCAGCCTGGTCGATGAACACCTGGTAATGAACGGCCTGGACAGCGGGCACAGTCTGATCTTTCGCGGTGTTTACTCATCGGATGTGACGTTGCGGGGGGACGTGTTCCTTGCGCTCAGTGGTTATCGATCGCGCGCGGTTTCGGAAATAGTGACCGAGTTGCTGAGGCAAAAGGGCGTTTCGGGCAGCGCAATGCTAACGGAGCTGATGTCGAATCATCAGATCGAGGCGCTTGTAGAACCGGCTTTTTAGAGCTCCTTGGCCGATTAAGGCACCAGATAACCTTTCACCCCGGTGAAGATTATCTGTGCCGCCAGAGCGCACACGAACAATCCCATCAACCGGCTGACAATCTGCAACCCCTGGTCACCCAGAATCCGTTCGATGCGGTTCGACAAATACAGCACCACGCCAACGGTGAAGCTGGCGAGGGCGATACTGAGAATGGCCGTGAGTTTGTCGTCCCAATGCGGCTGGCTCACGCCCATCACCAGCAAGGCGCCGATGGTGCCCGGGCCGACAGTCAGGGGGATGGTCAGCGGGACGATGGTCACGTCCTGCTGCACATTGTCGGTCTGCACCACCGACTTGCCCTGAGCCATGCCCAGCGCCGAAATGAATAGCACGCTGCCGGCGCCGATGCGAAATGCATCCACGGTAATGCCGAACACGTCAAATATCACCCTCCCGAACAGGTACAGCAAAACGCTGGAAACCAGTGTGGCAATTGCCACTTTCCAGGCCAGGCGACGTTGTTCCTTGCGCGAATAACCGCGGGTCAGGCTGATGAAGCAGGACAACACGAAGAACGGGCTGTAGAGCACCAACATCTTCAGGTAAACGCTGAATAACACATGGAGCATGGTTTTGGCTCGCATCCAGAGACGGGTGAAGCGGAGTCTATCAGTTGGTCAAGTGCCTGTGGGGGGCGAGTTTATAAGGTCTGAAAGTTATTTTTATTCATGTGTAGGCTGTTGGGCTGAGTCTGAATGGTTAGTTGTGTGATTGCTGTTGTGGATGATGTTACATGTTTGGGTTTGTCGTGGTGGGTTAATTTGTTTATTGTTTCTTTCGGCAAGTTCATGAGGAGCTTGCTTTAATGTCAATAAGGAAGAAGTTATGAATAATATGTTTAGTGAAAGTTATATTGCTGCCTGCTTGGAAAATCTTCAGGGTTATGATCTGGGTGAGACGCCGCTTATTAGATCTCGTGGTTTGTTGGCGCCGGGTGACGAAATTGAAGCGCCGTCGAAAGGATCGGTTGTAGGCGAAGGCCTCATTAGTTTCAGCGGTAACCTCACCGGTATTAACCGCAGTGACGCGCAGAATGCGTTTCACTATGCGTCGCTTGTGGCAAACAAACAGTTTCCACTGGAGCACCAGGGCAAAGAATGGTATGCGCAGTTCTGTAAAGTCATGGGTGAAACGGGTTGGATGACCATCAGCAAGTACTACAACGATCTGAACGTGTCGGGAACCAGTGTCCGCATGGACAAGATGGTGCTGGAGATTCTTGCTTCGGTAGTCACAGGCCTTGCCGTACCGGGTCCGGCTACTGCACTGATGCTGAAAACCGCGGGTGATGCGATTGCCGCCCTGCAAAAACGCGATACCGCATTGACGCTTTATGAGCGCAACTTGCTGGCACAAGGTGTGGGTGGAGTAACGACCGGCTCGTGTATCGATGTGAACGGGACCACTGTTTTTGCCATTGGCGCAGTACGTTTTACACGCCGGAATTCATCGGTAAAAGTAATGTTCGTCGATACGGATGTTCGTGACGTAAGTCTGTATCGCGGTGAGGCAGCTTTCGAAAAAAATGATCTTTTGGCTGCGGCTACTCGTGAGCTGATTGCAACGAAACTGGTGAAGTACTCGGCTGATAAGCTCGATTACGACATTTGATGAATGCTTGGAAGGGCGGTCGAAAAAAACGACTGTCCTTCTCTGTATGAAGGTATTTAAATGAGATGTGATTATTCAGTGTTGATTGTCGGGGCTGCGGTTTTGATAGTGCCCGAATCAGAGGATTTGACCACTTATGATGATGTGGTCAATACGGTGTTGTATGCACAGTTGGCAGCCAATAAAAAAACAGAACTAGAGCCGGGTGTGAGTTGGTATGACACCTACATGAAAGTTTTGGATGGTATCTGGATGTGGCGCGGTAAAGCGCGCGAAGACTTGAGTCTCCCTCCAGAGAGTGTTGAAACGGCGGTTCAGTGGGTGGCCTCAGCGATGTCCAAAGTAGGGGCAGATGAAGGGCATGTGACTGCAGAAGTGCTGTCACAAATTGTCAACGAATCGGACATCAACCCGGCAGCCAACTTGTTGCGCAGCCATATGCAAAAAGTGTCCGAAGAGCAGTCCACCGAGGTGTCGGCACCTGCGATGGATGTTCGTTTGCTGGTGATCGTGGCGCCAACACCGACTTCGTTCAGTAGTGTATGTATCGAGCTCAAAACCCGTCAATTGCTGAGTTCCAGCCCTTTGGCGCACCTCTATTGGGGCGAAGACGTACAAGGCATCATTAGCTGCCGTTACGTCCGGGCGAATCTATCGGAAACGGTATATGCACCTGTACGAGATCAAATTGCTCTGAAGGTCAAGGACCGGATTGAGACCAATGTTGCAATGTTGACCGTGCGCGACAATGCCTGCAGCACCACGCAGCCAGAGGAGGTTCGGTCATGACGGATCTGATTGCACCACCGGCAGCGGTGGTTGGCGGCAGTATCGTGTCGTTCGCCAGCGATCTGCCGGCGTCCCACCGCGAAGACGTCTACATGAGCACGGCTTTTGCGCAAAGAGCCACACGCGATGCAATTAATGATGGATTATCGGGCGACTGGTTCGACTACTACTGCGGGCAACTTCGTTTTCTGGGATGGGATGTGCCCGCACCTCAAACGTTTTCGCCCGCGCCAGCTGCTCCGATGGGCAGCAAGGCGATACAACGTATCCGGGAGTCCATCGGTGATAGATTCTCAATACCCATCAGCCGCGCCCTGACAGCGTTGGAGCGCAATTCGCTGGCGCTCGAAATGTTTGAATCCACGACCCTGAAGGGAGATATGGCTTACTTTCAGATGATTCCTTGCGTGATGAACGGCACGCACAAGGTGGATATGGCGGTCTATCACCGCAAGTTTTCGATAGTGCGAGATATCTCTCGGTTCCTGTTCAGCAACAATGATTCGCTTGAGCAAAAAAGCACCGAACAGATAACCACGATCACGTTCAACACGCTTCATTACGGCACGTTTCGGGAGAAAGTGAAGAAGTCTGTGGTGTCTCAGTCCCTGAAATACTTGAGCGCTCTGGACATTTGACCGAGTGCCAGCCCGAGGGCTCTCAGAGGGTCGACACTGTGCGGTTCTGCTGATCACGCTGGGCAACCCAATGCTCGATCAAATCGCGCAACTGCGACAGCTCGACCGGTTTGGCCATGTGCCCGTCCATGCCGGCCTGACGCGCGCGCTCTTTGTGCTCGGCGAGGATGTGTGCGGTCAACGCCACCACGGGGGTGCGAATCCGCTGGTTGCCGACTTCCCAGGCACGCAATTGCTGAGTGGCGGAGAAGCCGTCAAGGATTGGCATTTCGCAGTCCATCAGCACCAGGTCGTAACGCTGGGCCTTCATTGCCACCAAGGCTTCCTCGCCATTGCTGGCGGTATCCGGTTGCAGGTTGAGCTTGCCCAGCATGCCGCGGATGACTTTGGTCGAGATGCTGTTGTCTTCGGCCACCAGGATGCGGAAGTCGCTGGGTACCTTGACCGGAAGGGTAGGGCCGGTGGGCAGGTGCTGCGAGGTGGCCGGGCCGTTGTTGCGCTGGTTCAGTTCGTCCGCCAGGGTGGTCTTGAGGGTGTAGCCGGCCACTGGCTTGGCGAGGATGCGCTTGATCCCGGAGTTGCGCGCGATGATCTTGCTCGGCGCGTTGCTGATGCCGGTGAGCATGATCAGCAGAATGTCGTGGTTCAGGCTCGGGTCTTCCTTGATCTTGGCGGCCAGTTGCATGCCGGTCATACCGGGCATGTTCTGGTCCAGCAGGACCACGTCGAAATAATCGCGCAGGTGGGCCTTGGTGCGCAGCAGCGCCAGGGCCTCCTTGCCGGACGGTACGGCGCTGACGTTCAAGCCCCAGGCGCTGCACTGCTGCACCAGCACCTTGCGACAGGTGTCGTTGTCGTCCACGACCAGTACGCGTGCGCCTTGCAACGGGCTGTCCAGGTCCGAGGTCGGGTGTTCGAGACGGTCCGGGTCCAGTGGCAGGGTCAGCCACAATGTGCTGCCCTGGTTGGCGCCGCTCTTGATGCCGAATTCGCCCTGCATCAAACGGATCAGCTGACGGGCAATCACCAGCCCCAGATTGCCCCCCAGGCTGGTGGCCGAGAGGAAATGCTTGCTGTGCAGCTCGGCGTGCATCAGTGCGTCGCGCTCTTCAGCCTCCATCGGCTGGCCGCTGTCCTGCACGGCGATGCGCAGCCGCGGTTTGGCGCTGCGTTCATCCAGGGCGACAACGATCAGAATCTCGCCTTCATCGGTTTTCTTCAGGGCGTTTTCCAGCAGGCTCAGCAAGGTTTGGCGCAGGCGCGTCGGATCACCGCTGATGACGCGCGGCACCTGCGGCTGGATAAAACTGATCAGCTCGATGTTCTGTTGTTCGGCCTTGGCGCGGAAGATGCTCAGGCAATCTTCGATCAGGGCATTGAGGTCGAACTGCACGTCGTCCAGCTCGATCTGTCCGGACTCGAGTTTGGAGATGTCGAGAATTTCGTTGATCAGCGTCAGCAGTTCGTTGCCGGCGCTATGGATGGTTTGCACGTAGTCGCGCTGCTTGACCGACAGCGGTGTGCCCAGCAGCAGTTCGGTCATGCCCAGCACACCATTCATCGGGGTGCGGATTTCGTGGCTGATTTTCGCCAGGAATTCAGCTTTGGCGTTTATTTCGGCATTGCTGGCAGCCAGGTCGCGACTGACGCTGAAACGGTCTTCGGTGATGCTACGCTGTCGCTCGCCCAGGGCCACACTCATCAACAGGCCACTGATACAGATAAACACCAGAAGGGTGATGATCAGGCCTTGCGGGGCGACAAGGGTCAGCCCCTGCAGCGCCGGCAGGATAATCAACGTGCCAAGGTTGAACACCACCATGGCCGCCACGAACAGGCGGGCCGGGCGATAACCTTTTTGCCAGTGATGGGCGCTGACGAACAGCATGCTCAGGCCGGCCAGGGCAACCAGTGCGTACGTGATCAGGTTCAGCGGCAGGGTGTTGACGAACAACAGCAGCAGGCCGCAGGCCACGATGAACAGGATGTCCCCCAGCAGCAGCTTGTTCAGCGGGTGTGGGCCGAGCGGGGCGAAGAAGCGGTAGGCGAACATCAGGCCGCAAGGTGCGGTCAGCAGCAAGGCAAGATAGGCACCGGGTGTTTGTACGACGGACCAGTTCGGCAACCATGGGCGGGCCAGGTTCAGCAGCAGCACCAGGCTGAGCAGCAGCAACCCTTCGCACGCTGCCAGCCAGAGGCTGCTACGCGAGCGGGTGTAGGTGTAGCGGGTCAGGTTATGCAGGATCAGCATCCCGAGACAGCCAAAGAGCAGACCGTAGATCAACGTCTGGTTCTGAGTGGCTGCGCTCATGACCGCCGATTGCAGGGTGATGTAAGGCCGAAACTGGTGTTCGGAGACCAGTCGCATATAGATGTCGAGGGTTTTGTCGCTTTGTGGCAGCGGCAACATGAAGTCGTTGCTGGGCAGGGGGCGCTCAGCCTGAGGCTGCCCGGTGCCGGTATTCAATTGATCGATCAGCTGGTCGCCGTCGAGCACATACAGATTGAGGTGCGACAGGTCGGGGGCGAACACCCTCAGCAACTGTTCGTGTTTGCCGGGTGCCAGCCTGAAACGCAGCCACAGCGCACCCTCGGGCCCGGCTGCGGTGAGGCGGTCGAGTTCGACGGGACTGAATTGATTGGTGTAGCGGCCGGAGCGGATGTCGCTCAGCTGTAGATCGCCCTGTTCGTCGAGCAATACCGCCCAGCCACTGCCTTGCGTGGCCTGGGCCGGGAGCATGCAGAGCAAGGTCAGCAGAGTGACGGTGAAGCCTATGGCAATCCTGAGCCAGCGCACGGCGAAATCCCTTCGTAGGTTGATGCCAGATTATAACTATGCGCGGCGCCGGAATAGTCCGGCAAGGGCTGCAAGCCCCTGCCTGGCCGAATGGATGGCTTATTCCTGATTTTCGCCACGCTCGCGGGCAATGGCGCGGTAGCCAATGTCCTTACGATAGAAGCAGCCTTCCCAGTCGATTTTAGCCGCCAGTTTGTAAGCCTGCTGCTGGGCTGCGTCGACGCTGGTGCCCATGGCGGTTGCGCACAGTACCCGACCACCGGCCGTCACCACCTGACCGTCCTTGAGTGCAGTGCCGGCGTGGAAGACTTTGCCTTCCAGTGCCGCGGCTGCATCCAGACCGTTGATGGCAACGCCTTTGGTGTAGTCACCCGGGTAACCGCCAGCGGCCAATACGATACCGACGCTCGGACGTGGATCCCACTGTGCTTCGACCTTGTCCAGCGCTTGCGCCAGGGCCGCTTCGACCAGCAACACCAGGCTCGACTGCAAGCGCAGCATCACCGGTTGAGTCTCAGGATCGCCGAAACGGCAGTTGAACTCGATAACTTTTGGGTTACCAGCCTTGTCGATCATCAAGCCGGCATAGAGGAAACCGGTGTAGACGTTGCCTTCCTCGGCCATGCCGCGCACGGTTGGCCAGATCACCAGGTCCATGACCCGCTGATGGACTTCGGCGGTGACGACCGGTGCCGGGGAGTAGGCGCCCATGCCGCCGGTATTCGGACCGGTGTCGCCGTCGCCGACGCGTTTGTGGTCCTGGCTGGTGGCCATCGGCAGTACGTTCTTGCCGTCGACCATGACGATGAAGCTGGCTTCTTCGCCGTCCAGGAACTCTTCGATGACCACGCGGGAACCGGCATCGCCAAACGCGTTGCCAGCGAGCATATCGCGCACCGCGTCTTCAGCTTCAGCCAATGTCATGGCCACGATCACGCCTTTGCCGGCGGCCAGGCCATCGGCCTTGATCACGATCGGTGCGCCTTTTTCACGCAGATAAGCCAGGGCCGGCTCGATCTCGGTGAAGTTCTGGTAGTCGGCGGTCGGGATCTTGTGGCGTGCCAGGAAATCCTTCGTGAAGGCTTTCGAACCTTCCAGTTGCGCGGCACCCGCGGTCGGGCCGAAGCAATCCAGGCCACGGGCGCGGAACAGATCGACAACGCCTGCTACCAGCGGCACTTCCGGGCCGACGATGGTCAGGGAAACGTTCTTCTCGGCAAAGTCAGCCAGCTGCTCGAGGGCCAGCACGTCGATGGCGACGTTCTCGCACTTGGCTTCAATGGCTGTGCCTGCGTTGCCCGGGGCAACGAACACTTTCTGCACGCGCGGATCCTGAGCCACTTTCCAGGCCAGGGCGTGTTCACGGCCACCGCTGCCAATGATCAAAACATTCATTTCAAAAACCTCAAAAAACTATGAGTGGCGCTGCAAACCCCTGTGGGCGCTGTAGGAACTGTAGGAGCTGTCGAGTGAAACGAGGCTGCGATCTTTTGACTTTGCTTCAAAAGCCAGATCAAAAGATCGCAGCCTCGTTTCACTCGACAGCTCCTACGAGCTCCTACGAGCTTTTACAGGCTCCTACAGGGGGAGCGGTCTATCAGTGACGGAAGTGGCGCATGCCTGTAAAGACCATGGCGATGCCGGCCTCGTCGGCAGCAGCAATCACTTCAGCATCACGCATCGAGCCGCCTGGCTGGATCACCGCAGTGATGCCGACCTTGGCCGCATTGTCCAGACCGTCGCGGAACGGGAAGAACGCATCGGATGCCATCACCGAACCGGCGACTTGCAGACCGGCGTGTTCAGCCTTGATCGCGGCGATACGCGCGGAGTTCACGCGGCTCATCTGGCCGGCGCCGACACCGATGGTCTGACGGTTCTTGGCGTAGACGATGGCGTTGGATTTGACGTACTTGGCGACTTTCCAGGCGAAGATCAGGTCGTTGATTTCCTGCTCGGTTGGCGCGCGCTTGGTCACCACTTTCAGGTCTTCGCTGCCGATCATGCCGATGTCGCGGCTCTGTACCAGCAAACCGCCGTTGACGCGTTTGTAGTCCCAGGCCGGAACGCGGTCAGCCGACCACTCGCCGCAGGCCAGCAGGCGTACGTTGGCTTTGGCGGCCACGATGGCGCGGGCTTCTGCGCTGACGGATGGGGCGATGATCACTTCGACGAACTGACGCTCGACGATGGCCTTGGCGGTTTCAGCATCCAGCTCGCGGTTGAACGCGATGATGCCGCCGAACGCCGACTCGGTGTCGGTGGCGTAGGCCAGTTCGTAGGCTTGACGGATGCCGCCTTCGGCGTCCGGGCTCACGGCCACGCCGCACGGGTTGGCGTGCTTGACGATCACGCAGGCCGGTTTGACGAAGCTCTTCACGCATTCCAGTGCGGCGTCGGTGTCGGCCACGTTGTTGTACGACAGCTCTTTGCCTTGCAGTTGGGTCGCCGTGGCGATGCCGACTTCGGCAGGCTTGGCTTCAACGTAGAACGCCGCGCTCTGGTGCGGGTTCTCGCCGTAGCGCATTTCCTGAGCCTTGATGAACTGGCTGTTGAAGGTGCGCGGGAATTCGCTGCGGCCTTCTGTGCTGAGGGTTTCAGCCGCCTGGTTCACGGTGCCCATGTAGTTGGCGATCATGCCGTCGTAGGCCGCGGTGTGTTCGAAGGCCTTGAGCATCAGGTCGAAACGCTGAGCATAGGTCAGGCCGCCGGCCTTGAGGCTTTCCAGTACGTTGGCGTAATCGCTGGCATTCACCACGATGGCCACGTCTTTGTGGTTTTTTGCCGCCGAACGAACCATGGTCGGGCCGCCGATGTCGATGTTCTCGATGGCGGTCGGCAGGTCGCAGCCTGGCTTGTTAATGGTGGCTTCGAACGGGTACAGGTTGACCGCTACCAGATCGATCGGCTTGATGCCGTGCTCGCTCATGATGGCGTCGTCGATACCGCGACGACCGAGGATCCCGCCGTGGATTTTCGGGTGCAGGGTTTTCACCCGGCCGTCCATCATTTCTGCGAAACCGGTGTAATCCGCGACTTCCACTGCGGCAACACCATTGTCGCGCAGCAGCTTGAACGTCCCGCCGGTGGAGAGGATCTCTACGCCCAGGGCTTCGAGCTCTTTGGCGAATTCAAGGATCCCGGTCTTGTCGGAAACGCTGATCAAGGCGCGGCGGATCGGCAGGCGGGTAGTCTGGTCGGTCATCTCAATTTCCATCAAAAGCAAAGGAGTCAGCAAAAAAGGCGACCGGTTTTACGCGGGCGCCTTTCTGGTTTGATTGAATGCTTACAGCAAATCGTACTGCTTGAGTTTCTTGCGCAGGGTGCCCCGGTTCAGTCCGAGCAGCTCACTGGCCTTGGTCTGGTTACCCTTGACGTAGTTCATCACGCATTCGAGCAGGGGAGCCTCGACTTCGGAGAGCACCAGGTTGTACACATCCGTGACGGCAGCGCCCTCAAGGTGGGCGAAATAATTGTGCAGCGCCTTCTCGACACTCCCGCGAAGGGTCTGACCTTCTTCGCTCGGTGTATTGAGGTGCTGTTTCAAATTCACGTTGTCGCTCACGGGTGTTGTTCCACTCACTAAAGTCTCGGTCATCATCGTCATGCGGCCACCCCTTCTCCGTCCCCTGTCAGGCTCTTGTAGCGTTCGGCGAAGAAGCCCCGAACGTAGGCGCATTGTGCTTCCGTATCTTCCAAACGATTGAAGTGGGCGCGAAACTCCCTGGCGCCCGGCAAGGTTGCGAGATACCAGCCCACATGCTTGCGAGCTATGCGCACGCCCATGACGTCGCCATAGAAGGCATGCAGCGCGGCCAGATGCTCAAGCAGAATACATTCCACCTCGATCAGTTCCGGTGCCGGGAGTTTTTCACCGGTACGCAGATAATGGTCGATTTCACGAAAAATCCATGGCTGCCCCTGGGCAGCCCGACCCACCAACAGGCCATCGGCACCGGTCGCGTCGAGCACGTACCGGGCTTTCTCGGGCGAATCGATATCGCCATTGGCGAAGACCGGAATCGACACCGCCTGCTTGATCGCGGCAATGGTGTCGTACTCAGCTTCCCCGGTGTACAGGTCGGCACGCGTGCGGCCATGTACGGCCAACGCCGTGATGCCTGCCTGTTCGGCGATCTTCGCCACCGTCAGACCGTTCTTGTTCGCCCGGTCCCAGCCGGTGCGAATCTTCAGGGTGACCGGCACATCGACCGCAGCCACCACGGCCTGCAGGATCTCGGTCACCAATGCTTCATCTTTCAACAGTGCAGAGCCGGCGGCCTTGTTGCAGACCTTCTTCGCCGGACAGCCCATGTTGATGTCAATAATCTGTGCGCCCAGTTCGACGTTGGCTCGGGCCGCATCCGCCAGCATCTGCGCATCTCCGCCGGCGATCTGTACCGAGCGGGGCTCGGGATCGCCTTCGTGGATCATGCGCATCCGCGATTTGCGGGTGTTCCACAAGCTCATGTCGCTGGTGACCATTTCCGAGACTACAAGTCCTGCGCCCAATCGTTTGCACAGCTGACGAAAGGGCTGGTCGGTGACACCCGCCATGGGGGCGAGGATCAAGCCGTTGTGCAATGTATATGGACCGATGCGTACCGCCGACATAGGACTTCCCTGTTGTGGGGCCGGATCATGAGAGTTCGAAAAAGGGTTGGCATGATACCCGCTCTCGATGACTGGATAAAGGCTGAATTGAACAAAATCTGAACAACTAATTCGTTATCGCCAGCGGTTTGGTTTGAACGGCTAAAGTCAGGAAACCGCCGTCAAGCCTGCAACGCTTGAGTGTTTCACTCGGGCGAATGGAAGCTCAGGCTGTAGTTCACCGCTTTGGGGCCTGGGTCGAGAATGTCCAGCGCGATGTGGATCGGCGTTTGCGGCGGCATTTCGGCCAGGCCTTCGAGATCGCCGTTGAGGTACTCGCCGGGCTTGAAGCGACGGCTGGCGATCAGGTGGCCGTTGAGGTCGGCAAAGCGCAGCTCCAGCAGCGGGAACGGCTGGGAGAAGGGTGCACGGTTGTAGATGATGGCATCGACCACCAGCGCACCGTTGAAGTCCGGGTGGCTGCGGACCACCAGATTGCTGCTTTTGACTTTCGCGATGTCGACCTTGGACGGCACTGTGCAGCCGATGTGCGGGCACAGTTGCTGGAACCACGGACGATACTGGTCCTGGCGCGCCAGTTCATCGAAGTGGTAGGCGACGTATTGGCCAACGAGGCCGGCGGCGCCGAGCAGGATCAGCAGCAGCCAGAAAAAGCGCCGACCCCAAGGGGAGCGGCGTTTTTGCCAATCCAGTTGCAACGGATCGTCGGTCAGGTCCTGTAGCACTTCAGCGCGCATGGCCGGTTCGCTGCGTTCGCGTCGCTTGCGCAGGGGCTCGACGGAGGGCAGGTCATCGTCGATCTCATCGTCATCGGTTTTCGCCGACAGGCTGCCAAAAGGGATCGGGGCGTCGAGCGGGTCATGCAGGCGCAGTTGCTGTATCTCGGGCTCATCGTCCAGTGGCACGGGCTCCATGGACAGCGAAGGCTCGGTGCGCGAGTGTTTGCTTGGCTCGATCGTCGATTCGACCATCGGTGCTGGTGTCAGCGCGTCGGCGGCTTGCGCGCGATCGGCGGCCGACTCACTGAAGAGACTGTCGGGCCAAGGGGCTTCGTCGTGTTCGGTGCTGTCGCGATGAGCGCTGAGGCTGTCTTCGCGGGGGCGACCGAATTCCGTCGTCGGCTGGATTTCCCGCTGTTCGAGCCGGGCGAGTTCTTCGTCCAGATCCAGGCTGTCCAGGTCCATTTCGGCCGCGGTCCATTGCTTTTGGCTGATGGCTCGCTGCACTGGCGGTTCTACGGGCGCCGATGCAGCCGGTTTTACCGCTTCCTTGCCGGCCCGTTGCTCAAGCAACTGCCTGGCGGCGTTGAACACCTGCAAGCATGAGCCGCAACGAACCACTCCCCGGGCCACGCTCAACTGAGCATGGCTGACGCGGAAGCTGGTTTGGCAATGCGGGCACTGGGTGACGAAGCTATCGGTCATGCGGCAATCCGGTTTATGCAGGCGCTCATTCTAGCGCCGACGGCCAGTGATGCGTACCCAGCCGTCGCGATTGGCGATCGGATCCAGATCGAAATCCCGGGCATAAGCGGCAGCGACCTCTTCGCCCTGTTCGGCGAGGATGCCCGACAGCGCCAGGCGACCGCCGGGCTTGACCAGGCTGGACAGTTGCGGCGCCAGGGACACCAGCGGGCCGGCAAGAATGTTGGCCACCAGCACGTCGGCTTGAACCTGCGGCAAATCTTCCGGCAGATAGAGCGGCAACAGCTCGTCGGCAATGTTGTTGCGTCCGGCGTTGTCGCGGGAGGCCTCCAGGGCCTGCACATCGATATCGGTGCCGACGGCTTGTTTGGCGCCCAGCAACAGGGCGGCAATCGCCAGAATTCCCGAGCCGCAGCCGAAATCCAGCACGTTGCAGTCTTTCAGGTCCTGGCCATCGAGCCATTCCAGGCACAGCGCGGTGGTCGGGTGAGTGCCGGTGCCGAACGCCAGGCCCGGATCCAGCAGCAGGTTTACCGCGTCAGGCTCGGGTGCGGCGTGCCAGCTCGGGACAATCCACAGGCGCTGGCCGAAGCGCATCGGCTGGAAGCCATCCATCCAGCTGCGTTCCCAGTCCTGGTCTTCGATCACTTCGCTGTGATGCTCGGGCAGCGGGCTGCCGGTCAGCAACTCGAGGTGGGCCAGTACGCTGGCGGCGTCGGTGCCGCCTTCGAACAGGGCCAGCAGGTGTGTGTGCGACCACAGCGGGGTGGTGTTGAGTTCCGGCTCGAAGATCGGCTGATCTTCGGCGTCCATGAAGGTCACCGACACGGCGCCCACTTCAAGGAAAGCGTCTTCGTAGGTTTCGGCTTGTTCTGGGCTGATGGCGAGACGGACTTGCAGCCAAGGCATGGCGGGCACCTTTGAAAAATATAGATTGCAGCCTAGCGGGCTGCGAGAAGCGCGCAAGTTTACGCGAGCGCGCGGCAGAAGACGACCGGGTTGCCATCCAATAGCGGAGACGTCGGTCTCTGTGGCGAGGGAGCTTGCTCCCGCTGGAGCGCGAAGCGGTCCCAAAATGGCAGATACGGCTCTGTCTGACACCGCTCGGATGAATGGTCTTGCGGCTGCTGCGCAACCGAGCGGGAGCAAGCTCCCTCGCCACAAGGTTTCTGGGCGGCATCTTCAGAAACAACAAAGCCGCCCGAAGGCGGCCTTGTCATGTTCCGGCTGAAGCTTAGTGCTTGTCGCCAGCCAGCTTGTGCTCGAGGTAGTGAATGTTCACCCCCCCTTTGCAGAAGCCTTCGTCACGGGTCAGATCACGGTGCAGCGGGATGTTGGTCTTGATCCCGTCGACAACGATCTCGTCCAGCGCATTGCGCATGCGCGCCATGGCTTCGTCACGGGTTGCGCCGTAGGTGATCAGCTTGCCGATCAACGAGTCGTAGTTCGGCGGAACGGCGTAGCCACTGTACAGGTGCGAATCGACGCGAACGCCGTTGCCGCCTGGTGCGTGGAAATGCTTGACCGTGCCTGGGCTCGGCATGAACGTTTTCGGGTCTTCGGCGTTGATCCGGCATTCCAGCGCGTGACCGCGGATGACCACGTCATCCTGGGTGAACGACAGCTTGTTGCCGGCGGCGATGCTGAGCATCTCCTTGACGATGTCGATGCCGGTGACCATTTCCGATACCGGGTGCTCTACCTGGACACGAGTGTTCATCTCGATGAAGTAGAAGCGGCCGTTTTCGTACAGGAACTCGAAAGTGCCGGCGCCACGGTATCCGATGTCGATGCAAGCCTTGACGCAGCGGGCGAGGACTTCTTCGCGCGCGTTCTCGTCGATGCCCGGTGCCGGCGCTTCTTCGAGAACCTTCTGGTGACGACGTTGCAGCGAGCAGTCGCGGTCGCCCAGATGGATGGCGTGGCCCTGACCGTCGGAAAGTACCTGAACTTCCACGTGGCGTGGGTTGGTCAGGAATTTTTCCAGATAGACCATCGGGTTGCCGAACGCTGCGCCCGCTTCGGAGCGGGTCAGTTTCGCCGAGGAGATCAGGTCTTCTTCTTTGTGCACCACGCGCATGCCACGACCACCACCGCCACCAGCGGCTTTGATGATCACCGGGTAACCGACTTCGCGACCAATGCGCAGAGCGGTTTCTTCGTCTTCAGGCAGTGGGCCGTCGGAGCCCGGGACGGTTGGAACGCCAGCGGCGATCATGGCGTGCTTGGCCGATACCTTGTCGCCCATCAGGCGGATGGTATCGGCTTTCGGGCCAATGAACGCGAAACCGGAGTTCTCGACCTGTTCGGCAAAGTCGGCGTTTTCCGCAAGGAAACCGTAGCCTGGGTGAATGGCGGTTGCGCCGGTCACTTCAGCGGCGGCGATGATGGCCGGAATGTGCAGGTAGGAGTGAGCGGCGGAGGCCGGACCGATGCAGACGGATTCGTCTGCCAGGCCCAGGTGCATCAGCTCTTTGTCGGCCTTGGAGTAAACGGCGACGGTCTTGATGCCCATTTCCTTGCAGGCACGCAGAATCCGCAGGGCGATCTCACCGCGGTTGGCGATCAGAACTTTTTCCAACTTCGCAGTCATCAAAGGCTCTCCGCGATTCAAACGATGGTGAACAGCGGTTGGTCGTACTCAACCGGCTGGCCGTCTTCGACGAGGATGGATTCGATCACACCGCTGGCTTCAGCTTCGATGTGGTTCATCATCTTCATGGCTTCGACGATGCACAGGGTGTCGCCTTTCTTCACGGTCTGGCCAACTTCAACGAAGGACGGCGAGGACGGCGAAGATTTGCGATAGAACGTGCCGACCATCGGCGAACGGGCAACATTGCCGTTCAGCGTTGGAGCCGCTGGAGCCGCAGGAGCAGCGGCAGCAACCGGAGCGGCGGCAGCAACTGGTGCCGGTGCCGGTGCATGCATCGGAGCCGGTGCGTAGTACTGCTGAGCCGGCGTCTTGCTGTGACGGCTGATGCGTACGGACTCTTCGCCTTCCTTGATCTCAAGCTCGTCGATGCCGGACTCTTCCAGCAATTCGATCAGTTTCTTAACTTTACGGATATCCATGAATCATCAACTCCCAAGGGTCGGTCAGGGGCGTTTAACGCTTGTTGTTCAAGCCGTTGCCTGTCTTTCAAGCTGCTCTAGTGCGGCCTCCAGGGCCAGTCGATAACCGCTGGCGCCAAGGCCGCAGATCACTCCCACCGCTACATCGGAGAAGTAAGAGTGATGGCGGAAAGGTTCGCGTTTATGCACGTTAGACAAATGCACTTCGATGAATGGGATGCTCACCGCCAGCAGCGCGTCACGTAACGCGACACTTGTATGCGTAAAAGCTGCTGGATTGATCAGAATGAAGTCCACACCTTCGCCGCGAGCAGCGTGGATGCGGTCAATCAATTCGTACTCGGCGTTGCTTTGCAGGTAAAGCAAATGGTGGCCGGCATTGCGCGCCCGCTGTTCCAGGTCCTGGTTGATTTGTGCCAGGGTGGTTGCACCGTAGACGCCCGGTTCCCGGGTACCGAGCAGGTTCAGGTTAGGGCCGTGCAAAACCAATAGGGTCGCCATCTGCTGCTCCTTTGTAATCTGTGTGCAATTGTCAGAACCCGGCGACTATGCCGCAAAGCCTTTGTGACTGTCCAGTTCTATGCAATAGGCAGCACGATGGCCGATGTTTGCGCGAAATATGTGACCGGGTGATTAAATCCGGTCATTTGCTTTCGCAACACGTTCGGCGAAGTCCATGGCGTTTATCTCGCCGATCACTCGCACATCGATGCGTTCGACGCCGTCCCTGCCGAAAAACATCAGCGCCGGAGGGCCGAACAGCTTGTAGCGGTCGAGCAGGGCGCGCTGTTCGGTGTTACTGGCGGTGATGTCGAAGCGGATCAGTCGATAGCCTTTGAGACGTTCGACGACGTTGGCATCGTTGAGCACTTCGTGTTCGATGACTTTGCAACTGATGCACCAGTCGGCGTACCAGTCGAGCAGCAGCGGCGCGCTAGAGGATTTGGCTTCGGCAAGGACACGATCCAGTTCGGCTGGAGTGGTGATGGTTTGCCAGGTGCTGGCGATTTGCGGTTGCTGCTCGTTGCTGGCGACGATGCGCGGCTGGCCAATGGGGTTGAACGGATCGGACTGACCGCTGAACGCGCCGTACCAACAGGCCAGTGCATAAAACAGCAGGAACATCCCCAACAATTGCCCCAAGCGTTTTCTCGGCGGTTTATAGACGAATTCCAGCGCGCCCATGAACAAACCGACGCCACCGGCGAGCAGGCCGATCAACAGCAAGGTGATCTGGCCCGGCAATACCCGGCTGAGCAAACCGATCGCCAGCCCCAGCAGCAGCACACCAATCGCGTTTTTCACGTAGATCAACCACGGCCCGCTTTTCGGCAACCAGGCCGCGCCGCCAGTCGCTACCAGCAACAGCGGCGCGCCCATGCCCAGGCCGAGCATGAACAGTTTCAAGCCGCCACCCAGCGCATCGCCGCTGGCGCTGATGTACAGCAGCGCACCGGCCAAGGGGGCCGAGACGCAGGGCGAAACCAGCAGGCTCGACACCACGCCCAGCACCGCCGCGCCCCACAGCGAGCCACCCTCGGTACGCCCGGCGATCCGGTCCAGGCGGCTGCTGATGGCGTAGGGCAGTTTCAGTTCGAACACCCCGAACATGGCCAAGGCAAACACCGCGAAAAACAGCGCGAACGGCACCAGCACCCAGGCCGATTGCAAGCGCGCCTGAAGATTAAGCTGTGCGCCGAACATGCCCATCAAGGCGCCCAGCAGGGCGAAGCAGATGGCCATCGGCAGCACATAAGCCAGCGACAGGTTGAAGCCACGTAAACCGCCGATCTGTCCGCGCAGGACCACCCCGGAGAGGATCGGCAGCATCGGCAGCACGCAGGGGGTGAAGGTCAGCCCGAGGCCTGCGAGGAAGAACAGCGCCAGTTCGCGCCAGCCCCAGGCTGTGGTCGTGGCACCGCTGCCATCAATACTCAGGCGTTCGGTTTCGGGCGGGTAGCACAGGCCTTTGTCGGCGCAGCCTTGATAGGTCACGGCCAGCGTAAAGGCGCGGGAATCGGTGCGTGGCAGTTCTACGTCGAGAATGCCGTGGTAAACCTCGACATCGCCGAAGTATTCATCGTGCTTTTGTTCGCCCTTGGGCAGTTGAGCCGCGCCGAGGCCAACGTCGGCCGGATCTGCGCGAAACTGGAAGCGATGGCGGTAGAGGTAGTAACCCTCGGTGGCGACGAAACGCAGCTTGATCGATTGTGGCGTACTTTCTACCAGGCTCAACTGAAAGGCTTCGCGCACCGGCAGAAAGTCGGCGCTGTTGTTGATCGAACCCAGGGTGGAACTGGGGCGACTGTCCAGCAACCCGGCGGCGGAGGCCGGGAGGGCGAGCACTAAAAACAGCAGGCAGAGCAAACGGCGCATGACAATCTCGCGTATCGGAGGTGCGGGCATGATAGCTGAGTGTGCAATGTATGCGACTACGCCGATCTCCCGTAGGCGCTGCCAAAGGCTGCGATATTTTGACTTTGATCTTCAACGCTCGATCTGCCGCCAGGATCAACATCAAATGATCGCAGCCTTCGGCAGCTCCTGCAGGGGGGCAACTAGACGCGGAAGGCTTGAACGGCGGTATGCAACCGTCCGCCCAGCACCAGCAAATTCTCCCCTTGCTCACGCCCCTCGCCGATACGCAGCAAGTTATCCCCACCCAATTGATGAATCCGCTCACTGTGATCGCGGATTTCGCTGACGGCGCCGCTCTGCTGGGCAGTGACATCGGCGATGCGCACGGCGGTGTCGGAAATGGTCTGGATCGCTCCGACGATTTTATCCAATGCACCGTCGGCGGCCTGGGCCTGGTTGGCCGTGGCTTCGGCGTGTTCGACTTGGGCGCGCATGCCTTCGACCGATTGCCGCGCGGCGGTTTGCAGGCCGGCGATCAGCGTCTGAATCTCGGCGGTGGCACCGGCGGTGCGTTGCGCCAGTGAGCGAACCTCTTCGGCCACCACCGCAAACCCCCGGCCCATCTCCCCGGCGCGGGCCGCCTCGATGGCGGCATTCAGCGCCAGCAGGTTGGTCTGGTCGGCAATCGAGCGAATCACCGTCAGCACGCCGCCGATGGTCGCCGACTCTTCGGCCAGATGTTCGATCATCTGCGCGTTGCCTTGCACTTCACCCACCAGCGCATGCAGCCCGGTGAGGCTCAGGCCGATGACTTTCTGACCGTGCTCCACCGCCAGCCCTGCATGACGACTGGCGTTCGCGGCCTGGCTGGCGTCACCGGCGACTTGTTGAATCGTCGCCTCGAGTTCGCCGAGGGAGTCGCGGATCAACGCGGTGTCGCCGGCCTGATGCTCGGCGCCGCTGTGCAGGTCATTGCTCAATTCGGCCAGCGTCCGGCTGCTGCCGGCGACCTGCTCGGCGTTGAGGCGAATGGTTCCCACCAGGTCGACCAGATAGGCGCGCAAGCGATTGAGCGAGGCTTGAATGTCATGCAACTCGCGGTTGGTCGCACCCAGTTGAATGTCGCGACTGAAGTCGCCCTCGGCCCAGATCGAAAGCGCCGGGGCTAGATTGGTCAGGGTTCGGGCCAGGCGTCGCTGCAAGGTATCGATGAGCAATGCGATCAGCAGGATCAGCCCGATCATCACGCCCTGCATCAGCCGCACTTCGCCCTGGATTTGCCCGTGCTGGGCGCGCACTACTGGTTCCAGCCCGGCGGTGGCCTGTTGCACGGCGGTGATTTTCAAGTGAGTCGCGGCGCTGAGGTCGGCGCGTTTCTGGATCTGTTCGCGCGTGCGCGCCAGTTCAGCCGGGTAGCGGGTGAGCAGGCTGTTGAGTTCACGCTTGAGGCTGACGCCGGCATCTTCGGCGACGGTTTTTTCGCCGTTCTCCAGGCCCATCATGGCGGCGAAATCATCGGTGTTCGATTCACTGCTGGCGGTCACCCCCAGTAGCGGCAAGGTGTTCAATTGTTCAGCCTGAATGCGGATGTTGGCGACTTCGCGCTCGACATCGGCGGCCAGTTCGCTGCGCCCGCTGCTGACCAGTTTGTCCCGGGCCAGAGACAACTTGCCCAGATGCTGGGAAGCGGAGAGCAAAGGCGTCAGGTACGCCGCGTTGCCATTGGCGTATTGACTGAGCTGATCGAGGCTGGCGCCGAGCTCGCGTTCAGCTTGCAGCAGCAGGGCTTGTGGATCACCGGCGAGTTTGCCGGCAGCCAGCAAGTCAGTCTTGCTGAACTCTTCCAGGTTCGACAGGCTGGGGCGCAAGGTGTCGGCCAGGCTCGGAGGTAATTCGCCGAGCTCTTTTTGCAGGCTGTCGATGGCCTGGCTGGCGCTGCTCAGGCGCAGGGCATCGCCGCTGGCCAGGTAATCCTCGACGTTGCGCGCCACTTCATTTTGAAACTGCTGAGACAGGCCCAAGTAACGCTCCATCAACAGATAGGGGCGTTCCAGGGCTTTTTGCGACCACCAGAGGGTAGCGCCGAGGGCCACGCAAACGGCGACCAGAAGGAGAGTATTGAGATTGGTCAACAGCTTCAGGCGCATTGCGGACTACCAATGGCAGAATGGTAAGTACCTGAAGTTATTGCGTTTCTGTTACAGCGTTATGACCGAGTCGGTCGATTCCGATGAAAAAGTGGCACTTTGCTTTGACTCCCGCGCGGCTTGCACGCGGTTGCGTCCGGCGTCCTTGGCGCGGTACAGCGCCTCGTCTGCCTGTGTGGCCATCATCAGGCTGTCGGAGCCTTCGTGCAGTTCGACGACGCCGGCACTGAAGGTGCACCAGAGGTCCAGGGGTTGCGCGGGGTAGTGAATTTCGGCAAAGCGCTGACGGATTTCATCGAGCACCTTGTAGGCCGATTCAATATCGGTGTCTGGCATGACAATGGCGAACTCTTCACCGCCGTAACGGCCGATGAAGTCGGTCTTGCGCAACCGTTGCTTGAGGAACAGCGCCAGGCTCTTGATCACCCGGTCGCCCATGGGATGGCCGTGGCTGTCGTTGACCCGTTTGAAGTGGTCGATGTCGAGCATCGCAAAGCTCAGCGGCTTGTTTTCGCGACGGGCACGGAATGAACAGTCTTCGAGCAGCTGCAGAATATGGGTGTGGTTGTACAAACCGGTCAGGCTGTCGCGCACCATCCGCGCTTTCAGATTGCGCGCCCGCGCCGCGCGGTTGCGCACGGTGGTGATCAGGTGTCGCGGCTTGATCGGTTTGGTCAGGAAGTCGTCGCCGCCCTCACTCATGGCGTCGAGCTGCTTGTCCAGATCGTCTTCGGCCGACAGATAAATGATCGGCACGCTGACATAGCGGTCGTTATGGCGGATTACCTTGGCCAGTTCCGTACCGGTGCAGGCCGGCATGTACATGTCGAGGATGATCAGGTCAGGCTGGAAATCCGCCAGTTCGGCCATGGCCTGGATCGGTTCGATCAAGGTCCGTGTGACGATCCCGGCGCTGTTGAGCAGGCGTTCGGTGTGCAAGGCCTGTGCGCGGGAGTCGTCGATGATCAGCACTTTATAAGGTTCGTACTGGGCGACGCAGGTCAGCACTTCGATCTTTTCCAGCAGGCTCGAGGCTTCGAGGGTACCGGTGAGAAACTCCTGGCCGCCGGCGCGCACGGCAGCGAGGCGAGTCGGGGTGTCGGTTTCGTGCAAGCTGAAAAACAGCAACGGCAAGGGCTGCTCCAGGCCTTGCTGGGCTTCGGCCGCCAGTTTCAGGCCGATGCCGGCACCGCTGAAGTCGACGTCCATGACAATCGCCGCCGGTAACCGCTCGACCATCGAGGCGCGGAACGCGGCGACACTGCCCAGGGATTGGGCGCTGAGCCCGAAGAACTCAAGTTGCTTGGCCAGCCGTTCGGCCCGGTCGTGATCCTGCAGCATCACGTAGATCGGCTTGCGCAGCGGTGGCAGAAAGGTGTGTTCGAGCTGATCGCCATGGCGCAGGCCGGTGCGGGACAAGCGCTGCATCAGGCGGTTGAGGTCAGTGATCAATCCGCTGCTCAGGCGTCCGCGATTGGCGTCGACGGCCTCCAGCGACTGGCCGATATGACGGGCCAGCAGGGTGTGTTCCGGTTGTTCGAAACGTTCGGCAAAGCGCAGCAGGCGCAGATTGGCCTCGCTCAGCTCCGACAAGTCGGCGATGGACCATTCGTTGCGTTGCAGGCGTTGCCATATCTCAAGAATCTGACGTGCCTGATGAATTACCCGCTGGGCAAAGTGGTGCTTGAGGCGCTCACGGCTGGGGTCTTCTGGCTCGGTCATATCCTGACTACTAGTTAGGGTGCATGCTGAGATCGACTGGTGGCTCTATGCTAGCACCTCTTTTCAATTGCATGAGTGTCCTGCGTCAATAATCTGCAAAGCGACATCATTCAGTTCCCGACCGACTGGTCGCATAGGCTCAACGCTGTGCTTCATTTATAGTGACGGCTTCGATTGCAGTCATTGTATGGCTCGCTGTGTCCCGCAGGATTTAATGCGCGGCAAATAAGGCACGATGGCGTAGGGTTGTAGTCGAACCGATGAACTCAAGTGATTGAAAGGATATCGCCATGCTGGACTGGAAGAACCGCACGGGCAGCGCGCCTGAGCGTGCCGCTGAACCGAAATCGGCCACCCGCAGTTATTTTGGTGGCCTGTTGTTCAGTCGGGCGCTGGCCACTCTGATTTGCCTTTACCTGTTGGTGGCTATCGCGCTGGGCTGGTACTGGAGCCAGGAGCCCGCGCTGTTCCCGGTTCAGCAAAATGCCCAGGTGGCAGCCGAGAAAGAAGGCAAGCAGATGGTGGTCGGGTACACCACGGTGGAAACCCTCAAGACTGTCGCCGGTACCTTGCTGACCAAACCGGGTGGCTATATTTCCAACGACCGTTTCCCGCCGGGCCTGTGGATGGACAACATGCCGAGCTGGGAATATGGCGTGCTGGTCCAGGTCCGCGACCTGAGCCGTGCGCTGCGTAAAGACTTCGCCCGTTCCCAGTCGCAGTCCGCCGAAGACGCCGACCTGGCCAAGGCCGAGCCGCGCTTCAACTTCGACAACAAGAGCTGGGTGCTGCCATCCAGTGAGTCCGAGTATCAGGAAGGCATCAACTCCCTGAGCCGCTATCAGGCACGCCTGTCGGGTCCTGACCAGAAGAGCGCGCTGTTCTACGCCCGCGCCGACAACCTGAACAACTGGCTGGGTGATGTAGGGACTCGTCTGGGCTCGCTGTCGCAACGGCTGTCGGCCAGCGTTGGCCGGGTCAAGCTCAACACTGCGCTGAAAACCGAAGTCCCGGCGCTCGGTCAGGTGCCGCAGGTTGACGAAGAAGTCGTTGAAACCCCGTGGATGCAGATCGATAACGTGTTCTACGAAGCCCGTGGTCAGGCCTGGGCATTGTCCCATCTGCTGCGCGCCATCGAAGTCGACTTCGCCGATGTGCTGGCGAAGAAAAACGCTACGGTCAGCGTGCGCCAGATCATCCGTGAGCTGGAGGCTTCGCAAGAGCCGGTCTGGAGTCCGATGATCCTCAACGGCAGCGGCTTCGGTGTGCTGGCCAACCACTCGCTGGTCATGGCCAATTACATCTCCCGGGCCAACGCCGCGGTGATCGACTTGCGTCAACTGCTCAATCAGGGCTGAGTCATGGTAGATAGCGCTAAAGAGGCCGCCCACCGCGCGGCCTCCGATGCCGAACAGATCGCCTGGGTCGACGAGCAGGACAACCTGCTCGGCGCTCTGGTGCGCTCCGACTTGCGCGAGCGCGGGCTGATCGGGCGCGGCACCTACATCATGCTGTTCAATTCTGCCGGTGAGCTGTGCGTTCACCGGCGCACCCTGAGCAAAGCGATTTATCCCGGTTATTGGGACGTGGCGGCCGGCGGCATGGTGCTGGCCACCGAGACCTACGCCGAATCGGCGGCCCGTGAGCTGGAAGAAGAGCTGGGGGTGAGCGGTGTGGAACTGACCGCCCACGATCACTTTTTTTTCGAGGACACCGGCAACCGGCTCTGGTGTTCGGCGTTTTCGGCGGTGTGGGACGGCCCATTGATCCTGCAACCGGAAGAGGTGCTGGAAGCGCGCTTTATCCCGATCGATCAGGTCCTGCTGGAAATCCAGCAAAAGCCGTACTGCCCGGACTCTTTGGCAGCTCTGAAGCGCTATCTTCGCGCACAAGGGGATGACGTCGCAAAAGAGCTGTAAATTGGCGCCGATTGGCTCTTAGCAAGTCGGCTTTTTGCCGTTACACTGCGCGACCTTTTCAAACTGAACCGGCATTGCTTTTTGTAGGAGCTGTCGAGTGCAACGAGGCTGCGATCTTTTGATCTGGCTTTTGAAGCAAAATCAAAGGATCGCAGCCTCGTTTCATTCGTCAGCTCCTACGCGCATACACAGTGTTGTAACCGTTTCAGTAGCGCTGCCCCTGCCTGAGTGGGGCTTCGCGGTCGATAACCTTGCCCAAGGTTGCGATCAGTCTTTGTCCTCCCAAGAGGATTGCCGGTGGCCAAAAAAGCCGCATCCTTCGCCGCCCTTGGTGGCCTGGTATTTTCCACCGACGCAGGTCGTCATTGCCCGGAATGCAGTAAACCGGTGGATGCCTGCATCTGCAAACAAACCGTTATCCCGGCCGGCGACGGCATCGCTCGCGTGCGTCGCGAAAGCAAGGGCCGTGGCGGCAAGACGGTGACGACCATCACCGGCGTGCCGTTGGCCGAAGACGCGCTCAAGGAACTGGCCACTACGTTGAAGAAACGTTGTGGGACCGGTGGGGCGTTGAAAGACGGGATCATCGAAATCCAGGGCGATCATGTCGAGCTACTCTTGGCTGAGCTGATCAAGCACGGTTTCAAAGCGAAGAAGTCCGGCGGCTAGCAGCCTCTGTGAAAACCACCTGCGGCTTGATCCAGTCCTGATTGCATTCTGGTCTGGCGTCGTCTCCATGGTTTTCACAGAGCCTGTTCATGACCGGTTTCTAAACTCACTGCGGTCAGCGAGGTCTACCCCCTCGTTGACGAAACGTCATTTTCATTCTTTAGACTGCGCCGGCCTGAACTCAAGGCGACGCTCTATGACTTCTTTATAGGGGACTTCGATGTCCGTAAGACGCACACGCAAAGACGATGGCAGCCAATGGACAGTTGCGGACAGCCGCAGTGTTTACGGGATTCGCCATTGGGGGGCCGGGTATTTCGCGATCAATGACGCCGGTCGCGTCGAAGTTCGTCCGAACGGCCCGACCAGTTCGCCTATCGACCTGTTCGAGCAAGTCGACCAACTGCGCAAAAGCGGTTTGTCCTTGCCGTTGCTGGTGCGTTTCCCAGACATTCTGCAAGACCGCGTGCGTCAGCTGACCGGTGCGTTCGACGCCAACATCGAGCGCCTGGAATACCAGAGCAAGTACACCGCGCTGTACCCGATCAAGGTCAACCAGCAGGAAGCGGTGATCGAGAACATCATCGCCACCCAGAACGTATCGATCGGTCTGGAAGCCGGCTCCAAGCCTGAGCTGCTGGCGGTACTGGCGCTGGCGCCGAAGGGTGGCACCATCGTCTGCAACGGTTACAAGGACCGTGAGTTCATCCGTCTGGCGCTGATGGGCCAGAAGCTGGGCCACAACGTGTTCATCGTGATCGAGAAAGAATCCGAAGTCGGTCTGGTGATCGAAGAAGCGGCGTCGCTCAAGGTCAAGCCTCAGGTCGGCCTGCGTGTGCGTCTGTCGTCCCTGGCGTCGAGCAAGTGGGCAGACACCGGTGGCGAAAAATCCAAGTTCGGCCTGTCGGCGGCGCAGCTGCTGTCGGTGGTCGAGCGTTTCCGTGCCGCTGGCCTGGACCAGGGCATTCGCCTGCTGCACTTCCACATGGGTTCGCAGATCGCCAACCTGGCGGACTACCAGCATGGCTTCAAGGAAGCGATTCGTTACTACGGCGAACTGCGCAACCTTGGCCTGCCGGTCGATCACATCGACGTCGGCGGCGGTCTGGGCGTGGACTACGACGGTACTCACTCGCGTAACGCCAGTTCGATCAACTACGACATGGACGATTACGCCGGTGTCGTGGTCGGGATGCTCAAGGAATTCTGCGACGCGCAGAGCCTGCCGCACCCGAACATCTTCTCTGAAAGTGGCCGCTCTCTGACCGCCCATCACGCGATGCTGGTGGTGCAGGTGACCGACGTCGAGAAACACAACGACGACGTGCCGAAGATCGACAACAAGGAAGAACTGCCGGAAACCGTGCAGTGGCTGGTTGACCTGCTCGGCCCGACCGACATCGAAATGGTCACCGAGACCTACTGGCGCGCCACGCACTACATGAGCGATGTGGCCACCCAATACGCCGATGGCAAGCTGACCCTGGCGCAAAAAGCCCTGGCCGAGCAGTGCTACTTTGCCGTTTGCCGCCGCCTGCACAACTCGTTGAAGGCCCGTCAGCGTTCCCACCGTCAGGTGCTCGACGAACTCAACGACAAACTGGCCGACAAGTACATCTGCAATTTCTCGGTATTCCAGAGCCTGCCGGACACCTGGGCCATCGGCCAGGTCCTGCCGATCCTGCCGCTGCACCGTCTCGACGAAGAGCCGCTGCGCCGTGCGGTGCTGCAAGACCTGACCTGCGACTCCGACGGCAAGATCAAGCAGTACGTCGACGAGCAGAGCATCGAGACCAGCCTGCCGGTGCACGGTCTGAATGACGGTGAAGACTATCTGCTGGGGATCTTCCTGGTGGGTGCCTACCAGGAAATTCTTGGCGACATGCACAACCTGTTCGGTGACACCGACTCGGTGAACATCTATCAGAATGCTGACGGCAGCGTTTACCACGCCGGTATCGAAACCCACGACACCATCGAAGACATGCTGCGTTACGTGCACTTGTCGCCGGAAGAGCTGATGACCCACTACCGCGACAAGTGCGCCAGTGCCCGCATCAGCGCCAGCGAGCGCACCCAGTTCCTCGATGCCTTGCGTCTGGGCCTGACCCGTTCGTCTTACCTGTCTTCTTGAGGTAAGGCTCCGCGCCCATCAGGTTGTCTGAAATTTCTCCGTAGGTTGCGGAAATTTCAGATGACCTGGTGCGGGGCTTCTCTTTTTTCACGCGAAATGACCCACATACCTAGCAATCCAAGCGATGTGGTCTTCTTTTCACGTAGGTCATTTCCTAAGTTGTACTTCGGCACTCTACTCGGCCATGTCTCTCAGCGAGAATCCCCGGCCGCCCCTCCTGTAGAGAATCGCCGATGTTCGATCCAGTCAACGAACCGTCATTTCGTCTGGATATAGCGGGTCTTGCCGACCCCTTTGAGGTCTTGGCCTTTACCGGTAGTGAAGCGATCAGCGAGCCTTTTGCGTTCGACGTGGATCTGCTGAACGATGACCCGACGCTGGACCTTGCAAGCCTGCTGTACCGCTCGGCCTTTTTGCACTTCGGGCCGCAGGGGGAGGGCATTCACGGGCAGTTGCTTGGCCTCGTTCAATCTGGTCATGGCGATGAGCCCAGGCTTTGTCGTGTACGTCTGGGCCCCAGGCTTGCTTGCCTGGCCCAGCGCTTCAATCAGCGAATTTTCAGCGATCGCTCGGTGCCGGACATTCTCGCCCAGGTTCTCAAGGAGCACGGCATTGCCGGCAAGGATCGTCGTTTCGACCTGAGCGGCGATTATCCGCCCCGTGATTTCTGCACGCAGTATCGGGAATCGGACCTGCAGTTTCTCCAGCGTCTATGCGCCCAGGAGCGGCTTCATTACTACTTCGAGCACCGTGCGCGTGGGCATTGTCTGGTCTTGGGCGACGGTCCGGGGCAGTTTCGCCGTGGTGAAGAGAGGGGCTTCGAGGATGTGAGCGAACGACCGGGAGTGCATCAGTTCAAGCTTCATGGCTGCGGGCAGATTGCCGAGGGGCAGACGAACCTGCCAACGCTGCGCAGCGGTCAACTGATGCCGTTGTCAGGTCATCCGTATGCGGACTGGAATCGTCTCTGGCTAGTGACCCATGTCGAGCATCAGGGAGGACAACAGCCAGATTTTTTGTATCGCAACCAGCTGCGCGTCGTTGCGCAGGAGGTGCCTTTCATCGCGGCTCATCCCGTTGTGAAACCCAGGATGCACAGCCTGCAAAGGGGATGGGTAGTCGACGTCGGTGAATCTCGCCCCGATCCCAGCAGATCGGTCGCCGTGCAGTTTGACTGGCTATATCAGGGCGAAGGCGCAGCCCCCAGCCACTGTTGGTTGCCGTTGTCTGGCGAGCTGGAAAGCGCGGGTGTCATGCCCTTGAGTGAGGGCACGCAAGTGCTGGTGAGCTTTATCGAAGGTGATCCTGATCAACCCTTGATCAGCGGATTTCTTCCCGGAGCACCGTCCAGCGCAGAGCCGGGCATGGCCGAGCTGCTATCCGCCTCGACCACTGAAACCAGCCGCGCGGTTGATGGTTTATTGGGCTTGCTGCAATCCAGCGAACCCTTGGTACTCCTGTGTTTGCTGCCAGGTGGGGGCAGTTTCAGTCATTGCGCGCAATCCTTATGCACTTGCCGGGCAGCGACGCAGCTTGGCCAGAGCGGTGCGGCATGATTGCCGTTCAGGCGCCCGACTCGACCCCGCAATGGCTGTTGCTCGATGTGCCGGGCGTGCCTCGGGCCGGTGCGATGTTGCGGCAACAGTTTGCTCATGTCCGATGGTTCTGGCTGTTCGAAGGCACCGAGTTTCATCCGTTGCGTGAGCACGGGCCAGTGTTGGTCGACCTTCGCGAATGCCCGGCACTCGCCGAGCTGTACTCAAGTGAGCCGCACACATGGGGCGGGTTGCTGCTGGTCAGTGAAGCCTCTTCATCACAACTGCTGGAGCATTTGCGCCACATGCTCACCGTCACCTTCAGCCTGCATCACCGGGCCTTGTTGTGTTACTACAACCCTCAAACGGCGAGTTACTTTTTCGATGCCTGCGATGCGCAGGAGCTGAGTCGCTGGCTCGGTCCGATCGATCAGCTACGCTGGTTCGGCGGCACTTGGGCCGATCGGGCCATTGGCTGTCTGGGCTGGCAACAGTTGTTCAATCCACGGCTTGCCGTCAGGCCGCTGGCCATCGAAGAAAACCTCAGCTCGCGTCAGCGAGACAGCTTGCAGACCTGCCTGCTGGAGCAGCATGCCTGGCGCTGGAGCCGATCCACCGGCACCGACTACAACAGCTTGTGGGCTCACCTGCAGGAAGGGCTGGCGCTGGGTTTCAGTGAGCGCCCGGTGCTCGATGGCTGGTTATGGCTGCGCTTGCAGCACCCTGACGCCGTGCCGGGGCAACCGTTATCGGGAACCACCCAGCAGGAGCGTCTCGATAGCCTGCGCAACCTGTGGCAGAACGATCAACCCTGAACGGGTTGAAGGTATGTCGCTCGTCATCCTTTTAACCAGCCGTCGTTCTTGCGCAAGTACCAGGCGAATGTGCCAAGGGTCAGGCTGCGCAGCACCATGAACAACAGGAAGGTTATCCACAGTCCATGGTTGCCCAAGCCTTGCAGCATCCAGGCGAAGGGCAGCAGCAGGATCACGGTCAACAGCATGCCGTTGCGCATTTCCCGGGCACGGGTGGCGCCGATGAACAGGCCGTCGAGCAGGTAACTCCAGACCGCAATCAGCGGCAGCGCGGCGAGGTACGGCAGATAGATGAAGGCGGTGTCGCGCACGCTCTGAATGTTGGTCTGCATCTGGATGAACAGGTGCCCGGCGAACAGAAACAGCAGGGCAAACCCCAGGCTTGCCAGCAGCGACCAACCGCACGCCACCACCAGTGAGCGGCGCAGGGCATCGCGGTCGCGAGCGCCGATGGCGTGTCCGCACAGGGCTTCCACGGCGTGGGCCAGACCGTCCAGTGCGTGGGCGGTCAGTAGCAGGCCGTTGAGCAGCAGCGCATTGGCGGCGACCGTGGCATCTCCCAGTCGTGCACCCTGCACGGTGATCAGGAAGAACACCGACTGCAACGCCAGGCTGCGGATGAAAATGTCGCGGTTGACCGCCAACAATGGGCGCCAGCTCTGCCACAACGCCAGCGCGGCCCAGGCAATATGGCCGGGATAAGCGCGCAGGGCTTTGCGGGTCATGAACAGGCCGATCAACGCGCCGGTCCACTCGGCGATCACCGAGGCCCGTGCCGCGCCGACCACTCCCCACTCCAGGCCAAGCACAAACCACAGGTTGAGTGCGATGTTGACCAAGTTGGTGCTCAGCAGAATCGCCAGCGGAGCCCGGGCATTCTGGGTGCCGAGAAACCAGCCGACCAGCGCATAACTGGCCAGCGCCGCCGGCAGCCCGAACAGCCGTGTGTGGAAAAACTCGCGGGTCAGTTGATCCAGCTCCGCCGACGGTTGCATGAAGTGCAACGCGACCCCGCTCAACGGCACGCCCAACGCTCCCAACAGAATGGCCAGGCCCATGGCCAACAACAGACCTTGCAGCAAAATCTGCCGCAACGCAGCGCCATCCCCACGCCCGGCCGCCTGGGCGGCAAATCCGGTGGAGCCCATGCGCAGAAAGCCCATGGCCCAGGCAAGAAAGGTATACAGACTGGCGCCCACCGCGACGGCGCCGAGCTGATGAGCATAGGGCAGGTGACCGATGACGGTACTGTCGACCAGCGCCACCAGCGGTACGGAAATGTTCGAGAGAATCATCGGGGCGGCGAGCGCCCAGACGCGGCGATGGGTCGGACGGTCGCGCCAGTCGGCAATCAGGTTGGACATGCAGGCTCCTTGGGGGCGCCTGCATTGTAGCGACGAACTCGGAATTCGCATCGATCCATTGTGGGAGCGAGCCTGTGGGGCAGCCTTAGTGAATGATCCAGCTCAGCAACCACAACCCCAGCAGCAACCAGATAATCCCCATGATGATCGACGCGTTCATGAAGGCGCGGATCGCCGACCACAGCAGCATCAGCCCGAGGATCAAGGTGATGATGCTGATGATCGAGGTTTCCATGCCCAATGCCTGGGCCAGCCCTTCGACAAAATTGCTGCCGGCGTTGCTCAACAGGTTGAACAGGCCACTGAGGGTGTCGATGATAAAACGGATGACCGAACCGATTGCCTGGCCGAGCCATTCGAAAAAGCTGTCTACCTGCATGTGTACGTCCTGATGGAGTGGTGGCGTGGTTGCCGGATCCGAGCCTTGGGCTATTGATCGTGCTCCGGGGTTCCCGTGGAAGCTGCCGAAGGCTGCGATTTTTTTGAGTATGGCGCAAGTACGCAGACACAACGCTGCCACTTGCCTTCACCCGTCATCCCCCTGAAGCTATACGCCTTCAGGAGAGCCCGATGAACCTTGTTGAACTGACCGAACGCCTGCACGCCATTCGTGACCGCAATGACTGGCGGCAATTTCACAGCCCGAAAAACCTGGCCATGGCCGCGAGCGTGGAAATGTCCGAGCTGGTGGAAATCTTCCAGTGGCTGACCGAAGACCAGTCGCGCCAGTTGCCGGCGGACAAACTGGCCCATGCCGGGCAGGAAATCGGCGACATCGTGCTGTATTTACTGCTGCTGTGCAGCGAGTTGGGGCTGGACATGAATGAAGTGGTACGTAACAAGCTCGCGGACAGCGAACGGCGGTTCAGCTGATGAGCGACCGTCATTTCGATCAGTTGGCGACCCGCTTCGCTGAAAAAATCTACGGTGGCGCAAAAGGGGCGATCCGCCTCGCGGTGCTGCAGGCCGACCTGGCCGAAACCCTGCCGGACCGCCCGTTGCGCGTACTGGACATCGGCGCCGGCCTGGGCCACATGTCGTTGTGGCTGGCCCAGCGCGGTCATCAGGTGACCCTGGCCGAACCCGCCGAGCCGATGCTTGAAGGCGCTCGCCAGCGTTTCGCCGAAGCCGGGCAGACGGCGACGTTCATTCAAGCGCCGTGGCAGGAGTTGCTCGGTCAACTCACCGAACCCTATGACCTGGTGCTGTGCCACGCCGTGCTGGAATGGCTGGCCGAACCCCATGCGATTTTGCCGGTGCTGCATCAGTTGACGAAGCCGGACGGCTGGTTGTCCCTGGCGTTCTATAACCGCGACGCGCTGATCTACCGCAACCTGCTCAAGGGCCATTTCCGCAAGATGCGCAAGAACGACATGGCTGGCGAGAAGCAGAGCCTGACGCCGCAACAGCCGCTTGATCCACGGGATCTGGCAGCGCAACTTGAGGGTCTGTGGCGGGTCGAAACCCAGAGTGGAGTGCGGGTTTTTCATGACTACATGCCGGTGGAATTCCAGGCCCGCGCCGAACTGCTCGACTTGCTGGAAATGGAACTGGCTCACCGCCGTCACCCAAGCTTCGCCGGGCTTGGGCGCTACTTGCACTGGATCTGTCGGCCGATCTGACCGGAGTGCGCAATGAATAGTCGTTCAGGTTTACTGGTGATCTGTCTGGGGTTGGCGGCCTGTCAGGGCAGCAACCCTTACATCGCGACGTCCAATCCCTTGCCACCGGCACCGCCCCAGGCCGCCGGCACTTTCGACCGCAGCGCCTACCCGGCGGCGCCACGGGATTACGGTCGCTACCGCAGCTGGGCCTGGCTCAACGGGAGCCTGCCTGCGGGCACGGCCTGGGCCGATTCGGAGCAGGTGGCCGAAGTCGTCAGCAATGCCCTTGACCAGCGCGGCTTGCGCCCACTGCACGACAACCGCCCGGCGGACCTGTTGGTCAGCGCCGACCTGCATCTGGAAACCCGCTTGCGCCAGGTGCAGGACGGCTCTGGTTACGGTGGCGGCTATGGCGGCGGGTATTACGGCGGTGGTTACAACCGCTATGGCACGGGTTACGGCATGTACAACAGCGTGCCGGTCGTCCGTACTTATCAGGTACAGGTTGTGGTGGTGCGGGTCGATCTGTTCGACGCAAGCACCGGTCAACCGGTGTGGAGTGCCAGTGCCGAAACCAGCAGTCAGGGCAACCAGAGCGAGCGTGCCGATGCCCTGCGCGAAGCTGTCGAAAAGGCCATGTCGGCGTATCCTCCTAGTTAGCTTCCTGTTCAGGAAGCGCCCCGCAGGTGCATGTCTTCAATCGGAGAAAAATCATGTTCCGCCGTCTCGTTTTACTGGCTATCGCCGCGCTGCTCACTGCCTGCGCCGCCAACGAGGTCAATCATGACTTCGATGCCAGCCGCGACTTTGCCGCCTATCGCAGTTGGAGCTGGAAAGAGCCCGCCGTGCAATACCGTCCCGACGACCCAAGGATCAAGAGTGACCTGACCGAGCGACGCATCCGCCAGGCCGTTGCCGATCAACTGGATCAGCGTGGCTTGCGTCCGGCCGCCGCCGGCGCCAAGGCAGACCTTAAGGTGCAGACCTACCTGATCGTTGAAGATCGCCAGCAACAAGTGACCACCTCCTATGGTGGCGGTTATGGTGGCCCATGGAACGGTTATTGGGGCGGGCCGATGTACAACGAAACCCGCAACGTCAGCTACAAGGTGGCGACCATCCAGATCGACCTGCTCGATGGCAAGGACGGCAAACTGGTGTGGCGTGGCAGCGACGAGCAAACCCTCAGCCGCACACCCAAGCCAGAGGACCGCAGCAGTACGATACGCCAGACGGTCGGGCGCATATTGGCTAACTATCCACCGCGCTGAAAACACCACAGCCCCCAAGGAGCGAGCCTGTGGCGAGGGGGCTTGCCCCCGTTGGGGCGCGAAGCTCCCCTAAAACCAGCAACCACAATCTTGAACTTAGAAAGTGGTGACTGGTTTTACGACTGCTTCGCAGCCGAACGGGGGCAAGCCCCCTCGCCACACGAGCCCGCTCCCACAATAAGCCCATTCCCACAGGGAGTTTTTGTTGGTGGGATGGCTAGTTGCCAGCAATCCGGCAAACCCTTGTCTACACTGCTGTTCATCAATGGAGGTAGCCCTCGGCGGTGCGCCGGCAAAGGAGTGCGCCATGTCTCCCTGCTTGCAGTTTCGTAGCCCGGCCCGGCAACGGGGAGCGATCGGTTTGATGGCAGTGCTGACCCTCGGCATGGCCCTGGTGTTCCTGCTGATCGTGGTCGACAGTGGCCACTTGTACCTGGAAAAACGCAGCTTGCAGCGGATAGCCGACATGGCCGCACTGGAGGCTGCCACGCGCAACGGTGATTGCGCCGTGGGTGCCACAGCCACCGCTTATGCCACTGCCAGCGTAAATCGTAACGGCTTCACCCTTCCTGACCCCACGCGCAGCCTGGCGGTAGCCTGTGGCACCTTGAGCCTGGACGCCAACAGTCTTCGGGTTTTTGTGGCTAACCCAAGCAGCAGCGAAGCCATTCGGGTGATCGTCAGTCATTCGGTGCCGCAGAGTTTCGCCGGTGGCGTTGGCGCCCTATTCGGCGGTGCGCCGGCCGGGGCCACCCTCAACCTGACGGCGACCGCCGTTGCGGGGCTGCCGCCACCGCTGGCTTCGCTGACCCTGCGCACCACGGCGCTGAGCATCGATAGCAGCAAGTCGGCCACCCTCAATGCGCTGTTCGGCGGTTTGCTCGGCGGCAGTCTGAACGTGTCCGTGGCAGGGTGGGATGGGTTGGTGAACACCAACATCAGCCTGCTGGGTTACCTTGACCGACTGAAGGTCGACCTCGGCCTCAACGCCGCCGGGTATAACCAGGTATTGGGCGCTTCGGTGGCCGTCAGCCAATTGATCCAGACCGCCGTCAATGTGCTGGACCCCGGCGGCACCCTCGGCGCGACGGCGACCATTGTCGGTCTGCAAGCCCTCAAGGTGGCCGCTGGCTCCACGACTGTGGTGTTGGGCAATCTGCTGCACGTCGAGAACGGCAGCGACGTCTCAACGTTCGCGACGACTGTGAGTGTGTTCAACCTGATCGAAGGCGTCGTGCAACTGGCCAACAAGAAAAACGGTGTGGTGGCGACAGTGCCGATCAATCTGGCAGGGCTGGCGCAAATCACCGCTCGGGTGCAGGTGTTGGAGCCGCCGCAACTCTCCGCGATCGGCAATCCGAAAAACGCCGCGCTGGATCCGCTGGGGCCCAATCGGATCTACGTGAGAACCGCACAGCTTCGCACGTTGTTGTCGATCGACTTGCCAGCGCTGGACGCCATCGCGGCGCTGGTCAATGCCGCGGCGGATCTGGCAGGACCGCTGACCAACACCCTCAACGCCTTGCTCAATCTCGACCTGGTGGCGGTGCTCAATTCACTGACCTGTGCCATCGGCGTGCCCTGTCAGACGCCCGACGTCATCGTGCTACCGGGGCCGATACGGCTCGACGTGGCGCTGGACGTCGCCAGTGCCGATAGTTACGTCACGGCTTACAGCTGCGTCAGCAACACCAACAAAACCCTGACCACCAACACCAGAACATCGCTGGTGAACCTGAAAATCGGCCGGATCGATGCCGCCAGTATGTTCGGCAGCAACACCGCACCACCGACGGTCACGGTGCAGCCGTTGAAACTGATCGATATCGGCATCAAAACCTGTCGCAGGTTTTTGTTCGTGCCCATCACCTGCGATCCGCGTGTGCCAGGCATCGGTGGTGGCATCGATGTCGTTGCCGACACCAGTGTGGCGGCGAACACCAACATGCCCCATGTCTACTCCGCACCACCGGCCAACAGCCTGCCGGACATCAACCAGCCGCCGTTTTACTACTCATTTTCCACCAGCAGCATTGTCAGCAACTTGCTCAACACCCCGGTCAACCTTCATGTCGATATGTATGGCCCGTCAGGCAGTCTCGTCGGCGGTCTGGGGGCGATCCTGAGCAGCGTGACCAGTTTGCTGGTCAGCGCAATCAACGGCGTGCTCAACCCGTTGCTCGACAGTCTGATCAACACTGTGCTGATAAGCCTTGGGGTCGACTTGAACAAGGTTGACGTCGGCGCCAACCTCAGTTGTCACTCAGGGCGCGCGTCGCTGGTGATCTGATCGCCCGTGACAATCGGCAACTCGATACAGAATCGCGCGCCTTCGGCTGCGTTTCTTACGCTCAACCGTCCGCCCATGTTCTCGACGATGCCGTAACTCACCGACAACCCGAGCCCGGTGCCGACGCCCACCGGTTTGGTGGTGAAGAATGGCTCGAAAATCCGCTCCAGCAACCGTGGGTCGATGCCGCCGCCGTTGTCCTCGACCCACAGCCGCACTGAATGCTCATCACGTTCGGCGTACAGCGAAATCCACGGTTTAAACGCCGGGTCGGCCTCGCGTTTGCTCAGCAACGCATCCCGTGCATTGACCATCAGGTTGATCAGCACCTGTTCCAGCTGATCGACGTAACCGCGCACCTGCACATCAAAACCGCTCTCGCTGACCCGCAGCTCGATGCCTTTGCCACGCAGGCCTTCGGACAGCAGCGCCAGCGTGCCGTCGATGGCTTGAACCGGATTGAACGGCTGCTGCTCGACCTCCGAACGCCGGCCGAACACCCTCATGTGATCCACCACCCGCGCGGCGCGCTGGACTTGGGCGTCGATGCGATTGAGCTTGTCAGTCAGGTAATCGATTTGCGCGTCGCCATTGCTCAGACGCTTGAGCACATTGACGATGGCCATGCGCATCACGTTCAGCGGCTGATTGATTTCATGGGCAAGCCCGGTGGCCATTTCGCCGAGGGTGGCCATTTTCGCGCTCTGGGTAAGCTGCTGCTGGGCGCGCCTGACCTCAGTGTTGTCGCGGCCCACGGCTTGAATTTCCAGCAAACGACCCTGGTCGTCGAACACGCCGCGATCCGACCAGACCCACCAGGCGTGTTCCCGTCCCGGCAGTTGCAGGTTGATCTCCGCAGTGCTGACCGGGAACTCCGGGCTCAGTCGACTGAGGCGCTGGAGGAACGCTTCGCGCTGCTCCGGCGACATCCAGCTGCCCAGGTTCACCCCCGGCAGCTGCTCGGGCTGGCATTCCAGATAGGTCGCCAGAGGCCGGTTGCCGAAGGTCAGCGTCAGGTCGGGGCGGTAGCGGCAGATCATCGCCGGGGAATCTTCCACCAGAATCCGATAGCGCTCTTCACTCTGTTTGACTTTCTCGGTGGCCAGGGTCGCCTCGGTGACATCCAGCCACAGGCCCACGGCTTCCACCGGCAACCCGAGGTCATCGCGCAGCAGTTTGGCTTCGTCGAGCAGCCAGTGGTAATCGCCGTGACTGTCGCGCAGTCGATAACGGGCGCTCACCGAACCCTCGCGCAGCAGTTGCCGGGTACGCTCGAAATAGCCGTCGCGGTCTTCGGGATGGACCCGCTCCACCAGCGAGCCTGCGGCGCAGTCGGCGAGCGACCAACCGAGCAGCGGCAACAGGCTGTCGCTGAAAAACGTCGGTTGCAGCGCACCTTCGACATAGCGCTGCACGTAGATCACCGCCGGTGAACTGGCGATCAAGTTGTCCAGCCGGGCATGGGCGGCAGCGGCGTTCTGCTGCTGGTTTTTGATGTCGCTGATGTCGAGCATGAAACCCACCAGCCGGCGGTTTTTACCGATGCCCAACGCCTGGCCTTGCAGTCGATACCAGATCGGCGTTTGTGTCGTGTCGGGGCGATGCAGACGTACGCACAACAGCAACGGCGCGCCTTCGTCCTGCAAGGATTGCAGGCGAATCGTCAGCTCTTCACGGTCGGCGGGATGAATCTGTTCGAGCCAGTCGTGCAGCGGAAAACGAGCGCTCGCAAGGTTCAGCGTACTGGCGAGCGACGGCGCCAATTGCACTTCGGCATGGTCGCTGAAGACCTCCCACCAACCGGTACCGAGCAAGGCTTGTAGAGATTCCAGCCGTTCCAGTTGCAGGTGGTGCTGATGCTCGCGCAAGCGCTCAAGCAGCGGGCCGGCCAGGGCGGCGGTGAGTTGCAACCAGTCGCGCTCGCTCAAGTCGGGAGCACGTTCTTGCACCGGGTAGAAACCACAGAGCAACCACGCGACCACGCCCAGGGCATTGCGATAGGGCACCGCGAACCCTTCGGCATTGCCGAAGATGCTTTGCAGGCGTGGGTGCTCGCTGGGTGTCAACTGTTGGGGGACTGAGCCATTCAAACTGTCGAGGCCGGTGCCCAGGTGTTGATGGGTTTCCCACAACCTTGGTGCATCGAAGGCCGCGTACTGCTGGTGAATCAACCAACCCTCGGCCTGTTCATCGAGCAAGGCCATGGCCATGCACGGAATCTGAAAACGCTGGGCCAGGCCTTGCAGTTGTTCGGCCAGTACCTCGGGCAGGCGCGTCAGGCTGCACAGGCGCAACTGCTCGCTGACCTGCGCCGCGAGCAACTGGCACTGTTCACGACTGCGCGCTTGTCGACGTTCGAGCAACAGATCGCCGATGTCGATCAACTGCAACAACCATTCTTCGCCCAACGGCTGCACCCAGCCGCGCAGGTGCAGCGGTTGTCCGGCGAGGCTGAAAAAATCCAGGTCCAGGCTCTGTCCTTGCCATTCGGCCGGCGAGCCTTCGACCGACAGGGTGCTATGGGGCATGAGGTAATCGAGCAGGTGCGGTGGTGACTGCGTGTCGGTTATTTGTTGCGCCAGCAGATGACGCAGCGGACCGCTCAGCTGAATCACTCGACCTTCATCATTCAGATGCAGCTGCAAGCCGACACGTTGCACGCTCGCAGGGTCTGGCGTGTTCGGGGTCTGTGGCGGATGGCGATTGAGCAGACGCCCGAAGAGTTTGTCCCCGGAGCTCAAAACTGCAGGCTCGATTGGGCCGTGAGGGTCGCCGGCAGATTGGGCACCGAACCGATTCCCGGCAGCACCAGAAACGGCAGCACTTGATTCAGTTTACTGGTGGGGTAGTTGATGCTGACCGTCAGCACGCCGCCGGTGTAGGTGGCGCTGGCGTCGGTGGCCACGTTGAAGTTCAGTGCGGCGGGAATCCAGGCCAGCTGCCGGGTCAGTTCGGTGGTGGCAACGGTTCGTACGGCGGTGTCGTAATTGGCGGTGCTTGGGTCCAGCGCCACGCTGCGACGCACCGCTTCGGCCGTGGATTTATTGAACGATTGCATCAGTAACAGCGGCAGGCTGTAACTGACCAACCCATAAAACACGGCGAAAAAAATCACGAACACCAAGGCGAACTCAATCGCCACGGCACCTTTTTGTTGGCGGGGGAGGCCTATTTTCATGAGTGCGTCTACCCTGACAATTACTGCGTAGTGTCAGCATAGAATCATTCAGCCAAAACGGACGTTTTTTACCGGATGCAGAGCCTTGTCCTACTCATCTGGCTGACGCTTTGCGCAGCACAGGATGCCCGAGAGCGCCACATCGCCAATGGCCTGACCGTCGGTGCAGGTGTGCTGGCGCTTATCTATCTGTTGTGGACAGGGACTACGTGGCTGGGGGCCGAGGCGGTGCAGGGCGGCTGGGCTTTGTTGTTGGCATTGGCCTTCACCTTGCCCGGTTATGCAGTGCGACGCATGGGGGCAGGCGACGTGAAGCTGATGGCGACGCTGGGTCTTGCGACGGACGGTACGCACCTGCTCGGCGGTTTCATCGGCGCCGGGGTGGCCAGTGTGCTCTGGCTGCTGCTGGCGCCAAGACTCTGGCTGCATATGGGGCAGAGGCTTAGAGCGCGTCTTCGTTACCTGGAGCCTGGCGCGTCAAAAAAACAGCCCTTTGCGCCGTTCGTGCTGGTGGGTGTGCTGCTCACACTGGCCTGGATGCATTAATCGCAGGCGTCCCCTGTTCTATGTACATAGTTGGAAAGTGCGTCTACTTTCAAAACTGTTGTTGTACAGCCTGTGGTGTCGGTGCAGGAGCAGCCAAGCCAGACTTGGCATGGAGTGGCACGTGAACAAGCTTACCTCGGCAGTAAAAGTTCTTGTGGTTGATGATGAGCCGTTGATTGTCGAAGAGCTTTGCGAGTTCATCGAGCTCAATGGTTATCGGTGTGTGCCTTGTGTCTCCGGCCATCAGGCGATCGAGCGTTTCAGCGAAGACGTGAATATCGGCTTGGTGCTGTGTGATTTGCAGATGCCTGACATGGATGGCATCCAGCTTGTCCAGGCGCTGCAGCGGTTGTCCGGCAAGCATCGGGCATTCGAGGCGATCATGCTCACCGGGCATGCGAACAAGCAGGATGTGATCAAGGCTTTGCGTATCGGGTTCGCCGATTACTATCAGAAGCCGATTGATCTGGCTGAGTTGCTCGAAGGTTTGCAGCGTCAGGAGGTGGCCTTGCAGGAGCGGCAGAGAAATCTGCAGTTGGGGCATTTGAGTCAGAAGCTGCAGTATCTTTGTGAATCGATCGATGAGCTTTATCAGGATCTGGACAAGGTTCGTCGGGGGGCGTCCCCGGAACCTGTGTCAGGTTCGGTTGACGGTGTGGTCGGTGAACCGGAGCGGGTGGTGGGGATGCCGGCGGTGTTCAATCAGTTGTCGCCGCGGCAGTTGGAGGTGGCGCAGTTGGTGGGCAAGGGGCAGACCAATTATCAGATTGCCTGTGAGTTGGGGATTACCGAGAACACGGTGAAGCTTTATGTGTCGCAGGTGTTGCGGTTGACGCATATGCATAATCGTACGCAGGTGGCGTTGGCGTTGTCGCCCGGGAATGCTGGGGGGCGGCGGGTTTCTGCGCATTGATCTTGGCGGCCTTTGGGCCGACCATGTTCTTGTTTGCGGTGTGTACATATCCGTTTCTGCGGTAACGGCTACTTATGGTTTCGCCCTGACGGCGAGTCCCTTTTGGCAAACGCCCCAAAAGGAACCAAAAGGTCTCGCCCCAAGCGTACGGCCCCTCGCTAAGGCTCGGCGTTCCTTCGCTCCGGTATCCATCTGGGGGCATCGCCCTACGGTTGGCTTCGCTTCAACCTACATGCGATGGGTTCGACTGCGTCGAACGGCGCTGCGCGCCAATCCCCAGATGAACACCTCCACTCAGCCTCCCGAAGGGGCGGGCAGATCAAAATCAAAGGCGGCAGGCGAGCTAACGCTCGGCCTGTTGAGTGGTGAGGGGCGGGTGTACGCCGTTCCCCTGTAGGAGCTGCCGAAGGCTGCGATCTTTTGATCTTGGCGGCCTGACAGCCGACCAATCGGTTAACGAATGATCGTTCCCACGCTCCCGCGTGGGAACGCCGCCAGGGACGCTCCGCGCTCCGCTTTTGAATGTTTAATTGATGTCTCAGTGCGCAGATCTTTTCCCACGCATTTTTCAGGTTGCCCGTCGGAAGCTGCGTCTCTAGCCTTTGTCCGTCGCTGACAATTCAGCGACCGGGCGTCGCGGCCTGAAATAGCTTACTTGGTGCATAATCATCGTCCCCAACCGCCGTTCCTTCGGAGTGTGTCGTTTGGTCTTATGGTGGCTGTGCGCGGGATACCTTTGGGTATGCCGGGTTTCCAAGTAGCTCGGTCCGCGAACCTGCGTACAGCTGCCACCCCCATCGCATCGCGGCGATTAGTGGCAACTCCATTACTTACTTGGAGCTTCACCATGTTCAAAGCCACACCGAATCCGCCTGAAGTGGACAGCACTTCCCCCTACGAATCCCCCGATTCCAAAAAACTCAACGAAGCCGCCGAACGCGCGCTCGACCACTACCTAAAACCACCACCCAAACAACCCGAAGGCCGCAAACCAAGCAGGATGTTTCTGGTCGCCCCGGACATGGACAACGAAAGCTTGCTGGCCCATGTCTGCGAATCACTGGCCTCGGCCAGCGTCATGACCAGCGACATTGCAGTCTATGTCGACGCCCCACAGCGGCATACGCTCCTGGCGATTCAGCAGGTGATCATGCTGGCCGAGCTGGCGGTGAATCGGGTGCTGGATAACGTCGACGTACCAAAAGCCGCGCCACACAGCTGACCCCTTGTAGGAACGACCTGTGGCGAGGGGGCTTGCCCCCGTTTGAGTGCGTAGCACTCACAAGATCTTTGGACCACCAGAGATTTTGGGGCAGCTTCGCAGCCCAACGGGGGCAAGTCCCCTCGCCACAGGCTCGTTGGTCTTTCAAGAACCAAACGCCCGCGCCAGCGCGGTGAAGCTTGGTCCGGCCAGCACGATCAGCAATGCCGGGAAGAGAAACAACATCATCACCACGGACATTTTTGCGGACATCTTGGAGATGTATTCCTGCAAGCGTGTCAGGCGTCGGTCATCGAGCAGCAGCTTGAGCGCCAGCAGTGATTTCATCGCGCCGCCGCCTTGGTGAATCAGTTGTTGAAGGATCACGCAGGTGTCGGTGAATTCGTCCACCGCGAGCAATTGGGTGGCCTTGTTCAGTTCTTCGCCCAGTTCCAGACCGGAATCGACCCGCGCCAGTATCAGGCGCAATTCGTGGGTCAGGGTCGGTAGCAGTTGTTTGCCTTCGACGCTCAACACTCGCAGTGACTGTTCCACCGCCATGCCGGATTCGAACAGGATGCGCAGCAGTGGAATGAAGGTTGATACCTCGATCGCCAGTTGTTTTTGCCGCTGCTGCGCGGCGGCGGCGAGCAAGCGTTTGGGCAGCAGGTAACCGAGGGCTGTGGCGAGGGTTGGAGTGATCCAGTGGTTGTTCACCTGCGGGAAGAACAGGCCCTGAATCAACAGGCACAGGGCCAACGCCAGCACCGGTGTGCCGATCTGGCAGGCGGCGAACAGCGAGCGTTGTCGGGCGCTGCGCCAGCCGAGGCGGTTGAGCAGGGTCTGGGTTTCGTTGTCCAGTTGGATCGAACGCTGACCGATGCGGCTGTCGCCCAGCAGTTGTAGCCAGTGACTGACGCGATGGTCGCTCAGCGGTTTGCCGTCCAGCCGTTGGGCTACCTGGCGTGCACGCCGGTGCTGGTCCAGCAGGCCACTGAGCAGCAACAGCGTGGCCGCCAGAAACAGCAGTGCGCTCAGCAGCAGGGCGATTTTCATACGCTTCGCAACATGCGCCACAGCGCCAGGCAGCCCACGACCTGCAAGCCGAACGCGGTCGCCAGCATCATTTGTCCCGAGCCGCTGTTCCACATGGCCAACAGGTATTTCGGATTGGACACCAAAAAGTAACCGGCAAGCCCCACAGGCATCAGCCCCAGCACCACGGCCGTGACGCGGGTTTCGCCGGTCATGGCGCGCAGTTGGCGCGCCGCCTGGTCTCGTTCGCGGATCATTTTGATCAGGTTTTCAAACAGCTCACTGGCATTGCCGCCGTAGCGGTGATTGACCTTCAGGCCCAGGGCGAACAGGCGAAACTCGTCTTTCTCATACAGCTCGGCGAGGTCCGAGATGGCGTCCGGCAGGCTGACGCCCAAGTGCACGTTGCGTTGAACCCGAGCCATGGCGTCTTTCAGTGGCGCTTCGGCGGCGTTGATGGCGCCCAGCACTGCATCGGCCAGGGTGCGTCCGGACTTCAGGCTGCGCACGGTGTGGTCGAGCAGCGTCGGCAGTTGTTCGATCATGCGCTTGAGTCGGCGCTGATATCGCCAGCTGATGTACAGCCGCAGAGCCAGGGGCGGCACCAGTAGCAACATCAACAAACCGATCCAGCCCGCGAGGGCAAACCCCAGCAGGGCGCCCAAGGCCCAGAGCAGCAGCCACGACCCGATGCGCTCGGTGGGGCGCCCGAGGCCGGCGCGTAGAAAGGTCCGTTCCAGGCCAGACCAGGATGATTTCGCCACGGTCAGTTGCGGTTGCCCCTGGGTCAGGCGGCCGAGGGTTCGGTCGATGCCGGCCTGGCGCAGACTGTTGTAGAACAAACGGATCGACACCCCCAACAGCGTCAGGCAAAGCAGGATGAGCAGCGCCGGTTTGAGCATGCCGTGACCCTCAATACGCCAAGGGAGAGAGTGCCGACTCGCGACGCAGTTTGTCGCCGGCGGGGTTGGCCGCCTCGCGCAGAAAACCGCGGCCGGTGTGTCGGTCGAAGCGGAACAGGGTGTTGGTCACGTAGACGTCGTCACGAATACCGACGACCTCCACCACTTCGCTGACGCAGCGGCGGCCATCGGGCAGGCGCGTGAGTTGGATCACTACGTCCAGCGCCGCGCAAATCATTTGCCGCAGGGTGCGTTCGGCGATGAGCCGCCCGGTCAGGCCCACCAGCGTCTCTAGGCGCAAGAGTGCATCCTGGGCGTTGTTGGCGTGCACGGTGCTCATGGAGCCGTCGTGCCCGGTGTTCATGGCGGTGAGCACGTCGACCACTTCGACGCCGCGAATCTCGCCGAGGATGATCCGGTCCGGGCGCATCCGCAGCGCGTTGCGAATCAGGTCGCTGGCCTTCACTTCGCCGTGGCCTTCGGCATTCGGCGGTCGGGTTTCCAGGCGTACCACGTGAGGATGGCCGAGTTGCAGTTCGGCGACGTCTTCGATGGTGACCAGCCGTTCGTGAGGGGCGATCAATTGGCTGAGAATGTTCAGCAGTGTGGTCTTGCCGGTGCCGGTACCGCCGCTGACCAGGATGTTGCAACGCTTGCCCACAGCCTCCTGAATGAACTCGAAGATCGCCTGGTCGATGGTTTGCATCGCCATCAGGTCGGTGCTTTTGAGCATGTCCTTGCGGAACTTCCGAATCGACAGGCATGGGCCGTCGAGGGCAATCGGTGGAATGATCGCGTTGACCCGACTGCCATCGGGCAGGCGTGCATCGACCATCGGCGAAGACTCATCGAGCCGTCGGCCCAGGGGCGCGAGAATCCGTTGCATGACCCGCTCGACGTGGTGGTCGTCGATGAACCGCAGGTCGCTGAGGTGCAACACTCCCTCACGTTCGACGAACACCCGGTGCGGGCCGTTGACCAATATTTCGGTCACCGCCGAGTCGCGCAGCAGCACTTCCAGCGGACCGAAACCGGTGAGTTCGTCGACGATTTCTTCCGCCAGCCGTTCCATCTCGTAGCGGGAAATCGCCAGGTGCAGACGGGCGATGTATTCGGCGACTTTGTCGGTGACGAACTGCGACAGCATGGGCCGCGACCCTTCCAGCAGGTTTTTTCCGGACTCTTCGATGGCGTCGATGATGTAGCGGTGCAGCACCAGTTTCAGGCCTTCGTGGTCGGTATTGCCGGTCGGCCCGTGCGAAGGCGCGCCGAAGAGTTTTTCCCCGCTCATTGCACGCCCCTCAACCGGTTGAACCAGCCGGCCTTGGGCTTATCCGGGCTTTCGGAGCGTTTGGCCAGCTGCTCGCCGAGGGCGCGCAGGCTTTGGGTCAGGCCCTCGCGCGGGGCCAGCTCGAACAGGCTCAGCCCTTGATTCTTGGCGTTGAGTCGCACTTCCGGGCTGTAGGCAAACACCGCGATCACCTCCATGCCGAAAGTTTTGCCCAAGGTGTCGGAGTCCGGCGCGACGCTGCGCAGGTAGCGGTCCACCAGCAATCTGGCGTGGTCGAGCTTCAGGCCTTTTTCGCGCCAGCGGCTGAGCACCTCAAGGTTGCGTCGGCAGTCGAGCACGTTTTGATCGGTGTACCACAGCAACTTGTCGCAATGGCTGACGAAGGTGCGCAAGGCTTCGCTGTCCGACTGGCCGGTGAGGTTCACCACGATGTGCTGGAAATGTTGGCGCAAGGCACTGAGCAGCATGTACAGCTCGGCGGCGCTGGTCTGTTCGAGCGGTTCATCGTTGCTGGCGTAGGCGAGGATTCGCAGCCCGGCGTCGCAGGTGGTGAAGGCGCTGTCGATCAGCGTTGCGTCGAGGCGCCTGAGGTGGCGCAATGCATCGCCGAAATGAAACGAACTCTCCAACCCCAGCAAGGCCAGGCTGTCGCCACGGGGCAGCCCCAGATCCAGCAGCAGCGTTTGCTGGCCGCTCTTTTGCACCACGTGCGCCAGGTGGTGGGCGAGCAACGCGCCGTCGGCATTGTTCTGTGCGCCGTAAAGTACGGTCAGGCCACCTTGTGGAATCTGTTGGGTGTTCGGCGCCACGGTCGGCAGGCGTTTACTCAGACGTCGCACCAGGCCGGCGACTTCACTGGACCGCGAGCCGTAAGAGACAAAATCCCGCGCTCCGGCGCGCATGGCATTGAGCACCAGTTGGTTGTCCATGCCATCGCCCAGGGCCACGATCGCCAGCATCGGTTTGGCTTCCAGGGCTCCCTCGATCAACGCGCTCTGGGCCACCACATGCTCATGGTCCAGGCCCACGAACACCAGGCTGGCGAAGGTCACGTCCACCAGCGTCAGGAGCTCGTCGAGGTTGCCGCCACCGGCGCTGATCACCCGGCCCAAAGGGGCGAGCGCCCCTTGCAGCCACTCCAAGTCGGTGTTGTTGCGTGTGATCGCGAGGAAGGTCTGGCTCAGGTTCTGGCTCTGGCTCATTGCGATAATCCGCCGTGTTTATCGACGTGGCCGTTTTCGAGGAAGTGCTGCGTGAAACATCTACGCATGGAGAAGCGTCCTCGCTCGATTCAGGGCGTTTGTTGGGTGACGGCATTGCCGCGAATGACTTCCACGCTCGGCTTGCGCGGTGCTGCGCCTCTGGGGGCGGGGGATTGTGGAGTGCCGGCCAGGGCCAGTTGACTGAACTGCACCAGCTCGCGGTTGGCGTTGGCCAGGCTCGCCGATGAGTCACCACGGCCGGCCCAGTATTGGCTCAGGCGTTGTTCCTCGGCGCTGCGCACAGCCAGACGCAAAACCCCGACCTGTGCCGCGAGCATCAGGCGGCTCAAGAGGGATTCAGGGACGGCGAGCAACACGGTGCGGGCGCTGGTGCGCAGTTGTTCCTGCTTGAGTTTCTCTTCATGGCTGAGTGCCGGGTTGGCAGGCTTGCCATCGTTCGTCAGCCCCAACTGCTCGCCGACCCCGAGTACGCGCAACGCCGGGACCACGACCTGGGCCGACTGCTGGAGGTTGTTGGTGTCCATGCGCAGAAACAGCAGCACATCGACATAATCGCCGGGGCTCAGTTGGCCGCCGACATTGATCACATCATCCGCCGCCACGGCGAGGGCGCGTTCATCGGCGCGGATCATCCGCGCCAGCGTACCGCCGGCTTCGAAACTCTGATCATTGAGCCAGCTGCCGGCGGTGAGCGCGTGCCAGGGTGTACGGCCAATGGCTTGTTCGAGACGGGTCAGGCTGCCAACCGGGGCGGTACGCAGTTTTTCCAGGGTCACGTCGGCGGCGGTGATCTGCTCGAACGGTGCGATATCACGCAGCAGCACCACCACCGGTTGGCGGGTCGGGTCATCCACCGAGACCTGTATCGAGGGCGTTGATGTGCCGATTTGCGCGACAGGCTCGGGGGCCGGTTGGCGACTCAGCGCCAGCCCCCAGTAACCGGCAATGATGGCGCCTGCCAGGAACAGCCCGGCCAGGCCCAGGGTGACGCGGCTGTTCATGAAGGCTCTCCCCCTTTCCTGCGGCGTAACGCCCCCAAGCCTTCTAACGAGATGACTTCGTAATCAGGCAGTTATGAACGTGGGACTGTTTCGCTATTTGACGGTAGCGCAGGTAAAGCAAAATGCCATCACTGAGCGGTAAATATCTGACAAAAGTAACGGACTGATGCCCAAAGTACTGTTTTGTGACGTTAATCAACCGGTTACTGCTTAAGTATTAATGCGTTCTTACAGTTGTTGGGCATGGGTTTGCCGACAATGCTGATGCTGGCATATGGGAATCATGTTGCGGCAGTGCAACAACCGCTGTCATTCAGGAGACGCGTCATGTCCTTCTCTAAAACGGTTCAGAAGATCAAATCCCACATCGCTTTTTACAAAGACCTTGCCAAAGACACCGAAGGTGCTTCGGGCATCGAGTACGCAATCATTGCAGGCATGGTGGCCGTGGTGCTGGCAACGTTTGTGGCACCTATCTCCACGGCGGTCACCACAATGTTCAACACGATTTCAGCTGCGCTTTGATTTGAAGACTGGCACAGGCAGTCATTTGCCAATCCTGCAAAGGGCTTCTAACGTCATGGCTTAGTCCATTGCAGGTGTTGCCCCATGAACGCTCCAGCCCTCCCTCGGCAACAGCTTCTTCTGGTCGATGATGAGGAGGATGCGTTACTGGAACTGGCGGAGTTGCTGGAGGGCGAGGGTTTTACGTGTTTTACGGCAACGTCGGTCAAGCTCGCCCTGCATCATTTGACTCGTCATCCTGATATTGCGCTGGTGATTACTGATTTGCGGATGCCGGAGGAAAGCGGCATATCGTTGATCAAGCGTCTGCGTGAGCACACGGCTCGTCAGCATTTGCCGGTGATTGTGACGTCGGGGCATGCGGATATGGAGGATGTGAGTGACATGTTGCGGTTGCAGGTGCTGGATCTGTTTCGCAAGCCGATCTATCACGTGCGTTTGTTGGATACGTTGAATAATTTGTTTCCGCAGCCTCGGGGTTTGCTGAGTTCCTGAGCGTACTGTGGCGAGGGGGAAAGCCCCCCTCACCACAATCCATCAGGCAACCGGCCGCCACTGCCCCACCATATGCTCGATCTCCCCGGCCCCCATCAACTGGAAGTCGCCACTGGACCCCTCCGCGCTGGACATCAGCGTCACTTCGCTGGGCAAACGCACCGGTTTTCTGAACTGCACCGCAATCTCGACGTTGGCCGTCGGCAAATGATCACTCAGGGCTGCCAGGGTGCGCGCCTTGTTCCACAGACCATGGGCGATGGCGCTGGGAAAGCCGAAGAGTCTGGCGCTGATCGCGCTCAGGTGAATCGGGTTGTAGTCTCCAGACACTTTGGCGTACCGGCGACCAATGTCCGCCGGTGCTTTCCAGTGGGCCACTTCGGTCAGCGACAAGGTCGTTGCAAACGCTTGCTCGACAGGCTCGCCTGCCAGTTTGACCCTGCGACAGAGCATCTGGCTTTCGGCTTCCCACAGCAGCCCCAATTGGTCGTCGAGCGTCGTCACTAACTCGAAGGTCGCGCCCTTGGCATGGGGTTGCAGGTTCTGCACCTTCACGCTGACCCGCACGCGACTCACGCCGCCCATGGGGCGCATGACTCGAATGCGATTGCTCAAGTGAATCAGCCCCAGCAGCGGGAAGGGAAACGCCTTGGCGGTGAGCAGTTGCATCTGCAAGGCAAACGCCAGGATGTGCGGATACGTCGGTGGCAGCAGCCCGTTGTCGGCGAAACCACACACTTTGCGATAAGCCTCCAGGCGTTTCGGATCGACGTTGACCCAACAGTGATAACCCAGCTCAGGCAGTGCGGTGCCGGTGATTTTGCGTCGCGTTGCCGCTCTTAAATACAGCGTCTGCAGGCCCGGTTCGCTATTGAGTGTGTGCCAGTCGGTGGTCATGGTCAGGCTCCCAACACGCTTTGCCCGCACACGCGCAGCGCTTGCCCGGTAAACGCTCCGGTGCCCGGTTGTGCCATCCAGGCCACGGCTTCGGCGACGTCTTGCGGCAGGCCGCCCTGGCCCAACGAACTCAAGCGCCGCCCGGCTTCGCGTACGCCGAAGGGCAGGTGCGCGGTCATCTGGGTTTCGATGAATCCTGGCGCCACCGCGTTGATGCTGATGCCGCGCCCTGCCAGCAGTGGCGCCCAGGCCTGGGCCAGGCCAATCAGCCCGGCCTTGCTCGCGGCGTAATTGGTTTGCCCGCGATTGCCGGCGATGCCGCTGATGGACGCCAGCAGGATCACTCGGCCGTTGTCGCGCAAGGTGCCGCTGTCGAGCAGCGCCTTGGTCAGCACTTGCGGCGCGTTGAGGTTGACTGCCAGCACCGCGTCCCAGAATTCCGGGGTCATGTTGGCCAGGGTTTTATCCCGGGTGATGCCCGCGTTGTGCACCACGATGTCGACGCCATCCGGCAACTGTTCGATCAGTTGCGTGGCGGCGTTTTCGGCGCAGATGTCCAGGGTGATGCTGCGCCCGCCGAGGCGCGCGGCCAGGGCATCGAGATCGGTTTTGGCCGGCGCCACGTCGAGCAGGATCACCTCGGCGCCGTCGCGGGCCAGGGTTTCGGCGATCGAGGCGCCGATGCCGCGGGCCGCGCCCGTCACCAGTGCCTTGCGCCCTGACAACGGACGGGTCCAGTCCATCACCTGCGCCGCACACGCCTTCAAGCGTATGACTTGCCCGGAAATGAACGCACTTTTGGGCGAGAGGAAAAACCGCAACGGGCCTTCGAGTTGATCTTCGGCCCCTTCGCCGACATAGATCAGCTGCAAGGTGCCGCCGCTGCGCAGTTCCTTGGCCAGCGAACGGCTGAACCCTTCCAGGGCCCGTTGGGTGCTGGCGGCGAACGGGTCGCTCAAGGTCTCCGGCGCCCGACCCAGAATTACCAGATGCGCATGGTGATCGAGGTTTTTCATCAGTGGCTGGAAGAACTCGCGCAGCTGTTTCAGCTGATCGACCTGCACCAGGTCACTGGCGTCGAACACCACGGCCTTGAGTTTCTGGCCGTGGCCGGGAATCCACGCGGTGGCCAGGGTCGGGTCGGTGCCGTAGCTGTAAATCGTGTCGGTCAGGCGGTTGGCCAAGGCGCTGACTTTTTCCGCCAGCGGGCCACCGCCAATCAACAGCGCCCCCTCGACAGGCCGCAGTCGGCCTGCTTGCCAGCGTTCCAGCCGTACCGGCGACGGCAGACCCAGGGCACCGACCACACGATGGCCGATGGACGAATTGGCGAAGTCGATATAGCGGTCAGACATGAATCACGCTCCAGAAGCCGGGGTTAAAAGTGTGGACCAGGAATGGCAATTAGTCGTTCGATCCACGAGATAAGGCCTACGCTTGAACATTGCAGGTTGGTTTGAGCTTGGGTTTAGCAGGTCTTTCAGGAATTGCAGCCCGCTCCCACAGGGATGTGTGTTCACCATTGACTATCAGAAGGAGCTTTTTTCATGAATCAGCTGCGTCGCGTCGCGATTATCGGTGGTAACCGTATTCCTTTTGCCCGGTCCAACGGGCCGTACGCCACTGCCAGTAACCAGGCGATGTTCACCGCAGCGCTGGAAGGCCTGATCGAGCGCTATAACCTGCACGGTGTGCGCATGGGCGAAGTGGCCGCCGGGGCCTTGCTCAAGTATTTGCGCGACTACGGCCTGACCCGCGAATGTGTATTGGGCTCGCGTTTGTCGCCGACGACGCCGGCCTACGACATCCAGCAGGCCTGCGGTACGGGGCTGGAGGCGACGTTGTTGGTGGCGAACAAAATCGCCCTGGGGCAAATCGAATGTGGCATTGCCGGTGGTGTCGACACGGCCTCGGACGTGCCGATCGGCGTCAACGAAAGCCTGCGCAAGATCCTCTTGCAAGCCAACCGCGCCAAAAGCACCGCCGACAAACTGAAAGCCTTCCTGCAATTGCGTCCCCGACACCTGATCCCGGACTTCCCAAGCATCGGCGAGCCGCGCACCGGCCGGTCGATGGGCGAACACTGTGAATTGATGGCCCAGACCTGGGGCATCCCGCGTGACGAGCAGGATCGGCTGACCCTCGAAAGCCATCAGAAACTGGCGGCGTCTTACGCCGAAGGCTGGCACAACGATTTGATGACGCCGTTCCTCGGCCTGACCCGGGACAACAACCTGCGCCCGGAGCTGACCCTGGAAAAACTCGCCTCACTGAAACCGGCCTTCGAGAAAAGTGCCAAGGGCACCCTGACCGCGGGCAACTCTACGCCACTCACCGATGGCGCGTCGGTGGTGCTGCTGGGCAGTGAGGAATGGGCGAAGGCGCGTGGTTTGCCGGTGCTTGCCTATTGGCGCGATGGCGAGGCGGCGGCGGTGGATTTCGTCAAGGGTGCCGAGGGGCTGCTGATGGCACCGGTGTATGCGGTGCCGCGTTTGTTGGCGCGCAATGGCCTGACCTTGCAGGACTTCGATTACTACGAAATCCACGAAGCGTTTGCCGCGCAGGTGTTGTGCACATTGAAGGCCTGGGAAGATCCGGAGTACTGCAAAACCCGCCTCGGCCTCGACGCACCGCTGGGTTCCATCGACCGCAGTCGCCTCAACGTCAAAGGCAGTTCATTGGCCGTCGGGCATCCGTTTGCCGCCACCGGTGCGCGGATCGTCGCCAACCTGGCGAAGCTGCTGGACGCGGCGGGCAAGGGCCGAGGGTTGATCTCGATCTGCGCCGCCGGCGGTCAGGGCGTGACGGCGATTATCGAGCGCTGATTATTGAGGGCTAAGCACTGCCGCATTTTGCTGTGCGGCCAGTTCCCGGTTGCGATTGGCGTAACCCTCGGCCATCACCGAGCACACGATCAGCTGCAACGGGTGGTAGATCATGATTGGCAGCAGGATCAACCCAAGGCCGGGGTTGGCGCCGAAGATCAGCGCCGCCATCGGCGCTCCGGCCGCCAGGGATTTTTTGCTGGCGCAGAACACCGCGGCGATCTCATCGGCGGGGCTGAATTTCAGCGCGTGGGCGGTGCGGGTGGTCATCCACAAGATGATCGCCAGCAGAATCGCACTGCCGATCAGCGCCGTGAGAATCACGCTATTGCCCTGTTGCTGCCACATCCCCGAGACCATCGAGTTGCAGAACGCCGAGTACACTAGCAGCAGGATCACCAGTTTGTCGGCGATGTTGGTGTAGCGCTTGTACCGGGCGAAAACTTTTCCCAGCAACGGCCGCAATAATTGCCCAAGCACCAGCGGCAACAACAGCATCGCGCACAGATCGAGCAGGGTTGAACCCAGGTCGATGCCGCCAGCGCCGCTGCCGACCACGAAACTCACCAGCAACGGTGTCAGGAAAATCCCCAGCACGCTGGACAGGCTCGCGTTGAGAATCGCCGCCGGTACGTTGCCGCCCGCGCTGCCGGTGAGGGCTACGGATGAGGAAATGGTCGAGGGCAGGGCACAGAGGTAGAGGAAACCGAGCATCAGCAACGATGGAATGTGTGAGCCCAGCAGTGTGTCGCTCAGCAGCCAGATCAACGGAAACACCGCAAAGGTGAAGGCTTGGACCATCACGTGCAGCTTCCAGTTTTTCAGCCCGTGGCGGATCTGCTCGCTGGAGAGGTTGACCCCGTGCAGGAAGAACACCAGGAACACGCCGATGTTGATCACCCACTCGGCATGCATCCCGCCGCCGGTGGCGCCGAAGGTCGGGAAGAAATACGCCAGCAGCGTGGCGATCAGCATGCCGCACAAGAACCAGTCGGTGACCACGCGTTTGAGGTGTTTGAAGGCATGCATAACCGGCACCGAATCCATTTGTAAGAATTGATGACTTAGCCTAACGTCGGCCCTATCAGCCGTCTTGCGACATAAGGCCAATCAATGCCGACTAACGGACAACTTACCCTCGAGCGGACCATCCCGGCGCTGACGGTGTTGCCGCGTCCGTTGTATGCGCGGGCGGAAAGCCTGAACGCCGGTTCGTGGACGCCGCCTCATCGTCATGATTGGGTGCAGTTTTCCTACGCCATCAGCGGTGTTCTCGGCGTGCACACCGCTGAGGGCAGTTTCTTTGCGCCGCCGCAGTGGGGCATCTGGATTCCGGCGGATCTCGAGCATCAGGTCGTGACCTCGATGCGTGCCGAAATGCGCAGCCTGTACGTGCGCCGCGAGGACTGCCAATGGGCGGACGGGCGTTGCCGGGTGCTGGAAGTCACGCCATTGGCCCGGGAGCTGATCAAGCGCTTTTGCCAGTTGCCGGTGGAGTATCCACAGGGCGACAGTCAGGAGGCGCGATTGGTGGGCGTGCTGCTGGATCAGTTGGCGAGTCTGCCGGAGGTTGGGTTTTCCTTGCCGTTGCCCCGGCATGAGCGACTGCTGGGTTTGTGCAACGAACTGATCGAAAGTCCCGAGTGCACGGTGACCTTGCAGGAATGGGCCGAGCGTTTGGGCATGTCGGAGAAAACCCTGATGCGGCTGTTTCAGCGCGAGACCGGGTTGAGCTTCCGCAGTTGGCGGCAGCGCATGCGGCTGCTGTCGTCGTTGAGTTTGCTGGAGGAGGGGGACAGCGTGACCAATGCCGCGCTGTCTTGCGGGTATGACTCGACGTCGGCGTTTATTGCGGCGTTCAAGGGGTTGTTCGGGTTTACCCCTGGTGAGTTGTTCAAGCAGTAACACTGCTAAAAGATCGCAGCCTGCGGCAGCGCCCACAGGCGCGTAGGAGCTGCCGAAGGCTGCGATCTTTTGATCTTATCTTTTGATCTTGTCCTTTGAACCTCAGGTCCTGAAGCGGCGAACCAACCCGTCCAGCTCATTCGACAACCCTGCCAGGCTCTGAGAATCCAGCCGCGCCGAGTTTGCCAATTCCGCCACCAACTGCGCATCGCCATGAATCTGGCTGATATGCCGATTGATGTCCTCGGCCACCTGATGCTGTTCCTCAGCCGCCGTGGCGATTTGAGTATTCATGTCACGAATCACATCCACCGACTCACGGATCTGCCCGAAGCTGCTGCGCGCTTCACCGATGCGGGTCACCGATTGCTGAGACACCTCCAGGCTCGCATGCATCTGCTGTGTTACCTGACTGGTGCGCTTGGCCAGGTTGCCCAGCAGGCCGTCGATTTCCGCCGTGGAATCGGCAGTTCGTTTGGCCAGGGCGCGAACTTCATCCGCCACCACCGCAAAGCCACGACCCTGTTCACCGGCCCGGGCTGCTTCGATGGCCGCGTTCAGGGCCAACAAGTTGGTCTGTTCGGCGATGGAACGGATGGTCCCGAGGATCGACTGAATGTCGTTGCTGTCGCGCTCAAGCTGTTGCATCGATTGCGCCGACTGTTCGATTTCCTGGCTCAAGCGATCGACACTGCTCACCGCGGCATCGATCTGCTGCTGGCCTTCACGGGCCTGGCGCTGACCGCTGTCGGCCGACTCGGCGGCCTGGCTGCAAGAGCGCGCGACTTCGTTGGCGGTGGCGACCATTTCGTGGAACGCCGTGGACACCATGTCCACCGCTTCACGCTGACGCCCGGCGGCTTCGGCCATGTCGCTGGACACTTGGGTCGAACTCTTGGAGGTGGCGAGGATCTTGGTCGCGGCGCCGCCGATGCTTTGAATCAGGTTGCGGATCGCCGCCAGAAACTGGTTGAACCAGTTGGCCAGTTGCGCGGTTTCATCGCTGCCACGGATGTGCAGGTTCTTGGTCAGGTCGCCTTCGCCCTGGGCGATGCCTTCCAGACCGCTGGCCACGCTGCGGATCGGCCGCACGATCAGGCTGGCGAAACTGGCGCCGACGATGGCGAAGAACACCGCCAGTACCGCCGCGATGATCGCGATCAGCCAGGTCAGTTGAGTGGCCGAGCTCATCACGTCGGTCTGCTTGATCAGGCCGATAAAGGTCCAGCCCAGTTGCTCCGACGGCCAGACGTTGGCCATGTAGCGCTCGCCATTGAGCTCAACCTCTACCAGCCCTTTGCCGGCCTTGCCGAGTTGCGCGTAACCGTCGCCGAGGCTGCTCAGTGCTTTGAAATTGTGTTCCGGCTGCTTGGGATCGACCAGTATGGTGCCGGTGTTTTCCACCAGCATCAGGTAGCCGGTTTCGCCGAGTTTGATCTGTTTGACGATTTCAGTGAGCTGCTTGAGCGTCACGTCGATGCTGACCACGCCGCCATTGCTGCCCAGTTTGTTATCGATGGTGCGCACGGTGCTGACGTAGGTCGCGTCATCCTGGGCCCAGTAATAGGCCTCGGTGCGAAGCGGCTTGCCCGGCTTGGCCTGGGCCGCCTTGTACCACGGGCGCTGGCGCGGGTCGTAATTGCTCAGCTTCGCATCGTCCGGCCAGGACACGTAACCGCCCGCCGCCGTCCCGAGAATCGCGTAGGCGTAGGCCGGGTGGCTGTTGCCAAGGTCCTGGAGGAGGGCGAAGACCTTCTTGTCCATTTCGCCTTGGGGAATGCTCTCGGCGTTGGCACTCATGTAGGTCTTGAGGCTGTCGTCGGAGTTCTTGATCAGCGGTTGGGTCGCCAGGTAGTCAACGTTCTGGCTGATGCCATCAAAGAACAGCTGCATGGCATTGCTGACCTGACGAATCTCGCGGCCACTGCCGTCGACAAAATTGTCCTTGGCATCACTGCGCAAGTTCAGCACGACGAGGGTGGCGACCAGCACCACGGGCAAGCAGGCGATGATTGCAAACGCCCAGGTCAACTTCTGTTTGATGTTCATCCGCGCTCCAGTTTTTCTTGTAGGCCCACGCAGTACTGATGACTCGCGGATTATTGGCAGCCGAAAACGTTTGATACGCCCCGATCCTTGAGCGCGCCTTCTTGATTGTTGTCGAGGCGTTTGTCAGACAATTCCTTTTCTCTCTAATGACTTCGGCCGGGGAGAGGGGAAATTGAGGCCTGTTGAGAAAAATCCTGCGAACGCCAGCGATCGAGGTTAGATTCTGTCGCAAATACCTTGGCACTCCGTCGTCAACAAGTGGTTCTCGCTCAGCTATGATCCGGGGTGGTCGATGAGTTTTGCCCGATTAATCCGGCACATTGTGTGCATCTTGATGTTCATGGGAACGTTCATAGGTCGGCAACCCCTCCCCCGAATGAGAGGATTGCCGTATAACGAATGACTTTCGCGTGTTTGGTAATAAAGGACCCACAATAAAAGCTGATGAAGACTCCAAAACGCATTGAACCCCTGATCGAGGACGGTCTGGTCGACGAGGTGCTGCGCCCACTCATGAGTGGTAAAGAAGCAGCTGTTTATGTGGTGCGCTGCGGCAACGAGCTGCGTTGTGCCAAGGTCTACAAGGAGGCGAACAAACGCAGTTTTCGTCAAGCGGCCGAGTATCAGGAAGGCCGCAAGGTGCGCAACAGCCGGCAGGCTCGCGCAATGGCCAAGGGCTCCAAGTTTGGCCGCAAGGAAACCGAAGACGCCTGGCAGAACGCCGAAGTGGCGGCGCTGTTCCGCCTGGCCAGTGCCGGGGTGCGGGTGCCCAAGCCGTATGACTTCCTCGAAGGCGTGCTGCTGATGGAACTGGTGGCTGACGAGTACGGCGATGCCGCGCCTCGCCTGAACGATGTGGTGCTGGAGCCGGACCAGGCACGCGAGTATCACGCTTACCTGATTTCGCAAATCGTGCTGATGTTGTGTACCGGTCTGGTGCACGGTGACCTGTCCGAGTTCAACGTGCTGCTGACGCCGACTGGCCCGGTCATCATCGACCTGCCGCAAGCAGTGGATGCGGCGGGCAACAACCACGCGTTCAGCATGCTGGAGCGGGACGTGGGCAACATGGCGTCGTACTTCGGTCGTTTTGCACCGGAGTTGAAACGCACCAAGTATGCCAAGGAAATGTGGGCGTTGTACGAAGCCGGCACCTTGCACCCGGCCAGCGTGTTGACCGGCGAGTTCGACGAGCCGGAAGAACTGGCGGACGTCGGCGGGATCATGCGCGAGATCGAGGCGGCCCGTCTCGACGAAGAGCGTCGCCAAGCGATTCGGGCGGCGGACGATGCGCCACCAAGCAAAGCCGAAGAACCGCCTCCGCCGTGGATGCAGTGATCGGTTGACCCAAAACCCGGCTTTGGCCGGGTTTTTTACACCAGCAATACCCCGCACACTCAAGGACTGAATGTGAACTCCATCCGCAATGCTCAGTTGATCGTCGCCGCCCGGCTGATTTCGGACTTCGGCGCTTTCCTCAACATGGTCGCCCTGGCTACCTACGTCTACCTGCTCAGCAATAACGCCATGAGCGTCGGCATCTTCCTCGCCAGCCGTGTCGCCGGGGGGATCCTGGCCAGCCTGATCGGTACCCGGTTCTATCGCCGCTGGGCCGGGCGCCTGCCGCTGATTGCCTTCGATCTGCTGCGTGCCGGTTTGCTGGGGCTGCTGCTGGTGCTGCCGGTCAGCCAACAAGCGTTGCTATTGCCGCTGATCGCGTTTGGCCTGGGGTTTGGTAATTCGATGTTCGCCATCGGCCTCAACAGCCAATTGCCGCACCTGATCGAAGAGGCGCAATTACTCAAGACCAACGCCTGGATAACTTCGGCGTCGTCTGCGGCGATGGTCAGCGGGAGTCTGGTGGCTGGGTTGTTGGTGGCGGGATTTGGCTTTGAAACGGTATTTGCATTGAACGTGGTCACGTACCTGCTGGCTGCGCTGCTGATTGTGCCACTGCGGTTTTGCGGACCGGCCCCCAGCTGTGATGAACCTCTTCACAAACAGGGCGAATGGCAGGCCTTGCGCCAGGGTTTGCGCACGGCGCCGGTACTGGCGGCGATGTTGGCCGTCGCCATGGCCGACACCTTGGGCAGCGCCGCGCACAACGTCGGTCTTCCGATCATTTCAAAACTGCTCACACCCGAGTCGGCCAGCACCACCCTGGGCCTGATGCTGGCGGTGTGGGCCTGCGGCAAGTTCATCGGTGCGCGAATCGCCAGTCGCCTGAAAGGCACGGACAACGCGCACCTTGAGCGGCGATTTTTCTTTGGCGTGTTGCTGATGTCCTGCGGATTCATCCTGACGTTTCAGCAGCAGACCCTGTACGGTTTGCTGCTGTTTTCGTTGCCCGCCGGGATAGGCGACGGGTTCTCGGAGGTTGGCCTGATGTCGCGCCTGCAACGTGAACCGGACAGCCTGCGCCTGCCGATTTTCAGTTTTCTGACGCTGCTGCAAATGACCGGGTTCGGCGTCGGCATGTTGATCGCCGCGCCGTTCTATTCCTGGTGGACACCCGGCGCGGTGGTGCTGTTGTTCCACGGCATTCCCCTCACCCTGTTGCTGGTGGTGAAGGGGTTGGCGCTCAAGAATGAGCGGGTTCGACGCAGCAACCCGAGGCCAGCTCCTTGAGAATCGGGCAGTCCGGGCGGTGGTCGCCGTGGCAGTGTTCTACGAGGTCTTGCAGGGTGTCGCGCAACTGACCAAGTTCGCGGATCTTCTGGTTCAGCTCATCGATGTGTTGACGGGCCAAGGCCTTCACATCGGCACTGGCGCGCTGGCGATCCTGCCAGAGGGTCAGTAGTTTGCCGACTTCTTCCAGTGAAAAACCCAAGTCCCGAGAGCGCTTGATGAACGCCAGGGTGTGCAGGTCGTCGTCGCCATAGACCCGGTAGCCACTGTCGGTGCGATGGGCCGCCTTGAGCAGGCCGATGGATTCGTAATAGCGGATCATCTTCGCGCTCAGACCGCTCTGGCGGGCCGCTTGGCCAATGTTCATCGATCGTCCTCCGGGTCTTTGGGTTTCCAGGTTTTCAACAGTAACGCATTGCTGACCACGCTGACGCTCGACAGCGCCATGGCCGCGCCGGCCAGCACCGGGTTGAGGAAGCCGAATGCCGCCAGTGGCAGGCCGATCAGGTTATAGACGAAGGCCCAGAACAGGTTCTGGCGAATTTTCGCGTAGGTCTTGCGGCTGATCTCCAGCGCCGCCGGCACCAGCCGTGGGTCACCGCGCATCAGAGTGATGCCGGCAGCGTGCATGGCGACATCCGTGCCGCCGCCCATGGCAATGCCGATGTCAGCAGCAGCCAGGGCCGGGGCGTCGTTGATGCCGTCGCCGACCATCGCCACCACGCCGGTTTTTTTCAGCGCGGCGACGGTGGCGGCTTTGTCCGCTGGCAGTACTTCGGCGTGAACATCCTTGATGCCCAGCGCTTGGGCGACGACTTTGGCACTGCCGCGGTTATCGCCGGTCAGCAGGTGGCTGCTGATATTGCGGGCGCTTAGGCGTTGCACCGCTTGCAGGGCGCCGGGCTTGAGCGTGTCACCGAAGGCGAACAGGCCCAGCACCCGAGGTTCGGGGCTTTGTTCGATCAGCCAGGACAGCGTCCGGCCTTCGGTTTCCCAGGCGCTTGCGGAGTCGGTCAATGGCCCGGCATTCAAGCCACTTTCTTCCAGCAAACGCCGATTGCCCAGGGCCAATCGCCGACCATCGAGGCTGCCGGCAATGCCGCGCCCGGTCAGCGATTGACTGTCGCTGACATCGGCCACGGTCAAGCCGCGCTCGGCGCAGGCATCCAGCACCGCCTTGGCCAGCGGGTGCTCACTGCCGCGTTGCAGCGCTCCGGCCATTTGCAGCAAGGCGGCTTCGTCACCCTCGATGGCACTCAAATGCGCGATGCGCGGCGTGCCCGAGGTCAGTGTGCCGGTCTTGTCGAACACCACGGCGCTGACTTCGTGGGCGCGCTCCAGGGCTTCGGCGTCCTTGATCAGAATTCCGTGGTGCGCCGCCACACCGGTGCCTGCCATGATTGCGGTCGGAGTGGCCAACCCGAGCGCGCAAGGACAGGCGATCACCAACACTGCGACGGCGTTGATCAATGCGGTTTCCAGCGGCGCACCGTACAGCCACCAACCAACCAGGGTCGCCAGTGCAATCAGCAGCACCACGGGCACGAACACCTGGCTGACTTTATCCACCAGTTTCTGGATCGGCGCTTTCGCCGCCTGCGCGTCTTCGACCAGGCGGATGATCCGCGCCAGCACGGTTTCTGCGCCGAGCGCCAAGGTCCGCACCAGCAGCCGACCTTCACCGTTGATCGCACCGCCGGTGACCTTGTCGCCCGGTTGTTTTGGCACCGGCAGGCTTTCGCCGCTGATCAACGCTTCATCGGCGTGGCTCTGGCCTTCCACCACTTCGCCATCCACCGGGAAGCGCTCGCCGGGTTTGACCATGACCAGATCGTTGAGGCGCAAGGCACTGATCGCAACCTCCTGCTCGCGGCCGTCGATCACTTGAATGGCTCGCTCCGGACGCAAGGCTTCGAGGGCGCGGATGGCGCTGGCGGTCTGGCGCTTGGCGCGGCTTTCCAGGTATTTGCCCAGCAACACCAAGGCAATCACCACCGCCGAGGCTTCGAAATACAGGTGCGGCATGCGACCGGCAGCGGTGGCCCACTCGTAAACGCTCAAGCCGTAGCCGGCGCTGGTGCCCAGAGCCACCAGCAAATCCATGTTGCCGGCACCAGCGCGCACGGCTTTCCACGCAGCGACATAGAAGCGGGCGCCGAAGACGAATTGCACCGGCGTTGCCAGCGCGAACTGCACCCACGCCGGGAGCATCCAGTGCACACCGAAAGGTTGCAGCAGCATCGGCAGCACCAGCGGCAAGGCGAGGGCGATGGCCGCCAGCAAGGCCCAGCGTTCACGGTTCAGGCGTTGTTGCTGATTGTCGGTTTGCGGGTGTTCGACTTCCCAGACGCGGGCGGAATAACCGGCCCTGGTCACGGCGCCGATCAAGGTTTGCGGATCGACCTGGCCAAGCAGTTCGAGGTGCGCCCGTTCGTTGGCCAGGTTGACGCTGACACTCTTCACCCCAGGCACCTTGGTCAATGCCCGTTCGACGCGGCCGGCGCAAGACGCACAGGTCATGCCGTCGATACTCAATTCGAGGGTCTGCTGTGGAACGCTGTAACCAGCCCGCTGCACGGCGTCCATCAAGGCCGGCAGGCTGTCACTGGGCGCTTGCACCCGAGCCTGTTCGGTGGCCAGGTTGACGCTGACGGCCGTGGCGCCGATGACTTTGCTCAAGGCACGCTCGACACGCCCGGCGCAACTGGCGCAGGTCATGCCGGCAATCGGCAGATCGAAAGTGGTGGATTCGGACATCGGTCACGCTCCCTGTAGAAATTACCTACAGGATCAACCTTGCCATGCTGGCAAGGTCAAGTGCCATGTCTCAGATCAAAAGATTGCAGACGACTCAGTACTCCAAAGCCGCAGGCTTGAGGTACATCCCTTCCTGCGTCATCGCAATCCGGAACTTCAACACATCCCCAGCCTTGAGTTTGATGTCCTGCGAGCCCGGCGCGAGCATGCCCGGGTTGCAGCCCGGCGCCTGGCCCGGCAGCAGTTTGAGGCGCAGGGACACATTGCCCGGCGGCAGGTTGAACGAGGTGCTCTGTTCCTGGAACAGCCGCCCGGCCAACTGATCCTGGATGTACACGCCGATCTCGCAGGAAGTCGATACTTCCAGGCGCTCGCGGGAAATGATCAGCACGCCGTAGTCCTCCCCGGCGGCTTGAACCGAAGGTGTCGCGGCAAAGAGGCTGAGGAAGCCAAACAGGCTGAGAGCTGACCAGCGCATGGCTGAATCTCCTGATGTCGAGTCATTGATGGGCGCAGCTTGGCCGAGCGCGACGCCGATTGCCAGCCCGGCAGCTTGTTTCAGAACTTGACCTTGCCATGGTGGCAAGCTCGAGACTGCGCGCAACCCTCATATAAGGGCTTCATGAAAGGGCTTCATTAAAGGAGATGTCCCATGCAAGTGTTCAACGTTGAAGGTATGTCCTGCGGTCACTGCGTCAAGGCCATTACTGAGGCGCTGCAAGCCAAGGATCCGGCAGCCAGTGTGCGCATCGATCTGGCGGCAAAAGAAGTCGGCGTAGAAAGTGCGCTAACAGCCGATCAGGTGATCGCCGCCATCACTGAAGAGGGTTACGGGGTAAAACTGGTCTGAGCTATTTTTAATAAAGCTATTTTTAATAGTTAGCGACCTAACGGAATGTTCAAGGCGTCCACGTCCGGCTAGACTGTCAGCCTGCCGATCCATGGCTAACCTGTCTGCCCAACCTGGACGCCTGATGAACCTGCGCACAATCCTGATTCTCGGCGCCTTGAGCGCTTTCGGTCCGCTGGCGATCGATTTCTACCTGCCGGCCTTCCCGGCGATGGCGCTCGCTTTCGGTACCGACGAAAAACACGTTCAACTGACCCTGGCGGCCTATTTTCTTGGGCTTTCCATCGGCCAACTGGCGTACGGCCCGGTGGCGGATCGCTTTGGGCGACGGCTTCCCTTGCTGACCGGCGTCGGCCTGTTCACCGTGGCCTCATTGGCCTGTGCTTACGCGCCGAGTCTGGAGTGGCTGATCGGCGCACGCTTCGTCCAGGCGCTGGGCGGTTGCGCGGGCATGGTGATCGCCCGGGCAGTGGTCAGCGACAAATGTGATGCGGTGGGTTCGGCGAAGGTCTTTTCGCAGTTGATGCTGGTGATGGGCCTGGCGCCGATTCTTGCGCCGATGCTGGGCGGGTTGTTGGTCAACACGTCGGGTTGGCAGTCGATCTTTCTCGCGCTGACCGGTTTCAGTGCATTGGCCGGGTTGGCGGTGGCCCTCGGGCTGCCGGAAAGTCTGCCGGCCCATGTGCCGCGCCAACCGTTGTCAGGTGCGCTGCGCCAGTACGGTCGATTGCTGGCGGACCCGATATTCCTCGGTCATGCCCTGACCGGTGGTGTCGCCATCGCCGGGATGTTTGCCTACATCGCGGGCTCGCCGTTCGTCTTCATCAAACTCTATGGTGTGCCGGCTGAGCATTTCGGCTGGCTGTTCGGGATCAACGCGGCGGGGTTCATTCTGGTGGCCCAGGTCAATGCCCGGTTGCTGGCGAGACGCGGTCCGGCCTTCTTGCTGGCGCGTACTGTCTGGCTCTACCTGGCGGGTGGCCTGGCCCTGTTGGCGGTCAGCTCGCTGCACACTGCGCACTTGTGGCCGTTGCTGATTCCGCTTTTTGTCTGCATCGCCAGCCTGGGTTGTATCGTGCCCAACGCCTCGGCCTGTGCGATGAGCGGGCAGGGCGCACGGGCGGGCAGTGCCTCGGCGATGCTCGGCTGCCTGCAATTCAGCGTCGCCGCCGGGGCCGCAGCGCTGGTGGGTGTTTTGCACGATGGCAGTGCCATGCCGATGGCCATGGTCATCAGCCTGTGCGCAATTGTGGTGGTGAGCGTGGCGATGCTCACCCGGCGTTTGCAGAATGCCCGGGCGTTGGAACAAGCCCAGGCCTGAGGACGGACTCAGCCAGCAGTGCGCTGCTGACGGCCGGGAATCTGATGGGGCGCGAGCAAGCGCGCTTCAAGCGTTTTAGTGAAGGCCAGGGCTTCGGCTTCACTGCGGAACGTCACAGCGTGTTGATCCAGGCGAACCTGCCAGCGGGATGTTGCCAATTCTTTTATCAGGATCTTCATTGCTGAGTTCCTCTTGTGAAAGACGTCTCGCAAAAGACATCACGTAAAAGATTGTTCGCAGAGTTTTCGATTGTAGACCTGAATACGATCGCAATTGTGACAACGATCAACTCTCTGACTGACGGCAAAAGATCGCTGGCGCAGCGATCTTTTGATCTTCGGGTCAGAACCCTTCAAGCACAATCTTGCCCTTGGACTTGCCGCTTTCCAGCAGTTCATGGGCGCGACGCAGGTTGGCGGCGTTGATGGTTCCGAAGTGCTCACCGACCGTGGTTTTCAGTGTGCCGGCATCGATCAGCCCGGCGACGCGGTTGAGCAGTTTGTGTTGCTCGATCATGTCGGCGGTTTCGAACAGCGAGCGGGTGTACATGAACTCCCAGTGCAGCGACAGGCTCTTGCGTTTGAGCTTGGTCACGTCCAGCGCCTTCGGATCATCGATCAGCGCCAGTTTGCCTTGCGGCGCCAATGCCTCCACCAATTGATCCAGGTGTTGGTCAGTCTGGGTCAGGCTGGCGACGTGGGTCACATGCTCGAACCCGGCACGTTTGAGTGCTTCACTCAGCGGCTGAGTGTGATCGATCACCTGATCGGCACCCAGGTCACGTACCCAACTCTGGGTTTGGGCACGGGACGCGGTGCCGATGACTTTCAACCCGGTGAGCTGGCTGGCAAATTGCGTGAGGATTGAACCAACGCCCCCGGCGGCACCGACGATCAGCAGGCTCTGACCCTCATCGGTTTTGCCTTCGCGTATTTGCAGGCGTTCGAACAACAGTTCCCACGCGGTTATGGCGGTCAGCGGCAGGGCGGCGGCTTCGGCGAAACCAAGGGTCTTGGGCATATGGCCGACGATGCGCTCATCCACCACATGCAGCTCGCTGTTGCCGCCGGCACGGACGATGGAGCCGGCGTAGAACACCTTGTCGCCGGCCTTGAACAAGGTCACTTCGCTGCCAACAGCCTTGACCACACCCGCCACGTCCCAGCCCAGCACTTTGGCCGCGCCACCTTCAGGCTGTACGTTCTGGCGAATCTTGGTGTCCACCGGGTTGACCGAAATGGCTTTGACCTCCACCAACAGGTCGCGCGGGCCGGCGACCGGTTCTGGCAGTTCGATATCTTGCAGGGATTTTTCGTCGCTGATCGGCAGGGAGGCGTAGTAGGCAATGGCTTTCATAGTGGGATCCTGGGAGAGAGAGGATTTCGATGGCACAGATGATTGGTTATTTCTCTGCAAGATAAAACCCGCTAAAAGAGCAGTCTCTTTCAACATTTTTTTGATAATCGGGGCTGAAGATGTTGCGTTTCGATGACTTGCAGTTGTTCGTTCGGGCGGCGGACCTGGGCAGTCTGTCGGCGGCGGCTCGGGGGATGGATATGTCGGCGGCGGTGGCCAGCGCGGCGTTGAAGCGCATCGAACAACAACTTGGCGCACGCTTGCTCACCCGCTCTACCCGTAGCCTGCGCCTGACGGCCGAAGGCGAGGGCTTTCTGGAGTACGCCCGGGCCGCCTTGAGCAATCTCGATGAGGGCCGCCGTTTGCTGGCCAGTGGGCAGGATCAGGTCAGTGGGATTTTGCAGCTGTCGGCGCCTTCGGATTTCGGGCGCAACCTGCTGTTGCCATGGCTCGACGAGTTTCAGCGCGAGCATCCGAAACTCACCGTACGGTTGCTGTTGGGCGACCGCATCGCCGACCTGTTCCGCCAACCGGTGGACATCGCCCTGCGTTACGGCGAGCCGGAAGACTCGAGCCTGGTGGCGTTGCCCATCGCGCCGCAGAACCGTCGCGTGCTGTGTGCTGCGCCGAGTTATCTGGCCCGACATGGCGAACCACGGCAGCTGGAGCAATTGGCGCAGCACAATTGCCTGCTGTTTATGCTCGGTAGCCGGGTCCACGATCACTGGAGTTTTCACGACGGCAAACGTGAGGTGAGCCTGACCGTCAGCGGCGATCGCTTCAGTGACGATGCCGATGTGGTGCGGCTGTGGGCCGTGGCGGGAGCGGGGATTGCGTATAAGTCCTGGCTCGATGTCGCCACCGATGTGCTCGCCGGTCGCTTGAAAGTGCTGATGCCTGAATTGCTCTGTGAGCGCGCACCGCTGAATTTACTGTGCGCCCATCGCGCACAATTGAGTAAGCCGGTGAACCTTTTGCGGGAAATGCTTGCCAGCCGATGCGCTCGGATAAGCAGTCAATTTCCGACGATATCGGGTGTCGATCATTAGTCGCAGGCAAATAGCGAAATTTCTGTCAGGAACTATCACCACCAATGGATTCCCGAGGGCAGGAACCGGCGGTTAACCCGCTTATACTAGCGCCCGCCTCATGTACGCGCCGTCGACCTCGCAATGGCGAGTCCACGTTCGAGTCGGTCAGACCCTACGGTCATCACCGGACCTTCGCTGCACCCGCGAAGCAATGGCCTGGGTGAGTGGGTGGCTTTGCCCGGCTTATGGCGGTTTACGCGTCTTGGCCGAAGACACATTACTGGTCATGATGACTCTGAGCAGTAGACGAAACGATTCAACAGGGAGTGAATACATGGAACTTGCACCTTGCATCAGCCAGATTGCCACGTTGCTGGCTGACCCAAAGCGCAGCGCAATGATGTGGGCCTTGATGGACGGCACGGCACGGCACACTGAGGAGCTGGCGTTGCTGGCGGGCCTGTCGCCGTCTTCGGCCAGTGCGCATCTGGGGCGCTTGTCCACCGGCGGTCTGTTGAAAGTCGAAACCCGTGGGCGCAAACGGTTTTTCCGGCTTGCCGCGCCCGAAGTCGGCGCCGCGATAGAAGCCTTGGCCAGCGCTACCCTGGCCAGCGCGCCTCGGGATATTCCAGAGGTGTTCAAGCGCACGAGCCCTATCGCCAAACCTCAGTCGGCGCCTTCGTCACTGCTACGGGCCAGGCTTTGTGACGACCATCTGGGCGGTACCCTGGCCGCCGATCTTTACCAGCGTCTGCTGGATGCCGGCTGGATCGAGCAGCTCGATCAGCGTGTCATGATCACTCACAAGGGTTCCACGCAATTGGCAGCACGCGGTGTGTTCATCCAGGCGCTGGCCCATCGCAACGGCAGAGTCGCCTGCGCGTGCCCGGACTGGAGCGAAAGACGCCCGCACATGGGGGGTTCCTTGGGAGCGGCCTTGTTGCAACTGTTCATGCAGTCCGGCTGGTTGAGCCTGCCCAGCGATTCGCGAGCCTTGCAGATCACGGCCACGGGGCAACGTGAAATCCATCGTTTCGCCAAGGAAACCGAGCTGGAAATGGCGCTTTAGAGCCATTGGGGGGCGATGTCCGGGATTCTGGGCTTCAGGCGTCGTTCAGAGCTGTGGGCAGGTCGTATCCAGCAATAACCCCCAGTCACTATCGCGCACACTCGATCCGGGGACTTTCGGATTGGGGGAATGTGGCATGGAAACACGAAGCTTCAGCGCGGCGGAACGACTGGAACGGCTGCCCATCAGTGGTTATCACCGCATCATTTTCATCATCATTGCCTTGGCGTTTTTCTTCGACTCCATGGACCTGGCGATGATGACCTTCCTGCTCGGCTCAATCAAAACCGAGTTCGGCCTGAGCACGGCGCAGGCCGGGTTGCTGGCCAGTTCGAGTTTCTTCGGCATGGTGGTGGGTGCCTCGCTGTCCGGCATGCTGGCCGACCGCTTCGGGCGCAAACCGGTGTTCCAGTGGAGCATTGTGTTGTGGGGCATCGCCAGCTATCTGTGCTCCACGGCGCAGAATGTCGAAACGCTGACATTGTTCCGAATCCTCTTGGGGATCGGCATGGGCATGGAGTTTCCAATTGCGCAGTCGATGCTGTCGGAGCTGATTCCGGCCAAGCGGCGTGGGCGTTACATCGCATTGATGGACGGCTTTTGGCCGCTCGGTTTCGTCGCGGCCGGGGTGCTGTCGTACTTCCTGTTGCCGGTGATTGGCTGGCGCGACATCTTTCTGGTGTTGGCGGTGCCGGCGGTGTTCGTCCTGGCGATTCGTTTTTTCATTCCCGAGTCGCCGCGCTGGCTGGAGCAGGCCGGGCATCATGATGCCGCGGACACGGTTTTACACCGCATCGAAGAACGGGTTCGGGCTTCATTGGGCCGTTCGGATCTGCCTGAGCCGATTCGCCTGCCACGGGTGGCGAGTCAACCGGGCAACTTCTTCTCCGCGCTGCGGGAAATCTGGTCGGTGCAGTATCGCCGGCGCACGATGATGATCTGGAGCGTGTGGTTCTTCGCCTTGCTGGGTTTCTATGGCCTGACGTCCTGGCTCAGTGCGCTGCTGCAACAGTCGGGTTTCGCCGTGACCCAGTCGGTGTATTACACGGTGCTGATTTCCCTCGGCGGGATTCCCGGGTTCCTCATGGCCGCCTGGCTGGTGGAGCGTTGGGGGCGCAAACCGGTGTGCGTCGTGACCTTGCTCGGCGGCGGGGTGATGGCGTTTCTTTATGGTCAGAGCGCGGTGTTCGGCGGCAACGTCAGCCTGTTGATCTCATCGGGACTGCTGATGCAGTTCTTCCTGTTCGGCATGTGGGCGGTGCTCTACACCTACACCCCGGAGTTGTACCCGACGTCGGCACGGGCTACGGGCTCGGGGTTCGCTTCGGCCATCGGCCGCGTGGGTTCGCTGCTCGGGCCATTGGTGACCGGGCTGGTGTTCCCGATGACGGGGCAGGGTGGGGTGTTTGCGCTGGGGGCGATGTGTTTTGCGATTGCGGCGGCAGTGGTGTGGATCTTCGGGATGGAGACCCGGGGCAAGACATTGGAAGAATTGAGCGAGCCGGTGATCATCAATTAATCACCCAACCTGTGGGAGCGGGCTGGCCCGCTCCCACAGGTTTATCGGGTGACCTTTAAGGTTTCACCAACCGCGCATCCAGGCTGTTCTGCGCCAGACGCTTGGCCTGATCCTGGGTCATGCCCAGATCGGTGTACAGCGCGTGGAAGTTCTCGGTGACGTAGCCGCCGAAGTACGCCGGGTCATCGGAGTTCACCGTAACCTTCACACCGCGCTCAAGCATCTCGAGAATGTTGTGCTGGGACATGTGATCGAACACGCAAAGCTTGGTGTTCGACAACGGGCACACCGTCAGCGGGATCTGCTCGTCGATGATCCGCTGCATCAAGCGCTCGTCTTCGATGGCGCGCACGCCGTGGTCGATGCGCTGGATTTTCAGCAGGTCGAGGGCTTCCCAGATGTACTCGGGCGGGCCTTCTTCACCGGCGTGGGCCACGGTCAGGAAGCCTTCGTGGCGGGCACGGTCAAACACGCGCTGGAACTTGCTCGGCGGGTGGCCCATTTCAGAGCTGTCCAGGCCCACGGCCACGAATGCATCACGGAACGGCAGCGCCTGGTCGAGGGTTTTCTGCGCTTCGTCTTCGCTCAAGTGGCGCAGGAAGCTGAGGATCAAACCGCTGGTGATCCCCAGTTGCTGTTCGCCATCTTTCAATGCGGCGGCGATGCCGTTGAGCACCACTTCGAACGGGATGCCACGGTCGGTGTGGGTTTGCGGGTCGAAGAACGGTTCGGTGTGAATCACGTTCTGTTCCTTGCAGCGCAACAGGTAGGCCCAGGTCAGGTCGTAGAAATCCTGGGAGGTGCGCAGCACATCGGCGCCCTGGTAATACAGGTCGAGAAACTCTTGCAGGTTGTTGAAGGCGTAGGCCTTGCGCAGGGTGTCGACGTCGCTCCACGGCAGGGCGATCTTGTTGCGTTCGGCCAGGGCGAACAGCAGCTCAGGCTCCAGCGAACCTTCCAGGTGCAAGTGCAATTCTGCCTTGGGCAGAGCGTTCAGCCAGTCGTACATTTTTGAAATCTCATCAAGTGCAATGGGGGCATTCTACAGATGCCCGCCGAAACAATGAGTAAAACCTGACCAGCCGGTTCATTACACGGCTTCCTGTTCCCGTCGATAAGCATAGGTGTCGGCGAAGCGCGAGAGCAGGAATTCGGCGCAGGTGGTGGCCGGATACTTCGCCGGATGCTGTTCGTCCTGGCAACCGGGCAGGCATTCGATGGGGGTGTCGGGATGTGGCTCGGCAAAGAACGGCATCGAGTACCGATCCACTCCCAGCGGGCTGATCACCCGATGTGGCGTCGACAGGTAACGGTCGTTGCTCCAGCGCGCCATCATGTCGCCGAGGTTGACCACGAACGTGCCCTCAATCGGCGGCGCATCGATCCATTCACCTTTTACGTTGCGCACTTGCAAGCCGCCGGCGGCATCCTGGTAGAGCAGGGTGATGCAGCCGTAATCGGTATGGGCGCCGGCGCCTTGCTGATCGCAGGAGCTGGCCGTGTGACGTGGCGGGTAATGAATCATCCGCAGCACGCTGACCGGCTCTTTGAAACGGCTATCGAAGAAGTCACGCTCGATACCCAATGCCAGGGTCATGGCTCGCAGCAGGGTTTGCGCGAGTGCTTGCATGTCGACGTAGTGTTGCTCCATCAGCGATTCCCAACCGGGCATCGACGGATGACGGTTGGGTCCGCGCAGGGGTTTGTCCGCCAGCACCTCGGGATGATCGGCGGGCAGGTGCAGGCCCATGTCGAAGGTTTCTTTCAGGTCGCTGGGTTTGCTCGGGTCGAGTTGTTCGGTGGCGATGGCGCCATAGCCGCGGTGGTGGCGGGTCTGGGTGATGTCGATCTTGAGTTTTTCGGCGGCGGGCAGGGAGAAGAAGCGTTGGGCATGGTCGAGCACGGCACCGATGCGCTCTGCCGAAATCGGGTGGCCTTTGATGTAGAAAAAGCCCCATTCGCGGCAGGCGTGGTCGATTTCTGTGGCGACCGATTGCCAGGCTAGAGCGTCATCGTTGTAGAGCGGGGCGATGTCGATGATCGGGAGTTGGTTCATTGACGGTTCCAGGCGAGGTTTTGTGCTGGGGCCAAAAGATCGCAGCCTCGCTTTGCTCGACAGCTCCTACAGGGGAATGCGAAATCCTGTAGGAGCTGCCGAAGGCTGCGATCCTGGCGGTCCCACTGACGGAAATTTACTTCGGCATCTCGGCCTTCATGCCTTCCACGTAGTAGTTCATCGACGCCAGTTGCGCATTGGTCGCGCTCACGCCCGCCGGGATTTTCTCCACGCCGGCCTGATCCTTGATCGGCCCGGTGAACGGATGCAACGCGCCGCTCTTGATGTCGGCAATGATCTGCTCGGCTTCGGTTTTCACTGCGGCCGGCACCAGGTCGCTGATTGGCAGCTCAACCGTGCCTTCCTGCAAACCGCCCCAGTAATCCTGGGGTTTCCATGCATGGTCGAGCACACTTTGGGTCGCCTGAATGTAGTGCGGGCCCCAGTCGTTGACGATAGACGTCAACACCGCTTTCGGCCCGAAGTGCGCCATGTCCGATGCATAGCCGACGGCATACACGCCACGCCGTTCTGCCGCCTGGATCGGCGCCGGGCTGTCGGTGTGCTGGAACACCACGTCCACGCCCTGATCGATCAGCGCATTGGCGGCGTCGGCTTCCTTGCCCGGATCGAACCAGGAATTGACCCACACCACTTTGATCTCGGTGCCCGGGTTGTACTTGTTCAGGGCCAGCTGGATGGCGTTGATGTCGCGGATCACTTCTGGAATCGGGAAGGAAGCGACGTAGCCGATTTTCTTGGTCTTGGTCATCTTCGCCGCAAGGAAACCGCCGACGTAGCGGCCCTCGTAAGTGCGTGCCAGGTAAGTGCCGAGGTTCTTGTCCTGCTTGTAGCCGGTGGCGTGTTCGAAGGTCACCTTGGGAAATTGCTTGGCAACTTTCAGGGTCGGGTTCATGTAGCCGAAAGACGTGGTGAAGATCAGGTCGTACTGGTCCTTGGCCATGTTGCGGATCACCCGCTCGGCATCGGCGCCTTCGGCGACGTTCTCCACGTAGTTGGTGGTGATCTGGTCGCCGAACTTCTCTGCCAGTGCCTTGCGTCCCTGTTCATGCTGATACGTCCAGCCGTGATCACCGATCGGGCCGATATAGACGAAGCCGACTTTCAGCGGGGCGGCAGCACTGGCGGTCAGGCTGGCGCTCAGACCGATGGCTGCGGCGACAGCGCAAAGCAGCTGCTTCAACGGACGTTTGTGCATGAACTGGAACTCCATTTTGTTGTGAGGTGTACCGGGTCAATGCAAATTACTGACCAACAGGACAACAAAATAAAAAGATCGCAGCCTTCGGCAGCTCACGCCCCTGTAGGCGCTGCCGAAGACTGCGATCTTTTGATGTTCAATCATCACCGGAGCCAACCCGGTGCAGAGGCTCCAACTCATGCCATCCGCTGGTGCGGACAGCTCACTCAAACTGTGGGAGCGGGGGAGTGTGTCAGGTGCCGGCGATCAACTGCCGAGCCGCTTGACTGTGATCGGCGATCAACCCTTTCAGATCCAGCCCCTCAACCTGCCCATCGATCACTCGCCACTTGCCGCCGATCATCACCCGGTCTGCCCGGTCCGCGCCGCACAGCAACAGCGCCGACACCGGATCATGGCTGCCGGAGAAGCGCAGTTCATCCAGTTTGAACAGCGCCAGATCCGCTTGCTTGCCCACCGCCAGTTCGCCGATGTCGCTGCGCCCGAGCAACTGCGCCGAACCCTTGGTGGCCCAGCCCAATACGCGTTCCGGGGTGATCTTCTCTGCGCCATAACGCAGGCGCTGGATGTACAGCGCCTGTCGGGTTTCGAGCATCATGTTCGAGGCATCGTTGGACGCTGAGCCGTCCACGCCCAGGCCCAGCAACGCGCCAGCGTCGGTCAACTCGATGGTTGGGCAAATCCCTGAAGCCAGGCGCATGTTCGAACTCGGGCAATGGCAAATACCGGTGCCGGCCGCGCCGAGGCGGGCGATTTCGTCGGGGTTGAAATGAATGCCGTGGGCCAGCCAGGTGCGTGGGCCGAGCCAGCCGACGCTGTCCAGATAATCCACGGTACGCAGGCCGAAGCGTTGCAGGCAGAAGTCTTCTTCGTCGAGGGTTTCGGCCAGGTGAGTGTGCAGGCGTACGTCGAGGGTGTTTGCCAGTTCGGCGCTGGCGGACATGATTTGCGGGGTGACTGAAAATGGCGAGCAGGGCGCCAAAGCGATCTGGATTTGCGCGCCGTCACCCCGTTCGTGGTACTCGGCAATCAAGCGTTGGCTGTCGGCGAGAATCACTTCGCCTTCCTGGACAGTCTGCTGCGGCGGCAGCCCCCCGTCTTTTTCACCAAGGCTCATTGAACCGCGAGTGAGCATGGCGCGCATGCCCAGTTCGCGGACACTCTCGACCTGCACGTCGATCGCATTTTCCAGGCCTTCAGGAAACAGGTAATGGTGATCGGCCGCGGTGGTGCAGCCGGACAACAGCAACTCGGCCAACGCGACTTTGGTGGCGAGGGCGAGTTTTTCCGGTGTGAGTCGCGCCCAGACCGGGTAGAGGGTTTTCAGCCACGGGAACAACGGCTGATTGACCACCGGCGCCCAGGCGCGGGTCAGGGTTTGATAGAAGTGGTGATGGGTGTTGATCAGCCCCGGCAAGATCACGTGTTCGCGGGCATCGAAGACTTGTCCACAGGGGGCGGACGGTTGCTGGCCGGCGCCGAGCACTTCGACGATCAAACCGTCTTGCAGCACCAGGCCGCCACGGGCATCGAGCGCGTTGGCCGTGAAAATGGCGAGGGGATTTTTTAACCAGGTACGGGTCGCAGGCATAGTGGCCGGCTCCTCTGAAAGTGGGGTTCAGGGTTGCCAGCTCAGTGTTGCCCTGTCTGCTGATCCAGGGTCGCCGCGGGGGGCGAGGTGCGGAGTTTCGAACAAAACCGTGTTACGGGCAAGCCTCACGCGACCAGACGATGCAAAAACCTGTGGGAGCCGGGCAAGCCAGCTCCCACAGGGAGGTAGTGTTACCAGGGAATGGTTTCACCCCGGTAGTTCACAAAATGATGCCCGCCTTTGCCAGCATACGCATTCACCTGATCGATCAACCCGCGGGTGCTGGTTTCCACATCGATGTCGGCACCTTCGCCACCCATGTCGGTCTTCACCCAGCCCGGGTGCAGCGACAGCACGGTGAGTTTCTGTTCGCCCAATTGCGTGACGAAGCTGTTGGTCATCGAGTTCAGCGCCGCTTTGCTGGCCTTGTACAGCGCCAGCTCCGGCGCGTCGGGCATGGTCACGCTGCCCAGCACCGAACTCATGAACGCCAGCACGCCACTGCCTTCACGAATCTGCGCGACGAAGCGCTGGGCCAGGTTGATCGGCGCCACGGCGTTGGTGAAGAACAGTTGACCGACTTCGGCCAGGGTTGCGCCACCCGGTGTCTGGACCTCCGGCCCCTTGACCCCGGCATTCACGAACAACAGGTCGAACACTTCGCCCTTGAGCTGTTGGCTGAGGGCGATGACCGCTTGCTGATCGTCCATGTCGAGTTTTTCGATCCGTACCTTGCCCAACGTCTGCAAGGCTTCGGCGCTCTGCGGGTTGCGCACGGTGGCGGTGACTTGCCAACCGTCGGCCAGCAGGGTTTTCACCAGCCCGAGGCCCAGGCCCCGGGAGGCGCCGATGATGAGTGCGGTTTTTGCCGTGGACATGAATGGCTTCCTTGATGTCTCGAGAGGGCTTGACCTTGGAGCATACTCCAGGCTTTAGCCTTGTTGCTCCCTGAATGTATGGAGCAATGCCAATGTGGACTTCAACGCAATATCGTCAACTGGTGCGTGGCAGCGCGTGGTACGACCTGATCGTCACGGCGGCATTTGCCACGCCGTGGAGTTTTACGGCGTTGCATGGCGTGCTGTTAAACCTGAGTCAGACTTTCAATCTGCCCGGCGAGCTACCGCCGTTCGAGCCGGTGCACATGTTGATGGCGAATCTGTTGGGCTCGATTGTGTGCGTATGGGCCGTGCTGCGGATTCGCGATCCGCAGCAGATGTTTGGGCGATATGACGCGGTGGGGAGGTTTCTGTTTTCGGCCTGGCAGGCTTATGCGCTGGCCCATGGGGCGAGTTCGCTATTGGCGATTTTCCTGTTCTTTGAATTGGCGTGGGGCGTGGCTCAGGTGTTGCCGGTTCGGACGCCTTCACGGGCCACCATTTAATGCCCCGCCCGCCACGGCTGCCCCAACGACACCGGCGCATACAATCGTGTGCGCACAGCATCCCGGGACAGCAGCACCAACACCACAATGGTCGCGACATACGGCAGCATTGCCAGCAAACTCGACGGGATCGCCAGCCCCAAGCCCTGCGCCACCAAATGCAGGATGCTGGCGAGACCGAACAGATACGCTCCAAGCAGCAACCGCCACACTCGCCAACTGGCAAACACCACCAGCGCCAGGGCAATCCAGCCGCGACCGGCGCTCATGTTCTCTGCCCACATCGGCGTGTAGGCCAAGGACAAATATGCCCCAGCCAACCCCGCCATCGCCCCGCCAAACAGCACCGCCAGCGTGCGTACGCGCAACACCGGCAAGCCCATCGCACTGGCAGCGTCCGGGCTTTCGCCGACCGCCTGAATAATCAACCCGACGCGACTTTTCACAATCACCCAGGCCACCAGCGCAAACAGGGCAAACGACAGATACACCAGCAGGTCCTGGGCAAACAGCATCCGCCCGATCAGCGGAATTTCACTCAGATAAGGAATCGCCAGCGGCTCGAAACCCGCCAACGGTTTGCCGACCCACGCAGCGCCAACGAAGGTCGACAGGCCCACGCCGAAGATCGTCAACGCCAACCCTGTCGCCACCTGGTTGGCGTTGAACACCAGCGCCACCAGGGCGAACAGCGACGACAACAGCATCCCGGCGAACATCGCCAGCAACACGCCGAGCCAGAGGTGGCCGCTGTTCAGGGCGACGATAAAACCGATCACCGCCCCAAACAGCATCATGCCTTCCTGCCCAAGATTGAGGACGCCGCTCTTCTCGCAGATCAACTCGCCCAACGCCACCAACAACAGCGGTGTGCCACAGCGAACCATGGCATAGAAAATATTGCTCAGCAGATCGATATCCATCACAAGGCTCCTGCTTGTACGGCGGTGGTCGAGGTGCGCCGTACCCAGCGCAGGTTCAAACGTGGTCGGTAGAGAATCAGCACGTCACTGGCCAGCAGGAAAAACAGCATCATCCCCTGGAACAATTGAGTGATGGCTTGCGGCAGGTTCATGCTCATCTGCGCGCTTTCGCCACCGATGTACAGCAGCGCCATCAACAGGCTGGAAAACAGAATGCCGATGGGATTCAACCGCCCGAGAAACGCCACGGTGATCGCCGCATAGCCATAACCCGGCGAAACCTGCGGCACCAGTTGGCCGATGGGCCCGGTGACTTCGCAAACCCCGGCCAGCCCCGCCAGGCCGCCACTGATCAGCAGCGCCAGCCAGATCAGCCGCTTCTCGCGAAAGCCGACGAAACCCGCCGCGCGCTTGTCCAGCCCGAGCACTTTGATCTGGAAACCGACAAAGCTCTTTTGCAACAACACCCATACCGCGACCAGCGCGAGCAAGGCGAAATACACGCCCGCATGAACCCGACCGTCCTCCATCAACAACGGCAAACGACTGGCATCGCCAAACATCGCCGACTCCGGAAAGTTGAACCCGGCCGGGTCCTTCAGCGGTCCGTGGACACAGAACAGCAGCAGGTTCAAAGCGATGTAATTGAGCATGATGCTGGTCAGGATTTCATTGGCGTTGAAGCGTGTGCGCAACCATGCGGTCAGCCCGGCCCACGCGGCACCGGCCAGGGTCCCGGTGAGCAGGATCAACACCAGCGCCCAACGGCTTTGCAGGCCGATGATGTTCACCGCCAACGCACTGCCGGCCAAGGCGCCGAGCAGCAACTGACCTTCGGCGCCGATGTTCCAGATCCTTGCCTGATACGCCACTGCCAGGCCCAATGCACAGAGCAGAATCGGCAACGCTTTGACCAACAGTTCGGAGACGCCATACAGGTCGCTGATCGGTGCAATCAACAGGGTGTGCAAGGTCAGCAATGGGTCGTGGCCCAGCGCAATAAACAACAATGAGCCACAGCCCAGGGTCAACACAGCCGCCAGCAACGGCGAGCACCACAACATCAGGCGCGATTGCTGGCCACGGGGTTCTAGAGAAAGCAGCATGTGAAACTCCGTTAAAGCGTTACGGGTGCAGGTGATTGAGGTGCATCGAACTGGCCGGCCATCCAGCCACCGACATCGATCAGGCGGGTGTCGACGGTGGCTTGCAGTGCCGACAGCCGGCCGCCGCACAGGGCGCCGAGGCGATCGCTGATCTGGAACAGTTCGTCGAGGTCTTCGGAGATCACCAGGATCGCCGCGCCAGCGTCGCGCAAGGCAATCAGCGCTCGGTGAATGGTCGCGGCGGCGCCGACATCCACGCCCCAGGTCGGGTGCGCGGCCACCAACAGCCGGGGTTGCTGAAGGATTTCCCGGCCGAGGATGAATTTCTGCAAGTTGCCGCCGGACAGGCTGCGAGCCGGTGCCTGGGCATCGGGTGTCTTGACCCCGAAGCGGCGGATGATCTCTTCGGCCAGTGCCTCGACCTTGCCGCGCTGGATCAGCCCGTTGCTGACCAGCCCCTGTTGAAAGGCGGTGAGCAGGGCGTTATCCGCCAGACTCAGTTCCGGCACTGCGCCATGGCCCAGACGCTCGGCGGGGACGAAGGCCAGGCCCAATTTGCGTCGTGCATCCGGTCTCAGGTGCGCTACCGGTTGCCCGCCGAAACTGATCTTCGCCCCGTCATTTTCCGGAAGTTGTTCTTCCCCACTCAGCAAGGCCAGCAACTCATCCTGGCCATTGCCGGCCACCCCGGCGACACCGACGATTTCGCCGCTGCGAACCTCGAGATCAATGTCCTTGAGCGAGCAGCCGAACGGGTCCGGGTTGTGCCAGGACAATCCAGTCACGTTCAGAAACGCGTCAGCCCCCCTGACCTTCGGATAGTCAGTAATCAGCTCAGCGGCTTCACCGACCATCAACTGCGCCAGTTGCCGGTCCGAACACTCGGCCGGCACGCAATGCCCGGCCACTCGTCCGCCGCGCAACACCGTGGCGCTGTGGCACAGCGCGCGCACTTCGCCGAGCTTGTGGCTGATGAACAGAATGCTGCAGCCCTCGGCGGCCAGTCGACGCAACGTGATGAACAATTCGTCGGCCTCTTGCGGGGTCAGTACCGACGTCGGTTCATCGAGAATCAGCAGGCGGATGTCCTGCATCAGGCAGCGAATGATTTCCACCCGCTGACGCTCGCCGATGGACAGACTGTGGACCAGTCGCTCCGGTTCCAGGGCCATGCCATAGCGTTGGGACACCTCGCGAATTTTCGGTTCAAGCTGCTTCGGCGTACCGGCCGCAGCGCCCATCGCCAAGGCGATGTTCTGCGCCACGCTCAGGGTTTCGAACAGCGAAAAATGCTGGAACACCATGCCGATCCCGAGGCCGCGGGCCTGGGCCGGATTGCGCATGCTCACGCGCTGGCCCTGCCAGATCATCTCCCCTGAGTCTGCGTGTGTGACGCCGTAGATGATCTTCATCAGGGTACTTTTGCCCGCACCGTTTTCGCCGAGCAGGGCGTGGATTTCACCGGGCGCAATGCTCAAGTCGATGGCATCGTTGGCCAGGCAACCGGGGTAACGTTTGCTGATTCTGCGCAATTGCAGGCGGGGTGTTTGATCGGGGGGAGGCGTAGGGTTGGACATGACAGGCTCGGGTCGCAAAAAGATATGCCTGTGGATAAAGCAATTTCCTGGCCATTGAGTCAGGAAATCAACAAAAGCCTGTTGGCACAGGCGTTGCGGACGCTGCCTCGACCTATTCCAACTCCTGGAGAGGCACCACTTGAGGGCAAGGTTTTTGATCAGGCTCCGGTTTTGCGCGCGATCAATTGGTCAAAAAACGAGCAATAGGCTGCAGGCATTGTCAGGCATGGGGCTGCGCCAGCCATGAACGGGTTATCCACAGCTTGTTCCACAGTATCTGTGCGCAAGCCGAGCGCATAGGCATAAGCACTGAGGGGCTTTCTTCTAATGGCGATAAACCACTCTAACTGATTGTTTTTACATGGAATAAACGTCGCGGATGGCGAGTTGGACGAAAAATGAGCAAAGCCCGCAAAGCCGCATGACAGAAGGGTTACAGCAGAATGTGCTCAGGTTATCCACAGCCGGGTGCACAGCAGATGTGGGCAAGTGTCGAGAGCAAAGAAAATCCGGGTGCCCCAAAAGATCGCAGCCTTCGGCAGCTCCTACGAGATTTGCGTTTATCCGGTATTACGGGGGGACACGGTCGGCGTAGGAGCTGCCGAAGGCTGCGATCTTTTGATCTTCAACGCTGCAACAAAATACGCCCGCGACTCAAATCCGCCAGCTGCGTTTGCAGGGTATCGATCTGCCCGTCGCCAATCGCCAATTGCAGTTCCACACCATTGGCCGTGAAGGTTTCCTCCACCACCAAACCACCCAGCTCCGCCACCCGAAGTTTCACTAGCGCCAACTCGCCAAATGCACAGGCACAACGGACCGGCACCCGACTGATCAACTCGACTTTCGGTGCCCCTTGCAGGCATTTGTTGGCACTGCCGCCATACGCTCGGGCGAGGCCGCCGGTGCCCAGCTGGATGCCGCCATACCAGCGGATCACCACGACCGCGACCTGATCGCAATCCTGCGCTTCAATCGCCGCAAGGATCGGCCGGCCGGCGGTGCCTCCGGGTTCGCCATCGTCACTGCTGCGGTATTGATCGCCGAGCTTCCAGGCCCAGCAATTGTGCGAGGCGTTCAAATCACTGTGTTGCTCGATGAACGCCTGGGCATCGGCTGCGCTGGTGATTGGCGCGGCGAGGGCGATGAAGCGGCTTTTGCGAATCTCTTCGCGGTATTCGCAAAAACCGCTGAGGGTAAAAGGCATGGGTGTCTTAAATAGCCGGCGTCAGGCCGCAGCCTTTGAGAATGATGCGAATCAGGTTGCTGCCGGCGTCTTCCATGTCTTGCTTGGTCAACTTGGTGCGCCCGGTGACACGGCAGATCTGCGTGGCAAAGTCGGCGTAATGCTGGGTGCTGCCCCACAGCAGGAAAATCAGGTGCACCGGGTCGATCGGGTCCATTTTGCCGGCGTCGATCCACGCCTGGAACACCGCGGCCCGCCCCTGAAACCAGGTGCGGTAGTCCTGGTTGAAATGCTCAGTCAGGCAATCACCGCCGCTGATGACCTCCATCGCGAAGACTCGCGAAGCTTGTGGCTGGCGCCGGGAGAATTCCATTTTTGCGCGAATGTATCGCGTCAATGCTTCTGCCGGATCGTCCTCGACGGTCAGGGTATTGAAGGTGCTGTCCCACAACTCGAGGATGTTACTCAGCACTGCCACGTACAAACCGAGTTTGTTGGTGAAGTAGTAATGCAGATTCGCTTTGGGCAACCCGGCTTTCTGCGCAATGGTGTTCATGCTGGTGCCTTTGAACCCGTGACGGGCGAACTCGTCTTCGGCGGCTTTGATGATGGTCTCTTCGTTCTTCTGACGAATGCGGCTGGCGGGTTTGCCGCCGTGGGCTGGGACTTCAAAGGTCATAGGCACTTCCGAACAGGTAGATGGGTGCAACCAGATGCGTTGATAACGCACCCACGGGCCTCAGACAAGTCCTATGGCGATAAAACCTTGGGCACCGCTCCCGCAAGCTTTCAGCGAGTCGCCGCCAGACTTTCCAAAAAACTCTCCAGAACCAGATGCGGGCGACGGCCCTTGCGTGTAACCGATGCCAGGCTCAGGTCATAAAAACGTGCCTTGGGTTTCAGTGCACGCAAACGGCCTTGCTGCACCCAGAGGCTGGCGTAGTGATCCGGCAGGTAACCAATGTAGCGCCCGGTCAGGATCAGAAAGGCCATGCCCTCGCGATCCGACGCACTGGCGGTGCAATTGAGCGCCTGGTAATGGGCCTGAATCTCGGCGGGCAAACGGAAGGTCGGGGCGATGGCGTCCTGGCTGTTGAGGCGCTCATCGTCCAGTTGTTTGTCGTCGACATAGAACAGCGGATGGCCGACCGCGCAATACAGCAGCGAGCGTTCGCTGTAGAGCGGCTGATACTCCAGCCCCGACAACGCGCTGGCTTGCGGCACCACGCCAACATGCAAGCGACCGTCGAGCACGCCCTGTTCGACTTCATTGGGCGCGATCATGCGGATCTGGATCTGCACGTCGGGGCCGCGTTCCTTCAGTTGGGCCAGGGCGTGGGTGATGCGCATGTGGGGCAGGGTGACCAGGTTGTCGGTCAGGCCGATGGTTAATTCGCCGCGCAAGTGTTGGTGCAGGCCGTTGACCTCGGTGCGGAAACTTTCCAGCGCACTTAATAGCTGCAACGCAGATTGGTAGACCTCACGGCCTTCTTCGGTCAGGGAAAACCCCGCGCGACCTCGCTGGCACAGGCGCAGCCCCAGGCGTTGCTCCAGATCGCTCATTTGCTGGCTGATGGCCGAGCGACCGATACCCAGCACCGATTCCGCCGCGGAGAAGCCGCCACACTCCACCACGCTACGAAAAATCCGTAGCAGGCGGATATCAAAGTCACTGACTTGCGCCAGCGGATCGGGGCGACGGGTACTCATGCTTTATTTGCTCAAAGTTTAGTCTATGACTGACTGAAGGTTAGAAAAGTTGGATTTCACCGACTTTATCCCCGTGGCAATTTAGCTGCAAGAACGCTTTTGATCTCCACGCCGCTTATTTGCTCTGCGAGGTTTTGCCCATGAACGTGCCTGAAAACGCCCCGACTTCCCTGGCCAGCCAGCTCAAGCTTGACGCTCACTGGATGCCCTACACCGCGAACCGCAATTTCCAGCGTGACCCGCGCCTGATCGTGGCGGCCGAGGGCAGTTGGCTGACAGACGACAAGGGCCGCAAGGTCTACGATTCGCTCTCGGGCCTGTGGACCTGCGGCGCCGGGCACACCCGCAAGGAAATCCAGGAGGCGGTGGCCAAGCAATTGGGCACTCTCGATTACTCGCCGGGCTTCCAGTACGGTCACCCGCTGTCGTTCCAGTTGGCCGAGAAAATCACCGACCTGACCCCGGGCAATCTGAATCACGTGTTCTTCACCGATTCGGGTTCCGAATGTGCAGATACCGCGGTGAAAATGGTGCGTGCCTACTGGCGCCTGAAAGGCCAGGCGACCAAGACCAAGATGATCGGCCGCGCTCGTGGTTATCACGGCGTGAACATCGCCGGCACCAGCCTCGGCGGCGTGAATGGCAACCGCAAACTGTTCGGTCAGGCGATGATGGATGTCGATCATCTGCCGCACACCTTGTTGGCGAGCAATGCTTTCACTCGTGGCATGCCGGAGCAGGGTGGTATCGCGCTGGCGGATGAATTGCTCAAGTTGATCGAACTGCACGATGCCTCGAACATCGCAGCGGTATTCGTCGAGCCATTGGCCGGCTCCGCTGGCGTGCTGGTTCCGCCGCAGGGTTACCTCAAACGTCTGCGCGAGATCTGCGATCAGCACAACATCCTGCTGGTGTTCGACGAAGTGATCACCGGTTTCGGTCGTACCGGTTCGATGTTCGGTGCCGACAGCTTTGGTGTCACTCCGGACCTGATGTGTATTGCCAAGCAAGTCACCAACGGCGCGATCCCGATGGGCGCGGTGATTGCCAGCTCCGAGATCTACCAGACCTTCATGAACCAGGCGACGCCTGAGTACGCGGTGGAATTCCCGCACGGCTACACCTATTCCGCGCACCCGGTGGCTTGCGCCGCAGGCCTGGCGGCACTCGACCTGCTGCAAAAGGAAAACCTGGTGCAGAGCGTGGCCGAAGTCGCACCGCATTTCGAAAACGCACTGCACGGTGTGAAGGGCAGCAAGAACGTCATCGACATTCGCAACTACGGGTTGGCCGGTGCGATCCAGATTGCACCTCGCGACGGCGATGCCATCGTGCGTCCGTTCGAAGCTGGCATGGCGCTGTGGAAAGCCGGGTTCTACGTGCGCTTCGGCGGCGACACCCTGCAGTTCGGCCCAACCTTCAACAGCAAGCCGCAGGACCTTGATCGTCTGTTCGATGCAGTCGGCGAAGTGCTGAACAAGATCGACTGATTCCCTCTTCTATATAAAGGCGTCCTTTCAAAGGACGCCTGTGGACAATTTCAGGAGCCCCGCATGAGCCTCATCCCGCATTTGATCAATGGCGAACTGGTGACCGAAGACGGTCGCACGGCCGATGTGTTCAACCCGTCCACCGGCCAGGTTATCCACAAGCTGCCGTTGGCCAGCCGCGAAACCATTCAGAAAGCCATCGACTCTGCCAAGGCTGCGTTCCCGGCCTGGCGCAATACGCCAGCGGCCAAGCGCGCTCAGGTGATGTTCCGTTTCAAGCAACTGCTGGAACAGAACGAATCCCGCATCGCACAACTGATCAGCGAAGAACACGGCAAGACCCTGGAAGATGCTGCCGGTGAATTGAAGCGCGGGATCGAGAACGTCGAGTTCGCGTGCGCGGCACCAGAAATCCTCAAGGGTGAGTACAGCCGTAATGTCGGGCCGAACATCGATGCCTGGTCGGATTTCCAGCCATTGGGCGTAGTGGCCGGCATTACCCCGTTCAACTTCCCGGCCATGGTGCCGCTGTGGATGTATCCGTTGGCGATCGTCTGTGGCAACTGCTTTATCCTCAAGCCGTCCGAGCGCGATCCAAGCTCCACGCTGCTGATCGCTCAATTGTTACTGGAAGCCGGCCTGCCGAAAGGCGTGCTGAGTGTGGTGCATGGCGACAAGGCCGCAGTGGACGCACTGATTGAAGCGCCGGAAGTCAAAGCGTTGAGCTTCGTCGGTTCGACGCCGATTGCCGAATACATCTACGCCGAAGGCACCAAGCGCGGCAAACGCGTCCAGGCGCTGGGCGGGGCGAAGAACCATGCGGTATTGATGCCGGATGCGGATCTGGATAACGCGGTCAGCGCGTTGATGGGCGCCGCTTACGGTTCGTGCGGTGAGCGCTGCATGGCGATTTCGGTGGCCGTGTGTGTCGGTGACCAGGTGGCGGATGCGTTGGTGGCCAAACTGACACCGCAGATCAAGGCACTGAAAATCGGCGCTGGTACAACTTGTGGCCTGGACATGGGGCCTCTGGTCACCGGTCAGGCGCGGGACAAGGTCAGCGGTTATGTTGAAGACGGCGTAGCCGCCGGTGCGAAGCTGGTGGTGGACGGTCGTGGTCTGAGCGTGGCCGGTCATGAGGACGGCTTCTTCCTGGGTGGCTGCCTGTTCGATAACGTCACGCCAGAGATGCGCATCTATAAAGAAGAGATCTTCGGGCCGGTGCTGTGCGTCGTCCGGGTCAACAGCCTGGAAGAGGCGATGCAACTGATCAATGATCACGAGTATGGCAATGGCACCTGCATCTTTACCCGTGATGGGGAAGCGGCGCGGTTGTTCTGCGATGAGATCGAAGTGGGTATGGTCGGCGTCAACGTACCGTTGCCGGTGCCAGTGGCGTATCACAGCTTTGGCGGCTGGAAGCGTTCGCTGTTCGGCGATCTGCATGCTTATGGCCCGGATGGCGTGCGGTTCTATACGCGTCGCAAGGCTATTACCCAGCGCTGGCCGCAACGGGCAAGCCATGAAGCTTCGCAATTCGCATTCCCTAGCTTGTAAGTAGAAGGGCAGAAGGCCGACCTCTTGAGGTCGGCCTTTGTGTTTTCGGGCTGTTTTGACCGATATGACAGAAATGTGAAATTAGAGGTTGACGGCAGATCCTGGACGTCTATAATTCGCCCCACTTCCGGCGCAGTCGAAACGTAAAACTCCTTGGTAAACAACGAGTTACGCAGTTTTCGGCAGCGGTTACGCTTCAGTTCATCGAAGCCAGAAGGAGTTGGTAAGGCAGGGTGTTGTCGCCTTATTGACGGTTCGATCCTCTCGGTCGAAAGCGGAGAAAAAGAGGTGTTGACAGCAGCGACTAACGCTGTAGAATTCGCCTCCCGCTAACGAGAGATCGGAAGCGCAAGTGGTTGAAGTTGCTGATGTTTCTTACGGGAAACTTTGAAAACTTCTGAAAATAACCGCTTGACAGCAACAGAGGCTGCTGTAGAATGCGCGCCTCGGTTGAGACGAAAGATCTTAACCAACCGCTCTTTAACAACTGAATCAAGCAATTCGTGTGGGTGCTTGTGGAGTCAGACTGATAGTCAACAAGATTATCAGCATCACAAGTTACTCCGCGAGAAATCAAAGATGTAACCAACGATTGCTGAGCCAAGTTTAGGGTTTCTTAAAAACCCAAAGATGTTTGAACTGAAGAGTTTGATCATGGCTCAGATTGAACGCTGGCGGCAGGCCTAACACATGCAAGTCGAGCGGCAGCACGGGTACTTGTACCTGGTGGCGAGCGGCGGACGGGTGAGTAATGCCTAGGAATCTGCCTGGTAGTGGGGGATAACGTTCGGAAACGAACGCTAATACCGCATACGTCCTACGGGAGAAAGCAGGGGACCTTCGGGCCTTGCGCTATCAGATGAGCCTAGGTCGGATTAGCTAGTTGGTGAGGTAATGGCTCACCAAGGCGACGATCCGTAACTGGTCTGAGAGGATGATCAGTCACACTGGAACTGAGACACGGTCCAGACTCCTACGGGAGGCAGCAGTGGGGAATATTGGACAATGGGCGAAAGCCTGATCCAGCCATGCCGCGTGTGTGAAGAAGGTCTTCGGATTGTAAAGCACTTTAAGTTGGGAGGAAGGGCAGTTGCCTAATACGTAATTGTTTTGACGTTACCGACAGAATAAGCACCGGCTAACTCTGTGCCAGCAGCCGCGGTAATACAGAGGGTGCAAGCGTTAATCGGAATTACTGGGCGTAAAGCGCGCGTAGGTGGTTCGTTAAGTTGGATGTGAAATCCCCGGGCTCAACCTGGGAACTGCATTCAAAACTGTCGAGCTAGAGTATGGTAGAGGGTGGTGGAATTTCCTGTGTAGCGGTGAAATGCGTAGATATAGGAAGGAACACCAGTGGCGAAGGCGACCACCTGGACTGATACTGACACTGAGGTGCGAAAGCGTGGGGAGCAAACAGGATTAGATACCCTGGTAGTCCACGCCGTAAACGATGTCAACTAGCCGTTGGGAGCCTTGAGCTCTTAGTGGCGCAGCTAACGCATTAAGTTGACCGCCTGGGGAGTACGGCCGCAAGGTTAAAACTCAAATGAATTGACGGGGGCCCGCACAAGCGGTGGAGCATGTGGTTTAATTCGAAGCAACGCGAAGAACCTTACCAGGCCTTGACATCCAATGAACTTTCCAGAGATGGATTGGTGCCTTCGGGAACATTGAGACAGGTGCTGCATGGCTGTCGTCAGCTCGTGTCGTGAGATGTTGGGTTAAGTCCCGTAACGAGCGCAACCCTTGTCCTTAGTTACCAGCACGTAATGGTGGGCACTCTAAGGAGACTGCCGGTGACAAACCGGAGGAAGGTGGGGATGACGTCAAGTCATCATGGCCCTTACGGCCTGGGCTACACACGTGCTACAATGGTCGGTACAGAGGGTTGCCAAGCCGCGAGGTGGAGCTAATCCCACAAAACCGATCGTAGTCCGGATCGCAGTCTGCAACTCGACTGCGTGAAGTCGGAATCGCTAGTAATCGCGAATCAGAATGTCGCGGTGAATACGTTCCCGGGCCTTGTACACACCGCCCGTCACACCATGGGAGTGGGTTGCACCAGAAGTAGCTAGTCTAACCTTCGGGGGGACGGTTACCACGGTGTGATTCATGACTGGGGTGAAGTCGTAACAAGGTAGCCGTAGGGGAACCTGCGGCTGGATCACCTCCTTAATCGACGACATCAGCTGCTCCATAAGTTCCCACACGAATTGCTTGATTCATTGAAGAAGACGATACGAAGCAGCCCGAAATTGGGTCTGTAGCTCAGTTGGTTAGAGCGCACCCCTGATAAGGGTGAGGTCGGCAGTTCGAATCTGCCCAGACCCACCAATTTTGTGTGGGAATACCTGTAGAAATACGGGGCCATAGCTCAGCTGGGAGAGCGCCTGCCTTGCACGCAGGAGGTCAACGGTTCGATCCCGTTTGGCTCCACCACTACTGCTTCTGTTGTTGAAAGCTTAGAAATGAGCATTCCATCGTGATGATGGTGAATGTTGATTTCTAGTCTTTGGCTAGATCGTTCTTTAAAAATTTGGGTATGTGATAGAAAGATAGACTGAACGTTACTTTCACTGGTAACGGATCAGGCTAAGGTAAAATTTGTGAGTTGCTCTTTGAGCAAGTGCGAATTTTCGGCGAATGTCGTCTTCACAGTATAACCAGATTGCTTGGGGTTATATGGTCAAGTGAAGAAGCGCATACGGTGGATGCCTTGGCAGTCAGAGGCGATGAAAGACGTGGTAGCCTGCGAAAAGCTTCGGGGAGTCGGCAAACAGACTTTGATCCGGAGATGTCTGAATGGGGGAACCCAGCCATCATAAGATGGTTATCTTGTACTGAATACATAGGTGCAAGAGGCGAACCAGGGGAACTGAAACATCTAAGTACCCTGAGGAAAAGAAATCAACCGAGATTCCCTTAGTAGTGGCGAGCGAACGGGGACTAGCCCTTAAGTGGCTTTGAGATTAGCGGAACGCTCTGGAAAGTGCGGCCATAGTGGGTGATAGCCCTGTACGCGAAAATCTCTTAGTCATGAAATCGAGTAGGACGGAGCACGAGAAACTTTGTCTGAATATGGGGGGACCATCCTCCAAGGCTAAATACTACTGACTGACCGATAGTGAACTAGTACCGTGAGGGAAAGGCGAAAAGAACCCCGGAGAGGGGAGTGAAATAGATCCTGAAACCGTATGCGTACAAGCAGTGGGAGCCCACTTTGTTGGGTGACTGCGTACCTTTTGTATAATGGGTCAGCGACTTATTTTCAGTGGCGAGCTTAACCGAATAGGGGAGGCGTAGCGAAAGCGAGTCTTAATAGGGCGTCTAGTCGCTGGGAATAGACCCGAAACCGGGCGATCTATCCATGGGCAGGTTGAAGGTTAGGTAACACTGACTGGAGGACCGAACCGACTACCGTTGAAAAGTTAGCGGATGACCTGTGGATCGGAGTGAAAGGCTAATCAAGCTCGGAGATAGCTGGTTCTCCTCGAAAGCTATTTAGGTAGCGCCTCATGTATCACTGTAGGGGGTAGAGCACTGTTTCGGCTAGGGGGTCATCCCGACTTACCAAACCGATGCAAACTCCGAATACCTACAAGTGCCGAGCATGGGAGACACACGGCGGGTGCTAACGTCCGTCGTGAAAAGGGAAACAACCCAGACCGTCAGCTAAGGTCCCAAAGTTATGGTTAAGTGGGAAACGATGTGGGAAGGCTTAGACAGCTAGGAGGTTGGCTTAGAAGCAGCCACCCTTTAAAGAAAGCGTAATAGCTCACTAGTCGAGTCGGCCTGCGCGGAAGATGTAACGGGGCTCAAACCATACACCGAAGCTACGGGTATCACTTAGGTGATGCGGTAGAGGAGCGTTCTGTAAGCCTGTGAAGGTGAGTTGAGAAGCTTGCTGGAGGTATCAGAAGTGCGAATGCTGACATGAGTAACGACAATGGGTGTGAAAAACACCCACGCCGAAAGACCAAGGTTTCCTGCGCAACGTTAATCGACGCAGGGTTAGTCGGTCCCTAAGGCGAGGCTGAAAAGCGTAGTCGATGGAAAACAGGTTAATATTCCTGTACTTCTGGTTATTGCGATGGAGGGACGGAGAAGGCTAGGCCAGCTTGGCGTTGGTTGTCCAAGTTTAAGGTGGTAGGCTGGAATCTTAGGTAAATCCGGGATTCCAAGGCCGAGAGCTGATGACGAGTGTTCTTTTAGAACACGAAGTGGTTGATGCCATGCTTCCAAGAAAAGCTTCTAAGCTTCAGGTAACCAGGAACCGTACCCCAAACCGACACAGGTGGTTGGGTAGAGAATACCAAGGCGCTTGAGAGAACTCGGGTGAAGGAACTAGGCAAAATGGCACCGTAACTTCGGGAGAAGGTGCGCCGGTGAGGGTGAAGCACTTGCTGCGTAAGCCCACGCCGGTCGAAGATACCAGGCCGCTGCGACTGTTTATTAAAAACACAGCACTCTGCAAACACGAAAGTGGACGTATAGGGTGTGACGCCTGCCCGGTGCCGGAAGGTTAATTGATGGGGTTAGCTAACGCGAAGCTCTTGATCGAAGCCCCGGTAAACGGCGGCCGTAACTATAACGGTCCTAAGGTAGCGAAATTCCTTGTCGGGTAAGTTCCGACCTGCACGAATGGCGTAACGATGGCGGCGCTGTCTCCACCCGAGACTCAGTGAAATTGAAATCGCTGTGAAGATGCAGTGTATCCGCGGCTAGACGGAAAGACCCCGTGAACCTTTACTATAGCTTTGCACTGGACTTTGAATTTGCTTGTGTAGGATAGGTGGGAGGCTTTGAAGCGTGGACGCCAGTTCGCGTGGAGCCATCCTTGAAATACCACCCTGGCAACTTTGAGGTTCTAACTCAGGTCCGTTATCCGGATCGAGGACAGTGTATGGTGGGTAGTTTGACTGGGGCGGTCTCCTCCTAAAGAGTAACGGAGGAGTACGAAGGTGCGCTCAGACCGGTCGGAAATCGGTCGTAGAGTATAAAGGCAAAAGCGCGCTTGACTGCGAGACAGACACGTCGAGCAGGTACGAAAGTAGGTCTTAGTGATCCGGTGGTTCTGTATGGAAGGGCCATCGCTCAACGGATAAAAGGTACTCCGGGGATAACAGGCTGATACCGCCCAAGAGTTCATATCGACGGCGGTGTTTGGCACCTCGATGTCGGCTCATCACATCCTGGGGCTGAAGCCGGTCCCAAGGGTATGGCTGTTCGCCATTTAAAGTGGTACGCGAGCTGGGTTTAGAACGTCGTGAGACAGTTCGGTCCCTATCTGCCGTGGACGTTTGAGATTTGAGAGGGGCTGCTCCTAGTACGAGAGGACCGGAGTGGACGAACCTCTGGTGTTCCGGTTGTCACGCCAGTGGCATTGCCGGGTAGCTATGTTCGGAATAGATAACCGCTGAAAGCATCTAAGCGGGAAACTAGCCTCAAGATGAGATCTCACTGGGACCTTGAGTCCCCTGAAGGGCCGTCGAAGACTACGACGTTGATAGGTTGGGTGTGTAAGCGCTGTGAGGCGTTGAGCTAACCAATACTAATTGCCCGTGAGGCTTGACCATATAACACCCAAGCAATTTGCGCTTAAGAGCCAGATTGCGGTGTGTGAAGACGCAATGAACCGAAAGTTCGCAACCATTCACAAAAGCCGCACAAACTATCGCATACCCAATTTGCTGAAGCGTCGAAAGACGGTTCGGTACCCGAATTTCTTGACGACCATAGAGCATTGGAACCACCTGATCCCATCCCGAACTCAGAAGTGAAACGATGCATCGCCGATGGTAGTGTGGGGTTTCCCCATGTGAGAGTAGGTCATCGTCAAGATTAAATTCCGAAACCCCTATCTGCGTATGCAGGTAGGGGTTTTGTTTTGTCCGCAGGAAAGTTCGTACAGCAACATCGGAACGGTCCCGGCTGTCACGGTCTGCCGACAGTGCTAAGGTTCGGCCCTAGCTTTTGTATTTTCCCAAGGAAGCCTTTATGCCGGACGCTACGTCCCTCAGTGCTGGTTTTATGGTGGTTCACGGCAACCGCCTGGACGAGCTGCGCAGCCTGGTGGTCAGTTGGATGCGGCGCTACCCGCTGGCTCCCTTGGAAAATGAAATCGCCCTGGTGCAGAGCAACGGCATCGCCCAATGGCTGAAGCTGGCACTGGCCGAAGACCCTGAAGATGACGACATGGGCGGCTGCGGAATCGCTGCCGCCATCGATGTGCAGTTGCCAGGCAGCTTCATGTGGCAGCTCTATCGCATGGTGCTGGGACGTGACGAAATCCCGGCCAAGTCCCTGCTCGATAAAGCCCCTCTGACCTGGCGCCTGATGCGTCTGCTGCCACAGTTGATCAACCAACCGCACTTCGAACCCCTGCAGCGCTTCCTTACGAATGACACCGACTTACGCAAACGCTATCAATTGGCGGAGCGACTGGCGGATCTATTCGACCAATATCAGGTGTACAGGGCGGACTGGCTCGAAGACTGGGCAGAAGGCCGTCACCAATTACGAAATGGTAGAGGCGAAGCCAAAGCTCTGACTCCGGCCAACTGCTGGCAAGCAGAGCTGTGGCGTGCGCTGTTGCTGGATGTCGGTGCACAAGGCATGGCGCAAAGCCGCGCGGGTGTCCACCAACGCTTTATCGAGCGTATCAATAGTCTCGACAGGGCGCCCAGTGGGTTGCCGTCCAGGGTGATTGTTTTCGGGATTTCTTCACTGCCAGCTCAAGCCTTGGAAGCGCTTGCCGGGCTGGCTCGATTCAGTCAGGTCTTGCTGTGCGTACACAACCCATGTCGCCACCATTGGGCGGACATCGTCGCCGATAAAGACCTGTTGCGGCATCAATACAAGCGCCAGGCTCGCAAGCGCGGCATGCCGGTTGTGCTTGATCCGCAAACGCTCCATCAGCATGCCCACCCGCTATTGGCGGCGTGGGGCAAGCAGGGGCGGGACTACATCAATCTGCTCGACAGTTACGACGATCCCAACAGCTATCGCTCGGCATTTCGCGATGGGCGCATCGACCTTTTCAGCGATAACCAGCCTCAGAGCATGCTCAATCAGTTGCAGGACGACATCCTGGAATTGCGCCCCCTGAGCGAAACTCGCGAGAGTTGGCCTGCAGTCGATCTGACAAAGGACGAATCGATCCGTTTTCACATCGCCCATAGTGCTCAACGCGAAGTGGAGATTCTCCACGATCAGCTGCTCGCACGATTCAGTGCTGATCCAGACTTAAGGCCTCGCGACGTGATCGTGATGGTTCCAGACATCGACAGTTACGCCCCCCACATCCGCGCTGTCTTTGGTCAGCTTGATCGCCACGATCCACGCTTCATTCCCTTTACGCTCGCGGATCAAGGCCAGCGCGGCAGGGACCCGCTACTGATCGCTGTCGAGCATCTGCTCAAGCTGCCCGACAGTCGTTTCCCCGTCAGTGAGATTCTCGATCTGCTGGACGTTCCGGCATTACGCGCTCGCTTTGGCGTAGAGGAACGTGACCTGCCGACCTTGCACCGCTGGATCGAAGGCGCAGGTATCCGTTGGGGGATGAATGCCGAGCAGCGTGCGGGTCTGGGCCTGCCGGAAGAACTGGAGCAAAACAGTTGGCGTTTCGGCTTGCGACGGATGTTGCTTGGTTATGCCGTGGGCAGCGCCAGTGCCTGCGAGGGTATTGAACCCTACGACGAGATCGGTGGCCTGGATGCTGCGCTCATAGGTCCTTTGGTCGCACTGCTGGATGCACTGGAGATTGCCCACCAGGAGCTCACCCAACCTGCGTCGCCCAAACTCTGGGGCATCCGCTTGCAAGCACTGGTGCAGTTGTTTTTCCAGGCCAGTAATGAGCATGACGACTATTTATTGGCCCAGCTCGAAGAGCTGCGTGAGACCTGGCTTGAGACCTGCGAGTCGGTAGGCTTGCAGGACGAGTTACCGCTGACCGTAGTCCGTGAAGCCTGGCTGGCTGGCCTCGACCAAGGTCGCTTGTCTCAGCGCTTTCTCGCCGGTGCCGTCAATTTCTGTACCTTGATGCCCATGCGAGCGATCCCGTTCAAACTGGTCTGCCTGCTGGGCATGAATGACGGCGATTACCCTCGCGCGCAGCCGCCACTGGACTTCGACCTGATGGGCAGCGACTACCGGCCCGGCGATCGTTCCCGGCGTGAAGATGATCGCTATCTGTTGCTGGAAGCCTTGTTGTCGGCGCGGGACCAACTCTATATCAGCTGGGTCGGCCGCAGTATTCGGGACAACAGTGAGCGCCCGGCTTCGGTATTGATAGGACAGCTACGTGATCATCTCGCCAGCGGTTGGCGATTGCATGATGACAAGGCTGATCTGCTTGAGTCCATGACTCAGGAACATCCGCTGCAACCCTTCAGTGCACGCTACTTCCATGAAGGCGATGATTTGTTCAGCTACGCCAGCGAGTGGCAGGTACTTCATCAGTCCAGCGGTTTGACGCCTGCCATCGAGGTTCTTGAGCCCTATATTCAGGACGAGCCGCTGAGCCTGGGTCAGTTGCTGGATTTTCTGCGCAATCCGGTACGGCATTTCTTCAGTCAGCGACTCAAAGTGTTCTTCGAGGCTGCCGAAGCGCCTCTGGCGGATGAAGAGCCATTTGTACTCGACGCGCTGCAACGCTATAGCCTCAGCGACAGCTTGCTCGAAGCAGCGCTCGGGCAATTGGACCAAATCGATCAGGTACTGGAAGCACAGGCGAAACGTCTGCAGAACAGCGGGCTCTTGCCCATGGCCGGTTTCGGCGAATGTCTGCAGCGAGAGTTGATCGAGCCGTTGCCGGATCTGTTGCAGCGCTATCGACAGCTCCTGGCGTTATGGCCTTCCCCACTTGCCAGCGCGTTGCCCGTGAGTCTGGAACTGCATGGGCTGCGCCTGGAGGGCTGGCTCAGTGGCCTGCATCAACGTGCGGACGGTGGTTTGCTATCGGTCACCACGATTCCCAACAGCATCGGCTCGCTCAAGACCCGCAAATGGCATCGTCTGACACGACCATGGATCAATCACCTGGTTGCCTGTGCCAGCGGGATGCCGATGACCACCGCGTTGGTGGCCAGTGACGACAGTCTGTTACTGGCTCCCTTGGCGAAGGATGCAGCACTTGATGCCTTGGGTAATCTGTTGCTGGCCTGGCAAACGGGCATGCGCCAGCCGTTGCCGATTGCCGTAAAAACAGCCTTCGCCTGGCTGGCTCAAACCGATCCGGTCAAGGCTGACGCCGCCGCCCGCAAGGCCTATGAAGGCGATGGCCAGACCACTGATGGTGAGCGCCGCGAAAGCCCGGCACTCGCTCGGCAATACGCCGACTACGATGTTTTGATTGCCGACGAGACCTTCCCCGATTGGTGCGACGCTTTGTATCGGCCGCTGCTTGAGGCTCCCTGGCGTTCATTGACCAGCGAGGAGGCGCGCTCATGACCACGAAAACACCGCTGGCCCTGGCATTCCCCCTGCGTGGAAGCCAACTGATCGAAGCCAGCGCCGGGACGGGCAAGACCTTCACCATTTCTGCGCTGTACTTGCGCCTGGTCCTTGGTCATGGCGACGAGTCGAGTGGTTTTGGCCGTGAATTGCTGCCGCCGCAAATCCTCGTGGTGACCTTCACCGATGCCGCAACCAAAGAACTACGCGAACGTATTCGCACACGGCTGGCTGAAGCTGCGCGGTTTTTCCGCGATGAGACACCGGCGCCGGATGGCCTCATCGCCGAGTTGCGTGAGCAATACCTCCCTGAACAGTGGCCTGGTTGTGCAAACCGTCTGGACATTGCCGCCCAGTGGATGGATGAAGCGGCGGTATCGACCATCCACAGTTGGTGCCAGCGCATGCTGCGCGAACATGCATTCGACAGTGGCAGCCTGTTCACCCAGACCCTGGAAACCGATCACAGTGATTTGCTTGGCGAAGTCCTGCGCGACTACTGGCGACTGTTCTGCTATCCGATGCAAGGCGATGCGCTGAATTGGGTTCGCGGCAACTGGGGGGGGCCGGCAGCGTTGTTGCCGCGAGTGCGTGGGTTGTTCGCCAGCGAGCGTGACAGCGTTGAAGGTAAAGAACCTGCCGAGTTGATCGCCGAGTGCCTGGAGGAACGACGGGCCGCGTTGCTCGAGCTCAAGATGCCCTGGCGCCAATGGGCCGATGAGCTGCTTGCCATCTGTCATCAGGGCGTCGCGAGCAAAAGCGTCGATGGTCGCAAGATGCAGGCGCGCTATTTCGAACCCTGGTTCGAAAAGCTCCGGGCCTGGGCCGAAGACGAATCTCTGGAGCAACTGGACATTGGCACCGGCTTCACTCGCCTGACTCCCGATGGCATGGCTGAAGCCTGGAAAGGTGACGCTCCCCGTCATCCCGGTCTCGATGCGATGCCCGGCCTCAAGGCCAGTCTCGATGGCTTGCCGACCCCCGACGCCGCCGTGCTGCAACATGCCGCCCACTGGGTCGGTGCTCGGTTCGAGGAAGAAAAGCGTCGTCGCGCGGAAATGGGTTTCGATGACATGCTGCTGCGTCTCGATGCGGCGTTGCAGTCCGATGGCGGTGAGCGTCTGGCGACCTTGATCCGCGAGCAGTTCCCGGTTGCGCTGATCGACGAGTTTCAGGACACCGACCCGGTGCAGTACCGAATCTTCGAGAGCATTTATCGCATCGAAGACAACAACCCTGAATCCGGCCTGTTCCTGATCGGCGACCCGAAGCAGGCGATCTATGCCTTTCGCGGTGCCGATATCTATACCTATCTGCGCGCCCGGCAAGCCACCACCGGCCGCCTGCATACCCTGGGTACAAATTTCCGTTCCAGTCATGGCATGGTCAACGCGGTGAACCATGTGTTCGAGCGCGCCGAATCTCGTGAGCAGGGGCGCGGCGCGTTCCTGTTCCGTGAGAGGAGTGGCGAGAACCCGGTACCGTTTCTGCCCGTGGAGTCCCAAGGGCGCAAAGAAGTCCTGCACATTAAGGGTCAGGTTGTGCCTGCCCTGAACATCTGGCATTTGTCCTCTGACCAGCCACTGTCCGGCGTGGTGTATCGACAACAATTGGCCGCCGCCTGCGCCAGTGAAATTACTGCGCTGCTCAATGGCGGTCAGCAAGGCCGTGCGGGCTTCATCCAGGATGGTAAGGATCTCAAAGGCCTGCTGCCGGCGGATATCGCGATTCTGGTGCGCGACGGCAAAGAGGCCCAGGCCGTGCGCGGCGAACTTTCCGCTCGCGGTGTGCGCAGTGTTTACCTGTCAGACAAGGACTCGGTATTCGCCGCGCAGGAGGCCCATGATCTGCTGACGTGGCTCAAGGCCTGTGCCGAACCGGATGTCGAACGTCCCCTGCGTGCCGCGCTGGCCTGCATCACGCTGAACCTTTCACTGGCTGAACTGGAGCGACTGAATCAGGACGAACTGGCCTGGGAAGCACGGGTCATGCAGTTCCGCGGTTATCGCGAGCTCTGGCGCAAGCAGGGCGTGCTGCCCATGTTGCGGCGATTGCTACATGATTTTCAGCTGCCCCAGGCGTTGATCGCGCGCAGCGATGGTGAACGGATATTGACCAACCTGCTGCATTTGTCCGAGTTGCTGCAGCAGGCCGCCGCCGAACTCGATGGCGAGCAAGCACTGATCCGTCATTTGTCCGAGCATCTGGCGTTGTCTGGTCAGGCTGGCGAAGAACAGATCCTGCGCCTGGAAAGCGACGAGCAACTGGTCAAGGTCGTGACCATCCACAAGTCCAAAGGGCTTGAATATCCGTTGGTGTTTCTGCCGTTCATCTGCTCGGCAAAACCGGTGGATGGCAGTCGTCTGCCGCTGCACTACCACGATGCCGCGGGTAAGGCGCAGGTGAGCTTGAAGCCGACGGCCGAGTTGATCGCCCTCGCTGATGATGAGCGTTTGGCCGAAGACCTTCGACTGCTCTATGTGGCCCTGACCCGGGCACAACATGCCTGCTGGCTGGGTGTGACTGATCTCAAACGCGGTAATAACAATGGCTCGGTCCTGCACCTTTCGGCGTTGGGCTATCTGCTGAGCGGTGGTGCGCCATTGGCTGAGTCGGCAGGGCTGCGTCGTTGGCTGGAAGACCTGCAGCAAGACTGCGCGGCGCTGAGCTACGGTGAAATGCCTGACGCGACCGCCGAGCATTACCACCCGCCACGCAATGAAGCGACCTTGCTTGCCCCGCTGATACCCAGGCGCAAGGCCAGCGAAAACTGGTGGATCGCCTCTTACAGTGCCTTACGCATTGGTGACAGTTTGAGCGTGGGCAGTGACGAAGCACCGGAGAGCGCGCAAGCACAAAAGCTGTTTGATGACGAACGTCTTGATCCCGAAGCGCCACGAGAAGTCGCCGCTGGCGGCGCTGATATCCATCGATTCCCTCGTGGGCCGAACCCCGGCACTTTTCTTCATGGATTGCTCGAATGGGCCGGTGACGAAGGATTTGCCGCTGCACCGCAAACCGTGGAAGACGCGATCGCCCGTCGCTGCAACCGCCGTGGCTGGGAAGGCTGGATCACCACATTGAGCGGCTGGCTGCAGCACTTGCTCAAATCCCCGTTGCACATCGGTGGCGGGCAGGCGCCGGTGGTGTTCGAGCAACTGACTCAATACCGGGTCGAGATGGAGTTCTGGTTCGCCAGTCATAAAGTCGATGTACTCAAGCTCGATGAGCTTGTGCGTCAATACACCCATCACGGCGTGGCCCGGGTGGCCGCCGAACCGGTGCTGCTCAATGGCATGTTCAAAGGCTTCATCGACCTGACGTTCGAGCATGAAGGCCGTTACTACGTCGCTGACTACAAATCCAACTGGCTGGGCGTCGATGACGCGGCCTATACCGAGCAGGCCATGGAGCAGTCGATTCTCGATAACCGTTACGACCTGCAATACGTACTGTACCTGCTCGCCCTGCATCGCCAGCTTAAGGCTCGGCTGGTCGATTACGATTACGACCGACATGTCGGTGGAGCGTTGTATCTATTTCTTCGCGGTACTCGAGCGGCCAGCCAGGGTGTGTATTTTGCCCGTCCGCCACGGGAGCTGATCGAGCGCCTGGACCGGTTGTTCCAGGGCAAGCCAGAGCCCAAGGCCGAACCCGCCTGGGAACAGGGAGTATTGCTATGAGTCGCACTTTCGCCGATTTGCTGCCTACGCCGTTGGCGGCCGAAAGTCTGGCGGACCTGGCCCCGTTGAGCCGCGCAGATGACTTGTTGCTGCTGCTCACGCGCTGGGTCGAACGCGGCTGGCTGCGGGCGCTGGACAAGGCCTTCGTCGTGTTTCTCCACGAGCTCGCTCCCGACGATGATCCGCTGGTGCTGCTGGCCGCCGCGTTGATCAGTCACCAACTGGGCCACGGTCATGTCTGCCTGGATCTGTTCGAAACACTGAAAGAGCCGGACTTTGCCCTGTCGCTGCCGCCGGAAGGCGATGTGCAAAGCGGTGCGATGTTGCTGCCGTCGCAATTGCTTGAGGCGCTGGACGGCGCCCATTGGTGCAAGGTGCTGGCGTCCAGTCGTCTGGTGGCTCTGGCCGTCGATGGGCGTGAGGCTGCGCAACACCGGCCGTTGGTGCTGTCGGGCAAGCGCCTGTACCTGCGCCGCTACTGGGCTTACGAACGGCGCATCGACCACGCGCTGCGCCAGCGTCTGGCGACACACGAAGCAACGCCGGGTGATTTGCCCCAACGCCTGAGCGGGCTGTTCGGTCCAGCCAGGCTTGATGACGTGATCGACTGGCAGAAGCTCGCGTGTGCCCTGGCTACCCGAAGTGCATTCAGCATCGTCACCGGCGGCCCGGGAACCGGCAAGACCACCACGGTTGTGCGCTTGCTTGCATTGCTCCAGGCACCCGCAGTGGAGGCCGGTAAACCGCTGCGTATTCGTCTCGCGGCACCCACCGGCAAAGCTGCCGCACGATTGACCGAGTCCATCAGCCAGCAGGTTCAAACCCTGAAAGTGCCTGAAACGGTGCGCGAGAAGATCCCGTCGGATGTGACCACCGTGCACCGTTTGCTCGGCAGTCGTCCCGGTACCCGGCATTTCCGTCACCACGCGGGTAATCGCTTGCCGCTGGATGTATTGGTGGTGGACGAAGCCTCGATGATCGACCTGGAAATGATGGCCAACCTGCTCGATGCGTTGCCGCCACATGCCCGTCTGGTGCTGCTCGGTGACAAGGACCAACTGGCGTCGGTAGAGGCTGGTGCCGTTTTGGGCGATCTGTGTCGTGATGCCGAAGCCGGTTGGTACAGCCCGCAGACCCGCCAGTGGCTGGAGGCGGTCAGCGGTGAACGCCTCGATGCCAGCGGTTTACGGGAAGACACCCACGGTGCGCATCCACTGGCCCAGCAAGTCGTGATGCTGCGTCACTCACGGCGCTTCGGCGAGGGTAGCGGCATTGGTCAGTTGGCCCGTTGGGTCAACCAACAGCATCCCGAGGACGCGCGCAAGTTATTGGCCGCTGCAAGTCATGGCGACGTATTTTCCCTGCCCCTCAAGGGGGAGCAGGACCGTGCTCTGGAGCGCTTGCTGCTCGAAGGCCATGGCGGGGGGCCGCAAGGTTATCGGCATTACCTGAGTCTTTTGCGCAGTCAGCGACCAGCGCTCGACCGCCCGCTCGACGATCCATGCTGGGCTGATTGGGCTCGCGTGGTGCTGCAGGCTTTTGACGCTTTCCAGCTGTTGTGTGCCGTACGCAAAGGGCCTTGGGGCGTGGAAGGTTTGAATCAGCGCGTGACCGATGCGCTGCTCAAGGCACGGCTGATCGACAGCGACCATCAGTGGTACGAAGGTCGGCCCGTGCTGATGACCCGCAACGACTATGGCCTGGGTTTGATGAACGGAGACATTGGCATTGCCCTCAAGCTGCCGGAGCGTGAAGGCCCGGAGGCCGGACGGCACGTGCTGCGTGTGGCCTTCCCGCGTAATGACGGGCAGGGCGGTGTGCGCTTTGTCCTGCCAAGCCGACTCAACGATGTCGACACGGTGTATGCCATGACCGTGCACAAATCCCAAGGCTCGGAATTTGCCCATACGGCGTTGATTCTGCCGGATGCTTTGAATCCTGTGCTTACCAAGGAACTGATCTATACCGGGATAACCCGGGCCAAAGACTGGTTCACCCTGATTGAGCCTCGAGCCGGCGTATTCGAAGAGGCCGTGCGGCGCAAGGTCAAGCGCTTGAGCGGGTTAATGCTGGAGCTGGAAGAGGGTGCCTGGCCGAGCCATTGAGGGGCGGTGCCAGCCGCGGGAATCTGTCCGATGTGCCGGTGCGTCGCCTCGCTGGTGTTTCGGTGCTGTGCTATCGTTGCGGCATCATTTTGTTGCGATCGTAGAGAATTCCTGCATGAAGTTGGCTGTCTGGGCGACAGGGCGCGTCGTTGGCTGCAAACAAGTGCTGCTTGCCGGCCTCCTCTGTTTGTTGACGGGCGTTGCCTGTGCTGAGTCGGAAACTATCGTGAGCAAAGCCGACCAACGTGCCAGGTCGGTCACTCAGGTGGTACTCGGGATCCTCAGTTATGCCCGATGGCCTGTTGAGCCTCAACAACTGCGTCTGTGCGTGGTCGGCCCCACTGAATACACCGACGACCTGGTCAAAGGCACCACACAAGCCACGGGTCGACCGGTTACTGTACGACGGTTGCTGGCCGATAACCCGGCCATCGCCAGTGAATGCGATGCGGTGTACATCGGCAAGCTGACAGGCGATGAACGCAGTCGGCTATTCGCCTCGTTGATGGGACGCCCGGTGGTGAGCATCAGCGAAGGCGGCGATCAGTGCACCGTCGGCAGCCTGTTCTGCCTGCGGGTCGGTGATGAACAGGTGTCCTTCGAGGTTAACCTCGACTCGGTCGCTCGCAGCGGTGTACGCATTCACCCCAGTGTGCTGCAACTGTCGCGCCGCAAGCCGGCGGCGCCATGAGTCTATTCAAACCTCGTATACGTCCGACCCTGGGGTCGGTTATCGGCCGTGGACATTTGATCGTCGCCCTGGTGGGCGTGGCCATGGCCAGTGTTTCATTGACTCTGCTGGGTGTTCTGGCTTTGCGGGTCTATGCCGATCACAACCTGCATCTGATTGCCCGTTCGATCAACTACACCGTGGAAGCCGCGGTGGTGTTCAACGACAAGGCCGCCGCCACCGAAGCGCTGGCATTGATCGCGTCCACTGAAGAAGTGGCTGATGCACAAGTGATGGACGAGCAAGGCGAGTTGCTCGCACGTTGGCAACGACCGGAAACGGGGTGGCTCTCCGATCTTGAAATGCAGATCGCCCGAACGATTCTGGAAAAACCCATCAGCATGCCGATCACTCATCAAGGTCGGGAAATCGGCAGCATCTTGCTCATCGGTCACGGCGGCAGCCTGATGCGCTTTTTGCTCAGCGGTCTGGTCGGAATCGTCTTGTGTACCGCTGTCAGTGCCTGGGTAGCGCTTTATCTGGCGCGTCGGCAATTGCGAGGGATCACCGGCCCGTTGCGCAGCCTGGCTGCCGTGGCTCACGCCGCCCGTAGCGAACGGGCCTTCGACCGGCGCGTACCACCCGCCGACATTGCCGAACTCGACAACCTGGGCAACGACTTCAATGCTTTGCTCGACGAGCTCGAGTCCTGGCAGACCCATCTGCAAAGCGAAAACGAAACCCTGGCCCACCAGGCCAGCCATGACAGCCTTACCGGGTTGCCGAATCGGGCGTTTTTCGAAGGCCGCCTGATGCGCGCCTTGCGCAATGCGGGCAAGCTGGATGAGGGAGTGGCCGTGCTGTTTCTCGACAGCGACCGGTTCAAGGAGATCAACGACAACTTCGGTCACGCTGCCGGTGATGCAGTGCTCATCGCCGTGGCGACCCGGGTTCGTGCGCAGTTGCGTGAAGAGGATCTGGTTGCGCGTCTGGGCGGCGATGAGTTTGCCGTGCTGTTGACGCCGCTGCACAAGATAGAAGACGCCGAACGGATTGCTGACAAAATCATTGCCAGTATGGACGCGCCAATCCCGTTGCCGGGCGGTACCCAGGTGTTGACTTCACTCAGCATCGGCATCGCCGTGTACCCGGATCATGGGCTTACGCCCGGTGCGCTGCTCGATGCTGCAGATGCCGCGATGTATCAGGCCAAACGCCTTTCCCGAGGCGCTCACCACACGGCAGGGTCGGAGCACTCTGTCGCCGATGTTCAAACCAGGAGCTAATTTCTGTGTTCACATTCACTCAGCGTTCTCTGCGATTTTTTACGATGACCTTATTCATGACCCTGCTGGCATTGACCGGTTGCCAGACGACACCGCAGAAAGGACTGACCCCGGAGCAGATCGCTGTGCTCAAGCAGCAAGGTTTCGAGATGACTGACGATGGCTGGTCGTTCGGCCTGTCCGACAAAGTGCTGTTCGGCAGTGATGTCGAACACCTCAACCCCAGCAGTACCGAGATCGTCGAGCGTATTGGCAAGGCATTGTTGAGTGTGGGAATCGAGCGCGTGCGGGTCGATGGTCACACCGATGCCTCGGGCAAAGAGTCCTATAACGAACAGCTTTCCCTGCGTCGCGCGAAAAGCGTCGGCGATGTCTTGGCCGCTGTCGGCATAAAAGAACAAAACATCCAGCTACGCGGCCTGGGCAGCAGCAAGCCCGTCGCCTCCAACGCCACCGCGGCCGGGCGCACCGAGAACCGCCGGGTGTCGATCGTGGTGAGTGCCGATTAATCGGCGAACACCATCTCCCGGCTTTCCCCCATCAACAGCGCATGATTCTGCTCGGTGACGGTACGGATGTAGTCCCACAACAACGTGATCCGCTTGAGCTTGCGCAGGTCCTCCCGGCAGTACATCCAGAACTGCCGGGTGATGGTGATTTCTTGCGGCAACACTGGCAGCAACCGCGGGTCCTGAGCCGCCAGGAAGCACGGCAGAATCGCCAGTGACCGTCCTTGCTGCGCCGCCACGAACTGCGCGATCACACTGGTGCTGCGCAGATTGGCACTGGCACCGGGCAGCACATTTGCCAGGTACAGCAGCTCCGAGCTGAACGCCAGATCGTCCACATAACTGATGAATTGATGCTTGCTCAAATCTGCCGGGCGGCGGATCGGTGGGTGCTTGTCCAGATAATCCTGGGTCGCGTACAGCTGCAATCGATAGTCACAGAGTTTGCAGCAGACATAAGGGCCGTGTTCGGGTCGCTCCAGCGCAATGACGATGTCTGCCTCGCGCTTGGACAGGCTGATGAAGTGCGGCAGTGGCAGGATGTCCACCGAGATCGCCGGGTAGGCGTCGACGAAATGGCTCAATTGCGGGGTGATGAAAAAGCTGCCGAACCCTTCGGTACAGCCCATGCGCACATGCCCGGACAGCGCGACGCCTGAGCCCGAAACCTGCTCGCAGGCCATGTGCAGGGTGCTTTCGATCGACTCGGCATAACCCAGCAGACGCTGGCCTTCAGCGGTCAGGACGAAACCGCTGGTGCGGGACTTCTCGAACAACAGCGTGCCCAACGAGGCCTCGAGCGAACTTATGCGCCGCGACACGGTGGTGTAGTCCACCGCCAGGCGTTTGGCCGCGGTGCTGGCCTTGCGTGTGCGGGCAACCTCGAGGAAAAACTTGAGGTCATCCCAGTTCAACGAGCCTAAAGACGTGATGTTTTTTTGCATGATGGACCGGCTTTTATGTGCGTTCTTATTAGAAGTTTGCACATCTATACTCCAAAAACAGTCCGACAACCAAATCGCGACACACGCCTCATCTCAAGGCGACTTTCTCGCCTTGGCTCCCAAGATAGCTCTCTAAATAAGAACAACGTCCCGGAGACCCGACATGAACGCATCGCTAGAAACCACCGTACAAAAGGTCAAGTTATTGATCGATGGCGAGTGGGTCGAATCCCAGACCACCGAATGGCACGACATCGTCAATCCGGCGACCCAGCAAGTGCTGGCCAAAGTCCCCTTCGCGACCGCTGCTGAAGTCGATGCCGCCATCAGCGCTGCTCATCGTGCCTTTCAGACCTGGAAGCTGACGCCAATCGGCGCGCGGATGCGCATCATGCTCAAGCTTCAAGCGCTGATTCGCGAGCACTCCAAGCGTATTGCCGTGGTACTCAGCAATGAGCAGGGCAAAACCATCGCCGATGCTGAAGGCGATATCTTCCGTGGCCTGGAAGTGGTCGAGCACGCTTGCTCCATTGGCAGCCTGCAAATGGGCGAGTTCGCCGAGAACGTCGCTGGCGGTGTCGATACCTACACCCTGCGTCAGCCGATCGGCGTCTGCGCCGGTATTACCCCGTTCAACTTCCCGGCGATGATTCCGCTGTGGATGTTCCCGATGGCCATCGCCTGCGGCAACACCTTCGTGCTCAAGCCTTCCGAGCAGGATCCGATGTCGACCATGCTGTTGGTGGAACTGGCGATTGAAGCCGGCATTCCGCCGGGTGTGCTCAACGTCGTTCATGGTGGCAAGGATGTGGTCGATGCGCTTTGCACCCACAAGGACATCAAGGCTGTTTCGTTCGTCGGCTCGACCGCGGTCGGCACGCATGTCTACGATCTGGCCGGCAAACACGGCAAGCGCGTGCAATCGATGATGGGCGCCAAGAACCACGCCGTAGTGCTGCCCGATGCCAATCGCGAGCAAGCGCTCAATGCACTGGTCGGCGCCGGTTTCGGTGCGGCCGGGCAGCGCTGCATGGCCACCTCGGTGGTGGTGCTGGTGGGCGCGGCCAAACAATGGCTGCCGGATCTCAAGGCGCTGGCGCAGAAACTCAAGGTCAATGCCGGCAGCGAGCCAGGCACTGATGTGGGTCCGGTGATTTCCAAACGAGCCAAGGCGCGGATTCTCGACCTGATCGAAAGCGGGATCAAGGAAGGCGCCAAGCTGGAACTGGACGGTCGCGACATCACTGTTCCGGGCTACGAACAGGGCAACTTTGTCGGCCCGACCCTGTTCTCTGGCGTCACCCCTGAGATGCAGATCTACACCCAGGAAATTTTTGGCCCAGTGCTGGTAGTGCTGGAAGTCGACACCCTCGATGAGGCCATCGCCCTGGTCAACGCCAACCCGTTCGGCAACGGCACGGGTCTGTTCACCCAGAGTGGTGCGGCGGCGCGCAAATTCCAGACGGAAATCGACGTTGGCCAGGTCGGCATCAACATCCCGATTCCGGTGCCGGTGCCGTTCTTCAGCTTCACCGGTTCCCGTGGTTCCAAACTTGGCGACCTCGGTCCGTATGGCAAGCAAGTGGTGCAGTTCTACACTCAAACCAAGACCGTCACCGCGCGTTGGTTCGATGACGACAGCATCAACCACGGTGTGAACACCACCATCCACTTGCGTTAAGGAGCCGGACATGAAAATTGCTTTTATCGGTCTCGGCAACATGGGCGCGCCGATGGCGCGCAACCTGATCAAGGCCGGCCATTCGCTGAACCTGTTTGATCTCAATCAAACCGTGCTGGCCGAACTGGCTCAACTCGGCGGCACCATCAGCACTTCACCGAAGGAAGCATCGAAAGACGCGCAACTGGTGATCACCATGCTGCCGGCCGCGGCCCATGTGCGCAGCGTCTGGCTGGGGGAAGACGGCGTGCTGGCGGGAATCGCCAAAGGCGTGCCAGCGGTGGATTGCAGCACCATCGATCCGCAGACGGCGCGAGATGTTGCCGCGGCGGCCGCAAAGCAGGACGTGGCCATGGCCGATGCCCCGGTTTCCGGTGGCACTGGCGGTGCAGCGGCCGGGACGCTGACCTTCATGGTCGGCGCCACGCCTGAACTGTTCGCCACTCTGCAACCGGTGCTGGCGCAGATGGGCCGCAACATCGTCCATTGCGGCGAAGTCGGCACCGGGCAAATCGCCAAGATCTGCAACAACCTGCTGCTGGGGATTTCCATGGTTGGTGTCAGCGAAGCCATGGCGCTGGGCAGCGCCCTGGGTATCGACACAACGGTGCTGGCGGGCGTCATCAACAGTTCAACCGGGCGCTGCTGGAGTTCGGAGATGTACAACCCGTGGCCGGGCATCGTCGAAACGGCGCCGGCCTCGCGCGGTTATACCGGCGGTTTCGGTGCTGAACTGATGCTCAAGGATCTGGGGCTGGCCACTGAGGCGGCACGTCAGGCGCACCAACCGGTCGTGCTCGGCGCGGTGGCCCAGCAGTTGTATCAGGCGATGAGCCTGCGTGGGGAAGGGGGCAAGGACTTCTCGGCGATCATCAACAGCTATCGCAAACCCCAATAAGCGTTTGTGGCGAGGGAGCAAGCTCCCTCGCCACAGGATTCATGCATGCCTCTTTACCGAGAGACCACGTCGGGTGGTCGCTCGGTTTTTTGTATCAGGCAAACACGAAATACTTACGCACGGTTTCAACCACTTCCCACGTGCCTTTCATGCCCGGTTCGATGACGAAAATGTCACCGGCGCGCAGGTGGATCGGCGCCATGCCTTCCGGGGTGATGATGCAGTAGCCTTCCTGGAAGTGGCAGTATTCCCACTTCACGTATTCCACATACCACTTGCCCGGCGTGCAGATCCAGGTGCCCATGATCTTGCTGCCATCTTCGCTGGTGTACGCGTTGAGGTTGACGGTGTGCGGATCGCCTTCGAGCTTTTCCCATTTGCAGGCGTCGAGTACGGGCAACGGGTGAGTGTCGCGAAGAACGGTAATCGGTGCGGTCATGTGGACTCCGGGCCTTGGAATATAGAAAGTGGTACTGAAGAACTGAAGTCGCACCCTATAGCGCCCATGCTCCGCTCAGTTGTCTGTATTCGACATCGAGCTGTCCAGAAACGCGCGCTACCCTCAAAGACTTTCCAGCGGACAATCGATTCGGGCCTGCAGGAAGGTGCTCTCGAACTCGACCAATTGCTCGTGTTGGTGCCTGAGTGCAGCGATCTTCTCGCTGATTTCACGCTTCTTGGCATCGATGGCCTGCTGCGCCAATGACCAGGGCATCGCCCGGCCTTGATGCCCGGTAAAGATCGCCTGTAATTCCTTGAGCCTGAAACCCAACTGTTGAGCGCACTTGATGAGGATCAGCAGGTCGACGCTTTGTTGGTCATAGACACGGTATTTGCCTTGTCGCTGAGCGGCAGGCAGCAAGCCGATCGACTCGTAATGACGGATGCTCTTGATTGTCGTCCCGGAGCGTTGTGCGGCTTGGCCGATGTACATGAAAAGTCCCTTTTCGCGGTGGTAACACCCGGCGCATTATCGGCACACTCAGTGACTGGCGATAGCCTGGGCTTGCCGTAACCAGGCCTCACGCTGACCCTCGCTTGCGCCGAGAATCGGGCCGAACGTGAGTGTGCGACGGGGTTCGATGCCGCAGAAGGCGAGGGTGGTTTTACGTATCTGGTGCAGCCCGGGCATGCGGTAGATCCAGCGGTAATACCAGGGGGGCGTGTCCATGGTCACCAGCAGATGCGCGCTGCGACCGCGCAGGAGTTTGTCGGGGAAGGCTTTGCCTTCGCGGTACTTGAAGGCGAAACCCGGCAGGAACACCCGATCGAAAAAGCCCTTGAGCAACGCCGGTACGCCTCCCCACCAGATCGGGTAGACCAGGGTCAGGTGTTCGGCCCACAGAATGTCCGCCTGAGCGCGGCGCAGGTCGGCCTCCAGCGGCTGCACCTGTTGATAACCTTCACGTAGCACCGGGTCGAAGCTCATAGTGCCCAGCCATAGCTGGCGCACCTCATGCCCGGCACGCAGCGCCGATTGTGCGTAGCGTTCGGCCAGTGCGCCGCAGAAACTGTTGCTCGAAGGATGACCGAGAATCACCAGAATTCGTTTGCTCACCGTAGCGGTCCCTGAAGATGAAACCTCAAGGGTAAAGTCTGCCCCTCAGGGGAGAGTCAAGGCGTTCAGCAAGGCCTGGGCATAACCGGGCAGTACGGTGAAGTCCCGGGCGCACAGCAATAGTTTGCGGCGAGCCCACGGCTCTTCCAGTGCGACGTTTTTGAACGGCGTTTCAGCCGGCCAGCGTTCCACCGCCGCCAAGGGCACGATCGCCAGCCCGGCCCCCCGGGCAACCATGCGCATCACGCCATCGAAACCATCGGCGCGGATGCGGACCTGCATCCGCAAGCCGCTGTGCAGGGCCTGTTCTTCCAGGTAAATGGCCAAGGCGCTGTTGGCGTTCAGGCCGACGTAATCGTGGTGCAAAGTAGCGCTGAAATTTAGCGGTCCGGTGTCGGCCAAGGGGTGATCACGCGGCAGGATCAGCACCAGCGGATCGTCGCGGAAATAGCGGGTTTGCAGGCCGTCGGTATCCACGGCGTCGGACACGATCCCCAGGTCTGCTGCGCCCTGGCGCAAGGCGTGGGTGATGCGTGTACTGGGCAGCTCCTGCAGGTCGATGTCGAGGTTCGGATGGTCGCGCAGAAAGTCCGCCAGCAATTCCGGCAGGTACTCGGTGATCGCAGTGGTATTGCACAGCAACCGCACTTGGCCTTTGACGCCTTTGGCGTATTCGACCAGGTCCTGCTGCATGCGCTCGGCCTGTTGCAGCAGGACCCGGGCGTGCTGCGCCAGCGCCTTGCCGGCCGGAGTGGGGCTGACACCGCGGCGACCTCGCTCAAGAAACTCGATGCCCAGTGAGGCTTCCATCGCGCGGACTCGTGCACTCGCCGCCGCCAGCGACAAATGGCTGCGGGCGGCACCGGCGGTGATGTTGCCGGTGTCGAGGATATTCAAGTAGAGGCGCAGGTCGGTGAGGTCGAAGTGCATACAGAATCCCGGATCGTTCCCACGCTCTGCGTGGGAATGCCTCGCTGGACGCTCTGCGTCCGCTTCGGCAAGTGACGCGGAGCGTCACGGGCTGCATTCCCACGTAGAGCGTGGGAACGATCATTGCCTCTTGGTAAGCAAGAGGCAGCCTCAGTATATGGCAGATTTTCAAGGCGCCCTTCAGGGGCCACGATAGCCCCATGAATACACTTGCCGCGTTTTATCAAAATCTGGGCTTGGCCCTGTCTTTATTGGTTATCGCCACCTTCCTGCTGGCCGGGATGATCAAAGGTGTGATCGGCCTTGGTCTGCCGACCATTGCCATGGGCCTGCTCGGCCTGGCTATGGCGCCGTCGCAGGCTGCGGCGTTGTTGATCATTCCCGCGACGCTGACCAACGTCTGGCAACTGGCATTCGGCGGTCATTTGCGCGGGTTGCTCAACCGGTTATGGCCGATGCTGCTGGCGATTTTCATTGGCACTGGTGCCGGCACAGTGTGGATCGGCATGGCCGGTGGACATTGGGTGGTACGGGGGCTGGGGGCGGCGCTGTTGATTTACGCCTTGAGCGGGTTGTTCCTGCCGACCTTGCGCGTCGGCGGTCGCACCGAGCGTTGGCTCGGTCCGCTCTGCGGTGTGCTGACGGGCGTGATCACCTCGGCCACCGGTGTCTTCGTGATTCCGGCGGTGCCTTATCTGCAAGCGCTGGGCTTGAACAAGGATGAACTGGTGCAGGCGCTGGGCCTGTCGTTCACTGTCTCGACTCTCGCGTTGGCCGCCGGCCTGTCATGGCGCGGTGCCCTCGGCGGTGGCGAGTTGAGCGCGTCGCTGCTGACGCTGATCCCGGCGGTGCTCGGCATGTTGCTGGGGCAATGGCTACGCCTGCGGATCAGCGCCGTGTTGTTCAAGCGCGTGTTCTTCATCGGCCTCGGCGTGCTCGGCGGCCACTTGCTGATCAGCGGCTAGCGGACGATGTGCTGAGCATCTCGATCGGGCGGATATCGAAATCCTGCTCCAGATATTCCATGCGCATGTCGAGGAACTGCTTCATATGGGGCAGGTTCGAGTGCACGTCCAGATGGGCCTGGGATTGCCAGATCTCGTAGAAGATAAACAGCGTCGGGTCCTGCTTGTCGCGCAGCATGTGGTACTCGATGCAACCGGGTTCGGCGCGACTCGGTTCGACATAGGCACGGAAGAACGCTTCGAAGGCCTCGGCTTTTTCCGGGCGGGTCTTGGCGTGCAGGATGAAGCCTTGCAGCTCGCTCATCAGAATCTCCTAAACAGTCAGAATCGGCGCAAGTTTATGGCAACAATCGCTTGTGGATTCGTGCGTATAGGTCAAATGAATTTTGCGGATGGAGCGCTTATTCCGCGCGAGGCTGATCGTTAGGCTGCCGCCATCGATTCCAACCTTGCGAGATTTCTCATGAAAAAAGTCCTGTTGCTCAATGGCGGCAAAAAATTTGCCCACTCCGATGGTCGCTACAACACGACGCTGCACGAAGCAGCGTTGAGCGTGCTGGATCGCGGTGGTGTGGATGTGAGAACCACGTTCATCGACGAGGGCTACGACGTCGCCGAGGAAGTCGCCAAATTCCTCTGGGCCGATGTGATCATTTATCAGATGCCCGGCTGGTGGATGGGCGCGCCCTGGACGGTCAAGAAGTACGTCGATGAAGTTTTCACTGCAGGCCATGGCAGCCTCTACGCCAGCGACGGTCGCACGCGCTCCGACGCGTCGCAGAAGTACGGCAGCGGCGGCTTGTTGCACGGTAAAAAGTACATGCTGTCGGTGACCTGGAACGCCCCGCAGCAAGCCTTCGACGACTCGACCGACTTCTTCGAAGCCAAGGGCGTGGACGCGGTGTACCTGCCGTTTCACAAGGCCAACACCTTCCTCGGCATGACCGGTTTGCCGACCTTTTTGTGCGTCGATGTGATGAAGCGCCCGAATATCGAAGCGGATGTGGCGCGTTATGAGCAGCACTTGACCGAGGTGTTTGGCCTTAAGGCATGACGCTCGGCTACTATCGAAAGTCTGAACCTATGGCGAGGGAGCTTGTGTGGCGAGGGGGCTTGCCCCCGTTCGGCGGCGAAGCCGTCGTAATATTGGTAATCGCGGACTGCCTGAGTCAACGCGTTTGCAGGTTTTAGGTCCGCTTTGCGCCCCAACGGGGGCAAGCCCCCTCGCCACACAAGCCCCTCCACAGTAGAACGGTGCAGGACTATCGATAAGGGACACACGTGAAAGCCAGATCCGATGAGTTGCAGATTTTCGTCTGCGTGATTGAGTGCGGGTCGATTTCGGCTGCGGCTGAGCAAGTCGGGCAAACGCCGTCGGCGGTCAGCCGCACGCTGTCGCGGCTGGAGGCCAAGCTCGATACCACGCTGATCAATCGCACCACCCGGCGCATGGACCTGACCGAAGAGGGCAAATATTTCTTCGAGCACGCCAAGCTGATTCTCGATCAGATGGACGAGCTCGAAGAGCGTCTGTCCTCACGCCAGCAAACCCCGTCCGGGCGACTGCGGATCAACGCCGCGTCGCCGTTCATGCTGCACGCCATCGTGCCGTACATCGATGAGTTCCGCCGTCTCTACCCGGACATCCAGCTCGAACTCAACAGCAACGATTTGATCATCGACCTGCTCGAACAAAGCACCGACATCGCCATCCGCATCGGCACGCTGGCCGACTCGACCCTGCACGCCCGCTCCCTGGGTTGCAGCCCGCTGCACATCGTCGCAAGCACAGCGTATCTGGAACAACACGGCGTACCGAGCGCTGTCGAGGATTTGAGCGAGCACACGCTGCTGGGCTTTACCCATAATGAAGGTCTCAACCAATGGCCACTGCGCTATGTCCATGGTGACCGCTGGCCGATTCAAGCGTCGATCAGTGCGTCGAGTGGCGAGACGATCAGGCACCTGGCGCTGGCCGGTCAAGGCATTGCCTGCCTGTCGCACTTCATGACCATCGACGACATCCGCGCCGGTCGCTTGCAGGTGCTGCTGGCGGAGTTCAACAGCGGTTATCGCCAACCCATCAACGCGGTGTACTACCGCAACTCGCAACTGGCCCTACGGATCCAGTGCTTTCTGGACTTTATTCAGGGCAAATTGGCGGCTTATGCGATTGCCGATTTCAGGGGCTGATTTGCAGACCGCGTGATCGTTCATTGCGAGCAGGCCACCCATTCACTGGCCCGCCCGCCGTCAATTCCGTAACATCCGCGTCCCTCTTTTCCCGCCTGTATTTTTAGGTAAGCCATGAAACCCAAACGTCTGCGCGCCGATGTCCTGGCCGGACTCACCACCTCTTTCGCCCTGCTCCCCGAATGTATCGCTTTCGCGCTGGTGGCCCACCTCAATCCATTGATGGGGCTTTACGGCGCTTTCATCATCTGCACCCTGACTGCGCTCTTCGGCGGACGGCCGGGGATGGTGTCTGGTGCCGCCGGCTCGATGGCGGTGGTGATCGTCGCGCTGGTGGTGCAGCACGGTGTCCAGTACTTGCTGGCGACGGTGTTGCTGGGCGGGCTGATCATGTTGGCGTTTGGTCTGTTGAGGTTGGGCAAGCTGGTGCGCATGGTGCCGCATCCGGTGATGCTCGGCTTCGTCAACGGTCTGGCGATTGTCATTGCGCTGGCCCAGTTGGAGCACTTCAAGAGCGGTGAGGCCTGGTTGAGTGGGGCGCCGCTGTACATGATGATCGGGCTGGTGGCGCTGACGATGGCCATCGTTTACCTGATGCCGCGCCTGACGCGGGCCGTGCCGCCGGCGCTGGTGGCGATTCTGGGCGTTGGGCTGGCGGTTTACCTGCTCGGCCTGCCGACCCGCACCCTGGGCGACATGGCGCACATTGCTGGTGGCTTGCCGGGTTTTGCGCTGCCAGACATCTCCTGGAGCCCGGAAACCCTGCGCATCATCGTCCCTTACGCGATATTGATGGCGGTGGTCGGCTTGCTGGAAACCCTGCTGACCCTGAACCTCACCGACGAGATCACCGAGAGCCGTGGCTATCCGGATCGCGAGTGCGTGGCCTTGGGCGCTGCCAACATGGTTTCTGGTGTGTTCGGCGGCATGGGTGGCTGCGCGATGATCGGGCAAACCGTGATCAACCTCAGCTCCGGCGGTCGCGGTCGGCTGTCCGGTGCGGTGGCCGGGGGGATGATCCTGCTGTTTGTGCTGTTCCTTTCGCCGCTGATCGAGCGCATTCCGCTGGCCGCATTGGTTGGGGTGATGTTCGTGGTGTCGCAGCAGACGTTCGCCTGGGCTTCATTGCGGGTACTGAACAAGGTGCCGCTGAACGATGTCTTGGTGATCATCGCGGTCACGGTGATTACCGTGTTCACCGATCTGGCCATCGCTGTGTTGTGCGGGATCATCATTGCGGCGCTCAACTTTGCCTGGCAACACGCTCGCGAGCTGTATGCCGACAGTCACGTTGAAGCCGACGGCAGCAAGCTCTACCTCCTGCACGGCACGTTGTTCTTTGCCTCGACGACGCCTTTTCTCAACCAGTTCGATCCCGCCAATGATCCGTCTGTGGTCACCGTCGACTGTCGCCACTTGAGCTTCGTTGATTACTCGGCCATCGCCGCACTGAAGACGTTGCGCGAGCGCTACACCAAGGCTGGCAAGCAGCTACGCGTACTGCACTTGTCCGATCGCTGCAAGAAACTGCTCAAACGCGCCAGCGAGCATCACGACTGACATCGATGGGGGTCGTTCCTGTGCTCTGTGTCACGAGTGGTGGCGAATTATGGACAGTGTGATGGCTACTTAGTAGCATCCGCTGCATACGGATCTTTCTCCTGCGCGTCGATCGACGTGGGTCTATCAAGGAATCGAAATGCACAACTTTACCCATGGCGATAAAACCGTTTCTTTCACTGTCTTGAGCGGTGAAGTGGTGAGCAGCGAAAAAATCAGCGAGACCCGTGTGACATCCACGGGCGGCGTTCAGGTGAACGGTAACGACGGTGATGTGACGCCTGTGCGCATCAGTTCTGTTTCAATTATCAATCATGAGATCTGGGTCAAAACCCCGGACGGTATCGAGCACGATGTAAAGCTGCGCGGCATGGACATTCCTTTGCGCACAGGTCAGGAAATCTCTTTGATCAGTGCCTTGAAAAAGGATGGTTCGCCTCTGCACACCATTTTGCAGAACCACACAGCGTCCAAACGCTGGGTACTGCGTGACGCGAGTGCACTGAATACCGAACTGGAGCTGTCGCCCTTTAACTGGAAGACAGTGCTGATCGTGCTTGGATTGTGCATCGCCGGTCTTGCTACGGCCGGGCTAGGCTTCCTGGCGGCGGCGGGCTATTTTTTCTACGCGTGGTATCGGGGCGCCCAGCGCAAGAAACTGCTGATTAGCGATTTGAACGCCTACATCGAGACCCTGGACAATCGAGTCGCCAGTCGCGGTCAGGCGCCAAGCCCTGTTCAAGTTGAAAGCCCGGTCCAGACCGAAATCTCTGTCCAGGTCGAAAGTCCTGCACCGACGCAATCCCCTGCCGAGCCTGAAAGCCCTAGGCTGAACAGTGATAGCGTACGCAGGGCGCTATCGCGCAATCTCTGATGACTTGATCTCGATACAGCAGAGTCAAGCCTGCCTCGATAGTGGAACTATCATCCCTCTACGCCGATTGTTCTCACGCAGAGGGATGAAAATTCCGCTATCCGATTTTCATAACCCGCGATCTCCCATACCTCTGCACGACATCCCTTACCCCTCCACGAAAATTACTTTCACTTAGTTTGAAAGTATCTCGTCGAAATGATTTATGAGTTTCACAACCCATTCGACGTGACCCTTTCGAGGAGTACCGCATGACGCTTTCCTTCGGCTATTGGCTGTTGGTTTACGCCGCCATCGCCATCATTGCGCTGATCGTTCTGATCGCCCGTTACCGGATCAATCCCTTCATTGTGATCACCCTGGTGTCTATCGGCCTGGCGCTGTTGGCGGGGATGCCGCCGTCGGGTGTGGTGGGGGCGTATGAGGCCGGGGTTGGCAAGACGCTGGGGCACATTGCGCTGGTGGTGGCGCTGGGCACGATGCTCGGCAAGATGATGGCCGAGTCCGGCGGTGCGGAGCGGGTGGCACGCACCTTGATCGACCGTTTCGGCGAGAAAAATGCCCACTGGGCGATGGTGTGTATCGCCTTTCTTGTAGGGCTGCCGCTGTTCTTCGAGGTCGGTTTTGTCTTGCTGGTGCCGATCGCGTTTACCGTGGCGCGGCGGGTGGGCGTGTCCATTCTGATGGTCGGTTTGCCGATGGTTGCGGGGCTTTCGGTGGTCCACGCGCTGGTACCGCCGCACCCGGCGGCGATGCTGGCGGTGCAGGTCTATCAGGCGTCGGTGGGGCAGACCTTGCTCTACGCGATTCTGATCGGTATTCCGACCGCGATTATCGCCGGTCCCCTATACGCCAAATTCATCGTGCCGCGCATTCAACTGCCGGCCGATAACCCCCTGGAACGCCAGTTCCTGGAGCGTGAGCCGCGCGATAGCCTGCCGGGTTTTGGTGTCACCATGGCCACCATTCTGTTGCCGGTGGTGCTGATGTTGATCGGCGGCTGGGCCAACCTGATCTCCACGCCGGGTAGCGGTTTCAATCAGTTCCTGCTGTTCATCGGCAACTCGGTGATCGCCTTGCTGCTGGCGACCTTGCTGAGTTTCTGGACCCTCGGCCTGGCCCAGGGCTTCAATCGCGAGTCGATCCTCAAGTTCACCAATGAATGCCTGGCGCCGACCGCCAGCATCACCTTGCTGGTTGGTGCCGGTGGTGGCTTGAATCGGATTCTGGTGGACGCTGGCGTCACCAATCAGATCGTCAGCCTGGCCGATGAATTCCAGTTGTCGCCGCTGTTGATGGGTTGGCTGTTCGCCGCGTTGATGCGCATCGCCACCGGTTCCGCCACCGTGGCCATGACCACCGCTTCGGGGATTGTCGCGCCGGTGGCCATTGGTCTGGGTTATCCGCATCCGGAGTTGTTGGTGCTGGCGACGGGGGCGGGGTCGGTTATCTTTTCCCACGTCAACGACGGCGGTTTCTGGTTGATCAAGGAATACTTCAACATGACCGTCACCCAGACCTTCAAGACCTGGACAGTGCTCGAGACGCTGATCTCGGTGGTCGCCTTCGGCCTGACCGTTGGCCTTTCTCACCTGCTTTAGTCGGAGCCATCCGCCATGGACATCCTCTATCAGATCCGCGCTCGTCAGGAATCCTTCAGTGCCGGTGAAGGACGTATCGCTCGGCTGATGCTCGACGACGTAGGATTTTCCGCATCCGCCAGCCTCGATGAACTGGCGCAGCGAGCGGAAGTCAGCACCGCCACATTGTCGCGATTCGCCCGCACAGTCGGTTGCCGCGACTTGCGGGATTTGCGCCTGCAACTGGCCCAGGCCAGCGGTGTCGGCAGCCGCTTTCTCGACCCGGCGGGCACGCCCGAACAGTCGGCGTTCTACGGGCAGATTGTCGGCGATATCGAGTCGACCTTGCGCCAGCACCTGGCGGCGTTCGATGAGTCGCGCTTCGCCGATGCGGTGAAACTGTTGGGCAAGGCACGGATGATTCACGCCTTCGGCATGGGCGGCTGCTCGACCCTGTGCAGCGATGAACTGCAAGTGCGGCTGGTGCGCCTCGGCTACCCGATTGCGGTGTGCCACGACCCGGTGATGATGCGCGTCACCGCCGCCAGCCTCGGCGCCGAACACGCGCTCATCGCCTGCTCGCTAACCGGTATCACGCCCGAACTGCTCGAAGCAGTGGAGCTGGCGCGCAGCTACGGCGCACGAATTCTCGCCATCACCCGTGCCGACTCGCCATTGGCGCAACTGGCCGATGTGCTGTTGCCGCTGCAAAGCGCCGAGACCTCGTTTATCTACAAACCCACGGCGGCGCGCTACGGCATGTTGCTGGCCATCGACGTGCTCGCCACCGAGCTGGCGCTGGCCAGTCCTGAAGACAATCAAGAACGTCTGCGGCGGATCAAACTGGCCCTGGACGACTACCGCGGCGGCGACGATCACTTGCCGCTGGGAGACTGACATGACGTACGACACGCTGATCCGCAATGCGCTGATTATCGATGGCAGCAACACCCCCGGTTACCCCGCTGACTTGGCGATTCTGAATGGACGCATCGAGCGAATCGGCAACTTGCACGACGCTCGCGCCACCGACGAAATCGATGCTGCCGGAAGAGTATTGGCCCCAGGTTTCATCGACGTGCACACCCATGACGATACGGTGGTGATCCGCCAGCCACAGATGCTGCCAAAACTCAGCCAGGGCGTGACCACGGTGATCGTCGGCAATTGCGGGATCAGCGCATCGCCGGTGAGTTTGCGCGGTGATCCACCGGACCCGATGAACCTGCTCGGCACCGCCGCTGCGTTTGTGTATCCGCGCTTCAGCGACTATCGCGCCGCCGTCGAAGCGGCCAATACCACGCTGAACGTGGCCGCGCTGGTGGGGCACACCGCGTTGCGCAGCAATCACCTGGACGACCTGTATCGCACCGCGACCGCCGATGAAATCAGCGCGATGCGCGAGCAACTGCGCGACAGCCTTGAGGCCGGTGCCTTGGGTTTATCCACAGGCCTGGCCTACGCCAGCGCCTTCTCGGCTTCCACCGAAGAGGTGATGCAACTGACCGAAGAGTTGACGGCATTCGGCGCGGTTTACACCACGCATTTACGCAGTGAATTCGAACCGGTGCTGGAGGCCATGGACGAGGCGTTCCGCATCGGACGTCACGCACAGTCGCCGGTGATCATTTCCCACCTCAAATGTGCCGGCGCCGGTAACTGGGGCCGTAGTCCGCAACTGCTGGCCTCGCTTGAGGAGGCTGCGAAATCTCATCCGGTAGCTTGCGATTGTTATCCCTACGCGGCGAGTTCTTCGACGCTGGACCTCAAGCAAGTCACCGACGCCCATCGCATCACCATCACCTGGTCCACGCCGCACCCGGAAATGGGGGGGCGGGATCTGATGGACATCGTCGCCGAGTGGGGCACTGCGCTACTTGAAGCCGCCCGCCGACTGCAACCGGCGGGGGCGGTGTATTACGGCATGGACGAGGCCGATGTACGAAGCATCCTCGCGCATCCGCTGTCGATGATCGGCTCCGACGGCTTGCCGGAAGACCCGTTTCCGCATCCACGCTTGTGGGGCGCATTCCCACGAGTGCTCGGACATTTCAGTCGCGACGTCGGCCTGTTTCCGCTGCATACCGCCGTGCACAAGATGACCGGGTTGTCGGCGGCACGCTTTGGCTTGAAGGAACGTGGCGAGATTCGTGAAGGGTATTGGGCGGATCTGGTGTTGTTCGATCCGGCGACGATTCGCGATGTGGCCAACTTCAACGATCCGCAACGGGCGGCGCAAGGGATTGATGGAGTGTGGATCAACGGAGTCTTGAGTTATCGCGACGGGCAGGCGAACGGCAGAAGGGAAGGGCGATTTCTGGCGCGGGAGGGGGATTTGCGTAAAGGGTTTCATTGATCGCGCCTTCGTAGACGCTGCCAAAGGTTCGGGCCGCGTTCGGACGATCTTTTGACCCAGGTCTCATGGTGGCACATTGCAGTTAAAGAAAGCCGTCGCCAAGCCGAAGCGCTGACATCCAGCCCAGCCACACTGGGCTCATTCAGTCAGGGAGTTACCCCCATGAGTTTCGGCAAAACCACCCCGATCCTGCGGATTTTCGATGAAACCAAGGCTTTGGAGTTCTACGTCGAGTTTCTGGGGTTCAAGATTGATTGGCAGCACCGCTTCGAGGCGAACCTCCCGCTGTACCTGCAAATCTCCCGTGGCGAATGCGTGCTGCACCTCTCCGAACACCATGGCGACGCGACAACGGGCTCGGCCCTGCGCATCGAGACCGATGAGCTGGAGGCGTTCCAGCAGCAATTGCTGGCCAAGGAATATAAGTTTGCGCACCCACAAATCCAGGCGATGCCATGGGGCAGTCAGGACATGACCGTGGCCGATCCGTTTGGCAATCGGTTGGTGTTTACCAATGCGATTAGTGTTTGAGGCAGCAGGAAAAAGCTTAACCCGTGATAGTGTCGTCCGATCAATTCAGCGAGCACAGAGGGCGCTTATGGCCAGCCTTACCATTGGCAATCTTGACCCGCAGATTTATGAGCAATTGCGCAACAACGCGCGCAGCAATGGCAGGTCCATGGAGGAAGAGGCTCGCTTGATTCTGAGGCGCGCTCTCGATCAGATGGATGGTGCTCATGGATTGGGGACACGAATCAACAACCGATTCAAAACTAGTGGCGGGATCGTGTTGGATCTGCCACATCGCAAGAGTGGGCAGTGAATGCGAAGCAAGGGCTAACCCGAAATAACTTGTGTCTGTTCAAAAGCATTCGCGGGCAAGCCCGCTCCCACAGGTTCAGTGAGTAACCTGTAGGAGCGAGGCTTGCCCGCGAATGGATCTTTCATTCACCGCAAAGTGAATATCAAACCCGGAAGTGACTCACCATCATCTGCAACTGATTGCCCAACCGCGCCAGCTCGACACTGGACGCAGCGGTTTCGTCGCTGGCGGTGGCGGTCTGTTCGGACACGTCGCGTACGTTGATGATGCTGCGGCTGATCTCCTCGGCCACGGCGCTTTGTTGCTCGGCGGCGGCAGCGATCTGCTGGTTCATTGACTGAATGTTGGACACCGTGCGGGTGATGTTTTCCAGTGATACGCCGGCCTTGCGAGTCAGCGCCACGCTGCTGTCGGTCAGGGTGCGGCTGTTGTTCATCACCGCCGCCACTTGTTGAGTGCCGTTCTGCAAGCCGGCCACCAGGCCTTCGATTTCCTCGGTGGATTTTTGCGTGCGTTGGGCCAGGCCACGAACTTCGTCAGCCACCACCGCAAAACCACGACCAGCCTCACCGGCACGGGCCGCTTCGATGGCAGCGTTGAGGGCCAGCAGATTGGTCTGCTCGGCCACGGCTTTGATCACATCCATGACGCTGCCGATCTTGTCGCTTTCCTGCTGCAGTACGCTCATCGCTTCAGTGGAACGCACCACTTCGCTGGCCAGGCGCTCGATCTGGGCGATGGCTTCGTTGACCACTTTGTCACCTTCGCGAGCTTCACCGTCAGCGGCGGCTGCGGCTTGGGAGGCTTCTTCGGCGTTGCGCGCGACTTCCTGCACGGTGGCTGTCATTTCGTGCATGGCGGTGGCGACCTGATCGGTTTCCACTTTTTGGCTGTTCACACCGGCGCTGGTCTGTTCGGTCACGGCCGACAGTTCTTCGGCGGCGCTGGCGATCTGAGTGACGCCGTCACGGATGCCACTGATCAAGTCCCGCAGGGTCACGCCCATGCGCGCAATGCCTTGCTGCAACACGCCGAGTTCGTCGCGGCGGGTGACTTTGATGTCTTGAGACAAGTCACCACCGGCGATGCGTTCGACCACTTTAAGGGTATCGCGCAACGGACCGGTGATCTGACGGGTGATGACCACGGCGGCGATGATGCCCACCAGCAACGCCAGCAAGGTGCTGATCAATTGCAGTGTGCGGGCCTGGGCGCTTTCGGCATCACGGCGGTCGAGCTGGAATTGATACAGCTTATCGCTCAGGGTCACGATGGCGGCGCCCTGATCGGTCATTTCCTTACGCGCCTGCACCGCATCGCTGTTGGCGGCTTTATAGGCTTGCAAGGCACTGCGGTAGTTGCTCAGGGCGGTTTCCAGCTGACGCAGGGCGTCTTGTTGGGTTTCGGCGAAATGTGTGTTCAGTGATTTCAGGCTGGCGATGGCCGCATCCAGTTGGGAAACGGCTTTCTGCTCGGTCTCGGCATTGGTGTTGGCGGTGTAGCCGCGCACTTCATAGCGGGCAAGAATGAACGCTTCCTTGGCGGCGGTGATGGCCAGGAACTGTTCGAAGCGCTGATCGCTCAAGGGCATTTGCTGCACACGGATATTGATCGCATCGATCAGCTTGCTAGCGGTTTCGGCGTTGGCTGCCATGGCTTCGCGGGCACTGTTGCCGGTGCGGTAGGCGCTGCGCATTTTGTTCAGCGACGTCTGATAATCGGCGATGGTCGCGGCCTGCTCTTTGAGCATTTTGACGTTTTCAGGGTTTTTGAAGCTGCCCAGCAGGGCGGTTTGCTGAGCAACAAAACCGTCCAGGGTGGTTTGCACAGTCTGTGCGGCGGTTTCGTCGCCGTTGGTCAGCATGTATTGCAGGCGAACCACGCGCAGCTTGGTCAGGCCGGCATTGAGCTGAGTGATGTCGCTCATCCAGTTGCTGCGGTCAATCAACCCGCCCAGGCTGGTCCAGCCGGTCAGGGCGAGGATGCAGGTCAGTGCCAGGACCAGGCCGAATCCCAGGCCCAGTTTCAGGTTCACGCTGATGTTGCCGAACCAGCTATTCATCAAATTCCTCCAGGAACGTTGCGCTTTTGATCGTCGGTTGGCTGGAAGATTTTTGTTTTTGGGAGCCAGCAAGGTGTGTAGCAGGTATGTATCGGCCGCAATCCCGGGAGCTGAAAGGATTTTGTCGGATGGATTCTGTAACAAGATTTTTACGCAGGTCTTAAGCTTTTTTTCACATGGGTTTCACCAGCAGCCGACGCGAGACTCTCTACTCTGGTGGCTTTGTATGATTGTGATGCATGCCGGCGAGGCGGCTAAACGTGGAATTGAGACTGAGTCTGTTCGGGATAAAACGCTCGATCGATCTAAGCCGTTTGGCCCGTTATCGAAACGCCGCGGTCATCGTGGCCTCGCTGCTGCTGGTGATTCCGCTGACCGTGTGGCTGTTGCGGCCTGCGGCTGTGCCCGATCTGGCCCATGGCAATGTGGCGGGTGCCCGTGCGCTGGCTGCGGGTTGGGCCAAGGGCGACATGATCGTGCTGGTGCGTCACGTTGAGCGTTGCGATCACTCCACCGCCGCCTGTCTGATTGGCAATGATGGCATTACAGATCGCTCGCGCAGTGTGGCAGTGGGGGTCGGTGCGCAGTTTGAACATCTGGGCCTGAACAAGGCCGATATCTACAACAGTCCGGTCATCCGTGCGGCACAGACCTCCAGTTATATGTTCAACAAGGTCGGCGTCGGCGAAGACTGGCTGATCAACTGCCGGGGCAGCATGTTACGTGATGCCCTGGCGCACAAAGTGGCCGGGCGCAACCTGATTCTGGTGACCCACAGTGAGTGCATGGCGGAACTCGAAAAAGAGCTCAAGCTGCCGACTGCTACTCTAGGCTACGGCGCTTCTCTGTTTATCTCCGCTGAAAAACCTCAGGAACCTCGTATGCTTGGTTCCATCGAAGCCTCTGACTGGCATTCGGTGACCACCGAATGAGCTTCTTCTTCATCCCTCTGGATCTGGACGTACGATGCTGACTTCTTCCCGTTACCGCTTTTACTGGGTGAACTTTGGTATTCCGCTGGCCTGCGCGGTCGCGGTGTTTCTGATGTTTGACATGACCAAAATCGACATCGCTTTCAGCGATCTTTTTTATGACCCGGTTACCCAGGTGTTTCCGTTGGAGCATGTCCGTCTGTTCGAGCAGATCACCCATAAATGGGCGCGGATCATCCCGAACTGGACCGGTGAGATTGCGATCATCGGCGCCGTGCTGTCATTTCTCTGGCCGCGACTGAAGGCTGAAAAACATTCGAAGATCATCGCCTTCCTGGAAAAAATCAAAGTCGCGCCCGTGCTTCGGTTCGCTAGTAAACACCGCCGAGACTTCCTGTATATGGTGTTCGCGTTTTCCATCAGCACCGGCGTTATCCACTACCTCAAGAGCCACACCAGTGTGTATTGCCCGGTTGAAACCACTCAGTACGCCGGGAAAATCGAGCACAAGGAGTGGTACCAGAATTTTGACCTGCTGAAAGAAGCCGGTGACGGTCGCTGCTGGCCGGGTGGGCATGCGTCGGGCGGCTTCACCATGCTCGCGCTGTACTTCGTGGCTCGCCGCTACCGCTGGCGGTACGCCAAAGCAGTGATGTACGGCTCGTTGCTGCTCGGTTTCGTCTATGGCACGACACGAGTTCTGCAAGGCTGGCACTACATGTCCCACACCTTCTGGTCCGGGATCTTCGTGTGGCTGACGTGTTTGCTGACGGCATTGGCGTTTTATGGGCGTGCGCGGCTGGAGCTGCCGTTGTTGCAGAAGGCTGCGCTACCCGTCGCTGAGCCGTTTACAGGGTCACAAAGTAGTAAGCCTGACGCCCCACCTTCATTGTCTTGATCACCTTCAAGGGCGCGGCGGGTTCATTTACGCCAGACATGAGTGCCACATTAGCCGGTGAGGCGCTCAGAAACTCATGCAATTGCGCCTCGGTATCCAGGCCTTTGAGTACGCGCCGGGTGTAGAACACACTGGCGCCGCCCACCCGCTCGTTGGCCTGAAACAACGCGACCTGCTGCCCGCTGTCCTGAAATGCCTGAATCTGTTCGGTCAGCGGCAGGAAGGACAGTGTGCGATCAGCGTGAGGCAATGCCCATTGAGCCGCAGCGACGTAGCTGCCGATCACCACGGCCAGTACGCCAACACCTACACCACGACGATGCCGGACAATCAGCCCAGGCAAGGTCGACGCACCGGTGTAGGCTTGAAGCCGCTCGAACAGCACTCTCGCATACTCCGCGGCAATCACCGCCGCCGCCGGCGTCATGGACATCATGTACACCGTGCGTTTGCTCGACGCCAGGGTCAGCATGACGAACTGCGCCAGCAGCCACACCGTGAAAAACAACAGGTAACGATTGGCCATCAGGCTTTTGCGAAAGTGCCACAGCCCCAGGTACACCAGAATGTTCCAGGGCGCGAAGGCCTCCGGCAGCTTGGCCAGGTAGTAGTAGAACGGCTCGTAATGGCCGGCCTCGACGAAGGAGCCGCTGAAGCGCCCGACGCTATTGGTCAGCAACACTTCCCCCACGGCATGCACGCCATCGCGCTGATACAGCACCGCGAGCCAGATCATCAGCGGCACCAATCCCAACAGCGTCAACAGGCCGGGGCGCAGCCAGTCCGAGGGCTTCAGGCGTTTGTCCATCAAGGTTTCGGCCAGCAGATACGCGAAGATCACCACCCCCGGCATCGCCAGCCCCAGCACGCCTTTGCTCAAGGTCGCGATAGCGATTCCTGAAGCAAACAGCAGGGCATTGCCGACGGTCGAGTGCCGTTGACCATGAAAAAACGCCAGCAGCGCCATACTCACGCCGAAGGCCAGCAACGCGTCTTCGCCGACGCTGCGCGTATTACTCCAATAACTGGCCATGGTCGCCAGCAAAATCCCCGCCGTCCAGGCAACAACCTTGGGCCGGTTGAATCGCCGCAGCATCGTGTACAACAGCATCACACTGAACAGCCCGGCAAACGCGGACGTCAGTCGCACCGCCCACGGCGTACCACCGAATGCGCGAATCGCCCCGGCGTCGAGCCACAAGCTCAAGGGCGGTTTTTCAAGAAACGGCTCGCCGAACAAATGCGGGGTCACCCAGTCGTTATCCAGGTGCATCTCCATGGCAATTCCGGCGACCCGGGCCTCCGTGGAACCTTGTAATTGGTGGTTGCTTAGGGCGAAGAAAAACAGCAGAGCGGCGAGTAGAAACAGTGAAGAGACGGGGCGTGACATGAGTTTCTGGCTAACCGAGCAGGGGACCGGGAACCCCAAGCATACGAGTTGAATGCTTAACGAAACATGAACGGCCAGCGAGAGGTGACGGGTGACGTTGGGGCAGCACTAACGGGGGGCGATCTGAGTAGCAGCGTCCTTCCAGGCGCTGTTATTGTCTGACGTCATGGAGTTGGTAGTTAAGGATGATGCAATGGAGCTTGCGCTGACGGTTGGCACTCACACATTGAGATTGAGCGCCCCCGACCCCGAATGGTGTAAAGCGTTGCAGCATGCGCTGAACGCCAGTTTTACAGTCCACTGCGAATTTCTGCCCTGGGCCAAACCCTGCACCACCGAGGACGAGGCCCGATCGTTCCTCGCGCGGGCAGTCGATGAATTCAAAAGCGAAACCGGTGAGCGGCGGCTGTTTATCGTCGACGATACCGCGCGCGCGATCATCGGCTGCATTGGCTTGAAGCCCCGGCGCCGTAACCGGTATGTGGTCGGCTACTGGGTCAATACCGAGTATTCGGGCAAAGGCTATATGCGCACGGCGCTTGAAGCGTTGATCAAAAGCATGCCCGGATTCACGTTTTACCTGACCATCGCCTCGGCCAATGTGGCGAGCCAGCGGCTGGCCGAAGCGGCCGGGTTTGGTTTGATCAGACGGTGTTATCAGAGGGCTTGTTTGCAGCCGCATGAGGCGCAGGATACGTATCTGTATCGGTTGAAATGAGGGTGGGAGCAGTCACTGGAACCGACCGCTAACCAAATCGCAGGCAAAAAAAAGCCCGCGGGAGGGCGGGCAAACCGTAGTTTCTTGAATGAGCGAGGGGGAATGTACAGGTTGGAGGGGGGGCGGTGGGGTGAAGAAAAATTCATGTGGATGGATGGCTTCAGTCGCTCGTAGCTTCACCAAAGGTATGAATGAAAAGAAGCCCTGTCACGGTTCGGGGTTTATATTTTTATTTGATCAAATTTTCCGTGCGCCGGACATTTCCACGGTACGCGGAACGCAGCGCCACCTCCATTCAGATGTGCCTGACTCATGATCGACGGCCACCATCGCACCAGGTTATGCGCTTTGTTCCAATAAGACTCGTTTCCCCAATGCTTGGCCAAACAGAAGACCGGCAGTCCGCACTCGCGGAACGCTCTCTTTTCAATATCACCTTTTGTGAATTTGTCTTGAGAGATGACAGCCCATCCACCTTCTTCTCTCAGCACTGATATCCATGCCACATCAGCGGTGCTTTGCGGAAATTTATCCCTTAAAGACAGTACCGAATGGCCCTCAGCTTTAGTCAGTTCGTTCAAGGCTCGGGCCAACGCAGGGGGAAGATTGTTATCCAATAGGAACTTCAAGCCGCATTCCTTTGCTCAAAACTGACCGCTGCCTCAACTGCAGCAATAGGTATTTCATAGAGGCGGGCTACACGTTTGACGTCTCTGCCTTCAGCTCTGTAGGCGCTAAAAATGGCTGCTGTGTCAATTCCCGTACCTGACAGGACAGGTTTTCCAAAGTTTCGAGAGGGGTCGAGAACGATGGCTTTGCTGCGTTTGACCGGATACCAGCGCTGCGCTGAGCCTGATCCTGTGTAGTCGATACCTTCATAGAGCGAAGGTTTGATGACTTGTTCGAATGCATACTGTCGCTTGATCAAGTCCAGAAGTGCCTCATCCTCTGTTTCACCCATCACCGTGGCGAAGATGCTTCGTCCGTCGGTTTGAAAGCGTTTGCAGGTGAATGGGTACGCTTGGTTAAACAACTCTTTTGCTTGCTGCGAGGCACTACGGATGGCTTGCAGGCTTACGCCGTGTTGGCGAAAAGCATGAACGAAACGAATTTCCAGTAAGTCATGAAAACCTAGAACGCACTCGTTCAAATCAGACAGCTCTGAGTCCCAAAGCCCCGGATGCTGAACACCGTGGGCGGTGTATCCGAATAACCAGCGGCGTATATCGGTAGCTGAAATCCCGGTGTAAAGCGAAGCTTCTGCTGGGGTGTACAAGCCAATGCCGACAAGGCGGCTAGGTAGCTTAATGTTTTGCATGTTGGCCTCCTTGTCAGCAGGTGATCCGATGGATGGATTCTGGTCGTAAGGGTGAACTCAAGCAACTGGTCGGGGACGAACCGCTGTTTTGTTTGGGCAGAGTAGGTTTGAAGCGTGAGCTACACAATCAGCTCGGAGTCGTCACGGCTTGCAGGAAATTTCTGAAAACCCTGTCCTGTAAGTCGCTTGGGCGAAAACGTGGCTGTGGCTACTCTGTCGTCTATTGAGTCGACAGTAAGTTGCAGATTATGAAACCTAGTGTTGAGTCGTCTGACACTGCATTGTCTCGTATAAGTAACATTCAGCTTCAATTGTCACGCATACAGAACATCCCTACCCATTCAAAGCCCAAAAAGGCACCTGCGATATTCTCGTCAGGTGCCTTTTTGTGTTGGGGGAGCGGTAAAGACTCCATTCGATCAACGAGCGCGATCACTCAGTGAAGAACGGGAGGCTCTCCCGCGGCCACCGACGCGTTCGGATCAAGGTTATCCTTCGCTCGGTTGACCAAAAGCTCGGTCAGCATCGTCAACTGCTGAAGCGCCAGTGCCACATTGCGCTGTGGGCCTTCGAGTCGGTTGGCAAAGTCCAGCGTCATGACGTTGAGGGACGCCAGGGTTTCGCTGGCGTGAGCGAGCAGGGTGGGCATGTCGACGTCGGGGCGGACGCTGAAGATGTTCCTGTTCAGGTTGCGCCGGCGGGCGCTGACGGAGCGTTCGGTGGTTTTGGGCTGTTGGGTCGGGTCGAGGGTTTCAGGCTGTGAAGTGGCTGGGTTTTTCAGTGGGATTCGGGTGATCTTTTTCATAAGGGCGTTCCATTGGTTTGGGGATCCTTACGTAATTTCGGCTTGTTAAAACCATCCGCAGGGTCGCAGCGAAGGGTGAAGACTATCTTCCAGAAATGGTGTTCGCCAGTTCATGGCAGTCGCTACGGGTTGCGGGAAAATTCCCAGGATGACGTGGTTCTAATCTGTCAGAGAAATCCTTTTTCACTACTGTTGGCCCTGAGCAACCGCCACGCCGTCTCAGTCGCTCAGTGTTGGTGCCTGTGATGGATATCGGGATAGTGCGGATGACTGTGTTTAATGGGAGCGTGGTCGTGTAAATGGCTATGAGGTTCAGTGCCGTCCCACTCAAAGGCATGTTCATGTTGATGGTGTTCATCGTGAATATGCGGATGGTCATGTGTTTGCGGATCGTGTTGGTGCTCGTGAGAATGGCTTTCGGTCAGGTGTATCCAGACGCCAACCCCCATCAGGCCTGCGGCCACCCAAAACACCCACGTCACCGCTTCGTCTAACAACAGGATCGAAATAGCGGCCCCCAGGAACGGTGCAGTAGAGAAGTACGCACCTGTGCGCGCGGTGCCAAGCCCCCGCAAAGCCAAAACGAATAGCACCAGGCTAACGCCGTAGCCCAAAAAGCCTACGAGTAGCGTTGGCCCCAATAGAGATAACTCGGGGAGATGCATGCCAAGAGCAATCCCCAAAGCGCAGTTGACGACCCCGGCGACCAATCCTTTGATGCCAGCGATGAACAATGCATCCGATGCGGAAACCTTCCGGGTAAGGTTGTTATCGATGGCCCAACAAAAACAGGCAATCACCACGGCGACCGGGCCAACCCAGCCATGGATCCCTGCGGAAGTTTGAGGCCAACCCAAGAGCACGCCACCGGCAACGATTGCGATCATTCCAGCGACGATCCGCCGGTCGGCGTTCTCCTTGAACAGCATCCAGGCAAGCAGGGCGGTTAACACCGCCTCAAGGTTTAGCAACAGCGAAGCAGTGGTAGCTGATGTGAGGGTAAGGCCAAACATTAAAGACACCGGCCCCAGCACGCCGCCGAACGCGATAGCGCCAATGAGCCATGGCCATTCGGAAAGGGTTAAGCCGACAGGTTGCCAGCCGCGATCGCGGATCAGCCGGGTAACCGTGAGACCCAAGCCACTTCCCAGGTAAAGCAAACCGGCGAGCAAGACGGGTGAAACGTTCAGCCCCAGGACCTTGGCAAGCGGTGTACTGGCACCAAACAGCGCTGCAGCACCCAAGGCGTATAAAACGCTTTTGTTCATCATCTGTTCCGTAGCAAAAGGCATGGTTGAGAAACACGATACTCGTCATGCATCGACAGCGCATTGAATCGAATCCACAAAAAAGGCACCTGCGATAGGCTCGTCAGGTGCCTTTTTACGTTGGGGGCGCGGCTGCCGGAATCGTTAAGACGCTGAAACCTGCCTCTGCAACCGCCGCCCCACCACATCCAGCAAATCGCAACCATCGCGCAACGAAGTCACCAATACCCGCGCCAGCTCACTGTGAACGCCTTCGCTTACGGCGAAGCTCTCCAGTAATTGAGTCGCCGTGCGGATGCGGTAAGCCGCCGTTTCATGCAGCACATCCAGCGGCGCTTCGGTGTCGATCAGCAGCGACGCGATAGTGCAGTCGATGCCGGTGATCGGCATGTATCGATCCATGACAAAACCTCCATTCGATCAACGAGCGCGATCACTCAGTGGCAGACGGGTTCGACCGCCGGCATGGGCGAATCGAGATTATCCAGCGCTCGATTGATCAACATCTCGGCCAGCACGGCCAGTTGCTGCATCGCCAACGCCACGTTGCGATGCGAGCCTTCGAGATGGTCGGCCAGGTCGGTGGTCATGACGTTCAGGGAGGCCAGGGTTTCGCTGGCGTGACCGAGCAGGGTGGGGGTGTCGACGTCGGGGAGGATGGTGAACACATGGCTCACGGGATCGGGCTGTTTCGGGTTGCGCAAGCGGGCGCTGACGGCGCGTTGGGTGGCTTGGGAGAGTTGGGTCAGGTCGAGGTCTTCCGACTCTGAAAGGGTTGGGTTTTCAAGTGGGTTGGTCTTTTTCATTGAGGAACTCCGAAAGGTTAGGGATCCCTACGCTTTTCGGCCTGTCAAAACCGTCCGCCGGGTTGCAGCGAAGACGGAAGGTTATCCTCTTGGATTGTTACTCGCCAGTTCATGAGGTTCGCCACAACTTGAGGGAATTTTCCTAGGACGGGGCGGATGCCAGCCAGAATTTTTTTGGAAGGAGGTTCTGGATTTGTCGTGGCGTTTGGGGGGCGACGCTGGGCTGGCTGCCGATGGGTGCCTGGACGCCAACTCCCAGATGCAACAAAGCCCGCACTTGGCGGGCTTTGTCGTTTTCGGATTGGTGGAGCCGGGGGGAATTGAACCCCCGTCCGCCAGTACTCCGCTGTCGGTACTACATGCGTAGCCGTGTCTATTAAGTTAACCCTCAGCGACCCGACGGGCAGGGTGCTTTGGGCGAGTTGTGTAAGTTTTAGCCGCTTCGTCCACAACGTACTGCACGGCGATTCTGTTCTATATGACAATCACTTTGGGTTTACAGACATCCCCTGATGATTGCTGGACCCGAAGGTACCAGAAGCTCAGGATCTAAAGCTGCTTACGCAGCGAGAGAGAATTCCTGGCCGTAGGTTTCGTCATTGGCAACTATAAGTAGTTGCAACAGTGGATTTACGACTTCTGTTACCAAGTCGGCATGCACCTAAAGTTTCGCAACCGGCGTCGAATCCAAAGCGGCCCCGAACCTGCTGTGCATAACCAGCAGGTAAGCGAAGTGTACGCCAATACGCGCGCCGAGTCGACCTTCTGTCCTTACCTGTGCGTCAGGGCCGACGCCGGATTGGCTCTGGCCCGGCCCTAATGGCTATTCATGTGGCTTTGAATGTCCTGAAGCGCTTGCTGCGCCAGGGAAACACACTCTCTGTCGTTGTTGGAGGCGTGGGCGGCCTTGGCTTGTTCGGCTTTGGTGACGACGACACCTTTGGTGGCGGCATCCAGCGTGGCTGCGCTGGACAGCTTGCTGTTGACCTCCTGGAGCTTCATTACGCATTGATCGCTATCGTTTGAGGCGTATGCGGAGGAGGCCAGCATTGTTGCAGCGATGAGCAGTCCAGCCAGGGCGGAACGCTTCATGGGTATCTCCTGGAACGGGGGTGGGGATTGGGCCACGCTGATTGGGGCTTAACAAATGGACTGTGACGGCGTGCAAGGGTTCTGTTTTCGCTTGCGAGGGAGTGAAAGATTTTCCGGGAGGAGGGTGCGAAAAAGGGGCAATAACGCCTAACGCACAATCCCTGTGGGAGCGGGTTTGTGCATTATGCGTTAATGCCCCTTCTTTTTGTGCTTCGGTGTCAGACCGCTCTAGCCCGGGTCACCCGATCCACCAGATAGACCAGCCCGTGGTAGTCAATTCCACCGTGTCGTGTCAGACCAATTTCACAGGTGCGGCTGGTGGAAATCCCTTCGCTGCATTGCTGTACCGCGTCTTTCAGCGTGCGTAACGAATGCGCGTTCAATTCCGGCGTGGTGAAGCCTTTGTCGCCAGCAAAACCACAGCAGTGAATGCCTTCCGGAATGACTACGTTGTTACTGCACTTACGCGCCAGATCGATCAACGCTTGGCTTTCGCCAAGATGTTGCGTGCTGCACGTGACGTGTACCGCGATCGGTGCTTCCTGCGGGGTGAAGTCCAGTCGGTCCATCAAATGCGTACGAATGAAACGCACCGGGTCGTACAGGTCCAGTCGTACGTCGCCCAGGTCCTGAACCAGCCTCAGCGTGCAGGGGCTGGTGTCGCAGTAGATCGGGTCGAGCCCGCCGCGGCTGGCATGCAGTAGTGCGCCGATCAGCTCCTGACGTTTGTGTTCGGCCTGTTCGGCATAGCCCTTGGACGCGAATGGCTGACCACAGCAGAGGTTGTCCTGATTGTCTGGAAAAACTACCTGGTAACCAGCCTTTTCCAGCAGGCCACGGGTTTTGTCGTACAGCGACATTTGCTCTTTATCACCTGCCGTCGGGCCCATGACCCGCGACACGCAGGCCGCGAGGTACACCACCCGAGGGCGTTCGTCCGACACGCTCGGGCTGAAGCGAATGGCCTTTTCCGGTTGTGGCATGGCGTTGGTCCATTGCGGAACCTGGCCTTTGGACAAGCGGGTCAATGTTGCCGAAAGCTTCGCCAAACGTGATGCCCCCAGCAGCATTCGTGCACCGTTGGCGACGTGCAAGGTGAAGCGCGCGCCTTGTAACGCAGTGGCGAAATTGCCTTCAATCCAGTTGGCGGTTTTCGTATGGCTCGCGTTACGGCTACGGAGCTTTTTCACCAGCTCGCCGGTGTTGATGCCTACAGGGCAACGTTGTGCACACAGGCCTGTAGCGGCGCAGGTATCGATGCCCTGATATTCGTAGGCCTGTTCCAGTTCGGCGGTGTCCATGCCGGAGCGTTTCTTCGCCTGGATGTCACGCCAGATCACGATGCGCTGGCGTGGGCTCAGCGTCAGGCCTTTCGACGGGCACACTGGTTCGCAGAAACCGCATTCGATGCACTTATCCACAATCTCATCGGCGGCGGGCAGCGGTTTCAGATGTTTGAGGTGGATCTGTGGATCGTCGCTGAGCACTACGTCCGGGTTGAGGATGCCGTTGGGGTCGAGCAGGCGTTTGAGCTGCCACATCAACTGGTAGGCGTCGCTGCCCCATTCCAGTTCGACGAAGGGCGCCATGTTGCGACCAGTGCCGTGTTCGGCTTTCAGCGAACCGCCGAATTCCACGGCCACCAACTGTGCTACGTCGTCCATGAACGCCTGGTAGCGTGCGACTTCTTCCGCGCTGTTGAAGCCTTGGGTGAAGACGAAGTGCAGATTGCCTTCCAGGGCGTGTCCGAAAAGGATCGCTTCGTCGTAGTGATGTTTGTCGAACAGCTCGATCAGGCGATTCACGCCGATGGCCAGTTGTTCCACCGGGAAGGTCACGTCTTCGATGATCACCGTGGTGCCGGTTTTGCGTACCGCGCCGACGGCGGGGAAGGTGTCCTTGCGGATCGCCCAGAGCCGGGCGTTTTCCACAGGGTCTTCGGTGAAGTCGACTTGTTTCTCTACCGGGAAGCCGGTCAACGACGCCATGATCTGTGCCAGTTGTTCCTGCAGCAAAGTGGAAGAGGCGGCGCGGGATTCGATCAACAGGGCGCAGGCGTTAGCCGACAGTTGTTGTACGAAAGCCGGCATGCCGGGTTTGTCCTGCACTGAGCGCAGGCTGCGACGGTCCAGCAGTTCCACGGCCGACACCGGTTGGCTTTTCAGGACGGTGACGGCGTTGCAGCAGGTTTCCACGTCCGGGAACACAATCAGCGCCGACGCCTTGTTCGGGTGATCGATCACCGTGTCGTAGGTCACCGCGCTGATGAACCCCAGCGTGCCTTCGGAACCCACCAGCAAGTGGCTCAAGATATCCACAGGCTCGTCGAAGTCCACCAGGGCATTGAGTGACAGCCCGGTGGTATTTTTCAGACGGTATTTGTGGCGAATTTTCGCAGCCAGTTCGGCATTGGCGCGGGTCTCGCGGCCCAACGTCGCCAGACGCTCCAGCAGTTCGGCGTGGCTCTTTCGGAACGCCGCAACACTGCTGGCGTCTTCGGTATCGAGACGGCTGCCATCGGCCAACACCAGACGAATGCCGGCCAGGGTGTGATAGGTATTTTGCGCTGTGCCGCAGCACATGCCGCTGGCATTGTTGGCGACGATGCCGCCGATTTTGCAGGCATTGATCGACGCCGGATCCGGACCGATCTTGCGTCCGAACGGTGCCAGCCACGCATTGGCCTGGGCGCCGATCACGCCCGGTTGCAGACGGATTTGCGTGCCCTGGCCACGGATCTCGCGACCGTTCCAGTTATCCCCCAGCACAATCAGCACCGAATCGCTGATGGCCTGGCCGGACAGGCTGGTGCCAGCGGCGCGGAAGGTCACCGGGACGTGGTCCCGTTGCGCCAGTTTGAGCAGCGCCACTACTTCGTCTTCGGACTCGACGCGGATCACCAGTTTTGGAATCAGCCGGTAGAAACTGGCGTCGGTGCCGAAGGCCAGGGTCGACAGCGGATCGTCGAAACGTCGTGCTTCAGGAATCAGTTGCTGCGCATCGCGCAGAAAAGCCGTCGGTAGACTCATTGGTCCTCCAGGATCAGAACCACCAAGTCTTTCGGCCCGTGGGCTCCGTAAGCCAGCACCTGCTCGATATCGGCAGTCTTCGACGGGCCGGACACCAGCAAGGCGTTGGTCGGCATGCCTTGGGCCCATTCGAATTCCTGCTGCACCTGATAGAAGTTGTCGCGGATCTCACTGGCCTTGAGCAGGGCGAAATGCACCGGCGGCACCAGGCTCATCAAGCGCGGTTCTTCCCGCGTCGGCCAGAGAATCAGGCTACCGGTCGCGGCGATCGCGCCGAGGGTGGTGGTCAGGCTGGCCGGGGTGTCGTTGAACAACTCGGCTTTCCATTCCTCGACCGGGCGGTTGTAGGCTTTGAGCGCTGGCAGGCCAGGATTTTTCGCCCAATGCTCGGTGATGCGTTGCCCGTGGGGCGTCGTCGGCGCAATCAGCAGGCTCGGCAACTGGCGGTCCCGCAGCAGTTGCGCGAGCAATTCGGGCCAGCCTTCCCTGGACGTCAGATGAATTTCGGTGTGCACCGCTTCCATCAGTTTGCGCAGTTGCGAAATGCGTTGTTCCGGCGTGTAGGTGTAGGGCTCGGTCACCAGTTCGACATCGAAGTTGTCAGCCACCGGCGTGGTGCCCGTCAGACTGTTGCGCAATTTGGCGAGGATATTTTGTTTGGCGCTCATCAACGGTCCCCTTGTTTGGCCAGATGCTCGCGGGCCATGTCATGCAGTGAGCGGGCCGCGGGTTTCGGTGCGCTATGGTTCTGGGTCCATGGGCCGACGTTGCTCGGCGTCAGCGCTCGCAGGCGAGTGGCGAAGAAGCCGAACAGGCGATAAAGCGTTGGCGAACTGTTGAGCCTGGCCCAGGCGTTCCAGATAAATCGCTCTTTGCGCGAATACTTGCTGCCCTGACCGCGCATCACTTGATGTGGGCTGTCCGGCGCTTTGACGTTTTCTTCCCGCAGGCGACGCAGCAATGCAGGAATCGGAATTTTTACCGGGCAGACTTCACCGCAGGCGCCGCATAACGACGAGGCACTTGGGTGGTCGGGGACTTTCGCCAGGCCGACCATGTGCGGGGTGATGATTTTTCCGATAGGCCCGGGGTAAACCTCGCCGTAGGCATGGCCGCCGATTCGGGTGTAGACCGGGCAATGATTCATACAGGCACCGCAGCGGATGCAGTTCAGGGTCTGGCGCAGTTCGCTGTCGGCAAATGCCTGGCTGCGACCGTTGTCCAGCAGCACCAGGTGCACTTCCTGTGGGCCGTCGAGTTCATGTTCCTTGCGCGGGCCGGAGATCATGTTGACGTAGGTGGTGATCGGGATGCCCAGGGCCGAGCGGGTCAGCAGCGACAGGAGCGGCACCACGTCGCGCAGGTTTTCCACGACTTTTTCGATGCCGGTGACGGCGATGTGCACTGGCGGCACCGTGGTGGTCATCCGTCCGTTGCCTTCGTTTTCCACCAGCAGCAAGGTGCCGGTTTCGGCCACGGCGAAGTTGACGCCGGAGACGCCAATGTCGGCTTCGAAAAATTTCTGCCGCAAGACTTTGCGACCGATCTGAATGAGTTGGTCAACGTCCTTGGTGTACTCCACGCCAAGTTTGTCGTGGAACAAGGACGCGACCTGACCGGCATTCTTGTGGATCGCCGGCATAATGATGTGTGAAGGCTTCTCGTGGTCGAGCTGGACGATGTATTCGCCCATGTCCGACTCCAGGCATTCAATGCCTTGAGCTTCGAGGACATGGTTCATCTCCATCTCTTCGCTGACCATCGATTTGCCCTTGATCACTTGCCGCCCCTCGTGAGCGCGGATGATCGACAAGACGATGCCATTGGCTTCGTCCACCGTTTCCGCCCAATGCACTGTCACACCGTTGCGGGTCAGGTTCTGTTCAAGCTGCTCGAGCAGGTCGGGCAGCTTGGATAATGCACGGGCGCGGACCGCATTGCCCAGCGCTCGCAAATGTTCTCTTTCATGGGCATCGCTGAAGGACGCTGCCCGTTTGTTCATCAGTGAATCCATCGCGCTGCGAAAGTTGTTTCGCAATTGCGTGTCAGCCAAAGCCTTGTGAGCCCGGCTGCGAAAATCTTCTTCTACGGCGACCGTAGGAATAATCGTGGAGCTGCTCATCGGGCACCTCCGGTACGCAACCAAAGGAAGCTGGCCAGATGCTGACCGCGCAACGCTTCCTGTTGTTTCTCCAGCGAGCCGTTGATGTTCATCAGGCAACCGCAATCGGCACTGAGTACCTTGTGCGCGCCGGATTCCTTCAACGCACGGGTCTTGTCAGCCACCATCGCACCGGAAATATCCGGCATACGGACGCTGAAAGTCCCACCAAAGCCACAGCATTCACTTTCGTGGCTGTGGTCGACTCGCTCCACGTTGCTCAGCTGCGCCAACAACTCACGGCCATGCAGGTGGGTGTTCATTTCACGGCGTGCCGAGCACGACGTGTGCAACGCCACTTTCACCGGTTCGCCGCTGTCCTTGAGCTGCACCTTGCAGACAAACAGCAAGAACTCGGCAAGTTCGTAAGTCCGTGCCGCGAGGGCCTGAACCTGTTTCAGCGTTTGCGGTTCGTCCTTGAACAGGTCGGCATAGTGTTCGCGCAACATGCCCGCGCAAGAACCCGACGGCACCACCACCGGATAATCCCCGGCAAACAACGCCAGTTGCGAGCGCGCCACGGTCCGGGCCTGTTCGGTGTAACCCGAGGTGTAGGCCGGTTGCCCGCAGCAGCTTTGCCCTTGCGGGTATTCGACACGAATGCCCTCGCGTTCCAGCAGGTGGATCGCGTCCATCCCGGCTTCGGGGTAGAACAGATCCACCACGCAGGTCCCGAACAGGTACACCCGTGACGGTTTTTCGCTGGGGTATTGCCGAGGTTCAGGCAGTGGCGGGGCGACGCGGGTCGCGTTCGGCACAGCGTTGTAAAAAAGCTCGCTCATCAGGCGTGTCTCCGGGTGGTCCCGGTTATCCGTCCGCTGAGGCTGCTGAATATAGAGAGAGAAGCTTTCAGCAGCCTTGCAGACCCGGTTGTGAATAGCTGACGCCGGGGGCGTAACCCAGCGTCGGTTTTTTCCGTGTGGCGTGTAGTGCTTAGTGCACCAGCATGCCGGTGAACCAGTAAGCCTGGGCCAAGGTGATCAGGCCGACGATCGTTGCAAAGAATAGGCTGTGCTTGAGGGTGAAGCGGAACAGATCTGATTCTTTGCCCACCAGCCCGGTCGCGGCGCAGGCCACGGCGATCGATTGCGGCGAGATCATTTTGCCGGTCACCCCGCCGCTGGTGTTCGCCGCCACCAGCAAGGTGTCGTTGACGCCGATCTGGTGCGCGGTGGTCGCTTGCAGCGAACTGAACAGCGCGTTGGACGAGGTATCGGAGCCGGTCAGGAACACACCGAGCCAGCCGAGGAATGGCGAGAAGAACGGGAACGCCACGCCGGTGCCTGCCAATACCAGAGCCATGGTCGACGACATGCCTGAGTAGTTGGTGACGAAGGCGAAGGCCAGCACCATGCCGATAGACAAAATCGGCCAGCGCAGTTCGTAGAACGTCTCTTTTAAAGTGGTCAGACCAGTTTTAATGTTGACCTTCAGCACCAGCATCGAGATTAGCGCGGAGAAGAAAATCGCCGTGCCGGTCGCGGAAACCGGATCGAGTTTGAACACCGCCGGAATCGCTGTCGGGTTGGTTACGATCGGCGCAACCTTGATCACCATTTGATCCAGGTGCGGGATCGCGAAGTTGAACACCCAGCCATACATCGAGCCGCCGGCGGCAAACATCGCCTTGAACGGTTTCAGCGTCCAGATAGTCACCAATACGGTGAGGATCAGGAACGGCGACCAGGCTTTGAAAATTTCCCCCAGGCTGTAAGGCGAAGCCTCGGTGGTGCGCGGTTGGCCGAAACCACCGGTGCTGGCCACCACGGAAGCCGAGACTGCGCCGACGATGTGCGCGCCCGCAGCGCGTTTTGGCTGCCAAATTTTCAGGAACAGTGTCAGGGAAATCAGGCTGACCAGCGCCGAGGTGATGTCCGGCAGTTCCGGGCCAATGAAGTTCGAGGTGAAGTATTGGGTGATGGCAAAACTCAAGCCGGCCACCAACGCAGCTGGCCAGGTTTCCCGAACGCCGCGCAGGCCGTCCATCATGAACACCAGCCAGAACGGCACGAACAGCGACAGCAACGGCAGCTGGCGACCGGTCATGGCGCCGATCTTGAAGGCGTCGATGCCGGTGACTTGCCCGGCGACGATGATCGGAATCCCCAAGGCGCCGAAGGCCACCGGCGCGGTGTTGGCGATCAGGCACAGGCCGGCGGCGTACAGCGGGTTGAAGCCCAGCCCTACCAGCAGTGCGGCGGTAATCGCTACCGGTGCACCGAAACCGGCGGCACCTTCCAGGAACGCGCCGAAGCAGAAGCCGATCAGCAGCACTTGCAGGCGCTGGTCGTCGGTGATCGACAGCACCGAGCTGCGGATCACTTCGAACTGGCCACTCTTGACCGTCAGTTTGTAGAGGAACACCGCTGCCACGATGATCCACGCAATCGGCCACAGCCCGTAGGCAAAGCCATATCCAGCAGCGGCGAAAGCCATATCGACCGGCATCTGGAAAGCGAAGATTGCCACGGCAATGGACAACGCCAGGGTGATGCTGCCGGCCACATGGCCTTTGAGGCGGAACACGGCCAAGGCCAGGAAGAAAAATACGATGGGAATGACGGCCGCGAGTGCGGACACGCCGAGACTGCCGAGCGGGCTGTAGAGCTGTTGCCAGGTTTGCATATGGGGTGGCCCCTAATTGTTGTTGGTCAGGCACTGGTCAGCGTTCTTGGTTAATTGGTAAGACCAATTTACAATCGCTGTTGGCTAGGGTAAAAGCCTTGGAGGCGGTGTGTCAATTTGCCGCCCTAAAACTTTTGTCGAATGAGCAGTGCAAAACGCATCTGATCTGTTCGATCAAGCGTCGTCTGGTAGGTGCTGGCGCAGCGCCGATAGGCCAGAATAGAGAGCCCGGCGAGCCGCCGGGATCGTGGAGAATTGAGTGATGGGGTTTGATCAGATTCGGCAACGCCGTTTGTCTGACGATATTGTCGAGCAACTCGAGGGGATGATTCTCGAGGGCACCTTGAAGGCTGGTGAGCGCCTGCCGGCAGAACGTGCGTTGGCCGAGCAGTTCGGCGTGTCACGCCCTTCGTTGCGTGAGGCGATTCAGAAACTGGTGGCCAAAGGGCTGCTGGTCAGTCGTCAGGGCGGCGGCAATTATGTGGTGGAATCCTTGGGCTCGACGTTCAGCGATCCACTGCTGCATCTGCTGGAAAGCAACCCCGAGGCCCAGCGCGATTTGCTGGAGTTTCGCCATACCCTGGAAGCGTCCTGTGCTTACTACGCAGCATTGCGCGCCACCGACGTCGATCGCGAGCGGCTGACGGCAGCGTTCGACGAGTTGCAGGACTGCTATTCGCGCCACGACGAAGTGAGCCGGGCGGAAGAGGGCGCGGCGGATGCAAATTTTCACTTGGCGATCGCCGAGGCCAGTCATAACGCAGTGTTGCTGCACACCATTCGCGGACTGTTCGACCTGCTCAAGCGCAATGTGGTGACCAACATTGGCGGCATGTACAAACAGCGCGTCGAAACCCGTGACATGCTGATTGCGCAGCACCGAGAGTTGTACCAGGCGATTATTGAGGGGCGGGCGGAAGAGGCACGAGAAGTGTCCAGTCGGCACATTTTGTATGTGCAGGAAGTGCTGGAAGAGGTGCGTCAGGAAGTGCAGCGCATGGCTCGGGCGGAGCGGCGCAAGGGGATGTGATCGTTCTTTAACGCAAAAGATCGCAGCCTTCGGCAGCTCCTACGGATTTGCGTGCATCCGATGAATCGGGCACAGCGATCACTGTAGGAGCTGCCGCAGGCTGCGATCTTTTCGCAAGCACCACAAAACTCAAGCAGGAAAATTAATCTTCCTTGCCCTTGTTCCGCACCGCACGCTGCAATTCACGACCGGCGTCGCGTTCGCGTTCGGTATCGCGCTTGTCGTACTCCTTCTTGCCCTTGCCCAGAGCAATCTCGCACTTGACCATGTGCTTGCTCCAGTACCAGGACAGGCATACGCAGGCGTAACCTTTTTGCTGCACGGCAGCGGCCAGCTTCTCCAGCTCGCGCCGATTGAGCAGCAATTTTCGGGTGCGGGTCGGATCAGCGATAACGTGGGTGCTGGCCGTCGTCAGAGGCGTAATGTGGCTGCCGAGCAGCCAGGCTTCGCCATCTTTGAGCAGTACGTAACTGTCAACCAGTTGCAGCTTGCTTGCCCGCAGACTTTTTACTTCCCAGCCGGCCAGGACCAGACCAGCCTCGAACCGATGTTCGATGAAGTAATCGTGTCGCGCCTTTTTATTTTGCGCGATGGTCCCTGTTGGGTGTTTCTTCTGTTTAGCCATAGGGGCGGCATTATAGGGAGTTGCGCGCGAGTCGGCTACGGTGACGCTACGTGCTTGAGCAGGTTGATTGAATCCCGGACAATGCGGCCTCTTTTTTGAACGCTTGGGCGTGATAACGATGTCGACAGACAAGGTTTCTGTCCACGGCAGTTGGGCTAGCCGCTGGGTCTTCATACTCGCCGCGACCGGTTCGGCCGTGGGTTTGGGGAGTATCTGGAAATTCCCTTATATGGTTGGCGTCTATGGCGGCGGGGCCTTCGTGCTGATGTTCCTGGCCTGTATCGCGCTGATCGGTATGCCCGTCATGCTGGCCGAAACCCTGATCGGCCGGCGCGCGCGGCAGAGCCCGGCCAATGCCTTGAAGGTCCTGGCGCTGGACGCAGGGCATTCGGCGAAGTGGTCCTGGGGCGCCTTTGCCGGGATGATCACGGCGTTGCTGATTCTGTCTTTCTATAGTGTGGTTGGCGGTTGGTCGCTGGATTACATCATCGACATGGGCCGTGGCGACTTTCGGGGCGTGACGGCTGATCAGGTCGGCGCATACTTCGGTAATGTGATCGCTGACCCATGGCGCCTGACACTTTGGCACACGATTTTCATGCTGTTGTCGGCAGTGGTGATCGCCAAGGGTGTGGTCGCCGGGTTGGAGCGCAGCCTGCGGATCATGATGCCGTTGCTGTTCGTGATGGTGATTGTCCTGCTGGGTTACAGCATGACCACCGGCCACTTCATGGAGGGCGTGCATTTCATGTTCGACTTCCACCCGGACAAGGTGCTTGATGGCTTGCTGCCGGCCATGGGGCACGCGTTCTTCTCTCTGAGCGTGGGTGTCGGCTCGATCATGATCTACGGCGCCTACATGCCGAAGCACTCGTCGATTTCCGGAACCGTCGTCGGTGTGGCGTTGCTCGATACCTTCGTTTCGCTGTTGGCCGGTCTGGCATTGTTTCCGATTGTGTTCGCTGCTGGCCTGAACCCGAGCGAAGGCCCCGGCCTGATGTTCGTCAGCCTGCCATTTGCCTTCGGTAACGTAGCGTTCGGCCAGTTGATGGGCGTAGTGTTCTTCGTACTGGTGGCGATTGCGGCCTGGAGTTCGGCGATTTCCCTGCTCGAACCGATGGTGGCTTACCTGGTTGAGCGCACGAAAATCAGCCGCGCCTGGGTCACCTTCTGGCTGGCATTCACCTGCTGGTTCGTCGGCCTGGGTACCGTGTTTTCTTTCAATATCTGGAAGCAAGCCAAGTTTTTCGTGAACGAAGGCGGGATGTTCCATCTCTACCAATGGGGAGCCGCCGGTGGCCTGGACTTCTTTGGTGTGATCGACTTCTTCACCTCACGGATCATGCTGCCACTCGGTGGTTTGTGTTTCGTGGTGTTTGCGGGCTGGGTGATGGGGCGTGAAGCGGTGCGCGACGAGTTGTCGATCCGTAGCCCGGTAATGTTCGCCCTGTCCCTGTTTTTGATGCGCTATGTGGCGCCCATCGGCATTCTTGTAGTGTTTGCCGCCCAGCTGTGGAAGTAACGCTGACATGACGACACATATTCAACGTTCGGCCCTGCTGCCGTATCCGGCGCAAGCGCTTTACGACCTGGTCAACGACGTGGCCCGCTATCCGGAATTCCTGCCGTGGTGCTCATCGACCGAAATTCTGGAAAGCTCCCCTGAGTTCATGCGCGCCAGCGTCGGCGTGGCCAAGGGTGGGCTTAGTCAGCATTTCGTAACGCGTAATACCCTGGTGCCCGGGCGTTCGATCGAAATGAACCTCGAGGAAGGTCCGTTCAGCCAGTTGCACGGCGTCTGGGTGTTTAAACCGTTGGGCGAGAAGGCCTGCAAGATCAGTCTGGACCTGTCGTTCGACTACTCCGGGCCGCTGGTGCGTGCGACGTTGGGGCCTTTGTTTAATCAGGCGGCGAATACGTTGATGGACGCGTTCTGCCAGCGCGCGAAGCAAATGCATGGTTGAGGCCGTGATCAAGGTCGAGGTGGTGTATGCCGCCGTTGATCGTCAGGTGCTGCTGAGTGTAACGGTGTCGGTGGGCGCGACGGTGCGGGATGCGTTGTTCAAATCGGGCCTGAATAGCGAATTCCCGGAGCTGGATCTGGCCAGTTGTCCGGTCGGGATCTTTGGCAAGGTGATCGCTGATCCGGCCACTCGCCAGGTTCAGGAAGGGGATCGCATCGAGGTTTACCGGCCGTTGCTCGCCGATCCAAAAGAAGTTCGGCGGTTACGTGCAGCCAAAGCGGCCGAGGCCAAAGCCCGGAATCAGTGATTCGATTAAACACCAGACAATAAAAAACCCGGACATGCCGGGTTTTTTATTGCGTCGCAAATTATTGCGGCGAGGTTTCCAGCGGTTCTGGAGTCGGGACAGGGACAGTTTCTACGTTGTCCACGTCCTTCTGGATCTGGTCCAGCAACGAGCCTGGCTTGACCGGTTTTTCTGGCTTCGGCTTCTCGGCGTTTCCTGCCGGCGCGGTCACGGTAGTGCCGCTGTCCTTGCCGAGAATGGCCTCGTCGCGGCTCACGCCTGGCATGAAATCGCCAGAGAGGCTGACAAGTTGGTCATTCGGGTTGAAGATAACGCTGATGCGTTCCTGTTGGCGTTCACCGCCACCCGGTTGCAGGCTATACAAGTAATCCCAGCGATCGGCGTGGAACGTGTCAGTCAACAGAGGGTTGCCCATGATAAACCGTACTTGCCGACGGGTCATTCCCGGGCGTAACTGGTCTATCATGTCCTGCGTGACGACATTGCCCTGCTGGATGTCGATTTTGTAAACCCCGGGGAATGAACAACCGGCGAGTGCGAGCAGTCCCACAAAGGTGAAACTGGTTAGCAAGAGCTTGGTGTTTTGCATCGGTGGGCGACTTCCACTATCTTGGCTGGGACAACGTAAACGCCGATCATACCCGCATTAAGAGAAGCTGCGAAGCAGCATCGCGAGAAAGCTGACCATGGTTGAAAATAGCGAACTACGCAAAGCCGGCCTCAAAGTGACCCTTCCACGGGTCAAAATTCTGCAAATGCTCGATTCCGCCGAGCAACGCCACATGAGTGCCGAGGACGTCTACAAGGCACTGATGGAGGCTGGTGAGGACGTCGGTCTGGCCACGGTTTACCGTGTTCTGACCCAGTTCGAGGCAGCTGGCCTTGTGGTGCGGCACAACTTCGACGGAGGCCATGCGGTCTTCGAACTGGACGACGGCAAGCATCACGACCATATGGTCAACGTCGAGACCAGTGAAGTGATCGAATTCTTCGACGAAGAAATCGAGCGGCTGCAGAAAGCAATCGTCGACAAGTATGGCTTCGAGATGGTCGATCACAATCTTGTACTGTACGTGCGCAAGAAAAAGTAAGCATGTCGCGCGAACGCAAGGTTCGCGAAACGAACGAAGGCGACCTCAGGGTCGCCTTCGTGCTTTCTGCCGTCCTTAGATTTTTGCGGTAACGACCATTTTCTTCGCGTGAGCCAGGGACTCCTTGGTGAGGTCGATGCCGCCCAGCATCCGTGCCACTTCTTCGACACGATCATTCTTGCTCAGCTTGGAGACGGCCGTGTGCGTGGCGTCTTCACCGCGGACCTTGTGCACAAATAGATGTTGATGCCCCTGCGCCGCCACTTGCGGCAAGTGAGTCACGGTCAGAACCTGCCCGCGCTCCCCGAGGCGTCGCAGCAACTGGCCGACAATCTCGGCGGTCGGGCCGCCGATACCTACGTCCACTTCGTCGAACACCAGCGTCGGTACGCGGGAGGTCTGTGCGGTGATCACCTGAATTGCCAGGCTGATACGCGACAGCTCGCCACCCGACGCCACTTTTGCCAGGGCTTTCAATGGTTGCCCCGGGTTGGCGCTCACCAGCAGCTCTACTTGTTCGAGCCCGTTGGGCAGTAGTTCGTCGCTGCTGTTGGGCCGCAGTTCGATGGTGAAGCGGCCGCCGGGCATGCCCAGGCGCTGGATTTCCTGTTCCACGGCGCTGGCCAGGCTGCTCGACGCTCGATGGCGCAGGTCGCTCAATTCCCGAGCCTTCTCCTGATAATGACGGGCGTAGGAGGCCAGCTCATCGCCCAGTCGCTCGATGGATTCATCGTTGGCATTCAGGGTTTCGATTTCGTCGAGTAGCTTCTGTTGCATCTCGGCGACTTCGGTCGGCTGGATGCGGTGTTTGCGCGCCAGGGTGTAGATCGCATCGAGGCGTTCTTCCAGGTATTGAAGGCGTGCCGGGTCAGCGTCGAAATTGTCGAGAAAACGGTTCAATTCGCCCACCGCTTCTTCAACCTGAATCTGCGCGCTGGTCAGCAGGTTGCTGGCTTCACCCAGGGCGCCGATCGAATTGTTCACGCTCGATAGGCGATTGAGGCTGGCGGTCAGTGCGTTCAATACATTGCCGGAATCACTTTCGCTGCATTGTTCGACCACTTGCCGACAAATGCCCAGCAGGGTTTCGGCGTTGGTCAGGTTCTTGTGTTCCTGCTCCAGTTGCTCCAGCTCGCTTTCGCCAAGGCCGAGGTTTTCCAGTTCTTCGAGTTGATAGCTGAGCAACTGATGGCGAGCGCGCTGTTCATCGCCGGAGTTGGAGAGGCGCTCCAGCTCCTGGCGGGTCTGGCGCCAGCGTTGGGCGGCCAGTTGCACCTGGCGGGCAAGGTCCGTGGCGCCGGCGTACTCGTCGAGCAGGCGGCGATGGGTATCGGTTTTGAGCAGGGATTGGTGTTCGTGCTGGCTGTGGATATCGATCAGCAACTCGCCCAGGGCCTTCAGGTCGCCGAGAGGGCAGGGGGTGCCATTGATATAGCCGCGCGAACGCCCTTCAGCGGTGATCACGCGGCGCAGGATGCACGGGCCATCGTTCTCGAGGTCGCGCTCGGCCAGCCAGGCACTGGCTTCAGGGATGTCGATCAGGTCGAAGGTGGCCAGGATGTCGGCCTTGTCGGCACCGGGGCGGACCACGCCGCTGTCGGCGCGATCACCCAGGGTCAGACCGAGGGCGTCGAGCATGATCGACTTGCCGGCGCCGGTTTCCCCTGTGATCACGCTCATCCCGCGATCGAGTTCGAGATCGAGATGTTCAACGATGGCGTAGTTGTGTACGGACAGGTGCACCAGCATAAAGGCCGCTCCCAGGCTTTAGGTCTGGTTATTTATACAGTGTTTTGTTTCTGGCTGACAATGCCCCTTCTTAGTTCGATTTGCTTGATTGAAAGAAATCCTTAGCGCGCCTGGGAATGACAAAGCAGTTGTTTTTTGTAGGGTTAATCATCAAACAGCCCTTGAAGCTGAATTTTGCGGCCCCATATACCGGGGCAGAAGCGCGAGTTGAGCTCGCGGACGATATTGGAAGGAGAAATCTATGGCTGACGAACAGACAGTGGATACGCAAAATCTAGACGCCAATCAGGCCCCCGAGGCTTCGGGTGAAGACCTGGCGGCTCGTGTGCAAGTGCTCGAAGAGCAATTGGCTGGTGCGCAGGATCAGGCTTTGCGTGTAGCCGCCGATCTGCAGAACGTCCGCCGTCGTGCCGATCAGGACGTTGAAAAGGCTCACAAGTTCGCCCTGGAAAAATTCGCAGGCGACCTGCTGCCGATCATTGACAGCCTGGAGCGCGGCCTGGAGCTGTCCAACCCTGACGACGAAAACATTCGTTCGATGCGCGAAGGGATCGAGCTGACCCTGAAAATGTTCCAGGACACCCTGAAGCGCTATCACCTGGAAGCCATCGATCCTGAAGGCGAACCTTTCAATGCCTCGCATCATCAGGCGATGGCCATGCAGGAAAGCGCCGACGTCGAGCCAAACAGCGTGCTCAAGGTGTTTCAGAAGGGCTATCAGCTCCACGGTCGCCTGCTGCGCCCGGCCATGGTCGTGGTCAGCAAGGCACCTGCACCGGTTTCGCCTTCGATTGACGAGCAGGCTTGAAATTAGCCGCAAGGCCCCCATTTAGAAGTCAAGCGTTTAAGTGCTACCGCAGTCAGCCACCACTACTGCGGCATCCAAATCCAAAGTTTCGGGAGAGTGAACATGGGCAAAATTATCGGTATCGACCTGGGGACTACCAACTCCTGCGTCTCCGTGCTGGAAAACGGCAAGGCCAAAGTTATTGAAAACGCTGAAGGCGCGCGTACCACGCCGTCGATCATCGCTTATGCCAACGATGGCGAAATCCTGGTTGGCCAGTCGGCCAAACGTCAGGCAGTGACCAATCCGCATAACACCCTGTACGCGGTGAAGCGTCTGATCGGTCGTCGTTTTGACGAAGAAGTCGTACAGAAAGACATCCAGATGGTCCCTTACAAGATCGTCAAAGCTGACAACAGCGACGCTTGGGTTGAAGTGAACGGCCAGAAAATGGCGCCGCCACAAATCTCGGCTGAAATTCTGAAGAAAATGAAGAAGACCGCCGAAGACTACCTCGGCGAGCCTGTGACCGAAGCGGTAATCACCGTTCCGGCCTACTTCAACGACAGCCAGCGTCAAGCCACCAAAGACGCCGGCCGCATCGCGGGCCTGGACGTAAAACGTATCATCAACGAACCGACCGCAGCCGCACTGGCCTACGGTATGGACAAGGCGAAAGGCGATCACACCGTGATCGTTTACGACCTGGGTGGCGGTACTTTCGACGTTTCCGTGATCGAGATCGCTGAAGTCGATGGCGAGCACCAGTTCGAAGTGTTGGCCACCAACGGTGACACCTTCCTGGGTGGTGAAGACTTTGACATTCGTCTGATCGACTACCTCGTTGACGAATTCAAGAAAGAAAGCGGCATGAACCTCAAGGGTGACCCGCTGGCCATGCAGCGCCTGAAAGAAGCCGCTGAGAAAGCCAAGATCGAACTGTCCTCGAGCCAGTCGACCGACGTGAACCTGCCGTACATCACTGCAGACGCTACCGGTCCTAAGCACTTGAACGTGAAAATCTCCCGCGCCAAGCTCGAAGCGCTGGTGGAAGACCTGGTTCAGCGCACCATCGAACCTTGCCGCATCGCGATGAAAGACGCCGGTATCGATGTCAGCAAGATTGACGACGTGATTCTGGTCGGCGGTCAGACCCGTATGCCAATGGTGCAGAAAGCTGTTTCCGACTTCTTTGGTAAAGAAGCTCGTAAAGACGTTAACCCGGACGAAGCTGTTGCGATGGGTGCTGCGATCCAGGGCGCTGTATTGGCCGGCGACGTGAAAGACGTTCTGCTGCTCGACGTCAGCCCGCTGACCCTGGGTATCGAAACCATGGGTGGCGTGATGACCGCGCTGATCGAGAAAAACACCACGATTCCTACCAAGAAATCGCAAGTGTTCTCGACTGCTGACGACAACCAGGGCGCCGTGACCATTCACGTGCTGCAAGGTGAGCGTAAGCAAGCCGCACAGAACAAGTCCCTGGGCAAGTTCGACCTGGCCGAGATTCCACCGGCTCCACGTGGCGTGCCACAAATCGAAGTGACCTTCGATATCGACGCCAACGGCATTCTGCACGTAGGCGCCAAAGACAAGGCTACCGGCAAGACTCAGTCGATCGTGATCAAGGCCAACTCCGGTCTGTCCGAGGACGAAATTCAGCAGATGGTTCGCGACGCTGAACTGAATGCCGAAGAAGACCGCAAGTTCGAAGAGCTGGCCAGCGCTCGTAACCAGGGCGACGCACTGGTTCACTCGACTCGCAAAATGATCGCTGATGCTGGCGACAAAGTGAGCGCTGAAGAGAAGACTGCAATCGAAGCGGCAGTAGTTGCCCTGGAAGCCGCTGTTAAGGGCGACGACAAGGCTGCTATCGAAGCCAAGGTTGAAGAGCTGTCCAAGGTCTCCGCGCCAGTGGCTCAGAAGATGTACGCCGATCAGGCTCAGCCAGCTGAAGGCGCGGCACCGCACGACGAAAAAGCTGAAAAAGCTGACGACGTCGTCGATGCCGAGTTCGAAGAAGTCAAAGACCACAAGTAAGTTGTTGGTCGCCCGGTTGACTGCCTTAAGGCGGTGACTGGTAGGATGTCGCCGCGCGGGAGCTTGCTCCCGCGTTGGCGTGTCTGGAGTAAGCGAATTTTTACAGCATGCGACAACGCTCGGATGTTGGTGGTATGGCCGGGAATGCTCCTGCTTTTCGAGCCGAAAGTACCGCATTGAATCAAAGACCAGGATCGTTGAATTGACGTGAGTTGGGTCCGGGCCTGTATTGGGGCTCAACGAGTTCGGCGAGGCTCAGGAGAGGTTTGTCGAACGTCCTTAAGAGTGCAAAGACTTATGGCAAAGCGTGACTATTACGAAGTATTGGGTGTTGAGCGTGGTTCAAGCGAAGCGGACCTGAAAAAGGCCTACCGCCGCCTGGCGATGAAGCACCACCCGGACCGTAATCCCGATGACAAAGCGTCGGAAGAGATGTTCAAGGAGGCCAACGAGGCCTACGAAGTGCTGTCCGATTCCAGCAAGCGCGCGGCCTATGACCAATACGGTCATGCCGGTGTCGACCCGAGCATGGGTGGCGGCGGTGCCGGTTTTGGTGGCCAGAACTTCTCCGACATCTTTGGCGATGTCTTCAGTGACTTCTTCGGTGGCGGTCGCGGCGGCTCCCGTGGCGGCGCTCAGCGTGGCAGCGACCTGCGTTACACGCTGGAGTTGAATCTGGAAGAAGCGGTGCGCGGCACAACCGTGAATATCCGTGTTCCGACACTGGTCAACTGCAAGCCGTGTGACGGCTCGGGCGCCAAGAAAGGCTCCTCGCCGGTCACCTGCCCGACGTGTGGCGGTATCGGTCAGGTACGCATGCAGCAAGGCTTCTTCTCGGTGCAGCAGACCTGCCCGCGTTGCCATGGCCAGGGCAAGATCATTTCCGATCCGTGCGATTCCTGCCACGGCGAAGGTCGTGTCGAAGAGTACAAGACGCTTTCCGTCAAAGTGCCGGCCGGTGTCGATACCGGTGACCGTATTCGTCTGTCCGGCGAAGGCGAAGCAGGCGCGCAGGGTGGTCCGACCGGCGACCTGTACGTGGTGATCAATGTGCGTGAGCACGCGATCTTCCAGCGTGACGGCAAACACCTGTTCTGCGAAGTGCCGATCAGCTTTGTCGACGCAGCGTTGGGCGGCGAGCTGGAGATTCCAACCCTCGATGGTCGGGTCAAGCTGAAGATCCCTGAGGGGACTCAGACCGGCAAGCAGTTCCGTGTTCGCGGCAAAGGCGTTGCGCCGGTTCGTGGCGGCGGCGCTGGCGATCTGATGTGCCGTGTGGCTGTCGAAACCCCGGTCAACCTGGGTCGTCGTCAGCGCGAATTGCTGGAAGAGTTCCGCAGCTCTTTGGCGGACGACAACAGTCATTCGCCGAAAACCACTGGTTGGTTCGAAGGCGTGAAGCGCTTCTTCGGCGATTTGTAAGGAGTGAACATGCGACGTATAGCTGTGATGGGTGCCGCCGGCCGCATGGGCAAGATTTTGATCGAGGCGGTGCAGCAGCGCGCGCCGCTGACCGGTCTGACCGCCGCCATCGTGCGCCCCGGCAGTACGCTGATTGGCGTGGATGCCGGTGAGCTGGCCTCGTTGGGGCGTATTGGTGTGCCGCTGTCCGGTAGTCTGGACTCGGTGGCTGATGAGTTCGACGTGCTGATCGACTTTACGCTCCCGGAAGTCATGCTGAAAAACCTGGCTTTCTGCCGCAAGGCGGGCAAAGCCATGGTGATTGGCACGACCGGATTGGATGTAGCGCAGAAGCAGTTGCTGGCCGAGGCGGGCAAGGATATTCCTATCGTGTTCGCGGCCAATTTCAGTGTCGGTGTAAACCTGTCGCTGAAGCTGCTCGACATGGCTGCGCGCGTGCTGGGTGATGATGCGGATATCGAAATCATCGAGGCTCATCACCGGCACAAGATCGATGCCCCTTCAGGTACGGCGCTGCGCATGGGCGAAGTAATCGCCAGTGCGCTGGATCGTGATCTGCAGAAGGTTGCGGTCTATGGGCGTGAAGGTCACACCGGTGCGCGCGAGCGTGAAACGATCGGCTTTGCCACTGTTCGCGGTGGTGATGTGGTCGGTGATCATACGGTGCTGTTTGCCTGTGAGGGCGAGCGCCTGGAAATCACGCACAAGGCATCCAGTCGCATGACCTTCGCCAAGGGCGCGGTACGTGCGGCTTTGTGGCTGGACGGTCGTGAGCCAGGCCTCTATGACATGCAAGACGTGCTTGACCTGCGTTAAGATGCAGCCGAAACCGGGTTCAAACATAGCCTTTGAGCCCGGTTTTAAACCGCCAAGCGACGTCCTGTCGCATTCTCCGGCCTTTAGGGCTCATTGGCGGTAGACCAAAAATGCCTTTTTCTGTAAGCTACAGCTTTAGTGTGTCCACTAAAAGCGCGCAGAATAATTCGATGAAGAAGCGGGGTGACGTGTCCATACGTCACTCCGCTTTTTTACAACCTGCGATCGCCCTTTCAGGCTTTATTTACGGGAGGTCTTCTTGACTAAGCCAGCCATACTCGCCCTTGCTGATGGCAGCATTTTTCGCGGCGAAGCCATTGGAGCCGACGGTCAAACCGTTGGTGAGGTGGTGTTCAACACCGCAATGACCGGCTATCAGGAAATCCTTACCGATCCTTCCTACGCCCAACAGATCGTTACCCTGACTTACCCGCACATCGGCAACACCGGCACCACGCCGGAAGACGCCGAGTCCGATCGCGTCTGGTCCGCTGGCCTGGTCATCCGTGACCTGCCACTGGTTGCGAGCAACTGGCGCAACACGATGTCTCTGTCCGACTACCTGAAAGCCAACAACGTCGTGGCTATCGCTGGTATCGACACCCGCCGCCTGACACGCATCCTGCGTGAGAAAGGCGCGCAGAACGGCTGCATCATGGCCGGTGACAACATTTCCGAAGCCGCCGCCATCGCCGCTGCCCAGGGCTTCCCTGGCCTCAAAGGCATGGACCTGGCGAAAGTCGTCAGCACCAAAGAGAAGTACGAGTGGCGCTCGACTGTCTGGGACTTGAAGACCGACAGCCACGCGACCATCGACGCTTCCGATCTGCCATACCACGTGGTTGCCTACGACTACGGCGTCAAGCTGAACATCCTGCGCATGCTGGTCGAGCGCGGTTGCCGCGTGACTGTGGTGCCAGCTCAAACGCCGGCGGCTGACGTTCTGGCTCTGAAGCCGGACGGCGTGTTCCTGTCCAACGGCCCGGGTGACCCTGAGCCATGCGACTACGCGATCCAGGCCATTAAAGACGTGCTGGAAACCGAGATCCCGGTATTCGGTATCTGCCTCGGCCACCAACTGCTGGCTCTGGCCTCCGGTGCCAAGACCCTGAAAATGGGCCACGGCCACCACGGTGCCAACCACCCGGTCCAGGATCTGGACAGCGGTGTGGTGATGATCACCAGCCAGAACCACGGTTTTGCGGTAGACGAAGCGACCCTGCCAGGCAACGTTCGGGCGATCCACAAATCGCTGTTCGACGGCACCCTGCAAGGCATCGAGCGTACCGACAAGAGCGCCTTCAGCTTCCAGGGTCACCCTGAAGCCAGCCCTGGCCCGAACGACGTAGCGCCACTGTTTGATCGCTTCATCAACGAAATGGCCAAGCGACGCTAATCGCTCGCCCTGATGTAGCGAAGCCTGGGGGCGGTCCCGAAACCGGCGGCCCCCTCAAGGCTTCAGAGATTGAACAAGACGGCTTGCCGACTGACCTGCGGATTTGAGTGACAACCCATGCCAAAACGTACAGACATTAAAAGCATCCTGATTCTCGGCGCTGGCCCGATCGTGATCGGCCAGGCCTGCGAATTCGACTACTCCGGCGCCCAGGCCTGTAAAGCCCTGCGCGAGGAGGGTTACCGCGTCATCCTGGTGAACTCCAACCCGGCGACCATCATGACTGACCCGGCCATGGCCGACGCCACCTACATCGAACCGATCAAGTGGCAGACCGTTGCCAAGATCATCGAGAAAGAGCGTCCGGACGCGCTGCTGCCGACCATGGGCGGCCAGACCGCTCTGAACTGCGCCCTGGACCTGGAACGCGAAGGTGTTCTGGAGAAGTTCGGGGTAGAGATGATCGGCGCCAACGCTGACACCATCGACAAGGCCGAAGACCGTTCGCGCTTCGACAAGGCGATGAAATCCATCGGTCTGGACTGCCCGCGTTCGGGTATCGCTCACAGCATGGAAGAGGCCAACGCGGTTCTCGATCGTCTGGGCTTCCCTTGCATCATTCGTCCGTCCTTCACCATGGGCGGCACCGGTGGCGGTATCGCTTACAACCGTGAAGAATTCGAAGAAATCTGCGCCCGCGGTCTGGATCTGTCGCCGACCAAAGAGCTGCTGATCGACGAATCGCTGATCGGCTGGAAAGAATACGAGATGGAAGTTGTCCGCGATAAAAAGGACAACTGCATCATTGTCTGCTCCATCGAAAACTTTGACCCGATGGGCGTGCACACCGGTGACTCGATCACGGTTGCACCCGCACAGACCCTGACCGACAAGGAATACCAGATCCTGCGTAACGCCTCCCTGGCGGTACTGCGCGAGATCGGCGTGGAAACCGGCGGCTCCAACGTCCAGTTCGGCATCTGCCCGAACACTGGCCGCATGGTGGTCATCGAGATGAACCCGCGGGTATCCCGTTCCTCGGCCCTGGCGTCGAAAGCCACCGGTTTCCCGATCGCCAAGGTCGCGGCAAAACTGGCCGTCGGTTACACCCTCGACGAACTGTCGAACGACATCACCGGCGGCAAGACCCCGGCGTCCTTCGAACCGTCCATCGACTACGTCGTCACCAAACTGCCACGCTTTGCCTTCGAGAAATTCCCGAAAGCCGACGCACGCCTGACCACTCAAATGAAGTCGGTCGGTGAAGTCATGGCCATCGGCCGGACCTTCCAGGAATCCCTGCAGAAAGCTCTGCGCGGGCTGGAAGTGGGTGTTTGCGGTCTGGACGAGAAGCTCGACCTGAGCAACCCGGAAAGCATGAGCATCCTCAAGCGCGAACTGACCGTGCCGGGTGCCGAGCGTATCTGGTACGTGGCTGACGCGTTCCGCGCGGGCCTGTCGGTCGAAGATATCTTCGGCATGAACATGATCGACCCGTGGTTCCTGGTGCAGATCGAAGATCTGATCAAGGAAGAAGAGAAGGTCAAGACCCTGGGTCTGTCCGCTATCGACCGCGACCTGATGTTCCGCCTCAAGCGTAAAGGCTTCTCCGATCAGCGTCTGGCCAAGCTGCTGGGCGTCACCGAGAAGAACCTGCGTACCCATCGTCACAAGCTGGAAGTGTTCCCGGTCTACAAGCGCGTCGACACCTGCGCGGCCGAGTTCGCCACCGACACCGCGTACCTCTACTCGACTTACGAGGAAGAGTGCGAAGCCGCGCCGTCGGGTCGCGACAAGATCATGATCCTCGGCGGTGGTCCAAACCGCATCGGTCAGGGCATCGAGTTCGACTATTGCTGCGTACACGCAGCACTGGCCCTGCGCGATGACGGGTACGAGACCATCATGGTCAACTGCAACCCGGAAACCGTTTCCACCGACTACGACACCTCCGATCGTCTGTACTTCGAACCAGTGACCCTGGAAGACGTGCTGGAAATCGTCCGCGTCGAGAAGCCAAAAGGCGTGATCGTTCAGTACGGCGGTCAGACCCCGCTGAAACTGGCCCGTGCCCTGGAAGCCGCCGGCGTGCCGATCATCGGCACCAGCCCTGACGCCATCGACCGCGCCGAAGACCGTGAGCGCTTCCAGCAGATGGTTGAGCGTCTGAACCTGCGTCAGCCGCCTAACGCCACCGTGCGCAGCGAAGACGAAGCGATTCGCGCCGCCGCCAAGATCGGTTACCCGCTGGTGGTTCGTCCGTCCTACGTACTGGGCGGCCGTGCGATGGAAATCGTTTACGAAGAAGAAGAACTCAAGCGCTACCTGCGTGAAGCGGTTCAAGTGTCCAATGACAGCCCGGTGCTGCTGGACCACTTCCTCAACTGCGCGATCGAAATGGACGTGGATGCGGTCTGCGACGGCACCGACGTGGTGATCGGCGCAATCATGCAGCACATCGAGCAGGCCGGCGTTCACTCTGGTGACTCCGCATGCTCCCTGCCGCCGTATTCGCTGCCTGCACATATCCAGGACGAGATGCGCGAACAGGTCAAGAAAATGGCCCTGGAACTGGGTGTGGTCGGCCTGATGAACGTTCAGTTGGCGCTGCAAGGCGAAGACATCTACGTCATCGAAGTCAACCCGCGCGCATCCCGTACCGTACCGTTCGTCTCCAAGTGCATCGGTGTGTCCCTGGCGATGATTGCGGCTCGCGTGATGGCCGGTAAAACCCTGAAGGAAATCGGTTTCACCAAAGAAATCATTCCGAACTTCTACAGCGTGAAAGAGGCGGTGTTCCCATTCGCCAAATTCCCTGGCGTGGACCCGATCCTGGGCCCAGAGATGAAGTCCACCGGTGAAGTGATGGGCGTGGGCGACACCTTCGGCGAAGCCTTTGCCAAAGCCCAGATGGGCGCCAGTGAAGTGCTGCCGACCGGCGGTACCGCGTTCATCAGCGTGCGTGACGATGACAAGCCACTGGTTGCAGGCGTGGCCCGTGATCTGATCAACTTGGGCTTCGAAGTGGTTGCCACTGCCGGTACTGCCAAGCTGATCGAAGCCGCAGGCCTGAAAGTGCGTCGTGTGAACAAGGTAACCGAGGGTCGTCCGCACGTGGTCGACATGATCAAGAATGACGAGGTCACTCTGATCATCAACACCACTGAAGGTCGTCAGTCGATCGCTGATTCCTACTCCATTCGTCGTAATGCCTTGCAGCACAAGATCTACTGCACCACTACTATTGCTGCTGGCGAAGCTATCTGCGAAGCGCTGAAGTTCGGTCCCGAGAAGACCGTGCGCCGCTTGCAGGATCTACACGCAGGATTGAAGGCATGATCAAATACCCAATGACCGTCAAGGGCGCTAAAGCCCTGGAAGAAGAACACGCTCATCTGACCAAGGTCGTTCGTCCGAAACTCAGTCAGGACATCGGTACGGCCCGCGAGTTGGGTGACTTGAAGGAAAACGCCGAATACCACGCTGCTCGCGAGCAGCAGGGGATGGTTGAGGCGCGGATTCGTGACATCGAAGGCCGGATTCAGAATCAGGTCATCATCGATGTCACGACCATTCCTCATACCGGCAAAGTGATTTTCGGCACCACCGTTGAAATCGCCAACGTCGAGACGGATGAGCGCGTCACTTACCATATCGTGGGTGAGGATGAGGCTGACTTCAAACTCGGCAAGATCTCCGTCGGTTCGCCACTTGCCCGTGCCTTGATCGCCAAGGAAGAGGGTGATGTGGTGGCGGTCAAAACGCCGGGTGGCGTTATCGAGTATGAGATTGTCGAAGTTCGCCACATCTGAAAGAAGGCGCCCGCTACGTGCAGGCGCCATGCTTTGGCAGCTGACCCAGATGCTCTGGGTTGGCGGCTTGTGGTTGTTGCACATCGGTCTGCTGCCGGTGCTGGGGCAAATAGGCCTGGCGCCGCTGCTGATCGACGAAATTGCAGGCATGCTGAACACGCTGATGGTGGGATTCGCCACAGCGAGTGTGATTTTTCAGGCTTTGGTGTTGGTACAGGCCGAGGGCCTTGCCAGTCTATGGCGGGATATTCGCGGGCAACTGCTGCTGATGGCGCTGTATGGGTGCGCGATGTATTTCGCAGTACGCTTCGGTTGGCCGCAGGCGCTGCATTGGCAGTTGTTCAGCTATCTTGTTCTGGGCTTTTCCGGGCTGGTGCTGGTCATGCAGCCGGTGCCTGGATGGAGTGTCAGGGTGCGCGAAGCACACCCTTGACCCTTGTCATCACTTGAAGCGATGGACGTTCGAAAGCTGCTTGTTGACGCTGAAGTTCTTGCGGTAAATCAGCGCCATCTTGCCGATGACCTGAACCAGATCGGCTTTGCCGGCCTTGCAGAGTTCTGCAATGGCTGCCAGGCGCGATTCGCGATCGAGGATGTTGAGCTTGATTTTGATCAGCTCGTGATCCGCCAAAGCGCGTTCAAGTTCGGCTAACACACCTTCAGTCAAGCCGTTGTCAGCCACAATCAAAACTGGTTTCAGATGGTGGCCAATGGACTTGTACTGTTTCTTCTGCTCTTGAGTGAGCGGCATAATCTGACCCTTTCGTCTGGATTCTGTAAAATGGCGGCCATTTTACCCGAGGGCTCGTGGATCCGCCCAATTAATCACGACCCTTATCATCGAGGTGCCCAATGGCGCGTTCCAAGACAAGCCTTGGTTGGCTGAAAAGACATGTCAACGATCCCTACGTGAAGCAGGCACAGAAGGATGGCTACCGCTCGCGTGCGAGTTACAAACTTCTGGAGGTCCAGGAGAAATACAAGCTGATCCGTCCCGGCATGAGCGTTGTCGACCTGGGTGCGGCGCCCGGGGGGTGGTCGCAGGTGACTAGCCGTCTGATTGGTGGTCAGGGGCGTCTGATCGCCTCGGACATTCTGGAAATGGACAGCATTCCGGACGTGACTTTCATTCAGGGGGACTTCACCGAGGACGAAGTGCTCACGCGGATCCTTGAAGCTGTGGGTAATTCGCAGGTGGACCTTGTGATTTCCGATATGGCCCCCAATATGAGTGGTACGCCTGAAGTGGACATGCCAAAAGCCATGTTTCTTTGCGAGCTGGCGCTTGATTTGGCTGAGCGGATACTCAAGCCGGGTGGCAATTTTGTGATCAAGATTTTTCAGGGCGAGGGGTTTGATGTTTACCTGAAGGATGCTCGTCGGAAATTCGACAAGATCCAGATGATCAAGCCAGACTCTTCCCGTGACAGTTCCCGCGAGCAATACATGCTGGCTTGGGGTTACCGCGGGCGTAGTGAGTAAAACGAGGTTTTTTGGCGGGGTGATAGGTTTTTCATATTTCGCCCCGCGTGCATTAGCGAATATCGTGTAGAAAGTGTTTCACAAAGGGTTACAGACGGCGCCTGCCAGAGCCGTAGGTAATGTAGTAAGTTAGGCCGGTGAATATCATGCGAAGCGCGCGCCATTAGCGGAGCTTGCTTCAGAGGGTAGTTAATTGAACGATATGGCAAAGAATCTGATCCTGTGGTTGATCATCGCGGCTGTCCTGGTGACGGTGATGAACAACTTCTCCAGCCCTAACGAGCCGCAGACCCTCAACTATTCCGACTTCATCCAGCAGGTCAAGGATGGCAAGGTCGAGCGCGTAGCGGTTGATGGCTACGTGATTACCGGCAAGCGCAACGATGGCGACAGCTTCAAGACCATTCGTCCGGCAATCCAGGACAACGGTCTGATCGGCGACCTCGTGGATAACCACGTTGTGGTCGAAGGCAAGCAGCCTGAGCAGCAAAGCATCTGGACTCAACTTCTGGTCGCAAGCTTCCCGATCCTGGTGATCATCGCCGTCTTCATGTTTTTCATGCGGCAGATGCAGGGCGGTGCCGGTGGCAAGGGTGGGCCGATGAGTTTCGGCAAGAGCAAGGCGCGCCTGCTCTCCGAAGATCAGGTGAAAACCACCCTGGCTGACGTTGCAGGTTGTGACGAAGCCAAGGAAGAAGTCGGCGAACTGGTTGAGTTCCTGCGTGATCCGGGCAAGTTCCAGCGCCTGGGCGGTCGCATTCCTCGCGGCGTGCTGATGGTTGGTCCTCCGGGTACCGGTAAAACCTTGCTGGCCAAGGCGATTGCCGGCGAAGCCAAAGTACCGTTCTTTACTATTTCCGGTTCCGATTTCGTCGAAATGTTCGTCGGCGTCGGTGCCAGCCGTGTCCGTGACATGTTCGAGCAGGCGAAGAAACATGCGCCATGCATCATCTTCATCGATGAAATCGACGCCGTCGGTCGCCACCGTGGTGCTGGCATGGGTGGTGGTCACGATGAGCGCGAGCAGACCCTCAACCAGTTGCTGGTAGAGATGGACGGCTTCGAAATGAATGACGGCATCATCGTCATCGCCGCGACCAACCGTCCGGACGTGCTGGACCCTGCGTTGCTGCGTCCGGGCCGCTTCGACCGTCAGGTCGTGGTTGGCCTGCCGGACATCCGTGGTCGCGAGCAGATTCTCAAAGTCCACATGCGCAAAGTGCCGATGGGTGACGACGTCGCTCCGGCCGTGATCGCTCGTGGTACTCCTGGTTTCTCCGGTGCTGACCTGGCCAACCTGGTGAACGAGGCTTCGTTGTTTGCAGCTCGTGCCGGCAAGCGCATCGTCGAAATGAAAGAGTTCGAACTGGCTAAAGACAAGATCATGATGGGTGCCGAGCGCAAATCCATGGTCATGTCCGAGAAAGAAAAGCAGAACACTGCTTATCACGAAGCTGGCCACGCTATCGTCGGTCGCGTCGTGCCTGAGCATGATCCGGTCTACAAGGTGTCGATCATTCCGCGCGGTCGCGCACTTGGTGTGACCATGTTCCTGCCGGAAGAAGATCGCTACAGCCTGTCCAAGCGTGCACTGATCAGCCAGATCTGCTCGCTGTACGGCGGTCGTATCGCTGAAGAGATGACCCTGGGCTTCGATGGCGTCACCACCGGTGCGTCCAACGACATCATGCGTGCCAGCCAGATAGCACGAAACATGGTGACCAAGTGGGGGCTGTCGGAAAAACTCGGTCCATTGATGTACGCCGAAGAAGAGGGCGAAGTGTTCCTTGGTCGTGGCGGCGGTGGTCAGCATGCCAGTTTCTCTGGCGAGACGGCCAAGCTGATCGACTCCGAAGTGCGCAGCATCATTGACCAGTGCTACGGCACGGCCAAGCAGATCCTCACGGATAACCGTGACAAGCTTGATGCGATGGCGGATGCCTTGATGAAGTACGAGACGATCGATGCCGATCAGATCGATGACATCATGGCAGGTCGTACGCCTCGCGAACCTCGCGACTGGTCTGGCGGCAACGACACTTCCGGCACGCCTCCGGTGGTGCAGGATGGGCGTCCGGAAACACCTATCGGCGGCCCGGCTGCTGACGTTTAAGGTTTGAAATGACTTCTGTTCAGTCCTCGACCCGGTTGCCTTGCGGCAACCGGGTTCTTGATTTGGCCCAGACGCATGTCATGGGCATTCTCAATGTCACTCCCGATTCCTTTTCCGATGGCGGTCGATACAGCCAGCTGGACGCGGCCCTGCGCCACGCCGAGGCGATGGTGGCGGCCGGTGCGACGCTGATCGACGTCGGTGGCGAATCGACCCGGCCCGGTGCCAGGGCCGTTTCGCCGCTTGAAGAGCTCGAGCGCGTAGCGCCTATCGTTGAGCGCATCAGTCGCGAACTGGATGTGATTATCTCGGTCGATACCTCCACGCCTGCCGTCATGCGTGAAACCGCAAGGCTGGGGGCGGGGTTGATCAATGACGTACGCTCGTTGCGTCGAGATGGTGCTCTGGATGCAGCGGCGGCCACTGGTTTGCCGGTGTGCCTGATGCATATGCTCGGCGAGCCGGGCGACATGCAGGACAACCCTCAGTACCAGGATGTTACGAAAGAGGTCGGCGAGTTTCTTGCCGAACGCATGGTTCAGTGTGCATCGGTAGGTATCCCTGCTGAGCGGATCATTCTTGATCCGGGCTTCGGCTTCGCGAAAACCCTGCAGCACAACCTAAGCTTGTTTAAACACATGGAGGCCCTGCATGCCTTGGGGCGGCCCCTGTTGGTCGGGGTGTCGCGAAAAAGCATGATCGGGCAGGCGTTGAATCGTCCGGTGGGTGAGCGTCTGCATGGCGGTCTGGCACTTGCGGCACTGGCTTCGGTCAAAGGTGCGCGTATATTGCGCGTCCATGATGTGGCGGAAACAGTCGACGTGGTGCGGATGATTGCCGCCGTAGAATCAGCCGAATAAGAATGATGGAGTACTTATGAGCAAGAAATACTTTGGCACCGACGGCATTCGTGGTCGGGTCGGTCAATACCCGATCACTCCTGATTTCATGCTCAAGCTTGGCTGGGCGGCAGGCATGGCATTTCGCAGCATGGGCGCTTGCAAGGTGCTCGTGGGCAAGGACACCCGTATCTCCGGTTACATGTTCGAATCGGCGCTTGAGGCTGGGCTGACCTCGGCCGGTGCTGATGTGATGCTGTTGGGGCCAATGCCGACTCCGGCCATCGCCTATTTGACGCGGACCTTTCATGCCGAAGCCGGCATTGTGATCAGCGCTTCGCATAACCCTCATGACGACAACGGCATCAAGTTTTTCTCTGGTAAGGGCACCAAGCTCCCGGATGAAGTCGAGCTGATGATCGAAGAGCTGCTCGACACCCCGATGACCGTGGTTGAGTCGAGCAAGATCGGCAAGGTGTCGCGAATCAACGATGCCTCGGGCCGTTATATTGAATTCTGCAAGAGCAGCGTTCCGGCCGGCACCAGTTTTGCCGGCCTGAAGATCGTGCTCGATTGTGCCCATGGTGCGACCTATAAAGTGGCGCCTAGCGTCTTCCGTGAGTTGGGGGCTGATGTTGTTGTGCTTTCTGCCAATCCTAACGGCCTGAACATCAATGACAATTGCGGTTCGACCCATATGGCGCCGCTGCAAGCGGCCGTACTGGCCGAATGTGCCGATTTGGGTATCGCCTTCGACGGTGATGGTGACCGGGTGCAGATGGTTGATCACACCGGCGCTGTCGTCGATGGTGATGAGCTGCTGTTCATCATCGCGCGCGACCTGCAGGAGCGTGGCAAGTTGCAGGGCGGTGTGGTCGGTACGCTGATGAGTAACCTGGGGCTGGAGTTGGCCCTGGCGGATCTGGCGATTCCTTTTGTGCGGGCCAACGTTGGTGATCGTTACGTCATCTCCGAGTTGCTGGAGCGCGATTGGCTGGTGGGCGGTGAAAACTCGGGGCACATTGTCTGCTTCAGTCACACCACTACCGGTGATGCGATCATTGCTGCATTGCAGGTCTTGATGGCGCTGAAGCGGCGCGCAGAAGGCCTGGCTCAGTCGCGTCAGGCGTTGCGCAAGTGCCCTCAGGTGTTGATCAATGTGCGGTTTGGCGGTGGTGTGAGCCCGCTTGAGCATCCGACTGTCAAGGAGGCCAGTGATCGTGTCACTCAAGCGATGGCGGGCCGCGGGCGCGTGTTGTTGCGCAAGTCCGGGACAGAGCCGCTGGTGCGTGTCATGGTCGAAGGCGAGGACGAAACGCAGGTTCGCGATTACGCCGAAGAGCTGGCAAAACTGGTAACTGAAGTTTCTGCCTGATTTCGGCTTGCCAGCCATGATTGTGTTGGGTAACATCTGCGCCCACTTTGACCGACGAGGTACAGCATGCGTCGCCCTATGGTAGCTGGTAACTGGAAGATGCACGGTACCCGCGCCAGCGTCGCTGAGCTGATCGACGGCCTTCGTCATCTGGCCTTGCCGAGCGGTGTTGATGTCGCGGTGTTCCCGCCTTGCTTGTATATCAATCAAGTGATTGATGGTTTGCAAGGGAAGTCGATTTCGGTCGGCGCGCAGAACTCTGCGATTGAATCCGGGCAGGGTGCGTTGACAGGTGAGATTTCACCGAGTCAGTTAGTGGATGCAGGTTGTTCCCTGGTGCTTGTCGGGCACTCCGAGCGCCGCCAGATAATGGGCGAGCTCGACGGGACGCTGAATCGCAAATTTGCGGCAGCACAGGCGTGTGGCTTGATTCCGGTGTTGTGTGTAGGGGAAACCCTCGAGCAGCGCGAGGCTGGAAAAACTCTTGAGGTTGTCGGGCGTCAGCTGGGCAGCATCATCGAGGAGCTGGGTGTTGGTGCTTTTGCAAAGGCAGTAATTGCTTACGAGCCGGTCTGGGCCATTGGTACTGGGCTGACTGCTTCGCCGCAACAAGCGCAGGATGTGCACGCAGCCATTCGCGCCCAGTTGGCGGCAGAGAATTCTGAAGTCGCACAAGGTGTGCGGCTTCTATACGGCGGCAGCGTGAAGGCGGCCAATGCGGCCGAACTGTTCGGCATGCCGGATATCGATGGGGGGCTCATTGGTGGGGCTTCCCTGAATGCAGATGAGTTCGGTGCGATTTGTCGCGCCGCGGGAAACTGAAAAAATGCTGGAAACAGTCGTAGTCGTTTTTCATCTGCTGGGTGCGTTGGGCGTAGTTGCTCTGGTATTGCTGCAGCAGGGTAAAGGTGCGGACGCTGGTGCATCTTTCGGAGCAGGTGCTTCAAATACTGTGTTCGGAAGCCAAGGTACCTCTACCTTTCTTAGTAAGTTTACTGCTATACTTGCCGCCGGTTTCTTCATGACCAGCTTGGGGTTAGGTTACTTTGCTAAAGAGAAAGCTCATCAGCTGACTCAAGTAGGTTTGCCAAACCCGGCAGTGTTGGAAGTTCCAAAGCAAAAACCGGCTTCTGATGATGTCCCGGTGCTTCAAGAGCAAAAGTCGGCTACTCCAGCGACTGACGTGCCTCCAGCTCAAGAGCAGAAGTAAGAAGAGTTTCAAACGTAGTATTGCCGAGGTGGTGGAATTGGTAGACACGCAACCTTGAGGTGGTTGTGCCCATAGGGTGTAGGGGTTCGAGTCCCCTTCTCGGTACCAATTATCAGGAGAGCCCGCTGTTGCGGGCTTTCTTGTAGGTGGAAGGTTACATTGACCCTGTCAGGGATCGGTCGTATACTTCCGCCCCAGCTTTGTCGCGGGGTGGAGCAGTCTGGTAGCTCGTCGGGCTCATAACCCGAAGGTCGTCGGTTCAAATCCGGCCCCCGCAACCAGTTTAAGGAGCCCCTTTTCAGGGGCTTTTTGTTAGCTGGACACTTTCAACGCCGCTATTCGGCGGCGTTTCAAGGATGGGCGTTTCGCCCATTTTTTTATTTTGCATAGCATGCACATACATGCACGAGGGGGTTCAGGTGTCGAGCAAGCTAGAAGAGTTGCAGGCCTTGCTGGCCCCGGTGGTCGTGGCCCTAGGCTATGAATGCTGGGGTATTGAGTTTTCGGCTCAAGGTCGCCACTCAATGTTGCGCGTTTATATCGATAAAGAAGGCGGCGTGCTGGTGGACGATTGTGCCATCGTCAGTCGCCAGATCAGCGGTGTGCTGGATGTTGAAGATCCAATCTCCGTTGAATACACCCTTGAAGTTTCCTCGCCTGGCATGGAACGCCCACTGTTCACTCTTGAGCAGTTTGCAAAATTTGCCGGTGAACAAGTGAAGATCAAGCTGCGCTCGCCTTTTGAAGGTCGACGCAACTTTCAGGGCCTTCTGCGCGGTGTAGAAGAGCAGGACGTCGTGGTGCAGGTTGAAGACCATGAGTTCCTGTTGCCGATCGATATGATCGACAAGGCCAACATTATTCCCAGTTTTGACTGAGACGCGGATCCCGCGGATCCAATGGCTTGCGAAAGGCGAGGCGTACGATGAGCAAAGAAGTACTGCTGGTTGTTGAGTCGGTATCCAATGAAAAGGGCGTACCGGCAAACGTAATTTTTGAAGCGCTGGAGCTGGCTCTGGCCACTGCTACCAAAAAGCGTTTCGAGGACGAAGTCGATCTGCGTGTGGAAATCAATCGCCACACCGGTGCTTATGAGACATTCCGTCGCTGGACGGTCGTCGAAGAAGCAGATCTGGACGATCCGGCTATCGAAACCTGGCCGAGCAAGGTTGCGCAAACGCATCCTGGCGCCAAGGTCGGTGACGTTGTCGAAGAAAAAATCGAATCCATCGAGTTCGGCCGCATTGCTGCACAGACTGCCAAGCAAGTCATCGTGCAGAAAGTTCGCGAAGCCGAGCGTGCTCAAGTCGTTGATGCCTATCGCGAGCGTCTGGGGGAAATCATCTCCGGCACCGTGAAGAAAGTCACCCGCGACAACGTGATCGTCGACCTGGGCAATAACGCAGAAGCGTTGCTGGCCCGTGAAGACATCATCTCTCGCGAAACCTTCCGGGTTGGCGTGCGTCTGCGTGCGCTGCTCAAGGAAATCCGCACCGAGAACCGCGGCCCGCAGTTGATCCTGTCGCGTACCGCGCCGGAAATGCTGATCGAGTTGTTCCGCATCGAAGTGCCGGAAATCGCTGAAGGCCTTATCGAAGTAATGGCTGCGTCCCGTGACCCGGGTTCGCGTGCCAAGATCGCGGTCCGCTCCAAGGACAAACGCATCGACCCGCAAGGCGCTTGCATCGGTATGCGCGGTTCGCGCGTCCAGGCAGTGTCCGGCGAGTTGGGCGGTGAGCGTGTGGACATCGTCCTGTGGGACGATAACCCGGCTCAGTTCGTGATCAATGCAATGTCGCCGGCTGAAGTGGCGGCAATTATCGTTGACGAAGATGCCCATGCAATGGACATCGCCGTTGGCGCAGACAATCTGGCTCAGGCCATCGGTCGCGGTGGTCAGAACGTGCGTCTGGCTAGCCAGTTGACTGGCTGGACCCTGAACGTGATGACCGAATCGGACATCCAGGCTAAGCAACAAGCAGAAACCGGCGACATCCTGCGCAACTTCATCGACGAGCTGGAAGTCGACGAAGACCTGGCACAGGTGCTGGTAGATGAAGGTTTCACCAGCCTGGAAGAGATTGCCTACGTACCGTTGGAAGAAATGCTCAACATCGACGGCTTTGACGAAGAAACCGTTAACGAGCTTCGCGCTCGCGCCAAGGATCGTTTGTTGACCAAAGCCATCGCTACTGAGGAAAAGCTGGCAGACGCCCATCCGGCCGAAGACCTGCTCTCGCTTGAGGGTATGGACAAGGATTTGGCGATGGAACTGGCGGTGCGCGGCGTAATTACCCGCGAAGACCTGGCCGAGCAGTCTATTGACGACCTGCTCGACATCGACGGCATTGACGATGATCGTGCCGGCAAGTTGATCATGGCCGCCCGAGCCCACTGGTTCGAGTAATTAGGCGCGGCCTGAGGAGAGAAGTGCATGACGCAAGTCACGGTGAAACAACTGGCCGATGAGGTCAAAACACCGGTAGAGCGCCTGTTGCAGCAGATGCGTGAGGCAGGTCTGCCGCACACCGCCGCCGAAGAACATGTGACTGACAGTGAGAAGCAATCTTTGCTGACTCACTTGAAAAGCAGTCACAAGGCGAAAGTGGAAGAACCACGCAAGATCACGCTGCAGCGTAAAACCACCAGCACCCTGCGTGTTGCTGGCAGCAAAAGCATCAGCGTTGAAGTACGCAAGAAGAAAGTCTTCGTGCAGCGCAGCCCGGAAGAAATCGAAGCCGAGCGCAAACGCGAACTGGAAGAACGTCGCGCAGTAGAAAATGCTGCACGTCAGAAGGCTGAAGAAGAAGCCAAGCGTCGCGCCGAAGAAGAAGCGCGTCGCCAGCCTGCTGCTGCGCAAACCGCTCCTGTCGAAGCTGTCGCAGCGCCTGTTGCAGTTGCCGAACCCGTGCGTGAAAGCGCCCCGGTCGTGGCCGCTGCACCTGCAGCCGACACTCGCAAACGCGACGAGCAGCGTCGTCCGGACAAACCACGTGCCGACGATAGCAATCGTCGTGGCAGTGGCGATGGCGAGCGCAAAAACGCTCCGCATCGTGCTTCGGTCAAGGAAAAAGCGCCTGCTCCACGCGTTGCGCCACGTACTACCGACGAAGAAAGCGATGGCTTCCGTCGTGGTGGTCGCGGCAAGGCCAAGCTGAAGAAACGCAACGCCCACGGTTTCCAGAGCCCAACCGGCCCTGTTGTGCGCGAAGTGAAGATCGGCGAGACCATCACTGTTGGCGATCTCGCCCAGCAGATGTCGGTCAAGGCTGCTGAAATCATCAAGTTCATGTTCAAACTGGGTACCCCAGCGACCATCAACCAGGTATTGGATCAGGAAACTGCCCAACTGGTTGCTGAAGAGCTGGGCCACAAAGTGACCCTGGTCAGCGACACCGCCCTGGAAGATTCCCTGGCAGAGTCCCTGAAGTTTGAAGGTGAGACGTTCTCCCGTGCACCGGTTGTGACCGTAATGGGTCACGTTGACCACGGTAAGACCTCGCTGCTCGACTACATCCGTCGCGCCAAGGTAGCTGCTGGCGAAGCCGGTGGTATCACCCAGCACATCGGTGCGTACCACGTTGAAACCGAACGCGGCATGGTCACCTTCCTCGACACCCCTGGTCACGCCGCGTTTACCGCCATGCGTGCCCGTGGTGCCAAGGCGACCGACATCGTGATCCTGGTGGTTGCAGCGGACGACGGCGTAATGCCGCAGACCGTTGAAGCTGTTCAGCACGCTCAGGCGGCTGGCGTACCTCTGGTTGTTGCAGTGAACAAAATCGACAAGCCGGGCGCCGATCTCGATCGCATCCGTAGCGAATTGTCGGTTCACGGCGTGACTTCGGAAGAGTGGGGCGGCGACACCCCGTTCGTATCGGTTTCGGCGAAAGTCGGTACCGGCGTGGACGAGTTGCTCGAAGCTGTTCTGCTGCAAGCTGAAGTTCTCGAACTGAAAGCAACCCCATCGGCCCCTGGTCGTGGTGTTGTGGTTGAATCGCGTCTCGACAAAGGTCGTGGCCCGGTTGCAACCGTTCTGGTTCAAGACGGTACCCTGCGCCAGGGCGACATGGTGCTGGTCGGTTCGAACTATGGCCGCGTTCGCGCCATGCTCGACGAGAACGGCAAGCCAATCAAGGAAGCCGGTCCTTCCATCCCTGTCGAGATCCTCGGCCTGGACGGTACTCCGGACGCTGGCGACGAGATGAGCGTAGTTGCTGACGAGAAGAAAGCCCGTGAAGTGGCTCTGTTCCGTCAAGGCAAGTTCCGCGAAGTCAAACTGGCCCGTGCTCACGCCGGCAAGCTTGAAAACATCTTCGAGAACATGGGTCAGGAAGAGAAGAAGACGCTCAACATCGTCCTCAAATCCGACGTCCGTGGTTCGCTGGAAGCGTTGAACGGTGCCTTGAATGGCCTGGGTAACGACGAAGTGCAAGTGCGTGTGGTCGGTGGCGGTGTCGGTGGTATCACCGAATCCGACGCCAACCTGGCACTGGCCTCCAACGCTGTACTGTTCGGCTTCAACGTGCGTGCCGATGCCGGCGCTCGCAAGATCGTCGAGCAGGAAGGTCTGGATATGCGTTACTACAACGTGATCTACGACATCATCGAAGACGTCAAGAAAGCCCTTACCGGTATGCTGGGCAGCGATGTTCGCGAGAACATCCTGGGTACCGCTGAAGTGCGTGACGTGTTCCGTTCGCCGAAGTTTGGCGCGATCGCCGGTTGCATGGTTATCGAAGGTGTTGTTCACCGTAACCGTCCAATCCGTGTACTGCGTGAAGACATCGTTATCTTCGAAGGCGAGCTGGAATCCCTGCGCCGCTTCAAGGATGACGCTTCCGAAGTACGTGCCGGCATGGAATGCGGTATCGGCGTGAAGAGCTACAACGACGTCAAAGTCGGTGACAAGATCGAAGTCTTCGAGAAGGTTCAGGTTGCTCGCAGCCTCTAACTCGCGCACTTCAAGAGCCGTGATGGCCAGCCGCATGCAATTGCGCGGCGCATCAGTCGGACTCTAAACGCAACGCCCGGTCTGGCTTTTGTCAGGCCGGGCGTTTGCCGCTTTCAGACCCTTCGGGTTTCACCGTGGGGCAGTAACAGGTAACAAGACATGGCAAAAGAATATAGCCGTACCCAACGTATCGGCGATCAGATGCAGCGTGAGCTGGCACAGCTGATCCGTCGTGAAGTCAAAGACCCGCGCGTCGGGCTGGTCACCATTACCGCTGTTGAAGTCAGCCGTGACGTCGGTCACGCCAAGATCTTCATCACCGTGATGGGGCAGGACAGCCGCGACGACATCGCGCAAAGCATCAAGGTGCTCAACTCCGCCGCCGGCTTCCTGCGCATGCAGTTGGCTCGCGAGATGAAGTTGCGCAGCGTTCCTCAGTTGCACTTCCATTACGACGAAAGCGTCGTACGTGGCGCGCACCTGTCGGCCCTGATCGAACGCGCGGTGGCTGAAGACAATCAGCACCCGGTAGCGGCTGAACCCGAAGACGCCAAGGAGTAATCGGTGGCTCAGGTCAAACGTATCCGTCGTAACGTCAGCGGTATCATCCTGCTCGACAAGCCGTTGGGGTTCACTTCCAACGCGGCGTTGCAGAAGGTCCGCTGGTTGCTCAATGCCGAGAAGGCCGGGCACACCGGCAGTCTCGATCCGCTGGCCACTGGCGTGTTGCCGTTGTGCTTCGGCGAGGCCACCAAGTTCTCGCAATACCTGCTCGATTCCGACAAAGGTTATGAAACCCTGGCGCAACTGGGCAAGACCACCACCACGGCGGATGCCGAAGGTGAGGTTTTGCTGGAACGTCCGGTGACCGTTGGTCGTGCCGATATCGAAGCTGTGTTGCCGAAATTTCGTGGGCAAATCAGTCAGATACCGCCGATGTACTCGGCACTCAAGCGCGATGGGCAGCCGCTGTACAAGCTGGCCCGTGCAGGTGAAGTAGTGGAGCGCGAACCGCGTTCTGTTACTATTGCGCGCTTGGAATTACTGGCCTTTGAGGGTGATACTGCGCGGCTTGCGGTGGATTGCAGCAAAGGCACCTATATCCGTACCCTGGTGGAGGATATCGGTGAGCAACTCGGTTGTGGCGCTTACGTGGCTGAATTGCGACGTACCCAGGCCGGGCCTTTCACGCTTGCACAGACCGTCACTCTGGAAGAGCTGGAAGCGGTACATGCCGAAGGCGGCAACGAAGCAGTCGACCGCTTCCTGATGCCATCGGACAGCGGCCTGCTGGATTGGCCACTGTTGCAGTTCTCGGAAGCGAGCGCGTTCTACTGGCTCAACGGCCAGCCGGTACGTGCCCCGGATGCACCGAAATTTGGCATGGTACGGGTACAGGATCACAATGGTCGCTTCATCGGTATCGGTGAAGTGAGCGAAGACGGGCGCATCGCGCCACGTCGACTGATTCGGTCAGAATGACCGAACGAGGGTGGCTGTTAACAGGCACGGTCACTACTCATTTTTAGATACAGGGATTTGTCCCTGGCCTGTTGAAACTGTTTTTCTGAAACAGTTTCCTGATAAAAGGATTGCCTCATGGCTCTCGACGTTCAAGAAAAAGCTCAAATCGTAGCTGACTACCAGCAAGCTGTTGGTGACACTGGTTCGCCAGAAGTGCAAGTTGCACTGCTGACCGCCAACATCAACAAACTGCAAGGTCACTTCAAGGCCAACGGTAAAGATCACCACTCCCGTCGTGGTCTGATCCGCATGGTTAACCAGCGTCGTAAGCTGCTGGACTACCTGAAAGGCAAGGACGTGAGCCGTTACAGCGCTCTGATCGCTCGCCTGGGTCTGCGTCGCTAATAAGCGATTGCGCTAGAGGTTGGTTGTTTGCTGTGTGCCAGCGGGTTTCCCGCAGGTACATGGCAGGCTCCCAGCCTCAAGTTTTATCTGGACAATAGTTTTACCCTGGACAATGACAGTCGGGCCGATTCCCGGCGTTGCCCAAGAATTTCGCAAGAAACCAGTTCCCCCAAGAGCCACAAAGAAGGTAGGACACCGTGAACCCGGTAATCAAAAAATTCCAGTTCGGTCAGTCGACCGTTACCCTCGAGACTGGCCGTATCGCCCGTCAGGCCTCCGGCGCAGTATTGGTCACCGTTGACGACGACGTCAGCGTATTGGTGACCGTAGTCGGTGCCAAACAAGCTGATCCAGGCAAGGGCTTCTTCCCTCTGTCTGTTCACTACCAGGAAAAGACTTACGCTGCCGGCAAGATCCCTGGCGGTTTCTTCAAGCGTGAAGGCCGTCCTTCCGAGAAAGAAACCCTGACTTCCCGATTGATCGACCGTCCGATCCGTCCGCTGTTCCCTGAAGGTTTCATGAACGAAGTGCAGGTTGTCTGCACCGTCGTTTCCACCAGCAAGAAGACCGATCCGGACATCGCTGCGATGATCGGTACCTCGGCTGCGCTGGCTATCTCCGGCATTCCTTTCGATGGCCCGATCGGCGCTGCCCGCGTTGCGTTCCACGAAAGCACCGGTTACCTGCTGAACCCGACTTACGAACAACTGAAAGCTTCGAGCCTGGACATGGTCGTTGCCGGTACTTCGGAAGCCGTGTTGATGGTTGAATCGGAAGCCAAAGAGCTGACCGAAGACCAGATGCTGGGTGCGGTACTGTTTGCTCACGACGAGTTCCAGGTGGTGATCAACGCCGTTAAAGAACTGGCCGCTGAAGCTGCCAAGCCGACCTGGACCTGGGCTCCACAGCCAGAAGCCACTGCTCTGCTGGGCGCTATCCGTGCCGAGTTCGGCGAAGCGATCTCCCAGGCTTACACCATCACCATCAAGGCCGACCGTTACGCTCGCTTGGGCGAACTGAAAGACCAAGTGGTTGCCAAGCTGTCCGGTGAAGAAGGCCAACCTTCGGCTGCTGACGTCAAAGCTGCTTTCGGCGAAATCGAATACCGCACCGTTCGCGAAAACATCGTTAACGGCAAGCCACGTATCGACGGCCGCGACACCCGTACCGTACGTCCGCTGAACATCGAAGTGGGTGTTCTGCCGAAGACCCACGGTTCGGCTCTGTTCACCCGTGGCGAAACTCAGGCTCTGGTCGTCGCGACACTGGGTACTGCCCGTGACGCACAGCTGCTGGACACCCTGGAAGGCGAGAAAAAAGACCCGTTCATGCTGCACTACAACTTCCCTCCGTTCTCGGTAGGTGAGTGTGGTCGCATGGGTGGCGCTGGTCGTCGCGAAATCGGTCACGGCCGTCTGGCCCGTCGTTCGGTTCAGGCCATGCTGCCTGCTGCCGACGTGTTCCCGTACACCATCCGTGTTGTATCGGAAATCACCGAGTCCAACGGTTCGAGCTCCATGGCTTCGGTCTGCGGCGCTTCCCTGGCTCTGATGGACGCCGGCGTTCCGATGAAGGCACCGGTTGCCGGTATCGCCATGGGTCTGGTTAAAGAAGGCGAGAAGTTCGCCGTCCTGACCGACATCCTGGGTGACGAAGACCACCTGGGCGACATGGACTTCAAAGTAGCGGGTACCGCCAAAGGTGTTACCGCGCTGCAGATGGACATCAAGATCAAAGGCATCACCGAAGAAATCATGGAAATCGCTCTGGGCCAAGCCCTGGAAGCGCGCCTGAACATCCTCGGTCAGATGAACCAGATCATTGGCCAGTCGCGTACCGAACTGTCGGAAAACGCTCCGACCATGATCGCGATGAAAATCGACACCGACAAAATCCGTGATGTCATCGGTAAAGGCGGCGCGACCATTCGTGCGATCTGTGAAGAGACCAAGGCTTCGATCGACATCGAAGACGACGGCTCGATCAAGATCTTCGGCGAAACCAAGGAAGCGGCTGAAGCTGCACGCCAGCGCGTTCTGGGCATCACCGCTGAAGCTGAAATCGGCAAGATCTACGTCGGTAAGGTTGAGCGCATCGTCGACTTCGGCGCGTTCGTCAACATCCTGCCGGGCAAGGACGGTCTGGTTCACATCTCGATGCTGAGCGACGCTCGCGTTGAGAAAGTGACCGACATCCTGAAAGAAGGCCAGGAAGTGGAAGTTCTGGTACTGGACGTGGACAACCGCGGCCGTATCAAGCTGTCCATCAAAGACGTAGCAGCGGCCAAGGCTTCGGGCGTTTAATTACCCCCGCGCCTGACCGTTGAACAGCAAAACGCCCCGACTGGTTCGGGGCGTTTTGCTGTGTGCAGGAAAAAGCTGAGCGTGGAATTTGGTGTGGCGAGGGAGCTTGCTCCCGCCGGGTTGCGAAGCGACCCCACTGTTTTACGACTGCTGCGCAGCCGAGCGGGAGCAAGCTCCCTCGCCGCAAGTTGCCGTACCTCGAGACCGGTGCTAGGTTTAGCCCACAGCCCGTGTAGCTCAGCCGGTAGAGCAGCGCACTCGTAACGCGAAGGTCGCAGGTTCGATTCCTGTCTCGGGCACCATTCCCCCGCTTACTTCACCTTTCTGCTCAGATCCTCGACGGTGCGCTTGAGCTGATCCATCGCGCGATCCTGATCGCTGATTTCCCGTTTAAGACTGGAGATCTCGCTGTTGTTCGAGCTGGAGCTGGAACCGCTGTTGCGCTTGAGCTCTTCCACTTGTTTGGTGAGAGTGTTCAGGTCGCGTTCCTGTTCATTGACCGTGCGCTTGAGATCATCAATCTCCTTGCTGCTGGAGCTGGTGCTGGAACCACTGTTGCGTTTGAGTTCTTCGATCTGACGGGCCTGTTCGCTGATAGTGCGCTTCTGGCTTTCGAGTTCGCTGGCATTGGCCTTCACGGTTTTTTGCAGGTTTTCCAGATCATCGATGCTGACACTGGTTCTGACGAGCGTGTCCTTGCCGTATGAATTGTGGAGAGCGGAGATTTTGTCGGAGTACAGCGAAGGGTCAGAGGCGACTTCGACAGCCGCTTGAGCTGCGCTGGCCAATGTCAGGCTGCCGAGCAGCAGGGTAGCAGCGGCAAGACGGGTAGACGAAAGCTTCGAAAAACTGCGCATCACTGGGGTTCCTTGTGAAGTGCCGATATGGCACATCGCTATGACTTGGGATTTGAATTTATGTTCCCCGAGGTCTCCAGCATCTCTTGCACACAGCTTTTTGCGGGATAGATGTAAAGAGCCGTGTAAATCGTCGGCAAAACGTCCTATATTCGTTGCCTGCATGAGCATCGCCCAGCAGTTTTCAGATGATCCCGAATGGTTCTGAAGGCCAGACAAACCGGGCTTCAAACGGTTTTTTTGCGTCAGAGAGATCCTTGATGATCCAGATCCATCTTCCATTCCCCAGATCAGCGAGAACGCCATGACCGTTAAAGAATTGACCCAAGAAGCCAGACACGAAGAAGCCCTGAAAAAGTACGTACTGGATGCACCCCAGTTACTGGAAGAGATCAAGGACTTGCCTGCCGACGATCAGAAAGACCAGATCCAGTGGGCATTCGAGGATGAGGCAGAAGCCCAGGGCTTGCAGCCTTGGGAACTGACGCTCAAGTACACCTCAAGCCCCGAAGAGTACGAGGCCGCGCGCCTGGCACTGCACAAGGAGGCGGCCGAGGTATTGGGTGTCGAGTGGGAAGAGTACTGCGAGATGAACAATCTGGTGGTCTGAAAAAAACGCCAGCCTTCATGAGGCTGGCGTTTTTGATTATCAGGGGCGTGATCAGAGACTCAGGCGCATCGACAGATCCACCGCCTTCACATCCTTGGTCATCGCACCAATCGAAATGTAATCCACCCCGGTTTGCGCAATCGGCAGCAACGTACTTTCGTTGATGCCGCCGCTGGCCTCCAGTTTTGCCTTGCCGGCGTTCAGGCGCACGGCTTCGCGCATGTCATCCAGGCTCAGTTCATCGAGCATGATGATGTCGGCCCCCGCCGCCAGAGCTTCTTTGAGCTCCGCCAGGTTCTCCACTTCGATCTCCACCGGTTTACCCGGAGCGATCTTGTGCGCGGCAGCAATAGCCTCAGGGATGCCACCGCAGGCGGCGATATGGTTTTCCTTGATCAGGAAGGCGTCATACAGGCCGATGCGGTGGTTGTAGCAACCGCCGCAGGTCACGGCGTATTTCTGGGCCAGACGCAGCCCCGGCAGGGTTTTGCGGGTATCGAGCAACTTCACTTGGGTTTGGGCGACGAAATCCGCCAGGTACTGCGCGCGCGTGGCCACGCCCGAGAGCAGTTGCAGGAAGTTCAGCGCGCTGCGTTCGCCGGTGAGCAGCGAGCGTGCCGGGCCTTCGAGGTGGAACAGCACCTGATTGGGTTTCACCCGCTCGCCATCGCTCACCTGCCAGTGCACGGCGACCCGCGGATCCAGCTGCCGAAACACGGCATCGACCCATGCAGTGCCGCTGATGACGGCCGCGTCGCGGGTGATGATGGTGGCTTTGGCCAGACGTTCGGCCGGGATCAGTTGCGCGGTGATGTCGCCGCTGCCGATGTCCTCGAGCAACGCACGGCGCACGTTGGCTTCGATTTCGGCGGTCAAATCGGCGAGACGTAGATTCGGCATAACGGGCTCCACAAACAAAGTGGCCCGATTATAGGGCCATGGCGCGAGGCAACCCAAGGCATCAACAACCATCCCGTCGTTCGCAAACCTGCATTTGGTCGATTCGCGCGAGCAATTGGCGCTAAGCAAGGGTCACTCATAAACGTCTATTGCTTGGTGACGCGCAGAGTCAGCTGGCACAAGGGGGGGCTTTTGTCGATAATCCGCCTTGCATTTGACGTCATGGCTTTGACGTGAACCGAAGAATCACCGTTTCAGGAGGCTTGGATGCACAACGACGGGAATGTAGTGCCTTTGCACAAGGCGACTACCGATCAGGCGACTCATTCGCTGCTCGCCCGCCTGCCTGTGATTCTTCTTCAGGTTCGCGACAAAGCTGCCCAACAGCTCAAGCAGGGTTTGCAGGAGCTGTTCGATAACGCCGACGACACCTTGTTCGAAATGGCCGACCGGGCCCGGAACGATGTCGAGCAAAACATCTTCTTCGAAGCCATGCGCGATTTGCGCCTCAAGCGCAAAAGTATCGAGCGCGGTTTTCTCGAGCAGTTCCTCGAGGCTTTCCTCAGACTCACGCAGTGCGACACCTCACAGGCTGCCTTGCCCCGGGTATTGGCTTTCGATACCTCGGTGTCGCTATCCCATGACGACATGGAGCGTAATGTGGCGGTGGAGGTCATGGTCGGCAAAGTGCTGAACCGTGATGGCTTCGCCCTCGACCAGCTCACCGCCCGACTGAGCACCTTGCTGGGCAAGAAACTGGTCGAACAGCACAACCCCCTGGGGCCGACGCTGCTCTGCGAGTATTTCCTGCAGGCGGGGCGCAACCTGGGGATGGAGATCAAGGTCAAGCTGATCATCCTCAAGCTGTTCGAGCGCTATGTGCTCAGCAACGCCGATCAGCTCTACGCCGAGGCCAATCAACTGCTGATCGCCACCGGTGTGCTGCCGGACCTCAAGCCCGCCCCGGCGCGACGTGCCACTGATCGAGCGGCTGCCAGTGCTCACGCCGACCCTGTCGAGGCAGGGAGTCGCAGCGGCAATCCACAGATTGACGAGGGGGTGCAGGAAGTTTTCGCCGCCTTGCAGGAGTTGCTGCTCCATGTGCGCGGCAGCGTTGCGCCGACCCTGGAGGTCAGTGCCCAGACCCAGCCCATTTCTACCCGCGATCTGCTGCGACTGCTCTCGCACTTGCAGCAATACGTGCCGGCGCTGGCGGTTCAGGACGACTTCGACCTGCGTAACCAGCTCGAACTGCTGCTGACCCGGGTCAGCGTCAAAAGCGGCAGGTCGCGGGTGGTCGGGGTGGCTGATGAAGACGTGATCAACCTGATCGCCATGCTCTTCGAATGCATTCTCGATGACCGCAACCTGCCGGACTCCCTCAAGGCGCTGATCGGCCGCTTGCAGATTCCGATGCTGAAAGTTGCGGTGCTCGACAAGAGTTTTTTCAGCCGCAGCAGCCATCCCGCCCGGCGCTTGCTCAACGAAATCGCCGCGGCGGCCATGGGCTGGGGCGAGTGCGATGACCATCAGCGCGACAGTCTGTACCTGCGCATTGAGCAGGTGGTGCAGCGCTTGTTGAACGACTTTGTCGATGACCCGGCGATCTTTTCCGAACTGCTGGCGGATTTCCTCGCCTTCACCAATGACGAGCGTCGTCGCAGTGAATTGCTGGAGCAGCGCACCCGAGACGCCGAAGAAGGCCGCGCCAGGACCGAACTGACCCGTCAGCGCGTCGAGCAGGCGTTGAATCAGGTGTTGGTGGGCAAGGTTTTGCCGCACAGCGTGGTGGTGTTTGTTCAGGAGGCCTGGAGCAAAGTGCTGTTGCTGACCGGCCTCAAGCACGGTGATCAGTCCGCCGAATGGCACGCCGATGTGCAGACCATGGAGCAGTTGATCTGGAGCGTTCAGCGCCATGACGAACCCGATGCGAGCCTGCGCTTGTTGGCGCTGGTGCCAGGGTTGCTCAAGTCGTTGCGCGATGGGCTGAACAGCTCGGCATTCGACCCGTTCGCCACCAGCGAGTTTTTCAGCGAGCTGGAAGCCCTGCACGTTCAACTGTTTGAGCGTCCGGGCCAGAACAGCTCGCCTGTCGAGGGGCCGATGATGGTGGAAGTGCAGGAGGAAATCGTGCTTCGTACTGCTGACGAAGGCCCGGTCGAAACCGCCTCGGTGCGTTTGCCGGAGGATGATGTCGCGCTACTGCAAGTCGATCAACTGCGCCCGGGGTGCTGGGTCGAGTTTCAGGAAGACGAGGAAAACACCCTGCGTTGTAAATTGGCGGCGATCATTGAAACCACCGGCAAGTACATCTTTGTCGACCGCACCGGAATGAAAGTGCTGGAGCACAACCGTACCGGCCTGGCCCTGGAGTTTCGGCGTGGCGCGGTGCGCACGCTGGACGACACCTTGCTGTTCGATCGGGCGCTGGAATCGGTGTTGGGCAACCTGCGGCGTCTCAATCGCGGCAAGTGATCGCGCGCCGAGGGTCTATCGCGGCATACTGGGCGCCAACACAGTCGTCGTTGAAGGAGCCTGTATGCAGTTGGACCCCGCGAGTGGTTGGTGTCAGGGTGTGCGTTTATGCCCTTCGCCCAACTTCAATGCGCGCCCCGAGGGCGAGATTTCCCTGCTGGTGATCCACAACATCAGTCTGCCGCCCGCGCAGTTTCTGACCGGCAAGGTGCAGGAATTTTTCCAGAATCGTCTGGATGTCACGGAACATCCCTACTTTGCAGGGATCGCCGACCTGCGGGTGTCTGCGCACTTTCTGATTGAACGTGACGGCACCGTCACTCAGTTTGTCTCTTGTCTTGAGCGCGCCTGGCACGCCGGCGTTTCGTGTTTCGAGGGACGGGAAACCTGTAACGATTTTTCCGTGGGCATCGAGCTTGAAGGCACGGATGATCTACCGTTTACCGATGCGCAATATCAAGTGTTGACGGCCCTGACCCGACAGTTGCAAAGCGCCTTCACGGGTATCACCGCGCAACGTATCTGCGGGCATAGCGACATTGCACCCGGGCGCAAGACTGATCCGGGACCGGCGTTTGACTGGGCGCGCTATCGTGCGGACCTGGCAAAAGCCGCTCAGGAAGAAGAGGAGCAACAATGAGTTTTCTGGTGCTGCTGTTAGCGGTCTGGATCGAGAAATTCTCGGCCCTGCGCCATCGGGTTCAACGTGATGCGGGTTGGGTGCGTGAGCTGAACAAGCTTGAAGTGAGCCCACGCATGAGCAACCGTCCGTGGCTGATACTGGTGGTGCTGGTGTTGTTGCCGGTGGCGCTGCTGGGGTTGCTGTTGGTGGTGCTGGACCCGGTGGCCTATGGCTTGCTGGCGTTGCCCGTGCACCTGTTGGTGGTGATTTACAGTCTGGGGCGTGGCGATCTGCTGGCCGGCCTGGGGCCGTTTCGCGATGCCTGGCGCCGGGAAGACCTGCAGGCTGCCGCCCATGTGGCCAAACGCGACCTGGATATCTGCGCCGACAGTGGCGAGCAACTGCTGGAACGGGTGCAGGGGCATCTGTTGTGGGAGGCCTATCAGAGCTTTTTCGCGGTGATCTTCTGGTACTTCCTGCTGGGCCCGGTCGCGGCCCTGAGCTATCGACTGCTGGCGCTGGCCGAAGAGCATGGGCAAAACCCGGCCGTGGTCGAGCGCGCGACACAACTGCGCCACGCGTTCGATTGGGTGCCGGTGCGGTTGCTGGCGGCGAGCTTCGCGTTGGTTGGCAACTTTGTCGCGGTCAGCCGGGTGATGCTGCATGAGCTGCTGAACTGGAACATCAGCGCCGCCCAACTGATCGAGAAGGTCGGACTGGTTGCCGGTGAAATTCCGGCGCCGGTGGTCGGCCCGGACGGCATCAACAGCCTGGACCGGATCTGGGAACTGCTGCTGCGCGCGGCGGTGCTTTGGTACGCCGGTTTTGCGTTGTGGACTGTTTTGTCGTAATCCAAACACATCTGAAGCGAACTTCATTGTGGCGAGGGAGCTTGCTCCCGTTGGGTCGCGAAGCGGCCCCAGGCCCCCCGGCGCCCGTCCAGATAGACCGACTTGTCTGGATTTACGACTGCTTCGCAGCCGAACGGGAGCAAGCTCCCTCGCCACAGGGGCTCATCCGCTCCAACAACGGCGACCTGTCGTTAACCTTAAGTTACAAAACCTCCTTCCGATTTAGGCTATACAGAGGCAGCGCCAATAGTGGCTATCTGCTGTCTCTGCGCGCCTGCCAATAAAAATAAGAAATCAAAGGGAGACTTCACAGTGAAGAGCTTGCTCTATCCCGCCGTCGCGCTGATGAACCGCCTGAGCTTCGGCATGAAGTTCAGCCTGATCAGCGTGCTGTTCCTCGTACCGATGCTGGTGACCAACTTCTATCTGGTGCGCGACTCCTATCGCGAATTCCAGGGCACCCGGGTCGAGTTACAGAGCCTCGACCTGTTGGGCAGCGGCCTGAGCCTGCGTCGGGACCTGGAGACCCTGAACAACCTGGTACAGATCAACGTCATCCTGGGCCAGTCCGGCAAGGCCAATCATGTCGAATCGACGATCAGTGCCCTGGAGCAAAGCGTCCTGAGCCGTTTGCAGGGGCTGGCGGCGATGACCACTGACCCGGAGCAAATCACGTTTTTCGATGGTAAACGCGATGAAATGATCGCCGCGTTCAAGGCCCAGCAAGCGGAAAACTCCCTGCAAAGCAAAAGTGCGCTGATCGGCAAGTTGCTCGGTAATGCGCAGATTTTCAGCCAGATCATCGCCAGTCAGGCCGGCCTGAGCCGCGACAGCCAGAGCGACATGCGTCAGCTGAGCGAACTCATTACCAACGTCACGCCGGCCGTCACCCAGACACTCGGCGAGGGCCGGGCGATGGGGTCTTACTCGCTGGGGCAGGGTTTTCTCAATTCGGCCTCGAGTACCCGATTTGATGAGTTGCTGGCGCAGATCGAGAGACTTCAGGCCGAATACGGCCTGAAGTTGAAGGACGCACTGGGCTCCAGTAAAGCCGCGCACGAAACCCTGGCGGCTCAGGCAGAAAGCAGCAAGGCCTCCCTGAAAAAGGCCAGTGAACTGTTCGAAGAACAGGTGGTGATGGCCGACACCCTCGATGCGCCGTGGCAGGCCTTTTTCGATCAGGTCACGGGCCTGATGGACCAGACCTATCAACTCAACGAAGCCACTCTGAAGTTTCTCGGCACCCAGTTGCAGCAGCGGCTGGAGCAGCACCGTACCCACATGGTGTTGCAGGCGGTGGCGCTGGCGCTGGTGTTCGTGTTGATTTTTTACCTCTATGGCGGGTTCTACGCCTCGACCCGCACCACCCTCAAGCGTCTGGGCGCGGTGATGGACAAGGTGGCGGCCGGTGACATGACCGTAACCTTCAGCGCCAACAGCCGCGACGAACTGGGCGAGTTGGGCGAGGTGTTCACCGGTACCGTGAAGAAAATCCATGATCTGATCGAGCGAGTGGGGCAGACCGTCAGCGAGGTCGAGCGCCAGGCCGGGCAGGTCGAAAGCGTGTCCGCCCAGAGCAACCAGGCGGTGGCGGGGCAGCGTACGCAGATCGAACAGGTCGCCACCGCGATGAACCAGATGTCGGCCACTTCCCTGGAGGTGGCGCGCAGTGCCTCTGCGGCGGTTAGCAGTGCCCACAGCGTCAATGACGAGACCATCAGCGGTCGCGGATTGGTGGAGTCCCAGCAGGGCAGCATCGCGGCGTTGGCCAGCGAAATCGATCAGTCGGTGCGGGTGATCAATCAACTGGCCAGCGACAGTCAGTCCATCAGCCGTGTGCTGGAAGTGATCAAAAGCATTGCCGAACAGACCAACCTGCTGGCCCTCAACGCCGCCATCGAAGCCGCGCGCGCGGGCGAGCAGGGCCGGGGTTTTGCGGTGGTGGCGGATGAGGTGCGGACCCTGGCCAAGCGCACCCAGCAATCGACCGAAGAAATCGAGCAGATGATCGCCAAGTTGCACAGCGGTGTCGGTGCGGCGGTCAAGGCAATGGGCACCAGCCATCAGATGGCCAACGGCACCGTCGGGCAGTCGGAAAAGGTCCAGCAGGCGCTGGAAAACATCCTCGGCGCCGTCGGCATGATCGTCGACCAGAACCAGCAGATCGCCGCTGCGGTAGAGCAGCAGACCGCTGTAGCTCACGACATCGACCAGAACATCGTCGAGATCAACCGCGCCGGCGAGCGTACCGCCGAAGGCGCGCACCAGACCGAGAATGCGAGCCGAGCGCTGTCGGCGCAGGTGGTGGAGTTAAAGCAATTGATCAGCGCGTTCCGGGTTTGATGTGGCGAGGGGGCTTGCCTCCGTTGGGTCGCGAAGCGGCCCCCGGCGCCGGTCCAGACAGACCGAGTTGTCCGGATTTACGACTGCTTCGCAGCCGAACGGGGGCAAGCCCCCTCGCCACAAAAGCCCGCTCCCACAGGTATTGGATTACCAGTTGAACAACTCACACGCATTGGTGGTGCTGGCGGCGGCCAGTTGTTCGGGGCTGATCGTCATGAGGGTGGCCAGTGCCGCGCAGATCGCCGGCAAATGGGCCGGGCTGTTGCGTTGGCCGGGGAACATGGCGGGGGCCATGTCCGGTGAGTCAGTTTCCAGTACCACCGATTCAAGGGGTAAACCGGCAATCACCCGGTGCATGCGCAAGGCCTGCGGCCAGGTCGCGGCGCCGCCGAGGCCGAGTTTGAAACCGAGCTTGATGTATTCGCGAGCCTCTTCCTGACTGCCGGCGAAAGCGTGAATGATCCCTGCCCGTTTCAAGCGAAACCGTTTGAGCGTGGCAATCACCGCCGCGTGACTGCGTCGCACATGAATCAACGCTGGAAGGTTGAAGTCCGCCGCCAGTTGCAGTTGGGCGTCGAACAGCGTTTGCTGACGTTCACGATCGAGGGTTTCGATGAAGTAATCCAGGCCGATCTCGCCCACCGCGCATAGTTGGCGATGGCCCGCTAACCGCGTCAGCCAGTCACCGAGTTCGGTCAAATCTTCAGGGCGATGGTCATCCAGATACACCGGGTGCAAACCAAACGCCGCGTGCAGATCGGGATCGCTTTGCACCAGCTCCCAGACCCGCTGCCAATTGGCCTGATACACCCCCAGCACCACCATCCGCCGCACGCCGAGGGCGCGGCTCTCGGCCAGCAGCGCCTGACGATCCGGGTCGAAGTCCGGAAAGTCCAGGTGAGTGTGGGTGTCGATCAGTTCCACGGTTCAGTCCTGAAGAATACGCTGCTTGAACGTCCGCGCGATGGCCTGCACGCCGGGCTGGTAATCGGCCTGTTCGATGGCGGTCACTGCCAGTTCCAGGGCTTTGTCGGCGATCAGTTGATGCTGCTGGGCCATGGCGTTGACCGGCAGCGGCAGGAAGTCCAGCAACTGCGTATCACCAAAGGTGCCCAGGCGCAGCGGGCGGCTTTTCAGCGGGAAATCGTGCAAGGCATCGAACACGCCCTGAAGCAGCACGTAGGAGGTGGTCACCAGCGCATCCGGCAAATGGCCCAGGCGTTGGATCAATTCTTCCATCAGTTGTTTGCCGCACTCACGGCTGAACGACTCGCCGTGCTCGATCAGCGCCTCGCCTTTGAAACCGTTCAGCGCCTCCTTGAAGCCCGCTGCCCGCTCCTGGCTGATACTCAACTCAGGGCGTGCGCCGAGCAGCGCGATCTGTTTTGGCAGCGGCGTCAGCAGGCTGCGGGTCAGGTGCAGGCTGGCTTCGCGATCATCGCTGATCACCGAGCAGAAATGCTCGGGCTCCATCACCCGGTCGATGGCGATGATCGGGATGCCTTTGGCCTGCAACTGGCGATAGCTGTCGTCACCGGCCGGCAGGCAACTGGCGACGATCAGCGCATCGCAGCGGCGGGCGCGGAACAGTTGCAGCAATTGCCGTTCGCTGTCCGGCGCATCGTCGGAGCTGGCGATCAGCAGCTGATAGCCGCGCGCCCGGGCGCCTTGTTCCAGCAGTTTGGCGATTCGCGCGTAACTGGGGTTTTCCAGGTCCGGCAGAATGAAGCCCAGGGTGCGGGTGTGCCGACTGCGCAGCCCGGCGGCCTGCGGGTTGGGCGTGAAGCCATGTTGTTCGACCACTGCCCGCACGCGCTCGACAGTGGCGCTGCTGATGCGTTGCTGTTCGGCCTTGCCATTGATGACGTAACTGGCGGTGGTCACGGAGACACCGGCCAATTGTGCAATATCACTGAGTTTCAACCCGGTATTCCTTGTTTTTAGAGCGTGCCCCGACATTTTCGCCAATCCTACCCGATTGAGGCAGGCGACCATTGTCGCAGCACATCCGATAATTGGACTTCAAGGATGAGACATTATCGAGTAACGTGCCTAAGATTCTAGATTAAACGTTTCAGCAGGCGTATTTTCTACGTTATAGGTCGCTTTGGTCGGTTCTGCCGCGAAACCGCCAAAACTGCGTCTGAAAAGGTGTACTCAAAACGCCTAAGCTGAATCAATCAAAACAATACCTGGCGCCACACGGCGCCAAAAAGGAGAAAGCATGCTCGAGCTCACCATAGAGCAGATATCCATGGGCCAGTCGGCTGTGGATAAAGCCACCGCCTTGCAATTGCTCGCTGACCGACTCGTGACCGATGGCCTGGTGGCCGACGGTTACCTCGCAGGCTTGCAGGCCCGGGAAGCCCAGGGCTCGACCTTTCTCGGCCAAGGTATTGCCATCCCCCACGGCACTCCGGAAACCCGCGATCAGGTATTCGCCACCGGCGTGCGGCTGATGCAGTTTCCTGACGGCGTGGACTGGGGCAATGGCCAGATCGTTTATCTGGCCATCGGTATCGCCGCCAAATCCGATGAACACCTGCGCCTGCTGCAACTGCTGACCCGTGCCCTCGGTGAAACCGACCTGGGCCAGGCCCTGCGCCGCGCCAGTTCCGCCGAAGCCTTGCTGAAATTGCTGCAAGGTGCGCCACAAGAGCTGGCACTGGATGCACAGATGATCGGCCTCGGTGTGTCCGCCGATGACTTCGAAGAGCTGGTTTGGCGCGGTGCCCGTTTGCTGCGTCAGGCCGATTGCGTGAGCAACGGTTTTGCCGGCGTCTTGCAGCAGGTCGAAGCGTTGCCGCTGGGCGATGGCCTGTGGTGGCTGCACAGCGAGCAAACAGTGAAGCGTCCCGGCCTGGCGTTCGTTACCCCGGACAAACCCATCCGCTACCTCGGTCAGCCGCTGAGCGGGCTGTTCTGCCTGGCCAGCCTCGGTGAAGCCCACCAGGCACTGCTCGAACGTCTTTGCGCGTTGCTGATTGAAGGTCGCGGCCATGAATTGGGCCGTGCCACCAGTAGCCGCGCGGTGCTGGAAGTCCTTGGCGGTGAAGTGCCGGCGGACTGGCCGAGCGCACGCATTGCCCTGGCCAACGCCCACGGTTTGCATGCGCGCCCGGCGAAGATCCTCGCGCAACTGGCGAAAAGTTTTGAAGGCGAGATCCGTATACGCATCGTCGATGGTCACGACAGCGCGGTGTCGGTGAAGAGTTTGAGCAAACTGCTCAGCCTTGGCGCCCGTCGCGGTCAGGTGCTGGAGCTCATCGCCGAACCGGTCATCGCCGCCGACGCCTTGCCGGCCTTGCTGGCGGCCATCGAAGAAGGCCTCGGTGAAGAAGTCGAGCCGCTGCCCGCGGTGAGCCAGCAGCGCGAAGTGCTCGTAGAGGTGGAGGTCACCGAAACACTGTTCGCGCCAGAGTCCGGCAGCCTGATTCAGGCGATTGCCGCGGCACCGGGGATCGCCATCGGCCCGGCGCATATTCAAGTGCTGCAAGTCATCGATTACCCGCTGCGCGGTGAGTCTGCGGCCATCGAGCGCGAGCGTCTCAAGCAAGCGCTGGCCGATGTGCGTCGTGACATCGAAGGTCTGATCGAGCGCAGCAAGGCCAAAGCGATTCGCGAGATTTTCATCACCCATCAGGAAATGCTCGACGACCCGGAATTGACCGACGAAGTCGAAACCCGCCTCAAGCAAGGTGAAAGCGCCGAAGCGGCGTGGATGACGGTGATCGAAGCCGCCGCCAAACAACAGGAAGCGCTGCAGGACGCGTTGCTCGCCGAACGGGCCGCCGACTTGCGCGACATTGGCCGTCGGGTGCTGGCGCATTTGTGTGGCGTCGAAACGCCTGCGGAGCCTGCGCAACCGTACATTCTGGTGATGGACGAAGTCGGTCCGTCGGATGTGGCGCGTCTTGATCCGACGCGCGTCGCCGGCATTCTCACCGCTCGCGGTGGTGCCACGGCCCACAGTGCGATTGTCGCCCGGGCCCTGGGTATTCCAGCACTGGTGGGCGCCGGCGCCGCCGTGTTGCTGCTGAAACCGGGCACGCCGCTGTTGATCGATGGCCAACGCGGCCGCCTGCACGTGGACGCCGATGCTGCGACCTTGCAGCGCGCCACCGAAGAGCGCGACACCCGCGAACTGCGCCTGAAAGCCGCCGCCGAACAACGCCATCAACCGGCGCTGACCACCGACGGCCACCCTGTGGAAGTGTTCGCCAATATCGGTGAAAGCGCAGGTGTCACCAGCGCGGTGGAGCAGGGCGCCGAAGGCATTGGCCTGTTGCGCACCGAACTGATTTTCATGGCTCATTCACAAGCGCCGGACGAAGCCACTCAGGAAGTCGAATACCGTCGTGTACTCGATGGCCTTGCCGGGCGGCCGCTGGTGGTGCGCACCCTCGATGTCGGTGGCGACAAACCGCTGCCGTACTGGCCGATCGCCAAAGAAGAGAACCCGTTCCTCGGCGTGCGTGGCATTCGCCTGACCCTGCAACGTCCGCAGGTCATGGAAGCGCAATTGCGCGCCTTGCTGCGTGCGGCGGATAACCGTCCCTTGCGGATCATGTTCCCGATGGTCGGCAGCGTCGATGAGTGGCGCCAGGCTCGGGACATGACCGAACGTCTGCGTCTGGAAATCCCGGTCGCCGATCTGCAACTGGGGATCATGATCGAAGTGCCGTCGGCCGCCTTGCTGGCGCCGGTATTGGCCAAGGAAGTGGACTTCTTCAGCGTCGGCACCAACGACCTGACCCAGTACACCCTGGCCATCGACCGTGGTCATCCCACTTTGTCGGCTCAGGCTGACGGCTTGCACCCGGCGGTGCTGCAACTGATCGACATCACCGTGCGTGCGGCTCATGCTCATGGCAAGTGGGTCGGCGTGTGCGGTGAACTGGCGGCCGATCCGCTGGCGGTGCCGGTGCTGGTGGGCTTGGGTGTGGATGAGTTGAGCGTGTCGGGCCGCAGCATTGCCGAGGTCAAGGCGCGCATTCGCGAACTCAGCCTGACCCAGACTCAAACCCTTGCCCAACAGGCCCTGGCCGTGGGCAGCGCGAACGAAGTCCGCGCATTAGTGGAGGCGCTGTAATGGCCAAGATCTTAACCCTGACCCTCAACCCGGCGCTGGACCTTACCGTTCAATTGCCGATGCTTGTGCCCGGTCAGGTCAATCGCAGCGACGAAATGCACACCCACGCCGCCGGCAAAGGGGTGAACGTGGCACAGGTGCTGGCCGACCTCGGGCATCAGCTGACCGTCAGCGGATTTCTCGGGGAAGACAACCTTCAGGCGTTCGAAACCCTGTTCGCCAAACGCGGCTTCACCGACGCGTTTATCCGCGTCCCCGGCGAGACCCGCAGCAATATCAAACTGGCGGAAAACGATGGGCGCATCACCGACATCAACGGCCCGGGGCCGCGGGTCAGTGAAGCGGCGCAGCAGGCTTTGCTCGATCGGCTCGACCAGATTGCACCAGGGCATGACGCCGTCGTGGTGGCCGGTAGTTTGCCCCGTGGCGTGAGTGCCCAATGGTTGCGAGAGTTGATCCAGCGCTTGAAAAAGCGCGGCTTGAACGTTGCGCTCGACACCAGCGGTGAAGCCTTGCGCGTCGGCCTGTCGGCTGGCCCGTGGCTGATCAAGCCCAACACCGAAGAGCTGGCTGAAGCACTGGATTGCGAAGTGGTTTCCGTGGGCGCCCAAGCCGAGGCCGCGAGCCGTTTGCATGCTCATGGCATCGAGCACGTGGTGATTTCCCACGGTGCCGACGGGGTGAACTGGTTCAGTGTCGGCTCGGCGATGCATGCCACACCGCCCAAGGTCAGCGTGGTCAGCACCGTCGGTGCGGGGGATTCGTTGCTGGCGGGCATGTTGCACGGCTTGCTCAGTGCCGATACGCCTGAACAGACCTTGCGTACCGCCACCGCGATTGCCGCCATGGCCGTGACTCAGATCGGTTTTGGCATCGGCGACGCCGCGCAACTGGCGCAGCTCGAACAGGGCGTGCGCGTGCGCCCCCTGACAGAACAATAAGAGGGTTTGCAATGAAATTAGCCATTGTTACGGCCTGCCCGAACGGCATGGTCACCAGTGTGCTGTGCGCTCGTCTGCTCGATGCAGCGGCCCAGCGTCAGGGCTGGAGCACCAGTGTCGAAGTCGTGGATGCAGCCCATCCGGAACGTCAATTGTCGGCGGCGATCATCGAGGCTGCCGAGTGGGTGTTGCTGGTCACCAGCGCGCCGGTGGATATGTCGCGCTTTGTCGGTAAACGTGTGTTCCAGAGCACCCCGGCCCAGGCCCTGCAAGATGTCGAAGCGGTGCTGCGCCGTGGGGTAGAGGAAGCCGAGGTTTACGTAGCGCCCGCAGCCACCGCTGAACCTGCCGCGGTTGCTAAACAGGCGCCACGCCTGGTGGCTGTCACCGCGTGCCCGACCGGTGTCGCCCACACCTTCATGGCCGCCGAAGCCTTGCAGCAAGCGGCCAAGCGTCTGGGTTACGACCTGCAAGTGGAAACCCAGGGCTCGGTCGGCGCACGCAATCCGCTTAGTGCAGAGGCGATTGCCGATGCTGATGTGGTGCTGCTGGCGGCAGACATCGAAGTTGCCACCGAGCGTTTCGCCGGCAAGAAAATCTACCGCTGCGGCACAGGCATCGCCCTGAAACAGGCCGAAGCGACGCTGAACAAAGCCCTGGCCGAAGGCAAGCAGGAAAGCGCTGCGACCGGCGCCAAAGGCCCGGCCAAGCAAGAGAAGACGGGTATCTACAAACACCTGCTGACCGGTGTCTCGTACATGTTGCCGATGGTGGTGGCGGGCGGTCTGATGATTGCCTTGTCCTTCGTGTTCGGCATCACCGCGTTCAAGGAGCAAGGCACGCTCGCAGCGGCGCTGATGCAGATTGGCGGCGAGAGCGCGTTCAAACTGATGGTGCCGCTGCTGGCGGGTTACATCGCCTACTCGATCGCTGACCGTCCGGGCCTGGCGCCGGGGATGATCGGTGGTTTGCTGGCGAGCACGCTCGGTGCCGGTTTCATCGGCGGTATCATCGCCGGTTTCATCGCTGGCTATGCGGCCCAGGCGATCAACCGTTATGCGCGCTTGCCGCAAAGTCTTGAGGCGCTGAAACCGATCCTGATCATTCCGTTGCTGGCGAGCCTGTTCACCGGTCTGGTGATGATCTACGTGGTTGGCAAACCGGTGGCCGGGATGCTCGCGGGGCTCACCCACTTCCTCGACAGCATGGGCACCACCAACGCCATTCTGCTCGGTGTGCTGCTGGGCGGGATGATGTGCGTCGACCTCGGTGGGCCAATCAACAAGGCGGCTTACGCGTTTTCGGTGGGGTTGCTGGCATCGCAGAGTTATGCACCGATGGCCGCGACCATGGCCGCCGGCATGGTGCCGCCGATTGGCCTGGGCATCGCCACGTTGATTGCCCGGCGCAAGTTCGCCCAGACGGAACGCGAGGCCGGTAAAGCGGCGCTGGTGCTGGGGCTTTGCTTTATCTCCGAAGGGGCGATTCCGTTCGCGGCCAAAGACCCGCTGCGGGTGATTCCGGCGAGCATTGCTGGCGGTGCGCTGACCGGCGCGTTGTCGATGTACTTCGGCTGCAAACTGATGGCGCCGCACGGTGGATTGTTCGTGATGCTGATTCCGAATGCGATCAACCATGCGCTGTTGTATCTGCTGGCGATTGTGGCCGGGAGTCTGCTGACGGCGGTGGCGTATTCGGTGCTCAAGCGGCCTGAGGCGGTGGAGTTGGTGCTGGAGCCGGCTAACGCATAGATCTTATTTGTGTCATACCTGATTCATGCGGCCATGCTTTAGTTTTCCTTTTTCAGGGAGAGCACTATGAGCGAATTCGACCTCGGCCGCCGTCGTGTCATACAAGCTGTCGGAGCCGGGCTGTTGCTGCCCGGCCTGGCGCCGGCGGTGATTGCATCGGTCAAGGATCGGCCGCAACTCACCGATGGTGTGCAGTCCGGCGACCTGTTGGGCGACCGGGCGATGATCTGGAGCCGTAGCGATCGCGCGGCGCGGATGGTGGTGGAATGGGACACGCGCAGCCTGTTCAGCAACCCCCGTCGATTCGTCTCGCCATTGGCCGATGCCGGCACCGATTTCACCGCTCGGGTCGAACTCACCGGCCTGCCCGCCGATCAGGCAATTTTCTACCGCGTGACGTTCGAAGACGCCCAGAGCGGTGTCGCCAGCGAGCCGTGGTTCGGCCATCTGCGCAGTGTGCCCAGCGCTCGGCGGAATATTCGCTTTGTCTGGAGCGGCGACACGGTTGGCCAAGGCTTCGGCATCAATCCGGACATCGGCGGCATGCGCATCTACGAAGCCATGCGTTTGCGCCTGCCGGACTTTTTTATCCACAGCGGCGACACCATCTACGCTGATGGCCCGGTGCCGGCGCAACTGACCACCGAAAGCGGCCGGGTGTGGCGCAACATCACCAGCGAAGCCAAGAGCAAAGTCGCCGAAACCCTCGACGAGTATCGCGGCAATTACCGCTACAACCTGATGGACGAAAACGTCCGTCGTTTCAACGCCGAAGTGCCGCAGATCTGGCAGTGGGACGACCACGAAGTGGTGAACAACTGGTCGCCGGGCAAGCAACTGGATGATCGCTACAAGAGCAAAGATATCCACAGCCTGGTGGGCCGCGCGCGGCAAGCCTGGCTGGAATATGCGCCGATGCGTTTGCAGAGCGCCGACGGTGGCGGGCGGATTTATCGCAAGCTGAGTTATGGGCCGATGCTCGATGTGTTCGTGCTCGACATGCGCAGCTACCGGGGTGCCAATGACGACAACCTCGGTGCCGCCAAACCGTTCCTCGGTCGAGAGCAATTGGATTGGCTCAAACGTGAATTGAAAGGCTCCCAGGCTCAATGGAAAGTCATCGCCGCCGACATGCCCATCGGCCTCGGCGTCCCGGACGGCGAAGTCAGCCCCGGTGTGGCGCGTTGGGAAGCGGTGGCCAACGGTGATCCGGGCCCGGCTCAGGGCCGTGAACTGGAGATCGCTGAATTGCTCGGTTTTCTGCGGGCGCAGCAGGTGCGCAATTTCGTTTGGCTGACGGCGGATGTGCATTACTGTGCGGCGCACCATTACCATCCTGATCGCGCGGCGTTCCAGGACTTCGAACCGTTCTGGGAATTTGTCGCGGGGCCGCTGAATGCGGGCAGCTTCGGGCCGAATGCGCTGGATAAAACCTTCGGCCCCGAGGTGGTATTCCAGAAGGCACCCGCTGCGCAGAACACCTCGCCGTTTGCCGGGTTTCAGTTTTTTGGCGAGGTGAACATCGATGGGCAGTCGGGTGAGTTGAGTGTCGTGCTGCGGGATCTGGATGGGGTGGGGGTGTTCGAGCGTAAGTTGCAGCCGGTTTGAGGGCTTGAGCGAAGTCCTGTGGGCGCGACCTGTGGCGAGGGGGCTTGCCCCCGTTGGGCTGCGAAGCGGCCCCAAAATCTCTGATGCATCAACGATCTTGTGAGTGCTACGCACTCAAACGGGGCGGTGCGGCGTTCCGACAAGCCCCCTCGCCACAGGTCCCGCAGGGATCAACGGTGTTCAGTAAACGTCGCGGCGGTAGCGGCCTTGTTCGATCAGGCGCTCGACTTCATCCGCACCCAGCACTTCATTGAGCACTTGGTCCACTCCTGAAGCCATCCCCTGCAAACTGCCGCAGATGTAAATTACGGCGCCATCGGCCAGCCATTTTTTCAAATCATCGGCCGATTCGCGCAGGCGATCCTGCACATAAACCTTCTCGGCCTGATCGCGGGAAAACGCCAGGTCCAGACGCGCCAGATCACCGTTGATCAACCACTCTTCCAGCTCCGCACGGCACAGGTAATCGTGTTCCCGATTACGCTCGCCAAACAGCAGCCAGTGGCGCTGCTGCCCGTCGGCAATCCGTGCCTTGAGCAAGCTGCGCAACCCGGCCAGACCGGTACCGTTGCCCAGCAGGATCATCGGTACCGGCTCGTTCGGCAGATGGAAACCACTGTTGCGCCGCACCCGCAGGCTGATGTGGCTACCCACGGGGACGTGTTCGGTCAACCAGCCAGAACCGATGCCCAGGCTGCCATCGGGGTGCAGCTCCTGACGCACGATCAATTCCAGCACGCCGTCGGCGGCGATCGAGGCGATGGAGTATTCGCGCAGGGCCAGCGGCACCAACGCGTTCACCAGCGCTTGCGCGTGCAGGCCGACCAGATGAACGCGGTTCTCGGGCAGTTGGCGGCTGGCCAGGGCTTGTTCCAGAGACTGCGCCAGGCCATCGAGTTCCACCGTGGCCCGACCGTCAATGCCCAGGCCCTCGAGGAAATGCTCGATCGCCCACGCACCATTGCGCGGCAGCACTTCTACCAGATCACCGGCCAGCCAACTGCTGGTGCTGGGAGCGGTGAGGCCGAGCAAGTACACGGGAGCACCGCTGCTGTCCGGGTTCATCAGCTCACGGCGGGTCAGGGTCCAGTTGTCGTAGCTGGGCGCTTGCCAGGTGTCGACCGGTGCCTGACCCGTCAGCAGACCGAGTTGCTGTTGCCAGTGACGCAGGGCGTAAGGGTCGCCACCGTCGACTTCCACCGGGGCGAACAAGGTCTTGCCGCCGTGCTCGCCCAGCCAGGTGTGCAAGCGACGGGCGAAGCCGCAGAAGTGTTGATACTGGCGGTCTCCGAGGCCGAGCACGGCATAGTTCAAGCTGTTCAGGCTCGGTGCACGACCCAGCACTTTGCGTTCGAAACCACGGGCGCTGTCCGGCGCTTCGCCGTCGCCGAAGGTGCTGACTACAAACAACGCGTTGCTGGAGTTTTGCAGGTCCTGTTCGCTGACATCGGCCAGCGGTTGAACATTCACCGGTAACCCGGCGGCCTGCAATTGGCCGGCAGTCTGCCAGGCGAGTTGCTCGGCAAACCCGCTCTGGCTGGCGAAGCCGATCAGCCATGCCGGCGCGTTGCTGCCCGGTTGCGCGAGGCCTTTGCGGGCGTCCTTGATCTGGCGTTTCTTGCGTCGACGGTCCAGGTACAGCAGCCAGCCGGTGACGAAAAACAGCGGCATGCTCAGCGCGGCGATGGTCAGGATGATTCGCCCGACCATCCCGAAATAACTGCCGACGTGCAGTGCATAGATGCTGGTCAGCAGTTGCGCCTTGAGGCTTTTGTCGCTGTAACGGTCATGACGGCTGACCGCGCCGGTCACCGGATCGAGGGTGATCTGGTTCCGCGCCTGGTCATGGGGCGAATCCTTCAGCAGGTAGAACACGGTTGCCGGTTGCCCGGCCACTGGCGGCATCCGAACATTGTAGGACGAAAGACCAGGGCCGGCGGCGCTGTAGATGCTGCTCCACATCGCGGCGTAATCGGCGGTGGGGGCCGGGCCGCTTGGCGCAGGGCCGCGACCACCACGAGCTCGCTCGTTTTGTGGCGAATCGGAAAGTAGCCTGGTCAGCCCTTTGTTGTACCACTCGTACGACCAGGACAACCCGGTCAGTGCCGCCAAAAGGTAGAACACCAGGCACCAGGTGCCGGCCACCGAGTGCAGGTCCCAGTTGAAGCTGCGGCCCTTCTTCTTCCAGTCCAGCGTCAGCCAGGCGCGCCAGCTTTTCCACTGGCGCGGCCAGCGCAGGTACAGGCCGGACAGGCAGAAGAACACCAGAATCAGCGTGCAGGCGCCGGTGATCTGCCGGCCGGTATCACCCATGGCGAGGAAGCGGTGCAGTTGCAGCATCAGACCGAAGAAGTCCTGGCCGGTGACGTCGCCCATGAACTCGGCGGTGTACGGGTCGAAATAACGCATCTGCCCGCGACGTTCGCCGGGCGGCGCCGTGAAGATCACCCGCGCAGCATTGCCGCTGTCGATCTCGACCCAGAGCATCGAGACGATCTTGCCCGAAGCGCTTTCGATTTTCTCCACCAGTTCGGCCGGTGGCAGCACGCCGGCGATCTGCTTCTCGACGTGCAGCACGGAGGGGTTCAGCGTTCGCAGGATTTCATCCTGAAACGATACTGCCGCCCCGGTAATGCCCATCAGGGCCAGGACCAGTCCGGCGCTGATGCCGAAAAACCAGTGCAACTGGAACAGGGATTTCTTCAACACGTCGCTCGCCTTGTTCGTTCAAAAGTCATCATCACGGCGCGCATTATGCCGTGAGTTGTCGAGAAGCATTCTTTTTTACACGCAAAAGCCCCGTTCACTTTGATGAACGGGGCTTTTGCCTCCGCACTTCTGTGATCAGAAGTGGAAGTTGGCACTCAGCAGAGCAGTGCGGCCCGCCGCCACGTGGGCGTAGTGCGTCTGGAATACCTGGTCGAAGTAACGCTTGTCGGCCAGGTTTTGTACGTTGAGTTGCAGGTCGACGTTCTTGGTCAGGCGGTAGCTGGCCATCGCGTCGTAACGCCAGTAGGACGGAATCTCCACCGAGTTGGCGACGTTGCCGAACTGGGAATCGACGAAGGTCGCGCCGGCACCGACGGTCAACTTGTCCGGCACCAGGTCGTAGGTCGACCAGATCGTGAAGTTGTTTCGTGGGGTGCTTGGCATGTGGTTGCCTTCATCGGCGGCGAGGGTGGTTTTGACCACTTCGCTGTCCATGTAGGTGTAGCCGCCGAAGACTCGCCAGTTACGGGTCAGCTTGCCGGTGTAGGTCAGTTCCAGGCCATTGACCTGCTGTTCGCCGTCCAGCACTTGGGTGGTGCCGCCATCCGGATCGTTGATACGCGCGTTGGTTTTCTCGGTGCGGAACAGTGCGGCGGTCAGCGACAGGTCGTCACCGAAGAAGTCCCACTTGGTGCCGATCTCGTAGTTGCGGTTCTTTTCCGGGTCCAGACTGCTGTTGTTCGCCGCCAGTTCCAGGCCACCGTTGCCGCTGGTTTCGCCGGCCGGGTTGCTGGACGTCGAGTAGGCGGCATAGATGCTGCCGTTTGGCAGCGGGTTGTAGACCACGCCGATCTGGTAGTTCACCAGGTCGCTGGTGTTCTGACGGGAGAAACTGCCCGCTGGCGCCGTGCTGCTGGCGTTGGCGAAACCGCTGGATTCGACCTGGTAGTTGTCATAACGCAGGCCCAGGTTCAGGGACCATTGCTCGTTGAACTTCAGGGTGTCGAACACGTAGGCCGCGGCGGTCTTGGTGTCGGTGTCGGTGAAGGCGTTGCTGTCGGTGATCCTGCCATTCCAGTTATCCCCAGGCGTCGGGTTGTACAGGCTGGTGCAGTCGCCGGAGTTGAACAGGGCGCGGTTGCACCGGGTGCCGCTGGCGCTGGAGGTCAGGAGGTACGGACGGTTGTGGGTGTCCTGATAGGAAAACTCCAGACCGGTTACCAGGCTGTGCTCGATGGCGCCGGTGTTGAATTTGGCACTCAGGTCGGTCTGGTTGATCCAGCCGCTGGACGTCGAGTTACGGCTCTTCGCGCCACGGTAGACACTGCCGTTGGCCACGTTGCCCTTGCTGTCGTCAGGGTTGGTGACGATGTAGTCCAGGGTTGAACGGGACATGCGAAAGCTGTTCGACACGGTCAGGCTATCGTTCAGATCGTGCTCGAGCTTGATCGTGCCGCTGTCGTTGCTGGTCTGGCGATAGTCGCGACCGGTGAGGCCGTAGAAGTTGTCGCGGTTGACGTTGGCCGGCTTGTCGACGTTGTACTTGCTGCGGTTGGGGCTCGAGGTCAACGGGATGCCGTAGTCGGGCATGTCGTCGGTTTCGACGTGGTAGTAGCCGACGGTCAAGCGGGTATCGGTGCCCAGGCCGAAGGCAAAGGACGGTGCCACGCCCCAGCGGCTGACGTCCACGGCATCACGCCCGGCGACGTTGGCTTCGTGCTTCATCAGGTTCAGCCGGAACGCCGAGGTGTCGGTCATTTGCTGGTTCAGGTCGAGGGTGGTGCGCTTGGTCTGGTCCGAGCCCCAGGTGAAACCGCCGTTGTAGGCATTGCCCAGCTTGGCTGACTTGCTCACCAGGTTCAGGCTGCCACCGGTGGAACCGGCGCCGGTGAAGGCTGATCCCGGGCCCTTGCTGACTTCGATCGATTCAACGTTGAAGATCTCGCGGCTCTGGGACGCTACGTCGCGCATGCCGTCGATGAACACATCGCTTTCGGCGTTGAAGCCGCGAATGATCGGACGATCACCGGCCGGGTTGCCGCCCTCGCCGGCACCAAAGGTGATACCCGGGGTGGTGCGCAGGGCGTCGACCAGGCTGGTGGCGCCGGTGTCGCGAATCACTTGTTGCGGGATCACGGTGACGCTTTTCGGTGTCTCACGCAGTGGCGCGGTGTACTTCTTGGAGGCCGAGGTATCGGTCTTGTAGGAGGTGTCATCCTGCTCGCCTACAACGCTGGTCGCGTCCAGGGATATGGCATTGCCGGGTGCTTTTTCGTCGGTCTTCTCGGCCGCGAAAACCATGTGGCCCGCGGAGCCTGCAGTGATCGCCACGCCAATTGCTGACGCGAGCAAACGCGGTGAACTGACCGTTGATTGTGGTTGTTGGCGTGACATGTGAATTCCCCTCCCCAAGGATTTGAGGTCGCGGAATGTAGAGTAAATACGTATCTGTATCAATTGCGAAACGTTGCTATTCGCGACGAATTTACATTCTTTACAATTTGCCTTTACGGTTTTTGCGGGTTCATTCGTCTCTTGGGTTTTACATATGTAATAAGAATCAATACCATTAGCGCCCCTTTGCTTTCAGGTGTCTTTCCATGTTGTTGCACATTCCCGGCGTGTTCGCGAAAGAAGAAGTGCAGCGCATTCGCGAGGCCCTGGCGCAGTCGGATTGGGCCGATGGCAAAATTACCGCCGGTTATCAGTCGGCGAAGGCCAAGCACAATCTGCAACTGCCTGAAGGACATCCGTTGACCAAGGAAATCGGTGCGGCGATGCTCGAACGGCTGTGGAAAAATCCGCAGTTCATGTCAGCGGCATTACCGCACAAGGTCTTCCCTCCGTTGCTGAACTGTTACACGGCCGGTGGCAGTTTCGACTTCCATATCGACAATGCCGTGCGTCAGCCCAAGGGCAGCATCGAGCGGGTGCGCACCGACCTGTCGGCGACGCTGTTCTTCAGTGACCCGGAGGATTACGACGGCGGCGAACTGGAAATCCAGGACACCTTCGGCACTCAGCGCGTGAAATTGCCGGCCGGCGATATGGTCCTGTATCCCGGCACCAGCCTGCACAAGGTCAACGCCGTCACGCGTGGAACCCGCTACGCATCGTTTTTCTGGACGCAAAGCCTGGTGCGTGAAGACAACCAGCGCGCTTTGCTGTTCGAGATGGACGGGGCAATTCAGCAGCTGACCCAGGACTTGCCCGACCATCCTTCATTGATCCGCCTGACCGGTACTTACCACAACCTGTTGCGTCGCTGGGTCGAGGTATGAGTTATCAATTGCGCCGCGAGGAAGTCCTCGACGGTGATCGCCTCAAAGCCATGCTGGAGGAAAGTCCGGCGCGGGCGGCCCAGGCGATTCTGATCGCCGCCCGTGAAGGTGTGCTGGATGCCCAGGCCTTGCTGGGACAGATTTTGCTGGACGGGCGGGGTATCGAGCGGGATCAGCCGCTGGCGCTGCGCTGGTTCGAGATTGCGGCTCAGCGCGGGCACTTGATGGCGCGCAACATGCTCGGTCGTTGCCATGAACATGGCTGGGGGTGCACCGCCGATGGCTCGATAGCCGCGGGGCATTATCGTGTCGCCGCCGAAGCCGGGCTGGATTGGGCGATGTACAACTACGCCAATCTGCTGGCTACCGGGCGCGGGGTGGCTGAAAACCAGTCGCAAGCGCTGAATCTCTATCGGCGTGCCGCTGAATTGGGCCACGCAAAGTCGATGAATCTGCTGGGGCGTTATCTGGAAGAAGGCGAGTCTTGCCTCGCCGACCCTCTCGCGGCGCGAGTCTGGTATCGACGATCTGCCGAAGGCGGGGATTTTCGAGGTCAGTTCAGTTATGCGGCACTCCTGGCCGATGAGGGGCATGTTGACGAAGCGCTGTCCTGGTTACGTCGGGCATTGGCCACCGGTAACCAGAACTTTTTGCGGGTAAGCGGGGAGGCGCTGAATAACGCCTCCCACCCCAGGATTCGAGAGATGGCTGGGAAGTATAACCAGCGTGCATCCGATCTCGCTCAACCGTTGGGTTAGCCGCGCAGCCACTGGCCTTTAAGGTTTTCCAGGTAGCGCTTGAAAGGCTTGGCCTGCGCGATCAGCTTTTGACCCTTTTGGGAGACGTCGTTTCCAGCACCCTCGGTGATGGTTTCGAGAAACAGTGACACGGCTTCGACAATGCTGCTCGTTTCATCCGCATACGAGTCGCGCGGTTCGATCACCTTTTTCGTGTCGTTCAGCTGTTTGACTTTCTTGTCGATGTCGCTCATTTGGGTGACGAGAGAGTCCAGGCGACCTTGTCGATCTTTAAGGCGAACCCGCAGTGTGGTTCGAGCTTTGATCAGGTCCTGGTATTTGATCAGTTCGTTTGCCTCATCAAGAAACTTGTTCGCGACCACAATGCCAGCCTTCAACGCGGCGGATTGAGGCGTTTCAGGTTGATTGCCGATCATCCCTGTCAGTTGCTCCAGCAGAGGTTTCAGGCGATCAATGAAGCTGAGGCTTTCAAACAGGCTGATCGCTTCGTTCAAGATCTTTTCATCTTCGAGCAGCTTATCCACGGGTGGCTTTTCTTTGTCCAGCTCAATGGCCAATGTCTCGCGAGCTTGCGCCAGTTCGGCAATCTTGAATCGATTATTGCTGATGGAGGAATACCGGACACTGTGGATAGCGTCGCTGAGTTCTGTCTGAGCTTCGTCCAGCTTGTTAGTGCACATCGAGATCAATTGTGTGGCTGTTTTGGTATAGGACTCAATGGCGTTTTTGGTTTGTGAGTTCACTTCGCCGGCTGACAGAGCGGTCAGCGCTTCCAGCGTCTCGTTGAGTGCCGTGGTTTCCAGGCTGATGATTGCAGAAGTTAATGTCTTGGACGCGACCAGGTCTGTCTCGGTAATTTGAGCATTAAGCTTGATCAGTTCATTGCGCAGGGCTTCGATATACAGGTCAGCGGAGCCGATAATGGCCTGATAGCGAATGGTTTCTCGGCTGTCGCGAATAATAGACATGTCAGGTGCGGTATACGATGGGATGTTCATAAATATCCTTGTTTATAGTGGGGTAGATTGGCTTTGGTATCAGTCGAATGCTTTGGTTAACGCTTTGGCGTTGGATTCAATATTCTTCCAGTTGCTGAGCACAACTTTCAGGCTCGAAACAAAGGACCTGAGCGTGAGGAATTCGTGAATGCCATCGATTTTGTTTTTTGACGAGTCGATGTATTCGGAAATCGTGATCCACAAAGTTTCTAGAAGTGCAGTACTTTCCACCGCTCCGATGATGTAAGAATCGACGCTGTACAAACGGTCGTGGAGGACTAACAAGGTGCCCGTCAAAACACTCTTCTTGCGTACTTGCTCGGTGAGTTCATCCCGGCGTCGGATCAAGGGAGCTACGTGGACATCTCGCAGCATGGCTTTGACTCTTAGATATTGGGATCCCAGCGGGTCGGTGAAAGCCATGAAGTAATCGAAGAAGTTGGGTTCGTTTTCTTTGGTTTTTTCATCGACCAAGCGTTGAGCTTCATCAATTTCAGCATTGAGTCTAGTGATCTCGGCATTCAATTCGTGGCTGCCGGCAAGCTTGAGCTTTTCTCCGATCAATACCGCGACCACATTCGTCAGTTCGGTTTTGAAGAGTTTCAGGCGAAGCTGGATGTCAGTGCTGCTGGTTTTCTTTTGTTCGATGGAGCTGGCAATGAACTGGATAGAGTCCTTGATGGACGGAAATCTATTTTTCTCGTCCCGTCCAATTTTAAGTTCAGGAAGTCTGGCAACCTCTTCGTCAGTCAGGCCTTCAATTGTGCCAATGTAATTTTGGTAGCCGGGCATTGTTTCAATGGCGGCGATAATGTCGTCTCCGAAATACCGCAGGTCTTCAGAAAATGTCTGGAGGCTGCCAGCGACTCTTTTCATCGACAACTCGATGTCGTTCCAGCTATTGGCATTAGTGACGATTTTGGTACAGGCATTTGCTATGTCATAAGGCTCCAGTCCCGCGATACCAGTATGTTCGCTTTTTAACAGGATTTTAACGTCGTCAATGTTTACTGGAAGTGACTTGGCGGTAGTAATATACTCTTTGATTCGTTGGATATCTTTTTTGTCAACAATTGGCGGAGAGGTGCTAAAGGCGAAGCCTTTGCTAATGGGTTCGGCGGTATAGAATGGTGCTTGATTAAGTTGCATGTTTGAAATCCATTTCAAGTTAGTGGGTGCGCAGCATAACTTTACTTTGGGGTTGAACGGTTGATGGGTGTGTAACGATATATGGAGTTGGTGGTTAAGTTGGTTTAGCTGTAAGCAGAAATAAAAAAACCCGTGAAATTCACGGGTTTTCTCAGTGGGCGATTGCTTGTTAAACGTAAAACGACTTCAGCGGCGGGAAGCCATTGAATTCAACCGCGCTATAACTGGTGGTATATGCACCAGTCGACAACCAGTACAAACGATCACCAATGGCCAGGTTCAGCGGCAAACCGTACTTGTAGTTTTCGTACATGATGTCGGCGCTGTCGCAGGTCGGGCCGGCGATGACCACTTCTTCCATCTCGCCTTTCTTCTCGGTCCAGATCGGAAACTTGATGGCTTCGTCCATGGTTTCGATCAGGCCGGAGAACTTGCCCACATCCGTGTACACCCAACGCTCTACAGCGGTACGGGATTTACGCGCCACCAGCACCACTTCGCTGACCAGAATGCCGGCGTTGGCGATCAGCGAACGGCCCGGCTCCAGGATGATTTCCGGCAGGTCGTCGCCGAAGTCTTCCTTCAGGAAGCGGATGATTTCTTCAGCGTAGGTTTCCAGGCTGTTGGTGCGGGTGATGTAGTTGGCCGGGAAGCCGCCACCCATGTTGATCAGCTTCAGGTGGATGCCGTCTTCTTCTTTCAGGCGTTCGAAGATCACTTTGACCTTGGCGATTGCCGCGTCCCAGACGCTGATGTCGCGCTGCTGCGAACCGACGTGGAACGAGATGCCGTATGGCACCAGGCCCAGGTCACGAGCCAGGATCAGCAGGTCCATGGCCATGTCGGTCTGGCAGCCGAATTTGCGCGACAAAGGCCAGTCGGCAGTGGTCGAGCCTTCAGTCAGGATACGCACGTAGACTTTCGAGCCCGGAGCGGCCTTGGCGATGTTGCGCAGGTCGGCTTCGGAGTCGGTGGCGTACAGGCGCACGCCCTTGTCGTAGAAGTAGCGAATGTCTTTGGATTTCTTGATGGTGTTGCCGTAGCTGATCTGGTCGGCGCTGACGCCACGGCTCAGCACTTTGTCCAGCTCATAGATCGAGGCGATGTCGAAGCTCGAGCCTTTCTCTTTGAGCAGGTCGATGATTTCCACGGCCGGGTTGGCCTTGACCGCGTAGTAGACCTTGGCAAATTCGAAACCGGCACGCAGGTCGTCATAGGCCTGGGCGATCATCGCGGTGTCGATCACCACGAACGGGGTTTCTTGTTTGTCGGCGAAGGCCTTCATTTTCTGGAAGGTTTCGCGCGCGAAATAGTCTTCGACGTTGATCGACATGCTGGGAACTCCTACTGGCAAACTGAAATTATCAATGGGTGCAAATGAACGCCCTCCGTATCCCCACTTTGGTTCGCCTACTTCCCAAGGCATGTCGCCGAAAGCAAAAAGGCCATGGGAGGCGGTGCTTCCCTTGGCCTTGCTGTCTCGTCGTCAGTACTTGAGCCGGATGGATCGTTTCCAGCATGGACGTTCGGCGCGAACTTTAGGGCGTGAGGGGCTTGAGATCAACAAAAAATGTCGCGTTTTTGCACGCTTCCGTCGTGCGGTCCCTGACAGCTACTGATGTAACCGACCTGCGTGACAGTGTGATGTTCCCAAGACAAGGATTTTAGAAGGGCGCTTGCTTGGCTTTTGTGGCGAGGGAGCTTGCTCCCGCTGGGCCGCGTAGCGGCCCCAAAATCAGGCAATGCGGTTCTTCAGAAGGATCGCATCGGCTGACTTTACGACTGCTTCGCAGCCGAACGGGAGCAAGCTCCCTCGCCACAAAAGCACTAGAGCCTCAGACAGATCAGGCCAACGCAGTTTCCGCAGGTGAAACAATGCTGGTCTTGCCCCCACGGGACTTGCCGGAGCTCAAATATTCCGCAATCGATTCCTGAGTCACTTCCCCCAGAAACACCCGCTCGGCATCCATCACCGGCAACCACGAGCGGTTGAACTCGTACATACGCGACAGCAGGATGCGCAAATGTTCGTCATACGCCGCGGTGGCGTTGAACTCGCGCCGGTATTGCGCGCAGGTGCCGGTCTGGCGATGCAGGTCGCGCCGACGCACGTAGCCCAAGGCCTTGTTCTCGGCGCAGGTCACCACCACGTAGCGACGGTCCAGTTCGTCCATCAACTCCAGCGCTTCGGCCACCGGGGTTTGCGGGCTGACCGACGGCGCGTTGTCCGCCGCATCTTCAGCCTTCACCAGCAACAGCCGCTTTAGCGTGCTGTCCTGGCCGACGAAGTTGCTGACAAAGTCGTCCGCAGGATGCGCGAGCAAGGTGTCTGGGTGGTCGATCTGCAACAACTTGCCGGCGCGGAAAATCGCGATTTTGTCGCCGAGCTTGATGGCTTCGTCGATGTCATGGCTGACCATGATCACGGTCTTGTTCAGCGCCCGTTGCATTTCGAAGAACTCGTTCTGGATCATCTCGCGGTTGATCGGGTCGACCGCGCCGAACGGTTCGTCCATCAACAACAACGGTGCATCCGCCGCCAGCGCACGAATCACCCCGATCCGCTGCTGTTGGCCGCCGGACAATTCACGGGGGTAGCGAGTCAGGTATTGCTTGGGCTCAAGCTTGATCATGCTCATCAACTCGCGGGCGCGGTCGTGGCATTTCTGTTTGTCCCAGCCGAGCAGGCGCGGAACGATGGTGATGTTTTCCTCGATGGTCATGTTCGGGAACAGACCGATCTGCTGGATCACATAACCGATGTTGCGGCGCAGCGTCACTTCGTCGAGGTCGGTGGTGTCTTCGCCGTTGATCAGGATCTTGCCCGAGGTCGGTTTGATCAACCGGTTGATCATCTTCAGCGTGGTGCTCTTGCCGCAGCCCGATGGCCCGAGGAACACACAGATCTCGCCTTCGTTGACGGTCAGGCTCACCGAGTCCACGGCGTTCACATCTTTGCCGTTGCTTTGGAAGGTCTTGCTGAGGTTTTGAAGTTCGATCATTTCAAGAGTCCTTTTGGGGTCAGCGCGCGTTGCAGCCATTGCAGAAGCAGGTCGGCGAAGATGGCCAGGAGACTGACCAGCACCGCGCCGACGATCAGCATCGACATGTCGCTGCGGCTGATGGAAGCGAGGATGAGTACACCGAGGCCACCGGCGCCGATGGTCGCGGCGATGGTCATCACGCCGATGTTCATCACCACGGCGGTGCGTACACCGGCGAGGATCACCGGCACGGCAATTGGCAGTTCGACCATGCGCAGGCGCTGGCCGAAGGTCATGCCGATACCGCGGGCGGCTTCGCGAATGCCGGGTTCCACGCCGGTCAGCGCCAGGTAGGTGTTACGCATGATCGGCAGCAGCGAATAGAGAAACACTGCAGTGATCGCCGGCATCGGGCCCAGGCCCTGGCCGAACCTGGAGTAGAACGGCAACAGCAGGCCGAACAGGGCAATCGACGGCACGGTCAGCAAAACCGTGGCGCTGGCTTGCAACGGGCCGGCCAATGTCGGGAAGCGGGTCATCAGGATGCCCAGCGGCACGCCGACCAGAATCGCCAGCGTTACCGCGATGCCAACCAGGGTGATGTGCTGCCAGGTCAGGTGCAGCACTAGCGGCCAATCGAGATGGGAAAAGGCGTTGAGAAATTCCATGTCTTTTTCTCCTCTGCCTTATTGAACAGACAGCAGTGGATGCTGGCGCAGGAAATCGGCGGCAACGGATGAAGGGCTTTCGTGATCGACATCGACCCGTGCGTTGAGCTGGCGCATGGTGGCGTCGTCGAACAGTTCGGCCAGTGGCTTGAGCTCTTCGGCGAGTTTCGGGTGGGCATCGAGGTAGGCCTGGCGCACCACCGGCGCGGCGGTGTAGTCGGGGAAGTAATGCTTGTCGTCTTCGAGCAACTTGAGTTTGAAGGCGTTCAAGCGACCGTCGGTGGTGTAGACCAGGCCGGCGAACACCTGGCCGTTGCGCAGGGCGGTGTAGACCAGCCCGGCATCCATCTGGCGAATGTTGTTGCGGGTCAGGTTCATGCCATAGAGATCAACCATGCCGCCCAGACCGTCGGAACGGTTGGCGAATTCGGTGTCCAAAGCGACGAGGTGATTAGTCTTCGCCTCGGCTTGCAACACCTCGTTCAACTGGCTGATGGTGTTGATCTGCGGATAAGCCTTCGCGGTTTTTTCCGGCAGGGCCAAGGCGTAGGTGTTGCTGAATTTCGACGGAGTCAGCCAGATCAGGCCTTTTTTTCCGTCGAGTTCTTTCACTCGGGCGTAGGACTGCGCGCTGTCGAGTTTTTCAGTGACATGGTTGTAAGCCACCAGCGAGACGCCGGTGTATTCCCAGAGCATGTCCAGTTGGCCACTTTCGTGCGCGCTGCGGGCCAGGTTGCTGCCCAGGCCGCCGGTCACCTGGGTTTCGTAGCCCTTGGTGCGCAGGTATTGGGAAGTGATTTCCGCGAGCAGGGTTTGTTCGGTGAACACCCGGGCGCCGATGCGGATCAGCGGTTTTTCTGCGGCTTGGGCAAATCCTGCGAGCAGCAGAACGCAGCCTAGTAAAAAGCTACTGCCTTTTGTAAAAAGAGCTTTCATGAGAATTCCTTTGCCGAGGCTTAAGACGGGCGCAGGCCGCGTTCGAGCCAGAGGCGGCTGGCGAGTGTCACCAGACCGTCGAGCAGCAAGGCCAGCAGGGCGGTGCAGGCCGCGCCGAGCAGCAGTTGCGGCTGATTGTTCAGGGCTATGCCGGGGAAAATCAGGCTGCCCAGACTGTTGGCGCCAATCAGGAACGCCAGCGGCGCGGTCCCGACGTTGATCGCCAGCGCCACGCGCACGCCACCGATGATGATTGGCACGGCATTCGGCAATTCGACCCGGCACAGCACCTGAGTCGGGGTCATGCCGATGCCGACGGCGGCTTCCTTGAGCGAACCCTGAACGTTTTTCAGCCCTTCATAGGTGTTGCGCACGATCGGCAACAGCGAAGCCAGGAACAGAGCGAAGATCGCCGGGCCGCTGCCGATGCCGAGGATGCCCAGGGCGATGGCCAGTACGGCGAGCGGCGGCACGGTGTTGCCGATGTTGAAGATCTGCATGAAGCGTTCGGCGCGTCCGACCATGGTCGGGCGGCTTAAGACGATGCCGGCGGGGATGCCCACAACGAGGGCGGCCAGCATGGAAGCGAGGACAAGAATCAGATGAGCTTGCAGGTAAAACAACAAATCGTCGCGGTACAGTTCGATCGTGTTGATGCCAATCCAGTGGACCAGCAGGGCCAGAAGGGCGACGACAACCGCACCTCCTGTCAGCCCTTTGCCATAGCGAATAGCCACAGGCAGACTCCTTTTTTCAGTCGGCGAACGCAGTCCCGTGTGGCATGCCATTCCTGGCTGCCGGGAAAACAACGTTCGCGAGAAGCAGCTCTACATGCTGATAAAACCGCATGAAATCGAGCCATAAGCGCAGCCTCGTCAGGCTAACTTGCTGATTTTTCAGCCCCTGACGATGGGTCGTAACAGGGGAGTGGACGCCTCCACCTTTTAAAAGGTTCCATAATCAGCAGCGTAGGAGCTGGCGAAGCCTGCGATCTTTTGATGTTGCGTTTAGAAGCGAAGATCAAAAGATCGCAGCCTTCGGCAGCTCCTACGTTGGGTTGCAACCTCCGTCAGCCCTGTGGATGGTGGTCCGTAGATCACTTTTTAAGCTATACTCGCCGCCCTTTTTTGAATCACCGCCAGGCGATTTCCCATGACCAAACAGGCCGCCGAAGTCGCGAAACGCCGCACTTTCGCCATTATTTCCCACCCCGATGCCGGTAAGACCACCATCACCGAGAAGCTCTTGCTGATGGGCAAGGCGATTGCGGTTGCCGGCACGGTGAAGTCTCGCAAGTCCGACCGCCATGCCACCTCCGACTGGATGGAAATGGAAAAACAACGGGGTATCTCCATTACCACGTCGGTCATGCAGTTCCCGTATCGCGACCACATGGTCAACCTGCTCGACACCCCGGGCCACGAAGACTTCTCCGAAGACACCTACCGCACTCTGACTGCGGTGGACTCGGCATTGATGGTCCTCGACGGCGGTAAGGGTGTAGAACCACGGACCATCGCCCTGATGGACGTCTGCCGCCTGCGTGACACGCCGATCGTCAGCTTCATCAACAAACTCGACCGTGACATTCGCGACCCGATCGAACTGCTCGACGAAATCGAAGCAGTCCTGAAGATCAAGGCTGCTCCGATCACCTGGCCGATCGGTTGCTACCGCGACTTCAAGGGTGTTTATCACCTCGCCGACGACTACATCATCGTCTACACCGCCGGCCACGGTCATGAGCGCACCGAAACCAAAATCATCGAGAAGCTCGATTCCGATGAAGCGCGCGCGCATTTGGGTGACGAGTACGAACGTTTCATCGAGCAGCTGGAGTTGGTGCAGGGTGCCTGCCACGAGTTCAACCAGCAGGAATTCCTCGACGGCCAACTGACCCCGGTGTTCTTCGGTACCGCGCTGGGCAACTTCGGTGTCGATCACGTACTCGACGCCGTGGTCGACTGGGCACCGCAACCACTGGCCCGTGTCGCCAACGAGCGCACCGTCGAGCCAGTGGAAGAGAAGTTCAGCGGTTTCGTGTTCAAGATCCAGGCGAACATGGACCCGAAACACCGCGACCGCATCGCCTTCATGCGCATTTGCTCCGGCAAATACGAAAAAGGCATGAAGATGCGCCATGTGCGCACCGGCAAGGACGTGCGGATCGGCGACGCGCTGACCTTCTTCTCCTCCGAGCGTGAGCAACTGGAAGAAGCGTTCGCCGGTGACATCATCGGCCTGCACAACCACGGCACCATCCAGATCGGCGACACCTTCACCGAAGGCGAAGCCCTGGGCTTCACCGGCATCCCGCACTTCGCCCCGGAACTGTTCCGCCGCGTACGCCTGCGCGATCCGCTGAAATCCAAGCAACTGCGTCAAGGCTTGCAGCAACTGGCCGAAGAAGGCGCCACCCAGGTGTTCTTCCCCGAGCGCAGCAACGACATCATTCTCGGCGCCGTCGGTGTGCTGCAGTTCGATGTGGTCGCCAGCCGTTTGAAAGAGGAATACAAGGTCGAGTGCTCCTACGAGCCGATCACGGTGTATTCCGCGCGCTGGATCGAGTCCGGCGACAAGAAGAAGCTTGAGGAATTCACCAACAAGGCCGTGGAAAACCTCGCCCTCGACGGCGGCGGTCACCTGACCTACCTGGCCCCGACCCGGGTCAACCTGGCACTGATGGAAGAACGCTGGCCGGACGTGAAATTCCGTGCGACGCGTGAGCATCACTAAGCGCTGAGTTGCAAACCCCAAAGCCCTGATGCGCGAGCCTCGGGGCTTTTTATTGCCCGGGCGGCGTGCCGCTCCACGCCCCAAGGAGCTGCCGAAGTGCCGAAGGCTGCGATCTTTTGACCTTGAACAACAGATCAAAAGATCGCAGCCTTCGGCAGCTCCTACGAGAAGCAATGTGCGACAACGCGCAGATTGCAGCGAGCCAGCGACAAACATTGGCTGTAGGCTTTTTCCAGTTCGCCTGTGGCTTGCCTCCGTTTTTGCATATTCGGTGTTTTTATCCGCGACAACCTGATCGCTGACGTCTAGTGTTCGAAGCTCACACAAGCGGCCTTTTCAAGGATCAATGGAATGACGAGTCGGCTGACTCACCTGCTGCGGCTGGACGGCTATTTCAGCACCATGGCCTGGGTGCTGGCGGCGTTGCTGTTCATCAATCGCTTGAGCAGCATGGTCAAGCTGTTCATGGCGTTGTATCTGCGCCAGGAACTGGGGCTGGCGATTGAAACCGTCGGCTGGCTGTTATCCGCTTATGGCGCGGGCTTGCTGGTCGGGTCGATGCTGGGCGGATGGCTGAGCGATCATGTCCGCACGGCGCGGCTGACCGCTGCACTGTTTTTTGTCTCTGTGTGGGTTCTGGTTTTGCTGGGGCTGATCACGCAAGTACCGCTGCTGGCTGGCCTGCTGTTGCTCAGTGGAATCCTCGACGGAGCGATTCGGACACTGCATCAACGGCTGATCATGGAGTATTGCGAAGTTGCACAGCGTCCGCGTGCACAGGCTTTGAGCCGTGTCGCCAGAAACCTCGGGATGGCCGTTGCCGGGGTATTGGGCGGGGTGTTGGCACAATCCGGTTTTCGCTGGGTATTTTTCGTCAGCGCGGGCATGACCTTGCTGGCATTGCTCTGGTTTGTCCGTACGACATGGCGTCGACCGGTGCTGATTGCTGACGGAACGCCCGATGCAGAGTCGGGTTTGGGTGTGCCGTATCGCGACAAACCGTTCCTCTGGTTGTTGGCCGCAGCGATCGTGCTCGGAATGGCATTCGATACGGTCTACAGCATGTTGGGCAACTATCTGCGTGATTACTACCGGTTGAGCACCGAAGCCATTGGCTGGCAGTTCGGTCTCAATGCGACGTTGGTGGTGTTGCTGCAAATTCCACTGTCCCATTGGGGGGAGCGCTGGGGCGTGCGGCGGCAACTGGTGGCGGGATGCTTGATGCTGGCGGTCGGGCTGGGCATGTTGCCACTGGGTTCCGGGCTGTTTTACGCCTGCCTGTCGACGGTGATCTGGACGCTGGGTGAGGCGTTGTTCATGCCGCCGCTGAATGTGTTGGTGATGCAACATGCCCAAGCCGGAAAAAGCGGCCAGTACTTTGGGCTCTTCTTCATGAGCTGGAGTGCGAGCGCGCTGGTTTCGCCTGTCCTTGGCGGCCAGCTGTATGGTCATTACGGCGGGCATAGCGTCTGGTTCGCAAGCGCGGTGCTGGCGATGTTGTCCATACCGCTGATTTATCAAGCGACTCGGTTGTCCGGGTATAAAAAGGCTCTTCCTTCCGTGCGCAGCGAGCCCGCATCACTTAGTTGATCTGGTTATAGGCATTATTCGAAACCAATCTCCCTTCTCACGGCATTTCCCGACCTTCGTTAGCGTCCTATCTGGAGAATCGCGCTAAATTTCTCTCTGCGCCATTCCGGCACCCATGCTTCACCCAAGAAAGGATGGAATCGGCTATGAGCATTATTCAACGCATAGTGTTGCTGCTGAAGGTTTTGGTGATGCTATCCCTCGGCACGTCAGCGGCGTGGGCGGAGTGCACGAACCATGATGAGCAGGCCTGGAGCGGGCAAGGTGTGCACAGCGAGCTGATGCTCGCCGCATCGGAATCGGGCAGCTCGGACGATGACGACACCGCCGACGACCCAGACAGCAACGAAGACGACACTTGAGTCTGAATGACAGGCAAAAGAAAACCCCGTCTGCCTGACTGATGCGCAATCGAGGCAGAAGGGGTTTGGTTAACTCAGCAAAAGCGCGCCCCGGCACCGGGGCGCGCTTTTTTCAGGCCGCGCCGTCGAGGAATTGCTCGGCGTAGTGGCAAGCCACTTGGCGTGTGTCGAGCAGACGCAGGGCCGGCTCTTCGATGGCACAGCGCTCGGTCGCGTACGGGCAGCGCTTGTGGAAGGCGCAGCCGGACGGTGGGTTCAGCGGGTTTGGCAGTTCGCCGACGATCTTGATTTTCGGCTTGTCCGGATCCGGGTGAATGGTCGGCGTCGCCGACAATAACGCCTGGGTGTACGGGTGCAGGGGACGGGTGTAGATGTCCTCTTTCGGCCCCATTTCCACTGGACGGCCGAGGTACATCACCATCACGTGATCGGCAACGTGGCGTACCACCGCCAGGTTGTGGGAGATGAACACGTAGGCGGTGTTGAACTCTTGCTGCAAATCCATGAACAGGTTGAGTACCTGCGCCTGAATCGACACGTCCAGCGCCGAGGTCGGTTCGTCCGCCACCAGCACTTTCGGCTGCAACATCATCGCGCGGGCCAGGGCGATCCGCTGGCGCTGACCGCCGGAGAACATGTGCGGATAGCGCTGGTAGTGCTCGGGACGCAAGCCCACCTGCTTCATCATCGCCTGGACTTTCTCGCGACGTTCGGCGGCACTGAGGTTGGTGTTGATCAATAATGGCTCTGCAAGCTGATCACCGATTTTCTGCCGTGGATTCAACGACGCGTACGGGCTCTGGAACACCATCTGTACATCTTTGCGCAGTTGCTTGCGCTGAGCCTTGTCGGCGCCGGCGACTTCCTGTCCGGCGATTTTCAACGAGCCGGAGGATGGCTCTTCAATCAAAGTCAGGGCACGGGCCAGGGTGGATTTGCCGCAACCCGATTCGCCCACTACGGCGAGGGTCTTGCCGGCTTCCAGTTCGAACGACACACCGTTGAGGGCGCGTACGGTCGCATGACCCTTGAACAGGCCGCGAGACACTTCGTAGTGACGGGTCAGGTTGCGGGCGGTAAGTACGACGGCCATTACGCCACCTCCTGGTTCAACGGGTAGAAGCAGCGGGCGAGGCTGTTGCTTTTCTGGTCAAGGGCTGGACGCTGGGTGCGGCAATTGTCTTGCACGTACGGGCAGCGCGGCGACAGCAGGCAACCTTGCGGACGGTCGTAACGACCGGGAACGATGCCCGGCAGCGTCGACAGGCGCGCAGCACCCAGGCTGTGTTCTGGAATGGCCTTGAGCAGCGCTTCGCTGTACGGGTGCGCCGGAATGTCGAACAGTTGCGGCACCTGACCGACTTCAACCGCTTGACCGGCGTACATCACGCACACGCGCTGGGCGGTTTCGGCCACGACCGCGAGGTCGTGAGTAATCAGCACCAGGCCCATGTTCTGCTCTTTCTGCAGGGCGAGCAGCAGGTCCATGATCTGCGCCTGAATCGTTACGTCGAGTGCCGTGGTCGGTTCGTCGGCGATCAGCAGTTTTGGCTCGCCGGCAATCGCCATGGCGATTGCAACACGCTGGCTCATGCCGCCGGAGAGTTGATGCGGGTAGGCATCCATACGGCTGGCGGCGCCGGGGATTTCCACTTTTTCCAGCAGTTCGATGGCGCGCTTGCGAGCGTCCTTCCTGGACATTTTCAGATGCAGGCGCAGCACTTCTTCGATCTGGAAGCCCACGGTGTAGCTCGGGTTCAGCGCGGTCATCGGGTCCTGGAAGACCATGGCCAGGTCTTTGCCGACGATCTGTCGACGCTGACGGTTGCTGAGCGCGAGCATGTTCTTGCCGTCGAAATTCAGGGCGTCGGCGGTGACGATCCCCGGATGCTCGATCAGGCCCATCAGCGCCATCATGGTCACGGACTTGCCGGAACCCGACTCGCCAACGATGGCCAGCACTTCGCCCTTTTCCACGGATATGTCGAGACCATCGACCACCGGAACGGCGTTGGCGTCGCCGAAGCGAACGTTGAGATTCTTGATTTCTAACAGTGACATTTGAATCTCCTCAGGCGGCGTTCTTGAGTTTCGGGTCCAGCGCATCGCGCAGGCCGTCGCCCATCAAGTTGATTGCCAGCACGCTGAGCAAAATGGTCAAACCAGGCAAGCTCACCACCCACCAGGCGCGTTCGATGTAGTCGCGAGCCGAAGCCAGCATGGTGCCCCACTCAGGGGTTGGCGGTTGTACGCCAAGGCCGAGGAAGCCCAGTGCCGCGGCATCGAGAATCGCCGAGGAGAAACTCAAGGTGGCCTGAACAATCAGCGGCGCCATGCAGTTGGGCAGCACGGTGACGAACATCAGGCGAGGTAGACCGGCACCGGCCAGGCGCGCGGCGGTCACGTAGTCGCGGTTCAATTCGCCCATCACCGCGGCGCGGGTCAGACGAACATAGGACGGCAACGAAACCACGGCGATGGCAATAATGGTGTTGATCAGGCCAGGGCCGAGGATGGCGACAATTGCCACCGCCAGCAGCAGGGACGGCAGGGCCAGCATGATGTCCATCAGACGCATGATGGTCGGGCCGAGCACGCGCGGGAAGAACCCGGCGAACAGTCCCATCAGGATGCCCGGAATCAGCGACATCACCACCGATGACAAGCCGATCAGCAGGGACAGGCGCGAGCCGTGAATCAAACGCGACAGCAGGTCACGACCGAGTTCATCGGTACCCAGCAGGAACTGGATATGCCCGCTTTCCAGCCAGGAGGGCGGGGTCAGCAGGAAGTCGCGGTACTGTTCGCTCGGGTTATGCGGTGCGACCCACGGGGCGAAGATCGCGCAGAAAATCACCAGCAGCATGAACAACAGGCCGGCGACGGCCCCTTTGTTCCTGGAAAACGCATGCCAGAATTCTTTGTAGGGCGACGGATACAGCAGGCTTTGATCGACTGCTACCGGTGTAGTGAGAGTGGTCATGGTCATTGATCTCAGCGCTGATGACGGATGCGTGGGTTGGCAAAGCCGTAGAGGATGTCCACTACGAAGTTGACCAGAATCACCAGGCAGGCGATTAACAGGATGCCGTTCTGCACCACGGGATAGTCCCGTGCGCCAATGGCTTCGATCAGCCATTTGCCGATGCCGGGCCAGGAGAAGATGGTTTCGGTCAGGACCGCGCCGGCCAGCAGCGTGCCGACTTGCAGGCCGACCACCGTCAGTACCGGAATCAGCGCATTGCGCAGACCGTGCACGAATACCACGCGCGATGGCGACAGGCCTTTGGCGCGGGCGGTGCGGATGTAGTCTTCACGCAGCACTTCGAGCATCGACGAACGGGTCATCCGCGCAATCACCGCCAGCGGAATGGTGCCGAGCACGATGGCTGGCAGGATCAGGTGATGCAGGGCATCGAAGAACGCTCCGACGTCATCGGCCAGCAACGTATCGATGAGCATGAAGCCGGTGCGTGGCTCGATGTCGTAGAGCAGGTCGATCCGCCCGGATACCGGGGTCCAGCCCAGGCTCACCGAGAAGAACATGATCAGGATCAGGCCCCACCAGAAGATCGGCATCGAGTATCCCGCCAGGGAGACACCCATTACCCCATGGTCGAACAGGGACCCTCGCTTGAGTGCCGCGATCACCCCGGCCAGAAGGCCCAGGATGCCGGCGAACAACATGGCGGCCGAGGCCAGTTCCAGGGTCGCGGGGAATAGAGAGCTGAACTCGGTCCAGACGCTTTCACGGGTACGCAGGGATTCGCCGAGATCGCCGTGGGCCAGTTTGCCAATGTAATCCAGGTATTGGGCATACAGCGGTTTGTTCAGACCTAGGCGTTCCATTGCCTGAGCATGCATTTCGGGGTCGACCCGACGTTCGCCCATCATCACTTCCACGGGGTCGCCAGGAATCATGCGGATCAACGCGAAAGTCAACAAGGTGATGCCGAAGAACGTGGGGATCAGTAACCCCAATCGGCGGGCAATAAAACTAAACATCTTGTGTGGTACCTCATCAGCCGGTTAGGCGTACCCGGCATCGCTGGGGTCAGCGATGCCGGGCGTTTCTTATCTACTTCACCTGGGTGGTGGCGAAGTTGTTAGTGGTGAGGGGGCTAATGTGATAGCCCTCTACGTTGGTGCGCATTGCAGTGAACATGCGGGTGTGCGCCATGCTGATCCATGGCTGGTCCTGATTGAAAACGTCCTGGGCCTGTTCGTAGAGCGCCGTGCGTTCGGCCGGGTTCACTTTGGCCCGTGCTTCGTCGATCAGCGCCTGGAACTTTTCATTGCACCAGCGAGCGTAGTTTTCGCCGTTCTTGGCAGCCTCACAACTGAGCATAGGCGTCAGGAAGTTATCCGGGTCGCCGTTATCGCCTGCCCAACCGGCGGACACCATATCGTGCTCGCCGTTCTTCGCGCGCTTGAGCATTTCGCCCCATTCCATGACACGAATATCGACCTTGATTCCAACCTTGGCCAGATCTGCCTGCATCATTTGTGCGCCGAGCATCGGATTAGGGTTGGTCGGGCCGCCGCCGTTACGGGTGAACAGGGTGAACACGGTGCCATCCGGCACACCGGCTTCCTTGAGCAGGGCGCGAGCCTTGTCGAGGTCGCGAGGCGGGTTGGTCAGTTTATGGTTGTAGCCCAGCAGGGTGTCCGGGTACGGGTTGACCGCCACCGTCGCATTGCCTTTGCCGAACAGCGCGTTGACATATGCCTCTTTGTCGAACGCGATGTCGATGGCTTTGCGCACTCGCACGTCGCTTATGTACGGGCGTGCGGTGTTCATGGCGACGTAGGAGACGGTCATCGCGTTCAGCTCATCAACCTTCAGGTTGGTGTCTTTCTTGATGCTCGGGATGTCATCCGGTTTCGGATACAGCGCGATCTGGCACTCGTTGGCCTTGAGCTTTTGCAGGCGCACGTTGTTGTCGGTGGCAATCGCCAGGACCAGCGCATCAGCCGGTGGCTTGCCACGGAAGTAGTCCGGGTTGGCCTTGAAACGCACCTGGGCGTCCTTGGCGTAACGCTGGAAAATGAACGGGCCGGTACCGACCGGTTTGTTGTTCAGGTCGCCGGTCTTGTTGGCCTTGAGCAACTGGTCGGCGTATTCGGCCGGGTAGATCGAGGAGAACGCCATGGCGATGTCTGCCAGGAACGGCGCTTCGCGGCGGGTCAGGGTGAACTTGACCGTGTTGTCGTCGACTTTCTCTACGCTTTTGAGCAGTTCCTTGAAGCCCATGCTCTCAAAGTACGGGAAGCCCACGCTCGACAGCTTGTGCCATGGGTGATTCGGGTCCAGCTGACGCTGGAAGCTCCAGACCACGTCGTCGGCGTTCATGTCGCGGGTCGGCTTGAAGTAATCGGTGGTGTGAAACTTGACGCCTTTGCGCAGGTGGAACGTGTAGGTCAGGCCGTCTTCACTGATGTCCCAGGATTCGGCCAGCGCCGGAATCACTTCAGTGGTGCCGGGCTTGAAGTCCGCCAGGCGATTGAAGATGGTTTCGGCCACTGCGTCGGCTGTGACTGCAGTCGTGTACTGGACCATATCGAAGCCTTCCGGGCTGGCTTCGGTACAGACCACCAAGGGTTTGGCCGAGACGCCAACAGCGACACTCAGCAATGCGGCAGCGATGGCCGCTCGTAGGGGAAGCATTTTCATCAAGAACCCTCTGCAATCGGTTGAACAGGAAAAACCGGACGGCCGACTCGTCATGAGTCAGCCGCCGGCGTGCGTTTTACAAAATGTTGAAAGGGATGGTGGTCACGAGACGGAACTCGTTGAGGCTGCCATCGGCCTGGTTTTCGCTGGCACGGTGCGCGGTGTAGGTCGCGCGGATAGCGGTGGCCTTGAGTGGGCCGCTCTGTACCGCGTACGAAGCGCCGATGCCGTATTCGTAGTGGTGCTCGCCATCCTGGGTCTGGATGCCGTCGTAACCTTTGCCAACCACGCCACCGTTGCCGGTGTAGTGAGTGCCGTCGATACCCCAGCCGCGAGCCTGGTAGATGTTGAACTTCAGACCTGGCACGCCGTATTCGGCCATGTTCAGGCCATAGGCGATCTGGAAGGACTTCTCGTTCGGGCCGTTGAAGTCCGACAGCAGGGAGTTGGCCAGGTAGATGCCGTTGGTTTCATGCAGGTAGTCGAAGTACTCGTTACCGTTCACTTCCTGGTACGAGAAGGTCAGGCTGTGGGCCTGGTGGGTCAGGCCGAACGACAGGGAGTAGGTGTCGTTGTCGATCTCGCCGAGCTTGGCTTTACCTTCGTCTACGGTTTTGTAGTAGTTCAGGCCGGTGGTCAGGCTCAGGACCTGGCTGTCACCCAGTACATGGGTGGCGCCGAAGTAGTACTGGTTCCACAGGTCTTCAGCCTGGGTGCCCCAAAGGCTGGTGGTCAGGCTGGCGAATGGCTGGTAGGTGATACCGGCAGTGTGGACGTGATCGGCTTCGGCATTGGTGTCGCCGTATTCGGAGCGGAACTTGCGCTGGCTTTGTTCGGTACGCGGAGAGTTGCGGTCGAAAGTGCCGAGGTCGAAGGTCAGGTTTTCCAGTTCTTCACTGTGCAGGCTCACACCTTCGAAGCTCGAAGGCAGGGCACGGTTACCGATGACATCGACCATCGGGCTGCTGAAGTTCTGGCGGCCGGCGGTCAGCGTGGTGTTGGAGATACGGGCCTTGACGTTGGCCAGTCCCAGTTTGCTCCACTGACCTTGTGCGTCGCCGCCTTCTTTGGTCAGGGTACGGTTGTTGCCCGCGCCAGGTCGGGTGGTCGGTGCGCCGCCGTTGTTGGACGCCAGGTCCTTGCGATCACGATCCAGAGCGATGGCATTGTAGGCAGCCACTTCGGTACTGAAGCCTACGGTGCCTTCAGTGAAACCGGAGTTGTACTTGACGATAGTGCCCTGAACCCAGTTGATACGACGATCAGTCGGGGTCGATACACCGTCCTTCTTGTAAGTGAACTTGCCGCCACGTTTCAATTGCTCGTTGGCGTACCAGTTACGCGTGCTGCCGGTGATCGATTGGCCTTCGACAAAGCCAGTGGCTTCGCTTTGGGCGCTTTTCTCTTTCACGGTAACCGGGGTGAACGCCTGGCTCTGGGATTCTGCGTAAGCCGTGGCGGTCACGCTGCTGATGGCCAAGGCCAGTAACGCGGTGCTGCTCAGTTTCATGTGTGAAGCTCCTTACTTTCTTTTTTTAATGCCGGTCTTTTTTGGTGATCCGGCTATTTGGTTTAGAACTCATTCAGGCTTAGCAAACGTTTGCTGTAGGCCGATTTGACGAATTACGGCAATACGCTTGCATGAGGGCGGAATCCGCCCCCGGCGTTTCTGGCTAATTGGTTATTGGTCGATACTGACGCCCGAGAACACGTTGCGACCGAAGGGGCTGACCTTGAACCCTTCGACTTTGGCGCTCAACGGCTGGTTGACCGTCGAGTGGGCGACCGGCGTGATCGGCACCTGCTGCTTGAGGTACTGCTGCGCCTGTTTGTAGAGCACGGTGCGCTGGTCGCGATCGGTGACGACCTTGGCCTGCTTGATCAGCTTGTCGTAAGCCGGATCGCACCACATGGAGTAGTTGTTGCCGCCAATGGCGTCGCAGCTGTACAGCGTGCCGAGCCAGTTGTCCGGGTCGCCGTTGTCACCGGTCCAGCCGATCAGGCTGATGTCGTGCTCGCCGTTCTTGGTGCGCTTGATGTACTCGCCCCATTCGTAGCTGACGATCTTGACCTTGAGGCCGATCTTCGCCCAGTCCGCCTGGAGCATTTCGGCCATCAGCTTGGCGTTGGGGTTGTACGGACGCTGGACCGGCATGGCCCAGAGGGTGATTTCGGTGCCTTCCTTCACGCCGGCGGCCTTGAGCAGTTCCTTGGCTTTTTCCGGGTTGTAGGAGGCGTCCTTTATGGTGTCGTCATAGGACCACTGGGTCGGTGGCATGGCATTGACCGCCAGTTGACCGGCACCTTGATAGACGGCGTTGAGAATGCCTTGCTTGTTCACCGCCATGTCCAGCGCCTGGCGCACTTCGAGCTGGTCGAAAGGCTTGTGCCGGACGTTATAGGCGATGTAGCCGAGGTTGAAGCCGGGTTTCTCGATCAGCTGCAGTTTCGGGTCATTCTTCAGGGCGGTTACGTCGGCGGGGCGTGGGTGCAGGGTGATCTGGCATTCGTTGGCCTTGAGCTTCTGCACGCGCACCGAGGCGTCGGTGTTGATGGCAAAAATCAGGTTGTCGAGCTTGACCCGGCTGGGGTCCCAGTACTGCTTGTTGCCGCTGTAACGGATGTTGGAGTCTTTCTGGTAGCTCTTGAACACGAACGGCCCGGTGCCGATCGGCTTCTGGTTGATCTCGCTCGGCTTGCCGGCCGCCAGCAACTGCTCGGCGTATTCGGCCGAAAGGATGGCGGCGAAGCTCATGGCGATGTTCTGGATGAACGCGGCGTCGACGTTGTTGAGCGTCATCACCACGGTCAGCGGCCCGGTCTTTTCGACCTTGGCAATATTCTTGTTCAGGCTCATCCCGTTGAAATACGGGAACTCGGTCGGATAAGCCTTACGGAACGGGTGCTGCGGATCGAGCATGCGATTAAACGTGAACAGCACGTCGTCGGCGTTGAAATCGCGGGTCGGCGTGAAGTATTTGGTCGTGTGAAACTTCACCCCCTCGCGCAGATGGAACGTGTACTTGAGGCCGTCTTCGGAAATATCCCAGCGGGTTGCCAGGCCTGGCACGACATTGGTGGCGCCTTTTTCAAACTCTGCCAAACGGTTGTACAGTGGCTCGGCGGCGTCGTTATCGGTCGCAGTGGTGTACTGCGCGGTGTCGAAACCGGCGGGGCTGCCTTCGGAGCAGAACACCAGGCTGTTATTGGCGGCCTGGCTGATGGAAGTGGCGGCCAGCAGGCCGGTGCCCAGCAATGCGGATAAAACCAAGGAATGGCGCATGACGCTCCCTCTTTTTTTAGTGTTATTCAATGCGCCGCGATCCCGTCCGGGGACGTTGTGGCGGCATTGAGCTCAAACCAATACGGGCAGCAAACCGATAGCCCACACAGTCACTGGTCAGAACCCGACGGTAGGTGCCGTGGGTCTGGCAGTAAATGCGCTGAGTCCTAAAGACTCGTAGGAAAAGGCAACGCGTCCTGTCCCCTGGCTGCGTCAGACAGCGGATTTGGATGTAGGCAAATTCCTAGCTTCTCGGCAGAAAAAAGCAGCGGCGACGCTGAAAACGTCGCCGCTGCCTTTTCTTATTTGCTGACGCTGACGCCGTAGAAGGAGTTCAAGCCAAATGGGCTGATCTTGAAGTCCTGCACGTTGGCGCGCATGGGTTGGAACACCGTCGAGTGAGCGATAGGTGTCATTGGAACAGCATCTTTGAGGACGTGTTGCGCCTGTTTGTACAGTTCGGTGCGCTTGGCCTGATCGGTGGTGCGTTTGGCTTCCTTGACGAGGCCGTCGAATTTCTTGTCGCACCATTTGGAGAAGTTGTTGCCACTCAGCGAGTCGCAGCCGAACAGCACGTTGAGCCAGTTGTCCGGGTCACCATTGTCGCCGCTCCAGCCGATGATCATCGCCTGGTTCTCGCCGCCTTTGGAACGCTTGATGTACTCGCCCCATTCGTAGCTGGTGATCTTGACGTTCAGGCCGATCTTCTTCCAGTCGGACTGCAGCATTTCAGCCATCAGCTTGGCGTTCGGGTTGTACGGACGCTGTACCGGCATCGCCCACAGAACGATTTCGGTGCCTTCCTTGACGCCGGCTTCCTTGAGCAGCGCCTTGGCTTTCTCAGGATCGTACTTGGCATCCTTGATGGTGGTGTCGTAGGACCATTGGGTCGGCGGCATGGCGTTGACGGCCAGTTGGCCTGCGCCCTGATAAACCGAGTCGATGATCTGCGGCTTGTTGACAGCCATGTCCAGCGCCTGACGAACGCGCAGGTCGGCCAGCGGGTTCGGCTCGTTGCTGCCCTTGACCTTGTCCATCACGTTGTAGGCGATGTAACCCAGGTTGAAACCAGCCTGCTCAGGCATCTTCAAAGTTTTATCTTCTTTGAGCGCCTTCAGGTCGGCTGGACGCGGGAACAGAGTGATCTGGCACTCGTTCTTCTTCAGCTTCTGGATGCGTACCGACGGGTCGGTGGTGATGGCGAAGATCAGGTTGTCGATCTTCACGTCATCAGGCTTCCAGTAGTCCTTGTTCCCGGTGTAGCGGATGTTGGAGTCTTTCTGGTAGCTCTTGAACACGAACGGGCCGGTGCCGACCGGTTTCTGGTTGATGTCGGCAGCCTTGCCTTCCTTGAGCAGCTGGGCAGCGTACTCGGCGGACTGAATCGAGGCGAAGCTCATGGCCATGTTCTGGATGAACGCGGCGTCTACATCTTTGAGGGTGAACTTGACGGTGTGGTCGTCGACTTTATCGATCTTGGTGATGTTGGTATCCATCCCCATGTCGGTGAAGTACGGGAACTCGGTCGGGTATGCCTTACGGAACGGGTCATCCTTGTTAATCATGCGATTGAAGGTGAACAGCACGTCGTCGGCGTTGAACTCACGCGTCGGCTTGAAATACGGGGTGGTGTGGAACTTGACGCCTTCACGCAGGTGGAAAGTGTAAGTCAGGCCGTCACTGGAAATGTCCCACTTGGTCGCGAGGCCAGGAATCACGGCGGTGCCGCCGCGCTCGAACTGGGTCAGGCGGTTGAACATGGTTTCTGCAGAGGCGTCGAAGTCGGTTCCGGTGGTGTACTGACCTGGGTCGAAACCGGCCGGGCTTCCTTCGGAGCAGAACACCAGGTTAGACGCCGCTTGGGCGAAAGGTGCACTGGCTAACAGGCTTGCGCCGACTAAAAACGGAATGACCGCGTGTTTAAGCATGGTGGCCTCATGATTTGTTGTCATTTTTGGAATTAGAGGACGACCTCGTGAGTCGACCTGCGGATACTTATGCAGGGGCCGTACCCAATGCAAGATCCTGAATGGCCACAAGTCCTAAAGAGTGGCACGAACGTACCTTAATGTCGCATATGTATAAATAGTGACGTATTTGACCGTTTGCGCAGGTTTTTTACGGTGCAAGTCGTGCACCGATAAGGGGCGACCGGGGCGTATGACGCACCCGGCTGGAGCCTGGTGTTACTTATTTATACCCACGCCATAGAACGGTGTGAGGCCAAACGGACTGATCTTGAAGTCGGTGACTTCCTTGCGCAGTGGCTGGAACACCGTCGAGTTGGCAATGGGTGTGATAGGTACTTGTTGTTTAAGGATTTGCTGTGCCTGTTGGTACAGTTTGACCCGCTGTTGTTTGTCCGTGGACACCTTGGCTTGCTGCACCAGTTTGTCGTAGGCCGGGTCACACCATTTGGCGTAGTTGCTACCTTTCACCGCAGCGCAGCTGTAGAGCACACCGAGCCAGTTATCCGGGTCACCGTTGTCGCCGGTCCAGCCGTAGATCATTGCGTCATGCTCACCGTTCTTGGCGCGCTTGATGTACTCGCCCCATTCATAGCTGACGATGTTGGCCTTGATTCCGACTTTCTCCCAATCCTGCTGGATCATCTGTGCCGACATCCGCGCATTGGGGTTGGAGGCGCGCTGCACGGTCATGGCCCACAGATTAATTGTGGTGCCGGGTGCAACCCCCGCATCTTTCAGTAGCGCGCGGGCTTTGGTCGGGTCGTGCGGGGCGTCCTTGATGCTCGGGTCATACGACCATTGCGCCGGTGGCAAGGCGTTTTGCGCCAGTTGCCCGGCACTCTGGTAGACAGCCTTGATGATCGCCGGCTTGTCGATGGCCATGTCCAGCGCCTGACGCACCTTGAGCTGGTCCAGCGGTGGGTGGGTCACGTTGTAGGCAAGGAAGCCGAGGTTGAAACCGGCTTGCTTGAGCACGGTCAGGTTCGGGTCTTGCTCCATCACTTCAATGTCTGCCGGGCGCGGGTAGCCGCTAACCTGGCACTCGCCGGCCTTGAGCTTCTGCAAGCGCACGGCGGCGTCCGGGGTGATCGAGAAAATCAGGTTGTCGAGTTTCACGTCCTCGGGTTTCCAGTAGGCCTTGTTGGCGGCGTAGCGGATTTGCGAGTCCTTTTGGTAGCGCTTGAACACGAACGGGCCGGTGCCGACCGGTTTCTGGTTGAGGTCGGCGGCTTTGCCTTCCTTTAACAGTTGGGCGGCGTATTCGGCGGACTGCACCGAGGCGAAGCTCATGGCGAGGTTTTGCACGAACGCGGCGTCGACGTTGTTCAGGCTGAAGCGCACGGTGTGGTCGTCGATCTTGTCGATGCTTTTGATCGTGGTGTTCAGGCCCATGTCGGTGAAGTACGGCGACTCGGCGGGGTAGGCCTTGCGGAAGGCGTTGTCCGGGTCGAGCAGGCGCTGGAAGGTGAACAGCACGTCGTCGGCGTTGAAGTCGCGGGTGGGGGTGAAGTAGTCGGTGGTGTGGAATTTCACGCCGTCGCGCAAGTGGAAGGTGTAGGCGAGGCCGTCCTCGGATACGTCCCATCTTGTTGCCAGGCCGGGTTCGATTTCGGTGCCGCCGCGTTTGAATTGGGTGAGGCGGTTGAAGACGGTTTCGGCGGAGGCGTCGAAGTCGGTGCCGCTGGTGTATTGGCTGGGGTCGAAGCCGGCGGGGCTGGCTTCGGAGCAGTAGACCAGGGTGGTGGCGGCTTGGGCGGTTTGTGCGAGTGATGCTGTTGTGGCGAGGGCGAGTGCGAGCAGAAGTGGTTTGACGGTGGTTCTTTCCATGGAGTCCCCGAGGGCTTTGCGGCGATGTTTTCCTGAGGGTAGCGTTGTTGGCGGGGAGGGTGGAAATATCGTTTTTTGAGGGGGACCCCTCTATCTGGGCATAGTTGACCGGGGCGAGGCTTGCCCGCGAAGGCGGCGGATCAGCCAGCATATATCCTTAGGCAGGAACTGAAATCCCACAGGGAAGATTTGGAATGACTCGAATTGTTGAAATCCTGATGTACACCTTGAAACCGGGATCAGGATTGGATTTCCATCGAATAATGCGGGAAGTAAGTGTTCCGCTTCACTTAAAGGCGGGTATGGATGTTGTTTCTTATGGCGGCTCTTTGCATGACGATGACAGTTATCACTTAATTCGCTCCTACGAGAGCGAGAATCATCGCCAAGCCTCTCAAGATCTTTTTTACTCAAGTACTGATTGGAAGCAAGGTCCGAGAGCAGACATCATCAGTCGGATTGAAGTAAGCACAACGACTGTCATGACGCTCACTCAAGAGGCGATTGATGCCATCAGAGCTTCCCATAAATCTATCCAGAGCTGATGCTCAATGATCGTTCCCACGCTCCCGCGTGGGAACGCCGCCAGGGACGCTCCGCGTTCCGCTTTTGAATGTTTAATCGATGTGTCAGAACGCAGACCTTTCCCACGCATCTTTCAGGTTGTCCGTCGGAAGCGGACTCTCTAGTCTTTGGCTGTCGCTGAAAACTCAGCGATCGGGAGTGAGATCCCGGCTAAACAGTTGGAAACCAGTGCTAGCCCCCCCATAATTGCCGTCAGCTTATCCGCTGCCAGCAAATGCGTTATGGCGGCTGTGTGCGGGCAGACTTCGGTCTGGCCGGGTTCCTTTTGCCGGTAATCTCACACCGTACATAGCTGCCACCTCTTCGCCGAGTGAGATCGGAAATTGATGGCTCCAATATCAAAAGGAAGTTGTATGGATAAGTTAATTCCCGATCCACCCTTCAACACCACCACACCCAACGCCGAAGCTTTGCGTAGCGAAGAGCTACTCAAAGACCGCGAAGCGATAAAACGTGCGCTCGACTACTACCTCAATCCTCCCAAGCCTTACGCCGCAAAACCTCGTCGCCCCAGCACGATGTACTTGGTTGCCCCTGACATGGGCATCGAAAGTCTGCTGGCACAAGCCTGCGAGTCATTGGCCTCGGCCAGTGTCCTGGCCAGCGATTTCGCCACGAACCTGATCGGCCCGCAACGCAATACAGTGTTGGCGATTCAACAGATCATCATGCTGGCGGAATTGGCGGTGAATCGGGCGTTGGATAACGTCGATCCGCAGATTTAAGTCTGAATCACTGCGATGACGCCCATGCTTTCACCACCAAGCTGACGGTCACAACCAGATTCTTCTGGTACAAAAAAAGGCGATCACTTCGGTGATCGCCGTTTTCGTGTCCGGGTTATCGCATCAAGGCATCAACACTTCAATCGCCCCATCCGCCGTCATGCTGACCTGGCTGGTGCCGGCTTCAACTTCTGGCGTCACCGGTGCCGAATCCATGCCGGCAGCAGCTTTCATCATCATCGGCCCGCGCATGTACGGTTGTGGATAACCGTTGCTGTTGAGGTTCAGGTTGACGATTTTGTAGCTCTTGCCGCCCAAGGCGTCGGTGGCGAGTTGGGCGCGGGCCTTGAAGGCGGTCACGGCTTCTTTGAGCAGGGCGTCTTCGCTGGCTTTACGGGTTGGCGTCGCGATGGCGAAGTCCATGCCGCCCATTTTCAGGTCGGTGAGCAGTTCGCCGGTGAGTTTGGACAGGGCGGCGAAGTCCGAGCTTTCCAGACGCAGTTCGGCGCGTTCACGCCAGCCGGTGATTTTCTGGCCTTTGGTGTCGTAGATCGGGTAGCTGTTGCGGCTGCCCTGACGCAAGGTGATGTCCTTGACCTGCTTGGCCTGGGCCAGCGCCTTGTTCATGGTAGTGCTGACGTCGGCGGCGAGTTTGGCCGGGTCGGTGTTTTGTTCTTCGGTGTAGAGGGTCACGATCATCAGGTCGCGGGCCACTTCCTGGCTGACTTCGGCGCGCAGGGAGATCTGGTTGTAATGCAGCTCGTCGACGGCCAGGGCCGGGAGGCTGGCGGCGGTGCCAACGCTTAAGGCGAGAAGGGCGGCGCTGCGGCGCAATGTGTGCATGAAAAGCTCCTTGGACGATGCGCAGGGGTTAGGGTCCGAACCTGCGTGAAACCATCAGACTCTAGCTTCAATGGTCCGTTTCGCACAGTTACAACTTCTATACAGATGGAATGCTGGTGATCCTGTGGCGAGGGGGCTTGCCCCCGTTCGGCTGCGCAGCAGTCGCCATTCGGCAGATACAGTATGCAGGATCAAAACGCGGTGGCAGGTTTGGGACTGCTTCGCAGTCCAACGGGGGCAAGCCCCCTCGCCACAGGGGCACTCGTCACAAAAGAGCCTGTGGTCGTTTGCCGCACTTTCGCCTCTCATGCCCGCGGCTTGGTTATACTCCGTGCGATCCGCCTGGAGCGCTCATCAGGAGAGCTCATGCTCGCCCCCGTACAATTGACTTCCGCCACTCGCCAGAACCTCTGGCGGCTGACTTTCATCCGGATTCTGGTGCTCGCCGCCCAGGCCGGCTCCGTGGGCCTGGCCTACTGGCTCCAACTGCTGCCGTTGCCGTGGGTGCCACTGGCGATGACCCTGGGCTGTTCGACGCTGTTGTGTGTGTTCACCGCCGTGCGCCTGCGCACTTCGTGGCCGGTTACCGAGCTTGAATACGCCCTGCAACTGGCCTGCGACCTGTTTATACACAGCGCCTTGTTGTATTTCTCCGGTGGTTCGACCAACCCGTTCGTCTCTTATTACCTGGTGCCGCTGACCATCGCCGCCGTGACGCTGCCGTGGCGCTATTCGGTGATTCTGTCGGGTATCGCCCTGGCGCTGTATACGTTGCTGCTGGCGCGGTTCTACCCGCTGGAAACCTTCCCCATCGCCCGGGAAAACCTGCAGATCTACGGCATGTGGTTGAGTTTTGCCTTGGCCGCCGCCGTCATCACCTTCTTTGCTGCACGCATGGCTGAAGAGCTGCGTCGGCAGGAAGAGCTGCGTGCGATCCGCCGCGAGGAAGGCCTGCGTGATCAGCAATTGCTGGCCGTCGCGACTCAGGCTGCCGGTGCCGCCCATGAACTGGGTACGCCGTTGGCGACCATGAGCGTGTTGCTCAAAGAGATGCAGCAGGATCACCCCGACCCGATGTTGCAGGACGATTTGAAGGTTTTGCAGGATCAGGTCAAGTTGTGCAAGGAAACCTTGCAGCAACTGGTGCGCGCCGCCGAGGCCAACCGTCGTATGGCGGTGGAGATGCAGGATGTCACCGACTGGCTCGACGAAGCGCTCAACCGCTGGCACTTGATGCGTCCTGAGGCCAGTTATCGCTTCCAGCGTCTTGGCCAGGGCACGGTGCCGCGCATGGCGCCGCCGCCGGATTTGACTCAAGCGCTGTTGAACCTGCTGAACAACGCCGCCGATGCCTGCCCTGAAGGCTTGCAAGTGACCCTGGACTGGACCGCCGAAGACCTGACCATCAGCATTCGCGACCATGGTGCCGGTGTACCGCTGGCTATCGCCGAGCAGATCGGCAAACCGTTTTTTACCACCAAGGGCAAAGGTTTCGGCCTGGGCCTGTTTTTGAGCAAGGCCAGCGTGACACGCGCCGGCGGCTCAGTGAAACTCTACAGTCATGAGGAAGGCGGCACGCTCACCGAGCTGCGCCTGCCCCGTGTCGCCCGAGGAGACGAACATGAGTGACGAGATCCAAGTTGAAGGCGAAGAACTGCCGCATTTGCTGCTGGTAGACGATGATGCAACCTTCACCCGCGTGATGGCCCGCGCCATGGCCCGCCGTGGTTTTCGCGTCAGCACCGCAGGTTCCGCCGAAGAGGGCCTGACCATCGCCCAGGCCGATATCCCTGATTACGCCGCGCTTGACCTGAAAATGGACGGCGATTCGGGCCTGGTGTTGCTGCCCAAGCTGCTCGAACTCGACCCGGACATGCGCGTGGTGATACTCACCGGTTACTCGAGCATTGCCACTGCCGTCGAGGCAATCAAGCGCGGCGCCTGCAATTACCTGTGCAAACCGGCGGATGCCGATGACGTGCTGGCCGCGTTGCTCTCCGAGCACGCCGACCTCGACAGCCTGGTGCCGGAAAACCCGATGTCCGTGGACCGTCTCCAGTGGGAGCACATCCAGCGCGTCCTGACCGAGCACGAAGGCAACATTTCCGCCACCGCCCGTGCTCTGGGCATGCACCGCCGCACGCTGCAGCGCAAACTGCAGAAGCGCCCGGTCCGTCGCTGAACGAGCGCTGAACGGTTATCGCCAGCCCTCGCGATCACACGAGCCGATCATTTATGATCGGTTCTTGTGTGTTCTTTTCTTTATTGAGCCTTATCCATGAATCAGAACGCTGAATATTCCGCGGTCAACGATGCTGTGCGCGGGCAGTTTTTTCGCAAAGTCTGGGCGATTACCACGCCTTACTGGCGCAGCGAAGAGAAGGGCAAGGCCTGGACGCTGTTGATCGCCGTGATCGCGCTGTCGCTGTTCAGCGTGGGGCTTTCGGTGTGGTTCAACACTTGGTACAAGGATTTTTACAACGCCCTGCAACAAAAGGATGAAGCGGCGTTCTGGCGGCTGATTCTGTATTTTTGCGGGATCGCGGCGGTGGCGATTGTCGGCGCAGTGTACCGGCTCTATCTGACCCAGATGCTGACCATTCGCTGGCGGGCCTGGCTCACCGAAAAGCACTTCGCCCGTTGGCTCGAAAACAAGAATTACTACCAGCTGGAGCAGGGCGGTTACACCGATAACCCGGACCAGCGGATTTCCGAAGACCTCAATAAATTCACCACTAACACGTTGGGCCTGGGCCTGGGCTTGATCCGTAACGTCGTCAGCCTGGTGTCGTTCTCGATCATTTTGTGGGGTGTGTCGGGCAGCATCGAAGTATTGGGCTTCACGATTCCCGGCTACATGTTCTGGTGCGCGCTGGTTTATGCCGCCGTCGGCAGCTGGCTGACGCATGTGATTGGTCGTCGCTTGATCGGCCTCAACAACAACCAGCAACGTTTCGAAGCCGACTTGCGTTTCTCCATGGTGCGGGTCCGCGAGAATGCCGAAAGCATTGCGCTGTACAACGGCGAACCCAACGAGAACCGTCGTCTGAGCAGCCGTTTCGGCCTGGTCTGGCGTAACTTTTGGGACATCATGAAAGTGTCCAAGCGCCTGACTTTTTTCACCTCCGGTTATGCCCAGATCGCAATCATTTTCCCGTTCATGGTTGCGGCGCCGCGCTATTTCGCTGGCAAGATCGAACTCGGTGAGCTGATGCAAATCAATTCGGCATTCGGCAACGTGCAGGAGAACTTCAGCTGGTTCATCAGCGCGTACCAGGACCTTGCCGAGTGGCGTGCGACTTGCGATCGTCTACTGAGTTTCCGTCAGGCCATGACCGACAACGAAGAGCGTTCGCCGGCTATCGACGTGCAGAATCAGGGGTCGGCACTACGGGTGCACAACCTTGGCCTCGACCTGGCGGATGGTCGTCACCTGCTGACCAACGCCGACATGACCGTGGAGGAGGGCGAGCGCGTCATGCTCAGCGGTCGTTCCGGTAGCGGCAAGTCGACCTTGCTGCGGGCTATGGGGCACCTATGGCCGACCGGCCACGGCAGCATCCGCCTGCCGACAGCGCGTTATCTGTTCCTGCCGCAAAAGCCCTATCTGCCGATCGGCAGCCTGCGCGAGGCGTTGAGTTATCCACAGCCGGGCGACACCTACCCGCACGAGCGCTACGTCCACGTGCTTGAAACCTGCCGCTTGCCGCACCTGGTTTCGCGTCTGGATGAAGCCAATCACTGGCAGCGCATGCTCTCGCCGGGTGAGCAGCAACGCCTGGCCTTCGCCCGTGCGCTGCTGTATGCGCCGCAATGGCTGTACATGGACGAAGCCACTTCGGCGATGGATGAAGAGGATGAAGCATCGTTGTATCAGGCGTTGATCGATGAATTGCCGGGCTTGAGCATTGTCAGCGTCGGCCATCGCAGCAGCCTGAAACGTTTCCATCCACGGCATGTGCGCATCGAGAATGGCCACCTGGTGGACCAGGCCGTCACTGCCTGAACCTGTGGGAGCGTGGCAGGCCACGCTCCCACAGGTCAACGGTGATCGTACAACCTGCATGCGCTATGATGCGGTTTCAGCCGCTTTTTCGAGACCGATGTTCACCATGGAAAACCCGATCGACGCACCTCGCCTCCCTCGCAAGCGCCGCAGCCTCGCACAGGAATTGGTGACGGTGTTGTCCGAGCAGATCCGCGACGGTCAGCTCAAGCGTGGCGACAAGTTGCCCACCGAGTCGGCGATCATGAATGCCCATGGCGTCAGCCGCACCGTGGTGCGTGAAGCGATCTCCCGTTTGCAGGCCGCAGGGCAAGTGGAAACCCGTCACGGCATCGGCACCTTCGTGCTCGACACCCCGAGCCCGAGCGGCTTTCGTATCGACCCGGCGACCGTAGTGACCTTGCGCGACGTATTGGCGATTCTGGAACTGCGCATCAGCCTGGAAGTGGAGTCCGCCGGCCTTGCCGCGCAACGTCGCAGCCCGGAGCAGTTAGCGGCGATGCGTGAGGCGCTGGACGCCCTCAACGAAAGTGCCGCCCACGCCGGCGATGCCGTGGCGTCGGACTTCCAGTTCCACCTGCAAATCGCCCTGGCCACCGGCAACCGCTACTTCACCGACATCATGACCCACCTGGGCACCAGCATCATTCCGCGCACACGCCTCAACTCCGCGCGCCTGGCCCATGACGACCAGCAGCACTACATGAGTCGCCTGAGCCGTGAACACGAAGAGATTTACGATGCGATTGCCCGCCAGGATTCCGATGCGGCGCGGGCCGCGATGCGTTTGCACCTGACCAATAGCCGTGAGCGGCTGCGCCAGGCGCATGAAGAGGCGCAGGCGCAGCGAGGATAGGTTTGCGGGTTGGGGGATTTGATGCCTGACAGATAGCCATCGCGAACAGGCTCGCTTCCACAGGATTTTGAGTCGATCACAGTAATGTAATCGTACACAGATCCAATGAGAGCGAGCCTGCTCGAGATGAGGTCAGTGACCTTCCTGGAACATGTCAGCCAGTCTTCAAAATTGAACGATCCACTCTCACCGCCAACTCAGCAGCCCCAGGTTTGGCATCGAAGACCGCATGCCCCTGGTCATCCACGACCGCGCGAGCAACCGGCAAACCCTTCGACAGCAACTCCAGCGGTGCACCTTTCAGCGATTGGCCAGAAACCAATTCCAGTTTCAGTTTGATAGTCATAGGTGATCTCCTTGTCAGGCATTGGCCGCTGAATTCAGCACGCCGGTTGGTTTGTAGTCCTTGAGCAACAGATAAGTGCTCCAGCCCCACCAATCATCCACGGTGGCGGTGTCGTTCAAGTTGTTGACGTCCTTGCGCCGCAACACCTTGTTGCCCTCGACCCTGAACAGCGGCGAGAAATTGTCTGCCGGACTCAATACCGCTTGCAGGTCAGGCAGATTTTTCAAAGCAGCAAAGCTGCCGGGCGCCGGGGCGATGCCACTGAGGTACGCTGCGAACACTTCATCCGCAGACACTTGAACCGCTTGATTCACCTGCGTGCGGTTAGCACTGTCGATCGCATCGAAATAGCGCTTGTCGCCATAGGAACGCCAGCGATCACCGTTGCCATTGCGCACATTGAGGCCGAACTTGCTGTCTTCGTCGTGCATGAAACGGGTGATCAACGAGCCCAGATCACTCGGCGTGACCGCCGCCGCCAACTGTTTACGCGGCACTCGCAAATGCCCTGCGGAAAACAGGTCGGTGAGGGAGTGGTCGGCAAAAGCGTTCATCGCATAGGCCAGCTCCAACTGCTTTTCATCGCCGCTGTTGTGGGCCAGCACCGCTTGTTGCAACGCGGCCGTGTGCCCGGCGATGTAAGCCAGCAACGCCCATTCGCCAAAGTGGTCGGCATTGTTGGCGGCCAGTTTCAGGTAACGCCCCAAAGGGAACAGTGCCGAGACGAAACTGCCGCCGCCGGTGATCTTGTTCCACTCTTCCGACAACGTATCTCCGAGGGCCTCATAAGCCTCGTGAGGCTGTTTACCGTCCTTGATCGCCTGATTGATTGCGGCGATTTCCTTTTGCATCACACCAAGAATCAGCTTCGCCTCGGCGTTTGACGCCGGCAGTACTGCCAGGGAGTTGAAGGCGTTGGTAAAGCGCTGGATTCGCTCTGCGGCGGTTGCACCTTCGTTGATCGGCTGATCGGGAATTCCATAAAAATCACCCCCCAGCGCGATCACTTGACCATAGGTCAATGCCAGGCCATTGGGCAGATGCAACTCCACCTGCCAGGCCGGTAGCGCAGGGGCATCCTTGACGAAACGCAGCAGGGTGCTGTCGCCGATCGCGGTATGTTCAGCACCCTCGAACCTCAACGGGGGCAAGCCTTTCATTGGGTTTTTCAGTGGTGTCGGCAGCAAGCCACGGCGCTGATGTTTGAGGCGGTGATGATTTCCTGCTGTGAGTTTAAGCATGGCGCCATCGCCGGAAACGGCGATGCCGTGCTCGGTAAAAAGATCATCCAGATCGGCAATGATCTGTCGGGTATTTTCCTTCGGTTGTGCGTGTAGACCTGACATTTCTAGCTCCTTGATATGTCGTAGGCAAAGTTCAAATTAGCTGTATGTATATACAGTTATCTGGATAGTAGATGAGAAATCTCCTACGTCAAGGAATTACCTTTCCTGACTCAAATTCCGAGGACGGCGATGAAATGCAGTTGACGGTTGTATTTTAAGTTGTACGATGACCTACAACTTCGGCGAGAGCTGAACGGTTTTCTCACACAATGTTGCTACCCAGGGTGTTCGAATAATGAATCCACAAGAACTGAAGTCCATCCTCTCTTCCGGCTTGCTGTCGTTCCCGGTCACCGACTTCAATGCCCAGGGCGACTTCCATCGCGCGGGCTACATCAAGCGTCTCGAGTGGCTGGCTCCATACGGCGCTTCGGCGTTGTTCGCCGCAGGCGGTACCGGTGAGTTCTTCTCTCTGGCGGCCAGCGAGTATTCGGAAATCATCAAGACTGCGGTCGACACCTGCGCCAGCAGTGTGCCAATTCTTGCCGGTGTCGGTGGTTCGACCCGCCAGGCTATCGAGTACGCTCAGGAAGCCGAGCGCCTGGGCGCCAAAGGCCTGTTGCTGCTGCCGCACTACCTGACCGAAGCCAGCCAGGACGGCGTTGCCGCCCATGTCGAAGCCGTTTGCAAATCGGTAAAAATCGGCGTGGTGGTCTACAACCGCAACGTTTGCCGCCTGACCGCGCCGCTGCTGGAACGTCTGGCTGAGCGCTGCCCGAACCTGATCGGCTACAAGGATGGCCTGGGCGATATCGAGCTGATGGTGTCGATCCGTCGCCGCCTCGGTGATCGCTTCAGCTACCTGGGCGGCTTGCCGACCGCTGAAGTCTACGCCGCGGCCTACAAGGCTTTGGGCGTACCGGTTTACTCCTCGGCGGTGTTCAACTTCATCCCGAAAACCGCGATGGATTTCTACCACGCCATTGCTCGCGAAGATCACGCCACCGTCGGCAAGATCATCGATGACTTCTTCCTGCCGTACCTGGATATCCGCAACCGCAAGGCCGGTTACGCGGTGAGCATCGTCAAGGCCGGGGCAAAAATCGCAGGCTATGACGCAGGCCCGGTGCGTGCACCGCTGACCGATCTGACGGGCGAAGAGTACGAAATGCTCGCGGCGCTGATCGACAAGCAGGGCGCGCAGTAACACCCGACAAACCCAAGGCCGCTGAGCAATCAGCGGCTTTGTGTGTGAGGACTTCTTTTAAAAGGTGCAAGCCGTGGCTGATTTGAAGCGTTACGACAACTACATCGGTGGCCAATGGGTCGCCGGCGCCGACTATTCCAGCAACATCAACCCGTCGGAATTGACCGACACCATCGGTGACTACGCCAAGGCCGATCTGGCTCAGGTCAACGCCGCCATCGACGCCGCTCGCGCTGCGTTTCCGGCATGGTCCACTTCCGGTATTCAGGCTCGGCACGATGCGCTGGATAAAGTCGGCAGCGAGATCCTCGCCCGTCGCGAAGAGCTCGGTACGTTGCTGGCCCGGGAAGAGGGCAAGACCCTGCCCGAAGCCATCGGCGAAGTGACCCGCGCCGGCAACATCTTCAAGTTCTTCGCCGGTGAATGCCTGCGTCTGTCCGGTGACTACGTGCCGTCGGTGCGTCCGGGCGTCAATGTCGAAGTCACTCGCGAAGCGCTGGGCGTGGTCGGCCTGATCACGCCATGGAACTTCCCGATCGCGATCCCGGCGTGGAAAATCGCTCCGGCTTTGGCTTACGGCAACTGCGTGGTGCTGAAACCTGCCGATCTGGTGCCGGGCTGTGCCTGGGCGCTGGCGGAAATCATCTCCCGCGCCGGTTTCCCGGCCGGCGTGTTCAACCTGGTGATGGGCAGCGGGCGAGTAGTCGGCGAGGCGCTGGTCAACAGCCCGAAAGTCGATGGCATCAGCTTCACCGGTTCGGTCGGCGTGGGCCGGCAGATCGCGATCAATTGCGTGTCGCGTCAGGCCAAGGTGCAGCTGGAAATGGGCGGCAAGAACCCGCAGATCATTCTCGACGATGCCGACCTCAAGCAAGCGGTCGAACTGTCGGTGCAGAGCGCGTTCTACTCCACCGGCCAGCGTTGCACCGCGTCGAGCCGTCTCATCGTCACCGCCGGGATTCACGACAAATTCGTCGAAGCCATGGCCGAGCGCATGAAGTCGATCAAGGTCGGTCATGCGTTGAAGTCCGGCACCGACATCGGCCCGGTGGTGTCGCAAGCGCAGTTGGAACAGGACCTGAAGTACATCGACATCGGCCAGTCCGAAGGTGCGCGTCTGGTCAGCGGCGGTGGGCTGGTGACCTGCGACACCGAGGGCTACTTCCTCGCCCCGACGCTGTTTGCCGACAGCGAAGCTGCGATGCGCATCAGCCGCGAAGAGATCTTCGGCCCGGTGGCCAACATCGTTCGTGTAGCGGATTACGACGCTGCACTGGAAATGGCCAACGACACCGAGTTCGGCCTGTCGGCGGGTATCGCCACCACGTCGCTGAAGTATGCCAACCACTTCAAGCGCCATTCCCAGGCCGGGATGGTGATGGTCAACCTGCCGACCGCCGGCGTGGATTACCACGTTCCGTTCGGTGGCCGTAAAGGTTCATCCTATGGCTCACGTGAGCAAGGTCGCTATGCACAAGAGTTTTACACGGTCGTGAAGACCAGCTACATCGGCTCCTGACAGGAAACACCGCCGTATCGGCATCGATACCGCACCCCTGTAGGAGCTGTCGAGTGAAACGAGGCTGCGATCTTTGCTTTTAAAGATCAAAAGATCGCAGCCTCGTTTCACTCGGCAGCTCCTACACAGGGAACACAACAGTTTCACCCGCGCATAAAAATAATCAGTGGGAGTACATCTACAATGCAATCGACCAAGCCGACTCACGTCCGCTATTTGATTTTGCTCATGCTGTTTCTGGTGACCACGATCAACTACGCCGACCGGGCGACCATCGCAATCGCCGGCTCCAGCCTGCAAAAAGACCTCGGCATCGACGCGGTCACTCTCGGTTATATTTTCTCCGCATTCGGTTGGGCCTACGTGGCCGGGCAAATTCCCGGTGGCTGGTTGCTGGACCGGTTCGGTTCGAAAAAAGTCTATGCCCTGAGCATCTTTACCTGGTCGCTGTTCACCGTACTGCAAGGCTATGTCGGTGAGTTCGGGCTTTCCACCGCCGTCGTCGCGCTGTTCATGCTGCGCTTTCTGGTGGGCCTGGCCGAAGCGCCATCCTTCCCCGGCAACGCACGCATCGTAGCGGCGTGGTTCCCGACCGCAGAACGCGGCACCGCCTCGGCGATCTTCAACTCGGCGCAATACTTCGCCACGGTACTGTTTGCACCGCTGATGGGCTGGATCGTCTACAGCTTCGGCTGGCAGCACGTGTTCATCGTCATGGGTGTGATCGGCATTATCTTCTCGGGGATTTGGCTGAAAGTTATCCACAGTCCGCGCCAGCACCCGATGATCAACGACGCCGAGTTCAAGCACATCGCCGACAACGGCGGCATGGTCGACATGGACCAGGACAAGGGCAAAGGCAAAAAGGTCGACGGTCCGAAGTGGGACTACATCCGCCAGTTGCTGACCAACCGCATGATGCTCGGCGTGTACCTGGGCCAGTACTGCATCAACGGCATCACCTATTTCTTCCTGACCTGGTTCCCGGTGTACCTGGTGCAGGAGCGCGGCATGACCATTCTCAAGGCCGGTTTCATTGCCTCGTTGCCGGCGATCTGCGGGTTTATCGGTGGGGTGCTCGGCGGGGTGATTTCCGACTATCTGCTGCGCAAGGGCCACTCGCTGACCTTCGCCCGCAAGGCGCCGATCATCGCCGGCCTGCTGGTTTCCAGCAGCATTGTGGCCTGCAACTATGTGGACGTTGAGTGGATGGTGGTCGGCTTCATGGCCCTGGCCTTCTTCGGCAAAGGTGTGGGCGCATTGGGCTGGGCGGTGGTGTCCGATACCTCGCCGAAACAGATCGCCGGTTTGAGTGGTGGCCTGTTCAACACCTTCGGCAACATTGCGTCGATCACCACGCCGATCGTCATTGGCTACATCATCAGCTCCACCGGCTCGTTCAAGTGGGCGCTAGTGTTCGTCGGTTGCAACGCGTTGGTCGCGGTATTCAGTTATCTGGTGATCGTTGGCCCGATCAAACGCGTTGTGCTCAAAGAGCCGCCGGCCAGCGGTCCTGAAACGAACAGCAAGTTATCTGAAGCGCATTCCTGAGGAGCGGCGTCATGCAGTTGATTGAACATTCCGACTCGCCGCGCTACATCCGCCTGCACGAGCGGGACAATGTGGTGATCGTGGTCAACGATCAGGGCGTGCCGGCCGGCACCGAATTCCCCGATGGCCTGGTCACCGTGGATTTCGTGCCGCAGAGCCACAAGGTCACCCTTGAGGACATTCCCGAGGGCGGCCAGGTGATTCGGTACGGCCAGACGATCGGCTACGCGTTGCAGCCGATTCCTCGCGGCAGTTGGGTCAAGGAAGATCAACTGCGCATGCCCACCGCGCCACCGCTGGACAGCTTGCCGCTGTCCACCGAAGTGCCGGCCGCGCAGGCACCGCTGGAAGGCTTCACCTTCGAGGGTTATCGCAACGCCGACGGCACCGTCGGCACGCGCAACATTCTCGGCATCACCACCACCGTGCAGTGTGTCACCGGCGTGCTGGATCACGCGGTAAAACGCATCAAGGACGAGTTGCTGCCCAAGTACCCGAACGTCGATGACGTGGTGGCGCTGACCCACAGTTACGGCTGCGGCGTGGCGATCACCGCCACCGACGCGTACATCCCGATCCGCACCGTGCGCAATCTGGCGCGCAACCCGAACCTGGGGGGCGAGGCGCTGGTGATCAGCCTGGGCTGCGAGAAATTGCAGGCCGGGCAGGTGATGCATGAGAACGACAGCTCGGTGGATTTGAGCGAACCGTGGCTGTATCGCTTGCAGGATTCCAGTCACGGTTTCACCGAGATGATCGAGCAGATCATGGCGCTGGCCGAAACCCGTTTGAAGAAGCTTGATCAACGTCGCCGGGAAACCGTGCCGGCGTCCGAGCTGATCCTCGGTATGCAGTGCGGCGGCAGCGATGCGTTCTCCGGGATCACCGCCAACCCGGCCCTGGGCTATGCCTCGGACTTGTTGCTGCGGGCTGGTGCGACGGTGATGTTTTCCGAAGTCACCGAAGTGCGCGATGCGATTTACCTGCTGACGTCCCGGGCGGAAACCGAAGAAGTCGCTCAGGAACTGGTGCGGGAAATGGACTGGTACGACCGTTACCTGGCCAAGGGTGAAGCGGATCGCAGCGCCAACACCACGCCGGGGAACAAGAAGGGCGGGTTGTCGAACATTGTCGAGAAGTCCTTGGGCTCGATCGTCAAATCCGGCAGCAGCGCGATTAACGGGGTGCTTGGCCCTGGGGAGCGGTTCAAGCGCAAAGGGCTGATTTTCTGCGCGACCCCGGCCAGTGATTTTGTCTGCGGGACGTTGCAGTTGGCGGCGGGGATGAACCTGCATGTGTTCACCACCGGGCGTGGTACGCCTTATGGGTTGGCGATGGCGCCAGTGGTGAAGGTCTCGACCCGCACAGAACTGGCGCAGCGCTGGCCGGACCTGATCGACATCGATGCCGGGCGGATTGCCACCGGGCGGGCGTCGATCGAAGACCTCGGCTGGGAGTTGTTCCACTACTACCTGGACGTGGCCAGCGGCAAGAAACAGACGTGGGCGGAGCAGCACAAGCTGCATAACGACATCACCTTGTTCAACCCGGCACCGATCACGTAAGGCCGCGTCCCGCGAAGGGGCCATGGAACTCACCGAAGGTTTCAAGAATGTACCCATAAATAAAAAGGCCGCGATCCATATTGGATCGCGGCCTTTTTATTGGCTTCGATTCAGGCGTCAGACCGCATCCAGCTCCGGTTCGTCCGCCTGGATGTTAACGGTTGCTTTCACTTCATCGTGACGACGGATGAACTTCCAGTCCGCCTCGTCGATGTAGATGCCGTTCGGGCCGCTGCCGCCTTCCAGGTCGATGGCGACGCTGGCGCAGACTTGCGGCTTCACACTTGCCAGGATCGGCACGAAGCCCAGCTGCAGGCTGGTTTCCAACAGCGCTGCCTGGTTCTTCTCGTCGATGTCCGCCGCCTCGTCGAGGTAGTACGGCAGGCGCACGCGACCGGCCTGGTCGCGGTCCATCAAGTGCAGCAACAAGTACATGTTGGTCAGCGCCTTGATGGTCATGGTGGTGCCGTTGGACGCCGCGCCGTCGATGTCGGTGTGGATCACCGGTTGGCCATTGACCTTGGTGATCTCGAACGCCAGCTCGAACAGATCCTTGAGACCGAGCTGGTTGTGGTTGGCCGCCACCAGCCGCGCCAGGTATTCCTTGGCCTCTTCGTTCTTGTTGTCCTGCTCGGCGCTTTGGCTCAGATCGAAGACGGAGAGGGTTTCGCCTTCTTCGTACTGACCGGCGCTGTGGATGATCTGGTCAATGTGCTTGAGCGCTTCCTTGTTCGGCGCGAGCACGATACGGAAGCTCTGCAGGTTGGAGACCTGACGTTTGTTGATCTCGCGGTTGAACAGCGCCAGTTGATGTTCGAGGCTGTCGTAGTCACTGCGGATGTTGCGCAGGGTCCGGGCGATGTCGGTAACCGCCGCGCGGCGCGCCTTGCCGAGGGTCAGGGCTTCATCGGTGCGGTGTGCGTACGCGTTGATCAGCAGTTGCAGGCGACGCTCCATATCGTCTTCGCTGTCGAACTTGGCCACGCCCTTGAGGCGAACCTGCGCGTAGAGCGCGTCGATCTGCCCGTCGGCCCGCAGCAGGCCTTGCCAGCTGTCCTGATAGTCATTGAGCAATGGCAGCAGGTTGTCCATGGAGTCGTCGACCGGGTCCATGAACGGCGTGCCGAACGGCAGGTCGGCCGGCAACAGCTGACGGCGGCGCAGTGCATCGTCGAGGGTGCGTTGCTTGGCTTCCATGTCGCCGATCTGCCGGCCAACCAATTGCAGCTTGGCCGACAGCTGCTGGACGCGTTCGGTGAAGGCATCGCTGGAGCGTTTCAACTCGTCCTGGGCGGCTTCCATCTGCGCCAGTTGCTCAAGCTTGTCGCCTTCCTCGGCGCTCAGGGTTTGCGCGCGGCGGAAGTCTTCCAGGGCTTTCTGCGCATCCAGCACTTGCTGATACAGGGCTTCGGTCTGAGTCTTGCTGGCCGCGCGGTCGGCCGCCACGGCTTGTTGGGTTTTCAGTTGCTTGAGTTCTTTGTCCAGACGCTCTTTCTGATCGCGCAATGCGGCGCGGTCGGCCAGGGCTTGCAGCGCTGGCGGCTCGATGTGCGATATGTCGATGGACAGGCCCGGCACTTCGAAGCGCTCGCCTTTGAAACCGTCGAGGATCAATTCCATGGATTTGACCCACTGACCGTCCTCGTCCAGCGTGATGCCATGTTCGCCCAGCGGCAGGCTGAACAGCGCGCTGTTGAACAGGCGCATCAGGCGCTCGACGTCCTGTTGCGAGAACTCTTCGCGCAGGCGGGCGTAGCTGTTGTTGTCGGCGTGATCGAGTTGCTGCTTCACCGATTTCAGGCGTTTTTCCAGATCGCGCAGGCGCTCTTCCAGATCTTCGGCAGAGAACTGCCGCGACTGGGCCAGCGCACCGGCCAGTTCGTCGTGCGCGTCCTTGGCGGCGAGCAATTGCTGTTCGAGGACTTTGACGTCATCGACCAGGGCGAAGCGATGCTTGAGCACCGACAATTCGCCGAGCCAGCGCTGGATGCCGGTGATTTCCCGTTCCAGGCGCATCAGCTCTTGAGTGCCACCGCGTTGATCGTTTTGCAGGGCATCCTGCTCGTTGCGGTAGTGCTCGGCCTGAATCGTCAGTTCTTCCTTGCGCGCACTGGCGTAGTCCGACCAGGTGCCGAGCAGGGAATCGAGCAGCGGCGACAGGCGATGCAGTTTGCCGCGCAGGATGTCCCGCTGTTTCACGCCGTTGGCCAAGGCTTCGACCAAGGGACCGGCCGCGACCAGCGAGTTGTAGTCCTGCTCCATGCGGCGTACATCGCGGAACGCTTCTTCGCACGCGGCGATGTAATCGACACTGCCGGAACGCAGGCTGTGTTCGAAGGCATCGAGGAACAGCTGCTTGAGCTTGGCCGCGGTGATTTCACGCATGTGCAGCAAGTTGATGAACAGGGCGCGGAAGGTCTTCAGGCTCTGCTCACTGGTGGAGCGCAGCGGGATCAGCGTCAGGTCGAGCGGAATCGAGGTGTGGCCGCCCACCAGCAAGCGACGCAGTTCATCCGGCTTGAGTTCGTAGGCTTTCAGGCCTTCGCGCTCAAGATTGGTGAACAGCTCTTTCTGCCGCAGGCAGGTGTCGTCTTTCTGATAATGAGCCAGGTCGAGTTTGCCGGCGTAGGCAAAGAACTGGTGACCGAAACCACCACCCGGGCCGCGACCGACCACGCCAATCACGTGCGGGCCGTGGGGCAGGGAGACTTCGACGAGGATGTAACTGGTGTCCGAGGCGAAGTAGAAACGCCGCGATTGTTCCAGGCTGTACTTGCCGAAACTCATGTCCGACATGCGCGCCAGGATCGGGAACTGCAAGGCGTTGATCGAGGCGGACTTACCAAGGTTGTTCGCGCCGTAGACCGACAGCGGCTCTTCCAGCGGGAACAGGCCGAGGCTGTAACCGGCGGTGTTCAAAAGGGCAAAGCGGCGAATGCCGTAGCGTTCCTTGCTCATGCGTCGGTCTCCTGTTCTTCGGCAATGGCGCGGGCCAGGGCGTCTTCTTCGCTCTCTTCTTCAAACTCGGTGAGATCGAGCGGGTCGTCGGTCTGCAGCAGTTTTTCGTCGCTGTCTTCGTCGATCAGCACCGGCGCCGGCAACGGCAGCACGCTGTGCAGGCTGGCGGCCAGGTCGCGGTCCTGCTGGACCGACAAACAGACATCGAGGAAGCGGTGCATCGGCGGCAGGAAACGGTAGACACCGTTTTCTTCGCCGGCGAAGCCGAGCTGGGTCATGCGGCGCATGATTTTTTCTTCGAGCTCTTCGACGGTCTGCACTTCGGCCTGGATGAACAGGTCGCGGTACTTCTCCAGCAACGATGGCAATTCATCGCGACCGAGGCTGCCACCGTCGAGCACGGCGATCGGGTCGCGGCCCTGGTCGGCCAGGTGTTCGACGAGGATGAAGGTGAACAGCGCCAGACGTTGCGCCGTCTTGTTTACCGCCGCCGCGGCCAGGTCCGGCACAAAGTAGTAGAAACCACGGGTGTCGCACACCAGTTCAAAACCCAGCGCCTTGAACAGGGTGCGGTACTGGTCCTGGAAGTTCGACAGTTGGGCGTACAGCTCCGGGTCGCGGCGGCTGACGTGGTAGCCCTTGAACAGCTCGCGAAAGATCGGCGCCAGCTGGGACAGTTCGGATAGATCAAGATGCATGTGGGGTGCTCGCAGAATCCTCGGCGGCGGTGTCGCGGGCCGAGAGCAGGGCGAAGGAGCGCAGGCTGACCTGGTGCTCGTGAGTGTGGTAATCGCGGCGTTCCAGACGCTCGCGCTTGAAGCGTTTTTCCCGCGACAGGCGCGAGAACCAGTAGAGCAATTCGTCGGTGGCGCCGTCCGGCTCCTGCTCCAGCAGCCAGCTCATCAGGTCCGGCATCGGCAGGGCGTCTTCGCAGCGTTCGAGCATTTCCCGAACCGTGCGTGGCGCGCGCGGGGCTTCGCCTTTCTGGGTCTTGTGGGCCTTGGGGAAACGCGCCGGTTTCGGCTCGAAACGGGCCAGGGCGTACACGTAGGCTTCGACTTGGCTGGCGCTGCCGAGGAAGGTGCTTTGCGGGCGGGTGAATAGCGGCATCGCGGCTTGCGGCACCGCATCGATGCCTTTGCGACGAATGGCCGACAGCGCCAGGGCTGCGCCACGGGTCACGGCGTTATGCCGGCGCGCTTCTTCGCGCAGCGGCAGCAGCAGTTCGCGGGCGTGACGCAGGGTCAGCTGGGCGCTGGTCTGCATTTCGAGGATGCGTGCGTGGGTGCGCAGCAGCATGTCGTCGTCGACCAGATGGCCGAGGCGCTGCTGTTCGGTGAGCATGCGCAACAACACGTTCTCAACCTTGCGCACGCCTTGTTCGAAGGCGCCGTCGGCATTCACCAACTGGATCATCGGTTCGACGTATTCGTCCCAGGTCGCCAGCACTTCAGCATAACGCTGACGCAGCGGAATCTGCCGGTCGCTGGTCTTGGCCCGCTCGGCGACGGCCACCAGGGCCTGTTCGTCGTTGGCGAGTTTCTTCAGCACGTCCCGCACACGCATGTCGAGCAGGCGCAACTGGCGCGCCAGATCGTTGCCGTCGCGAATGTCGAAGGCGTCCTGGATGTAACCGGCCAGGCGCTCGAGGTGGCGCAGATAGGCTTCGATTTCCAGGCACAGACCCAGACGGTGCTCACGGCGCAGGTAAGCGAGGAAGTCGTGAATCTGCGCGTTGAGCTCGAAACGGTTCGGGCTTTTCGCCACGGGAACCAGAATGTCGAGGCGGATCCACACGTCCAGCAGGCTGGTGATGTCCTGCGGTGTGCTGTCCAGTTGCTGGGCGGCCAACTGTGAACGCAGTTCGTTGAGGCTCAGGGTGCCTTGGTCGAAGTGCTCGCACAGTGGCTCCAGAAGTGCCCAGTGTTCAGCGAGGGCGCGCAAGACGCGCTTGGGTTCGATCATCGGAATGGCCGGCTGGTTGGCAATTAAAAGCCGCGATTGTACTTCATCGCAGCCGTGTCGATTCACTCTGGGGATGGGCTGTCGCTTCTTCTATCGGTGAAGTCTATCGATCAAGCGTGGGCGATCTTGAGCGAAGGGCGGTAGAATCACCGCACTTTAGTTATCCACAAGTGGCCGACCTTTGCTTATCGAGTCCCGTCGTCGCGCTTATTTGACCGCCATGCAGGTGGTCAACTGGCTGCCGCGCACCGAATTGCCCTTTGCTGCGCCATCGCGGCCCGAGCTGCTGGAGACGCCTGAACCGTTGGTCGTCGCCCCGGTTGCACCTGCTCCGGTAGCGCAAACGCCCGTGGAGCCTGCGGCCAAACCGGCCGAGCGGGTGAAAATCGAGGTGCCACGGCCGACGCCATCGGCTGGAAAACCAGCAGGCAAAGCGACGCAAGAGAGCGAAGAGGCACCGCTCGTCGCCAAGGCTGCGCCAGTGCCGCCGCCGCGTTTCGCCCTGCAATTGCTGCGAGCCGGTCGCTGCCTGTTGCTGGTGGAGTTACCCACAGGCGAAACTTTCCAGGCCCGCGACCCCGCTTATCTGTTGCTCAAAGACATGCTGCGCGCCGCCGGCCTGCCGGACAGCCCGCAGATCGTCGGCGAGCCGGTGCGCTGGCCGTTGCTGGCTCGCGGCACCATGGACCAAGGGCCGGAAGCGGCTCGAGATTTCGTACAAGGTTTTCTGTCGGCCCGCCTGGAAGACGCACCGTGCGTCTGCCTGTGGCTGATCGGCCTGCCGGCGGTGCGTTTTGCCGGTGAGGCCAACGCCGAATCCTTCAACCGTGAACTTCAGGTCGAAGGCCTGGGTTCGGTCTGGGCCTTGCCGGGCCTGGAGTTATTAATGGAAGAGCCACAGCGTAAGGCTGATGTCTGGCAAGCCATGCGTCGGCTGATGGCGCGTTGGAAAGAATCGAATGAGTGACGCTGTATCGTTCCGCCCGATGACCGAGGCGGACCTGGACGCTGTACTGAAAATCGAATATGCGGCCTACAGCCATCCCTGGACCCGCGGGATTTTTCTCGATGGCCTGGGCAAGTACCAGATCTGGCTGATGTTCGAAGGGCAGCAGCAGGTTGGTCATGGCGTCGTGCAGATCATCCTTGATGAGGCGCATCTGCTGAACATCACCGTCAAACCGGAAAATCAGGGCCGCGGCCTGGGTTTGACGCTGCTGGAGCATTTGATGTCGATTGCCTACAAGGCTGAGGCGCGGGAATGTTTCCTGGAAGTGCGCGACAGCAACCGGGCGGCGTTTCGGTTGTATGAGCGGTATGGGTTTAACGAAATCGGGCGTCGGCGGGATTACTACCCGGCGGTTGGCGGGCGAGAAGATGCCGTGGTGATGGCCTGCACCTTGGTTGATTGATCCCGCTAGGAGCTGCCGAAGGCTGCGATCTTTTGATCTTTGCGATGGCGCGCCTATAGAAGATCAAAAGATCGCAGCCTTCGGCAGCTCCTACATTGGCATACGGTCAGCCCTGTAGATCAAGGCTTGCCGTCCAATGGATCCTGCCGGGCCAGTTCCGCTTCATCCAGCCCATCGCCCCCACCGATGTCGTCCTCGTCGACAATGCGCAACTCCCAATCCGCCTGGCCGTCTTCACCCGCTTCGTGGGCATCCCGTGCGCCGTCTTCACGGATCAGGGTTTCCGGGCTCAAATCATCGTCGGTGGCGTCATTGTCATTGGTCGCGCCGGTCATACCGGCTTTGCGGGCACGCTGGTCGGGAATCTTCTGCGCAAGTTCGCGTTCGGGGATCAGGTCACCGATTCTGGTGCCGGGTTCTTCCTCGTCGAAATCCAGCTCATGCACCGAGCCCATGCGGTCTTCATCGTCGTCGATGGGCTCGGGTTGCTCCTTATCGAACGGACGTCGTGAATCAGTCATGGCTATTCCTCATACTGTAGGCCCTACTACAATTGACCCACTGGACTGCCGAGAATTCCCGCGGGCATGGAGCGCCGGCTAGCCGTTACATACATCAGGGCATCAGGGGGATCTGCATTTCGTGCGTGACCCCGACGGGCGGTTGTCTGTCAAAGCAGTGCATCATTCTCGAGGCTTCATTGCATGAACGACTTACAAGATCTGATTGATAACAACGAGCGCTGGGCTGATGCGATCACCCGCGAAGATCCTGATTTCTTTGCCAAGCTAGCCCGTCAGCAAACCCCGGAATACCTGTGGATCGGCTGTTCAGACGCACGCGTGCCAGCCAACGAAATCGTCGGCATGCTGCCGGGTGATCTGTTCGTGCACCGCAACGTGGCCAACGTGGTGCTACACACCGACCTCAACTGCCTGTCGGTGATTCAGTATGCGGTGGATGTACTCAAGGTCAAACACATCCTGGTGACCGGCCACTATGGCTGCGGCGGTGTACGCGCCTCGATGCAGGATCGTCAGTTGGGCCTGATCGACGGGTGGCTGCGCTCGATTCGTGATCTCTACTATGAAAAACGCGACGAACTGGCCAAGTTGCCCACCGAAGAAGAGCGGGTCGACCGCCTCTGTGAGCTCAATGTGATCCAGCAGGTGGCCAACGTCGGTCACACCAGCATTGTGCAAAATGCCTGGCACCGCGGGCAGAGCCTGTCGATCCACGGCTGCATCTATGGCATCAAGGACGGTCGCTGGAAGAGCCTGAACGCCACCATCAGCGGTTTCGAGCAGTTGCCACCGCAGTACCGTTTGCGCCCGGTCGAGGCGTTGTAAAAGCCTTTCAGCCGAGACTTCGCCGACGCCAGTGTTGAAAGAACTGTTCACCATTGGCATTCGGTGACTCGTCGTAGCCGATGATCCAGCCACGGCAGCAGGGACAACCGCAGCGGCAGGCGAACTGCCGCAGCAGCTTGTCTTCTGTCGCGGCGAAATCCATCGTCAGTCGGTCACCCTTTTTGATGTCTTTGAGCGCCCATAACCACAGCTCGCTCATATCGAGAAAGACGTTGGGGTCGCAGGAGTGACTCAGTAGACCACTGAAGCACGGATCGTAGACATGGATTCCCGGCGCCAACTGCCGGGTGTGTCGGCAGCGATAGGGCAATAGATGTCCGGAAACCCGGCAGATTCGGCTGATGCGGGGGAACTCGCGCAGTGCCGCGACCGCCATTGCCGAGCCCTGAGCGTTATGGATGATTTCAAAGTCGTCTTTGGAGGGGAATCCAAGGCGAAGGGGCAACTCTACAAACGGATAGATGCCGTTGGATGGCGGTAGGGTTGTTTCTTGTTCGGCACGGGTTCTCATAACAATCCTTGTCGGCTGGGTGCTACGACGTCCTTCAGCTGACTTCCTGTCAGCTCTGCAGCACATGGGGACACCCCAAGCCTCTCGCAAATGAAGCAACCGGTCTACTGTCAGATATGACAGGCGAAAAAAGCTCTTTCCCACGTCAGCCATGGCTCGCGCGGGAAAGACTTTCAGCGTTTTACAGGTGTGGGGCAGTAGTGGAGGTCACAAGAGCCGGGGTCTGCAGCTGTTTCAGCTCGGATTTGACCGGCGCTGTCGAGCATTTGGCCACCGCTTGCTCAGGCGTCAGGTTGCGAATCGAGGTGTAGAACAGTTCGCAGGTTTTTTCTTTCTGGGTCACTTGCCAGGTCTGAGTGCAGCTTTTCAGCTGAGCGGTAGGGTCAGTGCCCGGTTTGCTGCCCATTCCGGCCTGCCAGCACGCGGCACTCAAATCCTGCCCCATGACTTTCAGCCCCGCGGCGTCGGCCTTGGCCTGCGCATCGTCGCCGCTATAGGCTTCGGGGTCGGCGGCGTACCAGATGTAGCTCGGGTGGTTGGAACCCAGTACGGGTACCGTCACCCCCTTGCTCGGGCTGATGGTTGCCAGGCCCAATATTTCTACGGTCTGCCCGTATTGTTGCTTGATCCAGTTACGCACCGGTGAACCAAAGGCGACCATTGGCAATGCTGCACCTTTGGCATTCTGGCTGACTTCCTTGACCATGGTGGTCTGGTAGTCCGTGAAGTAGTTGTAGACGCCTTCCAGATCTTTGCCAGCGGTGGACGGTGCGGCAATCGGCGCGATGTCGATGATGGTCTGATAGGCCGGCGTCTGGTCGGCGGGAATGTTGTTGGCGGTCAGCAGCGCGGCCCAGCGGTCGGTGGTCTTGGACTCCAGATAGTCCTGGGCCTGGGTCAGGGAGTAATCCGGCGGGAAGTGCAGCAGTTCGACGCTTTTACGGTTTTCCAGCGCCATGCCCAGCGGCAGGAACAGGTACCAGTTATAGGTCCATTTGCCATCGGCACTCAGCTTGTTGGCGCCGTTGTAGGCCAAATCCCCGGCATTGAGCAGCGCGGTCAGTGGCTTGTCATAGCCTTTGGGCACACCGCTGATATGGGCGTGGAGCTGCTTGTTTTCGGTTTTGACCAGCACTTTTGCGGTTTTGTAGCCATCGCGCTGTACGCTTTGGGTCAGGTAATGCTCGACGGTCTGCTCCAGTGTCCAGTTGCGGAAGCAGATGACATTACAGTTGTTGGGGTAGGCGAACAGCCGGGTGACGCGTTCGGTACTGCCCAGATTCAGATCGACATCGGCGTGAGCGGCGGCGCTCAGGGTGAGCGCGGCGAGGGTGAATCCTGCGAGTTTGAACATGCTCAGATCCTTTTCAGCGTGAGCCCTCGGAGGAGGGGTGGGTACATACTGGAACTAGTTGTGTCGAACGGTCTAGTACACAAGTGAAAAGATCGCCAGTCAGAGCCCCTTTTTCATCAGGCAAAGTGCAGTGTATTGCTCAAATCGCCCATGGGGTTCTGGCCACGGGCAATCATTGCGTCGTCCCGCTGCCTGAGGCCATCGAGCTTTTCAAGCTGAAACACCCGGGTGATCAACCGCAGAATCGAGCCAGTGTCATAGACCGTGTGATCCACCATGCCCTTGCGCGCAAACGGCGAAACCACTAGCGTCGGTACCCGCGAGCCCGGCCCCCAGCGGTCGCCCTTGGGCGGTGCGACGTGATCCCACCAACCGCCGTTCTCATCGACCGTGACCACGACCACCATGTTTTTCCATTGCGGGCTTTCCCGCAGCACTTTCAGGGCGCGGACGATGTGCCGGTCGCCGGACGCTACATCGGCGTAACCGGCGTGCATGTTCAGGTTGCCCTGGGGTTTATAGAAACTCACCGCCGGCAGCTTGCCCGCCTCGGCATCGGCAAAGAACTTGTTGGTATTCGATTCATCGCCCAACCCCGCATCCCGTAGACGTTTACCGCGCTCCAGCGGGTTTTCCGGTCCCTGCTGCTTGAAGTAGTTGAACGGCTGGTGGTGATACTGGAAGTTCGGGATTTTCGGAATGCCGCCAGAGTCTTTGTACTGATCCAGCGTCGCCTGCCAACCTCCGGCATACCAGGCCCAGTCGATGTTTTTCTTCGAGAGCTTGTCGCCTATGTGCTCGTGGGTCTGGGGGACCATGACGTTCGGCAGGTCTGGTTTGGCGTACGCCGGACGCTCGGGGTCGCGAATCCAGGTCGGCCAGTACGGCGGAGCGAGCGTGTTGACCCCATAGCCGTCCGGCGTCAGCGCGCTGGGGCCGAATTGGGGTGGGCCGGTCATGGCACTGGCCGGGGATTGTTCCAGGGGCTTGAGGCGTGGGTCGGCCGGATCGCCGCTTTGCAGCGTGGCGATTTGTGTCTTGGCTACCGAGTTGACGGCGTCCGGATAGAACGGCGCGGTGGCGCTGATCAGGTATTGATGGTTGAGAAACGAGCCGCCGAAAGCCCCCTGGAAAAAGTTATCGCAGAGCACAAACTCTTGGGCAACGTCCCACAACCGCAGGGAATATCGACTCTGGGCGTAATGCCCCATGGGCAGGCCACCGGAGTCGGCCCAGGCGACAAAGCCGTCATTTTTGCCACCGTTGATCTGCATCTGGTTCTGATAGAACGCATGCCACAGGTCGCGCGTCACCAGGCCGAACGGCAAGTCTTCGGCGTTCGGACCTTTGAGGGCAAAGGGCGCGTTAGGCAGGTGTTCCTGGAACTGGGTTGCGCTGGGGTAAGTCACGCCATCGAGGGTTTGCGGGCCGATCTGCAGCACGCCGCCCCAGACTGGCGGCAGGGTCTGCAATAGGCTGCCATCGCGATCGCGCTGCTGATATTCGACAGGGTTGAGGCCCGAGAGCGGTTTCTCTACACCTGGGAAGTCGCCGAACAGGTTATTGAAACTACGGTTCTCGGCGTAGATAACCACTACGGTTTTCACCTGGTCGCGTAGGGCTTTGTCCAATTCGACAGGTGAAAGCAGGCGTTCGACCGGTTTACCCGACTCATCGCCATGACTGCCACAAGCGCTGAGGGTCGCGCCGACACTGAGTACCGCCACGCCACCCAGGAAGCGGCGGCGACTGGTGTCGGTGGGCGTATCTGTTTGCGGGGAGGGGGCGTCGTTGCGGTCTTTTTTGTCGTTCATGCCGAGTCCTGTCTTGCATAAATGTTTCAATATATTTCAGCGGGACGCTAGCAGCGAGGTGTGACAGCGGGGTGACGGCTCTGAATGCAATGAGTCGCCAGTGTGGGAGCAAGCCCGCTCACACACTCAATGCTGTTCACTCAAGAGCGTCTTGAGTCAAGGAAACCTGTGGCGAGGGAGCTTGCTCCCGCTTGAGTGCGTAGCACTCACAAAAATAGGCGATGGTTGTCAGACTTTTGGGCCGCTACGCAGCCCAGGGCGAGCACGGGTTGTCCACAAGCGCATTTGCGTAGACCATGGGCGCCTTGGTTTTTTGCCTGCCAGAGTTCTTGTACATGACTGCCAACATCAATGCGCGCCCGGCGCCCTTCACTCGCTCGGACTACAAGACCCTGGGGCTTGCAGCCTTGGGCGGTGCGCTGGAAATCTACGACTTCATTATTTTCGTATTCTTCGCGCTGACCCTCAGCCAGCTGTTCTTCCCGCCGGAAATGCCCGAGTGGCTGCGTCTGCTGCAAAGCTTCGGGATCTTTGTCACTGGCTACCTCGCGCGTCCGTTGGGCGGGATCCTGATGGCGCATTTCGCTGACCGGTTGGGACGCAAGAAGGTGTTCAGCCTGAGCATTCTGATGATGGCGTTGCCGTGCTTGCTGATCGGGATCATGCCGACCTACGCCCAGATCGGCTATTTCGCACCACTGTTGCTGTTGGCCCTGAGGGTCCTGCAAGGCGCGGCGGTGGGCGGTGAAGTGCCGAGTGCCTGGGTGTTCGTCGCTGAGCACGCGCCGGTCGGGCATCGCGGCTATGCCCTTGGTTTCCTGCAGGCGGGGCTGACCTTCGGTTACCTGATCGGCGCCTTGACGGCGACTTTTCTGGCTCAGGCGTTTACCCCGGAGCAAATCCTCGATTACGCCTGGCGTTACCCGTTTCTGCTGGGCGGAGTGTTTGGCGTGATCGGTGTCTGGCTGCGCCGCTGGCTCAGTGAAACGCCGGTGTTCATGGCGATGCAGGCCCAGCGCGAGGCCGCTGTCGAACTGCCGCTGCGCACGGTCCTGCGTGAACACCGCCTGGCGATGCTGCCGGCGATGATCCTCACCTGCGTGCTGACCTCGGCCGTGGTGGTGTTTGTGGTCATCACCCCGACCATGATGCAGAAAACCTTCGGCATGACCGCCAGCCATACCTTCGCGCTGAGTGCCTTGGGCATCGTCTTTCTGAATATTGGCTGTGTGCTCGCCGGGCTGCTCGTCGATCGTATCGGCGCCTGGCGCACGGTGATGCTGTATAGCCTGCTGCTGCCTCTGGGCATCGGCGTGCTCTATACCTGTCTGATCATTGAAGGCCAGTGGATCGGTCTAGCCTATGCGGTGGCCGGCCTTGGTTGTGGGGTGGTCGGCGCAGTGCCGTCAGTGATGGTCAGCCTGTTTCCGGCGCGGATTCGCGTCTCGGGGATTTCCTTCACCTACAACATTGCCTACGCCGCCTGGGCGAGTGTCACACCGCTGCTGTTGATCGGTCTGATGCCGTGGAGTCCGTGGATTTGTGTGATTTTCTGCGCGGTGATGGGGGCCGTGGGCATCAGCAGCGCGGTGTATTTCGGTGCGCGAATGCCGCGAGTTGGACGCTGTTCGGTGGCTGGTGCAGCATGAGGCTGTTTGTGCCGCGACTATTTTTGTAGGACAACCCTGCAACACTCTTCAGAAAATACCCGCAAAGCCGATGGCTAGGCTGTAAGCCGCTTTTTATCTCTGTCCATCGGTGCTTCCCATGTTCAATAAACGCTTGAAGCAGGAGCTGTCGGCTCTTCGCGAAGAACTCTCCAGCCTTCTGCAAGTCAAGGAGAGTCTGGAAAGCGAGATGCTGGTCCTGACCCTCGACTCCGATGGGCGAATTCAATCGGTCAACCAAAACTTCGTCAGTGAGATGCTCTACAAAAGCAATGATCTGATCGGCCGGCACATCGAAGACCTTGTTCCGGTCCATGTGAAATCGGATGAATTCCATAACCGTTTCAAGGCGGCGCTGACCCGTGGCGAGCACTTTGCCGGCGCGGTCCGTTTGCTACGCGGCAACGGTGCCGAAGCCTGGTTGCGTTCGATCATGCAGCCGGTGCGGTCCTCGGACGGCCGTATCAAGAACTTCTCGATTTACTCCAGCGACCTGACCCGTACCATCGAGGCGTCCCGTGAGCATGAAAACCTGATTGGCGCGCTGGTGCGTTCGACGGCAGTGATCGAGTTCGACCTCAATGGCAACGTGCTGATGGCCAACGAGCGTTTCCTCAGTGGCATGGGTTACAGCCTGGCGCAGATCCAGGGTAAACATCACCGCATCTTCTGTGAGCCAGAGGAATACAACAGCGCCGAGTATCAGAACTTCTGGCGCCGTCTGAACGCTGGCGAGTTCGTCGCTGATCGTTTCAAGCGTGTCGATAGCCACGGTCGCGTGGTCTGGCTGGAGGCTTCCTACAACCCGGTGGTCGATGCCAACAACAAACTCTACAAAGTGGTGAAGTTCGCCACGGTGATTACCGATCAGGTCAATCAGGAGCAGGCTGTCGCCGAGGCGGCCAACATTGCCTACAGCACTTCTCAGCAAACCGACCAGAGTGCGCAGCGCGGAACTGCCGTGGTGACCCAAGCTGTAGACGTGATGCGTGACCTGGCCAAACACATGCAAACCGCTGGCGAAGGTATCGAAGCACTGAACGAGCAATCGCTGGTGATCGGCACCATCGTCAAAACCATCAGCGGCATCGCCGAGCAGACCAACCTGCTGGCGCTCAACGCGGCCATCGAAGCGGCTCGTGCCGGTGAGCAGGGACGTGGGTTTGCCGTGGTGGCGGACGAAGTCCGGCAATTGGCCTCGCGCACCAGTCAGGCGACCGATGAAATTGTCGGCGTCGTGCGTCAGAACCAGGACATGGCGCGCAACGCCGTGGCCCTGATGACTGACGGCAAGCTCCAGGCTGAACAAGGTCTGGCGCTGGCGGCGGAGGCGGGCACGGTGATCGTCGAGATCCAGGACGGTGCGCAGAAAGTGGTGAACGCAGTCGGGCAGTTTGCCAACCAACTATCGACTTGATGCCCTGAATCCGGTGTCGTAACCCTAAAAAGTTCAGGCCTGCTTCACCGGCTTTATCAGACTTTCGGCTGGTATCCCAAATAGATCATGAAGCTTCCAGATCATCGGAAGCGTCAACGCACGCTTACCGTTGAGTACTTCATAAACCCGGTTTGTCCGGCCAATGGCTGGTGCCAGATCAGCGGGGGACAGGCCGGACTGCTCCATACGAAATTTGATCGCGTCGATCGGAGTGGGTAGGTCGACCGGAAACTGCTTCGATTCATAGGCCTCGATGAGGGTAATCATGATGTCGAAGTAATCGCCTTCGGGGGTTCCCGGCTCAGGCTCATTGTCGAATAGTGCCGATACGTTTTTGAGGGCTACACGGTAGTCCTCGTCGGTGTGAATCGGATGAATGTTCATGGGTTATTCCATTTCGATGGTATCAGCGTCGATCCCATCGTATTGCTTGTGGGTGCCGACAAATTTTATGTATACGGCGCCGAAACGATAGGCCACCGCGACTACTAACCGAAAGTCATTGCCCTTGATGTTGAACACGACTCTGCGGCTTTTGAGAATGCTGGTGGTGGCAAAGTGTGCCTTGATGTCAGCAGGCGTCTTCCAGTCCGCTTTCCTTGCTTCGTCAATCCAGGCCAGAAAAGGTTGTTCTGAATCCGGGTATCTCTCCCAAAAACTTTTCAGGTGACTGATGGCGATAATTCTCATGGAGTGATCCTAGTCCCGTAGTGGGACTTGTACAAGTATGTGGCGGAGTAGCCGACATGTGGGGAGTAAATCCGACTCCCGCAAACAGGCACTGCCGATAGCTGATTTGATGAGGTGGGTTAACATGGTTTTCGAGATAAAAACGGTTTCCACACTCTATCCAAGAGGTAGCAATTTGAGGGTAGGAAAAGGCTACGCGTGACACTTGATCAGGATTCTTCTCCAATCAAAAAAGGCCTACCTCTCAGTAAGCCTTTCCTCGTTCCTGCGTACGACTCAATCCCCCAATGCTTCCCCCTCGCGCCGCGGATCAGCCCCGCCGGCCAATGCCGCTTTTCCCTGCGCATCCTTGACCCGAACAATCGCCTGAGTTCCGCTGGTCATGTCGATCTCGCTCACGCTGTGCCCCTTGTCCTTCAGCGCCTGAATCAGTGCCGGGCTGAATTGACCTTGTTCCAGTTCGGTCGGGCCGTTGCGGCTGCCGAAGTTGGGCAGGTTGATGGCAGCTTGCGGGTCCAGGCTCCAGTCGAGCAGGCCAATAGTGGATTTGGCCACATACTCGATGATCTGCGAGCCGCCGGGCGAGCCGACGGTGGCCAGGAACTCACCGCTCTGGCGGTCGAAGATCAGTGTTGGTGCCATGGACGAGCGCGGGCGTTTGCCGGGTTCGACGCGGTTGGCGACTTTTTGCCCTTGCTCTTCGGGGATGAACGAAAAGTCGGTCATCTGGTTGTTGAGCAGAAAACCCTGGACCATCAAGTGTGAGCCGAATGCCGCTTCCACGGTGGTGGTCATGGACACGGCATCGCCCTCGTCGTCGACCGCCACCACCTGCGAGGTGGAGATGCGCAGCGGCGAGCGGTCCGGTGCGTAGGCGACCTGAATACCCGGCGGGGTGCCGGGTTTGGCCTGACCCATGCTGCGCTCGCCAATCAAGGTCGCGCGTGTCGCCAGATAAGTCGGGTCGACCAATCCTTTGACCGGCACGGGTACGAAGTCGGTGTCAGCGACGTACTGCGCGCGATCGGCATAAGCCAGGCGCTCGGCTTCGGCGATCAGGTGCACGGCTTCAGGGGCTGGCTCTATGCCCGCTGGTTTGCTGGTCTTGACCGGTTTGAGTGGTGCCAGGGCAAAGCGTGGGTCGCGGGTTTCCAGGGCCTGCAAGGTGCCGAGGATTTGCGCCACGGCGATTCCGCCCGATGACGGCGGCGGCATGCCGCACACTTGCCAGCGTTTGTAGTCGGTGCACAGCGGCGCGCGTTCCTTGGCCTGGTAGCCCTGGAGATCGCTCAGCGACAGGCTGCCGGGGTTGGTATGGCCCTGAACCTTGGCGACGATCTCTTTTGCGATGGTGCCTGTGTATAGCGCGTCGGGACCTTCCTTGGCGATGCGCTTGAACACTGCGGCGAGTGCCGGGTTTTTCAGCTGTGTACCGACGGCTTTCGGATGGCCATCGGCAGTCAGAAAGTAGGCGGCCATGTCCGGTGAGCGCTGGATAAACGCGTCGGCCGCGATCAACTGATGCAGGCGTGGCGAGATGGCGAAACCTTGCTCGGCGAGTTTGATGGCGGGTTCGAACAACCTCGCCCACGGCAGCCGACCGTGCTTTTGATGGGCCAGCTCCAACGCCCGCAACACACCCGGCGTACCCACCGAGCGCCCGCCGATCTGCGCCTGGGTGAAAGGCATCGGTTTGCCGTCGGCTTGCAGGAACAGTTTCTCGGTGGCGCCAGCCGGTGCGGTTTCGCGACCGTCGTAGGTGCGCACGGCCTTGCCATCCCACAGCACAATCAATGCGCCACCGCCGATACCCGACGATTGCGGTTCGACCAGCGTCAACACCGCTTGCATGGCAATGACCGCATCAATCGCCGAGCCACCCTCGCGTAGCATCTCCCGCCCGGCTTCGGCCGCCAACGGGTTGGCGGCTGCGGCCATGTGTCTGGAGGCGTGCCGCGTCTGCAGGTCGGTGCGATAACCAGAGGTGATTTCCGGCGCAGCCGGTAAGGTCGAGACCGAAGGCGAAGAGGGCGGGGCGTTACACGCGGCGAGGGTTAAAGCGGTGGCGATCAGCGAAAAGGCTGACAGGCGATAGCGGTTCAAGTGGAAGGCTGAGAACACGCGAGGCACTCCGTCCATGGGATAAAAGGTCCGGGGACTTTATCGGTCGAAGGAGTGCTACGCAAATTCCGCCACTTTTCTCGAGGCATAAAAAAACGGCCTACCTTTCGGTAAGCCGTTTTTAGTACTTGGTGGCTACACAGGGACTTGAACCCCGGACCCCAGCATTATGAATGCTATGCTCTAACCAACTGAGCTATGTAGCCAAGTGGCGCGCATTATTCACCTGGAACGACGATGCGTCAAGCGTAAATCTAAAATATTTCTCCACACTTTCAACCGCTTATCCCGCTGACCCGAAAAATCGGGTCAGCGGAGGGCATCAACCGAGCTGAAATCTCCCGGTATTCGCACTCAAGGCCTTGCTGCCCTGGCTCAAGGTGTCCGCGGCGAGGTTCACCGCCCGCGCGCCTTCGAGCAAGCGTACCGCCGCCTGATCGACTTGCTGGATGTTGCCGCTGACTTCATCGGCGGTACTCGCTTGCTCTTCAACGGCAGTGGCGATTTGTGCCAGGGTGTCGGTGACGCTTTGCACCGCGCTGGCGATTTCCCCCAGGCGTTCGCCAAGACCGGTGACGGCTTGCGCATCCGATTGCGCCTGGCCGCAGGCGGCTTCCATCAGGCTTACCGCTTCGTTCACGGTGCTGCGCAGGCTGTCGACGGTGCCGGCGATCTGCGCGGTGGAGGACTGGGTGCGTTGCGACAGGCTGCGCACTTCATCGGCCACCACCGCAAAGCCGCGACCTTGCTCGCCAGCCCGTGCGGCCTCGATGGCGGCGTTGAGGGCCAGCAGGTTGGTCTGCTCGGCCACGCCGCGAATGGTATCGACCACCAATTGAATCTGCTGTCCTTGCTCGCTGACCCGACCCAGTGCCGCCGCCGTTTCGTTCAACCGCTGATTGAGCTGCTGAATACTCGCTGTCGTGCGTTGACTGTCGCGGCTGCTGTCGGCGGCGATGCGCTGGGTGTGCTGAGCGCTGCCAGACGCCTGTTCGCAACTCTGGGCGACCCCTTGTGAGGTGGCGGCCAATTGCGTGGCCGCAGCGGCGATCTGGCTGATTTGCAACTGCTGGGCTTCGACTTCGCCAAGGGCACCGCTGGAGTGATCGTTGAGCGTGCGCACCGCGTTGCTCAACTGCAGGGTTTCGTGATCGACCCCCAACAAACTGTTGCGCAGTTGTACCACCGCGACGTTAAGCGAGGTGCTGATCGCTGCCAATTCGTCGCGGCCCTGTACTGGTACTTGCAGGCTCAGGTTGCCGTCGCGCAGTGCTTCGGCCAACAGTGTGATGCCGCTGGCGCTGCGACGGATCGAGGCCTGTAGACAGATGAACAGGTACAGCGCGGCCAGCAGCAGGCAGCCAAAAATTGTCGCCACCAGGATGAACTGGCGGATGGCCGAGCCGTGGTAATAATCCAGCCGTTGATCCAGAGAAACCAACGATTGCTGGCGCAGCGAGGCAAGGTTACCGAGGAGGGCGTCGAGACTGCGTTCGAAGTCTTCGGGCTTGAGGTTGATGCTGCCACCGAAGACGCCGTCGTCCAGCACTTTCAAGCCGGTATCCAGCTGCTTGAGGCTGTCATGGTACTGCCCGGCCCAGGTTTGCAGGGCACTGGGCAGGCGCGCTTCCAGCAGGCCACCAGTTTTCACCAGCTGTTCCCGAGCATCGCCGATGCGGCTGCGCAAGTCACGCAATTGCAGACGGCTTTGCAGAGTGAACTGCCCGGACACCACCGAAGCTTGACCAACCGCGGCGAGGCGACCGACCCGTTCGATCAGGTCCGGTGCGTGTTGAGTGGAGATCTGCGTCAGCAGATAAGTTTCCAGCCATGGCGCGAGGGTCAGGCGATTGTCCATGGCGATTTGTTCGCGCAAGGCTTGCAGGGCGCTCAAGGCATTGGTAAAGCGATCGTAGCCGTCCGGCCACCATCCAACGCTGCTCAGGCTTTTCGAATCCAGGCCGGTGAGGGCGCTTTGCAGGGCTTGATAGCGGGTGAGGGTCTCGCCCTCGGCGCCTTCGGTTTTCAAGGCATTGCCCAAGTCTGTGATTGCTTGGGCCACGGCCGGCTGAACCGTGTCGAACGCTGCCATCGCCGCGATGGTTGCTGGCGTCGGCTGGCGATTGGTTTCGGTGGCGCGCCAGCGCGCGGCGCGGTCACGCTGGGCGGAGAGCAAGTTGTCGAGCGCATCCAGGGCTATCAATTGCCGGACCCCGGCGCGTTCGCCGGAGATCAGGTTCAACTTGTCACGATAGTCTTGGCCGATCATCCACAAGCTGCCTGCCAGCGGCAGGATAAACAGCAGAAACAGCAGCTGAAATTTGCGCGCGAAGCCGAAACGCCCCAGCAGCCCGATCCCCGGTGATAAAAAAGCCTGCATGCCCCATGACTCCTCTGGACACCACGCACCATTGGCGTGCGTCGAGGCCATTGCGACCGCGACTGATGTCCTTCTAAAAGGCCTCGAAAGTTCACCTTGGTCCGCTCTGTAGGCCGACTCTGTAGCGAAACTTCCCATTCTCGGTCCCCTTTGTAAGGGGCCGCGTTGAAGCGGATAAGCAAGGCAAGATTCAGACCATGGCTTTGCGCTATCACCTTTTTGAGGTCGTTAGCAAGCTAAGGGGATGGCGTGACTGCACCGAAAAATGGCACATTGACCGACCTGCCAGTGCGCACCCATCCGCAGTACGGAAACTCCCATGGCCATCAGCAACGTCCAGTCCGCCGTGACATCGGCGCCCGCTCCTTCACAAAGCAGTCCGCTGGTCATGCGCATCATCGGCGCAGTGGCGCTGGCGCATTTGATCAACGACTTGATTCAGGCGGTGTTGCCGTCGATCTATCCGATGCTCAAGGCCAACTATGGCCTGACTTTCACTCAGGTCGGCCTGATTACCCTGACTTTTCAACTGACGGCCTCGCTGTTGCAGCCGTGGGTTGGTTACCACACCGATCGCCATCCCAAGCCCTGGCTGTTGCCGGCCGGCACCGTTTGCACATTGATCGGCATTTTGATGATGTCGGTGGTCGGCAGCTTCCCGATGATCCTGCTGGCGGCAGGGTTGATCGGCATCGGCTCGTCGACCTTTCACCCGGAAGCTTCTCGCGTCGCGCGACTGGCCTCGGGTGGGCGTTTCGGGCTGGCGCAATCGACGTTTCAGGTCGGCGGTAATGCGGGCTCGGCCTTCGGGCCGTTGTTGGCGGCAGCGATCATCATTCCCTATGGTCAGGGCAATGTGGCCTGGTTCGGCTTGTTCGCGCTGTTTGCGTTGTTCGTGCTGTACCGGATCAGCCGCTGGTACGCCAATCACTTGAACCTGTTCAAACTCAAACAAGGTCAGGCAGCGACGCACGGTTTATCAAAAGGCCGGGTGATCAGTGCGTTGGTGGTGCTGGGGTTGCTGGTGTTCTCCAAGTATTTCTACATGGCCAGTCTCACCAGTTACTTCACGTTCTACCTGATCGAGAAGTTCGACCTGTCGGTGGCCAGCTCGCAGTTGCATCTGTTCCTGTTTCTCGGCGCGGTAGCGGCAGGGACCTTCTTCGGCGGGCCGATCGGCGACAGGATCGGGCGCAAGGCGGTGATCTGGTTCTCGATCCTCGGTGTGGCGCCGTTCACGCTGCTGCTGCCCCATGTGGACCTGTTCTGGACCAGTGTGTTGAGCGTGGTGATCGGTTTCATTCTGGCCTCGGCGTTCTCCGCTATCGTGGTGTATGCGCAAGAGCTGGTGCCGGGAAATGTCGGGATGATTGCGGGAGTGTTCTTCGGCTTGATGTTCGGCTTCGGCGGGATTGGCGCGGCGTTGCTCGGGCATTTGGCGGATATTCGCGGCATCGAGTATGTGTACTTCCTGTGTTCGTTCTTGCCGCTGTTTGGGGTGTTGGCGATCTTTCTGCCACGGACCAAAAAAGTCTGACCCGGAGCGCCTGCGGGCACCTGCAGCCGTGATTGCAATTTGCGCAAATCACTATCCTGGTGGACACTTCGCGCCTTTCTGGACTCGATAAGGACGCGAGCAGTGGAGTTTGACAGGAATCAATTTATTGCCAATCACGGCATTGTCTTCAGCGTCACCCGTTTCAGCATCACCCCCAGTGACCGGAGTGGCCTCAGGACGCTCCATTTCGGGGAGGCGAAATCGGCCCATTTTGAGGTCAGCAGTTTGCTGGTCGAGCTGTATGACAAGATGCTCGCCAAGGACCTGCCCTGCGAAATGATGGTAGGTATCTCCAGCCCGCTGACCCGCAAGCAGGGTGACCTGCTTAACGACCAGCGCATGAGTATTGCCAACGTTACCGCCGGGATCTTTATGGCGGCTGGCTCTAAAGTACCGGTTATTGGCATCGCTGTCGGGCCAGCGGCCGGCTATTTTGGCCGAGAGTTGGTGAAGAGCAAGCTACCGACCTATCACGCTGGCGATATCATCGTCAGTCTGGACGCTCAAGTCAGCGGCGGCATCGGACCGCAGCGCTCGGTGTCTTCCATGATCATCAAGTCCCAAGGAACATAGGCCCATGAATCTCTACAGTCAGTATGCGTTGGCCTGTGTGGGGATGGTGCTGCTGTACACTTGCGTAAGGAGCTACGTACTCAGGAAATGGCTCGGTATTGCTCTGGTCGGTCTGGGCTTTGGCGTGATGTTTGTGCTGCCACCCTACATTGGCAGCATTGATGTCGGGATCTTTGCAATCGCGGTAGTGGGGGCGGGGTCTTCGATGTTCTTCAATCGGAGTAAGTACCGAGTGTGAACATCGCGGTGGCGGTTCCTGATAAAGGAGCCGCCGTAGCCTTTGTTGTGCTGGTTTTATCCACGAAAAAAGATGTCGCGTACTGAATGAGGTTTATACCTGTTTCAGGATCCTCAAAATATTCAGCCGTTTCGTCAATTTCCGCTCCCAGCACGCGGCTCATCAGGATATTCCCAACCCGGTCGTAGACCGCATCCGGGAATGGAACCCAGCTTTCTTGAACGAGACTGCACTTCATGCCGAGTTTGGCAGCGACAGCCGCGACCTGGCGCGTGTGGTTTGACTGGACACCAGCGTATCCGCCTGCGAGGCACTGGCATCGGGAATGATGTATTCCAGCTTTCGGATCTTGTTACCGCCAAACGCAAGCCCGGAGTTGCAATCCTCTCGTTTGGCATAGAGCTCGATATTGCCCCCGAGACACGCCGATAGGCGATTCAGTTTCTCGATCGGCGTAGGGCCGAACATGAGTGGATAGCGTTCAAATTTCTCCAGCATGACGGTTCTCCAGATCACGGATGAGCCGTTTTCAATCTAGCAGAGCACATGTAAGAGGGTTGCGCGCTACCAGGATCCCAAAAAGCAAAATCCCCGTATCAGCGAGTGATTACGGGGATTTTGTGTCTATCGAGGTCCGTGGAAAACCACGGTTCCTCTTTACACGTTGAAACGGAAGTGCATCACGTCGCCGTCTTTAACGATGTAGTCCTTGCCTTCCAGGCGCCATTTACCGGCTTCTTTGGTGCCGGCTTCGCCTTTGTACTGGATGAAGTCGTCATAGGCGATAACTTCGGCGCGGATGAAGCCTTTTTCGAAGTCGGTGTGGATCACGCCGGCGGCTTGCGGTGCGGTAGCACCGACGCGGACGGTCCAGGCACGGACTTCTTCGACACCGGCGGTGAAGTAGGTCTGCAGGTGCAGCATTTCGTAGCCGGCGCGGATTACGCGGTTCAGGCCAGGCTCTTCGAGGCCCAGGGCTTCGAGGAACATGTCTTTCTCTTCGCCGTCTTCCAGTTCGGCGATCTCGGCTTCGATCTTGTTGCAGACCGGAACCACCACGGCGCCTTCTTCTTCGGCGATGGCCTTGACCACGTCCAGCAGCGGGTTGTTCTCGAAACCGTCTTCAGCGACGTTGGCGATGTACATGACCGGCTTGGTGGTCAGCAGGTGGAAACCGCGAATCACCTGCTTCTCGTCGGTGCTCATGTTCTTCATCAGGCTGCGCGCAGGCTTGCCCAGGGTGAAGTGAGCGATCAGCTGCTCAAGCAGGCCTTTCTGGACCACTGCATCCTTGTCACCGCCCTTGGCGTTACGAGCGACTTTCTGCAGTTGCTTCTCGCAGCTGTCGAGGTCGGCAAAGATCAGTTCCAGGTCGATGATCTCGATGTCGCGTTTCGGGTCGACGCTGTTGGAGACGTGAATCACGTTCTCGTCTTCGAAGCAGCGGACCACGTGGGCGATGGCATCGGTCTCGCGGATGTTGGCGAGGAACTTGTTGCCCAGGCCTTCACCTTTCGAGGCGCCGGCCACCAGGCCTGCGATATCGACGAATTCCATGGTGGTCGGCAGGATACGCTTGGGCTTGACGATGGCCGCCAAGGCTTCCAGGCGCGGATCCGGCATCGGCACGATACCGCTGTTGGGCTCGATGGTGCAGAAGGGGAAGTTCTCGGCCGCGATACCGGATTTGGTCAGGGCGTTGAACAGGGTGGACTTGCCGACGTTAGGCAGGCCGACGATGCCGCAATTGAATCCCATGGTGTTTCCCCTCGGGTAAGAGTCAGGCCTTCTGGCTGTGCAGGTTTTTCATCGCGCGGTTCCATTCCCCGGCGAGGATATCCGGCAGCACGCCGAGGGCAAAGTCGATGCTGGCATCGAGTTTTTCCTGTTCGGCGCGTGGCGCACGACCCAGGACGAAGTTTGAAACCATACTGGCAACGCCCGGGTGGCCAATGCCAAGCCGCAGGCGGTGAAAGGTATTCTGATTGCCCAGTTGCGCAATGATGTCGCGCAACCCGTTATGACCGCCATGGCCGCCGCCCTGTTTGAGCTTGGCAACGCCCGGAGGCAGGTCGAGTTCGTCATGCGCCACCAGAATCTCTTCAGGCGTAATGCGAAAGAAGCCGGCAAGTGCCGCTACGGCCTGGCCGCTGCGGTTCATGTAGGTGGTGGGAATCAGTAGACGAACATCCTGACCCTGATGCGAATAGCGCCCGGTCAGGCCGAAATATTTGCGATCGGCCACAAGATTGACACCCTGTGCCTGCGCGATGCGCTCAACAAAAAGGGCCCCTGCGTTATGCCGGGTCTGTTCGTATTCAGCGCCTGGATTTCCCAGGCCAACGATCAGTTTGATGGCAGTCACGATAGGGGCCCTTCCTTGAAGTGGTGGATAACATCGCCGCCATCAGGGAGTGCGGCGAAAGTGGACGACAAGTGCTCATTTACCATTATGTAAACTCCGCGTTCTCGCCCGCTTTCTCGCTACGCTCTAGTCCGCGATGTTACCGGTCACTCCGGCGTACAGAGTGAATTTACTCTGCAGCGCCTTCTGCAGCTTCTGGAGCAACACGTGGAGCGTGAACGTTGGCAACAGCCAGGTCGTTACCGTGAGCCAGAGCAACAAATTCAACGCCTTTAGGAGCGCTGATGTCGGACAGGTGAATGATCGAGCCGACTTCGGCGTTAGCCAGGTCAACTTCGATGAATTCAGGCAGGTCTTTTGGCAGGCAGGACACTTCGATTTCAGCAACAACGTGCGAAATCTCGCCGCCTTTCTTCACCGGAGCAGCTTCGTTGATGAAGTGCACTGGAACGATAGCGGTCAGCTTTTGGCCAGCAACTACGCGTACGAAGTCAGCGTGCATCACGTGGCCTTTGGCCGGGTGACGCTGCAGAGCCTTGATGATTACGTTTTGCTTGGTGCCGCCAACGTTCAGCTCGATGATGTGGCTGTAAGCCGCTTCGTTTTCGAGCAGTTTGGCAACTTCTTTAGCCAGCATGCTGATGGATTCAGGGGCTTTTTCGCCACCGTAAACTACAGCTGGAACCAGGCTTGCGAGACGACGCAGGCGGCGGCTCGCACCTTTCCCCAGGTCGGAACGCACTTCAGCATTCAGAGTAAAATCGTTCATGTTGTATCTCCAAAATAACCACATTCGCCCCAGCGTTTGCGACCAGCGCTAAAGGCGATATGGGCAAAAAAGCCCCGCCCCGACATGAATGCCGGGGCGGGGCGCTTTTCGTCAACAGGATGTAATGAAAAGGGCAGGGCCCTTAACGGAACATCGCGCTGATCGATTCTTCATTGCTGATGCGGCGGACCGCCTCGGCAACTACCGGTGCGATATCCAGTTGGCGGATACGCGCACAGGCTTGTGCTGCAGCGGACAGCGGGATGGTGTTCGTCACCACCAGCTCGTCCAGCACGGAATTTTCAATGTTTTCGATCGCCCGACCCGACAGCACAGGGTGCGTGCAGTAGGCGAAAACCTTGGCAGCGCCATGCTCTTTCAAGGCCTTGGCCGCGTGACACAGAGTGCCGGCGGTATCGACCATGTCATCGACCAGAATACAGGTACGCCCTTCGACATCACCGATGATATGCATCACTTCAGAGTGATTGGCTTTCTCACGGCGTTTGTCGATGATCCCGAGATCCACGCCCAGGGATTTGGCAACAGCCCGTGCACGCACGACGCCGCCAATGTCCGGGGACACGATCATCAGGTTTTCGAAGCGCTGATCTTCAATGTCATCCACCAGTACCGGGGAGCCGTAGATGTTATCTACCGGAATATCGAAGAAACCCTGGATTTGGTCAGCATGCAGATCAACCGTGAGAACACGGTCGATGCCGACTACGGTAAGCATGTCAGCAACGACTTTCGCGCTGATAGCCACACGTGCGGAACGCGGACGGCGATCCTGACGGGCATAACCAAAGTAAGGAATAACAGCAGTGATACGAGTAGCCGAGGAGCGGCGGAAGGCATCAGCCATCACTACCAGTTCCATCAGGTTATCGTTGGTCGGAGCGCAAGTCGGCTGAATAATGAAGACATCCTTACCGCGGACGTTTTCATTGATCTCGGCTGTAATTTCGCCGTCGGAAAACTTACCGACAGAGATGTCACCGAGAGGGATATGCAGCTGACGTACGACACGCCGAGCCAGATCGGGGTTAGCGTTCCCCGTAAAGACCATCATCTTGGACACGCGCAGTACCTGAAGGCTGAGGGTAACCTGGATGAGTATAGGAAAATGGCAGGGGCGGCTGGATTCGAACCAACGCATGGCAGGATCAAAACCTGCTGCCTTACCGCTTGGCGACGCCCCTGTATCTGTTGCTACGAGTACCCAGTACCCGATTCCTTTTAGAGCAGACTTTGCAGCTTGCGATGCAACATCGAAACGTTGCTTCCTTTTGCTACAAACCCTGTAAGGGTCTCTGTAAGAAGGGCCGAGACTTTATCAGCTTCAGCTTTGCTTGGGAAGCCCCCAAACACACAACTTCCAGTTCCGGTGAGTTTTGCTTCGGTAAATTTACCTAGCAAATTCAAGGCGTTACGTACCTCTGGATAACGTCTTGCTACCACCGACAAGCAGTCATTTCGACTGTTTCCCTTGGGAACGGGGCGCACTTTAATGGGAGGAGTGTTACGTGTCAACAGCGGATCTGAAAAAATTTCTGCTGTACTTACAGATACTTGCGGCACAAGCACCAGATACCACGGTTCCTCGGGTTCTACAGGCGTGAGTTTCTCCCCCACGCCCTCGGCGAAAGCCGCGTGGCCACGCACGAAAACCGGGACGTCGGCGCCAAGCGTCAGGCCCAGCGCGGCCAGCCTGTCGTCATCCCAGCCCAGTTGCCAAAGATGATTGAGGCCCAGCAACGTGGTCGCCGCGTTCGAACTGCCGCCACCGATTCCGCCGCCCATGGGCAGGATTTTTTCGATCCAGATGTCGATGCCCAGCGAGCAACCGGATTGCTCCTGGAGTTTTTTCGCGGCTTTGACGATCAGGTTGCTGTCGTGAGGGACGTCGGCGAATTCGGTGTGCAATCGAATAACGCCATCGTCGCGAACGGCGAAGGTGATTTCATCGCCGTAATCGAGAAACTGAAAAATCGTCTGCAACTCGTGGTAACCGTCTTCACGGCGACCGAGGATATGCAGCATCAGGTTGAGTTTGGCGGGCGAGGGCAGTGTCAGGCGTGGGGTAGTCATCTTCACTGCCCCAGTTTGCGCGGTTGCCAGTCCTTGATCACCAGCGTGACATCAAGGTCGGTGCCGTGCAGTTTGATCCGCTCGGGCAGCCAATAGCCGTTTTGCTCGGCATAACTGAGGTACTCGACCTGCCAGCCATCCTGTTCAAGATTGGCCAGGCGGCTGTCGACGTCCAGGGTCAGACGACTTTTGCTGTCCGGGGCCGGGAGACCGCGAACCCACCACGCCAGATGGGACACCGGCAATTTCCAGCCCAGTTGTTCTTCGACCAGGGCTTCCGGGGTCGACGCGTCATAACGGCCCTGATTGGCCACTTCCAGCGAGACTTTGCCGGGGCGCCCGGTCAAGCGGGCTGCGCCACGACCCAGTGGGCCGGAGAGGCGGATGTCGTAGTAATCCTGGCGTTGCAGCCAGAACAGGGTGCCGCTGCCCGAATCTTTTGGCGCGCGGATACCGATCTTGCCGTTGATCTGCCAGCCGTCGAGGCTGCTCAGTTGTTGTTTGTGCTCGCGCCATTGGGCCGGGTTACCGTGTCCCCCGACCGATTCACGGGCGCTGAAGCCCGCGCAACCGGCGAGCAGGGCGATGAAGCTGAAAACGATGATGTGGCGCAAAAACATAATCTTAAAGAGTCTCTGATCCGGTCAGGCGCTTGATGGTGCTGCGCAGGGTAGGGCTGTCGGGCTGCTCCTTGAGGAACTTGCTCCAGACTTGTTTGGCTTCGCGTTGTTTGCCATTGGCCCACAGGACCTCGCCCAGATGAGCGGCAACTTCCTGATCGGGGAAGCGCTCCAGCGCCTGGCGCAAATAGCGCTCGGCTTCGTCGAGGTTGCCCAGGCGGAAATTCACCCAGCCGAGGCTGTCGAGAACGGCCGGGTCTTCCGGGTTCAACTGGTGCGCCTGTTCGATCAGGGCCTTGGCTTCGGCGTAGCGCGTGGTGCGGTCGGACAGGGTGTAGCCGAGGGCATTCAACGCCATCGCATTGTCCGGGTCGCGTTTGATGATCAGTCGCAGGTCTTTTTCCATCTGCGCCAGGTCATTACGCTTTTCCGCCTGCATGGCTCGGGTATACAGCAGATTCAAATCATCCGGGAATTTCTGCAGGGCTTGCTGCAAGACGTTCCAGGCCTTGTCGCCCTGTTTGTTGGCCGACAAGGTTTCGACTTCGATCAGGTACAACTGGATGGCGTAATCGGGTTGCTCGTCGCGCTGGGCCGCAAGACGTTTTTGGGCTTCGGCGGTCCTGCCGTTGTTCATCAGAATATCGGCCTGACGCAATTGCGCTGGCAGGTAATCGTTGCCCGGCCCGACCTGGGCGTACTCGATCAGCGCGCCCTGGGGGTCGTTACGCTCTTCAGCGATACGCCCAAGGTTCAGGTGAGCTGAGTCGACATGGCTTTCCCTGGCGATCAAGTCTTCCAGATAACCTTTTGCTTCGTTCCAGGCCTTGGCTTCCAGGCAGACCAGAGCCAACGAATAACGCAGTTCGTCGTCTTCCGGGTATTGCTGCACCAGGCTCGAGAACTCGACCTTGGCGTCGTCCATGCGGTCCTGTTCGACCAGCATGCGCGCGTAGGTCAGGCGCAGGCGTTTGTCGTCCGGGTATTTCTTGATGCTTTTTTGCAGTAACGGCAAGGCTTCACCGCCACGGCTGAGCCCTTGCAGCAGGCGCGCGCGCAGCAGAATCGGCGCTATTTCGCCTTCTTCCGGCGGGTTGTCTTCGAGCAGGGTCAGCGCGCCTTTGGCGTCGCCATCCTGTTGCAACAGCAAGGCCTTGCCGAAAATCAGCTGGTTGTTGTGCGGGTGGCGCTGCAACAAACGGTCAAAACCTTTCATCAGGCCGTTGCGGGTTTCCTGGTCAGTATCGGCCGCAGACAGGGCGAGGAAGTCAAAATGAGTGTCGCCTTTGCCTTGCAGGACTTTTTCCATATAAGCCATGGAGTCGTCGTAACGCCCGGCGCGGGCGAGTTGCACGGCCGCCGCCCGTTGCGCCTCGAGATCGTTCGGGGCGTTTTTTGCCCAGATCAGCGAGGTGTCGAGGGCCGCTTGATCGGCGCCCAGGTATTCGGCAATGCGAAATGCCCGCTCGGAGATGCCCGGATCCTGGGTATTGATGGCCTGGGTCACGTAGTTGTCCAGGGCAATGTCGTAACGATTGCGCTGGCCAGCCACTTCGGCGCTCAACAGGCTGAAGACGGTTTCTTCGCTGAACGAGCTGTAAACCTTGGGCTTTTCAGGCGCCGGGGTGCTGTCTTCGACCGGCGGCGTACCGTCCGACGAAACGGGTGCCAAGGCCTGGCAGCCGCTGAGGAAGACAAAAGCGAGGAGCAACGCGGAAGATCTATTCATATAGGAAGAGGACGACTAACCTGCGGTCGGATCATCATGACACAAGCCTTCGGTCAAACATAACCGCCCGGCCAATTTACCCGCGCACGCAATCCCTGCAGGCCCGGCGCTGGTGTAAACGAGAACGGATCGCAGCTTCGGCGGCGTCAACCGGGACGATAGATATCGAGTGGTTGTTCTGGCTCTGTCGAAGTAGGACAATTGTCGGCTTCACGTCACCATCAGCGACCTTGAATGGCCTTCCTTGCACTCGGTATTAACCACAAGACTGCTTCAGTAGACGTCCGCGAGCGCGTGGCCTTTACCCCTGAGCAGCTGGTTGAGGCCTTGCAGCAGCTCTGCCGACTCACCGACAGCCGCGAAGCTGCGATCCTCTCCACCTGCAATCGCAGTGAACTGTATATAGAACAGGATCACCTTTCGGCTGACATCGTGCTGCGCTGGCTGGCCGATTATCATCATTTGAGCCTCGAAGAACTGCGTGCAAGCGCTTATGTGCATGAAGATGATGCGGCAGTTCGTCACATGATGCGGGTCGCCTCCGGGCTCGATTCGCTGGTGTTGGGTGAACCACAGATTCTTGGCCAGATGAAATCGGCCTACGCCGTGGCTCGCGAGGCGGGCACCATTGGTCCGCTACTCGGGCGTTTGTTCCAGGCCACGTTCAATGCGGCCAAACAGGTGCGAACCGACACCGCCATCGGTGAAAACCCGGTGTCAGTGGCGTTTGCCGCGGTCAGCCTGGCGAAACAGATTTTCAGTGATTTGCAACGCAGCCAGGCCTTGTTGATCGGCGCCGGCGAGACCATCACCCTGGTCGCCCGCCATCTGCATGAGCTGGGTGTGAAGCGAATCGTGGTCGCCAACCGTACCCTGGAGCGCGCAAGCACCCTGGCCGAGCAGTTTGGCGCCCATGCGGTGTTGCTCTCGGACATCCCGACAGAACTGGTGCGCAGCGACATCGTCATCAGTTCCACCGCCAGCCAGTTGCCTATTCTCGGTAAAGGCGCGGTGGAAAGTGCCTTGAAATTGCGTAAGCACAAGCCGATTTTCATGGTGGATATCGCAGTCCCTCGGGATATCGAACCGGAAGTCGGCGAGTTGGACGACGTTTACCTGTATAGCGTCGACGATCTCCACGAAGTGGTCGCCGAAAACCTCAAGAGCCGTCAGGGCGCTGCCCAGGCTGCCGAGGAGATGGTGTCGGTCGGAGCCGAAGATTTCATGGTTCGCCTGCGCGAACTGGCGGCGGTGGATGTGCTCAAGGCTTATCGTCAACAAAGCGAGCGCCTGCGCGACGAAGAATTGCAGAAGGCCCAGCGCATGCTCGCCAACGGCAGCAGCGCCGAGGACGTGCTGGTGCAACTGGCCCGTGGCCTGACCAACAAACTCTTGCATGCCCCGAGCGTGCAATTGAAAAAGCTCTCTGCCGAAGGCCGCCTCGATGCGCTGGCCATGGCCCAGGAACTCTTTGCCCTCGGTGAGGGCTCATCGGATAGCTTTTCGGATAAGAAACCGCAATGAAAGCGTCACTGCTCAATAAGCTGGACATCCTCCAGGACCGTTTCGAGGAATTGACCGCCCTGCTTGGCGATGGCGAAGTCATTTCCGATCAGAACAAATTCCGCACCTATTCCAAGGAATACGCGGAGGTCGAGCCGATCGTCGACACCTATAAACAGCTGCTTAAAGTGCAGGGCGACCTCGAAGGCGCACAGGCACTGCTCAAGGACAGCGACCCGGACATGCGTGAAATGGCCGTGGAAGAAGTCCGCGAAGCCAAGGAGCGATTGATCGAGCTCGAAGCCAGCCTGCAACGCATGCTGCTGCCCAAGGATCCGAACGACGGTCGTAACGTGTTCCTGGAAATCCGCGCGGGCACTGGCGGTGATGAAGCGGCGATTTTCTCCGGCGACCTGTTCCGCATGTATTCGCGTTACGCCGAGCGGCGTGGCTGGCGGGTAGAGATTCTCTCGGAGAACGAAGGCGAACACGGTGGCTATAAAGAAGTTATCGCCCGTGTCGAAGGCGAGAACGTCTACGGCAAACTGAAGTTCGAATCCGGTGCGCACCGTGTGCAGCGGGTTCCGGCCACTGAGTCTCAAGGTCGCATCCACACCTCGGCCTGCACCGTGGCGGTATTGCCCGAGCCGGACGAGCAGGAAGCCATCGAGATCAACCCGGCGGATCTGCGGGTCGACACCTATCGCTCCTCCGGTGCCGGTGGTCAGCACGTCAACAAGACCGACTCGGCGATTCGTATCACGCACTTGCCGTCCGGTATTGTCGTCGAGTGCCAGGAAGAACGTTCCCAGCACAAGAACCGCGCCCGGGCGATGTCCTGGCTGTCGGCCAAACTCAACGACCAGCAGACCAGTGCCGCGGCCAATGCCATCGCCAGCGAGCGTAAATTGCTGGTCGGTTCCGGTGACCGCTCCGAGCGGATCCGTACCTACAACTTCGCCCAGGGCCGGGTCACCGACCATCGGGTCAACCTGACGCTGTATTCGCTCGACGAAATTCTCGCGGGCGGCGTGGATGCGGTGATCGAACCGTTGCTGGCCGAATACCAGGCCGATCAATTGGCAGCGATAGGTGAGTAAATGACGATCATTGCCAGTTTGCTGCGCGCCGCCGATTTGCCTGATTCGCCCACCGCGCGCCTGGATGCCGAATTGCTGCTGGCGGCGGCCTTGGGCAAGTCCCGCAGCTTTCTGCACACCTGGCCTGAGCGTATCGTCCCGAGCGAAGCGGCACTGAAGTTTGCCGAGTATTTGCAGCGCCGCCGCAGCGGTGAGCCAGTGGCCTATATTCTGGGTCAGCAAGGCTTCTGGAAGCTCGACCTGGAAGTCGCGCCCCACACGTTGATTCCGCGTCCCGACACTGAATTGCTGGTGGAAGCAGCGTTGGAACTGTTGCCGGCCACCCCAGCCAAGGTGCTCGATCTGGGTACCGGCAGTGGTGCCATCGCCCTGGCGCTGGCCAGCGAGCGTCCTGCCTGGAAGGTCACCGCCGTGGATCGCGTGCTGGAAGCCGTGGCCCTGGCCGAGCGCAATCGTCAGCGCTTGAACCTGAACAATGCCACGGTGTTGAGCAGTCATTGGTTCAGTGCCCTGGAAGGCCAGCGTTTTCAACTGATCATCAGCAATCCGCCCTACATCGCTTCGACCGATCCGCATCTGGTGGAGGGCGACGTACGCTTTGAGCCGGCCAGTGCCTTGGTGGCGGGTGTCGATGGGCTCGACGATTTGCGTCTGATCGTCGCCCAGGCACCGGATTATCTTGAAGCGGGTGGTTGGTTGATGCTCGAACACGGTTACGATCAAGCCTGCTCAGTGTGCGATTTGCTGCTGACCCGTGGCTTTGAAGAAGTCCATAGCCGCACCGATCTGGGCGGTCACCAACGCATCAGTCTGGGGCGCTTGCCGTGCTGAATGATCAGGAATTGCTGCGATACAGCCGGCAGATTCTGCTGCAACACGTCGACATCGACGGCCAGTTACGGCTCAAGGAAAGCCGTGTGCTGATTATCGGTCTCGGTGGCCTCGGGTCGCCGGTTGCGCTGTACCTGGCCGCGGCTGGTGTCGGTGAGTTGCATCTGGCGGACTTCGACACGGTCGACCTGACCAATCTGCAACGCCAGATCGTTCACGACACCGACAGCGTCGGCCTGAGCAAGGTCGATTCGGCGATCCGTCGCCTGACCGCGATCAATCCAGAGATTCAGCTGATCGCCCATCGCACTGCATTGGACGAGGATTCGCTGGCCGCCGCTGTTGCCACGGTGGATCTGGTGCTGGACTGTTCCGACAATTTTTCCACCCGCGAGGCGGTCAACGCTGCGTGTGTGGCCGCGCGCAAGCCGCTGGTCAGCGGTGCGGCGATTCGCCTGGAAGGGCAATTGTCGGTGTTCGACCCGCGTCGTCCAGAGAGCCCGTGCTACCACTGTTTATACGGGCACGGCAGCGAGGCCGAGTTGACCTGCAGCGAGGCGGGCGTCGTCGGTCCTTTGGTCGGGTTGGTCGGCAGCCTCCAGGCACTGGAAGCGCTGAAACTGCTGGTGGGGTTCGGCGAGCCGCTGGTGGGGCGCCTGTTATTGATTGATGCCTTGGGCTCACGCTTCCGTGAATTGCGGGTCAAGCGTGATCCAGGCTGCAGCGTCTGCGGGTCGCGCCATGCGTGAAGCGCCGATTGCTGTGTTCGATTCCGGCGTCGGTGGACTCTCCGTGCTGGCCGAGATCCAGCAGTTGCTGCCAAACGAGTCTCTGTTGTACTTCGGCGATTGCGGGAATATTCCCTACGGCGAGAAAACCCCGGCATTCATCCGCCAGCGTTGCAGTGTCATGGCGCGGTTCTTTCAGCAGCAAGGCGCCAAGGCGCTGGTGCTGGCTTGCAACACCGCGACGGTGGCCGGCGTTGCGGACTTGCGGCGCGATTACCCCGAGTGGCCTATCGTCGGCATGGAGCCTGCGGTCAAACCGGCCGCTGCGGCGACGCGTAGCGGTGTGGTCGGCGTGCTCGCCACCACCGGTACTTTGCAGAGTGCCAAGTTTGCTGCCTTGCTCGATCGTTTCGCCACCGATGTACGGGTGATTACTCAGCCGTGCCCCGGGCTGGTGGAGCTGATTGAAAATGGCGATCTGCACAGCGAGACATTGCGTCAGTTGCTGCGAGGGTATGTCGAGCCGCTGCTGGCTGCAGGTGCAGATACGATCATTCTGGGCTGTACGCATTATCCCTTTTTAAAGCCGCTGCTAAAGCAGATGCTCCCGCAAAACATCAGCTTGATTGATACCGGCGCCGCTGTGGCGCGGCAGCTCCAGCGTCTGCTGGCCGAGCGAGAATTGCTGGCCGAGGGGCCTGCTCGCCCCGCACAGTTCTGGTCGAGTGCGGACCCAGAGCATTTCAGAAATATCTTGCCGATCCTGTGGAATATGTCTGGGGTTGTGCGAAGCTTCGAAAGATAGAGACGCGTAGCAAACGAATAATTGGGGTGAGCTTCTGATTAAACGGTGACTTCTATAGCTTTGTTTGTTTTGCAGCATAAAAATCATACTAAATTGTTCGGAAAAGGATGTTTCTAATGAAGCGACTATTCTGTTTGGCCGCGATTGCGACCGCATTGATGGGGCACAGTTTTTCCGCGCAGGCGGCAGGGGTGGAGTTCGGGGTCGGCCAGACCAGCGATTCGACCATGACCTACCGACTGGGCATGCAGTTCGATTGGGACAAGAGCTGGTTGCAGAGTGATGTTGGCCGCTTGACCGGCTACTGGAGCGGCGCTTACACCTACTGGGATGGCGACAAAACGGCGAGCAATCACAGTTTGTCGTTCTCGCCGGTACTGGTGTACGAGTTTGCCGGTCAGAACATCAAGCCCTACGTCGAAGCGGGTATCGGTATCGCGGTGTTTGCCAACACCGAATACGAAGATAACAAGCTCGGCAGTGCCTTTCAGTTCGAAGACCGTTTCGGGTTTGGTCTGCGCTTTGCCGGCGGACATGAAGTCGGGATTCGCGCCACCCACTACTCCAATGCCGGGATCAGTAACCCGAACGACGGTGTAGAAAGCTACGCATTGCATTACACGATGCCGTTGTAAGCCTGCAATGTTTGGATGTGGGAGCTACCTGTGGCGGGGGCTCTCACATGGCACCGGGTGACTTCGATCTCACCGATACGCTGTCGCAATCCCCTGGCGTTCGGTGATGCATTCCGGTGCGCCCATTTCGAACTCCCGGCAGATCAGCGGACGCTTTTCATAGATGGTGCACATCATGCTGTTGCGATCCAGTGCGGCGCACCAGCCGTCATCCAGTCGCAGCATGACTTCACCACCCCAATCATCGGTATCGATAAAACGTTCGGGCACGCCGGTGTCAGTGATCAGCATCACTTCAAGCTGGCAGCAGCAGGCTGCGCAGGTCGAGCAGGTGACCGCAGGCTCGGCGACTTGCGTGTGGGGAATGGTTTTCATGGCGCGCAGTGTAAGGCAGTGAGCCCACGCTGTGTAAAAGGCCTGACAGACGCTCAGGCTTCACGGCAGACCCTCGATCGGCGGCTTGTTTCGCGCTTGTTCGTCGATTGCCAGTCCCGCCCGGTCGGGTTGTTGCGGCAGGGGCCAAAGAACAGGCATGAGCAGCTCCGGCAAGGAGAATTCCAGTGGACGATTCTTGATCATGTCGAGGAGGTATCGCGCGGCTTGGCCTGCCGACCAGTCGAGATGTATCGGGACGCCGTTGTTCAGAGGCGTATTGATAAGTCCTGGGCTGACCACGGTCATTTCGATGTTTTCCGGCGCCATGTCGATGCGCAATGACTCGAATAGATGACGCAACCCGGCCTTTGAATCGCCATAGGATTCGGTCCACGGCAGGGGTAACCAGGTCACCGAACTGGCAATGCCCACTAGATGCGGCGCAGTGCCCGCCTGCAGCAAAGGCCGGGCGGCTGCGATGCAATAGCTGCTGGCAAGCAAGTTGGTACGCACGATGTGCTCGATGATTGACGAGTCTAACTGATTGGCGTCGACGTATTCGCAGGTGCCGGCGTTAAGGATCATGGTGTCCAGAGAATCCCATTCCTGCGCAATATGCTCGCCGATTTCACGCACTCTTTGCCCGTTGGTCAAATCGCCCGCGACCACCAGCACCTGACCGGGATAGCGCTCAGACAGGTCTTTCAGTGACGCCACCGAGCGGGAGCTGACCGCCAGATGGGCACCGCTTTTCAGTATTTCTTCAGCCAGCGCAGCGCCAATACCGTTGCTGGCGCCGGTCAACCAGTATCGCCTTGGAGGTGTACGACTCATCCCAATCCCCTTATTTACCCAATATTTCCCTGGCTCAATTCCGTGTTCATGACGCAACGCTCAGCATCAATTTAATGACGGTGGCGATAAACCCTGTCGTGATGGCAGGTTCTTGAACGCGGCCAGGGCCCGTTCACGGGAAGCACTCAGATTGACGATGGGCGACGGATAATTCCTCACGCCGAACAGTCCGTCGAGATTTGCCGGGTTGTGCAGGTCTTCTCTATTCAATTCGTTGAGCTCCGGCACCCAGTGCTTGATGAACACCCCTTCGGCATCGAACTTTTCCGACTGGCTCAGCGGGTTGAAAATCCGGAAGTAGGGCGCCGAATCGGTGCCGGTGGACGAACTCCACTGCCAGCCACCATTGTTCGCCGCCAGGTCGCCATCAATCAGGTGCCGCATGAAGAAGCGCTCGCCTTCACGCCAGTCGATCAGCAGGTTCTTGGTCAGGAACATCGCCACCACCATGCGCAGGCGGTTGTGCATCCAGCCGGTTTCCAGCAATTGGCGCATGGCGGCATCGATGATCGGCAGGCCGGTGCGGCCTTGCTGCCAGGCCTCGAGTTCTTGCGGGGCGTCACGCCAGACCAGGGCTTCGGTTTCCGGACGGAAGGCGCGGTGCCGGGATACACGTGGGTAGCCCACCAATATGTGTTTGTAGAACTCGCGCCACAGCAGCTCGTTGATCCAGGTGACGGCGCCGACCTTGCCGCTTTCGAACTCGCCCTGATTGCTTCGCAACGCGGCGTGCAGGCACTGACGAGGGGAAATCACCCCGGCGGTGAGATAGGCCGAGAGCTGGCTGGTGCCGGGTTTTGCCGGGAAGTCGCGTTCGCTGTGGTAATAGTCGATCTGGGCGTCGACAAAGGTGTCGAGGCGGCGCCGGGCTTCGGTTTCACCGGCTGGCCAGAGGGCGCGCAAGCTGTCGTTGGGAGAAGCGAAACCCTCGACACGGGAGGGCGGTTCGTCGCTGCTGATATGCAATGGAGCCTGAAGGGCGGGTGCAGCGACCAATCCGGGTAATGAAGCGTGCAGGCGTTCGTAGCAGACCTTGCGAAACTGGCTGAAGACCTGGAAGTAGGTTCCGGTTCTGGTGAGCACGGTGCCTGGCTTGAACAGCAGCTGATCGAGGTGGCTGTAAAAGTCGATGCCCCGGGCTTTCAGCGCGTGGGCCACCGCCGCATCACGGCGAGTCTCATGTATGCCGTATTCCTCGTTGACGTGCACCGCGTCGATCTTCAACTGCTGGCACAGTTCGAGCAGAACCTTGGGCGCTTCATCCCAGCGGGACGCCTGGCGAATCAGTAGCGGGATGTTCAGGGCGTCCAGCGCGCGTCGTAATTCGGCGAGGTTGCGCAACCAGAAGTCCACTTTGCACGGCGCGTCGTCGTGCGCAAGCCACTGCTGCGGGCTCGGCAAATACACCGCCACACACGGGCCACGGGCTGCGGCGGCCGAGAGGGCGGTGTTGTCGTGTAGACGCAGGTCGCTGCGCAGCCAGATCAATTGCATGGTCGTATCCGTACGATTCATCAAAAAAGCGCCATTAAATGAGCCCGCGCTGTATCAGGTCCAGATGGGCCGATAACGGGTTATCGGCCAGGATCAAATCAGCAATGGCGGTGTTTTTTGCGGACAAATCGGCGTGGTGGATGCACACCGTTGGTCCGGCGATCATTTTTGGGCAACTGACGCCATTCAAAAGTTTCGACAATTTTGCAAGATTCATGGCTTTGCTGGAATACAGCAGGACGCCGCGGGCTTGCAGGTGATCGACCGCCAGCGTCAGTTCGCCGGCCGGGAGTGGCCAGTCGAAAACTTCCACCGGGCAATCGGTGCTGCTGATCAGCCAGGCGGTGAGCCATAGATGAGGTTCCAGAGGCAGGTCCGATTGATTGATCAGCAACAGCGGCGCAGTACGTAACTGGCGGTTGTTGTGGTAAATCCTCGCGCCGAATTTGCTGCGCAACCAGGAATAGACAAACACCCGCTCCATCTGCGCGCCGAACTGACCTTGCCAGCGTTGTTCCAGTTCCGCCAGCCACGGCATCAACAGGTGTTCACACAAGGTGCGTGGCGGATACAGCGCCATCGCCTGGTTTACGGTGTCATCGAGGGTGCGTTCGGCCAGTTGGGTAACGGCTTGTAGCAGTGTCTGGCGCAACACCAGCCAATCGTTTCCGACGGGCTCGGCAAGTACCTGAGGCGTGTCGAGCAGTTGCTTGACCTGACCGACCGCCACGCCGCGATTGAGCCAAGTGAGGATCGTCAGGATGCGTTGAACGTGTTCGGCACAGAACAGCCGATGCCCCTTGGGAGTACGCTGAGGCACGATCAGCCCATAGCGCCGTTCCCAGGCGCGCAAGGTGACGGCGTTGACTCCGGTCTGCCGGGCCACTTCACGGATGGGCAGCCAGCCTGCGTCCAGGGCCTTTTTGAAGTCGGTGCCGAGGTCTTCGCTGGCGCTGGTGTCCGGTGGGGTTTTCATTAGATTGCGTTTCGCAGGCTGAGGTTTTCCGGGTGCGGTTGCAGGTAAACCTGTTGCGCAATGTATGGATCCGGGTGCTGGCGAAAGTAGTGTTTGAGCAACGTCAGCGGTACCACCAGCGGCACGATGCCGTGACGATACTGGCTGATCACATGCTGCACTTCCTGTTTGTCTTCAGTGCTGATGGCCTGTTTGAGATAGCCGCTGAGGTGTTGCAGGACGTTGGTGTGGGTGCGGCGCGTGGCGCATTTTTTCAAGGCCGCCATCAGTTCGCTGAAATAGCGCGGGCCGATGACTTCAGGAGCGGTCCGGCCCATGTTGCCGAGCAGGTTTCCCAGGGTTTTGTATTGCACCGGGTTGTGGGCCATTAACAGGTATTTGTAGCGCGAGTGAAAATCCGTGAGGCCGCGCCGGGTCAGGCCGGTTTGCAGCAACTGCTGCCAGGCGCTGTAGGCGAATACGCGGGTAAGGAAGTTTTCCCGCAGCACCGGATCGTTGAGCCGGCCTTCTTCCTCCACCGGCAAATCGGGATGCAGCGCGCAGAAGGTCCGGGCGTAAATGCCACGGCTACCGCCGTCCACCGGCGCGCCGTTGGCGTGGTAGACCTTGACCCGCTCCAGACCGCACGAAGGGGATTTCTGCATGAAGATATAGCCGCAGATGTCGCCCAGTTCCAAAGCCATTTTCCGAGCATATTCGGCCAGCGGCCGGGTGACGTTGTTTTCAGGATTGACCGTGCCGACCGCCTGCGGATGTTCAGGGTTGCCGACCAGTCGGATCGGTTCGCGAGGGATTCCCAGGCCGATGGCAACTTCCGGGCACACCGGGACGAAATCGAAATAATCGGAAAGGATGCTGCTGCACAGCCGTGACGTCTTGTGCCCGCCGTTATAGCGCACCTCGGCCCCCATCAGGCAGGCGCTGATGGCGATTTTGGGTGGGGTCGCTGATTGTGCAGGCATCGGAGCACCTCGAATCCAGACCTGTACGGATTACTAAATCTGTACAACATCTGCTCAGCATAGATTCAAAGGTGTACAAGTCAATTTTTTTGTATAGGTTTTTTCAGGGCTGCTGTCCGTGTCGACAGCAGCAATGTGCTCGAATCGAGGCGGTTCACTGCAGGTGTTCGTGCAGACGGCGGGCCGCTTCCTGGCCACTGAGCCAGGCGCCTTCGACACGGCCGGACAGGCACCAGTCGCCGCATACATACAAGCCCAGATCAGCATCAGCCAGGGCACCCCACTCATGGCTGCTGGCCGGACGAGCGTAAAGCCAGCGGTGAGCGAGGCTGAAAGTCGGTGCAGGCATGGCGTCGTGCAGCAGTTCGGCAAAGGCACCATGCAATTGCTCGATCACCGCTTCCTTGGACAGATCGATATGTTGCCGGCTCCAGGCGCTGGTGGCGTGCAGCACCCACGTGTCGAGGGTGTTGTCGCGTCCCGGTTTGCTACGATTGCGCGCCAGCCAGTCGAGGGGGCTGTCCTGCACGAAGCAGCCTTCGATCGGGGTATCCAGTGGCGTGTCGAAAGCCAGGGCGACCGCCCAGGTCGGCTCCATTTTTACCCCGGCGGCGGCCCCGGCGAGTTTCGGCGCGGCGGGCAGCAGCGCGGTCGCCTGAGGGGCTGGCGTGGCAATCACCACATGACTGAACGGCCCGTGGGTGAAGCCTTCGGCGTCTTGCAGATGCCAGTGCTCTTCACCGCGATAGACCTCGGTGATCCGGCAGCTGAACTGCACTTCCAGGTCACCGAGCAGCGCACGGGTGATGGCGCTCATGCGCGGCGTGCCAACCCAGCGTGTCTGTTCGTCCGGCGAGGGGCTGAGTTGGCCGCCGTGGTAGGTATAGAGCTGCGGTGTCCACACGGCAACCCAACCGTTGGCTTGCCAGCGCTGGACTTCGGTAACGAAGCGACGGTCGCGGGCAGTGAAATATTGCGCGCCCATGTCCAGAGCACCCGCATCGCTGCGCTTGCTTGACATGCGTCCGCCACTGCCGCGGCTTTTATCGAACAGATGAACGACATGCCCGGCCTCCGTAAGGGCCTGGGCGGCTGAGAGTCCGGCGATGCCGGTGCCGATGATTGCGATAGGTACAGTCATAGGGGCCTCGTTTGCCTTTCTGTACAGACTACGCCGTGGTTCAAACCTGTACAATATTGTTTTTTGGTATAACTTTTAGCGTTCTCGTTCTGAGAGCTTGGCCTATTGTTAAACACAGAACCTGCCCGATACCAAAGATCCCTGCTTATAAAAATAGACTAGTGATCCGGGTAAAACGCCACGCGAGGAAGATGTCATGCACATATTGCTGACCGGCGGTACTGGTTTGATAGGACGTCAGCTCTGCCGACACTGGTTGAGTCAGGGACATCACCTCACGGTCTGGAGTCGCACGCCCGCTAAAGTCGCCAAAATCTGCGGCACTCAGGTACGGGGAATCGCACGGCTTGAGGATTTTGGGCCAGAACCGGTGGATGCAATTGTCAACCTTGCGGGGGCGCCGATCGCCGATCGGCTCTGGACCCACAAACGCAAAGCGCTGTTGTGGAGTAGCCGGATCACCCTGACTGAAACCCTGTTGGCCTGGCTCGAAAGTCGGGAGCAGAAACCGCAGGTGCTGATCTCCGGCTCAGCGATCGGTTGGTACGGCGACGGCGGCGAGCGGGAGTTGACTGAGCAATCGCCACCGGTCATCGATGATTTCGCCAGCCAGTTGTGCATCGCCTGGGAAGAAACCGCGCAACGTGCCGAGGCCTTGGGCATTCGCGTGGTTCTCATCCGTACCGGGTTGGTGTTGTCCGCCGAGGGCGGCTTTTTGTCGCGGCTGTTGTTGCCGTTCAAGCTGGGGCTGGGCGGGCCGATCGGCAGCGGTCGGCAGTGGATGTCGTGGATTCATATCGAAGATCAAATCGCCCTGATTGATTTTCTTCTGCATCGTAATGGGGCCAGCGGTCCCTATAATGCCTGCGCGCCCAAACCGGTGCGCAATCGCGAGTTCGCCAAAACGTTGGGTGACGTGTTGCATCGTCCCGCGTTCATGCCCATGCCGACTCTCGTCTTGAAGGTCGGCCTGGGCGAGTTGTCATTGTTGTTGCTGGGGGGGCAGAAGGCGATGCCGGCTCGCTTGCTGGAAGCGGGTTTCACTTTCCGGTTCACTGATTTGCGCGCGGCATTGGACGATCTGTCCGGCCGCCTCTGAAATAGGACGTTGCATGACCGATCACGCGTTGCTTCTGGTCAACCTGGGTTCACCTGCCTCCACCTCGGTGGCGGATGTGCGCAGTTACCTCAATCAATTTCTGATGGACCCGTACGTGATCGACCTGCCTTGGCCGGTGCGGCGTTTGCTGGTGTCGTTGATTCTGATCAAGCGCCCGGAACAATCGGCTCACGCTTACGCGTCGATCTGGTGGGAGGAGGGCTCGCCACTGGTGGTGCTCAGCCGTCGCCTGCAGCAGGCCATGACCCGGCAGTGGACTCACGGGCCTGTTGAGCTGGCGATGCGGTACGGCGAGCCGTCCATTGAGTCCGCGCTGCTGCGGCTGGCTGCCCAGGGGCATAAGAAAGTGACCCTGGCACCGCTCTATCCGCAATTCGCCGACAGCACCGTGACCACGGTGATCGAAGAAGCCAAGCGCGTGGTGCGCGACAAAAAGCTCGACATGCAGTTCTCGGTTCTTCAGCCGTTCTACGATCAACCGGAATACCTCGATGCGTTGGTGGCTAGTGTCAGGCCTTATCTGCAACAGGATTTCGATCATCTGCTGCTGAGCTTCCACGGTTTGCCGGAACGTCACCTGAAAAAGCTCAATCCCGGGCACAGCTTCGAGGGTGGCGGCGATTGCTGCGCCGGTGCGCCACCGGAAGTGGTCGCGACCTGCTACCGCGGTCAGTGCCTGCGCACGGCCGCAGAGTTTGCCAAGCGTGTGGGCCTACCGGACGGCAAGTGGTCGGTATCGTTTCAGTCGCGTCTGGGTCGGGCCAAGTGGATAGAACCCTACACTGAAGCTCGCCTCGACGAGTTGGCCAAAAGCGGCGTGAAGAAAGTCCTGGTGATGTGCCCGGCGTTCGTTGCCGATTGCATCGAGACGCTGGAGGAGATCGGTGATCGCGGGAAGGAGCAATTCCGCGAGGCGGGAGGGGAGGAGTTGGTGCTGGTGCCTTGCCTCAACGATGAGCCACAGTGGGCGCGGGCGCTGAGCGCCTTGTGCGAAAGGGCGCCATTGGTTTTGTAGGAGCATACATTGAAGTGAAGGCGGGCTGGTTGTGGCGAGGGAGCTCGCTCCCGCTGGGTCGCGAAGCGGCCCCAAAATCTTTGCAGTCAATGAAGATTTTGTGAGTGCTGCGCACTGGTGCGCCAGCCCGGTCAAGCGGGAGCAAGCTCCCTCGCCACAGGGGATTGAGTCGCCTGCTTACAACAGCGGCTCATCCGCCTTCTTGTGCTTCCAGCTGTCATTGCCCGGCAGCAACAGGTTCAGTGCAATCGCCACCACCGCGCACAGCGCGATGCCTTTGAGGCCGAAATCGTTCTGGCCGGTACCGGTGCCGACCAGCATGCCGCCAATCCCGAACACCAGCGTCACCGAGACAATTACCAGGTTGCGTGCTTCGCCCAGGTCGATCTTGTGGCGGATCATGGTGTTCATGCCCACCGCGGCAATCGAACCGAACAACAGGCAGAGAATCCCGCCCATCACTGGCACCGGGATGCTTTGCAGCAGCGCGCCGAATTTGCCGATGAACGCCAGGCTGATGGCGAAGATCGCCGCCCAGGTCATGATTTTCGGGTTGTAGTTCTTGGTCAGCATCACCGCACCAGTCACTTCGGCGTAAGTGGTGTTGGGTGGGCCGCCGAACAGACCGGCCGCGGTGGTGGCAATGCCATCGCCGAGCAGGGTGCGGTGCAGACCGGGCTTTTTCAGGTAGTCGCGACCGGTCACGCTACCCACGGCAATCACGCCACCGATGTGCTCGATGGCCGGGGCCAGGGCCACCGGAACGATGAACAGAATCGCCTGCCAGTTGAATTCCGGCGCGGTGAAGTGTGGAATCGCGAACCACGGTGCCACGGCAATCTTCGCGGTATCGACCACGCCGAAATAAAACGCCATGGCAAAACCCACCAGCACACCGGAGATAATCGGCACCAGGCGGAAAATACCTCTGCCGAACACCGCGACGATCAGGGTGGTCAGCAGCGCCGGCATCGAAATCATCATCGCCGTTTGGTAATGAATCAGCTCAGTGCCGTCGCCCGCCTTGCCCATCGCCATGTTGGCGGCAATCGGCGCCATGGCCAGGCCGATGGAGATGATCACCGGGCCAATCACCACCGGAGGCAGCAAACGGTCGATAAACCCGGTGCCTTTGATCTTCACCGCAAGGCCGAGGAAGGTGTAGACGAACCCGGCCGCCATCACACCGCCCATGGTCGCCGCCAGGCCAAATTGGCCCTTGGCGAGAATGATCGGGGTGATGAAGGCGAAGCTCGACGCCAGGAACACCGGCACCTGACGCCCGGTGACGATCTGGAACAGGATCGTCCCTAAGCCTGCGGTGAACAGCGCCACGTTCGGATCGAGGCCGGTAATCAGCGGCATCAACACCAGGGCGCCGAAGGCCACGAACAGCATCTGCGCGCCGGACAGTACCGTGCGCCAGAGCGGATCGTTGAACTCTTGCTGCATGGTCACGCGTCCTTCTGCTTGGTGCCGAAGATCTTGTCACCGGCATCGCCCAAGCCTGGGATGATGTAACCGTGTTCGTTCAGTTTCTGGTCAATGGAAGCGGTGTAGATGGTCACGTCCGGGTGAGCCTTCTCCACTGCGGCGATACCTTCGGGAGCGGCCACCAGGACCATCGCGCGGATGTCCTTGCAGCCGGCCTTCTTCAGCAAATCGATGGTGGCGACCATCGAGCCGCCGGTGGCCAGCATCGGGTCGATGATCATCGCCAGGCGCTCGTCGATTTCCGGCACCAGTTTTTCCAGATAGGTGTGGGCTTCGAGGGTTTCCTCGTTACGGGCCACGCCCACGGCGCTGACTTTGGCGCCCGGGATCAGGCTCAGCACGCCTTCGAGCATGCCGATACCGGCACGCAGGATCGGCACCACGGTAATTTTCTTGCCGGCGATTTTCTCCACCGACACCGTGCCGCACCAGCCTTCGATGTCGTAGCTTTCCAGCGGCAGGTCTTTGGTGGCTTCATAGGTCAGCAGGGCGCCGACTTCCTGAGCGAGCTCACGGAAATTCTTCGTGCTGATGTCGGCGCGGCGCATAAGGCCAAGTTTATGACGGATCAGCGGATGGCGGATCTCACGGATGGGCATGGGGAAAGGCTCCGGCGGCGGGCAAAAAAACCGGCCTAGATTAATCTATCCGAGGGTGTTGTCCTATAGACATACAGTACGTTAGTCCACAAACGCTTGATCTGGCCGTGCGGGATGCGTACCTTTGCCCGCTTTTCCGAATCCGTCCCTCCCCCTCAAACCCCTTGGAGAGCGCCATGTCCGCTGATCTCGAGCATATCCGTCAAATCATGCGAGAGGCTGACTGCCTGTACACCGAAGCTGAAGTCGAGGCGGCCATCGCCCGCGTCGGTGCACATATCAACGAACAACTGGCTGAAAGCAATCCGGTGGTGTTCTGTGTGATGAACGGCGGCCTGATTTTCGCCGGCAAGCTGCTCACCCATCTGCAATTCCCGCTGGAAGCGTCCTACCTGCACGCCACCCGCTATCGCAACGAAACCAGCGGCGGCGAGCTGTTCTGGAAAGCCAAGCCGGAAGTTTCGTTCATCGACCGTGACGTGCTGATCATCGACGACATCCTCGACGAAGGTCACACCCTGGGCGCGATCATCGATTTCTGCAAACACGCCGGCGCCCGCAAAGTGCACACCGCCGTGCTGATCGACAAGGACCACGACCGCAAGGCTCGCCCGGACCTGAAGGCCGATTTCGTCGGCCTGCCGTGCATTGACCGTTACATCTTCGGTTATGGCATGGACTACAAAGGCTACTGGCGTAACGCCAACGGGATTTTTGCCGTTAAAGGCCTGTAAGCAGGGTGACTGTCTGGGGGCGGCTTCAGCCGCCAGACACGTTGATGCTTGAAGGCAGATCTCCCATCCGAATGCGTGCGCAGTTCGCTTGAACCGCGCGTTCAGTCCTGCCCGACGAGCCAGCATTCACTTTTGCGTCGAGCCTGTTCCAGGTTGTTCACGTAAGCCAACTGACGCTGCTCCCGATGGATGCCCGCGCGCCTGAGTTTCAGGCGCACGCGCGCAGCCGTCCCGACCAGAATCAGGCCGATGCCGTCGGTGCGGTAATCCCTGAGGATATTGTCGAAGGCTGCCAACGCCGTCATGTCCAGCATGGACACGGCACTCATCTCGACAATTACCACTTTGACCTCCGGGCTGAATTTGCGCAGCACGCCCAGGGCTTTTTCCGCCGCACCGAAAAACAACGGCCCGCGTATCGCATAGCAACGAACATGCTCCGGCAAATCCTGTAAGGCTTGATGGAACTCTCGAGGCAGTTCGGCGGTGTCCGTGAGGTCGCTCATGCGCTTGACGAACAACCCGGCGGCCAGCAACAGCCCTACGGCAACGGCGAGCACCATGTCGAACAGCACTGTCAGGCTCAGGCAGGTCAGCAAGACCAACACATCGCTGCGTGGTGCGATGCGCAAGGTGTGCACGACATGCCGGGCCTCGCTCATGTTCCACGCCACCATCACAAGCAATGCTGCCAGTGCGGCCATCGGCAAGTAGCTGAACAGCGGGGCGAGGGCGAGTATCGCCAGCAGCACCACCGCACTGTGGATAATTGCCGCCAATGGCGAAAACGCCCCGCTGCGTACGTTGGTGGCGCTGCGGGCAATCGCCGCGGTGGCGGTAATACCGCCGAACAACGGTGCGACCAGGTTACCAATGCCTTGACCCAGGAGTTCGGCGTTGGGGTCATGTTTGCTGCCCGTCATGCCATCGGCCACCACCGCGCACAACAGCGATTCGATGGCACCGAGCATGGCAATGGCGAACGCTGGCGCCATTAATTGGCGGATCAGGTCATAAGACAAATGCAGCGGCTGACCATTGGGCCCCGGCAAATTCCACGGCCAGTCGAAGCTCGGCAGAAACGGCGGAATGCCGGGGTGGCTGACGCCGTCGACGATATAGCTGAAGCGCTCGCCCAGCGTCGCAATCGGTAACCCGCCGCTTTCCAGCGCCAGCCCCAACATTGCGCCGACGGCCAGCGCCACCAGATGCCCCGGAACCCTTGGCACAAACCGCGGCCAGACGATCAGAACTGCCAGGCACATGACACCGATGATCCCGTCCCCCAGACGGGCGCTGGGCAATGCCTGGAGCAGCGCACCTAATTGCTCGATGTAATGTTCGGCATGCCCGGTGGTACTCAGGCCCAGCAAATCCTTTAGTTGGAGTGTGGCGATGACAATGCCGATCCCGGCGGTAAAGCCCAGGGTCACCGGATAAGGAATGTACTGAATCAGCCGCCCGGCCCGAATCAGCCCCAAGGCAATCAGGATTGCCCCTGCGAGCATGGTGCAAAGCAGCAGGCCACCCAGGCCATATTGTTGGGTGATCGGCAGCAGTATCACCACGAACGCGGCTGTCGGCCCGCTGACATTGAAACGCGAGCCTCCCGTCAGGGCGATCAGCGGGGCCGCGATCAGCACCGTATACAAACCTTGCTGGGGCGCTACTCCCACCGCAATCGCCAGGGCCATGGCCAGGGGAATGGCGATAATCCCTACCGTCACCCCGGCACTGATGTCGCCGCGCAATCGTCTGAGGCTATAACCTGCACGCAGGGTTTGACGCCAGGCGGCGAATAACGGGGGGATGGAGAATGGCATAGGAACTCCACAGTAGACGGCACGCCGTCGAGATAGGGCTGAAGGCTCTTTCAGTATGCCCAGCGTTGTCTTTGAGAGTATTGATCTGGATCGGTTATTCGCCCGATTGATCATCATGCTAGAGTGCTCGGCCTCGTCCCTGGAGCCTGTCATGAGTCTTTTGATCCGCAGCTGCGCCGCCCTGATGTTGGTCTTCAGCCTACCCCTGGCCGCTGCCCCGGCACCGATGCACGTGCAGTTTTTACCCCCGGACGACCTGACCCTGCGTGAAGCCGAACCCGAACAGCAACAACTGTTGCAGGTCACCGAGTATTCGGTGGTCCTCGGCAGCCAGCGTCAGTCAAACCAACAACCGATCCCGGTCACCTCACCGTTGCTGATCCGCCTCAAGGGCAAACCCTTGAACAAGGGCGCGACCATCAGCCAGGTGCTGGTCAACTTCGATGGTGAAAGCAAAAGCCTGAAAAAGCCGATCTACGACAACAAAAGCAAAACCCTGACCCTCTATTACCCGCTGGCCCAGTACCGCGTGGTGATCGACTTGCTGCGCAACGACACGGTGTATTGCCAGTTTCTGAGTTACGCCAACGGCCATATCTGGGCCGATCTGCACACCGGTAGCGTTCGTCCGCGTTGAGCCCGGCATCAAGGCAGGGGTAAACTGCCCGCCCTGTGAAATGTCTGCGAGCTGGAGTCGGCAATGCGTAAAGATAAGAAGCAAGTGATTGGTGACGAGATCGGCGATGCGCAGATCAAACTGTTCCTCGATTTCGAGCCGGTCGACGCCACTTCACCGTCGTTGCACAAACTGATCAAGGCGTACCGCGGCCTGCGCATCGATGACTTCGAGCGTTTTCTGACGTTCTTTGTCGAAGCCGGCTACGATCTGGACGGCAAGGATGAGCACGGCAATAACTTCGTGGCCCTGATCCAGGATCAGCGCAACGCGGCCGAGTACATCGAGCTGATCGAAAAAGCTCGCGGTTAAGATCAAAAGATCGCAGCCTCGCTTCGCTCGACAGCTCCTACAGGTGTAGCAATCCATTTGTAGGAGCTGTCGAGCGAAGCGAGGCTGCGATCCTTTAACGGCATAAAAAAACGCCCCGCCCTCAATGAGGACGGGGCGTTTTTTATGCGGCTGAATCAAGCGTAGCTTTGGGTTTCGCTGCTTGCTTCAACCAGTTCCAGTGCGACGTTGTTCTGCGCATTGATCTTGCGATACAGCGCAGCGTCGGTTTCCAGGACTTTCTCCCGAGCCGGGAAGATTTCCGCCAGTTTGGCAGCCCACTCGCCCTTGGCCTTGTTCGGGAAGCATTTCTCGATCAATTCCAGCATGATCGACACGGTCACCGAGGCGCCTGGCGAGGCGCCGAGCAGAGCGGCAAGGGAACCGTCCTTGGCCGCGACCAGTTCGGTACCGAACTGCAGAACGCCGCCTTTCTTCGGGTCTTTCTTGATGATCTGCACCCGTTGGCCGGCCACTTCCAGGCGCCAGTCTTCGGCTTTCGCTTCAGGGTAGAAGCGACGCAGGGATTCCAGGCGCTGCTCCATCGACTGCATCACTTCGCTGACCAGATACTTGGTCAGGTCCATGTTGTTTTTGGCCACGGCCAGCATTGGACCGATGTTGCCGGCGCGGACCGACATCGGCAGGTCCATGAACGAACCGTGCTTGAGGAACTTGGTGGTGAAACCGGCATAAGGTCCGAACAGCAGGGACTTTTTGCCATCGACCACACGGGTGTCCAGGTGCGGCACGGACATTGGTGGCGAACCGACCGCGGCCTGGCTGTAGACCTTGGCCTGGTGGTGCTTGACCACTTCCGGGTTGTCGCAACGCAGCCACTGGCCGCTGATCGGGAAGCCGCCGAAGCCTTTGCTTTCTTCGATGCCCGACGCTTGCAGCAGCGGCAGTGCCGCGCCGCCGGCGCCAAGGAAGACGAATTTGGCGTCGACTTCGCGGGTATTGCCGCTGTTGACGTCCTTGATGCTGACGGTCCAGCCGCCGTTGTTACGCTTCAGGCCGGTGACGCGCTTGCAGTACTTGACCTGGGCATCGGGCGCGCTGGTCAGGTGCTTGAGCAGTTGGTTGGTCAGGGCGCCGAAGTTGACGTCGGTGCCGTTCATCACGCGGGTGGCGGCGAGGACCTCGTCAGCCGGACGGCCCGGCATCATCAGCGGCATCCACTCGGCCATCTTGGCTTTGTCTTCGGTGTATTCCATGTCCGAGAAGGCATGGTGCTTGCTCAGGGTCTTGAAGCGTTCCTTGAGGAAGGACACGCCATTCTCACCCTGCACGAAGCTCAGGTGCGGCACCGGGCTGATGAACGATTTGCACGAACCGAAGGTGCCTTTCTTGGTCAGGTAGGACCAGAACTGCTTCGACACCTCGAACTGGGTGTTGATGTGCACGGCTTTCTTGATGTCGACGGTGCCGTCAGCGGCCTGCGGCGTGTAGTTCAGCTCACACAGCCCGGCGTGACCGGTACCGGCGTTGTTCCACGGATTGGAACTCTCCGCGGCACCGGAATCCATCAGCTCGACGACTTCCAGCTTGATCGCGGGGTCGAGCTCTTTGAGCAGTACCGCAAGGGTGGCACTCATGATGCCGGCCCCAACCAGTACTACGTCGACTGCTTCGTTATGCGCCATTTAACGCGTCTCCAAAATCTGCAGCACCAAATTGTCGGCATAGCTGCCAGGAGTGACGGGGCGTGTCAGTGATGCCCCAGGTACCCATGGCCAGGATCGCCATGTCCGAATCTTCGCAATTTTTCGCAACTTCGACGGATGCATGCGGCCTGGCTTCAAGAGTCACATGAACTCATTTCGGCGCGCGGCTGGCAATTCGACTTATGGTCGAGACATCCGTTTGTGCAACCAAATCCGTAGCGGACAGGCTTCAGGCTCCGGTGTTCGAGGAGTACTCGGTCCTGTGTCGTTGGGCTGTTGTAGACGCTAATGGTGCATGTTCAGACGCAAAACTATTCATTTGCTCGCCACACTCTTGTGAAGTTGTGAAAACCCGTTTTTTTCACGCTCTTTTGAAGACGTGAACCTCAAAAAAGGGCTGTCCCAGCCTGGCACCGCGCCCGGATGGATTGCCGCCATGGGGTGCATGGGCGGCAAAAACGGGCAAACAGCTCAGTGACCGAGCGTTATGACAGCTCTGCAGATTCGCGAAAAGTGGGGGTTTTGCTTGAGAAACAGCAAGCGCGCCAGCTTCACTCGATCTGTGTGGGCGGCTCTCTGTGGGCGGTTCGGGGTGTCAATACCGAGGCATTGAACGATGCTGCGAGGCCCGATCAGGAGACGTCCTTATAATCGGGGGGAGATTGTAACGAAGAAACGCAGGGAAATGGTCGTGTTTAATGACTTTTATTAGGCGTCCGGTCAGGTGGTCAGCAGTTGCTGCGCACGTGCACGTGGTTGGTGCTGGCTGACAAGGGCGCTGGCGGGCAGGGGATGGTGCAGCCAGTTGAGGCGAATTTCTTCGATTTCGACCCAGCCATCGCCCATAGGCTGGAGGCTGCACTGCTTGAAGGCCTGGCAGTGGCCATTGCGGTCGAGCAGGGCGAAGCTGCGGTGCAGCGGGCGTGGCGCGAACAGCGAGATGAGAAAACGCATGGCAACGTACCTACTGGGATGACTGCCATAAAGGTTGCCAGCGGGCGGTGACAAAGGTGTGACAGGAACCGCGCTGCGCCGGGTTTGTCAGAGATTTCAGTAATCGTTGCGCGAAGCTAGTTCGCCGCAGTGGCGCACCGCTATACTGCGGGCATTGTTAGTTGCCTGATTCTGGAGAGAAGAGCATGTTGCAACGCCTGTTGTTCGGTTTGATCACTGTGACCAGTTTGACCCTCGTCGGCTGCGCCCACAGCCCGCAACAACTGAACCCGGAACCCAAGCTGACGGCTCAGCTGGCGCCGATCGGCCACGGTCAGCCGGTGGTGGTGCGTGTGGTGGATGGTCGTCCATCGCCAACCCTGGGGACCCGTGGCGGTCTGTACCCGGAGACCAGTGCGATCACGGTGCAGGGCGCGCAGATTCTGCCGAAGCTGCAGGCTCAGGCTGAAGCAGCCGTGCGGTTGCTGGGCTTCACGCCGACGGCCAATGCGCTGAATGCGCCGCAATTGACGGTGACCCTGGCCGAGCTGAAGTATCAGTCGCCCAAAGAAGGTTTGTATGTGACTGAAGCAACAATTGGCGCGACGTTCCGTTCCGATGTGCAGAATGCCAACCGTCGTTACAGCGGTCGCTACGGCGCGTCGCTGGATCAGCGTTTTGGCATGGCGCCGAATCAGGAAACCAATACCAAGCTGGTCAGTGATGTGCTGAGTGATGCGTTGACCCGCTTGTTCAAGGACCCGACGATTGGTCAGGTGCTTGGCGAGTAACGGTTTGTAGCTTGTTTAAAGAACCCGGCGCCAGTGATGGCGCCGGGTTTTTTTGTGCCTGCCGTTCCAGCAAGGGAAATCAAGCCGCTTGCGAATAGAAGTCCAGAACACTCACCCCGGTCAGCAAATCCGTCTCCGGCAAATCCGCATGTTGATGCCCGCCCAACGCGCAATACACCAGCCAATGCCGGTCCTGTACATTGAAGGCGAGGCTGCCGACTAAGGTTTGTTGTTCGTCGCTTTGGGCAATGAGGTAAAGACGATCCTGGTTTTCGGCGTGGAGCATGACGCGGTCCGTGTCGGTTTCGAGGGGCGACAGACTGGCGGATTCAGATGACGGCGCCGTGACACAGGACAGCTATCGGTCAAATGGTTTCGTTATTTGTCGGAAAGCCGGGGCAGGCCGGAGCGCTTTCGGTAGAATTCGCGCCGCGGTCGTCGGTTGGGCGTCTGCCACACTGGTTCTGCCTGAGGTTTGTGATGTCGCTGCAATTGATTTCGCTCTTTACCGCTCATCCCGCCAAACTGATCAACCTGCTGGCCTTGCTGTTCGCCTGCCCGGGCGGCTGGTTGCTGCACGCCACCCGTCGTCGTGAACAGCGCGCGATGGCCAGTATCGAAGCCCAGCGCCAGAGCCGGCCCAGCGAAGAGCCGACGCTCGATTGGGCGACCTTGCGCATGAACCGGTTTTTCTATCGCTTCGGTTTTGCCTGCCTTGGGATGGCGCTGCTGGTGTCGTGGGTCAGTACTCGGGTCTGAAGTCCTGACACAAGACCCTGTGGCGAGGGAGCTTGCTCCCGCTCGGCTGCGCAGCAGTCGTAAAGCCTATGCTCGCAGTGTGTCTGATACAGTGGGGATGGCTGCATTTGGGGCCGCTTCGCAGCCCAGCGGGAGCAAGCTCCCTCGCCACAGTTACAGTGACTGACTGACCTGCTGCATCAAGACAAAAAAACGGCGCCCGAGGGCGCCGTTGTCGTATCCAGCCATTACCCTAAAGAGGTAACCCGGCCTTGACCCGATACTGATTACGCACCGGCATCGCATATTGCAGCACCAGGAACGGGCGATGTTCCTCAGGGCAAGCTTCCAGCCGACGCTGCCATTCTTCCTGAGCCTTGGCCAGTTCATCTGCCGCAAACAGCTCGGCCGCTTTCGGCACCTGCAATTGCGGGTCGGCGTCTTTCCACTGCGCATACGCCAGGTAATGCACCGGGAATAACCGGTAACCGCCCAGAATCTGCCTGTCCATTTCGATCGCCAATTGCTTGGTGTCTTCGAACAGTTCGGTGATCGGCGCGGCGAAGTTCACGTGGACCCGGCCTTTGTAACCGGTGATGCCCTTGGCGATGCTCACGTCATCCTCGCCCGGCGCCTTGGTGTAGGTGCCGGTAGTGGCGCGAATGTACAGCTCGCGGGCCTTGGCCTGGTCGCAGGGGTCGTACTCGTAGCTGATCGACACCGGGGTGAGGTTCAGCGAGCGGATGACTTCGCCGAACGGCTCGTCCTTGCGGCTCATGTGGAACATCTTGAGGATCGCCGACTCGGTGCGGTCGTCGCCGTCCTTGGCCCGGCCTTCAGCCTGAGCAATCCAGATCGAGGCGCAATCGTTGCGGATCGAGTGATTGATGTAGGCCGACAACAATTGATACGCCGCCATTTTCTCGCGTCGACCGGTGATCGAACGGTGCACGATGAAGCTCTTGTTCAGGCGCATCAGGTCGCTGACAAAAGGCTTCTGCAGCAGGTTATCGCCAATGGCGATGCGTGGGGTCGGCAGGCCGGCGTGGTACACGGCGTAGTTGACGAAGGCCGGGTCCATCACGATGTCGCGGTGGTTGGCGATGAACAGGTAGGCACTGCCGGACTTGAATTGCTCCACGCCGGTGTAGGTCACCCCGTCCGTGGCGCGCTCGATGGTGTGGTCGACGTAAAACTCGACTTTGTCCTGCAACGTGGCCACCGACGTGACGTCGGCGAACTCACGGCGCAGCCGATGCGCTATAAGAGGTTTGAGCATCCAGCCGAATGCACCGGCAAAACGCGGGAAGCGGAAGTGGGTGAGGATATCTAGAAACGCCTTGTCGCCGAGCAGCCGTGCCAGCACCGCTGGGACTTCGCTGTCGTCGTAAGGTCGGATGGCATCGAATTCGCCCATCATGCTCTCTTGTTAGAAACGGCTAGGGTAAGTAAAGGTATTGATCGAAAACCAACGGGGCACGGTCTGAAAGGTAGTCAGACAAAAATAGCCCTGCAAATAGACCGGCGATTATACGCACAAGTCACCTGGGAGACCGCGATGCTGGAAACTGCGCAGTATGAATGTCCGTATTGCGGTGAAGAAGTCGAGGCTGTTCTGGATTTGTCTGGCGGTGATCAGACCTATATCGAGGACTGTCCGGTGTGTTGTCGTCCCATTACCTTTGTCTTGCAGGTTCACGGCGAGGAATGGCATCTCGACGTCTACAGCGAAAACGAATGAAGGGGTTCGCCCATGCAGCGTATCTACGAGCCGGAAAACCTGATGGAAGGCGAATTGCTGTTGAGCATGCTGGCCAGTGAAGGCATCGAGGCGCATCTGGTGGGCCGGGATTTGATCGGCGGTACCGGGGAATTGCCGATATTCGGCCTGCTGGGTGTATCGGTCGATAACGACCAGGCGCAATACGCGCGGGAACTGATCGCCGCGTACAATGCCGCGCTGCCGCTGTCCGGCGATGAACCGGACAGCTTTCCCGGCACGCTGGTCTGTTAGGCTGACGTTCGTTTGATCAAGAGTCGTATTGCCCCATGTGTGGACGTTATGCCCTGTTTCGCTGGAACCCCGCCTTCGCAGCCCTGCCCGGATTTCCCGCCGATCAGCAGGCCCAGTGGAATATTTCTCCCAACGATTCGGTGTTGATGCTGCGTGCCGGTGCAGACGGGCAGCGTGAGTTGGCCCGCGCCCGCTGGGGCCTGACGCCGCCGTGGCTGACCGACCTGTCGCGCACACCGGCCCATGCCCGTGCCGAAACCGTTGCCGAACAGCCGATGTTTCGCGAAGCCTTGCGCCTGCGCCGTTGTCTGCTGCCGGCCAATGGTTTTTACGAGTGGCGCGGCACTACGCGCAAACGTCCGTACTGGCTGACGCCGGGGGAGGGCTCGACGCTGTACTTCGCGGCGATCTGGGAGGCGTATCCAGTACAAGAGCAGGTATGGCTGAGTACGGCGGTGATCACCCAACCTGCTTCGAGTCAGCGTCGGCCGTTGATACTCGATGCAGCGGGGCAGGAAGCCTGGCTCAATCCTGAAACCCCGCTACATGCCTTGCAGGCGTTGCTGGCCAGCGAACCCGCGGCGCTGCGCGAGCGGGTGCTGGCGAACATGGTGAATGATCCGAAGCTCAATGGGCCGGAGTGTTTGACCCCGGGCTAAGTGATGCCTTGGCTTTTTAGCCCTAAACCTTGAACTGATTGATCAACCGCCGCTGCTGTTCCGCCAACTTGGTCAAATCCGCACTCGCTGCGCTCGATTCATCCGCACCGCCAGCCACTTCATTGGCTACTTGCCCGATGTTGATCACGTTGCGGTTGATGTCATCGGCCACCGCGCTCTGTTCTTCGGCGGCGCTGGCGATCTGGGTGTTCATGTCGTTGATCACCGACACCGCTTGGGTAATGGTTTCCAGCGCTTCGGCCGCTTTCGCCGCGTGCTGCACGCTTTCATCGGTGCGGTTCTGACTGTCTTCCATGACCCGCACCACATCGCGGGTGCCTTGTTGCAGTTGCTGGATCATGGTCTGGATTTCTTCCGTGGCCTTCTGGGTTTTCTGCGCCAGGTTGCGCACTTCATCGGCCACCACCGCAAATCCTCGACCCTGTTCACCGGCGCGCGCCGCTTCGATGGCCGCGTTCAAGGCCAGCAGGTTGGTCTGCTCGGCGATGCCGCGAATGGCCGTCAGGATCGCGTTGATGTTTTCGCTGTCCTTGGCCAGGGTCTGCACCACGCCGACGGCTTTGCCGATTTCGATGGCCAGCACACCAATCGAATTCGACGTATCCCGGACGATTTGCATGCCTTGCGCCGCCGCCTGATCCGCATGACTGGCAGCTTGCGCGGCCTGGGTGGCGTTGCGCGCCACATCCTGGGCGGTGGCGGTCATTTCGTGTACGGCGGTGGCGACCTGATCGATCTCGGCCATTTGTTTGTGCACACCGATGTTGGTGCGAATGGCGATGTCCGCGGTATGTTCCGACGAGTCGCTGACGCTCTGCACCGATGTCACCACTTGAGTAATCATCGCCTGCAACTTGGCCAGGAAGGTGTTGAAGCCCTTCGCGATCGAACCCAGTTCGTCGCTGCGGTCGCTGGTCAGGCGGCGGGTCAGGTCGCCTTCGCCCTGGGCGATGTCATCGAGCATGGTCACCATCTGCTTCAGCGGCCGGGCAATGCCGTGGCCCACCAGCCAGATCACCAACAAACCAATGCCGGCGATCAGCAGGCCGACCATGGCCATGCCAAAGGTGTCGGACTTGCGCTGTGCGTCCAGGTCACCCTGAAGTTTTTGCAGGTCGGCCATCACCGCGTTCAGCGGCAGTTGCAGCATCAAGGTCCAGCGGGCGTCGGTCTGGCCGATGCCGAAGGGCAGGTACAACTCGATCCGGCCCTGGGCCTTGTCGACGGTGTAAGTCACTTCGCCGCGCTTGAGATTGGCCATGTTGGCAATCTGTTTGCTGTCGAGGATGTCGCTGACTTTTTCGCCGAATTTGCTCGGGTCTTTGGTGTAGGCGACGATCCGGCCATTACCGCCGATCAGGGCCATTTCCCCGGCGCCGCTGTACAGTTTCTGATTCGCCCCCAGGAGCATTTCCTGGATGAAGTTCACCGACAGGTCAGCGCCGACGATGCCCTGGAACGCGCCGTTGAGCATGATCGGTTCAATGAAGGAAGCGAGCATGACGATCTTGTCGCCGACCTTGTAGGGCGCCGGATCGATCACGCAGGATTTTTTGGTTTCCTTGGAACACAGGTAGTACTCGCTGGCGCGCACGCCGGTGGACAGGGTTTTCTGGTCGTCGACGTCCACCAGTTTGTCCAGGCCCAGGCTGCCGTCTTCGTTACGGAACCACCATGGCAGGAAACGCCCGTTACTGGCGTCGATGCCGACTACTTTGGTGTCGACGTAGGCCGCATCGTTGTGGTCGAGGGCGTTTTTTTCCCACCCAATGTAGGTACCGAGAATTTTCGGGTTCCGGGCGACGTTTTCCTTGATCAGGCTGATCAGTTGCTCGCGGCTAAGGCTCAGTTGCGGCTGGCCGTCGGCGCCCGGTGTGCCGATCAATGCGTTGACCCGCACCAGACCGCCGGCAATCAGCAGCGGCGCTTCGAGTTCGCGCTGGATCTGGCTGACCTGGGTTTGCGCCAGCGACGTCAGGCGCTGTTCGATGACTTGCTCGAACTGCGCCTGAGTCCGTTGCTGGACCATGTCTTGGGTCCGGGCGCCGGAAAACAGCGCGTACAGCACCAGGGCTGCGACAACGCTGAGCACAATGGCGCCGGCCAGGGCGGCAACGGAAAACTGGATCGACTTGAATTTCATGGGTGCTCCGCACGCAAGAGGACGTCTGCAGAGCTGTATCGGCACTGGGGCGGTGGGGCATGAGCCAGGTGTAACGAACTGGCTGTTTTAGAGTGCTGGATGTCGTAAATGAATCATTTGCTGGCCGTGATCAGCCGCGGCGGACGCTGTTGTGTGAATTTTTTCCTACGGTGACCGGGGCTTTGTCTGAAATGTACGTGCTACACGTCCGTTGTATCTAGCGCCGATACAAATCCCCACCTAGGATACGCGGCATGTTTCCAGGGAGCTTCTTGATGAGTAAGACATTGGTTTTGTGTGCACTGAGTGCAAGTCTGCTGCTTGCCGGTTGTCAGTCGGTCAACACCACCAGCGGTGGCGCCGTGGGCGTTGAGCGCACGCAATACATGTTCAGTATGTTGTCGACCTCCGAGGTCAACCAGATGTACGCCCAGTCTTATCAACAGACCATCGGGGAGGCGAGCACCAAAGGCGTGCTGGATAAATCCAGTAACAATGCGAAGCGCGTCCAGGCCATCTCCAATCGCCTGATTGCCCAGGCACCGGTGTTCCGTCCGGATTCGGCCCAGTGGCAATGGGAAGTGAACCTGATCAAGAGCGACGAGCTGAATGCCTCCTGCGGGCCTGGCGGCAAGATCATTTTCTACAGCGGGCTGATCGACACCCTGCAACTCACTGATGACGAAATCGCCGCCATCATTGGCCATGAAATCGCTCACGCCTTGCGCGAGCACAGCCGTGAAGCGATGTCCAGGGCTTACGGTCTCGAAATGGCCAAGCAGGGCGCCGGTGCGTTGCTCGGTCTGGGGCAGGACAGCCTGGCTCTGGCGGACACCGTGGCCAAATACGGCATGACCTTGCCCAACAGTCGCGAGAACGAAAACGAAGCTGACTTGATCGGTCTCGAACTGGCCGCCCGCGCCGGTTACAACCCGAACTCTGCGATCACCCTGTGGAACAAAATGAGCAAGGCCTCGGAAGGCGCGCCGCCAGAGTTCTTGAGCACTCACCCGGCGTCGGCCAGTCGGATTGCGTCGTTGCAGGCGGCGATTCCTAAAGTCATGCCGTTGTACGAGAAAGCCAGGAAATCCTGAGTAAGTGATCGTTCCCACGCTCTGCGTGGGAATGCAGCCATGGGCGCTCCGCGTCCGCTTTAACGTCGTGACGCGGAGCGTCACCGGATGCATTCCCACGCCGAGCGTGGGAACGATCGGGTTGTTGTGTCAAACCCAGCCACTGCTCTGCATCGCCTTGTACACCGCGACAATCGCCAGGATGAAGAACGCCGAGGCTGCCAGGCGGCGGATCAGGGTCAGAGGCAGTTTTTCCGCGGCAAAATTACCCGCCAGTACCACCGGCACGTTGGCAATCAACATCCCGGCGGTGGTGCCGAGGATCACCAACCACAAATCCGGGTATTGCGCGGCGAGCATCACGGTCGCGACCTGAGTCTTGTCGCCCATCTCCGCGAGGAAGAACGCAATCAGCGTGGTCAGGAACGGTCCGAACTTGCGGGCGGTGCTGGCTTCGTCTTCGTCCATCTTGTCCGGCACCAGGGTCCACAACGCGGTGGCGGCGAAGCTCGCGGCGAGGATCCAGTGCAGCGTCGCATTCGAGAAGAAACTGCCGAACCAGGCGCCTACCGCACCGGCCGCCGCGTGGTTGGCCAGGGTCGCGGCGACGATGCCGGCAATGATCGGCCAGGGTTTGCGAAAGCGTGCCGCGAGAATGAGCGCGAGCAGTTGCGTCTTGTCGCCGATTTCGGCCAAGGCAACGATTGCGGTGGGAACGAGTAGAGAGTCCAGCATCATCAGGGTTTTCCTAAGGGGCGGGTCGACACGGCTATGACACGTACAGCCTTCCCGCCCCGGGTAAGGTGTTCGTGTCATAGGTCTTGTCAAACCCTGCGATCCGTCTGATGCGGACGCGTGGGTCGCATACGCCATGGTCTGAGGACCAAGTATGTTGACGTATGCCGGACGAGCATGGCGCTCGTGGGAGACTACTCCCCTAGGACGGAGCGGATTCTGCCTAGGCAAATCCGATTGGGCAAGCCCTCTTTTGCAAAAGCGTTTTTAGCCGCGCTTGGCCCGGTAGATTCGGAAACCCTGGCCTTCAGCCTTGATTGCACACACGCCCAAGTGCTCTTCGATCAGTGGCTGATACTTCAGGAAGCTATTCGCTACCAAGCGCAGTTCGCCGCCGTTTTTCAGATGTTTAGCCGCTTTTCGCAGCAAGTTCTCTGTGGCGAAGTAGTCGGTGTGTACGCCGACATGGAACGGTGGATTACTCAGAATCGCGCTCAAGCCCATGGGCGCTGCGTCGATGCCGTCACCGGTCAGCACTTCCGCTTCCAGACCGTTGGCGGCCAGGGTCAGGCGACTGCTGGCGGCGGCAAATGCGTCGACATCGAGCAAGGTGACCTGGTTGTGCGGATAACGCCGCTTGACCGCAGCCCCCAGCACGCCTGCGCCGCAACCGAAGTCCAGCAAGTGGCCGCCAGGCAGTTTGTCCAGATGCTCCAGCAACAGGGCGCTGCCGCGATCCAGTCGACCGTGGCTGAACACGCCCGGCAGGCTGATGACTTTCAACGGCCCTTCGGCCAATGGCAGTTCATAGGTCTGGGCCAGGCTTTCCAGCGACTTGGCTTCTGGCGCATTGGCCACGGTGACCTGCCAGAGCTGGCAATGCCGTGCGCTGTCGAGCTTGCGTGGTTTGCCGAAGGGGTTCAACTGCTTGGCCGCGCCTTCGATGCCGCTGCGTTTTTCGCCGACCAGATACAACTCACGACCGGCCAGACGAGAGGCGAGGGCGTTGAGGATATAGTCGGTCAGGTCCTTGGACTTGGGCAGAAACACCACGGCGCTGTCGAATTCGCGCTCGGGCGCATTCACGCCAAAATGGCTGCGCCCGGCGAAACGGGCGTCCAGTGCTGCTTGATCACCGGCGTGCCAGCACCAGCCGTGGGCATCGGGCAAGCGACCCAGCAAGTCGTCGGCGGGCAAACCGGCCAGCAATACCGAACCCTGGAACAACTCGGCCTGACGAAGCAGTACTTCACTGCGCGGATCCATACTCTGCTCCTTGAAAAAAAGTGCCGCAGTTTATCAACTGACGACCCGCAGCGCTTTACCGCTGAAATAAGCCTGAGCGTTTTCCGTCAACTGGCCAACGATTCGCTGCCGTGCCTCGCGGCTGCCCCAAGCGTTGTGCGGGGTGACGATCAGCCGTGGAATGTCCTGGGCCAGCAGCGGGTTGCCCGCAGTCGGTGGTTCGACACTCAACACGTCGGTGGCCGCGCCGCCCAAGTGGCCGTTGCGCAGGGCGTCGGCCAATGCTTGTTCGTCGATCAAGCCGCCGCGCGCGGTGTTGACCACGAAAGCACCGGGCTTCATCGAGGCCAGTTCACGGGCACCGATGAAGTGTCGGGTGTGTTCGTTGAGCGGGCAATGCAAGGTCAGGGCGTCGATTTGCGGCAGCAGTTCGTCCAGCGGCAAGCGATCCGGGCGGGCAGGGCGGCCCGGAATCTGCCCCAACAAGACGCGCATGCCGAACGCTTCGGCCAGCCGCGCGACGGCACCGCCCAGCTCACCGTGTCCGAGCAAACCGAGGGTTTTGCCTTCGAGTTCGACGATCGGGTAATCCAGCAGGCAGAACTGTTTCGCCTGTTGCCAGCGACCTTCGGCGACGGCTTTTTGATAGTCGCCCAGGCGCGTCGCCAGGTTCAGTAACAACATGATCGTGTGCTGAGCCACCGACGGCGTGCCGTAGCCCTGGCAATTGCAAACAGTGATTCCGTGGGCGCGGGCTGCAGCAAGGTCGACGTTGTTGGTGCCGGTGGCGGTAATCAGGATCAGCTTCAACTCGGGGCTGGCCGCCATGGCCGCCGCATCAATCAGGATTTTATTGGTGATGGCGACAGTGGCGCCTTTGAGGCGTTCGATCACCTGCGCAGGCGTGGTCTGGGCGAACAGCTGCAAGTCGCTGAAGCACTCGCGTAGTGGGCTGAGGTCGAGATCGCCGAGGTCCAGGGACGGATGGTCGAGGAAAACGGCGCGGCGAGAGTTCGTCATCAACTGTACCTTTTGTGCATTGAACTGAAGGCGTAATCTGCCGAGCCTACCAGATGAATGTAGTGCCTGGTCTGGCACAAAACCTGTGGCGAGGGAGCTTGCTCCCGCTCGGCTGCGAAGCAGTCGCAAACCGGATAACGCGGTATGCCTGACAATACTCGGTCGCCTGGGTTAGGGCCGCTGCGCAACCCAGCGGGAGCAAGCTCCCTCGCCACAGATATGAAACGTGGCAAATAGGTGAGGTTTGCCTCGAAGATTTTTATTGATCGACCTGCCCAAAAGGAGCCCCCATGTACTGGACAGAATTCTTGACCGTTGCGCTGATTCACCTGCTGGCTGTTGCAAGCCCCGGCCCGGATTTCGCCGTGGTGGTGCGAGAGAGCGTGACTCACGGTCGCCGTGCCGGGACCTGGACGGCGTTGGGCGTTGGCTCGGCGATTTTCCTGCACGTCGGTTATTCGCTGCTGGGGATCGGGCTGATCGTGTCTCAGTCGATCGTGCTGTTCAACGCCTTGAAATGGGCCGCTGCCGCGTACCTGCTGTACATCGGCTACAAGGCCCTGCGCGCGCAACCGGCCAAACCTGCGGCTGACGATCTGCACCAGGAAGCGGGTGAGCGCACCGCGCGGGGCGCCTTCACTGCGGGGTTCGTGACCAATGGCCTGAACCCGAAAGCCACGCTGTTTTTCCTGTCGCTGTTCACCGTGGTGATCAACCCGCACACGCCGTTGGCGGTACAGGCCGGTTACGGGATCTATCTGGCAGCGGCAACGGCGCTCTGGTTTTGCCTGGTAGCGATGTTGTTCAGTCAACAACGCGTGCGCGCCGGTTTCGCCCGCATGGGCCACTGGTTCGACCGGACGATGGGCGCGGTGCTGATCGCCATCGGCGTGAAACTCGCGTTCACCGAGATGCATTGACAGTGCTGAGCGTCTATGGGGGATTGAGTTCGCTCAATTTGTTCAGCGCGTTCAGGTATTCCCGAGGGTTTTCCCCGAGCAAACGGCGAAACATTGCGCTGAACGCCCGAGCACTGCCGTAGCCCAGATCGCGCGCCACGCTCTGCACGCTTTCCCCGGCGAGCAGACGCGGCAGTGCTTCCATCAGGCGCAGTTGCTGGCGCCAGGCATTGAAATTCATCTTCAGTTGCTGCTGGAACAGCCGCGCCAAGGTTCGAGAACTGGCGCCGACCTGTTGCGCCCAGTCTTCCAGGGTGTTGGAGTGATTCGGTGCGCGCAGCAGCGCCATGCAGATGCCCTGCAGGCGTCGGTCCTCGGGCATTTGAATGTGTAGCGGAAGGTTTTCCAGGCTGGCGATCTCTTCCAGCATCAGCTTCTGAATCAATGAGTTTTCCGCGTGTCGCGGACCTTGCACCGCGCGCAGGATCAGCTCGCGCAGCAGCGGCGTGACGGCCAGCACGCAGCACTGCTGCAGCGTTGGCGGCGACAGTTCGGGGGCAATGAACAGCGAACGCATGCGCACCTCGCCCGACATGAAAATTTCATGCGCCACCAATGGTGGAATCCACACGGCTCGGGTTGGTGGAATGACCCAGGCACCTTGCGCAGTGACCACTCGCATGGTGCCGCAAACGGCGTACAGCAACTGAGCTTCGCGGTGTTGATGCAGTTCCTGGTGAGCACCATCCACGTAGTCTCGCGGATAGGCGCTGACCGGCCCGTGCAGGAAATGGCTGATTAACATGTCAGATCCAATGACTTTGTTGTCAGGATTACTCTTTTTCGCCAACTTAGCATAAGCCGCTCACTACAACGTAAGCGTGCCGCGATGAACCAGTCCAGAAATGTCCTCCGCTATATCAACGCAGCCCATGTGATCGATCACATGTTCATGCTGATTTTCCCTGCCGCCGTTCTCGGCATGACCCAGGCCTTCGCGCAGGACTACGCCGTGCTGATCGGCCTGTCTCTCGGTGGTTTTATTGCCTTTGGCGCCTGTTCGCTGCCGGCCGGCTGGCTGGGGGATCGCTGGAGCCGACGGAAAATGATGCTGGTGTTTTTTTTCGGCATTGGCGCTTCGGCGATCTTTACCGGCGTGAGCAGCAGCGCACCGATGCTGGTACTCGGCCTGACGCTGATCGGTATTTTCGCCGCGATCTATCACCCGGTGGGCACCGCGATGCTGGTGGCTTACGCGCAGAACCGGGGCCGTGAAATCGGTATCAACGGCATGTGGGGCAACCTTGGCGTGGCGTTTTCGGCGCTGATCACCGGGTTGCTGGTGGCGCAACTCGGCTGGCGTTCGGCGTTCGTTTTGCCTGGCGTGGTGGCGATTGGGCTGGGCATCGGTTTCGCGTTTCAGGTGCGCGAAGAACCGATCCCCAAGCGTGCGCACACACCGCTCAAAGATGCGGCTGGCCAGCGGATTTCCATGGTCATGGTGTTCGGCGTACTGGCCTTGGCCACCGCGACCGGCGGTGTGGTGTTCAACGCCACGACCATGACCTATCCGAAATTGTTTGAGGAACGCCTGCACGATTTGTTTACTTCACCGCAAATCCTTGGCGTCGTGGTCAGCCTGGCGTATGCCTTCGGCGCCGTGGCGCAGTTGAGCATCGGCCGGGTCTTGCATCGTTTCAGTTTGAAATGGCCGTTCATAGTGTTGACGCTGTGCCAGGCGCCACTGTTGTTCGGGTTGGCCTATGTCGACGGCTGGGCCGTGATCGTGCTGGGTGCGGCGTTCATGTTCGTGGTGTTTGGCCAGGTCACGGTGAATGATGCGATGGTCGCCAACTTTGTCGCGCCGCAATGGCAATCCCGAGTCTTCGCGCTGCGTTACTGTTTATCGTTCGGTGCCAGTGCTACCGCGATTCCGCTGATTTCGTTCGTCGAACCGCGCCAAGGTTTTGTAGGCCTTTACCTGATATTGGCGAGTATTGCGGCGTTGACCTTCGTGGCTGCAATGGTTTTCCCCCGGACACCAGCCGAGGCTGGCGTAGGAAAAATGGCGTAACGGTTGACGAACTCTCGCAAATGCTGGCGCAAAGCTAGCATTTGTACGGCTCTGCAAATCATACCTTTGGCTGATTTGGCTGGCGTTCAAGGCCTCTAGAGTGCTTAGCTTTAGCAGCCAAGACTGTGCAGTCAAAAAGGGACTCTTATGTTGCAGACTCGCGTTATTCCTCCAGCCGAGGGCGCTTACCAGTATCCGTTGTTGATTAAACGGCTGCTGATGTCCGGCGCCCGTTACGAAAAAACTCGGGAGATCATCTATCGCGATCAGTTGCGCTACAGCTATCCGACCCTGATCGAGCGGGTCGCACGGCTCGCCAATGTGCTGACAGAAGCCGGCGTGAAGGCCGGGGATACCGTGGCGGTAATGGACTGGGACAGCCATCGCTACCTGGAGTGCATGTTCGCTATCCCGATGATCGGCGCGGTGATCCACACCATCAACGTGCGGCTGTCGCCAGAACAGATTCTTTACACCATGAACCACGCCGAGGACCGCTTTGTGCTGGTCAACAGCGAGTTCGTCGGGTTGTACAAGGCAATTGCGGGGCACCTGACCACGGTGGAGAAAACCCTGCTGCTGACCGACTTGCCGGAAAAGACTGCCGAGTTGCCGAACCTTGTCGGCGAGTACGAGCAACTGCTGGCCGCGGCGAGCCCGCAGTACGACTTCCAGGACTTCGACGAAAACTCGGTGGCCACCACGTTCTACACCACTGGCACCACCGGTAACCCCAAAGGCGTGTATTTCACCCATCGGCAACTGGTCCTGCATACCATGGGCGTGTCGACCATCATGGGCGCCATCGACAGCGTGCGGCTGTTGGGCACCAACGACGTGTACATGCCGATCACCCCGATGTTCCATGTGCACGCCTGGGGCTTGCCGTATGTGGCGACCATGCTCGGGCTCAAGCAGGTTTATCCGGGCCGTTACGACCCCGAGTATCTGGTGGAGCTGTGGCGCAAGGAGAAGGTGAGCTTTTCCCACTGCGTGCCGACCATCCTGCAAATGGTCCTCAATGCCAAGGCGGCGCAAAACGTCGATTTCGGTGGCTGGAAAATCGTCATCGGCGGCAGTGCGCTCAACCATGCGCTGTACGACGCCGCCAAGGCCAAGGGCATCCAATTGACCGCCGCTTACGGCATGTCGGAAACCGGGCCATTGGTATCCTGCGCTCACCTCAACGATGAGCTGATGGCTGGCACCGAAGACGAACGCACCACCTACCGGATCAAGGCGGGTGTGCCGGGGCCGTTGGTTGAGGCGGCAATCGTCGACACCGAGGGCAACTTCCTGCCAGCCGATGGCGAAACCCAGGGCGAACTGGTGCTGCGTGCGCCGTGGCTCACCGAGGGTTACTTCAACGAGCCGCAAAAAGGCGCCGAGCTCTGGGCCGGGGGCTGGCTGCACACCGGCGACGTGGCAACCCTGGACAGCATGGGCGTGATCGACATCCGTGACCGGATCAAGGATGTGATCAAGACCGGTGGCGAGTGGATCTCTTCCCTGGACCTGGAAGACTTGATCAGTCGCCACCCTGCGGTACGCGAGGTAGCAGTGGTGGGCATCGCCGATCCACAGTGGGGCGAGCGCCCATTTGCGCTGCTGGTGGTTCGCGAAGGGCATCAGATCGGGGCCAGGGAACTCAAGGAGCACCTCAAGCCGTACGTTGAACAGGGGCACCTGAGCAAGTGGGCTATCCCGAGTCAGATCGCCGTTGTTACTGAAATTCCCAAGACCAGCGTCGGCAAGCTCGACAAGAAGCGTATCCGCGTCGACATCACCGAATGGCAGGCCAACAACAGCACCTTCCTCTCGACGCTTTAAGCGTCATCTGGCGTGCCCGAAAGGGCACGCCAGAGCCACCAAGCAAGCGCTTGGCTTGTGAAATCCGAATTTTCAGCCATCCTTGCCGTGCCGACATATGTCGGACTGGCGAAAGGACTGTTCCAGAGTGGCCGGCAGCGCAAATCACACTTTAGAGGGATCAAGCACTACTACCTGCTGGCTATAGTCCGCTCAAGGATTTTTAAGAACGGAGCTCACGCAATAAACGGGGCGATGCAACTTTGGAGTGACTTCGGACCGCTTGGCTTCCGGTTACCCACAGCGTTTTTAAAAGTACTAAGCCATAACAATAATGCACATGGAGTAGCGTCGATGACATCAGTAAACCAGTTCTGGCGCCGGGCGAAACTGCCCCTGGCGGTCAGTCTTGCCTCTTCGCTCGCCGGGCCCGCATTCGGCGTCAGTTTCAACGTTGGTGAAATCGAAGGTCAATTCGACTCATCCCTGTCGATCGGAGCCAGTTGGTCTACTCAGAGTCCCAACAAAAACCTGATCGGCGTCAATAACGGGGGCCATGGCCTGTCCCAGACGTCCGATGACGGTCACGCCAACTTCAAGAGTGGCGAAACCTTCTCGAAGATCTTCAAGGGCATTCATGATCTTGAATTGAAATACGGCGACACCGGTGTCTTCGTCCGAGGCAAATACTGGTACGACTTCGAACTCAAGGATGAAAGCCGTGAGTTCAAGGACATCAGCGACAGCAACCGCAAGGAAGGCGCCAAATCCTCCGGCGGCGAGATCCTCGACGCCTTCGTCTACCACAACTACTCCATTGCCGATCAGCCGGGGTCCGTGCGCCTGGGCAAGCAGGTTGTGAGCTGGGGTGAAAGTACTTTCATCGGTGGTGGCATCAACTCGATCAACCCGATCGACGTGTCCGCGTTCCGTCGCCCAGGCGCCGAGGTCAAGGAAGGTCTGATTCCGGTCAACATGTTCTACGTGTCCCAGAGCCTCACCGACACTCTGTCGGCCGAAGCCTTCTATCAACTGGAATGGGACCAGACCGTCGTCGATAACTGCGGCACCTTTTTCTCCCAGCCCGACATCATTGCCGACGGTTGCGACAACAACCTGCGCGTGCTGAACAAGCGCTCGACCATTCCGGCCGCCGCTCTGCCGACACTGACCAGGCTGGGTGTCGACGTCAACCAAGAAGGTGTGCTGGTGCGCCGTGGCGCGGATCGCGATGCTCGGGACAGTGGCCAGTGGGGCGCGTCCCTCAAATACATGTTTGAGCCGCTGGATACCGAGTTCGGCGCCTACTTCATGAACTATCACAGCCGTGCGCCGATCTTCAGCGCCACGGGTGCTCCAGCGTCGGCCTATGCACGGGCAGCGGCCTTGCCGGGGGCGCTTCGGGCTCTTGCGCCATTGGTAGTCGCGGGTAACTCGAACTACTTCGTCGAATACCCGGAAGACATCCGCCTCTACGGCTTGAGCTTCTCCACTACCTTGCCTACCGGCACGGCGTGGAGCGGTGAGCTTAGCTACCGTCCGAACGCGCCGGTGCAGCTCAACTCCACCGACATTCTGTTCGCCGGCGTGCGTCCATTGGGCGGCGCCCTGACCAATGCTTCGCTGCTTAATGGTGTGCCGGGTCAGGACTTGCACGGCTATCGCCGCAAGGAAATCACCCAGTTCCAGACCACCCTGACGCACTTCTTCGATCAGGTCATGGGCGCCAGCCGTCTGACCCTGGTGGGCGAATTGGGCGTGACCCACGTCGGCGGCCTGGAAAGCAGCTCCGACGTCCGTTACGGCCGCGATCCGGTCTACGGGCCTGGTGAACTGCCGTCCACCGGTGGCCTCGATACCTGCTCGGCGATCCTCAACACCAGCACCATCAACGGTGCCGGCCCAGGTGCCGCTACCAATAACCGCAGCCGCAATTGCAACGACGACGGCTTCACTACGGCCACTTCGTGGGGTTATCGCGCCCGGGCCATTTGGGAATACCCCGACGTATTCGCCGGTGTGAACCTCAAGCCGAACGTGGCCTGGTCCCACGACGTGAGCGGTTACTCGCCAGGCCCTGGCGGCAACTTCGAGGAAGGTCGTAAAGCGGTAAGCCTGGGGCTCGATGCCGAATACCAGAACACCTACACCGCGAGCCTGGCGTACACCAACTTCTTTGACGGCAAGTACACCACCGTAGATGACCGCGACTTCGTTGCGCTCAGCTTCGGCGTGAACTTCTAAGCACTGCATTTTCAGGACGAACACATTTATGAAAATAACAAAGAGTCTGTTCCATGTTGGTGTTCTGGGGCTTTCGCTGCTGGCGACCGCTGTCATGGCGGCGGTCCCTGCGGCCGAAGCGGACAAGCTGGGCAAGAGCCTGACCCCGATGGGGGCCGAGATGGCAGGCAACGCCGACGGCTCGATCCCGGCCTGGAAACCGATGCCAAAAAACGCCGGTAGCGTGGACAGCAAGGGTTTTCTGTCTGATCCGTTCGCGAGTGAAAAACCGCTGTTCACCATCACCGCGCAGAACGTTGACCAGTACAAGGACAAGCTTGCGCCGGGCCAGTACGCGATGTTCAAGCGCTACCCGGAAACCTTCAAGATGCCGGTTTACCCGTCCCATCGCGGTGCCACCGTGCCGGATGACGTGTTTGCCTCCATCAAGAAGAACGCCACCAACACTAATCTGGTGTCCGGCGGTAACGGTCTGGAGAATTTCGAAACCGCGATCCCGTTCCCGATTCCGAAAAGTGGCGTTGAAGTCATCTGGAACCATATCACCCGTTATCGCGGCGGCAGTGTGACCCGTCTGATAACCCAGGCCACGCCGCAGGCGAACGGCTCGTTCAGCCTGGTGTACTTCGAGGACCAGTTCGTGTTCCGCGACAGGATGAAGGATTACGACCCGAAGAACCCGGGCAACATTCTGTTCTACTTCAAGCAGAAAGTGACCGCGCCGGCTCGTCTGGCCGGTGGTGTGCTGCTGGTGCACGAAACCCTCGACCAGGTTAAAGAGCCGCGTTCGGCGTGGGTCTACAACGCCGGGCAGCGCCGTGTGCGTCGTGCGCCGCAAGTGTCCTACGACGGGCCGGGTACCGCTGCCGATGGCCTGCGTACCTCCGACAACCTGGACATGTACAACGGTGCGCCGGATCGCTATGACTGGAAGCTCGAAGGTAAGAAAGAGATGTACATCGCCTCCGACAGCTACAAGCTCGATTCGCCACAGCTGAAGTACGCCGACATCATCAAGGCTGGTCACATCAACCAGGACCTGGCTCGCTATGAACTGCGCCGGGTCTGGCATGTGGTCGCGACACTGAAGGAAGGTCAGCGTCATATCTACGCCAAACGTGACTTCTATATCGACGAAGACACCTGGCAGGCGGCAGTGGTCGACCACTACGACGGTCGCGGGCAACTGTGGCGCGTCGCCGAGGCTCACTCCGAGAACTACTACGACAAGCAAGTGCCGTGGTACGCCCTCGAAACCCTGTACGACCTGCAATCGGGCCGCTACCTGGCACTGGGCATGAAGAACGAAGAGAAGTCGGCCTATAACTTCGGCTTCACCGCCAGCACCGCCGACTTCACTCCGGCCGCGTTGCGTCAGGAAGGCGTTCGCTAAAACGTTGTAACCCGAGGCCGCATCCTCGAAAAAGCGCCCCGACTGGTTCGGGGCGTTTTTTTGGGCAGTTCATAAAGATCGTTGTCCGGTGTGGTTGTCCGGTTTACCGACATTTTTGCTCGTAGTCTTTTTGTAGCCATTTGTAGCAATAACCTTCAATAGCTCTTCGTTTACCGCTAGGCTGCGGACATCTGTAACGCCGCCATCAGTATTTCAAACAAGAGCCGGCCATGACTGATCTGTCTCCACTTCCGGGCCCTGCAAGCGTTGCCGTCGCGGCACTGGACGGGCGCTTTTTCCGGCCCCCGCTGCCTGCCGGCCATGTGCTGCGGCCGCGTCTGTGCGAGCGCCTGAGTGCAGGTCTCGGTGGCAGGCTGTTGCTGGTCAGCGCGCCGGCAGGGTTCGGCAAGAGTTCATTGGCGGTGGAGTTTTGTCAGGGGTTGCCAGATCACTGGCAAAGCCTGTGGCTGGGCTTGAGTCTGCGGGACAGTGATCCCGGCCGTTTTCTTGAGCGCCTGCTCGAAGGTCTTCAGGACTACTTTCCACAACTGGGCAGCCAGGCGTTGGGGCTGCTGAAAATGCGCCAACGTCATCAACCGTTCGCTTTTGAAGAATGGCTGGACGGTTTGCTCGATGAACTGGCCGTGCACCTCTCACCCAACACGCCGCTGCTGTTGGTACTTGATGACTATCATCTGGCCCAGGGCCCGGTGCTCGATCGTTGTCTGCAGTTTTTCCTCAATCATTTACCCGATGGCCTGTTGGTCATGGTCACCAGTCGGCAGCGCCCGGACTGGCATCTGGCACGCCTGCGGCTGTCGCGGCAACTGCTCGAGTTGCATGAGCAGGATCTTCGGTTGACCCATGATGAAGCCCTGAGCCTGCTTGATCGACACAGCATTTCATTGCGTGGCGAGGCGCTGGAGAGTTTGATCCAGCGCAGCGAAGGCTGGGTGGCAGGGCTGCGCTTTTGGCTATTGGCGGCCTCCGAGGCGGGCAGTGAGGGGGCATTGCCCCAGTCGCTGTACGGCGGGGAAGGGCTGATTCGCGACTACCTGCTCGAAGAAGTCATCGATTGCCTGCCCGCCGAGGTGCAGTCATTCCTGTACGACACCGCGCCCCAGGAACGCTTTTGCAGTGAGCTGTGCGACGCTGTGCGCGAAGCCCATGACAGCGCCGAGATCCTGCGTTTCCTGCTGGCGCATCAGGTGTTTCTGGTGCCGTTGGACGAACACGGTCACTGGTATCGTTATCACCACCTTTTTTCCGATCTGCTGCGCAGCCGGCCCACCGCCCAGGCGATGGTGCCGACGGCCAGTCTGCACCTGCGCGCCTGCCGCTGGTTCAACGCCCAAGGGCTGCTCGATGAGGCGGTGGAGCAGGCGTTGCGCGCCGGGCATCTGGATGTCGCGGCGAATCTGGTGCAAAACCTTTCTGAAGAGCAACTGCTGGCCGAGCAGAACGTCGGCATGCTGCTGCGCTGGAAAATGGACTTGCCCGATAGTCTGTTAATCAGCACGCCACGGTTGATCGTGCTCTACAGCTGGGCATTGGGGCTGGCCTGTCAACTGGACGCCGCCGAGGAGCTGGCCAGTCACCTGAGCCGCTTCCTGCCGGCACCGTCGGCTACTGCGCAAAAATCCATGCTGGCGCAATGGCTGGCCCTGAGCGGGATCATTGCCCGGGGGCGAGGCAATCGCGAGCTGACCATGCTCTATTGCACCGAAGCGCTGGATAGCCTGCCGGCCAAACGGTATGGGCAGCGACTGATGTGCCTGTCGACATTGTCCAATCTGGCGATTGCCGACAGCGACCTCTGGCGTGCGAGGGGGTTGAATCGTGAGTCCCTTGAGCTGGCGCAACGGGTCGGCAATCCGTTGTTTGAAGCGCTGGCCCATTACGACCGCGCCCGCGTGCTGCAAGCGCGCGGGGAGATTCTGCGTTCGCTGGACGAAGTTCGCCAGGGGCTGCAGCGCCTGCAAGGTTTATCCCCACAACGGCTTTATGCGGTGCGCGCGCGCCTGACCTTGTACGAGGGTTTTTTGCTGGCGCTGCGCTTGCAACCCCAGGCTGCGCGGGTGCGATTGCAAGCAGGGCTGGGTGAAGCCCGGGCCTGTCGCGACATCAGCGTATTGATCGGCCACTGCGTGATTGCCCGGCTGGAGGGCAACATCGGCGAATTCGCGAAGGCCTTCGCCGAACTTGCCGAGGCCGAGCGCCTGATGCACATCTGGGATGTCCCGCCGATCTACTATCTGGCGATGATTACCCAGGTCAAATGTGAACTCTGGCTGGCCCAGGGCCGCACCGATCTGGCTGAAGCCTGGCTTGCGAGACTGGGCCAGACCTACAACGGCGAGCGCCCGGCTGCACCGCCGGAATTCCATCCGCAACTGCCGCTGCACATTGAGTTGCAACAGGCGGTGCTGGACATGATGAAGGGCCAGCTCATGCTCGCGGAGGGGCGCCTGGATGCGCTGCATGAACACGGTCAGCGCAGCGGCCGGCAGATGCTCAGCGTGATGGCACTGAGTCAGAAAGTCACACTGTTGTTGGCAGGCGGACGCGAGCCCGAGGCCCGCAAGGCCTTGGTCCAGGCTCTGGAAGCAGCCGCCGGAGGCGTCCTGCAACCGTTTGACCGATTGCTGGTCGAGCACCCGGACTGGCTGCGCGGGCAACTTCAACTCTGTGCGCCGGCGGCCGTTGCGCAAAACCTCTTGGAAAAGCTCCCAGTCATGGCTTCCCGTTCGGTGGTGGAGTCATCGCCAGTCGCCGAACAACTCAGTACACGTGAGTTGGCCGTTCTGCGACTGATCGCACTGGGGTGTTCGAATCAGGAAATCAGTGAGCAGTTGTTCATTTCGCTGCATACCGTTAAAACCCATGCCAGCCATATCAACAGCAAGCTGGGGGTCGAGCGGCGTACGCAGGCGGTGGCGCGGGCGAAGGAGTTGGGGGTGTTGGTTTAGCATCGCAAGAACAGTCCCCCACAAAAACGAAAACGCCCCGGACGAGTCGGGGCGTTTTCATTTGTACATTCCGGCCTGCATGACAGGCTGGAATTTACTTACGTGACGAATCGTCAGGCTACCAAATCGTTAGCACCGAAGGTATTGACACCCACCAGCTGGATTTCGAAGTCCGAGCCCAGGTCGCCATTGACGTTGCCATAGAGCACATGGTCGACGAAGCGCAGTTGTCCTGCACCGGTGAAGTCATTCGCGCCGATAAAGCTGAAGCCGTTGAAACCAGCACTCAGCAAATTGGCGTCGAACTTCGTCAGATCGATTTTATCGCCTTGCAGGCTATTGAAGTCGGTGATGACATCGCGATTGGCGCCTGTGCCCATTTCGTTCACAGCACTGAACACAAACTTGTCCGCACCCGCGCCGCCGGTGAGGATGTCGGCGCCGAGGCCACCGTCCAGGACGTTGTTATTGGCATTGCCGGTGAGGGTGTTGTTCAGGTCGTTGCCCTGCGCGGTAAAGGCTCCGGTACCGAGCAATAGCACGTTCTCGACGTTGTGCAGGTTGCTCAGGTTCAGGTCGACGGTGTTGGTCTGGGCCGTGGCGTTGTAGAGAACGTAGAGCGTATCGGTGCCTTCATTGGCGTTTTCCTGGATCAGGGCCAGCTCGCCAGCCTGATCGAGACCGTAGTCGTCGTTGCCCTTACCGCCGATCAGGGTATCAAGACCCGCGCCGCCAACGAGCTGGTTATTGCCATCGTTGCCGGTGATCACGTTGTCCAAAGCGTTGCCGATGCCATCGATGTTGGCCGCGCCGGTCAGTGCGAGGTTTTCCAGGTTGGCGCCCAGGGTGAAGGTCACCGAAGAACGCACAGTATCGATCTCGCTGGCCAGGGTGCTGGACTCGACGACCACGTCGCGGATGTTGTCGACGATGTAGGTGTCGTTACCGGTACCGCCAGCCAGGTAGTCGGCACCGATGCCGCCGTCCAGGATGTTGTCGCCGATGTAACCGTTGATCACGTTATTCAGGGCGTTGCCGGTGCCATTGAGGTTGGTACTGCCCACCAAGTTCAGGTTCTCGACGTTATTGCCCAGGGTGTAATCGATCAAGGAATAGACAGTGTCGATTTCGCTGGCCAGGGTGCTGGTCTCGACGACCACATCGCCGAGGTTATCGACGCTGTAGCTGTCGTTGCCGGCGCCGCCGATCATCAGGTCGGCACCGAGGCTGCCATCGAGGACGTTGTCAGCACTGTTGCCGGTCAGGGTGTTGTTCAGATCATTGCCGAGTACGGTAAAAGCGCCGGCGCCGAGCAACAGCACGTTTTCGACGTTGTGCAGGTTGCTCAGGTTCAGGTCGACCGTGCTGGGCAGGCCCGTGGCTTGGACAGTGGCGGCGTAGGTGATGTAAAGGGTATCGGTGCCTTCGTTGGCATTTTCCTGGACCAGGGCCAGCTCGCCGGCCTGATCGAGGCCGTAGTCGTCGTTGCCCTTGCCGCCGATCAGGGTGTCGAGACCGGCGCCGCCAACGAGCTGGTTGTTGCCATCGTTACCGGTGATCACGTTGTTTTGGGCATTGCCGATGCCATCGATGTTGGCCGAACCGGCCAGCGTGAGGTTTTCCAGGTTGGCGCCCAGCGTGAAGGTCACCGCAGAGCGCACGGTGTCGATTTCGCTGGCCAGGGTGCTGGTCTCGCTGATTACGTCGCCGAGGTTGTCGACGACGTAGGTGTCGTTGCCGGCGCCGCCGATCATCAGGTCGGCACCGAGGCCGCCATTGAGGACGTTGTCAGCACTGTTGCCGGTCAGGGTGTTGTTCAGGTCGTTGCCCAGCGCGGTAAAGGCGCCGGTGCCGAGCAACAGCACGTTCTCGACGTTCTGCAGGTTGCTCAGGTTCAGGTCGACGACATCAGTCTGTGCCGTGGCGTTGTAGATAACGTAGAGCGTATCGGTGCCTTCGTTGGCATTTTCCTGGACGAGGGCCAGTTCGCCGGCCTGATCGAGGCCGTAGTCGTCGTTGCCCTTGCCGCCGATCAGAGTGTCGAGACCGGCGCCGCCAACGAGTTGGTTGTTGCCATCGTTGCCGGTGATCACGTTGTCCGAAGCGTTGCCGATGCCATCGATGTTGGCCGCACCGGTCAGTGTGAGGTTTTCCAGGTTGGCGCCCAGGGTGAAGGTCACCGAAGAGCGCACGGTGTCGATTTCGCTGGCCAGGGTGCTGGTTTCCACAATCACGTCGCGGATGTTGTCGACGATGTAAGTGTCATTACCGGTACCGCCAGCCAGATAGTCGGCACCGATGCCACCGTCCAGAATGTTGTTGCCGGTATTGCCGATGATCACGTTGTTCAGGGCGTTGCCGGTGCCGTTGAGGTTGGCTGCGCCCAACAGTGTCAGGTTCTCGAGGTTACTGCCCAGGGTGTAATCGAGAGAGGACGAAACCGTATCGATTTCGCTGGCCAGGGCGCTGGTCTCGATGATCGCGTCGCCGAGGTTGTCGACGACGTAGGTGTCGTTGCCGGCGCCGCCGATCATCAGGTCGGCACCGAGGCCGCCATTGAGGACGTTGTCAGCACTGTTGCCGGTCAGGGTGTTGTTCAGGTCGTTGCCCAGCGCGGTAAAAGCGCCGGTGCCGAGCAACAGCACGTTCTCGACGTTCTGCAGGTTGCTCAGGTTCAGGTCGACGACATCAGCCTGTGCCGTGGCGTTGTAGAGAACGTAGAGCGTATCGGTGCCTTCGTTGATATTTTCCTGGACCAGGGCCAGCTCGCCGGCCTGATCGAGGCCGTAGTCGTCGTTGCCCTTGCCGCCGATCAGGGTGTCGAGACCGGCGCCGCCAACGAGCTGGTTGTTGCCATCGTTGCCGGTGATCACGTTGTTTTGGGCGTTGCCGATGCCATCGATGTTGGCCGCGCCGGTCAGCGTGAGGTTTTCCAGGTTGTTGCCCAGCGTGTAGCTCACCGAAGAGCGCACAGTATCGATCTCGCTGGCCAGGGTGCTGGACTCGACGACCACGTCGCGGATGTTGTCGACGATGTAGGTGTCGTTACCGGTACCGCCAGCCATGTAGTCGGCACCGATGCCGCCGTCCAGGATGTTGTTGCCGGTATTGCCGATGATCACGTTATTCAGGGCGTTGCCGGTGCCGTTGAGGTTGGCTGCGCCCAACAGTGTCAGGTTCTCCAGGTTACTGCCCAGGGTGTAATCGAGGGAGGATGAAACCGTGTCGATTTCGCTGGCCAGCGTGCTGGTTTCGTTGATTACGTCACCGAGGTTGTCGACGACGTAGGTGTCGTTGCCGGCGCCGCCGATCATCAGGTCGGCACCGAGGCCGCCATTGAGGACGTTATCAGCACTGTTGCCGGTCAGGGTGTTGTTCAGGCCGTTGCCCAGCGCGGTAAAAGCGCTGGTGCCGAGCAACAGCACGTTCTCGACGTTCTGCAGGTTGCTCAGGTTCAGGTCGACCGTACTGGTCTGTGCAGTGGCGGCGTAGGTGATGTAAAGGGTATCGGTGCCTTCGTTGGCATTTTCCTGGACCAGGGCCAGCTCGCCGGCCTGATCGAGGCCGTAGTCGTCGTTGCCCTTGCCGCCGATCAGGGTGTCGAGACCGGCGCCGCCAACGAGCTGGTTGTTGCCATCGTTACCGGTGATCACGTTGTTTTGGGCATTGCCGATGCCATCGATGTTGGCCGAACCGGTCAGCGTGAGGTTTTCCAGGTTGGCGCCCAGCGTGAAGGTCACCGCAGAGCGCACGGTGTCGATTTCGCTGGCCAGGGTGCTGGTCTCGCTGATTACGTCGCCGAGGTTGTCGACGACGTAGGTGTCGTTGCCGGCGCCGCCGATCATCAGGTCGGCACCGAGGCCGCCATTGAGGACGTTGTCAGCACTGTTGCCGGTCAGGGTGTTGTTCAGGTCGTTGCCCAGCGCGGTAAAAGCGCCGGTGCCGAGCAACAGCACGTTCTCGACGTTCTGCAGGTTGCTCAGGTTCAGGTCGACGACATCAGCCTGTGCCGTGGCGTTGTAGAGAACGTAGAGCGTATCGGTGCCTTCGTTGGCATTTTCCTGGACGAGGGCCAACTCGCCGGCCTGATCGAGGCCGTAGTCGTCGTTGCCCTTGCCACCGATCAGGGTGTCGAGACCGGCGCCGCCAACGAGCTGGTTGTTGCCATCGTTGCCGGTGATCACGTTGTCCGAAGCGTTGCCGATGCCATCGATGTTGGCCGCGCCGGTCAGCGTGAGGTTTTCCAGGTTGTTGCTCAGGGTGAAGGTCGCCGAAGAGCGCACGGTGTCGATCTCGCCGACGAGGGTGCTGGTTTCAACAATCACGTCGCGGGTGTCGTCGACGATGTAGGTGTCGTTACCGGTACCGCCGGCCAGGGTGTCGGCACCGATGCCGCCGTCCAGGATGTTGTTGCCGGTATTACCAATGATCACGTTGTTCAGGGCGTTGCCGGTGCCGTTGAGGTTGGCTGCGCCCAACAGTGTCAGGTTCTCCAGGTTACTGCCCAGGGTGTAATCGAGAGAGGACGAAACCGTATCGATTCCGCTGGCCAGGGCGCTGGTCTCGATGATCACGTCGCCGAGGTTGTCGACGACGTAGGTGTCGTTGCCGGCGCCGCCGATCATCAGGTCGGCACCGAGGCCGCCATTGAGGACGTTGTCAGCACTGTTGCCGGTCAGGGTGTTGTTCAGGTCGTTGCCGAGTACGGTAAAAGCGCCGGTGCCGAGCAACAGCACGTTCTCGACGTTATGCAGGTTGCTCAGGTTCAGGTCGACCGTGCTGGTCTGTGCCGTGGCGGCGTAGGTGATGTAAAGGGTATCGGTGCCTTCGTTGGCATTTTCCTGGACCAGGGCCAGCTCGCCGGCCTGATCGAGGCCGTAGTCGTCGTTGCCCTTGCCGCCGATCAGGGTGTCGAGACCGGCGCCGCCAACGAGTTGGTTGTTGCCATCGTTGCCGGTGATCACGTTGTTTTGGGCGTTGCCGATGCCATCGATGTTGGCCGCGCCGGTCAGCGTGAGGTTTTCCAGGTTGGCGCTCAGGGTGAAGGTCGCCGAAGAGCGCACAATGTCGATTTCGCTGGCCAGGGTGCTGGTTTCAACAATCACGTCGCGGATGTTGTCGACGATGTAGGTGTCATTACCGGTACCGCCAGCCATGTAGTCGGCACCGATGCCGCCGTCCAGAATGTTGTTGCCGTTATTGCCGGTGATCACGTTGTTCAGGGCGTTGCCGGTGCCGTTGAGGTTGGCGCCGTCCAGCAGTGTCAGGTTCTCGAGGTTACTGCCCAGGGTGTAATCGATGAAGGAGTAGACCGTGTCGATCTCCGAAATCGACGTGCTCCGCTCAATGACCACATCGCCGGTGTTGTCGACGACATAGTTGTCATTACCTGCACCGCCATCCATGGTATCCGCGCCGGCCATGCCGTTGAGTAAATTGCCCAGCGAGTTGCCAATCAGCGAGTCATCAAAAGCCGAGCCATAGGCGTTTTCAATCTTCGCGCCATAAGCAATCGCCAGCCCTTCATTGAAAGCATCGCCATTCGGGTCGGTGAACGCTTTGCCGATCTGGCTGAACTGACCTTCATTGAGGTTGATGCGCACTGCCGCCAACTGGTTGCTGGCGTCGATTGTGTCGTTCCCGCCGGCATCCCAGATGGTTTCGAACACCGACTGCGTGGGGGCCCACGAGTAAACGGTGTTCCCGGCCTGCCATTGGGTGTTGGCGCCATAAAGGCTTTGAATGGCGAGGATATCCAGCAGCATTGGGGTGGTGGGTTGGTACGAATAGGAGTCGTTGTAGCTCATGACCGTGAACCGCACGTCATCAAGCGATGGGTCCAGCACCAGCTTGTTGTCGGGGGTTGTGTCGAATGGATGCTTGAGACCCAGCGCATGACCGATTTCATGCACAAAGGTCAGGTAATCGAACGAGCCTTTGACGGGAGAAGGGTCATTGGTCGATGGGCCGATCCAGACGTCGCCACCCGCAGGGGTCGTGTCAGGGAAATAGGCCCAGGCGGCATACTTGCTGTCCATCCCGTAATAGCCGCCGAAGCGTAAGTCACCCACATTGACGACAGTTTCCTGAACGAGAGAGAACTGCACGTTGGCCACAGCGCTCCACCCCCCCAAGGCACTGGTGACAGCGCTTTGTTGTGCTCCAGTCAATGAGTAGCCGTTTTCATACTCATTCGATGGACTGTAGTCTCGGGCGAATAAGGAGCCCGTGCCAGCGAAGCTATAGGTCAGCATTGTTGGCGTGCCTTGCTCGTGCCAGCGCGGACCATACCAATGATCATCCGCGAGTAAGCTGTCGACGAACTTATTGCCGGTCATACTGGTAAACGAGGTAAACGAGTAGCTGAGAGGGCGTGGCATGGGACATTCCTAGATGAGGTCTGCGGCCCTTCCTGAGTGCGGCCGCTACAAAAAATACGATTTTGCATGAGAATCTATGAGTTTGATATCAAAAGGCCGCTACTTTTTATTTGGTGGCGTCAAATTGCTGACCTTGCGATCTGTATCGGCGAGTGACGTAGAATCGTGAAGCCGGAACTCCAGTGTTTGCTCAGGATTGCCCATGACCGTCATCGCTCCAACGCTCATCCGCGAAACCTTCCCCGTCGGCCCTTTGCAGTGCAACTGCACAATCATCGGCGACCCGATCACCAAAAAGGCCATCGTGGTCGACCCGGGCGGCAATCACGAGCTGATCCTCGCCCGTCTCGACGCCCTGGGCCTGAAGGTGGTCAGCATCATCCATACCCACGCACACCTCGATCACTTCCTGGCCTCCGGCCAGTTGAAGGAGAAAACCGGCGCGACCCTGCACCTGCATAAAGAAGATCAATTTCTCTGGGACAATCTGGAGATGCAGTGCCAGATGTTCGGTGTGCCTTACACCCCGGTGCCATCGCCGGATCGCTGGTTGGCCGATGATGAAGAGTTGGCGTGCGGGTGTGGCGTGGCGTTGCACACGCCGGGTCATACGCCAGGTTCCATGAGCTTTTGGTTTTCAGAGGCTAAGCTGCTGATTGCCGGTGACACGCTGTTCAAGCGTGGGGTAGGGCGCACGGATTTGTGGGGTGGTGATCAGGCAACACTCGTGCGATCGATCAAGCAGCGGTTGTATACCCTCGACGAAGAGGCAACCGTGGTGGCCGGGCATGGCCCGGACACCTGTCTGGGCGATGAAATGCGCGGTAACCCCTTTGTAAGAGCTTGAAGGGCTCTGACGGAATTTTTGTCATTGCCAGTGATCCAACGCCCGCAAAGGTTCATTGCTTAAGTCCGTTGCACCACAGAATGCAAAAAAGTAGGAGCTCCTCCATGTTCACCTCGCGTCGTTTGATCGTTGTCGCTACTGCAGTGGCTCTGTTGTCCGGTTGTGCATCGCCGAACCCTTATGACAACCAGGGGCAGGCCGATGGCAGCTCCACGGGCATGAGCAAAACCGCCAAATACGGTGGCCTTGGCGCCCTGGCCGGTGCGCTAGCCGGTGCTGCCATCAGTCACGATAACCGTGGCAAGGGCGCGCTGATTGGCGCCGCCGTGGTGGGTGCTTCTGCCGCCGGTTACGGTTACTACGCCGACCAGCAAGAGAAAAAGCTGCGCGCCAGCATGGCCAACACCGGGGTTGAGGTGCAGCGCCAGGGCGATCAGATCAAGCTGATCATGCCGGGCAACATCACGTTCGCCACCGATTCGGCGAACATTGCCTCAAGCTTCTACCAGCCGCTGAACAACCTGGCGGGCTCGCTCAAGGAGTTCAACCAGAACCAGATCGAGATCGTCGGCTACACCGACAGCACCGGCAGCCGCCAGCACAACATGGACCTGTCCCAGCGTCGCGCCCAGAGCGTGGCGACCTACCTGACTTCCCAGGGTGTCAGCGGCGCCAACCTGTCGGCACGTGGTGCCGGGCCGGATAACCCGATTGCCAGCAACGGTGATACCAATGGCCGGGCACAGAACCGCCGCGTCGAGGTCAACCTGAAGGCGATTCCGGGCCAGCAATACGGCGGCCAGCAACAGCAAGGCACTGTTCAGCAGTACCCATGAGAGGCTGACCTCTCCCTGAAATGAAAATGCCCGATCCTTAAAGGATCGGGCATTTTTTGTGCCGCTTGTTCAGGCGATGAAAACTTCAGAATAAAAAAAGCCCTCGGACAATCACTCGTCCGAGGGCTTTTTGTGGTGCGCGAAACCTGATTACTTCTTCAGGCCGTAATGCTCATCGAGCATGCCCGGCGCGTTCGGGGCTTTGGGAGCGTAATCGCGAGGCGGTTCCTGATTGCGCGGCGGCGTCAGGCGTTCCCGTGGAGCCTGCACCGCGTCGGCGTGCAGGGCAGCCAGCAAGCGTTGGCGAGTCTGCTCGTCCAGGGCCAGACGGTTGGCGCCCTCGGCGAGATGATCCTGCACTTCCTGATAGCTCTGAGTCAGTTTCTTGACCAGGTTTGCAGTGCTGTTGAAGTGGGTGACCACCTCGTTCTGATAACTGTCGAAACGTTCCTGAATGTCATCCAGCTGACGTTGTGTGCTGCTCGGAGCGGCATTCGGCACCAGGCGAGCGATCAGGAATCCAATGGCGACACCCACAACCAGGGCAAGAGTCGGCAACAACCAAACTAAGAGCGAGTGTTCCACGAGTCCTTCCTCTATAAACGGCTTTGCTTTACGTTAACGGCTCGAACCTGCGCTGTATACCGCGATTCACTCGCAATAGATTGGCACAGACAATTTGCTAGACGAGTCGACCCGATTCGAGGTCACGGAGTTCCTTCCTTGCTTATGCGCGAAACCCCTGTAGTGATTGATGGCCCGGTCGGCCAACTGGAAGCACTGTACCTGGACAACGAGCAGCCGCGCGGCCTGGCGCTCATCTGCCATCCGAACCCGGTGCAAGGCGGCACCATGCTCAACAAAGTGGTCTCGACCCTGCAGCGCACCGCGCGCGACGCCGGACTGATCACCCTGCGCTTCAACTACCGTGGCGTCGGTGCCAGCGAAGGCTCCCACGACATGGGCAGCGGTGAAGTCGATGATGCCCAGGCTGTCGCGGAATGGTTTCGCGCCAGACACCCGGAATTGCCGCTGAGCCTGTTCGGTTTTTCTTTCGGCGGTTTTGTTGCAGCCAGTCTCGGCGGACGCCTGGAAGCCAAGGGCGAACAACTCAAGCATCTGTTCATGGTCGCGCCTGCCGTCATGCGTCTGGGCGATCAGGATCAACTGCCGCAACAAGGTACATTGACCCTGATCCAGCCGGAAACCGACGAAGTGATCGATCCGCAACTCGTTTACGATTGGTCCGAGGCACTCGATCGCCCCCATGAGCTGCTGAAAGTGGCAGAATGCGGACACTTTTTTCATGGCAAGCTGACCGATCTCAAGGATCTGATCCTGCCGCGTCTTTCGAATTGATTGCAGTCTGACAAGCGATTACCCATGACGACTCGTACCCGTATTCTCACCGGCATTACCACCACCGGCACGCCGCACCTGGGCAACTACGCCGGGGCTATCCGCCCGGCGATCCTCGCCAGCCGTGACAGCAATGCCGATTCGTTCTACTTCCTGGCCGACTACCACGCCCTGATCAAATGCGATGACCCGCAGCGCATCCAGCGCTCGCGTCTGGAAATCGCCGCGACCTGGCTGGCCGGTGGCCTGGACGTGGATCGTGTGACGTTCTATCGCCAGTCCGACATTCCGGAAATCCCGGAGCTGACCTGGCTGCTGACCTGTGTGGCCGCCAAGGGCCTGCTCAACCGCGCCCACGCCTACAAGGCGTCGGTGGACAAAAACGTTGAGACCGGCGAAGACCCGGATGCGGGCATCACCATGGGCCTCTACAGCTACCCGGTGCTGATGGCCGCGGACATCCTGATGTTCAACGCTCACAAGGTGCCGGTCGGCCGTGACCAGATCCAGCACGTGGAAATGGCCCGGGACATTGGCCAGCGCTTCAACCACTTGTTCGGCCAGGGCAAGGAGTTCTTCACCATGCCCGAAGCGCTGATCGAGGAGAGTGTCGCTACGCTGCCAGGCCTCGACGGTCGCAAAATGTCGAAGAGCTACGACAACACCATTCCGTTGTTCAGCAGCGCCAAAGAGATGAAAGACGCGATTTCGCGGATCGTGACCGACTCCCGTGCCCCGGGCGAAGCCAAAGATCCGGACAACTCGCACCTGTTCACCTTGTTCCAGGCCTTCGCTACACCGGCACAAGCCGACGAATTCCGCAGCGAATTGCTCCAGGGCCTGGGTTGGGGCGAGGCGAAGAATCGCCTGTTCCAATTGCTGGACAACGAGTTGGGCGAGTCCCGCGAGCGTTATCACCAACTGATCGAGCGTCCGGCGGATCTGGAAGACATCCTGCAGCACGGCGCGAAAAAGGCCCGTGCAGTGGCCACGCCGTTTCTCAACGAGTTGCGTGAAGCGGTCGGCCTGCGTTCTTTCGTCGCCCAGACTCAAGTCGCTGCCACCACCAAGAAGAAAGCCGCGAAAGCCGCGCGTTTTGTCAGCTTCCGTGAAGACGATGGCAGTTTCCGTTTCCGTCTGCTGGCGGCTGATGGTGAGCAGCTGCTGCTGTCGCGGCACTTCGCCGATGGCAAAACCGCAGGTCAGGTGACCAAACAACTGCAATCCGGCCAGCCATTGGACGTGCGCAGTGAAGACCTGAACTTCAGCGTCTGGCTGGAAGGCGAGTGTGTGGCCGACAGTCCGGCCTTCGCCGACAGTGCTGCTCGCGATGCTGCCATCGGCGCATTGCGTGTTGCGCTGACACCGGTTCAGGAATAAACAACGGTTCGGTCCGACCAAGGGCCGATTGCCATTCCCACGGGCCGTCGCTACAGTGACGCCCCGTTTTTGTTGCCTTGCTAACGAATTATGACGCCCCTAGAACGATACCAAGCTGATCTGAAACGCCCGGAATTCTTCCACGATGCTGCGCAGGAAACGGCAGTGCGTCATTTGCAGCGCCTGTACGACGATCTGGTCGCGGCCTCGCAGAACAAACCGGGCCTGCTCGGCAAACTGTTTGGCAAGAAGGACCAGGCGCCGGTCAAGGGCCTGTACTTCTGGGGTGGCGTGGGTCGCGGCAAGACTTACCTGGTCGACACCTTCTTCGAAGCGCTGCCGTTCAAGGAAAAGACCCGCACTCACTTCCACCGCTTCATGAAGCGCGTGCACGAAGAGATGAAGACTCTGGGCGGCGAGAAAAACCCGCTGACGATCATCGCCAAGCGCTTTTCCGACGAAACGCGAGTGATCTGTTTCGATGAATTCTTCGTCTCCGACATCACCGACGCCATGATCCTTGGCACGCTGATGGAAGAACTGTTCAAGAACGGCGTGACCCTGGTCGCGACCTCGAACATCGTGCCGGACGGTCTGTACAAGGACGGCCTGCAACGTGCGCGCTTCTTGCCGGCCATTGCGCTGATCAAGCAGAACACCGAAATCGTCAACGTCGACAGCGGCGTCGATTACCGTCTGCGTCACCTCGAGCAAGCGGAGCTGTTCCACTTCCCGCTGGACGAAGCCGCCCAGGAAAGCCTGCGCAAGAGCTTCCGGGCCCTGACGCCGGAATGCACGGCTGCCGTCGAGAACGACGTGCTGATGATCGAGAACCGTGAAATCCGCGCCGTGCGCACCTGCGATGACGTGGCCTGGTTCGACTTCCGCGAACTGTGCGACGGCCCGCGCAGCCAGAACGACTACATCGAACTGGGCAAGATCTTCCATGCCGTGTTGCTCAGCGGCGTCGAGCAGATGAGCGTCACCACCGACGACATCGCCCGACGCTTTATCAACATGGTCGACGAGTTCTACGACCGCAACGTGAAGCTGATCATCTCTGCCGAAGTCGAGCTTAAAGACCTCTACACCGGCGGTCGCCTGACCTTCGAGTTCCAGCGCACGCTTAGCCGCTTGCTGGAAATGCAGTCTCACGAATTCCTGTCCCGGGCGCACAAGCCGTAGGACATTTCGGAAAATAAAAAGGGCCTGCAATGCAGGCCCTTTTTTATGGGCGAAGATCAAAAGATCGCAGCCTTCGGCAGCTCCTACAGGGGCATGCCGTACACCGCGTAGGAGCTGCCGAAGGCTGCGATCTTTATCGATCTCCTTTGCGCCGAAGAAGCATGGTGGTGCGATTACGCTGTGCTATGCCGCCTGCTGAAACTGCTGCCGATACTGGTTCGGCGACAGTTCCGTGTGCTGGCGGAACAGCCGGGCGAAGAAGCTCGCATCGTCGTATCCGACTTCATAGCTGATGGTCTTGATGCTCTTGCGGCTGCCGGACAACAAGCCCTTGGCGGTCTCGATGCGCAGGCGTTGCAGGTAATGCAGCGGTTTATCGCCGGTGGCGGTCTGGAAGCGCCGCATGAAGTTGCGGATGCTCATGCCGTGTTCGCGGGCTACGTCTTCGAAGCGGAATTTATCGGCGAAGTGCTCTTCGAGCCAATGCTGGATCTGCAGGATGATCACGTCCTGGTGCAGTTTCTGCCCGCCGAAACCGATCCGCCCCGGCGCATAGCTACGCTGCACTTCATAGAGAATGTCGCGGGCCACGGCCTGGGCCACGTTAGCGCCGCAAAAGCGCTCGATCAGGTAAATGTAGAGGTCGCAGGCCGAGGTGGTGCCGCCAGCGCAATACAGGTTGTCGGCGTCGGTCAGGTGTTTGTCCTGATTGAGCTGAACCTGCGGGAAGCGCTCGGCGAAAGCATTGAAGAAGCGCCAGTACGTGGTCGCTTCCTTGCCGTTGAGCAGCCCGGCTTCGGCGAGCCAGAACACCCCCGTGGCCTCGCCACACAGCACTGCCCCGCGGGCGTGTTGTTCGCGCAGCCACGGCAGGACCTGTGGATAACGTTTGCAGAGTGTGTCGAAATCGTCCCAGAAGGCGGGGAGGATGATGACGTCGGCATTTTCCAGGTCGCCATCCACCGGCATGATCACATCGCTGAAGCTGTTCACCGGTTTGCCGTCGGGGCTGACCAGCCGGGTTTCGAACGCCGGTGTCAGGCCGTGGCCCAGTTGTTTGCCATAGCGCAGGCTGGCCAGATGGAAGAAATCCTTGGCTTGCATGAGGGTGGAAGCGAAAACCCGGTCGATAGCCAGGATGCTGACGCGCCGCAAGGGCTTGGAGGCTTGGTTAGACATAATTCAACTTTATTCTTATAGGGGAAAGTGGTCACCAGACGGCTGGATCGTCTTATTTTTTGTCGGATGTGTCCAGTGTCCTGTATCGGAAGCGAGGCTTAGTCTCTGAAGATCAATTCCGTCTGACAATAACGACAGGTGACGCATGATCCCCAGAACCTTGTTCAGCCCCGAGCACGAGCTTTTTCGCGACAGCGTGCGAACGTTCCTCGAAAAAGAGGCCGTGCCGTTCCATGGGCAATGGGAAAAACAAGGCTATATCGACCGCAATCTCTGGAACAAGGCGGGGGAGGCGGGGATGCTCTGTTCGCATCTGCCGGAAGAATACGGCGGGCTGGGGGCAGACTTTCTCTATAGCGCAGTGGTGATCGAGGAAGTCGGTCGTCTGGGGCTGACCGGGATCGGATTTTCTCTTCATTCGGACATTGTTGCGCCTTATATCCTGCATTACGGCAGTGAGGCGCTGAAACACAAATACCTGCCCAAGCTGGTGTCTGGCGAGATGGTCACTGCGATCGCCATGACCGAGCCGGGTGCTGGCTCCGACCTGCAGGGGGTGAAGACTACCGCGGTGCTGGAGGGCGACGAATACGTGATCAACGGTTCGAAGACTTTCATCACCAACGGCTTTCTGGCTGACCTGGTGATCGTCGTGGCCAAGACTGATCCGAAGGCGGGGGCGAAGGGCACCAGTCTGTTTCTGGTGGAGGCCAACACGCCGGGTTTCGCCAAGGGCAAGCGCCTGGAAAAGGTCGGCATGAAGGCTCAAGACACCTCGGAGCTGTTCTTCCAGGACGTTCGGGTGCCCAAGGAAAACCTGTTGGGCCAAGCGGGGATGGGCTTCGCTTACCTGATGCAGGAATTACCGCAGGAGCGCTTGACGGTCGCGGTGGGAGGCTTGGCGTCAGCCGAAGCGGCGCTGCAGTGGACGCTGGATTACACCCGTGAACGCAAGGCTTTCGGCAAGGCCATCGCCGACTTCCAGAACACCCGCTTCAAGCTCGCTGAAATGGCGACCGAGATCCAGATCGGCCGGGTTTTCGTCGATCGCTGCCTGGAACTGCATCTGCAAGGCAAGCTCGACGTGCCGACGGCGGCGATGGCCAAGTACTGGGGCACGGACCTGCAATGCAAGGTGCTCGACGAATGCGTGCAGTTGCATGGCGGTTACGGATTCATGTGGGAATACCCGATCGCCCGGGCATGGGCGGATGCGCGGGTGCAGCGGATTTATGCCGGGACCAATGAAATCATGAAGGAGATTATTGCGCGGTCGCTGTAATGCAGCGTGATCGTTCCCATGCTCTGCGTGGGAACGATCGTCGACGTAAGTTACGGTGCCGGGTTCGGCTGATCCTGGTGAATCGCCTCAATGCCTGCCAGCACTTCATCCGACAGCTTCAAATCGATGCTGGCAATGTTGCTGTCCAGTTGCTCAAGCGTCGTGGCGCCAATGATGTTGCTGGTTACGAATGGCTGTTGTGTGACGAACGCCAGCGCCATCTGCGCCGGGTCCAGACCGTGTTGACGGGCCAGTGCCACGTAACGGCTGCACGCCGCTTCCGACTGCGGGTTGAAATAGCGGCTGAAGCGGCTGTAGAGGCTCAGGCGACCTTTGGGCGGACGCGCGCCACCTTCGTACTTGCCCGACAGAAAGCCGAACGCCAGTGGCGAGTAGGCCAGCAAGCCGCACTGTTCGCGGATGGCAATTTCCGCCAGGCCGACTTCGAAGCTGCGATTGAGCAGGTTGTAGGGGTTCTGGATGGATACCGCGCGGGGCCAGCCACGGGCTTCGGCGAGGGCAAGGAAGCGCATGGTGCCCCACGGGGTTTCGTTGGACAGGCCGATGTGGCGGATCTTGCCGGCCTTGACCTGCTCGTCCAGCGCTTCGAGGGTGTCCTCCAGTGGCGTCAGATTGGCTTCGATCTTGTGCTTGTAGCCGAGCTGACCGAAGAAATTGGTGCTGCGTTCCGGCCAGTGCAACTGATACAGGTCGATGTAGTCGGTTTGCAGGCGCTTGAGGCTGGCGTCCACGGCTTCGCGGATGTGTTGGCGGTTGTGCCGCAGGTTTTTGTCGCGAATGTAATCGATGGTGTTGCCGGGGCCGGCGATCTTGCTCGCCAGGATCCAGTCGGCGCGATCGCCGCGACTTTTGAAGTAGTTGCCGATGTAGCGCTCGGTGGTGGCGTAGGTGTCGGCCTTGGGCGGCACCGGGTACATCTCGGCGGTGTCGATGAAATTGACCCCGGCGCCCTTGGCGCGTTCGATCTGGGCGAAGGCTTCAGCCTCACTGTTTTGCTCGCCCCAGGTCATGGTGCCGAGGCAGATGGCGCTCACGTTCAGATCGGTACGGCCTAGCTGGCGATAGTCCATCGGGTGCTCCTTGGGCAAAACAATCATAAAAGCAGGTTGAAATATTTTTCGCAATCTGCATAATTGCGCACCTCTTTCTGCAGTGGAAGTGATGCGCCGCCGCCGAAGAATCTTGCCGTTGAACGGACGCGCCGACCCGAGCCCCCGAAAGCGTCTGTATCCGGCTGCCTTTGACTTGTCAAAGTACGCACTATTCAGTAAGATCCGCCGTCTAATTTACAGGGCGGCCCCTGAGGCTATAAAGAATGAAAACTTTTACTGCTAAACCGGAAACAGTAAAGCGCGACTGGTTTGTCGTCGACGCTGCTGGTCAGACCCTGGGTCGTCTGGCCACTGAAATCGCGAGCCGTCTGCGTGGCAAGCACAAGGCTGAGTACACTCCTCACGTTGACACCGGCGACTACATCGTCGTAATCAACGCTGAGCAAGTACGTGTTACTGGCGCTAAAACCACTGACAAAATGTACTACTCCCACTCCGGTTTCCCGGGCGGCATCAAGTCGATCAACTTCGAAAAGCTGATCGCTAAAGCCCCTGAGCGCGTGATCGAGACCGCGGTCAAAGGCATGCTGCCTAAGAACCCGCTGGGTCGCGACATGTATCGTAAGCTGAAAGTCTATGCGGGCGCTGCTCACCCTCATACTGCTCAGCAGCCCCAAGAACTGAAGTTTTAACGGAATAGTTCATTATGTCGGCGACTCAAAATTACGGCACTGGCCGTCGCAAGACTGCAACCGCACGCGTTTTCCTGCGTCCGGGCACTGGTAACATCTCCATCAACAACCGTTCGCTGGATAATTTCTTCGGCCGCGAAACTGCCCGCATGGTAGTTCGTCAGCCGCTGGAATTGACTGAGACTGTCGAGAAGTTCGACATCTACGTCACCGTGATCGGCGGTGGTGTAAGTGGTCAAGCTGGCGCAATCCGCCACGGTATCACTCGCGCTCTGATGGATTACGACGAAACTCTGCGCTCTGCTCTGCGCAAAGCTGGCTTCGTAACCCGCGATGCTCGTGAAGTTGAACGTAAGAAAGTCGGTCTGCGTAAAGCGCGTAAGCGTCCGCAGTACTCGAAGCGTTAATTCGCTTTCACGTTCAAAAAGAACGCCCAGTTTCCTTGCGAAGCTGGGCGTTTTTTTATGGGCGCTATTTATCAACGAATTGCGCTGTGACAACTTGCCACATCCGCAGAGGCCCTATACTACAAGGCTTGGCAGTGGAGCCCTTCGGTAATTACCTTGTCAGAATTGGGGCTTTTCATTACCATTCGGCAAAATTTTTATAAGTTCAGATTTTTACTTAGTAGACGCCTGATTTAACAGGCCACAAAGCTGATGGGAGAGGACTGAATGAGCAATGACGGCGTGAATGCAGGCCGGCGTCGCTTCTTGGTAGCAGCCACATCCGTGGTGGGTGCTGCAGGAGCGGTGGGGGCTGCGGTCCCGTTCGTGGGGTCATGGTTTCCCAGTGCCAAGGCGAAAGCCGCAGGTGCACCGGTGAAAGTGAATGTCAGCAAAATCGAGCCAGGCCAGCAAATGATTGCTGAGTGGCGCGGTCAGCCGGTGTTCATCGTCCGCCGTACCGAGGAAATCCTGGGGAATCTGAAAAAGATTGAGGGCCAGCTGTCTGACCCCGCCTCCAAGAACTCGACGCAACCGACCTATGTCGACCCGCAGACGCGTTCGATCAAGCCAGAAGTCCTGCTGCTGATCGGTATCTGCACTCACCTGGGGTGTTCACCGACCTTCCGTCCGGAAGTGGCACCTGCCGATCTGGGCAAGGATTGGGTCGGGGGCTACTTCTGCCCTTGCCACGGTTCCCACTACGATTTGGCTGGCCGCGTCTACAAGTCGCAACCCGCGCCTTTGAACCTGCCAGTTCCCCCGCATTCCTATGAGACCGATGACATCATTGTCGTTGGCGTCGATACGGAGAAAGCGTGATGAGCAAGTTCATGGATTGGGTTGATGCGCGCTTCCCCGCGACCAAAATGTGGGAAGACCATCTCAGCAAGTATTACGCCCCGAAGAACTTCAACTTCTTCTATTTCTTTGGCTCCCTGGCGCTGCTCGTTCTGGTCAACCAGATCGTTACCGGTGTCTGGCTGACCATGAGCTACACCCCGTCGGCGGAAGAAGCATTCGCTTCCGTCGAATACATCATGCGCGACGTCGAGTACGGCTCGATCCTGCGTCTGCTGCACTCCACTGGCGCTTCAGCGTTCTTCATCGTGGTTTATCTGCACATGTTCCGTGGCCTGCTCTACGGTTCGTACCAGAAACCGCGTGAGCTGGTGTGGGTGTTCGGCATGCTGATCTACCTGGCGCTGATGGCTGAAGCCTTCATGGGTTACCTGCTGCCGTGGGGCCAGATGTCCTACTGGGGTGCCCAGGTGATCATCTCGCTGTTCGGTGCGATCCCGGTCATCGGTAACGACCTGACCCAGTGGATCCGTGGTGACTACCTGATTTCCGGTATTACCCTGAACCGTTTCTTCGCCTTGCATGTGGTTGCCTTGCCGATCGTGATCCTCGGCCTGGTGGTGCTGCACATTCTGGCGTTGCACGAAGTGGGTTCGAACAACCCGGACGGCGTGGACATCAAGAAACACAAAGACGAAAACGGCGTACCGCTGGACGGCATTGCCTTCCATCCGTACTACACCGTGAAAGATATCGTCGGCGTGGTGGTGTTCCTGTTCATCTTCTGCGCGATCGTGTTCTTCTTCCCGGAAATGGGCGGCTACTTCCTCGAGAAACCGAACTTTGAAGTGGCGAACGCTTTCAAGACCCCTGAGCACATCGCTCCGGTCTGGTACTTCACGCCGTTCTACGCGATTCTGCGGGCAGTTCCGGACAAGCTCCTGGGTGTTGTTGCCATGGGTGCTTCGATTGCGTTGCTGTTCGTCCTGCCCTGGCTTGACCGTAGCCCGGTCAAGTCCATGCGCTACAAGGGCTGGCTGAGCAAGATCTGGCTCTGGGTATTCTGCATCTCCTTCGTGATTCTTGGCTGGCTGGGTGTCATGGCACCTACCCCGGAACGTACGTTGCTGTCGCAGGTATGTACCTTCCTGTACTTCGCCTACTTCATTCTGATGCCGTTCTACACCAGGCTCGAGAAGACCAAACCGGTTCCGGAAAGGGTGACTGGCTGATGAAAAAACTATTTGCTGTACTGATTCTTGCTGCTCTGCCAGCACTGTCCTTCGCGGCTGAACATGGTGGTCCCGAGCTGGAAAAAGTCGACATCGACGTTTCCGACAAGGCTGCCATGCAGGATGGCGCACGTACGTTCGCCAACTATTGCATGGGCTGCCACAGTGCCAAGTTCCAGCGTTACGAGCGTGTCGCCGATGACCTGGGCATTCCTCACGAGCTGATGCTCGAGAAGCTGGTGTTCACTGGCGCCAAGATCGGCGACCACATGAGCATCGGCATGCAGCCGGCTGACGCCAAGACCTGGTTTGGTGCAGCGCCACCCGACCTGACACTGGTGGCTCGCGTTCGTGGCACCGACTGGCTCTATGGCTACCTGCGTTCGTTCTATGAAGACCCGTCGCGTCCATGGGGCGTGAACAACAAGGTGTTCCCGAACGTCGGCATGCCTAACGTTCTGGTCGGCTTGCAGGGTCGTCAGGTGGTAGGCTGTAAACAGGTTCAAATCGTCGAAGGCGGCAAGAAGCAATTCGATCCGCTGACCGGTACCGCTTTGACTCATGAAGCCTGCGATCAGCTGACTGTATTGCCGAAAACCGGTACGCTGACCGAAGAGCAGTTCGACGAGAAGGTCAAGAATCTGGTGACTTTCCTGGCCTACTCGGCCAACCCGGTGAAGCTGCAGCATCAGCGCATCGGTACCTATGTGTTGCTGTACCTGGCGTTCTTCTTCGTATTCGCTTACTTGCTCAAGCGTGAATACTGGAAAGACGTCCATTGATAACGTTGTAAGCCATTGCTGTTAATCGCGCGCGCCCAGGGGCGTCTCTGAAGGTGTAACGAGTCTGGTGATCCAGGCGTTACGGGAGGCGCCCTCTGGGCGCGCGTGTTTTTCCGTTTCCGATAATTTCAACAAGCGAGGAGGACCGCCATGGGCGTGACCAATCGGTTGGCCTGTTACTCCGACCCCGCCGACCACTATTCCCACCGAGTGCGCATCGTACTTGCAGAGAAGGGTGTCAGCGCCGAGATCATTTACGTGGAGGCTGGTCGTCAGCCGCCTAAACTGATTGAAGTGAACCCTTACGGAAGCCTGCCCACCCTGGTCGATCGTGACCTGGCGTTGTGGGAGTCGACCGTGGTGATGGAATATCTGGATGAGCGTTACCCGCATCCGCCACTGCTGCCGGTTTATCCCGTGGCGCGTGCCAACAGTCGTCTGCTGATTCATCGCATTCAGCGTGACTGGTGTGGCCTGGTGGATCTGATTCTGGATTCGCGGACCAAGGAAGCAGCCCGCGTGGTAGCTCGTAAAGAGCTGCGCGAAAGCCTGACAGGCGTGTCGCCGTTATTCGCCGACAAGCCGTTTTTCCTTAGTGAGGAACAAAGTCTGGTGGATTGCTGCCTATTACCAATACTCTGGCGATTGCCGATTTTGGGTATAGAACTGCCGCGGCCTGCCAAGCCGCTGCTTGATTACATGGAGCGCTCGTTTGCGCGTGAGGCTTTCCAGGCGAGTCTGTCTGGTGTCGAACGCGATATGCGCTAAGGCTTAAGGAGCCGCTATGAACTCCAGTCGACCTTATCTGGTCCGCGCGCTCTACGAGTGGATTGTGGACAACGATTGCACCCCGCACATGCTGGTCAATTCCGAGTATCCGTCGGTGCAGGTGCCTCAGGGTTTTGCCAGTGACGGGCAGATAGTCCTGAACGTATCCCCGGCTGCCGTGCGTCATTTGCACATGGATAACGAGGCGGTCAGTTTCGAAGGGCGCTTCGGTGGCGTGCCGCATACCCTGTACGTGCCTATCGCGTCGATCCTGGGTATTTACGCTCGGGAGAACGGCCAAGGCATGGTGTTCGATATGGAATCGCCTCTGGACGACGAGGAAGAGATCGAGCCGGATGATGATATCCCGCCACCCGACAGCGAGCCGCCGCGTCCCAGCGGTCGACCCAGTTTGAAAGTGGTGAAGTAATAAAAAAGGCGATCCGCAAGGATCGCCTTTTTTATTACGTAGGAGCTGCCGAAGGCTGCGATCTCTTGATCTTGAAAAGCAAAGTCAAAAAATTGCAGCCTGCGGCAGCTCCTACAGAGTGTGTGTGTCAGTCGATGTATTCGAACAACTTCACAATCTTCTGCACGCCGGATACGCCTTGCACCAGATTGGTCGCCTGCGCCGCTTCCTGCTTGGTCAGCAGGCCGAGCAGATAAACGATGCCGTTTTCGGTCACAACCTTGATGCGCGAGCCCGGGATGGATGGATCGGTGAGCATCTGGGTCTTGATCTTGGTGGTCAGCCAGGTGTCGTTCTGGCGCGCCAGCAGCGAGGAGGGCTGCAGCACTTGCAGTTCGTTATGCACCTTCTTCACGCGCTGAACGGAGGCGGCGACCTGTTCGGCCTTGGCCTTGAGGTCGGCGCGCGGGGTTTGCCCGGCGAGCAACACAACACCGTTGAAGCTGGTGACGACGATGTGCGAATCGTTGTCCAGGGCCGGATCGGCCTTGGCGATGTTCACGCCGACCTTGGTGTCGATCAGAGAGTCGTCGATCTTGCTGCCGAAGGTGCGCGTACCGCGGTCATCTTCGATCGGCGCTTCACGGCTGGCGTTAACCACTGATGTGCAGCCGCTGATGCCGAGGCACAGGGTCAAGGCCAGAAGGCCTAGGCGATTAGGGGTCATTCTTCACTCCCGAACAGTTGGCTGTCGATCAGATCGCAAAGGCAATGGATCGCCAGCAGGTGGACTTCCTGAATACGTGCAGTGACGTTGGCCGGTACGCGAATCTCGACGTCCTCCGGCAAAAGCAGTGACGCCATGCCGCCGCCATCACGACCCGTCAATGCTACGACAATCATTTCACGATCATGTGCGGCCTGGATCGCTTGAATAATGTTCGCCGAGTTGCCGCTGGTGGAAATGGCCAGCAATACGTCACCCGGTTGACCGAGGGCGCGGATCTGTTTGGAGAAGATTTCGTTGTAGCTGTAGTCGTTGGCGATCGAGGTGATCGTCGAGCTGTCGGTGGTCAGCGCGATGGCCGGCAGGCTCGGGCGCTCGCGCTCGAAGCGGTTGAGCAGTTCGGACGAGAAGTGCTGTGCGTCACCGGCGGAACCGCCGTTGCCGCAGGACAGCATTTTGCCCTCGTTGAGCAGGGCGTTGACCATGACCTGGCTGGCTTGCTCGATGTGCGGTGCAAGTACGTCCATCGCCTGTTGCTTGGTGTCGATACTGGCCTGAAAAAGCTGGCGAATTCGCGATTGCATGTCCATCTGTGTGACCTTAATTAGCGCGGCTACTCGGCACATGAATGTGCAGCCCGCAAAGCAAAGAGCAAAAGTGTTGGGTGAAGGTGTCCGGTTCGGGGCGCAAGCGATCAGCTGTCGAAGGCATTCTGCAACCAGTTCAACTGATCAAGGTTGCTGTCGATGGCAACCACGTCGAAGCGGCAAGGGGAATTGGCCCAACGCGACTCGCGCTGAAGAAAATACTGCGCGGCGAAAATCAGTTTCTGCCGTTTGCGCTCATCGATGCTATCGAGCGCGCCACCCCATTGGGTGTTTTTTCTGTAGCGGACTTCGACGAATACTACTGTATCGCCATCAAGCATGACCAGATCAAGCTCGCCGCGTTTACATAACCAGTTCTGCGCCAGCAGGCGCAGACCTTGTTGCTGAAGATGCTCGAGCGCATGGCGCTCGGCATCCTTACCGCTTTGCTGGCGTGACCTGTCGGGCATCAGTGCGAGGTGTCCGGCAGGCGTTGAACCTGACCGTTGACGAACTCTGCCCATGGCAACTGACGCACGACCCGTTGATTCTGAGTCATGCCCAGGCTGCCCGATTGACCTTCGATGCGGCTGTCCGGCAAGGCCTTGAGTTGCCCCAGGCGTGGTGCCAGGCGATAGGCGTCAACGCCCATCGCGTATAGGCGGCCCAGGCTGCCAGCGGCTTGTGGCCATTGTGCGGTGACCTGTTTGCGCAGCGGGTCGTTGGCATCCAGCAGCCATGGGGTTTCGCAGAAGCGAATACCGTTCATGTCGTTGTACTGGTTCTGGTCGCCGCTGGCGCTGAATACGTGAGAGGTGGCGTAAACCGGCACGTCACCCGCGTACTGGAAGTTCAGGGTCGGTTTGATCTGTTGAGCCTGTTGCGGCGTCGCGGCCAGGAAGATGAACTCGATGTCCTGACGACGCGAAGGCTGGGCGGCTACCTGCGAGCCAACGGTGTTTTGCAGGCTCTTGGCGCGGCCTTCGCTCTGACGCAGCTGGAACATGTCGGCAATTTGCTGGGCCAGTTGCACCGGTTGGTCGACGCGCTCGGTCGCGACAATGCTGCCGCCGTTGGCTTGCCAATCCTGGCTGAATGCTCTGAGTACGCGGTCACCCCATTCGCCTTTCGGCACCATGATGGCGGCGCGATGCAGGCCATCGGCGCGCGCACGACGGGACACTTCGCGGGCTTCGTCTTCAGCGGCAAGGCCGAATTGGAACAGCTGGGCCGGACCTTGTTCGCCTTCGCTGTAGTTCAGCGCCAGGGTGGTGATCGGCAGTTGCGGGCGAGCGCTGAGCTGCTTGACCAGCGGTTTTTCCAGCGGGCCGATCACCAATTGCACGCCGTCGGCCTGGGCCTTGCGATAGAACTCGTCCAGCGACATCCGCGGCGGCACAGTGGTCATTATCGAGCTGTCATAAAATACGATGGCTGGCGGATTCTGCCCGGCTTGTTGCGCCTGGTAGTGAGCAGCCACGATACCTTCACGCAGTGCCTTGCTGGCAGCCGCCAGCGGGCCATCTGCTTGAGGCAGCAGCACGGCGATTTTGCTCAGGGGCTGGCTGGCCAGATCCTTGAGTTTGGTCAATGGCAGCGGCAGCTGGATGGCGGCCGGGTGCTTTGGATTGTTCGCGCGCCAGTTGTCGATCGCGGCTTGCTGCTGTTCCAGGGTGCCGGCTGTTTTCACTGCCCGGGCCAGGCTCAACCAGCCGCCGAGGTCGTCGTCGGTGGTCGGTTGCAATTGATCGGTCGGCAGTGAAGCGATCAGGGTCCAGATGGCTTCGTGGTTTTTGCTCGCGGCTTGATCGCTCAGCATGGGGGCGATGAAGATGCGCTCCCGTGCGGCGGCCAGGGTCTGGCCGTCAGCCTCAAGGGCGCGGGCATGGACGGTGCCAGTGCGAACCTGTTGCTCGACCGGCAGTTCACCCAGGCGTTGCAGGCTCGGATGGCTCAGGGCCGTCAGCGCCGCTTTGGGCTGATTGCGCACCATGGCCAATTCAGCCGCCAGGGTGCTGGCGAAGACCTGTTGGCCAGGCTTGAGTTGTTCCATCGGTACTTGTTGCAGGATTTGCGCGGATTGGCCGGCATTGCCCTGACGATAAGCCAGGTCTGCCGCGCTCAAGCGCAGCAAGGCTGCCTTGTCCGGCGTTTTACTTTGAGTGGCCTGTTCGAGCAGTTGCTCGACACTGGCATCCGGGGTCCGTGGAAGTTCGCCAAGGCTGGAGGAGGGCGAGCTGGCGCAAGCCGCCAGCAAGGCAGCGAGGCAGAGGGCAGAGAACAGCCGCAGGCAAGCGATCATGTAAGTGTTCCTGATACTCGATCAAATAAGCGTGGAATTGTACCCAAGCGCTGGCCGGGGCGCGATGTTACTGGCGTGAATCGATCAATTTAGCTCGTGCAAATGTTGCGGCACTGCACAAAAGGCTGGAAAACCGAGGGTTGCTTGCAGGTATCGCGAATGTCGCTACGCGCTACAATGGCGGCTTTTACCGATCATGAGGTGTGCGCTTTGACTGCTCCAGGTGCTTTGAATTCCGCTGCTGGCTCGCTTTATGTGGTGGCGACGCCCATCGGCAACCTGGACGACATCAGTGCGCGTGCGCTGAAGATCCTGCGCGAGGTTTCGTTGATTGCTGCCGAAGACACTCGCCATTCCCAGCGATTGATGCAGCACTTCGGCATCCCCACGCCGCTGGCGGCCTGCCATGAACACAATGAACGGGATGAAGGCAGCCGCTTTATCACTCGCTTGCTCGCTGGCGACGATGTGGCATTGATCTCCGATGCCGGGACGCCGCTGATTTCCGATCCGGGTTATCACCTGGTGCGTCAGGCCCGTGCCGCTGGGATCAATGTGGTGCCGGTTCCGGGGGCCTGTGCATTGATTGCGGCGCTCTCGGCGGCGGGGTTGCCATCGGACCGTTTCATCTTCGAAGGGTTTCTACCGGCCAAGGCTGTCGGCCGGCGCGCTCGCCTGGAACTGATAAAAGAAGAGCCGCGCACGCTGATTTTTTATGAGGCTCCACACCGCATCCTTGAATGCCTGCAAGACATGGAGCTGGTATTCGGCGCCGATCGTCCGGCATTGCTGGCGCGCGAGCTGACCAAGACCTTCGAAACCCTTAAAGGCTTGCCGCTGGCCGAGTTGCGCGAGTTCGTCGAATCGGACAGCAACCAGCAGCGCGGCGAGTGCGTAGTGCTGGTCGCTGGCTGGTCTGCTCCCGAGACTGAGGACGCTGTCAGCAGCGAAGCCATGCGTATTCTCAATCTGCTGCTTGAAGAAATGCCGCTCAAGCGTGCGGCGGCATTGGCGGCGCAAATTACTGGCGAGCGCAAGAATGTGCTCTATCAGGTTGCGCTGGATAAGCAGAAGGGCGAGTAAAAAAGCGACGCGCAGCGCCGGCCAGAGGCTTTTAGAGCTTGTTCTTCGGCCGCTCTGCCGTTAACCTTCGCGGCGGAGAGTCGATCGGACAGTCGCTGCCCTCTATGAAAATTAGGGGGGGGAGGAAAGTCCGGGCTCCATAGGGCGAAGTGCCAGGTAATGCCTGGGAGGCGTGAGCCTACGGAAAGTGCCACAGAAAATAACCGCCTAAGCGCTTCGGCGCCGGTAAGGGTGAAAAGGTGCGGTAAGAGCGCACCGCACGTCTGGCAACAGTTCGTGGCTAGGTAAACCCCACTTGGAGCAAGACCAAATAGGGTCCCAAGGCGTGGCCCGCGCTGGGACCGGGTAGGTTGCTAAAGATGTCCAGTGATGGCCATCGTAGACGAATGACTGTTCAAGACAGAACCCGGCTTACAGATCGACTCTCCACCTTTTTTCTTCTCTGCTTCAATCATTGGCAGCGATATGCGTAATGGCAATTTCCCTCCCTGCTGAATCAATAGCAGAAGCGCTTTTGTAATACCGAAAAAATCTTACTCTTAACAAACTACTTTAACTTCTGAGCGCAGCCTTCTGTGCTGACTCAAGTTATTGAACAAATTCACCCGTCAGATTCTCGTTTCCCCTCCTTTTACGCTCCTAAATCTCCGTTCTGTAAGGCTTTTCCTTCTATCCGCGCCTTGACGGTGTGGTGGGCGCATTCCTATAGTGTGCGCAAGTGGCGGAAAGTGGCATGAAGTGGGTTTTTTGAGCGCAAAACGCTAATATTTGGAGAAACGCTGACGTGTTTCGCGGAGCTAACGCTATCAGTCTCGATGCAAAGGGCCGTCTCGCCATGCCGAGCCGGTACCGTGACGAGCTCGTTTCGCGTAGTTCCGGTCAATTAATCGTCACCATCGATGCCGTTGATCCGTGTTTGTGTGTTTATCCCCTCGATGAGTGGGAAATTATCGAAACCAAACTGCGCGCACTGCCTTCGCTTCGCGAAGAAAACCGCCGCCTGCAACGTTTACTCATTGGTAATGCCGTCGACCTCGAACTCGATGGCAGTGGTCGTTTTCTGGTTCCGCCGCGTCTTCGCGAATATGCCAAGTTGGATAAGCGCGCGATGTTGGTAGGCCAACTGAACAAGTTCCAATTGTGGGACGAGGATGCCTGGAATGCGGTTTCTGCCGCTGACCTGGCTGCTATTCAACAACCGGGCGCCATGCCTGATGAACTGCGTGATTTGATCCTGTGACTATTGATAGCGGCTTTAACCACATCACCGTACTGCTTGACGAAGCCGTCGAGGCTCTCGCCGTACGTCCTGATGGCTGCTATCTGGACGGCACGTTCGGACGCGGCGGACATAGCCGGTTGATCCTCAGCAAGCTCGGGCCCGATGGTCGGTTGCTCGGGTTCGACAAAGATCCTCAAGCGATTGCCACCGGGCAAACGCTAGCGGCCGAAGACGGCCGCTTTGTCGTTGTACAGCGCAGCTTTGCCGAGCTCGGTTCGGAAGTCGCCGAACGCGGTCTGGCCGGCAAGGTCAGCGGTGTTCTGCTTGACCTGGGCGTGTCTTCGCCTCAGCTCGACGACCCTGAGCGCGGCTTCAGTTTTCTCAACGACGGCCCGTTGGACATGCGTATGGACCCGTCCCGCGGGATCAGCGCCGCCGAGTTCGTCAACACCGCGCCGGTGGAAGAAATCGCCCGGGTGTTCAAGGAGTACGGCGAAGAACGTTTCTCCGGCCGCATGGCGCGTGCCGTGGCCGAACGTCGCGACATCAAGCCATTCGAACGCACTGGCGATCTGGCGGAAGTGCTGAAAGTCGCCAACCCTGCGTGGGAAAAGGGCAAGAACCCGGCGACCCGTGCATTCCAGGGGCTGCGTATTCACGTCAACAACGAACTGGGCGATCTGGAAACCGGTCTCGAAGCCGCGCTGGAGTGCCTGGAAGTCGGCGGTCGTCTGGTAGTGATCAGCTTCCACTCGCTGGAAGACCGCATCGTCAAACTGTTCATGCGCAAACTGGTGAAGGGCGAGGCTGATAACCTGCCGCGCAACTTGCCGGTCCGTCACGTCGCCTTCGAACCGAAAATCAAAGTCCATGGCAAAGCGCAGTCCGCCTCCGAGGCCGAACTCAAAGCCAACCCACGTTCCCGTAGCGCCATCATGCGCGTCGCGGAGAAACTGCGGTGAGCAAGCTTTTCGCCAAACCACTTCCCGGCGGAAGCTTTTTCATGCTGCTGCTGTTTATCGGTGTGCTCGTATCGGCCATCGGCGTGTCCTATAGCGCCCACTGGAACCGTCAGTTGTTGAATTCGCTGTACAACGAATTGAGCGTGCGCGACAAGGCGCAGGCGGAGTGGGGCCGGTTGATTCTCGAACAAAGCACCTGGACCGCCCACAGCCGTATCGAAGTGTTGGCGACCGAGCAACTGAAGATGCGTATTCCTGGCGCTGCTGAAGTGCAGATGGTGGCGCCATGATGAAACTCGAAGGCGCACTCTTCCCGTGGCGATTCCGTCTGGTGCTGGGCTTGCTCGGCATCATGGTGGCGGCGATTTCCTGGCGCATCATTGATCTGCAAGTGGTCGACCGTGACTTCCTTAAAGGTCAGGGCGACGCGCGCAGTGTTCGTCATATTCCGATTCCGGCTCACCGTGGTCTGATCACCGACCGTAACGGCGAGCCATTGGCCGTGAGTACCCCGGTCACCACCCTGTGGGCCAACGCCAAGGAAATGCAGCTGGCCAAAGAGAAATGGCCGGCACTGGCGGCTGCCCTGGGGCAGGACCCCAAAGCCCTGGCCGAACGTCTCGAAGCCCAGGCCAACAAAGAATTCATTTACCTGGTGCGCGGGCTGACCCCCGAGCAGGGCCAGGCTGTGCTCGATCTGAAAGTGCCGGGCGTCTATGGCATCGAAGAGTTCCGGCGTTTCTACCCGGCCGGTGAAGTCACTGCCCACATGGTCGGCTTTACCGACATCGACGATCACGGGCGCGAAGGCGTCGAGCTGGCCTACGACGAATGGCTGGCCGGGGTGCCCGGCAAGCGACAGGTCATCAAGGACCGGCGCGGCCGGTTGATTAAAGATGTCCAGGTCACCAAAAACGCCAAGGCCGGCAAGCCCTTGGCGTTGTCCATTGACCTGCGCCTGCAATACCTGGCCAACCGCGAGCTGCGCAACGCGATCATCGAGAACGGCGCCAAGGCCGGTAGCCTGGTGATCATGGACGTGAAGACCGGCGAGATTCTCGCCATGGTCAACCAGCCGACCTACAACCCGAACAACCGTCGCAACCTGCAACCGGCGATGATGCGCAACCGCGCGATGATCGACGTGTTCGAGCCGGGTTCGACCATGAAAGCGATCTCCATGAGCGCCGCGATCGAAACCGGGCGCTGGAAACCGAGCGACACCGTCGAGGTGTACCCGGGCAGCTTGCAGATTGGTAAATACACCATCAAGGACGTATCCAAGACCGAAGGTCCGGTGCTCGACCTGACCGGTATCCTGATCAATTCCAGTAACGTCGGCATGAGTAAGGTCGCGTTCGATATCGGTGGCGAAACGATTTTCCGCCTGGCACAGAAAGTTGGCCTCGGCCAGGACACCGGCTTGGGTTTCCCGGGTGAGCGCGTCGGCAACCTGCCGAACTACCGCGAATGGCGCAAGGCTGAAACCGCCACGCTGTCCTACGGCTACGGTATTTCCGTGACCGCGATCCAGTTGGTCCACGCCTTCTCGGCCCTGGCCAACAATGGTCGCCTCGCGCCGTTGACCCTGATCAAAACCGACAAGGCGCCGCAAACCACTCAGGTGCTGCCGGAAGCCGTCGCGAAAACCATGCAAGGCATGCTGCAACAAGTGATCGAAGCCCCGCGCGGCGTATTCCGTGCGCAGGTGCCGGCGTATCACGTGGGCGGCAAGTCGGGTACTGCGCGTAAGACGTCGGTCGGAACCAAAGGCTACGCCGAGAACTCCTACCGCTCGCTGTTCGCCGGTTTCGGCCCGATGAGCGACCCGCGTTACGCGATCGTGGTGGTGATCGACGAACCGACCAAGGCCGGTTACTTCGGTGGTCTGGTATCGGCGCCGGTGTTCAGCAAAGTGATGTCCGGGACCTTGCGCCTGATGAACATCACCCCGGACAACCTGCCAGCCACTCAACAAGCGAACGCCGCACCGGTCGTTCCGCTGAAAGCTAATGGAGGGCGCGGCTGATGTCGCTGAGCCTGAACAAGATTTTCGCCCACGCCGGCCATGATCTATTGATCCGCGAATTGGCGCTGGACAGCCGTAACGTACGGGCAGGTGATTTGTTCCTTGCGGTCCCTGGTGGCAAGTTCGACGGTCGTGCGCACATCGCCGACGCCTTGCAGCGCGGTGCTGCCGCCGTGGCTTATGAAGTCGAAGGCGCGACCGTGCTGCCGATTACCGACGTGCCGCTGATTCCGGTCAAAGGCCTGGCGGCGCAGCTGTCGGATATCGCCGGGCGCTTTTACGGCGACCCGAGCCGTCACATGAACCTGATCGGCGTGACCGGCACCAACGGTAAAACCAGCGTGACCCAATTGGTCGCGCAAGCCCTCGATTTGCTCGGTCAACACTGCGGTATCGTTGGCACTCTGGGCTCCGGTTTCCATGGCGCGCTGGAAAGCGGCTTGCACACCACGCCGAACCCGATTGCGCTGCAAGCAACCCTCGCCGACCTGAAAAAGGCCGGTGCCAAAGCCGTGGCCATGGAAGTCTCTTCCCATGGGCTGGATCAGGGCCGCGTAACCGCACTGGCCTTCGATGTGGCGGTGATGACCAACCTGTCGCGCGATCATCTGGATTACCACGGCACCATGCAGGCCTATGGCGAAACAAAGGCCAAGTTGTTTGCCTGGAATGATCTGAAGTGCCGGGTGGTCAACCTCGACGACGATTTTGGCCGGCAACTGGCGGCTGATGAGGGGGAGTCGCGGCTGATCACTTACAGCCTGGAAGACTCCCGCGCTTACCTGTATTGCCGCGAAGCGCAGTTCAGTGACGAAGGCGTGCGCGCCACGCTGGTTACGCCGCAGGGCGAACACCATTTGCGCAGCACCTTGCTCGGCCGTTTCAACCTGAGCAACGTGTTGGCCGCGGTCGGTGCCTTACTCGGTCTGGACTACGCGCTGGACGAAATCCTCAACGTGCTGCCGAAACTCGAAGGCCCGGCCGGTCGCATGCAGCGTCTGGGCGGCGGCACTCAGCCGTTGGTGGTGGTCGATTACGCCCACACACCGGATGCGCTGGAAAAAGTCTTGATGGCCCTGCGTCCTCACGCCAAAGGCCGGTTGCTGTGCCTGTTCGGTTGCGGCGGTGATCGCGACCGCGGCAAGCGTCCGCTGATGGCTGAAGTGGTCGAGCGTCTGGCCGATGGTGTGCTGGTCACCGACGACAACCCGCGCACCGAAGACCCGGCCGCGATTTTCGACGACATCCGTGCCGGTTTCACCGCTGTGGATAAAGTCACCTTCGTCGCCGGTCGTGGCCAGGCGATTGCCCGGTTGATCGCCAGCGCTTCGGCGGATGACGTGATTGTCCTGGCTGGTAAAGGTCATGAGGACTATCAGGAAATCAATGGCGAACGCCTCGCTTTCTCCGATTTGGTCGAGGCCGATCATGCCCTGACCGCGTGGGAGGTGGCCCATGCTTAAAGCCTTGAAACTGAGCGAACTGACCGGCGCACTGAATGCTCGTTTGATTGCCGGTGATACCAGCTTCGACGGCGTCAGCATCGACAGCCGGGCGATCAAGCCCGGCCAATTGTTTATTGCTCTGGCCGGCCCGCGTTTCGATGGCCATGACTACCTGAATGACGTCGCCGCCAAAGGCGCCGTGGGTGCTCTGGTCGAACGCGAAGTTGCCGACAGCTCGCTGCCGCAACTGCTGGTCAAGGACACCCGCCAGGCCCTCGGCCAGTTGGGTGCGATCAACCGTGCCGCGTTCACTCAGCCGGTCGCGGCCGTTACCGGTTCCAGCGGCAAGACCACGGTCAAGGAAATGCTGGCAAGCATCCTGCGCACGCGCGGTCCGGTGCTGGCGACCCGTGGCAACCTGAACAATGACCTCGGTGCTCCGCTGACCCTGCTCGAACTGGCGCCGGAACACACCGCCGCCGTGATCGAACTCGGCGCTTCGCGCATTGGCGAGATTGCCTACACCGTCGCCATGACCAAACCCCACGTGGCCATCATCAACAACGCCGGGACCGCCCACGTTGGTGAGTTCGGCGGGCCGGAAAAAATCGTCGAAGCCAAGGGCGAGCTTCTCGAAGGGCTGGATGCCGATGGCATCGCCGTGCTGAATCTCGACGACAAGGCCTTCGACATCTGGAAGACCCGTGCCGCCGGTCGAAAAGTGCTGACTTTTGCCCTGAGCAACGTCAACGCCGATTTCCATGCCAGCGACCTGGACCGCGATGCCCGCGGTTGCCCGGCGTTCAACCTGCACAGCCCTGAAGGTGTGGAACGGGTTCAGCTGAATCTGCTCGGCACCCACAACGTGGCCAATGCCATGGCCGCTGCCGCTGCCGCGCATGCCTTGGGTGTGTCGCTGTTCGGCATCGCCACCGGCCTTGGCGCGGTGCAACCGGTCAAGGGCCGCACCGTCGCGCAACTGGCGCCTAACGGCATGCGCGTAATCGATGACACATACAACGCGAACCCCACCTCTATGTGCGCCGCCGTTGATATACTCGCCGGCTTTTCCGGCCGCACCGTTTTGGTGCTCGGGGATATCGGCGAGTTGGGCGCGTGGGCAGAGCAGGGGCACCGCGATGTGGGCGAGTACGCCCGCGGCAAGGTTTCCGCGCTTTACGCCGTCGGGCCAATGATGGCTCACGCCGTGAACGCTTTCGGCGAGCAGGCCTTTCACTTCAGCACACAGGCTGAACTGATCAAGGCGCTGGAAGCTGAGCAGGACACAAACACTACCTTTTTGATCAAGGGCTCGCGTAGCGCTGCGATGGAAAACATCGTTGCCGCTTTGTGCGGGACCAGTCTGGAGAAACATTAATGCTGCTGCTGCTAGCGGAGTATCTGCAACAGTTCTACAAAGGCTTCGCGGTCTTTCAGTACCTGACCCTGCGCGGGATTCTCGGTGTACTGACCGCGCTGGTCTTGTCGCTGTGCTATGGCCCGTGGATGATCCGCACTCTGCAGAACCGTCAGATCGGTCAATCCGTTCGCAACGACGGCCCGCAATCGCACCTGTCGAAGTCGGGCACCCCGACCATGGGCGGCGCGCTGATTCTTTCCTCCATCGGCGTCAGCACCTTGCTTTGGGCTGACCTGACCAACCGTTACGTTTGGGTCGTGTTGTTGGTGACCCTGCTGTTCGGCGCCATCGGCTGGGTTGACGACTATCGCAAAGTCATCGAGAAAAACTCCCGCGGCCTTCCGAGCCGCTGGAAATATTTCTGGCAGTCGGTGTTCGGCCTGGGCGCGGCAATCTTCCTTTATATGACTGCCGCGACGCCGGTGGAAACCACCCTGATCCTGCCGATGCTCAAGGACTACAGCATTCCGCTGGGCGCAGGCTTCATCGTCCTGACCTATTTCGTGATTGTCGGCTCGAGCAACGCGGTCAACCTGACCGACGGCCTCGACGGTCTGGCGATCATGCCCACCGTGATGGTCGGCGGCGGCCTGGGGATCTTCTGCTACCTGTCGGGTAACGTGAAGTTCGCCGAATACCTGCTGATTCCTTACGTACCGGGCGCGGGTGAGCTGATTGTGTTCTGCGGCGCCTTGATCGGTGCTGGCCTGGGGTTCCTCTGGTTCAACACCTATCCGGCACAAGTCTTCATGGGCGACGTTGGCGCGCTGGCGCTGGGTGCGGCCCTGGGCACCATCGCAGTGATCGTCCGTCAGGAAATCGTCCTGTTCATCATGGGCGGTGTGTTCGTGATGGAGACCCTGTCAGTCGTCATTCAGGTCGCCTCCTTTAAGCTGACCGGTCGCCGTGTGTTCCGCATGGCACCGATTCACCACCACTTTGAACTCAAGGGCTGGCCCGAGCCGCGTGTGATCGTCCGTTTCTGGATCATCACCGTGATTCTCGTGTTGATCGGCCTTGCCACCCTGAAGCTGAGGTAGAACGAGTGTCTCTGATCGCTTCTGACCACTTCCGCATCGTTGTCGGCCTCGGCAAGAGCGGCATGTCCCTGGTTCGCTTCCTGGCGAACCGGGGCGTGTCGTTTGCTGTCGCCGATACGCGGGAAAATCCACCGGAACTGGCCACGCTCAAGCGTGACTATCCGCACGTGGAAGTGCGTTGTGGCGAGCTGGACGTCGAATTCCTGTGCCGTGCCGACGAGCTCTACGTGAGCCCCGGCCTGGCGCTGGCGACCCCGGCCCTGCAGGCTGCCGCCGCCCGTGGCGTGAAAATGTCCGGAGACATCGAGCTGTTCGCGCGTAACGCGAAAGCGCCGATTGTCGCCATTACCGGTTCCAACGCCAAAAGCACCGTCACCACCCTGGTCGGCGAGATGGCGGCTGCGGCCGGCAAGCGTGTTGCCGTTGGTGGCAACCTCGGCACACCGGCGCTGGATTTGCTCAGCGACGACATCGAGCTGTACGTGATGGAACTGTCGAGCTTCCAGCTCGAAACCACCGATCAGCTCAACGCCGAAGTGGCGACCGTGCTCAACATCAGTGAAGACCACATGGACCGCTACAGCGGTCTGCCGGCCTATCACTTGGCCAAGCACCGGATCTTCCGGGGCGCCAGGCAGTTTGTGGTCAACCGTCAGGACGCCCTGAGCCGTCCGCTGATGGGTGAAGGTCAGCCGTGCTGGACCTTCGGTTTGAACAAACCCGACTTCAAGGCCTTCGGCATTCGGGAAGAGGATGGCGAGAAATACCTGGCCTTTGAATTCCAGAACCTGATGCCGGTACGCGAGCTGAAAGTTCGTGGTGCGCATAACCAGTCCAACGCCCTCGCGGCATTGGCGCTCGGCCACGCCGTCGGCCTGCCATTCGACGCCATGCTTTCAGCCCTGCGCAATTTCGCCGGGCTCGAGCATCGCTGCCAGTGGGTCCGCGACCTTGATGGCGTGAGCTACTACAACGATTCCAAAGCCACCAACGTCGGCGCCGCATTGGCGGCCATCGAAGGCCTGGGGGCGGACATCGACGGCAAGCTTGTGCTGATCGCCGGTGGCGATGGCAAGGGCGCCGAATTCAAGGATTTGCGTGATCCGGTGGCGGCCAACTGCCGCGCCGTCATTTTGATGGGCCGTGATTCCGACAAGATCGGTGAGGCCATCGGCGATGCCGTGCCACTGATTCGCGTCGGCTCGCTGATCGAAGCGGTCGAGCAATGCCGCGCCATCGCCGAAAAGGGCGACGCGGTGCTGCTGTCGCCGGCTTGCGCCAGCTTCGACATGTTCAAGAACTATGAAGACCGTGGTCACCAGTTCGTCCGCGCCGTGGAGGATCTGGCATGAGCTTGAAGAACATCATCAAGCCGTATCCATCGCCGCTGATCACCGGACGCGGTATCGACCTCGATTTCCCGATGCTCGCCGGTTGCCTGGCACTGCTCGGCCTGGGGCTGATCATGATTGCCTCGGCATCGACCGAGGTGGGGGCGGTGCAGTCGGGCAGTGCCCTGTACTACATGATTCGCCACCTGATCTACGTTGTGCTGGGCCTGGGTGCCTGCATCGTCACCATGATGATTCCGATTGCCACCTGGCAACGCCTGGGCTGGCTGATGCTGATTGGTGCGTTCGGCTTGCTGGTGATGGTGATCGTCCCGGGGATCGGTCGGGAAGTGAACGGTTCGATGCGCTGGATCGGCTTCAGTTTCTTCAACGTTCAGCCTTCCGAGATCGCCAAGGTGTTCGTGGTGATCTACCTCGCCGGTTATCTGGTGCGTCGCCAGAAAGAAGTGCGTGAAAGCTGGATGGGCTTCTTCAAGCCATTCATCGTGCTGTTGCCAATGGCGGGTCTGTTGCTGATGGAGCCGGACTTCGGTGCCACCGTCGTGATGATGGGGGCAGCTGCGGCGATGCTGTTCCTCGGCGGGGTCGGGCTGTTCCGGTTTTCCCTGATGGTGGTCCTGGCTGTCGCGGCGGTGGTGTTGTTGATTCAGATGCAGCCGTATCGAATGGCGCGTCTGACCAACTTTGCCGATCCGTGGGCCGACCAGTTCGGTGCCGGCTATCAGCTCTCCCAGGCCTTGATCGCTTTCGGTCGCGGCGAATGGCTGGGCGTCGGCCTGGGCAACAGCGTGCAGAAACAGTTCTACCTGCCGGAAGCCCACACCGACTTCGTGTTTTCGGTGCTGGCTGAAGAGCTGGGGGCCGTGGGTTCCTTGTGCACGGTGGCGCTGTTCGTCTTCGTGTGTATTCGGGGCATGTACATTGGCCTGTGGGCCGAGAAAGCCAAACAGTTTTTTGCCGCCTACGTTGCTTACGGCTTGTCGTTCCTGTGGATCGGCCAGTTCCTGATCAACATCGGCGTGAACGTCGGCCTGCTGCCGACCAAAGGTCTGACCCTGCCATTCCTCAGTTATGGCGGCAGTTCGTTGGTGATCTGCTGTGCCTGTCTTGGCTTGTTGCTGCGCATCGAGTGGGAGAGTCGAACCCATTTGGGCAGCGAAGAAATGGAATTCCATGAGAGCGACTTCGCCGAGGAGCCGAAGCATGGGCGCTAACGTACTGATCATGGCCGGCGGCACCGGGGGCCATGTGTTCCCGGCACTTTCCTGTGCGCGTGAGTTCCAGGCCCGCGGCTACACCGTGCACTGGCTCGGCACGCCCCGCGGGATCGAAAACGATCTGGTGCCGGCGGCCGGTATTGAATTGCATCGGATCCACGCCAGCGGTTTGCGCGGCAAGGGCAAATTGTCCCTGCTCAAGGCGCCGGTCATGTTGCTCAAATCGATCTGGCAGGCGCGGGCGATCATTCGTCAGCTGCAGCCAGTCTGTGTGGTCGGCTTTGGTGGTTTTGTGACTGGTCCTGGCGGCGTTGCAGCCAGACTGGCCGGCGTGCCGGTCATCGTTCACGAGCAGAACGCCGTGGCCGGTACCGCCAATCGGTTGCTGGTGCCGTTGGCCGCCCGAGTCTGTGAAGCGTTCCCCGACACCTTTACCCTGTCGGACAGCCGTCGGACCACCGGGAACCCGGTGCGCACCGAGCTGTTCCTCGAAACACCGCGACCTGCCCTGGCCGGTCGCAAGGCGCGTTTGCTGATCCTGGGCGGAAGCCTGGGCGCAGAGCCGTTGAACAAGTTGCTGCCTGAAGCCCTGTCGCAAGTCGCCCCCGACCTGCGCCCGGACGTGTTCCATCAGGCCGGCAAAAACCACGATGAAGTGACTGCAGAGCGCTATCGCGCAGCTGGCGTCGAGGCACAAGTGCAGCCATTCATCAAAGACATGGCCCAAGCCTATGGCTGGGCCGACCTGGTGGTGTGCCGCGCAGGAGCGCTGACCATCAGTGAACTGGCGGCCGCCGGTCTGCCCTCGATGCTGGTGCCTTTGCCCCACGCGATCGACGATCACCAGACCCGCAACGCCGATTATTTGGCCCGTGAAGGCGCTGCCTTCCTGATGCCGCAAAGAACGACTGGCGCAGCGGACCTTGCCGCTCGCCTGACAGAGGTCTTGATGCAACCGCAACGACTCAACGACATGGCCAGCGCGGCACGCCGCCTGGCCAAACCCGATGCCACTCGTAACGTGGTCGATACTTGCCTTGAGGTGGCCCATGGTTGAGAACAAGAAAGCCATGCCACAACCGGAAATGCGCCGTATCCGTCGTATCCACTTCGTCGGAATTGGCGGCGTGGGTATGTGCGGTATCGCCGAAGTGTTGCTGAACCTGGGCTATCAAGTGTCCGGTTCCGACCTGAAAGCTTCGCCGGTGACCGAGCGCCTGGAATCTTTTGGTGCGCATATTTTCATCGGCCACCGTGCCGAGAACGCCGCAGCCGCCGACGTGCTGGTGGTGTCGAGCGCCGTCAACACGTCCAACCCGGAAGTCGCGACCGCGCTGGAACGCCGGATTCCGGTGGTGCCGCGTGCCGAGATGCTCGCCGAGCTGATGCGCTACCGCCACGGCATCGCCGTCGCCGGTACCCACGGCAAAACCACCACCACCAGCCTGATCGCTTCGGTGTTCGCCGCCGGTGGCCTGGACCCGACGTTCGTCATCGGTGGCCGTCTGAATGCCGCGGGCACCAATGCTCAGCTTGGCACCAGCCGCTACCTGATCGCCGAAGCCGACGAAAGCGATGCCAGCTTCCTGCACTTGCAGCCGCTGGTGGCCGTGGTCACCAACATCGACGCCGATCACATGGCGACCTACGACGGCGACTTCAACAAGCTGAAGAAAACCTTCGTCGAGTTCCTGCACAACCTGCCGTTCTACGGTTTGGCGGTGGTGTGCCTGGACGATCCGGTGGTGCGTGAAATCCTCCCGCTGGTGAAGCGTCCGACGGTCACTTACGGCTTCGGCGATGACGCCGACGTACGCGCCATCAACGTACGCCAGCAAGGCATGCAGACTTTCTTCACCGTGCTGCGCCCTGATCGCGAGCCGCTGGATGTCTCGGTAAACATGCCGGGCAACCACAACGTGCTGAACGCGCTGGCGACCATTTGCATCGCCACCGACGAAGGCGTCAGCGATGAAGCCATCGTCCAGGGCTTGTCTGGGTTCCAGGGTGTTGGCCGTCGCTTCCAGGTGTACGGCGAACTGCCGGTCGAAGGCGGCAACGTGATGCTGGTGGACGACTACGGTCACCACCCGACCGAAGTCGCGGCCGTGATCAAAGCCGTGCGCGGTGGCTGGCCGGAGCGCCGTCTGGTGATGGTCTACCAGCCGCACCGTTACAGCCGCACCCGCGATCTGTACGACGATTTCGTCAATGTGCTGGCCGATGCCAACGTGCTGCTGCTGATGGAAGTCTATCCGGCCGGCGAAGAGCCGATTCCAGGCGCCGACAGCCGCAAGCTGTGCAACAGCATCCGTCAGCGCGGTCAGCTCGACCCGATCTACATCGAGCGCGGCATCGACCTCGCGCCGATCGTCAAGCCGCTGCTGCGTGCCGGCGACATTCTGCTGTGCCAGGGCGCCGGTGATATCGGTGGCCTCGCACCCAAACTGTTGAACAGTCCGTTGTTCGCCGGGGCCGTTGCCGCACCGGTAGAGGGGAAGTTGAAATGACTGCTGCTTACGCCAACCTCGTCTCCACTGTCGCGCCGAAGGATTTCGGTCGCGTTGCCGTGCTGTTCGGCGGCAAGAGTGCCGAGCGTGAAGTGTCCCTGAAGTCGGGTAACGCGGTGCTCGATGCACTGCAAAGCGCCGGTGTGGACGCGTTCGGTATTGATGTGGGCGATGACCTTCTGCAACGCCTGCTGAACGAAAAAATCGACCGCGCCTTCATCATCCTCCACGGTCGTGGCGGTGAAGACGGCAGCATGCAGGGCCTGCTCGAATGCGCAGGGATTCCGTACACCGGCAGCGGCATTCTGGCCTCGGCCCTGGCCATGGACAAACTGCGCACCAAGCAGGTCTGGCACAGCCTCGGCATTCCGACGCCACGCCACGCGGTACTGAGCTCCGAGGCCGATTGTATTTCGGCGGCCACGGAACTGGGCTTCCCGCTGATCGTCAAACCGGCCCATGAAGGTTCCAGTATCGGGATGGCCAAAGTGACGTCCGCGCCCGAGTTGATCGAGGCGTGGAAAGCGGCCAGTACCTACGATTCGCAAGTGTTGGTCGAGCAATGGATTCATGGTCCGGAGTTCACCATCGCCACCTTGCGTGACCAGGTGTTGCCACCAATTGCCCTGGGCACGACGCACAGTTTCTACGACTACGACGCCAAGTACATCGCCAACGATACCCAGTACCGCATTCCGTGCGGCCTGGACAGCGACAAAGAAAAGGAACTCATGGAGCTCACGGCCAAAGCCTGTGAGGCGCTGGGTATCGCCGGTTGGGGCAGGGCAGACGTGATGCAGGACGCCGACGGGCAGTTCTGGTTCCTGGAAGTCAACACCGCACCGGGCATGACCGATCACAGTCTGGTGCCAATGGCGGCCCGTGCCGCCGGCCTGGATTTCCAGCAACTGGTTCTGGCGATTCTGGCCGCAAGCATTGAGCCACGAGGGTAAGACCATGCAAGGCGCACAGCTGAGACATCAGCCCTCCGCACCACCCGGCCGCAAGCCGGTGCCGCGGGGTGCCAGCCGAATGGTGGCCAAAGAGCCGATGTCCGTGCGCCTGCCGAAAGCCAACTTCGGTTTTCTGAAAAGCCTGTTCTGGCCCGTGTTGCTGGTGGCGTTGGGGTTCGGTACTTACGAAGGCGCACAGCGTTTGCTGCCGTACGCCGACCGGCCGATCACCAAAATCGCCGTGCAGGGCGACTTGAGTTACATCAGCCAGCAAGCGGTGCAGCAGCGGATCGCCCCGTACGTGGCGTCGAGCTTCTTCACCATCGACCTGGCGAGCATGCGCACCGAGCTGGAACAGATGCCATGGATTGCCCACGCCGAAGTGCGTCGGGTGTGGCCGGATCAGGTCGTGATTCGCCTGGAAGAACAACTGCCGGTGGCCCGTTGGGGCGATGAGTCGCTGTTGAACAACCAGGGGCAGGCGTTCACCCCGCGCGAGCTGGCGAACTACGAACACTTGCCACAGCTGTTCGGCCCCCAGCGGGCCCAGCAGCAAGTGATGCAGCAATACCAGGTGCTGAGCCAGATGCTCAGGCCATTGGGTTTCTCGATTGCACGCCTGGAGTTGCGTGAACGAGGCAGCTGGTTCCTGACCACCGGCGCAGGCAGCGCCGGTCCCGGAATCGAACTGCTGCTGGGACGCGGCAACCTGGTGGAAAAGATGCGCCGCTTCATTGCCATCTATGACAAGACGCTCAAAGAGCAGATTACGAACATTGCGCGCATCGATCTGCGCTACGCCAACGGCCTCGCCGTTGGCTGGCGGGAACCTGTAGCGCCGACGACAGCCCAACCCGCTGTCGCAAAGAATTAAGAAGAGGCAGGACCCATGGCAAACGTGCAAAGCGGCAAAATGATCGTCGGTCTCGATATCGGCACCTCCAAGGTGGTGGCGCTGGTCGGCGAGGTTGCGGACGACGGCACGCTCGAAATCGTCGGGATCGGTACACATCCGTCCCGCGGCCTGAAAAAAGGCGTAGTGGTGAACATCGAGTCCACCGTCCAGTCGATCCAGCGCGCTATCGAAGAAGCGCAGCTGATGGCCGGTTGCCGGATCCACTCGGCGTTCGTCGGCGTGGCCGGCAATCACATCCGCAGCCTGAACTCCCACGGCATCGTGGCGATTCGTGATCGCGAAGTCAGCTCCGCCGACCTTGAACGCGTCCTCGACGCCGCCCAGGCTGTGGCAATCCCGGCTGACCAGCGCGTGCTGCACACCCTGCCGCAGGATTACGTGATCGATAACCAGGAAGGCGTTCGCGAGCCCCTGGGCATGTCCGGCGTGCGTCTGGAAGCCAAGGTTCACGTGGTCACCTGCGCCGTCAACGCCGCACAGAACATTGAAAAATGCGTGCGTCGCTGCGGCCTGGAAATCGACGACATCATTCTCGAGCAGCTGGCTTCGGCGTATTCGGTGCTGACCGACGACGAGAAAGAACTGGGCGTGTGCCTGGTGGACATCGGTGGCGGCACCACCGATATCGCGATCTTCACCGAAGGCGCGATCCGCCACACCGCAGTGATCCCGATTGCGGGCGACCAGGTGACCAACGACATCGCGATGGCGTTGCGCACCCCGACCCAGTACGCCGAAGAAATCAAGATTCGCTACGCCTGCGCCCTGGCCAAACTGGCCGGTGCCGGCGAAACCATCAAGGTGCCGAGTGTCGGCGACCGTCCACCGCGCGAACTGTCCCGCCAGGCCCTGGCCGAAGTGGTCGAGCCGCGTTACGACGAGCTGTTCACCCTGATCCAGGCCGAACTGCGTCGCAGCGGCTACGAAGACCTGATCCCGGCCGGCATCGTGCTGACCGGCGGTACGTCGAAGATGGAAGGCGCGGTCGAACTGGCCGAAGAGATCTTCCACATGCCGGTTCGCCTGGGCGTGCCCCATGGCGTCAAGGGTCTGGACGACGTGGTCCGCAACCCGATCTATTCCACCGGCGTTGGCCTGTTGATGTACGGCCTGCAGAAGCAGTCCGACGGGATTTCGTTCTCGGGCATCGGCAGCCGCGACAGCTACAGCAATGACGAACCGAAAGCCGCTCTGCTCGATCGCATCAAGAGCTGGGTACAAGGCAATTTCTAAAGCTTTACCGCAACACCGCTTCAAAAGCAGTAGGCGAAAAAACTAGAGAATGTAAGGAGAGGGAAAATGTTCGAACTCGTAGACAACATCCCCGCAAGCCCGGTTATTAAAGTTATCGGTGTTGGCGGAGGCGGCGGCAACGCTGTCAATCACATGGTCAAGAGCAACATTGAAGGCGTTGAATTCATCTGCGCCAACACTGATGCCCAAGCGCTGAAAAGCATCAGCGCGCGGACCATTCTGCAACTGGGCACCAGCGTGACCAAAGGTCTGGGCGCCGGCGCCAACCCTGAAGTAGGTCGTCAGGCCGCTCTCGAAGACCGTGAGCGCATTGCCGAAGTCCTGCAGGGCACCAACATGGTGTTCATCACGACCGGCATGGGCGGCGGTACCGGTACCGGTGCAGCGCCAATCATTGCTGAAGTGGCCAAGGAAATGGGGATCCTCACCGTTGCGGTGGTGACCCGTCCGTTCCCGTTCGAAGGCCGCAAGCGCATGCAGCTCGCTGACGAGGGCATCCGTCTGCTGTCTGAAAGCGTCGACTCGTTGATCACCATTCCCAACGAGAAGCTGCTGACCATCCTCGGCAAAGACGCAAGCCTCCTGTCGGCTTTCGCCAAGGCCGACGATGTACTGGCCGGCGCCGTTCGCGGTATCTCCGACATCATCAAGCGTCCGGGCATGATCAACGTCGACTTCGCCGACGTGCGTACCGTGATGAGCGAAATGGGTATGGCGATGATGGGCACTGGCTGCGCCAGCGGTCCGAACCGTGCACGTGAGGCGACCGAAGCGGCCATTCGCAACCCGCTGCTCGAAGACGTGAACCTGCAAGGTGCACGCGGCATTCTGGTGAACATCACCGCCGGTCCTGACCTGTCTCTGGGTGAGTACTCCGACGTGGGTAGCATCATCGAAGCCTTCGCTTCCGAGCACGCAATGGTCAAGGTCGGTACCGTTATCGATCCGGACATGCGCGACGAGCTGCACGTGACTGTGGTTGCCACGGGGCTGGGCGCTAAAATCGAGAAGCCTGTGAAGGTCATCGACAACACCGTTCACACCTCGATGGCCTCCCAGCCACAACAACAAGCCCCTGTTCGTCAGGAACAGCCTGCGGTGAACTACCGTGACCTGGACCGTCCGACCGTCATGCGCAACCAGGCTCAGGCCGGTGCTGCGACTGCCGCGAAGATGAACCCGCAAGATGATCTGGACTACCTGGACATCCCGGCTTTCCTGCGTCGTCAGGCCGATTGATGAAATGTATCAGGGGTATTAGGGTGATTGGTGTTCAGCAAAGGTCTGGTCTGCTATCATCGCCAGCCTTTGTTGATACCAGTTCGCAATTTGCGCTGAAGCGGCCCATGCCATGATTAAACAACGCACCCTGAAGAATATTATCCGTGCCACAGGTGTCGGCCTGCACTCCGGGGAGAAGGTCTACCTGACCCTCAAGCCAGCGCCTGTCGACACCGGCATTGTGTTTTGTCGTGCTGACCTCGACCCTGTGGTGCAGATTCCTGCCCGCGCGGAAAACGTTGGCGAAACCACTATGTCGACCACGCTTGTTAACGGTGACGTCAAAGTGGACACGGTGGAGCACCTGCTCTCGGCCATGGCTGGCCTGGGCATCGATAACGCCTACGTCGAGCTCTCCGCGTCCGAAGTCCCGATCATGGATGGTAGCGCTGGACCCTTCGTATTCCTGATTCAATCGGCCGGCCTGGAAGAGCAGGACGCTGCCAAGAAGTTCATCCGGATCCTGCGGGAAGTGACAGTGGAAGACGGCGACAAGCGCGCCACTTTCGTCCCTTTCGAAGGTTTCAAAGTGAGCTTCGAGATCGATTTCGATCACCCGGTTTTCCGTGACCGCACACAAAGTGCAAGCGTGGATTTTTCCAGCACTTCGTTCGTAAAAGAAGTCAGCCGCGCGCGTACCTTTGGTTTCATGAGTGATATCGAGTACCTGCGCAAGCACAACCTCGCACTCGGCGGCAGCGTTGAAAACGCAATTGTGGTCGACGCGGATGGTGTACTGAACGAAGACGGCCTTCGCTATGAAGACGAATTCGTGAAGCACAAAATCCTCGATGCGATTGGTGACCTCTACCTGCTGGGCAATAGCCTGATTGGTGAGTTCAAGGGCTTCAAGTCCGGACACGCATTGAACAACCAGCTGCTGCGAAAGTTGATTGAGCAGACAGATGCTTGGGAAGTCGTGACGTTCGAAGACGCCAGCACCGCACCGATCTCTTACATGCGTCCTGTTGCGGCCGTGTAAGCAAAAAACCTCTCTAGTTTTTTAAAGGCTACCTTCGGGTGGCCTTTTTTTATGCCTGCGGGAAAGATCAACCCGCAGCGACCACCCGGTTCCGCCCGTTTTCCTTGGCCTGATACAGCGCCTTGTCCGCTGAAAACAGCAACTGTTCCAGGCTGATATCGGTTGCTGTCGTCCAGGTACTGATACCAATACTGACAGTAATCGGTGACACATCACCTCCCACCAACGGCAATTGCTCTACCGCCATACGGATTTTTTCGGCAATCTGCTGAGCTCCAGCGCTGTCGGTTTCAGCCAGGATCACTGAAAACTCCTCGCCACCATACCGGGCGACCAGGTCCGCCGGCCGTCGGACATGGGTGTCGATCACCTTGGCCACCGAGCGCAAGGCATCGTCGCCACCCTGGTGGCCATGGCGATCATTGAACGCCTTGAAGTGATCGATATCGATCATCAACAGCGACAACGGCTGACCGGAACGTTGGGCACGAAACCATTCATGGTGCAGGGCCTGATCCAGGCTTCGGCGATTGGCCAGACCGGTCAAGGGGTCGGTGGCGGCCAGTTGTGCCAGTTCCTGCTCGGCACTTTGGCGTCGACGCAGCTCCCGGCAGAGCAACCAGGTCAGCCACAGCAGGCTCACGCACAGGGCAACGGTCGCAGAAGTGACTACCACCGCGGTGCGCTTCCAGGCCGCAAAGACTTCATCGCTGGACAGCGCAACGATGACGATCAACGGCAAGTTCCCGACCTTGGAGAAGGTGTACAAGCGCTTGTCATGGTATCGATCGGACATGCTGGTGAAGCTGCCGTTGCCTTCTTTGACGATGCGCTGAAAATTGGGGCGATTACTGAAGTTCTTGCCGATCAGTTCTTCGGCCAGACGGGGTTGCTGAGCCAGAAGAGTCCCGTCCTTGCTGATCAGATTGATCGTACTGTCGCGACCGATGCTCAAGCTGTTGAACAACTGATCGAAGTAACTCAAACGCATGGCGGCTTCGGCCACACCGAGGAACTCGCCCTGGGGACCGTTCATCCGGCGGCTGAAACTGATCCGCCAATCCTGTTCCGGCGCCCTGGCCCTGAAGGGGCGACTGATGAACATGCCCGGGTCCGGGTTGTTCACGTGGGACTGGAAGTATTCGCGATCGGCAAAGTTGCTCTTTCTGGGTTCCACCGAGGCCGAGTCGGCGATCACGTCGCCCTTGTTGTCGAGCAACAAGATGTTGCCCTTGTACGGCGCGGCAGTGGCGCGGTCGAAATAGGCCAGATGGCGGATGGCAGGGGAAACGCTCTTGAGGTCTTCACGCTGGGAGGCCGCGATCAAACCCAGCAGGGACACGTCATAGAGTTCGACATTGCGCAGCACGTCGGCGTCGATCAATTGCACGATATTGTTGGCGGCGCGAGCGGCGGACGATTCGGCGTTGGCGCGTTCGCGGATCAGCAGGAACGCGACAATGCTCAGTATTGCGATCACCAACAACACACTACTAAGAACCAGAAGCCGCTCCGAGCGTGTCGAGCGGATCGGATCACGGGATTTCGCACTGTTCACACTCATGGTTCTGACTTCTGCAAATAAGGCGTTATGAAAGTGCTTTTACAAGAATCGGGCAGAGTCCCAGAAACCGGTCGCGTCCAGCGCGCCTATATAAATCCCGGATAAAAAAAAGGCCAGCAAAACATGCTGGCCTTTTGCTAATAGAAGCTTAGAAGACATTCAGCGGGTAGTCGACAATTACCCGGTATTCATCCGTGTCCTGATCCAGCGCACCGTAACCATTGCCGCCACGGTTAGACGCCCATTGCAGACGCATCGCCAGGTCTTTGGCCTTGCCGCCCTGGACCACGTACTTGAGATCGATGTCTCGCTCCCAATGCCTGGCGTTTCTGCCGTCGGCGCTGTACCACGAGGCGTAACCGCGGCTGTCCGGATCGACCTTGGTCAGGTCCAGTTCACCCCGTGAGTAGGACACCGCCGAGGTCAGGCCGGGCATGTCGAGGCCAGCAAAGTCGTAGGCGTACTTGAGTTTCCACGAGCGCTCATTCGGACCGTTGAAGTCCGAATACTGCTGGGAGTTGTCGAGATAAATGCTGTCGCCCTGGCTGATGTAATCGAACGGCGTGTTGCCGTTGACCCGCTGATAGGCGGCGGTGACGCTGTGATTGCCCACGCCAATGGTGAAATGCAGGCTGTAGGTGTTGTTGTCGATGTTGCCCAGCAGTGCATCGCCGGTGTCTTGCGTGTGATAGAAGTGCAGGCCCGGGTTGAGGCTGACCAAGTCATTCAGCGCATAGGTGTAATCCAGGTCGTAGTAGTACTGGTTCCAGATGTCCTTGAGTTCGGCCGCATACAGGCTGCTGGTCAGGCCCGGCAGGCCGCTCCAGGCCACGCCGGCCCAATTCAAATGCCGGCTTTCATCGCCATCGGCCAGGCTGCCATAGGACGTGCCGATGCGGGTGTGGCCGCTCTGGTTGTAGAGTTTGGTGAAGCTGGCCTGACCACCCTCGATCATCAACCCGTCGACACTGTGGTTGGTCAGGCTGACGCCGCGAAAGGTCTGCGGCAGCATGCGGGTTTCGCCACCGGCGATCACCGGGTTGGCAAGGAACAGGTCGCCGGCCTTCAATTCGGTATCGAAGGCCCGCATTTTCAGGGTGCCGCCAGCCGTGGAAAACGAGCCCGGTGCCTTGCCGTTGCCATCGCTGATCGGCAGGATGCTCGACCCGTCGGTGCCACCGCCGCCGTCGAGCTTGAGCCCGAGCATCGCGTGGGCATCAACGCCGAAACCGACGGTGCCCTGGCTGAAGCCCGATTCGAAGCGGCCGAGAAAGCCCTGACCCCATTCGATGTTGTCATCGGCCTTTTGCAGGCGATTGCGGTTCATGTAGTAGTTGCGGGCATTGAGGTTGAGGCTCGATCCATCGACAAAGCCTTCGCGGCTGGATTCGTCGTCGGCCTGCGCGTTGTTGGCCATCGTTGCAGTGATTGCAATGAACAGCGGACTGAATCTGAGAGGGAAGCGCACGTGCGGTAAAGCTCCTTGGGTCAACTAAGTATTTCATTGTTTTGAAGTGCGGATGTTTGTTGTCAGGGAAGACGAACGGCAGGGGTTTAAAACCACCACGAAAAAAAGCCGCTGATAGCAGCGGCTTTGAAGACAACTTTTCAAAGGGAAGAGCCGATGAAAAGTGTCGAGGGAAACAGAGCGATACGTATGGATCAGCTGTCTTTCTCAACCCGTGGCTGGGCTTGAGTGCTCGACGCTTGAGGGGTTTGCGCAGCCTCTTGGGCCTTGGCTGTCAGTTCGTTTTGATACTGTTCGTAGGCCTTGGCGCGTTCGGCATTTTGTGCGACGAATGTCTGCGACTCTTCAGCCATGGCGAACGGAGACAGAAGCAAGGACGACAAAACGAAAGCGCTGGCAATACCCATACTGTTGGACATCTTTTGAACCTTCTTGCTTGGCAAGTGCTGTTTGATGGGGCAACGATAAGGGGCTTGGGCGAGGGGAAAAAGAGTGGATTGCATAAAGGACTGTTGCGCTAAAAGTAACAGTCCGCAGTTGCAAGTGTCTTGGCTTTTTTTGTGGCGAGGGAGCTTGCTCCCGCTCGGCTGCGCAGCAGTCGTAATCGGAGTATGTGGTCTGTCTGATTGAATGTAGTCGTATTTTTGGGGCCGCTTCGCAGCCCAGCGCGAGCAAGCTCGCTCGCCACAGGGAGTGGGGGGTCAGACTGGAAGGTGAATGCCGAATGTATTCATCCCATGATCACTGCGCACAAACACATCCCCGCCATGCATCAGCGCAATCGCCTTGACGATCGCCAACCCCAGGCCATGGTTGTTGCCGCTGTTACTGCGTGACGCATCGACCCGGTAGAAGCGTTCGAACAGGCGCGGCAGATGCTCACTGGCAATCGGCGATCCCGGGTTGGCGACGCCGATGCTCACTTGGTGCTCTTCGACTTCGATCCGCACCTGAATCACTTGCCCGGGCGCGGTGTGCTGCACCGCGTTGCTCAGCAAGTTGATCAACGCCCGGCGCAGATGTGCGATCTCGATTCGCACCTGCGCGTCGCCACTGACCTCGACCTGAACCTGTGCATCCTCAAGAATGAAATCCAGGTACTCCAGCGTCGTCGCCACTTCGTCGGCCAGCGAGGTGGACGTCAGTTGGGTGGCCTTGCTGCCCTGGTCGGCGCTGGCGAGGAACAGCATGTCGTTGATGATCGAGCGCAGCCGTTCGAGCTCTTCGAGGTTCGATTGCAGCACTTCGAAATAGTGTTCGGCTGAACGCCCGCGTGTCAGTGCAACCTGGGTCTGGCCGATCAGGTTGGTCAGCGGCGAGCGCAGTTCATGGGCCACGTCGGCATTGAACGATTCCAGCCGCGAGTAGGCCTGTTCCACCCGTTCCAGTGTGGCGTTGAATGAGCTGACGAACTGATCGAGCTCCGGGGGCAATGGCGACAATTGCAAGCGCCCGGACAGCCGTGGTGGCGCCAGGCGCTGGGCTTCCTGCGACAACTTGATCAGCGGTTTGAGGCCGATCCGCGCCACCCAGTAACCGAGTAGCGAGGCCAGCAATACCCCAATGATCGCCAGGCTGATCAGGGCGATCAGCAAGTGGTGCTGCGTCTCGTAAAAGGTTTCGGTGTCGATGCCGATCATGAAGCGCAGCGGTGGGCGCTGGTCCTTGGCTGGCAACTCGGTTAGCAGCACTTTCAGCGGGTACGGATGGTCGGGTAATTCCATGTCGCGCATGCCCAATGGGCCTTGGGCGAACGCGCGGATCGACGCGTCGGGTTGGCCGTATTCATAACCGGGATTACCGCTGACCACCCAAAAGCGAATGCGCTTGTCTTCTTCGCTCAGCAGCTTGAGCTTGGCGTTGATCTTCACCCAATGCTCGGGCGTGCCGTAACGGTTGAGCGCCGATTCGAGCACGCTGTAGCGGGCATCGAGCTCGGCTTCGGGCAGCAGGCCCAAGCCCTTGTCGACCTGTTGATACAGCGCACCGCCGATCAACAGGAACACCAGCAGCGCCACCAGCGTAAACATCCCGCTCAGGCGCAGCGCGATGGAATTACTGGACACCACGGCTCTCCAGCACATAACCCATGCCACGAATCGTGTGCAGCAATTTCTCGTCGAACGGCCCATCGAGCTTGGCCCGCAGGCGTTTGATCGCGACTTCGACCACGTTGGCGTCGCTGTCGAAATTGATATCCCAGACCATCTCGGCGATGGCGGTTTTCGAGAGGATTTCCCCTTGTCGCCGCGCCAGTACGCTGAGCAGCGAAAACTCCTTGGCGGTCAGGTCCAGACGGGTGCCGGCGCGGGTGGCTTTGCGGCTGATCAAATCTATCCACAGGTCGGCGATGCTCACCTGCACCGGCTCATGGCCACCGCTGCGACGGGTCAGCGCTTGCAAACGCGCTACCAGTTCGAGGAAGGAAAACGGTTTGCCGAGGTAGTCGTCGGCGCCATCGCGCAGGCCTTTGATGCGGTCTTCAACCCGCTCGCGGGCGGTGAGCATGATCACCGGGGTTTGCTTGCGCGCACGCAAGGCCCGCAGCACGCCAAAACCGTCGAGGCCCGGCAGCATGACGTCGAGGACAATCACCGCGTAGTCGCTTTCCAGCGCCAGGTGCAGGCCTTCGACGCCATCGCGGGCCACATCCACGGTGTAGCCCTGTTCCGTCAAACCACGGTGTAGATAATCCGCGGTTTTTTCCTCGTCTTCGATAATCAGAACGCGCATGACCCCGCCTCAGTCTGTGGTCACCAGCACCGGCTGCTGTGCTGGTGTGGGTCTATGAAATAGCCGCTCAAGCCACAAGTATATGACCGGCGTAGTGAACAGCGTCAGCGCCTGGCTCACCAGCAAGCCGCCGACCACCGCAATACCCAATGGCTGACGCAGTTCGGCGCCGGTGCCGTAGCCGATCATCAACGGCAAGGCGCCGAGCAGGGCGGCAAGCGTGGTCATGATGATCGGCCGGAACCGTGTAAGGCAGGCCTCATGGATCGCCTCCAGCGGTGGCAGGCCACGGTTGCGCTGGGCATCCAGCGCGAAGTCGATCATCAGAATGCCGTTCTTCTTGACGATGCCGATCAGCAACACCAGCCCGATCAGCGCCATGATCGAAAAGTCCTGGCCAGAGATCCACAGCATGATCACCGCCCCGAGCCCCGCCGAGGGCAGGGTCGAGATGATCGTCAGCGGATGCACGAAGCTCTCGTACAGCACGCCAAGAATGATGTACACCGCCACCAACGCCGCCAGAATCAACCACGGCTGGCTGGCCAGCGAACTCTGGAACGCCTGGGCCGCGCCCTGGAAGTTACCGCTGATGGCGGCCGGCATACCGATGTCAGCCTTGGCCTGGTTGAGCATGATCACCGCATCACCCAACGCCACGCCGGATGCCAAGTTGAATGACAGGTTGGCCGCCGGGAACATCCCGTCGTGAGCGATGGACAGCGGGCCGATGGTCGGTGCATCGAATTTCGCCAGGGCCGACAGCGGCACCATTTCCCCACTCAGCGGCGAGCGCAGGTAGAAATAGTTGAGGCTTTCGGCCTTGCCGCGCTGTTTGGTGTCCAGTTCCAGAATCACGTTGTACTGGTTGGTCTGGGTCTGGAATTCATTGATTTGCCGCTGACCGAAGGCGTCGTACAGCGCCTCGTCGACATCGCTGGCGGTCAGGCCGAAACGCGCCGCGGCGCTGCGGTCGATGCTGATGTGGGTGATGCTGCCGCCCAGTTGCAAGTCGTTGGAAATGTCGCGGAACGCCGGGTTGCTGCGCAGTTTTTCCGTCAAGCGCTGGGTCCAGGTACTCAGGAGGGCACCGTCGTTGCTCTTGAGCACATATTGGTACTGGGCGCGGCTCGGGCCGGAGCTGAGGTTGATGTCTTGCCCGGCGCGCAGGTACAGCACGATGCCCGGGACTTTCATCAGTTGCGGGCGAATCCGGTCGATGAACTGGCTGGCGGACACATCGCGGTCGCCACGTTTTTTCAGCGAAATCCAGAAGCGGCCGTTGGCGATGGTCTGGTTGCTGCCTGAAACGCCGACCGAGTGCGAGAACGTCTCGACGGCGGGGTCGGCGGCGACGATTTCGGCCATCGCCAAGTGTTTTTTCACCATGTCGCCGTAGGAAATATCTGCAGCTGCTTCGGTGGTGCCGAGGACGAATCCGGTGTCCTGTATCGGGAAGAAGCCTTTGGGGATGAAGATGTAACCGGCAATGGCCAGCCCCAGCGACAGGCCGAACACACCGATCATCAATGTCTGATGGGCGAGGGCGCGGCGCAGGCCCTTATCGTACAGCGCCAGCAAGCGCTCGCCGAAACCCGGCTTGCTGTGGGCATGATGCACCGGTGCGCGCATGAACAGCGCGGCCAGCGTCGGTGCCAGGGTCAGGGACACCACCACCGAAATCAGGATGGTCGAGGTCGCGGTCAAGGCGAACTCCTTGAACAGCCGCCCGACCACGCCGCCCATGAACAGCAGCGGAATGAACGCCGCCACCAGCGAGAAACTGATCGAGACCACGGTAAAACCGATCTCGCCGGCGCCTTTGATCGCCGCCTCGCGCATGCCGTCGCCGGCCTCCAGGTGCCGGTGAATGTTTTCCACCACCACAATCGCATCGTCGACCACAAACCCGACGGACACCACGATCGCCACCAGCGTCAGGTTATTCAGGCTGAAGCCCATGATGTACATCAGGGCGAAACTGGCAGTCAGCGACACACCGAGCACCGCTGTCACGATCAGGGTCGCCGACAGTTGCCGCAGGAACAGCGCCATCACCGCCACCACCAGCAGGATCGCGATCAGCAGGGTGACTTCCACTTCATGCAGCGAGGCGCGGATGGTCTGGGTGCGGTCGATCAACACCTTGACCTGCACCGAGGCCGGCAACATGGCATTCAGCGTCGGCAGGGCCGCTTGAATACGATCAACGGTCTCGACGATGTTGGCGCTCGGTTGCCGGAAAATCACCAGGTTCACCCCCGGCTGGCCGTCAGCCCAGGCCTGGATGTAGGCATCTTCTGAACCGTTGACCACTTTGGCCACGTCCTTGAGATGAACTGGGGCACCGTTCTTGTAGGAAACGATGAGTTGGCTGTAATCCTCGGGGTGGAACAACTGGTCGTTGGTGGACAGGGTCGAGATGCTCGACTCGCCGTACAACGCACCTTTGGCCTGGTTGAGGCTGGTTTGCTGGATCGCCAGGCGAATGTCCGCCAGGGTCAGGCCAATGGCGGCGAGTTTGTCCGCCGAGGCCTGCACGCGAATCGCCGGACGTTGCTGACCGGTGATATTGACTTGGCCTACACCGTCGATCTGACTGATCTGACGGGCGAGCAGGGTTTCTACCAGATCGCTGAGTTCGGTGCCGGGCATTTGCGGTGAATTGATGCTGAGGATCAGCACCGGGCTGTCGGCCGGGTTGACCTTGCGCCAGGTCGGCAGGTTCGGCATGTCTTTGGGCAGTTTGCCGGCGGCGGTGTTGATCGCGGCCTGGACTTCCTGGGCGGCGGTGTCGATGCTTTTGTCGAGGGTGAATTGCAGGGTCAGGATTGTTGAGCCCAAGGCGCTGCTCGAGGTCATCTGGGTTACGCCGGGGATGGCGCTGAATTGCACTTCAAGCGGCGTGGCCACCGATGAGGCCATGGTCTCCGGGTTGGCGCCGGGCAGCTGCGCGGCCACCTGAATGGTCGGGAATTCCGCTTCCGGCAGTGGCGCAATCGACAGTCGCGGGAAGGCGATGACGCCGAGCAATATAAGGGCAAAGGTCAGCAGGACCGTCGCCACCGGATGATCGATGCACCACGCGGAAATGGAACCGTGGCCCTTCATGGTTTTGGCTCCGATTGGACCACTTGCGGTGGCTCGCTCAGTACCTGAACCGTCGAGCCGGGTTTGAGCCTCGATTGGCCGTCGCTGACCAGCACGTCGCCCGGTTTAACGCCTTTGATAATGTCCTGGCCGCTGCCTTGATAGACCATTTGCACCTGCACGGCTTCGACCTTGTCGCCGTTGACCCTGTACACGAAATGTTGATCGAGCCCGCGTTGTACGACCGTGGGCGGCACCACCAGCGCATTTTTATCCAGCGCTGTCTGAATCTTTACCGTCACCAGCAGGCCCGGCCAGAGTTTCTGTGCGGGGTTGGCGAATTCGGCCTTGGCGCGGATGGTGCCGGTGTTGGCGTTGATCTGGTTGTCGATCAGGGTCAGGTGACCTTCGCCCAGCAGGTTGCCGGTTTCACCGTCAGTGTCGGCGCCGATGTAAGCCTTGACCGGTGCTTGCTGTGGATTGTTGATCAGGCCTTGCAGGGTCGGCAGCATTTGCTGCGGCAGGGAAAACTCCACGGCGATCGGGTCGATCTGGGTCACTGTGAACAAGCCTTGGGTGTCGGTCATGCGCAGGAAGTTGCCTTCATCCACCGTGCGAATACCAACGCGACCGGTGACTGGCGAGCGAATCTGTGTGTAGGAAAGCTGTACCAGAGCGGCGTCGATCGAGGCCTGATTGCCTTGGGCGGTGGCTTTGAGTTGGTTGACCAGGGCTTGTTGCTGGTCGTAGGTCTGCTTGGACACGCCGTCGTCGACACTGAGCAGTTTGTAGCGTTTGAGGTTGACCTGGGCCACTTGCAGTTGCGCCTGGCTTTCGCCCAGTTGCGCCCGGGCCTGGTCGAGGCTGGCGCGGATCGAGCGGTCATCGAGGGTGGCCAGCAGGTCGCCCTGGTTCACCAGTTGGCCTTCCTTGACCAGCAGTTTGGTGAGGATGCCGTCGATTTGCGGGCGCACGACCACGCTGTGCAAGGACAACACCGAGCCGATGCCGCTGACGTAGCAGGGCACATCTTTTTCAGCGACGCTGACCACCCGCACGGGGATGGCGCTGGGGGCGGCCAGTTTGGCGGTGGTGGGTTTGGTGGCGTACCAAACGCCCGTCGCTGCCAAGGCGATCAGAAGGGCGGCGAGCAGGGCGGTTTTTTTCTGAATTCGCATGCGAGTGGGGCGCCGGGCTGAGTGGTCTGGTTTTGTCAGGTTTATACCTTCCTTTATAAACCTGTTCGCCGGTCAGGAGCGTGACTGGTAACTGACGGCGCTGTCAGTTTGGACCGGGATCTTGTTTTGATCTTGGCGGCCTTATAGCCGACCAAGCTCTTACTTACGGAGTACATATCCATTTCTGCGGTAACGGCAGCTGGCGGTTTCGCCCTTACGGCGACTCCCTTTTTTACAAGCGCCTAAAAAAGGAAGCAAAAAACGCTCGCCCCAAGCGTCCGGCCCCTCGCTAAGGCTCGGGGTTCCTTCGCTCCGGTATCCATCTGGGGGCATCGCCCTACGGTTGGCTTCGCTTCAACCTACATGCGATGGGTTCGACTGCGTCGAACGGCGCTGCGCGCCAATCCCCAGATGAACACCTGCGCTCAGCCTCCCGAAGGGGCGGGTGAATCAAGATCAAAAGCGGCAGGCGAGCTAACGCTCGACCTGTTGAGTGGTGAAGGGCAGAGGTGTGCGCCGCTTCACCGTAGGAGCGAGCGGTGCGGCGATCCGACTTGCCCGCGAAGGCGGCCTGACAGCCGACCAATCCATAGCGGGTGTACACAAACCTATGTAGGAGCTGCCGAAGGCTGCGATCTTTTGACGTTGGTTTTCAAGATCAAAAGATCGCAGCCTTCGGCAGCTCCTACGCAAAGCGGTGTCAGGCGTGGGTTGTGGGGCGCAATGCCTTCCGCGTTCCGCTTTTGAATGTTTAATCGATGTGTCAGAACGCAGACCTTTCCCACACATCTTTCAGGTTGTCCGTCGGAAGCGGGCTCTCTAGTCTTTGGCTGTCGCTGACAATTCAGCGACCGGGCGTGAGATCCCCGGCAATTAGTATGCATCTAGCGCCAATACCACCATAATTGGCGCCAGCTTATCCGCTGCCTGTAAATGCGTTATGGCAGCTGTGTGCGGGCAGACTTCGGTCTGGCCGGTTGCCTGCTACCGGTGGATCTCACTCTGCACATAGCTGCCACCTCTTCGTCGCTTGAGATCCGGCGAGTGGTGGCACCCATTCCAGCAGGAGTTTCCATGGATAAGTTAGTCCCCGATCCACCCTTCAACACCACCACCACACCCACCGCCGAAGCCTCGCGCGCCGAAGAATTACTCAAAGACCGCGAAGCCATAAAACGCGCCCTCGACTACTACCTCGATCCCCCAACGCCCTACACCGAAAAAAAACGCCGCCCCAGCACCATGTTCATGGTCGCCCCGAATATGGATACCGAAAGCCTCTTGGCCCACGCCTACGAATCGTTAGCCACGGCGAGTGTCCTGGCCAGCGATTTCTCCAACGACCTGACTGGCCCGCAGCGCTACACGGCGCTGGCGATTCAACAGAGCATCATGCTGGCGGAGCTGGCGGTGAACCGGGCGCTGGATAACGTCGATCCGGCGTAGACTGCGTTATCGTTCATCGCGAGCAGGCTTGCGATGGCGGTTGGTCAGTCGGCACAAAACCCGACTGACCAGCTGCAGCCTGCAGCCTCCGACACAGGTATACTGCCGCCTTTCGTGGCTCGCCTACCGGGCCCGACTCTTTAGCATCACCCGGAGCTTTCATGACTTCCCCGACACAACCGCCGGTTGCCGACGCTTTGCGCGACGACCAGGCAGACCTGCCCGACAGCGTCGACTCCAGCGCCGACAGCGAAACCAAAGCGGCGATCCCGGCGTTCAAGTTTCCGTTCAAGCCGGGCGAACTGGCCGCCGCGAAGAGCGCCAGCCAGCCTTGGTACAAGAATGGCGCCAAGAACGGCCACACCAAGACCCCGGGCGCAGCGCCTCCCGGCACTCGTCGTTCGATGGGCAAACGCTGACCGCCAGGCGTTTTTTGTCGGTAGCAGTTCCTTCTGTCATTGAGACAATTCCCACAAGGATGAGCGATTTGTCCTCTGGGAAGTCGGTGACCACTCATCAAAGATTCATGTCCCTGAATGCTTGATGACGGTCACCGAAATGCCTTTGGTAAAAATCTTCTCCCTGTTGTCGCTGGTGGTCCTGACCGCCGGCTGTGTTTCGTCTGCGGCCAATCCACAGATCCGTTTCGGGGTCGAGGCCCTGGTTCCCCCCTTCGAGAGTCGCAACGACAAAGGTGAGCTGGTCGGATTGAACATCGAACTGGGTAATGCGCTATGCGCCGAGCTCAAAAAACGCTGTGTCTGGGTTGATCAGGATTACGCCACCAACATCCCGGCCCTGGAGGCCAACCATTTCGATGTGATCATGCCCATGACGGCAACGCCGGCGCGTCGAGAACGGCTCGACTTCACCGATAATCTTTATCCCTTGAACAGCCGTCTGGTGGCGCGTACAGGGGCGAATCTGCAGCCGGATGCGCAATCGCTCAAAGGCAAGCGTGTCGGCGTTCTGACAGGCACCAGCCGTGAGGCGTTCGCCAAGGCCCGTTGGGCTCCGGCGGGAGTGACGGTGCGCAGTTTCAATTTCAACAGTCAACTGATAGCCAGCCTGCTGGCGGGTGAGATCGACGTGACCCTGCAAGACTCGATTGAGATCACCCAGGCGTTTTTAAGTCAGCCTCAGGGGCAAGGATTTGATTTTTCCGGGCCTGCGCTCAAGGACCCCATGCTGGGCAGTGGCGTGGCGATGGCTGTGCGCCAATCCGACACCGCCTTGCGCGATGAGCTGAATGCGGCCCTTGAGCGTCTCAAGCAGAATGGCCAGTACCAGGCGATTACCGGGCGTTACCTGCCTCGCTAAGAGGTTAAAAAAACCGCTGCGCAAGGACACTGCGCGGCGGTTTGGCGGTTCAGGCCGCCCGCAACGAAATAAACGCATAGTTCAGCGGCGCTTCAGTCACCACCTGCGCCCCGGCCGCCAGCACTTGCCCGGCGATATCATCGCCAGACACATGAAACAGCCATTCACCGCCCGCCCCGGCCTGCGATTGCTGCGCCACCTGATCGATCACCATGGCAAACGCGGTCATGTCCGGCAGATAAGCGGTAAACCCATCGCCCTTCAGCGCTGTCGTTCGAATCCCCAATAGCGCGCAAATCGCATCCTTGGCCTGAATCTCGTCGCGATCCGCCTGGCGGGAGCGCTGGATCAATCCTGCCAATTCCTGATCGACCAGTTCACCGCCAACAATCAGATCCGGGCCTTTTTCCCATGACTCGGGCGGGCAATCCTTTGTTGCCGGGTTGAGCGGGATATGCGGGTTGATTTCCATCGGATAGATGCGGCACACCAGCGGGCGGCGTTCGTAGATGCGGCAGAGGTTGTCTTCGTCAAGATTCCGGCAGGGGCCGACGTTGTAGGCGGCGAAGGTGATCGCCACGTGCGCTTCGCAGGTGCCGCTGCGAACCAGCGCCGAACGGCGTTCGGCGTGTTCGCGTTGTTGTGCTGGCAGGCCCAGGCCGTTGGCGAGAAAGGCTTCCACCAGCACGATCACCTGGCCGCCATCGGCCGCCCACATGCGGGCTTCGGCCAGTGTCAGGGGCACGTGGTGGTCGGTGCAGCATTTGCCACAACCTACGCAGGAAAACGGTGTATTCATTGAACGGCCAGTGACCTGTGAGGGTATGAAACGGCGACAGAAAGCCACCGCAAAGGCCTGTGCCAAAGCAAGTTATGCGCCATTCACTGAGCTTTTGTGGTTGGACGGATGGAGTCCCATTCGGTGACGTAGGCGGTTTTGCTTTTCTTGTTGTAGAGGCACAGCTCGGTGCCTTGCTGGCCTTTCATGTGTTTTTGCGGGTACTGGCCTTGCAGCAGGAGTGCGGCATAACCGACCCGGTCATCGAACTGCGCGGCATTGCCGACGGGTTGGGGGTTTTTCAGGCCGCTGGCCTTGGTGCAACCGGCGAGCACGGCTTTGTCGAAGGCGGCCCAGGCATCGGGGCTGGAGGCGTGGGCCTGGGCGGCGAGGGTGGTGAGACAGAGGAAGGTCAGGGTGGTGGCTTTCATGATCAGGCATCCTTGGCGTGTAGTGGTCAAGGTCGGAGTATGCCTGATGGTTTGCTCGCGAAAGCGGTGTATCAGACAGGCACCGGCTCCCGCCGGACCACATACATCCCGGCACTTTCATACAAACCCCGCGCCCGAAGGTTGTCTTCCCGCACCTTCAAATCCACAAAACCTTCGCGGCGCTGCGCAAACACCTTGAAAGTATGGAGCAGCAGCGCACGGCCAAGTCCGAGGCCTCGAGCACGCGGGTGCACCACCAAATCCTTGATGTAGGCACTGGTCCAGCACTGGGCGACGCCGACGATGCCTTCGGCATCCAGAGCGATGAAGCACAGGGTCGGATCGTACTCAGGATCGGCTTCAAACCGCTGTTGCCAGACTTCCAGCGCCGGTACGCGGCCGCCGCCATCCCGATAGCCCAGTTCCATCAAGTGATGAACGGCTTCGGCAAGTTCGGGACGGTACTCGGTCAGCTCAACGCCATTTGGCCAAGTGGAAAGCGGCACATCCTCAGCGAGGTTGCGCCGCATCAGAAAGCAAAATTCCTCGGCCAACACTCAGTGACCTTGTTCGGCGACGACCCTGGCCGCCTCGATCAGGCACTTGGTCAGTTCTGGCGAGGAGAACTTGGTCAGCACCCCGTTGGCCCCGGCCAGTCGAGCCTTCTCGCTGTTCATCGCGCTGTCCAGCGAGGTGTGCAGCAACACGTAGAGGTGCGAGAAGTCCGGGGTTTCGCGCAAGGTGCGGGTGAAGGCATAGCCGTCCATCTCCGACATTTCGATGTCCGAGACGATCAGGTTGATCTGCTGGGCGGTGCCTTGCAGGTCCAGCAGACAATCGATGGCTTCCTTGGCACTGCGCGCAGTGTGGCATTGCAGGCCGAGGTTGCGCAGGGTGTGCACCGATTGTTGCAGGGCGACCTGGCTGTCATCGACCACCAGAATCCGTGCATTGCCCAGTACTTCAGCCTCTTCCATGCTCAGTTCGGTCGGGGCCATTTCGATCTGCGCCGGCGCAATGCCGTGGATGACCTTTTCGATATCCAGTACTTGCACCAGGGTGCCGTCGACCGACGTCACGCCGGTGATGTACGAGCGCACGCCGCCAGAGCCGAAGGGTGGTGGGCGGATGTCGGTGGTCAGGCAGTGGACGATCTTGCTCACCGCCTGAACGTGCAGGCCCTGTTTGGAGCGGCTGACGTCGGTGACGATCAGGCAGCCACCGTTCGGGTCTTCCAGCGGTCGTTCGCCGATGGCGCGGCTCAGGTCGATCACCGACAACGACGCGCCGCGCAGGGTGGCGATGCCTTTGACGTGGGGATGCGACTCCGGCAGCTTGGTCAGCGGCGGGCAGGGGATGATTTCGCTGACTTTCAGCAGGTTGATCGCCATCAGCTTGCCGCTGCGCAAGGTAAACAGCAGAAGCGAAAGTGAATCTGCGCGGGCTTTGTTGGAAGACATAAAAACCTTCTGTGGAAAAGGTGAGGCGATTATGAGCATCGCCAACAGCTATCGATGCCGGGTTATCGACTTGTTATAGGCTGGCTTTAGCACCAATAAAGGTTGGGTAGATCAAAAGATCGCAGCCTCCGGCAGCTCCTACAGGGAAATGCGATCGGCGTAGGAGCTGCCGAAGGCTGCGATCTTTGCTTATTTCATACCCAGCCGCTTGGCCATCCGCCCCAGGTTCGCCCGATCCAGACCCAACTCCCGCGCCGCGCTGGCCCAGTTGTGGTGGTGCCGTTCCAGGCAAGCGCTGATCAGTTGGCGCTGATAGTGCTCGGTGGCTTCACGCAAATCCCCTGGAATCAACTCTGCTACCGGCGCAGCGACCACGGGTTCCGCTGCCTGTTCTACGCCGCTATTGGGCAAATCCAGATCCGCCGCGCTCAAGCTGAGAATCTTTGGCCGTTGCGTGCAATTACCCAGCGCCTTCAACGCGCTGCGGCCAATCAAGTGCTCAAGCTCCCGCACGTTCCCCGGCCAACCATACCCCAACAATGCCGCTTGGGCATCGCTGGTCAGGCGCAGGCTGTTGAGGCCCATGCGTGAGCGGTTTTGCTCCAGGAAGTAGCCGCTGAGCAACAGCACATCCCGACCGCGATCTCGCAGCGCAGGCACCAGCAACGGGTAAACGCTCAGGCGATGATAGAAGTCGGCGCGGTAGCGGCCGCTGCGTACTTCCTCGGCCAGGTCGCGGTTGGTCGCCGCGATCAGCCGCACGTCGACCTGATGTTCCTTGTCCGACCCCAGCCGCTGCAATTGCCCGCTCTGCAGCACCCTGAGCAATTTGGCCTGCACCGCCAGCGACAGTTCGCCCACTTCATCGAGGAACAACGTGCCGCCATTGGCCAGTTCGAACTTGCCGCGACGATCGTTCATCGCGCCGGTGAAGGCGCCACGCACATGGCCGAACAGTTCGCTCTCCACCAGGGTGTCCGGCAGGGCGGCGCAGTTGAGGCTGATGATTGGTTTGTCGGCCCGGGGCGACGCGGCGTGAATGGCCTGCGCCACCAGCTCTTTGCCGACCCCAGTTTCGCCAGTGATCAGCACCGTCAGATCGCTGCCGCCCACCAGGTTGATCTCTTCCACCAGGCGTTTGTAAGCCTTGCTCTGGCCGATCATTTCGCGGCTCTGCTGGCCGCTGGCCTGTCGGTAAACCTCGGCGCGTTGATGTTCGTCTTCGGCGCGATTGGCCAGCCGTTCGATGCGCTCGGCGGCGTTTACGGTGGCGGCGGCGAGGCTGGCGAAGGCTTGCAGGGCGTCCAGTTCGATCGGTTCAAAACGTTCAGGGTCAAGGGCGTCGAGGGTCAGCAAACCCCACGGGCGCTCGTCGATAAACAGCGGGCAGCCCATGCAGTCGTGGACTTCCAAATGCTCGTGCAGGCCATCGACCAGGCCGTCATAAGGGTCGGGCAAGTCGCTGTCGGCGGCGAAGCGGGTCGGGCCGGGACTGCTGAGCAGCACTTCGAAGCGCGGGTGTTCGCTGATCTTGAAGCGTCGGCCGAGGGTATCGGTGCTCAACCCGTCCACGGCCAGCGGCACCAGCCATTCGCCGTCGAGTCGCAGCAGGGCGGCGGCGTCGCAAGGGAGCAGGGCGCGCATGGCTTCGAGCAGGCGCCGATAGCGCTCGCCTTCGGGTAGCTCGCGGGACAGGTCGGAGACCAGGGGCAGCAGGGTCGTGAGCAGTAATTTTGCAGTCATAATGACTCCGTGTAGTCGCTATGACTATAAATCGATGTGTGTCGATATGACTACTTTGTTTTTAACTGTTTGATTTATAAGGTTTTAATTGTTGGCATGGAAACTGATAAGCAAAGGGTATTCATATAAAGCCCAGGAGTTGCTCTTATGCTTAGCGTTCAAGACCGTGCCATCATCAAATCCACCGTGCCGCTGTTGGAAAGCGGTGGCGAAGCGTTGATCACTCACTTCTATCGCATGATGCTCTCCGAATACCCGGAAGTCCGCCCGCTGTTCAACCAGGCCCACCAGGCCAGCGGCGATCAGCCTCGCGCCTTGGCCAACGGTGTATTGATGTACGCGCGGCACATCGATCAGCTCGATCAGTTGGGCGACCTGGTGGCCAAGATCATCAACAAGCACGTGGCCCTGCAAATCCTCCCGGAACATTACCCGATCGTGGGCAGCTGCCTGTTGCGGGCAATCTCTGAAGTACTGGGCGACGAAATTGCCACGCCTGAAGTGATGAGCGCCTGGGGCGCGGCCTACAACCAACTGGCCGAAATCCTGATCGGTGCCGAAGCCAGTATCTACGACCAGAAAGCCCAGGCACCGGGCGGCTGGCGCGGCGCGCGGGAATTCATCGTGGCGGCCAAAGTCGAGGAAAGTTCGGAAATCACTTCGTTCTACTTCGAGCCGGCGGATAAAGGGCCGATTCTCGCGGCCGAGCCCGGCCAGTACATCGGCATGAAATTGATCCTCGATGGTGAGGAAATCCGGCGTAACTATTCGCTGTCGGCGCTGGCGAACAAGGGCCAGTACCGCATCAGCGTCAAGCGCGAAACTGGTGGCCGCGCCTCCAACCATTTGCACGATCAACTGCACGTCGGCGCGAGCATCATGCTGTTCCCGCCAGCGGGCGACTTCACCCTGACCGCCAGCGACAAACCGCTGGTGCTGATCAGTGGCGGTGTCGGCATCACCCCGACACTGGCGATGCTCGAAGCGGCGCTGGCGACCGAGCGGCCGGTGCACTTTATCCACTGTGCGCGCAATGGCAGCGTGCATGCCTTCCGCGACTGGATCGACGGGCTGGCCGAACGTCATCCGCAGCTCAAGCGCTTCTATTGCTACGCCGAAGACGATGGCGTCAGCCCGGCGGCGGACAAGGTTGGCCTGCTGAGCCAGGAGCAACTCGGCGAGTGGTTGCCGCAGCAGCGCGATGTCGATGCTTACTTCCTGGGGCCTAAAGGCTTCATGTCGGCGATCAAGCGTCACCTCAAGGCCTTGGGTGTGCCGGAGAAACAAAGCCGTTACGAGTTCTTCGGGCCGGCTGCGGCGTTGGAGTAAACGGTTGCGGCGACTCGGGAGACCGAGTCGCCTTCATCGCGGGCAAGCCCGGCTCCCACAGGATTGTTGTCGATCACAAACGTTGTGTACGACATCTATGCTGTGGGAGCCGGGCTTGCCCGCGATAGCGGCACCACGATCCTAATTCGTAAAAAACGCTTAAAGGTTAATCCGTTCTTAACCGGTTTATCGTTTATTCCCCGATGCTGATGATAGGCGCTCGTTCGTTTACATGATCAGGATCGCCCCATGACTCACATCATCTTCTCCTGCCGTTCAACCCTGGCCGGCCTCAGCCTGACCGCTGCGCTGCTGGCGAGTCCCTTTGCTTGCGCCGAGCCAGCCTTGCTCCAGCCGCAATCCCTGATCGTCGATCAGAGCCTGCCCAAGGCGCAGCGCGATTCCATGGAATTGGCCGCCCGGCGTTATGGCAGCTTCTGGAATACCGGGGAGGAGGCGTTGGCCAAGGCGGCCTTGTCGGAACAGTTCGTCGACAAGACCCCGCCCGAAGGCCGGGTTCAGGGGCCAACCGGGCCGCTGCTGGCGTCGAAGTTCTTTCGCGCGGCGGTGCCGGACCTGAGCTGCGAGATCGAACAAATGATCATTGCCGGTGATCGGGTGGTGGTGCATTTGCACTTTCGAGGGCACTTCACCGGCCCGTTCAAGGCTCTCAAAGGTCAGGGCCAGCGTGTAGACTTCCGGGCAACCGATATCTATCAGATCGACAACGGTCGCATCGCGGCCAATTGGCATATCGAAGACAACATCAGCCTGATGCAGCAGCTGCAAGCGCAGCCGCCGGCGAGCTGATCCACGGACACAGAAGGGAAACGCGATGAGCGAGGAAACAATGCGGTTGGGACGTGAACGGCGCTATCTGGTGTTGCTGGGCATCATCTGCCTGGCGCTGATCGGTGGCGCGCTGTACATGCAAGTGGTGCTCGGCGAGGCGCCGTGCCCGCTGTGCATCTTGCAGCGCTACGCATTGCTGTTGATCGCGCTCTTCGCGTTTATCGGCGCGGCGATGCGCACCCGCCGCAGCATCACGCTGTTCGAGGCGTTGGTGGTGATCAGCGCCATCGCAGGCGTCGGGGTGGCCGGGCATCACGTCTATACCCAGCTGTACCCGGAAGTCAGCTGTGGTATCGATGTGCTGCAACCGATCGTCGACGGCCTGCCGCTGGCGAAGATCTTCCCGCTGGGCTTCCAGGTCGACGGTTTCTGCTCCACGCCGTACCCGCCGATCCTTGGTTTGTCCCTGGCACAGTGGGCGCTGACGGCGTTCGTGCTGGTCGTGGTGCTGGTGCCGCTGCTCACTTGGCGTAACCGCAAAGCGCTGCGCTGAGGCCGTCCGCCACAGCGTTGCAGGAAACAAAAAAACGCCCCGGTCCTCGTTGAGAGACCGGGGCGTTTTGCATGTTCAAAGCTCAAATGAAAAGACCTTGATGCGCGACAATTTTGGATGCGGCATGTGTGCGACATGTTGTCACAGCTCGAGTGTCGCAAGTCATTTCAAGACATGGAATCGGGACACCTCAAGGTACCCAAAACAGGCTCTGCAAGCCACTACCTCTTTCAGTGCCAATCAGCCCAAACAGGCAGTTTTAACAGGGGCTGGCGAATTGCCAAAGCCCTTGTCACATAGGGGGTAGAGCAGGGTCTGAGGCGAGCGCAGAGCCCAGGAAGCTGTCTGAACTTCGCGCGGTACACCTACATTTTTTGGTGTTTTTGTTGAGAATTAATTTCGATACCATGGCCCACTTTTGCAAAAACCGTGAATGATTGTTGCTGGAACGGATAAAAATTATTTCGGGATGAGACATGGTTTATGAATCGCTACATATCTACAATCGCCCGCACTGAATTCCCGGCACTGCTCATCCTGACTCAGGCTTATGAGTAGAACAGGGCGTCGAGAAGCCTGATGGCTTCATGCGACCCCCCATTGTCGGTGCCTTCCGACGATCCGCACCAAATGGAATTGGTCTGTAACAAGGCCCTTGACCACGAATTCGAATAAGAACACACCGCAGGCCCAGCAATTGTCGAACCGCGTCTGACGCGCGACGGGCAGGCCCTTATTCAATCCAAGAAAAATGCCAACCCTTGGCAGGGTGAAGTGTTGGCGATCAAAACCCAACTGCATTGCGCAAGCTGCTTTAGAGGTCGTGAGATGAGTAAAAACAGGTACCCCAGACTACTAGGCTTATTGCCGCTGCTCGGCACGTTGTTGCTGGGAGGCTGCAACATGACCTTGCTCGATCCCAAGGGCCAGGTCGGCCTGGATGAGCGAAACCTGATCATCACCGCAACGCTGCTGATGCTGTTGGTCGTCGTGCCGGTCATCGTCATGACGTTCCTGTTCGCCTGGAAATACCGCGCTTCCAACCAGGACGCCGTCTACACGCCAAAATGGTCCCACTCCACCAAGATCGAAATCGCGGTGTGGACTATTCCGGTACTGATCATCATTGCCCTGGGTTATGTCACCTACAAGTCGACCCACGCACTGGATCCTTACAAGCCGCTGGAATCCGACGTCAAGCCGGTCACCATTGAAGTGGTCGCGCTGGACTGGAAGTGGCTGTTCATCTACCCGGAACAAGGCATCGCCACGGTCAACAAGATCGTGTTCCCGGCGCACACCCCGATCAACTTCAAGATCACTTCCGACGCCGTGATGAACTCGTTCTTCATCCCTGCTCTGGGCGGTCAGATCTACGCGATGGCGGGCATGCAGACCAAACTGCACCTGATCGCCAACCAGAACGCTGAAATGGACGGTATCTCCGCCAACTACAGCGGCGCGGGTTTCACCGGCATGAAATTCAAAGCTATCGCCACTTCTCAGGAAGATTTCGACGCCTGGGTAAGCGAAGTCAAAAAGGCACCTAAACAGCTTGAACAAGCTGAATACGCAGCCCTGTCCAAACAAAGCCAGAACAACCCAGTCGAGCTTTACTCCTCGGTCACGCCGAACCTGTTCCAGATCATCGTCGACAAGTACGAAGGCATGAAACCGGGCAAGCCAGTGCACCACGAGAAGAAAGAGCACGAAGTGGCCGCCATGGAAGGAATGGACATGAGTTCGCATTCAGCTGCCGGGGCAGAGGAGTAAACGATGTTTGGTAAATTAAGTTGGGAAGCGGTCCCGTTCCACGAACCGATCGTAATGGTGACCATCGCCATGATCGCGCTCGGTGGTCTGGCACTGTTCGCTGCAATCACCTACTTCAAGAAGTGGACCTATTTGTGGACCGAGTGGTTGACCTCGGTCGACCACAAGAAAATCGGCGTGATGTACATCGTCGTCGCCATGGTCATGCTGCTGCGCGGCTTTGCCGACGCCATCATGATGCGTACCCAGTTGGCCATGGCCACCGAGGGTTCGCCTGGCTACCTGCCACCTGAACACTATGACCAGATCTTCACCGCCCACGGTGTGATCATGATCATTTTCATGGCGATGCCATTCTTCACCGGCCTGATGAACCTTGCAGTGCCGTTGCAGATCGGCGCGCGTGACGTTGCCTTCCCGTTCCTGAACTCCCTGAGCTTCTGGCTGCTGGTTTCCGGCGTGGTGCTGATCAACCTGTCCCTGGGCGTTGGCGAATTCGCCAAGACTGGTTGGGTTGCCTATCCGCCGCTGTCGGGTCTGCAATACAGTCCGGGCGTGGGGATGGATTACTACATCTGGGCGCTGCAGCTATCCGGGCTAGGTACGACGCTGACGGGGGTCAACTTCCTGGCCACCGTGCTGAAAATGCGTACCCCTGGCATGAAGCTGATGGACATGCCGATCTTCACCTGGACCTGCACCTGGGCCAACGTCCTGATCGTGGCTTCGTTCCCGATCCTGACCGCTACCCTGGCTTTGCTGACGCTTGACCGTTACATGGATTTCCACATTTTCACCAATGAACTTGGTGGTAATCCGATGATGTACGTCAACCTGTTCTGGGCTTGGGGTCACCCTGAGGTTTACATCCTGATCCTGCCGGCGTTCGGTATCTTCTCCGAAGTCATCTCGACCTTCACCGGCAAGAAGCTGTTCGGCCACCATTCGATGATCTACGCTTCGGGCGCGATCTCGATCCTGGGCTTCATGGTTTGGCTGCACCACTTCTTCACCATGGGTTCGGGTGCCAGCGTCAACGCCTTCTTCGGTCTGGCGACGATGCTGATTTCCATCCCGACGGGTGTGAAACTGTTCAACTGGCTGTTCACCATCTACCAGGGCCGTCTGCGCTTCACCAGCCAGGTGATGTGGACCCTGGGCTTCATGGTGACCTTCGCCATCGGCGGCATGACCGGCGTACTGCTGGCCATCCCGGGTGCTGACTTCGTACTGCACAACAGCCTGTTCGTGATCGCGCACTTCCATAACGTGATCATCGGCGGCGCGGTATTCGGTTACATCGCAGGTTTCGCCTTCTACTTCCCGAAAGCGTTCGGCTTCAAGCTGCACGAAGGCTGGGGCAAGGCAGCATTCTGGTTCTGGATCTCCGGCTTCTTCGTCGCGTTCATGCCGCTCTATGTACTGGGCTTCATGGGTATGACCCGTCGCCTGAACGCCACCACCAACCCTGAGTGGGTGCCGTACCTGTACGTTGCCATGTTCGGTGCGGTGATGATCGCAGCCGGTATCGCCTGCCAGCTGATCCAGCTGTACGTGAGTATCCGTGACCGCAAGCTGCCGCAGAACATGTGCGAGCACGGCGACCCATGGAATGCCCACACCCTGGAATGGTCGACCTCCTCGCCACCTCCGTTCTACAACTTCGCCGTGCTGCCAAAAGCCGACGTTGTCGACCCGTTCACCGAAGCCAAGGAAAACGGCACCGCGTACAAGGCTCCGACCAAGTACGAGCCGATCCACATGCCAAACAACACCGCGACCGGTGTGGTCATGGGCGCACTGTTGACCGTATTCGGTTTCGCGATGATCTGGCACATCTGGTGGCTGGCAATCGCCAGCCTGGCAGGCACCGTGATCTACTTCGCGATCCACGCGGCCCGTGATGATCAAGGCTACTACGTGCCGGTCGACGTGATCGAGCGCATCGAAGCCGAGCAGCACAAGCGTCTGGTAGCAGCCGGGAAAGTCCCAGCCACCACCACCCGTGTTGAAACCTCGTTGGAACAGGCTTAAACCATGTCGAACTTAGTGACCAATGCTGGACACACCCATGTCGATGGACATGGGCATGATGACCATCACCACGACTCGGGCGAGATGACCGTATTCGGTTTCTGGCTCTACCTGATGACCGACTGCATTCTGTTTGCGTCGATCTTCGCAGCGTACGCGGTACTGGTTAACAACGTAGCGGGTGGCCCGTCGGGCCACGACATCTTCGAACTGCCATACGTACTGGGCGAAACCGCTCTGCTGCTGTTCAGTTCGATCACCTACGGCTTCGCCATGCTGGCGTTCTTCCGTGGCAACAAGAAGCAGGTCCTGGGCTGGCTGGCCCTGACCTTCATGTTCGGTGCCGGCTTCATCGGCATGGAGATCAACGAGTTCCACATGCTGATCTCCGAGGGCTATGGCCCTAACCGTTCGGGCTTCCTGTCCGGGTTCTTCACCCTGGTCGGCACCCACGGTCTGCACGTGACCAGCGGTCTGATCTGGATGGCGATCATGATGTACCAGGTGCAGAAAAACGGCCTGACGGCGACCAACAAGACCCGTCTGAGCTGCCTGAGCCTGTTCTGGCACTTCCTGGACGTGGTGTGGATCTGCGTATTCACCGTTGTTTATCTGATGGGGACTATGTAAATGGCTAACGCGCACTCTCATGACGACGCCGGTCACGGCAGCGTCAAGTCCTACGTCATTGGCTTCGTTCTGTCGGTAATCCTGACCCTGATCCCGTTCGGTCTGGTGATGTACCCGTCGCTGCCGAAGTCGCTGACCCTGTGGATCGTACTGGCTTTCGCCGTTATCCAGGTGCTGGTGCACCTGGTGTACTTCCTCCACCTCGACCGTTCCGCCGCGCAGCGTAACAACGTGATTGCGTTTGTTTTCGCCGCGATCGTGATTGTCCTGCTGGTTGGCCTGTCGCTGTGGATCATGTTCAGCATCCACACCAACATGATGGCGAAGTGAGGTAAGTCCGGATGTCCTTTAAGCACTTTATCCAAATCACCAAACCGGGGATCATTTTCGGTAACGTGCTTTCTGTGGCAGGCGGATTTTTCCTGGCCTCCAAAGGGCATGTCGATCTGGCCATTTTCCTGGCCGCGATGATCGGCACGTCCCTGGTCGTGGCTTCCGGTTGCGTGTTCAACAACTGCATCGACCGCGACATCGACCTGAAGATGGAACGCACCAAGAACCGGGTGCTGGTCCAGGGCTTAATCTCCCTGAAACTGGCCCTGGCTTATGCGACCGTCCTGGGTGTCGCCGGCGTTGCGTTGTTGTACAAGGTGGCCAACCCGTTGGCCGCGTTGTTCGCGGTGATCGGTTTTGTCATCTACGTCGGCTTCTACAGCCTGTACCTCAAGCGCAAGTCGGTTCACGGCACGCTGGTGGGCAGTCTGTCGGGGGCGATGCCGCCGGTGATCGGTTACGTCGCGGTCAGCAATAACTTCGACATGGCCGCACTGACGTTGCTGGTGATGTTCAGCTTGTGGCAGATGCCGCATTCCTACGCCATCGCAATCTTCCGCTTCAACGATTACCTGGCCGCATCGATTCCGGTGCTGCCAGTGAAGCGCGGCATTGAAGTGGCCAAGAAACACATCCTGCTCTACATCCTGGCCTTCCTCGTGGCGACCTTGATGCTGACCTTCAGCGGCTACGCCGGCATGAGCTACCTCGCCGTCGCCGCGGCCATGGGCATGTACTGGCTGTACATGGCCTGGACCGGCTACAAGGCAGTGGATGACACGGTCTGGGCACGCAAGCTGTTCGTGTTCTCGATCTTCACCATTACCGCGTTGAGCGTGATGATGTCCCTGGACTTCAAAGTGCCGAGCGAGTTGTTGCTGACGTACGCGCCTTAAGCGTCGGATGCTGTAAAGAAAAGCCCCGCCTTTCGAGAGAAAGGCGGGGCTTTTTCGTTTAATTACGATTGGCATACAGGCAATAAAAATCCCCGCTCTGATGGCGGGGATTTTTGTGTGCAGCGTTTAGCGTTATTGCGCAGTGATGCTGTAGCCGTCGAACGCGGTTTGTTGCTGAAGCGCGGTGATGATGTTCTTGCGGTTGACCGCTTGTTCGGCCCCGGCGTTGTCCAGGAACGTTTCGCTTTCCAGCTCCGCTTCTTCGCCTTCACCGACGAAAGTGAAGCCCAGGAATTCCAGCGCTTCACGGTCAACGTTCAGGCGCGAGCGTGGGGTGCGCAGGGGCAGGGTGACGCTGATGCCGTCCTTGCTGATGGTGAACACTTCGACTTCTTTTTTGGCGCGAGCCGCTTTGCTCTTGCCGCTGCTCGGGTTGCTGATGGCTTGGTGAGTCTGGTTCAGCACTTTCAGCGCCAGGCCATAAACGATTTCCTGGAACGCCGGGTCGTCCTTGAAGCTGGACAGAATGCGGCTGATCGGGAATTTGCTGCTCAGGTCTTCCAGGGCGGCAATATCGGCCGCTTCGGCGTCTTTCAATTGCTTGAGTTCGCCCATCAATTCGTAGGCTTTATCGTCATCGAAGCTGTCGTGAGCCTGGCGAATCGCGGCGCGCAGTTCGCGGATCTGGTCGCTTTCCCGGGTGGATTGAAAAGCGTCCAGAACCATCTCGCTGATGGTCTTGGCCTGAGGCACGTGTTGTGAAAGATTGATGGAGTTTTCGTATTCCGCTTTGGACGACAAGGTGACTACGGATTCAGCGGTATTGGAATCGGACATTGAAATTTCACTACTTCTTTAACTTGGATTGAGGCGAGAAAGCACGGGGCTTTTTCAGGCCGCCTAATCTATTGGACCAGCGCTGTGTTGTCACGGATGAACCGGTGGCTGGTCTGCATTTTTGGTGAGAGCGCTTTTAGCCGACTGACATCTGCGGGCGTTTTGCCTGGAGTGTCAGCAGCACCCGATAAAGTTTCAGCGCCCGCCCGCTGATCAATCCGCAGACAAAACCCGACGCCGTAGCCTTGAGCAGCACCATCTCAACCGTGACGGCGAACTCCGGATGCACCTCATCCTGATAGCCGAAGTAATAGTTCACGGCAAAAAACAGCAGGTAGAGCACCAGTGTTTTAACCGTGCCCGGCACGATCAGCCCGGTTTCCGGATCATCCAGCTCAATACCTTTGCGCGCAAATACAACCAGTGCCGCGAGGCTGCCCAGAATGACGGCGGCCAACCAGCAGCCAATCGATATTTGAGGGCTCAGCGTCAGGTTCAGCGAGTACAACGACCAGCCGAGCAACAGCGGTGGAGTGACAAGCAACGACGTTTTGCTTTCATGGGTGGGGGACAAGGCTTTGACGCCGTAGTAACAGAGCAGCAGAAAGATCGCATAAACCCATAGCGGGGTGTTTTGCAGGGTGTTGAGCATTACGTAGCGTCCGTGCCGGGAATGAAGAGTCCGGATAATAGCTGCTGCCATGGCCGATGCTATCGACTATTTCCCCGTCGAATTCATATTCATCGAACGAGTCATCCACTGCTCCGCCGTTTGCTCATCCACCGGCAAGGAGAAGCGAAAAGTCGCGCCGCGTCCCGGCACATCGATCAGCTCGATCTCGCGACCGTGCAATTGCAGTATCCGGTGCACGATCCGCAATCCCAGCCCGCCATCGCGCCGTGCGCCGCCAATGTTGAATGGACGCAGAAACAGACCTTCGCGTAATTCGGGGGTTATGCCGGGGCCGGTGTCGCTGACGGTCACTTCGATAAAAGACCCTTGAGGGCGGAGGCTGAGTTCGATTTCTCCACCTTGGGGGGTGTGGCGCAGGGCGTTATCGAACAGGTTGGTCAGCACCCGCTCAATCAGCCCCAGGTCGGCGCAGGCCACGGCGACGTTGGGGGCGAAGGTGGCCTTGAGTTCGATCTGGCGCGCTTCGGCGCTGAGTTCGAATTTCTGAAAAATGTCCTGCACCAGATCGGTCAGGGAGAAACGCTCCAGCACCGGTTGCACGAAACCGTGTTCCAGCCGCACCAGTTCCAGCAGTGATTGCGCCAGGCCGCCAACCTTGCGGCTTTGATCCAGGGCGATTTCCAGATAACGACGGCGATCGGCGGGGGACAAGGTGGCGTCCTTGAGCGACAGGGTTTCCAGGTAACCGTGCAGCGAGGCCAGCGGTGTGCGCAGGTCGTGGGAGATGTTGGCCACCAGTTCGCGACGCTCCTGATCCTGACGGGTCAGCGAGCGCCATTGTTCACCGAGGCGCGCTTGCATCTGCCGAAAGGCCGCGTCGAGTACGGCTATCTCATCATGGCTGGCGGCCTTTTCTATCGGCTCCGGCTCAGGTTCGGGCGAAGCGGTCGGAACACCGTTGATATCAAACTGACTGACTTTCTCGGTCAAACGACGCAATGGCCGGGTGATCAGGGCAAATGCCGTGAGGCCGGCAATCAGGCACAGCAACGCCACCAGCCCAATGGACAACAATGCGGTATTGAGCGCGGCGCTGGTGGCACCGCGTTCGGCGAAGCGGTCATGCGCTTCGCTGAGCAACACCACATATAGATAACCGGCCGGCTGACCGTTGACCCGCAAAGGCGCGGCGCTGAACACCTTGCGACCGTCGACGCTGCGCGGATCGTCGCCGAGAATCGGCAATGCCTCGCCTTTGAGCAACCGCTGGATCGGCGCCAGATCGACCTGCTCCCGGCGTATCCGCCCCTCGGGCGCGGCGCTGCCGACAATTCGGCCCCCGGTATCCAGCAGATAGACTTCTACACTGGGATTGACCAGCATCAGTTGGCTGAACAGTTCGCGCACGGCATTGGGCATCGGGCCATTGCGGTCCATCAGCACGGTGTCGTGGGCAATGTGTTGCGCCAGATCCCGCGACAAGCCTTGCACCACTTCCAGTTCATGCATCTGACTGGAACGCACCTGCATCCATGCCGAGGTGCCGCAGCACACCAGCAACAGCACGGCGAACACCAGGGACAGGCGTTGAGTCAGGGTCAGCCTCATGGCTGCTCTCCGCTTGCTGCGAATTTGTAGCCACGGCCCCACACCGTGAGGATGCGCGCCGGTTGCGCCGGATCGGCCTCGATCTTTGCCCGCAGGCGGTTGATATGAGTGTTGACCGTGTGTTCATAGCCTTCGTGGCTGTAGCCCCACACCGCATTGAGCAGGTCCATGCGCGAGAAGACTTTGCCGGGCTGACGGACAAAGAAGTACAGCAGGTCGAATTCCCGTGGCGTGAGGTCAAGACGCCGGCCGTCGAGGGAGACTTCACGGGTGATCGGGTCGATGGACAGGCCATCGCTGATCAGACTGCCAGCATCCATTTTCAGATTGCGAGCCATGGCGTCGACCCGTCGCAGCAGCGCCTTGACCCGTGCCACCAGCTCGAGCATGGAAAAGGGTTTGGCCAGGTAATCGTCGGCGCCCAGCTCCAGTCCCAGAATCCGATGTACTTCGCTGGAGCGCGCACTGGTGATGATGATCGGTGTGTAACGGGCCATGGCCCGGGCGCGGCGGCAGATTTCCAGGCCATCGACGCCGGGCAGCATCAGGTCGAGGATCAGTGCGTCCCAGCTTCCTTGCTGCAACAGACGCATGCCCTCGTCGCCGTCGGCGCAGTGCACTACCTCGAACTGCTCATCGCGCAGATGCAGGCAGATAAGGTCGGCGATGTGCAGGTCGTCCTCGACCACCAGGACGCGTTTGGTCTGTTCCATGGAGCTCAATCCTTTGTGACGCAATGAACACATTGTGCGGGTTTTCCTGAGGTTGAGTTATCACGAATTATTTAACTCCTCGTGAGGATTTGGCGATCAACTCAAGCCTAGGCTGTGTTCCATGCAAGGCACCTGGAATTTTGGAGAAGGCCATGTTTTCACGGCGACAGTTTCTTGTAGCGAGCGGCGGGCTGGGGGCTGCAGCCCTGGTGATCGGTGTATTGCCAAAATTTTCCACAAGCGTTGCGCTGGTCGATGAAGCCCGCGCGCAGGAGGTTTTCGAGGTGACCCACAGCGACAGCGAATGGCGTGCCCGGCTCAGCGCCGAGCAGTACGAAATACTGCGCGAAGAGGGCACCGAACGGGCCTACAGCAGCCCGCTGAACAACGAGCACCGCAAAGGCGTTTTTGCCTGCGCCGGTTGTGATCTGCCGTTGTTTTCTTCCGACACCAAGTTCGACAGTCGTACTGGCTGGCCGAGTTTCTGGGCCCCCCTGGACAACGCGGTGGCCACCCGACAGGACCGCTCCTTCGGTGTATTGCGCGAAGAGGTGCACTGTCGTCGTTGCGGCGGTCATCTGGGGCATGTCTTCGAGGATGGGCCAAAGCCCACCGGTCTGCGCTACTGCATGAACGGCCTGGCGCTGACCTTCAAGCCACAGGCGTGATCCATGGACACTTCCTTTCACTCACTTCATGCAGGTCGACGATATGTGGCTTCTGGTCCTCGCTTATCTCGGTGGTGTGCTGACGATTGTCAGCCCGTGCATTCTGCCGGTATTGCCCTTTGTCTTCGCTCGTACCGGGCAGCCGTTTATTAAAAGTGGCTTGCCGCTGCTGGCGGGGATGGCGCTGACCTTCGCGCTCGTCGCCTCGTTGGCGGCGGTGGGCGGCGGTTGGGTGGTGCAAGTCAATCAATACGGTCGCTGGCTCGCGTTGCTGTTCGTTGCACTGTTCGGGTTGACGCTGTTGCTGCCGCAGCTGGCCGAACGCCTGACGCGTCCATTGGTGGCGGCCGGCGGTCGGCTGTCGCAAGCCGCGGGCGTAGATTCCCGGCCGCGTCCCGGCGCTTCATTCCTGATCGGCGTCGCCACGGGCCTGCTCTGGGCACCCTGCGCCGGACCGATTCTGGGTTTGCTGCTGACCGGTGCGGCGCTGCAAGGGGCAAGCATCGCGACCACCCTGTTGTTATTGGCTTACGCGGCCGGCGCCGCCACTTCTCTCGCTGCGGCACTGCTGCTGGGCGGTAAGGTCTTCGCCGCAATGAAGCGCTCGATAGGCGCTGGCGAGTGGCTACGTCGTGGCCTGGGCGTCGCGATGCTGGTTGGTGTGGTGGCGATTGCCCTTGGGCTGGATACCGGGATTCTGGCGCGGGTTTCTACGGCGTCCACCGGCGGCATCGAGCAGGTGCTGGTTAACCGATTGGCCAGTAAGACACCGGCCAACAGCGGGACAATGATGGCGCAGATTCCACGGGCCGGCGATCAACCCGCCGGCAGCATGATGGCCGCTGGCGATGCGATGAAAGTGACCGCGAAGGCGCCGAACGCGCTGCCGATTGAGGGCAGCCTTCCATCCCTGGACGGCGCCGTGCAATGGCTCAACTCGCCCCCACTCACCGCTCAGGCGTTGAAGGGCAAGGTCGTGCTGGTGGATTTCTGGACTTACTCCTGCATCAACTGCCTGCGCACCCTGCCGTATGTGAAGGCCTGGGCCGAGAAGTATCGCGATCAGGGTTTGGTGGTGATCGGTGTCCATGCGCCCGAGTTTGCCTTCGAGCGGGATGTAGGCAATGTCACCAAAGCCATGAAGGACCTGGGCATCACCTACCCGGTGGCCATTGATAATGACTACAAGATCTGGCGTGCTTTCAACAACGAATACTGGCCGGCCCATTACTTTGCCGATGCTCAGGGACGCATTCGTTATCACCATTTTGGTGAAGGCAAGTACGCCGAATCCGAGCAAGTGATTCAGCAACTATTACGTGAGGCGGGAGCTGCGAAAGTCGCGCAGGGGCTGATCAATGCCAACGCCCAGGGTGTTCAACTCGCCCCGGACATGAATGAAGTGCAATCCCCCGAAACCTATGTCGGCTACCGGCGGATGGAGCATTTCGCCTCTGAAACCAGCCTGGTGCCGGATAAGGCGACTGCCTATAAGCCACCGTCACAACTGGCCCTCAATGACTGGAGCCTGGATGGTCAATGGGCTGTCGGTCCGGAGCGGGCCGTTTCAAACGCTGCGGCCAGTCGTATCGTCTATCGCTTTCACGCTCGCGACTTGCACTTGGTGTTGGGCCCCGGTGCTGACGGCAAACCGGTGCGTTTCAAAGTGTTGATCGACGGCAAGCCCCCAGGTGATGCCCACGGTATCGACGTCGCGCCTGATGGCCGCGGCAGCGTCACCGAGCAGCGGTTGTATCAACTGGTACGCCAGACCACAGGCGTAAAGGACCGGACTTTCAGCATCGAGTTTCTCGATCCGGGTGTGTCGGCGTATGCGTTTACCTTTGGTTGATAGCCCCCATTCATTCAGGAGACAGCCCATGAAAACCCCATTCAACTGGCGTCGCACATTTCTGGGTTTGGCCGCCGCCAGCGTTATCGGTCAGTGCTCTGCATTCTCGTTCGCAGGCGCCGAAGAGGCGGTCGTCATCCCGGCGCCGACGCTTGACGAAACCACCCAGGCGCACAGCGAAACGGCGGTTTTTGCCGGCGGTTGCTTCTGGGGCGTCCAAGGCGTGTTTCAGCATGTCAAAGGGGTGAAAAATGCGGTTTCCGGTTATGCCGGTGGCGCAGCCAATACCGCTCAATACGAACGGGTCAGCGAGGGTGACACCGGCCATGCGGAGGCTGTCGAAGTGACCTTCGATCCTGCTCAGGTCAGTTACGGAACCCTGTTGCAGATCTATTTCTCGGTGGCCCACAACCCCACCGAACTCAACCGCCAGGGCCCGGACCGAGGCACTCAGTATCGGTCGGCGCTATTCCCGAAAAGCACCGAACAGCAACGCGTCGCCCAGGCCTACATCACCCAGCTCGGTGCTGCCCATTCGTTCAACAAACCGATTGTCACCAAGCTGGAAAGCTACAACGGTTTCTACCCGGCGGAGGAGGAACATCAGGATTTTCTGACCGAGCACCCGACGTACCCCTACATCGTGATCAATGACCTGCCGAAAGTGTCGCAGTTGAAGCAGCTATATCCGGATCGGTATCAGGAAAAACCAGTATTGGTGAAAGCGGGCATGCAGGGCGGCTGACAGGACGGAGTCGCCTCACCCAGAAATCAGGTTCTTGCCCGCGATTTTCGACCGATACAACGCCTGATCGGCCCTGGCCAGCAACCCGGTCTGTTGTTCTTCTTCAAAGCGCTGCACCACGCCAAAACTCATGGTCACTTGATAGTCCCCGACCGGCAGCAGGCTCGCCAGGCCATGACGGATTCTTTCAGCGAGTGACCTGGCGTCGGCCAACAAGGTATTGGGCAAAATCAGGATGAATTCGTCACCGCCCCAGCGCGCCAACAGATCGCCTTTGCGCACGCAGTGCTTCACACTCTCGATCACTTGCACCAACGCTGCATCTCCCAGGGCGTGACCGTAGTGATCGTTGATGTTTTTGAAGTCATCGAGGTCCATGGCGATCAGCGACAGGGGTTCGCGGAAGCGTTGGGCGCGGTCGCATTCCTTGGGCAGGGTTTTCTCCAGTCGATAGCGATTGGCGATGCCGGTCAGCACATCGGTTTCTGCCAATTTGCGATTTTCTTCGAGTTGAGTCTGTAACTGCTGATTGACCCGGGACAACTCCCGAGTGCGTTCCTTGACGATGGCTTCCAGGGATTGATTACGCCGCTCCATTTCTTCGATCAGGCGTTTCTTGTCTTCGATGCTGCGGTGCGCGCCGATCATTCGCGCCACCGAGCCGTCGGCATTACGTGCCAGCACGTAGCCGCGATCCTCGATCCAGGTGTAAGTGCCATCGCGCATGCGGCAGCGATACTCGGCCTGATAACCGGGAGCGCGCTGATCCAGGTAGTCATCAAACAACGCCATGACCCGCGAATAGTCGTCGGGGTGGATCACGTTTTCCCAGGTCAACACATTGTTATCCAGGGAATGAGGCGTATAGCCGAGCATCTCGTACCACCCGGGGTTGCGATAGACGAACCCGGTGTTGGCGTTCCAGTCCCAGATACCATCGCTGACCAGTTCCAGAATGGTGTGCAGCATGTCTTCGTTAAAATCTGACAGATCGAACTTCAACGGCTCGATTTTCGATGCCTCACCCATCATCGGTCTCCCTGCCGTCCTGATATTAACGTGACTCGTCAGTCGAGGAGATTAGTTCATGGCGTATTGCCCCGGCTAGTGCTTGCCCCACCACTGCAGTGCAAAGTCAACGAAGCTGCGCAATTTCGGCAAACGGTAGCGGTCCTGGGCATACACCAGGTTCATCGGCCGACTTGGCAGTTGGTAGTCCTGCATCAAGGCCACCAGTTTTCCGTCCCGAAGGTCTTGCTCCACCAGCGCATCGGGCACCATCACGATGCCCATGCCGGTTCGCGCTGCTTGATGCAGCCCCGCCGAGCTGTTGATCAACATCGGCCCGCTGACCGCCACCATGACTTCACCTTCGGGCCCCTTCAGGCGCCATTGTTTGGCTACCGAGTGCCAGTCATCTCCGGCCGGGTAGGCGAAGGCCAAACAGTCATGGTGTTGCAGGTCGGCGGGTTTCTCCGGTGTGCCTCGACGCTCCAGATAATCCTTCGATGCGCACAGGGTCATCGTGTAGTCGATGAGCGGGCGAGAAATCATGTTGGACAGTTCGGTCGTGCCCAGACGAATCGCCACGTCGAAACCGTTGTCGAGCAAGTCCAGGCGCTGGTTGGTCAAAACGACGTCGAGTTTGACTTGCGGACAGCGCAGGGTGAATTCGCTCAGGGCCGGCGCGAGCCGTTCTGTGCCGAAGGTCAGCGGTGCGGTGATGCGCAGAGTGCCGCTCGGCTCATCGAGGGTTTGTTCGGCCAGGCGTTCGGAATCAGCCACCAGCCCCAGCACTTCGAGACACCGCTGATAGTACGCCGTGCCGAATTCCGTCAAACGCTGACGCCGTGTCGTACGGTTGAGCAAGCGCACACCCAGGCGTTGCTCCAGAGCCCGCAGGTGATTACCGACCATGGTCGTGGACATTTCGCATTGCAAAGCGGCGGCGGTCATGCTGCCGGCTTCCACCACTCTTACGTAAACCGTCATTGCCTGGAATAAATCCATTATCAAGCCCAGCTTTAAAATGATTGAAGTGTTGCAATGTTTATCCAGCTCAGGTGGCTAACCATACTGCAAAAACACCGACCATTGATGGAGCTTGATGTCATGACCGCCACCTGCCTGATGAGCACTTACCAACCACTGGCCCTGAGTTTCAGCAAAGGCCTGGGCACGCGCCTGTGGGATCAGGCCGGTCGTGAATACCTGGACGCGGTGGCGGGTGTGGCGGTGACCAACGTCGGCCATTCCCACCCGCGAATCGTGTCGGCCATCAGCGAACAGGCCGGGTTGCTGTTGCATACTTCCAACCTGTACAGCATCGACTGGCAACAGCGGCTGGCGCAGAAACTGGTTCGGCTATCGGGCATGGAGCGGGCGTTCTTCAATAACTCCGGTGCCGAAGCCAACGAAACCGCGCTGAAACTGGCGCGGCTTTACGGCTGGCACAAAGGCATCGAGCAGCCGCTGATAGTGGTCATGGAGAACGCTTTCCACGGCCGGACCCTCGGCACCTTGTCGGCCAGTGACGGCCCGGCGGTGCGCCTGGGGTATAACAAGTTGCCGGGGGACTTCATTAAAGTGCCATTCGGCGACCTTGCTGCCCTGGAGAAGGCGCAGAAAGCCCACGGCCCACGCATTGTGGCGATTCTGATGGAGCCGATTCAGGGCGAAAGTGGTGTGCAAGTGGCGCCGCCCGGTTATCTCAAAGCGGTGCGCGAGCTCTGTGACCGGCGCGCCTGGTTAATGATGCTCGACGAAATCCAGACCGGCATCGGCCGTACCGGCCAGTGGTTTGCGTTCCAGCACGAAGGCATCATCCCGGACGTCATGACCTTAGCCAAAGGCCTGGGTAACGGAGTGCCCATCGGTGCCTGCCTGGCCCGGGGCAGAGCCGCAGATTTGTTCACACCCGGCAGCCACGGCAGTACATTCGGCGGCAATCCGCTGGCGTGTCGGGTGGGTTGCACCGTGCTGGAGATCATCGAGGAACAAGGCCTGCTGGAAAACGCCAGACTTCAGGGCGAACGCCTGCTTGCCAGATTGCGCGTCGAACTGGCCGACGACCCGAACGTCCTGGCGATCCGCGGCCAGGGCTTGATGGTCGGCATCGAACTCGCCCAACCAATCCGCGACCTGACCCTGATCGCCGCACGGGATCACGGTTTGCTGATCAACGTGACACGGGGCAAGACCATTCGCCTGCTGCCACCGCTGACGATCGATGAGCGGGAAGTGGAAATGATTGTCAGAGGAGTGGGGCGGGCGGTGAAAGCGGCCTGAATGTGCTCAGTAGTGATACCTGCAAAGCACGATGCGCACCTCACCATTCTCGATTGCATAAACCAGACGATGCTCGGAGGTGATTCGGCGTGACCAGAGGCCGCTCAGGTTGTGTTTGAGCGGTTCAGGTTTCCCCAAACCTTCGAAGGGCTCACGCAGGATCGCCTTGATCAGTAGGTTGATTCGTTTGAGCCCGGCCTTATCGTTTTGCTGAAACCACAAATAGTCGTCCCAGCCTTCAGGAGTGAACTCGATATTCATTCTTCGATAAGTTGCCTGACTTTGGTCTTCCCTGCTCGCAGGTTACCGATTGATTTGATCAGCCGCTCGGCATTGGCTGGAGAACGGAGCAGATAGGCTGTCTCTTCGAGAGCGTTGTACTCCGCCAGAGACATCATCACCACAGGTTCGCCTTTCTGGCGGGTAACCAGCAATGGGGCACGGTCTTCGTTGACCCGATCCATGGTTTCGGCCAGATGTGCACGTGCGGTGGTGTAGTTGATGGTTTGCATGTTGTAGTCCTCGCTCAATGCAAAGAACGTACAGAAATGAGTACATGATGACAAGGCGACACCTACGAGTGGTCATTACGCAGACGACATATCCACGCTTGGGTTAAAGTATCGCTGAAGCTTCTTCAAGACGTTTCTGCGAACGATGTAATCCCATTCTGACAATCTCGCCAGCTAGTCGTGTCCAATGTAGGAGTCCGATTCGCACGCAGAAAACGGCAGGGACGATCAGTCGGTTGGTTGCACCGCACTGACGAAAGCCGAGACTTCAGCCTGATTCATCAGTTGGCGTTTCGAACCGCTAAACCCTTCAAACAAACGCTGATGCGCGGCAAACCCACTGGAGTCTTCGCGAGTACGGTAGCTACCGGCCCAATCGAGTAACGCAATCATCAACTCTTCCTTCTCGTCCCGCGTCGCTTCTCGCTGGCGAATGTTGCTCACACAATCTTCGTCCTCCAGACACAGCCAGATCAGCGCAGTGGCCTGCTCCAGAAGTTCGCTGACCATCCAGCCGTAAACACCCTCGATAACCCAGCGCTCTTCACTCGCCGCCACCCGCGCCATTCCCAGTGCTTCGTTGCGGGGACGGGCGATGCTGTGTTCATCGGATACCCAGTGAATCAGGTCGAGATCGGTCCAAGGCACTTGCAGATGCTCGGCCAGTCGTTTGGCCAGCCAGCTCTTGCCCGAGCCGGAGTTGCCGATGATCAGGGTTCGAGTGAGGTTTAGGGTCGCCGGGTAATGATTGCTCATGGTCGTTCGTGCAAAGTCAGTCGGCTGTTTCGGACATTTCTGGCGCAATCATTCGCGTCTTCGGCGATCCATCTGCATTGAATTGATAAATTTCCTGTGGCTGGCCCTTTTCATTGAAGAACACTTGGCCAATTCCTGCCGAGTTCCACAGCCGTTCCCCAGCTTCGGCGTGTTCGGGAATGTGCGGAACAATGCGCATGCGTCGGCGTTTGGTCAGCCAGTTAAGGGGGGAGCGGGGCGAGTAGAGCCAACGGTTGAGGCGGTCGAACCATTCGAGCAGGGCGGGTGGGAATTCGTTTTTGATGCCGCTGCTGGTGATCTGCCAGATACGCGGACCGGCCTTGCGGTGTCGGATCAATACTTCATAGACGAAGGAATAGTGCACATCACCGGACAGCACCACGTAGTTACCGGGTGTGCGGGAGTGTCGGAAAATATTCAGGATCACCTGCGCCGCGCCGCGATGAGCCATCCAGTTTTCGGCGTCCACCAGCAGTGGATAACCGCACCAGCTGAACACTCGCTGCACCGTTTCGATCAGTTTGACGCCGAAGATCGGCGCCGGTGAAACGATGATCGCCGAAGGATGATCGAGCAAATCCTGTTGCAGCTCACTGAGCGCTTCCCAATCCAGCAGGCCTGACGGCTGCTTGAGGTTCATCTCGCTGCGCCAGCGCCGGGTGCGGGTGTCGAGCACCACCAGCGCCGGGCGGGTGGGCAGCACGTAATGCCACTGCTGAAAACTCAGCAGTTCATCGATCAATTCGTCCTGGACCTCGCTGTCGAGGTGATGGTCTTGCCCCGTGACGCTCAATAACCGGGCTTTTTCCAGTACGCTGCCAAACGCATCCGGGTTGTTACCCCAACCCTGACACAACATATAAGCAAGCAGCGCGTTGCCGATGATGCGCTTGGAGAACGGATGGTTGTAGGCCGTTTCCTCCCATTGCGCAGAAAGATTCCAGTCATCGGTAATATCGTGGTCATCGAAAATCATCAGGCATGGCAAATGCGCCATCGCTCGCGCGACGCCACCCAGCCCCGCCTTGAACCCATCGATGCGCGTCTGCTCCAGGGCATAACGCTTGCGTCGTTCGGGCGTCAGTGTCGGTGGTTGCGGCGCGATCAACGTCCAGGGCGTTGGCGACCACACCAGCAGGTACATGGCCATGACTTCGGCGAAGGTCACCAAATGATTGTCGGCGCTGCTGCTGGTGAAAATCGGCTTACTCACCCCACCGAAAAATCGCTCGCGCAGGGTTTCGTTGCTCTCAAGCGCCGGTAACAAATCCGCACGATGGTAGTAACTGGCCGGATGTTCGTAGAGTCTGGCGCTGTCGCTGACTACTGCGCCGTCGAGGTGTTCGTCGAACAACCCCAGATGTTCGATCAAGGCATGAATCGCACGCAACATCGGCCCCGCGACATCATCTGCATACACCTGATCGCCGCTCATCATTAATAGAGCAGGACGCTTGCTTGCG
>NZ_CP087193.1:1082500-5367500 GCF_024749225.1 Pseudomonas sp. B21-019
TCCTTAATCGACGACATCAGCTGCTCCATAAGTTCCCACACGAATTGCTTGATTCATTGAAGAAGACGATATGAAGCAGCCTGTATCAGGTTGTAGCTGTGTTGGTTAGAGCGCACCCCATGCTGTGTGGTAAAGAGCAGGGTGAGGTCGGCCTTAGTAGCTCGAAATTGGGTCTGTAGCTCAGTTGGTTAGAGCGCACCCCTGATAAGGGTGAGGTCGGCAGTTCGAATCTGCCCAGACCCACCAATTTTGTGTGGGAATACCTGTAGAAATACGGGGCCATAGCTCAGCTGGGAGAGCGCCTGCCTTGCACGCAGGAGGTCAACGGTTCGATCCCGTTTGGCTCCACCACTACTGCTTCTGTTGTTGAAAGCTTAGAAATGAGCATTCCATCGTGATGATGGTGAATGTTGATTTCTAGTCTTTGGCTAGATCGTTCTTTAAAAATTTGGGTATGTGATAGAAAGATAGACTGAACGTTACTTTCACTGGTAACGGATCAGGCTAAGGTAAAATTTGTGAGTTGCTCTTAATTGAGCATGCGAATTTTCGGCGAATGTCGTCTTCACAGTATAACCAGATTGCTTGGGGTTATATGGTCAAGTGAAGAAGCGCATACGGTGGATGCCTTGGCAGTCAGAGGCGATGAAAGACGTGGTAGCCTGCGAAAAGCTTCGGGGAGTCGGCAAACAGACTTTGATCCGGAGATGTCTGAATGGGGGAACCCAGCCATCATAAGATGGTTATCTTGTACTGAATACATAGGTGCAAGAGGCGAACCAGGGGAACTGAAACATCTAAGTACCCTGAGGAAAAGAAATCAACCGAGATTCCCTTAGTAGTGGCGAGCGAACGGGGACTAGCCCTTAAGTGGCTTTGAGATTAGCGGAACGCTCTGGAAAGTGCGGCCATAGTGGGTGATAGCCCTGTACGCGAAAATCTCTTAGTCATGAAATCGAGTAGGACGGAGCACGAGAAACTTTGTCTGAATATGGGGGGACCATCCTCCAAGGCTAAATACTACTGACTGACCGATAGTGAACTAGTACCGTGAGGGAAAGGCGAAAAGAACCCCGGAGAGGGGAGTGAAATAGATCCTGAAACCGTATGCGTACAAGCAGTGGGAGCCCACTTTGTTGGGTGACTGCGTACCTTTTGTATAATGGGTCAGCGACTTATTTTCAGTGGCGAGCTTAACCGAATAGGGGAGGCGTAGCGAAAGCGAGTCTTAATAGGGCGTCTAGTCGCTGGGAATAGACCCGAAACCGGGCGATCTATCCATGGGCAGGTTGAAGGTTAGGTAACACTGACTGGAGGACCGAACCGACTACCGTTGAAAAGTTAGCGGATGACCTGTGGATCGGAGTGAAAGGCTAATCAAGCTCGGAGATAGCTGGTTCTCCTCGAAAGCTATTTAGGTAGCGCCTCATGTATCACTGTAGGGGGTAGAGCACTGTTTCGGCTAGGGGGTCATCCCGACTTACCAAACCGATGCAAACTCCGAATACCTACAAGTGCCGAGCATGGGAGACACACGGCGGGTGCTAACGTCCGTCGTGAAAAGGGAAACAACCCAGACCGTCAGCTAAGGTCCCAAAGTTATGGTTAAGTGGGAAACGATGTGGGAAGGCTTAGACAGCTAGGAGGTTGGCTTAGAAGCAGCCACCCTTTAAAGAAAGCGTAATAGCTCACTAGTCGAGTCGGCCTGCGCGGAAGATGTAACGGGGCTCAAACCATACACCGAAGCTACGGGTATCACTTAGGTGATGCGGTAGAGGAGCGTTCTGTAAGCCTGTGAAGGTGAGTTGAGAAGCTTGCTGGAGGTATCAGAAGTGCGAATGCTGACATGAGTAACGACAATGGGTGTGAAAAACACCCACGCCGAAAGACCAAGGTTTCCTGCGCAACGTTAATCGACGCAGGGTTAGTCGGTCCCTAAGGCGAGGCTGAAAAGCGTAGTCGATGGAAAACAGGTTAATATTCCTGTACTTCTGGTTATTGCGATGGAGGGACGGAGAAGGCTAGGCCAGCTTGGCGTTGGTTGTCCAAGTTTAAGGTGGTAGGCTGAGATCTTAGGTAAATCCGGGATCTTAAGGCCGAGAGCTGATGACGAGTGTTCTTTTAGAACACGAAGTGGTTGATGCCATGCTTCCAAGAAAAGCTTCTAAGCTTCAGGTAACCAGGAACCGTACCCCAAACCGACACAGGTGGTTGGGTAGAGAATACCAAGGCGCTTGAGAGAACTCGGGTGAAGGAACTAGGCAAAATGGCACCGTAACTTCGGGAGAAGGTGCGCCGGTGAGGGTGAAGCACTTGCTGCGTAAGCCCACGCCGGTCGAAGATACCAGGCCGCTGCGACTGTTTATTAAAAACACAGCACTCTGCAAACACGAAAGTGGACGTATAGGGTGTGACGCCTGCCCGGTGCCGGAAGGTTAATTGATGGGGTTAGCTAACGCGAAGCTCTTGATCGAAGCCCCGGTAAACGGCGGCCGTAACTATAACGGTCCTAAGGTAGCGAAATTCCTTGTCGGGTAAGTTCCGACCTGCACGAATGGCGTAACGATGGCGGCGCTGTCTCCACCCGAGACTCAGTGAAATTGAAATCGCTGTGAAGATGCAGTGTATCCGCGGCTAGACGGAAAGACCCCGTGAACCTTTACTATAGCTTTGCACTGGACTTTGAATTTGCTTGTGTAGGATAGGTGGGAGGCTTTGAAGCGTGGACGCCAGTCTGCGTGGAGCCATCCTTGAAATACCACCCTGGCAACTTTGAGGTTCTAACTCAGGTCCGTTATCCGGATCGAGGACAGTGTATGGTGGGTAGTTTGACTGGGGCGGTCTCCTCCTAAAGAGTAACGGAGGAGTACGAAGGTGCGCTCAGACCGGTCGGAAATCGGTCGTAGAGTATAAAGGCAAAAGCGCGCTTGACTGCGAGACAGACACGTCGAGCAGGTACGAAAGTAGGTCTTAGTGATCCGGTGGTTCTGTATGGAAGGGCCATCGCTCAACGGATAAAAGGTACTCCGGGGATAACAGGCTGATACCGCCCAAGAGTTCATATCGACGGCGGTGTTTGGCACCTCGATGTCGGCTCATCACATCCTGGGGCTGAAGCCGGTCCCAAGGGTATGGCTGTTCGCCATTTAAAGTGGTACGCGAGCTGGGTTTAGAACGTCGTGAGACAGTTCGGTCCCTATCTGCCGTGGACGTTTGAGATTTGAGAGGGGCTGCTCCTAGTACGAGAGGACCGGAGTGGACGAACCTCTGGTGTTCCGGTTGTCACGCCAGTGGCATTGCCGGGTAGCTATGTTCGGAATAGATAACCGCTGAAAGCATCTAAGCGGGAAACTAGCCTCAAGATGAGATCTCACTGGGACCTTGAGTCCCCTGAAGGGCCGTCGAAGACTACGACGTTGATAGGTTGGGTGTGTAAGCGCTGTGAGGCGTTGAGCTAACCAATACTAATTGCCCGTGAGGCTTGACCATATAACACCCAAGCAATTTGTGAACTCGAAAGAGGCCAGATTGCGGTGTGTGAAGACGCAATGAACCGAAAGTTCGCAACCATTCACAAAAAGCCGCACAAACTATCGCATACCCAATTTGCTGAAGCGTCGAAAGACGGTTCGGTACCCGAATTTCTTGACGACCATAGAGCATTGGAACCACCTGATCCCATCCCGAACTCAGAAGTGAAACGATGCATCGCCGATGGTAGTGTGGGGTTTCCCCATGTGAGAGTAGGTCATCGTCAAGATTAAATTCCGAAACCCCTATCTGCGTATGCAGGTAGGGGTTTTGTTTTGTCCGCAGGAAAGTTTCTTCAGCCTGGATCATGGCTATATCTTTTTTATCGAATATCGCAGTATATGAAAATATATAGCGAGAATTCGTACAAAAGGAATGATCGATGACAGCGGCCCTGAGCGGTAAAGAAGCAGTAGGCGAGCATTACACGTTGGAAACGATGCGCCATGCGCAGCAGATGACCTGGAAGGCCATCGAACAGATTGCCCGGGTTGTTTCTCCCGGCATGCGCGAGTCCGAAGTCCAGTTACTGGGTAAACAGGTTCTGTCGGAACTTGGCATGGATCGCATCTGGCACCCGCTGCTGATCCGCTTTGGCGCCAATACGCTCAAGACGTTCAAACAGCGCTCCGATGGCGATCCTGTGCTGGGTGACGAAGATATTTTCTTCGTCGACATGGGCGCGGTCTGGCAAGAGCACGAAGGTGATGCAGGGGCGACTTTCACCACCGGTTCCGACCCGGAAATGATCGCCTGTGCCGCGGCCTCCCGGGAGCTTTTCAATCGGGTCGAAGGCTTTTGGCGTAGTGAGCAGGTTTCCGGCATGGAGCTTTACCGCTATGCGGCTGACCAGGCGCAAGCCATGGGGTGGAAGCTCAACCTCAACATCAAAGGCCACAGAGTCAGCGATTTCCCTCATGCGATTCACCGTGGTGGCGACCTCGGGGATTTAGACAAGTGCCCGACGACCGGCCTGTGGATTCTGGAAATCCAGATCGCCCACCCTGAGCGCCCTTTCGGAGCGTTCTACGAAGACTTGCTTATCTGATCAAGGAAACCTCATGCCAAACCAAACAGAGCAACCGGTTCTGCTGTTCTCTTACGGTACTTTGCAGGACCGGGCCGTTCAGCTGTCCACCTTCGGGCGCGAGTTGAAAGGGCGCCTGGACAGCCTGCCAGGTTACAAGCAGAACCTGGTCGAGATAACCGATCCGGCGGTGTTGGCGGCGAGTGGGAAAAGCCATCATCCGATCGTGCAGGAGAGTGGCGACCTGTCGGACGAGATCGCCGGCACTGTTTTCGAGATCACGGCCCAAGAGCTGGTCGCGGCCGACGAATACGAGGTAGCGGACTACAAACGCGTCAGAGTGACCCTCAAGTCCGGCATCAGTGCCTGGGTCTACGTGCGAGCCTGACTTCTGGAAGTTTCACGCCGACGGGCAAGGACTCTCGCCGGCGATGATCATGCAGGCCCAGGCTGAGGTTCAGCAATTGCCTGGGGAGATACTCATTTGCTGGGGAGGAGGATTACTGACCACACTACCAAAGTGATCGCTGCCGCCAACAGACTACACGTCCCGGCAATCAAATGACGGAAGGCGGGGTATTCAGACTGCTTCAGTCTGGCCATCACCAAGAGCCATGTGCCGACGAAGGCGCCCATAACCGCCATCAGCGTATAGAGTACGTATAAAACGATCCGTGCTGAGGAGGCTTCTCCGGGGGCAAGCCATCTATTGAACAGAACCAGCACCGCTATCCCGACAATAAAGCTACCCACGGCACCTGCCAGGTTGGCGAGCCATAGATTCACAGCTCCGCGGTTTTTCACCACCCAAACCCACATCCCCACTGTCGCAGCGAGGAACACCAATACGCCAATTAGCAGCATTCAATCCTTTTCCTTGTTCGCAATAACCCTGAAACCGCCATTGCTCATCTTTGATGAGATGAGGCGATGGCAACACGATATCAAACCGATGGGGTTATGCCGAAGGATGTTGCTGATTGATGTGGATTTTGGCTGCGTTTGGCTCTGTCACTCATTGAATAAAGGGTCGACGTTAAAAACGCTGGAACGCTCCCTTGGCCCGTCTCAACAGGCCAAGGGATCTGTAAACCTAAGCCTCCCAGCCCGCCCCACTAACCGCCGCCTGCGCCAGCGGGTGCAAGTCTGCCCCCTGATGCGCCGTCTGCCAGGCCAGCAACTCCTTGCGCATGCCGGGCGTCCAGTACATCTGCAGATGATTGCGCACGCCGAGCACGGCCTGTTGCTGATCCGGTTCGCTGGCAAAGTATTGGGCGATCTGGTTGACCATCTTGATCAGGTTGTCCGTACTCATCGGCGTACCTCGGCTTTTGTCCCGGCGCTACGTTCATGGCGACGTTCGTTGAGCAGGCGTTGTTGTTCGTCGCTGAATGCCTGATAGCGTTTTTGCCACTCGGAAGGGTGATAGACGCGGCTGACCTCCACGGCAGTGACCTTGTACTCCGGACAGTTGGTAGCCCAGTCGGAGTTGTCGGTGGTGATGACGTTGGCGCCCGACTCAGGGAAGTGGAAGGTGGTGTACACCACGCCTGGGGCAACCCGCTCGGTGACTCGTGCCCGCAGTACGGTCTGGCCGGCGCGGCTGCCGATGCCGACCCAGTCACCTTCGTTGATGCCACGGCTCTCGGCGTCGGTCGGGTGGATTTCCAGGCGGTCCTCATCGTGCCAAGCGACGTTTTCAGTACGCCGGGTCTGGGCGCCGACGTTGTACTGGCTGAGGATGCGCCCGGTGGTCAGTAGCAGCGGATAGCGACTGTTGACCTTCTCCTCGGTCGGCACGTAGCCGGTGAGCATGAAGCGCCCCTTGCCACGCACGAATTCCTCAATGTGCATGGTTGGCGTGCCGTCCGGTGCCGCGGCGTTGCATGGCCATTGCAGGCTGCCGTGACTATCCAGTGCGGCGTAGCTGACGTTGGTGAAGGTCGGCGTCAGGCTGGCGATTTCATCCATGATTTCCGACGGATGCTTGTAGTTCATCGGATAGCCCAGGGCGTTAGCCAGAGCCACGGTGCCTTCCCAGTCGGCCTTGCCGCCCAGAGGCTCCATGACCTTGCGTACCCGGGAGATGCGCCGTTCGGCGTTGGTGAAGGTGCCGTCTTTTTCCAGGAACGAGGCGCCCGGCAGGAACACATGGGCGAACTTGGCGGTTTCGTTGAGGAAAATGTCCTGCACCACGATGCATTCCATGGCCGACAGCGCCGCGGTGACGTGTTGGGTGTTGGGGTCGCTCTGGGCGATGTCTTCGCCCTGGCAGTACAGGCCCTTGAAGCTGCCGGCCAGTGCTGACTCGAACATGTTGGGAATGCGCAGGCCCGGATCGGGTTGCAGGGTGACGTTCCAGGCCTGTTCGAACTGCGTCCGTACCACCTCGTTGGAGACGTGACGGTAACCGGGCAGTTCGTGAGGGAAGGAGCCCATGTCGCAGGAGCCCTGAACGTTGTTCTGTCCACGCAACGGGTTCACGCCCACGCCTTCGCGACCGATGTTGCCGGTGGCCATGGCCAGGTTGGCAATGCCCATGACCGCGGTACTGCCCTGGCTGTGCTCGGTGACGCCCAAGCCGTAGTAGATCGCCGCGTTACCGCCGGTGGCATACAAGCGCGCAGCGGCACGGATATCGGCAGGTTCTACGCCGCAGACAGGGCCAAGGGCTTCCGGCGAGTTTTCCGCTCGGCTGACGAACTCTTTCCAGTGGGCGAAATCGTTGCCCTCGCAACGGGCGTCGATAAAGGCCTGGTTGAGCAAGCCTTCGGTGACGATGACGTGGGCCAGAGCGTTGAGCATGGCGACGTTGGTGCCCGGACGCAGGGCCAGGTGCAGTTCGGCGCGGGCATGCACCGTGTCCACCAGGTCAATACGGCGTGGGTCGATGACGATCAGTCGCGCGCCTTCACGCAGACGGCGCTTGAGCTGGGAGGCGAACACCGGGTGAGCGTCGCTGGGGTTGGCGCCCATCACCAGGATCACGTCAGCCTGCATCACCGAGTCGAAACTCTGTGTGCCGGCGGACTCGCCCAGGGTTTGTTTCAGGCCGTAGCCGGTCGGTGAGTGGCAGACACGCGCACAGGTGTCGACGTTGTTGTTGCCGAAGGCCGCACGCACCAGTTTCTGCACCAGATAGGTTTCTTCGTTGGTGCAGCGGCTGGAGGTGATGCCACCAATGGAATCGCGGCCGTATTTTTGCTGCAATCGGCGGAATTCGCTGGCGGCGTAAGTCACCGCTTCATCCCAGCTGACTTCCTGCCAAGGGTCGTTAATGGACTTGCGGATCATCGGTTTGGTGATACGATCCGGGTGAGTCGCGTAGCCCCAGGCAAAGCGCCCCTTGACGCAGGAGTGGCCGTGGTTGGCCTGGCCGTTCTTGTCCGGAACCATGCGCACCAGCTGGTCGCCTTTCATCTCGGCGCGGAACGAACAGCCCACACCGCAATAGGCGCAGGTGGTGATCACACTGTGTTCGGGTTGACCCAGTTCAACCACACTTTTTTCCATCAGCGTCGCGGTCGGGCAGGCTTGCACACAGGCACCGCAGGACACGCATTCCGAGTCGAGGAAGTCCTCGCCACCGGCGGCCGCGACCCGGGATTCGAATCCGCGCCCGGTAATGGTCAGGGCAAACGTACCCTGGGTTTCTTCGCAGGCGCGCACGCAGCGGTTGCAGACGATGCACTTGCTTGGGTCGTAGTCGAAGTACGGGTTGGACGTGTCCTTCACGTCGTCCAGATGGTTCTCGCCCTCATAGCCGTAACGCACTTCCCGCAGGCCGACCTGGCCGGCGACGGTTTGCAGCTCGCAGTTGCCGTTGGCCGAGCAGGTCAGGCAATCCAGCGGGTGATCGGAGATGTACAGCTCCATGACGTTGCGGCGCAGGGTCGCGAGCTTCGGCGTCTGGGTGTGCACGGTCATGCCTTCGCTGACCGGCGTGGTGCAGGATGCGGGGTAGCCGCGCATGCCGTCGATCTCCACCAGACACATGCGGCAGGAGCCGAAGGCTTCCAGGCTGTCGGTGGCGCACAGTTTGGGAATGGTGGTGCCCAGCAACGCGGCAGCGCGCATCACTGAGGTGCCTTCGGGCACGCTGATGCTTTGGCCGTCGATGTTCAGGGTGACTTGCACCTGGCTTTCGCGGGCCGGGGTACCCAGATCCATATCGGTTTTCGGGTCGAATACAGTGATCATTGCTCGGCCTCCGAGGCTTGCAGACCGAAGTCGGCGGGGAAGTGCTTGAGGGCGCTGACGACCGGATAGGAGGTCATGCCGCCCAACGCGCACAGCGAACCGTATTGCATTGTGTCGCACAGGTCCTTGAGGATGATTGCCTGTTCATCGCGACCGCTCTGGTCAGGCGCGGCCAGCAGGCGGTCGATCACCTCAACGCCCCGGGTCGAGCCGATACGGCACGGCGTGCATTTGCCACAGGATTCCTCGGCACAAAACTGCATGGCGAAGCGCGCCATGTGGGCCATGTCCAACGTGTCATCAGCCACCACCACACCACCGTGACCGAGCATCGCGCCGATGGCGGCGAAGGCTTCGTAATCCAGCGGCGTATCGAATTGCGACGGCGGCACCCAGGCGCCGAGAGGGCCGCCAACCTGCGCGGCCTTCAGCGGCCGGCCACTGGCGGTCCCGCCGCCGTAGTCTTCCACCAGTTCGCGCAGGGTCAGGCCAAAGGCCCGTTCCACCAAACCGCCGTGACGAATATTGCCCGCCAGCTGGAAGGGCATGGTGCCCAGGGAACGGCCCATGCCGTAATCGCGATAGAACTGCGCGCCCTTGGCCATAATCATTGGCACCGAGGCCAGCGTCAGCACGTTGTGCACCAGGGTCGGCAGGCCGAACAGGCCCTGCAGCGCAGGAATCGGCGGCTTGGCGCGGACGATCCCGCGCTTGCCCTCGAGGGAGTCCAGCAGCGCGGTTTCCTCACCGCAGATGTACGCGCCGGCACCGACCCGCACTTCCATGTCGAAGGCCAGTCCGCTGCCACCGACATTGGCGCCGAGGTAACCCGCGGCCCGGGCGATGTCCAGCGCCTCGCGCAGGGTGGCCACGGCCTGTGGATATTCCGAGCGCACATAAATGTAGCCGTAGCTGGCGCCGACGGTGATGCCGGCAATGGCCATGCCTTCGATCAGCAGGAAGGGGTCGCCTTCCATCAACATGCGATCGGCGAAGGTGCCGGAGTCGCCTTCGTCGGCGTTGCACACGATGTATTTCTGCGCAGCCTGAGTGCCGCGCACCGTGCGCCATTTGATCCCGGCCGGGAAAGCCGCGCCGCCACGGCCACGCAGGCCCGAATCGAACACTGCAGTCGCGGTCTGCTCGCCGCCCAGAGCGATGGCCTGGGTCAAGCCCTCGAAACCGCCATGAGCCCGGTAATCTTCCAGGGACAGCGGCCGGGTAATGCCGGCGCGGGCGAACAACAGGCGTTGTTGGCTCTTCAGATAAGACAACTCCTCCACCAGCCCCAAGGCCAGCGGATGAGCGGACGGCTCGCCTTGCAGCGCATCGAGCACGGACGGCACATCGGCAGTGGTCAGCGGGCCGAAGCCGATACGACCTTGCGGGCTATCCATTTCCAGCAGCGGTTCCAGCCAGTACAGGCCGCGCGAGCTGGTGCGTTGCAAGTCCAACGACAGACCGCGCTCCCGGGCCTGAGTGGTCAGGGCCACGGCCACCTCATCGGCGCCTACGGCACGGGCAAGAGAATCACAGGGCAGATAAAGCGTCGGCATCATGCGTCCTCCTGGCAAGCGTTGAGCAGGGCATCCAGGCGTTCGGCAGTGAGCCGCGCATGCACCTGACCATCCAGCTCCAGGGCAGGCGAGCAGGCGCAGGCGCCGAGGCAATACACCGGGCGCAGACTGATGTTGCCGTCGGCACTGCTGCCGTGGTCGTCCAGTTGCAGGCGGTCGCGCAATTGCGCCGCGAGCTGCTCGGCGCCGCGGCTCTGGCAGGACTCGGCCCGGCACAGACGCAGGATATGCCGGGCCGGAGGCGCGGTACGGAAGTCATGGTAGAAGCTGATCACCCCGCGAACCTCGGCCTGACTCAGGTTGAGGGCGTGGGCAATCTCGGGAACGGCGGCATCGGGGATATAACCGATGCCCTCCTGAATTTCATGAAGGATCGGCAACAATGCGCCGGGCAAACCCTTGTGGCGCTCCAGCAGGCTGTTGACCATAGGCAGGTGCAACATCTCATCAGACATACAGCATTCCTCACGGTCACGGACAAACCAGGCGGTTGTCGGTCGTCCGAAAGTGTCGGCTGCGGCGTTCACGCCACGTCACGGTTTCGTGGCATTTTCAGACCGTTGGCCAGGGCACCCTGAGTGGGCATCTTGTTGTGCCCGGCGCGGTCTTTGCCGCACCTCTTCAGGCATATCACGCAGCTTGCCACGCCGCCTTTGAATCATCCGCACCAAAGCGACGTGTTCGGTTCTGCCTACGACTATCCATTAAGTCTAGATGAGCGGGGCGTGGGGCGTTCACGCACTGGCTCAATGCTTTGAGGGCTTGTCGATGGAGGATGTATAGCAAGCATTACGGGTGAGAAACAGCATCAGATCTGTGGGTGATTTCAGGGAGCAGATGCGTCGATTTATTGCTCTATAACCCAAGAGCCCTATAAACATTCACGCTGAACCGAGTGATAAAAAGCCCCGAAAAACCTAGGGGCTAATCCAAAATCCCAGTCAGCACACACAACCCCTGTGGGAGCGGGCTTGCCCGCGATAGCGTCAACCCAGCCAACATCAATGCTGATATTTGGCCAAAATCCCAAGCAGCTCACTCCCCCAGGCGTCATCCCAGCCAACGACAGGCATCAAAACAATCCCGCCATCGTTCAACCGCTACGCTTCAGACTTCTCCGCCTCCGACTGCTTAGCTGTCGATGCAGAATCCCGATCCTGCGCAAGCACCTTCACCGCATCATCAACCAGCGCCTTACTCATCGCTGTCAAATAATGCGCAGCCCAGGCGTGACGGTCGGTGTCCCTGGCGTAGGCAGCATCTTCGGTCAGCTTCTTGGCGAGGAACAGAAAATCAGAAGCCATCGATAACGCATCGCCGAGCGGGACGCCGTGAGTGACGTGGAAGAGTGGTTGATCGGAGCAGTAGATGGCGGGGGTTAAGCCGATGGTTTTGAGGTCTGATTGATCGGTCATTTGCCACCTCCAATGATGGAGATGCGGTGGGAGAGGGTGGATGGTGGGGCGTTATGCGATTGGGAATCGCGTTGAGGTAATAGCCAAATTTTGTACGGATCCATACTGCGCATTGCAAAGCTCCTTAATTTGAAGAGCTGCCACAATTCGTTACCAAGCGAATGGGTGGCAGCTGTGCGCAGGTTGGTAAACCGGGAAATCAAGGAAACCGGCACGCCCGAAGACGTCCCACGCACAGCCGCCATAACGCAGATCGCAGGCGAAAAAAAAGCGCCTGCGGACGCATGGCACTGTTGCGCAGTGATTTACCTCGGGTTACCAAGCCCGGTCGCTGAATTTGCAGCGACGGTGGGAGGGTATCGTGCAGACCCTTTTCCTGCAACCTTCGAGAGCGCTGGGTGATTATATGATCAGTCACAGAGGATATTCGGGGGATGAAGAAGGGGCGGAGGGATGGAGAAAGGTGTGCTGCGTCATGAAACACATTGAAACAGGGTAATGCCATCTGTCTGCGGGTTACATATTTGCGCTTCGGGTCATTCCGGATTTACCTCATAATCGCGCGCTTCTACCGTCGGTAGCTCTGCTTCTCTACTAATCTGTAGTCGCTACCACCAGACCTTTAATAGCCAAGGAGAAAGGCAATGCCAGATAACTGGAACCAGCGTCAGTCGGATGCATCTGTTAAAGATGCTCTCGAACGTTTACTGGCCCCATCTGATTTGCCTGCGACCCTATGAGCCAAGCTGCCTTCGTCAATCCAAGCCTGCTCACATGGTCTCGTGAGCGCGCAGGTCTCTCCACTGAGCAGGTTGCTAAAAAGCTGCCAGTGAAACCTGATCGAGTAGAGGAATGGGAGGCTGGCGAGACCAAACCAACATTCCTTCAGGCTCAAAAGTGGGCGAATGTCGCTCACATCCCGTTTGGTTTCCTGTTTCTTCAGCAGCCGCCCGTCGAACAATTGCCTTTGCCTGATCTGCGGACCGTCGGTGGGATTGCACCTCAACGTCCCAGTCTGGAACTGTTGGACACCGTGAGGGATGCCATACGTAAGCAGGATTGGTATCTGGAGTATCTGCAACACCAGGAGCATCAGCCGCTGGCTTTTGTAGCTCGCTTCAATAGCAGATCTCAAGTCAGAGAGGTGGTGGACGATATCCGCCGAATCCTTGGCGTGAATCCTGACATTGCTCGATTGGATTACGAAAAATACAGCCGTGCCTTGATCGAAGCCGCAGAAATGGCTGGAGTTTTGGTTATGCGCAGTGGCATTGCGCTAGGGAATACTCATCGCAAACTTGAAGTGAGCGAGTTTCGGGGTTTTGCCATCAGTAATGCCTACGCCCCCGTTGTATTCATCAACAGTTCCGATGCCCCCACCGCCAGGCTGTTCACCTTACTTCACGAGCTGGCCCATATATGGATTGGTAGCAGTGGAGTGTCTGACGGAAACACTGCAAATGGTCGAGACGAGGAGCGTTTCTGCAATGCAGTGGCAGGTGAATTTCTGGCTCCTGAAGCCCCATTCCGAGCCCTGTGGAACCCAGATGTTAACTGGGAAGAGAATTTAGCTCCGCTAGCCACTCGGTTTCACATCAGTAAATTAGCTGTCGGTCGCCGCGCACTGGATCTTGGTTATATAAGCCAAGCACTTTATAGCGCTTACTATCGAATGATCCTCAAGGCTTTCCAGGATGAAAAAGGTGGCGCGGGTGACTATTACCGTAACGCCACCGCGAAAAACAGCCCTCGCCTAAGCAAGGCAGTGCTGACTGAAGCAATGAGTGGCCGGATGCTGCTACGCGAGGCGGGAAGTTTGCTCGGCGTGCAACCTGCTAAATTAAGGACTCTAGCCAACAAGATTACGGAATGAATCATTTACTTGACGCTAACACACTGATCGAAGCCAAGAACCGTTACTACGGAATGGCTATCTGTCCTGGCTTCTGGCAATGGTTACTGCTGAAAAATAAAGCATTGGCTTTAGCCAGTATTGGACCTGTAATGGATGAGCTAACAAAAGGGCATGACGACCTGGCGGGTTGGGCGAAGGACAATTCTGATTTCTTTCACTCCACCACCGATAAGGATACGCAACTGGCATTCGCGCAGGTTGCGGGGCTTGTGGCTGGTCAAGCGCCTAAGATGAAAATAGGCGCAATGGAAGAGTTTTTAGCGGGGGCTGACCCATGGTTAATTGCGAAAGCGTTGACTACAGGGGCTACAGTCGTTACTCATGAAGTGCTGAATCTCGACGCAAAACGGAAATTTATTATTCCTAATATTTGCCAGGAGCTTGATGTTCCTTATTTGAATACGTTTGAATTGTTGCATAGGCTTGAAGCGAGGTTTGTGTTGCCTGCTTAATTTATTCAAAAGTTGGTGGTTTTTACGCAGAGTGCTCTGCCGCGCTTTTCGCTTGTTTTTCACAGAATGCTTTTCAAATACAGCTGCTCAATCGTAAGCGTCCGGCGAACTCACCTTCCGAACTCCAGCATTAAGGGCGATGGTGTCCGCGTATTTTCAAGCGGACGCGATCACCCTTATTTGCCAGGATTCCCATGCGCCAACGAAGCTCTTATCCGAAACCGTTCAAAGCCCAAGTCGTTCAGGAATGCATGCAACCTGGCGCAACCGTGTCCAGTGTCGCCATCAGCCACGGCATCAACGCCAACGTCATCCGCAAATGGATGCCGCTCTTTCGAGACCAGCCCGCAGCAACCTCGCTGCCAGCATTTGTCCCGCTGAAGGCTGCACCTAAACGGCCAGCCGAAACGTCAGTGGTCATTGAGTTGCCCATGGCCGGACAAGTGTTAACGGTGAAGTGGCCACCCTCAGACCCTGAGGGCTGCGCGCTATTTATTCGGGCTGTCGCTCAATGATCCGCCTTGATGCGATCTGGCTGGCCACTGAACCGATGGACATGCGCGCCGGCACCGAGACGGCATTAGCCCGGGTGATCGCGGTGTTCGGTGCGGCGAAGCCGCACTGCGCTTACCTCTTCGCCAATCGCCGGGCTAACCGGATGAAAGTGCTGGTGCACGATGGCGTGGGAGTCTGGCTTGCAGCGCGGCGACTGAATCAAGGCAAGTTTCACTGGCCCGGCATTCGCCATGGCTGCGAGGTCGAACTCGACAGCGAACAACTCCAGGCGCTGGTACTGGGCCTGCCGTGGCAGCGAGTCGGCGCAGGCGGTGTGATTAGCATACTGTAAACGCCGGCCTTTTGGCCGGTCTACTTGTCGTCGTCCCGTTTCTGCTCTGGCACAATCGGCGGCATGACTTTCTCGCCCAATCTCGACCAGATGACCCAGGAACAGCTTCGTGCCTTGGCGGCACAGGCGTTGCAGTTGCAGTCCCAGGTCGAGGCGATGAGCAGGAAGATCCAGAACGATGAAACCATCATCGAACAGCTCACTTACGAAATCGCCCTTCTCAAGCGCCACAAGTTTGCCAAGCGCAGCGAGCAAATCAGCCCAGCGCAAGGCAGCTTGCTGGATGACCTGCTCGACACAGACCTTGAAGCTATCGAGGCCGAGCTAAAACAGCTCCTCCCAGCTTCACCACAGGCCGAGCCACGGCAATCTCCAAAGCGTGCGCCATTGCCGCCGCAGTTTCCGCGCACGGTGATTCGTCACGAACCAGAAAGCACCCAGTGCGCCTGTGGCTGCCAACTTCAACGCATCGGCGAAGACGTCAGCGAGAAGCTGGATTACACGCCAGGGGTATTCACGGTCGAGCAACATGTGCGTGGCAAATGGGCCTGCCGTCAGTGCGAAACCCTGACTCAGGCGCCGGTGCCAGCCCAGGTCATCGACAAAGGTATTCCAACCGCAGGCCTGCTGGCCCACGTGATGGTGGCCAAGTTTGCCGATCACTTGCCGCTCTACCGGCAGGAGAAAATCTTCGGCCGCGCCGGGCTGGCCATTGCTCGCTCGACCTTGGCCCAGTGGGTCGGCCAAACCGGCGTGCGACTCCAGCCGCTGGTCGATGCACTGCGTGAAACGGTGCTGAGCCAAGGCGTGGTTCACGCTGATGAAACACCGGTGCAAATGCTTGCGCCAGGAGAGAAGAAAACCCACCGGGCCTACGTCTGGGCCTACAGCACTACGCCGTTTTCAGCGCTCAACGCGGTGGTCTACGACTTCAGCCCGAGCCGTGCCGGAGAACATGCGCGCAGCTTCTTGGGCGACTGGAACGGCAAGTTGGTCTGCGATGATTTCGCTGGCTACAAAGCCGGTTTTGAACAAGGCATCACTGAAATCGGCTGCATGGCCCACGCCCGTCGCAAGTTTTTCGATCTGCACGTGGCGAGCAAAAGTCAGTTGGCTGAACAGGCCTTGCACTCGATTGGCGGTTTGTATGAGGTCGAACGCCAAGCGCGGGACATGAGTGATGAAGATCGTTGGCGAATACGTCAGGAAATGGCGGTACCGATCATCAAAACACTGCATGACTGGATGTTGGCCCAGCGCGATCTGGTGCCCAACGGCTCAGCTACGGCTAAAGCCCTCGATTACAGCTTGAAACGCTGGGTAGCGCTGACGCGCTACTTGGACGATGGGGCTGTGCCCATCGACAACAATCAGGTTGAGAACCAGATACGGCCATGGGCGCTCGGACGTTCGAACTGGTTGTTTGCCGGGTCGCTACGCAGCGGTAAACGGGCGGCTGCAATCATGAGCTTGATCCAATCGGCGCGCATGAATGGGCATGATCCGTATACCTATCTCAAAGATGTGCTGACGCGGCTGCCGACGCAGCGGGCCAAAGAAATCGGACAGCTTCTACCGCATCAGTGGATGGCGATAGAAACCACGTAAGCCCCCCGATGCTTAGAGACTTACAGAAATGACGCAACGAACGGAGTAGTCGGAAGTATGATTTTGGTTGTTGAAGGTATCAGTGCCAGCGGGAAAACCACTTGGTGCGCCAAGCATGGAGGACAGCACGTCGTTGCTGAAAATGGCCGCTTTGAAGACGAACCGGATCGCATAAAAAATCCAACCGGAGCAGCCGTTTTTTGGGCGGAACGAAACGTGGATCGCTGGCAAAAAGCGCTGGCCATGGAAGCCGCTGCTTCGTGGGCTTTGTGTGACAGTGACCCTCTCAAACTCCACTACATTTGGAGCCTGTGGCAGATCGGTGAGGCGAGCGAACACGACTGGCGAACAGAGTTGGATGCCACAAGAGAAACTATCGCACAAGGGCGTATTGGTTTTGCTGACTGTTACATTGTTGGTCGCATAGATCCTCAGCTCGCGCGAGAGCGAGCCAAAGCAGACACTACCCGTCGTCGGAGTAAGTTCGAGCTACACGTGCGCCTCCAAGAAGCTCTGCTGGCCTGGTATTCAGCTATGAATAAAGTGCTTCCCGGCAGAGTACGATTTGGCTTTCCTTTAGAAATGCCAACCTTGAAAAGCATTGATGGAAGGTATGCGGCGGCGGCCTTTGATCAAATGATCGCATCGCTCCCACGACCTACTCACACCTCTTAGCGAGACGGAGCCTTATAGAAGCTGGAAGCGGATCGGCGAGCTTCTGCCGCATGAGTGGAACCCTATCGAAGCGACTATTTTCCAAGCGTCTAATTTTTAGGAGAGAACCATAAAGGCGTTATCAATTGTACGGCCCAGTGGCGGCCGAATCGCTTCTGGCGAGAAAATCCTCGAAGTCCGTCGTTGGCATCCAGACTTAGATCCTTCCGAGGATCTCCTGATTGTGGAAAACGAGCGATTTCTGCATACCGATGGGGACGAAGACGATGAGGGTATTGCCGTCGCAATTGTGCGCGTGAAGGCCGTGCGCCCCTTCATCCTCGCTGACATGCAAGCGGCCTGTGCAAGCTATTTTGAGGATGGCTGGCTCGCATGGGAGTTGAGTGACGTAAGGCCAATCACACACCCTGTGACCATCCGTGCGGAACGGGGAATCTATGAGGTAGATTTCCTGCTCCCAGACAAAAGCTGAACATTGAGCAAGATGTGTTGGGCAGACGCTTACGCTCAATCGTCTACGTCGCTCCGAAATCAGCCGCCAATCTCCAGTAGCTCCCGTAAGCGTTTATCTATCAGACCTTCCCAGTTTGCAATTGCTCGCGTCGTTGGTCGATCCCGCTATCATGCAGGGCGTAGATCACGAATGTAGATAACGCTATGCCAAGATTGTCATTCGCTGTCAGGATTTTGTTCGCATGCTGCCTTTTCATTGCAACCGCTAATCACATCCGTGCAGACGTTTCGCATGGATTGCTCTGGCACTACGGATACGGGCCTGACGCTTACTTGGGTAGCCGTATTTTCTGGGGAGCGCTTACGTTTTTTGATCCGCTTGCAGCACTGTTACTTTTCATCAAACCAAGAGCCGGAATCGTGCTCACGGTAGCGATTATTTTGGTCGACGTAACCCATAACACTTTTTACGTCGCATTGAAGCAGCAGTGGCTGGAGCCGTTCTACCTGTCCCAGGTAGCTTTCCTTATCGTAGTATTCCTACTCTCACCCATCGCTTGGAATGGCCCGATTCGGGACGTAGCGCTCACCAATCCAGTCCGACTGTGATTCGCTCCATTTATGAGGTGGAAGCTCTTCGATCTCAATCGCCCGCTGCCCATTTTTCGCTGCGCAGTGAACCTGCGAAGAGCCAGTTCTTGCGACCTAGCCCACGGTCCGGTTATCGGGCGTTCCAGCTTTTTAGGCCGCCCGCCTTTATTGAATGTCTTTCAAATAATCCTTGAGCGCAACGAGCGGACCATCAAGTTGCCCCATCGTCTGAATCCCGGCAAATTCAGCCGCCAACCTCTGCAGCTCCCTCCCCAACGGCTTATCCACACCACCGATGGCGTCCAGCGCCAACCCCACACACTCATCCACTTTCAACTGAATCGCCTCGACATCCCCCCGCCGCACCAGCAGCTCAAACACATCCCGCTGGTAATCACCCATGACCAGATCATCACGCAAAATCGGACTTGAATCTTCCGTCTCGTAAGCCAGTTTCAGGGAGAAGAGGGCGACGCTTTCCAGCTGCAATTCCATGAGGGAATCCTTGTGAAATGTTCCACCGGTGCGGGACGTGCGTAAGAGAAGCAAGATCAAAAGATCGCAACCTTCGGCAGCCGTCACACGACAGCGGTGCGGGCAATGGCTTTTCTACAGGCGAAAAAAAAGGCCTTGCTAAGCAAGACCTTTCTTAATTTTGGTGCCCCGAGGGAGACTCGAACTCCCACTCCTTTCGAAAACGGATTTTGAATCCGCCGCGTCTACCAATTCCGCCATCAGGGCTCAATGGCGGCGAAGTATAGAGAGGTGAATACCGCTGGTCAATCAGGTACATGGAGAATTTTTGATATTTCCGCTAGACTTCCCGGCCCTGCTAGACGAACCCCATCATGCGCGTTGCTGACTTTACCTTCGAGCTCCCTGATTCGCTGATTGCTCGCCATCCTTTGGCCGAGCGTCGCGGTAGTCGCCTGTTGACCCTGGATGGGGTCAGCGGCGCCCTGGCACACCGTCAATTCACTGATTTGCTTGAGCATTTGCGCCCAGGCGATTTGATGGTGTTCAACAATACCCGGGTGATTCCGGCGCGGCTGTTTGGCCAGAAAGCTTCCGGCGGCAAGCTGGAAATTCTGGTGGAGCGGGTGCTCGACAGTCATCGCGTGCTGGCCCATGTGCGTTCCAGCAAGTCGCCCAAGCCCGGCTCGAAGATTTTGATCGACGGCGGTGGCGAGGCCGAGATGCTGGCGCGTCACGATGCGTTGTTCGAACTGGGGTTTGCCGAAGAGGTGTTGCCGCTGCTCGACCGCGTCGGGCACATGCCGTTGCCTCCTTATATAGACCGCCCGGATGAAGGCTCGGACCGCGAGCGTTATCAGACGGTGTACGCCGAGCGCCTGGGCGCGGTGGCGGCGCCGACGGCGGGGCTGCATTTCGATCAGCCGCTGATGGAGGCGATTGCCGCCAAGGGCATCGAGACCGCATTCGTGACCTTGCACGTCGGCGCAGGCACTTTCCAGCCAGTGCGTGTGGAGAAGATCGAAGATCACCACATGCACAGCGAATGGCTGGAAGTCGGCCAGGACGTGGTCGATGCCGTTGCGGCCTGCCGCGCTCGCGGCGGTCGTGTGGTGGCCGTGGGGACCACCAGCGTGCGTTCCCTGGAAAGCGCCGCGCGCGATGGCGTGCTCAAGCCGTTCAGTGGCGACACCGATATCTTTATCTACCCGGGGCGGCCGTTTCATGTGGTCGATGCCCTGGTCACCAACTTCCATTTGCCCGAATCCACGCTGTTGATGCTGGTTTCGGCGTTCGCCGGTTATCCCGAGACCATGGCCGCCTATAAGGCCGCCGTCGACAACGAATACCGCTTTTTCAGCTACGGTGATGCGATGTTTATCACCCGTAATCCCGCACCACGTGGCCCTGAGGACAAAGAATGAGTCGCCAAAGTCGTATGTCGTTTGAGTTGCTTGCTACTGACGGCAAGGCGCGTCGCGGTCGTTTGACCTTCCCGCGCGGTACCGTCGAGACCCCGGCCTTCATGCCGGTGGGCACGTACGGCACGGTCAAGGGCATGCTGCCGCGGGATATCGTCGCCACCGGCGCGGAAATCATTCTGGGCAACACCTTCCACTTGTGGCTGCGTCCTGGCACCGAAGTGATCAAGAAGCACGGCGACCTGCACGATTTCATGCAGTGGAAAGGCCCGATTCTGACCGACTCCGGCGGTTTCCAGGTGTTCAGCCTGGGCGCCATGCGCAAGATCAAGGAGGAGGGCGTGACCTTCGCCTCTCCGGTCGACGGCGCCAAAGTGTTCATGGGTCCGGAAGAGTCGATGCAGGTCCAGCGTGATCTGGGCTCGGACATCGTGATGATCTTCGACGAATGCACCCCGTACCCGGCCGACGAAGACGTCGCTCGCGTATCGATGGAGCTGTCGTTGCGCTGGGCTCAGCGCTCGAAAAACGCCCATGGCGACAACACGGCGGCGTTGTTCGGCATCGTGCAGGGCGGCATGCATCAGGATTTGCGCATGCGTTCGCTGGAAGGCCTCGACAAGATCGGTTTCGACGGCCTGGCCATCGGCGGTCTGTCGGTGGGTGAGCCCAAGCACGAGATGATCAAGGTGCTCGATTACCTGCCGGGTCAGATGCCGGCTGACAAACCTCGTTACCTTATGGGCGTTGGCAAACCGGAGGATCTGGTTGAGGGTGTGCGCCGCGGTGTGGACATGTTCGATTGCGTGATGCCAACCCGTAATGCCCGCAACGGGCATCTGTTCATTGATACAGGCGTGCTGAAGATCCGTAACGCGTTCCATCGCCATGATGATTCGCCGCTGGATCCGACCTGCGATTGCTATACCTGCCAGAACTTCTCCCGCGCTTATCTGCATCACCTGGACAAGTGCGGCGAAATGCTGGGAAGCATGCTCAATACCATCCATAACTTGCGCCATTATCAAGTGCTTATGGCTGGTTTGCGCGAGGCTATTCAACAGGGTACATTGGCCGCCTTTGTCGATGCCTTCTACGCCAAACGCGGGTTGCCTGTTCCGCCTTTGGACTGAGTTTTCTGACCCCAAGATTCAACATTTGCAACTGGAGTGCTAAATGAGCTTTTTTATCTCTAATGCCATGGCTGACGCTGCTGCACCTGCGGCAGGCCCGATGGGCGGCGGCTTTGAGTGGATTTTCCTGGTCGGTTTCCTGGTCATCTTCTACCTGATGATCTGGCGTCCACAGGCCAAGCGCGCCAAAGAGCAGAAGAACCTGCTGAGCAGCCTGCAAAAAGGTGACGAAGTTGTGACCACCGGTGGTATCGCCGGCAAAATCACCAAAGTGTCCGACGACTTCGTGGTTCTGGAAGTGTCCGACACTGTTGAAATGAAGTTCCAGAAAGGCGCCATCGCCGCCACGCTGCCAAAAGGCACGCTCAAAGCGATCTAAGTTACAACTTCTACTCAATCGACGGGGCGCGCAAGGCGCCCCGCGTCATAAGCGGGCGGCGTGATGCTGAACAAATACCCTCTGTGGAAATACATTCTGATCCTGGCGGTGCTGGCGGTCGGTCTGATTTATTCCGCTCCCAATCTATATCCTGATGACCCGGCCATTCAGGTCAGCGGTGCAAGCACTGCGCTGCAAGTCAATCAGGCTGATCTGGACCGTGTGAGCACCGCGCTCAAGGAATCCGGGATCAACGTCAAGGCGGCCACGCTGGCGGCAAACGGCAAGGGCGGTCTGATTCGCCTGGTCAAGGCTGAAGACCAGTTGCCAGCCAAAGACGTTGTGCGCAAGGCATTGGGCGATGACTACGTCGTTGCACTGAACCTGGCGCAAACCACCCCGCAATGGCTGCGCAGCCTGGGCGCGCACCCGATGAAGCTGGGTCTGGACTTGTCCGGTGGTGTGCACTTCCTGCTGGAAGTGGACATGGACAAAGCCCTCGACGCACGCCTGAAAGTCTACGAAGGCGATGTGAAGAGCCTGTTGCGCAAAGAGAAACTGCGCTATCGCAGCCTGCCGCAACTGGGCGGTGCCATTCAGCTGGGCTTCACTGATGAAGACTCCCGCGAACAGGCCCGTGCGCTGATCCGCAAGAACTTCAACGATTTCGACATTGTTCCGGCCGACCTCAATGGCCAACCGGTACTGCGTCTGGCGATGACCCCGGCCAAGCTGGCGGAAATCCGTGAATACTCCATCAAGCAGAACTTGACCACGGTACGTAACCGCGTCAACGAGCTGGGTGTTGCCGAACCTATCGTTCAGCGCCAGGGCGCCAACCGCATCGTGGTTGAGCTGCCGGGCGTGCAAGACACCGCAGAAGCCAAGCGTATCCTCGGCAAGACGGCCAACCTGGAGTTCCGTCTGGCGGCTGAGCCTGGCGCTTCGAAAGCCACTTCCGAGGAATTCGAGTTCCGTGAAGGCAAGCGTCCTCCGGCGCTTATCGAGCGTGGCCTGATCATCACCGGTGACCAGGTGACTGACGCCAAGGCGGGCTTCGGCGAGCACGGTACGCCAGAAGTGAACATCCGTCTGGATGGCCACGGTGGCGAGCTGATGAGTCGTGCGACTCGCAGCAACGTCGGTCGCAGCATGGCGGTGATCTTCATCGAACAGCGTCCGGTCACCACTTACGTCAAGCAAGTGGTCAACGGCGTCGAGAAAGACGTGCCGGTCCAGACGTTCAAGGAAGAGAAGAAGATCATCAGCCTGGCGACCATCCAGTCGCCGCTGGGTGCCCAGTTCCGCATCACTGGCCTGAACGGCCAGGGCGAATCGTCCGAGCTGGCGCTGCTGCTGCGTGCCGGTGGTCTGGCGGCTCCGATGTACTTCGCTGAAGAGCGCACCATTGGCCCAAGCCTGGGTGCCGACAACATCACCAAAGGTATCGATGCATCGTTGTGGGGCATGCTGTTTGTCTCGCTATTCATCATGGCTATCTACCGCTTCTTCGGCCTCATCGCCACCGTTGCGCTGGCGGTGAACATGGTGATGCTGCTGGCCTTGATGTCGCTGCTGGGTGCAACGCTGACCCTGCCAGGTATCGCCGGTATCGTATTGACCATGGGTATGGCGGTCGACGCCAACGTACTGATCTTCTCGCGGATACGCGAAGAGATCGCGGCCGGCATGACCATTCAACGGGCAATCAACGAAGGCTTCGGCCGGGCATTCACCGCGATTCTCGACGCCAACCTGACAACCTTGTTGGTGGGCGGGATTCTCTTTGCCATGGGCACCGGCCCGGTCAAGGGTTTCGCCGTGACCATGTCCCTCGGGATCTTTACCTCGATGTTCACGGCCATCATGGTGACCCGCGCGATGGTCAACCTGATCTTCGGCGGTCGTGACTTCAAGAAGTTGTGGATTTAAGGGGCTGCCATGTTACGTACAATCAACTTCATGGGCGTTCGCAACTTTGCGTTCGGCGTCACATTGTTCCTTACCGCGCTGGCAATGTTCAGTGTCTTTCATAAGGGCATGAACTGGGGCCTGGACTTCACCGGCGGTACGCTCATCGAGCTGACCTACGAGCGTCCGGCCGATGTCACCAAGGTGCGTGAGCAACTGGCTACAGCCGGTTATCACGAAGCCATCGTGCAGAACTTCGGTGCGACCACCGATCTTCTGGTGCGCATGCCTGGCGAAGACCCGCAACTGGGTCACCAGGTGGCTGAAGCGCTGCAGAAAGTCGGCGGCGACAACCCGGCTCAGGTCAAGCGTGTCGAGTTCGTCGGCCCGCAGGTCGGTGAAGAGCTGCGCGACCAGGGCGGCCTCGGCATGCTGATGGCGCTGGGCGGTATCCTGATCTACCTGGCTTTCCGCTTTCAGTGGAAGTTTGCGGTCGGCGCGATCGTATCCTTGATCCACGACGTGATCGTGACCATCGGTATCCTGTCGTTCTTCCAGATCACCTTCGACCTGACGGTGCTGGCGGCGGTGCTGGCGATCATCGGTTACTCGCTCAACGACACCATCGTGGTATTCGACCGGGTTCGTGAGAACTTCCGTGTCCTGCGCAAGGCCAGCCTGATCGAGAACATCAACATCTCGACCACGCAAACCCTGCTGCGGACCATGGCGACGTCGATCTCCACCTTGCTGGCGATCGCGGCCCTGCTGTTCTTCGGTGGCGACAACCTGTTCGGTTTCTCCATTGCCCTGTTCATCGGTGTTCTGGCAGGTACTTACTCCTCGATCTACATCGCGAACGTGGTGCTGATCTGGCTGAACCTGAACAGCGAAGACCTGATTCCTGTGGCGACGAGCGAGAAGGAAGTCGACGACCGTCCATAACGGTTATCTTTCCTGCTGAAAGCCGAGAAGGCGCGAGTGTTGAACTCGCGCCTTTTTTTATGCTCCAAGGCTGGGAGAAGCGCGGGTTTGTCCCGTCTGTTATAGCCAGGAGGTTCATGTGAACAAGTCGTTGCTGGTTGGTGCGGTATTGGGTGCTGTCGGTGTGACTGCCGGTGGCGCTGTTGCCACCTACAAACTGGTTAAAAGCGGCCCTGAGTATGCGCAAGTGCTGGCCGTTGAACCGGTCAAGACACAAATCAAGACTCCACGTGAAGTGTGCAAGGACGTTACGGTGACCCGGCAAGCACCGGTGAAAGATCAACACCAGATCGCCGGTACGGTGGTCGGCGCCTTGGCTGGCGGCCTGTTGGGCAACCAGATCGGCGGCGGTACAGGCAAGAAAATCGCCACAGTGGCCGGTGCGGTCGGCGGCGGTTATGCGGGTAACAAGGTGCAGGAAGGCATGCAGGAGCGTGACACCTACACCACGACTCAGACTCGCTGCAACACGGTCAATGACATCAGCGACAAGGTCGTAGGCTACGACGTTCGTTATTCGCTGGACGGCAAGGAAGGCAAAGTGCGGATGGATCGCGATCCGGGCAACCAGATTCCGGTCGACAAGGAAGGCAGGCTGATCCTGGGGCAGAACGAACCGGCCAAATAGTGAGCTGAGCGTCCCACACAAAAAGAAGCATCCCGTAAGGGATGCTTTTTTTGTGCCTGAATTTAATGTTCACCATCAACGAGCTATGAAAGACTCTTGTTTTTTCGCAGTCTTACATCTGCCAGTCCTGAGCCCCCATGCCTGCCATCGATCATCCCCTGATAGACCTGTTCCTCGACGCCCTGTGGCTGGAGAAAGGCCTTTCCGATAACACCCGCGATGCCTATCGCAGCGACCTGGCCTTGTTCAACGGCTGGTTGCAGGAGAAGGGCCTGGAGCTGATCAACGCCGGGCGCGAGTTGATCCTCGATCACCTGGCCTGGCGCCTGGAGCAAAACTACAAACCCCGTTCTACGGCGCGATTCCTCTCTGGCGTGCGTGGTTTCTATCGCTATTTGTTGCGGGAAAAGCTGATTGCCGTGGATCCGACCCTGCGCGTGGATATGCCGCAGCTGGGTAGGCCATTGCCCAAATCCTTGTCGGAAGCCGATGTGGAAGCCTTGCTGGCCGCGCCGGACCTGAGCGAGGCCATCGGTCAGCGTGATCGCGCCATGCTTGAGGTGCTTTACGCGTGTGGCTTGCGGGTGACGGAGCTGATCAGCCTGACGCTGGAGCAGGTCAACCTGCGCCAAGGTGTGCTGCGGGTGATGGGCAAGGGCAGCAAGGAACGGCTGGTGCCGATGGGCGAGGAGGCGATTGTCTGGGTCGAGCGCTACATGCGCGATGCCCGTGGCGAGCTTCTGGGCGGGCGTCCCAGCGATGTGCTGTTCCCCAGCCTGCGCGGTGAGCAAATGACCCGCCAGACCTTCTGGCATCGCATCAAGCACCAGGCCAAGGTCGCCGGGATCGGCAAGTCGCTGTCGCCGCATACCTTGCGTCATGCCTTCGCCACGCACCTGCTCAACCACGGCGCCGACCTTCGGGTGGTGCAAATGTTGCTCGGCCACAGCGATCTCTCCACCACCCAGATCTATACTCACGTCGCCCGCGCGCGCTTGCAGGATCTGCATGCCAAGCATCACCCCAGAGGCTGACCAATTCGGGATGGTTACAAACCCTGTGGCGAGGGGGCTTGCCCCCGTTCGGCTGCGCAGCAGTCGTCAAGCCTCACGCCTCGGTCCATATGTCGGATAGGGATCGCCAAAGAGGGGCTGCTTCGCAACCCAACGGGGCGGTGCGGCGTTCCGACAAGCCCCCTCGCCACAGGGGCCTTATGTGGTAGGCTTTGCCGGTTTGCACGATGGGCGGTTATGACCCGGTGTTTCGGCACGGGCGTTCTGATCGTCCCATTTGTCCGCCTTCAGGAGTTCTCATGCGTCTGACCCAGATTTTCGCCGCTGCAGCCATTGCGTTGGTCAGCACCTTTGCCGTCGCCGATGACGCGGCCGACAAAGCCATTCGTAAAAGCCTGGAAAACCTCCAGCTCGACGTGCCGGTCGAAACCATCACCGCCAGCCCGCTGCCAGGTCTGTACGAAGTCAAGCTCAAGGGCAGCCGCGTGCTTTACGCCAGCGCCGACGGCCAATACGTCGTTCAGGGCTACCTGTTCCAGCTCAAGGACGGTAAACCGGTCAACCTGACCGAGAAGACCGAACGCCTGGGCATTGCCAAGCTGATCAACGACATTCCAGTGGCGGAAACCGTGGTCTATCCGGCCATCGGCGAAACCAAGTCGCACATCACCGTGTTCACCGACACCACTTGCCCGTATTGCCACAAGCTGCACGCCGAAGTGCCTGAGCTGAACAAGCGCGGCATCGAAGTGCGTTATGTTGCGTTCCCGCGCCAGGGCCTGGGCTCGCCGGGTGACGAGCAACTGCAAGCCGTGTGGTGCTCCAAAGACAAAAAAGCCGCCATGGACAAAATGGTCGATGGCAAGGAAATCAAGGCCGCCAAGTGCGATAACCCGGTTTCCAGGCAGTTTGCCCTCGGTCAGTCGATTGGCGTGAACGGTACACCGGCCATCGTTTTGGCTGACGGTCAGGTCATTCCGGGCTACCAGCCTGCGCCACAAGTCGCCAAACTGGCACTGGGCGCGAAGTAAATTCGCATCGTCACGGCCAGCCTTTGACGAGCGTGGTCCGGCGGCAGCATTTGCCGGGCCATCAATAGAGAGCCGCGAACCTGCGGCTGTTTTCACGGCCGGCCTCGAGTCGGCCGTTTTATGGGGAGTTCACAGTGAAACCGGTCAAAGTAGGCATCTGTGGGTTAGGGACCGTCGGTGGCGGTACCTTCAACGTACTTCAGCGCAACGCCGAGGAAATTGCTCGTCGTGCCGGGCGTGGAATCGAAGTGGCACAAATTGCCATGCGCACGCCAAAGCCTCAGTTCCAGACGACCGGTATTGCGATTACCAACGATGTCTTCGAAGTGGCCACGAACCCTGAGATCGACATCGTCATAGAGCTGATGGGCGGCTATACCGTTGCCCGCGAGCTGGTACTCAAGGCCATCGAGAATGGCAAGCATGTGGTCACCGCGAACAAGGCACTGATTGCCGTTCACGGTAATGAAATTTTCGCCAAGGCTCGCGAGAAGGGCGTGATCGTTGCGTTCGAAGCGGCCGTGGCCGGCGGTATCCCGGTGATCAAGGCGATCCGTGAAGGCCTGTCCGCCAACCGCATCAACTGGGTGGCCGGCATCATCAACGGCACCGGTAACTTCATCCTTACCGAAATGCGTGAAAAAGGCCGGACCTTCGAAGACGTGCTGGCCGAAGCGCAAGCCCTGGGTTACGCCGAAGCCGACCCGACGTTCGACGTCGAAGGCATCGACGCAGCCCACAAGCTGACGATCCTGGCGTCCATCGCGTTCGGCATTCCGCTGCAATTCGACAAGGCCTACACCGAAGGCATCACCAAGCTGACCACCGCTGACGTGAACTACGCCGAAGCGCTGGGCTATCGCATCAAGCACCTGGGCGTGGCGCGCAGCACCGCGGCCGGTATCGAGTTGCGCGTGCACCCGACGCTGATCCCGGCCGATCGCCTGATCGCCAACGTCAACGGCGTGATGAACGCGGTGATGGTCAACGGTGATGCTGCCGGTTCGACCCTGTTCTACGGCGCTGGCGCCGGCATGGAACCGACCGCTTCGTCGGTAATCGCCGACCTGGTGGACGTGGTTCGCGCCATGACCTCTGACCCGGAAAACCGTGTACCGCACCTGGCCTTCCAGCCGGATTCGCTGTCGGCCCACCCGATCCTGCCGATCGAAGCCTGCGAAAGCGCTTACTACCTGCGCATTCAGGCCAAGGACCATCCGGGCGTGTTGGCCCAGGTGGCGAGCATCCTGTCGGAGCGCGGCATCAACATCGAATCGATCATGCAGAAGGAAGTCGAGGAACACGACGGCCTGGTGCCGATGATCCTGCTGACCCATCGCGTGCTGGAACAGCACATCAACGATGCGATCGCTGCCCTGGAAGCCCTGGCGGGCGTGGTCGGTCCGGTTGTACGGATCCGCGTCGAGCACCTGAACTAAGCCGTTATCGTTCACCGGGCCCGCGTGCGGGCCCGGGTTTGCGAACACTGTCTATTGGAGCCAGTCATGCGTTATATCAGTACCCGCGGCCAGGCACCGGCCCTGAATTTCGAAGACGTCCTGCTGGCCGGTCTAGCCACCGACGGCGGTCTGTACGTCCCGGAAAACCTGCCACGTTTCACTCAGGAAGAAATCGCTTCCTGGGCCGGCCTGCCGTATCACGAACTGGCCTTCCGGGTGATGCGCCCCTTCGTCACCGGCAGCATCCCCGATGCCGATTTCAAAAAGATTCTTGAAGAAACCTATGGCGTGTTTTCCCACAACGCCGTGGCGCCGTTGCGTCAGCTGAACAGCAACGAATGGGTGCTGGAGCTGTTCCACGGCCCGACCCTGGCGTTCAAGGACTTCGCCCTGCAACTGCTCGGTCGCCTGCTCGACTACGTGCTGGAAAAACGCGGTGAGCGCGTGGTGATCGTCGGCGCTACCTCCGGCGACACCGGTTCGGCGGCCATCGAAGGCTGCAAGCATTGCGAAAACGTCGACATCTTCATCCTGCACCCACACAACCGCGTGTCCGAAGTGCAGCGTCGCCAGATGACCACCATCTTCGGCGAGAACATCCATAACATCGCCATCGAAGGCAACTTCGATGACTGCCAGGAAATGGTCAAGGCGAGCTTCGCCGACCAGAGCTTCCTCAAGGGCACTCGCCTGGTAGCGGTGAACTCGATCAACTGGGCGCGGATCATGGCCCAGATCGTTTATTACTTCCACGCAGCCCTGCAGTTGGGCGGCCCGGCGCGTTCGGTATCGTTCTCGGTGCCGACCGGCAACTTCGGCGATATCTTCGCCGGTTACCTGGCGCGCAACATGGGCCTGCCGATCAACCAGTTGATCGTCGCCACCAACCGCAACGACATCCTGCACCGCTTCATGAGCGGCAATCAGTACGTCAAGGAAACCCTGCACGCCACGCTGTCGCCGTCCATGGACATCATGGTCTCGTCGAACTTCGAACGCCTGCTGTTCGACCTGCACGGTCGTAACGGCGCGGCGATTGCCGGTTTGATGGACACCTTCAAGCAGGGTGGCGGTTTCAGCGTCGAACAGGAGCGCTGGACCGAAGCACGCAAACTGTTCGATTCGCTGGCCGTGGACGACGCCCAAACCTGCGAAACCATTGCCGAAGTCTTCGAGCAAACCGGCGAGCTGCTGGACCCGCACACCGCCATCGGCGTGAAGGCCGCGCGCGAATGCCGTCGCAGCCTGGATATCCCGATGGTGATCCTGGGCACGGCTCATCCGGTCAAATTCCCGGACGCGGTGGAAAAAGCTGGTGTAGGAAAAGCGCTCGAACTACCTGCACATCTTTCTGATTTGTTTGAGCGAGATGAGCGTTGCACCGTGTTGCCGAATGATCTGAAAGCTGTGCAGGCCTTTGTCAGCCAGCATGGCAACCGCGGCAAGCCACTGTAACCGGTAAAAGCTGTCACATTTTGAAGCCCGTCTCCTGACGGGCTTTCTCATTTCTGCATGCCACACTTGTCGGGTTTCGTAAATGAAGAGCCGCCCATGAAGGGCGGGCGAGACGATCACCAAGGAAGTGGCAATGCTGTTTTTTAGAGGGTTTAAACCAGCTGCGTGCTGGATATTTCTGGTCGGCGCCATGAGCGTTGCTCAATGGGGGCTGGCGGCGCAATTGGCGGCTTATGAGCCCCGGGGGGCGGTCGGCGAGGCCGCTATCGGGCTAGACGCTCAGGAGCTGCAATGGATTGCGGAACATCCGACGGTCATCGTCGCGTCGGCGCAGTACCCGTTGTATTTGTTCAAGGATGAGCATGGACACTGGAGCGGGTTGAACAACGATGTGCTCAACCGCATCAGCGCCATGACAGGGCTGACGTTCCTCCATGAAGAGACGTTTTCCACCGATCAGTTGCTGGAGCGGCTGGAAAGCGGCGCGGCAGACATGAGCACCACACTGGCAATGAGTGAGGAGCGCAAGGAGTTCCTGGATTTCAGTCATGCGTTCGGTGGTGCGGGCTGGGTGTTCGTCGGGCGAGCGGGCGCGCCAGCGGTGCAATCCATGCAGCAGCTGTCGAAAAGAGTACTGGTGCTGCCAGCCCGGCATGCGCTGGAGGCGACCATTCGTCGCGACTATCCGTCCATCGAGCTGCGTTCGGTCAAAACCTACGCCGAGGCCAGGGCGCTGGTCGAAAGCGGCGAAGCCTACGCCACCATCGAGAACGAAACCGGGGCGCAACTCTATCCGTCCGGGCAGCTCAAGGTGGGCTCTACGGTAGAGGGTAAATGGGAGGCCGATCATCTGGCGGTACGCAAAGGACAGCCGCAATTGTTGAGCATCCTCAACAAGGCACTCGAAGCGTTTCCGCCTGCCGAGTTACGCGCCATTCGCTTGAAGTGGCTCGATGGCATTGTTCCTGTACAGACGCCTTCGACCTGGCAGCGAGTAACCGAATGGGGCTGTTGGGGCATTTTTTTCGCCAGTGTTTTTGTGCTGCTATCCCTGTTGTGGAACCGACGACTCGCGATGTTGATCCAGCAACGTCGGGACGCCGAAAAAGACCTCAATGACCAGCTCGCCTTCCAGCACGCCTTGATAGACGCCATGCCCGATCCAATGTTCGTGCGTGATCTGGAAGGGCGCTTGATCATGTGCAACAAAAGTTATGAGGAGAGTTTGTCGACCCGTTTCGACCAGATTCAGGGGCGCCGACTGATCGAGCTTGATGTCTTGCCCAAGGAAACCGCCGAGCAACTGCACGCCGAGTTCATGGCCCAGCTGGGTACGCGCAAGACCCGCTTCAGCGAACGTCAGTTGATGTTCAAGGACGGCGTCAGGGACATCTATCAGTGGACGGTGCCGTTTTACAGCGCGGACGGTCAATTGCGAGGGCTGCTGGGCGGATGGACCGATCTGGCCAAGCGGACAAGGCAGGCGTGAAGCGCGATGCCTGTAGCAGCTGCCGAGCCTGCGAGGCTGCGTTCGGCTGCGCAGCAGTCGTAAAACCTGCTTGCAAGGTCTGACTGAAGCACCGCGTGGCCTGGATTCACGACTACTGCGCAGCCGAACGCAGCCTTCGGCAGCTGCTACAAGGAATGCGTCTCGGGTGAAAGGGTTTAAAAGCGGCTGTTTTTTTACTGTCATCTTTTCCGGGCATGCTTTATCCACCAGAGGCGCCGGTGCGCCTGCCGTTGGAATCCAGAACTTTCTTCTCGGGTCTGGGGTCATTTACTGTGGATACGCCCCAGGCACTTTGTTTGCGGACTATTGAGTGGTGATCGAGATGGAAAGTATCAGTCTATTGCTCGGCGAGGCTCTGAGCCCGTACCAAGTCACATTGACCCCATCGGGTGCCCATGGCGAATGCCTGGTGACGCTCAAGAGTGCGACCGGCGCTATCGTGGTCGAACGGCTGTTCAATCAGGCCCAGTTAACCGATAAACGTCTGCTGACGGATGTCGTCGACGGCTTGCACCGCGACGTGCTGATCGCTGAAGGACGCCTGGAGCCCTGTGTCATCGCGGCGTTGCGCAATGCGGCTCAGGACAAGCGCCTGGCCAGCCGAAATTGAAGTGTTTTTTGTGGGAACCTTCCTGCACCAAGGTCAGTCAGACCATGTAACGGCAGGATCAAGCATTGTGCTCCGGTGCTTGTAGCTTGCTGCTACTGGTCTGTAATACAGGCCACGTTTAACCCCGAGTTGTCTCCCCACTTCTCGGGGTTTCTTTTTGCCTGCGATTTGTCATTGCGTGGCCTGATGCTCGAAAAAGGCCCTGGTTTCTTCCAGGTAATCCTTGCGTCTTTGCGGGTCGAGCCAGTCGGCATACAGCGGGGCCAGTTGCTCGCGGGGCAGGGCGCGCAGTAGTCGGTTGATTTCACCGATCGCCTGTCGACCCTGAGGTGTATTCGAGCAACCGATGTACACGGGCATGTAGTTGCCCGTGCCTTTGACCGGGTAGAACTCCAGTTGCTCATCGGCCAGGTTTTCCTGATGGGCCTGATAGCGGATTTCCGGCCAGTAACCCAATACCACCTGCAAACGACCCAAGCGTTGCATCTGCAGCAGGCTGCCGAGGGCGTCATTGCCATAGTGGGGCGTCAGCGCGCCGGCTGGCGCCTGTTGCAGCAGTGTGTCGAGGAACTCGCCGTAACGGCGCTCGGCGATCACACCGACTTTCTGTTGACCGCTGGCCAACAATGCGGCCAGATCGACTTCACCGTTGGAAAGAAACGGCTCCAGCACTGGCCGATCTTCACGTCGGATCACCAACCCATTGCTGACCACCCGGAAGGCCGGAATGGAATACGCGATCCATTGTTCGCGCTCCTTGCTCCAGACCAGCGAGGGATCGCAGGTAAAGGATTCTTCGTGAAGCATTTGCATGCCGCGGGCGCGATTGACCCGTATCAGGGTGTGTTCGTACTGCGGCATACCGGCGATCAGCAGGGGCATCAGTTGGTCGATAACGCCCTGGCCTTTTTTCGGACCTTCGAAGATCGTCAGTGGCGGCAGGTCGCGCAACAGCCAGAACAAATGCTCCTTGGGTTGCGCCAGGGCCGGGGATATCAGGCCCGACAACAGCCCGAGCGCCGCCAGCAGGCGCCCGATGCTGGCGTAATCGAGGACAGATGAAAGCAGGCGATTCAGCTTAAATGGCCCCGTCTTCACGCAGTCGTGCGATCTGTGCCGGGTCGTAGCCCAGATCGTGGAGGACTTGCGCATTGTGTTCACCCAACTGCGGCCCGACCCATTCCGAGGTGCCGGGTGTCTCAGAGAGTTTTGGCACAATGCCGGGCATCTTGAAGTCCTTGCCGTCGGGCAGCTTGGCTTGCAGGAACATTTCCCGGGCCAGGTACTGCGGATCGCTGAACATGTCTTCGGCGCTGAAAATCCGGCTGGCGGGAACGTCAGCCTGGTTCAATTGCTCGATCACTGCGTCCAGCGGCAGTGAGTTGACCCAACGATCGATCACCCCGTAAATCTCGTCGCGACGGCTGTCACGCCCGTCGTTGCTGGCCAGCACTGGGTCGTTGGCCAGGTCCTCGCGGCCGATGATCAGCATGAAACGCTTGAAGATCGCATCGCCGTTGGCGCCGATCTGCACGTGTTTGCCGTCGGCGCTGGTGTGGATGGAGGAGGGCGTGATGCCCGGCATGATGTTGCCGGTGCGTTCGCGGATGAAGCCGAACACGTCGAACTCCGGGACCATGCTTTCCATCATGGCGAAGATCGCTTCATACAGCGCCACGTCCACCACTTGGCCCAAGCCACCGTTGACCTCGCGATGACGCAAGGCCATCAGTGCGCCAATCACGCCCCAGAGCGCGGCAATCGAGTCGCCGATGGAAATCCCGGTGCGCACTGGCGGCCGGTCCTCGAACCCGGTGATGTAGCGCAGGCCGCCCATGGACTCACCGACCGCACCGAAGCCCGGCTGATCTTTCATGGGGCCGGTCTGGCCAAAGCCCGAGAGCCGCACCATCACCAGTTTCGGGTTCAGTGCGTGCAGGACTTCCCAGCTCAGGCCGAGCTTTTCCAGCACGCCGGGGCGAAAATTCTCAATCAGGATGTCCGCTTCACTGAGCAGCTGTTTCAGGATCGCCAGGCCATCGGGGTGTTTCAGGTTCAGGGTCAGGGATTTCTTGTTGCGCGCCTGAACGAACCACCACAGCGAGGTGCCTTCATACAACTTGCGCCATTTGCGCAACGGATCACCGCCGTCCGGTGACTCGATCTTGATCACTTCGGCGCCGAATTCGCCGCAAATACGCGAGGCAAACGGCCCGGCAATCAACGTACCCAATTCGATGACTTTCAGACCCGAGAGCGGTTTATTGGAGAACGGCATGCGAAATCCTGTAGGACAAAGGCTGAGCGAATACAGCGTTTTATCATAGGCCGACATCCATCGCCCAAAGTTGATTCGCCTTCAATTCGTTGATTGCCCTCTTGCATCGGTTAGACTTGCCGCCTTTCCCCGTATCAAGAAGCCCGTTCATGGCCCAGCCGTCCACGACCTACAAGTTTGAACTGAACCTCACCGACCTCGACCGCAGCGTCTACGAGAACGTGAAGCAGACCATCGCCCGTCACCCTTCGGAAACCGAAGAGCGCATGACCGTGCGGCTGCTGGCCTACGCCTTCTGGTACAACGAGCAGTTGTCTTTTGGCCGCGGTCTGTCAGACGTGGATGAACCGGCGCTGTGGGAAAAGAGCCTGGACGACCGTGTCCTGCACTGGATCGAAGTCGGCCAGCCAGACGCCGATCGCCTGACCTGGTGCTCGCGTCGCACCGAACGCACCAGCCTGCTGGCCTACGGCAGCCTGCGTGTCTGGGAAGGCAAAGTGATCCCGGCGATCAAGACCCTGAAAAACGTCAACATCGCCGCCGTGCCCCAGGAAGTGCTGGAAACCCTGGCCAAGGACATGCCGCGCGTTATCAAGTGGGACGTGATGATCAGCGAAGGAACGATTTTCGTCACCGACGACCGTGGTCAGCACGAAGTCCAGTTGCAATGGCTGGCCGGCGAACGCGGCTGATTATTCGCCGCTTGGCAGCGTCACCCGGTTTTATCCTACGTATTCAAGAGAAGCACCTGTCACCCCATGCGCATCGAACCTCGCCTGTTGCCCGACACCCTGCCATTTCTCGGTGATATTCCACCGCTGCTGACCCGCCTTTACGCGGCGCGGGGCGTGCAGTCTGAGGCTGAACTGGACAAGAGCCTGGCGCGGCTGATTCCGTTCCAGCAGCTCAAGGGCATCGAGGCGGCGGTGGATTTGTTGGTGACGGCGCTGGAGCAGCGTCAGCGGATTCTGATCGTCGGCGACTTCGATGCCGATGGCGCGACGGCCAGTACCGTGGGCATGTTGGGGTTACGCCTGCTGGGCGCGGCGCATGTCGACTATCTGGTGCCGAACCGCTTCGAGTACGGCTACGGCCTGACCCCGGAAATCGTCGAAGTGGCGCTGACCCGCGAGCCGCAGTTACTGATCACCGTGGACAACGGCATTTCCAGCGTCGAAGGCGTGGCAGCGGCGAAAAAGGCCGGGCTCAAGGTGCTGGTCACCGATCACCACTTGCCCGGCGACGAGCTGCCGTTGGCCGATGCCATCGTCAATCCGAACCAGCCGGGTTGCGAATTCCCGAGCAAAGCCCTGGCCGGTGTCGGGGTGATTTTCTATGTACTGATGGCCCTGCGCGCGCGCCTGCGCAGCCTGGGCTGGTACGAGAGCAAGCCGCAGCCGAACATTGGCGAATTGCTCGACCTGGTGGCGCTGGGCAGCGTCGCCGACGTGGTGCCGCTGGATGCCAACAACCGGATTCTGGTACATCAGGGCCTGGAGCGAATTCGCGCCGGGCGCGCGCGGCCGGGGATCAAGGCGATCCTTGAAGTGGCCAAGCGTGATCATTCGCGCATCACCTCGACTGACCTGGGCTTTATCCTCGGCCCGCGTCTGAACGCGGCAGGGCGGCTGGATGACATGAGCCTGGGCATCGAGTGCCTGCTCACCGAAGACGCTGGCGCTGCCCGTGAAATGGCGGCTCAGCTGGATGGCATGAACCAGGACCGTAAATCCATCGAGCAGGGCATGCAGCGCGAGGCGCTGGCCCAACTCAAGGATCTGCCGGTGGAATCGATGCCGTTCGGCCTGTGCCTGTTCGATCCCGAGTGGCACCAGGGTGTGATCGGTATCCTCGCCTCGCGTATGAAAGAGCGCTATTTCCGTCCGACCATTGCCTTTGCCGATGCTGGCGACGGCCTGCTCAAAGGCTCGGGGCGTTCGGTTCAGGGCTTTCACATTCGTGATGCCTTGAGCGTGGTCGCGGCGCAGCATCCAAACCTGATCAGCAAATACGGTGGCCATGCCATGGCGGCCGGCCTGACCTTGCCGGAAGCGAATTTTCCGTTGTTCGCCGAAGCTTTCGACGCCGAAGTGCGCAGGCAAATGCGTGAAGAAGACCTGACCGGGCGACTGCTGTCGGACGGCACCCTGGCGGTTGAGGAGTTTCACCTGGAACTGGCTCGCGCCCTGCGCCACGCCGGGCCTTGGGGGCAACACTTCCCGGAGCCGCTGTTTCACGGGGTGTTCCAGTTGGTCGAGCAGCGTGTGGTTGGCGAGCGGCACCTCAAAGTGGTGCTGAAGAGTGAATGCGGCTCGGTGAAGCTGGATGGCATCGCCTTCGGGATCGACCGGGACATCTGGCCGAATCCGACCATCAAGTGGGTCGAATTGGCCTACAAACTCGACCTCAACGAGTTTCGTGGGAACGAGACTGTACAGTTGATGATTGCCCACATCGAACCGCGATAACGGCACGATGCTTTTGTGGCGAGGGAGCTTGCTCCCGCTGGGCTGCGAAGCGGCCCTAAACCTTTAAACGCTTCTTTCCTGTGGTACCGCGTCGGTTGGTTGACGACTGCTGCGCAGCCGAGCGGGAGCAAGCTCCCTCGCCACAGGTATCGCCCAGACCTCAAATTGGCGGTGTTTCATTTCTTGAACCCTCCCTGATCCCGCGATGTCGACTAGGCTCTAAGCACTGCTTGATTATCCTTGTGACGTCTTGTCGAATTTTTTGCCCGCGGGGGCGGGTGCTGCACCTTTTTCCTGTCACTCGTCGACTATTCAAACAGAACCCTGGAGCCTGCCCACTGATTTGAGAGGTGCCCCATGAGTCTGCTGCTTGAACCCTATACCCTTCGTCAATTGACCCTGCTTAACCGCATCGCGGTGTCACCGATGTGCCAGTACTCCAGCGTCGATGGGCTGGCCAATGACTGGCATCTGGTCCATCTCGGCAGCCGCGCGATCGGCGGCGCCGGTCTGGTATTCACCGAAGCCACGGCGGTCACCGCCGACGGGCGTATCACCGCCCAGGACCTTGGCCTCTGGAATGATCAACAGATCGAACCCTTGCAACGTATTACGCGCTTCATTGCCGCTCAGGGCGCCGTTGCCGGCATCCAGTTGGCCCATGCCGGGCGCAAGGCCAGCACGCATCGGCCGTGGCTGGGCAAGCATGGCAGCGTCAAGCCGGAAGACGGCGGCTGGATCCCGGTCGGCCCTTCGCCGATCGCTTTCGACCCCCAGCACACACCACCCAAGCAGCTTAATGAAAGTGAGATCGCCGAGGTCGTCCAGGCTTTCGTCGATTCGGCCAAACGGGCGCTGACCGCCGGTTTCAAAGTGGTCGAAGTGCACGCCGCCCATGGGTATCTGCTGCATCAATTTCTTTCGCCGTTGAGCAATCAACGGCGCGATCAGTACGGTGGCTCATTCGAGAATCGTATTCGGCTGGTGCTGCAAGTCACCGAAGCGGTGCGGGCCGTGTGGCCTGAAGAGTTACCGGTGTTTGTGCGTGTATCGGCCACCGACTGGGTGGAAGACGGTTGGAACCCCGACGAAACCGTGGAGCTGGCGCGACGCTTGAAAGATCTGGGTGTGGACCTGATCGACGTTTCGTCGGGCGGTACGGCGGTAAATGCCGAAATTCCTACAGGGCCCGGTTATCAGACCCGATTTGCTGAGCGGGTACGTAAAGAGTCGGGCATTGCCACCGGCACGGTAGGCATGATTACCGAGCCAGCCCAGGCCGAGCATATTCTGCGTACCTGTCAGGCCGACATTATCTTCCTCGCCCGGGAGTTGTTGCGTGATCCGTATTGGCCGCTGCATGCCGATGACGATCTGGGTGGGCACAAGGCTATCTGGCCGGCGCAATACCAACGGGCCACCCATCGTGACCAGCCGATTCATGAATCGGATTTGCGTGACTGAAAGCCGCTGTAAAACCAAAAAGCCCCGGTCGGGTTGTCCGGGGCTTTTTAACGCCAAAAGATCGCAGCATTCGGCAGCTCCTACATTGCCCGCGTCCGACCGCGATTTTGTAGGATACATGCAACCCTGTAGGAGCTGCCGAAGGCTGCGATCTTTTGATTTTGCTATATCAGGTGTACTTGCGCTTATCCGGCGCCGGCGGGAAATACTGGTACAGCCAGGTTTCACTCAACGTGCGGTCATTGGTGCGAATGAACAACCGCAGTTCTACCGGCGCCACGCTGTCATTGGTCGGGTACCAGTCAAAGGTGATTCGGTAGCCCTTGATGTCATCGAGCACCAGCACGTTGAAATCCTTCACCTGACCGTTCGAGCAGGTCACCACCGGTTCGATCCCCGCGCCTTCGGGCAAGCGGTCCAGCCCGCCGCCGGTGAAGTCCACGGCAAAGCGGCGTGCCCAGACTTCAGGATAATGCTCACCCGGTGCCCAGCCTTCGACAAAGCCGCCCATGCCCGAACGGGTCGCGTTGACCCGTGCCAGCGGCGTACCCGTCGGTGGCAGGGCGCTCCAGTAGAGCTTGTAGCCGTAGTTCAGGGAGTCACCGGCGGCGACCGGTTTCTTCGGCGTCCAGAACGCGACGATGTTGTCCAGGGTTTCGCCGGTCGTAGGAATTTCCAGCAAATCGATAGAGCCTTCGCCCCACGCGGTCGTAGGTTCTACCCACAGGCTCGGGCGCTTGCTGTACCAGTCGACGGTGTCCTGATAACTGTCGAATTCATGGTCGGTCTGCACCAGACCAAAGCCTTTCGGGTCGGTGTCGGCGAAGGCGTTGAATTGCAGGGTGGCCGGGTTGTTCAGCGGACGGCAGATCCACTCGCCGTTGCCGCGCCACATGGCCAGGCGATCGGAGTCGTGGATTTGCGGGTGAATGGTGTCGCACATACGGCGCTCGTGGGTGCCGCAGCTGAACATGCTGGTCATCGGTGCGATACCCAGTTGCTCGATGGCGGTGCGGGCATTGACGTGGGCGTCGACTTCCATCACCACGCGCTCGGCCTGGCAATCGATGTCAAAACGGTAGGCTCCGGTGGCGCTTGGCGAATCGAGCAGGGCGTACACCACGAATCGGGTGCTGTCCTTGTCCGGTGTCTCGAACCAGAACTTGGTGAAGTCCGGGAATTCTTCACGCTTCTTGGCGTAGGTGTCGATTGCCAGGCCGCGGGCCGACAAACCGTACTGACCGGTGGCGTCTACCGCACGGAAATAGCTGGCGCCGAGGAACGACAAGACGTCGTGCTGATCCAGCTCCGGGGCCTTGAACAGCTTGAACCCGGAAAACCCCAGGTCGCCCTTGAGCTGTTGGGTGTCTACGGTGGTTTTTTCGTAGTTGAACAGCGACGGGCGGAAATGCACCTCGCGCGCCAGTCGAGTCTTGGGATCGACGCTGTACATGCGCACCGGCTGCTTGAAACCCATGCCGACGTGGAAAAACTGCACGTCCAGCTGACCTTTCAGATCCTTCCACAGCGAGTGATTGCCGTCGTAGCGGATTGCGTTGAAGTTCTGCGGCGTCATGGTCGCCAGCGTCGGCGGCAGCACCTGTTTGGTGTCCTGATACGGCTTGCCGGCGAGCTGTTTGGCCTGGCTCTTCAGCGCTTCGAAGTCGAACGCCTGAGCGTCGCCATCGGCAGTGCCGCTACCGGCCCAGGCGTTTGCGGCCAGCAGGCCGGTGGCCGAGAGACCGGTGTAAGCCGCGATGGCCATGGAGGCTTTGAGCAAATTCCTGCGGTGCATAAGTACAACCTGTCGTGAATAATCCCGCGCCGTTCCTGGCACGTGCTGGATCAGAAATAACGGTTCGGACATGCCTTCGGCCAAACGCTACGGACTTTAGAACAGATGCCAAATAGCTTAAACCGTTCGATTACAGAGCAAAAATGATTGATAGCACCGCGACAGCGCGGCAATGAAACAAGACATGTCAGGTAACGTTTCTCACAGCACTTTCTGATTTATAGGGCATATCTGCTTTTTTCGACTAATTACTCTAAAAACCGCTTTTCAGCGCCGATTTAATTTCTATTCTATGGGCATGACCGGTTTCGGCCCTTCAGGCCGGTGGGTTCAGTGCACACAAGACGGCCGCTGAAAGTGATAGGGCGATGCGGTTTTGCAGTTTTCTCTGACGTATAGAAGGACATCGTCCATGTCGAAAGTACAAGGCATCACTGAAATGTTAGGACTCTTTCCCTGCCTGGCCACCGGGCGGCGAAGGCGTCGTCTCAGTTCGGAGGAGTTGAAGTTGGTGGAGCGCTATCGCGAGCTGTCGGAGAGTGACCGGATTGCGATGCGCTATCTGGTGGATGCGATGAGGAGTGTTTCGCGGTTTTGAGGTGTAAAGGCTTTGTCCGTTGAGCAAAAGATCGCGGCCTGCGGCAGCGCTTACAGGAGAACTGCCGCAGGCAGCGATCTTTTTGCTTTTAATGCTTGAACATCACATGCCTTACAACCGTGTAATCCTCCAACCCATACATGGACATGTCCTTGCCATAACCGGACAGTTTCTGACCACCGTGCGGCATTTCGCTGACCAGCATGAAGTGGGTGTTTACCCAGGTGCAGCCATACTGCAGGCGCGCAGACAGGCGATGGGCGCGGCCGACGTCCGAGGTCCAGACTGACGACGCCAGGCCGTAGTCCGAATCGTTGGCCCAGGCCAGCGCCTGCGCTTCATCGGTGAATTTGGTTACCGATACCACCGGCCCGAACACTTCGCGGCGCACGATCTCGTCGTCCTGTTGCACGTCGGCCAACACCGTTGGCTCAAAGAAGAAGCCATTGCCTTCCACTGGCTTGCCGCCGGTGATCAAGCGAATGTGCGGTTGCGCCATGGCTCGCTCGACAAGCCCGGTCACGCGGTCGCGATGTTGCGCGCTGATCAATGGGCCCAGCTCCGTCGATGGATCATCCTGCACGCCGTACTTGAGGCTGCTGACCGCGGCGCCGAGCTTCTCGACGAAGGTGTCGTAGATGCCAGCCTGGGCGTAGATGCGGCAGGCGGCGGTGCAGTCCTGCCCGGCGTTGTAGAAACCGAAGGTGCGAATGCCTTCCACGGCGGCGTCGATGTCGGCATCGTCGAAGATGATCACCGGCGCCTTGCCACCCAGTTCCATGTGCATGCGTTTGACGTTGCCGGCAGTGCTGGAAATGATATTTGAGCCGGTGGCGATAGAGCCGGTCAGCGACACCATGCGCACTTTCGGGTGAGTGACCAGTGGGGTACCGACCGTAGGACCACGGCCGTACACCAGGTTAAGCACGCCCGCCGGGAAAATTTCCGACGCCAGTTCTGCCAAGCGCAGGGCGGTCAGCGGGGTTTGTTCCGACGGTTTGAGCACCACGGTATTACCGGCGGCCAGGGCCGGGGCGATTTTCCAGGCGAGCATCATCAGCGGGTAGTTCCACGGCGCGATAGAGGCAATCACGCCCACCGGGTCGCGGCGGATCATCGAGGTATGGCCGGGCAAGTATTCACCGCCCAGTGCTCCGCTCAGGCAACGGCTGGCGCCGGCGAAGAATCGGAACACGTCGGCAATCGCCGGGATCTCGTCGTTCAGCGCGGCGCTGTAGGGTTTGCCGCAGTTGTCCGACTCCAGTTTGGCCAGCTCTTGGCCATGGGCTTCGATGATGTCGGCGAGTTTGAGCAGCAACAGCGAGCGTTCTTTCGGCGTGGTTTGCGACCAGCCTTCGAAGGCGCTATCGGCAGCGCGCACGGCGGCGTCGACCTGGGCTTCGCTGGCTTCGTTGATTTCCACCAGCACACGACCGAGGGCCGGGTTGAACACGGCTTGGGCGGGGCCGTCGCCGGCGACCAGTTGGCCATTGATCAAGAGTTTGGTTTGCATGGCGTTGTCCTCCGAAGCTGTTGTATTTCCTCTGTGGGAAATGAGTTGTCAGTTATTTCCCGCCACTGCCCGCAACGCTTTCCCCACCACGGGTCAGGTAATACGCGCCGAGAATCGGCAACATGGTCACCATCATGACCAGCATCGCCACGACATTGGTCACCGGCACGTCCCGAGGGCGGCTGAGCTGGTTGAGCAGCCACAACGGCAAGGTGCGTTCGTGGCCGGCGGTGAAGGTGGTGACGATGATTTCGTCGAACGACAGGGCAAACGCCAGCATGCCGCCAGCCAGCAACGCCGAGCCGAGGTTCGGCAGGACGATGTAGCGGAAGGTCTGCCAGCCGTCGGCGCCGAGGTCCATCGACGCCTCGATCAAGCTATATGACGTGCGGCGTAACCGGGCGATGACGTTGTTGTAGACGATCACCACACAGAAGGTCGCGTGACCGATCACGATGGTGAATACCCCCGGCTCGATCCCCAGCGTCTTGAAGGTCGCCAGCAACGCGATCCCGGTGATGATCCCCGGCAATGCGATCGGCAGGATCAGCATCAGCGAAATACCTTGCTTGCCGAAGAAGTCCCGCCGGTACAACGCCGCCGAGGCGAGGGTGCCGAGGATCAGCGCAATCAGTGTGGCGATGGCGGCGATCTGCAGCGACAGCTTGATCGCCTCCAGTACGTCGGGCCGCGAGAACGCCACGGCGATCCACTTCAGGGTGAAGCCCTTGGGCGGAAAGCTGAACGCCGCGTCTTCGGTGTTGAAGGCATAGAGGAAGATGATCAGGATCGGGAAGTGCAAGAACAGCAACCCGCCCCAGGCGGCGATGCGCAGGCCCAGGGATGCCCGGTCTTGAGAGGAAGCGTCAGAGCGCATCGAAGGCCCCCAGGCGTTTGACGATGGACAGGTAAATGGCGATCAGCACGATCGGCACCAGCGTGAAGGCCGCCGCCATCGGCATGTTGCCGATCGCCCCTTGCTGGGCGTAGACCATGCTGCCGACGAAGTAGCCCGGTGGGCCCACCAGTTGCGGCACGATGAAGTCGCCCAGTGTCAGTGAAAACGTGAAAATCGAACCGGCCGCGATCCCCGGAATCGACAGCGGCAGAATCACTTGCATGAAGGTCTGACGCGGCTTGGCGCCCAGATCCGCCGAAGCTTGCAGCAAGGACGGCGGCAGGCGTTCCAGTGACGCCTGGATAGGCAGGATCATGAACGGCAGCCAGATATAAACGAACACCATGAACCGCCCCAGATGCGAGGTCGACAGGGTGCTGCCACCCACTCCCGGCATCCCGAGTACGAACTGCAACACCGGCTCCAGGTTGAGGTATTGAACGAACCATTGGGCCACGCCGCCCTTGGCCAGCAGCAAGGTCCAGGCATAGGCCTTGACGATGTAACTGGCCCACATCGGCATCATCACCGCGATGTAGAAAAACGCCTTGGTGTTGCCGCTGGTGTAGCGCGCCATGTAGTAGGCAATCGGGAAGGCCACGATTGCACTGGCGATCGACACGACGATGGCCATGCTCAGGGTGCGCAGGATGATGTCGAAGTTCGATGGCTGGAACAGCGCTGCGAAGTTCGCCAGGGTCAGGTCGGGGGTGACCGTCATGGTGAAGTCATCGAAGGTGTAGAAGCCTTGCCACAACAACGTCAGCAGCGAGCCGAGGTAGATCGCGCCAAACCACAACAGCGGCGGCACCAGCAGCAGCGACAGATACAGGTTCGGCCGCCGGTACAGCAGGTTGGAAAACCGGCGCAGCGGCGAGCCGTTGGCCGGGGTTCGAGAGATCACGCTGTCCATCTCATACCCCGCCTACAACATTGTCGTGCAGCGGGATCATCGCCTCGCGCGCCCAACGAGCGCTGATGCGTTGCCCGGGCTGGTGTTGCGCGCTGACGTCCAGCCACTGGACGTTGGCCTGGCTGATGTTCAGGGTCTGGCCGTTTTCCAGTTTCAGTTCATAGCGGGTGGCGCTGCCCTGGTACTGGATGTCGTGGAGCAGGCCGCTGACTTCTATTTCATGGCTGGCCAGCGGCCCTTCGGCGAAACGCACGTGTTCGGGGCGGATCGAAAACGGCTGAGGATTGCCGCTCAACTGCCGGGCCAGATCACCGCGTATCACATTGGACGTGCCGACGAATTCGGCGACGAAGGTGGTTGTCGGTTTCATATAGAGGTGGCGCGGCGTGTCGACCTGTTCGATACGCCCCTTGTTGAACACCGCCACGCGGTCGGACATCGACAACGCTTCGGTCTGGTCGTGGGTGACGAAGATAAAGGTGATGCCGAGCTGACGTTGCAGCTTCTTCAGTTCGCCTTGCATTTGCTCGCGCAGCTTCAGGTCCAGCGCCCCGAGTGGTTCGTCGAGCAACAACACGCGAGGGCGATTGACCAACGCGCGAGCCAGGGCTACACGCTGGCGTTGGCCGCCCGAGAGTTGCACCGGTTTGCGCTCGCCGTAGCCATTGAGGGCGACCATGTCGAGGGCTTCTTCGGCACGTTTGTGGCGTTCGGTCTTGCCGACGCCTTTGACTTTCAAACCATAGGCGACGTTGTCGAGTACGTTCATGTGCGGGAACAGCGCGTAATCCTGGAACACGGTGTTCACGTCGCGCTGATACGGCGGCAGCCCGGCGGCCTCCAAGCCATGGATGCGGATGGAGCCGGTGCTCGGCTGTTCGAAACCGGCGATCAGGCGCAGGCAGGTGGTTTTACCCGAGCCAGAAGGGCCCAGCAGGGAAAAGAACTCGCCGTCCTGGATGTCGATGGAAACCCGGTCAACGGCCTTCACCTCACCGAACTGACGGGAAACGTTGGTGAACTGGACTGCAAGCGTCATGGATACGGTGCTCCCAAAAAGCGGGGGCCATCACAGCGGCCCTTGCCTGGACTTCTGAAAAAGCTGAATCGGTGTGCTTTTTTAGCTGGAATGCTCACTGTGGCGAGGGGGCCTGCCCCCGTTGGGCTGCGTAGCAGCCCTGAAAAGGAGAGCGCGGTTTATCTGCTAGACCGCGGTGACTGGTTCCAGGGCGGCTTCGCCACCCAACGGGGGCAAGCCCCCTCGCCACAAAGCTCCCTCGCCACAAGGGGGTGTATTACCTGCCTCCCATAATCGCAATGTAATCCTGGGTCCAGCGGCTATAAGGCACAAACTTGCCACCCTCAGCCTGCGGGGTTTTCCAGAAGGCGATCTTGTCGAACTGGTCGAAACCGTTGGTCTTGCACCCCTCGGTCCCCAACAGTTCGCTTGCCTTGCACGCCGCCGGAACCGCCGGCAGCGAGCCGAACCAGGCGGATACATCGCCCTGGACCTTCGGCGTCAGCGACCAGTCCATCCATTTGTAAGCACAGTTCGGGTGCTTGGCTTCAGCGTGCATCATGGTGGTATCGGCCCATCCGGTGGCGCCTTCTTTGGGGATGGTCGAGGCGACTGGCTGTTTCTCGTTCATCAGGCCGTTGACCTGATACGGCCAGGAACTGGAAGCCACCACGCCTTCGTTCTTGAAGTCACTCATCTGCACGGTGGTGTCGTGCCAGTAGCGGTGGATCAACTTTTGCTGGTTGCGCAGCAGGTCGAGAACGGCCTGGTACTGTTTTTCGTTGAGCAGGTAAGGGTCCTTGATGCCCAGTTCCGGCTTGGCGGTTTTCAGGTACAGCGCCGCGTCCGCGATGTAGATCGGGCCGTCATACGCCTGCACGCGGCCCTTGTTGGATTTGCCGTCGGGCAGTTTCTGCTCTTCGAGTATCACGCTCCAACTGGTCGGCGGCTGTTTGAACACGTTGGTGTTGTACATGAGCACATTCGGCCCCCATTGGTACGGGGTGCCATAGGTTTGCTTGTCGACCACGTACCACGGCCCATCCTTCAGGCGCGGATCGAGATTCTTCCAGTTGGGGATCAATGCGGTGTTGATCGGCTGGACACGCTTGCCGGCGATCAAGCGCAGGGAGGCATCGCCGGACGCCGTCACCAGGTCGTAACCGCCCTTGGCCATCAGGCTGACCATTTCATCGGACGTGCCGGCCGTCTTGACGTTGACCTTGCAGCCGGTTTCCTTCTCGAAAGCGCTGACCCAGTCGTAGGCCTTGTCGCTTTCGCCCCGTTCGATATAGCCGGGCCAGGCAACGATATCCAGCTGACCTTCGCCGGCACCGACGGCTTTCAGCGGTTCGGCGGCCTGCAGGCTGGCGCTGGCCAGAAGCGCCGTAGCGATTGCACTGAGCAGTGCGGTCTTGTGTTCGAACATGGGGTTTCCCTCTTCTTTAATTAGGGTCGGGACAGCGTTGAACGGGGTAGTTCGCCACGAGTGGCTTGTTATTAGCGTAGTGCGCTTTGTGGGAGGCTGACTGAGGCCGGGCTGTGTCATGGGTTTATCCAGACTAGTGCCCGATGTCACGGTCGACAAATTTCCAATGCGGGATTTGATGTTTCTGCCGAATCCCGGCTTTTTATTGGCGGGATGAGAAACGATGCTCAGCGTCTTATAAATGAAACATCGCCCTCAGCTATACTCCCCCGCAATTTGACCCGCACCGAGGACTGACTGTGAAGAACTGGACGTTGCGCCAACGCATTTTGGCGAGCTTTGCGGTAATTATCGCAATCATGCTGCTGATGGTTGTGGTGTCTTTTTCTCGGCTGATGAAGATCGACGCCGGCGCAGAATCGGTCCGCACCGATGCGGTCCCGGGGGTGTATTACAGTTCGATGATCCGCGGTGCGTGGGTCGACAGTTTTAACCTCACCCAACAACTTGTCGGCCTTTCCGGGCATCGCGAAATGACCGTCGCCGACCAGACCATGTACAAAAGCTTCGAAGAGCGCTTGAACGAGCAAATAGGCAACTACCGCAAAACCATTTTCACGGAGGACGATCGGGTCCTGTTCGACGAGTTCGAAGTGCGTCACCAGCTCTACAACAAAGAAATGACCAACGTTCTCGATCTCTATCAGCGCAAAGAGTACGACCAGGCGGTTCTTGCCCTGGAGCAAAAACTGACGCCGGCCTGGGTCAATGGGCGCAAGCAATTGAACAGCCTTCTTGAAAATAATCACGCCCTGGCTGAACAATCCACGCTGGCCATCAGTGACGCGGTGACGGCCGCCAAAATCAGCATGGGCGTCTCTTTGCTGGTGGCAATCATCGCCGCCGGCCTCTGCGGCCTGCTGTTGATGCGCGCGATCATGGCGCCGATGAATCGCATTGTGGATATCCTCGAAGTCATGCGCACGGGCGATCTCAGCAGTCGCCTGAATCTTGATCGCAAGGACGAGTTCGGCGCGGTGGAAACCGGCTTCAACGACATGATGACCGAGCTCACCTCGTTGGTGTCCCAGGCCCAGCGCTCCTCGGTGCAGGTCACCACGTCGGTCACCGAAATCGCCGCGACCTCCAAGCAGCAACAGGCTACCGCCACCGAAACCGCAGCCACCACCACCGAAATCGGTGCGACATCCCGTGAAATTGCCGCCACCTCACGCGACCTGGTGCGCACCATGACCGAAGTCTCCACCGCCGCCGACCAGGCTTCGGTGCTGGCCGGTTCTGGCCAGCAAGGCCTGGCGCGCATGGAAGACACCATGCACTCGGTGATGGGCGCGGCAGATCTGGTGAATGCCAAACTGGCGATCCTCAATGAGAAGGCCGGCAACATCAACCAAGTGGTGGTGACCATCGTCAAAGTCGCCGACCAGACCAACCTGTTGTCCCTGAACGCCGCGATCGAAGCCGAGAAGGCCGGTGAATACGGTCGCGGGTTTGCCGTGGTCGCCACCGAAGTGCGGCGTCTGGCAGATCAGACGGCAGTGGCTACCTACGACATCGAGCAGATGGTGCGCGAGATCCAGTCGGCGGTGTCGGCTGGGGTCATGGGCATGGACAAGTTCTCTGAGGAAGTGCGCCGCGGCATGTCCGAGGTGCAGCAGGTGGGCGAGCAGCTGTCGCAGATCATTCATCAGGTCCAGGCGCTGGCGCCACGGGTGTTGATGGTCAACGAAGGCATGCAGGCCCAGGCCACCGGCGCCGAGCAGATCAATCACGCGCTGGTGCAGTTGGGCGATGCCAGCAGCCAGACGGTTGAGTCCTTGCGCCAGGCCAGTTTCGCCATCGACGAACTGAGCCAGGTGGCCGTCGGGCTGCGTGGCGGTGTCTCGCGATTCAAAGTCTGATGAGCGAACTTACGGCCAGGCGCGGCGTGGCGATGCCGGCGAAGCAGTCGTTGTTTCTGGTGTTCCGCATCGGCAACGAGCGCTACGCCTTGCAGGCCATCGAGGTGGCCGAAGTGCTGCCGCAACTGCCGTTGAAACCCATTCCCCGGGCGCCAGACTGGGTGGCGGGGGTGTTCGCCTATCGCGGCGCGGTGGTGCCGGTGATCGACCTCAGCGCGCTGACGTTTGGCCAACCGGCCCAGGCCCGCACCAGCACGCGGCTGGTGTTGGTGCACTATCGGCCGGATGAGGCGACGCCTGCGCAATTGCTCGGGCTGATTCTGGAGCAGGTCACCGACACGTTGCGCTGCAACCCGGCGGACTTTCAGCCTTATGGCCTGGACAATCGCCAGGCGCCGTACCTCGGCCCGGTGCGCGAAGATGCCCAGGGGCTACTGCAATGGGTGCGGGTTGCCGATTTACTGGATGCACAGGTTCGCGCCTTATTGTTTCCCTCGCCGCCGCTGGACCTGGCGCAGTTTGAGGAGCAGGGATGAGCAGCGATCAACGGTTTTTCGATTTCCTCAAGGAGCGTATCGGCCTGGATGTCGGCTCGGTCGGCCCGGCGCTCATCGAGCGCGCGGTGCGCCAGCGCATCACGGCGGTTCGGGCGCGGACGGCCGATGAGTACTGGCACACTTTGCTGGGCTCGCGCGACGAACAGCAGGCGCTGATCGAAGCGGTGATCGTCCCCGAAACCTGGTTTTTCCGTTACCCGGAATCCTTCGCCACGCTGGCGAAGCTGGCAGCCAAGCGGCTGGCGGCGATCAACAACATGCGCGCCCTGCGGATTCTCAGCTTGCCGTGTTCTACCGGCGAAGAACCGTACTCGATCGCCATGGCATTGCTTGATGCGGGGCTGGCGCCGCACCAGTTCAAGGTCGACGGCATAGACGTCAGTCCGCTGTCGGTGGAAAAGGCCAGGCTCGCGCTGTACGGCAAAAATTCGTTTCGTGGCCAGGACATCGAGTTTCGCGAGCGCCATTTCACCGCTGAACACGACAACTATCGCCTCAGCGGGCGCGTGCTTGAACAGGTGCGTTTACAGGTCGGTAACCTGCTGGATCCGACCTTGCTGGTCAACGAGCCGCCCTATGACTTCGTGTTCTGTCGCAACCTGCTGATTTATTTCGACCAGCCGACCCAGCAGCAAGTGTTCGAAGTGCTCAAGCGTCTGACTCACGTCGACGGCGTGCTATTTATCGGCCCGGCCGAGGGCAGTCTGCTCGGCCGTTTCGGCATGCGCTCGATCGGTATCCCGCAGTCGTTTGCCTTCAGTCGCCAGAGCGCGCTCGAGCTGCCTGCGACCTTCGCGCCGATGTCGCTGCCAGTGCAGCAACCGTTGCGCAGCGTGACTCCGCCGCCTGTGCGCAGTCGGCCTTTCGCGACGGTCGTGCCGATGCCTCAGGCTGCCGCCACCCCTTCGGCCACTTCTTCGGACGCCGCCACGCTGTTGGCGAATATCGCCGCGCTGGCCAATGAAGGCAAAAGTGCCGAGGCCCGCGCCGCGTGCGAAAGTTATTTGCGCAGTCACGAACCGGTGGCCCAAGTGTTCTATTGGCTGGGGCTGCTCAGCGATGTCGCCGGCAGTGCCCTGGAGGCCCAGGGTTTTTATCGCAAGGCGTTGTACCTCGAACCGCAACATCCCGACGCGTTGATGCACCTGGCGGTCTTGCTACAATCCCAGGGCGACACGGCGGGTGCCAGACGATTGCAGGCCCGCGCCGCCCGCAGCGAGCGCGCCGCTGACAGTGAGCGTAAACGATGAACGCCTCCGACACCTTGAGCGTCACCCATGAAGATGCCCAGGCCATCGACGATTGCTGGAACCGCATCGGTATCCACGGCGACCAGTCCTGTCCGCTGCTGAGCGAGCACATTCATTGCCGCAATTGCGCGGTGTATTCGGCTGCCGCCACACGCTTGCTCGACCGTTACGCCTTGTCGCAGGGCGATCGTGGGCAAATCTCGACGGTGGCCGAGAGCGAGGTGAAAACCCGCTCGCTGCTGATGTTTCGCCTCGGCGAAGAGTGGCTGGGCCTGGCCCAGAGTGTGTAAAAACGCTAGATCCCGTTTCGATCTTCAAGGCTGAGAGGCAGTCCCGCTTCGCAGCCTGATCAAGGGCACGATGCCTTACTGATGAGCTAAACCGGTCCCGGCAATGCTCCAGATCATTGGGAGAAGTAAAAAACAGGCCGGCTTTTATGCCGTTAACGCCTTCATCAAGTGATGGGTACCGATGATTTTCATGACCCGTTTCATGTTGTAGGCGAGCACATTCAAACTCATCTCCGCACTCACCCCGGCCAGCTTTCGGGTCAGGAAGTGCGTCGCACCCATCCATTGTTTGAGCGTCCCGAAGGGATGCTCAACCGTCCGTTTTCGGACTCGCATCATCTCCGAGGCTTTGCTCAGCCGAAGCTGCATTTCCTCCAATACGGTTTCATGCTCCCAGCGTCGAACTCGTCGTTCCGTGCTCGGTGTGCACTGCGATTTCAACGCGCAGCCCTGGCATTTCGAACTCCAGTAACGATGCAACTTCAGGCCTTTTTCAACGTAGGAATAGTGCCAGATCAGCGCTTCTCCAGCCGGGCAAATGTATTCGTTTTTTGCCGCGTCATAGATGAAGGCATCGTTATTGAAGCGCCCGTCAGCCTTGGCTCCGGAGGTCATCGGCTTGGGCACATAGGCGGTGATGCCTGCATCGTGACAAGCCAGGATTTGTTCGCTTTTGAAGTAACCTCGGTCAGCCACTACCGACAACGTATCTGACGCCATCGCCTCGCGGGCCTGCTTGGCCATCGAGCTGAGTTGGTCGCGGTCGGAACCGACGTTAGTCACCTCGTGAGCAACGATCAAATGGTGCTGAGTATCGACCGCAGTCTGCACGTTGTAGCCGACGATTCCCGCGCCGCGCGTCATCATGGAGCGGGCATCTGGATCGGTCAGTGAGACCTGTTTATCCGGCGATTCATTGAGCTGGATTTCGATCGCCTGAAGCTCTTTCATTTGCGTTTTTAGCTTGGCGATTTTCTCTTCCAGTCGCACCGCGCTGGGCTCGGAAGCTGTTGGTTCTTGCCGATCGGCAGCATCGAGTGCCGCTAGATAACGGTTGATACTCGATTCAATTTCTTCCATTCGCCGTTTCAGTTTGGCGCTGGTGAAATTGCGGTCGCGGTTGTTGACTGCTTTGAATTTACTGCCATCGACGGCGACCAGATTTTCTCCGAATAGTCCCAACTGCTGACACAGCACGACGAACTGGCGACAGACGCCTCGGATGGCTTTGCTGTTGTCTTTTCGGAAGTTGGCGATGGTCTTGAAGTCCGGCATCAAACGACCGGTCAACCACATCAGCTCGACGTTGCGTTGAGCTTCTCGCTCCAAACGTCGGCTCGACTGGATGCGGTTGAGATAGCCGTAGATGTAGATCTTTAGCAATATCGCGGGGTGGTAAGCAGGCCGGCCAGTATCGGCTGGAATGGCACCGTCAAAACCCAGATTGACCAGGTCGAGTTCGTCGACAAAGACGTCGACTACGCGCACCGGATTGGTATCGCTGACGTAGTCGTCGAGGCTCTCGGGAAGTAAGGTGCCTTGGCCTCGATGTTCACCTTGGATGAAGCGCTTCATGGGCGATCCCTGCGATGAAATCCTCAGAAATCATAGCAAGTGTTCGCGAAGGCGTTTTTACACACTCTGGGCCACTCGCAGCCTGGTCGAAGTGGCGCCGCTGCAAGCGATCCATTCCTTGCCGCACCAGCGTTCCCGGGCATTGCTCGGCGTGGCGAATGTGCGCGGTGCCTTGGTGGCGTGCCTGTCTTTGGTGGAGCTGTTGGGGCTCGACGACACCAGTAGCGTGGCGCCCGGCGCGCGGGTAACGCCGCGGATGCTGATCATCGCCGCCCACGGCGGGCCGGTGGTGGTGCCGGTGGACGAAGTGGACGGGATTCACGCCATCGACGAGCGCATTCTCGATGCAGCGTCCCAGTCCGGCACCCAGGCCAGCGCCAAATACACCCGCGGAGTCTTGCCATTCAAAGGTCGCAGCCTGCGTTGGCTGGATGAAGAGCAGCTGCTGTCTGCCGTGACCCGGAGCCTCACATGACCCCCGACCAAATGCGTGACGCCTCCTTGCTGGAGCTGTTCAGCCTGGAAGCCGAGGCCCAGACCCTGGTGCTGAGCGCCGGTCTGCTGGCGCTGGAGCGCGATCCGACCCAGGCTGATTACCTCGAGTCGTGCATGCGCGCGGCCCATTCGCTCAAGGGCGCGGCGCGGATTGTCGGCGTCGATGCCGGGGTCAGCGTTGCCCATGTGATGGAGGATTACCTGGTCAGCGCCCAGGAAGGGCGCCTGTACCTGCGACCCGAACACATTGATGCGCTGTTGCAGGGCACCGATCTGCTGATGCGGATTGCGACGCCGAACAATGCTCCGGCGCCTGCGGATATCGACGCTTATGTCGTCTTGATGGGACGGCTGCTTGAACACATGGCGACGGTTGCCCCCATCGCGCTGCCGATGGCAGAACCTCAGCTCGAACCGCCGACACCCAAGGTCGAGCCGCCCGGTCGTGCCGCCGAAACACCCGTCGACACACTCATTGAAACACCCCAGGCAGAGCCCGCCGAGCCTGCGTCCAAGACCAGGCGCGCCACCGACACTGGCGAGCGCGTATTGCGCGTCACGGCCGAGCGCTTGAACAGCCTGCTCGACCTGTCGAGTAAATCTCTGGTGGAAACCCAGCGCCTCAAGCCGCACCTGGCCACCATGCAGCGCCTTAAACGCATGCAGAGCAATGGCCTGCGGGCGCTGGAAAGCCTCAACGTTCATCTCAAGGACCATGCCTTGAGCCTCGAAGCCCAGGAAGCCTTGGGCGATGCCCGCCGATTGCTGGCCGAGTCCCAGCAATTACTGGTGGAAAAAAACGCCGAACTGGACGAGTTCGCCTGGCACGCCAGTCAGCGCGCACAAGTGTTGTATGACACCGCGCTGGCCTGTCGCATGCGGCCGTTCGCCGACGTGCTGAGCGGTCAAGTGCGCATGGTCCGCGATCTTGGGCGCAACCTTGGCAAACAGGTGCGGCTGGAGATCGAGGGCGACAAGACCCAAGTCGACCGCGACGTACTGGAAAAACTCGAAGCACCGCTGACACACCTGCTGCGCAATGCGGTGGATCACGGCATCGAAACCCCGGAACAGCGACGCTTGGCGGGCAAGCCGGAGGAAGGCGTGATCCGTTTGCGAGCCTCCCATCAGGCCGGTCTGCTGGTGCTGGAACTGAGCGATGATGGCAATGGCGTCGACCTGGAAAAGGTCCGCCGCACGATCGTCGAGCGGCAGTTATCCCCAGCCGAGACTGCCGCGCAGTTGAGCGAAGAAGAGCTGCTGACGTTCCTGTTTCTGCCGGGTTTCAGCCTGCGCGACACGGTCACCGAAGTGTCCGGGCGCGGCGTCGGGCTGGATGCGGTTCAGCACATGGTCCGGCAGTTGCGCGGCGCCGTGGTGCTGGAGCAGACGGCGGGCGCGGGCAGTCGTTTCCATCTTGAAGTGCCGCAGACGCTGTCGGTGGTGCGCAGTCTGGTGGTGGAAGTCGGTGACGAGGCGTATGCCTTCCCGCTGGCGCACATCGAGCGCATGTGCGACCTGGAGCCGGAAGACATCGTGCAGGTCGAAGGCCGGCAGCACTTTTGGTACGAAGGCCGGCATGTCGGGCTGGTCGCCGCCAGTCAGCTGTTGCATCGGCCGGCGAGCCAGAACAGCGCGCAGACCCTCAAAGTCGTGGTCATGCGCGAGCGCGAGGCGATCTACGGGGTGGCGGTCGAGCGGTTTATCGGCGAGCGGACGCTGGTGGTGCTGCCGCTGGACGAGCGTCTGGGCAAGGTACAGGACATTTCCGCCGGGGCTTTGCTCGACGACGGCTCAGTGGTGCTGATCGTCGACGTCGAAGACATGCTGCGTTCGGTGGACAAACTGCTCAATACCGGGCGTCTGGAGCGCATTGCCCGGCACGCCAATCAGGCCGTTGAGGCCGCGCGCAAACGGATTCTGGTGGTGGACGATTCGCTGACCGTTCGTGAGTTGCAGCGCAAGTTGCTGCTCAATCGCGGCTACGACGTCGCCGTGGCGGTGGACGGTATGGATGGCTGGAATGCCCTGCGTTCGGAGGATTTCGATCTGCTGATCACCGACATCGACATGCCGCGCATGGACGGCATCGAGCTGGTGTCTTTATTGCGTCGCGACAATCGCCTGCAATCGCTGCCGGTGATGGTGGTGTCCTACAAGGACCGCGAAGAAGACCGTCGTCGTGGACTGGACGCCGGCGCCGACTATTATCTAGCCAAGGCCAGTTTTCATGATGACGCCTTACTGGATGCAGTCGTTGAGCTCATTGGAGGGGCGCGAACATGAAAATCGCCATCGTCAACGACATGCCCATGGCGGTAGAGGCTTTACGCCGCGCCCTGGCGTTCGAACCGGCGCACGAGGTGGTCTGGGTTGCCAGCAACGGGGCCGAGGCGGTGCAACGTTGCACCGAATACACCCCGGATCTGATCCTGATGGACTTGATCATGCCGTTGATGGACGGCGTGGAAGCGACCCGGCGGATCATGGCCGAGACCCCGTGCGCGATCGTCATCGTCACCGTCGACCGTCAGCAGAACGTGCACCGGGTGTTCGAAGCCATGGGCTACGGCGCGCTGGATGTGGTCGATACCCCGGCGCTGGGCGCAGGTAACCCTCAGGAAGCCGCTGCGCCGCTGCTGCGCAAGATCCTCAACATTGGCTGGTTGATCGGTGACCACAGCAATCGGGAGCGATCGGCACCGAGCCCGCACCGCAACTCGGCCTCGCGCCAGCACCTGGTGGCGATCGGTTCGTCCGCTGGCGGGCCGGCGGCGCTGGAAGTGCTGCTCAAGGGCCTGCCCCGGGATTTTTCGGCGGCCATCGTGCTGGTCCAGCATGTGGATCAGGTGTTCGCCGCCGGCATGGCCGAATGGCTGGCCAGCGCCAGCGGCCTGGACGTGCGCCTGGCCCAGGAAGGCGAACCGCCGCAAAGCGGCACGATCCTGCTGGCCGGTACCAATCACCATATCCGCTTGCTGAAAAACGGCACGCTGGCCTACACCGCCGAACCGGTCAACGAGATCTATCGGCCTTCTATCGATGTGTTTTTCGAGAGTGTGGCCAGCTACTGGAGCGGTGATGCCGTGGGCGTTCTACTGACCGGTATGGGGCGTGACGGCGCCCAGGGGCTTAAACTCATGCGCCAACAGGGCTACCTGACCATCGCTCAGGACCAGAACAGCAGTGCCGTGTACGGAATGCCCAAGGCGGCCGCAGCCATCGACGCTGCCGTGGAAATCCGTCCACTGGACAAGATAGCGCCACGTTTGCTGGAGATTTTCCAAAAATGACTATCATTAGCAGCAATCGTGGCCCAAGCAGTACTCAGGTGACCGCACATGAATGAATTACAGCTCGACGACTTCAAAACCGACGAAAACGCCGCCATGGTGTTGTTGGTGGACGATCAGGCGATGATCGGCGAGGCGGTGCGCCGTGGTCTGTCGAACGAAGAGAACATCGACTTCCACTTCTGCGCCGACCCGCACCAGGCCATCGCCCAGGCGATCCGCATCAAGCCGACGGTGATCCTTCAGGACCTGGTCATGCCCGGCCTGGACGGCCTGAGCCTGGTGCGCGAATACCGTAATCACCCGGCGACCAAGGACATTCCGATCATTGTCCTGTCGACCAAGGAAGACCCGCTGATCAAGAGCGCGGCGTTTGCCGCCGGGGCCAACGATTACCTGGTCAAGCTGCCGGACAACATCGAACTGGTGGCGCGCATCCGCTATCACTCGCGCTCCTACATGACCCTGCTGCAGCGTGACGCGGCGTACCGTGCGTTGCGGGTCAGCCAGCAACAGTTGCTCGACACCAACCTGGTGCTGCAACGCTTGATGAACTCCGACGGCCTGACCGGGCTGTCGAACCGTCGGCACTTCGACGAATACCTGGAACTGGAGTGGCGGCGTTCGTTGCGTGACCAGACGCAATTGTCGTTGCTGATGATCGATGTCGACTATTTCAAGTCCTACAACGACAGTTTTGGCCACCTCGAAGGCGATGAAGCCCTGCGCAAAGTCGCCACGGCCATTCGCGACGCCAGCGCCAGGCCATCGGACCTGCCGGCCCGTTACGGCGGCGAAGAGTTCGTCCTGGTCTTGCCCAACACCTCGCCGGGCGGTGCGCGGCTGGTGGCGGAAAAACTGCGCCAGACCGTGGTCGGATTGAAGATCCCGCACGTTTTCCCGACCGAAGGTTCGTGCCTGACCATCAGCATCGGGCTGTCGACCGTGATCCCGCAGCCGGGCAGCGACTGCCGGCAATTGATCTTGGCGGCGGACAAGGGGCTGTACCTGGCGAAGAACAATGGGCGCAATCAGGTGGGAATTGAGTAACCCGCTGACTGTAGCGCTGTAGCAGCTGCCGAGCCCGCGAGGCTGCGTTCGAGGACGAAGTCCTCGCAAGTCCTGTGTATGCGGTTTGCCTGAATGACCGCGTTGTCTGACTTTACGACGGCTGCGCCGCCGAATGCAGCCTCGCGGGCTCGGCAGCTGCTACGGGCCCCCCGCGTTATTCCGTAAACCATTCGCCCCTAAAGCCGCCAGGCGGGCTGCCTTGACAGCGTGATTACGTTATACTCGCCGGCTTTCAAAAGTTCGCCAACGAGTGCTGCCCGCCATGGAAATCAACCCGATCCTTAACAGTATCAAGGACCTGTCCGAGCGCTCCGAAACTATTCGGGGGTATCTTTGACTACGATCAAAAGCATGAGCGTCTGACCGAAGTCAATCGCGAGCTTGAAGATCCGAGTGTCTGGAACAACCCTGAGTACGCTCAGAACCTGGGTCGCGAGCGCTCTGCGCTGGCCCAGATCGTAGAAACCCTCGATGAAATGTCCAGCGGTCTGGCCGATGCCAAGGACCTGCTGTTGATGTCTGCCGAGGAAGAAGACCAGGCCGCCGTCGACGACGTAGCCCTTGAAGTGGAGCGCCTGCGCGAAGCCCTCGAGAAACTCGAATTCCGTCGTATGTTCAGCGGTGAGATGGACCAGAACAACGCCTACCTGGACATCCAGGCCGGCTCCGGCGGTACCGAGGCCCAGGACTGGGCCAACATCCTGCTGCGCATGTACCTGCGCTGGGCGGATAAACGCGGTTTCGACGCGACCATCATGGAATTGTCGGCCGGTGAAGTCGCCGGTATCAAAGGCGCGACCGTGCACATCAAGGGCGAATACGCCTTTGGCTGGCTGCGTACCGAAATCGGCGTGCACCGTCTGGTGCGCAAGAGCCCGTTCGACTCCGGCAACCGTCGTCACACCTCGTTCTCGGCCGTGTTCGTGTCGCCGGAAATCGATGACAACATCGAAATCGACATTAACCCGTCGGACCTGCGCATCGACACCTACCGCTCCTCCGGTGCCGGTGGTCAGCACGTAAACACCACCGACTCGGCCGTACGGATTACTCACGTACCGACCAACACCGTGGTCAGCTGCCAGAACGAACGCTCCCAGCACGCCAACAAAGACACCGCGATGAAAATGTTGCGGGCGCGCTTGTACGAGCAGGAAGTGCAGAAACGCAACGCCGCCTCCCAGGCCCTGGAAGACACCAAGTCGGACATCGGCTGGGGTCACCAGATCCGTTCGTACGTGCTCGATGCCTCGCGGATCAAGGATCTGCGCACCAACATCGAACGCAGCGACTGCGACAAGGTGCTCGACGGCGACATCGACGAATACCTGGTGGCGAGCCTGAAACAAGGGCTGTAAGGCACGCCCTACAGCGATCCCCAGCCGAAGGCTGGGGGCAACGAATCTGTGATGGAATTTTTAAAGACATGAGCGACCTACAACTCGACCCGCAAGCCCTGCAACAGGAAGAAAACTCCCTGATCGCCCTGCGCAAGGAAAAGCTTGCTGCCGAGCGCGCCAAGGGCCAGGCCTTCCCCAACGACTTCCGCCGCGACGCCTACTGCGAAGACTTGCAGAAGAAGTACGCGGACAAGACCAAGGAAGAGCTGGCAGAGGCTGCGATCCCGGTCAAGGTTGCCGGTCGTCTCATGCTCAACCGTGGCTCGTTCATGGTGATTCAGGACATGTCCGGGCGCATCCAGGTTTACGTCAACCGTAAAACCCTGTCCGAAGAAACCCTGGCCGCGGTGAAAACCTGGGACCTGGGCGACATCATTGCCGCCGAAGGCACCCTGGCCCGTTCCGGCAAGGGCGACCTGTACGTAGAAATGACCAACGTGCGCCTGCTGACCAAATCCCTGCGCCCGCTGCCGGACAAGCACCACGGCCTGTCCGACACCGAGCAGCGCTACCGCCAGCGTTACGTCGACCTGATCGTCAACGAAGACGTGCGCCAGACCTTCCGCGTGCGTTCGCAAGTGATTGCGCACATCCGCAGCTTCCTGATGAAGCGTGACTTCCTGGAAGTGGAAACGCCGATGCTGCAAACCATTCCGGGTGGTGCGGCGGCCAAGCCGTTCGAAACTCACCATAACGCGCTGGACATGCAGATGTTCCTGCGTATTGCGCCGGAGCTGTACCTCAAGCGTCTGGTTGTCGGTGGCTTCGAGAAAGTCTTCGAAATCAACCGCAACTTCCGTAACGAAGGCGTTTCGACCCGGCACAACCCCGAGTTCACCATGCTCGAGTTCTACCAGGCCCACGCTGACTACGAAGACAACATGGACCTGACCGAGGAACTGTTCCGCGAACTGGCGCAGCTGGTTCTGGGCAGCACCGACGTGCCTTACGGCGACAAGGTGTTCCACTTCGGCGAGCCGTTCGTGCGCCTGTCGGTGTTCGACTCGATCCTCAAGTACAACCCGGAACTGACCGCTGCCGACCTGCAGGACATCGACAAGGCCCGCGCCATCGCCAAGAAGGCCGGCGCCAAGGTGCTCGGCTTCGAAGGCCTGGGCAAACTGCAGGTGATGATTTTCGAAGAACTGGTCGAGCACAAGCTGGAACAGCCGCACTTCATTACCCAGTACCCGTTCGAAGTGTCGCCGCTGGCCCGTCGTAACGACGAGAACCCGAACGTCACCGACCGTTTCGAACTGTTCATCGGCGGCCGTGAAATCGCCAACGCCTACTCCGAGTTGAACGACGCGGAAGACCAGGCCGAGCGCTTCATGGCACAGGTGGCCGACAAGGACGCTGGCGACGATGAAGCCATGCACTACGACGCCGACTTCGTTCGTGCGCTGGAGTACGGCATGCCGCCGACCGCCGGTGAAGGGATCGGCATCGACCGTCTGGTGATGTTGCTGACCAACTCACCGTCGATCCGCGACGTGATCCTGTTCCCGCACATGCGTCCGCAAGCGTAAATGTTTCAATTAAAAAGCCGCCTAAAACAGGCGGCTTTTTATTGCCTGTCTGGTACAAACGTATCAATTGGTTACTTTTGACGTTAGAGAGGAATACCTGTCGTGAATCGTGCAATTGCTCAAGAAGGTGCAGCGGGTATCGCCACTGCGGTCGCTGAAAGTGTTCAGTACCAGGGCCGCAAGGCCAGCCGACAGGGCAGCGAACAGCGTCGACAGGACATTCTCGACGCGGCGATGCGCATTGTCGTGCGCGATGGCGTGCGGGCCGTTCGGCACCGTGCGGTAGCCGCCGAGGCCTGTGTGCCGCTGTCGGCCACCACCTACTACTTCAAGGACATCGATGACCTGCTCACCGATACCTTTGCCCAATATGTGGAACGCAGCGCGGCATACATGGCCCGGTTGTGGGCCAGTAACGAAGGCCTGTTGCGCGAGATGGTTGTCAGCGGTGATGGCACCGCCGAGTCCCGCTCACAGCTGGCGGACGATATCGCACGGCTGATGGCTGACTATGTTCATCGGCAATTGATCAATCGCCGCGAGCACTTGATGGCCGAGCAAGCCTTCCGCCAGGAAGCGTTGCTCAACCCGCGTCTGGCGTTGTTGGTGCGTTCCCATCAGCAGATTCTCTTGCAGGGCACCTGCCAGCTTTTCGAAGTATTGGGTTCCCGCGAGCCACAACAAGATGCCAAAGTGTTGACGGCGATTGTCGGACGGATGGAATATCAGGGCCTGCTCAACGATGCCGAGCCTGTTGCCGAAGAGGAAATGCTCGGCATCCTGACCCGCTACATGCACCTGGTACTGGCGTCGGTGTAACCCCTCATGGGAATGCAACCCTGTGGGAGATAGCCTGTGGCGAGGGGGCTTGCCCCCGTTTGAGTGCGTAGCACTCACAAGATATTTTGGTACATCAGGGCTGCTTCGCAGCCCAACGGGGGCAAGCCCCCTCGCCACAGACTCGCTCCCACTAAGGAGCGGTCGGGGCTGTGTGTCGATAGGGAGTGTTGAATGAAAGCCTGGCGTGTCGTTGTGATCGCCTTGTCGTTCCTGCTGCTCAGTGGCTGCCTGGTGACTTTCAAGGAGTCGCTGCCCGCCAGCGAGCCCGCGCCCAAAGGGCTGCTCGGCAAATGGGCCAGCACCAACGCCTGGGGCGAGCCGATGAACCTGGAACTGACACGCGTCGGCGACAATCACTACCAGGCGGTGAGCTACTTCAAGGCCAAACCCCATGAGCGCGAAGCCTATCCTTTTACGGTGTCGCGCCATGGCAATCGCTGGTACCTGTCGGCGAAGGTGCCGGCACAGTTCGGCGGGCATTTCACTATCGCCGGTTTCGAGCTCAACGATAAGCACGAACTGGTGGTCTACAACCTCGACCTTGAGCAGATCAGACAGGCCATGGGGCAAGAAGCCCTCAGTGGCGAAGGCTTTCAGACTGAAGATGGCGACGGGGTGTTGATCAACAACAACCTGGATCAGGTGTTCGCCTACCTCGACGACCCGGCCAATTCCGATGTCTTCGTCGAAGCGGTGCGCTATCAGCGCCTGGCCAAAACCAAATAGACTCAGCACGTAACGGTTTTACTACAGGAGTTTCGGGTGGACGAATACCAGCAGACGATACGCATGTTGTCCGATCGCATAGTGCTGGCGCAGACGCCGATTCGCATTCTGGATGCGGTCAAGTGGGATGACAGCATTCGCAAGGGGTTCCTCAAGGGCAAGGGCAAGGAAATGCCGGCCGTGGACCGCGATTACTACCTCAATCGACCGCTGTCGTTCGACTCCAGCAAAGTGAAGCTGGAATTCCAGAACATCGAGCGCGATATCACCCGCCAGCTCGGCCAGTTCAACCCGGTCGGGCAGATCATGCGCCGCATGTGCAAGGAATACCGCATGGTGGTGCGCATGCTTGAAGCGCGCGGCACCGAGGATTTCGGGCTGATTTCCCAGGAATTGTACGGCGCGGCGTCCGATGCGTTTCACGCCGGCGACCCGACCCTGGCTGACCTGGGGCTGATGCTCTCCGATTACCTGAACAACATCGACGGCCGTGGCGACCTCAAGGACGAACCGAAAGTCCTCACCGCCAAGGAAGCCGTCGACCTGCTGCAACATCGGTTGAACAAGGTGTTTGGCGAAAACGAGGAAACCATCCGGGTGTTCGAGTCCGACGGGATCGTCGCTGACGCGGCAGCCGGCGCCGACTACATCAAGATCCGCACCGACGCGATGTTCAACAATCGCGACGTGCGCGCGCTGGAAGTCCACGAAGGGCTGGTACATGTGGGCACCACCCTCAACGGCCTGAATCAACCGATCTGTACGTTCCTGTCCAAGGGCCCGCCGTCGTCCACCGTGACTCAGGAGGGCCTGGCGATCCTGATGGAAATCATCACCTTCGCCTCCTACCCGAGCCGCTTGCGCAAACTCACCAACCGCACCCGCGCCATTCATATGGTGGAGGAGGGCGCGGACTTCTTGCAGATATTCGAGTTCTTCCGGGCTCAGGGCTTTGAAATGGCCGAAAGCTACGGCAATGCCAGTCGGGTGTTCCGCGGCTCGGTGCCGAATGGTCTGCCATTTACCAAAGACTTGTCCTACCTCAAGGGCTTTATCATGATTTACAACTACATTCAGCTGGCCGTGCGCAAAGGCAAGCTGGAGCAGATACCGCTGTTGTTCTGCGGCAAGACTACGCTGGAGGACATGCGGACCTTGCGCCAATTGGTGGACGAAGGCTTGGTGGTGCCGCCCAAGTACCTGCCCGAGCAGTTCCGCGACATGAACGCGTTGTCGGCGTGGATGTGCTTCTCCAACTTCCTCAACCACCTGAGCCTGGACCGGATCGAAGCGGATTACTCCAATATCCTTTGATTCGGATCGTTCCCACGCGGAGCATGGGAACGATCACCCACATTGAGGCTTCACCGGATGAGAATCCTCGGCATCTTCTGCCTGCTCCTGGCCCTCGGCGGTTGCAGCTCTTTGCTGTTCTACCCCGAGCCCGGCCAGCCGTTTACCCCGGAAAAAGCCAAGCTCGACTATCGCGACGTCACCCTGACCACTGCCGACGGCCTCAAGCTGCATGGCTGGTGGCTGCCGGCGAAAAAAGGCGTCGAAGTCAAAGGCACTGTGCTGCATCTGCACGGTAACGGCGGCAACCTGGCGTGGCATCTGGGTGCGAGCTGGTGGTTGCCGAAGCAGGGCTATCAGGTGTTGCTGGTGGACTATCGCGGGTACGGATTGTCCGAAGGCAAGCCGGCGTTGCCGGAGATTTATCAGGACATCGACGCCGCCTTCGCATGGCTTGACCAGGCGTCGGAGGTCAAGGGCAAGCCGTTGATCCTTCTCGGTCAGAGCCTTGGCGGTTCGATGGCCGTGCATTACCTGGCCCAGCATCCCGAGCGCCAGCGGCAACTCAAGGCTTTCGTGCTCGATGGCGTGCCTGCCAGCTACCGCGATGTCGGGCGTTTCGCCCTCAGCACCTCCTGGATGACCTGGCCGTTCCAGGTGCCGTTGTCCTGGCTGGTGCCGGATGGCGATAGCGCGATCCGTTCCATGACGCAGCTCAATGGTGTACCGAAACTGATCTATCACAGTATCGATGATCAGCTGGTGCCCCTTTCCAACGGCATCCGACTGTATCAAGCTGCGCCGCCACCGCGAGTGCTGCAACTGACCCGGGGCGGTCATGTGCAAACCTTCGCCGACCCGGTCTGGCGCAAAGTCATGCTGCGCTACCTCGAAGACCCGCAGCATTTCAACGGCCTGCGCCGCCTGGGTGAAGTCCCGAATTACCCGGCACCCCCGAATTCTGAAGATGAACCACCAGAGAGTCCGCAATGAGTGAAGAACGTAACGCCATCCCGCTGATCATCACCGGTATTTGCAGCATCCTCGGCACCGTCGGGGCCTTGTGGTGGTACGGCTACCTGCACTTCGCCAAGCCCGAGGATGCGTTGCTGCTCAGCGACTTCACCATGCTCAAGACCGTGCCGGGCGAAGACTACAAAATCTCCCTGGAACCGGCCGCGCAAGTGGCGCAGTGCATCGATGGCGTGCTGGTGATGTTCGATACCGAACAGAAAGGCCTGACCGGCGTACTGGTCAACAACAAGAAAAAAGCCGTGCGCTGCATGGGCCAGGAAACCCCGCAAAAACTCGAACAGTAAAATCCCACCTCCATTGGCAATGATGAACCCTTGTGGCGAGGGGGCTTGCCCCCGTTGGGTCGCGAAGCGGCCCTAAAACCTGCATTCGCGTTTTGTCAGGTACACCTTGCGGGATGGTTTCACGACTGCTTCGCAGCCGAACGGGGGCAAGCCCCCTCGCCACAGGGTTGCTTGGCCCCAAGACAAGTGTTCGATCAATAAGAAGCCCCGCCTGATCCGATCAGGCGGGGCTTTTGTGTTTCAGCAGGTGAAACTTAGTTCGAGCTGACAGCCGAACGCGGTATCACCGGCTGGTTGTCGTTGGAAATGGTCACTTCCACCCGACGGTTCATCGCACGGCCGGAGACGCTGGTGTTTTCGGCCACCGGGTATTCCTTGCCATAACCCTGGACCACGATGCGCGCCGGGTCGACACCCATCTTGATCAGGGCCACTTGCACCGAGGTCGCGCGGCGCTCGGACAGCGACTGGTTGTACGAGGCCGCGCCGGTGCTGTCGGTGTAGCCTTCGACAATCACTTTACGGTCGGGGTTTTCCTGAAGGAACTGCGCCAGTTTGTTGATGTTCATCAGACCGCTGGGTTTCAGGTCGGCCTTGTTGGTGGCGAACAGCACGTCACCGAACGTTACCAGCGTGCCGCGATCGGTCTGTTTGGCGTTGAGGCTGGCCTGCAATTGTTTGATCTGCTGGTCGCGGGCATCCAGACGCGCTTGGGCTCGTTGAGCCGCGGCGTTTTTCAGGTTGTTTTCCGCAGTGCGCAGGGCGATGGTCTGCTTGGCCACTTCAACGCGCTGGTTGGTCAGGTAAGCCAGTTGGTCGACCTTGTTCTGGTCTTCCTTGTCCTGATAAGCCTTGTCGGCCTTGTCCAGGTAATCGCTGGCGTCTTTGGTTTCCAGTGCCGCGACTTTGCTGGCTTGCGGGTTGGCTTGCAGGCCGGCGTAGTTGGTGCGGGCTTGCTCCAGGTTGGTGTTGGGCGGTGTGGCGCAGGCAGCCAGTGCAATGCTTGCGGCCAGGAGGGCGGGTATCATCAGTTGTTTGCGCATAGCGGTTCGTCCTTTCTATCGATAAAAGTGTCAGGCCTGAAAATCGGGATGCGCGCTCACTGCACGGTGCGCTGACTTTCCTGACGCAGTTCCTGAACACCTTTCTGTGAGTCCTTTACAGCCTGTTCGGCTTTCATCGCCTGGGCTTTGCGTTCTGCCACTCGGGCGTCCCACTCGGCCTGTTCGGCGAGCATTTTGGCTTCGTCATACTTTTTGTCGTGCATGGCGATTTCGGCTTGTTTGAGCTTGTCCTGGGCGGATTTCATTTCCACCGCGGCGAATTCGGTGCCCCCGGCGCTGACGGCACTGTTCACGGCCGATTGGGTCACGGCGTATTGCTCGGTGGGCGGGTTGCCGGCGCATCCGGCCAGAACCAGGCTGCTGCCGATGGCCAGGGCCGCCAGTTTGAGACCGCGCAGGTGGGTGGACGAGGATGAAGCAGTGCTGGTCTTCATGGTTTTCAACTCCGTTGGATAACTCCTGAAATACATCTGAATCCATCCTGGGCAAGGAGCCGCAACCTTCGATTTCCAGAGCATTTTGAAACGGCCGTCCCAGGCGTGGTTACTGGGTTGACCCGAGGTTTTTTTTAAAAGTTCAGAGAATATGGCCTTTCGCCCGAAAAAACTTTGACCTGACGGACAAGGCTCTAAATCGGGAACTTTAGTCGTGCGCAGGGGTATTCCTGGCCCTGCACGGGCCAGGAAATACGTATTTCTGGAAGGGGAGCAAGACGCGCAAATCAGTGTTTTGGCTTGTCGTTTTCGGTCGACAAATCGTGCAAATGACGACGGGACAAGGCGAGAAAACGCGGGGTTGGACCGACGTCTTCGTACAGCGGATCGCCTTCTTCATCGGTGGCGACCACCGTTGACCCTTTCACATACGGAAAGCTCGCTTCGAGCTCTTCCAGGGCGGCGCCGATCAATTCTCCGAGCAGTTCTTCAGGGTGCCGTTTGGGGTACATATCGATAATCGCCGCCAGCCGTGCGGCGGCTTCCACGTCCAGACGAATCGTATAGCCAGAGTCGGTCAGGCGACCCTTGGCGTTTTCTTCCCAGTGCTTGGCGAGCTCGCGGATTTTCATAATGACCTCATTACGCACCTGCTCATGGCAGGCCGGGTGAGTGTCCGGCGGTGGCCGGTGGTAAGCCGTTGTACGGCTTGTGTTGAGACTAGCTGCAAGGTTTGAAGTTTGACGTCTCCTTGCCGTCTGCTTGTAAGAACCGCTTTACAACGGCACTCTCTAATGACAAGGCTTCTATTTCAAAGCCTCTAACATCTAAAGCATAGCCGCCCGGATTTTCGCTGGAGAACTGCTGATGACCGATATTGATGCACGCTTGCGCGAGGACGTTCACCTGTTGGGTGAGCTATTGGGCAACACCATTCGTGAGCAGTACGGGGATGGCTTTATCGACAAGATCGAGCAAATCCGCAAAGGCGCCAAGGCCGACCGTCGCGGTTCGATGGATGCCGAACTCAGCGCCAGCCTCAACCAGTTGAGCGAGGACGAATTGCTGCCGGTGGCGCGGGCGTTCAACCAGTTCCTCAACCTGGCCAATATCGCCGAGCAATATCAGCTGATTCACCGCCGCGAAGAGTCACAACCCGCGCCGTTCGAGGCCCGGGTATTGCCGGAGCTGCTCGCTCGCCTGTTGACTGCCGGCCATGACGCCGAATCCCTGGCCCGGCAATTGGGTCGGGTGGAAATCGAGTTGGTGTTGACCGCGCATCCCACCGAAGTGGCGCGACGCACACTGATCCAGAAATACGACGCGATCGCCGCGCAACTGGCGGCCCTGGATCATCGCGACCTGACCACCGCCGAGCGCGAGCAGATCAAGACCACCTTGCAGCGCCTGATCGCCGAAGCCTGGCACACCGAAGAAATCCGCCGCACCCGTCCGACACCTGTAGACGAAGCCAAGTGGGGCTTTGCGGTGATCGAGCATTCGCTGTGGCAGGCGATTCCCAACTATTTGCGCAAGGCCGACCAGGCCCTGCATGCCGCCACTGGCCTGCACCTGCCGCTGGAGGCCGCACCGATTCGTTTCGCCTCGTGGATGGGCGGCGACCGCGACGGTAACCCCAACGTCACCGCCGCCGTGACCCGCGAAGTATTGTTGCTGGCTCGCTGGATGGCTGCCGATTTGTACGTGCGCGATGTCGATCACCTCGCCGCCGAATTGTCGATGCAACAGGCCAGCGACGCCCTGAAAGCCAAGGCTGGCGACAGCGCCGAGCCTTACCGCGCGGTACTCAAACAGCTGCGTGAGCGCCTGCGCGCAACCCGTAATTGGGCCCAGGCCTCCCTGACGGCCACCACGCCGGCGTCCGCCGAGGTGCTGCAAAACAACCGCGACCTGCTGGACCCGTTGGAGCTGTGTTACCACTCGCTGCATGAATGCGGCATGGGCGTTATCGCCGATGGCCCGTTGCTCGACTGCCTGCGCCGCGCGGTGACGTTCGGGCTGTTTCTGGTGCGCCTCGATGTGCGCCAGGACTCCTCACGCCACACCGCGGCCATGACTGAAATCACCGATTACCTCGGCCTGGGCCGTTATGAGGACTGGAGCGAAGAGGAGCGCATCGCCTTCCTGATGCGTGAACTGAACAATCGCCGGCCGTTGCTGCCGGCCTACTTCAAGCCGTCTGCCGACACCGCCGAAGTGCTGGCGACGTGCCGGGAAATCGCTGCCGCTCCGGGGGCTTCCCTCGGCTCGTATGTGATTTCCATGGCTGGCGCTGCTTCCGACGTGCTGGCCGTGCAGTTGCTGCTCAAGGAATCCGGCGTATTGCGGCCGATGCGTGTGGTGCCGCTGTTCGAAACCCTCGCCGACCTCGATAACGCCGGCCCGGTGATCGAAAAACTGTTGTTGCTGCCGGGTTATCGCTCGCGGCTGCAAGGGCCGCAGGAAGTGATGATCGGTTATTCCGACTCGGCCAAGGACGCCGGCACTACGGCGGCGGCCTGGGCGCAGTATCGGGCGCAGGAGCGTCTGGTGGATATTTGCCGGGAGCAACAAGTGGAGCTGCTGTTGTTCCACGGCCGTGGCGGTACCGTGGGCCGTGGTGGCGGCCCGGCGCACGCGGCGATTCTGTCGCAGCCGCCGGGGTCGGTGGCGGGGCGTTTCCGCACCACCGAGCAGGGGGAAATGATTCGTTTCAAATTCGGCCTGCCGGACATCGCCGAGCAAAACCTCAATCTGTACCTGGCGGCGGTGCTGGAAGCGACCTTGCTGCCACCGCCACCTCCTACGCCTGCCTGGCGCCACTTGATGGACGAATTGGCCGCCGATGGGGTCAAGGCTTACCGTGCCGTGGTGCGGGAAAATCCGCAGTTCGTCGAGTATTTCCGCCAGTCCACCCCGGAGCAGGAGTTGGGGCGTTTGCCGTTGGGCAGCCGCCCGGCCAAGCGCCGCGCCGGCGGCATCGAAAGCCTGCGCGCCATTCCGTGGATTTTCGGCTGGACCCAGACGCGCCTGATGTTGCCGGCCTGGCTCGGCTGGGAAACGGCGCTGAGCAAGGCGCTGGAGCGCGGCGAAGGGGAGCTGCTGGGGCAGATGCGCGAGCAATGGCCGTTCTTCCGCACCCGCATCGATATGCTGGAAATGGTGCTGGCCAAGGCCGACGCCGATATCGCCCAGTCTTACGACGAGCGCCTGGTCGAGCCGGATCTGCTCCCTTTGGGTGCGCATTTACGCGACCTATTGTCGCAGGCCTGTGCGGTGGTCCTGGGGCTGACGGGTCAGTCCCAGCTACTGGCACATAGCCCAGACACCCTTGAATTCATCCGCCTGCGCAACACCTACCTCGACCCGCTGCATCTATTGCAGGCCGAACTGTTGGCCCGTTCGCGGCAGCAGGATGAAGCGCAGGGCAGCCCGGTAGAACAGGCGTTGCTGGTGTCTGTGGCGGGGATTGCCGCCGGTTTGCGAAATACCGGCTAAGGTTTTCGTCATAGGGAACAGGCACCTGGCGCGAGCGTCGAGTGCCTGCCGGCGAGCGGTCGAAAAGGTCTGTCAGGCGACAGTTAATGACGGGGTTGCGACTTGGGGTACCCCTTCGAAAGGGCACGTCCTGCGCAGGTTTCTCCGACTTTCGGCGGCTTGTGTGGGCAGGGTCTGCTGTGTATCTTGATCAGCCTTTGGCCGTTTGGGCGGTCACGACCCTATTTTTTGAGATTGGCCCTACGAGGCGAATCCTTTGTTTTGTTTAAGTAATTCTAAATAAAAAATTGAGGAGCACATCTAATGCGCGTCATTCTGCTGGGAGCTCCCGGGGCCGGTAAAGGTACTCAGGCTAAGTTCATCACCGAAAAATTCGGCATTCCGCAAATCTCTACCGGTGACATGCTGCGTGCTGCTGTAAAAGCCGGCACCGAGCTGGGCATCAAAGCCAAAAGCATCATGGATGCCGGTGGTCTGGTCTCCGACGATCTGATCATCGCTTTGGTCAAGGACCGTATTGCGCAGCCTGACTGTGCAAACGGTTTCCTGTTCGACGGTTTCCCGCGCACCATTCCGCAAGCTGAAGCGTTGGTAGACGCTGGCGTGGAACTGGACAACGTGGTCGAAATCGCCGTCGATGACGAAGAGATCGTTCAGCGTATCGCCGGTCGTCGCGTTCACGAGGCCAGCGGCCGCGTGTACCACACCGTCTACAACCCGCCGAAAATTGCCGGTAAAGACGACATCACCGGTGAAGAGCTGGTGCAGCGCAAGGACGACACCGAAGAAACCGTGCGTCATCGCCTGTCGGTCTACCACTCCCAGACCAAACCTCTGGTGGAGTTCTACCAAGGCCTGGCCGCTGCTCAGGGCAAGCCGAAGTACAGCCATATTCCGGGTGTCGGCTCGGTTGAGACGATTACCGGCAAGGTGCTTGAAGCACTGAGCTGAAAAGTCTGATCGGCTTCATCTTCTACGGCCCGCTTGCGGGCCGTAGTTGTTTATACTGGCGCACTTTTTCTGACCTCTCTTACGGATACATCGATGAGCACCTTGCTGGCCCTGGACACCGCGACTGAAGCTTGCTCCGTTGCCTTGCTGCATGACGGCAAGGTCACGAGCCATTACGAGGTGATCCCGCGCCTGCATGCGCAGAAGTTGCTGCCGATGATTCAGCAACTGCTGGCCGATGCCGGGACCACGCTGCAAGCGGTCGACGCCATTGCGTTCGGTCGTGGGCCGGGCGCGTTTACCGGTGTGCGGATCGCCATCGGCGTGGTGCAAGGGCTGGCGTTTGCGCTGGACCGTCCGGTGTTGCCGGTCTCCAACCTCGCTGTACTCGCCCAGCGGGCTTATCGCGAACACGGCGTCAGCCAGGTCGCGGCAGCCATCGATGCGCGTATGGATGAGGTGTATTGGGGCTGCTACCGCGAAACGGCGGGGGAGATGCGGCTGGTGGGCAACGAAGCGGTATTGCCACCGGAAGCCGCCGCGTTGCCGGTCGATGCCAGCGGCGAGTGGTTCGGCGCGGGCACCGGTTGGGGTTATGCCGAGCGTATTGCGGTGAGCCTGAGCGGCAAGGACGCGGGCATGCTGCCCCACGCCGAAGATTTGCTGACCCTGGCGCGTTTCGCCTGGGAACGCGGTGAAGCGATCGTGGCCGATCAGGCGCAGCCGGTGTATTTGCGCGATAAAGTCGCGACGCCGAAAGCGCGTTGATCCCGGTTGTCCTGTGGCGAGGGAGCTTGCTCCCGTTCGGCTGCGGAGCAGCCGTAGAACCTGACGGCGCGATGTATCTGACTGCGCGTGGGGGGCAGCTTCGCAGCCCAGCGGGAGCAAGCTCCCTCGCCACAAAGTGTTCCAACCGCAGCTAATCATCAGTTTCTGCCCGCCGCTTTTAAACCTTTTCGCTTTTCTGTGTTCTAGTTATCACTCGGCGGTTTGCGAAGTGGGTAATGCGCCACTAAACTGCCATCATCGATACCGAGCATGCACTTATGCGTATAGACGGCGTTTCCTCCCAGTCCTACCCGATCAAGCGCAAGCCTCGTAAAGGCCATGTGTCTGAGGATGACTCCGTCGATATCGACGGCGAGCTGGAATTCCCTACCGAAGAGCAATTGGCCGCCCGCGCCGCCAAAGCCTCCGCGCAACGCCTGAGCAATCTTCCCGCGCGTCAACAAGACATGATTTATCACCGCGCCATGAGCAAAAGCGTGGCGATGGCACTGGCCAGTTACCTGAGCACGGCCACTTTTGTCGACTGGGATGCGGATGTGCTGGGTCTCGACCTGTACATCTGATGCTGCCTTATTACCTCGGCTGCCCGTCCTGGAGCGAAAACGCCTGGCGCGACTACTTGTATCCACAGGACGCCAGGCCCGCCGAGTTTCTTGATCTTTATTCTCAAGTGTTCAACGCCGTGGAAGGCAATACGACCTTCTACGCGAGCCCGGCTGCCGCCACCGTGCAGCGCTGGGCCGAGACCATGCCCGAACACTTTCGCTTCACAGCCAAGTTTCCCGGCGACATCAGCCACAGCGGTGACCTGCGCGACCAATTGACCGCCACAGAAACGTTCCTGCAATTGCTCAGCCCTCTGGGGGCGCGGGTTTCGCCATTGTGGCTGCAATTGTCCAAAAGCTTCACCCCGCAACGACTGTCGGAACTGGCCGGTTTTATTGATGCGGTGGACCGGCCGTTGGCGGTCGAAGTACGGCATGACGAGTTCTTTGCCAAGGGCGATGCCGAGCGAATGCTCAATCGCCTGCTGCTGGATCGTGGCGTCGAGCGCATCTGCCTCGATCCGCGCGCGCTGTTCAGCTGCACCTCGACCAATCCTTCGGTGCTTCACGCCCAATCGAAAAAGCCTAGGGTGCCGCCTCGCCCTGCGGCGTTCACTCAGTTTCCACAGGTGCGTTTCATCGGCCATCCGGAGCTTGAAGCCAACGATCCGTTCCTGGTGCCATGGGTCGAGAAAATCGCCGTCTGGATCGAAGAGGGCCGCACGCCGTATATCTTCCTGCACACCGCCGATAACCTGCTGGCGGCGAAACTGGCACAACGTTTTCACGCACAACTGATGCAGCGTTTGCCTGGCTTGCCGCCGCTGCCTGAGCTATACAGAGAACCCGCCGCCGAGCAACTTGGTTTGCTCTGAAGCGGGTTTTCCCTTTTTCAGGAGTCTGCCAATGGATGCGCAAACCCTTCGAGCCCAGGCGTTCAAAGCACTGCACGAACGCGAGGGCGCTTTTGTCATTCCCAATCCCTGGGACGCCGGCTCGGCGAAAATGCTCGCCAGCCTTGGCTTCGAGGCACTGGCAACCACCAGCGCCGGTTATGCCTTTTCCCAGGGCCGCCCCGATGGTGGGCTGACGCTCGACGATACCCTGGCGAACGTTCGGGCGATTGTCGCGGCGACCGACCTGCCAGTCGCGGTCGATCTGGAAAACGGTTTCGCTGATGACCCCGCCGAGTGCGCGCAAAGTATTTTGCGGGCCGCCCAGGCCGGTGCCGTCGGCGGTTCGATCGAAGATGCCACAGGGCGTGAGGACGGTCCGATCTACTGTTTCGAGCATGCGGTGGCGCGTATCGAAGCCGCCGTCGCAGCAGCGCGCAGCTTGCCTTTCCCCTTCACGTTGACGGCGCGTGCCGAGAACTATTTGCACGGCAATCCCGACCTCGACGACACCATTCGCCGCTTGCGGGCATTCGCCGACGCCGGCGCGGACGTGCTTTACGCCCCAGGCCTGCGCAATGCCGAAGAGGTCTTGGCGGTGGTTCGCGCCGTGGCACCGAAACCGGTGAATGTGTTGATGTCCGGCGGGCTCAAGCTGACAGTGGCGCAATTGAGCGAAATGGGCGTCAAGCGTATCAGCGTCGGTTCGGCCCTGGCTTTGGCAGCGTATGGCGAGTTCTTGCGCGCGGCCGAGGAAATCCAGCAGCACGGGACCTTCGGCTTCACTTCCCGGTCGATGCCGTTCCAGAAGGCCAATCAATTCTTCAAAGGCTGACGAGGTCGGGCCGTGGTGGCTGGGCCGCTGAGGGGTTATGCAGCGATGCGCAGGTTCTGCAGAACGATCGGGCGCGCCCAGCCGTTATCGAAATCGAGTTGTTTCTGCTGTTCCACCAACTCTTGCGGTGAGAACGGCGGGAATGGCTTGTCCAGCAGGTCGAGTTCGAACTCGGCGATTGGCAAGTGCAGCGGACGCGGTTGCGGTGTGGCACCAGGCTCGGGCAGCGGTTGACCGGCAGTGAGCACGATCGGGCGAACCCAGCCGCTTTCGAAATCCTGCTGTTGCTGTTGCGCGACGATTTCTTCCGGCGGAAACGGTGGGAACGGTTTATCGGCCAGGTCCATTTCGAACTCGGCAATCGGCAGGAACAATGGCTCCGGCGGACGGACTTCGGTTTCTTTCACATCACATTCGCGCTGGGAAATGATGTGCGCCAGCAGCTCGCTGCCGACGGTCGGTTCGACCGGGCTGTCGAGATCGACCGGCGGAAAGTTGAGCGACGCCGGCACCACATCGCCCGACTGATCGGCCAGGGCCTGGGCAAAAAAATCTTGCCACAGGTGACTGACGCCGCTCAGTGCTTGGGAGTTTCGCAGGCCAAAATCGCCGTGGGGCGAGATGTAACCTATCGATGTGCGTTGAATGCCTGACATTTTTCTCGGTCGACGCTCAGCTCTGGCAAAATGCTCGATAGTTTGGTTATCGGCCGTTTTTGCCGATCATTAATTTTTTGAGCGTGTTTTCCCATGATTGAGCAACCTGCGGCCTGCCGCATCCATGTCGAAGCCTTGGGCGCGACTTTTCAGCCACAGGCCGAGCAATGGGCCGAGCGCCTGGGTTTGCCGCTGCAGGTGGATGACGGCGAGTTTGCCTTGCAGGTGGGTGAGCAGGGGTTGCAGCTGCAACAACTGGGGCCGGACGCACCGGGGCCGGTGCGGGTCGACTTCGTCGAGGGTGGCGCGGCCCATCGTCGGTTGTACGGCGGCGGCAGCGGTCAGATGATCGCCAAGGCGGTCGGCATCGCCCAGGGCGTGCGGCCACGGGTGCTGGACGCCACGGCCGGGTTGGGCAAGGACGCGTTCGTGCTGGCCAGCCTGGGCTGCGAGATGAGCCTGATCGAGCGCCAGCCGCTGATCGGCGCCTTGCTTGAAGATGGCCTGGCGCGCGGCGCGGAAGATTTCGACGTAGCGCCGATCGTGGCGCGGATGCGTTTGCTCAAGGGCAATTCGATCGAGGTGATGCGCAACTGGGAAGGCGAGCCGCCGCAGGTGATCTACCTCGACCCGATGTTTCCCCATCGTGAGAAAACCGCGTTGGTGAAGAAGGAAATGCGTCTGTTCCGGCCGCTGGTCGGCGATGATCCGGATGCGCCGGCCTTGCTCGAAGCGGCGTTGGCCCTGGCCAGTCATAGGGTGGTGGTCAAACGCCCGCGCAAGGCGCCGTGCATCGATGGGCCGAAGCCGAGCCATGCGCTGGACGGCAAGTCCAGCCGGTATGACATTTATCCGAAGAAAGCGCTCAAGCCCTAAAAAGATCGCAGCCTTCGGCAGCTCCTACAGGATCGGGTTTACATCATCCGATGTAGGAGCTGCCGAAGGCTGCGATCTTTTTGCAGGCAACACTTATTCCGCTGGGTTCAGGGCCGATACGCCCGCATAAACAATCCCACCACTTCCTGCACATGGGCTTCGGCCGCATCCCCGGTTACCGGTTCGCCGCAGCCATACAGCAAGCGGAAATTCCCCGCGCCCTTGAGCAGGCAGAAGAAGTGCTCGGCGGCATTGCGCGGTTTGTCGATGCTCAACACGCCACTCTGATCGATCTTGCTCAGCAAACGCTCCATGCCGTGCAGTACGCGTTCCGGCCCGGCCTCGAAGAAGATCTGTGCGAGTTTCGGGTCCTGGCTGCCCAGCGTCATCATCAGCCGGTGCAGGTTCACCGATTCGTCGCTGTTGATCAGTTGATGAAAGCCGTGTGCGATGTTCAGCAGCACGGTTTCCACGGCGACGCCGTCCGGCAATTCAAAAGCCAGCGGAGGCAATTGCTCCTCGCATTTGGCCACGACAGCGGAAGAGAACAGCGTCTCCTTGTCGTTGAAATGGCTGTAGACCGTCAGCTTCGACACGCCGGCCTCAGTCGCTACGGCATCCATGCTGGTGTTGGCGTATCCCTTACTCAAAAACAGGATTTTCGCCGCGTCGAGGATTGCCCGGCGCTTGGCCAGATCCTTGGGACGGCCCGGACCGCTGGGGGTGGAAAGATTGTCTGACATTCTTCGCTTTTAATACTGGACTGGTGAGTTTGCTATTAATAACATACTGGTCAGTATAATTATTCCAAGCCCCATTAGCGAAAGGTCGTTCACCATGCTGCGCTTTGCCTTGCCCCTCGCGTTGCCGGTCAGTCTGGCTTTTTTATTGTCGGCATGTGGCCATGAAGAAGCCCCTCCGGTCAGCGTGCGCCCGGCCATGGTGGTGCAGCCAGAGCCCTCGGCCCAGGCAATGGAAAGCTATCCCGGCGAAGTTCGCGCGCGTTATGAGCCGGACCTTGCCTTCCGGATTGGCGGCAAAGTCAGCCGACGACTGGTCGAAGAAGGGCAGCGGGTCAAGGCTGACCAACCCCTGGCGGAACTCGATCCTCAGGACGTGCGCCTGCAACTGGAAGCCACCCGTGCCCAGGTCGCGGCTGCCGAAGCCAATCTGAACCTGGTGCGCGCCGAGCGTGATCGCTACAAGACCCTGATGGAGCGGCAGATGGTCAGCCGTTCGCAGTACGACAACGCGGAAAACCTCTATCGCTCCGGTGAGGCCCGCCTCAAGCAAATCAAAGCCGAATTCAACGTTTCGACCAATCAGGCCAGTTACGCGGTGTTGCGTGCGCCGCAGGATGGCGTGGTGGCCAAGCGCGCGGTTGAAGTCGGGCAAGTGGTGGCGGCCGGGCAAACCGTGTTTACCCTGGCCACCGATGGCGAGCGCGAAGTATTGATCAGCCTGCCGGAGCAGAGCTTCGGCCGCTTCAAGGTCGGTCAGCCGGTCTCGGTGGAGCTCTGGACCCAACCCGATCAGCGTTTCCCTGGGCAGATCCGTGAGTTGTCGCCTGCCGCCGATCCCAAATCCCGCACTTTTGCCGCCCGTGTCGCATTTACCGCCGGCAAGGTTCCCGCCGAACTCGGCCAGAGTGCCCGGGTGTTCATCCAGACTGCCGAAGTGGTGCCGTTGTCAGTGCCGCTGTCGGCCCTCACCGCAGAAAACGGCGCCACCTACGTGTGGGTGGTCGGCGCCAACAATACCTTGAAAAAAGTCCCGGTGCGGGTCGGTGCATTTGGCGAGAAAACCGTGCCGGTGCTCGAGGGGCTGAACGCCAGCGACTGGGTGGTGGCGGCCGGTGTTCATGTGCTTCACGACGGGCAGCAAGTGCGCCCGGTGGATCGCTCCAACCGCGTGGTCAATCTGGCGCACAAGGAGTAATCCCCGATGGGTTTCAATCTATCCGAATGGGCGCTGCGTAACCGCCAGATCGTACTGTTCCTGATGCTCCTGCTGGCTGTCGTCGGGGCGTTGTCCTACACCAAGCTTGGCCAAAGCGAAGACCCGCCGTTCACCTTCAAGGCCATGGTAATTCGTACCAACTGGCCGGGGGCCACGGCCGAGGAAGTGGCGCGCCAGGTCACCGAGCGTATTGAAAAGAAACTGATGGAAACCGGGGAGTACGAACGGATCACCTCGTTCTCCCGCCCGGGCGAGTCCCAGGTGACGTTCATGGCGCGCGATTCCATGCATTCGGTGGATATCCCGGACCTCTGGTATCAGGTCCGCAAGAAAATCAGCGATATTCGCCAGACCCTGCCACCGGGGATCCAGGGCCCGTTTTTCAACGATGAGTTCGGCACCACGTTCGGCAACATCTACGCCCTGACCGGCGAGGGCTTTGATTACGCAGTGCTCAAGGATTACGCCGACCGCATCCAGATCCAGCTGCAACGGGTCAAGGATGTGGGCAAGGTCGACCTGCTCGGGTTGCAGGACGAGAAGGTCTGGATCGAACTCTCCAACGTTAAACTGGCCACCCTCGGGGTGCCGCTGGCGGCGGTGCAGCAGGCACTTGAAGAACAGAACGCGATGTCCACCGCCGGCTTCTTCGAAACCACCAGCGAGCGTTTGCAGCTACGGGTCTCGGGGAATTTTCAGACGGTCGACGAGATCAAGAACTTCCCGATCCGCGTCGCAGATCGCACGTTCCGCATCGGTGATGTGGCGGACGTTCGTCGTGGCTTCAACGATCCACCGGCGCCGCGCATGCGCTTCATGGCTGAAGACGCCATCGGTCTGGCGGTGGCCATGAAGGACGGTGGCGATATTCTGGTATTGGGCAAGGCGCTGGAAATCGAGTTCGCCCGGATTCAGCAAAACCTGCCGGCCGGCATGCAGTTGCGCAAAGTCTCCGATCAACCCGCCGCGGTGAAAACCGGTGTGGGCGAGTTCGTTCAGGTACTGGTGGAGGCCCTGGCGATTGTGTTGCTGGTGAGCTTCTTCTCCCTTGGCGTGCGCACCGGCATGGTCGTAGCGCTGGCGATACCGCTGGTGTTGGCGATGACGTTCGCCTGCATGTATTACTTAGGGATAGGCCTGCACAAGATTTCCCTCGGCGCGCTGGTGCTGGCGCTGGGCCTGCTGGTGGACGACGCGATCATCGCCGTGGAAATGATGGCGATCAAAATGGAGCAGGGCTTCGACCGGATCAAGGCTGCCAGCTATGCCTGGACCAGCACCGCGTTCCCGATGCTCACCGGTACGTTGATCACCGCCGCCGGTTTCCTGCCGATTGCCACCGCGCAATCGGGCACCGGTGAATACACTCGCTCGATCTTCCAGGTGGTGACCATCGCGCTGTTGGCGTCGTGGGTGGCCGCCGTGGTTTTTGTGCCTTATCTGGGGGAGAAACTTCTGCCGGACCTGGCGAAAATTCACGCCGCCAAACACGGCACTGGCGACGGCCAACCCGACCCTTACGGCACGCCGTTCTATCAGCGCGTCAGACGGCTGGTGGAGTGGTGCGTACGCCGGCGCAAAACGGTGATCGTGCTGACCATCGTGATGTTCGTCGCGTCCGTGGTGTTGTTCCGTTTCGTGCCGCAGCAGTTCTTCCCGGCATCGGGGCGACTGGAATTGATGGTTGATCTGAAACTCGCCGAAGGTGCCTCCCTGAGCAACACCGCCGAGGAGGTCAAGCGTCTCGAAGGCCTGCTCAAGGATCACGCCGGGATCGACAACTATGTGGCTTATGTCGGCACCGGTTCGCCGCGTTTCTACCTGCCGCTGGACCAGCAACTTCCGGCCGCAAGCTTCGCGCAATTTGTTGTCCTGGCCAAAACCATCGAAGACCGCGAAACCCTGCGCACTTGGCTGATCGAAACCCTCAATGAACAATTCCCGGCCCTGCGCTCGCGGGTCACGCGTCTGGAAAACGGCCCGCCGGTTGGCTATCCGGTGCAGTTCCGGGTCACCGGTGAACACATTGCGGACGTCCGCGCCCTGGCGCGTAAAGTCGCGGCCAAGGTTCGCGAGAATCCACACGTGGCCAACGTGCATCTGGACTGGGAAGAGCCGAGCAAAGTCGTGTACCTGAACGTCGATCAGGACCGCGCGCGGGCGCTGGGCGTGAGCACGGCGAACCTCTCGGGGTTCCTGCGAAGCTCGCTGACCGGCTCCAGTGTCAGTCAGTACCGCGAAGACAACGAATTGATCGAGATCCTGCTGCGCGGCACGGTGCATGAGCGCACTGAGCTGGCGTTGCTGCCGAGCCTGGCCGTGCCGACCGACAACGGTCGCAGCGTGGCGTTGTCGCAGATTGCCACGCTGGAATACGGCTTCGAAGAAGGCATCATCTGGCACCGTAACCGCCTGCCCAACGTGACGGTTCGCGCCGACATCTACGGCAAGGAACAACCGGCGACACTGGTGCAGCAAATCATGCCGACCCTCGATCCGATCCGCGCCGAACTGCCGGACGGCTATCTGCTGGAAGTCGGCGGTACGGTGGAAGACTCGGCCCGTGGGCAGAACTCGGTGAAGGCCGGCGTGCCGCTGTTCATCGTGGTGGTGCTGACGTTGCTGATGCTGCAACTGCGCAGTTTCTCACGCACTGCCATGGTGTTTCTGACCGCGCCGCTGGGGTTGATCGGGGTGACGTTGTTCCTGATGGTGTTCCGTCAGCCGTTCGGTTTCGTCGCCATGCTCGGGACCATCGCCTTGTCCGGGATGATCATGCGTAACTCGGTGATTCTGGTGGACCAGATCGAGCAGGACATCGCTGCCGGGCTCAAGCCCTGGCAGGCGATCATCGAGGCGACGGTGCGACGTTTCCGGCCGATTGTGTTGACCGCGCTGGCGGCGGTGCTGGCGATGATTCCATTATCGCGCAGTGTGTTTTTCGGGCCGATGGCGGTGGCGATCATGGGCGGGCTGATTGTGGCGACGGCGTTGACGTTGCTGTTCTTGCCGGCGTTGTATGCGGCTTGGTTCAGGGTCAGGAAAGAGCCCGTTTGATCTTGGCGGCCTCGGCCTCGTGGTTTGGCTCGCCGCCTTCCCTTGTAGGAGCATCCTGCGGTAGCTCCTACATGTATTTCAGATCCGTCTGATATTGAGTCAGAGCAAGGGCGGTGTTGTACTCGAGACTCGGTTTCGTGAGTTTTTGAGACAGCAATGATGAAAAAGCCGCCCATGCTGAAGGGCAGATCCGACCCGGTGTTCGATCGGTTGGGGCAATCGCCCAATAAGGAACGCCTCTCGGACTACCTCGCACTGCTCAAGCCTCTGGACGATCAGGGGCGTTACCTTCCATTCGATGACTTGCGCTACCGCTGGGCGCCGGGGCTGGACTCGAATCTGTGCTGGGCCTTGGTCAAAAAAGCCCGGACCGCCCAGTACTCAACCCTTCTGCCATTGGGCGAGCCTGTCCAATGGGGTCGCTTCGTGCTCACGCCGCTGGCGCAGAAAGCGGTTTCTGCCGTCGATCGGCAAGCGACAACGGCAGCGCTGGAACACATGACCAGCCAGATCGGCGAGCATGCGCATTTCAGCTATCTGCTTAACGATCTGATCGAAGATGAAGCAATCAGCAGCAGCCAACTCGAAGGTGCAGCGACCACTACCCGAGTGGCAAAAGATATGCTCAAGCGCAAGCGGCTGCCGCGTACGCCGGATGAGCGGATGGTCATCGGCAACTACAAAATGATGAACTTCGCCTGGGAAAAGCGTTATGAACCCTTGAGCGTCGAGCTGATTACGGCGATGCATCGTGTCGGCGTCGAGGGCATCGATGACACTCAATATTCACCCGGGGCTTTCAGGGCCAACGATGATGTGGTGGTGCAGGATGGCGAGGGCAATACCGTTCATACACCACCGCCCGCAGCAGGGCTGGTGTCACGGCTGCAGGTGCTGTCGAACTGGATCAATCAGTCCCACAACGACCCCTATCAAGTGGATTATCTTCATCCGTTGATAAAAGGCATCGCCCTGCATTTTGCGTTGGGTTATGAGCATCCTTTTCGCGACGGCAACGGCCGGGTCGCGCGGGCGCTGTTTTACTGGTTCATGTTCAAAAATGACTTCTCGGCCTTTCGTTATATAGCGATCAGCATTTTGCTGCGCAATGCGCCGGTGAAATATGGCCGCTCGTATCTGAATACGGAAGCTGATGAGCTGGACCTGACATATTTCATCGATTTCCAGTGTTCGGTGATTCTGCGTGCTGTCAGTGGTTTTACTGAGGCCTATCGGAAAAGTCTGGCTTATGCCGAGAACTTTGATCGATGGTTGTTGGAATCCGGTTTTTTCGATCAATTGACCGAGAGGCAACGAGCTGTATACCAAGTGGCCAAGAGTGGAATGGCCAAGGAATTTACGGCGGTCAATGTGAAGGAGAATCTGGACTGCTCTTACAACACCGCGTCGGCGACCTTGAATGGGTTGGTTGGGTTGAACGTGTTCGAGAAGAGGAAAATGGGCAGGGAGTGGGTGTTCTTCTTGCGCGGAGTGCCATAGGCGCTGGCAAGCTGCCATTGTTGACTTGTGACATAAGTGAAAAGCCCGCTGACCCCTTAAAAGGTCAGCGGGCTTTTTGCTGAGTCTGATTATTCCCAACCCATTGAAACGATCAGGTGACGGCTCAGAACAATATCTTCGCCACATCCGCAAAGCGCTTGGCAAAGTGCACGGTAATGCCTTCCTTCAGGTAGTCCGGCAACTCCTCGAAGTTACCCCGGTTCGGCTCCGGCAAAATCAGTTCATTGATCTTCTGCCGACGCGCCGCGATGACTTTCTCGCGCACACCGCCAATCGGCAGTACATGCCCGGTCAGCGTCAGTTCACCGGTCATGGCCACGCCTTTTTTCGGCGGTTGGTTGCGGGCGAGGGAGAGCAGGGCGCTGGCCATGGTCACGCCGGCGCTCGGGCCGTCTTTCGGCGTTGCGCCTTCCGGTACGTGGAGGTGGACGAAGGCTTCATCGAAGAACGTCGGGTCACCGCCGAATTGCTTCAGATGGGAGCTGACGTAGCTGTAGGCGATTTCCGCCGACTCTTTCATCACGTCCCCCAGCTGCCCGGTGAGTTTGAAGCCTCGGTTGAGGGTGTGGATGCGCGTGGCTTCGATCGGCAGGGTCGCGCCGCCCATGCTGGTCCAGGCCAGTCCGGTGATCACGCCGACGCCGGACAGCACTTGCTCGTTGCGGAACACCGGACGGCCGAGTGAGGCTTCCAGGTCTTTGGGGCCGAGTTTGATGACGGCTTTCGGTTCGTCGAGCAGTTTCATCACCGCTTTGCGCACCAGTTTGCCGAGGTTTTTCTCCAGCTGACGGACTCCGGCCTCTCGGGCATAGCCGTCGATCAAGGCCCTCAATGCAGTGTCGCTAATGCTCAAGTTGCCTTTGGAGACGCCGGCCTTTTCCAGCTGTTTCGGCCACAGGTGACGCTTGGCGATGGCGACTTTTTCTTCGGTGATGTAACCCGACAGGCGAATCACTTCCATCCGGTCCAGCAACGGGCCGGGGATAGAGTCCAGGGTGTTGGCGGTGCAGACGAATAGCACTTTCGACAGGTCCAGGCGCAAGTCCAGGTAATGGTCGAGGAATTCGACGTTCTGTTCCGGGTCGAGGGTTTCCAGCAGCGCCGAGGCCGGGTCGCCCTGGTAGCTCTGGCCCATCTTGTCGATCTCGTCGAGCATGATCACCGGGTTCATCACTTCGACGTCTTTCAACGCCTGGACGAGTTTGCCCGGTTGTGCGCCGATGTAGGTGCGGCGATGGCCCTTGATCTCGGCTTCGTCGCGCATGCCGCCGAGGCTGAAGCGATAGAACGGCCGCCCCAGGGATTCGGCGATGGATTTGCCGACGCTGGTCTTGCCCACGCCCGGCGGGCCCACCAGCAAGACGATGGAGCCGCTGATCTCGCCTTTATAGGCACCGACCGCGAGGAATTCGAGGATGCGGTCCTTGATGTCGTCGAGGCCGGCGTGGTGTTTATCCAGCACCTTGCGCGCGTGCTTGAGGTCGAGTTTGTCCTCGCCGTACACGCCCCACGGCACTGAGGTCGCCCAGTCGAGGTAGTTGCGGGTCACCGCGTATTCCGGCGATCCGGTTTCGAGGATCGACAGTTTGTTCATTTCCTCAACGATGCGTTTCTGCGCCTGGGGCGACAACACCTTGCCCGTCAGGCGTTGCTCGAACTGCTCGATGTCGGCGCTACGGTCGTCCTTGGTCAGCCCCAGCTCTTGCTGGATGACCTTGAGTTGTTCTTTGAGGAAAAACTCGCGCTGATGTTCGCCAATCTTGCGGTTAACTTCAGCGGAAATCTCTTTCTGCAAGCGCGCGACTTCGACTTCCTTGCGCAGCATCGGCAGGACTTTTTCCATGCGCTTGAGCATCGGCACGCAGTCGAGCACTTCTTGCAGTTCGCTGCCCGTGGCCGAGGTCAGGGCGGCGGCGAAGTCGGTCAGGGGCGACGGATCGTTGGGGCTGAAGCGGTTGAGGTAGTTTTTCAACTCTTCGCTGTACAGCGGGTTCAGCGGCAGCAGCTCTTTGATCGCATTGATCAGCGCCATGCCGTAGGCCTTGACCTCGTCGGTCGGCTCGGTGGGCTGGTGCGGGTATTCGACTTCCACCAGGTACGGTGGGCGATGGTGCTTGAGCCAGGTTTTGATGCGCACCCGGGTCAGGCCCTGGGCGACGAATTGCAGTTTGCCGTTTTCGCGGCTGGCGTGATGGACTTTGACCAGCGTGCCGTATTCCGGCAGGGCTTTGGTGTCGAAATGGCGCGGGTTGTCCTGGGGGGCGTCCATGAAGAACAGGGCCAGAGAATGGTGGTCGGACTGGCTCACCAGTTCGAGAGTCTCGGCCCACGGCTCTTCGTTGACGATCACCGGCAGCACTTGCGCCGGGAAGAAAGGCCGGTTGTGGATCGGGATGATGTAGACCTTGTCCGGCAGGTTCTGGCCAGGCAGGGTGAGGCCTTTGCCGGTTGAAGGGTGTTCGTTGTTGTCTGTTTCGGCGTATTCGCTCGGGTCTTCGGGGAATTCTTGCTGGTCGGTCATGGGGCACCTGCGCAATAGGGTATGGATCTTAGATGGGGCAGGTGGGGGGTGGTTTCAATGGGCCTGGCTATTTCAGAGTGTGTGTTCAGGGTTTTGACAGGTGCGGGTGGATCAAGGTCAAAAGCCAGATCAAAAGATGCACGCCGCCCTACTGTAGGAGCGAGGCTTGCCCGCGAAGGCGGTGTATCAGGCGACTTCAATGTTGAATGTGAAATCGCCTTCGCGGGCAAGCCTCGCTCCTACAGGGATTTTGGGGATGGCGGGGATTGCAGCGCCCACAAAAAAAGGCGACGCCCCTCACAGGGCGTCGCCTTTGTTTTAACTGCCGCTACCGCTTATTCCGACAGTTTGTACGCAATCACATAGTCACCTTGCTTGGTGCCCAGCGATCCGTGACCGCCCGCAACGACGAGCACGTATTGCTTGCCGTCCTTGCCGGTGTAGGTCATCGGTGTGGTTTGCGCGCCGGCTGGCAGGCGGCCTTCCCACAGCTGCTTGCCGTTTTTCACGTCGTAGGCGCGCAGGTACTGGTCGAGGGTGCCGCTCAGGAAGGCTACGCCACCGGCAGTGGTGAAGGTCCCGCCCAGGCTCGGTACGCCCATGCTCAGAGGGATCGGAACCGGCGAGCTGTCGCGCACGGTGCCGTTTTTGTGTTTCCAGATGATTTTGCTGGTGGTCAGGTCGACCGCTGTCACGTAACCCCAGGCCGGTGCCTGGCACGGCAGGCCCATTGGCGAGAGCAGGGGTTCGAGGATGACGCCGTATGGCGCGCCTTTGTTCGGCTGCACACCTTCGGTTTCGCTTTTACGCGGGCCTTGGGCTGCGATTTCGGCGGCGGGGATCAGTTTCGATTTGAACGCCATGTAGTCCGGGTTCATGAAAGCAATCTGACGCACCGGGTCAACCGAGATACCACCCCAGTCGAACACACCGAAGTTGCCTGGATAAACGATCGAACCTTGTAGCGATGGCGGCGTGAACGGGCCGTCGTAGCGCAGGGATTTGAAGTTGATCCGGCAGATCAGTTGGTCGAACGGGGTGACGCCCCACATGTCGCGCTCTTTCAGCGGCGGCGGCATCAGGTTCAGGTCGGATTTCGGTTGGGTCGGCGAGGTGTGATCACCTTCGACAGCGCCTTGTGGCACCGGCACTTCGTTGATCGGCACGATGGCCTTGCCGTTGCTGCGGTCCAGCACGTAAATGCTGCCTTGCTTGGTGGACGCAAGCACCGCCTGCTTCACACCGTCTGCGGTTTTCAGGTCCATCAGGGTTGGCTGGCCACCGACGTCCATGTCCCACAGGTCATGGTGAGTGAACTGGAAGTGCCAGCGCACTTTGCCGGTGGCGATGTCCAGCGCGGTCAGGCCGGCGGAGTGCAGTTCCGATTCAGGGGTACGCGCGCCACCGAACTGATCCGGGGTCTGGTTGCCCATCGGCAGGTAGAGCATGCCGAGTTTTTCGTCGACGGCGAACATGGACCACATGTTCGGCGAGTTGCGGGTGTAGACCTTGCCTTCGGCAATCGGCGTGGTGTCGTCCGGATTGCCGCTGTCCCAGTTCCACACCAGTTTGCCGGTGTGCACGTCGAACGCGCGGATGACGCCGCTTGGCTCGTCGGTGGAAACGTTGTCGGTGACGTGGCCGCCAATCACCACCAGGTCTTTGGTGACCGCCGGTGGCGAAGTGGAGTAGTAACCACCAGGGGTGAAGCCGCCGATGTTGGCGGTCAGGTCGACCTGGCCACCGTTACCGAAGTCTTCGCACATTTTGCCGGTGTCGGCGTTCAGGGCGATCAGGCGGGTGTCGGCGGTCGGCAGGAAAATACGGCGCGGGCAGACGCTGGTCACTGGCGGGTTGGCAGTGCCGGTCGGGCTCTGCTCGGACGCGTAGGCGGCATCATCGTGATAGGTCACGCCACGGCAGGTCATGTGCGCCCAACCCTTGAAGTTCGCTGCGTTCTGCGTGGAGAGCTTCGGGTCGAAACGCCAGATTTCCTTGCCGGTGTCCGGGTCCAGTGCGATCACCTGGCTGTGCGGCGTGCAGACATAGAGCATGCCGTTGGCTTTGAGCGGGGTGTTTTCGGCGGTGGTTTCGCCCGGGTCGTTCGGGCCAGGCAGGTCACCGGTGCGGAAAGTCCAGGCGGGAACCAGTTTGCTGACGTTCTGCGGGGTGATTTGCGCCAGTGGCGAGTAGCGATCGCCATGGGCACTGCGGCCGTAGGAGTTCCAGTCGCCATCCGGCATGGCCGGGGCGGTGTTGCTCATGCCAGGCACGGCGTCACGGTCCAGTTGGCCTTTGATTTCACCGGGGTTGGTGAACAGGCTGGCCAGCGCGGCGATACCGGCGATGACCACGGCAGCACTCAGCACACCGGTGCCGACCGGGTTGAAGTCGCCGCGACGCAACGGGCGACGAAACCATGGCAGCAGCATGACGATGCCGAGGGTAAAGAGCAGCGCCAGACGCGGCACCAGTTGCCACCAGTCCAGACCGACTTCCCACAGTGCCCAGACGGTACTGGCGAACAGCACCACAGCGTACACGCTCAGCGCCGCATAACGGTCGGCCAGCAGCAGCCCACCGGCCACCATCAGGCCGATACCGGCCAGCAGGTAATACAGCGAGCCGCCGAGCATGCTCAGCTTGATCCCCCCGGCCAGCAAGGCCAGGCCCATTAGTAGAAGCAGAATGCCGAGCAGGGTCGGCAATAGACGGCTTCGACTCAAAGCACCATCAGTGCTCATAGTGTGGTTCTCCGTGACGTTTTAAGTAGTCCCGCGCAGTAGTCACTGTAGATGACGATCTGGCGCGGGCATGGTTCATCGAAAAAGTGTTTGGTTGATGCGGTCCCTGTGGGAGCAGGCTTGCCCGCTCCCACAGGTTTTATGCGTTTAATTAGAACGATGACTGGATCTTGATCCCGCCAATCAGCGCGTCGTCGACCTTGTCGACGCCACCGGGGTGGCGGATGTATTGCAGGTTCGGGCGCACGGTCAGCCAGTTAGTGACGTGCACGCCGTAATAGAGCTCGCTGCTGTATTCGGTGTCTTGCGGGGGCAGGAACGACGGATCGTCGAAGTCCTGGACGGCGCGGGCCTGATTGGTCGCCTCGGCGTTCTTGCGGTAGGCCGGGTTGACGTGGACACGGGCCAGCGCGAAGCCGATATCGTCCTTGGCGCGGGCATCGAACAGGCCTTTGTAGACGACGCCGGCCTGGACATAGTTGTCGATGGCGTTGGTCTTCTTGTCGTGCATCGTGGCGTTGGCGAACACACTCAGGCCGCGTGAATTGTCGCTGGCGCGGCTGGTCAGTTGCTGCTGAATACCGAGCCATACGCCATGCTTGCTCGATGCACTGCGGTAAGCCTCGCCGCTCAGGGCGGCCGGCTGGCCATGGCTGTCCTTATAGACGTCGCTGGCCTTGGCGCTGCTGTAGTAGTAACCAGCGCGGTATTCACCCGGCAGGCCATTGAGCTTCGGGGTCCAGACCAGTTCTACCGGCAGGATTGCGCCCTGAGTGCCGCTGCCGCTGAGCTTGAAACCGTTGTCACGATCCAGATTGGACGGGTTTTGCTCGTAAGCCCCGACTTGCGCGTAGAGCTCGGGCGTCAGGTGATATTTGACGCGCATGGCCCACTGGCTGACCGGCCAGTTGTACCAGATGCCACCGACCCAGTTACCGACCTGGGAGCCGCAGAACGCCAGGTTCTGGAAGTCGCAGGGGAAGCTGTTGAAGTCTTCACCCTCGCCAAAGCGGCCGACCTTGATGTCGAGCTTCTGGTCGAAGAATTTCTGCTGATACCACATCTGCGTCAGGCGCCAGGTCTGGCCACGGCCCCAGACTTCCTGCGCCGAGGTGAAACCGCCGACACGCGGGTCGTTGATCCGGTCGTTGCTGATGTTGTTGCCGTTGCGTTCGGTGATGGTCAGCTGAAATTCAGCGTCGTCCCAACCCAGAATCTTCTGCAAGTCCAGGTGAGTACCCAAGGCAAACTGATCGCTGTAGCGCGCGGTACGGTCATGGTCGTAGCCACCGTGCAGGTTGCTGCCCATTTCGCCGGTGTAATCGACTTTGAAGTCGTAGCCTTTTTCCGAAAGTTCGGTGCGAGTGCCGTTCCAGTCACCGAGCATCCATGGCGAGTCGCTATCGAAGGCTGGCGCGGCCTGGGTGCAAGTGGCAAGGCCCAGTGCGGTGAACCCGCTGATCAGATTCAGGGCTTTCCGGCCGGACACAGCGGGTGAGACAGCGCTGTCTCGCGGAGTTTGAAAATCAGGCATAGAGAAGGAATTCTTGATCTTTTTCTAAAGGGGATGCGCTGAACGCAGCAGGAATGCAGCAGGGGAGAAGCGTTTCAGCAGGACGGGCGTAAGGATAATGTTCTGTAACACATTGAGAAAGGGCTTTTACTGACATGGATCCTTTCGGATTTGGTAACAGTCGGCTGCGACCGGTCGCCGCAGTGCCGGATGGTGCCAAAAAAAGGCGGACTGAAGCGTCCGCCTTCTTATGTTTCAGTGCTGTTAATTCAACAGATAGACCGGGAAACATTCACACAAATGCATCACCCGTCGACGGACATTGTCCAGCAGCGCCGCATTGGTCGGTTGCTCAAGCAGGTCGGCAATCAGGTTGGCCACTTCGGCGCATTCAGCTTCGCCGAAGCCGCGCGTGGTCAGGGCGGGTGTGCCAATGCGAATGCCGCTGGTGATCGCAGGTTTTTGCGGATCGTCGGGGATCGCGTTCTTGTTCAAGGTGATGTGGGCGCTCTCGAGTAACGCCTCGGCATCTTTTCCGGTGATGTTCTTCGCGCGCAGATCGAGCAGGAACATGTGGCAGTCGGTGCCCCCTGACACCACCCGCAGGCCGCGTCGAGTAAGGATATTCGCCATGGTCCTGGCGTTGTCGATGACGCGTTGCTGATAGTGCTTGAACTCATCACCGAGGGCTTCGTTGAGCGCTACGGCCTTGGCGGCGATGACGTGCATCAGAGGTCCACCCTGATAGACCGGGAATATCGTCTTGTCGAGCAACGCCGCATGTTCGCGTTTGGCCAGGATCAGACCGCCCCGTGGGCCGCGCAGCGTTTTATGAGTGGTCGAGGTGACGAAGTCGGCAATGCCGACCGGCGAGGGGTACAGGCCGGCGGCGATGAGTCCGGCGTAGTGCGCCATGTCGACCATCAGGTACGCCCCGATTTCATCGCAGATGTTGCGAAAACGCTGGAAGTCGATGGTTCTGGAATACGCCGAGGCACCGGCAATGATCATTTTCGGTCGGTGTTCCCGGGCCAGGGCTTCCATCTCGGCGTAGTCGAGGGTTTCGCTGTGTTTTTCCAGGCCGTAAGAATAGGCGGTGTAGAACTTGCCGGAGAAGTTTACCGAGGCGCCATGGGTCAAGTGGCCGCCATCGGCCAGGGACATTCCCAGAATCGTGTCGCCAGGGTTGAGCACCGCGAGAAACACGGCCTGGTTGGCCTGGGAGCCGGAGTGCGGCTGGACGTTGGCATATTCGCTGCCAAACAGTTTGCAGGCACGTTCGATGGCGAGGCTTTCAATCTCGTCGACCACTTTGCAGCCACCGTAATAGCGCTTGCCTGGGTAGCCTTCGGCGTACTTGTTGGTCAGCACCGAACCTTGGGCTTCCAGCACTTCTTCGCTGACGTAGTTTTCCGAGGCGATCAACTCCAGGTGGGTTTCCTGGCGGTTGCGTTCGCGGCTGATCAGGCGAGCGAGGGTGGGGTCTAGATTCTGCAGGCTCATGGAGGGCATTCCTTTAAATAAGTGCTTCAGCCAAGGGGGCTGGCGCGTGACGCGGCAACACCCGTGACTGGCTTTTGCTGGTATCGGAAAGAAAAATGGACGTGTCTTTCAGACCGCTGCCCGTGAAGTCGTCACGCGCAGTCATGGTCGGCTGCCCTCGGCGACGGTGCCGGCTTTGCTTTCCCGGGTGTAGGTCAGTACGAAATGTGCCACGAGCCCGAAGATCAGCCCCCAGAATGCAGCGGCCAGCCCCAGGAAGCTCATGCCCGAGGCGGTGACCAGGAAGGTGATCAGCGCGGCTTCACGTTGTTTCTCTTCAGCCATGGCGCCGGTCAGCCCGGCGCTGATCGCCCCGAACAGGGCCAGGCCGGCGAGGGAGGCGATCAGCTCTTTGGGCAAGGCAGAAAACACCGAAGCGAGGGTCGCGCCGAAGATGCCCATCAGAATGTAGAACACCCCGCAGGCGATCCCGGCGATGTAGCGCTTGTCGCGATCTTCATGGGCTTCGCGGCCGGTGCAGATAGCGGCGGTGATGGCCGCCAGGTTTAAGCCATGGGAGCCGAATGGCGCCATCAAAATCGAGCCGATGGCCGTGACCGAAATGATCGAGCGCGCAGGCGTGTTATAGCCCGAGGTGCGCAACACCGCCATGCCCGGCACGTACTGCCCGGTCAGGGTGACGAGGGCCAGCGGCAGGCCGATATTGATGATCGCGTGCCAGCTCCACTGCGGGGCGATGAAGATCGGGTGAGCGAGATCAATGGTGATCGAACCGGTGTTGAGTGCACCGAACGAGGCGGCCACGGCGCAGCCGACAATCAATACCGACAGGATGGCGTAGCGCGGTGAAAAGCGTTTGAAGATCAGGTACGCCGCGATCATTGACAGCACCAGGCTCGGCTGCAGCTTGATCGAGGTGAAGAGTTCGGCGCCGAAACGAAACAGGATGCCGGCGAGCATGGCGGCGGCGATGGCTTTGGGCAGGCGATTCATCAGTTTGTCGAACGCACCGGACAAGCCGACCACCGCGATAATCACCGAAGCGACCACATAGGCGCCGATGGCCTCGGGCAGGGAAACCGTGGGCAGCATCGACACCAGCAACGCCGCACCCGGTGTCGACCATGCCGTAATCACCGGAATCCGCAAACGCCAGCTCAATAACAGACCGGTAATGCCGCTGCCAATGGAAATAGCCCAGATCCAGGACGACACTTGATCGTTGGGCAGGTGCGCTTCCCGGGCCGCCTGAAACACGATGATCAGCGGGCCGGCATAGGAAATGATCACGGCGATGAAGCCTGCAATGATCGCTGACAGGGATAGATCCTTTCTGAGTGTGTCCATGATGTCTCGACTTGGCGTGGCGGGCACGCGGTGATTCAGAATTGAGATTGAGTCGATTGCTTTGATTCGAGATGAGTGTATTTGAATGAATTGAGTTGATTCAATGGGTGGATGGGTTGTTACGTGATGCTTTTTGGTTATCAAGGTGTATTTGTCAGATTTTTTTTAAATAACTAATTGATTTATAAGCATATTTATTGGTTTTAAAATATTTTACGTGAAAGATGCTTTTCGATTAATTCGCCGAATCAATCGACTCAATTTATTGATTGAGTCCATTTATTAGTTGCCTGACCACCCTGTGATATGCTCGGATATTCATCATTTCTACGATGGTAGCGGTCATTCATGTGGGTTCCTCAGCTAAGCGAATTCAACCAGCCGATGTATTTGTCGATTGCCGATGCGTTGGCGCGCGATATCAGCAACGGCGTGTTGAACGAAGGTGATCGTCTGCCGACCTTGCGGGAGCTGGCCACCACGCTGAATGTCACGCCCGGTACCATCAGCCGTGCCTATAGCGAAGCCCATCGGCGGCGTCTGGTGCAGGGGGAAGTAGGGCGCGGCACTTATGTGCTCAACCAGAAGCAGTTGGAATTGCCGGCCAGCAACAGTGCCGCCTCGCTGAATCTTGGGCAGTCTGAGTTACTGGACCTTTCGATCATCAAGCCTTACAGCGAAACCCTGGAATACTGGTTGCGCGGAGCCTTGGTGGGCATGGCCAAAAGCACGGATTTTGCCGATGCCCTCGATTACGCACCCGATGGCGGTCATCCGGCTCATCGCGAGGCGGGCGCGCAATGGCTGCGCCATTCGTTGCCCGATGCACAATGGCAGCAAGTGGTGATCACCGCCGGCGCCCAGCATGGTTTGATGGTCGCGATGAGTGCGTTGACCAACGCCGGTGATCTGGTGCTCTGCGAGGAGCTCTGCTACCCCGGCATCATTTCCCTTGCCCATGGACTGGAACGACGCCTGCGTGGCGTGCCAATGGACGATGAAGGGATCATTCCCGAAGCGCTGCGCGAACTGTGCCAGCGTGAGAAACCGGCGATGCTGGTCTGTGTGGCGACCTGTCAGAATCCGACGGCGGCGATCATGTCGCAAAAACGTCGGGCACAAATCGCGGCATTGGCCGAGGAGTTCGACTTCATCATCCTGGACGATGACATTTACGGTTTTCTGGCCACCGACCCGTCGATCAAACCGCTGTCGGCGTTTGCCCCGGATCGTTCGGTGTACCTGACCAGCCTGTCGAAGTCGGTCATGCCGGCCTTGCGGATTGGCTATCTCTATAGCCCGCCGAAACTGCTGTCGCGCCTGACCTCCATGGTGCGCAGCAGCGTCTGGATGCCGTCGCCATTGACCGCTCAGTTGGCCAGCAATGTGATCACCGAGGGGCTGGATAAAAAGCTGATCCGTATTCAGCGCAACGAAGCCGCCGGACGGCAGGCGATCGCTCAGGAAATCTTCGCCAATTTCGAGCTCAAGACCCAGCCGTATGCCTACCACGTCTGGTTAACGTTGCCCGAGCCCTGGACCAGCGACGAATTCACCATGCTGGCCCGTGCCAACGGCGTGCTGGTTCTCAGTGGCACCCAGTTCCAGGCCGAACGTAGCGGCATTACGCGCTGCGTGCGACTGGTGTTGATGTCGCCCACCAGCCAGGACGAATTGCGGTTTGCCCTGACCAAGCTGGCCAGTCTGATCGATTCGGACCCGCGTCGTTATTACTGAGCCCAGGCGCTATCCCCTGACGTTTGTCCCTCGGATGATGGCCAACTCGCCTACAGTTAATTCAGCCTCTGACGAATGCCTTCGGCCGGAGCCCTTCCACCGGACGAAAGCCTCCGCTAAGGTGCGCGGCTTCTCATCCTTTCATCGCTCAAAGGCCCGGCATGACCGAACAGAACACCAACCCCCTGCACGGCGTGACGCTGGAGCAAATCCTCAACGCCCTGGTTGAGCACTACGAATGGTCAGGGCTGGCCGAGCGTATCGATATCCGCTGCTTCAAGAGCGACCCGAGCATCAAGTCGAGCCTGACCTTTTTGCGCAAAACCCCGTGGGCGCGGGAGAAGGTCGAACGCCTGTACGTGAAGCTGATGCGCACCAAGCGCCCGGTCTGAGCATGGTCATACCCTCGACCGCGAGGCGTCGTTGTGTGGCCGTGGCGGCGATTCTGGGCTGGGCGGGTTTAAGCATTCAGATGTACCTGATTCTCTATGCCCGCTGGAGTATCGCGGCCAGTCTGCTGGGCGGGCTGGTGAGTTTTTTCAGCTTTTTCACGGTGCTGACCAATACGCTGGTGGCGGTGGTGCTGACCTGCGAACTGACGTCCCGCGAGTCAGCGGCGCGGCGCTGGTTTTTGCAGCCGTGGGTCAGCAGCGCAATTGCGGTGAGCATCGCCGTGGTCGGTTTGGCGTACAGCCTGTTGTTGCGCCATTTATGGCATCCCGAAGGCTGGCAATGGCTGGCCGATGAGCTGATGCATGACGTCATGCCGTTGCTGTTCCTGGTTTATTGGTGGTTCTGTGTACCCAAGGGGACGTTGCGGCTGCGGCACATTGCGTTGTGGGTGATCTATCCGCTGGTGTACTTCGGCTATTCGCTATGGCGTGGGCATCTGCTGGCGGTTTATCCCTATCCGTTCATTGACGTCGACAAACTGGGTTATCCACAGGTGTTCGTGAATGCAGGGGGATTGTTGGCGGGGTTTGTGCTGGTTTCACTGTTGGTGATCGGGTTGGATCGGTGGCGCACGGATCGCAAGTGAACACTGACTGTGGCGAGGGAGCTTGCTCCCGCTGGGCTGCGAAGCAGCCCTGAACCTGCAACCAGGTATCCTCTGACACACCGTGTTGTCCGGTTAACGACTGCTTCGCAGCCGAACGGGAGCAAGCTCCCTCGCCACAAAAAGCATGCAGCCACAGCGTGGCGGTTATTCCTCGTCACTGCCCTCCAGCCGCCAGTAGCCAACGGCCTTCACAAACTGCTCGTCCAGCCCGTGCTCATCGAGCAATGCCCGGCGGATCTGCCGCGACACTTTGGTTTCGGTCGCCACCCACGCATACAGATTGCCAGCGGGCACTTTGATCTGTTGCACGGTGGTCAGCAGGTTGTTTCTGCCTCCTTCGCGCAGCACCCAGATCACATCGACTTGCGCGGCGCTTTCCAGGCGTTGTTGTTCGGCGCCGTTTTCCACTTCCACGATCACCAGTGCGCGCCGATTGGCGGCCAGGCCTTCGAGGCGGCGGGCGATGGCGGGCAGGGCAGTTTCGTCACCGATCAGCAGGTAGCTGTCGAAGATGTCCGGCACGATCATCGAGCCCCGTGGCCCGCCGATGTGCAGGAACTGGCCGGGTTTGGCCTGCTCGGCCCAGGTCGAGGCAGGGCCGTCGCCGTGCAGCACGAAGTCGATGTCCAGCTCCAGCGTGTTCAGGTCGTAACGCCGTGGCGTGTAGTCGCGCATCGCGGGCATCGGCCCGTTGTCCTTGCCGGCACCCAGTACCAGGGTTTCCAGCGCCGCTTGTTCCGCAGCGTCTTGCGGGAACAGCAGTTTGACGTGGTCATCCGTGCCGAGGCTGACGAAGCCCGCGAGTTCTGGACCACCGAGGGTAATCCTGCGCATGCGCGGGGTCAGGTCGACCACCCGCAACACTTGCAGGCGACGGCGTTTGATCTCGTGGCTGACACGGTGAATGGTTTGGGATGGCATGATCACATCGATCATTCGACTTTCTCCGAAACAGGTTGAACGGCGGGGCCGTCGACGATGGCTTTGGCCGTGTTGTTGAGCAGGTCGCGTACCCGCAGGATTTCTTCCGGGCTCCAGCGACCATGGTGCATTTGCAAGGCGTGACGCAGGTTGTGCACCGCTTCATGGATCTCGGCCGGGCGGTCCTGGCCGCGCAATGAGCGTTTGCTGACTTCGATGCGCATGCGCACGCCGTCCAGGGCAATCGCCTGCTCGCTTAATGACAGACGTCCGGCGTCGGTGATGCTGTAGCGTTTTTTTCCGCCCTCGGCGTCGCCCAGGATCATTTCGCTTTCTTCAAGGAAGGTCAGGGTCGGGTAGATCACACCAGGGCTGGGGCTGTAGGCACCGTCGAACATGCTTTCGATTTGGCGGATCAGGTCATAGCCGTGGCACGGCTGCTCGGCGATCAGCGCCAGCAGCAGCAATTTCAGGTCGCCAGGGGCGAATACGCGTGGGCCGCGTCCACCGCGCTCGCGGCCGGGGCCCGGGCGTTTCTCGAAGCCGTCGCGGCCGTCGCCGTGTTCGCGGTGGGGGGAATGATGGTCTCTCATTTTTTGTCTTCTCTCGTCGTGTTTAGATACAACTTAAGATATATCTTATCGAAATGACAAGCCAACAGGACCAACGGTCGTTGCCCGAGGGGCATCGCGGCGGGGTTTCAGTGCGGCGTGGGATATGCCGTTTTGTGGCTTGCGGTTTTAGAGTGATTGATCTAATCATGCGTAACTAACAGCGAATGATTTTTAATAGTTACGCCTAAGTAGTCCTTCTCTTACAGGGAATGTATTTAATTAATCTGTGTGCTTTTTCTATTAAAACTGTTTGTAGTATGTTTCTGTCGGTTGGACGTTTTAATTATTGATTTTGCGGTTTTTTTCTACTGGGTCGCGGGCGGTTGTTACTACATGTTCTTCGGAAGTTACGTACTTACTTTTTCAGCGGATTGGCCGATCATTCTCTTCGTCGAAAGTTGAGCCAGATTGCCTCTATTCAAGACGGTAATACGGGCGACTCATGCTTTCCACGGACCAATCCTTTGAAATTGACAGGTACTTAATAATGTTCAAGAAGCTTGCAATCGCCGTTCCGATGACCCTCCTGGCCCTGAGCTCTTCGATGGCATTCGCTGCGGAAGAAGCGCGTTCGTCCATCAACATCAGCGCTAATATCCCCACCGAAGTCTTCCACGCCCAACCGGTGAATCCTGACTTCGGTAAAGATGAAAAAATGGCCTACAACGTGATAAGTGAGACCTTGAGCCCACTGCGTGCGGCTTACGATATCCGCCACACTAACGGTTCGGTCAATGCTTATGTGGAAGGTGGTCCGCAACCCCTGTTCAACGGCAACAACAACATCCCGCTGACCTACACCTTCAACGGCGTAGTCTTGGGCGGTATTTCTAAAGAAGTGGTCGGCGATACCGAATCCAACGCGGGCATGCGGGCTGATCTGGTGATTACCGCCGCCCCGCCGATTACCACTCAGACAGGTCTTTACACGGCCAATCCAGTCGTGATCTTCGATGCCGTTCCACGCATCTAAGTCAGCCATGACTTAAGGCTCGGCCTTATTCGTTAATACTTACCGGTCGATGGGTAATCACTGCCTGTCGATCGGGTTTCAACGCACTTATCTTCAGAGTATTCCGTTCATGTTCCCGATGACTCCCATCGCGACGGCGCTTGCCCTATGTTTTTGTGCAACCGCCCTGGCCGCGCCAGCGGACAACGGCCACACACCTCGGAGTTTGCTTGCGCAAGCCAAGGGTTTACCGAGCGACTTCGAAGAGCACTTCTTTGATGTACCGCTGGCGGTGCGCGTGGAACTTGATCAACAGTTTCTCGGTGAGGCGATGGTCGTGTTGACCCGCGACGATCGGATCACCTTAGTTGACTTCAATGATGTCGGCGACAGCACCATCAAAGCCAGTGAGCGCGAAACCTGGTCGAACTATCTGAAACAAGGTGTGCCGCTGGGCACGTGCAACAGCGGTTGCCCTGAGCAACTGCTGGCCGTGCACTACAGCCTCGAAAACTCGCTGGTGTCGATCCTCACGGAAAACGCCGAACGGGACGATCAGGTGCAGCAGTATTACAACCTGCCCGAAGGCGGCAGCACCGGCCTGATCGTGCGCAACCAGTTGAACCTCAATGGCGGCCAGAACCAGGACCTCGGTGGTCGTTACGGTCTGGAAGCCAGCAGCAGCCTGGGCAACTGGACCCAAGCGGTCAATATGCAGCTGTCCCGCCTGGGCGGTGTGGACAACCAGATCTATCACGCCGTGCATGAGCTTTTTACCCAGCGTGAATTACAAGGCAACTTTTTGCGCCTGGGCTATTTCACACCCACATCCGAAGGCCTGACCCGTCAGCCGCGTAATTTTGGCGCAACGCCTGACACCGCGTTGGGCGTCATGTATGGCAGCTCCGACAGCCTGGCCATCAACAATCCGAAACCGGCGGTTTATCCGATCTACGTCACGGCCAATCGACAAGGCTCGGTGGAGATTTACCGCGACGGTTTGCTGATCAACACTCAGGCCGTTCCGGCAGGGTTGCAGACCCTCGATACGCGTCCGCTGCCCGGCGGGATTTATGAAGTGGAAGTGCGCCTGATCGAAGACGGCCAAATCACCTCCAGCACGCTGGAGCTGGTCTACAAACCCAACAATTGGCGTAATCATGACGAGCGCTGGCGCTACAACCTGTTCGCCGGCCGCGAATCCAAATTGCTCAGCAACTGGGAACAGCAGGCCGATGGCGACATAGCCGCCGGTGCGGCGCTCAACTTTCTGTTGCATCCGCGAGTGATTCTCGGCCTGACGGGGCGGCAGGTGCGCGACTCTCTGCAATACGGCACATCAATCGACTGGGCGATCGTCAACAACGCCAGCCTTTTTGCCAACGTCTACAAAACTGAAGACTACGGCACCGGCCTCGATGTGCAGGGACTTTATTCCTACGGCAGCGGCAGCCTCGTCGTCAGCCATAACCGCAGCTGGCTCGACACCACGCGGCTGTACGACACCTTGCCGGACGGCACGCGCGTGCGTCAGCGCAACGTATTTATCGGCCAGACCAGCAACTCTTCCTTATCGTTGAATCATCGACTCACCGGCAGAAGTTCGGTCAATGCCCGGGTGTCCCACAGCGAGGGCAACACAGAAGGCGTCGGCCTCGATCTGGGATGGACCCAACGCACTGAGCTGTTCGGCAGCGACGCCAACTGGCGCCTGTCGCTGTTCGACCGCCCGGGCAGTTTCAGCTCGGGGAATGATCGCAATCGTGGTGTCGACCTGAGCGTGAACATCGCGCTGGGCGGTCCGGGAGAGCAATGGTCCGGCAGCATCGGCACCCGCACCGATCGCGACGGCGGGCGCGATAACAATGCCTCGCTCACCTACCGCAAAACCTTGCAGGATCACGTGCTGCAAAACGTCTCGGCCACGGCCATCACCGACACCTATGGCATCGGTTTGAACGCGATGGCGTCGATGCAATCGGACCTGGTCAACGGTGACGGGTTTATCCAGCGCTCATCGTTCAACAACGACTTGACCGGCGGTTTGAACCTGGACAGCACCGTGGCCGTCGGCGGACAAAAAATGGTCGTGACCAGCCAATACCACCGCAATGGTGCCGGCATGATCATCGACGTCGAATCGGACATCGACGGTATCGCCTTGCGCGCCGACGATTTGAGCGGTGGCAGCGCGGTGCTCAAACCCGGGCGCAATTTTGTGCCGATCACGGCTTACAAAAGCAGCTCGGTCAGTTTCGATTTTGAGGGCACCGACGTCCCCGCCGCGACCATTCAGCCATCCCGTTCCAGCTATCACCTGAACAAGGGCGGCGTGGACTATCGCCAGATCCGCGTGATGCGCACCCTCACCGTACTCGGTCGTCTGATCGATCCCCAGGGCAACCCGCTCAAGGGCCACCACATCATCAACCACGCCAGTCGCGGGGTGAGCGAGGTGGACGGGTTCTTCTCCATGGAAATGAACGCTGGGTCACCGACCCTGGAAGTGCGTCATGGCAATCAGTTGTTGTGCCAGTTCCGCCTGGACCCGAGCCAGGGGAGAACGGAAAACAATGTGCTGATGATCGGGGATTTGCGTTGCACGCCGGACACATTGGCAAACGTTGGCGATGCCGTGCGGAGCGCCGGTTGATGTGTGCTGCTCAATCTCTGGAGTCCACAAAACGATGAGTGTTTCGACTGCTATCCGATGGCGCACGGTAGGGGCATTTTTTTTAGGGGCCTGTCTGGTTGTGCCAAGCTTGCAGGCCGTCGCGGTCGTCATGGACATTGACGCAGTGTTCGAGCCCGACTCGGCGAAGCCGCAGAAAAATGAATTCATCAATCAGACGCCGTCTGAGGGTTTCTGTCGTCAGGTCCCTCAGGCCTGTGAACCCTTTGGGTTGTTCAGTCTGGTCACACCGATTCCATTCGTCGCCAACGCGCCAATTCTGGCCAACCATACGGATCCGCGCCAGGGCGGGATGGCGCGTGTTCCCTCTGAATGGCGAGAGGTGCGCGTGACTCACGAATCGGGTGATTCAAAAGTACTTTCCATCAGGATTGGAGGTATTGGTCACGAATCGCTGCTTCCCCGTCCTGTCACCGAAATAACCAATGGCGGTTGGTGGGATGAATTGTGGGAAGGCGGGCGTTGGGTTTATGCACCTGCGCCTTGTCAGGGCGTCGGCAGGGGCACTGCCAGCGGCGTGGGCTATAACAGCTTTTGGCGGGTCCCGGCAGGCGCTGGCGTGTGCAGCAAGAAGGCGCTTTTCGATATTCCGATGTCCTTCAAGTATCAGTACTTCGTTTTCGCGTATGAGCTACGTACACCTGACCCGCTGAACATGCTGGCAGGCAAATACACCGGCGCCATCAACTACACGGTCGGTCCCCATCAGGATTTCGACATGGGCGATGTGATGATTCCAGCCGACAACCAACTGACCCTCAATTTCTCTCTGGATGTGCGGCACACGCTCAAGGTCGAAATCCCCCCGGTGGTACTCGTGTGGAGTTGGTGCCTGAGGGTGGCTGGCAGGCTTGGCTGACGCAAGGGCGCAAACCGTCACGGCTGTTCCGTAATCAGACCTTCACTGTCGCTTCGTCGAGTCGCTTCAAGATGCACCTGGAGTGCCAGTACACCCAGGACGGCGATAACTGCTCTTTACGAGAGCCAGTGTCCGGCCATGTTGTGCCGCTCAATGTTAGCGTCACCCTGCCCACGGGGCTTACCGACGCAACGGGGCGGCCAGTCCATCGGCAACCGCTGCGACGCGATGGCAGTGGTAGCGAATTGTTCGTGCCGGGTTTGTATGTCGATCGTAAGCCCGGCTCGCTGCACTTCGAAATTCCCGCCAGCGAAGTGGCAGAAATGATACGCCCCGAGCGACAACGGCAGTATTCCGGAAGTGTAACGGTGATCTGGGATTCAGACGTTTAGCAGGTCGCACTTTTCAGCATTCAATTCAACGAGGTTCAGTACGATGAAACACCTGTTGGCACTGTTTGGTTTTTATCTTTTTACCCAGATGGCTCACGCCGCGCCGAGCATCAATATCGGAACCGTTTACGACTATCTGGACGGCGACAAAAGTACCTTCTTGAAACGTGTATTCAATGGCGGCGACAGCACGGCATTCGTCAAGGTCAACATCCTTGAAATCCTCTATGAGGCCGATGGTACCTCGCGCGAAGTGCCGCTCAAGACACAGGCAGACGGCAACGCCCGGGATGGTTTGATGGCCAGTCCCGCACGGCTGATCGTGCCGGCCAACGGCATGCAGGGCACCCGGTTACTGTTCATGGGGGAGCGTGACAGGGAACGCTATTTCCGGGTGCGTTTCGTTCCGGTCGTACCGGAGAAGGAAGACGAATTCGCCGTGTCCAGCGAAGACCGCGAAGACTACAAAAAGTCCCTGTCGGCAGGGGTCACGGTGCTGGCGGGTTACGGCGCGGTGTTTTTCGTGCGGCCTAAAGAAACGCGTTTCGATAGTGCGATCGAGAACGAGTCGGGCAACTACCGGATCCGTAACAAAGGCAACACCGTGGTGGTGATCGACGAGTTCAAGGATTGCGCGGTCAAGAACGAGCAGGACTGCCAGCCGACGACCAAACATCACATTCTGGCCGGCCGCACGTTTCAGTTTGAGAAGCAGGCCGGTCGCGAGTACCGCTTCACCTTGGTCGAAGGTGAGCGCAGCAAAAAAATCGACGTGAAGGGCTGACCCCGGGTGATGACCATGTTCAAGAAACTGACAGTCATGCACCTGTGGGTGGCGGCTCTGCTGGCCAGCCCTTGGGCTTATGCCGCCAAGGAAACGCACGTGTTTGAGGTGTACGTGACGATTCCGACCCAGGCGTTCTATGTGATTCCCGCCGACCCTGGCTGGATTCATCGCGAGCAGCGCCTGCCGTGGAACCTCTCGGCGTCGACACTGGGCAGCCTGCGCAAGCATTTTGATGTGAAAAATGAAGCCGGTTCGATTGAAGCCAGGCTTGAGGGGCGGCCTTATCTGTCGAACGGTACCGATGCCCATGACATCGGCTTGCGCGTGCTGTTCAACGGCGTACTGCTGAGCGAGCTGGATAACCGCGAAGTGCTGCCAATGAGCGAAGCGGCGCTGGGTAAACGGGTGCCGTTGGAGATCGTGCCTGTACCGCCGGTTGATGGGGTTTACAAGCCCGGCAATTACTCTGGCAGCGTCAACATGATCTTCAACGCGTTGATGCCAGGTGCTTGATACCGACTTTACGAGGTTGAAGGGATGAACCGTTTCCAGGTGTTCAAACGATGTGCAGGTGCGGGTTTTTTCCTGTCGATGTGGTTGTCATCCGCCTGGGCTGAGGAGGTGTCGATTCAGGCTTCGTTCAAGCCGGATTCGGCGAATCCGCAACGCAATAATTTCAACAACGATACGCCGCCCAGCGGGTATTGCGCCACTTTCCCTCAGCAATGCATTGACAACGCAATGTTCAGCTTGCGAGTACCGATTCGGTTCGACTCCATTACACCGATTCTGGCCAATCATCCATCTGAACGTCAGGGCGCCATGTTCAAAGTCCCGGCGCAATGGCGGGACCTCACGGTTTTTCATGAGAGCACCGGTGAAAGTGAAACGCTGAAAGTCCGGATTGCCGGACTCGGTTCGAAGTATGTGACCGAAGACATCATGAAGTTGGTTGGCCCTACTGCTACTCCCCGGGATGCGCATTGGAAGTTGTGGGACGGCACATGGGTTAACGCACCGCCGCCCTGTACATACAGCGGCGTGGGGATAGTCTGGCCAAACGCCTACGGTTTTTTCTGGAAGACGCCCACGGATGGGGTGTGCTCAAGGCAGGCGAAGTTTGATATCCCGTGGCTGCAATATGAGTACCTTGACTTTGCCTATGAACTGGTCACCCCTAACCCGCTGGACATGTCCTCGGGAAAGTACTCCGGAAAACTGATCTACACCCTGGGCCCCGGGATGGACTTCGACATGGGCGACATCATGCAGCCCAGCAGTTCGACCCTGGGCTTGAACTTCGTTCTGGACGTTCAACACACGCTAAAAGTCGATGTACCGCCGGGCGGCAATCGCATTGAACTGATACCCCAGGGTGGCTGGCAATCGTGGCTGACGCAGGGGCGAAAACCGACGCGCCTGTTCCGCGACCAGACCTTCAATATCTCCGCCAGTTCGCGTTTCAAAATGCAGATGGAGTGCCAATACAGTCAGGACAGCCAAACGTGCTCATTACACGACGCGATGTCTGGCCATGCTGTACCGCTGAACGTCAGCGTCAGCCTGCCCCATGGATTGACCGACGCCGCAGGCCAATCGGTCAATCGCCGGCCATTGCGGCGCGATGGCAGCGGCACTGAACTGTTCCAGCCAGGGTTTTATGTAGATCGCAAGCCGGGCACTTTGCATTTCGAGATTCCTGCGAGTGAAGTCGCCGAGATGATCCACCCCGGTGTACAGCGGCAATACAAGGGGAGCGTGACGGTGATCTGGGATTCGGAAGTTTAGGAGCTTGAGTCTGTGATACGGAGTGTAAGAGTCTTGAATACAATAAAGAAATTTGGCGCCATTACTGGCTGGGTGTTGGCAGGGCTATTTTCGATAGCGCTCGTGAATTCCGTCAATGCAGTAACGCTGGAGATGAGCGCGGTGTTCCGTCCAGACCCGGCAAACGCCATGCGTAACGTTTTTGAGAACACCACGCCGCAAGGGGGGCATTGTAAAGATCACCCGACTTATTGCGCACCCGGAGTCTTCAGTATTGGCGTGCCGATACGATTCAAGGCATCCGCGCCTATTGAGGCTAAGCATGAACAGCGTCAGGGGCCGATGTTCCAGCTGCCGTCCTCCTGGAAGGAAGTGGCCGTCATCAATGATAGTACCGGCGATTCCGCGATCGTTAAAATGCGAATTAGCGGTATGGGGGCCGCCTACACAATCAAGGAGCCCCTGCTTAGTGGCCACTGGACAACGAGTTGGGGATGGCCAAATCCTCCCTGTGTCAGCGGTGGAGTCAGTTACGGTAGTCCGTTTTTTTACGCTTTTTTCTGGCAAGTGCCGCTCAAGGGTGGTGTTTGTTCCAAGCAGGCTCAACTGCCGATCACGGAGAACTACGGCTTTGCGTATCAAAGTTTGAGTTTTTCATACGAAATGCAAACGCCGAGCCCCCTGGAAATGATCACAGGTACATACCGGGGCGTACTGAATTATACCGTTGGGCCTCATGGCGATTTCGACATGGGCGATATCATGTTGCCCGACGACGAGTTGATCACCCTCAATTTTACGTTGAGTGTCGAGCACACATTGAAAGTCGATGTCCCGCCCGGAGGCAACCGCATCGAACTGGTGCCGCAAGGCGGCTGGCAGGCCTGGCTGTCGCAGGGGCGTAGACCCGCTCGGTTGTTTCGTGACCAGACATTCAACATTTCCTCCAGTTCACGCTTCAAAATGGAGGTCGAATGCCAACACACCCCGGATAACAAACGCTGTGGTGTGGTTGATCCTGTGTCTGGTCAAGGCGCGGAGTTGAACGTCAGTATCAGTCTTCCCCATGGCTTGACGACCGCCAGCGGACAGCCTGTCAATCGCATGCCCTTATTGCAGGGCGATGGTATCGGACCAATCGTGCCCGGTTTTTATGTGGATCGAAAACCGGGAACCCTGCATTTCGAGATTCCATCATCGAGTATGGAGTCGATGATTCGGCCTGGGCGACAACGGCAGTATTCAGGAAGCGTGACCGTCATCTGGGATTCGGAAGTCGGGTAAGCGCGGGATGTGCCCTGAAGGCGTTGTTTGCCTTCAGGGCACTGGTGACTACCCGACGCTTTGCAACGCCTGCCGGGTCAGACGCCTACCCAGTTGTTTTTCCTCGTAGCCAAGGTCATTCAGCAATCCGTCGTAGACCTCGTCGCTCATTTCTTCATCGGTGAGCACAAGGTTCTCCTGGACGTTCAGTTGCCGGGCCAGCCCCAGCAGTCGTTGTCTGAGCGCCTGTCTCTGTGCAATCACCCGTCCTTTGGAGTTCGCCCACGCGCGTTGGGCTTCGCGCAATTCCTCCACTAGCTCGGTCCTGAGCTCGTACGTGCGGGCATTACGCCTGAATTCGGCGGGATAGGTGTCGTGCAGGTATTTCTCCCAGAACGACTGTTCTAGCATGTGGTTGATCAGTCCATCGCCGTTTTCCATCGACATCACGGTGTCGAACGCCGTATCGAGGGTTTTGGCACTCACGCCAGCAATCGGCCGGTAGAGCATGCTCTGCGACTGCCAGGGTAAGTCGAGACGCTGGGCAAGGCCGGTCTCGTAAGCGAGGAACACTTCGACTTCATCAGGATCACCTTCCCGGCTGGCGAAATCGGCCCGGGCGATGTCATCCACCCGTTCGAGACGGGCGGCGCCTTTTGCCAGGGCCACTAATTTGCTTTCAAGGATCGCGGTTGATGTCGACTGGGCGTAGGCCTCGCTGACCAATACTTTGATGCCCATGTTGTTGAAGACCTGGGCGCCGGCGTCAGCGCACGTGGTCGGTGTGGTCGCCATTTCGAACAGTTCCTTGCGCAATGCCTTGTCCAGGTCGATGGCTTCGATCATTCGCCATACACGGTCACTTAGTTGTTTGCGCCGCTCACCACCGGCGAGGTAGTCGGCAGACTCGGTCTGCTTCTGGATCAAGCTAAAGAACCCTCGGGAGTGTGGTTCGGTCATCAGGTCGTGCCAGGCTTCTACCCTGAAGATGCCCACGCCTGCGGCCTTGTCGCTCCACCATCGCGAGTCGTCAGCCATGGGCCACTGATTGATCGCCCGGTCCGCAAGGGCGGAGTAAGGATGTTCAGGGCTGATGCCCACTGATCGTCGGTAGTCTTTGTAGACAATCAGGTTGGTGTCAGAAAGGTCTGTCGGAAACAGTCGCGTACGTGCCACGAGGCGCGCGTCCTCTGAACCGGGAACGACCAGGGGGATGTCGCGCAACGGGTTTTGCATCAGGTCCAGATAAAACCCGCGTGGGCGGCGCCTTGTGAACAGGCCTTCAGGCCAGGCGGTTGCGCCGGTGTTGCTCAAGCTCAGAATCTTCAGTTTCGGCATCCGTTCGACGCTCGGCAGCAGACCCAACTGCGGGTTGTCATCGAGCCTGAGCGTTTCCATATGCGTCAAATGCCGCAATCGCTCGACCGACGACCGGGTCAACCGGATCCGGTTGTTGATCAAGCGCAGTGTGCGCAGGAAATGCATGTTGCCGATGGCGACAGGTAGCTTTTCCAACCCGCAGCCTCGGGCACTCAGTTGCCGAAGATTAGGGAAGTCCTTCAACAACCCCGTGGCGCTGCTGGAAAAGCCGGTACGGTCCAGATTGAGCGTATTGACTTGGTCGAGGTAGTACTTGAGGTCAGGCAGTTCACGCCACCATAGTTCAAGATCCAGAGTGTTGAAATCTGTTGACAGGTCCAGCACATACCCACCTTCGAGTGTGAAGCTACGCTCGCCAAAGGCCGTCGACTTTCTTTGAAAGCAGGCGATGAGCCGCTCGGAAATATGCAGCCCGCCGCCATTCACGAACCCGTTACGATCCGGGCCCCAGGCTTCAGGCTGCTGATACCGCCATTTGTTGAGTTTGACTTGAAGATCGTCCAGTTCGCGGTCAAGTCGATCGAGGGTCTTGCGTGCCTGAGGTTCTTCGCCCAGCGATCGGACAAAGGTGCTGACCTCGCGCTCGTTCAAGTGCGGGTAAATGTCCTGCACCCGTTCCGACAAAGTGGCCTTTTGTATGGAAAAGCCCGGGCCACGCAACAGCAGCAGGGTGTCGGGGTCGGCGATCAGGCGAATCGGCGGTTCTGCCAGTGCGATCCGACGCTCGGCGGGGGCCTCGGTTTTGACCATCACCCATTGTCTGAACCAGGTTCCCTGGCCTGGACGATAACCCAGTTGCGTGCGTTTACTGGCCGGCAGGGCATTGAGCACCGATTCGTAAAAGTCGTCGGCTTCATGCAGTTTGTGGTTGTCGGCGTCCCACACTTCGTACCGTGCCCCGTCATCCTTGATCAATACCCGGATGACCGAAGCGTCTTCCGCACCCACGCTGCATCGTAAGGGCCCGATGTCGGAACCCTGCCGAATGTCGATACGCAAATCGCCGAACGCGTCGGTGTGAATTCTGAGTGCGTTCAGCACCAGTCGCTCCGTCTCTGGAACCCAACGGGCAGCATCGGTGAAACCTTCATAGGCGTGGTTGGCCCGGGTTTCGAAGGCCGCTTCACGGGCCTGGTTTTTCAGGTCCAGCGGCAGGCGTTGGTCCCGGGCCATGCGTTCGAGTTCAGCGCTGCCGGCCTTGTTGAGCAGTACCGTCGCCGCGCGGGTCGGCAGCTCTGGAGCCACGTCGCGTAGCTGTTGAATCTGCGGGTTGGCGCTCGCTTGTGTGGCCTGATAGCGCTGATTGAAGATATCGGGCCGGAGGCGGTCTGCCTCGTCAGCCAGTTGATTGCGCAGAGCCTGGATCCGTTCTCCCCTGGCGACGCCTGGGCCGATCAGCACTTGAAGTTCTTCTTCGCTCAGGAACTCGACGAGCTGCTTGGGCAGATCCCCCTGCATGAGTTGGGTGAGGCTGGTGCCGAGCGTGTGTTCGTCGCTCGCCTGGGCATTACCGTAAGTGCGAAACCGGCCTGTCAGGTCGGTGTTTTCGTAAACTCTCAGGGCCTTGTCCGAGGGCCAGCCTTCAAGGTAAGTCGCCAAGGGTTCGAACCAGTAAGAATCGGGATCGAGAGGCCGTCCGGAGCGAATGTCATGAATAGCCTGCTCGGTTTGCTGCTGAATACCTGCGCGTTCAAGGCCATCGGTGAGCAACGGAGGCGGGGCGGTGTTTTCGACGTACATTCGGCGTAACGCCCCCGCTTCGGTGCCGCTGGCAATACGAATTTGTTCCAGTTGCGCATCGTTGAAACCGTCGACGGAGTGACCGAGACGCCGCATCAGCCTGGGGCTGTCCCAGTCTCGCGGGTTTTCCGCTTCATGTGTCCAGGCGCCGTAGCCGTTGTGTTTCAGCTCAGGTGAATAGGCCTCACCACGATGGGGGTGTTTGACACGATAGGTGCCCGTTTTCGGGTCTTTCTGCACGGCGTACTGTTTTTCATCCAGCGGCAGAATCTTTTGACCTTCGTGGGTATGCAAACCCAATGCGTCAGGCGTGGAGTCGGCCGGTAACCCGACGTTCGGCTGCTCGTAGGGCTTGAGGTCGGGATACCACAGGCGTTGCTGGCCGTTGGGCAGTTCCACCGGCTTCATGCCTTCGATCAGTGGTGAGAGTTTGAGGCGTGCGAGCTGGCCGATCTGCGCACCGGCGGCGAAAGCGGCCAACTGAACGACGTCCGTCACGACCCCGACAATATGTTCGGCGGCTTCAATCCACAGGCCGAGCGCCAGGTCCACGGCGGATTCGACTACGTCGGTAGTGATCTGGTAAGCGGTGTACGCCATCATCAATTCACCCAGCCCCGGGACGAACGGGGTGGCGACCATCAGCGCGGCATTGAAGATGTCCGAGACAATTTTTTTGAAGTTCTCCCACCAGGCCCATCGGGCATTGCGATCGGTATCGGCGGTGGACACGGCGATGTTTCGCGCATCATTGAGGATTTTGTTCAGCTTTTGCTGATAGAGGTACTCCCACAATTCACCGTTGATCGGTGTGGCGTTGAAGTACAGGTAGGGGTTGTCGACCGGTTCTTCCCGCCAACTAGGGCGTTGGTCCAGCGGTTCCTTTTGATGCCATTTAACCTCGAACAGGCGTTGCTCCAACCCGCCGAAAAAATGCCCGCGCTCGGGTTGGTTTACGAACCGGCTGAAGTACTGACGATAGGTCATTCCGGTAGACGATAGGGTGTTGTTATCGCGTAGCTGGCGAGTCAGCTCATTCATGAACGCGGCGGTTGACGGGTACTCTTTCAGTGGATGCTCCGGGTCTTGCGGGACGTAAGCAAATATCGGTACGACATCGCGGGTTCGTTCCAGGTCCGGCGTAATCAGCACGATCCCGGTCAACGGGCTGTCCATGATGGACAATTCAGCGAAGTGCATCACCCGGCCTTTACGGGTGAGATTGCGCTGACCATCAAGCATCTTCAGGATCAAATCGCGGGCGTCGGCGTCAATGTCATTGGTCATCACGGCCTGTTGAGCAGCCGCTTTGAACGCGGTTTTCTCGTAATTGACGATGTTGAGTTTCAACATGACCTGTGCAAGGCCGTCACTGGGCAGCAACTGTTCTTCGAGGTATCGGGTGTAGCGGGCGCCGATGTCCAACTCGCGACATAAGGTCTGGAACTGTGCGATGGACATTTTGCGTTTGATCGGCTGAATGTCGAAGTGCCCGCGCGCATCGGGCTGACTGATAAAGTCCGAGCCCGATTCGCAGGTTTCGGTCAGCGCAAAGTTGTGCAGGGCGGCGTCCAGCAGTGAGACCGTACGGGTCACCACGCCGCCGGAGAGGTCAACGACATACCAAGGGCGCTCTTTGGGTAAGTAAAGATGCAAGCAGGTTGTCTTTACATCAACGTCGACACCGTACTGTTTCAACAACGCGTCGGTCAGCAGCGGCTCGGCGAACTTATAAATGTTTTGTAACTCTTCAAGAATGCGGTCCACTCTGTTCTGAGCGGACCAGAGTTTAATGTTGGATTCTTGTAACCGGGTGTGATCGATGTCTGTGGCGGTCTTTATCCATGTCCCGATTGCCGTTTGAGTGAGGGTTAGTCCCTGAACCCTTTGTAAAGAGGCGTTTTTGAAGATGGGGTGGATCCGGTTCTGGATAAAATCGTAATGGCGGCCTTTTAAATCGGCAGTTTCCGGTAATGAACCACCTAATATACTTCCTTGTATTTCAGACATGTTTTTATAAAGCCTTGAATGTTTATAGGAGTCACCAGCCTAACTCCCAAGGCTCAAAGTAAAAGTCTGAATTACTGTTCTTGAATACGTGTGGATACTTGCCGACGCATTGAGATTATCAATGCCGAAAATAATTAATTACCACCCGTGATCAGTGTCGGGCGACTTCAACAGGCAGGCATCCTGTATGACTCCCCGGTTGCAGGTAAGGCATCAGAATCGGCGCCATGCCCTTGAGCACTTGCACGGGCAACGCCGAGGTAAATTTGAAGGCTTCGGCCGAGCGCCCCGGCACGTAGGCGGTCAAGGTGCCGAAATGGCTATCGCCGATGTAGAACACGAACGTTGCAGTGCGGTTGATCGATTTCGAACTCAGAATCCGCCCTCCCGGACCGATGGCTTCGATGCGGTTGTCGCCGGTCCCGGTTTTGCCGCCCATGGCCAACGGGGTGCCGTTAGCCAGTTTGAAACTGCCTGCCACGCGTTTGGCCGTGCCGGCATCCACCACTTGCGACAAGGCCTCGCGCATGGCGGTTGCCACCTCGGAAGGCATCACGCGTTTGCCGACGACCGGATTGTTCATCAGTTGGGTTTCATAGGGCGTACCGGCCGCGAAGTGCAGGCTGTCGATACGCAGCGTCGGCAGGCGTACACCGTCGTTGAGGATGGTGCCGATCAGCTCCGCCAGCGCGGCGGGGCGGTCGCCGGAGCTGCCGATGGCGGTGGCCAGCGAGGGCACCAGGTGATCGAACGGGTAGCCGACTTTCTGCCAGCGTTGATGAATGTCGAGGAACGCCTCGATCTCCAGCATCGTGCGGATGCGGCTGTCACGGGCGCCCTTGTGTTTGCTTTTGAACAGCCAGCTGTAAACCTCCTGGCGTTCGAATTCGCTGGCTTTGACGATCTGGCTGAACTTGGCGTCGGGGTTGTTCAGCAAGTAGCCCATCAGCCACAGATCCAGCGGGTGGACCTTGGCGATGAAGCCCTGGTCCGGCAGGTCGTAGCTGCCCGGGCCGTAACTCAGGTACAGGCGTTCGAGGCGTTCGTCGGTGAGTTTTTCCGTGAGCTTGGCGCCCTTGAGGTGTGAGCGCACGAAGGTGTTGAAGCTTTCCTGGTCGGCCTGCGGGAACAGGTAGCGATGCACGGCAGCCATGCGGATCGGTGTCGGGTGCATGCTGTCGAGGAAGGTCTCGAGGCGGGTCTGGGTGTCCTTGTTCTGGTACTTCTTCCAGAACCGCAACAGGAATGCGGTGCCTTCGCGGTCGGCGAACTGGGCCAGGTATTCCTGACGCCGCGGGTCGCGGTCGTCCTTGAGCAATTCGGCGCTGCTGTTGGGGCCTGCGTAGGTGCTGTAGCGCACCAAATCACGCATCAGCCGGATGAACGGCAGGTTGATCGACTCACGAATGGCATCGCGCAGGGTCGGCATGCGGCCGTTGTCTTCCTTGCGGAAGTTAACGAACGTGTGCAACCCGCCACCGGTGAAAAACGCCTCGCCGGGGCTGGCGGAATATTTGCGATCCAGTGCGGCGCCGAGCATTTTTGGCAGGCTGCGGTCGGTGTTCTGAATCATGTAATCGACGGCCCAGCTGCTCAGGCGATCCTGTTCGGCGACTTCGGTTTTCTTCAGTTCGGCAACGGTCATGCCTGCGTAGCGATCGTGCAATTCGGAGATGATCTGCAGGTAAGTGGTGAGCACACGCATTTTGGCGGTGGAGCCCAGTTCCAGCTTGCTGCCTTCATTGATGTCGAACGGTTGGTCGGTGCTGTCGGTCTGCACCCGCACCCGCGAGCCGTCCGGGGTCAGTTCGAACAGGGTGAAGCTGTAGCGCACCTGCGTGGTGCTGGTGGGGGTGAGCAGGCGTTCGCCGATCAGGCCGATTTCCGCTGCATAGGCTGGGTCGGCCAGATGCTTGAGGTATGCGGTGGCCTGGGTTTGCAGCTCGCCTTGCAAGGTGCTGGTGGCGGAAAGGTCGAGGCGGTCGAGGTCATACAGCGGACGGTTGAGCAAACTGCCCAGGCGACTGCGCGCGACACTGATGCCTTTGTTGGTTTCGATCGGTTGGATGGTGGGCTGGGTCTGCCAGTCGCGGTAGGTCACTTGGCTGGACAGTGCCGCCGCCGCGAGCGGCGCATCGATCACCCCATTTTGTGACAGCAGGCGAATATGGCTGTCGGTCAGGCTGGCCAATTCATCGCGGCCCTTGGTCAAGTAGTGCGAAGGGCGGCGTTGAGCAATCATCAGCGACAGCATTTCACGCAGGGCCAGGCCTTTTTCCGCCAGGCTTTTCTGATCGGTGTCGGTGCTGGCCAGCCGTTCGTTGGCCTTGTTGAAGTCGGTGCCGTACCACACACGCAAACCTTCGGCCATGCCGTGCACTTCACCGTGGCCCGGTACCGCGGACAGCGGAACACTGTTGAGGTAATCGCGAATCACATTTTGCCGTACCTGAAGGGTTTCCGGCCCCGTCTGATAGGCCCGCACGCTGGCGGAAATCATTTGGCGGATTTTTTCCGCGCCCGACACGGTCAAGCCATCGGGCGAATGTCGATATTTCTCAAGCTGTGTCGCCAGTGTACTGCCGCCCGCCGATTGGCCGGGCAGGCGCAACAGCTTGGCTACCTGGGACCACGCCGCCATGCCGAACCGTGGCCAGTCCACGGCGGGGTTGGCCAGGGGCTGGTGCGGATCGAGCAGAAAGCGGTTTTCGATGAACAGCAAGCTGTTGACCACCACCGGCGGGATCGCGGCAAAGCTTGAATAGAGCTGTTGTGGATACTTGAACTGATACAGCGGGGCCGCACGGCAATCTGTGATCGACAGCCCGGCCTGGATTTTCTCGGTATAGGGAATGAAAAAGCCCTTGTCGCTGTACTTCATCAGCGCAGGCGAAAAGCGGGTTTGCGCCGCTATCACGTAATCGCGCTTGAGCAGGCGCGGCAGAAATTCATCCAGGGAGCTGTAGCCCAGACGCTGATCGAACGGACCTTCGCCAGGGTAGCGAATCGCGTCGCTGGGGCCGGGTTGCAGTTCGTATTTCAGCGAGGCGGCATATTTGCTGATTTCCCGGGCCTGGAACTTGGAGGTGCGCATTTCCTTGGCTGCGGCCAGGCCCAGGACAATCAGGATAATCAGCAGCAGCAACCAGAACGCCCCCCAGCCGTGTCGTGAGCGACGGGGTTTTTCAGGTAAAGGCGCTTCATCCACACGTTCAGTCGGAACCACAGTGTCACTCGAATCGGTTTGCCACAAAGCGCCCATAGTCGACTGATCCATTCACGCAGATTGATCGGACTTGTTTGAAGCTTAGACGGTGGTTGGCATTGGTGAAAAAATTGTGAACAACCAAATATCAGATGCGCATCATTACCTGTGGAGAAGGGCTGTTGTGGCCAGGGAGCTTGCCTGTGGCGAGGGAGCTTGCTCCCGTTGGACTGCGCAGCAGTCCCCAAAACCACCAACACCGGATTTTTTCAGACACACCGCATGTACAGGATTCACGACTGCTGCGCAGCCGAGCGGGAGCAAGCTCCCTCGCCACAGGGTTATGGTGCTGCTGGGTTCATAGCCAACAGGCATCCCATAGTGGGTAATCGCCAATTTTATTGACCAACCCTGCGCGCAATGGATTGGCAACAATGTAACGAGCGAATGGCAGGAGTCCTTCTCCATCGCGGATTGCCCGGTCGTGGTAGCCGCTTTGCCAAAAAGCCCCTTCATTGTTTGACGCTCGGTTGATGGAGAGTGTGCTGCGAGATTTGGTGGCTTGCATGAGTTGCGCCAGGGAGTGTTGTTCGAGTTGTACCAACCAATGGAAGTGATCTGGCATGACGACCCACGCTATTGAGTTGACCCATTTCTGGTCGTGGGCCCGCTTGAGTTCGGCAACTAACAGACGTCCCAACCGCCAATCAGTGAATATTCGGCGGCGTTGGTGCACAACTGCTGTGATGAGATAGGCCCGACCCTGTTCTGAACATCGTCCATGGCGTAGCAGATGTGAATTTGGTTGTGGATGCATTCCTTGCGCCCTTTTGAAGTTCCCCTTTGACCCTAGTCCCTATCTCCAAACCTGAATCTGCAACATTTGACTGAAATTTCCGAGAACCATGCAGGATCCAATTGGGAATAGCGCTTTTGTGGCGAGGGAGCTTGCTCCCGCTGGGCTGCGAAGCGGCCCCAATTCCGGACTTGTCTGATAAATACGATTCACCGGGTTTGCGACTGCTGCGCAGTCGAGCGGGAGCAAGCTCCCTCGCCACAAGGGGGAGGTCGTCTGAAAGGGTTGAGCTAGACGCATCAGCGAGGTAAATGCTGCCTAGGTAGGGGCATGACGATGCACCATTGCTGTGCAATACTCCGTGCGGTTTCAGTGGCGAAAAAACCTGCATAAGCCAGGTAATGCCACTCCGTTTTACGCGAATTACCCGTTAGTTATCGCTGAATATTGTGTTTTATATAGTTAAAACACCTGTCATTAGCTTTTTATACTGCACGCCCCGCTGATCTTGGAGGTTTTGTCCTACAAGACGTGTCTGTCCACAAGACAGGCCCGGTTTCACCAGGCACTGGCTTATCGGCCGGCGCTTCGACACTCGGTGGTCATATCCAATAACAAGACGAGGTTGCACCCCTATGCCAGTCGGCAATCACCTGCCTCACGGCGAGACCGCTCAGGGCGGCCCGCTTAAACGCGAACTCGGCGAACGGCATATTCGCCTGATGGCACTCGGTGCCTGTATCGGCGTCGGCCTGTTCCTGGGTTCGGCCAAGGCCATCGAAATGGCCGGCCCGGCCATCATGCTCTCCTACATCATCGGCGGTCTGGCGATCCTGGTGATCATGCGCGCCCTCGGCGAGATGGCCGTGCATAATCCGGTCGCCGGCTCGTTCAGCCGTTATGCCCAGGATTACCTCGGGCCTTTGGCGGGTTTTCTGACCGGCTGGAACTACTGGTTCCTGTGGCTGGTGACCTGCGTCGCGGAAATCACCGCAGTGGCGGTGTACATGGGCGTCTGGTTCCCCGACGTGCCGCGCTGGATCTGGGCACTTGCCGCGTTGGTCAGCATGGGCTCGATCAACCTGATCGCGGTGAAAGCCTTCGGTGAGTTCGAATTCTGGTTCGCCCTGATCAAGATCGTCACCATCATTGCGATGGTGGTCGGCGGTATCGGCGTGATCGCGTTCGGCTTCGGCAACGACGGCGTCGCCCTGGGGATTTCCAATCTGTGGGCCCACGGCGGCTTCATGCCCAATGGCGTGCAAGGCGTGTTGATGTCCCTGCAAATGGTGATGTTCGCCTACCTCGGCGTCGAGATGATCGGCCTGACCGCCGGTGAAGCGAAGAACCCGCAGAAGACCATACCCAATGCGATCGGCTCGGTGTTCTGGCGGATTCTGCTGTTCTACGTCGGCGCCTTGTTCGTGATTCTGTCGATCTACCCATGGAACGCCATCGGCACCCAGGGCAGCCCGTTCGTGATGACCTTCGAGCGTCTGGGCATCAAGACCGCCGCCGGCATCATCAACTTCGTGGTGATCACCGCGGCGTTGTCGTCCTGCAACGGCGGCATCTTCAGCACCGGGCGCATGCTCTACAGCCTGGCGCAAAATGGCCAGGCCCCGGCCGGTTTCGCCAAAACCTCGAACGGCGGTGTGCCCCGTCGTGCGTTGCTGTTGTCGATCGGCGCGTTGTTGCTGGGCGTGCTGCTCAACTACATGGTGCCTGAGAAGGTTTTCGTCTGGGTTACCGCGATAGCCACCTTCGGCGCGATCTGGACCTGGGTGATGATCCTGCTGGCCCAGCTCAAGTTCCGCAAAGGCCTGAGCGCCAGCGAACGTGCCGGCCTGAAATACCGCATGTGGCTGTACCCGATCAGTTCGTATCTGGCGCTGGCCTTCCTGGTGCTGGTGGTCGGCCTGATGGCGTACTTCCCGGACACCCGAGTGGCGCTGTATGTGGGCCCGGCGTTCCTGGTACTGCTGACGGTGTTGTTCTACATGTTCAAGTTGCAGCCGACCAATGTGACGCAAGGCGCGGTGCGTTCGGCTTCGTAAGTTGTAACGCCAGCCTTACAAAAGCCCCGGTCAGAATGATCGGGGCTTTTGCATTTGGAAGATCAAAAGATCGCAGCCTTCGGCAGCTCCTACGGGTGAAGCGCGATCTGCTTTTGTAGGAGCTGCCGAAGGCTGCGATCTTTTGATGTTAAACGGCTGCCACGGGTATCGGCATGTTCAACCGCTTATTGAAATCCAGCCAGGCCCCCAGCAACGCCATCAACCCGACCCCCAGCATTGCGCTGAATAGCTGCATCGCCAATACGTTCCCACCCAAGGCATTGAGCATGTCCGCCAACGGCGCCAGCAACACACCAAAACAGAACACCTCCAGAGAATATCGGCCCATGCGACAGCTTTGTCGTGCCAGCCAGTGTTGCGTCCAGCCCGTGTCCGGCAACAACCTGGCGGTGACGTAGGCGAGGGCGAGGAAGTGCAGCAGACGCGCCGGTGAGAGGTTGGTCTTGCTGATCGGATAGAGCCATTCGCCGAGCCATTGGGGCATGAACGCGTCATGCACGGTCGGCCATTTCCACGACAGCGCGATCATCCCGGTCATTACCAGATAGGTCAGAGCCGCGATGAGAACCGGCTGTCGAGTCAGCGGTCGAGGTTGCGGCGCCCGAGGCCTTTGCCGGTGAATCGCCGCCGCGCCCCCGAGAATAAACAGCAGCTGCCAGGCCATCGGATTGAAAAACCACACGCCCCCGTCGGTGCCCGCCAGGTTCCACTGCAACCATGGCGCCAGCAGGTACAACACCACCGACAGCCCCACCACGTATTCCGCCTTGCGCAGCAGTATCGGCAGTACCAGCGGCAGGCCGAGCAGCAACAGAATGTACAGCGGCAACGGGTCCATCAGGTTCGGCTTGAAGCGCAGCAGCAACTCGTCCATCAACGCCTGCTGCGGATTGCTGAGGAAATACTGCAAGCCCATTTCCTGCACCAGATCGCGGGTTTCCACGTGGCTGTTGGCGAAAAACACGATGCCCATCAGCAGCGCCAGCAAAAAGATGTGCACTACATAAAGCACCCAGGCGCGTCGCAGGATTTTCACCGTGGCGACCATGAGCCCGTCGCGCCGGGCGATCTTGCCGTAGGCCAGCACGGCCGCGTAACCGGCCAGGAACACGAAAATCTCCGCCGCATCGCTGAAGCCGAAGTTACGCACCGTGAACTGCGCGAGCGGGTTCTGCGGCACGTGGTCCCAGAAGATAAAGATCAGGGCCAGGCCGCGGAAAAAGTCGATTCGGTGATCGCGTCCAGACGTCATGAAGGCGGGCTCTTGAACGGGCTGTTGAATAAGGAGTTGCCGGCGCCGCAAAAGAGGGGGCGCCGCACATTGGCGGCGCGCAGGGTGCCGTTATTCACAGGCAATTGCAAAAGGCTGGATATTACCGAATGTCTCAGCTGCTTATAGCGAACGGATCGAGCGGCGTGGCCGTCGGTCTGCCGGACAGTTCGCGTACCGGAACTCCCCATGATGGCATCTGGCGAGCATCTACACTTCGGTTCTCAGGAGTGTGAAACGTGAAGGTTTCGCTGATTGTTCCGGTATTCAACGAAGAGCAGGCGATCAGTCTGTTCCACCAAGCGGTGCGTCGTGAGTTGAAACTTGACCCTTATGAAGTCGAGATCGTGTTCATCAACGACGGCAGTACCGACCAGACGGCTGAGCAGGCCAAGGCGCTGGCCCAGGTCGATGAACAGGTATTGCTGATCAATTTCTCGCGCAACTTCGGCAAGGAGCCGGCGTTGTTTGCCGGGCTGGAGTACGCCACCGGCGATGCGGTGATCCCCATGGACGTGGACCTGCAGGACCCGATCAGCGTCATCCCGCGGTTGATTGCCGAGTGGCAAAAGGGTGCCGATGTGGTGCTCGCCAAACGCCGGGATCGTACCAGCGACAGTTATTTGAAACGCCACAGTGCGGCAATGTTCTACCACCTGCTGAACAGGATTTCCTACACCCGTATCGAAGAGAATGTCGGGGATTTCCGCCTCATGGACCGCAAGGTGGTCAATGTGATTCGCGCACTCCCCGAGCATCAGTTGTTCATGAAAGGCGTTCTGTCGTGGGCCGGTTTCACCACCGTGGTGGTGGAGTACGAGCGGGCCCAGCGGGTGGCGGGACGCAGCAAATTCAATGGCTGGAAGCTGTGGAACCTGGCGCTGGAAGGCATTACCTCGTTCAGCACCGTACCCTTGCAGTTGTGGACTTACATCGGCGGCGGCATTTCAATCTTCGCGGTGCTGTATGCGGTGTACATGGTGCTGGACAAGATTTTCTTCGGCAACAGCGTCCCCGGTTACCCTTCGTTGATGACGGCCATATTGTTTCTGGGCGGTGTGCAACTGATCGGCATCGGCATTCTTGGAGAGTATGTCGGTCGCATCTACATCGAAGCCAAGCATCGGCCCCGGTATGTGATCAAAGACGTCATCGGTGGCAAAGACCGGGTCGGGCTTTAGCATGGGCAGACTGAGCGATTTTTTTAGCGGCGAAATCGGCCGTCGTCGGGTCTGGCTGTTTTTTCAACTCGCGACGCTGATCTATGTCATTCCGCTGATCCTCGCCGACTATCCCTACATCGATGACAACTGGCGTTCGCTGTCCGCCGGCACGGACTGGGTGGGGCAGGGGCGGTTGTTCACCGAGCTGTTCTACAACGCGCTGACCTTCAGCGATGCCGCGCCGAACATCTTTCCGTTGCCGCTGTTGATAGCCTCCCTGGCCATGACTTTTGCGTTGACCAGCCTGACGTTTCATTACTACCCGCAGCCGACGCTATCCTGCTGCATGGTGGTGTTGCCGCTCTGGTACAACCCGTTCTTCCTGCAGAACCTGTCGTATCAATACGACGGACCGACCAATGCCTTGAGCCTGGTGGCGGTGATCTATGCGATCACGTTTCGTCATCCTTCGCGCATCCTGCAATGGCTGGTGCCGGCCTTCCTGATTGCCCTGGGGCTGGGGCTCTATCAGGTGAGTATTAATGTGTTTCTGGGCCTGTGTTGCCTCGAACTGCTCAGGGGCGCGAACGATAAATGGGCCTGGCCGCAATGGTGCGAGTTGATCGGCTGGAAACTCGCGCAGGTGGTGCTCGGCGGCTTGATCTACAGCGTCACCGCTTATCCATACATGGATCAGACCCGTGTTTTGTTCCTGAACTGGGCGGCAGCACCCTGGCTGCAACTGGAAATCAACATTGGTCGCGTGCTGGAAAAAGTCGTGCTGCTGTTTCACGGTGGATTCACCTGGGTGTTCGCCGTGCTGCTGTTGTGCGCCATCGCGGGCAGCGTGCAGCTGGCCCGGAACGTAGTGGCACGCCAGGACACAGGGTTGAGAAAAGTCTTGATGGGCCTGGCGTGTGTGTTGACCGTGCCGGTCGTGATTTTTCTAGTGTCGGGGGCTGTGTTGTTTTTCCGGGATTTCAATGAAGGCGCCAGAACCTTGATGGGGTTCGCAGTGCTGTTGGTGCTGCTGTTCTATTTGAGCCATCTGGCGCTGGCACATATTCATGAGCGGCTGACGCTGCTGTTGGTGGTTCCGCTGCTGGCCATGCTTTCGATGTCCTACGCCTATGGTCGCGTACTGTCGGTGCAGAACACCTTCGCTTCCAGCGCGTTGTTTTCCCTGGGGCATGACATTGCATCCCATCGGCAACTGCGCGAGGCCAAGCGCATATACATGTCGGTGAGTTATTCCGATCACTGGCTGGTGGAGGCTGCAGGCTCGTTCAAGCAGATGCCGGTTTTGCATTATCTGCTGAACATCAACTTCTACATGCTGGCGGAAAACCTGCCGAAAGCGGGCATCACCAACGTGGTAGCGGAGCGGGAGCGACGCAACGCGACGCTGATGGGTTATCAGGGTTATCCACCGCTGGTGGATAACAAGTTCTACAGCCTCTATCTGTTGGGTGACTACGGTTTCATCGTGATGAAAGAGCCGACGCCGATCGCCGCGCTTGCGTGGTGAAATCGGTGAGCTTCTCTTCGATCTCTCTCAAAAACGTTTCATCCAGAGTGGCCGAGGGGCAGGTCTGCTGGCGGTGCTGGCGATCGCGCTGTTCGCCAGGTTTCACGCCATCACCGTGCCGGTCATCTGGTATGACGAGGCCTACAGCATATTGCTGGCCGAGGGTTCGCCTGCGTATATCTGGGCCACGACGGCTCGGGATGTTCATCCGCCGCTTTACTATGTCTTGCTGCATTACTGGATGTTGCTGTTCGGTCATGGCGTGTTGTCCGCGCGGTCCCTGAGCGCGCTGGCCGATGTCGGCACGCTGTTGCTGGGCATTAAATTGATGAGCCTGTTGGCGACGCGAAGGGCGACATGGATCGCAGCATTGTTGTTGGCGTTGCTGCCGATATCGGTGCGCTACAGCCAGGAAGTGCGAATGTACACCTTGTTGGGGTTCTGGCTGATGGGGGCGACCGTGGCGCTGGTGTGTTGGGTCAAGGCGCCGGATCAGAAGCGTTACCCGGTCGTTTACGTGCTGTTGATGACGGCGGCTTTTTACACGCACTACTTCGCCGCATTGTGCGTGTTGGTGCATTGGCTTTTTTGGTGGCGAGTGCGCAAGGTCCAAAGCACGGTACCTGTATGTGCGTGGATACTGGCCAACAGTGCAATCGTCGTGTTGTACCTGCCGTGGGCACCGCCTCTCATCAGTCAATTGTTGCGAATGGACGGGCTCGAATGGATACAGCCACTCACCTGGCCGACGGTGCTGACCTTCGTTTGGCAACTGGTGGTGATGGAGGGTTCGACCAGTGACTTATGGCGCGTGACACCCTTGGTCTTGATCATTGTTTGCGCCGCTGCGGTACTGCTCAAAGCACGTAATGAACGACCTTTCAGCGTCTTGCTGGTGAGTTATTTCTTCGTGCCGGCGCTGACCGTGTTTCTGGTGTCGCTGATCGTGCCGGTTTTCAATGCCAGGTACCTGGTATTCGCCGCCGCTGCGTTGCCTCTTATCGTTGCGCTCGCACTGGACGCATTGAGCCAACGCCACGCTGTCCTTGCTGCTGTCGCCATGGTTTTTATTGTGTTGGTGGAAGTGCACGGGCTGTCGGCGATTTATGCACAAACGGATGAGATGAACGGCACCAGCATTCGCAGAGACGCCAAGCTGGACGCCGTGGTCGCAGATCTTGGCCGCGAAGTGCATCCGGGTGACGAAATCGTTGTGGATAACCTGTATTGGTACTTGCCGTTCATGTACTACAACTCGACAGGCATTCAGCCGAGGCTATACGTCTTCAAAACAGCGACCGGCACCCTGTGGGGAACCGCCGAATACGGTGGCTGGGCACTCATTCCCCGTCACCTGCACTCGATTTTCTTCAATGACTTTTCGACCCTGAAACTCAATGCCAGGAGAGTCTGGTGGGTAACGGGTACGGCTCGTCCTGAACATGACGCCTTGTTTCCGAAACATTGGAAGCAGGTGCTGACGCTAAGGGAAGGGGGCAGTGAGGCTCGTTTGTTCATCGTGGAGGACGCGCCAATCCCTGAGATTGGCGCGCAAACACAGCCTATGCCTATGCAGCCGCCGCATCATTAGGCTCAAAACTATCCGCCCGTGCCATCTGCCACATCCGCGAATAAAACTCGCCGTTCACTTCACCCGTGAGCAATTCCCCCGGTTTCAAGAACACATGCAACTGCGAGAACAGCTTGATCTCGGTCGCCGACATGCGTCGCACCAGATGCTTGGCCGACAGCTGTGAAGGATGATCGAGCCCCGCGGCGGCGAGCATTTCGGCCAGGGCTTTGAGCGTATTGCGGTGGAAATTGAACACGCGCTGGGCTTTGTCCGGAACCACCAGGGCGCGCTGGCGCAGGGTGTCCTGGGTGGCGACGCCGGTCGGGCATTTGTTGGTGTGGCAGCTTTGCGACTGGATGCAGCCGATGGCGAACATGAAGCCGCGCGCCGAGTTGGCCCAGTCGGCGCCGATGGCCAGGACGCTGGCGATGTCGAAGGCGCTGACGATTTTGCCGCTGGCGCCGAGTTTGATCTTGTCCCGCAGGTTCAGGCCCACCAGGGTGTTGTGCACGAACAACAGGCCTTCACGCATCGGTACGCCGATGTGGTCGGTGAATTCCACGGGCGCGGCGCCGGTGCCACCTTCCTTGCCGTCGACCACGATGAAGTCCGGGAGGATGCCGGTTTCCAGCATGGCCTTGGCGATGCCCATGAATTCCCACGGGTGACCCAGGCAGAACTTGAAGCCCACCGGTTTGCCGCCGGACAGTTCACGCAGTTGTGCGATGAAGTGCATCATTTCGATCGGCGTGGAAAACGCGCTGTGGCGCGACGGCGAAATGCAGTCTTCGCCCATCGGGATGCCACGGGTTTCGGCGATTTCCTGGGTGACTTTGTGCTTGGGCAGAATCCCGCCGTGGCCGGGTTTGGCGCCTTGGCTCATTTTGATTTCGATCATCCGCACTTGCGGGTTCTGTGCCTGGGCGGCGAAGCGTTCCGGGTCGAAGCGGCCATCGGCGGTGCGGCAGCCGAAGTAGCCGCTGCCCAGTTCCCAGGTCAGGTCGCCGCCGTTTTCCCGGTGATAGGGGCTGATGCTGCCTTCGCCGGTGTCATGGGCGAAGTTGCCGAGTTTGGCGCCCTGGTTCAACGCGCGAATGGCGTTGGCGCTGAGGGAGCCGAAGCTCATGGCCGAGATGTTGAACACCGACGCCGAGTACGGCTGGGTGCACTGCGGGCCGCCGACCATCACCCGGAAACTGCTCGGGTCGCTCAACGGTGCCGGGCGCATCGAGTGGCCGATGAATTCGAAACCCGACTGATACACGTCGATCAGCGTGCCGAAAGGTTTGTCGGCGCTCTCGTTCTTGGCTCGCGAATACACCAGCGAACGCTGAGCCCGGGAGAAGGGCAGGGCATCGCTGTCGGATTCGAGCAGGTACTGGCGGATTTCCGGGCGAATGCCCTCCACCAGATAACGGATATTGCCCAGGATCGGGTAGTTGCGGCGCACCGCATGAGGACTTTGCAACAGGTCGAACAGACCCACCAGGCTGAGGACGCCGGTGACGGCGGCGATCGGCCAGAGCCAGTCGTATGCCAGGAAGGGCAGGCTGGCGAGGGTGAATATCACACAGACGGCAAAGAAGGCGTAGCGGCTCAGGAGTGACAGGCTCATACGGTTTCCTTGGGTTCGGACTCGGTCATATAGGACCGTGGTATACAGGCTTTTGTGGCGAGGGAACTTGCTCCCGCTCGGCTGCGCAGCAGTCGCAAAACCTGCTGACGGGATTTGTCTGACTGAACGCATTGCCTGTTTTGGGATCGCTTCGCGATCCAGCGGGAGCAAGCTCCCTCGCCACAGAGATCTCCTGTGTTAGCACAGAGCGTCAGGCATTCTGCGCCTGGAGAATAAACGAAAACAGCCTGGATTGAGATTTGATCCCTTGTTCGGCTGGTCAGACAGCCGCTTTCGATTGGCGCATCGGCAGCTCGACCCGAAACGTGGTACCCACGCCGACTTCGCTGCGTACCGAAATATCGCCCCGGTGTTTTTTCACGATGCCATAGGACAGTGACAACCCGAGCCCTGTTCCCTGGCCCACCGGTTTGGTGGTGTAGAACGGGTCGAATATTTTCTGCAGGCATTCCGGTTCGATGCCTGATCCGGTGTCCGCGACTTCGATCGACACCGTTTCACCTTCAAGCCCGGTACGCAGGGTGATGGTGCCCCGTTCCGGACCCATGGCCTGAGACGCGTTGACGATCAGGTTCATGATCACCTGATTGATCTGCGACGGCAGGCATTCGATGTCAGGCAGCGTTTGATACTCCTTCACCACATCGGCCTTGTACTTGAGTTCATTGGCGACGATGTTCAGCGTCGACTCGATGCCCTGCTGCAGGTTGGCCCACTGCCATTCCTGATTGGAGTCGACGCGGGAGAAGTCCTTCAGGTCCTTGACGATCTGCCCGACCCGATTGATCCCGTCCTTGGATTCCTTGATCAGCAGCGGAATGTCTTCGCGCAGAAACTCCAGCTCGACCTTTTCACGGAGCTGGCCGAGACGTTCGAGAACCTCGCTTGAGGTAATGGCCGCCTCCGCCTCCCGATAGGCATCAAGCATGGCCTGCAGTTGTTTGAAATAGCCATCGAGGGTGCCGAGGTTGGAGGAAATGAAACCGATGGGGTTATTGATTTCATGGGCGACCCCCGCCGCCAGTTGCCCCAGCGAGGCGAGTTTTTCCGACTGCACCAGTTGGCTTTCCAGTTGTTTGCGCTCGTCGATTTCCCGCTGCAATGCTTCGCTGGCCTGTTTGAACTGGGCCGTGCGCTGGTCCACCAGATGCTCCAGATGGCTCATCTGGATAGACGCTCGTTCGGTCATGTCCCATTTGGTGAGCAGGGTGTTGGCCATCTGCTGGACTTCAATGTTGTCGAACGGTTTTTTCAGAATCAGCAGGCGGTCGTGGGCGTGCAGGCGCTCCAGCAGTTCATCCCACGAATAGTCGGAATAGGCGGTACACACCACCACTTGCAGGCTCGGGTCTTCCTGCCACAGGTGTTCGATCGTCTGTGCACCGTCCCAGCCCTCGGGCATGCGCATGTCGACGAAGGCCAGGGCGTAGGGGCGGTTTTCCTGTAAGGCCTGGACGAGTTTGCCCAGGCCCTCCTGACCGCCATAGGCTGAATCCAGCTCGAACAGAAGCTGGGTGGATTTCACTTCGCTGCCGAACAGCGCGGCCTCCATTTCGTCCAGTTCCGCATGTTTGGCCGATGTCGGGGTGAGGATCTTGCGAAAGTCATCATGGATGGACGGGGTGTCGTCGATCAGCAGAATGCGGCGGTTCGAAAGGTCGCTCATGCTTCCTCCATGACGGGTTTCAACGGGATCTGCAAGGTGAACAGGGCGCCCTTGCCCGGTCCGTCGCTGTGGGCGGTGAGATGGCCGTTCATTTCGATCGCGGCCAGCGCGCAGCTGTGCAGGCCGAAGCCGTGGCCTTCCTTGCGGGTGGTGAAACCGTGGGCAAAGATCCGCGTCATGTTTTCCGGCGCAATGCCTTCGCCGTCATCCTTGACGCTGATTTGCAGGATCGTGTCCTCGACGACTTTTACCCCAAGGGTGATCTGTCGGGCTCGGTTGCTGAGGTCGGACATGGCGTATTTGGCGTTGCTGATCAGGTTGATCAGGATCAGCAACAAGCGGTGCTTGTCGCCCATCACTTGCGGTACGTCGCCGTACTCCTTGACCACTGTGACGTGATGCCGGGTCAAGGCGCCTGCGTTCATGCGCAGGGCGTCCTCGAGTAGTTCGCTGATGTACAGCGGTTCCACCAGGTTGTTGGCCCCCGCGTAGGACTGCTGGGTGGCGACGATGTCTTTGATGTGATCGACGCTTTTGCTCAGCTGCGCGAGTTCCTCGGTCATGCCTTGCTGTTCGAGGGCAATCGCCTCCACCAGTTGATTCAAATAGCCGGGCAGTAATTTTCCTTTCTCGTTCTGGGTCAGAAAGGTCCCGAGGTCGCTTTGATGCTCGTTGATCAGCTGCATCGCCTTGCCCAGCCCCTGGGCCTTGCTGCTACGCAGCCGGCGGCTGACCAGATCGGCCGAGATGTTCACGCTGTTGAGCACGTTGCCGACGTTGTGCAGCACGTTGGTGGCGATTTCGGCCATGCCGGCCTGACGCGCGGTGTCGAGCAATTCGCTCTGGGTATCCTTGAGTTCGCGGGTGCGCTCTTCGACCCGTTGTTCGAGGACTTCGTTGGCGTTTTGCAGTTCCTTGTTGACCCGCTGAGTCTCCCCGAAGCTGCGCATCAGGCGAATTGCCAGGTACACCAGCACCAGCACCAGCAGCGTCGAAAACACCAACATGTAGAAGTGGTAGCGCTGGTCGATGGCATCGGATTGCTGCTGGTCTTTGTTCAGCAGGCCGGTAATGTCGTCCAGTCGTTCGGCCACGGGAATGGCCTCGATGTTTTCCAGTAACCGATTGACCACCGGTTGTTCACGCAGGATCAGCGCGATGTGGTTGCTCAAAATATCGATCGGGCTGTGAAACTGCTCCGGCAATCGCTGCTTGTTCACCCCCAGTTTGTTCAGCCCCAGCAGAATATCCGCCGCTCTATCGTCGGAGGTGACCTGGGCGAACTCCAGGCTGCTGAGCAGCAAGTCGTAGGTGTCGGTGGCAATGTTCTGCAGTTGCAGTTTGTCTTCATCGGGCAGTCGGGTAAGCGGTTGCTGGATGTCGTCTTCGGCCGTGGGCAGGAACGCCAGTGAGTTGCGCAGCACCGCGTTGTGGGATTTGAACTGCTCCACCAAGCGGGTTTTTTCCTGGATGGCGGCAAGGTATGCCTCATGACTGGCACGCCAGGTCGGCGTGTCGTTGCGGCCGTGACTGGACTCCATGCTCTCGAACCGCTGCCACAGGCGCGTCATCTCGCTCAACGGTGTCACCAGTGGATCGTAGTTGTGACTGATGGCGATCCTGGCCTTGAGAATCTCGGTTTCCCATTGCGCGTTCAACTGTTTGATCCGGCCGATCAAGTCCCGGGACTCGGCGTAGGTCGACGTCTCGCTCGAACTGGATTTGAGGTACAGGAACAACAGCGTCGAGGCCAGCAGCACGGCCACGGCACCGAGCAGTGCCAGGTTGCGGCGGGGGAACGTTTTCATAAAGGTTTGCCTCCCCATTCACCGGTCAGGGTCTTGAGGAATTTGATGATCAGGTCCTTGTCCTTGTCGGAGGGCACACGGCCGAGCTGGAACTTGAACATCACGTCTACCGCCTCTTCGAGGGTTTTAGCCGAGCCGTCGTGAAAGTACGGCGCGGTCACCGCGACATTGCGCAGGCTCGGCACCTTGAACACGTTGCGGTCCTCTTCGGCCTTGGTGACCAGATAGCGGCCCAGATCGGCTTCGGTGGGGTTGCCACGAGCCTGAAAGTAATCACCCATGACCCCGAATTTCTGGAACATGTTGCCGCCGATGTTCACCCCCTGATGGCAGGCAATGCAGCCGTAGTCCTTGAAGCGTTGGTAACCGTACTTCTCGTCAGTCGTGAGAATGTCGGTATTGCCCGACAGGTATTGGTCGAAACGCGAGTTGACGCTGATCAGCGTGCGCTCATAGGTGGCCAGGGCACTTTGCACATTGTTCATGGTGACGCCGTCCGGGTAGGCCTTGGTGAAAGCGCTTTTGTAATCCGGGTCGGCGGACAGCATCTGGACCACATGCTCCCAATGACTGCCCATTTCACTGGGGCTCTGCACCACTTCGTGGGCTTGGGTTTCCAGAGAATCGGCGCGGCCATTCCAGAATTGCCGGAAGTTCAGGCTGGCGTTGAACACGCTCGGGGTATTGATCGTCAAGGGATCGCCCTTGAAGCCAGTGGACAATGCCTTGTCGTCGGCGCCGCCGATTTCCAGACGATGGCAACTGGCGCAGGACAGGCTGTTGTTGACCGACAGCCGTGGTTCGTTGAACAACCGGCGACCGAGTTCGACTTGCAAGGGATTCTGCTCGGGCACTGCGGGCAAGGGTTTGAGCGGTTCGTCCAGCGGTGCGCCACTGGCTATCAGACAACAACCGAGTAGAGGCGCAAGGAGCAAGTAGCAGAAGGAACGTGACATCTTGTGATTCCTTGGCTCAGGGCCTGTGTGTCGTTGCACATCGTTCAGGAGATTGGCTTTACGGAGGTCAGGTATTGCACGAAGGCGTCCGGCTCCACGGCTTTGCTGAAGTAGTAGCCCTGGCCTTCCTCGCAATGGAGCGCCTTGAGAAAATTCAGTTGTTCGAGGGTTTCCACCCCTTCGGCAATGACCGTCAGATTGAGGCTTTTGCCCAGGCTGATGATGGCGCCGACCAGGGCCGCGTCGTTGCTGTCACGGCCCAGGCCACGAATGAATGATTGGTCGATTTTCAGTACATCGATGGGAAACCGTTGCAAGTAACTCAGGCTGGAGTAGCCGGTGCCGAAGTCATCGATGGCCAGCCGTACGCCCAAAGCCTTGAGCCGATTCAGCGCGACCATCGTGGCATCGACGTTCTGCATCAATACGCCCTCGGTGATCTCCAGCTCCAGCAACGCGGGGTCCATACCGGTTTGCTGGAGTATCTGTTCGATGCCTTCGACAAAATCCCGCTGGCGGAAATCAATGGCCGACACGTTCACCGACATGCACAGATTCGGCAGGCCATTTGCCTGCCAGGTACGGGCTTGCCGACAGGCCTGGGCCAGCACCCATTTGCTCAATGGCACGATCAAGCCGCTGTCTTCGGCCACACCGATGAAGTCTGTCGGGTAGATCCAGCCTTGCCCCGGTTTTTGCCAGCGGATCAACGCCTCGGCGCCGACCACCTTGCCGCTGCCCAGGTCGAGTTTCGGTTGGTAGTGCAGGACAAACTCGTTCCGCTCCAGTGCCAGGCGAATCCCCGACTCGATGGTCTGCTGTTCCCGGGCGCGCTGGTTCATCTCATCGATGAAAAAGCTGAAATCGTTGGGGCCGCTTTCCTTGACGTTGCGCATCGCGGTTTCGGCTTTCTTGATCAGAGCGATGGCATCGAAACCGTCATCGGGATAGATGCTGATGCCCAGGCTGGCCGTCACGCTCAGGTCATGTCCGGCGACGTGCTGGGGCGCACGTATGGCGTTCAACAGTTTTTCGGCGATGCCCTTGGTCTGTTGGGGGTGGTGGATGTCGGCCAGGATCACCACAAATTCGTCGGAGCCGTAGCGAAACACCGAGTCGGAGGCGCGCACGCAGGCCACCAGGCTTTGCCCGACGCGCTTGAGCATCTCGTCACCGGTCGGGTGACCCAACGCATTGTTGATGCGCTTGAAGCGGTCGAGCCCCAGAAACATCACCGCCAGTTGTTTGTCATGGCGCCTGGACAAGGCCAGGGACTGGTTCAACCGGTCACCCAGCAAGGTGCTGTTGGGTAGCTCGGTCAACACGTCGTACTGCAACAGATGAGACACCTTGAGCAGTTCGTGGACCCGTGCTTCGATGGTTTGCTCCAGGCTCAGCACTTTCATCGCCGCGTCCTGCGCCATCTGCCACTTCCAGGTCAGGGCGCTGGCCATCTGGCGGATTTCCAGGCTGTCGAAAGGTTTTTTCAACACCAGCAATTGATCGCCGAACTCCAGCCGTTCGGCCATGGCTTCCCAGGTGTAGTCGGAGAACGCCGTGCACAGCGCGATTTGCAGGTTAGGATCGGCTTTCCAGAGCCGTTCGATGGTTTCCAGGCCATCCCAGCCAGGCGGCATGCGCATGTCGGTGAACGCCATGGCGTAAGGGCGACCTTCTGCCTGGGCTCGCTTGACCAGTTTGAGTGCTTCCTGGCCTTGATAGGCGGAGTCGAGCTGGAAGACCAGCCGAGTCGTTTGTGGGGTGTCGAACAGCGCAGCTTCAGTGCCGGCGAGGGTGAGTTCATCGTCGGTATCGGCGCCCAGAATCTTGCGGAAGTCCTCATGGATCGAGGGCGTGTCATCGATGATCAGAATGCGCCGGTTGGCCTGGATGAACGAAGTTTTCATTCCTTGTCCTCCGTGGCACGTTGCGAATCGCCCGGCATTGCTCCGGGATTTTGATTCGCGTGCACGATGCTCCCGGCCTTCAACAGTTCGGCGGCCTGCTGGCTGCTGACCGCTTTGCTGAAGTAGTAGCCCTGGGCATTCATCGGTGAACCGGTGGCCATCAGCGAAGTACGTTGCTCCTGGGTTTCGACACCTTCGGCGATGATGCCGATCCCGACGTCGCGGGCGAAATTGATAATGGCCCGCAAGGTGGTGGCGCTGGCCGCGTCGTGGGCGGCGGTGTCGATGAACGCCTGAGCGAGTTTCAGGTGATTGACCTGGTAAGTCTTGAGGTAGTCGAACGAAGAGTATTCGGTGCCGAAGTCATCGATGGCGATCTTCACCCCCAGCTCATGCAGGCGCGGCAGGATATCGTTGTGCGTCCACTTGGTCTGGGCCAGGGTCGCTTCGGTGACGTCGAAACGCAGGTCCCACGGGCACAGATCCCAGCGGGCAGTGGTGCGCAACACGTCATAGATCAGCTCGGGACCACTCTTGAGCTGGGCCAGGGACAGTTTTATCGCCACCACCGGTGGTGCCATGCCTTCGTCGCGCCACTGGTGCATTTGCCGACAGGCGCGCTCCAGCACCCAGTGACCGAGGGCGATGATGATGCCGGTCTTTTCCGCCGCAGGCAGGAATGCCGGGGCTTCCAGTAAACCGCGTATGGGGTGATTCCAGCTGACCTGCGCTTCCATGCCGAGGATCTTGCCACTGCTCAGGTCTACTTCTGGCCAGTAACGCAGTTCGAGCTCGTCGCGTTCGATGGCGGTTTTCAAGTCGTTGGCGATGGTCATGCGCTCGACCACTTCCTGATTGATTTCCTCGGAGTGGAAGTGGTACTGGTTGCGGCCCTTTTCCTTGGAGCGATACAGCGCCATATCGGCCTGGGTCAACAGGCTGTCGGCGCTGAGGCTGACCTGGGTGTAGCTGCTGATGCCGATACTGACCGAGACCCGCACGTCGTTGCCGGCCAGGGAGTAGGGCAGCACCAGCGCATCGCGGACCTTGGCGGCCAGGGCCGCTGACTGGGTCGGATCGCCGACGTCCAGTTGCAGTATCGCGAACTCGTCGCCCCCCAGGCGGGCGACCACGTCGTTTTCCCGCACGCAGGTTTTGATCCGTCGGGCGACCTCCTGCAGCAACAGGTCACCCACCGGGTGGCCCAAGGTGTCGTTGATGCGCTTGAAGTGATCCAGGTCCAGGTAAAACATGGCGAACGGGGTGGCCCCTCGCCGGGCGGCGGCGAACGCCTGATGCAGGCGCTCGATCAGCGTCGCGCGGTTGGCCAGCCCGGTCAGCCCGTCGGTGCGGGCCAGCAGGGCAATCTTTTCCTCGGCCAGTTTGCGTTCGGTGATGTCGATGATGATGCCTTCGACTTCCAGCAAGCGGCCTTCATCGTCGCGCACCGGGATGTAGCGGTTTTCGACCCAGCGCCAGTCACCGTCGCCGGTGCGCATCCGGAATTCGATGGAAGCACCGGCTGCATGGCGGTCCAGCACCCGCGCCATGGCGGTGTCGACTTTCTCTTGATCGTCGGGATGGATCAGCTCCTGAGCCCAGTTGGACGAAGCCACCAGGGCCGCCGCGATGTGGCCGTATTTGGTGATGTTGTGGGAGATATACATCAACGGAAACGACGGTTCGCCCCGCAGCCGATACAGAATGGTCGGGCTGTTCTGCACAATGATGTTGGCGTCGGACAGCTCCCGGGTGCGCTCCTCGACCGCTTGCTCCAGCAGGGACATCTTCAGCGCCGCGTCTTCGGTCATTTGCCACTTGGCGGTCAATGCGCTGGCCATCTGGCGGATTTCGATGGCATCGAACGGTTTTTTCAGGATCAGCAGGCGATCGCCCAGATCCAGGCGCTCGTCGATGTCTTCCCAGGAATAGTCGGAATACGCGGTGCAGAGCGCCACTTGCAGCTTGGGATCGACCTGCCACAGGCGCTCGATGGTTTCCAGGCCGTCCCAGCCCGGCGGCATGCGCATGTCGATGAAGGCCATCGCGTAGGGCGAGTCATTCGCCAGCGCGGTCTCGACCTTGTCCAGCGCCTCACGGCCCTGAAACGCGGATTCGATGATAAAACCTTGCGACGATACCGACACGGGGGTGCCGAACAGGGCGTTTTCAGCGCTGGCCAGACTGTCGTCTTCGATCGATGACGGGCTGAGAATCTTGGCGAAATCCTCGTGGATCGACGCGGTGTCGTCGACGATGAGGATCCGACGATTAGTCCGCGCAAGCAGCGTATTCACTGACATGCGCCTGTACCGACAGCAGTTTGGTGCGATGAGCTCATAGAGGGTATCCCTTCCCTGAGTGCTGGACGGAGCGGGCATCGTTTGGATCCGAGTGACCTGAGCATAGTCGTCCGGTCGGATATTCGCCCGGTTGACTGAAACGAATCATTTGCGGAGTCGGTCGGAAAATCATCTAGCCTGTAGCTCAGGCTCGGGAAAGTCAGAGGAAGTTTTTTCGCGCCTGACATAAAGAGGCTGGTTTCACTTGAGGTATCGCCATGGAAGAGCAGCTCCCCACGACTGTGACCGATAAACCCACGTTACTGCTGGTCGACGATGAGGAGTCGATTCTCAACAGCCTGCGCCGCCTGCTGCGCAGCCAGCCCTACGAGGTGCTGCTGGCCACCAGCGGTGCCCAGGCCCTGGAAATCATGGAGCAGCGGTCGGTCGATCTGGTGATGAGTGACGCGCGAATGCCCAATATGGACGGCGCCACGCTGCTGGCCCACGTCCATCAGCGCTACCCCGACACCACCCGGATCATGTTGACCGGTTATGCCGACCCCTCGGCTATTATCAAAGCCATCAATGAAGGGCAGATCCATCGTTACATCAGCAAGCCCTGGCACGATGAGGAAATGCTGCTGACGCTGCGGCAATCGCTGGCCTATCAGTATTCCGAGCGTGAGCGGTTGCGTCTGGTGCAGGAGACGTGGGACCAGAACGAAAAACTGAAGCTGCTCAACACCACCCTGGAAAAACACGTCGCGGCCCGTACCAGCGAGCTGCAACAGACCGCTGACATGCTGGACCTGGCTTACGAAGAGCTCAAACGCAGCTATGTCACCGGCACGGAAGTGTTTTCGTTGCTGGCCAACCTGCGCCTGCCACCTGCCAAGCAGACCAACCGGCAGATCATCGAACTGGTGCGGGTGTACTGCAAACTCCATCACCTGGACGAAGGCACCAGTCGTGATCTGACCATGGCGGCGGCGCTCTACAACATCGGTAAGTTGAGCTGGACCGACAGCATGATGGGCACGCCTTCGGATCTGCTGCATCACAATGACCGCGAGCGCTATCGGGGTTATCCGAAGCAGAGTGAGTCGCTGCTGATGACGCTCGACCCGATGAAAGATGCCGCGCGGCTGATCCTGCACCACCAGGAGCGTTGGGACGGCAGCGGTTTTCCCGATCGGCTCAAGGGCGAGGCCATTCCGCTCGGTTCGCGGTTGCTGAAACTGGCGGTGGATTTCATCGAGTTGCAGCGCGGGCTGATCCTCGAACGGCAGATGAACAGCGATGAAGCCCTGGTGTATATCCGCCAGTACGCCGGTCGGCTCTATGACCCGGAACTGGTGGAGGATTTCATTAAGGTCTGTGCTGCTTACCTGAGCGATGTGACGCTGGCCGATCCGACGGTCAAGGTGCTGACCACCCGGGACCTGGCGGCGGGCATGATCCTGGCGCGCAACCTGAATGCCGACAACGGCATGCTGCTGCTCAATGCCGGCAAGGTGTTGAACGGGCCGCTGGTGGAGAAACTGATCGCGTTCGAGGCGATGGAAGGTGCCAAGTACAGCATTTTTGTGAAAGTGCCGGAGGAAGTGGCGATTCTCGAGACGAGTTGAGCTTTCAGCACTGATCAACAGTGGGAGCGGCCTGTGGCGAGGGGGCTTGCCCCCGTTTGAGTGCGTAGCACTCACAAGATCTTTGATACATCAGAGACTTTGGGGCTGCTTCGCTGCCCAACGGGGGCAAGCCCCCTCGCCACAATGCTTTTTGGCGTGACGAAAAGCCGGCGCTCATGTGATCCTTGCGCCTTTTACCCAAGGCCAATCCTGATCCATGACGCTTTCATCCACCGCTTCGCCCCGCATCATCCACATTGCCGCTGCCCTGTTGATCGGCCCCGACGGTCGCACCTTGCTGGTGCGCAAGCGCGGCACCCAGGCGTTCATGCAGCCGGGGGGCAAGATCGAGGCTCATGAGCAACCGGTCCACGCCCTCGCCCGTGAGCTGGAGGAGGAGCTGGGACTGGTCATCGATCCGGCGCACGCCACCTACCTGGGGCCATTCTCGGCACCGGCCGCCAACGAGCCGGGTTTTGTCGTACAGGCCGAACTGTTTCAGCTGACTATCGACTCTGACGTTTGCCCGGCGGCGGAAATCGAAGAGGTGCGCTGGATCGACCCGGCTACCGACGGCGATCTCACCCTGGCGCCATTGACACGCGACCTGATCTTGCCGTTTTATCGAGCTTCACTGATCGAAACCGCCTGATTACCCAGACGGTCTGACTTCAAGGACAGGATGCCCATGATTCCACTTCAAGACTTACTGATTTTTGCCGCCGCGGCGTTGCTGATGGTACTCACGCCGGGGCCGAACATGATCTACCTGATCTCCCGTTCCATCTGCCAGGGACGCAAGGCCGGGGTGACGTCATTGCTGGGTGTGGTCGCGGGATTTCTAGTGCACCTGTTCGCTGCCGCAGCGGGTTTGACCGCGGTGTTCATGGCCGTGCCGGTGGCTTACGAGGTGCTGAAGTGGGCCGGTGCGTTGTACCTGCTGTGGCTGGCCTGGCAGGCGGTCAAGCCCGGTGCGCGTTCGCCGTTCGAGGCGCAGCAGTTGCCGGCGGACTCGTCACGCAAATTGATCACGATGGGTTTTCTCACCAGTGCTCTGAACCCGAAGATCGCGGTGTTTTATCTGTCGGTGTTTCCACAGTTCATTTCCCCTGAGCACGGTTCGGTGTTCAACCAGAGCATCATCCTCGGCCTGACCCAGATCAGCGTGAGCTTCAGCGTCAACCTGCTGATCGCGCTGTTCGCCGCAGGCATCGCCTCCTGGTTCGTCAACAACCCGAACTGGCTGGCGATGCAGCGCTATTTCATGGGCTTCGTCCTGTCCGGGCTGGCGGTGCGGTTGATGTTTGAGCAGCGGCGAGTGGCCTGAACATGTGGATTCAGCGGCTTGATGCCAGTCATGCCCTGGATTATCGGGCGCTGATGCTCGAAGCCTACGACTCGCATCCCCAGGCGTTCACTTCCAGCGTGCGCGAGCGCGCCACGATGCCGCTGGGGTGGTGGGAGTCGCGCCTGACCAGCAAGCTGGACCGGGTGCTCGGGGCGTTCGAGGAAGGGGAACTGGCAGGCATCGTCGGCCTGGCCTTCGAGTCTCGGGAAAAGGCCCGGCACAAGGCGACGCTGTTTGGCATGTACGTGACCGGCAAGGTGCGCCAGCGCGGGCTCGGTTATCAACTGGTACAGGCCGCATTGGCTGAAGCGCAGGCCCATGAGGGCCTGAGGCTGATCCAGCTGACCGTCACCGCCGGCAACGAAGCCGCCTTCAGGTTGTATCAGCGCTGCGGCTTCGTGCAATTTGGCCTGGAACCGTTGGCGGTGCGGGTCGGCGAAGACTACTTCGACAAGATCCACATGTGGCGCGAGCTCACCCCTGAGCCTTGATCGTTCTATCGGACGGCACTAACCCCATCCAGCGTCGAAAACGACGTGTCCTTGGCCGTCAGCAAAAAGTCGCGCATGTACGGCGCATCCAGCATGTCGGCGCGGATCCCGGCATACAACGTCGCAAACAATCCTTTCTCCCCCAGTCGCTTGGCCTTCACATAACCCCGTGAACTGTACTCATGCAGCGCCCAATGGGGCATGCCGCAGACACCGCGACCGCTGGCCACCAGTTGCATCATCATCACCGTCAGTTCCGAGGTGCGCACCTGCGCCGGTTCGATGTCGGCCGGCTCCAGGAAGCGGGTGAAGATGTCCAGCCGATCGCGTTCAACCGGGTAGGTGATCAAGGTTTCCGTGAGCAGGTCTTCGGGCACGATGTACGGCTTGCTCGCCAAGCGGTGTTGGTTCGCCACCGCGAGCATGGCTTCGTAGGTGAACAACGGCACGTAAGTGATGCCCACCAGTTCCAGCGGATCGGAGGTCACCACCAGGTCCAGGTCGCCTCGGGCCAGCGCCGGCAGCGGGGCGAAGGAGAAACCCGAGGCCAGGTCCAGCTCGACTTCCGGCCAGGCATCGCGGAACTGGTCGATGGTCGGCATCAGCCACTGGAAGCAACTGTGGCACTCGATCGCCATGTGCAGACGCCCCGCCGTGCCACCGGCCAGCCGTGCAATGTCGCGCTCGGCACTGCGCAGCAACGGCAGGGTGGCGTCGGCCAGTTGCAGCAGGCGCAAACCGGCACTGGTGAAGCGCACCGGTTTGGTCTTGCGCACGAACAGTGGCATGCCCATGCGTTCTTCCAGCTCCTTGAACTGGTGGGACAGCGCCGACTGGGTCAGGTGCAGGCGGTCGGCCGCATCCACCAGGCTGTCGGCTTCGCGCAGGGCGTGCAGGGTTTTCAGGTGACGGATTTCAAGCACCGAGGGCTCCATGAGGAAAACTTGTGATCAACACGAAAAGGTTGAGTTTGTCTCATGTTGGCTGAGCTGTCGACAATAGCAGCATGTTTTACAGCATCCTTTATAGAGAGAAATTCACCATGGCCCTGGCCCACACACTTGGTTTTCCGCGCATCGGTGCCGACCGCGAACTGAAAAAAGCCCTCGAAGCCTACTGGAAGGGCGACCTCGACCAGGACGCATTGAAAAGCGTCGGCCGCCAATTGCGCGCCACCCACTGGCAATTGCAGAAAGACGCTGGCATCGACCTGCTGCCCGTGGGCGACTTCGCCTGGTACGACCAGGTGCTGACTCACTCGTTGACCTTCGGCGTGATCCCCGAGCGTTTCGACAGCGCCAAGGATGAACGCGGCCTGCCGACCCTCGACACCTTGTTCGCCATGGCGCGTGGTGCCACCGCGACCTGCTGCGGCGGCGAACATGCCAAGGCGCAATACGCCCAGGAACTGACCAAGTGGTTCGACACCAACTACCACTACCTGGTCCCGGAATTCAGCGCAGACCAACCATTCAAACTGAGCTGGGAACAATTGTTCGATGAAGTCGAAGAAGCCAAGGCCCTCGGCCACAACGTCAAACCGGTGATCATCGGCCCGCTGACTTACCTGTGGCTGGGCAAAGCCAAAGGCAACGACTTCGACAAGCTCGACCTGCTGGAACGCCTGCTGCCGATCTACGGTGAAATCCTCGGACGCCTCGCCGCCCAAGGCGTGGAGTGGGTGCAGATCGATGAGCCGATCCTGACCCTCGACCTGCCACAGTCCTGGAAAAACGCCTTCGAACGCGCTTACCACATCCTCCAATACTCGCCGCTGAAAAAACTCGTGGCCACCTACTTCAGTGGCCTGGAAGACAACCTCGGGCTGGCCGTCGGCCTGCCTGTACAAGGTTTGCACATTGACGCGGTGCGTTCGCCGGATCAGCTCGGCCAGGTTTTGGATCGACTGCCGACCTACAAGATTCTCTCGGTGGGACTGGTCAACGGCCGCAACGTCTGGCGCTGCGAACTGGAGCAAGCCCTGGCACAACTGCAGTTTGCCCAGGAGCGCTTCGGCGATAACTTGTGGGTCAGCAGTTCCTGCTCGCTGCTGCACAGCCCTGTGGACCTTGCGCATGAAGACAAACTCGACCCCGAACTGAAAAGCTGGCTGGCGTTTGCCGTGCAGAAGTGCGGTGAGATCGCCGTGCTGCGCGATGCCCTGAACGATCCGCAAGCGCCCAAGGTGCAAGCCGCCCTGGCTGAAAGCCGTGCCATTGCGGCCAGCCGCGCCCAATCGCCGCGTATCCACAAGGCGGATGTTCAGGCCCGCATCAACGCCATCGGCGCGGCAGACAGCCAACGCCATTCGCCGTTTGCCAAACGGATCGAGCAGCAGCGTGCGCGCTTGCAGCTGCCGGCATTCCCGACGACCACCATCGGCTCGTTCCCGCAAACCGGTTCGATCCGCCTGGCTCGTCAGGCCTTCAAGCAAGGCAAACTCTCGGCCAACGATTACACCGATGCCATGCACAGCGAAATCCGCCACGCCGTGCAAATCCAGGAACGCCTGGGGCTGGACGTGCTGGTGCACGGTGAAGCCGAACGCAACGACATGGTCGAGTACTTCGCCGAACAGCTTGAGGGGTATGCCTTCACCCGGTTCGGCTGGGTCCAGAGCTACGGTTCGCGCTGCGTCAAACCGGCGATCATCTACGGCGACCTGAGCCGCCCAAACGCCATGACCGTCGACTGGATCACCTATGCTCAGAGCCTGACCGACAAGGTCATGAAAGGCATGCTCACCGGTCCCGTGACCATGCTGATGTGGTCATTCCCACGTGAAGACGTCTCGCGCAAAATCCAGGCGCAACAGTTGGCGTTGGCCCTGCGTGATGAAGTGGTCGACCTGGAAGCTGCCGGCATCAAGATCGTGCAGATCGACGAAGCCGCGTTCCGCGAAGGCCTGCCGCTACGCCGGGCGCAATGGCAGGAATACCTCGACTGGGCGGTGGAAGCGTTCCGCCTGAGTGCATCGGGTGTGCGTGACGAAACCCAGATCCACACCCACATGTGCTACAGCGAATTCAACGACGTAATCGAGTCCATCGCCGCCATGGACGCCGACGTAATCACCATCGAAACTTCGCGCTCGGACATGGAATTGCTGGAGGCCTTCGAAGCCTTCGACTACCCGAACGACATCGGCCCGGGCGTCTACGACATCCACTCGCCACGGGTGCCGGACACGGCCGAGATGGTCAAGTTGATAAGCAAAGCGGTGAAGCGCATTCCGGCCGAGCGGTTGTGGGTAAACCCCGATTGCGGGTTGAAGACCCGGGCGTGGCCGGAGACCGAGGCGGCGTTAGTGAACATGGTGGCGGCGGCGCGGCAGTTGCGGAGTCAGTTGGCTTAAGGACGCAGCAGGCTCTCTCCAACATTAAACGGGGCCGTGCGCAGTGATATTCGCTGGGCACGGCCCTACTGTTTTGGTGAGACTTCGGTCTAGCCATAGGTCACCGACTGAGTGAAGACTTTTGAGATTGGATAATTCCCGTATATCCCTTGAACACTGATTTGGTATACGCCCGAACCCACTCCAAATAGTCCCGACTGCCAGAATCCATTTGCACCTACGTAAATTCGGTCTAGAACGATCCCTCCATTAAGCAGTACCCGCACCTGGGTGCCGGGGGCGGCAACGCCATTGATACTGATGCCATAGGTTGTGGTGCGCTCGTTGTCATACAGGTTCTGACCTCTGGCATTAAGTGCCAGCAAGATATGGGGTGTGATGGGCTGAGGTTGAGGCGCCAGGACACTGAACGTCCATAGGTTCGAGGGCTTCCCGTCAGGTTGCACTTGAACGGTCAGCCGATGAAACGACGAGGCCGTCACGGTGAAGGTGTAACTCCAGTTGCCGTTGGCGGGCACTTTGAATGTGCCGATGGGTTTCGGGACATTATCGTTTTGGAGCAGTGTAAGTGTGCTACCCGGTTTACCCGTGCCGGACAACGTCACACGATTGGTTTTGGTGCTGCCGCCGTTGAGAATCCGAGCGCCTGTGTTGGCATCGATCGCTTTCTTGATGAGCAGACTCCGTGTCTTGTTCAGGATGGTTAATTCACGAACAGGGAAAAACGTGTCGACACCACCCTTATCGCTGAAGTTTGCAATCGATAATCCCATCGCCTGGGAGCCATCCTTGAACAGCTCCAGTTGTTGACGGTTAATGACACCGCTCAACCCACTTTTCACATGATCCGCAGTAATCACGCCATCGAACAACATGATGAGGTGATCAGTCTCGGCCGCATTGCTTCCACCCAAGGCTACGCGCATTCGCGTCCCGACAGCGATAAACAGCCAGGGCGCCAGACTCCAGCGCGCATCGCCTTCAAACGTACTGAGGTCCAGCGTCTTGTGATCCGGCGCTTGTGCAATGCTCAGGCTCGGAAAGACGATGGCTTCATCGGGTATCGCGGTGACTTCATAGGTGGTGACGCCGGAGAATTGGTCAGGTAGTCCAGGCTGCGAAACACGGTAGTAGAGCTTCATACTGTGGCGGAGGTTGGCGGGTACGGTCATCAGTCGCAAGCTGATTCGCAGCGTGCCGCTGGCATTCCCTTGTTGCGTTGGCACGACCGGGCTACCAAAGCCCGAGCGCCCAGCGACGATTAACGTGACTTTATGGACGGTGGACATGCCCTCGTAGGCGATCTCGACAGTCGTGCTTTTTTCGGTGTGCCGCGGATTGATTAGGTTACCAGCAGGTACTTCAACAAGTGTCGGAGGGGCAAGTCCCAGAGCCACATTCCCAATGAGCAATACCAGTTCGGTTGCCGTCAGCGGCAGTGCCCGGTTGCGTTCAATGTGCCAGTCGATACGGATGACCTGGTGTTTCAGCGAGTCGATCAGTTCGAATGCCAATCTGAACTCAATGTCTTTACCGATGTGAGCGGCGGTAATCGGTAGCGAGTCGACCCAGACAAGTCTGTCATCAGCGGTCCACACCTGGAGGTAAACCGTGTCGCCAACCTGGGTATGGGCCTTTGCCGGGCAAATGGCCGGCGTGCCGAAAGGAATGTCCTTGGGATCGAGTACACCGTTTACATCCTTGCCGACATCGACGACACCCAAGGTGTTTTTGACGGGGCCGATGTGCAAAAGCAACGCATGAGATTCCAGAGGGGCGAGGTGATTTCCCCCGGTTACAGTGTAGGTAACCCGGAATGTGCCACTCCGGTACGTGTCAAAGTGCCTCGTATCGATCTCGAACGGCACGACGGTTCCCACTCCTGGAATCACCATCGATCGCGTGACAAATCGCTCAAAGGTTTGCAGGCGAGTGGTGCCGCCTGCGCTCGTACTCAGACAGGTCAACGTTACCTTATCGCCAATTTCCAGCCCCTTGATGTCCGGGCCGACATACACCACCGTCTCTGCAAGGTCTGGCGACAGTTCGCCGCCATGGGCCTGAGGGGCTGTAGGGGCGGGACCGCGATATTTTTCGCCGACCAGCTCCAGAAAATAGGAGAAGGACGGGGTGCGCTCCTCTACACCCGACACCTTTCTTATACGTTCGTAGTAGAGCTCTATAGTTGCCGGTGCCAGATTTTTCACTGTTTCGTAAGGTACCTCGATCACGAGGGTGCCTCTTTTGTAATCAAACGGACCATAGGATCGGGTGACTCCGGTCGTGGGGTCGTAGAGAAAGCATTCCACTTTATCTCCAGCGACGGCATCGGCGCGTTCCACGAAGATTTCGACTTTCATGGAGGCCTGGTCGAGGTGGTCGAGGTGGAGAACATCTTTTATTGAACCAGGCACTGAAGGTGCTTCTAGATAGGTAACTTCCGGAATCAGCGTTCCTTTACCTGTTTCGGACGTGAGGCTGCTGTTGTGTACCTGGTCACGGATTTTGTAACGCACCAACAACGGGTCAGCGGGACCGATTCGCTTGAGGATGGCAGACGACACGAACATCACAACGTTCTGGCCCACCTCATCATTCTTGAGGGTGTATTCGACGATTTGATTGCCGATCGTCAGGGTAATAACGTCACCGACGGTCATGATTGGCCAGGCAGGAACAATGACTTTAATCCCAGCCTCTACCATCGCCTGATCGATAATCGATGGGAACTCAGGGGCTTGCAAAGGCACTCGTTCGCTGGAGTTGCCCGTCGGATCGAGGCTGTCCGGGAAGGTCGGCTTGAACCATACGACGATTCCGTCCGAGGGTTCGGGACCATTGCCACTGGTGCGCTCGACGGTGTACCACATCCAGTGGATGCCCGGTCTTTCAACGGCGGCTCTGGGAATGAAACCGACTATGTCCTGGCTGTCGTGATCGGAAGGGACCACGACTGTCTTGATCAGGGTTCCTTCCTCTGTCGGATCCGGGACCTGGCCCGGCTCAAGGCGTTTGCCCATGTACAGCCGTATCGTGTCTTGCGCCGCCATCAATTTGTAGGAGATGAAGAGAATCCACCAGCCAATTCCGGCGCCAGCCGTTTCGTCAGCGTTGACCCCGTACGATGCCACGGGATAGTCGACCTTGTGCCAGCCAGGAATCAGGGCAGGAAACAGATTGAGTATTCCATCCAGCGTAAATACCCCCTCTGACTTTATCTCGGCGAAAAGATCGACCGGTTGCAGCGGGCTTTCTATTTGCAGTGCGGCCAACTGTTCGGCTGTAAAAACGCTCATAGCATGCTCCGATTTTGAGATGGTGCCTGAACAGCTGCGGCATTGGTGCGTCAGAGGATTGAAGTCTCTAAGCTGGAGGCTGGCTACTGTCAGAAATAACAGGTACGGGGTGTTTTCCGATGAGTGGTAGATTTCTCATGCTCCACGACCGCTCGGCACTCTTCATCAAACTGTCACGTAACTGTGGCAGCGCGCTTGAACAAACTTCATCAGACTCGCGCTCTACTGGGGTTCTGCGTTTCGGTGTTTTTCATGCGTGCACGATTTTTATCCACAGCGGTCTTTCTGATCGCTGTGTTGTTCAATTTCCCGTCTTTGGCGGCGTCTCGTTGCGATGTCAATGTTCCGACCGAACGGGTCGATCTGGATCAGGTGAGTCTGGCGTACCAGAGCATCGGCCGTGCGTCCGACCCTGCGTTGTTGCTGGTGATGGGCCTGGGCGGGCAGTTGATTCACTGGCCGGACGAAGTGGTGGTCGCGTTGTGTCAGCAGGGTTTCCGGGTGATTCGTTATGACAATCGTGATGTCGGCCTGTCCACTTGGCGCCAGGCGCCGGTTGAGGCCAACCTGACGTTCGAAGTGCTGCGCTACAAGCTCGGTTTGCCGGTGGCCGCACCTTATACGCTGACGGACATGGCCGATGATGCACTGGGGTTGATGGACGCGTTGCACGTCGAGCAATTCCACGTTTTGGGCGCGAGTATGGGTGGCATGATTGCCCAGCATATGGCAGCGATGGCGCCGCAGCGGGTCGAGAGCCTGACGCTGTTGATGACCAGTTCGGGGGCCGAAGGCTTGCCGGCGCCGAGTGCGGCGCTGGTGCAGTTGCTCGCGCGACGCGGCGCGCCGAATCGTGAAGTGGCGCTGGAACAACAGGCTGATCTGCTGGCGGCGCTGGGCAGTCCGTCGGTCACTGATGATCGGCAAGCGTTGCTGCATCAAGCGGCGCTGTCTTATGACCGGGCGTTTAACCCCGAGGGCGTGAAGCGCCAGATCATGGCGATCCTTGCCGAGCGCAGTCGTGTGGATCTGCTCAACCAACTTCGCGTGCCGACGCTGGTGGTTCACGGCACCGCCGATCCATTGTTGCCGGTGATGCATGGCGTACACCTGGCGGCACACATTCGTGGCAGTCAGTTGAAGTTGATTCCGGGGCTGGCCCATCGATTTCAGGAGGCGTTCAAGGCGCCATTGCTGGCGGCGGTGTTACCGTATTTGCAGGCCCACCGCGAAGATACTTCGCACTGGGCACAGATTGATCCGGTGGTTGAGCACAACCTTCTCTGACACTTGAAGCCAATGTGGAGTCCCTGATACCCCCATGTAGGAGCTGCCGAAGGCTGCGATCTTTTGATCTTGATCTTCAGCGATCTGGAAGAAGATCAGGATCAAGGTCAAAAGATCGCAGCCTTCGGCAGCTCCTACGGGTGTATCGTTCGAATTTTGCGGCATGATTCAAGTCTGCGAGGTGAGCGATGAGTACCCCCCTGAAAATCGATTTCGTCAGCGACGTGTCCTGCCCCTGGTGCGTCGTCGGCCTGTACGGCTTGACCAGGGCCCTGGATTTGCTGGGTGACGAAGTCCAGGCCGAGATCCGTTTCCAGCCATTCGAACTGAACCCGAAGATGGGCCCCGAAGGGCAGAACATCACCGAACACATCACCGAAAAATACGGCTCGACGCCTGAACAGTCGCAGAAGAACCGCGAAATGATCCGCGCGCGCGGCGCCGAGGTCGGGTTTGCCTTTCGCACGGACGGCAACAGCCGCATCTACAACACCTTCGATGCTCATCGCTTGCTGCATTGGGCGGGGCTGGAAGGGTTGCAGCTCAACCTCAAAGAGGCGTTGTTCAAGGCGTATTTCACTGAGGGCGGCAATCCGTCCGATCACGGGCAATTGGTACAGATCGCCGAAAGCGTCGGGCTGGACCGGCAGCGGGCTGAGGCGATTCTGGCTTCGGACGAATTCGCCAAAGAGGTTCGCGAGGAAGAACAGTTGTGGTTGTCGCGCGGCGTGAGTTCAGTGCCGACGGTGGTGTTCAACGGGCAGTACGCCGTCACTGGCGGGCAGCCGGTGGAGGCGTTTGTTGGCGCGATACGGCAGATCATGAGCGAAGAAAAAGGTGGACGCGTGGACTGATCGCGGTCGCGGAGCGCTTTTGTGGCGAGGGAGCTTGCTCCCGCTGGGCTGCGAAGCAGCCCCAATAACAGCGACTGTTTCCGTCAGAGATACCAGGTACACCGGTTTTGCGGCTGCTGCGCACCCGAGCGGGAGCAAGCTCCCTCGCCACAGTTCACAGTTCACAAGTCACAGATTTCAAGGAAAGGGGGTTAGCCGTGCAGGCGCACCCACACGCTGACCAGCACCGTCGCCGCCATCAACCACGCCACTGCCGCCACCGCTAGCGAAGCCTCCAGCCGCATCCGGTCGACCATCACATACAAGGTCGCCAGATAGACGAAGTACGGAATGATCGACCACATGCCAAACACGATGGTGGTCTTCAGGTCATCCAGTGAACGTCCTTTGCCGACAATGTAGTGAGCGATCAGCGCAAAGGTCGGAAACAGCGGCACCAGGCCTGCGATGTAATAGTTTTTGGTCTTGGCCAGCATGGCGAGGATCACCACTACCGCCGCGCCCAGGGTTGCTTTGAAAATCAGGTCCATCAGTGGCTCAGCCCGTATTTCTTCACTTTGTCGAACAGCGTGGTCTTGGCCATTCCCAGCTCCTGGCTGGCTTGGGTCAGGTTGCCGCCGCTGCGCTGCAAGGCATCGCTGAGCAGGTTGCGTTCGAAAGCTTCCACCGCTTCGGCGAAGGCCAGGCCCTGATTGCTGCCGCTGGCGCCGGTCTTCTTGAAGGCCGGCAGGCCGAGGGCGAAGCGTTCGGCGACGTTGCGCAGTTCGCGCACGTTGCCTGGCCAGTCGTGGCTCATCAGAATCGACACGGTCTGGTTGTCCAGTTCAGGCAGCGAGCGGTCGAAGCGCAGGGATGACTGCTGCAAAAAGTGCTCGAACAATTGCAGGATGTCTTCGCGGCGTTCGCGCAGCGGTGGCAGTTCCAGGGTGACCACGTTCAGGCGGTAATACAGGTCGCTGCGAAACTCGCCAGCCTTGCTCGACTCATCCAGATCGGACTTGGTCGCGGCGATCACCCGGCAATCCACCGCCACGCTCTGGTTCGAACCCAGGCGTTCGAGGGTGCGTTCCTGCAGCACCCGCAGCAGTTTGATCTGCAACGGCAGCGGCATGCTTTCCACTTCGTCGAGGAACAGCGTGCCACCATCGGCGTGTTCGATCTTGCCGATCCGCCGTTTGCCGGCACCGGTGAAAGCGTTGGCCTCGTGGCCGAAGATTTCGCTTTCGAACAGATTCTCCGGCAGGCCACCGCAGTTCAGCGCGACGAACTGTTTGCTGTGCCGGCGGCTGAAGTCGTGCAGGCAGCGCGCAACCAGTTCCTTGCCGGTGCCGGTCTCGCCTTCGATCAGCACGTTGGCCGACGTATCGGCGACGTTGGCGATCAGTTCCCGCAGGTTTTGCATGGCCGGCGAGCGACCGATGATCCGGCCTTCGAGGGAATCACGCTCGAACAGTTGTCGACGTAACGAGGTGACTTCCCGCGCCAGGCTGCGTTGCTCCAGCGCGCGGCGGGCGACGTCCACCAGGCGTTCGGGGGAGAAAGGTTTCTCCATGAAGTCGTAGGCGCCTTTCTGCATCGCGCCGACGGCCATCGAGATGTCGCCGTGGCCGGTAATCAGCACCACCGGCAGGCTGCGATCACGGGCCTTGAGCCGGGTCAGCAGTTCCAGGCCATCGATGCCCGGCAGGCGGATGTCGCTGATGACGATGCCGGCGAAGTTATCGCCCACCCGCTCCAGCGCTTCTTCGGCGCTGCCGACGCCGATGCAGGGAATGTCTTCGAGCGTCAGTGCCTGTTGGCAACCGAGCAGCACATGGGGGTCGTCTTCGACGATCAGCACACTAAGGTCGTTGTTCATATTGGCTCGGCGGGAGTGGGGCTTACCAACGGTAAACTGAGGACGAAGGTGGTGCCACCGCTGGCCGGGTGTTCGACACCCAGATGCCCGCCCGTGGCGGCTGCCAGGCTCGCCGACAGGGTCAGGCCGAGGCCCAGGCCCTGTTCGCCGGGTTTGGTGGTGAAGAACGGTTCGAACAGATGCTTGCGTGCTTCGGCATCGATGCCGTGGCCGTTGTCGCGCACCCGCAGGCGATACTTGCCGTCGTATTCCTCGCCTTCGAGCCACAACGTCGGTTGGGGCTGCGACTGCATGGCATCGAGCGCGTTGCCGATCAGGTTGACCAGGATCTGCTCCAGACGGGTCTGGTCGATCTGCACCTGCACGTCGGCAAAGTCGCGATGCAATTGCAACGGCACGTTCTCCATCCGGCTGCCCAGCAATTGCAGGGCGGCGTCCACGCCTTTGCCGAGGCTGGCCTGGCCTTGGTCATCGCCACGCCGGGCGAAAGAACGCAGGCTGGCGGTAATCCGGCCCATGCGGTCGATCAGTTCATTGATGGTCTTGAGATTGGTGCTGGCTACATCCAGCTGACCGCGCTCCAGAAAGCGCACGGTATTGCCGGACAAGGTCCGCAAGGCTGCCAGCGGTTGGTTCAATTCGTGGGCGATGCTGGTGGACATCTGGCCGATGGCCGCCAGTTTGCCGGCCTGGACCAGTTCATCCTGAGCGCGGCGCAAGGTTTCTTCAGCCTGTCGACGCTCACGAATCTGCCCCTTGAGCCGTTCGTTGCTGGCACGCAGGTCAGTGGTGCGTTCGGTAATCCGACGCTCCAGTTGATTGTTGGCTTCCTGCAAGGCTTCCCGCGCCGCGAGGCGGGTGGCGATCACTTTGCGCCGCTCGTTCCAGGCGATCAGCAGGAAGGCCACCAGGGCAAACGCCACCGCCACCAGAATCCCCTGATTGATCGCTTCACGCCGCAGGTCTTGCAGGGGCGTGAGCAGGGTGAAATTCCACGGGGTGTCGCTCAGCGGCCGGGTTTGCGACAGGTAGCTGATGTTCTCTTCATCGGACACCAGTTCGCTGTTGGCGGGGAAGGTCAGTTTTTCCTCGCCTTCAGCCAGTTTCTCTCGGGCCAGCGGTTGCAGTTCATTCAGCGGATACCAGTAGTACTGAAGGCTGCGGGCCAGGCGTTCCTTGGTGTCGTCACTCAACGGCAGCACCGACTTGAGCCGCCGCGCCGGATCGCTGGAGAGAATGATGATGCCGTTCTCGTCGCTGACGAACGCTTCCAGGCGCGCGCGCTGCCAGCGTTCTTCCATGGCTTCAAGGCGCACCTTGACCACCGCGACGCCGGTGATCTTGCCGTGTTCCTCCAGGCCATGAGCCAGGTAATAGCCAGGTTCGCCGCTGGTGCTGCCGATGCCGTAGAACCGCCCCGGCTGGCCGCGCACGGCGTTCTGGAAGTAGGCGCGGAAGGACAGGTCTTCGCCCAGATAACTGTCGACATCGCGCCAGTTGCTGGTGGCCAGTACGCGGCCGGTGGTGTCCATCACATAAATGGCCCGACTGCGGCTGCGCCGGTTCAGGCCTTCGAGGTATTCGTTGACCGTCTGCCGGTGTTCCGGCGACGGGTCGGCCAGCAGCTTGGAAACACTCGATTCGAGTTCCAGCAGGCTGGGCAGGTAGGTGTATTTGCTGATCTCGCTTTCGACGGCGCGCGCGTGCAGTTCCAGCTGACGCTGGCCGTTCTCGCTGAGGCTGCGAATGCCATAGTGTTCACTGACCCAGAAGCCGATGTAACCCAATCCGATCATCAGGGCGATGATCAGCGGCGGCAGGAACAGATGGCGAATCAAACGGGGTTTCACGGCGAGTGATGGCGGCGCGGCGCGATAGAGAGTGGAGTCGCATTTCATCACAGATGCCTTGGGTCAACCACAACACAAATATCCATATCCCCACGGGTTCTGTGGGAGTTGCTGTGTGGCGAGGGGGCTTTTGTGGCGAGGGGGCTTGCCCCCGTTGGGTCGCGAAGCGGCCCCAATATCTGGATTCGGGTTGTATCTGACAATCCGAGTATTCAGGTATTGGGACGGCTACGCAGTCCAACGGGGGCAAGCACCCTCGCCACAGCAGCCCCCTCGCCACAAAAGCCCGCTCCCACAGGGGGAGCGGTGTCTTCCTTCTTAGTGCTGCAGAATCTTCTCGAGGAAATGCTGCGCGCGCTCGGAGCGGGCGTTGATATCACCGAAGAATTCTTCTTTCTTGCAGTCTTCGATAATCTTGCCGGCGTCCATGAAGATCACCCGGTCCGCGACCTTGCGGGCGAAGCCCATTTCGTGGGTCACGCACATCATGGTCATGCCTTCGTGGGCCAGTTGCACCATCACGTCGAGTACTTCGTTGACCATTTCCGGGTCCAGCGCCGAGGTCGGTTCGTCGAACAGCATGACGATCGGGTCCATCGCCAGCGCACGGGCAATCGCCACACGCTGTTGCTGGCCACCGGAAAGCTGGCCAGGATGCTTATGCGCATGGGCAGACAGGCCGACGCGCTCAAGCAGTTGCAGGCCTTTCTTGGTGGCTTCTTCCTTGCTGCGGCCCAACACCTTGATCTGCGCGATGGTCAGGTTTTCGGTGATGGTCAGGTGCGGGAACAGTTCGAAATGCTGGAACACCATGCCCACGCGCGAGCGCAGTTTCGGCAGATTGGTCTTCGGGTCGGCGATGGAGGTGCCGTCGACCACGATGTCACCTTTCTGGAACGGTTCCAGGGCGTTGACGCACTTGATCAGGGTGGATTTGCCGGAACCGGACGGCCCGCACACCACAATCACTTCGCCTTTTTTGACCTCGGTGCTGCAATCAGTCAGTACCTGGAAGTCCCCATACCACTTGTTGACGTTCTTGATAGAGATCATACGGCGAACCTTTTTTGCAGACGCTTGACCAGCTGCGAGGCGGCAAAGCTGATGATGAAGTACGTGAGACCTGCGAAGATCAGGAACTCATTGGAGCGGCCGATGATGTCACCACTGGCACGCGAGGCATTGAGGAAGTCCACCAGGCCAACCGCGTAGACCAGCGAGGTGTCCTGAAACAGGATGATGCTCTGTTGCAACAGCAGCGGGGTCATCTTGCGGAACGCTTGCGGCAGGATGATCAACCGCATCATCTGGCCATACGTCATGCCCAGGGCCTGGGCAGCGCCCATCTGGCCCTTGGGAATCGACTGCACACCAGCCCGGACGATTTCGCAGAAGTACGCGGCTTCGAACATCATGAACGCCACGATGCACGAGGCGAACGCGCCGATCGGGGTGTCTTCTCCGGTGATCCAGCGCAGTACGAACGGCACCGCCAGGTAGAACCAGGTGATGACCAGCAGCAGCGGAATCGAGCGGAAATAGTTAACGTAGGCGCCGGCAATGTTCGACAGCAGTTTGCTGTGGGACAGGCGCATCAACGCGAGGATCGTGCCGAGGATGATCCCGCCGCTCACGCCCAGGGCCATCAGCTGGAGGGTCATGACCATGCCGTTCCACATGCCCGGCAGGGACGGAATGATGCCCGAGAAGTCGAATTCCATCATTTACCCCCTACGGAAATCAGGCCCGGTACGGCGACTTTCTTCTCGACCGCGCGCATCAGCAGCATCAGGCTCATGTTCAGCGTGAAGTAGATCAGCGTGGCCAGGGTGAAGGCTTCGAACAGGTTGGCGGAGAACTCGGCGGTCTGTTTGGTCTGCGCGAGCAGCTCCATCAGGCCAATCAGCGACGCGACGGAGGAGTTCTTGAACACGTTCAGGAATTCCGAGGTAAGCGGCGGAATGATGATGCGATAAGCCTGGGGCAGCAGCACGTTCCAGTAGATCTGCGGCAGCTTGAAACCCATGGCGCGGGCAGCGGATTCCTGGCCGCGGGGCAGCGCCTGGATACCGGTGCGCACTTGTTCACAAACGCGAGCCGTGGTGAACAGGCCCAGGCACACGACGACGCTGAGGAAGGCCGAGGTGGTCGGGTTCAGGTCCTGCTTGTACCAGTCCTGCAGGTTTTGCGGCAGCAGGTCGGGCACCAGGAAGTACCAGATGAACAGCTGAACCAGCAGCGGCACGTTACGGAAAAGTTCGACGTAGCAGGTCGCGATGCCCGATACGATGCGATTCGGCACCGTGCGCATGACGCCCAGGATCGAGCCCAGCAGCAGCGCGATGATCCAGGCGGCGACGGCGATGGCGATGGTCCAGCCCAAACCGGAGAGGTACCAGTCGAAATAAATTTCGCTACCCACGCCGGTGGACTTGAAGAACACGCCCCAGTCCCAGTTGTAATTCATTAGGGTCTCCCCTCGGATTCGATCGATGTACAAGTGCCCGCCTGGGGAAGCTCCGTTCCCGCCTGAGCATGACGCACAGGCACACGCGAACGGCTCGACAGCCACCGGTTCGAGTGTTTCCAAAAATGCCAGCAGGGAGTGACAACCCCTGAAAGGGCAGAGGCCTTTTCAGGGGATAAGGTTAGTCAGAAATCAGGATTTCTTTTCGTCAGCCGCTTTGTCGGTCGGATTGGCGAACAGGGCCTTGAGCTCGGGGCTCATCGGGAACATCAGATTCAGGCCTTTTGGTGGAATCGGCGACTGGAACCATCTGTCGTAGATCTTGTTGATCTCGCCCGACTTGTAGGTCGCGATGATTGCGTCGTCGACGGCTTTCTTGAATGGCGCGTCGCCCTTGCGAACCATGCAGCCGTAGATTTCGAAGGACTGTGGTGTGCCGGTCACGGCCCAGTCATCCGGCTTCTTGGCCTTGGCCATTTCACCGGCCAGCAAGGCGTCGTCCATCATGAAGGCCACGGCACGGCCGGTTTCCAGCATCTGGAAGGATTCGCCATGGTCTTTGGCGGAGATCACGTTCATGCCCATCTGCTTGTCGGCGTTCATCGACTTGAGGATGCGCTCGGACGTGGTGCCGGCGGTGGTCACGACGTTCTTGCCTTTCAGATCGGCGAAGTCTTTGTAAGGCGAGTCTTTCTTGGTCAGCAGCTTGGTGCCGATTTCGAAGATGCCGACGGAGAAGTCAACTTGTTGCTGACGCTCGACGTTGTTGGTGGTGGAACCGCACTCGACGTCCACGGTGCCGTTCTGCACCAGCGGGATACGGGTTTGCGAGGTCACCAGGTTGTATTTGACCTGGAGGTTGGGCATGTCCAGGTCTTTCTTGATGGCTTCGACGATTTTCAGCTGGATATCGTGGGAGTAGCCAACCGGTTTGCCGGAAGCGTCCGCGATATAGGAAAACGGAATGGAAGCGTCACGATGCCCGAGGGTGATGGTGCCGGACTCTTTGATCTTCTTCAGTGTGCCGGTGAGTTCGGCGGCGAAAACTGGAGTGCTAATCAGAGCGGCAGCAATGGCTGCGCCCAGGAGATGGGGAACGATGCGCATCAAATTTTCCTCGACATTGTTTTTATATGGAGCCAGTTCATCGGCCCTTTTTGGTGCTTCGAATGCCTGACGGCTCTTGAAGGAGTAGCACAACAAACATTCGTCCGAGAGTGTAGAGCATGACTCGTGCCAGACCGGGCGATATGGAACAAGTTGTTGATTTTTAAGGGTATTAAATATTTATGGCATAGAAATTGTTGTCGGGCGATCCGGTTTACCGAACCGACCGACAAGTCGCGTTCGGAAAACCGAATGGATCACGGGGTATGAAAAAGCCCCTGAATCGTGAGATTCAGGGGCTTTGGTTTAACCGGATATCCGATCAGGCCGCTTCGATCTTGCTGCGGTTCTGTTCGAGCTTGTTCAGGTAATCCTTGAGCTTCTGCTGTTCCGCCGCAGTGGTGAACAGCCCAAGCTTGCTGCGGCGCCACAGGATGTCATCGGCGGTGGTCGCCCATTCTTCGCTGCACAGGTAGTCGACTTCGCGGGTGTAGAGGCCGCCGCCGATGTGTTCACCCAGGTCACCGAGGTTTTCCACGCCTTCGAGCATGCGCCAGGTGCGGTTGCCATAAGTGGTGGACCAGCGACGGGCGATTTCGGTGGGGATCCAGTCGAACTTGTCGCGGATCCGCGAACTCAACGCCTGCGGAGTCGTCATGTCTTCGCCACCGGGCAGGGGCGCGGTGGCGGTCCAGCTTGGCTTGATGTGCGTGAAGTACGGGGCCAGTTGCGCCAGCGCCGACTCGGCCAGTTTGCGGTAGGTCGTCAGCTTGCCGCCGAACACCGACAGCAACGGCGCGTCTTCACCAGAACCCGACAACGCCAGGGTGTAGTCGCGGGTGACAGCCGACGGGTTGTCGGATTCGTCGTTGCACAGCGGACGAACGCCGGAGTAGCTGTGCAGGATGTCCGCGCGGCTGAGTTGTTTCTTGAAGTGGGCATTGACCACTTTCAGCAGGTAATCGGTTTCGCCTTCAGTGATCGCCACTTTTGCCGGGTCGCCGGTGTACTCGCGGTCGGTGGTGCCGATCAGGGTGAAGTGGTTCAGGTACGGAATGGTGAAGACGATGCGCTGATCTTCGTTTTGCAGAATGTGCGCGTGTTCGCCTTCGTACAATTTCGGCACGATCAGGTGGCTGCCCTGGATCAGACGGATGCCGTACGGCGATTCCATCTTCAGGTCGTCACGAATGAACTGGGCGACCCATGGGCCAGCAGCATTCACCAGTGCCTTGGCGCGGATCGAAAACAGGCTGCCATCGGCGCGTTCCAGGTTCATGTGCCACAGGCCCTTGGCGCGACGGGCACTGACGCAACGGGTTTGTGTATGAACGTGGGCACCTTTCTCGCGGGCAGCCATGGCATTCAGCACCACGAGGCGTGCGTCATCGACCCAGCAATCGGAGTATTCGAAGCCTTTGGTGATTTCGCTTTTCAGCGGGCTGTCCGGGCCGAACTTCAGGCTTTTCGAGCCTTCGAGTTTTTCCCGTTTGCCGAGGTGGTCATAAAGGAACAGGCCGGCGCGGATCATCCAGGCCGGACGCAAGTGCGGGCGGTGCGGCAGCACGAAGCGCATCTGTTTGACGATGTGCGGTGCCTTGGCCAGCAGCACTTCGCGCTCGGCCAGGGCTTCGCGCACCAGGCGGAATTCATAATGCTCCAGGTAGCGCAGGCCACCGTGGATCAGCTTGCTGCTGGCCGACGAGGTGTGGCTGGCCAGATCATCCTTTTCGCAAAGGAACACCGAAAGGCCGCGACCGGCGGCATCCGCTGCGATCCCCACGCCATTGATCCCACCACCAATGACGGCGATATCGTAGACCTCGGCGAGAGGGGGCGTAGGCAAGGTAGAAGTGGGCATCGGCTGGCCTCGGTTTTTTTGGATTTCTATATTTGAATTCGAACATTAATGTTCATTTGCGAAAATACTAGCCCATAAAGACGTCCACGACCAGCCAGCTTCGATTGAAAATACTGATCGAAGGGCGGTTAAAGGAAAATTTTCGAACATTGAATGATGGTGGAGAGTGCTTTTTGTGGCGAGGGAGCTTGCTCCCGCTGGGCTGCGAAGCGGCCCTAAAACCGGCTACCGCGGTATCTCAGGAAGAACATGTTGTCTGATTGGCGTCTGCTGTGCAGCCGAACGGGGGCAAGCCCCCTCGCCACAGGGGGGATGTGCTTACACGACCTCCAGCCGGATCTTGTGCTGGCTCAACAACTGCGCCAGGGCCGGCGAAGGCGGCTGGTCGGTGACCAGGCAATCGATCAGGCTGATCGGCCCCAGGCGAATCATGGCGTTGCGTCCGAATTTGCTGGAATCCGCCGCGAGAATCACCTGTCGGGCGTTGGCGATGATCGCCTGGGACACCCGCACTTCCTGATAGTCGAAATCCAGCAAGCTGCCGTCTTCATCGATACCACTGATGCCGACCAGGGCGAAGTCGACCTTGAACTGGTTAATGAAGTCGACGCTGGCCTGACCGACCACGCCACCGTCACGCCGTACGTTGCCACCGGTCAGCAGCACGTCGAAGTCGTCCTTGGCGCTGAGCATCGAGGCCACATGCAGGTTATTGGTGATGATTTTCAGGTGGCTGTGGTTGAGCAGCGCCCGAGCAATGGATTCGGTGGTGGTGCCGATATTGATGAACAGTGAGGCGTGATCGGGAATCTGCGCCGCAATGGCTTCGCCGATACGCTGCTTTTCATCGCGCATCTGATCGGCGCGCATGGCGTAGGCGGTGTTTTCGACGCTGGAGTCGTAGGCTGCGCCGCCGTGATAGCGACGCAACAGATTCACTTCCGCCAGTTGATTGATATCGCGGCGGATGGTTTGCGGTGTAACGACGAACAGCTGGGCCATTTCCTCGATGCTGACATAGCCGCGTTCGCGGACCAGTTCGAGGATTTGCTGCTGACGGGGAGGCAGATTCATGGGGCTTCCTTTGGGCTGCCGTGCAAAATTTGCCCATGATGCCGCAGGAATCCGCTCCCGACCAGTTACAACCGGATACGAGTCCGGTCCCTGGCTTATTCAGCTCCTTCGTGCGGTTCCCAGTCGCGAGTGCGGCTGACGGCTTTTTTCCAGCCAGCGTAGAGTTTTTCCTTCGCGGTTTCGTCCAGCGCCGGTTCGAACTCGCGCTCGATCACCGCCTTGCCGCGCAACTCCTCCAGGCTGCCCCAGAAGCCGCAGGCCAAACCCGCCAGGTAAGCGGCGCCCAACGCGGTGGTTTCGCGCATTTTCGGACGCTCGACCTGAGTGCCGAGGATGTCGGCCTGGAACTGCATCAGGAAGTTGTTCGCCACTGCGCCGCCGTCCACGCGCAGGGCTTTCAGGCGTTCGCCGGAATCCTGCTGCATGGCGTCCAGAACGTCACGGGTCTGGTAAGCAATCGACTCAAGCGCTGCACGAATGATGTGATCCACGCGTACGCCACGGGTCAGGCCGAACAGCGCGCCACGGGCATACGGATCCCAGTACGGAGCGCCCAGGCCGGTGAAGGCCGGCACCAGGTACACGCCGTTGCTGTCCTTGACCTTGTTGGCGAAGTATTCGGTGTCGTGGGCGTCGTTGATGATCTTCAGTTCATCACGCAGCCACTGCACGGTGGAGCCACCGTTGAACACCGCGCCTTCCAGCGCATAGGCCACTTCGCCACGCGGACCGCACGCGATGGTGGTCAGCATGCCGTGCTTGGACTTCACCGCTTTGTCGCCGGTGTTCATCAACAGGAAGCAACCGGTGCCGTAGGTGTTTTTCGCCTGGCCTGGCTCGACGCACATTTGGCCGAACAGGGCGGCCTGTTGGTCGCCGGCGATACCGCCAATGGCGATGCCGCTTTTGGTGTGGCCGTAGATTTCGGACGAGGACTTAACTTCCGGCAGCATCTCGCGCGGGATGTCGAGGACGTCCAGCATCTTCGCGTCCCACTCCAGCGTGTGGATGTTGAAGAGCATGGTGCGCGAGGCGTTGGTGTAGTCGGTGACGTGCACCTTGCCGCCGGTAAATTTCCAGATCAGCCAGCTGTCGACGGTGCCGAACAGCAGTTCACCCTTGCGCGCCCGCTCACGGCTGCCTTCGACATTGTCGAGGATCCACTTGAGCTTGGTGCCGGAGAAGTACGGGTCGGTAACCAGGCCCGTGGTGTCGCTGATGTATTGCTCGTGGCCATCGCGCTTGAGCTGCTGGCAGATTTCGGTGCTGCGGCGGCACTGCCAGACGATCGCGTTGTAGATAGGGCGGCCAGTGGTCTTGTCCCAGACCACGGTGGTTTCGCGCTGGTTGGTGATGCCGATGGCCGCGACCTGGTCGTGATGCAGGCCGGCTTGAGCCAGGGCCTCGACCATCACGGCGCTCTGGGTGGCGAAGATTTCCATCGGGTCGTGTTCGACCCAACCGGCTTGCGGGTAATGCTGTGCGAATTCACGCTGGGCGGTGCAAACCACGTTCGCGTCGCGATCGAAAATGATCGCGCGGGAGCTGGTCGTACCCTGATCGAGGGCAATGATGTAGTTCTTATTCTGAATGTCGGTCATGTCGATTGCCTTGGACGAAATAAGGAAGTGAAGTCAGGCGCGGGATCAAAATGGGCAGGATCACGCGCCAACGGTTTCAAGACGTTCTTGGTTTGCCGTCAATGGCCAGTGCTGCGTCCTTTGTAGCAGGTATGGCGCTGGGCAGATGACGGGCAATCAGCCCGCGATAAGCTGCAGCACCGAGACAGGCACCAACAATCGGTGCGAAAACCGGAATCAGGAAGTACGGGATATCGCGTCCGCCAGTGAAGGAAATTTCACCCCAGCCTGCGAAGAAAGTCATCAGTTTAGGACCGAAGTCGCGGGCCGGGTTCATCGCGAAACCGGTCAGCGGCCCCATCGAGCTGCCGATCACGGCAATCAGCAGGCCGATCAACAACGGCGCCAGCGGTCCTTTGGGCAGGCCATTGTTGTCGTCGGTAAGCGACATGATCACGCCCATCAGAATGGCGGTGATGATCACTTCAACCAGAAAGGCCTGGCCCGTGGACAGGGCAGGGTTCGGGAAGGTGGAGAACACTGAGGCCAATTCAAGGCTGGCCTCGGTACCACGAACCATTTGGTGAGTTTGTTCGAAATCGAAGAACAGGTTGCTGTACAGCGTGTAAACCAACAATGCCCCGCAGAAGGCGCCGGCAACCTGGGAGAAAATATAAAAAGGCAGTTTGCGCTTTTCGAAGTCAGCGAAAATGCTCAGCGCGATACTCACGGCAGGGTTGAGGTGCGCACCGGAAACGCCGGCGGTGAGGTAGATCGCCATACTGACGCCAACCCCCCAGATGATGCTGATTTCCCACAGTCCGAAGCTGGCACCCGCGACCTTGAGCGCGGCGACGCAGCCGGTACCGAAAAAGATCAGCAGTGCAGTGCCCAGAAACTCGGCCATGCATTGGCTCGAGAGCGACGGTTGTTGTAAAGCAGTTGTCATTGAAAACCTCGTTTTTGTTGTTGTCTGGCGCTTTTCCATCGAGGTCAAAGCGCGATTTTCACCGAGGCAGGATCCCCATCCTGTGCTCGGCTTACTGCCGGGTGCTGCGGTGAGACGTTCGTGCTGTGTTCGCATTCGAAAAAATATAGACAAGAAGCACTGCTGTCAAAGGTCGAAAGTGAACCATCAGTCATATTTAAACTATTAGTCCTGTGAATGATCGCATCGTTCATCTGGCGAGAGGCGTGTGGACGAACGACCGAAAGCCCGGCCAATCCTTGGAAATAGCAGCGCAATAGAGCCTTTTATCGATCAATGACCTAGAATCCTGCGCAGTATTTTTCTTCTGCCGCCAAGTCTGGAGCTGTCATGACCCCCGCATTGGATTTGTTGAAAAAAGTTCGTGCCGAACATCGCGTGCACAGTTACGAACATGATCCGAAGGCAGCGTCCTATGGTCTGGAGGCCGCGGAAAAACTGGGCCTGGATCCCGCGCAGGTGTTCAAGACGTTGCTGGCGGCCAGCGAGAAGGGGGAGTTATTGGTAGCGGTGGTGCCGGTCGTCGGAAGTCTGGACTTAAAAGCGCTGGCGCAGGCTGCAGGCGTGAAAAAAGTTGAAATGGCCGATCCTGCCGCCGCGCAGCGTTCGACGGGGTATCTGTTGGGCGGTATCAGCCCGCTCGGGCAGAAGAAGCGCCTGCGCACGTTTATCGATCATTCGGCCCAGCCGTTTTCCAGCATCTTCGTCAGCGCCGGGCGGCGCGGTCTGGAAGTCGAACTGGCGCCTGCCGTGTTGGCCGAACACACCCAGGCGAAGTTCGCCGATATCGGTCGTGCCTGAGCAAAAGGTCTCGGGCTTACAACCCGGCGCTGTATGGTGGAAATTGGTTCGTTCTGTCACTGGTGAAGGGCTATGCCAGACTTCATGCTCGGCGACCTGAAGAAAGGGAGAAGTGCCATGCAGCTTGAGTTTCATCAGATCGATGCGTTCAGTGATCGGCCGTTCAGTGGCAACCCGGCGATGGTGTACCGGCTCGATGCCTGGCTTGACGATGAGTTGATGCAAAAAATCGCCGCCGAACATAACCTCGCCGAAACCGCGTTCCTGGTGCGTGAGGGTTCTGTCTGGCGCATCCGCTGGTTTACCCCGATCACTGAAGTCCCGTTGTGCGGTCATGCGACCCTGGCCAGCGCCTACGTACTGTTTGAACTCTATAAAGAACCGGTCGAGCGACTGGACTTCATCTGCAAGTCCGGCCCGTTGAGTGTCACCCGAGAGGGTGGGCGCTTGTGGCTGGATTTCCCGGCAGTCGTGCCGTCGGAAGTGGGCGTGACCCGGGATGTCGAGCGCGCCTTGGGCGTCGAGGCGGTCGATGTGCTGGGCTCGAAGGAATTGTTCGTGGTGCTGGAGTCCGAGCAGGCGGTGCTCGATTGTCAGCCGGACATGATCGCCCTGGCGAAACTGCCGTGGCCGGGCGCCATCGTCACAGCCAAAGGCAACAAGCATGACTTTGTGTCGCGCTACTTTGCCCCGGCGATCGGCATCAACGAAGACCCGGTGACCGGTTCAACCCATTGCAGCCTGATTCCGTACTGGTCGAAACGCTTGAGCAAGTCGAGTCTGACGGCTTATCAGTGCTCGGCGCGGGGAGGGGAGTTGTTTTGTCAGCTGGAAGGGGATCGGGTGAGTATTGGCGGGAATGCGACGCTGGTCGCGAGCGGAACGCTAATACTGGGTTAAACGAAAATCCAATAGGTGGGAGCGAGCTCCCACCTATGTCCGTATTGTTCAGCTGGCGGCGCTGTAGCGCCGAACACCGGACTCGATCATCGGAATCTGCGCCGCTGTGCTGCCGGAGGCCTGGAACAGCACCAGATGTTCCGCCGCTACCCGAATGCCGACTTCAGCACCGACCAGATGATCGGCATGGCTCGGGAAAATCGACTCCAGCTGTGCGCCCGTAGGCAACTGCAAGCGATACAGCGTTGAGGCACCCTGGAAGCTCTTGCCGACAATCCGCGCCCTCAGTGGGCTGGACGGTGCATAGACGATGTCGTCCGGACGCAGCAATACGTCCACGGCGCCACCGATCGGCCAGGTGTAGGCACGGTTGCCGCGCAATTCACCCAGCTCGGTCTGCACCGACTCCGGGCTGCTCAACTGACCGCGAATGAAGTAACCCTGACCAATGAAGCTGGCCACATACGGTGTCAGCGGTTCGTGATAGAGGTTGTAGGGGGTATCCCATTGTTCCAGGCGACCTTCCTTGAAAACGCCGACATGGTCGCTGACCGCGAAGGCTTCTTCCTGGTCGTGGGTCACCAGAATCGCACTGGTGCCGCGAGCCTTGAGGATGTCGCGTACTTCATGGCTGAGCTTGCGTCGCAATTCGCCGTCTAGGTTGGAGAAGGGCTCGTCGAGCAATAGCAGTTGCGGTTCCGGCGCCAGGGCGCGGGCCAGTGCGACCCGCTGCTGCTGGCCACCGGACAGCTCATGGGGAAAGCGCTTGCCGAGGTTTTTCAGGTTGACCAGTTCGAGCAATTCTTCGGTGACACGATCCTTTTGCGGGTGCTTGCGGATCCCGAAGGCGATGTTCTCGGCCACGCTCAAATGCGGAAACAGCGCGTAATCCTGGAACACCATGCCGATCCGGCGTTTTTCCGGGGCGAGGGTGAAACCGGCGCTGGAGATGGTCTCGCCCGCCAACTGGATCTCACCCTCGTGCACCGGTTCGAAACCGGCAATGGCCCGCAGAGTGGTGGTTTTGCCGCAGCCCGAAGAGCCCAGCAGGCAACCGATATCGCCGGCATTCAAATGCAGGTTGAGGTTCTGCACAACCCGCTGGTTTTGATAACCACAGGCCAGATTGCGCAGGTTCAGCAGTAATGGCTGGCTCATGCGTGATGGTACGAAGGTGGGACGAGAAACTCGAGCAGGGCCTTTTGTGCATGCAGACGGTTTTCGGCTTGATCCCAGGCCACCGAGCGCGGGTCGTCGAGCAGGTCGAGGCTGATTTCCTCGCCACGGTGGGCCGGCAGGCAATGCATGAACAGCACGTCCGGTGCGGCCAGGTCGAGCAGGGCACGGTTGACCTGGAACGGTGCGAACAGCTTCAGGCGCTTGGCGGTTTCCTCTTCCTGGCCCATGGAGGTCCAGACGTCGGTGCTCACCAGATGCGCGCCGCGCACGGCTTCCTGAGGATCGCGGACGATGCTTACCCGATCGCCGGCCTTGGCCACGAATTCAGGGTTGGGTTCGTAACCCTCCGGGCAGGCGATGCGCAGCTGGAAGTCGAACTGGATCGCCGCTTCTATATAGCTGTTGCACATGTTGTTGCCGTCGCCGATCCAGGCCACGGTCTTGCCTTGGATCGAACCGCGGTGTTCGAGGAAGGTTTGCATGTCGGCCAGCAACTGGCACGGGTGCAGATCATCGGACAGGCCGTTGATCAGCGGGACTCGCGAATTGGCGGCGAATTCGGTCAGGGTGCTGTGCGAAAACGTACGGATCATCACTGCATCGAGCATGCTCGACATGACAATGGCGGCGTCGCCGATCGGTTCGCCACGGCCCAGCTGAGTGTCGCGCGGCGACAGGAAGATCGCCTGGCCACCGAGCTGAATCATGCCGGCTTCGAACGAAATACGGGTACGGGTCGAGGACTTCTCGAAAATCATCCCCAGGACGCGGTTTTTCAAAGGCTCGAACAGTACGCCGCGGTTACGCAGGTCCTTGAGCTCAACGCCTCGACGGATCACGCTGACCAGCTCTTCGGGCGTGCAATCCATCAGGGAGAGAAAGTGCCTTGCGCTCATCATTGACTACCTTTTTGCAACAGACCGCAGATACTCAAAGCCTTGTTTAACTGAAAAACGGGCGAGACCTGCGGCGTAAGCCGCACGGGGCGACGAAATAGGGGAAGGCGCGATATTGACATTAAATGTCGCGTTTTTCCAATAGGCTACGGTGTTTAGAGGATTTCAGAGAGGCTACGGGGTGACTGAGGTAGCGCTTTTGAAGCCTGTTTCCTGACAGCAGCTGAGCATTTGTACACTGGGCTCGCCGGGCTTGGCAATCAGACAGGGCGCGGGCGACATATTGGCAGTCGGTTTTTGACCTGTCATTCGAGCCTTTGGCGGGCAATGTGTCTGCTCTGAAACATTTGCTAATGCAAAGTGCTGGGTTATAACTAAAGCACGAGCGACGCAGGAAGCCTCAGGAATGGAATCGAAAGAACAGTTATTGATGGAGCTACTCGGCCTCACGGCTCGCTCTCTGACCCACCTCACTGCTTCCATGACCTCGATGTCTTTCGAGTTGTTACGCAGTGAAGACGAAGTTACCAAGGCGGCTGGCCGTCGCATGATCGACCGCATGGCCACCATCAGTGCCGGGCTCGACGAGCATTGGCGGCTGATCGGCGAGCTCACCGGCGTGCATGTCGCCCACGAGCAGATCGAAACCATCGAGGAAATCCAGCTGCAGGCGCCGCCGAGTCAGCCGCCGAACTGATCCCCTTGCTACCATCGGCCGGCCTGATGGTCGTCGATTCACAAGACGAACGTCGCTGGCGCGGTGGCAAGTCACGCGCCATAGTTTTGTTCCCGCGGCCGACATTGCCCGCCCAGAACAAAACAGAGACTGGCCATGACCAAGACTCTCCATCACCGTGCGTGCCACCTGTGTGAAGCCATCTGCGGCCTGACCATCGAAACCACCGAGGTCGAAGGCAGCGGCGTGCAGATCACCTCGATCAAGGGCGACCCTCAGGACAGCTTCAGCCGTGGGCATATCTGCCCCAAGGCGGTGGCTCTGCAAGACATTCAGAACGACCCGGATCGCCTGCGTCAGCCGATGCAGCGAGTGGGTAGCGAGTGGCAGCCTATCGAGTGGGAAGATGCGTTCGGTCTTGTAGCCGAACGCCTGGCGGCGATTCAGGAGCGTCATGGGCAGAACGCGGTGGCGGTCTATCAGGGCAACCCCAGCGTGCACAACTACGGGTTGATGACCCACAGCAATTACTTCCTCGGTCTGTTGAAAACCCGTAACCGGTTTTCCGCGACGTCGGTCGATCAGTTGCCCCATCACCTGACCAGTCATTTGATGTACGGCCACGGCTTGCTGTTGCCGATCCCGGACATCGATCACACCGATTTCATGTTGATCCTGGGCGGTAATCCGCTGGCCTCCAACGGCAGCATCATGACCGTGCCGGATGTGGAGAAGCGCCTCAAGGCGATCCAGGCCCGGGGTGGCAAAGTGGTAGTGGTGGATCCGCGCCGCAGCGAAACGGCGGCGATTGCCGACCAGCATCTGTTCGTGCGCCCTGGTGGCGATGCGGCGCTGCTGTTCGGGTTGCTCAACACGTTATTCGCTGAAGGCCTGACCCGCGACAGTCATTTGCCGGTCGATGGTCTGGATGAAGTGCGTAAGGCGATCGCAGGTTTCACTGCCGAGGCCATGAGCCCGCTGTGCGCAGTACCCGCCGAACAGATCCGTCAACTGGCGCGGGACTTCGCGGCAGCCCCGACGGCGGTCTGCTATGGCCGCATGGGCGTCTCGACCCAGGCCTTCGGCACCTTGTGCCATTGGCTGGTGCAATTGATCAATCTGGTGACCGGCAACCTTGATCGTGTCGGCGGTGCGTTGTGCACCGAACCGGCGGTGGACCTGGTGGCGTCCACGTCGGGCGGCCATTTCAATCTGTGGCAAAGCCGCGTGTCCGGGCGTCCTGAATACGGCGGCGAGTTGCCGGTGTCGGCGCTGGCCGAGGAGATGCTCACCGAAGGGGAAGGGCAGGTCCGTGCGCTGATTACCGTGGCGGGTAATCCGGTGCTGTCCACGCCCAATGGCCGACAGCTGGAGCAGGCGCTGGACGGACTGGAGTTCATGGTCAGCGTCGACCTGTACATCAATGAAACCACGCGTTATGCCGACCTGATCCTGCCGTCGACTTCGGCGCTGGAAAACGATCATTACGACACCACGTTCAATATGTTCGCGGTGCGCAACGTCACCCGTTTCAACCGGGCGATTCTCGCCAAACCGCAAGGCGCGCTGCATGACTGGGAGATCTTCGTGGGGCTGGCCAAGGCCTTTGCGGTGAAGACCGGCAAGGAGCTGAAACCGACCATTGCGCCGGCGCAGATGATCGACCGAGGGCTGCGGATGGGCCTGTATGGCGATGCTTCAGAGCACAAACTGTCGCTGGCAACCTTGTTCGATCACCCTCACGGTGTCGATCTCGGCGCGCTCAAGCCCAATTTGACGCCTCGTCTGAAGACGGCCAATCAGCGCGTCCAGGCGGCGCCTGTGGAGATCCTCGCCGATCTGGCGCGCTTTGCGGCGTTGCAAGCACCAGCCGCCGATGAGTTGCTGATGATCGGTCGCCGCCATGTGCGCAGCAACAACTCGTGGATGCACAACTATCACCGCCTGGTGAAGGGCAAGCCGCGCCATCAACTGCTGATGCACCCGGACGACCTGGCCAGCCGCGGGCTCAGCGATGGGCAGCGGGTGCGCGTCAGTTCGCGGGTCGGCGTGATCGAGGTTGAAGTGGTCGCCAGCCTCGATATGATGAAAGGAGTGGTCAGCCTGCCCCACGGTTGGGGCCATGCGCGACCGGGCGTGCAGATGACGATTGCCAGTGGCCAGCCAGGTTCCAGCGCCAATGACCTGACTGACGAATGTCAGCTCGATGAGTTGTCGGGCAATGCGGCATTGAACGGCGTGCCGGTGACCGTGGCGGCGGCGTGAACATGTCTGTCGGGGAGGCCGAGCATGGCGCTCGGGTTTCCGTTACAATGCGCCACCGTGCCGACCACTGAGTCGGAAAGTTCAGCCGAGGTGCTCCATGGATATCATCGAAACGATTAAAGAGCAGATTGCCAACAACACCATTCTGCTTTACATGAAAGGCTCGCCGAATGCCCCGCAGTGTGGGTTCTCCGCGAAAGCCGCCCAAGCCGTCATGGCCTGTGGTGAAAAGTTTGCCTATGTGGATATCCTGCAGAACCCGGAAATCCGCGCCAACCTGCCAAAGTACGCCAACTGGCCAACCTTCCCACAACTGTGGGTTGCCGGTGAGCTGGTTGGTGGTAGCGACATCATGACTGAAATGTCTGCCGACGGTTCGTTGCAGGCACTGATCAAAGACGCCGCCGCCAAAGCCGCCGCTGCCAAGACCGAAGCCTGATTCGGTTCCCGCAGGAGCTGCCGCAGGCTGCGATCTTTTGATCTTCAGCATGTAAAAAGCCCCGCCTCTATAAAGAGAGCGGGGCTTTTTATTGCGTCGGGGTTAGCGGCGTAGAGCTTACTCTTCGCCCATCTGCGATTGCAGATAGTTCTCAAGACCGACTTTATCGATCAGGCCCAGTTGGGTTTCCAGCCAGTCGATATGTTCTTCTTCGGATTCAAGAATGTCTTCGAGCAGTTCACGGCTGCCGAAGTCGCCGACAGTTTCGCAATGAGCGATAGCGACTTTCAGGTCGGCATGGCCGTCGCGCTCAATCTTCAAGTCACACTCAAGCATTTCCTTGGTGTGTTCGCCGATGTGCAGCTTGCCCAGGTCCTGGACGTTCGGCAGGCCTTCAAGAAACAGGATGCGCTTGATCAGCTTGTCAGCGTGCTTCATCTCATCGATGGATTCGTGGTACTCGTGCTTGCCGAGCTTGTTCAGGCCCCAATCTTCATACATGCGCGCATGCAGGAAGTACTGATTGATCGCGACCAGTTCATTGGCAAGGATTTTGTTGAGATGCTGGATGACTGTAACGTCGCCTTTCATGGTGGGAGTCCTGCCCTGTATTAGCTGTATATAAGGCAGAGTTTGAGCCGCGTAATTAACAGTGTCAAACCTAAGTTATTGAAACTTAAATGAAAATTAATCGGAATAAGAATGTTTGTGTTCCGCGTCTAGGCCCTAAGCGATTGATTTTCAGACATAAAAAAACCGGACATCAAGTCCGGTTCTTCGAAATTCGGTAGTTACGCGGCTGTAAATTCTACAGGGTAGGGGATCGCCGCCTGGGCCGTTTGCAGTTTGCCCAGTGTTTCACGCACTACTTCCTTGGCCAGGCAAGCGCATTTACCGCATTGGCTGGCTACGCCGGTAGCTTGACGGACTTCTTTGTAGCTGCAGCAACCTTCATAGATTGCATCGCGGATTTGACCGTCGGTGACGCCAGTGCAGAGGCAGACATACATAAGTGAGAACCGTCGCTGGTTGTGACTCAATTGCGATGGATCTTAATGTTAACGAGAATGATTGTCAAAGTGGTTTCTGAAGGCTTTTCGTCATAAGGGCCAGTGACTGACGAACGGTTTCCTCTCACGTCGTGTGAAAAAATCTGGCAACGGCCATTTTGCCCGTCAGAAAAAAACCGCTAAGGACAGGCGAAAAACGCGGTGTATGATGGTCGGCCTTTTGCGAAGGAGGTTCGTGTCACAGGGCTGTCGCCTGAGGGTGACAGGCTGGCATGAGCCCTGTTCTTCAACGTTATTACACCAGGAGATATCCAATGAGCGTACTCGTAGGCAAACAAGCCCCTGACTTCACCGTACCGGCCGTACTCGGCAATGGCGAAATCGTAGACAGCTTCACCCTGTCCTCGGCCATCAAAGGCAAATACGGCCTGGTGTTCTTCTACCCACTGGACTTCACCTTCGTTTGCCCGTCCGAGCTGATCGCTCTGGACAACCGCATGGCTGACTTCAAGGCACGCAACGTTGAAGTGGTCGCCGTTTCGATCGACTCGCACTTCACCCACAACGCGTGGCGCAACACCCCGGTGAACAATGGCGGTATCGGCCAGGTTCGTTACACCATGGCTGCTGACATCAAGCAGGAAATCATGAAGGCTTACGACGTTCAGTCCGCTGACGGCGTGGCTTTCCGTGGTGCGTTCCTGATCGACGACAAAGGCGTTGTCCGCTCGCAGATCATCAACGACCTGCCGCTGGGCCGTAACATGGAAGAGCTGATCCGTCTGGTTGACGCTCTGCAATTCCACGAAGAGCACGGCGAAGTTTGCCCTGCCAACTGGAAAAAAGGCGACAAAGGCATGAACGCTTCGCCAGAAGGCGTTGCGGCTTACCTGACCGAGCACGCTGCTGCGCTGTAAGCCAGGCGTCCGGCAATAAAAAACCGGCCTCACTGAGGCCGGTTTTTTTATGGGCGGGATAAGCCGGCGACCAGCATCAGTCGTTGTAGTCTTCCCAGCCGCCCATCTGTTTCCAGCGATTGACGATGCCGCAGAACAGCTCAGCGGTCTTCTCGGTGTCGTAGCGAGCCGAATGAGCCTCGCGACCGTCGAAGTCGATGTCCGCTGCCTGACAGGCCTTGGCCAGTACGGTTTGGCCATAGGCCAGACCGGCAAGGGTCGCGGTGTCGAAGCTGGAGAACGGATGAAACGGGTTACGTTTCATGTCCAGGCGCGCGACTGCCGCGTTGAGGAAACCCAGGTCGAAGCTGCTGTTGTGGCCGACCAGAATCGCCCGTTTGCAACCGTTGGCCTTCAGGGCCTTGCGAATGCCACGGAAGATATCGGTCAGCGCCGCTTCTTCACTCACTGCCATGCGCAACGGGTGATCGAGCTTGATCCCGGTGAACTCCAGGGCTGCTGCTTCGATGTTGGCGCCTTCGAATGGCTCGACCCGGAAGAAGTAGGTGTGATCGGGGTACACAAACCCTTTTTCATCCATGGCGATGGTGGTTGCAGCAATTTCCAGCAGGGCGTCGGTGGCCGAGTTGAAGCCACCGGTTTCTACGTCGACGACAACCGGCAGGTAACCACGGAATCTGGCAGCCATTGGATGACGAGGACCACCTCCACCGCCTTGACCGTCCTGTTCGTCGTCGAAATGGTCTTCACTCACGCGTGTTCCTCCAGCAGGCGCCAGCGCAGTTTTTCACCGGCGCGCAGCGGGATAACGGTCAGCTCGCCAAATGGCAGGCTGGTTGGAGCGGTCCACTCTTCGCGGACCAGGGTGATGCGATCGGTGTTCGCCGGCAGACCGTAGAAACGCGGGCCATTGAGGCTGGCGAAGGCTTCGAGCTTGTCCTGCGCATTACGCTGTTCGAAGGCTTCGGCATACATCTCGATCGCGGCATAAGCGGTGTAGCAACCGGCACAACCGCAAGCCGCTTCTTTGGCGTGCTGGGCATGGGGAGCCGAGTCGGTGCCGAGGAAGAACTTGTCGCTGCCGCTGGTGGCGGCGTCGAGCAGGGCTTCCTGGTGGGTATTGCGCTTGAGGATCGGCAGGCAGTAGAAGTGCGGCCGAATCCCGCCCACCAGCATGTGGTTGCGGTTGTACAGCAGGTGATGCGCGGTGATGGTGGCGCCAACGTTGGCCGAAGCCGCGTTGACGAACTGCACGGCATCGGCGGTAGTGATGTGTTCGAACACCACTTTGAGCGTCGGGAAACGCTCGACCACGCGACGCATGTGCTCATCGATGAAGATTTTTTCCCGATCGAAAACGTCGACATCGCCACGGGTGACTTCACCGTGAACCAGCAAGGGCATCCCGACTTCGGCCATGGCCTCCAGAGCAGGGAAAATCTTGTCGATGCTGGTGACGCCAGAGTCCGAGTTGGTGGTCGCGCCGGCCGGGTACAGCTTGGCGGCGTGAATGAAACCGCTGGCCTTGGCCTCACGAATTTCTTCGGGCTGGGTGCGGTCGGTCAGGTACAGAACCATCAGCGGTTCGAAACGGCTGCCGGCCGGACGTGCGGCGAGAATCCGCTGGCGATAGCCATCGGCTTCAACAGCGTTGCGCACCGGAGGTACCAGGTTGGGCATGATGATGGCGCGACCAAAGGTGCGCGCGACATCCGCGACGGTATTGGTCAACACGGCACCATCGCGAAGATGAATGTGCCAGTCGTCGGGACGCAGCAGGGTCAGGCGGTCGGACATGAGGGAATTCCAGGCGGGTCAAACTCAGGGGAATGCTACCGGAAAAGACTCTTCCAGGCACTCGCTATCAAGTTTTACGACAAGCTTCCGATACCCAACAGGCAGGCCGTGAATATGTGTGTCGGTCTTTTTGTCGTAGAAGCCAGTGGAGCCTCCCGTGCGCCAGCGTTATTTAGCCTTGCTCAGTGTGTTTGCCAGCCTTCCCGCGATGGCGCTCACTTTCCAGACTCGCCTGGAGAGCATCGAGTGGACGGTCGAAGGTGACAAATTCGAATGCCGCCTGACTCAACCGATCACCGATTTCGGTTCGGGTGAGTTTGTGCGGCGCGCCGGAGAGCAGGCGACATTTCGTCTGAAGGCCTACAACTCAATGATTGGTGGGGGTTCTGCGACATTGCTGGCGGCAGCCGCGCCATGGCAGCCGGGGCGTGGCGACATAAACCTGGGGTCGGTGAGAATCGGTAGTGGCAACGTGCTGTTCAACAGCTCGCAAGTGCAGGCCGGGCGCCTGATCAGCGGGTTGATGGAGGGGCGCAGCCCGGTCGTTCGACACTCATCGGGCGACGGTCGGGTGTCTGAAGTGCGTCTGCTACCGGTCAAGTTCAGCAAGGCCTACGGTGACTATCAGGGCTGCGTGGCCAAGTTGTTGCCACAGAATTTCGAGCAAGTGAAGCAATCCGAGGTCGGCTTTCCGGGGGAGGGTATCGATCTCGATGCCAGGGCCAAGGCCCAGTTGCAGGTCATGCTGGAGTTCATGAAGGCCGATCCGACGGTCAACCACATTGAACTCGACGGCCATTCCGACAACAGTGGCAACCGCCTGACCAACCGTGAACTGTCACGACGCCGGGCGCTGGCGGTGATGGATTTCTTCAAGGCCAATGGTGTGCAGGAATCGCAGATCACCCTGCGTTTTCACGGTGAGCGCTATCCGCTGGCGCCCAACAACAATGCCGCCAACCGGGCTAAGAATCGCCGGGTTGCCGTACGCCTCGAACGGGTCGCACCGACCGAGAAACCGGCGCCTCAAGCCACCGCCGCCGCGAGCAGCGCGACGACCTCCTGAACCTGCTGAATTCGTCGCTCGCTCGACATAATCTGTCGCTTCGTCGTCATAAGCTGTCGCGCCTCTGTAAATTATCCTGCATGAGCGGTAGACTTGACAGCTTTCCGTAGAACCCCGTGGAGTGATGGCATGGCGGACGTAAACAAGGTCGTTCTGGCGTATTCCGGCGGCCTGGACACTTCGGTGATCCTCAAGTGGCTGCAGGATACATATAACTGTGAAGTAGTGACCTTCACCGCTGACCTGGGTCAGGGCGAAGAGGTCGAACCGGCCCGCGCCAAGGCACAGGCCATGGGCGTAAAAGAAATCTATATCGACGATCTGCGCGAAGAATTCGTGCGTGATTTCGTATTCCCGATGTTCCGCGCCAACACCGTTTACGAAGGCGAGTACCTGCTGGGTACTTCCATCGCTCGTCCGTTGATCGCCAAACGCCTGATCGAAATCGCCAACGAAACCGGTGCTGACGCCATTTCCCACGGCGCGACCGGCAAGGGCAACGACCAGGTTCGTTTCGAACTGGGCGCCTACGCCTTGAAGCCAGGTGTGAAAGTGATCGCTCCATGGCGCGAATGGGACCTGCTGTCCCGTGAGAAGCTGATGGACTACGCCGAGAAGCACGCGATTCCGATCGAGCGTCACGGCAAGAAAAAATCCCCGTACTCGATGGATGCCAACCTGCTGCACATCTCCTATGAAGGCGGCGTGCTGGAAGACACCTGGACCGAGCACGAAGAAGACATGTGGCGCTGGACCGTCTCCCCGGAGAACGCTCCCGACAAACCGCAGTACCTGGAACTGACCTACCGCAACGGCGACATCGTTGCACTGGACGGCGTCGAAATGACCCCGGCCACCGTGCTGGCGACCTTGAACCGTATCGGTGGCGAACACGGTATCGGCCGTCTGGACATCGTCGAAAACCGCTATGTGGGCATGAAGTCCCGTGGCTGCTACGAGACGCCTGGCGGCACCATCATGCTGCGCGCTCACCGTGCGATCGAATCGATCACCCTGGACCGCGAAGTGGCTCACCTCAAAGACGAGCTGATGCCTAAATACGCCAGCCTGATCTACACCGGTTACTGGTGGAGCCCAGAGCGTCTGATGCTGCAACAGATGATCGATGCTTCCCAGGCCCACGTGAACGGCGTAGTGCGCCTGAAACTGTACAAGGGCAACGTGATCGTCACCGGACGCAAGTCCGACGAGTCGTTGTTCGACGCCAACATCGCGACCTTCGAGGAAGATGGCGGCGCCTACAACCAGGCCGATGCGGCGGGCTTCATCAAGCTCAATGCCTTGCGCATGCGTATCGCGGCGAACAAAGGCCGCAAGCTGTTCTGAGACCTTTGATGCGGTAATGGAGCTGTGGCCTTGTCGATGACAAGGCCACAGTTCTGAAAAAGGGCTGCTGCATATTACGTTTCGCTTTCTGCTTGTTTCTTCCAACCGTTCCTTCTGCTGCCTGCCTTTGATCTCACTTCAAGGGCTGCCTTGCTCTGTGCGACGGGTCAAAACCTAGCCCATGATCGTCACGTCATGTGAGCTCAAATTGTAAGAAATACAGAACGTTGCGTTGCTGCGTTTCTTTAGTTGTTTCCAGTGTTTGGGGGCGCTGTCCTTCAGCACTACCTCCGAATCGGTGCATGTGAGAAATACGATCACTTGTGCAGGATTATCCGGAGCGTGCTGGATACTCTCCATCAGGGCGCTGAACGCCATATTTTTGGTTATCCAGCGTGCATCAATGATGTGCAGATCCTTTAGCGGTGCGGGCAGCTGCACATGGTGTTGGGCCGAGCGTTCAGGCGATACTCTGGAAGTGCTGTTTCCCGACTGATCAGCGTTGTCCAGGACTTTTATAAAATGCTTTCCCTTCTCGAAATCGGAGGGCGCGTAAAGCGACCGATAATTGAAGTTAAGTGTGGCGAAGAAAAGAAAAAGCAAATAAAAGGGAAAGCTGATTAGAAACCAGACATAGAGCTCTCTCTCCTTGTTGTCAAGAAAGGGTAGTGATACAGCGGCTGATGTTTCGGACAGTGCTGCAAATATTGCAATTATTGTCATGGGGTTGGTGATTCTTTTTTTGAGTTTTATCATGTTTTTTACTCATTGGATATTATCTTTTTCTCTGTTGGTTTATAGAGCGTGTTTTGCTGGTGTATGTATGAGTGTTTTTTTTGTTTTTATTATTTTAAGTTTCTTTCTGTTGTGTGGTTGAGATTGATATAGTAACTGCATTGTTCTGGGGCTGTGTATGGCTGTTTATTTGTTTTTAAGTTGTGTGGGTTTGTTTTGCTTGTGAAGTGTTGCTGTGTGTAAGGATTTTTCCAATAGTTTGGATCGGGCTATGTAAGACTCTGCAAGATACTCGTTACCTTTAAGGGTAGCTTAATAGTCGCGGTCTGTCGGGCCAAGGGCGTTGAACCCTGTTTTTTTGGGTGTGAATTGTTACAAAGAAACTGTCGAAGCGTTTAGCAGTGTTCGGCCAATAAAGTCTCTGGCTCATCGTGTGCAATGATTTCTTGTAGGAATAATCCGTGTTGTTTGTAGGTGATGTCTCTCGGTGCGAGTGGTCGAGGGGGACGGCATGCCATGGGTGAAACGACTAGGCTATGGTGCGGGCTCTAAAAATTCGAACAGCGAAAATTGGACTTGCCCATGAATAAAGTGCTGATCGTGGATGATCACCCCGTCATTCGTCTTGCGGTACGTATGCTAATGGAGCGTCATGGCTACGAAGTCATTGCAGAAACAGATAATGGCGTGGATGCGTTACAAATTGCCCGTGAACTTATGCCGGATATTGTCATCCTGGATATTGGAATACCAAAACTGGATGGGCTGGAAGTTATCGCACGCCTGACCTCGGCGGCGATGCCTCTTAAAGTGCTGATATTGACGTCCCAGGCTCCAGGGCATTTTTCCATGCGTTGTATGCAATCGGGTGCCGCCGGATATGTCTGTAAACAACAGGACCTTACTGAGTTGCTCAGTGCAATAAAGGCCGTACTGTCAGGTTATAGCTACTTTCCTAATCAGGCGCTGCATACTGTGCGCTCCAGTCTTGGGAATGCCAGTGAAGCCGACATGGTAGATCGGTTGTCCGGGCGGGAAATGATGGTCCTGCAGCAGTTGGCCCGAGGAAAGACAAACAAGGAAATCGCCGATGGAATGTTCCTCAGCAATAAAACCGTCAGTACTTACAAGACTCGCCTGTTGCTGAAGCTCAATGCTCGCTCACTGGTCGATCTTATTGAATTGGCTCAACGTAATGGCCTGGTATGAGTACGCCAGCGTTTGACGAGGGGCGATGAGCGGGCGTTTGTCGGGGATGGGCACTTAGTAAAAAGCCTCCGTTTCGGGAGGCTTTTAGGTGTCATAGGTCAAAATCGTAATCGGCCAATTGCTTTTGCAGTCGGCGCTCCTCCAGCAGATTGTCGATGGTGCGGCGTTTGCTCAGGTTGGTCTTCGCTACTTCCACCACCGGTTCTGCGTCATCGGCCTCAACGGGGGTGAAGTCGTCTTCTACGTCCAATTGCTCTTTGCCAGTGCTCATAAGGTTAACTCCAGGCTAAGACTGCCTTTGGCGCTCCTTATATCGACAATTTCCCGGCGGGTAAAAAAGATTTTTTCAATCGGCTAATCAAGAAAACTAATAGAGCCTCAATCGTCCGAGGTCTTTTGCTTGTATTCGCATAAGTCCTCGATCCGGCAGCTGCCACAACGTGGCTTGCGGGACAGGCAAACGTAGCGTCCATGGAGAATCAGCCAGTGATGGGCGTCGAGCAGATACTCCTTCGGCACGAATTTCATCAGTTTCTGCTCCACCTCGACCACATTCTTGCCCGGAGCAATGCCGGTACGGTTGCTGACCCGGAAAATGTGGGTGTCCACGGCCATGGTCAACTGACGAAAGGCGGTATTGAGCACCACATTGGCGGTCTTGCGGCCGACGCCGGGCAACGCTTCCAGCGCTTCGCGGGTCTGCGGTACTTCACCGCCATGGCGCTCTACCAGCAAGCGACAGGTTTCGATCACGTTTTTTGCTTTGCTGTTATACAGGCCGATGGTCTTGATGTACTCCGATAATCCTTCGACGCCCAAGGCATGAATCGCCGCCGGCGTATTGGCCACCGGAAACAGTTTAGCGGTGGCCTTGTTGACGCCGACATCGGTCGATTGCGCCGAGAGAATCACGGCAATCAGCAGTTCGAACGGCGAGGAATAGGCCAGCTCGGTCTTCGGTTCAGGATTGTCTTCGTGAAACCTGCGGAAAATTTCCAGACGTTTTGCGGCATTCATGGGCGATGCGTTTCCTCGAAGGAGGTCAATGTGGGGGAGGGGCGGGTCCAGGCCTGACGTGCGGCGATCAGCAGCCCCAGCAGAATAAACCCGCCGGGGGCCAGCGTGGCCAAGCGCAAGCCACCGTCAGCGGTGAGCACCCAACCTTGCCAGTCCGGTTGCATGGCACCGGTCAGCCAAGGCAGATGGCTACCCAGTGTCCCGTTGCCGATGAGCTCGCGCAGCAGGCCCAGGCCAATCATCAAGGCGCCGAACAGGCCGCACAGGCGCAGGCGGTCACGCCTTGTGCCCTGGAAAAAACCGTTATGTTCCAGCACCACGCATTGCAAGGCGATCAATCCGGTATAGAACCCCAGATGCTGGTGCCATTGAAGCGACCAGGCTTGCGTGGCGAGTTCTACACAACTGGTCAGTGTGGCAGCCAGCAGGAGGCAGGCCAGTAAATGGGTTGCCGGAATCAGTCGTGAGCGCAAGATACCCATGCTCACGTCATAAACACTGAGCACCAGAGCGAACGTCAGCCACAGGCCCAGGGCCGTTACCAACGAATCAGTGACGCCGATCAGAGGAGCAAGCATCAGCGAGTTCTGCAGGGTCGATGACTTATTCATGGGCGCTGCTCCCGATCAGCGGTTGCCGGTGTTCATCGAAGTAGCGCAATGCATCGTGAGTGGCATTGATCACCGCTCTTGAGGTGATGGTCGCGCCGGCGATCTGATCGAATTGCCCTTGGTCCTTTTTCAAGGCCCAGCCCGTGTCGCCTGGTTCGCCTGGAGACTTGCCGGTAAACACTTGCAGCCAGGCATTGGGCCAGTCGGCGAGCTTGCCGCCCAGCCCCGGGGTTTCCGATTGCTTGAGGGTTTTGACCCCCAGCAACGTGCCATGGGGGTCGATGGCGATCAGCAAATCGATGGCGCCGGCGTAGCCCAGTGTCTGGCTGCGCAGCAACACGGCGCTCGGTTGGCCGGCCTTGGACGCCAGATAGCCATTCAGCAGCGTGCTATTGGGCAGGCGAGTGTTTTCGACGCTGAGGGGGTGTTCCAGTGGCTGATTGTCGTAGCTGTCGGGCGCTAGCAGGTCCAGCAAATTGCGACTGTCGATCAGGCGTTGTTCGGCGGCAATGCGTGCGGCGCTGGTGTGCTGCACGAAGTAAGTCGCGCCTGTCCCCAGGCCTGCCAGTAATACCAGGACCACAACGCTTGTCGCTCGGTTCATGGGCTAACCTGCGCTTGCCTGGAGGCGGCAAACCGCTCCAGCGCCGGTACACAGAGGTTCATCAGCAGGACGGCAAAGGCCACCCCGTCGGGATAGCCGCCCCACGTGCGGATCAGGTAAGTCAGCAGCCCCACTCCGGCGCCGAACAGCAACCGGGCCGTGGGGTTTTTCGCGCCGGATACCGGTTCCGTCACGATGAAGAAGGCACCCAGCATGCTCGCGCCGGTGAGCAGATGGAAGAGTGGCGAGCCATGGGAATCGGAGCCCGAACCGTTCCAGCACAGCAGGCTGATGACGAATAGGCTGGCGAGCATGCCGACCGGCGCATGCCAGCTGAACACCCGCCGTTGCAGCAGAAACGCGCCGCCGGCCAGGAAGGCCAGGTTGACCCATTCCACGCCCCGGCCGCCGAAATGGCCGAATGCCGGGTTGCCGGCAAACAGTTCGTCCATGGTCAGGCTTTTGTTGATTCGCAGGCTGTCCAGCGCGGTGGCCTGGGCCCACGCGTCTGGCGTCTGGCCGAGGCTGAAGCCGAACACTTGTTGCAGGCCTGCGAGCAAATCCATGCCATGGGACGACGGCCAATGGGTCATTTGCTGGGGAAATGTCACTAAAGCCAGGGCGAAACCGAGCATCGCCGGGTTGAACGGATTCCTGCCGACGCCGCCGTACAGGTGCTTACCGAAAAAAAGTCCGAATGCCGCCGCGCTGACGGTCAGCCACCACGGGCAATAAGGCGGCAAGGCCAGGGCCAACAGGGTCGCGCTGACCAGCGCACTGCCATCGCTCACTGTCGGTTTTACAGGTTGCTTGCGCAGCTGCAACACCGCTGCTTCAACGGCCAGTGCGGTAGCTGCCGTCAGAATCAGGTTGATCAACACGCCCCAACCGTACAGCCAGAACAACATCAGCATTCCCGGCAGGGTGGCCAGCAACACCAGCTTCATGGCCTGCTGAAGGCGTTCGTCCACCGATTCAAGGGGCGGCATAGGCATCCACCTGCCGCTCGGCTTCGCTGAGCGCATGTTGCAACGCTGCGATCTGTTCGGCCGACGCTTCGCTTGTTTGAGCCTTCTTCAGTTCGGCGCGGCGCATGGCCAACTGGATTTTCGCCCGTTTCAGCTCGGCATCGTTCGCCGGAGCCGGTGGTGCCGCGACTTGCGGCGCACCGCGTTCCAACTGCGCCAGCGCCTGTTCAGCAGCTTCGAATTGCTGTTGCAGCACGATCAGTTGCGACTGCTGTTCGAAGGTCGGTGGATGCCCGAAGGCCTTGAGCGATTTGTTCAACTGCGCCCGACTCATCGCCAGGTCGACCTTGGCCTTTTTCAGTGCCGCATCGGCATTGGCGGCCTTCTGTGCGCGCACGCGTTCCAGCGCGGCCTGAACCGGGTCGAGGGTCACTTCACTGTGCTGCACGGCGCGTTGGGCGCGGGCCTGGCGTTCGGCGAGTTTCTGTTGCTCTTCGCGGTGTAAGCGGGCATTGCGCTGTTCGAACCGACGTCGCGCGCGGTTGCGCTTGGCGGCCCGGGCCTGTTGCTCCTCCAGGCTGAACGCCAGGCCACCGACAATCGGCAGCGTGGCCAGCGGTAGCGGATGCATCTCGATGCAATCCACCGGGCAGGGCGCCACGCAGAGGTCGCAACCGGTGCATTCGTCGACGATGACCGTGTGCATGAATTTCGCCGCGCCGACAATCGCGTCGACCGGGCAGGCCTGAATGCATTTGGTGCAGCCGATGCATTCGGCTTCGCGGATGTACGCGATTTGCGCCGGTGCCGAACCGCGACTGACGTCCAGTTCCAGCACCGGCACTTTCAGCAGCTCGGCGAGGGCCGCGATGGTTTCGCTGCCGCCCGGTGGGCACTTATTGATCGGCTCGCCGCTGGCGATGCCTTCGGCGTACGGTTTGCATCCGGGGTGGCCACACTTGCCGCATTGAGTCTGCGGCAGGAGGGCATCGATGCGTTGAATCAGACTCATGTTTTGATCAGTCCGCTGAATCCGAGAAAAACCACTGCGATCAATCCGGCGCCGATCAATTCGATCGGCAGGCCGCGAAAGGGCAGGGGGATATCGTTATCGAGTGTGCGTTGGCGCAAGTCGCTGAACAGGCTCAGCACCAGCCAGAAACCCAGCCCGGCACCGAGGCTCAAGGCTATGGCGTGGAAAAGTCCCTTGTCATCCTGGGCGTTGAGCAAGGTCAGCCCAAGCACGCCGGCATTGCCCAGCAGCAGGGGCCAGAGCCCCTCGAATGAAAGCTTGGCGAATAACCGTGGAAGCAGCTTCAGCAGTGGGCCGATCAGCAGAACGCTCAGCGGCAGGAATGCGAACAGTCGCAGCGACGTCAGCCCCAGCGGCACCAGCAGCCAGTAGTAGAGCGCATGGCCGAGCGTGCCGACGATCAGCATCAGGCACGTCGTCGCGATGCCCAATGCATGCACCTGTCGCCGCTCGCTGTCCAGCACCGGATCGACGCCCAGCGGCCAGTGCAACACGAGGTTGTTGATCAGGGCAGCGCTGATAAGCGTAAGAAGCAGTTCGGTCATGATCGTGCCGGCAAGAACAGGGCTTTCTTAAGGGACTCTCTAGAAAGGGCTCTCTAAAAAGAACTCTCTAAAAAGAGATTAGGCATTATCCGGCAAGGAAGGAGGGTGGGCCAGATATGAAAATCCCACAGTCGCGCCGGGCACGACTGTGGGATCGGTTTAGCGCAGGACCTTACTTGATGCGCTGACCTGGCTTGGCGCCGCTGTCGGGGCTCAGCAGGTAGATTTCTTCACCGCCAGGGCCGGCTGCCATCACCATGCCTTCGGAGATCCCGAATTTCATTTTGCGCGGCTTGAGGTTGGCAATCATCATGGTCAGGCGACCTTCAAGCTTGGCCGGGTCCGGGTAGGCGCTCTTGATGCCGGAGAGCACGTTGCGTTGCTCGTCACCGATGTCCAGGGTCAGGCGCAGCAGTTTGTCGGCCCCTTCGACGGCTTCGGCCTTGAGGATCAGGGCGACGCGCAGGTCGACCGCGGCAAAGGTATCGAATTCGATCTCCGGCGACAGCGGATCCTTGGCCAGTTCGCCGTTACCTTGAGGTGCGGCAGCTTCGCCGGTGTCGGTCTGGCTGGCGGTCAGGTCTTCTTTCGAGGCGTCGGTCATGGCTTGCACTTTTACCGGGTCGATGCGGGTCATCAACGGTTTGAACTCGTTCAGCTGATGGTTGCTGAGCAAGGTGGCGTGGTCGTTCCAGGTCAGCGGTGCGACGTTCAGGAACGCCTCGGCATCGGCGGCCAGCAGTGGCAGCACCGGCTTGAGGAAAATCACCAGTTGGCGGAACAGGTTGATGCCCAGGGCGCAAATGGCCTGGACTTCATCCTGCTTGCCTTCCTGTTTGTTCAGCGACCACGGTGCCTTGTCGGCGATCCAGGCGTTGGCACGGTCGGCCAGGCCCATGATTTCGCGCATGGCCCGGGCGAAGTCACGCGCCTCGTAGGCTTCGGCGATGCTCGGTGCTGCGGCCAGGAACGCTTCGGTCAGCTCCGGTGCGGCGTTGCCGGCCACCAGCACGCCAGCGTTGCCTTTGTTGATGAAACCGGCGCAACGGCTGGCGATGTTGACGACTTTGCCGACCAGGTCGGAGTTGACCTTCTGCACGAAGTCTTCGAGGTTCAGGTCCAGGTCATCGACGCCACGGCTCAGCTTGGCCGCATAGTAGTAGCGCAGGTATTCCGGCGACAGGTGATCCAGATAGGTTCGGGCCTTGATGAAGGTGCCACGGGACTTGGACATCTTCTGGCCGTTGACGGTCAGGTAGCCGTGCACGTTGATGCCGGTCGGTTTACGGAAACCGGCACCTTCGAGCATCGCTGGCCAGAACAGGGCGTGGAAGTTGACGATGTCCTTGCCGATGAAGTGGTACAGCTCGGCGGTGGAGTCCTTGCCCCAGAACGCGTCGAAATCAAGTGCAGGCGTACGGTTGCACAGGTTCTTGAAGCTGGCCATGTAGCCGATCGGCGCGTCCAGCCACACGTAGAAGTACTTGCCCGGCTCATCGGGAATTTCGAAGCCGAAGTACGGCGCATCGCGGGAGATGTCCCACTGTTGCAGGCCGGCGTCCAGCCATTCGGCGATCTTGTTGGCCACGGCATCTTGCAAGGTGCCGCTGCGGGTCCAGGCTTGCAGCATTTCCTGGAAGTCCGGCAGCTTGAAGAAGAAGTGCTGGGAATCCTTGAGCACCGGCGTGGCGCCGGAGATTGCCGACTTCGGATCCTTGAGGTCGGTCGGCGCGTAGGTTGCACCGCATTTTTCGCAGTTGTCGCCGTACTGGTCTTCGGTGCCGCATTTCGGGCAGGTGCCCTTGATGAAGCGGTCGGCCAGGAACATTTTCTTTTCCGGGTCGAAGTACTGCGTGATCGAGCGCGTGGCGATGTGCCCGGCGTCGCGCAGCTTCAGGTAGATCTGGCTCGACAGCTCACGGTTTTCTTCGGCGTGAGTGGAGTGGAAGTTGTCGAAGTCCACCAGGAACTCGGCAAAGTCGGCGCTGTGTTCAGCCTGGACGTTGGCGATCAGTTGTTCCGGGGTGATGCCTTCCTTTTCTGCGCGCAGCATGATGGCCGAACCGTGGGCGTCGTCGGCGCAGACATAAATGCAGTGGTTACCGCGATGCTTCTGGAAGCGCACCCACATATCGGTCTGGATGTATTCCAGCATATGGCCGAGGTGGATCGAACCATTGGCATAGGGCAGGGCGCTGGTGACGAGGATCTTGCGTGGCTCGGACATGGGGCTCGGCTACTTGATGAAACGGAGGTCGGCCACTATAAAGCGCCGGCGCATATTTTTCACCCTTCGGGCCTGTTTCCGGATGCATCGACTGCCATAACCTGTGGCGAGGGGGCTTGCCCCCGTTCGGCGGCGCAGCCGTCGTAAAGCAAGTCAGCATGGTATTCCAGGCAAAAAACACTTAGGGCCGCTTCGCGCCCCAACGGGGGCAAGCCCCCTCGCCACAGGTAAGCTATCTCGCTGCGGTATTCTGTTCGCCACAAATGTGTGTCCGGCGTAGGATACCCGCCTGATTTTCCAGTCTTGCTATCGGAGTTGCCCATGAGCGCCGTCAATCGCGCAGCGGTGGAAGCCGTCCTTCGCCAATATACCGACCCTTACCTGAACCAGGACCCGGTCAGCGCCGGGTGCGTGCGCAGCATCGATATTCAGGGCGATCGCGTCAGCGTCCAGCTGGAGCTGGGTTACGCCGCCGGTCTGTTCAAGAGTGGCTGGGCGCAGTTGTTGCAGATGGCCATCGAGGGCCTGGATGGCGTGGTCACTGCCCGTGTCGAGATCACCAGCGTGATTGCCGCGCACAAGGCCCAGGCACAGATTCCGGGGTTGGCCAACGTCAAAAACGTGGTGGCCGTGGCGTCTGGAAAGGGAGGCGTGGGCAAATCCACCACGGCCGCCAACCTGGCGCTGGCGTTGGCTCGTGAAGGTGCCAAAGTGGGGATTCTCGACGCGGACATCTACGGTCCGAGCCAGGGCATCATGTTCGGCATCCCTGAAGGCACCCGTCCTCAGGTCAAGGATCAGAAATGGTTCATTCCGATCGAGTCCCATGGCGTCGAAGTGATGTCCATGGCCTTCCTGACCGACGACAACACGCCGATGGTCTGGCGTGGGCCGATGGTGTCCGGCGCCTTGTTGCAACTGGTCACGCAAACGGCCTGGGGCGACCTGGATTACCTGGTCATCGACATGCCGCCAGGCACCGGCGACATCCAGTTGACCCTGGCGCAAAAAGTCCCGGTGGCCGGTGCGGTGATCGTGACCACCCCGCAGGATCTGGCATTGCTGGATGCGCGCAAGGGCGTGGAAATGTTCCGCAAGGTCAACATCCCGGTGCTGGGCGTGGTCGAAAACATGGCCGTGCACATCTGCTCCAACTGCGGGCATGCCGAGCATTTGTTCGGTGAGGGCGGGGGTGTGAAGCTGGCCAACCAGTACGGCGTCGAACTGTTGGCTTCGTTGCCGCTGTCGATGCTGATCCGCGAACAGGCCGATGGCGGCAAGCCAACGGTGATCGCCGAGCCTGACAGCCAGATTGCGATGGTTTACCAGGAACTGGCCCGCCATGTCGGCGCGCGGATTGTGTTGCAGGAAGCTGCGACGCCGGCGATGCCGAACATTACCGTCAGCGACGATTAAATCGCTGAAAAGAGATCGCAGCCTCGCTTCGCTCGACAGCTCCTACAGGTGTAAGCCAATCCATTTGTAGGAGCTGTCGAGCGAAGCGAGGCTGCGATCTTTTGATCTTGCTTTAGATACGCAACCCGCCATCCAGCTCCAGAATCCGACCGGTGTAGTAGTCATTCTCGAAAATGTAGGCCGCCGACTGGGCGATCTCTTCGGGTTTGCCCATGCGCTTGAGCGGAATCCCGGAAGTCATTTTTTCCAGCGCTTCAGGTTTCATGCTCAGGGTCATTTCAGTTTCGATGAAGCCCGGCGCAATGCCCGCCACGCGAATCCCGTAGCGCGCCAGTTCCTTGGCCCAGGTCACGGTCGCCGCAGCGACACCGGCCTTGGCGGCGGAGTAGTTGGTCTGGCCGATATTGCCGGCGCGTGAGATCGACGAGATATTGATGATCGCGCCGCTGTTGTTCAGCTCGACCATTTTTGCCGCGACTTCACGGGTGCACAGGAACACGCCGGTCAGGTTGACGTCGATTACCGCCTGCCATTGGGCCAGGCTCATCTTGGTCATTTCGCCGTCCTTGACCTTCAGCAACAGGCCGTCGCGCAAAATGCCGGCGTTGTTGATCAGGCCATGGATCGCGCCGAAATCGTCGGCCACCTGGCTGACCATGTGGGTCACTTGCTCTTCATCGGCGACGTTGCACAAGTAGGCACGGGCCTCGACACCCTTGGCCTTGCAAGCGGCGACGGCGGCGTCGAGTTTTTCCTGGTTCAGGTCCACCAGGGCCAGCTTCGCGCCACGACCTGCAAGATACTCGGCCATGGAACGGCCTAAACCCTGGCAACCGCCGGTGATAATGATTACTTTGTCAGTGAGTTGCATTCGCATGCCCCCGTTAGCTGGTCAGAGTGGATTTCTTGTAGGCCTCTCTTGCGCGGGCCGGCCGCACATGAGAACTGCCCGATGGCGTCCTGGGAACTTTAGCCCAGTTGTCCGTCCGTTTTCGACGGATTCTACATAAGGAGTCATAAATTGAGCATTAAAGTTGCTAAGAACGCCCGAGAGTTGCTTCTCAAGGAATACCGTGGAGTGCTCTCTACGCACTCCAAAGCGATGCCCGGTTTCCCGTTTGGCTCCGTGGTTCCGTACTGTCTGGACGAACAGGGCCGGCCGCTGATCCTTATCAGCCGCATCGCTCAGCACACTCACAACCTGCTGAAGGATCCGAAATGTTCGCTGCTGGTGGGTGAACGCGAGGCCGAAGACGTGCAAGCCGTTGGTCGGCTGACCTACCTGGCCGAAGGGGAAAAACTCGAGGACACCGCAGCCATCGAAGCGGCAGCCGAGCGTTACTACCGCTATTTCCCGGAATCGCAGAACTATCACAAGGCCCACGATTTCGATTTCTGGGTGCTCAAACCGGTACGCCACCGTTACATCGGCGGCTTCGGCGCGATTCACTGGGTCGACCAACTGACCCTCGCCAACCCGTTCGCCGGCAAGGCCGAAGTGAGCATGGTCGAGCACATGAATGCCGATCACGCCAAAGCCATCGCCCACTATGTCGACTTGGCGGGCCTGCCGAAAACCGTGCCGGCGCAATTGGTCGGCATCGACAGCGAAGGCATGCACTTGCGCATCGGCCAGGGGCTCCACTGGCTGCCGTTTCAAGCGCCTTGTAATACGCCGACACAAGTCCGGGAAGCCTTGGTTTTCCTGGCTCACGCCGAGCATTGGCCGAAAAATCAAGTGGTCGATGCTTGAATTCACGAAACGGCGACGTCATCTAAGGAACACTGGCAAGGCTTACTTGCGTTGAGGAACCATTTGATGCGCCCTTTTTTGTTGCTCTTTGTACTGTTTCCGGTGTTGGAGCTGTTCGTATTCGTCAAGGTCAGCGGGGCGATCGGGTTTTTCCCGGCCCTGCTACTGATCATTCTCGGCTCGATGCTCGGCGTATTCGTGCTGCGTATCGCCGGTCTGGCTACTGCGCTGCGCGCTCGTGAAAGCCTGAGCCGCGGCGAGTTGCCGGCCCAGACCATGCTCGAAGGCCTGATGCTGGCCCTGGCGGGTGGTCTGTTGATTCTGCCGGGCTTCGTCACCGACGTGCTGGGTCTGATTATGTTGCTGCCGATCTCTCGTCGACTGCTGGCCAATAAAATGCGCCAGCGCGCCGAGGAACAAGCGATGCGCCAGCGTGCGTTTGCCGATGACCTTCAGCCGCGGGGCGGTCCTGCCCCACGTCAGCCGTTGGGCCGTGAGCCTAACGTGATCGAAGGCGAGTTCGAACACCGCGACTCCAAGTAACATGTCCATCGACACGGCACCTTTGGGTGCCGTGTTCATTTTCAGGGTATCGACGTAAAAATTTCGCTCACGGCCCTTGAAATAGGCTCGCGCGCCCTTATGTAACGGTCACCGCAAGGTTTCTGGCAATTGCGCCAGACAGACTTCCGCGGTTCGCTCGACGAACCGCACCCGGCGCCGCCGGATTTGTTAAACCCGCCGGGACTACACCGGCCGATGAAAACCACAATTAGGAGAGATCGACAATGAAGCTTCGTCCTCTGCATGACCGCGTCGTTATCCGTCGCAGCGAAGAAGAAAAGAAAACCGCTGGCGGTATCGTCCTGCCAGGTTCGGCTGCTGAGAAGCCAAACCAGGGTGAAGTCCTAGCTGTAGGCCCAGGCAAAGTGCTGGACAACGGCGAAGTGCGTGCACTGTCCGTGAAAGTGGGTGACAAGGTGGTGTTCGGCCCGTACTCCGGCAGCAACACAGTGAAAGTCGATGGCGAAGACCTGGTGATCATGGCTGAGAACGAGATTCTCGCTGTTGTCGAAGGCTGATTCCCCGCTCATTTTCCCGCTACTACAAAGTATTTAAGGAATATCGATCATGGCTGCTAAAGAAGTTAAATTCGGCGACTCCGCCCGCAAGAAGATGCTCACCGGTGTCAACGTTCTGGCTGACGCAGTAAAAGCGACCCTGGGCCCGAAAGGCCGTAACGTGATCATCGAGAAGAGCTTCGGCGCTCCGACCATCACCAAGGACGGCGTTTCCGTAGCCAAAGAAATCGAACTCGAAGACCGCTTCGAAAACATGGGCGCGCAGCTGGTCAAAGACGTTGCCTCCCGTGCCAACGATGACGCAGGCGATGGCACCACCACCGCTACCGTTCTGGCTCAGTCGATCGTCAACGAAGGCCTGAAAGCCGTCGCTGCCGGCATGAACCCGATGGACCTGAAGCGCGGTATCGACAAAGCGACCATCGCTATCGTCAAAGAGCTGAAGAACCTGTCCAAGCCTTGCGCTGACACCAAGGCAATCGCTCAGGTAGGTACCATCTCGGCCAACTCCGACAACTCCATCGGCGACATCATTGCCGAAGCCATGGAAAAAGTCGGTAAAGAAGGCGTGATCACCGTTGAAGAAGGCTCGGGCCTGGAAAACGAACTGTCGGTTGTTGAAGGCATGCAGTTCGACCGTGGCTACCTGTCCCCGTACTTCGTCAACAAGCCAGAGACCATGACTGCCGAGCTGGACGGTCCGCTGATCCTGCTGGTCGACAAAAAGATCTCGAACATCCGCGAAATGCTGCCAGTACTGGAAGCCGTTGCCAAAGCCGGCCGTCCACTGCTGATCGTGGCCGAAGACGTTGAAGGCGAAGCCTTGGCGACTCTGGTTGTGAACAACATGCGTGGCATCGTTAAAGTCGCAGCCGTCAAGGCTCCAGGCTTCGGCGACCGTCGCAAGGCCATGCTGCAGGACATCGCTGTTCTGACCGGCGGTACCGTGATCTCCGAAGAGATCGGTCTGAGCCTGGAAAGCACTACCCTGGAACACCTGGGTAATGCCAAGCGCGTGATCCTGTCCAAAGAAAACACCACCGTGATCGACGGCGCCGGCGTTGAGGCTGACATCCAGGCTCGCGTGACCCAGATCCGTCAACAAGTGGCCGACACTTCGTCCGACTACGACCGTGAAAAACTGCAAGAGCGCCTGGCCAAACTGTCCGGCGGCGTTGCAGTGATCAAGGTTGGCGCTGGCTCCGAAGTTGAAATGAAAGAGAAGAAAGCCCGCGTTGAAGACGCCCTGCACGCTACCCGTGCAGCCGTTGAAGAAGGCGTGGTACCTGGCGGCGGCGTGGCACTGATCCGTGCCCTGCAAGCCATCAGCGAACTGAAAGGCGACAACGCCGATCAGGACGTCGGTATCGCAGTTCTGCGTCGTGCGGTCGAAGCGCCACTGCGTCAGATCGTTGCCAACTCCGGCGACGAGCCAAGCGTGGTTGTCGACAAGGTCAAGCAGGGTGCAGGTAACTTCGGTTACAACGCTGCCACCAGCGAATACGGCGACATGATCGAAATGGGCATCCTGGACCCAACCAAGGTAACCCGTTCGGCTCTGCAAGCTGCATCCTCGATTGGCGGTCTGATCCTGACCACCGAGGCCGCTGTTGCCGAAGCACCGAAGAAAGACGGCGCAGCTGGCGGCGGTATGCCAGACATGGGCGGTATGGGCGGCATGGGCGGCATGATGTAAGCCAGCCTTACCCCTATAAAAAAGCCCCGCCTGCGTTGAGCAGGCGGGGCTTTTTATTGCCTTCATTTTGGTAGGTCCGCAGATCGCGTCGCGGCCATCCATCGCGGGCAAGCCACGATCCCACAGTGGATTGCGTAAACCTGTGGGCGCGGGGCTTGCCCGCGATGGCGTCGGTTCAGGCGCTGACCGGTTTTGCCTCGTTTGCCTGTTCAATCTTGGAGGCTGGCCGGTACAGGATGTAGTAGTACGCCCCCAGGCAAAACAGCCAGCAGAAAACCGCCGTCCACACGTTGTGCGAGAAGAAGTGCGCGCCCTGCATCATCCGGCCGATGGAAAACACCGAGCCCAACGTGAAAGCGAAGATAAACGCATAGCGTGCCAGCCGTGGGCGTCGGTCACGCAACACAAAGAACAACGCAAACAGGGTGAAACCGGTCGCCGCATGACCACCTGGCCAGCAGCGGCCTGGCTTGTCGGTATGCGGGCGAGGGCTCAGCAGTTCGCTGTAGGTTTCGTGCCCGCCGAATTGTTCCAGGCTCCATGGGCATTGCACCGCCGTTGCCGCTTTGAGCGGAGTGACAAAGGAGGTTGACAGCGCCAGAGACAACACCAGGCAACCCATTTCACGTTTGAACGGTTTGAGCCTTTCAATGAAAAAGGAGCCGACAAAGCCCAGGATCGAGAACACCGAAAAGGCAATGACCACTTGCTTTGCCCGGTCATGCAGGATGTCTTCCAGGAAATAACTGTGGCGCCCGATGAATGCACCGGCGACCGGATCATAGAACAGCTTGGCAAGGTCCATGTCCAGGGACGTCAATTCGAGCAGCAGCAGGGTGATCGCCGCAATGGCGGGCACTCCCAGATACAGCCAGAAGTTGAGCGGGCGGGAGATGGGACGGACAGCGGTTGATGACATGGTGGATCCTGATGAATGGAAAAACCCCGGGGCATCAGCCCGGGGCCATTCGGTTAACGGTCGCTGACTTGGCGGCTGCCCTCCGTGGGCGCTTTCCAGCCGAGCAGCTGTTGCTTGAAGCCATGACTGGCAGTTTGGTAATAAGTGATTGCGCGGGTGATCAACGGATCAACGGTGGTGGCCCGTGATTCGCGACTGTCGGTCAGTGCATCGTCGTGGCGACGCAGACCCTCACGCGGGCTCAGGATCGCTAAATCCTTGCCGTCGAACAAGCCCAGATGTTGATAGTTGCCAACCACCACTCGCGGCGGCAGTGGATTGTCCTGCAACAGGTTGCGACCGAAGAACGTCGACTGGTAATCCAGGTTCAGCAGCCCGAGCAACGTTGGCGCAAGGTCGATCTGACTGGCCAGCTGTGCGGTTTCCCGAGCGTCGATCAGCTTCGGTGCATAGATGAACAGCGGAATCTGATAGTTGCTGATCGGCAAGTCTTCTTTGCCAGCGCTGCCAGCCGTGTGATCGGCAACGAAGACGAAGATTGTATTATCGAACCAGGGTTTTTTGCGCGCCTGATCAAGGAACTGACCAATGGCGAAGTCGGTGTACTTCACCGCACCGTCGCGTCCGTTACCGGATTTGATATCGATCCGGTTATCCGGGTAGGTATAGGGGCGATGGTTGGAGGTGGTCATCAGCTGCAGCAGAAACGGCTGTTGTTTGGCATAGTCGGCGTCGGCCAGTTTCAGGGTCTGGTTATAGAGGTCTTCGTCAGCCATTCCCCAGGCGTTCTTGAAGTGAATCTCTGATTCATCGACGCTGCTCTGGTCGACGACGCGATAGCCGTTGCCGCTGAAGAACGCGTTCATGTTGTCGAAGTAACCGCGCCCGCCATACACGAATACGCTGTCGTAACCCACGGCGCTGAGTTGCTGGCCGAGGCTGGCGAAACCGCTTTCACGACCCACGCGCTTGACGATCGAGCGCCCCGGCGTCGGTGGAATGGCCAGGGTGATGGCCTCCAGGCCGCGATCGGTGCGGGTGCCGGTGGCGTAGAAATTACTGAAGTACAGGCTTTGTTTGCGCAAGGCATCGAGGTTTGGTGTCAGGTTGCGATCGTCGCCATTGCTGCCCATGTACTTGGCACTGAAGCTTTCGATGGTGACCAGCACAATGTTGGGTTTTCGTTCGGTGCCGGGATTATCGATCATCCGGCGGATGTCCTGTGGATCCTCGCCGATGAAGCGAGCATTGGGCTCGGTCAGTTCAGCGCGAATCTGTTGCGCGACGACGGAGGTCGGCAGGGTGCTGTAGAACTGCGGGTAATCCAGTTCGTTATTGCGAAAGGCGGCGAAGAACTGGTACGGGCCATTGCTCGCCAGTTCGTTCTGATAGGCATTGCCGCCCTGAGCGCGTGGCGCATCCTGGCTGAGCAGTTGCGCGCTCAGGCCCGCGACGATCAGCAGGCCGAGCGCATTCAGCAGACGCCCGCGCATGGCAGGCAATGGTGCATCCAGCGCAGCGTTGAAGGATTTGCGCAGCGCAAAGCTCAGGACTACGGCCAGCACCGCGAGCAGGCTCAGCAGCTTGCCGATCGGGTACGACTCCAGCAGGTTATTCAGCACCTCATCGGAGTAGACCAGGTAATCGACGGCGATGAAGTTGAAACGCACACCGAACTCATCCCAGAACAGCCATTCGGCCGCCGACGTGAACAGCATGGCGAACAGGCTGACGGTCAGCAGGCCCTGAAGGAACCAGCGATGGCCACGGCGGCGCCACAAGGCCGGCGGGCATAGCAGCAGATAGAGGCCCATGGGCAGCGCCGCGTAGGCAATGAAACCCAGGTCATAAAGCAGGCCGATGCCAAACACGGACAGGAGCCCGCTGCCTGCCTCATCCAGGTGAGTGAGGAGGAGAACGCTTCGGGTCAGGAGAAAAATGACCAGCCAGGAACCGGTTACCAGTAGCAGAAAGCGCATTGGCGCCGTCTTCAAACAATCCATTATCTACATTCCCTATATCAATCGCGCGAAAGTTTCTCTTGAACGCTGTAGTCGGGTTGTGAACCGACAGTGAAAAACTTGTTAGCACCATTATTTGGTTGAGCGCATCGATTCTACGACCGGCCGCCCTAGCCCTGAGTCACACTTGGCCTTAAGCTGCGCGGGCCAAGACGGCCGTTACTGTATACGGAGGAGGTGCCGATGCGAATTCTATTGGTTGAAGACAACCGCGATATCCTGGCCAACCTGGCCGATTATCTGGGGCTCAAAGGTTACACCGTGGATTGCGCGCAGGACGGTTTATCTGGCTTGCACCTGGCGGCCACCGAGCATTACGACTTGATCGTACTCGATATCATGCTGCCCGGTATCGATGGCTACACCCTGTGCAAACGCCTGCGCGAAGACGCCCGCCGTGATACGCCGGTGATCATGCTCACTGCGCGCGATCAACTGGACGACCGTCTGCAAGGCTTCAAATCCGGCGCCGACGATTACTTGATCAAACCCTTTGCCCTGTCAGAACTGGCGGCGCGCATCGAGGCGGTCATGCGCCGTGCCCAGGGTGGCGGTCGCCGTGCCTTGCAGGTCGGCGATCTGAGCTACGACCTCGATACCCTGGAGGTGACGCGCGAAGGCCGTCTGTTGAAACTCAACCCGGTGGGCCTGAAGCTGCTGGCGGTATTGATGCAGAAAAGCCCGCACGTGCTGCGTCGGGAAATTCTCGAAGAGGCCCTGTGGGGCGACGACTGCCCGGACAGCGACAGCCTGCGCAGCCACGTCCATCAATTGCGCCAGGTGATCGACAAGCCGTTCGCCAAACCCTTGCTGCACACGGTGCACGGCGTCGGTTATCGCTTGGCCGAGGGCCGTGATGGAGTTTAAGCAGAGCCTTTCGCAACGGATCATCATCGCCTTTGCATTGATGAGCGCATTGGTCGCGGGAGCCTTCGCGATAGGCATCATCGCGACCGTGCACCTGGTGGAGGAGAAACTGATTTCGTCAGGCCTGGGTGGCGATTTGCAACGCCTGTTGCTGATGGACAGCGTGACAGACTGGAGCCACCGCCCCGAGCCGGATCAGTTGTTCTATTTCAGCGGCGGGCCGGGCGACTTTGAGTTACCCAAGGATTTGCGGCACCTGGACTCGGGTTTTCATGAAGTCTTTCGCGACCATCTGTCGTATCACGCCATGGTCGAAATCGTCGACGGACGGCGCTACGTGCTGTTGCAGGACCAGAGCGATTTCGAAGAGCGTGAACGGGTGCTGTTTGCCGTAGTGCTGGTGGGGTTCGTGCTGAGCCTGGCGCTGGCGGTATTTCTGGGCTGGGTGCTGGCGCGCAAGGTGATGGCGCCGGTGGTACGACTGGCCCGCCAGGTGCGCCATCGCGATCAGCTGTTGGGCCTGGCACCGCCACTGGCGCCGGATTATGCCGCCGATGAAGTGGGCGAGCTGGCCGTGGCCTTCGACGCCACCCTCGGGCGCTTGCGTCAGGCGTTGACCCGTGAGCGATTGTTCACCAGTGACGTCAGCCACGAACTGCGCACGCCATTGATGGTGTTGGCCAGTTCCTGTGAATTGTTGCTGGAAAACCCCGGCATCGATCAGCGCGGGCGTGCCCAGGTCGAGCGGATCGCCCGGGCTTGCGCAGAGATGCGCGAGTTGGTGCAGACCTTCCTCATGCTGGCCCGCGCTCAGCATGAAGACGCCAGCATGGGCCCCCAGCAAAGCCTCAGTCAGGTGGCCGACGGGCTGCTTTGCCAATGGCGCGAACCGATCGAAGCCAAGGGCCTGACGTTGAATGTCGAGTTGGGCAACCCGCCGGACACTCGCTATAACGCGACGCTTCTGCACGCGGTGATGGGCAACCTGTTGCGCAATGCGCTGCATTACACCGAGCATGGGTTTATCCGCCTGGCCCTGACGGATACGGGGTTCGTGGTCGAGGACAGTGGTGTAGGCATTCCCGAAGAAAAACGCGAGGCGATGTTCGAGCCTTTCGTGCGCGGCAGCGAAAAGCGTGGCGAGGGCTTGGGGCTGGGGCTGTCGCTGGTGCAACGGATCTGCGAGAACCAGGGCTGGAGTGTCAGCCTGACGAACATGGAGCCCAACGGTTGTCGCTTCCAGGTGGAGTTGAGTCAGAGAAAGCGATGAATGGGTTGAAAAATAAATCGGCTCCGTAAAACCCTGAAATGATTCCGGGTTTTACCTGACGAAATTTTCACCAAGGCATGACCTGACGCTGACACCCCGCAACTTAAGGTGGTTGTCATCAGAAGCTCAGGAGATTGCAGTCATGGCTGGCCCGATAAAGCTCGGCTTCTCCGAAAAATACGACGATCAACCCGCACAGAAAAATGTGCGCAAGCACCAGGTGGGGCTCGGTCGCCGGCTGTCCCAATGGCGCGATGAACACCTGGCGCGAAAGGCCCTGGCGTTGGCCGGTGAACCTGGCCTGGTCCTCGATTTGCCCTGCGGTGCCGGGCGTTTCTGGCCGTTGCTCGCGGAAAAGCACAACCGTGTCATCATCGGGGCCGACAACTCGGTGTCCATGCTCAAGACTGCCATGCGCACGCAACCCGCCGATGTGGTCAAAAGGGTACAACCCTTGCACACGTCTGCATTCGACATTGCTTTGCCCGATAACGCGGTCGACAGCATTTTCTGCATGCGTCTGCTCCATCACATCGGTGAAGCCGAGCAACGACTGACCATCCTGCGTGAATTCGAGCGTGTCACCCGCGACAGCGTGATTGTTTCGTTGTGGGTAGACGGCAATTTCAAGGCCTGGAAACGCAAGCGCGCCGAGAGGCTGCGTGGGCAGGAAGGTTACCAGACTCGATTTGTGTTACCGGCTGCTACGATTGAAAAGGAGTTCGAGCAGGCGGGTTTCCATATTCAGGGGCAAATGGATTTTTTACCGCTCTATGCCATGTGGCGGGTCTATGTATTACGCAAGAGGTAACAGAATGACAGTGCACTATGCAGCTGCGCCCCATGACCTGAAGCAAGGGCGTCGCCACTCGTCGTTCAGCGATACAGACTGGAAAAAACTCGTCTACTTTTATAACAAGGCGTTTGGCAGCGCTATCAAAGGCTTATTGCAATGAAACTCGAAATTGCACGAGGTTTGTTTTTAGCCGGAGCCTTGGCAGTTGCTTCTTTGGCGGTGGCTGCCTGGGAGCAGCCCCGCACGCAGGTCCTCAGTTCCGTGCACGGCGACGCACATTGTCCGTTGCCCCGGGTAGCCAAAGCACCCGTGGCCACTCAACCCGATCATGACTTGTTACTGTTCATGTTCGGACTTTCTCAGGGACTGAGGCCACAGAGTTGAACAGATTGAAGCCCAAATAAAAGGCCTCGCAGTTGCGAGGCCTTTTGCTTTTTGACGTTAAGGTTTATCGGGTTTGGCCAGCAATGTGTAAATACACGGCAGCACAAACAAGGTGAACAGCGTCCCGATCGACATCCCCGTTGCGATCACCGTGCCGATGTCGAACCGGCTGACGGCCCCCGCGCCCGTGGCGATGATCAACGGCACCATGCCGAACACCATTGCCGCCGTGGTCATCAATACCGGGCGCAGGCGAATGGCCGCCGCTTCCTCCACCGCTTCGCGAGGTGTCAGGCCTTTCTCCTTGCGTAACTGGTTGGCGAACTCGACGATCAGGATCCCATGCTTGCTGATCAGTCCGATCAACGTCACCAGCCCCACCTGGGTATAGATGTTCATGCTCGACCAGCCGAGGAACAACGGGATCAATGCGCCACAGATCGACAGCGGCACAGTCACCAGGATCACCAGCGGATCGCGGAAGCTTTCGAACTGGGCCGCCAGCACCAGGAAGATGATAGCCAAGGCCAGGGCGAAGGTGACCCACAGCGCGCTGCCTTCTTGAACGTATTGCCGTGAGACACCGGCATAGTCGACGGCGTAACCCGTCGGTGCCTCTTCCCGGGCGATTTGGCGCACGGTGTCGATGGCTTCCCCCATGCTGACCAGCGGAACCCCGGAAAGAATCGCCGAGTTGAGTTGCTGGAACTGGTTCAACTGACGCGGCCGCGCGCGGTCGGTCACGGTGATCAGGGTCGACAGGGGCAGCAGTTCGCCCTTGGTGTTCCTGACGTAATAATGGTTCAGCCAGTCAGGGTTATCGCGGTAGGGCCGTTCCACCTGAGCGATGACTTTGTAGCTGCGACCTTCGATGGTGAACCGGTTGATTTCCGCCTCACCCAGCAACGTCGCCAGCGTCCCGCCCAGGTCCTGCATGGACACACCCATCTGCGCGGCCTTGGCGCGATCGATATCCACCACCACTTCGGGTTTGTCGAAAGCCAGGTCGACGTCGACGAAAGCGAATTTGCCGGATTCCATCGCCCTTTTTTTCACCCGGTCCGTCACCTCCAACAACGATTCGTAGGTATTGGCCGAGTTGATCACGAATTGAAACGGCAAGCCTTCGCCGGTGCCCGGCAGGGACGGCAGGTTGAAGCCGAAGATTTGCAGCCCGGGAATGCTTTCCAGCTTGCTCTGGACCTCGGGCAGGATCTGCATCTGGGTCCGGTGGCGTTCGTTCCAGGGTTTGAGCAGGAAGCCGCCGATCCCTGATTGCACGCCGTTGAAGCCGTTGATCTGGAACGAGGAGTAGTACTCGGGGAACGCCTTGAATATCGCGACGAACTCGTCTGTGTAGGCGTTCAGGTAGTCGAGGTTGGCCGTCTGCGGGGAGTTGGCCATCATGAAGATCACGCCCTGGTCTTCGTCCGGCGCCAGTTCCGACTTGGTGAACTTGAGCAACACCGGAATCAGGCACAGCACGATCACCGCAAACACCAGCACTACCGGCCGGGTGTTGAGGGTGCCGTGAAGCACGCTCTGGTAGCGGCGCTTGAGGCCTTCGAAGATCACGTCCAGGCGATGGGCCAGGCCGCTGGGGTTTTCATCGTGGCGCAGCAACAAGGCGCACATCATCGGCGACAGGGTCAGGGCGACAATGCCGGAGATCACTACCGCCCCGGCCAGGGTCAGGGCGAACTCCTTGAACAGCGCCCCCGTCAGGCCGGTCAGGAAACCGATCGGCGCATAAACCGCCGCCAGAGTAATGGTCATCGACACCACCGGCATGGCGATTTCCCGGGCACCCTCGATGGCCGCATCTAGTGGCGTCTTGCCTTCTTCGATGTGGCGGTGGATGTTTTCCACCACCACAATGGCGTCGTCCACCACCAGCCCGATGGCCAATACCATCGCCAGCAAGGTCAGCAGGTTGATCGAGTAGCCCATCATCTGCATGAAGAACATCACGCCGATCATCGACAGCGGAATGGTGACCACCGGGATCACCACCGAACGCAGGGCGCCGAGGAACAGGAACACCACCACGATCACGATCAGCACTGCTTCAAACAGGGTTTTCAACACTTCATCGATGGAGGCCTGGATGAACAGCGTGGCGTCGTAGGCGATTTCGCCTTTGAGGTTCGGCGGCAGCTGGGCCTCCAGGTCCGGCATGATCTTGCGCACTTCCTTGATCACGTCCAGCGGGTTGGCGCCAGGTGTGGCCTTGATGCCGATGTACACCGAGGGCGTGCCGCCGAAGGAACTGACGGAGTTGTAGTTTTCCGCGCCCATCTCGACCCGTGCCACGTCCCGCAGCAGCACACGACTGTCGCCGCTGACCTTGAGCGGGATCGCGCCAAAGGCCTCGGCGGATTTGAGTTCGGTGTTGGCGTTGATGCTGGTGACCACGTACTCGCCTTTCACTTCGCCGGCGGCGGAGAGGAAGTTGTACTGGCGCACGGCGTTGGTCACATCGCTGGCGCTCAGGCCGAAACCGGCGAGCTTCACCGGGTCCAGCCACAGGCGCATGGCGAACACCTGGTTGCCGAGAATCTCGGCTTCGGCCATGCCCGGCAGGGTCGCCAGTTTCGGCTGGATAACCCGGGACAGGTAGTCGGTGATCTGCGGGTTACTCAGCTCGTTGCTGAAGAAACTGATGTACATCAGCGCCGAGGCGCCGGCGGCTTCCTTGCTCAGCACCGGGTCCTCGGCGTCCTGGGGCAGCTGGTTCTTGACCTCGTTGGCCTTGGCCAGCAGTTCGGTGAACAGGCGGTCGGTGTTGGAGCCAATGCGCGCGTAGATCGAGATCACCGAGAAGTTCTGGCGACTGACCGAGGTCATGTAGTCGATGCCCTCGGCGCTGGCCAGGCTCTGCTGCATCGGTTGGGTGATGTAACCCTGAATGGTTTCGGCGTTGGCCCCGGGATAAGCGGTGGTCACCGTGATCAGAGCGTTTTCCATTTGCGGGTATTGGCGCAGCGGCAACTTGCTCCAGGCCTGGAAGCCCAGCAGTACAATCAACAGGCTGACCACGGTGGCGAGCACCGGACGGCGGATGAACGGATCGGTAAAAGCCATGGGGATTCCTTGATCAGTCAGCGCGCGGCTGACTGCTCTTCTCGGCTAGGGTCTTGTCGTCGCTGATGGCGATGTGCGCGCCGTGGTCCAGTTTCATCTGGCCGCCGGTGACCACTTTTTCGCCGTTCTGCAAGCCTTTGATGATCATGACCATCCCGTCGCGGCGCTCGCCGGTTTCGACAAAGCGTCGTTCGGCGATCAGAACCGGCTCGCCCTTGTCGTCTTTTTCGAGGCTGCCGTCTTCGGCCTTTTTCTGCGCGACGACGTACAGCGAGTTGCCATAAAGGGTGTAGGTGATCGCGCTCTCAGGCACGACGATGTGCGGCTGCGGGTCGGGCAACATTACTTGCAGGCTGGCGAACATCCCCGGCAGGAGTTTGCCATCGGGGTTGGCCAGGGTCGCGCGCACCAGCACGTTGCGGGTGCTGCTTTCTACCTTCGGGTTGATGGCGCTGACGGTGCCGGGGAAAGTCTCCGTCGGGTAGGCCGAGACAATGACCTGTACCGATTGGCCGAGGGTGATCTTCGGCACGTCCTGCTCGGGTACAAAGAAGTCAACGTAGAGGCTGCTGAGGTCTTGCAGGGTGGCGATCATCGTGCCGCTGGCCACGTAGTCGCCGACGTCTACCCGACGAATACCGATGGTCCCGCTGAACGGTGCGAGGATTCGTTTTTTCTCCAGCGCCGCCTTGAGCTGATTGACCGTGGCCCGGCTCTTTTGCAATACCGCCGAGAGTCGGTCGAACTCGCCTTTGGAAATAGCCCGGCTGCCCACCAGTTGGCTACCGCGACCGTAATCCAGTTGCGCCAGTCCCAGGTCGGCCTGGGCGGTTGCCAACAGGGCGGTTTCCACGGCGCTGTCGAGTTGCAGCAGCGGCTGACCGACCTTGACCTTCTGTCCCGACTCGAACTGAACTTCCTTGACGGTGCCGTCGACCTCCAGGCTCAGATCGACCCCTTGCAGCGCCGTAACGGTGCCGACCGTTGGCAAACGGCTTTGCCACGGACGTTCGGTGGCGGTGGCCACGGCGACACTGATCGGTGGTTTCGGCACAGAGAAGCCCTTCATCATCGTATAGATGGAGAAGGCTTTGTAACCGGCCAAGACCAGCACGATTAGCAGGACAACACCCAACATGATCAGCATGCGGCGGCGCAGCATATTTCCATTTCCTTGGAGAAAATCAGGTGAGACAGGCGCAAACATTACTCCCACTGCGAAGGGGATTCCAACTGTAGCAGCTGCCGAAGGCTGCGTTCGGCTGCGCAGCAGTCGTAATCCAGACACCGCGGTTTGTCTGATACAACTCGGTGTCTGATTTCACGACTGCTGCGCAGTCGAACGCAGGCTGCGCCAGCTGCTACAGGTTGCGTGTTCAGATCAGGTGAAGGTGGTTGTCCCAGAGCCCCGCAGGCAATTCCAGAGGTTTTGCAACAAGGTTTGTCTGGCGGCAATCGTAGAACCGGCAACGGCCTTGACCCGAGGTCACGACAAAACCGTCGGCCACGGCCCCGACACCGGCGCAATCGGGAAGCGGTGCATCCAGGCGTACTTCACCGCTGTCCAGGTCCCAGATAAAAAAGCGGTTGCCCCGCGGCGCGGTCAGGGCGACGAGGCGCAGTTCGCTGTGCACGGCCACGCTGGCGGTGTAATGCCCCATAGCCTGCAACTGATGCTCGGGCACCGGGAACGCCACGAACGGTTGGCCGGGACGCTTGATCGCCAGTAGCTCCGAGGACTCGTGAGCATCGCCCATGAACTGCTGACCGGCGACGATGGTGCCGTCACTGGCGATACCCAAATGCCGCACGCTGTTCATCTGTTGAGCCAGTGTTTCCTTGCTCAACAGTGTGCCGTCGCGCTTCATCAGCACCAGGCTCGGTTCCATGGCATTGAGGTTCATCTCGACCCGGCTTTCGGCCTCGGTACGAATGCCGCCGTTGGCCACCACCAGCGTCTCGCCATCGGGCATCCACGACACCTGATGCGGGCCGACGCCGTGGGTGGAAATTTCGCCGCTGTGCACCAGTCGCTCACCTTCGAATTTATACACACCGAGCAGACCTCGGCCCGGATCGGAGGTGTCGTTTTCGGTGGCGTACAACCAGTCGCCGCTCCGGTGAATCACTGCGTGACCGTAGAAGTGCCGATTCGGCTGCGACACCACGGTTTGCAATAGCGTGCCGTCGCGCAGGTCGATCAGGTAGCTCTCGGTGCCCGGACGCCGAGCGACGAATAGCGCAATCGGCAATGTCGGGTGGTTGATGATGTCATGGCAGCGCTGACCGACCTGGGTCGCAAACACCCGAGTGCCGTCCAGCCGATAACCGACGGCATAGTGCTTGCCGTCACCATCGTCCCGCGCCGAGAGCAGCAGCGGGCTTTTGTCCTTTTGCTTGAACAGCGTCCAGCCGCCCAGTGTCACCGCACCCAGCAGCAAACTCCCTAACGTCAGAGCCTGGCGTCGCAGCATGGCACTTGCCCTCATCAGTCGCCGTCGTTGGCGTTGAAGCCCAATTGGATGCCCAGCGCCTTGGCCAGTTCGCCTTCGTGCAAGCGGTGGACAACGTTGAGGCTGTCATAGATGTCGTTGAGCTGCTGGCGACCGGCATCGTCGGTGAGCATGTCGGTCAGCGAGCGCTGGTTGCCGGCAAGCAGTTTCAGAGATGCTGCGTAGGCCGCGTCGATCTTGTCGGCCAACGGTTTTTGCTCGCTCGGCAACAGACCGCGCAGGCCTTTGTTGTCGACACCCACCCAGACGGTTTGCGCAGCAGTCAGGCTTGCTTCCATGCCTTTGAGCGACGATTGGCTGCGCCAGGCATCGGCCTGGAATGGCTGTGGCGTACCCTTGCTCTGACGGCCCATCGGCGTGCCGAGTTTTTTCTTCAGGGTGTCCAGCGCAGTCACTTGCACACGCAGCAGATCGGCGATCGCTTCGTGGGAGTCGGCGTAGCGCTGGTTGGGGAATTTGCTCATCTGCGCGAGCATGCCGTCGTTGGTGTTCCAGCGCGACAGGATCTCTTCGGCCAGTTGCTTCTGACGCTCGCCAATGGCGGTCAGCAGCGGGCAGTATTTGGCTTTCTGAGCGCTGTCAGCCATGTCGATCTTGCTGTCGAACAGGATGTATTCATAGGCCGACAGCCCTTGCACCACGACACTGGACTTGGCCAGGGCGGCGGCATCGATCTGCGGCTGCGCAGTGACCAGTTGCTCGACCTGACGACCCACGAGGTTTTTCTTGTCCGGCCAGAACTGCACCTGCCACGAACGGTTGCCCTCGGCCAGCGGCCCGATCAACAGCGGTTGCAACTCGGCCCAGGCTTTCTGCGCGTGCAGGAAGTCGGAGCGGGCGGTGTCCAGGGTTTCCTTGCCTTGGCAGAACGCCAGGGCGCTGACCGCCAATTGCCGGTCGGCTTCCACCCAACGACTGTAGCTCGGCAGGATCACTTGCTTGGCGATGGCCGCCGAGGTGACCGCTTGCGGATCCTGGGGCGAACAGGCGCCCAGGGCGAGGGCGGCAAGGCTGGTGAACAACAATTTGGGACGGAACATGTCGGGCTCCCGCTGAAGGAATACGTATTAAAGGGAATTCAAAAACGCCAGCAACGCCGCGCGCTGCTCGGCGTTGAAAGACAAAACCTGTTGCTGCGCCGCTTTTGCCTCGCCGCCATGCCAGAGCACGGCTTCGAGCAGGTTGCGGGCGCGGCCGTCATGCAAGAACTGGGTGTGGCCGCTGACCGTCTGCGTCAGGCCGATGCCCCACAACGGCGGCGTCCGCCAGTCGCGGCCACTGGCCTGGAACTCGGTACGGTTGTCGGCCAGACCGTCGCCCATGTCGTGCAGCAGCAGATCGCTGTAAGGGCGAATCACTTGATTGGCCAATTCAGGTTCCGCGGCGTTGGCGGCGGTGGTGTATTGAGGGGTGTGACAGGACTGGCATCCGGCCTGGAAAAACAGATTCTTGCCGGCCAGCACCTCAGGTGCGCCAACATCGCGACGGGCCGGCACGGCGAGGTTACGGCTGTAGAACAGCACCAGGCGCAAAATGTTGTCGCTGACTTCCGGCTCGCCATCGGGGCCATTGCCGTTGGGTGCCTGCTTGCAAGCGATTTGTGCGTCAGTGCAGTCATCAACGGGTTTCAGGCTGGTCGTGAGGCCCATGTCACCAGAGAACGCGTGAGCATTCTGTTGATTGAGGTTCGGTTGCCCGGCTTTCCAGCCAAATCGTCCGAGAACAGTCTTCTGCTGCGCGTCGTCCCAGACCCGGTTCGGTCGCCCGGCGATGCCGTTTTTCTCCCGGGCCTGGGCCTCGGCATTGGCCAGGATAGCTTCGTCGGGAATCGCTTCAAGCAAGCCCAGGCCAATCATCGGCGGTGCAATGCGTGCCGAGAAACGCGTGTCGGGGTGCATCGGGCCGTAGCCGAGTTGGGTCATCTGCAAGGTCGGCTTGCGCAACTCGATTTCGCTGCCGTCCTTGAAGCGTACCGGGACCGGCGTGTAATCGACGCGCACTTTGCCTTCCGGGGCAACGCCGGGCACCGACATGTCCTGGAACTGGCCGCCGTAGACCGGCTCTGGCACCACGCCCATTTGCTCGATGACTTTGGCGTAGGCCGGCGCATTGGGAATCGACAGGCGTACCAGCATCGACACCGCATTCGGCGCATCGGGCGTCGGTGGGTGACCGCGCCCGTCCTTGATGTGGCAGTTCTGGCAGCCGTTGGTGTTGAACAGCGGGCCGAGGCCATCGCGGGCGGTGGTGGTTGACGGCGCGATCACCCAGGGGCTGCGAAAGAAGCTATTACCGACGCTGAAGTCGACGCGCCGTGACGGCGGCAGATTGGCGGAGGGCAGGGAGAATGCGTTCTGATCGGTCTTGCGTACTGTCGCGCTGCCACCGGACCGGGCTTCACCGGGTTCGGCCTGGGTAAAACGCGGGGCGTCATCGCAGGCACTCAGGCCCAGGGCCAGCAACAGTGCAGACAAGCGAAGAGGCAGCGAGGGCATCGGACATCCTGCAAGACGAGCAAAACAAGGGCGCAAAGTCTAACAGGGCAGGGGAGTTTGAATAAGAGGAATTATCGTTTGCTTGATGTGAGGCAGGGTTTGACGTCAGACCGCGTCGCCCCCATCGCGGGCAAGCCACGCTCCCACAGGGTTTTGCGCTGACCCCGTGGGAGCGTGGCTTGCCCGCGATGAGGCCATCAGCATCACCCAAAAGACAGGCATGAAAAAGGCGACCCGAAAGTCGCCTTTGTATTCGCTCAGCCAGCGTTGATCAGAACTCGTGATCAGCGTTGTCCGGGTTCAGGTCGCTGATGCCCAGTTTGCCGGCAGCGGCTTCGATCGAACCGGTCTGCTTGACCAGCGAGGCGATGGCGTCGCGCACGATCTGATTGCCAGCGGTGTTGCCGGCAGCGATCAGTTGGTCGTAGTGCTCACCCTTGTTGGCGTGATCGACCATGATCTGGATCTTGGCTTCGGTCGCAGCCAGGTCGGCTTTCAGCGCGGCATCGGCAGCCGGGTCGGCCTTGGCCACCAGGGACGACAGGCTGGCGCCGGTCATTTTGGTGCCGTCGACACGGGTGTATTCGCCCAGGTACACGTTACGAATGCCTTTGGCATCGTAGAAGTGCGAGTTGTGGGTGTTGTCGCTGAAGCAATCCTGTTCGTCTTCCGGGGAGTTGGCTTCCAGGGAAACCTTCATGCGCTCGCCCGCCAGTTCGCCCAAGGACAGGCTGCCCATGCCGAACAGCATTTTGCGCAGGCCGGATTCAGCCGGTTCCGCTTCCAGGGTGGCGCGGTAGTTGTCGGCCACGTTCGGCTTCCAGTTACCGACCATTTCTTCCAGGTCGTTGACCAGCAGCTGAGTCACGGATTTCAGGTAAGCGCGACGACGATCGTTGTGACCGCCGGTAGCGCCTTTGCCTTCCAGGTAGTCGGAGGCTGGACGGTTGCCGGCGCCAGGGCCGGTGCCGTTCAGGTCCTGGCCCCAGAGCAGGAATTCGATGGCGTGGTAACCGGTGGCGACGTTGGCCTCGGAACCGCCCAGCTCGTTCAGGCTGGCGAGTTTTTCCGGGGTGATGTCTTTCACGTCGACCTTGTCTTCGCCAATCTGAATCTGGGTGTTGGCGATGATGTTGGCGGTGGCGCCCGGGTTACCCAGTGCGTGTTCGTAGGATTTGTCGACGTAGTCGATCAGGCCTTCGTCCAGTGGCCAGGAGTTCACCTGGCCTTCCCAGTCGTCGATGATGGTGTTGCCGAAGCGGAACACTTCGCTCTGCAGGTAAGGCACGCGGGCCGCGACCCAGGCAGCCCTGGCGGCTTTGAGGGTGTCGGCGTCCGGCTTGGCGAGGAACGCGTCGACGGCGGTTTGCAGGGTTTTCGCGGTGGATTCGGCATCGCTGTAAACGGCAAAGACCATGTCGGCGTAGTGCGCGACCACAGCCTTGGCGGCGGCTTCGTCGACTTTAGCTGTGGCAGCAGGTGCAGCCGGGGCAGTGGTGCTGGCAGCCGGGGTCGGCGCTTGTGGAGCGGCAGCCTTGTCTTTGCCTTCGCCGCAACCAGCGAGGGAAATAGCGATGGCCAGCAGACTGGCGGTGGCCAGAGGCATACGAATCATGGCGAACATCCTGCTTCGGTGATGGAGTGGGCGCGCACGGGCGGCGCGCAAAAGTGCGACATAATGCAAATCTTTCGCATTCTGTGTAAAGGGTTGTACCTGTAAATATTTCTTATTCACGCAAAGATGTGGGGCGCATCAAAAGATCGCAGCCTCGTTTCACTGTAGGAGCTGTCGAGTGAAACGAGGCTGCGATCTTTTTACAAAATGGCCGCGTTACTGCGCTGGGCCTGCTTGAGGTAGACGCTCAATTCCCGCGCCGGCAGCGGTTTGCTGTAGTGATAGCCCTGACCTTCGTGGCAGCCTTCGGAGATGATGTAGGCCTCTTGTTCGGCGGTTTCCACGCCTTCGGCAATCACCTGCATGCCCAGGCTTTTGCCCAGCTGGATGATGGCCCGGACGATGGTCGCGTCGTCGTCGTCATCGAGCAGGTCCTGAACGAAGCTCTTGTCGATCTTGATCTTGTCCAGCGGCAGGCTTTTCAGATAACTCAATGACGAATAACCGGTGCCGAAGTCGTCGATGGCGATCAGCGCGCCGGAGCGACGCAGGCTCAGCAAGTGCTGGGCGGCGGTGCTGATGTCTTCCATCAGGCCGGTTTCGGTGACTTCCAGCTCCAGGCTGCGCGGTGGCAGTCGGTAGATCTGCAGCAGGTTATTGACCACCCGCGGCAACTCGGCGTGGTGCAATTGCACAGTGGACAGGTTCACCGCCATGCGCAGGTCGACGAAGCCCTGATCGTGCCACTCGCGCAGTTGTTTGCAGGCCTGGTCCAGCACCCATTCGCCAATGGCGATGATGGTGCCGTTCTGCTCGGCCAGCGGGATGAACAGGTCCGGCGGCACCAGCCCATGCTCGGGATGCTGCCAGCGAATCAACGCCTCGACACCCACCACGCGATGATCGCGGTAGCTGATCTGCGGCTGGTAGACGAGGTAGAACTGGTCGCGGATCAAGGCGTCACGCAGGTCTTTTTCCAGCTCGCGGCGTCGACGCATTTCCGTGTCGACGCTGGCGATATAGAACTGGTAGCGGTTGCGCGAGCGCGTCTTGGCCAGGGTCATGGTCTGCTCGGCTTTTTGCAGCAGCTTCTCGGTGCTGTCACCGTCCTCGGGGAACAGGGTGATGCCGATGGTGGCGCGCAGGCGGATTTCCTGATGATCGAGGGCGAACGCCGCTTCCAGATCATCGAGAATGCTTTGGGCCAGTTCGGCGGCTTCGTAGGGTTGTTCGATGTCGGCCTGGACCAGCGCGAACTGGTCGCCACCCAAGCGGGCGAGGGCGCCGAGGCGGCCGCTGTGAGCCCGCAGGCGATCGGCCAGGGCCAGCAGCAGCTGGTCGCCGGTCTGGTAGCTGAACTGTTCGTTGACGCCTTTGAAGTCATCGAGCCCGACACACAACACCGCGACCCGACGCTGCAATTTGCCGGCGTCGACAAGGATCTTGTCCAGCTGTTGCTGCAATTGCTGGCGGTTCGGCAGACCGGTGAGAAAATCGTACTGGGCCATGCGCAGCAGGCTGTTTTCCGCTTCATGGCGCAGGTGAGTGTTGCGCTCGATGGATTCGAGCAGTTGGTTGGCGGTATTGATCCAGACCCCCAGCTCGTTTCTTTCATGACCCTTGAGCTGTGGGATCTTGTGGGCGCTGGGCCGGTCCGGGTTGATCTCAGTCAGATGTTCGATGATCCGCGACAATGGTTTGGTCAGCAGCCAGTGGTAAACCAGATACAACACCAGGCTCATGGCCAGGGCGCGCAAGACGCCAGAGATGAAGATGATCACCGAACTGACGATGAAGCTCTGGCCGTAGGTGGCGGTGTCGAGGGTAATGCTCAGGTCGCCGTAGTACTCGCTGTAGGGACCGCGACCCACCAGTTGGGTGGTGAACGTGCGTTCCTGGCCGAGGATCAGGTCAGTCAGCCAGCGGCTGTGGGACTGCTGAAGCTCGCGGGATTTTTGCGCGAGCATGGCTTCGTGGGGGTGGCCGATGGAGGCCATGCGCACGGCGTCATCCTGGAACAGGCCTTCGATCACCTGCATGCCCATTTCCCGATCCAGGCTGTAGACCGCCTGAGTGGAGGGATCGCGGAACATGTCGAGGATGCGCTGGGCATCGTTGGCAACCGCCTGACGTGTTTTATAGGCATCGAAAACAATCTGTGCGCAGCTCAAGACCACGCCGACGATCAATGCCGACAGGAGCACGACCCGGAGTAACTTCACCGACAAGCTGTTCTTGAGTTCCAGCTTCAAAGGGTTATTCCTTGTTCCGTGCGGGTAGCGTCAAGTTGCCATGAGTATTGGCAATCCCGTGATGGCAGTCAAAGGGACAATCCAGCCCGGGGGATATTGCCGGTAGCTTGGCCGATATGCTGCTGTTTGGAGTATTTGCCCTATTAACACTGTGTCGGTTGTCGAGGCCTTCAACTTGAGGAGGTTGAGGCAATTTTTCCTTGTGTTGATGTTAGACCGCTGTGCTGTGGGGGCAAGAGGGCGAATGCGGCTCGTGTTGTGGGAAAGCACACCACCCATGTACGGATTTTCGATGGCATAAAAAAACCCGGCATAAAAGCCGGGTTTCTTGACTGGCGCGAAGCTTAGGCGGTGAAGGTTTTGCCTTCGAACTGCTCAGCCACGAATTTCCAGTTGACCAGGTTCCAGAACGCTTCGACGTACTTCGGACGAAGGTTGCGGTAGTCGATGTAGTAAGCGTGTTCCCAGACGTCGCAGGTCAGCAGCGGGGTGTCGCCGCTGGTCAGCGGGTTGCCGGCGCCGATGGTGCTGGCCAGGGCCAGGGAACCGTCAGCCTTTTTCACCAGCCAGCCCCAACCGGAACCGAAGGTGCCGATGGACGTTTTGCTGAACTCTTCCTTGAACTTGTCGAACGAACCGAAAGCAGCGTTGATGGCATCAGCCAGAGCGCCGGTTGGTTGACCGCCGGCGTTTGGTGCCAGGCAGTTCCAGTAGAAAGTGTGGTTCCAGACCTGAGCGGCGTTGTTGAAGATACCGCCCGAGGAAGTCTTGACGATTTCTTCCAGGGTCTTGCCTTCGAACTCGGTGCCTGGCACCAGGTTGTTCAGGTTCACGACATAGGTGTTGTGGTGCTTGTCGTGGTGGTATTGCAGAGTTTCCTCTGAAATGTGCGGCTGCAGGGCATTGTGCGCGTAAGGCAGCGGCGGCAATTCGAAAGCCATGATAATTCTCCTAATCAGGTCAGTTGCGGTGAGCGCAAGGCCGATCACGGGCGGCCAGACATGCGCCGGGGAGTTTGTACTCTTTGCGGCGCAGGGATCGGATCATAGCACCGGGGGTGCGGCATAACCACGCAACAACTGTGTGGAATAGAGGTTCCAGAGCCATTTGGAATAAATCACCCGGCGATGACCAGTTGAATCGCTACGGTGAACATCATCACGGCGACCAACAGGTCAAGGATTCGCCAGGTACTGGGGCGTGCCAACCACGGTGCCAACCATGCTGCGCCGAGGGCCAGGGTAAAAAACCACAGCAACGATGCACTGGCCGCACCCACGACATAAGCACCGGGCTCGGTTTGTTGTGCGCCGAGGGAGCCGATCAGCAACACGGTGTCCAGGTAGACGTGCGGGTTGAGCAAGGTCACCGCCAAAGCGCTGAGCAGCACCGCCCGCAATGAGCGCACGGTCTGGTTCTCGCCGTATTGCAGGCTCTGTTTCGAGCACGCCCGCCGTAGCGCCAGGCTGCCATACCACAGCAGAAACGCCGCGCCACCCCAACGAGCGATGGCCAACAGAGTCGGGTTCTGCGCCAGCAACGTCGCCAGGCCGAACACCCCGGCGGCTACCAGCAACGCATCGCAGGTTACGCAGAGCGCCGCCACCGGCAGGTGATGTTCACGTCGAAGGCTCTGCGCCAACACAAACGCATTCTGAGTGCCGATCGCCATGATCAGCCCGGCGGCCACCAACAGGCCGTTCACATAGCTTTGCCACATAAGATTTTTACTCCGCGTTGGCCGCCAGATCCCGCAGTACCTGCAGGGCGCGTTCGGCATCGGCCTGGCCGACGAACAAATGGTCGTGGTAGTAGCCGGCAATCACGTTGCAACTGATGCCGACCCGGCCCAGTGCCGTGGCGAACGCGGCGGTCAGGCCGACGGCTTCAAGGGCTGAGTGCACGTTCAAGGTGATCCAGGCAGCGATGTAGTCGAAGCTGAAACCGGCCTTCTCGGCGTGGGAACGTTGCAGAATCACTGTCAGCCCTTCCTGTTCGCGGAAGCTGCCGACAATCTCAAGGCCTGCGGGCAGCTTGCCGTCGGGCAACGTGCAGAACACGTATTCGCCGTCGTTGAGTTGCGGGCTCATGCTGCGCAACAGGGTTGCCAATGAGGTTTCGCCAGCCATGTCGGTGATCCTTGTTCAAAGTTCTTGCTGGCCATTCTCCGGTGGGAAGTTGTATAAGAAAAACCAATAGTGCTGATCGCTCATTAGGAAAACTGATGTTCGACTACAAATTACTGTCCGCGCTCGCCGCCGTGATCGAGCAGGCCGGATTCGAACGCGCCGCGCAGGTCTTGGGCTTGTCCCAATCGGCCATCTCCCAGCGCATCAAACTGCTCGAGGCGCGGGTCGGCCAACCGGTGTTGGTGCGGGTCACGCCTCCGGCCCCGACGGAGATCGGCCGGCGATTGCTCAACCATGTGCAGCAGGTGCGGTTGCTGGAGCGCGATCTGCAAAGCCTGGTGCCGGCGCTGGACGAAGAAGGCCTGCCGGAACGCCTGCGTATCGCGCTGAACGCTGACAGCCTGGCCACCTGGTGGGCTGCGGCGGTGGGGGATTTTTGCGCGCAGGAGCATCTGTTGCTCGACCTGGTGGTGGAAGACCAGACCGTCGGCCTCAAACGCATGCGTGCAGGCGAAGTGGCGGGGTGTCTGTGCGCCAGTGAGCGGCCGGTGGCCGGTGCGCGCAGCGTGCTGTTGGGGGCGATGCGCTACCGTGCGTTGGCCAGCCCGGCATTCATTGCCCGGCATTTCCCTGAAGGCGTGCGCGCCGATCAGTTGGCCAAAACGCCAGCCCTGGTGTTTGGTCCGGACGATTTCCTGCAGCATCGATACCTTGCGTCAGTTGGCGTGAATGGCGGTTTCGAACACCATTTATGCCCGTCTTCTGAAGGGTTTCTTCGTCTCACGGAAGCAGGGCTTGGCTGGGGCCTGGTGCCTGAATTGCAGGTGCGCGAACAACTGGCGCGCGGCCAATTGGTGGAGCTTTTGCCAGATAAGCCGATCGATGTGCCGCTGTACTGGCATCATTGGCGTAATGGCGGTCAGCTGTTGGGGTTACTCACCGATCAATTGGTGCGCTCGTCGAAGCAATGGCTGGTGCCGTTGGACTGACGGCTGGCGTCAAGACCTCACGCCCTACGCAATATGCAAAACGCAAAACGCAAAACGAAATATTCGGAGCAATACATGAAGATTCTGGTCACCGGCGCAAGCGGCTTCATTGGCGGACGCTTTGCGCGTTTTGCCCTGGAGCAGGGCCTGGATGTGCGGGTCAACGGTCGCCGGGCCGAGAGCGTCGAGCATTTGGTGCGCCGTGGTGCCGAGTTCATCCAGGGCGACTTGAGCGACCCGCAACTGGCGCGCGACCTGTGTTCCGACGTCGAAGCCGTGGTCCATTGCGCCGGCGCTGTCGGTTTGTGGGGGCGCTATCAGGACTTCCATCAAGGCAACGTCGAGGTCACCGAGAACGTGGTCGAGGCCTGCCTGAAACAACGGGTGCGGCGCCTGGTGCACTTGTCGTCGCCATCGATTTACTTCGATGGTCGCGATCATCTGGGGTTGACCGAAGACCAGGTGCCCAAGCGCTTCAAGCATCCTTACGCCGCAACCAAATACCTGGCCGAGCAAAAAGTTTTCGGTGCGCAGGAGTTCGGCCTCGAAACCCTGGCCCTGCGCCCGCGTTTCGTGACGGGCGCAGGCGACATGAGCATTTTCCCCAGGTTGCTGAAGATGCAGCGCAAAGGGCGGTTGGCGATTATCGGCAATGGCCTGAACAAGGTTGACTTCACCAGTGTGCAAAATCTCAATGAGGCGTTGTTCAGCAGCTTGCTGGCCAGCGGTTCGGCCTTGGGCAAGGCCTACAACATCAGCAACGGAGCGCCGGTGCCGTTGTGGGATGTGGTCAATTACGTGATGCGCAAAATGGATGTCCCACAGGTGACCCGTTACCGTTCCTACGGCTTGGCCTACAGCCTTGCCGCGCTCAACGAGGGTGTTTGCAAGTTGTGGCCGGGGCGTCCGGAGCCGACCCTGTCGCGACTGGGCATGCAGGTAATGAACAAAAATTTCACCCTGGACATCAGTCGCGCCCGGCATTATCTGGACTACGATCCGAAAGTCAGCCTCTGGACCGCCCTCGATGAATTTTGCGCCTGGTGGAAGGCTCAGGACATTCGCTGACACATAAGGGCTGCCCCCTACTGAACCGAGTTCGGGGTTCAGGGTCAACCGGTGCGGCAGCGAGGGTTATACTTCGCCGCATCAAGCCATCACCGCGTTTTACAAAGGTTGACTCAATGTCCATGCGTAACGATGCCAACGACGACTTCGACGATGTACCGAGCCTGCGTGCCGACAGCCTCGACGACGATGATTTTCCGACCACCGCGCGCACTTCCGTGCATTCGCGCACCACACCGGTAGTCAAGGTCAAAAGCCCGAGCACCGGCCCGCTGTGGGCGTTGGTCGGCGCGTTGTTCTTTGCCTTCGCCGGCCTTGCCTGGTGGAGTTTTCAGCAGATTTCGCTGATGGAACAACAACTGGTGGCGACCCAGGAAAGTTTCGCGCGCATCAGTGAGGAAGCGGCGGGGCGCTTGCAGGACATTTCCGGCAAGGTCGTGGCCAGCCAGTCCACGGTCAACACCGGCAGTGAAGCGTTGAAGCTGCAAATAAAACAACTGGAAGGCAAGCTCCAGGACCAGAGCAAACAGCTGGAAAGCAAACTCCAGGATCAGAGCAAACAGCAGCAAGGCGTGCTCGGCCAGACCTCCGATCTGGACAAGCGCCTGGCGCAAATGACCACGCAGGCCAGCGAACAACAAGCCGCCAATGCCCAGTTGCAGGCCCAGGTCAAAGCCTTGAGCGGCGAACTGGCCGCGTTGAAGAGCGCACCGGCCGATACCAGCAAGGTCGACGCCCAACTCAAAAGCCTTGGCGCCGACATCGCTGCGCTGAAGCGGCAAGGTAACCCGAGCGCCGCCGTCGAGCGCCTGGAGCAAGACATGATCGTGCTCAAAAGCCAACAGGACAACCGCCCGGCCGCAGCGCAAGGTGGCAACAATACCGCCGAGTTCGATGCCTTCCGCGGCCAGGTCACCCGCAACATCAACACCTTGCAGGCGCAGATCCAGAACCTGCAACAACAGCTGCACGCCCGGACTCAATAGCCCGATGCAGTGATGTTGTGTGGAGTGGGCCTGTGGAGTGGGACTTTTGTGGCGAGGGAGCTTGCTTGTGGCGAGGGGGCTTGCCCCCGTTGGGTGGCGTAGCCGCCCCATATCCATTCACCACGGCTTTTCAGATAGTCCGTGGTGCCTGATTTGCGACTGCTGCGCAGCCGAACGGGGGCAAGCCCCCTCGCCACAGATAATCCGCCCACCACAGATAATCCCTCTCACTACACTGGCCACAGGGTTTGCTCGCGAATGCAGGCGACTCGGTCTTTCTACCGAACCTTGTCCTCCCGCCCGCGCAACACCCTGTTCGGCATGGCAATCGCCGCCGCGAGCCCCAGCAGCGACACCGTCGCGCTGACTATCAGCAAATGCCTGAAGGTCAGCAGCAACTCGGCGCGCAAGGCGTTTTGCGCATCCCCCGGCGCGGCGTTCAAACCATCGAGCAAGACATTCCCCGAACGGCCCTCGGCGATCAGCGACGAGCCGGCCAGGTGCGCGAAGCTGGAGTCCTGCAACAACGCCAGCAACAGCGCCGACATCAACGCCACGCCCACGGCACCGCCCAGCGCGCGGAACAGATTGGTGGTGCTGGTGGCAACGCCAATGTCCCGTTGCTCCACCGAGTTTTGCGTGCCCACCAACGACGTCGGGAACTGCATGCCGCTGGCGATGCCGCTGAGCAACATGAACAGGCTACTGAGCAGAAACGCCTGCGGCGCACTGAATGCCATCCCCAGAATCGAGAATGGCATGAGCAGGGCACCGGTCAAAATCATCGGTTTGTAACGACCGGTCACCGAGGTCCGGCGCCCGGCGAAATAGGCGCCTATCGGCAAGCCCATGGCCAGCGGCAACAGGTGCAGTGCCGCACTGTCGGCCCCGGCGCCGGTGACGCTCTGGAAGCGCAGCGGCATCAGCACGATCAGGGAAATCGCTTGGAAACTGGTGAAGAAAATCGTACACCAGCAAAGGATCGCATTGCGGTTGGCGAACAAATGCATCGGCAGCAACGGTTCCCTCGCCCGCCGTTCATGCCAGACGAACACCGCCAGCGCCACCACCGCACAACCGAGCAAACCCGCCACTTCGGGACTGCGCCACGAATGCCCCTGGCCAACCTGAGTGATGCCCAGCAACAACGCTGTCAGGCCAATGATCATCAGCAACGTACCAAGGTAGTCGATGATCGGCTTGCGCTGCGGTACCGGCAGCCCTACCAGCGTGCGATAAGCCACCCACCAGGCTCCCAGGCCCAACGGCAGGTTGATCAGGAATACCCAGCGCCAGGACAGGTATTCGGTCATGTAGCCACCGAGTACCGGGCCGGCCACGCTGGCCACCGCGTACATGCTGCTGAAGTAGCCCTGATAACGACCGCGTTCGCGCGGTGGAACGATGTCGCCGATGATCGCCTGGCTCACCGAAATCATTCCGCCGGCGCCGATGCCTTGAAAGATCCGCGCCAGTACCAATTGCTCCATGCTTTGCGCCATGCCACAGAACAATGAAGCCAGGGTGAACAAGCCCATGCCGAACAGCATCAACCGGCGGCGGCCATACAGATCGCCGAGCTTGCCGTAGATCGGCACCGCCACGGTCATCGCCACCATGTAGCCGGAAATGACCCAGGCCAGCAGGCTGACGTCCTTGAACTGCGCGGAAATCGCCGGCATCGACACAGCGACGATGGTCTGGTCCAGCGCACCCAGAAAGATCGCCAGCATCAGGGCGATCAGCACGCTGCGAATGGCCGGTTTGGGCGTTTCAGGCCGGTTGAGATTGGTCACGGTAAAACCTGCGGGCAGTGATGGACCCGCAAGAGGCAAGGCGAGCGGGAGTGCTCGCCAGTGTAAGTCGATAGGAGCCTATTCGATAGCCTCGTATGGAAGGCCGACGTAGTTTTCCGCGATGGTTTTTCGGCCCGCCTCGGAGTCAACGAAATAGGCCAGTTCCGATTCGCTGATGCGCTGACTGAACGCGTCGTGCTCGTCGAAGCGATGCAACATCGAGGTCATCCACCAGGAAAACCGTTCGGCTTTCCACACCCGCCGCAGGCAGATTTCGGAATACTTCTCCAGCAAATCAACACGGCCTTCGCGGTAAACCTTCAGCAGAATATTGAACAATGTACTGACATCACTGGCCGCCAGGTTCAAGCCTTTGGCCCCGGTGGGCGGGACGATGTGCGCGGCGTCGCCGACCAGGAACATCCGCCCGTACTGCATCGGCTCGACCACGAAACTGCGCAGCGGCGCAATGCTTTTCTCGATCGACGGGCCGGTCACCAGCACATCGGCGAGGGCGGCCGGCAGACGGGATTTGAGTTCGTCCCAGAAGCGTTGGTCGGACCAGTCATCGACCTGATCCTGGGCCGGTACCTGAAGGTAATAACGGGTGCGCGTCGGCGAACGCATGCTGCACAACGCAAAGCCCCGTTCATGCCGCGCGTAGACCAACTCCTCGTGAACCGGCGGGGTGTCGGCGAGAATCCCCAGCCAGCCGAACGGATACACCCGCTCGAACACCTTCAGGCAGTCGGCAGGGATCGACTGCCGCGCCACGCCATGGAAACCGTCGCAACCGGCGATGTAGTCACAATCGAGTCGATACGTTTCGCCGTCCTTGTCGAAGGTGACAAAGGGTTCAGCGGTTTTCATGCCGTGGGGGACGACGTTGCCGGCTGCATAAATGGTCTGCGCGCCAGCGTCCCGACGAGCGGCCATCAGGTCGCGAGTGACCTCGGTCTGGCCATACACCATCACGGTATTGCCGCCAGTGAGCGCCTGCAGATCGATGTGCACCCGGCGCCCGTCAAGGGCCAGTTCGAAGCCTGTGTGGACCAGCCCTTCGGCGTCCATGCGCTGGCCCACCCCGGCCTGACGCAACAGCTCTACCATGCCTTGTTCGAGCACACCGGCACGGATGCGCCCCAGCACATAATCCGGGGTCTGACGTTCGAGAATCAGGGTGTCGATGCCGGCGTTATGCAGCAATTGGCCGAGTAGTAAACCAGAGGGGCCGGCGCCGATGATGGCGACTTGGGTTTTTAATGTTTTCATTGTTTTTATGACTCGCAAGCTCCGCGCGACCAAGGCCGGTGGATGATTTTTATGGATCGAGTGCTTGCATTTTTCACTTGCGGGTCTGTCAATTGAAGGTGAAAACTGAGCCGATACCTGTACATTCTGCCAATCGGTGCGATTATCGCCCCGTTACCTTCGAGGCCTGGATTGAAGTGATGAACAAGCCCGCCCTGCCATCGATTCCGGTGTTCAAACTCTACGGTGAAAGCCTGGATTGGCCGACCCCCGATTTGCTTCACTGCGAAACCATTTCAAAACGCAGCCGCGAACATCAATGGGAAATAAAACCCCATCGCCACGCTGATTTGTGTCAGTTGCTCTTCGTCTTCAAAGGTCAGGCAGAGCTTGAGATCGAAGGGAAACGCTCACAATTGGCTGAGCCGGCAATCATCATTCTGCCGCCGTTATCGGTGCATGGTTATCGGTTTTCCGAGGACGTCGAAGGGTTCGTCGTCACCCTGGCCGCGCCGCTGGTCGCCCATCTTCAGGCGCAGTTGGGCAATTCGGTAAATGCCCTGGCCCAAGCCGAAAGCTACCCGGCGGGCAAGGACAGCGAGTACCTCAACAGCCTGTTTTCAGCGCTGCAAAGCGAATACACCGGCCATCAACCGGCGCGGGAAATGCTCATGCATTCGCTGGTCAGCGTGATCATGGTGTGGGTCAGCCGTCAGGTGATCCAGCGCCGTGCTGCCAATCAGCGTCCGCAGCGTGCCCGGGAATACCTCAACGGTTTTATCCAGCTGGTGGAGGAGACCTATCGCCAGCACGTCAAGGTCGAGGATCTGGCCCATCGGCTGGGGATTTCCGTGTCCCACCTCAACGGCACGTGCCGTGAACTGGCGGGGCAACCGGCGTTGCAGATCATGCACGAGCGTCAGTTGCTGGAGGCCAAGCGCTTGCTGACCTACACCAGCATGACCATTTATGAAATGTCCGATGTGCTGGGGTTTTCCGATCCGACCAACTTCACACGCTTGTTCCGACGTCGGGTGGGGATCTCGCCAAAGGCCTTCCGCGACCGTTTGAAGGCCGATCAGGACAACGAGGCCTGAACCCTGTGGCGAGGGGGCTTGCCCCCGTTGGGTCGCGAAGCGGCCCCAACATTTCAATGAGAACACCGCATTCACCGAATTACGACTGCTGCGCAGCCGAACGGGGGCAAGCCCCCTCGCCACAGGGTGTTCGTCAGCGGAGGGCGTTGAGGCTTGCGCTGTGGGGGATGCAGCGCTCGAAGTTGCAGCTCGCGAAGTCACGGGGCACTTTTCGCAACTGTTCGACACGCCAGGCGGCCGTGCCATACAGCGCCAGCGTCGCCGCGCAAGTGATGAAAATAGCGAGGTATCTTCTTGTTTTGATGTTCATGGCGTTGACCTCTGAACGAATACCCTTGGGTACTGTTTTGAGCATAGGTCAGCGCCGGTGAGTTGCCATCAAAACCGCCCCACATTCGCTCCGGTTAAAGGCCCACATCCCACGCCGGTTCTTCGGGGAATCTGAGCACCAGAAAATCCAGCATGCTGCGCAACGCCACCGGCATGTGCTTGCGTGAGGCATACACCGCATAGATGTTCATCTGCCGGGGCTCGGCCTGGGGCAGCAGGCGGATCAGTTCGCCGCTGTGGATATGCACGCCGGCCTGGTAACTGGGCAGCATCGCCACGCCGGCCCCGGCCATCGCCGCGCGCAACAGCGTGCTGGCTTCGTTGGCGCTGATGTTGCCCTGCACCGGCACCGAGACCGGTTCGCCATCCTGCTCGAAATGCCAGAGGCTTTTGCCAAAGTAAGAGTGAGTCAGGCAATTGTGCAGGCTCAGGTCTTCGACCCGTTGCGGCGCCGGGTGCTCGCGCAGGTAAGCGGGGGAGGCGCAGATCACCGAGCGGCAGACCGTCAGCCGCCGGGCGATCAGGTTCGGGTCCAGGTCGTTGCTGGTGCGGATGGCCAGGTCGATGCGCTCATCCACCAGGTTCACCGTGCGGTCGAGCATTTGCAGATCGATACTTACACCGGGGTAACGTTTGACGTAGGCGGCCATGGCATCGGCCAGTTGCGCCTGGCCGAACGAGGTGCTGACGCTGATTCGCAGCAGGCCGCGCGGTGCGTCGTCCGGCTCGCTGACGGCGGCTTGCATGTCGCTGGATAAATCGAGCATCTGCCGGCACCGGGGCAGGATTTCACTGCCGGCAGCGGTCAGGCTCAATTTGCGCGTGGTGCGGTGCATCAGACGTGCGCCGACCCAATCTTCCAGCTCCGCCAGATACCGTGAAACCACCGGCCGCGACAGGTCAAGGTGATCGGCGGCGGCCGATTGGCTGCCCAGATCCACCACCGTAACGAACACTCGCATTGCTTGTAGACGATCCATGATTTGCCCGCTTTCAGAAACAAACTATGTTCAAGCATCGCATTTTTTGTATCGAACCAGGCAACTAAGCTCTGTCCTATCGCCAAGCACGGCATTCGGACAACGGAGCAACAGATGATCGGCTTCACTTCAATCAAACGCATTCTTCTGGCAACCGCCACACTGGGCTTCGCGGCCCACGCCGCTGCGGCGTCGACCCTGACCCTGGACGTCTACAACCCTGGCACCAACGCGATTTTCCCGGTGACCTCGGTACTGGTCAGCGGCGAGAAAGAAGCGATTCTGGTGGACGCGCAATTCGGCAAATCCCAGGCCGAACAGGTGGTGGAAAAAATCCGCGCCAGCGGCAAACAACTGACCACCATCTACATCAGCCACGGTGACCCGGATTACTACTTCGGCCTCGACACCATCACCCAAGCGTTCCCGAAGGCCAAAGTATTGGCCTCGCGACCGACCGTTGATCACATCAAGAAAACTGTCGACGGCAAACTGGCGTTCTGGGGTCCGAAAATGGGCGCCGATGTGCCGAACAAAACCATCGTGCCGCACGTGCTCAAGGGCGATAGCCTGATGCTGGAAGGGCAGAAACTGCAGGTGCTCGGCCTGGATGGCAAGCAGCCGGATCGCAGCTTTGTGTGGATTCCGTCGATCAAGGCAGTGGTCGGTGGCGTGGTTGTCGCCGAAAACATTCATGTGTGGATGGCTGACACCCAAACTGCGCAGTCCCATGCCGATTGGCTGACGACGTTGCACACGATCGAAGCCTTGAAGCCGAACACCATCGTGCCGGGTCACTACCTGGGCGAGAGCGCTCGCTCTCTGGCGGCTGTGCAGTTCACCGCCGATTACATCAAGGCTTTCGACGAAGAAACCGCCAAGGCGAAAGATTCAGCCGAACTGATCGGCGCGATGAAAAAACGCTACCCGACCCTGGGCGAAGAAAGCTCGCTCGAGCTGAGCGCCAAAGTCGCCAAGGGCGAGATGAAGTGGTAATCCGCTGAGTACAACTTTTGTGGCGAGGGGGGGCTTTTTGTGGCGAGGGGGCTTGCCCCCGTTGGAGTGCGAAGCACTCCCCTACATTCTTTCAGCCGCACCGTATGCACAGGTTTTACGACTGCTTCGCAGCCGAACGGGGGCAAGCCCCCTCGCCACAAAAAAACTGAGTCACACCTGTACAGATTCACCCAAGCCAACTGGAGAACGTCATGAGCAAAATCGCAATCATCGGTGCCACCGGTCGTGCCGGTAGCCAACTGTTGGAAGAAGCCCTGCGTCGCGGTCACAGCGTCACCGCCATCGCCCGCGATACCTCGAAAATCGGCCAGCGTGCAGGAGTCGTCAGCAAAAACGTCGACGTGCTCGATGCTGCCGCTTTGCAAGCCGCCGTCGCTGGCCATGATGCTGTAATCAGTGCTGCACATTTCTCCACCATCCCCGCCAGCGCCGTCATCGAGCCGGTGAAGCAGGCCGGGGTCAAGCGTCTGCTGGTGGTGGGCGGTGCCGGTTCGTTGTTGTTGCCGGGCGGCAGCCGGGTGATCGACAGCGAAGGTTTTCCGCCGGAGTACAAGGCCGAGGCCAGCGCCGGTGCCGAGTTCTTGAATACCTTGCGTCAGGAAAAGGACCTGGACTGGACCTTCCTGTCGCCGTCGGCGGAGTTTGTCGAAGGTGAGCGTACGGGCACGTTTCGAGTCGGCAAGGATGACTTGCTGGTGAGTGCGCAGGGTCGCAGCTGGATTACCTTTGCCGATTACGCGATCGCGTTGCTGGATGAAGTGGAAACACCAAAGCATTCCCGCCAGCGGTTTACGGTCGGGTATTAACTTCGCAACACCACATCCCTTGTAGCAGCTGGCGCAGCCTGCGTTCGGCTGCGCAGCAGTCGCAAAACCATACACTGCGGTGTGTCAGAATAACCGTGGATACAGGGTTTACGACTGCTGCGCAGCCGAACGCAGGCTGCGCCAGCTGCTACAGGGCGATTGCGGTTCAGCGTGCCTGCGCCTGCTCCACCAACCACCCCATCAATTCGCGCAACTTCGGCGAAGGCGCAGGTTTCTCGGGGAACACCAGGTAATACGCCAACCCGGTTTTCACCTTCAAATCAAAGGGCATGACCAGCCGCCCGGCGCTCAGGTCATCGCCGATCAACGACCAATCGCCAATCGCCACGCCCGTCCCCTGGGACGCCATCGACATCGCCAGGTCCAGGGTTTCGAAGTGCTGGCCCTTGCCGACATTGCTCAGATGAATATCCGCCGCTTTCAACCAGGCTTTCCAGTCCCGCTCATCCCGGGTTGGATGCAGCAACAAGTGCTGTTGCAGGTCTGCCGGTGTCTGCAAGGCCTGTGGCCCTTCAAGCATCGGTCGGGAACACACAGGCGTCAGTTGCTCATCGAACAAATGATGGGAGGCCAGTGAGCTCTCCGGCGGCGCGCCATACATCACCGCCGCATCGAATTGCTCGCGATGAAAATCCACGCCGTGTTTCACCGTGGTGGTCAATTCCACCGGCACATCCGGGCGTTCCTTTTGCCACTGCAACAGGCGCGGCAACAGCCAGCGCATCACACAGGTCGGCGCCTTGAGTTGCAAGGTTTCGCGCTTCTCGCCGATCTGCTCCACCGCCTCGTCGATCAGGCCGAAAATCTGCTGCACCCGTGGCAACCACTCACGTCCTTCGGCGGTCAGGCTCAAGCCCCGCGCCTGGCGAATGAACAGTTCATAACCCAGATGATCTTCCAGCCCGGCGATCTGCCGGCTCACCGCGCCTTGGGTGATGTGCAGCTGTTCGGCGGCCCGGGTGAAGTTGCAGCACTGCGCGGTGATCAGAAAAGTGTGCAGCGCCGGCAGGGGAGGCAGTCGTTTCATTGGGATCCAAGGTATGACGTGAGGACATGGCTAGTATGACTTTTTATCCATTGTTGCGGCTATGTGTCGCCCGTTCCAATGAGGCCATTCCCGGGCCTGCCAATCCATCATAAACACTGCGCAGGCCCGGCGTCTCAAACGAACAAAAAGGGCAAACACATGGCGACGTGCGGCGAAGTATTGGTCAAGTTACTCGAAGATTACGGGGTCGAGCAGGTGTTCGGCATTCCCGGGGTGCATACCGTGGAGCTGTATCGCGGACTGGCCCGTTCGAGCATCAACCACGTCACTCCACGTCACGAACAGGGCGCCGGTTTCATGGCCGACGGTTATGCCCGCACCAGCGGCAAACCGGGTGTGTGCTTCATCATCACCGGCCCCGGCATGACCAACATCACCACCGCCATGGGCCAGGCTTACGCCGACTCGATCCCGATGCTGGTGATCTCCAGCGTGCAATCGCGCAGCCAATTGGGCGGCGGGCGCGGCAAGCTGCATGAGCTGCCGAACCAGAGCGCACTGGTCGGCGGCGTGGCGGCGTTCTCCCATACCTTGATGTCGGCGGCGGAACTGCCAGGCGTATTGGCGCGGGCCTTCGCGCTGTTCCAAGCCGGTCGCCCGCGTCCGGTGCACATCGAAATCCCGTTGGACGTGCTGGTCGAAGAGGCCGATGACTTGCTCGCCAGCGAGCCGGTGAACATCGATCGTGCCGGTGCCTCGCCCAGCGTGATCAGCCGCATGACCGACCTGCTGGCCGGTGCCAAACGCCCATTGATTCTCGCGGGTGGCGGCGCCATCGATGCGGCGGCCGAGCTGACTGAACTGGCCGAGCTGCTGGATGCGCCAGTGGCCTTGACCATCAATGCCAAAGGCATGCTCGAATCCAGCCATCCGCTGCTGATCGGTTCGACCCAAAGCCTGGTGGCCACCCGTGCGCTGGTGGCCGAGGCCGACGTGGTGCTGGCCATCGGCACCGAACTGGCCGAAACCGATTACGACATCACCTTCGCCGGCGGCTTCGAAATCCCGGGCGTGCTGCTGCGCGTGGACATCGACCCAGACCAGACCGTGCGTAATTACCCGCCGAAGGTGGCGTTGGTGGCCGACTCGCGCAATGCCGCCCAGGCCCTGCTGAGTGCGCTGTCCCACAAGTCGCTGGCCGAGCGCCGCAACGACTGGGGCCAGGTGCGCGCCGCTCGCTTGCGAGAAGAGCTCGCCGCGACCTGGGACGCCCCGACCTTGGCCCAGACCCGCTTCCTGGAAACCGTGCTGTACGAATTACCGAACGCGGTGTTCGTCGGCGATTCGACCCAACCGGTGTACACCGGCAACCTGACCTTCAACCCGGAGCGTCCGCGTCGCTGGTTCAACTCGTCCACCGGTTACGGCACCCTCGGTTACGCCTTGCCGGCGGCGATTGGCGCCTGGCTCGGTGGCAGCGTCGAAGGCGGCACGCGCCCTCCGGTGGTGTGCCTGATCGGCGACGGCGGCCTGCAATTCACCCTGCCGGAATTGGCCAGCGCGGTGGAAGCGCGTACGCCGGTGATCGTGTTGCTGTGGAATAACCAGGGCTACGAAGAGATCAAGAAATACATGGTCAACCGCGCCATCGAGCCGGTGGGCGTGGACATCTACACCCCCGATTTCATCGGTGTGGCCAAGGCCCTGGGCTGCGCGGCTGAAGCGGTCAGCAGTGTTGACGGATTGCGTGATGCGTTGCGCCTGGCCACCGATCGTCAGGGCCCGACCCTGATTGAAATCGACCAGACCCAGTGGATGAAGGCGGTGTCGCAATGAGTGCTCCCATGACCTTTCCGACGACCCTCGACGGCCTGTTCATCGATGGCCAATGGTCCGCTGGCAACGAACATCTGCGTGTGATCAACCCGGCGACCGAAGCCCTGCTGACCACCGTTAACGGCGGCGATGCACAGGCTGTCGATCAGGCCGTCACCGCTGCAGCCAACGCTTTCAAGCAATGGTCGAAAACCACCGGTGCCGAGCGCGGGGCGATCCTGCGCAGAATCGCCGCGGGCGTGCAGGCCGGGCGCGAACAGTTGATGAAGTTGCAGTCGAGCAACAACGGCAAACCGCTGTTCGAAGCGGCCATCGACGTCGACGACGTGATCGCCACCTTCGAGTATTACGCCGGGCTGGCCGAAGGGCTCGATGCCAGGCAAGACAGCAAAGTGGAACTGCCGAGCGACGATTTCAGCGCCCGTTTGCGCCGCGAACCGTGCGGTGTGGTGGGGCTGATCGTGCCGTGGAATTTCCCGATGGTCACCACCGCCTGGAAACTCGCCCCGGCCCTGGCCGCCGGTTGCTGCGTGGTGCTCAAACCGTCTGAAGTGACGCCGCTGCCGGAGCTGGAACTGGCGACGATCATTGCCGAAGCCGGTGTGCCAAACGGTGTGTTCAACTTGGTCTGCGGCACCGGCCTTGCCGTTGGCGCACCGCTGTCGGCTGACCCGCGCATCGCCAAGATTTCCTTCACCGGCAGCAACGCGGTGGGCGTGCAGGTGATGCAGCGGGCAGCGGAAACCGTGAAAGGCGTGAGCCTGGAGCTGGGCGGTAAATCCTCGCTGCTGGTGCTCGCCGATGCCGACATCGAACTGGCTGTGGAAGTGGCCTGTGGCGGCGGTTTCTTCAACGCCGGGCAGATGTGTTCCGCGACCAGTCGCGTGCTCGTCGCCGATGAGTTGGCGGATGAATTTGTTGCGCGATTGAAGGCCCGTGCCGAAGCCATCCGCGTGGCCGACCCGTTCGACCCGAACGTGGAGATGGGCGCACTGGTCAATCAGGCGCAATACCAGCGAGTGCTGGGCCACATCGATCGCGGTTTGAGCGCTGGCGCGAAGCTGATCTGCGGCGGCAATCGTCCGGCAGACCTGTCGCGCGGCTACTTTTTGCAGCCGACCGTTTTCATCGACGCGCCCCTCGACAGTGCGTTGTGGTGCGAAGAGATTTTCGGCCCGGTGATCTGCGTGCGCAGTTTCAGCTCTGAAGCCGAGGCGATTGCCTTGGCCAACGACAGCCTGTTCGGTCTGGTCGCCAGTGTGGTCACGCGCGACAGCGAGGCCGCCGATCGGGTCGCCAACGCTTTGCAGGCGGGGCTTGTGTGGATCAACGCACCGCAAGTGATCTTCCCGCAGACCGCCTGGGGTGGCTACAAACAGAGCAGCATCGGCCGCGAATTGGGGCCGTGGGGTTTGCAGGCGTTTCAGGAAATCAAACACGTGATTCGGGCCGTCTGACAGCACGAAAACAGTGAGCGCATGCCTCTTGATGAGGCATGCGCCAGCGTCATGGCTTCAATGAGTTTTTATCGATAGTCAGGTGTTTTGCACGACCTCAGGATGAACCCGCCGGTCAAGCTCAAGTCCTTTGAAACCGGGGACTTCAAGCCGAACTGGCCGCGCGGATGCAACGGTTGCGACCAACCTCATACTTAAAAAAACAAAGGGAGTCCTTCATGGGCGAGCACGATCTGAACAGACGTCAATTCATCAAAACCGTGGGCGTGGCCTCGGTTGCCGCGGCAGCCATGAGCATGCCGTTCATCAAGGCCAACGCCAGCGACACGCGCTTTGCAGGAAAGACCCTGCGCCTGCTGACCTGGTCCGATGACACTGGCCTGGCAGCACTGCGCAACATCGCGGCCACCTTCGAAGACAAGTACGGCTGCAAGGTCATTGCTGACCGCACCGGCAGCACCTCGGAAATGGTCGCCAAACTCAAGGCCGGCGGTGATCGTCCGCAGTACGACATCATCACCCTGGCCGGCGTCGGCGCCGAGGGTCTGGCCGCCGCCAACCTGCTGGAAAAACCCGACCTCAACCGCATCCCCAACCTGGTGGATGTACCGGAGAAATACCGCACCGGCGCCAACGGCCACGGTATCGGTTACCTGCTGTGGTGCAACAGCCTGGTCTACAGCACCCGTACCCAGAAAGAAGCTCCGGACAGCTACGCCGCGATGTGGGACGCCGACCTGGCGCCGAACATTTTCCTGCCGCCGCCGAACTGGACCGAGGCCATGGACCTGATCATCATCGCCGCCAAACTGGCCGGTGGTGACGAACACAACATCGAGCCAGGCTTCAAGAAACTCGCCGAGCTCAAGAGCCGCGTGGTGACCCTGGGTGAAAACCCGAACCAGATCGCCGAGCTGTTCCGCACCGGGTCCCTGGACATGGGCGGCTTGTACGCACCGGCGTTTTTCCCCAAACAGATCCGCGACCCGGCCTACGGTCTGGGCGCCACGTTCGGCATGAAGGAAGGTTTCTACACCGACCTGATGCTCTCGGTGATGCCGAAAAACCGTCCGGGCGATACCGACCTGGCCTACGCCTTCATCAACCACTCTCTGGACCCGCTGGTGCAGGGCAAGATGGCCGAAGACATCTACAACGGCCCGGTCAACGCCAAGGCGATCATCTCCGCCGAAGCCCGCAAGAGCCCGTACATCCTTACGCCGGAGCAGATTGCCGAGAAGGCGATCATGCACGACAACGCCTTCCTGGCCACCGTGCATGACCAATGGATTCGTCGTTACACGGAAATCTTTTCTTCCTGATCGAGTGGCGAACACAAGCCCTGAGAGCACCGCAAATCAAATGTGGGAGCGGGCTTTTGTGGCGAGGGGGCTTGCCCCCGTTGGGGCGCGAAGCGGCCCTGAATCCTGTCATCGCGGTGCATCAGGTGTACCGCATGAGATGGTTTACGACTGCTTCGCAGTCGAACGGGGGCAAGCCCCCTCGCCACAAAGCCCGCTCCCACAGGATTCACGGCGGTCTTGAGGGCTGTGTTTGCCAGCTGCTTTCCATTGACGAGACCCTTGCTATGGAACACCAACCTCTGACCCATCCGGTAAGCGTCGCACCCACGCGCGCTAATCGGGGTGTCTCACCGACAGTGCGTGCGTGGTTTTTCCTCTCGCCGTCGATGCTGTTTCTCGGCGTGCTGATTGCCGCCAGCCTCCTGGTGCTGCGCATGAGCGTGGGCACCAAAGGTGCGGAGTGGTCCGGCTTCAGCCTGGCCAGTTACGCGCAATTGCTGGAACCGTACTACCTCAAATCCTTGCTGCTGACCTTGCGCCTGGCGCTGATCAGTGCGGTGATCGCGGTGCTGCTGGCGATCCCGGTGGCCTACACCATGTCGCGGCTGACCTCACCGTTTGTGCGGCGGATTTTCCTTGCGGCGGTGCTGCTGCCGTTGCTGGTCAACCTGTTACTGCAAAGCTACGGCTGGCTGGTGATTCTCGGCCCGGGCGGGATGCTCAATCAGGCGCTGATGGGCCTGGGCCTGATCAAGCGGCCGATCATGCTGCTGTACAACCAGAACGGCGTATTGATGGGCCTGGTGCAAACCGCGTTCCCGTTGGCCGTGCTGCCGATTGCCAGCGCCATGCGCGGTGTCGCCCGCACTTACGAAGAAGCCGCTGCCACCCTGGGCGCCAGTCGCCTGCAGGTGTTTCGCCAAGTGGTGTTGCCGATGAGCTTTCCGGGGATCATCACCGGCGCGACGCTGGTGTTCGCCTACAACGCCAGCAGCTTCGTGGTGCCTTTGCTGCTCGGCGGTCGGCGCGTGCCGATGCTGGCGGTGATGGTCCATGACCAGATCGCCCCGCTGATGAACTGGCCCGCCGCGTCCGCCGCCGGCGTGGTGTTGATCATCACCACCCTGGCAATCATGACCTTGTCCGAATACATCACTGGCCGTCGTCGGCGCATGCTGGAGGCTTCCCAATGAGCACCTTGATCAAGAAGCGTCAGTCGTTGTTGCCGGGCGATACCGGCAAGTTCGCCGGCATCCTCTCGGGCTTCATTTTGCTGCTGGCGGTACTGCCGATCCTGACCATGATCGTCATGTCGTTCAGCGGCGCGTCGAACCTCGACTTTCCGCCCAGCAGCTACAGCCTGCAATGGTACAAGGCCGCCTGGCACACCTTCGTCTCGCCGGACGCCAGCGACGTGCTGAGCCTGGGCAAGGCCATGAGCACCAGTTTGCTGGTGGCCTGCCTGACCATGATCTTCGCCACGATCATCGCGGTGCCGGCGGCTTACGCGCTGACCCGTTGCGAGTTCCGTGGCAAGGCCGTGGCGCTGCAATTGATGTCGCTGCCGCTGGTGTTTCCGATGGTGGTGTTGGGCCTGGCCTTGCTGTTGGTGTTCGACAGCCTGCCGTTCCAGATCACCACTTCGCGGCTGGTGATTGCCCACGTGATTCTGGCGCTGCCATTCGTGGTGAAAAACTGCACCGCGGCGATGCTCTCCATCGGCAGCGAAGTCGAAGAGGCCGCGCAAATGCTCGGTGCTTCACCGCTGCGGGCGATTGTCGATGTGGTGGTGCCCTTGATGAAGTCGGGGATTCTGGCGGGCATGCTGCTGGCGTTCATCGTCTCGTTCAACGAATTCACCGTGACCTATTTCCTCTACACCATCGACGTCATGACCGTGCCGATCTGGATGTACAGCCGCACCGTGTCATCGCTCGACCCTACCGTTTTCTCGTTTGCCGTGCTGATCGTGCTGATCGACTTCGTGCTCATTTGGGCGCTGGAAAAGTTGGTTGGCGAAGGCGGCGTTTCGTTCTGATTTCTTGAGGTGATTCAAATGACTGGTCTGATTCTGGAAAACGTCGAGAAACATTACGGCTCGGCCTGCGCGGTAAAGGATGTAAACCTGCATTTGCCCGAGGGCAAACTGGTGTGTTTCCTCGGCCCGTCGGGCTGCGGCAAAACCACTTTGTTGCGGATGATCGCCGGGCTCGAAACCCTGACCGGCGGCGAGATTCGCCTGGACGGTGAAGACATCGGCCATACGCCTGCGCATCAGCGTAATTTCGGCATGGTGTTTCAATCGCTGGCGCTGTTTCCGCACATGACGGTGGGGGAGAACATTGCCTATCCGCTGAAACTGCGTGGGGTCAGCAAGGCTGACCAGCAGGCGCGGGTGGTGGAGTTGCTTGAGCTGATTCAACTGCAGGAAATGATCGATCGCCCGGTGGCAAAACTCTCCGGCGGTCAGCGTCAGCGAGTGGCGATTGCCCGGGCGATTGCCAACCACCCGAAAATTCTCCTGCTCGACGAACCGCTGTCGGCGCTGGACGCCAAGCTGCGCGAGTCGATGCAGGTGGAAATCCGTCAGCTGCAACAGCGTTTGAACATCACCACCATCATGGTCACCCACGATCAGCGTGAAGCCATGACCATGGCCGACATCGTGGTGGTGCTGGGTGAGCATCGGGTGCAGCAGGTGGGCACGCCGATTGAAATCTATCGGCATCCGGCCAATGAGTTCGTCGCGGACTTTATCGGTTCGGGCAATATTTTCCCGGCCACGGCGTTGGGCAACGGCAAGGTCAGCCTGCCGGGTGGCGATGCGCTGCAAGTGCCGATCTGCAGCAGCATTGTGGTGGGGGAGAAGGTGAAAATGCTGATTCGTCCCGAAGACCTGCAACTGTCGCAACCGCAGGCCACGGCGGGGAATCGCTTGCTCGGCAAGGTGACGTTTGTGCGAGATATTGGCGCTACGATTGAAACCACCGTCGAATGTTCCGGGGTGTCGTTTACCGCGTTGAGCACGCCGTGCCAGGACGTTGGGTTGAGCATTGGCAATCCGGTGTCGGTGACCTTGCCGGCTGAGGCGTGCCGAGTACTGAGCGCCTAAACAACGCCATCACCCCGTAGGAGCAGCCTTCGGCAGCTCCTACGGGGTGTGTGTGAATTTGATTACACGGTCAACCGCAACCGCGCCAAATCCCGCAGCGGCGGTGCCCCGAACAATCGGCTGTACTCGCGGCTGAACTGCGAAGGGCTTTCATACCCCACCCGATACCCCGCCGCCGACGCTTCCAGCCCTTCGGCCAGCATCAACCGTCGTGCTTCTTGCAGGCGCAGCTGTTTCTGATACTGCAGCGGACTCATTGCCGTCATCGCCTTGAAGCGGTGATGCAGTGTCGACACACTCAGGTTCACTTCCCGCGCCAGATCATCGATGCGCAGCGGTTGCTCATAATTGCCGTTGAGCCATTTGATCGCCTGGCTGATGCGATGGCTCTGACTGTTGGCGATGGCAATCTCATACAGCCGATGCCCCTGCTGGCTGCGCAACAGCCGATACAGAATCTCCCGGCGAATCAGCGGCGCCAGCATGGCGATGTCTTTCGGTGTGTCCAGTAAACGCACCAGGCGCAGCACGGCGTCGAGCATGGCCGCGTCGATCCGCTCGACATACAGGCCGCGACCGGTGGGCCGTGTGGGCACGCCGATGGGGCCGGCGTCAGCAATCAGCGCGGTGATTTCCGCCGGGTCGATGTCCAGCCGAACGGCGAGAATCGGTTCTTCGGGCGAGGCATTCACCACCCGTCCGCTCAAGGGCATCGAGACTGACACCACCAGGTAATTCAGAGGGTCGTAATTGAAGTGCTCGTCCGCCAGCCGAACTTCCTTGCGCCCCTGGGCCATGATGCACAGGGCCGGTTGGGCCAGCCCCGGGGCGAAATCATGGGATTTGCTGTGACGCGACATGAACAGCGAACCGACGGCGGTGGCGTAGGAGCCATCGTCCAGCGTGTTGCGGCGGATCAGGTCGGCCAGTTCCGCGCGCTGTTTCTCCATGTCGGCGGGAAGCGGAGCCTGAAAGTGATCGAGCGACGACATGCAGGGAATCCTCCGTGAAGTGTTGGTCATGGGCCGAGCTTAAATTTGTGCAAGGGACAGCGGTAGACACATCCTGCCAAAAGCTTGCCTGATTCTGCACGGGCTTCGTGTGCCGCCCCGTCATGACGTGACGCAGATGGACAACGGCTGACGCAAACCTCCCCCTGTAGGAGCTGCCGAAGGCTGCGATCTCTAGATCTTAAAAACAGAAGTCAAAAGATCGCAGCCTTCGGCAGCTCCTACACAAAACTCGTGTGACAGTGGCGTGACGGGTTTTACCGATTGTTACAGGCGTTTGCTGCAGTCGCGCAGGATTGTGCAATAAGCCGGCAGAAATCGACTAACGGTGACGGTGATGCGCCGCCTAATCTTGGATCCTGTCGCAGCCCGTCCCACGGCTGCCACTCGACTCCCTGGGAGGGTTGAACATGTCTACGCAGATCCCCGTCAGTCATATGGCCTTCGTTCGCGCCCGCGCCGGGCGTTCGGCAGAACTCGGTGCGCGCCTGAGCGCCCTGATCGAACCGTCGCGCAACGCGCCGGGTTGCCTGAGCTTCGCCCTGCAGCACTCGCAATGTGATCCCGAGCTGTGGCTGGTGTCCGGTTTCTGGGCCAGCCAACAGGCGATGACTGCTTACTTCGGTAGCCCGGCGATGCAGATTTTTGCCGAGCTGGTGCAGGATATGGTGGTCAACAGCCTGGATTTCCATACCTTCAAGGATGTCTCGGCGACCCAGGCCCTCGGCCAGTCCCAGGCAGCGGTACACAAACTGGCCGGTTGAGGGTTTAATGGCGCAACTCTCCATTAGCCAGGATCCGCGACATGGCACGTAAAGCCTTTGAACACTTCGAAGCCGTTTCAGCAGTAGTACCGGGCGAGGGCGGTTACCACGCCGCGATTGCCGTCAAAGCCCTCGGTGGTTCCGGTGCCCCGGTTTTTCACAAAGTGCTGGAAGGCCAGACTTTCAAGACCGCTCATGAAGCCGACGAGGCCGCGGCCAAAGAGCTGACCCGCCTCAAAGACGTCAAAGAAGACGCCGACCTGCTCTGGTAATCACTTGACCGCCCCCGGGCGGAACATCTTGAACAGTGCCTCTGGCCCCAGCTGAAAATAATCCGCTGGCCCGCCGCCGCGCAGAATCGGTTCTGCCGCGGCGGTGTCGTACACCCCATCCTTCAACAGCCATTTGGCGATATGCACGGCGACCACTTCGCCGAGAATCAGCCAGCTCGGCACCACTTCCTTGTTGGCGCGCTGCAACTGAATGATCTGCGTGACCTTGCACTCGAAGGACACCGGGCTTTCGGCGACCCGTGGCACCTGAATGATTTTCGACGCGGCGGTGGTCAGTCCGGACAGTTCGAACTCGTTGACCTCCGGCCCGACCATGGCACAGCTCTGGTTCATCTGCTCGGCCAGCGGACGCGTCGCCAGGTTCCAGGCGAACTCGCCGGTCTGCTCGATGTTGTTCAGGCTGTCTTTGCGCCCGACACTGGAGAACCCGATGATCGGCGGAATGTAGTTGAAGGCATTGAAGAAGCTGTAGGGCGCTAGATTCAGGCGACCGTTGGCGTCCTGGGAGGAAATCCAGCCGATGGGACGCGGGCCGACGATGGCGTTGAACGGGTCATGGGGCAGGCCGTGGCCGTTGGCGGGTTCGTAGAAATGGATATCGTCGGGCATGGAGTGAATTCCTGGGGCGTTCGGGATGGCAAATAGTGCAGGCCGTATCGGGTAAATTCCAGCTCGGGATGTTGTTACTGCAAATAGATCCCAGAAATGACTAAGCCCGGCAAAAGCCGCAATACCGTTCACTTAAGAGCGTCTTGAGTCAGAGAAACCTGTGGCGAGGGAGCTTGCTCCCGCTTGAGTGCGTAGCACTCACAAAAATCGGCAATGGTTGTCAGATTTTTGGGGCCGCTACGCAGCCCAGCGCGAGCAAGCTCGCTCGCCACAAAGGTAGGCATGACTGGGAGTGCGTTCAAGTGAACAGCATTGCGGCCAAAGCCGGGCTGTGTGGTGCGTTCAGCGATCAGTTGGTGCGGGCAGCGTCGGTGCGATCGACGCTGTCGGTAGCGACTTTGGCCGCGTCGGTGCGGCTCTCGTCAGCGGTGTTGCTTTGCGCAGTGAAGACGGCGGAACCGGTGCGGTCGTAACCATCGGCGGCGAAGGTATTGGCCGCCAGCACGGAGAGGGTCAGGGCGAGCATCAGTTTGGTTTTCATGGGTAACTCCAGTTTGCACATTGCAATGAATTGATCGACGGGGGGCAGGATGCGTGCTGGGCATTAACCAGCGATTAATCGCGCTCTTTTGCTTGAGTGACAGAATTTTCATCCTGCACTTACCTATTTTTCACTGCTCCACCGCCAGTCTGCGCACCGGTCAATAACCCGAAGAAACGACCGTCACGAACACTGGAGTTCTCCTTGAATGAATAAGCTTCCTCAGATCACCCTTGCGTTCTGGGTGATGAAAATCTGCGCGACGACCCTGGGGGAAACCGCGGGGGATTTGTTGTCGATGACCCTTAATGTTGGTTACGCCATCAGCTCGCTGATCCTGATCAGCGTCTTTGTGCTGACGCTGGTCACGCAGTTGATGTCCAAAACCTACAAGCCGGTGCTGTACTGGATCGTGATTCTGTCGACCAGCACCGCTGGCACCACCATGTCCGACTTCATGGACCGCACCCTTGAATTGGGCTACGCCACCGGTTCGATGATCCTGATTGCGATTCTGCTGGGGATTTTCGCGGCCTGGCGCTTGAGCGGCGATTCGCTGAACGTCACCAAGGTCCAGACCTTCCGTGGCGAGATGTTCTATTGGATGGCGATTCTGTTTTCCAACACCTTGGGCACCGCACTCGGCGATTACCTGGCCGACGACTCGGGCCTGGGTTTTACCGGTGGCGCACTGTTGATCGGTTCGACCATTGCGCTGGTGGTGCTGTTGAAATACTTCACGAAGATTTCGTCGGTGCTGCTGTTCTGGGTGGCGTTCGTGCTGACGCGGCCATTCGGCGCAACCTTGGGTGACTTCCTGACCAAACCCCATGCAAAGGGCGGCCTGGATTTCGGCACCATCGGTTCGTCGCTGGTGTTGGCGGGGATTCTGGTGGTGATGATTGCGGGGGCGTCTTACGTGCAGGGCAAGTACGCGAAGCAGACGGCGGCCGAGTTGACTTGAGACTGAGTCGTCCTCTTCACGGGCTTGCCTGCGAAGAGGACGGTACAGCCTCTATCAATATAACTGTCAGTCGGTCTCGATCCGCGAATGCTTGCGGGTGTCTTTCATGGTTACGTACACCAGCAACGACACCGCGATGCACGCCGTGACATACCAGTAGTAACCGGTTTCCATGCCGATGCTCTTGAACCACAGGGCGATGTATTCAGCGGTGCCGCCGAAGATCGACACGGTCAGTGCGTACGGCAGGCCAACGCCCAGGGCGCGGATTTCGGTGGGGAACAGTTCGGCTTTGACCACCGCGTTGATCGAGGTGTAGCCGCTGACGATGATCAGCGCCGCCATGATCAGGAAGAACGCGCCCCACCAGCTCTGGATGGTGTGCAGGGTGGTCAGGATCGGTACGGTGAACAGCGTCCCGAGAATACCGAAGGCAATCAGGATCGGCCGCCGACCGACTTTATCCGACAGCCCGCCAATGATCGGTTGCAAGCACATGAACAGGAACAGCGTGGCCGCAGAAATCGTGGTGGAGTCGGAAATGCTCATGCCGACGGTGTTCACCAGGTATTTCTGCATGTACGTGGTGTAGGTGTAGAACGCCAGCGTGCCGCCCATGGTCAGGCCGACCACGGTCATCAGTTCCTTGGGATGGCGCAGCAAGGTGCGCATCGCGCTTTCTCGGGCTTTCTCTTTCTTGGTGAACGACTCGGTTTCTTCCATGCCACGACGCAGGTACAACGCGACCACGGCACACAGCGCGCCGATGGCGAACGGAATGCGCCAGCCCCAGGCGTACAGCTCTTCGGTGGTAAGGAAATTTTGCAGCACGATCAGCACACCCAGGGCGATGAGCTGGCCGGAGATCAGCGTCACGTACTGGAAACTCGAGTAGAAGCCGCGACGTTCCTTGGTCGCCATCTCGCTGAGGTACGTCGCCGAGGTGCCGTACTCACCACCCACCGACAAACCTTGTAGCAGGCGGGCGAACACCAGCAGGATCGGCGCGCCGATACCGATGGTTTCATAGCCTGGGCTCAGGGCGATCAGCAGCGAGCCGAAGCACATCAGGTAGACCGACGCCATGAGCGCGGCTTTACGGCCGGCCTTGTCGGCGTAGAGGCCCATCAGCCAACCGCCGATCGGGCGCATCAAAAAGCCCACGGCGAAGATTGCGGCGGTGTTGAGCAGTTGGGCGGTGGTGTCGCCTTTGGGGAAGAAGACTTTGGCGAAGTACAGGGAAAAGGCGGCGTAGACGTACCAGTCGTACCACTCGACCATATTGCCGACAGAGCCGCTGAAGATCGATTTGATCCGGCTGGCGGTGCTTCTTTCTTTAGCCGGCACGGCAGCCGACCCAAGGGGCAGGGCGTTGGAGTTATCCATTGAAGGATCCTTCGTTTAATTGTTTTTGTGGAGCGCGTGTAAACGCAGCCTGCAGGGGCTATAGCAGGAGCTGTGCCAAGGGGAGGAGGGCCGGTTTAGAGGGGATGGCGGGTTTTGTTGAGCGGAAATCCGCTTATCTATTGGAGGGTGGTGAGCGGGAAACCGCCGAAAAGATCGCAGCCTTCGGCAGCTCCTACATGGGATTGGCGTACACCCGTAGGAGCTGGCGAAGCCTGCGATCTTTTGATCTTAATGGTCATTCGCCGAGAAACATCTCCCGGCTCAACCCATGCCGCTGCATCTTTTCATTGAAGGTACGGCGCGGCAGTTGCAGTTCTTCAAGCACCGCTTTCACATCGCCTTTGTGCCGGGTCAGTGCCGCGCGCAAGCAATGCGCTTCGAAGGCTTCCTGCTGCGCCGCCAGTGACTGGCCGGGATCGATCCCCACCGGCTCCGGTTCGCCGAGACCCAGCACTTGGCGTTCGGCGACGTTCGCCAGTTCGCGCACATTGCCCGGCCAGTCGTGGCTCAGCAGATGGCTCAATTGCGGCCCGCTCAACGGTGGAAAGGTACGGCCAAGACGTTCGGCGGCACTCTGCGCGAAGAACTCGAACAACAGCGGAATGTCTTCACGCCGATCGCGCAATGGCGGCAGACGCAGCTCGGCGACGTTCAAGCGATACGCCAGGTCCTCGCGAAAACGCCCGGCCCGGGCTTCATCCAGCAAGTCGGGTTTGGTCGCGGCGATGATCCGCAAATCCACGCGGATGCTCTGATTGGAGCCCAAGCGCTCAAGCTTTTGTTCTTGCAACACCCGCAGCAGTTTCACTTGCTGCGCCAGCGGCATGCTTTCGATTTCATCGAGAAACAGCGTGCCGCCGTCGGCGTATTCGAGCTTGCCGATGCGCTTGCCCTGGGCGCCGGTGAACGCGCCGCTCTCATGGCCGAACATTTCGGCCTCGAACAACTGCTCGGGAATCGCTGCGCAGTTCAAGGCGACGAAGGGTTTGTCGGCGCGGGGACCGAAGTCATGCAGGCAGCGGGCAACCAGTTCCTTGCCGCTGCCGGTTTCGCCACGGATCAACACATTGACTGGCAGCGTCGCCAGATCCAGCACTTGCCGGCGCAGCGTCTGCAAACCACGGGACACTCCCAGCAGGGTGGCATCGAGTTTGGCGCGATTGTCGGCCTGTTCGTGCAGGGCACGGTTTTCCAGCACCAGCCGGCGCTTGTCCAGCGCCCGACGCAGGCTGCTCAGCAGGGTTTCCGGGCTGAAGGGTTTTTCGAGGAAATCGTAGGCGCCATCGCGCATCGCTTCGACGGCCATTGGCACATCACCGTGACCGGTCAGCAGGATCACCGGCAAATCGGCGTCGCGGCGCTGCACTTCGGCCAGCAGCTCCAGCCCGCTCATGCCAGGCATGCGCACATCGCTGAGGATCACCCCGGGGAAGTGTTTCGGCAGTTGCGCCAGGCACTCATCGGCGCGGCTGAACAGCTGCACCTCGAACCCCGACAGGCTCAGCCACTGTTCGACGGCGCTGCGGATGCTGCTTTCGTCATCGACCACCATCACCGAATTGAGCATCAGGCAGCTACCTCCAGATCAATGGGCAACGTCAGGGTGAACACCGCGCCTTTTTCGCCATTATCGGCGCTCAGGCGTCCGCCCGCTTCGTGGACGATGGCAAAGGACACGGCCAGCCCCAGGCCCAGGCCATCACCCACTGGTTTAGTGGTGAAAAACGGATCGAACACCTGGCTCAAATGTTCTTCGGCAATGCCACCGCCATTGTCGATGACACTCAGGCGCCACAGCTGTTCATCGGCTTCGAGGCGAATCTCCAGACGCTTGCAGGTTTTGCCCTGCATGGCGTCCAGGGCGTTGCGCAGCAGGTTGATCAGCACCTGCTCCAGACGAATCGCATCGCCACGCACCCACGCCGGGCGGGTCAGATGCAGCACCAGGCTGACCTGCTCATCGCGCAGGCGCGCGTCGAGCAATTGCAGGGCCTGATCCACTACCGCCGCCAGATCCAGCCGCTCGCGCAAACCGCTGGGGCTTTTGCGCGCGAAGGTTTTCAGGTGGCCGGTGAGGGCGGCCATGCGCGTGAGCATGTCGTCCACCGGTTTGAGCGCCTTGTAGGCGTCGTCGACCCGGCCGTGATCGAGTAGCAACCTCAGCGTAGCAAGTTGCATGCGCTGGGCGGTCAGCGGCTGATTGATTTCATGGGCCAGCGCTGCGGACATCTGCCCCAGCGCCGCGAGTTTGGCCGATTGCACCAGTCCGTCCTGAGCGGTGCGCAGGTCACGGGTGCGTTCTTCTACCAGTTGTTCGAGTTCTTCACGGCTGCGCTGACGCAATTTCGCCAGCCGCCAACGTTGATTAAGGAACAACAACAGAAATACCAGCGTCAACCAGGCGCCGGCAGCGGCGAGCCCGGCGTTGCGGCGGTCTTCGAAGGCGATTTGCGGGCGACGCAACAGGTGCAGCGTCCAGCCTTCGGCGGCCAGCGGCAGCGATTCCCAGAGGTAATCCGCCGTTCCGTCGGGGCCGTCGACTCGGGTCAGCGCACTGTTGTCGTCGAAGCGTCGCACCGCTTGATACTCAAGCGGGGTTAGCGGTTGTTTGTCGTATTGCCGGGTGGCTTTGAGCTCGGCGCGGTCGCTGTCGCTCAGCGGTTTCAATTGGCGATAGCGCCAGCCCGGCTGGTTGGCGATGAAGATGATCCCGCGCGCATCGCTGACCAGCAACGTGTCGCTGCCCTGACGCCATTCGCGCTCCAGCTCCGGGAATTCCAGTTTCACCACCATGGCGCCGAGGAACTCGCCGCTGTCGCGGGTCACCGCACTGGAGAGAAAGTAACCGGGAATGCCACTGGTCACCCCCACCGCATAAAAGCGCCCGGCGCCCTGGGTGCGGGTCTGGCTGAAGTAGGGGCGAAAACCGTAGTTGTGGCCGACGTAACTGCTGGGCAAACGCCAATTGCTGGCGGCCACGGCCAGGCCGGTGCGGTCGAGCAGCTCCAGGGTCGAGGACTGCGCGGCACCGTTGATTTTTTCCAGTTTGCGGTTCAGTGCGTCCTGTTGCTCAGGCGTTACCGGGCCATCGAGCGCGGCGCGCAACTCCGGGTCCAGCGCCAGCACGGCGGGCAGGGCACGGTAGCGGTCGATCAGGGTATGCAGGGAATTGGCGTACAGCGCCAGTTGCTGGTTGGCGCGGGTGGCGTCTTCTTCCAGCGCCTGGCGTTCGGCGTGGCGGATGGCCAGGGAGGCGGCGAGGACGGCACCGGCGACGATCAGCAGGGAGTACAACGACAGACGCAGGGTACGGGAGGTCGGCAGCATGCTGGCGCAAACAGAGAGTAGGTCGGGCGGGCACCATACCATGCAGGTGGTCGGCTCGGCGTCCTGTTCGCGCACTCACCGATCGTTCGGGCGACTGACAGTCTTGAGAGTTGCCAAAGTACCAGGTTTTTCTATCGCGAACGGTTTGGACACTGGATAAAAAAACGGCCGGGTCATCCATAACGATGAGCCGGCCGTATGGGCAGACTGAAGCGCTTACTGCACTTCTACCGCCAGGCTTTCGCTGATCTTCTGCTGCCAGATCGCAGGGCCGGTGATGTGTACCGACTCACCCTTGCTGTCCACCGCAACGGTGACCGGCATGTCTTTCACGTCGAACTCGTAGATCGCTTCCATCCCTAGTTCGGCGAACGCCACCACGCGGGATTTCTTGATCGCTTGCGCCACCAAGTAAGCCGCGCCGCCGACTGCCATCAGGTAAACGGCTTTGTGGTCCTTGATCGCTTCGATCGCGGTCGGGCCGCGCTCGGATTTGCCGATCATGCCCAACAGGCCGGTTTGCTCGAGGATCTGACGGGTGAACTTGTCCATCCGCGTGGCGGTAGTCGGGCCAGCCGGGCCAACCACTTCTTCGCGCACCGGATCAACCGGGCCGACGTAGTAGATGAAGCGACCTTTCAGGTCCACCGGCAGGGTTTCACCCTTGTTCAGCATCTCGACCATGCGCTTGTGCGCAGCGTCGCGACCGGTGAGCATCTTGCCGTTGAGCAGGACGGTTTCGCCCGGCTTCCAGCTCTGCACTTCTTCCGGCGTCAGGGTGTCGAGGTTGACGCGGCGGGCCGACGGGCCGGCTTCCCAGACGATTTCCGGGTAGGCGTCCAACGGTGGCGCTTCCAGCGAGGCCGGGCCGGAACCGTCGAGCACGAAGTGCGCGTGACGGGTGGCGGCGCAGTTCGGGATCATGCACACCGGCAACGAAGCGGCGTGGGTCGGGTAATCCATGATCTTCACGTCGAGCACGGTGGTCAGACCGCCCAGGCCCTGGGCACCGATGCCCAGTTGGTTGACCTTCTCGAACAGCTCCAGGCGCATCTCTTCGATACGGTTCTGCGGGCCACGTGCCTTGAGCTCGTGAATGTCGATGGATTCCATCAACACTTCCTTGGCCATCACGGCAGCTTTCTCGGCGGTGCCGCCGATGCCGATGCCGAGCATGCCCGGTGGGCACCAGCCGGCGCCCATGGTCGGAACGGTTTTCAAAACCCAGTCGACGATCGAGTCGGACGGGTTGAGCATGGCCATTTTCGACTTGTTCTCGGAGCCGCCGCCCTTGGCCGCCACGTCCACTTCCACGGTGTTACCCGGAACGATGGAGTAGTGGATAACGGCTGGGGTGTTGTCCTTGGTGTTTTTACGAGCACCCGCCGGGTCGGCGAGGATCGAGGCACGCAGGACGTTTTCCGGCAGGTTGTAAGCCCGGCGCACGCCTTCGTTGATCATGTCGTCCAGGCCCATGGTGGCGCCATCCCAACGTACGTCCATGCCCACGCGCACGAACACGGTCACGATGCCGGTGTCCTGGCAGATCGGGCGGTGGCCGGTGGCGCACATGCGCGAGTTGATCAGGATTTGCGCGATGGAATCGCGGGCTGCCGGCGATTCTTCACGCAGGTAGGCCTCGTGCATCGCCTGGATGAAATCCACGGGGTGGTAGTAGGAAATGAATTGCAGGGCGTCGGCAACGCTCTGAATCAGGTCGTCTTGCTTGATCACGGTCATCGAGTCGCGCTCCTCTAAAAGACGGGAACATTCAATAAGGTGCCTGCGGCTTGGGTGCATCGGTCGGTCGCAGACACCTTTCAAGGCACGCCGGGCATGCTGGCGCGACGCTAAAAAGGCGCGGCAGTATACCGCGCATCAAAGGCGGGTACATCCGTTGACAGTCAAACGTTGGTCGCATACCGCCCACACATGGATAGAAGGGCTTCTGTGGCGAGGGAGCTTGTCGGATCGCCGCACCGTCCCGTTCAGCGGCGAAGCAGTCGTAAACCCTGCAATCGCGATCTATCGAAAGAATGCAGGGGGCCGCTGCGCAGCCCAGCGGGAGCAAGCTCCCTCGCCACAGGTTATCCGGAGCCAAAGTCATGGGTTTGACGCCAGATTTTCGCCCCAAAAATTGAATGGTCATTTATCAGACTCGCCACTAAAGTGGCATCCGGCCTGTAGAGTAGGACACTCGATCAGCCTCCTTTCGCACGGTGAATCAACGATTGACCCATAACGCCATCCAGCGGCTTTTGCTCAAACGCTTTGCCCTCGCGGCCGGCACCTATGCCCTGGCCTTGCTGCTGGTGTGGCTGGCGTTTTTCACCGGCCATTACGACGACTCCCTTGCCGGCATGGTGATCGGCAGCGTGTTGACGGTGTTCAGCCAGGCCGTGTTGTTCGCGGTGTTTTACAGCGGCACGAACCTGCGCTGTCCCGACCCCAGCCTGACCGAAGTGCAAATACTGCTGGGGCTGGGTTGGCAATCCTGGCTGATCGCCCATCTGGACGAGGCGCGCGGTGCGTTTCTGGTGTTTTACCTGCTGATCCTGTTGTTCGGGCTGTTTCATCTGTCGCGTATTGCTTTTGTGCGTTGCGCGTTGCTGGTGTTTTTCAGTTTCAGCGCCATCACGTTATGGGAGCTCTACCACTTCCATCTGCCCGACCCGACGCAGGCCCTGTTGCAGGTGTGCGTGCTGTTTGTGGTACTCGGCTGGCTGGTGCTTTACGCCCGCTACGTCCAGTTGTCGCGCCAGCGTATGCGTCAACGGCGGTTCGCCTTGCAGGCGCATCAGGACACCCTGCGCGGAATGATGCGCCAGCTCGAAGGCCTGGTGGCGACCGACGAACTCACCGGGCTGTTCAACCGCCGGCATTTCCTGCGCCTGGCCTGCCGCGAGCTGAGCGCCATGGAAGTCGGTGTGGTGCATGGCCTGGCGCTGATCGACCTCGACCACTTCAAACGTATCAACGATGTTCATGGTCACGCCGCCGGCGATCAGGTGCTGCAAGCGTTCGCCGGAGTGGCCACGGCCTGCCTGCGCGATGGCGATATTCTGGCCCGTTATGGCGGTGAAGAATTCGTGGTGCTGTTGCCCGATTGCGATGCCGAGCGCCTGACGGCGTGTTGCGAGCGTTTGCGCATTGCCTTCATGGATGTCGAATTGGTCGGCCTGGAGGTCGCCCACCTCAGCCTGTCGGCGGGCATGACCTTATTGGAACTGGGCGACGATCTGGATCACGCCTTGCACCGCGCCGATCAGGCGCTGTACCGCGCCAAGCGTGACGGCCGTAACCGTTGCGCGGCCGCCTGGGAGAATGTCGATGCCTGAGTTACGGGTCGGCGAACGCCAATGGGCAGTGGAGGCGGGCAGTAACCTGCTCGATGCCCTCAATCAAAACGGCGTGCCGGTGCCCTATAGCTGCCGGGCCGGCAGTTGCCACGCGTGCCTGGTCAAATGTGTCGAGGGCCTGCCCAGCGACAGCCGTCCCGATGCCTTGAGCAATGAACAGCGCCAGCAGGGTTGGCGGTTGGCCTGTCAGTGCCAGGTGGTTGACGATCTGCAAGTCGAAACTTTTGACCCGCTGCGCGATGGTCTTGCCGCGCAAGTGGTCGCCAGCGATTGGCTGAGCTCCAGCGTGTTGCGCTTGCGCCTGAGCAGCGAGCGCCCGTTGCGCTATCAGGCGGGGCAGCATCTGGTGTTGTGGGCGGGGCAGGTGGCGCGGCCATATTCCCTGGCCAGCCTGCCGGAAGAAGACCGCTTTCTGGAATTCCACCTCGATTGCCGTCAACCGGGGGAATTCAGTGACGCGGCGCGTCGCTTGAAAATCGGCGATCCGATTCGCCTCGGCGAGTTGCGCGGCGGGGCGCTGCATTACGATCCGGACTGGCACACCCGACCGCTGTGGTTGCTGGCGGCCGGCACCGGTCTGGGGCCGTTGTTCGGCATCTTGCGTGAAGCATTGCGTCAGCATCACCAGGGCGCCATCCGCGTCATTCACCTGGCCCATGATGCCAGTGAGCATTATCTGGCCAAACCCCTGCAAGCCATGGCCGAGGGCCGTGAAAACCTTAATGTCGAGCTGTGGACGGCGGCCGAGTTGCCCGCGGCTTTGGCGCAACTGCGCCTTGTTTCCCGGCAAACCCTGGCCTTAGTCTGCGGAGCACCCGACAGCGTCGACGCCTTTGCCCGGCGCCTGTACCTGGCGGGTTTGCCGCGCAATCAACTGCTGGCGGATGTCTTTGTCCCCCATGGTTGAGCGCTGATTTTTGTGGCGAGGGAGCTTGCTGTGGCGAGGGGGCTTGTCGGAACGCCGCATCGCCCCGTTGGGCTGCGAAGCGGCCCCTAAAAACAGACGCCACCTCGGTGTATCAGACAAACCGAGTGTGCCGGTTTTACGACTGCTTCGCAGCCGAACGGGAGCAAGCTCCCTCGCCACAGTGGATCCTCTCAGATCAGGACTCGCCATGCCCGACGCCATCCAGTTTGAACGTGAGCGCGGTTTACTGACCCTGCGCCTCAACTGCCCGGAAAAGAAAAACGCCCTGACCCGCGCCATGTACAGCCAACTGGCGGAGGGCTTGCGGCTTGCCGACAGCAATCCCGACATCAACGCCGTGCTGATCATCGGCAGCGCCGAGTGCTTCACGGCTGGCAACGACATCGCCGACTTCATCCAGCAACCGCCGGGCAATCTCGATAGCCCGGTGTTTCACTTCATGCTCGGCCTTCTTGAGTGCCGCAAGCCAGTGATCGCTGCGGTCGCAGGCGCGGCGGTGGGGATCGGCACGACGATGCTGCTACATTGCGATCTGGTTTATGTCAGTGCGGATGCGAGGTTGCGCATGCCATTCGTCAATCTGGGGTTATGCCCGGAGTTCGGCTCCAGCCTGATCCTGCCGCGCTTGCTTGGGCAGGCCAAAGCGGCGGAGTTGTTGCTGTTGGGTGAAGGGTTCAGCGGTGAACAGGCTGCGGCGTGGGGCATTGCGACTGAGGCCTTGGGCAGTGGCGAAGCGGCGTTGGCCAAGGCGCGGGAGATGGCGTTGCGTTTCGAATCGTTGCCGCCGGAGGCGGTGCGCATCAGCAAACAACTGATGAAAGCACCGGGTCGGGAACAGTTGCGCCAGGCCATAGAAGAAGAGGGCGCGTTATTTACCCAACGGCTGCGTTCACCGGAGGCTATTGCGGCGTTGTCAGCGTTTATCAGCAAACACTAACCGATCGTTCCCACAGACGAAAAAAAGCCCCGCCATTCACATGGCGGGGCTTTTGTTTTTCAGCGAGCGGTCACTCAGACCATCGGGTCGCCAACGTGCAGGATTTTCATCCCGTTGGTGCCGCCGGTGGTGTGGTAGCTGTCGCCTTTGGTCAGGATGACCCAGTCGCCTTTCTGCACGACGCCGCGCTTGAGCAACTCGTCGATCGCGGCCTGGCTGACTTGCTCGGCCGGCAAGGATGCCGGGTCGAACGGTACGGTGTAGACGCCACGGAACATCGCCGCGCGGGCCTGGGCTTCGCGGTGCGGGGTGAACGCGTAGATCGGCACCGAGGAACGGATGCGCGACATGATCAACGGCGTGTAGCCACTTTCGGTCAGGGCGATGATCGCCTTCACACCCGGGAAGTGGTTGGCGGTGTACATCGTGGCCAGGGCGATGCTCTCGTCGCAACGTTCGAACGTCTTGCCGATGCGGTGGCTGGAGGTCTTGCTGGTCGGGTGCTTTTCAGCGCCGATGCAGATGCGTGCCATGGCTTGCACCGCTTCCAGCGGGTACAGGCCGGCGGCACTTTCCGCCGAGAGCATCACGGCGTCGGTGTAGTCGAGCACGGCGTTGGCTACGTCGGATACTTCGGCGCGGGTCGGCATCGGGTTCTGGATCATCGACTCCATCATCTGGGTCGCGACGATCACGGCCTTGTTGTGGCGACGTGCGTGCAGAATGATTTTCTTCTGAATGCCCACCAGCTCAGCGTCGCCGATTTCCACACCCAGGTCACCACGGGCAACCATCACCGCGTCGGAGGCCTTGATCAGGCCGTCGAGGGTTTCGTCGTCGGCCACGGCTTCGGCGCGTTCGATCTTCGCCACCAGCCAGGCAGTGCCGCCGGCTTCGTCGCGCAGTTGACGGGCGTATTCCATGTCGGCGGCGTCACGCGGGAAGGACACGGCGAGGTAGTCGACTTCCATTTCGGCGGCGAGCTTGATGTCGGCCTTGTCTTTCTCGGTCAGGGCCGGCGCCGTCAGGCCACCGCCGCGACGGTTGATGCCTTTATGGTCGGACAGCGGGCCGCCGATGGTCACGGTGCAATTCAGTTCGGTGGCGGTGGCGGTATCGACGCGCATCACCACGCGGCCGTCGTCGAGCAGCAGCTCGTCGCCCACGCCGCAGTCTTTCACCAGGTCCGGGTAGTCGATGCCGACCACTTGCTGGTTGCCTTCGGTCAACGGATGGCTGGTGGAGAAGGTGAACTGATCACCGATCTTCAGCTCGATCCGCTTGTTGGCGAATTTGGCGATACGAATTTTCGGGCCTTGCAGGTCACCCAGCAGGGCGACGAAGCGGCCGTGCTTGGCTGCGAGGTCACGCACCAGCTTCGCGCGAGCCTTGTGCTCGTCGGGGGTGCCGTGGGAGAAGTTCAGACGGGCGACGTCCAGGCCAGCCAGAATCAACTGTTCAAGAACTTCCGGCGAGTTACTGGCCGGGCCAAGGGTAGCGACGATTTTGGTACGACGGACGGACATGCAAAGACTCCTGAGTTCAAGCGCTAGCAGAGGCTACTATGGTCCCGGGGTGTAGTCATTGTTCGTTTGCACTACTTTTTGCTTTCTTTATTGAACGCGACAATCGGCGCAAACGGTTCTGAAGATTTCCGACAACGGGTCGATACAGAACGCAAGACAGGAGATCCCCCATGCGATTCGTGCCCATTGCCGCCCTTGCCCTCAGTGTCCTCAGCGTCACGGGCTGCACCCGTTGGTCGATGGACCATCATTTGAATAATGCCTACAGCGCCTACGAACGCGGCAACTGCGAGCAGGTGATGCTCGAACTGTCCAAGGTCGATCGCGAAAGCCGTTCCCGTCGTTACGTGCAGCCGGAAGTGACGATGATGCGCGGCCAGTGCCTGGAACGGCAGAAGCTGTTTATCGATGCGGCCCAGACTTACCAGTTCATCATCGCGGCCTACCCGCAAAGCGAGTATGCCTACCGCGCCCGTGCCCGGCTGGAAACCCTGGAGAGCCTGGGGCATTACCCGACCCGTAGCGCTACGCAGGTACGCCCGACCCGGTTCTGATTGAGGTTGTCCTACAAAGGCTGGCTGACCGGCGGTGGTGAGCTATAGTCGAATAGATCGATTTAGAGCCTTGCCTCTAATCGAGGTTACACCTGTGATCGGCAGCAGTAAGCGGCAGCGGAAGGGTGGACTGTCGCACCAGGATCGGGGAGAGCGCGCCCATGCCTCTATCAATAGAAGCAGGCCCGTTCCGAAGCATTAGTGCGGCCCTGCTTAAGGGCCTTGCATGGCGAATGACCCATGTTCACCGACCGCCGGATCGAGCGGCATCAACTGCCGTATTTTCTGAGAGTGTTCAACAGCGTCACCGACAAACCCATCGGCTTTCTGGGCAACTTGTCCAGCGACGGGCTGATGCTCATCAGCCAGTTGCCGATGATGGTGGGCGTCGATTTTGACCTTCGAATAAAAATCCCCGCCAGCGACGGCTGCCAGCAGGTCATTGACCTGGTGGCCTGTTGCCTGTGGTGCCATGAAGACGCCACGCCCCACCATTACGACGCCGGGTTCAGTCTGCAACGGGCACCGCCGGAGTATGGGCAACTGATGGAGGCATTGACGCAGTATTTCAGCTTTCAACCGTTGCCAGCCTCTGCCTGAAAAGCAAAAGATCGCAGGCTTCGCCAGCTCCTGCAGGGCCCATGTCCATCCGCAAATCATGTCGGTGAACGAGGTCGATGTAGGAGCTGGCGAAGGCTGCGATCTTTTGATCTTGGTGTTACGTCGTTTTAATCGCCTTCTCGTTATCCAGCGATCGCTCCACCAGCATCAACCCCAACTCACTCATCCGATAAATCGCCATGGCCAGATGTCGCGGCTTGTCGTCCAGGCTTTCAGCCAGGTCGAGCAGCAGAATGCTGACCGTCGAAAAGGTTTCGTAGGTCTCGATGTTCAAGGCTTCGGGATTGGCATCGGGGACAACGGTGAACATTTTCATGGATCGTTCCTCGGTGGGGCGCTCGTTGGCAAAACACGGCTCAGTGTTTTCCTGTTTTAGATAGTGATCTAGAGCCCTGTTGGCAGCTTCTTGGAGTTTTCTTGAGTCGAGGGTTCCGTAGGGGGAACGCGGGATGGTATTGCGTGGATTGGGTCGAGGCATTAACACGGTTAACTCCTTGTTGGAGCTACCGCCGATTCGGAGGTAGACGAATGGACGGCAGCGAGGGAAGGAGAACCTTATGTCGGGACGGACAGCACCCACAATCAGCCCGGGTCGCTGACACTTGTAGGCAGATGCGCTTCATTCTGTAGCCGTTAGCGCTGCTATTCGAGAAGTCGGGAGGAGGACAACAAGCAGATTACTGACCATGAGCGTCAGTTGTTACCCGATGAGAGGCATCGGGTAACAACCGAGGAGAATTGCGACTCTTGATGGTTAGCTAGTCATTAGGGTCATTCTTTTTTGGAACCTGTGATTCTTTAAAATCGGTGGAGATAGAAATAAGTGCTAAAGAGATGAATTCTTGGTTTCGATCTATCGTTTGCATTGCACATCGGATGTTATCCGCTACTTCGGTACCCCCTCGTTGCGCCACCCAATTCGATAGTTCTTCTATAGCGGCGCCCAAAGCCAGTTGGTTCTCATTGATCTGCGTTAGCACTGAAGCAAATAGGTTTGTCTCGTCCATGATTGATTCCTTGTGATAGAGCTTTCAGGGGATTGGTTTTCGTAAGTACCCGGATTGAAGGCCTGTCGTACGTGCTCGCACGTCATATTCATGTAGACATCGTGATATGACGATTTTATATACGATTCGACGTTACATCGTCCCAGCTTTTTTCCACCCCAAATACGCCGTCACCAACTCGCCCCCCAACTCCCCAGGCCGAGCATCCACCACCGGCACTCCATGAGCACTCAACCGCTCATGGAGTTGCGCCCGGTCATTCAAATAATCCACCGTCCCGCAATAGGCCAGCGCCTCTGGCAAGGTCTGCACCGGGGCGTGCCGTAGATTGTCGAGCAAGTCTTCACGCAGGCTCGCCACCAACACCCGATGCAGTTTGCTCAGGCGCTTGACGGCGGTCAGCAGTTCTTCATCGTCTTCATCCCGCAAGTTGGTCACCAGCACCACCAGTGCCCGGCGTTTCTGTCGGGCCAGTAGTTGCGTGACGGCAGCCTGGTAGTCGGCCGGGCGTTGGGTGCTGTCGAGGTCGTAGACGGTGTTGAGCAACACGTTGAGCTGGCCTGTGCCCTTGACCGGGGCAAGGTAGTGCGGATGGTTGCTGGCGAAGGTGCTCAAGCCCACCGCGTCGCCCTGGCGCAACGCGATGTAGCTGAGCAACAGGCAGGCATTGAGGGCGTGATCGAAATGGGCGAGCTCGCCGTCCTGGCTGCGCATGCGGCGGCCGCAGTCGAGCATGAAGATGATTTGCTGGTCGCGCTCGTCCTGGTACTCGCGGGCGATGGGGGTGCGTTGGCGGGCGGTGGCTTTCCAGTCGATCTGGCGCAGGCTGTCGCCTTCGCGGAATTCGCGCAGTTGATGGAACTCCAGGCCCAGGCCGCGACGTTGGCGCTGGCGTACGCCGAGTTGGCTGAGCCAATTGTCCACCGCCAGCAACTGGCCGCCGTAGAGGCGGGCGAAATCGGGGTAGACGCGGGTGGTGTCGGGTATGTTGAGCAGGCGTTTGTCGGACCACAAACCCATGGGGCTCGGCAGGTTGATTTCGCAGTGTTCGAAGCTGAAATGGCCGCGCATGAGTGGGCGCAGGCGGTAGCTGATCTGGCTCTGTTGGCCGGGTTGCAGTTCGACCGACAGGGGCAGGTTTTCGAAGCTCAGGCCGTCGGGTACGTGGTCGAAGATCTGAATGTTCAGTGGCTGGGTAAAATTATGCTCGGCCTCCAGTCGCACTTCGCTCCATCGACCGAGCGCCAGGCTGCCGGGCATTTGTCGCTGGAGGCGCGGTGAGGGCAAACGCTTGAGGCGAATGGCGTCGAGTATCGCCAGGGCCAGCAGGGCCAGCAGTAATCCCCAGTTGATCGATAAAAGGCTTGATGGAACGGCGATGTCCAGCGCCCGTAAGGCGCCCAGCACGATGCTGATGGCCAGCAAGGCCGCAAGCCAGGCCAGTAGAAGCCGGGATGGTTTCATCGGCACACAGTTCCTGTGGCGAGGGAGCTTGCTCCCGCTCCAGTGCGCAGCGCTGGCAAGTTCTTCGCCCTATCAGAAATGTTGGGGCCGCTTCGCAGCCCAGCGGGAGCAAGCTCCCTCGCCACAGGGGTGGTCCGCATGGCCATGTTCACAGGCGTGGCGCCGGCACTTGGTCGAGCAGTTGCTTGAGCACCTGATCGACGTCCAGCCCTTCGATGTCTAGCTCCGGGGCAATCCGCACACGGTGACGCAGTACCGCCAGGGCGCAACCTTTGATGTCGTCGGGAATCACGAACTCGCCCCCGCGCAACAAGGCGCGGGCGCGGGCGCAACGTGCCAGGGCGATGGAGGCGCGAGGCCCGGCGCCGAGGGTCAAGCCCGGCCAGGTGCGGGTGGTGCGGGCCAGGCGCACGGCGTAATCGAGCACCTGATCGTCCAGCGGCAGATCGCTGGCAATGCGCTGCAAGGCCAGCACGTCCTTGGCTTGCAACACGGTGCGCAGCGGTTGTACATCGAGCATGTCGGCGCGGGTCGAGCGGCTGACCTGACGCACCATGTCCAATTCCTGATCGGCCTCGGGGTAGTCCATGCGTACCTTGAGCATGAAGCGGTCGAGTTCGGCTTCGGGTAACGGGTAAGTGCCTTCCTGTTCGATCGGGTTTTGCGTGGCCAGCACCATGAACGGTTGGGCGATGGGCAGGGCGCGGCCTTCGAGGGTGACCTGGCGTTCCTGCATGGCTTCGAGCAACGCGGCCTGGGTTTTTGCCGGTGCGCGGTTGATTTCATCGGCCAGCAGCAGGTTGGTGAACAACGGGCCTTTGCGCAGTTTGAATTGCTCGGTCTGCAAGTCGTACACCGCGTGCCCGGTGACGTCGCTGGGCATCAGGTCCGGGGTGAACTGGATGCGGGCGTATTCGCCACCGAAGCAACGGGCGAGGGCGCGCACCAGCAACGTCTTGCCCAACCCCGGCACGCCTTCGAGCAGCACATGGCCGCCGGCGATCAGGGCAGTGAGCACATCGTCGATCACGGTGTTCTGGCCGATCACCGCTTTTTGCAGTTCCGTCCTTACCGCCTGGGCCAACTGGCTGGCGCGCTGGCGCTGCTGGGCGGCGTGGGTCTGGGGGCCGGGCTCGATCTGTTCACTCATGATAAGGCGTTCCTCAAGGTTTGCAGGTGGGCGACCTGACGGCTGAATTCAGCGCTGGACAGCCGCTGTTTCGGTCGCGGGCTCATGGCCTGGCTGATGGCGCGTGTGGGTTGGCCGGTCAGGCGTGCGAGCACCAGCCATTGTTCGGCGACGCCGAGTTGTTCAAAACCGGGATGACGGTGGCGGACACGACGCAGGATGTCTTGCTGCAAGGCGTGCAACAGGCTGTGCTGACCGCTGCGGCGCAGCATGAAATCGGCACTGGCTCGCAGGTGTTCCTGAAGATGCCGACGCGCCCTTGGGGCCGGCTCCAGCAACGGGCCGCTGCGCACGCCAACGTGCCAGAAACCCAAAGCGATCAAGGCGATCAGGGCCACCAGGGCTTGGGGAAAGTAACGCCACAGCAATGTCAGCAGACTGTCGTGCTCGGTATTGAATAGCAAGGTCACATCGGTGTCGGCCGTCAGGTACCACAGCAACCAGGCGTTGTCGTACTGGTCGATAGCCGGGGTTTTCCAGAGGTCGGCGTCGGTGACCACGGTGATCGAACCCAACCCGTGGCTCAGCTGCATCATGTGCGTGGCCTTGCCACTGTTGGCCCAGGCCTGGGCAAGGTTTTTCGGGTCATCGAGGTGGAACGCGGTATCGAAGCTGAAGTAGGCCGGCGCCTCTTCGTTTTCCAGATAGAGCTTGGTCAGTTTGGGGTAGGGGTCATCGCGCAGATCAGGTGGCGAGTCCTTGAGGTCTTTGCTCAGGAACTGATGCAACTGCACCCGGTCGAGCAGCAGGTCATTGCTTTGGCCGGTCTTTTCATCCCACAGGGCTTCGGCGACGAATACCAGGCGCCCACCGGCCCGGGTCCAGTTCAACACCTGATCCACCTGGCGCGGCGACATGTTGGACCGGTCGCCGAGCAACAACAGGCTGTGCTGACGTGGTTCGAGGGTCGGCAGGATGTCGAGGCTGTTGGCGTGGCTGACGGTCAGGCCCTGTTTGCGCAGAAAATGCTCGGCGGCCAGATAGGGATTGGCCTGGGCTTCAGGGGACGGGCCGTGTTCGATTTGTACCTGATAGGGCGTGGCCTTGAAATACAGGTAAACACCCAACGCGCCCAGAAGCACGACGATGAACACGCCGACCGCCAGCCATGCCCTGCGGTTCAACGGACCGCTCCGGGGCCGAACAACGCACGCCAGCCGTCACACAGTTCCTGTTGCAAATGCGCCGGTGGCAGGCGATGCCCGTAGGCCATGTTCTGCCAGTGTGCGGTCAGGTTTTTACTGAAGGCCAGCAACGCCGGTTGTTTCAACTGTTCAACGCGCTGAAGCACTTCGCCTTCGGTGTCGGCGGGTTTGAGCGTCATGTTGAAGTCGTTCAGCAAGTGGCTGAGCAAGGCGCGATAGAGCAAACCAAGGGCTTCACGCGGGTTGGTTTGCCAGAGGCTTTCGGCGCTGGCCGCGATATCGGCGGGCAGGGTTTCGCGGTTGAGGTCCAGACCGAACGCCTGCTGCGGCAATGGTCGCGTCACTTTATGGTTCAACGCCGGCCGGCGGCTGACGAACGCCTGCAACCAGTCGCGGTAACGCCAGATCAACAGGCCGAGGGCGCCGATCACCGCGCCCCACAGCAACACTTCGATCAGGTTGGCCAATGCGCCGAAACGTTGGCTGTCGAGCAAACTGAACAGCGCTTTCAGCCAGGCGGGTGTTTGACCACCGTGCGCAGTGTCGTCGTTGGGCTTGTCTTCGCCGAACCGATAGCGGGTCACCGTTTCCTTGTTCTTGAACGGTGGCTGATCGAGGATGGCCTTGATGCTGTTTCGGGATGCCTGACTGGTCAGCGGTTGCTCCAGCAGACGCGGGCTGTCCGGTGACATGTCCGGTTCGGCGGCCCAGACGCTTTGCCCCGTCGGCACCAGCACAAACGCCGCCAGCAGTAGCGTGATGACTGTGCTGCTCAGGCGTTGGCGCAAGCGGCGGAACACCAGTTCGATGTCCCAGGCTTCCAGCCGTGTGCGCCGGTTCAGGTAAAGGCTGAAACCACAGGCGACATAAATCGGTTCCCAGACCACCAGCACCAGGGCGTAAAAAGCATTGGTCAGGTGTTCCAGCCAGCGCCAGTCTTGTGTGGCGGCGGCAATCAAGGTCTGCCAGCCCCAGTCGATTTCGACCTGCAGTGGCAGGAGCATGTAGAACAGCACCATCAGGCCGATCCACAACGCGGTTTCCAGGTGCACGCCGATGATCGTCAGCCATTGCGCGGCACCGGCATTACGCTGCAACAGCACGCGTAAACGCTGTTGTCGTGCTTCGCCCTCCAGGCCTTCGAGTTGCACCACCGGCATCAGAAAGCTGCGGCTCAGGCTCAGGCGGCGCCAGGTCAGGCTGGCCAGCAGTTGCGGCGGGAGCAGGCGCGGCCATTGGCGCAGGGCCTGTTTCAGTGTGGGTGTTTCGCCGAACATGGCTTTGGACAGGATGTACAGCGGTAGCCGGTCGAACGCCGGTTTGAGCCACCAGAACAGGAACAGGGCGAGGGAGGGCGACTCCCACAGCATGAGGCTGAGCAAGGTAAAAATCGGTAGGGTCACGATCGCCCAACTGGTCATCAACAGGCGTCGATGGCGCTGACTCAGCAGCACCCCCAGGTCCATGGCTTCCCAGTTTGTGCGTGGGCGAATCACTGCACTGGCGTCACTCAGGCGCATGGCGGGTCCGTCCGGCAAACAGCAGATAAGTCGCGACCAACACCCAGAGCGCTGCGCCGACCAGGTATTTGGTCAGCGGCGTGACTCCGGTCCGCGACGACCAGTAGGCTTCTATAAACGCTGCAATCAACAAAAGCAGCATGACTCCGCAAATCAGCAACACACTCTTGCTCGCCGCCACTCGCAGGGCTTCGGCACGGGGCAAACGTCCCGGCGCGATCAACGCCCAGCCCAGTTGCAGGCCGGCGGCACCGGCCAGGGCAATGGCGCTCAGTTCGAAGGCGCCGTGACCGATCACGAATGACCAGAAGGTTTGCCCGTAGCCGATGTGCGTCAGGTGCCCGGCCACCGCACCGATCATCAAGCCGTTGAAGAACAGGAAAAACGCGCTGCCCAGGCCAAACAGCAAACCGCTGGCGAAGGTCTGAAACGCGATGCCGATGTTGTGCATGATGTAGTAACCGAACATCTCCCAGTCTTCACTGGCCGCCCGTTCTGCCAAGCGCCCCAGATGACCGGCGACGGGGTCGTACATGCTTTGCATCTCACTGACCTGCTCGGCCGGGATCAGGTTGTAGACCAGTTCCGGGAACAGATACACCAGCAGCCCGATTCCAATCAGGCTGCCAAAAAATATCAGGCAGGCGGCAAGCACGAAGCGCCATTGTTCGCGCACCAGTCGCGGGAAGTCGGCAAGGATGAAGCTCAGTACGTTGGCCCTCAGCCAACTGCGATGTCGATAAAGCTGTTGATGCCCGCGCAGCACCTGTTGCTGTAGCGAGTCGACCAAAAAGCTGCTGTAACCACGCTCCTGAGCCAGGGCCAGGTGTTGGCAGAGCCGTCGATAATCGCTGGGGAAGCTGGTGACTCGCGAGGTTTCCTTGCCGCGTTCCAGCCGTTCGAGCATGAGTGCAAACTGCTCCCATTCGGTCTTGTGGCGGCTTTCGAATAGGCTTTGCTTCATGTCGGGCCCAACAGGCCGCGGGCGATGCCGTTGAGTTCGGCCACGGCCTGCGGCGCTGAAACGTGCAGCGGTTGCGCGAGTATCGAGGCGAGTTCGCTTGCCCGCGCCTCGGAGAGTTCACCCTGGCGCTCGGCAAACCCGAGGATGGCGCGTTGCTCGGTCAGCGTCAGCGCGAAAGCGGCACGGCGCGGCGGGGCATCGGGTAACTGCGGTCGGGTGAGCGGTTGTTCGCGGTAGATCACCAGCGTGCCGGCGGCCAGATCGCCGAGGCGTTTGAAGGTGGGATGTTGCAGGCAACTGATGGCCCCGAGGAAGTAGCCGAACGGCAACATGTCGACAAATCGCAACAGGTTACGCAGCAAGGACGCGGACCAGCCGATGGGGGTGCCATCGTCGTGCACCACGCGCAACCCCATCCATTGCTTGCCCGGCGAGCGCCCCTGATTGAGCACCTCGAACAGCACCATGTACCACCAGCTCACCACGAACAGCAAAATCGAGCCAAGCCCGGCGCCGAGTTTGCCGAGGAACGCCAGCACCATGAACAGCAGGCCCAGGATCAACCCGCGCAGGCCCAGGTCGATGGTGAACGCCAGCGCACGGACCATCAACCCGGCCGGGCGCAGTGGCAAGTCGATGCCTTCGGGCGTTTCGACCTGATACCGCGTGTCCAGTGGCGGGGCCAGCGTTGCTTTCCGTGGCAGTGCTGTGGTCTCGAGCATGGGAAACCTTGATGGGCCTGGTACGTCCGATGCTAGCAGCCTCTCGGGGGAAAACGACATAACTATGTATTGCACGGTGCGTGACCAGAGGTGATTGAATGACAACATTTCTGGTCGAGGCAGCCTGTGTGCGCCTAGACTTCGCCGGTCTTCAGTTCAGGAACAACCCGTGACCTCGATCTTCTGGTACGACTACGAAACCACTGGCATCAACCCCCGTTGCGACCGTCCGTTGCAAGTGGCGGGGATTCGCACCGACTTCGATCTCAATGAAATAGACGAGCCGGTCAATCTCTACTGCCAGCCCAGTGACGACATCCTGCCGCATCCGGCAGCCTGCGCGATCACGGGTATCACGCCTGGCCTTCTGGCCGAGCAAGGTTTGAGCGAAGCCGATTTCATGACACGGGTGCATGCCCAGCTCGCTATGCCCGGCACTTGTGGCGCGGGGTACAACACGCTGCGTTTCGACGACGAGATGACCCGTTATAGCCTGTATCGAAACTTTTTCGACCCCTATGCGCGGGAGTGGCAGGGCGGCAACAGCCGCTGGGACCTGATCGACATTGTGCGCGCGGCTTATGCGTTGCGTCCCGATGGCTTCGTCTGGCCCAAGGATGACGAAGGGCGGGTGACGCTCAAGCTCGAACGCCTGACCGCCGCCAACGGCATCGATCACGGGAATGCCCACGAGGCACTGTCGGATGTTCGCGCGACCATCGCCCTGGCGCGCCTGATTCGTGAAAAACAGCCGAAGTTGTATGACTGGCTGTTTCAGTTGCGCAGCAAACAAAAGGTGATGGACCAGATTCGGCTGTTGCAGCCGATGGTGCACATTTCCGGGCGCTTTTCGGCGGCCCGCCATTATGTCGGCGTGGTACTGCCACTGGCCTGGCATCCACGCAATCGCAACGCGTTGATTGTCTGTGACCTGCACCTGGACCCTCAGGGGCTGCTCGATCTGGATACCGAAACCTTACGTCAGCGGCTTTATACCCGCCGTGACGATCTGGCCGAAGGCGAACTGCCGGTGCCGCTCAAGCTCATCCACATCAACAAGTGCCCGGTCGTGGCGCCGTTATCGGTACTTCGTCCCGAAGATCAGCAACGCTTGGGGCTGGACATGGCGCTCTATCAGGAACGGGCGCTGCGGCTAAGTGCCGCACAACAACTTTGGCAAGATAAAGTCTCGGGAGTTTATGCCCGCGAGGATTTCGCCGCGAGCCTGGACCCCGAGCAACAGTTATACGACGGTTTTATCGGCGATCGGGACCGGCGTCTATGTGAGCAAGTCAGAGCGGCCGATCCTGCGCAATTAGCACAAGAGCAGTGGCCTTTCGATGATGAACGCTTGCCCGAATTATTGTTTCGTTATCGCGCACGCAACTTTCCCGATACGTTGAGCCTGGAAGAGCAAGAGCGCTGGCGAATATTCTGTCAGCAACGTTTGTCCGCACCGGAGTGGGGCGCTCCCAATACGCTGGAAAGTTTTCTGACAGCTGCCGCCCAATTGACGATTAGTCCTACATCGTTTCAGCAAGAGGTTCTGGATGAATGGCAGATTCATGTCCAGGCATTACGCAAACGTTTGAATATTTGAAAACGAAAATGACTTGCGCTTGAATTCCGGGCATAAAAAAACGCCAGCATTTGCTGGCGTTCTTTTGGTCGCGGATCAGTCTGCGACGCGCTTGCGGCTTAGCCCAGCAGGGTAGCCCAGCCTTCAACCACATCACCGCCCCACTTGGCTTTCCACTCTTTCAGAGTTTTGTGGTTGCCACCTTTGGTTTCGATGACTTCGCCGTTGTGCGGGTTTTTGTATTGTTTAACTTTGCGAGCACGCTTGGTGCCGGTAGTTTTTACTGCGCCGCCACGTGGAGCCTTGGTTTTGGACTCTGGATCCAATAGGGCAATGATGTCACGCAGGGATTTGGAGTATTCGCCCATCAGGGTGCGCAATTTGCCTTCGAATTCCAGCTCGGTTTGCAGTTTGTCGTCTTGGGACAGGTTCTTCAAACGGGCTTGCAGCTCTTTGATAGCTTCTTCGGTGGCGCGATATTCGTTGATCAAGGACATGAGGACTACCTTATGTTGGCGCTGGATGACAGGGTGACAGTGCGACAATAATAGTCAGGGTGTTTCATCAAGTAAACATTTAACCGAAGTTTTACTTAATTTAGTTGCGATGAATAGGACACTCATTGGAGAGACAGTTAAATAGCGTCACAAATATTCACAGTTGACCTCTTGAAGACTGGCCACTAGAGCACCATGCACTGGCGTATGGCACCGCCGGAACCTGTGCCGATGACCGCAATCCGCGGCCGCGCGTCATCAATACTGCAGTTTTGCTGCGCAATCGCTAGAATGGCGGCCTTTGCGAAGTTCTGGAGTTTCCCCCTCATGCGCACTTTTCGGCTGGTGATTGCTTGCCCGGACCGCGTCGGCATCGTTGCTAAAGTCAGTAACTTTCTGGCGTCACATAACGGCTGGATCACTGAAGCGAGCCATCACTCGGACAATCTCAGTGGCTGGTTCTTCATGCGTCACGAAATTCGTGCCGATTCGCTGCCTTTCGGTATCGAAGCCTTTCGCGAAGCGTTTGCACCGATTGCCCAAGAGTTCTCGATGGACTGGCGCATCACCGACACCGAGCAGAAGAAGCGCGTGGTGTTGATGGCCAGCCGTGAGTCCCATTGCCTGGCCGATTTGTTACACCGCTGGCACAGCGACGAACTGGACTGTGAAATCGCCTGCGTGATTTCCAACCATGACGATTTGCGCAGCATGGTCGAGTGGCACGGTATTCCTTACTACCATGTACCGGTCAACCCGCAGAACAAGGAACCGGCTTTCGCCGAAGTCTCGCGCCTGGTCAAACAGCACGACGCCGAAGTGGTGGTACTCGCCCGTTACATGCAGATTCTGCCGCCCGACTTGTGCAGCGAATATGCCCACAAAGTCATCAACATTCACCACAGCTTCCTGCCGTCGTTCGTCGGTGCCAAGCCGTATCATCAGGCTTCGATGCGCGGTGTGAAGTTGATCGGCGCCACTTGCCACTATGTAACCGAAGAGCTGGACGCCGGTCCGATCATCGAGCAGGACGTGGTGCGTGTCAGTCACAGCGACAGTATTGAAGACATGGTGCGCTTCGGTCGTGACGTCGAGAAAATGGTGCTGGCTCGTGGTCTGCGTTATCACCTGGAAGACCGGGTGTTGGTGCACGGCAACAAAACCGTCGTGTTCTGACAGCCATACGGTTGAAATCCGAAGGGCCTGGGCGTTCAATCGCTTCAGGCCCTTCGCCGTTTCTACACTGAGGACATGACCATGGCCGATCCGCTGGATAAAGCTGTTTCCAAGGCGCCCGCCACATTGGGCGAGGGCTGTTTGAGCCGCTACGATCCGGACGACCTGAGCCCCGAAGACGGCACGGAGTTTCCCGGCGCCGCCGAGTTGTGGGAGCAGTTGCAGGACGATTCTGAAGATACAGCCGGGGGCGCCTGAAAAGATCTTTCAAGCTTGCTTGAACTTCATCAACTTCTTCAGCAATGGCCGCCCGAGCATCAGCAGAAACACCGGGCCACCGACCACCAGATAGAAGTAATAGGTCACGGTCCGCCAGATCAGAATCGCCGCCGCCGCGGTGGATTTCCCCACCATGGGCGCCAGCAGCGCTGCCGACGTCAGTTCCGCCGCCCCGGCACCGCCCGGCAACAGACTGAATTGCCCCGCACTCAATGACAGCATCTGGATCAGAAAGCACCAGGCCCATTGCAAGTCCACGCCCAGCCCGCGTAACGCCAGATACAGCACGCTATACCGCAAGACCCAATGCAGGCAGGTCAGGGCAAACACCGTGATCAATGTTTGAAAGGGTAACTTCAGTGTGTCGGTGAACGCCGCCAGGAAGTGCAGGAGCTTTCGCGCCCAGCGAAGCCGAGTCGCTTCTTTGACATTGAGACGGGCGAGCAACCGACCGCTCAGGCGAATCAGCGAACGGTGGTAGCGAGCCACCACCGCGCAACTGAACAACCCGCCGAACATCGAGATGGCGCTGACGGTCAGCAGCCATTCCATGCGCTGACTGAGGTGCTGGAACAGGGCATAAATCAGAATCCCGCACAGCGCGCAGAGAAAAAACAGCAAGTCGCTCAACTGGTCCATGGCGAACACGGCGCTGCCCCTGGCCGGCCGTACACCGTGGCGCGCCAGCAGGGCCATGATGGTCAGCGGTCCGCCGCTGCCGCCGGGGGTGGCGCAGTAGGCGAACTCGGCGGACATCACCACCCCGAGGCTTTTGAGGCGGCTCACCTTGTCACGCTGATCGCCCAGCAACAGGCGCAAGCGCAGGGTGTTGAGCAGCCAGCACAACAGGATCATGCCGAACATGATCAGCAGCCATTCCAGCGGGAAGCGTTGCAGCCGCGACCATGTCTCGCCGCCGCCCAGCAACGACGGGATGAGCACTGCAGCGAGCAGGGCGACGACCAGCAGAATCCCGCGGCTCATGCGGCGCGACCAATGAGGTCGCGTTGCTGTGCCAGCCAGTTGGCCTTGGTCATCGGCACACGGCCCTCGTCGAGCAAACGCTTGAGGAGTTGCAGCCAATAATGACGCGAGAATTCATGGCGCATGTCCACCGGGTGCAGGCTGAGGCGAATCACCGGCGCCTGGCGCCAGCGTTGTTCGCGCTGCTCGCTGACCAGCCTGGACAAACCCCGGCGCCAGGCACTGCGCGCGCTCCAGACCAGGCCTGGGGCATCGATCGCAGTGAAATCCGGCAGACGAATCAGGTGCTGCGAATCGCTGGTGTAGCGCAGCGGTAACTGGCGCAAGGCCTGACGGGTGCCTTCGCTCATCAGCCAGGCGGGGGCGACGAAGCCTTCGAGCGGCCAGTTGTAACGATGGAATACCTCGATTCCGGCGCGCAGGCGGGCGAGGGCGGCTTCAAGAGGCAGGTCGTAGAACTCGCCTTCGTGGGTATAGATCCGGCGCATGAACCAGTCTCGGGGAGTGGTGGGAATCGGCCCTTCATCGCAATGGAAGTAACCGTGCAGTGCCAGTTCGTCGCCGCGAGCGACACGACTGCTCAGCACACGTCGAAATGCCGGATAGGCGTCCAGGTCGTTATGTTTATGGAAGTTCGGCACCACCAGCCAGGTCATCGGCACTGTACCCAATGCGTCGACGGCTTCGACGAAGGCCTGGTAATCGGGCCAGGTCTGCGGTGCAACGTCGTGTAACACCAACAACAGGCTGGGTGTGTTCATGGGCTCAGCCATTGGCGATCAGCGGCCATTGCGTGCCGAGTACGGCGTGATAGTGCCCCAGCAGACTGTGGACCACGGTGTCCCAGGCGTAATGTTGCTCGACATGTCGGCGGGCCTGTTTGCCCAACGCGGTGCTGCCTTGGCTGAACAGTTCGCGAACGGTGTTGGCCATCGCCACTGGATTGTTCGGCGCGCAGAGCAGGCCGCACTGATCGGTGACAATCTCTTGAAAAGCCCCGGCCGCCACGGCCACCACGGGAATGCCACTGGCCATGGCTTCGAGAACCACCAGGCCAAAGGTTTCCTGATCGCCGGCATGCACCAGCGCGTCGGCGCTGGCCATCAGGCGTGCGACTTTGGCTGCCGGGCAGAATTCATCGAGGACGGTGACATTGCGCGGCACCAGGGTCGGCATCGACGAGCCCACCAACAACAGGTGGTAACGACGGCCCAGGCGTTTCATGCAGTTGAGCAGCACCGGCAGGTTTTTTTCCTTGGAGCCACGGCCGGCGAAGATCAGCAGGTGAGTGTTTTCATCGATGCCCAATTCAGCCCGCAGGCCTGGATCCCGAACGCTGGGGTTGAACGTTTGCAGGTCGACGCCCAGGGGCTGTACGAAAACGTTCTTCACCCCCAACCCGATCAGTTTGGAGGCCATGACCTGGCTTGGCGCCAGAACCCGGTCGAAGTTGCCATAGAGCTTGCTGACATACGCTTCGACATTGGGCGTAACCCAGTTGCCCATGCGATTGCTGACCAGCAACGGCAGGTCGGAGTGATAAAAACCGATTACCGGCACATCGAGCTGTCGCTTGGCGTCCAAAGCCGCCCAGGCAGTCAGGTAAGGGTCGCCGACTTCGATCAAGTCAGGCTGTAAATCCTGTAGAACATTGCGCCACGGCGCGAGACGGAGGGGGAAACGATAACCCTTGCCGAAAGGCAGGGCCGGGGCCGGAACCGTGTAAACGCCATCCTGTTCACTCAAATGAGCCCCGGGGATCAACAGGCTGTGACAAATGCCCGATTTGCTGCCCAGGCGACGGTGCTTGGCATCCAGATACGTGCGCACGCCACCGCTGGCAGGGGCGTAGAACATGGTTATGTCAGCGATATGCACGATGAACATCCCTCCGGGCCGTTGTTCTCCCTTTGGTTGACCTATATGAAGGATAGATGTTCGGTTGGGGTTTTGCGGTGAAGCCAAGGGCTTTAGACCGTTGTGTGGCGAGGGAGCTTGTCGGAACGCCGCACCGTCCCGCTCGGCTGCGAAGCAGTCGTAAATCAGCCGGTGTGTTCAATCTGGCACACCTTTGATCCCGATTTTGGGGTCGCTTCGCGACCCAGCGGGAGCAAGCTCCCTCGCCACAGTGTCTGTGATCAGACGTTAGATACGGAAACTGCCCACCAATTGCTTCAAGCGCGAGGCCTGTTGCTCAAGGTCCGAGCACGCCCGCAAGGTCGATTGCAGGTTTTCCACGCCCTCCTGGTTCAGCGTGTTGATCTCGGTGATGTCCACGTTGATCGACTCCACCACCGCCGTCTGTTCCTCGGTCGCCGTGGCCACCGACTGGTTCATGCCGTCGATTTCGCCGATGCGCAACGTCACGCTGTTCAGGCGCTCGCCGGCCAGGTTGGCGATTTCCACGCTGTCCTGGCTGTGGCGTTGGCTGTCGCTCATGGTGCTGACGGATTCGCGGGCGCCGACTTGCAGCTCCTCGATCATAGTCTGCACCTGTTGCGCCGACTCCTGCGTGCGGTGCGCCAGGTTGCGCACCTCGTCGGCCACCACGGCAAAACCGCGCCCGGCTTCACCGGCCCGCGCCGCTTCGATGGCGGCGTTGAGCGCCAGCAGGTTGGTTTGCTGGGAAATGCTGGTGATCACTTCGAGAATCTGCCCGATGTTCACGGTTTTGCTGTTCAGCGATTCGATGTTGGTGCTCGAAGCGCTGAGCATGCTCGACAGCTGATTCATCGCGGCAATGCTGCGATCCACCACTTGCTGGCCGTCTTCGGCCAGGCTGCGGGCATCGCTGGCCTGATTCGACGCTTGCGCTGCGTTACGGGCGATTTCCTGAGCCGCGGCGCCGAGCTGGTTGATGGCCGCGGCGACGCTGCTGGTACGCGAGGCTTGCTGGTCGGAATTGAACATCGACGAGTTCGAGGCCGCCACCACCCGCAAGGCCACTTCGTTGACCTGGCCGGTGGCCGAGGACACTTCGCGGATCGACGTATGAATCCGTTCCACGAAACGGTTGAACGCCGTGCCAAGGATGCCGAATTCGTCCTGATTCTGGATGGTCAGGCGTTTGGTCAGGTCGCCTTCACCGTCGGCGATGTCTTCCATGGCGCGGGTCATCACATGCAGCGGCTGGATCAGCAGGCGGATCAGCATGCCCAGCAAGCCAATGATGATGGCCACTGCAATCAGGGTCGCGATGATCGCCGAGGTGCGGAATTCGCTGAGCATGGAGAAGGCTTTGTCCTTGTCCACAGAGAGGCCGATGTACCAGTTGACCGAGGACAGTCCCTTGATCGGGGTGAAGGTCACGATGCGGGTTTTGCCGTCGACTTTGATCTCGCTCGGCTGATTACCGATGACGGGCGTGTCTTGCGGGTAGACGTCCTTGAGGTTTTTCATCGCCAGCGCTTTGTCCGGGTGAACCAGGATCTTGCCATCGGCGCTGACCAGGAACGCATAGCCCATGCCGTTGAAGTCCAGCGCGTTGAGGCTGTCGGTGATCACTTGCAGACTCAGGTCGCCACCGACCACGCCGATGTTCTGACCGTCCTTGAGGACGCTGTCGACGATGGAAATCACCAACTGGCCAGACGCCAGGTCGATATAAGGTTCGGTCAAGGCAGAACCACTGGTGCTTTGCGCGCTCTTGTACCAAGGGCGGGCGCGAGGGTCATAGCCGTCGGGCATCTTGCTGTCCGGACGGATAATGAAGGTGCCGTCCTTGTTGCCCAGGTAGGCACCCATGAAGGTCGATGTGACGGCCTTCTGTTCCAGCAGTTTGGCGACGTTATCCGTCTCGGCGTTCAGGGCAACAGTTTGTGAGAGGTTTTCGATCAACAGGCTACGACCCGCCAGCCAGGTCTGAATATTCTTGGCGGTGACGTTACCCATTTCTTGCAGGTAGTTGTCCAGGTCGCGGCGTATCGCATTGCGCTGCAAATAGTCGTTATACAGCGTGAAGGAGGCGAATGCGGCGATAACGATCAGGGCGGCGGCAAGCAGTATTTTATGGCTGAAGCGCAGGTTTTTATTCATGGCTTGTGGGTCCGCTAAGGTCTTATTGTCCAGGGCGTGCTTTTATAAAGGCGCGCAAAATGGGCAGGGTTGAAAGTAAGCTGATATTTCCGTCTCTCCTTAGGGAATTACCGACGCTATTTTCAGTCTGGTCTCTCGGTTGTTATCGGCCATGAAGGATCAAAGATTAACCAGGGGTGACAAAATGCCTGACTCATCGCAACTCGTTATCGGCGCTGACCTCGCGGGCCAGCCAATCGCCCAGGCCATGCGCCTGGCGAACCGTCACGGTTTGGTAGCGGGCGCTACCGGGACCGGTAAAACCGTCACGTTGCAGCGCCTGGCCGAAGCGTTCAGCGATGCAGGCGTGGCGGTGTTCGCGGCGGACATCAAGGGCGACCTGTGCGGCCTGGGCGCCGCCGGTAACCCTCAAGGCAAGGTCGCGGAGCGGATCGCCGGCATGCCTTGGCTGAACCATAAGCCTCAGGCGTATCCGGTAACCCTGTGGGACATTCACGGTCAGTCCGGTCATCCATTGCGCACCACCTTGAGCGAAATGGGGCCGTTGCTGCTCGGCAGCCTGCTGGAGCTGACCGACAGTCAGCAGTCGGCTCTTTATGCCGCGTTCAAGGTGGCCGACCGCGAAGGGCTGTTGCTGCTGGATTTGAAAGATTTGAAGGCGCTGCTCAATCACCTGCGCGATAAACCCGAATTACTGGGCGATGACGCGGCGCTGATGACCACCGGTTCCAGCCAGGCACTGTTGCGCCGTTTGGCGACGCTGGAACAGCAGGGCGCCGAAGCGTTGTTCGGTGAACCGGCACTGCAACTGGAAGATATTTTGCAGCCGGCGATGGACGGTCGCGGGCGCATCCATTTGCTCGACGCCAGCCGTCTGGTGCACGAAGCGCCGAAGGTCTACGCGACGTTCCTGCTGTGGTTGCTGGCTGAATTGTTCGAGCAACTGCCGGAACGCGGCGATGCCGATAAACCGCTGCTGGCGCTGTTTTTCGACGAGGCGCACTTGTTGTTCGCCGGTACGCCCAAGGCCTTGCAGGATCGTCTGGAACAAGTGGTGCGGCTGATCCGTTCGAAAGGCGTGGGCGTGTATTTCGTCACCCAATCGCCGGGGGACTTGCCGGATGATGTACTGGCTCAGTTGGGCCTGCGTGTTCAGCATGGCTTGCGCGCGTTCACCGCCAAAGAGCAGAAATCCCTGCGTGCAGTGGCCGAGGGCTTCCGGCCGAACCCGGCATTTGATGCCTTGTCGGTGTTGACTGAGCTGGGCATCGGCGAGGCGTTGGTCGGCACCTTGCAGGACAAGGGTACGCCGGAGATGGTCCAGCGTGTACTGGTCGCACCGCCGCAATCGCGGATCGGGCCACTGACCGAGACTGAGCGCACGGTGCTGATTGCCGGTTCGCCGTTTAAAGGGCGATATGACAAACCGGTTGATCGCGAATCGGCCTATGAAGTGCTGATGGGGCGCAAGGGGTTGGCGCCGGAGCCTGAAACCGCGCCGGGCAAACCTGCCCCCGAAGAGCCGAGTTTCACCGAACAGGCCGGGGAATTCCTCGGTACGGCCGCAGGACAGGCGCTTAAATCGGCGATGCGACAGGCGGCCAATCAATTGGGCCGACAGCTGGTACGCGGGTTGATGGGCTCATTGCTCGGCGGTAGCAAACGCCGCTGAAAATCAAAAGATCGCAGCCTTCGGCGGCGCCTACAGGCGCGTAGGAGCTGCCGAAGGCTGCGATCCTTTGATCTTGCTTTTAAACCTTGGGCTTGGCGTGCGCCGCCAACCGCTCCAGCGCCGCCCTTAGATTCGGGTCGGTAATCCCGTCAGCCGTCGCCTGAATGGTCGCCGCGGCATCCGTCGACAAATCCATGGTATGCCCAGCCGCTCCTTGCTGAACGGTCGGTGGCTGCACCTTGAACAGGATCCGCGTCAGGCTGGCGAACTCGTCGAACAGCTGTAACTGGCGTTGCAGACGCTTTTGTTGATAACGCAGGCGGGTGGCCCAGTGACCGTCGGTGACAATCAGCAATAAACTGCCTTCGCGCCACGACGCCACATGGCAATGCTCGCGGGCGGCCGGTTGCAGCTGGCTTTCCACCAGACGTTGCAAATGACCCAGGCGTTGAGCGTGGCCAAAGATGGCTTTCAGCGGTTTGGCTTCGCGAAGCAGAACGGCGGGTGCTCTGGCCGTGAGAGGGCGAAATGCCATGATCGAACACCTGAAGTAACAGAACGGCCATGGTAACAGAAAGCACCCGCTGGTCCCGACCCATTGCTTTACGAGCGCTTTACCCATTAAATCAACGAGTAACTTGTACCCTCAATGGGTTGAAGTTCAGTAAAAAGCCCTTATTTTAAGTGAGCCCCGTCACAGCGCAGTGCATGCATCGTGGAATAACGCCACTTTCCTCACCATCGTTTCCGGGTAGAATGCTCGTTCGCATGCGGCCATGAGGGCTGCACGGGCGACTCACGGGGCCGCCCTCCATCCCTTTAGTGTGGAAGATCCTGCCGATATGTTTGCGCCTTTGTTAAAGAAACTTTTTGGAAGCAAGAACGAGCGTGAAGTCAAACGCATGCTCAAGACGGTGCAGCTCGTCAATGCCTTCGAAGAGCAAATGGTGGCCCTTTCGGACGATCAATTGCGTGCCAAGACCAACGAGTTCAAGGCCCGCCTCGCCAAAGGGGAAACCCTCGACAAGCTGCTGCCAGAAGCCTTTGCGGTCGCCCGCGAAGCCGGTAAGCGCGTCATGGGTATGCGCCACTTCGATGTCCAGCTGATCGGCGGCATGACCTTGCATGAAGGCATGATCGCGGAAATGCGTACCGGTGAAGGCAAGACCCTGGTGGCAACACTGGGCGTTTACCTCAACGCGCTGTCCGGCAAGGGCGTGCACGTTGTGACGGTGAACGACTATCTGGCCCGTCGTGACGCCAACTGGATGCGTCCGCTCTACGAATTCCTCGGCATGACGGTCGGCGTGGTCACGCCATTCCAGCCGCCGGAAGAGAAGCGCGCCGCTTACGCCGCCGATATCACCTACGGCACCAACAACGAATTCGGTTTCGACTACCTGCGCGACAACATGGCGTTCAGCATGGAAGAAAAATTCCAGCGCGAACTCAATTTTGCCGTGATCGACGAAGTCGACTCCATCCTCATCGACGAAGCCCGTACCCCGCTGATCATCTCCGGTCAGGCCGAGGACAGCTCCAAGCTGTACATCGAGATCAACAAACTGATCCCGCAGCTTGAATTGCACATCGAGGAAGTCGAAGGCGAAGTCACCAAGGCCGGCCATTACACCATCGACGAGAAGACCCGTCAGGTCGAACTCAACGAAGCCGGTCACCAGTTCATCGAAGAAATGCTCACCCGCGTCGGCCTGCTGGCTGAAGGCGAGAGCCTGTATTCGGCGCATAACCTGGGCCTGTTGACTCACGTCTATGCCGGCCTGCGTGCGCACAAACTGTTCCATCGCAATGTCGAGTACATCGTGCAGGACGGTCAGGTGGTGCTGGTCGACGAACACACCGGCCGTACCATGCCGGGTCGCCGTTTGTCCGAAGGTCTGCACCAGGCCATCGAAGCCAAGGAAAACCTGAACATCCAGGCCGAGAGCCAGACCCTGGCGTCGACCACGTTCCAGAACTACTTCCGTCTGTACAACAAGCTGTCCGGCATGACCGGTACCGCGGACACCGAAGCGTTCGAATTCCATCAGATCTATGGCCTGCAGGTCATGGTCATCCCGCCGAACAAGCCGTTGGCGCGTAAAGACTACAACGACCTGGTGTTCCTGACCGCCGAAGAGAAATACGCGGCGATCATCGGCGACATCAAGGAGTGCATGGCTCAGGGCCGTCCGGTGCTGGTGGGTACCGCCACCATCGAAACGTCCGAGCACATGTCCGGCCTGCTCCAGAAAGAAGGCATTGAACACAAGGTTCTGAACGCCAAGTTCCACGAAAAAGAAGCCGAAATCATCGCTCAGGCCGGTCGTCCGGGTGCACTGACCATCGCCACCAACATGGCCGGTCGTGGTACCGACATCCTGTTGGGCGGTAACTGGGAAGTGGAAGTGGCTTCGCTGGAAGACCCGACCCCTGAGCAGATTGCCCAGATCAAGGCCGACTGGCAGAAACGTCACCAGCAAGTGCTGGAGTCGGGCGGCTTGCAGGTGATCGCTTCCGAGCGTCACGAATCGCGCCGTATCGACAACCAGTTGCGCGGTCGTGCCGGTCGTCAGGGCGACGCCGGTTCCAGCCGTTTCTACCTGTCGCTGGAAGACAGCCTGATGCGCATCTTTGCCTCTGACCGGGTGAAGAACTTCATGAAGGCGCTGGGCATGCAGTCCGGTGAAGCGATTGAACACCGCATGGTGACCAACGCCATCGAGAAGGCTCAGCGCAAGGTTGAAGGCCGCAACTTCGATATCCGTAAGCAACTGCTTGAGTTCGACGACGTCAACAACGAACAACGTAAAGTGATCTATCACATGCGTAACAGTTTGTTGGCCGCTGACAACATTGGCGAAACCATTGCCGATTTCCGTCAGGACGTGCTCAACGCAACCGTCAGCGCACACATTCCGCCACAATCGCTGCCTGAGCAGTGGGACGTGTCCGGTCTGGAAGCGGCGTTGCAGAGCGACTTCGGTGTGGCGCTGCCGATCCAGCAATGGCTCGACGAAGACGACCACCTGTACGAAGAAACCCTGCGCGAGAAGCTGCTCAACGAACTGATCGCCGCGTACAACGAGAAAGAAGACCAGGCCGGTGCCGAAGCACTGCGCTCCTTCGAGAAGCAAATCGTACTGCGCGTGCTCGACGACCTGTGGAAAGACCACCTGTCGACCATGGATCACCTGCGTCACGGCATCCACTTGCGTGGTTATGCGCAGAAGAACCCGAAGCAAGAGTACAAGCGCGAGTCCTTCACCTTGTTCTCCGAACTGCTGGATTCGATCAAGCGCGACTCGATTCGTGTGCTGTCGCACGTTCAGGTACGCCGCGAAGATCCGGAAGCCGAAGAGCAACGTCTGCGTCAGGAAGCCGAGGCGCTGGCTGCGCGCATGCAGTTCCAGCACGACGAAGCGCCTGGCCTGGAGCAACCGGAAGTGTTGGGTGAAGAGATCGATGTTGCTCTCGCCACCGCACCGGTACGCAACGAGCAGAAGCTGGGCCGCAACGAGCTGTGCTACTGCGGCTCGGGCAAGAAGTTCAAGCATTGCCACGGGCAGATCCAGTAAAACCCGTTTCAAACGCTGAAATACCCGCGCCGCGACCGGCTTCTGCCGTCGCGGCGTTTTGCCATTCAAACCACCGTCTATCGCAATGACGGTGCAGACAACATTTTTTAAGGAGCGCATTCATGGCTGTTGGTCTTGGTCCTTTGCCAACGTTGCACCCGGTTGCCGGTTTTGAACTCGGTATCGCCTCGGCCGGTATCAAGCGCCCGGGGCGCAAGGATGTCGTGGTCATGCGCTGTGCCGAAGGTTCCACCGTGGCGGGCGTGTTCACCCTGAACGCCTTTTGCGCCGCTCCCGTGATCCTGGCCAAGCAACGCGTGCAAGGCCCGGTACGTTACTTGCTGACCAACACCGGCAATGCCAACGCCGGCACCGGCGAACCAGGCCTGGCCGCCGCCGAGCGCACCTGCGCCAAGCTGGCCGAGCTGACCGGTGTCGATGCCAGCCTGGTGCTGCCGTATTCCACCGGCGTGATCGGCGAACCGCTGCCGGTCGAGAAAATCGAAGGCGCGTTGCAAGCCGCCCTCGATGACTTGTCGGAAAACAACTGGGAAGCTGCCGCCACCGGCATCATGACCACCGACACCCTGCCCAAGGGCGCCAGCCGTCAGTTCCAGCATGACGGCGTGACCATCACTGTCACCGGCATCAGCAAAGGCGCGGGCATGATTCGCCCGAACATGGCGACCATGCTCGGTTACATCGCCACCGACGCCAAAGTCTCCCGCGAGGTGCTGCAAAACCTGCTGCTGGACGGCGCCAACAAGTCGTTCAACCGCATCACCATCGACGGCGACACCTCGACTAACGACTGCTGCATGCTGATCGCCACCGGCAAGGCCGCACTGCCGGAAATCACCCGTGCCGAAGGCGAGCTGTTCGCCAAGTTGAAACAAGCGGTATTCGAAGTGTGCATGGACGTGGCCCAGGCCATCGTGCGTGACGGCGAAGGCGCGACCAAGTTCGTCACCGTTGAAGTCAACGGCGGCGGCAATCACCAGGAGTGCCTGGACGTCGGTTACACCGTGGCCCACTCGCCGCTGATCAAGACTGCGCTGTTCGCTTCCGATCCGAACTGGGGCCGCATTCTGGCCGCTGTAGGCCGTGCCGGTGTACCGAGCCTGGACGTGAGCAAGATCGACGTATTCCTTGGCGAGGTGTGCATCGCCAGCCGTGGCGCGCGCGCTGCCACCTACACCGAAGCCCAGGGCGCGGCGGTGATGCAGCAGGAAGAAATCACCATCCGCATCGAGCTGGGTCGCGGCGATTGCAGCGAAACCATCTGGACCACCGACCTGTCCCACGAATACGTGAAGATCAACGCCGAGTACCGCACGTAAGAAAGATCGCTTTCGCGGGCAAGTCGGATCGCCCGCGAAGACGAACCACCAGACGCTAAAGATTCTGGCTTGTACTCTTACCAAAAGGCGCCCGAACATGAGCCTCCACCTGATCATCGGCGACAAACTGTATTCTTCCTGGTCCCTGCGCGCCGCGCTGGCCCTCGACCTGACCGGCGCGTCCTACACCGAAGAACTGATCAAGCTGAACCAGCCGGATACCCGCGCACGCGTGCTCAAGCATTCGCCGACCGGGAAAGTCCCGCTGCTGAAAAGCGAACATGGCACCATCGCCGATTCGCTGGCGATTGCCGAGTACCTGGCCGAGCAATTCCCCGATGCCGGCCTCTGGCCCAAAGACACCGCCGCCCGAGCCCAGGCGCGTTCGGCTTGCGCGCAGATGCACAGCGGTTTCTTCGCCATGCGCGGCAACATGCCGTTCGACCTGAGCCACAATGCGCCGTTGTTGCCGACTCCGCCTGACGTTCAGGCCGAGATCGAGCGCATGCTGGCGTTGTGGGCTGAATGTCGCGTGGCCGCGACTGAAGCCGGCCCGTTCCTGTTCGGTGGCGCGACCCTGGCCGATGCGTTTTTCGCACCGATCGCCGTCCGCCTGCGCACCTATCAAGTGAAGCTGCCCGAGGTCGATGCAGCCTATGTCGAAACCATTTACCAATGGCCAGCTTTCAAGGCCTGGCAGAAGGCAGGTCTGGAGGAGGTCGGGCAGTGAAACGAGTACACGTGGCCGCGGCGGTTATCCGCGATAGCAACGGCAAGATCCTCATCGCTCGGCGTGCCGACACCCAGCATCAGGGCGGCTTGTGGGAGTTCCCCGGTGGCAAGGTCGAGGATAACGAATCCGTCGAAATCGCCCTGGCCCGCGAGCTTCACGAAGAGTTGGGCATCGTGGTCAATACCGCGCGACCGTTGATCAAGGTTCGCCACGACTACCCGGACAAGCAGGTGTTGCTGGATGTCTGGGAAGTCTCGGCATTTACCGGCGAACCCCATGGTGCCGAAGGCCAGCCTTTGGCCTGGGTGACTGCGCGGGAACTGCTGGACTACGAGTTTCCGGCCGCCAACCAGCCGATCGTCGCGGCTGCACGCTTGCCCGGCGAATACCTGATCACCCCGGACGGTCTGGAAACCCCGGCCTTGCTGCGCGGTATCCAGAAAGCCATCGCGGGCGGCATCAAGCTGATTCAGTTGCGTGCGCCCAATGGCTATGACCCGCAATACCGCGATCTGGCGGTGGACGCGGCGGGACTGTGTGCTGGCAAGGCGCAGTTGATGATCAAGGGGCCGTTTGAATGGCTGGGGGACTTCCCCTCCGCCGGTTGGCACATCACTGCCGCGCAGTTGCGCAAGTACGCGGCGTCCGGCCGACCGCTACCAGCGTCGCGCTGGTTGGCGGCGTCCTGCCACAACGCTGAAGAACTGGCGCTGGCCGAGCAGATGGGCGTGGACTTTGTGACCTTGTCGCCGGTGCAGCCGACCCAGACGCACCCAGATGCTCAGCCGCTGGGTTGGGAGCAGGCGTCGACTTTGATCGAAGGCTTCAGCAAACCGGTGTTCTTGTTGGGTGGTGTTGGCCCGGTAGAGCGGCAGAAAGCCTGGGAAGCGGGCGCGCAGGGTGTGGCGGGGATTCGGGCGTTCTGGCCTCAGGCTTAGTACCCGATCGTTCCCACGCTCTGCGTGGGAATGCCTCAACGGACGCTCCGCGTTCGGCTCTTGATGGGACGCAGAGCGTCCCGGGCTGCATTCCCACGCAGAGCGTGGGAACGATCAGTTAGAGGGTTTGGCCGCCGGCTGCCAAAGAATCTCGGCAATCCCCTGGCGCTTGGCAATCAGCCGTGCCGCCACAAACAACAAATCCGACAACCGATTGATATACGCCAGGCCCACCCCGGCCAACGGTTCGATCGCATTCAACTGCTGACAACGGCGTTCGGCACTACGCGCCAGGCTGCGGCACACGTGGGCCTGGGCAATCAGCGCCGAACCGCCGGGCAGAATGAAATTCTCCAGCGGCCCCAGTTCTTCATTCCACACATCAATGGCCGCTTCCAGTCGTTCGATTTCTGCCGTGTTCAGTGCCTGATACACCGGCATGGCCAGTTCGCCACCGAGGTCGAACAACCGATGCTGGCAGGGCGCCAATACCTCGATCACTTCGCCAAGCCCGGGAAACTCGCCACTTTGCGCCGCCAACCCGGCCAACAGCACGCCCACCTGGCTGTTTAGCGTATCTACCTCGCCAATGGCCTCGATTCGCGGATGGTCCTTGGGCACCCGGCGGCCGTCGCCAAGCCCGGTTTCGCCTTTGTCGCCGGTGCGGGTGTAAATCTTCGACAAACGAAAGCCCATGGTTACCTCGACAGCTGATTGAGTTCTTGAGAGTTCACCGCAGTGCCCGACAAAGGCAGGCGCAAGGTGAAACAGGTGCCTTGGCCCAGCGTCGATTGCACTTCCATCTGGCCTTTATGGTTGTTGGTGATGATGAAATACGAGACCGAGAGCCCAAGGCCGGTGCCCTGACCGATTTCCTTGGTGGTGAAGAACGGTTCGAACGTGCGTTTGCGCACGCTTTCGCTCATGCCGATGCCGTTGTCCTCGACCTGGATTTCCGCCCACGGCGGATTCAGTTTTGTGCGCAGAATGATCCGCCCCGGTTCGCGGTCGTCTGTACGCTGGTGAATGGCTTGCGCAGCGTTTTTCAGCAGGTTGAGCAGCACCTGTTCCAGTTCGTTGGCGGTGCCGGGTACCGGGCCCAGCGCCGGATCGAACTGGCGAATGATCGCCTGGCCCTTGAAGTCGAAGCCGATGGCCAGGTCGAAGTCGTTGCCGGCGATTTCCACCGCTTGATCGATCAGTGCCGGCAGGTCGCATGGCGCCATTTGCCGAGTGCTGCGGCGGCTGAAGCTGAGCATGTGGGTCACGATCTTCGCCGCCCGCGCGCCAGCCTGCTGAATGCCGTCGAGCAGCTGCGGTACTTCACGCGCTTTCAGGTACTTATTCACCGTTTCCAGTTCGATGCCCATTTGCTCGGCCTGTTCGAGGTTCTTCGGCAGGTCGGGGGACAGACGTCGACGAATGTTCTGCACGTTGTGCAGGATCGCGCCCAGCGGGTTGTTGATCTCATGGGCCATACCGGCGGCGAGGCCGCCGACCGAGAGCATTTTTTCCGACTGCACCATCATCTCTTCCAGGGACAGACGCTGGGTGATGTCGTCGATCCGGATGACCACGCCACGTCCGGCACCGCCCATCAACGGGTAGAACGTCAGGGCGTAATGCCGGGGTTCGTCGTCCTTGGGCCAGGTAACGCGTTCGATCTTGGCCACCGTATGCTGCTCGACGGTTTGCTTGAGCTGCGGCAGGAATGGCTTGAGGGGTTTGAAGGCGAGAAAGATCGGCTGGTTCAAGGCTTCGTCCAGGCGCGTGCCGGACAGTGCGCTGGCCTCCTGATTCCACTGGGTCACGTAAAGCTGCTCGTCGAGGGCGATCAGCGCCGATGGCATGGAGTCGATGATGCTGTTGAGGTAGTTCTGGAAACCGGTGAGTTTTTTCTCGATCTTGCTCCGCACCTGAACTTCCAGTTCCAGCTTGCGGTTGGTGTGACGGGTCTCTTCGGCCAGCCCCTGGGCCTGGTCGTAAGCCGCCTGGGAATCGTCGCGGGCACGCTTGAGCTGCTGCTCCCGGGCCTCGATGCGCGAGAGCATGGTGTTGAACGCTTCGGCGAGGCTGCCGATTTCGTCGTGGTTGCCGCGAGAGGCGCGCAGGGCGTAGTTCTCTTCCCGGGTGACTTGCCGGGACAGCTCTTCGAGCTGATGGATGGGGCGGGTAATCAGGCGTTTGATCTGCCGGGCGATCACCAGCCACAACAGCACGCTGAAGATCAGAATCCCCAGGCTGGCGGTCAGGGTCCCGGTGTAGAACGCCATCGGCAATTCGCTGCTGGCCACCAGCAGCAAATGCCCGGGAGCGGTGCCGGGGCGGGGCAGGGTGATCACTTGATTGCTGCGAAACTCCGTGGCTTGCCAGGCTTCGAGGTGTCGGTAGTGTTCTGGCAGGTTCAGCGTGTCGCCGTGTTGCAGCTGCGCCAGACGCGTACCCGTGCCGTCGTAAAGGGCTGCCGCACGCAGTGGTGAATAACTGTTGAGTTCGTTGAGCAGGCGTTCGGCGTTTTGCGGCGACTTCAGGGCGTCGGACACCAGGCTCGGGTTGGACACCAGTCGGCCGATGGTCTGCAGGGCCTGGGGGGCCATGCTTTCCTGGGAGATGTAATACGCGGCACTGATAAAGGTCAGGTTGGCGACCAGCAACACGGTGGTCAACAGCACCAGCAGGGCGGCCAGCAGTTTTTGGCCGACCGGAAGGTTTTCAAGGCGCTGGCGCAATGGCATCAGGTTCATCGCTGAAAAGGAACAAGTGGCCAGCGTAGCCGCTGCTCAGTCGCTGGGCAATCCAAGGCTGTGCAGATGAGCGATCAAGCGCTGCTGCAATTGATTGAGGTGGGGCAGGTTCAACTGATGCCGCGACGCAACTTTGCAGGCATAGCCCAAGAGGTAGCTGATTTCGGTGCGGCGCTGATTGGCGACATCCTGGTACATCGAGGAGAAATTGGTCGCGGTCGCCTTGATCACCCGTTCGACTTCCTCCCGGAGGTTTTCGGCTGCCGCCGGCTGGCCGCAGCGCTCCAGCAGTTCGGTGAGTTCGGCGCACAGGGTTGCCACTTCGCACTGATGTTGCTGCAAACCGCCGTTGCGGCATTCGTGCAATACGGTCAACGGGTTGATCGCACAATTGAGCGCCAGCTTGCGCCACAGCCTGGTGAGAATGTCGGTGCTCCACTCATGGGGAATGCCGGCGTCGCTCAAGTCCTCCAGCCAGAACGGTGCCACCGGATGGCCGGCATCTCCCAGCCAGGTGTAACCATGACCGGCAAACACCACGCGCCAGTCGCCATCGCGAAACGCGCCTTCGGTACTGGAAGCGAAGATGCAGCGGGCATGTGGGACTTGCGCGGCGACGGCGTCCTGGCTGCCAAGGCCGTTTTGCAACAGGATCAGTTCGGCGTCCGGTGTCAGGCGGTGGGCGAGCTGGGCCACGGCTGTTACGGCGTCATAGGCTTTACAGGCCACCAGCAGACGGCTGATCGGCCCGTCGCTGTCGGCTGTTTCGCCGGGCACCGGGTACAGCTGCGCTTCGCCGTGCTCGACCAGCGTCAGCCCGCCCGCCGCCTGATAGGCCTGCAGGCGTGCCGCGTCCCGTACGATCAGCCTGACCGGCACTGAGGCCCGTGCCAGACGGGTGGCCCACAACGTGCCGAGGCTGCCGGCACCCAGAACGTGCCAAGGGGTCGACATCAGCTTTTTGCTCGGTTTGATGCTGGCATGTGAGGCTCGCAGTATCGGTTGGAAAAGACCCGTTATAATGAGCCCGATTTTAACCGCAAGCCAAGCGCGCTCCATCGTTATCGAGCGCGCCTTTTTATTGGAGAAATTACATGCCGTCGTTCGACGTGGTATCCGAACTGGACAAACACGAAGTCACCAACGCGGTCGAGAACGCCGTCAAGGAACTCGATCGTCGTTATGACCTGAAAGGCAAGGGCAGCTTCGAGTTCAAGGAAAAAGACCTGACCGTCAACCTGACCGCTGAAGCCGATTTCCAGCTCGAAGCGATGATCGAGATCCTCAAGCTGGCCCTGGTCAAGCGCAAGATCGACGTGCAATGCCTTGAAGTCAAGGATGCCTACGCGTCGGGCAAGCTGATGAAGCAGGAAGCGGTCCTCAAGGAAGGCATCGACAAAGAGCTGGCGAAGAAAATTGTCGCCCACGTCAAAGATGCCAAGCTCAAGGTCCAGGCTGCCATTCAGGGTGAGCAGGTGCGCATCACCGGTAAAAAGCGTGACGATCTGCAGGAAGCCATCGCCGCCCTGCGTGCCAAGACTTTCGACATGCCGCTGCAGTTCAATAACTTTCGCGACTGATCTTTCAAGCGGGAACCTCTCGGCGATTTCGACGTCCGAGGCCCAAGCAACGGCAGAAACGACCGAGCCTTATGGGTTCGGTCTTTCTGCCGCTCATTTTTTGCGTGCCGGGTAGCCGGAAATCAGGAGAAAGTTGATGGATTTGAATACTGAAGTGGACAACCTGGTCAAGGCGTCTCAAGCCTGGATTCCGATGATCATGGAATATGGCAGCCGCGTGTTGCTGGCGGTGATCACCCTGGCCATTGGCTGGTGGCTGATCAACAAAGTCACGCAAAAACTGGGCGGCCTGTTGGCGTTGCGCAACGCCGACCTGGCGCTGCAAGGCTTCATCAGCAGCCTGGCGAACATCATCCTCAAGGTGCTGTTGATCGTCAGCGTGGCGTCGATGATCGGTGTGGAAACCACCTCCTTCGTCGCGGCGATCGGTGCGGCCGGCCTGGCCATCGGTCTGGCCCTGCAGGGCAGCCTGGCGAACTTTGCCGGCGGCGTGCTGATCCTGTTGTTCCGTCCGTTCCGTATCGGTGACTGGATCGAAGCCCAAGGTGTTGCCGGTACTGTCGACAGCATCCAGATCTTCCACACCGTACTGCGCACTGGCGATAACAAAACCATCATCGTGCCTAACGGTAATCTGTCGAACGGCATCATCACCAACACCAACCGTCAACCGACCCGCAAAGTAGTATTTGATGTGGGTGTGGCTTACGAGGCGGACTTGCAGAAGGCCCGTGAAGTGTTGCTGGAGCTGGCCAAGGATCCGCGAGTATTGGCTGAGCCGGCACCGGAAGCGGTGATTTCCACATTGGGCGACAGTTCGATTACTGTTTCCCTGCGCGTGTGGGTGAAAACCGCTGACTATTGGAGTGTGATGTTCATGTTTAATGAACATTCGCGCGATCGCTTGAAGACTGCCGGCATCGATATTCCATTTCCGCAGCGGGTTATTCGCGTGGTGCAGGAATCAGCAGCGGTGTAAGGATCAGTCGATCAACTAATGTCTGACCTTTCGGTCAAATATTTTGCAAGCCCCGATCCTCTAAACACAATGCTGTAGCCAATAAAAAAGGCCCATCCGAAGATGGGCCTTTTTCGATTACCGCAAACTAACTTTCTGCAATTACAGAATGTTGAGCGGGTAGTCGGTGATCAGGCGGAACTCAGAGATATCGCCTTCGCCTTCGTCTGCGTTGGCGGTGTGCCATGCTTGACGGATGCGGAACGACAGATCTTTAGCTGGGCCGGACTGAATTACGTATTTAACTTCCACGTTGGTTTCGTGGTGTTTGCCGTCTGCACCGTACAGGCCAGCGTAAGGGCTGCCTGCTGGAGTGTTGGTGCCGTCGATGTCCCAACCTTTCACGTAACGGGTCATGAAGCTCAGACCAGGTACGCCGTATTCAGCCATTTTCAGGTCGTAACGGGCCTGTACCGATTTCTCGCCAGGGGCGTTGAAGTCGGAGTACTGGATGGAGTTGGCGAGGAAGATCGAGTCGCCACCGCGGTTGTTTTTACCCACGCCGATATAGTCGAACGGAGTATCGCCATTCACTTTCTGGAAGCCCAGGGTGATGGTGTGTGCCTTCAGGAACGAGAAAGCGGCAGCGAGGGAGTAGGCGGTGTTATTGATTTCGCCTGCTTTAGCGCTACCAGTGTCCCTGGTGTTGTAGATGTTACCGTCGAAGTTGATCGACTGATCGCCACCCAATGCGAGGGTGTAGTTCGCGTTGGCGTAGTACTGGTTCCAGATGTCTTCGAGCTTGGCACCGTAGAGCGAAACGCTCAGGTCTGGGGTAATGCCGTACTTGCCGCCGAAGTAGTCGATGGAGTTGGCTTGCACGCCAGCGTAGGTTGCCCACAGGTCGCCATTACGAGCATTTCGGTCCTGGCTGGTTGCCGAGTAGAAGTGACCGGCTTCGAGGTCAAGGTCTTTGACTTCGCTGCTCTGCAGTTGGAGACCGCTGGCAGTTTGGTGAAGAATGCGGGAACCGCCTACAGCGAACACCGGAGAGGTGCTTGGCTGCATGTCGCCGATTTTCAGCTCGGTCTTGGAGATGCGGAACTTGGCGGCAGCGCCGGCTTTGCCCTGGTTGTTTTCGACCTCGCCATCATTGCCAACGGGCATGTTGCCGGTACCCGAATACTTGTCGGAACCGTCCAGCTTAATGGCCAGTTGGCCCCAAGCTTCAACGCCAACACCGATCAGACCTTGGGTGTAGCCCGAGCTGTACATGCCCTGGATGCCCTGGGTCCAGTCTTTGTCATCGACGGCGCCGTCTTTCTTGTTACGGTTGTAGTAGTAGTTGCGAACCAGCAAGTCGAGCTTGCTATCTTCAACAAAACCTTTGGCGTCAGCCTGGTCACTTACGAAAGGTGCGGCCGTAGCCAATTGAGTACTGGCTGCTGCTGCAACTGCCAGTGCGATCATGCTCCACTTCATCACGCGCATCGTGATTTGCTCCTTTGGTTTTTAGAAGAGTACTGCCGTCCCACCTGTTTTATTATCTGGGCGGCTCTTTCTTTTTGTGTCGGCGCAAACTTATATCACGCCGACCCTATTGGCGATACTTGCGCATCTAACCTTTCAGCTTCTTTACGACCCTGTCGCAAATGGCTTGATCAATGTCGCAAATTCACAATCCCGACACAATCGGACTGACAACTTCAGCGCTGTTTTCCAGGGCTTGAGCATCGGTAAAAAAGAGTCCTTGGTCCTGCACTTGAATCTCCATCGGGCAACCCTGCCACTGTTTTTATTGGTCTTCAGGCTTCCACTTCCAGCGGAGCGCTTATAGACGATACGGGTGTTAATGCAACAAGCGTGCACAAACCAGAATTCTGTTGCTGTTTTTTTCTGAAAGCCTGCCTGTTGCTGTTAAAGCCTCATAAAACCGGGGGGTTCAAGCTCGTTTTTCTTAGGCTTGACGCCATGCTTTGCATCGTGGTTACCACATCGGCGTTGCGGGGGTGACAACCAAAAACGTTACCGGTTCACCCCGCCAGTGAGTAATTGGCGGATGCTGACGCACTGAGCGTAGACGCGTTGTGCGGTTTTGGTGCAAAAAATTTTATTTCCTGTACTGAATTCACACATGGTGGCTTTGCCGTGGGTTCGAACGGTGCGTTGTTTATGGGGGGGTCGGCGTTTTTTCCGTGATGGCCGGTTCCGTCATGGTGCGTCCCGAATCAAAATGGCGCATCTCGACGCGCCCGCAGGACGGTGCTGGCGGCAGTTCGTCGTGAAGCGTGTGGCGTTCGCAGGTATGCTGCCGTCCTGTCGCTTGGTGCGCCGTCTTTCGGTGGGGGCGCTAAGCTGAAAAAAGATGACCAGAGGGGAGTGTGCGCTGTGTTCGCTTTAGATCCACGACTTCAACAAGACACGTTGCCAATCGGCGATTTCCCGCTCTGCCGGTTACTGCTGTCCAACGATTCGAATTACCCCTGGTTCATCCTCGTGCCACGCCGTGAGGATATCAGTGAAATATTTCAGCTGGATGGCGCAGATCAACAGCAGCTGTGGCGCGAAACGACTGAGCTGGCGGAAATCCTCAAGGACTCGTTCGACGCGGACAAGTTGAACGTCGCGGCCCTGGGTAACGTCGTCAATCAGTTGCACATGCATGTGATTGTGCGCAAGCGTGAGGACGCCGCCTGGCCAGCTCCGATCTGGGGCAAACAGGAGGCCAAGCCATACAGTTCAGAGCAGATCGCGACGATTCGCGAGCGACTGCGTCTGGTGTTGACCGACGATTTCAAGTTTCTGGAGGGCTGAATCATGAGCCTCGACGAACGCGTTACCGATCTGGAAAGCCGGCTGGCGTTTCAGGATGACACCATCCAGGCATTGAATGATGTGCTGGTGGCGCAGCAGCGTGTGGTCGAGCGTCTGCAGCTGCAAATGACAGCGATGCTCAAGCGGCAGGAGGAAATGGTCGGCCAGTTCGAGTCCTTCGAAGAAGAGGCTCCACCGCCGCATTACTGAAATGCAGGGCATAAAAAAACCGCGAACAGTCTGAACTGTTCGCGGTTTTTTTTAGCCTTGAATCAGCGGCGCGGCAGTGCGGCGATCACATCTTCGGCTTGCAGGCCTTTGTCACGATTCATGACAGAGAACTCCACGCGCTGGCCTTCCACCAGAACGCGGTGGCCTTCACCGCGAATCGCCCGGAAATGCACGAAAATATCATCGCCGGAGTCGCGGGAAATAAAGCCGAAGCCTTTGGAGGTGTTGAACCATTTGACGGTGCCAGTATCGCGGTTGCTCATGTCATAGCTTGGCGCGGCGGCGGCCGGTGAAGATTTGTAGAAGCTGATGGCCAGGTGCAGGAATACGGCGATCAGGGCAGCGACCAGGCTGAACAGAACGGCAGGTTGACCGGCGATGACAGGCATCGGGGCGATCAGCGTCAGGGTTTGCAGTACGACAGCCAGAACCAGCAAGGCGCTGACCAGGTTTTGCAATTGATGACGCGGGCCTTTGTTCCAGTAAGGGATAACAGGCGCAAGGGTGAGGTTGAGTAGGCCGAAAAAGGCCAGGTAAAGCGCATCGGGTTGTTGCAGGTAAGGTACCGCTTCGGATCGCAGGCTAGGGATGAAGGACAGCAGCAGGGCTGCTGCGCCCATTAGCAGGTGGACGATTTTCAACATTTTGATTAACTCACGTTAAGACGGATCACAAGGAAGAGCTGATAGAGCACGGTTCGCTTCAGAACAATAAGAGGCGTTGGGCACGTACCTGATATCAGCCTATGCGCAGCCCCCGGAAAATAGGTGGTAGCGACACACTGCCTATTTAACAGCAAAGCCTGCGGCTACTCAAATCAGGCGGTCCGGCGGCGCTTCCATTGGCATGGCGCGCGGATGACGCTGCTGAGTGTTATTCGTGCGCTGTGTTTCTCGGATCTTTCGCCTTTTCGTTGAGTGATATTGCGTCAGTTTTCGTAGGAAATCGTCCGGCCTAGGACGAGCTCCATGATCGCCCCTTCGTTGTTGGCTTATCCTACGTTGATGGTCATAAAGTCATCTGGATATACCGTAGCGCCTGCGCTTTTATAAGGAAACGGAATATGGCCTTTACAAGCAGCAAGGATGACAAAGGAGTGTCAACGGTATGGTTCATGAAGACAGGCAAGGCGAGGGGAGGAACGGTCCACTCAAGGATATAAGGATTGATTCACTTGTCGGCGAATTCGATATGGGGCTGGCCCAGCCCTTATCCCGGTCGGTGCGTTTGAATGGTTTTGCGACCTGTTTGCGGCTTGAACAGGTCTATTGGGATATTTTGGGCGACATGGCCAAGGTCAATTGCTGTTCGGTCAGTGCGCTGTTGTCCCATGTGGACCGCGAAGTGCACTTGCGCCATGGCGGGGTGAAAAACTTCACCGGGTTGGTGCGGGTTGTCTGCGTCGTGCACAGCCTGAAGGAGGGCAGTTGCCCCGTCATGGCTTAGCGAGAGCAGCTGAATGAGTCGAGTGTCGGTCTGTGCAGTCTTACGGCTGCACAGGCTGCATTTAATGGATATAATCCCGCTCTTTGCCGCAAAGCCCTGCATGCGCGGTAGCAATCTGATCGCCGAGACAACCCCCATGCCGATGTACGATTACCAATGTGCTTCCTGTGGTCATCAGTTGGAAGCCATTCAAAAGATCAGCGCAGCACCGCTGGTCGACTGCCCTGCCTGCCAGGCGCCAGAGCTTAAAAAGATGCTGTCCATGCCCGGTTTCCGCCTCAGTGGCACCGGCTGGTACGAAACCGACTTCAAGACCGGTTCCAAGAAAAATCTGGCCGGTGGCGACAAAGCTGACTAGGGTCTAGCGCCCGGGTTGAACGACACGCGCGAGCTCTTGCATCATCTGGCACCTTATTCAAGTGCGGTGGTGCGGCAAGACCTCCACCCGAATTTCGAATTACGAGAAGTGAAACCACTACCATGATGCGCAGCCATTATTGCGGCCAACTGAACGAAAGCCTGGAAGGCCAGGAAATTACCCTTTGCGGATGGGTTCACCGTCGCCGTGACCATGGCGGGGTGATTTTCCTCGATATCCGTGATCGTGACGGTCTGGCCCAGGTGGTGTTCGATCCGGACCGTGCCGAGAGCTTCGCCGCCGCCGATCGCGTGCGCAGCGAGTACGTCGTGAAGATCACCGGCAAGGTTCGCCTGCGTCCGGCCGGTGCAACCAACGCCAACATGGCGTCGGGCATGATCGAGGTCCTGGGCTACGAGCTGGAAGTGCTGAACGAATCGGAAACCCCGCCGTTCCCGCTGAACGAGTTCTCCGACGTTGGCGAAGAAACCCGCCTGCGTTATCGCTTCCTTGACCTGCGTCGCCCTGAAATGGCCGAGAAGCTGCGTCTGCGTTCGCGCATGACGACCAGCATCCGCCGCTATCTGGACGAGAACGGTTTCCTCGACGTCGAGACGCCGATCCTGACCCGTGCGACGCCGGAAGGCGCGCGTGACTATCTGGTGCCGAGCCGTACTCACGCCGGTTCGTTCTTCGCCTTGCCGCAATCGCCGCAGCTGTTCAAGCAACTGCTGATGGTGGCCGGCTTCGATCGCTACTACCAGATCGCCAAGTGCTTCCGCGACGAAGACCTGCGGGCTGATCGCCAGCCGGAATTCACCCAGATCGACATCGAGACCAGCTTCCTCGATGAAAAAGACATCATGGGCCTGACCGAAGGCATGATCCGCAACCTGTTCAAGGAAGTGCTGGACCTGGAATTCGGCGAATTCCCGCACATGACCTTCGAAGAAGCCATGCGCCGCTACGGTTCCGACAAGCCAGACCTGCGTAACCCGCTGGAACTGGTGGATGTTGCCGACCAGCTCAAGGAAGTCGATTTCAAGGTGTTCAGTGGCCCGGCCAATGACCCGAAATGCCGTATCGCCGCCTTGCGCGTTCCAGGCGGGGCGAGCATGCCGCGCAAGCAGATCGACGATTACACCAAGTTCGTCGGCATCTACGGTGCCAAGGGCCTGGCGTACATCAAGGTCAACGAGCGTGCTGCCGGTGTTGAAGGTCTGCAGTCGCCGATCGTGAAAAACATCCCGGAAGCCAACCTGAACGTGATCCTCGATCGCGTCGGTGCGGTCGATGGCGACATCGTGTTCTTCGGTGCCGACAAAGCCAAGATCGTCAGCGAAGCCCTCGGCGCGCTGCGGATCAAGCTGGGCCATGACCTCGAGCTGCTGACCTGCAAGTGGGCGCCAATGTGGGTCGTCGACTTCCCGATGTTCGAAGAGAACGACGACGGCAGCTTCAGCGCCTTGCACCACCCGTTCACCGCGCCGAAGTGCACTCCTGAAGAGCTGGAAGCCAACCCGGCCGGCGCTTTGTCCCGTGCCTACGACATGGTTCTGAACGGCACCGAGCTGGGTGGCGGTTCGATCCGTATCCACCGCAAGGAAATGCAACAGTCGGTCTTCCGTCTGCTGGGTATCAACGAAGCGGAACAGGAAGAGAAATTCGGCTTCCTGCTCGACGCCCTGAAATACGGCGCGCCGCCGCACGGTGGTCTGGCCTTCGGTCTGGACCGTCTGGTGATGCTGATGACCGGCGCCCAGTCGATCCGTGAAGTGATCGCCTTCCCGAAAACCCAGAGTGCTGCGGACGTGATGACGCAGGCTCCGGGCGTGGTAGATGCCAAGGCGTTGCGCGAACTGCACATTCGTCTGCGCGAAACGCCAAAGGCAGAGTAAGGCTGACCGCAAAGGCGCATCCTGTGGGATGCGCCTTTTCTTTAGGTCGAGATTTTTTTGTTGCTGGCCGACACTCCCTGTGTGGCGGGCGATGTTACAAAGAGAAATTCGGAGCGAGTTATGGCGGGTCATTCCAAGTGGGCGAACATCAAGCACCGCAAAGAACGTCAGGATGCCAAGAAGGGCAAGATTTTCACCAAGTGGATTCGTGAACTGACGGTCGCTGCCCGTCAGGGCGGCGCTGATCCGGGCTCCAACCCGCGTCTGCGTCTGGCGCTGGATAAGGCGCTGGGCGCGAACATGAGCCGTGACATCATCGACCGCGCGGTGGCGCGTGGTGCCGGCGCTGCCGATACCGATGACATGGTCGAGCTGACCTACGAAGGCTATGGCCCGGGCGGCGTGGCAGTGATGGTCGAATGCATGACCGACAACCGCAACCGCACCGCAGCCGCTGTTCGTCACGCGTTCAGCAAGTGCGGCGGTAACCTCGGTACCGACGGTTCGGTGGCTTATCTGTTCGAACGCAAAGGGCAGATTTCCTTCGCGCCAGGGGTTGATGAAGACGCGCTGATGGAAGCAGCCATGGAAGCCGACGCCGATGACGTGGTGACCAACGAAGACGGCTCCATCGACGTGTTCACCTCGTTCGCCGGCTTCTATTCCGTGCGTAACGCCTTGGAGGCCGCAGGCTTCAAGGGCAGCGATGCGGAAATCGTCATGTTGCCGACCACCAGTGCCGAGCTGGATCTGGAAGGCGCCGAGAAGGTTCTCAAGCTGATCGACATGCTCGAAGACCTGGATGACGTGCAGAACGTGTATTCCAACGCGGACATTCCAGAGGCGGTGGCCGCGCAGCTCGGTTGATGCATCGATAAAGATCGCAGCCTTCACCCGGCCCCTACGCTGTACCCGTAGGAGCTGCCGAAGGCTGCGATCTTTTGATTTTCAGCTTTTTAATTAAAAGATCGCAGCCTTCGGCAGCTCCTACACAGTTATCCTCAGCCAACCGCGATCTCTTTCTGCAGGCGTTATGACTTTAATTCTTGGTATCGACCCCGGCTCGCGTATCACCGGTTACGGCATTGTTCGCGATACTGGCCGTGGTTGTGTTTACGTGGCATCGGGCTGTATCCGCACCGGTGCTGGCGAGTTGCATGAGCGTCTGCAGATCGTCTATCGCGGCGTGCGTGAAATCATTCAGACTTATGGCCCGGTCACCATGGGCATCGAAAAGGTGTTCATGGCGCGCAATGCCGACTCCGCGCTGAAACTGGGGCAGGCCCGTGGCGCGGCGATTGTCGCCGGCGCCGAAGAGAGCCTGGAAATTGCCGAGTACACCGCAACCCAGGTCAAGCAGGCCGTGGTCGGCACCGGCGCCGCCAATAAAGAACAAGTGCAAATGATGGTCATGCACATGCTGAAACTGACCAGCAAGCCGCAAATCGATGCCTCGGATGCCCTGGCCATCGCGATTTGCCACGCTCACACCCGTTCCAGCCTGTTGCCCCATGGCTTGGGCGCGGCACGCAGTCGTGGCGGGCGCCTGCGTCTCTGATAGCATCAGCAATCATTTTTTGTGGGATGAGGGTTTTGCGCCTGTGTTGTCGGCGCAAAACCCTTGTTCTGTCAGTCGCCAGCACTGATCTGGCCAACGCTCAAGGATCTGAAACGTGATTGGACGCTTGCGCGGCACTTTGGCTGAGAAACAGCCGCCGCACCTGATTCTGGATGTAAACGGTCTGGGGTATGAGCTGGAAGTGCCCATGACCACGCTTTATCGCTTGCCGTCGGTCGGTGAACCGCTGACCTTGCACACCCATTTGGTCGTACGCGAAGACGCGCAGTTACTCTATGGCTTCTTCGGCAAGCGTGAGCGAGACTTTTTTCGCGAACTGATCCGTCTCAATGGGGTAGGGCCGAAACTGGCGCTGGCCCTGATGTCGAGTCTGGAAGTCGACGAGTTGATCCGTTGCGTGCAGTCCCAGGACACCTCGGCGCTGACCAAGGTGCCGGGCGTCGGCAAGAAGACTGCCGAGCGTTTGCTGGTGGAGCTCAAGGATCGCTTCAAGGCCTGGGAAACCGTGCCGGCGATGTTCGCGCTGGTGCCAAACCAGCCAGGCGGGCCAGACGCGCCGGCTCCGGTGGCCACCGCCGAAAACGACGCGGTCAGCGCGCTGATTTCCCTGGGCTACAAGCCGCAGGAAGCCAGCAAGGCGATTTCCGCGATCAAGGAGAAAGGTTTGAGCAGTGAAGACATGATTCGTCGTGCCCTGAAGGGAATGATCTAAGTGATTGAAGCTGATCGTCTGATCGCCGCTACGGGTGGCCCCCGTGAGCGCGAAGAAGTCCAGGACCGGGCGATTCGTCCCGTCAGCCTGGCCGAATACATTGGCCAGCCGACCGTTCGCGAGCAAATGGAGTTGTTCATCCAGGCCGCGCGCGGGCGCAATGAATCGCTGGATCACACCCTGATTTTCGGCCCGCCGGGCCTGGGTAAAACCACCCTGGCCAACATCATTGCCCAGGAAATGGGCGTGTCGATCAAAAGCACCTCGGGGCCGGTCCTCGAGCGTCCTGGTGATCTGGCTGCATTGCTGACCAACCTTGAGCCCCATGACGTGCTGTTCATCGACGAGATCCATCGGTTGTCGCCGATCGTCGAAGAAGTGCTGTACCCGGCCATGGAAGATTTCCAGCTCGACATCATGATCGGCGAAGGGCCGGCCGCGCGCTCGATCAAGCTCGATCTGCCACCGTTTACCCTGGTTGGCGCAACGACCCGTGCCGGTATGCTGACCAACCCGTTGCGCGACCGTTTCGGGATCGTCCAGCGCCTGGAGTTCTACAGCACCGCCGACCTGGCAACGATTGTCAGCCGTTCGGCGAACATTCTCGGTTTGCCGCTGGACCCGGAAGGCGCCTTTGAAATCGCCCGGCGTGCCCGTGGCACACCGCGAATCGCCAACCGCTTGCTGCGCCGGGTCCGGGATTTTGCCGAGGTTCGTGCCAAGGGCCACATCACCAAACCGATCGCCGACCTGGCCTTGAACCTGCTGGATGTCGATGAGCGTGGCTTCGACCATCAGGACCGACGCCTGCTGTTGACCATGATCGAGAAGTTCGACGGTGGGCCGGTGGGGGTGGACAGTCTGGCCGCTGCGATCAGCGAAGAACGCCACACCATTGAAGATGTGCTGGAGCCGTACTTGATCCAGCAGGGCTATATCATGCGCACGCCGCGGGGGCGGGTAGTGACCCGGCATGCGTATTTGCACTTTGGCTTAAACATTCCGTCACGATTGGGGGAGATGCCCGTGGTAGACGAGTTCCTCGATGCCGTGGACGATTAATCACCTTTGCGCGCTGATTTATTCGGGGTTTGTGCTGTCCCAGGACGGTACTTTCGCCAGAAAGCCGCGAATCAATGAAAAACAGTTGCCTGGCCGGATTGGCAACCTGAGGAGTAAGCACTAGAGTATGCGCGCGCAAAACGGGCTTGAGCCGTTCGCACATCGTTGTCGCGTTTATTACGAGGACACCGATGCCGGCGGCATCGTGTATTACGTCAATTACCTCAAGTTTATGGAACGGGCTCGAACCGAGCGGCTCCGAGAGCTGGGCTTTGCCCAGTCGGCGCTGGCAGGGGAGGACCTGTTGTTCGTCGTGCATTCCAGCGAAGCGCGTTACCACGCGCCGGCGCGACTGGACGACGAGCTGCTGGTAAGCGCCGAAGTAATTGAATTGAACCGGGTCAGCCTGCGCTTCAAACAGCAGGTCAGGCGGGCTACGGATAACGTGCTGCTCTGCGAAGGGCAGTTTCTGGTGGCCTGTGTGCGCACTAACAGTTTGAAACCCCGGGCCATTCCCGAAGCTCTACGTGCGGCCTTTGCCGACGTGAGCGGCGCGGGTACACACTCAAAGCAGGAGATAAAGCGTGGAAGCTAACGTCGTCGACCATTCCTCCATGTGGAGCCTGGTCAGCAATGCCAGTGTCGTGGTGCAACTGGTAATGCTGATCCTGGTAGCCGCATCGGTGACCTCGTGGATCATGATCTTTCAGCGCAGCAACTTGCTGCGCGCCGGTCGACGTGCCCTGGAGAGCTTTGAAGAGCGCTTCTGGTCCGGTATCGACCTGTCCAAACTCTACCGTCAGGCCGGCAGCAACCCTGATCCGGATTCCGGCGTCGAGCAGATCTTCCGTGCCGGCTTCAAGGAATTCTCCCGTCTGCGCCAGCAGTCGGGCGTTGATCCGGAAGCGGTCATGGAGGGCGTGGCGCGTGCCATGCGCGTAGCCATCTCCCGTGAGGAAGAGAAGCTCGAGCAGAGCCTGCCGTTCCTCGCCACCGTCGGTTCCGTCAGCCCGTACATCGGTCTGTTCGGTACAGTCTGGGGCATCATGAACTCCTTCCGTGGTCTGGCGACCGCCCAGCAAGCGACCCTGGCCACTGTGGCTCCAGGTATCGCCGAAGCACTGGTTGCTACTGCGATCGGTCTGTTCGCCGCCATCCCGGCCGTTATCGCCTACAACCGTTTTGCTGCCCGCAGCGAAACCCTGCTGGGCCGCTATTACACCTTCGCCGACGAATTCCAGGCGATCCTGCACCGCAAAGTGCACACCAGCGAAGAATAAGCAGGTAATTTCCAATGGCTTTAATCGCTCGAGCTCGCAAAAAGCGCAAGCCGGTTGCCGAGATGAACGTGGTGCCTTACATCGACGTGATGCTGGTACTGCTGGTCATCTTCATGGTGACCGCGCCGATGCTCAATCAGGGCGTGAAAGTTGATCTGCCCAAGGTTTCCAGCGAAGCCTTGCCGCAGGACAACAACACTCAGGTCCTGACCATTTCGATCAAGGCTGACAAGACCTACTACTGGAACCTTGGCAGCGAAGTCGACACCGAAAAGCAGCAGGACAAGGCCATGACCTTGCCGCAAATGACCGACGCCGTGACCAAGATCATTCGCGTTGGCAACGGTAACGGCAAGCGCACGCAGGTGTTCATTCGTGGCGACAAAACCGTCGATTATGGCTCCGTCATGGGCGCCATGGGCGGGTTGCAGAAGGCCGGGGTCGGTAATGTTGGCTTGATTACCGAGGCGCCCTGATGCAGCAACTGCGAGAGCCGTCCGCCTCGGAAAGCTACTTCTGGCCTAGTGTCTGGGCGATTGTCTTGCACGTGCTGGTGTTCGGCATGCTGTTCGTCAGTTTCGCCTTCACACCGGAGCTGCCGCCGGCCAAGCCGATTGTCCAGGCAACCCTGTACCAGCTGAAATCGAAAAGTCGGGCGACCACCCAGACCAATCAGAAGATCGCGGGTGAGGCGCAGAAATCTGCTGCGCGTCAGACCGAAGTCGAGCAGATGGAACAGAAGAAGGTCGAGCAGGAAGCGGTGAAGGCTGCGGAACAAAAGAAAGAAGAAGCGGCTCAAAAGGCCGAGGAAGCCAAGAAGGCCGACGAGTCGAAGAAAGCGGAAGAGGCGAAAAAGGCTGATGAAGCCAAGAAAGCCGACGAAGCGAAGAAGACCGCCGAAGCCAAAAAGGCCGAAGAGAAACAATTGGCTGATATAGCCAAGAAGAAAGCCGAAGAAGAAGCCAAAAAAGCTGCTGAAGAAGAGGCCAAGAAAGCGGCCGCTGAAGAAGCGAAGAAAAAGATCGTCGAAGACGCGAAGAAGAAAGCTGCGGAAGACGCCAAGAAGAAAGCTGAAGCGGAAGAGGCGAAGAAGAAAATCGCCGAAGACGCGAAGAAGAAAGCGACTGCCGATGCTGCGAAGAAGAAAGCGCAGGATGCGGCTCGCAAATCGGTAGAGGACAAGAAGGCTCAGGCTCTGGCTGACTTGCTGTCCGATAAGACCGAGCGTCAGCAGGCTTTGGCGGATGAGCAAGGCGATGAAACCGCGGGCAACTTTGATGATCTGATTCGTTCGCGAGCATCTGAAGGTTGGGCGCAGCCACCGTCGGCCCGCAAGGGCATGAAGGTGATTCTGCAAATCAACATGCTCCCTGACGGAACGATCTCCGGTGTTTCGGTTGCTCATTCCAGCGGTGACGCGCCGTTCGACAGTTCTGCAGTCGCGGCTGTAAAAAATATTGGTCGATTGACCGAAATGCAGGGTCTGAAGCCAGCTGATTTCGCACCCTATCGTTCATTCAAGATGACATTCACACCTGAGGATCTAGCCTTGTGAGAAACCTTCTTCGAGGACTGCTTGTAGTCATGTTCTGCTTTGCAGGACTGGCCACGGCAGATGAAAAAAATATCCTGGTCAGCAGTGGCAGCTCCCAGGCAACTCCAATTGCCGTTGTGCCTTTCGGCTTCCAGGGCGGTAGCGTGCTGCCGGACGACATGGCTGAGATTATCGGTAACGACCTGCGCAATTCGGGTTACTACGCGCCGATTCCAAAGCAGAACATGATCAGCCAGCCAAGCCAGGCCAGCGAAATCATCTACCGTGACTTCAAGGCGGTGGGTGCCCAGTACGTCATGGTCGGCAGCATTGTTCCGGCGGGCGGTCGCCTGCAGGTGCAGTACGCACTGTTCAACGTCGCCACCGAGCAGCAAGTGCTGACCGGCAGCGTGTCGGGCGGCGTCGATCAACTGCGCGACATGGCGCACTACATCTCCGACCAGTCGTTCGAAAAACTCACCGGTATCAAAGGTGCGTTCTCGACGCGTCTGCTGTACGTGACGGCCGAGCGTTTCTCCGAGAAGAACACTCGCTACACACTGCAACGTTCGGACTACGACGGTGCCCGTGCCGTGACGCTGCTGCAATCGCGCGAGCCAATCCTGTCGCCGCGTTTCGCACCGGATGGCAAGCGCATTGCCTACGTGTCGTTCGAGCAGAAGCGTCCGCGCATTTTCATGCAGAACATCGACACTGGTCGCCGTGAGCAGATCACCAACTTCGAAGGCCTGAATGGCGCGCCAGCCTGGTCGCCGGATGGCAATCGCCTGGCATTCGTGTTGTCGAAAGACGGTAACCCGGACATCTACGTGATGAACCTGGGTTCGCGTCAGATCACCCGTGTCACCAATGGTCCTGGCATCAACACCGAACCGTTCTGGGGTAAGGATGGTTCGACCATCTACTTCACCTCTGACCGTGGCGGCAAGCCTCAGATCTATAAAACCAGCGCAGGCGGTGGTGGTGCGGAGCGTGTGACCTTCATCGGTAACTACAACGCCAACCCTAAACTGTCGGCCGATGAAAAGACCCTGGTGATGATTCACCGCCAGGACGGTTTCACCAACTTCAAGGTGGCGGCCCAGGATTTGCAGCGCGGTAGTGTAAAGATCCTCACTGATAGCACTCTGGACGAGTCTCCTACTGTTGCGCCCAACGGCACCATGGTAATCTACGCCACCCGCCAGCAGGGCCGGGGAGTCTTGATGCTCGTGTCCATTAATGGACGCGTGAGGCTCCCGCTTCCTACCGCACAAGGCGAAGTCAGAGAACCGTCCTGGTCCCCTTACCTGAACTGACGCGGCGCTATACGTTTTACTTAACACACTGGGGTTCATTAGGAGTTTCACGATGGAAATGCTGAAGTTTGGTAAATTTGCTGCGCTGGCTCTGGCCATGGCTGTAGCTGTAGGTTGCTCGTCCAAAGGCGGCGACAACGCCGGTGAAGGCGCTGTAGATCCAAACGCTGGTTACGGCGCTAACACTGGTGCAGTTGACGGCTCCCTGAGCGAAGAAGCTGCTCTGCGCGCAATCACCACCTTCTACTTCGAATACGACAGCTCGGACCTGAAGCCAGAAGCCATGCGCGCTCTGGACGTTCACGCCAAAGACCTGAAAGCAAACGGCGCTCGCGTTGTTCTGGAAGGCAACACCGACGAACGTGGTACTCGTGAGTACAACATGGCACTGGGCGAGCGTCGTGCGAAAGCCGTTCAGCGCTACCTGGTACTGCAAGGTGTTTCCCCAGCTCAGCTGGAACTGGTTTCCTACGGCGAAGAGCGTCCAGTTGCTACCGGCAACGACGAGCAGTCCTGGGCTCAAAACCGTCGCGTCGAACTGCGTAAGTAATTCGTCATGCGAACGTGCCGTCGTGCTGTAACTGTTTTGGCTCTCAGTCTCGCACCGCTTGCGGTGTGGGCTGCGGTTCCTGTGGTCGAGGACAACTCCGGCTATAACAATAGCGGGAGCAGTTATCCGCCTGCGGGTTACGGTACGAACGGCGCCTATGCCGGGGGAGGGGTTTCGGCCCCTGTCTCGGCACAGGGCGAGCTGTTCAACCAACTGCAATCGATGCAGGAGCAGATCTCGCGCCAACAAGGCATCATCGAGGTTCTGCAAAATGATGTAGCGCGCATGAAGCAAGAGAACCTGGAGCGATATCAGGATCTTGATCGGCGCATAGGAACCGGCGTTGCACCAGCCGCGACTCCTGATAATTCTTCCACCGGTGGCAATTTGAATGCCCCCGGTGCAGCAGCCGGTGCAGGTGCGGGAGCGGCTGCCGCTCAAGCCCCGGCCGCGGGTGGCGAACCGGCTGACCCGGCGAAGGAAAAACTGTATTACGATGCAGCCTTCGACCTGATCAAAGCCAAGGATTTCGACAAGGCCAGCCAGGCTTTCGCCGCATTCCTGCGCAAATACCCGAACAGCCAATACGCGGGCAATGCCCAGTACTGGTTGGGTGAAGTGAACCTGGCCAAAGGCGATCTGCAAGGTGCAGGTCAGGCATTTGCCAAGGTTTCGCAGTTGTACCCCAAGCACCCCAAAGTGCCTGATTCGCTATACAAGCTCGCTGATGTAGAGCGTCGTCTCGGTCATACCGACCGGGTCAAAGGCATTCTGCAACAGGTCGTGTCCCAATATCCGGGCACTTCCGCCGCTCAGCTGGCGCAACGGGACTTGCAGCGCATGTAAGCCTGTTTAGCCCGTTTTGAAGAAACCCGCGCTTGTCGCGGGTTTTTTCGTTAGAATTCATGCCCTTTTTATGAAACACGCTTTTTGGGATCTGCGCGTTGGCGGGGTTCCTTGAAGTGCCTGACGGAGGCGGACAGCCTGTTTAGCTGTTACGCCCGTGGCGACTATGCAAGACACATTGAGAATCACCGAAGTTTTCTACTCGTTGCAGGGTGAAACGCGGACTGCCGGGCTGCCCACTGTTTTTGTGCGCCTGACCGGTTGCCCATTGCGTTGCCAATACTGCGACAGCGCCTACGCGTTCACTGGCGGCACCCTCCGCACGCTCGACGACATCCTCGAGCAAGTGGCCGGTTTTCGCCCGCGTTACGTCTGTGTCACGGGCGGTGAGCCCCTGGCGCAACCCAATGCCATTCCCTTGCTCAAGCAGTTGTGTGACGCCGGTTACGAAGTGTCGCTGGAAACCAGTGGTGCTCTGGACATCTCGGCGGTCGATCCACGGGTCAGTCGCGTCGTCGACCTGAAAACCCCGGGTTCGAAAGAAGCCCACCGCAACCGCTACGAGAACATTGAACTGCTCACGCCCAACGATCAGGTGAAGTTTGTCATCTGCTCGCGGGAAGACTATGACTGGGCCGTGTCCAAGCTGATTCAATACGGTTTGAACGAGCGTGCCGGCGAAGTCCTGTTCTCGCCGAGCCACCATGATCTGAATGCACGTGATCTGGCGGACTGGGTGGTGGCGGACAATCTGCCTGTGCGTCTGCAATTGCAGCTGCATAAATATCTTTGGAATGACGAGCCGGGGCGCTGAAATGACTGAACAACTGAACATTGCTGAAAAACGTGCGGTCATCCTGCTGTCCGGCGGCCTTGACTCGGCGACGGTCGTGGCCATGGCCCGTGCCGAAGGCTATAGCTGCTACACCATGAGCTTCGATTACGGTCAGCGCCACCGTGCCGAACTGCAAGCCGCCGAGCGTGTTGCCCGCGACTTGGGTGTGGTCGAGCACAAGGTGATCGGCCTGAACCTGAACGGTATCGGCGGCTCGGCCCTGACCGACAGTTCCATCGACGTACCGGAGGCGCCGAGCGAAGGCATTCCGGTGACTTATGTGCCGGCGCGCAACACGGTGTTTCTGTCCCTGGCGTTGGGTTGGGCCGAAGTGCTGGGTGCACGTGACATCTTTATCGGTGTAAACGCGGTGGATTATTCCGGTTACCCGGATTGCCGTCCCGAGTTCATCGAAGCCTTCGAGCGCATGGCTAATCTGGCGACCAAGGCCGGTGTAGAAGGGAATGGCTTCCGTATCCAGGCGCCCCTGCAGAACCTGAGCAAGGCGCAGATCGTTCAGGCAGGCGTGAAGCTTGGCGTCGACTACGGGCTGACCGTTTCCTGCTATCAGGCGGACGATAACGGCCGTGCTTGCGGCAAATGCGACAGCTGCCGTCTGCGTGCAGAAGGCTTTGCGGCGGCCGGAATCAGCGACCCGACACCTTATTTTTGATTTATTTCAAATTAGGTGTTGAATAGTCCTTAAAAATCAGTATTATACGCGCCACCACACAGCGGGTCGTTAGCTCAGTTGGTAGAGCAGTTGGCTTTTAACCAATTGGTCGTAGGTTCGAATCCCACACGACCCACCATTTTAAAAAATCTGGAAGGCCCACGTAAGTGAGGATTTCCGGGTTTTTTTTTGCCCGCGATTTAAGGTTGTCCCGCTCCGGGATCGCCCTGCGTGACGCAGGTCAGAATCATCTTTTGCATCCGCCGGATATTCTGTAGCCTTGCGCAGCTTCAACGCTGTCCATGCCTGATGAATACTCACTCTCCCGGCGGTACCCCGAAGGGTCCGGAGCCGGGTGTATACTCGACTTTCGCGCGAAAGCGCCTGCAGGTCTTGCGAACATGACGCAGATTTCCGAACGCCTTCTGGTTCAAGCCCACCTCGACGCCAAGCAGCCCAAGCCGCTGACGGCCGAGGAAGAGGCTTATTACCGCACAGCCATCGCAGCCGAGCTCAAGGCTCAGGACGCGGTGCTGGTTGCCCACTTCTATTGCGATCCAGTCATTCAGGCCCTGGCCGAAGAAACCGGTGGCTGCGTCTCCGACTCTCTGGAGATGGCTCGCTTCGGCAATGCCCATCCGGCCAAGACCGTAGTGGTTGCCGGTGTGAAATTCATGGGCGAAACCGCGAAAATCCTCAACCCTGAAAAACGTGTGCTGATGCCGACCCTGGAAGCGACCTGCTCGCTGGACCTGGGTTGCCCGGTGGACGAGTTCTCGACGTTCTGCGATCAGCACCCGGAACGCACGGTGGTGGTGTATGCCAACACCTCGGCGGCAGTCAAAGCCCGGGCGGATTGGGTGGTGACGTCCAGCTGCGCGCTGGAAATCGTCGAAAGCCTGATGGATAACGGCGAAACCATTATCTGGGGCCCGGACAAGCACCTGGGCACTTACATCCAGCGCAAGACTGGCGCCGACATGCTGCTGTGGGACGGTGCCTGCATCGTTCACGAAGAGTTCAAGGCCAAGCAGCTCGAAGACATGAAAGCGCTATACCCGGATGCGGCCATTCTGGTGCACCCGGAGTCGCCGACCGCGGTGATCGAATTGGCCGACGCGGTGGGCTCCACCAGTCAGCTGATCGCTGCCGCACAAAGCCTGCCGAACAAGACCCTGATCGTCGCCACCGACCGCGGCATTTTCTACAAGATGCAGCAGCTGTGCCCGGACAAGGTCTTTATCGAAGCGCCAACGGCTGGTAACGGCGCTGCTTGCCGCAGTTGCGCGCATTGTCCGTGGATGGCGATGAACACCCTTGAGCGCACGCTGAAGAGCTTGAAGGAGGGGACCAACGAGATCTTCGTTGACCCGGCGTTGATTCCGCAGGCGATTCGGCCGTTGAAGCGGATGCTGGATTTCACGCAGGCGGCGCGGATGAAGTTGGCCGGCAACGCTTAAGGGCAAGATTAAAAGGCAAGATCAAAAGATCGCAGCCTTCGGCAGCTCCTACGGGTGTATATGGAACCGTGTAGGAGCTGCCGAAGGCTGCGATCTTTTTTTGCGAATTATTTTGTCTTCTTTGGAATGCGCACGAGCTGGGTGTTGGAGTAGATGTCATGCCAGCTGCGCTTCTGCTTGTCGAACAGCGACCAGAAGAACCCCAGCCCGAGGCATAACCAGGACGCGATCGACACTACAAAGCGCAGCAGCGCCTGCCACAGGCTGATGGATGAGCCGTCGGCGTTTTGTACGCGGATGCACCACACCTGCATGCCCAGGGTCTGGCCCGACCAGGTCCAGAACTTGGCGAAGAAGCCGAACAGCACAAACAGCAGAACCGTCGACAGCAGTGGGTCACCGTCCAGGGCGCCGGCCTCGGTCAGGGTGCGCATCCGGTCTTCGCCGATGATCGCCATCTGGATCATCTTGTAAATACCGCTGGTGACGATCAGCAGCGCGGTGCACAGCAGGAAGTCGTAGAACATCGCTGCCAGGCGACGACCCAGGCCGACGGCGGGAAAGTCGCCTTGGGGGTTGAGCAGGTGTTTCGACATGGCTGCCTCTGAACGGAAAAAGAAGCCATTTTACGGATTTACGCGCACAAAAAAGCCCCTGATGTCAGCATCAGGGGCTTTTTCGTAACAGAAGATTAGCCTTCTGCTTGTACTTCGTCAGCCTGCATGCCTTTCTGGCCTTGCACAGCAACGAACGTCACTTTCTGGCCTTCTTTCAGGCTCTTGAAGCCGTTGCCCTGAATAGCGCGGAAATGCACGAACAGATCCGGACCGCTTTCTGGAGTGATAAAACCAAAACCTTTCTCGTCGTTAAACCACTTGACGGTACCGCTCTGACGTTGGGACATTTCTTATTTCCTTTGACGCAAAAATGAATGACAGTCTCCTTCTCGTGAAAGAGTACTGGGGCTGGTTGCAGGAGAGTAAGAAGACGTCGAACGGGATGTAGCTAACTTGTAGGCTACTGCCCAGGTCACGATTTCCAAGCGACCCATGCAAACACAGTGAACAAACTCTACGCCAACTACGGGAGAAAAAACAAGCCCCGCGAAGGCCCGGATTTCCTCAGGTTGATGGCAATTAGAGTGGCTACTAGTGCGGGCTTATTCGATCGCGTTGTTCATTGCTTTTCGATTGTTATAAGTAGCGTTCATAAGCGAAACGTATGCACTGTTTTATGGCGGTTGCGTTACAGATTAGTGCACTGTTAACGCAACCGCGTTACTTATAGAAACAGTCAATCAGCCACGATAGTAGCGTTGTGGAACAAATGGCATTTTGCTTACAAGCAAAGGCACCTTTTTCCCACGCACAATGGCCCAAACTGGTGTTTCCAAAACGGTATAAGCGCTGTCGAGGTAACCCATGGCCAAAGGGCCGCCCAAGGTCGGACCGAAGCCGCCGCTGCAGACGCTGCCGATGATCTCGCCGGCATCGTTGACGATCTCTGCACCTTCACGCACCGGTGTACGTTCCTGCGGCAGCAGGCCAACGCGCTTGCGGCTGACACCGGTTTGCTGTTGGGCGAACACGGTTTCGGCGCCAGGGAAACCGCCGGCCCGCGCGCCATCGGCACGTCGAGGCTTGGAGATGGCCCATAGCAGGCTTGCTTCGATCGGCGTGGTTTCGGTGTTCATGTCGTGGCCGTACAGGCACAGACCGGCTTCCAGGCGCAGGGAATCGCGGGCGCCGAGGCCGATGGCCTCGACTTCCGGTTCGGCCAGCAGGGCGCGAGCCAGCGCTTCGGCGTTGGCCGCCGGTACGGAGATTTCGTAACCGTCTTCACCGGTGTAGCCCGAACGGCTGACAAAGCAGTCCACTCCCAACAGTTTCACGCGGGTGAACTGCATGAAGGTCATCTTCGCAACTTCCGGTGCCAGGCGTGCGAGCACGGTGACGGCGGCCGGGCCTTGCAACGCCAGCAGCGCGCGCTCTTCGAACAGCGGTTCGATGCTGCACTGGTCGCCGATGTGCTTGCGCAGGTGCGCCAGGTCCTGGTCTTTGCAAGCGGCGTTGACCACCAGGAACAGCTCGTCATTACCGAGGTTGGCGACCATCAGGTCGTCGAGGATGCCACCGGCCTCGTTGGTGAACATCGCGTAGCGCTGCATGCCCACCGGCAGGTCGATGATGTCCACCGGCACCAGGGTTTCCAGGGCTTTGGCGGCATTGGCGCCGGTCAGGCGGATCTGGCCCATGTGCGACACATCGAACAGCCCGGCCTGATCACGGGTGTGCTGGTGTTCTTTCATCACGCCCAACGGGTATTGCACCGGCATGTCATAACCGGCGAACGGCACCATGCGGGCGCCGAGTTCGAGGTGCAGGGCGTGCAACGGGGTCTTCAATAGTTGTTCGGTGGACATATACAGCTCCTGAAAAAGTGTGCAGATGCGCGTGAGCATCAGCACTCGATAATGTTGACCGCCAAACCGCCACGGGCGGTTTCCTTGTATTTGCTTTTCATGTCGGCGCCGGTCTGGCGCATGGTGCGGATGACCTTGTCGAGGGAGACGAAGTGCTGACCGTCGCCACGCAGGGCCATGCGCACTGCATTGATGGCCTTGACCGAACCCATGGCGTTGCGCTCGATGCAAGGCACTTGCACCAGTCCGCCAATCGGGTCGCAGGTCAGGCCGAGGTTGTGTTCCATGCCGATTTCGGCCGCGTTTTCCACCTGCTGCACCGTACCGCCGAGCACTTCGCACAAGGCGCCGGCCGCCATGGAACAGGCAACGCCAACCTCGCCCTGACAGCCGACTTCGGCGCCGGAGATCGAGGCGTTTTCCTTGTACAGAATGCCGATTGCAGCGGCCGTCAGTAGAAAACGCACCACGCCGTCTTCGTTGGCACCGGGGATGAAGCGCATGTAGTAATGCAACACGGCCGGGATAATGCCGGCTGCACCATTGGTGGGCGCAGTGACCACGCGTCCGCCATTGGCGTTTTCTTCGTTGACCGCCAGGGCGTACAGGTTGACCCAGTCCAGCACCGACAGCGGATCGCGCAGCGATGATTCCGGGTTTTTGCACAGTTGCCGATGCAGCGCTGCGGCCCGACGTTTGACCTTCAGCCCACCGGGCAGGATGCCTTCGTTGCGGCAACCGGCGGCGACGCAGTCTTGCATCACTTGCCAGATCTTCAGCAGGCCGGCGCGGGTTTCCGCTTCCGGGCGCCAGGCGCTTTCGTTGGTCAGCATCACCTGACTGATCGATAAACCGTAGGTGCTGCAGTGACCAAGCAGGTCCTTGGCGCTTTTGAACGGAAAGGTCAGTGGCGTGGCGTCTTCGACGATGCGGTCGGCACCGGCAGCGTCTTCATCGACCACGAAGCCGCCACCGACCGAGTAATACTCGCGGCTGCGCACTTGCAGGCCGGCCGCGTCGAACGCGCGAAAGATCATGCCGTTGGGGTGATAGGCCAACGGTTTGCGAATCATTGCCAGGTGTTCTTTCTCGTTGAACGCGATGCTGTGTTCACCGAGCAGGTTCAAGCGACCGCTGCTGCGAATCTCTTGCAGGCGGGCGGTGACGGTTTCGGTGTCCACGGTGTCCGGGTGTTCGCCTTCCAGGCCCAGCAATACGGCCTTGTCGCTGCCGTGGCCTTTGCCGGTGGCGCCGAGTGAGCCGTAGAGCTCGACTTTGACGCAGGTGGTTGCCGCCAGCAGCCCTTCACGGCGCAGACCTTCGGCGAAGCGCGCAGCGGCACGCATCGGGCCGACGGTGTGGGAGCTGGAGGGGCCGATACCAATCTTGAACAGGTCGAACACGCTTAACGACATGGTTGTTCTCCGGTTTCTTGTTATAGGCGAAATATCACGAGATATGCACCCTGTAGGAGCTGCCGCAGGCTGCGATCTTTTGATCTTGCTCTTGATACAGAAAGATCAAAAGATCGCAGCCTGCGGCAGCTCCTACAGGGGGAGTGCGGTGTTGTTGAAGGGGGCGAGTAACTCGCCCCCTATAGATCAAGCGTAGCTTTCGATAGACGGGCAGGCGCAGACCAGGTTGCGATCGCCAAACACGTTGTCGACGCGACCGACCGGCGGCCAGTACTTGGCTTCGATCAGCGACGCTACCGGGTAAACAGCTTGCTCGCGGCTGTACGGGTGAGTCCACTCGCCGACGATTTCCGCAGCGGTGTGCGGGGCGTTTTTCAGTGGGTTGTCATCCTTGTCCAGCGTGCCGTTTTCCACTGCGCGGATTTCTTCGCGGATGCGGATCATGGCGTCGCAGAAGCGGTCCAGTTCTTCCTTGGATTCGCTCTCGGTCGGCTCGATCATCAACGTGCCGGCCACCGGGAACGACATGGTCGGGGCGTGGAAGCCGAAGTCGATCAGACGCTTGGCCACGTCATCGACGCTGATGCCGCTGCTGTCTTTCAACGGACGCAGGTCGAGGATGCATTCGTGCGCCACCAGACCGTTGCTGCCGGTGTACAGCACTGGATAGTGCTCTTCGAGGCGACGGGAAATGTAGTTGGCATTCAGGATCGCCAATTGCGAAGCGCGCTTGAGGCCGGCGCCACCCATCATTCGAATGTACATCCAAGTGATCGGCAGAATGCTCGCGCTGCCGAACGGTGCCGCGCAGACCGCGCCTTCCTTGCGTTCCATCTGGGCGTGACCCGGCAGGAACGGCGTCAGGTGCGACTTGACGCCAATCGGGCCGACGCCCGGGCCGCCACCGCCGTGTGGGATGCAGAAGGTTTTGTGCAGGTTCAGGTGCGATACGTCGCCGCCGAACTTGCCTGGTGCGCAAAGGCCGACCATGGCGTTCATGTTCGCGCCATCGATATACACCTGGCCGCCGTTGTCGTGAATGATGCCGCAGATTTCGCGGATGCCTTCTTCGAACACACCGTGGGTCGACGGGTAGGTGATCATCAGCGCGGCGAGGTGTTCGCGGTGCTCGATGGCCTTGGCGCGCAGGTCTTCGATGTCGACGTTGCCGCGGGCATCGCACGCGGTCACAACCACGCGCATGCCGGCCATGTTGGCAGTGGCCGGGTTGGTGCCGTGGGCGGACGACGGGATCAGGCAGATGTCGCGACGGTCTTCGCCACGGCTCTGGTGGTAGGCACGGATCGCCAACAGACCAGCGTATTCACCCTGGGAACCGGCGTTCGGTTGCAGGGAGATCGAGTCGTAACCGGTGGCGGCGCAGAGCATCGCTTCCAGTTCATCGGTCAGCTGCTGATAGCCGGCGCTTTGCTCGGCCGGGGCGAACGGGTGCAGGGCACCGAATTCAGCCCAGGTCACCGGGATCATTTCGCTGGCGGCGTTGAGTTTCATGGTGCAGGAGCCCAGCGGGATCATGGTGCGATCCAGGGCCAGGTCCTTGTCCGCCAGTTTGCGCAGGTAGCGCATCAACTCGGTTTCGGAGTGATAACGGTTGAACACCGGGTGGCTGAGGATCGGCGATTGGCGAACCAGCGCGGCCGGGATAGTGCTTGCAACGTTCGCAGCCAATGCTGCGAAGTCCGGCAGTGCCTTGCCGTCGGCCAGCAGGCTCCACAGGGTTTCGACGTCAGCCTGGCTGCTGGTTTCGTCGAGGGACAGGCCCAGACGCTCAGCATCGACCACGCGCAGGTTGATCTTCTGCGCATGAGCCTTGTCGTGCAAGGCAGCCGTTTGTGCGCCGGTTTTAATCGTCAACGTGTCGAAGAAGCTGGCTTGCTCGACGCTCAGGCCCAATGCGCTCAAGCCTTTGGCGAGGATCGCGGTCAGGTGATGAATGCGATTGGCGATTTGCGTCAGGCCTTTCGGGCCGTGGTACACGGCGTACATGCTGGCGATGTTGGCCAACAGAACCTGGGCGGTGCAGATGTTGCTGGTGGCTTTCTCGCGACGGATGTGTTGCTCGCGGGTCTGCATGGCCAGGCGCAGGGCCGGCTTGCCGAAACGGTCCACGGAAACGCCGACCAGACGGCCCGGCATGTCGCGCTTGAATGCATCCTTGGTGGAGAAGTACGCCGCGTGCGGACCACCGAAGCCCAGCGGCACGCCGAAGCGTTGTGCGCTGCCGATGGCCACGTCGGCGCCGAACTCGCCCGGTGGGGTCAGCACGGTCAGGGCCAGCAAGTCAGCAGCGACCGCGACCAGTGCATTAGCGGCGTGGAAGCGCTCGGTCAGTTCGCGGTAGTCGAACACGTCACCGTTGCTGGCCGGGTATTGCAACAAGGCGCCGAAGAACGGCGTCACGTCGGTCAGTTCACGCTCGTCGCCAACGACCACGTCGATGCCCAAAGGCTCGGCACGGGTGCGCAAAACGTCGAGGGTTTGCGGGTGGCAATGAACGGAGGCGAAGAAGGCGTGGCTGCCCTTGTTCTTGCTCAGGCGTTTGCAGAAGGTCATCGCTTCGGCAGCGGCAGTGGCTTCGTCCAGTAGGGAGGCGTTGGCGATCGGCAGGCCGGTCAAGTCGCTGATCAGGGTCTGGAAGTTCAACAGCGCTTCGAGACGGCCCTGGGAAATTTCTGGCTGGTACGGGGTGTAGGCGGTGTACCAGGCCGGGTTTTCCAGCAGGTTGCGCAGGATCGGCGACGGCGTGTGAGTGCCGTAGTAGCCCTGACCGATGTAAGTCTTGAACAGCTGGTTTTTACCGGCGATGGATTTGATCAACGCCAGGGCATCGGCTTCGCTCAGGCCGTCTTCAAGGCCGAGGATGCTGGTGCCTTTGATGCTGTCGGGAATCACGCTGGCGCTCAGGGCTTCCAGGGAGTCGAAACCGAGGCTGTTGAGCATGGCTTGCTCGTCGCCTGCACGCGGGCCGATGTGGCGGGTGATGAATTCGTTGGCGGTCGTCAGATTGACTTGAGTCATGTAGGCGCTCCTCAGGCTTGGGCAATCAGACGGTCGTAAGCGTCTTGATCCAGCAGTTGGCCGACAGCCGAGGCGTCGGTTGGCTTGAAGCGGAAGAACCAGCCTTCGCCCAGCGGATCTTCGTTGACCAGTTCAGGGCTGCTATCGAGGGCCGGGTTGGTCTCGACCACTTCTCCGTCCAGAGGCATGTACACGCCGCTGGCAGCTTTTACCGATTCCACGGTGGCGGCTTCTGCGCCTTTGTCGTAGGACTGCAGCTCAGGCAGTTGTACGAAAACCACGTCGCCCAGTGCGTTCTGTGCGAAAGCGGTGATGCCGACCGTAACGGTGCCGTCAGCTTCGGTGCGCAGCCATTCGTGATCTTCAGTAAAACGCAACTCGCTCATGGAAACTCCTAAGGGGGCCAGACTCGTCTGGTGGACGCGATGGAATGCAGGGGCAATGCCCTGCTTTATGAGTGGTTACTTAGCAAAATCGCGGCCAATGTTATTTTGTTGTTTAAAAACAATGACTTATGATTTTGTATGGACCGTCGTGTTTCTGTAGCTGTAGCGAAATCGCTACAGCTCGAACCAAAGAAAAAAGCTTAGGTGGATCAAAGCCTTGGACAGCGCTGATCAGGAAGGGGTGTATCGATATCATTCCACTGTAGCGCTTTCAGTACAGATGGAGGTCGCTTTTAAACAGGTTAGAAACCCTTGAATTGGAACCCGACCCGTAGGAGCTGCCGAAGGCTGCGATCTTGTCCCAGGCACTACAAGGCGAAAGTCAAAAGATCGCAGCCTTCGGCAGCTCCTACGGGGGATGTGTCGGATTGAAGACGGTGTTCCAACATCCGACCGAGTAAGCCTCACGGCTTATTGGGAATCCCGTACTTGCGCAACCGATGGGCAATCGCGGTGTGGGAGGTTTGCAGGCGGCTGGCCAGTTGGCGGGTCGAGGGGTAGCTGACGTAGAGCTTTTCCAGCAGATCTTTCTCGAACTCTTCCATGGCCTGTTCGAGGCTGTCGACCTCGGTATCGCTCTGGCGTGCCACAGAGGTGCCGGCAATGTCGAGGTCGCCGATGTCCACCAGGCTGCTTTCGCAGATCGCCGCGGCGCGGAAGATCACGTTCTGCAATTGCCGCACGTTACCTGGCCAACGGTTACCCAGCAGCGCCGGGTAGGTGCCGGGGGCCAGGCGACAGACCGGGCGCTGGATCTGCGCGCAGGCCTGCTGCATGAAGTAGCGCGCCAGCAGCAGAATGTCCTGGCCGCGCTCGCGCAGGGGCGGTACTTCGACATTCAGCACGTTGAGGCGATAGAACAGGTCTTCGCGGAAGGTGCCTTCGCTGACCATTTTTTCCAGGTCGCGGTGGGTCGCGCTGAGGATCCGTACGTTGACCTTCACTTCGCGATCGCCGCCAACCCGACGGAAGCTGCCGTCGTTGAGAAAACGCAGCAGTTTCGCCTGCAAATACGGCGACATTTCACCGATCTCGTCGAGAAATACCGTGCCCTGGTTGGCCAGTTCCATCAGCCCCGGCTTGCCACCCCGTTGCGCGCCGGTGAAGGCGCCGGGGGCGTAGCCGAACAGTTCGCTTTCGGCGAGATTTTCCGGCAGCGCCGCGCAGTTCAAGGCCAGGAACGGCGAACTGTGGCGGGCGCTGATGGCGTGGCAGGCGCGGGCCACCAGTTCTTTGCCGGTGCCGGTTTCACCCTGGATCAGCAACGGTGCATCAAGGGCTGCGACGCGTTGAGCGCGAGCCTTCAGCGTACGAATGGCAGGGGATTCGCCGAGCAGGGCATCGAAACCTTCAGCGTGATCGTGGTGCAGCGCCGAGAGGCGTTCACCGATGCGGTTCGGTTGATACAGGGTCAGCAGGGCGCCGGCGTCGGTGATCGGCGTGGCATCCAGCAGCAGGGTTTGACCGTTGACGGTGATCTCGCGCAGCGGCAGGCGGAAGCCGTTTTCCAGCAATGTGTCGAGCAGCGCCGGGTCGGCAAACAGCTCGCTGATGCTTTCACCCGCCGGTTCGCGACCGTACAGGGCAATCAGTGCCGGGTTGGCCAGCAGCACCTTGCCGGCGCTGTCCAGGGCCAGCACCGGATCGGTCATGGCGGCGAGTAGCGCATCGAGCTGCAAGTGACGGCGCTGGCCGGGAAGGATGTCGACCACCGTCACCGCTTGCACGCCATGCACGTTGAACAGCGCATCGCGCAGCTCTTCGAGCACGGCCGGGCTCAAGGTCGGGGCGTCGATGTAGACGTTGGGTGGCACCATTTCCACCGCATCCAGATTGAGATTGCGCCCACCGAGCAGGGCCAGGACTTCCTGGGTGATACCGACGCGGTCGATGAAACTGACGTGGATGCGCATGGGGCGGTTTGGTTCTGGAGTGCGGAGGTTGGCAAGTATGCCTTGGAGGAGGGTTGGAGGTGAAATCGGCAATGGGGGATTGCTTGAAAAGATCGCAGCCTTCGGCAGCTCCTACAGGAGAATACGTTCGGCGTAGGAGCTGCCGAAGGCTGCGATCCGTTGATCTTCCAGTCGTTATTCCAGGTGTTCGGGTTTGACCGGATCGCCCGACTTCATGTTGAGCTGTGCCCGCACGTCTTCGAACATTGCATCGTAGTACTGGTGAATTGAACCGATGCTGCTCAGCGTCTTGGGGATGCCGTACTTCTCGGCGATTCTGGTGACGTTACTGGCGAAGTTATAGGCCTGATCCTTTGGCAGGAAAAATGACTCCGTCAGTTCCTTGCCCTGGATGCTGCCGTGCATCGTGAACTGCATCCCTTTGCCCTCCTTGGGATCCTGGGTGACTTCATAGTCGATGCACACGTTGTAGCTGACATCGCCCTTGTTCAGTGCGTGGCGCTCGATGTGCAGGTGACCGGGCTCAAACTTGGCCATTGGCGTCTCTCCTTCAAAGGCATTGAATCAGGGCAGACCTCACGCCTGCCTCCCTGCGTTTCTTTCTATTCGTTTCTTTCTATTGATAACTGATGCCAGGCGTCGCTGTGCTGATACGGGTGCCGGCCTTGCCCTGGACGATCGCTTCGATGTCCGAGAGTGAACCGATTACCGCGACTTTCCCAGTATGGCGGGCGAACTCGCAGGCCGCCTGGACCTTTGGTCCCATTGAGCCGGCGGCGAAGCCGAGTTTGTCCATTTCATCGGGGTGGGCCTGGGCAATGGCTTTCTGCGTGGGTTTGCCGAAATCGATGAACGCCGCGCTGACGTCGGTGGCGATCACTAACAGATCGCTTTCAAGCTGTTCGGCCAGCAGCGCCGAGCACAGGTCTTTGTCGATCACCGCTTCCACGCCTTGCAGTTTGCCGCTGGCGCCGTACATCGTCGGGATGCCGCCACCGCCGGCGCAAATCACGATGCTGCCTTTTTCCAGCAGCCATTTGATCGGGCGGATTTCGAAGATGCGTTTGGGTTTCGGGCTGGCGACCACGCGCCGGAATTTGTCGCCGTCCGGGGCGATGGCCCAGCCTTTTTCGGCGGCGAGTTTCTCTGCGTCGGCCTTGGAGTAGACCGGGCCGATGGGTTTGCTGGGAGCCCGGAAGGCCGGGTCATTGGCGTCGACTTCGACCTGGGTCAGCAGGGTGGCGAACGGGACTTCGAAGTCCAGCAGGTTGCCCAGTTCCTGTTCGATGATGTAGCCGATCATGCCTTCGGTTTCGGCACCGAGCACGTCCAGCGGGTAAGGAGAAACCTGGGTGTAGGCCGCCGCTTGCAGCGACAGCAGGCCGACCTGCGGACCATTGCCGTGGGCGATCACCAGTTGGTTGCCGGGGTAGACCTTGGCGATCTGTTCGGTGGCGATCCGGATGTTGGCGCGCTGGTTGTCCGCAGTCAGGGGTTCACCCCGGCGGAGCAGGGCATTACCGCCCAGAGCAACGACGATACGCATAATGCAGATCCTTTCAGAATTCGGTGAGCCCCGTAGGAGCTGCCGAAGGCTGCGATCTTTTGATCCTGGTCTTTTGATCTTGATCTTTGCCGAGCCATTGAAGATCAACATCAAGATCAAAAGATCGCAGCCTTCGGCAGCTCCTACGGGGGGCGGGGTCAGGTCATGAACAAGTGTTCAGCCTCAGATATCCGCCAGCGCCGACACCAGAATAGCCTTGATGGTGTGCATACGGTTTTCCGCTTGCTCGAAGGCGATGTTGGCCGGCGATTCGAAGACTTCTTCAGTCACTTCGACGCCGTTGGCCAGGTGCGGATAGCGTGCGGCGATGTCCTTGCCGACCTTGGTTTCGCTGTTGTGGAACGCCGGCAGGCAGTGCATGAATTTCACGCGCGGGTTGCCCGAGGCCTTCATCATGTCGGCGTTGACCTGGTACGGCAGCAGTTGCTCGATGCGCTCGTCCCACGCTTCCACCGGCTCACCCATCGACACCCAGATGTCGGTGTGGATGAAGTCCACGCCCTTGACCGCGGCTTTCGGGTCTTCGGTGATGGTGATGCGCGCGCCGCTCTCTTCGGCGAAGGCTTTGCACTGATCGATGAAGTCCTGATGTGGCCACAGCGCTTTCGGTGCGGCGATGCGCACGTCCATGCCGAGTTTGGCGCCGATCATCAGCAACGAATTACCCATGTTGTAGCGCGCATCGCCCAGGTAGGCGTAGCTGATGTCGTGCAGCGGTTTGTCGCTGTGTTCGCGCATGGTCAGGGTGTCGGCGATCATTTGCGTCGGGTGGAATTCAGCGGTCAGACCGTTGAACACCGGTACGCCGGCGAACTTGGCCAGCTCTTCGACGACTTCCTGTTCGAAGCCACGGTACTCGATGGCGTCGAACATCCGCCCCAGCACGCGGGCGGTGTCCTTCATGCTTTCCTTGTGGCCGATCTGCGACGACACCGGGTCGATGTAGGTGACGTGGGCGCCCTGGTCATGGGCCGCGACTTCGAAGGCGCACCGGGTGCGGGTCGAGGTTTTTTCGAAGATCAGCGCGATGTTCTTGCCTTGCAGGTGCGCACGCTCGGTGCCGGTGTATTTGGCGCGCTTGAGGTCGCGGGACAGGTCCAGCAGGTAGTGCAGCTCGCGAGTGGTGTGGTGCATCAGCGAGAGCAGGCTGCGGTTGCGCATGTTGAAAGCCATGATTGGATCTCCTTGGGTTTCGGTTATCCCCTCGGCCGTGCTGGATAAGCATCGGCCAAGGCTTGAAAGTTAATAATCGATAGGGTCGCGAATGATCGGGCAGGTCATGCAGTGGCCACCGCCACGCCCGCGCCCGAGCTCACTGGCGCTGATGGTGATGACCTCGACGCCGGCCTTGCGCAGCAGGGTGTTGGTGTAGGTGTTGCGGTCGTAGCCGATGACCACGCCTGGCTCCACCGCCACCACGTTGTTGCCGTCGTCCCATTGCTCGCGTTCGGCGGCAAAGGCGTTACCTCCGGTTTCGACGACGCGCAGCGCCTTGAGGTTGAGGGCCTTGGCCACGGTGTCGAGGAAGCTGGCTTCTTCACGGCGCACGTCGATGCCGCCCGGTTTGCTTTCATCGGGGTGCAGGCTGAAGGCGACGATCTGCTTCACCACTTCCGGGAAAATCGTCACCAGGTCGCGGTCGCAGAAGCTGAACACGGTGTCCAGATGCATCGCTGCGCGGGATTTCGGCAGGCCGGCGACGATGACTCGTTCCACCGCTTTGTTCTTGAACAGGTTGACCGCCAATTGGCCGATGGCCTGGCGGGACGAGCGCTCGCCCATGCCGATTAACACCACACCGTTGCCGATCGGCATCACGTCACCGCCCTCAAGGGTGGCGCTGCCGTGATCCTGGTCCGGGTCGCCGTACCAGATCTGGAAGTCAGCGTTGGTGAACTGCGGGTGGAATGTGTAGATGGCGGTGGCCAGCAGGGTTTCCTGACGGCGCGCCGGCCAGTACATCGGATTCAGGGTCACACCGCCGTAGATCCAACAGGTGGTGTCGCGGGTGAACTGGGTGTTGGGTAGCGGCGGCAGAATGAAGCTGGAATGACCGAGGAAGTCGCGGAACATCTGGATGGTCTTGCCACCGAAACTGTCTGGCAGGTCATCGGCGGAAACCCCGCCGATGAGGAACTCGGCGATCTTGCGTGGTTCCAGGCTACGTAGCCAGGCTCCCACTTCATGGACCAGGCCGAGGCCGACCGAATTGGCGGTGATCTTGCGTTCCAGAATCCAGTCCAGCGCTTCAGGCATCGCGACGATGTCCGTCAGCAGGTTGTGCATTTCCAGCACGTCGACACCACGCTCGCGCATCTTGGTGACGAAGTCGAAGTGATCGCGTTTGGCTTGGGCGACCCACAGCACATCATCGAACAGCAGTTCGTCGCAGTTGTTCGGGGTCAGCCGCTGGTGGGCCAGGCCGGGGGAGCAAACCATGACTTTGCGCAGTTTGCCTGCTTCGGAATGGACGCCGTACTTAACTTTTTCCGTGGTCATTACGTGTTCCTCCAGATGAAAACAATCGGGTGCTGCTTTTCACAACAGTGCTAAAGGGTCAGAAAGCCGGCATACAGCCCATAGGCCGCCACCAGGGCGCCCGCGACGACAGCGGCGAAAATCAGCTTCTCGACGTTGGTGAAAACCGGTTTGTCGACTTCAAGCTTGGCTTTGGCGAACAGGATCGCGCCGGGGGCATACAGCAGGGCGGAGAGCAGCAGGTATTTGACGCCGCCGGCGTAAAGCAGCCAGATCGCGTAGATCAGTGCGATGCCACCGATGAGCAGGTCTTTGCTGCGCTCGGCCGCAGCGTTTTCATAGCTCTCGCCGCGCACCGCCAGCAGCACGGCATAGGCCGCCGACCACAGGTACGGCACCAGAATCATTGAGGTGGCGAGGTAGATCAGCGACAGGTAAGTGCTGGCCGAAAACAGTGTGATGATCAGGAACAGCTGCACCATCGCGTTGGTCAGCCACAGCGCGTTGGCCGGTACAAGGTTGGCGTTTTCACGGCGCAAAAACGCCGGCATGGTGTGGTCCTTGGCGGCAGCGAACATGATCTCCGCGCACAGCAACACCCATGACAGCAACGCCCCGAGCAAGGAAATGATCAGGCCGACGCTGATCAGCACCGCGCCCCAGTGACCGACCACATGTTCCAGCACCGCGGCCATCGACGGGTTCTGCAGTTTCGCCAGTGCAGGTTGGGTCATGATCCCCAGGGACAACACGTTCACCAGCATCAGGAACAACAGCACGGTGATGAAGCCGATGACGGTGGCTTTACCCACGTCGCTGCGTACTTCGGCACGGGCTGAGAAAATGCTCGCGCCTTCGATGCCGATGAACACCCAGACGGTGACCAGCATCATCTTGCGCACTTGGTTCATCACGCTGCCCAGGTCCGGGTTTTTCACGCCCCAGATGTCAGCGGTGAAGATATCCAGTTTGAAGGCGAACACGGCGATCAATACGAACAGCAGCAGCGGCACGACCTTGGCGACGGTGGTCACCAAGTTGATGAACGCCGCTTCCTTGATTCCCCGTAACACCAGAAAGTGCACCGCCCAGAGCAGCAGCGAGGCGCCGATGACGGCGGCAACGGTGTTGCCTTCGCCGAAGATCGGAAAGAAATAACCGAGGGTGCTGAACAGCAGAACGAAATAACCCACGTTGCCCAGCCAGGCACTGATCCAGTATCCCCAGGCGGACGAGAAACCCATGTAGTCGCCGAACCCGGCCTTGGCGTAGGCATAAACACCGCCATCCAGATCAGGCTTGCGATTGGCCAGGGTCTGGAAGACGAAAGCGAGGGTCAACATGCCCACCGCGGTAATCGCCCAACCAATAAGAACAGCACCAACGTCAGCACTGGCAGCCATGTTCTGGGGCAAAGAGAATATTCCGCCACCAATCATTGAACCGACCACTAAAGCAACGAGCGCACCGAGTTTCAGTTTTCCGGGGGATTCAGACATGGCATGACTCCAGTGCAGGAGAAGAGAGACAACAGAGTAGTTCTGCAGGCTGTTCAATCAGCTGACATAGATCAGTGCATGGGCACATTCCATTGTTAATGAAAGACTTATGTATCGTTCTCGGGCATAGCGGTATTGCCGGGGAAGCCCTGTTCAGAGGGGGGCAAGTCAGGTGGGCGTAAGCGGTATTGCTTGGGCTTTGAAATTAGTGTGTTACTGCGGTTTCGCCAATTTTCTGATAACTGTTTTATATGACAGATTTGATTTATCAGGTGCGCGGTACTGGAATTAATGAATAAACGTTATTTCGTTTTATCTGTTTAGTTAAAAAACAACTACGCGACGATGTTTGCGGTGACTGTTCGGGCCTCATCGCGGGCAAGCCACGCTCCCACATTGGATCGGTATCCATTTGTAGGCGCGAGGGTTGCCCGCGAAAGCTATCTGATGATCACCACCACTGCGCGCGATGGGCGCCCAGTTCCCCGGCCGGCAGCGCCCATTGCAGTGGCGTCCCGGTGATCTTCAACGGCACCTGCAACCGATGGGCCGGCCCCCACGGTGTTTGCTCAATCAACATCCCTTGATCGTGGTCATCCTCTGCGCGCAACGGCTCGTTGGTTCCGGCGCCATGTTCGATCAACAACTTCGCCGTCCGTGCCAGCGACAACCGCGCAGAGCCACCGTGCTCCAATAGCTTGATCGCACTGGCCGCCATCAAATACCCGGTGGCGTGATCAAGGGCCTGGACCGGCAGCGGTGTCGGTTTATCCGATTTCTTCCAGTGCATGCCCGCGTCGGCAATCCCGCTGCTCATCTGCACCAGGCTGTCGAAGCCGCGACGGTTCTGCCAAGGGCCGCTCCAGCCGTACGCGTTGAGGCAAACATCGATCAGGCCGGGGGCCAGTGCCTGGCGTTGGGCGATGCCGTAACCCAGGCGTTCCAAGGCATCGGCGCGGTAGCCGTGGAGCAGAATGTCGGCGTCCTTGAGCAGGCTTTCGAACACCGCGCGATCGGCTTTGTCGTGCAGATTCAGGCGCGCACAGCGTTTGCCCAAGGTGACTTCCGGCACCACGCCCGGTTCATTCCAGGTCGGTGGGTCGATGCGCAGCACGTCGGCGCCGAGCCCGGCGAGGAAGCGGCTGGCGATCGGGCCGGCGAGTACTCGCGTGAGGTCCAGTACCTTGATTCCGGCCAGCGGTTGCGCCACCGAGCCTTGCCACGGTTTGGCGGTTTGGTTGCCATCGACGCTGAACTGAATCAACGGCTCGGCGTTCACGGCCCGACCTTGGGGGTGAGCTTGCCATTGCTTCCAGCTGCGCATCTCGGCGGCGCAACCACCGGCCTCGACCACCGCTTGTTCCAGATCGTTTTTCGCCCACTGAGCCACTTTGCTCGCCATCGCTGCGCGGTCGGCACAGGCGCCGAGCACTGACTCAGCAGCGGCGCGGTGATGGGGCGCGTTGGTGTGCAGGCGGATCCAGCCGTCCTTGGTCGCGTAGTCACCGGCGACCGGATCCCACAGCGGCGGGACGCTCCAGCCCACGGGGCGGATCGAGGTGGCGAACCAGAACGACGCCAGGCGGCGGTCAACTTCAAGGCTGGGCAAACGACCGGTTTGCCGGTGCAGCAGTTCGCTGGCGGCCTGGCCGGCGGCAGCAATGCTGGCGCAGGCCAGATCGGTCACGGCAAATGCCGAGGGCAGGGCGCCGCTCGAGGTGAACGGGATTGGGGTGTGAGGCAAGCCGAGTGCGGCTTGAATGGACGTGAGTAAATCAGTCATCGAAGGCCCTCCGGAACGAGAGCCCGAGCATAGTTCAAAAAAACGGCGCGGCCAGATGAAAGCAAGTTGAGGGTTTCCCCTCAACCATAGAATCTCCCACAGGGGATTTGTGCAGAGTGATTCCGGGCGCTTTACCCACGCCCCAGCAGATAGGTCGCGTAATCCGGGATGCGGTGTTCGTGAGCCTGATCCATCAACGGGCTGCTGAGCAGGTAGTCGGCGCTGCATTCGTTGCAGGCTACCGGGATGTTCCACACCGCCGCGACCCGCAGCAGCGCCTTTATGTCCGGGTCGTGGGGTTGCGGTTCGAACGGGTCCCAGAAGAACACCAGCATGTCGACCCGCTGCTCGGCGATTTGCGCGCCGAGTTGCTGGTCGCCGCCCAGTGGACCGCTGATCATGCTTTCCACCGACAGGCCGAGGCGTTGTTGCAACAACAACCCCGTGGTACCGGTGGCGACCAGTTCATGCTGCGCGAGTTTGTCTTTCTGCCGCTCGGCCCAGTCCAGCAAAAACACTTTGCAATGGTCATGGGCGACCAGGGCGATACGCTTGCGCGCCGCCATGGTCTTTTGCGTAAAGCTGATACCGATCATCGCTTGCTGCTCCAGACGAGAATGCGCCGGCGACGACGCATTTTTCGGCGTTGCAAATACCCGTAGGAGCTGCCGCAGGCTGCGATCTTTTGATCCTGGCGGCCGTGAGGCCCATGAAAATCAAGGTCAAAAGATCGCAGCCTTCGGCAGCTCCTACAGGGCCGCGTCCAACAAAGAATGAGGCGTCGTGCGCCCCATCACTTATTCAGCGTTGCAGAGCGCCAGGCAGTTATCGAGCATGCGGTTGGAGAAGCCCCACTCGTTGTCGTACCAGGCCAGCACTTTGAGCAGCTTGCCGCTGGACTTGGTGTGGTTGGCGTCGAAGATCGACGACAGCGGGTTGTGATTGAAGTCGCTGGATACCAGCGGCAGGGCGTTGTAGCCGAGAATCTTCGAGTGCTGGCTGGCTTGTTTGAGCAGCGCATTCACTTCATCGGCCGACGCTTCGCGCTTGAGCTGCACGGTCAGGTCCACCAGCGACACGTTGATCACTGGAACACGCACCGCCATGCCGGTCAGTTTGCCCGCCAGCTCCGGCAGTACCAGGCCTACTGCTTCAGCGGCGCCGGTCTTGCTCGGGATCATGTTCTGGGTGGCGGAACGGGCGCGGTACGGGTCGGTGTGGTAGACGTCGGTCAGGTTCTGGTCGTTGGTGTAGGCATGGATGGTGGTCATCAGACCGCTTTCGATGCCCAGCTCGCGGTGCAGCACCTGGGCCACCGGGGCCAGGCAGTTGGTGGTGCACGAGGCGTTGGAGATGATCTGGTGCGACTGGCGCAGAATGTCGTGGTTAACCCCATAAACCACAGTGGCGTCGGCGCCTTTGGCCGGGGCCGAGATAATCACTTTGCGTGCGCCGGCCGTAATATGGGCGGCGGCTTTGGCACGGTCGGTGAACAGACCGGTGCATTCGAACACGACGTCGACCTTCTCCGCGGCCCAGGGCAGTTCGGCCGGGTTGCGAATGGCGCTGACCGAAATACGGTCGCCGTTGACGGTCAGGCTTTCCTGATCGTGCTGGACATCGGCATCGAATGTGCCGTGAACGGTGTCGTACTTGAGCAGATGGGCATTCATCGAGCTGTCACCCAGGTCGTTGATCGCAACGATCTGCAGATCCTGACGATAGCCTTGGGTATACAGTGCGCGCAGGACATTACGGCCAATACGGCCAAAACCATTGATTGCGATTCGAAGAGTCATTTACAGCGCCGCCGTCGTTTTGTTGTTGGAATTACAAGATTATTCGCAAAAAAATAGAAAACAAGCCTTTTTAGTGGCAATATTTTGTTTTATCTACAACGAGTGACCTGAATCAACTGGTCCGAATGGTCAACAAAGCCGTCTGTCATCCCGATCACACCGGCAATTGATCAGCATAGACAATCAGGTCGCCACATCCGTTAGCCTGGAGTTCTACACATGCATCCCCGCGTCCTTGAGGTCACCGAACGGCTTATCGCCCGCAGCCGCGCCACGCGTGAGGCTTACCTTGCATTGATCCGCGGCGCGGCCAGCGACGGCCCGATGCGCGGCAAGCTGCAATGCGCCAACTTTGCCCACGGCGTGGCCGGGTGTGGCAGCGACGACAAGCACAGCTTGCGGATGATGAACTCCGCCAACATCGCAATTGTTTCGTCATATAACGACATGCTCTCGGCGCACCAGCCGTACGAAGTCTTTCCTGAACAGATCAAAAAAGCCTTGCGCGAAATCGGCTCCGTCGGCCAGTTCGCCGGCGGCACCCCGGCCATGTGCGATGGCGTGACCCAGGGCGAGCCAGGCATGGAACTGAGCCTGCCGAGCCGTGAAGTGATCGCGTTGTCCACCGCCGTGGCGCTGTCTCACAACATGTTCGACGGCGCGCTGATGCTCGGCATCTGCGACAAGATCGTGCCGGGCCTGATGATGGGCGCGTTGCGCTTCGGTCATCTGCCGATGATTTTCGTGCCGGGCGGGCCGATGGTGTCGGGCATCTCCAACAAGCAGAAAGCCGATGTGCGTCAGCGCTACGCCGAAGGCAAGGCGACCCGCGAAGAGCTGCTGGAATCGGAGATGAAGTCCTACCACAGCCCTGGCACCTGCACGTTCTACGGCACCGCCAACACCAACCAGTTGCTGATGGAAGTCATGGGCCTGCACTTGCCGGGCGCCTCGTTCGTCAACCCGAACACCCCGTTGCGCGATGCGCTGACCCGCGAAGCGGCGCATCAGGTCACTCGCCTGACCAAGCAGAATGGCAACTTCCTGCCGATCGGCGAAATCGTCGACGAGCGTTCGCTGGTCAACTCCATCGTGGCCCTGCACGCCACCGGCGGCTCGACCAACCACACCTTGCACATGCCGGCCATCGCCATGGCCGCGGGCATTCAGTTGACCTGGCAGGACATGGCCGACCTCTCCGAGGTGGTGCCGACCCTGAGCCACGTGTACCCGAACGGCAAAGCTGACATCAACCACTTCCAGGCAGCGGGCGGCATGTCGTTCCTGATCCGCGAACTGCTGGAAGCCGGCCTGCTCCACGAAAACGTCAACACCGTGCTCGGCCACGGCCTGAGCCGCTACACCCAGGAACCGTTCCTCGAAAACGGCGAGCTGGTCTGGCGCGAAGGCCCGATCGAAAGCCTCGACGAAAACATCCTGCGCCCAGTGGCTCGTGCATTCTCGCCAGAAGGCGGTTTGCGCGTGATGGAAGGCAACCTCGGCCGTGGTGTGATGAAGGTCTCGGCGGTTGCTCTGGAAAACCAGGTCGTCGAAGCCCCGGCCATGGTGTTCCAGGATCAACAGGACCTGGCCGATGCGTTCAAGGCCGGTCTGCTGGAGAAGGATTTTGTCGCGGTAATGCGCTTCCAGGGCCCGCGCTCCAACGGCATGCCGGAACTGCACAAAATGACGCCGTTCCTCGGCGTGTTGCAGGACCGCGGTTTCAAAGTCGCGTTGGTGACTGACGGGCGCATGTCCGGCGCCTCGGGGAAAATCCCGGCGGCGATCCATGTCAGCCCCGAAGCTTATGTGGGCGGCGCTTTGGCACGGGTGCGTGAGGGCGATATCATCCGCGTCGATGGCGTCAAAGGCACCCTGGAGCTTAAGGTGGACGCCGAAGAATTTGCAGCGCGCGAGCCGGCCAAAGGCCTGTTGGGCAACAACATCGGCACCGGTCGCGAACTGTTTGGTTTCATGCGCATGGCCTTCAGCTCCGCAGAGCAAGGCGCCAGCGCCTTTACTTCTGCCCTGGAGACGCTTAATTGAAACTGGCTTTGGTCGGTGACATCGGTGGGACCAACGCACGTTTCGCGTTGTGGAAAAACCAGCAACTGGAATCAGTCCAGGTGCTGGCAACGGCAGACCACGCCACCCCGGAAGAAGCGATTGCGCTGTACCTGAACGGGCTCGGCCTGGCGCCGGGTTCGATCGGTTCGGTGTGTCTGTCGGTGGCGGGCCCTGTGAGCGGTGATGAATTCAAATTCACCAACAATCACTGGCGGCTCAGTCGCAAGGGTTTCTGCAAGACCTTGCAGGTGGATCAACTGCTGCTGGTCAACGATTTCTCGGCCATGGCCCTGGGCATGACCCGCTTGCAGCCGGGCGAGTTCCGGGTGGTCTGCGAAGGCACGCCGGAACCGTTGCGGCCAGCAGTGGTAATCGGTCCGGGTACAGGCTTGGGCGTAGGCACGTTGCTCGATCTGGGCGAGGGCCGTTTTGCCGCGTTGCCGGGGGAGGGTGGTCACGTCGATCTGCCGCTGAGCAGCCCGCGGGAAACCCAGCTGTGGCAACACATCTACAACGAGATCGGCCATGTCAGCGCTGAAACGGCGTTGAGCGGTAGTGGTTTACCGCGAGTCTACCGGGCGATTTGCGCCGTGGACGGCCACACGCCTGTGCTCGACACGCCTGAGGCGATCACGGCGGCCGGGTTGGCGGGCGATCCGATTGCCCTGGAAGTGCTCGAGCAGTTCTGCTGCTGGCTCGGTCGCGTGGCCGGCAACAACGTGCTGACCACAGGCGCACGGGGTGGCGTGTACATCGTTGGCGGGGTGATTCCACGGTTTGCCGATTTCTTCATCGAAAGCGGTTTCGCCCGGTGCTTCGCCGACAAGGGCTGCATGAGCGATTACTTCAAAGGCATTCCGGTGTGGCTGGTGACAGCGCCGTATTCCGGCCTGGTGGGCGCGGGTGTGGCGCTGGAACAGGCCTGAGACCTGTGGCGAGGGGGCTTGTCGGAACGCCGCACCGCCCCGTTCGGCTGCGAAGCAGTCGTAAAAAAGGACCGCTACGCGATCCAACGGGGGCAAGCCCCCTCGCCACAAATCCGCGCACGTCATCAGATTTCCGTAAGGCATAATCCTCCCCAACACAAACAACAAGGATGCCGCCGTGAGCTCAGTCAACAAGTCGATTTTGTTGGTCGATGACGATCAAGAGATACGCGAGTTGCTGGACACCTACCTGACCCGTGCCGGTTTCCAGGTTCGTACCACGCCCGATGGCGCAGGCTTTCGTCAGGCGCTGAACGAGGCGCCGAGCGATCTGGTGATCCTCGACGTGATGCTGCCGGACGAAGACGGTTTCAGCCTCTGCCGCTGGATCCGCCAGCACCCGCGCCAGGCTCACGTGCCGATCATCATGCTCACCGCCAGCTCCGACGAGGCCGATCGTGTCATCGGCCTGGAACTGGGCGCCGACGACTACCTCGGCAAACCCTTCAGCCCCCGTGAATTGCAGGCGCGCATCAAAGCCCTGTTGCGTCGTGCGCAGTTCGGTCAGGAGCGGTCCGGCGGTGAAGTGCTGGCCTTCGACGACTGGCGGCTGGACATGGTCAGCCATCGGCTGTTCCACACCGACGGCGAGGAAGTGATTCTCTCCGGCGCCGATTTCGCCCTGCTGAAACTGTTCCTCGATCACCCCCAGGAAATCCTCGACCGCGACACCATCGGCAACGCCACCCGTGGCCGTGACCTGATGCCGCTCGATCGCATCGTCGACATGGCGGTCAGCCGTTTGCGCCAGCGCCTGCGCGACACCGAAAAACCGCCGCGGCTGATTCGGACCGTGCGGGGCAGCGGCTACCAACTAGCGGCCAACGTGGTTGCCGGCAATGGCCACTGAGTTCCTGCGCAAGCTCGCCGGGCGCGTGCCGGTGCCGCGTTCGCTGCTCGGGCGCATGTTGCTGCTGACCCTGTTGGCGGTGCTGTTTGCCCAGACACTGTCGAGCGTGATCTGGGTTTCGCAACTGCGCGCCACGCAACTTGAAGGGCTGGTCACCAGCGCCCGCAGTCTGGCCCATTCGATGACGGCCAGTGTCAGTTATTTCCGCTCGTTGCCGGTGGCGTTCAGGCCGCTGGTACTCGACCAGTTGCGCAGCATGGGCGGCACCCGGTTCGTGGTGACCCTCAACGACAAACCCTTGGGCATGGAAGTGCTGCCGATCACGCCGCGCAAAGAAGCGGTGCTCAAAGCGGTGGACGAGGTGCTGCGCCAGTCGCTGGGCCAGGACGCGGATATTTCGGTGACGTTCGTCAGCCCCGAAGACCTGCGGATCTTCAATAGCGGGCTGAAACTCGATGAGTTGCCACGCTCCTGGGCGCACTACGCGTTGACCCTGGAGCCAGTGAACCCACCGGTGCTGGTCACGCAAATCCAGATGGCGCCGGGGGAATGGCTGTACATCGCCTCGTTGTTGCCCGAACCCTACACCAGTCTTGAAGAGCAAGGCCTGCCGGCACAGCAAGTCTGGTTCATCGTACTCACCAGCGGCTTCTTGCTGCTGTTCATCGGCCTGCTGGTGCATTGGCAGAGCCGGCCGCTCAAGCGATTGGCGCGGGCGGCGCGGGACATGTCCTTGGGCGCTGACGTCGAACCGGTCGCTCAGGGCGGCGGCAGTGAAGTGGTGGAAGTCGGTCGCGCGTTCAATGCAATGCGTGAACGCATCAGCCGTTACCTGACCGAGCGCAGCCAGTTGTTCAGCGCGATTTCCCATGACTTGCGCACACCGATCACTCGGCTGCGACTGCGGGTCGAATTGCTTGAAGACGAAAAGCTGCAAGCCAAGTTCGGACGTGATCTGGATGAGCTGGAGTTGCTGGTCAAAGGCGCGCTGCAATGCGTGAAAGACACCGACATCCACGAAAACATCGAGCCGGTGGACCTCAATCATGTGCTCGACTGCCTGGTGGAACCGTATCTGGCGCCTAACGGCAACGGCCGCGTGACTCAGCAGGGGCGGGCGCTGGCGCCGTATCCCGGCAAGCCACTGGCGCTCAAGCGCTGCATCGGCAACCTGATCGACAATGCCTTGAAGTACGGGCAGAACGCGCATCTGCACATCGATGACGACGAGAGCGCGTTCGTCCTGCATGTCGACGACGAAGGTCCGGGTGTGCCCGAACAGCGGCTGGAGCAAGTGTTCGAGCCGCACTTCCGCCTGGCCGGGCAGCAACAGGGTTATGGCTTGGGGCTGGGGATTGCGCGCAACATCGCCCATAGCCATGGCGGTGAAGTCAGCCTGCAAAACCTGCGTGAAGGCGGGTTGCGCGTGACGTTGCAGTTGCCGCGACCAATGGATTGACACTGCCCCTGTGGTGAGGGAGCTTGCTCCCGTTGGACTGCGCAGCAGTCCCTCTTTCAGGGCCGCTCCGCGCCCCAACGGGAGCAAGCTCCCTCGCCACAAGTAACCACTCACTTCAAAATCAGGGTGAATGTCACAGCTCGGTGACAAAAGCCGCCCCCTTCGTTACCTGCCCGCCACCGACCGTTGTTTAGACTGGTCCCAGTCATAACAACAAAAAAGGTACCGCATGGACACCTTCCAACCCGCCTTCAGCAGTTGGCTGAACGCGCCTGCCCATCAGCAATGGCTCGCCGCCGAAGGCCTGCGCCTGTTGGCATTTGCCAGGGCTTCAAAGCTTCCCGACGGTTTCGGCAACCTTGATGAAAAGGGACGCCTGGCGGTCAACGCGCAAGCCGAAACCATGAACACCGCGCGCATGACCCACAGCTTCGCCATGGCCCACATCCAGGGTTTGCCGGGGTTCGCCGAGCTGGTGGATCACGGCATCAAAGCCCTCAGCGGGCCGCTGCGTGACGCCGAACACGGTGGCTGGTTCGCCACGCCCGAACACCGCGACGGCAATACCGGCAAAGCCGCTTATCTGCATGCCTTCGTGGCGTTGGCCGCGAGTTCTGCGGTGGTTGCCCAGCGTCCCGGTGCGCAAGCCTTGCTCGACGATGCGATCCACATCATCGACAGCCATTTCTGGAGCGAGGAGGAGGGTGCCCTGCGCGAATCCTTCAACCGCGACTTCAGTTGCGAGGAAGCCTATCGCGGCGCCAACAGCAACATGCACGCCACCGAAGCTTTCCTCGCCCTGGCCGATGTCACCGAGGACCACCGCTGGCTGATTCGCGCGCAGCGCATCGTCGAGCGTGTCATTCACGAACACGCCGCCGCCAACGATTACCTGGTGGTCGAGCATTTCGACCGCGACTGGCAGCCGCTGCGTGACTACAACCACGACAACCCGGCCGACGGTTTCCGCCCTTACGGCACCACGCCGGGTCATGGTTTCGAATGGGCGCGGCTGTTGCTGCACCTCGAAGCCGCGCGGGTACAGGCCGGGATGCTCACGCCGGGCTGGCTGGCCACCGATGCGCAAAAACTCTTCGAACACAATTGCCGTCACGGCTGGGACGTCGACGGTGCGCCGGGCATCGTCTACACCCTCGACTGGGACAATCGCGCGGTGGTTCGTCATCGTTTGCACTGGACTCATTGCGAAGCCAGCGCCGCCGCCAGTGCGCTGCTAAAACGCACCGGTGATGAGCAATACGAGCACTGGTACCGACTGTTCTGGGAATTCTGTGACAGTCATTTCATCGACCGCTGCGATGGCAGCTGGCATCACGAGCTCGATCCGCTGAACCGCCCGAGCGCCGATATCTGGGCCGGTAAACCCGACCTGTATCACGCCTGGCAAGCCGTATTGATCCCGCGCCTGCCGTTGGCACCGAGCATGGCCACCGCGCTGGGGCAGTTGTCCCAGAGCATTCCTGTGTAACCATGTGGTGACATTCGCGCGTCCCTTCGTTACCTGCGAAGGGCTATCCCCTGTTTAAAATCCTATGCAGCGCAAGCACCAGACTTGCATGCATAACAACAAGAAAGGTACTACTAGATGAATGCGATTTCTCGCCTCGCTACTGTCATTTCTCTCGCTTCACTGCTTCCCGTTGCTGCATTCCCGCTCAGTGCCCTTGCCGCCGATTCCAAAGGTTCGGTGGAAGTCGTTCACTGGTGGACGTCTGGTGGTGAAAAAGCGGCTGTCGATGTGCTCAAGGCTCAAGTCGAAAAAGACGGTTTCACCTGGAAAGACGGCGCAGTCGCCGGCGGTGGCGGTGCCACTGCCATGACCGTACTCAAAAGCCGCGCCGTTGCCGGTAACCCGCCGGGCGTAGCGCAGATCAAAGGTCCGGACATTCAGGAATGGGCGTCTACCGGTCTGCTCGATACCGACGTCTTGAAAGACGCTGCCAAAGCTGAGAAGTGGGACAGCCTGCTCGACAAGAAAGTCTCCGATACCGTGAAGTACGACGGTAACTATGTGGCCGTGCCGGTGAACATTCACCGCGTCAACTGGTTGTGGATCAATCCGGAAGTCTTCAAGAAAGCCGGCATCGAAAAAGCGCCAACCACCCTTCAGGAATTCTACGCGGCCGGTGACAAGCTCAAGGCTGCGGGCTTCATTGCGCTTGCCCACGGTGGCCAGCCTTGGCAAGACAGCACCGTGTTCGAAGCGGTGGTCCTGTCGGTCATGGGCGTCGATGGCTACAAGAAAGCCCTGGTCGATCTGGATAACGCGGCGCTGACCGGTCCTGACATGGTCAAGGCGCTGACCGAGCTGAAGAAAGTCGCGACCTACATGGACGCCGACGGCAAAGGCCAGGACTGGAACCTGGAGGCGGCCAAGGTCATCAACGGCAAGGCCGGCATGCAGATCATGGGTGACTGGGCCAAGAGCGAGTGGACAGCGGCCAAGAAAGTCGCCGGCAAGGATTACGAGTGCGTAGCCTTCCCGGGCACCGACAAGGCCTTCACCTACAACATCGACTCGCTGGCCGTGTTCAAGCAGAAAGACAAGGGCACTGCTGCAGCTCAGCAGGACATTGCCAAGGTCGTGCTGGGTGAGAACTTCCAGAAAGTCTTCAGCATCAACAAGGGCTCGATCCCGGTTCGAAACGACATGCTGAGCGACATGGGCAAGTACGGTTTCGACTCCTGCGCCCAGACGGCTGCCAAAGACTTCCTGGCGGACGCCAAGACCGGTGGCTTGCAGCCGAGCATGGCGCACAACATGGCGACCACGCTGGCGGTACAGGGTGCTTTCTTTGATGTCGTGACCAACTTCATCAACGATCCGAAAGCCGATCCTGCCACTGCCGCCAAGCAACTCGGCACTGCCATTAAAGCGGCCAAGTAACCGTTAGCCGCGCCCCCCTGTGGGAGGGATTTTGTGGGAGCCGGGCTTGCCCGCGATGCAGACACCTCGGTTTATCAGTTGCACCGAGGTGATGCCATCGCAGGCAAGCCAGCTCCCACAGAAGGCCGCTCCCACAAGGGAAAGCGCTTGTAATCCTTTCTCTTCGTACTGGATCTTCCCATGAGTTCTGTTGCTGTGTTCAGCAAGGCCTCGCCGTTCGATGCACTGCAGCGCTGGCTTCCCAAGCTGGTGTTGGCGCCGAGCATGTTCATTGTTTTGGTGGGGTTCTATGGCTATATCCTGTGGACCTTCGTCCTGTCGTTCACCACTTCGACCTTCCTGCCGACTTACAAATGGGCAGGTCTGGCGCAGTACCAGCGGTTGTTCGACAACGATCGTTGGTGGGTAGCGAGCAAGAACCTGGCGCTTTTCGGCGGCATGTTCATCGGTATCACCCTGGTGATCGGTGTGTTGCTGGCGGTGTTTCTTGATCAGCGCATTCGTCGCGAAGGTTTCATTCGCACCATTTACCTGTACCCGATGGCGCTTTCGATGATCGTCACCGGTACTGCCTGGAAATGGCTGCTCAACCCGGGCATGGGCCTGGACAAATTGCTGCGTGACTGGGGCTGGGAAGGCTTTCGCCTGGACTGGTTGATCGATCCGGATCGCGTTGTGTATTGCCTGGTGATCGCGGCGGTATGGCAAGCCTCGGGCTTTATCATGGCGATGTTCCTCGCCGGTCTGCGTGGTGTTGATCAATCGATCATCCGTGCCGCCCAGATCGATGGCGCGAGCATGCCGCGCATTTACCTGAAAGTGGTGTTGCCGAGCCTGCGCCCGGTGTTCTTCAGCGCAGTGATGATCCTGGCCCACATCGCTATCAAGAGTTTCGACCTGGTAGCGGCAATGACCGCCGGTGGCCCGGGTTATTCCTCCGATCTGCCTGCGATGTTCATGTATTCCTTCACCTTCAGTCGCGGCCAGATGGGCATGGGCTCGGCCAGTGCGATTCTGATGCTCGGTGCGATTCTCGCGATCATCGTGCCTTACCTGTACTCCGAGCTGAGGGCCAAACGTCATGACTAGTTTCGCTGCCAAACCTGCCATCAGCCTGAGTCGCATCGCGATCTATGGCGTGCTGCTCCTTGCGGTATTGCTGTACCTGATACCACTGGTGGTCATGCTGTTGACCAGTTTCAAGACGCCGGAAGACATCAACTCCGGCAACCTGCTGAGCTGGCCGACCGTGGTCAGCGGTATTGGCTGGATCAAGGCCTGGGGCACGGTTGACGGGTACTTCTGGAACTCGATCAAGATCACCGTTCCGGCGGTAATGATCTCCACGGCCATCGGTGCGTTGAACGGCTATGTGCTGTCGATGTGGCGCTTTCGCGGGTCGCAGTTGTTCTTCGGCCTGCTGCTGTTCGGTTGCTTCCTGCCATTCCAGACGGTCCTGCTGCCGGCCTCGTTCACCCTCGGCAAGATGGGCCTGGCCAGCACAACGACAGGCCTGGTGTTCGTGCACGTGGTCTACGGCCTGGCGTTCACCACGCTGTTTTTCCGTAACTACTACGTCAGCGTTCCCGATGCGCTGGTGAAGGCGGCGCGGCTCGATGGCGCGGGGTTCTTCACCATCTTCCGCTTGATCATCCTGCCGATGTCCACCCCGATCATCATGGTCTGCCTGATCTGGCAGTTCACCCAGATCTGGAACGACTTCCTGTTCGGCGTGGTGTTCTCAAGCGGTGACTCGCAACCCATTACGGTGGCGTTGAACAACTTGGTCAACACCAGTACCGGGGCCAAGGAATACAACGTTGATATGGCGGCGGCAATGATCGCCGGGCTGCCGACCCTGCTGGTCTATGTGGTCGCAGGTAAGTATTTCGTGCGCGGGCTGACGGCCGGCGCAGTCAAGGGGTAATCATGGCTACGCTCGAACTTCGCAATGTAAACAAAACCTATGGCCCCGGCCTGCCGGACACTCTCAAGAACATTGAGCTGTCGATCAAGGACGGTGAATTCCTGATTCTTGTAGGTCCTTCGGGTTGCGGTAAATCGACCCTGATGAATTGCATCGCCGGCCTTGAGACCATCACCGGCGGCGCGATCATGATCGGTGATCAGGACGTCAGCGGCATGAGCCCCAAAGACCGCGACATCGCCATGGTGTTCCAGTCCTACGCGCTGTACCCGACCATGAGCGTGCGCGAAAACATCGCGTTCGGTTTGAAGATCCGCAAGATGCCCGCCGCCGACATCGACGCGGAAGTCGCTCGCGTGGCCAAGCTGCTGCAAATCGAACACCTGCTCAACCGCAAGCCGGGTCAGCTCTCCGGTGGTCAGCAACAGCGCGTGGCCATGGGCCGGGCGTTGGCGCGTCGGCCGAAGATCTACCTGTTCGACGAACCGCTGTCCAACCTCGACGCCAAGCTGCGGGTCGAGATGCGCACCGAAATGAAACTGATGCACCAGCGCCTGAAAACCACCACGGTCTACGTGACCCACGACCAGATCGAAGCGATGACCCTGGGCGACAAAGTGGCGGTGATGAAGGACGGGATCATCCAGCAGTTCGGTACGCCGAAAGACATCTACAACAACCCGGCCAACTTGTTCGTGGCGAGCTTCATCGGTTCGCCGCCGATGAACTTCATTCCCCTGCGTTTGCAGCGCAAGGACGGCCGTCTGTTGGCGTTGCTCGACAGTGGTCAGGCGCGCTGCGAATTGCCGCTGGGCATGCAGGACGCCGGGCTCGAAGACCGCGAAGTGATCCTCGGCATGCGCCCGGAGCAAATCGTGCTCGCGAACGGCGAAGCCAACGGCCTGCCGACCATCCGCGCCGAAGTGCAGGTCACCGAACCGACCGGTCCCGACACCCTGGTATTCGTCAATCTCAACGACACCAAGGTCTGCTGCCGTCTGGCACCGGACGTCGCACCGGCCCCGGGCGAGACCCTGACGCTGCAATTCGATCCATCGAAAGTGCTGCTGTTCGATGCCAAGACCGGTGAGCGTCTGGGCGTTGCCGGCCTGCCAAAAACCGAAGCTCACAGCGCCAACGTGGCCCAGTTCAAAGGCCGCTGAAGATCAAATGTGGGAGCGAGCAAGCCCGCTCTCACAGGGGGGATTAGTGGCGGATGGAGACATCCGTCGCAATCGATGTAAACCGCGTTAGATAAAAACAGTTAATAACAATAAAACGAGGATGTAGGGATGAAGAAGAAGAACAACGCTCAGCTGATCTGCCAATTGACAGCGGTTGCGGCGATGATGCTGGCCGGTAGCGCACACGCGGCTGACGCGTTCAGTGCCGATTCCCAGTGGATGACGGGGGACTGGGGTGGTGAGCGGACCAAGCTGATCGAGCAAGGTATCGACATCAAGGCCGACTACGTCGGTGAAGTGGGCGCCAACCTGCACGGCGGCTACAACGACGACAAGACAGCGCGTTACGCGGACCAGTTTGGTCTGGGCGTGGCGCTGGACCTGCAAAAACTGTGGGGCTGGGATAACACCCAGGCCAAGATCCAGCTCACCAACCGTAACGGTCAGAACATCTCCAATGACCGTGTCGGCGACCCGCGTGCCGGCACCTTGAGCTCCTCCCAGGAAGTCTACGGCCGTGGCCACATGGTCCGTCTGACCCAGCTGTGGATCAAGCACCAGTTCCTCGACGGGAAACTGGACGTCAAGGCCGGTTACTTCGGCGAGGGCGAAGACTTCAACACCTTCCCTTGCGAGTTCCAGAACCTGGCATTCTGCGGTTCCCAGGCGGGTAACTGGGCGACCGGTATCTGGTACAACTGGCCGGTCATGCAGGCAGCGATTCGCGTGAAGTACAACATCACGCCTGAGTTCTATGCGCAGATCGGCGCGTACAACCAGAACCCATCGCAACTTGAGCACGGTAACGGCTTCAAGCTCAGCGGCAGCGGTACCAAGGGCACCGTCTTGCCGGTTGAATTGGTCTGGTCGCCGAAGGTCAACAACCTGCCGGGCGAATACCGTGTCGGTTACTACAAGAGCACGGCCGACGCCAATGACGTCCGTAAAGACGACAACGGCAACGATGCAGCGACCACCGGCAACGCCTATCGCAGCCATGACAGCAAGCACGGTTACTGGTTCGTGGCGCAGCAACAACTGACCACCCATAACGGTGATGCTTCGCGCGGTCTGAACATCGCGGCCAACGCCACCTTCCACGACAAGGACACCAACTTCGTCGACAACTACCAGTCGCTGATGTTTGTTTACAAGGGCCCGTTCGATGCGCGTCCAAAAGACGACGTCGGGATCGGTTTCTCCCGTATCCATGTCAACGATGACGTGAAGAAAAACTCCGAGTTGGTCAACGCCGCCAATGGTGTCACCGACTACAACGATCCACTGTTCGCGCCACTGCGCAGCACCGAGTACAACTACGAGATCAACTACGGTTTCCACGTTACCAACTGGCTGACGGTGCGTCCTAACTTGCAATACATCACTCACCCGGGTGGTGTGGATGAAGTTGATAACGCGCTGGTCGCCGGCCTGAAAATTCAGTCGGTGTTCTAACGCTGTTGCGATAAGCTCCTCTCAATGTGCGCATTTTTGCGGACGGCCATGGCTGTCCGCTTTTTTTTGGGGGATGGCACGCCCTCGGGTGACAGATGATTTTCAGGACCGTGGCACATGCTTGAGCATCCGCTACAACGCTTCTTCAAATCCTTGCGCGAACGTCCGGTGTTTGCGTGGGAGCGCTATCAGATGCGCGACGTGCTGGTGATCGACCATCCGCTGTGTCAGGCGGTGTTCAGTCGTCAGGGCGCGCAGTTGCTGCACTTCCAGCCAAAGGGTCAGAAACCCTGGTTGTGGTGCGCGGCGAAATGGCCGCACGTCGGTGCGATTCGCGGCGGTGTGCCGGTGTGCTGGCCGTGGTATGGCCGCCACCCAAGCGAAAACGCCTGGCCGTCCCATGGCTGGGCGCGCCTGCTTGACTGGAAATTGCTCGACAGCAGCAGTGACGACGATGGCGTGCGCCTGCACTGGCAGTTACAGCTGTGCGACTGGCAAGTGGACTTGCATGCGCACCTGGGCGAACGCATGGATTTGCACTTGAGCACCGAGCATCAGGACGACATGCCGTGCCAGTTGAGTCAGGCGTTGCACGCCTATTGGCGTATTGGTGATGTCGGTGAGGTAGCGCTGTCTGGGCTCGAAGGAGCGCAAGGTTACGATCAGTTGAACCGCCAGGCTTGCCAACAGGAAGGCGAGTTGCGGGTCGACGGTGGGTGTCAGCGCGTGTTCCAGCATGACGGCGAATTGCAGCTCAAGGACCACGCCTGGCAGCGCGAACTGTGCATCGACACCGGTGATCATGCAGACACGGTGGTCTGGCATCCCGGCTCGCGGCCATTGCTGGGCGTGAGCTGGAACGAGATTTCCGAGTTCGTCTGTGTGGAAGCGGCCAGCGGCGGCACCGACAGCCTGTGCCTGGCGCCGGGGGAGCGGGCGCATTTGAGTTTGCAGGCGCGGGTTGGGGCGTGAGAAAGATCAACAGATCGCAGCCTCGCTTCGCTCGACAGCTCCTACAAAGGGTTGGCGTACACCTGTAGGAGCTGTCGAGCGAAGCGAGGCTGCGATCTTTTAAGCGCTAGTTAAATTCATCCCCAATCGGATACCGACTGGCATTCAGGCTTTCCTTGATCTTGCGCAAATGCGGCTGGAAATCCACGCCTCGGCGCAAGGTCATGCCGGTGGCGAGCACATCGAGCACGGTCAGCTGAATGATCCGCGAGGTCATCGGCATGTAAATGTCGGTGTCTTCCGGCAACGGAATGTTCAGGCTCAAGGTACTGGCCTTGGCCAGCGGCGAACCTTCGGCCGTCAGCCCCAGCACCGAAGCGCCGTTTTCCCGGGCGATGCGTGCCACTTCCACCAATTCGCGGGTACGGCCGGTGTAGGAGATGATCACGAACAACTCACCGGTGTGGGCCACCGAGGCAATCATGCGTTGCATCAGCACATCGGCATGGGCGGTCACTGCCAGGTTGAAGCGGAAGAACTTGTGCTGCGCATCCAGTGCCACCGGGGCCGAGGCGCCGAGGCCGAAGAAGTGGATCTGCCGGGCCTGGATCAACAGGTCGACGGCGCGGCTGATCAGGTTCGGATCCAGTGCCTGGCAGGCGCTGTCCAGGGACGCGATGGCGCTGCCGAAGATCTTCTGGGTGTAAGCCTCGGGGTTGTCGTCGGCTTCCACCGCGCGGCTGACATATGCCGCGCCGCTGGCCAGGCTCTGTGCCAGTTGCAGTTTCAGTTCAGGGTAGCCGCTGACACCGAATGAGCGGCAGAAACGGTTGACCGTCGGCTCACTGACCGACGCGGCCTGGGCGAGGGCGGCGATGCTGAACCGGGTCGCCTGCTGTGGGTTGAGCAGGATCACTTCGGCGACTTTGCGTTCTGCCTTGTTCAGGTCTTCGAGGCGACTCTGGATCTGTTCCAGTAAATTTCGCACGCGGTCCATATGGGTTCCTAAATTCACCTGCGCAAACAAGCGCTCGGCTATGCAAATTGGGCCTTTGATACGGCCCATAACGGTGGCCTATCCTACTGATGGCTCCGACCGACCACCACTCGGAATCTATATTTTGCGAAAATGTTGTGGTTATTACTACATTTTCCCTTGAGTGATGCCTTGAAAAAAGGTATTTGTAGCTTAACTTGATAAAAGAACAAACATCATGCCTTCGATTACGGTTGAACCGTGCACCTTTGCCTTGTTCGGCGCTCTCGGCGATCTAGCCTTGCGCAAGCTGTTTCCTGCCCTTTATCAACTCGATGGTGCCGGCCTGCTTCATGAGGATACGCGCATTATCGCACTGGCCCGTGAACCCGGCAGCGAGCAGCAGCATCTGGCGTTCATCGCCACCGAGTTGCGTCGCTACGTGGGCGCCAAAGAGCTGGATGAAGCCGTGCTCGAGCGCTTCCTGGCCCGGTTGAGTTACCTGCATGTCGACTTCCTCAAGGCCGACGATTACGTCGCCCTGGCCGAGCAGGCCGGCAGTGCCCAGCGGGTGATTGCCTACTTCGCCACGCCGGCGGCGGTTTACGGTGCTATTTGCGAGAACCTGTCGAAGGTCGGCCTGACCGAAAACACCCGCGTGGTGCTGGAAAAACCCATCGGTTCTGACCTGGAATCCTCGCGCAAGGTCAACGATGCCGTGGCGCAGTTCTTCCCGGAGAACCGCACCTACCGTATCGACCACTACCTGGGCAAAGAGACCGTACAAAACCTGATCGCCCTGCGTTTCGCCAACAGCCTGTTCGAAACCCAGTGGAACCAGAATTACATTTCCCACGTGGAAATCACCGTGGCCGAGCAGGTCGGGATCGAAGGCCGTTGGGGTTACTTCGACAAGGCCGGCCAGCTGCGGGACATGATCCAGAATCACCTGCTGCAGTTGCTGTGCCTGATCGCCATGGACCCGCCGGCCGACCTGTCCGCCGACAGCATCCGCGACGAGAAAGTCAAAGTCCTCAAGGCACTGGCGCCGATCAGCCCGGAAGGCCTGACCACTCAAGTGGTGCGCGGCCAGTACATCGCCGGTCACAGCGAAGGCAAATCGGTGCCCGGGTATCTGGAGGAGCCTAACTCCAATACCCAGAGCGACACCGAAACCTTCGTTGCCCTGCGTGCCGACATTCGCAACTGGCGTTGGGCCGGCGTGCCGTTTTACCTGCGCACCGGCAAGCGCATGCCGCAGAAGCTGTCGCAGATCGTCATCCACTTCAAGGAACCGTCGCACTACATCTTCGCCCCTGAGCAGCGCTTGCAGATCAGCAACAAACTGATCATCCGCCTGCAACCGGACGAAGGCATTTCCTTGCGCGTGATGACCAAAGAACAAGGCCTGGACAAGGGCATGCAGTTGCGCAGCGGTCCGTTGCAGCTGAATTTTTCCGACACCTGGCGCAGCGCACGGATTCCCGATGCTTACGAGCGGTTGTTGCTGGAAGTGATGCGTGGCAATCAGAACCTGTTTGTCCGTAAAGATGAAATCGAAGCCGCGTGGAAGTGGTGTGACCAGTTGATTGCCGGGTGGAAAAAGTCCGGTGATGCGCCCAAGCCGTACGCGGCCGGGTCGTGGGGGCCGATGAGCTCCATTGCACTGATCACGCGGGACGGGAGGTCGTGGTATGGCGATATCTAAATTGAAACTGCCTCAGGGCGTCAGCGCCCATGAGTTCAAAAGCCCGGTGCTGCTGGCCGAAGGCCTGGCATTGGCAGTGGCCAAACAACTGAGCGACGCGATTGCCGCACAAGGCAACGCGACGCTGGTGGTGTCCGGTGGGCGCAGCCCGGTGGCGTTTTTCCAGCACTTGGCCAAGCAGGCGCTGGACTGGTCGAAGGTGGTGGTCAGCCTGGCTGACGAGCGCTGGGTGCCGGTGGAGCATGCCGACAGCAATGCCGGTCTGCTCAAGCGTTACCTGTTGCAAGGCCCGGCAGCCAAGGCCCAGTTCCTGAGCCTCTACAGTGCCACCGCCAACCTGGAACAGGCCGCCGAGCAGGCTGATCGCTTGCTCGCCGAATTACCGGCGATCGATGTGCTGGTGCTGGGCATGGGCGACGACGGTCACACCGCGTCGCTGTTCCCCAACAGCCCGAACCTGGCCGACTCCTTGAAAGTCGACGGCAGCCGTCGCTGCTGGCCGATGCTGGCGCCGACCGTGCCGCGCCAGCGCCTGACCATGAGTCGCGCGCTGCTGGCTTCGGCCAGGCACACCGTTCTATCGATTTCCGGTCAGTCCAAGTTGACCACCCTGAGCGCCGCACTGGCCGGTGACGATGTCGCCGCCATGCCGATTCGGGCGTTTCTGCAACCTACGTTAGAGATTTACTGGTGCCCATGAACCAAGGATCAGCCGCTATGACAAACACATCCCCGACCGTTTCCATGGCGGACAAAGTTGCCCTGATCGACAGCCTCTGCGCCAAGGCGCGGATCCTGCCGGTGATCACCATCGCTCGCGAACAGGACGTGCTGCCGTTGGCCGACGCCCTGGCCGCCGGTGGCCTCACGGCGCTGGAAGTGACCCTGCGTTCGCAGTTCGGCCTCAAGGCCATCCAGATCCTGCGCGAGAAGCGTCCGGAACTGGTGACCGGCGCCGGTACGGTGCTTGATCGCAGCATGCTGGCCGCTGCCGAAGCCGCCGGTTCGCAGTTCATTGTGACGCCTGGCATCACCCGTGACCTGCTCGAAGCCAGTGTCGCCAGCCCGATCCCGCTGTTGCCGGGCATCAGCAACGCCTCCGGCATCATGGAAGGCTATTGCCTGGGTTATCGCCGCTTCAAGCTGTTCCCGGCGGAAGTCAGCGGCGGCGTCGCAGCCATCAAGGCATTGGGCGGACCGTTCGGCGAAGTTAAATTCTGCCCGACCGGCGGCGTCAGCCCGGCCAACATCAAGAGCTACATGGCGTTGAAAAACGTGATGTGCGTGGGCGGTAGCTGGATGCTTGACCCCGAGTGGATCAAGAACGGCGACTGGGCCCGCATCCAGGAGTGCACCGCCGAGGCGTTGGCCCTGCTGGATTGATCTGATTTACCGGATTTACCAAACACTTCGTTGTGTGTTCTACGGCTTTACGGTGCGCTTGGTCGGTGCACCGTTTTTTTTTGCCTGATGAAAACTCCTGTGGCCGTCGAAACGCTCGTTGTAGCAGCTGTCGAGCCTGCGAGGCTGCGTTCGGCTGCGAAGCAGTCGTGAATCCGGCTGACGCGGTCTGTCTGACATACCGCAATCTCTGGTTTTACGACTGCTGCGCAGCCGAACGCAGCCTCGCAGGCTCGGCAGCTGCTACGGATCGACATCACGCGATACATAGTTACCGCATCTCGTCGCACGTCCAGCGTTAACCTGCGTTCATCTTATGGAAGAGAGAATGTCATGGACGACAACACTGCAGTTGTATCCGCTTCACCGGTTTATCAACTGTCACCCGAGCAGATCGCCGGTCCGTATTTTCGAAACCCGAAACTGATCAGACGAAACATCAGCGAAGGCATGGACGGCGTCCCCTTGGTGCTGCGGCTCACGATCATCGATGCCATGACCGGTCAACCGGTTACCGGGGCATTGGTCGATATCTGGCATTGCAATGCGCGCGGGGCGTATTCGGGCTGGAGCAAGGTCAACCCGGACAAGGAAGTCGATGTGGATGATATCGGGTCGATCCCGCGCACCGACGACGACACCTACCTGCGTGGTGGGCAATTCACCGACAAAATGGGCATCGTGCGGTTTACCACGATTTATCCGGGGTTCTATGCCGGCCGCGCTTTGCACATTCACGTCGCGGTACGCATCACGGCCGGTAATAACTATCTGGAAGAGCGGCATGTCGCCTGGGTCGGCCAGCTTTACTTTCCCGAGGTCGCATCAAGGTCGGTGCTCAACGCCCGTGAGTACAGCGGTCGAGCCGTTTCACCGCTGACCAATGCGCAGGATATGTTTCATCAGCGCATGGGCGGCGAGGCCTCGACCCTCAACATTCACACCATCGGTCGAGACTCGAATGAGGACGGCTTTTTCGGGCACACGACCATCGGTGTCGACACGTTTGCGGTGTCATCGCAAATCAAGCCCGAGGACTTTGATAAATACACCGTGTGACGTCAGCGCAATTCGTTCAACGCCCGGGCCAGTACATCCATGTCCGCTGCCATGGTCGTGAGCCCCGGCGTGATGCGGATGCACGGGCCACATGCTGCGCCGCTGCGCGCCACGGTAAACAGGTTGTAGTCGTTGAGCAGGCGCTCGACCATCACTTGTTGGTCGGCATGCCCGGTAAAGCGCATCGAGGTGATGCCGCAGTACAGGCGCGGGTCATCCGGGGTCAGGACTTCGATCCCCGGTAACGCCCGAACGGCATCGACCCAGCGGTTGCGCAGGTAATTGAGCCGTGCACCCTTGGCGACGGAACCGCCCATGGCGCAATGCTCTTCGAACACCAGCGGCAGGGTCAGCAGGGCCGGGATGTTCGGGGTGCTGTATGGCGTGCGGGCGCGAATGTCGGTGATCGGGAAATGCATCTCGCCCATGTCCGGGTCGATGTCGGCCAGGCGCTCGGGCGCGATGTAAATGAAGCCGAGGGTCAGCGGGGCACCGATCCATTTGTGCAGGTTGTAGCCGGCAAAGGCGATGCCCAGCTCATCGAGGTTGAACTCGATCTGGCCCAGAGCATGGGCGCCGTCGAGGATCACATCGATGCCGTGTTCCCTGGCGGCAGCGGCAATCGCCTGCACCGGCATCACCAGACCGGTGCGATGGGTGACGTGGGTCAGGGCCATCAACTTCAGTCGCGGATAACGTGTGAAAGCTTCGCGGTACGTGGCCAGCAAGCTGTCGAAACTGGCGGGGTGACGGTGCTCGATCTCGATCACTTCCACGCCTCGATAGCTGGCCAGCCAACGCATTGCGCTCTTGACTGTGTCGTACTCCAGATCGCACAGCAGAACCTGATCGCCCGGTTCCAGGCGATTGTAGTTGCGGATCAGCGACTGCAAGCCGTCCGAGGCGTTGCGGGTGAAGGCGACGGCTTCGGCCGGGGCACCGATCAGCTCGGCCAGCTGCGCGCGAATCTTGACGCTTTCGCCCTGTTCGAAGCGCTGGCGCACATGCACCGAGTTGCCGCGGTTGATGAGCTCGATGTTGCGCTGATACTCCTCGACCACGGTGCGTGACATGCGCCCGAAGTAACCGTTCTCCAGGTTCAGGGGGCCGGGTTCGACAGCATAGCGGTCGGTAAAGGTCTGCCAAAAGGCTTCATCACGGGCACGGCGGGTGTTATCGGGCATGGGCGACTCGGTGCGATAGGTCAGATCAGTGACGAGGGGCAGGTTTGCCGTGTTTGACACGCAAGGGTTCGAGCAGCTCCGACAGACCGTTGTGGTCGATTTCCTGCATCAAGGCCAGCAACCCGCCCAGTTCCCCGTGAGGGAAACCTTCGCGAGCGAACCAGTTCAGGTACTGGCCGGGCAGGTCGGCGATGATACGGCCCTTGTATTTGCCGAAGGGCATCTCGCGGGTAATCAGCAGTTCGAGCTTTTCGGGATTCATCGTCAGTCGTCTTGATTCAAAACAGTCTGGAAAATACAGGCATTCTGCATGCAGGCCAATTGACAGATCATGCAAAAAAAGCGGATACAGATCTCACGTTTAAATATAACTTGTTGAAATTTAAGTAGAAAAAAATCAATTCGAAGCTGGCATGCAGGGTGCAATGACTTACTGCATCTTTCATCAACCGCAAGGAATTGAAAAATGACCGACATTAATAAAGAAGCGATCTCTGTACTCAACGGCCTGATTGAAACCTGTAAAGATGGTCAGGAAGGGTTCAAGACTTGCGCTGAAGACATCAAGAATCCCGAACTCAAAAATCTGTTCATTCAGCGCTCCGCCGACTGCGCCACTGCCGCTGGCGAATTGCAGGCCACGGTGCGTTCCCTGGGCGGCGATCCGGAAACCTCCACCAGTGTCAGCGGCGATCTGCACCGTCGTTGGGTGGATGTGAAGTCGATGTTCACCGGCAAGGATGAAGAGGCAGTGCTGAACGAAGCTGAGCGTGGTGAAGACCACGCGAAGAAGGCTTACAAGAAAGCGCTGGAAAAAATCAACGAAGACAACCTGGTAAGTATTCGTGACACCGTTGAACGCCAGTACCACGGCGTGCAACGCAACCACGATCAGGTCAAAGCCCTGCGTAACCAGGCTCGCGCACGCTCGTAAGCGTTCGTTCCCCATCAAAAACGCCAGCGTGTCTGGCGTTTTTTTGTGTTCGAGATTGTAGGAGAACGAAACGCTGCATTCACCGTGGCGAGGGGGGCTTTTTGTGGCGAGGGAGCTTGCTCCCGCTGGGGTGCGCAGCGCCCCCAATCGGGCACCTCGATTCACCTGTTCCGGCGCGGAGCAGCTTTTACGACTGCTGCGCAGCCGAACGGGAGCAAGCTCCCTCGCCACAGAAGCCCATCCAGGCCACGGATGAGTGATGAATCAGCCGATGCTGATCGCCGGCAAGGTCGGCAATGTCACGGTCTGCTGTTTACGCGGTGCCAGAATCTCCGCCTCGCCATCCACTACCAGTTCATCACGCTGGTTGAACACGCGAGTGGCGATCCGCACACGAAACTTCGGCATTTTCTCGAGAATTTCCAGGCGCACAGTCAGCGTGTCGCCAATCTTCACCGGCTTCTGAAAGCTCATCGTCTGACCGATATAAATAGTCCCCGGCCCAGGCAACTCGCAAGCCACCGCCGCGCTAATCAACGCGCCGCTGAACATGCCGTGGGCGATGCGCTCCTTGAACATGGAGGCAGCGGCGAATTCGGCGTCCAGGTGCACCGGGTTGTGGTCGCCGGACATCGCGGCGAACAACTGAATGTCGCGTTCTTCGACGGTTTTGCTGTAGCTGGCGGTCTGGCCGATTTCGAGGGCTTCGTAAGGGGTGTTGGTAACCTGGGTCATCTGTCTCGATTCCTGTGACGAATTAAATGAATCCACAAAAAACTATTCGGCTCTGGGTGGCCGGCGGTTGCTCAAGGCCTGGGCGATCCAGTTCAGCACGTCGGCAGTCACTTCATCGCGATTGCTCTCATTGAACAGTTCGTGCCGGGCCTGCGGGTAAATATTCAAGTGCAGGCTCTGGCAGCCAGCGTCGCGCAGGGCGTGGGCCAGATCTTTCAGACGTTTGCCTTCGCTCACCGGATCACATTCGCCGCCAATTACCAGCAGCGGCAGGCCCGGATCGATCTGGGCGAGATTGGACGCTTTGCTGATTTGCTGCAAGCCGCCGAGCAAATCGATCCATAGCTGATTGGTGCAGCGAAAGCCGCAGAGCGGGTCGTTGGCGTACTTGTCGACCTCGGCCGGGTCGCGGCTCAGCCAGTCGAACGAGGTGCGCGCCGGTTTGAATTTCTTGTTGAACGAGCCGAACGACAGCCATTCGATCAATGCACTGCGACCCTTGGGGCCCTGGCGCAGGCGTTCGAGACGAGCAATCTGCCGCGCTGCGCGATAGAGCGCCACAGGCTGGAAGTTCGAGCCGCTGAGAATCGCCCCGTGCAGGCTGGCGCTGTGGTGCAGCAAGTAAGCCTGGGCGATGTAGCTGCCCATGCTGTGGCCCAACAGCACGATTGGCGTGCCGGGATGCTGTTGGCCGATATGTTGGTTGAGGCTGGCGAGGTCACCGACCACTTTGCCCCAGCCATCGCTGTCGGCGAAGTGGCCCAGCGTGCCGTTTTCAGCGGTTTTGCCATGTCCACGCAGGTCCGGTGCGTAAACACCGTAGCCCTGTTCACAGAACTTTTCTGCCAGGCGAGCGTAGCGACCGCTGTGTTCCGCCATGCCGTGGGCCAGCAGGATCACGGCTTTGAGCGGCGCAGCCGGCAGCCACTGGTTGACGAAGAGGCGGCTGCGGTCGCTCGCGGTCAGCCAGAAAGTGTCATGGATCATGGCGATTCCTTTGCATGGGACTGTATGCGGCATGGGCGTCGTTGCATTGTATAGCGCATCCCGCGCGCGCCGTCTGATCAGGCCGCGCCGGGGCAGCAAGATTCACGGGATCAATGAGGACCGTGCGCATATTTGCCTGATTCACCATAGCTGCTAGTGTCCGGGAAGCACCGCTTTTCAGAAGTAATGGAAAAAGCGGCCCCGGATAGATTCAGGTAATGAGGACAAGAACAATGCAACCTGATTTCTGGAATGACAAACGCCCGGCCGGCGTGCCCCTGGATATCGACCTTGGGGCCTATAAGTCGGTGATCGAGGTGTTCGAGCGTTCCTGCAAGAAATTTGCTGACCGCCCGGCATTCAGCAACATGGGCGTGACCCTGACCTACGCTGAACTGGAACGTTACAGCGCTGCGTTCGCCGGTTACCTGCAAGCCCATACCGACCTGGTGCCGGGGGATCGCATCGCGGTGCAGATGCCCAACGTCCTGCATTACCCGATCGCCGTGTTCGGCGCCTTGCGCGCCGGGCTGATCGTGGTCAACACCAACCCGCTGTACACCGCGCGGGAGATGCGTCATCAGTTCAAGGACTCCGGTGCCCGGGCGCTGGTGTACCTGAACGTGTTTGGACAGAAGGTCCAGGAAGTGTTGCCCGACACTGACATCCAGTACCTGATCGAAGCGAAGATGGGCGACCTGATGCCCAGCGCCAAGGGCTGGCTGATCAATACCGTGGTCGCCAAGGTCAAGAAAATGGTCCCGGATTATTCACTGCCCCAGGCCATCTCCTTCAAGAGCGCGCTACGTCTGGGCCGGGGCCTGGGCATCAAACCGCTGAACGTCGGTCTCGACGACATCGCCGTGTTGCAATACACCGGCGGTACCACCGGGCTGGCCAAGGGCGCGATGCTGACCCACGGCAACCTGGTGGCGAACATGCAGCAGGCGCGGGCATGCCTCAGTCAGTTGGGTGCCGACGGTCAGCCGCTGCTGCGCGAAGGCCAGGAAGTGATGATCGCGCCGCTGCCGCTTTACCATATCTATGCCTTCACGGCGAACTGCATGTGCATGATGGTGACCGGCAACCACAACGTGCTGATCACCAATCCGCGGGACATCAAGGGCTTCATCAAGGAACTGAAGAACTGGCGGTTCTCGGCGCTGCTGGGGCTCAACACGCTGTTCGTCGCGCTGATGGACCATCCCGATTTCAAGACTCTGGATTGCTCCAGCCTCAAACTCACCAACTCCGGCGGCACGGCGCTGGTCAAGGCCACCGCCGAGCGCTGGGAACAGCTCACCGGTTGCCGGATCACCGAAGGTTACGGCCTGACCGAAACCTCGCCGGTGGCCTGCACCAACCCTTACGGCGACAAATCGCGCATCGGCACGGTCGGCTTGCCGGTGCCGGGCACAACCCTGAAAGTGATCAACGACGAAGGCGTCGAGCAGCCGTTGGGCGAGCGCGGCGAACTGTGCATCAAAGGCCCGCAGATCATGAAGGGCTACTGGCAGAAACCCGAAGCCACCGCCGAAGTGCTGGATGCCGACGGCTGGTTCAAGTCAGGCGACATCGGGGTGATCGACCCGGACGGTTTCGTGCGCATTGTCGATCGCAAGAAAGACATGATCATCGTCTCGGGCTTCAACGTGTACCCGAACGAGATCGAAGACGTGGTGATGGCCCACCCGAAAGTCGCCAACTGTGCGGTGATCGGCGTGCCGGACGAGCGTTCGGGGGAGGCGGTGAAACTGTTTGTGGTGGCCCGTGAGTCGGGGGTCAGCCTTGAAGAGCTGAAGGCTTACTGCAAGGAAAATTTCACGGCGTACAAAGTACCCAAGCACATCGTGTTGCGTGAGTCGTTGCCGATGACGCCGGTGGGCAAGATTTTGCGGCGGGAGTTGCGGGATATCGCATAAACGGTCGTAGACCGAGGTGATGCCAAAAGATCGCAGCCTTCGGCAGCTCCTACGGGGATCGCATTCCTCTGCAGGCGCTGCCGAAGGCTGCGATCTTTTGCTTTGAAAGCCGCGAATTCAGCGGCTTTCAGGGCGGTATAGGATTTTTGCTCTAAAATGACCGCTTGCCATTCTTGAGTCACCAAAGTGACTGTAGGGGCCTATTTAGGCTCTAGTCGGCCCTTGGCAAAGCTGCTACTCTCGGCGCGCTTTGTGACTTCTCGGCCTATGTAAAGCCAGATTCACCAATAGACAAACACCAATAATAATCGCATCAAATGCGGTGTTGAATTCGCGTTGCTGAGGAGTGGGCTTCCATGATCGAAGACTTTTGGAAGGATAAGTACCCAGCTGGAATTGCTGCCGAGATCAATCCAGACGAGTACCCGAATATTCAGGCAGTGTTGAAGCAATCCTGCCAACGCTTCGCTGACAAACCGGCATTCAGCAACCTGGGCAAGACAATCACCTACGGTGAGCTGTACGAATTGTCCGGTGCCTTTGCCGCTTACCTGCAACAGCATACCGATTTGCAGCCGGGCGATCGAATCGCCGTGCAATTGCCAAACGTGTTGCAGTACCCGGTCGCCGTCTTCGGTGCCATCCGCGCCGGGCTGATCGTGGTCAACACCAACCCGCTGTACACCGCGCGGGAAATGGAACACCAATTCAACGACTCCGGTGCCAAAGCCCTGGTTTGCCTGGCCAACATGGCGCATCTGGCACAGACCGTCGTGCCGAAAACCGGCGTCAAGCACGTGATCGTCACTGAAGTGGCCGACCTGCTGCCGCCGCTCAAGCGTCTGCTGATCAACAGCGTCATCAAGTACGTGAAGAAGATGGTCCCGGCGTATCACTTGCCCAAGGCCATCAAATTCAACGACGTGTTGAGCAAAGGCCATGGCCAGCCAGTGGTTGAAGCCAACCCGGCCAGCAGCGACGTGGCGGTGCTGCAATACACCGGCGGCACCACCGGCGTGGCCAAGGGCGCGATGCTGACCCACCGCAACCTGGTGGCGAACATGCTGCAGTGCAAGGCGCTGATGGGCTCCAACCTTAACGAAGGTTGCGAGATCCTGATTACCCCGCTGCCGCTGTACCACATCTATGCCTTCACCTTTCATTGCATGGCGATGATGCTGATCGGTAACCACAACATCCTGATCAGCAACCCGCGCGATCTGCCGGCGATGGTCAAGGAACTGTCGAAGTGGAAGTTCAGCGGTTTCGTCGGCCTGAACACGCTGTTCGTTGCGTTGTGCAACAACGAAGCGTTCCGCAAGCTGGATTTCTCGAACCTGAAAATCACCTTGTCCGGCGGCATGGCCTTGCAACTGGCCGCGGCTGAACGCTGGAAAGCGGTCACCGGCTGCCCGATCTGTGAAGGTTACGGCATGACCGAAACCAGCCCGGTGGCCACGGTGAACCCGAGCCAGAACATCCAGATCGGCACCATCGGTATTCCGGTGCCGTCGACCCGGTGCAAAGTCATCGACGATGCCGGCGTTGAGCAGCCGTTGGGCGGCATCGGTGAACTGTGTGTGAAAGGTCCGCAAGTCATGAAGGGCTACTGGCAGCGTCAGGAAGCCACCGATGAAATACTCGACAGCGAAGGCTGGTTGAAGACCGGTGATATCGCACTGATTCAGCCCGATGGCTACATGCGCATTGTCGATCGCAAGAAAGACATGATCCTGGTCTCCGGTTTCAACGTGTACCCCAACGAACTGGAAGACGTGCTGGCGACCCTGCCGGGCGTGCTGCAATGCGCGGCCATCGGCGTGCCGGACGAGAAGTCGGGGGAGGCGATCAAGATCTTCATCGTTGCCAAACCGGGCGTGACCCTGACCAAGGAACAGGTGATGGAGCACATGCGCGCCAACGTCACCGGCTACAAGGTGCCCAAAGCCGTGGAGTTCCGCGACGCGCTGCCAACCACCAACGTCGGCAAGATCTTGCGCCGCGAGTTGCGCGACGAAGAGCTGAAGAAACTGGGCGTGAAGAAAGTCAGCGCCTGATCAACCAAAAGCCCCGCAGATGCGGGGCTTCTTGTTTAAAGCAGTATGAATTGCGCTTTTGTGGCGAGGGAGCTTGCTCCCGCTCGGCTGCGCAGCAGTCGTAAAAGCAGCCAGCGGCCTGATCAGGTGAATCGAGGTGCCTGATTTAGGGGCGCTACGCACCCCAGCGGGAGCAAGCTCCCTCGCCACAGGGGACTCTTTGATGGCTTGAGAGGATTACTGGCGGAACTGCGCGAAATTGACGTTGGTGCCCGCCGGACGCATGTCCTGCAGGTACGAGTCCTTGTCGGCGCTCAGTTCCAGGCTCAATGCAGCCTTGCGTTTACCCTGGTTGCGCACCACCAGGCCTTCGAGCTTCTCGCGCAGGAACACCGTCGGCACTTTCAGGTGCAGCAGTTCGTCGGTATCCGGGGTGTGCATCAGCAAGTGAATCCATTCGTACTGACCAATGGCCAGCCGCGCGACCGGGATATCGAACCAGAAAATGTTGCGGTTACGGTTCAATTCGGTGAAATGGCAGTTGTTGACGCCAAGCACTGCACCGCCAAGTTCCTGGTTTCTGCGGGCAATGGCCTGCTTTTTATCGAGTTTCATAACGTTCCTACGGGATTGGATCTTCAGCGCCATGGCCTGAATACGTTGCGCATTCTCGGGGCAAAGCCTGCAAACATAAAGCCTAACCTGCCTGGGGCGATGAAATGTTCTGTTGGGAAATAAATGAAACTCCGCGCAAAGGCTTTCGGTCCACCCTTATGTAACGACTTTCCCCGTTGAAATGTTCTCAGGAGACATACCATGAGCAGCACTGGCGATAAAGTTAAAGGCATGGCAAACGAAGCGGTCGGCAACGTCAAGCAAGGCGTCGGCAAGGCCACCGGTAATGACAAAATGCGCGCCGAAGGCGTCAGGCAGGAACAGAAAGGCGAAGCCCAGCAAGCCATCGGTAAGGTCAAGGATGCTCTTAAAAAAGGTATCGACAAGGCGTGATCCGGCCTTTGACGAGTAACACAAACGGCCATCCGCGGATGGCCGTTTTTGTGTCAGCTTGAACTTGAGCAAGGAAATTGTTTCAAAGTCGCCAAGTAGGCTACTTTGTTGTAGAAAACGGCCCCTGAGTCGCCATGACTTCAACTTTTTTGCGGCGAGACGCTAATGTTTTTCCCGACCATGAAAGGTCTGCCCCTGCATCGCGTGATGATGCGCACGGTCACCGAGTTCGTCGCCGACGAGATGTCGACCTATGCCTCGGCGCTCGCCTATCAGATGCTGTTCTCGCTGTTTCCTTTCATCCTGTTCCTGATTGCCCTGATCGGCTTCCTGCACTTGCCGGACTTCTTCTCCTGGCTGCGCCTGCAATCGGAACTGGTGCTGCCGCCCCAGGCGCTGGAGCAGGTGAACCCGGTGATCGACCAGCTCCAGCAATCCAAGGGTGGTTTGCTCTCGGTGGGTATCGTGATCGCCCTGTGGACCGCGTCCGCTGGTGTGCGGCTGATGATGAGTGCGATGAACGCCGCGTACGACGTGGTTGAAGGCCGTCCGGTGTGGAAGCGTTTTCCGCTGTCGATTTTCTACACCATCGGCATTGCCGGCATGCTGCTGGCCGCCGCTGCGCTGATGGTGCTCGGGCCGCAGGTGATGGCCTGGATCGCTTCGCAGGTGGGCCTTGAAGATTTCATTGTGACCGTCTGGACCATCGCGCGCTGGCCGGTGATCGTGATTCTATTGATGATGGCAGTGGCGCTGATTTACTACGTCATGCCCGACGTCAAACAAGAGTTTCGCTTCATCACCCCGGGTGCGGTGTTGTCCGTGGTGGTCTGGATCGTCGCTTCGCTGGGCTTCGGTCTGTACGTCAAAACCTTCGCCAACTACAACGCCATGTATGGCAGTATCGGCGCGATCATCGTGTTGTTGCTGTACTTCTATATTTCCGCCGCGGTGCTGCTGCTCGGTGCGGAAATGAACGCGGTGATCGAGCACATGTCATCCGAAGGCAAGAAACCCGGTGAAAAGGTGCACGAAGAACCCAAACAGCATGTCTCAGGACTGGGGCGAGATCACTCAATCCAGCCGACCACTGACGAAGTCATAAAATGATCCGTGAAATTCTGAAAATGGGCGATGAACGCCTGCTGCGCATCGCTCCGCCGGTGCCGGCGGAAATGTTCGACAGCCCCGAATTGTGGCAACTGATCGATGACATGTTCCAGACCATGGAAAGCGTCGGCGGGGTCGGCCTGGCCGCGCCGCAGATCGGTGTCGACCTGCAACTGGTGATCTTCGGTTTCGAGCACAGCGAGCGCTATCCGGACGCCGAAGCGGTTCCGCAGACGATTCTGATCAATCCGCTGATCACGCCCTTGAGCCCGACCCTCGAAGAGGGTTTCGAAGGCTGCCTGTCGGTGCCGGGCCTGCGCGGGGCGGTGGATCGATATCAGCAGATTCGCTATGAAGGCTTTGATCCCAAGGGCGAGCCGATCGTGCGCATTGCCTCGGGATTTCATGCACGGGTGGTGCAGCATGAATGCGATCACCTGATCGGCCGGTTATACCCCTCGCGCATCACAGACTTCAGCAAGTTCGGGTTTACCGAAGTGATGTTCCCGGACCTTGATCCTGCGGCGGACGATTGAATCGCTAAAGGATCGCTGTTCATGCCGAACCTGGTTGCAAACCCATGGCAATCATCGGTTTGCTGCGCGCATAACGGCTCAACCGTTCGGCCAGGGCGTAGGGCAGGGGCGGGTCGAAGGTAAAGCCGCGACGCTCATAAAAGCCACGCAAATCCGGATGACAGAACAGCCAGACCGGCTCTTCAAGGTGCTTGACGGCGTGAGCGATCAACGTCGCGGCGATTCCTTGTTCGCGACAGCTCGGGTCGACAAACAGCCCGGTCAGCCAATGCCCGCCGGCCACCGGCCGCAAACACAGCGCCGCGATGATCTCTTCACGTCTTGCGACCCACAATTGAGCGTCTCGCACCGCTTTCATCGACGATTGGTGGGCGCGGTAAAACTTGTTCATCAACGGCCATAATGGCTCGTCGAGCAAGGTGTACTGGGTGTTGGGCATGGGCTCGGACAGTCGGTGGGCAGGGCACAGATTATAAAAGAACACGCGCGCCGGGATAGGTGTATACCTGATCTCACATCCCCTGTTAGTGGAGTATGCATCATGTCCAAAGGTATGGAATCAAAGAAAGCCGCAAAGAAAAAACCGGCGAAAACCGCGATTGAAAAACGCGCGGACAAGAAGGCCAAGAAGGTGAATGTGTTCGGCCACTGATCCCGCGTCAACGGAGCCCGAGTCCTCGGGCTCCGATTTTTTACGTCTATCGAAATAACCAAACAATCTGCAAGAAATCCCGGTGCCGTTGCACAGAGGGGGATTGGTTCCCGTTCTGAGCAAAGCCATGTCCCATTACTTCGACGCTGCCCACCGTGAAGAAATCGAAACCCTGCGCCAACGTTTCACCGCTCGCACCGAGTGGCCGACCTGGTTGCTGCTGATCGGCGTTTACGTCGGCTGGTTCAGTATTGTGCTGGGCAGTGCCCGGTTGGGGCTCTGGTGGAGCACGTTGTTGCTGATTCCACTGCTGGTGTTGTGGTTGTCGGTGCAGCACGAATTGCTGCACGGTCATCCCACCCGTTGGCCAATGCTGAATAAAGTCCTCGGTTATGCGCCGTTTGCGGTCTGGTATCCCTACACCTTGTACCGCGACAGCCATTTGCTGCATCACCGCGACCAAGACCTGACCATCCCAGGTAGCGACCCGGAAAGCCGTTACCTGAGCGCTGAACAGTGGCAGCGCAGTTCGCTGTTCGAACAGGGCCTGCACTGGCTGAACAAAACCGTGCTGGGGCGCTTGGCCCTCGGTGCGCCACTGGCCTTGCTGGCGCTGGCGCGGGAGGAGCTGCAACGGCTGAAAACGGGTGAGCGCCAAGCCTGGTTGATGTGGCTGAGCCATGGTGCGCTGACGCTGCTGATGCTGGCGTTCATCGCGCGCTACAGCGTGCTGCCGGTTTGGTATTACCTGTTGCTGATCAGCGTGCCGGCGCTGTCGATTGCAATGATTCGCTCCTACTATGAACACCGTCCGCATGCGCAACCGGAGCAACGCACCGTCATCAATGAAGCGGGGTGGCCGTGGCGCTGGCTGTTCCTGAATCTCAATCTGCACCTGGTGCACCACGACTTGCCGGGGTTGCCCTGGTACGACTTGCCACGGGTGTACCGCGCGCGTCGCGAGCAATGGCTGACGCGCAGTGGCGGGTTTCTGGTGCACGGTTATGGCCAGTTGGTGCGTCAGCACGGGGTGAGGGCGATCGATAGTCCACGGCATCCGTTTCATTGATTGCGAATGAGCTCCCCTGTGGCGAGGGGGCTTGCCCCCGTTGGGCTGCGAAGCGGCCCCAAAACCTGCAATCGCGGTGTATCAGGTACACCGCATGCAATGGTTTTACGACTGCTGCGCAGCCGAACGGGGGCAAGCCCCCTCGCCACACAGGCTCTCCCACAGGGGATTTTGGTTGTATGGGAAGATTTCGATGACACAACACCTCGCTGAGTTACTGATGTATGTCGCTCCCGAGCCAATCCGCCAGGCCAACGAGCGTTGGCTGCAGCATATCGTCGAACAGCTCGGCAGCACCCGCCTTGATGCCGAAGAACTGTCGCTGATGGACCTTTGGCTATCCCCGCACCTGCTGCTGACCCAAACCTGCGGCTACCCGTTGATGACAGCCTTGCGCGGTCGCGTCCGGGTCATTGGTCGTCCTCGTTATGAACTGCCGGACAGCAGCGGCGGCAACCATTGCAGCCTGTTGCTGACTCGCGCCGATGATCCTCGAAGAACCTTGTCGGCCTTGCGCGGCAGTCGCGGTGTGATCAACGGCGAAGACTCCAACAGTGGCATGAACCTGTTGCGTCACCGACTGGCGCCGTTGCACCGCGACGGGCAGTTTTTTGCCAATGTCGCCATCAGCGGCAGCCACCGCGAAAGCCTGCGTTGGCTGCGTGACGACCTGGCGGACCTGGCCGCCATCGACAGCGTGACCTTCGCCTATCTGGCGCAGCACGCCCAGGCAGAAGTCGCTGGCTTGAGAGTATTGGCGCGCACCGCGTTTAGTCCGACGTTGCCGTATATCGCGGCGGCCGGCACCACTGATGAACAGGCTGAACAGCTTCGACAGGTGATGAACCAGGCACTGAAGGAACTGCCCGAGGTCGCCGAGGCGTTGGGCCTGCAAGAAGTGTTGCCCGCCAGCGAGAGCGACTATCAGATCGTGCTCGACTACCAGCAAGAGGCCGAGGCGTTGGGCTATGGGAGGTTGCGATAGCTTCGGAAAAAGATCGCAGCCTTCGGCAGCTCCTACAGGGTGTACGCCATCCAAATGTAGGAGCTGCCGAAGGCTGCGATCTTGGCGATCTACATAATTCATTTATGGAATATAAAAATTCATTTTTAGTATTTTTAATGAATAAGGCTCCTTGCTAGGATCGCGCCACCGGATCACCGGACATTCAGCGACCCTAACCCAAGGAGCCCCTATGTCCGGCGCCGACCTTTTCCATCGCAACGACGTGGGCGGATTGTTTCGCGCCCACTACACCTGGCTATGCGCACGTCTGCGCCGACATCTGGGAGCCAGTCCCAGTGTCGAAGACATTGCCGCCGAAACCTTCGTGCAACTGCTCGAGTCGCCAGGCCTGACGCCGATTCGCGAACCCCGCGCCTTGCTCACCACCATCGCCCAGCGATTGATTTATCAGCTGTGGCGCCGCCGGGACCTGGAACGCCAACACCTCGACCAGTTACAGCCAGTTGACCCGCTCGGCGGGCCATCGCCTGAAGACCTGGCGCAGTTCTCCCAGACCCTGAAGCGCCTGGATCGAACCCTCGACCGTCTGCCGGGCAAGGTCAGGGCAACGTTTCTGTTGTCGAGAATCGATGGCCTGACCTACCCACAAATCGCCGCCGAACTGGGCATTTCCCAGCGCTCGGTCAGCGTCTACATGACCCGTTCCCAGGCACTGTGCGCGCTGCACAGCGCCAACGAACCCTTGAACCGAATGTCCTTGAACCGAACACCCCAGACCCGGAGGTCCGCATGAGATCGATCAAAACCTTGCTCGGCAGTTCGCTGCTGGCCCTGAGCCTTGTGGCTGGCCACGTTCCCGCCGCAGAAAAAACCACACCCATCCATTTCGGCGACATCACCTGGGAAAGCGGCAGCCTGATCACCGAGATCCTGCGGCTGATCGTCGAGAAAGGTTATGGCTATCCAACCGACACCTTGCCCGGCAGCACCGTCAGCCTCGAAGCCGCGTTGGCCAAGAACGACATTCAGGTGATCGGCGAAGAGTGGGCCGGGCGCAGTCCGGCCTGGGTCAAGGCGGCATCGGAGGGCAAAGTGTTTGGTTTGGGCGATACCGTCAAAGGCGCCACCGAAGGCTGGTGGGTGCCGGAATACGTGATCAAGGGCGACCCGGAACGCGGCATTAAGCCCTTGGCGCCGGAGCTGAAATCCGTCGCCGACCTGGCCCGCTACAAGGACGTATTCCGCGACCCCGAAGACCCAAGCCGCGGACGTTTCCTCAACAGCCCGACCGGCTGGACGTCGGAGATCGTCAACAGCCAGAAACTCAAGGCCTATGACCTGACCGCCAGCTACGTCAACTTCCGCACCGGTTCCGGCGCGGCGCTGGATGCCGAGGTCGCTTCATCGATCCGCCGGGGTAAACCGGTGCTGTTCTACTACTGGTCGCCGACGCCACTGTTGGGTCGCTTCAAACTGGTGAAACTCGAAGAGCCACCGTTCGACGCGCAAGCCTGGAAAACCCTGGCCGATGCCAACAATCCGAACCCCAAGGGCACGCGTTCGATGCCGGCCAGCCTGGCCATCGGCGTGTCGGCACCGTTCAAGGCGCAGTACCCGGACCTGGTGGCGTTCTTCGAAAAGGTCGATTTGCCGATCGATCTGCTGAACCAGACCCTGGGGCAGATGAGCGAAAAACGCCAGCAACCGCGTCAGGTCGCCGAAGCGTTTTTGCGCGATCAGCCGCAAGTGTGGAAGGGCTGGGTGCCGGGTGAGGTGGCGAGCAAAGTGAGTGCGAGTTTGTAGTTCAGCGGTGTTTGATAGATAGCTATCGCGGGCTTGCCCGCGAAGCGATCTAAAGCCTTACACCAACTCTGCCGCCAACGCCGCTTTCACGCTTGGCCGGTGATCAACCCGCGCCTGAAACCGGGCCAACGCCGGCCAATCATCCAGATCAATTGCAAACAGCCGAGCCCAACGCAACACCGTAAACAGATACGCATCGGCAATGCTGAACCCACCGGGCATCAAGTAATCCTGCCGCTCCAGCGTCCGGCTCAACACGGCAAAGCGCTTGAACAGCTTCTCTTTGATGAGCGCCTTCACCTCGTCCGCAAACTGCGGATTGAACAGCCAACCCAGCCCGCCATGAATCTCGGTCGAAACGAAGTTCAGCCATTCCTGTAACCGCACCCGCTCGAACGTTCCGCTCGTCGGTGCCAGGTTTGCCTCCGGGTGCAGATCCGCCAGGTACTGCAGGATCGCCGGGCCTTCGGTCAGCACATCGCCGTTATCCAGTTGCAATGCCGCGACGTAGCCTTTGGGGTTAATGGCGAGGAAGTCATCGCCGGTGACGGTTTTCTTGCTGCTGTTGTCGACGCGGACCAACTCGAACGGCAGCTCCAGTTCGCGCAGCACGATGTGCGGCGCCAATGAGCAGGCTTGGGGGGCGTAATACAACTTCATGGGCAGTGCTCTGGTTGCGGATTTGCGCCAGTGTCATAGTGCGCGGCACCCTCGGTAAAATTAATCTTTCAGAAAACTGCCATTAGGAAAGCTACTGTCATGATGAACCTGATGCATTGGCGAATGGTGGTGGCGGTGGCCGATACCGGCAACATTACCCGCGCCGCTGAGCGGGTCGGCATGACTCAGTCCGGTGCCAGCCAGGCACTGGCCTTGATCGAAGAAACCCTGGGCGTTCAGCTGTTCAGCCGGGAAAATCGCCAGACCTTGCCGACCGCCATTGGCTTGCCGGTGATCGAACAGGCGCGAACCATGCTTGGTGCCCTGGAAAATATTCGCAGCACCGTCGATGCCGCTAAAGGCATTCAGCGCGGGACGATTCGTCTGGCCAGTTTTCCTTTGGTGCTGACGACGTTCCTGCCGTCACTGTTACGCCAGTTCAATCGGCTGTATCCCGGCATTCAAGTGGTGGCGCTGGAGGTCAGCGATGATGAAGTGGAAACGTTGCTCAGTGCCGGGCTGGTGGATGTCGGTGTGGCGTTGAATCCGGCACCCGCGCGTAATGTCGGGCGTTTGGGGCGTGATGCCTGGGTGGCGGTTCTGCCCGGTGGCCATCCTCTGGCGCGTCGCTCGAATGAAGAGGGCGTCTCACTGGCGGAACTGGTGGAGCAACCCTTCGTGCTGGCCACGGGCGGGTGTTCGACCAATGCGCGCAGCCTGGCGGCTGATGCCGGATTGCAACTGCTGGATGTGCGGGCCGAGGTGCGTGAGTGGAGCAGTGCGTTCACCCTGGTGCGGGAAAACATCGGCGTGACCCTGGTACCGGAAATGACCCTGCCGACTAATCGCCAAGGCTTGCGGATAGTGCCGGTGACGCCGCGCATCGACCGGGAGTTTGCCTTGGTGGTCGCGCCCGACAAAGAACCTTCGGCGGCGGTGCGGGCGCTGCTGAGGATGCTCGCAGAACATCAGTTATCGGCTGATTCGTCCGGGAACTGAAAAGGAGGGCGATCAACCCTTGCCGCCGAGCGGCAGAGGTCGACCGACCTCAGGCTACAGCGCAAGAACCACGTTGCCCGGATTCTGGAGACGCACCGTCAAGGAAACCCAATGGGAATGTCGAACTCCTGAAATGCATCGTCCACCGGCCTATAACCCAACACCCGGGTAGTTTCACTGAGGTCCAGGCGTTTGAAACGGTTATTGGAAATACCGTGGGCGATCAGGTGTTGCACACCTTCGACCTCCACAGAGAGTTGCAGCAACTGCACTGCATCACGAGGGCTGAGCCATGCACTCAGGTCGCGAGCGTTGGTCAATTCGTGACGGTCCGCAAACTCGAAAGCGCCGATGCGTATGGCAATGCTCGAGAGGTTGTGTTTGGCAGCGTAGAACGCACACAAGGCTTCGCCATAACACTTGCTGACGCCATACAGATTGGCCGGCATCACCTGCATGCCCGGTGTGATCTGCCGGTCCACCGGATAGCCCTCGATGGTCTGCGCGCTGCTGGCGAACACCAATCGTTTACAACCCGCAGCCACGGCGGCTTCGAACAGGTAAGTGGTGGCCAGAATATTGTTGGGCAGTAACTCATCGAAAGAGGCGGTGGCGTGAGGGATGCCGGCCAGATGCACAATGACGTCGATGCCTTTCAGCACTTCGCTTATGGCGGTGAGGTCGGACAGGTCCAGGCGTACAAAGCGATGCGGTGCTTCGACATTGAAGTCGGGCTCGATGCGATCCGTCAGCACGAAGGTGTAGCGGTCCTGCGAAGCTTCAAAAAAGGTTTTGCCGATTCTGCCGCAGGCGCCGGTCAGCAGTACGTTGAGTCCGTTCATGGGGTTCTCTTTTTATGGAAGGGCAGAGGGAGCGGGTTTGGCGTTATGGCACGCCGTTGCAGGCGTGTTCCATGAACCCCGGTCGCAGCGCCAGTCGTTGGCAATACGCGTCGACGGCGGGATAGTCCGGGCGCTCCATCGGGGTCATCCGCCAGCGGTTGACCGACAAGCCGATGAGGATATCGGCCAGGGTGAACCGAGGTCCGGCGACATACGCACCGGTCGACGCGAGTTGCTGTTCGAGGATGCCCATTTTCGCGTTCCAGCCGCGAACGCCATCGGCGATCCGCTGCGAGTCCTGGAAGTTCGGCAATTGCCGCACCAGCGCAAAAAAGGCGTAGCCCCAGGACGGATTGAGTTCGGTGGCTTGCCAATCCATCCACTGTTCCACCCGAGCGCGCGCCGCCGGCTCGATGGGCAACAGGTCGGTGTTTTGGTATTTGCCCGCCAGATAGCGGCAGATGGTGTTGGACTCCCACAGCACGCCGGCTTCGTCGATGAGCACCGGCACCTGTGCGTTAGGGTTGAGCTGGAGAAATTCCGGACTCTGGGTCGAGGCAAAACCGCTGCCCCAGTCTTCCCGTTCGTAGGAAACGCCCAGTTCGTCGCAGGCCCACAGGACCTTTCTGACGTTGATTGACGAGGCCCGACCCAAAATCTTCAGCGCATGTCCCATTGAGCTTCTCCGTTTGCTGTTACAGGTGTGCCGGGAATCTAGCACGAGCAAAGGGACGATTGCGTATCAGGTGCTCTCGCGCACCTTCAATTCAAACCCCATGTCCTGCACTGGTTTGGCCACCGAATTGCCGGCCATCAAGGTCAGCATCAACTCGGCCGAACGACGGCCAATGGCCTCTCGAGGCGTATTGATGCTACTTAGGCGCGGCACCATGTGTTCGGACATGGGCAGGTCGTTGAAGCCGAGGATCGCCACCTGTTCGGGGATCTTGATCCCACAGCGCAAGGCTTCGAGCAATGCGCCCTGGGCCAGGTCGTCGTTGCCGAAGAAGATCGCATCGAGGTCCGGATGACTGGCCAGCAGTTGCAGAAACAGCTCACCGCCCAAACCGACGGAGGAGGGGCGCGGGGTCAGCACTTCCAGATCAGGATCATACAAACCGGCCTTTTGCAGCGCGCGGCGGAAACCTTCGCCCCGCAGCAACGTGCGCTGGTCCAGTTGCGCACCGATGTAAGCCAGGCGTTTGCGACCGCGTGACAGCAAATGCTCGGCCGCCGTTTCGCCGGCGGCCAGTTGCGAAAAACCGACGCAATTGAGTCCCGCCGCACTGTCCAGCTCCATCATGTAGACGCAGGGAATGTTGCTGGCCTCGATCATCCGCCGCGAACTTTCGGTACGGTCGAAACCGGTCAGCAGCAAGCCGCGCGGCTGATAAGCCATGTAGTTGCGCAGCAGGTTTTCTTCTTCATCGCGCGAGTAGTGGTAGTTACCGATCAGCACTTCGAAGCCCTTTGGTCGCAAAACCTGATGAATGGCTTCCAGCGTGTCGATGAACAGCAGGTTGGATAATGACGGTACCAACACCACGACGGAATGGCTCTGGGCCGAGGCCAACGCGCGTGCGGCGGGGTTGACCACGTAGTTCAACTCGAGGGCAGCCTTCTGGACTTTTTCCACCAGTTCGGTGGCCACCGTGCTGACGCCACGCAGGGCGCGGGAGGCGGTAATCGGGCTGACACCGGCCAGGCGTGCGACTTCGTTGAGGGTGGGACGGCCAGTGGTTCGTGTATTTTTATCGTTTTTAGGGGTATTCATCGGACGGCTTGCCAAACAAAATTCAAGGCACTAAGGTAGCGCTGTCTCGATGCAGCTGCAAATGCGTGAGCGGGGTTTGCCTGATCCTCGCTTTTCGGCATCGGGAACGAACATGCTGCAACCCACAAAAATGACAAGAAGGCGTCGGCAACATCTGCTTTTGCACTAGAGTTTTACGTAGCAAAGGTAGCGCTGTCTGCGCGCTGAGGTGTTACATGAATCATTCCATCACCGCCCTGGTCATCATGGGCGTTGCCGGTTGCGGCAAGACGTGCGTCAGCCAGGCCCTGTGCCAGCTCAGCGGCGCGACCGCCATTGAAGGCGACACTTTCCACCCTGCCGCCAATATCGAAAAGATGAGCGCGGGTATCCCCCTGAACGACGAAGACCGTGCCGGCTGGCTCGACAGCCTGTGCGATGAACTGCGCCGCGTCGACGCCCGTGGCGAGCGCCCGGTGCTGACCTGTTCGGCACTCAAACACAGTTACCGCGAACGCTTGCGCAGTGCCTTGCCGGGCCTGGGCTTTGTGTTCCTTGAGCTGACCCCTGAAGTCGCCGCCGATCGTGTCTCCCATCGGCCGGGCCACTTCATGCCGTCGACCCTGATCGACAGCCAGTTCGCCACCCTTGAATCGCCCGTTGGTGAGCCCCTGACCCTGGCTCTGGACGCTTCGAGCCACAGCGTCGACGAATTGGCCGCTCAGGCCCACCGCTGGTGGCTCGATCACGGCTTGAAACTCGCCAGTTGAGTTTTGCTCCAAGAGATAGCGCTGTCCTGACGGCTTCTGATTAATCGCTTTAATAACAACAACAAACAGGAGACACCCCCCATGTTTGGCATGTCCCACGAGACGTTTCTGCTGCTCGATGCAGTGGTCACGGTGATCGGCTTGATTTTCCTGATCACCAAATTCAAGTTTCACCCGTTCATTGCATTGATCATCGCCGCCGCGTTCCTCGGGCTGACCTCCGGCATGCCGATCGGCACCATCATCAAGGCATTCCAGGATGGATTCGGCGGCGTTCTCGGTTTCGTCGGGATCATTCTGGCGCTGGGCACCATGCTCGGCAAAATGATGGCCGAGTCCGGCGGGGCGGATCAGATTGCCCAGACCCTGATTCGAGCCTTCGGCAAGGACAAGGTGCAGTGGGCCATGATGTTCGCGGCCTTCCTGGTCGGCATCCCGCTGTTCTTCGAAATCGGCTTCGTGCTGCTGATCCCGCTGGTGTTCATCGTCGCCCGTCGTACCGGCGTATCGATCATCAAGATCGGTATCCCGCTGCTGGCCGGTCTGTCCGCCGTGCACGGTCTGGTGCCTCCGCACCCGGGGCCGTTGCTGGCCATTGGCGTGTTCGGTGCCGATATCGGTAAAACCATTCTCTACGGCCTGATCGTTGCGCTGCCGACCGCCATCATCGCCGGTCCGATCTTCGGTACGTTCATTGCCAAGCACATTCCCGGTCATCCGAACCAGGAGCTGGTGGATCAACTGGTGCGCGATGAGGATGCAGGCGATCTGCCTAGCTTCGGCATTACCTTGGTTACCGTGCTGTCGCCTGTGTTCCTGATGCTGCTCAAGACCTTTGCCGATGTGGCGCTGCCGGACGGCAACTTCTTCCGCACCTTCATGGACCTGATCGGTCACCCGATCTCGGCGCTGCTGCTGGCATTGCTGCTGTCGCTGTACACCTTCGGCTACAAGCAGGGCATCGGTTCGCAACAGATGCTCAAATGGCTGGACGCAAGCCTTGCGCCGACCGCCGCGATCATCCTGATCATCGGTGCCGGTGGCGGCTTCAAGCAGATGCTGGTGACCAGCGGTGTAGGTGATGTGATCGGTCACATGGCGGTGGCGGCTCAGATCTCGCCGATCCTGCTGGCCTGGCTGGTGGCAGCGGTGATTCGTATCGCGACCGGTTCGGCAACCGTGGCGACCATCACTGGCGCCGGCATCGTGGTGCCGGTAGTGGGGATGATTCCGGGTGTGAACCGTGAGCTGCTGGTGCTGGCCACCGGTGCCGGTTCGTTGATCCTGTCCCACGTCAACGACGCCGGTTTCTGGCTGGTGAAGCAGTACTTCAACATGACCGTGGCGGAAACCTTCAAGACCTGGACCGCGATGGAAACCATCCTGTCCGTGGTGGGTTTGGGCTTCATCCTGCTGTTGTCGTTGTTCGTCTAAACACATTTGGCAGGCACAAAAAAAACCGCAGCGATGCGGTTTTTTTGTGGGTGAGATCTAACCCAATGTCGAGCAAGCTTTTTGTGGCGAGGGAGCTTGCTCCCGCTCGGCTGCGCAGCAGTCGTAAATCCGTCCACCGTGTTCTATCTGAAAAAACATGGTGATTGGTTTTGGGGCCGCTTCGCGACCCAGCGGGAGCAAGCTCCCTCGCCACAGATGTTTGTTCTCACAGGTTTTTGTGTGTCAGGCGTTGGTTTTGGTGACTAACCCATCCGCCCGGAACATCCCGCGAATCCCGCGTACAGCCTGACGAATCCGGTCCTGGTTTTCGATCAGCGCGAAGCGCACATGATCGTCCCCGTACTCACCAAACCCGACACCCGGCGAGACGCAGACCTTGGCCTCGGCCAGCAGTTTCTTGGCGAATTCCAGCGAGCCCAGGTGTGCATACGCCTCGGGAATCTTGGCCCAGACGTACATCGACGCCTTCGGGTTCTCGACCATCCAGCCCAGTTCATGCAGACCTTTGACCAGCACGTTGCGACGCTGGCGATACTGTTCGGCAATGTCGCGCACGCATTGCTGATCGCCTTCCAGCGCCGCAATGGCCGCGACCTGCAGTGGAGTGAAGGTGCCGTAGTCGTGGTAACTCTTGATCCGCGCCAGAGCGTTGACCAGTTCCGGGTTGCCGACCATGAAGCCGATGCGCCAGCCCGCCATGTTGTAGCTCTTGGACAGGGTGAAAAACTCCACCGCGATGTCCTTGGCGCCGGGCACCTGCATGATAGACGGGGCTTTCCAGCCGTCGTAGACGATGTCGGCGTAGGCCAGGTCGTGCACCACCAGAACGTCGTACTGTTTGGCGAGGGCGATCACCCGTTCGAAGAAGTCCAGCTCCACGCACTGGGCAGTGGGGTTGGACGGGAAGCCGAGGATCATCATTTTCGGTTTCGGGATCGAACCGCGAATCGCCCGTTCCAGCTCGGCGAAGAAATCCACGCCAGGGATCAGCGGCACCGATCGCACCTGGGCACCGGCAATCACCGCACCGTAGATGTGAATCGGGTAGCTCGGGTTTGGCACCAGCACGGTGTCGCCCTGGTCGAGGGTGGCCAGCATCAAATGTGCCAGGCCTTCCTTGGAACCGATGGTGACGATGGCTTCGCTTTCCGGGTCGATATCAACCTGATAGCGATCCTTGTACCAATTGGAAATCGCCCGGCGCAGGCGCGGAATCCCTTTGGACGTGGAGTAGCCGTGGGTGTCTTCGCGCTGGGCGACGGTGACCAGTTTTTCGACAATGTGCGGCGGCGTGGCGCCGTCGGGGTTGCCCATGCTCAAGTCGATGATGTCTTCGCCACGACGACGGGCGGCCATCTTCAGCTCGGCAGTGATGTTGAAAACGTAAGGAGGGAGTCGATCTATGCGCGCAAAGCGGCGCGGCGAACCTTGTTCGGCCATTGTTGCCTCGAATAACGTAAGCGCCCGGAACCGTCCGAGCGACGCTGGCCACTGCGGTGGCCTGTGGCGGAATGTAAGGGCAGGTGTGGCAAACTGTCCAGCCTCTACGTGAACAATTTTTTCCGAAGGAAACGGGTTGATGGAATTTACCAGCGGCTTCCTGCTCAGCCTTTCACTGTGCCTGGACATCGGCGTGGCCAATATCGCGATGATCACGCTGGCGATGCAGCGCGGCTATTTCCAGGGTTTTGCCTTGGGGCTGGGGACTTGCGTCGGCGATCTGATTTACGCAGTGCTGGCACTGGCCGGCATGACCGTATTGCTGCAATACGAAACCGTGCGTTGGGTGTTGTGGATCGGCGGGTCGGCGTTGCTGCTGTACTTCGCGGCGAAGATGATTCATTCGGCGATCTACCACGATGCCGTGTTGGCCGCGACCGCCAACGTTGGCCACAACTCCCATCGCAAAGAGTTCTTGCGGGGGATTTTCCTCGCCATGTCGTCGCCCAGTGCGATTCTCTGGTTCGCCGCGGTGGGCGGCACCCTGATTGCCCGTTCCGGTGGCGGCGGTACCCTCAGCTCGGCGTTGTTTCTCGGTGGATTTCTCTGTGCGGGAATTCTCTGGTGCGTCACGCTGTGCTTCGCGGCGAGCCATGGTGGCAAGTTGCTCGGTGACAAACTGCTGCGCTATTCCTACATGGCATCGGCGGCGATCTTCTGCTATTTCGCGGTGTACGTGATTCTATCGGGTTACAACGAGTTTGTCGGAGCGTCCACCGCCGGGCAGCTTCCCGCGCTCTGACTGGGCGAATCGGGTTTGGCCTCTATACTCCCAGCCGAACCCACTTTTTTCGTTCCCAGGAGTCGAGTCATGGATGAGCAAATACGCGTCGAACCGGTAGAACCACGCTTCGAAAATGGGCACTTCATGCTCATAGCGGGGCTTGGCGGGCGATTTACCCAAGAGACGGCCGGCAAGATTCCCGAGCTCTGGGATAAATTCGTTCCCCACATCGGCAATGTTCCCGGGCAAAAGGGCGAAGTGACCTACGGCGTTTGCTGCAACCCGGACGGCAAGGGCGGTTTTGAATACATCGCCGGCGTCGAGATCAGCAAGCTCGACGACCTGCCCGAGAAATACCGCTGGGTCGAGATTCAGCCCCAGTATTACGCGGTGTTCGAGCACAAGGGCTCGCTGGATACCTTGCCCCAGACCTTTCAGTACATCTGGAACACCTGGTTGCCGCAGTCCGGTCACGAGGCAGCGGATGCCCCGGAGTTCGAACGCTACAGCGAAGACTTCAACCCGAAGCTCAATACCGGCGTGCTGGAAATCTGGCTGCCGATCAAGTCCTGATCACATCTGCGGAGGCGGCTCAACCGGCCGCCTCTGAATGTCCTGCGGGCACTATTTGCCCTTGTTCACCCGTCGCGCCCGCAACAGGTCGATCGCCAAAGAAACGAAGCCGAACGTGCTGATGCCCAACAGCATAAGAAGACCGATTTGGACGCTGCTCATGGTGTGTTCCCCTCATGGTGACTAGAGACAGGCAACACAAATAGCCCCGGGCGACGCGCAATGAAAGTGCCTATACGAAGGCTTTACGGCACTTGTCGTGATCGATATGAACACCTTATTAATTTATGATCCCAGCCTTTCCCCCGCCGATTCCGAGCTGCCATGAACACCGTCATCCGCCACGTCATTCCCGCTGACCTGGACCGTTGCTACGCCATCGAAACCGTTGCCTACGAAGGCGACGAAGCCGCCACCCGCGAGAAAATCGCCACCCGCATCGCCACTTGGCCCGAGGGCTTCATCGTCGCCGAAGTGGATGGCGTTGTAGCCGGTTTCGTCAATTCCGGTGCGGCGTTCGAGGTGGAAATGTCGGACGAGGCGTTCAAGGAACTGATCGGCCACGACCCGGCCGGCCCGCATGTGGTGATCATGTCGGTGGTGGTGCATCCGGATTATCAGGGGCAAGGCCTGGCAAAACGCTTGATGGATGAATTCATCCAGCGCATGCGCGCATTGAACAAGGCCAGCATCCATTTGATGTGCAAAGAGCGGCACATTGCGCTGTATGCCGGGTTTGGGTTTGTCTACATCAAGCCTTCGGCGTCCGACCATGGCGGGATGGCGTGGCATGAGATGGTGCTCACCCTCTGATTGATCGTTCCAACGCAGAGCGTGGTAACGACCAATCCTCTAATAGAGACTATCGCGCACCCTGGCCGGTGCTTCCCGGTCATACGTCTCGGCATCGAACTGCCCATCGTTCAGCCGTTTGTGAAACGCGCCAGCGGTTGGCAGGGCAGAGCGGTCGAGGTAGCGCTCGGGGTTCCACAAATCCGAACGAACAATCGCTTTCGAACAATGGAAATACGCCGCTTCCACCGTCACCAGCATTACTGTGCGCGCCGGTTTGCCATTGACGGCAAAACTTTCCAGCAATGCGGGCTCGGCGCTGATCTGCGCCGTGCCGTTGACCCGCAATGTCTCGCCAATTCCCGGAATGATGAACAGCAGCGATACTCGCGAGTCGAGCACGACATTGCGCAACGTGTCGATGCGGTTGTTACCGGGGCGATCCGGGATCGCCAGCGTGCGCTCATCGATGATCCGCACGAAACCCGGCAAATCGCCGCGCGGCGAACCGTCCATGCCGTCGGGGCCGACCGAGCTGATAATCACCAGCGGCGAGGCGCGGACCATCGCCTGATAGTCCTCGTTCAGAAAGGGGATCTGCTTGCGTACCGCGCGCTCATGGGGCAGGCCGTAGATCGCTTCCAGCGCTTCGATTGAATTCAACATTCGTTCATCCCTCCATGAATCAGAAAACCAGCCCCATCCGTCGTTCGTAACCGATCCGGCCTTTGTACGCTTCGCCGCTGTCGACAAAACCGTATTTGGCATACAGCGCGATGGCCGATTCATTGTCCGCATCCACCGACAATTCCAGCCCTTTGATTTCCGGCCAGGCTTGGCGCGCAACATCGGGCAGGGCTTGCAGGCAGGCCTTGCCGTAACCTTTGCCCTGGGCGCGACGATCGACTTGCAGGGCGTGCAGGGTGGCGCTGTGTTCGTCGGCCCAGGCCGGCAGCACCGGCGGGCGCTTGAGCAGCAGGAAGGCCACCGGAACCTCTTCGGCCAGCAGGGCAAAGCCTTTGACGCCAGGGCCCGGTTTGGACAGCAAGGTGTGCAATGCACCGTGGATGTCACCGGAGAATCTGATTTGTTCGGCGTGGATTTCGATGGCCTCGACCTGTTGGCGCTGCAAGGCGTTCAGGCTTTCGTAAGGCACGAGTCGGGCTGTCACTGGAGTGTCCTTTTTCCAACACAAATGAGCCTCGGATTCTAGCGAGTTTGCCTCCATGGATTATTTTTATTTCGGTTGTCGATTTGGCTTTTCGCCAGACGACTAAAGGTGTCTTCAACAAAAAACGTGGAGAACCCTCATGAACGCTCAGACACAAATCCATAACTTGATCGAGAACTACCGTCAGGCGGTCATCGCCAAGGATGTGGAAAAAGTCATGGCCCTGTACGCCGACGACATCGTCTCCTTCGATGCCGTCAAAGCCCTGCAATTCAAGGGCAAGGCGGCCTACCGTGCGCATTGGCAGGAATGCCTGGAGATGTGCCCCGGCCCGCATATTTTCGAATTTCACGAGATCAACATTGTGCCGTCGCAGGAGGTCGCTTTCGCTCACTGGCTGGCGCATTGTGGCGGCACCAATGAAAAGGGTGAAACCCAGGCTTGCTGGATGCGCGTCACCGCGTGCTATCGGCAGGAAGCGGGGCTCTGGCAGATTGTCCACGAACACTGGTCTGCTCCGTTCGACATGACCAGCGGCGCGGCTCTGTTCAACCTGGAACCCTGATGGTCGGGCGGTTTATCGGAAAGCAGCGTCAAAGCGCCAATCGACAGCCATAGTTGATCAGTTCGGTCACGGCAAAGCCGCCTGAAATGGAGAGTCCCATGAAGTATTTATGCCTGGTCTACAGCAACGAGCACGAATTGCACTCACTGCCCGAAAGCCCCAACGACGCCGAGTGCATGGCCTATGCCGAGTCGATCCAGGGCAGCGGCCGGATGATCGCCGCCGAAGCGCTGGAGTCGGTGCAGACCGCGACCACCGTGCGCATGCGCAACGGCAAAATGTCGATCACCGACGGCCCGTTCGCTGAAACCAAGGAGCAGTTGGCCGGCTTCTACCTGATCGATGCCAAGGACCTCAATGAAGCCCTCCAGGTCGCCGGTAACATTCCGGCGGCCCGGGTCGGCTGCGTCGAGGTGCGGCCCGTTCGCCAGTTGAATGTCTGAATAACTATCACAACAGGAGTTCTTTTATGAGTGTGCGAACCGTCCAGCGAAAAATGGCCCCAGGCATGCCGGACTGATGCCGGGCGAATCGGTACGGGCGCAAGTCGAGCAGGTTTACCGCGACGAGTCGCGGCGGATCCTGGCGACTCTGATCCGCTTGCTCGGCGATTTCGACCTCGCCGAAGAGGCGCTGCACGAGGCGTTCTTCGTCGCGGTCGAGCGCTGGCAGCGCGACGGTGTGCCGGACAATCCGCGCACCTGGCTGGTGTCCACCGGTCGTTTCAAGGCCATTGATGTGTTGCGTCGGCGCGCGCGTTTTAACGCGTCCCGGCCGTTGTTGATCGCTCAACTGGAGGCGCTGGAGCAGGCCGACTGGAGTGACGAAGACGTGGAAGACGATCGCCTGCGCCTGATCTTCACCTGTTGCCACCCGGCACTGGCGGCGGACGCTCAAGTGCCGCTGACTCTGCGTGAAGTCTGCGACCTGACCACGGAAGAAATCGCCCGGGCATTTCTCTCGGCGCCGGCGACCATCGCCCAGCGCATCGTGCGGGCGAAGGCCAAGATCCGTGACGCGAAAATCCCTTACCAAGTGCCCACCCTGGCGGAACTTCCCGAGCGACTCGACAGCGTGTTGCGGGTGATTTACCTGGTGTTCAACGAAGGGTACTCGGCGTCTGTCGGCAGCGAGCTGACCCGTGAAGAGCTGACGCGCGAAGCGATTCGTCTCGGTCGGTTGTTGATGGAGTTGTTGCCTGAACCGGAGGTGATGGGGCTGCTGGCGCTGATGCTGTTGCATGAGTCTCGGCGCCTCGCCAGGACCTCCGCGAGCGGTGAGCTGATTGTGCTGGATGAACAGGATCGCTCGTTGTGGAACGCCGAGCTGATTGCCGAAGGTTGCGCCTTGATCGAGCGGGCGCTGACGACACGGCGCTTCGGACCTTATTGCCTGCAAGCGGCGATTGCCGCGGTGCATGCCGAAGCGCTCTCGGCGGCAGAGACGGACTGGGCGCAGATTGTCGGTCTGTACGACGTGCTGCTGCGGGCGGTGCCGTCGCCGGTGATCGAACTGAACCGCGCGGCGGCGCTGTCCAGGCGCGATGGCCCGCAGGTCGGGCTGACGTTGATCGAAGGGATTCTGGCCCGGGGCGAGTTGCTGGATTACCACCTGGCGCATTCGGCACGGGCAGAGTTTTGCCGGCAGTTGGGAAGGGTGGAAGAGGCGCGAGCGGCGTATCAGCGGGCGCTGGAATTGACGCAGCAGGTGCCGGAACGGCGGTTTATCGAGGGGCGGCTCCGGGCGTTGGAGTGATGTGATTTCACTGGCCCCATCGCGGGCAAGCCTCGCTCCCACAGGGTTGTGTCGAATCGCAAAGGTGTGATCGCCTCAATCCTGTGGGAGCGTGGCTTGCCCGCGATAAGGTCCGCAGGACCTTCATTCCAGCATCTTGCTCAATAACCAACTCCCCGCTGGCCCCGGCGGGTGCAAACGCGACCACAGCGCATCGACATACACCGGTTTCGGCCAGCCGCGCACTTTCAATTCCACCAACGAGCCAGCCCCAAATCGCCCCACCAGCCATCGCGGCAACGGTGCCCAGCCGAACCCTCCCTGGGCCATTTCCAGCAGCATCAGGTAACTCGGTGCCGACCAGACCCGCCCCTTCGCGCGGCTTTCATACGGATTGACGATCGTCGCCAGACGCAGTTCGCGGTGCTGTTGCAGCACGTCCTGATCGATGTCGTTCAGCGTCGCCAACGGGTGCGCGTGGGACACGAACAGGGCGATTTCCGTGCGCTCGTCCACCGTCGAGCTGACCAGGTCCGGCGGGTAGCTGTCTTGCATCTCGGCGAAGGCGACGTGCGCGCGGCCGCGTTGCACCAGTGCCACCAGGTCATCGCATTCGGCGATCAGGCATTCAAGTTCGAGGTCCGGGTAACGCTGCTCGAAAGCACTGAGCGCCGCTTCGAAACGGTCGGACTGGTAAGTGTCGGAAATCGCCACGGTCAACTTTGGCTCGATGCCTTGGGACAGTTGGCTGGCGGTCATTTCCAGACGGCTGGTGGCGGCCAGAATCTCCTCGGCCCGTTGCAGCATGACGTGCCCGGCCGGAGTCAGGCTCGGCTTGCGACTGCTGCGGTCGAAGAGGACAAGGTTCAGGTCGATTTCCAGGCTCGCCACGGCGGCGCTGATGGTCGACTGACTGCGCCCGAGCTTGCGCGCCGCGGCGGAAAACGAGCCTTGGGTCGCGGCCTCTACAAACGCCAGCAACACTTCGTGGGAAGCCATGAACTATCGCCTTGATCGATGGTTATTGGTTATGAAGTATCGATGTGATGGCAGATCATGGCAACCACAGTCACTCAGGGAGTCTGGCCATGAACGCCAATAAATCCATCACTGAACGAATTCTCCAGGCCATCGGTTTCGAACTGCTGGCGATATTGATCTGTACTCCACTGCTGGCCTGGGTCATGGATAAACCCATGCTGGAAATGGGCGTGGCAACCATGGCGATTGCAGCCCTTGCCCTGGCCTGGAACGTGGTCTTCAACGGCCTGTTCGACCGTTTGCTCAAGCGCTTCGCCATTGTGCGTAACGCTTGGGTGCGCGTGGTGCATGCGCTGTTGTTCGAAGGCGGGCTGGTGGCGTTTGGGGTGCCGTTGATTGCCTGGTGGCTGAAGATCAGCCTGTGGCAGGCGTTCCTGCTGGATATCGGCGTGCTGCTGTTTTTCCTGCCGTACACCTACGTGTACCACTGGGGTTACGACGTGGTGCGGGAGCGGTTGATGGTGCGCAGGGCTTTGGAAGGGTAAAAGCAAAGATCGCAGCCTTCGGCTGCGATCTTTTGATCTTTGTTTACAGGAACTTGTGCATCAAACGTGGAAGTAGCCCACGCACGAATCGAACGGCAGGCGCTTGAGTTCGATCTTGTTCAGGTCGAGCACTTCGCGCAGGGCTTTGGTTTCGCCGGGGAAGTTGCGGTAAGCGACTTCGTCGAGCACTACGATCGCGCCTTTTGGCATGTACGGCAGGAAGGTTTCCAGAGCGACTTTGGTCGACTCGTACAGGTCGGTGTCGAGGATCAGCATCGCCACCACCAGGTCCGGACGCGTCTGGACCCACTCTGGCACAGTCTTGACGATGTCGCCTTTGACCAGCTCGCAGCGCGGGATACGGTTGACCGGGCGCAACAGGTCGTTGGCGTCGATCATGTCCTGGATCAGCGACTGGTCGGTGTCGGAGAACATGGTCTCGTTGACGTCCGCCGGGTCTTCTTTCTTGTCGATACTCTGGAAGCCTTCGAAGGTGTCGAAGCCGACGATCGACCGGTTGATCGCGTAGGGTTCCAGAATCATCGACAGGTGCATGTAGAGCATCAGCGAGTTGCCCTTGTACACGCCGCATTCAATGATCGCGCCAGGGATCTCGGCGACTTTCTTGAACAACTCCATGCGCGACAGTGCAGCGGTCACGCCGATGCGGTGGGCGAAGACAAATGGCGCGTCGGCCACATACTCGGCGTCGACCCGTTTCAGGACATTGGCACGGGTTTCGTTGTATTGAGCCTCGGCGGGCGTAATGCGACGCTTGGTCATTGCTGGATTCCTTGGAATTTCGAAAAGTCGTGAGCGTGGAAATAATCGTTGAACCCAGCACCGACGTCCGGGCAGGCGCTGTCGACGTTGATCGCGCCGCGCTTGTGCTTGAGGTCGTCAAGGTGCATCAGGCGGAAGTCCACGCTGAAGCGGGTCTGTTGCGTGTAGTTGGGAACCGTACCATGCAGGTGAGAACCGGAAAAAATCAGCATGTCGCCCGTGTTGCCGGCCACGCGGATTTCCGAAGAAGTATTGATCTCTTCCAGCGGAACCGGGTGTACCCGTACTTCTTCCTTGAGGTTCTCCTTGGCCCTATGACGCTGGTTGTTGATCCAGTCGGACAGGCTCCAATCCTTTGAAGTGTTCTTCACCGGTACATCGAAATAACCGCCATTGATCATCATGGTCTGGTCAGGGCTGATGGTATGCACCGGCATCCAGGTGTTGATCTGACAGTCGACGCCGCCGTACCAGGTGTCGCGATGGGGTTTGTAGGCATAGCTGACGCCGGCATGCAGGTAGTCGAAGTTAGGCACTACGCGGATCCGTGGCACGTCGAATATGTACTCGCGAGGGTCGACACCGATTTCATCGATGAAGCCCAGAATCAAGTCCTTGGCGCGTTGGCTGTTAGTGAACTGGCTCTTGAGGCGAGTGACCAGGACCACGAATTCTTCCACCGGCATCAACGTGTGCAGGGCCTGGTGATTGGTCTCGCCGTCGAAGGCGGCAGTGATGCTTTCTTGGGCAAACGCACACAATTCTTTGGCCGTGCGTAGCTGAGTGTTCAGGAAGATGTCGCCTGCGTAGATGGCTTCTTTGAAGTCAGCTTTCTTCTGAAGCTGATTGATATACAGATTCACGGTTCCCCTCCTGAATACATCGAGTCTTTTAATAGTCGGCAACACGGTAGCAAACTGAAGTGCTATCCGGCGGGAGAGGGATCAATAAACGATTAATCCCATGAATTTGCGACGAAATGCTTTCGCCGGGCAAAAAAATCCCTGTAGGAGCGAGGCTTGCCCGCGAAGAACGATAACGCGGTCATTCGGGTAGACCGCGGTGCATTCTTCGCGGGCAAGCCTCGCTCCTACAGGGGGTGGGTGTTCAGGTTGATCAGAACAGCTTGGTGAACAACCAGTACAAGCTGCCCGACAGCACAATCGCCGCCGGCAAGGTCAGCACCCAGGCCATCAGCAGGTTGCGGATGGTCTTCATCTGCAAGCCACCACCGTTGGCGACCATGGTCCCGGCCACGCCTGAAGACAACACATGAGTGGTCGATACCGGCAGGCCGAACATGTCGGCGGCGCCGATGGTCAGCATCGCCACGGTTTCTGCCGAAGCACCCTGCGCATAGGTCAGGTGCGTCTTGCCGATTTTCTCGCCGACCGTCACCACGATGCGTTTCCAGCCGACCATGGTGCCAAGCCCCAGGGCGATGGCCACCGCGATCTTCACCCACAGCGGAATGAACCGCGTGGCGTTGTCGATCTGTTGTTTGAACAGTTGCAGCTTGCCGGTGGTGTCGGTGTCGAAGTTTCCGACCTTGTTCTTGTCCATCAGGCGAATGGTTTCGCTGGTCAGGTACATGTCGTTGCGCACGTTGCCCATCGCTTCTGCCGGGACTTTCGACAGCGAGCCGTAACCCTTCACTTCGTTACCGATCTGGCCCGCCAGCGCGGCGAGGGCGGGGATCAGTTGCGGGGTGGCTTCCTTGTTGCGCATGTAGTCGGTCAGCACCGGGCGTGGATCGGTGGGCATCGGCAGTGGTGTGTTTCTCATCAGGGCTTGCTGGGTGACTTCGGCCACCGCGGCGAATTGCAAGGCCTGATCCGCCGGCATGGTGCGGTTCAACGCATACGCCATCGGCAGCGTGCCCACCAGAATCAGCATGATCAGGCCCATGCCTTTCTGGCCGTCGTTGGAGCCGTGGGCGAAGGACACGCCGGTGCAGGTCAGAATCAACATGCCGCGAATCCACCACGGTGGCGGGGTGTCGCCTTTCGGCGCCTTGTACAGTGCGCGATTTTTGACGAAGACACGCAACGCCAGTAGCAACAACGCGGCGAATGCGAAGCCGATCAGCGGCGACAGCAGCAACGCGTAACCGACCTTGGTCGCCTGGGCCCAGTCCACGCCACTGGTGCCGTCGCGGCCGTGCATCAAGGCGTTGGCCACGCCGACACCGATGATCGAACCGATCAGGGTGTGCGACGAAGAGGCCGGCAAGCCCAGCCACCAGGTGCCGAGGTTCCACAGGATGGCGGCGATCAACAGGGCGAAGATCATCGCGAAACCGGCGGAGGAGCCGACCTGCAGAATCAGCTCCACCGGCAGCAGGGCGATGATGCCGAACGCCACCGCGCCGCTCGACAGCAACACCCCCAGGAAGTTGAAGAACCCGGACCAGGCCACGGCGAAATTCGGCGGCAAGGAATGGGTGTAAATCACCGTCGCCACGGCGTTGGCGGTGTCGTGAAAACCGTTGACGAACTCAAAGCCCAAGGCAATCAGCAGCGCGACGCCCAACAGCAGAAACGGCGTCCAGGTGGTGACCACCGTGCCGAGTTCGCTCATGTCGTGCATCAGGCTGTAGGCGGTGAACAGCAGTCCGCTGCCCAGCACGGCAAAGAACATCACGAAGGTGAGCAGGCCGGGTTTTTTATCGAACTGCGGCCTGGCGCCGCTGGCGGGCGCCTGGGAGGCGGCGGTGAAGGAAGGCGTAGCCATGCCGGACAATCCTGAGCAGAGAAGGAGTGTCGCCCATGATCGTTGCTAAATATTACAGTGAGACTGCGCTGGGTCAGTGTTTGGTTTTTTTGTGGGGCTAGAAGTTAATGCAGGCAAATATCTGTGGCGAGGGGGCTTGCCCCCGTTCGGCTGCGAAGCAGTCGTAAAACCAGAGAATGCGGTTTGAATGAATAAACCCGATAAGGGCCGCTACGCAGCCCAACGGGGGCAAGCCCCCTCGCCACAGGATTGGGATAAGGCCTTGGTACTTTGCTTAATAATCACGTCGCTTACGAAACGCCCAGCGCCCGGCAATCAGGGTAAACGTCGCCACCAGTGCCACCAGAATCCAGAACCCCTCCGGATCACCGGCAAGCGGCACTCCGCCGACGTTCATGCCGAAGAAACCGGCAATGATGTTGATCGGCAGCGCCAGCACCGTGACCACGGTCAGGGTGAACAGCGTGCGGTTGCTCTGTTCGTTGAGATTGGCGGCGATTTCTTCCTGCAAGAGCTTGATCCGCTCACCGAGCGCGGTGAGGTCGTTGATGATCAGCGCAAACTCCTCGGTGGATTTGCGCAGCTCCTTGACGTCCTCCTTCTGCAACCATTGCGGAGGGCGATTGAGCAGGCGTAGCAACGAGCCCGGCTCCAACGCCAGCAGCCGTTGCAGGCGCACCAATACCCGGCGGTTGGCGCCCAGTTCGGCGCGGTTGGTGGACAGGCGCGACGACAGCAATTCATCTTCGATCTGATCGACACTGAGGCTGGTCTTGCGCACGATCTGCGTCAGCACTTCGCCCTGATCACGCAGCAAATGCACCAGCAATTCCAGCGGAGAGCGAAAGCATTCACCGGCCTTCACCGAAGAGCGCAGCTTGTCCACCGAGTGCAGCGGTTGCAGGCGCGCGCTGATGATCAGCCGACTGCGGGCGCAGACCCACAACGTCGAGACATCCGAGGAAACCATGCTGCTGAGGTTGAACACCACGTCGTTGACCACCGCCAGCAACGCCGAATCGACATGCTCGATGCGCGTTGAACGGGACCCTTCATGCAAGGCTTCGAAAAACTCGTCGGGCAATTCCAGATGGCTTTTCATCCAGCGCTCGCACGCGGCATGGGCCAGGTTCAGGTGCAGCCAAAGGAACTCGTCGCTGTCCTGGGGCTGTTGCAGACAGTGCAACGCCTTGGCCGAATCGATCTCTCGGCCACGCTCGCCGGGGCGAAAACTGAAACCGTAAAGCAGGCCGAACAAGTCGGAGTCGCGATGGCGTTGGTCAATGCTGTGGTTCATGAAGTCTCGCTGCGAGGAGGCGCCTGTCGCGGGTTTTACAGGTTCACTTGAGCCCCATCATTGCAAGCGCTCATGACGGTTTTGTGACGGCGAGGTGTACGCAAACGATTGCGATACCGATGGTCGGATTCTCCTCAAGAACCGCTCTGGAACGCCGATCAAGCTTGGGTTAAGTTTGCGCGCCTTCGGCCAAGGGCCAATGTGACAGACAGGGATGTCCGGATACTTTTCACGCCTTCATCAGCGTGCCTCATTCCTGTTTCGAGTACTTCCCGATGTCTTTGCAAAAGTCCCTTCGAGCACAAATTCTCGCCCTGTTGAGTGGCAGCCTGTTGGCGATGTTGTTGATCGCTTTGGCCTGCTTTCACTTTCTGTCCAACGGCGTTCAGAGCTACGCGAATCTGATTGAAGGCCCGTTGCACACTTCGCAATTGATTGATGAAGCCAACCTGCAATTCAAGGTGCAGGTCCAGGAGTGGAAAAACGTCCTGCTGCGCGGCAAGCAACCCGCGGATCTGGACAAATACTGGAAGCAGTTCGAGGAGGGGCAGCGCAATGTGCAGGGTATCCTCGGTGAACTGGCCGGGCAGAAGGGGATGGAGCCGCAACTCAAGACCCGCATCGAACGCCTGCGTGAGGAGCATCGTGTATTAGGTGCGGCGTATCAGAAGGGCCGTGATGCCTACGTGGCCGCTGGTGCCGACCCATCGGCCGGCGACAATGCGGTCAAGGGCGTGGACCGCGCTGCCAGCGAGCAGATGAATGAACTGGTCAGTGAACTGCGCAAGCAGAGTTTCGAACAATCGAAATTGATCAGTGCCAGTGCCGATCGCACCGTGTTGCTGGGGATCGCGGTGATGCTGGTGTCGGGTCTGCTGATTGGTTTGTTGAGTCTGTGGCTGGTCAATCGCAATCTGGTGGAGCCGATCCGCAAACTGATCGACTACGTGGCGCAACTCAGCCAGGGCCGGTTCGCCGAACGCGTGGCCAGCACCCGTCAGGACGAGTTGGGCAACCTGGCCAGGGCCGCCAACACCTTGCGCGATTTCCTCGCCGAAACCTTCAGTCGTTTGCAGCGCAGCGCGTCGGACCTGGACAGTGCCAGCGGTGAGCTGAACTCGATTGCCGGCCTCATGGCCAGCGGCACCAACGAGCAGTTCAATCGCACCGATCAGGTGGCCACGGCGATGAACGAAATGTCCGCCACCGCGCAAGAAGTCGCGCGCCACGCCGCCGAAGCGGCACGTGCGGCCGACGATGCCGATCAGTCCGCCCAGCAAGGCGAGAAGGTCATGCAGGGCACCATTCACACCATCACCCAAATGCGTGGCGAAATCGCCAACACCGCCACGGTCATCCGTCGCCTGGAAGAAGACAGCGGGCGCATCGGCAAGGTGCTGGAAGTGATTCGCGGCATCGCCGAACAAACCAACCTGCTGGCGCTCAACGCGGCAATCGAAGCGGCCCGTGCCGGTGAAGCCGGGCGTGGTTTTGCGGTGGTCGCCGATGAAGTGCGCAGCCTGGCCCAGCGCACGGCGGCGTCGATCATCGAGATCAACCAGATCATTCAAACCGTGCAAACCGGTGCGGTGGATGCGGCCCAGGCCATCGAAAGTGGCCAGTCGCGCAGCGAGCAAAGCGTCGAGCAAGTGACCCAGGCCGGCGCCATGCTCGAGCGTATCACCCATGCCGTGGAAGCCATTCGCGACATGAACCGCCAGATCGCCACCGCCGCAGAAGAGCAGACTTCAGTGGCCGAAGACATCTCGCGCAACCTCACCGAAATCACCAGCATCGCCAGTACCAACCTGGACAACGTGCAGCGCACCGAAGCGGCCAGCCATAACCTGCATGGGCTGTCAGGGCAATTGAATGAGGTGACGGCGCGGTTGAGCGCCTAGTGAAATGGGCTGTGTACCGAATCGGTTACCGAGTGGTACACGCATTCCTTGTATCAGCAGCCGAAGGCTGCGTTCGGCTGCGTAGCGGTCGTCAAACCAGTGATTGCGGTGTGTCAGGCAGACCGCGTCAGCCGGACTCACGACTGCTGCGCAGCCGAACGCAGCCTCGCAAGCTCGACAGCTGCTACAGATCGCATTGCAAGCTGAAGGTAAACGTCGTGCCCTGCGGCTCGGTCGATTCCACCTCCAGTTTGCCGCCATGGGCCTGCGCAATCTGATCGGCAATGTACAAACCCAATCCGAGGCCAGCCTGCGGTGTTCCGCCGGTCGGTCGCGAGTAGGGCTGGAACAGCTGCGGCAGTGCATCCTCGGCAATCAGCCCGTGGTTTTTCACGCTCAACACGAACTGCCCTTCGTTGACCTGCGCACTGACCTCGATCGGGCCGTCGGGATCGCCGTGGACGACGGCGTTCGCCAGCAGGTTGGACAGCAACTGCGCGACCCGTTCGCGATCGCAGTGAATGTCGCTCAGGTCGCCAATCGACGACTGAATGATGCGCTTGGGGTGAATGCTCCGGATCTCGGCAATCACATGCCGCAGCACATCTCCCAAATCAGGGCACGGCTCGATATTCACCGGGATGCCGTGACCCAATGACCCCCGCGCGAAGTCCAGTACATCGTCGACCAGTTTGGTCGCACGCCGGGCGCTGGTGAGGATATGCCGCGCCCGTTGCTCATTCGCCGGGTCTTTGAGTTTGCGCAGGAGCATTTCGGCACCGGCGCTGATGGCGAACAAGGGGTTACGCAGATCATGACCGAGCACGGCGATGAACTGTTCGCGCAGTTCGGTGGTTTTACGTTCCTTGATCGGCGCCGCTTCGGTCCGTTGCAGGTTTTCGTCGGCTTCGATTTGCAGCGCGAGCATCCGGGCGAACGATTCCATGGTGCTCTGGATCGTGCTGGACTTGAGCGGCGCGGGATCAGGATCGAGGGCGCAGAGGGTGCCGAAGAAGCGCCCGTCGGTGCGAAATACCGGCACGGCAATGTAGCTTTCGAAGGGATGGTCGCGGCAGAGCGGGTCTTCACTGACCTTGTCGATGACCACTGACTGCTGGCCCCGGCGAATTTCTTCGCTCAGCGTGGAGACCAGCTGCAGTTCATCGCCCACTTGCACGCCGAAATCCAGTCGATCGAGCACCGCGCAGGCGATCCAGGTGTTGTCGATGACGCGGGCCACCGCCGCGAACCGCAAACCGGTCAACTCACCTATCACCTGAAGAACCACCGGCACCGCGCTGATCCGGCTGATCGTGGCGATATCTGCTGTCGCTGTTTGCCCCATATCCCTGGTTCTCTGCTTCAACATGCTGAGTGGTGTTGAGGGATTCTAGCGGGCTTGCGCAAAAGGGCGCGACTTCGTTCATCACTTCAGCGATTTGCCTTACGCCGAACGCAAAAAAGCCGCAAGACCCGAAGATCGTGCGGCTTTTTGCAGTTGAATCACTTGTCTTGTTTGTTGCTCAGGACCTTGCCAGTGGCGGCATCGAAGTCCACGTCCCATTCGGTGTTGTCAGCCAGACGCAGTTCAACTTCATATTCGTAACCGTTGAAGTGGTTATCCAGGTCGGTATCAGTAATCGTGGCGCCCGGATGCAACTTCAGCGCGGCCTGGTTCATTTCTTCCAGGGGTTTGATCTTGCCGCTTTTGACCAACTCGGGGATCTGGTCGACGCGAACGTCAGCTTGGGCCAGGCCGGCGGTGAGGGTCAGGGCGGCAGCGGTGAACAGGGCAGTTAAGGTTTTCATCAAGTTCTTTCCTTGGAGGAGCTGTTTAAGTGGGATCAGGTTAAACAGCGCAACTTAATTCACCCTTAATTACCGTGGCGCCCGCGAAACAGGCGCCACGGTCTTGAATCAATACCCGTTGTTCTGCAACAACTGCGCAACACTCGCCGCCGCCGGGCGTTTATAGAACTTCAGCAGTTCGCTGGCGCGATTGGTGAAGATGCCGTCGACACCGGCATCCGTCACTTTCTGATAATCCACGGCATCGTCGATGGTGTAGACGTGCACCAGCATGCCCTGATCGTGGGTGAACTGGTTCATCCACGGTTTCACCAGGTCTGAATAGCTCTGATCGCCGCCCTTGGTCAGCGCGGCAGAAGGCCCGGTGCCGATAGCGCCCTGGGACTTGGCGTACTCGACCCATTGCTGGAATTCGGCTTTGTCTTTCGGTTCCTGTTTGGCGTAGTAAGTCGCTTTGTCCTTGTCTCCGGACTCAGCGAACGCCACTTTGGATTTCGGCTCGATGCTGCCTTCGCCGACCCACAACAGCAGGATTTTCGGCACTTGCGGCATCTCCTTCTCGAGCAGTTCGAGGCTGCTCTTCTCGAAGGTTTGCAGCACGACTTTGCCTTTCCCCTGGCCGACCGCCAGATTACTTTTTGCCAGTTTGGAACCCGTCGGGCTCAGCCAACCACGGTCCTGCAATTTATCCTTGAGATCGCGTTCGATGCCGGGAAACTGCTTTGGCTCCTTGGTTTCGATGTACAGGCCAGGCTTGTGCAGTGGATTGCCTTGGGCGATGTCGATGATTTCGTCCAGGGTCAGGATCTTCAGACCCACGTAGCCAGGACGCGCGCGATCCGGGTACGCCGTGTTGAACCAGCTGCCGGCATCCAGGGTTTTCAGTTCGGCGATGGTGAATTCGTTGGCCGGGCTGTCCTTGCGCTCAGGGAATTTGGTGGCGACGTCGGTGGTGCGTTGCAGGTTGTTGTCGTGCAGGGCGAACAGCACGCCATCCTTGCTGCGTTGCAGGTCCATTTCCAGGTAGTCGGCGCCCAGGTCGCGAGCCAGTTTGTAGGCCGCGGCGGTGGATTCCGGTGCATCGAAAGAGGCGCCACGGTGGGCGATCACCGCCGGGTGCGGAATGCCCAGGCGGGTTGCCAGTGCGCTGGGGCTTGGCTCGCTGGTGGCCTGTGCCTGGCCGAGGCCGAGCATCAGGCTCAGCAGCAGCGCGCTTTTGGTGAAGGAGACAGGCATGGTCGAAGTCCTTTTGCGATGAGTTTTCAAAGACGTATCTTTTAACAACTGAGCGCCGCTTGTGCTATCACCAGACCGACATAAACGTGTTTAAAGAAGATTTCTTCGACGCTTTTGTGCGGCTCTTTGCAGTAATCTTCACACCTGCAGTTTCCCCGGCAGAGGGAAACCCGTTCACTTGCCTGCGTGTAAACCATCGATCACCGGTCCTTAGCGACCTTTTGTGAGGTTTACCATGCGCATCACTTCCCAGCTCATTTGCCAGGCCGCCGACCAACTCAAAGGCTTCGTCGGCCTCAATCGCAAAACCGGCCAGTACATCGTGCGCTTCAGCGAAGACGCCTTCGGCATGGACGTGGCTGACGACGGCATCATCCCCGCCAGCGAATTCGTCTGGGCACCCGGCCCCGAGCAGACCATGACGCTCAAGCGCGAACTGATTCAGTTGCTGCTGGACCAGAACATCGACGACCGGATCAACATCACCGAGCCGCTGCGGGTGTACATGAATCGACAGGACCTGCCGCAGATTACGGCGGTGAGGAGTTTGGTGCGGGGGTGAGGGTTTTGCGGTGGCTGTTCTGGCGTCTTCGCGGGCAAGCCCGCGAAGACGGCCTCCAGAATCACCGGGTCATTCACTGTTTGAACGCATAGGCCCGCTCAACCTTGCACACCCGCGTATGACACGCCGAATACCAGGTCGATCGCCCACGCTCACGAATCGCGCTGTGCTCGGGGTGATGCTTCCAGGCCAGGATCGCCGCTTCGCTGGCCCAGTAGGACACCGTAATCCCGAGCCCATCCGCGCCCCGGGCCGATTCCACGCCCAGGAAGCCGGGTTGCTCACGGGCCAGCTCCACCATGCGTTCGGCGGCCTGTTCGTAACCGTGATCGCCTTCGGTGCGCAGCGAAGTGAAAATCACTGCGTAGTAAGGTGCTGCAGGTGTCTGGGCGATCATGATTTTTGCCTCGCGCAGGCCTCGATCAATGCCTTGACCAACGGCGGCAGCAGGCCTTTGAGCGCGGCGCGTTCCGGTTGGAACAGCGTTGCGACAAAGAATGGATGATCCTTCAGCTCCACTGCCCGCAGATCCCCCGCCGAATCGTGGCCAACCGCGTGCAACTGTCGCGTCAGTAGCTGCCGTTCAAACTCGGGATTCACACCGTAACGGCAACGGTAGCCTTCACGAATTTCAGCATTTTCGTACGCCTTGGCGATCAACGAGCCTTCAACCAAATGAATGCTGTCGACGGCTTCCACCAGCGCACAGGTCAGCGGCGTGAGTAACGCCCGCGTCGCGTTGGGCGAAGTCTCGCCGTGTTCGGCATCTTCCCAGCCCAATACGTTGCGGGCGAACTCCAGTACCGCGTGCTGAAAACCGCCGCACGTGCCGAGGAACGGCCGTTGTTGTTCCCGGGCAAAGCGGATCGCCCGTAGCGCGCCATCCATGTCGCGATAAGGGCTGGCGGGTACGCACCAGAAACCATCGAAGTCATCCAGTGGCGTATCGGTGGTGATGCGGTCGGTGGGTAGCCATTCAAATTGCAGGTTCATGCCGGTGTGTTCGGCGGCCATGCCGAGGGCGACGGGGATGGCTTGATGGGCGGTGACCTGTGGATCGTAGTCACCGATCAGGGCAATGCGGATGGCGTTGGTTTCCATGAGTGATCTCGACGCTTGTTGATTTCTGGCACCGACTATAGATTGGCGTTCACGCAATCAATATTGGCGTTATCCCAAGTGATCAATGCATCGACGCACTATCAGCTGGACTATCCCGACCTGTCCCTGATCCTCGCACTGGTGCGCGGCGGCTCTCTGGCCCGGGCTTCGGTGTTGTTGAAGGTCGACGTTTCGACAGTGTTTCGCGCGGTCCGCCGCCTGGAGGCCGCGCTAGGCCAGCAACTGTTCGAAAAAAGCCGCGTTGGTTACCTGCCGACGACGCTGGCGCAGACCCTGGCCGAGCAGGCTGAACGCGCCGAACAAGCGCTGGAGGCGGCGCGCATTGGCGTGGAGCAGGGCGGTGAAATCATCAGCGGCACGGTGCGCCTGACCTGCACCGATTCGGTCCTGCAAAGTCTGCTGTTACCGGCACTGGCGCGGTTCATGCCGTCTTATCCGGCGCTGACTATCGAACTCTGCACCTCCAACGACTTCGCCAACCTCAGCCGCCGCGACGCCGACATCGCCTTGCGGCTGACCCGCACCCCGCCCGAGCATCTGGTTGGCCGGCGATTGGCAGACATTTCCTACCGGGTCTGTGCCAGCGCGGCCTATCTGCAATCGGTCGAATCCCACGACCTGGCCTCATTGACCTGGATCGCCCCGGACGACTTTCTTCCCGATCACCCCACCGTCGCCTGGCGGCGTCAGCAGTTGCCCGGCGTAACACCCGGTTATCGCTGCAACAGCATGTTGTCGGTGACCGAGTTGGTGCGGGCCGGACTGGGCATCGCGGCGTTGCCGGACTTTTTGATCGGTGAAGAACTGCAACCGTTGACCGAGCCCCTGCACGGTTACGACACCGCGCTGTGGCTGCTGACCCGCCCGGACTGCCGCGCATTGCGCTCGGTGGTGACGTTGTTCGACGAGTTGGGGCGGGCGCTCCGGATCAAACCTTCGGTGGCTCCTTGCTGATGAAGTGTTGATGCATTTCCGAGGTCAGGCTTTCGATGCGCTCAGTCAGGGTCTTGGTGATTTCGGTGAGCCGGGTATTTTGCTCCAGCAACTCCTTCAGTTGCGCAGTGTTCCGCGCGGCCTGGGCCTGACGTTCACTGTTGGCGATGGCCAAGGCTTCACGATGTCGCGCATCGGCTTCGGACTGGGCTTTGTCCCGCGCCGCCTGACGCGTCTGGGCCAGCAGAATCAGCGGCGCGGCGTAGGCCGCTTGCAAGCTGAACGCCAGGTTGAGCAGGATGAAGGGGTACACATCGAATTGGGTTACGCCGGACAGGTTCAGGCAAATCCAGATCACCACCACCAAGGTCTGGGCGCCAAGGAAGGTCGGCGTGCCGAAGAACCGCGCAAAAGCCTCGGCGCGCAGGGCAAAACGGTCGGTACCGAAAGTAGGTGCCAGGTGCGCGTGAGGGCGATGGAAGCGCAGGTGATCGACAGGGCCGGTGATTTCGGTTTCGGTTTCGTGGGTCGGAGTGCTCATGATGCTCTCTGAAGGGGGCTGGGACTGAGGCTCACTATAGCTCCAGCGTCAGTCTCATTCAGAAACACATTACCGAGTTCTTATTCAGAGCGACCAATCAGCGATAAAACGGCGGACGTTGTCATTTTTTGCAGCTCAGCTCAGCACTCATAGCACGCCAGGAACATGTCCAGCGCAGATTCCACCACTGTGTGCTGCATCTCGGGCGACAGGCCCGTTTGGCCCATGGAAATCTGCGGCCAGAAGGCAAAGGACTTGAGCAACCCGTGGATCTGTTGCGCAGCGAACTCAGGCGCGACCTGTTTCAAGCGGCCATCGGCCTGGGCGGCACGAATCCACACGGTCAAACTTTCTTCGCGCTCACCCATTCGGGCAACCATGTTCTGCGCACGCTCGGGAGAGTGGATGGCGGCGGCGATCGCCACCCGCGCCAGGTCGAGAAAATTGTCATCGGCCAGCATCTGCAATTTCGCCTGCAACATCAGGCGCAGCTGATCGCGCAGGGGCAGGTCGTGGCGGTAGGCCGTTTCCTGTTCGGCCGTTACTCGGGTCCATAACTGATTGAGGATTTCGGCAAACAACTCTTCCTTGCTCGGGAAGTGGTTGTACACCGTGCGCTTCGACACGCCGGCGGTGGCGGCGATCTTGTCCATGCTGGTGATGTCGAAACCGTTGGTACGGAATTCGGTAATCGCCGCCTGGATGATGGCTTCGCGTTTTCGGTCGGTGAGGCGCTGTGGAGCTGTCATAAGTACGCTTCGGCAGGAAGAAGTGGAGAATTACACTTGGTAGTTTACTTGTGATCGGCTTTGATGCAACCTAGAAACTACACTGTGCAGTGTAATGTTGTGTTAATCCTGCACATTGAGAAATAGAATCTCGGCTGATGCGTGCATGCCTTGGCCATAAATCGTCCCAAGCGGAAAATCGTCAATTGTGCGGTTTTTCTGGAGTCATTCAGTCATGGCCACTTCAACTTCCCCAGCGAACAACGCTTCAACGCCTGAAGCGTCCCGACAGGCTCAAGGGCAGTACCGAAACCATGTGCCGGTGCAGCGCGAAGGCTTTCGCAAAACCTTGCGCATCCTTTGGAACTTCATCTTCAACAAACCGCACGACACCCGGCCGTCGGCCCCCGTTCCGGTGCAAACCCTGACCCAGGCGGCATTGATCGCCGCGCCTAACCACAGCGTCTATCGCCTGGGCCATTCCACGCTTCTGCTCAAATTGCAGGACAAGTTCTGGATCACCGACCCGGTCTTCGCCGAACGCGCCTCGCCCGTGCAATGGGCCGGCCCCAAGCGTTTCCACCAGCCTCCGATCAGCCTCGAAGATCTGCCGCCGATTGAAGCGGTGATCCTGTCCCACGATCACTACGACCACCTCGATCATCAGGCCGTGCTCAAACTGGCGGACAAGACCCGCTACTTCCTCACACCCCTGGGCGTGGGTGACACCCTGATCAAGTGGGGCATCGACGCCAGCAAAGTGCGGCAACTGGATTGGTGGCAGGGCACCGAGGTCGATGGCCTTCAATTCGTCGCCACACCCTCGCAGCACTTTTCCGGTCGCGGCCTGTTCGACGGCAACAGCACCCTGTGGGCGTCGTGGGTGATGATCGACGGCGACACGCGGATCTTCTTCAGTGGCGACAGTGGCTACTTCGACGGCTTCAAACGCATCGGCGAGCAGTACGGCCCATTCGACCTGACCCTTATGGAAACCGGCGCCTACAACGTCGAGTGGCCTCACGTGCACATGCAGCCCGAGCAAACCCTGCAAGCGCACATTGACCTTAAAGGGCGCTGGTTGCTGCCGATCCACAACGGCACCTTCGACCTGTCGATGCACGCCTGGTACGAACCTTTCGACCGTATTCTGGCGCTGGCCTGGGAACGGAACGTGTCGATCACCACGCCGCAAATGGGCGAGGCGTTCAACGTGATGTATCCGCAGCGTGGTGGCGCGTGGTGGCTGGATCTGGAAAATACGATGAAGGAAAAAGGACACATTGCTTGTAGCGGCTACAAGTCTGGATGAACTTTCGTACGGCCTTCGTTCCTTGTCGCTGACAGTCGTTTCCTACGGCTTCGGTAGGCTTTGAGGCGAGTGAAATGACTCACTCGTGATTAGCCATAATAAGGACGTTTTACATGAAGGACATTTTCAAAAGCCGCATGACGGTGCTGGCGCAGGCCATTGTGCTTTCCGTCGCGGGTTCCGCTTACGCCGATGACACCGCTGCAGCATCTGCAGCGGTCAACGCGCTCGAATACGAGAGTGTCAGCGAACTCACTGCAAAGATGGAGCGCAACGAACTCACCTCCGTAGCACTGGTGAAGCATTTGCAGGCGCGTATCGAGGCACTGGACAAGCAGGGGCCGGCAATCAACGCGGTCATGGAGCTCAATCCCCAGGCCATCGAGATTGCAATGGCGCTGGACAAGGAACGCAAGGACGGAAAGGTTCGTGGTCCGCTCCACGGGATTCCGGTTCTACTTAAAGACAACGTCGATACCGCAGACACCCTGCAAACGAGCGCGGGCTCACTGGCCATGGTCGGCCAACCAGCCGCAAACGATGCATTTGTCGTCAAGCAGCTTCGTGACGCAGGCGCAGTCATTCTCGGCAAAACCAACATGAGCGAATGGGCTTACGTTCGACAAATGGGCTTGCCCCACGGTTGGAGCGGCCGAGGTGGCCAAGGGAAAAATCCCCACGTACTGGGCGGCGAAATGTGTGGTTCCAGTTCCGGTTCGGCCGCAGGCGTAGCCGCCGGGTTCGCACCGCTGGCCATTGCCACCGAAACCAACGGTTCGATCACTTGCCCCGCCTCGGCCAACGGCGTGGTGGGCATCAAGCCGACGCTGGGGCTGTTCAGCCGTTCCGGCATCATTCCGATCACACGTCTGCAAGACACCCCCGGGACCATGACGCGCACCGTTCTTGACGCCGCGCTCATGTTCAACGTCCTGCAAGGTGTCGATGCTTCGGACGCCGCAACCAGCGACGCACCGGTAGGTGTCGATTACACCGCATTGCTCGCCAAGGATGCCTTGGACGGCAAGCGAATCGGTTACCCAATCGAGTACCTGGGGCCGGACGGTTCGGTGTTGCGCCCCGGTTCTGAGTTTCTGAGTGCATTGGCCACCCTGGAAAAACAAGGCGCTACCCTGGTGCCATTAAAAGTCCGGCTGCCAAATATTGAGGGCTACTTCAATGTACTCATGGCGGGCATGAAACATGAGCTGCCGGAGTACCTGGCCAGCCGCTCCGGATTGCCGATCCAAACGCTTCAAGGGTTGATCGACTTCAACGAACTCAAGCCTGGCCCTGAAGGTTACGGTCAACAGATGCTCAAAGACATCAGCAAACTGGACATGAGCCACGCACAGGCATCCGAACTGTTCGCGGCACTCAATGCCAGCTTCAAGGAAGCCATCGATGAGCAACTGACCGGGCACAATCTGGACGCCCTGATCGCCGATGCCGACGGCTATTCGCAATTCAGTGCCGCGGTGGCCGGCTACCCAGCCATCACACTGCCGTCGGGCATGAAGGGCGATGGCCTGCCCACCTCCGTGTTCTTTTACGGCCCGCGCTGGAGTGAACCTAAACTGTTGGCCCTGGCTTACAGCTATGAACAGGCTTCGTTAGAACGTCAGGCTCCGGCGTTTAAACAGCAGTAAAGGGATGTAACCGGGCCAGTGAGTTTTGTGGTGTCACTGGTCTGGTATGTCACGCCTGAGCATGGAAAGACATTCCACCATCCTGGTTTCACCGATGTCACGAAAGCTTCCACGTAACATCTCAGAAAGCGTGGCTTGCGACAGACCCATAATTTCAGACGCCTGAACGTGAGTCAGCTGACGAGCTTTGATGACCTCACCCATTTCGGTGGCAAGTTTTGATTTGGTGCTCATCGCTATTGCGTTATCCATTCCGAGATCTTCATAAGCGTTCCCGCTGCTTTCTTCTATTTCAATCATTGCCTGATTCCTTTTGTGTGATCCTGCAAAGCGCCTCAATCGATAACTTCACTCACTCAACCATTCCATAATCTGCCCGCCCCACCGGATTCGGTGTGGACCCTTTCACATTCATCCCTCGACCCGGTGCAAACCCCGGGAAGAACACCAGGCCTTGCGATTCAAACCGATACGCCAACGCCAGCCGGGTGACATCCAGCACCTCACGCTCTGCTTCGAATCGCTGGATGGCGTCAACGGAAACCCCGGATTCCTCGGACAACTCTTCCACACTCCAACCCAGCATCGCTCGGGCCTGGGCGCAGTGGGCGGGGGTGAACTGGAAGAGGGCGATACGTTCCAGGGTGATTTTCATTGCAAGAGAGGCCATGGTTTTCTCCGGGGATCGAGCGTGGCGATTCGAAAATGTACTGTGTTTTTGTACAGTTGTTCTGCGCCCGGATCAAACTCATTTTTTGATCGATTGTCTTTTTTCGCTCAGGCAGGGGCGTTGGACCGACTACGCTGTCTCTAGGCGGTTTCCTGAAAGCTCCAAATGATTGAACGTCAGCCTTCTGATCTTCAATGCAGGAAAGGTGGCGTTTCAAAAGCAGTGCGCCACAGCGTTATGCGGGGAAGGGAATCATGAAAAGACTACGTCTGCTATGTGCCCTGATCAGCTTTACAACTCTGCCGGTCCTGGCCGATACGGCATCGCCAAACAAAGATGCCTTTGTCACCAACCTCATCAATCAGATGACCCTCGACGAAAAAGTCGGCCAACTGCGGCTGATCGCTATCGATGAAAAGATGACGCCCGAAAAAATCTGCCAGGAGATCACTGCCGGGCGAATCGGGGGGACATATGGCTCTGTGAGCCGTTATGTAAACCGCCCCATGCAGGACGCGGCTCAACAGAGCCGCCTGAAGATACCGATGTTTTTCGGTTGGGACGTGATACACGGTCATCGAACCATTTTCCCCATCGGCCTGGCCCTGGCCTCCAGTTGGGATATGGACGCCATCGAGTTGAGCGGTCGAACGGCGGCGAAAGAAGCCAGTGAGGACGGTATCGATATGACCTTCGCACCGATGATCGATGTCGCCCGTGATCCTCGTTGGGGGCGCACATCCGAAGGCTTCGGTGAAGACACCTATCTGGTTTCACGCATTGCCAGAGTGATGGTCCAGGCCTACCAGGGCCAGAGCTTGAACGCGCCCGACAGCATCATGTCCAGCGCCAAGCACTTTGCGTTGTATGGGGCTGTCGAAGGAGGGCGCGACTACAACAGCGTCGACATGGGCCTGGCCCGAATGTACCAGGACTACCTGCCACCTTATCGTTCGGCGATCGAGGGTGGCGCGGGAGCCGTCATGGCGGCGCTTAACTCGATAAATGGTGTGCCGGCGGCGGCCAATAGATGGTTGATGCAGGATCTGCTTCGCAAAGCGTGGGGCTTCAAGGGACTGGTCATCAGCGACCATAACGGGGTAACCGATCTGGTTCAGCACGGTGTTGCGAGGAATCCTCGCGACGCGGCCAGGCTCGCCATCAGGGCCGGCATTGATATGAGCATGAACGACTCCTCCTATGGCCCGGAGTTGCCGGGGCTGCTTGAGTCTGGCGCTATTTCCCAGAGCGATATTGATAACGCGGTGCGGGAAGTCCTGGGTGCCAAGTACGACATGGGGCTGTTCGAAGACCCTTACCGGCGCCTCGGCGCTGCCAGTGAAAACGCAGCTGATAACAACCCCGAAAACCATCTGCACAGAGCGCAGGCCCGTGAAGTGGCACGCAAGACACTGGTGCTGCTGAAGAATGAAAACGGGCTCTTGCCGCTGAAAAAACAAGGCACGATCGCGCTCATCGGCCCGTTGGCAAAAAGTGCCGTCGACATCATGGGCAGTTGGTCCGCGAGCGGTGTGCCCGCGCAGTCGGTGACGATCTACGACGGGCTGAAAAACGCGATGAGCCAGGGCTCGCTGATCTATGCCCGAGGTGCCAATCTCGAGGAGGATCAGGAGGTTGTTAAATACCTGGAATACCAGGGCGTGTCCGAAATCGCCAACGACCCCCGTCCGGCAGCAGAAATGATTGACGAAGCCGTCAAGGCTGCACAGCAAGCCGATGTTGTGATTGCCGTGGTGGGCGAGCCCCGCAGCATGTCCCATGAAGCGGCCAGTCGAACCAGCCTCGATCTGCCTGGGCGCCAGAGTGAATTGATCACCGCCCTGAAAACCACCGGCAAGCCGCTGGTGCTGGTGTTGATGAACGGTCGGCCGCTGTCCATCGGCAAGGAGCAGAAACAGGCCGATGCGATCCTGGAAACCTGGTACAGCGGCTCCGAGGGAGGCAATGCCGTTGCCGATGTATTGTTCGGTGACTACAACCCGTCCGGCAAATTACCCATCACCTTTCCACGTTCCGTGGGGCAGATCCCCAATTACTACAGCCACCTGAACACCGGCCGTCCGTACCTGCCGGGTGCGCTTCGCAACTACACGTCGCAATATTTCGATCAATCCTATGGGCCGCTTTACCCCTTCGGCTATGGGCTGAGCTATACCGATTTCAGCCTGACCGACATGGCCCTGTCTTCGACCACGCTGAACAAGACCGACAACCTCGTCGCCAGCATCATGGTGAAAAATACCGGCCAGCGTGACGGCGAAACGGTGGTTCAGCTGTATATCCGCGATGTCGTTGCCTCTGTCGCCCGTCCGGTCAAAGAACTGAAGAACTTTCAAAAAATCATGCTCAAGGCCGGCGAGGAGAAAGCAGTCCACTTCAGCATTGATGAGAACGACTTGAAATTCTTCAACTCCCAACTTGAGTACGTCGCCGAACCGGGCGAGTTCCGGGTGCAAATCGGCCTGGATTCCCAGGATGTGAAGGAGCAGAGTTTTGAATTGCTGTCAGAACAAGCCAGTCAAGACAATCATCCGCCTGGTGCAGAACCTGTAGACGCGAGCGGTGCGGCGATCCGACTTGCCCACGAAGAACGATGATGCGTAATCCCTGAAATACCGCGTTGCATTCTTCGCGGGCAAGCCTCGCTCCTACGGGGTCATTTCGCCCCCTCCAGCCAAACGGACGGTGCCTGCCCCAGCACACGACGAAACATGGTCGAAAACGCCGCCGGGCTTTCATAGCCAAAATCCAGGGCAATCCGCGTCACCGGCGTGTCCACCGCCAACCGTGCCAAGGCCAGCACCACGCAGGCCCGCTGCCGCCATTGGCTGAAACTCAGCCCGGTCTGTTGGCGGAACAGACGATTGAACGTACGCAGGCTGATATGCAACTGATCGGCCCATTGTTGCGGCGATTGGTGAGCGTTCGGTTGCCGGAGAAACGTCTGACACAACCCGAGCAACCGCGAATCCATCGGCAGCGGGATGTGCAACGGCAGGTGAGCACTGCGCGCCAGTTCATGCAGCAACAAGTCGATCAGCGCTCCGTCGCGCCCGGCCTCGTCATACTCCAGCGCAACCTCCACCGCCTCCATCAACAAATGCCGCATCAACGGCGAAACACTGATCACCTGGCAGCGCTTGCCCAGATCAACCGCCCCCGGTTCGATATACACACTGCGAGTGCTCACCCCCAGCATCAACACCTCATGCGCCACCCCCGGCGGAATCCACACCGCCCGCTGCGGCGGCACCACCCAATTGCCGTCGAGCGTGCTCACCTGCATCACCCCGGTGGCGCCATACAACAACTGCGCCCGTCGATGGGTATGGCGCAGCAACCGATGACCGTCGGGATAATCCGTACCGATGGCCAACACCGGCCGTGGCGTGTCGTCCAGCAGATCAATCGAAACATTGCGCATCGAGCGGCACCCAGCGGTTGGCGTAAACGCAAACATTATTGGCTGACTTGCTGAAGCAGGCCAAGCCCCGTCGCTCTATCGTCGGCCACTCTCAACCCATGGACGATGCGCGATGTTCTTCTACCTCTTGCTGGCACTCTTCGGCTGCATGACCGGCGTCACCGCCGTGCTGTTCGGCTTCGGCGGCGGATTTGTCGTCGTGCCCTTGCTGTACCGCATGCTCACGGCCAGCCACGGCATCGACGATCCCATCGGCCAAGCGGCGATGCACATTGCCGTAGCCACCTCGACCTGCGTGATGATCGTCAATGCACTGATCGCCACCAGAAAACATCACCGCGCCGGCAATCTCATTCGCCATTACCTGTGGCCGTTGGGCGGGTTCATCGGCTTGGGCGCGATCGTCGGAGCTGCGGCCGCGATGTGGGCGAGTGGTGAGCTGATCCGTTCTGTCTTCATCGTTTACCTGGGCGTGACCATTCTGGACTGCTTGTTCAGACGCGGTTTTCTTACGCAGTCCTACATCGAAGTCCCACGGCGATTGGGCGGGGCAGAAGTGTCTGGCGGCGGTGTGGGAATTGGCGCTATTGCCACTTTTCTTGGGGTGGGCGGCAGCGTCATGACCGTGCCGTTATTGCGCCGTTGTGGGCTGAGCATGTCCCAGGCGACGTCCATGGCTAATCCGTTGAGTCTTCCGGTTGCGGTGGCTGGGACGCTGACCTATATGGCGATGGCGGGGTTTACCGAGTTTGATCTGGGGCCGTGGTTTGTCGGTTATGTGGATGTGCTGGCGTTTGCGGTGCTGACGGTCGGGTCGCTGGTGGGGATTCGGCTGGCCACGCCGTGGATCGGGCGGATACCGGATCGGGTGCATGCGCGGGTTTATATTGGTTTGCTGCTTTTAGTGATGCTCGGCATATGCGTTAAATAGCGGCACAGACCTCTCGAGAGCCCAGGATGTTGATCTTCAACTGCACCGAAGCCGCCAGCACCTTCTTCAGCCGCGTCCACAAGGGCAAGAAAATAACCCCGGTGGAGAAACCTCCATCGTCCGTTATCGAGGACGACGAGCAGGGGGACTCAGCCGAACAGTGGCTGGTCCACGCCATTACCGTGCAACGCAAGCACGTGTTGTTCGTCATCCATGTGAAAACCCGTTATTGCATGATTTTCGCGGACGCGAAAAAGGCTGACGTGGAAGGTTTTGTTCAACGGTTTTCCGAGCGATGGATCAACGGACTGATGCGTGATGCGCTACGCCATGACGTCCTGCAATGGGTTGGTCATGACGCCATGCTGGAGCGATTTAACGAAAGCCGCCAGTACAGGCTATACAAGCGAGGTCATCGCAGTGCGCAAGGCCACATCAACGAAATTGCCTGGATCTTTGAAGATTACGCCGCAGAGTGGGGTTGTTTACCGCCAGACGAAATCATGGCTGGCCGCTTTGACGCGCAGATGAACGACACCGTGAGAAGCAACAATGGTGTCAAAGGTTATTACTTGCCGGACGAGGAGATGATGGCCCACTGGTTACGCCAGTACTGCGGCCTTGACGAGGCCGGCATCCAGGCTGCACGTGATCGGCGTGAGGAAGTAAGAAGGCAAATATGGGCGCTGGAAGCCACCCTCTCGACGCAAGATCAGCTGCTGCAGTAACGCAGTGGCTCGAATTACTTACCTGCCAACCCCGACGCTTCCCGAATGATGAAGTGATCCAGGTTCTCGATGTTGGCACTGAACACCCCGAACGTCTGTTCGGGGTGTTTCTTGCTCGGCACCTGCTTCAACTCCGGCGTCACGCCATAAAAGAAGCAATACAACTCGGCATCACTGTCGACGGCGTGCTTGATCTCCTCCAGAAACGCCTTGCGCTTGCGGTAGTTGTCGATCAGCTTCTTGCTCAGATAAACGTTCACCGAATAAGGCTTCTTCTTCGCCTCGTCCGCTTGCTTGAACCAGACCTTCTGTTCGAAATCGATGCGAAAGCTCTGTGTGTAATCCTTGATCTCCTTGATCTTGCCCCAGTAAATCAGCCCCTTGTTGTCCTGCAGGTACTCGATCTTCTTGAAGAACGACCCATAAGGCGCCGTGTGCTCGCCAATCTTCAGCGGCATGCGCTTGAGCAGATCCTTGTCTTCGAAATTCGACACAAAACACTCCACCGGATGGGCGAAGACACTGGTCTTGTCCGGTGCCGACTCCCGGCTCGGCTGCTCGACGTTACTGGCCGCTGAAGAGGGTTTCGGATCGTCCCGCATCACATCCGCCGCCACCGCTGGGGTCGACGGCTTACGCACATACTCACGCCGAGTCAGCAACAACTCCGACGGAAAATGCTCCTCCCGACCGTCATCCGACTCCGCCCCGTCCGCGTCCACACCTGACGCCGATACCTTGAGACTGACATAAGGACAATCCGCCACATGCCGGGTGCTAGGCATGTTCTTGAAATGCGGCGTGCGCACGTAATTCACATTCTTGGCGTTGAACGTTCCCAACACGTTGGCGGCATCGAACGCTAAGCGGCAGGCATCGTTGGGGCACTGGAAGTGCTCCTTGGCGGAATCGAACGCCATGGTTTCGTCGAAATTCAAATCGCGCACGTCATAGATCGACAGCTTGTCGTCGAGGCTGAGGCAGTAGGCGAGGTTGAATTTCATGGTGGGCTCGGGTCCTAGATGTTGGGGTAGAGGCTAGAGTGCACGTTTTCCTTTTTATAGGATAGGTAGGGTGGAAGTACTTTTTCACGATTTATTGTTGTGGTTTAATCTTCTGGTTGCTGGGTTATTAAGTTTGGTGATGTTGGATGCTTTATTAAGAAAGGAGATGTAAGTGCGTTTTTTTCCAAGCAGAAAGCAATGGATTGGGTGGAGTCTGCCTAGTAAGTTAACAGCGGTGGGTTTTTATTTGACACTGTTGCCTATGGTTATAGGTGGGGTGTCTTATGTTGCTGTAAAGGTGGAGAGGTATTTGTCAAGTCAGATCGGTATTGTTGATGTCGTGATGGTGGGAGATGATTTTAAGGACGTTTTTTCTAGCTTTCATTCGGATCGCAATATAGATGTCTCTTACCCATACGTGAGTGCGATACTTTCGAGTGATTTTATTGATAAGATTAATCGGGAGATTGAAAGTAATGTTTTGGATGCGATTCAAAGTAATTTGTTGGAATATCGGGTGCGCTATGAGACGGGTGTTTTGACGAAGAATCTAATTAGCTTGAAAGTTTATCAATACTATTATTACGATGGCGCGATGAACGGGAACGAGTCTGAGTTTTCTCTTAATTTTGATCCTGTTGCAGAGAGATTTTTTGATTTTTTCGACGTTTTTGATGCAAGGCGAGATGCTTTAAATGAGCTTAAGAAGAAGATATCTAGGGAGGTGAGTACGATATGTGAGTATGGTGTATTTGACGATCGTTTTGAAAAAGCAAGTTATGTGCCTAGGTTTTTTATTAAAGAAAATGATGTTGAGTTTGTATTTAGTGAGTATGAGGTTACGCCTGGGGTGTGCGGGAGCTTTGTAGTTAAATTGCCCTATAAAGATATAGTTAATTACTTGAAGGTTGATGGCCCTTTAGGTCACTTAGCTCCTGCTTCAGGAGATTGGGAGGCAGGTGGGCACTTTGTTAATAGTGTTATGGAGGAGCTAGAAAAGCTTAAATCCAAGTAATAGATCGCTTTAATCTAAAAGCTCGGGGGTCTCAAAAATAATCAGTAACTGACGTCCTTTACATACGCATACATCTGTGGCGAGGGAATTTGCTTTCGCTGGGCTGCTCAGCAGCCCAAAACTCGACAAGCGTGGTACATCAGACAGATCAAGTTGTTTGCTTGGCGAACTCTTCGCAGTCGAACGGGAGCAAGCTCCCTCGCCACAAATTTTATTCAGCCCAATTACTCAGGCTTCAACCGCTCAACCTTCATATAAAGCGAAGCTGTGAATTCATCCCGATCACTTGCATGGTGACAGCGTCGATGACAATTCGGACATAGAGCCACGGCATTGCTCGGACGATCCGAACCTTCCTGCGCCAAATGCTTAACGTGATGAACCTCAAGAAACGGTCTGCCGTCTTTTTCAAACGGAGCTGGTTGGCCGCAGCCCTCACAGATACCTTTGGCCTCTTGACGGACCCATGCTCTCACCTCCGGATCGCGAACATAGGATTTTCCGCTTGTCTGAGTTTGCTCTGGTTTCACAATCCCTTTCGGCTCACCCTTGAACAGCTGTTTCTCAAGTTTGACGGCGCGGCGCTCCAGTGTTGCCTCATCAGCCGTTGGAGCAAAATCTTCGGGCGTCAAAGTGCTTTGAGCGTTAAGTGCTTCACGAATACTGAGTTCAACATTTACACCGACATTCTTGGCGGGTTTGTACCCCTCAATGCGATCTCTTCCGAGTTCGACTAACACGGTAGAGATGTTTTGCATCCGAAACTCAACCGAACCTTTGGTGCGGCCCGCTAAGGCACCCTCGCGCAGCACGCGATTCTCATGAGCCTTATTGACCTTCTGACCGCTTTGCTCGCGTGACAACATGCTGAGATAGGCATCGACCGCAGCCTGAATCTCCGCGTCACTCCAATCGCTGTTGCTCTTTCCAGTATCCATACAATCGCCGAGGGTTGAAAACCCTCGGACGATACTGAGTGGCCATCACGGCTGTCTACGAAAATTCCTACAAAAAATAGCGATGGATCTCGCAAGAGATCCTACAAACACGTCTTCTAACCCATCGAATGCTTCGACGACTGAAATACCTGCGTAACCTTCCGCCACCAAGGCCTAACCACCGTCACGCGCCGCTGCGATTGATCGCTCAACAGGTACGGCATGTCCCGAAGCCGAATCCAACTATCATCCTGCCAATGAAGCAAACTCAACGACATCTCCGGCCAATCCAAGACACTCAACATCGGACGATCCGAATTTTCCGAGGGTTTTGCATCGCGCAAGGCCGGCACCACCTGATGGGTCAACCACTCACGCAGTAACCGATTCCCTGGAACGTAGTGATAAACCAACAGCGCATATACACCTGACTCGCTGAGTATCAGCTGTTTTTCTGGTTGCCGGAAATACTCAATCCACAAAATGCGACGCTGATCCTTATCCAGCTTGCTGACCATACGATCACTCAGATGGACGCCCATTAGGCGACCGATATCGCGGGCGCAGAACCATGGTTGATTTTCAAGAAGAAGGGCATGGAGGTGAAGGTTGTGGCGGGTGAAGATCGTCGGGCTAAAGGGATCACGCATGACCGATCGGTGTGGAGCTTCTGCAGGCATATCCATTACCTCTACGTATGAGTGGAAGAGGGCCGGAACCCGACGTAGAGGATCTAAGAAATCCCAACAGGCTGTTTCTCCCACTCACAGGATTACGCGTATATCGCTGATATCAGCGCGCGTACTGAGGAAAGGAAGTTAGCTTCTACGTTGGGCGTTTCTTAGGCACCTGCTATAGAGCTTAGAGATGCTCTGAAACGACATCAATGCGGACGGTGCTGGAATTGTTGTAGGAGTTTTAGTAGCGAAGGTCGAAATTAGTGAGAATTTTCTTACCCAATAAAAAGGCCCCGATCAGATCGGGGCCTCTTGCAATTCGATTTTTCGATTTACATCGTTAAATCACGGCTAGCTGAGGAATCAATCCCAGCTAAGTGCACCGCCGGTTTGATACTCAATAACCCGAGTCTCAAAGAAATTCTTCTCTTTCTTCAAGTCCATGATCTCGCTCATCCAAGGGAACGGGTTAGTCGTCCCTGGATACTCTTCCTTCAAACCAATCTGGCTCAAACGACGGTTAGCGATGAACTTCAGGTAGTCCTCCATCATCGCCGCGTTCATGCCCAGTACGCCGCGAGGCATGGTGTCACGTGCGTATTCGATCTCCAGCTGAGTACCTTGCAGAATCATCTGCGAAGCTTCTTCCTTCATCTCGGCATCCCACAGGTGCGGGTTTTCGATTTTGATCTGGTTGATCACGTCGATGCCGAAGTTCAGGTGCATGGATTCGTCGCGCAGGATGTACTGGAACTGCTCGGCGACGCCGGTCATTTTGTTGCGGCGGCCCATGGAGAGGATTTGGGTGAAGCCGCAGTAGAAGAAGATGCCTTCCAGAACGCAGTAGTAGGCGATCAGGTTGCGCAGCAGCTCTTTGTCGGTTTCGACGGTGCCGGTTTCGAACTTCGGATCGGAGATCGAACGGGTGTATTTCAGGCCCCAGGTGGCTTTTTTCGCGACCGATGGGATCTCGTGGTACATGTTGAAGATCTCGCCTTCATCCATGGCCAACGATTCGATGCAGTACTGGTAGGCGTGGGTGTGGATCGCCTCTTCGAAGGCCTGGCGCAGGATGTACTGGCGGCATTCCGGGTTGGTGATCAGGCGGTACACGGCCAGGACCAGGTTGTTGGCAACCAGGGAGTCGGCGGTGGAGAAGAAGCCGAGGTTGCGCATCACGATGCGGCGCTCGTCGTCGGTCAGGCCTTCCGGGTTTTTCCAGAGGGCGATGTCGGCGGTCATGTTGACTTCTTGCGGCATCCAGTGGTTTGCGCAGCCGTCCAGGTACTTCTGCCATGCCCAGTCGTATTTGAATGGCACGAGCTGGTTGAGGTCGGCGCGGCAGTTGATCATGCGCTTTTCATCGACAGCTACACGGGCAGAGGCGCCTTCCAGTTCGGCGAGGCCTTCGGCGACGTCGAGGGAATCCAGGGCAGCCTTGGCGCGGGCGATGGCGGCGGAGTCCGTCGCGGTCACGGCGCGGGCCTCTTGAGCGGCGGCACCACCGGCGCTGTCGAGGCGGTCCATGTTGGCTTCAGAAGCGTGGCCGGCATTGGCGCCTTTTACAGCGACTTCGCCGTCATCTTCTTTGTCGAATTCGTCCCAGCTCAGCATGACGTGTCGTCTCCTGCGTGAGGGCCAGTTGCCCGTGTGAAAACTGATAGGTTGGTTTTTCACACGGCCGGTTCTGGCCGCGTTGGATCTAAAGGAAATCGTTTGTTGCAGCAGTACAACGCAGGCAATAAACAGAATTTTGTACGGGTGTTCCGAAGCCGCTGATGGGCGCAGAGAATGTGAACCGCTCTGCGTGGGCTTCAGACTGGCTTTTCACCCCTGTAAGGGAATATTGCAGGCCCGTTTAAGTCCGCATTATAAGGAAATTTTCGGCCCCGTGGTGCGGCGAAATGGCACCTGGAGGGCTCGGCGAGGGGCGTTTTCAGGTTGGAGCGAGGGTTTACAGGGCTTTGGCGGAGGAAGTTTTTTTTTCGCCTGTTTCGGCTGGTTTTTGACGGTGAGGCCGGGGTGTTCGCACCGTTACGGGCAGCTGTTATGGCGCAAGCCAGATGGGGCGGGGCTTGCAGAGCAATAGACGGGGTTTTGTGGACGAGATTGTGTGCAATTCCGAGCTACAAAGGGTCTTGAAAAGCGTTGTTCAAAAAACAACCAAAAACCCCTGTTTTTCACTACATGTTGTGGTTTTGGTCGATTTTCAACCACTCCAGACACAACTAAGCCCGACCGAAGTCGGGCTGTGATGTCGCGCCGGGTTTCAGCTGAAACGAGCGGCACCCACGCGGTCAGAGCCATCAGCAGCAACTTTGGCTGCACCGATGTGATCGGCGCCATCGGCAGCGACTTTGGCAGCGCCCGTACGATCAAAACCGTCAGCCGCGAAAGAGGCAGAACCGGTGTGGTCGTATCCGTCAGAAGCGACAGCCGCGTCGTTGAAAGCAGCCGAGCCAGTGCGGTCGTAGCCATCGGCGGCGAAGGTGTTGGCGGCCAGGACGGAAAGGGTCAGGGCGAGGATCAGTTTGGTTTTCATGGTAGTGGCTCCAGGTTCATTGGCGTTGTGTGCCTTGGTGTGGAATTCATACTACGCCAGATAATTAGATTAAAAAGTGCAAATATATGCTTAAAGCAATCGTATTTATCGATACAAGGCTCGGCGCTTCATCTGGTCTCTAAAAAAAGGATGGGTCGAGCCTCAGGAGATGAAAGTGGGGCGGATCAGCCGTTGGAGCAGCCGTTACCCATGACGCTGTAGCGCAGAATGTGTCGCTGGCCTTTGGAGTCGTCGTAGACCATTTTGGCCGGGACTACTTCGCAGACGTTCGGGATTTCGCTCATCGAGATAACTTTGGCGATGTCCAGATGGGTGGAGTAGGTGTACTCCTCGACGACGGGTTGTTGCTGTGCGACATCAGTCGGGGCCTCGTCTGCCATGGCGGTTGCGCACAGACTGCTGAGGGCCAGAACCAATAAAGCTTTCATTTCAAAGTTACCTTTCTGAGGTCGAATGGGGTCACGCAATCTTTTTGGGATTGCGTGTGGAGCTTTGATAAAGAGTCTTGGATTAACTGCCTTCGTGGGGGCTGCAACTGGGTTAATCACATTGCCGTGTTGGCGAGACCGATTTTAGGCCTGGGCATGACGGGCATATAGCTGTGCTTTTGATAAACACCTTTGGCAGATTTGGTAATAATCGTCGAGCCCCCTAAAACAGTGGGTTTGGGCGCTTCGTTGCGGTATAGCCACATTTTGTAGGGGCTTGTTACTACCATCGTCGAATGGTTCTATAGGCCCGCCCCGGCTACAACTGGGGCCATACAAAAACAACTATTCCACCGAGGTAAGAAAGATGAGTGCGGCTTCTTTGTATCCCGTTCGTCCCGAGGTAGCAGCCAATACGCTGACTGACGAGGCCACTTACAAGGCCATGTACCAGCAGTCGGTCGTCAACCCGGACGGCTTCTGGCGCGAACAAGCCAAGCGCCTCGACTGGATCAAGCCTTTCACCACGGTGAAGCAGACGTCCTTCGACGATCACCATGTCGACATCAAATGGTTCGCTGACGGCACGCTGAACGTTTCCTACAACTGCCTCGACCGTCATCTGGCCGAGCGTGGCGATCAAGTCGCGATTATTTGGGAAGGGGATGACCCTGCCGAAAGCCGCAACATCACCTACCGCGAGCTGCACGAACAAGTCTGCAAGTTCGCCAACGCCTTGCGCGGCCAGGATGTGCACCGCGGCGACGTGGTGACAATCTATATGCCGATGATCCCCGAAGCCGTGGTCGCCATGCTGGCCTGCGCCCGGATCGGTGCGATTCACTCGGTGGTGTTCGGTGGTTTCTCGCCGGAAGCCCTGGCCGGTCGCATCATCGACTGCAAATCCAAAGTGGTGATCACCGCCGACGAAGGCATTCGTGCCGGCAAGAAGATCTCGCTCAAGGCCAACGTCGACGACGCGCTGACCAACCCGGAAACCAGCAGCATTCAGAAAGTCATCGTGTGCAAGCGCACCGGCGGCGACATCAAGTGGAACCAGCATCGCGACATCTGGTACGAAGACCTGATGAAAGTGGCGGGCACCGTCTGCGCGCCAAAAGAAATGGGCGCCGAAGAAGCGCTGTTCATCCTTTATACCTCCGGTTCCACCGGCAAGCCGAAGGGCGTTCAGCACACCACTGGCGGTTATTTGCTGTACGCGGCAATGACCCATGAGCGCGTGTTCGACTACCGCCCGGGCGAAATCTACTGGTGCACCGCCGACGTCGGCTGGGTCACCGGCCATTCTTATATCGTCTACGGCCCGCTGGCCAACGGTGCTACCACGCTGCTGTTCGAAGGCGTGCCGAACTATCCGGACATCACCCGGGTGGCGAAGGTTGTCGACAAGCACAAGGTCAACATCCTCTACACCGCGCCGACCGCGATCCGCGCGATGATGGCGTCGGGCACCGCCGCTGTTGAAGGCGCCGATGGCAGCAGCCTGCGTCTGTTGGGGTCGGTCGGTGAGCCGATTAACCCGGAAGCGTGGGATTGGTACTACAAGAATGTCGGCCAGTCCCGTTGCCCGATCGTGGATACCTGGTGGCAGACCGAAACAGGCGGCAACATGATGAGCCCATTGCCGGGTGCTCACGCGCTGAAACCTGGCTCTGCAGCACGGCCGTTCTTCGGCGTGGTGCCGGCGCTGGTGGACAACCTGGGCAACATCATCGAAGGCGTTGCCGAGGGCAACCTGGTGATTCTCGACTCGTGGCCAGGCCAGGCGCGCACGCTGTATGGCGACCATGACCGCTTCGTCGACACCTACTTCAAGACTTTCCGTGGCATGTACTTCACCGGTGACGGTGCGCGTCGTGATGCGGACGGTTACTACTGGATCACCGGTCGCGTGGATGACGTGCTCAACGTTTCCGGCCACCGCATGGGCACCGCCGAGATCGAAAGCGCGATGGTCGCTCACCCGAAAGTCGCCGAAGCGGCGGTGGTCGGTGTGCCGCACGACATCAAGGGGCAGGGCATCTATGTCTACGTCACGTTGAATGCTGGCGAAGAGACGAGCGAGCAACTGCGCCTGGAGCTGAAGAACTGGGTGCGTAAAGAGATCGGCCCGATTGCCTCGCCGGATGTCATTCAATGGGCGCCGGGCCTGCCGAAAACCCGCTCGGGCAAGATCATGCGCCGGATTCTGCGCAAGATCGCCACGGCGGAATACGACGGGTTGGGGGATATCTCCACCCTGGCCGATCCGGGAGTGGTGCAGCATTTGATTGATACGCACAAGACCATGAATGTTGCGTAAGTAGCATTCGGAGTCATCGAAGCCCTGCCAGGTGTTGAGTCTGGTGGGGCTTTTTGTTGTTGAAGATCAAAAGATCGCAGCCTTCGGCAGCTCCTACAGAGATCGCATTCCAGCTGTAGGTGCTGCCGAAGGCTGCGATCCTTTGCTGTTGATCTTCAACCAATAATTATCGGCTTCCACCGTGGGCCATTTCCTACTGTTACCCATCACCCTTCAAGTAACTGAATGTGTAACCGCTCGCCCGATAACGAGGCATAGGGAAACGCAAAGCCCCGTTTCAGGGCCTCTGAACCTTGCATAAAAAATTAGACACCACGCTGTGCTTGCCGGATTAGAAGGGTTTGCCAATAATAGGCCCGCAATTTGCAACATAGATCGGTTCACTGTCTTTTGCTCTTGCATGAAATTGCAGAGCTGTCAACGTGCCCAAACGGCATTCTCGGTGCTTCTGTAATTTGTTGTCGCATTGAAGAAATATCGGCTTCGGGCCTGTCGTTAGAATGCCAATCACTCGCTCGTCGTTGCCTGCGTTGAAATCAGCGCACGGTTCCTAGGACGCAGCACCGCTTTTTGGTTTAACCATTCGCATATTGGGCTGTCGCTCACTCTGCCGTTTTTGCCCTTTACCGATGGAGTCCCAAGATGAAGAAACTCGTGCTGCTTGGCGCCCTGGCACTGTCCGTGCTGTCCCTGCCGACATTCGCCGATGAAAAACCTCTGAAAATCGGTATCGAAGCGGCTTACCCTCCGTTCGCCTCCAAAGCACCGGACGGCAGCATCGTGGGTTTCGACTACGACATCGGTAACGCCCTGTGCGAAGAGATGAAGGTCAAGTGCCAGTGGGTCGAGCAAGAGTTCGACGGCCTGATCCCGGCACTCAAAGTGCGCAAGATCGACGCGATCCTGTCGTCCATGTCGATCACTGAAGACCGCAAGAAGTCCGTGGACTTCACCAACAAGTACTACAACACCCCGGCCCGCCTGGTCATGAAAGCCGGCACTCAGGTCAGCGAAAACCTGACTGAGCTGAAGGGCAAGAACATCGGCGTGCAACGTGGTTCGATCCACGAGCGTTTCGCCCGCGAAGTCCTGGCCCCGCTGGGTGCCGAGATCAAGCCTTACGGTTCGCAGAACGAAATCTACCTTGACGTGGCCGCCGGTCGCCTCGACGGCACCGTGGCAGACGCTACCCTGCTGGATGACGGCTTCCTGAAAACCGACGCCGGCAAGGGCTTCGCCTTCGTTGGCCCTGCCTTCACCGACGTCAAATACTTCGGCGACGGCGTAGGGATCGCGGTTCGCAAGGGCGACGCGCTGAAAGACAAGATCAACACCGCGATCGCGGCCATTCGCGAGAACGGCAAGTACAAGCAAATCCAGGACAAGTACTTCGCCTTCGATATCTACGGCAAGTAATCGTCCCCGCAACAAGTCCGAAATGGCGCAAGCAACAGGATCTCTGAGGTTTGCGCCATTTTTTCATCCCAACTTTCGAGGACCTGAATCATGTTGAAAGGCTACGGGGCTGTCATCCTCGATGGCGCATGGCTGACGCTTCAGCTCGCCTTGTCGTCCATGGCCCTGGCCATCGTCCTGGGGCTGATCGGCGTTGCGCTGCGTCTGTCGCCGGTGCGCTGGCTGGCCTGGCTGGGCGATCTGTATTCCACGGTGATCCGCGGTATTCCCGATCTGGTGCTGATCCTGCTGATTTTCTACGGCGGCCAGGACCTGCTCAACCGCGTTGCGCCGATGCTCGGCTATGACGACTACATCGACCTGAACCCGTTGGCCGCCGGTATCGGCACCCTGGGCTTCATCTTCGGTGCGTACCTGTCGGAAACCTTCCGTGGCGCGTTCATGGCGATCCCCAAGGGTCAGGCAGAAGCCGGCATGGCGTACGGCATGAGCAGTTTTCAGGTGTTCTTCCGGGTGTTGGTGCCGCAGATGATTCGCCTGGCGATTCCGGGTTTCACCAACAACTGGCTGGTACTGACCAAGGCTACCGCGCTGATTTCGGTGGTGGGTCTGCAAGACATGATGTTCAAGGCCAAGCAGGCGGCAGACGCTACCCGCGAGCCTTTCACCTTCTTCCTCGCGGTGGCGGCGATGTACCTGGTGATCACCAGCGTCTCGTTGCTGGCATTGCGTCATCTTGAGAAGCGCTACTCGGTAGGCGTAAGGGCGGCTGAGCTATGATCTTCGACTACAACGTCATTTGGGATGCCTTGCCGCTGTACTTCGGCGGGCTGGTGACCACCCTCAAACTGCTCGCGCTGTCGCTGTTCTTCGGTTTGCTGGCGGCATTGCCGCTGGGGCTGATGCGCGTCTCCAAGCAGCCGCTGGTTAACATGAGTGCCTGGCTGTTCACCTACGTGATCCGCGGCACGCCGATGCTGGTGCAGCTGTTCTTGATCTACTACGGTCTGGCGCAATTCGAAACAGTACGTGAAAGCTTCCTCTGGCCATGGCTGTCCAGTGCCTCGTTCTGTGCGTGCCTGGCCTTCGCGATCAACACCAGCGCCTACACCGCCGAAATCATCGCCGGCAGCCTGCGCGCCACGCCGAACGGCGAGATTGAAGCGGCCAAGGCCATGGGCATGTCGCGAATCAAGATGTACAAGCGGATCCTGCTGCCATCGGCCCTGCGCCGGGCGCTGCCGCAGTACAGCAACGAAGTGATCATGATGCTGCAGACCACCAGTCTGGCGTCGATCGTGACCCTGATCGACATCACCGGTGCCGCGCGCACGGTCAACGCTCAGTTCTACTTGCCGTTCGAAGCCTACATCACTGCCGGCGCGTTCTACCTGTGCCTGACGTTCATTCTGGTGCGCCTGTTCAAAATGGCCGAACACCGCTGGCTGGGCTATCTGGCCCCGCGGAAGCATTGATATGGAACGTATCGATCATGCTTTGCCGTGGAGCCACCTGGGCAGCGAACGCCGGATTTCGGTGTTCCGCTTCGGTACTGGCGAGCGCAAGGCCTACATCCAGGCCAGCCTGCACGCCGATGAATTGCCGGGGATGCGCACGGCCTGGGAGCTGAAAAAGCGCCTGACCGAACTCGAAGCCCAAGGCTTGCTCAACGGTGTGATCGAACTGGTGCCGGTGGCCAATCCATTGGGCCTGGGTCAACTGCTGCAGGGTAACCATCAGGGGCGTTTCGAAGCGGGCAGCGGTAAGAACTTCAACCGGGATTTCGTCGAACTCAGCGCGCCGGTGGCCGCCGAACTCGATGGGCATCTGGGTGATGATCCTCACGCCAATATCCGTGTGATCCGCCAAGCCATGAGCGATCACCTGGCGGCTTTGCCAGAGGCGAGCAGCCAGTTGCAAGGCATGCAGCGCATCTTGCTCAGCCATGCCTGCACCGCCGATGTGGTGCTGGATCTGCATTGCGATTGCGAAGCGGCGCTGCACATGTACGCCTTGCCGCAACACTGGTCGCACTGGCGTTCACTGGCTGCGCACTTGAACGTCAAGGTCGGCCTGCTGGCGGAAGATTCCGGCGGCAGTTCCTTTGACGAAGCATGCTCGCTGCCATGGCTGCGTTTGTCGCGTCTGTTCCCGGATGCGCAGATTCCACTGGCCTGCCTGGCGACGACCATTGAACTGGGTGGTCAGGCCGATACCGGTCGCGCTGAAGCGCAGGCTCACGCCGAAGGCATTCTGGCGTTCCTCGCCGAGCAAGGCTTGATCGGCGGTGAATGGCCGAAGCCTGCGCAAGACGCGTGCGAAGGCATGCCGTTCGAAGGCACCGAATTGCTGTTCGCGCCGCATCCTGGCGTGCTGAGTTTTCTGCGTAAACCCGGTGAATGGGTTGAAGCAGGCGACGAGATTTTTGAAGTGATCGATCCGCTGGCGGATCGGGTCAGCACGGTGTGTGCTGGTACGTCCGGGGTGCTGTTTGCCATTGAACGGCTGCGTTACGCCCAACCCGGTTTCTGGCTGGCCAAGGTGGCGGGGCGCGAAGCGCTGCGTCACGGGCGCTTGCTCAACGACTGACTGACTGTTTTTGTGAGAACCGACCGCATGTACAAACTTGAAGTCCAAGACCTGCATAAACGCTATGGCAGTCACGAAGTGCTCAAGGGCGTGTCCCTGAAAGCGGCGGCTGGCGATGTGATCAGCATCATCGGCTCCAGTGGCTCCGGCAAAAGTACTTTCCTGCGTTGCATCAACCTGCTCGAGCAGCCGCACGCGGGCAAGATTCTGCTCAACAACGAAGAGCTGAAGCTGGTCGCCAACAAGGACGGCGCGCTGAAAGCCGCCGACCCGAAACAGCTGCAACGCATGCGTTCGCGCCTGTCGATGGTGTTCCAGCATTTCAACCTGTGGTCGCACATGACCGCGCTGGAAAACATCATGGAAGCGCCGGTGCATGTGCTCGGTGTGTCCAAGGCCGAAGCCCGCGAGAAAGCCGAGCACTACCTGAACAAGGTCGGCGTGGCTCATCGCAAGGACGCCTACCCGGGCCACATGTCCGGTGGCGAGCAGCAACGTGTGGCGATTGCCCGTGCGCTGGCGATGGAACCCGAAGTGATGCTGTTTGACGAACCGACCTCGGCCCTCGACCCCGAATTGGTCGGTGACGTGCTGAAAGTCATGCAGGCCCTGGCGCAGGAAGGCCGGACCATGGTGGTGGTGACGCACGAAATGGGCTTTGCCCGTGAAGTGTCGAACCAGCTGGTGTTCCTGCACAAAGGCGTCGTCGAAGAAAGCGGCAACCCGCGCGAAGTGCTGGTCAATCCGCAGTCGGAACGCTTGCAACAATTCCTCTCGGGCAGCTTGAAATAATCAGAACTGCCGTTGCGCACCGGGATAGTGCATGCTTCGCAGCCTGAAGGCTGGCCCCGATCCCCTGTAGGAGCTGTCGAGTGAAACGAGGCTGCGATCTTTTGACTTTTGATTTTCAAGATCAACAGATCGCAGCCTCGTTTCACTCGACAGCTCCTACAGGGGGGCGGCAAGCCAGCTCCTACATTTGATCTTTGCTGGTTTTGCGATTTGTGTTCATTTACGGGCTAGCATTGGCCCATGCCTTCATCATTGTTCTTCGTTTCGGATCGCCTGCCCATGACTGCCCATCGAATTGGTTTCCTGATTTGGCCCAGCACTAAAGCTCTGACGCTTGCGCTGGCTGAGGAGGCCTTGCGTGTTGCCCAGCGTGTGCACCCGGACGTTGTTTACGAATTGTCGTTTTTGCAGGCCGAACCGCCGACCGACGGCGCCTGGCAACTGCCCGGTGAGCCATGGGCCGGCAAGCTCGAAAACTTTCAGAAACTGTTCCTGCTCGCCGATGAGCCGCCGACTTCTCTCGCGCCGCCGCTCAGCAGTGCGTTGAAACAACTGGTGCGCGCCGGTTGTGTGATCGGCGGATTGTCCGCCGGTGTTTACCCATTGGCGCAACTGGGTTTGCTCGATGGTTATCGCGCTGCCGTGCATTGGCGCTGGCAGGACGATTTCGCCGAGCGTTTCCCGAAGGTGATTGCCACCAGTCACCTGTTCGACTGGGATCGTGACCGCTTGACCGCGTGCGGCGGCATGTCGGTGCTCGACCTGTTGCTGGCGGTGCTGGCCCGCGATCACGGCGCCGAACTGGCCGGTGCGGTGTCGGAAGAATTGGTGGTCGAACGCATTCGCGAGGGCGGCGAGCGCCAGCGTATTCCTTTGCAGAACCGCTTGGGTTCCAGCCATCCGAAGCTCACTCAGGCGGTGTTGCTGATGGAAGCCAACATCGAAGAGCCGCTGACCACCGACGAAATCGCTCAGCATGTGTGCGTATCGCGTCGGCAGCTGGAGCGGATCTTCAAGCAATACCTCAACCGCGTGCCGAGCCAGTATTACCTGGAACTGCGCCTGAACAAGGCCCGGCAGATGTTGATGCAAACCAGCAAGTCGATCATCCAGATCGGCCTGTCGTGTGGCTTCTCTTCAGGGCCGCATTTCTCCAGTGCCTACCGCAACTTCTTCGGCGCTACGCCGAGGGAAGATCGCAACCAGCGGCGCAGCAGCAGCCCGTTCGAGTTGTCGTCGGTGCCGTCCGAGCGCGGGTGAACAAGTGCTCCACGCTCGGAGCTAAAGGCTGTGTTACTCGTCCATCGCGGAGCTGTCGGAGGATGAAATCTCCATTTCGCCTCGATTGATGACTGCTTCCACGCCGAAATCCGCAGCCGTGCCTTCAAAGTAGTCGATCAGCCGTAACAGGCTCTCCTCGGAAAGCGGATTGCCTCTCAGGCTAATGTTCTCCGCGATGTCCAATGGCATTTCCAGAATGTCACTGGGGACTTCGGTGATTGCGTTTTCGCTCAGGTCTGCCCAATCCAGTTCAGTCAGTTGTAACAGGCCATGTGGTATTTCGGTGAGACCGGTGTCATTTAGCAGGACGGTCGCCAGACTCGGCATCTGGCTCACATCCAGTGTTTGCCCCAGAGGGTTGTGGCCCAGATCGAGATACTCAAGTTGTTCCATTCCCGCTAATGCGTTTGTCGACTCCGGTGACAAACTGATGTAGCAGTCGGGCAATGACAACGATCTCAGTTGGCTCATCTTGAATACCGCATCAGGAATGTTGCCCAGGTTGCACTCGCGCAGCCTGAGGCTTTTGAGGTTGGGGAAGGAATCCAGAAAGCGCCCGATACGGGGCGCACCGTTGGCACCCCGAAGTTCCAGCGCCGACACATGGTTGAAGTCGGCTCTCAGGCTCGGCAGGTCTCCGTTGATGATGGATTGGAACGTGAGCTCGAACGTGGGCTCAAGGGCGTCGTTGAAATCATCCAGTTCGGATTCATGCTGCCAGCACCTCTCAAGAAGCTGTTTGAATTGGTCACGGTTGGCTTGTTCGACAGCCAGTTGGTTGGCATCGAAGAGGGCGCCCGTAACTGGGTGTAGGTCCGGAACGTCGGTGGCCCAGACAGACAAGTCATTTCTCAATTGAGCAAGTTCTTCTTCAAGGCGTGTCAGATAGGTGCGGCCTTCCTCCAGCGTGCCCGGCAATTCGTAGACAAACTGACTCGCTTGCTCGACGTCCATGCCGGGGTATAGCGCAGTGACGCGATCAATGTCCGCCTCGGGGGCATAGACGGACATGTCGTAAGCGGTATCGAAGTGGTGTCGCTTGATCAGTTCTCGGGCTCTGTTGGAAACCGGATTGTGCGTGAGGTGTATGCCACGCTTGTTGTACAACGAGCTCTCGAACAACCCGGCAGGCAACTCGCTGATACGGTTGTTCGTCAGCAGAAGGGTGTCGAGCCTTGGGTGTTGCAGGGCGCCGGCCGGAATTTCGGACAGGTCGGTAGCGCTCAGATCCAGGTGAGTCAGTTCGCTCATTGTGTCGATGTGGGGTGCGGTTTCAAACGGATTCTTGTACAGATCCAGCGAGGCCAGCTTCTTCAATGAAGTCAGTTTCGACCATGTGGCCGCGTCAATCCTGATGCCGCAATCGCTTAGAACCAGGGCGTGAAGGTCTGTCATTCGAGGGATAGCGTCGGGGAGGGTGGTCAGGGAAAAACGGCGTAACTCCAGGCGGCGCAATCCACTGAATCGCTGTAGAAACGCTGGAATACCCTGCACGGTATGGTTGCCCTCCAGGGATAGCAGCGACACATGAGCAAAATCTGCATTTATTGACGGCAAGTCACCGATTATCGGCTCTGCAAACTTGAGCGTATACCGGCTAGTGCCATCCGGTGTGTCGAAGTCCCGTTCGGTCTGTCGTCGCCAACTGCGCTGGATTTCCTGAGCCAGCAACTTGCGATTGTTTCTCTCGGCTTGTTGATCCAGCTCACTGAGAGGGCGTCCGGTTTCAGGATGAACAGTGGGCGCCTCATTGATCCAGGTGCCCAGGTCCTGATGCAGTCGGACCAGCTCTCTATTCAGGCGTGAGAGTTCAACGCGAGCGCCATCGGGGTGACTCTGCAATGCCTGGACTATGGACTGCAATTGCTCTTGAGACAGGTTGGGGTAAACATCTCGAACCCGGTCATTAAGCGTAGGTGTCTCGCGGCTGGCTCGACTATAGCCCTGCGTGCCACCGGGCAAGCGCATGGTGGTGGGGTCATAGTAGGGTTTGCGATGGGGATTTTTTGCGAACAATGCGCGTAATGCCGGTTGCTCCAGAGCGTGCTCGGCGATGCGTTGTTTGAATGTCCGGGCGTCTCCAGGTGAAGGGCTCAGTGCATTGCGTTGTGCATCCGGCAGCGCCTGAAAGAGGGCCTGATAGAAATCACCGGGTACTGATTCACTGTCCTGGTGAGCCTGGTAGGTCCCGTCTTCGGCACGCACCAGCGTTTGAAGTGTCGGCGCATCGGGCTGACCAATGCTGTCGCGCACGGTCCCTTCATGGGAATAATCCCGCACCTCGATACGCAGCTCGGCAGGCCAGTTGGGCAATGAGTTCAGGCTATGTAAGGCCAGCCGATGGGTATCGGTGGTTTCCAGAGCTTCGGAATAAAGGCCTTCACAGGCTCGGGTTGCGCGTACGGCTTCCATGGCTTTTTGTGCCGCGTCCTTGAGGCGTTGGGGCATGCGATTGTTGTGGAGCTGCCGTAATTCGGTGCCGGTGGCATTGCTCACCAGCTCTTGTGCAATATCGGTCGGTAGTCCCTGCACCTCGTCGAGCAGTTGCTGAACTTGCGGGTTATCCGTTTTTTCCTCTGCGCGGTAGCGCATTTCGAACAGCGATTTGCGGTACCTCAGGGCGAGATCCGCAGTCTGCTGTCGGAGTGTTTGCGTTTGGGTTTCCAGTGCCGGCACAGGAGTATCGACAGGCCATGAGTCGTATCGGCTCAGCAGTTGATATTGCATGGCCGGATCGGCCTTTCGATAGTCCTCGGGTTGGTCGCTGCCGATCTGTTCGATAAAGGTTTCAATGTCCCGATTGATCCTGAAGCGCTTGATCGTGTCTGTCAGCAGCGAAGGCGGGCGATACCGCTCGACATGCGTTTCACGCACTACGTTGTCGTGGTAACCGCTGATCCGCAGGATTTGCTCGCGCTCGGCGCTGCTGAACGATTCAACACTATGGCCGAGGCGACGCATGACCTTTTCCCGGTCCCAGTTCAACGGTTGTTCCAGCTCTGTGTGCCAGGCGCCGTGGTTGTTATGCAGTAGAGTCGGTTGATAAGCATCGGCCCGGTTCGGATGCTCAATTTGAAATGCACCCGACGTGTGATCAGGTTTCACGGCATACAGTTTTTCTTCCAGTGGCAGCAGTGTCTTGCCCCCGTGACGATAGAGGCCAAGCTGATCGGGTTTTGATCCTTCGGGCAAACTGAGTGTTTGTTCGTAAGGTGTGAGATTCGGCTGCCAGTAACGGGTTTTTCCCTCAGGTGTCGTGATGGGTTTGAATGGGGCGATAAGCCCGATAGCTTCGCGCGAAAGCAGGCGACTGAAGGCGCCGGCAGCGATGGCGCCGCCCACTGCGAAGGTGCCTATCTGGACCACTGTTTCGGCGAACGTCATCAAGTGCCCCAGCGCTTCTGTTTTCAGCCCTATGGCCAGGTCCACGATGCCTTCGAAGGTCTCGTCGAGTAACTGGTAGGCCATATAGGCCAGCATCAATTCGCCAAGAAACGGAACAAAAGGCAACGCAACAAATGTCGCGATTTCAAGGAGTGTCGAGGCCACTTTGCTGAAGGCATCCCACAATGCCCACCGTGCGTTTCGGTCGGCGGAGGCGGTGGAGACGGCGAGCGTGCTGGCGTCGTTGAGGATCTTGTTCAGTTGCCGCTGATGGAGATGGTTCCACAGGTCCGCTCTGAACGGGGTCATCGAAAACCGGAGGTTGGGCCTGTCGATGGGTGTTTCGCGCCAACTCGGCATTGGGTCGCCATGCTGGTGTGGGTGCCAGGTTACGCTCTGGAGGCGACGATTGAGATCAGCAAAAAAATGTCCCCTTTCTTTGTGGTCGACGAAGCGACTGAAGAACGTTTGGTAAGCGGGAGCGCGCAGCTTGCGGGTTAGCTCGTTCAGGAACGCCAGTGTGTCTGGGTATTGCTTGAGAGGATGCTCCGGATCGTCCGGGATGTAGGCGATGACCCGCGTTGCCTTGCGTGCCCGGTCAAGCTTCGGCGTGAACATGACGATGCCGGTCAGTGAGGAGGACATTATTGTCAGGTCGTGACAATAAAGCGGCTGACCATCCAGTCGCGCGCCCGGACGTCCTTCCACAATGCGCAGGATCGAGAGACGGGCGTCCTCTGGAATGTCGCGACGGATGTGCGCCATTTGCAGTGCGGACTTGAGTGCGGTTTTGTGCGAACCGATCACCTTCGATTTCAACACCGCTGCGGCCACCGGATTGGTCAGCCCCAGATTGTCTTCAAGGTAAGTGGTGTACTGGGCGCCGATATCCAGTTCCCGGCACAACAGGGCAAAGGCTGCGACGGTGATTTTCTGCTTGACCATCGGCAGTGTCTCGAACTGCCCTGTGGGCGACGGTTCGGTGATGAACGTCGAGGCGGACTCATAAGCATCCGCTGCGGTTTCCGATTCCTGAAAATTATGAAGGCAGGCATCGAGCAGCGAGACGGTCCAGGTACGCGCAGCGCCCGTCTTGATCCCGAATAAGGGCACTGTTTGAGGCATGTAGAGGCGCAGGAAAGTGGTTTTGACATCCAGTTCCAGGTCAAACCGGGTTTTCAGGGCTGCGCTCAAAAGGGGGGCGGCAAAGTCTCGTGCGTTTTGCAGCTTCGACAGCATCGAATCCAGGCGATTTCGATGGGTCCAGTGTTCCTGGCTGAGTTTTTTCAGCGATTCATATTGCGACGGCGTCGCGGTGCCATGCCAGTCCGGCACCGCAAGCGAGGCTTGTTTGAGGGCGCTACGTGTACCAGGCGAGGCTTCTAATACCCAGCTCGGCAGATTATTGAACAGGTGATGGTAGTGATCGTCCGGTTGTGTGGTGGATTCACTGACGGCGACAGTGGAAGGGCGATCATTTTCGTATCGGCTCATGCGCTATTCCCTTAGCGTTTTGATTGGCCGCCAGCAAAACAGATCATGATGTGTCTGGTGCGGTACATAATTACCGCACTGTCCGACAACCCTGCCTATAACCTGTGTCGACAGTTTAAACTGCGCCTTTGCGACGGTATTTGTCGCATTGCCGTAAACCCGGGCAAAACCGGTGTTTGCGCTATAAGAAGTTGTCGCTTGGCGGCAAGGCCGGGCTGAAAACTGTCCTTACAATCCCCTCATCGCTCGCCAGTTTCAGGCGAGTGTTCCTCATCAGGAGACTCCGATGTCCGTTGAGCACGCTGCGGTAGAACGCGCCGATTTTGACCAGGTAATGGTTCCCAACTATGCGCCTGCCGCTTTCATTCCTGTGCGTGGCGCCGGTTCCCGTGTTTGGGACCAGTCTGGCCGCGAGCTGATCGACTTCGCCGGCGGGATTGCCGTTAACGTATTGGGCCATGCGCACCCGGCGCTGGTCGCTGCATTGACCGAACAGGCGAACAAGCTGTGGCACGTGTCCAACGTGTTCACCAATGAGCCGGCCTTGCGCCTGGCCCATAAGCTGGTCGACGCCACGTTTGCCGATCGTGTGTTCTTCTGCAACTCCGGCGCCGAAGCCAACGAGGCCGCTTTCAAGCTGGCCCGTCGCGTGGCCCATGACCGTTTCGGTACCGAGAAGTACGAAATCGTTGCCGCGCTCAACAGCTTCCACGGCCGTACCCTGTTCACCGTGAACGTTGGTGGCCAGTCGAAGTATTCCGACGGTTTCGGTCCGAAGATCACCGGCATCACCCACGTGCCTTACAACGATCTGGCCGCGCTGAAAGCCGCTGTTTCCGACAAGACCTGCGCGGTGGTGCTGGAGCCGATCCAGGGCGAAGGCGGCGTACTGCCGGCCGAGCTGTCTTACCTGCAAGGCGCCCGTGAACTGTGCGATGCGCACAACGCGCTGCTGGTCTTCGACGAAGTCCAGACCGGCATGGGCCGCAGCGGTGAGCTGTTCGCCTACATGCATTACGGCGTGACCCCGGACATCCTGACCAGTGCCAAGAGCCTGGGCGGCGGTTTCCCGATCGCAGCGATGCTGACCACTGAAGACCTGGCTAAACATCTGGTTGTCGGCACCCATGGCACCACTTACGGCGGTAACCCGCTGGCGTGTGCTGTCGCTGAAGCAGTGATCGATGTGATCAACACGCCCGAAGTGCTGAACGGTGTCAAAACCAAGCACGACAAGTTCAAGTCCCGTCTTGAGCAGATCGGCGAGAAATACGGCCTTTTCACTCAGGTCCGTGGCCTGGGCCTGCTGCTTGGTTGCGTGCTGAGCGACGCCTGGAAAGGCAAGGCCAAGGACATCTTCAACGCCGCCGAGCGTGAAGGCCTGATGATTCTGCAAGCCGGCCCGGATGTGATTCGTTTCGCGCCAAGCCTGGTGGTTGAAGACGCCGATATCGATGCCGGTCTGGACCGCTTCGAACGCGCCGTGGCCAAGCTGACGCAAGCCTGATTCATACAGTGCTCCTCAGCGCCTATCGTAATAGATAGGCGTTGAGATTATTTCCTGTGCCGGGCCTGCCCGGCATTTTTTTCCCCGAGTTGGCGCAATTCGCCAACCTGATGTTAAGAAAGGAGTGACACCATGCTGGTGATGCGCCCCGCGCAAATGGCTGATCTGGGCGAGGTACAGCGTCTGGCTGCGGACAGCCCGATTGGTGTCACTTCCTTGCCGGATGACGTTGAACGCCTGAGCGACAAGATCGCCGCAAGCGAAGCCTCGTTCGCCGCCGAAGTGAGCTTCAACGGTGAAGAGAGCTATTTCTTTGTCCTCGAAGACACCGCCACCGGCAAGTTGGTCGGTTGTTCGGCCATCGTTGCCTCGGCCGGTTATTCCGAGCCGTTCTACAGCTTTCGAAACGAAACGTTCGTGCACGCCTCCCGCGAGCTGAAGATTCACAACAAGATCCACGTGCTCTCCCAGTGCCACGACCTGACCGGCAACAGCTTGCTGACCAGTTTCTATGTGCAGAGGGAGTTGGTGGGCACGCCTTGGGCGGAGCTCAACTCCCGTGGCCGTCTGTTGTTCGTGGCCAGCCATCCGGAGCGCTTTGCCGATTCCGTGGTGACCGAAATCGTCGGTTACAGCGACGAAAATGGCGATTCGCCGTTCTGGGATGCCATCGGTCGCAACTTCTTCGACCTCAACTACGCCGAAGCCGAGCGTCTGTGCGGTTTGAAGAGCCGCACGTTCCTCGCCGAGCTGATGCCGCATTACCCGATCTACGTGCCGTTGCTGCCGGACTCCGCTCAAGAGGCGATGGGCCAGGTGCACCCGCGGGCGCAAATCACCTTCGACATCCTGATGCGCGAAGGCTTCGAGACCGATCACTACATCGATATTTTCGATGGTGGCCCGACTCTGCATGCCCGCGTCTCGGGGATCCGTTCGATCGCCCAGAGCCGTGTAGTCCCGGTGAAAATCGGTGAGCCGGTCAAAGGTGCCGGTCGTCAGTATCTGGTGGCCAATGCCCAGTTGCAGGATTACCGCGCTGTGTTGCTCGAGCTCGATTACGCGCCGGGCAAACCGGTGACCCTGGATCTTGAAGCGGCCGAAGCCTTGGGCGTCGGTGAAGGTGCCAGCGTGCGCCTGGTGGCGGTTTGACGCCTGCTTCCTGGAGAGAAATGTCTGGAAAGCAGCGAAATTTCGCGGGTGGCGCAAGCGGCCCGTTTGAGGAGATAGCATGATCGTTCGTCCCGTACGCAGCAGCGATTTACCCGCTCTGATCGACCTGGCCCGCAGCACCGGCACCGGCCTGACCACTTTGCCGGCCAACGAAGAGCGGCTGGCCCATCGGGTTGGCTGGGCCGAAAAAACCTTCCGCGGCGACGCCGGGCGGGGCGATGCGGACTACCTGTTCGTACTCGAAGACGACAATGGCCGCGTGGTGGGTATTTCCGCGATTGCCGGCGCCGTCGGCCTGCGTGAGCCCTGGTACAACTTCCGGGTGGGCCTGACGGTCAGCGCCTCGCAAGAGCTGAACATCTACCGCGAAATTCCGACGCTGTTCCTGGCCAACGACCTGACCGGCAACTCTGAACTGTGCTCGCTGTTCCTGCACGCCGATTACCGCAGTGGCCTCAACGGTCGCATGCTGGCCAAGGCGCGGCTGCTGTTCATCGCCGAGTTCCCGCAACTGTTCGGCAACAAGATCATCGCTGAAATGCGCGGCATGTCCGACGAAGCCGGGCGTTCGCCGTTCTGGGAAAGCCTGGGCCGGCATTTCTTCAAGATGGAATTCAGCCAGGCCGATTACCTCACTGGCGTGGGCAACAAGGCGTTCATCGCCGAACTGATGCCGAAATTCCCGCTGTACACCTGCTTCCTGTCGCCAGACGCGCGCAACGTGATTGGCCAGGTTCATCCGGACACCGAGCCGGCCCTGGCGATGCTCAAGAGTGAAGGTTTCAGTTACCAAGGCTACGTCGACATCTTCGACGCAGGCCCTGCGGTGGAGTGCGAAACCGCCAAGATCCGCGCGGTGCGCGACAGCCAGGCGCTGGTGCTGGCCATCGGCACCCCGGGTGATGACGCCACGCCGTTCCTGATCCATAACCGCAAGCGCGAAGACTGCCGGATCACTGCCGCGCCAGCACGCTTCGCCGCTGGCACGCTGGTGGTTGATCCGCTGACCGCCAAACGTCTTCAACTCAACGCTGGCGATCAAGTACGCGCCGTTCCGTTGTCTGCAGCTCGGGAGTCGAAATAATGAATTCGCTATACATCGCCGGTGAATGGCTGGCTGGCCAGGGTGAAAGCTTTCAATCGGTGAACCCGGTGACCCAGCAAGTGCTGTGGGCCGGCGAAGGCGCCACTGCCGCTCAGGTCGAGTCGGCCGTGCAAACCGCGCGTCAGGCGTTCCCGGGCTGGGCCCGCCGAACCCTGGAAGAGCGCATCAGCGTGCTGGAAGCCTTTGCCGCCGCGCTGAAGAATCACGCCGACGAACTGGCTCGCACCATCGGTGAAGAAACCGGCAAACCCCTGTGGGAAGCGGCGACTGAAGTCACCAGCATGGTCAACAAGATTGCCATCTCGGTACAGAGCTACCGTGAACGGACCGGCGAGAAGAGCGGCCCGTTGGGCGACGCCACCGCCGTATTGCGTCACAAGCCGCACGGCGTGGTGGCGGTGTTCGGTCCTTACAACTTCCCCGGTCACTTGCCGAACGGTCACATCGTGCCGGCGCTGCTGGCCGGTAACAGTGTGCTGTTCAAGCCCAGCGAACTGACACCGAAAGTCGCCGAACTGACGGTCAAGTGCTGGATCGAAGCCGGTCTGCCGGCGGGCGTGCTGAACCTGCTGCAAGGTGCTCGCGAAACCGGTATCGCCCTGGCGGCGAACCCGGGCATCGACGGTCTGTTCTTCACCGGTTCCAGCCGTACCGGCAATCATCTGCACAAGCAGTTTTCCGGTCGTCCAGACAAAATCCTCGCGCTGGAAATGGGCGGTAACAACCCGTTGGTGGTGGATCAGGTCGCTGATCTCGATGCGGCCGTTTACACCATCATTCAGTCTGCGTTCATTTCTGCCGGCCAGCGTTGCACCTGCGCCCGTCGCTTGCTGGTGCCGCAAGGCGCCTGGGGCGATACGCTGCTGGCGCGTCTGGTGGCGGTCAGCTCGACCATTGACGTCGGTGCGTTCGATCAGCAACCAGCACCGTTCATGGGCTCGGTGATTTCCCTCGGTGCTGCGAAAGCCCTGATGGAAGCGCAAGAGCATTTGCTGGCCAACGGCGCCGTGGCGCTGCTGGAAATGACTCAGCCCCAGGCTCAGGCTGCGTTGCTGACCCCGGGCATTCTGGACGTGACAGCGGTTGCCGATCGCCCAGACGAAGAGCTGTTCGGCCCGCTGCTGCAAGTGATCCGCTACGCTGATTTTGAAGCGGCGATCGCTGAAGCCAACGACACCGCTTATGGCCTGGCGGCTGGCCTGCTGTCGGATTCCGAAGCGCGTTATCAGCAGTTCTGGCTGGAAAGCCGCGCCGGTATCGTCAACTGGAACAAGCAGCTGACCGGTGCGGCGAGCAGCGCGCCATTCGGCGGCGTCGGCGCCTCGGGCAACCACCGCGCCAGCGCCTACTACGCGGCGGATTACTGCGCGTACCCGGTGGCCTCGCTGGAAACCCCGAGCCTGACCTTGCCAGCGGCCCTTACGCCCGGCGTGCGCATGTCGTAAGACAGACCCTAGTAGCAGCCTATAACAACAGATTCTTGTGGAGCCTCGCTGATGAAATCCTTTGAAGTCAATTTTGACGGTCTAGTGGGGCCGACCCATAACTACGGTGGCCTGTCCTACGGCAACGTCGCCTCCCAGAGCAACAGCCAGCAATCCTCGAACCCGAAGGAAGCGGCGCTGCAAGGTCTGGCGAAAATGAAAGCGCTGATGGATATGGGCTTTCAGCAAGGCGTGCTCGCACCACAGGAACGCCCTGACGTGGCCGCCCTGCGTCGCTTGGGTTTCAGTGGCACCGACGCGCAAGTGATCGAGCAAGCCGCCAAAGACGCGATGCCGCTGCTGGTTGCCAGTTGCTCGGCGTCGAGCATGTGGGTGGCCAACGCCGCCACGGTCAGCCCGAGTGCCGACACCGCCGACGGTCGTGTGCATTTCACCGCCGCTAACCTGAACTGCAAATACCACCGCAGCATCGAGCACCCGACCACCAGTCGCGTGCTGGGCGCGATGTTCGCTGACCAGAAACACTTTGCTCATCACGCCGCGTTGCCGGCCGTGGCGCAGTTTGGTGACGAAGGCGCGGCCAACCACACCCGTTTCTGCCGTGACTACGGTGAAGCCGGCGTCGAGTTTTTCGTGTTCGGTCGTAGCGCGTTCGACACCCGTTATCCGTCCCCGCAGAAGTACCCGGCGCGCCAGACCCTCGAAGCCTCCCAGGCCGTCGCTCGCCTGCACGGCTTGAGCGATGACGGCGTGGTCTACGCCCAGCAGAACCCTTCGGTGATCGATCAGGGCGTGTTCCATAACGACGTGATCGCCGTGGGCAACGGCGAGGTGCTGTTCTATCACGAGGACGCCTTCCTCGACACCGACCAGATGCTCGCTGAGCTGCAAGGCAAACTGGCAAAAGTCGGTGGGAAATTTCAGTCGATCTGCGTACCGCGCTCCGCGGTCACCGTGGAAGACGCCGTTCGTTCCTACCTGTTCAATAGCCAACTGCTGTCGCGTCCTGACGGCTCCATGTTGTTGATCGTGCCGGAAGAATGCCATGGCAACGAACGTGTCTGGCAGTACCTGCAAGGCCTGACCAGCTCTGGCGGCCTGATCCGCGAAGTGAAAGTCTTCGATCTCAAGCAGAGCATGCAGAACGGCGGTGGCCCGGCTTGCCTGCGGTTGCGCGTCGCCCTCAACGAAACCGAACTGGCGGCCGTCAACCAAGGGGTTATCATGACGGCTCCGTTGTACGGCACATTGACCGAGTGGGTCGAAAAGCACTACCGCGACCGCATGACCGAAAACGATCTGGCGGACCCGCAATTGTTGCTTGAGTGCCGGACGGCACTGGATGAACTGACGCAAATCCTTAAACTGGGCGCGGTTTATCCATTCCAGATCAATTGACATCTCCAGACGAGAGCGTAAATACATGAGCGATACCCTGCAGCTGATCCTTGAAGACACCGACGGCACGCAACTGGAAACTTCCTGCACCCGCGTCGCGGTCATGTGGCAAGGCAAAGAGCTGTGGATCCAGCAGGACGGCCGTGGCCAGCTGCTGATCGGCGTGGACGTCGAAGAGGGTGACGCTGAATACGCCAACCTGCTGCTGCGCCCATTGGCGACTAATCTGGTAAGTCTGCAACTGGAGATGGAACCGGCCGACCTCGGCGATGATGAGGACCACGTGCACGGCCCGGATTGCAATCACGACCACTAAGGAAACCGCTCTATGCTCGCCCTCGGCAAACTGCTTGAACTGACCCTCGCCGGCCGCGAACCGGCGGAGAAGACTCAACTGACTGTCGAAGGCGTACGGATGCGCTGGTTGAGCGAAGGTGCGCTGGAAGTCCGGCCACCTGAAGCTCGCGACAATGGCCTGGATCTGCTGCTTTCGGCCGGTATCCATGGCAATGAAACAGCGCCGATCGAGTTGCTCGATCGCCTGTTGCACGACATTGCCCGCGGTGACTTGAAACCGCGTGCCCGTATTCTGTTTCTGTTCGGCAATCCCGAGGCCATCCGCCGCGGTGAGCGTTTCATCGAGCAGGACGTCAATCGGCTGTTCAACGGCCGTCACGAACAAAGCAGCGGTTCCGAGGCCTTGCGCGCCTGTGAGCTGGAGCGGCTGGCGGCGACGTTCTTCAGCCTGCCGGACCGTAACCGTCTGCACTACGACCTGCACACGGCGATCCGTGGCTCGAAAATCGAGCAGTTCGCTTTGTATCCCTGGAAAGAAGGTCGTCAGCATTCACGCCTGGAACTGGCTCGCCTGCGCGCCGCCGGCATGGAGGCGGTGCTGTTGCAGAACAAACCGTCCATCGTCTTCAGTTCCTACACCTACGACAAGCTCGATGCCGAGTCCTTCACCCTGGAGCTGGGCAAGGCCCGGCCGTTCGGGCAGAACGAAGGGGTCAACGTCAGCCTGCTGGAAACCCGCCTGAAGCAGATTATCGAAGGCACCGAGCCGCCAATGACCGACGACGGGCTGGATGGTTTGCAGTTGTTCAGCGTGTCGCGGGAAGTCATCAAGCACAGCGATAACTTCCGCCTGAACCTGCCGGCGGACATCGAAAACTTTTCGGAATTGAAAGTGGGTTATGTGCTGGCCGAGGATATTGCCAATACCCGCTGGATCGTCGAAGAGCAGGGCGCCCGGATCATCTTCCCGAACCCCAGGGTCAAGAACGGCCTGCGCGCCGGCATCCTGATCGTACCGACCACCGACGAAAACCTGGTCTAGGCACAACACCCGTCAAATGTGGGAGCGGGCCTCTGTGGCGAGGGGGCTTGCCCCCGTTCGGCTGCGAAGCAGTCGTAAATCCAGATAGGTCTGAACCCAAGCCGGGGGCCGCTTCGCGACCCAACGGGGGCAAGCCCCCTCGCCACACAAGCTCGCCCCCACAGGTTTTATCGGTGTTTAGACAGCTACCGCGCGAGGCTCGCTGCGGCGCAATGCGCGAGTCTTGTGCAGCGTATCTGCACACGTCTTCGCCGCTTCCTGACCTTTATGCACGAAATGCTCGAAGAAGAACTTCTGATGTTCTTCGCCGGCATGGAAGTGGTGCGGGGTCAAAACCACCGAGAACACTGGCACTTCGGTTTCCAGCTGAACCTGCATCAGGCCGCTGATCACCGACTGGGCGACGAATTCGTGGCGATAGATACCGCCATCGACCACCAGGCCCGCGGCGACGATGCCGGCATAACGACCGGACTTGGCCAGCAACTTGGCGTGCAGCGGAATCTCAAAGGCGCCGCCGACTTCGAAGAAATCGATGTCCGACTCCTGATAACCCTGGGCAATCATTTCAGCGACGAAGCCTTTATGGCTTTGATCGACGATTTCCTTGTGCCAGCAGGCCTGGATGAACGCGACGCGCTCGCCCTGATGGTTTTTGCTTTTGCTATCGATTGCGGTGGGTTGCATGTTCTGACTCCTGTTTGTGTGAAAAACAGGGCGTTATGAATCGAATGGGATTTAAGGGTACGCACGCTCGCACGAGCTGCGGACGGCCCTCTGATGTCAATCCCGTTCTCTCTTCATCCGGACTATGACCGTCGGCCCCGGGATCACACCGGGTCTGCTGACCTTGTCGCCATCACAGCTATTGCCGTGCCTGTCGCCAAGCGCTCGCGGGCTATGCGCATTGCGCGCAATTACCGCCGGTGGGGAGTTACACCCCGCCCTGAGAACGTTTTTGCCGCCAGATTGTTTGGCGGCGAAGCGTTTTTAACACATATTTACGGGGCGTGCATGGCTGCTTTCTGATGATTGCTATCGGGTTTTCCGAAGGCATAAAGCGCCTTTTCCTCGTCCAAGGCTTGATTAAATGTCGGCATGACCGCAGTAATTCCTTTCCGAAACGGATTTTTCCCCTGTTAACCGAGGCCAGATTCATGAGCGTTATCGATCTTCGCAGCGACACCGTCACTCAACCGACCGCAGGGATGCTCGACGCGATGGCCAATGCGGCCACCGGTGACGACGTTTATGGCGAAGATCCGACGGTCAATCGTCTGGAGGCCGAGCTGGCAACACGACTGGGTTTTGCCGCGGCGCTGTTTGTTCCGACGGGCACCATGAGCAACCTGCTGGGCTTGATGGCCCACTGCGAGCGCGGTGACGAGTACATTGTCGGTCAGCAGGCCCACACCTATAAGTACGAAGGGGGTGGCGCGGCGGTGCTCGGTTCAATCCAGCCGCAGCCGCTGGAAGTGCAAGCCGATGGTTCGCTGGACCTGGCGCAAGTCGCCGCCGCGATCAAACCAGACGACTTCCACTTCGCCCGCACCCGTTTGCTGGCACTGGAAAACACCATGCAGGGCAAGGTGCTGCCGCTGGAATATCTGGCCCAGGCTCGCCGCTTCACTCGTGAGCATGGCCTGGCGCTGCATCTGGATGGCGCGCGGCTCTACAACGCGGCGGTCAAGCTGGGTGTCGATGCCCGGGAGATCACTCAGCATTTCGATTCTGTTTCGGTTTGTCTGTCCAAAGGCCTGGGCGCGCCGATTGGTTCGGTGTTGTGCGGCTCGGTCGAGTTGATCGCCAAGGCTCGGCGTTTGCGCAAGATGGTCGGCGGCGGCATGCGCCAGGCCGGGATTCTCGCGGCGGCGGGGCTGTATGCGCTGGATAATAATGTTCAGCGCCTGGCTGACGACCATGCCAATGCACAGTTGCTGGCCGAAGGCCTGCGCGCGGCGGGTTATGAGGTCGAGCCGGTGCAGACCAATATGGTTTACGTAAAAATGGGCGACAAGGCCGAAGCGATCAAGGCCTTCGCCGCGACACGCGGGGTCAAGCTCAGCGCTGCCGCTCGTCTGCGAATGGTCACGCACATGGACGTCAGCCGTGCGCAAATCGAGCAGGTCGTCGCTACATTCGTCGAGTTTTCCCGCATCTGATCGCGTTAGCGGTCCAATTGACCGTTTCTATCGTATAAACACGCTGTACCCCGCGCGCAGGGCCGATATAATGCGGCCCTTTGCCGTCGCTTCGTCTGTTGACGTTTCGCACAGGCCTTTGGCCGCAGCCTCCGTGGAAGAACCTAATGAAAAGCGCAGAAATCCGTGAAGCCTTCCTTCGCTTCTTCGAAGAGCAAGGCCACACCCGTGTAGCCTCCAGCTCTTTGATTCCGGGCAACGACCCAACCCTGCTGTTCACTAACGCGGGGATGAACCAGTTCAAGGACTGCTTCCTGGGCCAGGAAAAGCGCGCGTACACCCGCGCCGTCAGCAGCCAGAAATGCGTGCGTGCCGGCGGCAAGCACAACGACCTGGAAAACGTCGGTTATACCGCCCGTCACCACACCTTCTTCGAAATGCTGGGTAACTTCAGCTTCGGTGATTATTTCAAGCGTGACGCCATTACCTTTGCCTGGACGTTCCTGACCTCCGACAAATGGCTGAACCTGCCGAAAGAAAAGCTCTGGGTGACCGTCTACGCCAGCGATGACGAGGCCTACGACATCTGGACCAAAGAAGTCGGTGTACCGGCCGAGCGCATGGTTCGCATCGGCGACAACAAGGGCGCGCCGTACGCTTCCGACAACTTCTGGACCATGGGCGATACCGGCCCGTGCGGTCCTTGCACCGAGATTTTCTACGATCACGGCGCCGACATCTGGGGTGGCCCACCGGGCTCGCCGGAAGAAGACGGCGACCGTTACATCGAAATCTGGAACAACGTGTTCATGCAGTTCAACCGCACCGCCGATGGCGTGTTGCACCCGTTGCCAGCCCCGTCGGTGGATACCGGCATGGGTCTTGAGCGGATCAGTGCCGTGCTGCAGCACGTTCACTCGAACTATGAAATCGACCTGTTCCAGAGCCTGCTGAGCGCATCGGCCAAGGCCATCGGTTGCACCAACGACAATCAGGCTTCCCTGAAAGTCGTGGCTGACCACATCCGTTCCTGCGGCTTCCTGATTGCCGATGGCGTGCTGCCGTCCAACGAAGGCCGCGGTTATGTGTTGCGCCGGATCATTCGTCGCGCTTGCCGTCACGGCAACAAACTGGGCGCCAAGGGCAGCTTCTTCTACCAGATCGTTGCGGCCCTGGTCGCCGAGATGGGCGAAGCGTTCCCAGAACTGAAATCCCAGCAGGCGCACATCGAGCGCGTGCTGAAGGCCGAAGAAGAGCAATTCGCCAAGACCCTGGAGCAGGGCCTGAAAATCCTCGAGCAGGATCTGGCTGAACTCAAAGGCGATGTGGTGCCGGGCGACGTGGTGTTCAAGCTTTACGACACCTACGGTTTCCCGATGGACCTGACCGGCGACATCGCCCGTGAGCGCAGCCTGACCATCGACGAAGCAGGCTTCGAGCGCGAAATGGAAGCCCAGCGCGTGCGTGCCCGCTCCGCCAGCTCCTTCGGCATGGACTACAACAGCCTGGTCAAGGTTGATGTGGCCACCGAGTTCACCGGTTACACCGCTCACAGCGGTTCCGCCAAAATCGTTGCTCTCTATAAAGAAGGGCAATCGGTTGACGTACTGAGCGAAGGCGAAGAGGGCGTGGTCGTTCTCGATCAAACGCCGTTCTATGCCGAATCCGGTGGTCAGATTGGTGATTGCGGCTTCCTCCAGGCTGGCGCTGCGCGTTTCGACGTGCGCGACACCACCAAGACCGGCGGTGCGTTCCTGCACCACGGTGTGCTGGATTCGGGCAGCCTGATCGTAGGTGCTCCGGTGGAGACTCATGTCGATGCCGAAGTGCGCCATGCGACGTCGCTGAACCACTCGGCGACTCACCTGCTGCACGCCGCATTGCGCCAGGTACTGGGCGAGCACGTTCAGCAGAAAGGTTCGTTGGTCGACAGTCAGCGCCTACGCTTTGACTTCAGCCACTTCGAAGCAATCAAGCCTGAGCAGTTGAAGGCGCTGGAAGACATCGTCAACGCCGAGATTCGCAAGAACTCCGAGGTTGAAACCGAAGAAACCGACATCGAAACCGCCAAGCAGAAAGGCGCCATGGCGCTGTTCGGCGAGAAGTACGGCGACAGCGTACGCGTGCTGAGCATGGGCGATTTCTCCGTCGAGCTGTGCGGCGGTATTCACGCCACCCGTACCGGCGACATCGGTTTGCTGAAAATCATCAGCGAAGGCGGTGTTGCCTCTGGTGTGCGTCGTATTGAGGCAGTGACCGGCGCAGCAGCGCTGGCTTACTTGAACGCAGCTGAAGAACAACTCAAGGAAGCGGCCAACCTGGTCAAGGGCAGCCGCGATAACCTGATCGACAAGCTGTCGGCTGTGCTGGAGCGCAACCGTCTGCTGGAGAAGCAACTCGAGCAGTTGCAGGCCAAGGCGGCCAGCGCGGCGGGCGACGATCTGTCGGCCTCTGCCCTGGACGTCAAAGGCGTGAAAGTGCTGGCCGTGCGTCTGGACGGTCAGGACGGCAAGGCGCTGCTGGCGCTGGTCGATCAACTGAAAAACAAACTCGGCCGCGCAGTGATCCTGCTCGGCAGTGTCCATGAGGAAAAGGTCGTTCTGGTTGCAGGCGTGACCAAAGACCTGACTGGCCAACTCAAAGCCGGTGATTTGATGAAGCAGGCTGCTGCGGCAGTGGGCGGGAAGGGCGGCGGTCGTCCAGACATGGCGCAGGGCGGTGGTACTGACGCTGGCGCACTGGATACTGCATTGGCCCTGACTGTTCCATTTGTAGAGCAGGGTTTATAAGGCAGTGTGCCTGGCCCGCGGTCTAGTGGCGGGCCAGAACGCTGTTTGAGTGATTATTGGGCGCCCTTCATGGGCAGAGGCGGCTTTGAAATGGCTTTGATCGTACAGAAATTTGGAGGCACCTCAGTCGGCACTGTCGAGAGAATCGAGCAGGTCGCCGACAAGGTTAAGAAATTCCGCGATGCGGGCGATGACCTGGTGGTTGTGCTGTCTGCAATGAGCGGCGAAACCAACCGTCTGATCGATCTGGCCAAGCAAATCAGTGGCGACGGCCAACCGGTTCCGCGCGAACTGGATGTGATCGTTTCCACCGGTGAGCAGGTGACGATTGCACTGTTGGCCATGGCGCTGATCAAGCGCGGCGTGCCAGCGGTGTCGTACACCGGCAACCAGGTACGGATTCTGACGGATAGCGCGCACAATAAAGCGCGTATTTTGCAGATTGATGACCAGAAGATTCGCGGTGACCTGAAGGCCGGTCGTGTGGTGGTTGTCGCCGGTTTCCAGGGCGTCGACGAGCACGGCAATATCACCACGCTCGGTCGTGGCGGTTCCGACACCACTGGCGTGGCACTGGCGGCAGCCCTGAAGGCTGACGAATGCCAGATCTACACCGACGTCGACGGCGTCTACACCACCGACCCGCGTGTGGTGTCCGTGGCTCAGCGTCTGGACAAGATCACCTTCGAAGAGATGCTGGAAATGGCCAGCCTCGGTTCCAAGGTGTTGCAGATCCGTGCGGTCGAGTTCGCCGGCAAGTACAACGTTCCGCTGCGCGTACTGCACAGCTTCAAGGAGGGTCCGGGCACCCTCATTACTATTGATGAAGAGGAAACCATGGAACAGCCGATCATTTCCGGCATCGCTTTCAACCGCGATGAAGCCAAGCTGACCATCCGTGGCGTGCCAGACACCCCGGGCGTGGCGTTCAAGATTCTCGGCCCGATCAGTGCCGCGAACATCGAAGTCGACATGATCGTGCAGAACGTTGCGCACGATAACACCACCGACTTCACCTTCACCGTGCACCGCAACGACTACCAGGCGGCGCAATCGGTGCTGGAAAACACCGCTCGCGAGATCGGTGCCCGTGAAGTCGTTGGCGACACCAAGATTGCCAAGGTATCGATCGTTGGCGTCGGCATGCGCTCCCACGCAGGCGTGGCCAGCCGCATGTTCGAATCGCTGGCGAAAGAAAGCATCAACATCCAGATGATCTCGACTTCGGAAATCAAGGTGTCCGTGGTGATCGAAGAGAAGTACCTGGAACTGGCTGTGCGCGCCCTGCACACAGCTTTCGAACTGGACGCGCCGGCCCGACAGGGCGAGTAATGCGTTCCCCCCGAAGGGCGCGGTCTGACCGCGCCCTTCGTTTTTTTGAATGGTGCGTACCAAAACTGTTCTTTTGCTCGCGCTAGTCAATACTCAGGCATGTAGGGCTGCGACCTTTTCGGTTGTAGGTCGAATGCCTTTTTTTTGCAGACTGTTGTCCCTGAAATGAAATGCGTGAGGAGAAAGGTATGCTGATTCTGACTCGTCGGTGCGCAGAAAGCCTGATTATTGGTGATGGCGAAATCACCGTGACCGTGCTCGGCGTTAAAGGAAATCAAGTGCGTATTGGTGTCAACGCCCCGAAAGAGGTGGCTGTGCACCGTGAGGAAATTTACCTGCGTATCAAGAAAGAGAAGGACGAAGAACCAAGCCATTAATTTTTATCGTTTTTTATGTTTGCAAACGGGGATAAAGCTGGTTAATATACGCCCCGTGTTGCGGAGAGCTGGCCGAGTGGCCGAAGGCGCTCCCCTGCTAAGGGAGTACACCTCAAAAGGGTGTCGGGGGTTCGAATCCCCCGTTCTCCGCCATTATTTGTTTAGTACGTTGTAATCTGGCTTCTTCGGTAAGTTGTTGAAATTACTAGAAAAAGTGCTTTACAAAAAGATTTAACGGCCTATAATGCGCGGCAACAAATGCACTCGTAGCTCAGCTGGATAGAGTACTCGGCTACGAACCGAGCGGTCACAGGTTCGAATCCTGTCGAGTGCACCATTTAAGAGTTGTTTGCAGCAATGTGAGTAACTTGGCTTCAACCAGTTGTGATCTGGTATAAAAACACAAATGCACTCGTAGCTCAGCTGGATAGAGTACTCGGCTACGAACCGAGCGGTCACAGGTTCGAATCCTGTCGAGTGCACCAAACACCAAAAAGCCCGCGTTTAACGCGGGCTTTTTGCCGTCTGCGATTTGGCTTTTCCTTTGGTACATCCTTTCTCATCGAACTCGATGTGAGCACTGCGCCCTCGCTTGTTGTCGTAGCGGTAGCTCGTGGCTGAATTGCGAGTGCTGATTTTGTCTGGCTTGCCGAGAGCGCTTTCGACGTCCTGCTGACTCATGCCGGCAACCACTCTCTGATTGATGATCGCGATGCGGCGTTCCTTCGCGCTGAGCTGATTTCCACATTTGTCCTCGGACTGACCAACGACCGTCGGCTCTCTCCTTGGGTTTTTCATACTTGATGTTTCGCGAGCCTTGGCTTCTGGCATCAGGGCTGTGGTGCTGCCGGGCAAAAACGTGCGCACTTCCTGAAGTGAAAGGCTTTCTCCGGTCGTACAGCTCAAGGTCGTGAAGGTGATGCGTCCGTCAGGGGCTTCACACCGGTGGATGGTCGTAGCAAACGCCCAGGGCGGCAGGCAGAGCAGGGCGGCAAGCAAAAAATAATCAGCATTCCATGGCATTCGACGTCCTCCTTGACGGTCCTTATCAAGGGTAGCCGTTACATTTTTCGACGGCGGTGTGTTTTCTTTTCAGGATGAGTCGTCGCAGTTCCATGGATCAGGACAGTGCTCAGGTTTGTCTCGCAAGCGCTTGTTTCAGCCGCGATTTTTTCACGTTTAAAACCGTCAGGCGGTGTTATCATTGCGCCTGTCAGCCCCGCCGGGGCTTGTGGAATACCTCCATGGACTTACCCAGTAGTTACTCAGTACCCCGTTTTTACAATCATGAATTGACTGATTGATCCTTCCGGCGTGCCCCGCTGCTGGGAGTGGAGTTCGCCTATGTCTGAAGTTGAAGTAAAGAAAACGCAGGAAAGCTTGCAGGACCGCCTTGCTCAAGTCGTTGAGCTGCTGCAGCGCCAGCGGGTGGTCGAAGACCTGACTCATCGCCAGGAAGGTCCGCATCACGATCGGGTCGAGAACCTGGTTCACCGGCAAAACCTCGTCGAGTTGCAACGCAAACTCGATGATCTGCACTCCGCCGACGTTGCCTACATCCTTGAAGCCTTGCCACTGGACGATCGTCTGACCGTCTGGCAATTGGTCAAGGCCGACCGCGACGGCGACATTCTTCTCGAAGTATCCGATTCGGTTCGTGAAACCCTGATCGCCGACATGGACGATCACGAGCTCCTGGCGGCGGCCAAGGACATGGATGCCGACGAACTTGCTGACCTGGCCTCCGAGCTGCCGCGAGACGTCGTCCACGAGCTGATGGAAACCCTCGATGCTCAACAGCGTGAGCGCGTCCGCTCCGCGTTGTCCTATGACGAGGAGCAGGTCGGTGCGCTGATGGACTTCGAGATGGTGACCATCCGTGAGGATGTCAGTCTTGAAGTGGTGTTGCGTTACCTGCGTCGTCTCAAAGAGTTGCCAAGCCATACCGACAAACTGTTCGTGGTTGATTACGACGGCGTGCTCAAGGGCGTGTTGCCGATCAAGCGCCTTTTGGTCAACGACCCGGATAAACAGGTCTCGGAAGTGATGGCCAGCGATCCGGTGAGTTTTCATCCGGACGAAGACGCCTACGAGGCCGCTCAGGCGTTCGAGCGTTACGACTTGATCTCGGCCCCGGTGGTCGACAAGAACGGCAAGCTGATCGGTCGTCTGACCATCGATGAAATGGTCGACCTGATTCGTGAAGAGAGCGAAAACGAAGTTCTCAACATGGCGGGTCTGCGCGAAGAAGAAGATATTTTTGCGTCAGTCTGGAAGTCCCTGCGCAACCGTTGGGCCTGGCTGGCGATAAACCTGATCACCGCGTTCGTTGCATCACGGGTGATCGGCCTGTTCGAGGGCTCTATCGAGAAGCTGGTAGCGCTCGCGGCATTGATGCCGATCGTGGCGGGTATCGGCGGCAACTCGGGTAATCAGACGATCACCATGATCGTTCGGGCAATGGCGCTGGACCAGGTCAGTACCGGCAATACGTCGAGGTTGATGCGCAAGGAGTTGGCGGTCGCCTTGATCAATGGCGTGGTCTGGGGTGGGGTGATTGGTGTGGTGTCCTACCTGCTTTATGGCAGTTGGTCCCTGGGCGTGGTGATGACCGCCGCCATGACGCTTAACCTGTTGCTTGCGGCATTGATGGGTGTGTTGATTCCGATGACCCTGGCGCGGCTTGGGCGCGACCCGGCAATGGGCGCGAGTGTGATGATCACTGCCATGACCGACAGTGGTGGCTTTTTCATCTTCCTTGGGCTGGCGACGATTTTCCTGCTCTGACGTTCTGCCTCAAAAGAACCCGCCCAATCGGCGGGTTTTTTTGGGGCCGAATTTCAGGCAAAAAAAAAGCCAGCAATTACGCTGGCTTGAGCTTTCGGGATGAATCAGGAAGCGTCTGCAGCCATTTCGGCGTCATGGGCGATCAGCGAAACCAGAGCGTTTTGCTGGCGGTGGGAGAGTTGGCGGAAGCGTTGCAGCAGTTCGCGTTCGTGCAATGACAGCTCGGGGCTGTCCAGGCGCATGCTCAATTCTTCGCCCAACGCGCCTTCCTGAATAAGACTCTGCTCAAGGCGCGCGATGATTTCAGAATTCATGCTGCGATGATGATTGCGAGCCACCTCGGCAATGCGTTCACGCATTCCGTCTGGCAGACGTACGACGAACTTGTCAGCCGTACGGCTGGAATAAATTGCCTGTTTCAATGGGCGCATATATTTAACCGGTTAGTTCAGGGGAGCGGTTCTCGGGATAGGCCGCAGGATGTCAGATAGGACAAGCACTCCGACCAAATGTTCAACCTGAATTGATAGAGGCGCGCATCATGCCTCAAATTAGCCAGATCATTGGCGTCAATTCTGTGACAAATATTGATCCGGGTAAAGGCTTAATGCCAGCACCTATTATCAGAAATGCGGACTGGTTTGAAAACATTCCATGAGTCCGTATCGCTGACCGCGTCCTCTTGCCCGACAGGTGATGCCCGAAGACGCCTGAAGGTGCATGCTATGCGGATTCGATCCTTGTTCCTTACCTTAACAGGATAGTGGCAAATGGCCGATTTACTAGGGCAGACGGACGGTATGGGGTGATTTCAGGATGGATGGCAGGCTGATTTATTTAATGGGGCCTTCGGGATCCGGCAAGGACAGCCTCATTGAAGCCGCTCGCGGGCCGTTGCGGGTACGCAATTGTGAAGTCGTGCGGCGGGTTATTACGCGCTCGGCTGAGTCCGTCGGCGAAGACGCCATTGAGGTGTCCCGCGAAGAGTTCGAGCGACGCAGAAACAATGGGGATTTCGCGCTTTCGTGGCAGGCCAATGGGCTCGATTACGGTATTCCTGTGCGGATAGACCAGTGGCTCAAGGAAGGACGCGATGTGCTGATCAATGCTTCGCGCGGCCACCTGACAGAAGCGCAACAGCGCTATCCCACGCTGTTACCGGTGCTGTTGACGGTCAAGGATGAAGTTCTGCGAGAGCGCCTGCTACGGCGGGGGCGTGAAAGCCCGGCAGAAATTGAAGCGAGACTGCGCCGCAATGCGCTGTTCACGGCTGACGATACAATCGGTGATACGCAGATCCGTCGACTCGATAACTCCGGCGACCTTACGGTCACCGTTGCCAGTCTTCTGGAGTTGCTGAGCGTCAACGCAGAACCGGATCGAACTTGATCTTGCGCCCGGCGATCAGCGCCAGCACGAACAGCGCACTGAACACGCCGCAGGCAATCAGGGGCAGGGTGACGATCGTGTCCTGGACTAATGACAGATGAAGGATGCCACTCAGTAGAGCGAGGATGAGAAACCCTGCGGCTGATTTGGACATGCTGTGCTCCTGATGAGGTGGTTCAAAATACCAAGCGTTCAAAAGACTGCGTGCGCGGTTGAAGACTCTCCTGGCTCACCTCTTGGCTGACAAAACTGCGTTGATCGCTCGTGACTGCCCATTGAGGCGCTTTTTGCAGCTGCAGGTAATGGGGCGTGCGTTGGGCAACCATCGCAGCGTCGTTTTCGGGGAAGAACTGAAAACCCAACAGAACCGCCAGGGCGACTGCATTCGCGACTAAAAGAGCGCTGTTCATGGGGCTGATCTCCTTTGTTCTTTGAGAACAGTCGAAGCAGCCCGCATGCCAAAAGTTTAACGGCTATTAAATTCTTTAAAAACAACGATTTAAGATATTTTCACCAAAGGCCGGCATTGCATTTTGCAATGATGGCATTTTGCGGTGATGCAATTTGCACGGTAAACAAAGCCACGCTACCGCGGGGCGTCTGCCTACACTTAAAAAGCCCTACGGACGACATGACAAAAGCGGGCCTGCCCGTTAACATGCACGCCGTCCATCGCCGCGCATTTCTTGCACGCGACTTGTGTCTCAGTAGCTCAATTGGATAGAGCATCCCCCTCCTAAGGGGAAGGTTGGCAGTTCGAACCTGCCCTGGGACACCATATAATTCAGTGCTTGCAGCCTAAATGACCTTACGCTAGAAACGACTGTGACAGCAGGGTGGCAGCAGCAAGCAAAAATGAAAGCCCCTCCAAGTGCCTGGCGGGGCTTTTTTTACGTTTATGTCTTGGGTAGGGCTATGTGCCCAGTAAGGACCTGTCTATGGAGCTTAGGGATTACGCGGTCATCGCCGCTGCAACGGCAGGCGTAGCAGGTCTGGTGCTTTCATTGATAACGCTTCTGATGAAGAGTGGGGAAAATAATCGCACTATCAGGTCACAGCTCACGGACGTTCTAGCCCGCCTAAACGCCGTAGCAGCTGAATCGAGAAAGTACCGGATCGAAACCGCTAAAGAGCGGTTGACTCCTGATCAGCGTGCGATGTTTGGCTTCTACAATGACCAAAGGTTATTCCTTGTAGGTCAGGCAAGGTATTTGATAGAGCAAATTCCCGACCACGTTTCGCATTCGGAGCTTTCCCTTGTAGCGCAGGCATTGGGAACGGTAGGTGATCACGAGTTGGCCTGTCACTACTGGGAAAACAGCTTTGAGAAATCACCTAGCAACTACATCAGAGGGATACATAGCCGGGGGTTCGCATCGTATTTGTTCGGCCAGGGCTATACCGAGCTGGGGCGATACCGGTTTAAGAGCAGTATTTCTTTGATTACAGCTGACAGCGATCAAAGGCGCGCAGATCGAGCGGAAACCTATCTTCGCTGGGCCGCATCCGAAAGATATTCAGATTTTCTCTCCGAAGCTGCAGAGCTAGTTGGGCACGCAGAGATTGAACTCTCCCTAATCAAATCACCGCCAGTCCGAAACCGTTGCGCTCAAAAGATTAGAGACTACGAAGGTGACTGGCTTCCGCAGTCGGACCTTAGGAAGCCAGATCAGACAAATTCTTGATCCGCAACACCGTAGTGGTTGAGCAGTCGGCGTGCCTGGAGATAGCGCGTATGCCCAGGCCGGCGGACAGCAGCTCACGCACCCGCTTATGCAGATCCTCATCGACTGGTCGGCCTTGGTACTTGCCAGCAGCTTTAGCCTTCTCAATACCTTGCGCTTGACGCTCGCGACGCTGTTCGTAGTCCTTGCGCGCAATGGCCGCCATCATTTCCACGAGCGTCGAGTTGATTGCTCCCAGCATCCGGCCGGTGAATTCGTCCCCCTTTGTGTCCTGCATCCCCTGGTGGCTAGTTGGCAGATCAAGCGCGACGATGCGCAACCCCTTGGAGTCGATAGCAGCCTTGAGCTTTTGCCAATCCTCTACAGGAAGGCGTGAGAGGCGGTCTATCGACTCAACCAGCAGCACGTCACCCTTGCGCGCATCCTTGAGCAGGCGCAACAGCTCAGGCCGGTCCGCCGTGGCGCCGCTGGCGTTCTCCAGGTACTCGCTCGCAATTACCTTGTTGTGGTCGGTGGCGAACTGCTCAAGCGAAGCCCTGGCGCGGCCGGCGTCTTGCTCTTCTGTTGATGCTCTGAGGTATGCGCGGATGAACATGATGGGGTGCCTGTATCAGTTAGGGTGTTCAACTAATACTGTTGCACTTTGGGTGTTACTTATCAAGCGGAAAGGCTGAAAAAGGCAAAATCTGCCTGTATCTGGATAGGCATACCGGAAAAGAGCACATTGAGGTGGCATCAGAGGAGGCATAGCATGGTCGCTACTTGCCATCATGGAGTGCGGAATGATTTCAGCGATGATCGAAGGTGAAAAGAGGCCTCCGCAGGCAAAAGGAGAGCAAACCATCTGCGTCGGGTGCGGCGGCACGCTTAGGGCCGTAATTCCGCAATTCAAGGCTGCGCATTGGCGTCATGACAATGGTGACTGCGATCCGTGGAGCGAGCCTGAGGGAGAATGGCATCTGGGTTGGAAAGGCTTCTTCAGCCCTCGCTTCTGTGAAGTGTTCATGCGAGACCCAGAGACCAAGGAAATCCATAGGGCTGATGTTCTATGTCCGCGACCCGAAGGGGCAGGGGTTGTCTTGGAGCTGCAACACTCTCCTATCTCAGAAGAGGAGCGATCAGCCAGAGAGGCGTTCTATTCCAAGGAAAATAGAATGTTCTGGCTTTTGAACATGGGAAGGACTTCGGCGCTTTCATTCAACTTTGCGTCGTGCCTCAACTTCAGTGAGACCAACCGAGTAGAGATCGGAGGGCGCGACTTTTATCGGATGGAGTGGTTCATGCGAGGGACGATGCTGGATAAATGGAAGCTATCTCGAGCGCATGTTTTTCTAAATCATGGCCGCTCCGTTTTCTATCTTGCGACGATGGCTGCCTGCCGTTCTTTGGTCGCCGGCCAAGCCAAAGGAGAATTTGCTTTGGCGCGCCTGACTGTGCGTGAGTTTCTTAAGGCTGTAGCTGGAGAGGATCCGTCTGCACTCACGATATCTACGGCCGACGGCGAGGGTTGATCGCTTCTGATTAAATCGAGCTTGGGCGTATATCCGTGCCGTTCTGAGTGCCAGATATCCGGTACTTCTGCACTTCACCGGCGACAACTTCGGTTGCAGTCTCTTTTACCGGCTGGCCGATCTGCATCGCGCACAGGCCGCTTCCGTCCTCATCACCGCTGATGCCGACGATATGTCGACCTGGCTTGATGTGGAATTTTGCCACCTCTCCAGTATCCAGGCGGGCCGCTCTCTTCCCATCAATGAGCAGGGTAGCGAAGCATCCACCAGACGCCCAGAATCCATTGTCACGACTGACAACAAGCGTCGCACTGCCTGGCACCTGAGTCTGATAGGCGTAGACGCGATCGGCTGGTACTCGCTTGGCGGATCCAGAATCCATGGGGGTGCTTGAGCACCCAGCAATCAGCGCAATGGCTGCAGTAGCTGGCAAAATCCTGTGCATGATGCGTCCTCGATGTTTGGAGCGCTGACTTTACACTAGGTGGATTAGATCTTGTCTTCGGCGTAGATCGACGCCGAAATGATCATTCCACCCCACCGGCGATGGCCGATGCAGATCGGCACCGGGTTGCCGCTGGCCGTGGTGTTCTTGGCGCTACCGAAGGCATACGACGGGGCGTTTTCGGGGGAGGTGCTCTGCTTCAGGCCGGTTGCCTGTGGGCTGAGCATCTGGATCACGCCGCCCGCTGCCAGGGCGATACCCGGCGCCAACGTTGCACCATTCGTAAAGGGGCTCATGACGATTAGGGCGACACCGAGGATTGTTTGCAGCAGACCGGCGCGCTTGCTGCCGGCGATCACCGGCACGATGCGGATCTCCTTTGCTCCGCCCATCTTCAGCTCCTGTTCGCCGATGTTCTTTCGGTTGCGGAACACCGCGAACTCCAGTCCCTTCATTTTTGCGTCAGCCAAGTACTTCGCAAACCCAGGGTGATTGACGTCGATCGCTTTCACAGCCTCCCGCGTGTCGCCGGTGGAAAGCTCGTAAATGTGTTCGCGCCCAAACAGCTTGCCGGCCGAGCCGCCCAGCAGGATTCGGGTTTTGGCGCCGTAGTTGGTGGCCATAGCCATGGTCTACTCCTTGGCGCCCTGGGCGCTGTTGTTGGGTACCGAAACACCCAGTCGGATGGCGAGCAGCGAGCGCGACATATGCGCCTGGTCGACGGTCACCTGTTCGTGGCGTGGGTCGTAGTTCCAAATCCGGTCATAGATCCCCTGGTAGGCCCTGGCACCGCGGAAGGTGCCGCGCAGAAGATCGGCTGACACCCGGGCTTCGTCCTCGGTGAAGAACGGCCCGTCAATGGTCACCTTCTGGCCGTCGCGGACGTGCTGGACATCCCACACTACGTAACCGGAGTCAGGACCTTGTTTGAGTGGGTACGACGCAAAGCAGTTTGTCTTGCACGCCTCAGCGAAGCGCTCTTGGTAGGTGGTCAAGGTATTAGCTCCCAGTTGGCGGCCGCACTGTGACGGCCGCAAGCCGAACCGCTCACGCGGCTTCGGATTCTTCCGCTGCTGCTTTTGGTTTTCCTCGGGCCGGGATCTTGTCCAGCCAGGCGCGCAGAGCTTCCGAACCTTCACAGCCGGATCGCCATTTTTCGAATCGACCTGCATAGCCAGTTGAGTTCGCAACCATTCCACTGAGCGATACGCCGACCTGCGAAGTGGTAGCAAGCACATCGTCATAGACGGCCAGCATTTGACGAAGAGCCTCAATGTCATCTGCGCGGGAGGCGGCGATGCCCGCTCGGGAAAGACTCGCTGCTGATTCAGAGTTGAGGCCAGAGAGCATCGGGTTTGCTCTCAACACTGCTTCGACGATATCGGGGTGACCACCTTGGCGAGCTTCGGACATGAGGTTGCGGCGCTCATCCGAGCTGAGGCCTCGTACAAGAGCTCTCAACTCTTGGTCTGCGAGAAAGCCCGCGATGTCGTTACTGGCGCGCGGTGCGACAGGCGAGAAGCCTTGCGTGACGGTCTCGGCCAGCGTGAGCATATCCTTCGCGACCGACTGCATTGCGGGAAGGAGGGTGTCTGTCACACCTGCGATTCTCTCTTTGCTCAAACGCTCGATCGCGGACGAGTTGAAATCTTTGTTTTCCCGGATCGAGACGATCTCTTCACCGAAGTCTTTGAATGTCTCCAGCGCGAGTGTTTGAAGTTGACGAGCGGACTTCATCAAGCCGCCGGCTTGCCATACACCTTTGGTTCCGTCCGGACGCTGGATAGAGAAGGTGTGAGCCTCAATACGAGAGTGCTTGTATTCGGAGTAATGGAGGTTGGCCAGGCCGACCTTGAGAACTGAGCGTTTGCCGATTTTCATTGCGTTACCTTCGGATTGTTTGGGATTGGAGTAGGGCGGTCGGAGGACGTAGAGACGTTGAGAATTTCGAGGAGAGACGTCTCCCCAGTAGCGGTGCTACTGCCGCCAGCTTCGGCGCTCAACTCGTCCATCAGCTCACTGATCTGCCGAACGTCGTTGCTAAATTGGGAGTTGCCGGCGGTCTGCTTTAGGCGGGCGATTTGGTTACGGATGTTCATTGCGCGCCTCCACGATCCGCTGGTATTGCTCTGCAGCGTGCTGCTCAACCGTGACCCCTTCAGGAGGCCACGTAACGATCCAAGCCCCTTCCTCGGGCGCGACGCGCATATTGAGTACGCCGACTTGAGGTGTCCGGCCGGCCCGTTCTGTCTGCCGGGTATGGAGAATGATGGCCTTCGCCATTTGCTCACCCTGGTCGCTATCCATTTCTGCGAAGGGAAAGAAAAACGATACGTTTTGTCCCTGAATTCGATAGTCGACTTGGTGCCCAGCGGTTTTCGGAAAGTCTTCTTCCGCTTGGATCTCTCTGGTATTCGCTCGGATCACCGCAAGCACGATCAGCACTACCGTTTCATCTGCGGCGCCGATCTTCTGGGCGATCCTTTGCAGTTCTGCTTTCAATGACTTGATGCTCATTGCTGCATTCCCTCCATTTGCGTGCGGAGTTCTTCGACGGCCTTCTGAAGCTCGGCGACCTCGATCACCCGGGCGACGGCGCCCAAGCCTTCGATGAGCGACTTGCCCTGGTCGGGCGCGAGTTGTCCGCCGGCGACGGCACGCATGATTGATTTGGCTGCACTCGGTAGGTCCGTGTCGTCGAGTTCGAATTGCACCGGCTCGGAGGTCGGTTTAATTGGCGGGACAAGGCGCTCAAGGATCAATCGACAGGCCTGCATATCGCCCTTCTTGGCAGCTGCGAGCACCTTCTTTGTAACGGTGTCCGCACCCTCGGCAAGTCGAGCGCGAAGCTCCTGTGTTTGCCCAGAGCGTCCGCCTGGGTTGCCTGATTGCCCAGGCTTCCATTTCCCGCTCTTGTCGCGCTCAGTCATGCGGCGGGCGATTCCATGGCAATGACCGGTTTGTTTTCCGCAAGCGCGATGAGGAGGGCGGATGCCTGGATGCTTCCTTCGCTGGCAGCGTCGCGCAGGCGACCCCAGGCAGCGGCTACCTCTGAGCGAGTCGGTTTGTGTTGTCGACCTCGAGCGGTCTTGGCTGTGTTCATGGGATGGCCTCGAGTGGATTTGAATTGGCTTCAAACCCACATTAGGCATGATATGGTCTTATATCCAGTGTTTTTTGAGTGCACCTAAGGTGCTACACATAACCGGATTAAACGGGACTGAAATAGTTGGTTTTCAGCGGGTCGAGGAGGGGTATTTTGTTGCAGTAAGTCGAAAATAGGCAAAGTGATACAGGGCTGAGTTTTCAGCTCAGCACTTCTTCAATTTGAGGATGTAGGCAAAGTAGGAGGTTACGAAACGATCGTAAAAGGTCGGTTAGGGCACGTGGGCTTGATTTCCGATTTCTGGACGACAACCTGGCCTCCCATTTCGGTAGGGCAGGTGTCGCGACACGTTTGGTGAATTATGAAAACGTGTCGCGGAGCTGACCGAGGCAAAGTGAGAAAGTCCCACTTCGGTCCGGATGGCTCAAATGTGAGCCAGGATCACAATTGAATGCGCCTGTTCTAGCCTGCTGTCAGGTGGGTGGCTAGATTTTTAGCTCATTATATCGAAGCTCTCGTATTGGGATGAACGTGTCAGATGAGCCAATATTTATAGTTTGCCCTAGACAGATAAATAGGTTGTCTGGCGCATTAGGCATATTGATTGTTCGGAGGATTTCTAATGTCTTCTCGGCTGCTTCTTTAGTTTCCACAATAAATATCAGTGTGAATGATTTGAGGTCGCGTGTGAGGAGGTTTTTTTTTGCTCGATTTAAAGCTTGTTCGTAAGCGTCGATTCTTGGTGCACGGAATATTTTTATGTCATAGGCATGGAGCGAATTATCGTCAACGCCCAGAATGTCAGCATACCCGTCGTCGATAATAAAGGCAGTATTATGCTTGGTGAGAGCGAAATTAAGAATTGCGCTTGTGATAGCTTTGTACGCTAGAAGTGCCTCGCCTAAACTTTGTTTTCTATTGGCCTGTGAAACGTCATGAACTTCACTCAGTGTCTCTTCCGATACACTGGCAGCAAGGAATTTTTTTGAATACTTTAAAAAGCCTTCTGGCTTATACATCAGAAAGGTTTCTAGCTTTCCAATTCTGAGCGCTTCGTCTACGAGTTCTACTCGTGGGCCAGTGGTTTTTGTACCATCTAGCTCCACATGAGTCCACCAGTCCTCTTTAGAGTCATCTGTGATGAAGATTACTTTCTTGTTCGGGTATGTAGCTGCCATTGCTAATAGTTGAGTCCATACGAAATAGTCTCCATATTTCCTTTTATAAATTAGCCCGTTGTGAAGAAATTCATCTGGTGAATCTTTGTCTTTGCCGTCATCTTTGTAGCCCGGTGGAAACTTATTTTTATATCTTTCTTCTGCTTCTTTGTTTTTTTTGTTGATTTCCTCTTGATCTAGATAGGCGGGGCCGACTTTCTTATTGAATAACTCCTCAATGCGTTCTTTTAGGGGGTCGCGGGCTGTCAGAGTTTGTTGGGATTTCTGTAGTTCTTCGAGCTCTCTCAGGAAGCTTTCTGTCAGTTTTTCGAAACCACTGATCAATGGCTCTGGATTGATGAGAGCGTGCCTCTGTTTTAGTTGTAGACTGTGAATGTCTTTTGAGAGATTTGCTTTCGCATTTTCAATTACTTTCCGAATGTCCGTAAAGCGCCTGCCTTGACCCGCGATTACAGTGAGTCGATTTTTTTGAAACTCCAGCGCTACATGGTGCGGTAGCCATACTCGGTCTGCCAGTTTTTCAATAACATTTAGAAGTTCTTCTCGAGTGCTTTCTTGATATCGATATAGATTTAATAAAACATTTGTGTCGAACACAAATAATGCATTTTTCCACGTTTCTTCAAAATTCACGGTACTTGAATGATCGTATTGCGGAAAGAGTCCCTTCATATGCCCTCCAGGCACGTGACCCACAAGGCAAGTGGGTAGCTATTGATATGGCATCATCTTGCCGGCTTTTCGCGCGCTTGTCGAAAACCTCTGCGAACTCTGGTGTGCCCGTTCTGGGTCGACGGTTCAGCCTGAAACGGTCAGCTCTGCAATTCCCTGCCTTATGAAGTCAAGGTTCTAATCAGCGTCGAAAGCGCCCCGCGCACGTTTTCAGCTACGTCGGCGGAACCGCGCTGCTCTACCCAATTGGAGAGCTCCTCCACTGCGGCACCCAGAGCGATCTGGTTTTGAGTCTGTGCATTGAGTAAGCCGGCGATCAGTGTGTTGTTCATTGCATCCCTCCATGTGAACTCGAAGAGTGGCAGGGATGGTTTGCGACGAAAGCGTCGACGTTATTCAGTCCATTATTTGGGTATGCAGAGATCCTGGGCTAGCGTCATGAGTGCAGGACAAATGGTTGGCCTGCCGATGAACTTCTTGCTCAAAGGAACGACGATGGAACGCTATGGGAATCTGGGAGGTGACTCAAATGTGGCCGCATTTGAGATAGGGAACGGATCTATCACGGTTGAGTTCAATGACCGGTCGCAATACCTGTACACAAATCAAAGTGCAGGATCTGGACCTATCTCGGAAATGCATCGATTGGCGAGAGCCGGTAGAGGGCTAAATAGCTACATCTCGCGTGTAGTTAGGAAAGGCTACGCAAGGAAGATCCGCTAAGAAGTGGAGCGCGCGACACGTTTTGCGAATTTTGAAAACGTGTCGCAGCTAGCGATTACTTATCTCGTGGCTGGTTGGGGAGGCGGATGCCGTAGTGTTCTGGCGGGCTTTCAAGGTTGCTTAATAGATTTGCAAGCAACTCGTAATCCGTTTCGAGCTCATGGAGCTTTTTATAGCTGTGTTCTTGATGATTGAGCGTGGTGAAAAAGCTTCGCTTTACCTCCTCCAGGAGTGCCTGAATCTCCTCGAGATCATCCACGTTGACGGAGATATCCTGCGAAGAGAGGTAGACCTCTGTTCGATCAGGGTTGTACATCGTTGGAAGTCGACCATCAACGACCGTGAGATCGCGCAACTCATCAAACTTTGCTTTCGCGGCGTATGCGTCCCAGTTGAATGTTGGGCGTGCCATTTACTTGCTCCTAGCGATTGGCGAAGCTGGGAGAGTAGCAGCTCCTACCCGCTTTGCTGCGAACGCCAAGGCTTCGAATTCAAACCTGTTCCAACCTGCAGGTGCCGGCCAATCGGTTGAGAACTTAGCCGATCGCGCGTGCCCGTCTCACTGAGAGCAAATCGTCTAGCTTTGAGATATTCCACTGCGGAAATTGGATTTTGCAGGGTTTTCCTCTGGTAGATGTGCCATCTGCTTGATTAAGGGATACCGCGGAGATCTCCTCAAACCTGAGTGCATTAGCCAGATGCACGGAGTTTTGCTCGCATCCCGTCCGTGCACCAGGTGTGCTCAGATCTGAGTACACCGACGATGGTCCAGTTTTGGACTATCAGGCTTTCGGATTTGAAGTCCAGAAGGGTCAGATTTGAGATCCGACCCTTGCGCTCGCATTCTATGCAGTTGTCTTTGTTTGTGGAGATTCCATCGCTTCTTGCGCTGCAAGCCCGTTTTCGACCTTTTGAGTTTCTGCCTTGAGAATCCGTTCTGAAGTTTCAGCTAGCTTTTTTGATATCGCCGAGAAACCTGGAATTTTAGATAGGGCGTCCATCGAGTCAGAAAGCTTTGCGCTATTTTCAAGTGCGTCCATTAAAGGGTGATCTGATTTGTTGTAGTCAGTAATGAGCTTTCCAGGATTCTCAGAGCTGACTTGGAGCAGATTAAAGAGAAGTCTTGTTCTAAGTTCATCTCGAACCAAACTCTCGCGAGGTAGCGATTCAATTTGGTTTGATAGGCCGGAAAAGGTTTTTCCAAGGACCGCCTTGTGTGTATATTCTTCAATTAGTCGTTTGGATAAGTTAAGTTTCTTGTTTGATGAGTATGCAAGCCATAATACGGGAAAGTATAGAGGAAAAATGGAGATGATCAGGCTTGGCGTGTCCTTTATCACCTGCACGAGATCTGAGCCCCTCCAACCAAGAAGGTAAATATCAACGAAGAAAGGGATCAATGAAACTGTTACCATTAATCCGATTGCAATGGCAAAGCTTTTCTCGTATTTTTCTTGAGAGACTATCTCGTCTTCTTTCTTTTTTTCATACGCGGCACTTAAACCTTCGGCCATTGCGCCAGGCAGCAATCCGGTCAGCTGATTGTTGATCGCTAGAATTCTATCTTTTGACTCTGAAACCAACTTTTCAAATTTTTCATTCTCGGTCTTCAGTTGTTTTTCATGCTTGTCAGTTATAGTTGATGTTAGATTTTGGATTGTTTCGTTAAGCTCGACTGCTTGGTTTGCAACTCCGTCGTAAGAAGTCTTTAACTCGTCTACTAGTCCGTCTACTCGCTCTACAGTGCCGTCGGCGGCTTTTATTTCTACTCCAAGAATTTCTGCGTGTAATTCATCTATATCGGCTTTTCTCTTTATTGAGTGTGTAAGTAGGCTGTCAATGTTTTCGCTGATTCTTTTGGAGTTTTCCAAAAGTTTATTAATAAGCTCTACTTGTTCTGGAAGTTGTGCACTTTCGCTCAGTGCTGATTTTATTATCGTGTAGTTTGATGTAATGTCGGTGGCCTGTGCTTCAGCCTGATCTTTAGCTTTTAAAAGCTCTGCATATGCTGTTTGGCTGGCTGTTACGATTGACTGAGTTAGTGCTTTGTCTTGCTCTACGGAGTCTCTAATCATTCGTATTTTGACAAGCTCAGCCTTAGCGTCGACGTTGAGTGCGGTGAGCTCTGTTAACGCGGTGTCGATACTTGATTTTGTCGCGATTATTTTTTCTTCAATCGCTTTGGCATTTTTTGCGGCGTTGCTGGCAATTTCTTCCGAGTCAGTTGCCTTTGTTTTTATTTCTTGTCGAAGGGCGTCGAAACCTTTCTCAACTTCTGATCGAAATGCGTCAAAGACCTTTTGGTCAACACCTAGAAAAGACATAAATTCCCCAATATCCCTATACGCAAAAGTTGATTATTAAAACGGCAGAGGCTCAGTAGGCTTCTTTTGCCGCTGGAACAGGCATCTATTTTCGTGCAAGGAGACAGCTTCCGCCACGTTCGGGGCATCAGTCAACGAGAGGAATGCGCATTTTTTTGCAATCTCTTGTTGCGTTACCCGTAACGGGTTCTTATAGTGTTGATTCGTTACGGGTAACGCATTGTGATTACCGGAGGAAATATGACTGACGAGAAGAAACCCAAAGGCCTAGCTGAAAGGCAGCGACTGTTCCGCGAGCGGCAGCGAGAGGCCGGGTTCACGCAGAGGACGTTGTGGATTCATACCGAAGCTGAGGACGCGGGCAGGCGCGCAGCTGCCAATGGTGAGCCTTGTGAGCCCATGGGTGCCATGCACCCTCTAAGCTGGGCGGCAGGATGGATTAGCGAAACAGAAAGCATGGATCCGGAACTTGTGGACGATATCCGGCGAAGCAAACACCCTTGATTTGGGTGCTTTTTATCGGCTGAGGATTCAGCCAATTTAGGAAAGGTGCCAAGCCGCTGCGTCAACAGCGGCCTGGCTGCCACACGACGCCACTTGAAGGTATACGTCATGCAACTTTACCAAATTACCAGTAACACACTGAAAGGCCAAGGGAACACGACTCTCGTAGGGGGCGCGCAATGAGCCAGACGCCTGCCAACATCGCCGACGACGCGCTCGACCTGCTGCGCGCCACCCACGAACGCATCAATCACATGCGGGTGTTGTTCAACTCCATCATCAAGGACATGAAGCATGGTAAGTCGCACGATATCGAGGAGCTGGCCAACCTTGGCGGCTTCCTGGGTTATGACTGGGCGAACTATGTCGACTGCGAAGTCGAGAAGATGCAGGACGCTCTGGACACCGCGGAGGTGGCCAAATGATCGGGCAAATCAAAAGCCGTGATGACCTGAGCTTTACGAAGCGTGACGACGGAGGACGGCTGATCAATTGGCCCCTGTATAACCGCGGAGCGCCGGCGGACTGGGCAAAGGGTATCGCCTGTTTCGATGGTGAAGTCTTTGAGCTGGCCTCCCATGATGAAACCGAAGCGTTCCACGCCATCCAATTCGCAATTGTGGGAATGGGTGGGCGGTGCACAAGCCTAGAAACTGGATTCATTGATCGCGTGGCCCGGGCGGCGGTAATTGGGCTTCGTGCACTGCGTGATGGTGCCGAGCCGTTCGCTCCCACAGACGCTGACTGACAACCACGAAAACTCCGTAGTAACCAGGGCACTACCCCACAACAGGGTGGTGCCTTCTTACATTTGGCCCACCGGCGCGGATGGGCAATGCCTGTTTTGGCAGACTGGTATGGTAGATATTTATAAGGGTGTATTGATTCGATACAGGAAGAATTGATTTAGTGGTATTGAATCAATACACGATGGGTTAATTTCTGAACATAACCGGACGGAACGGTACTGTTGGTTTTTCTACGTGTATTGATTCGATACCGCTCTGTGTATTGATTTGATACCGGATCAAATCGAATTTGTCAGATCTCGGACCGTTCTCGGCGGGGCGCTAGTTGGGGATATTTCGAGTTCTTTGCCTGGGCAATCGTCAATCGAATACCAGGAAAGCGCGTACAGCGCGCACCGCGAGCCGTGCCGGGAGAAAACACTGCTTCGGGTTTGGATGATCCACCCTCCATTCAAGAGATCAGTCAGCGCCTTTTGCAAAATGTTCGGAGAGCTCACCCCCCACTCTTTCGCCATTGTTCTTGTGGCTGACAGGTCACCGTTGTTATTCCCGTTGTACTGCATGTGCAGCTCCATCAGAACCCCCCTGGCGGTGAAGCTCAGCGCACGATAGGGGGCAGACTGCCCCATCTGCCACAGCATCATGGCAAACGGTTTGGCCTTGGGTTTAAACCCCTTTCTTTTTGTCGCCATACGGCCGCTCACAGGCAGGCGCAGAAACGCCCTCAGCATTGAGGGCATCTCCGCGATCTTGGATTACGACGCTTCGCGCATGAGGATGTATTTGGCCACGCGATGAGGTGGCCGGCCTGGCTCAGTGGACTGATGCGTCCAGTAGGTGCGGATCTCATGCCCCTTTTTCCTGAGGCGGCGGATCGTGTTTGGTGGCTGGACAATATCCAGATTTTTGGCAGCTTCAATGGTCGATACCGGGCCGTTTCTCAGCGCCTCGATCATCTTGCGGTCTTGCTCGGTAGAAGAATGGCGTGTCATAGTTTGCCCTTCACGTTGGTGCTAGCCAGTGTGTTCTCGCTAAGGCGGTGTTCGAGCACCGCCTTGGCAATCTCTAGCGCATTCCTGCGCAATACTTCCTCCTGATTATTTTTGTGATTCACCGTGCGCCTTCCCTAGCTGCGCGCTCAATGAATGCCTTCAGTTCGGATGCCAACGCTAGGCGGCGCCGACCAATCTTGAACGTCTTGATTTCGCCTTGAGCGATGAGCTCGTAAGTAGCTGAACGCGAGATCCCCAAAATGCGTGCGGATTCTTCGACGCTCACCGACAGCGGTGCCATTTGTTGCTGAGCTTGTTCCATGGTTTATCTCCGATACCCCGGTCACCGGTGCCAAGGTCTGCGGCAATCCTATTGCTGTGAATCGTGCACGTCAACTGCAATCACTGGATGGGTGTGAGCGCATGGACTTATCCGGACGCAATATGTACGATTCGATTTACGCATAAATTGACAGAGGCTTAAGAGATGGCGAAGAACAAGCCCAGCCAAGGCGCACGGAAGACGGAGACGTTGACACTTCGTCTCGATCCCAAGGTTAAGCTAATGATTGAGCTGATCTCTCGCATTCGCCGCCAATCAATCACCGGAGTAGTAGAAGCTGCGATTGAGGAGATAGCTTTCGATCTCGACGCGCCGTTTGTATCTGGAGGCGAGGCACACCCTATGTCGCTTCTCAGCGCGGTGAGCGAAATATGGTCAACGGACGAAAGCGAGCGGTTTGTTCAACTTTGTCATTATTTGCCATCGTTGATCACGTACGAGGAGCAGCGAATTTGGGAGACCATCAAGGCCTCTAAGTTCTTTGTCGTTGCTGACTCTCGCGATATGGAAACTTACTGGGAAGTTCCAGGGGTGGGGCGGATTGATCGGCAGAATCTTCGGCGCTGGTGGACTAATCTTCTGGATCATGTAGAAGATAACAAAGAGAGTAGGACGATCGTTCCTTTCGAGCCGCCCTTTTAAAGTAAATCAACAGCAGCAGCCTTCGTGCCAGGGGCCAGGTGAGCATATCGAAGCGTCATCTTGATATCGGCGTGCCCCAACAAATCCCGCACTGTGTTGAGCGGTACACCGACCATTACCAGGCGTGACGCGAAGTCGTGTCGCATATCGTGCCATCGGAAGCCCTCGATCTTGGCGCGCTCCAGTAGATTGAGCCAGGCGCTTTTAACGTCCTCTAGGCGGCCGCCGGCCTGACTCGGGAAAACGTACCGAGACTTACCTACCTGCTTTTTCCAATCCTCCAGTACGCCGAAGGTTTCCCTGTTCATTGGGATATGCCGTGTGTCGCTCGTTTTGGTGGTGGCGCCGGCGGCGGTGATCGTCTTCGTTTGGAAGTTCACCGCTGACCATTTCAGGTCGAACAGTTCGCCGCGCCTCATGCCGGTATTCAGCGACACCAGCACCATGGGCTTCAGGTGGTCGGTGAAGGGCAATTTCAGCAAGCTCGGCATCAACTCTTTGCCGCGGTCTGCTCGCCACTTGTTCGCCGTCTCGCGCTCGGCCCGCGCCTCGTCTTGACGCGCGTCTAGTGCTTCGCGCAGTCGCTTGGTCTCGTCGGCATCCAGATAGCGGACCAGCCCCATGGAGTCGACCTTGAGGGCTTTGAGCCTCTCCATCGGGTGGGCGTCGATGTACTCCCACTCAACAGCTCTACTGAAGACGCCGCTGATGGAGCCCATTTTGCGGTTGACCGTCGATGGCTTGTTGCCGGCCTGCATCCAACCGGTGCGGATCTGGTCAAGATCCCGACCAGTGATTGAGTCGAGACGCTGGCGCATGATCGCCTCGAAGTTGTTATCGAGCGTGTGCAGGGTTTTCTCATGCCCTTTGTGGTGCGCCTTGAACCAGGGCATATAGGTGTCGTCGATGAACTGGCGCAACGAGGGGAGGGCGGCACCTTTCCGTCCCTGTGCGACAGCTAGCGGCTCCCCGTGGGCGTGCGCATCGGCCAGATACTGGGCGGCTTCGGTGCGCGCCTGATCAAGCGTCACCACTCCGACGCGGCCGAGGGTGGCATTCTTGTTGCGACCCCAGGTCACCATGTAGGATTTATGCCCACTCGGCAGCACGCGGATGAACAAGCCGGGCTGTACAGTGTCATGCACGCGGTAAGCCTTCGGCTCAATGGGCAGGCTGTTGATGAGCTTTTGGGTGATCTTCGTTTTCAAGCAATACAGCTCCGTGACAGCACCGTGGCAGCAAAAAGAACTATACGGGGCCGTTTTTATGGACGCAACCGGACGAAAAGCCCAGCAGTTACGGGGCTTTGTCAGGCGGGTCGGCGTTTAAATTGACCCTCCTAAGGGGAAGGTTGGCAGTTCGAACCTGCCCTGGGACACCATATAATTCAAGGCCTACAGCGTTTCTTCGTTTCTCTGCTTAACCCTCATGGGTGCTAGGTGGGTGCAACAGGTATGCTTTAAGCAAAGAAAAGCCCTGCTCAGATTGTTATCTGGCGGGGCTTTTTCATAACTGTCGTGTCATATCAAGCTTAGCTGCCAGTCCTCCACAGGAGGGCGTGAGAGGCGGTCTATCGACTCTCCCGATCAATCGTGAAAATGGACGCGCTGCGCGTACCACCAACACCCCCAGACGATGGTGATCACCAGGGAGGCGACGCAGAAGATTATGGTTTGACGCGCATTGCCAAGATCCTCTCGGGCAAGCAAGCCAAGCGCCTGGAGGGCTGCCCCTCCAAAAAGCGCCAGGAACCCCATTCGCCACGCAAACATGCGCTGTCGGTAAACGTCGAAAGCCAGCGGGAGCATAACGGCGCCATAGATTACGGAAAGATAGCGAAGTCTGACGTCTGCATAGTGTGTAAAGACCGAACCACTTGGATCGCCAAGGGAAGGCTGGATATCCGTTATGGCAGAAACGCAGAACATGAGCCCTTGGAAGGCGAGCACCGCTGTGACAATCACGATGACAGTGGGTGGCCGCTTTGGGGAGCTCCGAAGCTCATCGGGCGGCAAACCTTTTGATGCAATCGCGACCTGATTACTCAGCGCCGTGCGAATGACGTCAGACAGCCATGCCTGATCGTTGCGGGAAAACCACATACAGATCCGCACCACGCCAATCCCACAGGCAATCATTGCAAGCCCCCCCAGCGGCAAGAGTGTGGTGTGGGGCGCAGGCACGGCGGCAAATAATGCCAATGCTGTATGGAACGCACAAAACCCGAACCAGAAGCCCATGAAGAGCTTAACGGACCAGTGCAGCGCAAAACGCCCGGTTAGCACGACCTGGTTTTGGCGCACCTGGAATCGGCCGACGAAAAGTGGCTTGAATGAGTTGCGTACCATCGGGATGACACGTTGAAGCGAAACGCGAGACTCCGTCACCGTTCCCACGGCCGCTTCTCGCGAAAAGGCAAACATAGACCAGCGCCGTGTCGCTGCTTTCAGGCGCTCAACAGATTCCGCCAGTCCGAACGAGCTCTCAAACTCGACCAGATCCGATCCCACCCAAAGTTCCCTCATCCATCGGAACATACACCCCCCTCTGGGCGCGTCATGCTTGGATTTCACGTTGGTATCGTGCAATTCATATTCGACCTTCCCTGGTCTCCATTCTCATCAACTGCTCAACCCCAGCCCACGATCAAGCCGTCAGCGTATGCTCGGAATCCCCGAACCAGGTGCGCACCAGATCGGGTCCAGGCGTACCAGTGTGGTCAAGCACCGCCACATCGACGAAATTCTTGCCATTGCTTGCGCCATCAGGGTCCACCTTCACGGTGATGTCGTTGCCGGTCTGCACCACTTGGACAAAGTCCGACACCTGGCTGGTGCCGGCGACAAAGTTCGCCTTGAGCAGTGCGGAGAGGTCGATTTTGTCCCCTTCGGCGTAGTTGTAGTCGAGGATATGGTCGCCGCCTTCATTCACGTTGAAGTAGGCAAACACGTCGGCTCCCGCGCCACCGCTGAGCGTGTCTGCACCGCCACGGCCCACGATGATGTCGTTGCCGTCGCCGCCACTGATCGTGTCTGCGAGCATGGTGCCCACCAGCGTGCCGCTGGATTCTCCGTGGTAACTGACTTGAGTGCCGGCCGCGCCGCCGTCGGTGACCTGGAAGTCTTCCGCCGAGTAATGCCCCAGCAGGTTCACCTCGGCCCGATGCACGCCGTCGTCCACTGTCAGCAGGCCGCCGGCGCCAGAGGCGTTGGTGTTGTAGCTGAGTTGGGTGTTGGCGCCGAAAGTGAGATTGCCGAACGTCAGCATGTCATTGCTCTCAAGGCCGAGGATGCCGGCCAGCGAGCCCGCTGTTTCGGCCTGTGCGATCACCAGCGTACCCGCGCCTTCGCCGTGGAAGGCGACGGACCCGTGTGCAGCACCGGAGAAGGTCAGGGTCGCGTTACCGTCGATGGTCGCGCTGCCATCGCCGGTCACGTCGGCCAGCAGGCGCAGGTCACCACCATTGGCCCACAGGTGGCCGGTGTTTTCGACCGTGCTGGCCACCGTCATGCCGCCTGGGCCCGTGGACTCCAGCACCCCGCTGTTGGTGATGGTGTGGGTGCCGGTGTCGAGCACCAGGCTGTTCAGCCCGCTGGCCATGATCAGCCCCGAATTGATCAGCACCATCTGCCCGGCACCCAACTGGCCGGCGCCGGAAATGCGGTTGTCGACGTTGTTCAGTACGGTGTCGGCGCTGCCGCCGAAAATCACGTTTTGCGCGTTGTCGGATAGCAGCACCTGGCCGCCACCGGTCAAGGTCGCGCCACGGAACAGAACCTCAAGGCTGGTTGCGCTGCCGGCGGAGCCGAGCTCGATGGTGCCGCTGTTATGGATACTGCCACCGAACGGCATGATCGCGCCGTCGGCAATGGTGAGGGTACCGGCGTTGTTGGTAAGCGGGTCGACATCGAACTGGAAGTTCGCTTCGCTCAAGTCCGCTGCATCGACACCTTTGAGAGTGACCGTTTGGCCGGAGCTTATGCTGACCAGTGCATTGCCGTTGGCGTCGTTAGTGATACTCAAGTCTGCAAAGCCGTTGATGCCCGTGAAGCCGACCAAGTCGATCTTGTCCGCCGCGGCATCGAAATTGAAGATCTGGTTGTTGCCGATCGGTTGGGCGAAGACGAAGGTGTCGGCACCGGACGAGCCGGTCAGGTTGTCGTTAGCGGACAAGGCGAAGATCGGCGCACCCGGGGCGTAGACTTCGACGTTGTTGAACACGTAGGCACTTGCGGTGCTGCCGTCGCTGTTGCTCCAGCTCATGTTGACATCAAGCACCAACGCTCCCACGAAGTCGCTTGGGGGTGTCACGGTTAATGCGCCGGGATCGCTGGTCTGTACGGTCCAGGTGCCGTCGCCATTGTCGGTTCCTGCATTGAACACCCATCCCGAAGGAACACCGCTGATGGCCACCGTCACCGGGCCGCTAATATCTGCCAATGGAGCGTAGAGGGCTAGGTTGATGGGTTCGCCGGCAACGCCTGCCGGAAGGTTTGCACTGCTCCCGGCAGCACCAGGATTACCCGCCAGGTCGGTGTAGCTGTTCGCGGCAACGTCGACTTTTATGCTACCGCCCTGCGTTCTGGTCAGCGTCGCTGTGAAGGTATCGCCGTCAACCTGGGTAAAGTTACTGAAGGTTCCGCGGGGCGTTCCACTCGTGGTCGTCACCGAGACGTCAGCAAGGCTGAAACCGCTCACCGTCTCACTGAACTGGAATGTGACCGTCGACGTTGAACCGACCGAACTCCCTAAGGCCGTCCCCGTCACTGCCACCGTCGGCGGCACGGTATCAACTGGCGTCTCAACGACGTTCTGCACGTTTACCGTAATGGTCTGCGTGTCGACTCCGCCATTGCCGTCGGCCACCTGAACGTCCACAACATAGGCATTGTCGCCGGCGGTCCCACCGACATCCTGGGGATTCTCGTAGTCGGGCGCCGAATTGAACGTCAGCACCCCGCTCGAACTGATCGAGAATTTGCTGAAGTCTGTCCCGGCCGTATTCAGGATCGAGTAGCTCAGCGTCTGCGCTGGTAGATCGGCATCGGTCGCCACCACTGTCGTGACCGCCGTGGTGTTCTCCGCCACGCTGACCGAAGCGGTCGCACCACCACCGTTGGAGGTGATAATCGGGCTATTGTCGTTGACGCCCGTCACGGTTACCGCGATCGCCTGGTCGTCGAACAGCGTGCCGTCCGATGCCCGCACAATCACGTCATAGACGTTGTTCGTTCCCGAGTCAGTCGGTGCTTCAAAGTTGGGTGCAGAGATGAAGCTCAGCGCGCCTGTGCCTGAAGCGATCGAGAACTTCGCGGCATCCGCTCCGCCGACGATGCTGTAGGTCAGCGTTTGTGCCGGCAGGTCTGCATCGGTCGCTGCCACTGTCGTGACCGCCGTGGTGTTCTCCGCCACGCTGACCGAAGCCGTCGCACCACCGCCGTTGGAGGTGATCACCGGGGAGTTGTCGTTGACGCCTGTCACGGTTACCGCGATCGCCTGGTCGTCGAACAGCGTGCCGTCCGATGCCCGCACAATCACGTCATAGACGTTGTTCGTTCCCGAATCAGTCGGTGCTTCAAAGTTGGGTGCAGAGATAAAGCTCAGCGCGCCTGTGCCTGAAGCGATCGAGAACTTCGCGGCATCCACTCCGCCGACGATGCTGTAGGTCAGCGTTTGTGCCGGCAGGTCTGCATCGGTCGCTGCCACTGTCGTGACCGCCGTGGTGTTCTCCGCCACGTTGACCGAAGCGGTCGCACCACCGCCGTTGGAGGTGATCACCGGGGAGTTGTCGTTGACGCCTGTCACGGTTACCGCGATCGCCTGGTCGTCGAACAGCGTGCCGTCCGATGCCCGCACAATCACGTCATAGACGTTGTTCGTTCCCGAATCAGTCGGTGCTTCAAAGTTGGGTGCAGAGATAAAGCTCAGCGCGCCTGTGCCTGAAGCGATCGAGAACTTCGCGGCATCCGCTCCGCCGACGATGCTGTAGGTCAGCGTTTGTGCCGGCAGGTCTGCATCGGTCGCTGCCACTGTCGTGACCGCCGTGGTGTTCTCCGCCACGTTGACCGAAGCGGTCGCACCACCGCCGTTGGAGGTGATCACCGGGGAGTTGTCGTTGACGCCTGTCACGGTTACCGCGATCGCCTGGTCGTCGAACAGCGTGCCGTCCGATGCCCGCACAATCACGTCATAGACGTTGTTCGTTCCCGAATCAGTCGGTGCTTCAAAGTTGGGTGCAGAGATAAAGCTCAGCGCGCCTGTGCCTGAAGCGATCGAGAACTTCGCGGCATCCGCTCCGCCGACGATGCTGTAGGTCAGCGTTTGTGCCGGCAGATCAACATCAGTCGCCGTTACCGTTGTGACCGCCGTGGTGTTCTCTACCACATTGATCGAAGCCGTCGCACCACCACCGTTTGAGGTGATTGTCGGTGAGTCGTTGCTGCCGGCGATATGAACGGTGACTGAGGTGAGGGTGCCATCGGCACTGCTCACCGCGAAGGTGTCGGTGTAGGTGGTGCCGGCAGCGAACTCGTTGTGCGCGGAATTGGCGACGTAGGTCCAGGCACCGCCGGTGCCGATGGAGAACTGGCCGTAGCTGCCGGCGGTGTTGGTTTGTGCGACGAAGGTTGCGGCACTGTCGACGTCGCTGATGGTCAGGGTGCCGGTGGTGGAGATGTCGACGGCGGCATTGGTCTCGGTGAGGTTGGCGGTGCCAGCGGACAGCACGGCCGCATCGTTGGTACCGAGGATGTGCACGGTGACCGAAGTGAGGGTGCCGTCGGCACTGCTCACCGCGAAGGTGTCGGTGTAGGTGGTGCCGGCGGCGAACTCGTTGTGCGCGGAATTGGCGACGTAGGTCCAGGCACCGCCGGTGCCGATGGAGAACTGGCCGTAGCTGCCGGCGGTGTTGGTTTGCGCGACGAAGGTTGCGGCACTGTCGACGTCGCTGATGGTCAGGGTGCCGGCGGTGGAGATGTCGACGGCGGCATTGGTCTCGGTGAGGTTGGCGGTGCCAGCGGACAGCACGGCCGCATCGTTGGTACCGAGGATGTGCACGGTGACCGAAGTGAGGGTGCCGTCGGCACTGCTCACCGCGAAGGTGTCGGTGTAGGTGGTGCCGGCAGCGAACTCGTTGTGCGCGGAATTGGCGACGTAGGTCCAGGCTCCGTCGGTGGCGATGGAGAACTGGCCGTAGCTGCCAGCGGTGTTGGTTTGCGTGTGGAAGCTTTCCGGGCTGTCGATATCACTGACGGTCAGGCTACCACCCGTAGTTAGCGGAGCATTGGTTTCGGTCAGTGTGACATTGGCCGAGGACAGCACGGCGGCGTCGTTGCTGCCGGTGACGGTGACAGTCACCTGCTGGGTGTCGACACCGCCGAGGCCATCGCTGACCTGGACGCTGAACACTTCGTTATGAGTCTCGCCGGCCTGCAACGATTGCACGGCACTGGCGACGCCATTGGTGCCGTTGGCCAGGGTGTAAGTCCATTGGCCCGTGCTGTCCACGGCGATTGAGCCGTAGGTTCCGGTGGCCGAGCCATTGATCGACCAAGTGGCGGTGGCATCGTGGTCGATGTCGCTTGAGCTGAATTGGCCACTGACGCTGAGGCTGGTGTCTTCCTGCACCGCGCCAAGCTCGTTGCCGCTGGCGAAACTGAGTACGGGTGCATCATTGCTGCCGGTGACAGTGACGGTCACCTGCTGGGTGGCGACGCCGCCGAGGCCATCGCTGACCTGCACGCTGAACACTTCGTTATGGCTCTCGCCGGCCTGCAACGATTGCACGGCACTGGCGACGCCATCGGTGCCGTTGGCCAGGGTGTAAGTCCATTGGCCGCTGCCGTCGACGGCGATCGAGCCATAAGTGCCGGTATTGGACCCGGCAATGCTCCAGGTGGCGGTGGCCGCATGATCGATGTCGGCCGAGCTGAACTGGCCACTGACGCTGAGGGTGCTGTCTTCCTGCACCGCACCGGCATCGTTGCCCGACGCGAAGCTGAGCACGGGGGCGTCGTTGCTGCCGGTGACGGTGACAGTCACCTGCTGGGTGTCGACGCCGCCCAGGCCATCGCTGACCTGGATGGTGAATACTTCGTTATGAGTCTCGCCGGCCTTCAGTGACTGCACCGCACTGGCAACGCCATCGGTGCCGTTGGCCAGGGTGTAAGTCCACTGACCGCTGCCGTCGACGGCGATCGAGCCATAAGTGCCGGTATTGGACCCGGCAATGCTCCAGGTGGCGGTGGCCGCATGATCGATGTCGGCCGAGCTGAACTGGCCACTGACGCTGAGGGTGGTGTCTTCCTTCACGGCGCCGGCATCGTTGCCGCTCGCGAAGCTGAGTACGGGTGCGTCGTTGCTGCCGGTGACGGTGACGGTCACCTGCTGGGTGTCGACGCCACCGAGGCCATCGCTGACCTGCACGCTGAACACTTCGTTGTGACTCTCGCCGGCCTGCAACGATTGCACGGCACTGGCGACGCCATTGGTGCCGTTGGCCAAGGTGTAAGTCCACTGACCGCTGCCGTCCACGGCGATCGAGCCATAAGTGCCGGTATTGGACCCGGCAATGCTCCAGGTGGCGGTGGCCGCATGATCGATGTCGGCCGAGCTGAACTGGCCACTGACGCTGAGGGTGGTGTCTTCCTTCACGGCGCCGGCATCGTTGCCGCTCGCGAAGCTGAGTACGGGTGCGTCGTTGCTGCCGGTGACGGTGACGGTCACCTGCTGGGTGTCGACGCCGCCGAGGCCATCGCTGACCTGGATGGTGAACACTTCGTTATGAGTCTCGCCGGCCTTCAGTGACTGCACGGCACTGGCGACGCCATCGGTGCCGTTGGCCAGGGTGTAGGTCCACTGACCGCTGCTGTCGACGGCGATCGAGCCATAAGTGCCGGTATTGGACCCGGCGATGCTCCAGGTGGCGGTGGCATTGTGATCAATGTCGCTTGAGCTGAACTGGCCGCTGACGCTGAGCGTGCTGTCTTCCTGCACGGTGCCGACATCGTTGCCGCTGGCGAAACTGAGTACGGGCGCGTCATTGCTGCCGGTGACGGTGACGGTCACCTGCTGGGTGTCGACGCCGCCGAGGCCATCGCTGACCTGGATGGTGAACACTTCGTTGTGACTCTCGCCGGCCTGCAGCGATTGCACGGCACTGGCAACGCCATCGGTGCCGTTGGCCAGGGTGTACGTCCATTGGCCGCTGCTGTCGACGGCGATCGAGCCATAAGTGCCGGTATTGGACCCGGCAATGCTCCAGGTGGCGGTGGCATTGTGATCGATGTCGGTCGAGCTGAATTGGCCACTGACGCTGAGGGTGGTGTCCTCCTGCACGTTGCCGGCATCGTTGCCCGACGCGAAGCTGAGCACTGGCGCGTCATTGCTGCCGGTGACGGTGACGGTCACTTGCTGGGTGTCGACGCCGCCGAGGCCATCGCTGACCTGGATGGTGAACACTTCGTTATGGCTCTCGCCGGCCTGCAACGATTGCACGGCACTGGCGACGCCATTGGTGCCGTTGGCCAGGGTGTAGGTCCATTGGCCCGTGATGTCGACGGCGATCGAGCCGTAAGTGCCGGTATTGGACCCGGCAATGCTCCAGGTGGCGGTGGCATTGTGATCGATGTCGCTTGAGCTGAACTGGCCGCTGACGCCGAGGGTGGTGTCCTCCTGCACGTTGCCGGCATCGTTGCCCGACGCGAAGCTGAGCACCGGGGCGTCGTTGCTGCCGGTGACAGTGACGGTCACTTGCTGGGTGTCGACGCCACCCAGGCCATCACTGACCTGGATGGTGAACACTTCATCGTGACTCTCGCCGGCCTGCAGCGATTGCACGGCACTGGCAACGCCATCGCTGCCGTTGGCCAGGGTGTACGTCCATTGGCCGCTGCTGTCGACGGCGATCGAGCCATAGGTTCCAGTTGCCGAGCCATTGATCGACCAGGTGGCGGTGGCCGCGTGGTCGATGTCGCTCGAGCTGAACTGGCCGCTGACGCTGAGGGTGGTGTCTTCCTGCACCGCGCCGACATCGTTGCCGCTGGCGAAGCTGAGTACCGGCGCGTCATTGCTGCCGGTGACGGTGATGGTCACCAGTTGGGTGTCGACGCCGCCGAGGCCATCGCTGACCTGCACACTGAACACTTCGTTGTGACTCTCGCCAACCTTCAGTGATTGCACCGCACTGGCGACGCCATCGGTGCCGTTGGCCAGGGTGTAAGTCCATTGGCCCGTGCTGTCGACGGCGATCGAGCCGTAGGTTCCAGTGGCCGAGCCATTGATCGACCAAGTGGCGGTGGCCGCGTGGTCGATGTCGTTCGAGCTGAACTGGCCACTGACGCTGAGGGTGGTGTCCTCCTGCACGTTGCCGGCATCGTTGCCGCTGGCGAAACTGAGCACGGGGGCGTCGTTGCTGCCGCTGACGGTGACGGTCACCTGCTGGGTGTCGACGCCGCCGAGGCCATCGCTGACCTGCACACTGAACACTTCGTTATGGCTCTCGCCGGCCTGCAACGATTGCACGGCACTGGCAACGCCATCGGTGCCGTTGGCCAGGGTGTAGGTCCACTTACCGCTGCCGTCCACGGCGATCGAACCATAGGTGCCGGTATTTGACCCGGCAATGCTCCAGGTGGCGGTGGCCGCGTGGTCGATGTCGGTCGAGCTGAACTGGCCACTGACGCTGAGGGTGGTGTCTTCCTGCACGGTGCCGGCATCGTTGCCGCTGGCGAAACTGAGTACGGGTGCGTCATTGCTGCCGGTGACAGTGACGGTCACCTGCTGGATGTCGACGCCGCCCAGGCCATCACTGACCTGCACGCTGAACACTTCGTTATGGCTCTCGCCGGCCTGCAACGATTGCACCGCGCTGGCGACGCCATTGGTGCCGTTGGTCAGGGTGTAGGTCCATTGACCGCTGCTGTCGACGGCGATCGAGCCGTAGGTTCCAGTTGCCGAGCCATTGATGGACCAGGTGGCGGTGGCTGCATGATCGATGTCGGTCGAGCTGAATTGGCCACTGACGCTGAGGGTGCTGTCCTCCTGCACCGCACCGGCATCGTTGCCCGACGCGAAGCTGAGTACCGGCGCGTCGTTGCTGCCGGTGACGGTGACGGTCACCTGCTGGGTGTCGACGCCACCGAGGCCATCGCTGACCTGGATGGTGAATACTTCGTTATGAGTCTCGCCGGCCTGCAACGATTGCACCGCACTGGCAACGCCATTGGTGCCGTTGGCCAAGGTGTAAGTCCACTGACCGCTGCTGTCGACGGCGATCGAGCCGTAGGTTCCAGTTGCCGAGCCATTGATGGACCAGGTGGCGGTGGCATTGTGATCGATGTCGCTCGAGCTGAATTGGCCACTGACGCTGAGGGTGGTGTCCTCCTGCACGTTGCCGGCATCGTTGCCCGACGCGAAGCTGAGCACCGGGGCGTCGTTGCTGCCGGTGACAGTGACGGTCACTTGCTGGGTGTCGACGCCACCCAGGCCATCACTGACCTGGATGGTGAACACTTCATCGTGACTCTCGCCGGCCTGCAGCGATTGCACCGCACTGGCAACGCCATTGGTGCCGTTGGCCAAGGTGTAAGTCCACTGACCGGTGCTGTCGACGGCGATCGAGCCGTAGGTTCCAGTTGCCGAGCCATTGATGGACCAGGTGGCGGTGGCTGCATGATCGATGTCGCTCGAGCTGAACTGGCCACTGACGCTGAGCGTGGTGTCCTCCTGCACGGTGCCGACATCGTTGCCGCTGGCGAAGCTGAGCACCGGCGCGTCGTTGCTGCCGGTGACGGTGACGGTCACCAGATGGGTGGCGACGCCGCCGAGGCCATCGCTGACCTGCACGCTGAACACTTCATTGTGACTCTCGCCGGCCTGCAACGATTGCACGGCACTGGCGACGCCATCGGTGCCGTTGGCCAGGGTGTAGGTCCATTGACCGCTGCTGTCGACGGCGATCGAGCCGTAGGTTCCAGTTGCCGAGCCATTGATCGACCAGGTGGCGGTGGCATTGTGATCGATGTCGCTCGAGTTGAACTGGCCGCTGACGCTGAGGGTGGTGTCTTCCTGCACCGCGCCAAGCTCGTTGCCGCTGGCGAAACTGAGTACTGGCGCATCGTTGCTGCCGGTGACGGTGACAGTCACCTGCTGGGTGTCGACACCGCCGAGGCCATCGCTGACCTGGATGGTGAACACTTCGTTGTGAGTCTCGCCGGCCTGCAGCGACTGCACGGCACTGGCGACGCCATCGGTGCCGTTGGCCAGGGTGTAAGTCCATTGACCGCTGCTGTCGACGGCGATTGAGCCGTAGGTTCCAGTGGCCGAGCCATTGATCGACCAAGTGGCGGTGGCATTGTGATCGATGTCGCTCGAGTTGAACTGGCCGCTGACGCTGAGGGTGGTGTCTTCCTGCACCGCGCCAAGCTCGTTGCCGCTGGCGAAACTGAGTACTGGCGCATCGTTGCTGCCGGTGACGGTGACAGTCACCTGCTGGGTGTCGACACCGCCGAGGCCATCGCTGACCTGGATGGTGAACACTTCGTTGTGAGTCTCGCCGGCCTGCAGCGACTGCACGGCACTGGCAACGCCATCGGTGCCGTTGGCCAGGGTGTACGTCCATTGGCCGCTGCTGTCGACGGCGATCGAGCCATAAGTGCCGGTATTGGACCCGGCAATGCTCCAAGTGGCGGTGGCATTGTGATCGATGTCGGTCGAGCTGAATTGGCCACTGACGCTGAGGGTGGTGTCCTCCTGCACGTTGCCGGCATCGTTGCCCGACGCGAAGCTGAGCACTGGCGCGTCATTGCTGCCGGTGACGGTGACGGTCACTTGCTGGGTGTCGACGCCGCCGAGGCCATCGCTGACCTGGATGGTGAACACTTCGTTATGGCTCTCGCCGGCCTGCAACGATTGCACGGCACTGGCGACGCCATTGGTGCCGTTGGCCAGGGTGTAGGTCCATTGGCCCGTGATGTCGACGGCGATCGAGCCGTAAGTGCCGGTATTGGACCCGGCAATGCTCCAGGTGGCGGTGGCATTGTGATCGATGTCGCTTGAGCTGAACTGGCCGCTGACGCCGAGGGTGGTGTCCTCCTGCACGTTGCCGGCATCGTTGCCCGACGCGAAGCTGAGCACCGGGGCGTCGTTGCTGCCGGTGACAGTGACGGTCACTTGCTGGGTGTCGACGCCACCCAGGCCATCACTGACCTGGATGGTGAACACTTCATCGTGACTCTCGCCGGCCTGCAGCGATTGCACGGCACTGGCAACGCCATCGCTGCCGTTGGCCAGGGTGTACGTCCATTGGCCGCTGCTGTCGACGGCGATCGAGCCGTAGGTTCCAGTTGCCGAGCCATTGATCGACCAGGTGGCGGTGGCTGCATGATCGATGTCGCTCGAGCTGAACTGGCCACTGACGCTGAGCGTGGTGTCCTCCTGCACGGTGCCGACATCGTTGCCGCTGGCGAAGCTGAGCACCGGCGCGTCATTGCTGCCGGTGACGGTGACGGTCACCAGATGGGTGGCGACGCCACCGAGGCCATCGCTGACCTGCACGCTGAACACTTCATTGTGACTCTCGCCGGCCTTCAGCGATTGCACCGCACTGGCGACGCCATCGGTGCCGTTGGCCAGGGTGTAAGTCCATTGGCCGGTGCTGTCGACGGCGATCGAGCCGTAAGTGCCGGTATTGGACCCGGCAATGCTCCAGGTGGCGGTGGCATTGTGATCGATGTCGGTCGAGCTGAATTGGCCACTGACGCTGAGCGTGCTGTCCTCCTGCACCGCACCGGCATCGTTGCCCGACGCGAAATTGAGCACCGGTGCGTCGTTGCTGCCGGTGACGGTGACGGTCACCAGATGGGTGGCGACGCCGCCGAGGCCATCGCTGACCTGCACGCTGAACACTTCGTTGTGACTCTCACCAACCTTCAGTGATTGCACCGCACTGGCAACGCCATCGGTGCCGTTGGCCAGGGTGTACGTCCACTTACCGGTGCCGTCCACGGCGATCGAACCATAGGTGCCGGTATTTGACCCGGCAATGCTCCAGGTGGCGGTGGCCGCGTGATCGATGTCGGTCGAGTTGAACTGGCCACTGACACTGAGGGTGCTGTCCTCCTGCACCGCACCGGCATCGTTGCCCGACGCGAAATTGAGCACCGGTGCGTCGTTGCTGCCGGTGACGGTGACGGTCACCAGATGGGTGGCGACGCCGCCGAGGCCATCGCTGACCTGCACACTGAACACTTCGTTGTGACTCTCGCCAACCTTCAGTGATTGCACCGCACTGGCAACGCCATCGGTGCCGTTGGCCAGGGTGTAGGTCCACTTACCGCTGCCGTCCACGGCGATCGAACCATAGGTGCCGGTATTTGACCCGGCAATGCTCCAGGTGGCGGTGGCCGCGTGATCGATGTCGGTCGAGCTGAACTGGCCACTGACACTGAGGGTGGTGTCTTCCTTCACGGCGCCGGCATCGTTGCCGCTCGCGAAGCTGAGCACCGGTGCGTCATTGCTGCCAGTAATGGTGATGGTCACAGTCTGCGTCGCCGAAGCAGCGTTAGCCGCGCCGCTGTTGTCGGTGGCGACCACGGTGTACGAGAAGGTGATGGTTTCACCTGCGCCAAGGAAGTCGAGGTTCTGGCTGGTGCTGTAGTCCCAGCTGTTGTGATCGACCGAGAACCCGGCAACCAACGCCGAAGCCACGCCCGCATTGAGCGTGCCGCCGCTCCAGGCGATGTTGCCGTTGGAGGTGTGCGACACAGTCACCACGTCGATGTTGTCCACATCGGCAAAGCTCAGTGCGCCGCTGTCGCTCAGTGTGGCCGCACCGTTGCCTTCGCTCATGGCGCCGGTGGTGTCGGCAATCGTCAGCGTCGGCCGGTCGTTGGTGCCGGTGATGGTAATGGTCACGGTCTGTACCGTGCCGTCGCCGATCGCCACGTTATAGGTCTGGGTGAGGGTCTGGCCTTCGCCCAGGAACTGCACGGCGGCGTTGTCTACCGCGAAGTGCCAGCCCAGTGAGCCGCTACCGGTGCCGGTGCTGTCGTGCAGTGGATCTGTGGTGAAGCTGCCCAGGTAGCCGGAAGCGCCCGGTGTGACGGTGACGCTGTGGGTGTCGATCAGGTCGGCGTCGGTGAAGGTGATGTTGCCGTTGGCGGCGTAGTCGCCACTGTCTTCCTTGGCATCGCCGGTCTGCACGCCGCTGGTGATGTGCACCTGGTCGTTGGTGCCGGTGATGGTGATGATCACATTTTGCGTTGTCGACGAACCATGCCCATCACTGACGGTGACCACATAGGTTTCGGTAGCTGTCTGACCCTGGGCCAGGTACTGGGCTGCCGCATTGTTCACGGTGTAAGTCCAGTTGACGGTGCCGTTGGCCGCATTGGCCGCTTCCATTACAGAGGCAAGGGCGAAGTTGCCCAGCGCTGTGGTATTGCCTCCCGCCGCCACGAATGAAGCGGTATGCGTGTCGCTCAGATCGACATCGCTAAATGCAATCGTGCCCGTCGTACTCAGCGAATCGGTAGTGCTCGGCGTTGTGGGCGCATCTTCGGTCACCGTGCCAGCCTGCACGCCGATGTTCATCGTCACACTGTCATTCATACCGGCAAATTGCACTTGCGCAGTGGCCCAACTGAGGGTGCCATTGCCGAGACGAATCGCATACGTAAAGCTGTCTGCCAGGGACGCTCCGGCAGCAAGTTCCTGAAGTTGCGCCTTGAAAGCAGTCGATAAAGTAGCGGCGTCGTAGCCGACTTTGCCATCCGATGTAATCCAGATTTTTGCCCCGTTGAGGCTGGTGTCGGTGCTCGTCGCTTCAATTCTGCTCGTGTCCTGGACCAGCAGATCGGCCGGGGCATAAACCTTGGTGGCAGTAGAAAGGCTGGTCGCGTTATCAACTGACCAGAGCGTCTTTGCGTTACCGCCCAGGTCATTGGACATGACATCCAGGTACACGACACCCTGCAGGTCTTCAGTGATGGTCACGCTGCTCGTGCCAATGACACCTGTAGTGAAAATGTCGTCCTGCGCCTGCGGCGTGTTGGAAAACGAAGTAACGGTGCCGCCGCTGGTCGTGGTGGTGGTAGCCATGTCTTTCTCCCGAGAATGCTTTTTTTATTGGAATCGCCAGGGACTGCTAACAGGACGAAGTCCCGTGCTTGCGCCGCTCAGAGTGTTCAGGAGCGGGACGGGGCGGCCGCCGGACATCGTCGGCATTCCAGGCCCGACGGAATAGGCGCTGCGGGCAGAGGGACGCGGGTGTCGCGGAGGTGAAAAAGTTCGCCGCACTTGAGGAGCGAATCGCAGGAGCGGTCGGGCGAATGTGGGCCCAAGCCTGGGGCTGCGCTGCGCTTGGCGCGCAGTAATCTGAGAGCACCCATATGAAAGGGACTCCTGAAGTAATGGCTAGGTGAGGCCGTGTTTTGGTACAGCACTGACTCAGGGAGACGGCCTTTCCTGATATCAGTTTGATAGGTGTTTAGTTGTGGGGTCAGGCTTTGTAAAGGTGTTAAGCGCAGGTAACAGTACGATGTGCCAATATTCCGACAAGTGGATGTTTTGGTGTCAATATTATGTCGATTTGTTTTTGGCGAAGTGCCCGCAGGCACTCAATAGTGGTGCGCCTAAAATGAGCTGAAACCCTTATGCGGCAAGGGCTGGCTGCGTAATTCCAGTGCAAGGACACTCTAAAATTGCAGCGTCAGCGGTTAGAAAAGCCCGTCAGAGCATTCCTCTGGCGGTTTTTTTCTTGCTCGAACCACCTGACGACTTACGTGGAAAGTCAGTCATTGCTGTGTATTACTTCTGACTCCACTCAAGGAGCCAAGCAATGCGACACAGAGGTGCACAGTTCTGGTTATGGACCGACCCCCGATTACCTCACCACATCCATGAAGAAGTGCTCGGTGACGGGACGCAAGTGGAAGTGCGGGCACGACTGAGTCGTGAGGGGATCACCCAGGTGTTCATCGGTGTTTACGATAACCATGGGATCATGCTGTGTGAGGAGTTTCACGACAGGGGTAGTGATGAGACTTACTGCGCGGCGTTGAAGTGGGGCGCGCTGCGAGCGGGGGAGATTGTAGCGGGCACGCAGGCGTTCGTTGCACCTCATCGGGTGCAACTGACGCTCGGTACGGTCATCACCGATGAGTCGGTACTGGCGCTGCGACGGATGGAAATGAACGAACGTGAGCGTTTCAAGCTCAGCTGTGAAGACGCGTGGTCGGAATACCTGGCCGCCAAAGCGGCCATGCTTGACCTCATGCGCGCGCCCAAAGTCGATCCCAGGGTCTGGGCGGACCACAAGGAGCGACTGAAGCAGGCGATTGACCGGCGCATCTGTGTACAACGCGCCTATTTACGCTGAGCTATTCAGAACCTGATGCCCGGTGCTGTCGCAGGGTCTCGATGGTCGCGATCAGGTCATCGTAGGACACCGGTTTTCCAATGTACTGGTCAAAGCCCGATTGACGAGCCTTTTTAATATCGCTGATAGCGCCGTAACCAGTCAGGGCAATGGCCGGCACATCCTTGACGTGGGGCAACTGACGTAATGCTTGCATCAGTTCGTGGCCGTTCATGACCGGCATGCCCAAATCCGAAATGATCAGGTCGAAGTGGCTGTTGGTTGCCGCATCCAGAGCATCCCATGGACGATCGAAGGCAACGACTTCGGCGTCCTCCATTTCCAGCAGCATTTTCAGGGTTTCCAGTACCTCGGCGGAGTCGTCGACCAGCAGAATCGTCAGGCCGCTCAGTTTTCCTGATACCTCGTCGGTTGGCGTTGTGGTTTGGGTTTTGCCTTCACTACTGGCCAGCGGCAAATAGACAGTGAAGGTACAGCCTTCCCCAACGCCCGGCGAATTCACTTCAACCGTGCCATGTTGGGCCTCGGTCAATTGGCGCACCAGTGACAAACCGATGCCCAGCCCTTCGCGCTGGTGGTTGGCGTGCTGTGTTTCAGCCTGGCCAAACAGGTCGAATACGTGTTCGAGGTTCTCGGTCGCGATGCCGGTGCCATTGTCCTTGACGTCTAGCCGCGCCATGTTTCCGGCCAGGCTGGCGATCAATTGCACGCGGCCGTCGGGCGGGGTGAATTTCAGTGCGTTATTCACCAGGTTCCAGATGATCTGCTCCAGGCGCGTCGGATCGGCGCGCACCATCAACGGCTCCGAAGGCACATACAGCTCGACGGTGGTGCTGTGTTGATCGTTGAGGACGACGGTGTAAATGTCGCGCAGCACACTGGCCAGATCCACGGCGATCGGTTTGAGCTTGAGCTTGCCGGTGCGCACGCGGGCGACATCCAGCAGGTCGTCGATGATCCGCGCCTGGCTGCTGACAGCATCGCAGATGGTGTTGACGGCTTTGGCGGCCGGCGCCACCGACTTGGTCACCGGTAAGCGCCGCAACAGTTCGGCGTTGAGCTGGATCAGGTTCAGAGGATGCTTGAGTTCGTGGGACATGACCGCGAAGAACTCATCCTTGAGGTAATTGGTGTTCAGCGTCTCGGCCAGTTGTTGGCTTTGTTCCTCATGCTGGCGTTTGTGACCGGTAAGGTCCCGGGCGATTTTCACGTAGCCGCGAAGGCTGTCACCGCTGAGCAAGGTCACTTCGCCGCTGCAATAGAAGCGGCTGCCGTCCTTGCGCAGGTGCCAGCGTTCATCTTCGGAACGGCCATGGGTGCGAGCCCCCAGCAGTTCGGTTTCAGGCACGCCGGTGGCGCGGTCTTCGGCGGAAAAAATGAAGTCGTAGTAAGCGCCTTCGGCCTCGGCCTTGCTGTAGCCGAAGATCAGTTCGGCGCCTTTGTTCCAGGTGGTGATCACGCCTTGTTCATCAAGGGTGATGATCGCGTAGTCGCGGGTGCTTTCGGCCACCAGACGCATGCGTTCTTCGCCCAGGCGCAGTTCTTCTTCGGCCTCGCGGCGTTTGGTGATGTCGATGAACGTCAGCACGGTGCCGTCGATATGGTCTTCACTGGAGCGGTAGGGCAGCAGACGGGCGATATACCAGTGCTTGTCGGTACTGCTGACTTCGCGTTCGATCATGTTCAGTGATTCGAATACCAGTGCGGCGTCACTCGCCAGGTCGTCGTAGTGCAGGCGATGCGTGATGTCGAGCAGGGAGCGGCCGGTATCCACCGGCAACATGCTGAAAATGTCGGTGGCGCGCGGGGTGAACCACTTGATTCGCATGCTGCGGTCGACAAACACCGTGGCAATGTCGGTGGAGGCGATCAGGTTGGTCAGGTAGTCGTTGATCTTGTCGGTTTCTTCGACTTTGGTTTTCAGCTCGTAGTTGACCGTCAGCAGCTCTTCGTTGATCGATTGCAGCTCTTCCTTGCTGGTTTCCAGCTCTTCGGTGGCCGAGCGCAGTTCTTCGTTGATCGCCTGCATTTCTTCGTTGGAAGCTTTCAGTTCTTCGCTGGAGATTTCCGATTGTTCAATGGTGTCCTGCAAGTGCAGCTTGGTGCGCTGCAGTTCACGTTCCAGGTTGGACAGCACCTGGCTTTCGGTTTGCAGCAGGGTCGTGGCCGTCGCTTGTGAAGGATCGACTTCGACTTCCTCGAAAATCACCAGGACGAACTCGCCATCCGACTCGTCATCCTTGTAAGGCTGCGCCTCCAGACTGACCTTGTAACGCCGCTCTTCGCGCTTGATCGGCACCTCGCGTGATTTCACGGCCAGGCCGCTCTGCTGGACCTGGAACAGCGTGGTGCGGATTTCCAGGCGCAGTTCCGGAAGGATCAGCGTCAGCAGGTTGCGTGACAGCTCTCCGCCCACATGTCGCAGGAAACGCCCGGCACCTTCGCTCATGTGCAGGATGTCGGCGTTGGTATCGACGATCATGCTCGGCGGAGCGTAGCGTTCGAGGGCGCGCTGGTGGATGTCGGCGAACGACAGCTTGCGCTGCACGACGTTTTGCGGCGCCTGCCGGGAAATATTGGAGCGCACATAACCACCGCGCGGCACGGTCGGCGTACGTCGGCTACTCGCGGTGCCGGTTTTTGCACGGAAGATCCGGTTGCGTTTGTCCACCGGCGTGAACAGCTCATGGCAAGCGTCTGCGCTTTCGGAAGAGCCCAGGAACAGAAAGCCACCGGGCCGTAATGCAAAGTGGAACATCTGCAGGATTTCGCGTTGAACTTCGCGATCCAGATAGATCAACAGGTTCCGGCACACGATCAGGTCGATTTGCGAGAAGGGTGGGTCGGACAGCAGGCTGTGCTTGGCGAACAGCACCTTCTCGCGGATTTCCTTGCGAATCCGATAGTGCTCATCTTCCTTGATGAAGTAATGCCGCAGCCGCGTTGGCGGTACATCCGTCACGATGGCTTGCGGGTAGAGACCGGCCCGACCGAAGCTGATGGCGCGCTCGTCGATGTCGGTGGCGAAAATTTGCAGCGAGGCGTTGCTGGCCTCCAGTTGCAGCTGATCGTTGACCAGCATCGCCAGGCTGTAGGCTTCTTCGCCGGTGGAGCAGCCAGCCGACCAGATCCGGATTTCTTCTTTCTCAGGCTGGGCCGACACCGCGGCGCCGACCAGTTGCGGCACGATATCGCGCTCCAGCGCTTCGAAGGCTTCGCGATCACGGAAGAAGTTGGTCACGCCGATCAGCATGTCTGCCAGCAACGCCTTGGTTTCTTCGGGATTGTCTTGCAGGTAGCGGTAATAAGCCCCCAGCTCTGGCTGGGCGGTGACTTGCATCCGGCGCTCGATTCGGCGCAATACCGTCGCGCGTTTATAGTGCTTGAAGTCATGGCCGGTGCCGGTGCGCAACAGAATCAGGATGTCGTGCAGCATTTGCTCGGCGAGTGCTGCTTCGCGCTCGGATATCGAGGCAATGGTTTGCAGTTGCGGATCGTTGGCGGCGGGCAAGCTGATTTCCCGGGAGTTGTGCCACAGGTCCAGCAGCTTTTGCGGCATTTCCACCACAGGCAACACCAGATCGACCATGCCGGTCTCGATGGCCGCCCGAGGCATGCCGTCGAACTCGGCGTCTTCCGGCATCTGGGCCATGGTGATACCGCCCTGTTCCTTGATGCGTGACAAACCGACCGCGCCATCGGAGCCGCTGCCGGAAAGCACCAGGCAAAAGGCGCGCTCCTGATGGACATCAGCCAAGTCACGAAAGAACAGATCGATCGAGGCGTGGCGCCCCAGGTGTGGATCGTTGTCACTGACCTCCAGGTTGCCGTCATTCATCGTCAGCCGCTGCGCCGGTGAGATGACGTACACCCGGTTTTTCTCGATCGGCACGGTTTCGGTGACCTGCAGGACCTGCATCCGGGTCGATTCCTGGATGATCTGGTCTGCGATGCTTTGGTGGTCGGGCGACAGGTGAAGAATGATCACAAATGCCATGCCGTTGTCGTGAGGCATGTTCTCGAAGAACAATTTAATGGCTTGCAGCCCGCCCGCCGAAGCGCCAATGCCCACCACGGGAAAGTCCAGGGTGCTGGGACTCAATACCTTTCGCTCGGGCGCCGTGGCCGAGTGCTTGGGGGCTGTGGTCATTTCCTTCTGCCTTTGCTGGCGATGTAAAACGTATTGAGGGCGAGCGGGTATAAAACGCGGGTTTCTTAAAACAGGATAATCCCGTTTTTCAATAACACCTTCAATTATTTAGCGCGCATTTGTGCGGCTATATAAGTTTTTGACAAGCCAATGCGCGATTGCACTCCCGCCGCTTCAAGGGAACGCGACTACTGGCCGATAACCTCGATGGTCGTCGCTTTTGGCGGCTGGCAATCACGGCTTGTGCGAAATGACTTGATAGCCTATGGCCTCTCGCTATCATCTGCGCGCCAAAAAGGGCGCGAAGCTGAGTTTGCCCGTGTGGTTGCCTTTGGGTTGTTCTTCCTTAAATTGCCTGGAAATCTTCGATGCTGTCGTATCACCAAAAAAGCTTTTTGATCGTCGATGATTTCTCGGATTTCCGCAGTTCCGTCAGGTCCATGCTGCGGGAGTTGGGCGTCAAGGACGTCGACACCGCCGATACCGGTGAGCAGGCGCTGCGCATGTGCTCGCAGAAGTCCTATGACTTCATCCTGCAGGATTTCCACCTGGGCGATGGCAAGAAGAACGGTCAGCAGGTGCTCGAAGACCTGATGATCGAGAAGCTGATCAGCCATGAAAGTGTGTTTGTCATGGTCACCGCCGAAACCAGCCAGGCCATGGTGCTCAGCGCGCTGGAGCATGAGCCCGACGCTTACCTGACCAAACCGTTCAACCGCTCCGGTCTGGCCCAGCGCCTGGAGCGACTGGAACAGCGCAAGACCTTGCTCAAGCCGATCCTGCAAGCGCTTGACCGGGGCAAACCGGTTGAAGTGCTCAATGCCTGCATCGCCCTGTGCAAACAGGACATTCGTTATTCGCCGCTGTGCCTGCGTTACCGCGCCGATGCGTTGCGCGACTTGAATCAGAACGAAGCGCTGGAGCGTCTTTACGACAGCATCATTGCCGATCGGCCTTTGCCTTGGGCATTTGCCGGATTGGGCCAATTGCTGTTCAAGCGCGGGCAGGTCAGCCAGGCCAAGGGCATTTACGAAAAAGCCTTGAAAGTCTTCCCGATGATGCCGGCCCTCTACGATGGCATGGCCGATGTGCTGGTCGCCGAAGGCGACACCAAAGCGGCGCAGAAAGTATTGGAAGAGGCTATTCGCCTGTCGCCGCTGGCGGTGCGTCGGCAAGCGTTGCTAGGCAAGTTGGCAATGGCCAACGAAGACTTTGACACTGCCTCCAAAGCCTATCGCCAGGCCGTTAACCAAGGGGCGCAGTCACGTTTCAAGGATGCGGAAAGCAACCTCGGCCTGGCCCATGCCTTGATCAGCAAAGGCTCGGAAAAGGGCCTGGACACTCGAACCCGACTGGAAATCAACACGACGCTGAGTGCGGTGGCGAAGGAGAACCCGTCAGACCCGGGCCTGCAGATTCGCGCGCGTTTGATGAAGGCCACCAGCCTGTTGCTCAACGATGCCGAGACCGCCGAGAAGCTCACCGAGCAAGCGATGATGCGCCTCGATGGCATGGAACAGTTCATGAGCGCCGAAGCGGCGCTGCTGGTGGCCAAGCAGCTGCAAATGCTCGGGCAGGCGAGTGCTGGTGCTTCGATGTTGAAAAACTGTGCGGAAATCTACGGCGACGATCCGACCGTGATGAAGGGCATCGCCAAGCTGACCGACGACCCGACCATCCTCAACTCGGGCAACGCCGCCGCCGACCTCAACCGTCAGGGCGTGCGGGTGTACAAGACCGGCAATCTGGTGGAAGCCCGGGATGTGTTCCGCAAAGCCCTGGCGCTGCAACCGAAGAACATCAGTATTGCCCTGAACATGGCGCAGTCGCTGCTGCATGGCACCGACACCAGCGTGCCGTCGGCCGAGCTGGAAGAGTGCCGGGCCTGCCTGAAAACGGTCGGCCTGATGCCCGATACCGATGCGCGTTATCCGCGCTACCAGAAACTGAAAATCAAGGCGTTCGGCGAATGATCGACAGCGAACCGTCACTCGACTTCTCCACGGTGATTGCCTCCACCGTGCACGACATGAAGAACTCTCTGGCCATGCTGATGCAGGCGCACAGCCAATGGCTGGCACGCTTACCCGACCCTGAGCGGCACACCCCGGAGCAGGGCGTGATCGACTTCGAGTTCGCCCACCTCAATGGCATGCTGGTGCAGTTGCTGGGGCTGTACAAGCTGGGCGTCAACCAGATGCCGTTGCAGCCGGCCTACCATGAACTGGATGACTTCATCGAGGCGCAACTGGCGGCTCACCAGGAAGTGTTCGCCAGCCGCGGCATTATCGCGACCTATGAAGTGGACCCGTTAAGCCCGCTGGGTTTCTTCGATCGGGAGCTGATTGCCTCGGTGCTCGCCAACAGCATCAACAACGCCATCCGTTACGCCCGGCATGCCTTGTTGATCAGCGTCAGCGATGAGGCCGGGCAATTGGTGCTGACCATCAACGACGATGGCGAGGGTTATCCACCCGAGATGATCGAGCGTCAGGCCGACTATGTGCAGGGCATCAACCACAGCAGTGGCAGCACCGGCCTTGGTTTGTACTTCGCCGGGCGGATTGCCGCCTTGCATCAGCGTGATGGTGTGGGCGGACGCACCGAAATCAGTAATGGCGGCCCGTTGGGCGGTGGTGTGTTCAGTCTCTACCTCCCATAGAGCGCCGTTTCTGACCTGGAATACTCCCCGTAGGAGCTGGCGAAGCCTGCGATCTTTTGACTTTGTTTTTTAAAGGCAAGATCAAAAGATCGCAGCCTGCGGCAGCTCCTACGGTGCGATTGCGCCTTTTTGTTTGACGCTGCTTGATATTCCGAACAGCCGGAGCCTATTTTGTACGGGTCGCCGTTCGCGGCTCGTACAACAACAAGGATTGCGTCATGACAACCGATGGCCATCGCTCACTCGCGCAGCGATTGACGGGCATTGATGAGATTGAATGTGTCACGCCGGACCTGAACGGCGTACCACGCGGCAAGGTAATGACCGCTGAAGGATTTCTTGAGGGGCGGCGTTTGCAGATGGCGCGGGGAGTGCTGCTGCAATGCATCATGGGCGGCTATCCGCCCGCGCACTTTTATGGCAGCGATGATGGCGATCTGGCGCTGGTGCCTGATCCGGGGCAGATCCATCGCTTGCCCTGGAGTTCGCCCCCTCGGGCACTGGCCATATGCGATGCGCAGGAACTGACTGGCGAGAGCTCGCACCTGTCGACTCGCGGCCAACTCAAGGCAGTGATCGCTCGCTACGCCGCCCTCGGTCTGGCGCCGGTCGTGGCGACCGAGCTGGAATTCTTTGTGTTCGCGCCCAACCCTGACCCGACGCAACCCTTCCAGCCGCCAGTGGGCCTGGACGGTCGTCGCGAGGACGGTCATTCGGCATTCAGCATCAGCTCCAATAACGGCTTGCGGCCGTTCTTCACTGAAGTCTACGCAGGCATGGCGGCGCTGGGCTTGCCGCGCGATACCTTCATGCACGAGATGGGCGTCAGTCAGTTCGAGATCAACCTGCTGCACGGCGATCCGCTGCTGCTGGCCGACCAGACCTTGCTGTTCAAGCATCTGCTCAAGGAAGTGGCGCTCAAGCATGGCCTGACCGTGGTCTGCATGGCCAAGCCGTTGGCTCACACGCCGGGCAGTTCGATGCATATTCACCAGAGCGTCGTCGAGATCGACAGCGGGCGTAACGTGTTCAGCGACAAGGCCGGCGAGCCGACCGCGACCTTCCGTCATTTCATCGGTGGCCAACAGGCTGGCCTGGCGGATTTCACCGCGCTGTTTGCGCCGAACGTGAACTCTTATCAGCGCCTGTGCCATCCTTTTGCATCGCCCAATAATGCTTGCTGGTCCCATGACAACCGCGCGGCCGGCCTGCGCATTCCGGCCAGTTCTCCGGTCGCTCGTCGGGTCGAAAACCGCCTGCCAGGGGCTGACGCCAACCCGTATCTGGCGATCGCCGCGAGCCTGGCGTCGGGGCTGTATGGCATCGAAAACAAACTGGAGCCGAGCGAAGCGGTCCGGGGCGAATTCGTGGTGCCGGATAATCTTGCGTTGCCGTGTACCTTGCATGCCGCTCTTGAACGTCTGAAACGTAGCCAATTGGCGAAGGAACTGTTCGGCAAGGAGTTCATCGAAGGCTACATCGCTTCGAAGACCCTGGAGTTGACCAGCTTCCTCGATGAAATTACTCCCTGGGAACGGCGTGTTCTAGCAGCCCAGGCCTGACGACCCGTCGCCATCGGGCTATCGTTGTCGATAGCCCGATACTCACTGCAAGGAGCCGCTCGGAACGCCGATGCGCCAAATCCTGAAATCCTTTCGAGGACTTTATTTCGCCTCGCTGATGATGTTGATCGGCTCGGGCCTGTTGAGTACTTACCTTGCCCTGCGCCTGGCGGCCGATAAGGTCGACAGCCTGTGGGTCGGCGCGTTGATGGCGGCCAACTATTTCGGCCTGGTGCTGGGCGGCAAGATCGGCCATCGACTGATTGCCCGGGTCGGGCATATTCGAGCTTATTCAGCCTGCGCCGGGATCGTCGGTGCGGCGGTGCTGGGCCACGGCCTGGTGGACTGGCTGCCCGCGTGGCTGTTCCTGCGGGTGATTGTTGGCCTGGGCATGATGTGCCAGTACATGGTGATCGAAAGCTGGCTCAATGAGCAGGCAGAAGCCAAGCAGCGTGGCGTGGTGTTCAGCGGCTACATGATCGCTTCGTACCTGGGGCTGGTGTTGGGTCAGCTGATTCTGGTCATGCACCCGGGCCTGGGCCTGGAACTGCTGATGCTGGTCGCACTGTGTTTCGCCCTGTGTCTGGTGCCAGTGGCCCTGACCCGGCGGATTCACCCGGCACCTTTGCACCCGGCGCCGATGGAGCCGCGCTTCTTCATCAAACGCGTGCCGCAGTCACTGAGCACGGTGTTGGGGGCGGGATTGATCGTCGGTTCGTTCTACGGCCTGGCGCCTCTGTATGCCTCCCAGCAAGGATTGTCCACCGAGCAGGTCGGTCTGTTCATGGGCAGCTGCATTTTTGCAGGCCTGGTGGTGCAGTGGCCGTTGGGATGGCTATCGGATCGTTATGACCGGGCGGTATTGATCCGCAGTTTTGCGTTTAGCCTGGCGCTGGCCGCGCTGCCGCTGGCGATCATGCAGCAGGTACCGCTGGAGGTGCTGTTCATCGCCGGGTTCCTCTGTTCGTTGGTGCAGTTCTGCCTGTACCCGCTGGCGGTGGCGTTCTCCAACGACCACGTCGAGGGTGATCGCCGGGTGTCGCTGACGGCCATGTTGCTGGTGACCTACGGTGTCGGCGCGAGTGTCGGACCGTTGGTGGCCGGGGTGCTGATGAAGTTGTTCGGCAGTCACATGCTCTATGCCTTTTTCAGCTTCTTCGCGCTGGTGCTGGTGTGGCGAATCCGCCCGAAAGCGGTGACCAATCTGCATCAGGTGGACGATGCTCCGCTGCATCATGTGGCCATGCCCGACAGCATGTCGAGTTCGCCACTGGTGGCGTGCCTTGACCCGCGTGTCGATGAGCAGGTGGTGCAGGATCAGATGCAGAACCCGGTCAACCCGGAGGCTGATGTCAATCCGGATGCCGAGTCCGAACCAGAACCTGAACCAGTTTCGGATTCAGAAGACCCGGACGCAGGTCGCGAGCAAAGTTTTACCGAAGCGCGGCCTTGATCAAGGCATAAAAAAACGGGCAGTCCCCGCAAGGGACTGCCCGTTTTTTATTGGCGGGGCGTATCAGAAATCGTCTTTATCGAAGCGCCGCGCTTCACGCTGAAGCTGATAGACGAACCGCTCGACCTGCCGTTGCACCAGGCCGCTCATGTTGTGAAAACGCACGCCGGCGAAGGTGGTGTTGATCTTTTCTTCAAAGTGCAGGTAACGCAGCTCCACCGGTGCCGTCATGTTGCCGAAGGGCAGGGCGGCGATGAAGCGGTCGTAGACCTGGCCCAATTGCAGCTTGGCGGTGATGTCGCCTTCGAAGCGCAACTTGCAGCCGGTGGCGGAGATGTCCAACAGTTTGCCGCCGAGGGGCGACTTGAGTTTCTCACCGCCCAGCTCGACATTGACCAGTTGTGCCAGCTTCAACGCAGCGCGGAAAGCATTGCGGCGCTGGTGGTAAACCACCTCATCGGGCAGCGCGCCACGGTAGCAGCGGCCATCACCGGACTCGTCGATGGTCAGCGGGCCATTGCTTTCCCAGGCGATGCGCACGCCGTCGTGGAAGCCTTCGACCTTGAACGGTTCGCCGGCCAGCAGAAAGCGTTCGCCGTCGCGCGGGATCATTTCGTCCAGGGCGATCATCTTGCTGTCACGGTCGACGTCCACCAGATAACTCTGGAAGCGCTGGCTGCGCTCATGGAACGTGATGATCAGCGGGTCATGGCTGTCTTGCAGCTGACGCAGGTTGCCGGAGATTTCCAGGGGCGTGGTGAGCACCTTGGGTGGCTGCGGAGCATCTTCCGCGCTTAAGGCATTGGACACGAGGTATCAATCTCCAGACAAATATGACTACTGGCCGGCATTCTGCCAGCATGTTTCGCGTCTTGATAGGGCGTGCTCATTGAAAGGCTCAAGCCTGACTGAGCGGGCGTGGCTTGGCGAGCTTGGAGGTTGATCCGCGGGCATCGTAGAGCGCTGGCGGCTCGCCGCCGGTGAGGATTTTCAGCTGGTTGGCCGTGGCGGCCTGCTGCACCAGAATCGACTGGCCATTGTTGGCATTGGCGGCCTGGCACTGGGCCAGGAGGTCGGTCAGCACGTCGCTCTGTCCCAGCAACCGTTCGCCAATGCTCGACTGGCTGGCGAGTTGCTCCAGGCCCTGGCGGTTGGTTGGCAGGTTGAGGCTGGCGAGGATTTCACTGCGCTTGCGGCCATGCTGTTCGAGCAGAATGATCAATGCCTGTTTATGCGCCAGGATTTCTTCGAGCAGTGGCATGTCGCGACCGTGCAAGGCGAGGGACTCGGTTTGCAGCAGCTCCAGCAGTTGTTGCGCCGGGGCAAAGTCGTCGATGATCAGTTGCAGTAAATGAGTGTCGTGCATGGCTGGCCTTGGGTTTTAAGCGTCCAAAAGCCTGGCGCGGGCCGTGGCCTAGCGCTGGGCTTCGAAGTTGAGCAGTTTGCTGGCTACACGGTTGCTGTCGACTTTATAGCTGCCATCGGCAATCGCTGCTTTCAACTCGGCCACGCGGGCGTTGTCGACGGCAGGCTGATCGCGCAGCTTGTCAGTGACCTTCTGCAACTGTTGAGCCTCATTGCTGAGGTGTACCGATTCCCCGCTTTTGGTGGTACTGGCCTGTTCGGCCGGGGTATTCAGCGGCGCGGATTGGCCGGCTTCGGCGGTTTCCTTGGCGGTGCTGGTACGCGTACTGCCCGTAAGTGACGAGGAGCTGTTTAAACGACTGAAATCGATGACCATGACAATAAACCTCTGGATATTTGGACGCTTGCCATGTTTTCGGCGATTCCCCGAAAAACTTTAGGCCCATTTATCAATGAGCTTGCATGCGCCAGCGCATGCCCTGCATGCGGCACAGTTTAGGCAACCGCCAGGCGGTGCGCCATCACTTCACACACCCAGAGCCCTTACATGGCCACTTCCACCTGGCCGGGCGCTGTGACTTGCGCCTTGATGACCCGCTGGGAGTTAAGGTTCTTCACGCGAATCTGCTCGCTCAGGCCGCCGTTGGACAGCGCTTCACCCGGCATGCGCACACTGAGCGTACCGCTGCGGGCGGTAATCACCACCTGGTCGCCCTTGCGAACCACTTCCGCCTGTTCGAGATGCACCAGCGTAATGATCTGATCGGCGACCATTGGTCGGGTAAGTTTTTGCCCGATCGCCTGATCGACGGAAGTCAGAAACCCCTGATTTATCAGGCTGATATCACGCTCGCGCAGGGTTACGTCCTGAGGTTCGATAATCCCTGTGCGCTTGAGCGGACGAGTGGTCGTCACAATGTCGCGAAACAGCTTCACTTGAGCGGGCACGAAGACCGTCCAGGGCGAGGCGCCATCGCAGCGAACCTTGACCGTGACCCGTCCCAGAGGCCTTGCCGGGCTCTCGAGGGTGGCTGTCAATTCCTTGTCGCACATAGGCATGCGCAGGCGCGGATCGAGCTGGTTGACCTGGATTTCGTAGCGACCTTGCGTTTGACTGGTGGCCAGATAGTCCTCTACGGTGAATTCAAGAAAGCCTTGGGTGACGCCGATAAGCATGTCAGGCAAGGTAACCGTATCAGCAAGGGCAGGGCTGCCAGCGTTGAACAGGCAAGCGGCCGACATCGCGCAGAGCAATCTGCGGCAGGTTGATGTCAGGTGTCGGAAAAATGTCGGTTCTGTGTTCATAAGAGTTAAAAAGCAAGCGCCGTGCCGTTTCGTGATGAATGTGCGTCGCAACACACTTAGCGTTGGTGTAGGAGTCTGGGCATGGCTGGTGTAATGGATTCGGTGAACCAGCGCACGCAACTGGTAGGGCAGAATCGCCTTGAGCTGTTGTTGTTCCGTCTCGACGGCCAGCAGCTGTATGGGATCAACGTGTTCAAGGTTCGCGAGGTGCTGCAATGCCCCAAGCTGACCCTGATGCCCAAGTCCAGTCCTGTCGTGTGCGGTGTGGCGAATATTCGGGGGGCAACCATTCCGATCCTGGATCTGGCGATGGCGACCGGTGCCGGTCGGTTGCTGGACCAGAGCAATCCCTTTGTGATCATCACGGAGTACAACACCAAGACCCAGGGTTTCCTGGTTCGGTCGGTGGAGCGCATCGTCAACATGAACTGGGAGGAGATTCATCCGCCACCCAAGGGCACGGGGCGCGATCACTACCTGACGGCTGTGACTCGGGTCGACAACCAGTTAGTCGAAATCATCGACGTCGAAAAGGTGCTGGCGGAAGTGGCGCCGACGCCGGAAGCGATTTCGGTGGGCGTGGTCGATGTTGAAACCCAGCACAAGGCGCTCTCCTTGCGCGTATTGACGGTCGACGACTCGTCGGTGGCGCGCAAGCAGGTGACCCGTTGCCTGCAAACGATCGGTGTCGAAGTGGTGGCGTTGAACGATGGTCGGCAAGCGCTGGATTACCTGCGCAAGCTGGTCGACGAGGGCAAGAAGCCGGAAGAAGAGTTCCTGATGATGATCTCCGACATCGAGATGCCGGAGATGGACGGGTACACCCTGACGGCCGAGATCCGCAACGACCCGCGCATGCAAAAGCTCCATATCATCCTGCATACTTCGTTGTCGGGTGTGTTCAATCAGGCGATGGTCAAGAAGGTCGGTGCCGATGACTTCCTGGCCAAGTTCCGTCCTGATGACCTGGCATCCCGGGTAGTCGACCGGATCAAAGCAGCAGATAACAGCTAGAGGCCTTCTGCCCCTGGCGGTCAACACGATTTAAGAGGCGGTATCTTTGTCTACGGGTAATTTGGATTTCGAACAGTTCCGGGTATTCCTGGAAAAAGCCTGTGGCATTTTGCTCGGTGAAAACAAGCAATATCTGGTCTCGAGCCGTCTCAACAAACTGATGGAACAGCAGGGCATCAAATCGTTGGGTGAGCTGGTTCAGCGCATCCAGACCCAGCCGCGTAGCGGTTTGCGCGAGATGGTGGTGGATGCCATGACCACCAACGAAACCCTGTGGTTTCGTGACACCTATCCGTTTGAAGTCTTGAAGAACAAGGTATTGCCTGAAGCGATCAAGGCCAGCCCCGGTCAGCGCCTGCGGATCTGGTCGGCGGCGTGTTCGTCGGGTCAGGAACCGTATTCGCTGTCGATGTCCATCGATGAGTTCGAACGGGTCAACATGGGCCAGTTGAAGATGGGCGTGCAGATCGTTGCCACCGACCTGTCCGGCAGCATGCTGACCAACTGCAAGACCGGCGAATACGACAGCCTGGCCATCGGTCGCGGTCTGTCGCCCGAGCGCCTTCAGCGTTACTTCGACCCCAAGGGGCCGGGGCGCTGGGCCATCAAGGCACCAATCAAGAGTCGGGTGGAGTTTCGCTCGTTCAACTTGCTGGACAGCTACGCAAGCCTGGGCAAGTTTGACATCGTGTTCTGCCGCAACGTGCTGATCTACTTCTCCGCCGAGGTGAAGAAAGACATCCTGTTGCGCATTCACAGCACGCTCAAGCCGGGCGGTTATCTGTTCCTTGGCGCGTCCGAAGCGCTGAACGGTTTGCCGGACCATTACCAGATGGTCCAGTGCAGCCCGGGGATCATTTACAAGGCGAAGTGATTCGTTGACGGCATAAAAAACGGGAGTCCATTGGGACTCCCGTTTTTTTATGCCTGGCGCTTTTGCATCACGTAGGAGCTGCCGAAGGCTCGGGCCGCGTTCGGACGATCTTTTGATTTTGCTTTTCAAGATCAAAAGATCGCAGCCTTCGGCAGCTCCTACGAGGGGGCGTGTCGCAATGTAGGAAAGCGGCAGAAAAGCGGCAGGCGGCGGAAATCGGTTGCCGCTTTTCTGGCATTGCCGCCTCGTCACTGCTCGCAAAGCCCCGGTTTACGGGCTTTTTTGAATTGGCACGCCGCTTGCTATGTTCACGTTACGAAAAATCAGGTCACCCGAAGGTTTCCCGACATGAGCATCAGCTTCGATAAAGCGCTCGGTATCCACGAACAAGCCCTGGGCTTCCGCGCTCAGCGTGCCGAAGTCCTGGCCAACAACATCGCCAACGCCGACACCCCGAACTACAAGGCTCGGGATCTGGACTTCTCGAAAGTGCTCGCCGAGCAAAACGAGAAAACCAAAAACGGCAAGTTCGCCTTGAGCATGACCAACAGCCGTCACATCGAAGCTGAAGGCCTGGGCAATGGCGACGAGTCGCTGATGTATCGCACGCCGATGCAACCGTCGATCGACCAGAACACCGTGGACGCCCAACTGGAACAGTCGAACTACGCGGAAAACGCGGTCAACTTCCAGGCCAGCTTCACCCTGCTCAACAGTAAATTCAAAGGGCTGGTGTCAGCCCTGCGCGGAGAGTAATTCATGTCCCTGTCCAGTGTTTTCAACATTGCCGGTAGCGGCATGAGTGCCCAGACCACTCGCTTGAACACCGTCGCCAGTAACATCGCCAACGCCGAGACTGTTTCGTCGAGCATCGACCAGACCTACCGCGCCCGTCACCCGGTGTTCGCCACCATGTTCCAGGGTGGCCAGAGCGGCGGCAGCGATTCGCTGTTCCAGAACCAGGACGCGGCCGGTCAAGGCGTGCAAGTGCTGGGTGTGGTCGAAGACCAGAGCAACCTTGAAGCGCGCTACGAGCCGAATCATCCGGCCGCCGATGCCAAGGGCTACGTCTACTACCCGAACGTCAACGTCGTCGAAGAGATGGCCGACATGATTTCCGCGAGCCGTTCGTTCCAGACCAACGCCGAAATGATGAACACCGCCAAAACCATGATGCAGAAGGTCCTGACCCTCGGTCAGTGATAAGGGGCGACTTTCGATGAGTGTTACCGATACCACCAGCGGCGTAAGTCTCAAGGATGTCCTGGCCAACTCTTCGGTCAAGACCACGACCACCAGTGATGGTCTTTCCGCGGCAACCAGCAGTGCCACTGGCAGCAAGGCATTAGGCAAGGATGCGTTCCTGCAACTGCTGGTCACCCAGCTGAAAAACCAGAACCCGCTCGATCCTCAGGACAACAGCGCGTTCGTAGCCCAGTTGGCGCAGTTCAGTAGCCTGGAAGGCATCACCACGCTGAACCAGACCGTCAGCGGCATTGCCGGCAACTACAACTCGTCGCAAGCCTTGCAGGCTTCTTCGCTGGTGGGCCGTTCGGTCATCGCGCAGACCGACAAGGCCGTGGTCGACACCTCCAAGAGCCTCAACGGTACCGTCGTGGTGCCGACATCGGTTTCCGCAGCCACCGTCAAGATCACCAACTCGGCAGGCACGGTCATCCGCACCCTCGACCTGGGTAGTCAAAACGCCGGTAATGCCAGCTTCATTTGGGACGGCAAGGACAGTTCGGGCGCGGTGGCACCGGCGGGTACTTACACCTTCGGCGCAACCAGCACCATCGACGGCAAGAACACCTCACTGATTACTTACCTGCCGGCAACGGTCAACAGCGTGACCATCAGCCAGACCGGCGGTGAGTTGATGCTGAACCTGGCAGGCCTGGGCAGCGTTGCCCTGTCCAAAGTGCAAACCATTGGTCTATAGAGCCGACTAACACGGCACAAAGGAGTGGAATATGTCTTTCAATATCGGCCTTAGCGGTCTCTATGCGGCCAACAAACAACTGGACGTGACCGGCAACAACATCGCCAACGTTGCGACCACCGGTTTCAAATCGTCCCGTGCAGAGTTCGAAGACGTGTACTCGGCCACTCGCCTGGGTACCGGCAGCAAGACCATCGGTAACGGCGTGCGCCTGGCCAACGTTTCCCAGCAGTTCAGCCAGGGTGATGTGAACAACACCGGCAACGTGCTGGACATGGGTATCCAGGGCAACGGCTTCTTCATCCTCAGCGACAACGGTTCCCTGAGCTACACCCGTGCCGGTGCGTTCAAGACCGACGCTCAAAACTATGTGGTCGATAACAACGGCAACCGCTTGCAGGGTTATGGCGTCGACTCCAATGGCAAGATCATCAACGGTGTGTTGACTGACTTGAAGATCGATACCTCGAGCCTGAAGCCGAATCCGACTACCAAGGTTGATCAGACGATGAACCTGAACTCGGCGGAAACCACGCCGACCGTGGCCCCGTTCAGCCCGACCGATACCAACAGCTATAACAAGACCATCTCCACCAAGGTCTACGACAGCCAGGGTAACGAGCACACCATGGACCAGTACTACGTGAAAACGGGTACCAACGCGTGGCGTGTCTATACCTACATGGACGGTCGCTCCCCGGCCAACCCTGCAACCACGCCTCCAGTGGCGATCACTGCTGACATCACTTTCAACTCCGACGGCAGCATCAACACGCTGACAGCCGGCGCTGGCTGGACCCAAACCGGCAACACGCTGACCATGACTGGTTGGGTGCCAGGAGCTGTGATCAATGCCGCTGCCATTCCGCCGACCTGGGGCCCGAACGGTTCCGTCGCGGCCACTGGCGGTATCGCGTTCAACATGGCGCTGACCACCTCTTACAACTCGCCAACCGCCCGTACCGCCCAATACCAGGACGGCTACGCCACCGGCCAGATCTCCAGCCTGACCATCGACGCCAGCGGCGTCATGACCGCCAACTTCAGCAACCAGCAAACCAAGGCCATCGGCCAGGTGGCTGTGGCGAGCTTCGCCAACGAGCAAGGCTTGCAGCCAATTGGCGGTACGCGCTGGAAAGAAACCTTCGCTTCCGGCGTGGCCGGTGTCGATGCGCCGAAAACCGGTACCCTGGGTTCGGTCGTGTCCAACTCGCTGGAAGAGTCCAACGTCAACCTGACCAACGAGCTGGTTGATTTGATCAAGGCGCAGAGCAACTACCAGGCGAACGCCAAGACCATCTCCACCCAGAGCACCATCATGCAGACCATCATTCAGATGACCTGATGCTGTATAGCGCTGCATAAAGAACCCCTCTCACGAGGGGTTTTTTTTGTCTTGCAGAATCAAGATCAAGAGATCGCAGCCTCGTTTCACTCGACAGCTCCTACAAGGGGCGCGGGATTTCCTGTAGGAGCTGTCGAGTGAAACGAGGCTGCGATCTTCTGACCTTAAAAGCAGGCAAAAGAAAACCCCCGACCAGCCAGAGGCTCATCGGGGGTTTCAGGTAAGCGCCCTGGAGCGCCTACCGGCTCAGCTTATTGGCAAGCTTCGCAATCCGGCTCGTCGATGGCACAAGCCTTCGGCACTGGAGCTGGACCGGCTGGGGCTGCCAGGACCGAGTCGTCACCGTGGTTGCCGCCGCTGGAAACAGCGTTCAGCTTACCGGTGTTGATGGTCGACTTCTCGGTGCTGGTCGCGGCCAGGGCACGGAGGTAGTAAGTGGTTTTCAGACCACGGTACCAGGCCATGCGGTAGGTCACGTCCAGTTTCTTGCCCGAAGCGCCGGCGATGTACAGGTTCAGCGACTGAGCCTGGTCGATCCACTTCTGACGACGGCTGGCCGCGTCGACGATCCACTTGGTGTCCACTTCGAAGGCCGTCGCGTAGAGCTCTTTGAGTTCTTGCGGGATGCGCTCGATCTGCTGCACCGAACCGTCGTAGTACTTCAGGTCGTTGATCATGACCGAGTCCCACAGACCGCGAGCCTTCAGGTCGCGAACCAGGTACGGGTTGATCACGGTGAATTCGCCCGACAGGTTCGATTTCACATAGAGGTTCTGGTAGGTCGGTTCGATCGACTGCGACACGCCAGTGATGTTGGCGATGGTTGCGGTCGGTGCGATGGCCATGATGTTGGAGTTACGAATGCCTTTCTGTACACGGGCGCGAACCGGTGCCCAGTCCAGGGTTTCGTTCAGGTCAACGTCGATGTACTTCTGGCCACGCTGCTCGATCAGGATCTGTTGCGAATCCAGCGGCAGGATGCCTTTGGACCACAGCGAACCCTGGAACGTCTCGTAGGCGCCACGCTCGTCAGCCAGGTCGCAGGACGCCTGGATCGCGTAGTAGCTGACCGCTTCCATCGACTTGTCGGCGAACTCGACGGCAGCGTCGGAACCGTAAGGGATGTGCTGCAGGTACAGAGCGTCCTGGAAGCCCATGATGCCCAGACCGACCGGACGGTGCTTGAAGTTGGAGTTCTTCGCTTGCGGCACCGAGTAGTAGTTGATGTCGATCACGTTATCGAGCATGCGCACGGCGGTGTTCACGGTGCGTTGCAGCTTGGCGGTGTCCAGCTTGCCGTCGACGATGTGGTTCGGCAGGTTGATCGAGCCCAGGTTGCAAACAGCGATCTCGTCCTTGTTGGTGTTCAAGGTGATCTCGGTGCACAGGTTCGAGCTGTGAACCACGCCCACGTGCTGCTGCGGGCTGCGCAGGTTGCACGGGTCTTTGAAGGTCAGCCATGGGTGGCCGGTTTCAAACAGCATGGACAGCATTTTGCGCCACAGGTCTTTGGCCTGGATGGTCTTGAACAGCTTGACCTTGCCCGGGTACTCGGTCAGGGCTTCGTAGTACTCGTAGCGCTCTTCGAAGGCCTTGCCGGTCAGGTCGTGCAGGTCCGGTACTTCGGACGGCGAGAACAGGGTCCACTTGCCGTCATCGAAGACACGCTTCATGAACAGGTCAGGGATCCAGTTGGCGGTGTTCATGTCGTGGGTACGACGACGGTCATCACCGGTGTTCTTGCGCAGTTCGATGAACTCTTCGATGTCCATGTGCCAGGTTTCCAGGTAGGCACAGACAGCGCCTTTGCGCTTGCCACCCTGGTTAACGGCGACGGCGGTGTCGTTCACCACTTTCAGGAACGGCACGACGCCCTGGGATTTGCCGTTGGTGCCCTTGATGTACGAACCCAGCGCCCGAACCGGAGTCCAGTCGTTGCCCAGGCCGCCTGCGAATTTCGACAACATTGCGTTGTCGTGGATCGCGTGGTAGATGCCCGACAGGTCATCCGGCACGGTGGTCAGGTAGCAGCTCGACAGCTGTGGACGCAGGGTGCCGGCGTTGAACAGGGTCGGGGTCGAGGACATGTAGTCGAAGGACGACAACAGGTTGTAGAACTCGATCGCACGGTCTTCTTTCTGCTTCTCTTCGATCGCCAGGCCCATGGCCACGCGCATGAAGAAAATCTGTGGCAGTTCGAAGCGGATACCGTCCTTGTGGATGAAGTAACGGTCGTACAGGGTTTGCAGGCCCAGGTACGTGAACTGCTGATCGCGCTCGTGGTTGATCGCCTTGCCGAGTTTTTCCAGGTCGAAGGACGCCAGAACCGGGTTCAGCAATTCGAATTCGATACCTTTGGCGATGTATGCAGGCAGTGCCTTGGCATACAGGTCGACCATTTCGTGGTGGGTCGCGCTGTCGGCGACACCGAGGAAGCCCAGGCCTTCGGCACGCAGGGTGTCCATCAGCAGGCGGGCGGTCACGAACGAGTAGTTCGGCTCACGCTCGACCAGCGTACGGGCGGTCATCACCAGGGCGGTGTTGACGTCGGTCAGGGCCACGCCGTCGTACAGGTTTTTCAGGGTTTCGCGCTGGATCAGCTCGCCGTCGACTTCTTCCAGGCCTTCGCACGCTTCGGTAACGATGGTGTTCAGACGACCCATGTCCAGCGGTGCGAGGCTGCCATCGGCGCGGGTGATGCGGATCGATGGGTGAGCGTTGACGGCTTCTTCGGCAGGGGAGTGCGCTGCGCGCTCTTTGGCGCGGGAGTCACGGTAGATCACATAGTCGCGGGCGACTTTCTGCTCGCCGGCACGCATCAGGGCCAGTTCGACCTGGTCCTGGATTTCTTCGATGTGGATGGTGCCGCCCGAAGGCATGCGACGCTTGAAAGTCGCGGTGACTTGTTCGGTCAGGCGGGCAACGGTGTCGTGGATTCGCGACGAAGCGGCAGCGGTGCCGCCCTCAACTGCGAGAAACGCTTTGGTGATGGCGACGGTGATCTTGTCATCGGTGTAAGGGACGACAGTGCCGTTACGCTTGATCACGCGCAGTTGGCCAGGCGCGGTGGCGGACAGATCCGAATTCGAATCGGTGGCCTGCGGCAAGGTGCCCTGCGGGTTCTCGCGAGTTGTGTCGGTTTGCATGGGGGGGTATCTCCACATTCTCTATGTTTGTTTGGGCACCATCACGGTGCCCACCGTTCTGTCCTGAAGCACTACAACCGGCGAGGGCCGGGCATACCAACTTCGGGACAGATCAGGAAGGGGGCTATTGGGCGCCGCTTCCATGCCGAAGTCTTTGGTGTCACGCCTTGGGCCTGAAACCGAATTCCGTTTTGAGTGGCAGTAAATGACTGCAACACCCGTACCGTTATCGCCGTTTCGGGCTTAAAAACAGTAGCCATCCGCACACGCGGTTTGGTCTTTCGAAAATACGTTTGGTTCAACCGGAAAGAGGCAATAAAAGCGCTTGAAATCGGTGTCCGGTTTGTGTTTGGTTTTTGGCGTAAAACCCTACATGTAGGGTTTTTTTTGCGCCGAGGTACAAGATAATGCGTTTTGGAGGGTGTTGCAACGTACTACCTGTGGATAAACCTGTGCGTAAATTGTGTGTGAAAGAGGGAACAGGCGTGTAGGCCGCGACCTAGCTGGAGCCGATCATTTTTCACTGATTTTCAGCGACAGAAAACAGTCATCCGGATTTTTAAGGGCGCGAACCCTATCACAAAAAACCGTCGTGTCCGAACGCATTTACCGGCTTGTGTTCCAGACGTGCGGCGTTTATACAATCGGCCCATGCAGATGCATTCTTATCCTCCCCAATCATTACAAAAAGACGGGTGGATCCTTCCTTATTGATGGTGTTGGCAAGCAGAGGTCATCGTGGAGCAAGAAGCCTGGCAGGTATTGATTGTCGAGGATGACCAGCGTCTGGCCGAACTGACCCGCGATTACCTGGAAGCCAATGGCCTGCGAGTATCGATCGAGGGTAATGGCGCCCTGGCCGCAGCACGCATCATCAAGGAGAAACCGGACCTGGTGATTCTCGACCTGATGCTCCCCGGCGAAGATGGCTTGAGCATTTGCCGCAAGATTCGCGACCGCTATGACGGGCCGATCCTGATGCTCACCGCGCGCACCGATGACACCGATCAGATTCTTGGCCTGGACCTGGGCGCCGACGACTACGTCTGCAAACCGGTGCGTCCACGTTTATTGCTCGCGCGTATTCAAGCCCTGCTGCGCCGCAGCGAAGCCCCGGAGGTGGCCCCGGAAAAACTCCGGCGCCTGCAGTTCGGCCCGTTGGTGGTGGACAATGCATTGCGCGAAGCCTGGCTGCATGACAAAGGCATCGAATTGACCAGCGCCGAGTTCGATTTGCTCTGGCTGCTGGTGGCCAATGCCGGGCGTATTCTGTCCCGCGAAGAAATATTCACCGCGCTGCGCGGTATCGGTTATGACGGCCAGGACCGCTCCATCGACGTGCGCATCTCGCGCATCCGCCCCAAGATCGGCGATGACCCGGAGCATCCGCGGCTGATCAAGACGGTCCGCAGCAAAGGCTATTTGTTCGTGCCGGAAGCCTGCACCCTGTGAACTCGATCTTCCTGCGTATTTATGGCGGCATGTGCGCGGCGCTGATTCTGGTGGCCGTGCTCGGTGTGCTGGCCTTGCACCTGCTTAATCAGGTACGCAGCGAGCAGTACCGCGAGCGCCTGGCTCACGGCACATTCTCGCTGATGGCCGATAACCTGCAGCCGATGAACGAAACCGAGCGCCACCGGGCCTTGCTGTTGTGGGAGCGCTTGCTCGGGATTCCGCTGGCGCTGAAGACGTTCCCCCAGACCGACCTCGACCTGACGCAGCGTACCCGCGTGCTGCACGGCCAGGCATTGGTGGAGCAGACCGGGCCGCACGCGGCGAAGGTTTATCGCCTGGTCAGCGACAAGGAACAACTGGTGCTCACCGGTGAAGTCCAGCAGATCAGCGAGCAACTGGCGCGGGCGACTATTTACCTGCTGGCCGATGAACTGGTGCGCTACCCGGTGGCCGAGCAGCCCAAGCGTCTGGAGCAGTTAAAGGAAGATAAGGGTTTCGGCTTCGATCTGCGGCTGGTGACGGTTGATGAGGCCGACATGGACGAAGACCAGAGCCGCCGCGTGTCTGAAGGCGACACAGTGATGGCGTTGGGCAAGGGCGGCGATTCGATCCGGGTGTTTGCCGGCATGGTCGGTACGCCGTGGGTGCTGGAAATTGGCCCGTTGTATCAGATGAATCCTTACCCGCCCGAGTGGCTGGTGCTGATCGCGGCCCTTGGCCTGAGCCTGATTGGTTTGATTGTCTATCTGTTGGTGCGGCAACTGGAGCGCCGTTTGCGCGGTCTCGAAGCCGCCGCTACACGCATTGCCAAGGGCAGCCTGGAAACCCGCGTACCGGCACGCGGCGCGGACTCGGTAGGGCGCCTGGCCTCGGCGTTCAACGGCATGGCTGAGCACTTGCAGCAATTGTTGGCGATTCAGCGAGAACTGGTGCGTGCCGTGTCCCATGAATTGCGCACACCGGTGGCGCGCCTGCGTTTTGGCCTGGAGATGATTGGCTCGGCCACCACGCCTGAGGCGCTGGAGAAATACCGCGAAGGGATGGACCACGACATCGAAGACCTCGACCGACTGGTCGACGAGATGCTCACCTATGCGCGGCTGGAGCAGGGCTCGCCGGCGCTGAATTTCCAGCGGATCGATCTGGATGCGTTGGTCAATCAGGTGATCGAGGAACTGGCGCCGTTGCGCGCCGAGGTCACGGTGCAACGCGGTTTGTGCCTGTCGGCCGCCGATTGCGACGGCGCCTGGGTTGAGGCCGAGCCGCGTTACCTGCACCGGGCGTTGCAGAACCTGGTGAGCAACGCCATGCGCCATGCCCATTCACGGGTGACCGTCAGCTATCAGGTGGGGCAGCAGCGCTGTCGGGTGGATGTCGAGGATGACGGGCCGGGTGTGCCGGAAACCGCGTGGGAGAAAATCTTCACCCCGTTCCTGCGCCTCGACGACAGCCGCACCCGCGCCTCGGGTGGGCATGGGCTGGGGTTGTCGATTGTGCGGCGGATCATCCATTGGCACGACGGGCGAGCGCTGATCAGCAAGAGCAAAAGCCTGGGCGGGGCGTGTTTCAGTTTGAGCTGGCCGAGGAATCAGGAACGGCGTTGAGGTTGGGTACGTGACCGGGGGGCTTCAGGCCTTGATACTGACCAGGCTCAACAACTGCCCATCCATCACCGCAAACTGCGCATCCAGCTCAGTGCCGCTATGCCATTCACTGGACAGGTCGGTCAGCAACCGCAACCGCACTTCACCGCCCTCGCTCCACTCCAGCACTTCGGCGTGTTCGAAATAGAAGCGCTTTTGGACGATCGGGTAGAGCGCCTTGAACAGGCTTTCCTTCACCGAAAACGTCAGCGTCACCACCATCGCCAACTGATCGCGAGCCCCGGCGGCCATGCGCTGCAACTCAGGCCCGGTGAGAATTTCCCCGGACAGGCGTTCGGCCCGTTCTGCGTCGAGCAGGTTTTCCAGGTCCATCCCCAAACCGCGCCAATGGGCCTTGTTCGCGACAATCGCCGCGGCCCGGCCGGTGCTGTGGGTGATCGAACCGCTGATATGCGCGGGCCACACCGGTGCGCGGTCTTCGCCAATGGCTGGAATGAAGCTCAGCCCTTCCAGCTGTTGCAACGCGGCCCGAGCGCAAATCCGCCCGGCAAGAAACTCGGCCTGACGCTTGGCCACCGAACGCTGGATGCTCGCGGGCGGCTCGATGGCGCTGCGCTGGAAATCATCGCTGGCCAATTGCTTGGTATCGAAGTGAGTGCCCAGCAGGACCGTATCGGGCAGCACAAACGGCAGCGGCCAATGGGCGTCGAGCGGGGTGCAGCAGGCGGGTAGGGCGGGGACGGGATTCATGACGGGCATTTTGCCGGGTTGCCTTGAGGCTGGGTAGTGGCTGAGGGCTTTTGTGGCGAGGGAGCTTGCTCCCGCTGGGTAGCGAAGCGGCCCCAAAACCTGCAACCGCATTTCGTCAGGTACAACGCGTTTGCCGCCTTTACGACTGCTTCGCAGCCGAGCGGGAGCAAGCTCCCTCGCCACAGGGAGCAATGCTGTCGGTGTGTCAGCCAAAGATCTTCTTGAAAAACGCTTGCATATCCGCCCACGATTTCTCATCGGCGGCCTTGTTGTAACCAATGTCCGGCCCGCCATGATCGCCGTGGCTCAGACGATCCGCATCAGGGTTGCTGAAGCCATGCTTGGCGCCTTCGAGGCTGACAAATTTATAGTCGGCACCGGCCTTGTCCATTTCGGCTTTGAACGCCGTCACGTTTTCCGCCGTGACCATGCTGTCCAGCGCGCCATGCTCCACCAGGATTTTCGCTTTCACACTGCCAGGCGCCGCCGGCGTATTGGTCGCCAGTGCACCGTGAAAACTCACCACGCCCGCCAGCGGCAAGCCCTGACGTGCGGCATTCAGCACCACTGCGCCGCCGAAGCAATAGCCGATGGCCGCCAGTTTGGCCGGATCGGTCTGTGGCTGTTTCTTCAGCAAATCGAGCCCGGCCTGAAATCGCGCGCTGGCTGCTGCACTGTCCTTCGACGCTGCTTGCATGAACGCCATGGCGTCCTTGGGGTGTTCGGTATTCTTGCCGTCGCCGTACATATCGATCGCCAGCGCGCTGTAGCCCAGACCGGCCAGATCGCGGGCGCGCCGCTTGGCGTAGTCGTTGAGGCCCCACCATTCATGTACCACCACCACACCCGGACGCGGACCTTTAATGGCGTCGTCGTAGGCGTAATAGCCAATCAGCTTGGTGCCATCGGCACTCTGATAGGGAATTTCCTGGGTCTTGATGGCGGCCTGGCTGACCCCGCTCATGGCCAGTAATACAAGGGCGAGCAACACACGCATGGCTGAATCTCCTTATAAACAAACGTCAAGACAGCGTAGTCGATTTGATTCAGCCCAGGTTCAGAGTGCGTTCAGGGGCTGTACAGGGTGAGGTCAGTAACCTTGCCCCGTACCCAAAAAGCACATAGCGCATGAGGAAATTCCCCAATGACTACATTGAAAAAACTGCTGCTGGCTTTCACCGTGATGGGCGCCAGTGTTGCCGCCCACGCCGACACCACCAATTTTGCCGGCCTGACCTTTGGCCAGACCAGCGACAAGGTTAAAAAATCCAGTGCCCTGAACGACAACCTCAACCATCCGAACGCCGACGGTGTGATCGGCAAGGACAACACCTGGGGTTTGCGTGTGGGCCAGCAAGACAGCCAGGGCCGCTACTACGCCACTTATGACAACGTGTCGGGCTCGCATAATGGCATTAAACTGCGTCAGGAAAACCTGCTGGGCAGCTACGATCTGTTTTACCCAGTGGGTGGCAGCACCAAACTGTTCGGCGGTGCCACGGCCGGTTTGACCAAAATGACCCAGGAATCGCCAGGCTTCAGCCGCGACAGCGACATCGGTTACGCCATTGGCGGCCAGCTAGGCGTGTTGCAGCAAGTTACGCAAAACACCTCGGTCGAGCTGGGTTACCGTTACCTGCGTAGCAACGCCAGCACCGAGATGAGCGAGCGCGGCGGTAGCAAACAGGGTTCGCTGGACTTGACCAGCAGCGCCCAGACGTACCTGTCCGCCAACTACGCTTTCTAAACAGCGTTTGGTTGCCAGTCAGTTAAGCCTCGCAACCTGTGGGAGCGGGCTTGACTGACCTTTGGAGATGTTGATTTGCCCCGGAGAGCCTTATGAAATTGCTGGTTGTCGAAGATGAAGCGCTGTTGCGTCATCACCTGCAGACCCGTTTGACGGACAGCGGCCACGTGGTCGAGGCCGTGGCCAACGCCATCGATGCGTTGCATCAGGCCGAGCAGTTCAACCATGACCTGGCGGTGATCGACCTCGGTCTGCCGGGCATGGGCGGGCTCGACCTGATTCGTCACCTGCGCTCCCAGGGCAAGACGTTTCCGATCCTGATCCTCACCGCGCGCGGCAACTGGCAAGACAAGGTCGAAGGCCTCGCCGCCGGTGCCGACGACTACGTGGTCAAGCCGTTCCAGTTCGAAGAGCTGGACGCCCGGCTCAATGCCTTGCTGCGCCGCTCCAGCGGGTTCACCCAGTCGACCATCGTCGCCGGTCCCTTGCTGCTGGACCTCAATCGTAAACAGGCGTCCCTCGATGACCAGCCGCTGGCGCTGACCGCCTACGAATACCGGATCCTCGAATACCTGATGCGGCATCACCAGCAAGTGGTGGCCAAGGACCGCTTGATGGAGCAGCTCTACCCGGATGACGACGAGCGCGATCCGAATGTTATCGAAGTGCTGGTCGGCCGCTTGCGCCGCAAACTCGAAGGCCCGGCCGGGTTCAAGCCGATCGATACCGTGCGCGGCCTCGGCTACCTGTTCAATGAGCGCTGCACTTGATTCGTTCCCTTCGTGTCCGCTTGATGCTCGCCGCCACCACCCTGGCGGTGTTGTTCATGCTGGCGTTACTGCCGGCGATGCAGGGCGCGTTCAGCCTGGCGTTACAGGACTCCATCGAGCAGCGCCTGGCGTCGGACGTCACCACGCTGATCTCCGCCGCCCGGGTGGATAACAACCGCTTGCAGATGCCGGCGCAGTTGCCCGATGAGCGTTTCAACCTCACCGACAGCCGTTTGCTCGGCTACATCTATGACCGCGAAGGTCACCTGGTCTGGCGCTCGAAGGCCACCCAGGAAGAGAACATCAACTACAAGCCGCGTTACGACGGGCGCGGTAACGAGTTCGCGAGGATTCGCGAGGCCAATGGTGAAGAGTTTTTCGTCTATGACGTCGAGGTCAAGCTGCTCGGCGGCAAAAGCGCGGCGTTCAGCATCGTCGCGCTGCAACCGGTGCGCGAATACGAAGTCACCCTCGAAGGCCTGCGGGAAAACCTCTACCTGGGCTTCGGTGCCGCGTTGCTGGTGCTGCTCGTCTTGCTCTGGGTCGGCCTGACCTGGGGCTTGCAGGCGTTGAGCCGGCTGAGCCAGGAGCTGGACCAGATCGAAAGCGGCACCCGCGAAAGCCTCAGCGAACAGCACCCGCGCGAACTCCTGCGCCTGACCGGCTCGCTCAACCGTTTGCTGTACAGCGAGCGTGAACAGCGCAGCCGTTATCGCGACTCCCTCGACGACCTGGCCCACAGCCTGAAAACCCCGCTGGCGGTGTTGCAAGGGGTCAGCGAAGACATGGCCCAAAAACCGCAAGAGCGCGATCAGGCCTGGGTGCTGCAAACCCAGATCGAACGCATGAGCCAGCAAATCAGCTATCAACTGCAACGGGCCAGCCTGCGCAAAAGTGGTCTGGTGCGCCATCAGGTACGCTTGCGCCCGGTGCTGCAAAGCCTCTGCGACACTCTGGACAAGGTCTACCGCGACAAACGCGTGCGGGTCGCCTTCGATCTGCCGGATCAGTGCTACGTGCCGATCGAGCAGGGCGCCTTGCTGGAAATGATGGGCAACCTGCTGGAAAACGCCTATCGCCTGTGTTTGAGCGAAGTGCGCATCAGCGTGCGCGAAACCCTCAGTGGCATTGAACTTTGCATTGAAGACGATGGCCCCGGTGTACCTCCGGACCAACGCGCGCGAATTCTCGAACGCGGCGAGCGCCTGGACCGCCAGCATCCGGGGCAGGGAATTGGCCTGGCGGTGGTCAAGGACATCATCGAAAGCTACAGCGCCAAGCTGACGCTGGGGGATTCGCCGATGGGCGGCGCGGCGTTCCGGATTCATTTTCCGGTGGTTTGATGTAGGGGCTTGGCCGAAAAGATCGCAGCCTCGTTGCACTCGACAGCTCCTACAGGGATTTGCGTCCACCTGTAGAAGCTGTCGAGTGCAACGAGGCTGCGATCTTTTGATCTTAAACGGCGATGTTTAAACGACACTTCCAGAAACTCACCCAACCTACACATCCTTGCGCCGCTGCCTACGACTACGCCAGAATCCGCCGGCTAGTGCGCCTGGGGCGTGGGCTATATCGTTTCCCTGTCGTTGACGAATCAGCGATCGGGTCTCGCAGCCCGTGTATCTCTAGACGCACAACATCCTCCGTTCACATTATGGCGGCTGTACGTGGGAGACCTTCGGGTCTGCCGGTTCTAGAGTCCCGGTCTGCGACCCGCGTATAGCTGCCACCTTCTTTCGTCTCGCAGCGAACAGTGGCGGCTCCATGACTCTAGGAGGCTTTATCCATGTTCAAACCAACACCTAATCCACCAGCACCCGACGACGTCTCCCCGTACGAATCCCTCGATTCAAAAAAACTCCACGAAGCCGCCGACCGCGCCCTCGATCATTACCTCAAACCGCCCACTCCCAAAGACACCAAGCGCAAACCCAGCACCATTTACCATGTGGGTGCGAAGGTCGATAACGAAACCCTGCTGGTCAACGCCTGCGAATCCCTGGCATCGGCGAGCGTGATGCTCAGTGAGTTCGCCGGGTTGATGGACATGCCACATCGCAACATGATGTTGGGGATTCAATCGGTGGTCATGCTCGGTGAGCTGGCCGTTAACCGAGTGCTGGATAACCTCGATCCGCAGGGCTAGGCAGCAAAAGCAAAATCAAAAGATCGCAGCCTTCGGCAGCTCCTACAGGGGATTGTGTTCGACCGCGATGTGGCGGCGAACACCGAATCCGTAGGAGCTGCCGCAGGCTGCGATCTTTTGATCTTAAAGCTCCTGAGCCCGATAGGCCCCCGGCGTCAACCCCGTCCACTTCTTGAACGCCCGGTGAAACGCCGAAGGTTCGGAAAACCCCAACTGCTCGGCAATCTGCTGCAACGACAGGTCCGCCCGCCCCAGGTGATAAATCGCGATGTCCCGCCGTAGCTGATCTTTCAACTCCTGAAAACTCGTGCCTTCCTCACGCAAATGCCGGCGCAAGGTTTGCGGGCTGATGTGCAGGTGCGCCGCCACCGCTTCCAGGTCCGGCCAGCGTGCGCTGTCGCGGCTGAGCAAGCGCCGCAACTGGCTGCTCAGGCTGTCGCCTTCGTCGGGGCGTGACAGCAGGTCGGCGGGGGAGCGTTCGAGAAAGTGCTTGAGGGTTCGTTCGTCCTGCAACAGCGGCATGTTCAGGTAGCGGCCGTGGAACAGCAGGCTACTCTGAGTAGTATCGAACGTTAGCGGGCAGGAAAACAGCAAGTCGTATTCGGCCCCGTGCTCGGGCCTCGGGTAGCTGAATGTGGCGTGCTCCAGACGAATGCGCTGGCCGATCAGCCAGCTGCCGAACCGATGCCAGATCACCAGCAGGCTTTCGCTGAGGAAGTGGTCCGGGTCCCACAGCGGCGAATCGTCGAGGCTCAGGCGAATCATCTCGCCTTCGCGGCTCAGGGTCAGACGCGGCGCTCCGGGAAACAGGCTGTAAAACAACAGGCCGCGATTGAGTGCTTTTTCCAGCGTGCGGCAGTGGATCACCGCGTGGCACATCATCGCGAAGCTGCCGGGTTTGCTCGGGGCCTGCCCGAAGCCCAGGTATTCGTCGTCCAGGGCCAGCCACAATCCCTGGATCAACCGGGTGAACTGTTCAGGCGCGATTCGGGCGCGCGGTTCTTCAAGCAACTCGGGGCTGATCCCCAGTTGCTGCAGCAGGCTCGAATAGTCGTAGCCACGTCGGCGCGCGCCGCCGAGGGCGGCACGGGCGAAATGGCTGGCGATGGTGCGTTCACGCATGGGGGCAGGTCCGTCCACTGAGCAATGGATGGTAGCGGTGCCCATCGACGATGAACAAGGCGGATATCCGCCAAATTGCAGGACGAGGTCAGGCGGGTTGGCGGATATCCGCCACATGGTTGTAACCGGTTGGTGACCAAAAGAAACCTGTAACCCTTGATGTCAAAAGGCTCGCAGGCTTTTTGGCGAATGTGGCACGCACCTTGCGATACAACGAGCAGATGCCTGCCGTTGCGCAGCTCGACAAAACAAATCCCTCCAGTGCAGGAGGGTTCGCAATTGAAGTGTCTTGGGCAACAGATGGATGTTGTCACCGGGCACTCTTGAGGAACTTTGCAATGACGACTCGTCAGCCACTGTACAAATCCCTGTATTTCCAGGTGATCGTTGCCATCGCCATCGGCATCCTGCTCGGTCACTTCTACCCGCAGACCGGTGTAGCCCTCAAGCCGTTGGGTGACGGGTTCATCAAACTGATCAAAATGATCATCGCTCCCATCATTTTCTGCACCGTCGTCAGCGGTATCGCGGGCATGCAGAACATGAAGTCGGTCGGCAAGACCGGCGGTTACGCGCTGCTGTATTTCGAAATCGTTTCGACCATCGCCCTGCTGGTCGGTCTGGTAGTGGTCAACATCGTGCAGCCGGGTAACGGTATGCACATCGATGTCACCACGTTGGATGCCTCCAAAATCGCAACCTACGTGGCTGCGGGTGCGGATCAAAGCGTCGTTGGCTTCTTGCTGAACGTGATCCCGACCACCATCTTCGGTGCGTTCGCCACGGGCGATATCCTGCAAGTGCTGATGTTCTCGGTGATCTTCGGTTTCGCCCTGCATCGCCTGGGTGCCTACGGCAAGCCGATCCTGGACTTCATCGATCGCTTCGCCCACGTGATGTTCAACATCATCAACATGATCATGAAGCTCGCGCCGCTCGGTGCCTTCGGTGCCATGGCGTTCACCATCGGTGCTTATGGTGTTGGCTCGCTGGTGCAGCTGGGTCAACTGATGGCCTGCTTCTACATCACCTGCCTGCTGTTCATTCTGGTCGTGCTGGGCGGTATTGCTCGCGCTCACGGCTTCAGCGTGCTGAAAGTGATTCGTTACATCCGTGAAGAGCTGCTGATCGTGCTGGGTACTTCCTCTTCGGAGTCGGTGCTGCCACGTATGCTGATCAAAATGGAGCGTCTGGGCGCGCAGAAATCCGTAGTAGGTCTGGTGATCCCGACCGGTTACTCGTTCAACCTCGACGGTACTGCGATCTACCTGACCATGGCGGCAGTGTTCATTGCTCAGGCCACCGACACCCACATGGACATCACTCATCAGATCACTCTGCTGGTGGTGTTGCTGCTGTCCTCCAAAGGCGCTGCTGGCGTGACCGGTAGTGGCTTCATCGTACTGGCTGCTACCTTGTCCGCTGTTGGCCACCTGCCGGTTGCCGGCCTGGCGCTGATCCTCGGTATCGACCGTTTCATGTCCGAAGCCCGTGCGCTGACCAACCTGATCGGTAACGCGGTTGCCACCCTTGTTGTGGCCAAGTGGGTCAAGGAACTGGACACCGACGTGCTGCAATCCGAGCTGGCCTCGGGCGGTCGCGGCATTGCCGACGAGCCTAAAGACGATGTTTTGGGCCACGTCGAAGGTGCAACCCCGACGAACGCCAAGTAAGCCCTGTAGTAATGAAAAACCCGCTTCGGCGGGTTTTTTCATGCCTGCGATTTGAGCGCAACGGTCAGCGTCACTGGCACATAAGGTGATTGCTGCAATGTCCCGGGCTGCCTAGGCTTGGGGGATTGCACTGGAGAACGCTCATGCTCGGTCCACTGGCATCACTCAAGGTTCTGGATTTCTCGACATTGTTGCCGGGGCCGTTTGCCTCGTTGCTGCTGGCGGACATGGGCGCCGAGGTGCTGCGCATCGAATCGCCGACCCGCATGGATTTGCTGCGGGTGCTGCCGCCCCATGATCAAGGCGTGTCGGCCAGCCACGCGTATCTCAATCGCAACAAGCGCAGCCTGGCGCTGGACCTCAAGCAGCCCGAGGCGCTGGAGGTGATCAAGCAATTGCTTGCGGACTACGACATTGTGCTGGAGCAGTTCCGCCCTGGCGTGATGGAACGGCTGGGCCTGGGGTATGAAGCCTTGAAGGCGATCAATCCACGGTTGATTTATGTGTCGATCACCGGCTACGGCCAGACCGGCCCTTACAAGGACCGCGCCGGCCACGACATCAACTACCTGGCGCTGGCGGGCCTTTCGAGCTACACCGGTCGCGCCGACAGCGGCCCGTTGCCGTTGGGCATGCAGGTGGCAGATGTCGCGGGCGGTTCGTTGCATGGGGTGATCGGGCTGCTGGCAGCGGTGATCGCGCGGCAGCAGACCGGGCAGGGACAGCATCTGGATGTGAGCATGACTGACTGCGCCTTCAGCCTGAACGCCATGGCCGGTGCCGGCTACCTGGCCTGCGGCGTTGAGCCGGGCAGGGAAGACCAGATGCTCAACGGCGGCAGCTTCTACGATTACTACCGGTCGCGCGATGGCCGCTGGTTGTCGGTGGGCAGTCTGGAACCGGGGTTCATGCAGCAACTGTGCACGACGTTGGGCCGTCCGGAACTGGCGGCCGAGGGACTGTCGTCCGACCCCGCTCGGCAACGGGCGCTAAAGGACGCGCTGAACATTGAATTCGAAAAACACGACTTTGCCTGGTTGTGTGAGCTGTTTGCCGGGGCCGATGCGTGTGTCGAGCCAGTGTTGAGTCTGGGCGAAGCGGTCGGGCACCCGCAGTTGCAGGCGCGGGAACTGGTGACTGAGGTGCCGCGGGGCGATGGCTCGACCCAGGCGCAGATGGCCTGCCCGTTGAAGTTTTCAGCAGGGTTGCCTGAGCCGCGGCACATTGGCGCCCGGCGGGGGCAGCATACGGATCAGGTGTTGGGGGAGTTGGGGTTTAGTGTTGAGCGGATTGAAGCGCTGCGGCGGGCCAAGGTAGTTATCTAGCGTCTGTCCCGGCCGAAATTCAACTTATTCGACTCGCATCTCCCCACTGAACACCAACGTACTGCGACAGCGCCGGCACAAATACCGCCGCCCCTGGCGTACCAGGCTATGGCGCTGGGCCGAAAACGGGAAATCGCTGTCGGCGCACGGGCATTTGTAGATGTAGCGGGTCACGCTGCGGCGTTTGACGTCATAGGTGTGGCAGCGGTTGGGCGGCAGTTCGTAGACGCCGCGCATGATCAGTTGCCATTCTTCGCCATGGGGCTGGATGCGGTCGCCGAACAGTTGATGGGCGATCAGGTGCGCGACTTCATGCGCCACGGTCTGCTTGAGGAAGTCTTCGGTGTTTTCCCGGTACAGCTGCGGGTTGAAGCGCAGCAGGTTCTCGTGCAAATGCGCGACACCGGCTTTTTGCCCGCGCAGCTTGAGGCTCACCACGGGGCGTTTGAAAGGTCGTTTGAAAAAGGATTCGGCTAGCAGGAAACAGTCTTCGACGCGGGTATTGAGTTGCTCGGGCATGCTTGATGGGTCTCCAAGGATGTCGAGTATGCCGCAACCCCGAGGGCTTGCGAATCGCTCAGGTGCCGAATGGTCGTTGCTCGCATTAGAAGGCCGCCTTGCGGCGGCCTGTAGTGGCGGAACGTGTTTTTATGTGGGGTTGTCAGTTGGTATAGACGGGGCCCACGCCCAGGCCCCAGACAATCACGGTAAACGCCATGATGGCCACCAGCACCACCAGTCCTACGGCGAGCACCGAGCTCGAGAACAGGAAACCCTCGTCCGATGGAATGTTCATGAACGTTGGTAGCCCCACATACAGCAGGTACACCGTGTAACAGACAGCCGCGGTGCCGACGATCATCCCCAGCCACAAGTGCGGGTACAGCGCCGCCAGGCCGCCGATGAACAATGGGGTCGCGGTGTACGTGGCGAACGCGATACAGCGAGCCAGGCTCGGGTTGGCGTCATAGGTGCGGGCCATCCAGTGAATGAAGGCGCCCATCACTGCGACACCGCCAAGCATCGCCAGGTACGACATGATGGTCATCCATAGCGCGCTTTCCATAGTCAGCATGACTGGCGCTCGATTACCGATGACCCAGCCGACTTGTGTGGTGCCGATAAACGCCGATATGGCAGGGATCGCCGCCAGAATCAGGGTGTGCGTCAGGTACATGTGGCTGATGCTTTCTTCCTCGTCGCCACGGATTTCTTTCCATTCCTGGTCAGGGTGGGTAAAGAGTCCCACTACGTGATGGATCATGCCAGTCACTCCTCTTGTTGTTGCCATCGCCCCCCAGCGGAGCGCTTACGGGCCAAAGTGGCCAGGTAAGAACAGGTCTGAATACGTGTGCGACCTTATGTCGCAGTATAGAAAGGAGTTACTTGCAATAGTGCGAGGGCTTTAGAGCAAATCGCGCTGTAAACAATCTTGTTAATCGCCGCAAGGTCTGTGCCGAATGGAACCTGTGGCGAGGGAGCTTGCTCCCGCTGGGGCGCGAAGCGGCCCCAAAACAGTCCACCCTGTTGTGTCAGGCAAACCGCGGCGGCAGGTTTTGCGACTGCTGCGCAGCCGAGCGGGAGCAAGCTCCCTCGCCACAGGGGTATGCTCAAGTCATATAAGTGCAGGCTTCGCCCCGTCAGGGTTTTTGCGTAAAATGCCGGCCTTTCGTCACACCTCACGGATTTCGCGTCATGGGCACTCTTACGGTCAACCAGAACAAACTGCAAAAGCGCCTGCGCCGCCAGGCCGGTGAGGCTGTTGCCGATTTCAACATGATTGAAGACGGCGACAAGGTCATGGTCTGCCTGTCCGGTGGCAAGGACAGCTACACCATGCTCGATGTGCTGATGCATTTGCAGAAAGTCGCCCCGATCAAGTTTGAGATCGTCGCCGTGAACATGGACCAGAAGCAACCAGGCTTCCCCGAGCACGTGCTGCCGGCTTACCTCAAAGAACTGGGCATCGAGTACCACATCGTCGAGAAAGACACCTACTCGGTGGTCAAGGAGCTGATCCCGGAAGGCAAGACCACTTGCTCGCTGTGCTCGCGCCTGCGTCGCGGCACGCTCTACACCTTTGCCGATGAAATCGGCGCGACCAAAATGGCCCTCGGTCACCACCGCGACGACATCGTCGAGACGTTCTTCCTGAACATGTTCTTCAACGGCTCGCTCAAGGCCATGCCGCCAAAGCTGCGCGCCGACGACGGGCGCAACGTGGTGATTCGCCCGCTGGCCTACTGCAACGAAAAAGACATTCAGGCCTACTCGGACCTCAAGCAATTCCCGATCATCCCGTGCAACCTCTGCGGCTCCCAGGAAAACCTGCAACGCCAGGTGGTTAAAGAGATGCTGCAGGAGTGGGAACGCAAGACCCCGGGCCGCACCGAGAGCATTTTCCGCAGCCTGCAGAACGTGATCCCGTCGCAACTGGCGGACCGCAACCTGTTCGACTTCACCAACCTGCGTATCGACGAAAGCGCGGCATCGCGGTTCGTCAACGTAGTGAACCTCTGAACAAAATTGTGGGAGCGAGCCTGTGGTGAGGGGGCTTGCCCCCCGTTAGGCTGCGAAGCGGCCCAAATTGCGGATGCACCAAAGATTTTGTGAGTGCTACGCACTCAAACGGGGGCAAGCCCCCTCACCACGGGGCTCCCATAGATCCGTTTCATCCCATAGGAGAGGGCATGCGCGATTACAAGTGGCTGCACGAATACTGTCTGAACCGCTTCGGTTCGGCGGCTGAACTGGAAGCCCATCTGCCGGTTCCCAAGACCCCGGCGCAATTGCGCAAGATCAGCGACGACCGCTACCTCTCGACCATGGCGTTGCGGGTATTCCGTGCCGGGCTCAAGCACAGCCTGGTGGATGCCAAGTGGCCGGCGTTCGAAGAAGTGTTCTTCAAGTTCGACCCGGAAAAAGTCGTGCTGATGAGCGCTGAACATCTGGAGCGCTTGATGCAGGACGCGCGAATTATCCGCCACCTGGGCAAGCTCAAGAGTGTGCCGCGCAATGCGCAGTTCATTCTGGACGTGGCCCATGAGAAGGGTAGTTTCGGTGCGTTGATCGCCGACTGGCCGGTAACCGATATCGTCGGCTTGTGGACCTACCTGAAAAAACACGGCCATCAGTTGGGCGGGTTATCCGCACCGCGATTCTTGCGGATGGTCGGCAAGGACACCTTCGTGCCGAGCTACGACGTGGTGGCAGCGCTGAATGCACAGCAGATCATCGACAAGGTGCCGAGCAGTTTCCGCGACCTGGCCACGGTGCAGAATGCGTTCAACCAATGGCACGAAGAGAGTGGTGGACGGCCGATGAGCCAGATTTCGATGATGCTGGCGTATACCGTCAATCATTGAGACCGGGTTGCGGCCTTCGCGGGCTTGCCCGCGAAGGCGTCAGATCAGGCGACGGAAATCTCGCCTTCCCCCGCCAACTTGCGGTTCAACTGATACCGCCACCGCACATACAGCATCGCCGAGCAGAACACCGCCAGGCTCGCGCCCATCTCCAGCAAACCGAACAGCTGCCGGTTCGGGTCATAGGCGGCCAATGCGCCTTTGATGAAATACAGGTTCACCACAAAACACATCCACGAATGCCCACGGGCACTGCCGACGATCATCCCCGGCGCCAGCAACAGCAGCGGCACCAGTTCGATCAGCAGAATCACCCACGGCCGCGCGCCATGCAGGTCGGCGAACACCAGGTAGTAGGCGCAAAGCAGTCCCGCCAGGCCGAAAAAGCACAGCAGGCTGATGACGCGCATCGTTCGTACACGCGGTTCGAGCCATTCGATGGCAGGCAAGACCTTAGGCTTCTTAGCCACGATGGCTCTCCAGTTTCTGCGCAGTCTTCGCCAGGCGAAGGCCCAAGGCACGGCACAGAGCGACTTCATGTTCGTTCAAACCGCTTTTGCCATCGGCCCCGGCGTGATGACTGGCGCCGTAAGGCGTGCCGCCGCCACGGGTTTCCAGCAGCGCCGATTCACTGTAAGGCAGGCCGGTGATCAACATGCCGTGGTGCAGCAACGGCAGCATCATCGACAGCAGAGTGGTTTCCTGGCCGCCGTGCAGGCTGGCGGTCGAGGTGAAGACCCCGGCCGGTTTTCCCACCAGGGCGCCGGTCAGCCACAGGTTGCTGGTGCCGTCGAGGAAGTACTTGAGCGGCGCCGCCATGTTGCCGAAGCGGGTCGGGCTGCCCAGGGCCAGGCCGGCGCAGTTCTTCAAATCGTCGAGGCTGGCGTACAGCGCGCCTTCATCGGGAATATCCGGCGCCACGGCTTCGCACTCAGTGGAGATCGCCGGCACCGTGCGCAACCTGGCTTCAAGGCCGGCCTGCTCGACGCCACGGGCAATCTGCCGGGCCATTTCATTGGTCGAGCCGCTGCGGCTGTAATACAGCACCAGAATGTACGGCGCGCTCACGGCAGCAACTCCAGTACATTCTCCGGCGGACGGCCGATGATGGCTTTGTCACCGACTTCGAGAATCGGCCGCTCCATGAGTTTCGGGTGTGCGGCGATGGCGGCGATCAATTGCGCCTCGCTCAAACTGCTATCGGCCAGGTTGAGGGTTTTGTACTCGTCCTCGCCGGTGCGCAGCAATTGCCGGGCGCTGATGCCGAGTTTGCTCAGCAGGCTCTGGATTTGCGCGGCGTCCAGCGGTGTTTCCAGGTAGCGGACGACCGTTGGCGTCAGGCCACGGGCTTCGATGAGTTCGAGCGCACCGCGGGATTTCGAGCAGCGCGGGTTGTGATAAAGCGTCAGATCGGTCATGTGCGGGTCGCTTCTTGCGTAAAGTGGCGGCTATTCTAACTGTGCGGCGCGTAATCCAGAACCTTGGGAGGCGATGGGTCGCAGGTGCATTCTATTTTTGACAAGGATTGAGACATGACAAGGCGACTGGCAGCAGCATTGGCGATCATGGGGGCGTTATTGCTGGGGGGCTGTGGCAACGACTATGGCATCGACCAGAATGGTCACAAGGTCGCCGCCGAGCGTCTGGACAAACAATGGCTGGTGCTCAATTACTGGGCCGAGTGGTGCAGCCCGTGCCGGACCGAAATCCCACAGCTGAATGTGTTGGCCGAGCAGCTCCAGGGCAAGAAGATCGGCGTGTTCGGGGTCAACTTCGACAATGTGCAGGGCGAAGAGCTCAAAGGCGCCAGTGAGAAACTGGGGATCAAGTTCACCGTGCTGGCCCAGGATCCGGCCGACCTTTTCGAATTGCCGCGCAGTGAAGCGCTGCCAGTGACTTACATCATTGATAACAAGGGCAAGGTGCGGGAACAGTTGATGGGCGAGCAGACGGCGGCGGGGGTGATGGCGAAGCTTGAGGCGTTGCAGGCGACCAACTGACCGAGCACCGACCTGTGGCGAGGGAGCTTTGTGGCGAGGGGGCTTTGTGGCGAGGGGGCTTGCCCCCGTTGGGCTGCGAAGCAGCCCTAAACCCTGAAACCTCGTTTCATCAGACATTGCGCGTGTACGTTTTGCGACTGCTGCGCAGCCGAACGGGGGCAAGCCCCCTCGCCACAAGTCACTTGGCTACAACCGAGGGGCATCAACCCTCTTCAAGCCACCAACGCAATGGCTTGCCTTCGGCCGGCCAGAAGCGCATCTGATCAATCGGTGAGACGTCCCAGCGCTGAACGTTTTCCAGCGCCTGCAGGAAGCGTTTTTCCTGCTCCATCAATGCCGGCGCGCAGAGTTTGCGGGTGCTGCCGATCTTGCCGAAGCTGAGCTTTTCACCTTCCAGGGAATATGGCGCGAACCAGTGGTTGCAGCCGCCGTTACCGTAGGCCCGGCCGTCGTCACCGAGCGTGATGGTCAGGTGGCTATAGTCCATCAGCGGACGTTCGCCGATCCACTCCAGAATGTAACTGCGGTTCTGTTGCAACTTTACCGGCTCGGCGGCGCAGCCCAGCAGGCTGGCACCGACCATCGTGGTCAGAGCAAGGCGTTTCATCACGCAGGCTCCTGGCACTTCGGGCACAGGTGTTTTTCGCCGGCTGCGGTCCAGCCCAGTTCGGCAATCCGTGCGGTGGCGGCCGGTTTTTCAGCCTTGTTGCCCAGCTTGGCGTCGACCGCGAACTCGAAGCTCAGCTCTTTGGCGCAGCTGTCGCAGTTGACTTTCCAGGTGTGGATCGCCAGTTCGCCGAACACCGGACCACTGGCCACCGCGACCCATTGGCCGGGCGGATTGATCAGGTGGCGAACCGTTTCGACAGTCAGGCGCATGGACAAGTCCTTGCTGCCTTTGAGGGTCACTACCAGCACGTCGTTATTGCGAATCGAACCGCCGTTGCCGGTGACTTGATAACGCCCCGGCACCAGGGCGCGGCATTCAGTGAGGGTGTGTTGTGGGTTCATCAGGCTGTAGCGGAAATCGTGTTCGACCATGGGTCCTCCAAATATGCGCGATATGCTAGCACGGGCATCAGCGCAGCATGGCGTGGGCATGTGACCTTCGATCAGGTTCAAATTGCTTGCTAATCCATGGCAAACTGCCACTTTTGCATCTCTAAGGAACAGAAATGGCGTTGATCGAATGTTACGAGTGCAAGCAAAGCATCAGCTCCACGGCGCCTGCTTGCATTCATTGCGGTGCGCCTGCGGCAACGGTGCAAGCGGCCACTTCGACGGCAGCGCCTGTGGAAGCACCGCTTTCTTTCGGGCGTTTGCCGAGCAACGAGAGTGTGCCTCGGGTGACCCCGGCCGCCTTCGGGCGTAAACGAAAAACCGAAATCCAGGCTGAGGTCCCGGTACCGGTGCTCAATGGACCGCGTCCGGTGGAACTCTGGCTGAAACTGATGATTTTCTTTCTGCCGCCGTTTTTTGTCTGGTTCCTGCTGCGTCGCGGGCATTCACTGGGGCAGCGCTTGATCGGTTTCGGCTGGCTGGCGCTGATGATCCTTTTGTCCAAGGCCTGAGCCGTTCAGCCCTCGACCCGATTCTGTGGCGAACCGGCCGCCCAGGCCGCGATGTTCTGCAACGTGGTCGCGGCAATCGCGCCCAGGGCTTCGCGAGTGAGAAAGGCCTGGTGTGCGGTGATGATCACGTTCGGAAAGGTCAGCAGGCGCGCCAGCACATCGTCTTGCAGTGGCAGGTCGGAGCGGTCCTCGAAGAACAACTGCGCCTCCTCTTCATAGACATCCAGCCCCAGATACCCCAATTGACCGTCTTTCAACGCATCAATCAGCGCCGGCGTGTCCACCAGACCGCCGCGCCCGGTGTTGATCAACATCGCGCCGGGCCGCATGTGCGCCAATGACTCGCGGTTGATCAAATGTTTGCTCTGCTCGTTGAGCGGGCAATGCAGGCTGATGATCTGCGACTCGGCCAGCAGTTGCGGCAAGCTCAGGTAGCGCGCACCGAGGGCTTCGACCTGTGGGTTCGGATAGGGGTCATAGGCCAGCAATTGGCAGCCGAAGCCGTGCATGATTTTCGCGAAGGTCGCGCCGATCTGCCCGGTGCCGACCACGCCGACGGTCTTGTTCACCAGGTCGAAACCGGTCAACCCGTGCAGACTGAAATCGCCCTCGCGGGTACGGTTGTAGGCGCGGTGCAGACGGCGGTTGAGCGCCAGGATCAACGCCACCGCATGTTCGGCCACGGCGTGGGGCGAGTAGGCTGGGACTCGCACAACCGTCAGCCCCAGGCGCTTCGCCGCCGCGAGGTCGACATGGTTGTAACCGGCCGAGCGCAGGGCGATCAGGCGTGTGCCGCCTGCTGACAGGCGTTCAAGCACCGGCGCGCTGAGGTCATCGTTGATGAAGGCGCAGACCACCTCGTGATGCTCGGCCAGCGCCGCCGTGTCGAGGCTCAGTCGCGCCGGCTGGAAATGCAGTTCGATGCCGACGGGCAGGTCGGCGGCGAGAAAACTGTCGCGGTCGTAGGTCTGGCTGCTGAAAAGAATCGTGCGCATGCTGTCCTTCTGGAAGTCTCAAACCCCGTAGCAGCTGGCGAAGCCTGCGTTCGGCGGCGCAGCCGTCGTGAAATCAGGCACCGCGGTCTTTCAGGTAAACCGCGGATGCAGGTTTTACGACGGCTGCGCCGCCGGACGCAGCCTTCGGCAGCTGCTACAGAGGCGCTGAGTTTAGCGTTCAGGCCCGCCGACGTTATTGCGCTGCATCAGGCATTGATGCGCGCATGGGCCGCGAGGCGATTGATGGCGCGTTCGAGTTCTTCCAGCGCGACGGGGGCTTTCGGGTCCTGTTGCTTGAGCAGGGTTTCGCTGCGCTGGCAGGCGGCGCGCAGTTGCGGGACGCCGCAATAACGGGTTGCCCCGTGCAGGCGATGGACCCGCTCGATCAGGGCGTTCTGGTCGTTGGCTTCACGGGCCACGCGGATGGCCTCGCGGTCGGCTTCCAGGGAGGCCAGCAGCATGGCCAGCATGTCCGCCGCCAGATCGGCCTTGCCGGCCGCCAGGCGCAGGCCTTCTTCGTGGTCGAGCACCTGCAATTCATGACCGCTGTTGTTATCGCTATTACGCTCCGGACCCTGATTGCGCAGCGCCAGGCCCGTCCATTTCAACACCACTTGCGCCAGTTGCCGTTCGCTGATGGGTTTGGTCAGGTAGTCGTCCATGCCGCTTTGCAGCAATGCGCGTTTTTCATTGGCCATCGCATGGGCGGTGAGGGCCACGACCGGCAGTGGCGTGCAATGCCGCTCGCTTTCCCATTGGCGAATGGCTTCGGTGCTTTGGCGCCCATCCATGCCGGGCATTTGCACGTCCATCAACACCAGATCGAAAGTCTCGTTCTGCACGGCCTTGACCGCGGCGTAACCGCTTTCTACCGCGAGCACCTTGGCGCCCATGTCTTCGAGCAGGGTTTGCACCAGCAGCAGGTTGGCCGGGTTGTCGTCCACGCAAAGGACCTTCGGCGCGCGGCTGGAAACCGGCTCGGCGGGGTCGCTGCGCTGCTGGCGCGGGTTGACCAGATCAGACAGGGCCCGACGCAGCTTGCGGGTGCAGGCGGGTTTGGACTGGAGCTGGCTGTGGGGGTTGGGCACCGAGAGATGGAACAGCGTCAGTTCGGTGGTCGGGCACAGCACCAGCACTCTGCAGCCCAGGTGTTCAAGATCCCAGATGTGCTGGTTGAGGCGCTCCGGCGGCATGTCGTTGCTGGTGATGCCGAGCACCGCCAGGCCGATTGCCTGATCGGTCTGGTGGGCGCCGGTCACGCCATTGGCCAGGCTTTCCAGGGTATTGAACGGCGTGACGCTCAGGCCGCAGTCTTCCAGTTGATGCTGCAATGCCTGACGGGCCAGTTCATGGTTTTCCAGGACAGCCACCCGCTGCCCGAGCAATGGTGGGCCGGGCAGGTCTTCGGCGTCGTCGCGGGTTTTGGGCAGGCTCAGGCTGATCCAGAACTCCGAGCCTTCGCCCGGCGTGCTGTCGACGCCGATCTCACCGCCCATTTGTTCGATCAGCCGTTTGGAAATCACCAATCCGAGGCCGGTGCCGCCGGGTTGTCGGGACAACGAGTTATCGGCCTGGCTGAAGGCCTGGAACAGGGCGCGCACGTCCTGGTTCGACAGACCGATGCCGGTGTCCTGAATGCTGATGCGCAGCTGCACGCTGTCTTCATGCTCTTCTTCGAGCATCGCCCGGGCGACGATGGTGCCTTCGCGGGTGAACTTGATCGCATTGCTCACAAGGTTGGTGAGGATCTGCTTGAGTCGCAGCGGATCGCCCACCAGCGACAGTGGCGTATCGCGATAAACCAGGCTCACCAGTTCAAGCTCTTTGGCGTGGGCGGCCGGGGCGAGGATGTTCAGGGTGTCTTGCAGCAGGTCGCGCAGGTTGAACGGAATATGGTCTAGCACCAGTTTGCCGGCCTCGATTTTCGAGAAATCGAGAATCTCGTTGATGATCCCCAACAGGCTGTCGGCAGACTTTTCGATGGTGCCCAGGTAATCGAGCTGGCGCGGCGTCAGTTCGCTTTTTTGCAGCAGGTGCGTGAAGCCGAGAATGCCGTTGAGCGGCGTGCGGATTTCATGGCTCATGTTGGCCAGGAACTCGGACTTGATCCGGCTCGCCTCCAGGGCTTCCTTGCGCGCCAGGTCCAGCTCGATGTTCTGGATTTCGATGGTTTCCAGGTTCTGACGCACGTCTTCGGTGGCCTGGTCGACGCTGTTTTGCAATTCTTCCTGAGCGTTCTGCAGCGTCCCGGCCATGCGGTTGATGCCGGACGCCAGTTCATCCAGTTCCTGGCTGCCGAGGGGCGGCAGGCGGGTTTCCAGATGACCGTCCTTGAGTTGCGCCACGGCTTGTTTGATCTGGCTCAATGGCCGGTTGATGGTTCGGCCCATGCGTAATGCCAGCAGCGCCGCACCGGCCAGGCCTCCGCCGATCAGCAGCAGGCTGGCGAACAGGCTGCGGTAACCGCGCAGCAGCATGCCGTTGTGGGACAGTTCGAGTTCGACCCAGCCCAGCAGGCGGTCGGCTTCATCGGGGATCAGGTCGCCGGCCAGGTTGCGGTGTTTACCGAACACCGGCAGCAGGTAACGCGTGGCGTCATTGCCACTGCGGCGCAGCAACTGTGAACCGTAGCCCAGGGGCGCCTGATTGAGCATGGTCGGGCCGGCATGGGCCAGCGGCGTGCGGTCGGGGGCGAGGAAGGTCACCGCGCGCACGTCGGTCTGTTCCAGGGACTGGGTGGCGATGCGCTCCAGCAGCTCGTTGTCTTTGCGACCCATGGCCGGGGCCACCAACGGTGCCAGCTGTTCGGCGATCATTTCGCCGCGTTGCATGAGCTGGGCTTGCAGGTCCGATTGCTGCATCCAGGTGAAATAGCCGCCCAGAACCAACGCCATCAGGGTGGTCGGCAACAGGGTCAGTAACAGCACGCGGCCTTTAATTCCCAGTTTCTTGAGCACGCATCTCTCCTGCATCCAGCTGTTTATTGACCTGCACATGCGTCCGGCACGCGCCACCTGCGCAGTGTAGCGATTTGCATGCGGGCAATCTTCGTAAAATTGATGTCGTCATTCGTCGGTCAGTTCAATGCTTTGGTCCAGGGAGACAAACCTTGGGTTGCCCCTGGAGAGGCAATCTTGAATAATCAGCAATTGAGAATTATTTGCAGATACTCATGACTCCCATCGCGATTGGCCATCCTCGCATCCTATCTATCGAAGACGATCCAGTGCTCGGTGCCTATGTTCATGAGCATCTGGGGCGCTGCGGTTTTCAGGTGACCTGGTGCCAGAACGGGCAGGAAGGCCTGGCGATTGCGCGCCAGCAGGCCTTCGATGTGGTGTTGATGGATATTCTGTTGCCGGGGCTCGATGGCCTGGCGGTGCTGACTCAATTGCGCCAGAGCCATTCCACGCCAGTGGTGCTGATGTCGGCGCTGGGTGCCGAGGCGGATCGCATCAGTGGTTTTCGCCTCGGGGCCGACGATTACCTGCCCAAGCCTTTCAGCATGGCCGAGTTGCGGGTGCGCATCGAAGCGATCCTGCGGCGGGTGGCGCTCGACCGTCGACCGGTGCCGGCACCGATTGCTCCGGCGATGGACTGCCTGCGTTTTGATGATGAACTGGGCGAGGTCTTTTGGGGCGAGTACGCGGCCGGCCTGACCCGCAGCGAATACCGCTTGCTGGACACGCTGAACCGCAACGGCGATGAAGTGTTGAGCAAGCCATTCCTTTATCAGCAGGTATTGCAGCGCGGTTATGCGCCCCATGACCGCAGCCTCGACATGCACATCAGCCAGATTCGCCGCAAGCTCAAGGCCATCGGTTACACCGAGCGCGAAGTGCGCACGGTTTGGGGCAAGGGGTACGTATTGAGTGCAGCCGATGACGTGGTCTGACGTACCGGGCCGCACGGTGGCCCTGCAACAGCAACTGCTGTGCGATCTGTCCCACGAATTGCGCACGCCACTCAGCCGATTGCGGGTGGCCTGCGAAAGTGAGCAGGACCTGGAGCAGTTGCGCGAACGCATTGGCCGGGAAGTCGACGGCATGCAGCGCCTGGTCGAGGATGCGCTGCAACTGGCCTGGCTCGACACCGAGCGCACGCCGTTGCCCGATGAAGCGATCCAGGTCCAGGCCTTGTGGGAAATGCTCACGGAAAACGCCTGTTATGAAAGTGGCTGGCCGGCGAGTCAATTGAACTGTGCGGTGGATGCCTCCTGCTGGGTGCGCGGCCATCTCAATACCCTGGCCCTGGCGCTGGAAAATATTCTGCGCAATGCCATTCGTCATTCACCGAAGGGAGCTGTCGTGACGCTCGATGGCAGGCGCGATGGCGACTTCTGGCATCTGTGGCTGGAGGACGAGGGCGGTGGGGTGGCTGACGAGGATCTTGAGCGGATCTTCTCGCCGTTCATCCGGCTCGACGGTTCACGGCCGGGGGAGGGTGGGTTCGGGTTGGGGTTGAGCATTGCGAGGAATGCGGTGCAGCGGCAGGGCGGGAGTTTGTGGGCTGAGAACACTGATACTGGGTTGCGGTTGAATATGCGGTTGTTAGCACATGACGTTTTAACCGTGTCCTCGCCATCGCGGGCAAGCCTTGCTCCTTGTATGTTGCCTTGAGGCTGCGCGGGTTTACCCCGTCGAATTTGTTTCGCATGTGCCAGTTCTATGAGAGTTATCGCGCTGAAGAGAAAGTCGCACCACTGGTGCGACAATTGTCCTGGTCGCACAACCTGATCATCTTCAGCCAGAGTAAATGTCACGCAAGGTGAAGAGTACTGATTCAGCTGCTTATTCCCATAAGCCATAAGCCCCTTACTTTGCGTGATATGGCCTGCGCACGTTTGCCGGTATGATAGGCGCCCCCGCAGTCCGGATTGCGAATACGCCATGACCTTGCAGTACCCAACCATCGCCGATTGCGTCGGCAACACTCCGCTGGTCCGTTTGCAGCGCCTGCCTGGCGTCACCAGCAACACGCTTTTGCTCAAGCTCGAAGGGAACAACCCGGCGGGTTCGGTCAAGGATCGTCCGGCGCTGTCGATGATCACCCGCGCCGAATTGCGCGGGCAGATCCACGTCGGCGATACGCTGATCGAAGCGACCTCGGGCAACACCGGGATCGCCCTGGCCATGGCCGCCGCGATCAAGGGTTACAAGATGATCCTGATCATGCCGGACAACTCCAGCGCCGAGCGTAAAGCCGCGATGACGGCCTATGGTGCCGAGCTGATTCTGGTCAGCCAGGAAGAAGGCATGGAAGGCGCGCGCGACCTCGCCCAGCGAATGGAAGCCGAAGGCCGTGGCAAGGTGCTCGATCAGTTCGCCAACGGTGACAACCCCGAGGCGCACTACACCACCACCGGTCCGGAAATCTGGCGTCAGACCCAGGGCACCATCACGCATTTCGTCAGCTCGATGGGCACCACCGGCACCATCATGGGTGTCTCGCGCTACCTGAAAGAACAGAACGAGAACGTGCAGATCATCGGTCTGCAACCCATGGAAGGCTCGGCAATTCCGGGCATCCGCCGCTGGCCGCAGGAATACCTGCCAAAGATTTATCAGGCCGATCGCGTGGACCGGATCGTCGACATGGCGCAAAGCGAGGCCGAGGACGTGACCCGTCGTCTGGCGCGCGAAGAAGGCATTTTCTGCGGCGTGTCTTCGGGCGGTGCCGTGGCGGCGATGCTGCGCCTGTCCAAAGAAGTTGAAAACGCGGTGATTGTCGCGATCATCTGTGACCGTGGCGACCGTTACTTGTCGACCGGCATTTTCGACGCACCCAACTGATGGCCAAGCAAGAGAGAGGCCTGCGCTTCCAGCCCACGGGCGGTAGCAAGGCCCCGCAAGTCCCGACCGGCAAAAAGCAGCGCTTGACCATCGAGCGCCTGGCTAATGACGGTCGCGGTATCGCGTTTTTTGAAGGTCGCACCTGGTTCGTCATCGGCGCCTTGGCCGGTGAAGAAGTCGAGGCGCGGGTCTTGGGTGCCCACGGTAAAGTGGTCGAGGCGCGTACCGAGCGGGTGTTCCAGGCCAGCCAATTGCGCCGCCCGGCACCGTGCGCCCATGCCGGTCGCTGCGGTGGTTGCAGCGTGCAGCATCTGCCCCACAACGAACAGCTCGCCCTGAAACAGCGCATGCTCGCCGAGCAGTTGTCGCGGGTCGCCGGTGTCGAACCCGAAGAGTGGGCTGCGCCATTGAGCGGTCCGGAATTCGGCTATCGGCGTCGTGCCCGGGTGGCGGTGCGTTGGGACATGAAGGCGAAAAAACTCGAAGTCGGTTTCCGCGCCGCCGGCAGCCAGGACATCGTCGCCATCAACGAGTGCCCGGTGCTGGTACAGCCCTTGCAACCGATCATGACCCGCTTGCCGGACATGCTGCGGCGCTTGAGCAAACCTCAGGCACTGGGGCATGTGGAATTGTTCAGCGGTTCGTCATTGGCGGTATTGCTGCGGCACATGGCGCCGTTGTCCGAAGCCGACATGACGATCCTCAAGGAATTCTGCGCGCTCCATGAGGCCCAGTTGTGGCTGCATGGCGACGGCGAGCCGCAACCGGTCGAGGCCGATCAGTCCCTGGGCTATCGCCTTGAACAGTGGGACTTGAACCTGGCGTATCGGCCTGGAGATTTCATCCAGGTCAATGCCGGGGTCAACGAAGCGATGATCGCTCAGGCGCTGGAATGGTTGGCGCCGAAAGCCGATGAGCGGGTTCTGGACCTGTTCTGCGGGTTGGGCAACTTTGCCTTGCCGCTGGCCAGGACCGTTCGTGAAGTGGTGGCGGTGGAAGGTGTGCAGGCCATGGTCGAGCGGGCCGCCGCGAACGCCGCTAGTAATAATTTGCATAACGCGAAATTTTTTCAGGCCGATTTATCCCAGCCTTTGGCTGATGCCGAATGGGCCAGCGAAGGCTTTTGTGCGGTACTCTTGGACCCACCTCGCGACGGTGCTTTCGAGGTGGTGCGCAAGCTTGCATCCCTGGGTGCCGAACGATTGGTTTATGTGTCGTGCAACCCTGCAACTCTGGCGCGCGACACGGTCGAATTGATCAAGCAGGGCTACCGGTTAAAACGTGCCGGGATTCTCGATATGTTTCCTCAAACGGCGCATGTCGAGGCCATGGCGTTATTTGAAGCGAGCTAGGATGGCTCGTCTGGTCCGACTGACCGTCCGTGCCGCCACGCATCAGCCCGGCGGGGCGCCCGGACAATGAAGGTCAGCGATTTGACGCATTGAATCTGCGTCGTAGGGAAGGTAAAGCAAGATGGTACAGGTGAGAGCACACCAGCCGATCAACACTGACGGCAGTATCAATCTCGAGGCTTGGCTCGATCACGCGGTCAGTATCGATACAGCACTGGATCGCGAAGCCTTGAAAGAAGCCTGCGAGTTCGCTCGCGAGGCCGAACAACAAGCCAATGCGGCGAAAAACCTGTGGTCCGAAGGGACCTCGAGTTTCCGCACCGGCCTTGAGATCGCCGAGATTCTCGCCGACCTCAAACTCGATCAGGATTCGTTGGTCGCGGCAGTCTTGTACCGCGGCGTGCGCGAAGGCCAGATCCAGTTGCCGGCGGTCAGCCAGCGCTTCGGCCCGGTGGTCGCCAAACTGATTGACGGCGTGCAACGCATGGCGGCGATCAGTGACAGTCTGAGTCCGCGTAAATCCATGGTGATGGGCACCCAAGGCCAGGTGGAAAACCTGCGCAAGATGCTCGTGGCCATGGTCGACGACGTGCGCGTCGCGCTGATCAAACTGGCCGAACGCACCTGCGCGATCCGCGCGGTGAAAACCGCCGACGACGAGAAGCGTAACCGCGTCGCCCGTGAAGTCTTCGACATCTATGCGCCGCTGGCTCACCGCCTCGGTATCGGTCATATCAAGTGGGAACTGGAGGACTTGTCCTTCCGTTACCTGGAGCCCGACCAGTACAAGCAGATCGCCAAGTTGCTCCACGAGCGACGGCTGGATCGCGAGCGCTTCATCAGCGATGTGATGACCCAGCTCAAGAACGAGTTGCAGGCCACCGGCGTCGATGCCGACATCAGCGGCCGGGCCAAACACATCTATTCGATCTGGCGCAAAATGCAGCGCAAGGGTCTGGAGTTCAGCCAGATCTACGACGTGCGCGCCGTTCGCGTGCTGGTGCCGGAAATGCGCGACTGCTACACCGCGCTTGGCATCGTCCACACCCTGTGGCGGCACATCCCGAAAGAATTCGACGACTACATCGCCAACCCGAAAGAGAATGGCTACCGCTCGCTGCACACCGCGGTAATCGGCCCTGAAGGCAAGGTGCTGGAAGTGCAGATCCGCACCCACGCCATGCACGAAGAAGCCGAGCTGGGGGTTTGCGCGCACTGGCGATACAAGGGCACCGACGTCAAGTCCGGCTCGAACCACTACGAAGAGAAAATCTCCTGGCTGCGTCAGGTTCTCGAGTGGCACGAAGAGCTGGGCGATATCGGCGGCCTTGCCGAACAGCTGCGGGTCGATATCGAGCCGGACCGGGTTTATATCTTCACTCCCGACGGTCATGCCATCGACTTGCCGAAGGGCGCGACACCGCTGGACTTCGCTTACCGCGTGCACACCGAAATCGGTCACAACTGCCGCGGCGCCAAGATCAACGGGCGCATCGTGCCGCTCAACTACAGCCTGCAAACCGGTGAACAGGTTGAGATCATCACCAGCAAGCACGGCACTCCGAGCCGCGACTGGCTGAACCCGAACCTGGGTTACATCACCACGTCGCGGGCGCGGGCGAAGATTGTTCACTGGTTCAAGCTGCAAGCCCGCGATCAGAACGTTGCGGCCGGTAAAACCTTGCTCGAGCGCGAACTCAATCGCCTCGGCCTGCCGCAGGTGGATTTCGACAAGCTGGCTGAAAAGGCCAACATGAAAACCGCCGAGGACATGTTCGCTGCCTTGGGCGCAGGCGATTTGCGCCTGGCGCAACTGGTGAACCTGGCGCAGCAACTGGTCGAGCCGGAACGCGGCAACGAACAGTTGGAGCTGATCCCGCGCAAAGCCACCGGCTATAAACCGGGCAAGCGCGGCGATATCCAGATCCAGGGTGTCGGCAACCTGATGACCCAGATGGCCGGCTGCTGCCAGCCGTTACCGGGGGACGCCATCGTTGGTTACATCACCCAGGGCCGTGGCGTGAGCATCCACCGTCAGGACTGCGCCTCGGTGCTGCAACTGGCCGGGCGCGAGCCGGAGCGGATCATCCAGGTCAGCTGGGGCCCGGTGCCGGTGCTCACCTATCCGGTGGACATCATCATTCGCGCTTACGACCGTTCCGGTCTGCTGCGTGACGTGTCGCAGGTGCTGCTCAACGAGCGGATCAACGTGCTGGCGGTCAACACCCGCTCGAACAAAGAGGACAACACTGCGTTGATGTCCCTGACCATCGAGATTCCGGGGCTGGATGCGCTGGGGCGGTTGCTGGGGCGGATCTCCCAGTTGCCGAACATCATCGAGACCCGCCGTAACCGCACACCGTGAGAAACCTTCACGGAAATTGATGGTGTAGAGATTGATAAAAGATGTATTCACTTGAAGACCTGCTGCACCTGATGAACCGTCTGCGCGACCCGCAGTACGGCTGTCCGTGGGACATCAAGCAAACCTACGCCACCATCGTCCCGCACACCCTGGAGGAAGCCTACGAAGTTGCCGATGCTATTGAGCGCGGCGATTTCGATCACTTGCAGGGTGAGTTGGGCGACTTGTTGTTCCAGGTGGTTTATTACAGCCAACTGGCTCGGGAAGAAGGGCGCTTCGAATTCGCTGGCGTGGTCGACAGCATCACGCGCAAGTTGATCCGCCGTCATCCTCACGTATTTCCCACCGGTGATCTGTACGCGCCGCTGGACGTCCCGCGTCTGAATGAAGAGCAGGTCAAGCAACGCTGGGAAGAGATCAAGGGCGAAGAACGCGCCGAGAAGTCTTCGGCGCCGGAGCAGTTGTCCTTGCTCGATGACGTACCCGCGGCACTGCCGGCGTTGTCCCGTTCGGCAAAACTGCAGAAGCGCGCAGGGCAGGTCGGTTTCGATTGGCCGGACGCCTTGCCGGTGCTCGACAAGGTTCGCGAAGAGCTCGATGAAGTGCTCGAAGCCATGGCGGACAATGACTCGGCGGCGATTGCCGATGAAGTCGGCGACTTGCTGTTTTCCGTGGTCAATCTGGCGCGTCACCTCAAGGTCGATCCGGAAACTGCACTGCGTGGCGCGAACACAAAATTTGAAAGACGCTTCCGATTTATCGAACAGGCATTGCGCGACACCCACCGTCCCATAGAAGATTGCACCCTCGAAGAGTTGGACGCCTTGTGGGGCGAAGCCAAACGTCAGGAAAAGAATTTGCCCAGCTGCGGCTGAGCTGTTGCCTAAGTGAGTAAGCACCATGAGCCTTTCCCTTCGCGACCAGTTGCTCAAAGCAGGGCTGGTCAACCAAAAGCAGGCCAAACAGGTCGGCAAAGAAAAACAGAAACAACAGCGTCTGGCCCACAAAGGCCAGATCGAACTCGATGACTCCCAGCAGCGTGCGGCTCAGGAAGCCATGGCCGAGAAGGTCAAGCGCGACCAGGAGCTCAACCGTCAGCAGCAGGAGAAGGCCGAGCAGAAGGCCCGAGCCGCCCAGGTCAAGCAATTGATCGAAGTCTCGCGCCTGCCCAAGCTGAACACCGAGGACTACTACAACTTCGTCGACGACAAGAAGGTCAAGCGTATCTCCGTCAACACCCTGATGCGCAACAAGCTCAGCAGCGGTTCCCTGGCGATCGTGCATCACGCCGGCGGTTACGAAGTGATCCCTCGTGAAGCGGCCCTGAAGATCCAGGAGCGCGATCCACAGCGCATCGTGCAGCTGAATGTGAAGACAGAAGAAGTCAGCACCGAAGACGATCCGTACGCGGCCTATCAGATTCCTGACGATCTGATGTGGTAAGCCGTTAGCAGCTGCAACAACGACAAACCCCGCTCATGGCGGGGTTTGTCATTTTCAATGCGGTGGTTATGCAGAACGCGCTTCGCGTTGCTGCTCCAGTGATTCCAGTTCGGCCTTGTACTGGTGGGCTTCGGTCTCGGAGTGGAACATCCCGACCAGCAGGTCTTGTTGATGTACATCCCAGATGCGGATACCGGCGGCGATGCCTTCATGGGACATATGTGAATCGTCGCGTTCAGTTACTTTTACAGTCATCTGCTAGCTCCAATCTCTGTTATCTGCAGCAAGGCGTGTGCAGGCCTTTGTTATAAGTTTTGTTAGCTGGCTAAGTAAACGACTGAAATCGGTAACGGACTTTTGCAAAATCGAAGAAAGTGCTGCAGCCCGCGATATACGCGACATTCAGTCGCAGGCTGTTGAGTTTCATGACAAATGTTTCATGCTTTCAGGGCCGTTCGGCCGTACATAAAACCTGGCCAAAAAAAACGCCCCGAACCAGTCGGGGCGTTTTTATGTGTGGCGTAGGCGGGGTATTACTTACCCTGCCAGCGCTTCAGTACCAGCGTGGCGTTGGTGCCACCGAAGCCGAAGCTGTTGCTCATCACGGTGTTGATGGTGGCGTCTTCGCGAGTCTTGGTCAGGATTGGCATGTCTGCCACTTCCGGGTCCAGTTCGTCGATGTTGGCGGAACCCGCCATGAAGTTGCCTTCCATCATCAGCATGCAGTAGATCGCTTCGTGAACGCCGGCGGCGCCCAGGGAGTGACCCGACAGGCTCTTGGTGGAGCTGATGGCCGGAGCCTTGTCGCCGAACACTTCACGCACACCTTTCATTTCCATCACGTCGCCGACCGGAGTCGAGGTGCCGTGGGTGTTCAGGTAGTCGATCGGTGCGTCAACGGTGGACATGGCCATCTGCATGCAGCGGATGGCGCCTTCGCCGCTTGGGGCGACCATGTCGTAGCCGTCGGAGGTCGCGCCGTAGCCAACGATTTCCGCGTAGATCTTCGCGCCGCGGGCCAGAGCGTGTTCCAGCTCTTCGACCACGACCATGCCGCCACCGCCGGCGATGACGAAACCGTCACGCTTGGCGTCGTAGGCACGGGAAGCTTTATCCGGGGTTTCGTTGTACTGGCTGGACAGGGCGCCCATGGCGTCGAACAGGAACGACTGGCTCCAGTGCTCTTCTTCACCGCCGCCGGCGAATACGATGTCCTGCTTGCCCATCTGGATCTGTTCCATGGCGGTACCGATGCAGTGAGCACTGGTGGCGCAGGCAGAAGCGATGGAGTAGTTCAGGCCCTTGATCTTGAACGGGGTGGCCAGGCAAGCGGAAACTGTGCTGCTCATGGTCCGCGTTACGCGGTATGGGCCGACGCGCTTGACGCCTTTCTCGCGCAGGATGTCCAGCGCTTCCATCTGGTTCAGCGTGGAGGCGCCACCGGAACCGGCGATCAGGCCGGTACGCGGGTTGGAAACTTGCTCTTCGGTCAGACCGGAGTCTGCGATGGCATCTTTCATGGCCAGGTAGGCGTAAGCCGCCGCGTGGCCGACGAAGCGATAGATCTTGCGATCGATCAGCTCTTCGAGGGGAAGGTCAATGGAGCCGGAAACCTGGCTACGCAGACCCATTTCGGCATATTCCGGGTTGAACCGGATGCCAGGGCGGCTTGCACGCAGGTTAGCGGAGACGGTCTCTTTGTCATTGCCCAGGCACGAAACGATGCCCAGACCAGTGATAACGACGCGGCGCATGCGGATAACCCTTAGAAGTTGTCAGTGGAGGTGAAAACGCCGACCCGAAGGCCTTCGGCGGTATAGATTTCGCGGCCGTCGACAGTCACGGAACCGTCGGCGATGGCCATGTTCAGTTTGCCTTTGAGGACGCGTTTGATATGGATGTTATAGGTGACTTTCTTGGCGGTCGGCAGTACCTGACCGAAGAATTTCACTTCGCCCGAACCCAGGGCGCGACCGCGGCCCGGCAGGCCTTGCCAGCCGAGGAAGAAACCGACCAGTTGCCACATGGCATCGAGGCCCAGGCAGCCCGGCATCACCGGATCACCTTCGAAATGGCAGCCGAAGAACCACAGGTCAGGAGTGATATCCAGCTCGGCGACCAATTCACCTTTGCCGTACTTGCCACCCTCTTCGGAGATCAGGGTGATGCGATCGACCATCAGCATGTTCGGGGCGGGCAGTTGCGCGTTACCCGGGCCGAACAGCTCACCACGACTGCAGCGCAGCAGGTCTTCCCGAGTAAAGGCGTTTTGTTTGGTCATGCGAGCTCCTCAATAGTCCATGCGGCAGGGGGGCGAATCTTCCCGGCCGATCGAAGCGTTCATGCCTCGAGTCAGCAGCCTACTCATAGACTATTGCGTTGTAGTGAAAGTCACAGCACCAAGGACATGAATGTACACTTGTGCACTGAAATTATTATTCAAGCCCCTTTTAGGGCCTGTTCGGGTGCCTAAGACTGCCGCACTTTCGTCTTTCACGCCAGTCGCAGATCGTCGAAAGGCCTGCACTACTGCACCCAACGCTGCAGAATTTGCTGCAGATCAGTGCGTTTAAAGGGCTTGGCCAGGTAATCGTTCATTCCCGCGGACAAACAGGCTTCACGATCGCCCTGCAAGGCGTTGGCCGTCAGGGCAATGATCGGCACGTCAGCGCAGCCGGGCAGTTGGCGAATCTGTCGGGTGGCCTCGTAGCCGTCAATGACCGGCAGTCGGCAATCCATCAGAATCGCTTCGAAAATCAGGCTCTCGGCGCTGCGCACCGCTTGTGCACCATCGGTGACGACGCTGACAGTAAAGCCCAGGCTGCGCAACATTGCTTCGACGACGGTGCGGTTGACCGGGTTGTCTTCCACCAGCAACACATTGCGACCTTCGCCGTGGCCATTGCCGGTATGTACTCGCGGCGTCAGCACCGGCAACGACTGCTTATACAGCGCCAAAGGAATTTCCAGGGTGAACACCGAGCCGACGCCTTCTTCGCTCTGAGCACGCAAGGTGCCGCCCATTCGTTCTGCCAGGGTGCGGGCAATCGGCAACCCCAGCCCGGTGCCACCGTAACGTCTTGAAATAGTACTGTCGGCCTGCTGGAACGCGTTGAACATCAATTCCAGGCTTTCGGCCGGGATGCCGATCCCGCTGTCGCGCACGGTGCAGGTGAACCACAGCAATTCGTGATCCAGCGACTGCCACTGCGGTTCGATCGTGACGCGGCCCCGTTCGGTAAATTTCAGCGCATTGCCCACCAGGTTGACCAGGATCTGCCGGATCCGCGTCGGGTCGCCCTGAACCTGCAGGGCGCGCATGTCCTCGGGGATCTGCAGTTGCAGGTCAAGCCCGCGTTGCACTGCGCTGTGCTGGAACGACTGGGCGCAACTGGTGATCAGGTCCGCGAGGTTGAATGCAATGTGCTCCAGCTCCAGTTCCGAGCGTTCGATGCGCGAGAAGTCGAGAATGTCGTTGATCACTTTGAGCAGGTGTTCAGTCGATTCAGAAGCCAGCGCGGCGTACTCGATCTGTTCCTCGGTCATCGCGGTGGTTTCCAGCAGTTGCAGCATGCCCAGCACGCCATTCATCGGCGTGCGCAGCTCATGGCTCATCATCGCCAGGAAATCGGATTTGGCGTTGTTGGCCTTTTCCGCTTCCTCTCGGGTCTGGATCAATTGCGCCATGGCCTGATGCTGTTCGCGGCTGGCTTGTTCAAGGCCCTGGGCAAGGTTGTTGATGTGTTGCGACAGGGCGCCCAGTTCGGCGTCATCGACAATCGGCAGGGGCGTTTTGTAGTCGCCTTTCTGGATCGCCTTGACCGCATTGCCGATGTCGTGGATCGGTTGCGACAGGCTGCTGGCCAGACGCCGAGCCAGCAGAAAGGTAAACAGCAGGGCGAACAGGGCCAGGATCCCGGCCTTGAACAGGATTTCCTGCTGGCGCTGGTTGAAGGCGTCATTGGACAGACCGACGATCACCCGGCCCAGGTAATCCTCTCCCGGCTTCGTGGGGGCGGTGCGGCTGTTCTGGAAGAAGTCGTTGTTGAGCGCGATGCGTTGCAGCCGCACCGGTGCCTGGAACACTTCGACCTGGTGCGAACGATTGTGGGTTTCCGACGGTTGTTCGACGTACACCAGAACCCGGTTGGTGCTGTCCTGAACCTCCAGAAAACGCACATTGGGCGTGGCCAGGGTGGCTTTGAGCAAACTCTCGAGCACGTCGTTATTACCCGAGATCACCCCGTATTCGGTGGCCGGCGCCAGTTGGTTGGCGATCAGTTGACCAGTGTGGTTGAGTTCCTGGCGCAGGTCCTGGATTCGCACGAAGGTGAAGAAACTGATCAACAGCAACGTCAGCAGCAGCGCCGGGCCGAGGCTGATGATCTGGGTACGGGTATTGATGTCCCAACCGCTATGGAAGGTCATGGGCGATGTTCTCCTTCGGCCAGCTGTGTTGCGACAGAGGCTTCATTCATCGGTTCAATGCTTAATGAACGAGCCACTTGCGGGTTGCTCAAGACCTTGAAGTGCTGCGGATAAAGGGTGCGCGGCCAGGTGCTGGAGGGGCGGTCGAGCAGTTCGTCGAGAATCTTCAGCCAATCGCTCTGGTCGCTGTAGGTGCTGGCGAGGCTGCCCGCCCTGACGAAGGCGGCATTGGGGCCGATCAGCGGCAGCTGCCGTGCATAGCTGCTGAGCAGCAGGTTTTTCACGGTTTTGGGGTTGTACAGATCAGGATCATCCAGGCCCAGCAGCACATCGCTGTTTTTCAGCAGGGCCTGCAACGGGCGACTGTCATTGGTGTTGTCCCAGCGCTCGGTGACCACCTCAAGGCCCAGGGGCAGGGCAGCCTGATGCAGTTCCTTCAGCAGGAATTCGCTGTGGCTGTCGAAAAGCACGCCGACCCGTCGAGCCTCGGGCAGGACGAGTCGGGTCAGGCGCAATTGTCGATCCAGCGGCGGATCGCTCCAGAGCAGGCTCAGGTGCGGTGGCGAAACATCGCCAAAGCGTTGGTGGGCTTGCAGACGGCTGATGCGCAGCACCAGCGTTGCCGGGCCTTGGGCGTCTTGCAGGCGCCAGTCGAGGCTTTGCAAGTCGAGCAGAATCAGGCGGGTGCCGGTGGGCAGTTGATTTGGCGCCGGCAGGCTGGCGACCGGTTGGAAACGCACGCTGTCTGTGGGGCGCAACTCGCTCAGGGCCTGGACGAAAGACTGCACGCCTGGGCTGTCTTCGGCGCCGGTCAGCAGAATGTCGGCGGCCCGGGCCGGCAGAGTGCACAGCAGCCCGGCAAACACCAGGCACAATCCGGCCAGCAGGCGGCCAAGAGTTGGCGTCTTCCGTGACGGGCAATACGGCATCTTAAAACTCCAGCTCCGCGCTGAAGTAGAGCACTCGGCGTTCGTCGTAGTTGTTGTCGACGAAAGTGGTGGGCTGATTGTCGAGGCGTTGCTGGAGGATCCCGGCCAGCTCCAGATTGGCCTTGCCCAGGCCGATGCGTTTGGCGATGCGGGTGTCGACCCGTTCGAAGCGGTAACCGTTGAGGGCGTCGGCGCCATAGTAGAAGAGCGCACTGTTCCAGCCCTGGCCCCAGTTGCGCAGCCAACCGGCGGAACCGCTGTTGCGCGCCGTTTGTTGTGCATCCAGCGGGTTGCTCGCCTCGGCATAGACATAGGCGTACGTCAGGCGCAGACGATCGGTGCTGCTGACGCGCCAGTCCAGTTGGGTTTCCGTCCCCGAGAATCGTGAGCTGTTCGAGTTGCTGGCAATGTACTGATTGTTGCGCAGCGGTTCGCTGATCATGCCGTTGATTTCGTCGTAGAACAGCTTCACATCGACCGTCAGTCCCCAGTCTGTGAAGTAGCCGTTGTAGCCCAATTCCCGGGAGCGCATGCGTTCCTGTTCGAGGTCACCCGGGCCACGGGTCCTGACGAAATAGCGGGCGCTGGTCTGGCCATAGGCACTAGGTTGCAAGTTGGTCACCTGGTAACTCCAGTTGACGCTGTTCTCGAACATGTCCGGCGAGCGGACGGCTTCTGAATACACCGCGCGCAAACCGTGGCGCGGGTTGATCAGATAGTTGACCGCCACCCGCGGGGTCAGCGAGCTGCCAGTCAATTGCGTGTCTTCGAACATCGCCCCGCCCTGCAGCAACCAGTGCTCGGTGGCGCGCCACTCGAGTTGGCCGAACGCCCGCCAGGTGGTGTCGTCGAGCGTGCCATTGAAGTAGGTCTCGGAATCGGCCCGGTCGTAACGATAGTTCATGCCGCTGACCAGCCGCAGCGTGTCGGACAGGCTGAGGGTGTCTTGCAGTTCGAGGTCGTAGCGCGACTCTCGGGCACTCTGGTCGATGTCGCCGCACAGCGTTTTGTTCGCGCCGTTTCGCCATTGCGCCAGAACCTGATTGGCCAGGTCTTGTTCTGCCGCTGTACCGGGGGGCGCGCCGGTGAATCGAGCGATGTTGCGCGCCAGGCGTTCGGTGTAATTGGGATTGAGCTGCCAAAGTTGGGTCAGCTCCGGGCTGAACGAGATTTCGGCATCGCAGGCACGCCAAGTCTGCTGACGATCCCAGTGTTGCGCCGAGCCTTGAATATAAAGGCTGTGATCAGGATTGATGTCCAGGTTCCAGCGCAGCGAGCCGGCGTAGTCCTTGGCGATGACGTCGGAATTGTTCCCAGCGGCGGTAATCCCTGAGAACACTGGGCGGTAGGTATAGGGCCGCTGGTTGGTCCCGTCCTTGGCGTTCAGTTGCCAATCGATGCTCTGATTCTCATTGAGCGTCTGGCTGACGGCGAGGCTGAAGCGATTCAAGCGACGGTTGTCGCGATAATCGGCGCCGGTGCGGTCCGAGTCGAACCCATCGTCTTGTTGGCCGGATAGTGACAGGCGCAAGTCGCCGCTGTCCCAGCCCATACCCTGGCTGGCGTAGAAATCGTTGATGCCGCGTTGGCCTCGGGTGATTTTCAGCCGCGTGCCGTGGCTGTCGGCCGGTTTGCGGGTGATGATATTGACCACCGCCATCAGCGCGTTGGCGCCGTAGCTGACGGTGTTCGGGCCACGGAAAACCTCGATGCGCTCGATGTCTTCCATGGCCACCGGAATATCACTCCAGTCCACCGTGGCCAGGCCCGCGCGGTACACCGAGCGGCCGTCGATCAGCACTTGCATGCGCCGCGCTTCGCTGGCGTTGGTGCCGTGGTAGTTCACCGCTGCCTGGTTGCCGCTGATATTGCCGACCATCATCCCCGGCACCAGCCGCAGCAACTCGCTGATGTCCCGCGCGCCGCTGGCGTTGATCAGTTCGCTGTCGATCACCGTCATGCTGCCCGGCACGGCCGCCGGCGACTGCTTCAGGCGCGTCGCGGTGAGCACTTGCGGCAACGGATCGTTGTCCAGGAACAGGTCGTCGGCCAGCAAAGGCGAGCTGAAAAACAGCGCCAGCACCAGTGGCGAGCGAGGAGAGGGAGAGCCAAAAGACACGGCACGGCCTTGATAGCGATTAATTGGCGCGCATGTTAACCGAGCGCAATGACTTTTCCAGTCACGTTGTGGGCATTTTCCTCGGTTTTCTTGGTCTTCTTCCTACAAGTGCCGGTAATTGATGTCGGGGCTGGCCGCCACTGGGCCGCTCCGTATAATGCGGGCATCGCCACTGGTATGGATTAACGGATTGCATATGACTGAACAGCGCCCAATTGCGGTCCTGGGAGGCGGAAGTTTTGGTACCGCCGTGGCTAATCTGCTGGCCGAGAACGGGCATCAGGTCCGTCTGTGGATGCGTGACCCCGAGCAGGCGGAGGCCATTCGGGTCGATCGCGAGAACCCGCGTTACCTCAAAGGCATCAAGATTCTTGCTGCGGTGGAGGCGGTCACAGACCTGCAAGCCACGCTGGAGGCCTGCGACCTGTGCTTCGTCGCGCTGCCCTCCAGCGCACTGCGCTCGGTGCTGGCGCCTTACGCTCAGCTTTTGAGCGGCAAAATGCTGGTGAGCCTGACCAAAGGCATCGAAGCCCATACGTTCAAGCTGATGAGCCAGATTCTTGAAGACATCGCCCCGCAAGCGCGCATCGGCGTGCTGTCGGGGCCGAACCTGGCCCGTGAAATCGCCGAACACGCGCTGACCGCCACGGTGGTCGCCAGCGAAGACGAAGACCTTTGCCAGCAGGTCCAGGCCGCGCTGCATGGCCGGACCTTTCGCGTGTACGCCAGCGCCGACCGCTTTGGCGTGGAGCTGGGCGGGGCGCTGAAAAACGTCTACGCCATCATCGCCGGCATGGCGGTGGCGTTGGGCATGGGCGAGAACACCAAGAGCATGCTGATCACCCGGGCGCTGGCGGAAATGACCCGCTTCGCGGTGAACCAGGGCGCGAACCCGATGACGTTCCTGGGGTTGGCGGGCGTCGGCGACTTGATCGTCACCTGTTCGTCGCCGAAAAGCCGCAACTATCAGGTCGGATTTGCCCTCGGCCAGGGCTTGAGCCTGGAGGATGCGGTGACGCGTCTGGGCGAAGTGGCCGAAGGCGTGAACACCCTCAAGGTGCTCAAGGCCAAGGCTCAGGAGGTCGGCGTGTATATGCCGCTGGTCGCCGGATTGCACGCGATCCTGTTCGAAGGGCGCACGCTGGATCAGGTGATTGGGTTGTTGATGCGTGGCGAACCGAAAACCGACGTGGACTTTATTTCCCCCAGTGGTTTCTAAGCACTTAACCGATACGAGCAGGGAGCGAGACAGACATGAACGATCCGAAAGTAGAAGGCAAATACGAATCCATCCTGCTTCGAGTGCTGTGGATGATTGTCTATGTGCTGGTCTGGCAAGTGGCGCAATTGATCCTCGGCGCGGTGGTGCTGGTGCAGCTGATCTATCGTTTGATATATGGCGCACCGAGCGCCAGCCTGATGAATTTCGGCGACAGCCTGAGCCAGTTTCTGGCGCAGATCGGTCGTTTCGGCAGCTTTCACAGCGACCAGAAGCCCTGGCCGTTCGCCGACTGGCCAGCGCCGCGTACACCGGAAGGTGAAGCCCCGCACGTTGTGGCGCCGGCGCCGCATCCGGCCCGAGATGAGGAACCGAAACTATGAAACTCTGGGTATTGCGTCATGGTGAAGCCGAACCTCACGGTACCCGCCCGGACTCCGAGCGGGCCCTGACCGATAAGGGGCGCAAAGAGGTGAAGCGCATCGCGGCCAAATTGAAGGGCAAACACCTGACTGCCATTTATGCCAGCCCTTACCTGCGAGCACAGGAGACCGCAATGCTGGTGCGTAAGGAACTGGGTTTTGCACCGGAGATTCGCACCGTCGAATGGCTGACGCCCGACAATAATCCGCAAGCGGTGGCGGAGCAGTTGGTTTCCGTGGATCACGCGCTACTGGTCAGCCACAACCCGCTGGTCGGTAACCTGCTGGGCTATTTGCAGCATGGTCACGTGCAAGACCCGGAGCGAGTCGGCACCGCCGGGCTGGCGGAGCTTGAGGGCGAAGAACTGCTGGTCGGGGCGATGAAGCTCAACGGCATCAAAACCCCATAAAAGCAACAGATCGCAGCCTGCGGCAACTCCTACAGGGGAATCACGTACACCCGTGAAACATCGGACGGACACATATTCCGTAGGAGCTGCCGAAGGTTCGGGCCGCGTTCGGACGATCTGTTGATCTTCGCTCCACCCGCAAATAGTCAACCAAGCACTTGCTTGGTTGACTACGCTTGCTCCAGACCAAAAAAGGGAGCAAGTCGCATGTCTGCTGCTTTTCGTTTGCCACTGGACGTCTTCTACGAGCGCGAAGCCCGTCATCCGCGCCAGCGCTTTCTGGTTCAGCCGACAGGGGGCGGCCAGGTCGAGACGCTGACCTGGGCCGACGTCGGTCACCAGGCGCGCTGTGCCGCCCACTGGCTGCGGGCTCGCGAATTGCCGCAAGGCAGCCACATCGCATTGATCTCGAAAAACTGTGCCCACTGGATCATCGCCGACCTGGCGATCTGGATGGCCGGGCATGTCTCGGTGCCGCTGTACCCCAATCTGACCGCCGAATCCGTGGCTCAGGTACTTGATCATTCTGAAGCTGCACTGGCGTTCATCGGCAAGCTGGATGACTGGCCGGGCATGTCCGTCGGGATTAGGCCTGACCTGCCGACCATCAGCCTGCCGCTGTGCCCGGCCGGCACCTTCGATTTCAGCTGGGCCGACCTGCAACGCAGCTCACCGATTCAGGACGACCCCAAACCCGCCGCCGATCAACTGGCGACCATCATTTACACCTCCGGCACCACGGGCCAGCCCAAAGGCGTGATGCACAGTTTCGGCACGCTGGGATTTGCCACCACCCATGGCACCCGGTTGTTCGGCTTGAATGAGTCGGATCGCCTGCTGTCCTACCTGCCGCTGTGCCATGTCGCCGAACGGATGTTCGTCGAGTTGGCAGCGATCTACACCGGGCAAACGGTGTTTTTCGCCGAGAGCCTCGACACCTTCCTCACCGATTTGCAGCGTGCCCGACCGACCGCGCTGTTCGGCGTGCCACGCATCTGGACCAAATTCCAGATGGGCGTGTACAGCAAGATCCCGGCAAAACGCCTCGACTTCCTGCTCGGCCTGCCTTTCATCGGTAAACGGGTAGGGCACAGAGTCCTCGCCGGGCTGGGGCTGGACGCTTTGCGCATCGCCTTGTCCGGCGCGGCGCCAGTGCCGCAGACCTTGTTGAGCTGGTATCGAAAACTGGGGCTGGACGTGCTGGAGGTGTACGGCATGACCGAAAGTTGCGGTTACTCTCACATCGGTCTGCCCGGTCAAAACAACCCCGGCTGGATCGGCAAGCCATGCCCGGAGGTCGAAGTACGGGTTGAGCCATCAGGTGAAGTGCTGGTGCGCAGCGGCGCGACCATGCTCGGCTATTTCAAGGAACCGGGGAAAACCGCCGAAACCCTCACCGAGGACGGTTTCCTGCGCACCGGTGACAAGGGTGAGGAAGACGCCGAAGGCAACCTGCGCCTGACCGGGCGCCTGAAGGAAATTTTCAAGACCAGCAAAGGCAAATACGTGGCCCCGGCGCCAATCGAGAATCGTCTGGCGGTGCATTCGCGGATCGAACAAGTGTGCGTGGTCGGCGATGGCTTGAGCGCGCCACTGGGGTTGTGCGTGTTGTCGGCGGTCGGTCAGCAGGACGCCAGCGGGACGGCGAGGGCGGGTTTGCATTCAAGCCTGGAACAACTGCTGGAGGAGGTCAACGGCGTCCTCGACAGGCATGAACGCTTGCGTCGGCTGGTGGTGGTCAAGGACAGTTGGGCGGTGGAAAACGGCTTCCTGACACCGACCCTGAAGATCAAGCGCAACATGATTGAAGCAGCTTACGGTGCGCGCTTCGAAGAATGGAGCGCGCGCAGCGAGGCGGTGCTGTGGCAGGATTGAGTCACGAACAACTCCAACAAAGGAACGCAACGATGAGTCTGTGGCGCACCACTCCCAACGTCGAGCAGTTGAACGCTATCCAGAAAAACACCATCGGCGAAGTGCTGGATATTCGCTTCGAAGCTTTCGATGACGAGTCCCTGACCGCGAGCATGGTCATCGACCACCGTACGCACCAGCCTTATGGCTTGCTGCACGGCGGCGCTTCGGTGGTGCTGGCCGAAACCGTTGGCTCGATGGCCAGTTTCCTGTGCATAGACGCCAGCAAGTTTTATTGCGTGGGCCTGGAAATCAATGCCAACCATTTGCGCGGTCTGCGCAGCGGGCGGGTGACGGCGGTGGCCAAGGCGATTCACATCGGGCGCACCACCCATGTCTGGGATATTCGCTTGACCAGTGATGAGGGCAAGGCCAGTTGTGTGTCGCGCCTGACCATGGCGGTGGTGCCGTTGGGGGAGAAACCGCCGGCGCGATGAGTTTCGGCATGCTCTGTGTAGCAGCTGGCGAAGCCTGCGTTCGGCTGCGCAGCAGTCGTAAATCCTGCCATCTCAATCTTCCTGAAACACCGCGGTGAATGGTCTAACGACTGCTGCGCAGCCGAACGCAGCCTTCGGCAGCTGCTACAAGGCGGTCTATTCTTCTGCATCCCTATAGCTTTGACCCGACTGTCATCATTCCTGTCAGTTACGGTCATTGCTGTAGGACACGGTCTTACGGACAATCAACCTCTGTTTTTTGCACATGGATCTGCCGGTATGTCGCAACAGATATTTTTCGCCCACGCCAATGGCTTTCCTTCGGGGACCTACAGCAAGTTGTTCGCGGCGCTGGCGCCGGAGTACCGGGTGGCGCATCTGGAGCAGCACGCCCATGACCCGCGTTTCCCGGCGGACGATAACTGGAACAATCTGGTGGATGAGCTGATTCATCACCTCAAGCAACAGCCGGAACCGGTCTGGGGCGTCGGCCACTCTTTCGGCGGCGTGCTGCACCTGCACGCCGCGTTGCGTTGCCCTGAGTTGTATCGCGGCGTGGTCATGCTCGATTCACCAGTGCTGACCCGCACCGATCAATGGGTAATCCGTGCCGCCAAACGCTTCGGTTTTATCGATCGCCTGACCCCGGCCGGTCGCACGTTGGGGCGACGGGAAGAGTTCGCCGATCTGGAGGCGGCCCGTCTGTATTTCGCCGGTAAAACCCTGTTTCGTGGCTTCGACCCGGAATGCTTCGAAGCCTATCTTCAACATGGTTTGCAAAAGGTCGGCGACAAGCTGCGTCTGCGTTTCGACCCGGCTACGGAAATCAGCATCTACCGCGGCGTACCGCACACCAGCCCTGGCCGCGCGCGGCAGTTGAAAGTGCCGCTGGCAGTGGTTCGCGGACACAAGAGCCGCGTGGTGATGCGTCATCACGCCCGATCCGTCGGGCGCATGCCGCTGGGCGAGTCCTTGACCCTGCCCGGTGGCCACATGTTTCCCCTCGAACGTCCACAAGACACGGCCACGCTGCTGAAGAACCTGTTCAGTCGTTGGGACAGTCGCCGCCAACAGGATTGCGCATGAACAGTGTCGTCGAAGAAGTTCGCCTGAGCCTGCCGCACATCGAGTTGGCGGCACACCTGTTCGGTCCCGAGGACGGCTTGCCGGTGATTGCCTTGCACGGCTGGCTGGACAATGCCAACAGCTTTGCCCGGCTGGCGCCGAAGCTCAACGGCTTGCGCATCATCGCGCTGGACATGGCCGGGCACGGTCACTCGGGGCATCGGCCGAACGGCGCCGGTTACGCGCTGTGGGACTATGCCCACGACGTGCTGCAAGTGGCCGAGCAGTTGGGATGGAAGCGGTTTGCGCTGCTGGGGCATTCCCTGGGGGCGATCGTCTCGCTCGTGCTGGCCGGGTCGTTGCCGGAGCGGGTGACTCACCTGGCGTTGATCGACGGCATCATTCCTCCTACAGACAAAGGCGAAAACGCTGCCGAACGCATGGGCATGGCCCTGCAAGCTCAGCTGGATCTGCGGGAAAAACGCAAACCGGTCTACAACACCCTCGACCGGGCCATCGAAGCGCGCATGAAAGGCTTGGTGGCGGTCAGTCGCGAAGCCGCCGAACTGCTGGCCCAGCGCGGCTTGATGCCGGTGCCGGGCGGTTATACCTGGCGCACCGACAACCGCCTGACGCTACCGTCGCCGCTGCGTCTGACCACTGAGCAGGCGATGGCTTTCGTCCAGCGCGTCAGTTGTCCTGCACACCTGGTGGTCGCGGCTGACGGCATGCTCGCCAAACATCCCGAGTTGCTGGAACGTCTACCCTTTAGCCATGAACAGTTGCCTGGCGGCCATCACTTGCACCTCAATGACGAACCCGGTGCCGGTCTTGTCGCAGACTGTTTCAATCGGTTCTTCGCCGTTCCTTGACTTGCGTCGGGCAACTGTCGAGGCTGGGCGGGTTGAAATGGGAGACAACCATGATAGATCTGTACACCGCTGCGACCCCGAATGGCCACAAGGTCTCTATCGTGCTCGAGGAACTCGGCCTGCCCTACACGGTGCATGCCTTGAGTTTCGACAAAAAGGAACAGAAGTCCGAGGAGTTCCTCAAGATCAATCCCAATGGCCGGATTCCGGCGATTGTCGACCGCGCCAATGGCGATTTCGCCGTGTTCGAGTCCGGCGCGATCCTGATTTACCTCGCCGAGATGACCGGCAAACTGCTGCCCCAGGATCCGAAAGGACGCTCGCTGGTGTTGCAGTGGTTGATGTTCCAGATGGGCGGCATCGGCCCGATGCAGGGCCAGGCCAACGTGTTTTTTCGCTATTTTCCGGAAAAACTCCAGGGCGCCATCGACCGCTATCAACATGAAACCCGACGCTTGTATGAAGTGCTCGACACACGTCTGCAAGCCGTGGAGTTTCTGGCGGGCGAGTACAGCATTGCCGACATCGCGACCTTTCCGTGGGTCCGCGGCCACGACTGGTCCGGTGTCTCGGTGGACGGCTTGCCGGCCTTGCAGCGCTGGATAGCCGCCCTCGAGGCGCGCCCTGCGGTGCAGCGCGGTTTGCGGGTGCCGGAGCGCATCGATGATGCCAGCGTCATCAAGGGTGCCCAGGCCATGTTGATCCGATGAGCCTGTCCATGCGTTCACTCACTCTGCTGGCGCTGTGCAGTTTCAGTCCCTGGTTATTGGCCGCTGACATTCCTGGCAGTCAGGACCTGCCTATCGTGCCGCGCATGACCGATGCGCAGATCGTCGACTATCGCCCGACGGTGGAACTCGAGCGGATTTACCCGCTGGGTTCGATCCGCAAGATCAGCGGCCAATTGCGTTTCGACGGCCAGGTCACCGCTCGCGGTCAAACCACCTCGGTCACCTACGAATTGCCACCGGAGCATTCCTCCACCGATGCCTTCACCGCCGCCCGCGAAGCCTTGCAGAAGCAGGGCGCCGAGCTGTTGTTCTGGTGTCAGGCCCGGGATTGTGGGGAAAGCAGCCTGTGGGCCAATGAAGTCTTCGGCAACGCCAAGCTCTATGGCGCCGATAATCAGCAGGCTTATTTGCTGCTGCGTCTGGCGGCCCCTCAAGACAACACGCTGGTGGCGCTTTACAGCATCACTCGCGGTAATCGCAGGGCTTATCTGCACGTCGAACAGTTCAATGCCTCGGCGCCACTGGGTGATTTGCTGCCGACGTCCGCGACGTTGCTGCGCCAGCTCAAAAGCACCGGGAAACTCGATTTCCCCAAACTCGACGGCGTCCCTGACGACACCTGGTTGCGTTTGATTTCTCGCGGCCTGAACCTGGACACCACGCTGCGGGTCAGCATTTCCGGAACCAGTGCCGAAGCCTGGCGCCAGGCGCTGATCGGCCAGGGCGTGCGCACGGCGCGGATGGAAACCGGCAGCGTCGAAGGCTCTGGCCTGCACTTCGAACTGTTGCGATAAGCTTCATTTGGCGAATGCGTTCTGCGCATTTGCCTACTCTTTGCGGACTGACTTTTTTCGGGATCTTACATGGTCAATAACGATCGGCTGTTGGTGCAGATCCTGCTGCTGGTGCTGTTTGGCGCGAGTTTATGGGTAATGGCGCCGTTCTGGTCGGCGCTGTTCTGGGGGGCGGTGCTGGCGTTTGCCAGTTGGCCGTTGATGCGTCTGTTGACCCGTTGGCTCAATGGTCGTGAATCCCTGGCGGCGTTGTTGCTGACGCTCGGCTGGATGCTGCTGGTGGCGGTGCCGCTGGTGTGGCTGGGATTCAACCTGGCGGATCACGTGCGCGATGCCACGGCGTTCATCAAGGATGTGCAGGTCGATGGTCTGCCTGAAGCGCCGGCCTGGGTTGGCGGTATTCCCTTGGTCGGCGAGCGGTTGGTAGGGATCTGGAACAGCATCGATCAGCAAGGTGCGGCGATGATGCTGGCGATCAAGCCCTATCTGGGTCAGGTCGGTAACTGGTTGCTGGCACGCAGTGCGCAGATTGGCGGCGGGATTCTCGAGTTGACGCTGAGTATCGTGTTTGTGTTCTTTTTCTACCGGGACGGGCCGCGTTTGGCGGTGTTTGTCCATGGGTTGCTGGAGCGGCTGATTGGCGATCGCGCCGGGTATTACATCGAACTGGTGGCGGGCACCGTGCAACGGGTGGTCAACGGGGTGATCGGCACAGCGGCGGCGCAGGCGGTGCTGGCGTTGATCGGCTTCCTGATTGCCGGTGTGCCTGGGGCGCTGGTGCTGGGGATCGTGACGTTCTTGCTGAGCCTGATTCCGATGGGGCCGCCATTGGTGTGGATTCCGGCCACGGCGTGGCTGGCCTGGAAGGGTGAGTACGGAATGGCGGTGTTCCTCGGGATCTGGGGCACGTTCATTATCAGCGGGGTCGACAACGTGCTTAAGCCGTACCTGATCAGCCGGGGCGGGAATTTACCGTTGGTGATTGTGCTGCTTGGGGTGTTTGGCGGGTTGATTGCGTTCGGGTTTATCGGCCTGTTCATCGGCCCGACGTTGTTGGCCGTGGCTTACAGCCTGTTGACCGATTGGAGCAAGAGCCAGGCTCGGGTTGAAGATCGCCGGCCCTAAGTTTTTTGTTGGGTCTTAGGGCCGCGAAGTTTTTTGACTCAGGTGGCCACGTTCAGGTGTTTGCCCACGGTCGCCACGTTGTCGAGCGAATACTGCTTGCTCAGGTTGGCGATCATTTTGTTCAGGGCTTCGGTCACGTTGAACTGATGGGTGGAGCTGTCGGAGTTCTGCTCGCGGCCGGCTTGCAGGACGGCTTTCAGTTCATCGCTGCTGACGCCACCGCTGCTGTCGCTATCGAGTACTTTGAGCAACGCGGCGCTGGTGTCGGTGGAGGTCGACGAAGTGCTGTCGCTTGCCTGCAACGCGCTGCTCAGTTCCGTGGCCGTGACACTGCCATCGCTGTCGGTATCGAGTTGGCTGAACAGCTCTTCGCTGGACATCTGCTGAGGTGGAGGTGGCGGCGGGGTCAGGCTGGCGGCGAGTTCGTCCTGGCTGACGGTGCCGTCTTCATTCTTGTCCAGGGCCGAGAAGATTTTCGAGCTGTCGGCCGTGCTGCCGGCACTGGTCAGGCCATTGCTCAGCTCATCGCTGTTGATGGCGCCGTCGCCGTCTTTGTCCAAAGCGCTGATCAGCGCATCGGCCAGCTCGGTGTTCGGTGCCTGATCGTGCGGCGGTGGCGTCGGAGGGGCCATCGCGGCCATCTCTTCGCTGCTCAGGCTGCCGCTTTTGTCGCTGTCCAGGTCGCTGAAGTTCTTGCTCAGGCTGACCAGCAGACCATCGTCGTTTTTCTGCGACAGGGCGCTCTTGAGCTCATCCTGATCCACCGCACCGTCGCTGTTGTTGTCGAGTTTGGCGAGCAGTTCTTTCTGGAATTGCTGGCTACGGGCGCTGTTGGTGGCGGTACTGCTGGTGCTGGTATAGCTCGTGTAGCTGCTGACACTACCGATCATTGTGCTCACTCCTTGGAATGGGAAACCGGTGGGTGCACCGGCTTATGCAGCCTCAAGGGGCAAGTTGTCGTGGGTATGTGGGATTTGTACCGATGGGTACACACAACTTATCCAGTCAGACCCGGATCCTGTGGGTGCGGGCTTAGACGCGGGGCAGGCGGATGACGGCTGTCAGACCGCCGCCGGGCGTTTCTTCCAGGCTCAACTGCCCGCCCAAACGCTCCGCGGCTTCCCGGGCGATGGTCATGCCCAGGCCGACGCCGCCGGAGTTGCGATTACGCGAACCTTCCAGGCGAAAGAACGGTTCAAACACCGCTTCACGTTTATCCGCCGCGATACCCGGACCATGGTCGATGACCCGGATCACCAGTTGTTCGCGACTGTCCTCAAGCGTGATCAGCGCGTCCCCGGCATAACGCAAGGCATTGTCCAGCAGGTTGTTGATGCACGAGCGCAAAGCCATCGGTTGAACCTGCAGCGGGGCGCAATGGCCGCGGGCCTGGACGTCGGCGCCCTGGTCCTGGGCGTTTTCGCTCAGGGACTCCACCAGCGCCTGCACGTCCATCCATTGTGGCGCCTCGCTGGTGCGCTGTTCGTGCAGGTAGGTGAGGGTGGAATCGAGCATGCCGATCATGTCGTCCAGGTCTTGACGCATCTGACCTTGCAGCTTCTCGTTGTCGATCTGTTCCAGCCTCAGCTTGAGCCGCGACAGCGGTGTGCGCAGGTCATGGGACACCGCACCGAGCATGCGCGAGCGTTGCTGTATTTGTTCAAGAATGCGTTTCTGCATCAGGTTGAAAGTGTGCGCCGCTTGCCGTGCTTCCCGTGGGCCGGACTCATCCAGCGGCGGACTGTCGAGATTTTCACTCAGGCGCTCGGCGGCGTCGCTCAGGCGCTGAATCGGGCGGGTCAATAGCTTGGCGCCGTACCAGGCGGCGATGATCAGCGAGACAAACTGAAAGGTCAGCGGCACCAGCGGCCCGCCGAACCACGGCCGCGGTGGTCGATTGCCGAAACGCGGGTCCATCGGTGGGGGAGGCCCATCGAAGCGCTCGGAAAACCCCGGCGGCGGAGGGGGAGGAGGGGGCGGCCCGTAATGTTTGAACCATAAAAAAGCCAGCAAATGCGCCAGTACGATCGCCACCAACAGCACGCCGAACAGGCGGCCGAACAGCGTATCGAAGCGCGCACGCATCAGCTGATGTCTCGTGCGTCGAACAGATAACCCTCACCGCGAACGGTCTTGATCAACTGCGGGGCTTTCGGGTCGTCGCCCAGTTTCTGGCGCAGGCGCGATACCAACAGATCGATGCTGCGATCAAACGCTTCGATCGAGCGACCGCGAGCGGCGTCCAGCAGTTGTTCGCGGCTGAGTACCCGGCGCGGACGTTCGATGAACACCCAGAGTAAACGGAACTCGGCGTTGGACAGCGGCACCACCAGGCCATCAGCGGCGATCAACTGGCGCAGCACGCTGTTCAGGCGCCAGTTGTCGAAACGGATGTTCGCCCGTTGTTCGGTGCGGTCATCACGTACCCGACGCAGAATGGTCTGAATCCGCGCGACCAGTTCCCGCGGCTCGAACGGCTTGGCCATGTAGTCGTCGGCGCCCAGTTCCAGGCCGATGATCCGGTCGGTGGGTTCGCAGCGGGCAGTGAGCATCAGGATCGGGATGTCCGATTCGGCGCGCAACCAGCGGCACAGTGACAAACCATCTTCGCCCGGCAGCATCAGATCGAGCACCACGACATCGAAATGCTCGGCTTGCAGCGCCTGACGCATGGCGGCGCCATCGGAGACGCCGCTGGCGTGGATATTGAAACGGGCCAGGTAGTCGATCATCAATTCGCGGATCGGGACGTCATCGTCGACGATCAGGGCGCGAATGCTCCAGCGTTTGTCATCGGCCGGCGCTTTTTGATCGTCGTTCAGAGGTGCTGGGGAGTTGTGCATGCGTGCGTTCATCTGCCAGGTAGGCTGCCAACCACAAAGATAGGCTGCGAGGTTGTGGCTTCAGCATAGGCGTCCGGCCGTGAGGCGGGAAGTGCTGTAGGGCTTGTTGCGGCTGACGAGGGTAGCGTTGAAGGGTGTTGTGGGCGTGTCGTGTGTGTATCGGGCTCGACACAATCGCCGCGGCAGCTAGGCTTGCCTGAGCCGCGACGACGAATTACCGATCATCGGGTCCCGCAGCGGCGCTGGTTCCGCTACAATGCGCGCCGATTTCGACTTGCCTGAGAGCCCACTCATGTCCGCCTGCCAGACGCCTATCATCGTCGCCCTGGATTTCCCCACCCGTGACGCCGCACTGAAGCTGGCCGATCAACTGGACCCGAAACTGTGCCGGGTCAAAGTCGGTAAAGAACTGTTTACCAGTTGCGCTTCGGAAATCGTCGGCACCTTGCGCGACAAGGGCTTTGAAGTGTTCCTGGACCTCAAGTTCCACGACATTCCGAACACCACCGCCATGGCCGTCAAGGCGGCTGCAGAAATGGGCGTGTGGATGGTAAACGTGCACTGCTCCGGCGGCCTGCGCATGATGGCCGCCTGCCGCGAAGTGCTCGATCAGCGCAGCGGCCCGAAACCGCTGTTGATCGGCGTGACCGTGCTGACCAGCATGGAGCGTGAGGATCTGGCGGGTATTGGCCTGGACATCGAGCCGCAGGAGCAGGTGCTGCGCCTGGCTGCGCTGGCGGAAAAAGCCGGGATGGATGGTCTGGTCTGCTCGGCCCAGGAAGCCCAGGCTCTGAAAGCCGCTCACCCGTCGTTGCAACTGGTGACCCCGGGGATTCGTCCGGCGGGCAGCGCCCAGGACGATCAGCGCCGCATTCTGACTCCGCGTCAGGCGCTGGATGCCGGTTCCGACTACCTGGTGATCGGCCGTCCGATCAGCCAGGCGGCGGATCCGGCCAAGGCGTTGGCGGCGGTCGTCGCAGAAATCGCTTAAGCGCCACGGACCCTGTGGGAGCGTGCTTGCCCGCTCCCACAGGGTTTTGTGCTCTTTTCAGATATTGAGTTAAACCTTCAACACCAACTTCCCGAAATTCTCGCCGCTGAACAACTTCATCAGTGTCTCCGGGAAGGTCTCCAGTCCCTCGACGATGTCTTCCTTGCTCTTGAGCTGCCCCTTGGCCATCCAGCCGGCCATTTCCTGCCCGGCTGCGGCGAACTGTGCGGCGTAATCCATCACCACGAAGCCTTCCATCCGCGCGCGGTTGACCAGCAAGGCCAGGTAGTTGGCCGGGCCTTTGACCGCTTCCTTGTTGTTGTACTGGCTGATGGCACCGCAAATCACCACCCGTGCCTTCATGTTCAGGCGGCTCAGCACGGCGTCGAGAATATCGCCGCCGACGTTATCGAAATACACGTCGACGCCTTTCGGGCATTCACGCTTGAGGCCGGCGGTTACGTCTTCGTTTTTGTAGTCGATGGCACCGTCAAAACCCAGCTCATCGATCAGGAACTTGCACTTGTCCGCGCCGCCAGCGATGCCGACCACCCGGCAACCTTTGATCTTGGCGATTTGCCCGGCGATGCTGCCCACCGCACCGGCCGCGCCCGACAACACCACGGTGTCGCCGGCTTTCGGCGCGCCGACATCAAGCAGGGCGAAGTAGGCGGTCATTCCGGTCATGCCCAGCGCGGATAAATAACGCGGCAGCGGCGCCAGTTTCGGATCGACCTTGTAGAAACCTCGCGGCTCGCCAAGGAAGTAATCCTGCACACCCAAGGCGCCGTTGACGTAGTCCCCGACAGCAAAGCCCGGATTGTTCGAGGCGATGACTTTGCCTACGCCCAGTGCGCGCATGACTTCGCCAATGCCGACCGGAGGGATGTAGGACTTGCCCTCGTTCATCCAGCCGCGCATGGCCGGGTCCAGGGACAGGTATTCGTTTTTGACCAGGATCTGACCTGCCGCAGGCTCACCGACTGGTACTTCTTGATAGGTGAACGTCTCGCGGGTAGCTGGCCCCACGGGACGTTTGGCGAGCAGGAACTGGCGATTGGTCTGGGTAGTCATGACAGGCACTCAAGGTGAATGAAGTCTTGTTGATAGACCTTCATTGACGATGCTGCAAGGTTGGCTGACACGGCGAATGCACATCGATCCAGTGCAGTGATAGTCAGGGCGGCGGTTCCATCACTGCCACTCATGGGCGCCCAACCGGCCTTCTGATAGTGCTGCCGTGGCATCGGCCCCTGTGGCTAGACTGGGAACTCGCGATCCCCACATTCTTGCCTTCGAGGACATAACAATGAGCATGACGTTTTCCGGCCAGGTCGCCGTTGTGACGGGCGCGGCCAATGGGATTGGCCGCGCAACCGCTTTGGCGTTTGCCGCCGAGGGTTTGAAAGTGGTGGTGGCCGATCTGGACGCGGCCGGTGGTGAAGGCACAGTGGCGCTGATTCGCGCCGCCGGTGGTGAAGCGACCTTCGTGCGCTGCAATGTCACTGTGGAAAGCGATGTAAAAAATCTGATGGACGAGGTCGTGAATGCCTACGGCCGTCTCGACTATGCCTTCAACAATGCCGGCATCGAAATCGAGAAAGGCAAACTGGCCGAGGGCACGGTCGATGAGTTTGACGCGATCATGGGCGTCAACGTCAAAGGCGTCTGGCTGTGCATGAAGTACCAGTTGCCGTTGCTGCTGGCCCAGGGCGGCGGCGCGATCGTCAATACCGCTTCGGTCGCCGGCCTGGGGGCTGCGCCGAAGATGAGCATCTACGCCGCCTCGAAACATGCGGTGATCGGCCTGACCAAGTCAGCGGCCATCGAATACGCCAAGAAAAAGATTCGCGTGAATGCGGTGTGCCCGGCGGTGATCGACACCGACATGTTCCGTCGTGCCTATGAAGCGGACCCGAAGAAGGGCGAGTTCGCCAATGCCATGCACCCGGTCGGACGTATCGGCAAGGTCGAGGAGATTGCCAGCGCGGTGCTGTACCTGTGCAGCGACGGCGCGGCGTTCACCACCGGTCATTCGCTGGCGGTGGATGGTGGGGTTACGGCGTTTTAACTCTTTCCAGGCCGCGATGGTTTGGAATCTGTGGATGTTGTGGGAGCGGGCTTGTGTGGTGAGGGGGCTTGCCCCCGTTGGGGCGCGAAGCGGCCCCCGACGCCCGTCCAGACAGACCGAGTTGTCTGAATTTACGACTGCTTCGCAGCCGAACGGGGGCAAGCCCCCTCGCCACAGAAGCCCGCTCCCATAGTTTTTTCGTTCGGCTCCGGTTCCGTGAAAGCATCGGGCATTGTGTTTCAAATGGTTAGAACCGACGGTTTTGGCGGTTTTGTCGCACATCTTGTCGAGCGCTCCTGTGATTAACTGTTTTGCGCAAAACAGACAGGAGTTTGCTTGCTCATGGAGTTGAGAATCGATCGACAGGCATTGGTGCCGGTCGTGCAGCAAATCGTCGACGCGATGGCCGACTGGCTCCATCGTGGCGAGGTGTCGCCGGGGACGCGTTTGCCTTCCGTGCGGCAAATCGCGCGGATCAATCTGCTCAGCCAATCCAGTGTTGTCGAGGCCTGTGAACGGTTAGTGGCTCAAGGTGTGCTGGCGACGCGTAGCGGGGCGGGTTTCTTTGTCGCGGCAACGAAGCTTGCCGCTCACGGGCAACGGGATTTTTCCTGGTTCGAGGGGGTTGAGCAGCAGAGTGGCGTCGCGGGCGATCTGAAGCTGGGGTGCGGCGGATTACCCGAAAGCTGGCGCGAGACTGACGACCTGAGCTATGCCATACGCCAGGTCAGCCGCACCGATATGGCCGGTTTGTTCAGCTACAGCACACCGCTGGGGCTGCTTGCCCTGCGCCAACAGATCCTCAAGCGGCTGAAACAGCTGGATATCGCGGTGGATGAAAGTCGAATCCTCACCACGGCAGGTGCCAGTCATGGGCTCGACCTGATCGTGCGCACGTTGTTCAAACCGGGCGATTGCGTGGTGGTGGAGAATCCCGGTTATTCGATGCTGTTCGATTTGCTCAGGCTGCACGGGGTCAGCATGATCGAAGTCCCACGAACGCCTCACGGGCCCGACACCGAAGCACTTCAGGCACTGTTGCTGACGTACAAACCCCGTGGCTTGTTCATCAACAGCTTTTATCACAACCCCACCGGCAGCAGTTTGACCTTGGGCGTGGCTCGGCAGGTTCTGCAACTGGCCAAAAACCATGGCGTACTGGTGATCGAAGACGATGTCTATGCGGATTTGCACAGCGGTCCCGGTACGCGTCTTGCGGCACTGGGTATCGATGACAATGTGATCTACGTCGGCAGCTACTCCAAAACCCTCAGCAGTTCGTTGCGGGTCGGCTTTGTCGTGGCGGGTGCCGACGTCATTTCGCGACTGGCCGAGGTCAAGATGATCAGCAGCATGGGCGCTTCACGGTTTTGCGAATCGGTGCTGGCTTCTTTGTTGGCCAGTGGTGCCTATCGCAAATTGGTGCAGCGTCAGCGCCAACGTTTAAGCACCGACAGAGACGCGGCCTTGCAGGTGCTTGAAGACGCGGAATGGGAGGTTTTCGGCAAACCCGCAGGTGGCCTGTTCATCTGGGCGCGATCGCGTAAGTCCGACGCCGTTCAGGTGCAGGTTCAGGCGCGACGCTTCGGCATCCTGCTGTCTTGCGCAACAGCATTCAGCCCCTCCGGCCAGGCCCATGACTGGCAGCGCATCAACGTTGCCTATGCCTGTGATCCCCGCGCGCGGGCATTTTTTCAGGCTACCGCTCGGGATCGACCTCAAACGTTCTGAAAACGACGCTGGCGTAGCTTTTGGCCATTATTCCGACGCCAGAGACTTGTGTTGGCACAAGCCCGTTGCGAATCTGCATCAACAGACAATGGCAGGGGACTAAGCGCAATGATTTCGGCCGTGCAAGGACGTTTTGCCAACCTCGGTATGGCGAAAAAACTGGGTGTCGGGTTTGTACTGGTGCTGCTGTTGACAGCCCTGGTGGCGGCCATTGGCGTATGGTCCCTGCAAACCATCAGTCATCGCTTCGATGGGCTCAAGCAGATGTCGTCGCTCAACAGCGGTTTGCTCAAGGTGCGTCTGCTTGAGCAGGAGTACGCCTTGCGCGGCGACCCGAAAACCGTGGACGCCTTGCACACGGGGGTGGACGCTTTGATCGCGCTGGCGACCGAGCTCAAGGCTCAGTCCGCAGCCAACGTGCCGGTCATGAATGACGTCGAACAGTCTCTGGGGGCTTATCGCAAGGCCTTTGACGAGTTCGTTTCATTGAGTCAGGCCAAGGACCTGGCGCTGGAAATGGCCAGTTGGTCGGTGTCCAGTGTGGCCAATAACCTGGATGTGCTGCAGTCCGGGCTTAGCGATGATGGTGCCTATGCCTTGAAGGAGTCCGAGGGCAAGGACGGTGCGCAATTCATCGAGCAGGCGAATCAGGTCAGCCAGGTCTCGCGACTGATGTTGCAGGCCATGAACGAAGCGCACGTACGCCTGGATCAGAGCCGCAAGGGCGACGACAGTGCCGGGCAGGGCAAGATCGAGCAAGCCGACCAGGCGCTGGCCCAGGCCGAACAGTTGAAAGCTACCGTAAAGGATGAGGGTTACCAGACGGTCCTCAATGAAGTGTCCGGTCATATCGGCAGTTTCACTGAAAAACTCGCCGAGTACACCGGCCTGTTGGCGCAGGAAAAGACCGTCTCCGAGCAACTCCACCAGCGCGCCGCGCAAGTGGTGGAGCGGGTGGATCAGGCCTACGTTGCCGAAGACCGGTCGATGCAGGCAGAGCTGAAAAAGAACTCGCTGTTGATCATCGGTTCCTCGGCGCTGGCCTTGCTGGTCGGGCTGATTGCCGCGTGGGTGATTACCCGATTGATCGTCGCACCGTTGCGCAGTGTGATCCGTGTCGCCCAGCAGATCGCCGCGGGCGATTTGAGCACTACGATTGACGTGACCCGCGGTGACGAGATCGGCCAGTTGATGCAAGCCATGCAGCAAATGGGCGCGGGGCTCAGCAACATCGTCAGTGGTTTGCAGGCCGGTATCGAACAGCTGGCAAGCTCTGCGCAATCGCTGTCGGCGGTGACCGAGCAGACCAACCTTGAAGTCAGCAGCCAGAAAGAAGAAACCGAGCAGGTCGCCACAGCGATGAACCAGATGACCGCCACGGTGCACGACGTCGCACGTAACGCGGAGGAGGCCGCCCAGGCGGCGCAGACGGCCGACGGCAAGGTCGAAAGCGGTCAGCAGGTGGTGCGTCAGAGCATGGCGCGAATTGAGCAACTGGCGGACTCGGCCACCTCGGCCAGCTCCAGCATCGAAAGCCTCAGTGCAGAAATCCAGAACATCGGCACGGTGCTCAGCGTGATCAAAAGCGTTGCCGAGCAGACCAACCTGTTGGCGCTCAATGCGGCCATCGAGGCGGCGCGTGCCGGCGAGCAGGGGAGGGGCTTTGCGGTGGTGGCCGATGAGGTTCGGGCACTGGCCAGGCGAACCCAGCAATCGACCGAGGAAATCGAACGCCTGGTCAGTGCCTTGCGCTCGGCGGCGCAATCGTCGGTGCAGCAGATTCAGAGCAGTGGCGAGTTGGTGAAGCTGGCGGTGAGCGATGCGTTGCAGACCGAAAGTGCATTGGGGAGTATTGCGGCGGCGGTGTCGCTGATTCAGCAGATGAACCAGCAGATAGCAGCGGCTGCGGAGGAGCAGAGCTCGGTGGCCGAGGAGATCAATCGCAGTGTCACGAGCATTCGCGCCAGTGCGGATCAGTCTTCATTGGCGATGCAGGGCAATGCGGCGTCGAGTATTGAACTGGCGCAGTTGGGGAGTGAGTTGAGGGGGATGGTGGGGCATTTCAAGCTGTAGCAGCTGCCGAAGGCTCGGGCTGTGTCCGGATGATCTATTGACTCTGGCGGGCATCAATCCCAACGCAAAAAAAAGCCACCTGACCCGGTGGCTTTTCAGCATTTGCATGATCAGTCGTAGATCACTTTCTTCTTCCAGTCGGCATCAGCCTCGACGTCTTTGAGCCCTTCAGTCAGTTGGTTCACTTCGCCTTCAACCGGGGCGATCTTGTCCATGACCTGGTCGTTGGCGCGGGCCAGGAGTTTTTCCAGGTACTCGAGTTGTTCGCTGTAGACCTGGGGCTCCGGCTGTTTGCGCAGGTATTGCACGCCGCGTTCGAAGGCCAGTCGGGCCTGGCCTGGCTGGTTTTGTTGCAGGGCATGCTGGCCGAGGTTGTTGAAGAACTCGATGTGCAGCAGGACCAGGATGTGGCGCACTTCACGGATCCAGCGCTTGGCTTCGTTGGCTGGCAGGTAACCGTCCTGTGCGGCGCGGGTGATCTGGCCATGAATGGCTTCCAGCAGGAAGCGCACGTCTTTGGCCTTGGCTTCGGTCTGGATCGGTGCCGGCGGGTTGTTGACCGGGATCGATTCACCTTGGGCAACCAAGGCACTCAGCTCGGTAATCCGCGGCTTTAGTGTGGCGCTGGTTTTTTCCAGGTTGAGCAGTCGCTGGCAGACGTTCAGTTCCAGGCGGGTCAACAGCAGCTTGAGCGCGGGTGTCATGAACTGACCGGGAAAGGTCTCGGTGATTTCGCCGCAGCGACGCAGGCGGTCGTTGAGTTCAACCTTGGTGCGGGCTTTTTCCAGCTTATTGTTTTCCACCACATGGTTCATGTAGCCAATGGCGATCAATAGTGCGATCCCGGCTACGACTAGCAGGGTGATCATGAGTGGTGTCACCGGTAAGACCTCTTTATGGGGTTCGCGTTCGAGTCGAGTGTAGTTGGCTTGGCATATGGGCGCATAGGGCTGCTCGACGAGTGAATCGGCTATAGCTCTTCTTATATCGGCCGCAATGCCGCTTCTATAAGTAAATAGCGTGCGAGGTGCACATTGCCATCATCTCGGCATGGACTATAGCGTCTTGGTGGATGCCAGAATATAGGCGCCAAAGGTCAGGCGACACAAAAGCCTGAATCGCTGCCAAAAGCAGGGCGAAGTCATTGATTTAAATAAATTTATATCTGGGGGTTGACGACCCCTCAATCCATCCATAGAATGCGCGCCACTTACAGCGTAAAGCACACAGCGAAACGCGGTAGGGAGTGAATGTTGTACGTGTGTCCCCTTCGTCTAGTGGCCTAGGACACCGCCCTTTCACGGCGGTAACAGGGGTTCGAGTCCCCTAGGGGACGCCAATGCGGGAATAGCTCAGTTGGTAGAGCACGACCTTGCCAAGGTCGGGGTCGCGAGTTCGAGTCTCGTTTCCCGCTCCAATTTTAAACAGCGTTGCTTTCGGGCAAGGCTGAGTGAAACCAGAACCAAATCTTCGGATGCGGGTCTGGGCACCGAAACACACACCATGTGTTCCGGGCAGCGTGTCCCCTTCGTCTAGTGGCCTAGGACACCGCCCTTTCACGGCGGTAACAGGGGTTCGAGTCCCCTAGGGGACGCCATTTGCGGGAATAGCTCAGTTGGTAGAGCACGACCTTGCCAAGGTCGGGGTCGCGAGTTCGAGTCTCGTTTCCCGCTCCAAATTCAAAAAAACGCCGCTCATTTGAGCGGCGTTTTTTTATGCGCGTAAAAAACCTGCTTCAATTTCCAAGGCTCTGCACCAGGCTTTCAAGTGCTTCAATGGTTGTATCTTCCAGTGGCGGTTGCGCTGCTACCGCTCTAAGTTGGCTGGCCAAACGGTATTCGCTGGGCGTGCAGTTGACGAACTGCTTGAAGGCGCGGGCGAAGTAGGAAGGATCCTTGAAGCCGGCCTCGTAACCGATGCTGGTAATCGGCATCTGGCTGTTGTCGAGCAGCTGTTTGGCAAAACTCATGCGCTTGTCCAGGATGTAATCGGTGAAACCGACGCCATTGGCTTCCTTGAACAGGCGACTGAAGCGAAAAGTCGTCATGCCGCAGCGCTTGGCCAAATCCCTCTGATCGATGCTGTCCCGAAAGTGCTGGTCGATGTACAGCATGATATGGCTCAGCGCCTGGTGTTTTTGGTGCCCGGAGGTCAGGCGGATGCTATCTGGCAGAGTGGGCGAGTGGTCGATCAGCAATGTCTTGTCCTGACCGGCATTGCGGCGCAATTCGCAAAGCTGCAGCAGAGCCGTCAGGTAGCGCTTCCTCTCGGCGTTGGTGAGCGGGAGCACCATGTATTCCCAGACACTGGAGCGCATGGCCCAGACGGCCAATTCTTCTGAGTGCTGCACGGTGAACATGGTAATCGGGATGGTAGGGGTGGTGCGTTTGATCTCCAGCAACAACCTCAAGCCGGGGGTGTCGGGGCGATCGAAATGGATGCAGATCATGTCTGCCTGTTCCCCGCTGGGCAGCACGGAATTTTTCGCCAGTTTGCAGTCGCAAGTCTCCTCGAACTGCGCGATGAGTTCCTTCGTGGAACGATCGTGAGTCAGATCGAACCAAAGCAGCGATGGCCTTCTGGTCATGTTGGACGTCATGTCTCTACTCTGCGGTTCTACGGGCCCCTCTTCGCTGAGTAGTATTGCTAACGTGCCATCACTTTGCAGATTAAATACTGATAAGAAAGACGAATTTTAGTTCTATCCGCTCTATGCGTTGCCTGGAAATCAGTCCCAGGCAACAGTCTGTTGGTGTGTCGTCTATGAACCAGGTATCAGCCGCTCGTCGCTTGTAAATCGAAGTCAGTGGTATTCGCGAGCCATCCCTTGTTTTACCCCTCCTGCTACTTCTGCAAAGGCCAATAACCGTATTTGGCCGCACCCGCAAAAAAGTCCTAGTGATGTGCAAAATCTTCCTAACGCCCATGCCTTGCCCCTGACTAGGGTTGCATCAGGCAGTGCAGAACGTACTGCCTTCCGGAAAAAACAACATTCGAGTGAGGTGGGCAAAATGAATCTGCAGACAATCAAGGCTTCGGTAGTGAAGTTCGCCAAAGACGAAGACGGCCTGACCATCGTGGAATACGCCGTGGCCGGTGGGCTGATTACGGTAGCTGTTGCCGCTGCGTTCGTGCTTTTGGGCGGTGCCGTGAATACCAAAATCAGGGCGCTGTGCCAGGCCGTCAACGGCAACGTTGCGTGCTGATAACGAAATTTACGGTGGCGGGACGCGGCGAAGTCCATGAATGACCGGTTGTTGCTGTTTTGCTGATAGAGCGACCGGATAACTCAATGGACTTCGCGGCTGTCCCCGCCAATGTACTTTCCGAGCCGTATGACCGCTGAAGTGAGGTACACAAAATGACTCTGCAAACAATCAGAACTTCGATAAGCAAGTTCGCCAAAGATGAAGATGGCCTGACCATTGTGGAATACGCGGTGGCAGGTGGGTTGATTACGGTAGCTGTGGCTGCAGCCTTCGTTCTTTTGGGCGGCGCTGTAGATACCAAGATCAGAGCGCTGTGCCAGGCGGTCAACGGCAACGTTGCCTGCTAACGATAATCCCGGTAGGGGAGACGCGCCATGTCCATGGAATTGCTGGTGTCGACTGTTTTACTGCTAGGACTGCTGGGCGTCGCGGTGGTGAGCGATCTGCTTCGCCACCGTATCCCCAACACGCTGGTCCTGTTGGGCATTGCCCTGGGATTGGCCGGTCAGACTTATTCAGGTGGTATCAGCGGATTGGGTGACAGCCTGTTGGGTATCCTGATCTGTTTTGCGTTCTTTCTGCCGATGTACGCCCTGGGAGGCATGGCTGCTGGCGACGTCAAGTTGATGGCCATGGTCGGCAGCTTTCTTCCGTTCCATTTCGCCTTGTGGGCAGCCATGTTCAGCCTGATAGCTGGTGGGGTGTGCGGTTTCCTGATCGTGCTGGTTCGCGGGCAATTGTTGCAGACCCTGGGGCGTTATTGGCTGATTCTCAGGGCGCAGGCCTATCTGGCGCCGACTTCGGATGAAGTCGCCGGCAAACCTTTTCCTTATTCGATCGCAATCTTGATCGGCACTTTAAACAGCGTCTACTGGCAACTGGTTGCCGGTGGATTGGGAGGTTAGTCATGCACGTCATTGTCGATAGTGATGCCTACTCCAGCGATCGGGAAGCGGTGCAACGGCTGGCTCCTCAGCCTTGCACAATCCGCGAGACGGGTCTGACCGACAGTTTTCTCGGTGAGTTGGTATGCAAGCATTTGTACGACGCCGGCGTGCTGGACATGCCGCGACTGGTGGAGCGCCTGGCGCTGACTGGCGCCGTACTTGAAGAAGTCCTGGCGTTTCTGCGCAAGGACGGTCGTGTCGAAGTCCTGGGTCAGGTGGGGCAATCGGGTGGGCAGCTGCGTTATAGCCTGACCGAACGCGGTCGCAGTGCTGCCCGCGATGCGCTGTCACGCAGCGGCTATATCGGCGCGGCCCCCTTCCCGGTGAGTACCTACCGTTCCCTGATCAAAATCCAGACCATTCACCATGGTCGCATCAGCTCAAGCGATATGCACAAGGCCCTCACCGGTGTAGTGCTCACGGAGGGGATGCTCGATCAACTGGGTGTGGCCCTGAACTCCGGGCGCGCAATCATGATTTATGGCCCCGCGGGTACCGGCAAGACCTACGTCAGCAGTCGGTTGATTCGTCTGTTCGCCGAGGCCATCTGGGTACCTCATGCCATCGTGATCAACGAGTCGGTGATCGAGATCTATGACCCGCAGGTGCATCAGCGGCTGGATGACAACGGTCAACAGAACAATCTGATGCTCAACGAAGGGATCGATCGTCGACTGCTGTGCTGCAAACGCCCGGTCGTCATTACGGGCGGTGAGTTGAGCATGGAACAGCTGGATGTTCGCTATGACCCCTTCACCCGCCAGTACCAGGCCGCCTTGCAGCTCAAGGCCAGCAATGGCCTGTTCATCATCGATGACATGGGGCGTCAGCGCATGGCACCCGCTGAGCTGTTCAATCGCTGGATCGTCCCGATGGAGGAGAAGCGCGACTTCCTCAATTTGGGCGGTGGTCGGCATTGCGAGCTGCCATTCGATCTGGTTCTGGTGTTCTCCACCAACCTCAATCCCCTGGAACTGGCTGATGAGGCCTTCCTGCGGCGGATTGGCTACAAGTTGCAGTTCGGTTACCTGAAGCCCGAGGAGTACGAAAAGATCTGGCGTCAGGAATGTGAGCGTATGGGTATTCCTTTTGACCCCCTGCTGCTGCGTTATGTACTGCAAAGGCTTTATGCAAGTGAAGGCATGCCCCTGGTGCCTTGCCATCCCCGAGATCTCCTGAACATGGCCCTCGATCGTCAGCGTTATATGGGCGGTTCCGGAGCCTTGTCGCCACAAGAGTTGGAATGGGCCTGGCACAACTACTTCGTCCAGCTCGACTTTCTTTGATACGGAGATACTGACATGAGCTCTCGTACTGTTTCCCTGATAGGCGTTTCCCTGGTCATGGGCCTTGGGGCTGCATGGATGGCCGACTCCTGGCTGAGCGCGCGGCTCAATGCCACTCCGGATGACCATCTTCGAAGCGTGGTGGTTGCCACGGTAGAGATTCCATTCGGGCAGATGGTCGAGGCCCAACAGGTCACGACCGTACGCATGCCGATGGACACGATCCCGGACGATGCTCTCGACTCCAGCGACAAGGCCGTGGGTAAGATCGCAACGTTCGACATCTTGCGTGGCGACGTCATGCGCAGCGCACGCCTGAGCGAACACCTGGGCGGCAGTACCCTGGCCTCTCTGATTGCCACAGACAAACGTGCCATTTCGGTACGCGTGGACGACGTGGTGGGTGTGGGCGGATTCCTCCTGCCAGGTAACCGGGTCGATGTACTGGCGACCAAAACCACCAGTGCCGGCAGCAACAGCGCCGTGTCCAGGACCATCCTCGAGAACTTGCGGGTGTTGGCGGTGGACCAGACGGCGGGTACCGACAAGACCCAACCGGTGGTGGTGCGCGCAGTGACGCTGGAGATGACGGCCGCCGAGGCTGAAACCCTGGTCACGGCGCAAACGGAAGGCAAGCTGCAACTGGCGCTGCGCAATCCGCTGAACTCCGAGAAAAAAATCGTGACCGCCGCGCCTGCTGCACAGGCCCCCATGGTTGTGGCCGCTGCCCCAGTGCAAAAACGCGTGGTGCACCGTGCCGAGGGTGGCGGGGCTGTCACCATCATTCGCGGGATCCAGACCAGTTTAGTGAAAGTTCGTTGACAGAGCGGTAGGGGTGCCTGTGCACCAAGGTATTGGCGGAGCCGATCCGGATCAGTATCGGCAAACGAGGGCTTGATGATGAATCTTCGTATCCAGCGGCCGTTCACTGCGACGCCAAGGCGCCAGGGAGGAGCGGTGAGCGTACTGATGGTGATCGCCTTGGCGGCGATTTCCATGATAGCGGCGTTGGCTCTGGACGGCGGGCACATGATGTTGAACAAGACGCGCCTGCAAAACGCTGTGGATGCCGCCGCCCTGAGTGGCGCCAAAACACTGCTTGAGGTGGCAGGTGCTGCCAACATGGCCAGCGCGACACGCACTGCCGCGCTCAATACGCTGACGCAAAATGCCAATGCCACGGGCAACACCGAATTGGCAACGGCGGTCGCCGGCAACCCAGGCGCATTTGCGACGGTGGAACTCTCCAGCAGCGTCTATGGCCCGTTCTCCTATCCCGGGCCGGCAAATGCCAAGTACGTTCGGGTATCGGTACCGAGCTATCAACTGACAGGTTTTTTCTGGAGCTTCGTTCAGACGTTAGGCACTGCGGGCCTTGGGAACAAGGCCGTGGCGGCGATCGCCACCGCCGGCCCCAGCCCTACCAGCCCCTGTGATCTTGCACCATTGATGGTCTGTGGTGACCCGACTAAATACAACCCGGCCGCGGGCGTGTTCTGGGGGTTCCAGTTTGGTGATTTACAGGTGTTGAAGACGGCTGCCGGCAATTCATCTCCCATTGGCCCAGGCAACTTTCAGTTGCTCGACTTTGGCTCGGGCGGCAGTACAGTCAGGGATGACCTGGCCGGAGGTGGTACGGTTTGCCGAAACGTCGGGCAAAACGTCCAGACCGCCCCTGGCAACAAGGTCGGTCCTACCTCTCAGGGGTTGAATACGCGCTTCGGCATCTACAACGGCCCGGTCAGTGCCTCGGACTACCCGCCAGACCTGGTAACCACGTCCAGCACCCCCGCGATCACATACGACGATGCAACGGGACAAAAGATGTACAAGGGGCAAACCGTCACATCGAGCGGCGGCAATCTCACGGCGGGCGCCAACGCGATACTGGACTACAACGACTGGCGTGCGAGCACTGCCGCGTGTGTGGCCGGGACCGGCAGCGGCTGTCAGAGCGGTGGGGTGTTCGAGCGTCGGATGCTGAAAATCGTGGTGGGCGACTGCACCGGTAAACAGGGGGGTACAACCTCGGTGCCGGTCCTGGGTTTTGGTTGCTATTTCGTGGTGCAGCCCATGAGCAACGGCGGCACGGAATCGCAGATCTTCGGCCAGTTTGTGAAGGAGTGTACAGGCGACAACGTAGCCGGCCCCTCGCCGTCCACCGATGTCGGCCCGCAGATCATTCAACTCTACAAAACCTATATTGGCAGCGGCACTGGCACTCCGAGCACAGACTCGTAGGAGGCGTCATGGGACTTCACTCATTCAAGCGACCACAGGCTCAGCAAGGCGTGGCATTGGTGGAATTCACCCTCGTCCTGCCGTTGTTGCTCCTGTTGTTACTGAGCCTCGGCGAATTCGGCCGCATGCTCTATCAGTACAACGTCCTGCTGCAGGCCAGCCGTGATGCTGACCGTTTTGTCGCCAGCCAGGCCTGGGACTCGACGCTCGGTGCTATCGCTCTGAGCAATACGCTGCTGACCCAGACGAAAAACGTCGCGGTCTATGGCGTGCCCAGCGCTGCCGGCAGCGCTGTGGTGTCAGGGTTGACGACCGCGAACGTCGCGGTCGCCGCGGTGGGCACCGACCATGTGCGAGTCACCATCACCTACAGCTTCTGCCCGGTGATCGGCAGTGGCAATTGTGTCGGCACGTTCCCTGGTCTTATCGGTGGGCAGTTTGCGCTGGCCATTCCGTTGGTTGCCACCACTGTCATGAGGGTGCTGTGATGAATAAAAAACGCATGCACGGCACCTATGTCGTGGAGTTCGCCTTCATCGGCATGCTGGTGTTCATCCTGTTGTTCGGCGTGGTGGAAATGGGCCGCCTGTACTTCACGGTCAGTGCGCTGGATGAAGCCGCGCGGCGTGGTGCGCGTCTGGCGGCGGTGTGCAACATCAGCGATCCGGTGGTGTTGCGGCGGGCGATCTTCAACGCCTCGACCGACGCCGGCACGAGCCAGCTGATCACGAGCCTGGCCACCACCAACCTGACGCTGACCTATCTGGACGTCAACGGTGCTGTGGTGGCCAATCCCGGCGACCTGGTCAGCGCCACTGGTTTTCGTGCCATCCGCTATGTCCAGTTGAGTCTGCAAGGCTTCGTTTTCAATCTGTTTATTCCCGGGTTAGGCGTGCCCATTACCTTGCCTGCATTCAAGGCAACCTTGCCACGCGAAAGCCTCGGGCGTCATTCCGATTCCGGGGAGATCACACCATGCTGAATACAAAGGACACCCCGCTCTCCAGCTCGACCGGCAAGACCGGGCTGCGGTTGCTGATCAGCAGTCGTGATGCCACCTCGTTGCGCGATCTGCAGAGCGTCTGCCAGCGCATGCCCTGCCTGGAGGTGAGCACTCGCCTGGTGAGCAATGGGCATGTTGACCCACTCTACGGTCTGGACCGCATGCCCGATCTGTTGCTGCTACGCGTCAGCCATCTGTGGCGCGAAGAATTGGCGGCGCTGTTGCAGCGTCCGGCCCATGAGCGTCCACCGATGTTGGTGTGCGGCCTGCTGAGCGAGCAGGAAGGCATGCGTCTGGCGATGCAGGCCGGCGCCCGTGACGTGCTGCCGGAGCCTATCGCCGAGACAGAACTGGTTGCAGCCTTGAATCGCCTGGTCATGGAGGTTCGAACCGGCAGCGGGGTTGAAGGCAAATTGATCGCCGTGATGAGCGCCAAGGGTGGCTCCGGCGGAACCTTGCTGGCCTGCAATCTGGCTCAACAGCTCAGCGTCAAGGGCGGCAGTACCCTGCTGCTGGATATGGACCTGCAATTCGGCAGCGTGACGCATTACCTGGATGTGGCGCAGACGCACAGCCATCTCGAGGTGTTGCATCAGATCGATGGCATGGACAGTGTCGCGCTACGCGGTTTTTGCAGCCACTTCAGTCCCACCTTGCATGTGCTGGGTGGTCGGGCCGGTGAGCTGTGCCTGCCGCAGGATGCCCAACCCGAGCAACTTGACACCCTGTTGCAACTGGCCCGCGCCAGCTACGACTGGGTGGTGATCGACCTGCCGCGGCAAATCGACCACCTCACCGGCTCCGTGCTGGAACAGGTGGATCGGGTGTACGTGGTGGTGCAGCAGAGCGTCAGTCATCTGCGCGATGCCAGCTCCCTGGTGCGGATCCTTCGCGACGACCTGGGCGTGCGCGGCGATCAGTTGCAGATCGTGGTCAACCGCTATGACAAGGCCGCAGCGATCAGCCTCAAGGATATCGGCGAGGCACTGCGCTGCACCAATCTGTCGAAATTACCCAACGACTTCAACCTGGTCAGCCAGAGTCAGAACACTGGCGTGCCGTTGGGGCTGCATGCGCCGAGGGCCGCGATTACTACCGCCCTGCGCGACATGACCGAGGACCTGGTCGGTCAACAGGTGGCCGGGAACAAAGGCTTACTCAAACGCGCCTTCAACCGTTTTTTCGGGGGATGACCCATGATCAGCGACTTTCGTAACCGCTTGCGCAAACAGTCCGGTAAAAACGCTGCATCGTCAGCTGCTCAGGGCGACGACCTGCTGGATCCGGCAGAGGAAATAATGGCGTGGGAGCGTGCAACACCGGACGTTCTTTACGAAACCAGAAGCCAGGTCACTCCGGTGGAAGCCGAATGGCGGGAAAAAATCTACCAGCAATTGCTCAAGGTCATGGACCTGTCGTTGCTGGACTCCCTTGAACAGGCCGAGGCCTCACGGCAGATCCGTGATATTTGCCAGCGCCTGCTCGACGAGCATTCGGCACCGGTGAGTACCACGAGCCGCCAGTTGATCATCAAGCAGATCACCGACGAAGTGCTCGGCCTGGGGCCCCTGGAACCGTTGCTGGCCGATCACAGCGTGTCCGACATTCTGGTCAACGGTTTCGCCTCGGTCTATGTCGAGCGCTTCGGCAAACTGCAAAGGACCGATGTGCGCTTTCGCGATGATCAGCATTTGCTGAACATCATCGATCGCATCGTGTCCAGCCTGGGTCGGCGTATCGACGAGTCCTCGCCATTGGTGGACGCCCGGCTCAAGGACGGTTCGCGGGTCAACGCGATTATCCCGCCGCTGGCCATCGACGGCCCGAGCATGTCGATTCGCCGTTTTGCGGTGGACTTGCTCAACACCGACAGCCTGATTCAGGTGGGCACGTTGACCCCGGCCATTGCGCTGCTGCTCAAGGCGATTGTCCGCGGGCGCCTGAACGTGCTGATTTCCGGCGGTACCGGTAGCGGCAAGACCACCATGCTCAACGTGCTGTCCAGTTTCATCCCGCACAACGAGCGGATCGTCACCATCGAAGACTCGGCCGAACTGCAATTGCAGCAGCCCCACGTGGTGCGTCTGGAAACCAGGCCTTCGAACATCGAGGGGCGTGGCGAGGTGAGTCAACGGGAGTTGGTGCGCAACAGTTTGCGGATGCGCCCGGACCGCATTGTGATCGGCGAAGTGCGCGGCGCCGAGGCGCTGGACATGCTGACGGCCATGAACACCGGCCATGACGGTTCGTTGACCACGATCCACGCCAACACCGCGCGCGATGCGTTGGGGCGAGTCGAGAACATGGTGTCGATGAGCGGGGCGACCTTCCCGATCAAGGCCATGCGTCAGCAGATCGCGTCGGCCATCGATGTGGTGATCCAGCTGGAACGTCAGGAGGACGGCAAGCGCCGGCTGGTCAGCGTGCAAGAGATCAACGGCATGGAAGGCGAGATCATCACCATGACCGAAATTTTCTCCTTTGCGCGCCAGGGCATGGGTGAAAACGGTGAAGTGCTTGGCGATTATCGCCCCAGCGGCATGATCCCGGCCTTCCGCGATGTGCTGGCCAAACGCGGCATCGAGTTGCCGCTGACGATGTTCAGGCCTGAATGGATGGAGGCACGGCAGCCATGAGCCATATTCCTGCTGAATTCATTGTGATGTTCCTGGGCATGGTGTTTATCGCCGTGTTCCTCTTGTCCCAGGGCGTGGTGGTGCCGGTGTTCGGCGAAGCGGGCAAGATGCGCAAGCGCATCCGCGGCCGTTTGCATGTACTGGAAAAAGCCAACAATTTGCCCAACATGCAGACGGTGTTGCGGCAGAAATACCTGACGCGTTTGTCGCCACTGGAGGCCATGCTCGAGCAGTTGCCGTTCATGGCGAGCCTGACACAGATGATCGAGCAGGCCGGCCATGAATATCGTGCTTACCGGGTGATCTTGCTTGGGCTGTTCCTGGGCGTGTGTGCGGGCATCTCGATCTGGATGGTCTCGACAGTCTGGTGGATGGCGCTGTTGGCGGGTTTCGGGGTGTTCTGGTTACCGCTGTTGAAAGTTTCTCGTGACCGGAGCAAACGTTTCAACGCGTTTGAGGAAGGCCTGCCGGATGCGCTGGATGCCATGTGCCGGGCCTTGCGCGCCGGGCACCCGTTCAACGAAACCCTGCGTCTGGTCGCCGAGGAGCACAAGGGGCCGGTCGCTCATGAGTTCGGCCTGACCTTTGCCGACATCAACTATGGCAACGATGTTCGCCGGGCCATGCTCGGCCTGCTGGAGCGCATGCCCAGCATGACGGTGATGATGCTGGTGACTTCGATCCTCATCCACCGCGAGACCGGCGGTAATCTGACCGAAGTGCTGGAGCGTCTGAGTCGGTTGATCCGTGGGCGTTTCCGCTTTCAGCGCAAGATCAAAACCCTGTCGGCGGAAGGGCGCATGTCGGCCTGGGTGCTGGTGGCGATTCCCTTTGTGCTGGCGATTGCGATCGTGCTCACAAGCCCCAGCTACATGCCTGTGCTGCTCAATGATCCCATAGGCCACAAGCTGATCATCGGGGCTTTCTGCGCCATGTTGATCGGGATTTTCTGGATACGAAAAATCATCCGGATTCAGGTTTAAGCGATATTCGCTACCGGGAGGTACAGGTCATGGACTTTTTACTCGGGTTGTTCAGTCGGTTCACGGGGAACGAGGAAGTAGCGCGCCTGTTGTTCCTTGGCGCGATCGGTTTGAGTACGGTGCTTGCGGTCGTCGCCTTGATGTTGCTGATGCTGGGTCTCCAGGACCCGGTACAGCGTCGTCTGGCGCTGATCAAGCGTGGTCATTTGGGCAATGCGGCTGGTCAGGAGGCGCCGAGTAATCTGCAGCTGTTGCTGGAGCGGGTCGGCCAGCGCTTTGCCTCGGCTGAGTCGGCCCAGGCGTCAGTTACCCAGACTTTGTTGACTCATGCGGGGTACCGCTCCTCTTCGGCGGTACAGATGTATTGGGCGGTGCGCTTGATGTTACCGCTGTTGATGGTTGGCCTTGCGTTGTTGCTGTTGCCGCTGATTCCCAAGGTTTCCCTGGCTGTGGGGCTGTTGTTGGTGGTCATGGTGGCCGGTATCGGATGGTTGCTGCCAGCGCTGTATGTCGCCAAGCGTAAGCAGGCGCGTCAAAACCGGCTGCGTATCGCGTTTCCAGATGCGCTGGATCTGATGGTGGTCTGCGTGGAGTCAGGCCTGTCACTGCCCACGACCATTGAACGGGTGGCTGAAGAGATGTCGGTCAGTCATGTTGAACTGGCTGAAGAGCTGGCCCTGGTCAATGCGCAGATCCGCGCGGGCATCACCAGTACCGAGGCGCTCAAACAACTGGCCATACGCACCGGTCTGGAGGATGTGCAAGGGTTGGTCAGCCTGTTGGCGCAGAGTATTCGCTTTGGTACCAGCGTGGCCGACACCCTGCGCATCTATGCCGATGAATTCCGTGATCGGCGTACGCAGGCTGCCGAAGAGGCGGGGGCGAAAATCGGCACCAAGCTGATATTCCCACTGATTTTCTGCCTGTGGCCAAGCTTCTTTCTGGTCGCCATCGGCCCGGCCATGATTGGCGTAATGAAAGCATTCGGAAATATGTAAGAGAATCGGGTGGGGGGCTGTCGAATCAGATGGCCTTGCCACCCGAACCTGATCTGTACTTCCCCTCCCAAGATCTGCACATCCCCCGTAGGAGTAAGCGGTGCGGCGATCCGACTTGCCCGCGAAAGCAATCTGTCTGCCAGCATAGAAGGCGGATATGACAGCCTCTTCGCGGGCAAGCTTCGCTCCGGGCAATGTTGTTCACTTAAGCCGTAATGCGATCTGTAGCAGCTGCCGAGCTCGCGAGGCTGCGTTCGGCTGCGAAGCAGTCGTAAACCCTGAATGCACGGTGTGCCTGACGGACCGCAGTGCCTGACTTTACGACTGCTGCGCAGCCGAACGCAGCCTTCGGCAGCTGCTACAAGGAATGCGTCGCGGCTGAAATTGCTTAAGTGAACAGCATTACGCTCCTGCGGGGAAACTCTGCCAGCATTGGAAAATGTGTAGATGCCAATACTTTCCTGCAGGCGTGATTAAGCCTGGCGTTTTAGCCAGGCTACTCTGGACGATGCCAGAGGTTGATCATCCATTGACGTCCCTCAGTTGCTGCTGGAGGTCATTTTCCCCCCAGCCTTTTGCTCAAAGAACATCGGGATCGGGTAGGTGAAGCTGTTCAGCCAGCGCTGGAAGGACAGGTCACGCTCAGTGACCGATGCAGTTTGTCGAAAAGGGGAGGCAACCACACCACGAATCTGTAGCTGCATCCACTGTTCGGTGCCTTTTTGCGGTACCGAGGAGGGACCTGGCTCAATAGCCCAGGCACTGGTGGACAGGCAAGCCATGCACACAATCAACAGCCTTTTGGTATTCATCTCGACTCCTCGTACGTTCTACTTGATCGCAGCGCCGGCTGAGGCATCGGCTACCTCAGCCTTGCGATTCCCCTCCGAAGCCACCGCTTTTTTGGCAGAGGCCTTGAGTTTTTCCGCTCGTGTTTGAGCCTCTGCAACTTGCTGGGGACTCAAGCTGGCGCGGTTCGCGAGTTCGGCAGCCGCCTTCCAGTTATCCTGATAGATCAACAGCGTCACCATGTTGAGTGCCGCCAGTGAATCCGCCTGCTTGAGTTCCATGGCCGTCATGAACTCGAAGCGTGCTTCAGGGATCCGTCGCTGATTGAGGTAGACGACCCCCAGGTCATTGCGCATCTTGTCGTCGGTGGGGGCCATCTTCACCGCACGCTCAAGGTGAGTGGTGGCGCTGGCGTTATCATTTTTGGCCGCGGCCAACTGGCCCAGGCCATGTTCCCCTTCAGCGGCCAGACAGGTGCCGAGCAGGCTTTGATACAACGGCTCCGCATCTTTACGCCCCATCAAGCGCAGCACCCGCGCCTTGCGCAGGCGAACCTGGACCAGGTCATCGGGCAAACCTTCCAGGTTCGCCAGGCTGGCGTACAAACGGCCTTCGTTGGCCATGTTGTCGGCAAGGTTCAGGGCCAACTCTTGCTCCGAAGCGGGTTTGGCACAACTGCCCGGTCGCGAAACAATACCGTTGGTGGCACAACCTGCGAGCATCAATGTCGCCGTTATTGCAATGACTGCTTTCATCGAGTGTCCTCTGGCTACAACACGTTGAACGCCTGGCCAATGGCAATACAGCTGGCCCGCCAAGCGCTCAAGGTCACCGTTAAGAGTGAGGGCGAAAGCCCGGTTCAGCGTCTGGCTCCGGTTCATTGCGAGAGCCCGGTCTTGCTGTCGAAATCACCATTTTCGAGGAAGAACATGCGGTAGAAGTTCGGGTCGTAATTGCGCAGCTGCTCGCCAGGCAACGACGGCAGTTGTGCATTGGCAGCCAGGGGCTGGACCAGATGCGGGGTGACGATCATCAGCAGTTCGCGTTCTTCACGGTTGATAGAGTTATCGCGGAAGAACGCGCCCAGAATCGGGATATCGCCCAGCCCCGGGAATTTGTTCACCTGGGAATTGTTGCGAGTGCTGATCAGGCCGCTGATGACGAAGCTTTCGCCGTCGGCCAGGGAGATGCTGGTGTCGGTACGGCGTATGGTCAGCGCCGGAACTATGGTGCCGGCGATGCTGACGGCGTTGGTGAAGTCCAGTTCACTGACTTCCGGCGCCACCTTCAGGGCGATACGGTTTTTCTCGATGATGGTTGGCGTCAGGGTCAGGCGGATACCGAACTCCTTGTACTCGATGGAGATGTTATCGCTGCCCGAACTGGGCACCGGAATCGGTACTTCACCGCCGGCCAGGAAGCTCGCACTCTGCCCGCTGAGCGCCACCAGGCTTGGCCGCGCCAGGGTGTAGGCGAAACCGCTGCCTTCCAGCGCGTTGATCGCCACCAGGGTATTGCCGGTAGCAAAGTTGAGGTTGAACATGCCGTTGTCCACAGGCACTGATGGCGTGACGACGCCGCCAATGGTGGGCAAGGTTCTCGGCGAGCCGAACAGGAAGTTGCCGCGGGTGCCGAAAATAGACGCTGAGGCTTCCTTGAGTTTGGTCCGGCTGACTTCAACGAAGCGAATATCGGTTTGCACCTGGCTTGGCAGCAGCGGGTCTTCGGTAGGTCCGGTCGACACGCTGGTCAGCGCCGAGGTGGCCCGGCCCTTGACGAACACCATGCTTTGGCGTGGTGTTTTCGAACAGGAAGTCCAGACCATCAGGCTGGTGGCCCCCGGTGTCAGACCGGTGAGTATGAAGGCGCTGGGGTTGTTGCCGCTGGGTTGCACATCGGCAATTTTCGGGTCACCCACGGCCAGTTGCGTCACCGGAACCGGAGTGCGCAGTTCACTCTGAAGCCCCTGACCGACCTCGAACGTTGTCGGCATACTGTCCATCTGCGAACAATTGGCCGCCGCGGCCTGAGCCGCGTCCACGCTGAGGCCCATCCAGAACAGGCCATGGATAATTCGCTTGAAAGCGGGCACGGTACGATAGCTCATTAAGTGCATCCTCGCTGAATAGGCCATCTACAAGGCAAACGGGTTGCCTCGGATCACTACAAGGGGCCTGAGTCGACCCTCAACCTCGCCAGAGCACTCACCACTAACGATTAATGCCCCCGGCAATATTCCTTGGTGCTACACGCAAGCAGGTGCAATACGCTGATCCGAATGAACAGCGAGCGACCTTCTAAAACGGCTTTTAGTGATCCAGATACCTGGGCTGCCGACCCGAGCAACAGGCTCAGGCTCGACAACCATCGCGGTTATAGGCGGCACTTCCCGCCAACCTGACTCCCCTAAAAAGCAACCGGCAACCACAGCTCTGCGCCGGAAAACGCCTGTCAGGATCATAGTGAGGTAACTCCTTTTGCCAATTCGCTATCTGATCTCTGAACCTAAACGTCAAAATTCAAACCGTTATGACTTCTTCTTGTTTGAAGGTAGTTCAAACAAAGCAAAGCGCCATGATTTAAAACAAAACTTTAAGGGCAGAGTGTGGAGATAGCCGTGTTGCTGGCGTTGGAGCCGCAAAAAATGCTGTTCTACGAGGCGACCAAGGCGGCAGGACTTACATGGACAAAATCAGGCGTCCTGCGAACAGAATGAGGATCACCCCCATGGTTCTTTCGAACCAGTGGCCCATGCGCATGAACAGCAGTCGCACCCGGGCGCTGGAAAAGAACAGGGCCACGATCACGAACCACAAGGCGTTCACGAAACACATCCACAACCCGTATAGCGCTTGAATCTGCAGCGGTGTCGTAGCGCTGATGATGGTGGTGAAAATCGCCAGGAAGAACAGCGTTGCCTTGGGGTTGGTGGCGTTGGTCAGAAACCCGGTGCTGAAAGCCTTGAACAACGTCTGTTGCTCAGTTGACGCTGCCGCGCCGTTGTCGCCTTCAATCGCCACTTTGGGTTTGCTGCGCAACAGGCTCACACCGAGGTACAAAATGTAGGCCCCCCCGATCACCTTGGCCACCGTCAATAGCCAAGGCGTGGTGTGCATCAATGCGCCGACGCCGAGCAAGGTGTACAGCACATGCACGGAAATGCCCGCGCCGATGCCCAGCGCCGTGCAGATGCCCACTAAGCGCCCGAAACGCACGCTTTGGCGGATGGTCACGGCGAAGTCCGGCCCGGGAGCTACCACGGCCAGAAAATGGATGGTAGCCAGCGCCAGAAACTCGCCCAGGTAATTCGAAAACATCTCAACTCCAGAAAGTCAGGGGGGAAGCATTGCCGCGATAGCCGACAAAGAAAGAAAGGCTCAATCGCGGATCGTCCACACCCGGCGTCACCGAGTGCATGCGGCGTGAATTGAACATGATGAAATCACCCGGCTCAGGGCGAATCTCCAGGGTCGGAGGGCCGAGCAAGGCCGGATCGATGCCGTAACTGTCGCCACGCATCTCGTCGAACTGGTCAGGGGAAATGTCGTGGTCCCACATCTGCAACGCGCCGCCCTCGGTCGGCATGTTCAGGTAAACATTGCAGGCGAACTGCGCTTCCAGGCTTCTGGCCTGGAAGCTGTCCGGGGCGTCCTTGGCGAAAATGTCGTGATGGGCAAGGAAGCACACGCCGGGTTTGACCACGCGCGATAGCCCCACATACATCTTGCGGCCATAGAGATTTTCCAGATGCGCCCCCGCCGGCCAGGACTCATCGAGCATGCAGCGCAGGGTGTCGACAGGTGAGGAGTAGGGCGCGCAACGGCTGCGCAATTCGGCGATGTTGCTGGTGGCGCGCTCGAAATAGTCTTCGATCAGCAGTGGCTGGTTTTCCGCTTCATAAAACGCCATGCCGATGCGACCGATGCTCGGTGCGTTGATGTAGCCTTCGAAGCCGGGGGCGAGGATCTTGTCGCCGATCTGGATCGCCAGTGGTCGAGGCAACAAGCCTCTGACGCGGATGGCGAGGACTTCTTCGTTGGCCAGTTTTTTTATGCACGTCTCATCGAGACGCTCGACGTCAAGCATCATGTCTTAGGTCCATCTATCAGATAGTCAACAGAGCCCGCGAACGCAGGCTCCTCCGGCGTCAGGCGATGACGGGGTCGACATCGCCCAAAAGCTCAATCCACGTGGTAGTGGACTGACAGCGTTCCCTTTTTCTGCGAAAGGGAAGCGATCGTGACCTTGCCCAAATCCTTCAGGCTACGTACATGGGTGCCGCCGCAGCCGTAGGCGGGCAGCTCACCGAAACCGATTTCACGGGCGCCTTCGCGCAACGACGTCAAGCGTGGCAGATCATGGGCGATCCATTGCTTGATGCCGTGCTGAATCGTCTGGGCATCAACCTCCTGTGCGCCATCGCCCGGTTTGAATTGCACACGTCCTTCATCCGGCCAGTGATGAGCCTTGATCGGCATCCAGCCCATGGCCTGAACAAAGTGACCGATCAGGTGCCCCGCCGAATGCATGCGCGTATTGAACTGGCGGCGTTGCTCGTCGACCCGAATCTGGATCATGCCGAGTTTTACCGGGTGGTCGACGAAATGGATGATCCGCTCCGTTTCCTGCACCACGCGCAGCACCTGGCTTTCGCCGATCCAGCCGGTATCACAGGGTTGTCCGCCGCCCTGGGGATGAAACAGAGTGGCGCGCAGCACCACGGCGAACTCGTTCTCATAGGGCGTGCAATCCAGGACTTCCACGTTGGCCCTGAGGTCATCACTATGGAAAAAGAGGCGAAGCGTCATATTCCATGCCCTTATTAAAGTTTCTATTTTTATTATATGAACCGTGGAATTGCGTGATAATCCGTTCAACCATCAAAGGACTGTTGCGCTGTGAGCATAAATCTTCCCCTGCCGCTGCTCGGTGAAATGGCGATTTTCGTCAAGGTTGTCGAAACCGGCAGTTTCTCCGAAGCGGCGCGTCAGTTGGGGTCTTCCCCCTCGGCGGTGAGTCGCAGCATTTCGCGGCTGGAGAAGGCGCTTGCCACGCGTTTGTTGCAACGAACCACGCGCAAGCTGCGCCTGAGCGACGGAGGCGAAGAGGTGTTCAAGCGCTGCCAGGAGATGGTCAGCGCGGCGAAGTCGGTGATGGAAATCAGCGGTCAGTTCACCCAGGAAGCGGAAGGGCTGGTGCGCGTCAGCGTGCCCAAGGCTGTCGGGCGATTTGTGATTCATCCGCATATGCCGGAGTTTCTGCGGCGTTATCCCAAAGTGGATGTGGAGTTGTTGCTCGAGGACCGCCAGGTGGATTTGATCGATGACAACGTCGACCTGGCCATCCGTATTACCGATCGGCCCCCTGCGGGGCTGGTGGGGCGCCAATTGCTGACCATCGACCATTTGCTCTGCGCCACGCCGCAGTACCTGGCCGAGCACGGCACACCGACTCATCCCCACGACTTGCTCAATCACAGCTGCATCTATCTGGGCGAAACCCCGAGCGATGCGCGCTGGAAGTTCAAGAAAGGCAGCAAAGCGGTGACCGTCGGCGTGCGCGGACGTTACGCCGCCAATCACACGGGCGTGCGATTGGGCGCGGTATTGCAACACATCGGGATCGGTAGCCTGCCGTACTTCACCGCCCGTTATGCGCTGGAACAGGGGCTGATTGTGCAGGTGTTGCCGGACTGGACCTTTCTGGCGTCCTACCACGGAGGCGCCTGGCTGCTGCATTCGCCCACCCGCTATCTGCCGCCCAAGTTACGGGTATTCATCGACTATCTGGTGGAATGCCTGGAAAAAGAGCCGACCTTGAGCAAGCCGGGCAAGCCAAGCGCGATGGGCAAGGGCGCAGCAGCGTATGAGTTGCCGGAGAGTGATGGGTTGTTTTGATCTTTACCCGGCCAACAAAAAAGGCCCGCATGATTAACCATGCGGGCCTTTTGCGTTACTGATTGGAGATCAGTGCTTGCTGTCCTGGTTCGACATCGCCAGCAGCTGTTTTTCCTGATTCCAGTCGAACGGTTCATCGTTCTGTTCGGCTTCGAAGCGACGTTCTTCCAGCGCCTGGTACAGGTCGATTTCATCATCGGGCATGTAGTGCAGGCAGTCACCGGCGAAGTACCACAGCAGATCGCGCGGCACCAGGTGGGCGATTTGTGGGTAGCGGGTGATGATCTGGCACAGGATGTCCTGGCCCAGGTATTGGCTTTCGATCGGGTCGACCGGCAGCAACGCACGCAGTTCGTCGAAGCGCTCCAGGAACAAGGCATGGCTTTCTTCGGGAACCTGTTCGGCCTCACCTACGGCGACCAGGATACTGCGCAGGTGGTCGAGCAAGACGAGATGATCGGCAACGACATTGGACACGAGATAAGTCCTCAAGAGCAAAACGGGCGCAGGAGTATAAAGCTCCCGCGCCCCTTTTTCACAGGGTAAAGCGCCCCATGATGGTAAGGCGACACACGGTCCTCTGGATTAGCGGACCTTGCCCTTGCCCAGCACCAGCACCTCTTTATCGAAATCATCGACGTCGATCACCTTGCGCCGCGCCACCTCCACCTCACGCAAGGTCTCGGCTTCAACCGGTTGCAAGACGCCAGCCTCCAGTGCGGCATCGATGACCGACTCCCCGACAGTGGGTTTGACCTGGCGACTTCTCAGCGCCGTGTTGAGTTTTTTCTGTAGCGGTTTGGCGGCGTTCAGCAAGTCGCAGGCGTGCTGCAGGGCGCCGACCGGATCCTCTGTCGATTGCGGGCGATAGCAGCCCGCCAATAACTCCTCAAGGGTCGGGTCGCCCTTGGCGCGGCCGAGCACTGCTGCGACTTTGGCCGCCAGTCTGTCCGACGGGCCTCTGTGCCGGCGACCGAACGGGAACACCAGTACCCGCAGCAAGCAGCCGAGTACCTTGTTCGGAAAGTTGGTCAGCAGTTCGTCCAGCGCACGCTCGGACTGGCCGAGGCTCTCTTCCATCGCCCAGGCGAACAACGGACGCATATGCTCCGGCGAATCGAGATCGTGATATCGCTTGAGCGCGGCGGAGGCCAGATACAGGTAGCTGAGCACATCGCCCAGACGTGCGGACAAGCGTTCGCGGCGTTTCAGTTCGCCGCCCAGCAGCATCATGCATTGGTCTGCAAGCATGGCAAAAGCCGCGGCCTGACGGTTGAGGGCGCGCACGTAGCGTTGGCTGAGCTTGTCTCCGGGCATGTGTTCGAAATGCCCGAAGCCAAGGTTCAGCACCAGGGTGCTGGCGGCGTTGCTCACGGCAAAACCAATGTGTTTGAGCAGCAGGGCGTCGAATTCGATCAACGCCTGTTGTTTGTCTTCGCGGTGGACAAGGGCCATTTCCTTGAGCACGAACGGATGGCAGCGAATAGCGCCCTGGCCGAAGATCATCAGGTTGCGTGTCAGGATGTTCGCACCTTCGACCGTGACGGAAATGGGCGCACCTTGCCAGCTACGCGCGAGATAGTTGTTCGGTCCCATGATGATGGCCTTGCCGCCGTGAACATCCATGGCGTGACTGATGCACTCGCGACCGCGTTCGGAGAGGTGGTATTTGATGATGGCGGAGGGCACCGACGGCTTTTCGCCGAGGTCGACGGCGTTGGCGGTGAGCATCCGCGCGCTGTCCATCAGCCAGGTACTGCCGCCGATCCGCGCCAGTGCTTCCTGAATCCCTTCGAAGGCTGACAGCGGTGCGTTGAATTGCTCGCGAACCTGCGCATATTGGCCCGTCACCAGGCTGCTGAACTTGCCCGCGGCGGTACCGATGGCAGGCAGCGAAATGGAACGCCCGACCGACAAGCAGTTCATCAGCATCATCCAGCCTTCGCCGAGCATCTCCTGACCGCCGATGATGAATTCCAGCGGTATGAACACATCCTTGCCAGCGTTCGGGCCGTTCATGAAGGCGGCGCCCAGCGGCAAGTGACGGCGGCCGATTTCTACACCGGGGGTCTGGGTTGGAATCAATGCGAGACTGATCCCCAGGTCGACTTTGTCACCCAATAGATGATCCGGGTCATAGGCCTTGAAGGCCAGGCCGATCAAGGTCGCCACCGGACCGAGGGTGATGTAGCGTTTTTCCCAGTTCAGGCGCAGGCCGAGGGTTTCCTGGCCTTCCCATTCACCTTTGCAAATCACCCCGGTGTCGGTCATCCCCCCGACGTTGGAGCCCGCCATCGGGCCTGTCAGGGCAAAGCAGGGGATATCGTCGCCGCGGGCCAGGCGTGGCAGGTAATGATTGCGTTGTTCGTCGGTGCCGTAATGCAGCAGCAGTTCCGCCGGGCCAAGGGAGTTGGGCACCATGACGGTGGAGGCCAGGTCACCGCTGCGGGTCGCCAGTTTCATCGCGATCTGGGAGTGCGCATAAGCCGAGAAGCCTTTACCGCCGTATTCCTTGGGGATGATCAGGGCAAAAAAGCCATGCTGCTTGATGTGGTCCCAGGCCTTTGGCGGCAGGTCCATCAACTGGCTGATCTGCCAATCGGTGACCATCGCGCAGAGCTCTTCGGTCGGGCCATCGATAAACGCCTGTTCCTCTTCGCTCAGCTGCGCTTTTGGATAGGCCAGCAGCTTGTTCCAGTCCGGACGACCGCTGAACAGCTCGCCATCCCACCAGACCGTGCCGGCTTCAATGGCTTCACGCTCGGTTTGCGACATGGGGGGCAGGTTTTTTTGAAACCAGTTGAAAATGGGCGCCGTGAACAGTTTTCGTCGCAGGTCCGGCAGTAACAGGAAGGCCGCTACAGCCGCAAGCATCGCCCAGAAAATCAGCAGCAGCCAGACGGGGGCATGGCTCGCATGTCTGAAGATGCCCATCGCCAGCAGATAGACAGCGATGATGCCCAAAGCGGGCAGAGGCGCGGTGCGACGATGTGCCAGCCAGGCAATCCCGACCACCAGAACCAGTATCCACAACAGCAGCATAATTAATTCTCCTGAAGCCAGGGGCAAAACCACTCTCAGAGCTTAGACGGCATCCATAAAAGTGGGTGGTCGGAGCGATCGGGTTGAGCTTGTAGGACGAAACGGCCGGACTTCGTCAGTTATTTCGATGGAGGACTCGTCAACAGGGCGGGCAAGCGCTGATATTTGGCCGAAACGTCGTTATCTCTGTGCTGAAGGTGTCGCTAGACTCGTGGCTTCCCCAGGAGATTGCTCCCATGCATGCGTATCTGAGTCCCGGCCGCTTCATCGACAGTGACCATCCCTCGGTGGTGGAGTTCGCCGAAAAATACCGTGGCGCCGGGCGCGATCCGCTGGAGCAAGCGATCAATCTCTATTACGCAGTGCGCGAGGCCGTGCGCTACAACCCCTACACCTTCAGCCGTGATCCGCAGACCTTGCGCGGCAGCTATGCGCTGTCGGCCGGGGAGAGTTATTGCGTGCCCAAAGCCACGCTGTTGGCAGGTTGCGCTCGGCATTGCGGGATCCCGGCGCGTATCGGTCTGGCGGATGTGCGCAATCACCTGTCGACGCCGCGCCTGCTCGAACTGCTCAAGAGCGATGTGTTCGCCATGCACGGCTACACCGAGCTTTATTTGAACGAGCATTGGGTTAAAGCCACGCCGGCTTTCAATCAACAACTCTGCGAACTGTTCAATGTCGCGCCGCTGGAATTCGACGGGATCAATGACAGCGTGTTCCATCCCTTCAATCGCGACGGCGAGCAGCTGATGGAGTACCTGGTCGATCACGGCCAGTTCACCGATGTGCCTGAAGCGTTCTTTTTCGAGCACCTGGAAAAGTGCTATCCGCATTTGTTCGGCGAGCGGCTGCCGCTGCAACTGGGTGACATGCATAGCGATTTGAGTCGTGCCTGATCCGGCGTATGCTGCCTGCGCATTTATCCAACAAGGAGGCGGTCATGCTGAAGATCTGGGGTCGGAAAAATTCGTCGAATGTCAGAAAACCGTTGTGGGCCGCCGAAGAGCTGGGCCTGGCCTATGAAGCCATCGATGCCGGCGGTGCCTTTGGCGTGGTCGACACGCCTGAGTACCGGGCGATGAATCCCAACGGTCGCGTGCCGGTGATCGAAGACGACGGCTTCGTGCTGTGGGAATCCAACGCCATCGTGCGTTACCTGATGGCTCGCCATGCCAGCGGCACTGCCTGGTATCCGACGGACCTGCAAGCCCGTGCCTCGGCGGAAAAGTGGATGGACTGGACCACCTCAAGTTTTGCCGCGCCGTTTCGCACGGTGTTCTGGGGCGTGTTGCGCACCCCGCCAGAGCAGCAGGACTGGCCGGCCATCAAGGCTGCGATCAAGGAGTGCGACGAGCTGCTGTCGATGGCCGATCAAGCGCTGGCGGTTAAACCATACCTGTCGGGCGAAGAGATCGGCATGGGCGACATTCCCTTGGGCAGCTTCATTTATGCCTGGTTCGAGATGCCGATCGAGCGCGCGCCGCTGCCACATCTAGAAGCCTGGTACGCACGGTTGAAACAGCGTCCGGCCTATCGCAAAGCCGTCATGACCGCGTTGACTTAATACTCACTATCAACACGCGTGACTGTACTTGTGTGGCGGCGACAAGCACCATTGCGCTCATGCGCCGCGGTTGCATTGCTCGCCGCCCGCCCTTATTTATTCCTTTCTTCCCTTCCTGGTGCGTAAATCCGATATGAGTTCCGCTCTGTCCATCCGGCAGCTAACCAAAACCTACGGCAACGGTTTCCAGGCCTTGAGTGGTATCGATCTGGACGTCGCCGAAGGTGACTTTTTCGCCTTGCTCGGCCCGAACGGCGCCGGCAAATCCACGACCATCGGCATTCTCTCGACCCTGGTGAACAAGACCAGCGGCACGGTGAATATCTTCGGTCACGACCTGGACAAGAATCCTGCGCAGCTCAAGCGCTCCATCGGCGTGGTGCCCCAGGAATTCAACTTCAACCAGTTCGAAAAGACCTTCGACATCGTCGTGACCCAGGCCGGTTACTACGGCATCCCGGCGAAAATCGCCAAGGAACGCGCCGAGCAGTACCTGACTCAACTGGGTTTGTGGGACAAGCGCGATGTGCCGTCACGCTCCCTGTCCGGCGGCATGAAGCGCCGACTGATGATCGCCCGGGCGCTGGTTCACGAGCCACGCCTGCTGATCCTCGACGAACCGACGGCAGGGGTGGACATCGAATTGCGTCGCTCGATGTGGACCTTCCTCACCGAACTGAACAAGAAAGGCATCACCATCATCCTCACCACCCACTACCTGGAAGAGGCTGAACAGTTGTGCCGCAACATCGGCATCATCGACCATGGCACCATTGTCGAGAACACCAGCATGAAGCAGTTGCTCAGCCAACTGCATGTCGAGACGTTCCTGCTGGACCTGAAGAACACCTTGCAAGTGGCACCGCAGTTGCTTGGTTACCCGTCCAAACTGATCGACAGTCATACCCTGGAAGTCCAGGTCGACAAGGCCATGGGCATTACCGCGCTGTTCACCCAGTTGGCGCAGCAGAACATCGAAGTGTTGAGCCTGCGTAACAAAACCAATCGCCTCGAGGAGTTGTTCGTGTCCCTGGTGGAGAAAAATCTGTCGAAGGTGGCGGTATGAGTTCCGAGCTGCAACCCAACCTCGTCGCCCTCAATACCATCGTTTATCGTGAGGTCAAGCGCTTCACCCGGATCTGGCCGCAGACCTTGCTGCCGCCAGCCATCACCATGGTTCTGTACTTTGTGATCTTCGGCAATCTGATCGGTCGGCAGATCGGCGGCATGGGTGGCTTCACGTACATGGAGTACATCGTGCCGGGGCTGATCATGATGTCGGTGATCACCAACTCCTACGGCAACGTGGTATCGAGTTTCTTTGGCAGCAAGTTCCAGCGCTCCATCGAAGAACTGATGGTGTCGCCGGTGTCACCGCATACCATTCTGATTGGCTATACCCTGGGCGGCGTGCTGCGCGGGTTGATGGTCGGGCTCATCGTGACGCTGCTGTCGCTGTTCTTCACCACGCTACAGGTGCATCACCTGGGCGTGACCGTCCTGGTGGTGCTGCTGACGGCGACGATCTTCTCGTTGCTGGGTTTCATCAACGCGGTATTTGCGCGCAACTTCGATGACATCTCGATCATCCCGACCTTCGTGCTGACACCGCTGACGTACCTGGGCGGGGTGTTCTACTCGATCAGCCTGCTGCCGCCGTTCTGGCAGACCGTGTCGCTGGCCAACCCGGTGCTGCACATGGTCAACGCCTTCCGTTACGGCATCCTCGGTGTGTCGGACATCAAGATCAGCGTGGCGATCGCCTTCATGCTGGTAGCGACTGTTGTGCTGTACATCGGTTGTGCGCGGCTGCTGGTGAGTGGGCGTGGGATGCGTACCTGACGCCTCCACTGCGGGTCAGGTTACGTGTTGTTGGTGTACATATCCGTTGCTGCGGTAATGGCTACTTAGGGTTCCGCCCTTACGGCGGGTCACTTTGGAAAAGCCCCAAAGTAACCAAAGGGCTCTTGCCCCTTTCGTTCGGCCCTTCGCCTAGGCTCAGGGTGACCTCGCTCCGGTCCTGCTCCGTGGGCCCGCCGCCATCGGCCATCCATGGCCGGGGGCGGCTAACCCGGCATCCATGCCGGGTTGCCCACTGCGCAGAACCTCCACTCAGCCTCTCGAGGGGGCGGTGAGTCAAAATCAAAAGCGAGGCGGCCTACCGGCCGGCCTGATCTCATGTGCACGCACTTCCCTGTAGGAGCTGTCGAGCGAAGCGAGGCTGCGATCTTTTGATCTTGCTGTGGCTTCTGCTTCTGCTTTGGCTTTGGCTTTGGCTTTGGATCTGCCGCCCCTTTCCCAGAGGCCGAACGCAGGTATTGCGTAGGGGGCACCGCGGCAGGGATGCCGCGGTAGCCGCCCCCGGCCATGGATGGCCGATGGCGGCGGGCCCCCGGAGCAATGCCGGAGTGAGGGTATGCCGAGCCTAGGCGAGGCACCGAATGGCGGGGCAAAAGCGCTTTGGTTACTTTCGCGCTTTTCGAAAGTGACTCGCTGTAAGAGCGAAACCATAAGTCGCCGTTACCGCAGCAATGGATATGTCCCCAATCAAACTATCGATATAAAAAAGGCCTCCCACGCGGAGGCCGTTTTTCATTCTTGCATCCGGCTGCGCTTACGCCGTGCCCACTGCCGACTCACCCACCAGCGCCAATACATCATCACCAGACAATAAGCCAACGCTCCAAGCACCAGCCCCGTTACCACCGAGCCCAGTAAAAACGGTTGCCACAAAGTCGAGAGCTCGCCGCTGATCCATTCCCAGGTCAACTCGTCCGGCAAGCTCCTGGCGGGGACGTCCATCAGCCAGGCGCCGGTCTGGTAAGTGCAGAAGAACACCGCCGGCATGGTGATCGGGTTGGTCAGCCAGACCAGGCTGACCGCTATCGGCATGTTGCCGCGCACCACGATGGCGAGGATGGCCGCCAACAGCATTTGCAACGGGATGGGCAGGAATGCCGCGAACAGGCCAACGGCCATGGCCCGAGCAACGGAATGACGATTGAGGTGCCAGAGGTTCGGGTCATGCAGCAGGGTGCCAAGAAAGCGTAAGGATTTGTGTTCCCTGATGCTGGTCGGGTCTGGCATGTAACGTTTGAATAAGCGCCGGGGCATAAGGCTTCTCGGTCGGTTAAGGCGGCAAGTATGTCTGGATTCTACGAACCGCCCATTCAGACTTTGTGACAATTGTTAACGACGCCTGTGCGGCGCGACGGCTAAGCCTAGGGAGGGGACTCTCAAGGAAGGGCTTATGCGCACAGGGATGATGGCGCTGGCGTTGGGTCTGCTGGCCCTGCGTTTTTTACCGGCATTGCCGCCGGCGGGGTTGTGGCTGTTGTTGCCGGTAGTGGGTTTGATGTTGCTGCCGTTTCGAACCTTTCCACTGGCATTTTGGTTGTTCGGTTTCAGTTGGGCGTGTGCGAATGCGCAGTGGGCGCTGGATGATCGCCTGGTGCTGAAGCTCGATGGCGAGACTCGCTGGGTCGAAGGTCGTGTCACCGGTTTGCCGCAGCAGGCCGAGGGTGTAGTGCGTTTCGAACTGACAGACAGTCAGTCGCGTCGCACCCAACTGCCCCGGCACCTGCGTCTGGCTTGGTATGGTGGGCCGCCCGTCAACAGTGGCGAGCGGTGGCGGCTGGCAGTCAAATTGAAGCGTCCTGCCGGGCTGCTCAACCCCCATGGTTTTGATTACGACGCCTGGTTGCTGGCCCAACGTATTGGCGCCACCGGGACCGTCAAGGACGGTCAGCGACTGGGGCAAGCGCAGTGGGCCTGGCGCGACGGCATTCGTCAGCGTTTGCAGGCCGTGGATGCGCAGGGGCGAACGGGGGCGCTGACGGCGTTGGTGCTGGGGGACGGCGCCGGGCTCAGCCGTGAGGACTGGCAGGTGCTGCAAGACACCGGCACCGTGCATTTGTTGGTGATTTCCGGGCAGCACATTGGTTTGCTGGCGGGGCTGGTGTATCTGCTGATCGCCGGGCTGGCGCGCTATGGCTTATGGCCCAGGCGCTTGCCGTGGCTGCCATGGGCGTGTGGGCTGGCGTTCGCGGCAGCGCTCGGTTATGGGTTGCTGGCCGGTTTCGAGGTGCCGGTGCGTCGGGCCTGCCTGATGATCGGTCTGCTGTTGTTGTGGCGGCTACGGTTTCGTCACCTCGGCGCCTGGTGGCCGCTGTTGCTGGCGCTTGACGGTGTTTTGCTGCTGGACCCGCTGGCAAGTCTGCAACCGGGTTTCTGGTTGTCTTTTGCGGCGGTAGCGGTGCTGATTTTCACCTTTGGCGGGCGATTGGGCCCGTGGCGTTGGTGGCAAACCTGGACCCGTGCCCAATGGCTGATCGCAATCGGTCTGTGCCCACTGCTGTTGGTGCTGGGGTTGCCGATCAGTCTCAGCGGGCCGCTGGCCAATCTGCTGGCGGTGCCCTGGATCAGCCTGCTGGTCTTGCCGCCGGCCTTGCTCGGAACGCTGCTGTTGCCCGTTCCTTATGTGGGCGAGGGGTTGCTGTGGTTGGCTGGCGGTCTGATCGACCTTTTGTTCAAGGGGCTGGCGTTGGTGGCCGGGCAATTGCCCGCGTGGGTGCCGGTGGCGGTTCCGCTGTGGGTTTGGGCGTTCGGCGCGCTGGGCGCATTTCTGCTGTTACTGCCACCGGGCGTGCCGTTGCGCCCGCTGGGCTGGCCGATGTTGCTGTTGCTGGTTTTTGCGCCCCGGCACACGCTGCCTGAAGGCGTCGCCGAGGTCTGGCAACTGGATGTCGGCCAAGGGTTGGCCATCCTGGTGCGCACCCGCCATCACACTCTGTTGTATGACGCCGGGCCGCGTTTCGGCGATATCGACCTTGGGGCGCGGGTGGTGTTGCCATCGTTGCGCAAACTGGGGGTGAACGGACTCGATCTGATGCTGATCAGCCACGCCGACGCCGATCACGCCGGCGGTGCGCGAGCGATTGCCAGCGGTGTGCCGGTGACGCGGGTACTGAGTGGCGATCCACTGGCCCTGCCGGACGAGTTACATGCCGAGGGCTGTGAGAGCGGTCAACAGTGGACCTGGGACGACGTGCGGTTCCAGCTCTGGCAGTGGCCGTCGGCCAGTGACAGCAATCAGAAATCCTGCGTGCTGCAGGTCGAAGCCAACGGTGAGCGGTTGCTGCTGACTGGCGATATCGATACGGCGGCCGAGCGGGCGCTGCTCGACAGTCCATTGGCGGTGTCGACGGACTGGTTGCAGGCCCCGCACCACGGCAGTCGCAGTTCATCTTCGATGGCGTTGCTCAGCGCTCTGCAGCCTAAAGCGGTACTGATTTCCCGTGGCAACGGTAATTCTTTCGGTCATCCCCATCCCACAGTCGTGGCGCGTTATCAAAAGCGTGGCATGGCGATCTACGACAGTGCCGAGCAGGGTGCCATTCGTCTACAACTGGGGCGCTTCAAACCACCTTGGACGATGCTTCAGGAACGGCGTTTCTGGCGCGATCCGCCAGTATTGCGCCAGTAGCCCGCGTCATTAAAGCCCGACCGGATGCGACATCGCGGTCTTCGGTGCGCCCACCCCCTATGTTAGAGTGGCGCACTTTTTCGAGGGGACTGTCACTGTGTGGGAATTGGTCAAATCCGGCGGCTGGATGATGCTGCCGATCATTCTGAGTTCCATCGCGGCCATGGCGATCGTCGCCGAGCGTCTCTGGACCCTGCGCGCCAGCCGCGTGACCCCGGAGCACTTGCTCGGGCAGGTCTGGGTCTGGATCAAGGACAAGCAACTCAATAAAGAAAAACTCAAGGAACTGCGCGCCAACTCTCCGCTGGGCGAGATCCTCGCCGCCGGTCTGGCGAACTCCAAGCATGGTCGCGAGATCATGAAAGAGTGCATCGAAGAGGCCGCCGCGCGGGTGATTCATGAGCTCGAACGTTACATCAACGCCCTGGGCACCATCGCCGCCATGGCTCCGTTGCTGGGGCTGCTGGGTACGGTGCTGGGCATGATCGATATTTTCAGTGCGTTCATGGGCACGGGCATGGGCACCAACGCCGCGGTGCTGGCCGGGGGTATTTCCAAGGCACTGATCACCACCGCCGCCGGCCTGATGGTCGGTATCCCGGCCGTGTTCTTCCACCGCTTCCTGCAACGCCGGATCGATGAGCTGGTGGTGGGCATGGAGCAAGAGGCGATCAAACTGGTCGAGGTTATTCAGGGCGATCGCGACGTGGACCTGGCCGAGGGTAAAGCGTGAAATTCCGTCGTAAACCACGGGAAACGGTAGACATCAACCTCGCGTCGCTGATCGACGTGGTGTTTATCCTGTTGCTGTTTTTCGTCGTGACTACCACCTTCACCCGTGAAACCCAGTTGCGCGTCGACCTGCCGGAAGCGGTCAGCGGCTCCCCGGCCGAAGACCAGCAGCTCAAGCAACTGGACATCGCCATCAGCGCCGACGGGGCGTATTCGGTCAACAACCAGCTGTTGCCGAAGAACGACCTCACCAGCCTGATGGAAGCGCTGCAGAAAGAATCCAATGGCGACACCAATCTGCCGCTGTCCATCAGCGCCGATGGCAAAACCCCCCATCAGTCCGTCATCACCGCGATGGACGCTGCCGGCAAGCTCGGTTTCAGCCACTTGCGCATGACCACTGTCGAGGCGGCGCCGGCGTCCTGATGGCCATGTCCGATCGATTGCTCGCCGCGTGGTACGAAGGTCATCCGGCGTTGAAGCTGTTGCAGCCGCTTGAGTGGCTGTATCGACGCGTGGTCACCGGCAAGCGCGAGCGCTTTTTGGCGGGCGAGGGCGAGATCTACCAATCGCCGGTGCCGCTGATCGTGGTCGGCAACATCACGGTGGGCGGCACGGGCAAGACGCCGCTGATTCTGTGGATGATCCAGCACTGCCAGCGCAGCGGTTTGCGGGTCGGCGTGGTCAGCCGTGGTTACGGCGCCAAACCGCCGCAATTGCCGTGGCGGGTCGCGGCGGATCAAGGCGCGGACGTGGCGGGCGATGAACCGCTGTTGATCGTCCAGCGCACCGGCGTGCCGCTGATGATCGACCCGGACCGCAGTCGTGCGGTCAAAGCCTTGCTGGCGAGTGAGCCGCTGGACCTGATCCTTTCCGACGATGGCATGCAGCATTACCGGCTGGCTCGTGACCTGGAACTGGTGCTGATCGACGCCGCCCGGGGGCTGGGCAACAAGCGTTGCCTGCCCGCCGGGCCGTTGCGCGAACCGGTCGAGCGCCTGCAAAGCGTCGATGCGGTGCTGTACAACGGCGCTGCCAATGATCGCGAAGACGGTTTTGCCTTCCAGTTGCAACCCACCGAACTGGTCAACCTGCGCAGCGGTGAACGGCGTCCTCTGGACCACTTTCCCGCGGGTCAGGCCCTGCACGCCGTGGCCGGGATCGGCAATCCCCGGCGTTTCTTCACAACCCTCGAAACGCTACACTGGCGGCCAGTGCCCCATGCATTTGCCGACCACGCCGAGTACAGCGTGCAGGCCTTGAATTTCACACCGTCATTGCCAGTGGTGATGACAGAAAAGGACGCGGTGAAGTGCCGTGCCTTCGCCGCCACCGATTGGTGGTACCTGGCGGTCGATGCTGCGCCATCGCCGGCCTTCGTGGCCTGGTTCGATACGCAGCTGATGCGCCTGTTGCCGGCTCGTCTTTTGCCTTAACTCCGTTTCTATCCAGGGAATGTACATGGACACCAAATTGCTCGATATCCTCGCTTGCCCGGTCTGCAAAGGCCCGCTCAAGCTCAGCGCCGACAAAACCGAGCTGATCAGCAAGGGCGCCGGCCTCGCGTACCCGATTCGCGACGGAATCCCGGTGATGCTCGAAAGCGAAGCGCGCACCCTGACCACCGATGAGCGTCTGGATAAATGACCACAGCCTTTACCGTTGTCATTCCATCGCGTTACGCCTCCACCCGCTTGCCGGGCAAGCCGCTGCTGCTGATCGCCGGCAAGCCGATGATCCAGCACGTCTGGGAACAGGCGAGCAAAAGCAGCGCCCAGCGCGTGGTGGTTGCCACTGACGATGCGCGCATCGTCGAGGCCTGCAAGGGCTTTGGCGCCGAAGTGGTGCTGACCCGCGAAGACCACAATTCCGGCACTGACCGTCTGGCCGAAGTGGCAGCGAAACTGGGCCTGGCCCCGGACGCGATCGTGGTCAATGTTCAGGGCGACGAGCCGCTGATTCCGCCAAGCGTGATCGATCAGGTCGCCGCCAACCTGGCCGCTCACACCGAAGCACGCATGGCCACCCTGGCCGAGCCGATCGAAGACGTCGAAACCCTGTTCAACCCCAATGTGGTCAAAGTGGTCAGCGACCTCAATGGCCTGGCGCTGACCTTCAGTCGTGCCACCTTGCCGTGGGCTCGGGACGCGTTTGCCAAGAGCCGCGAGCAATTGCCGGAAGGTGTGCCATATCGCCGTCACATCGGCATTTATGCTTACCGTGCCGGTTTCCTTCAGGACTTCGTCACCTGGGGCCCGTGCTGGCTGGAAAACACCGAGTCTCTGGAACAGCTGCGTGCCCTGTGGCACGGCGTGCGGATTCATGTCGCCGACGCGCTGATCGCACCGCCCACTGGCGTCGACACCGTTGAAGATCTCGAGCGCGTTCGTCGCCTGCTGGAGGCCTGATGCGGGTCCTGTTCGTCTGCCTGGGCAACATCTGCCGTTCCCCCACGGCTGAGGGCGTATTGCGGCACAAGTTGCGTGAGGCGGGGCTGGCCGATCAAGTCGAAGTGGCTTCCGCCGGCACCGGCGACTGGCACGTCGGCAAGGCCCCGGACAAGCGCAGCCAGGCCGCGGCGAAACTGCGCGGCTACGACCTGTCCGCCCAGCGCGCCCAGCAAGTGACCCGCGCCGATTTCGCCACTTACGACCTGATTCTGGCGATGGACAACAGCAACCTGCGCCACCTCAAGGCCATGCAACCGGCCAAGGGCAAGGCCGAGCTGGATCTGTTCCTGCGTCGCTACCAGTCGGAAATCGATGAAGTGCCGGATCCTTATTACGACGGCGACCAAGGCTTCGAACAGGTTCTGGACCTGATCGAGCGCGCCAGCGATCTGCTGGTGATCGAATTGAAGGGACGGTTATGAGTTTGCAGGTTCAACCCCGGGTTTCGCTCAAACCGTTCAACAGCTTTGGCGTGGACGTTCAGGCGCGGCTGTTTGCCGAAGCCCATAGCGATGCCGACGTGCGAGAAGCCCTGGCCTATGCGGCGGCACACGAAGTGCCGGTGCTGGTGATTGGTGGCGGCAGCAATTTGCTGCTGACCGCCGATGTGCCGGCACTGGTGCTGCGCATGGCCACACGAGGGATTCGCCTGCTGAGCGATGACGGCAACCAGGTGGTGATCGAAGCCGAGGCCGGCGAGCCGTGGCATCCATTTGTGCAACACACCCTGGCGCAAGGATGGTCGGGGCTGGAAAACCTCAGCCTGATCCCCGGCACTGTCGGCGCGGCACCCATGCAGAACATCGGCGCTTACGGCGTCGAGATAAAAGACGTATTCGCCGGCCTGACGGCCCTCGATCGCCAGACCGGCGAGCTGCGGGACTTCACACTGGCCGAGTGCAACTTCGCTTACCGCGACAGCCTGTTCAAACAGGAACCGGGGCGATGGTTGATCCTGCGGGTGCGTTTCACCCTCACGCGCACCGCGCACCTGCACCTGGAATACGGCCCGGTGCGTCAGCGCCTGACCGAGCAGGGTATTGATCACCCGACGCCGACCGATGTCAGCCAGGCCATTTGCAGCATCCGCAGCGAAAAACTCCCGGACCCGGCGGTGCTCGGCAATGCCGGCAGCTTCTTCAAGAATCCGTTGGTGCCAGCCGCACTCGTGGCACAACTCAAGGGTGAATACCCGGATCTGGTGGCGTATGCGCAGCCCGACGGGCAAATGAAGCTGGCGGCGGGCTGGCTGATCGAGCGCGCCGGCTGGAAAGGCTTTCGCGACGGCGATGCCGGTGTGCATAAATTACAGGCGCTGGTGCTGGTCAACTACGGCAGCGCAACGGGCCTGCAATTGCTGAATCTGGCGCAGCGCATTCAGAAAGACATTGCAGAGCGTTTCAAGGTCGACCTGGAAATGGAACCCAACCAGTATTGAGGCTACGCTTTCAGGCTGATTAAAAAGCCCTGCACATTTTCAAATGTGCAGGGCTTTTTTGTTAATGCTCAGTTAACTTAGCCAGCTAACGATGCAAGCATTTGCTCCATCAAAGGCCCGGTGCAGACGTCGCGTCTACATATGAGAGCCAATTAGCCTGAGTCGATCTGCGTGTAGTGAACCGCGAACCCCAAGCGGCAGATTGCTCGACCCCATAACCTCTATAACTATGCGGGCGTGCCCATGATTACCCTGAAACTCAATGGTCAAGATCATCAACTCGATGTCACCGAGGATATGCCGCTGCTCTGGGCGATCCGTGACGTGGCTGGCTACAACGGCACCAAATTCGGCTGCGGCATGGGCCTGTGTGGCGCCTGCACCATTCATATCGACGGCGCGCCAGCGCGCAGTTGCATCACGCCGATCGGCTCGGTTATCGGCCAGAACGTCAGCACCATCGACAACCTGCACGCCGACCCGGTGGGCAAAGTCGTCCAGCAAGCCTGGCTCGACAGCGCCGTGGCTCAGTGCGGTTACTGTCAGGGCGGGCAGATCATGTCGGCCACCGCGCTGCTGAAAACCAACCCGAATCCCAGTGACGAGCAGATTGAGGAGGCGATGGTCGGCAACATTTGCCGGTGCGGCACCTACAACCGGATCAAGACCGCCATCCGCCAGGCATCCACTCATCTGAAGGAGGCCAAGGCATGAGCCAGCTACCGAATGATTTTGCGCTGAGCAATCTGAGCAACCTCAGTCGCCGCGGTTTCCTCAAGGGCGTGGGCGCCACCAGTGCGTTGGTGCTGGCCGCCAGTTGGGGCTGGCAAGACGCATTGGCGGCGGAAAAAGAAAAACAATTCGGCGCCGATGGCATGCCCAACGGCTGGATCGATGACCCGAAGGTTTACATCAGCATTGCCGCCGATGGCAGCGTGACCGTGATCTGCAACCGCTCGGAAATGGGCCAGGGCGTGCGCACCAGTCTGTCCATGGTGGTGGCCGATGAACTGGACGCCGACTGGGCACAGGTCAAAGTGCAACAGGCGCCGGGCGACGAAGTACGTTTCGGCAATCAGGACACCGACGGTTCGCGCAGCATGCGTCACTGGTACGAACCGATGCGCCGTTGCGGTGCTGCCGCGCGGACCATGCTTGAGCAAGCTGCTGCCGAACAGTGGAAAGTGCCGGTCGGCGAGTGCCATGCGCAACTGCACAAAGTCATCCATAAGCCGAGCGGTCGTGAACTGGGCTACGGCGCGTTGGCCGCGGCTGCCAGTGCGCTGGCGGTGCCGGCACGAGACAGCCTGCGGCTCAAACAGCCGTCGGAGTTTCGCTACATTGGCAAGGAGGGCACCAAGGCCATCGACGGTGCGGACATCGTCAACGGTCGTGCGGTCTATGGCGCCGATGTGCATTTCGACGGCATGCTTTTCGCCACCATCGCCCGTCCGGCGGTCTACGGCGGCAAGGTCAAATCCTTCGATGCCAGCGCCGCGATGAAAGTCCCGGGGGTGATCAAGGTTTTGCAAATCGAAAACCGTCCATTGCCCTCCGAGTTCCAGCCGCTTGGCGGTGTGGCCGTGGTGGCCAGCAACACCTGGGCGGCGATCAAGGGGCGCGAAGCGCTGAAGATCGAGTGGGATGACGGCCCCAACGCCAGTTACGACTCGATCGCCTACCGCAAGGAACTCGAAGCCGCGTCGCTCAAACCCGGCAAAGTGGTGCGCAATACCGGCAACATCGACCAGGCCATGAGCGCTGCCGACAGCACCCTCGAAGCGTCCTACTATCTGCCGCACCTGGCGCAATCGCCGATGGAGCCAATGGTCGCCATCGCCCGTTTCAAGGACGGTGTGTGTGAAGCCTGGGCGCCAAGCCAGGCGCCGCAAGTCACCCGCGAACGGATCGGCGAGCGCCTGGGCATTCCATTCGATAACGTCACGTTCAACGTCACCTTGCTCGGCGGCGGTTTCGGCCGCAAGTCCAAGCCGGACTTCGTCGTTGAAGCGGCGCTGCTGGCCAAGGAGTTCCCGGGCAAGGCCGTGCGGGTGCAATGGACCCGTGAAGACGACATCCACAACTCATATTTCCACACCGTGTCCGCCGAGTACCTGAAGGCCAGTCTGAACAAAGACGGCCTGCCGTCGGGCTGGTTGCACCGTACGGTGGCGCCGAGCATCACCGCGCTGTTCGCGCCGGGCATGAACCATGAAGCGGCTTTCGAGCTGGGCATGGGCTTTACCAACATGGCTTACGCGATCCCCAACGTGCGCCTGGAAAACCCTGAAGCGGCGGTCCACACGCGGGTCGGCTGGTATCGCTCTGTATCGAACATTCCCCACGGCTTTGCGATTCAGAGCTTTGTCGATGAACTGGCGCATAAGGCCGGCCAGGACCCGCTCAAATACCAGATCAAGCTGCTTGGCCCGGACCGTCAGATCGATCCGCGTACCTTGAGTGAAGAGTGGAACTACGGCGAATCCCCTGAGCGTTATCCGATCGATACTGCGCGGATGCGCACCGTGCTGGAAACCGCCGCCAAAGCCGCCGGATGGGGGCGTAAGCTACCCAAGGGGCGTGGCTTGGGCCTGGCGGTGCATTACAGCTTTGTCACTTATGTGGCAGCCGTGATCGAAGTCGAAGTCAAAGACGATGGCACGCTGATCGTGCACAAAGCCGACATCGCCGTGGATTGCGGCCCACAGATCAACCCCGAGCGAATTCGCTCGCAGTTCGAAGGCGCCTGCGTCATGGGCTTGGGCAACGCGGTGCTGGGGGAAATCAGCTTCAAGGACGGCAAGGTCCAGCAGGATAACTTCCACATGTACGAGGTGGCGCGCATGTCCCTGGCACCGAAGGAAGTCGCCGTGCACCTGGTCACGCCACCGGGCAATGTGCCGTTGGGCGGAGTCGGTGAGCCGGGCGTGCCGCCGATTGCGCCAGCGCTGTGCAACGCGATCTTCGCGGCCACCGGCAAGCGCATCCGCAGCTTGCCGGTTCGCTATCAGCTGCAAGGCTGGCAGAAGGCTGACGCCTGATGGACAGCGTCGATCTGAACGTCCTGCGCAGCGTGCTGGAATGGCGCCGCGCCGGTCAGCGGGTGATGTTGTACAGCGTGGTCCAGACCTGGGGCACCGCGCCCCGGGCACCTGGCGCCATGCTCGCCTTGCGTGGCGATGGCGTAGTGATTGGCTCGGTGTCCGGTGGCTGTGTCGAGGATGACCTGATTGCCCGGCTGCACGATGGCCGTATCCCGGCCGATGGGCCTCCGGTGCAGTTGATTACTTATGGCGTCACTCGTGAGGAGGCCGCGCGGTTTGGTTTGCCCTGCGGCGGCACGTTGCGCCTGACCGAGGAGCGCGTCGGCGATCCGGCGTGGGTCGCCCAGTTGCTGGCGCGCTGCGAGGCACATGAAATCGTGGCGCGCTCGTTGGATATAGCGACCGGTGAAGTGGTTCTGCAGCCGGCGAACAAGCACGATGTGCTGAGTTTTGATGGCAACACACTGCGCGCCATTTATGGCCCGCGTTGGCGATTGTTGTTGATCGGCGCGGGGCAGCTATCGCGGTATGTCGCCGAGATGGCGCGGCTGCTGGATTTCGAAGTGCTGATTTGCGATCCGCGCACCGAGTTCGTCTACGGCTGGGAAGAACAACACGGTCGCTTCGTTTCGGGCATGCCCGACGAAGCAGTGCTGACCATCCAGACCGACGAACGCACTGCCATCGTCGCGCTCACCCACGATCCGCGCCTGGATGACATGGCGCTGCTCACGGCCCTGGACTCCAGGGCATTTTATGTCGGTGCGCTGGGTTCGCGAGTCAACAGCCAGAAGCGCCGGGACAACCTGGCTCAGCTAGGCTTGTCCCAACAGGCCATCGAGCGCTTGCACGGCCCGATCGGCTTGCACATCGGCAGCCATACTCCGGCGGAAATCGCCTTGTCGCTGCTGGCCGAGATTGTGGCGATCAAGAACGGCATCGAGCTCAAGCAGAAGAGGCCGTTGCAGGAGGGCGTATGAGTGACTCCATTGGCGTTATCGTTCTAGCCGCCGGGCAGGGCAGTCGGTTTCGACAGGTAGCGGGTGACGATAAGGACAAGTTGCTGGTGGACTGCACCGCCCGTGATGGCATCACCGTGCACTCAGTGATCGAGCAGGTGCTGGTGAATCTGCCAGCCACACTCGAGAAGCGTGTGCTGGTCACCACCGCGGACCGCCCGCAAGTGATTCGCATGGCGCAGGCCTATGGTTGCGAGATTGTGCGAATCGAGACGACCGGCCTGGGCGACAGCATTGCGGCGGGTGTGGCGTCATGTTCGCAACTCGATGGCTGGCTGATCATGCTGGGGGATATGCCGTTTATCCTGCCGTCGAGCATTGAACAGGTCGTCGCGGCCATTGCGGATGACGCTATCAGCGTGCCGGTGCATGAAGGGCAATATGGGCATCCGGTGGGGTTCGGGCGAAGCTTCGGTCCGGGATTGATGGCGCTGACCGGCGATCACGGCGCCAAGTCACTGTTTGCGCAGGCGAGGGTGGTCGAGGTGGCGGTGGAGGATCGCGGAGTGTTGTGGGATGTGGATGTTCCAGAGAAATTGGTGTTTGTGTAATCCCAAAAGATCGCAGCCTTCGGCAGCGCCCACAGGCGCGTAGGAGCTGCCGAAGGCTGCGATCTTTTGATCTTTCTCGCCACACAAAACACACGCACATAAAAAAGCCCCGCCTGGGATCACCAGGCGGGGCTTTTTAGTGGCCGATGGAATCAGGCGAGGGGTTTAGGCTCGTGCTCTTTTTCCAGGGCTTGCTCGTGTTGCTCTACCGCTTCTTGAACGGAGCGCGGTGCTTCGTCGATCACGGATTCAACCGGCTCGGCAGGCACTTCAGCGGCCGGGGCAGGGGCAGCCTCGACGACTTCAGCAACAACCGGTGCTGGCTCGGCAGCGGCCGGGGCAGCAGCGGCAGCCAGTTCGGCTTCCTTCTGCAGACGCTCGGCTTCACGCTTGCGACGACGCACTTCACGCGGGTCGTTCGGTGCACGGCCACTTGGGGTCAGAGCGCTGACAGGAGCGGCTTCGACCACGGGTGCAGCTTCGGCAACCACCGGTGCTTCAAGCAGCGGAGCAGGCTCGGCAGCCGCAACCACTGGCTCGGAGGCCATGGTTTCAGCCGCTGGGGCTTCAGCAACTGGAGCCTCGGCGACTGGCGCTGGAGCTTCGACTGCAACCGGCGGCTCGGCAACCCAGTTGAACGTGGTTTGTTCTTCACGAACTTCGCGAACTTCACGTGCCGGTTCAGCCACTGGCGCTTCAACTACAGGTTCTGCAGCAACCACTGGTTCAGCGGCAGCTTCGACTTCCGGCTGTGCTTCACGCACCGGTGCCACTTCGATTTCCGGAGCGGCGATGACTTCTACCGGCGTGGTCGCTTCAACCACTGGCGCTTCAACCGGAGCGGTTTCCAGAACGGCAGCAGTGGCGCGTTCGGCTTGCTCGTTGGCTTGTGCTTCAGCAGGTGCGCTGATCACGGTGCTGGCAACGGCTGCGGTAACAGCCAGGCCGGCGGCCAGATCGGCAGCGCTTGGCGCTTCGGCGTTTTCAGCGGATTCGGATTCTTCCGAACCTTCGATCACGTTGCCGTTGGCATCGCGCTGACGCTCACGACGGTTGCTGCGACGACGCTGGCCGCGGGAGCGGCGGCGTGGACGATCGCCTTCGGCGACTTCCTGACCGTCTTCCTGCAGTTGCTCTTCGTTGGTTGGCAGCTCTTCTTCGGCTACGGCGGCAGCAGCTTGCTCGGTGCGTGGCTGGCGTTCTTCACGCGGTGGGCGTGGAGCGCGTTCTTCGCGTGGCTGACGGACCGGACGCTCTTCAGCGGTGGCAGCGGCGGCCGGAGCGGCATCCAGAGGCTCGCGCAGTTCACGAACCGGACGTTCTTCACGCTCGCCACGTGGCTTGCGATCTTCACGCGGTGCGCGCGGTGCACGTTCTTCACGAGGGGCACGTGGAGCGCGTTCTTCGCGGGCGACTGCTGGCGTTTCTTCGCGGGCTTCACGTGGCTCACGTGGTGCGCGCTCTTCGCGCGGTGCACGTTCCTCACGAGGCTTGCGCTCTTCATCGCGGCGACCGTTACGGTTGCGGCTCTGCTGACGACCGTTGCGACGCTCTTCGTTGCGGGCAGGGCGCTCGGTGGTCGCTGGTTTTTCAACCACAACCGGAGCAACAGGCTCTTCCTTGGTCGCGAACAGGCTGATCAGCGACTTCACCAGGCCCTTGAACAGGCTTGGCTCTGGCGCGGCGACCGGTGCAGCTACTGGAGCGGCGACGACTTCGGTCGGAACCGGAGCGTTGGCGCGGGCCGGTGCAGTCTTGACCGCGGCTTCCTGGCGAACCAGGGTGCGGGTCGCGGCGGCTGGCTGGACTTCTTCGACTTCGGCAGCGGCAGCAGCGATTTCATAGCTGGACTGATTGATGCTGGCTTCCGGGCTGTCATCGCGCAGACGCTGAACTTCGAAGTGCGGCGTTTCGAGGTGATCGTTCGGCAGAATGACAATGCGGGCACGGGTGCGCAGTTCGATCTTGGTGATCGAGTTGCGTTTTTCGTTGAGCAGGAACGCCGCCACCGGGATCGGCACTTGGGCGCGAACTTCGGCGGTACGGTCTTTCAGGGCTTCTTCTTCGATCAGGCGCAGGATCGCCAGCGACAGCGATTCAACGTCACGGATGATGCCGGTGCCGTTGCAACGCGGGCAAACGATGCCGCTGCTTTCGCCCAGTGATGGACGCAGGCGCTGACGGGACATTTCCAGCAGGCCGAAGCGCGAGATGCGACCGACTTGCACGCGGGCGCGGTCGGCTTCCAGGCATTCGCGGACTTTCTCTTCCACGGCGCGCTGGTTCTTGGCAGGGGTCATGTCGATGAAGTCGATGACGATCAGGCCGCCGATGTCGCGCAAGCGCAACTGACGGGCGATTTCTTCGGCGGCTTCAAGGTTGGTCTGCAGAGCGGTTTCTTCGATGTCGCTGCCTTTGGTGGCGCGCGCCGAGTTGATGTCGATGGACACCAGGGCTTCGGTCGGATCGATGACGATGGAGCCGCCGGAAGGCAGTTCGACGACGCGCTGGAAGGCGGTTTCGATCTGGCTTTCGATCTGGAAGCGGTTGAACAGCGGAACGCTGTCTTCGTACAGCTTGATCTTGCTGGCGTACTGCGGCATCACCTGGCGAATGAAGGTCAGGGCTTCGTCCTGGGCTTCAACGCTGTCGATCAGCACTTCGCCGATGTCCTGGCGCAGGTAATCGCGGATGGCGCGGATGATCACGTTGCTTTCCTGGTAGATCAGGAACGGCGCGGCGCGGTCCAGCGAGGCTTCTTTGATGGCGGTCCAGAGTTGCAGCAGGTAGTCGAGGTCCCACTGCATTTCTTCGCTGCTGCGGCCAAGGCCTGCAGTGCGAACGATCAGACCCATGTCGGCCGGTGCAACCAGGCCGTTGAGGGCTTCACGCAGTTCGTTGCGCTCTTCACCTTCGATGCGACGGGAGATACCGCCGGCACGCGGGTTGTTCGGCATCAGAACCAGGTAACGACCGGCCAGGCTGATGAAGGTGGTCAGGGCGGCGCCCTTGTTGCCACGTTCTTCTTTTTCGACTTGAACGATGACTTCCTGGCCTTCGCTCAGGACGTCCTTGATGTTGACGCGGCCTTCAGGGGTTTTCTTGAAGTATTCGCGGGAGATTTCTTTGAGGGGCAGGAAGCCGTGGCGCTCAGAGCCGAAATCGACAAAGGCAGCCTCAAGGCTTGGTTCGATGCGAGTAATCCGGCCTTTATAGATGTTGGCCTTCTTCTGCTCGCGTGCACCGGATTCGATGTCCAGGTCGTAGAGGCGTTGGCCATCTACCAGTGCAACACGCAACTCTTCAGGTTGAGTCGCGTTAATCAGCATTCTTTTCATGTAGTACCGTCGGTTTCCGGGCTGCCGGAAACGGCGTTCGGCACACACGACTTCTCACGGTCGGTGTCAGGTGCGTCGGGAGTGGTTGGCCATTCCCGTGTCCAGCGATGTCCGACCAATTGGGCCGGTATCGCGACGTACGCGTCCTGCTTGCTGTGGCTACTTAAGCACTCAGTCAGGAGGAGGAATCAACCGGCGGCTGTGGACGAGATGAAGCGTCTTGATAAAGCCTATTGCTACACAGTCCAGCGGTTGTGCATCTCCACCCTACACGTATCCCTGATAATTCGGGTGCTGCCGCGCGCAGAATCCGCAGCGGGTTGGCATTTACCGTGAGCTCCGAAAGGGGAGGTCACGCATCATGGCTAATTTAGGCGTTGTTTCCGAAGCGTTCGCTCGGGGTCGTTTGCAGCTGACTGCACTTTGTGAACTGGCCGTGAATATTTGCTCGGAAGGCGAGTGAAAACTCTGCTTTGCGGCATGATTCAGGCCTTATGTCACCTGCGCTTGTTACAACTGCAAACTCTGCCGTTACGTAGCGAAAGCCCCGTAGGACGGCCTCTCGTCCTCGTGAATTGCGTTGGTCAGGGCCGGTTTTTGACCGTTAGTCCGCTGTCCAGGCCACTTTTGGCGGCGTTCGCGACTATAGCAGCAATGATTAAGTGCTTCAATTCCATAAAAAATTGTTATCATCCGCACCATGACGACTACTGCCCCTTCGACCCCAGGCGTACAACTGCTTGAGGTCTCGCCGGAATATGCCGGCCAACGTATTGATAACTTCCTTCTCGCTCGGCTCAAAGGCGTGCCCAAGACCTTGATTTACCGCATTTTGCGTAAAGGCGAAGTGCGGGTGAACAAAGGTCGGATCAAGCCCGAATACAAGCTGCAGGCGGGCGATATCGTGCGCGTGCCGCCGGTGCGAGTGCCCGAACGCGACGAGCCCGTGCCGCTGGCTCAGGGGCTGCTCCAGCGCCTCGAGGCCTCGATTGTCTACGAAGACAAGGCGCTGATCGTGATCAACAAGCCCGCTGGCATCGCGGTTCACGGCGGCAGCGGCTTGAATTACGGCGTCATCGAAGCCTTTCGTCAGTTACGTCCTGATGCAAAAGAGCTCGAGTTGGTTCACCGCCTCGACCGGGACACGTCCGGCCTGCTGATGATCGCCAAAAAGCGCAGCATGTTGCGTCACTTGCATGCCGCATTGCGCGGTGATGGCGTCGACAAACGCTATATGGCGCTGGTGCGCGGCAACTGGGCGACCTCGATCAAGCAAGTCCGTGCGCCGCTGCAAAAGAGCAATCTGCGCTCCGGCGAACGCATGGTCGAAGTCGACGAAGAGGGCAAGGAGGCGCTGACCGTGTTCAAGGTGCTGCGCCGCTTCGGTGACTTTGCCACCATGGTCGAAGCCAAGCCGATCACCGGTCGCACTCACCAGATTCGCGTCCATACTTTGCATGCCGGGCATTGCATCGCCGGCGACACCAAGTACGGCGATGAAGATTTCAGCAAGGAAATTCGTGACCTGGGCGGCAAGCGTCTATTCCTGCATGCCTACATGCTGACCGTGCCGCTGCCTGATGGCGGCGAGCTGAAGTTGCAGGCGCCGGTCGACGAAATGTGGGCCAAAACCGTGGAGCGATTGAGTGCGCCCATCTGATTACAAGCTGCTGATTTTCGATTGGGACGGTACGCTCGCAGACTCCATTGGTCGGATTGTCGAGGCGATGCACGTGGCGTCCAGGCGCTCCGGCTTTCCGTTGCGCGATGATTTTGCGGTCAAAGGCATTATCGGTCTCGGGTTGCCGGAAGCGATTCGCACCTTGTATCCCGAGATTGGCGACGGCGAAATGATGGCTTTCCGTGACTATTATGCGGAGCACTACATCGCAGCGGAGGCTGTTCCTTCGCCGTTGTTCGAGGGTGTGCTTGAGTCGATGGAAGCGTTTCGTGCCGACGGCTATCACCTGGCGGTTGCCACCGGCAAGGCTCGGCGCGGGCTGGACCGGGTGCTCAAAGCTCACGGCTGGGAAGATTATTTTGATGTCACTCGCGCAGCCGATGAAACGGCCAGCAAGCCGCATCCGTTGATGCTTGAGCAGATTCTCGCCCATTGCGAGGTTCGCCCGGAGCAGGCGCTGATGGTCGGGGATTCGTCCTTCGATCTGCAGATGGCACGCAACGCTGGCATGGATTCGGTGGCGGTCAGCTATGGCGCTCAATCGATTGAGGCGTTGCAGCAGTTCGAGCCGCGACTGTCCATTGATCGTTTTTCAGAATTGCGCGCCTGGCTGAGTCAGCGGGCATAACGGTTTTTTGCAGGGGTAAATGTCATGACCGACGAATGGAAAGCACCCGCCAAGGCGAGCGCAGAGAGCGGTGACGAGAAAAGCTGGAAGCTGCTGGAAAAGACCTTGCTGGCCAACGTGCAGGAGCATCGCCGGTCCCGCCGCTGGGGGATTTTCTTCAAGCTGCTGACCTTTGCATATCTGTTGCTTGCGTTGTTCTTGTTCTCGCCGCTGATGGATGTAGAAAAAAGCGCCACTCGCGGTTCCGGTTACACGGCGCTGATCGACATAACCGGCATGATTGCCGAGAAAGAGCCGGCGAGTGCAGATAATATCGTCGGCAGCCTGCGTAAAGCCTTCGAGGACAACAAGGTCAAGGGTGTGATCCTGCGGATCAACAGTCCGGGCGGCAGTCCGGTGCAGTCGGGTTATGTCTATGACGAGATCCGTCGTTTGCGCGGCCTGCATCCGGATACCAAGGTTTACGCGGTGATCTCGGATCTGGGGGCTTCCGGTGCCTATTACATTGCCAGTGCGGCAGATCAGATCTATGCCGACAAGGCGAGCCTGGTGGGTTCCATTGGTGTGACCGCGGCCGGTTACGGTTTTGTCGGCACCATGGAAAAGTTGGGTGTCGAGCGTCGTACCTACACCTCTGGCGAGCACAAATCATTCCTTGATCCGTTCCAGCCGCAGAAGCCTGAAGAAACTCAGTTCTGGCAGGGTGTGCTCGACACCACTCATCAGCAGTTCATCAGTAGCGTCAAGAAGGGGCGTGGTGATCGTCTCAAGGACAAAGATCATCCGGAGCTGTTCTCCGGGCTGGTCTGGTCAGGTGAGCAGGCGCTGCCGCTGGGCTTGATTGATGGTCTGGGTAGTGCTAGTTCGGTGGCGCGTGACGTGATTGGCGAGAAAGAGATGGTGGACTTCACTATCGAGGAGTCGCCGTTTGATCGCTTCTCGAAAAAGCTCGGTGCCAGCGTGGCTGAGCATTTGGCGATGTGGATGGGCTTCCAGGGGCCGGCATTGCGTTGATTCTCTTGTAATGCAAAAAAACCGGCTTCTGCCGGTTTTTTTAAGATCAAAAGATCGCAGGCTTCGCCAGCTCCGGAGGTTGCGTGCGCCCGTTGAATGGCGGGTGCACATGGTCAATGTAGGAGCTGCCGAAGGCTGCGATCTTTTGATCTTTTGATTTTTAGGGAATCTGCACACCTTCAGCCAGCAACATGTCGACCAGGCGAATCAGTGGCAGGCCGATCAGGCTGGTGGCGTCAGCGCCTTCGGTGCTTTGAAACAGGCTCACCCCCAACCCTTCAGCCTTGAAGCTGCCAGCGCAGTCGTAGGGCTGTTCGGCGTGCAGGTAGCGTTCGATGCGTGTTGCGTCGAGTTCGCGCATGTGCACGGTAAACGGCACGCAGTCGACCTGGCAGTGGCCGGTCTGGCTGTTGAGCAATGCCAGGCCGGTGAGGAATGTCACGCTGGCACCGCTCGATGCGAGCAGTTGTTCGCGGGCCTTTTCGAAGCTGTGTGGCTTGCCGATAATCCGCTGGCCCAGTACCGCGACCTGGTCCGAGCCGATGATCAGGTGGGCGGGGTGACTGGCGGCAAGTGCGCGGGCTTTTTCTTCGGCGAGGCGCTTTACCAGTTCGATGGCTGACTCGTTCGGGCGATGGCTTTCGTCAATATCCGGCGAGCTGCAAGTAAACGGCAACTGCAGGCGGGCCAGCAATTCCCGGCGATAAACCGAGCTTGAAGCGAGTAATAAAGGCAGCATGCGCATCTCCAAAGGGCAAGGGGCGGATTCTAACGCAGGCTCAAGTGGCGGACAGGGCTGAATTTCCTTTGACATGGCTGGGGGCATCCCTATAATGCTGCGCCTATGTTGAATGACCCGATTCCACCTCACGTTGACCCGCGCAAATTGGCTGACCGTGGCACCACCCTTCAAGGTGAAATGCTGCTGGCCGATTTGGAGAGACTCTGCGACCCGCTTTCCGACAATGTCGGTACGGTGCAGGCTAAATTCGTTTTTGAACGAGATGAACGTAAGTCTGTGGTAATCCACAGCTTTATCGACACCGAAGTCAAAATGGTTTGCCAGCGTTGTCTTGAGCTGGTCACCCTGCCGATCCATAGCGAATGCAGTTATGCTGTGGTGAAGGAGGGTGCGAATACCCAGTCGTTGCCGAAAGGTTATGACGTGCTGGAACTGGGCGAAGATCCATTGGATCTGCAGTCACTGATCGAGGAGGAGCTTCTGCTCGCCTTGCCCATTGTGCCTGCTCATCATCCGGAAGAATGCCAGCAGCCGGCGGGAGCAGATGAGCCCGAACCGAGCGAGGACGAGGTAACGCGGTCCAACCCGTTCAGTGTATTGGCGCAGTTAAAGCGTGACCCAAACGTTTAGGAGTTAATCAATTATGGCTGTTCAGCAGAACAAAAAATCCCGCTCTGCCCGTGACATGCGTCGTTCGCACGATGCTCTCGAGGCTAGCACCCTGTCTGTAGAAAAAACCACCGGTGAAGTTCACCTGCGTCACCACGTATCGCCAGAAGGCGTATACCGTGGCCGTAAAGTGATCGACAAGGGCGCTGACGAGTAATCCTTGTCCGCTCAAGTCATCGCGATTGACGCAATGGGCGGGGACTTCGGTCCCCGCAGCATTGTTCAGGCCAGCCTTGCTTGTCTGTCAGCTACGCCCTCGCTGCACCTGACCCTTGTCGGTCAACCCTCCCTACTTGAAGAATTGATCGCTGGCCAATCGGCTGTGGATCGCTCGCGTCTGTCGATTGTGCCGGCGTCCGAAGTCATCACCATGGACGAAAAGCCTGCCCAGGCCCTGCGTGGCAAGCCTGATTCGTCGATGCGCGTGGCGCTGGAGTTGTTGCGTGATGGCAAGGTCCAGGCGTGTGTCAGTGCCGGCAATACCGGTGCGCTGATGGCGTTGTCGCGGTTTGTGCTCAAAACCTTGCCGGGGATCGATCGGCCGGCCATGGTTGCCGCCATTCCGACAGAGAAAGGTTTCTGCCAGTTGCTCGATCTGGGCGCCAATGTCGATTGCAGTGCCGAGCATCTGTTGCAGTTTGCGGTGATGGGGTCTGTGGCGGCGCAAGCCTTGGGTGTCGTTCGTCCACGGGTCGCGTTGCTGAATATCGGCACCGAAGACATCAAGGGCAATCAGCAGGTCAAGCTGGCGGCGACCCTGCTGCAAAATGCGCGTGGCCTGAACTATATCGGGTTTGTCGAGGGCGACGGTTTGTACCGTGGCGAGGCGGATGTGGTGGTGTGTGACGGCTTTGTCGGTAACATCCTGCTCAAGTCCAGCGAAGGCCTGGCGACCATGATTGCCGGGCGCATCGAAGCCCAGTTCAAGAAAAATTTCGCGTCGAAACTGGTAGGCGCACTGGCGCTGCCGCTGATGAAGCGCTTGCAGGCCGAGTTGGCGCCGGCACGCCATAACGGCGCAAGTTTCCTCGGTTTGCAGGGAATTGTCGTGAAAAGTCACGGTTCGGCGGGGGTTCAGGGCTTCCAGAGTGCGATTCAGCGAGCCTTGATCGAGATCCAGGAAAACTTGCCGGAACGCCTTCACGGGCGCCTGGAAGATTTGTTGCCTTAGGCGTTTTCGTCAGACAATGCTTAAATGTGACCGCTCAGTTCAATGAGCCATCCAACTGTCAGTTTCTTGCGTTCCCCTGGCGGGACGTCAATTCTCCGACGACAAGATCATTAGGGGCTTGTTACATGTCTGCTTCCCTCGCATTCGTCTTTCCAGGACAGGGTTCGCAGTCCCTCGGCATGCTGGCCGAGTTGGGCGCGCAACACCCGGTGGTCCTTGAAACATTCAAAGAAGCTTCCGATGCTCTGGGTTACGACCTGTGGGCGCTGACCCAGCAAGGGCCGGAAGAGCAACTCAATCAAACCGATAAAACCCAGCCGGCCATTCTGACCGCCTCGATCGCCTTGTGGCGTCTGTGGCTGGCTGAAGGCGGCGCGCGTCCGGCTTACGTTGCCGGCCACAGCCTGGGTGAATACAGCGCTCTGGTGGCTGCGGGCAGCCTGAGCCTGGGCGCCGCGGTGAAGCTGGTAGAGCGTCGCGGTCAATTGATGCAGGAAGCCGTTCCGGCCGGGCAGGGCGGCATGGCCGCTATCCTCGGTCTGGACGATGCTGACGTGCTGGCAGCCTGCGCCGAAGCGGCGCAAGGTGAAGTGGTCAGCGCAGTCAACTTCAACTCGCCGGGCCAGGTAGTGATTGCCGGCGCCAAGGCTGCGGTCGAACGCGCCATCGAAGGCTGCAAGGCGCGTGGTGCCAAGCGCGCCATGCCGTTGCCGGTCAGCGTGCCGTCCCACTGCGAGTTGATGCGTCCGGCCGCCGAGCGATTCGCCGAGTCGATCGCCGCAATCGACTGGCAGGCGCCGCAGATTCCGGTAGTGCAGAACGTCAGTGCCGACGTGCCGGCCGATCTGGAAACCCTCAAGCGCGATCTGCTTGAACAGCTTTACAAGCCTGTGCGCTGGGTCGAATCGGTCCAGGCGCTGGCTGCCAAGGGCGCGACCCAACTGGTCGAGTGCGGCCCGGGCAAGGTCCTGGCCGGTCTGAACAAGCGTTGCGCCGAAGGCGTGTCGACCTCTAACCTCAATACCCCAGATGCTTTCGCTGCCGCCCGTGCAGCGCTGGTCTGATCAAGGAGAAGCTTGCATGAGTCTGCAAGGTAAAGTTGCACTGGTCACCGGTGCCAGCCGTGGTATCGGCCAGGCTATCGCTCTGGAGCTGGGTCGTCAGGGTGCCATCGTTGTCGGCACTGCGACCTCCGCATCGGGTGCCGAGCGTATTGCCGCCACTCTGAAAGAAAACGGTATTCAGGGCACCGGCCTGGAACTCAATGTCACCAGCGACGAGTCCGTAGCGGCCGTGCTGGCGAGCATTCAGGAGCAGTTCGGTGCGCCGGCGATCCTGGTCAATAATGCCGGTATCACCCGCGATAACCTGATGATGCGCATGAAAGATGACGAATGGCATGACGTTGTCGATACCAACTTGAACAGTCTGTTCCGCCTGTCCAAGGGCGTTTTGCGCGGTATGACCAAAGCCCGTTGGGGGCGAATTATCAGTATTGGCTCGGTTGTGGGTGCCATGGGCAATGCAGGCCAAGTAAACTACGCAGCCGCCAAGGCCGGTCTGGAAGGTTTCAGCCGTGCGCTGGCGCGTGAAGTCGGTTCGCGTTCGATTACGGTAAACTCGGTGGCCCCAGGGTTCATCGACACCGATATGACCCGCGAACTGCCCGAGGCGCAGCGTGAAGCCTTGCAGACGCAAATTCCGCTGGGTCGTCTGGGGCAAGCTCAAGAGATCGCGTCTGTGGTCGCTTTTCTTGCGTCCGACGGTGCGGCTTACGTTACTGGGGCTACAATCCCGGTGAACGGCGGGATGTACATGAGTTAAATGTGACGGATTGCTTCAAAAAAATGTCATACGAGCTGTCTAAAATCCGTTATAAAGCTGCAATCTATTTTATCGGCAGAGGGCCGCAGGGTTTGAGGAGTGAAGCTTTCAGTTGAAAAACTGAAAAGTCTTTCTATACACTTACCCACTGGCCAGCTGCCTGAATTTGTCCATTAGGAGTGAAAACAAGGTATGAGCACCATCGAAGAGCGCGTCAAGAAAATCGTTGCTGAGCAACTGGGCGTTAAAGAAGAAGAAGTGGTCAACACCGCTTCCTTCGTTGAAGACCTGGGTGCCGACTCCCTTGACACCGTTGAGCTGGTGATGGCTCTGGAAGAGGAATTCGAGACCGAAATCCCTGACGAAGAAGCTGAAAAGATCACTACTGTACAAGCAGCAATCGACTACGTTACCAGCCATCAGGCGTAATAGTTTTTAGTCGTCGCTCGCTGTCATGGAAAAACCGCACTGCCATCATGGCGTGCGGTTTTTTCTTTAGGCCTTGTGCGAAGTCGTCATTTGAAAAAAGGAGAGTGCTGTGTCGCGTAGACGCGTCGTAGTCACCGGTATGGGTATGTTGTCGCCACTGGGCACGGATGTGCCGAGCAGCTGGCAGGGCATTCTGGCTGGCCGCAGTGGCATTGGTCTGATCGAACACACCGACCTTTCTGCCTATTCCACCCGTTTTGGCGGCTCGGTAAAGGGCTTCAATGTCGAGGAATACTTGTCGGTCAAGGAAGCCCGCAAACTCGACCTGTTCATTCAATACGGTCTGGCTGCAGGTTTTCAAGCCGTGCGTAACGCAGGTCTTGAGGTTACCGACGCCAATCGCGAGCGTATCGGCGTGGCCATGGGTTCGGGTATTGGCGGTCTGACCAATATCGAAGACACCAGCCGCACACTGCATGATTCCGGCCCACGGCGGATTTCTCCGTTTTTCGTGCCTGGCTCGATCATCAATATGATTTCCGGTTTCCTGTCCATTCACTTGGGTGCACAGGGACCTAACTACGCCATCGCCACGGCGTGTACCACCGGTACGCACTGCATCGGCATGGCGGCACGTAACATCATGTACGACGAAGCCGACGTAATGATCGCCGGTGGCGCCGAGATGGCCGCGTGTGGTCTGGGCATGGGCGGCTTTGGTGCCTCCCGCGCGCTGTCGACCCGCAACGACGAGCCGACCCGTGCCAGCCGTCCATGGGACAAGGGTCGTGATGGCTTCGTGCTGTCCGACGGTGCCGGCGCATTGGTTCTCGAAGAGCTGGAGCACGCCAAGGCCCGTGGCGCGACCATTTACGCCGAGCTGATCGGTTTCGGCACCAGTGGCGATGCCTACCACATGACCTCGCCACCGGCCGATGGCGCGGGTGCTGCGCGTTGCATCACCAATGCCTTGCGCGATGCGAAGATCAATGGCGATCAGGTGCAGTACATCAATGCCCATGGCACTTCGACCTCGGCTGGCGACCTCGCCGAAGCCTGTGCGATCAAATCGGTGTTCGGCGATCACGCCTACAAACTGGCCGTCAGTTCGACCAAGTCCATGACCGGTCACCTGCTGGGTGCGGCAGGCGCGGTCGAGGCGATCTTCAGCGTGCTGGCCATCAACAGTCAAGTAGCCCCGCCGACCATCAACCTCGATGAGCCGGACGAAGGCTGCGACCTCGACTTCGTACCCCACACCGCGCGCGGCATGGATATCGACGTGGTGCTGTCCAACTCCTTCGGATTTGGCGGTACCAATGGCTCGCTGGTGTTCCGCCGGTTCGCTGACTGATGGACAGCTGGGTCGACGGTCAACCGGCTGACGCTTTGTCGCTGAAAGATCGCGGCCTGGCTTACGGCGATGGTCTGTTCGAGACCATCGCCGTCAAGGGCGGGCAGCCGTTGTTGCTGGATCGACATTTGTCGCGTCTGGCCGAAGGCTGTTCGCGCCTGGCGATTACCACCGATCATGAGCTGATCCGCGCGGAGCTGCTGGCCTATGCCGCCGCACTGGGCGAGGGCGTGCTCAAGCTCATCCTCACCCGCGGCGACAGCCTGCGCGGTTACGCCCCCGATCCCTCGGCCCAGGCCCGGCGCATTCTGCAAGGCAATCCTCCCGCTGCCTATCCGGCCGTGCATGCGAAGCAGGGCATTCGTCTGTTCCCTTGTACGACACGGCTTTCCAAACAGCCCTTGCTCGCCGGTCTCAAGCACCTGAATCGTCTGGAGCAGGTTATCGCCCGTTCCGAATGGCAGGACACCGAGCATGCCGAAGGCTTGATGCTGGATCAGGTCGGGCGGGTGATCGAAGGTGTGTTCAGTAATCTGTTCCTGGTGCGCGATGGCGTGCTGGTGACCGCCGATCTCAAGCGTTGTGGCGTGGCAGGCGTGATGCGTGCCGAATTATTGTTTCAAGCCGAGACACTGGGGATCCCCACACAAATCACCGACATTACCCTCGAACAGCTGCAATGGGCTGATGAGGTCTTTGTCTGCAACAGCGTTTATGGGGTTTGGCCGGTGCGCGCCTATGCCGCACTGAGCTGGCCGGTTGGGCCGCTCACCCGTAAACTCCAAACCATTGCCCGTGCGCTACTGGATGCTTGATTCGTGAGACGTAAATTATTGCTGCTGCTGGAAACCGGACTGGTTCTGGCGGGGCTGTTGGCGGGCGCTTGCGCCTGGAAAATCCATTCGGCGCTGGAACAGCCGCTGAACATCGCCCAGGAACAGCTGTTGGAAGTGCCCAAAGGCACTACGCCGAACCGCACTTTCATTCGACTTGAAGCCGATGGCGTCATCAAGGACGCTTTCTGGCTGCGTGTGTACTGGCGCTTCAACCTGGCGGGTCAACCGCTGCACAGCGGCGAATACCGCATGGTTCCCGGCATGACAGTCGAAGGGCTGATCGACCTGTGGAAGCGCGGGGAAATGGTTCAGTACAGCCTGACACTGGTCGAAGGCTGGAATTTCCATCAGGTCCGCGCAGCCCTGGCCAAGGATGAAAAGCTTGAACAAACCCTCAACGGTTTGAGCGACAGCCAGGTGATGGACAAGCTCGGGCACGGCGGGATTTTCCCGGAAGGGCGCTTCTTCCCCGACACGTACCGTTTCGTGCGTGGCATGACCGACGTCGATCTGCTCAAGAAGGCTTACGACCGCCTCGACGAAGTCCTCGCCAAGGAGTGGAGCCAGCGTGCTGCCGACGTGCCCTACACCGAACCCTATCAGGCGCTGATCATGGCCTCGCTGGTGGAAAAGGAAACCGGTGTGCCGCAGGAGCGCGGGCAAATCGCCGGCGTGTTCGTGCGGCGCATGGAGATGGGCATGTTGCTGCAGACCGATCCGACGGTGATCTACGGTTTGGGCGATCGCTATAACGGCAAGTTGACCCGCGCCCACCTCAAGGAGCCGACGCCGTATAACACTTACCTGATCGCTGGCCTGCCGCCGACACCGATTGCGATGGTCGGCCGCGAGGCGATCCATGCGGCGTTGAATCCGGCGGACGGCAACAGCCTGTATTTTGTTGCGCGCGGTGATGGCAGCCACGTGTTCTCCGATGATCTGGACGCCCATAACAATGCAGTGCGGGAGTTCCAGCTCAATCGCCGTGCCGATTACCGTTCCAGCCCGGCACCGACTACCGCGCCGCAGACAGAAGATGCCCAGGCGCCAATCCCGGCGGCTTCACCCGATACGGCGGCCGAAGACGTGCCACAAGTTGCGCCGAAAGACTCTGCACAAGAGTCTGCGCCAGCGCCAGCGCCAGCGCCCGCGTCGCAAAGCCCGCAATGACTCTGATTAAAGGACTGCCTGTGACTGGCTTGTTTATTACCCTGGAAGGCCCGGAAGGTGCCGGCAAGAGCACCAATCGCGAATACCTGGCCGAGCGTCTGCGCGCCGCCGGGATCGAGGTGGTGTTGACCCGGGAGCCGGGCGGCACGCCCCTGGCCGAGCGAATCCGCGACGTGCTGTTGGCGCCGGTCGATGAGGTCATGAACCCCGACACCGAGCTGCTGTTGGTGTTCGCTGCGAGAGCCCAGCACCTGGCCGAGGTGATCCGCCCGGCGCTGGCCCGTGGCGCGGTGGTTTTGTGTGATCGTTTTACCGATTCGACCTATGCCTATCAGGGCGGTGGTCGCGGTTTGTCGCTGGAGCGCATCGCGACCCTCGAAACGTTTGTCCAGGGCGATCTGCGCCCGGACTTGACGCTGATCTTCGATCTGCCGGTGGAAGTGGGCCTGGCCCGCGCCAGCGCCCGCGGTCGCCTGGACCGTTTCGAGCTTGAAGGCCGCACGTTCTTCGATGCCGTGCGCAGTGCCTTCCTTGAGCGTGCCAAAGCGGATCCTGCGCGTTATGTCCTGGTGGATGCCGCTCAACCGCTGGCGCAGGTTCAGCAGTCTCTGGATGCCTTGCTGCCACGTCTGCTGGAGTTGACCCGTGGCTGAAGCCTATCCGTGGCAGGACAGTCTCTGGCAGCAATTGGCCGGTCGTGCCCAGCACGCCCACGCCTATCTGCTGCATGGCCCGGCCGGGATCGGCAAGCGGGCGCTGGCCGAGCGGTTGATGGCCAGTTTGTTGTGCCAGCGTCCGACCGCCCAGGGCGCCTGCGGTGAGTGCAAATCCTGTTTGCTGCTGAAGGCCGGTAGTCATCCCGACAACTACATTCTGGAGCCGGAAGAAGCGGACAAGGCGATCAAGGTCGATCAGGTGCGTGACCTGGTCAGCTTCGTGGTTCAGACCTCGCAGATGGGCGGTCGCAAAGTGGTGCTGATCGAGCCGGTCGAGTCGATGAACATCAACGCCGCCAACGCCCTGCTCAAAAGCCTTGAAGAGCCGTCCGGCGACACCGTGCTGCTGCTGGTCAGCCACCAGACCAGTCGTCTGCTGCCGACTATCAAGAGCCGTTGCGTACAGCAGGCTTGTCCGTTACCGAGCGAAGCCATGAGCCTGGCGTGGCTGGCCAAGACGTTGCCGGACTGCTCGGAAGACGAGCGCATTGAACTGCTGACCCTTGCTGCCGGTTCGCCATTGGCCGCGGTCAAATTGCAGGCCCAGGGCGTGCGCGAGCAGCGGGCGCTGGTGGTCGAGGGCGTGAAGAAGTTGCTCAAGCAGCAGCAATCACCGACGCAACTGGCCGAGGAATGGAAAACCATTCCCATGTTGCTGCTGTTCGACTGGTTCTGCGACTGGTCGAGCCTGATCTTGCGGTATCAGTTGACTCAGGATGAAGCAGGGCTAGGGCTGGCGGATATGCGCAAGGTGATTCAATACCTGGCGCAAAAAGCCGCTCAGGATAAAGTCCTGAATATCCAGGACTGGATTCTCGCCCAGCGCCAGAAAGTGATGAGCAAGGCCAACCTCAATCCGGCGCTGTTGCTGGAGGCGCTGTTGGTGCAATGGGTATCCTTGCCTACCCAGAAGTGACTTTGAGTATCCTGTCTCGCAAATACTGTTCCTTTTTGACGGCGTCTGTTGCCGTCATGCTGCGTTGCCGCTCCTCGCCATAGCGGGCTATGACTCGTCGCGGCGCCTTGCTTGACGACAACAGACACTCGTCAAAAAAGGAACGTATTTGTGAGACAGGACACTAGACTCTGATCATCAGACAGTGGAGGTCAGCATGAACGAACCCATCAGTCCGGGGCCGCGCAATGGCATTTTGTCCTTGACCATCAAGGACAGGTCCGTGCTCTACGCGGCCTACATGCCATTCATCAAGAACGGTGGCCTGTTTATCCCGACCAACAAGAGCTACAAGTTGGGTGATGAGGTTTTCATGCTGCTGCACCTGATGGACGAACCGGAAAAGATCCCGGTCGCCGGCAAGGTCACCTGGATTACCCCTAAAGGTGCCCAAGGCAACCGCGCCGCTGGAGTCGGCGTGCAATTCAACGAAGGCGATGACACCGCGCGCAGTCGAATCGAAACCCATCTGGCCGGAGCCCTGAAGTCCGACCGTCCCACTCATACGATGTAAGTTGCAGCCCTTTTATGCTTGTAGATTCCCATTGTCACCTTGATCGCCTCGACCTCACCGCCCACGACGGCTCCCTGGATGCCGCGCTCGACGCGGCCCGTCAGAGGGGAGTAGGGCACTTTCTGTGCATTGGCGTCAGCGTCGACAACGCCGCCGACGTCAAAGCCCTGGCCGAGCGCTACGACGATGTCGATTGTTCGGTTGGCGTGCATCCTCTGGACGTACAGCCGGGTGCCGCTCCGGCGCTGGATTGGCTGTTGCGCGAACTCAATCATCCGCGGGTGGTGGCGATCGGGGAAACCGGCCTGGATTACCACTACGAACCGGAAGCGGCAGAGTTGCAGCAGGAGTCGTTCCGTCTGCACCTGCAAGCGGCGCAACAGACCGGCAAACCGGTCATCATCCACACCCGTGGCGCCCGGGCCGACACCCTCGAACTGCTGCGTGAGGCGGCGCTGCCCCAAGCAGGCGTGCTGCATTGCTTCACCGAAGACTGGGACATGGCCAAGGCTGCGCTGGATATGGGTTATTACATTTCCCTGTCCGGTATTGTCACTTTTCGCAATGCCGATGCCTTGCGCGATGTGGCCAGCAAAGTGCCGGCCGACCGCTTGCTGGTGGAAACCGACTCGCCGTACCTGGCGCCGATCCCGTATCGCGGCAAACCGAACCTGCCGCAGTACGTGCGTGAGGTAGCGGAATTTCTGGCAATGTTGCGAGGCGAGCGCTACGAGCGATTTGCCGAGCAGACTACCGAGAATTTCAAGCGGTTATTTCCGTTGGCGCACGTCAGGGCATCGGCGTAACGTTGGAAAAAGTCGCAACCTGTGGCGGGCTTTGCTCTCAAATCGCAGGCAAAAAAAACCCGGGTTCTGGGGGGTGAATCCGGGTTAAGACCATTAGGAGTAAAACAAAGGCACGCAATCCTTTGGTACCTTCATCGGCGCGACACTTGGGGGAGATGCCTCGCCGACAGTTGAAGTATTGATCAGTATCGCGCCGAGTCCAGTTTGGTTGGTCGGGTTTTTAAACAAATTTGGAATACGTGCGCTTCGGTTGAGTTCTCATCAACCGGCGAGGTCGCGTGAATTCATCAAGAAACACATATATGGTCGGATGATCCGTGCATTTTGGCGCAAGTTAGGCATAATACGCGGCTTCGAATTTTGACCCCTACAGACCTTTTCTTATGCATAAAGAACCTCGTAAGGTCCGTGAGTTTCGTCGCCGCGAGCAAGAAATTCTCGATACCGCGCTCAAGCTGTTCCTCGATCAAGGTGAAGACAGTGTCACCGTCGAGATGATTGCTGATGCCGTAGGTATCGGCAAAGGCACGATCTACAAGCACTTCAAATCCAAGGCGGAGATCTACCTGCGTCTGATGCTCGATTACGAGCGCGATTTGAACGAGCTGTTGCATTCCGCCGATGTCGATAAGGACAAGGAAGCCCTGTCCCGGGCCTACTTCGAATTCCGCATGCGCGATCCGCAACGCTATCGGTTGTTCGATCGCCTGGAAGAAAAGGTGGTCAAGGGCAACCAGGTGCCGGAGATGGTCGAGGAACTGCATAAGATCCGCGCCTCGAACTTCGAACGCCTGACCCTGCTGATCAAGGGCCGGATCAGCGAAGGCAAGCTCGAAGACGTGCCGCCTTACTTCCATTACTGCGCAGCCTGGGCGCTGGTGCATGGCGCCGTGGCGCTGTATCACTCGCCGTTCTGGAGCAATGTGCTGGAAGATCAGGAAGGTTTCTTCCAGTTCCTGATGGACATCGGCGTGCGCATGGGCAACAAACGCAAGCGCGATACCGACACTCCGAGCAGCTGAGCCATCCAGTTGTCTAATTGCGCCATGAGCCATGATTTAGCTACGTGGCGCAGTACCGCAGGAATATACTCAGGCATAGGGCTTGCTAAAACTTGATTTGTGAGTCAAGTTTTGCGCGTTCGAATCTTCTTTCGCCGGAGTGATCCATGATCGTTGACCGTCAAGGCAGGCGTTTTCGCAATTTGCGGATCAGTCTGACCTCCGCCTGCAACTACGCCTGTACCTACTGCGTGCCCAACGGCAAGCGACTGGTGGCTGCGCAGGATGAGTTGTCGGCCGAGGCGATGGCACGCGGCGTGGCCTATCTGATCGAAGCAGCCGGCATCGAGCGCCTGCGCATTACCGGTGGCGAGCCACTGGTCAGCCCCAAACTCGAAGCCTTCATGACCGCCGTCGGGCAGATGGGCCTGGCGGACATCAGCCTGACCACCAATGGCCAGTTGTTGGCGAAGAAGCTGCCGCTGCTGGTGGATGCCGGCATTCGGCGCATCAACGTTTCCCTCGATACCCTGGACGCCGGGGCTTTCCGCAGCATTGCCCGCGGCGGCGATCTGGCGACCGTGCTCGACGGCATGGCCCAGGCCGCGGCAGCCGGCATGAAGATCAAGGTCAATATGGTGCCGCTGCGTGGGCAAAACCTCGATCAGGTGATGCCACTGCTCGATTACTGCCTGGAACGCGGCTACGAGCTGCGCTTCATCGAGTTGATGCGCATGGGCCACCTGGCCAGCGACTCCAACGCCTTCCTGCAACAGTTCGTCAGCCTTCAGCAATTGCTGAGCCTGATCGGCGAACACTACGAATACCTGCAGGCCGACGCGCCGGTCGATGCCACGGCGGTGCGCTACGAGATCCCGGGGCAGGGCCACTTCGGTGTGATCGCCAACGAAAGCGTCCCGTTCTGCCGTACCTGCTCGCGTCTGCGCTTGTCGTCCACTGGCTGGCTGCATGGCTGCCTGTCGTCGAGCAATCGCCACTATGTCGGCGATCTGCTGGACAAACCTCGTCACCAGGCATTGCCGGCGTTGCAGCGACTGCTGGTGAAGGCTCTGGGGGACAAGCAGGAAGTGGCGTTCTCCGGTGGCGCGACCATCATGAAAATCATCGGCGGCTGAACGGGCCTTGCGGTGAAGGGCGCTGCTGTGGCGAGGGAGCTTGCTCCCGCTGGGGCGCGAAGCGGCCCTAAAATTATCAAACACTCCGCATTCCCTGGAACTTACGACTGCTGCGCAGCCGAACGGGAGCAAGCTCCCTCGCCACAGGTCTGTTCAGACTGAAAATGCACATGACCTGAGCTGGCGCGGAAGCTGCATCCCATGGCCATTCGCCGGTTTTCCGTCACCGGCTTCTGGAGGGATAGGATGCGTAGCCTGGTTTTGCTGCTGGCCGTTTTGGCGCTTGGTGGCTGCATGAATGTCAGCGATATGGCCGAAGGAACTCGCTACCACATGAGCGACGCGGGGCTGCTGGACCACAGCGACAGCCGTCGCGTGAATAACATCCGCATTCAGCCAGATTCGTTCATCTACATCGCCCAGGGCGCCTTCGCGCCGCCGGGTACTGCTTATCCGCGACCTAACGTGGTGGCCGAAGAAGCCTTCAACGGCTTTATCGAATATTTCCCGATGGTCCGCCGTGCCCGCGCGCCGGAAGGCCTCGACGCCGCCATGGGCGAAGCCCGTGCCGCCGGTGCTCACTACCTGCTCTATACACGTTTTGCCAAGGCCGACGACCGCATCGGCAACACGGACGAATTGATCGATCAGGAACGCTCGGATCGCCTCGGGATCGACAGTGGCGTCATTCAGATCATGTTGATCGAGACCAGCACCCAGTATTTGATCGATACTGCACGTATCAAGAGTCGTGGCGGTTTACTGACGTTCCACGATAACAAGCCAGAAGATCTGCTGGGCCCGCCGCTTGAGCAATACGCTCGTAGCCTGCTGGGGATCAGCGACCAGTAATTCAAAGGAGAACGCCATGAGTGGCCCGCAAAAAGCCAATGACCTATTGGGACAAATCCCCAAAACCAAAGGCTTGCCACCGGTCCACTTGTGGAACCCCGACTTCTGTGGCGACATCGACATGCGCATCGCCCGCGACGGCACCTGGTATTACCTGGGCACGCCGATCGGGCGCAAGCCGATGGTCAAGCTGTTCTCCACCATCATTCGCCGCGACGGCGATGATTACTTTCTGATTACTCCAGTCGAAAAGGTCGGCATCAAGGTCGACGACGCACCGTTCGTGGCGATAGCCGTGGAAGTCGAAGGCGAGGGTGAGGCTCAGGTCTTGCGCTTTACCACCAACGTCGATGAAACCACCGATGCCGGTGTCGAGCACCCCATGCGTGTGGTGATCGACCCGGTGACTCAGGAGCCCGCGCCGTACGTGCATGTGCGCAGCAACCTTGAAGCGCTGATTCACCGCAATGTGTTCTACCAATTGGTAGAGTTGGCGGTGAGCCGTGAGCTTGACGGGCAGAGCTGGCTCGGCGTCTGGAGCGGTGGCGAGTTTTTCCCGATCGGACTTGAGCCGTAACGGGCTGAGCGCTGGAAACCAAACGGCCCGTTATTGCAACGGGCCGTTTTTTTATGGGCTTACAAACCCTTGCTCTTGAGCCGGGCGGCATGTTCAAGGTAGAGCATCACCGGGCTCACGTTCCAGCTGTTGATGCCGGCCATCTGATTGACTGCGTCGAAATGGTCCATGGGGTAATCCGAGCGGATCACTTTGCCCAAATGAGAGCTGTAGCGGCCGACCAGCCCATCATTGGCGTGCTTCTCTTTATAAAATAACTGCGACAGCACTTTACAGTTCAAATGGGTCGGGTCGAGGAGTTGCAGGCTTTGAAAGTTCTGCACGATCCCGCTCCAGGAGTAGTAATGCACGCCGTTTTCAATTTCTTTGCCTTCACCACCCCAAACCTTTGGCAGCCCTTGCGGATATTTGCGGTTGAAGGCGGCCAGGCCTGCGCTGGTCAGCGATTCGAACGCCGCTTGAGGGTCGACAGGATTTTCCGGGTGGCCGCTGATCAACGATATGAAGGTGCCGACTGCGCCCAGCAGAGCCAGTACCAACGCTTCGGGCAACTCTCCGGGTGTCAGTGCCTTGTGCAGTTGGTCGGCAATCTCGGAGCCGTGGTTAGGGCAACTGACCGAGGTGACCGACGCAACCTTTTCCGGGTACAGGGCCGCGACGTAGCGTGCGGCCAGCGGGCCTTGGCTATGACCGATCAGATTGACCTTGGCGGCTCCCGTTTCCCGCAAAATACGGTTGACGTGTTCGAGCAGTTTTTCGCCGCGTTCTTCATTGCCGTTAACGGTTGGAATATTCACGGCAAACACCTGGGCACCTGCGCGCTCCAGGGCTTCCTCGATTTCGAAGAAATACGGATAACCGGCGATTCTGTCGAAGCCGAAAAGACCGTGAACCAACACAATGGGGTATTTCGTAGACGCATCCATGTCCATGTTCATACCTGTCGATAGTGGATTTTGGTGAAGCTGCCTGATCTGTTGCGGGCTAACCGTAGTTTACAAAGCGGGAGGGTTCAAATCCCTTCGATCAAGGCAGGCAAGTCGTTATTTTCAAGGACACCTGAAAAATCCAATTGACACCCAATCATATGATGATTAGCGTGTGCATCCATCACGAACGGCTTTCGTATCGTTTCGCTTTTTTCACCGGGCGGTGAGGTACCCATGTCCAGCAGTTTTCACGCGTCGACAGTTGATTGGCTAGGGTGCTGGATTGCCGCCGGCCAGGTGAAACCCGGTCAAACCATCAAGGTTGAAGCCGACCTGGGCGAGCAGCTTGGGGTCAGCCGTACGGTCATCCGCGAAGCGATCAAAACCCTGGTGGCCAAAGGCATGCTCGAAGTCGGGCCGAAGGTCGGCACGCGGGTGTTGCCGGTACGGCGCTGGAACCTCTTCGATCCACAAGTCGTCGGCTGGCTGTCGCGCAGCGGTTTGCCGGAAAACTTCGTCGACGACTTGCTTGACCTGCGCCGCACCATCGAACCGATGGCGGTGCGTTGGGCTTGCGAGCGCGCGACGGTGGAACAAGTGCAAGCCGTGCTTCAGGCCTACAACGCGCTGGAACGAGCCGTAGACAGCGGCATCGATTACAACCGCGCCGACCAGTTCTTCCACGAGTGCATCCTCGCCGCCAGCCACAATCAATTCATCGAACAAATGGTCCCGGCCCTAGGCGCGCTGCTGGCGGTGTCTTTCGAAGTGTCTGCCGCCGACCCGGATGAACTGCGCCGTACCTTGCCGATTCACAAAGACATGGCCGACGCCATCGCCGCCCGGGATGCCGCGCGGGGTGTGTGGGCCTGCATGACCCTGATCGATAACGCCGACCTGGCGATCAAACGGTTTTACCCCCAAGTCATGGCCGACAAGAAGGCAAGCTGACCAGGCTCGCTCCCAGATAAAAGCAATAAAAAAGGAGGTTTCATGACGTGGACTGCGGTTACGGAGCACCGGGCGCGACTCGGTGAAGGTCCGTTCTGGGACGCACCGACCCAGGCGCTGTACTGGGTCGATATCGCCGGCCAGCAGGCGCTGCGATTGATCGGCGCCAATGTGGAAATCTGGCAGATGCCGGAACACGTGTCTGCGTTCATCCCCTGCGAAAGCGGCGATGCCCTGGTGACATTGAGCAGTGGGGTTTATCGGCTGGACTTGAACTCTCCCGGCCTGGAACCTCGGCTGACCTTGCTCTGTGTGGCCGATCCGCAACCCGGTAATCGCGCCAACGAAGCCCGCTGCGATGCCTTGGGCCGGCTCTGGCTGGGCACCATGCAGAACAACATTGGCGAGCAGGGCGAAGACTTGCCCATCGTGCGCCGCTCCGGTGGCCTGTTTCGCATCGACCGCGATGCTCGGGTCACGCCGCTGCTTCGAGGGCTCGGCATCCCCAACACATTGCTATGGAGCGACGACGGCACGACCCTGTATTTCGCCGACAGCCTCGACGGCACGTTGTACCAACATTTCATCCATACCGACGGCAACCTCGACACCGCCTGCGTCTGGTTTGGCCCCCACGAACGGGGTGGCCCCGACGGCTCGGCGATGGATGCCGAGGGCTATATCTGGAACGCCCGCTGGGACGGCAGTTGCCTGCTCAGGCTGACCCCGGACGGTCATGTCGATCGGGTGATCGAACTGCCTGTCAGTCGCCCCACCAGTTGCGTGTTTGGTGGCGAAGACTTCAAAACCCTGTACATCACCAGTGCGGCGAGTCCGCTCAACCACCCGTTGGACGGCGCGTTGCTATCGGTTCGAGTTGATGTGCCCGGAAAGTCTTGTCAGAGGTTTGCGGGCTAAATCCCAAAATATGGGATGTAAAATTATATATTGAGATTTGTTGGTGGCCAGGTTTATAGTCGGCCCCATCAGTTACACGCACTCACACTTAAAAAAACAAAACAGGTGAAGTGATGCAGCGATATTCCACCGTCCTCCCTTGGGGCGACAGTGCTTCAGGCCGCCCCGGCGCCCGGGCGTTGTCGCGCCTGCCTGCCTATTCCCAAAAGCCTTTTGACCGGACATCGACAGATGTCTGGTTTTCGTCGTGTTTTAAAACAGGAGTGTTGATCCATGGCTGAGCCCCTTTCCTTGCCACCGGTGCCCGAACCGCCCAAGGGTGAGCGCCTGAAAAACAAGGTCGTGCTGTTGACCGGCGCCGCTCAGGGGATCGGCGAAGCGATTGTCGCGACCTTTGCGTCCCAGCAAGCCAAGCTGGTCATCAGCGATATCCAGGCCGAGAAAGTCGAAAAGGTCGCGGCGCACTGGCGTGAACAAGGCGCGGATGTCGTGGCGATCAAGGCCGACGTATCGCGCCAGCAAGACCTGCACGCCATGGCCAAGTTGGCCATTGAGCTTCACGGCCGCATCGACGTGCTGGTCAACTGCGCCGGGGTCAACGTGTTCCGCGATCCGCTGCAAATGACCGAGGACGACTGGCATCGTTGCTTTGCCATCGACCTGGACGGCGCCTGGTATGGCTGCAAAGCCGTATTGCCGCAGATGATCGAGCAGGGCATCGGCAGCATCATCAACATCGCCTCGACCCATTCCTCTCACATCATTCCCGGCTGCTTCCCGTACCCGGTGGCCAAGCATGGCTTGCTCGGGCTGACCCGCGCCTTGGGCATCGAATACGCCCCCAAGGGCATTCGGGTCAACGCTATCGCGCCGGGCTACATCGAAACCCAACTGAACGTCGATTACTGGAACGGTTTTGCCGACCCCCAGGCCGAACGTCAGCGCGCCTTCGATCTGCATCCACCGCGACGCATCGGTCAGCCGATTGAAGTGGCGATGACCGCCGTGTTCCTGGCCAGTGATGAGGCGCCATTCATCAACGCTTCGTGCATCACTATCGATGGTGGTCGTTCGGTCATGTACCACGACTGAGTAATGCGGATTTCAGACGCGAAACTACGTCTGAAATCCAATCATCATACGATATGACTATTTGCTGCGTGCTTCGACTGCTGTATTGGCTTTCAACTAACACTCAAAAAAAATAACAAGGAGTCAGCTTATGAAACGTCGTCGTGGGATCCGTTCCCTGTGCTGTGCCGCTTTGGCGGTCACCGCGGTCAGCCTGAGCAGTACATTGCTGGCGGCTGAGGAAGTGAAGATCGGTTTTCTGGTCAAGCAGGCCGAAGAGCCCTGGTTCCAGACCGAGTGGGCCTTCGCTGAAAAGGCCGCCAAGGACAAGGGCTTCACCGTCATCAAGATCGCTGTGCCTGATGGCGAGAAAACCCTTTCGGCCATCGACAGCCTGGCGGCGAACGGCGCCAAGGGCTTCGTGATCTGCCCGCCGGACGTCTCCCTCGGCCCTGCGATCATGGCCAAGGCCAAGCTCAACGGTTTGAAAGTGATCGCTGTCGATGACCGTTTCGTCGATGCCGGTGGCAAGTTCATGGAAGACGTGCCGTACCTCGGCATGGCGGCCTTCGAAGTCGGCCAGAAGCAAGGCGCCGCGATGGCTGCCGAAGCGAAGAAGCGCGGCTGGGACTGGAAACAGACCTATGCGGTGATCAACACCTTCAACGAACTCGACACCGGCAAGAAACGCACCGACGGTTCGGTTAAAGCCCTGGAAGACGCCGGGATGCCGAAAGACCACATTCTGTTCTCGGCCCTGAAAACCCTCGACGTACCTGGCAGCATGGACGCCACCAACTCGGCGTTGGTGAAGCTCCCGAGCGGGGCGAAAAACCTGATCATCGGCGGGATGAACGACAACACCGTGCTGGGCGGCGTGCGCGCCACCGAAAGCGCCGGTTTTGCCGCCGCCAACGTAATCGGTATCGGCATCAACGGCACCGATGCCATCGGCGAATTGAAGAAAGCCAACAGCGGCTTCTTCGGCTCGATGCTGCCGAGCCCGCACATCGAGGGCTACAACACCGCCAGCATGATGCACGAGTGGGTCACCACCGGCAAAGAACCGCCGAAATACACCGCCATGGACGACGTGACGCTGATCACGCGCGACAACTTCAAGCAGGAACTGGAAAAGATCGGCCTGTGGAATTGAGGGTCGGTTGATTTCATTGGCGGCCCCGGCGACGGGGCCGCCTGATCGGTGTGATGAGGTGGGTTATGCACGCACACGTACAAACAGATGAACAGCGCATTGGCGGCAGCCTGCGCTTCAACGGGATCGGCAAAACCTTTCCCGGGGTGAAGGCGCTGGACGGCATCAGCTTCGTCGCGCATCCGGGGCAGGTTCACGCCTTGATGGGCGAGAACGGCGCCGGTAAATCCACGCTGCTGAAGATCCTCGGCGGTGCTTACACGCCGAGCAGCGGCGACCTGCGGATCGGCGAACAGACGAGGGTCTTCAAGTCCACTGCCGACAGCATTGGCAGCGGGGTTGCGGTGATCCATCAGGAGCTGCACCTGGTGCCGGAAATGACCGTGGCCGAGAACCTGTTTCTCGGGCATCTGCCGGCAAGTTTCGGCCTGATCAATCGCGGCGTTTTGCGGCAACGGGCACTGGCCTGCCTCAAAGGCCTGGCCGATGAAATCGATCCGCAAGAGAAAGTCGGGCGCTTGTCCCTCGGCCAGCGGCAATTGGTGGAAATCGCCAAGGCGTTGTCCCGTGGCGCGCATGTGATTGCGTTCGACGAACCCACCAGCAGCCTGTCGGCGCGGGAGATCGATCGCTTGATGGCGATCATCGGTCGTCTGCGCGACGAAGGCAAAGTGGTGCTCTACGTCTCCCATCGAATGGAAGAGGTCTTCCGCATCTGCAACGCGGTAACGGTGTTCAAGGACGGTCGCTTCGTGCGCACCTTCGAGGACATGAGCGCGCTGACCCATGACCAGTTGGTGACGTGCATGGTCGGTCGCGACATTCAGGATATCTACGATTACCGCAGCCGCCCGCGTGGTGCGGTGGCGCTCAAGGTTGACGGTTTACTGGGGCCGGGTTTGCGTGAACCGGTGAGTTTCGAGGTGCACAAGGGCGAGATTCTGGGTCTGTTCGGCTTGGTTGGCGCGGGCCGCACCGAGCTGTTTCGCATGCTCAGCGGACTTACCCGCAACACGGCCGGACGCCTGGAGTTGCGTGGACATGAACTGAAACTGCGTTCACCGCGCGATGCCATTGCGGCGGGGATTCTGCTGTGCCCCGAGGACCGCAAGAAGGAGGGCATCCTGCCGCTCGCAAGCGTCGCCGAGAACATCAACATCAGCGCCCGCGGCGCTCATTCCACCTTCGGTTGCCTGTTGCGCGGGCTGTGGGAAAAGGGCAACGCCGACAAGCAGATCAAGGCGCTGAAGGTGAAGACGCCCAACGCGGCGCAGAAAATCATGTACCTGTCCGGCGGCAATCAGCAGAAGGCGATTCTCGGTCGCTGGCTGTCGATGCCGATGAAAATCCTGCTGCTCGATGAGCCTACACGCGGCATCGACATCGGCGCCAAAGCCGAGATTTACCAGATCATTCATAACCTGGCCGCCAGCGGCATCGCGGTGATAGTGGTGTCCAGCGACCTGATGGAAGTCATGGGCATTTCCGACCGCATCCTGGTGCTCTGCGAAGGCACGATGCGCGGCGAACTGGCCCGCGAACAAGCCAATGAATCCAACCTGCTGCAACTGGCTTTGCCACGCCAACGCGCTGCCGACGTGGCGAACTGAGAGGTGACTATGACCATCCAAAACAATGCTCTGCCAACCCCGCGTAAACCGCTGGACCTGCGACGCTTTCTCGATGACTGGGTAATGCTGCTGGCGGCCGTCGGGATCTTCGTGCTCTGCACCTTGCTGATCGACAACTTCCTGTCGCCGCTGAACATGCGCGGTCTGGGCCTGGCGATTTCCACCACCGGAATTGCCGCCTGCACCATGTTGTATTGCCTGGCGTCGGGGCACTTCGACTTGTCGGTGGGCTCGGTGATTGCCTGCGCCGGCGTGGTCGCGGCGGTGGTGATGCGCGACACCAACAGCGTGTTCCTCGGCGTCAGTGCGGCGCTGGTGATGGGGCTGATTGTCGGGCTGATCAACGGGATCGTGATCGCCAAGCTGCGGGTCAATGCGTTGATTACCACGCTGGCGACCATGCAGATCGTTCGTGGTCTGGCTTACATTTTTGCCAACGGCAAAGCGGTGGGCGTGTCCCAGGAGTCGTTTTTCGTCTTCGGTAATGGCCAGTTGTTCGGTGTGCCGGTGCCGATTCTGATCACCATCGTTTGCTTCCTGTTTTTCGGCTGGTTGTTGAATTACACCACCTACGGGCGCAACACCATGGCCATCGGCGGCAATCAGGAAGCGGCGTTGCTGGCCGGGGTCAACGTTGACCGGACCAAGATCATTATCTTCGCCGTGCACGGGGTGATTGGTGCATTGGCCGGGGTGATTCTGGCGTCGCGCATGACCTCGGGTCAGCCGATGATTGGCCAGGGTTTCGAGCTGACAGTGATCTCGGCCTGCGTGTTGGGCGGGGTGTCGCTGAGCGGCGGGATCGGGATGATTCGGCATGTGATTGCCGGGGTGCTGATTCTGGCGATCATCGAGAATGCGATGAACCTGAAGAACATCGATACGTTTTACCAGTACGTGATTCGCGGTTCGATCCTGTTGCTGGCGGTTGTGATCGACCGACTGAAACAACGCTGACGCCCTCCCTTCACCGATCGTTCCTACGCTCTGCGTGGGAACGCAGCCCGGGACGCTCAGCGTCCCAGAAGCGGACGCAGAGCGTCCAATGAGGCATTCCCACGCGGAGCATGGGAACGATCTTCGCGCCCCACAAAAAATTCCTTGCTCGTCTTAACCCGTTTCAGCTATGACAGTACACCCGAGGTGTACATGATTAGACCGGTACGATTTGACAAGAAACAACAGATAGTCGATGAGCTTGTCCGGCGCATCGAAAGCGGCCTCATGGAGGACGGCTTGCTATTGCCGGGTGAACATCAGTTGGCTCAAGAATTCAAGGTCAGCCGCGGCACGCTGCGTGAAGCCCTGGCCGAACTGAAACGGCGTCACTACATCGCCACGCAAAGCGGAGTCGGTTCCATCGTTACTTACGACGGCGTAGTGCTCGATCAGAGCAGCGGCTGGGCCCAGGCGCTGGCGGACAGCGGGGCGTTGATCAATACCGAAGTGCTGCGGCTGGAGGCGGTGACTCGGCCTGACCTGCTGTCGCGTTTCGGCACCGATCAATTTGTTACCCTCGACCGCCGCCGGCGCGCCACCGACGGCACGCTGGTGTCTCTGGAACGCGCGTTGATGCCCGCGACCGGAGGCCTGGAAGGCCTGCCGCGAGTGGGGCTGATCGATAACTCCCTGACCATCACGTTGGCTGCCTACGGCTATGTCGGCGAGCACGGCGATCAGTGGATCGGTGCTGAACCCTTGAACGCCGAAGACGCCGAACTGCTCGGGCGCCCGGTCGGCACGGTATTTCTCAAGGCCCTGCGCACCACCTACGACCGTCAGAACCGTTTTATGGAGCAGGTCGAAAGCCTGCTCGATCCGGTGCACTTTCGTCTGCATTTGCAGTTTGGAACTCCAAAATGACCGCGCTCAACCGTGCCCTCGGCGCGTTCTATGGACTGGCCCTGGGCGATGCGCTGGGCATGCCGACCCAATCCCTGAGCCGCGCCGAAATCAAGGCGCGTTTCGTTGAAATCACCGATCTGCAAGACGCCGGCCCCGATCAACCGATTGCCGCGAACTTGCCCAAAGGTTCGATCACCGACGATACCGAGCAGGCGATTCTGGTCGCTCGGTTGTTGATCGAGAGCGAGGGCCGGATCGAACCGGCGGTACTGGCCCAACGATTGATCGAATGGGAAGCCGGGATGCAGGCCAAGGGCTCGCAAGACTTGCTTGGCCCTTCGACCAAACGCGCGATCGAAATGATCCTCGCCGGCCACTCGCTGGAAGAGGCCGGGCGCTACGGCACCACCAATGGCGCGGCGATGCGCATCACCCCGGTGGGGATTGCGGCCGATGTCGCCGATCCCGAGCGTTTCATCCGTGCCGTGGTGCAGGCCTGTCAGGTGACCCACAACACCACGCTGGGGATTGCCAGTGCGGCGGCGGTGGCGGCAGTAGTTTCCGCCGGGATCAACGGCATGGACCTGGGCGAGGCGTTGAACCTTGGCCAGCAGTTCGCGCAGCAGGCAGAAAGTCACGGCCACTGGGTCGCCGGCGGGCGGATTGCCTCGCGCATCAGTTGGGCGCGGAGCATCGACAGCGACAAGGCGTTGCTGGCGGATTTGCTGTACGACGTGATCGGCACTTCGGTGGCCTCACAGGAATCGGTGGTGGTGTCTTTTGCGCTGGCCCAGCAAGTGGCAATCGGCGAGATGACGGCCTTCGAAGCGCTGTGCATGGCCGCGAGCCTGGGCGGTGACACCGACACTATCGCGGCCATGCTCGGCGCGATGCTCGGGGCCTGTCTGGGGCTTGAGAGTTGGCCGGTGGCGATGATCGAGCAGGTTAAAGCGGTTAACTCGTTGGAGTTGGAACCGTTGGTGCAAGGACTCCTCACGCTACGCTGAGGAACGCACAACCCCCGTAGGAGCTGCCGAAGGCTGCGATCTTTTGATCTTGATCTGCGGCGACTTGATGACCGCTGAAGATCAAAAGATCGCAGCCTTCGGCAGCTCCTACAAGGTAGTCGCCCGCAACCAAAATAATTGCAAGGAGCATTTTTCATGAGTTCATCGAGCGCCGGGCAAAGTGCCGGACAACTGGAAACCCGTGGCATCGAACCGGTGCCGGAGGGGGAGTGCAACGGTCATCCGCTGCAACTGTTCTGGGTCTGGTTTGCGGCCAACATTTCCATTCTCGGCTTGCCGTTGGGTGCCACGCTGGTGGCCTTTCGCGGCCTGGCGATCTGGCAAGCGATCATCGTCGCGATCCTTGGTGCCGCCGGCTCTTTCGCGGTGGTCGGGATCATCTCCATTGCCGGTCGTCGTGGTCGCGCACCGAGCCTGACGCTGTCGCGAGCGATCTTCGGCGTACGCGGCAATATCGGCCCGACGCTGGTCTCGCTGATGTCGCGTCTGGGCTGGGAAACCGTCAACACCACCACCGCCGCGTTCGTCTTGCTGTCGCTGTGCTCGATACTGTTCGGCTCGCCGGTGGAAGCCAAAAGCGCGCCGCTGCTGACCCTGGTGTTCATCGCGATTTTCGTGCTGCTGACGTTGTCGGTGTCCGGCCTCGGCCACGCCACATTGCTGGTGATCCAGAAATGGGCAACCTATGTGTTCGGTGCGCTGAACATCCTGGTCGGCGGTTTCCTCTGCGCGACCATCGATTGGAGCGCCGTATTCAATGCCACGCCAGCACCGCTGAGCGCGATGATCATCGGCATCGGCACCATGGCCGCCGGCACCGGGATCGGCTGGGCCAACGCCGGCGCAGACATGTCGCGCTACCAGCACCGCAGCGTCAAAGCGGTGCGCCTGGTGGCGTCGGCGGCGTTCGGTGCGGGGATTCCGCTGGTGCTGCTGATCACCCTTGGCGGTCTGCTGTCGGTGGGTAACAACGATCTGGCCTCGGCCACTGACCCGATTGTCGCGATCCGCGACATGCTGCCGAGCTGGATGGCGGTGCCGTACCTGATCACCGCGTTCGGCGGGCTACTGCTGTCGAACAACCTGTCGGTGTACTCCGCCGGGCTGACCACCTTGACCCTCGGCCTGAAGGTCAAGCGCGTGTACGCGGTGGTGGTCGATATCGTGGCGATCTTCGCCGGCTCGATCTATTTCATGCTGATCGCCGAGAGCTTCTACGGTCCGTTCATTACCTTCATTTCCTTGCTGGCGGTGCCCATCACGGCGTGGGTCGGGATCTTCGTGGTCGACCTGATCCATCGTCATTACTACAGCCCCAAGGACCTGCTGGACGTCAGCCCGAGCAGCGCCTACTGGTATCGCGGCGGCGTCGAGTGGCGTGCATTCGGTGCGTGGGCGGTGGCGATTGTGTTGGGTTTCAGCTTCACCACCATTGGCACCACTGAACAAGATGTCTGGTTCCGGGGCTTCCTGTCCGACTCATGGCTGGGCCACAACGGCTTGGGCTGGATCGTGACGTTCGTGGTGGCTGGCGGGATTTACTGGGTGCTCGGCGGCGCCAAGGACCGTCGTACCGCGTTGCTCGAGCCTGCGCATGTCTAGGCTGCTGCACACCGGCCAGGTCATCATCGACCTGGTCATGGCCGTGGACAAATTGCCTCATTCGGGCGGTGACGCGCTGGCGCAATCCGCCCGTTTCGAGGCTGGCGGCGGTTTCAATGTGATGGCCGCGGCCCGACGGAACGGCTTGTCGGTGGTCTACCTCGGGCGCCATGGCAATGGCCGTTTTGGTGATCTGGCCCGGGAGGCGATGACGGCAGAAGGCATTCGGATCGGCATCGCTCACCGTGCTGAGCGCGACACCGGGTTGTGTGTCGCACTGACTGAAGCCTCGGCCGAACGCACGTTCATTTCCTACATCGGTGCCGAAGGCGAATTGACCGCCGAAGACCTGGCGAGTGTGCCGGCCGAGGCGGGCGACTTTGTCTATGTCAGCGGCTACAGCCTGCTGCATGCCGGCAAGGCTCAGGTGCTGGTGGATTGGGTGCTGGAGTTGCCGGACGGGATCAAAGTGGTATTCGATCCGGGACCGTTGGTGGATTCGCCGGACGCACCGCTGATGAAGGCCTTGCTGCCGCGCATCGATCTGTGGACCAGCAACCGTGTCGAGGCGCTTCGGTTTACCGGGGCGTCGGACACTGCCGAGGCGTTGAATATTTTGGCGGATCAGTTGCCGACGGACGCCCTGATGGTGGTTCGCGATGGGCCGCAGGGTTGCTGGATCAGCCAGCATGGCGACCGTCAGCAGGTGCCGGGATTCAAGGTCTCGGCCGTCGACAGCAACGGTGCGGGGGATGCCCATGCCGGGGTGTTTGTGGCCGGGTTGGCGCAGGGCTTGTCGGCGGCTGAAGCGGCACGGCGGGCGAACGCGGCAGCGGCGTTGGCGGTCACTCGTTGGGGGCCGGCGACTTCGCCGGGGGCGGTGGAGGTGGACGCGTTGATCCGCGAAACTTTCAGCGCCTGATCAGCCGCCATCGGCCCTCAAATTCACCCTTAATCCTGACTTTCAACCCGCCTTGCGCAACGCCTCGATCAACTCTTGCTTGCGCATGCTCGAGCGCCCCGGAATCTTCTTCGCCCGGGCTTCCCTCATCAGGCTGTCCACCGTCTGGGTATCGCGTGACGCCTTGCTGTTGCGCGGTTTGCCCTCACGGGTGGCGACTGCACGGCGGGCTGATTCCTTGCGATCGGCAGACTTGGCAGCGGCCGGTTTCTTGCGTCCCGAGCCGCCGGCGCGCTCACCGCCACCCGACTGCTTGTTTACCGTCGCCCAGGCGCGGGCCTCGGCTTCATCTTTCGACACGCCTTTGCGTTCGTAGCTTTCTTCGATGTGTTCGGCCTTGCGTTTCTGCTCGGCGGTGTATTTGTCTTTGCTTCCACGAGGCATGGGATTTCTCCTGGCGATAGGAGCTGGCGCAGGCTTCGCCAGCTCCTGCTCGGTTAGTTATCCAGTTTGCGCGCCGCCTCAACCCCAGCGGCGCTGAGTTTGATCGGCAGGTTCAGCGAGTGCTCGCCGGCTTCGTTGCAGATCACATGACCGTGCTGGATCAGCCCACGCTCCTGCAGCGTCGCAAGGGTGCTGGCCACGACTTTCTCCCCCCGGTAATTGTCCAGAACCTCCTTGCCCAAGCCACTTGGATGGGCATGCAGCAGGCGGGTCAGGACTTCTTTTTCCAGGTTTTTATCGACGTTCATGGTGACCTCTTGGTTGGGATGGACGAGTGTTGCTCCTCGCTCGCATTGGCGAGCCCTTACTCGATATTGGTCCGTCCCCGACCGGGATTGGTGCCTGATGAACGACGAGCGGTGTGGCTCTGGCTCCTCAGCCGACGCCGATTTCTTCCTTGAACAGCTCCATGAATCCCTTCAAGCGTTGATGGCGAACCTGTGCCAGACGCTGGCCGGTGGTCGTTTGGAAGCCGTCCGCCAGGTGCAGCAATTTGGTCTGGAAATGATCGAGGCAAAAGCGTTTGTCATCGTAGTCCCGCTCGTTTGCCTCCGGGTCCACAGGGTCGTACAGCGCGCTGCCCATGCTCCCGGCAATGTAGAAAGTACGCGCCACGCCGAGCATGCCAAGGGAGTCGAGGCGGTCGGCGTCCTGGATGATTCGGGCTTCGAGGGTCGTGGGTGTGATGTTGGCGCTGAAGCTATGGGCCTCAATGGCATGGACGACCGCGGTGATTTTTGCGTCAGGCCAATCCATGGCTGTCAGCACTGTCGACGCTTTCTGCGCCGCCAGCCGTGACGCCTGGGAACGCAGCGGCGAGTTCTTCTCCACCGCCACGCAATCGTGCAACAGCACGGCGGCCAGCAGCACTTCAAGATCACCGCTTTCTTCAGCATGAAGCGTGCGCACGTTGTGCCATACCCGTTGCAAGTGCGACAAATCGTGGGCGCCATCCTCGCCAGGTTCCAGCGCATGGGGCAGCAGTTCAGAAGCCAGACTCTGCAGAGGTGCGAAAGCAGCGGTGCTCATAAATGTCCTAAGTATGAAAACGCTTTTGTGGCGAGGGAGCTTGCTCCAATGCCAGTAAGTTAAACCGTAAATGCAATCCGTAGCAGCTGCCGAGCCTGCGAGGCTGCGTTCGGCTGCGCAGCAGTCGTGAATCCGGCTGACGCGGTCTGCCTGACGCACCGCAAGTTCTGGTTTGACGACTGCTTTGCAGCCGAACGCAGCCTCGCAGGCTCGGCAGCTGCTACGGAGAGTGTGTTACGGCTGAGATTACTTAGCGAATCGACATTAGCCACAAAGGCCCCCTCCATCATTTCAAATGTGACGAGCGCCGCGCGCGGACTTAGTATGGCGTTTTCAACTTTTGACAAGGCACGTCCATGACGATCGAAATCCGCCCGGCAACCCCCAGCGATGCTCCGCAAATCCTCGCGTTCATCACTGAACTGGCCGACTTCGAACGTGCCCGCCACGAAGTCATCGCCAGCGTCGCCGACATCGAGCGCAGCCTGTTCAGCGAAGGCGCCACCGCCCATGGCCTGATCTGCCTGCGCGATGGCCTGCCGATCGGCTTCGCGGTGTTCTTCTTCAGCTATTCCACCTGGCTGGGCAGTAATTGCCTGTACCTCGAAGACCTCTACATCACCCCTGAACAACGGGGCGGCGGCGCCGGTAAAACCTTGCTGCGCCACCTGGCAAAAATCGCCTGTGCCAACGACTGCGGCCGTTTCGAATGGAGCGTGCTGGACTGGAATAAACCGGCGATTGAATTCTACAAATCCCTCGGCGCACAACCGCAGGAAGAGTGGGTGCGCTACCGGATGGATGGGTCGGTGTTACGCGAGTTTGCCGAGGGCGGCTGATCGATTGATGGCAATCTGACACGGATCGGTTGTCCGCACCGCCCTAGTCCGGCATTCTGTGCGCCTTTTGCGCGCTCACGGACGACACTTGCAATGCCTTTGGCACCCTTTCTCCACGCCCGTGGAGCCTTCGCCGCGTCAATGAGTGACTGGCGATGAGCGGACTTCGGGCGACGATGCGTTTGTATGGCCTGGTGAAAAAACTCGGCTCCACGGACGACCGCCATCGCCAGCCGGTGGACATCCTTTGCACCCTCAATCGCACGGGCGGTAAGGCGATCCGGGCGTTCGTCTCGCGTCTGGATGCCGAGTTGATGGCGCGCAGTCGCGGTCTTGAGGAGTACCGCGTTGTCCCGCTTCGCACATTCGATCCAAATCAGTTGATCCAGGATCATCAGGGCTGGCTGACGCTGCACGTCTGCTGTGGCTTCGTTGTCCTGGCGGATCAATCGTTATTGAACGATGGCACATTGTTGCCCATGGGCTGGTATGTCTATTCCGACGTCGGTCAATGGACCGCAGAGCATTACATCGACTTCGGCCCGCAGATGACCAGCCTGCTGCAAACGTCCTATAACCGGATCGGCTTGCGCGACTACAACGCTTGGCTCAATGACTTCGACAGCGTCTCGGATGCGGATATGGAATGGCAAGTCGCCGAGGCCTGGCAAACCCTTCACAACGTTTCATCTCCCGACAGCCATGACGATTGTCACGCGCTATTCGACCCGGTCGATAACCGCTGGCGCTTCGCCGCGGCCGACATTGATGTCTATCAGCCTCACCCTGAACCTCAGAAGCAAGGAGCTTTGACTTGAGTGGAAAACCCGCTGCGCGCGTCACCGACCCGACCGCGTGCCCGTTGCCGGGCCATGGCACCAACCCGATCGTGTCCGGCTCCCCGGACGTGTTCTTCGACGGCCTCGGCGCTGCCCGAATGACCGATAAATCCGCCTGCGGCAGCCCGATCACCGGCGCGGTCTCCAGCACGGTATTTATCAATGGCCTCAACGCTGCAACGCTCGATAGTACGGGCGGGCATGGCAACGTGGTGGTTGGCGGCTCCGGCACCGTCATTATTGGGCAAAGCGGGGGAGGCGCCACGTTCAGTGGGTTGTTGCCGATGCCGGTGCATTTCACGGACAGGTTGCAAGTGGTCAATGAGGCAACTGGAGAGCCGGTTCCCTATCACCCCTACACCATTCAGCGTGGGGACGGCAGCGAAGAGCATGGCATCACGGATGCGTCCGGGTTTACCCATACTGTCAGTTCGCATTTGGCTGAAACCATTAAATTGTTTGTGGAGTAATTGGGGATGCCAGGTGAAAACGCGGCAGTGAAGGAAGCGTTGCCGAAAAGACAGGTTTGCGATCATCCACTGACAGACCCAAAAGACACTTCGGTGAAGCAGGTTGCCATTACGGTAAAGAAAATATTTATCTTTTTTATCGGTGGGGCTGGGGATCAGGAAAGTTACTACTTGAGTGGTCCTAACTGGAACGTCAGTTATGTTCGTGACGACGTGTTGGCGGATGCTGATGCTCTGAACTATCTCTGTCGGTGCCCTGTACGGGCAATGGCCTACAATAAATTTATAACTGATGAAGATTTGGCAAAAAATGTTCTGAGTGAAATTCCTGACACCTCCACAGCGGTTTATATTGTTGGACACAGTCTGGGTGGCTGGAACGGTGCACACCTCTCCAGTGTGTTGACGGATAAGGGGTACAAAATAAGGATGTTGATTACTCTGGACCCGGTGGGCGAAGGGAAAATTGTCTACGGCATTTCCAATATTTACAGGTTGACTCCTAAACCCAAAGCAGAATTCTGGATCAATGTCCGAGCTGCAAAAGTAAAAGACCGGAACGTGTCTGACTTTGTTGCGGACTTCGGTGAGCAATGGGAGATTACGTCGGGTCCGAATGTAAGTGGCAGGGTGGATGTCAATCATGCAGATGCGAACATTATGTTCGCGAAGCCGTTAGACGGTGGAAAGTCTGCTCGCCAGTTGTTGGCGGAGTCCATACTCAGCTACTTTAAAGAGAAATAACTATGCGCAATTTTGTTTTTTGTCTTTTTATGGCGTTGTGTGCTTCGTGCTCTTCAAATCACGGAAGACCCATCGCGACGCTTCATTACGAGAAGGTGGAAACTTCACCGAGTGGTAATTCCTATCAGATAAGGTTTACCAGTGATACAGAGCTTTTGGGTTTGTTCAAGTCCAAGATCGGTGAGGGATTGGTATGTGCGCTGGAAGATGATCTTGACTTTTCCGTCGGGCATTACATAAAACGCTCTGGAAGAGGGACTGTCGAATTTGTGAAAGACTCTTCAGGTGAGCATTATATTTCAATGATCCTCTTCCGCGAGGCTGAGGAACTGCAAGGGAAAGAGACTATTCTCACCGGTCAAGCACTGCGTGAGATTCTCGATAAGCGTGAGTTCATGTTGTGCACGTTCAGAGTTCATACCACTCGTTACAAAACATACTTCTCAAATGTTATGCGCGTGCCGACAGCAGATCTGTTGAAGGCAGCTGCTAAAGAGTAATAGCGAACGGTTAGGCTTCTTGTCAGAAAGCAAGCAGCCTTATTGCACACTCGCTTCCCAGTTACCGCTCATCAAACCATCAAGTGCCTGCCTCACGGTGATCTTGAAAACCCCGGCCTTTCCCTCATCGAAGGCCGATTTCCAGTACGTATACCCCTGATTGAAATCCGCAATCTCGGCGGTCTCACCCACGCGGTGGGTGAGACTGCGTTGCAGAGCTTTGGCGAAGAAAATCTAGTTATATTTGTAAATCCCATAATATGGGATTGATATTTATATATTGAGATTTTTCTACGTCCAGGTTTATAGTCCAGTTCACTCACTGTCCAAAAAACAAAACAGGTGAAGCGATGCTGGCGCAATTGATCGCGCTCGATTGGGGGACAACCTCATTACGTGCTTACAAACTCGGCTTCGGTGGCCAGGTGCTGGAACAGCGTGCGCTGTCGTCCGGGATCATGCAGCTGCCCAGGACGCCGCGAACCATCGCCGGTCAGGCATGCGCCGACGGCTTTGAACTGGCCTTCGATGAGGCTTGCGGTGACTGGCTCGACGTGCAGCCCGATGTGCCGGTGATTGCCTGTGGCATGGTTGGCAGTGCTCAGGGCTGGTGCGAAGCGGCTTACTGCGACACGCCGGCGAACGTCGCCAATCTCGGAACTTCCCTACAAACCGTTCGCAGTCTTCGCGGTGTCGATGTGCACATCGTGCCGGGTGTGATTCAGCGTTCGCACTTGCCCAACGTCATGCGTGGCGAGGAAACCCAGGTCCTCGGCGTATTGCAGAATCTGCCGGGCGAGGCGGGTAGGGATCTGTTGATCGGCCTGCCGGGCAGTCATTCGAAATGGGTGCAAGTGGCCGACGGCTGCATCGTGCATTTCGATACCTTCATGACCGGCGAAGTCTTCGCCGTGCTCAGCGAACACAGCATTCTGGGGCGCACTCAGCAGCGCGGCGGGTCTTTTGATGGCGAGGCGTTTGACCGTGGCGTGCAAGTGGCGCTGTCGGCGGATGGCGAGATCGGGCCGCTGTCGACATTGTTCAGTGCCCGCAGTCTGGGGCTGACCGGCGAGCTGAGCGCCAGCGCTCAGCCGGACTATCTGTCCGGCCTGCTGATCGGCCATGAACTGTCGGCCCTGGCCAATGTTCAGCGGCGTCGACGCAACAGCGTGCACCTGCCCTCGATCATCCTTATCGGCAACGCCCAACTCTGTGCTCGCTACAGCCGGGCGCTCGACGCCTGCGGTTTTGCCCGGGTGACCCTGGCCGAGCAGGCCACCGAACGCGGCTTGTGGCAGTTGGCGGTCGCCGCCGGACTGGTCACTGCAAACCCATCCCGTTAAACCTGACTGGAGGTCTGACATGCTCAAGCAAGCATTGGCACAAAACGGTCTGATCGCGATCTTGCGTGGCCTGCGTCCGCAAGAGGCGGCAGCGGTCGGCGAAGTCCTGTATTCAGCCGGATTTCGCGTCATCGAAGTGCCGCTTAATTCCCCCGAGCCGTACGAAAGTATCCGCATCCTGCGCAGCACATTACCCGCCGATTGCCTGATCGGCGCGGGCACGGTGCTGACGCCGGAACAGGTCGAGCAAGTGAAAGCGGCGGGCGGGCAGGTGATCGTCATGCCCCACAGCGATGCCAAGGTGTTGCGCGCGGCGAAGGCAGCAGGGCTGTTCCTGTCGCCGGGCGTGGCGACGCCGACCGAAGCCTTTGCAGCCCTGGCCGAAGGGGCGGATGTGCTGAAGATGTTCCCGGCCGAGCAGATGGGCCCAGCCGTAGTGAAAGCCTGGCTGGCGGTGTTGCCGGCGGGGACGGTGCTGGTGCCGGTGGGCGGGATTACGCCAGACAACATGCAGGTGTTTGTCGAGGCCGGCGTCAAAGGTTTCGGTCTCGGCTCCGGGTTGTTCAAACCGGGCATGACGGCTGACGAAGTAGCGGTGCGCGCCAAGGCATATGTCGCTGCATGGAACGCTCTGCGTTAAGACTTTCTGGCGCTGTGAGCGCTGCATCTACAAGAGAGACAATAGAGATGAAAATCACCAAACTCACCACCTTCATCGTTCCGCCGCGCTGGTGCTTCCTCAAGGTCGAGACCGACGAGGGCGTGACCGGTTGGGGCGAGCCCGTGGTCGAAGGCCGCGCGCACACCGTCGCTGCTGCGGTCGAGGAGTTGTCCGACTACCTGATCGGTAAAGATCCACGCAACATCGAAGACATCTGGACCGTGCTCTACCGTGGCGGCTTCTACCGGGGCGGGGCGATCCACATGAGCGCGCTGGCCGGTATCGACCAGGCGTTGTGGGACATCAAGGGCAAGGCACTGGGGGTGTCGGTCAGCGATTTGCTGGGCGGCCAGGTGCGGGACAAGATCCGGGTTTATTCGTGGATCGGTGGTGATCGCCCGGCGGACACTGCTCGCGCCGCGAAAGAAGCGGTCAGCCGTGGTTTCACCGCGGTGAAAATGAACGGCACCGAAGAGCTGCAATTCCTCGATTCCTTCGAGAAAGTCGACCAGGCGCTGGCCAACGTTGCCGCCGTGCGCGATGCGGTCGGCCCGAATGTCGGCATCGGTGTGGACTTCCATGGTCGGGTGCACAAGCCGATGGCCAAGGTGCTGATGAAGGAACTCGACCCGTACAAACTGATGTTCATCGAAGAGCCGGTGCTCAGTGAGAACTACGAAGCGCTGAAAGAACTGGCGCCGCTGACCAGCACGCCGATTGCCCTTGGCGAGCGGTTGTTCTCGCGCTGGGATTTCAAGCGTGTGCTCAGCGAAGGTTACGTCGACATCATCCAGCCCGATGCGTCCCACGCGGGCGGTATCACCGAAACCCGCAAGATCGCCAACATGGCCGAAGCCTACGACGTGGCGCTGGCGCTGCATTGCCCATTGGGGCCGATTGCCCTGGCGGCGTGCCTGCAACTGGACGCGGTTTGCTACAACGCGTTCATTCAGGAACAGAGCCTGGGCATCCATTACAACGAGAGCAATGACCTGCTCGATTACGTGAAAGACCCGCGGGTGTTCGACTACGACAAAGGCTTCGTGAAGATCCCCAATGGGCCGGGCCTGGGCATCGAGATCAACGAGGAATACGTGATCGAACGCGCCGCCGTCGGCCACCGCTGGCGCAATCCGATCTGGCGCCATGCCGATGGCAGTTTTGCCGAGTGGTGATACTCACGCGGTGATCGTTCCCACGCAGGGCGTAGGAGCGATCAAACACCATGACCTCAATAAACATAAGAAGAGGCACCCCCATGCAACCGCAAATCCTCACCGGGCAGGCGTCGTTGGTGACGCCCAGTCGCAAGCGCTTTTTCATCATGGTCCTGTTGTTCATCACGGTGGTGATCAACTACCTGGACCGCAGCAACCTGTCGATTGCCGCCCCGGCGCTGACCAGCGACCTAGGCATCGATCCGATCCACGTCGGGTTGATTTTTTCCGCGTTTGGCTGGACCTACGCCGCCATGCAGATCCCAGGTGGCTGGCTGGTGGACCGGGTGCCGCCGCGCATTCTCTATAGCGTCGCATTACTGCTGTGGTCGCTGGCCACGGTGATGCTCGGCTTCGCCGCCAGTTTCATTGCATTGTTCGTTTTGCGCATGGCGGTCGGTGCCCTGGAAGCGCCGGCGTACCCGATCAACAGCCGCGTGGTGACAACCTGGTTCCCCGAGCGCGAACGCGCCACGGCCATCGGTTTCTACACCTCCGGGCAGTTCGTCGGCCTGGCGTTCCTGACGCCGGTGCTTGCCTGGCTGCAACACCAATATGGCTGGCACATGGTGTTTGTCAGCACCGGTGTGGTGGGCATCCTTTGGGCAGTGATCTGGTACGCGGTGTATCGCGAACCACGGGATTTCAAGGGCGCCAATGACGCGGAAATCGAGCTGATCCGCGAGGGCGGCGGGTTGGTGGATATTCAGGCCGAAGCCGCCAGGGCCAAGGCGAAATTCAGCTGGATCGACCTCGGAGTTGTCCTGAGCAAGCGCAAGTTGTGGGGCATTTACCTCGGCCAGTTCTGCCTCAATTCGACTTTATGGTTCTTCCTGACATGGTTCCCGACTTACCTGGTGAAATATCGCGGCATGGACTTCATCAAGTCTGGCTTGCTGGCGTCACTGCCGTTTCTCGCAGCGTTTGTCGGCGTGCTGTGTTCGGGGTTCTTCTCGGACTTTTTGATCCGTCGCGGCTACACCGTAGGCTTTGCTCGCAAGTTACCGATCATTGGCGGACTGCTGATTTCCACCTCGATCATCGGCGCCAACTTCGTCGAGTCGACGCCGCTGGTGATCGCCTTTCTCGCGCTGGCCTTCTTCGGTAACGGTCTGGCCTCGATCACCTGGTCGCTGGTGTCGACCCTGGCCCCGGCGCGCTTGCTCGGACTGACCGGTGGGGTGTTCAATTTCATCGGCAACCTGGCGGCGATTACCACGCCGATCGTCATCGGTTTCCTTGCCTCCGGTGATTCGTTTGCCCCGGCGATCACCTATATCTCTGTTCTGGCGTTGCTGGGTGCGTTGTCCTACGTGTTGCTGGTGGGCAAGGTCGAGCGTATCAAGTTGTAGTCGCAGCTGTCCGGCGACCATAATGCCGCCCGTTCCCTCGCTCAACGGTAAAGGCTGGATATGCAGGAAGACGCCCCAAAAATCGCCAAGGACGCCGCGCCGACCGGCACCCAGACACTGCTTCGTGGCCTGGGTGTGGTGCAGGCGGTGGCCAGTGGCGCCCGCGATCTCAAGGAAATCGCCCGACTGATCGGCACGACGCGCAGCACCACCCATCGTCTGGCCAGTTGCCTGGTGGACGAGCGTTATCTGCGGGTAGTGCCGCAGGTCGGCTATCTGTTGGGGCCGAAACTGATCGAGCTGGGTTTTCAGGCGCGCGAAGAGCTGCCGCTGGTGACGTTGGCCGGGCCGTATCTGGATGAGTTGTCGGCGTTGACCGGCGACACCATTCACCTGGCGATTCGTGAAGGCGACGAGGTGCTGTACCTGCTCAAGAATCCGGGGCGCAATGGCCCGGAAATGCGTTCGCGGGTCGGCCATCGCATGCCGTTGGCGCGTACCGGGATCGGTAAGGCGCTGATGCTTGATGACTCGCAGGAAGAATGGCAACGGCTGTATGAAATCAGCTTGCCGGTGGGTGGGAAAAATCAGTTCTGGCCGCAGCACCCGGAGCAATCCTGGGAACAGTTTCAGCAGCGCATGATCGAGTACGTGGCCGGCGGCTACGCCTTCGACCTGGAGGACAACGAACCGTCGATTCGCTGCGTGGCGGCGCCGATCCGCGATGCCAGCAAGCGCATTGTCGCCGGCATCAGCATCGCCAGCACCGTGCCGTACATGCCACTGGAAAAAATGGCCGAGCTGATTCCCCTGATCAAAGGGGTCACAGCCCGGCTGTCGGCGGAATTGGGCCTGAAGGTTTAGAGTTTCAGCGTCGCCATGTCGATCACGAAGCGGTATTTCACGTCACCGGCGATCATGCGGGTGTAAGCCTCGTTGATCTGACGGATGTCGAGCATTTCGATGTCGCAGGAGATGCCGTGCTCGGCGCAGAAGTCCAGTACTTCCTGGGTTTCGGCGATGCCGCCGATCAGTGAGCCGGCCAGTATGCGACGACCCAATACCAGTTTGGCAGCATGCACCGGCGGATCGATCGGCTCGATCAAGCCCACCAGAATGTGCACGCCGTCGAAACGCAGGGTATCGAGGTAGGGGTTGAGGTCGTGTTGCACCGGAATGGTGTCCAGCAGGAAGTCGAATTGTCCGGCGGCGGCCTTCATCTGTTCGGCATCGGTGGACACGATCACGTGGTCCGCACCTTGGCGACGACCTTCTTCAGCTTTGCTCGCCGAGCGGGTGAACAAGGTCACCTCAGCGCCCATCGCCTTGGCGAACTTGATCCCCATGTGACCGAGACCGCCCATGCCAAGAATCCCGACCTTGTCACCGGCCTTCACGCCGTAGTGCTTGAGCGGCGAGTAGGTGGTGATGCCGGCACATAGAATCGGCGCGGCGCTGGCCAGGTCGAGCTTCTCGGGGATGCGCACGACAAAGTGCTCGCTGACCACGATGCTGTCGGAGTAACCGCCCATCGTGTTGCTGCCATCGACCCGGTCCGGGGTGGCGTACGTCATGGTCGGGCCTTCGAGGCAGTATTGCTCCAGATCGGCCTGGCAGGCTTCGCAATGGCGGCACGAGTCGACCATGCAACCGACGCCGACCAGATCGCCGACTTTGTGTTTAGTAACGTTCGCGCCGACGGCGGTCACTTTGCCGACGATCTCATGGCCGGGCATCAGCGGGTAAACCGCAATGCCCCACTCGTTGCGCGCCTGGTGGATGTCGGAATGGCAGACGCCGCAGTAGAGAATCTCGATTGCGACGTCGTCGGGCCGTTGACTGCGGCGTTCGAATTTCATCGGGGCGAGGGGAGTGGTGGGCGACTGAGCGGCGTATCCGATGGCGGTGTACATAGTGAACCTCGCAAAAGCAGTGACAGGTGAGGCGAGCCATTCTGGGCACCGCACGGGTGACCGGCCATGGCGATTCCTCCGGGTGTCATGCCTAATCCTCCGGTATGCGCCGTTGATTGGCCGCATTGGCGTTCAGACCTGCGATGATGTTTTCATCCCTTTTTTCGCGACTTTTTTGTGAAGAGCTCTCCATGTTGTTGACCCGTCATCTCGATGCCAATGCCACGCTGGTTTCGCTGATCCAGCCGCTGACCACCCGCGATGGTTTCACGCCTACCGCGTTGCCGGGCGTGCAGATTTTGCGGGCCAGTTGTGATTTGGCCCGTGGCCCGCAAATCTACGAGCCAAGCCTGGTCATCATCGCCCAGGGCAGCAAGTTGGCGTATCTGGGGTCGCGTACTCTGGAGTACGGCGCCGGGCATTATTTGATTCAAGCGCTGCCGGTGCCGTTCGAGTGCGAGACGTTTTCCGCGCCCGATGGCCCGATGCTGGGCATTTCCATCGCCATTGACCGGGTGTTGCTCGGTGAGTTGGTGCTGGCCATGGGGCTGGCGTCGGGGCGCTGTATCGCGGCGCAGACGCCAGAGTCCATGACTTCGGCGGTGCTCGATGATGCGATGCGTGGTTGTGTTGAACGGCTGTTGCGCTGTCTGCACGACCCGCTGGAGAGCCAGGTTATGGGACAGGCGCGATTGCGTGAGTTGTTGTTCGTCGCCTTGCGTGGGCCGCAAGCCGATGTATTGCGGGCGCTGGTGGAGCAACAGGGGCAGTTCGCCCGGATCGCGGCCTCCCTGAGCCATCTGCATGCCCATTACACCGAGCCGCTGAACGTCGACGCCCTGGCCAGTTGCGCGAACATGAGCGCGTCGACGTTTCATGAGCATTTCAAACGCTGCACTTTGTTGTCGCCAGTGCAGTATCTGAAGCGTTTGCGCTTGCTCAAGGCCCAGCGCTTGCTGCAGGGCGAAGGATTGGGCGTGGCCCAGGTGGCGCATCGGGTGGGGTATCAGAGCACGTCGCAGTTCAGCCGTGAGTACAAGCGCTACTTCGAGCGTAATCCGGGGGATGAGCGCGCTGCCTGATCCACAGGTTCTTGTGGTGACGTTTGAATTGCGGGCAACAAAAAGGCCCCCGTTCAGGGAGCCTTGTTGTTCAAGCGATCGACTTACATGTTCGGGTAAGTCGGGCCGCCGGCGCCTTCCGGTGCCACCCAGGTGATGTTCTGTGCAGGGTCCTTGATGTCGCAGGTCTTGCAGTGAACACAGTTCTGGGCGTTGATCTGGAAGCGCTTCTCGCCGTCTTCCTGGGTGACCACTTCGTACACGCCGGCCGGGCAGTAACGTTGGGCAGGTTCATCGTACAGCGGCAGGTTCTTGCTGATCGGGATGCTCGCGTCGGCCAGCTTCAGGTGGCACGGCTGCTCTTCTTCGTGGTTGGTACCGGAGATGAACACCGAGCTGAGCTTGTCGAAGCTGAGCTTGCCGTCCGGTTTCGGGTAGTCGATCTTCTTGCAGTCGGCCGCCAGTTTCAGGCACGCATAATCCGGCTTGGTGTCGTGCAAAGTGAACGGCAGTTTGCCGCCGAAGATGTTCTGGTCGATCCAGTTGAAACCACCGCCGACAATGGCGCCGAACTTGTGGATCGCCGGGCCGAAGTTGCGGCTGGCGAACAGTTCGTCGTAGAGCCAGCTCTTCTTGAAGGCGTCGACGTAAGTAGTCAGCTCTTGCGTGCCGTCCAGATCAGCGAACAGCGCATCGGCCACGGCGTCAGCGGCGAGCATGCCGGACTTCATCGCCGTGTGGCTGCCCTTGATCTTGGCGAAGTTCAGGGTGCCGAGGTCGCAACCGATCAGAGCGCCGCCCTTGAAGACCATTTTCGGCAGCGAGTTCAGGCCGCCTTTGCAGATGGCGCGAGCGCCGTAGCTGACGCGCTTGCCGCCTTCCAGGTATTGCTTGAGCACCGGGTGATGCTTGAGGCGCTGGAACTCGTCGAACGGCGACAGGAAGGTGTTGCTGTAGGAAAGATCGACGATCAGACCGACCACCACCTGGTTGTTTTCCAGGTGATAGAGGAACGAGCCACCGGTGTTCTCGGTGCCCATGATGTCCAGCGGCCAGCCGGCGGTGTGGACCACCAGGCCTGGCTGGTGTTTGGCCGGGTCGATTTCCCAGATTTCTTTCAGGCCGATGCCGTAATGCTGGGCATCGGCTTCGCTGTCGAGGTTGAAACGCTTGATCAGCTGCTTGCCGATGTGGCCGCGGCAACCTTCGGCGAACAGCGTGTACTTGGCGCGCAGTTCCATGCCTGGGGTGTACAGGCCTTCCTTCGGATTGCCTTCGCGGTCAACGCCCAGATCGCCGGTGATGATCCCGCGAACCACGCCGTTCTCGTCGAACAGCGCTTCCTGAGCGGCGAAGCCCGGGTAGATTTCCACGCCCAGGTTCTCGGCCTGCTGGGCCAGCCAGCGGCACAGGTTGCCCAGGGAGATGATGTAGTTACCTTCGTTGTGCATGGTCTTGGGCACAAAGAGGTCTGGAATCTTCTGCGCGCTGTCAGCGTTTTTCAGAACGAAGATGTCATCGCGGGTGACTGGCGTGTTCAGCGGCGCGCCGAGCTCTTTCCAGTCCGGGAACAGTTCATTCAGGGCCCGTGGTTCGAACACGGCACCGGACAGGATATGAGCGCCGACTTCGGAGCCTTTTTCGACCACGCAGACGCTGATTTCCTTACCGGCTTCGGCGGCCTTCTGCTTCAAACGGCAGGCGGCGGACAGGCCAGCGGGGCCGGCACCGACGATGACCACGTCGAATTCCATGTATTCGCGTTCCACAGGCTATCTCCTACTCAAGGCTCAACAGTTTTTTTTCTAATTGGAGGTTGGGTGTCGCATTCATGAATTCCCCATAGTGCGGCACAGAGGACAATCGATGAACCACCTTTCTCTTTGGGTGGCGCATTATATCTACACCACTCTTAGCGTCCAATACAAACGTTTGTTTGAATCGGCTCAAAGCCAGATAAATCAAAGTCACGCGGCTTATGACTGGCCATTTTGCCGTATTGACCGGAATAGGTGTTCCGGTCAAGATACGGGCGGTTTTGCGCTCGCCGTAGGCTGAATACAGGTTTCAAGAGCACCTCTAAAGACAGGGCGATGGCAGTACAAGGTGAAGCGCCGCGCAGGTATCGCGCGCAGTTTACACGCCACGGTAATGAATGACTTGTCGGTCACCACTGACGAACGGTCATCAGCCTCGTGAGCAAGGTTCACCCGATACATCTGCCAGCGTTTTTAGAGGTGCCCTTGCGCCGATGAGCATCAACCGCCAGGTTCGCCTAGGCGACTTTCTTTTCACCGGAGAGTAACGAGGAATCCATGAAGGTTCTTGTAGCTGTCAAACGCGTTGTGGATTACAACGTCAAGGTTCGCGTCAAGGCGGACAATTCCGGCGTCGACCTCGCCAACGTCAAGATGTCGATGAACCCGTTCTGCGAAATCGCAGTGGAAGAAGCCGTACGTCTGAAAGAGAAAGGCGTGGCGACTGAAATCGTCGTCGTCTCCATCGGCCCATCCACCGCTCAAGAGCAACTGCGCACCGCGCTGGCTCTGGGTGCCGACCGCGCCATCCTCGTCGAATCCGCTGAAGATCTGACTTCCCTGGCCGTGGCCAAGCTGCTCAAGGCCGTGGTCGACAAGGAGCAGCCACAGCTGGTGATCCTCGGTAAACAAGCCATCGACAGCGACAACAACCAGACTGGCCAGATGCTCGCGGCATTGAGCGGCTACGGTCAGGGCACGTTCGCGTCGAAAGTCGAAGTGTCCGGCGATACAGTTGCCGTGACCCGCGAAATCGACGGCGGCGCGCAGACGGTTTCCCTGAAACTGCCGGCCATCGTCACCACCGACCTGCGTTTGAACGAGCCGCGCTACGCGTCCCTGCCAAACATCATGAAAGCCAAGAAGAAGCCTCTCGAAGTGCTGACTCCGGACGCTTTGGGCGTTTCCACCGCCTCCACCAACAAGACCCTGAAAGTCGAAGCGCCAGCTGCACGCAGCGCGGGTATCAAGGTCAAGTCGGTGGCTGAACTGGTCGAGAAACTGAAAAACGAAGCGAAGGTAATCTAATCATGACTATCTTGGTAATCGCCGAACACGACAACAAAGTGCTGGCCCCGGCCACGCTGAACACCGTTGCTGCTGCCGCCAAGATCGGTGGCGACATCCACGTTCTGGTTGCAGGCCAGGGCGCTGGCGCCGTGGTTGAAGCCGCTGCGAAAATCGCTGGCGTGAGCAAAGTCCTGAACGCTGACAATGCTGCTTACGCGCATCAGCTGCCGGAAAATGTTGCTCCACTGGTAGCCGAGTTGGGCAAGGGCTACAGCCACATCCTGGCTGCCGCCACTTCCAACGGCAAAAACATCCTGCCGCGCGTCGCCGCCCAGCTGGACGTTGACCAGATCTCCGAGATCATCTCGGTAGAAAGCGCCGATACCTTCAAGCGTCCGATCTACGCCGGTAACGCCATCGCTACTGTGCAATCGAATGCTGCAGTGAAAGTGATCACCGTGCGGGCTACCGGTTTCGACCCGGTGGCTGCCGAAGGTGGTTCGGCCGCTGTTGAAGCTGTTGCCGCTATTCACAACGCCGGCACTTCCAGCTTCGTCAACGAAGAACTGGCCAAGTCCGATCGTCCGGAACTGACCGCTGCCAAGATCGTCGTTTCCGGTGGTCGTGGCATGCAGAACGGTGACAACTTCAAACACCTGTACGCCCTGGCCGACAAGCTGGGCGCCGCCGTTGGTGCTTCGCGCGCTGCGGTTGACGCAGGTTTCGTACCCAACGACATGCAGGTCGGTCAGACCGGCAAGATCGTTGCGCCACAGCTGTACATCGCCGTCGGTATCTCCGGCGCGATCCAGCACCTGGCCGGCATGAAAGACTCCAAGGTGATCGTGGCGATCAACAAGGACGAAGAAGCGCCGATCTTCCAGGTGGCCGATTACGGCCTGGTGGCAGACCTGTTCGAAGCCATCCCTGAGTTCGAGAAGCTGGTCTAATCCGGCGGCTTGACTTATAAAGAGCCCGGCCTTTTGGTCGGGCTTTTTTTGTGCTTTTGTTGGCATATCCGGGATTGAGAGGAGTGTTTGGCCATGGATCTGCGCCTTGTATGGGGCTTGCTGGGATTATCGCTATTGCCAGGGCTGTCGTTTGCCGCGGGCAAGTGCGAGCGCCTGATCGTGACCGGCAGTCCCGACGCGCCGCCGTACCTGTGGCAAGACCCGCAAAACCCTAAGCACCTGATTGGCGCCAGTGCTGATTTATTGCAACAAGTGGCGGGGGAGTTGGGCATCAAGGTCGAGCTGCTCTATGCCGGTAAACGCTCCCAGGCCCTGGATGAAGTGCGTAGCGGGCGCATGGACATGTTGGCCGATGCGCCGTTGATGGTCACAGAGCTGGAAAATCTGGATTACATCCATCCTGCGCTGCTGGAAAACGATTATCTGGTCTGGACTCGCAACGACTCGTTATTGGTTTACAACGAAGCGCAGGACCTCCACGGTCATCCCGGCGCGTTGTCGGAAAAGGCTCGAGTGAGCCCTTCATTCGGCACTTTCGCCGAGCAGCAATTGACCCTCGTGCGCACACCCAATCTGACTCAGGCCTTTCAGAAATTGCTGCTGGGCGAGGTGGAGTTTGTCCTCGCCGGTCGCTACTCGGGCATGGCCATGGTGCAAACGCTGGGGATGGCCAATGACTTGATGGCCCACCCACAACCCATCGACAAACCCGGCCTGTACCTCGCGGTTTCCCATAACTCCGCCTGTAACGATCCTTGGTTGCGCGGACAGCTGGCCAAAAAGATGACAGAATTGCCCGCGTCCGGACTGACGGAAGCTGCGTTGCTGCGCAATATCGAGCGTTGGAAAGCGCAAGGCTCACAACCGCAGCCACAACCTGTCAGTACCCCAAAACAGTAGGGATTTTTAGTGAGTATTCGACCTCTTTTCGCTGCCCTGGCCGTTCTGGCTCTGGCGGGTTGTGCAGCCGATCCGGCGCCGAATGAACAAATACGCCTGACCGAACAGGCCCTCGAACAAGCCAAGGCCGTGGGCGCTACCGCCGAGGAAGTGCCGGAGCTGAAACTGGCCCAGGACAAGTTCAACCGTGCCAAGGGCAACATGGCCGACCAGTCCTTCAAGAATGCGCGCATGCGGGCCGAGCAGGCCGAGCTGGACGCGCGCCTGGCCGAAGCCCGGGTCCTGACCCACAAGAGCGAGGAGCAGTTGAACGTGCTCAATACCCGCATCACCCGCCTGCGCAAGCAACTGGGAGATGCCCAATGAACCTGAAGACCAAAGCACTCGGCGGCTTGATCCTGGCCGGCTGCGCAAGCCTTTATGGCTGCGCCGGTCAACACAGCGAAGCTGCGTTGCAGCAGGCCGGTGCCGACTTCCAGAAGGTCAAGGAAGACTCCAACGTGTTGCGTATCGCGCCCAAGGACGTGATCCGTGCCGGCGAGTCCCTGGCCCGCGCCGATCGACTGTCCAGCTACTGGGGCAGCGGTTCGGACGTGGCGCATTACGCCTACCTGAGCCAGCGCTACAGCGAAATCGCCCGGGAACACACCAATCAAGTGCTCAACGAAGAGCGCGCAGCGAAGCTCGAACTCGAGCGTCAGCGCCTGCAATTGGCGCTGCGTGAGTCCAAGTTGCTCAGCGTGCAGCAACAGGGCAAGTGGCTCGAAGAGCAGATCGTGGCGCTGGCGACCACCCAGACTGACCGTGGTCTGGTGATGACCCTGGGTGATGTGCTGTTCGATACCGGTGAGGCGGAGCTGAAGAGCTCGGCGAACCGCGTGGTGTTGAAGATCGTCCAGTTCCTGCAGCTCAACCCCAGGCGTGTGGTGCGGATCGAGGGCTACACCGACAGCACTGGCGGTAAACAGGAAAACCTCAAGCTGTCCCGCGACCGGGCGCAGTCGGTGGCTGACGTATTGACGGACCTGGGCATCGACGACAAACGCATCCAGGTTGAAGGGTACGGCGATGAGTACCCGGTGGACGCCAACGCTTCCGAGCGCGGTCGTGCACAGAACCGTCGGGTGGAAATTGTGTTCTCCGACGAAAAAGGCCAGCTCGGCGCGGCTCGTTAAGGACTGCCAGAAATCCTGTAGGAGCTGGCGAAGCCTGCGATCTTTTGATCTTTCGCTTGGGACTCAAGTGGGCCTGGAAAGATCGCAGCCTCGTTTCACTCGACAGCTCCTACGACCCGGCCTGCTCAGCAGCGCCGGGTTTTTTTGCGCCCGTCAAATGCGTCGTTAAAACAGTACAGTTTTTGCTGACACCGCACTGTATGGTCGACTATTGTATTAACTGTCCCAGTACACTTCTAAACTGTTCCGGTATTGTTTCACACAAGAATAAAATGCCCGTGAAATCGAGTGCTGCGTCATGACCAATCTCTTGCTCTATCAACGTATTGCTCAGCAACTGGCCGAAGACATCCGCCGCGGCGTCTATCAGCCGGGAGAGCGCGTGCCTTCAGTGCGCAAGATGAGCTCGCAGCTCAACGTCAGCCATGCGACGGTGTTGCAGGCCTACGCCAACCTTGAAGATCAAGGGCTGATCCGTGCCCGGCCGCAATCCGGTTACTACGTGCACCAGACGCCCGCCCTGACGGCACCGACCCCGGACATCGCCCGGGTCGAGCGCCCAGGCCTGGTCACCCGCAGCAGCATCATTCAGCAAGTCCTGGTCGAATCCCGCCGCGAAGGCGTGTTCCCGTTGGGCGCGGCTGTACCGAGTGTCGATTATCTGCCGGTGCGGGCACTGCATCAGCAACTGGCCAAAGTCACCCGTTTCCATAGTCCGCGGGCGTTCAGCTACATGTTCAGCCCTGGTTTCGAGCCGTTGCGTCGGCAAGTGGCGATCCGCATGCGCGATGCCGGCGTGGTGGTTGATCCGTCGGAAGTGGTAATCACCCACGGCTGCGTCGATGCGTTGCAGATGTCTCTGCGTGTATTGACCCGGCCGGGCGATCTGATCGCCGCCGAGTCGCCGACCTATTACGGTTTGCTGCAACTGGCCGACCTGCTGGGGCTGAAAGTCATCGAGATCCCCAGCGATCCGGCCACCGGCATGAGCCTCGAAGCCTTGCAATTGGCGGCCAACCAGTGGTCGATCAAGGCACTGGTGCTGACCACGCGCCTGAGCAATCCCTTGGGCGGCACCATGCCTGAAGAGCGGCAGAAACAACTGCTGCGCCTGGCTTCGGATTTCGATATCCAGATCGTCGAAGACGATATTTACGGCGAGCTGATGTTCGAGCAGGGCCGCACCAAATCGCTCAAGGCCTATGACCGGCTGGATCGGGTGATTTATTGCTCCAGCTTCTCCAAAACCCTGTCGCCCGGCGTGCGCATCGGCTGGATGATTGCCGGCAAGTACCAGTCGGAAATCCAGCGCTTGCAGACCTTCAGCACGCATTCGGCCTGCAGTGTCACGCAAATGGGCATTGCGGCCTATCTGGAGAACGGCGGGTACGACCGGCATTTGCGTTACATCCGTCAGGAGTACCGCAAGAACCTCAGCGCTTTCCAACTGGCAGTGCAGCAATACTTTCCGGAAGGCACACAGATGACCCGGCCTACCGGCGGTTTCATTCTGTGGGTCAGTCTGCCGGGGCGGGTCAATACGCAAGAGTTGCATGTGCGTGCGCTGCAGCAGGGCATCAGCATTGCGCCGGGGCTGATTTTCAGTAACACCGAACAGTTCAATCACTGCATTCGCCTGAACTGTGGCATCCCCTGGAACCGCGAGGCCGAGCGTGCATTGATGACGCTGGGGTTGCTGGCAACGCAACTTTGCCAAGAGACGACGAGCGGTTTTTAACCTGCCGGGCAGTTATGAACTGCCCGCTTGTCTTGTCGCCTCCAACAGGCGAGCATATAACCTTCTGCCGTTCGCGTCGTTGGGTCCATGAAGCCGATTTTTCCTTCTGCCTGGTTATTGATCTGCCTGTTGATGACTTGTCATGCGGAAGGTGTCATGGCGGCTTCCGTCCAGGAAAAACCGACAGCCGCTGCAACCGCGAAAAAACCGGCGACTGTCATAAAAACCACTCCGGCCACAAAGAAGGCTGCACCGGTCAAAAAGCGTTCTCCCATTGCTTCCAAGTCAAAACCAGCCAGTGAAGCGCTGAAGACCAAACTCCCTCCCGCCAATCTCGACTTGAGCTTGCCCAAGGATAAGGTCGATGAATTGAAACCGGTCGGCACGGTACCGTTGCCTCGACACGATGCGGTGTTGCCGCAAATGTTCGGCGGCAAAAGCAGTCCGTTTCAGCTGAACGGTCGCCTGATCAGCAACGAAATGCAGCTGCAACGGCGCAATGAAGAGCGCCGGGACGTTGAAGGCGCGGCGCTGGAATTCGAGTTCAAGCAGTAAATTTCCCCCTGTTCGTGACCCGCGAAACAGACGCTTTGTCGGAGACTGGTCAGTCACGTTCGTTTGAGCGTAAAAACCCGGGCCCGGGTAATTTAAAACAACTGTTTTAGCCGTTACTCTGTGCCACGTCCCTTTAACACATTGCTCGTCGCGAGGAGCTTGTCGTCATGAGATGCCGTGAAGGCTGTGGCGCCTGTTGCATTGCCCCTTCCATCAGTTCGCCGATTCCCGGCATGCCCAATGGCAAAGCCGCCGGAGAACGATGCGTACAACTGTCTGCCGATAACCTGTGCAGCATTTTCGGCAAGCCGGAACGTCCCGCGGTGTGTTCGGCGTTTGAGGCCGATGTCGAGGTTTGCGGAAGCAGCCGCGACGAAGCGATCAAATTGCTGGGCTGGTGGGAGCAAATGACGGCCGCGTGATGTGTTCAACGAACGGAACTTCAACAATAAGGAATAAGACTATGGGTTCGCTGCATCGTATCGCTGTGCTGTGTGGTTTGACGGTTTTGCTGGCCTCCACGGCCCAGGCCGAAGACTGGAAAACCGCCAAGGACGAAGATGGCATCAAGGTGTCCTTGAGTGAGGTGGCCGGTTCCCAATACAAGGCTTACCGTGGTGTAACGATCATGAAGACCACCATGGCCAAACTGCGTGCACTGCAGGAAGATGTTCCGGGAGCCTGCGCCTGGATTCACGAGTGCAAGGTCCAGAAGCTGCTCAAGCATGAAGGCAACCAGAGCTGGACCTACACTCAGTTCAATACACCGTGGCCGGTGACTTCTCGCGATTCGGTATTGCATGTCACCACCGTTGACGGCGCCGATGGCAGCCTGACCCGCGAGCTGGAAGGGCAGCCGAAGTACCTTCCGGAAGAAAAAGGTTTTGTACGGGTTGCCCAGGTCAAGGGTTTCTGGAAGTTCGTGCCCAAAGGCGATCAAGTCGAAGTGACGTATCAGGTCCACACTGATCCAGGTGGCAGCGTGCCGTCGTGGTTGGCCAACAAGTTCGTGGTCGATGCGCCATTCAATACTCTCAAAGCCCTGAAAGAACGCGCCGAGAAGTAACCGCGTATCCAGTTGATACGACCTGTTGAACAACGCCCCGACTTGATCGGGGCGTTTGCGTTTTTTACCAAGGGCTGGCTTTATTTTGTTTCCGGATATGCGTTGAACAAAATTTTCACAAAGTCTCCAAGACAATTCGCTCTCGCCTCAACGAGTCAACCCCGCAACTTTGCGCCACGCCTCTTGTCCCAGAGCGCTACAAGCGACAGTTGGGCTGTCGGGCAGTAATCAATGGCAATGCAGCTGTTGATCGTGCAACATTTGCGCACCGCGCACGCCCCGGGGCCGAGGATGGCCAACAGAGGGCAAGGCGCCACTGTATTTTTGTAACTTCAACTTCCAATGGGTCCTAAAACGACATGGCAAACCCGGACGCCCTGAATCAGCAGCGAGCTACTAGTCGCCTGCTGCAACCGACCGTCAAATCGCATCTGGCCTACACACTGTTGTGCGCCCTGATCATGATGGTCATGTTCAGCCTGCTGCGCGTCGCGCTGCTGGTCTACAACCGCTCGATGATCCTCGACACACCGGCTTCGACCTTCCTGGAAGCGTTCGCCAATGGCCTGCGTTTCGACTTGCGCCTGGTGGTTTACCTCAGCGTTCCGCTGCTGCTGGCCCTGTTCAGCGCCCGGGCCATGGCGGCCCGCGGGTTCTTCCGGCTCTGGTTGACCATTGCCTCGAGTATCGCGTTGTTCCTCGGCCTGATGGAGATGGACTTTTACCGCGAGTTCCACCAGCGCCTAAACGGCCTGGTCTTCCAGTATGTGAAAGAAGACCCGAAAACCGTGATGAGCATGCTCTGGTACGGTTTTCCGGTAGTTCGCTACCTGTTGGCCTGGGGTGTGGGCACGTTGATTCTGACCCTCGCGTTCAAGGGCGCCGACCGCGCCACACGTCCTCGCGGGCCGTTCAGTGGTGGCAGCATCGGCACGCGCCAGGTCGCTCCGTGGTATGTGCGCGGCGTGGTGTTTGTGGTCTGTCTGATGATCTGCGTGGTCGCGGCACGGGGCACTCTGCGTCAAGGCCCGCCGCTGCGTTGGGGTGACGTTTACACCACCGACTCCAATTTCGCCAACCAGTTGGGCCTCAACGGCACGCTGTCGCTGATCGCCGCGGCCAAGAGCCGGATGTCCGAAGAGCGCGACAACATCTGGAAAGCCACACTGGAACAACCTCTGGCCCAGCAGACCGTGCGCGATATGCTGCTGACTCCGAGCGACAAACTGGTGAACCCGGAGAGCGCCGCGGTGCGCCGCAACTACACCCCCGACGCCAACAAGACACTGCCGATCAAGAACGTTGTGGTGATCCTGATGGAAAGCTTCGCCGGTCACTCGGTGGGCGCTCTGGGACGTCCGGGCCAGATCACGCCTTCCTTCGACAAACTGTCGAAAGAAGGTCTGTTGTTCGACCGTTTCTTCTCCAACGGCACCCATACCCACCAGGGTATGTTCGCCACCATGGCCTGCTTCCCGAACCTGCCAGGTTTCGAATACCTGATGCAGACCCCGGAAGGCAGCCACAAACTGTCCGGCCTGCCACAGTTGCTCAGCACTCGTGGCTACGACGATGTGTATGTTTATAACGGCGACTTCGCCTGGGACAACCAGTCGGGCTTCTTCAGCAACCAGGGCATGACCAACTTCATCGGGCGCAATGACTTCGTCAACCCGGTGTTCTCCGACCCGACCTGGGGCGTGTCTGACCAGGACATGTTCAACCGTGGCCTGGAAGAGTTGAAAGCCCGCGACGGCAAGGACAAGAAACCGTTCTATGCCTTGCTGCAAACCCTGTCCAACCACACGCCATACGCCTTGCCGACGCCATTGCCGGTGGAGCGCGTGACCGATCGTGGCAGCCTCAACGAACACTTGACCGCCATGCGCTACTCCGACTGGGCATTGGGTCAGTTCTTTGAAAAGGCTCGCAAAGAGCCGTACTTCAAGGAAACCCTGTTCGTGATCGTCGGTGACCACGGTTTTGGCAATGAACAACAGATCACCGAAATGGACCTGGGCCGCTTCAACGTGCCGATGCTGATGATCGGGCCGGGCATACAGGAAAAATTCGGTCAGGTCGACCACACTGTGGGCACCCAGATCGACATCGTGCCGACCATCATGGGTCGCGTGGGTGGCGACGTGGTTCATCAATGCTGGGGGCGTGACTTGCTGAACCTGCCGGAAGGTGACAAGGGTTTCGGCATGATCAAGCCGTCGGGCAGCGATCAGACGGTCGCCTTGCTCACCGCGGACCGCGTGCTGGTACTGCCTAAAGAGATGCCGCCAAGGTTGTATCAATACGAACTGGGCGCTAACCCGAAAGGTGAAGTGATCCCGGCATCGGCTGATGAAGCGGCGCTCAAGCAGAAGCTCGAGTCGTTCATCCAGACGGCTACCAAGAGCCTGTTGGACAACACCGCCGGTGTGGTTGACGGCAAACCGGACTAAGTTTTCCGGACATGGAAAAGAGGCCCTTCGCAGGGCCTCTTTTTTTTGCCGGTAAAATCTTTATATCTTGCCAAGCAACAGCAGGATCAACAGCACCACCAACACCGTGCCGATAATACCGGACGGGCCGTAACCCCAACTTCTGGAGTGCGGGAAGACCGGCAAACCACCTATCAGCAACAGGATAAGAATAACGATAAGAATTGTGCCCATGTCTATTTCCTTGCTGGAAGCATTGTGGATTTGACTTGGCGTTTCAGCCGTTCAGCTGGACTGTATTAATCCGCGCTGCTTACAAAATCCGACTCGCGGCAATGAAAAATAATTCCAAGTTTTTTTAATGTTTTTGGAAGGGGCGCTTATTTCTTTGACGGCGTTTCGAAGTTGAAACAACCGGACCGCGCCGTGGTTCATCGCTGGCCATTCAGCACTCTGATGGAGCGTGGGTCGCGCATTATCCTTCGCTACACTCGGTGCATCTTCCCCGGAACAACAAGGCTGTTTGCTATGCAAAATCGCATGATGATCACTGGCGCGGGCTCAGGCCTGGGTCGCGAAATCGCGCTGCGCTGGGCGCGTGAAGGCTGGCAGCTGGCCTTGTCGGATGTCAGTGAGCCCGGTCTGCAGGAAACCCTCAAGTTGGTGCGCGAAGCCGGCGGTGACGGCTTCATTCAGCGCTGCGATGTGCGTGACTACAGTCAGTTGACCGCCTTCGCCCAGGCCTGCGAAGAGAAGCTCGGCGGCATCGATGTCATCGTCAACAACGCCGGTGTGGCTTCGGGCGGGTTCTTCAGTGAGTTGTCGCTTGAGGACTGGGACTGGCAAATCGCGATCAACCTGATGGGCGTGGTCAAGGGCTGCAAGGCCTTCCTGCCGCTGCTGGAGAAAAGCAAAGGCAAGATCATCAACATCGCCTCGATGGCGGCGCTGATGCAAGGCCCGGCCATGAGCAACTACAACGTGGCCAAGGCGGGTGTGGTGGCGTTGTCCGAAAGTTTGCTGATTGAACTGGCCCACGAGGAAGTCAGCGTGCATGTAGTTTGCCCGTCGTTCTTCCAGACCAATCTACTGGACTCCTTCCGTGGCCCGACCCCGGCCATGAAAGCCCAGGTCGGCAAATTGCTGGAAAGCTCGCCGATCACCGCTGCCGACATTGCCGACTACATCTATCAGCAGGTCGCCGCCGGCGAATTCTTGATCCTGCCCCATGAACAGGGGCGCATGGCCTGGGCAATCAAACAGAAAGACCCGCAACTGCTCTACAACGAAATGACTGTGATGGCCGACAAAATGCGCGCCAAGGCCAAACAAAACGCAGGCTGAACTTGCCCGTGCGCAACACCGTCGTTAGGGTGGCCGCAATCGGTCATCCTCACGAGACGTTTGCATGCTCAATTACCTGTGGTTTTTCCTCGCCGCGCTGTTCGAAATCGCCGGCTGCTTCGCTTTCTGGATGTGGCTGCGCCAGGGTAAAAGCGTGTGGTGGGTCATCCCGGCCTTGCTCAGCCTGACGTTATTCGCGCTACTGCTGACCCGGGTCGAAGCGAACTACGCCGGTCGCGCCTATGCCGCCTACGGTGGCATCTACATCATCGCGTCGGTTGGTTGGCTGGCGGTGGTCGAGCGGATTCGACCATTGGGCTCGGACTGGATCGGCGTGGCGCTGTGTGTACTCGGGGCGAGTGTCATTTTGTTTGGCCCGCGCCTTACCGCTTCCTGACGGATCGGTCCTTCATTCAAGCGGTTTGTCAGACACGTCCGTCAGGGTGATGCAGCCTGCATTGTAGGGCGGGACTGTTTTGCGGTCGTTGCATTGAAGACCCGCTCTGCGCCGGGCATCTTCAGGGGCCGGTAACCCTGAAGGATGAATGCCATGCTTGTACTCAGTCGCGTTGTGGGCGAATTGATATCCATTGGTGACAACATTTCCGTGCGGGTGCTCGCCGTCAACGGAAGCAGTGTGCGCTTCGGTGTTGAAGCGCCACAGCAGGTCAACGTACACCGCGCCGAAGTCTACGAGCGCATCCAGATCAAACAGGCAAAAGCCAAAGGTCGTTGACTCAGTCGAACAGGTGCTTGGGCACGTCGTGCTTGAGCATCAACTGGCATTGCTCGCTTTCCGGATCGAAGACGATCAGCGCCTGGCCCTTGGTCAATGCCTGACGGACACGCAATACACGGGTTTCCAGCGGCGTGTCATCGCCGTTGTCCGTGCCGTCACGGGTCACGAAATCCTCGATCAGGCGGGTCAGGGTGTCGACTTCAAGTTGGTCGTGGGGGATCAGCATAAGGCACCTCGGTTAAACATTGGCGCGATGCTACGGCGGATATGAACACATCACCAGTGTTCGCCTCAGCTTTCTGTGCGCTGTCCCAGCAGGCTATCCACCGATGGCACCCGGGTATCGCTTTCCATCTGCGTCTCGTGCTCGATCTGGTGACTGAACCGCTCCAGCGATCCTGTGGCTGGTTGTGCATCGCTGGCGAATACCGGGGGGCTGAGGATGTAGGCGCCGAGCAAACGGCTGAGGGCGGCGAGGCTGTCGATGTGGGTGCGTTCGTAGCCGTGAGTGGCGTCGCAACCGAAGGCCAGCAGTGCGGTGCGAATGTCATGGCCGGCGGTGACGGCCGAGTGAGCATCGCTGAAGTAATAGCGGAACAGGTCCCGACGTGCCGGCAGTTCGTTGTCAGCGGCCAGGCGTAGCAGATGCCGCGACAGATGATAGTCATACGGCCCGCCGGAATCCTGCATCGCCACGCTCACTGCGTGTTCACTGGAGTGCTGGCCGGGCGCGACCGGCGCGATGTCGATGCCGACGAATTCGCTGACATCCCAGGGCAGGGCAGCCGCCGCACCACTGCCGGTTTCCTCGGTGATGGTGAACAGCGGATGGCAGTCGATCATCAACTCTTCGCCGCTGTCGACAATTGCTTTCAGGGCCGCCAGCAGTGCGGCAACGCCGGCCTTGTCATCGAGGTGACGGGCGCTGATGTGGCCGCTTTCGGTGAATTCCGGCAACGGGTCGAAGGCGACGAAATCGCCGACGCTGATCCCCAGCGAATCGCAATCGGCGCGGGTGGTGCAATAGGCGTCCAGGCGCAATTCGATGTGATCCCAGCTGATCGGCATTTCATCCACGGCGGTGTTGAACGCGTGTCCGGAAGCCATCAGCGGCAACACGCTGCCGCGGATCACGCCGTTGTCGGTGAACAGGCTGACGCGGCTGCCCTCGGCAAAACGGCTGGACCAGCAGCCGACGGGCGCCAGGGTCAGGCGCCCGTTGTCCTTGATCGCGCGAACCGCCGCGCCAATGGTATCCAGGTGAGCGGAGACTGCTCGGTCCGGACTGTTCTTCTTGCCCTTAAGAGTCGCGCGGATGGTGCCTCGACGGGTCATTTCAAAGGGAATGCCCAGCTCTTCGAGGCGCTCGGCGACGTACCGCACGATGGTGTCGGTGAACCCGGTGGGGCTGGGAATGGCGAGCATTTCCAGCAGGACTTTTTGCAGGTAATCGAGATCCGGTTCGGGAATTTTGCTGGTCATGGAAACTCCTGATGGTGTTGGTACAAACAACACATCACTAAGGGACTGCCGGCTGACTATGCGCAAACAACAAATCCACAAACCGCTCGGCCGTCGGCTGCGGTTCATGGTTGGCCAGGCCGGCGCGTTCATTGGCTTCGATAAACACGTACTGCGGCTGGTCGGCGGCAGGCACCATCAGGTCGAGCCCGACCATCGGAATATCCAGCGCTCGCGCCGCGCGCACCGCCGCATCCACCAGGGTTGGATGCAGAATCGCCGTGACGTCTTCAAGGATGCCGCCGGTATGAAGATTCGCCGTGCGCCGTACGAACAAGTGCTCGCCGGCCGGCAGAATGCTGGCGTAGTCATAACCCGCCGCCTGCAAGGTGCGTTGGGTCTCCTGATCCAGCGGGATTTTGCTTTCGCCGCTGGTTGCCGCCTGACGGCGACGACTCTGGGCTTCGATCAGCGCACCGATGGAATGCTGACCATCGCCCACCACTTCCGCCGGCCGGCGAATGGCAGCCGCGACCACCTCGAAGCCGATCACCAGAATCCGCAAATCGAGGCCTTCGTGAAAACTTTCCAGCAGCACTCGACTGTCGAATGCACGGGCGTTTTCGATGGCTTGCTGGACCTCCTCAATGCTGCGCAAATCCACCGCCACCCCTTGACCCTGTTCACCGTCCAGCGGTTTGACCACCACCCGTTCGTGCTCGTCGAGAAACGCCAGATTGTCGTCCGCGCTTCCCGCCAGTTGTTGGGCGGGCAGTTTGAGGCCGGCGTTTTTCAGCACTTTGTGGGTCAGGCTTTTGTCCTGGCACAAGGTCATGCTGATGGCGCTGGTCAGATCGCTCAGGGATTCGCGGCAACGCACCCGGCGACTGCCGTGGATCAAGGTGAACAGACCGGCTTGCGCGTCATCCACCTGCACCTCAATGCCGCGCCGATGAGCCTCTTCGACGATGATCCGCGCATACGGATTGAACTCGGCTTCGGGGCCGGGGCCGAGAAACAACGGCTGGTTGATGCCGTTCTTGCGCTTGATCGCAAACGTCGACAAGTTGCGAAAACCGAGCTTGGCGTAAAGACTCTTCGCCTGACGGTTGTTGTGCAGCACCGACAGGTCCAGGTAACTCAGCCCACGGCTCATGAAGTGTTCGATCAAGTGCCGCACCAGCACTTCACCGACACCTGGGCGGGAACATTGCGGATCCACCGCCAGGCACCACAGGCTGCTGCCGTTTTCCGGATCGTTGAATGCCTTGTGGTGATTGAGGCCCATGACGCTGCCGATGATCGCGCCGCTGTCCTCGTCTTCGGCCAGCCAGTAAACCGGGCCGCCCTGATGATGGGGCGTCAGTAAACCTGCATCGATCGGCAGCATGCCGCGGGCCTGATACAGCTGATTGATCGCCTGCCAGTCCGCCTCGCTTTGCACCCGACGAATGCGAAAACCGCGAAACACCCGGGTGGCCTGACGGTAATCGCTGAACCACAGGCGCAAAGTATCGGACGGGTCGAGAAACAGTTGCGCCGGTTCCAGCCCCAGCACTTGCTGGGGGGCGGCGACGTACAAGGCGATGTCCCGCTCACCGGGCTGCTCATTGAGCAACTCTTGGGCGAGGCTCGCCGCATCGGGAAAGGTGTGGCCGATCAGCAACCGGCCCCAACCGCAATGCACGGCGATGGGTGCGGCACTCAATTCACTGCGGTCTTCGGCCAGGCGCGCCTGCAAGCGTTCGTAGGAGGGTGCCTGACCGCGCAACAAGCGTTGGCTGTAAGCCGTGGCGTGGGGTTTCATCGATCAGATTCCTTGTTCACTGAGCCACAGGTTCAGGGCCGCCAATTGCCACAGCTTGGAGCCGCGCAACGGGGTCAGTTGACCTTGCGGATCGGTCAGCAGGCGGTCGAGCATGGCGGGGTTGAACAGGCCGCGATCCTGACTCGGATCGAGCAGCAGTTCCCGCACCCAGTTCAGCGTGTCGCCCTGCAAATGCTTGAGACCGGGCACCGGGAAGTAACCCTTTTTGCGGTCGATCACTTCGCTTGGAATGACCAGCCGCGCCGCTTCCTTCAGGACTTGCTTGCCGCCATCCGGCAGTTTGAATTTGCCCGGCACCCGCGCCGACAACTCCACCAGGCGATAGTCAAGAAACGGCGTGCGTGCTTCCAGGCCCCAGGCCATGGTCATGTTGTCGACCCGTTTGACCGGGTCGTCCACCAGCATCACCGTGCTGTCCAGGCGCAGGGCTTTGTCCACCGCCGCGTCGGCACCGGGTTGGGCGAAATGTTCCTTCACGAAGTCGCCGGCGGCATCGTTGGCTGTCAGCCATTTCGGCTGCACCGTGGCGGCGTAATCGGCGTAGCTGCGGTCGAAAAACGCATCGCGATACGCCGCATACGGATCGCTCGCGCCGTCCACCTGCGGATACCAGTGATACCCGGCGAACAACTCGTCCGCGCCCTGGCCGCTCTGCACCACTTTGCAATGCTTGGCCACTTCCCGGGACAGCAGGTAGAAGGCAATGCAGTCATGGCTGACCATCGGCTCGCTCATGGCGCGGAACGCTGCCGGCAGTTGCTCGATGATCTCTTGTTCGTCGATACGCAGTTGGTGATGCCGGGTGCCGTAGTGTTTGGCGATCAGGTCCGAATACTGAAATTCATCACCGCGCTCGCCGCCGGCATCCTGGAAACCGATGGAAAAGGTCGACAAGTCTTCGACCCCGACTTCGCGCAACAGCCCCACCAACAGACTCGAATCGACGCCACCTGACAGCAGCACACCGACATCCACCGCCGCCCGTTGACGGATCGCCACCGCTTCACGGGTGCTGTCGAGCACTCGATCGCGCCAGTCTTCGAGGGTCAGATTCAGTTCGTCGGCATGTGGGCCGTAGGGCAGGGTCCACCAGGTTTTCTGCTCGGTGGTGCCATCGGCTTTGATACGCATCCAGCTGGCCGGGGGCAGTTTTTCGATGCCCGCCAGCAAGGTGCGCGGGGCCGGGACCACCGCGTGGAAGTTCAGGTAATGATTGAGCGCCACCGGATCGAGGATCGGGTTGATGTCGCCGCCCTTGAGCAATGCCGGCAATGCCGAGGCAAAGCGCAGGCGCTGGCCGGTGCGCGACAGGTACAGCGGCTTTACACCGAGACGGTCGCGGGCGAGGAACAGACGCTGGGCGTCACGTTCCCAAATGGCGAAGGCGAACATGCCGTTGAGCTTGGGCAACAGCGCTTCACCCCAGGCGTGATAGCCCTTGAGCAGCACTTCGGTGTCGCCACCGGAGTAGAAGGCATAACCGAGGCTTTCCAGCTCGGTGCGTAGTTCCGGGAAGTTGTAGATAGCGCCGTTGAAGGCCAGGGACAGGCCCAGTTGGTTATCGATCATCGGCTGCGCCGAGCCGTCCGACAGGTCCATGATTTTCAGGCGCCGATGGCCCAGGGCAATCGGGCCTTGGCTGTGGAAGCCCCACGCATCAGGGCCGCGAGGGGCCAGGTGATGGGTGATTCGTTCAATGGCTGCGAGGTCCGCAGGTTGATGGTCGAAACGTAATTCTCCAGCTAATCCGCACATAAGTCCTTACCGGTTTTTCCGTTGGGGAGGGTCAATCGATACCCGCCAAAAAACGGCGGGTACCCGGAAACTGACCCGGCTGAATCCCTGGAGTTTTAGACCGATAAGTTATAAGTCTGCGTGTCAGACTTTTCCGCGGATCAACTGGCGCAAGGCAAAACGGTTGGGGTGGCAGGCTTCGGCCACGGTTTTGGGCAAGGGCAAAGGCTCGTTCTCAAGCCATGCCGCCAGCAGCTCGCCGGACAATGGCGCGGTGATCAAACCGCGAGAGCCATGACCGCTGTTGACGTAAAACCCATCAAGCCACGGGCAGGGCACATCGGGCACTTGTCGGGCATCTTTGCTCAGCGCGGCATAGGCATTGGCGAAGCTGGCCTGATCGGCCAGTGGTCCGACGATCGGCAGGTAATCGGGACTGGTGCAGCGGAACGCCGCGCGCCCTTCAAGCTGCTGCGGGTCCAGGTCTTGAACATGCAGGCGGGTGACCAGGTCGGTGGAGATTTCTTCGAGCAACGCCAGGTTGCCGAGGTGCTCGGCGACGGTCGGGGTCAGATCGTCACTCTTGAAGTCGAAGCTGGCGCCAAGCGTGTGTTCGCCCAGACGTGCCGGTGCCACATAGCCTTCGGCGCAGACGACGGTCGCCAGGCTCTGGCTTTCAGGGGTTTGCGCCAGTCGGGTGATCTGGCCGCGAATGCGTTTGAGGGGCAGCTCGGCGCTCTGGGGAAAACGCTTGATCTCGGCGGCGCCGGCCAGAATCACCACAGGCGCGCTGGCCAGCAGTGTCTCGCCGTCCCAGGCCTGCCATTGATCCTCCACCTTGCGCAGTTCCAGCACCTCGCGATGGGGCAGCCACTGGATGTTCGTTGAAGACGCCTGCCACTGGCACAACGCAGGAGGATGAACCCAGCCGCCTTCGGGGAAGAACAGGCCGCCGTGCTCCAGTTCGATGCCGGCCCGGGCCTGTGCTTGCGGTTGATCGAGCAGGTGTACCAAGCCTGGCGAAAAAGCCGCGGCCAATTGCGCCTGACGTTCGGCTTCCTTGGCATTGAAGGCCAGTTGCAAGACCCCGCAATCGTCCCAGTCGACGCCGCGCTGCAACTGTTCCAGCAGGCGCCGGGTGTAACCAAAACCGCTGACGATCAATTGCGACAGCGCGGTGCCGTGGGCCGAAAGCTTGAGGTACAGCACACCCTGAGGGTTGCCCGAGGCTTCCTGCGCCAGTGCTTCGTGGCGCTCCAACAGGCTCACTTGCCAACCCCGCGCGGCGAGACTGGCGGCGCTGGCGCAACCGGCCAGCCCGGCACCGATCACCAGGGCGCGGCGCTCGCCGGTCGGCGGGGTTGGGCGAGCGAACCAGGGTTTAGTCGCGGCAGGTGGTGCGGTCTCTTCAGGCCAGCCAAGAAAGGTGCCCCGCAGGATCTCCCATTTGTGGCCGATGCCTGGCGTGCGTTTCATCTTGAAGCCTGCGGCGTTCAACAGGCGGCGTACCCAGCCGGTGCTGGTAAACGTGCTGATGGTAGAGCCGGGTGCCGCCAGACGCGCCAGTTCAGCAAACAGCTCGGCAGTCCACATGTCGGGGTTTTTCGCCGGGGCAAACCCGTCGAGAAACCAGGCGTCGATCTGCGCGTCCAGTTGCGGCAACTGCTCCAGCACATCGCCGATCAGCAAGGTCAGGGTGACGCGGCCACTGTCCAGCACCAGCCGCTGAAAGCCCTGATGGATCGCCACGTATTGCGCCAGCAATTGATCGGCGAACGGCTTGAGATCCGGCCATAACGCCAGGGCCCGTTGCAGATCGGCGGTGCTCAGCGGGTACTTTTCGACACTGACAAAATGCAGCCGCGCACCGGCCACTGCGTGCTGTTCGAACAACTGCCAGGCACAGAGAAAATTCAGCCCGGTACCGAAACCGGTTTCGCCAATCACCAGTCGACCGCCCGCCGGCAATGCGGCGAAGCGGTCGCGCAATTCGTTTTGCTCCAGAAACACGTAACGGGTTTCTTCAAGGCCCGACTGGTCGGAAAAATACACATCATCGAACACCCGCGAGCGCGGGCGACCTTGGTCGTCCCAGTCGAGCTGGGCGTGGGGCAATACAGGTTTCATGGCAGGCTCGGCAACGGCAAGGTGGCCATTCTAGCCCGGCTGCTCAAAAGGGTGGTCGCTACAAAAGATCGCAGCCTTCGGCAGCTCCTACAAGGGCTCGGCGTACACCTGTAGGAGCTGCCGAAGGCTGCGATCTTTTGGCCATTTTTGCATCACCGCACACCTCAAACTCCGCTAGTCTTGCTCAATCCTGGAAGGAGCGCGCTCATGTTCGAATCCGCCGAAATCGGTCATGCCATTGACAAAGAAACCTATGAAGCCGAAGTGCCGGCCCTGCGTGAAGCCTTGCTCGAAGCGCAGTTCGAACTTCGGCAGCAACACCGTTTTCCAGTGATCATTTTGATCAACGGCATCGAAGGGGCCGGCAAGGGCGAGACGGTCAAATTACTCAACGAGTGGATGGACCCGCGCCTGATCGAGGTCCGCACCTTCGACCAGCAGACCGACGAAGAGCTGGCTCGACCACCCGTCTGGCGCTACTGGCGGATGCTCCCGGCCAAGGGGCGCATGGGGATTTTCTTCGGTAACTGGTACAGCCAGATGCTGCAAGGGCGGGTTCATGGTTTGTTCAAGGATCCGCGACTCGATCAAGCCATCAACGGCGCCGAACGGCTGGAGAAGATGTTGTGCGACGAAGGCGCGCTGATCTTCAAGTTCTGGTTTCACCTCTCCAAGAAGCAAATGAAAGCGCGGCTCAAGGCGCTGGCCGATGACCCGCTGCACAGTTGGCGCATCAGCCCGCTGGACTGGCAACAATCCGCGACCTACGACAAGTTCGTGAAGTACGGCGAACGGGTACTACGCCGCACCAGCCGCGACTACGCGCCGTGGCACGTGATTGCTGGCCTGGATGCTCGTTATCGCAGCCTGGCGGTCGGCAAGATTCTGCTCGAAGGCCTGCAGAGCGCGCTCAAGAGACCCAGGATTCACCCGCACAAAGTCAGTGCCGCGCCCTTGTCTCCCAGCGTCGATCAGGTGAATCTGCTCGACAGCCTGGACCTGACCCTGAACCTGGACAAGGACGATTACGAAGAGCAACTGATTACCGAGCAGGCACGGTTTTCCGGGCTGATGCGCGACAAACGCATGCGTCGTCACGCGCTGATCGCAGTGTTCGAGGGCAACGACGCGGCAGGCAAGGGCGGGGCGATCCGTCGGGTGGCCGCGGCACTCGACCCACGTCAGTACAACATCGTGCCGATCGCCGCGCCTACCGAAGAAGAACGGGCGCAGCCGTATCTCTGGCGGTTCTGGCGGCATATTCCGGCGCGAGGAAAATTCACTGTGTTCGATCGTTCCTGGTATGGCCGGGTGCTGGTGGAGCGCATCGAGGGTTTTTGCAGCGAGGCGGATTGGTTGCGTGCCTACGGCGAGATCAACGACTTCGAAGAGCAGCTCGACGATGCCGGGGTGATCGTGGTCAAGTTCTGGCTGACCATCGACAAACAGACTCAGATGGAGCGCTTCCAGGAGCGCGAAGAGATCCCCTTCAAGCGTTTCAAGATCACTGAAGACGACTGGCGTAACCGCGACAAGTGGGACGATTACCGCGCCGCGGTCGGCGATATGGTCGACCGCACCAGCACCGAGGTATCGCCCTGGACCCTGGTGGAAGCCAACGACAAGCGCTGGGCGCGGGTCAAGGTATTGCGCACCCTCAATGAGGCGCTGGAAACAGCATTCGAAAAGTCCGACAAACGGGAGAAGAAACTGCAAAAGCGCAAGCGCTGAACCGATGGTTACGCATACGCGGGGTGAATGATTGTCGCGGTCAGTCATGAGTGGGACTTATGCTCGGTCCAACTCCCGACTGACAACAACAATGAGGTGTATGCCATGCGTGAAGTGGTGATCGTCGACAGCGTGCGGACCGGCCTGGCCAAATCCTTTCGCGGCAAGTTCAACATGACCCGTCCCGACGACATGGCGGCGCACTGTGTCAACGCGCTGCTCACGCGCAATGACGTTGACCCGGCCAGCGTCGAGGATTGCATCGTTGGCGCCGGTTCCAACGAAGGCGCCCAGGGCTACAACATCGGTCGCAACGTCGCGGTGCTGTCGCACTTGGGCATTGGCACGGGTGGCATGACCCTTAACCGCTTCTGTTCGTCGGGCTTGCAGGCCATCGCGATTGCCGCCAATCAGATCGCTTCCGGTTGCAGCGACATCATCGTCGCCGGTGGTGTCGAGTCGATCAGCCTGACCATGAAAAGCGTCAACACCGACAACCTGATCAACCCGCTGCTGAAAGAGCAGGTGCCAGGTATCTATTTCCCCATGGGCCAGACCGCCGAGATCGTCGCGCGTCGTTACAGCGTCAGCCGCGAGGAGCAGGATCTGTACGCGCTGCAAAGCCAGCAACGTACCGCTCTGGCGCAGGCCGCCGGGTTGTTCAACGATGAAATCGTGCCGATGGCGGTGAAGTATCGCGTTGAAGACAAGGCCACCGGCCAGGTGCAGATCCTCGACGGCATTGTCGATCACGACGACTGCAACCGCCCCGACACCACCCTGCAAAGCCTGGCCGGGTTGAAACCGGTGTTTGCCGAAGACGGCTCGGTGACCGCCGGCAACTCGTCGCAGCTGTCTGACGGTGCTTCGATGACGCTGGTGATGAGCCTGGAAAAAGCCCTGGCGCTGGGGCTCAAGCCCAAAGCCTTCTTTCGCGGTTTCACCGTGGCCGGGTGCCAGCCGGACGAGATGGGCATCGGCCCGGTGTTCTCGGTGCCGAAGTTGCTCAAGGCCAAGGGGTTGCAGATTGCCGACATTGATTTGTGGGAGCTCAACGAAGCGTTCGCCTCGCAATGCCTGTACAGCCGCGACCGGCTGGAGATCGACAACGACAAATACAACGTCAATGGCGGCTCGATTTCCATCGGCCACCCGTTCGGCATGACCGGTTCGCGTCAGGTCGGGCACATCGTGCGCGAGTTGCAGCGGCGTAACCTGCGTTACGGCATCGTCACCATGTGCGTGGGGGGCGGGATGGGGGCTACGGGGTTGTTTGAGGCGGTGCGGTAATTCCGTGAGGTCGCCTTCGCGGGCAAGCCTCGCTCCTTGTATGTTGCGCTTACACCCCCGCGAGAGCAGTTATGCTCGCGGGTGTTGTCACCTCGATGACATGTTCATGCTCAAAACCTGCATCCGCTCGATATAAGCCTGAATCTCCTTCTCGGCCGTCGCCGCATTATCGAACGGCCCCTCCAGGGTCTGTTCCCGGGTGGTGAAATACAACTCCCCATTGACACGACACAACCGGTCACAGCGAAAGTGCGTGGCGGGGGCGGTGTCCTGGGCGCGCATGCCGTACATGGGTGATCTCCTGCAGAGGGCGGTTTCAATGAGCTTATGCATGAACCCTTTGCAACGCCTGGCGAGCTGATCGACGGCATCCCGTCAATGTCATGGTACGACCTGCACAGTTTCATTTGCGGCCCGTGGGCAACTGTCCCTGTGTCGCGCCCCGGTCTGAGCCTAGAATGACCGTTCTCGTCAACGGGCTTCGGGGTCAGCATGCATATTTCATCGGGTCGCTGGGTGTACGGTTTATTCCTGGCCTTGCTGACCGCGTTGTTGTGGGGAATTCTGCCGATCAAACTCAAGCAAGTGCTGCTGGTGATGGACCCAGTGACAGTGACCTGGTTTCGCCTGATGGTGTCTGGCGGGTGCCTGTTCATATATCTGGCGGCGACCAGACGCTTGCCGAGTCGCAAAGTCCTCGGCCCGCGCGGTGGCTGGTTGGTGTTGATGGCGGTACTCGGACTGGTCGGCAACTACGTGCTGTACCTGATGGGCCTGAACCTGCTCAGCGCCGGCACCGCACAACTGGTGGTGCAGATGGGCCCGATCATGTTGCTGATCGCCAGCCTGTTCGTGTTCAAGGAGCGTTTCAGCGTGGGGCAGGGGATTGGCCTGCTGGTGCTGCTGATCGGCTTTGCACTGTTCTTCAATCAGCGCCTGGGCGAGTTGCTCACCTCCCTGACCGATTACACCGCGGGTGTGCTGATGGTGCTGTTGGCGTCGACGGTCTGGACCTTCTATGCCTTGGGCCAGAAGCAGTTGCTCACGGTGTGGAATTCGTTGCAGGTGATGATGGTGATTTACCTGTTCTGCGCGCTGTTGCTGACGCCCTGGGTGCATCCGCAGGAAGCACTGCAACTGAGCCCGCTGCAAGGCTGGCTGCTGCTGGCGTGCTGCTTGAACACCCTGATCGCGTATGGCGCCTTCGCCGAAGCCCTGGCCCATTGGGAAGCTTCGCGAGTCAGCGCGACGCTGGCGATCACGCCGCTGGTGACCTTTGCCGCGGTGGCCGTGGCGGCCTGGTTATGGCCTGATTTTGTGCATGCCGAAACGATCAACGGTCTGGGTTATGGCGGGGCGGTGCTGGTGGTGCTCGGGTCGGCGCTGGTGGCGTTGGGGCCATCGTTGATCGCCGGGCTCAGGGCTCGGCGGGTGCGGATGGCAGCCAGTTAGACCGCGTTATCGCTCATCGCGGGCAAGCCACGCTCCCACAGGTTTTGGGTCGCTCACGGGTGTTGTGATTGACACAAATCCTGTGGGAGCGTGGCTTGCCCGCGATGACTGACTGTCGGGCGCTAGAGAACTCAGCCCTTGGCACCTGCCTCCAGCATATTCTCCGGCCGCACCCACGCATCGAACTCTTCATTGGTCAGATACCCCAACTTCAACGCCGCCTCACGCAGTGTCAGCCCCTCGCTGTAGGCCTTCTTGGCAATCTCGGCTGATTTGTCATAGCCGATGTGCGGGTTCAGCGCCGTCACCAGCATCAAGCCTCGTTCCAGATGCTCGGCCATTTTCTCGGCATCCGGTTCCAGGCCGGCGATGCAATGCTGCTGGAAGTTGCTGCAGCCGTCGCCCAGCAAGCGGATCGATTGCAGCAGGTTGTGGATGATCACCGGTTTGAACACGTTCAATTGCAGGTGCCCCTGACTGGCGGCAAAACCGATGGCGACGTCGTTGCCCAACACCTGACAGGCCAGCATCGACAACGCTTCGCACTGGGTCGGGTTGACCTTGCCGGGCATGATCGAGCTGCCCGGCTCGTTGGCCGGCAGTTTCACCTCGGCAAATCCGGCTCGTGGTCCGGAGCCCAGCACGCGCAGGTCGTTGGCGATTTTCATCAGGGTCACGGCGAGGGTTTTCAGGGCGCCGGACAGCGTGGTCAGTGGCTCATGACCGGCCAGTGCGGCGAATTTGTTCGGCGCGGTGACGAACGGCAGGCCGGAGAGGGCGGCCAGTTCGGCGGCGATCGCTTCGCCAAAACCGTGGGGTGAGTTCAACCCGGTGCCGACCGCGGTGCCGCCCTGGGCCAGTTCACAGACCGCCGGCAACGCGTTGCGGATCGCCCGTTCGGCGTAATCCAGTTGTGCGATGAACGCCGAGAGTTCCTGACCGAAGGTAATCGGCGTGGCGTCCATCATGTGGGTACGACCGGTCTTGACCAGTTTCATGTGCCGCGCGGACAGCTCCGCCAAGCCGCCGGACAACTCAGCGATCGCCGGCAGCAAATGCTGTTGCACCGCCTGAACCGTCGCGATGTGCATGGCCGTGGGGAAGCAGTCGTTGGAGCTCTGGGAGCGATTGACGTGATCGTTGGGGTGCACCGGAGACTTGCCGCCCCGCGGGTTGCCGGCCAGTTCGTTGGCGCGACCGGCGATCACTTCGTTGACGTTCATGTTGCTCTGGGTGCCGCTGCCGGTCTGCCAGACCACCAGCGGGAACTGGTCGTCATGTTGGCCGTCGAGCACTTCGTCGGCCGCTTGTTCGATCAGGCGGGCGATGTCGGCAGGCAGGTCGCCATTACGATCGTTGACGCGTGCCGCGGCTTTCTTGATCAGGGCCAGGGCATGCAACACAGCCAGCGGCATGCGTTCGTTGCCAATGGCGAAATTAATCAGCGAGCGTTGCGTCTGAGCGCCCCAGTAAGCGTCATCCGGGACTTCCACCTGGCCCAGGCTGTCGGTTTCGATACGGCTCATCATGCACACTCCTGTAGGTCTGATAGCGCAGTTTAGGCTGTGATCGCCGGTCGTGGTTCCATCAGTCTGGAATTTGACCGTTCAACCCCTCTAAATCAGTCGCGACAAGGCTTGGGGTTGAGCGACACACTTTTTTAGGCGCAGAATGGTCGCCCTTGGGGTTATACCTCGCCTGCTAGAAAAGGAAACTCGATGACTCGTCTTCGTGCCATCTGTACCGCGGTTGCACTGGTTTGCGCCAGCGGCCAGGTTTTTGCCGATACCGCCAGCCACAACGCCAGTGCCGAAGCTTTCCTGACCCTGGCGCACGCTGACAAACTGGGCACTCCGGTGTACATGCAAGTGCAGCAAATGTTCGCTCAGCGCTTTGAACAGACCAAAGCACCTGAGTCGAAAAAAGCCTTGTTGGAAACTTACCAGGCCAAAGCCAACGCAGCGCTGGACGCAGCCATTGGCTGGAACAAGCTGAAGCCGGACATGGTCAAGCTCTACACCACCAACTTCAGCGAATCCGAGCTCAAGGATCTGGTGGCGTTCTACCAGTCGCCACTGGGCAAGAAAGTCCTGGAAAAAATGCCGCAGCTGACTCAGCAATCGGCCCAGATGACTCAAGCCAAGCTGGAAAGCGCGGTGCCTGTGGTCAACAAACTGCTGGCTGACATGACGGCCGAGCTGACGCCGAAAGATGCGGCCGCTCCAGCTCCAGCCAAGAAAAAGCCTTAAGCGGAGTTCAGGATGACCATGCAACAACGCATCGAATCGACGCTGGGGCTGCTACAGCCCGAGCACCTGCAAGTGCTGGATGAAAGCCACATGCACAGCCGTGGGTTGCAGACCCACTTCAAGGCAGTGGTGGTCAGCCGGCAGTTCGAAGGGCTCAATCGCGTCAAGCGTCACCAGAAGGTGTACGGCACTTTGGGCGAACTGATGGGCGAGTTCCATGCGTTGGCGCTGCATACCTACACGCCGGAGGAATGGGTGCAGATCGACGCGGCTCCGGCCTCGCCGACCTGTGCTGGCGGCAGTCATTGATCTGATGGCCCGGGGCTGTTGTGGCGAGGGAGCTTGCTCCCGCTCGGCTGCGAAGCAGTCGTAATGCCGGCAACTGAGCTCTTTCAAACAGAACACCGTTGCAGGTTTTGGGACCGCTTCGCGGTCCAGCGGGAGCAAGCTCCCTCGCCACAAAGGTATCTCACAGTCCTAAAGCCATACGGTTTTTGCTAGAATCCGCAACGCGCCGCTCACCCGGCGCGTTTTTTTTCGCATCCGGTTCACCCCTTACGAGGGTAGCCACCTGGAGAATTACCCATGACACAACAGATTGTCGTGGCGGCACTGTATAAGTTCGTCACCCTGGAAAATTACGTCGACCTGCGCGAACCACTGCTGCAAGCGATGATCGACAACGGCATCAAAGGCACGCTGCTGATCGCCGAAGAAGGCATCAACGGCACCGTGTCCGGCAGCCGCGAAGGCATTGACGGGCTGATGGCCTGGCTCAAGAACGACCCGCGCATGGACGACATCGACCACAAAGAGTCGTACTGCGACGAACAGCCGTTCTACCGCACCAAAGTCAAACTCAAGAAAGAAATCGTCACCTTGGGCGTTGAGGGCGTGGACCCGAACAAAAAGGTCGGCACCTATGTGGATCCGCAGAACTGGAACGCGCTGATCAGCGATCCGGAAGTGTTGTTGATCGATACCCGCAATGACTACGAAGTCTCGATCGGCACCTTCGAAGGCGCCATCGATCCGAAGACCACCAGTTTTCGCGAATTCCCCGACTACATCAAAGCCAACTTCGACCCGGCCGTGCACAAGAAAGTCGCGATGTTCTGCACCGGCGGCATTCGCTGCGAGAAGGCGTCGAGCTACATGCTCAGCCAGGGTTTCGACGAGGTCTATCACCTCAAGGGCGGCATCCTGAAGTACCTCGAAGAGGTGCCGCAGGAAGAAACCAAATGGCAGGGCGACTGCTTCGTGTTCGATAACCGCGTGACCGTTCGTCACGATCTCAGCGAAGGCGACTACGATCAATGTCATGCCTGTCGGACGCCCGTCAGTGTTGAAGACCGCGCATCCGAGCACTATGTGGCCGGCATCAGTTGCCCGCATTGCTGGGATAAGCTGAGCGAGAAAACCCGTCGCAGTGCCATCGACCGGCAAAAGCAGATCGAACTGGCCAAGGCGCGCAACATGCCGCACCCGATCGGTTACAACTACAAGCAATCCGCTTCCGAGGCTTGAACCATGTCTGCACGCCTGCTCTATGTGATGGATCCGATGTGTTCCTGGTGCTGGGGCTTCGCTCCGGTGGCCAAAGCGCTGGTCGAGCAGGCGCAGGCGGCGGGTGTGGAGTTGCATCTGGTGGTGGGTGGTTTGCGCACCGGCAGTGGCGCGGCGCTGGAGCCGACCACCCGGCGCTACATCCTTGAGCACTGGCAGGCGGTTCACGAGGCCACCGGCCAGCCGTTCAAATTTGAAGGCGCGTTGCCCGACGGGTTTGTCTACGACACCGAGCCTGCCTGTCGGGCGCTGGTGACCGCGCGCAGCCTGGCGCCGGATTGCGCCTGGACACTGCTCGGGCTGATCCAGCATGCGTTCTATGCTGAAGGTCGTGACGTTACCCGTGCCAGCGTGTTGGTGGAGCTGGCGGAGAAGGCCGGTTTGCCGCGCATCGAATTTGCCGCAGCGTTCGACCGTGCCGATCAGCACGCTGCGACCGCCGCCGATTTCACTTGGGTCCAGGACTTGGGCATTGCCGGTTTCCCGACCTTGCTGGCAGAGCGCAATGGTCAATTGGCGCTGCTGACCAATGGCTATCAGCCCCTGAGCGAGTTGTCACCGTTGCTCGGCCGCTGGCTGGAGCGCGCTGCCTGTGCATGATCTGCCCGATGATGCAGCGGCTCCCAAACGTGTCGATCGGCTGAGCTGGGCGGAAATCCGCCGCCTGGCCCTTCACCATAAAAAATCCCTGTGGATCGCCAACGGCGTTGCGGTATTGGCAACGCTGTGCAGTGTGCCGATCCCGTTGCTGTTGCCGTTGCTGGTGGATGAAGTGCTGCTGGGCCACGGTGATGTTGCGCTGAAAATCATGAACCACGTGCTGCCCGACGTCTGGCAGAAAGCCGCGGGTTATATCGGCCTGATGCTGCTGGTGACCCTGGCGCTGCGTTGCGCCGCGTTGTTGTTCAACGTGGTGCAGGCGAAATTGTTTGCGGCGCTGGCCAAGGACATCGTGTATCGGATTCGGGTGCGGTTGATCGACCGGCTCAAGCGCATCTCGCTGGGCGAATACGAAAGCCTGGGCAGCGGCACGGTGACCACGCACCTGGTCACCGACCTGGACACGCTGGACAAATTCGTCGGCGAAACCCTCAGTCGTTTCCTCGTGGCGATGCTGACACTGGTGGGCACCGCATCGATCCTGATGTGGATGCACTGGAAACTCGCGCTGCTGATTCTGCTGTTCAACCCGCTGGTGATCTACGCCACGGTGCAGTTGGGCAAGCGGGTCAAACATCTGAAGAAGCTCGAGAACGACAGCACCTCACGCTTCACCCAAGCCTTGACCGAAACCCTGGACGCCATCCAGGAAGTGCGTGCCGGTAATCGTCAGGGGTTTTTCCTCGGACGGTTGGGGCAGCGAGCGCGGGAAGTGCGCGATTACGCGGTGAGCTCGCAGTGGAAAACCGATGCATCGAACCGGGCCAGCGGTTTGCTGTTCCAGTTCGGCATCGATATTTTCCGCGCCGCGGCCATGCTCACCGTGCTGTTTTCCGACCTGTCCATCGGCCAGATGCTGGCGGTGTTCAGTTACCTGTGGTTCATGATCGGTCCGGTGGAACAGCTGCTCAATTTGCAGTACGCCTTTTACGCCGCCGGCGGTGCGCTGTCGCGGATCAACGAGTTGCTGGCCCGTGCCGACGAGCCGCAATACACCGGCAGTGTTGATCCGTTCCAAGGGCGCGACACGGTGGGCATCGAAGTGCAGGGGCTGAGTTTCGGCTACGGCGACGAGTTGGTGCTGAACCAAATGAACCTGTCGATTGCCCCCGGTGAAAAAGTCGCGATTGTCGGTGCCAGCGGGGGTGGCAAAAGTACCCTGGTGCAGTTGCTGCTGGGTTTGTACACGCCGCTGGCCGGGACCATCCGTTTCGGTGGTTCGACTCAGCAAGAGATCGGCCTGGAAACCGTCCGGGAAAATGTTGCGGTGGTCCTGCAACACCCCGCGCTGTTCAACGACACCGTGCGCGCCAACCTGACCATGGGCCGCGAACGCAGTGACGAGGCCTGCTGGCAGGCACTGGAAATTGCTCAGCTGCAACACACGGTACGTGAACTGCCCAATGGCCTGGACAGTATCGTCGGGCGATCCGGCGTGCGTTTATCCGGCGGGCAGCGTCAACGCCTGGCGATTGCCCGAATGGTGTTGGCCGAGCCCAAAGTGGTGATCCTCGACGAAGCCACGTCCGCACTGGACGCGGCCACTGAGTACAACCTGCACCAGGCACTGGCGCGCTTCTTGAGCCACCGTACCACGTTGATCATTGCGCACCGATTGTCGGCCGTGAAGCAGGCCGATCGGGTGCTGGTGTTTGATGGCGGGCAGGTTGCCGAGGATGGCGACCATCAGCAATTGATTGCCGATGGTGGTTTGTACGCCAAGCTTTATGGGCATTTGCAGCAGCACTAAATTAGTGCCACATAACGTTCAGGGCATTTTCCCCGCCGTCGTAAGCAAATTGCTTCATCACTACCGAGCACGAGTCACAAGGCGGCATGGTGGTGGCAACGTCAACTGATTTGATCGATTGGGGATCGGAGTATTTCTCGCGGATTACACCAATCAGCTTGCTCTCGCTGTCCAGTGAGGTCGGTGCACTGGTCAATGGCGGTGTATAGGTGTCGATGTTTTTTATGGTGTGCGGCACGGCCAGCAGTTTGCCCTCGGGTGTCACGCTCAGAGACATGCCGGGGAGTGGTGGATTGAGATCAATATTGAAGTACGTCGTTTCTCCGACTTTCACATGATCTGCCCCCAGGTTTTGCTTGAACAATGGCAGATGTCCGGTTGTCCCCTGTGCACCTGAAACGCTCACGTAAACCTCTCGCTTTCCCGCCGCGGTGGTGACTTCGGCGTACGCGATGTTTCTCGGGTTGCGAGTGCGCTGGCTTCGAGGGATCAGGTTCTGGAGCTTTTGCATCGCGCTGTCGATCCGCAGGGCGCTGTCGACATTCTTCGGTTTGAAGGTCGGTTCAAGAAATAACGTATTGAAAATTTCCATCGTCCTCTGGCGGAGCACTTCCGGTGCCTCCTTGCTGCGTGACCAGTTTTTCGCACCGTCTGGCAGTCGGGTGACAATCATTCGGGTCGAGTGGTCGAACAGCACCGCTTCTCCCGGACTGGTATCGACCTTGAGCAATTTGAGCGTATCGGGCGGGTTCACGTGGCCGCCAATCGGAATGGCAATTTCCTCCATGGTTTTCAACGCACGCTCCACCGCTTCTGTGCCGTAAATCCTTGCCATGTTGTTGGCATTCAACGATCCGGTGTAGACCTTCAGCAATTCTGTTTTGAGATCTTCCGGCAATGTGGAGGCTTTCTTGAAATTGAGCGTGTCTCTTATGCTTTGGCCTTGTGCCAGTTCGGCGATGTAAAAAGCTCCAGCATCCAGCCGGGTGAACACATAGTGCTTCGAACCGTCCATGGCCGGGATGAGGATGGCACCCGCCTCGAAGGTATCAAATTGATTCTGGGGCCCGTAGGGAATACTCACCTTGATCCTCCCACAAATCCCTTTTTGGAACTCCATCGTAGCCGGGAGCCGGTTTTTACTCTTCAGGGTTTTAAGCAGCATCGCCCTGTTCTCAGTAGCCGGTGTATAGATACTGTCTCCGAACCACGGCGCCCAGCCTTTGTTGTCGTCGAAACTGCCGACGGGCGGCGTCGGTGCCGGATCACGGGTGACGAATGTGGTGGTGCATACATCGGCACCCGGGCTACGTCGTACCCGGCAAGGCAAGGATTTGAACATCGCCTGATCATCAATCAAGTCGGCACGCCGCAGTTGGTTGCCGTCCAGACGATAGGGAACGTCATCAACGAACAGCGTAGTTCGACCATCGACCTCAAGTACTTCACGGACATGGGCGTCTTTCGGGAGTTCTACCAGGACGTGGGATTCGGCAGGAGATAACGTTTTGAAGGTTGACCGGCCCTGTATGAGGTTGTTGCTGTGATTGTGCAGGCGGGGGCCATAGGGCAAGGACGTTACCGGGTCGACGGGGTGGAATCGGGTCAGGTCCGATGGGCTGGTATTGCGCACGAGTACGTCATCGACGCCATTGACCGTAGCCAGTCGATCACTGCTTGCCAGCGGCTTCCAGCGCCCCGGATCGGTTGTCTGGGGCAGGTTGTGCACCAGTCGGTAGCTGTCGGCGCGTCCTGCCAGTTTCCTGAACCCGCTAACACTAACGCGTCCCGCCATGTGCAGTCCTTTCCAGGCACCGCTTCTCATTGACTTGAGCAGTGTCGGGACCCTGTCCAGCGGATTGAGGTTGCTCAGGGAGGCGGTCAGGAGTTTTCGGCTCAACGTTGAAAAGGAAGGCAGACTTGCTTTGACGGTCATTCGCGAGGCAGTTGCCCCGGCCCTGATCAACCGCACTGAACCCGACATGAATTTCCCGACAGGGGTGAGGAATGAAGCCAGGTCCAGCACGAGTCCGGCCACGCCTATGAGTATTTGGCCAACTTTGCCCGACAAAATGTCCTCGATGCTTCCCCAGAAGGGCACGAACCCTTTGGCTACTTCCAGGGTCGTATTGATCCGTTGTTCGCTTCTGGCCCTGAGGGTGTCGAATGCCGTCATGCCGCGGGCCTGGGTACGCAACTGCTGTTCGTCGACGTACAGAAAATTCGTTGCAATGGAGTGGGCCACTGCATTCAAACGGGAGGATGCCGGCGCTGTTACTTTGCTATCGCTATCGCTATCGCTATCGCTATCGCTATCGCTATCGCTATCGCTATCGCTATCGCTATCGCTATCGTCTGCGATCGGCGATACAGCTGCGGGCACGTCACCTACCACGCCGAGGATCGCTATGCAGTACTCTCTGTCAGCAGGCTGTGTGCCCTTTAAGTGAGCGGCCCAATCGAGAAGCAGCGTAGTGCTGAGTTCAGCGGTATATGTTTGTCCGGGGATCGAGGCGTGCAACGCAAACATGGTGCGAACCCCGTTGATTGTTGAAACTCTCAGATGGGGTCGACAACGAATGACGCCAGCACTCGGGATCAGTTCGTAATAGGTAATTTCATGATTGTGGGTCACCTGTAGAACGAAACCTTTTCTTGGCCGGATGTCTCCCCTTGCCTTGATGTGTTTTTCGTCCAGGTGCAGGCTCAGCAAGCGGACGTCACCCCGTTCAAGGGCCTGGCGGTCGGTCAGTGGCAGTGAGGTCAGCAGACTGGTAATCAGGGTTTGATAGGCCGTCCTGATTTTCGAGAGGTAGTTTGTGAAGTCTGTTTCAAACTGCGTGTTGATATCAGGCAACGTCTTGCCTTCGTATCTATTGAAGTCACGCCTTTCTTTCCCCTCATGATCCTTGCGAAATAATTCCTCATGACGCAGGGTTCGCTTGTCGTCGATCTTGATCCACTGGCTGGTTCGTGTTTTCCCGTCGGGCCGGGTTACAAACCATTTTCTCTTGTCATCGAATTGGCCGTCGGCATAGACATCCAGGAATGCATAGCCTGGCAGTTTCAATGAGGGCGTGTCTCTGGGGCCGCCGCTCGGTGGATCATCGCGCAGCAACTTGCGCCCGTCCGATTCGAACATTGCCTGGCCAAACAGATCATCCTTTACCCGTTTGGCCATCTTCAGTCTTTCAGGGGGCGGCAAATCCAGTGTCATAACGGCGTTGTTCAGGCTCTTGCTGTGGCTTTCCAGAGCCGCCATCGCCCGCTTCATATCGTCCTCGTCGTAATCGGATTTTCTTCGTGATTGAACGATGCCGCAGCAAACCGCCCATTCCAGTGCCGGCCCCATCCTCAGTCGAGTAATCTGCTCAAGTTGCTCGGGTGAGGCGTCGGCGCTCCGGGTCAGGGGCAAGTCGACGAGTTGTTGAAAGGACAGCGGTTGCAATCGATCAAGGCCAAATTCATCTGCCAGCAGCACGCCGTGCATGAAGTTCACCCACACCACCGAACTTTTGTAAGGAAGGTCGGGCGGAGTATCGCGCACAGCGAAGTCCTTTGAGAGGCGGGTCTCGAACACCCGTGCGAGAAAGGCCGCCTCTTTTGCATCAGTCACCCGGTTGGTGCGTAGCAAGTGCAGTTCAAAATCGCTGCGCAGGGCCTGGTAGCTTTTGCCCCAGTGAGCCGTGTCTTGCCAGCGGAATCCGGCGACTTCCTGCGGCTCATCCGCTGACGGGGCTCGCAAGTAAAGGCATATGGCTTTGCATACCAGCTGATGGCGCACGGACGCCGAAGTTTGTTCGCCAGGGCCTGCGCCATACCACCTGAGCATCCTGAGCAGTCTGTCCCCCAGCTCTTTTGCTTCGACTGTGTTCAGTATTCGCTGGAGGAACACAGACGGCGTCGCTCGCAGTTGATCCATGGAGGCGGAAGCCAGTACAGAGGCGCCGAGATGACCGATTAACGAACGCTTGCCGTTCAGGAAAGCTTTCACGATGTCGGTGATTTGAGCATCGTTGCGTTTTGCCTTGTAAGTGTCGATGGTCATGTGTTGCGCGAGGCTGGGGGCCGCGCGTTGAATAGCCTTGAACCCTCGTCGATCCTGGGCGGTGGTGCGAAGGCTGAAGTTTTCGATATCCGGGCCGTCGTCGAGCCCCAGAGCGTGTCTGGCGCGAAATTCTTCGTCTGCCGGTGACAGGGCCGGTTGATCAGGTGAAGGTGAAGACGTCTCTGTCATGTTGCACTCCTTTGAAAGGGATCCCGTAACGGATAGGGGGAGCCCGAAGTGCCCAGTAAACAGATCTCCAGACTGGCCTTGGCGGTATATATCTATATGGGGCGCACGTGTACGGCGTTGAGGTCGATCCTCTGCTTGCCGGTTTCGAGAACGCACCCTAGTCTAGCTGTAGCGATCACGTTGGATGATGATCTGGCAGTGCTAAAACAAGGGACCTCATGAATCAAGCGCGGACTCTCGGAACGCCACGGCTGTTGGGCATCGTCTGGCCATTTATCGCCGTTGTGTTGTTTCAGGCACTGTTGGGCGGCGTCAGTCTTTACGTTCTTTCGGCGGTTCGTGGCTACGTCGGCGGTGAGAGCCTGTGGTCCAAGGGCCAGAAAGACGCCATCTATTACCTTAATCTCTACGCCGACAGTCGCGACGAGACGATTTTTCTCAAATACCAGACCGCGATTGCCGTGCCTCAGGGCGGCCATGAGTTGCGTATGGCGCTGGATCATCAGCCACCGAATATCGAGGCCGCGCGGCTCGCGATCCTCAAGGGCGGCAATCACCCGGACGACGTCCCCAGCCTGATTTGGCTGTACCTCAATTTCCGGCACATCAGTTACCTGGAAAAAGCCATCGAGCTCTGGACGATCGGTGACGCGTACCTGGTGCGGCTCGATGACGTCGCGCAGGAAATGCATCAGGGTATCGTCGATAGCCAGGCCTCCGATGCCGACATCAAGCGCTGGAAGGCGCAGATTTTGGCCATCAACGATGGCGTGACGCCCCCTGCCAAAGCGTTCAGCGATGCCTTGGGCGAGGGCTCGCGCATGATTCTCCGGTTGCTGCTGGCGACGAACCTCGCGACCGCGCTGGGCCTGATCGTGCTGGCCTTGCTGCGTACCCAAAAGCTGCTCGAGCAGCGCCATGCCTTCGCCGATGCCTTGCAGTTGGAGAAAGATCGGGCGCAGATCACCCTGCAATCGATTGGCGACGGGGTGATCACCACCGACGTCGAGGGCGCGATTGCCTACATGAACCCGGCCGCCGAGGCCTTGACTCACTGGAAAGCCGAGCAGGCAACGGGGTTGCCATTGGCGGCGCTGTTCAATCTGCTGGACGAGAACGCCCAGGCCGACGGTTTTACCTTGATCGAGCACATTTTGAGCGGCCAGCTCAGCGGCGGCAGCGAACATTCCAAACTGATCCAGCGACTGGATGGCAGCACGGTTTCGGTGACCCTGGTCGGTGCGCCGATCCGCAACGCGGGCAAGGTCAGTGGCACCGTGCTGGTGCTGCATGACATGACCCAGGAGCGGCAGTACATCGCCAATCTGTCCTGGCAGGCGACCCATGACGCCTTGACCGGGCTGGCCAACCGCCGCGAGTTTGAATATCGCCTGGAACAGGCCCTGCACGGCCTGACGCGACAAGCGGGGCGTCATGCCTTGATGTTCCTCGATCTGGATCAATTCAAACTGGTCAACGACACCTGCGGTCACGCTGCCGGCGATGAGCTGTTGCGGCATATTTGTGCGTTGCTGCAGTCAGGTTTGCGCGAAGGCGACACCTTGGCCCGATTGGGTGGCGACGAGTTCGGCATTCTGTTGGAAAACTGTGCGCCGGAAGCCGCCGAGAAAATCGCCGAAGTCCTGCGCCAGACCGTGCAGAACCTGCACTTTGTCTGGAAAGGCCGGCCGTTCGTGACCACGGTGAGCATTGGCCTGGTGCACGTCACTCAGAGTCCGGCCACCCTCGAGGCCTCGCTGCGAGCCGCTGATATGGCCTGTTACATGGCCAAGGAAAAGGGCCGCAACCGGGTTCAGGTCTATCACGCCGACGATTCGGAGCTGTCCCTGCGCTATGGCGAGATGGCCTGGGTGCAGCGCCTGCACATGGCGTTGGAGGAGGACCGCTTTTGCCTGTACTCCCAGGAAATCGCGCCTCTGGGTCTTGGCGAGCGGGACGGCGGACATATCGAAATCCTGCTACGCCTGCATGACGAAGCCGGGCGCATGATTCTGCCGGACAGTTTCATTCCGGCCGCCGAACGTTATGGTTTGATGACGTCGCTTGACCGCTGGGTGGTGGAGAACGTTTTCAAGGTCATTGCCCAGGCCATCGCCCAAGAGGGCGAAGAGCCGCTGGCCATGTGTGCGATAAATCTGTCAGGTATTACTATCGGAGATGAGGCGTTTCTGGACTTCCTTCGTGAACAGTTTGTTGCATATTCAATTCCGCCTGAAATGATTTGTTTTGAAATTACAGAAACCAGCGCGATTTCCAATTTGCCTAGCGCAATTAGATTTATTAATGAACTCAAAGGCTTAGGTTGCCACTTCTCATTAGATGACTTCTGTGCCGGTATGTCCTCATTCGCTTACCTGAAACATTTACCTGTAGACTTCCTGAAGATCGACGGGAGTTTCGTAAAGGATATGCTGGACGACCCGATTAACCGCGCCATGGTCGAAGTGATCAATCACATCGGGCATGTCATGGGTAAGCGCACGATTGCCGAGTTCGTTGAAACACCTCAGATCGAGCAGGCATTGCTGGAGATCGGGGTGGATTACGCTCAAGGGTATCTGATTGAACGCCCGCATCTGTTTACCTGCGACAGTTTACAAAGTCGTCCTGCCAGACCCCGGCCTTTGTTATTCAAGGCGCCCGGCACATTCCGTTGAAAGCTCCTGTCGATCTTGAAATCACAATCAAAAGGAGCGCGACAGTGATCGACACATTCAACAGAACCGGACCCCTCATGGAAGCTGCAAGTTACCCCGCCTGGGCTCAGCAATTGATTCAGGATTGCAGTGAGAGCAAGCGCCGCGTCGTCGAACATGAACTGTACCAGCGGATGCGCGATAACAAGCTCAGCGCAAAAACCATGCGTCAGTACCTCATTGGTGGCTGGCCGGTGGTCGAACAGTTCGCCTTATACATGGCACAGAACCTGGCCAAGACCCGTTTTGCACGCCACCCTGGCGAAGACATGGCGCGTCGCTGGCTGATGCGCAATATTCGCGTCGAACTGAACCATGCCGATTACTGGGTGCACTGGAGCCGTGCTCACGGTATCAGCCTGGAAGATCTGCAGGCGCAACAGGTTGCGCCTGAGCTTCACGCCTTGAGTCACTGGTGCTGGCACACCAGTTCGTCGGACTCGCTGATCGTGGCTATCGCCGCCACCAACTACGCGATCGAGGGTGCAACCGGAGAGTGGTCGGCGCTGGTTTGTTCCAGTGGCGTCTACGCGGCATCGTTCCCAGAGGAAGATCGCAAGCGGGCCATGAAATGGTTGAAGATGCACGCCCAGTACGACGATGCCCATCCTTGGGAAGCGCTGGAAATCATCTGCACCCTGGCGGGGCTGAACCCGAGCAAATCCCTGCAAATGGAATTGCGTCAGGCGGTCTGCAAAAGTTACGACTACATGTACCTGTTCCTGGAGCGATGCATGCAGTTGGAACTGGCAGCAAAAGCCCCGGTAGTCCGTGAGCGGATGGCGTTGGCCGAGAGCTGATCTGAAGACTACACGAAACAACTGTAGGAGCTAGCCTGTGTGGCGAGGGGACAAGCCCCCTCGCCACACATTTGATTATCGGGAACTGACTCAGCCCGCCATCGCCAACCGGTTACGCCCCTCGCGCTTGGCCACATACAGCGCACTGTCGGCTCGTCGCAACAGGCTCTCGGCAGACTCGCCGGGCAGCAGGGTCGAGCAACCCAGGCTGACCGTCAGTTCGATAGTCTTGCCTTCGGCCACATAGTCCTGAGCTTGCGCAGCAAACCGCAGTCGTTCGCCGACCATGGCCGCGGCTTCCCGGCTGGTGTTGGACAGCAGGATCATGAATTCTTCGCCTCCAAACCGGAACACCATGTCCACGTTACGCAACTGGCTTTTGATCGAAGCTGCGACGGCCTTGAGCACTTCATCGCCGGCGCTGTGCCCGTAGGTGTCGTTGATCTGTTTGAAGTGATCGATGTCCAGCATCAGCAGCGACAGGGGCTGTGAGTGTCGGCGCGACATCTCGATTTCCCGTTGCAGCGTCTGATCCATCGCGATGCGATTGCCCGTGTCGGTCAGCGGGTCGCGCAAGGCGCTTTGGGTGGCGGCACGGTAGAGCAGGGCATTGCGCATCGGATAGAGAAGCGCTGATAACAGCGACTCCAGATGGCCTTGCTCTTCATCGCTGAAACGCTGATTGCGACGGAACACCAGTTCACCCAATTGCTCGCCTTCATGACTGAGGCTGTAGCTGATCGAATGATGACCTCGCTGGCCGAACTGCAGGCGCAAGTCGCTGGGCTGATGCTCATAATTCAAGGCATCCAGCGGCACAAGGCGCTGAATTTCACGGAAGAAAAGTCCGAGAATGCGTTGCGGCTCAAGACTGGTTTGCAGTTGCAGGCCCAGCGCCTGACGCAACTGCGCAAGACTGACGGGCCGCTCCAGGAGGGGAGGCTGCTGACCAAAGCCCAGGCGTTGCAATTTGGCGCTGTCGAAGTCAATTGCGTTGGTCTGGGAAGGTGATTTCATATGGCGTGAGCCCCTAAACAGTAAGACTGTCTTACAGGCTGGGTGAGAGCGGCTTTGGGCTGCGCGTCATACTGGTCCATCAGTCCCGTAGGACATTTGGCACGAGTTTAGTCCGCTTTGCCGAAGATTAGTAACCTCTCGACTCAAGCTCTGCCCCGTCTGCTTTCACACGGCGTTGTCTGAGCAAAATTAGAGCGAAAGTCGTGCCATTCGGTTCAGTCGGCTAAAAAGCGTTCTAAATCAACAAGGTTTGGGAGGTTGCGAAGGATGGTGTCGGGGATGTTGGCATTTATTTGACTTGAAACAGCAGCAGTTATCACCGGCTTTGCGTGCCGCGACGGAAAGTCGTCGCGGCACAAAAGCGACGCACGGGCATTACTGAGCGTCGAACGCCTGACCGTTGATGCCGGTACTGTCCGGCCCCATCAAGTAAAGGTAGACCGGCATGATCTCCTCGGGTGTCGGGTTGTTCAGCGGATTTTCCCCAGGGTAGGCCTGAGCGCGCATGCTGGTACGGGTGGCGCCGGGGTTGATGCTGTTGGAGCGCACGGGGGCGACGGTGTCTACTTCGTCGGCCAGGGTTTGCATCAGGCCTTCGGTCGCGAACTTGGACACGCCGTAAGCGCCCCAATACGCACGACCCTTGCGACCGACGCTGCTGGAGGTGAACACCACCGAGGCGTCCTGCGACAGCTTGAGCAGCGGCAGCAGGGTGCTGGTCAGCATGAACATGGCGTTGACGTTGACCTGCATGACGCGCATGAAGTTCTCGCCGGACAACTGCTCGATCGGTGTGCGTGGACCGATGATCGACGCGTTATGCAGCAAACCGTCGAGGTGGCCGAATTCGGTTTCGATCATGGCCGCCAGTTCATCGTATTGGTGGGGCAGGGCGGTTTCCAGGTTGAACGGGATCACTACCGGTTGTGGATGCCCGGCCGCTTCGATTTCGTCGTAGACCTGAGTCAGGTTGGCTTCGGTCTTGCCCAACAGCAATACGGTGGCGCCATGCGCGGCGTAGGTTTTCGCAGCGGCAGCACCGATGCCTCGGCCAGCGCCGGTGACCAGGATGACCCGGTCCTTGAGCAATTCAGGACGGGCGGAATAATCAAACATAAAAAACCTCACAACAATTCAACGTAGGCATGCATCGCATCTGTGGCAAGAGCGCTTATTGTGGCGAGGGGGCTTGCCCCCGTTGGGTCGCAAAGCGGCCCTCCATTCGCTACCTTCAGCCAGACCGTGTTCTCTGGATTTACGACTGCTTCGCAGCCGAACGGGGGCAAGCCCCCTCGCCACAAATGCTTCCTGTTGTCAGTCAGATCAGCAACTGCACAAAGCGCTATCCAGCACCTGACGCAACTCCAGCGGATGATCGACCACCACATCCGCGCCCCAATGCCGCGGGTTATCGTCCGGGTGAATATAGCCATAGGTCACGGCGGCTGTCTTGGTGCCGGCATCGCGGCCGGACTCGATATCGCGCAGGTCGTCGCCGACGAACAGCACGCTGGCCGGATCGAGGTCGAGCATCTTGCACGCCAGGATCAACGGCTCCGGGTCCGGTTTGCTGTTCTTCACGTGATCCGGGCAGATCAGCAGCGCCGAACGCTCGGCCAGCCCCAATTGCTGCATGATCGGCTCGGCGAAGCGCAGCGGTTTGTTGGTGACCACGCCCCAGATCAGGTTGGCCTTCTCGATGTCGGCCAGCAATTCGCCCATGCCGTCGAAAAGCTTGCTGTGCACCGCGCAACCTTTGACATAGCGCTCCAGAAACTCCAGGCGCAGCGCCTCGAAGCCCGGCGATTCCGGGTCCATCGAGAAAGTCACCGCGACCATCGCCCTGGCGCCGCCGGAGATCTCGTCACGGATGTGCTTGTCGTTCATCGGCGGCAAACCACGGTCAGTACGCATCGCCTGGCAGATGGCGATGAAGTCCGGCGCGGTGTCGAGCAGAGTGCCGTCCATGTCGAAAAGAACTGCTCTGATACGCATCGGCTTACTCCTCGCGCAGGGTCTGGATCATGTAGTTGACGTCGACATCGGCTGCCAGTTTGTAGTGCTTGGTCAGCGGGTTGTAGGTCAGGCCGATGATGTCCTTGACGGTCAGGCCGGCCATGCGGCTCCAGGCGCCGAGCTCGGAAGGGCGGATGAATTTCTTGAAGTCATGAGTGCCACGCGGCAGCAGCTTCATGATGTATTCGGCGCCGACGATGGCGAACAGATAGGCCTTCGGGTTGCGGTTGATGGTGGAGAAGAACACCTGGCCGCCAGGTTTGACCATGCGGAAGCAGGCGCGGATCACCGAGGACGGATCCGGCACGTGTTCGAGCATTTCCAGGCAGGTGACCACGTCGAATTGCTCGGGCATTTCTTCAGCCAGCGCTTCGGCGGTGATTTGCCGGTACTCGACATTCACGCCGGATTCCAGCTGATGCAATTGCGCGACCGCCAGCGGCGCTTCGCCCATGTCGATGCCCATGACGGTGGCGCCGCGTTGAGCCATGGCTTCGCTGAGGATGCCGCCGCCACAACCGACGTCGAGGACTTTCTTGCCGGCCAGATTGACGCGCTCGTCGATCCAGTTGACCCGCAGCGGGTTGATGTCGTGCAGCGGTTTGAACTCGCTTTCGCGGTCCCACCAGCGATGGGCCAGGGCTTCGAACTTGGCGATTTCGGCGTGGTCGACGTTGCTCATGGTGTCAGTCCTCTAAAACTTGAAAAATTCTGTTGCCCCGGTTTTGGTCCAGGGTGCTTATGATTCGGTGTGGCCGCTGATGCGCTGGCCCCAGGCCTTGGCGGTGGCGCACAGTTGCGCTTCATCCAGGCGGGTCAGGCGGCGGTCGTCAAGCAGTTGCTTGCCGGCGACCCAAAGGTGTTTCACGCAGTCGCGGCCAGTGGCATATATAAGTTGCGAAACCGGGTCGTAGACCGGTTGCTGCGCCAGGCCCGACAGGTCGAACGCGACGATGTCCGCCGCCTTGCCGACTTCCAGCGAACCGGTTTGCGCTTCGATCCCCAGCGCACGGGCGCCATTGAGCGTGGCCATGCGCAGGGCGCGATGGGCGTCCAGCGCGGTGGCCGAGCCGGCGACAGCCTTGGCCAGCAAAGCGGCGGTGCGGGTTTCACCGAGCAGGTCCAGGTCATTATTACTGGCCGCGCCATCGGTGCCGACCGCCACATTCACCCCGGCCAGCCACAAGCGCTCGACCGGGCAGAAGCCACTGGCCAGCTTCAGGTTCGACTCGGGGCAATGAATCACATTGGTGTTACTTTCTACCAGCAGCGCCAGGTCTTCATCGCTGATTTGGGTCATGTGAACGGCCTGGAAGCGCGGCCCGAGTAGGCCCAGGCGGCCGAGGCGGGCCAGCGGGCGTTCGCCGCGCTGTTCCACCGACTGCTGCACTTCGAAGGCGGTTTCGTGGACATGCATGTGAATCGAGGCGTCCAGCTCTTCGGCGATCACCCGGATTTTTTCCAGGTTTTCGTCGCCCACGGTGTACGGGGCATGGGGGCCGAAGGTGACTTTGATCCGTTCGTGATGCTTGAGATCGCCGAATAATTCGACGCCCTGACGAATGGCTTCATCCGCGGTGCTGGCGCCTGGAATCGGGAAATCGAGGATCGGAATGGCGATCTGGGCGCGAATGCCGCTGTTATGTACGCGTTCGCTGGCGACCTTCGGGAAGAAATACATGTCAGAGAAGCAGGTGATGCCACCTTTGATCTGCTCGGCGATGGCCAGGTCCGTGCCGTCGCGTACGAAAGCCTCGTCGACCCATTTGGCTTCGGCCGGCCAGATGTGTTTTTCCAGCCAGGTCATCAGCGGCAGATCGTCGGCCAGGCCGCGGAACAGCGTCATTGCCGCGTGCCCGTGGGCATTGATCAGGCCGGGGCTGAGCAGCATGCCCGGCAATTCGCGCACTTCGCTTGCGTTAAGCTTCAAGGCTGCTGCGCGTGGGCCGATAAACACGATACGACCGTCGCGGATACCCAAGGCATGCTCTTTAAGGACCACGCCAGCCGGTTCGACGGGTACCAGCCAGGTCGGCAGCAATAATAGGTCGAGCGCAGCGGTGGGGGTCGGCATCGAGAGTCGGTTCCAGTGCTTTTGTAAAGGATGGCGAAGTATACCCGAGCGTCTTCGCGGGGGGATCGCTATAATCGGCGGCTTTTGTTCATGAGTGCGGGGTGTGGGATGCGCGATCGACTGTTGGCTGCGGAGAAGGTGAAGGCCATCGATTGGCGTGATGGCGCACTGTACCTGCTGGATCAGCGTATTTTGCCGTTCGAGGAAACCTGGATCGCCTACACCAGCGCTGCGGGTGTGGCCGAAGCCATTCGCTCGATGGTGGTGCGCGGTGCGCCGGCTATTGGCATCAGTGCGGCCTATGGCGTGGTGCTGGCGGCCCGTACCCGTTTTGCCGAAGGGGGCGACTGGCAAGCGGCGCTGGAAGAGGATTTTGCGCTGCTGGCTGACTCCCGTCCGACCGCGGTCAATCTGTTCTGGGCCTTGGGTCGCATGCGTGAGCGGCTTGAGCGCCTGAAGGAGCACGCCGATCCGCTGTCGGTGCTGGAAGCCGAAGCCATCGCCATCCACGAAAGTGATCGCGAAGCCAACCTGACCATGGCCCAGTTGGGCGTCGACCTGATCCGCAAACATCAAGGCAACGCCCAGGCGATCCTCACGCATTGCAACACCGGTGCACTGGCCACCGGTGGTTTCGGCACGGCGCTGGGGGTGATTCGCGGGGCGTTCATCGAAGGCATGGTCGAGCGCGTCTACGCCGACGAAACCCGGCCATGGTTGCAAGGTTCGCGATTGACTGCATGGGAATTGGCCAATGAAGGCATTCCCGTGACCCTCAATGTCGACTCCGCTGCCGCGCACATCATGAAAACCAAGGGTGTGACCTGGGTGATCGTCGGCGCCGACCGGATTACCGCCAATGGCGATGTGGCGAACAAGATCGGTACCTACCAGTTAGCGGTCAACGCCATGCACCACGGCGTGCGCTTCATGGTGGTGGCGCCGAGTTCGACCATCGACATGAACCTGGCCAGTGGCGACGAGATTCCTATCGAGGAGCGTGATGGCCGCGAGTTGCTGGAAGTTGGCGGCAAGCGGGTGGGGGCGGATGTGGAAGCGTTCAACCCGGTGTTCGACGTGACCCCGGCCGACCTGATCGATGCGATCGTCACCGAAAAAGGCATCGTCGAGCGCCCGGACACCGCGAAAATGGCCCAGTTGATGTGCCGCAAGCGTCTGCATTAAATCATTCAGGCAGTACGAAATCGGTGTTTACAAGTGAAAAATACGGTTGAATGCCGGTTGATCACGCCTCTAAGCCCCTCTCGTCTCCTTCAAGCCTGTCACCGGTCAACTAACTATGCTCCATGCGCATCTGGGGGATAGGTGCGTGGCGGCTCTTGTGATAACATCCGGCGGTTTCCAGGGTAGCCTGATGTGGCTGCCTTTACTGCGCAGATCCATGGCATAACTCGTTGATTTGTCGTAAGTCGGTGCATGGCACTCAGTCTGCATCGGCGAGCTTCGTTCGTCCCATATGGATGTGACGAAGTTTCACCAGAAAAAGGAATCAGGCTTCTCATGGGCGAACTGGCCAAAGAAATCCTCCCGGTCAATATCGAAGACGAGCTGAAGCAGTCCTACCTCGACTACGCGATGAGCGTAATTGTCGGGCGGGCACTGCCGGATGCGCGCGATGGCTTGAAGCCCGTGCACCGGCGTGTGCTGTTCGCGATGAGCGAGCTGGGCAACGACTTCAACAAGCCGTACAAGAAATCTGCCCGTGTTGTCGGTGACGTGATCGGTAAGTATCACCCGCACGGTGATACCGCGGTGTACGACACCATCGTTCGGATGGCGCAGCCATTCTCGCTGCGTTACCTGCTGGTGGACGGCCAGGGCAACTTCGGTTCGGTGGACGGCGACAACGCCGCGGCCATGCGATACACCGAAGTGCGCATGACCAAACTGGCGCACGAGCTGCTGGCCGACCTGCATAAAGAAACCGTGGACTGGGTGCCGAACTACGACGGCACCGAAATGATCCCCGCGGTCATGCCGACCAAGATCCCCAACCTGCTGGTCAACGGCTCCAGCGGTATCGCCGTGGGCATGGCGACCAACATTCCGCCGCACAACCTCGGTGAAGTCATCGACGGTTGCCTGGCACTCATCGACAATCCGGAGCTGACTGTCGATGAGTTGATGCAATACATCCCCGGTCCGGACTTCCCGACTGCCGCGATCATCAACGGTCGCGCCGGCATCATCGAAGCCTACCGCACCGGTCGCGGGCGCATTTACATGCGTGCCCGCTCGATCATCGAAGACATCGACAAGGTCGGTGGCCGTCAGCAGATCGTCATCACCGAACTCCCTTACCAGCTGAACAAGGCCCGTCTGATCGAGAAGATCGCCGAGCTGGTCAAAGAGAAGAAGCTCGAAGGCATCACCGAGCTGCGCGACGAGTCCGACAAGGACGGTATGCGCGTCGTGATCGAGCTGCGTCGCGGCGAAGTGCCTGAGGTGATCCTCAACAACCTCTACGCCCAGACTCAGCTGCAAAGCGTGTTCGGCATCAACATCGTCGCGCTGATCGACGGTCGTCCGCGGATCCTCAACCTCAAGGATCTGCTGGAAGCCTTCGTTCGTCACCGTCGCGAAGTCGTGACCCGTCGTACCGTGTTCGAGCTGCGTAAAGCGCGCGAACGTGGCCACATCCTGGAAGGTCAGGCGGTTGCCCTGTCGAACATCGACCCGGTCATCGCCCTGATCAAGGCTTCGCCGACCCCGTCGGAAGCCAAGGAAGCGCTGATCAGCACGCCTTGGGAATCCTCCGCCGTGGTCGCGATGGTCGAACGTGCCGGTGCCGATTCGTGCCGTCCGGAAAACCTCGATCCGCAATACGGTCTGCGCGATGGCAAGTACTTCCTGTCACCGGAACAGGCGCAAGCCATTCTGGAACTGCGTCTGCACCGCCTGACCGGTCTGGAACACGAGAAGCTGCTGGCCGAGTATCAAGAGATCCTCAACCAGATCGGCGAGCTGATCCGCATCCTCAACAGCGCCACGCGCCTGATGGAAGTGATCCGCGAAGAGCTGGAAGTGATCCGCGCCGAATACGGCGACGTGCGTCGCACCGAGATTCTCGATGCCCGTCTCGACCTGACCCTGGGTGACATGATCCCGGAAGAAGAGCGCGTCGTGACCATTTCCCACGGTGGCTACGCCAAGACCCAGCCGCTGGCGGCGTACCAGGCTCAGCGTCGTGGTGGTAAAGGTAAATCGGCTACCGGCGTGAAGGATGAGGACTACATCGCTCACCTGCTGGTCGCCAACAGCCACACCACGCTGCTGCTGTTCTCCAGCAAAGGCAAAGTGTACTGGCTGAAAACCTATGAAATTCCGGAAGCGTCCCGCGCTGCCCGTGGTCGTCCGCTGGTCAACCTGCTGCCGCTGGACAGTGATGAATACATCACCACCATGCTGCCGGTCGAGGAATACACCGAAGGTCACTTCATCTTCATGGCCACTGCCAAAGGCACCGTGAAGAAGACCCCGCTGGAGTCCTTCAGTCGTCAACGCAGCGTCGGTCTGATCGCGCTGGAGCTGGATGAAGGCGACGTGCTGATCTCTGCGGCCATTACCGATGGCGATCGCGAAGTCATGCTGTTCTCCGATGGCGGCAAGGTGACTCGCTTCAAGGAAACCGACGTTCGCGCCATGGGCCGTACCGCTCGTGGTGTCCGCGGCATGCGTCTGCCGGAAGGCCAGAAGCTGATTTCCATGCTGATCCCGGAAGAAGGCAGCCAGATCCTTACCGCTTCGGCGCGTGGTTTCGGCAAGCGCACCGCGATCACCGAGTTCCCTGAGTACAAGCGTGGCGGTCAGGGTGTTATCGCGATGGTCAGCAACGAGCGTAACGGCCGTCTGGTCGGCGCGGTCCAGGTGCTTGATGGCGAGGAAATCATGCTGATTTCCGACCAGGGTACATTGGTTCGTACTCGCGTCGACGAAGTGTCCAGCCTGGGTCGTAACACCCAGGGCGTGACCCTGATCAAGCTGGCCAGCGATGAAACGCTGGTGGGCCTGGAGCGGGTTCAGGAACCGTCGGAAGTCGAAGGCGAAGAGCTGGAAGGCGAAGGGCTTGAAGGTGAAGAGGGTGCAGTGTTCGACGGTGAAGTCGTGATCGACGATGTTGCCGACGACCAGCAGCTCGACGCCGCCGCCGACGAAGAGCCGCAGGAGTAAGCGGGCAAGCAGGGGGCGGATGAAGATTCGCCCCCTTGTTGTTTGTCCTCAGGGAACTGTGGAATTGTTTTTAATGTAGGAGCTGTCGAGCGAAGCGAGGCTGCGATCTCTTGATCTGGCTCTTGCTTTCGCTCAGCACTAAAAGATCGCAGCCTCGCTCTGCTCGACAGCTCCTACAGATTTATTGCGTGATACCACCAAATCAGAGCGAGATTGGATGTGAGCAAGAGAGCCTATAACTTCTGTGCCGGTCCTGCGGCGCTTCCCGAAGCTGTCCTGAAGCGCGCCCAGGCTGAACTCCTTGATTGGCACGGCAAGGGCCTGTCGGTCATGGAAATGAGCCATCGCAGCGATGAGTTCGTGTCCATTGCCACCAAGGCCGAGCAGGATCTGCGTGATCTGCTGAATATCCCCTCGAACTATAAAGTGCTGTTTCTGCAAGGTGGCGCGAGCCAGCAATTTGCTCAGATTCCGCTGAACCTGTTGCCGGAAAACGGCACCGCCGACTATATCGACACCGGTATCTGGTCGCAGAAAGCGATCGAAGAAGCCTCGCGCTACGGCCACGTCAACGTTGCCGCGACCGCCAAGCCTTACGACTATTTCGCTGTGCCTGGTCAGAACGAATGGAACCTGTCGAAAGATGCGGCCTACGTTCACTACGCGCCGAACGAAACCATTGGCGGCCTGGAATTCCAGTGGATCCCGGAAACCGGTGATGTGCCGCTGGTCGCCGACATGTCCTCGGACATTCTTTCGCGCCCGGTGGATGTCTCGCGTTTCGGCATGATCTACGCCGGCGCCCAGAAAAACATCGGCCCGAGCGGCATCGTCGTGAACATCGTTCGCGAAGACCTGCTGGGCAACGCCCGTTCCATCTGCCCGACCATGCTCAACTACAAGGTCGCGGCCGACAACGGCTCGATGTACAACACGCCGCCGACCCTGGCCTGGTACTTGTCCGGTCTGGTGTTCGAGTGGCTGAAAGAGCAGGGCGGCGTCGAAGCCATCGGCAAGCTCAATGAAGTGAAGCAGCGCACGCTGTACGACTTCATCGACGCCAGCGGCTTGTACAGCAACCCGATCAACAAGCCTGACCGCTCGTGGATGAACGTGCCGTTCCGTCTGGCCGACGATCGTCTCGACAAGCCGTTCCTGGCCGGTGCCGACGAACGTGGCCTGCTGAACCTCAAGGGTCACCGTTCCGTGGGCGGCATGCGTGCCTCCATCTATAACGCCGTCGATATCGTTGCGGTCAACGCACTGGTTTCGTACATGGCAGAGTTCGAGAAGGAACACGGCTAATGTCTGAGCAAGAACTCAAGGCACTGCGCCTGCGCATTGATGCTCTGGACGAAAAGGTCCTGGAACTGATCAGTGAGCGCGCACGCTGCGCCCAGGAAGTTGCGCGAGTAAAGATGGCCTCGCTGGCCGAAGGCGAAGTGCCGGTGTTCTATCGTCCTGAGCGCGAAGCTCAGGTGCTCAAGCGCGTGATGGAGCGTAACCAGGGGCCGCTGGGTAACGAAGAGATGGCGCGGCTGTTCCGCGAAATCATGTCCTCGTGCCTGGCCCTTGAGCAGCCGCTGAAAGTGGCTTACCTCGGCCCTGAAGGTACCTTTACTCAGGCTGCGGCCATGAAGCACTTCGGTCACGCGGTGATCAGCAAGCCAATGGCGGCGATCGACGAAGTGTTCCGTGAAGTGGCGGCCGGTGCGGTGAACTTTGGCGTGGTCCCGGTGGAAAACTCCACCGAAGGCGCGGTCAACCACACCCTCGACAGCTTCCTCGAACACGACATGGTGATCTGTGGCGAAGTCGAGCTGCGCATTCACCATCACCTGTTGGTTGGCGAAAACACCAAGACCGACAGCATCAGCCGCATCTATTCCCATGCCCAATCCCTGGCCCAGTGCCGCAAGTGGCTGGACGCCCATTACCCGAATGTCGAGCGCGTGGCGGTGTCCAGCAACGCCGAAGCGGCCAAGCGGGTCAAGGGTGAGTGGAACTCGGCGGCGATTGCCGGCGACATGGCTGCCGGCCTCTACGGGTTGACCCGTCTGGCCGAGAAAATCGAGGATCGCCCGGACAACTCCACGCGATTCCTGATGATCGGCAACCAGGAAGTGCCGCCGACCGGCGACGACAAGACCTCGATCATTGTTTCCATGAGCAACAAACCCGGCGCGCTCCACGAATTGCTGGTGCCGTTCCACGACAATGGCATCGATCTGACACGGATCGAGACCCGTCCGTCGCGCAGCGGTAAATGGACCTACGTGTTCTTCATCGACTTCGTCGGCCATCACCGCGACCCGCTGGTCAAAGGTGTGCTGGAAAAGATCAGTCAGGAAGCGGTGGCACTCAAAGTGCTGGGTTCCTACCCGAAAGCAGTTCTCTAAGGGCGGTAGCAAATGAGTGGCAACTTCCTCGCTCTGGCACAGCCGGGCGTGCAACAACTTTCGCCTTACGTTCCGGGCAAGCCTGTGGACGAACTGGCCCGTGAGCTGAACCTCGATCCGGCCAGCATCGTCAAGCTGGCGAGTAACGAAAACCCGCTGGGCGCCAGTCCCAAGGCGCTGGCGGCGATTCGCGAAGCGCTGGCCGAGCTGACCCGCTATCCGGACGGCAATGGTTTTGCGCTCAAAACCCTGTTGGCCGACCAGTGCCGCGTCGAGCTGAACCAAGTGACGCTGGGCAACGGCTCCAACGACATTCTGGAGCTGGTGGCGCGTGCCTATCTGGCACCGGGCCTGAACGCGGTGTTCAGCGAGCATGCGTTTGCGGTCTATCCGATCGTGACCCAGGCCGTTGGCGCCCAGGCAAAAGTGATCCCGGCCAAAGATTGGGGTCATGATCTGCCGGCCATGCTGGCCGCGATCGATGCCGACACCCGCGTGGTGTTCATCGCCAACCCGAACAACCCGACCGGGACCTGGTTCGACGCCGAGGCGCTGGATGAATTCCTGCAGGACGTTCCGGCCCATGTACTGGTGGTGCTGGACGAGGCCTACATCGAGTACGCCGAAGGCAGCGACTTGCCGGATGGCCTGGACTATCTGGCGGCCTATCCGAACCTGCTGGTCTCGCGCACCTTCTCCAAGGCCTATGGCCTGGCGTCGCTGCGGGTCGGCTACGGTTTGTCCTCGGCCATCGTCGCCGATGTGCTCAATCGCGTGCGTCAGCCGTTCAACGTCAACAGCCTCGCACTGGCCGCCGCTTGTGCTGCGCTGCAAGACGTCGAGTACCTGGCTGAAAGCCGTCGCCTCAACCAGTCCGGCATGCAGCAGCTAGAGGCAGGTTTCCGTGAGTTGGGGCTGAGCTGGATTCCATCCAAAGGCAACTTCATCTGTGTCGATCTGGGTCGCGTTGCTGCCCCGGTGTTCCAGGGGTTGCTGCGCGAAGGCGTGATCGTGCGTCCGGTGGCCAACTACGGCATGCCGAATCACCTGCGCATCACCATCGGTTTGCCAGCGGAAAACAGCCGCTTCCTCGAGGCGCTGACCAAGGTTATGGCTCGTGGTTGATGTCACTGCACTGCAATCTGCTGAACCTATGATCGGTCGCCTGGTGGTGGTCGGTCTGGGGTTGATCGGCGGTTCGTTTGCCAAAGGCCTGCGTGAAAGCGGTCTGTGTCGCGAAGTGGTCGGGGTCGATCTCGACCCGCAGTCGCGCAAGCTGGCGGTCGAGTTGGGTGTGGTGGATCGCTGCGAAGAAGACCTGGTGGTGGCTTGCCAGGGCGCGGACGTGATTCAGTTGGCGGTGCCGATCCTGGCCATGGAGAAACTGCTCGCGCTGTTGGCGGGCATGGATCTGGGGCTGGCGATTCTGACTGACGTCGGCAGTGCCAAGGGCAATGTGGTGCGTGCGGCGACCGAGGCGTTTGGCGGCATGCCGGCGCGTTTCGTGCCGGGGCATCCGATTGCCGGTTCCGAGCAGAGCGGGGTGGAGGCCTCCAATGCCGACCTGTTCCGTCGCCATAAAGTGATTCTGACGCCGCTGGATCAGACCGATCCGGCCGCGCTGGCAGTGGTCGATCGGTTGTGGCGCGAATTGGGCGCCGACGTCGAGCACATGCAAGTCGAGCGTCATGACGAAGTGTTGGCGGCAACCAGCCATTTGCCGCACTTGCTGGCGTTCGGTTTGGTCGATTCATTGGCCAAACGCAATGAAAATCTTGAGATCTTCCGTTACGCTGCGGGCGGTTTCCGCGATTTCACAAGAATCGCCGGTAGCGACCCGGTCATGTGGCACGACATCTTCCTCGCCAACCGCGAAGCTGTCCTGCGCACACTCGATACATTTCGCAGCGACCTCGACGCCTTGCGCGACGCGGTCGATGCAGGGGATGGGCACCAATTGTTGGGCGTGTTCACTCGCGCCCGGGTTGCCCGCGAGCATTTCAGTAAAATCCTGGCCCGCCGGGCCTATGTGGACGCTATGAATTCCAACGATCTGATTTTCCTGGCACAACCTGGTGGCCGCCTGACTGGGCGGATTCGTGTACCGGGCGACAAATCGATTTCCCACCGCTCGATCATGCTCGGTTCCCTGGCTGAAGGCGTCACCGAAGTGGAAGGTTTCCTCGAGGGCGAAGACGCCCTGGCGACCCTGCAAGCTTTCCGCGACATGGGTGTCGTCATCGAAGGTCCGCACCATGGTCGTGTGACCATTCACGGCGTCGGCCTGCATGGCCTGAAGCCTGCGCCAGGCCCGATCTATCTGGGTAACTCCGGCACTTCGATGCGTCTGCTGTCTGGCCTGTTGGCTGCGCAGAACTTCGACAGCACCTTGACCGGCGACGCTTCGTTGTCCAAGCGTCCGATGAATCGCGTGGCCAATCCGCTGCGTGAAATGGGCGCCGTGATCGAGACCGCCGCTGACGGTCGTCCACCGATGACCATTCGTGGCGGCAACAAGCTCAAGGGCCTGACTTACACCATGCCGATGGCCAGTGCCCAGGTTAAATCCTGCCTGCTGCTGGCGGGTCTGTATGCCGAAGGCAAGACCACGGTCACCGAGCCGGCACCGACTCGCGACCACACCGAACGCATGCTGCGTGGCTTCGGCTACCCGGTGACCGTTAACGGGGCGACGGCCTCGGTCGAGTCCGGCCACAATCTGACCGCGACCCACATTGAGGTGCCGGGCGATATCTCGTCGTCGGCGTTCTTCCTGGTGGCGGCGTCGATTGCCGAAGGTTCGGAGTTGGTGCTCGAACACGTCGGTATCAATCCGACCCGTACCGGCGTAATCGACATCCTGCGTCTGATGGGCGCTGACATCACTCTGGAAAACCAGCGTGAAGTCGGTGGCGAGCCGGTAGCCGACCTGCGCGTACGGGCAGCTAAACTCAAAGGTATCGAGATTCCCGAAGCGCTGGTTCCACTGGCTATCGACGAGTTTCCGGTGCTGTTCGTGGCGGCTGCATGTGCCGAAGGTCGCACTGTGCTGCGTGGTGCCGAAGAGTTGCGCGTGAAGGAATCGGACCGGATCCAGGTCATGGCGGACGGTCTGCTGGCGCTGGGCGTCAAGTGCGAGCCCACTCCGGACGGCCTCATCATCGACGGCGGCCAGATCGGCGGCGGCGAAGTGCACGGTCACGGCGATCACCGGATTGCCATGGCCTTCAGCGTGGCTTCACTGCGCGCCACTGCGCCGATCCGCATCCATGATTGCGCCAACGTCGCGACCTCGTTCCCGAACTTCCTCGCGCTGTGCGCGCAGGTCGGTATCCGTGTTGCACAAGAGGCTCAGTCGTGATCAGCATTGCACCGGTCATCACTATTGATGGGCCAAGCGGCTCTGGCAAAGGTACTGTCGCCGGGATTCTGGCCAAGCGCCTGGGCTGGAACCTGCTGGATTCCGGTGCACTTTATCGATTGCTGGCTTTCGCCGCGCATAACCATGGCGTCGACCTGACCAATGAGGAATTGCTCAAGAAGCTCGCCGCTCATCTGGATGTGCAGTTCATTGCGGCGACCGACGGTCAGTTGCAGCGCATTATTCTGGAAGGCGATGAAGTCAGCGATGTGATCCGTACCGAGAGTGTCGGCTCGGGTGCCTCGCAGGTCGCCGCCTTGCCTGCGGTTCGCGAGGCGTTGCTGCAGCGTCAGCGGGCTTTTCAGGAGGCGCCGGGTCTGGTGGCCGATGGTCGCGACATGGGTACGGTGGTATTTCCCGGCGCGCCCTTGAAGATTTTCCTCACTGCCAGTGCCGAAGAGCGTGCGCGCCGACGTTACTTGCAGTTGAAGGGCAAAGTCGATGGTGTTAGTCTGTCGAGTCTGCTAGATGAGATACGTGCGCGCGATGAGCGTGACACCCAGCGAGCGGTAGCCCCGCTCAAACCGGCGGCTGACGCCATACAGCTGGATTCCACGGAATTATCCATCGATCAGGTGCTGGAACGCATCATGAGCGAGATCGCCATTCGCGATATCGCCGGGTGACCAAGAGGGCCGCAGGGGACCAGTCATAGTCCTGCGGAGCTTCTTTTAAATGAAACTAACCCACATCGTCTGGGATGTGGAGATGGGCGTATTCTTCGCCCTTATCAACAGGAATTAAAATGAGCGAAAGCTTTGCGGAACTCTTTGAAGAAAGCCTAAAAACCCTGAACCTTCAGGCAGGCTCCATCATCACCGGTGTTATCGTTGATATCGATTACCAAGCTCGCTGGGTAACCGTTCACGCTGGCCTGAAGTCTGAAGCACTCATCCCGCTTGAGCAGTTCTACAACGACGCTGGCGAACTGAACATCAACGTCGGTGACGAAGTTCACGTTGCTCTGGACTCGGTTGAAGACGGCTTTGGTGAAACCAAGCTGTCCCGTGAAAAAGCCAAGCGCGCTGAATGCTGGATTGTTCTGGAAGCAGCCTTCGCAGCCGAAGAAGTGGTCAAGGGCGTTATCAACGGTAAGGTTAAAGGCGGCTTCACTGTCGACGTTAACGGCATCCGTGCGTTCCTGCCAGGTTCTCTGGTTGACGTCCGTCCAGTGCGCGACACCACGCACCTGGAAGGCAAAGAGCTGGAATTCAAGGTCATCAAACTCGACCAGAAACGCAACAACGTTGTCGTTTCCCGTCGCAGCGTCCTCGAAGCCGAGAACTCCGCCGAGCGTGAAGCTCTGCTGGAATCCCTGCAGGAAGGCCAACAAGTCAAAGGTATCGTCAAGAACCTCACCGATTACGGCGCATTCGTCGATCTGGGTGGCGTCGATGGCCTGCTGCACATTACCGACATGGCTTGGAAGCGTATCAAGCATCCTTCCGAAATCGTCAACGTTGGCGACGAGATCGATGTCAAGGTTCTGAAGTACGATCGCGAGCGCAATCGTGTTTCCCTGGGCCTCAAGCAACTGGGCGAAGATCCATGGGTTGCTATCAAAGCCCGTTACCCAGAAAGCACTCGCGTTACCGCTCGTGTAACCAACCTGACCGACTACGGCTGCTTCGCTGAGCTGGAAGAAGGCGTTGAAGGTCTGGTACACGTTTCCGAAATGGACTGGACCAACAAGAACATCCACCCTTCGAAAGTCGTACAAGTCGGCGACGAAGTGGAAGTTATGGTTCTGGACATCGACGAAGAGCGTCGTCGTATCTCCCTCGGCATCAAGCAGTGCAAATCTAACCCATGGGAAGATTTCTCTGGCCAGTTCAACAAGGGCGATAAGATCTCCGGCACCATCAAGTCGATCACCGATTTCGGTATCTTCATTGGTCTGGACGGCGGCATCGACGGTCTGGTTCACCTGTCCGACATCTCCTGGAACGAAGTGGGCGAAGAAGCCGTACGCCGCTTCAAGAAAGGCGACGAGCTGGACACCGTTATCCTGTCGGTTGACCCAGAGCGTGAGCGCATCTCCCTGGGTATCAAGCAACTGGAAAGCGATCCGTTCTCCGAGTACGTTCAAGAGAACGACAAAGGCGCCATCGTTAAAGGCATCGTGAAGGAAGTTGACGCTAAAGGCGCCATCATCACTCTGGCCGACGATATCGAAGCGACTCTGAAAGCCTCCGAAATCAGCCGTGACCGCGTTGAAGACGCGCGCAACGTTCTGAAAGAAGGCCAGGAAGTAGAAGCCAAGATCATCAGCGTTGATCGCAAGAGCCGCGTAATCCAGCTCTCCATCAAGTCGAAAGATGATGCTGAAGAGAAAGAAGCAATCCAGAGCTTGAAAGACAAGCCTGCTGCTGACATCGCTGCTGGTCCTACCACTCTGGGCGACCTGTTGCGTGCACAAATGGAAAAACAGAACTGAGTTCTGTCAGACCATAGAAAAAGGGCGACTTCGGTCGCCCTTTTTTGTGTCTGCGATTTGGTGAATCCCAAGCGTGCTGACGCTGCAATATTTCTTTCGTGAAACCAATGATCTACATAAGTTGTCTGTAACTTCATACAGGTCAATCGTCTATTCAAGGCTAGGCTTAGTCTGAAGTGAACGACCGCCGGGTTGCGCATCCGGCATAAGGAAGTGAATGAACAAGCTCATTGTCGTGATAGCAGTAATGACATTGGCAGGTTGTACCACCAGCGCCAAGACTCATGTGGTGCGCGGCGTCAGTGGTATAGAGGTCGATTGTTCGGGATTGGGCTCAGGATGGGAGAGGTGTCACAAGCGAGCGGCCAAGGAGTGTAAAGGGGCAGGTTATAAAGTCATTGTGAGGTCTGATGACGCCAAGGAGGAAGATATATTCCCTTTCGGTTTCAATCCCGCGGGCTATCTGACACGCACCATGCTGGTTATCTGCAGGTGAGTGTGTGGGTTCAATCAGAGTTCCGGTGCCTTGAAATTGGGCATCTCGCTGCTAGGAACAATATGTCAACACTCGGGCTGTTCAAATTACTCGGGGCATGCTAAAACCTTTGAAGCGCTGATCTAGCTGCTTGAAAAAGAAGGGAAAAATATGACGAAGTCGGAGTTGATCGAACGAATTGTCACCCATCAAGGGCTACTCTCATCCAAAGATGTAGAGCTGGCCATCAAGACCATGCTTGAGCAAATGTCCCAATGTCTGGCCACTGGTGATCGAATCGAGATCCGTGGTTTTGGCAGCTTTTCACTGCACTATCGCGCGCCGCGCGTGGGGCGTAATCCAAAAACAGGTCAGTCCGTCAGCCTCGACGGCAAGTTTGTTCCGCATTTCAAGCCAGGCAAGGAACTGCGCGATCGTGTGAACGAAGATGAGGAGGAAGGGCTTTGACGGCTTCCGCACTTCAAGGAGCCGCTGATGCGTAACCTCAAGCGCGTACTCCTCGCTGTATTTGTCCTGTTGCTCGTTCTGGTGATCCTGGCGTTCGTTCTTGAGAACCAGCAACGCGTGTCCCTGCTGTTCTTCGGTTGGGCGGGCCCACAGTTACCTGTGTCGTTGATCATGGTGATTGCGCTGCTGGTCGGCATGATAATAGGACCGATTCTGGGGTGGTTTCTGGGGCGTGCGTCCAGAGCCTCACGCAAGCGTCTTGTCTGATGTGACAATCCCGTCGTGCGAGTTGGGTTGACGTCACAGCTTGTCCATATCCATTAGTAAAACCTTCATTAAGCTGTAAAATGCTGCGCTTGGCCGATTAGGGGGGATTCCCGCATCGGTTCAGACTGACTCTGTCAGAAGCCATGGCTGACTTGATGGCTTTTGCATTCATGGATTAGACGGTGCGCGGTTGGCGGCCCTGTCAGCAACTCAAGGGTATGGTTTCGCGTGAAAATTCTAGTAACTGGCGGCGCCGGGTTCATCGGTTCAGCAGTCATTCGTCATATCATCTCCAACACTGCCGACTCTGTCGTTAACGTCGATAAACTGACTTATGCCGGTAACCTTGAGTCGCTGGCCGAAGTCAGCCAGAACTCGCGTTACGTGTTCGAGCGCGTCGACATCTGCGACCGTGATCAGGTGGATCGTGTCCTGCGTGAACATCAACCGGATGCCATCATGCATCTGGCCGCAGAATCCCACGTTGATCGCTCGATCTCCGGTCCGTCTGAATTCATCCAGACCAACATCATCGGCACTTACACCTTGCTGGAAGCTGCACGCCACTATTGGGCGGCACTGGACGATGCGCGTAAAGCCAACTTCCGCTTCCACCATATTTCCACCGACGAAGTCTACGGAGACCTTGAAGGTCCGGAAGACCTCTTCACCGAAACCACGCCTTATCAGCCAAGTTCGCCGTACTCGGCCAGCAAGGCCAGTTCCGATCACCTGGTTCGCGCCTGGAGCCGTACCTACGGCCTGCCGACCCTGGTTACCAACTGTTCGAACAACTATGGTCCGTTCCACTTCCCTGAGAAATTGATCCCGCTGATCATTCTCAACGCACTGGAAGGCAAGCCGCTGCCGGTCTACGGCAAAGGCAATCAGGTTCGTGACTGGCTCTACGTCGAAGACCACGCCCGCGCACTGTACAAAGTCGTGACCGAAGGCGTGATCGGCGAGACCTACAACATCGGCGGCCATAACGAGAAGCAAAACATCGAAGTGGTGCATACCCTTTGCGCACTGCTTGATGAACTGCGTCCAGACTCTGCTCATCGTCCACACGCCAGCCTGATCACCTACGTTCAGGATCGCCCGGGCCACGACCAGCGTTACGCGATCGACGCCAGCAAAATCCAGCGCGAGCTGGGTTGGACACCGGAAGAAACCTTTGAAACCGGTATACGCAAGACTGTCGAGTGGTACCTGAACAACACTGAGTGGGTGGCTCACGTGAAGAGCGGCAGCTACCAGCAATGGATCGACCAGAACTACACGGACCGTTCGGACAAAGCATGAAAATTCTCCTGTTGGGAAAAAACGGCCAGGTCGGCTGGGAGCTGCAGCGCTCTCTTGCGCCTCTTGGCGAACTGATCGCCCTGGACCGTCATCCGGTCGATGGTTTGAGCGGCGACCTGTCTGACCTCAATGCACTGCGCGCGACGATCCGTCAGGTTAAACCCGACGTCATCGTCAACGCAGCGGCCTACACTGCGGTCGATAAAGCTGAATCCGAGACTGAGCTGGCCGATCGTGTGAACGGTCAGGCGAGTCAGGTTATGGCTGAAGAAGCCGCATCTCTAGGGGCTTGGCTGATTCACTACTCGACCGACTACGTGTTCAGCGGTGAAGGTCTGACGCCGTGGCAAGAAACCAATGCCGTCGCACCGGTGAATCACTACGGTGCCAGCAAACTGGCCGGCGAGCAGGCGATTATTGCCTCGGGATGCAAGTACCTGATCTTCCGCACCAGTTGGGTCTATGGTGCTCGCGGTAACAACTTCGCCAAGACCATGCTGCGCCTGGCCAAGGATCGCGAAACCCTGAGCGTCATCGCCGACCAGATCGGCGCCCCTACCGGCGCAGACCTGATCGCTGACGTGACGGCGCTGGCTATTCAGCAAGTGTTGCAGCGTCCTGAGCTGGCGGGTCTTTATCACTTGGCGGCCGCCGGCGAAGTGTCCTGGCACGGCTATGCCAGCCATGTGATCGGTTTTGCCAAGGCCAACGGTGAAGAGCTTGCTGTCACAGCGATCAATCCGATCGAAACGACCGCCTACCCGACACCGGCGCGCCGCCCTCTGAATTCCCGATTGAATACTCAGAAGCTGCGCGACAATTTTTCTTTGCACTTGCCGGATTGGCAAAGTGGTGTCACCCGAATGCTTATGGAAGTCCTGAACAAATGACCACGACAAATCGTAAAGGCATCATCCTCGCTGGTGGCTCGGGTACTCGTCTGCACCCGTTGACCCTCGGCGTGTCCAAGCAGATGCTGCCGATCTACGACAAGCCGATGATCTTCTATCCGCTGTCGGTGTTGATGCTCGCCGGTATACGCGAAATCCTGATTATCTCCACCCCTGAAGACCTGCCGTGCTTCCGTAAATTGCTGGGTGACGGCAGTCTGTACGGCATCAAGCTGACTTACGCTGAGCAGCCAAGCCCGGACGGTCTGGCGCAGGCGTTCATCATTGGTGAAGAGTTCATCGGCAAGGATCCTTGCTGTCTGATCCTGGGCGACAACATCTTTTACGGTCAACACTTCTCGGACAATCTGCGTTCGGCCAGCGCTCAAGAGCATGGAGCGACGGTATTCGGCTATCACGTATCGGACCCGGAGCGTTTTGGTGTAGTGGAGTTCGACGCTGCCGGCCACGCTTTGAGTATCGAAGAAAAGCCACTGAAGCCAAAATCGAGCTATGCGGTGACGGGGCTGTACTTCTACGACAACCAGGTTGTCGAGATCGCCAAGAATATCAAGCCATCCGCGCGTGGTGAGTTGGAGATCACTGATGTCAACCGTGCGTACCTCGAGCAGAAGACCCTCAAAGTCGAAATGCTTGGTCGCGGCTTTGCCTGGCTGGATACCGGTACACATGATTCGTTGCTGGAGGCGAGCCACTTCGTGCATACCATTGAGAAGCGGCAGGGTTTGAAAGTTGCCTGTCTGGAGGAGATTGCTTACAGCAGTGGCTGGATTTCCGCCGCTGAGCTGTCGGCTCAGGCAGTGCGTCTCAGTAAGACTGGTTATGGTTCCTATCTGGAAAAGCTTTTGAAGGCGCAGGATTGTCGAGGCTTGAGTGAGAATTGATCGTGGCTGACGATTGATATTATTTTGATGTCGATTTGAAGAAATCGTTTGTTTTCAAATGATTTTCGTATCTGCCCTTCGCATGAGTTATTTATTCCCGGTACTAGCTGTAGAATGGCCGGCAGAACTATCTGACCCCATTCAGTGCTGCATGCCTCAGGCTTATTGGGCCCGCACTCCTGGCTCCGACTTATCGAGATCGCCTCAAAAAATTGAGGCGGGAATACGGATAAGTGGTCGAGCTAGCGAGTGAGGGGGAGGCGTACTCGGTGTAAAATCAACCGGTTTGGATTGATGCTTGGCTGTCACCCTCGGTCGACTCGAGCAAAAAACTTGCATTGCATACGATGCAAGGATGACCAGAAACATAACTGAGCCCACTTTCTGGATGAATCTGCCGGAAGGGGATTAAGGATTTAGAGCATGGAACTGATTCCCGTAATTTTGTCTGGCGGAGTAGGCAGCCGGTTATGGCCTGTTTCCCGGGAGGCCCATCCAAAGCCGTTCATGGATCTGCCAGATGGCCAGAATCTAATCCAGAAAACGTTCCTTCGTGCTTCGCGTCTGGAAGGTGTTGTGGAAGTTCTTACGGTGACCAACCGTGAGCTCCTGTTCAAGACCGAAGACGAGTACGGTGCGGTCAACACGCACAAGCACTCGCAAGGTTTCATCCTTGAGCCTTTCGGGCGTAATACAGCTGCCGCCGTCGCTGCTGCGGCGCTTCAACTGGAAGCTTCGCATGGTCCCGACGCCCAAATGTTGGTGTTGGCGGCAGACCACCTGATCAAAGACGAAAAAGCATTTGCGGCGGCGGTAGCCAGTGCAGTTGCGCTTGCCTCCGAAGGCTGGCTGGTCACCTTTGGTATTCAGCCGACCTATCCTGAAACAGGGTTCGGGTACATTGAAGCTCAAAAAGATGCGCCCCTGAAGGGTGGTCTGAAAGTTGCGCGCTTCGTCGAAAAGCCCAATCTTGAAACGGCTGAAGGCTACGTCAGCGCGGGCAACTACTATTGGAACTCCGGGATGTTCTGCTTCCGGGTTGGCACTGTGTTGGAAGAGCTTCGTCAGCATGCCCCGGACGTGGTGGAAGCTGTCAGTAAAACCATTGAAAGCTCGCGCCTTACCATCTCTGACAAGTATCGTTGCCTGGCACTCGATGCCGATGCATTCGCAGAGGTTCCAGACATCTCCATCGATTACGCATTGATGGAGCGCTCCTCCAAGGTAGCGACCATCCCTTGTGATATTGGTTGGAGTGACATCGGTTCCTGGAACGCGGTCAGTGAACTGACCGAGCCTGATGAAGATGGCAATCGTTTTGAAGGCGAGGTGTTGTCCCACAATTCCCGTAACAATTATGTAAACAGTGAAGATCGACTGACTGCGCTGGTCGGGGTTGAGGACCTGCTGGTCATCGATACCCCGGACGCGGTGATGATCGCCCACAAAGATCACGCCCAAGACGTAAAGCATATTGTCAATCAGCTCAAGGCGGCCAGCCACACGGTGCATTTGCTCCATCGTACCGTTCATCGCCCTTGGGGGACCTACACAACCCTGGAAAACGGCGAGCGCTTCAAGATCAAGCGCATTGTGGTGAAGCCCAAGGCTTCGTTGTCCTTGCAGATGCACCATCACAGAAGCGAACACTGGATCGTTGTCAGCGGGATGGCTAAGGTCATCAACGATCAGCAGGAGCTGATGTTGAACACCAACGAGTCCACGTTTATTCGTGCTGGTCATCAGCACCGTTTGATGAATCCTGGGGTCATAGACCTGGTGATGATTGAAGTACAAAGTGGTGACTATCTCGGCGAGGACGATATTGTTCGTTTTGAAGATAATTACGGCCGCGTCGATAAGTAAGAGTACCGTCGCAGTTACAAGCCGGATCGGTGGATTTCCACCGGTCAGGCTTTTTTGCATCTGGGCTGGTCCTGATGCATTTCCATCCTGACGAGAAAGCAGAGCCGTTAATCGGCTTCGCTTCCACATACCTCAGCAAGAGAGCGGTATGAATACCCCGATCAAAACCCAGTGTTTCAAAGCCTATGACATTCGCGGCCAAGTGCCATCTGATCTCAATGAAGAGGTTGCTTACCGGATTGGCCGGGCCATGGTTGTCGAGCTACAGGGCAAAAACATTGTGCTGGGGCGGGACATGCGGCTCGAAAGCCCGATGCTGGCAGAGGCGATGACACGTGGTTTGCTCGAGGCAGGTGCCAACGTCATCGATATCGGCTTGTGTGGCACCGAAGAAGTCTACTTTGCCACTAGCTCGTTCAAGGCGGATGGTGGAGTGATGATCACCGCAAGTCACAATCCCAAGGGTTACAACGGGATGAAGCTTGTGAAGTCCGAATCTCGGCCTATCAGTGGCGACACCGGGCTAAATGCCATACGCGACCGTGTGGAAAGTGGTGATTTGGGAGCCTTGGCTGCAAGCCCCGGCGAAGTTCGATTCGAACTGGATAAGACGACCTACATTGAGCACCTTCTCAGTTACGTCAACGTTGCGAATCTCAAACCGCTGAAAATACTTGCCGATCCGGGCAATGGCGCTGCCGGGCCAGTGTTGCGGCAGTTGGCCCAAAAGCTACCCTTCGAATGGGTGGTCATCAACGCCGAGCCCGATGGCAACTTTCCCAACGGTGTGCCCAATCCGCTTCTGCCAGAGAACCGCACGCTGACACGGCAATCGTTGCTGGCAAACGGCTGCGACTTGGCAATTGCGTGGGATGGTGACTTTGATCGCTGCTTCTTCTTCGACCAGGATGGCCGCTTCGTCGAGGGCTATTACCTGGTTGGTCTGCTGGCGGAAATGCTGCTCAAGAAGAACCCAGGCTCCAAAATCATCCATGATCCCAGACTGACCTGGAGCACGATCGATCAGGTTCGATTGGCGGGCGGTGTTTCAGTACAATGCAAAACCGGGCATGCCTTTATCAAGGAGCGCATGCGTCTGGAGAATGCGATCTACGGCGGCGAGATGAGTGCTCACCATTATTTCCGGGATTTCGCCTACTGTGACAGCGGCATGATTCCCTGGTTATTGGTGACCGAATTAATGTCTGCGTCGGGAAAAAATCTGGCCCAGCTTGTCGATGAGCGCATTGCCGCCTATCCATGCAGTGGTGAAATCAATTATCGAGTGAACGATGTGTCAGCGGCGCTGGAAGAGGTCCTGGCACATTATTTACCTCACGGGCCTCACCTTGATCAAACCGATGGAGTCAGTCTGGAATTTTCTGACTGGCGATTTAATCTCCGAGGCTCAAATACAGAACCTCTGTTGAGATTGAATGTGGAAAGTAAAGGAGACCCAGCGCTGGTGGCGTTGAAAGTTAAAGAAATTGAGGGACTGCTGAACAGTAGAAATATGGAATGAAAAAACGGTTCTCACTTCCAGAGGGAAGGTGAGGGGCAGCGATAAGTTGGCTCTCCGATAGAGACTTACTGTTCGATTGATTAATTTAAATTGGTGAAAAAATGAGCGACAAGAAAGTAGCGTTGATTACGGGTATTACTGGTCAAGATGGTGCTTACCTTGCTGAGTTCTTGCTCAAGAAAGGTTATTCGGTACACGGTATCAAGCGCCGTGCCTCCTTGTTCAATACTCACCGTATTGACCATCTTTACCACGACCCGCATAAGAAAGGCTATGATCTGAAACTGCACTACGGCGACCTGACCGATTCGAGCAGCTTGATTCGCATCGTGCAGGAAGTACAACCAGATGAAGTTTACAATCTCGGGGCACAAAGCCACGTAGCCGTTTCCTTCGAATCACCAGAATATACAGCTGACACTGATGCCATGGGTACACTGCGCATCCTTGAAGCAATCCGGATCGCCGGTCTTGAGAAGAAAACCAAGTTCTATCAAGCATCCACCTCCGAGCTTTATGGTCTGGTGCAGGAAATTCCTCAGAAAGAAACCACGCCTTTCTATCCCCGCTCCCCATATGCCGTCGCCAAGATGTACGCCTATTGGATCACCGTGAACTACCGTGAGTCTTACGGCATGTATGCCTGCAACGGTATTCTCTTTAATCATGAATCTCCGATCCGCGGCGAAACCTTCGTAACCCGTAAGATCACGCGCGCCTTGGCACGTATCAAGGTCGGTCTGCAAGACTGCCTGTACCTCGGTAACATGGACGCCCTGCGTGACTGGGGTCATGCCCGTGATTACGTGGAAATGCAATGGCTTATGCTGCAACAAGAAACACCAGACGACTTTGTGATCGCTACCGGTGAACAGCATTCCGTTCGGGAGTTTGTTGAAGTTGCAGCGAAAGAAGCAGATATCAAGATTCGTTGGGAAGGCCAGGGTGTAGACGAGAAAGGTTACGACGTCGCAACCAACAAATGCATCGTTGCCGTCGACCCACGTTATTTCCGTCCTGCCGAAGTTGAGACGCTGTTGGGTGACCCAAGCAAAGCCAAAGCCAAACTGGGCTGGGTACCACGTACTACCTTCGCTGAGCTGGTAGAAGAAATGATGCGTGAAGATCTGAGTGAAGCCAAACGCGACAAGCTGGTCGCTGAACACGGCTTTAAATACTTCAAGGGTCAGGAATAAGGGGACTGGGATGATACCGGTATATCAGCCCTTTCTGGGCGGCCGCGAAAAGGAATATGTAAACCAGTGTCTTGATTCGACCTGGATTTCTTCTCGCGGAGAATTCATCTCCCGCTTTGAGAGCGAGTTTGCCCGATACATCGGTGCCGAACATGCGACCACGGTGAGCAATGGCACGGTAGCCCTGCACTTGGCAATGGCCGCTCTGGGGCTTGGGCCTGGCGATGAGGTGATTGTCCCAACGCTCACTTACGTGGCGTCGGTCAACACCATTATGCAAACCGGGGCCAGCGTCGTGTACGCTGAGTCCCTGGCTGATACCTGGAACGTCAGCGTTCCAGACATCCGAAGCCGCATAACGCCGAAAACCAAAGCCGTCATGGTGGTGCACTTGTACGGTCTGGCGTGTGACATGGATGAAGTCGTCGCGCTGTGTAAAGAGCATAATCTGCTGCTGATCGAAGACTGTGCAGAAGCTTTCGGCTCTCTGTACAAAGGTCAGCACGTAGGGACTTTTGGCGATGTCGCCACGTTCAGCTTTTTTGGCAACAAGACCATTACCACCGGTGAGGGTGGAATGGTGGTGTCCAAGAACAAGGACATCCACGAGAGAGCCTGTCATCTTAAAAGCCAGGGTGTGTCCAAGACCCGCGAGTATTGGCACGATGAGTTGGCATTCAACTATCGGATGACCAACATCTGCGCAGCCATTGGCCTTGCCCAGTTGGAGCGTGCAGACGAGATCATCGCTCTTAAGCGTCAGGTTGCAGACTGGTATCGCGAAGCGCTCGAAGGGCTTCCGCTGCAGATGCACGCAGAGCAGCCAGGTACTCGTCACTCCTACTGGATGTGCTCGATACTGTTGGATGATCAGAGTCAGCGTCAGGCATTGCGTGATCATCTGAAGAACAAGGGCATTGAGACACGTCCTCTGTTCGCTCCTGCTCACCATATGCCACATTGCAAGACGGATGAGTCCTTCCCGGTAGCGCAGGACCTCAGCTTGCGAGGGGTGAACCTTCCAAGTTATCCGACGCTGAGCCGTGAACAGGTGCAGCAAGTAGTAGATGAAATTCGGGCTTACTTTGCCAGCTGATGTTGCGTTGGGATTGAGGCTGGTAACAGTCTCAATTCTCATAAAATTCAAAGAGGACGAATAATGTCCAGGCTTTCGAATTTAATTATTCAGGGGAAGTAATGTTTTCGTATTTTTCTCGCGTGTGGGCTGCTCGATACTTTTGGGTGCATCTTGCTCTAGCTGATTTGCGTTCTCGCTGGCGCCGATCTTTTTTTGGCGTAACGTGGTCAATTATCCAGCCATTGGGTATGACGATACTCCTGACGCTGGTGTTCAGCCGGCTGTTCAATACGGACGTATTAACCTACGCACCCTATGTTCTATCAGGAATCGTAGTTTGGGAGTTTATTTCCGCTAATACAATTGGCGGGTCATTGTCTTTCGTTCAGGCGGATGCCTACATTAAACAATGTAATCATCCCTTGGCCATTTATACCTTGCGAACAGTGCTCGGTAGTTCAATTGTGCTCATGCTGGCCAGCGTTTCGCTCTATCTCTGGGTGGCAATCATGATGCCTCAGAATTTCGGATGGAGCTGGTTGGCGACGCTAACGATATTCCCTGTCGTTGCCTTGATAGCGTGGCCTGTATCCACACTTCTATCCTACATCAGCACCCGTTTTCGCGATGTTCCCCATGCGCTTGGGCTTGTGATGCAATCATTATGGTTTGTGTCTCCGGTGTACTTTGAAGCGAAAATGTTTCAAAACGGCGGGCTGCATGCGCTGGTTGATTACAACCCGATTTATCACATTCTACAGTTGTTTAGGGCGCCGCTACTGCAAGGGGAGTGGCCAACACTTGCAAATTATACATTTAGTTTAGGTACTGCTTTGTTCTTTGGGCTAATTGCAATGTATGTTGGTTACAAAGCAGAGCGGAAGGTGATTTTTTACCTATGAGAATGAATAGAATCAATCAGATCAATGTAAAGAACGTCAACCTTCATTACGCGGCCGCGGCTTATAAGGAACGTTCATTAAAATCCTTGCTGGCCAATATCTTCTCAAAAAAAGATGCCAACAATCACGTCGCTGATATTCATGCGCTCAAGAACATAAATGTTCAAATTGTCAGCGGCGAACGCGTGGGGCTTCTTGGGCATAATGGCGCGGGCAAAAGCACATTCCTCAAGACGGTCGCCGGCTTGTATCCAATCTCCAGCGGTGAACTGGTGGTACAAGGCCAGGTTCGTTCGCTGTTTGATCTGAGCTTGGGCTTTGAACCGGATGCCACGGGGCGTGAGAACATTCTCTACCGTGGTTTACTGCTTGGTTTGTCGCCAAAGTTCATGCGAGAGAAGATCGACGAGATTGTGGCGTTTGCCGATCTGGGCGAGTTTATTGATTACCCGATTAAAACGTACTCTGCCGGGATGCAGGTACGACTGGCTTTTGCTATCTCTACTACGGTTGGTGGCGACATTTTGTTGCTGGATGAGGTGATCGGTGCTGGCGATGCCAACTTTATGGCAAAGGCTAAAGTACGTATTACCAGTTTGATCGAAAAGGCCGAAATACTCGTTCTGGCTTCTCATGACTTTGGTGCCTTGCAATCCATCTGCACCCGGGGTTTGGTGTTCCATCATGGTGAGTTGTTGTTCGATGGTGAGATAACAGACGCTATAGCGGAATACAAAAAGATAAATGGACTTTCTGATGCAAACTAAGCCGTTTCGTGTCATGTGGTTGCTGAATCATGGTGCGGCTCGTCGTTTCGAGTTGCAGATGCTCAAAACCTTGGGAGTCACAGAGTTTTTTCTCCCTAAGTCATTTCCACAGGAAATCGGTTTTCGTTCGGCAAGCATAGACTATTCAGAGGATGCCAATCTGACTATTCCGGCCGAAGATCTGGCGGTGTTGAACGCGCAAAATTGGTTTGTCTCACCTTCGAAAGAGGCGTGGGAAATCGCTAATAAATATTTTGATGTGTGTTTTTTCATCTGTCATTCAAAAGGCTTTATGAATGAGGTTGCTCGATCATTCAGTGGTGCAGCAATCTGGCGTGCTTATGGTTTGGATAAAACATTAAGTTACTCCGAAGTCGTCAAGATCCTGACCTTGGGTACACAGTCAGTAAAGAAACTTGGGCGACGCCTTTGGTTAGGCATCGCCTACGAGCATCTTGCAGATTCTGAGTCCATGTATCTGCAAAAACGAAAGGCATTTTTACCGCTGGGTTTGAGTGATTGCCGGATCAATGATGTTTGGAATGGCAGTCAGAAACACATTTTTTTTGTATGTCCGGATATTGGTTTTAGTAGCTACTATAAAAAAGTATATGAGAAATTTGTCTCAGATATGCAAGGTTTTCCATACAAGATCGGTGGCTCTCAACCGATAGAAGTGGATGATCCGAATGTGTTGGGGTTTGTCACCAACGAAGAGCACGAAAGTAATATGAGAGAGTCGCGAGTGATGTTTTATCATTCAAGCGAGCCTAACCATATTCATTATCATCCTTTCGAAGCTATTCGTGTCGGTATGCCATTGATCTTCATGAGTGGTGGCATCCTCGATCGCATGGGGGGAGCGACCCTTCCTGGCCGATGCGAGTCTGTCAAAGAAGCCAGAGAGAAAATCCGTCGCATCTTGAATGATGACTCAGCGTTCATTGAGCAAGTCCGCAGCAGCCAGGCAGTGTTGCTGGAGCCCATGCGTGCAGAGAACTGCGAAGCTGCTTGGATAAACGGTTTCAGAGAAATCCTGCAAGAGTTGGAAGTCAGCCGTTTAGAACAAAGCCAGCGGCCAATAAAACGTAAGAAAATTGCTGTTGTAGTCCCTGTCGAATATCGAGGGGGGAGCCTTCGTGGAGCCAAGTTATTGGCGGAAGCTTTGCATGAAGGGAGCAGGCAATGGGGAGAAGATGTCGACGTAGTGCTCTTGCATTTGAAGTCTGCTGACGACCAGTCGGAAGATCCTTCAGATAAGAATGAGAGGGTTCAGCAGCGCACATTTAAATGGAAAACCCTCGATGCGCAAACAGCACGTAGGGCTATGCGGTATGCCGGTCACGAAGGCTGGGAACCTGACAGCGTAAAATATATTGTCCCGGATGATGGTATCAAACAGCTTTTGGATTGTGATGCATGGATCGTTGTCTCTGATCGGGTGCAGGCTCCCTTGGTACCTCTGCGACCATGCATATTCATGGTTTATGATTATCTTCAACGATATGAAAAGGTACTTTCCAAAAACGGCGATCAAAACTTTATTAGTGCCGTGCGCAGGGCACAGAAAGTTCTTGTTACGACTGAATTTACAAAGCAGGACGCCATTCAGTATGCCGGTGTGGAAGTAAATCGAATCGCCAAAGTGCCTATGCTTGCTCCCGATTTTTCAAAAGTTGAGCCAGAAATAGTATCGACACCTGATCATCCGTATTTCTTGTGGACAACAAATGCTGGTGCGCATAAAAATCATGAAAATGCATTGAAAGCTCTTAAGTTTTACTATGAAACTCTGGGTGGGCAGTTTTTCTGTCATGTGACGGGTGTGAATACAGAGAATCTGCTAGAGCGTGGTTTGCCGCATCTTAAGTCCCTGTCTACACTCGTTGGTACAAGCGCTGCGTTAAAGGAAAAAGTTAAATGGCTCGGCGAACTCCCGGACTTTGAGTATCGCTGTGCTTTGGCAAATGCTACGTTTTTATGGCATGCAGGTAAAATTGATAACGGCACCTTCAGTGTTGTTGAAGCGGCTAGCTTAGGCGTGCCAGCTTTGAGTAGTAATTATCCAGCTATGCATGAGATGGATGTTCAATTTTCACTGCAGTTGTCGTGGATGAATGCTGCCGATTATAAAGAGATGGCACATAAGCTGAAAGAAATGGAATTGACTTACTTGTCCAAGAAGGCCCTGCTTCCATCGCCTGAGGTATTGGCAGAACAAGGCGTTGAGAAGTTGGCGGCACAATATTGGGGAGTCATACGAGAGTGTCTATAAAAAAATATGGTATCTACCTGGCGTACGCACCAGGTTTAGATCTTCGTCACGAAGGATTGGGTAGATACCTGGCTGCCTTCTTGAAAGGGGCAGGGGACCGAGAAGATATCCGTTTTGTACTTGTATGCCCCAGTTGGTCAAAAGAGGGGCTTGAAGATCTATTTCACAGCGAAGGTGTCTCTAAAGAGCGCTTCGAATTAGTCTCACCCTCGAAAAAGCCGATGGTGTTGCGCGTCTACGAAGCCTACATCGCTAGAAAGAAACGAAAGCGGAAGCCGGGAATACTTAAAAGAATTTCCAATGGTTTTGCCGCGATTAAAAGAGCTGCCATTGACCACGTTGAGCATCAATTGGTGACGACCGATTCTTACTCAGGGCTGATATTGCTGTTGATAGAGGGCGCTTTTCTTGCCAGCCTTCTGCTCCTGTTTAGTCCAATCATTGTGTTGGCGTTAATCGTTCTTTTTTTCATAAAATTCAAGTTTGTTTTTAAACGACTGATGCGACCGTTTCGGCGTTATGTATCACGTGCTCAAGGGGCTGTAGGGGAGCCGAAAGACGACGCTTTCATATTCCGGCTTTATAAGCGAATGGAGCGGATTGAGTCGGAGCGGATGCTTCGCTTGATTGATAACCTGGCTGATGTGAAAGCCTGGTACAGTCCTACTGCATTCTGGCCAGCCTTCAACAAAATAAATCGTCCACGCTTGATGTGTGTGCCGGATGTGGTGCTATCGGACTTCCCTGTCGGGTTCTCAAATGTGGGAGGCGAACGCTTTTTGCAGACCTATGAGGATGTCCGTAGATCGATCCAGACAGGGCAGCATTACGTTACCTATAGCAACGCGATCAAGTGGGAGACATTGGTCGATCAGTATTCGATACGCGCTTCTAATGTAGCGGTGATTCATCATGCGCCGAATATGCTAAACCAGTGGGTGACAACCCGTGGGTTTGCAGATCTGGAAGCCACCTCGCTTCATTACTCTCAAACACTTCTCGCTAGTGCGATGCGAAAATCCTCAAATAAGAATTACACGGTAGGCTTTGCAAATACTTCGTTCAAGTTCATATTTTATGCGAGTCAGTTTAGACCGAACAAAAACCTGTTGATGTTGTTGCGGACGTACGAGTTTCTTTTAAGAAAAAAATATGTCAGCCACAAACTGGTTCTGACCGGTGATCCCGAGCGGTATCCAGCTGTCAAAAAATTTATTGCCGAACACGGTTTGGAGAACGATGTTCTATGCTTGCACGGTTTGACGGTGCAGGAACTTGCGGCTTGTTACAAGTTAGCGGATCTGGCAGTAAACCCTAGCCTTAGCGAAGGTGGGTGCCCGTTCACATTCACCGAGGCGCTGTCGGTAGACACTCCTGTGGTTATGGCTCGAATCGCGGTTACCGAGGAGATACTTGATCAGCCAGAACTGCAAGATACGACATTTTTTGACCCGTTTGATTGGGAAGATATGGCTCATCGTATTGAATGGGCTCTTTCTCATCGAGAAGAGCTTCTTACACTACAGAAAAATATCTATCAGGGCCTGATTCAGCGTACCTGGACAGATGTGGTGAATGAGCATATCACCGTTCTTGAAGCTATTTCTGAAGGCGGCGGTAGCCCTTCGGAGGGCCAATAATGAGTCCAATCACAGGGATGCTGATTCTGGGGTTCGGTGGTCATGCCCGGAGTGTGGCTGACGTCGCGCTTGCATCGGGAATAACACAATTGTGTTTTATCGACGCTAAGGCTAAACAAGGCGAATCGTTTTGTTCGTTTCCAGTGAAAGCGTCAGTGGACTTTGAGCTGCCCGCAGATTGGTCAGTCATGCCGGCGGCAGGCGACAACAGAAAAAGAATAGAGCAGTGTGAATGGGTCATTCAGCAAGGATGGCGGTTAGCGACACTCATCTCCTCCAGGGCCACGATAGGCGTCGGGGCCCAAATCGGTGAAGGTAGTTTTATTGCTCATCACGCACATGTTGGACCGATGGCATCGGTGGGACGCGGCTGTATTATAAACACCGGCGCGATCGTTGAGCATGACTGCACAGTGGGTGACTACAACCACATTTCCGTCGGTGCTGTAGTTGCGGGTCGCAGTCGTGTTGGTGATCGCTGCTTCCTGGGGGCTGGCTCAACGGTGATCGATGGACTGCAGATAACAGACGATGTCATGCTGGGCGCCGGTGCGTGCGCTCATCGTAATCTGGAGCAGGCCGGTACCTATGTTGGAGTTCCCGCGAAGTTTCTGGGGCGCAAACATTGAAAATCCTGCATTTTTTCAAGACTTACTACCCCGATACCATGGGTGGTGTAGAGCAGGTTATCTTTCAGCTCGCTGAAGGGGGAGACAGCACGGTATCGAGTCTGAAGTCCTTTATCTTAGTCCACGTGGCGCGATGCGCAATGAACGGCTCGGACATCATATGACCCACCGGTCGTATGAGAATTTTCAAGTGGCCTCAACCGGGTTTTCAATCGGGGCGATCAAGGATTTCTTCGAGCTGGCAAAACAGGCAGATATTATCCACTACCACTTTCCGTGGCCATTTATGGATATGGTGCACTTTCTAACCAGAATCAAGAAGCCAACCGTTGTCACTTATCACTCGGATATCGTGAAACAGCAGTCGTTGCTTCGACTCTATAATCCGCTCCTGCACGCGTTTCTTCGAAATGTGGACGTAATCGTTGCTTCGTCACCTAACTATGTTGCAAGCAGCGAAACGCTGGGGAAGTATGTAGATAAGGTTAAGGTCATCCCCATTGGTATAGATCGCAATACATACCCTGAGGTTACTGATGCATCGAAGGCTCATTGGCGTGAGGCGTTGGGTGAGCGCTTCTTCCTTTTCGTAGGCGCGCTTCGTTATTACAAGGGCCTTGATTTTCTTCTGGAGGCGGCACAGCAGACAAAGCTGCCTGTCGTGATCATGGGTAAAGGTCCCATGGAAGCGGCACTGAAACAGAAGGCTAAAGATGCAAAGCTGGAGAATGTCTTTTTTGTCGGTGCCTTACCTGACAGCGATAAGGCTGCATTGATGAGTCTGTGTTTCGCGTTGGTATTTCCCTCTCACCTCAGGTCCGAAGCTTTCGGGATTACCCTTCTCGAAGGAGCGATGTATGGAAAACCACTGATTTCCTGTGAAATCGGAACAGGTACGACGTACATCAATATCGAAGGTCAAACGGGCTGTGTGGCACTCCCGGGAGACAGTGTGTCTCTCGCAAGCGCTATGAAGAAGTTGTGGGATGACCCCTATGGGGCCGCCAAAATGGGAGAGAATGCTCTAAAACGTTATGAAGAGTATTTCAAGGCCGATGATATGGTTAAGTCCTACAGTGAAATATATCACTCGCTTTTGAAGTAATGAATATTGAAAGCCGAGATATAACTTAGAACGTAGCGTCTATGTTGTGCTCGGAAAATGACAAAAATAGCGCGTTAAAAACCAGGCGTAGAGAATATTATGGATTTATTGGGGTTGCTTCAGCGCCGGCAGCGGGTCTTTTCTTGCTTTACCGTGTTCTTGCTGACTTTTTTAGTTCATCGGGTCATGGATATCTCCTTCTATCCTTTTGATTCGAGTTTGTACTGGGGGCTTAGTTCGCCTTCAGTTATAGTCAATTTTCCCGAAGTGGCTCGTGGATATTTTTATCCACTTGTACTGATGCCGGTTCACGCACTTGCTGATATGGTCGGTGATAACGGTAGAGTGGTTTTTCAGTTCGTATCTTCTGCTGTTTATGCTTATTTGCTAACAGGCCCTATTGCTGATTTTTTCTTGAAGACCTTTGGCGGTAAACTGTCCTTCGCGCGACGGACAGCCTTTGCATTGCTCACATTCTTGCTGTTTCCTGGTTTATTCTTGTTTCCATTGTCTGATTTGCCCGCACTACTTATACTCATCATTAGTGTGATACTGGCGAGCCGCGCGAACTCAAAATATTGGTTAGGCTGGTTATTTCTATCCGGAGCCGCTGTCAGCGCAGCCTATAATGTTCGGACAATTTATTTGTTCGCAGCAATGGCGCTTTTTTTCGTTGTTTTATTCGTGTTTATGCGAGGTAAACCTTGGCGTTTGCGCGTCTTTGGAATGCTTGTTTTCTTATTCGGCGCAGTAATCGTTGCTACGCCCCAGATGTTGATTAACAAGCGTATACATGGGACTGCTACACCATTAGTGATTGCCATGGTGAAAGGAAAACCACTGATGGCCCAGCAGCTCTATTGGGGAGTCGTAGTCCAGCGTTATGAGACCTATGCAGGTAAAGACAGTCCAGCGCCGAGTCTTTATTATCGTGATCCTGCAGGTGTCGCCCTTCGGGATCTTGATGCGTCATCGTTCTCTGAGCCTAATATGCGCGGCTATCTTTCCATGGTTCTAAGACATCCGATGCAATTTTTAGGTATTTATGGCCGGCACCTTGTTAATGGTTTGGATGTGCGTGATGGCATTGTTTATGCCGAGAAGTCATCCACAAACAAAAGTGTTGTATCGTTTCTTTGCTTTTGTCTGTTGTTTTTCTGTGTGTTGATTTATTGGTTGCGTAAGGAAAAACGATGGATTGAGGCGGCTTACCTAGCCCCCATTCTTCTGCCGGTGTTGGCTATCTTGCCTGGAGCGGTAGAGACACGATTCTTTATGCCGGTTTACCTGGTGTTGTTTGGCGCGGTTATTACCCGGTTCGAATGGGGAGCATTCAAAGCCACAATCTGCCAGCATTGGCTGATCCTTTCGTTGGTCTTTCTGTTTCTCTCTTCGGTGTCTCTGGGGATCACAAGCGCAGCAATGGCTTGCATTTCATATGAGTTGCCCTGACTGCTGATACCCGGTTTTTGGGAAGTGTGAATGATTTTACTTATGGAGCCGATTAATCTTGTTATGTCGGCTCCAAAAGCATTTTTATTTATCAGCCTGGATTTGGCCGAAGTTACATTTTCTTTATGGATTCATCTTGAGATCTTTAAGAATAACCTCTGTCAGCGCGGTTTTAGCGACGTAGACCGATGCAATTGAGGTCAAGTGTGTTGCATCGAAGGTTACCAATCCGCTCTTGCGATCGTTTCCTAAATAGGTGATGCATCCGTCTTTATTGCAAAATAGATCAGTCATTGAAAAGTATTCAAAGCCACCTTGACCATTTCCGTACTTTGCTTTAAGGGATGCATCCACTTCGAATACGGAGCTGTCCACATCGTCAATGATACGCCTTGGAGTGTACAACCAATACTTCCTTGTAATGATCTGATAGAGGCTCGCCTGATACTTGGGAACCGGACCTGCGATAACAATGTGGGACACGCCATAACTTTTCAGTAGTTTTGTCATCGCGGTATAGTCGTTCACGGTATCATGCCCTGTGATCTGCGCAATAATAACTACTTGGGGCGCTTCTCTCTTTATAACGTCGAGTGCTGTCTGGTTGGATACTCGGCAGTACTCGGCTTCAGTTTGGAACTTGTCCGGAAGATTGGGGAAACATCCTGAACTGGCTACCTGGAGAATCGAAACGCTGTCCGGTAGTGTATGCTGAAGACCATAGTTAAGTTGCTGAACATGTGAGTCGCCCCATAAGAGAATTTTTTTGTTCGCAGTAGGTGTGTAACAACTCGGGGCTATACTACTTGCGGGAATATTGGTGGCTTTTCCTTTAAAAAAACTCTTTGTATCATAAAAGTCGCAGTCCATCCGGAAGCGGGCAGCCGTCTCGTTGTTTGTGAAGTAATTCCAGTCAGGGGCTGTGTTTGCGAATGATTGCGCAAATTCTTCGCGGTCTTTTTGTCGGAATGGAAAGCCACCGTTGACAACGGTTAATGTGGCAATAGAAGCGAAAGCAATTGCGGTAACTATTAGTCCATTAAAAACTACTCTCGGGTTGGATTTTGCTCTGAACGGCTTTTCGACGAATCGATAGGTCGCCCATGCAAGTCCTACGCTTGCCAGAATAACGACTGTTCTTGTTTGTGGACTTGGTACTTCAGATTCGATAATTCTAGCGAAGGTAAGCAGCGGCCAATGCCACAGATATAGCGGGTAACTGATAAGGCCGATCCAAACAGCAATTCGGTTGTTAAAAATATACTTGTTGATCACGGCCTTAGGGCCTGAGGCGATGATTAGCACAGATCCCAACACTGGAGGGATTGCCCAATACCCTGGAAACTGAAGGCCTTTATTAATTAATACAACGGATGCTATCAATAGCCCAAGGCCGGAAATCGAGGTGAAATGAGGAATTATTAAAGATGAAGGGGCGGGCTTTCTTACTACAATGATGTAGGCTAGCACGCTGCCGCATAGCAGTTCCCAGAAACGGTATTGCGGTAAGAAAAACGCGGCAGAGGAATTAGTTGTAACTTCGACGATATTGCAGTACAGAGATGCCAGTAGCATCAGCGCAATAATTATCAGAGCGTTTAGGTTCCAGCGCCATATGAATAGCGAGATAATTGGAAAAGCTAGATAAAACTGTTCCTCTACGCCAAGCGACCACAAGTGCGTGAGCGGTTTTAGCTCAGAGCTGACGTCAAAATAGCCGGACTCTTGAAATAAAATAATGTTCTGGACGAAACCAAGTCCGGCGGCTATATGTTTGTTTAGCTGTTGGAACTCAGTTGCCAGCAGTATTATCCAGCCAAACGCGAATGTCGTAGCTAATACTAGAAGCAACGCAGGAAATATTCGGCGTACTCGACGTCTGTAAAAGTCATAAAAACTGAACGTACCGCTTTCCAGATTCTTGAAAATAATGCTTGAGATAAGATAGCCGGAAATTACAAAAAAAACGTCGACTCCAACAAATCCACCTGTAAGAAGGGTAGGGAAGGCATGGAAAATGACTACGGCGAGGATCGCAAAAGCTCTTAAGCCATCGATATCGGGTCGGTAGACAGGATGATAACTCTGTGGGGGTGATGTACTCACTGAAGAGCTTTTATCGATGCGTAACATTCTGGAAATATAATCCCTTCGGTGTCCATGCTTCATAGTGTTGGTAGAAGACCTGAGCAAGCTCATTTTTCGGGGACTGCGACAAAGTACAGGCGTAACCGATCCCGATCAGGCAGGCATCTTAAGGGGATGATCAGCTATCGACAATTGATTTTTAGGCTGTCGAAATCGTCGCCGATGAACGAGGTGCCATTGCTGGTGGTTTCTTTCAAATCGGTGTGTACGAAACCTGACAGTGACAATCAAGGCTTGTAGAATGCCCGTTGTCGCAATGACTCCCTCGGTCATCGGTCTTCAATTCCTTTATGTGCGGTCAAAAAATGGCTAACAGAATCATCGATAGAATCGTTTTTCTCGATGTAATGCGAATATTTGCATTTATCAGTGTGCTTATTGCTCACAAGATGTATGACTCACTGGCTTTTGCTTCTACTAATGAGGCGTTGCATGTAACTGTCCGGTATTTCGCACAGGCAATCCTTCCGTTGTGCTATGGCGGTGGTGCTGGTGTCGTTGTTTTTTTTCTGACATCTGGATATATCATCACTCACGTGCTGCAATCGGAATCGACGCTTGAGTTCTTGCTAAAAAGATTTTTCAGGATCTATCCGCTTTTTATCGTAGCGGTATTAATGGAGGGTTTATTCGATCACTACCTTAGAGGCGTCGCATTTCCCCCTTTTTCAGTATGGGTGCCACGACTTCTTTTGATCGGCGATTTTTTTGGAACTCCTTTGGCTCTTGGCGGGGTCGAGTGGACTCTCAGGCTAGAGATTGCTTTCTATATAGTTATGGCCATCGTCAAGGCATTAGGCCTGTTCAGACGCCAGAACTATTTACCTATTGTTTTTATTGCTCTTGTTGCTGCGATTGTTTTACTACCGCCTTTTCCTAGTGCCGCAAATCTTCCCTTGGCCTACCAAACGATTTACTCAACGTTTCTGTTTATGGGCGCTTGTGTTTATCTTTGGGAAACCGGAAGCGCCAAAAAAAATCTATGCATCGGTGCGTTTTGTGTTTTGTTTGGCTGTTTCCTCTTTATGGTCGCCAAGTATCAACCTAACTGGAAAGAGTTTAATTATGGGCTCTATGCTGTCATGATTTTTCTATTAGGATGGAGCTTGCGACTGAGAATTGAAGATGGGCCCTTGATACGTATGATTTCCAACATGACATTCGCGGTTTACTTATTTCATAATTGGCTTTGGGGTTATATATCCTCCTTGGTGGATTATTTAGGTCTGGTTTTTATTCCCGCAAAAGCCCAGATTTTGGTTGTATTGTTTTTAGTCTGTTTCGCTATGCATAAAAGTGTGGAGCGGTATGGGCTGCGTGCAGGAAAAATATTCTTGAGTAAGTACCGCGATTCTTCGTTGCGTACAGCCTTTTCAAAAACATCTGAGCCGTTGAACGAAAGCAGATTGAATTAACGCGTGGTCGGGGTTTTCGGAAGACTGATGAGCTATTAACTAAGGTGGTCGCTCAGTGCGCCGGTATACAAAACCGCTCTCCTAGTGAAACTGCGAGGCTACGGTAAGCAAGAGGAAGGAGTAGTGGGCAACTCGATTACATTCTGTTGCCCAGACTTCTGATGAGATTTTTCAAAATTTGGGAGTGCATGATGCCGATTTCATCCGACCGTTCAGGTGCGATACCTGCCCTAACCGGACTTAGGTTTGCTGCAGCCTTAATGGTATTTTTTTCACACTATAATATTCCGGGTCTTAACGGATGGGCTTTACGGGTCCAAGGCTCAGGTTATAGCGGTGTGACGTTTTTCTTTGTACTTTCTGGTTTTATTATTGCTTATAACTATCTTGATAGATTTGAATCGGATCCTATAAAAAATACTTACCAATACATTGTGTCCAGGTTTGCCCGGATTTATCCTCTTTATGCGCTCTGCATAATTTATCCCTGGATGAACTCGGGACTAGAAACGCCTTTGCTCCCATATCTTGTCGGGGTGCAAGCCTGGAGTAGTGATGTTTATTTTTCGTTTGGGATCAACGGGCCGGCATGGAGTGTTAGTGTTGAAGTATTCCTCTATCTAACATTTCCATTGCTTATACCGGTGCTGAGTAAGTTAAATGTTATAAAGTCGCGCAACAGGTTATTGATTTTTGCACTGTTTTCTTTTGCTGCTCAACTTTGTCTTGCAGCCTATTTCTCCATGCCGGGGCGAGCGGAGCTGACGTCAATAAACCCTGACTCCGCGCACAGATGGTTATACCGCATGCCGGCTACCAGGATATTTGACTTCTGTTTAGGTATCGCCGCAGCCATCTATTACAAGCGTCATTTTGTAGCGACCAACAAAGTACAACGGACCTGGAGCAGGGCGGTTGCGGCGTCATTGTTATTGATACTGGTGCTTATGGGATGGAGCAAGAACTTTTTGTCCGCGTTTAGCTGGGATGCAGCTTATGCGGCGCTGTTCACTATCGTGATCCTGGGAGTTGCGATAGATCAAAAATCTAAAGTGTCGGCGGCGTTTTCTGGCAAAAGAATGATACTGTTGGGGGAGTCATCATTTGCGTTCTATCTAATACATGCCATCTTGCGCCCACTATATACTGCGCATCCTTCGGGATCGCTTATTTATCAAGTACTGCATTTGGCAATTTTTCTGCTGATTGTTACATGTATTTCTATTGGGTTGCATTTGTCTATTGAGAGACCGCTTCAGAAGTCGATCAAGCAATTGTTTAGCAAAAAGAAATCGACCGTAGCAGTAGCGTGACTACTGCGGAATAATTTATGGCGATGCACGCGCATTGAAAGGAAGCTGTTCATGTTCACTAATGAGTGAGCAGCTTCTTACCCCGACATTACCAGGTAAGCATCCTCCAGATTGCCGGTGATCTGGTAGGTGAGGGTCGGGGCGTATGGGGCGCTATGCGACGAACCCTTGTGGGGCGGTGTTCATTTAGCACGTAACTAAAAACGCCGGCAACTTGGCCGGCGTGATTGATTATCTGCATCCACTGCTGTGTGAAGACTGGACTCCTGTGAAACTTTTGTCCAAAGTTTTGTGCCTCGCTGATGGCGAGCCAGATACTGCAGGAGAGTCGCGTTAATACAGCGCGATGCTTCCTGCGCATCACTTACGATGGGCAGGAGGCTGAAGTGTATTGGTCTAGTGCTATTTTTTTATCTCAATCCAGTCAAGTCTTCCCGAAAACCCATAGTAATTGTCATCAACGTCACTAATGAAAGTGACTGTATTCATTCCGTCTCGAATTTGGCTCTTGACGAGTTCAGCCTGAAAGCTGTTGTCGTCCTTCCATTCAAAGGGGATGTTGATACCATTCACTTCAATTTTCATGCTCTTTTTTATTGCCGGGTTGACGATTACATCGAACATTCCGCGCAGCTGATAACGGTCTGATGAAGGTGAAAACTTAAAATCGAGGAATGCCTGTTTATTTGTTTTCCATGCTGAGGCGTTATGCTGAAATTTGTTAACACTCCATTCAGCTTCGCGCCAACCAGAGCCCGCTATTGGCAGTTCCATACTCCACCAGTTACCAAATCCCCAAAAGTAATGCTCATCGGATTTCTGGTCGGTGAAACCAATCAGGCGATTATGATAGTCAGGTTTGTCGATAAATCCACGATAGATCGCGCCAGTGCGGCTTTGGTCACTGCGTAACATTTTCGCGCGGTTTGTATTGGCCTCGGAGTTTTCATCTGGATTTACAATGATTGTAACGGCTTGAGATTTGGCTAACTTTTTGTCTTCCAAACTTTTGGTGGGTTCGAAACCTGGACCACTTATAGGTGTTGGGTAATGAAAAGTCCATTCATTAGCGGTTTCTTCACAGGTTCCCTTTCGGCCAACACTGTCGGTATGCTGCCACTCATTGCCATTTTCGCGGCATACCTCCATTGAATTAAATGGATGCCCGTAAATATAATTAAGAGTGGCCTGTAAGTTTTCGTTTATAAACATCCAGGTGTTATTGAGCTGGTTTGTTTTGTCGACGATTACTAGTGTTTTGTTGTTGGTTTCACCGTCAAAATTTTCGACGATATTCTTTAGAATATTGCGCTGTCTATCCGATATTTTTACATAGTGGTGGAATTGATATAGTTGGCTTGAGAGGCCGATAAAAACGAATAGGGCTACGCCAAGTGCTGCCAGATTTTTGCTGGCTTTGCCAATGCCAATAAGTATGGCGAGCGTCACAAACACACCGCCTGGTGTCGCGAACAAGAACGTACGTTGGCTTATCGCTTGATGTGATACCGAGAGTAGAAAAGGGGCATACCCTAGCAGTACCAAAGTGACGCCAGCAATTAACATGCGGATAATGACTGGCGAGTAAATATCGGCTTCTGCGGGCTGGCTTTTTCTGTAATTGGAAAGTAAAAGAAAAGACGCGATAAATAATATAAGCACTATGCTTATGGCATACCAGTAGGAGCTGAACTCCGCGGCAGTTATTCTTGTTGCATCATACCATCCCCCCAGGGTTGTTCTCAGCAAGCCTATCGAGAACAGGTTTGGAAGTGCATGCCTGATCGTGGTAATAATACTGGTGCTGCCAGCGATACCACTCTGATAACTGTTAACGAGTGGTGCCGTATGGATAGCGTAAGCAATGTACGAAAATGCACCCACAAACCAAATCAGATGCTTCCATATGTGTTGGCGTACTTGGAGGATAACTGATTTTAAATCTGATTTTATGAATATTGTTAAAAGTGGTAGTGCAGTCAGTAATAGTGACGCTTCATACATCGCGCAGGAAGCCAGTAATAGTATTGCTGACGCGATACTCAATAAATACGATGTGATTCTCGATGTCGCTTGCAAAGCGGCTATGAATATCGAGGTTCCAAGCAGTACCGAACTAAGCGCCCAGTTTATGTGGAGCGCTCTGAACGATAATTGCATAGTGTCGGCTGGATAAATTATGATCAGCAGGCCTGCAATCACTCCCCATTTTAATGAGCCGGTAATATGGCTTATTATGTAACTCAGGCTTGAGCCTTTTACGCAGAGTGAGAGTGCAAGGAGCACATTCCAATACTTGAAAGAATAGGGGTCTAAATAGTAAGCGATGGCTTGAGGAAGAATCGTTAGTGGGCGTAGCGCATGTGCAGCCAGTGGGCTGGTAGTGTCAGTTACAAAGAACAGTCCATGAGTTGTAAACGACCCTAGCAATCCCCACTCTTCTATCAAGCCGATCAGCGAAAATCCGTACGGTACCCACAACGCCAAGACCAAAATAGCAACTGGTAAGATGTGCGCCATCCAAGACTTTATCCCGATACAAGAGCGCGACGGGGAAAAATTTTGGGATAAGCTTTGCTTTGTCAGGTTTGTCATTTGCTTTACTGATCCATTCCTGCCTTGGGCTGATCTGTAGCTTTAAGTATTGTTTTGCTAAGCAAGTAGGTTACAGGCAGAAGCAGTACAATTATCAAAAGCGGTGCTATTTCTTTGGGTATTCCTAGCCTTTCCACCATAAGGCTAAGCATTAAGGCGGATAACATATACTGGAGCAAATACACAATTGGATAGGCCATCAAGCCTTTCCATGATTTTTTCACATTGAAAACAATGTGTGCGTTAAACAGGTACGAGAATAGGATCCCGGTTATGTAAGCGATGACGTAAGATTTTTGATAGCTTATATGCATGTTCAGTAGTAAATAGATTCCATAGGTCAGGAGGGTGTTCAAACAACCTCCTGCCAGGAACGATACCCATCGACGTATATTTTCTTTAGAGATGGTAATGCTCACTAGTTTTTTGAGCCCGTTATTTTAACAAAATCAGAATAGTCTCGAATGTAGTCGGCCGAATCGTAGTAGTCTGAAGTGAATACCAGCAGTACTGCATCTTCGGAATATTTGTACTGAATGCCCCAGATCAAAGGTGGCAAATAAATCCCTTTGTTCGGTGCGTCGAGCATTACTTCCGCGCGGTTTTGACCATCATCTACCACGACGGCGCAACTCCCTTTCACGCAGATGAGGAACTGATGGCAGTTGTGATGAGCATGCTCACCGCGGGTTTTTTGGTTGGGTACATTGAACACCAGGAAATAGCGCTTCGGAATAAAAGGGATTTCCTTTTCGAATTCGCCTACTGACAAATCGCCCCGCATGTCCGCAACGTATTTGAAGTTGTGTATGGTGACGTCGCCCACACCAACTCTTGTAATTCCTTCTTGCGACTTTGCATTTTCAACGAGTTTCGGTTTTTCGCTGTTGTCGCTTGCCGCTGAATTCTCTACATATCCGGTAATCCGCGCCGGTGACCCTGTCACGATCGCATACGGAGGCACGGATTTGGTGACCACTGCGCCCGCTCCAACCATTGCCCCCATACCGATGGTGACGCCAGGGAGGATGACGGCGCCGCCGCCGATCGAGGCCTTGTCGTGTATCACGGTTGGCAGAAATGCTTCCGGGTAGACCTTGGAGCGTGGAAACTTGTCATTGGTGAAGGTGACGTTTGGGCCAATGAACACATCATTACCAACCCTCAGGCCATCCCAAAGATAAACACCCGACTTGATCGTCGTTCTGTCGCCGATAACAACATCATTTTCAATCAGGCAGTGAGAGCAGATGTTCACATCCGTGCCGATCACCGCTTCAGGAAAAACTACAACATACTGCCAAACACGTGTGTTTTGGCCGATGTTGTTACTTTTGACATCTGCGCTAGGGTGGATCGTCGGGTTAGACATGACGGATTTGCTCTCGGTTGTTCAACTGTATGCTCACGACTGCCAACGGTCGCTGTTTGGTGTTCTCATACGCTCGCCAGGCATAGGTACCTACAAGACCCAGACCCAGAAGATTCAAGGTGCCCAGCAGCAGGACCACGACCATAGTGGCGGCGTAGCCTGGTACTGCGATGGTGCCGTGAATTTTTGCAATGATGACCATCAGGCCTATTGCCGCTGACACTAATGAGCCTATCGCGCCCATTTTGACCAATAAACGAATAGGGTAGTCAGTGAAAGCGAAGACGCTGTCCATCATGTATTCGAGCTTCTTCTTGAACGTCCAGGCTGACTTGCCTTCCTGGCGAACCTGGCGATCGTAGTCGACGAATTTTCTTCTGAAACCGAGCCAGAATATTAATGCGATCAATGACGAGCGAGATTCTTCAAGCTTCAGAAGTTGCTCTTTGAACGCGTTATTGCAGCCAAAGATATCTACGCCGCCCTTGGGCATATCGTGGACGACCAGCTTTCTGTAAAGCCCCCAGAACATTGAAGAGGCCATTCGGCTAAAAAGCGGGTCTTTACGGGCGTTGCGGGTACCGATGGCAACGTCACACTCATTATTTGAAAGTGAGTGAAAGAAGCTGATCAGCAACTCCGGTGGTTCCTGAAGGTCGGCAGCCATGACACCGAAGTATTTTCCGGTTGCTGCCATGAGGCCCGTTCGAATCGCTGGGAATGAACCGAAATTCCTCGAATGGGCCAATAGCTGCGCTGCAAAAGGCAGGTTTGGCAGTTCTTTTTGAATCAACTCAAACGATGCATCCGGGCTGCCATCGACGACAAAAACCGCCTCTACCTCGTTGTTCAGGCTCTCGTTGATTTCACTGAGTGCCTGAATCAAGCGTGGAATGGATTCTGCGTTTTTGTAAACCGGGATGATGATCGAGTAGGTCATGCCGCCCATCCATTGACGGCTGTGATCACGGCACTGACTTCATGCTCTTCCATTTCTGGGTAGCATGGCAGTGTCAGAATCTCTTTTGCCAAACGCTCGGTGTTGGCCAGGTGGCAGTCAGCGTTCACATTCTTGAATACAGGTTGTTTGTAGTCAGGAATCGGGTAGTGAACCTCAGACGCGATTTCCAGGCTACGCAGATGTTGCTGCAGCGCATCACGTTTCTGGCTCTTGATGACATACAGGTGAGCAACCCAGGCATCACTTGTTCCTTGCGGATGAACAATGTCGGGTTGATTGATTTCGTTGCGATAACGTTCGGCAATCTCATGACGTCGCGCATTGCCCTGATCAAGATGGGGCAGAAACTCGGAGAGAATGGCTGCTTGCATTTCGTCCAGGCGACTGTTTCTGGCTCCGCCCAACTCTACGCAATATTTGGAGGACCATCCGTATTGACGCAACTGTGCGACTCGTTGCGCAATCTCAGCCGAGTTGGTGACGACTGCGCCACCGTCGCCCAGGGCTCCGAGGTTTTTTGTCGGGTAGAAACTGAAGCTCGAGGCGTCCCCGAATGTACCTACGCGTTTGCCATGCATGCTGGCACCGTGTGCTTGTGCGCAATCTTCCAGGAGCACAATGCCTTTGTTTGCACAGAAAACTGCAATCTCCTGGATCTCCGGGATGGCCAGGCCATAAAGATGCGTCACGACGACAGCTTTGGCTCCCGATTCCACGGCGCGTTTCACTTCCGCGAGGGTCACGACCTGGGTTTCGAGATCGACGTCCATGAAGGTGGGTACGGCACCGATGGACAGAACAGAAGTGGTTGTATACATGCCGGCATTGGCAACCGTGGCGACAACGTCACCTTTTTCTACACCCAGAGCCTTGAGGGCCAATTCGATTGCATCGGTGCCATTGGCGACGGTTATGCAGTGGTCGGCGCCCAGGTATTGGGCAAAGGACGCTTCAAAGCGTTTGACCTCGGGCCCCAGCACAACCCATCCGCTGGACACCACGCGTTGGATGGATGCATCGATCTGATCTCGGTATTTGGCGATTTTCGCGCTGAGATTATTGATTTGCTGCATCGATGTGCTCCCTTCGAGGCCTAGCCTGTTGAATTTAGTGTTTATTTTGAATCGCTTGCTGACGCCATTCATCTTGGCGAGGCGCCTCGGGCTCTACTCATAGAGCTTTTGGTCAAAATTGGTGGGATTCTATCTCTCTCGGGTGTTTGCTCCAACCTGTGTGATGGAAATTCGCCTTGAATCCGATTGTATTTCCTCATCTACGGACCAGAGGCCAAGCGGTCAGAAGGAGGGCAGGGCTCTAACACGCCAATTCAACGCTCAAAATGAAGCATTTTCGTGGTAGATTATTCCATTGCTATCAATTTTTTGAATCGGTTTGAAATGTCAAAAAAAATACTCGTGACCGGTGCGACAGGGTTTCTGGGAGGCGCGCTGGTGAGGCGTTTCTGCACTTTGCCGGAAACATCGGTTGTGGCTCCGCTCAGAAATTTGAATAGCAAGTTACCTGACGAAGTAGAAAAAATTTATATATCGAATATAGATCGAGCCACCAACTGGGCTCAGTCTCTCTCTGGTGTGGATGTGGTTGTGCATTCGGCGGCCCGGGTGCACGTGATGCATGAGGACCCGGAACAATCACTGGAAAAGTTTCGTGCGATCAATGTAGAAGGGACACTAAATCTGGCGCGCCAGGCCATACAGTCTGGTGTTAAAAGATTTATCTTTATCAGTTCTATCAAGGTTAATGGGGAAAGTACTGCGCCAGGACGTGCGTTCTCGGCAGATGATATTCCATTGCCTTTGGATTCCTATGCGATTTCCAAGTGCGAAGCAGAACAACAACTCATGCAACTGGCCAATGCAGGAGCCATTGAAGTTGTAATTATCCGTCCAGTACTTATTTACGGTGCAGGTGTAGGTGCGAACTTTCAGCAAATGATGCGATGGTTGATCAAAGGCATTCCACTACCATTCGGGGCAGTGAACAATCACCGAAGCCTTGTGTCACTGGAGAATGTCGTTGATCTGATCAATACGTGTGTCGATCATCCCCGCGCAGCGAATCAGGTCTTTCTGGCAAGCGATGATAGTGATGTTTCGACGACCCAGCTGATGCGGCGCCTTGTCACCTGTTTGGGGGCGAGAACCTGGCTTGTCCCCATTCCTTCAGGGGCGTTGGTGTTCCTGGCTGGCTTATTGGGACGGCGCGCGGTGGCTCAACGGCTTTTCGGCTCATTGCAGGTTGATATCCAGAAAAACAAGGAGTTGCTGGGCTGGTGTCCACCAGCAAGTCTGGATGATGGATTGAAATTGACGGCACAGCATTTTCTGGAGTCTCGCCAAAAATGAGTTATGCGTGGTTTATTCCGGTGGCTGTCTGTATTTCCTTTTTGCTGACGGCGGCGTTACGCAAGTACGCGATTTCTCGAAGTTTGATGGATGTTCCGAACGCCCGTAGCTCTCACGTTGTTGCAACACCGCGTGGTGGTGGCGTCGCAATTGTCGTCGCTTTCATTGTGTCGTTGATGTTTCTGTACGCCGCAGGACTGATTACACCATCTGCCTTTGTCGCGAGTGCAGGGGCAGGGCTCTCGGTAGCGTTGATTGGCTTTATGGACGACCACGGACATATCGCCGCACGTTGGCGTTTGTTGGGGCATTTTGCAGCGGCAGTCTGGCTGCTGGGCTGGATGGGGGGGCTACCCCCCGTCGAATTGTTTGGCGCCCATGTCGATATGGGCTGGGCAGGTCATGTGCTGGCCGCTTTTTATCTGGTGTGGTTACTCAATCTCTACAATTTCATGGACGGAATCGATGGCATTGCCAGCGTAGAAGCCATTAGTGCCTGCCTGGGGGCCTGTCTGCTGTATTGGTTGGCAGGTCTGGAAAGTCTGATGTGGGGAACATTGTTTCTCGCCGCTTCTGTGGCAGGTTTCCTTTATTGGAATTTCCCACCCGCGAAGATTTTCATGGGCGATGCCGGCAGTGGATTTCTCGGCATTGTGCTGGGTGGGCTGTCTCTGCAGGCAGCATGGGTGAGTGCGCCGATGCTATGGGCTTGGCTCATTTTGCTAGGGGTGTTCATCGTTGATGCAACATTCACTCTGTTTCGCCGCCTGTTAAGAGGAGACAAAGTCTATGAAGCCCACCGCAGCCACGCCTACCAGTTCGCCTCACGTCGTTTTCGCAAGCATTTACCGGTAACCATCGCTGTTGGCGTGATCAATTTGTTCTGGCTGTTGCCGATAGCCTTGTGCGTGACACGTTTTGGTCTGGATGGCGCTTTGGGAGTCATTTTGGCTTATGTGCCATTGATCGCGCTGGCAATGAAATTTCGCGCCGGAAATCTGGAAGATCCAGCGGTATAGAACTAAGCAGTATCTACTCTGTCATTTGAGTCTAGAGTGATCGCGACGCACCTTTGAGGTTTCACCACGGTGAAGGGGCTGCTGAGAGGAGGAAACTAAGGTGTTTGAAGGGTTGATGGATAAAATCAGAGCGTACCTGGTTGGGCTGCCCCGGCGTCGAAAAAGGTTGATACAGGTCGCTACGGACATCCTGCTGGTCTGGATTGCCTTGTGGTTGGCATTTATCGTGCGTCTGGGCCTTGACGATATGTACAACCCCTTGCGGGTCCACTTTTGGCTTTTTGTCTGCGCGCCCGTCATCGCTATTCCCTTGTTCATACGTTTCGGCATGTACCGTGCCGTCATGCGTTATTTCGGTAATGACGCGCTTATCGCCATTATCAAGGCGGTCAGCCTTTCATCGCTTATTCTCGCTGTCGCTGTGTATTGGTACAGCAATCACGAAACAGTAGTACCGCGCTCAATCGTCTTCAACTACTGGTGGCTCAGCCTCGTGATCATAGGCGGCCTGCGCCTGTGTATGCGCCAATATTTCATGGGCGACTGGTTCGCTGGCGCTCACCATGTGCCGTTTACCAATCGCGATAACGGTCTCACCAAAGTCGCGATCTACGGCGCCGGCGTAGCCGGCAATCAGCTTGTTGCCGCACTTCGCATGGGCCGGGTCATGCGTCCCGTGGCGTTCATCGATGATGACCCAAGTATTGCGGATCGATCGATCGCCGGCCTCCAGGTCTACAAACCCAAACACATTCAACAGATGATCGATGAAACAGGAGCGCAGGAAATTCTCCTGGCCCTACCGTCATCCACCCGCGCACGACGCAGGGAAATTCTCAATCTGCTGGAAGCCTACCCCCTCCATGTGCGAAGCGTCCCGAACTTCACCGATCTGGCCAGCGGTCGGGTCAAGGTTGAAGACATTCAGGAAGTGGATATCGCTGACTTGCTGGGCCGTGATGCCGTGCCAGCCCAGGCCGATTTGCTGGAGCGCTGTATCAAAGGCAAGACCGTGATGGTCACGGGCGCCGGTGGCTCGATCGGATCGGAGCTGTGCCGACAGATTTTCTCGCTCGGCCCGACCACGCTTCTGCTTTTTGAACACAGTGAATTCAATCTTTACAGCATCCTGTCGGAATTGGAGCAGCGCGCCTGCCGTGAGTCGGTCTCGGTCAAATTGCTACCGATCCTTGGTTCCATCCGTCACCCGCACAAACTGCTCGATGTGATGAAGACCTGGGGGGTGGACACCGTCTATCACGCCGCTGCCTACAAGCATGTGCCAATGGTCGAGCACAACATTGCCGAGGGCGTGCTGAATAACGTAATCGGAACCCTGAATACGGCTCAGGCTGCGTTGCAGTCGGGGGTCGCCAACTTCGTGCTGATCTCCACTGACAAGGCCGTACGTCCGACCAACATCATGGGCAGCACCAAGCGTTTGGCTGAGTTGACGCTTCAAGCCCTGAGCCGTGAAATTGCCCCTGTGCTGTTCGGCGATAAAGCCAATGTATCGCGCGTTAACAAGACCCGTTTCACCATGGTGCGCTTCGGTAATGTATTGGGCTCTTCCGGTTCGGTGATCCCGCTGTTCCACAGCCAGATCAAATCCGGCGGCCCGCTGACCGTCACGCACCCGAAAATCACCCGCTACTTCATGACGATCCCCGAAGCCGCGCAATTGGTGATTCAGGCCGGCTCCATGGGGCAGGGCGGCGATGTGTTCGTGCTGGACATGGGCGAACCGGTAAAAATCGTCGAGTTGGCGGAGAAGATGATTCACTTGTCCGGCTTGAGCATCCGTTCCGAGCGAAATCCCCAGGGCGATATCTCGATCGAGTTTACGGGCCTGCGTCCGGGGGAGAAGCTCTACGAAGAGTTGCTGATCGGCGATAACGTTGCCGCGACGCCACATCCGATGATCATGACCGCCAACGAAGACCATTTGCCCTGGGACGTGCTCAAGGGGCGTTTGAGCGAGTTGCTGCTTGCCGTCGAACAGGATGATTACTCCCGCGTCCGTCAACTTCTACGCGAAACGGTCAGCGGCTACACGCCCGACGGCGAGATCGTCGACTGGATTCACCAGCAACGCCGCCTCGAGCCCTGATTGTTTCACATCCTGTAACGGACACACTTTTGACAGCTCCATCACATCGCCTAAGTTTGGGAGGCAGCTTCGGAAAAGCTGCTTCTTCCAATCGATGTCATGGAGCTTCATTTATGCGTACTGGCTATTTCTACTCTCTGGTTTTTGCCCTGCTCACCAGCGCCTCTATTGCGGCCATCGCTGCGCCGATGGCTGCGCCAGAGGCTGCCAAGGCACCGTTGATGCTGGACGCTGCCGCCAAGCCTCAAACCGCTAAGGTCGATCTGAATGGGGCCGATGCGCCAACCCTGCAACGGGAGTTGTCCGGGATCGGTGAGGCGAAGGCCAAGGCGATTGTTGCTTATCGTGAGAGTAATGGGCCATTTTCGTCGGTAGACGAACTGCTGGAAGTGAAGGGTATCGGCAAAGCCATTCTGGACAGGAATCGCGAGAAGCTGGAAGTGAACTAAGCTTGTAAATCCACACCAGGAGGCCGGTCATTGACCGGCCTTTTTTGCTTATTGCTGCAGAGGGCTATCTGGCACCTTTTATCGGGATGCAAAAAATTACGGCTATCATATGGCGATAAAATTATGCCTATAATAAATCCGTCGTTCGCTGAAACGTTCGTCTTCCCTTAAGCATCCACCCAGGAGCACTGTCATGAATTCTGTCCAGACCCAAGGTACGGCCCTTGTCACCGGCGCTTCTTCCGGCATCGGTGCGGTTTACGCGCAACGGCTGGCGGCGCGTGGTTTTGATTTATTGCTGGTCGCCCGTGATCAGGAACGACTCGAGGCTGCCGCGAGCAAATTGCGCGCGGAGCATGGTGTTCAGGTTGAGGTGCTCAAGGCGGATCTGACGCAAAAGGATGATGTTTTGAAGATTGAGCAGCGTCTGCGCAGCGATTCAAGCATCAGCCTATTGTTGAACAACGCCGGTATCGCGGCGGATGGTTTGTTGGCCAACGCCGACATGGATCAGATGGAGCGCTTGATTCAGTTGAACGTCACCACGGTGACGCGGTTGGCTTCGGCGGCGGCAGCCGGTTTTATCAAGGCCGGTCGTGGGACGATTATCAATATTGCGTCGGTGGTGGCGTTGTTTCCTGAGCGGTTCAACGCGACGTACAGCGCGAGCAAGGCTTATGTATTGAGCCTGACTCAGTCGTTGAGTACTGAGCTGCAAGGCACCGGGGTTCAGGTGCAAGCGGTATTGCCGGGAGTGACACGCACCGAGATTTTGGAGCGCTCAGGTATTGATGCGTCCCAGATTCCGGAGGACATGATCATGGACGCGGGAGAGATGGTCGACGCGGCGTTGTCGGGTCTGGATCAGGGTGAGCTCATCACCATTCCTTCCTTGCCGAATCTCTCGGAGTGGGAATCCTTTGTGGCGGCGCGTCATGCGATGGCGCCGAATCTGTCCAGAAGCATTGCCGCCGCGCGTTACAAGTGAGGCGCCATGAATCGACTGAGGTATTTGCGCTATGAGTAATCGTCGGGTGGTAGTCACGGGCATGGGCCTGGTGTCTCCGTTGGGTAGCGGTGTCGAAGCGGTTTGGGCGCGTTTGTTGGCCGGGCGCTCCGGGTTGCGGACGTTGCCGGATGAGGTGGTTGCCGGTCTGTCGACCACGGTCGGTGGCGCGGTGCCGACCTTGGCGGAAGATCCCGAGGCGGGTTTTGACCCGGAGCGGGCGACGCCGCCCAAAGAGCAGAAGAAGATGGACCGCTTCATTGTGTTCGCCATGGAGGCGGCGCGTCAGGCAGTGGAGCAGGCCGGTTGGCAAGCGCTCGACGCCAATGCCCAGGAGCGCACGGCTACTATTATCGGCTCGGGCGTGGGTGGTTTCGGCGCGATTGCCGATGCGGTGCGCACCACCGACAGCCGTGGTCCGCGACGGTTGTCGCCGTTCACCATTCCTTCGTTTCTGGTCAACCTCGCCGCGGGCCATGTGTCGATCCAGCACGGTTTCAAGGGGCCTTTGGGGGCTCCGGTAACAGCGTGCGCGGCCGGGGTTCAGGCGATTGGTGACGCGGCGCGGCTGATTCGCTGCGGTGAGGCGGACATTGCGGTGTGTGGCGGCGCGGAGGCGGCGATCGATCGCGTCAGCCTCGCCGGGTTCGCCGCGGCGCGGGCCTTGTCCAGCGGTTATAACGACACCCCGGAGCGCGCCTCGCGGCCGTTCGACAGTGGTCGCGATGGCTTCGTGATGGGCGAGGGTTCGGGCCTGCTGGTGATCGAATCCCTGGAACATGCCCTGGCACGCGGCGCTCAACCATTGGCCGAGCTGGTTGGTTACGGCACCAGCGCCGATGCCTATCATCTGACTGCGGGGCCGGAGGATGGCAGCGGTGCGCGTCGGGCAATGTCGCTGGCGTTGGCTCAGGCAGGCATTTCGCCGGCACAGGTGCAGCATCTGAACGCGCACGCCACCTCGACACCGGTTGGCGATTTGGGAGAGTTGGCGGCCATCAAGTCGTTGTTCGGCTCGGACAACAAGATCGCGGTGACGTCGACCAAGTCCGCCACCGGGCATCTGCTCGGCGCCGCAGGCGGAGTCGAGGCGATCTTTACCCTGTTGGCACTGCGCGATCAGGTGGTGCCGGCCACGCTCAACTTCGATAACCCGGATCCGGCTACCGAAGGCGTGGACATCGTCCATGGCCAGGCACGGCCATGGACCATCGACTACGCGATGTCCAACGGCTTTGGATTTGGCGGGGTGAACGCCAGCGTGTTGTTCAAATACTGGGAGGATTAGTTCACGACAGGCAGGTGATGGCACGAATAGTGATTACTCATTCGCTGACGATTGTTGAACAATCACGAGGCGTTGAGTATGAGCAGCGGACTGTCCCTGGCCGATCACATCACATTGGAATTGCGCGCTGACATCATCGGCGGTCGTTTGCTGCCCGGCATGGCGCTGGTGGAAAACGATCTGGTGTCGGCTTACAACGCCTCGCGCAACACCATTCGCGAGGCGTTGCACCGTCTGGGGCAAGAAGGGCTGACCCGCTATGTCCGCAACAAGGGCGTGATGGTGCGCAGGCTGGGTGTCGACGATGTGCGCGATCTGTTCAAGGTTCGGCGTACCCTGGAACTGCAAGCCATCAGCGCCAGCCAGCCATTGCGTGAGTATCAATCCGACCGGATGCTCGAAGCCCTGGAGGCCACCGAACTGGCCCGGGAGCGTGAGGACTGGCGCGCCGTCGGCACCCACAGCCTGGCCTTTCATCAACACATCGTCGGATTGCTGCGCAGTCCGTTGTTCGATGAGTTCTTCACCAACGTCGTCGCGCAACTGCGCCTGGTGTTTTGCACCGCCCCCGATGAATCACGTTTTCAGGCGCCCTGGCTGGCGCGTGACCGGCAGATACATGAGTTGCTGGCCGACGGCGACAAACGCGCGGCCGGCGACGCCATGAGCCGTTATCTCGACGATTCCGAACACCTCCTGTTGCAGATGCTTGCCCCTTCTTCCCATCACTGATCGAGGATTTTGTGCCATGTACAAAGACTATCCGGCGGCCTATCAAGTCAGCAAAGGCTCGGCCTTGCAGGTGGACACAGCCTTCTATGAACGGATCCGCGACCAGAAAGAGGGGCGCACGCTGATCGAGCAGTTCGAAGTGCCGATCCGCACCGGTCGCGCCTGGAATGTGCCGGCCGGGCATGTGTTCAGGGTCACGACCCCTGTCGGCCCGCAAGTCGGGGATTTCAACGTCTGGAATGCCCACGATCCACGCGAGCGCTTGTGGGCGGCGCGAACCCGGCAGTTGCAAGGCGCCCATGTCAGCACCCATGACCGGCTCTGGTCGAACCTGCCATTTTTACGGCCGCTGGTGACCATTACCGACGACAGCCTGGCCGGTTATGGCATCGACGAACACGGCGGGCGTCTGCACGATCTGCTGGGAACGCGCTGCGATCCTTATGTGAACAAAATGCTTACCGGCGAAGACTTCCATCATCACTGCCACTCCAACCTGACTCGCGCCGTATTGCCCCATGGCCTGACCGAGTTCGATGTGCATGACGTGTTGAACATTTTCCAGTGCACCGGCCTGAACCACGACGACCTGTATTTCATGAAAGCCTGCCCGGCGCAGAAGGGCGACTATCTGGAGTTCTTTGCCGAGATTGATCTTTTGTGTGCGCTATCGACCTGCCCGGGTGGCGATCTGTCGCTGGCCATGTGGGGGCCGGATGCGCAGGATCCGTTGAGCGTCTGTCGCCCGCTGGGAGTGGAGATTTATCGGTTGGAGGATTCGTTGCTTGAGGGCTGGAGCTCGCCGGAGCGTGCGGCTTACAAAGGGTTGCATGGCTTACACATTGCCAAGGCGGCTTGGGAAAAGTAAGGGCAAAAGCAAAAAGATCGCAGCCTTCGGCAGCTCCTACAGGGGGAACGCATATCCCGCGTAGGAGCTGCCGAAGGCTGCGATCTTTTGATCTTTGATCTAGCGGTCCTGCGCATCCTTGGCATCCGCTTCAGCATTGCGTTCGGCGACGCGCTTACGTTGCTCTTCAGTCAATTCGACCTTGTTGGCGGTGTCGCGCAGCATCATCAAACCGCCAACGATCGAGCCGATGGCAACGATCAGAATCAACCAGGCATACCAGGGCATAGGCGTTCTCCTTAAGGGCAGACCGGTGGACAAGGGTTTCGCCAACCGATCTTGCATACCACTTTTGAGCGATGGAATTTCGCAGTGGTTCCATTCTATGCCTGATCCGACAGCAGCACTGCGGCTGTTTAGAGCCCGGTCAACATCGCATCCGCCGGCGCATCGGCACGCAGTTGCGCGGTCAGCATGAAGTACACGAAACCCACTGCCATGAAGCCGAGGAAGATCAACCCGATCAAGGTGTTGAACCAGGCCATCGCCACCAGGCAAACCACCGCCAACACCAGCGCAATGAATGGCAGCAACGGGTAGCAAGGCGCGCGGAAAGTGCGTTCCAGGTTCGGTTCGGTTTTGCGCAGTTTGAACAGGCTGAGCATGCTCATGATGTACATCACGATCGCGCCGAATACCGCCATGGTGATCATCGCCGCCGTCAGCGTCATGCCGCCGAGGTTGATCAAACCGTCGCTGTAGATCGCCGCGATGCCGATCACGCCACCAGCGATGATTGCCCGGTGCGGGGTCTGGAAGCGCGACAGTTTGGCCAGCGATGCCGGCAAGTAACCGGCTCGGGCGAGGGCGAAGAACTGCCGCGAGTAGCCGAGGATGATCCCGTGGAAACTCGCCACCAGGCCGAACAGGCCAATCCACACCAGCATGTGCAACCAGCCGGAGCTTTCGCCGACCACGGCTTTCATCGCTTGCGGCAGCGGATCGTTGATGTTCGACAGGGTGCGCCAGTCGCCGACACCCCCGGCAAAGAACATCACACCCATCGCCAGCAGCACCAGGGTCAGGATGCCGCTGATGTAGGCCTTGGGAATCGTGCGCTTCGGGTCTTTGGCTTCTTCGGCGGCCATGGCCGCGCCTTCGATGGCCAGGAAGAACCAGATGGCAAACGGGATCGCCGCGAACATCCCGGCAATCGCCGGTGCACCGAACACATCAGAGCCGGCCCAGCCGTTGAGGGCGAAGTTGCTGAAACTGAACGCCGGGGCGACCACGCCCATGAACACCAGCAGTTCGGCGACCGCCAATACGCAGACCACCAGTTCGAAGGTGGCGGCCAGTTTCACGCCGAGAATGTTCAGGCCCATGAACACGATGTACGCCCCGACTGCTGCGTGTTTCGGGTCGAGCGCGGGAAACTGCACGTTCAGATAGGCGCCGATCGCCAGGGCAATCGCCGGTGGCGCGAAGACGAATTCGATCAGGGTTGCCAGTCCGGCAATCAATCCGCCTTTCTCTCCAAAGGCACGGCGGCTGTAGGCAAAGGGACCGCCGGCATGGGGAATCGCGGTGGTCAGCTCGGTGAAACTGAAGATGAAGCAGGTGTACATCGTGGCGACCATGAATGAGGTCACCAGAAAGCCCAGCGTACCGGCCACGCCCCAGCCGTAACTCCAGCCGAAGTACTCACCGGAAATCACCAGCCCGACCGCGATTCCCCACAGGTGCAGCGTGCCCAGCGTGGGTTTGAGTTGTGTGTTCATGTGTTGCCCCCTGAACGGTTTGGAAAGCTCGGGGGAGGGCGTGTGCAGCGGGCGTGCCAGTGTTGTGATGGCAGTCGTAAAGCGCCAAAAGGTGTCGTATCGGGGATGTTCGCCGCTGGATGGGCGCTATTTGTGCGCCAGTTGGGGGCGTTGTCGGCTGTTCCGCCGCCTTCGCGGGCACCACCGTAACAACGCCATAACCCCACTTTTTACGCATTCTTTATGCCCCGCCGCACCCCTCGATCTCGCTCCTTTACAGCCTCCCTGCCGACAATCACTCCACACGCGGCAATACGCCGTAACACGGAGAACTTCCATGAGCGTTCTGGACGGAGTGTCACTGCTATTGGCAGTGGGGCTGTTCATTTATCTGTTGGTTGCGCTGTTGCGCGCGGACCGGAACTAGGAGCGGCTATGCACAGTTATGACTATTGGCTGATCCTCGCCTTCTTCGCCGTGGTGCTGATTCCGGCACCGTTTCTGGGGCGCTTCTACTACAAGGTGATGGAAGGGCAGCGTACCTGGCTTTCGCCGATTCTCGGCCCGGTGGAGCGTGGCTGCTATCGGGTGGCCGGCGTCGATCCGCAGGCCGAACAGAGCTGGCAGAAATACACCCTGGCCTTGCTCGCCTTCAACCTCGCGGGCTTTTTGCTGTTGTTCGCGATCCTGTTGTTCCAGGATCACTTGCCGCTGAACCCGCAAAACCTGCCAGGCCAGGAGTGGACGCAAGCGTTCAATACCGCTGTCAGCTTCATGACCAATACCAACTGGCAGTCCTACAGTGGCGAAGCATCCCTGAGCTACTTGAGCCAGATGGTTGGCCTCACCGTGCAGAACTTCGTCAGCGCCGCCACCGGTCTGGCGGTTCTGGTTGCACTGTGTCGCGGCATTGGTCGCAAGTCGACCAAAACCCTCGGCAACTTCTGGGTCGACATGACCCGCGCCACCCTCTACGGCCTGCTGCCTCTGTGCTTGCTGCTGGCGCTGTACCTGGTGTGGCAGGGCGTGCCGCAAACCTTCGCGCAATATGTGAATGCCGTGACGATGCAGGGCGTCGATCAGGTGATCCCGCTCGGCCCGGCCGCCAGCCAGATTGCGATCAAGCAACTGGGCACTAACGGCGGTGGCTTCTTCGGCGTCAACTCGGCGCATCCGTTCGAGAACCCGACGGCCTGGAGCAACCTGTTCGAAGTCGCCTCGATCATTCTGATCCCGGTAGCGTTGGTGTTCACCTTCGGCCATTACGTGAAAGACCTGCGTCAGAGCCGCGCGATCATCGCCTGCATGCTGGCGCTGTTTTTGATCGGCGGCGCGACGTCGCTGTGGGCTGAATACCAACCCAATCCAACCCTGGCCAACGTCGCCGTCGAACAGACCGCGCCGCTGGAAGGCAAGGAAGCACGCTTCGGCACCACCGCCACCGTGCTGTGGTCGGTGACCACCACCGCAGCGTCGAACGGTTCGGTCAACGGCATGCACGACAGCCTCAACCCGCTGAGCGGCATGGTCGCGATGGTCAACATGATGGTCGGCGAGGTGATCTTCGGCGGTGTCGGTGCCGGGCTCTACGGCATGTTGCTCAACGTGTTGATTGCGGTGTTCCTCGCCGGGCTGATGATCGGCCGCACGCCGGAATACCTCGGCAAGAAACTGCAAGCCCGGGAAGTTCAGCTGTTGGTGGTGACCTTGCTGGTGATGCCGGTGGGCGTGCTGGTGCTCGGCGCGATTGCCGCCAGCCTGCCTGGCCCGGTCGCGGCGGTGAGTAACCCCGGCGCTCACGGCTTCAGCCAGTTGCTCTACGCCTACACCTCGGCCAGTGCCAACAACGGTTCTGCCTTCGGCGGCTTTGGTGCCAACACCGCGTTCCACAACCTGATGCTGGGGCTGGGCATGTTGATCGGGCGCTTCGGTTACATCCTTCCGGTGCTGGCCCTGGCCGGCAGCCTGGCGATGAAGAAAACCGCGCCGATTGGCCAGAACAGCTTCCCCACCCATGGCCCGCTGTTCGTGACCTTGCTGACCGTGACCATTTTGCTGGTGGGTGGTTTGACCTTCCTGCCGACATTGGCGCTGGGTCCTATCGCTGAACACCTGAGCATGGGCTTCTGAGGATCTAATGATGAATATGCCCGTTACCAAAACCGTCGCCGCCAAAGCGCCGGAACAACCGAAAACCGCGATCTCGGCCCTCTGGCGCCCGGCGCTGGTGCAATCGTTCGTCAAGCTCGACCCACGGCAATTGCAGCGTGCGCCGGTGATGCTGGTGGTGGAACTGACCGCCATCCTCACCACCGTGCTGTGCTTCATTCCCGACAGCGCCGTGCCAACCTTCGTTGCCGCGCAAATCGCGTTGTGGCTGTGGTTCACCGTACTGTTCGCCAACTTCGCCGAAGCGTTGGCCGAAGGTCGCGGCAAGGCCCGCGCCGACAGTCTCAAGGCCGGCAGTGTTGGCTTGAGCGCCCGGCGCAAAAGTGCCAATGGCAGCTTTCAGGTAGTGCCCGCCAGTAGCCTGCGCAAGGGCGACGTGGTGCGCGTCGAAGCGGGGGAGATGATTCCCGGCGACGGCGAGGTGATCGAAGGTATCGCGGCGGTCAACGAAGCGGCGATTACCGGTGAATCGGCGCCCGTGATTCGCGAGTCCGGCGGCGACCGTTCGGCCGTCACCGGCAACACTCGACTGGTGTCGGACTGGCTGCTGGTGCGCATCACCGCCAACCCCGGCGAGTCGACTCTGGATCGCATGATTGCGCTGGTCGAAGGCGCCAAACGCCAGAAAACCCCGAACGAAGTGGCGCTGGATATCCTGCTGATCGGCCTGACCCTGATCTTCCTGCTGGTGGTGGTGACCCTGCAACCGTTCGCCCACTTCGCCAACGGTAACCTGCCGCTGGTGTTCCTCGTGGCGCTGTTGGTCACGCTGATTCCGACCACCATTGGTGGCTTGCTGTCGGCCATCGGTATCGCCGGGATGGACCGTCTGGTGCGCCTGAACGTGATCGCCAAATCCGGTCGTGCCGTGGAAGCGGCGGGGGACGTGCACGTCCTGCTGCTGGACAAGACCGGCACCATCACCTTCGGCAACCGTCGCTGCAGCGCGGTTTATGCCGCACCAGGCGTCAGCGCCAAGGAACTGGCCGAAGGCGCGTTGTTCGCCTCTCTGGCCGATGACACCGCTGAAGGCAAATCCATCGTCGAGTACCTGCGCGGTCTTCACTCGCACCCCGAACCGTCCCCCGAAGTACTGACCGCCGTGCCGTTCAGCGCTGAAACCCGCCTGTCCGGTGTCGACTATCAGGGCCGGGTCTATCGCAAGGGCGCGGTGGATTCGCTGCTGAATTTCGTTGGTCTGAAACGCGCTGATCTGGCTCCCGCCCTGTCCCGGGAAATCGACAAGATCGCCCAGAGCGGTGGTACGCCTCTGTTGGTGTGCGCCGACGGCAAATTGCTCGGTGTCATCCACCTCAAGGACGTGGTCAAGCCCGGCATTCGCGAGCGTTTCGCCGAGCTGCGCAAACTGGGGATTCGCACCGTCATGGTCACCGGCGACAACCCGTTGACCGCTGCTGCGATTGCTGCCGAAGCGGGCGTGGATGATGTGTTGGCCGAAGCCACGCCGGAGAAGAAACTGGCGCGCATTCGCCATGAGCAGAACGACGGTCGGCTGGTCGCCATGTGCGGCGACGGCGCCAACGACGCCCCGGCCCTGGCCCAGGCGGACGTGGGCATGGCGATGAACGACGGCACGCAAGCCGCGCGCGAGGCGGCGAACATGGTCGACCTCGACAGCGACCCGACCAAGCTGTTGGACGTGGTGCAGATCGGCAAGGAATTGCTGGTGACCCGTGGTGCACTGACCACCTTTTCCATCGCCAACGACGTGGCCAAGTACTTCGCGATCCTGCCGGCGCTGTTCGCCTCGATCTACCCGCAATTGGGTGTGCTCAACGTCATGCACCTGAGCAGTCCGCAGAGCGCGATTCTCTCGGCGATCGTGTTCAACGCCCTGATCATTGTGGTGCTGATTCCACTGGCGCTGCGCGGTGTGCGGGTGCAGGCGGCGAGTGCGGCGGCGTTGTTGCGACGCAATCTGCTGATCTATGGACTGGGCGGGATTCTGGTGCCGTTCGTGGGCATCAAGGCGATCGACATGCTGTTGACGGCGTTGCATCTGGTTTAGCGGTTGTTGTTTGAGGCAGGGGCTTTTGTGGCGAGGGGGCTTTTGTGGTGAGGGGGCTTTTGTGGTGAGGGGGCTTGCCCCCGTTGGACTGCGTAGCAGTCCTGAAACCAGCCAACTCGTTGGGCCAGACAGCTCGCGGTTGCCGTATTGGGGCTGCTGCGCAACCCAACGGGGGCAAGCCCCCTCACCACAAGAAGCACTATTGCCTGAGCAGTTGCATCCAGACCTGAGTTTTTTATCGAATCGAGGATTTTGAAATGTCCACACTGATACGTCCGGCCCTGAGCCTGCTGGTGCTGATGACCCTGATCACCGGCGTCGCTTATCCCTTGGTGGTGACTGGCGTTGCCCAGGTTGCCTTCCCGGACCAGGCCAATGGCAGCCTGGTGCGCGACGCCGACGGCAAGGTCCGTGGCTCGTCGCTGATTGCCCAGGATTTCGTCGGCGACGCCTGGTTCCACCCACGGCCATCGGCCGGTGCCTTTGCCACTGTGTCGAGCAGCGCCAGCAACCTTTCGCCGAGTAATCCGGCGCTGGCCACTCGGGTGATCGAGGAGGCCAATAAGCTGCAGGTGGCCGGGCAGGGACCGGTGCCGTTGGCCATGCTGACCACCTCCGGCAGCGGCCTCGATCCGCACTTGCCACCAGCGTCGATTGCCTATCAACTGGCGCGTGTCGCGGCAGCGCGCAACCTGCCGGTGTCTACGCTTGAGCAACTGCTGGATGCGCACATCGAACAGCCGCTGGTGGGGCCGCCGGTGGTGAATGTGCTTGAGTTGAACCTGGCACTGCAGAAGCTGTAGATCAAAAGATCGCAGGCTTCGCCAGCTCCTACATTGACCGTGTCGACACCGCGACCTCTGTAGGAGCTGCCGAAGGCTGCGATCTTTTATGGCAACACCCCAATCCCAAGTCGAACAAGGCAATGACAGATGAGTGACTCCGGCCGCGCCGATGCGCTGTTAGCAGACCTGCCCCGCGATGGCCGCGGCCGGCTCAAGGTGTTCCTTGGCGCCGCTCCGGGGGTCGGCAAGACCTACGCCATGCTCCAGGCCGCCCACACTCAACTGCGCCAGGGCGTGAAAGTCCTGGCCGGGGTGGTCGAAACCCACGGCCGCGCCGAAACCGAAGCACTCCTCGCCGGTTTACCGCAGCAGCCATTGGTGCGCTCGGAATACCGTGGCGTAATGCTCGAAGAAATGGACCTCGATGGCTTACTCGCCGCCAAGCCGAAACTGGTGCTGGTCGACGAACTGGCTCACAGCAATGCCCCCGGCAGCCGTCACACTAAACGCTGGCAAGACATCCAGGAATTGCTGGCCGCCGGCATCGACGTGTTCACCACGGTCAACGTCCAACATCTGGAAAGCCTCAACGATCAGGTGCGCGGCATCACCGGCGTACAGGTGCGTGAAACCCTGCCGGACTGGGTGTTGCAAGAAGCCTACGAACTGCTACTGATCGACCTGCCGCCGCGTGAGTTGCTGGAGCGTCTGCGCGACGGCAAAGTCTACGTGCCGGAGCAGGCGCGGGCGGCCATCGATGCGTTCTTCACCCAGACCAACCTCACCGCCCTGCGCGAACTGGCGATGCAAACCGCCGCCGCTCAAGTCGATAACGATCTGGCGCAGGGGTATCGCCAGTTGGGGCAAGCAGCGCCGGCGGTGCGTGGTCGTTTGTTGGTGGGCGTCGATGGCGATGCGCAGGCCGAGCGTCTGGTGCGTCACGCCAGTCGCGTCGCCCAGCGGCGGCATCTGCCGTGGAGCCTGGTACATGTGGACAACGGCCGGGTGCGTGACGAGCAGTCGCGCCTGCGCCTGCAAAGTGCCCAGCAACTGGCCGAACGCCTCGGCGGTGAAGTGGTGTTGCTGCGCGCCGGTGAGGTGGCGAAAACCTTGATTCAGCACGCCGCTGAACGTCGTGCCAGCCTGGTGCTGGTGGGCCAGTCACGCCAGCGTTTGCGTCGACGGTTGTTCGGTGGCGGTCTGGCGTCGCGTTTGCTGCGCGATGCTCGCGGGCTGGAAATCAACGTGCTCGACAGCGATCACGAACAGCATCAGCCACGTCAGCGTTCGGCGCAGTCGCTGGTCTGGTTCGACTACGCCTTGGCGCTGGTGGCGACGGTGCTCGCCAGTGCCCTGGCCTGGGCGGTGTCGAGTGTCTTGCCGCTGCCCAACATTTCGCTGGTGTTCCTTGCGGCGGTGTTGCTGGTGGCGGTGCGCAGCAGTCTTGGCCCGGCGCTGGCTTGTGCGGCGCTGTCGTTTCTTACCTATGACTTTCTGTTCATTCCGCCGAATTTCTCATTTGCCATCCAGCGCGAAGAAGACGTGCTGACCTTGCTGTTCTTCCTGCTGATGGCGGCCCTGACCGGTAACCTTGCAGCGCTGCAGCGACGACAATTGCAAGCCTTGCGCGACACTCAGGAAGAGACCACTGAGTTGCTCGACCTGTCGCGCAAACTCACCGCCGCCACCGACCGTCAGGCCGTGGTCAGCGCTGCCGCCCAGCATCTCAACGGCTGGAACGACCTGAAACTGTGCCTGCTCAATCGCGATGGCCAGAGCGGCTGGAAAGTCGAAACCGGCGGGCCGCTGGAGTTTTCTGAAGCCGAGCGCGCCGCCGCCGATTGGGCCTGGCAACACGATCAACCGGCAGGCGCGGGCACCGGTACCTTGCCGTTCGGGCGCTGGTGGTGGTGGCCGTTGTCGGTGGACGACGGGCCGCTGGCACTGCTCGGCGTGTGTGCCAAAGAAGGCCAGACCCTGAGCGGCCAGCGTCGGCGCTTGCTGACCGCGCTGAGCCAACCGTTGGCCCAGGCGTTGGCCCGGGCGCAACTGGCCGATGATCTTGAGGCCGCGCGCTTGCATGGCGAAACCGAACAGTTGCGCAGCGCGCTGCTGGCGTCGGTGTCCCACGATTTGCGCACGCCGTTGACCTCCATGCGCGGCAGCATCGACAGCCTGTTGGCGCTGGGCGAGGCGATTCCGCTTGCGGACCGTCGCGAACTGCTCGAAGGCACCCGCGATGAAGCCGAACGGCTGGATCGCTACATCCAGAACCTGCTGGACATGACCCGCCTCGGTCACGGCGCCCTGAAGCTGGCGCGGGACTGGGTATCGCCGGCAGACATCGTCGGCAGTGCACTTAATCGTCTGCGCGCGGTGCTGGCGTCGTTGCACGTCGTGACCGAAGTGCCGACCGAACTGCCGCTGCTCTATGTGCATGCCGCGTTGATCGAGCAAGCACTGGTCAATGTGCTGGAAAACGCCGCGCGTTTCTCACCGCCCCACGGACGTCTTGAATTGCGCGCGGGCGCCACTGACATCGAGCTGTTTTTTTCGGTGAGTGATGAGGGACCGGGGATTCCGGAGGAGGATCGGGCGAAAATTTTCGACATGTTCTACACCGCCGCTCGTGGTGATCGCGGTGGGCAGGGTACGGGGTTGGGGCTGGCGATCTGTCAGGGTATGGTCGGTGCCCATGGCGGGCGGATCAGCGTCGCCGACGGCATCGAAGGGCGCGGCACCTGCATCACGCTGCACTTGCCGTTGCAGACTCAGCCGGGATTGGACAGTGAAGCCTGATCTCGCCTGCGCTACTCTCTTGCCACCTCTTTGTGTTGATGTGAATTCATGAGCCAGACCGCGACCATTTTGGTCATTGACGACGAACCGCAGATCCGTAAGTTCCTGCGCATCAGCCTCGCCTCCCAAGGCTACAAAGTGCTGGAGGCCGGCACCGGCACGGAAGGCCTGGCCCAGGCCGCATTGAACAAACCCGACCTGTTGGTGCTCGACCTCGGCCTGCCGGACATGGACGGCCAGCAGGTGCTGCGCGAGTTTCGCGAGTGGTCGACGGTGCCGGTACTGGTGCTCTCGGTGCGCGCCAGCGAAGGGCAGAAAGTCCAGGCGCTGGATGGCGGCGCCAATGACTACGTGACCAAGCCGTTCGGCATCCAGGAGTTTCTCGCCAGGGTGCGCGCCTTGTTGCGTCAGGCGCCAACGGGTGAGGCCCAGGAAGCGGCGCTCAATTTCGGTCCGCTCACTGTCGACCTGGCTTATCGCCGGGTGCTGTTGGACGGCGCCGAAGTGGCGCTGACTCGCAAGGAGTATGCGGTGCTGGCGCAACTGGCGCGGCATCCGGGGCGGGTCATCACCCAGCAGCAATTGCTCAAGGACATCTGGGGCCCGACCCACACCGAGGACAGCCACTATCTGCGGATCGTGGTCGGGCACCTGCGGCAGAAACTGGCGGATGATCCGACTCAGCCGCGGTTCATTGTCACCGAGGCGGGGGTGGGGTATCGGTTGATTGAATCGTTGAGTTAGGTGGTGCCTGCTGAAAAGATCGCAGCCTTCGGCAGCTCCTACATTGGAATCGCATACACCCGTGAAATGTCAGACGGACACAAATTCTGTAGGAGCTGCCGCAGGCTGCGATCTTTTGATCTTTTGATCTTTTGATCTTTTGATCGGTACGCTCTACCGCCAATCCTCATTCCGATCGTTCTCATACCGATCCATCGTATCGCGGGCAATCTCGCGCCCCAGTGCGATCAACTCCGGCGCCTTGTAGAACTCGAAAAAACGGCACACCCGCTTGGGTACGTTGATCAGGATATCCGGTGGATACCCGGCAATCTTGTACTGCGCCAATGAGGTCTGCATCACCTCGAAACTCTGGTTGATCAGGTCCAGCAAAGACGCCGGCCCGACGTTGTCGATGATGAACGACCCGGTGGCGGATTTCGGTGCGCCGTCGCTTTCCGGGGCCGCCGCCGGTTGCTGGGCTTCGGGCTGGGCGGATTCGATCCACGGGTTGATTTCGGCCGCCTCTGCCATCAGCGCTTCCTTTTCGAGAAGCAGCAATTGCTCCGCCTGTTTACGGCGGAAAGGCAATTTCGAGCCCAGCGAGCTGATCAGGCTGTCGAAGCGGGTCTTGAATGCCGCCGGGCGCTGGATCACCGGCAGTTGATAGTGACGCTGGTTGGTGGAGTTGAGGTTGACCGCGATGATCAGGTCGCAATGGCTTGACACCACCGGCACGATCGGCAACGGGTTGAGGATGCCGCCGTCCACCAGCATGCGGTTGCCCTGCATTACGGGGGTGAACAGGCTGGGGATCGCCGCCGACGCACGCATGGCCTGGTGCAGACAGCCTTCCTGGAACCAGATTTCCTGCTGGTTTGTGAGGTCCGTGGCCACGGCTGTGTAGGGGATGCGCAGGTCTTCGATATTGATCTCGCCGACGATCTTGCGGATCTGCCCGAAGACCTTCTCCCCACGAATCGCGCCCAGGCGGAAGCTGACATCCACCAGGCGCAACACGTCGAGGTAATCCAGGCTCTCGATCCAGTCGCGATAATCATCGAGTTTGCCGGCGGCATAGATCCCGCCGACCACCGCGCCCATGGAGCAACCGGCGATGCAGGCGATGTCGTAGCCACGCCGTTCGATCTCTTCAATGACGCCGATATGGGCGTAGCCCCGGGCACCGCCCGAGCCCAACACCAGTGCGACACGCTTTTTCATGAATCGACCTCTCTGACAAGGTTCAACAATGCACCTATCGAGGGGCACGCTTCAATCGCTATGGTCGTTCGACGGGAGCGGGCGTCGTTTTTTGACACTCAACGAAGGCGAGTAGGTATCCTCGCGAGCGCTATAGTTTCCACTGCGGGTCCAAGGCACTTTTCGCGCGCCAGAGCGGTCTTACCTGCACGACTGTCTATTATCTTTGAGGTGTGAGTAATGAAAGCCTGGATTTGTGTACCTTTGATTGCGTTGGCGCTTGCCGGTTGTGCCGGTAAAACCGCTTACCGTGACAGCTGCGGTAGCCAGCTCGACGCCGCCTGGCACGAACTGGATCTGGCCAAGGCCGAGGGTTTAGCCGGGACTGTCAGCTACTCCAAGGCGCTGTCGTTGCTGACCGGTGCCAAGACCCAGCAACAATTCGAAGCGTACGAGGGTTGTACCAGAAAGGCCGAGAAGGCACGTTTCTACATTCGTGAGTCCCGCGCCGGCCGTTGAGGCATGATGGAGCGTACTCAGGGTAATTCGATTCAGGGAGTACGCGATGTCTGCCGTGGTTGATCGGTTGGTGGCTCAAGTACTGGGCCTGGAAGTCCGTTTGCTGGCCTGTCAGGCTCGCTTGAGTGCCCGCACCGATCCCGAAGCGCTGCACGATCTGCGCACCACCGTGCGCAGATTGCGCAGCCTGCTTCGTCCCTTGCGCGGTTTGCCCGGGGTCGAACAACTGGAAGCAGCGTCGTCCCGGGTCGGCCAACTGACCACACCGTTGCGTGATCGTGAAGTGCTGGCGGCGTACTTGCTCCAGCACAATCAACCCGAGGCCGCGCACCGGCGCATGGCGCGGATGGCTGAGGCTTATCCAGCCGTGGCGATGAGCCCGGAGCTGACGCAGTTGCTGATGATCCTCGACGCCTTTCCGCGTTTCCTGCGGGCCTCCCAGCGCCAGGGTTTGCTCAAGGGCTTGCGCCAGCGCATCGAAAAACGCCTGGCCAAACAATGGAAGAAACTCGACCAGGCCCTGCACGATCCCGCCCATGACCGCCATCGTCTGCGCCTGCTGATCAAGCGTGCGCGTTATGGTATCGAAGCTTATCCCGAACTGGATCGTTTGCCGGAAGCGGCCATGCCCAGGCTGAAGTCGGCTCAGGCTGCCTTGGGGGATTGGCACGACAGCTGGCAATGGCTGGCCCGCGCCAAGGAAGAGCCCGATTTGCAGCCGTGTGTCGAAGTCTGGAAAACCACCATGGCCCAGGCCGAAGAGCGCGCCGACCGTGTTCTCGACAAACTCAGCAGAGCCTGCTTCAAATCCTGAAACCACCACCGTCCTCGTAGGAGCTGCCGAAGGCTGCGATCTTTTGACTTTCGGCGTAATTGATGACGCTAAAGATCAAAAGATCGCAGCCTTCGGCAGCTCCTACGGGGTGGTGGTGCTATCCGGCTTATCTGTCGGGCTCTTTGGCCGGAATAAGCGCTGTGTCGGCCTTGCGAGCTGGTTAAGATCGCTCCATCCATTTCCCAGTCCCTGAGGTTCCCATGCGCTTTTCCGATCTGCTCGACGCTGTTCGCAGCCAGCCGCAGGAAGTGTCTATTCCACCTGAATGGGGCCAGGGGCGGGCGAGTTTTGGTGGTCTGATCGCTGCCTTGCAATACGAAGCCATGCGCGCAAAAGTCCCGGCGGATCGTCCGGTACGCTCGCTGGCAATCACCTTTGTCGGCCCGGTCGAACCCGATGTACCGGTCAGTTTTGAAGTCGACGTATTGCGCGAAGGCAAAGCCGTCAGCCAGGTGCTGGGCCGGGCGATGCAGAAGGGGCAAGTGGTGACATTGGTCCAGGGCAGCTTCGGCGCTTCGCGAACTTCCGAAGTGGTGGTCGCGGCCAACCCGGCTCCTGAGATGAAGCATTGGGACGACTGTCAGGAACTGCCGTACATCAAAGGCGTGACCCCGGAATTCATGCGTTACCTGGCCATGCGCTGGAGTGTCGGTGGCATGCCGTTCACCGGTAACAAATCGCGGGACATGGGTGGTTGGGTACGCTTGCGCGGGGATGGGGAGGGCGAGTCGATCAGCGAAGCCCATATCCTGGCGCTGGTCGACGCCTGGCCGCCGTCCTTGTTGTCGCATCTGAAGAAACCGGCGGCAGGCAGCACGCTCACCTGGACCATCGAATTCGTCCAGCCGTTGCTGGCGTTGAGTACGCTGGACTGGTGCAAGTACCTGGTGGACATCGAACATGCCGCTGACGGCTATGGGCACGCCGCCGCCAATCTCTGGAGCGAAGACGGTCAGCTGATCGCCATGAGTCGGCAGACCGTCACGATTTTCGCCTGATCAGCGATGGCGACGGTGGCGTTCGCGCCAGGCGCGCCACCAGCCGCCACTGAAGAAAAACCGGGGGAAGGTCAGGAACTGCTCGACCAGCAAGCGTGATACCGCGTCTTTGCGATCACTGAACGGCTCGGAGGCTTGCGCCTCCAGGCTATGACCGTGACGCTGCAGGCCCAGGGCGGCAATCAGGCCGATGACGCCAATTGCGAAGCTCGCCAGATCCAGGCTGAACACCCCCGAGACCATCAGCAAAAACGCCACGATGAACAGCGGCACGGCAATCAGGTGCAACACCAGATTGGTCGGGTGCTGGTGATTGTGCGGGTACAGGCGCCATTGCCAGGCGGGAAGGTTGGGATGACGTTTGCCCATGATGCTTATCCTTGGTTCGTTGAGGCTCATGAACAAAGAATAGGTCGGGCGAAAGACGTCGGCGAATCAAGGCTGGCTATCGGCGCGATAGGGGTCATGGTCGATATTCATGTTGACTGCCTTCGCGGGCCCTTAAAGCTTGAGCTGCCCGATGGCCTTGCTCAATTCCCCGGCCAACATCGCCAATTCATTGCTGGTAATCGCCGAGTTCACGGTCTGCTTCACGGTGTTCTCGGTCACGTCGCGAATGCTCACCACGGCCCGATTCATCTCCTCCGCCACATGACTCTGCTGCTCGGCCGCCACCGCGATCTGCGTATTGCTTTCACGCATTTGCGCCACCGCACCGGTGATTTCAGCCAGGGCCACACTGGCTTCCTGGGCCTGTTGCATGCAGTCGTCCGCCTTGTATGAACTTTCCTGCATGAAATCCACCGCGTCCCGAGTCCCGGCCTGCAGCGCGGAAACCATGGTGGTGATCTCGTCGGTGGACGTCTGGACCCGTTTGGCCAGGTTGCGCACTTCATCGGCGACCACCGCAAACCCGCGTCCCATCTCACCGGCCCGGGCCGCTTCGATGGCCGCGTTCAGGGCCAGCAGGTTGGTTTGTTCAGCGATGCTGTGAATCACGTTGACCACGCCGTTGATCTTCTGGCTGTCCTCGGCCAGGCGCTGAATCATCTCGGCGGTTTGCTGCACGCCAGTGGACAATCCGCCAATCGATTTCTGTACCCGAGTCACCACTTCCTGACCGCTGCCAGCCAGGGTGTCGGCGGTTTGCGAGAGGTCGCGGGTGGCGCCGGCGTGTTGGGCAATGTGATGGACCGTGGCGGTCATTTCGTTGATCGCCGTAGCGGCCTGATCGGTTTCGCTTTGCTGGCCGAGCATGCCGTGACGCACCTCGTTCATGCTCGCGGCCAGTTGCGCGGCACCGACGTCCAGTTGCCGGGCGGTGCTGGCGACAGTGTTGACCACCCGCTGGTAGCCGGCCTGCATGGCATTGAAGGCATTGGCCATCTGCCCGACTTCGTCCTTGCAGGCCAGTGGCACACGGGCCGACAGGTCGCCGCTTTTCTCGACGTGGAGCATCACGTCTTTCAAGGTGTTGAGCTGGCTGAGCAGGAAGCGGATCAACAGTTGCGACGCGCCGAGCATCGCCAGCATCAGGATGAACACCGCTACCGCGTAGTGAGTGAAGCGCTCGCCGAACACCTGGCTCAGGCTCGGGCTGTAGGCAACGACCGCGACCTGTTGACCGTCGGGACGAGCGAACACCTCGGCACCCATCAACGGATTTTCCCCGAACAGCGGCATGGCATTGATCTGGACCCAACCGAGGGTATCGGTCAGTTCCAGCAGCGGTTGCCCGTTCAGTAAAGGCGCCTGCCCACGATTGAAGGTCAGCAGGTTGTCGGCCTTGGGCAGCGGCTGCCCGACAGGCCAGGCATTGAGCAATCGTGCCTGGGCCTGGGCCGATACTTGCGCGGCGTGACTGCGGGCCTGTTGTTCGAGCTGCACGGCGTACAGCACCAGCAACAAGGTGGTGACAAAGGCGACTGCGTTGACCGCCCAGAATTTGTATTTCAGCGAAATATTGCTAAGCCAGGCACCCATGGAGGTCTTCTCTGATAGCGGAAACAGTTTTGGCAAGGTGCCATTATTGTGCCGCTACTCAGGGAGACTGAATTTGATGTGGGTCAACAGATTCTTTGCTGCATGAAAAAGATCGCAGCCTGCGGCAGCTCCTACGCCGATCGCGGTCCTCTGTAGGAGCTGCCGAAGGCTGCGATCTTTTCAGGCTTCACGCGAACTCAGGCAACCCGAAAAACGCGCGGGCGCTGGCGGTGCTGTGGGCGGCGAGGTCTTCCATGCTTTCCCCGCGATGCAACGCCACTTCACGCAACACTTCAGTCAGATACGCCGGCTCGTTGCGACCGTTCTTCGGCTTGGGGCGCAAGCTGCGGGGCAGCAGATACGGCGCGTCGCTCTCCAGCATCAAGCGCCCGCGTTTAATCTCCTTGACCAACGGATGCAGGTGCGTGCCCCGGCGTTCGTCGCAGATCCAGCCAGTGATGCCGATGTGCAAGTCCAGATCGAGATAGCTGAACAGCGCCTTCTTTTCCCCAGTGAAGCAGTGCACCACAGCAGCCGGCAATTGATCGCGGTAATCGTGCAGGATCTCCAGTAATCGTTGGCTGGCGTCACGTTCATGCAGGAACACCGGTAGTTGCAGTTCGACCGCCATTGCCAGATGTTCTTCGAGGACCTTTTCCTGCTGCGGGCGGGGTGAGAAGTCACGATTGAAATCGAGGCCGCATTCACCCACGGCCACTACGTTCGGCTCCTTGAGCAAACTGCGCAGACGCTGGGCGCTGTCGGCGTTCCAGTCGCTGGCTGAATGCGGGTGAATGCCGGCGGTAGCGAACAGTCTTTGAGCGCTTTCGTCCAGTTGCCGGCACAGTTCCAGCGCCTGTTCGCTGCCCTCGACGCTGGTCCCGGTAAGCACCAGTTGGCAGACCCCGGCAGCGTAGGCACGGTCGAGTACAGCCTGGTGTTTGTCGGCAAAACTGGGGTTGGTCAGGTTGACGCCGATATCGATGAGTTGCATGGTGCTACCTCGGACCAAAGGCCGGAAAGCATATCAGAGCTGTAGATTTATAAGAAAAACCAAGAACTACAACGAGTTAAAGCTGTCTGTTGAGGCCGCGAGGCAGGTCGGGGTTGGTAGATTTGCCATCACTGTGCCACTCTCTCGCACTTTATCAGCGCTTCAAGCGCTCTGTTTCTGTTGCCCGATGTCATGAAATCACTCATGAGGTTGGCCAGTATTCTTTCCGGAGAGTGGATGACACGTCCCTCGGTTTTGTTACTGCTGTGTTGTTCGTTGCTGCTGCCGATGCCGGCGGTTGCACGTCTGGCCGGGCCGTTGCAAGCCGTACCGGCAGCCAAGGTCCGCGACCTGACGGAGATTCGCAGCAGCCGTGTGCTGCGGGTGCTGGTCAACCAGAGCCGCAACAGCTCCGGCGAAGTCCAGGGCCAGGCCATTGGCGTCGAATACCACCGCCTGCGGGCTTTCGAGCAATACCTTAATGGCCACGCCCGTGACGGCCAGGAAATCACCCTCAAGATCATTCCCAAAGCAAAGGATCAACTGCTCGGCGCGTTGCAGCGCGGGGAGGGTGATCTGGTCGCGCCGGGGGAATTGCTTGATCCGCAATCGGGGCACGCGGTCAGCACCAGTGAACCGATTGCCAGCAACGTGCCGTTGCTGCTGGTGGGGATCAAAGGCGAACGACGTTACACCCACCTTGAACAACTCTCGGGTAAAACCCTCGCGCTGCCCACCGGCAGTGCTGCCGGGGATGCGGTCAGCCAGATCAATCAGAAGCTCGCGCTGCACAAACTGCCCCCGGTGAAGATCGAGTGGGTCGACCCAAGCCTGGCCGTCGAGGACGTGCTGGAAATGGTCCAGGGCGGGATCTTCCATTTGACCATCGTCGAGCAACCGATCGCCGAGCGTTGGGGCAAGATCCTGCCCAAGTTGCGCTTCGATCGGCAGGTGCTCATCAATGAGCCGGGCGAGGAATACTGGTTCGTGCGTCGCGACGCCTCGATGCTGCGGGCGAGCATCGACCGTTTCCTGACCACCTACAAGCAACCGTCGGACCAGGATGCGGCGTTCCTGCGGATCTACCGGCGCCTGTATCAAGTGCACTATCCCTTGGCCAAAGCCGATCGTCAGCGTCTGGAAAAACTTCGACCGGTGCTGCAAAAACACGCGCAAGCCCAGGACATGGACTGGCTGAACCTGGCAGCGCTGGCGTTCAAGGAATCGGCGCTGCAACCCACTGCCAGAAGTGGAGGCGGCCCCACCGGCCTGATGCAAATAACACCATCGGCCGCCCAACGGGTTGGCGTCAGTGACATTCAGAATCTCGATGCCAATGTGCAGGCCGGCGCCAAGTACCTGGCGATGATCCGCCGCAAATTCTTTGCCAGCCCCAAACTCAACGAGCGCGAGCGCATGGCGTTCGTGCTGGCGGCCTACAACATGGGGCCGGAGCGGGTCCAGGGCATGCGGGCCGAGGCTCGGCGGCGCGGCCTGAATCCTAATCAGTGGTTTTTCCAGGTTGAGCGCATCGCCATGGAGCAGGTGGGAATGGGGGCTGTCAGCTATGTTAATAGCGTGAACAAGTATTACCTGGCGTTCGATCGGGAGCGGGAATCGTTGGAGCCTCAGGGGCAGAAAGTTGCCTTACGTAAATGATCGACTAATCTGATTGTTATGGTGCGTTTTTTGCGCTTTTAACATGAGATAAACCGATTAATATGGCGACCAACCAACACACTCTCACAATGGATGACACAGCATGAGCACACTGATCAACAAGGTACTGTCTACCCGCGCTGGTTACGGCCTGACGATTCTGCGGATTTTCGTCGGCATCATCTTCGCGGCCCACGGCTCACAGAAACTCTTCGGGGCATTCGGCGGCTACGGCATTGCCGGCACCGCGCAGTACATGGAAAGCATTGGATTGGCGCCCGGTCACCTGATGGCGATCCTGGCCGGTGGTACTGAGTTCTTTGGCGGTCTGGCGCTGATCATTGGCCTGCTGGCACGCCCGGCGGCGTTGGGGCTGACCTTCCTCTCGCTGGTTGCGATTTTCTCGGTGCACATCAGCAACGGTCTGTTCATGGCCAACAACGGTTATGAATTCGCCCTGGCCTTGCTCGGTGGCAGCCTCGCAGTGCTGATCGAAGGCGCAGGCAAGCTCTCGGTCGACCGCGCCATCGCCGACTGACCGCTCTGGCTCAACGAAAAGGCCCGCACAGTGTGATGCACTGTGCGGGCCTTTTTTTGTTGCTGGTGATTCTTGACACTGTCCGGTCAGCTTCTCTAGGATGCTGCTCATGCGCCGATTTAAACAGCTACTTGCGGGGCGCCAGGTGACTCATTCAGTTGCCGATAGAAGCTTGAAACAGGCTTCGAAATACCGCTAAAGCGCTGGTTCGGTGTTGCCTCTCACCTGCCATGCAGACTTTTGAGGCAGAGACACGACACAATGAATGCATTGAACCCCGTTGTACGCCCCGCGCCGATCACGGCACATCTCACCCAGCGCAATCCAAAAATCCTGCTTGGCGGTAAACATCAGCCGACGCTGTTGCGTTACCTCGATGGCTGGCCACGTCGCACCGGCGGTCCGGCAGCATTCCTGATCCAGTTTGTCGAAGATGGCGAGTCGCTGGAGCGCTTCGCGACTGACAGTTTCGATCTGGCGGTGATTCAGGCGCCCAGCGCCGAGGACGCGCCTGAAGTGATCAGGCAACTGACCCGCGTTGCGCGCCAAGGGCTGATTGCCCGCTGCTGAGGCTCAGGGCGCTGGCAAGTCCAACTCATCTTTCAAGCCTGTATTAACTGGCCAGTTTTTTATGCTATTGGTCGTACCTGACCTTTTCTTCGTGTTTTATTATATCAATTGGTCAAATGTGACCATTTAATATAATAAATGACATGCACTGTTATTGATACAATTGGTCAGAATAGTCCATTTGTTTGATATTATTGATAACAATGGGTCAGTTATGACCAATAGTGCGCTCGGAGTAAGCTATGTCACTTATGCATTTTTTGTACAGCCCAGCGGAAATCGCACGCGAACTGGGGAAAAATGCCGAATCGTTGCGCTTGTCCAAGAACCTTTCTCGCAAAACCCTGGCTGAGCAATCTGGAGTGTCTGAGTCCTCCATCAAGCGGTTCGAGCGCTCAGGCTCGATCACCCTTGAGTCCATGATTCTCCTGGCCACGGCGCTCGATGAGCTGACGCCGGTGATGAGTCTCTTCAAACCCTCGCATCCAGGCTCAATCGACGAGCTAAAAAATCTTAAGCGTAAACGAGGCACCAAATGAGCTCGCCTATCCCCAGGTTCAAACCCACCGAATCGCTCAGCGTTACCGCCAATGGCGTAATGGTGGGCGAATTGAACCGTGTCGAGGGGAAAGGCATCTACTTTGTGTACGACAAAGAATGGCTGGCCAAGGGGTTCGACCTTTCTCCCTTGACAATGACATTCGATGACAAGCCACAGCTCGCTCGTGACAGTCGTTTGTTCAAAGGCCTGCATGGCCCGTTTGCAGATTCCTTGCCGGACCGTTGGGGGCTTCTGCTGATGGATAGGTTCTTCGACGCGACCTTCGGAGCAGGCACCTCACTGACGCTCAGTCCGCTGGATCGGCTGGCCTATATGGGTGATCGAGCCATGGGAATCTTTGAGTATCATCCCAAAACAGAAAAGGTCGCCGCAGAGTCAGTGAATCTTGCTCACCTATTCGAGGCATCTGTCGAGGTACAACAAGGAGGCACCTCCAAAGTGCTCAAGGGGCTACGCTTGGCGGGTGGCTCCCCCGGTGGTGCCCGCCCCAAAGCAATCGCAGCACTGTCACACGATCTTGAGACTGCGACTTCAGCTTTTGGCCAGCTTCCACCTGGATACGCTCACTGGATTGTGAAGTTCAGGTCTCTGAATGAGCCTTTGGAGACTGGCGGGATCGAGCAAGCGTATGCGGTGATGGCCAGAAAGGCCGGGGTGAATATGGCGCATACGGCACTGCTGGAGGTGCAGATGCGTCAGGGCGGACTTGAGCGATTTTTCGCAGCCCAACGTTTCGACCGTGATGGCGATCGCAGGATTCATATGATTTCCCTCTCAGCGTTGGTCTACGCAGACTTCCGGGCACCGACCATGGATTACAGCCAGATACTCAAGGTGACAAGCGCGCTGACGAAAAGCGCTGCCGAGGTTGAGAAAATGGCAAGACTCATGATCTTCAATGCGGTGTTCCACAACTACGACGATCACACCAAAAACTTTGCGTTCCTGTATCACGAACCTCAGGACAAAAATGGGCAGGGAGTCTGGAGGCTGTCTCCAGCGTACGACCTTACTTTCTCCAATGGGATGGGCGAGCACTCCACTGCATTTTCAGGTCATGGCAAGCCGACACGAAAGGTCATCAGAGATATGTGCAAGGATTACAAATACCTCAAGCCTGATGAATACATCGACCAAACCCTCGCCGCGCTTGATGACTGGGATCGTGTGCTCGGAACACTAAAAATCCCTAAGTCTGCGGGGGCTGCAATTCACCGGGTTCTCAGTGATGCAAGGGTGCGCTTCGAGGAGATAAATCGTTAATGAGAAATCCATCTTGAGTACGAACATCATCACACAGGAAGGTCATGAGGCTCTGAAGCAAGAGCTCGACTACCTTTGGCGGGAGAAGCGCCCTGACACCACGCGCAAGGTCACTTGGGCGGCGTCGCTTGGCGACCGTAGCGAAAACGCGGATTACCAATACAACAAGAAGCTGCTCCGGGAAATCGACCGGCGTGTTCGGTACCTTCGCAAGCGCCTCGAAGATGTCCGGGTGGTTGCGTACTCACCTGAGCAGGAGGGCAGGGTCTTTTTTGGGGCTTGGGTCGAGATCGAAAACGAGGCAGGTGAAATCAAGAAGTTCAGAGTTGTGGGGTATGACGAAATATACGGACGCAACGATTACATCTCCATCGATTCACCGATGGCGCGTGCGCTTTTGAAGAAAGAGGTGGGGGATGAGGTCATTGTGCAGACTCCGAGCGGAGAAATGTTGTGGTGGATAAACGAGATCACATACTCGAAATAGTATGAAAGTAGGGGCATAGGGTGTACTCGGCGCTTTCCGAGCGATCGCCCTGCGGGGGAGGGCGATAACGGCTCGTGGTGACTAATACTTGATGAGCTATCAACCCTCGCGCAAGACTGTCAGCGGGCTGGCGTTCAAGGCGCGGCGCGTGCCGAATACACCGGCACCGCCGATCAGCAGCGCGCCGATCAGCGGCATTACCAGCAGCCATGGATGCGGATGCCAGGGCAGGTCGAAGGCGTAGCGGTAGAGCACCAGGCTCACCAGTTCCGAGCCCAATGCCGCCAACAGCCCGCTGACCGCGCCGAGCAAGCCGAACTCGATCCGCCGCGCCCTGACCAGCAACTGCCGTTCGGCGCCCAGCGCTCGCAGCAACGCGCCTTGGCGAATACGTTCATCGAGGGTTGCCTGCAAGCCGGAGAACAACACCGCCATCCCCGCCGCCAACACGAACAACAGCACGTATTCGACCGCCAGGGTCACTTGCGCGAGGATGCTGCGCAACTGCTCCAGCAGGGCTTCGACTTGCAGAATGGTCACTGCCGGAAAGCTGCGGGACAGGTCGACGATCTGCTGATCGTGACCGGGCGCCAGATAGAAACTGGTCAGGTAGGTCGCCGGTAAGTCCTTCAGGGTGCCGGGCTGGAAGATCATGAAAAAGTTCGGCTGGAAGTTGTCCCAGTTGATCTCCCGCAGGCTGGTGACTTTCGCCTCCCGATTGACCCCCCCAACGCTAAACACCATGTGATCGCCGAGCTTGAGCTTGAGGCTTTCGGCGACTTTACCTTCCACCGAAACACCGGGTACTTCATCCGCCGGTTGCTGATCCCACCAGTTGCCGGCGGTGAGCTTGTTGCCCGTCGGCAGGTCTGCCGCCCAGGTCAGGCTCAGGTCGCGTTGGATGGCTCGGTCACCGGCCGAATCCTTGCTGACGATTTGCTGCACCGGTTCGCCATTAATGCTGATCAGCCGTCCCGGCACCACCGGGTACAGCGGCGCCGATTGCGCCGACAGCTCCATCAGCCGATCGCTAAAGGCCTGTTTGTCCGCCGGCAAAATGTTCAGGGCGAAATAATTCGGGGCGTTTTTTGGCAACTGGTTTTGCCAGGTGTCGAGCAACTCGCCACGCAGCAAAGCGATCAGCGTCATGGACAGCAGAATCAAGCCGAAGGCCAGGGATTGACCCGCTGCCGCCAGTGGATGGCGCAACAGTTGGCCCAACCCCAGGCGCCATGGCAATGAGGCGCGCGCCAGCATCCGGCGCAGGCTCTTGAGCAGCAGCAAGAGCAAACCGCCAAGCACCAGTGCCGCGATCACACCGCCGCCGAGCAGGGCGAAGGTCAGCACCAGGTCGAGGCTCAGGCGCCACATGATCAGGCCGAGGGCGCCCAATGCCGCGCCATAAACCATCCAGGTGCTGGACGGAATCGGCAGCATGTCCCGGCGCAATACCCGCAGCGGTGGGACTCGACCCAGCGCGGCCAATGGCGGCAGGGCGAAACCGGCCAGCGCGACCAGCCCGGTACCGATCCCGGCGATGGCCGGCAACAGGCCTCCCGGTGGAACGTCTGTCGGCAGTAAATCATGCAGCAGCGCGAACAGCCCGAGCTGAGCCAGCCAGCCGAGCAGGGCGCCGCTGATGCTGGCGAGCAGTCCGAGCACCGTCAGTTGCAGACTGAACAGCACCATGGTTTCCCGGCGGGACAGGCCCAGGCAGCGCAGCAAGGCACTGGCATCGAATCGGCGGGTGGCGAAGCGTGTCGCCGACAACGCCACCGCCACGCCGGACAGCAGCACCGCCACCAGGCTGGCCATGTTCAAGTAACGTTCGGCCTTGCCCAAGGCACCGCCGATCTGCCGATTGCCATCGCGGGCATCCTGGATGCGCTGGTTGGCGGCCAGGCCTGGCTTGATCAATTGACGATAGGTTTCCAGCGCCTGGGCGTTGCCGCGCCAGAGTTCGCGGTAACTGACCCGGCTGCCGGGTTGCACCACGCCGGTGGCCTCAAGGTCGCTGAGATTGATCAGCACCCGTGGCGTCAGGCTGTAGAAGTTACCTGCGCGATCCGGTTCGTAGGTCAGCACCCGCGCCAGTTTCAGGTTTTTCATGCCGACATCGATGCTGTCGCCGATCTTCAAGTCCAGTGCAGTCAGCAGTCGCGCTTCAACCCAGGCTTCGCCGGGTTTCGGACCGCCACCGGGTGCTTCTTGCGCGAACGGCGCAGGGGCGCTTTTCAGTTCGCCGCGCAACGGGTAGACGTCATCGGCGGCTTTGATGCTGGACAGCTGAATGCCGTTGTCGGTGGCAATGACACTGGAAAATTCCACCACCTGAGCATGTTCAAGGCCCAGCTCGATGCCACTGTTGATCTGTTCCGGCCGCGCCGGCGAACTGCCTTCCAGCAACAGGTCGGCGCCGAGAAACTCTGTGGCGCGCAGCATCATGGCGCCGTTCAGGCGGGCACCGAAGTAACCGATGGCGGTACTCGCCGCCACGGCCACCAGCAAGGCGAAGAACAACACACGCAACTCACCGGCGCGGGCATCGCGCAGCAGTTGACGGATAGCGAGACTGAACAGGCGCAACAGCGGCAGGCGTGCCATCAAGGCTCCAGAGGGGCGACCAGCAGGCCGGCTTCAAGGCGGATCAGGCGCCGGCAGCGATGTGCCAGGCGTTCGTCATGAGTTACCAGCACCAGGGTGGTGCCGCGTTCCTTGTTGAGTTCGAATAGCAGATCGCTGATGCGCTCGCCGGTGTGGCTGTCGAGGTTGCCGGTGGGTTCATCGGCGAACAGCACGTCGGGCTCGGCGGCGAAGGCGCGGGCAATCGCCACGCGCTGCTGTTCGCCACCGGAAAGCTGGCGCGGCGAGTGGGTCAGGCGTTGGCCCAGGCCGACCCGTTGCAACAGCTCGGTGGCGCGCTCACGGGCGTCTTTGCGGCCATCGAGTTCCAGCGGCAGCATGACGTTTTCCAGGGCGTTGAGGCTGTCGAGCAGTTGAAAGGACTGGAAGACAAACCCCACGTGCTCGGCGCGAATGCGCGCGCGCTGGTCTTCGTCGAGATTGCTCAGGCCTTGGCCAGCGAGAGTGACTTCGCCGCTGCTCGGCAGGTCGAGGCCGGCAAGCAGGCCGAGGAGGGTGGATTTGCCGGAACCGGAGGCGCCGACAATGGCCAGGCTATCGCCCTTGTTCAGTTCCAGGCTGAGTTCGTGCAGGATAGTCAGTTCACCTTCCGCGCTGGGAACCACTTTGCTGAGGTTCTTCGCGGTGAGAATGCTTGCGCCCATGGAGAATCCGATGCGTGTGTGGTTTTTGAGTGCTGGCCTGGCCTTGATGTGCATGGCCCAGAACGCAGCGGCGGGTACAGTCCTGATCGTTGGCGATAGTATCAGCGCCGGTTTCGGCCTGGATACCCGGATGGGGTGGGTGTCGTTGCTCGAGCAACGGCTCAAGCGCGAAGGTTTCGACGATAAGGTGGTCAATGCGTCCATCAGCGGCGACACCAGTGCCGGAGGCCGGGCACGCCTGCCGGCGCTGCTTGCAGAGCATAAGCCTGAGCTCGTCATCCTCGAGTTGGGAGGCAATGACGGCTTGCGCGGAATGCCGCCAACACAATTGCAACAAAATCTTGCGTCAATGATCGACAGCTCCCGCGTCAGTGGCGCCAAGGTGCTGTTGCTGGGTATGCAATTGCCACCCAACTATGGCGTGCGTTACACCCAGGCATTCGCCGAGGTCTTCACCAAGGTGGCCGACGAGAAAAAAATCCCGCTGGTGCCGTTTTTTCTCGACGGCGTGGGCGGTCATCCAGACCTGATGCAATCCGACGGCCTGCACCCGGCGGCGGGGGCTCAGGGCAAGTTGCTGGAAAATGTCTGGCCGACACTGAAACCGCTGCTTTGACGCTTTTCTAGCGGCGGCGTTTCGGCTAAGGTGGCGCCCCCGATTTGGAGGCCCCGATGCCGCGTCCCGCCTGGTCCCTTTTTGCCTATCAACTGATCGAGCCTGACGAACAGCTGGATCTGTTCGCCTGCCAGGAAGTGCGGGTGCATCTGGTGACCCGTCAGCTGGAGCTGGGCGGCTCGGCCGATCGAACCTTGTGCGGCAGCCTGTTGCCGGCGCAACCACGCTGGTCGAGCGTCGATCGCACGGTGTTCCAGGACCAGCGCCTGTGCTCGCTGTGCCGGGCCATTCTGGAATCGCAAAAACGCGGCACCTCGCCGATCTGGCCTGAGTTGCGGTTCGAGCTATAGCCCCGTGGCGAGGGGGCTCGCCACAGGAAAGCTTCCACCACAGGCAATCCCCCCTCGCCACAGGTCTTGCATCTCCCCGAAATAACGGGCGGCGGTGTACAATCGGGTTTTTATACCCTTGTCGATCATGCGAAGGATTTTCCGGATGTTGCCGCGCTTTCCCGCCGTCACCCGCTGCCTGTCTCTTGCTGCGCTCTGCGTGGCGGGTCCCGTTGCAGCATTGGAGTTGCCCCTGCCACCACCCGGTGAAGACATTGTCGGCCAGGTGCAAGTGATCAAGGCCAAATACGAAGACACCTTCGCCGACCTTGGCACCACCTACGACCTGGGCTATCTGGAAATGGTCGCGGCCAACCCTGGCGTCGATCCATGGCTGCCGGGCGCCGGTACCGAAGTCGTCCTGCCGACGCGCTTCATCCTGCCGCCTGGCCCGCGTGAAGGCATCGTCATCAACCTGGCTGAATACCGCCTCTACTACTACCCGAAAGGCCGGAACGTGGTGTACACCTTCCCGCTGGGTATCGGCCGTGAAGGCTGGGGTTCGCCGATTGCCCACACCAGCATCGTCGCCAAGACGCCGAACCCGACCTGGACCCCTCCAGCGTCGATCAAGGCCGAGCACGCCGCCGATGGCGACCCACTGCCGAACGTAGTGCCGGCCGGCCCGGATAACCCGCTGGGGCCTTTCAAATTCACCCTGGGCACTCCGGGGTACCTTATCCACGGTTCGAACAAGAAGTTCGGCATTGGCATGCGCACCAGCCACGGTTGCTTCCGCATGTTCAACAACAACGTGCTGGAAATGGCCGGCATGGTGCCGGTAGGGACGTCGGTACGCATCCTCAACGATCCGTACAAGTTCGGCCTCAGTGGCGGCAAGGTTTATCTGGAAGCGCACACGCCGCTGGATGACAAGGGCAACCCTTCGGTGGTCGACAAGCACACCGCCGTGATCAATGCGATGCTCAAGCGTGAGGACATCACCAACAACTTGCGCATGAACTGGGATGTGGTGCGCGACGTAGTCGCCGCTGAGGATGGCCTGCCGGTGGAAATCGCCGTGCCGAATACGTCGGCACCGATGGTTTCGAGTGCGCCGATCGATCTGCAGCAGTAACGCGTTAAAGCAACCCGCCGATGCAGGCCGCGTCGGCGGGTTTTTTATGGCCTGCAGAAACCTCAGGCAATAAAAAAGCCGACCCAAAAAATGGATCGGCTTGATAACAACCCCGAAGGATTATTACTTGCGGCTAGCTTTTTCCAGCATGCGCAGAGCGCGCTCGTTAGCTTCGTCAGCAGTCTGTTGTGCTTTTTGAGCAGCAGCCAGAGCTTCATCAGCTTTACGGTAAGCTTCGTCTGCACGAGCTTGGGAGCGAGCTGCTGCGTCTTCAGTAGCAGTCAGACGTGCTTCAGTTTCTTTCGATACGCTGCTGCAACCGGTAGCCAGAACTGCGGCCAGAGCCAGAGCAGAGAATTTCAGAACGTTGTTCATCGTGTTCCCCTTCAAGGACTTTCTATTAAGTAGCTGTCTCCTCAGAGTGAGGAAATAGCCGGCGTACATACTACCCATTACTTGTAGTAAGTAAACTGACGTAGCGCAAGAAGCAAAAAAAATTGTAGGCGTTGATTCTTTTTCGAGCAACTTTTAACTGCGTTGTATAAAAAATATCCAGCTACGAGGCCCTAACTGAGCGATCCGTCGGGAAAAAGTTCCCTGGCTCGGCAGCTGTTTTTTGGTCTTGCCCAAAGTCCGTCTAGATGGGTTTGTCTACACTTGTGTTCGAATTTTGCGCAGCCGCTCGCATATCTTTATCCATGTTGAGGTGACTTAAACAAAGGGCGCTCGTCTTAAGTCTCAATATCCGGCAATGTTCAGGCTTTGACCCGTTCGGTCGAGCCGTTCCTGCGTAATCCGCGGCAACACCCGCCACCCGATGCACAATGACGAGCGTCCCTTGAGCATTTTTGCCAATGGTGCCTACTATTTGATACGTGCTCGGTTGCGCGAGATTGGTGCGGCTCTCTCGGTGTCCATTCAGGCACGGGGTGGCGTAGTTGTTCCTTCGCCGGAAAAACATCGGTAAGGTAGGGGTCAGAATTAAAGACCCGCGAGGAGTAGTGATGAGCGAGGCGTTGTCCATCCACCATGACCAGGCTGGTCATCAGTTCGAGACCACTGTGGACGGTTATCGTGCCTACCTGACCTATATGGATCTGGGAAAACAGACCCTGGATATCTATCGCACTTTTGTGCCCAACGCGTTGCGTGGCCGCGGCATCGCGGCGGCTTTGACCGAGCAGGCGCTGCAATATGCTGATGAAATGGGCTACACGGTGATTCCATCGTGCTCCTACGTGGAGCGCTACATGGAGCGTCATCAGCGGCATGCCGCCAAGCTGTGAGCAAAACCAACGCATAAAAAAACGCCAGGTTCAAACCTGGCGTTTTTTTATGCGCGAAACGGCGATCAGCTGCGATTGCGTTTAGGCAGCACGTCCTTGAGCTTGGCATGCATGCTGCGCAAGGTGTTTTCAGTGGCAGTCCAATCGATGCAGGCATCGGTGATCGACACGCCGTATTGCAGGTCGGCGAGGTCTTTCGGGATTGCCTGGCAGCCCCAGTTCAGGTGGCTTTCGACCATCAGGCCGATGATTGACTGGTTGCCTTCGAGGATCTGGTTGGCGACGTTCTCCATCACCAGCGGTTGCAGGGCCGGGTCCTTGTTGGAGTTGGCGTGGCTGCAATCGACCATGATGTTCGGCTTGATGTTGGCCTTTTTCAGCGCTTGCTCGCAGAGCGCGACGCTGACCGAATCGTAGTTCGGCTTGCCGTTGCCACCGCGCAGTACCACGTGACCGTAGGCGTTGCCCTTGGTGGTGACGATCGACACGCCACCTTCCTGGTTGATGCCCAGGAAACGGTGCGGGCTGGAAACCGATTGCAGGGCGTTGATGGCTACCGTCAGGCCGCCATCGGTGCCGTTCTTGAAGCCGACGGCCGAGGACAGGCCGGAAGCCATTTCACGGTGCGTCTGGGATTCGGTGGTGCGTGCGCCGATCGCCGACCAGCTGATCAGGTCCTGCAAGTATTGCGGGGAGATCGGGTCGAGGGCTTCGGTTGCGGTCGGCAGGCCCATCTCGGCCAGGTCCAGCAGCAACTGACGACCGATGTGCAGGCCATCCTGAATCTTGAACGAGTCGTCCAGGTACGGATCGTTGATCAAGCCTTTCCAGCCAACGGTGGTGCGTGGCTTCTCGAAATACACGCGCATGACCAGATACAGGGTATCGGACACTTCGGCCGCGAGCACTTTCAGGCGCTCGGCGTATTCGTGGGCAGCCTTGATGTCATGGATCGAGCACGGCCCGATCACGACGAACAGGCGGTGGTCGGTGCCATCAAGAATGTTGCGAATGACTTCGCGGCCCTTGGTGACGGTGCGCAGGGCAGCGTCGCTCAGAGGGATATCACGCTTGAGCTGATCGGGAGTGATCAGGGTCTCGTTGGAGGCGACGTTTAGGTCGTTGATCGGTAAATCAGCCATCGTTTACTCGTCAGGTCACGGGTGCCGGCCGCCAGCGAACCCGCGCGGCGGAGCACAGCAAATTAAGCGCGTCGGGGAGCAGAACCTTAGCGCGTTACACCGTGGCTCGACAATGGGCAGACACCGGTTTAATGGGCATTCCCCATCAGTTTCCCCCACCGTGGCGGGGAAACTGATGGGGAATGCATCCTAACCGGCCATTGGCTGCGCAAATGCCTTGCTGACTGTATCGTGGGAGAACTCGTCGGCGTGCTGCTGGACCCATTCGAGGGCCAGGGTCTCATTGCTCTGCTGTTGGCTTTGGGGTTCATGCTGACGGCAGTAACGTTCGATCTGGCAGATCTGCTCACCCATCCGCGCGCAAAACAGCGTCTGTTCGTCAACGAAGGCGATCCCCACCAGATAGCCGCGTTTTCGTCGCAGGCACCACGCCACATAACCCAGGAAACGCAAGTCCGGGTTCAGGGTCGGCATGCGTATTTCCAGCGCCGTACCGTGGCGCCACGCGCGGTGGTAATTGCAAGCCATGCCGCCGAGGCTGATAGTGTGCAGCTCTTGCCGCGAAATACACTCATGTTTGAGCAACGTTAATTCGACGGGCACATCGTCAGGATGAGGAAGATAACGTCTCATGAACACGGACTCCCTGTGTCGGCCACTTGACACTGTTTCTCCCAGTATAGTGGTCGAATCGGAACTGACCGATTTCGACGCCGACCAACGGTTGCTGGCGATGAGCGGCATTTCACTGGTGATTTTTACCAGCGTTGGCTGCGCCAGTTGCCGTTTTGCCCGCGAGCAGTTGCCCAGCCTCGAACTGGCGGTCGATCGGCTGTGCTGGATCGATGCCGGGAGCAATGGCGGGGTGGTCGAGCGTTATCGGGTCTTTCATTTGCCGGCACTGTTTGTGGTGCGCGACGGTGAGTATTTCGGGGCGCTACAGTCGCGCCTGACCCGCACAGCGCTCAACGAGGCTGTGGACCAGGCGTTGAGTCGACCAGCAGAGGAGCTGCCATGACAGGCACTGTGGCCAAGCCGACAATCGGCATTATCGGGACCGGCGCGATCGGTGGTTTCTACGGGCTGATGCTGGCGCGTGCCGGCTTCGACGTGCATTTTCTGTTGCGCAGCGAGTTTTCAGCGGTGGCCGAACGCGGCTTGCATCTTGACCATGCGTCGTTGGGCCCGCTGACCCTGAACCCGGTCCAGGCCTATTCGTCGGCTGCCGACATGCCGCCCTGTGACTGGCTGCTGGTGGGCGCCAAGACCACCAGCAACGCGGACCTGGCACCGGCCATTATTCAAGCAGCCGCACCTGATGCCAAAGTGCTGTTGCTGCAAAATGGCCTGGACGTCGAAGACCATCTGCGCGAGTTGCTCCCCGGTTCGCTGCACCTGCTGGGCGGGCTTTGTCTGATCTGCGTCCATCGCGCCAGCCCCGGGGTCATCACCCATCAAGCGCTGGGGGCGGTGAATGTCGGCTACCACAGTGGCCCCGCCGCCGATGCACAGGCACGCATGAACATCGTCGAGGAGGGCGCCGGATTGTTCCGCACGGCCGGTATCGACGCCCAGGCCATGCCGAATCTGCAACAGGCGCGCTGGCAGAAGCTGGTCTGGAATATTCCCTACAACGGCCTGTCGGTGCTGCTTGGGGCCAGCACCACACCGTTGATGGCAGATGCCGACAGCCGCGCGCTGATTCAGGCCTTGATGGCCGAAGTTGTTCAGGGGGCCAAGGCCTGCGGTCATGACATGCCGCCGGGTTACGCCGATTATCTGTTCATGATGACCGAGAAAATGCCCGACTACTGGCCGAGCATGCATCACGATTTTCTGCACAAGCGGCCACTGGAACTGGACGCCATCTACACTCGGCCACTGGCAGCGGCGAAGGCGGCGGGATGTGAGTTGCCGCGAATCGAGGCCTTGTATCGCAGCTTGAGTTTTATCGACCGACGTAACCACTGAGTCGGTCAAGAAGGGGGAAGGGCATGGCAAATGTCATAGACGACAAACTGGTGCTGGCGATTTCTTCGCGAGCGCTGTTCGACTTGAGCGAGAGCCACAAGGTCTATCTGTCGAGCGGCGTCGAGGCTTATCGGCAGTACCAGATCGAACACGAAGACGAAATTCTCGAGCCCGGCGATGCATTCCCGTTGGTGGAAAAACTCCTGAACCTGAATACCCGTCTCGGCCGTGCCCGGGTCGAGGTGATCCTGGTGTCGCGCAACAGCGCCGACACCGGCCTGCGGGTTTTCAACTCGATTCATCACTATGGCCTGTCGATCTCGCGTGCGGCGTTCGTCGGCGGGCGCAGTCCTTATCCGTACCTCAAGGCTTTTGGTTGCGACCTGTTTCTTTCGACCCATGCCGAAGATGTGCGCAATGCGCTGGAGGCCGGATTCGCCGCAGCGACTATTCTATCGGGCGGTGCCAGTCGCGCTGCCAGCGATGAATTGCGCATTGCTTTCGACGGTGACGCGGTGCTGTTTTCCGACGAGTCGGAGCGGGTCTATCAGTCGGGAGGCCTGGCGGCGTTTCAGGCCAGCGAGCGTGAGGCGGCCCGCGAGCCTTTGCGTGGCGGGCCGTTCAAAGGCTTCCTCGCGGCGCTCAATCTGTTGCAGCGTGAGTTCCCCGATGATGCCTGTCCGATCCGCACCGCTCTGGTGACCGCGCGATCGGCACCGGCCCATGAACGGGTGATCCGCACCTTGCGCGAATGGGACATTCGTCTGGATGAATCGCTGTTTCTTGGCGGCCTGACCAAATCGGCTTTTCTCGAAGCCTTTGCCGCCGACGTATTTTTCGACGATCAGGCAGGCCATTGCGAGCTGGCCCGTGAAGTGGTCGCCACCGGGCATGTGCCCCATGGCATCAGTAACGAGCCGTCGGTTTAAAACCCGGCGGTTCAATGCGTTGCGCCGGACGCCGCACTCGCCACGGCACTGCTAAGCTGAATCAATCTCCGCCATGTTGGCATTCGAGGAGGTCATATGATTCGTTCGATGCTGTATGCCACTGACTTGGGTCTGTACGCACCATTGGTGATGCAGCATGCCTTGGAACTGGCTCGAACATTCAATGCCGACTTGTATGTGGTGCACGCGGTAGAGCCCATGGGGCTGTTTGCCGAATCCGTGTTGCAGAGCTATCTCGACGAGAAGGCCTTGAACGAATTTCACAGTCAGGGTCTGAACAATGTGATCGCCAATATTCAGCAACGGGTGCTCGACAACTTTCGCGAAGAGCTGGGGGATGAAGGAGAGCAGGATTTGCAGCGGATTCAGGCTGTGCGGGTGCTGCAGGGCGATCCGTCGCAGGTGATTCTCGACCAGGCGCAGAAACTCTCTGTCGATTTGCTGATCGTAGGGAGTCACAGCCATGGTGCTGGCGCGGAAACGCCGTTGGGTCGAACCGCTGCGCGCGTGTTGCAACTGGCCAGGGTACCGGTCTATTTGGTGCCGCTGGTAGAGCGTCGCCGCAAAGAGGATCGCTAGAACACGAATAATGGCATTTTGACAAAAAAGTTCTAGATTTATTGGTCTAACCATTAATATAGTTATATACCGTCGCTGATGCCCGTGGCGTCTACCTGCTTTGAGGGATTCATATGAAGCTTCAACAACTGCGCTACATCTGGGAAGTGGCGCACCACGACCTCAACGTTTCTGCTACAGCCCAAAGCCTCTACACCTCGCAACCGGGCATCAGCAAACAGATTCGTCTGCTGGAAGACGAATTGGGGGTCGAGGTTTTCGCCCGCAGCGGCAAGCATCTGACCCGCGTTACCCCGGCCGGCGAGCGCATCATCACCACCGCCGGTGAGATCCTGCGCAAAGTTGAAAGCATCAAACAGATCGCCCAGGAATTCTCCAACGAGAAAAAAGGCACCCTGTCGATCGCCACCACCCACACCCAGGCGCGTTATGCATTGCCGCCGGTGATCAGCAATTTCATCAAGCAATACCCGGACGTTGCCCTGCACATGCACCAGGGTTCGCCGATGCAGATCGCCGAGATGGCTGCGGACGGCACCGTCGATTTTGCCATCGCCACCGAAGCCCTGGAGCTGTTCGGTGACCTGGTGATGATGCCGTGCTATCGCTGGAACCGCTGCGTGGTCGTACCTCAAGGCCATCCGTTGACCAAGCTGTCGAAGCTGACCCTCGAAGCCCTGGCCGAATACCCGATCGTGACGTACGTATTCGGTTTCACCGGCCGTTCGAAACTCGACGAAGCCTTCAGCCACCGTGGCCTGACACCGAAAGTGGTGTTCACCGCCGCTGACGCCGACGTGATCAAGACGTACGTTCGCCTGGGGCTGGGCGTGGGTATCGTGGCGAAAATGGCAGTCGATACCAAGCTCGATAGCGACCTGGTGGTGCTCGATGCCAGCGAGTTATTCGAATCCAGCATTACCAAAATCGGTTTCCGTCGCGGCACTTTCCTGCGTGGCTTCATGTGCGACTTTATCGAGAAGTTCGCTCCGCACCTGACCCGCGAAGTGATGGCCAAGGCCATTCAGTGCCACAACAAACAGGAACTGGAAGAGCTGTTCGACGGCGTCGAACTGCCGGTCCATTAAGCGTCAACAGACGCTAGACCACCTCGGTGACAGCAAACTGTTGCCGAGCGCCCGCCACCAGAATCTCCACTTCATCCCCTTCGAACTTGCCCAGCAGGCTTTTGCCCAGCGGCGAGCGAGGGGTGATGACGGTAATCAGTTGCCCCACCAGATCAACCTTCAACCCGGCTGCGTCGGGGGCCAGGAACAGCCATTGTTCGCGACCTTTTTCATCCTCCAGGCCGAGCAGGGCGCCGACTTCGATGCCGCGCCGCTCGTCATAAGGCCGCAGTGTCAGGTTCTGGCAAAGGGTCAATGACAGCCTGATTTCCTCCACCCGCCTGGCCTGTCCGGCCGCCAGATAAGACGCCTCCAGCCCCAGGGTGTCGTACTTGTTTTCGGCTATGTTTTCTTCGTGGGTCGCGGTTTCGTAAGCGGTTTGCGCGGCACGCTCGGCGATGTCGAGATCAATCCGCAGCTTGTCGATAATCAGTTGGTGGACGGTCGGCTTGTGCATAGAGAGCTTCATGATCAATCACAGAATTGCAGGACGTTGGCGCGGCTTTTTTCGCTCGGCGCGGTCTGGTCCTGTTGCAGCCAGAACTGACATTTTGGATTGGCCAGATTGTGTTTGCTGCTTCTGGCCTGTTCCACCATTTGCTGCTGATCGTTCCTGCGCAGGTGTTCCTCGTACTGTTCGAACATCGGGTTTTGCGCAGCGGGTTGTTCAATCACCGGCGGCTTGGCCAGTTGCTCCACCGCCTGGGCCAAGGGTGCCAATTGCTCGTTGAACAACAGGCGCCAGGCGAGCCAGCAAGTCAGTGCGATCGCGATAAATCCCAGCCACAAACCGAGGGCGATGCTGCCGGTCAGTTGCAGCGCATTGAGCTGGATCGGCATGGAGCGGCGCGGGTGGGGACGGTAGGGCATGACTGCCTCCTGGCGGGTGGTCGCGGGCGAGTGGCGATTGTCGCACGAAGATTAATCGTCGTCGGCTCTTCTGCGCGGGGTAATTTATGCGGACAATCGGCGCTTTTGCCAACGGGAACCTGGAATGCCTGAAATGAAAACCCGCTGGGATATTTTTTGCACCGTGGTCGACAATTTCGGCGACATCGGTGTGACCTGGCGTCTGGCCCGCCAACTGGTGGCCGAACATTCAGTGACGGTGCGCTTGTGGGTCGATGACCTGCGGGCCTTCGAGCGGTTGTGTCCGGAAATCGACATCCACGCTACGCAGCAGTGGCAGCAGGGTGTCGAGGTGCGGCAGTGGTCAGCGCACTGGCAACCCACCGAAGCCGCGGATGTCGTTATCGCCGCGTTCGCCTGCCAGTTGCCGAGTGCTTATATGGAGGCGATGGCCGAGCGGGAAAAGCCGCCGCTGTGGATGAACCTCGATTATCTGAGCGCCGAAGACTGGGTCGTCGGTTGTCACGGCTTGCCGTCGGTGAAGTACAAGAACGTGCAGAAGTTCTTTTTCTTCCCGGGTTTTCGCAAGGGTACCGGTGGCTTGCTGCGTGAGAGGGGATTGCTCGAGCGGCGTCGGCAGTTTCAGCAAAGTCCCGAGGCTCAGCGAGAATTCCTGCAAGGCCTGGGGGTTGAACGCGCCCCGAATGCACAGCTGATCTCGCTGTTCGCCTACGAGAACAACGGGTTGGCCAGTTGGCTCGACGCCATGGCTGCCGACTCGACGCCCACTCATCTGTTGGTGCCCGAGGGGCGGATTCTCGGCGACGTCGAACGCTGGCTCGCAGTGGACGGGCTGACGGCCGGCGCGGTGCATGTGCGCGATGCCCTGACCGTGCAAGTGCTGCCGTTCGTCCGGCAGGATCAATATGACCTGTTGCTGTGGAGCTGCGATTTCAACGCCGTGCGCGGCGAAGATTCCTTTGTTCGCGCGCAATGGGCAGGCCGGCCACTGCTCTGGCACATCTATCGGCAGGACGAAGATATCCACCTGGACAAGCTCGACGCCTTCCTGACCCTGTACACCCAAGGCCTGTCCAAACCGGCTGGCGAGGCGATCAGCGGTCTATGGCGGGCATGGAATGCAGGTGAGACAATGGGCGAGTACTGGAAATCAACCCGCAAACATTGGCCGGAACTGGAAAAACATGCCGAGGCGTGGTGTCTGGAACAAGCCTTGCAGGCAGATCTTGCCGCAGCGCTGGTACAGTTTTACCTAAATTGGATATGATACGCGGCCTAGATTTTTGTAAATCCCATCCAAATTCGGATATTCGCAATGAAAACTGGTAAAGAACTGAAACCCGGTATGGTGATCCGTATCGACAACGATCCTTGGCTGGTTCAGAAAGCTGAATTCACCAAGTCGGGTCGTAACAGCGCGATCATGAAGACCAAGCTGAAAAACCTGTTGACCGGTTACAAGACCGAAACCGTTTACAGCGCCGACGACAAACTGGACGACGTGATCCTCGACCGCAAAGAAGCGACCCTGTCCTTCATCAGCGGCGACTCCTACACGTTCATGGACACCACTGACTACACCATGTACGAGCTGAACGCTGAAGACATCGAAGCCGTTCTGCCTTTCGTTGAAGAAGGCATGACCGATGTTTGCGAAGCGATCTTCTTCGAAGAGCGTCTGGTTTCCGTAGAACTGCCGACCACTATCGTGCGTCAGGTTGACTACACCGAAGGCTCCGCTCGCGGTGATACTTCCGGCAAGGTGATGAAGCCTGCCAAACTGAAGAACGGTACCGAGCTGTCGGTTGCTGACTTCATCGAAATCGGCGACATGATCGAGATCGATACCCGCGAAGGCGGTTCCTACAAAGGCCGTGCTAAATAAGCACCGCTTGAGGAATGAAAAAGCCCGACCATTGAGTCGGGCTTTTTTGTGGGCGAATGATCAAGATCAACAGATCGCAGCCTCGTTTCACTCGACAGCTCCTACAAGGGTTTGATTGATTCCCTGTAGGAGCTGTCGAGTGAAACGAGGCTGCGATCTTCTACTCAGTGATTAAACGGCAACGTGCAGGCGTACATCGACGTTGCCACGGGTGGCGTTGGAGTACGGACATACCTGGTGGGCGGCGTCGACCAGGCTTTGTGCATCGGCTTGTTCAAGGCCCGGCAGGCTGATGTGCAGGTCGATGTCCAGACCGAAACCGCCAGGGATCTGGCCGATGCCGACATGGGCGGTGATCGATGCGTCGTCGGGGATTTTGCGTTTGGTCTGGCTGGCGACGAATTTCAGCGCGCCGATGAAGCAGGCGGAATAGCCGGCGGCGAACAGTTGTTCAGGGTTGGTTGCCGCACCGCCGGCGCCACCGAGTTCTTTCGGGGTCGCGAGTTTGACGTCGAGGACGTTGTCGCTGGAGATCGAACGACCGTCACGGCCGCCGGTGGAGGTTGCGATTGCGGTGTAGAGAGTTTGCATGGTGTGAGCCTCGCTTTGGATTGGGTGTTTCGCGCTAAATGTTTGCGCGCTAAGTAAGTGCGAAGTGAATGTAGCTCGCTAATATTTAGCGCGCAATATAAATTTTTGAAAAAAACTGACCCTGCCCATCACCTGGAGATTCGATCAGGCGGGAGATGCTTGAGATAGAGGCTTTCGTGCGGGATTTATGCGAAGTGAATTTTTTGCGACGGGGAGGACGCCTTCGCGGGCGATCCGACTTGCCCGCGAAGAACGATAACGCGGTCTAAAGGCTGTCTTGCAGGTGGCTGCGCAGCTCCTGGAGATCCGCTTGCAGCTTCTTCAACTGCTCCAGCGTCTGCCCGCTGGCGCCGAGGATGCACTGCGGAATATCGCGCGCTTTGTCTCGCAGCGCATGGCCTTGCTCGGTGAGTTCGACAATCACCACCCGTTCGTCTTCGCGGCTGCGGGTGCGGCTCAGCAGGCCTTCGGCTTCCAGGCGTTTGAGCAGCGGGGTGAGGGAGCCGGGATCGGTCAGCAGTCGGCTGCTGATTTCGCCGACCGTCAGCCCGTCCTTTTCCCACAACACCATCATTGCCAGGTACTGCGGATACGTCAGGCCCAGCGCTTGCAACAGCGGCTTGTAAACCTTGGTCATCAGCAATGAAGTGGAATGCAGGGCGAAGCAGACCTGATTATCCAGCAGCAGGTTATCGCAGTTGTCCGGGGTGTCGCGCTCGGTGTTCATTTCAACGCCTTGATCAGTGATCGTCATGAATCTAGCGGGCGAATCTTTAATGCGCCAGATAATTATGGACTAGTGGCGGTCCAGGTTGGTTTGCAGCGCCAGATCCCACGGTGGGATGGGGCTGAAACGGGTCTTCAGGTATTCCAGCAGCAAGCGGCTACGCGAACTGGGCTGCTGCTCCAGGCGTAACGCATAAATTCCGGTGGTTTCCGGTTTTGGCAGACCTTTTTCGCAGAACAGCGGCAGCAGTTCGCCGCGCAATAAATATTCACTGGCCAGCCAGGTCGGCAGATGCGCGACACCCAGCCCGGCCAGTGCGCCGCAGACCAGCGCCTCGGCGTTGTTGGCGCTCATGCGGATTCGCGTAGGCCGGTGCAAGTGCATCTGCCCATCCCGCTCGAAGCGCCAGGCGAACGGCGGAGCCAGGCCGTCCCAATCCAGGCCGTCGTGGTCGACCAATTGCGCCGGCTCGGTCGGCACGCCACGGCGTTGCAGGTAATCGGGGCTGGCGCAGGCGATGCGCACCATGCTCGCCAGCGGCGTGGCCACCAGCCGGGTATCGGCCATTTGCCCGGCACGCAGCACCAGGTCGACCTTGCCCAGGTTCGAACCCTGCATGTCGACAAAGCTGTCGATCAGGTGCAATTGCACGTCGAGGCCGGGGTAAAGGGTCAGGAAGTCGGCAATCACCGGCGCCAGATGGCGTCGTCCGAACGCTGCCGGCGCATCGACCCGAATCAAGCCTTCCGGCGCATTGCTCAGGGACACCGCTTCTGCCCGCGCCAGCCGCAGCTCCGCGACGATCCGCCGCGCGCGCTCGGCAAAGGCCAAACCTGCCGGGGTAGCCCGCACCGCGTGGGTGCTGCGAATGAACAGCTGACTGCCGACGGCGCTTTCCAGGCTGTCGATGCGTCGCGCGACGGCTGATGGTGTCAGGGGATGACGGCGGGATGCAGCGGAAAAACTGCCGGTCTCCAGCACATCCAGAAACAGTCCGAGTTGTTCGGTCAATTGGTTGGGGTTCATGGCTTCGTCAACGCTTGTGCGAATTTGGCATAGCCATTGTGCGTTGCTGTGCGTTTCCCCGCCAGAGCCGACTGCGTAGGATGAACAGCCTGACAAGAGGAATACCGCCTGTGATTGAGTTCGTGATGTACCTGGTTTTTGGCGCTGCCCTGGGCACCCTTGGCGGGCTATTCGGCATTGGTGGCGGGTTGGTGGCGATTCCGCTGCTGGGCGTGTGGTGCGGTCTCGATCAGCAGGTCGCCCAAGGCACGGCGCTGGTGATGGTGGTGCCGAACGTGATGCTGGCGCTATGGCGCTATCACCAACGCAATCGCATCGAATTGCGTCATGCGCTGCCATTGGCTTCGATGGGATTCTGCTTCGCCTGGATCGGTTCGATCTGGGCGGTGGGCATCGATGCGCAAACCATGCGCGTGGGTTTTGTCGCGTTCCTGGTCGCGCTGTCGGCCTACAACCTGATGCGAATGTTCACCGCCACCGCGCCGGCGTCTTCACAGATGCATTATTCATGGCCGTGGCTGGGTGTGCTCGGCGCGGCTTCCGGGACCATGGGCGGGTTGTTTGGCGTGGGTGGGGCGGTGGTGGCCACGCCGGTGTTGACCAGTCTGTTCGGTACTAGCCAGGTGGTTGCCCAGGGCTTGTCGCTGGCGCTGGCATTGCCGAGCACGGGCGTCACGTTGGCGACTTATGCGGTGCACCATCAGGTGCACTGGGCGATCGGTATACCGTTGGCGGTCGGTGGATTGATGAGCATCAGTTGGGGCGTGAGAATCGCCCACGCACTGCCGGAGCGGCTGTTGCGCGGGCTGTTCTGTGGGTTTCTGGTGTGCTGCGCGGTGATGCTCGCCTTTAAAGTTTGAAGCCTTCGATGATGTGTTCGGCCAGGCATTCGGTGATCGGTGAAGGGTTGTTCAGGTTGCGGATCAGCATGATGCTGGCTTCCGGCAGCAGGGGCAGGTCCTGGTCGGCGCCGAGGATGCGCATGTCCGGCGTGATCAGGCTTTCCAGTTGCGCGGTGATCGCTAGCCCTGCGCTGACCACTGCCATCAATGCCGACAGGCTGGAGCTGTTGTAGGCAATGCGGTAATCGCGGCCCATGGCGTCCAGCGCATTGCACGCCCAGACGCGGCAGAAACAATCACTGTTGAACATCGCCAGCGGCAGCGGCGTCTGCTCGTGGGCGTTGAAGCATTGGGCTTCGGCCCAGACAAAACGCTCCTTGCGCAACAACTGGCCGATCTCGTTACCCGGCTCGCGGGTGACGATGGACAGGTCCAGGTCCTGGCGCTGCAACAGTTGCCGGGTCGATTCGCAATGAACCTCGATCTGGATCAGCGGGTAGAACTGCGCGAAGCGCGACAGGATGCCCGGCAGAAAGCGCATCACGTAATCGTCGGGCGTGCCGATGCGCACCGTGCCGACCATGTGCGGCTCGCGCAGGGTATTGAAGACTTCGCTGTGGAGTTTGAGTATGCGCCGCGCATAGCCGAGCAACACCTGGCCTTCTGCGGTCAGCTTGACCTGGCGCCCGTCGCGTTCGAACAGCTGGCGCTGCAACACGTCCTCTTCCAGACGTTTCATCTGCATGCTCACCGCCGACTGGGTGCGGTTGACCATTTCCCCTGCGCGGGTAAAGCCGCCCTGATCGGCGATCGCGACGAAGGTGCGCAGTACATCGGTGTCGATACTGGGGTAGGCGGACATTCATCAATCTCCGAGATGTATGCCATCAGAAACATTCGTTGGATTGATCTTAGCGCTGCAGCGAGACTGGATCCATCCCTAAAGGAGGGCTACACGATGAAAGGTCACAACGAGCATGTAACGGAACAAAAATTCTCAATCCACGCGGTATCCGATCTGCTGCACAAGTTTAGTCGCTGGTACGAACTTCACCGTGAACGTGAATTACTGGCGAGCTTGAGCGACGAAGCACTGAAGGATATCGGCGTGAGCCGCGCAGATGTGGAGCATGAGGCAGTAAGACCGTTCTGGGATGATCCGATGCACAAATGATGATGCCATCGCTACACAAACCACTTTCGGGTGAGGTAGGTTGCGAGCAGACAAGGAGATGCTCATGCCCGCCACACTGTCCTTTTCCCTCAAACAGGCTCGGCGTCTGGCGCTGGCTGCCCAAGGGTTCAACGGGCGCCAGCCGCCGGCGGCGATCAAACCGGTTCAGCTCAACCGGCTGATCGAACGGCTCGGCATTCTGCAGATCGATTCGGTCAATGCATTGGTGCGTTCGCACTACCTTCCCGTGTTTTCCCGACTTGGCAATTATTCAACCGACTTGCTCGATCAGGCTGCCTGGAGTCAGGGCCGCCGGCGCACGTTATTCGAGTATTGGGGCCACGAAGCTTCGTTATTACCGTTGTCGATGTACCCCTTGATGCGCTGGCGCATGCAGCGCGCAGCCCGTGGCGAAGATATCTACCAGCAACTGGCGCGTTTCGGTCGTGAGCAGCAGGACACGATTCGCCGTGTTTTAGCGTCGGTCCAGGAGCTTGGTGCGCTGGGGGCGGGCAGCCTGTCGACCCGTCAGGAACGGGCAGGGCCGTGGTGGGACTGGAGCGCTGAAAAGCATGCGCTGGAATGGTTGTTCGCCGCCGGTGAAGTGACCGTGGCCAGTCGGCGCGGGTTCGAACGGCTATATGATTTGCCGGAGCGGGTGCTTCCTGCGACGGTTCTGCAGCAGCCCTTGCTCAGTGAAGCCGAAGCCCAGCGCGGGTTATTGCTGCATGCGGCCACGGCGTTGGGCGTCGGCACGGAAAAGGACTTGCGGGACTATTTTCGCTTGAACCCGGCAGACAGCCGGCCGCGTCTGGCGGAACTGGTCGAGGGCGGTGATCTGCTGGTCTGTGAGGTTGAAGGCTGGCGGCAACCGGCCTATTGCCTGGCTGAGTCGAAGGTGCCGCGCAAGGTCGAGGCCAGTGCGCTGCTTTCACCATTCGATTCGCTGATCTGGGAACGCAGCCGTACCGAGCGATTGTTCGATTTCCGTTATCGGTTGGAGATTTATACGCCGCAGCACAAACGCGTCTACGGCTATTACGTCTTGCCGTTTTTGCACAATGAGCGGATTGCTGCGCGGGTCGACTTGCGAGCCGAACGAGCGTCGGGCCGGTTGGCGGTGCATGCCGTGCATGAGGAAGAGCCGGGGCTGGATGATGAAGGGATGCTGGCGTTGGCGGTCAATCTGCGGCGGATGGCGGGCTGGTTGGGGCTTGAGCGGCTTCAGCTGAATTGCCCGCGGGCGAGTGCGGCGAGGTTGCGGGGGGCGTTGGCTCAAATGGGTGGTGATTGAGCTGACGCCTTCGTGTAGGAGCTGCCGCAGGCTGCGATCTTTTAGCGGTCTTGAGTCAAAACAAGATCAAGATCAAAAGATCGCAGCCTGCGGCAGCTCCTGCACTCACCGCCGAACCTGTTTCAGGGTCTCGGCAATCAAAAACGCCAGTTCCAGCGACTGATCGGCATTCATCCGCGGGTCGCAATGGGTGTGATAACGATCCGACAACCCATCTTCGGTAATCGGCCGCGCGCCGCCGATGCATTCGGTGACGTTCTGCCCGGTCATTTCGATGTGGATGCCGCCGGCATAACTGCCTTCCGCTTCGTGAACCTGGAAGAACTGCTTCACCTCGCCCAGGATCTGTGCGAAGTCGCGGGTCTTGTAGCCGCTGCTGGCCTTGATGGTGTTGCCGTGCATCGGATCGGAGCTCCAAAGCACTTGCTTGCCTTCGCGCTGCACTGCGCGAATCAGCTGTGGCAGGTGATCGCCGACTTTGTTCGCGCCCATCCGCGCAATCAGGTTCAGGCGACCCGGGTCGTTGTCTGGGTTGAGCACATCGATCAGGCGAATCAGGTCTTCAGGGTTCATGCTCGGGCCGACCTTGACCCCGATCGGGTTATGCACCCCACGCAGGAATTCGACGTGAGCGCCGTCCAGTTGACGGGTACGGTCACCGATCCACAGCATGTGGGCCGAGCAGTCGTAGTAGTCGTTGGTCAGGCTGTCGCGACGCACGAAGGCTTCTTCGTAGTTCAGCAGCAGCGCTTCGTGGGCGGTGAAGAAGCTGGTTTCGCGCAGTTGCGGCGAGCTGTCCATGCCGCAGGCGCGCATGAAGGCCAGGGTTTCATCGATGCGATCGGCCAGGTGGCTGTATTTCTCGGCCAGTGCCGAGTTGGCGATGAAGTCCAGGTTCCATTTGTGCACCTGATGCAGGTCGGCAAAGCCGCCCTGGGCAAAGGCGCGCAGCAGGTTCAGGGTCGCGGTGGACTGGTGGTAGGACTGCAGCAGGCGATCCGGGTCCGGCACGCGGCTTTTTTCGTCGAAACCGATGCCGTTGACGATGTCGCCACGGTAGGCCGGCAGCGTCACGCCATTGATGGTTTCATCGTTGGCCGAACGGGGTTTGGCGAACTGACCGGCCATGCGTCCGACTTTGACTACCGGGCAACCGGCGGCGAAAGTCATGACGATCGCCATTTGCAGCAACACTTTAAAGGTGTCGCGAATTTTCGCGGCGGAGAATTCGGCGAAGCTTTCGGCGCAATCGCCGCCCTGCAACAGAAACGCCCGGCCCTGGGTGACTTCGGCAAACTGACGGCGCAACTCCCGCGCTTCACCGGCAAACACCAGTGGCGGATAGCTCGCCAGGGTTTGCTCGACGTGCAGCAAATGCGTCGCGTCGGGGTATTGAGGTTGTTGCTGGATCGGCAGGGCGCGCCAGCTGTCAGGGCTCCAGGGTTGGCTCATCGCAGTCTCTAGTGTTTTACGCTCGGACGGTTATGTTATCAGCAATTAGTGCGTGACCTGCTCCCGTCGCTTCGCGGACAATCGCGCCTTTGCCGCTTTATGTTGCGGTTTATCGTGTTGCCGGGGCCGGTAACGATCAGGAGACGAAATGACTGAGGAGCGCGTCGAGCATCTGCTCGCCGAGGTGCAGGATGAGTTCGGCGTGATTCGCGTGCTGGAAGTGGCCGATTACCGTTTTCTGGAGTTCGGTGACGCCATCGAACAGAGCTGCGTGTTCACCGCCGACCCTAGCTGGCTCGAGTACGATTACACCCGCGCGATGCTGATTGGCGCGCTGTGCCACGAGCAGCCGGAAAGCGCGCTGTTCCTCGGCCTTGGCGCCGGGACACTGACCCAGGCTTGCTTGAAGTTCCTGCCACTGGAAGATGTCGAAGCCATCGAGCTGCGCCCTGACGTACCGCGCCTGGCTATCGAATACCTGGGCCTGGATGACGATCCGCGGCTGTACATCCGCGTCGGCGATGCGCTGGAGTTGCTCGATACGGCTGAACCGGCCGATCTGATTTTCGTCGACCTGTATACCGATGTCGGGCCGGGTGTCGGGCATCTGGCCTGGAGCTTTCTGGAAAACTGTCAGAAACGCTTGAATCCGGGTGGCTGGCTGGTGATCAACCAGTGGGCCACCGACGACGGCAAGCCGTTGGGCGCAGCGTTGTTGCGCGGTCTCTATCACCGGCATTACTGGGAACTGCCGGTGAAGGAGGGCAACGTGATTCTGATCGTGCCATCGGAGCTGGATCAGGAGCTGGACATGGAAGGGCTGATCGCCCGCGCGGAAGGCTTGGCGCCGCGGTTGGGGTATTCGTTGCAATCGTTGATCAAGGATATTCGGCCAGCGACTTAATGCGATGAGGTCATCTGTGGCAAGGGAGCTTGCTCCCTCGCCACAAAAAGCCGATCTGTCAGCAGCCTTTGAAGACGCCCGGCCGCTTCTCGATCATCGACCGCACACCCTCCTTGGCGTCCTCGCTGTTGAGCAGTTTCTTCACCAGCGCCGGCAATGCCTTGGCCGCAGCAATTTCACCCTCGTAGCGCGCCTGTCGCGCAGACATCAACGTCGCCTGAACCCCCAGCGGTGCCTGCCTCGCAATCCTCTCAGCCAACTCGATCGCCCGTGGCAGCAAGTCCTCGCTGGCCATGACTTCCTGCACCAGGCCCAGATGCAAGGCGTCATGTGCATCGAATTCATCGCCGGTGAGCAGCCAGCGCATGGCGTTGCCCCAACCGGCGACCTGATGCAGGCGCAAGGTGGCGCCGCCGAACGGGAGGAGTCCGCGCTGCACTTCCTTTTGGGCAAAACGGGTATTGCTGGCGCACAGGTTGATGTCGGCGGCCAGCATCAATTCGATGCCCGCGGTCAGGCAGTAGCCTTGCGCCGCGACAATCACCGGTTTGCTGACGCGGGGGCCGCCGAACACGCCCCAGGGATCGCAGCCGCCGGGCGGTGCCTGCCAGCCTTCGGCCAGGGCTGCGCCGGCGCTGACCAGGTCGAGCCCGGCAGTGAAATGCTCGCCATGGCCGAACACCACCGCGACCCGCGCCTCACTGTCGGCTTCGAATTCGCCATAGGCCAGGCTGAGTGCGTTGAGCAGGTCGAGGTCGAAGGCATTGCGCTTGGCCACCCGATCCAGGCCGATCATCAGGACATGACCGTGTCTTTCACGGGTTACACGACTGGGGCTGGGCTGATTCATGGAGCATTTCCTCGGGCGGGAAGGGTGCGTCAGACCAAAGGTCTGCGTCGCAAGGGTGAACCGTTTTAGCGCCATCGTCAGCAGGGCCGGGCCTTTGCAAAATAGACGGTTGTACGATTATCCGCAAAGCCCGTGACACAACGGCGTATGCCGGTTTTTTCCGATAAAAAAAGCTCCCTTTTTTGCCGAATTCCGGTATAGTGCGCGCCGGCCTTTAACCGGGCCGCGTTTAGGTAGCGCAATTCCCCGAAGCCAGCTTCGGCTGCACGTCCGCCCCGCGGACTCTTCCTTGACGATTCTTTTCATTCATTCGTTTTCGCAAATCCCCGCCGACAAAGCTGCCAGGGCGACTCTTGAGTCTCAACACGGCATGCGCAGCTTTGGAGCATGGGTCTTTGCGGATGCACTTAGAGGCAGACCCATGACCCAGGAAATCGGCGGCTTCGCCGCTCTTGAACTTCACCCTAATATTGTCGCTGCAGTAGTCGCTACCGGCTATGAAGAGCCTTCGGCCATTCAGCAGCAGTCGATCCCGATCATTCTCGCCGGTCACGATATGATTGGCCAGGCGCAAACCGGTACCGGTAAAACCGCTGCCTTTGCCCTGCCGATCCTGCACCGCATTGATCCGTCCAAGCGCGAGCCGCAAGCTCTGATCCTGGCCCCAACTCGTGAGTTGGCGCTACAAGTTGCAACCGCTTTCGAAACCTACGCCAAGCAAATGCCGGGCGTAACTGTTGTGGCTGTCTACGGCGGCGCGCCGATGGGCCCACAATTGAAAGCAATCCGTAATGGCGCACAGATTGTTGTCGCCACTCCGGGTCGTCTGTGCGACCACCTGCGTCGCGACGAAAAAGTCCTGACTACCGTGAACCACCTGGTTCTCGACGAAGCGGACGAAATGCTCAAACTGGGCTTCATGGACGACCTGGAAGTTATCTTCAAGGCCATGCCGGAAACCCGTCAGACCGTATTGTTCTCGGCCACCCTGCCGCAATCGATCCGTGCCATCGCCGAACGCCACCTGCGCGATCCGAAGCACGTGAAGATCCAGAGCAAGACTCAGACCGTTACCGCGATCGAACAGGCTCACCTGTTGGTTCACGCTGACCAGAAGACTTCTGCCGTTCTCAGCTTGCTGGAAGTGGAAGATTTCGACGCCCTGATCATGTTCGTGCGCACCAAGCAAGCGACCCTGGACCTGGCCAGTGCCCTGGAAGCCAAAGGCTACAAAGCTGCTGCGCTGAACGGTGACATTGCTCAGAACCAGCGTGAGCGCGTAATCGAATCCCTCAAGGATGGCCGTCTGGACATCGTTGTGGCGACCGACGTTGCCGCTCGTGGCCTGGACGTTCCGCGTATCACTCACGTGTTCAACGTTGATATGCCGTACGACCCGGAATCCTACGTTCACCGTATCGGCCGTACCGGCCGTGCCGGTCGCGAAGGTCGCGCGCTGCTGCTGGTCACTCCTCGTGAGCGCCGCATGCTGCAAGTGATCGAGCGTGTTACCGGTCAGAAAGTTGCCGAAGTTCGCCTGCCGGACGCTCAAGCTGTTCTCGATGCCCGCATCAAGAAACTGACCAACAGCCTGTCGCCGCTGGTAGGTGATGCCGAGTCGACTCACGGTGATCTGCTGGATCGTCTGACTGCCGACATCGGTTGCAGCCCGCGTGCCCTGGCCGCAGCCCTGCTGCGCAAGGCTACCAACGGTCAAGCGCTGACCCTGGCCGCAATCGAGAAAGAGCGTCCACTGGTGCCGAACAATGCACCACGTGGCGATCGTCCAGAGCGTTCCGGTGATCGTCCGGACCGTGGTGACCGCGAGCGTCGTGCTCCGATCCCGCTGGCCGAAGGCCGTGCTCGTTGCCGTACCGCGCTGGGCGCGCGTGACGGTATCGCTGCCAAGAACCTGCTGGGCGCCATCCTCAACGAAGGTGGTCTGGCGCGTGAAGCCATCGGTCGCATTCAGGTGCGTGACAGCTTCAGCCTCGTCGAGCTGCCGGAAGATGGTCTGGAGCGTCTGCTGACCAAGCTGAAGGACACTCGCGTTGCCGGTAAGCAGTTGAAGCTGCGTCGCTACCGCGAAGATTGATCCGCCCCCGGGCTGATTGATCGCACATAAAAAATCCCCGACTGGTTCGGGGATTTTTTTTGCCTGAGAAAAGATCGCAGCCTCGTTTCACTCGACAGCTCCTACAGTAGTCTCGTCGAACGCGGTCGATGTAGGAGCTGCCGAAGGCTCGGGCCGCGTTCGGACGATCTTTTGATCCTGACGTTATCCGAAGCGATAAATATCCATGCCCAGCGCCCCCATGGTGAATCCCTGGTGCACAACGCTGAACTCACCCCCGGCCGAGCGGGCGAAGTACAGCGGTAACAGATGTTCGTCACTCGGATGGTTGCGCACCGCGTTCGGCGCTTGCTGGCGATAGTCGTGCAGCGCGGCTTCATCGTTCGCTTCGAGCTTCTCGATCATCCAGTCGCGGAACGCCTTGGCCCAGGGTTCGACGCTTTCCGGGCCGGCGTGCCAGTCCAGCTCGCGCAGGTTGTGGGTGATGCTGCCAGAGCCGATCAACAGCACGCCGTGTTCACGCAGGCTGGCCAGGGCATGGCCGATGCGGGTTTGCAGCGCCGGGCCGCCACGGGTGGGCAGCGAGACCTGCACCACCGGGATATCGGCCTGCGGGTACATCAACGACAAGGGCACCCAAACGCCGTGGTCGAAGGGGCGCTTGGTGTCGATGCGCGCAGGCAGGCCATCGCCCTTCAGCAGCTCGACAACCTCTGTCGCCAGCTGCGGGCTGCCGGGTGCCGGGTACTGCACCTCGAACAAGGCCCGCGGAAAACCGCCGAAGTCGTGCCAGGTTTCGGGTTGGGGGTTGCCGCTGACCAGCAATTCGCTGCTTTCCCAGTGCGCGGAAACGATCACGATGGCCTTGGGCTTCGGCATTGTCGCGGCCAGATTCGCGAGGGCCGGCCCACTGGCGCCAGGTTCCAGGGCCAGCATGGGGGAGCCATGAGAGATATACAGGCTGGGGAACATAATTGAGCTCCTGGGAGTAAGATGGCAGCATCTTCAGTCAGATCATTGATCTAAATCTAATATAAGTTTTAGAGTCTTTTGATCGAATTTTTCGGGGTTAATTATGCAGCCGGAGTTTTGGCACAAACGGTGGGCGTCGAATCAGATCGGCTTTCATCTGCCGGAAGTAAATCCCTATCTGCAACGGTTCTGGCCGCAACTGGGCCTTGATGAAGGTTCTCGCGTACTGGTGCCGTTGTGTGGCAAGAGCCTGGACCTGTTGTGGCTGGCGCACTGCGGTCATGAGGTGCTGGGTATCGAGCTGTCGGAAAAGGCCATCGAGGACTTTTTCAATGAGCATCAACTGGACCCGGCAATCAGCGAGCAGGGGCCTTTCAACGTCTATCGGGCCGGGTCGATCGAGCTGTGGTGCGGCGATTTCTTCGAGTTGACGGCAGGCGATGTTGCCGATTGCAGCGCGCTTTACGACCGTGCGGCGCTGATCGCGTTGCCGCCAGCGATGCGTGAGCAATACGCGGCTCATCTGATTCGAATTTTGCCGAAGGATTCTTTAGGGCTTCTGATCACGCTGGATTACGACCAGGAACAAATGGCCGGGCCGCCGTTTGCGGTGCTTGATGACGAAGTGCAAAGGTTGCTGGGCGCGTCTTGGGAGCTGAAGATCCTGGAAGACCAGGACGTCCTGGGTGAGAGCTGGAAGTTTCTCGAGGCTGGTGTCACGCGGCTTGAGGAGCGTGTGTATCGGGTTTCAAGCCGATAAAAGCTGCTGATTATGCTGGCCTCATCGCGGGCTTGCCCGCGATGAGGCCCTGAAGAGCACCACACCACTTCGCAGACAAAAAAAGGCCCGCATACACTGCGGGCCTTTTCTTTTAGTGCTGCGGAACCTGTCAGCCCCGGCGACGCAGTGCGTCGATGCGTTCTTCCAGCGGCGGGTGGCTCATGAACATGCGGGCGAACCCTTGTTTGAGACCACCGTTGATGCCGAAGGCATTCAGGGTATCCGGCATGTGCACCGGCAGCCCTTGTTCCGCACGCAGGCGCTGCAGGGCACCGATCATTGCGCTGGTACCGGCCAGGCGTGCGCCGGCGTCGTCGGCGCGGAATTCGCGCTTGCGCGAGAACCACATGACGATGGCGCTGGCCAGGATGCCCAGGACCAGTTCAGCGAAGATGGTCGCCACGTAGTAGGCGATACCCTGGCCTTCTTCGTTCTTGAAGATCACCTTGTCGACAAAGTTGCCGATGATCCGGGCGAAGAACATCACGAAGGTGTTCACCACGCCCTGGATCAGCGCCAGCGTGACCATGTCGCCATTGGCCACGTGACCGATTTCGTGGGCCAGAACGGCTTTCACTTCATCCGGCGAGAAACGCTCGAGCAAGCCCTGGCTGACCGCGACCAGTGCGTCGTTCTTGTTCCAGCCGGTGGCGAAGGCGTTGGCTTCATAGGCCGGGAAAATCCCGACTTCGGGCATCTTGATCCCGGCTTCGCGGGACAGTTGCTCGACGGTTTGCAGCAGCCATTGCTCATGCCGGGTGCGCGGCTGGCTGATGATCTGGGTGCTGGTGCTCATTTTCGCCATCCACTTGGAGATGAACAGCGAGAACAGGGAACCGGCGAAACCAAAGACCGCACAGAAAATCAGCAGCTGATTGAGGTTGAGATCAACCCCGTTGGCCGCCATGAACCCGTTGAAGCCGAAAAGGCTCAGGGTGATGCTGGCAATCAGCACGACCGCCAGGTTAGTGGCCAAAAACAGCAAAATGCGCATCATGGTTGTAGAAATCTCCTCGTGCTAAAGATGTAGCGTACTGCGGGGTATATAAGGTGCTGCACCGGGCTATTCAACCGGGTGACTATTTCAAACTGTGTCCTACGGCAACAGTCTAGCTGCTTGAAGGGCATTTCCGACGTCGACATGGGAAACGGTTGTCAGCCGATTAGCTTCACAGGCCCCCGCCGTTATTGGGCGTGGGCATGAAGCGTGTCGTCAGTCAGCGCTTGAAACAACGAGGCAGGGCAGGGCGCACAGAAGTGTTGCTGAATTAATCACCGTGCGACTTTTATCCGCGTCGCACGGTGACAGGCCATTTACTGGCGATAGGACTTGAGGAAGTTGCCGATCCGGCCAATGGCCTGATCCAGGTCGTCGAGCCGTGGCAGGGTGACCACGCGGAAATGGTCTGGCCATGGCCAGTTGAAGGCCGTGCCTTGTACCACCAGCAGCTTTTCCGAGAGCAGCAGGTCGAGCACGAATTTCTCGTCGTTGTGGATCGGGCAGACTTTCGGATCGATCCGCGGGAACGCATACAGCGCACCCATCGGCTTGACGCAGCTCACGCCCGGAATGTCGTTGAGCAGTTCCCAGGTACGATTACGCTGTTCCAGCAGACGCCCTTGGGGCAATACCAGATCGTTGATGCTCTGATAACCACCGAGTGCGGTCTGGATCGCGTGCTGGCTCGGCACGTTGGCACACAGGCGCATATTAGCCAGCATGTCGATGCCTTCGATGTAGCTCTGGGCGTGGTGTTTCGGGCCGGAAATGGCGATCCAGCCGGAGCGGAAGCCGGCCACGCGATAGGACTTGGACAGGCCGTTGAAGGTCAGGCACAGCAGGTCCGGTGCCAGCGAGGCGGTGCAGATGTGCACGGCGTCGTCGTACAGGATCTTGTCGTAGATCTCGTCGGAGAACACCACCAGATTGTGCTGACGGGCCAGCTCCAACATGCCCAGCAGGACTTCTTTCGAATACACCGCGCCAGTCGGGTTGTTCGGGTTGATGATCACCAGGGCCTTGGTGTTCGGGGTGATCTTGGCCTTGATGTCGGCCAGGTCCGGCCACCAGTTGGCCTGCTCATCGCACAGGTAATGCACCGGGTTGCCGCCCGCCAGGCTCACTGCGGCGGTCCACAGTGGATAGTCGGGGGCCGGCACCAGCACTTCGTCGCCGTTGTTGAGCAGGGCCTGCATCGACATCACGATCAGCTCGGAAACGCCGTTGCCCAGATAGATGTCTTCAATGCCGACGCCTTCCACCTGCTTTTGCTGGTAGTACTGCATCACGGCTTTACGGGCGCTGAACAGGCCTTTGGAGTCGCTGTAGCCTTGGGCGGTCGGCAGGTTGCGGATCACGTCCTGAAGGATTTCGTCCGGCGCTTCGAAACCAAAGGGCGCCGGGTTGCCGATGTTCAGCTTGAGGATGCGATGACCTTCCTCTTCCAGGCGTTTGGCGTGCTTGAGCACTGGGCCGCGAATGTCGTAGCAGACGTTGGCGAGCTTGTTCGATTTGCTGACCTGCATGGCGATGTGTTCCCGAAAATGAACGATCCAGGCGGCGTGTGAACGACCGTGCTGGGAATCCTGCGTATTCACACAGGCCTGACGCCTTGAGTGGCGGCACTCATAAATCCGTTTGAATGCGCGTGGTCTGGCTGCCAGACTGGCGTTTGACGAGGCGCAATCATACGTGCCGCCCGATCCGTGGAAAAGGTACAGATCGGGCTTTTTCAGCTGCTGAGGTGTATCAATGGAAAAGTTGGAAAAAACCCTGGAAGAATGGCGGGCCATGCTTGATCCGGAGCAGTACAACGTTTGCCGCCTCAAGGGCACCGAACGGCCGTTCTCCGGTAAATACAACGGCACCAAAACCGACGGTGTTTACCACTGCATCTGCTGCAACGCACCGCTGTTCGACTCCAAAACCAAGTTCGATTCCGGCTGCGGCTGGCCGAGCTTCTATGCGCCGATCGGCGACAGTGCGATGGTCGAGATCCGTGATATCAGCCACGGCATGATCCGCACCGAAGTGGTCTGCGCCAAATGCGATGCGCACCTTGGGCATGTGTTCCCGGACGGTCCGCCGCCAACCGGTTTGCGTTATTGCATCAACTCGGTGTGCCTGGACCTCGTTCCCCGCGAATAATCTGCTGATGTCGCGCATGTAATTTGCGTGCGTAGGAGCTGCCGAAGGCTGCGATCTTTTGATCTTGTCTTTTAAAAACTAAAGTCAAAAGATCGCAGCCTTCGGCAGCTCCTACAGGGGTGTTCGTGTGGGGGTGGTTATTGATTTATTAAATTGCACACAATTCAATTGCTCGCTATGTTTGATATTCCTTCATTCGGAGTTCGTGCCATGAGCGACAACCTGCTGAGCATCCCTTGCACCACCATCAAGGGGGAGCAAAAGACCCTGGCCGATTTCGCCGGTAAAGCGGTGCTGGTGGTCAACACCGCCAGCAAATGCGGTTTCACCCCGCAGTACAAAGGCCTCGAAGAACTGTGGAAGACCTACAAGGATCAAGGCCTGGTGGTGCTCGGGTTTCCCTGCAATCAGTTCGGCCAACAGGAGCCGGGCAACGAAGGGGCGATTACCGAGTTCTGCGAGTTGAATTACGGGGTGAGTTTCCCGCTGTTCAAGAAGATCGAAGTCAACGGTGCCGGCGCTCATCCGCTGTTCGTTCAGCTGAAAAAACGCGCGCCAGGCGTATTGGGTTCCCAGGGCATCAAATGGAACTTCACCAAGTTCCTGATCGGCAAGGACGGTCAGCTGGTCAAGCGCTTTGCTCCGGCCACCAAGCCGCAAGCGCTGCGCCGCGAGATCGAAGCCCTGCTCAAATGAACACGTTGTCAGTCGATTCGCTGAAGCTTGACAGTCAGCTCTGCTTCAAGCTGTACGCCGCTTCTCGGGCGGTGATCCGTGCCTACAAGCCGATGCTCGATCAACTGGGCCTGACCTACCCGCAATACCTGGCGATGCTGGTGCTGTGGGAATGGCAGGAGGCGGCGCCGGAGCAGCCAACGGTCAAGGCGCTGGGTGAGCGCCTGGCGCTGGATTCCGGGACCCTGACGCCGCTGCTCAAGCGTCTTGAGCAACTGCAACTGGTGCAGCGCCAGCGTTCGGCGCGCGATGAGCGCGAGGTGCACTTGAGCCTATCGCCCACCGGCAAGGCCTTGCGCGATCAGGTCGGGCCACTCAAGGCCCGTCTGTTGTGCGATAGCGGTGTCGATCTGGATCGCCTGAATGAGCTGCGCGATGGTCTCGATCACCTGTTGGGGCACATCAAATTGCTGTCGTAGTGGGTATCCACAAGTCGAGCAGGGCCGCCAGTTCTTCCCGGCGGAAGGGTTTGGCCAGGTAGTCGCTCATGCCCGCCGCACGGCAACGCTCGCGTTCTTCGGACATGGCGTTGGCGGTCAGGGCGACGATGGGCAGTTGTGGCCAGCGCCCGCTACGACGGATCTGCCGGCTGGCTTCATAGCCGTCCATCACCGGCATGTTGCAGTCCATCAGCACCAGATCGAATTCGCTGTGCTCGAGCTGATCCAGGGCTTCGGCGCCATGGGCCGCGACGCTCACTTCGCAGCCGAGTTTGCCGAGCATGCCCTTGGCCACCAACTGATTGACCGGGTTGTCCTCCACCAGCAGGATGCGCCCGCGTCGCTGGGGTGAGAGGACTTCGACCCGGGCACCGTTGATCGTGTTGAGTTCGGGCTGCAGGATCCGTCGCAATGTCTGGTAAAGCGCATTGCGTGCCAACGGTCGCGCCTGTTGCTGCAAAGGTGCCAGGGCGCTGGCTTGCTCGCTGGGCAGGAAACTGCCGTAAGCGGTCACCAACAGAATCGGTGCGGTTAAAGTAGGGCGCAGGCCAAACAGGCATTCGGGGCAGTCGGTGATCAACACATCCGGTTTCAGGCCGATCAATCGGTCATCGATGGAACGCTGTTGATAGCCGAGCCCCCATTCGGGCAACAGATTCTGTAGCAGTTCCGCCAGTCCGCTGCTGGCGGCCGTGATCGCGACGATGTTGCCTTGCAGAGCTGCTGGCGGGATGGCGCGAGTGTGGCAGGGCAGCGGCAGGTCGGCGCAGAACTGACTGCCGAAGCCTGCTTCCGAGCTGATCGTCAGGCGCCCCTGCATGGCTTCGCAGAGGTTATAAGTCAGCGCCAGGCCCAGCCCGGTACCGCCGAATTGCCGGGTAATGCCGGCACCAGCCTGGGTAAACGGCTGGAAGATTTTGACCTGCGCATCCTGGGCGATACCGATGCCAGTGTCACAGACCTCGATTCGCACGCCGTCTTCGAACGTTGAAAGACGCACATCGACCCGCCCGAAGCGGGTGAACTTGAGGGCGTTGGACAACAGGTTGCTGACGATCTGCCGGACCCGGGTCGGATCGCCGAGTACCAGCGCGGGAAATTGCGGGTCGATCAGGCACGTCAGCTCGACGCTCGGCGCGGCGTTCTGGGACAGCAGGTTGGCGGTGTCTTCGATCAGCGAGCCGAGGTCGAATGGAATGTGTTCGAGTTCCAGCTGGCCGGCATCGAATTTCGACAGGTCGAGAATATCGTTGAGCAGTTCCACCAGCACTTTGCCCGAGTCATGGGCGATGGACAGCTGTTGCTGCTGCTCGGCATTGAGCGGGCCGTCCAGCGAGAGCGCGATCATCCCCAGCAGGCCGTTGAGAGGCGTGCGGATTTCATGGCTCATGTTGGCCAGGAACACCGAGCGTGCCTCGGCCATGTCCAGGGCGGTGCGGCGGGCGACTTCCAGTTCCTCGTTGGACAGGCTGAGCCGCGAGTTGATGGCCTTGAGTTCCGCCGTACGGGCCGAGACGATATTTTCCAGTTGCGAGAGGTAGTCGGTCAGGCGGTTTTCGGCATTGCGCCGCTGCTGGATCTCGGTGGCAATGTTATCGAACTGTTGATTGGCGACCTTGACCAGGACGCCGATTTCATCGTTTTCATGCCCCGCCGGATACTCCAGCCAGGTCGGCTCCGCGCTGCGTGGATCCCGACCACTGAGTTCGCGGATGACCCGCACCAGCGGTTTGGTCAGCATCACGTAAAACAGCGCCAACAGAATGCCCGTGAGGATCAGGCTGCGCGCGAAGCCGTTGAGCAGGGTCACTTCGGCCCGGCGCAGGAAACGACTGCCGAAGGTGTAGGTATCGACATCCAGGTGCAAGGTCCCGAGGGACTCGTCCGGCAAGTGGTCGAGGTAAAGACGGTCTTCAAACTGTCGGTTGGCGCCGAACAGGAAGTCGCTGAGCATCCGGTAATTGTTTTCCAGGCCCGGGCGTTTGACGCTGGCCAGCACGGTATTGTTGTTGTCGGTCAATTTCGCGCCGATGATCGCCGGGGAGCGCAGCAGGCCCAGGATCAGTTCCTGGGCGAGTTCGGCGTCGATGTTGTAGGCGATGCGAGACGCGGGGTTATGGCTGATTTCCAGCAACGACAGGATTTCGCGGTTGATGGAGGCGTCTTCGCTGGCATAATCGATGCCTATTTGCACAAGGCTGAGCAGCGTGCCCAGAATGAAACCGACCAGCACCGTAAGCTTGGCTTGCTTGTACGACAGCCGCTGGCTGAACTTGATATCCATGGGATGTTGAACCACTTCCGTTTCCCTTCGCTGCTCAAGCATAGTCGATCATCAATGGATACCGATGTTCTCGCAAAACACCTGTACGGGGTGTTGGCCGGGCATCGGATGCTGTGTTTCGTCGCTGTACCGCCATCATCACTGTGAACGTGCCCGAGGAGAAGACGTGGATTCCCGATTGAATGCTTTTCTTGAACGCGCCGATGCCGTTCTGGCCCGTATCGAACCGCTGCTGCCGGCGCCTCGGCAAACGGTCGACTGGACACATTGCCTGGCCGCACGCTGGCAACGCGAGGGTCGCAACGGTTTTCTGTTGCCGCTGCAAGTCAGCCTCGACATGCGCCTGTCCGACCTGATCGGCGTTGACCGGCAACTTGAGCAATTGGGCCGCAATACTCAACAGTTCCTCGACGGCATGCCTGCCAATCACGCCTTGCTCTGGGGTTCGCGGGGCACCGGTAAATCGTCGCTGGTGCGCGCCTTGCTGGCCGAACACGCCAGGAACGGCCTGCGGCTGATCGAGATCGAGCGCGATCACCTGGCGGACTTGCCGCGAGTGGTCGAGCAGATTGCCAAGCTGCCTCAACGGTTTGTGCTGTTCTGCGATGACCTGTCGTTCGAGTCGGGCGAGGGCGATTATCGCGTGCTCAAGAGCGTACTCGATGGCTCTCTCGAGCAGGCGCCAGACAACGTTCTGCTGTACGCCACCTCCAACCGTCGCCATCTGGTGCCGGAAAAGGAAAGCGATAACGAAAACTGGAAAAGGGTCGATGGCGAGCTCCATCCCAATGAGGCGGTGGAAGACAAGATCGCACTGTCGGACCGTTTTGGCCTGTGGCTGTCGTTCTATCCGTTTACTCAGGAACATTTCCTCAACGTCGTCGAGCACTGGATCGGCCAATTGGCCGACAAGGCCGGTCTCAAGTGGCAGCGTGACGAAGAGTTGGACATCCTCGCGGTGCGCTGGGCCACGGGCCGGGGTAATCGCAACGGACGTTGCGCGTATCAATTTGCCCGCTATTGGGTCGGGCTGAAGCTGTTGGAGCAAAAGGCATGATCGATTTACAAAAGAGCGGCCAGGGCCTTGAAGGCTACGGCATGCTATGGGCACAGCTGGAATCGTTGCTGGCGGACGAGCGTGATTTTATCGCCAACGCCGCGCAATTTTCCGCGTTTCTGTTCAACCAGCTCGATGACCTGAACTGGGCCGGTTTCTACCTTAATCGCAACGAAGAACTGGTGCTTGGCCCGTTTCAGGGGCAGATCGCCTGCGTACGGATTCCATTCGGTCGCGGCGTGTGCGGGGCTGCCGCCGCCACCTTGCAGACCCAGCGGGTCGAAGACGTACACGCATTTCCCGGCCACATCGCTTGCGACAGCGCATCGAACAGTGAACTCGTCGTGCCGTTGGTCAAGGACGGTCGACTGATCGGCGTGCTGGACCTCGACAGTCCGAAACTGGCGCGTTTTACCGTTGACGATCAGGCCGGTATCGAGCAACTGGCGGCGATTTTCCTGCGTCTGACCGACTGCTGATCAGGCTTTCAAGCCGGCCTTGATCAGCAGGCTTGTCGGGTCAACGGCATCGATCTGTTGTGGCTCCAGGAATTGGCTGGCGTACTGCAAGTAGATTTCGTCGTTGATGAACAGCCCGAACAATTCAGCGTCGATGTGGGCGTCACGGCACATGGTGGCCATGATGCCCAGCGCTTCGCTCAAGGACTTGGCTTTCTTGTAGGGGCGATCGGCGGCGGTCAGCGCTTCGAAAATGTCGGCAATCGCCATCATCCGCGCCGGCAGACTCATGTCTTCGCGCTTCAAGCGTTTGGGATAACCGGTGCCGTCCATTTTTTCGTGGTGGCCGCCGGCGATTTCCGCGACGTTATTGAGGTGACCGGGGAAGGGCAGGTGACTGAGCATCAGGATCGTCTGCACCATGTGGTGATTGATGATGTAACGCTCCTCGCGGGTCAGGGTGCCTCGGACGATGCTCAGGTTGTAAAGTTCGCCCCGGTTGTACTTGTATCGCGGCACGTCGAGCTTGAATCCCCAGGGATTGTCGTCCGGGATCAGTTCGCTGTCGGCGCGCTCGAGCAGATGCTCGGGTTTATCCGCCAACAGCGGCTCGCTGACCGGCAGGGTCGGCGCCGGAGTCCGGGCCTGGCGACGGTTCTCTTCCCACGAAGCGCCAAGCCGATCATCCAGGGTTCGGCTCCAGGTACGTTGGGCGATGGTGTTCAGCCGCTGCAGATCGGCCTCGGCCATGGCCTCGCTGCCCAGGTTGCAGCGCGCCACGAACGCGAAATCATCATCCAGCGCCGCCAGGCTCGCATTGCGCAATTGCGCCAGATGCGACTCGTCACCCCCCAGGGCGATGGCCTGCCAATAATTGATCCAGGTATCACGCTTGAGGACTTCGAAACGGGTGCGGATTTCGTGGATGCGGTCGTACAGGGTCTCAAGTTTCGTGGCTTTGTCGACCACGTATTCAGGGGTGGTGACCTTGCCGCAATCATGCAGCCAGGCGGCGATGTGCAACGCCTCCCATTCATCTTCGCTGGGCTGATAGCTACGGAAGGCCGGGGCCTGACTGGCAGCGGCCGCCTGTGCCAGCATCAGCGTCAGTACCGGTACTCGCTGGCAGTGCCCGCCGGTGTAGGGACTCTTGGCATCGATTGCGCCGGCCAGCAGCTGAATGAATGAGTCCAGCAGCTGTTTTTGCCTGGCTTGCAGGCGCTGACTTTCGATACTCACGGCGGCCGCGCCAGACACCGCCTGGAGAAACGCGATGCGATCCGGGCGCAGTTTTTCCAGGTCGTCTTGTGTGCCGCTGTCGGCCAGCAGCAGGACCAGCAGCCCCACGGTTTCGTTATGGCGATTGTGTAGTCGAATACCGACCAGATGAACCCGCGGGCACTCCAGCGCGAGCAAGACTTTCTGCAGATCCCCCGCCTGTTCGAAGCCCAGGGAGGTGACGACATTGTCGGCGGTCGACAGTGTTTGCATCCACTGAGGGCTCTGCGGATCCTGGGGTACGTGTCCTTGAATGTCGAATGACGGCAAGGCCTGTGAACTGCCGTTGATGACCAGCGCATGAGGCTCCACGCGATTTTCATCACCTTCGCGCAGGTAGATCAGACCGGCCTGGGCCTGGCCGATCTGCACGGTTTCAAACAACACCCGTTGCAGCAAGGGGGCGAAACGGGTTTCGGCGCTCAGGCTGTCGGTGATCCGGAAAAAACTCGCCAGGGTGTCTTTCATGCGCGCCATCGAGACGCTCAGTTGGTCGACTTCCAGCACCGGCGAGCGACGGCTGGCCGGAAAATTGAAATCGAAACTACGAATCGCATCGGCTTCCCGCACCAGCGCGCGCAGGGGGGTGACCAGGACCCTCGAGGTCAGCCAACCCATGGGCAGGCACAACAGCAGCGTTGCCAGGGTAATCAGCGCGCCTTGCCAGCGCATGCGGTAGGCATCGACGAGCAATTCGTCCTCTGGCACCAGCAGCGCCAGTTGCAGCCCCTGGGGCCCACCCTCCTGCATGCTGCTGCGCGCCACGATCCATTGACGACCCGCGGCGTTCAGGCGATTGATCTCAGGGGGACTGGTGAGCAGGGCCGCGAGGCTGGGGCTCAGGTCGGCGGCTTTGATCAGCCGGGCTGTCTGGTCGTCGACGATCAGTTTGCTGCTGTCGGGGTAGGCGACGGCATTGCCCTCGGCATCGAGCAGCACAATTTCGGTGCCGGGCGTCACCACATGTTTGGCCAGGGTAGCCGACAGTTCCGCCAGTGTAAGGTCGGCACCCATCACCGCTTGCTCACCACTGCGCCGCGCCAGGGTTGTGCCGACATTGTGGGTGGAGAAAAACAGGTAGGGCTCGGTGGTGATCTGATCACGGTCGCTGCGGGCGCTGGAGAACCAGGCGCGGGTGCGTGGATCGTAGATTTCGTCGGGGTTGTCCAGGCGGCTGACGAGGGCCAGCTTCTGATCGAAAAACAAGGATTGGGAGCGGACCTGACCGCCGCCTGGATGCTCGATGCTCCATACCTGATACGCCGCGGTGTCCGGTGCCTTGAGCTGCGTTTTCAGGGCGACGCTGCGCAGGGGGCGAACCATGAAGAAGTCACCATTGCTGTAGCCCAGGTACAGCGAGGCCAGATCGGGGTTGTCCGTGAGCGATTGACTGAAGGGCTTGAGCAACGCCAGGCGTTGCTCAAGGTCGGGTGCCTGGGTTGCCGGATTGTCCGCCAGCAGGCTCAGCAGATGACGAATCGGCTCATAGGTGCGATGCAGGTCCAGACGGACATCCTGCTCGATGCGGTTGAAGAGCTTTTCACTGCTGGAAAGAATGATCCGGGTGGTTTGCCGATAGTTGAAAATGCCCAGCACCACCCCGGTCAGCAACAGCAGGAACGTGAACATCACGCTGATATGGATGTGCAGGGGAAACCGGCGCTGGTCCGGGCGCAGTGGGCTGGGCATTGCAGCTTTCTCCATGACAATGAACACACTGCTCAGCCTTCCAGCATAGTTAACGCTCCGTCATTCTGCTGTTTGTCGTGTCGTGCGAGCTGTTGTTGCAACGCTTGATCCAGTTCGAGCATGGCGCGCTCCATGGACTTGCTGCAATCAGCCACTTGATCGTGGTGGGGCCTGTTATTGCAGGCCTTTTCGAGCGCCTCGCAACTGTCGATCAGTCGGGAGGCCTGGACGATTCGCGCCGCTCCCTTGATTTTGTGGGCAATGTCGAGGAGTGACTGCCGGTCGTTTGACCGGGACAACGTCAGCAGCGTTTGCCGATCCAGGTGGTTGCTATTCAGCAGCTCGGTCAACAATCGCCGGTTCAGTGCCGGATTGCCACCGGTCAACAGGTGCAGCCCCTCCAGACTGAACGCCGGGTCGCGGACCGTCGGTGCAATGCCTTCGATCCATTGGCTCAAGGCTGTCAGGCTGAGAGGTTTGAACAGGCAATCGTCCATCCCGGCTTGTTTGCAGCGTTGTCTTTCCTCCGGTTGCGCATTAGCGGTGAAACCCAGAACGGTACAGGCAGGGCGCTGCATGCGCTGTTCATGTTGGCGAATGGCACGAGCCATCTCATATCCATTCATGATCGGCATGTTGCAATCGGCAATCACCAGGTCGAATGGCTGATCTTTCCACGTCTGCAATCCCGCCTCGCCATCCGCTGCGACCTTGAACCGATGCCCCAGAAACTCCAGTTGCTGGCACATGAGCAAGCGATTGGCCGGGTGATCGTCGACCACCAGAACGTTCAAGGGGGCTGCGCTCTGGTGAATCGGTGGCTCGGCAATTTCCGGCATCTGTACAGGCGGCAGGGTTGCCAGATTCAGCGAAACCCGAACTTGAGTGCCGACCCCGGGCTGGCTGCTCAATTGCAGGTTGCCGCCCATCATTTCGCACAGATTGCGGCTGATCACCAGGCCCAGCCCCGCACCGCCCCTGGCTAACTGGCTGGAGTTATTGGCCTGGACGAAAGGCTCGAACAGTCGCTGCTGATCCTGCTCGCTGATCCCGGCGCCACTGTCCTCAACCAGCAACTGCAGCTGCACGCGGTCGGGTCCGTCGGTCGGTTGCAACTCGAGGCTGATCCTGACCTGACCCTGTTGCGTAAACTTGATTGCATTGCTGACCAGGTTGGACAGCACCTGTTTGAAACGCATCGGGTCCAACAGGACATCGGTCGCAGGTTTGGCAGGGTTGAATGCCAGGTGCAGTCCGAGATTTTTTTGCCGGGCCAGCCCGTCGAAGATCCGCATCACCGAGGCTACGGTTTCAGCCAGATTGACACGCTCCGGGCTCAGGCTCAGACGTCCGGATTCGATGCGCGCAATGTCGAGAATGTCCCCGATCAGTTCCAACAGGTCTTTTGCCGAGTGATACGCGACGTCGATGGCCGGTCGATCCGGATGGTCAGGATCAATACGTTTGAGTGTCAGCTCCAGCATGCCGATGATCGCGTTCATCGGCGTGCGGATCTCATGGCTCATGGTTGCCAGAAAGGTGCTTTTAGCCCGGTTGGCTTCATCGGCACGTTCTTTCGCCGCCTGCCGCTGTTTTATCTGGCGTCTCATATAGGCATTCCAGGCAACGGATATCAGCAGCAGTACACCCGCGCCGGTAACGATCTGATAGAACACTCGGTGATAGTTGCGCCAGGTACTTTGCGAGGCCGCCGAATAGCCACGCCAGCGGTTGTTGATGATGCCCAGCTCTTCCGGTGTGATGCTCAACAGCGCCTTGTCGAGGATGGCATTCAGTTCTTTGGCGTCGCGCCCGGTCGCCAGGGAAAATGCCGCCTGTTGGGTGCCGATGGTGGTGGTGATCTGAAGTGTCCGCTCGAAGATCCGCGATGAGATGAAGTAGTTGGCGATCACCAATGAGTTCACCGCACCTTCTGCCTTACCCTCGGCGAGCAACTCCACGGCACTGAAGGTGTCTGGAGTTTCAACCAGGTTGATCCGCGGAAACTCTCTGCGCAGGTAATCCACCAGTGGATTGCCCTGGGCAATGGCCAGGCGTTTGTCCTGCAGCTGGTTGAGGTTGGTCGGGCTGTCGGCCGCTTTGCGTGTCAGCAGGACAAAGGAGTTTTCCAGATACGGGCGGCTGAAGTTCAACATCGTTTCACGCTGTGCGCTGGGGAGCAGGGCGGCGATCAGGTCGGCCTGCTGGTTAGCGATCTGCTCGACCATCTCGTCATCGCTTCGGCTGCGCTGGATCTCGAAGCGCAAACCGGTGCGCAATCTGATCAGTTCGAGCAGGTCAGCCGTGACACCCCGAAAGTTGCCGTCGCTGTCAAAAAACGTCAGCGGCGCAAACGCTTCATTAACCACCACCCGCACAACCGGATGTTGCGCCAGCCAGCGTTCTTCGTGGTGGGTGAGTTGCAGTTTTTGATCGGTGAGAAGAATGTCGCTGCCGGCACTCCAGCGTTTGGCGATGTTTTCCCGTTCGCTGGTGGGGATGGCCTTGAGTACCGCGTTGATGATCCCGAGCAGGTCCGGGTTGCCCTTCTGTACGGCAAAGCTGAAACCATGGGCTTCGTGTTTACCGAAGTTGGCCATGCGGATGTTGTTCAGATACCCCTTGTTGATCATGTAATGAGTTGAAATGGTGTCACCGAGAAAAACATCGGCCTGGTCGAAGGCAACCGCGTTGATTGCATTTTGGTAGGACGGGTAGGAGGTGATGATTGCCTTGGGGTACAGCGCCCTGACTTCGTCCAGAGGCAGATAGTGATACACCATGCTAAGCCGCAGGCCGGCAAGACCATCGGTCAGAGACCTGGTTTCTCCTTCCCGTGTCACCAGCACGGGTTGATCCACGGCGTAAGGTGTGGACAGCGCAATGTCGGCATTGTCGGCCTCGAACCCATTGGCGGTGCCGAGTATGTCGACCTGACCCTTTTCCAGCGCCTCGATCGCAGCCCCTCGGGACGCGAAGCGCTGAACCTTGACGGGCAACCCCGTAACCTTGCCGAGGATGCCGGCGTAGTCGGCGGTGAAACCTTCGTAGTCGTGGCCGCTGAGTGTCAGGTCGAAAGGCGGATAATCCGGGCCTGACGTGCCCAGGATCAATTCACGTTTGTCTTTGACCCATTGTCGTTGTGAGGTATCCAGCTGGACTTCCATGTGCCCGGTCGTTGAGCGACTGAGCAGTGTGTAGTTTTCACTGGGCGTCTGCGCCGCGAGCACCGGGGTACTCAGGCATAAAGCCGCGATCATGAGTCTTGGAAAATCCTTCAAACGACTGGGCATCCTGTTCCTCACACTAACGCGTTACGTTTTGCCATATCGATGAGTTCAACCAGAGATTTGGCTTTGAGTTTCTGCATAAGTCGTTTTTTATAGGTGCTGACAGTCTTGTTGCTGAGGAACATGCCCTTGGCAATTTCCTTGTTGGTGCGACCTTGGGCAAAAAGTTGTAATACCATCAACTCTCGATCATTTACGGATTTGAACAAGTCCAGGTCCGCCCACTGTGCGTCGTCACAACGAACCGGGTTCAAGGCCTCGCTGGGGAAGTAGTTGTAACCTGATAATACTGCTTTGATCGCACTCACCAGTTCACTGAGCTCTTCCTGTTTGCATACATACCCTGATGCACCTGACTGCATGCAGCGAATACCAAAAAGTTTCGGGCATTGTGCAGTTAACACCAGTGTTTTTAATGGCGTGCTCATTGCGTTGAAACGGGAGAGCACTTCCAGCCCATCCAGTTTGGGAATGCTGATGTCGAGGATGATCAGATCGGGCATGCATTCGCGCACCATCTGCATGGCATCGACACCATTGTCAGTTTCACCGACGACTTTGTAACCTTCATGTTCCAGCAGCATTCGAACGGCAAGGCGGATGACAGGGTGATCGTCGACAATAAAAACGGAGTTCATAATCAAATCCCATACGTGCACAAATAAAGCGCGCACCTTAGCTCAGTAGTTGAGGGGGCGCATGGACTGACAAGTCGATAGCAGCAATATAGGAAAAGTCCTACAATTGAAAAAGAAACGGACTACGTACCAACTAGGTTTTGAATGAGGAAGGGGTAAAGTTTGGATGATGTAGTCAAGAGGGTGAAAGCGTTGGGTTATAAGTTTTAATCTGTGTTTTGGATGTGGTTTTAGTGTGTGGGGATTGGCCTGTTTTATTGTGAGGCTAAGGTCAACAAGCTTCTAAAGTCTGATTGTTTCAATGGCTTGATCAAGTAACCCAGCAAGGGAAGTCCGTGTTCGTAGGCTACTGTTTTAAGTTTTTCCAGTTCGGCGGATGTCAGGCTGCTCAGCAGTATTGCCTGTCTGATCATTCCCCGGTGACTGGCGAGCTCGATCAAATCAAGACCGGGAAGGTCGGGCAGGCATTGGTCGCACAGAAGAATATCGAACGGTTGCGCAGCCTTGAGCATTTGTTGCAAGGCGCCTTCGGCACTGTCAGTGGTGGTCAGTTGGGTGAAGCCGTAACTCTCGAGCAGGTATTGAGTCGCTCTCAGCTGAAACGGATGATCTTCCACCAGCAATATGTGCCAATCGTGTTTGAACGTAGGAGTTTTCATGCGTCATCTGTCGAGCAGTGGGTGTGCAATTGTTTCGCGAGATGGCCGAACAATCGATCAGTCAGCTCTGCACAAGGTGTAGGGCGATTCTGTCGATGTTGAAATACAGATGAATGTCTAGACACTCGATCAGCCGTTCAGACGTCGCTGACGCGGCTGATCGATGCGCTGTTATCCGTGGCTTGAACGACCGGTCATTTCCAGCGCCATTTCACCGGCATAGCTGTCGGTCATGCCGGCGATGAAATCAATCATGCGCAAGAACGAGGTGTGCAACGGGCCATGGGGATCGGGTGCATTGTTGCCCAACAGGTCGAGTATGCGCCGGTTCTTGAAGGAGGGCGTACGACCGTTGTGCTGCTCCAATGCTGCGCCGCAAAAAGCATTGAGCAGGATTTCCAGGGTGGTGTAGGCGCCGATTTCGTGGAGCGTCTTGCGCTTGTCCTGGAAGATTTTTTTGCGTGCCATGTCCTTGGCATTCAAGACGCAGCGTTTGGCCGGGCCATGCATGTGTTCGACAAGGTCGCCCGGCAGCGTGCCGGCCAGCAGTGCGTCCTGTTGCTCGACAAAGGCTCGGGCTGCTGCGTTGGTCAGGTGTTCGATGGCTTTACCCCGCAGAATCGCCAGTTTGCGCCGCCGCGAATCCTGTGGACCGAGCTGGCGATAGGTTTCCGGGAGATCGTCGCCCACCAGGTCCAGCAGCAGGGACTCGACTTCGGCGTACTCCAGCAGCTCCATCTCCAAGCCATCTTCCAGATCGATCAGCGCGTAGCAGATGTCGTCGGCGGCCTCCATCAGATACACCAGCGGATGGCGCGCCCAGCGCTGTTCTTCCAGTTGGGGCAGGCCGAGTTTATGAGCGATCTGTTCCAGCAGCGGCAGTTCACTCTGGTAGCAGCCGAACTTGTGCTTCTTGTAGCCCAGTGAGTCGGCGTGCCGGGCCGTCCACGGGTATTTCAGGTAGGTGCCCAGGGTGGCATAGGTCAGCCGGGTGCCTCCTTCGAACTGATGGTATTCAAGCTGGGTGAGCACCCGGAAACCTTGGGCATTGCCCTCGAAGTTGAGGAAGTCGTTGCGTTCGGCTTCGCTCATGGCATCCAGCCAGCCACGGCCGGCGGCCTGCTGGAACCAGTGGCGGATCGCGTCTTCGCCGGAGTGGCCGAAGGGCGGATTGCCGATGTCATGGGCCAGGCAAGCCGATTGCACCACCATCCCCAGGTCGCTCGGTTCGCACCAGTCGGGCAGGGCGCTGCGGATGGTTTCACCGACGCGCATGCCCAGCGAACGGCCGACGCAGCTGACTTCCAGCGAGTGGGTCAGGCGCGTGTGAATGTGATCGTTACTGGAGACCGGGTGAACCTGGGTCTTGCGCCCGAGACGGCGAAACGCGCCCGAGAAAATGATCCGGTCGTGGTCTTTATGGAAAGGACTGCGGCCGAGTTCTTCCGGGCTGTGCACAGGTTTTCCGAGGCGTTCGCGGGTAAGCAGGGTGTGCCAATCCAAGGCTGGTTTCTCCGTCAGGTGACTGAACCCCTAGCTTCCCGTTTCGCGCCGGTACCTGCAAGGAGAACTACAACCCCGCGGCGTCGATATCGATGAGCAGTAGCCGTTCGCCGTTATCGAAAAACTGCCCCGCAGTGAGGCAGTACTGATTGCTGGTGGCGTCGCGGTAAGTGTTGGAAAGCGTCAGACGGCGCTCATCCCAACCCTCAGCCAGCAAGTGATAGAAATAGGGGCGCCATGACCAGTTATGGCCCAGGTAGCGGTTATCAGCTTCCCAGCCGTTGTTGCGCCATTCCAGGTTGGGGGTTAGTTGCGTGCCGTGGCGGTCGCACTGATAAAAACGCAGCAGCCAGGGAAACGCCTGGAGTTGCGGCAAGGCGCTTAGGGGCGCGCCGGCTTGAGCCCAGGCTTGCAGGATGGCCATTAGTTCGCTGAGTTGCTGGCGCATGATCATCAGGCGAGCGCGTTCAGTCAGCTTTTGCTGAACGTAACGCTGGCGCAGTTGCGCGAAGCGCTCGACAAAGGCGTCGGTGGCGAAGAAATCCGCTTGCGCTCGGGCGAACAGAAAGCCCTGTACGTAGCGTGAGCCGCACTCCAGGGCAAAATTCAGTTGCGCTTCGGTTTCCACGCCTTCGGCGATGATCCAGCACCCGGTTTTTTCCGCCATTTGCGCCAGTGCCTTGACCACATCGCTGCTGGGACCGCCCAACGCGGCGGCCTGGAACAGCCGCATGTCGAGCTTGAGAATGTCCGGTTGCAGGGCCAGCACGCGATCGAGTTGAGAGTAACCGGCACCGAAATCATCGATGGCGATCCGCGCCCCGGCTTGCCGGTAGCGGGCCACGACTTCAGCCAGACGCTGGCTGTCGCCGCCCAGTTCGGTGATCTCGAAGACGATTCGCTGTGCGTCGACACCATGCCTGCTCAGTTGCTTGAGGCTAGGCAGTGCCTGGTCCCGGCGCAAGCGGCTGATCCAGCGGGGTGAGATGTTCAGGCTGAGAAACCAGTCCGCGGGCGCTTCATGCAGACGGCTCAGGGCGTTGTCGCGAATCTGGCGATCGAGACGTCGCAGGGCGATGGCCGGGGTTCGCGGATCGGCGAACAGCGCACCTACCGAGGTCAGTTGACCATCGGCCTGGCGCAGTCGGCCCAGCGCTTCGACACCCGCGATACGGCCTGTGGCGGTATCGATGAATGGCTGAAAACAGGCGAGCGGTTGCCCGTCGATCACGAGGCCTCCTTAGTAAGGTGTTGTTCTGGATAAAACCTGGTCGCCAGGTAGGCACGCAGGATCAACCTCTCGATAAAGAGGTTAATCCCGGTGGTATTGCAAGAATGCAGCCAGACAAAACTGATTAGTTTTTGCGCGAAGCGCTCTGCATGACCAACTTGATCAGTGGCCCCAATGCAGCGCCCAGGCTAACCAGCTTGGTCAGGCTGCCGATACCTCCGCCCTTGGCACCCTTGCCGGTCAGAAAGCCCAACCCGATCACGGCCGCGATGCCCCAGAGCGGGGCGTGTTTGATGCCGAAACCGTCTTGCAAGTTCTGCGTCATGCCACGCACCCGTTGCAGGGGCTGCAGCAGTTGTTGGGATTCGTGGCGAATTTCCTGGCGATGCATTTCCATGCGCAGGCGGATCAGCGCCTTGCGCATTTCCGTGCGCGAGCTGTTACGGGGAAGTTCAGGCAGGTTCATGGCAACAGGCGCTCCCGATCGTTGGCCAGTTCTTCCAGAGTGCCATGGAAGGGCGAGGACTCATCGAAAATCGCCGCCCTCAAGCGCATTGCGCAGAACAACGCTGCGAGGGTGTAGAACACACAGAGCCCGATGATTGCCGCCAGGCGATAGGTGTCCCAAAACAGGATCAACACCAGCGTCGACAACCCCACCAGCAACAACAAGGCAAAGACCAGCGTCAGGCCGGCAAACAGCAACAGGCTTACGGTGCGTGCTTTTTGCTCCTGTAGCTCGATGCCGAACAGTTCGACATGGCTGTGCAGCAATCCAAGAAATGCGGCACCCAGGCGCCGCGATGAAGAGCGGGTGCCCGTCGCGGACGAGCCGGATTCATCGATCGCCATATCAGCGCCGAGTGGCCAGCAGACCAATCAGGAAACCCACGCCGGCTGCGATCCCGACAGATTGCCATGGGTTGGCCTGGACGTAATCTTCCGTGGCGGCGACAGCCGCTTTGCCGCGCTCGTGCAGGGCGTCTTCGGTCAGCTTCAGGGTTTCCCGGGCACGCAGCAGGCTGTCGCGAATCTGCTCGCGCAGCTCATCGGCCTGATCACCGGCCAGGGAGGCGGTGTGTTCCAGCAACCGCTCGGTGTCGCTGACCAGTGTCTGAAAATCTTCCATCAGAATTTCTTGAGCAGTCTTTGCCTTGGTGCGTGCCATTGGTGATCTCCGTAAGTGGCTTCTGAAGCGTTCGAGTATGAGCCTTGCGCGAAGGTTCAGTACAAATGACTGGTACATCTTTTGCTACGTCGTGGTGCGTCAGCCGGCGCTATTGCGCTGTTGCCGGGCATGATTTCAGGAAACCCCTGACTCAAACAATCAAAACTCGCGCAGAGGCGGCGGTCTTGTGCGCCAAAGCGGTTCATCCGGATCAGCGTTGCGGTCTGGATGAGCTGCAACTTGGTGCGTCGACCATCTGTGCGAACTGCTTTGGTGCTTTTTTTCAGCCTTCAGGTCTGCCAATCCATGGAAAATCTGCAAAGTGCTGTGGACAGTCTGGTCCATAGCTCCAACACGTTGTTCATACTTATCGGTGCGGTCATGGTTCTTGCCATGCACGCCGGTTTCGCCTTTCTTGAGGTCGGTACGGTTCGCCAAAAAAATCAGGTCAACGCCTTGTCGAAGATCCTCAGCGACTTCGCCATTTCGACCCTGGCCTACTTCTTTATAGGCTATTGGATTTCCTATGGGGTCAGTTTCATGCAACCGGCGGCGGTGATCACCGCCGATCATGGCTATGGGCTGGTGAAGTTTTTCTTTCTGCTGACCTTTGCCGCGGCGATACCGGCGATTATTTCCGGAGGCATCGCCGAACGCGCCCGGTTCGTCCCGCAGTTGTGCGCGACGGCGCTGATCGTGGCGTTTATCTACCCCTTCTTCGAGGGCGTGGTCTGGAACGGCAACTTCGGTCTGCAAGCCTGGTTGCTGGCACGTTTTGGCGCCAGTTTCCATGACTTCGCCGGCTCCGTGGTGGTTCACGCCATGGGCGGCTGGCTGGCACTCGCGGCGGTGTTGCTGCTGGGGCCGAGGCAAGGTCGTTATCGCGACGGGCGACTGGTGGCATTCGCGCCGTCGAGCATTCCCTTCCTGGCGTTGGGGTCGTGGATCCTGATCGTCGGCTGGTTCGGTTTCAACGTGATGAGCGCCCAGACCCTGCAAGGAGTCAGCGGGCTGGTGGCGGTGAATTCGTTGATGGCCATGGTCGGCGGCACGGTGGCGGCGTTGATCGTCGGGCGCAATGACCCGGGCTTCCTGCATAACGGCCCGTTGGCCGGATTGGTGGCGATCTGCGCCGGTTCGGATCTGATGCACCCGGTGGGCGCATTGGTGACCGGCGCCATCGCCGGAGCACTGTTTGTCTGGTGCTTTACCGCAGCTCAAGGCAAATGGCGTATCGACGATGTGCTGGGTGTCTGGCCTTTGCATGGGCTGTGTGGTGTCTGGGGCGGGATCGCTTGCGGCATCTTCGGGCAAATCGCTTTGGGTGGTTTGGGGGGCGTGAGCCTGATCAGTCAGTTGATCGGCACTTCTTTGGGGGTAGTCGTGGCGCTGGCCGGTGGTTTTGCCGTGTATGGCGCGATCAAGGCGGTCCATGGCCTGCGCCTGAGCCAGGAAGAAGAGTATTACGGCGCGGACTTGTCGGTGCACAAGATCGGCGCCGTGAGCCAGGATTGAATCAGCGTTCTTCATCGTCGGCGCCGGGGTAAAAGTCGTGCAGCAGGCGATAGCGGTCATGCCGTACCTGGTCGACCCGGTCCTGCACCTGCTGGCCGGGTATGCCTAGCATGATCAGCGCGTGGGAGGCGAGCATCAGGCTGGACTCCAGCAACTCGGGTACGACTTCGCTGGCGCCGGCCGCCTTCAACTCGGCCAACTGACTGTCATCCCGGGTGCGCACCAGGATCGGCACGGTCGGGTTGAACCGCCGTGCTTCCTTGAGAATCAGCAGGGCGATGTCCGTCTTGTCCACGGCAACCACCAACAGTCTTGCGCGCTCCAGCCCTATCGCGATCAGCAGCTCGCCGCGGCGTGAGTCGCCGTAGTGCACACTGCTTTCATTGACCACGGCTTCCTGGACCCGCACCGGATCGGTGTCCAACGCGATGTACGGTTGCTGAACATGACGCAGGAAACGCCCGATGGATTGACCGACGCGGCCGTAGCCACAGATCACCACGTGATTGTGCAGGCCGGCGTTGAGCGCGCTGATTTCTTCGAGTTCGGCTGCTTTGTTGGGTTTGCGGTGCAGACGCATGGCGATGCGGGGAGCGGCGCGCAGGAGTACAGGCGTTACCAGCATCGAGCAGAACGTGGCGGCCAGCAGCAGGCCGCCGAGGTCGGCGGGCATCAATTTGTTCTGTTGCATCTGCGCCATCAGGGCAAAACAGAACTCACCCCCTTGGGCCAATGCCAGGCCGCTGCGCCAGGCGGTTTCGCCATCGCTGCCGCGCCATTTGACCAGCAGTGCGACCAGGGTGCCCTTGATCAGCAGCAACCCCAACGTCAGACCGAGAATCAACAGGCCGTGGCTGGCAAACAGGCGCAAGTCGATCAGCATGCCGATACTGACGAAGAACACTCCGAGCAGGATGTCGCGGAATGGACGGATGTCGGCCTCGATCTGATGTCGGTAGTGGCTTTCGCCCAGCAGCATGCCAGCGAGAAAGGCGCCCAGGGCAGGGGAGAGGCCGAGCAGGTGAGTCAGCCAGGCCGTCAGCAGAACAATCACCAGTGCCAACAGCACGAACAGCTCCGCGGACCGGGCCGCGGCGACTTCATGGAACAGCCGTGGCAGAAACCAGCGACTGACCAGCAGCAAACCGACGAACAGCACCAGGGTCTTGGCCAGCGTCAGCGGCAGTGCCCAATACCAGGCCTGGTCGCTGCTGCCGGCGAACACCGGCACAAGCGTCAGCAGCAACACCGCAATCACGTCCTGGAACAACAGCACGGCGATGGCATTCTGGCCGTGACGGCTGAATATTTCGCCGAGGCTGCTCAATTCCTTGCTGACAATGGCGGTAGACGACAGCGCCAGGCCAGCACCGAGTAAAAGGGCCGGTGTGATCGGCATGCCGAACAGCATCAGCAATGCCCCCAGCAAGATCCCGGACCCCAGCACTTGCAGGCTGCCCAGGCCAAACACCACCTGGCGCAGTGCGAGCATCTTCGACAGGGAAAACTCAAGCCCCAGGGAGAACAGCAGGAACACCACGCCCAATTCAGCCAGATCGGGCAAGTCTTCGTTTTCATTCACCCAGTTGAACGCTGTCGGCCCGATCATCAGCCCTACGCACAAGTAGCCCAACACCGGTGGCAAACGCAGGCGCTGGAACAGTGCAATCACCACCAGGGAGGAGGCGAGGATGATCAACAAGTTGGCAAACACAAAAAACTCCGGTGAGGGTTATGGCTACTCAAGCGTAGAGGCAAAAAAGACGCGAGCATCGCGCAAATGACCGGCGACGCAAATGATTTGCGTCAGAATTTTGCCGAAAACTCTTCAAATCACCGTTGCTCGGACGTCGGCTCGACTGCGTTTGATGGTGGGCCTAGAATGAGCGCTTACTCGTTTGGTCTTGTCGTCATGCCTCCTGAATGTCAGCTGTTCGGCACCGTTGGTTGCCATCTTTGTGAAGTCGCCGAAGCCATGCTGATGGAGTTTGTCGAGCGTGGTCTGTTGGTGGAGCTGGTGGATATCGCTGACGATGAAACCTGGTTCGAAGCCTACAGCCTGCGTATTCCGGTGTTGCGTCGGGTCGATACCGGCGCTGAACTGGGCTGGCCGTTTAGTGCCGAGCAGGTGGTGGCGTTCCTGCGCGAATCCTGACACTGCTGGCGATGCCCCCATCTGTCGCGATCCTCGTTTCATTCGTTGGCGAAAGGTTGGTTATTCGGTTACTGTATGTGCATACAGTTATTCGGATTGCCTGCCATGCTTCTCCCTGTTCGGGTTTGGGCAGATGATCCCGGACGTCAGAGGGATGAAATGTGGTCAATGTCGAACAATTGAAGAACAGCGTGAACCGGATGTCGGCGGACGTGGTGCGCGAGGCGGTTCTCGAATTGCGTCTGGATGGTCTGGTCACGGAAGGAAAAACGCCTTTCAACAAACTGCATTTCAATACCTGTTTCGCCGAAATCGAAGCCTTGTTCCAGCGTGCGGGTTATCACCGGCAGCTCGATGTCGTGGGCTATCAGGGGTTGTTGTATGCGCTTTATGATCCGGGTCGCTGGGAAGCGGTCGATGTGCTGCGCTGGCTCAAGGAGTTCACCGAAGCGGCCGCTCGAACCCAGTCGATACCGGCCTGAGGATTCTCTTCTAGGTTCGTTCCGGCCACTGTTGGATAATGCTGCCCTGCATTGAGGGTTAGAGCTTTTCGTATGTCCACTTCATCTTTTTCTGCTGCGCACAACCAGGCCAGCACGCTCTATCTGCCGCCTGGTCCGTGGCAGACCGTATTCGATTGCCTGTGCGAACACTTCAGCGCCATCGGTCGTGAGCAATGGCTGGACAGAATTGCTCGCGGTCGTGTCCTCGATGGGCAAGGCATGCCGATTGCCCTGGATCTGCCTTACAAGGAAGGTCTGCGGATTCATTATTTTCGTGAAGTACCGGACGAAAAACCGATCCCGGTGGTGGAGTCGATCCTCTATGCCGACGAGCATCTGGTGGTGGCGGACAAACCGCACTTCCTGCCGGTGACGCCGGCTGGGGAGTATGTGGAGCAGACATTGCTGCGACGACTGATCCGGCGACTGGATAACCCGCATCTGGTGCCTTTGCATCGTATTGACCGGCATACGGCAGGGCTGGTGCTGTTCTCAGCCAATCCTCAGAGTCGGTCAGCGTATCAGTCATTGTTTCCTACACGCCAGATCGAAAAACGCTACGAAGCAATCGCCCGGGCATTGCCTGAACTGACCTTTCCGATGGTTCATAAAAGTCGACTCATCGATGGCGAGCCGTTCTTTCGCATGCAGGAAGGTCCGGGCGTCAGCAATACCGAGACGGCTGTCGAGGTCAGGGAAAAAAACGGTGAATTCTGGCGCTATGCGCTTTACCCGGTAACGGGCAAGAAACATCAGTTGCGAGTGCACATGGCGGCCCTGGGGGCTGGCATCTGCAATGACCCGTTCTATCCGCGGGTGCTCAAGGACGTAGAAGACGACTATGCCAACCCCTTGAAGCTGTTGGCCCAGGGATTGCGATTTGTTGATCCGGTTACGGGGCAGGAAAGAGAGTTCGAAAGCACAATCACCCTGGAGTGGTGATTACAGGCAAACCTGCTTTGCTTCAGCCACGAAAAAGCCCGCTTTAAAAGCGGGCTTTTCTGTATCCGATGGTCGCCGCAAAGATTACAACTCTTTAACGGTACGAACCTGATCCTTGTTGATACGGATGTGTTTGCCATCCAGCTGTTCGAACTCGTAAAAGCCCGACTCTTGATCGTACTTAGGCGCGTCGACGGCCTGGATTTCTCGACCGTCATTCAAGGTGATCACTGAAGGCGATGCACAACCGGCGAGGGTCGCAAGGCCCAGTGCGAGCATGAAAGTGGCGAGGGTCCGTTGGGTCATGGGTGTGTCTCCGAATGGAAAATCTTTTGAATACTGAGCTTGAGACGTATGCAGCGCGTGCAAGTTCCTTCGAGCGTCAGTCTGACACAGTGTGATGCGTGCTTAACAGTTCCGGCGTATTGAGGTTGGCCAGGCGAGGGTCGTTGTCGGGGCACTGCAGGGCCATGGCGCCCAATGTGCGCATCAGTCGGCCCGGGCTGCGCTCGCCTTCGTTCCAGGCCGTCTCGAAAGCCCCTGAAAGAACGACGGGAATCATGCATAGCAAAGGTTCCCAGTGTTCTCCATGGCGCAGCATCAACGGTTTGTCCGGATGCTGCGCGGCAGTTTCACGCATGTTCTGGAGCAGCACCGCATCGATGCGTGGCACATCGCAGGGCAATACCAGCAGGTGCGTGTGGCGGGCGGCCTTCAGGCCTGCGCGAATACCCGCCAATGGCCCCGGAAAGTCGCCTTCATCGTCATGGACCAGTTGATCCGCATAAGGCGCATATTTCTCCAGGTTTCTGTTGCAGGAGATGATCAGATCATCGCTCAGCAGACGGGTCTTGCGGTGCAGATGCGCGATCAGGGGCTCGCCGTGCCATTCCAGCAAACCTTTGTCCCGACCGCCCATGCGTTGGCCACGCCCGCCCGCCAGGAGCAAAATGGAGCACGGCGCCAAAGGTGTATCCGAGGTCATTGCACTTCTCCATGGGGGCGGCGAAAAAATGAGGCGCTGTGATATAACACCGGGCTGTTTCTCCTACAACTGGACGAGCCTATGAAAGCCAAGGCTGATGTACCTTTCGCACCGCTCAACATCGCGGTGCTGACTGTCAGCGATACCCGTACCCTGGAAACCGATACCTCAGGCCAGGTCTTCGTTGACCGCTTGAGCGCTGCCGGTCATAACCTGGCGGCCCGTGTATTGCTCAAAGATGATCTCTACAAAATTCGTGCGCAAGTGGCCAACTGGATTGCCGATGAAGTCGTGCAAGTGGTGCTGATCACTGGCGGTACCGGGTTTACCGGTCGTGACAGCACGCCCGAAGCGGTGAGTTGCTTGCTGGATAAGCAGGTCGATGGTTTTGGTGAACTGTTCCGGCAGATATCGGTGGCGGATATCGGTACTTCCACGGTTCAGTCCCGGGCCTTGGCCGGTCTGGCCAATGGCACGCTGGTTTGCTGCTTGCCGGGTTCGACCAATGCTGTGCGCACCGGTTGGGACGGCATTCTCGCCGAACAACTGGATTCCCGGCACCGCCCGTGCAATTTCGTGACCCATCTGAAACAGGCGGCACCCTGTGAATCCCGCGGGTAAGCCAGGCAAGACTGGCAGCCTGATGGCCGTCGAGGTGGCGCTCGCGCGGTTACTGGAAATGGCCGACGCCTCAAGAATTCATGAGCACCAACGCTTGCCGTTGGCGCAGGTTCAGGGGCGTGTACTGGCTGCTGATCTGGTCTCGACACTTGATCTGCCGCCTTGGCCCAACAGTGCCATGGATGGGTATGCCTTGCGCGTCGCCGACTGGACGGGAGAACCGTTGCCGGTCAGCCAGAAGATTTTTGCGGGTCAGGCTCCGGAGCCCTTGAAGCCTGGGACCTGTGCGCGGATCTTCACCGGCGCGCCTGTGCCCGCGGGTGCCGACTGTGTCGAGATGCAGGAGAACGCCGAGGTTCAGGCGGATGAGCGGGTACGTTTCACCGAGACCATGACCCCGGGACAGAACATCCGTCCACAAGGCCAGGAAACCACCGCCGGTGAGTTGATCTTGCCCGCCGGTACACGCCTGGGGCCCATCGAGCAGGGGCTGGCGGCATCGTTGGGATGTGCTGAACTGGATGTGGTTCGCAAGGTTCGTGTTGCGGTTTTGTCTACCGGGGATGAGCTGATTGAGCCGGGCCAGGCCCTTGGACCGGGACAGATCTACAACAGCAATCGAGTGTTGCTTTGCAGCTGGTTGCAGCGCTTGGGCTGTGAGGTGATCGATGCTGGCATTCTTCCCGATGATTTAGCGACCACTCGTGCCCGTCTCGGCGAGTTGAAGGATGTCGACCTGATTCTCTCCACCGGTGGCGTATCGGTGGGAGAAGCCGACTTTCTGGGCATTGCCTTGCGGGAAGAGGGCGAGTTGACCCTGTGGAAGCTTGCCATCAAGCCAGGCAAGCCGCTGACGTTCGGGCATTTTCGCGGTGTGCCTGTCATTGGTTTGCCCGGCAATCCGGCGTCAACGCTGGTGACTTTTGCTCTGTTGGCGAGGCCCTACCTCTTGCGCCGCCAAGGCGTAAAAGAGATCGAACCCCTGAAGTTTCAGGTACCGGCAGGGTTTGTCTGGCCAAAGGCTGGTAACCGACGTGAGTACTTGCGCGGACGTCTGGAAAATGGCCGGGCAATCATCTACAAGAATCAGAGCTCTGGCGTACTGCGCAGTGCCGCCTGGGCGGATGGTCTGGTTGAAGTGCTGGAGGACCGTACGCTGATCGAGGGTGATAGTGTGAGCTTCATCCCGTTGAGTGAAGTCCTGGGCTGATGCAGGTCCTGGTTCTGCCACGCAAGCCCGGTCGAAAGCGTTGGGGCTTGCGTGCATGACCGTTCCTTAATTTGCCAGAAGGGTCACGACCTGGTCGAAGCGACTGTTGGAGATCCAGCTCAAAAGCCCCAGGACCACAGCTGTTCCGCCAGCTGAATAGGCAAGCCTGTGCTTGATGGATTTGACGTCGCCGCGGACTTCATCCAGGTCTCTGCGGATGTACTTGAGATGTGTCTCCAGTTCAGTGACGCGAGGTTCCATATCAACTTCTCCGATGGGCTTTGCGCTGCTTTTGAATTCAGCCTGCTGATTGGCGTGATTGTCTGAGAACGGCGTGACCGGAGTTACCGGTAGTCTGAGGTCATGGCTTTGCACGGAATAATTGGCTCCTTGCGTTAAAACCATTCAGGTGGCCGATACTTTTATTACTTACGATTTTTAAGGACCTTAAAGAGGTTCCATTCATTGTTTGCACGTCCCTGTGTGATTTATTGGTGATGACTGATAACCGCTGACACAACGGTGTACCAATTACCCTGATGGGTCAATTGAGCCGATTCCTCAGGTTTTGTAAGAAAAAATACCGCTCTGTAGGACTCAAGTGTCCTTCCCCTGGAAATAATTGAAATCCTTGCGACTTTTATGAGGGGCTGCGAGGTCAACATCTCCCATACGGATTCGGAAAGGGGGCTGATCAAAATGAGCGAGCGCAAGGCGCTGTTGATTCTGCATGGCAAGCAGGCACTCAATGAGCAGGTCCGTTCAGCTGTCGAAGGCAAGCGCCAACAAGGCTGGGAACTGGCTGTTCGATTGACCTGGGAGGCCGGTGATGCGCAACGGCTGGTGGGGGAAGCATTGGCGGCGGGCTATACGCAGCTGATTGCCGGCGGCGGCGATGGCACCTTGCGTGATATCGCCGAAGCCATGGCGGCGCATTCGACGCAGGCCAGCCTGGTGCTTTTGCCCTTGGGCACCGCCAACGATTTTGCACGCGCCGCGGGTGTGCCCCTGGAGCCCGCTCAAGCGCTGGAGCTTTTGGAGGCCGTCCCGCATGCCATTGATCTGGGGGAGGTCGGCGGGCAGGTTTTTCTGAACATGGCCACGGGCGGTTTTGGCAGTCAGGTCACGGCCAATACTTCCGAGGATCTGAAAAAAATTCTTGGCGGCGCGGCTTATCTCTTCACCGGTTTATCGCGCTTCAGTGAGTTGCATGCCGCCTATGGCGAGTTGCAGGGGCCGGATTTTCACTGGGCCGGTGAGTTGTTGGCATTAGGCATCGGCAATGGCCGACAGGCTGGTGGTGGTCATATGTTGTGCCCGCAGGCGCTGGCTGACGATGGTCTGCTGGATATCAGCATTTTGCCCGCGCCCCAGGAAGTGGTCGGTACCTTGAAAGACCTGCTGACCGATGGTTTCGGAATCGACAGCATGTTTGTGCGAGCCCGCTTGCCGTGGGTCGAGATCAAAGTATCGGAGGGCCTTTATATCAACCTTGATGGTGAGCCTCTGGAGGGCGATAGCCTGCGTTTTTCGGCACGGCCGGCGGCATTGCCGGTGCATTTGCCCGAGGGCTCGCCGCTGCTGAGCGGCTCGAATCCGGCTAATCGTCCAGACTGATGATTTGCTCGCGTACGGCGAACAACACCAGGCCGGCCACATCGTAGATCTGCAAGCGTTTCATGATCTGCGAGCGGTGGGTTTCGACAGTCTTGATGCTCAGGCCCAAGCCGTTGGCAATTTCCCGGGTGGATTTTCCGCGAACAATCAATCGCAGGATTTCCAGCTGGCGTGCCGTCAGGTTGTGCGAGTCCTGGGTTGGCGCCTGATTTTTCTGGGTTCGGGTCAGCGCCTGGTTGATGACGGTGTGGGCAATGGCCGGGCTCAGGTAGCGTTCGTTATTGCGCAAGGCATCCAGGGCATGTTCGAGCTCGGTGGCCGTGGTGTCTTTGAGCAGGTAGCCATGAGCCCCGGATTCGAGTGCTTGCATGATGAGCGCCGGGTCGGTGTGCATCGACAGGATGAGCACTTTGCACTGCGGACGTACTCGTTTGAGTCGCTGCAAGGCTTCAAGGCCACCGGTTTTCCTCATGGAGATATCCAGCAGGATGATGTCCGGGGACAGTTGCTCGACCATCTCGAGTAACTGCGAGCCGTCACTGGCCTCCCCAATGACCGCATAGCCGGGAATATCCAGCACCAGAGCGCGCACGCCAGCCCTGATAAGCGAGTGGTCGTCCACCAGAAGTAAGTTACAAGTCAACGCATAACCTTATTCGTACTGGCCCGTTCCAGCGCACGGGGCGCCCAGGGGAAGAGTGCTTCGATTTGAGTGCCTTTGCCCGGCTCGCTGGTCACGGTCAGCGTACCGCCCAACTGATCGATCCGTTCCGACATTCCAGCCATTCCGCGTTGCCCCTCGCGAGCAGGGTCTGCCACTGGCTCGAACCCCAGGCCGTCGTCACTGATTAACAACGTCAGGCCTTGGGGCAGACGTTGCAGGCGGACCAACAGATTCCTGGCTTCGGCATGGCGCAGCATATTGGTAACCGCTTCTTGAGTGATGCGAAAGGCCGCCACCGCCATTTCTTCCGGTATGCCAGTCAAACGTTGATGGCATTCCAGGCTCCAGTTCACGGACGTATTGGCCAGGGTTCTGAGTAAATGCGCACGCAGACTGGCTTCCAGCCCGAGACTGGTCAACTGTCGTGGGTTCAGGATGGCTGATACATCACGAACTTTGGTCAGGGTTTCGTCCAGCGTATCGCAGAGGACCGAACATTGACCCTGCAGTTCTTCAGGCAATCGACGTTTGAGCCATTCACTCTGAAGTTTTGCGGCGGTCAGCAATTGGCCAATATCATCATGCAGTTCCCGACTGAGCCGGTGACGTTCATTTTCCTGAACTTCCAGCAGACGGTCGGCCAATTCTTGAGGCTGAAACTTTATCGATTTGAGCGAGAGGCGATGCCCCACCCAGACGCAGGTCAGCGCCGCAATATTGAGCACCAGCAGACTCACCGGCAGAGGCATCGACAAGCTGTAGACCAACAGGCTGCCAAGCGCCGAGCAGGTGCACACGAAAAGCGTGAACCGGCGCGCGCTTTTTCGGGAGGGTGGCCACAGGGCGATTGACTTGAGGCTGGCGTACATAGCGGATGGAGCCAATGGATGTTCGCTGCGGGCAGACCGGTCATAAGGGCTGACGGGTCTCTGTTTGAAAATAGGTTGTATGAGTCGCCTTTAATGACGGCAGTGCAATGCTCGAAATAAAGCCTTCAATGTTATGAGCTTGTTCGCGCCAAGGGTCACTCTGTCATTAATTGACGTCAACGAATGGGCGGCATAATACCACTTAAGATACCGTTGGTCGCGTTCGGCATATAGGTAGGCACCTTCAGGAAATAACGTTTTTGGACGATAGTTCCACAATGGAAAAACTTTTTGATTTTTATCTTCGAAAAATATCGAGTGTGCCAGGCGTTTAGTTTTTATTGGCAGGCACTATCTGAAGTCGGGGCCGGGGTATCTATTTGTTTCGAGCTGCCATCGACGGGTATGAAGTATTCAATTGCGGTATGCGCACACTCAAGTAACAGGGCGACATCATTACAATAAAAAATGTGCAACACGGGGTTGATGAATTCAAGCCTGTCGTTCAGAGAACGAAACGAGCCTGAACTGCTTGGAGTGGCTGGGCGGCTGAAACTGACTTTGTCCCACTTGAAATGCAAACGCTTCGATCAGGGACGTCTGTTCACTGTCATCGAGGCCGAGTTGGCCGGTGGTCTGGTCGATGAGTTCGAGTTGCCAGGCCATTAACGTGAAGCAATCCTTGAGCGCATCCAGGGCCTGATCGTGCAGGTCCATGTGATTCTGGGCGTGGCTCAGCAATCCATGAATGTGCAGCGAGAATTCCGAAACCGTTGCCAGTGCCAAGGCATCGGCCTTGCTTGCCAGCTTGAGAAGGGTACTGAGCATGCAATCGATGGCGTCCTTGTCATTGCTGATCAACTGCAAATGACTCAGGCACTCCTCGGACTTGGCCAGGAGTGTTTCAGCCTCGACGAGAAACTCCGGAATTCGCTGGGCCCACTCTTTAGGGTTGTTCGCCATGCTTATCTCCACAACGTCATGTCAGATGAGGGAATGTCGTGTGTGTCGACGAGAACCTTACGTGTCCCGGCGCTGCCATGCCTTGGTGAGATCGCGCTCTGGCAGGCTTGGGCACCGACTGGGGAACTCGAGAGGGTGGATGGCCACTGACCTGCGATCGCACACAAAAGCCTGACTCCGTTCATGCAATGAGAATGGCGTCACATTAATGGCTATTGGATATTGCGAACATCAGGTTGGGCCTGATTGTGCCTAGGGGAATCCCTTACACAGGGGAACCTAACGTGCAAACCGAGGTCGCGCCGCAAGGGATGAAGCAGATGGAATCAAGGGGTCAGTAAAGCATGATGTTAATGTGACATCAATGCTTGGGCATGGCATTTTGTCCGGGGGTCAAGATTCGGCAAAAACTGCCGATAACTCTCTTTAGTGAATTCATCAGAACAAGCCCAGGAGTCATTAATGGCCGGCATTCTCGACACGGTAGACCAACGCACGCAACTGGTGGGTGAGAATCGCCTGGAAATTCTCATGTTCCGGCTGGCCGGACGGCAATTGTTCGCGATCAACGTCTTCAAGGTCCAGGAAGTGCTGCAGCTGCCGAAGCTGACCCTGATGCCGCAGCGCCACCCCTTTGTTTGTGGCGTGGTCAACCTGCGTGGCCAGACGCTGCCGGTGATCGACCTGTCCCAGGCCATCGGCATGCGTCCGCTGGTGCCAAGCCCCACCAGTACGATCATCGTCACTGAGTACAACCGCTCGGTGCAGGCGTTCCTGGTCGGTGGCGTGGACCGCATCGTCAACATGAACTGGGAAGCCATCCTGCCGCCGCCGACCAGCGCCGGTCGCCAGCATTACCTGACCGCCATCAGCAAAGTCGACGATCAACTGGTGGAAATCATCGACGTCGAAAAAGTCCTGGCCGAAATCGTGCCGTACAACGCCAAGGTCTCTCGCGACAAACTCGACGATCCGGTTCTGGAGCGCGCCCGTGGCCGTGAAGTGCTGCTGGTGGATGACTCGAACGTGGCTCTGTCGCAATTGCGCGACACCTTGGGTCAGTTGGGCGTGAAAATGCATATCGCCAGTGATGGCTTGAAGGCGCTGAACATGCTCAAGGCCTGGGCTGATACCGGTGTGAACATGACTGACAAACTGTTGATGATCTTCACCGATGCGGAAATGCCGGAGATGGACGGCTATCGCCTGACCACCGAGATCCGCAACGACCCCCGTTTGCGCGGCCTTTATGTGGTCTTGCACACCTCGCTGTCGGGTAGTTTCAATGACTCGATGGTCAAGAAGGTCGGCTGCGACAACTTCCTCTCCAAATTCCAGCCCGACAAACTCGTCGACGTGGTGCGTCAGCGCCTGATGCTCGACGAAGTGCCGGCCTGATAACGATCTGGAAAAGCGCGGTGGCAGGGTTTGGGGCTACTGCGCAGCCCAACGGGGGCAAGCCCCCTCGCCACAGGGTCTTTGATTCGGCGATCAAGCTCGTATAGGGTGGCGTTTTTGCCCACCAGGGAGCTGTGGCCATGCATCTGAGCGCGCTTTATCGTTTTCCGTTGAAATCCGGCAAGGGCGAGACCTTGAATCAGGTCAGCCTGGACAAACTGGGGCTGGACGGCGATCGACGCTGGATGCTGGTGGACGAGGCCAGCGGGCGTTTTCTGACCCAGCGCGCGGTGGCGAAAATGAGTCAGCTGTCGGCGTTGTGGAACGCAAGCGGTGGCTTGACTCTCAGTGCCCAAGGCTATTCACCGATCGATATCGCCTTGCCCGCCAGCGATGCAGAGTTGCGTGGCGTGACCATCTGGCGCGACACCTTGCGCGTGCCCGATGCCGGCATTGCTGCGGCTGCCTGGGTCAGTGAATTCATCGGCAAGCCGACGCGTCTGGTGCATGTGCCGCTCGATCGTGCGCGGACCACCCAGGCCGGCTACGGCAAGGACGACGATCAGGTGGCTTTTGCCGACGGTTTCCCGTTGTTGCTGATTGGCCAGGCGTCGCTGGAAGACTTGTCGCAACGGGTCGGGCGACCGCTGGAGATGCTGCGCTTTCGGCCCAATCTGGTGATCGAGGGCAGCGAGGCGTTCGCCGAAGATGGCTGGAAGCGCATCCGCATTGGCGATGTCGAGTTCCGCGTGGTCAAGTCCTGCTCACGTTGTATTCTGACCACCATCGACCCGCAGACCGGTGAACGCAGCGACGACCGCGAACCTCTGGCGACCTTGCAGCAATATCGGGCTCAAGAGGACGGCGCGATGTTCGGGCAGAACCTGGTCAATGACGGTAATGGCCGGCTCGAAGTCGGTATGCCAGTGACGATCCTCGAATAGCAGCCCTCAATAAAAAATGCCCGTGTCCTTGGACACGGGCATTTTTTTTCGCTGTGAAACCCTAGGGGGTTAGCCGCGATATTCGCACAGGTAAGCGGTGTCGACGGCCACTTTCAGCTGGAACTTGCTGTTGGCGGGCACGTTGAACTGGCTGCCGGCGGCGAAGGTTTGCCAGTCGCTGCTGTCAGGCAGTTTGACGGTCAGGGCGCCGGACACTACGTGCATGATTTCACGCTGGCTGGTGCCGAATTCGTATTCGCCCGGTGCCATGACGCCGATGGTTGCCGGACCTTCAGCGGTGCCAAAGGCGATCGACTTGACGGTGCCGTCGAAGTACTCGTTGACTTTAAACATGGGCGATTCCTCGAAAAGGGCTAAAAAGGGCCGGCCAGTATGCACAAGGTGTCGATAGGCGTCACCACTTGCACTCAAGGATTAGCCGGGAAAATCAGCGGTAACAGGCGCGCGGTATTGCGCGCATCCTCCAGCGCCCGATGCTGCTGACCGTTGAACTGCAGGCCCGCCAGTTGCAGGGCGCCATTAAGCCCCAGCGGGCGCTCCAGTCGACAGGCCTTGGCGAAACGTTGCTTGAGATTCATGTGCGGCACCCGGTTCAGGGCGCTGTCGAGTTGCAGCCGCTGCCATTCCTGAAGCAGCTGTTTGCGGTCGTAATCACCCCAACTGGCCCAGCCTTCCAGATTCGAGAGATGTTGGTCGAGCCAGTGTTCGAACGAAACCCAGACGTCGCTCAGAGGCTGGGCAGCATCGACATTGGCCTGGGTGATGTGGGTCAGTTCTCGGCAAAACGGGGTCAACAGGGGCCGACGCAACGGGCGCACGAAGCACTGGAAGTGATCCAGTTCCCGGCCTTTACGGTCCACGAGGGTGGCACCGATTTCGATGATTTCCATTTCTGTTACTGGCCAGCCGCCCTCATCGGTGGTGGCTTCCAGATCAATGACCAGCCAGTGAGGCATTGCAGGTTTCCTGGTATCCGCATCCTGATAGGGCTTGAGCGTAGCCAAACCCGGCGGATCCGCCTAGCGGCTTATTCGACCTCCAACAAAATCTGACGATTTTTTACCTGGTCACCGACCCTGACCTGCAAGCGCTTGAGCACGCCGTCGATACCCGATTTGAGCGGATGCTCCATTTTCATCGCTTCAAGCACCACCAGCAGCTGCCCTTTGCTGACCGGGCTGCCCTCACTGACCAATACGTCGACGATCGCCCCGTCCATCGGCGCCTTGAGCGTGCCGGAGCTGACACTGGCCTGGCCGCTGACCAGCGCCCGGGTCCGGTCGGCCAGCAGCAGGCTGCCGGGGCGCGTGAACAACCAGAGTTGCCCGGCTTCGAGGCGGTAGGCATGGCGTTGGCGGATGCCGTCGATTTGCAGGGTGGCCCAGCGTCCGTCGCACTGGATGACCTTCAGTTCGAGGGTTCGGGCGCCGACCTGCACGCGGTAGGTTTCGCCAGGTTCAGCGTGCAGTTCGACCGGCCAGGCCTGATCCTCCAGGCCGATCCGATAGTGCAGAGGCACGCTGGCGTTGTTGCGCCAACCGGCCAGCGGGGCGGGGTGAGCCTGCGCTGATGCTTGATAAAAAAGCACCGCGGCGATGGCCAGCTCGTCGGCGCTCGGCGCATGAGGGTGCAGGCAGGGATGGTCGGCGAAGTTCGTGGGGATGAACCCGGTGCTGAACTCGCCACTGATGAACTGGGGGTGTTCCAGCAGATTGGCGAGCAAGCGCTGATTGCTCTGCACGCCCAGCAGCACACTGTCCTGTACCGCCCGCAGCAACCTGCGCCGGGCTTCTTCACGGGTGGCACCGTGGGCGATGAGCTTGCCCAGCAGCGGGTCATAGAACGGGCTGACAGACTGGCCTTCGATCAGGCCATGGTCGATCCGTACACTGCCCTGGATCGCTGGCTCCCAAGCCACAATTCGCCCGGTTTGCGGCAGAAATCCCTGGGCCGGATCTTCGGCATACAGGCGCACCTCCATGGCATGCCCGTTGAGCTGCACTTGTTCCTGTCGTAGCGGCAGCGGTTGCCCTTCGGCGATGTGTAATTGCCAGGCCACCAGATCGAGGCCGGTGATCAGTTCAGTCACCGGGTGTTCCACTTGCAACCGGGTGTTCATCTCCAGGAAGTAAAACCGGCCGTGAGCATCCAGCAGGAATTCCACGGTGCCAGCCCCCACGTAATTCACCGCGCGACCCGCCTTGAGCGCCGCCTCGCCCATGGCCTGGCGCAACTCGGCGGTCATCACCGGGCAGGGCGCTTCTTCGATGATTTTCTGGTGGCGACGCTGGATCGAACAGTCGCGCTCGCCGAGGTAGATCAGGTTGCCGTGCTGGTCGCCGAACACCTGAACTTCGACATGACGCGGATCGATCAAGGCTTGTTCGAGGATCAATTCGTCACTGCCAAACCCGTGCAGGGCTTCGGAGCGTGCGGTGCGGAGCTGTTCCAGCAATTCGGCGGCGCTGTGCACCAGGCGCATGCCGCGACCGCCACCGCCGGCACTGGCCTTGATCATCAGCGGGTAGCCAATGCGTTCGGCTTCGCGACGCAGGCTGGCGTCGTCCTGTTCGCTGCCCTGATAGCCTTTGATGCAAGGCACGCCGGCGTTGATCATGGCGAGTTTCGACAGCCGTTTACTGCCCATCAGCTCTATGGCTTCGGGGCTGGGACCGATGAAGATGATGCCGGCCTGTTGGCAAGCGAGGGCGAAGCCTGAGTTTTCCGAGAGGAAGCCGTAACCGGGATGGATTGCATCGGCACCGGTGCGCCGGGCGGCATCGATGATGGCCGGGATGTTCAGATAAGACTGCTGCACCGGGGCCGGGCCGATGTTCACGGCTTCGTCGGCCGTCTGCACATGCAGCGCATTGGCGTCGGCGTCGCTGAATACGGTGACGGTGCGGTAGCCCAGGTTTTGCGCGGTGCGTTGGACGCGGCAGGCGATTTCACCGCGGTTGGCGATCAGGATTTTCTTGAGGGCCGGCATGAGGTATTTCCTTGGTTTTTGCGGTGAATGTAAAGGCTCATCGCGCGCTTGCCCGCGAAGCTCTTTAAACGGCCCACCCTGGTTTACGCTTCTGCACAAAAGCCATCGTCCCCTCGACCCCTTCAGCCCCGGTCACTGCTTCGCTGAACCACTCGGCTGCCTGATCCAGCAGATCATCCGAGGGGTGTCCGGCACTCGCCAGCAACAGTTTTTTGGTCGCCGCATTCGCCCCCGGCGCACAACACAACACATGGGCCAGCACCTCATCGAGGCGTTCGGCCAAGGCTTGTGGGTCATGCTCGACAAAATGCACCAGCCCCATGCGCCGCGCCTGGGTGCCATCGAAGCGTGCGGCGGTCAGGGCCAGTCGGCGGGCCTGGGTCAGGCCGATGCGCTGCACCACGTACGGCGCGATCTGCGCCGGCAACAGGCCGAGGCTGGTTTCCGGCAGGCCGAACTGCGCCTGATGATCGGCCATCGCGATGTCACTGACACAAGCCAGGCCGAAGCCGCCGCCAAGCACCGCACCTTGCAGCACCGTAATCACCACTTGCGGCGCGTGTTGCACCTCTTGCAGTAGCGCACCGAACGCACGGTTCAGATCGCGGTAGGCGGGCTGGCCTTGAGCGCGGGCGTTGGCCATGTCCTTGATGTCGGCACCGGCACAAAAATGCCCGCCGGCACCGCCGATCACCAACGCGCGAATCTGCCGGTCATCGCGTACCGCCGCCAGCACCGCACGCAGTTCGGCAACCATCTGCAAGCTCATGGCATTACGGCTTTCGGGACGATTGAGGGTGATGTGCAGCACGCTGTCATGCAGGCCGAGCAGCAGGGTTTGACAGGTGGGGAGGGTGCTCATTTGTTTTTCCCCGGCAGGATGCCCATGAGTTTGCAGATGATCCCCAGCATGATTTCGTCGGCACCGCCGCCGATCGATACCAGCCGCACATCGCGGTAAGCCCGGGCCACCGGGTTGTCCCACATGAAGCCCATGCCGCCCCAATATTGCAGGCAACTGTCGCTGACCTCCCGACCGAGTCGCCCGGCCTTGAGTTTGGCCATGGAGGCCAGACGGGTGACGTCCTGGCCTTTGATGTATTGCTCGGTGGCCTGGTAGACCAGCGCCCGCAGGCATTCGATTTCGGTTTGCAATTCGGCCAGGCGAAAGTGGATGACCTGGTTGTCGATCAGCGCGTTGCCGAAGGTTTTGCGCTCCTTGCAGTACTCGATGGTGCTGTCGACGCAGTACTCCAGGCCTTTGATCATGTTCGCCGCGCCGAACAGCCGTTCTTCCTGGAATTGCAGCATCTGCATCATGAACCCCGCGCCTTCGTGGCCGATGCGGTTGCGTTGCGGCACGCGCACGTTATCGAAAAACACCTGGGCAGTTTCCGAGCTGCGCATGCCGAGCTTGTCCAGGTGCGAGCTGAGGCTGATCCCGGGGCTGTTCATCGGCACCATGATCAGCGACTTGTTGATGTGCGGTTTGTCGTCCGAGGTGTTGGCCAGCAGGCAAATGAAATCGGCGCTCGGCGAGTTGGTGATCCACATCTTGCTGCCGTTGATCACGTAGTCGTCGCCGTCCTTGCGGGCCGTGGTTTTCAGCCCGGCGACGTCTGAGCCCGCGCCGACTTCGGAAACACCGATGCAGCCGACCTGCTCGCCGGTGATCGCCGGCCGCAGGAATTCTTCGCGCAGTTCATCGGAGCCGAAACGCGCCAGGGCCGGGGTGCACATGTCGGTCTGCACGCCGATGGACATCGGAATGCCGCCGCAATGAATGCTGCCGAACTCTTCGGCCGCCACAATCGAGTAACTGTAATCGAGGCCCATGCCGCCGAATTTTTCCGGTTTGGAGATTCCCAACAGACCGAGGTCGCCAGCCTTGCGGAAGATCTCATGGATCGGAAAGCGCCCGGCCTTTTCCCATTCCTCGACGTGGGGATTGATTTCATGATCGACGAATTGGCGGACGGTGCGGCGCAGTGCTTCGTGTTCCTGGGTGAAGATCATTTTTATTGTTCTCCTGATCGCCCTTAGAAGCGGGCTACACCAAAGCTGTTGGGTTGCAGCGCCCGAACCTCGGCCTCATGGCAGATGTCCAGCAAGTATCCAAGCAACGTGCGGGTATCCCGTGGATCGATCAGCCCGTCGTCCCACAGGTTGGCGCTGCCATACAGCGCGGTGGACTGGCTGTCGAGTTTCTGTGCGGTGACCTGTTCCAGCATGTCGAGCATTTTCGGGTCGGGTACCAACCCGTCCTTGAGCTGTTTGGCTTCGGTGACGATCCGCAGCACTTTGCCGGCCTGGGCGCCGCCCATCACCGCGGTGCGGCTGTTGGGCCAGGCGAAGATGAAGCGTGGGTCGAGACCGCGGCCGCACATCGCGTAATTGCCGGCACCGTAGGAACCGCCGACGACGATTGTCAGTTTAGGCACCCGGGCATTGGCCACCGCTTGAATCATTTTCGCGCCGTGCTTGATCACGCCTTGCTGTTCCGATTCGGTGCCGACCATGAAGCCGGTGGTGTTGTGGAAAAACAGCAGCGGCGTCTGGCTCTGGTCGCAGAGTTGAATGAATTGAGCGGCCTTGCTCGCGCCTTTGGGCGTGATCGGGCCGTTGTTGCCGATGAAACCGCAGGCTCGACCCTGGATCTGCAAATGCCCGCACACCGTCTGCTGATCGAACTCGCTTTTGAATTCAAGGAAGTTCGACGCGTCGGCAATCCGCGCGATGATTTCACGCACGTCGTAAGGTTTTTTCGGGTCATCCGGAATCAGCCCCAGCAGTTCGTCGATGGGGTAGAGCGGCTCTTCCCACCGACGTTCCGGTAACCACGGCAACTGATCGTTCCACGGCAACAGACTGACAATCTCGCGCACCTGGCGCACGCCATCGGCATCGTTCTCGGCCAGGTATTCGGCGGTGCCGGCGGTTTGCGCGTGCATCTCGGCGCCGCCCAGTTCTTCGTCGGTGGCGACTTCACCGGTGGCGGCTTTGAGCAACGGCGGCCCGGCGAGAAACAGCTTGGCCTTGCCGCGCACCACCACCACGTAATCCGACAACCCTGGCTGGTAAGCACCGCCCGCCGTGGCCGAGCCGTGGACCACGGTGATCTGCGGCAAGCCCATCGCTGACATCCGCGCCTGATTGGCAAAGCTGCGCGCGCCTTCGACGAAAATCTCCGCCGCATAATTGAGGTTGGCGCCACCGCTCTCGGCGAGGGTGATCACCGGCAGTTTGTTTTCCATGGCGATCTGTTGCAGGCGCAGGGACTTTTTCAGGCCGCTGGGGGAAATGGTGCCGCCCTTGATCGCGCTGTTGTTCGCCACCACCAGCACCCGCACGCCGGATACGTAACCGATCCCGGCGATCAAACCGCCGCCGGCCGCGCTGCCGTCCTTGTCGTCGTGCAGCTTGTAGCCGGCCAGGCTCGCCAGTTCGAGGAACGGCGCGCCGGGATCAAGCAGCAGGTTCAGCCGCTCCCGGGGCAGCAATTGCCCGCGCTTGTCGAACCGCGGTTTGGCTTCAGCGGCTTTACTCAACAGGTTCTGTTCGAGCTGGCGGACCTGCTCAATGCCGGCCAGCATGGCCGCACGGTTGCGGGCGAACGGTTCGCTGAACGGGTCTATCTGGGACTGGATGACCGGCATGGTTATTCCTTGTCCTTCGGTTCGTCTGGTTTGGAGGCGTCCGGCCTGAGTACTTCAGGTAAATAGGCGCGGTGAAAACCGTTGTACGAGTGACTGTTCTGCGCCTTGTGCATTGGCCAGGCTCGCCCGCCGAGGCTGGCGGCACCGTCGATGCGCAACGTGCTGCCGCTGACAAACGCCGCTGCCGGGCTGAGCAGGAACACAATCGCCGCGCTGATTTCCGATTCGGTGCCGATGCGCTTGAGCGGCACGTGTTCGCACAGCGTCGGAATCACCGCGCGGAACGCGCCTTCGTAGGTGTCCATGCCGCTGGACGCGACCCAGCCCGGCGCGACGGCGTTGACCCGCACGCCGGCGTAGCCCCATTCGAACGCGGCGGTCTTGGTAAAGTTGTCCATGCCCGAGCGCGCCGCGCCCGAATGGCCCATGCCGGGCATGCCGCCCCACATGTCGGCGAGCATGTTGACGATGGCGCCGCCGTGCTTGCTCATGGACTGATTGAACACCTCCCGGGCCATCAGAAAACCACCCACCAGGTTGGTGCGCAGGATGGTTTCGAAACCTTTCTGATTGATCGACGCCAGCGGCGACGGGTACTGCCCGCCGGCATTGTTGACCAACCCATGAATCGGCCCGTGTTCGCGGATCAGCTCGCTGACCAGTTGCGTGACGGCGTCTTCGTTGCGGATATCGCAGACCTGCCAACTGGCTTTACCGCCGTCTTCGGTGATTTCGGCGCTGACCTTTTTCAATTTGTCGGCATTGCGCCCCACCAGCAGCACCTGCGCGCCGAGGGCCGCGAGCTCATGGGCGGTGCAACGACCGATGCCGCTGCCGCCACCGGTGACAATGATGGTTTGGCCGGCGAACAGGTCGGGTTTGAAAATCGAGTCGTAAGCCATGGCGACAGTCCTCTAGTTGAACTGATCGGCGATGCGCTGGGGCACCGGAATCTGGATTTCCAACAGTTGTTGGGCGAACGCCTTGCCCTGCGGATCGATCCGCAGGCTGGCCACGCCACCGCCGCCGAGTGCGTTTTCCAGAAGAAAATTAAAGCTCTGAGTGCCGGGTAAATACCAGCGTTCGACGCGTCCGTGGATCGGGTCGAGGACATGGCTCATCCAGTCGACCATCACCTCGGGTGTCAGTGCTTCGGCGATCCACGGCAGGTAGTCGGGGTGGCGGGCCATGACGCCGATGTTGCTGTGGTTACCCTTATCGCCGGAGCGCGCCACGGCGAGTTTGATCAAGGCCACGCTGGCGTCGGCACGCTCTGTGGTTTTGGGTGGGTCGAACGGCAGCGGCAAGTCAGCTGGGTCGAGCGCATCGAGGGCGGGCAGGGCACACGGATGGCGCTCGCCGGCAAGGTCGATCTCCAAGGTGCAGGCGGTTTTGTCGATCAGGAACGAAAACAGCCGGATTAACGGATACACCGTCGGCCGCCCGCCGACGATTCCCGTCAGCCCAGGCGTCATGGCGGTGGCAGCCTGAGCGATTTCCCGGGAGAACAGAATCAAGGCCTGTTTGCCCGGATGGCGCACGGCGAGTTTGATCACCACTTCGCGGCTGTCCTGGCGCTGGCCGTGGGGGCCGTAAGTGGCTTCGCTGCCCAGCAGTTCGATGTTCACTTCGCTGTAGGGCGCCCAGCCGCGCTGGCTAAACATTTCCGAGGTCTTGTTGATGATCGCCTGGCTGACCCGTCGGGCCTTGGCCACGGCATCGATCCCGGCGATCAGGCAACTGGCGGTGCAGCGGAAACCGTCCGGGTACGTTGCGCTGACCTTGTACTGAGCGGTCGGCGGCAAGCCTTTCGCGCCATGCACCTGAACCGCGTTTTTGCCTTGTTGCACGAGTTTGACCTGGCTGAAATCGCACACTACATCGGGCAGCAAATAGGCCTGTGGGTCGCCGATCTCATAGAGCATCTGCTCGCCAACCGTCAGCGGTGTGACCAGGCCGCCGGAGCCGTCGGATTTGCTGACGATGAACTGGCTGTCGGCACCGACTTCGACGATCGGAAAGCCGATGTGTTCGTAATCGGGCACGTCATGCCAATCGGTGAAATTGCCTCCGGTGCACTGGGCGCCGCATTCGATCAGATGCCCGGCCAATGCGGCTTGGGCGAGTTTGTCGTAGTCGTGCCACGACCAGCCGAACTCATGCACCAGCGCGGCGCTGACCACGGCGCTGTCGACCACGCGCCCGGTAATCACAATGTCGGCGCCCAGGCGCAGGGCTTCGACGATACCCGGTGCGCCGAGGTAGGCATTGGTCGACACGCACATCGGCGGCAGGGGCGCGCCACTGAACATCTCATGGATACCCAGGTTGCTCAGGTGTTTGAACTGCGGTTGCAGGTCGTCACCCGACAGCACGGCGATTTTCAGCGCCACCCCGGCCTTGTCGCAGGCGGCTTGCAGGGCAGCGGCGCAGGCCTGTGGATTAACCCCGCCGGCGTTGCTGATCACCCGGATCTGTTGTTTCGCGAGCTGCTCGAGGAGGGGGCTGAGGACTTCGATGAAGTCGCTGGCGTAGCCGGTGGCGGGATCTTTCATCCGCGCCCCGGCCATGATCGACATTGTTATTTCGGCCAGATAATCGAACACCAAATAGTCCAGTCGCCCGCCCTCCACCAGTTGCGCGGCGGCGGTCGAGGTGTCGCCCCAGAATGCACTGGCACAACCGATGCGAATTGTTTTAGGCACAGTCAACTCCATAGCCACCTGCGACAGAAGTGCTTCGAGACTACCAAGCAAGCGCTTGGTTTGTAAACGCCTTGATTATCTTCTTCCCGAGCGCTTGCTTGGTCGCCCCCGCCAGCTTAAATTGCCCGCGCAACCCTGCTGTTTTAACGGGCAGCGGCGCATTTGATTGATCGACTGTAGGAGAGAACGGGTGGACGAGCAAAAAGCCCTGAGGGTGATGCGCGAATTGGTCGACAGCGGCCAATTGACCGATCCCGACAGCGCCCGCGGCAAACTGCTGCAGGTGGCCGCTCACCTGTTTCGCAACAAAGGTTATGAACGCACCACCGTGCGCGATCTGGCCGGTGCGGTGGGCATTCAGTCAGGCAGCATTTTTCATCACTTCAAAAGCAAGGACGAGATCCTGCGAGCAGTGATGGAGGAGACCATTCGCTACAACACCGCGTTGATGCGCGCAGCGCTGGCCGAGGCCGGCAGCGTGCGCGAGCGGGTGCTGGCGCTGATTCGCTGCGAATTGCAGTCGATCATGGGCGGCAGTGGCGAGGCCATGGCGGTGCTGGTGTATGAGTGGCGTTCGCTGTCTGAGGAAGGCCAGGCGCAGGTTCTGGCGCTGCGCGATATTTATGAAGCCATCTGGTTGCAGGTGCTGGGAGAAGCCAAGGACGCCGGTTTTATCCGTGGCGACGTGTTCATCACCCGCCGCTTCCTGACGGGCGCGCTCTCCTGGACCACCACCTGGTTTCGCGCCGATGGCAGTATGAACCTCGATCAATTGGCCGATGAAGCGCTGATTTTGGTGCTTGAAGAACGGTAAGAGCCGTCTATCTCGGCAAGAAACTGGCTAAGTTGACGAAACCGCCTAGTTTGTATGCATTGATGAAAATTTTTTTGGGGAGTGTGCTGTTTTGATGTCTTCGCCAATTCGAATTGCGTCGCGGCTTTTGCTGGCGGCGCTTGTAGTGTGCTGGGTGTTGCCATCTCAGGCCGCGCAACAGGTGCGGGTCGGGGCCGCCCATTTTCCCCCCTATACCGTGCGCCCGGAGTCCGGTGCCGACACCGGTCTGCTGCCGCAACTGGTGGAAGCGTTGAATCAGCTGCAAACCGATTATCAGTTTGTGCTGGTGCCCACCTCGATTCCCCGGCGTTTCAATGACTTCAAGGAAGGCCGGGTCGATATGGCGATTTTCGAGAACCCGGACTGGGGCTGGAAGGACATCCCGCATACCCTCGTTGACATGGACCTGGAAGATGCAGAAATCTTTGTCGCGCAGAAGCAACCCGGTCGCGATGAGAGTTACTTCAAGGACCTGACGGGCAAGCGCCTGGCGCTGTACAGCGGCTATCACTACGAGTTTGCCAATTTCAATGCCGATCCCAAATTTTTGGCCGACACCTACAACGCCACGCTGACCTATTCCCACGACAGCAACCTGCTGATGGTGCTGCGCGGGCGAGCGGACATTGCCCTGGTGACACGCTCCTATCTGAGCGATTACCTGCTGCGCAACGCAAAAGTTGGCGAGCAGTTGCTGGTGTCGCAACGCATCGATCAGGTCTATCACCATTACGCGCTGATTCGTCCAGAGGCGCCGATTACGGGCGAAGCCTTCGGCAAATTGCTGCAAGGCCTGCGAAACAACGGCCAGATGCTGAAGATTTTCGATCCCTACAAAATTGCCCTGGTGCCGGTGGGCAAGCACTGACAGATAGAGTTTCCGGGGGGCAGGGGGGGGCGGACGACCATTCATCCAGTATTTGTGTTCTGCTGTTCGAATGTTCGAATTGACAGTAGACGCTTTGCTTAACGTGGTCTTAGCTCCTTTCCTGTGTCCGACCCCATGGAGGGGTTGGCGCTCATTCAGAAAGGATTTCTGTCATGACAAACCCTTCGTCGGTTTCTCTCTCCTGTGTACCCTCTCCTGTAGTGCCACAAGCCGTCAACCATGTACTCACTCTGAAAAAACCTGATGATTCGGCCGGTGTCACGGTCGAGGTGGCGCGTTGGCCGTTCATGGTGGTCAATCAAAAGACAACGCTGCATGTCTGCGGTCAACAAGCCGACGGCTCGCCAGTGATGCTGCGAGTGGCCGACGCCGAGCCCGTCACGCAACAAGAGTTCCAAGAGGGCTGGCGTCGCAATATTGCCTGGGCGTCTTTGCAAAATCTGAAAGACGGGAGCCATCTCGCGTTTGTTTTTCAGGCGGCACTGGATGGAGGCAGTTGTGCTAGTCCGGTGCTGTTCCCGACATTGTGTCTTGAGGTTCAGGCGCCTTTTGACAATACAACGACCTTCTCGGAAAAAGACGGTACCAATAACTGGAATGGCTGGATGAGGGGGGAGGCTGCGGCTGATCCACGGGATCTCACCATCACGAGAGACGGGAATATCTACGTATTATTCGACAACACCTACACCAACAACTCTGCTGGGATAGTGCTGAAAAAGACCTTTCAGGGGCTGGAAGTGGGTCGATCCTATGAGTTCGGGCTGACCGTGCGCAGGTGGAATGACAAATATTCAGTTCCAGTGCTGTCACTCAACAGCGGAGCGCAAGTCATTGCCCCCGCGACGGAAATTCCATCAATGGCCTGGGTGCCGCTCAAAGGCACGTTTACCGCGAGTGCATCACAGATGGAGTTGCAGATCGTTAACCATGTCGCCACCGGAAACGGCAATGACTATGCCTTCCGCGAAATCTGGGTCAGGTCGATCTAGCACCTGCGTAACGTCAATGGCCTGGAACTGATCCAGGCTGTGCATGCCACCGCGAATGCTGATTAAGGTTCGCGGTGTTTTTCGTTAAATTTCCATGCCCGGCTCACGTCACCTCAGTTAACTGTCGACGATTACCGTGAGCCCGATCCATGTCCAATCTGAATGACCTGACCGCCCTGGCCTTGCCGTCAGGCAACCGTCTTGTAGCCGATGAAACCGCAAGTCGCCTGAGCCTCAGCCTGGAAGGGCAGCCGCTGATCGAACTGCGGCTGACCCGCGAGCCCGAGCTGAATCTGCGGTTGGAGGAGCGTTTCGGCCGTCCTGACGGTCAAGCATTTTGGGCGGCCTGTTATTGGCTGTTTGCCCGTGATGCAGAGTGTCAGCGTCTGACCTGGCACCTCGATGAAGCGCCTACCGAAGCCTTGCTCAGTGGGTTGCTGACCGCCACCGACGTCAACGGTCAGTATCGCTGTGAACGCACGCTGTTCTGGCAATTGCCTCAGCCTTGGCTGGGCGAGTCGTTGACCGGCAGTTATCCACAGCAGATGGTCGTCAGTGGCGGCAAGCGCCATCCCCTGCGAGCGGTGAAACCCCGTGGTGAGGTCTATCGGCGCTTCGATGCGCGGCTCGGTGCGTGGGTCTCACTGCGTACGGTAGAAATCGAGCATGACCTAGCGCGTTTCAACCGCTGGCAGAACAGTCCACGGGTCGCGAGTTTCTGGCAGGAGGAGGGTAGCCTCGAGCAGCATCGGGAATACCTGAGCAAGCTTGAAGCCGACCCGCACACCTTGACGCTGATCGGTTGCTTCGATGATCAGCCGTTTGCCTACTTTGAAGCCTACTGGGCCAAGGAAGATCGCATTGCGCCGTTCTATGACGCCGCCGATTACGACCGTGGCATTCACATGCTGGTGGGTGAGGAAGATCACCGTGGCCCGCACAAGGTGGCGAGCTGGTTATCGGCGCTGGTGCATTACCTGTTCCTCGATGATCCGCGCACTCAACGGGTGGTCGCCGAACCTCGCGCCGACAATGCGAAGATGATCGGGCATCTGCACAATCAGTGTTTTCACTGCGAAAAAGAGTTCGACTTCCCGCATAAGCGCGCGGCGTTGATGATGCTGGGGCGTGAGCGTTTTTTTGATCGGTGTTCGTTGGCCTGAAAAAAAGATCGCAGCCTTCGGCAGCTCCTACGGGTGCGTGTTCATCCGCAAATATCGCGGCAAACACGGTCAATGTAGGAGCTGCCGAAGGCTGCGATCTTTTTTATCGACAAGACGCCGTCTTAACGACGAGCGAAGCTATCCGCACGATTGCCCGACACTTTGCGGCAATGCACCAGCGCATCACGAATCATGAAGTTCACCAAGGTGGGCGAGACGCCAAGTTCCTTGGCGATGTCTTTTTGCGGCACGCCGTGCAGGCGGTACATCTCGAAGGCGTAACGGGTGCGGCTGGGCAGCTCTGTCAGTGCATCGGCAATGTTTTCCAGGGTCGAGAAATTCATATGCGAGGTTTCCGGCGAAGCGCCCTGGATCACCACGTTCAGGCCTTCTTCTTCCGGGCCCGAATACTTCTGCTCCAGCGCCTGCTTGCGGTAGTGATCGATCGCCAGGTTGCGCACGATCTGGAACAGGTAACTGAGCTGCGCCTTGATGGACGAGGTGATCTGCGGCGCTGATTGCAACCGGAAGAACGCATCCTGCACCACGTCTTCGGCGCGGGATCGGCAGCCGGTAATACGGGCGGCAATCTTGACCAGAATCAGTCGGTTGTCGACGAAGGCCTGAAGTAGCGGTGAATCGCACCTGCTTGTGGATACTTGTTCCGTCATTGGAAATCACCTTGCTGCAAATAGGGTTGTGGGACGACAAGGGGGTCGGAGCCGTCCTACATATCGAGCGACAAATTATGTTGAATGATAATGATTGTCAATTGAGAAAGAGAATTAATGCTCCGTGAGGGTGCGCAGTGAGAACGGCGACACGCTGACTCACCCACTGGCTGCAAGCCTGCCGGCGCTCAAGCCCGGCGACTAATTATTTCAAGACCTCATCCGTTCTCATTGGTGACTGGTTACGGGCGCAAGCCCCCGGCCAGAACAGCATTCCCAATGCCTTGCGCGGTCGGCGAAGACCGCGTCCTGCATGCCCGTGAACGGGCGTGACGTACGAAAACCGATTCCACTTGCAAGCCGAATTCAGGCAGGAAACCTCATGACCGACGCGTTCGAACTCCCCAGCACACTGGTCCAAGCCCTCCAGCGCCGCGCGGCCCTGACGCCGGACCGGGTGGCCTTGCGTTTTCTTGCCGAAACCCAGGATCAGGCTGTGGTGCTCAGTTATCGTGAGCTGGACCAACGGGCGCGAACCATTGCCGGCGCGTTGCAGGCCCAGGCGTCGTTCGGCGATCGCGCGGTGCTGCTGTTTCCCAGCGGCCCGGATTACGTTGCGGCGTTCTTTGGCTGCCTGTACGCCGGGGTGATTGCGGTGCCGGCCTATCCGCCGGAGTCGACCCGTCGTCATCATCAGGAACGCCTGCTGTCGATCATTAGCGATGCCGAGCCGCGCCTGCTATTGACCAGCGCCGACCAGCGTGACGCCTTGCTGCAAATCAACGGGGCGCCGCCGCTGCTGTGTGTCGACACCCTCGACAACGCCCTGGCCGAACGCTGGGTTGCGCCGGACCTGCAAGGCGCGCACATCGCTTTCCTGCAATACACCTCCGGCTCCACCGCGTTGCCTAAAGGTGTGCAAGTCAGCCACGGCAACCTGGTGGCCAACGAACTATTGATTCGTCACGGCTTTGGCATCGATCTCAATCCTGACGACGTGATCGTCAGCTGGCTGCCGCTGTATCACGACATGGGCCTGATCGGCGGCCTGCTGCAACCGATTTTCAGTGGCGTGCCGTGCGTGTTGATGTCGCCGGCGTACTTCCTCGGCCGCCCGTTGCGCTGGCTGGAAGCGATCAGCGAATACGGCGGCACCATCAGCGGCGGGCCGGACTTCGCCTATCGACTGTGCAGCGAGCGCGTCAGCGAATCGGCTCTGGAACGTCTTGATTTGAGCGGCTGGCGCGTGGCGTATTCCGGTTCTGAACCGATTCGCCTCGACACCCTGGAACGCTTCGCCGAGAAGTTCTCGGCCTGTGGTTTTACGTCGGACAGTTTCATGGCTTCTTACGGCCTCGCGGAGGCGACACTGTTCGTTGCCGGCACTCCGCGCGGTCAGGGTATTCCGGCGTTGCGCGTGGACGATCAGGCCTTGGCGCAAAACCGCGCCGAACCGGGCGATGGTAGTCCGATCATGAGTTGCGGTATTAGCCAGCCGGATCATGCGGTGCTGATTGTCGATTCGGTATCGCTTGAAGAACTCGCCGACAACGCAGTCGGTGAAGTCTGGGCCGCCGGGCCGAGCATCGCCCATGGCTACTGGCGCAACCCCGAGGCCACGGCCAAGACCTTCGTCCAGCATGCGGGCCGCACTTGGCTGCGCACCGGCGACCTGGGCTTTTTGCGTGACGGTGAACTGTTCATCACCGGGCGCCTGAAAGACATGCTGATCGTTCGTGGTCACAACCTCTATCCGCAGGACATCGAGCAGACCATCGAGCGCGAAGTGGAGGTGGTGCGCAAAGGTCGCGTGGCCGCGTTCGCGGTCAACCTCGAGGGGCAGGAAGGCATCGGCATTGCCGCGGAAATCAGCCGCAGCGTGCAGAAAATCCTGCCACCCGAGGCGTTGATCAAAGCGATCCGCCAGGCAGTGGCCGAGGCGTATCAGGAAACGCCGAGCGTGGTGCTGTTACTCAATCCGGGGGCGCTGCCCAAGACCTCCAGTGGCAAGTTGCAACGCTCGGCCTGCCGCAATCGCCTGGCCGATGGCAGCCTCGACAGCTATGCGGTTTTCCCGTCGGCAGCGAACGAAAGTGAAGGCAGCACCGAGTCGGGTTCCGAACTGCAAACCCTGATCGGCCAGATCTGGTGCGAGCAGTTGCAGGTCAAGCAAGTCAACGCCGATGACCATTTCTTCCTGCTCGGCGGCAACTCCATCGCCGCCACTCAAGTGGTTGCACGCCTGCGTGAAACGTTGGGTCTGGAGCTGAATCTGCGTCTGTTGTTCGAAGCGCCAACCCTCGGCGCATTCGCCGCCGCAGTCGCCCGGCAACAACAGGATGGCGGCCTCGCCCAAGGCGCAATCACTCAGCTGTCGCGCAGTGAAGCCATGCCGCAATCCCTGGCGCAAAACCGTTTGTGGATCACCTGGCAGCTCGACCCGCAGAGCAGCGCCTACAACATTCCCGGCGCCCTGCGCCTGCGCGGCGAACTGGACGAAGACGCCTTGCGCGCCAGTTTCCAGCAACTGATCGAACGTCACGAATCCCTGCGCACACGGTTTTTCGAGCGCGACGGTGTGGCCCTGCAACGGGTCGATGCTGCCGCTGAATTCAATCTTCAAGTGATCGACATTAGCGACGTGCCAGCCGCTGAGCGAGAAGCCCGCGCGCAACAAATCCGCGAGGACGAAGCCCGCACCCGGTTCGACCTGGAGAACGGTCCGCTGCTGTGGGTGACCCTGGTGCGCCTCGATGATGAGGATCATCAACTGCTGGTGACGATGCACCACATCATCGCCGACGGCTGGTCGCTGAACGTGGTGATCGACGAATTCTCGCGCCTGTATGCGGCAGCCTCTCAAGGCCAGACCGTCAGCCTTCCAGCCTTGGTGACGCAATATGCCGACTACGGCAGTTGGCAGCGCCAGTGGCTGGCGCAAGGGGAGGGCGAACGGCAACTCGCTTACTGGAAAGAGCAGTTGGGTGATGAACATCCGACCCTGAGTCTGGCCACCGACCACCCACGTTCGGCGCAACACACGCACTGCGCCGAACGTCACACGCTGTGTTTGGATGCGAGCCTGAGCAACGCCATTCGCCAGACCGCCCAGGCCCATGAGTCGACACCGTTCATGCTGTTGCTCGCTGCCTTCCAGAGCCTGTTGCATCGCTACAGCGGCCAGCGCGACATCCGCATCGGCGTGCCGAATGCCAACCGTCCACGCCTGGAAACCCAAGGGCTGATCGGCTTCTTCATCAACACCCAGGTGCTGCGTGCCGAAGTGGATTCGCGACAGCCATTCGTGGAGTTGCTGGCGCAAACCCGTCAAGCCGCTTTGGGTGCGCAAGCGCATCAGGACCTGCCGTTCGAACAACTGCTCGAAGCTTTCCCGCAGGCCCGCGAACAAGGTCTGTTCCAGGTCATGTTCAACCATCAGCAACGGGATCTCAGCGCTCTGCGTCGTCTGCCGGGGCTGCTCGCCGAAGAGCTGCCGTGGCACAGCCGCGAAGCCAAGTTCGACTTGCAACTGCACAGTGAGGAAGACCGCAACGGACGTTTGAGCCTGTCGTTCGACTACGCCAGCGAACTGTTTGACGCGCCGACCATCGAGCGTCTGGCCGAGCATTTCAGCAATTTGCTGCGAGCCATCTGCGAACGTCCGCAACAAGCGATCGGTGACCTGCAACTACTGACTACCGCCGAACACACTCAGCAAAATGACTGGAGCGTTGCCCCCTGCAACCCGGCACAGCAGTGGTTGCCGGAACTGCTCAACGAACAAGTGCGCCAGACCCCGGAGCGCACCGCGTTGCTGTGGGACGGCGGCAGCCTGGACTTCGCCGAACTGCACACCCAGGCCAACCGCCTGGCGCATTACCTGCGCGACAAAGGCGTCGGCCCGGACGTGTGCGTGGCGATCGCCGCCGAACGTTCGCCGCAGTTGCTGATCGGTTTGCTGGCGATCATCAAGGCCGGCGGCGCTTATGTGCCGCTGGACCCGGATTACCCGGCCGAGCGCCTGGCCTACATGCTCCGCGACAGTGGCGTCGAGTTGTTGCTGACCCAAACCGAATTGCTCGACCGCTTGCCGGCCACTGATGGCGTCTGCGTGATCGCCATGGACGCCCTGCACCTGGAGAACTGGCCAAGCCATGCGCCGGGTCTGCACCTGCACGGCGACAACCTGGCCTACGTGATTTATACCTCCGGTTCCACCGGCCAGCCCAAGGGCGTTGGCAACACTCACGCGGCGCTCGCTGAACGGCTGCAATGGATGCAGAACACCTATCGCCTGAATGAAACCGACGTGCTGATGCAAAAAGCGCCGATCAGCTTCGACGTGTCGGTGTGGGAGTGTTTCTGGCCGTTGATCACCGGGTGCCGCTTGCTGATCGCCGGCCCCGGTGAACATCGTGATCCGCACCGCATCGCACAACTGGTTCAGCAGTATGGCGTGACCACGCTGCACTTTGTGCCGCCGCTGCTTTCGCTGTTCATAGATGAACCGCTGACCGCCAAATGCACCAGCCTGCGCCGAGTATTCTCCGGCGGCGAAACCTTGCCCGCCGAACTGCGCAATCGCGTGCTGGCGCAATTGCCGGCGGTGCAACTGCACAACCGTTATGGCCCGACCGAAACCGCGATCAACGTCACCCACTGGCATTGCACAACGGCTGATGGCGAGCGCTCGCCGATTGGCCGGCCATTGGGCAACGTGCTGTGCCGGGTGTTCGACAGTGACCTCAACCCGGTTCCGGCCGGCGTGCCGGGTGAACTGTGCATCAGCGGTATCGGTTTGGCCCGAGGTTATCTGGGCCGTCCGGGGCTGACCGCCGAACGTTTCGTGGTCGATCCACTGGGCGAGCAGGGCGCGCGTCTGTACCGCACCGGCGACCGTGCGCGCTGGACCACCGACGGCGTGATCGAATACCTCGGTCGCCTCGATCAACAGGTCAAACTGCGTGGTTTTCGTGTCGAGCCGCAAGAGATCGAAGCGCGGCTGTTGGCACAATCCGGCGTCGCCCAAGCGGTGGTGCTGGTGCGTGAAACATCGGCCGGCGGGCAGTTGATCGGTTACTACACCGCCACTGATTCCACTGAAGATGTCGACGCTCAAAGCCTACGCCTGAAAGCCGCGCTGGCCGCCGAGTTGCCGGAATACATGGTCCCGGCGCAACTGATGCGTCTGGACCAAATGCCCCTGAGCCCGAGCGGCAAACTCGATCGCCGCGCCTTGCCGGAACCGCAGTGGCAAGTCCGCGAACACGTTGAACCGGTCACGGCGCTTGAGCAACAAATCGCCGGCATCTGGCGCGAAGTGCTGGGCCAAGCGCAGATCGGTCTGCGCGACGACTTCTTCGCCCTTGGCGGTCATTCCTTGCTGGCCACGCAAATCATCTCCCGTACCCGTCAGGCCTGCGACGTCGAGTTGCCGCTGCGGGCGCTGTTCGAGGCCAGTGAACTGGGCGCGTTTGCCGAACAGGTTCGCTTGATCCAGGTCAGCGGCAGAACCAACCAGCAGCCACCGATCGAGAAGGTCGACCGCCGCCAACCGGTGCCGTTGTCCTATTCCCAGCAACGCATGTGGTTCCTCTGGCAGATGGAACCGGACAGCCCAGCCTACAACGTCGGCGGCATGGCGCGGTTGCGCGGCGTGCTGGATGTCGGGCGTTTCGAGGCGGCGTTGCAAGCGCTGATCATGCGTCACGAAACCCTGCGCACGACGTTCCCGAGCATCGACGGCGTGGCCCGGCAGCAGGTGCATCCGGACACCGGTCTGCGCATGGACTGGAAGGATTTCTCCGCGCTGGCGGTCGATACCCGTGAGCAGCGTGTCCAGCAACTGGCCGACAGCGAGGCGCATAAACCTTTTGATCTGGAAACCGGACCGTTGCTGCGCGCCTGCCTGGTCAAGACCGCCGAGCAGGAACATTACCTGGTGCTGACCCTGCACCACATCGTCACCGAAGGCTGGGCGATGGACATCTTCGCCCGGGAACTCAGCGCGCTCTATGAAGCATTCGTCGATGACCGCGAATCACCGCTGCAACCCTTGCCGGTGCAGTACCTGGATTACAGCGTGTGGCAGCGTCAGTGGCTGGAATCCGGCGAACGTCAGCGCCAGCTCGATTACTGGACCGCGCAACTGGGCCGCGAACATCCGCTGCTGGAATTGCCGGCCGATCGTCCGCGTCCGCCGGTGCAAAGTCATCAGGGCGAACTGTTCCGCTTCGACCTCAGCGATGACCTCGCCGCACGGGTTCGTGCCTTCAACGCAGACAACGGTCTGACCCTGTTCATGACCATGACCGCCGCCCTGGCCGTGCTGCTTTACCGCTACAGCGGCCAGACCGACCTGCGCATCGGTGCGCCGGTGGCCAACCGCATCCGCCCGGAAAGCGAAGGGCTGATCGGCGCGTTCCTCAACACCCAAGTGCTGCGTTGCCAGCTCGACGGGCAGATGTCCGTCGGCGAGTTGTTCGAGCAGGTTCGCCACACGGTGATCGAAGGCCAGTCCCATCAGGACCTACCGTTCGATCACTTGGTCGAAGCCTTGCAGCCACCGCGCAGCGCCGCGTACAACCCGCTGTTCCAGGTGATGTGCAACGTGCAGCGCTGGGAATTCCAGCAGAGCCGCACCCTGTCTGGTATGACCGTCGAGTACCTGGCCAACGATGCGCGAGCGACCAAGTTCGACCTCAACCTGGAAGTCACCGACCTCGACCATCGCCTCGGTTGCTGCCTGACTTACAGCACCGATCTGTTCGATGAGCCGCGCATTGCGCGCATGGCCGGGCACTGGCGCAATCTGCTGGAAGCGTTGCTGGCCGACCCGCAACAACGCTTGAGTGAGCTACCGTTGCTCGACGCCACTGAACAGCAAAACCTGCTCGACAGCCTCGGCATCGAGCCGGGTGAACATCGCCTCGATCAATGCATTCATCAGCTGTTCGCCGAACAGGCATTGGTGCGCAAGGATGCGCCGGCCCTGACGTTCGCCGGGCAAACCCTGAGCTACGCCGAGCTCGACAGCCGCGCCAATCGTCTAGCCTGGATGCTCCGTGAGCGCGGTGTTGGGCCGCAGGTGCGGGTCGGCTTGGCGTTGGAACGTTCGCTGGAGATGGTCGTCGGCTTGCTGGCGATCCTCAAGGCGGGCGGCGCCTATGTGCCGCTGGACCCGGAATACCCGCTGGATCGCCTGCACTACATGATCGAAGACAGCGGCATCGGTCTGCTGCTCAGCGATGCGGCGATGTTCACGGCGCTCGGTGAATTGCCGGCCAGCGTCGGTCGCTGGTGCCTGGAAGACGATGCCGCGGACCTGGCCAATTACCCGGCCAGCGAGCTGCCGTTCATCAGCTTGCCGCAACATCAGGCCTATCTGATTTACACATCGGGCTCCACCGGCAAACCGAAAGGCGTGGTGGTGTCCCACGGTGAAATCGCCATGCATTGCCGCGCGGTGATCGAGCGTTTCGGCATGCGCCCCGATGATTGCGAGTTGCACTTCTATTCGATCAACTTCGATGCCGCGACCGAGCGTCTGCTGGTGCCGCTGTTGAGCGGTGCGCAGGTGGTCCTTCGCGCCCAAGGCCAGTGGGATGCGCAGGAAATCTGCGGGCTGATTCGTCGCCACAACATCAACATCCTCGGCTTCACCCCAAGCTACGGCAGCCAGTTGGCGCAATGGCTGGCGACCCAGGGCGAAACCCTGCCGGTGCGCATGTGCATCACCGGTGGCGAAGCCCTGACTGGCGAACACTTGCAGCGGATTCGCGCGGCGTTCAAGCCGAGCCTGTTTTTCAACGCGTACGGCCCGACCGAAACCGTGGTCATGCCGCTCGCCAGCCTGGCGCCCGAGCAATTGGAAGAAGGGCTGGGCAGCGTGCCGATCGGCAGCGTAATTGGCGCGCGTGTGGCGTACATTCTCGACGCCGATCTGGCGTTGGTGCCGCAAGGTGCGACGGGGGAGTTGTATGTTGGCGGTGCCGGTCTGGCGCAGGGTTATCACCAACGTCCGGGCATGACCGCCGAACGGTTTGTCGCTGATCCTTTTGCCGCGAACGGCGGACGCTTGTACCGCACCGGCGACCTTGTCCGTCAGCGCGCCGATGGTCTGGTGGAGTATCTCGGCCGGATCGACCATCAAGTGAAGATCCGTGGTTTCCGCATCGAACTGGGCGAGATCGAAACCCGTCTGCTGGAACATGAATCGATCCGTGAGGCGGTCGTGCTGGCGCTCGATGCACCGAGCGGCAAACAACTGGTGGGTTATCTGGTCACTGACGTGGCCGAGCAGGACGAAGCGCAACAAACCGAATTGCGCGACGCCCTCAAGGCTTACTTGAAGGCTCAGCTGCCGGACTACATGGTGCCCACGCACCTGATCCTGCTGGCGAGCATGCCATTGACCGCCAACGGCAAACTCGACCGTCGCGCACTGCCGGCACCGGACCCGGAGTTGAATCGTCAGCAATATGTGGCGCCGAGCAACGAACTTGAGCTGGCCCTGGCCGGCATCTGGTGCGAAGTGCTCAACGTGCAGCAGGTTGGCCTCAACGACAACTTCTTCGAACTGGGCGGCGATTCAATTCTGTCGATCCAGGTGGTCAGCCGTGCGCGGCAGCAGGGCATTCACTTCAGCCCGCGCGACCTGTTCCAGCACCAGACCGTGCAGACGCTGGCTGCGGTGGCGACCCGCACCGAGCAGGTCACCGCCGAGCAAGGTTTGCTCACGGGGGAATCGCGTTTGACGCCGATTCAGCACTGGTTCTTCGACACTGAAATCCCGCAGCGTCAACACTGGAACCAGGCGTTGCTGCTGGAGCCGACCGTGGCGCTGGAGCCGCATCGCCTGGAGCAAGCGCTGCTGGCGGTGATCGAACAGCACGACGCCTTGCGTTTGCGTTTCACCAAGGTCGCTGGCCGTTGGCAGGCCGAGCATCAGGCGGTTTGCGACGCCGCCGTACTGTGGCAGGTGCAAGTGCCGAGCCTGGACACATGTGCGGCGCTGTTCGCCGAGGCCCAGCGCAGCCTCGACCTTGAGCAAGGGCCGCTGCTGCGGGCGCTGCTGGTCGATGATCCCGAGGGACAACAACGGCTGTTCATTGCCATTCACCACTTGGTGGTGGATGGGGTGTCGTGGCGGGTGCTGCTGGACGATCTGCAAACGGTTTATCGTCAACTGGACGCAGAGCAGTCAGTAAAACTGCCGGCGAAAACCAGTGCCTTCAGGGACTGGGCCGCACGATTGCAGGCTTACGCCGGCAGCGAATCCTTGCGGGAAGAATTGCTCTGGTGGCAGTCGCAACTGGCCGGCCCAAGCGCTGAGTTGCCGTGTGATCGGCCTCAGGGCGGGCAGCAGAATCGTCACGCGCAAACCGTCAGCGTGCGCCTCGACAGCGAGCGGACCCGTCAACTGTTGCAACAGGCACCGACGGCCTATCGCACCCAGGTCAACGACTTGCTGCTGACTGCGTTGGCCCGTGTGTTGTGCCGCTGGAGCGGTCATGAGTCAGCGTTGGTTCAACTCGAAGGTCACGGCCGCGAAACCCTGTTCGACGAGATCGACCTGACCCGCACCGTCGGCTGGTTCACCAGCGCGTATCCGCTGCGCCTCACACCGGCGGATGAGCCGGGGGCGTCGATCAAGGCAATCAAGGAGCAACTGCGCGCGGTGCCGCATAAAGGTCTGGGGTATGGCGTGCTGCGTTACCTGGCCGATGGCCTGTGCCGGCAGACCATGGCCGCGCTGCCGGTGGCGCCGATCACCTTCAACTACCTTGGCCAGTTCGACCAGAGCTTCGGCAGCGATGCACTGTTCCGTCCGCTCGATGAGCCGGTCGGCGCTGCCCATGATCCGTATGCGCCGCTGCCCAACGAACTGAGCGTCGACAGTCAGGTGTACGGCGGTGAACTGGTGCTGCGCTGGACTTTCAGCGCCGAACGCCACGACCGGCAAACCATTACCGACCTGGCGCAGGCGTATCTGGGCGAATTGCACAGCCTGATCCAGCACTGCCTGAGCGACAACGCGGGCGGCCTGACACCGTCGGACTTCCCGTTGGCCGGACTGACTCAGCCGCAACTCGACGCACTGCCAGTCCCGGCGGCGATGATCGAAGACGTCTACCCGCTGACCCCGATGCAGGAAGGCATGCTGCTGCACACCTTGCTCGAACCGGGCACCGGCCTCTATTACATGCAGGACCGCTACCGCATCAACAGCGAGCTCGACCCCGAGCGCTTCGCCCACGCCTGGCAAGCGGTGATCGCCCGTCACGAAGCCCTGCGCGCGTCGTTCTGCTGGAACGTCGGCGAAGACATGCTGCAAGTGATCCATAAACCGGGCAGCACGCCGATCGAGTATCTGGACTGGAGCGCGGTGGCCGAAGCCGAGCAAGAGCCGAAGCTGCAGGCGCTGCTGAAAAGCGAGCGCGAGGCCGGGTTCGATCTGCTCAATCAGGCGCCGTTCCACCTGCGCTTGATCCGCGTGGGCGCGGCTCGCTACTGGTTCATGATGAGCAACCACCACATCCTCATCGATGCCTGGTGCCGTTCGCTGCTGATGAACGACTTCTTTGAAATCTACACCGCCCTCGGCGAAGGCCGCGAAGCGCAACTGGCCATGCCGCCGCGTTATCGCGATTACATCGGCTGGCTGCAACGCCAGAGCCTGGCTGAAGCGCGGCAGTGGTGGCGGCGGAACCTGCAAGGTTTCGAGCGCACCACGCCGATTCCGAGCGACCGGCCGTTCCTGCGTGAACATGCCGGCGACAGCGGCGGCATGATCGTCGGCGACCGCTACACAAGGCTCGATGCCCGGGATGGCGCGCAACTGCGCGAACTGGCCCAGGCCCATCAGCTGACTATCAACACCTTTGCCCAAGCGGCGTGGGCGTTGGTATTGCGCCGCCTGAGTGGCGATCGCGATGTGCTGTTCGGTGTCACGGTGGCCGGGCGTCCGGTGGAGATGCCAGAGATGCAACGCACGGTCGGCCTGTTCATCAACAGCATCGCCCTGCGGGTGAAAATGCCCGAGGACGATCAGCGTTGCAGCGTTCGTCAGTGGCTCAGCGGTCTGCTCGACAGCAATATGCAACTGCGTGAGTACGAATACCTGCCGCTGGTGAGCATCCAGGAAAACAGCGAACTGCCGAAGGGCCAGCCGCTGTTCGACAGCCTGTTCGTGTTCGAAAACGCCCCGGTGGAAGTCTCGGTGCTGGACCGTGCGCAGAGCCTCAACGCCACTTCGGATTCGGGCCGCACCCACACCAACTTTCCGTTGACGGCGGTCTGCTATCCGGGGGATGACCTGGGTTTGCACCTCTCCTACGACCAGCGTTATTTCGACGAATCCACGGTCGAGCGCATGCTCGGTGAGTTCAAGCGCCTGTTGCTGGCGCTGGTCGAAGGATTCCATGGTGACATGGCTGATCTGCCGCTGTTGGGCGCAGAGGAACAGGACTTCCTGATCCACGGCTGCAATCAGAGCGAACACGACTATCCGCTGGAGCAGAGCTATGTCTCATTGTTCGAAGCGCAGGTTGCCCGGCATCCGCAGCGGATCGCCGCCAGTTGCCTCGATCAGCAACACAGCTATGTTGAGCTGAACCAGCGCAGCAACCGTCTCGGCCATGCCTTGATCGCTGCAGGCGTCGGCCTCGATCAACCGGTGGCGCTGCTCGCCGAGCGTAATCTCGATCTGCTGGGCATGATCGTCGGCAGCTTCAAGGCCGGTGCCGGTTACCTGCCGCTGGACCCTGGTCTGCCAAGTCAGCGTCTGAGCCGGATCATCGACCTGAGCCGCACGCCGTTGCTGGTCTGCACTCAGGCGTGCCGTGACCAAGCCGTTGTGTTGCTGGAGGAATTCGGATGTGCCAACCGGCCTCGATTGCTGGTCTGGGAAGACGTGCAGGCGAGTGATGTTTCGGTGGCCAATCCGGGTATTTACAGCGGTCCGGACAACCTCGCCTACGTGATTTACACCTCAGGCTCCACCGGCCTGCCGAAGGGCGTGATGGTCGAGCAGCGCGGCATGCTCAATAACCAGTTGAGCAAGGTGCCGTACCTGAAACTGAGTGACGCCGATGTGATCGCCCAGACTGCCTCGCAAAGCTTCGACATTTCGGTCTGGCAGTTCCTCGCGGCGCCGTTGTTCGGCGCTCGGGTGGACATCGTGCCGAACAGCATCGCCCATGATCCGCAAGGCTTGCTGGCTCACGTCCAGAGCCAGGGCATTAGCGTGCTGGAAAGCGTGCCGTCGCTGATTCAAGGCATGCTCGCCCAGGACTGCATGAGCCTCGATGGCCTGCGCTGGATGTTGCCGACCGGTGAAGCGATGCCGCCGGAACTGGCGCATCAATGGTTGCTGCGTTACCCGCAGATGGGGCTGGTGAACGCTTATGGCCCGGCGGAATGCTCGGACGATGTGGCGTTCTTCCGGGTCGACATGGCCTCGACGCGTGGCAGTTATCTGCCGATTGGTACGCCGACCGACAACAACCGTTTGTACCTGCTCGATGGCGCGCTGGAGCTGGTGCCGTTGGGGGCGGTGGGTGAGTTGTGCGTGGCCGGCACCGGGGTGGGGCGCGGTTATGTGAGCGATCCGTTGCGCACCGCGCAGGTGTTTGTGCCGAACCCGTTCGGCGCACCGGGCGATCGTTTGTATCGCACGGGTGACCTGGCCCGACGTCGCAGTGACGGTGTGCTGGAATACGTCGGACGTATCGACCATCAGGTGAAGATTCGCGGTTACCGCATAGAACTGGGTGAAATCGAAGCGCGTCTGCATGAACAGCCGGAAGTCCGCGATGCGGCGGTCGGGGTGCAGGAGGGCGTCAACGGCAAGCATCTGGTCGGCTATTTGGTGGCAGCGGATTCGGCGCTCAATCCGAACGAACGACTGGAGCGGATCAAGCAGCGCCTGCGTGCCGAGTTGCCGGAATACATGGTGCCGCTGCACTGGTTGTGGCTCGACAAGCTGCCGCTCAACGCCAACGGCAAACTCGATCGCAAGGCCTTGCCGGCACTGGAGATCGGCCAGTTGCAGAGCCAGGACTATCAGGCGCCGGGAAATGAGCTGGAGCAGACCCTGGCGGATATCTGGGCCGAGGTGTTGAAGGTCGAGAAGGTCGGTGTGCGTGACAATTTCTTCGAACTGGGCGGGCATTCGCTGTTGGCCACGCAGATCGCCTCGCGGGTACAAAAAGCCCTGCAACGCAACGTGCCGCTAAGGGCGATGTTCGAGTGCAGCACGGTGGCGGAGTTGGCCGAGTACATCGACGGGTTGGCGGTGAGCGACATCACCGAGGAGAAGGTGGATCGGTTGAATGACCTGATGGCGGAGCTGGAGGGCCTTTAAAGTCAAAAGATCGCAGCCTGCGGCAGCTCCTACAGGTGTACGCCGGGCCTATTTGGTTCGTGTGGGTATACGCCGAGCCCTGTAGGAGCTGGCGAAGCCTGCGATCTTTTGATCTTCAACCCGGGTTGACTGTCGATCCCATGCGGCTCAGTCTTCCCGTGCTCTTTTAAATGGATCCTATGTCACCAGGGAGACAGTCGATGCCCTTCGTAACGGTTGATGGACAAGCGCTTCACTACATAGATCAAGGCACGGGCCCGGCGGTATTGCTGGCCGGGAGCTACCTGTGGGACCAGGCCATGTGGGCACCGCAGATTGCGGCGCTGTCGCAGTACTATCGGGTCATTGCCCTGGACCTCTGGGGCCATGGCGAGTCCGGGCGGATGCCCGAGGGCATGACGTCGCTGGATGACGTGGCGCGTCAGGCACTGGCATTGCTCGATCATCTGGACATCGATCGCGTCACGCTGGTCGGTCTTTCGGTCGGTGGCATGTGGGGCGTTCGCCTGGCACTGTCGGCGCCGCAGCGGCTCAACGGGCTGGTGCTGATGGATACTTACGTTGGTGTCGAACCGGAGCCGACTCGTCAGTATTACTTCTCGCTGTTCAAACAGATCGAAGACAGCGGTGAGATCGCGCCGCAACTGCTCGACATTATTGTGCCGATCTTCTTCCGCCCGGGCATCGATCCGCAGTCGGCGCTGTATCAGGATTTCCGCGCCAGGCTGGCTGCGTTGCCAGTCAACCGGCTGCGTGAAAGCGTCGTGCCGATGGGGCGAATTACGTTTAGTCGTGATGATTTGTTGCCGCGCCTGGCTCAGCTGAACCCTGAAACCACGCTGTTGATGTGCGGCGACCAGGACAAACCTCGGCCGCCATCGGAAACCCAAGAGATGGCCGAGTTGATCGGTTGCCCGTATGTGCTGGTGCCGGAGGCGGGGCATATTTCCAGTCTGGAGAACCCCGAGTTCGTCACTGAGGCCCTGCTGAAGTTTCTGGCTGGCAGAAATCCGTGTAGCGCTTGATAAAAAAGATCGCAGCCTTCGGCAGCTCCTACACCGGTCTCATGTAGGAACTGCCGAAGGCTGCGATCTTTTGATCTTATTTAGGCCCGAGAATCTTCAGCAACTTGTCCGGCGACGGCGCGCCTTGCTGTTGTTGCAACTGGCCCTTTTCATCCATGTAGAAAATCGCCGGGGTGGCGGCCAACTCCAGGTCTTCCATCAACTTCATGTTCGCTGCCAGTTTCGCCTGAACCGCCGGTGGTACGTCCTTCAAGGCCTTGAGCGAGCTGCCCTTGCCGGATTTCTCGTGTTCTTCCAGGGCTTTCTGCGGGTCCTTGGCGGCCAGCAGTGCGGCGGATTTGCCGGGGCTGTCTTCGCGAATGATGCCGACCATGATGTGCCGCAGCTGCACCTTGCCGGCCTGGACCCACGGCCGTGCCTGTTCCCAGAACATGTTGCAGTACGGGCAGTTCGGGTCGCTGAACAGGTAGACGACCCGTGGTGCGTCCTTATTGCCGTCACCGATCCAGCTGCTTGCTTCCATCTTGCCCCAGACTTCCTTGGCCATCGGCGCGTAGACCAGTTTCTGCAACGGTGCGCTGCTGAGGTCATTGCCGTCGGCGTCGTACAGATTGCCGAGCAGCACATGTTTGCCGTCCGGGGTCAGGTATAGCGTCATGCCGCGGTTCTGGTACTGCGCCGCATAACCGCGCAGGCCGTCGGGCGCGTCGAAGGTGCCGACGATTTTGGCGCCCTTGGCTTCGATCTTCTTGATCGCTTCAGGCAGTTCTTCGGCCTGTACCGACGGCAGGTGCAGCAGGGCGGCACCCAGGGTCAGTGTCAGCAGGTGGCGGAGGCGGAGCATGGCAATTTCCTTGAAGGCGTGGCCGGGGTGGCCGGGTTCGGGGTGTCAAAGTGTTCCAGGGCGCGGGCCAGGCTGGCTTCCGACATCTCACCCAGGTGACTGCCCAACAGATACCCGTCGGGGCTATAGAACAGCGTAGTCGGCAATGCCATGGAACCCACGGCCTGGCTCAATCGACCGCTGCCATCGAACAGCACGTTGGTCAGGCTCAGGCCCTGGGTTTCGAGGAAGGTGGCGACGCTCTGCATGCTTTCGCTCTGGTTGACGAACAGGAAGGTCAGGTCCGGGCGCTGTTGCTGGGCGTTTTCCAGCACCGGCATTTCCCGACGGCAGGGCGGGCACCAGGTGGCCCAGAGGTTGATGACCAACGGGCCGCCCTGGTAGTCGCTGAGTTGTAGGGTCTGGCCAGCGGCATTGCGCAGGGTGATCTGCGGCAGGCGCGTGCCTTGTTCGTAAATACTCAGGGAGAAACTCGCCAGCAGCCAGAACACCAGGCCGCTGGCCACGCCAAAGCCCAACGGCCGACGCAGGCCCGGTTGACGCCAGCCGCGGTACAACGCCGCCAGCAAGAGCACGACCACCCCTGGCCAGGCGAGAAAACCACCATCGCGCAGGTCGATGATCTGCCACGGGTCGTTGCGATAATGTGCCCAGTAGGCAATCACGAAGCCGACCCGGGCCGCCAGCATGCCCAGCAGGAACAGGCTGAACAGCACCGATTCCGGGTTCTCGCCGCCACGCTTGGCCACCCGCCAGCCGACAAAGGTCGCCAGCGCCAGGGCACTGATCAGCAGCAGGTGATTAAGCGCGATGGCAAAGGTGCCGAGGGTAAAGGTCAGCATTAACGAGCGTCTCGGGTGGTGGTCCAGCGTTGCAGGAAAGTGCCGGCATCGACCTCGCCGGTGATGCGCTGGCTGCGACGCTCTTCGCCGTCGGTGCCGATCCACAACAGGCTCGGCGGCCCCGGCACTTTATAACGGCCGAGCAGTTCGCGGCTGGCGGCATTGTCGGCGGTGACGTCCAGCCGTAGCAAGCGCACATCGCTCAGCGCATCCAGTACCTGGGGTTTGCCGAAGACCTGTTTTTCCATGACTTTGCACGACACACACCAGTCGGCGTAGTAGTCCAGCAGCACCCATTGGCCCTGGGCCTTGGCGGCGTCGAGTTCGCGTTGCAGGGCGGCGGGCTCCTTGATCGTAGTGAATGCATCATGAGCGCTCGGCGCGACAACGCCGGTACGGCCGGCGCTGTACACCTGCAACGGCTGATACGGATCGTCGCTGCCGCCCGCCGCACCGACCACCAGCAGGCTGCCCCATAAACCCAACAGCAGCGAACTGGCGCCGAACAGGTGGGCAACGCGGCCAAACCCCTGGGACTGCTTCCAGGCGCTGTAGGCGGCGATCAGCAGCAAACCACCGCACAAACCGAGCCACAGCGATTCATCCAGCACCGGACGCAGCATCAGCAAAGCCGTGGCGAGAAACAGGAAACCGAACACACCCTTGAGCAGGTTCATCCAGGCGCCAGGTTTAGGCAGGAAGCGATTGCCGACGGTCACCAGCAGCAACAGCGGCACACCGATGCCGATGCCCAGGGCGAACAGAATCAACCCGCCGTGCAGCGCATTGCCGCTCTGGGCGATATAGAGCAGGGCGCCGGCCAATGGGGCAGTCATGCACGGTCCCACCAACAGACCGGACAAGGCCCCCAGCACACCGGCGCCCATCAGGTTGCCACCGCGCTGGCTGCGTGAAACATGTTCCAGCCGATCCCGTATGGCCACCGGCAATTGCAGTTCAAAAAAACCGAACATCGGCAAGGCCAGCAGCACGAACACCGCCGCAAAGCTGCCCAACAGCCATGGATTCTGCAGCAGCGCTTGAAGGTTCGCCCCGAGCGATGCAGCCAGAACGCCCATCGCCGCATACACCAGTGCCATGCTGATCACATAACTGCCGGCCAGGGCAAAACCGCGTTTGGGCGTGGCGCCACTGCCAACGATTAACCCTGCCAGAATCGGCAGCATCGGCAACGAGCAAGGGGTGAAGGCCAGCAACAGGCCCAGGCCAAAGAACACCAGCAAGCTCCAGCCCAGCGCCCGTTGTTGCAGGTCACTGGCCAGGGCTTGATCCGGTGCTTCGTTGACCACAGCAGTGGCAACGTTGCCGCCCAGGTCCACGACCTGAGTCTGTGGTGGATAACACAAGCCGGCATCGGCACAACCCTGGAAACCTACCTTGATCTGACCGGTGGCACCGGCCGGAATCTTCAGCTCCAGACCTTGACGATAAACCGGTTGTTCTCCGAAGAACTCGTCACTGTGTACTTCGCCTTCGGGTAATACAGGATGCTGCTCCCCAGGCAAGCCATCGAATTTCAGACGCTTCTGATAGAGGTAATAACCGTCGGTAATCTGCCAATAGAGCTGTGTTTCACCTGAATCAAGACGTTCGGAGGTGAAGACGAATGCCTTTTCCACCGGCAGAAAATCAGGTTTGGTTTCGAACGGATTAGTCCCTGCCTGGGCTACACCCGAGATCAAGAGAACGAAAAATAGAAACAGTCGACGCATGGGTAAGCCTTATCCCTGTGCAAGTGAGGTGCACAATGGGTGGCGGCGATTAACCGATGATTAACCGCCGCCGGGCTGTCTACGAAGTCGCTCATGGACAGTCATCAGCTTCAATCCTCAGTTGCGCAACAGCCCTGGCCAGGACTCGTTGTTCACCGAGTGCGGACCAGACTCCAGACGGTTTTTCGGGATGTTGTATGTCAGGTATTGATTGTCAGTCAGAAAAATATAGTAATAGTTGTCGGCAAACGTGCGATCTTTCTGCACCCCGGTGATAATTCTGTCTTTGTAGGCGGTCAGGCCTGGCCAAGTGGTCTCTGTGATGGCTTCGAGTCTAATCGTTTGGATGGGCGCCACCACCGTGTTAAAGAGGTTGTCGTCATATTTGTCGTCGGCATAATCGATTTGCGGATTTTGGGGGACCTCATCCCAGTCCAGATAAAGAGAGTTTCCGTCGTTCAAGATAAATCGAAATAATGAACTGCGATTTACCTGCCACCATGTGCCGGTAATGATTCGGTCGAAATAAGGCAACAGCAGCTTCCATTTAGTGTCTTCAACCTTGCGGGTCTGCATCACCGCATCGGTATCCTGATTGTAGGCGCAGACCATCGGCGTAGTGCGCTCGTAATAGAAAAGCCAAAGGATATCGAGGTCAGAAAAGTCCATGGGACGATCAAGCGTTATGCCCGTGGTCGTAAATCCAAACCGCAGGTTTTGCATGTGGTTTTCCAGCGTCCCCCAGTTTCCTTTAATCGGCCAGGGGTATCCATCAGAGACCTTGTTATCGGGAATATCAAAGCGGGAATAAGTATCGGTGTCTTTGAAGATGAAGTAGATCTTGTCTTTTCCTGAACGCCAATCGACGGTCACGATATTTTTAAGTGTCGGCATGATCTGATTCCTTTCAGATAATTAATTATGGTTCGGGTCTTAAATGACTTTCTTCCAGGTAATTATTGGCCTGGAGTGGAGCCGTGCTAGGGTAGCGTGATGTTTTACGCTGTTGTCATGTTTTCAGGATGGAATGTGTTTCGGTTTGAAACGACATGCTCGCAGGCGTCCGCCATGCATTAACAGCGAACTTCACTTTCAACTTCGTCGATTAGCGGTCGCGACGCCTGTGTGGGAAGCGCTGCTTCTCGTCAGCGGCGAGCCTTGCCATAATTGCGGCTTAATCCTCAGCTGCTTCACTCGCTTTTTTGTCCTGGGGGCTCCCATGCATGTACTGGTTTGCGAAGACGATGAGCTGATCGCCAGCGGTATTGTTGCCGGCCTGACCGCGCAAGGCCTGACCGTCGAGCACGTCGCCACCGCGTCGGCTGCCCGGGCGATGCTCAAGGTGGCTGAGTTCGATGTCATGGTGCTCGACCTTGGCCTTCCCGATGAGGATGGCCTGAAGTTGTTACAGCAGTTGCGTCACAGTGGCCTGGAGATTCCGGTGTTGATTCTCACGGCGCGGGATTCGGTCACCGATCGCGTCGACGGTTTGCAGGCCGGGGCCGACGATTACTTGCTCAAGCCTTTTGACCTGCGCGAACTGGCAGCGCGCCTGCACACCTTGCTGCGACGAGTGGCGGGGCGCAGCGTCAACCTGATCGAGCACGGTCGTTTGACCTACGATCCGAGCAGCCGCGAAACCATGCTGGGCGGCCAGCCCGTGGATCTTTCCCGTCGCGAGCAATCGCTGTTGCAAGCCTTGCTGCACAACCGTGGTCGCGTACTCTCAACCGAGCAACTGAAAGACAGCGTCTACGGTTTCAACGATGAGCTGGAAAGCAACGCCCTTAACGTCCATATCCATCACCTGCGGCGTAAACTCGGCAATGGCATTGTCGAGACAGTGCGTGGCCTGGGCTATCGCCTGGGGCCGGCCGATGGCGGAGAAGAATCGAAGTGATGAGCCTGCGTTTGCGTCTGAGCCTGACCCTCGGCGCCGCATTTGCGCTGATCTGGGCCCTGGCCGCCGCCTGGATGCTCAGCGATCTGCGCAACCAGATGATGTTTTCCCTCGACCAGCGGCTGGTTGCCTCGGCGCGGATGGTCGCCGGGTTACTGGAGCAACTGCCGGCATTGCCGAGCAAGGGCGAGGGTACCCATTTCAGCGCTGAACAACTGAATATCCCCGGCGGCATGGCCTGTCAGGTCAGCTCGTTGCGCGGCGAGATTCTGGCCCGCAGCCACAGCAACCCCGAGCAAGCGCTGGAAGCCGAGAAAATGGGTTTCCACGATCAGATTATCGACGGCGCGCCATGGCGCAGTTTCACCCTGGCGCGGGGCGATGTGCGCATCACCACCGCCGACCGGCAGATCGAGCGTGAAGCGCTGAACATGTCCATTCTGCTGGCGGCCTCGGTGCCGGTCGGCGTGGCGCTGCTTGGCTGCCTGTGCCTGTTGTGGCTCGGCATCGGTCAGGGGCTGGCACCGCTCAATCGTATGCGCGATGCGTTGATGCGGCGTAGCGCCGATTCTCTGGAGCCATTGCAGATCCAGCCGTTGCCCAGCGAATTGCAACCGCTGCTGGAAACCCAGAATCAGTTGTTCCAGCGCATCGGCAAGACCATCGAGCGCGAGCGGCGCCTGACCGGTGATGCTGCGCACGAATTGCGTAGCCCGCTGACTGCGATCAAAACCCACTTGCAAGTGGCGCGCATGACCGACGGTGCCGCGCGGGATCAGTCCCTGGCCCGGGCTGAAGAGGGCGCCGACCGCCTGCACCGTACCCTTGAACAATTGCTGCTGCTGGCGCGTGTCGAGGGCAGCTTGTCGTTCGATGATGGCGTGCAGTGCAGCGCTGAGCAGGTGGCGAAACTGGCGATTCAGGATGCCGCCAGCGGCGATCGTCAGCGGATCAAGTTTCAGGTGCCGGCCAGATTCTCCGATGCGCCGCTGCAAATGCCCGCAGTGCTGTCGATTGCTGCATTGCGCAACTTGCTCGACAACGCCCTGCGCCATACGCCGGGCGATAGGGCGGTGGAGCTGAGCCTGGAAACCAATGGCAATCGTGTGCACTTTTTGGTTCGCGACCACGGCCCGGGAATTGCCGAAGACGACTTGCAATACCTGACCCAACGCTTCTGGCGTAACGGCCAGAGCACCGGTTGCGGCCTCGGCCTGGCGATTGTCCAGGCCATCGTCCAGCGCTGCGGTTGCACCCTGCATTTCGACAGCCGGGCGGATGGGTTGCGGGTTGAATTGACGATGCCGTTGCAACCTGTCTAACAGACACCGCTCCCACAGGGTGTCTATGTCGTCGCACACCAAATGTAACGTCTCTCCGTTGGCCTCCCGGTCCTCACGGCGTTATCGTCCTCGGCAGCTTTGACTCAATGGATTGAGGTAACAGCGCCATGACTGCATCGATACACATCTGCAAGGCAACGTCTGCCGACGCCGGCATCATCAGCCGGATCGTCGAGCGCTCCATTCGCGTCGGCTGCGCGCTCGACCACCGCAATGATCCACGAACGGTCGCCACCTGGACCCACAACAAAACCATCGAACACGTGCAGCCCTGGCTGAACGACCCGCGGTTGTACCTGAACATCGCTCTGTTGCAAGACAAACCGGTCGGCGTCGCCATGGCGGCGATCAGCGGCAAGGTTGCGTTTTGTTACGTGCAGCCGGAATGGTTTCGACGCGGCGCCGGACAAGCGCTGGTGCATGATCTGGAGACGTGGTTGATCACTCAGGGTTTGCCCCAGGCACGTCTCAACAGCACGCGCACCGGCGAAGCGTTTTATCTCCACTTGGGTTACCGGGTTTGCGCCGAAGCTTTCACGGTGGCGGGGCTCCACGCCATTCCCATGCACAAGGCGCTGCCGCCACCGTCATAGAAAGCTGATCGAGGGTCTAAATCCTCGAGCCCTTGGTGCGTTTCCAGAACAGGAAAACCTGCAAGTGCGCCCGGTGAACGGAATGCGCACCTGCCCGGTGTGCAGTTTTGGTCACTATCAACAGGGGTCGAGAGATGTCAGTCGCTACCAGCCTTATCGAAGATCAGCCGGCCAGGATTGTCCCGACGCCTGCCGAGACGCTTTATCAGTTCAACGAATCGCCGCTGTTGGCCCGTCAGAGCCAACAGGAATCGAACGCCCGCAGCTACCCGCGACGCATACCCCTGGCACTCAAGCGTGCCAAGGGCATTTATGTCGAAGACGTCGAAGGCCGCTGTTTCATCGATTGCCTGGCCGGTGCCGGAACCCTGGCCCTGGGGCACAACCATCCGGTGGTGATCGAAGCGATCCAGCAAGTGCTGAGCGATGAACTGCCGCTGCACACCCTCGACCTGACCACGCCGGTCAAGGACCGGTTTGTCCAGGACCTGTTCGGCCTGCTGCCGCCGGCATTGGCCGCTGAAGCGAAGATTCAGTTCTGTGGCCCCACCGGCACCGATGCCGTGGAAGCCGCGCTGAAGCTGGTGCGCACCGCCACCGGGCGCAGCACCGTCTTGTCGTTCCAGGGCGGTTACCACGGCATGAGTCAGGGCGCATTGAGCCTGATGGGCAGTCTGGGACCGAAAAAGCCGTTGGGTGCCTTGCTCGGCAATGGCGTGCAGTTCATGCCGTATCCCTACGATTACCGTTGCCCGTTCGGGCTCGGTGGCGTGCAGGGAGTGCAGGTCAACCTGAATTACCTGGAGAACCTGCTGAACGATCCAGAGGCTGGCGTGCAATTGCCGGCTGCGGTGATCGTCGAAGTGGTGCAGGGCGAGGGCGGGGTGATTCCGGCCGATCTCGACTGGCTGCGCGGTTTGCGGCGCATCACCGAGCAGGCCGGCGTGGCGCTGATCGTCGATGAGATTCAGAGCGGCTTTGCCCGCACCGGCAAGATGTTCGCCTTCGAGCACGCCGGAATCATTCCGGACGTGGTGGTGATGTCCAAGGCCATCGGCGGCAGCCTGCCGCTGGCGGTGGTGGTCTATCGCGACTGGCTCGACACCTGGCTGCCGGGCGCCCATGCCGGAACCTTCCGCGGCAATCAGATGGCCATGGCCGCAGGCTCTGCGGTGATGCGCTACCTGACCGAACACAAGGTTTGCGAGCACGCCGCCACCATGGGCGAGCGCTTGAGCGAACACCTGCACATCCTGCAGCGGGACTTCCCGCAGCTGGGCGACATTCGCGGACGTGGCTTGATGCTGGGCGTCGAACTGGTCGACCCGACTGGCGCACTGGACGCTCAAGGCCATCCACCGATCTTCGGTCGTCTGGCGCCGCTGGTGCAGCGTGAATGCCTCAAGCGCGGATTGATCCTCGAACTGGGCGGGCGTCACGGCGGTGTCGTGCGTTTCCTGCCGCCACTGGTGATCACCGCCGCGGAAATCGATCGGGTGGCTGAGATTTTCGGCCGGGCCATGGCCGCAGCCATCGCCAGCCTCTAAATTTTTCAGCGCCTTTAACGTTCTTTCTACATAACGGCTGCGCACGTCGCGCAGCTCACCCTATAGCGATGGAGAGACAGCATGACGTCAGTATTCGACCGCGAGGACATCCTCTTTCAGGTCGTGGTCAACCACGAAGAGCAATACTCGATCTGGCCCGACTACAAAGCCGTGCCACAAGGCTGGCGCACCGTGGGCAAGAGCGGCCTGAAAAAGGAATGCCTGGCCTACATCGAAGAGGTCTGGACCGACATGCGTCCATTGAGCCTGCGTCAGAAAATGGAAGAGCAGGCGGCCGTGGCTCACTGAGTCACGCAAAAAGAAACCCGCTGAACTGGTGACAGTCAGCGGGTTTTTTAACATCAAAAGATCGCAGCCTTCGGCAGCTCCTACATGGGAATCGCGTACAACCGTGAAACATCGGCTGGACACAAATTCTGTAGGAGCTGCCGAAGGCTGCGATCTTTTGATCTTAGGTGGCAGGTTTACCGCTCAACTCGGTGATCACCAAATCCACATTCTCCTCCAACTCGGCCACTGGATCCGCCGCATCGACACTCAACACCACCAACCGACTGCCTGCCTGCGAGATCGCCGCTTTCACCGCCTCCGAAGGCTGCCGATGATGCAACACCACCGCCACGTCATGGTCCTTGAGCGTCACACTCAACTGCTTCAACGCTTCAGGTGTCCACTCGGCATCCGGCCGTGCATCGAGGCCGATCAGCTCCAGGTTGAGGCCGCCGATCAGGTAGCCGAAATGATCGCTCAGGCTCATCACGCTCAGGTTATCGGCACTGGCCAGCCGCGCTTCGCTGTCGGCACTGAGCTTGAGCAGGCGCTGCTTGAGCGCTGCCAGATTGGCCTCGATGGTCGGTTTGGCCGCCGGCGCCAGGCGCACCAGGTCCGCCGCCATCACGTCTGCCATGCGCCCCATGTTGTTGCTGGAAAGCCACGGCTGGCTGTTCAAACCGTCGACCTTGCTGCCGGGCTGCACGGCGATGCCGGGAAGGGCGCCGTCCACCGGGCGGGCGGCGTCGACTTCGACGATACGAATATTGCTGCGCCGGGATATCGGGTACAGCGGATCATCCGCCCACAGGGAACGCAGACCAATCACGGCATCGGCGTCGGTCGCCAGCTTGGCCAGCGCCGGAGCGCCACGACCGGTGAAATAGGCGGTCTGTCGGCTGCCGGGCAGATTGTCTGGAGCGGCCCGTTCCAGTTTGATTTCGGTGCCTTTGAGCAACACTTCGCCCAGACCATAGGTGATCGGCAAGGACGCCAGCACGTGCAGCGGTTTGGCGCTGTCCGCCGCAGCGCAAGTATTGGCCAGACCGCACAGGGGCAATGTGAAGGTCAATGCCAGGGTCAGTTGACGCAGAGAAAAACACATTTATCCGAGGTTCCCTTTCAGACTTGGGACGATGCCGCGAGCGATCGCGGCCAGAGCGAAGGCGATACCGGCCACCAGAATGATCGCGGCACCGGACGGGATGGGCAGGTCAAAGACAATCGGCGCGAGAATTCCGCACAAGGTGCTCACCGTGGCAATCAGCACCGAACACCAGAAAAAACCCTTCAACGACTGGCTGAGCAACCGCGCGGCCGCCGCTGGAATCACCAGCAGGGCGCCGACCAGAATCGCGCCGATGACTTTCACCGCTGCCACCGTGATCAGCGTCACCAGGATCACGAACAGGTAGTCCAGGGTTTTCACCGCCACACCGCGTACCGCCGCCAGTTGCGGGTTGAAACTGGCGAGCATGATGCGGTTGTACAGCGGCAGGGCCAGTGCCATGACCAGTGAACCGACGATGGCCAATACCAGCAGGTCGTTGCCGTTGACCGTCAGTACCGAGCCGAACAGCACGTTTTCCAGAATGTGTACGTTGATCTTGCCCGCCAGAATCAACAGCAGGCTCGCGCCCAGCGCCAACGATACCGACAGAAACACGCCGATCAACGTATCCGGTGCCAGACCCGTGCGGTTGCGCAGGTAGTTCAGCAAGATCCCGAACAGCAGGCAGTAACCGAACAGGCTGCCATAAGGCCCGGTGTAAGGTTCGCCGAGCAGAATGCCGATGGCCACGCCAGTCAACGCCGCGTGACCCACCGCTTCGGAAAAAAACGCGAAACGCTTGACCACCACCAGCGTGCCCAAGCCGCCCAGCACCGGGCCGATCAGCAATCCGGCGAGCAGGGCGTTGACCACAAATCCATAGGCCAGCGCTTCCGGCAGGTAACCCGACGAGGCCCAACCCTGGACCATCAAACGAAAGGCTTCGTAACTCATCAGGCAGCGCTCCGGGGATGGGTCGAGAACAGGGTCAGCAGTCGCTCCGGGGTCAGCGCCTGTTTCGGCGTGGCATCGAACAACACCCGGCGATTGAGTCCGGTGACTCGGTCTGCCAGACGTGCGACGGCTTCAAGATCATGCTCGACCCACAGCACGGTGATGCCGCTCTGGCGCCAATCGCCCAGCAGCCGTTCGAATACTTGGATACCGGCCTCATCAAGCGCCGACATCGGTTCATCGAGCACCAGCAACTGTGGCGCCGGAATCAGCCCTTGCGCCAACAAAACCCGCTGGCGCTCGCCACCGGACAGCGCGCCCATGCGCCGATTACGTTTGTCCTGCATGCCGACCCGTTCCAGCGCTTCGCCAATCGCTGCGGCGTAATGCTTGCTCAAGCCGAGAAATGCCGGGCGCCGCTGACACATGGCCGCCATGAAGTCGTCGACGGTCATTGGCAAACCGCGATCAAACTCCAGCGCTTGCGGCACGTAGCCGATCGTCCCTGGTTCGCCGGGCCATTGCAGGCTCAAACGGCCCTGATGCGGCATCTGCCCGAGCAGGGTCTTGATCAGCGAACTCTTGCCGCCACCGTTGGGGCCGACCAGGGCATGCACGCTGCCGGGCCGGACCTGAAAGGTCACGTTGTCGAGGATTGTCGTGCGCCCCAGTGTCAGGCTGACTTCGGCGAAATCCAGCGTCGGGCCGGCGCTTTGTACGGTCAGGGTTTCTTGAGCGGTCATGCGCCTGACTCCTGAATCGCCCGAACCACGGTGTTGAGGTTGCCGGTCATTTCCTTTTCGTACTTGTCGGCGGTGTATTCGCCATAGGAAATGTGCGACAGCGGATACAGCTTCACCCCGGACTCACGCTGGATGGTCTCGACGTAGGTGGAGGGGAAATCCATCTCCGAGAAGATCACTTTCACGTCCAGCTCCCGCAGTTGATCGATGGTCTTTTTCAGTTGGCTGGGGCTGGGTTCGATGCCGTGGGCCGGCTCGACCACGGCGGTGACTTCCAGGCCGAACTCGCGCAGCAGATAGTCGTAGGCGGCATGGACCGTGGCCACGCGCAGCTCGGCGTTCGGCGCCTGGGTCAGTTTGGCCAGGGCATCGGCGCGCATCTGCCGCAGGCGCTTACCGTAGGCGCGGGCATTCTGGGTGTAGGTCTTGGCGTTGGCCGGGTCGAGCTTGCCCAACTCACGGGCGATGTTGTTGACCTGGGCAATCGAGGCGCTGATCGAAAGGAATGTGTGCGGGTTCACCACTTTGCCGGCACCGCGAGCGGCGACGCCGGTGGCGGCCAGCAGGGGCACGTTTTCGTTGGCTTCGATTACTTTGATATTCGGGGTTTCGCTGGCGGCGATCATGCGGTCGGCGAAGTCGTCATGGCCCACGCCGTTGAGCACGATCACGTCGAGCCCGCTGATGCGCTTGATGTCTTCGGCGCGAGGCTCGTAGGCGTGCGGGTTGAAACCGGCCGGGATCAGCGGCACCACTTCGGCCTTGTCGCCGACAATATTGGCCACGTAGCTGTAATAAGGGTGCAGGGTGATGCCGATGCGCAGGCGCTTGGCTTCGTCGGCACTGGCCAGCGGCGTCAACAAACAGGCAAGCAGGCCGACCAACAGCAGGCGCAAAAAACGACGTTGAGATGAACTAGGCATGGAAAGCGGTCTTCTCTCGGGTGAGGGCGAGGGTTCAGTGCCGATGCTGGCGGGTGACCCCGGCATCGAATTGCGCGACGATCTGCTGCCAGCCGGCGCTTTCGAGTGCGGCGTCAGTCAGATCAGCTGGGGGCGCGAGGGCTTTGGAGCGGTTGAGCCAGACGTCTGGCGCATCGTCGTCAGCAGTCAAACGCATCAGGAACGAGCCGGCCACGGTGGGTGTCTGGCTCTGGCCGAAGTACGCCTTGGCGTCCAGCAACTGCCAGGCATGACCGCCGCGGCTGACGGAGCTGGCGTCCTGGGCAAACGGCGCGAAACCTTCATCGGCGAGGGTAGTGGGGGTGGGCAGTGCTTGTTGTTCCTCGCGCAACAGATGGATTTCATCCAGCGTGACCCGTAGGTCTGCGTAAATACCTTGCTCGGATGCGCTCAGGTCGCGGCGGGCATCCAGTTGATGGCTGCCGACGCTGCTCACTTCCCGGGACTCGCCGCGCCAGGCGACTACCGAGCCGGCCACCGCCAGGATCATCAGGCACAACAGCAACACATAGAGGGTTTCATGGCCGGCTCCGGCCGGGCGCACCACTTGGGTGGTTGGCGTGGTCATGCTCAGGGCGCCTCGATGTCGGCTTGGTCGATCTCGACCACGTGGCCGGGACCGGCGTCGAACAGCACGTAGAATTCGGCGCCGGGCTTCTTGAACGTCAGGGTCGAATCGGCGCCGAGCTTGCCTGGCACCAGAATGGTTTCGTCGTAGCCGATCACATCCAGGGTCACGCCCGGTGCGCCGCTGCCGTCGGAAAAACCGCCAGTGCAACGGATCTGTTCGGCGTCGATGGCCTTGCATTCGCACATCGGGTTGTGGGCCAGGGCGCTGGCGCTGAAGGCGGCGCAGAGCACCAGTAAAACGGGGCGAAAAGCGCTGATCATGGTTTGCCTCCTTGTCTGTTCAGCCATGCGACGGTGGCCGGGGATGCCTGGCTCAGGGGAATGGAGGCTTGATGCATGGCACCGTCCCAGCCTTCCATGGTGATCCACAGCTCGGCGTCGTTTTTGGTCTTTTCAGGTACCGGCAGCGCGGTGCCCATGTGGTAGGGCGTGCCGAAGAAAATCACCCCGGCCGCGCGCAGGCTGCGTGGTTTGCCAATGCGCAGGTAAGTCGCCTTGACCTGATCGCGACAGCTGTCGCAGAGCGCAGCATTGAAGAGCTTCAAGTAGCCGGCCGGCCCATCGGATACCGGGGCTGCGTCGCGCAATTCGGCCAGGCGCAGGCTCCAGGGGCCGACCTGAACTTCACCGACCTCACGCTCACCCAGGCCGGTGTCACCGCGAAACAGCGCGGCGTCGGCGAAGTATTTGGGCATGAACCCCAGCGGCACCAGCAACAGCAGCACATTGATGTGGAAACGCCATGTGTGCCAGAAGCGGCTTAGCGGCGAGCGCGGTTTTTCTGCTGCGACCTGGCTCATCGGCTGCCCTCCGTGGCTTCGCGGCTCATGGCCGGCTGACCGGTCAGCGCAGCCCGTGGACGCTTGTTGCTGCGCTTGAGCGCATTGGCCGTGGCCAGGGCGGTGCGTTTGGTCCAGATCAACAGGCCGCTGAGGACCATCATGCTCAGGATCAGGCCGAAGAAGAACCAGATCAGCTTGATCCAGATACCGCCGAAATCGCCGGTGTGCAGCGGACGCATGGATTCGGTCACCAGCTCCAGACCCGAACGATCCGACAGCAGGCGCGTGGTGGAAATGTCACCGGTGTAAGGGTTGACCTCGGCGCTCTGGTAGATCAACGGGTACCAGCTGCGTCCGCTCACCGAAAGGTGGCTATAGGCATTGGCGGGCAGGCTGACTGAGCTGTCTTCCAGGCCGGGAATGCGCTCCTTGGCCTCGTGGATCGCGCTTTCCAGGCTGATCATCGGCGCTGGTGCGCCATCGGCGGTGAGCGGCACGCTCTCACGCGGGACGACGGGGGCGACCGGCGCGGTGGAAATCGAAATATGGTTATCGGACAGGATCGCTTCAATCATGAACCAGGTACTGGTGACGGAAATCACCGCAATGAACCAGATCGACCAGATGCCGCTGAGCCGGTGAAAGTCGCCCCAGAAAATCCGCGCGCCATGACGAATGCGCAGGGTCGGTCGCAAGAAGCCTTTCCAGAACCGTTTGTAGACCACAAGCCCCGTCACCAACGACGCCAGCATCGGCAAGCCGAGGAACGACACCAGATACCAGCCCCAGCTGTAGCCGTTGGTGAATGGCACCAGCCACCAGCCATGCAGCGCGCGAGTGAAGGCCTGGAAGTTGAAGGGTGGAGCGGTGCCCTGAATCGCCCCGCTGTAGGGGTTCACATAGACCGTCACCGAGCGTCCATCCGGGTAGCTGACCTTCACGTCCAGGGCGAAATGCGACTCGTCGGGACGGTTGATACTTTCGACCAGCGTTTGCGGCTCGGCCTTTTTGATGGCGGCGATGATCTGGTCATAGCTGAGCAGCGGCGCGTCGTCCGAAGGCGGGCTGGCGCGCATTTGCGGGTTGGCCAGCCAGACGATTTCCTGACTGACCACCGCCAATGTGCCGGTCACACAGACGATCAATACAAAGAACCAGATGGGCAGGGCCAGCCAGCTATGGACCAGAAACCAGAGTTTTGAGCGGGATTTCTTCGACATGATTAAAGGTCTTGTTTCGATGAGAGGACCTCTGCTGCGGGCTTCCCAGCGTTGAGGTCCATGAAAGGCCCGGTCGTGGCTTTTGCCTACGCGACCGGCTGCATCTAAATAAGACGTATGAGCATCGGAAATCCCGAAAGAGGATATGAAAGTAAATGTTTCGTGTTTCTGCGCTGTGTGGGAACGGCCAATATTGATGTTGAATGTGATGCCCCCATCGCGAGCCTGCTCGCGATGGGGGCTGATCACATACCGAAGCTATCAACCCTGCTTGAACATCTCCTTCGCCCGCTGTTCGATCTGTTCCTGCGTCAGATCCTCCTTGCGCGTGGCCAGAAACCACACATGCCCATAGGGATCCTTCAAGGTCCCCGTGCGGTCGCCATAAAACTGATCCTTGACCTCGGACACCACCGTGGCACCGGCATCGATGGCCTGTTTATAGGACTTGTCCACATCGTTCACATACAAATGCAGGCCCACGGACGGCGATTTGTCCGGGTTGCTCAAGGGCCCCTGGTCACAGGGTGTGCCCAGCATGATCGGGCTATCGCCGATACGCAGTTCGGCGTGCCCGATGCCGCCGTCGGGCATGGCCAGGCGCATGACTTCGGTGGCGCCAAAGGCTTTCTTGTAGAAGTCGATGGCTTCGGCAGCTTTCTGAATGCCCAGATAAGGGGTGATGCTGTGATAACCCTCTGGAATAGGTTTGACGCTCATGACGGTTCTCCCTTTATTGTTGTGGAGTTAAGGTGTTCCTTCGCCGTTTTCCGGTCGGATAACTATAGGTCAGCCCCTTCGCTACAACCGAGTGCCCGACGAGTAGCCGCAGTCACGACAACACGCTGCACTGTAATTTTGGTGCATCAGCGGTAAGAACCTGGATCGACAGGTTCTCTGTGGCGCGACGCTTGTTCACTGCCAGTTCACCAATTCCCGATACCCACTATCGAGAGCATTGATTTCTGCCCGTTGGGGCGCGTCGGTAGCCTGTGTTCATTGCCCCGAACCCAGCTATCCGGACGCTCGAAATGAAAACTCTACTCGCCACTTTCCTGTTGCTCGCCGTTTCCGTCCTCGCCGGATGCGCCAGTCATGTTTCACCGGAACTACGCCCCTACACCGCTGAAGAAACCCGGGAACTGGCGCTGGAAGCCTTGAATCGTCGGGGCTTGTCCTTCGAGGAGTACCACGCGAAGAAAGCCGAATTGCTCGGCCAGCCGACCAAATCGATCAGTTTTGACAAGCAGGGCGAGATGAACGCCGAGCGCACAGTACAGCTGCACGGTCGCCAAAGTTGAGCGACAACTGTACTGCTCGAACTTTCACGCAACTGTCCATGGGTTTCCCTCAAGGCGTGCGATAGGGTCAACACCTGACTGACTCTGATGGACTGCCCCCCATGCTCTCGCTCGACCTGCTGCTGGGCTTTGCCCTGTTCGCCCTTGTCACCTCGATCACCCCCGGCCCGAACAACACCATGTTGCTGGCCTCGGGCGTGAATTTCGGCTTTAGCCGCACCATCCCTCACATGCTGGGCATTACCTGCGGCTTCTTCGTGTTGGTGGTGGCCGTCGGTTTCGGCCTGGGCACTGTGTTTCAAACCTATCCATTGCTTTACACCGTGTTGCGTTATCTCGGCGCGGCGTATTTGCTGTACCTGGCCTGGAAGATTGCGCATTCCGGGCCGGTCGTCGAGGGTGAGCAGGGCGAGGGCAAGCCGATCAGCTATTTGGGCGCGGCGGCGTTTCAATGGGTCAACCCCAAGGCCTGGATCATGGCCATCGGTGCCATCAGCACCTACACGCCAATGCAGGGCTATTTCACCAATGTGATTGTGATTGCCGCGGTCTTCGCTCTGATCAACCTGCCGAGCGTCGGTGTGTGGGCTGGTTGTGGCACGCTGTTGCGCAATGTGCTGCGCGATCGCCGCTGGCTACGCCTGTTCAACTGGGGCATGGCCTTGTTGCTGGTGGCTTCCATGTATCCGTTGTTGCTTGAAAGTTTTAGCTGACGCATTGCTTCAACCGGTTACCCGATGCCTGTTAAGCTCGACTTCAGGAGCGTTCCTACGCACTTTTAAATGAAGTTGTTCTTCTTTAACGGCCTCCGATCAGGTATTGCTATCGTTCTGCAAATTCGGCACCGCTCATAAGGCGGCGCTTTGATATTTCCAGTGACGAGCTTCCTGATCCCGGAACACGCTCTGCGAGTCTTCTATGAATAAACGTCCGTTGTATTTCGACTACGCCGCCACCACGCCGGTGGATGAGCGGGTCATCAAGGTGATGGTTGAGTGTCTGGGCTTCACGGGTAACTTCGGCAATCCAGCGTCCAGCTCCCATGCCTTCGGTCAACAGGCCCGGCAATCGGTCGAGCACGCACGGCGCCAGGTCGCCGAACTGGTGGGCGCCCAGGCCGAGCAGATCGTCTGGACCTCCGGCGCCACCGAATCCAACAACCTGGCACTCAAGGGCGTTACCCAGGCCCGCGGTGTGTCCGGCGGCCATATAATCACCAGCCAGATTGAACACAAGGCAATTCTCGACACCGCCAAACAATTGCAGGATGCCGGCATTGCCGTGACGTATCTGGTGCCCGATGCCGAAGGCCTGATTACCCCGCAAGCAGTCAGCGAGGCGATGCGCGAAGACACCTTTCTGGTGTCGCTGATGCTGGTCAACAACGAACTGGGCACCGTCAACGATATCCCTGCCATCGGCCAGGTGGTGCGTGATCGCGATGCGTTGTTTCACGTCGATGCGGCTCAGGGCGTGGGCAAAGTGGCGATCGACCTGGCCCAATGGCCGGTGGATTTGATGTCATTCTCGGCGCACAAGGTCTATGGCCCCAAAGGCATCGGCGCGCTGTACGTCGGGCCTCGTGCGCAACAGCGCCTGCAGGCGCAGATCCACGGTGGCGGCCATGAGGGCGGGTTGCGTTCCGGTACTCTGGCGACGCACCAGATCGCAGCCATGGGCGCCGCTTTCGCCTTGGCGGCCGCTTTGTTCGATGAAGAAAAAGCCACCATCGTGCGCCTGCGTGAACGCTTGCTCGATCAGCTGCTGAGCATTTCCGGTATTCGCGTCAATGGCAGTCCGACCCAACGCATTCCCCATACCCTGAGCCTGACCTTCAACGAAGGCGAGTTCAATTCCGCGGCGTTGAGCACCTCGATCGCGTTTTCCGCGACGTCGGCCTGCAACTCCGCCAGTAATGCGCCATCTCATGTGCTGCTGGCGCTGGGGCATGACGCGCGCTCGGCCAGTCGCACCATTCGCCTGAGCCTGGGGCGTTTCACCACCGAGCAAGATATCGACCAGGCTGCGCACCTGATCAAAACGGCCACCGCCAGTGCTCCGGCATTCTGGGCGACAGGTCCTTAAGCGCCGACTCTGATCGGCACCCAACAATAATGATGAAGTGGTTAGCAGGAGACACGATGAGTACGCAGCCTTCGATCAATGGATTGGTACCCCGGCGCCTGGCGCAAACCCGCGAGCTGATGAGCCGGGAGGGCATTCATGCTCTGCTGGTGCCGTCGGCCGACCCGCACCTGTCGGAATACCTGCCGGGCTATTGGCAGGGGCGGCAGTGGCTGTCGGGTTTCCATGGCTCGGTCGGCACGCTGATCGTCACGCCGGATTTCGCCGGCGTCTGGGCCGACAGCCGCTATTGGGAACAAGCGAGCAAGGAACTCAAGGGCAGCGGTATCGAGCTGGTCAAGCTGCAACCGGGTCAACCCGGCCCCCTTGATTGGCTGGCCGAGCAAACGCCTGAAGGCGGTGTCGTTGCAGTCGATGGCGCGGTGATGGCCGTGGCGTCGGCGCGTACCCTGAGCAGCAAACTCCAAGAACGCGGCGCACGTCTGCGCACGGACATCGATTTGCTGAGCGAAGTCTGGAGTGATCGCCCAAGCTTGCCGAACGAGCCGATTTATCAACACTTACCGCCTCAGGCGACCGTCAGCCGTGGCGAAAAACTCGCCCAGCTGCGTGACGTGTTGAAAGAGCGCGGTGCCGACTGGCATTTCATTGCCACCCTCGATGACATCGCCTGGCTGTTCAACTTGCGCGGCGGCGATGTTTCGTTCAACCCGGTGTTTGTGTCCTTTGCGCTCATTAGCCAGCAACAGGCCACCTTGTTCGTCGCCCTGAGTAAAGTCAGCGCCGAGCTGCGTGCCATCCTTGAACAGGACGGCGTGACCCTGCGCGATTACAGCGAAGTGGCCGCCGCCTTGCGCGCCATACCAAGCGGCGCGAGCCTGCAAGTCGATCCGGCGCGGGTCACGGCGGGTCTGCTGGATAACTTGAACAGTGATGTGAAACTGGTCGAAGGCCTGAACCCGACCACTCTGGCCAAGTCACAAAAAAGCCTGGCCGATGCCGAGCACATCCGTCGGGCCATGGAGCAGGATGGCGCGGCGCTGTGCGAATTCTTCGCCTGGCTGGAGGCAGCATGGGGGCGTGAGCGCATCACCGAACTGACCATCGACGAACACCTGACCGCGGCCCGCACCCGGCGCCCGGATTATGTGTCGCTGAGCTTCAACACCATTGCTGCGTTTAACGCCAACGGTGCGATGCCGCATTACCACGCCACCGAAGAAGAGCATGCGGTCATCGAGGGTGACGGCCTGTTGCTGATCGACTCCGGCGGCCAATACCTGGGCGGCACTACCGACATTACGCGGATGGTGCCGGTGGGGACGCCGACTGACGAGCAGAAGCGCGATTGCACTCGCGTACTCAAAGGCGTGATTGCGCTCTCCCGCGCGCAGTTCCCGCGGGGAATTCTGTCGCCGTTGCTGGACGCCATTGCCCGCGCACCGATCTGGGCCGAAAGTGTCGACTACGGTCATGGCACCGGTCACGGCGTCGGCTACTTCCTCAACGTTCACGAAGGCCCGCAAGTGATCGCCTATCAGGCGGCAGCCGCGCCGCAAACTGCAATGCAGCCAGGGATGATCACTTCCATAGAACCGGGCACCTACCGTCCGGGCCGCTGGGGCGTGCGGATCGAGAACCTGGTGTTGAACCGCGAGGCGGGCAAGAGCGAGTTCGGTGAATTCCTGAAGTTCGAAACCCTGACCCTGTGCCCGATCGACACCCGCTGCCTGGAACCGTCGTTGCTGACCGAAGACGAAAAGCAGTGGTTCAACGGCTACCATGCCGAAGTGCGCGAGCGCCTGAGCCCGTTGCTCGATGGCGCGGCCCTTGAGTGGTTGAACACCCGGACCGCGGCTATTTGATCGGCTTGAATTCAGGCGCTGTTTCCAGCGCCTGAGTTATGTCCGGCTATTGCGCACGCAGGGCTTCAAGGACGAAGTCCAGCCGATCCTGGCCAAAGAACAGCTGATCCCCGACAAACATGCTCGGTGCGCCGAATACACCGCGTTGTACCGCTTCCTCGGTGTTTTTCTTGAGGGCGGCTTTGACGTTCTCATCTGCTGCTAGCGACAGCACCTCGTTCGGGTCGAAACCGTTTTGCGTCAGCACGGCGGCAACGGTCGCGGGATCATCGAGGCTGCACCCTTCCACCCACAGGGCGTGAAACAGGCAATCGATAAACGCCTGAAAGCGTTCGGGATGACGTAATTGCATACCCGTGACCGCGCGCATCAACATCAGGGTATTGATGGGGAAGTGCGGGTTGAACTTCAGCGGCACACCGTAACGCTTGGCATAGCGGTCCAGATCCTGAAACATGTAGCGACCCTTGGCCGGAATGGTCACCGGGGAGGCGTTGCCGGTGGCTTTGAAGACGCCGCCCAGTAGCATCGGTTTGTAGATCAGCTGACTATCGGTCTGCGCGCAGATTTTCGGCAGTTGGGTGTAGGCCAGGTAGGTGGCGGGGCTGCCGAGGTCGAAAAAGAACTCCACGGTTTTGCTCATGGTCGATGTGCTCTTCTTTTTGTCGTAGGGGAAGGCTTACCAGCGTTCGTTCCAGGGGCGCAGATCCAGCTCGAACGTCCAGGCGTCCCGTGGCTGGCTGTGTAAGTACCAATAGTTTTCGGCGATGTGCTCGGGATTGAGGATGCCGTCCTGATCCTTGGTCGCGTATTTTTCCGGAAATCTGTCGCGGATAAAGTCGGTGTCGATGGCACCATCGACCACCACATGGGCGACGTGGATGTTCATCGGCCCCAGTTCGCGGGCCATGCTTTGGGCCAGGGCGCGAATCCCGTGCTTGGCGCCAGCGAAGGCTGCAAACCCTGCGGCACCGCGCAAGCCGGCGGTGGCCCCGGTGAACAGGATCGTGCCCCGTTGGCGGGTGACCATGCGCTTGGCCACTTCGCGAGCATTGAGAAACCCTGAGAAACAGGCCATTTCCCAGATCTTGAAATACTTGCGAGCGGTTTCTTCGAGAATACTGCACGGCACATTGGCGCCGATATTGAAGACGAACGCTTCGATGGGGCCGATCTCGGTTTCGATCTGCTCGATGAGCGCAATCACGTCCTCTTCTTTGCGCGCATCGCAGGCAAAGCCATGAGCCTCGCCGCCGCTGATCGTGATGGCATCTACCAGTGGCTGAAGTTTGTCTGCGCTGCGACGTGTGACGCAGGCGACGTAGCCTTCCCGGGCAAAACGCTTGGCGATGGCGCCGCCGGTGGCATCGCCTGCGCCGACGACCAATACGATTTTCTTGTTATTGATAGCGGTGGTCATGGATGTCGCCCTTTGCTGAACGGTCAGTGACTGACGAACGTTAGCAGCATCCCGGGCGAGGCGCCTATCGGGCTATGCAAGCCCAACAGGGTTGGAGGATTACTTGCAGATGACGATCATACTGCGGCTGGTATAGCCGGCCGGGTTAAGGCCAAACGGATAATCCCCGGGTTCTTCGACCGCATCCCCTGACTTGGCAATCACCTTGTAACCCTTGGGTGCGCACGAGTTGGCAGCGCTGGTGTAGCACTGGTCCCAGGAGGACGACAGCCCGGAACAGTTGATATGCAGCCCTTTCTTGCCGTGTTTGATCTGGGTTTTCGAGGTCGCCGCGCAGCCCGCAACTGCAAGCACGGCGATCAGTATCAAAATTCGTTTCATTGCTGTCCTTATTGAGGCTCCGAATCTTTGTGCCCGGGTCTGCCTGCATTCGCTTTTGCTTGAAGCGTTCTGATATCCCTATCTGAAAAAGTCCATGTCTGACACTGAGTTACGTGACCTAAACATGGCCTAATTGAGCGGTAAATACCAGACCTTCGTCAAATCTCGTATCAATCCGCCGCAACTGCGGGCTTGGCGGTGCTCCCCATGGTCATGGTTGCGCCGATGGACGCCAGAATGATGCACAGGATTGCCATCCACTGTGACAGGGAAAGGTATTCATGGAGGAACAACAGGCCGGACAGCGCACCGAACGCGGGTTCGATGCTCATCAATGTGCCGAAGGTCCGGGCCGGCATCCGTGTGAGGGCGACCATCTCCAGGGTGTAGGGCAGGGCAGTGGACAGAATCGCGACCCCGATGGCCACGGGAATCAGCGAGGGGGTCAGCAGTGCAGCACCAGCATGGACGATACCGATGGGGGCTACGAACAGTGCAGCAATCATCACGCCCAATGCGGCGGTCTGCACGCCATTGTCGGCACCGGCCTTCTGGCCGAACAGAATGTACAACGCCCAGCAGACACCGGCGCCAAGGGCATAACCTGCGCCAACCAGATCAATACCTGCACTCGTGGCGCCAGTCGGAATCAACAGCAGTAAACCCACGGCTGCCAGAGCGATCCAGAGAAAGTCGATCGCCCGACGTGAGGCATAAATAGCGACCGCTAATGGGCCAGTGAACTCCAGGGCTACCGCGATACCCAGAGGGACAGTGTTCAAGGACATATAGAAGAGGAAGTTCATGCCGCCCAGCGCCATCCCATAGACAATTACCGTGCGCAGGGACTTTGCGGTGAGCTTCGCGCGCCATGGGCGTAATAGCAGCAGCATGATCACGCTGGCGAAGATCAGCCGCAGGGTGGTGGTCCCTTGAGCGCCGATGACCGGGAACATGCTTTTGGCCAGGGAGGCTCCGGACTGGATCGATGCCATGGCTATCAAGAGCAGGCCTACCGAGAACAGGGTCGAGGCAAGGCTGCGGGGGTGGTCATTCATTGCGTGGCATCGTCCGAGGTGAGAAACGAGAGTAGTGTGTTATGTGTTGGGCAATATACTGCGCATTCGTTACGGTTGCGTCTATATATAAGCAGGGATTTTGAACATCCTGATAGAAAAGCGTAATCAGGGGTTGACGGCAGATTCTGGACGTCTATAATTCGCCCCACTTCCGGCGCAGTCGAAACGGAAAACTCCTTGGTAAACAACGAGTTATGCAGTTTTCGACAGCGGTTACGCTTCAGTTCATCGAAGCCAGAAGGAGTTGATAAGGCAGGGTGTTGTCGCCTTATTAGCGATTCGATCTTCTCGGTCGAAAGCGGAGAAAAAGAGGTGTTGACAGCAGCGACTAACGCTGTAGAATTCGCCTCCCGCTAACGAGAGATCGGAAGCGCAAGTGGTTGAAGTTGCAAAGGAAACTTTGAAAACTTCTGAAAATAACCGCTTGACAGCAACAGAGGCTGCTGTAGAATGCGCGCCTCGGTTGAGACGAAAGATCTTAACCAACCGCTCTTTAACAACTGAATCAAGCAATTCGTGTGGGTGCTTGTGGAGTCAGACTGATAGTCAACAAGATTATCAGCATCACAAGTTACTCCGCGAGAAATCAAAGATGTAACCAACGATTGCTGAGCCAAGTTTAGGGTTTCTTAAAAACCCAAAGATGTTTGAACTGAAGAGTTTGATCATGGCTCAGATTGAACGCTGGCGGCAGGCCTAACACATGCAAGTCGAGCGGCAGCACGGGTACTTGTACCTGGTGGCGAGCGGCGGACGGGTGAGTAATGCCTAGGAATCTGCCTGGTAGTGGGGGATAACGTTCGGAAACGAACGCTAATACCGCATACGTCCTACGGGAGAAAGCAGGGGACCTTCGGGCCTTGCGCTATCAGATGAGCCTAGGTCGGATTAGCTAGTTGGTGAGGTAATGGCTCACCAAGGCGACGATCCGTAACTGGTCTGAGAGGATGATCAGTCACACTGGAACTGAGACACGGTCCAGACTCCTACGGGAGGCAGCAGTGGGGAATATTGGACAATGGGCGAAAGCCTGATCCAGCCATGCCGCGTGTGTGAAGAAGGTCTTCGGATTGTAAAGCACTTTAAGTTGGGAGGAAGGGCAGTTGCCTAATACGTAATTGTTTTGACGTTACCGACAGAATAAGCACCGGCTAACTCTGTGCCAGCAGCCGCGGTAATACAGAGGGTGCAAGCGTTAATCGGAATTACTGGGCGTAAAGCGCGCGTAGGTGGTTCGTTAAGTTGGATGTGAAATCCCCGGGCTCAACCTGGGAACTGCATTCAAAACTGTCGAGCTAGAGTATGGTAGAGGGTGGTGGAATTTCCTGTGTAGCGGTGAAATGCGTAGATATAGGAAGGAACACCAGTGGCGAAGGCGACCACCTGGACTGATACTGACACTGAGGTGCGAAAGCGTGGGGAGCAAACAGGATTAGATACCCTGGTAGTCCACGCCGTAAACGATGTCAACTAGCCGTTGGGAGCCTTGAGCTCTTAGTGGCGCAGCTAACGCATTAAGTTGACCGCCTGGGGAGTACGGCCGCAAGGTTAAAACTCAAATGAATTGACGGGGGCCCGCACAAGCGGTGGAGCATGTGGTTTAATTCGAAGCAACGCGAAGAACCTTACCAGGCCTTGACATCCAATGAACTTTCCAGAGATGGATTGGTGCCTTCGGGAACATTGAGACAGGTGCTGCATGGCTGTCGTCAGCTCGTGTCGTGAGATGTTGGGTTAAGTCCCGTAACGAGCGCAACCCTTGTCCTTAGTTACCAGCACGTAATGGTGGGCACTCTAAGGAGACTGCCGGTGACAAACCGGAGGAAGGTGGGGATGACGTCAAGTCATCATGGCCCTTACGGCCTGGGCTACACACGTGCTACAATGGTCGGTACAGAGGGTTGCCAAGCCGCGAGGTGGAGCTAATCCCATAAAACCGATCGTAGTCCGGATCGCAGTCTGCAACTCGACTGCGTGAAGTCGGAATCGCTAGTAATCGCGAATCAGAATGTCGCGGTGAATACGTTCCCGGGCCTTGTACACACCGCCCGTCACACCATGGGAGTGGGTTGCACCAGAAGTAGCTAGTCTAACCTTCGGGGGGACGGTTACCACGGTGTGATTCATGACTGGGGTGAAGTCGTAACAAGGTAGCCGTAGGGGAACCTGCGGCTGGATCACCTCCTTAATCGACGACATCAGCTGCTCCATAAGTTCCCACACGAATTGCTTGATTCATTGAAGAAGACGATATGAAGCAGCCTGTATCAGGTTGTAGCTGTGTTGGTTAGAGCGCACCCCATGCTGTGTGGTAAAGAGCAGGGTGAGGTCGGCCTTAGTAGCTCGAAATTGGGTCTGTAGCTCAGTTGGTTAGAGCGCACCCCTGATAAGGGTGAGGTCGGCAGTTCGAATCTGCCCAGACCCACCAATTTTGTGTGGGAATACCTGTAGAAATACGGGGCCATAGCTCAGCTGGGAGAGCGCCTGCCTTGCACGCAGGAGGTCAACGGTTCGATCCCGTTTGGCTCCACCACTACTGCTTCTGTTGTTGAAAGCTTAGAAATGAGCATTCCATCGTGATGATGGTGAATGTTGATTTCTAGTCTTTGGCTAGATCGTTCTTTAAAAATTTGGGTATGTGATAGAAAGATAGACTGAACGTTACTTTCACTGGTAACGGATCAGGCTAAGGTAAAATTTGTGAGTTGCTCTTAATTGAGCATGCGAATTTTCGGCGAATGTCGTCTTCACAGTATAACCAGATTGCTTGGGGTTATATGGTCAAGTGAAGAAGCGCATACGGTGGATGCCTTGGCAGTCAGAGGCGATGAAAGACGTGGTAGCCTGCGAAAAGCTTCGGGGAGTCGGCAAACAGACTTTGATCCGGAGATGTCTGAATGGGGGAACCCAGCCATCATAAGATGGTTATCTTGTACTGAATACATAGGTGCAAGAGGCGAACCAGGGGAACTGAAACATCTAAGTACCCTGAGGAAAAGAAATCAACCGAGATTCCCTTAGTAGTGGCGAGCGAACGGGGACTAGCCCTTAAGTGGCTTTGAGATTAGCGGAACGCTCTGGAAAGTGCGGCCATAGTGGGTGATAGCCCTGTACGCGAAAATCTCTTAGTCATGAAATCGAGTAGGACGGAGCACGAGAAACTTTGTCTGAATATGGGGGGACCATCCTCCAAGGCTAAATACTACTGACTGACCGATAGTGAACTAGTACCGTGAGGGAAAGGCGAAAAGAACCCCGGAGAGGGGAGTGAAATAGATCCTGAAACCGTATGCGTACAAGCAGTGGGAGCCCACTTTGTTGGGTGACTGCGTACCTTTTGTATAATGGGTCAGCGACTTATTTTCAGTGGCGAGCTTAACCGAATAGGGGAGGCGTAGCGAAAGCGAGTCTTAATAGGGCGTCTAGTCGCTGGGAATAGACCCGAAACCGGGCGATCTATCCATGGGCAGGTTGAAGGTTAGGTAACACTGACTGGAGGACCGAACCGACTACCGTTGAAAAGTTAGCGGATGACCTGTGGATCGGAGTGAAAGGCTAATCAAGCTCGGAGATAGCTGGTTCTCCTCGAAAGCTATTTAGGTAGCGCCTCATGTATCACTGTAGGGGGTAGAGCACTGTTTCGGCTAGGGGGTCATCCCGACTTACCAAACCGATGCAAACTCCGAATACCTACAAGTGCCGAGCATGGGAGACACACGGCGGGTGCTAACGTCCGTCGTGAAAAGGGAAACAACCCAGACCGTCAGCTAAGGTCCCAAAGTTATGGTTAAGTGGGAAACGATGTGGGAAGGCTTAGACAGCTAGGAGGTTGGCTTAGAAGCAGCCACCCTTTAAAGAAAGCGTAATAGCTCACTAGTCGAGTCGGCCTGCGCGGAAGATGTAACGGGGCTCAAACCATACACCGAAGCTACGGGTATCACTTAGGTGATGCGGTAGAGGAGCGTTCTGTAAGCCTGTGAAGGTGAGTTGAGAAGCTTGCTGGAGGTATCAGAAGTGCGAATGCTGACATGAGTAACGACAATGGGTGTGAAAAACACCCACGCCGAAAGACCAAGGTTTCCTGCGCAACGTTAATCGACGCAGGGTTAGTCGGTCCCTAAGGCGAGGCTGAAAAGCGTAGTCGATGGAAAACAGGTTAATATTCCTGTACTTCTGGTTATTGCGATGGAGGGACGGAGAAGGCTAGGCCAGCTTGGCGTTGGTTGTCCAAGTTTAAGGTGGTAGGCTGAGATCTTAGGTAAATCCGGGATCTCAAGGCCGAGAGCTGATGACGAGTGTTCTTTTAGAACACGAAGTGGTTGATGCCATGCTTCCAAGAAAAGCTTCTAAGCTTCAGGTAACCAGGAACCGTACCCCAAACCGACACAGGTGGTTGGGTAGAGAATACCAAGGCGCTTGAGAGAACTCGGGTGAAGGAACTAGGCAAAATGGCACCGTAACTTCGGGAGAAGGTGCGCCGGTGAGGGTGAAGCACTTGCTGCGTAAGCCCACGCCGGTCGAAGATACCAGGCCGCTGCGACTGTTTATTAAAAACACAGCACTCTGCAAACACGAAAGTGGACGTATAGGGTGTGACGCCTGCCCGGTGCCGGAAGGTTAATTGATGGGGTTAGCTAACGCGAAGCTCTTGATCGAAGCCCCGGTAAACGGCGGCCGTAACTATAACGGTCCTAAGGTAGCGAAATTCCTTGTCGGGTAAGTTCCGACCTGCACGAATGGCGTAACGATGGCGGCGCTGTCTCCACCCGAGACTCAGTGAAATTGAAATCGCTGTGAAGATGCAGTGTATCCGCGGCTAGACGGAAAGACCCCGTGAACCTTTACTATAGCTTTGCACTGGACTTTGAATTTGCTTGTGTAGGATAGGTGGGAGGCTTTGAAGCGTGGACGCCAGTTCGCGTGGAGCCATCCTTGAAATACCACCCTGGCAACTTTGAGGTTCTAACTCAGGTCCGTTATCCGGATCGAGGACAGTGTATGGTGGGTAGTTTGACTGGGGCGGTCTCCTCCTAAAGAGTAACGGAGGAGTACGAAGGTGCGCTCAGACCGGTCGGAAATCGGTCGTAGAGTATAAAGGCAAAAGCGCGCTTGACTGCGAGACAGACACGTCGAGCAGGTACGAAAGTAGGTCTTAGTGATCCGGTGGTTCTGTATGGAAGGGCCATCGCTCAACGGATAAAAGGTACTCCGGGGATAACAGGCTGATACCGCCCAAGAGTTCATATCGACGGCGGTGTTTGGCACCTCGATGTCGGCTCATCACATCCTGGGGCTGAAGCCGGTCCCAAGGGTATGGCTGTTCGCCATTTAAAGTGGTACGCGAGCTGGGTTTAGAACGTCGTGAGACAGTTCGGTCCCTATCTGCCGTGGACGTTTGAGATTTGAGAGGGGCTGCTCCTAGTACGAGAGGACCGGAGTGGACGAACCTCTGGTGTTCCGGTTGTCACGCCAGTGGCATTGCCGGGTAGCTATGTTCGGAATAGATAACCGCTGAAAGCATCTAAGCGGGAAACTAGCCTCAAGATGAGATCTCACTGGGACCTTGAGTCCCCTGAAGGGCCGTCGAAGACTACGACGTTGATAGGTTGGGTGTGTAAGCGCTGTGAGGCGTTGAGCTAACCAATACTAATTGCCCGTGAGGCTTGACCATATAACACCCAAGCAATTTGTGAACTCGAAAGAGGCCAGATTGCGGTGTGTGAAGACGCAATGAACCGAAAGTTCGCAACCATTCACAAAAGCCGCACAAACTATCGCATACCCAATTTGCTGAAGCGTCGAAAGACGGTTCGGTACCCGAATTTCTTGACGACCATAGAGCATTGGAACCACCTGATCCCATCCCGAACTCAGCAGTGAAACGATGCATCGCCGATGGTAGTGTGGGGTTTCCCCATGTGAGAGTAGGTCATCGTCAAGATTAAATTCCGAAACCCCTATCTGCGTATGCAGGTAGGGGTTTTGTTTTGTCCGCAGGAAAGTGCTTTGGCAGTAGAGGGCTAGCGGATGGCCATCCCTGGTAACGGTCGCATCGTTCGTGAAACTTCGGCAGAGCGCGCTAAAAACCACGCCGTTTTTGGTATGGTGCAGCTCGTTTCAACGGACTGACTGCAAGCCTACGGATCGGTACTCCCGTTTATAGTCAAAGAGTTGCTGCAGAAATGCCCGAACCGATACCAATCAAGGACCACGAGAAAGAGACGCTCCTGGTCAACAAAAGACTGATGGCCTGCGCCTTGTTCGTCGCCGCCATTACTTGCGCGCTGGTGGTGCGCATGTACGTCCTGCAGGTTGTCGAGTTCGACTATCACTCGACAATCTCCGAAAACAACCGCGTCCATGTCCTGCCGATCACTCCAACTCGTGGGCTGATCTACGACCGCAATGGTGTGGTCCTGGCAGACAACCGGCCCAGCTTCAACCTGACCATCACCCGCGAACGCGCTTCCGATGTCAAACGCGAGCTGGATGAAGTGGTCAACCTCCTGCACCTGCCGGCCGAGGACCGTACGCTGTTCGACAAGGCGATGAAGCAGGCCAGGCACCCCTTCGTCCCGGTCACGCTGTTCTATGAGCTCAGCGAAGAACAGATAGCCGTACTCGCGGTCAACGAGTTCCGTCTGCCCGGAATCGATGTAGAGCCGCAGTTCGTTCGCCACTACCCCATGGGCGCGCACTTTGCGCATTCGATCGGCTACGTCGGTCGCATTAACGAAAAAGAATCCAAAGCCCTGGACACGGTGGAATACCGTGGCACCCAATCCATTGGCAAAACCGGTATCGAGAAATTCTACGAATCAGAATTGCACGGCCATGTGGGTTACGAAGAAGTCGAAACCAATGCCCAGGGCCGCGTGCTGCGAGTGCTCAAGCACACCGACCCGATCCCCGGCAAAAACATCGTCCTGAGCCTCGACGTCAAACTTCAGGAAGCCGCCGAGGAGGCATTGGGCGATCGGCGTGGCTCGGTGGTCGCTCTCGATCCGTCGACCGGCGAAGTATTGGCCATGGTCAGCAAGCCAAGCTTCGACCCGAACTTGTTTGTGACGGGCATCAGCTACAAGGAATACGCGGCACTGCACGACTCCATCGACCGGCCGCTGTTCAACCGCGTGCTGCGCGGGCTCTACGCACCTGGCTCGACCATCAAGCCGGAAGTGGCGATCGCCGGCCTTGACGCCGGAGTCGTAACCCCGCAGACCCGCGTCTTCGATCCGGGCTATTACCAGTTACCGGATTTTGATCATAAATACCGTAACTGGAATCACAGTGGTGATGGCTGGGTGAACATGGACACGGCGATCATGCGCTCCAACGACACCTACTTCTACGATCTGGCCCACAAGCTGGGAATCGATCGTCTGCACGACTACATGGCGATGTTCGGCCTTGGCGAGAAGGTCTCGCTGGACATGTTCGAAGAGTCTCCCGGTCTGATGCCGTCTCAGGCCTGGAAGCGCGCCACGCGTCGGCAGGCATGGTTCCCCGGCGAGACAGTGATTCTCGGCATTGGCCAGGGCTACATGCAGGTCACTCCTCTGCAGCTGGCACAGGCCACCGCGCTGATCGCCAACAAAGGTGTATGGAACCGGCCGCACCTGGCCAAGACCGTGGACGGTGTCGCGCCGGTGGACGAACATCCGATGCCAAACATCCTGCTCAAGGATCCGCGTGACTGGGAGCAGGTCAACCACGGCATGCAGATGGTGATGCACGACGCCCGCGGGATTGCCCGGGCGGCGGCGGAGGGCGCGCAGTACCGCATCGCCGGCAAAAGTGGCACCGCGCAAGTGGTGGCGATCAAGCAGGGTGAGCGCTACAACCGGGCGAAAACCCTTGAGCGCAACCGCGACAACGCCTTGTTCGTCGGTTTCGCCCCGGCTGAACATCCGCAGATTGTCATCTCGGTGATGATCGAAAACGGCGAGGCCGGTGGTCGCGTCGCCGGCCCTGTGGTGCGGCAGATCATGGATGCCTGGCTACTCGATCAGGGCGGCCACCTGAAGCCGCAATACGCCGCGCCGAGCAAAGCCCCGGGCGACCCTCACGTTTAAGGATCAAGGCTTCACAGCACAGGCTCACGAATGCTGAGCATGTGCTGGAAGCTTTCCAGGAACACGGTTTCGGCCTGACTCATCTTCTGCTCGCGATTCCACAACAGCTGGATATCGAAATCCACCACGCCATCTTCCGGCGGCAAACGCCACAGCAAACCTTGCTCGACATCCCTGCGCACCAGATGAGTCGGCAAACACCCGATACCAAACCCTGCGCAGATCAAGCGGTAAATCTCTTCGAAACTGGTGGATGAAGCAACGATCTTGCCGGTAAAACCTTGCTGGTCGCGAAACAGGGTCAGGGGTGAAAGGTTGCCGCCGAGCTGATCGCTGGTGAAGCTGACGAAATTCTCTGCAGCGAGCTGTTCCAGGGTCAGATTCTCTTGTCCAAAAAGTCGATGACGTTGCCCGCAAAAGTACGCATAGCGCTCGCGAAACAATACCCGCTGTTCCAGTCTCGGTTGCGGTAAACGGCACAATCCGACGCCAATGGTCGCGGTCTTTTGCAGCAACGAACTGATGATGTTCGAACTGCCCATCACCTCGACTTCCAGCTCGACTTTCGGGTGGGTTTCATGGAAATCGGCGAGGAACTCATCGTAGTGTCGTGCTTGCACGCCGCTGACGGTGAGGATGCGAATCTTGCCGACCACGTCGTCGTGCCGACTCTCCAGCACAGTTCCCAGGCGCGAAATATCGCCGTAAATGTCCGTCGCGATGCGCAGGACTTCTTCCCCGGTTTCCGTCAGATCGAACCGTCGCCCACTGCGGGCGATCAACACACATTCCAGTTGCTCTTCCAGGCGCTTCAAAGCCTGGCTGACCGCCGACTGAGTGATGTGCAGTCGCGCGGCAGCCCGACTCATGCTGCCTTCCTGACCGATCACCAGATAAGTGCGCAGCAGGTTCCAGTCGAGACGGTCATTCAGAAAGCGGCGACCAACCCACGGGTTCGAAGTGGAGGGCATAAGGATTCCATGTAGTAGCAGTACTAATAGTAAATATAAGATTATGAAAATTGACTAATCCTGTCATGGCAGCGATAAAGCCCACAAGCGCCACAGAGTGCGCTGCTAAAGAGGTGTATTCGTGAGTAAACCTGAACACATCGGCACGGTTGAATGGCAAGCCCGTTGCGAACTGGCCGCGCTGTATCGCCTGGTCGCGCACTTTCGCATGACCGACCTGATCGACACCCACATTACCCTGCGGATTCCAGGGCCTGAGCATCACTTTCTGATCAACCGCTACGGGGTTATTTTCGACCGCATGCGCGCCTCGGATCTGGTGCGCATCGATCAGGAAGGGCGAGTGGTCGATCCGGCCTATGAAGGTCATCGAGTCAATGCAGCAGGCTTTGTGATCCACTCGGCAATCCACATGGCTCGCCCTGACCTGAATTGTGTGATCCATACCCACACCGCCGCCGGCATGGCCGTCGCCGCGCAGAAGCACGGCTTGTTGCCGATCAGTCAGCATGCGTTGAAGTTTTACGGCAAGTTGGCGTATCACACCTATGAAGGCATTGCCCTTTCGCTGGATGAGCGCGAGCGTCTGATTGCCGATCTGGGGCCGCATCGGGCGATGATCCTACGTAATCACGGACTGCTGGTCGGTGGCTCCGGCGTGGCCCAGGCATTTCAGGAAATTCACTTCCTGGAGCGTGCCTGTCAGGCACAGGTTCAAGCGCTGGCCGGTGGTTCGGCGCTGCATTACCCGTCTCCGGAAGTCTGTGCGCACACCGCCGAACAGTTTGACCGCGATGAACAGGACAACATCATCGACCTGGCCTGGGAGGCTGCTCTGACCCTGATCGAATCCCAGCGCGAGTCCTACTTATCGTAAACTCTGTCATCAACAGCATTGTTTTGCTGTCCCGCGAAGGCGTCAGCACATTCAATATCGACGTTGACTGACACACAGCCTTCGCGGGCAAGCCTCGCTCCTGCAGGAGGACATGTCCGATTTCAGAAGGCCGCTTTCGCGAGCAAGTTCCCGCAGGATGGATGTTCACCCTGTGGGGGCAAGCTTGCTCGCAATGGCGATCTGACTGTCCCTGCTACTTATCAATTTTTTCCGGCAACGGCGCAAACAACGCCTCGATATCATCGCTCTGCAACTTCCAGTCCCCGGTCTTGCGTCCATCCAGCACGCCTGCGGCCAGATCGGATTTTTCCTTCTGCAGATGCTGAATCTTCTCTTCCACCGTGCCCCTGGCAATCATCTTGTAGACGAACACCGGCTTCTCCTGACCAATGCGATACGCACGATCCGTCGCCTGATTTTCCGTCGCAGGGTTCCACCAAGGGTCGTAGTGAATCACCGTATCGGCTTCGGTCAGGTTCAGGCCCACACCGCCAGCCTTCAAACTGATCAGAAAGATCTGGCGCTTGCCGCTCTGGAACTCCTTCACCGGCGTGCGTCGGTCACGGGTCTGGCCGGTCAGGATCGCATACGCCACGCCGCGTTTGTTCAGTTCGTCCTCGATCAGCGACAGCATTGAAGTGAACTGCGAGAACAGCAAAATCCGCCGCCCTTCCTCGAACAGCTCTTCAAGCATTTCCATCAGGCTATCGAGTTTGCCGGAGGTGCTGCCGCGAGCGGGCAGGGCGGCATCGTTGACCAGGCGCAAATCACAGCACACCTGACGCAGCTTCAACAGCGCCTCAAGAATGATGATCTGGCTGCGCGCCACGCCTTTGCGGGTGATCTCGTCGCGGACTTTTTTGTCCATCGCCAGGCGCATGGTTTCGTACACGTCGCGCTGGGCTTCGTTGAGTTCGACCCAATGGACGATCTCGGTTTTCGGCGGCAGTTCGGTGGCTACTTGTTCCTTGGTCCGGCGCAGCAGGAACGGTTTGATCCGACCGTTCAGGTGTTGAAGTCGTACTTCACTGGCACGCTTTTCTATCGGCACGCGGTAATCGCGGTTGAAGCTTTTCACGTCACCGAGCCAGCCCGGCAGCAGGAAGTGGAACAGCGACCACAGCTCGCCCAAGTGATTTTCCAGCGGCGTGCCACTCAGGCACAAACGCTGGCGAGCATTCAGCTCACGGGCCGCATGGGCGGCCTTGCTGTTGGGGTTCTTGATGTACTGCGCTTCATCCAGCACCAGTACGTGCAACGGCTGCGCGGCCAGGCGTTCGACGTCTTTGGGCAGCAGTGCATAAGTGGTCAGGATCAGGTCGTAATCAGCCAGATTGTCGAAATGCTTTTTGCGGCTGATGCCGTACAACGCCAGCACTTTAAGCTGTGGCGTGAAGTGCGCTGCTTCATCGAGCCAGTTCGGAATCAGGCTGGTGGGCATGACCACCATGCACGGCCGATCGAGGCGCCCGGCATTCTTCTCGCTGAGAATGTGCGCCAGGGTTTGTAGGGTTTTGCCCAGGCCCATGTCGTCCGCGAGAATCCCGCCGACTTCCAGTTGTCGCAGCGACTGCATCCAGCTCAGGCCTTCCAGCTGATACGGGCGCAAGGTGGCATTCAGGCCTTCGGGCGCGGCGGCGGTGTGGTCCTTGATGTCGCGCAGGCGCTGGGCAAAGGTGCGGATCTGCTCGCCACCTTCCCAGAGCAGTGGCAGGCCTTCCAGCGGGTTCAGTCGCGTGGCGTCGGCCTTGCTCAGGCGCAGCTTGGTTTCGCCGGGCTCTTGCAGGTAAAACTCGCCGAGGGTGGCCAGCACCGGTTTCAGGCGGCCGAAGGGCAGCGCGACCTGCAGCGGGCCCTGGTCGGTGCTGCGGCGTTGCGGAATGTTCACCAGGATCAGTTCGTCGTCACGACGTCGGGCGAGCCGTTCCGGGTTGAGGATTTCGGTGTGGGAGCGCATCAGGTTCAACAGGATCGGCAGCAGGCTCAGGCGTTCGCCGTTGACGATGATCCCCAGTTCCAGGTCGAACCAGTCGCGTTCCGGCGTCTGTTCGACGGTGGCGTACCAGTCGTCCACGGCGGTCAGGTCGAAGCCGAAATCCTCGTCGATCTGCAACTCCCAACCCTGGGTGCGCAACTTCGGCAGCTCATTGAGGGTGAAGGTCAGCCAGGCGCTGTCGTTGACCATCTCGTAGAGTTCGCCGGCACTTTCCGGCAAGGCTTTACTTTGTCGGGTGGCGACTTTGAAACCGAGGATCCGCAGCTGTTCCCTGTAGGTCTGTTCGACTTCCGGGTGACGTTTTATCCGCAGCGTCTGTGTTTCCTGACGAATCAGGATGTCAGCGTTTTTCTGTCCGCTGACGTACTCGTCCAGATAGCTGAAGGACAGCGCCGCGCGATGCTGAATGTAGCGCTGCATCTTGCCGTTGCGCGGTTCGAAGGCACTGAATTCGATGCTCGCCAGCCACAGGCGCGGCACCGGTTGCACGTTGTCCACCAGCACTTGCGGCGGCGCTTTCGGGTTACGGTTTTCCAATACGGCCTGAAGTTTTTCCAGCAGTTCGGCGTCTTTCGCGGCGGCCGGATACGCGAGGGTTTCCTGCACTTGCAGTAGCACCGCCGCGCAATGTTTACAGTTGCTGTGAACCGGGCAGGTGCATGTGGCGTCGATCATCAGCAAGGTGCCTTTGGCCGACTCGCGCAGGCGAATGGTCTGACGGTAAACGTTGCCGCCAGAGCCTTCGCAACTGGCGGTGATGGTGGCGTCGCCGACTTCGACGATCCTGACGCGGTTCTCCAGTGCGTAGCGGCGGCCCCTCTCCAGGCTCTGTTCCTTGAATCGGCTGACCCAGGATGTTGCCAGGGGTTTGCTCAGGGGCGAGGGCATCAATCAGTCCGGAATTTCATCAGGGACTGGCCGAGGCGCAGGGGCGGTCAGCGAGGTGATCTTGATCAGCAGGCCCAGGTGGCCATTGTCGAGGAAGTTCAGCAGGCCGTTCTTGGTGTGGCTTTCCTGCTTCAGGCGTTCGCTGGCGGTGACCATGCCATTGGCGTCAATCTGATTGACCCAGAAGTCGGCGTCGACGTCAGTGAAACGCCCCAGTTTCAGGTTCAACGTGCCCTCGATAGGGAATTGGCCAAACTGTTCCTTGCCTTCGCTGATCGCGATTTTGCTGGCTTCTTCACCCAGGTTCTGTTGCCAGGCCTTGTGCAGCAACACCGTGTACTCGTTGCTGGCGGTGAGCTTTTCCACTTCGGCATTCAGGCTTGGTGTACGAAAGCTGTCGGGGCTGATGCGTTGGGCACCGGCAGCCCAGTCTTCTGGCGCGGCGCGGCTGACGATGGCAGGCACGGCGTTTTGCCGTACCAGAATCATTTCAACCTGATACAGATCATCGGCAAACGCGGTCGAGGCAAGCAGCGACATCAACAACGTCATCAACAAGGTCAGTGAGCGAAACAGGCGCATGCGGCGTCCTTCAAGCAGTGGTCGGAATGAGGCGCTCGAATAGCGCCTCTACAGTATTAAAGCGTTCTTCCGGGCGTTCCATCGGTACGAGGAATTTGAACATTGTGGCGCCTTCGAACTTGTAGCGTTTGGGTTGGCTCTGAATCAGTTTGATCAGTGTCAGCGGGTCGACCGGGGTCTGTGCCGCGAACTCGATCCGACCGCCTTGCGGGCCGCCGTCGACTTTCTTGATGCCCAGCTGTTCGGCTTGCAATTTCAGCGCCGTGATCCGCACCAGGTTCTTGGTCGGTTCCGGCAACAGGCCGAAGCGGTCGATCATCTCCACTTGCAGGTCCTTGAGGCCTTCCTCATCGGTGGCCGAGGCAATGCGTTTGTAGAGAATCAGTCGGGCATGAACGTCCGGCAGGTAGTCTTCGGGAATCAACGCCGGTACACGCAGATTGACTTCCGGACCGCCGCCCAGCGGTTGATCGAGGTTCGGCTGTTCGCCCTTGCGGATCGACTTCACTGCACGCTCGAGCATTTCCATGTACAGCGTGAAACCCACGGCCTGGATCTGCCCGCTCTGGCCGTCGCCCAGCAGTTCGCCGGCGCCACGGATTTCCAGGTCGTTGGTGGCGAGCACGAAGCCCGCGCCGAGGTCCTGGGTATTGGCGATCGCTTCCAGACGTTTTTCCGCATCGGGAGTGATTTGCTGGCGCGGTGGTGTCAGCAGGTAAGCATACGCCTGGTGGTGACTGCGACCGACCCGGCCACGTAACTGGTGCAACTGGGCCAGGCCGAACTTGTCCGCGCGTTCGATGATGATGGTGTTGGCGCTCGGCACGTCGATGCCAGTCTCGATGATGGTCGAGGCGATCAGCACGTTGAAGCGCTTGTGATAGAAGTCGCTCATCACCTGTTCGAGTTCACGTTCGCGCATCTGCCCGTGGCCGATGCCGATCCGCGCTTCCGGCACCAGTTCAGCGAGGTCTGCGGCGCATTTCTCGATGGTCTTCACGTCGTTGTGCAGGTAGTAGACCTGGCCGCCACGCAGCAGCTCACGCAGCAGGGCCTCTTTGACCGTGCTCTTGTTCTGTTCCATGACGAAGGTGCGCACCGACAAGCGACGGGCCGGCGGTGTGGCGATGATCGACAGGTCGCGCATGCCCGACACCGCCATGTTCAGCGTGCGCGGTATTGGCGTTGCGGTCAGTGTCAGGATGTCGACTTCACTGCGCAGTGCCTTGAGCTGTTCTTTCTGACGGACACCGAAACGGTGCTCTTCGTCGATGATCACCAGCCCCAGGTTTTTGATTTTTACGTCATCTTGCAGCAGCTTGTGTGTGCCGATGACGATGTCGATCTTGCCTTCGGCCAGGTCCGCAACCGCGGCGTTCACTTCCTTGGCCGACTTGAAGCGGCTCATCACTTCCACGGTCACCGGCCAGTCGGCAAAGCGGTCGCGGAAGCTGTTGTAGTGTTGCTGGGCGAGCAGGGTGGTCGGCACCAGAATCGCCACCTGACGACCGCCGTGTACCGCGATGAACGCCGCACGCATGGCCACTTCGGTCTTGCCGAAACCGACGTCGCCGCAGACCAGGCGATCCATCGGTTTCGGCGCGAGCATGTCTTCGCGCACCGCTTCGATGGTGGTTTGCTGGTCCGGGGTTTCTTCGAACGGGAAACCGGCGCTGAAGGTCGCGTAATCGGCTTTCGGGTCTGCGAAGGCATAACCCTCGCGAGCGGCGCGGCGGGCATAGATGTCGAGCAACTCGGCGGCCACATCGCGCACCTGTTCGGCGGCTTTGCGCTTGGCTTTCTGCCAGGTCTCGGAGCCGAGGCGGTGCAGCGGCGCGAGGGCGTCGTCACTGCCGGTGTAGCGAGCGATCAGGTGCAGGTTGGCCACCGGCACATACAGCTTGGCGCCTTCGGCGTATTCGAGGGTCAGGAACTCGGCGGCCTGGTTGTCGATTTCCAGGATCGTCAGCCCCAGATAGCGGCCGACACCATGATCGATGTGCACCACCGGCGCACCTTCGCGCAGCTCGGTGAGGTTTTTGATCACCGCATCGTTGTTGGCGTCGGCGCGTTTCTCGCGGCGACGGCGCTGCATTACGCGCTGACCGAACAATGGGCTTTCGGCAACCAGGGCCAGCGCTGGGTCGTCCAGCAACAGGCCTTCGTCGAGTGGTGCAATGGTGATCGCCAAGCGCTCTTTGCTGGCGACAAAGTCCGGCCAGCTGTCGACGGTTTTCGGTCGCAGCTTCAAGCGTTCGAGCAATTCCAGCAGCACTTCACGACGGCCCGCGGACTCGGCGGTAAACAGCACGCGGCCGGGGAATTCGTCGAGGAAACTGGCCAGCGCCGCCAACGGCTGAGTGGCCTTGGCTTCGATGGCCAGGTTCGGCAGAGGCTGAGCCGGGAAGCGCTCGCGGCCGACACCAGTTTCGACGTCTTGTTGACTGGCCACCACACGGGGCCAGCTCTTCAGGCGCGCAAAGCAGTCTTCCACCGGCAGGAACAACTCGGCCGGTGGCAATAAAGGACGGGACGGATCGACGCGGCGCTCTTCATAGCGGTTGCGCACATCGTTCCAGAAATTCTCCGCGGCCTGTTCGATGCCCGGCAGGGAAAACACTTGCGTGTCCTGGGGCAGGTAATCGAACAGGGTGGAGGTTTCCTCGAAGAACAGCGGCAGGTAGTACTCGATGCCCGCCGGCGTAATCCCGCTGCTCAAATCCTGGAAAATCGGGCAGCGACGGAAGTCGACATCGAAGCGCTCGCGAAACCGCGCCTTGAAGCGGGTCACGGCTTCTTTCTGCAGCGGGAATTCCTTGGCCGGTAACAGCTTGACCGAGTCGACCTTGTCGATGGAACGCTGGTTTTCCGGGTCGAAAGTGCGCAGGGTTTCGATTTCGTCGTCGAACAGGTCAATGCGATAAGGCAGCTTGCTGCCCATCGGGAACAGGTCGATCAGCGAGCCGCGCACGGTGAATTCGCCATGCTCGTACACGGTATCGACGTAGCGATAACCGGTGGCTTCAAGCCGGGTGCGCATCTGCTCGACATCGAGTTTCTGGCCGACATCCAGCACCAGGCTGCTGCCGAGCAGGAATTTGGTCGGCGCCAGGCGATGCAGGGCAGTGGTGATCGGCACCACCAGCACGCCGTGCACCAGCTCCGGCAACCGATACAGGCTGGCGATACGCTGCGAGATGATGTCCTGGTGTGGCGAGAACAGGTCGTAGGGCAGGGTTTCCCAGTCGGGGAAGTGCAGGACAGGCAAATCCGGGGCGAAGAAACTCAGCTCCTGTTCCAGCCGTTCGGCACTCTGGCTGTCGGCGGTCAGTAGCAAGGTAAAGCGCTTGGCAGCGCTGGCGGCCTCGGCGATGGCCAGGCTCAGGGCGGCACCGGGCAGGTTGCCCCAGTGCTGTTTACCTGCCGCGGCAGGGAGAAGCGGTAGACGCAGAACGGGCACGGAAGGTTGAGCTCCAAGCGTTGCGACAAAGTCGGTAATTGTAACGGTCTCGAGTGCCGGCTGTCAGTTGCAGACTGTGTCTATATACACAGGTTGAGCAAAATGTAGTGGTAATGACAAAAACTGGCGATTTAATACTGAAAATGTAGTGCCAAAACCGCCCAGTGTTACGGAGGGTTACGGACACTGTGGCGTTGTCGTCGAAAAATTGACTGTGCTGAAAGCCCCGTATTTACTGGGCTGGCGCGGGGCGTGATTTTTTTGAACGGAATTTTGTTACCGCTCGTGCGACAGGCGCGCATTGCTACGGGAGGCTCTCGGCGGCATAATGTAGCCCCTTTTTTCTGCCCCTACATGTGGAAGGTTCCCGTGACTCAGAAGCCCGACCAGTGTCTTGGTGAATGGATCGACCGTGAAGCACTCGCAGAAGCGATGATTCCGCTTATCGGTCAGCTCTACCGCAATAACAACGTGGTGAGCTCGATCTATGGCCGCAGTCTGATCAACCAGTCTGTCATCGCGATTCTCAAAGCTCACCGCTTTGCTCGCCATCGCCAGTCCGATGACAGCGAATTGTCCGTCCACGAAACATTCCCGCTGCTCAAGGCAATGAGCGAGCTCAAGCTCGGCGCTGCTTCGGTAGATCTGGGCAAGCTGGCTGTCAAATTCAAAGCCGAAGGCAATGGCCGTACCGCCGAAGCGTTCGTCCGTGACGAACTGGCTGATGTGGTCGGCAAGCAGAATGGTTCCGGTCGTACCGGCACCGACGTTGTGCTGTACGGCTTCGGTCGTATCGGTCGTCTGCTGGCGCGCATCCTGATCGAGAAAACCGGTGGTGGCGACGGCCTGCGTCTGCGCGCCATCGTTGTCCGCAAGGGCGCCGAGAACGATCTGGTCAAACGTGCCAGCCTGCTGCGTCGCGACTCGGTGCACGGTTCGTTCAATGGCACCATCACCATTGATGAAGCCAGCAACACCATCACCGCCAACGGCAACCTGATCCAGGTTATCTACGCGAAGAACCCGACTGAAGTGGACTACACCCAGTACGGCATCAAAAACGCGCTGCTGGTGGACAACACCGGTGTATGGCGTGACGCCGACGGCCTGGGCCAGCACCTGGCCTGCCCGGGTATCGACCGCGTTGTTCTGACCGCGCCTGGCAAAGGCAAGCTGAAGAACATCGTTCACGGCATCAACCACGGTGAAATCACCGCTGACGACAAGATCGTTTCCGCCGCTTCCTGCACCACCAACGCCATCGTGCCGGTGCTGAAAGCTGTCAACGACAAGTTCGGCATCGTCAACGGTCACGTTGAAACGGTTCACTCGTACACCAACGACCAGAACCTGATCGACAACTTCCACAAAGGCGATCGTCGTGGCCGTAGCGCCGCGTTGAACATGGTGATCACCGAGACCGGTGCTGCCACTGCTGCCGCCAAGGCGCTGCCTGAACTGGCCGGCAAGCTGACCGGTAACGCGATTCGCGTTCCGACGCCAAACGTGTCGATGGCCATTCTCAACCTGAACCTTGAGAAAGCCACCACCCGTGAAGAGATGAACGAGTACCTGCGCTACATGGCGCTGCACTCCGATCTGCATAAGCAAATCGACTTCGTCAACTCGCAGGAAGTGGTTTCCACCGACTTCGTGGGCTCGCGCCACGCAGGCGTAGTGGACGCTGAAGCGACCATCTGCAACGACAACCGCGTTGTTCTGTACGTTTGGTACGACAACGAGTTCGGTTACAGCTGCCAGGTAGTTCGCGTGATGGAAGACATGGCCGGTGTAAACCCGCCAGCATTCCCGCGCTAAGCCTTAGCCGCACATGAAAACGCCCCGACTTCGGTCGGGGCGTTTTTGTTTGGGCGACCGGCGAGGGCGCAATCTGCCGGGGAAAGTCCTGGCAGCCGGTTAGCCGCAGGCCTTCATGTCTACTGGCCCGACAAACTCATTGCCGCGGCCCATCACGCACGCCACGCTCTGATTGCGCTGACGTTCCCAGGCCTGAACCGGGTAGGTCTTGTTCCAGGCTTCGTACAATTGCCGATCCTGTTTCGACAGGCGCAAGCCGTACTGTTTGCTCATGTAGAAATACGTTCGGGCGATCATGCCGCGAATGGAAGGCCGGGGCATGACCTTCTTCGCCTTGAAGTCGACCTGAGTCAGGCACGAGCCATATTGACCCGATTGCACGGGTAGCCAGCCGAAACTGAAATTGCTCCGATCGCCATTCACTTCGCCGATGCTGGGCACCAGATTGTGCAGGTCGGCCTCAGCTTTTTGATAGGTTGGGTCGTAATGCGTGCAGTTCTTGCGACCTCCCTGTTGCCAGCACTGACGCTGATGGCCGATCTGCCAGGCCGGGACAATGTGTTCCCACTCGATGCGCGAGGCGCGCTTGGCGTTTTTGCGTGGTATATAACCACAGGCGGCGAGGTTCACGCGGTTGCCGGTGTATTTGCAGCCGCAATAAAACTCGGTGGATTGCGGAGCGTACAACTTCCAGGCGACTTTCTTGGCTTCGTTGAAGGTGCGTGGGGCGCCAGCTTGGGCACCAAGGGTGATGAGCAGAAACAGCAAAGCAAGCCAGCGGACGCTCATTGACTCAATCTTCCTTCGGCACAACCCAGAAAATCTGCACGCCGCCATCGTCGCGATGGGCGAGGGTGACGTTGTCGTTCTCGTCGATTTCTTCGAGCAAGCGCTCCCACTCATTCACGGGCTCGTCCGGAAGACGGAAGATCAGTGCGGCTTTGGCTTTCTGGGCGGTGGGGGAATTGATGATTTTCTGAACGCGCATACCCAGGCGTTCGTAAGCGTCAGGAGAGGCGGAGGTAGTGGCCACGGAGTTATCCTTATTGAGCTGTACGTGCATACAGTATTTAACTGTAGGCATTTTCGCAACTGCTTAAAATTCAAGAAAATCCTCTGACAGTGGTTTTTTCCGTTTGGTGTAGGGCGAAGGGAGATTTTTTATCGGAAAGAGGTCGTGAACCACTCGCCAGGACTGGCGAGTGGTGACAGCGGTGCCCGACCGCGAACGGGTCGGGCGAGGGCGTATCAGTACTCCCAGAACATCCGTTGCAGCTCTTTGCTGTCGTTGGTCTTGGTCAGTGCGACCATGGCCAGGATGCGGGCTTTTTGCGGGTTCAGGTCGTTGGCCACAACCCAGTCGTACTTGTCGTCAGGTTGTTCGGCGTTACGCAGAACGAAACCGCCAGCGTTGACGTGGGAGGAGCGAATGATTTGTACGCCGTCCTTGCGCAGAGCCTGCAGGGCGGGAACCACGCGGGACGACACCGAGCCATTGCCGGTGCCGGCGTGGATGATGGCTTTGGCGCCCGATTGAGCCAGGGCTTTGTAGGCGGTGTCACTGACGTTGCCATAGGAGTAGGCAATTTCGACGTCAGGCAGACTCTTGATGGTTTTGATGTCGAATTCCGAGTCCATGGTGTGGCGCTTGGCCGGTAGACGGAACCAGTAGGATTTGCCTTCGACCACCATGCCCAACGGGCCCCAGGCACTTTTGAACGCCTCGGTCTTGATGTTGATCATTTTGCTGACATCGCGACCCGACTGGATTTCATCGTTCATGGTCACCAACACGCCTTTGCCACGCGCGTCCTTGCTACTGGCCACGGCGACGGCGTTGTACAGGTTCAGCATGCCGTCGGCCGACATGGCGGTGCCAGGGCGCATGGAGCCGACGACGATAATCGGCTTGTCGGTTTTCTCCACCAGGTTCAGGAAGTAAGCGGTTTCTTCCAGGGTGTCGGTGCCGTGGGTGATGACAATGCCATCGACGTCTTTGCTGTCGGCCAGTTCAGCCACGCGACGTCCCAGTTGCAGCAGGTTGTCGTTGGTGATGCTTTCGGATGCGATCTGCATGACTTGTTCGCCGCGAACGTTGGCCAATTGGCTCAGTTCCGGAACTCCTGCGATCAATTGTTCGATGCCGACTTTCGCCGCTTGGTAGGTGGCGCTGTTGGCGGCGCTGGCGCCCGCGCCGGCAATGGTGCCCCCGGTGGCCAGGATCACCACGTTCGCCAGTTTCTGTCGGGTTTCGACTTCTTTTGCTTGAAGGGCTGTGGGCAGAAGCATAAGCAGGGCCAAGGCGCCCGGAATAAAAGTGTTGAAGGCAGATTTCATTATTGTTTTCTCTAGTAGTGAGACGGTGCAGATGCAGGTTCATCTAGAAGCGCCCCAAGCAGATCTGAACGCCGGGGGTGGAGAGGAAGAGCAGGATCTGTACCAGTCGGACGCTGGAGAAGGTGATCTTTTAACCTGATGATTTTTATCAATATTGTTGTCGTGGCTGGCGATACTTCGCGCCTGGCTGTCCGGGTTTCCGAATATGTTCAGCTTTTATGTTCGGCTCACCGACCTTCATTGAGAAGGTCGCCTTGCATAATCGAAAATCGGTGCTAAAGAAAACCCCGCACAGGTCGATGCTCCTTTAAAGGATCTATTTTTTCAGGAGTTCACATGTCGTTTACTGTCGGTTTTGCAAATGCAGGCGCAATCACTATCGGGGGTAAATCCCCGGCGACCATCAACGACTTGAGTGAAGCAACATCCGACGCCTCGACCCAGGCGCTGGGCAAAGAGCAGGGCGACGACAAGCAGGTCAGAACCGGTGGCGGCGCGGCGGCTCAGAGCGAAAGCAAATCCGAGAAAACCAGCAGTCAGAGTATTGCGGTGCAGATATTGCTCAAGCGCATGCAGGAACTGCAGCAGCAACTGCGCGAACAGCAGCAACAATTGGCGGCCGCTCAGGCGGCGAATTATTCGACCCCGGAAGCCAAGTCCAGCGCAGTCATGACAATCCAGGGGCAAATCGCCAATACCAGCGCTGCGCTGGCGCAAGTGACCGGCAATCTGGTCAAGGAGCTGGCCAAGGATTCCAGCGGCGGCGGTCTGGTCAACACCACGGCGTGAGGCAAAACGGGTTGGCTTTTGCCAACCGAGACGCGGAACGGGGCGTTGACAAATCTCGGCAGGGTTCGCATAGTTCGGTCTACGCAAACGTTTGCGCGGTCGCCGTCGATGGGTTGATCCATTGATGATCCAGCGCAAGCGTTGCTAAGAATAATCATAAGATCGGAGTGAACCCATGAAGCTGCCATTCGCTGGACGTCTTCTCGCTGTCGCTATGCTGGCTGCCGCATCCGCCGCGTTGCCTGTCTCTTCGGCATTCGCCGCAACCCCTGAAAAACCTAAAGTCGCGCTGGTCATGAAATCTCTGGCCAACGAGTTCTTCCTGACCATGGAAGACGGCGCCAAGGCCTACCAGAAAGACCACTCCGGCGACTTCGAGCTGATCTCCAACGGCATCAAGGACGAAACGGACACGGCCGGCCAGACGCGCATCGTCGAACAAATGATCCTGTCCAAGGTCAACGCACTGGTCATCGCTCCGGCAGACTCCAAGGCCATGGTCCCGGTCATCAAGAAGGCAGTCGATGCCGGTATCACCGTGATCAACATCGATAACCAGCTGGACCCGGCTGTCGTCAAAAGCAAAAACATCACCGTTCCATTCGTAGGCCCGGACAACCGCAAAGGCGCGCGTTTGGTGGGTGAATACCTGGCCAAGCAACTGAAGGCTGGTGACGAAGTCGGCATCATCGAAGGCGTTTCCACCACCACCAACGCCCAGCAGCGCACTGCCGGCTTCAAGGATGCGATGGAAGCGGCGCAGATCAAAGTCGTGTCCCTGCAGTCCGGCGATTGGGAAATAGACAAGGGCGGCAAAGTGGCCTCGTCGATGCTCAGCGAATACCCGAACATCAAGGCCCTGCTGGCCGGCAACGACAGCATGGCGGTCGGCGCGGTCTCTGCCGTGCGTGCCGCCGGTAAGGCCGGCAAGGTGCAAGTGGTCGGTTACGACAACATCAATGCGATCAAGCCAATGCTCAAGGACGGTCGCGTCCTGGCCACCGCCGACCAGTTTGCTGCCCGGCAAGCAGTGTTCGGCATCGAGACCGCGCTGAAAATCATCAAAGGCGAGAAAGTCGATAGCGGCGCCAACGGCGTCATCGAAACTCCGGTAGAGCTGGTTACCAAGTAGTCTTTCTGGCGACACAACGGTGCTCGCCCCTTGGGGCGGGCGCATGGAGAGTTTTTATGTCAGTTTCCGCCCCGAACGCTGTCCTCTCGGTCAGCGGTATCGGTAAGACCTACGCTCAACCTGTCCTGACCAGCATCGACCTGACGCTGATGCGCGGCGAAGTGCTGGCGCTGACCGGCGAGAATGGTGCCGGCAAAAGTACGCTGTCGAAAATCATTGGCGGGCTGGTCACGCCGACCACCGGCCAGATGCGATTCCAGGGTCAGGATTACTGCCCCGGCAGCCGCAGCCAGGCCGAAAAGCTGGGCGTGCGCATGGTCATGCAAGAACTCAATCTGTTGCCGACATTGTCGGTGGCGGAAAACCTGTTCCTCGACAACCTGCCCAGCCTCGGTGGCTGGATCAGCCGCAAACAACTGCGCAGGGCGGCGATCGAGGCCATGGCTCAGGTCGGCCTCGACGCCATCGATCCGGACACCCTGGTCGGTGAGCTGGGTATCGGTCACCAGCAAATGGTGGAAATCGCCCGCAACCTGATCGGCGATTGCCATGTGCTGATCCTCGACGAGCCGACCGCGATGCTGACGGCCCGTGAAGTTGAAATGCTCTTCGAGCAGATCACTCGCCTGCAGGCGCGCGGCGTGGCGATCATCTACATTTCCCACCGCCTCGAAGAACTGGCACGGGTGGCCCAGCGCATCGCGGTATTGCGCGACGGCAACCTGGTCTGTGTCGAGCCGATGGCCAATTACAACAGCGAGCAACTGGTCACCCTGATGGTCGGCCGTGAGCTGGGCGAGCACATCGACATGGGCCCGCGCAATATCGGTGCCCCGGCGCTGACGGTCAAAGGGCTGACCCGTTCCGACAAGGTTCGCGATGTGTCCTTCGAAGTGCGCGCCGGCGAGATCTTCGGGATCTCCGGTTTGATCGGGGCAGGGCGCACCGAATTGCTGCGCCTGATCTTCGGTGCCGATACAGCCGACAGCGGCACCGTTGCGCTGGGTTCGCCGGCTCAGGTGGTGGATATTCGTTCACCGGCCGACGCAGTCGGTCATGGCATCGCGCTGATCACCGAAGATCGCAAGGGCGAGGGCCTGCTGTTGACGCAATCGATCAGCGCCAATATTGCCCTGGGCAATATGCCGGTGATTTCCAGCGGCGGCTTCGTCAACAACGGTGACGAGATGTCGCTGGCCCAGCGTCAGATCGACGCCATGCGCATTCGCAGTTCCAGCCCGACGCAATTGGTCTCGGAATTGTCCGGCGGCAATCAGCAGAAAGTGGTGATCGGCCGTTGGCTCGAACGCGAATGCACGGTAATGCTGTTCGACGAGCCGACCCGAGGCATCGACGTCGGCGCCAAGTTCGACATCTATACATTGCTCGGTGAGTTGACCCGTCAGGGCAAAGCACTGGTGGTGGTGTCCAGTGACCTGCGCGAACTGATGCTGATCTGTGACCGCATTGGCGTGCTGTCGGCAGGGCGTCTGATCGACACCTTCGAGCGTGACAGCTGGACCCAGGATGATTTGCTTGCCGCCGCGTTCGCCGGCTATCAAAAACGTGATGCGTTGCTCAACGAAGCAGCGCCTAGGGATCTTCCATGAATACTGCAACTCTGGTCGGCAAACGTAGTGGCAATTTTTACGGCCTCGGCACTTACCTGGGCCTGGCCGGTGCCTTGCTGGCGATGGTCGCGCTGTTCTCTGTGTTGAGCAGCCATTTCCTGTCTTACGACACCTTCAGCACCCTGGCCAACCAGATTCCCGATCTGATGGTGCTGGCGGTCGGCATGACCTTCGTATTGATCATCGGCGGAATCGATTTGTCGGTGGGTTCGGTGCTGGCGCTGGCGGCGTCGACAGTCAGCGTGGCGATTCTCGGCTGGGGCTGGAGCGTGCTTCCGGCGGCGTTGCTGGGAATGGGCGCCGCGGCACTGGCGGGTACCATCACCGGTTCGATTACCGTGGCCTGGCGGATTCCGTCATTCATCGTGTCCCTCGGTGTGCTGGAAATGGCGCGGGGTCTGGCATACCAGATGACCGGTTCGCGCACCGCTTATATCGGTGATGCCTTCGCCTGGCTGTCCAACCCGATCGCTTTCGGCATCTCGCCGTCGTTCATCATTGCCTTGCTGATTATCTTCATCGCCCAGGCTGTGCTGACGCGCACGGTGTTCGGTCGTTACCTGATCGGCATCGGCACCAACGAGGAGGCGGTACGTCTGGCGGGGATCAATCCGAAGCCCTACAAGATTCTGGTGTTCAGCCTGATGGGGCTGTTGGCCGGTATCGCTGCGTTGTTTCAGATTTCTCGCCTGGAAGCGGCGGACCCGAATGCCGGCTCCGGTCTGGAGCTGCAAGTGATCGCCGCGGTGGTGATCGGCGGCACCAGCCTGATGGGCGGGCGCGGTTCGGTGATCAGCACCTTCTTCGGCGTACTGATCATCTCGGTACTGGCGGCGGGTCTGGCGCAGATCGGCGCGACCGAGCCAACCAAACGCATCATTACCGGTGCGGTTATCGTGGTGGCGGTGGTGCTCGATACCTATCGCAGTCAGCGCGCAAGCCGGCGGACCTGAGTCATGGCAACGATCAAGGATGTAGCGGCGCTCGCGGGCATTTCCTACACCACGGTTTCCCATGTGGTGAACAAGACGCGGCCAGTCAGTGAGGAAGTGCGGATCAAGGTCGAGGCGGCAATCAAAAGCCTCGACTACGTGCCCAGCGCCGTGGCTCGCTCGTTGAAGGCGAAAACCACCGCGACCATCGGGCTGCTGGTGCCCAACAGCCTCAACCCGTACTTCGCCGAGTTGGCCCGTGGCATCGAGGATTACTGCGAGCGCAATGGCTATTGCGTCATTCTCTGCAATTCCGATGACAACCTGGACAAGCAGCGCAGCTACCTTCGCGTGCTGCTGGAAAAACGCATCGACGGCTTGATTGTAGCCTCTGCCGGTGGTGACAGCAGCTTGGCCGAAGGCCTGACGGGCGTGCGTACGCCGATGGTGATCGTCGACCGTGACCTGGAGGGTGTCGATGCGGACCTGGTGCGCATCGATCACGAATACGGCGCCTATCTGGCGACCCGGCACTTACTGGAGTTGGGGCATCGGGACATCGCCACGATTGGCGGCCCGGCAAGTACCAGCGTGGCGCAGATGCGTCTGGCCGGTTATTGCCGGGCGTTGAAAGAGGCGGGCGTCGAGGTGCCGCGCGAGCGCATGCTGGAAAGCGACTTCACCAGCACCGGCGGTTACAACGCCGCCGCGATCCTGCTGGAAAAGAACCCGCCCAGCGCGATCTTCGCCGGCAACGACATGATCGGCATCGGTGTGTTGCGTGCCGCTGCCGAGCGCAATATTCGTGTGCCCACCGAGCTGTCGGTGATCGGTTTCGACGATATCCAGATGAGCCGTTACGTCTATCCGGCGCTGACCACCGTGGGCCAGTCAATCCTGCAACTTGGCGAGATGGCGGCCGAGGTGTTGCTGCGCCGGATCGCCGCGCCGGATCTGGCGACCGATCAGCGCATCGTGACGCCCAGTATTGTCCTGCGGGAATCGACCAGCGCCGCTGGCCGGTGTGTTTGCCCAATATCGCTGAGCCGAAAGCACCGCTAAACAAAAAAGCACCGCTGAAATCGAATTGATGAGTAAAGATGTATGCCAGCAAAAGTAGTGGTAATAGGCAGCCTGAACATGGACCTGGTGACCCGGGCGCCACGGCTGCCCCGTGGTGGTGAAACGCTGATCGGCCAGTCATTTGCCACGGTTTCCGGCGGCAAGGGTGCGAACCAGGCCGTGGCCGCGGCGCGGCTGGGAGCGCAGGTGTCGATGGTCGGTTGTGTCGGCAGCGATGCTTATGGCGAAGCGCTGCGTGGAGCGCTGTTGGCCGAGCGGATCGATTGCCAGGCCGTCAGTACGGTCGAGGATTCCAGCGGCGTGGCGTTGATCGTGGTCGATGACAACAGTCAGAACGCGATCGTGATTGTTGCCGGTGCCAACGGTGCGTTGACCCCCGAAGTGGTCGACCGTTTCGACAATGTATTGCAGACGGCAGATGTCATCATCTGTCAGCTGGAAGTGCCGGATGCCACGGTCGGCCATGCTTTGAAACGCGGTCGTGAGCTGGGCAAGACCGTGATCCTCAATCCGGCACCGGCCAGTCGCCCGCTACCGGCGGATTGGTATGCGGCCATCGATTACCTGATTCCCAACGAAAGCGAAGCCTCGGCCTTGAGCGGTTTGCCGGTGGATTCCCTGAGTACTGCCGAAGCTGCCGCGACCCGCTTGATCGCCATGGGCGCCGGTAAGGTGATCATCACCCTTGGTGCTCAGGGATCGCTGTTCGCCAATGGCACACGCTTCGAGCATTTCCCGGCACCGACAGTGAAGGCGGTCGATACCACCGCGGCCGGCGACACGTTTGTCGGTGGTTTCGCTGCGGCGCTGGCGGCCGGCAAAAGCGAGGCCGAGGCGATTCGTTTCGGTCAGGTCGCGGCTGCGCTGTCGGTCACCCGGGCTGGCGCGCAACCTTCGATTCCTACCTTGTCCGACGTACAGGCGTTTAAAGCACCATGAAAAAGACTCCTTTGCTCAACGTCGCGTTATCGCGGCTGATCGCATCCCTGGGTCATGGCGACACCGTTGTGATCGGCGATGCCGGCCTGCCGGTACCGCCTGGCGTCGAGTTGATTGACCTGGCATTGACCCACGGCATTCCGGATTTCATCAGTACCTTGAAGGTCGTGCTCAGCGAAATGCAGGTCGAAAGCCATGTGCTGGCCCATGAGATTCTGGACAAAAAGCCGTCGGCCTTGAGCACCCTGGATGAACTGAATGCCGACGGTGCGCTTGGTCGGCGCGAACTGCTCAGTCATGACCAATTCAAAGCGCTCAGCCGACAGGCACGGGCGATTGTTCGTACAGGCGAATGTCAGCCGTACTGCAACATCATTCTGGTGGCTGGCGTAACGTTCTAACTTTCCGTTCTTCCCACGCACAAGGAGTGCGCTATGCACCGCTATGCTCAGAAACTGCATCACCTGCTTCGGAGTCTGCTGCTTTTGTCCCTGATTACCGCAACAAGCGCCCACGCGGCGGAAAAAATCGACTTGATCATCGACACCGATCCGGGGGCCGATGACGTGGTCGCCTTGCTGTTTGCCCTGGCCTCGCCGGAAGAGCTGAACATTCGTGCGCTGACCACCGTCGCTGGCAACGTGCGTCTGGACAAAACCTCGCGTAATGCGCGACTGGCCCGCGAATGGGCGGGCCGCGAAGAAGTGCCTGTTTACGCGGGTGCACCGAAACCGCTGATGCGCACGCCGATCTATGCCGAGAACATCCACGGCAAGGAAGGTCTGTCGGGTGTCACCGTGCACGAGCCGAAGAAAGGCCTGGCCAAAGGCAATGCGGTCAACTACCTGATCGATACCCTGAAAGCCGCCAAGCCCCACAGCATCACCATCGCCATGCTCGGCCCGCAGACCAACCTGGCCCTGGCGCTGATCCAGGAACCTGAAATCGTTCAGGGCATCAAGGAAGTGGTGATCATGGGCGGTGCGCACTTCAACGGCGGCAACATCACCCCGGTGGCCGAGTTCAACCTGTTCGCCGACCCACAGGCGGCGGAAGTGGTGCTGAAGAGTGGCGTCAAGCTGACGTATCTCCCGCTGGACGTGACCCACAAGATCCTCACCAGTGAAGCGCGCCTGAAGCAGATCGCTGCACTGAACAACAATGCCAGCAAGCTGGTGGGCGATATTCTCAACGAGTACGTCAAGGGCGACATGGAGCACTACGGCATTCCGGGTGGCCCGGTGCATGACGCCACGGTCATCGCTTATCTGCTCAAGCCGGAACTGTTTACCGGTCGTTCGGTAAACGTGGTGGTCGACAGTCGTGAAGGGCCGACCTTCGGTCAGACCATTGTCGACTGGTATGACGGCCTGAAGGCGCCGAAGAATGCCTTCTGGGTTGAAAATGGCGACGCCCAGGGCTTCTTCGACCTGCTGACCCAGCGCCTGGCTCGCTTGAAGTAATCCAAAGACCCGCAGGTGCCAGCCTGCGGGTTTTTCCGCTACTCGGTATCCGTTACGCCCATGTAGTCGGCAGGGTATCTCTCGAGAACCTGGGTAATGAAGGTCTGGGCGGCCTGCGTCCCCAGTTCCTTGACCAGCAAATCGATACCAATGATTGCCAGCTCTTCCGGAGTGCCCGGGCTGTAAGAGCTGTGACCCTGTGGCCACTTGATTGTGATATTGGCGTCGATGCTTACGGTGGTCATGATGGCGCTCGTGAAGTCGGGAAAGTCTGAGTGTCGAGTTAACCATTTTGCAGGACGTTTGGCACTCCGACTTAGGCATCAGGGGAGGGCTATGCGACACTTGGTCTTTGACGAATTTTCAAGGATTGTGCTGTGCAGATCGATTTGAACACTCCTGACGGCTTGACCCTCGAAGCAGTGCGTCAGCTACTGGCCTCTGCCAGCGACGATGAGCACACCCAGTTGCGGGTCACCAAGGGCGGCATCGCCTACATTTCGTCGGGTGTCGTGGGCGGTACTGATATCGACGGGCTGCGGTTTCGCCTGGAAACCTGGGCCAAGGGCTCGGGCTATGTCGGATTAGTCGCAGCCAGCGACGAGGTCTGGGTCATGCAGATCTTCAACGCGTTGAAAGACAACTGGCCGAATCCGCCGTTCGATTACATCGACGTCTATTGAACGCTGTTCATATTCAGTCACGATTGCGGGATGAACGGTAGGGCGATGCTCAGGCAAACTCGCCACTCGTCCAGACTGAGGGCAGGGTGATAGCGCCCGCCTTGAAACCAAACGCCAAAATGGCGGTCGCACGATCTCTGCTTAATTTTTGAAAAAAGGAGGCGTCATGCCTTGGAAGCTCGCGTCATTGGGTACGTTGTTGGCCGCCACTCTGCTGGCCGGTTGCAGCAGTACGTCCACCGAGTCGGCAAAGGACCCTGTGGCGACCGATACCGGCCACAGCCGTTGTGAAGCAAAGTCTGCCGAATTCACCATTGGCAAAAAGGCTTCGCCCCAATTGCTGGAGCAGGCACGTACCCGCGCAGGCGCGCAGAATGCCCGGTTCCTCAAGCCTGACGACATGGTGACTCTGGAGTACCGCTCCGATCGCCTGAACCTGAACACCGACAGCAATCTGGTGGTTACCCGCGTCAACTGCGGCTGATTGCTTCAGGTTTTTGTTTCACCCATAAAAAACCCCGTCACATGGACGGGGTTTTTTTAGTGCGCCAGAAAATTACTCTGGGCGAACTTGTGCAGCTTGCATACCCTTTTGGCCTTTCTCAGCCACGAAGGAAACGGTTTGGCCTTCTTTCAGGCTTTTGAAACCGTCGCTTTCGATAGCTTTGAAGTGTACGAACAGGTCGTCACCGCCACCTTGAGGAGTGATGAAGCCGAAGCCTTTTTCATCGTTGAACCATTTAACGGTGCCGGTTTGGCGATTAGACATGGTGTATCTCCAAGAAACATATATTTTCAGTAGTACTGTGCTGCTCAGGCCAACTGGGCACACCGGAGTATCATAGTCGAAATGTTCGCTTTGGGAGCCCCCCGGACGTGCTGTTTGCCCTACAGTCGCGTTCTCTTTGTTGCTCTGTATGGCTGAAAGCCCCGTTTTAAAAGGCTTTCAGCCGAAAGTAAAGACAATAAAAAAAGCTGTAAAACCTGCATAAATCGTACGAAAAAGCTGAAATCCATCACTTTTTATCAGCGTTGGGCCGAGTCAAAAGGACTTTTTCCTCACTTTTTCGCCGGTGCATTGGCCTTGCATTTGGCGATCTCGCCCAGTGCCTTCTGTTGCAGTTCCGGGGTGGCCTTGTTGTCCATCAGCGACTGGATATCGCTGGCCGGGTAGGATTTGATCGCGTCGGCGCCACAAGCGCAGTGGGATTTTGCCGCAGCAGCGCCAATCTGAGGGGAGGCCGCCTGTGTGCACTGAGCCATGTACTTCTCGCGCTCACCCTTTGGCCAGTCGGCGTGGGCCGCCAGCGGCAGCAACAGGACGACGGGTGCGACTACTGCGAATAAACGATTCAGACGCATGCTGAGATGCTCCTTTCGGGTCAATGTCTTTTATCTGAGGGGTGACACGGGGTTCAAGTTCAGCACTCTGGCACAAAAAAGCCTGATTTGCCCCAGCAGAAAACCTCAGTGCATCGATGACCGTTCATCTGTGCTAGCATGCCTGGCTCGGGTGTTTGCAGGCTCCGGATGACCTTCCGTCCCGGCAGCGGCAAATGCGCGAATAACCCTGATTTGAATCCCAGTCACTCTGGTTCGGTTTTCCGGTTGGCCGCAAGGCTCCTGCCGCTGTAAGGCAGGCGTTCGTCATTGAATGGCCTGGATCGGATCTTGTACTGGCTCATCCCAACCCACGTGACCTTTGGTAGGGGTCACCACTAGGAGAGGAGGCGCCATGCCAACTATTACTCTTCCCGACGGCAGTCAACGTTCATTCGATCACCCGGTTTCCGTAGCCGAGGTCGCCGCATCCATCGGTGCAGGCCTGGCCAAGGCCACCGTAGCCGGCAAGGTCAATGGCAAGCTGGTCGACGCCAGCGACATCATCGACAGCGACTCTTCGCTGCAAATCATTACGCCAAAGGATGAAGAGGGGCTGGAGATCATTCGCCACTCTTGCGCCCACCTGGTTGGCCACGCGGTCAAGCAGCTGTACCCGACGGCCAAGATGGTCATCGGTCCGGTCATCGAAGAAGGCTTCTATTACGATATCGCCTTCGAGCGTCCTTTCACGCCCGACGACCTGGCCGCCATCGAACAGCGCATGCAGCAGCTGATCGAAAAAGATTACGACGTGATCAAGAAAGTCACTCCGCGCGCCGAAGTGATCGAAGTGTTCAAGGCTCGCGGCGAAGACTACAAACTGCGCCTGGTCGAAGACATGCCGAACGAGCAGGCCATGGGCCTGTACTATCACGAAGAATACGTTGACATGTGCCGTGGTCCGCACGTGCCGAACACGCGCTTCCTGAAATCCTTCAAGCTGACCAAGCTGTCCGGCGCCTACTGGCGTGGCGATGCCAAGAACGAGCAATTGCAGCGCGTTTACGGCACCGCATGGGCGGACAAGAAGCAGCTGGCGGCTTACATCCAGCGCATCGAAGAAGCTGAAAAGCGCGATCACCGCAAGATCGGCAAGCGTCTGGGCCTGTTCCACACCCAGGAAGAGTCGCCGGGCATGGTGTTCTGGCACCCGAACGGCTGGACTCTGTACCAGGTGCTCGAGCAGTACATGCGCAAGGTTCAGCGCGACAACGGTTACCTGGAGATCAAGACTCCACAAGTCGTTGACCGCAGCCTGTGGGAGAAATCCGGGCACTGGGCCAACTACGCCGACAACATGTTTACCACTCAGTCGGAAAACCGCGACTACGCCATCAAGCCGATGAACTGCCCGTGCCACGTGCAGGTGTTCAATCAGGGCCTGAAAAGCTACCGCGAGCTGCCAATGCGTCTGGCCGAGTTCGGTGCCTGCCACCGTAACGAGCCGTCGGGTGCGCTGCACGGCATCATGCGCGTTCGCGCCTTCACTCAGGACGATGCTCACATCTTCTGTACTGAAGAGCAGATGCAGGCCGAATCCGCCGCGTTCATCAAGCTGACCATGGACGTCTATGCCGACTTCGGCTTTAAAGAAGTCGAAATGAAACTGTCCACTCGTCCGGAAAAACGCGTCGGTTCCGACGAGTTGTGGGATCGCGCCGAAGCGGCATTGGCCGCAGCCCTTGATAGCGCGGGCCTGCCGTACGATCTGCAGCCGGGCGAGGGTGCGTTCTACGGTCCGAAGATCGAGTTCTCGCTGAAAGATTGCCTCGGTCGCGTCTGGCAGTGTGGTACCCTTCAGCTCGATTTTAACCTGCCTGTCCGTCTGGGAGCCGAATACGTCTCTGAAGACAACAGTCGCAAGCACCCGGTGATGTTGCACCGGGCGATCCTGGGTTCCTTCGAGCGCTTCGTCGGAATTCTGATCGAGCACTACGAGGGTGCATTCCCTGCGTGGCTGGCGCCGACCCAGGCAGTGATTATGAATATCACTGATAAACAAGCCGATTTTGCCGCCGAGGTTGAAAAAACTCTCAACGAAAGCGGATTTCGTGCCAAGTCTGACTTGAGAAATGAAAAGATCGGCTTTAAAATCCGCGAGCATACTTTGCTCAAGGTTCCCTATCTCTTGGTTATCGGAGATCGGGAAGTCGAGATGCAGACTGTCGCTGTGCGTACTCGTGAAGGTGCTGACCTGGGCTCGATGCCCGTCGCCCAGTTCGCTGAGTTTCTCGCGCAAGCGGTTTCCCGGCGTGGTCGCCCAGATTCGGAGTAATTATTATTAAGCGTGAAATGAGACAAGATAAACGAGCTGCACCGAAAGCCCCGATCAACGAGAATATCTCGGCACGCGAGGTTCGGTTAATTGGGGCTGAAGGTGAACAGCTTGGGATTGTGTCAATTGAAGACGCGCTTCTTAAGGCTGAAGAGGCCAAACTGGATCTGGTGGAAATTTCCGCCGATGCAGTACCCCCTGTTTGCAAACTGATGGACTACGGCAAATCGATCTTCGAAAAGAAGAAGCAGATTGCCGCGGCCAAGAAAAACCAGAAGCAGATTCAGGTTAAAGAAATCAAGTTTCGTCCAGGGACGGAGGAAGGGGATTACCAGGTAAAACTGCGCAACCTGGTACGTTTCCTGAGTGACGGGGACAGGGCCAAGGTATCCTTGCGATTCCGCGGCCGTGAGATGGCCCACCAGGAGCTGGGGATGGAACTCCTCAAGCGAGTTGAAGGTGACTTGCTCGAGTACGGTTCGGTCGAACAGCATCCTAAGATGGAAGGACGCCAGCTGATCATGGTCATCGCCCCGAAAAAGAAGAAGTAATCAACAGGGCACGGCAGGCCTTCTGATTATGTTTATCAACTGAATGCGGAGTATCCGAACATGCCAAAAATGAAAACGAAAAGTGGTGCTGCTAAGCGGTTTTTGAAAACTGCTAACGGTATCAAGCACAAGCACGCTTTCAAGAGCCACATCCTGACTAAAATGTCGACCAAGCGTAAGCGTCAACTGCGCGGTAGCAGCTTGCTGCATCCGTCTGACGTGGCAAAAGTCGAGCGCATGCTGCGCCTTCGTTAATTTTAGTCAAGAATAGAGGAAGTAACTCATGGCTCGTGTAAAGCGTGGCGTCATTGCCCGTAAACGTCACAAAAAAATTCTGAAACTTGCTAAAGGCTACTACGGCGCTCGCTCGCGCGTATTCCGTGTTGCCAAGCAAGCGGTAATCAAGGCAGGCCAATACGCCTACCGTGACCGTCGTCAGAAAAAACGTCAGTTCCGCGCTCTGTGGATCGCTCGTATCAACGCTGGTGCACGTATCAACGGTCTGTCCTACAGCCGTTTCATCGCCGGCCTGAAAAAAGCGTCCATCGAGATCGACCGTAAGGTTCTGGCTGATCTGGCAGTGAACGAAAAAGCGGCGTTTGCTGCGATTGTCGAGAAAGCTAAAGCCACCTTGGCTTAAGTACCCCCGACAGTCACCCGGCCTCACCTCTGTGGGGCCAGGTGTTAAACGTCATAAATAGGGGAAGAGCCTTCAAGCTCTTCCCCTATTTTGTATCTGGAGTCTGTACATGGAAAACCTGGATGCGCTCGTCTCTCAAGCACTAGAGGCTGTGCAAAGCGCTGAAGATATCAATGCCCTGGAGCAAATCCGGGTTCACTACCTTGGTAAAAAGGGTGAATTGACTCAGGTGATGAAGACCCTGGGGAATTTGCCGGCAGAAGAGCGTCCGCAAGTCGGTGCGCTGATCAACGTTGCCAAGGAGCGTGTCACAGAGGTTCTCAATGCGCGCAAGGCGTTGTTCGAGGAGGCCGATCTTGCGGCCAAGCTCGCCGCCGAATCCATTGACGTGACCCTGCCTGGCCGCGGCCAGACCTCAGGCGGTCTGCATCCGGTTACCCGGACTCTGGAACGTATCGAGCAGTTCTTTACCCACATCGGCTACGGCATCGCCGAAGGCCCTGAGGTCGAAGACGATTACCACAACTTCGAAGCGCTCAACATCCCAGGCCATCACCCGGCCCGGTCGATGCATGACACCTTCTATTTCAATGCCAACATGTTGCTGCGCACCCATACCTCGCCGGTACAGGTCCGCACCATGGAATCGAAACAGCCGCCGATCCGCATCGTCTGCCCAGGCCGTGTGTACCGTAGCGACTCCGATATCACCCACTCGCCGATGTTCCACCAGGTCGAAGGCCTGCTGGTCGACCGCGATATCAACTTCGCCGACCTGAAAGGGACCATCGAAGAGTTCCTGCGCGTGTTCTTCGAAAAAGAACTGGCCGTGCGTTTCCGTCCTTCGTACTTCCCGTTCACCGAGCCATCCGCCGAAGTCGACATGGAATGCGTGATGTGCAGCGGTAAAGGCTGCCGTGTCTGCAAGCAGACTGGCTGGCTGGAAGTCATGGGCTGCGGCATGGTTCACCCGAACGTGCTGCGTATGTCCGGGATCGACCCGGAAGAGTTTTCGGGCTTTGCCTTCGGCATGGGCGTTGAGCGTCTGGCCATGCTGCGTTACGGCGTGAACGACTTGCGTCTGTTCTTCGACAACGACTTGCGGTTCCTCGCGCAATTTCGCTAGTCGTAACGAATTCTTAGGAGAGCAGGATGAAATTCAGTGAACAATGGCTGCGTGGCTGGGTAAGCCCGCAGGTAAATCGCGACGAGCTGGTTGCTCGTCTGTCGATGGCCGGTCTTGAGGTCGATAGCGTTACGCCGGCCGCCGGTGAATTCAGTGGTGTGGTAGTGGGCGAGGTGCTGAGCACCGAGCAGCACCCGGACGCCGACAAGCTGCGCGTTTGCCAGGTCAGCAGTGGCGCGCAGACCTTCCAGGTTGTGTGCGGTGCGCCAAACGTGCGCCCGGGCCTGAAGATCCCGTTCGCCATGATCGGTGCCGAACTGCCAGGCGATTTTAAAATCAAGAAAGCCAAGCTGCGTGGCGTTGAATCCAACGGCATGCTGTGCTCCCAGGCTGAGCTGCAAATTGGCGAAGGCAACGACGGCCTGATGGAATTGCCGGCCGATGCGCCGGTCGGTCAGGACATTCGTGAATACCTGAACCTGGAAGACGCCAGCATCGAGGTCGACCTGACCCCGAACCGCGGTGACTGCCTGTCTCTGGCCGGTCTGGCCCGTGAAGTCGGTGCGCTTTATGCTGCCCCGGTGGTGCGCCCGGCCATTGCCAGCGTTCCTGCCGTGCACGACGAAGTGCGTTCGATCGAAGTACTGGCGCCGAACGCTTGCCCGCGTTACCTGGGTCGCGTGATCCGTAACGTTGACCTGTCCAAGCCTACGCCACTGTGGATGGTCGAGCGCCTGCGTCGCGCCGACGTGCGCAGCATCGACGCCGCCGTCGACATCACCAACTACGTGATGCTGGAACTGGGCCAGCCGCTGCACGCATTCGATCTCGCCGAAATCAATGGCGGCATCCGCGTGCGCATGGCCAAAGATGGCGAGAAGCTGGTGCTGCTCGACGGCCAGGAAGTCAGCCTGCGTAGCGATACGCTGGTGATCGCCGACCACACCCGCGCCTTGGCTATCGCCGGCGTCATGGGTGGCGAGCACAGCGGCGTCAACACCGCGACCACCCGTGATATTTTCCTGGAAAGCGCGTTCTTCGACCAGATTGCCGTCGCTGGCAAGGCGCGTTCCTACGGCCTGCACACCGACGCTTCGCACCGCTACGAGCGTGGCGTGGACTGGAAGCTGGCCCGTGAAGCCATGGAGCGCGCCACTGGCCTGCTGCTGGACATCACCGGTGGCGAAGCCGGCCCGATTGTTGAAACCGTCAGCGAACAGCATTTGCCGTCGATCGCGCCGATCACCCTGCGTGCCCAGCGCATCACCCAGATGCTGGGTATGGAAATGGATTCGGCCGAAGTCGAGCGTCTGCTCAGCGCTTTGGGCCTGACCATTACTGCCGATGGGGCAGGGCAGTGGCGCGTTGAAGTGCCAAGCTTCCGTTTCGATATCAGCCTGGAAGTTGACCTGATCGAAGAGCTGGCCCGTCTGTACGGCTACAACCGTCTGCCGGTTCGCTACCCGCAAGCCCGTCTGGCACCACAAGCCAAGGCTGAAGCGCGCAGCGATCTGCCTGAGCTGCGTCGTCTGCTGGTGGCCCGTGGTTATCAGGAAGCGATCACCTACAGCTTCATCGATCCGAAACAGTTCGAGTTGTTTAATCCGGGTGTCGAGCCGCTGTTGCTGGCCAACCCGATTTCCAACGACATGGCTGCCATGCGTTCGTCCCTGTGGCCGGGCCTGGTCAAGGCGCTTCAGCACAACCTGAACCGCCAGCAGGATCGTGTCCGCCTGTTCGAAAGCGGTCTGCGTTTTGTCGGTCAGCTGGAAGGCCTCAAGCAAGAGCCGATGCTGGCCGGTGTGGTGTGCGGTAGCCGTCTGCCGGAAGGCTGGGCGCAAGGTCGCGATGTCGTGGATTTCTTCGACGTCAAAGCCGATGTGGAAGCGGTGCTGGGCTTCGCCGGTGCACTGGATGCGTTCACGTTTGTGCCGGGTAAACACCCTGCGTTGCACCCGGGTCAAACCGCGCGCGTCGAGCGTGATGGTCGCCTGGTCGGCTATGTCGGTGCTATCCACCCTGAATTGTCGAAAACCCTCGGTCTCGACCGTCCGGTCTTCGTTTTCGAGCTGGTTTTGGCCGAAGTGGCTTCGGGCAAAATGCCAAAATTCAGCGAGTTGTCGCGCTTTCCTGAAGTGCGTCGTGACTTGGCATTGATTGCGGCCACGGACGTGGCAGCAAGTGCTGTGCTGGATGTAATCCGTGAAAATGCAGGCGAATGGCTCACGGACCTCAGGCTATTTGACGTGTATCAGGGTAAAGGCATTGATCCTGATAGAAAAAGCCTTGCGGTTGGCTTGACCTGGCAGCATCCATCGCGCACTCTTAATGACGATGAGGTGAATACCGCAACGCAAAACATCCTCACCTCGCTCGAACAAAGGTTGAACGCCACGTTAAGGAAGTGACGTATGGGGGCTTTGACGAAAGCTGAGATGGCGGAACGTCTGTACGAAGAGCTGGGCCTGAACAAGCGGGAGGCCAAGGAATTGGTCGAACTGTTTTTCGAAGAAATCAGGCACGCGCTCGAAGACAACGAACAAGTCAAATTGTCCGGTTTCGGCAATTTCGACCTTCGGGACAAACGCCAGCGGCCTGGCCGCAATCCGAAAACGGGAGAAGAAATCCCGATCACGGCTCGCCGTGTGGTCACCTTTCGTCCAGGGCAGAAGTTGAAGGCCCGAGTTGAGGCTTATGCTGGAACCAAGTCATAACGACGAACTACCCGTCATCCCGGGCAAACGCTACTTCACCATTGGTGAAGTCAGCGAGCTGTGTGCGGTAAAACCACACGTGCTGCGCTACTGGGAGCAGGAGTTTCCTCAACTCAACCCCGTCAAACGCCGCGGAAACCGCCGGTATTATCAGCGCCAGGACGTGCTGATGATCCGGCAGATCCGCGCGCTTCTTTACGATCAGGGGTTCACCATCGGCGGCGCACGCTTGCGTTTGTCCGGCGATGAAGCCAAAGACGACACCACCCAATACAAACAAATGATCCGCCAGATGATCGCCGAGCTGGAAGATGTTCTGGTGGTCCTCAAGAAATAAATTCCTGCTTTTAAATACTTCCAGTTTTCAAAAGCTTGCGATATATTCTTGAACGTTCCTCGAGATGAGGGACAGAATCAACGCCTAGTCGGGGCGTAGCGCAGTCCGGTAGCGCACTAGCATGGGGTGCTAGGGGTCGAGTGTTCGAATCACTCCGTCCCGACCATATTTTTCAATGACTTAGCCACCTTTTGGTGGCTTTGTTATTTCTGCCCCAGTGACTTTCCAAGCGAGCTAGGGCTTTTATCAAGCTGACTCCGGCACTGCATTCCCCCCAACTCTACCGAAGTTTGCCGACACTTCCTGGCATACAGGTTCAAGACCCGAATGATCCGCGGAAGCGCGATGTTCAGCGGTATATGGCATTTATCAGCCGACCACCGGAAGCCATCACGCTGAATGCGTTTCTGATGGGCAATCCTGACGTGGCAGTCATCCTGAAATAGAGCTGAAGCAATCATGCATACCCGCCATTGAGCGAGTTTATTTTGACCGGAGAAAAGTGATACCGAGCTCAACCAGAAAGCCCAGAAGGAAAAGACCGATGGCCTTACCGAAAATGAAAAGCTTCGCCGCGATGCTGCTGACTCTGCTCGCCGGCTGTGCAATAAGGGAAGTGCCAGTGGTGGGTATGGTGCCCGGTACCGCTAGCATCGCCCGCTTGGGCGATGCAGGAACCATCGAACTCTCTGCCGCTTCTGGATCAACTGCTTTCGATATCCGCGCCGGGATTATTGCCGATCAAGCAGCTCTGAGGACGCTGCAGCAGTATGTGCGCGAGGTGTGCTTGCGGTAGATGCACTGTCATTGCGCCAAGACAAAAATGCTTGCTTGAATGGTTTCTGAGGCGAGACATCATTGAGAAGGCCCGTTTCCACCCATTCTGCTTTTTTCGGCAGTCGTAGTGTGCCAAACACCAAGTCTAAAATCGGAAAGAACGCTGCATAGTTTGAGTTGTGATATTGAGCTTCCTTCCCGTGATGCAGTCTGTGCCATTGTGGGCCCGATATTATTCGGGTGAAGGGTCCTAATGAGAAGCGGACATTTGCGTGATTGAAGTAGCCCCAGCCACTGAACAGTATCAATGAGCCTAGATAGGGAACCATGTTACCTCCGCATATTATTGCGGTCGGTATGTGGGCAAGAAAAAAGCCGATTAATGCACCTCCTACGCTCTGGCGTAGAGAGGTTGAGGCATTCATATGCGTATCGCTGTGATGCACCCTATGGAATGCCCATAGAGCTACATACTTGTGCTCAAGTCGATGGGTCCAGTATTGGAAAAAGTCCCAAATGAATGCATATACAAGAGTGGCAAGGATGCCACCTAATATGCCTTTTGATTGCCAGTCCGGTACGATGCGTTCAAGCAGAGATATGCTGGGTAAAAGTTGCGCGCATCGATTCAATAGCGGTGCGGCAAGGGCTAAGCCGACTAGCAATAGAATGAAGACTTTGACGTTGTGCCACCTACCGCTTAGGCCCGAATCGGTTACAGCTGGTCTGCACCATTCAAATAACCAAACGCCACCCGTCATCATGACTGCGACCATCACTTCCTTCGAGTTGCCTTGAAACACCTGAATGATGTATTGCAGGAAGTCGTTCATTGCTGCCTCATTTTTTGTGGGCGAGTCTACAGAGAGCCAGCTAGGCAGGTCCAATGCAATCGATGGTTGTCGGGCCAGAACCGATCACCCCGCGCCTCGATTTCAAGCAGTCTGGCGCGAAGCCTTAAAGTCGTCAGCGTCATAATCACAGAAACCCAGCGAGGCTGGAATTCCAGCCCCGCAGCGCCAAGACATTGATCCTATTTTTGGCTGAGCGCCGCTATCGATACTCCCGAAGCGACGAAGGTGAGTCCTGCCCCTACGTTCAGGCCATTTACCAGCCGTGGGCTCTGACGCAAAAATCGGGACAGTACAGTGGCAAATACGCCCATAAGTGCGAATCCCACTGCCGTAAGTGCGGCGAACCATATGCCGTACACCAGCATCTGCACGCTCACTGAGCCGCGTTGTGGGTCGACGAACTGCGGGATGAACGCAAGGACGAAAAACCCAGGCTTCGGATTGAGTGCCGCCGAGAGTAATCCAGTGAGGAAAATACTCGGCAGTGATTGCCGAGTCGCTGGCTGGAAGCTGATCAGGCTACGGGAGCGCAGGACTTTTATGCCAAGCCAAAGCAAATAGCCGGCGCCGATAAGCTTGATGACCCAGAAGGCAACGGCGGACGTCTGCATCAGCAAAGTCAGTCCTAGCGAAGCGGTTGCCACATGAAAGAGAATTCCCGCCCCAGATGCCATCCCCGACACGATAGCGGCGATCTTGCCCTGGCTGAGTCCTCGGCCTACGGCCAGCAGATTGTCCGGGCCTGGTGCGAGCACCAATAGCAAGCACGCGGCAGTATAGGCAAGCCAGATATTGATCGGAAACACGGCATTCTCCTTAAGCCTCACCGAGGCATCCATCCTCACGTAGCACCAGAATGTGCTCGTACCAGGCTGCAAAGTCAAAGCCACTTCATTTGAGAATATGTGTTTGAAGAGCCTATTCGCGGGCTTGTTACGCAGCGGCTAACGTGCGGCTGCGATTATGAGTTTGAACCAGTCGGCACGGCTTGACGGCCATTTAACCACGCAAGGTCTGTTGGGCGGACGCTTACTGTCCAGGGCTGGCCAGAAGGTTTTAGAAAGTGCGTTAGGGGGCTTGAAACTCTAAGCAGGCTGCAGCTTCCGTCTTCTAGATGCTGACAGTTCAGTTGGAAGAGTTGTGCAGCTGCTGAAGCTCAAGTTGCTTGGCAGCACTGGCTTCGAGGTTTGCACGCTCTTCATCCAGATACCGATAAATGCTTTGGAGGTTGGCGATTTTCTGTTTGATTTCTGCCATCTTCTTTTCAATTAGCTTAGCGCCGTCAGCACAGTCGATCAGCTTGTTCCGCTGCGCATCCAGAATCTCGCCTATTTCCCCCAGGGAAAACCCCATGCTTTGCGCGCGCTGGATAAAGTCCAGATCCTGCAGAGTTTGCGCTGTGTAAACGCGATAGTTGTTAGTTTGCCGCAGCGATGAGATCAGGCCGATTTGCTCGTAGTAACGCAGCGTATGGCGGCTGGCGCCACTGCGGGCTTCGAGTTCGCCGATTTTCATGAAAACACCGCTTGACTGTAGAGTTGGGTCGATAGTTTACGCTTGATTTCTCACCTTAAACAAGGAGCAGGGAAATGAGTGTGGAGTGCTTTGTCACGGGGGGGACCGGCTTCATCGGTCAACATTTGGTGGCGTACCTGAGTGCAAAAGGTCACACCATTCGGGTGTTGATGCGTCGCCCGGAGCGACTAGATGCACTGCGCGAGCAAGTCGACAATTTGGGAGGGAACGCAACCCGGGTATTTGCCGTAGCTGGCGATCTGGAACGGGACAACCTCGGGTTGAGTCTTGCTGACCGAGAAGTGCTAAGGCACGCCAGAGTCGTATTCCACCTGGGCGCCCATTTCGCTTGGGGGCTTTCAGTGGAGCATTCTCGTGCGGTGAATGTGGAAGGGGCAAAGCGCGTGGCGCTGTTGGCGGCTGAGCAAAAAAGCCGGTTAGTGATGATCGGCGGCTACATGCTGAAAAATCATGAACATCTGCAGCGCATCGGAATTGATCCTCGTTATCCGGAGCTGACGAATTGGCCTGCCGTCTACCGACATGTCGGTGGTTACGAGGGGAGCAAGCTGGAGGCGCATTTTGCGACCCTGGAGGTCATGTCCGCCAAGGGCGGGGAGATGACCGTTGTCCACCCCGCGACGGTTTGTGGCCACAGCCGCACGGGGCATATCCTTGACGGTCAGCCGCTGGTGGAGCTGATACGCAACCTTGTGCAGGGAAAGCTGACTGCAGTGCCCGGTACTGCCGAGCACTGGCTGCCACTGGTTACCGTGGATTACCTGGTTGAGCTGGTGGCGGTTTGTGCTTTTGATCCTGCCATGGTGGGCCAGGAACTGCTGGCGCTTGATGACCAAACTCCCAACTTGCGAGAACTCCTGGTACAGGTGGCACAGCCCGTTGGCTTAAAGTCTCCCAAGTATTACATTTCGCTCCGATTGCTGAAGTTGCTACTGAGTATTCCTCCCGTCGCGCGGTTTTTGAATACAAAACCTGAAGCCTTGGACTTTATCCAGACCACTCGTTTTGATACAGCGGCGGTCGAGCAATTTGCCAACAGGCATGGAATAGCCAAGCCGGATATACGTCAGTCATTGCAGCACACTGCCACGTTCGTCAACTCAAATTGCATAGCCAAGGGCAAGGCCCGCTAGCAATGGCGGCAGAGCACGCGGAAGTTGCTAAGCGATTGCTCATCCCATGTGACGGTGAAGTAATGAATATCCAAACCGTATGGAGCGAGAGCAGGTACCTGGAAAATGGCCAGCTTTGCTGAAATAGTTGGCATTCGGGTTCAAAAGGGCTTCGATAGATGACTTTGATAGCGCTATGAGGACGGGGAAAGCATCCAAAAAATTTGCACCTGGGTTATTCGCCCAGCCTTCACCTCAACCGCCGTTTGACTCATGCGTCTTAATGCAGAGTCGAAATCCTTCGACTCTCTCCAATCCTGATCCGATCAAGCGCCCGGTTTAGTGCATCCAACGCATCCAGGAGGGCTTTCGCCTCAGCTTCCCGGCCATCACCCCAAAGGCGTTCTGCCATTTTGTTCAGGGCCTGGATGGAGCGCTCAATTTCAGCAGCAGTCGCCGCTTTGCTTTCCGGTTGCTTCTTCAACATGAGTACCCAGGGAGGACGAGAATTAATTAAAAAGGGTCGCGAGATTTTACCTCGCGACCCTTTTTATTTGTCTCAGTTTTACTATTGATGCAATCAGCGCCGATCCAACCAAACCGTCTGCGCATTGCAAAACTCTCGCACCCCAAAATGCGACAGTTCCCGGCCAAAACCGCTTTTCTTCACACCACCAAACGTGACACGCGGGTCCGTCGCGCAATATCCATTGATGAACACACCACCAGTTTCCAGTTCACCAGCCATCTGCTCCGCCAGCTGAGCATTGCCTGTGTAGATGGTTGAGGCGAGTCCGAATTCGCTGTTGTTGGCCAATTCCAGCGCATGGGCGGCGTCGCGTGCGGTGATGATCGAGGCTACCGGGCCGAACAGTTCCTGTTTGAATGAGGTCATTTGGTCAGTGACGTCAGCGAAGACGGTGGGCTCGTAAAAGTTGCCGGGGCCTTCAGCTTTCTTGCCGCCCATCAGCAATGTCGCGCCTTCTTCCAGGGTGTTGCGAACCTGGCGATCCAGTTCATCACGCAGGTCGAAGCGGGCCATGGGGCCAATATAGGTGTCTGGGGCCAGTGGATCGCCGACGACCAGTTGGCGGGTGGCTTCGACGAACTTGCGGGTGAATGCCTGGGCAATGCCTTGCTCGACGATCAGGCGCTTGGCGGCTGCGCAGACTTGTCCGGTGTTCTGATAGCGGCCAATGACGGCGGCTTTGACTGCCTCGTCAAGGTCGGCATCGTTGAGCACAATGAACGGATCGGAGCCGCCCAGTTCCAGCACACACTTTTTCAAGGCCGCACCGGCCTGTGCGCCAATGGCAATGCCGGCCCGTACGCTGCCGGTGAGCGTCACCGCGGCGATGCGTGGGTCGGCGATGGCCGTGGAGACGCCGTCCGGCGTGACATTGATGACTTCGAAAACACCTTCGGGAAAGTCCGCGTGCTTGAAGGCATCCCGCAACAGCCAGGCGCAGCCCATCACGTTGGGGGCATGTTTGAGGACGTAGGTATTACCGGCGATCAGTGCTGGAACGGCGCCGCGCAGGACTTGCCAGATCGGGAAGTTCCACGGCATCACGGCGAGAATCGGGCCGAGCGGGCGGTATTCAATGCGTGCCTTGCCACCCTCGACCATTGTCGGTTCGGCACTCAGCATGGCAGGGCCGTGTTCGGCGTACCACTGGCAAAGCTGCGCGCACTTTTCGATTTCACCGCGTGCCTGAGTGATGGGCTTGCCCATTTCCTGGGTGATCATGTTCGCCATCGTGGCGGCGTTGTCGCGCAATACCTGAGCCAGGGTGATCAACAACTGCGAGCGTTGATCAACGGGTTTGCTGCGCCAGACGCGGAAGCCGGCAGCGGCGCGCGACAATGCGGCGTCCAGGGTCGATGGGGATTCGAAAGGGTAGTGGCCGATCTGCTCGCCAGTGGCGGGGTTGATCGAAATGGCATGGGTGAGACTGGAAATTGGGGTCATGACACCGTCCTGCAGGGTGAGAATCAAAATGGCTGGTTCGCGCGCGCCAGAATGGCTTGGGCACGACCAATGACCGGTGCATCGACCATTTGCCCATCCATCACGAACACGCCTTCCCCGGAGCTGGCGGCATCGATGATGCGTCGCGCCCAGTGCAATTCTTCAGCGGTGGGTTGTAATGCCTGATGGATGATCGCCACTTGGCTCGGATGGATGCACAGTGCGCCGCCGAAGCCCATGTCGCGGGCAAATTCAACGGCGGCGTGCAGGCCGGTGGTGTCCTCGATCGAGGGAAAAACACCATCCAGCGCAGGCGCCAGTCCGGCAACCCGGGTCCAGAGCAATACGGCATAACGGGCGTGGCTGAGCACTTCATCGGCGGCGCGGCTGCCGGTGGTCAGGTTCAGGTCCAGGCCCAGATCGAGACTGCCGAACGACAGCCTCTCGACACCTTGGGCGATGGCAATCGAGCCAAGTGCAGCCAAGCCTTTGGCGCTTTCGATGATCGGCCAGACCGGTTTGCCGGTGCTGCCTGCAGTGTGCACTTGCGCACAGGTTTCAGCCTTGGGCAGCAGAATGGCGGTCACACCGGCATGGCGTCGGCAAAGATCCAGGTCTGCAGCGTGTGCCCAGTGATCCGGGGCATTCACGCGAACCAGAATCCGGGCGTCCGGGTGGTCACTCAAGAAGCGCTGCAGATTATCCCTGGCCTGTTCCTTGAGGTTTTCCTGTACGGCATCTTCCAGGTCGACAATCACCCGGTCCGCGCCGGTGGCGATGGCTTTGGGGATGCGCTCTGGACGCGTGGCCGGGACAAACAGGGCGGTGCGAACGATCGATGGATTCATGGGGTTTCTCCCGCGCTGAACTCGACTTCACCGATTTGTGCGGTGCCGTCCTGATTGCCCGCCCAAACCTGCGCCTTGCCGCTGTCGATCAGACGCCCGCCCACTTCGAAGGGTTGCGGTGAAATCAGCGGCCTGACACCCCGGAACGCGAAGCGCTTCAAGCGCGCGGTCGGGTGCGCTCTGGTGAAGGCACGCAAGTTGAGGGTGGCGATCAAAGGGCCATGCACTACCAACCCCGGATAGCCTTCGGTCTCTGTGACGTAGGGCCAGTCATAGTGAATCCGGTGGCCATTGAAGGTGACTGCGGAATAGCGGAACAGCAGGGTCGGTGAGGGTTCGACCTGGTCTTGCCATTGGCCTTCAGGGAGCGCTTCGGTGCCGCTCAGTTTGGGCGGTGTCGGTTCCCGGTAGACGATGTCCTGCTCATCTTGCAGGGCGCGTTGGCCGTCCTGGAAATACTCATGGCGTACCGTGACGAACAGCAACGATCCGGTGCGACCGTGCTTCTCTTCGACGTTGAGAATGGTCGATACGCAGGTCACATCCGCCTCTACCTTCAGAGGCTGGTAGAACTCGATTCGGCTACCGGCCCACATGCGATTGCGGTTGCGGGCTGGTGGCAGGAAGCCGCCGAGCGCGGTATGGCCGTCCGGGCCCAGTTCGCTGGCGGCAACCGGCTCCTGAAAGAACGCCCAGTGCCACAGCGGCGGCAGCGCTTCGCCAGGCAGTGGCGCCACTTCGCTCAAGGTGGCGGCAATGCGTTTGACCAGGTTGAAGCTGATCCGGTCCTGGCTTTCCTGATGACGTCCGATCCACGCTGAAAAATCGATATTGCTCATACATGTCGCTCCTGTCGGTCGGTGATCAGGCCAGGGCGGCCATTTCTGGAATCGCTTCGAACAAATCCGCCACCAGGCCGTAATCGGCCACCTGGAAGATCGGCGCTTCTTCGTCCTTGTTGATCGCCACGATCACTTTGGAGTCTTTCATGCCGGCCAGGTGCTGGATCGCGCCGGAGATACCGACGGCGATGTACAGCTGTGGCGCAACGATCTTGCCGGTCTGACCGACCTGCATGTCGTTGGGTACGAAACCTGCGTCGACCGCGGCGCGCGAAGCACCGACAGCAGCACCGAGCTTGTCGGCCAGGGCGTACAGGTGTTTGAAGTTGTCGCCGTTCTGCATGCCGCGCCCGCCGGAAACGACGACCCTGGCGGCGGTCAGTTCCGGACGATCGGACTTGGCCAGTTCTTCACTGACGAAGCTGGATTTCCCCTCGTCGAAAACGGTGGCGACCGCTTCGACGACCGCCGAACCACCTTCAGCCGCCACCGGGTCGAAACCGGTAGCCCGCACGGTGATTACTTTGACCGCAGCGTTCGATTGCACAGTGGCGATGGCGTTACCGGCGTAGATCGGGCGCTTGAAGGTGTCGGCGCTTTCGACCGAGATGATCTCGGAAATCTGATCAACGTCCAGCTGAGCGGCTACGCGTGGCAGGGTGTTTTTGCCGTTGGAAGTGGCCGAGGCCAGCACATGGCTGTAAATCGTGCGCTGCTCTATCACCAGACCTGCCACTAACGGGGCAACGTTTTCCGGCAGTTGATGCGCGTAGGCGGCGTTGTCGGCCACCAACACTTTCGCCACACCGGCAATTTTCGCCGCGGCTTCAGCCACGGCACCAACACCTGCGCCGGCCACCAGAACGTGGATGTCGCCACCGATTTTCGCGGCGGCCGCCACGGTGTTCAGCGTGGCCGGGGCCAGCACGTTGTTGTCCTGCTGGTCATTTGAATAGTCAGCAATTACCAGGATCGTCATTCAGATCACCTTCGCTTCGTTCTTCAATTTCTCCACCAGCTCAGCCACCGACTTGACCTTGATCCCCGCGCTGCGTGCAGCTGGCGCTTCGACTTTCAAGGTTGTGTTGGTGGAGGCGGTGGAAACGCCCAAAGCGTCCGCAGTCACTACTTCGAGAGGCTTCTTCTTGGCTTTCATGATGTTTGGCAGGGACGCGTAGCGCGGCTCGTTCAAACGCAGGTCGGTAGTGACGATGGCCGGCAGTTTCAGGGAAACGGTCTGCGCGCCGCCGTCGATTTCGCGGGTCACGGCAACGCTGGCTCCGCTGACTTCGACTTTGGATGCGAACGTGCCCTGACCGTAGCCGCTCAATGCCGCGAGCATCTGGCCAGTCTGGTTGTTGTCGCTGTCGATGGCTTGTTTGCCGAGGATCACCAGCTGTGGCTGCTCCTTGTCGACCACGGCCTTGAGCAGCTTGGCCACGGCCAGGGAAGTCAGGTCTTCAGCGGATTCGACGAGGATGGCGCGGTCGGCGCCCAGAGCCAGCGCGGTGCGCAGTTGCTCTTGAGCGGTGGACGGGCCGATGGAAACAACGACGATTTCAGTCGCAATACCGCTCTCTTTCAGACGTACCGCTTCTTCCACGGCGATTTCGCAGAACGGGTTCATCGACATCTTGACGTTAGCGAGGTCGACGCCGGAATGGTCCGCTTTCACACGAACTTTCACGTTGTAATCGACCACGCGTTTCACAGCTACGAGGATCTTCATTGGGCAGTGTTCTCTCGAAAATCTTTTATCGTTGCAGTCAGATGGCCCCGGCGGCGCGCATTTCTTCAATGCGTTCCGCGCCCAGCCCCAGTTCCCTGAGCAACTGTTCGGTGTGTTGACCAAGGCCCGGTACGGCATCCATGCGTGGCTCGAATGCGCTGTTGCTGCCGGGCGGGATCAGGCTTGGAACGGGGCCGGCGGAGGTTTCAACGGCTCGCCAACGGTCACGGGCCTGAAGTTGCGGGTGGTCCCAGACACCTTGCATGTCATTCACCCGGGCGTTGGCAATTTGCGCATGGTCGAGGCGATCGATCACCGCATCGAAGTTGAGCGTGGAGAACGATTCGATGATCAGTTCCCGTAGGGCGTTGCGGTTCTCGACGCGTTTGAAGTTGGCCGAGAAACGCGGGTCTTTTGCCAGCTCGGGGGCAAGCAGCACCTTCTCGCAAAACAGCTGCCATTCACGCTCGTTCTGCAAACCCAGCATCACGGTGGTGCCGTCACCGATGGGGAAGGGGCCATAGGGGTAAATGGTGGCGTGCGCTGCACCGGCGCGAGGGGGTGGAGGCGCACCGTCGTAGGCGTAGTACAGCGGGTAGTTCATCCACTCGACCAGGCTTTCGAGCATCGACACATCGAGGTGGCTGCCTTCGCCGGTCCGTTCGCGCAGCAGCAGGGCAGACAGAATCCCGGTGTAGGCGTACATGCCGGCCGCGATGTCGGCGATGGAGCAACCGGCCTTGGCCATTTCGTCCTCGCCCGGGCTGCCGGTGACCGACAGAAAGCCGCCTTCACTCTGGATCAACAGGTCGTAGGCTTTCTTCTTCTCGTAGGGACCACCGACGCCATAGCCTGAAATGTCACAGACAATCAGGCGCGGAAAGCGCTGGTGCAACGCCTCAAATGACAATCCCATCCGCGCAGCGGCACCGGGCGCCAGGTTCTGCACGAGCACGTCGGCAGTGGCGAGCAAACTGTCCAGCACCTCGGTGGCCGAGTCCTGTTTCAGGTCGAGGGTCAGGCTTTCTTTCGAACGGTTGGTCCAGACGAAGTGCGAAGCCAGGCCGTTGACGCGTTGGTCGTAGCCCCGGGCGAAATCACCTGTGCCTGGACGTTCGACCTTGATCACCCGGGCGCCGAGGTCGGCCAGTTGGCGGGTGCAGAAGGGCGCTGCAATGGCATGCTCAAGGCTGACGACGGTAAGGCCATCGAGCGGGCGGAGGCCTTTGGGCTGGCTCATGATGTTTATCTCTCTTGTTATTAGAAAGAGCGCGGCAGTTCGAGCAGGTGTTCGGCAACGTACGACAGGATCAGGTTGGTGGAGATGGGGGCGACCTGATACAGACGGGTTTCGCGGAACTTGCGCTCGACGTCGTATTCGCAGGCGAAGCCGAATCCGCCGTGGGTTTGCAGGCAAGCATTGGCTGCCTCCCAGGAGGCTTTCGCTGCCAGGTACTTGGCCATGTTGGCGCTGGCTCCGGCGTTGAGGCCGCTGTCGTATTCCTCGCAGGCACGCCAGCGCATCAGGTCGGCTGCTTCGATTTCGATGTGGGCTTCGGCGATGGGGAACTGCACACCCTGGTTCTGCCCGATCGGGCGCCCGAACACCACGCGGTCGCGGGCATAGGCACTGGCCTTTTTGATAAACCAGCGACCGTCACCGATGCACTCGGCGGCGATCAGGGTGCGTTCGGCATTCAGTCCGTCGAGGATGTACCGGAAGCCTTTGCCTTCTTCGCCAATCAGGCTGTCAGCGGGGATTTCCAGGTTGTCGAAGAACAACTCGTTGGTCTCGTGGTTGACCATGTTGGCGATGGGCTGCACGGTCATGCCATTGCCGATGGCCTCGCGCAGGTCGACGAGGAAGATCGACATGCCTTCGGACTTTTTCTTCACGTCGGCCAACGGCGTGGTGCGCGCCAGCAGGATCATCAGGTCGGAATGCTGGATCCGCGAGATCCACACCTTCTGCCCGTTGATCACGTACTTGTCGCCTTTGCGTACGGCAGTGGTCTTGATCTTGGTGGTGTCGGTACCGGTGGTGGGCTCGGTCACGCCCATCGATTGCAGGCGCAATTCACCGTTGGCCAGCTTCGGCAGGTAGTAACTTTTCTGCGCCTCGCTGCCGTGTCGCAGCAGGGTGAACATGTTGTACATCTGCCCGTGCACGGTCCCGGAGTTGCCGCCGCAGCGGTTCACCTCTTCGAGGATCACCGAGGCCTCGGCCAGCCCCAGGCCGGAGCCGCCGTATTCAACCGGGATCATCGCGGCCAACCAGCCGGCATCGGTCAGGGCCTTTACGAAGGTTTCCGGAAAGCCTTTTTCTTCGTCGATTTTGCGCCAGTAAGCGGCATCGAATTCTGCGCAAAGAGCGCGTACGCCCTCGCGGATGGCATTGAGTTCTTCAGCGTTGCGATCAGTCATTATTATTCTCCTCAACGTGCCACGCCTGGCATCAGCCCGGCGTGACTCGGTCCGGGTAGGGCGCAATCAGATCGGGTTGAAACCCAGCGCAGCACGAAAGCGATTCTTGATGTAGTGACCATCACGCGGTGGCAGCACCCGTGGCGGGTTTTCCGCTTTGATCTTGATCGTTGCGAGCTTGACGCCGTCGCGGGTGGCGAAGCGCTCGCGCAGGTCATGCACGCCTTGCATGTCGCGGATTTCGTCGGTCCAGCTGAAGCTGCAGGTCTTCGCCACCTGGTCCAGGGAAATACCGAAACCGGCGTGGCTGACTTGCATCCCGGTTTCGCCAAAGTGGCCGTTATCCAGCACGGCGATGGTCAGGTTGGCGGGTTTTTGCAGCGCGACGGTGGCCAGTGCGCCGAAGCCCATGAGCAATTCGCCGTCGCCGGTGACCACCACCACCGACTTGTCCGGCTGGGCATTCGCCAGGCCCAGGCCGACCGTGATGGCGCTGCCCATGGCAGCCCAGAGGTAGTAATTCAGATCATGGTCGCCGGCGGCCATGACGTCATAGGACGCTGAGCCCAGGCCGGTCACGACCAGTACGTCTTTACGGTCGGCCAGCAAGGCCTTGACCACTTCGCGGCGACACAGGGTGTGGTTGGCGCTTACTTGACCCATTTCTTTTCTCCAATCAGGCGCTGGCCGAGCAGCAGGGCAGTGGACGAATCACCGTTGAAGGCCATGGTCGCAGCACCGTGCAGCAGCGGGGCGACGTCTTCGGGAACGTCCGCGCGCCAGGTCATGACTTTCATCAGGTTCAGGGAGGCTTCGGTGGCCTGGCCCATCGGGTTCTGCCACGCGTTGAATTCGGCCCAGTCACCGCGCATGGTCACCACCATCAACAGTGGGAAACCGGCGCAGACTTGGAGCGCGAGGGTGTTGATGCAGTTACCGACACCGCTGGACTGCATCAACAGGGCACCGCGTTCACCGCCCAGCCAGGCGCCGGCGAGGTAGCCGATGCCTTCTTCTTCGGTGGTGAGGACGACGGCCTTGATGTCCGGGTCGGCATACGACATGCGGATGGCCGCCGAGTGGCCTGCATCCGGTACGAAGACCACATGTTTGACGTCGTGGGCCTTGAGCACGCGGAACACGTCCTCCTGCCAATCCTGTCCCACGGTTTGTTCAGCTTCTGTTGACATGCCAGTCTCCCAAGCAGTGCTGCTTTTGTGTTTTCACACATTCTGGGAGTGCTGATTGCTGCCGACGACTACCGTTTTTGTCTTTGAGATATGCCTGTTTTGTATAGCTTGGCGGCGAACGCGTGGCGCAGCAGGGAACGGCGATAACCGCACATTATGGGAAGGGCAAAGCCGAGCAGCAGCCTTGCGCAAAGGTGCTGAGCCTGGGCGCCGGGTCATAGCATTTGGGCATATCAGCTAGAGCGTGATCCGCTCTTATTGAGGAGGTGGGGCTAGGGTAGTTTTCCGGCTACGTGGTTACAGCGCGTAACCGACGCAACAACAATAAGAAGGGGTTACACCTAATGAAAAACAGGCTACCGGCTGCGGCAGGCATTCTGATCGCCATGCTATTGGGGGTTCTTATCGGTTACATGATTTTCCTGAACTTCCCGGACAAAGCGATGGCAACCAGGATCGCCGGTTATATCTCGATCATCTCTGACATTTTTCTACGCCTGATCAAAATGCTCATCGCTCCTCTGGTGTTCTCGACCCTGGTGGTGGGCATCGCTCATATGGGGGATGCAAGCGCTATCGGCCGGGTATTCGGCAAGGCACTGGGCTGGTTCGTGACAGCCTCATTGATCTCGCTGTCGGTGGGGTTGGTCATGGCGAACATGTTGCAGCCCGGGCACAACCTGGGATTGCCGCTGCCAGACGTGACCAGTACGACCAACTTGCAAACGTCGGTATTCACCCTCAAGGATTTCATGACCCATCTGGTGCCCAAATCCTTCGCGGAGGCCATGGCCACCAACGAAATTCTGCAAATCGTGGTGTTCTCGATATTTTTCGGCGTCGCGTTGGCCTCCTTGGGCAAGAAAGCCGCCGGCCTGGTGAATGTCATCGAAGACCTGTCCCACGCAATGTTGAAGGTCACCGGTTATGTGATGAAGCTTGCACCACTGGCGGTGATGGCGGCCATGGCAGCGACCGTTGCAATCAATGGCCTGTCCATTCTGGTCAAGTTCGCCGTGTTCATGCGCGACTTCTATCTCGGGCTGATCGTGCTCTGGGGCATGTTGGTGTTTGCCGGCTGGATGTTCCTCGGACGGCGTGTGTTCAAACTGGTGGTGTTGATCAGAGAAGCGTTCCTTCTGTCTTTTGCCACTGCCAGTTCCGAGTCGGCTTACCCGAAGATTCTTCACGCGCTGGATCGTTTTGGAGTCAAACGCAGAATCTCCAGTTTCGTCATGCCCATGGGCTATTCCTTCAATCTGGATGGCTCGATGATGTACTGCACCTTTGCCGTGCTGTTCATCGCTCAGGCGTATGGCATCGAGATGTCTATCGGTACGCAGATCACCATGCTGTTGACGCTGATGCTGACCTCCAAAGGCATGGCCGGCGTGCCGCGTGCTTCGCTGGTGGTCATTGCAGCGACCCTGACTCAGTTCGATATCCCCGAAGCCGGTCTGCTGCTGATTCTAGGGATCGATACCTTTCTGGACATGGGCCGCTCGGCGACTAACGCGGTGGGCAATTCCATCGCAACAGCGGTGGTGGCCAAATGGGAGGGCGAGTTGGTGAGTGAGGATGAGGCCGAGCGTCATGCAACTGCGCTGGATGTTCAGGGTGATACAGGAGAAAAACCGCTGACGGTCTGACCTGTTATCGGTGCATCTTCAAGATCAAAGGGGGAGCATTCACAGAGGTGGGTGCTCGCCCTTTGTCATGATCAGGACTTGCGTTGCAGGGTGTGATAACCCAGCTCTGACCTGGCTTCCCTGAGGGATTTGCCTTCAGCGATCAGGGCGCGGATACGGGCTTCCACTGCTTCGATCGAGCGGGCGCAGGCGGCCACTTCACTGGCACGCTCCCGAGGCACGATGACCACGCCGTTGGCATCGGCGACCACAATGTCTCTGGCGCACACGCGGGCCTGGCCGATGGACACCGGCTGATTGACCGACGCTACTTCGACCCGATCTTTCCCGGTACGCATGAACCGGCCTTTGCTGAACAGTGGATAGCCATCACCGAGTGCCTTGCTGACATCTCGGCAGACACCGTCGATAACGGTCGCTGCAATCCGTTGGCTCCCTGCATATTGGGTCATGATGTCGCCCCAGACGGTGCAATCGGTGCGTCCGTCGTTGTCGATCACCACCACGTCGCCTTCGGCCACATCGTCGATGAAATCTCCGACCGTTCCCGGCGGGCAACTGGCGCTGACGTAGCGCACGGTGAAGGCCGGCCCGACCACCACTTGCCGATAGTTATCCAGTGGCATGATGCCCAGGCACTGGCCAGGCAGGCCCAGTTTATCCAGGGCATCGGACACACCCGGCGTATCCAGGCCTTCAAACAGGGCAACCAATTCTTTGTCTTGGGGGGACATGTGTAACACCTCGCAGTGATGACAGAATCGTTCAGACAAAAGCCGCTCACATGAGCGGCTGGGCTTTGTTCGCAATGCACTTCAAACCGGGGCGTTCAATCTCGCCCGAGGCTCGGAAATGGTCAGCAAGAGGATGAAGCTGATAAATGAGCCGACTGCCAACCAGGCGAACACATAGTTCCAGCCATAGTTGTCCAGCAGCAGCCCAGTAATGAACGGCGTCGCTGCGGCGCCCAACTGACCGACCATGTTCACGATGGCGTTGGAGATGGGGAACGTCTTTTTGGTGGTCAGCCCCATTGGGTAAACCATGTAGGAGGAGAAGCCCAGGCTCAGCACAACGCCGGTCAGCATCAGCAACAAGCCATAGGGCAGGGGTTCGGCGGGCGAATTGATCAGCAGATACATCATCAGCGACGTGCCGAGCGCAGACAGCAGCATGCCGGGTTTGCGCCGCCCGCCCATTAGCCGGTCCGAGCAGAAACCACCCAGCAGGTTGCCGAGCACGGCGCCCACCCATGGCGCAGCCGACACCAGCCCCATGTTCATGATCGAGAACTGTTTGACCGTCATCAGGTAGGTCGGAATCCAGGCCAGCAGTACGCTCGATACGCCCAGTTGGAAGCAATAACTGGTGGCGCAGCCCCAGATATTCCAGGACTTGAACACCTGCCGGTTGGTTTCCAGGGGCGTTTCATGGCGGGCACGTATGACTCGATCAAGTTTGCCCACCCAGGCTGGAATCTTCCGTGGGCGGGCTTGCTGAGTAGCCTCAGTACTGCCGGTTTCTTCGATGATGTGGTTGAGCTCGGCTGCGTTGACGAACCGGCTCCGGGAAGGGTGATCGGTGACCATGAAGTACCAGATCACCGCCAGTACGATGCCGGGCAGGGCGAAAAAGTAGAAGATCTCTCGCCAGCCCCATACCGAAATGATCACTGCACAGAGCGGTGGCACGATCACTGGCCCGAACTTGACGGCGGACAGAAATATCCCTGACGCGGTGCCTTTTTCCCGCGCTGGAAACCAGTTGTTGATGGTCGTGGTCATGCTGATCGGCAGTGGGCCTTCAGCGACGCCAAGTCCCAGGCGATACAGTTTCAATGCCAACAGTGAGCTGGCAGTACCCACCAGGCCGGTCAGCAATGAGGTCAGCACCATGGCGCCAGGCAGGATCCTGCTGACGCCGTAACGGCCGAAGGCAAACCCGGAAGGGATTTGTGCCAGGGCATAGGCCAGCAGAAACAGGCTCATCAAGCCACCGGCCTCGGCATTGCTCATTTCAAACTCTTTACGAATAAACGGCAGCGCGACACCCAGGTTGGCCCGGTCGGCGGCTGCGATGGTGTAAATCAGAAAAATCAGGGCCGCAACCACCCAGCGGTAATTGCTGCGCACAGCAGGTTTTATGACTTCAGGCATAGACATGGGGTGGACCTTGTTTTTGTCGGTGTTGTCCGGCCAAAGTAATGAGTGTGAATCTGCAAAAAAAGCGACAAATATTCCGCTCAACAGATCACTTTTATTGATGAAAAAGCGTGGCCGAATGGCCAAAGTTTTTCGACCGGGTGCGCTTACCTTCGGATTGATTGCACCACTAGAGGGCTATCCGGGAGCTTTCCCATCCACGAGAGCGCCTTTTACGGACCACTGGAGGGCCCGAATGCGCCATTACGCACAGGTCGTGGATTACACGCAGGTCGCAATGCGTTGATCGATTTGTGGGAGCGCCAACGTGAAGAGCCGTTTTCATCTGCATTTCTCCCTCTGCTCAAGGGCAGGGAACCATCCGATCGTGGCGGTGGCCCGAGCCCTGAGACGGGTGAGTTAGAACGAGTAGCGACGCATACCGCCATCCACCAGCAATACGGTGCCGGTGATGTAGCTTGCGCGAGGGGAAGCAAGGAAGGTGACTGCGTTAGCCACATCGTCAGGCTGGCCAAAGTCACGCAGTGCAATCTCTCGGTCGGCGAATTTTTTACGCTCTTCGCCCGGATACATACGGCGGATCTGAGCCGTATCGATCAGCCCAGGCTGTACACAGTTCACCGTGATACCGTGCTGGCCAAGCTGTTCAGAAAGACCTTTTGACCATACGACGATACCGGCTTTAGCCACCATTGCCGCGTTGACGACTTCCGGCTCAAGATTGCCGGAGAGGCTGATGATTGCTCCGGACTTACGCTGAAGGAAGTTTGGCAACAGTTTTTGGGTCAGCTGACGATGACGGTCAAAGTTCAGCGTCATGCCTTCGATCCATTGTTCTTCAGGAGCATCAATGTCCATCGGACGGCTGCCGCCCGCGTTGTTGACCAGGATGTCGATGTGACCCATAGCGGCCAGAGCAGCACTTGCAATTCTTTCTGGGCCGTCAGCTGCGACAAAATCCTGAACGAACGTGATCGGTGCTATACCACCCGCATCGGTGATTTCGCCTGCCAAACTGACCAACAGCTCTTCGTTTCGCGCAGTAGCAAATACCTTCACACCTTCAGCGGCCAGGCTTTTGACAATGGCTCGTCCGAGCCCTTGGCTAGCACCGGTTACCAAAGCAGTTTTTCCAGCAAGTTGCATATCCATGGCGAGTCCTCGAATAGACAGATTGAAAAATACAGTGGGGACGAACTGAGTGTTCGCCCTGATTCGAGGAGCAATTTAGGCCTTGCTGAATGGGGGATAAACGGCCCGATTAGAACTTGATTAGTACTGTGTCGTTACCAATCGCTCTCACTTAAGACCTGCCTCGGAGAACAGTTCCATCAACCACTCCATGAACACACGAACTTTTGGTGAAAGGTGACGACGGTCGGTCAGGAGCATTGATACGGGCTTTGCGACTGTACGCAGTTGCGGAAGGACTTCAATCAGTTCTCCCGAGTCGATATGCCTCTGTAGCGAGGGCCGCAATCCTTGAAGCAATCCGAGCCCGGCCAGGCCGCAAGAGAGAAAAGCTTCGGAGTCGTCGACCACGATCCCGCTTTGGACTTTGACGGAAATGACGCCATCTCCATCCTGAAATTTCCACGGCATGATCTTTCGTCGATGCTCAATGAGGAAGTTGACTGCCAGGTGGTTATCCAGTTCATCCAGGGATTTAGGCGTACCGAATCGCTCAAGATAAGAAGGCGCGGCACAGGTCACCATAGGCACCAACCCGATACGGCGCGCTATCAAACTCGAGTCGTCCAGCTCACCCAGGCGGACGGCGCAATCTATGCCCTCAGCAATGAGATCAATTTGATGATCAGTCGATCCCAGCGTCAGTTCGACTTGTGGGTAGAGGTCTCGAAATCCGGGAAGCGCAGGAATGATGATCGCTTTTGCCAGTACGACAGGAACGTCCACCCGTAGCTTGCCTCGCGGTGGGCGTGTGGGCGAAAACCAGTCGAAGGTATCTGCAAGATCGCCCAACAATTGCTTACATCGGTTGTAAAACTCCTCACCCTCCGGAGTGACGTTGACCCGTCGAGTGGTTCTATGAAGCAGCTGGACGTTCAACTCACTCTCAAGGTTCTGGATAGCCTTCGAGAGTGCAGGGCGGTGCAACTGGAGAGCTTCCGCTGCGCGCGTGTAGCTACGTTGCTCAACAACAGCAACGAATATCTCCATCGCCTCGATCATATTCATCTAGAAGCCTCGAAGCCGCCATTCTCAGCGGGAATCTGCCGATCGCTGCAAGTGTAATCGAGTGCGAAATGTTGCACGTTCTTCACCTACGGGTTAACGCAGGGCGCTACAGAACGCCCGGATGGCCTCGCAAGCCTGACACAATGAAGCGTCATCCAGAGCATAGGCAATGCGAATATAGGGGCCAAGGCCAAAAGCGCTGCCATGCACCACGGCTACATCCGCTTCGTCGAGCAGCGCGTGGGCGACATCTTCATCGGTGTGCAGAACTCGCCCGCCTGGGGATGTTCGGCCAATCAGTCCGGCGCAGGAGGCGAATGCATAGAACGCACCTGCTGGAGCCGCGCATTCGAGTCCTGGAATGTCGTTTAGCAGCGTCACCATCAAATCTCGGCGGCGCTGGAACACGACACGGCTTTCGTGGATGAAATCCTTAGGCCCCTCCAGTGCTGAGAGTGCCGCCTGTTGCGAGATCGAACTGGCGCCAGAGGTTTGCTGCCCTTGCAGTTTTTCCATGGCCTCCAGCAACCAGCGCGGCCCGGTGGCAAAACCGATGCGCCAGCCGGTCATGGCGTAGGCCTTGGAGACACCGTTCATGGTCAGGGTTCGTGGAGCCAGCCGTGGTTCAACCTGAGCCAGGGTGTGGAACGCTTGATCGTCGAAGATCAGGTGTTCATAGATGTCATCGGCCAGGATCAGTACATGGGGATGATCGAGCAACACCGCCGCCAGTGCGTGAAGTTCAGCCTCGCTGTACACCGCGCCGGTGGGATTGGACGGTGAATTGAGGATCAACCAACGGGTTTGCGGGGTGATCGCGGCGGCCAGTGCCGCGGGCGTCAGTTTGAAACCGGTGTCGGCATCGCAGGTAACGATCCGCGCTTCACCGCCGCACAGTTGCACCATCTCCGGGTAACTGACCCAGTACGGCGCCGGCACGATCACCTGGTCGCCCTCGTTGAGGGTCGCGGCCAGGGCGTTGTAAATCACCTGTTTGCCGCCGTTGCAGACGAGGGTGTCTTGCCAGGTGACGTCCAGGCCATTCTCGCGGCGGAATTTGGCGGCCACCGCTTCTCGCAGTGAACGGACCCCGGCGACCTGGGTGTAGCGGGTATGGCCGTGTTCAATGGCATTAATGGCCGCTTCGCGCACATGCTTGGGCGTATCGAAGTCGGGCTCGCCAGCGCACAGCGAAATGATCTTCGCGCCTTGTGCCCGGCGTTCCGCCACCCGGTCCATGATCCGGTAGGTCGCGGAAGGTTGCGCGCTGGCCAGGCGCTGGTTCAGTCGTTGGATATCAAGGCTCATGCGCGGGTTCTCCACTCGGTCAGGTTCATCAGCTCCAGGGTCGAGCGGCCTTCGGTCAGCGCCTGCATCATCTGCGCTTCCTTGTTCGCGCGCGCCTCGCCTTCGGCCAGGGTACGTGCCGCATCCGCCTTGGGGATGATGATTACGCCGTCATCGTCGGCCACCACCAGATCACCCTGAGCCACCAAGGCACCGTTGAAATTGAACGGTTGCCCCACCGAAGGGGCGCTGGCCTTGACCGTGCCTTTGACCGAGATGCCACGGGCAAATACCGGGAACCGGCGTTTCTTCAGGGCCGCGATATCGCGTACGCCGCCATCGATCACCAGACCGACCACGCCAGCCGCCTCGGCTGCCACGGTGAGCACTTCGCCCCAATAACCGGCGATGAAACCACCCGTGCCCACGACCAGTACGCTGCCACGGGGCACTCGTTCCATCGCCAGGTGCAGGGCCAGGTTGTCGCCCGGCGAACATTCCAGAGGGTAGGCGGGGGCGGCGATGAAGGCGCCGTCCCAGATCGGGCGGATCGCACTGTCGACCGCGCAGGGCAGATGGGACGCTTCATACAGCGTCGAACTGCCCAGTACTTTTGCCCGTTGGTGAAAATCCGTGGGGAAGGGGAGCGTGCTCATCAGGCTTTCCTCTGCAGGCTGTGGTAACCCAGGGCGGCCCGGGCTTCTTTAAGGGTTTTGCCCTGAGCGATCAGGGCGCGAATGTCGGCTTCAACCGATTCGATCTGACGGGCACACGCCGCCACTTCCGCCGCACGCGCGCGAGGCACGATCACCACGCCGTTGGCGTCGGCGACCACGATGTCACGGGCACAGACCCGCACCGTGCCGATCGACACTGGCTGGTTGACCGACTGCACCTGTACGCGGTCCTTGCCGGTGCGCATGAAGCGGCCCTTGCTGAAGATCGGATAGCCATCGCCCAGCGCCTTGTTCACGTCACGGCAAACACCGTCGATAACGGTGGCGGCGATCTGCCGGGTGCCGGCGTACTGGGTCATGATGTCGCCCCAGACGGTGCAGTCGGTGCGACCGCTGTTGTCGATGACCACCACGTCGCCGGGCGCCACGTCTTCGATGAAATCGCCCACGGTGCCAGGCGGTACGCTGGCCGAGACGTATTGCACGGTGAACGCCGGACCGACGATGACCTTGCTGTAGTTGTCCAGTGGCGCCACACCGAGGCATTGGCCGGGCAGGCCGAGTTTGTCCAGGGCATCGGAGACGCCCGGGGTGTCCAGGCCTTCGAACAAGGCGACCAGTTCTTTGTCTTCGATATTCATCAGGCATGCTCCACGTGGATCGCTTCGAATTGGGTGTCATGCATCACTTCGGCTACCGAGCGACCGCTGCGGACCGCCTCGACCATGCCGTCCTGGCGGTGGGCGATACGCTCGCCAAGGTCGACCACTTTCTCGATATGGGTTGAGGGCACGAACACCGTGCCGCAGGTATCGGCGATGACATAGTCGTTCTCGCTGACATCGACGCCGGCGACGTTGATCGTCACGCCAGCATCGATCTGCACCACCCGATTGCGCGCGCTGATCATGGTCACGCCACGGCCGTAAACCGGGTAACCGATGGCTTCGCTACCGTCGATGTCACGACTGAAACCGTCGATCACCGTGCCGCGCACTTTCTTGCCGGCCGCTGCGTTGGCGAGGATGTCACCCCAGCAGGAGATGCCTTCGATACCACCGGCGATCACCAGCACGCGATCGTCGCTGTCGATCTGTTCAACCACCGGGGTAATCAGGTGCACTGTGGGCGCACTGTCGGATTTTGGCGCCAGCAGCACCGTACTGGCGCGGCCGACGATCCTTGGGCAGTTCCACAACGGGCGCAGCCCAACGGTGGCACCCGGCAGGCCGAGGAAGTCGAGCGCATCGGAAACCGTGTTGGTATCCAGCGCCGCCAAGCGATCCAGCAAACTCTTGTGGATCATGCTCTTGTTAATCATTGGAAAAGCCCCAGTGGTGACGGAGGCGCCCAGTGTCAGCGAGAGCATTTGATAGGTATATTACGAATCACAGAAGCGTTGGATACGCTAAACCTATGGATTAATCATGATCAATTTTCGTCTGATTCGTCATCTCTGGCTGTTCCTCGCGGTGGCCGAAGAACAGAATTTCGGCCGCGCGGCCAAACGGCTGGGCATGTCCCAGCCACCGCTGAGCGAGCAGATCCAGGTGCTGGAGCAGGCGCTCAAGGTCAAGCTGTTCGACCGTTCGCGACGCGGGGCGAAACTGACCCCTGTTGGCGCCGCGATCCTGCCGGCGGTGCGCAAGTTCGCCGACCAACTGGAGCGTCTGGAACTCGCCGTGGAGGAGGCGGTGGCGGGGCAGTCGGGGATGTTGACCATTGGTGCAATTTCCACGGCGATGTTCGATGTGTTGCCGGGGCTGATCGAGCAGCTGAAGAACGATTACCCGCACCTCACCGTGTCCGTGCGCGAAATCGACAGCGTCGAAGCCGTCCCGGCGCTGGAGGCCGGCGACATCGATTTGGCCTTCGCCCGGCTGGACGGTGATCTTGGCGCTTCGATCCATTCACTGCCGCTGTTGGAGGATCGCCTGGTGGTGGCGCTGCCCAGTGATCACCCCTTGGCTTCGCGCACACGCATCAGTCTGTCCAGTCTGTCCAACGAGCCGTTGGTGATGTTTTCCCGAAAGGTCAGCCCGGTGTACTTCGACAATCTGATCGCAACCTGCCGGGCCAGCGGGTTTTCCCCTAGGGTGCTGCATGAAGTGCGTTCCGTCGCTTCGCAAATTGCCTTTGTCAGCTATGGCCAAGGCATCGCACTGGTGCCGGCGTCACTGAAAAAACTGGCGCCGGACAACGTTGTGTTTCGAGCGCTGAGCCAGAAGCTCAATGTCGTGACCACCGCAGTGGCCTGGAATGCCGATCGACCCAACCCGGTGGTGGAGGACGTCGTTGCCCGGTTCCGGGCCAAGGCGTGAGTTGGCCCAGGGATTGTGTGTGAACACCGATTGATAGGATTGGCCTATGAAAGCCTTCCTCAATCAGGATTTTACAGAACACCCGATTCCCTTGAAATTGCGAGCCTGGCCGCCGGCAACCCAGGCTCGGCGCAACCTTTTCGCTCAAGGAGTCCAATATCGTGCCCTCACCAGAAACGTTCACTCACGTGCAACTCCCTCTGACGGTGGAGGGTGTCCAACTGAACGTGGCCGCCATCCATCGCGACGGCGTGCTGGCGCCGATTGTGTTCCTGCATGGGTTTGGTTCGACCAAGGAGGACTACGCCGATATCGTGCATCAGCCCGCGTTTGCCGGTCACCCTTTCATCGCTTACGACGCACCGGGTTGCGGTGAAAGCCAGTGCAGTGACCTTTCCAGGATTTCCATTCCCTTTTTGTTGCAGACGGCGCTGCAGGTGCTGGCGCATTTCGGTATCGAGCGCTTCCATCTGGTCGGCCACTCGATGGGCGGGCTGACCGCGCTGATGCTGGCCCATCAGTTCCCGGATCGGGTGCTCAGCTTTGTCGATATCGAGGGCAATATCGCCCCGGAAGACTGCTTCCTCAGCCGGCAGATCGTTGACTACCCGAGCGACGATCCCGAGGCGTTTTTCGCCGCTTTCATCGAGCGTGCCCGACACGCTCCGGCGTATGCCAGCGCACTCTATTCCGCGAGCTTGCGGCACAAGGTGCGTGCCGGTGCGGTGCGAGGCATTTTCCAGTCGATGGTCGACCTCTCCGATAACGCCGACCTGATGGGCAAATTCCTCGGGTTGAAGTGCCCGCGCATGCTCATGTACGGCGAACAGAACGCGTCATTGTCCTACTTGCCACACATCCAGGCTGAAGGTGTGCGGCTGGCGCCCATTCCCGAGTGTGGGCATTTCCCGATGTATTCCAACCCGATCGCGATGTGGCAACAGATCGCCGATTTCCAGGCGAGCACTGCGCAATAACAAAACAGGGCGCAGAACCTGTGGGATCGCGGCACCGCGCGCTCCCACAGGACTTTTGGCGCTCAAATTTCTTGGTCAGACCCCGGCAGCGCTCGGTTTTGAATAACCCTTGAGCCCGGTGCGCTCTTCGACTTCACCCGAACCGCTGATGTACCCGTAGCGAGACAGATTCGGCATCAACATCGCGGCGATGAAGGTGATGGTCACTACCGCTGCGACATAGAAGAAAAAATACTCCTCGATCCCCTGGGATCGCAGCGACAAGGCGACGTACTCGGCAGTGCCACCGAATGCCGCATTGCCGACGGCATACGGAAAGCCCACGCCCAACGCGCGTACGGCAGGTGGAAACAGTTCGGCTTTGACGATCCCGGCGATCGGGGTGTAGAGCGATGCGATGGCCAGCCCGCCAAACACCAGTAGAAACGCCATGAACGGACTGCTGACCGACTGCAATGAATAGAGCAGGGGGATCACCAGCAACATGGCGAACCCGGAAAACATCAGCATGTGCGCCTTGATCCCGATACGGTCAGCGAGCAGGCCAAAGAGCGGTTGGCAGAGCATGAAGCCGACCAGGGCGGCGGTCATGATGAAGCTCACCGTTTCCGGGCTGAAGCCTGCGGAGATCACCAGGAATTTCTGCATGTAGGTGGTGAAGGTATAGAAGTACAGCGAGCCACCTATGGTGAACGCCACTACCAGGGCGACCGCCCGTTTGTGTTTGAACATGCCGCGCAGAGAGCCGGCATCTTTGCGGTTCATGTCTTTTTTGGTCGCGGTTTCATGCATGGCCCGCCGCAGATACACCACCACGATCGAGCTCACGGCGCCGATGAAGAACGGAATCCTCCAGCCCCATTCGCGCAACTCTTCGCCGGTCAGGGTTTGCTGGAGAATGACCACGGTCATCAAGGCCAGCAGCTGCCCGGCAATGATGGTGAAGTACTGAAACGATCCATAGAAACAGCGGCGTCCCGGTGTCGCGATTTCGCTGATGTAGGTGGCGCCGGTGCCGTACTCCGCGCCGACGGACAGGCCCTGAATCAGCCTGGCCACCACCAGCAGAATCGGTGCCGCGACGCCTATGGTTGCGTAGGTGGGCATGACGGCGATCAGCAGTGAGCCGGCGCACATCATGAACACCGAGATAATCATCGACACCTTGCGGCCACGGGTGTCGGCAATCCAGCCGAAGATCCAGCCGCCGAGCGGGCGCATGAAAAAGCCGACGGCGAAGACACCCGCAGTCGACAATAACTGGCTGGTGGTGTCCCCCTTGGGGAAAAACGAAGCGGCAAAATAGATGGCGGTGTAGGCGTAAATGAAAAAGTCGTACCACTCCACCAGATTGCCCGAGCAGGCACCCATGATGGCTTTGACGCGGTTCGGCGCTCTCATCGGAGCGGCTTCGCCAGCGTGGTCTTTGGCGTCTGTGTTTGATGCGGACATGCTGTTCACCCTTTCTTCAAGGCGAGGCGATACGAGGAGCACGCTGATGCGTGTCCGACGTGACGGGCTCGATGGGTTGTCGGGTTTAACGAAGAGGCGTGAACCCGTTCATGGCCGGGTTTACTGAAGAGAAAGGGGAGGGAGGATGCACGAGCATGGCGAGCTGTACGTGGCCCGGGGAAGCCGGACAGGTCAGGTAAGACGAAGCATTGAACATCATGGCGCGAGCCCTCGAATCTTATTCTTGTAGTGAGTCGGACGCTCTTTGGCGCCGACGTTGATTGCACGCTACCGCAGAGTCAGGAGGCTAATAAGCCGTCAGGCAGGCCTAACTGATATACCTGAATTCTATAGCTTGGCATGCAGCCCCGGCGCGCTGGGGGATACAGCCGACTCGCAAGTCTTGAGGCCTCGCGATACACGGTTGGCGAGGCATTCCAAGGTGCGCAAATGCGATTACACTCACAACACTTTCGACGCATATCGCGCCGAGCCCGATGCTGACTGGCCTGGTAATGGATGTCGTTCAACTCAAGACCCTGATTCATGTGGCCGAGCTGGGCAGTCTCAGCAAGGCCTCGGATCGTCTTCACATCGCGCAGCCGGCCCTGAGCCGGCAAATCCGGTTACTGGAAAAGGAACTCGGCACCTACCTGTTCGACCGACATGGGCGAGGCATGGAAATTACCGAGGCCGGCCGCGAAGTGCTGGCCCATGCCACCCGAATCATGGAAGAAATGGAATCCATCCGAAGCTCAGTGGTGGGCGGAAAAACCTCTTTTCGGGGAACGGTGGTCATCGGGACAACGCCGACGGTCGCGGAAATCGTCACCGTCCCTCTGGTGCGCAAGATCAAAGAGGCGCATCCGAATCTCGGCATCAGGTTTTCCTCGGCCTTCAGCGGCTACCTGCTGGATTGGGTTCAGCGTGGCGAGTTGGAACTGGCGATTTCCTACGATCCGCAACCCCTGCACACGCTGCGTATCGTGCCGGTGATGATGGAAAACCTGCTGCTGGTCGGCCCTGCCAACGCCAACCTGCGGCTTGATACGCCGGTGTCGTTCGCGTCGCTGGCCGAGCAACAGTTGGTATTGCCCAGCGCGCGACATGGCCTTCGGGTGATTCTGGATAACTGTGCGCGTGAAGTCGGGATCAAGCTCAAGACCAGCGTTGAAGCCGATTCCTTCGGCGCGATGATCGACCTGGTTCGCAATGGCTTCGGTTTGACCGCTTTGCCGTTGGCCTCGATTTACGCGCAAATCGAAGCGGGCGTGCTCAGTGCGGCACCGTTGGTCGACCCCGCTCCCATGCGTAAATTGGTCCTGGTCTTTCCCGCGGACAGGCGCGTCAGCCCGGCCGCGAAATTTGTCGGGGATGCCTTTATCGAAATTGCAGCCGATCTGGTCAATCGCAAAATCTGGGCCGGGCACATGCTTTGAGCCATCGGCCAATCTATTAGCCCCTACCCGTTGTTGCGCAGCTGCTCACGACTTCTGCTTTTTTCTCACCACTGATGACACTGTCTTGAACCATCAAACGCGACTGCCTGGCGTATTCGGCATTTTTATATTGGGGATGCTGCAAGTTCTGGTCTGGGGAGGTTCGTTCTTCTTGATGGCCGTCATGGCTGATCCAATCATGAAAGAGACCGGCTGGGCCAGCCAATGGGTGTATGGCGCGCTGTCTCTGAGCATTCTGGTTTCTGCAATGCTGGCGCCATTGACCAGCCGGCTTATCGCCCGCTACGGCGGCCGCCCCATCCTTGCCAGTAGCGGCCTGGGCGTCGCCATCGGGTTGTTTCTGATGGCGAGCTCGACCTCGTTGCCGATGTTTCTTTTGTCTTGGGCAGTAATTGGCGTCGGTATGGCGCTGGGGCTGTATGAAGCGTTGTTCGCCGCTTTAGGTTCTCTGTACGGGGAGCGGGCGGGCAGTGCGATTACCGGGATCACGCTTATTTCAGGGTTTGCGACAACGCTGTCATGGCCAGCGGTTGCGTTGGTCATCGAGCACGTTGGCTGGCGCACGACGTGCTTGGCTTACGGGGCGTTATTGGTCATTGCCGTGGCACCGCTTTATCTCTGGGTGCTGGCGCGGGGCGCGGGGCCACTCGCAAAAAGCCATGCCATGAGTGATGAAAGCCTCTCGATCGACCGGCGGATCTACTTGCTGCTCACACTGATTTTTGCGTTGGGTGCAGTGATCATGACGGCGATGTCTGTCCAGCTGATTTCATTGTTGCAGGGGCAGGGCTACTCACTTGCAGCCGCCATCGGACTGAGCGCCTTGCTGGGGCCAAGCCAGGTGGGTTCACGTGTTCTACAGGTGTTTTCGCGAAAGAGACATCCTATCTGGACGACATTGATCTGCATGGTATTCGTGGCAATCGGCCTGTTGTTGGTGACCATGGCGCCGGCAATGACCGCAGTGGGCCTGGTGATCTACGGCGCGGGTAATGGTTTGCGGGCGATCGTTCGAGGCCTGCTGCCACTGACCCTGATGTCGCCCACCCATTATGTTTTGCTGATGGGGCGCATGGCTCGGCCTTCGCTCATTGGACAAGCCTTGACTCCCCTCGCGGGCGGTTATCTGTTGCAGACCTGGGGCGCTGGCGGAGTGCTTGCGGGCTTGAGTTCGTTGGCCGTATTGAATGTGCTGTTGGTCTTGCTGCTCATTCGGCTGGTGTGAAAAGAACAGTGCCGACCCTGCGGCAAGGTCAGCCATGCACGCTGCTCAGATACTCGAACAACTTGGCCGCTTCCGGGGTCAGTTGCGCCTGACTCGCAACCCCCACGAACAACGTGCGGTGCGCCCAGTCATCGCTCAAGTCGACAGCAATCAGACGGCTGCCGAGCAATTCGGCACGCACGGATGACAACGGTAAAATCCCGATGCCCAAGCCGGCTTCGATCATGCGACAGATGCCGTCGAAGCTGCTGACCTGAATCCGGACCTTGAGGATCTTGCCCGCACTCACGGCGGCATCGGTGATTCTGCGCAGCAACGAGCTGCCCTGGTTGAGCGCGACATAATCGAAGCCAAGCGTGTCGGCAAAGGACACGCTGCGCTCATTCGCCAGTTCATGGCCGACCGGCACCAGGAGCACGAGTCGGTCGTCACGATAGGGCAGTTTGTACAGGCCCTCGGCCGGTACGTTGTCGGCAAAAATGCCGATGTCGGCGCGCCCGTTCTCCACGGCTTGAATAATCGGTTCGCTGAGTGCTTCTTCCAGCCCGATACGCACGTTCGGGTTGGCGCGCAGGAAAGACGCGAGGTCGTCCGGCAGAAACTGGACGACGGCGGAAGTGTTGGCGAACAGCCGCACATGCCCGCGCACCCCGACCGCGTAATCGCTGGCGTCGCACGCCATCCGGTTCACGCCTTCCAGAATCGTTCTGGCATGTTCAACGATCCCTTGTCCCGCGGCGGTCAGTTCGAGCCCCCTTGGCAGGCGCACGAACAGTGGGCACTGGGTGGTTCGCTCCAGCTCGGCTAACCGTTTGCTGGCCGCCGAGACCGTCATGTTGGCCTTTTCGGCGGCACGGGTCAGGTTGCCGGATTCGGCGGCGAAGATCAGCAGGCGCAATGACAGCAGATCGAAATGCAGGGGATTGATCATCAAGAGGATCCAAGGTTTTCCATTCTGGAAAGAGTAGTGGCGAAATATGAAATTTTCATCTGCCCGGTTTGTGTCGATTATCCATGCCACAAGTACTCAACAAGAACGGGAAACGTCATGAGGTTACCTCTGCAAGGTGTCAAGGTCGTGGAGCTCGGTCAACTGATTGCCGGGCCATTTGCGGCGAAAATGCTCGGTGAATTTGGCGCCGACGTGATCAAGATCGAGCCTCCGGTCACCGGTGACCCATTGCGCAAATGGCGCTTGCTGCATGACGGTACTTCCGTCTGGTGGGCCGCGCAATCGCGCAACAAACGCTCGCTGACCCTTGATTTGCGCCAGGCTGAAGCCCAACAGGTGGTGCGCCAGTTGCTGGCCGACGCGGATGTACTGATAGAGAACTTTCGCCCAGGGACTCTGGAAAACTGGGGGCTGGGTTGGGACACGCTGCATGTGCTGAATCCGAAACTCGTCATGCTCCGGGTCTCCGGTTACGGCCAGACCGGGCCTTACCGTGACCGTCCCGGCTTTGGCGTGATCGGTGAAGCGATGGGCGGGTTGCGGCATCTATCCGGCGAGCCCGGGCGGACCCCGGTCAGGGTTGGCGTTTCCATCGGCGACTCGTTGTCGGCCTTGCACGGGGTGATCGGGATTCTGCTTGCCCTGCGTCATCGCGAGCAGAACGGCGGTGACGGCCAGCAGATCGACGTGGCGCTGTACGAGTCGGTGTTCAACATGATGGAAAGCCTGTTGCCCGAGTACTCGGTGTTCAATGCCGTTCGTGAGCCCGCCGGCAGCAGTTTGCCGGGTATCGCGCCGACCAATGCCTATCGCTGCCGTGACGGTGGTTTTGCCTTGATCGCCGGCAATGGCGACAGCATCTATCAACGCCTGATGGAGGTGATTGGTCGCCGTGATCTGGGGGCTGATCCAGCGCTCGCGCAGAACCACGGCCGAGTGTTGCAGGTTGAGCGCATCGATGCCGCCATCTCCGAATGGACCGCGCGGCTCAGCCTCGACGAAGTCTTGTCGATCCTGACCGAGGCGCGCATCCCGGCCGGCCGGATTTACAACGCTGCCGACATTGCCCAGGACCCGCATTACCGGGCGCGCGACATGTTGCTCGACAGCCAGCTGGACGACGGCACGCCGGTGACCTTGCCCGGCATCGTCCCCAAGCTGGGTACCACGCCTGGCAGCGTGACTCGCTCGGCGCCGACCCTGGGTCAGCACACCGCCGAGATTCTTGGCGAGCTCGGCATCGACGCTGCGCAGCAAGCCGACTGGCGCCAACGCGGCATCATTTGAACCGGAGAATCAACATGCAACGTCTTTTCTTGCAGGAAGTCGCGACCCGTGACGGCTTCCAGAATGAAGCGCGCTTTATTGAAACCGTCGACAAGATCGCCATGATCGACGCCCTCAGCCAGTGTGGTTTCGCCAAGATCGAGGTCACCTCGTTCACCTCGCCCAAGGCCATTACCGCACTGCGCGACGCCGAGGCAGTGATGCAGGGGATCCGCCGCAACCCGGCGGTGGAATACACCGTGCTGGTGCCTAACGTGCGCGGTGCCGAACGAGCCCTGGCGTGCAACATCGATGAAGCCAACCTGGTGATGTCGGTCAGCGAGCCGCACAACCGTTCCAATCTGCGCATGAGCCGCGAGCAGTCGTTTGCCCAGCTCAGCGAAGTGGTCAGCGTGATCGGTCAGGGGCCGGTGGCGATCAACGTGTCGTTGTCGACAGTATTCGGCTGCCCGATGCAGGGCGATGTTCCGGTGGGGGAGGTGTTGCACTGGGTCGAGCGCTTCGCTGAGCTGGGAGCTCGCGGCGTGACCCTGTGTGACACCACCGGCATGGCGTACCCGAGTCAGGTCGAGATGCTGTCCCGGGCCGTCCGTGAGCGTTTTCCGGCGCTGCAGCTGACCCTGCATTTTCACAATACCCGTGGTATGGCCCTGGCCAATGCGCTGGCGGCCATCGAGGCCGGGGTCGATCGTTTCGATTCGTCCCTTGGCGGCCTGGGCGGTTGCCCTTATGCGCCGGGGGCCAGCGGCAATGTGTGCACCGAAGACCTGTTGCACATGCTGCAGTTGATGGGCTTCAACACCGGGGTTGATCTGGACCGGGTGCTGGCAGTTGCCGCGCAGTTGCCGGGTCTGGTCGGCCACGACATTCCCAGCCAGATCCTCAAGGCCGGCAAACGCCTGGACTTGCACCCGATACCCGCCCATGTCGCCAGCCTGGAAAAACAGGTGCCGTCGGCCCGAGCCCAGGAGCTGCACTCATGATCGATCATCTCGACCATCTAGTGCTGACCACCATCGACCCCGTGGCTGCCGAGGATTTTTACGTGCGGGTCATGGGCATGCAGGTGCAAACCTTTGCCGGTGGGCGCAAGGCGTTCGCTTTCGGTCAGCAGAAAATCAACCTGCACGTGCGTGGCCACGAGTTCGAGCCCAAGGCGCATTTGCCGGTGCCGGGAGCGCTGGACCTGTGTTTTATCGCCTCGATCCCACTGGACCAAGTGATTGCGCACCTGGCCCGTGTCGACTGGCCCATCATCGAAGGCCCGGTGTTGCGTACCGGTGCCACCGGGCCGATACGTTCGGTATATGTGCGTGATCCGGACTTGAACCTGATCGAGATTTCCGAACCCGTCCAGCCGGAGCGTGCAGCATGAAAGTGGTATTTCTTGATAGCGATAGCCTGCCCGTAAGTATCGCTCGCCCAGCCTGGGTCACCGACTGGCAGGACCGCCCCGACACGGCGCCGGACCAGGTGGTGGACGCTGCACGGGGTGCCGATGCAGTGATCACCAACAAGGTGCGCATCGGCCGGGCCGAACTTGAGCAACTGCCGAACCTGCGCTTCATCTGCGTCGCGGCCACCGGTTACGACTGCATTGATCTGGCGGCCTGCCGTGATTTTGCCGTGACGGTGTGTAACGTCCCGGCCTACTCGGCACAAAGCGTCGCCGAGTCGGTGATCGCGTCAATCTTCGCCCTGCGTCGACAGCTGTTTGCTTACCAGGCTGCGGCGCTGCGGGACTGGCCGGATTCGCGGCATTTCTGCGTCCATCGCGCGCCGATCCGCGATGTTCAGGGCAGCGTGTTGGGCATCATCGGCCGAGGTGGTATCGGCTTGACTACGGCGCGTCTGGCGAGCGCCCTGGGCATGCAGTTGCTGTTTGCCGAACACCGTGGCGTGGTCCCGGTGCGCAAGGGGTACCAGTCCTTTGAAACGGTGCTGGCGCAAAGCGACGTGATTTCTCTGCACTGTCCATTGACCGAGCGTACCCGACACCTGATCGGGGCCCTGGAACTGGCGCAGATGAAACCCGGCGCGTTGCTGATCAATACCGCTCGCGGACCGCTGGTGGACGAAGCGGCGGTGCTCGATGCGCTGGACAGCGGCCGCCTCGGTGGCGCGGCCCTCGATGTGCTTTGCCAGGAGCCACCACCGGCCGACCACCTTTTGCTCAATAGCCGCCACGCCAACCTGATCGTCACGCCCCACGTGGCCTGGGCCAGCCAGAGCAGCCTGCAACGGCTGGCCGACGGCATCCTTGGCAACCTGCTGGGCTACCACTCGGGGAACCTGATCAACCTCGTGTCGTGAAGGCTCCACCACCCAACAAGAAGGTCCACTCATGAAAACAATAACAATCACACCGGTCCGTCAGTTTGTCTCGTTGTTCATTGCCGCGCTGTCCCTGGGCGCATTGCTGCAGGTAACGCCTGCCGTGGCCGCCGTCATCGTGCCGCCAGGTGCTCCGGTGGTTGGGATGATCGACCACGTCGACCACATCGTCCTGACTGCCACCGACCCGCAAGCGACCATTCATTTCTACACCGAGGTGATGGGCATGCACCTGGAGAAATTCGGCGAGGGCCGGGTGGCTTTCACGTTCGGCAACCAGAAAATCAACATGCACGTGCGCGGTCATGAAATCGAACCCAAGGCCCACGTGCCCGTGCCAGGGGCCCTGGACCTGTGCTTTATCGCCAGCGCGCCACTGGACGAAGTCATCGCCCACCTCAAAACGGTGAACTGGCCGCTGGTGGAAGGTCCGGTGACCCGAACCGGGGCCCGGGGGCCCATTCGCTCGGTGTACCTGCGCGATCCCGATCTCAACCTGATCGAGATTTCCGAGTACATCCAGAAGTAATCATTCCCCCGAACACTCTTTCCCAGGCGATCGGTCGTGCACCGATGTGGCGGTCGGCTACCTGGGGAAATGCATCACGCCTGCGAGGAAGCCATCATGACAACAACAATTACACCCTCGATTGCCGAAAAAAAGCCGAGCCATTCACGCCTGCGCCGAGTGTTCCGCCACCTGTATGTGCAGGTGCTGCTGGCGATTGTGCTGGGCATCATCTTCGGTCATTTCTATCCCAGTCTCGGCGAAGAAATGAAGCCCCTGGGCGATACGTTCATCAAGCTGATCAAGATGCTGATTGCACCGATCATCTTCTGCACCGTGGTCAGTGGCATTGCCAGCATGCAGAGCCTCAAGCGCATCGGCCGGGTCGGCTTCAAGTCGTTGCTGTACTTTGAAGTGCTGACCACCCTGGCGCTGGTGATCGGGCTGATCGGGGTCAACCTGATGCAGCCTGGTACGGGCATGCACATCAACCCGGCGACCCTCGACGGCCATGCCATCGACAGCTACAGCAAGTTGGCCCATGAACAGAGTGTGGTGGGCTTTCTCACCCATATCGTGCCCAGTACCGTGTTCGGTGCCTTTGCTGAGGGCGATATTCTCCAGGTGTTGTTCATTTCCATTCTGTTTGCCTTCGCCTTGCAGATGCTCGGTGCTGCCGGCAAGCCGTTGCTGAGCCTGATCGATCTGGTAGCCCAGGCGTTCTTCCGCATGGTCAAGATCGTGATGTATGTCTCGCCGCTGGGGGCCTTCGGCGGCATGGCCTTTACGATCGGCAAGTACGGTGTCGGCTCCCTGGGGGCGTATGGCAACTTGCTGATCTGCTATTACGTGACGGCGCTGTTTTTTGTGTTCGTGATTCTCAACCTGGTCGCGCGCCTGGCCGGTTTCAGCCTGTGGCAGTTTCTCAAGTACATCCGCGATGAGCTGTTTCTGGTGTTGGGCACCTCATCTTCGGAGTCAGCCTTGCCTCGGTTGATGGGCAAGCTCGAGCGTCTGGGGTGCGAGAAGTCGGTGGTGGGATTGGTGGTGCCTTCGGGATACTGTTTTAACCTCGATGGCAGCTGCATCAACATGACAGTGTTGGCGATTTTCATCGCCCAAGCGCTGGATATCCCGCTCGACCTGTGGCACCAGGTCACCCTGTTGTTGATTCTGTTGCTGACCTCCAAGGGCGCGGCCAGCGTCACCGGCGGTGCGTTCATTACCCTCGCGGCCACCCTTGGCAGCCTGGATGTGATTCCGGCGGCCGGGTTGGTGTTGGTGCTTGGGGTCTACCGGTTTATTTCCGAAGGCGGGGCGTTGATCAACGTCATCGGCAACGGTGTCGCCACGCTGTTCATCGCCAAGTGGGAAGGGGCGCTGGACGAACAGACGTTGGCGTCAGAGTTGCGCAATGGCTGTACCCGGGAGGTTGAGGCACAGTCCTGAACGAGTTGTCGCAAGACAGCCCCAAGACCGCCCGGTCCACGAAAGCCGGGCGGTTTTGGGTTTCCAGATTGCCCATGGGGCAAGCCCTGTCAGATATCACTTCTTCGACGATTTGCTGCTGGCAGGAATATGCAAATAAGACATCACGCTCTCGGTCAGCTCGGTCGCCAGCTTGACCGCTTCTTTATTGCGCGCCATCACACCCGCCACCAAACCTTCAATCAAGGCGAGTACGGCGATGTTGGAGCTGGTCATCACCGGATGGTCGGCGGGGGCAAACAGCACGTGTTCGGCAATGCTGGTGAGCGGCGATGCGGGTGAGTCGGTGATCGCCAGCACCGAGGCGCCGCGCTCATTGGCGAAGCGGGCGAGTTGCAGGGTATCGAGGGAATAGCGCGGCAGGGAGATCGCCAGCAACACATCCTGATCGGTGATGGCGGCCAGGCGGTAAGCGGCGTTTTCGTTGCCGCCCTCCATGCTGATGGCGGTGGCGTCTGCACAGAAGGGCATCAGGGTCGAGGCGGCGAGGCCTGCGAAGTAGACGCTGTTGCCAAAGCCCAGGATGTAAATTTTGCGCGCTTCGATCAGGCGGGTGACGAACGCTTCAAAGGTGTCGGCGTGGTTGTTGGTGGCTGCCGTGGCGAGGTTGCTGGTGGCGCTCTGGATTTGTTCATGCAGGCCAAACGCACCGCCGGGACGATGCGCCAGTTCGTTGCGCAGTTTGTCGACCGGCGACACCATCTGCTGCAACGTTGCGACCAGCTCGGCCTTCATGCCGGTGTAGCCACCCAGGTTCAGTGCCTTGGCCAGACGATTGACCGCGGCCGGCGAGGTGGAGGTTTCATGGGCCATTTCTTCGATGGTCAGCGTCGCGGCCCTTAGCGGGTGACGCAGGATAAAATCCGCCACCTTGCGCAGTGACGGCTGTAGATCGGAAACGATTTCCGCCAGTTTACGCATCACCGGCGCGGCATAGACCGTGGTGTCTTTCGAAGGGGTCGGCATGTCCGGCTCTACAGTTCCTGAAGGGTTGGAGAAGGCTTGGTTCGAGGTTGGCTGGAGTGTATCGCATGCCAAACCTCGTTGTGCATCGCCAAGCCAGGGAGCGGTGAGCGAGCCGGTGGTTATTTCAAGCTGCCGGCCAGAAACTGCCGAAGCCGCTCGGACTGTGGATTGACCAGCACTTCACGCGGATTGCCGCGCTCCTCGACCAGGCCCTTGTGCAGGAACACCAGCTGGTTCGAGACCTCGCGGGCAAAGCCCATTTCGTGGGTCACGACTACCATGGTGCGGCCTTCGAGTGCGAGGTCCTGCATGACTTTCAGCACTTCGCCGACCAGCTCGGGGTCGAGGGCTGAAGTCGGTTCATCGAACAGCATCACTTCCGGCTCCATGGCCAGCGCCCGGGCAATCGCTACCCGCTGCTGCTCACCACCCGACATGTGCGCCGGCCAGGCGTCCATGCGGTGCGCCACGCCAACTTTGTTCAGGTAATGCTCGGCCTTTTCCCGTGCTTCTTTCTTGTTGATGCCCAACACATGCACCGGGGCCTCCATGACGTTTTCAAGGGCACTCATGTGCGACCAGAGGTTGAAGTGCTGAAACACCATCGACAGTCGCGAACGCATGCGTTGTAGCTGTTTGGGCTCGGCAGCCTTGAGCCCGCCGAGTTTGTTGGTCACCAGCTTGAGCGGTTCGCCATTGAGCACGATGTTGCCGGCGTTGGGCTGCTCCAGCAGGTTGATGCAACGCAGGAAGGTGCTTTTGCCGGAGCCGCTGGAGCCGATGATGCTGATCACGTCACCGGCCTTCGCCTCCAGGGACACGCCCTTGAGCACTTCGTGGGTGCCGTAGCTTTTGTGAAGATCCTGAATTTCAAGTTTGTACATGGTTTCAACTCTCTGGAATCAGTCGCTGAGCAAGCGGCCTTGGCGAATAGGGCGAGTACCGGCCACTTTGGCCAGCCACAAACCGGGCTGGGCAAAGCGCAGACGTTCACGGGCATAGAGGATGCCGTCGGTGCTGGCGCGCACGATGCTGTGGCGATCGGTCAGCGGATCAATCACTTCGAACAGCGGGTCGCCGACCCTGACCCGGGCACCCAGCGGTTGCAGAAAACTCACCACGCCGGGGTGCGGCGCATAGGCGTACTGCGCGCCGGCGAAGGGTGTCGCTTCACACTCGGTCGGTGGCGCGGCCGGCCAGTCACCGCTGATCAGGCCTTGCTCGGCGAGATAGCCGAGAATGGCCTGCGCGCTGTCGATGCAGGGCTCGCGTTCGGTATCGGCCATGCCGCGCAGTTCAATGGTGGTCGCCACACAGGCCAAAGAAATATCGGCTTCAGGGAAGAGTTCGGCCAGACGCAACCAGGGAATCGCGCAGGCTTCATCAAAGGCACTGCCGCCCGCATCCTCGGCCAACAATGCGGCGCCGGCACCCAGTCGAGCGGCCAATGAGCGCAGGCGCGGCCAGTGTTGCGGCATGGCGTAAAGCAGCATGATCGACTCGAAATCGCAGTGCAGGTCCAGCACCACATCGGCGTCACAGGCATGTGAAAGCAACAGGCGGCGCAGGCCATCGAGTTCCGAGGTCGGCGGTGGCATGTCGGCGAGAACATCGGCCATGGCGCGGCGGATCCGCCCGGTGTTGACGTCGGCGTGGGTGCCCAGTTGACCTTTCACCAGCGCCGCCACAGCTTCGGCCAGCTCTGGAAAATCACGATTGAAGTTCTTCCCGCTGGAGAACTCGAAACGGCCTTGATGGGTGGCCTGGAACATCTGGGCGATGCCAATCGGGTTGGCCATCGGCACCAACTCGACGACCCCATTCAGGCGACCTTGTTCTTCCAGCACACGCAGACGCTGCTTAAGTTCAACCGCCACGCGCATCCCCGGCAGCTCGTCGGCATGCAGGGAGGCCTGGATGTAGGCCTTGCGTGGCCCGCTGCCAAAACGAAACAGCGACAGCCGTCGTTCTGTGCCCGAGGCACCCCACGGCAACAGGTATTCAATGTGCTCCATAACAGCTCCTTAGTGCTTGCGCGGTGCCAGATACGCCAGCCAGCGGCGCTCGGCCAGCTTGAACAGACGAACCAGGATGAAGGTCAGGGCCAGGTAGATAAGGCCAGCGGTGATGAACGCCTCGAATGGCAGATAGAACCGCGAACTGACCGTACGAGCGGCTCCGGTGATGTCGACCAGGGTGACGATCGACGCCAGGCTGGTGGTTTGCAGCATCATCAGCACTTCGTTGCTGTATTGCGGCAGTGCCCGGCGCAAGGCGGACGGCAGGAGCACGCGGCGGTACAAGGTAAAGCGCGACATGCCCATGGCCTTGGCGGCTTCGATCTCGCCGTGGGCCGTGGCCTTCAAACTGCCGGCCAGCAGTTCCGCGCTATAGGCACTGGTATTGATCGCGAAGGCCAGGCAGGCACAAAAGGTTGCGCTGGACAGGTAAGGCCAGAGCACGCTTTGGCGTACCGCTTCGAACTGCGCCAAGCCGTAATAGATCAGGAACAATTGCACCAGCATCGGGGTGCCGCGAATCACATAGGTGTAGAGCCAGGCCGGGAAGCTGATCAACGGCGATCGGGAGACGCGCATCAGCGCTAAAGGAATCGCCAGCACCAGGCCAACGGCCAGGGAAATCAGCAGAACTTTGAGGGTCAACAAGGCGCCATTGAGGTACAGCGGCAGGTTTTCCCAGATCAGGTTGTAGTCGAGAATCATGGCTGTGCTCCCCGTCACAGTTCGGCGGCTTTGACGCCGACCGAGTAGTGGTTTTCCAGATAGCGCAGCACCAGCAATGACACGCTGGTCAGCATCAGGTAGAGCGCGGCCACCGCGAGGAAAAACGTGAACGGCTCATGGGTGGCGTCCGCTGCGTTTTTGGCTTTGAACATCATGTCCTGCAACCCGATCACCGAGATCAGCGCGGTGGATTTGGTCAGCACCAACCAGTTGTTGGTGAACCCCGGAATGGCGAAACGAATCATCTGCGGCACCAGAATCCGCCAGAACACCTGAGCGCCGCTCATGCCATAAGCCACGCCGGCCTCGCCCTGGCCTTTGGGGATCGCCATAAAGGCGCCGCGAAAGGTTTCCGAGAGATAGGCACCGAAAATGAAGCCCATGGTGCAGACGCCGGCGATAAAGGGGTTGATGTCGATGTAGCGGGTGTAACCGAGCGCGAGGGCAATGCGGTTCACTAGGTCCTGGCCGCCGTAGAAAATCAGCAGGATCAACACCAGGTCGGGAATACCGCGAATCAGGGTGGTATAGCCTTCGCCCAGCATCGCCAGCCATTTGAACGGTGACAAACGAAAGGCGGCGCCGATCAGACCCAGGGCAATCGCCATGGTCATGGAGGTCAGGGCCAGATTAATGGTCAGCCAGGCGCCATCGAGAATGCTCGATCCGTAGCCGTGAAGCATGATGAAGTTCCTCAAGCGAGCGCCGGGAGGCGCGCGAGACAAGCCAGAAGTGGCACCCGCAAACGCCGGCGCCAGGGTTTCGGGTAACGGCTTATTCGCCGTAGATATCGAAGGCGAAGTACTTGGCCATCACTTGCTGGTACTTGCCATTGGCGCGGATGGCGTCAATCGCTGCGCTCAGGCGTGCAACGTTCGCACTGTCGCCTTTACGCACCGCGATCCCGGCGCCTCTGCCGAAGTATTTCGGGTCGTTGATGTCCGGCCCAACCAGAGCGAAACCTTTACCTATGGGGGTTTTGATGAAGCTCTCATCGGTGTTGACGATGTCGGCGAGGGTGGCGTCCAGGCGACCTGATGCCAGATCGAGAAAGGCTTCATTTTGTGAGCCGTAGCGGACCACTTCGACGCCGGCTTGCGCCAGCTGCTCGGTGGCGAAACGGTCGTAGGTCGAGGCGCGTTGCACGCCGACTTTCTTGCCTTTGAGATCGACCAGCGGGTCGTTGATCACGCTGCCGCTCTTCATCGCGAACTTGCCCGGCGTGTGGTAGTACTTTTTGCTGAAGTCGACCGACTTCATCCGGTCTTCAGTGATCGACATCGACGACAGCACTGCGTCGATCTTGCGCACTTTGAGCGACGGGATCATGCCGTCGAATTCCTGGATGACCCACTCGCATTTGACCTTCATCTCTGCGCACAGCGCGTTGCCGATGTCGTAATCGAAACCACTGACATTGCCCTCCGGCGTCTTGAAGGAGAAGGGCGGGTAGGCGGCTTCGATGCCGATACGCAGGCTGTCCTCGTCGGCGTGCGCCAGCAAGCTTGCGGCGCACAGTGCCAGAGCACCTAGAAGTTCTGTCTTGTTCATATTGTTGACTCCTTGGATGGGGCGTTGGTGATACGGGGCTGCCGTCCGGTCTGGCGAGGTGGACTGTCCTGATGATTTACGAGGCTATAAATGACATAAAATATTTCACAAATCAACTGTGTGAAAATAAACATATCAAAATGGGGCGGCAGCTAACCGCTGCAAGACAGGTTTGGCTGCGGGGTGAAGGCGACATTGAAAGAAAAAAGGCAGTCGCCCGTTCAGGTTGACTGCCTTAGACCCGACCGGGGCAAGCCCCTAAAGCCGGTTCGACGTTATCCAGCGTCTTGCCCTCAGAATTCCAGCGTGGTGGACGGGATTGGCTTGGGCAAGGATGGCGACGCGGCTGGCACCACATCGACCACACGGGTGTGGTAGCCACCGAGGCTTTCACGATGGCCGATGCTGACCACCGTAATGTCGGTGGCCGCCAGCGCCTTGTACAAACGTCGTTCTGCAATGTCGTCCAGCCCCGAAGTGGCTTCGTCAAGAAACAGCAACGGTGGCTGTATCAGCAAGGCGCGGGCCATGGCCATGCGCTGTTGCTCACCGGGGCTCAGACGTCGGCTCCAGTCATCGGTGCTGTGCAGCGGAAGGTGCTGCAACTCTGCCAGTTTGAGTACCTCTTCCAGGCGCGTTTCATCGATGTCGACAGCGCTGGCCTCGCCAGTTCGATGCAGCAGCTCATGCAGCGAACCGCTTGGCAGATAAGGCCTTTGAGGCAGAATGAGCAGGCCCTCCCGGTCCAGTTCGGCACTGCCCTGGTGCCGTGGCCACAATCCGGCCAGTGAGCGCAGCAGGGTGGTCTTGCCCACGCCCGAAGGACCGCGCAGCAGCAGCCGTTCGCCGGGTGCCAATATCAGCGTCAGCGGTTCGAACAGCGGTAAACCGTGCTCGTTCAGCGGTGCAAAGTCATGTAGCCGCAAGCCGGCAGTACGACCGGTGACGGGGTCAACCGGAGCGGGCAGCGCTTCGAGTTCACGCCAGAAACTGCACAAGCGCGTCTTGGTCGCGCGCCATTCGGCGATCTGCGGGTAGCTGCGAATCAGAAACGACAGCGACGCCTGTATTTCGCCAAACGCTGAAGCGATCTGGGTCAGTTGCCCCAATTGAATCTCCCGCGAGAAGAAGCGCGGCGACACCAGCAGCAAGGGGAGGGTGAAAGCGAACCGCTCATAGGCCGCGTTAATGCCCAGCAGGTGTTTTTTCGAGCGAACCAGCTTGGCGTAATTGCTCAGCAGCAGTCCCAACTGCCCCAGTAACTGCTTGCTTTCCCAGCCGTGGCCACGGGAAAGGGCGACGTTTTCGGCGTCTTCACGCAAGCGCGTCAGGCCGAAACGGAAATCCGCCTCACGGCGTTGTTGCAGGAAGTTGAGCCCGATCAGAGGTTTGCCGATCCAGTGCGCAATGCCGCTGCCAATCACGGCGTAGATCAAGGCGAGCCACAACATGTAGCCGGGGATGGCGACGGCATGCCCGGCGACTTCGAACTCCAGCGTGCCGGAAATGCGCCACATGATAAGGCAGAACAGTACCACCAGAATGATCGCCTGCAGCAGGTTCAGGCCCAGGTCCAGGGTCTGCTCGACGAAGATTTTGCAGTCTTCGGCTATGCGCTGGTCGGGGTTGTCGTAGGTCACGCTGTGAAAGCGGCTGCGGTAGTAACGCTGGCTGTCGAGCCATTTGGCGAGAAAGGCCTGGGTGAGTTTTTCTCGCCAGTTGATCAGCAAGCGCTGCTGCACCTGGAACTTGGCCATGGTGCAGGCGATGAAGGCGACGTCCAGCACCAGTAGTTCCACGACGTGATACCCGAACGCGGCGGCATCCAGGCTTTGCAACGAGTTGTAAAAACCCAGGCTCCACTCGTTCCAGCGCACCTGGATCGCAATAATGCCGGCCACCGCCAGCATGGCCATGGTGAGAGTCAGCCAGGCGCGACGGCGGCCTTCAGCCGACCAGTAAGGCGCGGCCAGCAATTTCATATCATGGATGAACATCAGAGCGTCCTGCCTGGCAAACTCGGGGGATGACCCGCCGTGTAGAGTCTTCGGAATTCAAAAAACGTGGTAGGTTAACAGTTCTCAAACTCAGTTACGAAACCTCATGACGTCTCTTCAAACCACTGCCCGCATGCTCGACGAAACCCTGCTCGATCAGTTGTTTCGTTTCGAGGGCGCCTTTTTGCGCAGTACGTGCCGAATGAGCAACCAGGTCGAAGGTCGTGGATTGATTGAGTTTCGCGACCCGCAAACCTGCACTGAGCTGTTGGGTTTGTACGCCCACTACTATCCCGCCGCGCCGCGTGCCGCGCTGGTGTCGCAATGGTCGATGGATTTGATTTGCGTGACGCTGGCCTTGCCGCTGGCCGCCGCTGCGCAGAATCTGCGCTGCACCGTGCGTGATCCTCACGTGGTGCTGGAAGGAGGCATGCCCGTGGCCCAGCTGTTTGCAGCAGGCGAAGTGGTGCCCTTGAGTGACCCGCTGGCCTTCATGCAACAACTGCTGGTTGAAGATATGGCGCATTTGGTCCAGGCATTGGCCAGTGCCGGGCGTGTGGCCCAGCGCTTGCTGTGGAATAACGTGGCGGCCGCCATCGATGTTGCGCTCGACTACTTCCAGATGCCGCAAGCGTCACAGTGGCGCGATCACCTGTTCCGGGAGCGGCACTGGGCCGACGGTACGCGCAATCCACTGTACGGCTTCCTGCAACTGGCTCCCGGCCCGAGTGGCGTGCCGTTGCTGATGCGCAAGGTATGCTGCCTGCACCACCAGTTGGGTGATGCGCGCCCGTACTGCGACAACTGTCCGCTGGTGCCGGGCGCTGACATCACGCAGCCTTATCAGGCATAAGCCGCATGGGCCTCGACCTGGGTGAGGCGGCCATTTTCGACTTTCAATACTCGGTCGGCTTGTTGGAAATAGGCGTCGTCGTGGGTGATCACAATCACGGTTTTGCCCCGGGCTTTTAACTCCGGCAACAACTCCATATAGAACACTCGCTTGAAGGTCGGGTCCTGGTCGGCGGCCCATTCGTCGAACAGATAAAACGGCTTGTCGTCCAGATACGCCGACACCAGCGCCAGCCGCTTGCGTTGACCCGTGGACAGATCCACGGTGGAAAAACGATCGTCGACGATGCTGACCTTGTGCCCCAATCCCAAGGCTTTTACATAGCGCGTCGCCTCGGCGGTGCGCTGTTCTGCGCCCGGTCCGTCGTCGCCCAGCAGATGTTCGAACAGATGGAAGTCAGCGAACACGGCGGCAAAGTGCTGACGGTATTGCTCACGGTTGTCGTCGTCCACCTCCACACCGTTGAGCACCATACAGCCGCTTTCCGGCGCATACAGCCCGAGCAGCAGCATGGAAAGCGTGGTCTTGCCACTGCCGTTACCGCCGACCACAAACACCAGTTCACCCTGTTCCAGCGTCAGGTCCACCGGCCCGAGCATGAAGGGATGATCCTCATGTTCGCCGGGATAGCGATGGCACACACCGTTGAGCAACAGGCGCATCGGGCCTTTACTGGCGAACACGTTACCGACCGGCGCGGCCGCCTGGGCTTCAGCACTCAGTTCGGCGTCCAGTTGGCGAATGCGATTCAGGGCGATACTGGCCTGCCGCAGCGAGGGCAGGGCGATCATCAGATCGGAAATCGGTCGCACCAGATACAGCAACGTCACGGTGAAGCTGGTCAGCACGGTAATCGATTGCGGCAGCCAGAACGGTACGACAAACAGCAGCACGCCAAGGTTGAGGTAGAACAGCAGCGTGCCGAGGTTGGCCACCACCGAATACCCGGCCATGCCGCGCAGGAACCGCACGCGAAATTCATCGGCGCCCGGACGGATGACCCGCTCGACGAAGGCTTCGCCACGGGCGTTGCTCAGCTGCAATTCCTTGCTGCCTTCTATCAGGCTGCGAAAGTGCTGATAAAGCACATCCTTTTGTTGGCGTACCCGCTCCAGATGGCTTAACGGCCCGCGTTCGGCCAGGTGAAACGCGATCAGGCCGACCAGCAGGAACAATGCCAGAATCAACAGCAACGACCATGACAACCACGCCAGGTAGGCGAAGCACGCCAACGTCACCACGGCGTTGACGAACAACAGCGGCACCCACTCGAACGCCGCGGTAAAGGTGTGCACGTCTTCGGTAAGGATCACCAGCAAACGGTGTTTGCCCATGCCTTGCAGGCGTTTGAGCGGGGTGGCGAGCAGTTTGCGCGAGAGGTCGATGCGCATCTGGAAAATCGCGCTTTGGGTCAGGTGCAGCAGCGACAGTTCCGAGCAGAGTTTGCTCAGCAGCATGCCGACGCACAGCCCGAAAAACCCCAGGGCCAGTTCCGGCAATTGCTGCGGGTTGGCCAGCCCGCGGTTGATCAGCATCACCAGCCCCGCACTGGCCAGCCCGCCCAGTGCGCCGGTGATCGAGGCCAGTGCCAGCAGGCGTGCCGATTGGCGGTAGAGATAAAGAATCAGGTTCATGCGACGGCTTCCGTCGAGGCCACGGCCAGCGACTTGTTGAGTTGTTCATGGAAGACAGGCTGCTCGAGGATCGTGTCGTGATCGGCAGCGACCTGATGATGACAGGTTCGCTGGCTGATCGCGTCCCACTGCGCAGGCAGGGTCGGGCGCTCGACAAGAGTCTGTTCGGCCCACCACAGATGCAGGGAGGCGCGTACGGCGGGCACTGAGTAGCCGCTGACCCAACGACGTGCGTCGGCCATCACATTCAAGGTCTGTTCGATGTATGCCAGCGGTGCATTGAGGTCCAGGCCGTTGGCGCTCGTCCATTGCAGCAAGGCGAAACGCAATTGCTCCATGCGGCCCAATTCAGCGGTGGCTGTACGCAGTTGGGTCAAACGCTCCGGGTCGAGCGTGGCCAGTCGCTGGCGACTGTCGCTGCTCAATTCTTGCTGCACGACTGAGTACAACGCCTCCCACGCCAGTGTTTCGTTCTCGGCGTGGAACGTGCTGTCGAACAGGCCCAGCCACTCAACCGTTTGCCCTAGCGCCTCCAGTTGTCGAGTCAGTTCCAGCGCGAGTAATCCACCCATGGACCAACCGCCCAGGCGATACGGACCTTGCGTCTGAGTCTGCTGGATCAGCGGCAAGTATTCGCTGGCCAATGCGACGAGGTCCTGGTTGCGCAGCGACTCGGGCAATGCAATGCCGTACACCGGCATCGCCTGCGGTAACCCGGCGACCATCGGTAAATAGTGGTGAACTCCCCCCGCAGGTTGGTGCAGGCAGAACAACGGCGTCTGTCCTGCTTCGCCGGCCTGCAAGGTGATGACAGCCGCGTGGTCGTGCGGCCGGGTAATCTGCTCGGCGAGCCCCATCAGCGTCGGGTGCTGGAAGATGATGTTGACCGGCACCTCGATGCCCAGCGTGGCACGCAGCCTTGCGGTCATGCGCACCACCAGCAACGAATGGCCACCAAGGGCGAAAAAGTCGTCGTGACGACCGATCACCTTGGCCTCCAGCAGTTCTTGCCACACCGCCGCGAGTACCTGTTCGACATGACCTTCGGGCGCCGCGTAAGCCGCCAGGCTGCGGTTCGGCACCCGGGCCAGCAAGGCACGATGATCGATCTTGCCGTTGGCGGTGCGCGGCAGTTGCGCCAGCCATTGGATGTCCGCGGGAATCATGTGCGCTGGCAATAGGGTCGCCAGGGACTCACGCACGGCGTTGGCTTGAAGCTCAGAGGCCGATTCAACGAAGGCACGCAAGCTCGGTTCGGCCTGGATGGTGTCCAGCAGGACGACGGCCAGTCTGGCGCCGCTGACGCTGCACAGCGCGGTTTCGATTTCGCCCAGCTCGATGCGGTAACCGCGCAGTTTGATCTGCGAATCGGTGCGCCCGAGGAACACCAGTTGCCCGTCCAGATCCTGCCAGGCGAAATCGCCGGTGCGGTACAGCCGTTGGCCGTCGAGAGAGGGATGACAGGCCTGGATGAATTTCTCGGCGGTCATCTGCGGCAGGCCCAGATAACCTTCGGACACGCCAGGCCCGGCTATATGGATTTCACCCTTGAGCCCCCGGGCCACGGGGGCGCCGTCGCTGTCGAGCACATACACCCGAGTGTGGGCAATGGCGCGGCCGATGGGTACGGATGCTGTGCGCTGATCCGGCCGGCAGAGCGCGACGGTGCTCCACACCGAGGCTTCCGTCGGTCCGTATTCGTTGTACAACTGCGCGTCGGGCTGGCGGTGATAGTGGCTGTCGACCAGCGCTGGCGGGCAGCTTTCACCGGCGACAATCGCGGTGTTCAGCGGGCTCGGGCTGTCGCCCAATTCGTCCAGCAACAACGCGTACAGCGAAGGCAGCGCCAGCAGGTGCGACACGCCGTGGCCGCGGATCAACCGGGCCAGTTGCAGCGGGTCTTTTTGTTCGGCTTCGCTGGCCAAGTGCAGGCACCCGCCCTGGGCGAGGCTCCAGAACAGCCCGGCGATGGAGCTGTCGAAGGCGAACGATGACAACAGCAGAAAGCGTTGCACCGGTTGCGGATACCCCGCCAGCCGCGCCGCCAGCGAATGCAAAGCGTTGGCATGGCTGATGACCACGCCCTTGGGCTGACCGGTACTGCCGGAGGTGTAGATCAGATAGGCCGGTTGGTCTCGGGAGATGTTCGGTTCGTCCTGTAACGGCACTGTCGGCATCGCTTGATCAATCGCCAGCGCACTTGGCTGCCAGTCCGCCGGCAGGTCTTGCACGCGAGCGTGATGGGTCAGTACCAGACGTGCCTGGCTGTCGCGCAGAATATGTTCGATGCGCTCGGTGGGGTAGGCCGGATCGATCGGTACGTAGCAGGCACCGGCGCGCAGAATGGCGACCAGCGCCACGACCGCATCGATGTCGCGCGGCAGGAAATGCGCGATCCGCGTACCGGGTTCCAGGTCTTGGGCGAGCAGTTGTTGGGTGAGGGCACTGACACGCTGATCAAGCTCGGCGTGGCTCAAGGTGCCGCTCGGGCCGGTCACCGCCGGGCGTCCGGCATGGGGGGCCGAACCCCTGGAGAAGCAGGCGGCCAGGTTTGGCAGGGCGAAGGTGGCTGCATAAAGGCGTTCTTGCGCCGGGTTCAGGGTCGGTGCAGTGGCCAGTACGCCGGTCACCCGTTGTTGCTCGGCGGCGCTGCAAGTCGCTAGGCGACTCAGGCTGGCGGACGGCTCGTGCAAACTGTGTTCGATCACGCTCAGCAGTTGTTCGGCGAGGATCTCGACATGGGCGGGCATGTAAAGCGCGGCATCAAAATGTAGCGACAAACCACTGGCCGAGCGCGGCTGATACTGCAACAGCAATGCGCTACCGGCGCTGACACTGTCGGCCTGTTCGAGCTGCCAACCGGCATCGTTCAGGGCACTGTGCGGCGCCAGCGAGAGTTCTCGAAAACCCACGCCCGACAATGGCGGTACATTGCTCAAGTGGCTCGGGTAGCTGTCCCGCGCATCGTTGAGCAGGCCGACACGCTCGCTCAGTTGCTGGCACAGCGCGGCAAACGATAGCTCGGGCGCGGTGTCGAGGGTCAGCGGCAACGGTTCGGAAAACAGCCCGAGGGCATCGCCCAGTACGTCCGGGCGTGCCTGGTTTTCGTAGGCGAGCGTCAGGCGCTCGGCTTCGCTGTAGCGTTGCCACAAGGTGACCCAGGCGGCGAGCACGACAGTGCCGCTGCTGACACCGAGGCGGGTCGCTTGCTGATCGAGGCGTTGCTGGGTTGAGTCGTCGAGCGGCAGTTGTACCCGGCCCGGCTCCACCAGCCCGGAGGTTGCCGGGTTCTGGCGCTGCCAGGGCAAAGGCACGTCCGTGACCACTGCGTTGAACTGCTGCTCCCAGAACTGGCGACCCGCGTCGTCTACCGACTCCAGGCGCCAGGCCGCGTAGTCGGCGTATTGCAGGGGCGGGTCTTGCGGCGCCGCTTGCAAGTAGCCTAGCGCCCATTCTTCACCGAGGTAGCTCAGGCTGGTGCTGTCCAGATGCAACGCCGGCAGGTGCAGCGTCGCTGACTGGGCGTCCACCTGCAGTTCAATTCCCAGCGCCTGCCAATCAGTGGCCGAATCGTCGATCACCTGCATCGGCAGCGACAGGCCCGGCAGTTGCTGGTAACGGGTGCGCAGAATTTCGTGGCGTTGCATCAGCGCCAGCAAACTGTTTTTCAGTCGTGCGCCGTCCAGCGGTTGTTCACTGCGAATGCGCAGTGTCGCCCGCTGGGCTGACGGCGCCAGGCGGGTTTGTTGCAGGCGCCACAGATGAGCCTGTTGCGGCGACAGTTCGAAGCCTTCGAACGGCGTGTCTTGGTGAGTCTGAGTCATGCTGAGACCTGTACAAAAAAGTTGGACATGAGCGAGCGGGGCGATTGGCCGATGACCATCATTGTTCGGCCTCCTTCACGACACTGCGACGACGGGCCTGGCCCAGGGTGCTTTGACGCGCATTGCCGGCTTCACGCAGCGCGGCTTGCGCCTGGTCGCGGCGGGACTGTTGCAGTTGATTGAGTGGCAGCAGCAACTGGGCGACTCGGGTGTCGGCGTTCAGCACAAGTTGCTCCAGCAGACAGACGAACAGGCTGTCGAGCAGTTCGATGTAGGCACTGGCGTAACGCCCGGTGTCGTAGTCGTACACCACCAGCAGGCTCTCGCCGTCATCCACGACGTTGATCAGCAGGTCCACGTCCGCAGCTTGTGGCTCCAGCGCCCGCTCGCTGATTGCCAGGCCTGGCAAATGCAGGTCCTGTTGGCGGGTGTTCTGCACCACCAGTTTGACCTGGAAGAATGGCGTATACCGTGCGTCACGCTGCGGCAGCAGGTCGGCGACCAGGGCGTCGAACGGCAAGTCCTGATGGGCAAAGGCATCCAGCGCCACGCGCCGGGCATCGCTCAGCAGCTCATCGAATGTCTGCTCGGGCGTCACGCGGCAACGCAGGACCAATTGGTTGACGAAGAAGCCGATCATGTCTTCGGTCTGTTGCTGATGCCGGTTGGCGATGTCGGTGCCGACCAGCAGGTCTTCGCGCCCGGTCTGCTGATGCAGCAACACGTTCAGCGCACTGTGCAGCACCATGAACGGCGAAGCCTCGCGGGCCGTCGCCAACTCGCCGATGGCCCGGGCCAGCGACGCGGGCAGGCGGCTGCGATGACGTGCACAACCGCCGTGCTCGCGGGTTTGCGCACCCGGCAATAGCAGCGGCGCCGGACTGGCTTGCAACTGCTGGCGCCAGTAGGCCAGTTGTTGCTGCCAGACCGGGCCCGGCAGGTGCGTGCGTTGCCACACGGCAAAGTCGGCGTATTGCAGGGCCGGGGTTTCGATGCGGGCAGCCGCGGTGCCGAAACCGACGTAGTCCGCGGCCAATTGCTCCACCAGTTGGGCAATGGACCAAGCGTCCACGGCAATATGGTGCATGGCAATGGCCAGCACATGGGTCTGCGCATCCAGCTGCAATAACCGCGCACGCATCAACGGCGCTTGGGTCAAGTCGAACGGCCGGCCAAAGACATCGGTCAATTGCACCTGGATGGCCGGCTCCTGTTCGTGCGCCGGGACCTGTTGCAGATCGGTGACCGGCAAGGCAAACGCCTGCGCTGTTTCGATCCGCTGCCAGGGTTCACCATGATCGCTGTGCACGGTGCTGCGCAGCACTTCATGACGGGCGATCAGTTGTTCGAACGCCAGGCGCAGGGCTTCGACATTCAGCGCTCCGGTCAGGGTCAGGGCGAACGGAATATTGAAACCGCTGGAGCCAGGGTTCAACTGCTCAATGAACCATAAACGCTGTTGGGCAAACGACAACGGTAACGGTTGCGAACGGTCGGTCGCGGTGATCGCGGGCAGGGCCAGAGGCGCCGCCTGCAAGCGCGCGCTGTCGATGGCGCGGGCCAGGTTTTCCAGTACCGGGTGATCGAACACCGCACGCAGTGGCAAGTCCACCGAGAGCTGGCTGCGAATCCGCGAGACCACCAGCGTTGCCAGCAACGAGTGCCCGCCGAGGGCAAAGAAGTTGTCGTCGGCGCCGACCGCCGTCACGTTGAGAATCTGTGCCCAGATCGCGCCCAGCTGCTGTTCGGTGTCGCTGCTCAGAGGTCGTTGCTGGTTCAGGTCGCTGTGGTCCAGCGCACGTGCAGTCAGCAGTTTGCGGTCGACCTTGCCGTTGGCGTTCTGCGGCAATGCCTCCAGCTGTTGCCAATGTGTTGGCACCATGTACGACGGTAGGCGTTGGCTCAGCCATTCGCGCAGTTCGGCCACCGGTGTGTCGCCGCCGGTCCAGTAGGCGACCAGTTGCAGGTCGCCACGCTGGTCAGCGTTGACGATCACGGCCACCGCTTGCACGGCGGGATGACGGCCCACGTGATCTTCGATTTCACCCAGTTCGATCCGGTGACCACGGATTTTTACTTGCTGATCGCGGCGACCGAGGAATTCGATCACCCCGTCCGCACGCCAGCGCCCCAAGTCACCGGTGCGGTAGAAACGCGCGCCGGGTTCGAACGGGTGCGCCACGAACGCCGCTTGGGTTTTCTGCGGATCGTTGAGGTAGCCACGACCGACGCCGACACCACCGACGCAGATTTCTCCCGGTACGCCCACCGGCACCGGGCGCAGTGCCGCATCCACCAGATACAGGTGGTTGTTGGCGGTCGGCCGGCCAATCGGCATGGCATTGCCGACTTCGCTCGGCACGCTGGTCAGCGAATGGAACGCCACGTCGTCCGAGCACTCCGCCGGGCCGTAGGCATTCATCAGCGGCACATGGGCAAAGCGACTCAGCCAGGCTTGAGCCAATGCCGGCGGCAGGGCTTCGCCGGTCGGCAGCAGCCAGCGCAGGGCCGACAGTTGTGTGTCGGTGCGGGCCAGGTCGAGCAGGGCGCGGATCATCGTCGGTACAGCTTCGAGGACCGACAATTGTTGGTTCTCCAGTGCTTCCAGCAGGCGCTCGGGATCGTGGGCGATCACGTCTGGCAGGATGTGCACGGTGGCGCCGAGGATCGGTGCGGCAAGGAATTGCCAGACCGAAATGTCGAACGCCGGCGAGGCGGTCTGGGCAATTCGGTCCGCACTCGACAGGCCCAGCGTCGGTACTTTGCCGAAGATGTTGTTGAGCATGCCCCGTTGTTCGACCATCGCGCCTTTGGGCGTGCCGGTCGAACCCGAGGTGAAGATCACGTAGGCCAGATCGTCAGGGCTGGCGGCGACGTCCAAGGGGGCTGCGTCGCCTGCCAGCCACAGGGTTTCGGTGCGCAGGCGTTGCGGTGTCGCAGCGCTTGCGGCCAGCGCCGGTTCGATCACCGAGTCGGCACTTTCACTGGTCAACAGAATCGTTGCTCCGGACAGTTCGAGAATCTCGCTCAGGCGCTGCGGCGGATGCTTGATATCCAGTGGCAGGTAGGCCGCGCCGGCCTTGAGCACGGCGATCATCATGCTCAGCAGCGGCAGGCCACGTTCGGCGGCCAAAGCCACCAGGGTGTCGCGCCCGGCGCCCGTTTCAATCAGTGCTCGCGCCAGGCGGTTCGAGCGCTGATCCAGTTCGGCGTAGCTCAGGCTGTCGGCACCACACACGGCAGCGATGCGCTGCGGATGCTCCGCCACCTGTCGGGCGAACAGCTCGGCGTAGGTTTGATCCAACGGGAAGTCGAGCTCACTGCGGTTCCAGTCCACCAGCAGGGTCTGGCGTTCATCCGGCGTCAACAGCGACAGTGAAGCCAGTGGTGCGTCAGGCTGGGCGACCATTTGCGTCAGCAACTGGCGCAGGTGGCCGAGCATGCGCTGCACGGTATCGGCGTCGAAACGCGCGGCATCGTAAGTCAGGCGAATGCCCAGGCGATCGCCGGGGTAAAGCACCACGGTCATCGGGTAGTTGGTGTGCACGCGGTCTTCATAGATGTCGACGTTGAAGTCGACCTGACGATCCGACAGGCCGGCGTCGAACGGCGCGTTTTCAAACACCACCAGGCTGTCGAACAGCGAACGACCGTGCTCGATTTCACTCCAGCGCTGAATGTCCACCAACGGTGCATGTTCGTAGGCACGCAACTCGAAGTTGTGCGCGAACAGCGCTTGCAGCCACGGCACCACGGTTTGCGAGTCGTCAACTTTCACCCGCAGCGGCAGGCTGTTGATGAACAGCCCGACAATGTCCTCGACACCCGGCAAATCGGTCGGCCGGCCCGACACCGTGACGCCGAACAGCACGTCGTCGCTGCCGCTGTAACGGGACAGCAGCAAAGCCCAGGCGCCCTGAATCCAGGTGTTGGGTGTGAGTTGGTGCTGTTGGCACAACGCGGTCAATGCGCGGGTGTCGGCAATCGACAGGGTGACATCCAGGTTAGCCACCACTTCGACCGCCTGTTCGGTCACGACCGGGCGATCCACCACCAACGGCGTCGGCGCGCTGAACCCGGCCAGTTCGCGGGTCCAGAATTGTTCGGTGATAGAGCTGTCCTGACATTGCAGCCAATGGATGTAGTTGCTGAACGATGGCAGCAATGGACGGGCGGCCGGCTGGCCGAGCACCCGAGCCTGGTAGTGGGCAAACAGGTCGGCCATCAATAGGCCGAAGCACCAGGCATCGGTCAGAATGTGATGGAAACTGCGCACGATCAGGAATTCCTGATCGGCCACCTGGAACACCCGCAGGAACGTCAGCGGCGGGCGGCGCATGTCGAAACCCTGACGGCATTCGGCGTCCAGTACGGCATCCAGTTGGCGCTGGCGGGTCGCTTCATCGAGGTTGCGCCAGTCGTACCAGGCGAATGCCGGGTCGGTGTCGTGGTAGACACATTGCAGCGCAGCCTTACCGTCTTGCCACCAGAAACCGGTGCGCAGCATCGGGTGCCGGGCCAGTTGTTGTGCCCAGGCGTATTCGATGGCGCTACGGTCCAGTTCGCCGTCCCAGCGATAACGTTGCTGCATCAAATAAATGCCGCTGTTGGGACGCAGCAGAGTGTGCAGCAGCATGCCTTCCTGCATCGGCGACAGGGGCAGCAAGTCGTCGATGCCGGCCCAGTCGAAGTTCGCGCCCAGGGCCGTGAGGTCGTGGCCGGCGGCGCGGCACAACGGGAAAGCATGCGCACCGGGAATGGCTTGCCCGGCGTCGGCGGCGAGCAGGCTCAAGCGCTGCTCCAACGCCTGGGCCCAGTGTTCGGCGTTGGCGCCACGGCAGTCGATCTGCAATTGACCTTGTTGCAGGCTGACAGACAGGGTCAGCCCGGTGGCATCGATTGGCGCGCTGGCGGCGATGACCTCGCTCAGCGGCCCTTCATATGCCTGCCATTCGCCAGCCATGACGATATGCACAGTCGGTTGCGGCAGGCTCAGCAGTGGCTCACGCAGGTAGTCGTTGTCGGCGAGGTAACGCAGCACACCGTAATCGTCACCGGCGTGCGGTGCGGCGGCCAGTTGCGCGTCAATCTGTGCGAGCAACTGCGCAGCGCTGGCGGTCTGTGTCACGGTCAGGCGCAGGGGAACGGCGTGGCTCAGGGCGCCGATCACCGTGGCCGGGTTGAAATCGGTGCGGCTCAGGGGGCTGGTGAGCGGCAGGCGTGTGCGTTCGCAGCGGCCGCGGTCCAGGCTCAGCCAAACGTCTTGCCCGGCACTTTGCTGCGCCAGTTCCGCGGCGACCGCCGTGGCGACCAACGAGGCCCAGGGCGCATGGCTGCGCCGTTGCAGCAGGTTCAGGCGAGCGCTGAGTGACGTCGAAATCTGCACGCGGGATTCAGTCACCACCGAGTCTTGCGGCGTGGTCGATGGCAGGGTTTCACCGGCGTATTGCAGCCAGTATTCCCAGGCCGATTCCAGACCGTCTTCATCGCTGGCGTAATTATTCTGATGCTCGGCCCATTCATCCAGGTGCCCACCGTGACGCGGCAGTTCGATCGCACGATCGTATTGCGCTTGAGCCACGGCCAGCGCCAGGTCGGTCATCAGCAACGCCCAGGAGGCAGCATCCAGGCGTAGTGCATGGCTCACCAGCAGCACGGCGTCACCCTGTTTCGAAAGACAAGCGTGCCAGCCTTCGCCCGCCGCGTGATCCAGCGTGGCCAGGGTGGTTTCGGCCAGAGCGTTCAGTGCGTTCGAGTCGTCAATGTTCAGTGGCTGACGGCTGGCACTGACCGGTTTAGGCGCGGCGGGCAGGGTTTGCACCCAAGTGCCGTCAGCCTGCTGGATGAGGCCCAGTTGCAGCGCACGGTGTTGCTGTTGCAGGGCCAGCACCGCGCGGTTCAACACCTCGACGCTGACCGGCGCATTCAGCGCCACGCAGCGCCAGTCCGCCGCCAACGGCCCGGCTTCGAGACGGGCGTGTTGACCGGCGGTCAGCGCTACATTTCGCGCAGCGCTGCTGGTGTCGCGGCTGTAGTTCGCGCCTTGGCTGATCACCGCGGAGATTTCAGCGATGGTGCGGTTTTCGAACAACTGCTTGGGCGTCAGCTTCATACCGCGCTGGTGGGCGCGGGCAATGATCTGCAGGTTGAGAATCGAGTCGCCGCCCAAGGCAAAGAAATTGTCGTGAATGCCCACGCGCTCGACCCGCAACACATCCTGCCAGATCTCGGCGAAGGCGATTTCCACCGCATCGCGTGGGGCCTCGTAGTTGTCCTGACTGGCGGGGGCATCGGGCAATGGCAGGCGTGCGATGTCCGGTTTGCCATTGGCGTTCAGCGGGATCGCATCCAGCGCGATGAAATCCGACGGCACCATGTAATCCGGCACGCGCAGCGCCAGGTCATGGCGCAGTTTGTCGACGGACATCGAGGTGCTTGCCACCAGCCAGGCGACCAGGCGGGGCGCCTCGTTGGCCGATTGCACCACGCGCACCAGCACTTGCTGGAGGTTGCTCGACAGGCGTTTGATCTGTGCTTCGACTTCGCCCAGTTCGATGCGATAGCCGCGCAGCTTGATCTGGTTGTCGACGCGCCCGAGGAACGCCAGTTCACCCGATTCCAGCCAACGCACACGGTCGCCGGTGCGGTAGGCGCGGGGCAGGTCGGCGACGGCGGTGAAGCGTGCGGTGGTTTGCGTTGGATCGCCCAGGTAGTCGATGGCCAGGCCTTCGCCGCCCACCCACAGTTCGCCCGGCACGCCGACCGGCACGGCGTGGCCGTGGCTGTCGAGGATCCGCAGTTGTCGGTTCGGTTGCGGATGGCCCAGCGGTTGCACACCGGCCAATGGCTGGTCGATGCGCGACAGGCAAATGCCCACGGCGCTTTCGGTCGGGCCGTAGTGGTTGTAGACCGCGAGCTCCGGGCGCAGCGCCCGGATCGTGTCCAGCAATGCACCTTGCAGTGCTTCGCCGCCGAGCAATAACGCGCGGCGCGGCAGCAGGCCGGCGTCAGGGTGAGCGGCGAGCAAACCGTGCAGATGGTTGGGGGTGAGTTTGACCAGATCCGGGACGAATTCGGCAAAGCACTGCGCCAGGGCATTCGGGTCGGCACGGGTGTCGTCGTCCACCAGCAACAGGCTGCCACCGCTGACCAGCGCGCCGAACAATTGGGTGTAACCGAGGTCCGCCGCCAGGGTCGAGAGCAGCGCATGGCGCCACGGTTGTTCAGCCTCGGCGCAACCCAGTTCAGCGAGAATGCCCATGACATAGGCGACGATGGCGCGATGGGACAGGCGTACGCCTTTCGGCGTACCGGTGGAGCCGGAGGTGTAGATCACATACGCGCAGGCCAGTTGATCCACCGTCGGCAGGTCGATGCCGGCGGCGCGGGCCGAGGCGTCGATCACTTGTGCGGAGGCGGTGTCGAAGGTCGGCGCACCGATGATGAAATCCACGTCGGCACTGGCCATCAGCGCACTCAGGCGCGAGGCCGGTTGGCCCAGGTCCAGCGGCAGAAAGCAACCGCCGGCCTGCATCACGGCCAGCAGCGAGATCACCGCATCGTTGCAACGGGGCAGGGCCAGCGCTACGCGATCACCCGGTTGCAGACCGCGCTGGCGCAAGGCGCTGGCCAGTCCGGTCGAGGCTTCAAGCAGTTCGTCGTAACTCAAGGCGCCGTTGGCGTCGCGCACGGCTTCACGCTCGGGGTGGCGACGGGCCTGGGTGGCGATCAGTTCATGCAGCGCAGCATCAGGCAATTCGAGGGGCGCACCGTTGCCCCAGGTGCGAGTCAGGCTCAGTTCCTGCGGCGGGCACAATGGCACATCGGCCAGTGGTCGATGGGCGTCGCGGCTCAGTTCCTCGATCAGCGTCACCAATTGCTGCAGCAGACGCGCACCGGCGGCATCGGACAAGCGTTTGCGCTGATGCACCAGGTGCAGATGCAGCCTTTCACCTTCCATCGAAGCGATCAGCGACATCGGATAGTTGTTGCGTCCACCGGTGTGGCGCAACGGCGCGGTATGTTCGGTCTCCGGCAATCCGACAAGGCCATCGTCGATCTGGTCCAGCTCGCGGGGGAACGGGAAGTTTTCGAACACCATGATCGCTTCGAACAACTCACCACCGGGCGGCAGCGCGGTCAATGCCCGCAGACTGCTCAGCGGTGTGTGTTCGTGCTCGCGCATCTCGGCGTTCCAGTCCTGGATGCCCGCCAGCCATTGGCCAACGGTCGGCGCATCGTTCCAACGCACCCGCAACGGCAAGGTGTTGATGAACAGACCGACCATCCGCTCGACACCGCTGAGGCGCTGTGGACGCCCGGCCACGGTGACGCCGATCAGGGCTTCGTCGCTGCCGTTGTGGCGGCCCAGCAGGTAAGCGTAAGCCGCTTGCAGCAAGGTGTTGATGGTCAGGTTGTTATCGCGGGCGAAGCCGGACAGGCGAGCGGTGGTGGCGGCATCCAGCACACACTGATGTTCGGTGCAGGGCAGGTGCGCTTCCACGTGGTCGATGAGCAGACCGCGTGGGTCCGACTCGGGTATGCGCGTGGTGTGGGCGAAGTCTGCCAGGCGGTTGCGCCAGAATTGATCGGCCGAGGGCCGTTCGCTGAGGTACGCCACGTAATCCTGGAACGGACGCACGGTCTCCAGCGCGGCGTTTTGCCCGCGACGGGCCGCGCGATACAGATCGCGCCAGTCCGCCAGCAACGAACCGACGCTCCAGCCGTCGAGCAACAGGTGATGGTGCGTCCACACCAGCGACCACTGCGCTTGTCCGTTCACATCGTCCAGACGCGCCAGGGTCAAGCGCATCAGCGGCGCGGCGCCGAGTTCGAATGCCTGTGCGTGATCTTCAGCCGCCAGGGTTGCCAGCCCTTGCGGGTTGCCGCGCAAGTCGACTTCGCGCAGCGGCAAGTCGACTTCCTTGAGGATGACCTGATAGGCGTCGTCCAGCTCTTCCCAGAGGAAGGCCGTGCGCAACACCGCGTGGCGTTGCATCAAGGCCAGCCAGGCCTGGCGGAAAGCATTGAGGTCGAGGTCGCCGGCCAGCCCGATGTTCATCTGCTGGTAGTAGACCCGGGACTCGGGCGCATAGGCCTCGTGGTACAGCAGGCCTTTTTGCAGGGGCGTCAGCGAATAGATGTTTTCGATTTGGTCATGCATGGCGGCAGTGTTCAATCCAGAAAAACGAGGAGGCATGTGCGCCGCGGACGGCGCACTCCGAAGTCAAAAACAGGTCGATGCCGGGGCTCACTTCTTCGGCCCCAGGCGTTTGAGCAGGGTGTCGAGGGTCGCCTGGTTCATGCCTTTGGCCAGCGGGAAGTCTGACGGCATCAGCGTTCCGGCTTGCGGGTCGAGGCAATGCCCGACCAGCGCTTGCAGATGCTCCAGCAGGCGGCCGGGCAAGCGGCTGTCGGCGCTCGGCGTGACGCTGTGCCACTCGACACGCAGTACGCCGCCTTCCAGCCAGGCCACCACTTCGCGGCCATGGGTGACCCGGTTGGCCAGCGCCACTTCCGGCGGAGGGGTCAGGCTGCTGGCGCGCAACCATCCGCCGGTCGATTGCTCATGCCCGAGGTAGTTGAACAGCACATCGCCACGGCCCGGCGGCAACTCGCCGCGCTGGCGCAGCAGACCGTGGCCAAGGCCCTGGCCCGGTACGGCGCGCAAGGCTTCCTTGGCGTTGCGCACCCGATCGCCGGGGGCTCCGCTGGAATTCACGCGTAGCGGGTACAGGGTGGTGAACCAGCCGACGGTGCGGCTGACATCCAGGCCTTCGAACGGCGCATCGCGACCGTGGCGTTCCAGGTCCACCACGATCTCGGCGCGGCTTTCGGCTTCTGCCAGCGTGGCGGCGAGGGCGGTGATCAACAGTTCTTCCGGTTGTGTGCGGTAAGCGGCATGGGACTCGGTCAGCCATTGGTGGGTGCGGGTGGCATCCCAGCGGGCTGACAGCGTTTGCCGTTCGGCGAGCGTGGCCACCGGCCTGGCGCTCGCGACTGTCTGGGTGCTCCAGTAGCGGTGTTCGTTGCTGACCGTGCCGGCATGGGCGTGCAGGTGTTCGGCCCACTGACGATAGGACGTGGTTTTCGCCGGCAGGCTCGGGTTCTCGCCACGTTCCAGCCCTTGATACAGCTGCTGGAAATCTTCCAGCAACGGCGTCCACGACACCGCGTCAATCACCAGGTGATGCGCGACCAGATACAGACGTTGCGGTTCGCCTTCCAGCAACGCAGCGGCGAACAGCGGGCCGTGTTGCAGGTCCAGGCTTTGCGCGACGTGTGCCAGTTGCTCCGGATGGTCGCAGCAGGTCAATTGCACAGGCTCGGCCTGCGCAAAGTGCGCTTGCCATTGCCCATCAACCTCGGTGAAACGCAGACGCAAGGCGTCGTGGTGGGCGACCAGCCGATCCAGCACGGCCTGAATGATAGCCGGCTGCAGACGACGGTCGCTGTCGGCCAGCACCGACTGGTTCCAGTACGCTGCTTGCGGTTGTTGTTGGTCGAAGAACCACTGATGCAACGGCATCAATGGCATTACGCCGGTGATTTCCCCTTGTTCGGCCAATGTCAGCAATGGGCTGGCCACCTGAGCCAGTGCTGCCGGAGTCGGCGAGCGGAACAGGTCTTTTGGCGTGAGCGAGTAGCCCTGTTCGCGCAATCGGGAGATCAGCTTCAAACCGAGAATCGAATCGCCGCCCAACGCGAAGAAACTGTCCGAGGTGCCGACTTCGCGGCCACCGGTCAAAGTCTCGCCGAGCAGTTCGCCGAACAACTGGCAGAGCAGGGTTTCCAGGTCGTTGCGCGGCGCGGCGTAGTCTTCCTGGGTTTGCGGCAATGGCAGGGCGGTCAAGGCCTTGCGGTCGATCTTGCCATTGCTGGTCAGCGGCAAGGTCGGCACTTCGACCCACACCGCCGGTACCATGTACGCCGGCAGCTGGTTTTTGAGTTGGGCGGCGAGCAGGGTTTCGAGTCCCGCTTGCGCTGCACTGCTGCTATAGAACGCGACCAACCGGTTGTCGATCACCAGGGTGCAGGCACCGGTGATTGCAGGTTGATTCAGCAGCGCGGCATCGATTTCCCCCAGTTCGATCCGCTGCCCGCGCAGTTTCACCTGGTGGTCAAGACGCCCCAGGTACTCGATGTTGCCATCGGCGAGGAAGCGGCAACGGTCGCCGGTGCGGTACAGGCGATCACCGTCGATGAACGGGCTGGCGAGGAAACGTTCCTGCGTCAGGTCCGGTCGTTTCAGGTAACCGCGCGCCACGCCGACACCGCCGATGTACAGCTCGCCGATACTGCCGATTGGCAGCGGCTGCATGGCTTCGTCGAGGATGTACAAGCGCAGGTTGGCGATCGGTTTGCCGATCGGCACGATCGCGTCGTTCACCGAACAACGCCACACCGAGACGTCGATCGCCGCTTCGGTCGGGCCGTACAGGTTGACCAGGGCGGCCGGGTGTTGACTCATGAAACGCCGCACCAGATCCACCGGCAGCGCTTCACCGCTGGCGAACACCTGACGCAGGCTGTGGCAGTCGGCCAGGCTCGGTTCTTCGACAAAGGCGCGCAGCATCGACGGCACGAAGTGCAGGGTGGTGACCTGTTGCTGCTGGATCAACTGGCTGAGATAGGCCGGGTCGCGATGGCCGTCCGGACGCGCCACCACCAATGTGGCGCCGGTGATCAGCGGCCAGAAGAACTCCCACACCGACACGTCGAAGCTGTACGGGGTTTTTTGCAGCACACGATCATTCGGGCCAATCGGGAAGGCGTCCTGCATCCAGTACAGACGGTTCATCAAGGCGCCGTGTTCGTTCATCACGCCTTTCGGTTGGCCGGTGGAGCCGGAGGTGTAGAGCACGTAGGCCAGATCGCTGGCACTGACGCTGATCGGTTCACCGATTTCAACTTGCGGCAGGGCGTCGAGGGTCCAGGCGGTGTGCCCGACCGGCAGACGCGCCAGCCACTGCGCTTGGGTCAAGGTGACCCGGGCGTCGGCGTCCTCGATGAGGAAGGCCAGGCGCGCGGCAGGCAGTTCCGGGTCCAGCGGCAGCCACGCGGCGCCGGAATGCACGATGCCGAGCAAGGCCACCACCATCTCCACGGAACGTTCCATGCACACCGGCACGATGGCGCCGCTGCCGATACCGGCAGCGCGCAAGGCCCGGGCGACGGTTTTCGCGCGTTGATCCAGTTCGGCGTAGGTCAGGCGCTGGCCTTCGAACACCAGCGCCGGGGCATTCGGACTGAGCGCGGCTTGTTGGCTCAGGGCGGTATGCAGGTTGGTCGGGCCGCTGTAGTGACGTTCGGTGGCGTTCCACAGGTCCAGTTGCTGTTGGTCCTGTTGTTGCGGGAACAACTCGACCAGCGCTAGCTCCGGCGTGGCCACCAGTGCATCCAGCAGCGCGCACCATTGCGCGCTCCAGCGCTGCATCGTCGACTCGTCAAACAGCGCCGATTGGTATTCCAGCGCGAGGGTCATGTCGCTGCCGTCGTCCTGGACTTCCCAGCTCTGTTCGAACTTGGCGTCGATTACCGGCAGCGTCTGCTCTTCGATGTTCAGCCCCGGCCATTGGCTGCTGTCCATGCGGCCGTGGTTGAGGGAGAACATCACCTGGAACAGCGGTGTGCGATTCAGGTCGCGGCGCTGGGCAATGGCGCCGACCAGCGTTGCAAACGGCAGGTCGGCATGGGCCTGGGCCGCGCGCAGATCAGCTTCAAGGCTGGCCAGTAATTGCTCGGCCGGGGCCTGTTGATCGACTTCGCTGCGGATCACCAGCGTGTTCACCAGGCAGGCCAACAGCGCTTGAGATTGCGGCTGGTCGCGTTGGTCCGCCGGGGTGCCGAGGCGAATGTCCCGCTGACCGCTGTAACGCGCAAGCAATGCACTCAGGGCACTGGCCAGCACCACATACGTGGTGGTGCCACGTTGACGGGCGAACTGGCGGATCGCTTCAGCCCGCTGGGCACCGAGGCGCACGGTCAGTTGCCGGGCACGAGGATCCGCTTCGGCGGCGCGTGGATGGTCGATGGGCAGATCGAGTTGGTAGTCGTCTTGGCCGAGGTGATTTTTCCAGTAATCCAGACTGTCAGCGCGTCGGGCTTGAGTGTCCGGGTGCTGTTGCCACAGGGCGAAATCGACATAGTCGACGTCCAGCGCCTTCCAGGCGGGTGACTGCCCCTTCAGACCGGCGCTGTAGGCCTGGGCCAGTTCGTCGATCAACAATTGCATCGCCCAGCCGTCGGTGGCGCTGTGGTGCAGGCAAACCAGCAACAGGCTTTCGTCGCTGCCCTGACGTTGCAGCAGATGCGCACGCCAAGGTGCGGCGGTGGCCAGATTGAACGGTGTCATCAGCTCGGTCCGGGCACTGGCGCAAGACGCTGTCCAGTCCTGAGCGGCGACCGAAGTAACCGCGAGCACCGGGCCATGATCGTCGATCAGCAACTGCGGCTCGCCCTGGACTTCGACAATGCGGCTGCGCAGCACCAGATGGCGCTGGCTGACCTGCTCGAAGGCCTCACGCAAGGCCAGGACCTGAAGGTCGCCACGCAAGGTCAGAGCGAACGGCATGTGGTACTCGCGTGAATCCGGTACCAGACGGCTGAGCATCCAGAACCGTTGCTGAGCCAGGCCCAGCGGTAATTGTGCCGGACGCGGTTGCGCGGTGATCAGCTCGCCCGGCATCGCCGCGCGCAGATGACCGGCCAATGCCGCCACCGTCGGTTGGGCGAACACCAGTGCCAGCGGCAGGGTGGCGCCCAGGCGCTCACGGACCCGAGCGACCAGGCGGGTGGCCAGCAAGGAGTGGCCGCCGAGATGGAAGAAGTGATCGTCGATTCCTACCGAGGAACATTCCAGCACTTCGCTGAACAACTCACAGAGCACTGTTTCAGTGGCATTGCGCGGCGCCACATGAGGTTGGCCTTCGCCGGCATCTGGCAATGCAGTGGCGGCAAGCGCCTTGCGGTCGAGCTTGCCGTTGCTGTTGAGTGGCAGGCTGGCGAGTTGCACAAAAAGGCTTGGCAGCATGTGCGAGGGCAGGTCGTCGCTCAATGCGTTTCGTACTGCGGATTCATCGGCGTCACCGCACCAGAAACTCACCAGACGCTGATCGAGCAACAAGGTGGTCGCATCGCGAACGCCCGGTTGCGCGAGCAATTGAGCGTCGATTTCTCCCAGTTCGATCCGCTGGCCACGCAGTTTCACCTGATGGTCAAGACGCCCCAGGTACTCGATGTTGCCATCGGCGAGGAAGCGGCAACGGTCGCCGGTGCGGTACAGGCGATCACCGTCGATGAACGGGCTGGCGAGGAAACGTTCCTCGGTCAGGTCCGGACGTTTCAGGTAACCACGCGCAACGCCGACCCCGCCGATGTACAACTCGCCGATGCTGCCGATCGGCAGCGGTTGTTGAGCTTCGTCGAGGATGTACAGGCGCAGGTTGGCGATCGGTTTGCCGATCGGCACGATCGCGTCGTTCACCGAACAACGCCATACCGAGACGTCGATCGCCGCTTCGGTCGGGCCGTAGAGGTTGACCAGGGCGGCCGGGTGTTGGCTCATGAAACGCCGCACCAGATCCACCGGCAGCGCCTCGCCGCTGGCGAACACCTGACGCAGGCTGCGGCAGTCGGCCAGGCTCGGTTCTTCGACAAAGGCGCGCAGCATCGACGGCACGAAGTGCAGGGTGGTGACCTGTTGCTGCTGGATCAACTGGCTGAGATAGGCCGGGTCGCGATGGCCGTCCGGACGCGCCACCACCAATGTGGCGCCGGTGATCAGAGGCCAGAAGAACTCCCACACCGACACGTCGAAGCTGTACGGGGTTTTTTGCAGCACACGATCATTCGGGCCAATCGGGAAGGCGTCCTGCATCCAGTACAGACGGTTCATCAAGGCGCCGTGTTCGTTCATCACGCCTTTCGGTTGGCCGGTGGAGCCGGAGGTGTAGAGCACGTAGGCCAAATCATTGGCGCGGACGCTGATCGGCTCGAACGCTGGCGCTTGCGGCAGGGTGTCGAGGGTCCAGGCGGTGTGCCCGGCCGGCAGACGCGCCAGCCACTGCGGCTGAGTCAGGGTGACCCGGGCGTCGGCGTCCTCGATGAGGAAGGCCAGGCGCGCGGCAGGCAGTTCCGGGTCCAGCGGTAACCACGCGGCGCCGGCATGCACGATGCCGAGCAAGGCCACCACCATCTCCACGGAACGTTCCATGCACACCGGCACGATGGCGCCGCTGCCGATACCGGCAGCGCGCAAGGCCCGGGCGACGGTTTGCGCGCGTTGATCCAGTTCGGCGTAGGTCAGGCGCTGGCCTTCGAACACCAGCGCCGGGGCATTCGGGCTCAGCGCGGCCTGTTGGCTCAGGGCGGTGTGCAGGTTGGTCGGGCCGCTGTAGTCGCGTTCGGTGGCGTTCCACTCGACCAGTTGCTGTTGACGCTCAGACGCCGCCAACGGTGACCAGTCGCCGAGGCGGGTCTGTGGTGCGTCGAGCATGGCTTCGAGCAGTTGTTGCCATTGCGCCAGCCAACGCTTGGCCGTGGTTTCACTGAACAGCGCGGCGCGGTATTCCAGCAACACCGACAACACCTCGCCGTCATGCACTTCCCAGTTCAGGTCGTACTTGGTGGCCTGAGCGGTCACTGCCCGTTCACGCACCTGCAATTGCGGCCAGTGGCTGGCCGACGAATCGGCGTTCTGCATCACGAACAACACCTGGAACAGCGGCGTCTGGCCGAGGTTGCGTTCCGGTGCCAGGTGTTCAACGACCTGATCGAACGGCACGTCCTGGTGCTGCTGGGCATCCAGCACGCGGTTGCGCACCTGGCTCAACAAGCCTTCGAAGTCCAGCGCCGGATCGAGGTCGGCACGCATTACCAGGGTATTGACGAAGCAACCGATCAGCGGCTGCAGCTCGGCCAGCGGACGCTGGGCCACCGGGCTGCCGAAACGCACGTCGCGCTGGTTGGCATAGCGCCCCAGCAACAACTGCGCCGCGCTGAGCATCAGCATGTACAGGGTGGCGCCGCGTTGCTGGGCGAACTGACGCAAGCGTCCCGCCAGTTCTGGTGGCAGTTGCAGTTGCACCGCGCCGGCGCCCGGTTCGAGCAGGCTTGGGCGACCCTGCTCGGTGGGCAGGTCCAACAGGTAATTACCGTCTCCCAGTTGGGCGCGCCAGTATTCGAGTTGGCTGCGGAACACAGTTTGTTGACCGGGCTCGCGCTGCCAGAGTGCGTAATCCGGGTATTGCAGGGCCAGCTCCGGCAATGCAGCGACGGTGCCTTGGCATTGAGCGGTGTAGAACTGTGCCAGTTCATCCAGCAGGGTCTGGCTGGAGGCATCGTCAGTGGCGCAGTGGTGCACGGTCAGCAACAGCAACGCCTGGGCGAAACCGTTGCGTTGAATCAGCGTGGCGCGGATCGGCACTTGGCTGGCGAGGTCGAAACGGTGTCCGGTTTCGGCGTGGATGGCATCAAAGGTCAGCTGTTGCCAGATGTCGTCGGTGGTCGCGTTCAGTGCTGCCACGGGCAAGGTGATGTTGACCTGTGGCTCGATGACCAATGCCAACTCGCCGTCGCCATCGCGCACGATGCGGCTGCGCAGGATTTCGTGGCGTTGAACCACGCTGTTCAGTGCGGACTGCAAGGCCAGCGTGTTGAGTTCACCGTCGAACTGCACGGCGCTGACCACGTTGTATTCACCACCGCCAACACTCAGTTGTTCAAGGAACCACAAGCGTTGCTGTTCAAACGACAACGGCAGGCGCGCCGGGCGTGCCGTCGGGACGAAGGTCGCCGCCGGGGTATGCAGGGGATCGCCGAGCAATGCGGCCAGGGCGTCGAGGGTTGGGTGTTCGAACACCGCGCGCAGCGGCGGAACCGTGGCGAACTGTTGGCGCAGTCGGGCAAACAGCACAGCCGCCAGCAACGAATGACCACCAAGGTAGAAGAAGTGACTGTCGCGACCGATCTGCGTCAGCGGCACGTTCAGCAGCTCGGACCACAGGGCGGCGAGTTGTTGTTCGGCGATGGTCCGCGGCGGGTCCTGGGCGTCCGGTTCAGCCTGGATGTCCGGCGCGGGCAACGCCTTGCGGTTGAGTTTGCCGTTGTCGGTCAGCGGCAACTCATCGAGCAGCACAAATGCCGACGGCACCATGTAGTCGGGCAGGGCGGCGCCGATGGTTTTGCGCCAAGCGTTGATATCGGCCTGCTGGTCGCAGGTGACGTAGGCCACCAGGCGCTTGTCGCCGGGCACGTCTTCACGGGCCAGCACCACCGCCTGACGCACACCCGGCTGGGCGCCGATCAAGGCTTCGATTTCCCCCAGTTCGACACGGAAACCACGGATTTTTACCTGATGATCCATGCGCCCCAGGTATTCGAGCTGGCCGTCGGGCAGCCAGCGCACCAGGTCGCCGGACTTGTACATCCGCGCACCGGCCAGCGGCGAGAACGGATCGTCGATGAATACCTTGGCGGTCTGTTCGGCGCGGTTGAGGTAACCCTGGGTCACGCCGGCACCGCCGATGTGCAGTTCCCCTGGAACGCCGACCGGCATCGGATTGAGAAAAGCATCGAGCACGTAAGTGCGCACGTTGGCGATCGGCCGCCCGATGATCGGGCGCTGCGGGAAGTCGTCGACCGCACACCCTGTAGCGTCCACGGTGCATTCGGTCGGGCCGTAAGTGTTGAAGAAACGGCTGCCGGCAATCGACGGCAGTCGCTGCCAGAGTTGCGCGTCCACCGCATCGCCGCCGAACAGGATGAAGCGCGGCAGGTACACCTCGCCACGACGCACGCCGTCACTTTCGAGCAGGGCTTTGAGCTGCGCCGGGGTGCACTCGAAGGCTTCCAGACGGGTTTCGCGGAAGAACTGCGCCAGGGCGTCGGGGTCGTAGCGCACGTCTTCCGGGGTCAGGTACAAGCTGTGGCCGTCGAGCAGCAGGATGAGTTCGGCCACCGAACTGTCGAAGGCAAACGAGTAGTTGAAACTGCTGCGCATCGGCTGATCGGCGTAGCGCCGATACAGGCCATGGATCCGCGCCCAGGCCAGGTTGACCACCGAGCCGTTGGTGACCAGGGTGCCCTTGGGCTTACCGGTCGAGCCGGAGGTGTACATGATGTAGGCGAGGTCGTCGGGACCGGCGAGTGGCGTGAGGTTGCAGTCCGGTTGATCGGCGAACAGGGCGGCGTCGCTGTCCAGGCGCAGGCGCGGCAGTTCGGCGCCCAACTGCTCCAGCAAGCCCTGCTGGCCGAGGAACAGCGCCGGTTGCGAATCTTCAAGCATGTACGCCAGACGATCCACCGGGTAGGTCGGGTCCAGCGGCACATAGGCACCGCCGGACTTGAGAATGCCCAGCAGGCCGATCAACAACTCCAGCGAGCGCTCGACGCACAGCGCCACCGGGCGATTGGCGATCACGCCGCGGCTGCGCAGGTAATGCGCCACCTGGTTGGCCCGACGGTTCAGTTCGCCGTAGCTCAGGCTGCGGCCTTCGAAGCACAACGCATCGCGATCCGGGGTGCGCTCGGCCTGCTGTTCAAACAACTGGGCGAAGGTCAGGTGCTGCGGCACGTCCATCTCGGTGCGGTTCCACTCGACCACGGTGCGCTGCCATTCCGCCGCCATCAGCAGCGGCAGGGCGGCTACCGGGCGTTGCGGTTCGGCGAGCATTTGCTCGAGCAAGTGCTCCAGGCGGGCGAGGGTCTGACGGGCGCTGTCGGCGACGAACAGGTCCAGCGCGAACATCAGCTCCAGTTGAATCGGCGCGTTGGCCGGGCACAGCACATGCAAATCCAGATCGCATTCGGAGTGCTTGAGCGGCGTGTCCAGGGCTTCAAACTCCAGCCCCGGGAAGCGCAGCCGCGATTCCATGGCCAATTGCTGCGCGACCATCACTTGATACAGCGGCGCATGACTGAGGCTGCGCGGCAGTTGCAGGCTGTCCACCAGTTGCTCGAATGGCAGGTCCTGATGCAGCAGGCCATCGCGCAGTCGTTTGGCCACCTGGCTCACCAGGGCAGTGAAATCCGCTTGCTGATCGAAGTCAGCGCGGATCGCCAGGTTGTTCAGCAGAATGCCGAGCAGGCCTTCGGTGCCCGGTTGTTCACGGTGGGTGACCGGGGTGCCGATCAGCACCGTGGCGTCGCCGCTCAAACGGTGCATCAGCACGGCGAACCCGGCGAACAACACGGTGAACGGTGTGGTGCCCAGGCGGCTGGCGAAGGCTTGCACACGGGCACTGAGGTCGGCGCTGAGTTCACGCTGCACGATCCCGGCGCGGTAGGTTTGCATCGAGGGCCGCGGATGGTCGGTGGGCAGCGCCAGCAGCGGACTGCCTTCGCTGTCGCGACGATCCAGCGTGGTGGTCCAATAGTCGAGTTGGCGCTTGAGTTCGGCGCCTTGCAGGTGTTCGCGTTGCCACAGGGCGAAGTCGGCGTATTGCACCGGCAGGGCCGGCAGTTCGGCGGCGGCGCCGTTGCAACGGGCTTCATACCCCAGGGCCAGTTCCCGCAGGGCAATGGTCGCAGACCAGGCGTCCGAGACCAGGTGATGCAAGGCGATGCCCAGTACGTGTTCACCCGGTGCCAGGCGCAGCAGGCGCGCACGCAGCAACGGCGGCTGGGTCAGGTCGAACGGCTGCTCGAAGGTTTCTTGCAGGGCGTTGAATTGTGCACCGGCGCGAGCGGTGGCGCCGAGGTCCGACAGGTCTTCGAATGGCAGTTCGATGTTCAGCGAATCGCTGATGTGCTGGCAGGGCACGCCGTCGGTGCTGCGGATGCCAGTGCGCAGGATTTCATGGCGCACCAGCAGGTCGTTCAGGCTGGCGTGCAAGGCTTCGACGTTGAGTTCACCTTTGAGGTGCAGGGCGAACGGGATGTTGAACAACGTCGTGCCCGGCGTCAGTTGTTCGATGAACCACAGGCGCTGTTGCGAGAACGACAGTGGCAGCAGCGCCGGTCGCGCCTGGGCTTTCGGCGCGCTGATCGTGGCGGCCTGCGGTGCGGCGGCGTCGGCCTGGCGAGCGGCGATGGCCACGGCCAGCAGCGCCACCGTTGGTTGTTCGAACAGCACCCGCAACGGCAGGTCGAGTTTGAAATGCGTGCGCAGGCGCGCAACGATCTGGGTGGCCAGCAGCGAGTGCCCGCCAAGGGTGAAGAAGTTGTCTTCCACCCCTACAGTGTCGCGACCCAGCACCTCGGCCCAGATGGTCGCCACGGCGGTTTCCAGCTCGTTGCGCGGCGCGATGCTTTGCTGGGTGTCGGCCTGCCAGTTCAGTTCCTGGGCGGCCAGGGTCTTGCGATCGACCTTGCCGTTGTTGTTCAGCGGCAAGCGCTCCAGGCACACGAAGGCAGCCGGCACCATGTACGGCGGCAATTGCGCGCGCAGGTGTTCGTTGAGTCCGTCGCTGCCCAGTGTGTCGTCATGGGCCGACCAGTACGCCACCAGCCAGGCTTCGCCCACGCTGTTTTGCCGCAGCAGTACGGCGGCTTCGCGCACGTTCGGGTGCTGCGCCAGACGGTGTTCGATTTCGGTCAGTTCGATCCGGTGTCCGCGCAATTTCACCTGCTGGTCGCGGCGGCCGAGGTATTCGATCACGCCATCGTCACGCCAGCGTCCGAGGTCACCGGTGCGGTACACGCGACCTTCAAGCTGCGGGTGGTCGATGAACGCGTCAGCGGTGCGCTGCGGATCGTGCAGGTAGCCACGACCGACGCCGACGCCACCGACACAGATTTCCCCGGCAACGCCAACCGGCACTGGCCGCAGGGATTCGTCCAGCACGTACAAGCGGTTGTTGGCGGTGGGCTGGCCGATCGGCATGTGGCTGACGTTGGCGTGCGGCGCTTCGAAGATTGGCTGGAAGGCCACGTCGTCGGCGCATTCGGCCGGACCATAGGCGTTCATCAAGGCGATGTCGGGGAAGCGCGCAAACCAGTCCCGCGCCACGGTTGGCGGCAGGGCTTCACCGGTGGGCAGCACCCATCGCAGGCCTGGTAATTGCAGGTCGCACGGGCACAGCGCGAGCAGCGTGCGCATCAGGCTCGGGACAATTTCCAGCACGCTCAGACAGTCGCTGGCGATCACTTGCAGCAGGCGTTGCGGGTCGTGCGCGACTTCGTCCGGCAGGATCTGCACCGTGGCGCCGAGTACCGGCGCGGCGAGGAATTGCCACACAGAAATGTCGAACGCCACCGAAGCGGTTTGTGGAATCCGGTCTTCGGCGTTCAGCCCCAGGGCCGGCACTTTGCCGAAAATGTTATTGAGCATGCCCCGTTGTTCGATCATCACGCCTTTGGGCGTACCGGTCGAACCCGAGGTGAACAGCACGTAGGCAAGGCTGTCCGGGCCGCCGAGCAGCGGCAGCGGCGAATCGTTGCCGGATGTCCAGCAGGCTTCGGCGAACAGCGCTTTGGGCGCCTGATCGAGGCCGCTGAGCAACTGATCGAGCAGGCTACTGCAGTCTTCGCTGGCCACCAGCAACGGTGCACGGGACAGGCTGAGGATTTCCCGCAGGCGTTCGGGCGGATGATTGACTTCAAGGGGCAGCATCGCCGCGCCAGCCTTGAACACGGCAATCATCATGGTCAACAACGCCAGACCCCGGGGCGCAACCAGCGCGACCAATTGATCTTTATCGATACCGGCGTCGCGCAAGACGTGCGCCAGGCGAGTGGCTCGCTGATCCAGTTCGGCGTAGGTCAGGGACTCACCGTCGCAGATCGCCGCAATCTGCTCGCCACGTTGGGCGACCTGCGCGGCGAACAGTTCGGCGTAGCTTTGATCCAGTGGGAAGTCGTGCGGGTTGACCGCCCACTCGCCCAACAGTTGCTGGCGCTCATCAACGGCCAGCAGTTCGAAACTGCCCAGCGGTGCGTCCGGCGCGGCGAGCATCCCGCGCACCAGGCTGGCGATGTGGCCGAGCAAGCGTTGCACGGTCGGCGCCTCGAAACGTTCGCGGTCATAGGACACCCGAATGCCCAGTTGCTCGCCGGGCAGGATCACCACGGTCAAGCCGTAATGGGTGTGCACGCTGTGATCCATGCCTTCGAGGCTGAACTGGAAGCCGCCTTCCAGGATCTGTTCGTCGATCGGGGCGTTTTCGAACACCAGGATGCTGTCGAACAGGGTTTCGCCCCGTGGGAAGTCACTCCAGCCCTGAATGTCGGTCAAGGGTGTGTGCTCAAAGTCGCGCATGTCGACGTTCAGCCCTTGCAGGGCACTGAGCCAATTGCCCAACGACGCTTGGGGATCCACCGACACTCGCAGCGGCAAGGTGTTGATGAACAGGCCGATCATCTCCGCCACGCCGGTCAGTTCTGCCGGTCGACCGGCCACGGTGACGCCGAACAGTACGTCCCGTTGACCGCTGTAGCGCGACAGCAGCAACGACCAGACACCCTGGAAAAACGTGTTTGGCGTGATCCTGCGGCTACGACAGAACGCCGCCAGCGCCTGGGTTTCCTGCTCCGTCAGGTGAATCAGTTGATCGTCCACCAGCACCGCGTCGGTGTAGCGGTCGCGGGCCACGCCGTTGTCCACGGTCAGCGGCGTAGGGGCATTGAGCCCTTGCAACTGGCCGCGCCAGAACTGCTCGGCCTTGCCCGCGTCCTGGCGTTGCAGCCACTGAATGTAATCGCGGAACGGGCGCGGGCTCTTGAGCTCCGGCTTGCGGTCGTTGCACAGCGCTTCATAGACTTTGAGGAAGTCCACGGTCACCAGTGAAATGCACCAGGCATCCATCAGGATGTGGTGAAAGCTGCGAATGAACTCATAGGACTCGTCGGCCAGCCGCACCAGCCGGAAGCGAATCAACGGCGGCTTCGACAGGTTGAAACCGACTTTCTGTTCATCCTCCAACAGCGTGCGGATCCGCACTTCTTGCTCATGCGGGGTGAGCCCGCGCAGGTCAAGGGTGTCCAGCGGCACTTTGACTTCGCGATGGATCACCTGCACCGGTTGCTTCTGGGTTTTCCATTGAAAACTGGCACGCAGGGAAGGGTGCAGCGCCACCACCTGGCGCCAGGACTCAAGGAACGCCACTTCATCGATGGCACCGCCGATGCGGTAGCGATCCTGCATCAGGTACACACCGGAGTCTTCGTGCAGCAGGGAGTGGAACAGCATCCCCTGCTGCAGCGGCGACAGCGGGTAGATGTCTTCGATCGGATTGCGGGTGGTTTTTTCGGTGGTCATTGAAAGCGTCCTGCAAAAAATGGGGCAACGGTGAGGGCGTGGTGGCGAGGGAAACCGGTCACAGGTCGGCCTCGTTCAGTTCGGCCATCAGCGCTTGCATTTCGTCGTCGGACAGTCCCGAGGCGCTGAACTCGGCGCTGTCGGCTTGCGGCTCTACAGTGCCTGCGGCCAGCGGTTGCGCGACCTCGGCCATGCCCGCGATGGTCTGGCGTTCGAAGACATGCTTGGCCGAGAGCGCAATACCTTGCTCGTGGGCCTGCGCCACCACTTGCAAGCTCAGGATCGAGTCGCCGCCAATGGCGAAAAAGTTCTCGGTGACGCTGACGGTCGAGAGCTTCAAGACCTTGGCCACGATCGCTTGCAGGGTGGTTTCCATCGCGTTGCGCGGTGCCACATGGGCGCCTTCGTCGAACTGGTCCGGGTCGGGCAGCTGACGGGTATCGAGTTTGCCGTTAGGGGTACGCGGGAAGGTCGCCAGGGTCAGCACCCGGGCCGGCACCATGTATGACGGCAGGCGTTCGCCGAGGAAGCGCTTGATCGCTTCCGAGTCTGGCGCGTAGCCGTGAGCGGCCAGGATATAGGCCAGCAGACGCTTGCCGGCGGCGTGTTCTTGCACAATCACCGCGGCTTCGCGCACGTCACTGTGGCTGCACAGTTGACGTTCGATTTCGCCGAGCTCGATGCGGTAGCCGCGCAACTTGACCTGATGGTCCTTGCGGCCGAGGAACGCCAGGCGCCCGTCCGCCAGCCAGCAGGCCAGGTCGCCCGTGCGGTAGGCGCGGGTGCCATCGGCCAGGGTGACGAAGGCTTTGGCGGTTTCTTCGGTTTTGTTGCGGTAACCGCGGGCCAGGGTCGGGCCGGCGAGGACGATTTCCCCCGGTTCGCCGATGCCGCTGGCAAGGCCGTGTTCGTTCAGCACGCGCAGGTCCATGCCGGCGATTGGGCGGCCAATGGTCAACGCCCGGCTTGGGTCCAGCACTTCATAGGTGGCCCAGACCGTGGCTTCGGTGGGGCCGTATTCATTGACCAGTCGAGCTTGCGGCAAGGTCTTGCTGTGCTGTGCGATCAACGACGGCGGGCACGCCTCGCCGGCGACGATCCAGCACTCTAGGCTGTCAGCACCACCGGTGCGCTGTAATTGATCGAGCAACGCCTGATACAACGAGGGCAGCGACAGACCGTGGCTGACCCGATGCTGGGCAATCAACCGCGCCAGACGGGACATCTCCAGCTCTTCGCCGGTGGCCGGTAGCACCAGACGCCCGCCCTGGGCCAGGGTCCAGAAAATCCCCGCGACCGAGCTGTCGAAGGCAAACGATGACAGCAGCAGGTAGGCGCGCACCGGCGCCTCATAAGCGGCCATGCGCACCTGGGTCGAGAAACTCAGTGCACCGTGGCTGATTTCCACGGCTTTCGGCGCGCCAGTGGAGCCAGAGGTGTAGATCAGATACGCAAGGTCGTCTGCGTCGGGCAACGGCAGTGGCGGCAAGTCGCTGGTTTTTTCAATTGTCAGACCGTCAAGCACGAAGCATTGCAGGCTGGCAGGCACGCTGTCGGCCAGTTCGGCGCTGACCACGATGTGCGCGATGGCGCTGTCGGCGAGCATGTAGGCGCGGCGATCCGCCGGGTAGGTCGGATCAACCGGCACATAAGCGCCACCGGCCTTCAACACCGCGAGCATGGCGACGATGGCGGCGTTGCTGCGGGCGAACAGAATGCCTACGGGCACCCCCGGACCAATTCCGGCCGCCACGAGTTGATGGGCCAGATGGGTCGCGCAGGCGTCGAGGCGGGCGTAGCTCAGGTCGCTGTCCTTGTCGCTGAGGGCGATGGCGTTCGGCTGTTGCTGAACCTGACGGGCAATCAGCTCGACCAGGGTCACCGGTTCGATCAATGGCAGGTCGGGTCGGGCATCGAGCATGTTGGCTTGAAGCGGCCCGCTCAACGGCAGTTGCGCCCAGGCTTGCCGCAGGTCGGCCAGTGTGCCCAGCAGCAGTTGCAGCCATTGCTCGGCGAGGCAGGTCGCCGCTTCACTGCTCAACGTATGGCGGTCGTAAACCATGTGGGCCTGCAAGCTGCCAGGCAACTGGCGCACGTTCAGGCAGGCTTTCACCGGGTTCATCACCGCGCCGGCATAACGTTCCTGGGCATCGCCCGAACGCCAGGCAAAGGCGTAACCGCCGTTGAGATCCTGGGTGTAATAGTCCTGCCAGCCAACCGTCCGTTCGATCATGGCGGCGACGTGTGTGCTTTGCTCCAGCAGGGTCGTGCGGGCATCCAGTTCGATGCGCACCGGCAGGCACTGTTCGAACAGCCCCAGGGCATTTTCCAGTTCCGGGCCACGGCTTTCGTGGATCAAGGTGATCGGCACTTGCTGTTGGCCGGCCAGGCGTCCGAGTACCACGACCCACGCCGTCAACATCAGGTTCGAAGTCAGGGCCGGGTGGCGGGCGAGGTCGGCCGGTAATGCCAGATCCACCCGCGCTGGTGCAAACCCGTTGCTGGTGGTCGATTCAAGCGATAGTTGCAACGTCGGCTGCTCGCTCTCAGCCAAAGGTCTCCAGAAGTTCACGCCCGGATGGTCCGGCTCATCTTCTGTCAGGCTCCAGCGCCACTCGGCGTAGTCGGCGTATTGCAGTGCTTCGGACAGGTCCGGGGTGACGCCTTGCAGCAGCGCGCCGGCCAGCAGTTTCAGGCTGGCGAGGTCGAAGTGGCTGCTGGCGGCGGCCAGGTCCAGCACCGAGTGTTCATCCGACAGGCGCACCAAGGTCACGGACAGTGGGTTCGTCCAGTCACGGGGCTGCGCGGCGAGGTTGGCCAGTGCGGCGTCCTGATCGGCGAGGCTGTGCTGACGCAAGTCCTGCACCGTCATGGGCAGGGTGCAGGTTTCGTGGATCACCTGTACCGGGTGACGCAAACCCGGCACCGGCATCAGGCGTGTGCGCAGGATTTCACTGTCGGCCAGCAGCGCCAGTAGACGACTGTTCAGCGCCTCAACGTCCACCGATCGGGACAATGACCATTGCAAATGGCAACTGAACGGGTGTTCAGCCGCGCCGTTGAGGTGCGGGTACACCGATGCCTGTTGCGGCGAAATACGAAAACCTTGGAGTCCGTTCATGTTCAACTCGACTAAAAATTGGGCGTGAATCTGGGCCATGGCGCAGGCGCCGAGGCTCGCTGACCGAGTGTCAGTCAAGCCTCTTGCGAACAGCGGTTGCGCCCGTTGAAGGTCAGACGGCGACGTCGCTCGACAGCAGGGCTTCGGCCATGCCGGTCATGATTGCGCGCTTGCCGGTGAAGGGTTCGCGCCCGTGAACCGCGAGCATGTTGTCGATGAACAACACGTCGCCCTGCTGCCAGCTGAACCGCACCAGCGAGTCGAGGTAGGCCGCGCGTAGCGACTCCAGTACCTGCGGCTCGATCGGTTCGCCGTCGCCGTAAAAGGTGTTGGTGGGCAGGTCGAGGTCGTTGAAGTTGCTTTGCAGCGAATCGCGGATCGCCGGGGGCAGGGTGCTGATGTGGAAGAAGGTCGCATGGTTGAACCAGACTTCTTCGCCGGTACGCGGGTGGCGCACCACGGCCGGCCCGCGCTGGCGGGTGCGCAGGCGGTTGTTGTCTTTCCATTCCACTTCGATGCCGACACTGGCGCAGTAGGCTTCCACTTCGCTGCGGTCTTCGGACTGGAACACGGTCTGCCACGGCAGTCCGAAACCATCGCCGTAGTTGCGCACGTACAGCACGCCTTTTTCACGGAACCGTGCTTCGATTTCGGGGCTGATGCCGGCCTTCACCGCGCGGGTCGAACCGATCGGTGTTTCGCCACCGGTCTCGGATGGAATGTGGCAGTAGAAGAACAGTCGCAGTGGAAAGCGCGGCGAATAGGAATGTTCGTTGTGCGGGAAAATCATCTGATCGGCTGGGTAGTCGGTCGAGGTGTAGATGTTGCCGCCGACCCGGGTGCGGGGCGAGGCGCGGAACATGTATTCCAGTGCACCGGGGGAGAGCGCGGCGATGACCTGGTCGAATTGCTCCACGGACAGCACCGAGAACCCGCGAAACAGCAGGGCGCCGTATTGCAGCAGTTTCTGCTCCAGGGATTCGCGTTCCCTGGCCGCCCAGGCGACCAGGTCGACGCCGCTGACCGCCGGCTCGATCACCAGTGGCAAGGCGTGGTCCGGGCTGAGCAGGCGCTCGCTGACCAGTTGCTGTTCCGAGACGTTCATGGCTTTGCGGCGCACGGCGCCGAGGGCGCGAGACGATGGGGGCACGATAGACATAAAGGCATCCAACTCGGTTAAAGGGTCAATGAGCGACGTTTGGTTTGCATCATCTGGCTGCGACCGGCCAGCGCCTGGGCCTGTTGGCGTTCACGCTGGAAGGTCTGGTCCCAGGCGGCGAGCCGTTCGGCCAGTGCCGGCAGCGGTTCGTCCAGCAGGTTTTGGGTCTCGTCCAGCAGGCGCGTCCACAGGTGTTGCAGGCGCAGGGCGCGGTCCTGATCGAAATATTCGCCGCGGTACTTGAGGGTGGCGTCGATGCCTTCGGCGCCGTGCACCAGATCGAGCACCAGATGGAAATCTCCCGGCGCCTGCGCCACGTCCAGCGCAGTCATGCGCGCGCCGGCGATGGCGGTCGGTGTGACCCGGGTCGGTTGATAGTTGAGCTTGACCTGGAACAGCGGTGAGTGACCGGGACGGCGTTCCGGCGCCAGCGCCGACACCACCAGATCGAACGGCAGGCCCTGATGGGCGTAGGCCAGTCGTGCTTCGTCACGAACCCGTTCGAGAAAGCCGGCCAGGGGCGGTTCGCCGTGCAGGTCACAGCGCAGGGTCAGCTGATTGACGAAAAAACCGATGACGTCGTTGTGTTCTGCCAACGGCCGGCCACTGACATCGGTGCCCAGCAGAAACTGTTGCTGCCCGCCGAGTTGCTTGAGCACCAGTTGATAGCTGGCCAGTAGCAGCATGAACAGGGTCATGCCTTGCTCGCGGGCCACGGTTGCAAGGTGTTCGCAAGTGGTTTGCGGCACCGTGAAGTTCAGGCTGTGCTCGCCCGGGGTCTGCCCGCTGCCACCCAGTTCGAGGGTTTGCGGCATGCTTGCCAGATGCTCTCGCCAGAAGCCTTGTTCGGCGGCGATCCGCTGTTCGCTCCAGTGATCGGCTTCGCATTGGGCGAAATCCAGGTACTGCACCGGCGGTTTGGCGTCGGTGGCGCCTGCCAGCTCCGCCAGCAACACTTGCGCCGAGCGCCCGTCGAAAGCGATGTGGTGCAGGGTCAGCAGCAGGTCATGCTGCTGGTCATTGCGGCTGAGCAGTTGCGCGCGCAGCAGCGGTCCGGTTTCGAGTTCGACCGGTGTGGCGTGTTCGTTGGCCAGGCTGTCGCTGAGTGCTTGTTGCTGCTGCGACTCGCTCTGATCACGCAGGTCATGCCAGGTCAGCGGTACGTCCGTGGCCGGCAAAACCTGTTGCCGAGGGCCATCGATACTGTCGCGATACACCGTGCGCAATACGCTGTGGCGCATGACCAGATTGTTCAGCCGCAGCGCCAGGGTTTCAATGTCCAGTGGGCCTTGCAGGCTCAGGTGCAACACCAGGTTGTGCCGCGTGTCGTCCGGGTTCAATTGGCGCAAGAACCACAGGCGATTTTGCGCAAATGATTGACGACTTTGGCTGACGCTTGTGCGTTCGGTGGATGCGCTGGTTTTCGGCGATGGCTCGCTCAAGAACACCTGCAAGGCCAGCGCCCATTCAGCCAGCGTTTGTTCACCAAACAGACGTTGGGTGTCGAGGCTCCAGCCCAGATCCTTGTGCAGGCGAGCGGCGAAGTCGGCCACGCTGATGGAGTCCAGGCCCAGGCCGATCAGGCTGAGTTCGAAGTCTGCCACGAGATACGGATTGACCTCGCGCAGGGTTTGCTCAAGCCATTGGCGGCAAGCGGTTTGCGCGAGTTGCGGCGCATTGCTTACGCGGTGCTTCAGTTGAATGAGGTCAATGGTTTCGCTGTTCGGCGCGATCTGCCCACCGCTCTGGGCAATGATGCTTAACGTCCCCGCGGCCAGTTGCTTGCGCGCGCCTTGACGGGCGATCTTGCCGCTGGTGGTCATCGGGATGGTGCCGGCTTCCACCAGCACAATCTGATCGATGCCGCAGTCGGCGGCTTCGCGCACGGCGTTTTGCATCGACGCAAACAGCGTCGGGTGATGCGCCGGGTCGACGAATTTGCGTTGCGGCTCGGCGACGATCACCAGTTTCTCGCGACCCAGTGCCGGGTCCATTTCCGAGAACGCGGCAATGCGCCCGGTGCGAATGCCCGGCTCGGCATCGGTAATGGCGAATTCGATGTCGTGAGGGTACAGATTGCGCCCGTTGAGAATCAGCAGATCCTTGAGCCGTCCGCAGATCACCACCTGGCCATAGTGCATGAAACCCAGGTCGCCGGAGCGCAGGTAGTTGTCGGCTTCGCCGACAATCCGTGCCTCAAAGGCTTCGCGACTGGCCTCGGGGTTTTTCCAATAGGCTTCGGCGTTGCTCGGGCCCCTCAGCCAGACTTCGCCGATGCGATCGGCGGCGCAGCGTTCATGGCTCTGCGGGTCGACGATGGCGATGCTGTGCAAGGCTTGCGGATAGCCGCAGGCGACGAACTCCACGGCGGCGTCATCGGTTGTAGCCAGGGCCACACGCCCGGTTTCCAGTACGGCCTTGTCCAGGCTCAGCACCAGTGGCAGCGCGTCGGCCGGCGTGGCGCTGACACACAGCGTCGCTTCGGCCTGGCCATAACCGGGGCTGATCGCCAAAGGATTGAGGCCACAAGCGGCGAAGCGTCTGGCGAAAGCGTCGAGAGTGCCGGGGTGGATCGGTTCGGCGCCGTTGATTGCGTGTTGCCAGGCGCTCAAGTCGAGTTGCGCGATCAGGTTGTCGCTGACCACCCGGTTGCACAGGGCATAGGCGAAGTTGGGGGCAAAACTGGCGGTGGCGCGATAACGACTCAACGCCTGCAGCCAGGTCGATGGCGCATTGACGAAGGTCTGCGAAGCCATCAGGTAGCAGGGCATGCCGCTGTAAAGCGGGGCCAGCATGCCGCCGATCAACCCCATGTCATGGTACAGCGGCAGCCAGTTGACCATGGCGCCATGCTCATTGAAACCGTAGGCCTGACGCATCAGTTCGACGTTGGCAATCAGGTTGCGCTGACGCACTTCCACGCCTTTTGGCGTGCCGGTGGAGCCCGAGGTGTATTGCAGGAAGGCCACGGTCGCACCGTCGACATCCGGACGTTGCCACTCACTGGCCAGCGGTGTGCCGAGGTCCTGGACCGTCAACACATCGGCCCGGTCTTGCACCAGTTCCAGCAAGCCCTGGCAATGATCCGCCGGTGCGAGGATCAGTGCCGGTTCGGCATCCACCACCACATTGCGCACGCGGTCGAGGTGGCGCGGCTTGCGTGACGGCGGTGAAAACAACGGCACGGCGATCAGGCCGGCATATAGACAGGCACAAAACGCACGGGCGTAGTCGAGGCTGCTGGGCAGCATCAACAACACGCGATCGCCGGGCGCGTAGCGCGATTGCAGGGCGGCCGCCAGGGAGCGGGACTGCTCGTGCAACTGGGCAAAGGTCAGGGTTTCGCCGATCTCGACGCCGTCCGGCAAAAAGTGCAGGGCAGCACGCTGCGGGAAGTGCAGCGCGTTGGCCTCCAGCACTTCGATCCAGTGATTGAATGAAAACATGTGCAATTCACGCCATGGCAACGATGACTTTGCGGTCACCGGTGTAAGGATTGCGGCCGTGTGCGACCAGTCGATTGTCGAGCATCAGGATGTCGCCGGGCTGCCAGGGGAAGCTGATGGCGGTCTGGCGATAGACCTCGCGCACAGTGTCGAGCACGTCGTCGGGAATGGCCGAGCCGTCGCCGAAGTAGACGTGGCGCGGCAGGTTCTCTTCACCCACCGCCGCCAGCAGGCTGGCGCGTACGCTGGGTTCGATGGCCGATACGTGAAACAGGTGCGCCTGATTGAACCAGACCCACTCACCGGTATCGGGGTGCTGCTGCACGGCGGCGCAACGCTGACGGGTGCGCAGGTCGCCATCGGCTTTCCATTCCCACTCGATGTCGTTGTCCTGGCAGTAGCGTTCAACCTGGGCACGGTCTTCAGTGTTGAAGACTTTCTGCCAGGGCAGGTCGAGGGCGCCGCTGTAATTGCGCACATAGAGAAGCTCGCGGCTGGCGAACAACTCGCGAATCTCGGCGGGCATGCGCTGGTAGATCAGGCGGCTGTCGGCAATCGGCGTTTCGCCACCGGTTTCACTGGCCTTGATGCAGTGGAACCAGATGCGCGAAGGCCATGGCCGGGTATAGGCCTGCTCGTTGTGCAAGGGGATGAATTGATGGGCCGGGTATTCGGTGGAGCTATACACCCCGGCGAAGACTTTGCTGCGTGGCGTGGAGCCGAATTCGTAGCTGGCCAGCGGTGCGCCGAAACTGGCGGCGAAGCGCTTGAAGTCGATGGGAGTGGCGACGGTAAACCCGCGAAACAGCACCCCGCCAACGGTGGTCAGTGCATGGGGCAGGCTGTCGCGGATCGATGCGTCGAGATCATGAATCGACTGTCCCGGCACCGCCTGCACCAGCACGGGTAACGACAGCTCGCTGCCATCCGCCGGAGCAATGGAAAAAGGCTCGGAACGCCCGCTCAGGTGTTCGATTGAGGTCATCCTTTACACATCCTTTTTATCTTTTTCGACCAGTCGGAGCGGCTTGGGCAGACCTTGAAAACAGGGCAGAGGTCGCCGGCGCAGAGCTCGACTGAAATGTATTCGCTCAGATACACGGCGGCATCTTAGTTACAAATGAGATGGATTATCAATCTTATTCCTTTAAATTTTTTTTTCGATTAGACTCCGCCCCGCTGGCGCCGAACAGCATTCAGCCAGTTGAAAAAACAACAAGTATCTGTCGCATGGGAGCGGGGCGTGAATTTCAAAAAGAATACGATTGCGTTGGCTGTGGGGTCGGCGGTATGCCTGATTAACAGCGCATGGGCGGCTGAACAGTCGAACACAATGGAGATCGCTCCGATCACCGTGACGGGTGAAAAAATCAACCGCACCCTAGAGCAAACCCAGTCCAGCGTCGTGGTCGTCACCGAACAGCAATTACGCGAGAAGGCCGACCACAGCCTGGTCGATGTGTTCGCCCGCACGCCGGGCGTGTACAGCCAGGCCGGTAACGAGAACTGGGGTATTCGTGGTGTGCCGGTGTCAGGTTTCGATGACCAGGGCCCGGCGACTCTCAACGGTGCGGTCTCGGTGTATGTCGACGGCGCCGTGCAACCGAACCGCGCACTGACCCTCAGCCCGATCCCGCTGTGGGATGCGGAACAGGTCGAAGTGTTCCTCGGCCCGCAGTCGACCACTCAGGGACGTAACTCTCTGGCTGGCGCGGTGGTGATCCAGACCAAAAATCCAACCTTCCAACCGAGCTTCTCGGCGCAAACCAATGTGGGGAACTATGGTGAGCGCGGAGCAGCTGTTGCGGGCGGCGGTTCGATCGTCGACGACAAGATCGCCGGGCGTATCGCCGTGGATTATCAGGACGGCGACGGTTACATCGATAACGTCACCACCCAAGACGATGCCAACCCGCACCGTACGAGCAATGCCCGCGGTAAATTGCTGATCCTGCCTAATGACGACACTGATGTATTGCTGACCTACGCCCACAGTGAACACCGTCAGGGCGACAACTCGGTGATGCGCGTCAACGACAAGGTCCGCTATTACAAGGTTGCTTCCAACACCAAGGCCTTCGATAACCTCAAGCAAGACACCGTCAGCGCCAAGGTAGACTATCGCCTGAACGATGCATGGTCCCTGACCAGCCTTACCGCCAACACCCGTTCGGACTACAGCAATCGTCTGGACTTCGACCAGACCGCTGATGCCAACGAAGTCATTCTGCGCAAGCAGGACGGCGACCTGTTCAGTCAAGAGCTGCGTCTGAATTACGCCTCGGACACGGTCAAGAGCTTTGTCGGTGCCTACTATGGCCACAACACCAACAACTTCCACGACAAGTTGTTGTTCGATAACGAACTGTTTGCGACCGTCAAGGGCGACACGACGATTGAAAACAAGGCGGTTTTCGGTGAAATCAACTGGACCTTCGCCCCGCGCTGGACGTTGATTACCGGTCTTCGCTACGACCACGAGACGAACGATACCGACGTCAATCAGGATGACTTCTCCAGTCCCGGGAAAGTCAGCAAGTCGTTTGATGCCGTGCTGCCGAAACTCGGTATTAACTACGAGTTGGCGACCGGGCAGTACCTTGGATTCATGGTGCAGAAAGGCTATCGCGGCGGCGGCGTCAACGTCCGCGCCGGAGGCGGTCACGAGGCCTACGACCCTGAATACACCACCAACTACGAACTGTCGTACCGCGGTTCATTCTTCGACGAGACCCTGCGTACCCGCGCCAACCTGTACTACACCGACTGGAAAGACCAGCAGGTCAGTGTGCAGGACCCGGACACTCAGTTCGCTCGCGTCTTCAACGCCGGCCGCAGCGACATCAAGGGTCTGGAAGTCTTTGTTGAAAAAGACCTCACTGAACAGCTGACGCTGACCGCCGGTGGCGCCATCACCGATGGCAAGTACAAGGACTTCGTCACGGGCGATGGCCGGGACATGAGCGGCGAATCGTTCCTCTATTCGCCCAAGTACAAGATGTCGGTGGGCGGCACCTATCGCTTCGACGACCGCCTGACCTTCAACACGGACGTCACCTACCAGAGCACCACCCCGTCGGAATACAAGTTCGGCGCGGACGGCAAGGTCACCGGCGAGCGCAAGAGCGACAACTACTGGCTGGTCAACTTCAACACCGAATACAAGGTCACCAAGAACGTCGCGGTGTCCGGTTTCGTGAAAAACGCCTTCGACAAGGAATACGTCACCAACAACCGCAGCGGCGACATCATCGACGTCGGCGCGCCGCGCACGGTGGGTATGGTTCTGCGCTACGACATGTAAACCCATAAGCGCGGGGAGGCAGGCTCCCCGCGTTCGGTTTCAAGGTTGTCGCTGCCTGAGACGTTCGTATTCAGGCAGCCCCGTTCCCTTCCAAACCCAGTCTCCATGGAGGAAATCATGAGTGCTTTTTCGAATGTCACGGCGGGTGGCGCGCAACAGCTACGTCTGTTGCATACCGGTCTGTCGAGCTCTTACTGCCTGGATTCCACGCCGCTGCTGGAACGCCAGCAACAGCAGGAATCCAATGCCCGCAGTTACCCGCGACGCATTCCACTGGTGCTCGAACGAGCCCATGGCATTTATGTGCAGGACAGTCGGGGGCAAGTGTTTGTCGATTGTCTGGCCGGTGCCGGAACCCTGGCGCTGGGCCACAACCATCCGGTGATTATCGAAGCCATCACCCAAGTCATGGCGGCCGGTGTGCCGATGCATACCCTGGACCTCATGACCCCGGTGAAGGACGCCTTCGTACAAGAGATTTTTGCTTGCCTGCCCAGCGAATTCGCTCGCAATGCGCGCATCCAGTTTTGCGGCCCAAGCGGTGCCGACGCGGTCGAAGCGGCGCTCAAACTCACCCGCACAGCCACCGGGCGGCACTCGGTGCTGGCGTTTGAAGGGGCTTACCACGGGATGACCCTGGGGACGTTGGCCATCAGTGGCAACCTGTCGCCGAAAAATGCCCTCGGTGCGTTGATGCCAGGCGTACAACGCTTGCCGTTCCCCCACGATTACCGTTGCCCGTTCGGTGTGGCCGGCGATCAGGGGGTAACGCTGAATGTGCGTTACCTCGAGCATTTGCTCAACGATCCGGAAAGCGGCGTCACCGCGCCGGCGGCAATGATCCTGGAACCGATTCAAGGGGAGGGCGGGGTGATTGCCGCGCCGGACCGCTGGCTTCAGGAACTTCGCCGATTGACCCAGGCTCACGGCATTCCGCTGATCGTCGACGAGATCCAGTGCGGCATCGCCCGCAGCGGCCGGATGTTCGGCTTCGAGCAATCGGGCATCACGCCTGACGTCATCACCTTGTCCAAAGCCATCGGTGGTGGTCTGCCGCTGTCGGTCATGGTCTATAACGATTCGCTGGATGTCTGGCAGCCGGGTGCCCACGCCGGCACCTTCCGTGGCAATCAGCTGGCGATGGCGGCCGGCACCGCGACCTTGCGCTTCATCCGCGATGAAGGCCTGGTGGCCCACGCCGAGACCGCTGGCGCACACCTGCGCAAACAGTTGCAGATGCTGCAAAGCGAGTTCACCTGGATTGGCGATGTACGTGGTCGCGGTCTGATGCTCGGCATGGAAATCGTCGACCCGCAGGGCGCTCTCGACGTACAGGGGCATCCGCCGGTGGACACCGCACGGGCAAAAGCCTTCCAGCAGGCATGCTTGAAGCGCGGCCTGATCGTCGAGCTGGGTGGACGCTTTGGCGCGACCGTGCGCTTTTTGCCGCCGCTGATCATCACCGAACAGGAAATCGATTTCGTCGCGCAAATCCTGTTCCAGGCAGCCAGCATGATCAACGAGCACCCCGCGCGTTAATGATCCGTCGATGTCCAGGAGCTTGCCGATAGGGACCGGCAAGCCCATTTTGTCGGGATCAGGGAACGATTGCCGATGGTGCGGGTGCTGCAGCCCTCAAGTTACATTTTGCGGACGCCGTCATGCAGGGGCGACGTGTCGGTCAGCAGTTTTTTCGACGTGCTTTTATTGTTCGGCGATCCATCACTGAGTTCCCAGATCTCAAGCATTTTGGCGTACTCAAATGCATGGCGTGGATCGATCTGGATCCAGTGCTGGAAGGCCAGACGCTCTTCGGTCGTACAGGTATCATCCTGCAAACGCATGCACCAATGCGCGGCTTGAGTGAGAATTTCTTCGTCCATCTCGCAAGGGCTGGGGGCTTTCATTGACAGTTACCTATAGGGCCAGACAAGCCACTCTACGGGTGAGATTGGCAAAAAAATGTCAAAAAAGGTCAGCGTAAAAACCAGGTCTGGCGACCTGGGCTTGAAGAGTCAGTAGGGCGCAGGGGAAGCAGCCGCTCATCCTTCGGCTTTCGTCGATTTGATGAGGTTGTTGCGCAGTTTCACGATCGCGTTCTGCAACTGTGCGAACTCTTCCGGTTCCAGACCCGTTGCGTGGGAAAGGCCCTTCTCGGGGCGGTCTTCGCGTAGCTGGCGACCGCTTTTCGTCAGGCTGATCCGCACCTGCCGTTCGTCCTCGGGATCACGTTGCCTCTGCAGATAGCCCATCGCTTCCAGTTTCTTCAGGATCGGTGTGAGCGTGTTCGATTCGAGAAACAGCTTCTCGCCCAGGCTGCCCACGGTTTGGTGGTCTTCCTCCCATAGCGCAACGATGGTGATGTATTGCGTATAGGTGAGCCCCAAGTGCTCGAGTATCGGCTTGTAGGCCTTGCCGAAGGCCAGGTTCGTGGAATAGACCGCAAAACACAGGAAGTCGGAGAGCTTCAGATCAGCGGGGACGGTCTTGTCAGTGCGTTTCATGTGCTTCCTCGTTGGCCAAAGTAGAAGGCTCGCAAAGGCAAAATATACCTCGTATACGATTGTGTCGGAACAGCTCTGATTTGTTGACGGTGGCCGGTCTGACAGCAACGTCTGACCGGCCGCACGCATGGGTTTGTGATTCGCATGCGCTTAAAGCGTATGCGATGTATTTGGAGAAAAAATGCAATCGCTGTGCGTCAAACCGTGAGGACGTTCAGGGCAACGTCGATATTGCCGCGCGTCGCCTTCGAGTACGGGCAAATCTGATCGGCGGTGTGCGCCAGTGTCGTCGCAACGTCGTGCGTCAGCCCCGGCACGCGGAGCGTCAATCGAGCCTGAAGGAAGTAGGCCGCACCGGTCTGGCCCAGATCGACTTCGATGTCGACGGAGAGATCAGACGGCAGCACCACGTTCATGTCATTGGCCACCAGCCCGACGGCGGCGGTGTAACAGGCCGACCATGCACCGGCGAACAGTTGCTCGGCGGTCGGGTGTGGCTGAATGGCGGTGAACACGTGCGCCGGTTTCGCACTTCCAGGCGACGACAGCGTAATGTCGAGGCTGCCGTTATGACCACGCGACGTGTTGCCAGCGGCGCTGGCGGTGGTGTGAGTCTTGCCGGTCATCAGGACTTTTTCGATCTTGCTCATGGGGTGGATCCTCAGTGTTTCGAATGATGTGATTTGTGTGTCGTATGCGTTTGTATCGCATGCGATGTAATAATAATTGCGCAGGCACCTATCGCTGTCAATCAGTCGGGTTGCGTCGCCCGACGAGTGGCCGGGCAACACGCGGTCGGCCGTTTCAGCGATATGCCGAATTCGTCATCAACCCGAACTAAAGCGATCAAGCCGTGAGCCTTGGACTTGGCCAGTCTGAACGGTCTGTCCAAGGAGATGACCATGATTCGACTGACCCTGATCGAAGCCCGTGAATTGGCCGAATCGATCTTGCTGCACAACGGTTTTAACCTGGCCCATGCGCAAGCGGTGGCGGCGACGGTGATCGCCGGCGAGCGCGATGGCTGTGCCTCCCACGGTTTGTACCGGATTCTGGGCTGCGTGAATTCCCTGCGGGCCGGCAAGGTGTCGGCGGATGCCGAGCCACGGGTGATCGACCAGGCGCCGTCGATTGTGCGGGTGGATGCCGGGGGTGGTTTTTCGCAGTTGGCGTTCCAGGCAGGTTTGCCGCTACTGGCGGAGAAAACCCGGGCCAACGGGGTTGCGGCGTTGGCGATCAATCGCTGCGTGCATTTCTCGGCGCTGTGGGTGGAGATCGAGCAGTTGACCGCCGCCGGGCTGGTGGCGCTGGCGTGTAATCCGAGTCATGCCTGGGTAGCGCCGGCCGGGGGACGGGTGCCGGTGTTCGGCACCAATCCCATTGCCTTTGGCTGGCCGCGTGCGGGGCAGGATCCGTTTGTGTTCGACTTCGCCACCAGTGCAATTGCCCGTGGCGATATCGAGTTGCATCGGCGTGCCGGCAAGGCGATTCCCGAGGGCTGGGGCGTGGACGCCGAGGGGCGGCCGAGCACCGATGCCAACGTGGTGCTCGATAGCGGCGCGATGCTGACGTTCGGTGGGCATAAGGGTTCGGCGCTGGCGGCGATGGTGGAGTTGATTGCCGGGCCGTTGATCGGTGACCTGACCAGTGCAGAGTCGCTGGCTTACGACGCGGGCAGCAAGTCGTCGCCGTACCATGGCGAGTTGATCATCGCGCTGGATCCGCGGCGTTTTCTGGGAGCGGCCACTGAAGAGCACTTGGCCCGGGCCGAGGTGTTGTTTCAAGGAATTGAAGGGCAGGGCGCGCGCTTGCCGTCGCAGCGGCGTTATACGGCGCGGGCGCACAGTTTGGTGGAGGGCGTGCAGATTCCCGAGGCGCTGTACAACGATCTGAAAGCGCTGCTGACTTGATAATCCGAACTCCTGTGGAAGCGAGCCTGTGTGGCGAGGGGGCTTGTGTGGTGAGGGGGCTTGCCCCCGTTGGGTTGCGAAGCGGCCCCAAAACCAGCAATCGCGCTGTGTCAGGTACACCGCATGTAATGTTTTTACGACTGCTACGCAGCCGAACGGGGGTAAGCCCCCTCGCCACACAGGAGCGTTGTGTTGTCAGACCGGTTCGCGGTGGCTGGCGCCATCAACCAGGCGGGCAATGCCCAGCGGGTTGGCGTTTTTCAGGGCGTCGGGCAGCAAGGCATCCGGGCAGTTCTGGTAGCACACCGGGCGCAGGAAACGCTCGATGGCCAGGCTGCCGACCGACGTGCCGCGGGCGTCGGAGGTCGCAGGGTAAGGACCGCCATGCACCATCGCATCGCACACTTCAACGCCGGTCGGGTAGCCATTGAACAGCACCCGGCCGGCCTTTTGTTCCAGCAGCACCAGCAGGTCGGCGTGTTCGTGCAGATCCTGTGGTTCGCCGATCAGGGTGGTGGTGAGTTGCCCGTGCAGGCTGTGCAGTGCCTGTTGCAGCTGCGCCTTGTCGGCCACTTCGACGACGAGGGTGGTCGGGCCGAACACTTCTTCCTGCAACAGCGGATCACCCTTGAGCAGCAGGCTGACGTCGGCCTTGAACAGTTGCGGCCGGGCTTGATTGCCGTGCTGGTCCTGGCCTGCCAGATGGCTTATCCCTGGATGGTCGACTAACGCCTGCACACCTTTTTCGTAGCTGGCGAGGGTGCCGGCGTTGAGCATGGTTTGCGCCGGTTGTTCGGCCATCAAGGCGCTGAGCCGCGCGGTGAACGCGCTGAACTGCGGTGAGCGGATACCGATCACCAACCCCGGATTGGTACAGAACTGACCGCACCCCTGAACCACCGACGCCACCAGTTCACCGGCGATTTTCTCGCCCCGTGCGCGCAGGGCTTCAGGCAATACCAGCACCGGGTTGATGCTGCTCATTTCGGCGAATACGGGAATCGGTTGTGGCCGTGCGGCGGCCATGTCACAGAGGGCGCGACCGCCTTTGAGCGAGCCGGTGAAACCAACGGCCTGGATCGCCGGATGCTTGACCAGCGTTTCACCGACGCCCGCGCCGTAGATCATGTTGAACACGCCTTCAGGCATGTCGGTCTGCTCGGCGGCGCGGATGATTGCGTCGGCCACGCACTCGGCGGTCGCCATGTGTCCGCTGTGGGCCTTGAACACCACCGGGCAACCGGCGGCCAGGGCGGCGGCGGTGTCCCCGCCAGCGGTGGAAAAGGCCAGCGGGAAGTTACTGGCGCCGAACACGGCCACCGGGCCGACGCCGATTCGGTATTGGCGCAGGTCACCCCGTGGCAGAGGCTGACGTTCGGGCAACGCGCGGTCGATGCGCGCCCCATAGAAATCGCCCCGGCGCAGCACCTGGGCGAACAGACGCATCTGGCCGCTGGTACGGCTGCGTTCGCCTTGAATTCGTCCAGTCGGCAAAGCTGTTTCGCGAGTGACCAGGGCGACAAATTCGTCATCCAGGGCATCCAGTTGCGCGGCGATGGCCTCGAGAAATTCTGCACGGCGCGTCGCCGGCAGATTGCGAAAGGTCGGGTAAGCGGCAGCGGCGGCTTGGGCTGCGGCGTGCACTTCCTCGACGGTGGCTTGCATGAACGAATAGGGCAGCGCTGCGCCGGTGCTGGCGTCATGGCTCTGCATCGCGATGTTGCCAGCGGCGCTGCGGGCACCGCCGATGTAGTTGTGGCCGATGATCTCGGGCATAAAAACTCCTGTCGAAAAAGGTGAGGCAGAACCCTTGCAGGTCAATCAAGGTGCTGAGTCGTGCGCTGTCTTGTGGCGAGCGAGCTTGCTCGCGTTGGGCTGCGTAGCGGCCCCAAAATAGTGGCAACCGTTGCCTCTTTTGCGAGTGCTGCGCACTCGAGCGGGAGCAAGCTCCCTCGCCACAGGGTGTGGGGTGTGTCAGGTTCAAGCCAGCGAATCACCCCGGCGCGCAGCGGCCGGCACGGTGTTGTCCAGAGCAGCAATGCGCGCAGCGGATTCGGCATCCACCTGGTGCAACGACTTGCCACGGGTTTCCCGGGTCAGGCCGACGGCCACGATGGAGATCAGCGCGGCGCCCACCAGGTACCAGGCGATCGGTGTCGAGCTGTGGTACTTGTTGAGCAGGGTGATGGCGATCAGCGGCGCGAGGGATCCGGCGAAGATCGGCGCCACCTGGTAGCACAGCGAAAGGGCGGTGTAGCGCACATGGGTCGGGAACATTTCGGCCATCAGCGCCGAGTAGGGCGCATAGGTCATCGACTCGATGGCCAGGCCCAGGGTGATGGCGCTGATGATCAGCCAATTGTTGCCGGTGTCCATCATCGGGAAGCCGATGAAGCCCCAGAACGCAGTGAGCACCGCGCCGATCAGGTACACCGGTTTGCGCCCCACGATATCCGACAGATAGCCCATCAACGGGATCAGGAAAAAGTGCAGCAGGTGCGCGCCGAACATCAGCAAAAGAATTTCCGAAGTGTCCTTGTGCACCACCAGTTTCAGGTAGGTGATCGAAAAGGTGACCACCGTGTAATAGAGGATGTTCTCGGCAAACCGCGCGCCGATCCCCACCAGCACCGAGCGCCAGTGATGACGCAGCACTTCTACCACGCCCAGTTGTTGCTGCTTGGTCTGCGCTTGCCGGGCCTGGGCCTCCTTGAAAATCGGCGCGTCATCGACGCTGGTGCGAATCCAGTAGCCGATCAGCACCACCACCGCCGAGAACCAGAACGCCACGCGCCAGCCCCAGGCGAGGAATTGTTGTTCCGACAGGTTTGACGACAACAGCAGCAGGGCGACGGTCGCCACCAGATTGCCGGCCGGCACCCCGGCTTGCGGCCAACTGGCCCAGAAGCCTCGTCGATTGTCCGGGCAGTGCTCGGACACCAGCAGAATCGCGCCACCCCATTCACCCCCGAAGGCAAAGCCCTGAATCAGCCGCAGCAGCACCAATAACACTGGCGCGGCATAGCCGATGCTGTCGAAGCCGGGCAGGCAACCCATCAGGAACGTGGTGATGCCGACCACAACCAGGCTCAGTTGCAGCAGGCGCTTGCGGCCGAATTTGTCACCGTAGTGACCGAACACCAGACCGCCCAACGGACGGGCGAGGAAGCCGACGGCGTACAGGGCGAAGGCGGCGATGATGCCGTCGATCGGACTGTCGGTCTGACGGAAGAACAGCTGGCCGAAGACCAATGCCGAAGCGGTGCCGTAGAGAAAGAATTCATACCACTCGGCGACAGTGCCGGCCATGGCGGCGGCCACCACGCGTTTGAGTCCCGAGGGTGTGGTTGCGCTGGAGGTGCTGTGAGGATTGGACATGCTGACGTTTCCTGTAGAGGCGCGAAAACAGGTAGCCGGGCCGGACCCGCGAGGATCCGCCCGGCAATCACTCAGAGACCGACGTCCGGCAACTCCGGACGATTGGCCATGGCCTTGGCCATGATCTGTTCGACGAACTCCCGATCAGCTTGCGGCAGTGCCAGGCGTGGCGGACGGGTCAGGGCGCTGCCGCGACCGGCGATGGCTTCGCAGAGTTTGATGCACTGCACCAGGTCGGCACGGGCATCGAGGTGCAGGATCGGCATCAGCCATTCGTAGATCGGCATGGCTTCGGCGAAGCGACCGGCCTTGGCCAGGCGGAAGATGGTCTCGCCTTCTTTCGGGAATACGTTCGACATGCCCGAGACCCAGCCTTCGGCGCCCACCGCGATGCTTTCCAGCACCACGTCATCGAGACCTGCGAACAGCACGAAACGGTCACCGACTTCATTGCGCACGTCGATGAAACGGCGGGTATCGCCGGAGGAATCCTTGAAGCACACCACGTTGTCGCAGTCGGCCAGGGAAATCAGGATGTCCGGGGTGACGTCGTTTTTGTAGATCGGCGGGTTGTTGTAAACCATCAACGGTACGTCGGCGTTCTTCGCCACGTAGCGGTAATGCTCGGCGGTCTCGAACGGCTTGGAACCGTAGACCAGCGCCGGCATCAGCATCACGCCGTCGACACCGACCCTGCGCACCGCGTTGGCCACCTTGGCCGCTTGCACACTGGTGAACTCGGCCACACCGCAAATCACCGGCACGCGGCCGCGGGAAGCGTCGACCGCAACTTCGGTCACGGCGATTTTTTCTTCGGCGGTCAATGAGGTGTTTTCCCCCACCGAACCACACACCACCAGGCCCGATACGCCGTCACGGATCACGTTGGAAATCACCTGGTGGGTTTTTTCCAGGTTGATGGAGAAGTCATCGTTGAATTGAGTGGTCACCGCGGGGAAGACGCCACTCCAGTTAATGCGCTTGCTCATTGTTGCCTCCGGTTCGTTTTTGTATTTCGTATACGATATTTTAAATGCCGATACTCGGCCAGTGGTTTTTTCAATCAATCAGGGTTTTTTGCTACTGGTGAAATTCCTGTGGCGAGGGAGCTTTTGTGGCGAGGGAGCTTGCTCCCGTTCGGCTGCGCAGCAGTCGTGAAACCAGACCACCGATTGTTTCAGACAAACCGCGATTACAGCATTGGGGCTGCTGCGCAACCCAGCGGGAGCAAGCTCCCTCGCCACAAAAGCTGCTTAGCCACAAAAACTCTCCTCTCCACACAAGCTCCGGTTCAGTGTCAGGCACCGGGCCAGGTGTCTGACAGGCGATAGCCCTGTGGCCAGGGATCGCTGGGGTCGAGCAGCAATTGGTGGGTGCCGGTGATCCAGGCCCGGCCGGAAATGCACGGGTAGATCGCCGGGCGGCCGGCCACTTCGGTCATCGAATCGATGCGGCAATGGAATTCGGAACCGAGGATCGAACGGCCGATAAAGCGCTCGCCCACCTGCATCAATCCCTTGGCCTGCAACACTGCCATACGCGCCGAACAACCAGTGCCGGTGGGGGAGCGGTCGATCTTGCCGGGTTGAATTACCACTGCGTTGGCCCCGGTGGCGATGCCGTTTTCAACGACGATGGGCGCGGCAATCTGGCAGAAGGAAATATGCGACCACTCGGGGTTCAGCGGATGGACGAAGCCCAGCTGTTCGTTGGCTGCGCGAGTGATTTTCAACCCGACCTCGACCAGTTCAGCGGCCTCGTCAGGGCGGATGGCAAAGCCCAGGCGTTTGGCGTCGGCGATGACAAAACTGTCGCCGCCGTACGCAGTGTCGACCTGCAACGAGCCGAGGCCTTCGACTTCGATCCAGGCGTCGAGGCGATCAGCGAAGGAGGGCACGTTCTTGATTTCCACCCGTTCGACCTTGCCGTCACGGCAGTCGGCCACGGCCTCGATCAAGCCACCGGGCGCTTCGAGCACCAGCCGGGTTTGCGGTTCGGTCATCGGCAGGATGCCGCTGTCGAGCAGCACCGTGGCGACGCACAGCGAGTTGGAGCCGGACATCGGTGGCGTGTCGGCCGGTTCCATGATGATCCAGGCCATTTGCGCCCGAGGGTCCTTGGCCGGCACCAGCAGGTTGACGTGGCGGAACACGCCACCACGGGGTTCGTTGAGGACGAAATTGCGCAGGGTTTCATCCTTGGCGATCCAGCGCGATTGCTCCCACACGGTGGCGCCGGGCGGTGGGGCGACACCGCCGACGATCACATCGCCGACTTCGCCTTCGGCGTGGCAACTGACCACATGAATGACTTTCGATGAGCGCATGGCTGACTCCTTTTATCGCCGGTCGTTATTTCACTGATTTGAGAAACGCCGCCGTTTCCGCATGTATCGGATTGCCAATCACCTGATCCGGCGAGCCGATCTCGTGCACCAGGCCATTGCGAAAGAACGCCACACGGTCGGACACATCGCGGGCAAAGCGGATTTCGTGGGTCACCAGCACCATGGTCATGCCGTCTTCGGCGAGCATGCGCATGGTGTCCAGCACCTCGCCGACCAGTTGCGGGTCGAGGGCCGAGGTGGCTTCGTCGAACAGCATGTAGTCCGGTGACATGGCCAGGGCGCGGGCGATGGCCATGCGTTGCTGCTGGCCTCCGGACAACTTGCCGGGGAAGGTCTTGAGCTTGTCGCCAAGGCCCACGTGGGTCAGTTGCTGCACCGCCAGCGCCTCGGCGTCGGCCTTGCTTTTGCCCAAGACCTTGCGCGGCGCCAGCATCACGTTTTCCAGCACGGTCAGGTGCGGGAAGGCATTCCATTGCTGGAACACGATGCCGATTTTCTGCCGCAGGCGGTTGAGGTCGGTGGCGCTGTGATGAACCTCGACGCCGTCGACGCGGATGTTGCCTTTCTGGATCGGTTCCAGGCCGTTGATGCACATCAGCAGGGTCGATTTGCCGGAGCCCGAGCCGCCGATGATCGACACCACTTCGCCCTTGTCCACCGTCAGGCTGACACCCTTGACCACGGCCAGATCGCCGAAGGATTTATGTACGTTGTCGATCTCAATCATTTTCTTGCCACCTTCTTTCCAGACGAGCGCCCAGGCGTGCAACCACCAGGCTCATGACGTAATAGATAAGGCCCGCGACGCACAGCACCAGCAACGGTTCCTGAATGCGGGTGACGATGGTTTGCGAGGCGCGCAGCAGTTCGACGATGCCGATCCACATCACCAGCGCGGTGTCTTTCATCACCCCGAGCACCAGGTTCAGCCAGCCGGGGAAGGCCACGCGGGTGGCCATTGGCAGGACGATCCAGCGCAGGTCCTGCAAAAAACTCAGGCCCAGCGAACGACTGGCCCGCCGCAGGGTGAACGGCACCGACAGCACGCCGCTGCGCACGATCTCGGTGAAGTACGCGGCGGTGTAGACCCCCAGCACAATGCAGCCGACGCTGAAGGCACTGATGTTCAAGCCGACGATGCTTTTGAGCGAGTTGAACAGCACGAACTGGATCAACAGCGGCACGCTGCGAAACACGTCCAGCACCCAGGCCAGGGGCAGGCTGGCGCGGGGCAACAGCGCTCGCAGCAGGCCAAACAACAGCCCGGCGAAGGAGCCGAGGATGATCGACCAGAACGTCAGTTGCAGGGTGACCCAGGCGCCGTCGAGCAGGAACAGCAGGTCATTCCAGGAAAAACTGGTGGAAAACATGGTCAAGCCCTCAGTAACGGAACAACCGCCAGGCCATCAGCCGGGCTGACGCGACGATCGCCTTGGCAATCAGGTAATACAGCGCGGCGGCGATAGCGAAGTATTCGAAGGTGCGGAACGTTTTGACGTTGTAGTCCTGGGTCACCCCGGTCAGGTCATTGTTCAGCCCGACGATCACCCCCAGCGACGTCATCAGCACCGCCCAGACCATCTGATTGGTCAGCGGGTAGAAGACGATCCGCAGCAGCTGCGGGACGATGATCATGCGGTAGGCCTGGAAGGCACTCATGCCCAGCGAACGCGCGGCGCGCACTTGCGTGTCGGGTACGGCCTTGAGGCCGCCGCGAAAGTTCTCCGCCAGATACCCGGCATTGTTGAAGGTGATCCCGGCCAGCAGCGCGAACCACGAGCTGACATGCAGGCCCAACGAGCCGAGGCCGAAGTAGAGGACGTAGATCTGGAACAGCGACGGGGTGTTGCGCGCGATCGATACCCAGCCGTTGCCGATACCACGCAGCAGCGGGGTTTTGCTTTCGCGCATCACCGTCAGGGCCAGGGCGATCAGCACGCCGAAGATCATCGACAGCGCGGCGGTCTCGAAGGTGACCCAGGCGCCAGCGAGCATGTCCGGCAGGGCGCGCAGGGTGGCGCGCCATTGGAAGGTGTAATCAAACATGCGCGAGAGTCTCCAGAGGGGCGGCGGTTTGCAGCCAGGCCGGCAGACGACCGCTGGCCGTGGCACTGCAAGCGGTATCGACACATTCAGCCAGGCTGGCGAAATGCACCTTGCGGCCCACCAGGCCGGGTGCGTAATGGGCGTATTTGCCCGAGTTGGTCATCAAGGTTTTTGCACCCGGCGGGATCACCGGTTCGCCGAGCATGCACCAGCAAGTATCGGTGACCAGGGTCGCGCCGAAGGCTTCGATCACGGCGATATGCCCGGCTTCGCGAGCCTGCTCCAGCACGGCGCGGCCGCAAGTAATGGCGAGGACCACGTCGGGGTGTTTGTGCCGACCGAGGCACAGTCGCGCCAGGTGAGCGAACTCGCTGAGGGAGAAATGCGGGTTGCCCAGCGAGACCACATCTACCCGGCTGTCGCGGGCACTGTTGAGTTCGCGCCAACTGACCAATAGATCCTTCAGGCGGATTGTTTCCACGGGTAGGGCTACATCTCCCGCCAGCACCTGCGCCGGGTCGATGGCCTCCGGGGTGATCCCGGCGATATGGAACAAGGGGGCGGCGGACGTGGTGGCAAACGCTGCGCCGAACGCCTTGAGGTCGTCCAGGCTCGGCTTGCGGTTTTCCAGCCCGTACACCAGTGGAATCCGGCTGCCCGCCAGCGCGCCGATGTGGTAACCGAGCAGCGGGTAGAAGGCATCATCCAGTTCACCCAGGGTGGGCACCTCGACCTGCAGTCGGGCCTTGCGTTGTGCGTCCAGGTGGCAGCCGATCAACGGGGCGCGGCCGGTCAGGGCGATGCAGATATCCAGATAGTCCGGGTACTTCAGGGTGCGTGCCCCCAGCACGCTGTTGGCGTAGACCACCGCGTTGGATTCGGCCCAGACGATCTGCTCGCCCGCCTTGGGTGCGCTGTCGAGCAGGTAGGGCGCGCAGGTGAAACTGAGTTGCGCGCCCATCGCCATATAGGCATCGCCCAAGGCACTGGCCGGTTCGCCGAGCGCCGGGTCAATACCCAATTCGCGCCAGCGACGCTGGTCCACGGAAATTGAATTGAGGGTGGTGGGCACCCGCACTTTGGCGCCCCATTGCACCAGTTGTTCGGCAAAGCGCAGGCTCGCAGGTCCGGTGTAGATGCAGCCGTCGATGTGCGCCTGGGTGACATCCACCAGGCGGCGGGCACCTTGCAGCTCGGCCATGCGCAGAACAATCTGCATGGCCACTTGTGCAGCCTTGCCATGCTGGCCGTCGAGCAGCGCCCGATCGTGTTCGGTGAGTTCGATCGGGGCGCTTGGGTCTTGCGTTTGCAATGTGCTGTCGAGTGCCTGCCAGGCATCGCCCGGCAGGTGTTCGAACACGCTTACCGAGGCGCCGTCGACCCGAGCGAAGGCCTTGCCGCGCAACGCGGCGAAGGCCTCCCGGCCGATGCACAGCACTGGCAGGGAACGCTCGAAAATCGTCTGCGCCACCAGCACGCCCAAGGTCAGGATCTCATCGGGTTCGGCCAGCACCAGTGCTGCCGGTGCGTGGCCGTTGCTGATCAGTTCCATCAACACGCTGCTGCCGGTGCACGAGCCGCGACCGCTGGGAATGGCCAGCACGCGGCCGGCCAGGTGTTCGCCGCTGAGCGGGTGGTGACGGTCAATGATCTCGCCGCTGAACGGATCGACCCCGCCCCAGAAACTCAACCCGATATCGGCGAACAGCAGGGCGCCCTCGGCGGCGCCCGCGACCAGGCTGCGGCCGGTCAGAGAAGTGGGCCTAGGCATGCCGGACACCTCAGTAGTAGACCTGTGGCACGGTCAGGTTGGTCGGCGGGATTTCAGTGCCGACCCATTTGACGAACAACTCTTTGTAACGACCGGTGCGCACCTGCTGGTTGACGAACAGGTTGAGGTAGTTGAGCAGGCCATACTCGTTACGCTTGGCGCCGAGGGAGACGTAGTCGATCACGTACGGCGCGTTACCGGCGACTTTCAGGTTTTTGTATTTGCCCGATTTGAGGGTGGCGGCGGCCACGGTGTTGGTGACCACGGTGGCGTCGATATGGCCTTGGGCAACCGCCAGCAGGGTGTCGTTCTGCGACTGATAGGCGCGGAAGGTGCCAGTGCCCCAGTTCTTCACGTCTTTCTCCAGCGCGATGGCCTCATAGGTGCCGCTGGTGTTGCCCACAGGTTTGCCCTTGAGGTCATCGAAGCTGTTGATGCCGGTGTCGTCGCGGGTCAGCACCACCATCTGGAAGGCGAAGTAAGGCACCGTGAGGCCGACGGTCTTGGCCCGTTCGAGGGTGTCGGAAGTGGAGGCGACGATCACATCGGCCCGCCCGGAGACCAGCGCCGGAATACGGTCCGGGAACGGCGTCTCGACCACTTCGGCCTCGACCCCGAGGATTTTCGCCAGGTCACGGCAGTAGTCCACGTCGAAACCGGCCGGGTTGTTACCGGCATCGCGAAAACCCATGGGCGGGAAGTCCAGGGTCACGGCGCAGCGCAGCTTGCCCGAACCGATGATGTCATCGAGCTTGTCGGCCTGGGCGGTGGCAATAAAGGAGGTACTGAGAACAGCGCTGAGGGCTACGGCAAATGCGGGGTTTTTCATAGAGGCCTCGTTGATGTGAAGTGCTGTTGGATATCGTATTGGGGATTTCGTATACGATATTAAATATAGCAATCAACGTGCCCGTTTCCAGGCCGAGGCGTGAATTTGTTGGCAGGCCTTGGAGTAGAGGTGTTGCGGTGCGTCAGAGGGATGTAGTGAGGGGCGAGGTCCGCGATGGCGGGTGTTACAGATGGGAGCAATGGTTGTGCGGGGCGCCCCTTTAGGGAACATCGGCGCCCTGTGATCAATCCGTGCTCTGACACACTTCATGTGGCGAGGGGGCTTGCCCCCGTTGGGTTGCGAAGCGACCCCAAAACCTGCAACCGCGGTGTATCAGAGAAATCGCATACACCGGATTGACGACTGCTTCGCAGCCGAACGGGGGCAAGCCCCCTCGCCACAACAAGCCCCTTTGCCACAGATTCTCGCTAGCCTTGTGGATCGAGGTTATCCAGCACGCGGTTCACCGCCAGCTCCCCGAGCATGACCACCGATTGAATCCCCAACATCATGTTGCGATGGGGCATGTCCATCAACCCGGCGAACTCAGTGAGCATCATGCTGGCTGACGCCAGGGATTCGCAGGCGTTGACCAGCAGGGTTTCGTTATCGACCTTCGCACCCACATGGTAAATGGTGCTGGGTTTGCGCTTGGTGTCTTTGGGGGTGGGCGGTTTGAGGTAGTGATCTAGGGCGCGGTCGGCGGCTGCGTGGAGTTTTTTGGAATCGAGAGATTCGTAGGGGGAAACGTCGTCGGTTTCCGGTGGATTTGGCGTTGGTTTGAACATGTGAAGCTCCTTGATGAGTGGAGCTACCGCCGTTCGCGGTCAAACGAACAAGGTGGCAGCTGTACGCGGGTTGACCGACCGGACATCAAGGAATCCGGCACACCGAAGGTGTCCCACGCACAGCCACCGCGACACGATATATCAGGCAATGCCTGAAAAGGTCTTGGACGCTGGCGCGCCTTGATTTATTCGGACGGTCAAATCCGATCGCTGATTCATCAGCGACCCGGAAACGATAGAGCCCGGCATCAAGGCGCACAAGCCGGCGGATTCTGGCGTAGTCGTAGGCAGAGGCGCAAGGATGTGTAGCCTGGGTGAGTATCTGGAAGTGTCGTTTAAACATCACCGTTTAAGATCAAAAAGATCGCAGCCTTCGGCAGCTCCTACCGGGGTTCACCATTCCTCTGTAGGAGCTGCCGAAGGCTGCGATCTTTTGATCTTTCCTGCTGGCCTAACGCTGAGTATCGCGATACTGACTCGGTGACAGACCGGTCAACGCACGAAACTGCCGGCTAAACGCACTGTGATCGGTGTAACCGCAGCGCAGGGCGATCTCGGTGATCGGCAGGTCGCTGTGCAGCAACAGCCGAGAACCTTCTTCCAGGCGCGCCTTGTTGATCATCTGCCGTGGGGTGAGCTGGAACACCCGTTTGCAGTGACGCTCCAGTTGCGCCACGGAATAACCGGCGATTGCGGTCAATTCAGCGAGGCTGACGGGGCGGGCGAAGTGGCTGCGGATGTGCGCATCCACCGCGGCGAGTTTCTGGAATGCGGGGTGATTGGACTGTGGCGATTGCAGGTCGCGGGAGATCCCGGCCAGGCCCACGATGTGACCCTGTTCATCCTTCAAGGCGAGTTTGTGGGTCAGGCACCAGATCGGCTGGTTGCCGTAATACAGGTGCAGCTCCAGTTGGTCAGCCAGTTCGCGGCCGCTGGACAGCACCCGCCGATCCTGTTCGGTGTACAGCGGGCCGAAGCGTTCCGGGAAGACCATCTCGGCGGTGAGCCCCAGCAGATCCTCGCGATGTTTGAAACCGCAACGCCGGGCCAGGGTCTGGTTGACGAAGGCGTAGCGGGCTTCGCGGTCCTTGATGAAAAACACCACGTCCGCCAGGGTGTCGAGCAGCGGCGCAATCGGCTGCAGGCTGTTCAACAGCGTGGGCAGGTCGCAGGGTCTAAAAGTGCTGAGCGAGGGGTACATGGCGCTGGGGTCTGAGGGCGACCCCGGGATCATAGAGGCTCGACAGCGCGGCTGAAACCCCCGAGGGGGAATCAGGTTGGCGGGGTGTCGTCCAGGCACATCAAGCTCTCGATTCGGGCCGGGCTGAAGGGCGGGCGGGGCGCCGAGGGTTGCCAGCCAAACAGGTGCTGCGCCGCGCCGCCACACACCCGGCCCTGACAGGCGCCCATGCCGCAGCGACTGGCCAGCTTGGCTTCGCGCCAGTCGGTGTGCCCGGTCAATGCGCCGTAGGGCACGTCTTCGCAGCGGCAGACCAGGGTGTCGGGGCGGGCCAGGGACTTGAGTTGCGGGTCGAGGGCGAAGGCCTGATTCAGTGCCTTGGCGAAACCCTGCCAGCGTGCCCGGCGTGGCCACAACTGGCGTGCCGCTTCAAGGTCACCGACCGCCGCGTGCCCAGCAATGGCACCTTCGACCAACGCCAGTTCACTGCCACCAAACCCGGTGCATTCACCCGCGGCATAATGATCGACGCGACTGGCCTGCCAGGCATCCACGGCCAACGCCTGCCCCTCGATGGCGTAACCCAGTGCCTGACCCAACTGAATGTTCGGGATCAAGCCGAAACCACAGGCCAGCCGATCACAGGCCAGTTCGATGATTTTGCCCTGCTGTTGCAGGCGCACACCTTCCAGCCGGTCAGTGCCAAGGGCGGCCAGCACATGCGTCGCGGTGCGGTAATGGCGGTCGAACAGGCTGAACGATTGCAGCCATTTGCCAGGCCAGCGGGGCAGTTGTGCGGCGAAACCGGCGACGGCGGTGCGCGAGGCTTGCTCGGCGATGCGCTGGACCTGCGCGCCGTGTTTTTTCGCGGTGGCGGCACTGGCCAGTAACAGCGGACCGCTGCCGGCGATCACCACGCGTTCACCCTGCACCGGCAGGCCCGCCTTGATCAGCGCCTGCAAGCCACCGGCCCCGGTCACGCCAGGCAACGTCCAGCCGGGGAAGGGCAGCAGCAACTCGCGGGCGCCGGTGCACAGAATCAATCGGTGATAACTGATCAGCCAGCCGTCATCGTCATTTTCGACCAACAGTTGTTTCGGACCGGGACTGGCGATCACCCGAGTGCCGGCGTGGCGGCGGATGTTGCTGCAAGCCTGCAAACGTTCACGCAGGCGAAGGGCCTGATCGGGCACATTGGCTTGAGGGCCGTCACGCCAGATTTGCCCGCCCGGCAGCGGATTGTCGTCGAGCATGACGATGCGTGCGCCACTGGGGGCGGCGGCAAGAGCAGCGGTCATGCCAGCGGGGCCGGCTCCGATGATCAGCAGATCGGCGTATTCGTTCATGGGCATGTTTGCACCTGCATGCCGTCGCGGCACAGAGTCTGGCAGGCCAGGCGTCGCCGGCCGTCGATGGTCACCCGGCATTCCTGGCAAATGCCCATGCCGCACAGCGGTGCGCGGCGTTGGCCACTGACCGAAGTGCGTGTGCATCCGTCGCTGCCCAGCGCCAAGGCTGCGGCGACGCTGGTGCCCTCGGCCACCTTCAAGGCGCGGCCGTCCAGCAGTAATTCAGGCATAGGCGGGTTCTCCGAGGAAACGCTGGGGCAGATAGGGTTGCGCGGCCAGTGGCGGGGTTTCGTTGAACAGCTGCGCCACCAGCAAATCGGCGGTGCCGGGGGCCGTAGTGACGCCCAACCCTTCGTGCCCGACCGCCAGCCACAAACCCTGCTGCTGTGGGTGCTGGCCAACCAGCGGCAGGCCGTCGGGGCTGGCGGCGCGAAAGCCGGTCCAGGCGCGGATGCCGTTGAGCCGGGCCAGCCCTGGCATGTACTCGGCGGCTCGCTTGAGCATTTTTGCCAGCATCCAGCCTTCGACCTGCGGGTCGGTGGTGCCGAATTGCCGTGAGGCTCCGATGAACAATTGCCCGGTCGGGCGCGGCTGAATATTGCAGGCGGTCGATGGGCCGGTGGCGTTGTGCGCGCTGGTGACGTAACCCAGCTCCACCAAGGTGTGGGTGACGGTGCGGGGGTAGCGGTCGGTAATTAGCAGGTGGCCTTTTTTCGGCTCGATGGGCAATTCCGGGCACAGTTCGTTGGCCTGAATGCCGTTGGCCAACACCACCGCTTCGGCCCGCAACCAGTGGCCGTCATCGAGGCAAACGCGGTGACCATCGACGGCGCTGACCCGCGCCCGGTGCTGACGGATGTTCGGTGTGTCGAGCATCCAGCGGGCCGTCGCCGGCGCATACAGAATGCCGTCGCCATTGATCAACAAGCCGCCTTCCAGACCCTCGCGCAGTTCCGGTTCACGCTGACGCAAAGCGCTGGCGCTGATCAATTCGCACGCCACGCCTTGGGCTTTCAGGTTCAGGTATTTGCTGTGGGCGACCGCCATTTCCTCGGCGTTGGCCGCCAGCCACAGTGTGCCGTTGTTGCGGTAAGCGCAGCCGTCGGGCAGGTCCGGCGCCAGTTCGCGCCAGCGTTGCAGGGAATATTGGCTCAGGGCCAGTTCGGCCGGGTTGTCGTCGAGCACCAGCAGGTGGCCCATGCCTGCCGCCGTCGCACCGTGCAGGCCGGCGTCCAGCACCAGCACCTGCAAGCCACGACGGGCCAGCGCCTGGGCGCAGGCGGCGCCGATGATGCCTGCGCCGATCACGATCACATCGGCCACCAGGCCCTCGCTCATGGGCGAATGCCCCAGGCGAACGGGTCATCCTGTTCGATGATCAAACTGGCTTCGGCGCTGATAAAGGCACGGCCGCGAATGGTCGGCACGATGCGCTCGCCTTGCCATTCATAAGAGCCTTCGAACTCGCTGCCGATGACACTGGCCTGGCGCCAGATCTGCCCCGGTTGCAACTTGTCGTCCGCCGCCAGGCACGCCAGTTTGGCACTGGTGCCGGTACCGCACGGTGAGCGGTCATAGGCTTTGCCGGGGCATAGGACAAAGTTGCGACTGTCGGCGTGATCGTCATCGGCGAACAGCTCGATATGATCGATTAGCCCGCCGTCTTCGCCACGAATGCCCTGGGCTTCCAGCGCTTGCTGCACGGCGTAGGTATAAGCGGTCAGCGCGTCGAGGTTGTCGCCGGCGACCCTCAGGCCATGCTCGGCAATCAGGAAAAACCAGTTGCCGCCCCAGGCGATATCGCCGACCACCTGGCCGATGCCCGGCACCTGCAACACCAACGCCTTGCGGTAACGGTAGGCCGGCACATTGCGCACGCTCACCGAATGGTCTTCGTGCAGGGTCGCCTGCACCATCCCCACCGGCGTCTCGATACGATGCACGCCGGGGCCGATTTTGCCCAAGTGCGCCAACGACGCCACCAGGCCGATGGTGCCGTGGCCGCACATGCCCAGGTAACCGCTGTTGTTGAAGAAAATCACCCCGGCACAGGCGCTCGGGTCCACAGGTGTGCAGAGCAGGGCACCCACCAGTACGTCGCTGCCTCGTGGTTCCAGCACGCAGGCCGCGCGCCATTGATCGTGATGGTCGGCCAGCCGCTTGCGCCGTTCGGCCATGCTGCCGGTGCCCAGGTCAGGAAAACCGGCGGTCACCAGGCGGGTCGGTTCGCCGCCGGTGTGGGAGTCGATCACGGTGATGCGTTTCATGGGAGGGCCACGTCCGTTCAGATGAGTGAACGCAAGAGTGGCCTGTGCGGCGGGGTGCCGGCTTGATGGATTTATCCTGTGCCGATGACGAAATCGGCACAGCATCCTGAGCCGTCAGTGGGCGTGGGGCAGGTGTTCGAACAGGGTCTTGCAGACCCCGGCAATGTGTTCGTCCAGCAGCTTCACCGCCAGCTCCACATCGCCGGCACGACAGGCCGCGAGGATCTCACGGTGTTCGTGATCGGCCCGTTCCTTACCAGCCGACAGGCTCATTTGCATGCGCAGGTAGCGCTCCAGCTTGTCGTTGACCGAACGAATCAGGCTGACCAGAAACGGCCGTTGTGCCGGTTCGTAGAGGCAGGCATGCAGCTCCCAATTGAGCTCGGCCCAGCGGCCCACGTCGTCCTCGCCGATGAATTCCTGACAGATACGCTCGGCACGGGCGAAGGTTTCTTCGGTCATGTTGGGGATGGCCAGGCGCAGTATTTTGTCTTCCAGCAACATGCGCACTTCGAACATCTGCGCCAGCTCGGCATCGGAAACCCGCGTGACCATCGCCCCGCGATTGCGCTGGAACATCACCAACCCTTCGGCCTCCAGCCGCTTGAGGGCCTCGCGCACCGGAATCTTGCTGACGTTGAACTGGCGGGCAATGTCGTCCTGGCGAATCGGCTCATCTTCGGCGAAATGCCCGGCGACGATCGCGTCGCGCAGATGACGGGTGATGATTTCCGAGGTCGAAGGCGTATTGCCAAGGTCGGGAGCGTTGAGTTTGGGTAGGTTCACGGCGGCGATCGTTTGAAGTGAGATAGCGATAGGGTATACGAAATCCTTTCGCTGATCTTCCTTGGGCCGTATGAACCTCAGGACGTATGCTGTACCCCGGATCGCTTCGCCACGCAGTGCAGGCTCGACCAATCCCGACTTCAAGGAACATGGATGTGAGAAACAAATACGCAGCGGGTCTGTTTTTTTTACTGACGATTGTGGCTGTTCAATGTGCTTATTCCAGCGGTATGGACGAGTCCGTCGAGAACGCCTCACTGCTCAGCAAAATACTGGATGGGAATGACACGATGAACTTGACCCAGGCTAGCGAATACTCAGCCGAGAATCGTTCGGTCAACATCGATGTAGATCACTCTCCGGAGGAGGCCAAAAAACTTTGCTCCGAAATCAGTGCCATCGTTGAGTATCACGACTTGGTTTTTGCCCCAGGCTGGACTGTGCAGATGACCACCCCAAGCACTGATGGTGCAGTTATCGCAGTCTGCCCGCTTTAAAACGAATGCCTGTCAGTAAACTGCGCAAAACGCGTGGGGGCGAGCAGACTCGCTCCCACGGGTATTTTGCTTACCTGACCGGCAAGGGCGTTTGATTTCAGGTGTTCAGTCAGAACCGGTAGTTGGTACTCAACTCCAGGGTCCGTGGCGCTCCGGGGGTGATCAGGTCCACGGAGCCATGGGCCGAGGCGTAATAGTCCTTGTCGAAGACGTTGCGCAAACGCAGCGCCATGTCCCACTTCGGCAGGTTATAGAGCAATGCCGCGTCCACGGTGGTGTAAGCGGGCATGACCACCTGATTGTCCAGGGCGGTGTAGCGGTCATCGACATAGTTCGCGCCCATGCCGACACGCCAGGTGTTGGTCAGCGAGCGCACCAGCCAGAGGTTGGCACTGTGACGCGGGGTCAGGGTCGGTGTCTGGCCTTCGTTGGCGACGCCGTTGGTACGGCTGTTGGACTTGGTGATCTCGGCATCCAGGAAGGCGTAGCCGGCATAGACCTGCCACTTGTCGCTCAACTGCCCGCTGGCGGTCAGTTCCAGGCCGTCGGTGCGCTGCTCGCCCGACAGGACCAGTTTGGTCGGGTTCGCCGGGTCGGTGGTTTTCATGTTGGTGCGTTCCAGGCGGAACAGCGCCGCCGTCAACGCCAGGCGATTGTCGAGCAGGTCCCACTTGCCGCCGATTTCGAAGTTAGTGGTTTGCTCCGGTTCAAGGTCCTGGTTGGTGGTGCTCAGGGCGAAGACTTCGGAAGACGGCTGGTAAGAGCGACTCACCGAAATGTAGTAGGACTGGACCTGATCAGGCTGGTAGACCAGGCCTGCACGCGGGCTCCAGGTGTTGTCGGTTCGAGACATGGTGGCGCGGGTCAGGTCATCCGAATATTCCTGGTCGAACACGTCATAGCGCACGCCCAGCAGCGCTTTCCAGTGCGGGGTCAGTTCAATCAGATCCTGGACGTAGAAACCGGCCGTGTCCTGGGTATTGGTGCCCTTGGCGGTTTGCCGATTGGCCTGGAACGGTACGTCGACCAGAGCATCGCGGTACACCGGAACCCGCGCTACGTTGTTCTGGCTGAAGACGGATTGATCCTTGACCTGGCGCCCCAGTTCCACACCATAGAGCAGGTTGTGGTTCATCCCGGCGAGCGTGGCCTGTTGCTTGAGTTCGGTCTGGTTGAACCAGCCGTCTTCCTTGCGCTGCACGTTGCCGCGGTTGAGCTTGACCAGCAATTCGCCGTTGGGGGCAGTGACGAAGCGTGTCGGGCTGGAGTCGGCGAGGGTGTTGTTGCGATCCAGGTCGTAGTGGTAGTAGCGGCTGGTGTTGCTCAGGGTGAAGTCGTCGTTGAGGCGGTAGTCGACGCCCGCCGTGAACGAGAACACTTCGCTGCGAGTGTAATCATCATCCGGGTCGGCGGCGCCGAAGCGCTTGTCCCGGTCGACATTGACCGGACGGTTGCCCAGCGCGGGGATGCCGAAGTCGATCAGGCGTTTATCGTAGAGGTACGTGGCGCCCAGATTCAGCTCAAGATCATCGGAGAGCTTGAAGTAGGCCGAAGGTGCAATGGCCTTGCGGTCGATGTAACCGTCATCGCGGAAGGTGTCGCTGTTCTCCAGAGCGCCAGTTACCCGGAAGGCCTTGTCGTTTTGCTGCTGATCGGCCCAGCCCGCGTCGAACTGCGTGCGCTTTTTGCCTTCGCTGTCGAAGCTGACACCCACTTCCTGCTTGGGGGTGAAGTTGGGTTTCTTGCTGATGCTGTTGATCAGGCCACCGGATGAACCGCGGCCATAGAGCACCGCTGCCGGCCCCTTGATCACTTCCACCCGCTCGACGTTAGACAGATCGCGGAAGTACAGCGCGTCGTCGCGGACACCGTCGACGTACATGTCGCCAATCGCACTGAAGCCGCGAATGGTGACCTGATCGCGCTGGCCATCGCCGTTGGAAAGACCGATGCCAGGAACGTTTTTCAGCACGTCTTCCATCGATTGCGCGCCCTGGTCCTTGATCACGCTCTGCGGGATCACGTTCACCGTTTGCGGAATGTCGCGCAGCGGGGCATCGATCTTCAGCGCACTGCGGCTGTCGGTCGGCCTGTAGCTTTGTTCGCTGTAATCACTGGTCACAGCGGTGGCAGGCAGGGTGACTGCCGATTGGGTTTCTGCCTGTAAATCGGGGACTGCCAACAGCCCCAGCAGCGAGAGAGAGGCTGGGTAAATGCGCGGTAAAGCCACCATGAGCTCCTTTTTAGTTATGGCGCTAATGATAACGATTACCTTTTGTAAGTAAATAAATATCATTCAGCTATGAAGTCGACACACTGACTGTTGGTGCTTTACCGCACATACGGAAAAACATATATTCGGCCAAGCGCATATAAGCTGATGCTCCGTTGTGACGCATAGCCCAAACCAGCGAGAACCGAAATGTCTGACTCTCTGACGCCGACCACCGTTTTCAAATGCCTGGCTGACGACAACCGCGTCCGCATGATGCTGCTCATCGCCCGTGAGGGAGAGTTGTGTGTTTGCGAGTTGACCTGCGCGTTGAACGAGAGCCAGCCGAAAATCTCCAGGCACCTGGCGCAGTTGCGCACCTGCGGATTGCTGGTGGACCGTCGACAAGGCCAGTGGGTTTACTACCGACTGCACCCGACTCTTCCTGACTGGGTGAATCAGATGCTGATCGTGGCACTCGAAGCCAACACGCACTGGTTGAGCCCCGATGCCAAACGCCTTGCACAAATGGGCGACCGTCCTGAACGGGCAGCCGCCTGCTGTCCGGCTTGATGATTGCCAAAGCACCCTCCCTGACAACCGCTACAGAGCACCTCGACATGACTATCAAAGTGGGCATCAATGGTTTTGGCCGCATCGGTCGTCTCGCCATGCGCGCCGCCTGGCACTGGCCGGAGTTTGAGTTCGTGCAGATCAACGACCCGGCAGGCGACGCGGCGACGCATGCGCACCTGCTGAATTTCGATTCGGTGCATGGCCGCTGGAATGATCAAGCCAGCGCCGAGGGCAACTGTATTGTCATCGACGGCAAGCGCATCAAGGTTTCTGCCAACAAGGCGATTGCCGATACCGATTGGTCGGGCTGCGATCTGGTGATTGAAGCCAGCGGTAAGATGAAGACTGTCGCGGTGCTTCAGGCGTACCTCGACCAGGGCGTCAAGCGCGTGGTGGTCAGCGCTCCGGTGAAAGAAGAGGGCGCGCTGAACATCGTCATGGGCGTCAACCATCAACTGTTCAATCCGGCGGAACATCGCATCGTTACCGCTGCGTCGTGCACCACCAATTGCCTCGCGCCAGTGGTCAAGGTGATCCATGAAGCGCTAGGCATTCGCCACGGCTCGATCACCACCATTCACGACTTGACCAACACCCAAAGCATTCTCGACCAACCCCACAAGGATCTGCGTCGTGCGCGGGCTTCGGGCATGAGCCTGATCCCGACCAGCACCGGTTCGGCCACCGCCATCGCGGAAATTTTCCCTGAGCTGCGCGGGCGTCTGAACGGTCACGCGGTGCGCGTACCGTTGGCCAATGCGTCGCTGACTGATTGTGTGTTCGAGGTCGAGCGCGTCACCACGGTTGACGAAGTGAATCGGTTTCTCAAGGACGCGTCCGAGAACGAACTCAAAGACATCCTCGGCTTCGAGGAGCGTCCGCTGGTGTCCATCGACTACCGCACCGATCCGCGCTCATCGATCATCGATGCGCTGTCGACCATGGTCATCAACGGCACCCAGGTCAAACTCTATGCCTGGTACGACAACGAATGGGGTTACGCGAACCGCACCGTCGAATTGGCCAGGATGGTCGGTCTGGCCGTTTAAGGAGCGTTGATGAAAGCCTTGTCAGCCCTCGCGCCGTCAGTGCGGCAATACCTGCTTGTTACGGGCAATTACTGGGCTTTTACCCTCACCGACGGTGCCTTGCGCATGTTGGTGGTGCTGCACTTTCACGGGTTGGGCTACAGCCCGTTGCAAATCGCGGCGTTGTTTCTGTTCTACGAACTCTTTGGCGTGATCACCAACCTGCTGGGCGGTTATCTCGGCGCGCGACTGGGGTTGAACCGGACCATGAACATCGGGCTGGGGATGCAGGTGGTGGCGCTGTTGATGCTGACGGTGCCAGTCACCTGGCTGACGATCCCTTGGGTGATGGGGGCTCAGGCGCTGTCGGGGATTGCCAAAGACCTGAACAAGATGAGCGCCAAAAGCTCGATCAAACTTCTGGTGCCCGACGGGCAACAGGGCACGCTTTATCAATGGATAGCGATCCTCACCGGCTCGAAGAATGCCCTCAAGGGCGTCGGTTTCTTTCTCGGCGGGGCATTGCTCGCCCTGATCGGTTTCAGAGGGGCGTTGCTGGCTATGGCAGGCGTTCTTTCGCTGATCTGGCTCGGCAGCCTGATCCTGTTGAAAAAGGACCTGGGCAAGGCGAAAGCCAAGCCCAGGTTCCGCGACATCCTCTCCAAGAGCCGGGCCATCAACATCTTGTCGGCGGCACGGATGTTCCTGTTCGGTGCCCGCGATGTCTGGTTCGTCGTGGCTTTACCGGTGTACTTGAGCAGCGTTTTTGGCTGGGACTTCTGGAAGGTCGGTGGATTCCTCGCGGCCTGGGTGATTGGCTACGGCATCGTGCAATCGCTCGCGCCGCGGATCACCGGCAAGCAACGAGGGCATGTCCCGGATGGTCGCGCGGCGTTTCTTTGGGCGGTTGCCTTGGCGGGCCTGCCAGCGGCAATCGCGCTGGGGCTGAACACCGGGTTGTCGCCGCAGTGGGTGCTGTTGGGCGGTTTGATGATCTTTGGTGCGTTGTTCGCGGTGAATTCCTCGCTGCACAGCTACCTGATCGTGTCCTACGCCAAGGAAGACGGCGTATCGCTGGATGTGGGCTTCTACTACATGTCCAACGCCATGGGACGGCTGATCGGCACCGTGCTCTCCGGTTGGGTTTTTCAGGTCTTCGGGCTGGAAGCGTGTTTATGGATATCCAGCGCATTTGTTATTTTCGCGGCACTGATTTCTGTTAGGTTGCCGCGGCATTCCAACGTGCTCTAAATCGCTCTAAAAGTGCTGTTTCACGCGTTTTACACTTATTAAGTGCAACTTCCATTTATATTTATTTTGGCGCGTGTGACATTTTTCAGGCGCCAAATATTTGAAATTTTTTATATGTAACGAAAAGCGATTGTTCTTAGCGCAATTAATTCATACACACGCTTACAACCTAAGCCATACATTACCCACCAGAACAGGCGGCGAGGAATAACTACAACAACCTGATCACTAAAAACCTGACACAACAAAAACTAAAATCTCCTTATAAGTCGGTGAGCATCATGATTAAAGTCATGGCCTACTTTTTAATAGGAGCTGGTATTGCAGGATGCAACGGTATGGTAAAACCCGACTTGTCGGGACCTGCCAATGATTCATATTTCTCAGTCTTCTCAGGCTTTCCCTTGCCCTATCTGTACACGGCCTCGGCTGTGCAATGGAACGAGGATTACGCCGTCACCACCCGCCACACCCCACTCATTCGCAACGTGATATACAGCTGCAGCACCGGTTGCGATCTGGTCTTCATCAAGCACAAGGCCGACGGCCATTATCCGTCATGGCGCGCACCGCGCGTGGGTGAGCACATCACTGCCGTGGGAACGAGCCCGTATATGACAACGGTCAGCGGGCAAGGCAAGGTGTATCCGGCGCCTTTCATCAACAGTGATGAAGGCAGCGGCGAACGCTATGCCATCCATGATGCCCCGATGATCAAGGGGATGTCGGGTGGGCCGGTTATCGCCAATGACGGCAGCATTGTCGGTATTAATGTCGGATTCTTCTCCACCACACTTCACGATGTGAGTTTTCACCCTGGGGTAAAGGGCGCTGAACGGATCAGTATCTTTATTCCTTACTCGATCATTCAGCGTGAGTGGGGGTTGATGCAGGCACAGCTTAACGATTCGCACGGCACGAAATACGCGCAGAAGTAGCGTTGGGTCATCACCGAATCCGGAACATCGGATTCGGTGTGACGTGGCACCTCTATCACTCGCTTATTCAATCAAGGCGTATATTGATAGTGTCGATCCCGTTAGTTGAGGCGATAGCCAATCGTCGGTGGTTTGACAGGCGAGAGCGTTGGGGGGAGTTAGATATCCCGGAACGTTTGGAGGTGTTACATGAGCCAATATCAACGACTCTTTCTGATAGCCGGCCCAGCCATGCGTCACACCCCGGCGTTGGAACGAGCTGTCGCCATTGCCGAAGCCACTGGCGCCGCGCTGCACATCACGGTGTTTATCGAAGACTCTCATCTTTTGGGTTTGATGAGCGCCGGTGCGCGGTTTCGTGAGGCCTGTCAGCAAGAGAACGAAAAGTGGCTGAAGGATGAAGCAGATCTGATACGCGGGCGCGGGGTCACGGTGAGCACCGAAGTGCTTATAACCCGCAGCGCGTTGCAAGAAATCCTTCGGCACGTGGCAGAAATGCAGCCGGATCTGGTGATCAAGGACGTGCAGCACGAGTCTGCACTCAAGCGTGTTTTCGTTACGCCTCTGGATTGGCACCTGTTGCGCGAATGTCCGGTGCCTGTGCATCTGGTCAGCGAAGTCAGGTGTCCGCTGCCGCGGGTGATCGTGGCGGCGGTCGATCCGTCGCAACCCGAGACGCAGATCACCGGCATCAACGACCGCATCATCCAGGCAGCGAACGGACTGGCCATGCAATGCAACGCAGAACTGCATTTGCTACATGCCTATGATCTGTCGCTGACGCATATAGCCGACGCAGGCGCGGGTGCAGTGACGATGCCAGGCTTCAACAGTGACGTGCGCAGGTCTCTGCATAAGTCATTCATCGCATTGGCCGACCACTTTGGCGTGCCCACCGAGCGACAACACTTCGTTGCGGGCCCGCCCGGCAAAGCGCTGGCTGACTTTGCAGCGCATCACCGGGCCGATGTGATCGTCATGGGCAATGCGCATCGCAAGGGGGTGGGCAAGTGGGTAGGCAGTACGACAGAGCATGTTCTGTATCGAGTGCCCTGCAACATCTTCGCGGTCACGGGGTCACGGGGTCAGCGGATCAGTGAATGAATCCGTTATCAAATGACTCGCAAAACGCGTCTCGGCGGCTGGTGCGGGATTTTTTGAGGGCACGTTCCGAGATATCCCAGTAGGTATCGCTATCGGTTGCTGCCAGGAATTAGCACCTCAATTATTAAAAAGATGAAAGAAAACTATTTTTCTCTACTTTATATGCTAGTCCTTTAAAGATGAGGAGTTACTCAGTGTAGAAAAGCGCTCAGTAAGTGCTATACAGACCCAAAAAATGGCAATGGAGTGTGCCGGAATAGACTGGCTTGAAAAGACCATTGCCATCAAGAATGCTACAAGCGCCGCACCAATTTTTACTTGATAAATATCAGTCGTCCGGCTTACTGCGGCCTTACGAACAGCTACTAAACCACGTCGAATGACAGAAATCATAAAAAAGAAGAAAAGTAGTAAGCCAAAAATACCAGTGTCATGAAGTAACGCCAAAGGTAGATTTGATATCCATGCGCTACGATGGCTATCCGAACCTACTAATTCTGGAGCGAATGAATATATTTCACTAAAGCTATAGATTCCATTTCCTAAGAACGGGTTCTTGAGTATCGACTCAGCGGCAAGCCCCCACATGATAAACCTTGTTCTAACAGAGTGCGTTCTGCCAATTATTTCATTGTCGCCAAATTCGGCCATTACAAAATAGGATGCTGCAACTATAAGGCCAATCAGCAATAATGCCGCAAGCGTGTACCAAACGAAGCTTCTGGCCTTGTAATGGCTTCGCTTAATCAGCGCATAATATATCCCGACAGACAATATATAGGAAATCCAAGGAGCTCGAGAGAAGGAAAACAGCAAAGAAGTATGCAGTCCCAAGACCAGAATCCACCACCAAACCTTCTTGGTTTTGCCAAGCGCAACCACAGCCAGCGTTATGAGGGAAACAAACACGCCAAACAGATTAGCCTCAGTTATACCCCCTCTGATTCGTGTACCACCACTCCCTTCTTGAAGCCAATGAAGTGCAACCTCGGGGAGTTGTAAGTGAAGCAGTGACGCCACGTAAACTATAGAAAGAAATGGCCCACAAAACCACGCCAAGGATAAAAAAGCTCTAGACTTAAATATGGTGAATGGGTTAGCCCTAAGCCAGATAGTCATATAATAAAAGCTGATGGCAAAAAGAAGTCCCAAGAACATTTTGAGAGACCAGGTAGGAACGGGACCCATTGCAGATGAAAAAAACGTTAGCACGATCCATACAAGAAGAATCAATCCAGTGTTAGGAAGTTTAAGCGGAATTTTTGATCCAATTAACAATACGCAAATGATTAAGAAGAGTGGAACGGATAGTATCCGTTCCAGGGTCAAGGTGTTACCACCCAAGGACCACTCTATATTATTAAAAGTTACGGTAAAGCCTATGATTAGAGCTAGCACATACCGAGTTGATAGTCTTGAGGTCGGGATGCTATAGGCGTGTAACGATGTCATAATGTTCCTGCTTTTTAACTTTCTTAATTAGTTGCAAGGGCATGGTGAGGAGGGCCCCAGGAGGAAGTTTTCATGGACTTTATTCGCTTGAGCAAGTGCATCGCCCTCGTATTTCTGATAAGGTTTTCATCAAAAGCAAGACACGAAATTCAGAACATTAAACGATATAATCTTTGACATCACGTTCTCATCTGTCTCGGCATGATTTGAAATGGAGTAGAAAACCACCAGTCAGTTGAATCACACAAGTACGCATAAACAGATTCGGAGTCCACAGGACTATTATAAAAGCCATTGCAATTTTTAGCATAAAAACACCCTTGTTGCGAGAGTGCGTAGGTGACTAAAAATAACAGTGCCCTGTCAAAGTCGGCCATTCTCTCTCTACGATGGTTTTGTAAATAACAAGAGGTCCCATTTGAGTTTTGCATTATTTTCTTGGCGCGGCATGAAAAATGTTAGTATTTGTCTGTGTTTGCAGGTGGTATCAGCTTGATTGTTTTGTCAAGATTCTGATAGGCAATTATTTTTATAGGACTCCCGATGAAATATTTCACCTTGGCAATATCTTTTTGCTTGATGTTATTCGTCAGGGGCGCAGGGGCGACTGATGTAGGTGTTTTCTACTACCCTGGATGGAATAAGCCGAACATCGATTCTTGGGCTAGAATTAAACCTTACTCGGACAGGGAGCCGTTATTGGGGTGGTATAAGGAAGGAACTGACACATATACCAAAACGTATATTACATGGATGAAGAAATATGGAGTTGATTATGTCATTTATGACTGGTATTGGGAAAAGAATGGTGGGGTAAAGGATACAACTTACGCGGTTGATTCGTTTATAAAAAATTCGAACTCATCCTCCATTGGATTCTCCTTGCTCTGGGCTAACCACTCCGGAACACCAGTCAGTTACCAGCAGTTCGATGAAATCGTCAACTACTGGATTACTCATTATTTTGGTAACGAGCGGTACAAAAAAATCAACGGCAAACCGGTGGTTTTTGTATTTTCTCACGATCGACTGAGCGCTGACGCGAAAACATTTGGAGCAACACCTAAAGAATTGCTTGAGCGCGCCCGAGTGGCAGCGGTAAAAGCTGGATACAAAGGTATATACTTTATAGGTTCAGCATCAGCAGATAAAAAACTTTTGGACTTTGCAGATTTAGGAAGTACATATGATGCCTTATCAGCTTACAACTACCACCTCGGGTTTGCTGAAAAAAAATCAAGCAGGAAGCTATCTGTCAGCTATCCGGATCTTGCCGCTGGTTATGCTCAGTCATGGAAGTGGATTATCAAAAATAGTAATATCCCCTACATCCTGCCATTAACTTCAGGTTGGGATCGATCCCCTTGGGGGGGTAGCGTCGATCCAAGTCATGACAAATCAGTAAGCACGCCTGAGAAGTTTTATGAACACTTACAAAAAGCCAAGAGTATTCTAAATAGATATCCCGATAAAACGCTAAACTCAGTTGTTATTTGCTGTTGGAATGAGTACGGGGAGGGTTCATATATAGAGCCAACAAAGCAGCATCAATTTAAATACCTGGAGGGGGTTCGAAAGTACCTGAAGTAGGAAGATTTTATTGTGGCTATCGCAGGGGGCTAATGGTCGTATAGGCGGTATTTTTAGCATTTATACTGAGTTTTCTGAGTTTTCTGAGTTTTTGGCAGTGCAATGTGGCAGAGCCAATAAATATTTTGTGGCATTCATAGTAGAAAATATTAAATCAGAATATCAGTGTCTGCCTGCATAAAATGAAGCCGGACTTGAATGGCCCGGCTTTTTATGGATGTGTAGAATAAACACCTGATCAGATCCTTCTGATGCAATCTTACCTATCTTTCACAGGATATTCCGACTCTGGCAGCTTCTATTTTTTCAGAGTTATTTGTATTTTTACTTGGTTTTTGATGATAGAAAACTGATTATTTTTGCGTGATTAGACTTAAACCCATTCTCTACGCGATAGGCGGGCTCAATAATCATTTCGTTTTCTATGCTAAATCGATCGCCTAGCCGTTTCTCAAACTCCATAATGTATTTTAGGTGCGATTCGACTGAGGTTTTTCCATCGTTAATTAGTATGTTCAGACTTTTATTAGAGGGTGTGTACTGCGTGTGTTTGAACCTGTCAAAGAACAAGCTATTCATTGCTGTGTTTCTAGGTCTCTTCCTGTTAATGAATTTTACCACTGGGTTTTTATATAGTAATTTGAATATGTAATAAATGACTCTCTCCACTCTTCCTTCGTGCTTAAGCAGTGCACCATAAGGGTCGCCGCTTATGGAGAACATGCTTCCTAGATTAGGATATACAAACTCTTGATACGAGTGGCGAGCAATATGGAACGTCTCGATATTGTCCGCGATTTTTTTTGCGCTCCCTTTAAAGAATTTAAAGCGGGCGCAAAGGATTATAAGATCGCGAGTTTGAAATAGGGATTTCCGATGGCTAAAGCCGCATTCTTCTTTTGTCAGTGTTATTGCATTTCCACTTTCATCTATGCAATCTACTGATATGATGTTTTGAGATATTGCATATCCGTATGCACCCGCATTCATGCATACCCCGCCGCCGATACTTCCAGGGATTCCTTCTAATCCCTCAAATCCGTTTGCTTCTTCAAGCACAGCAATGCGAACAAAGTCCTGCAAAGAATAACCGCTGTCTACCTCAACTACACCGTCTTTCTTGGTTATACTGGTCAGGTTTTTCGTTGATAAAATTATGGAGTATTCGATCTGATCGAAAAATAGCACATTGGAAGTAAATCCAATTACTTTGTATGCGACTTTGCTTTTAATTAGCTTTTCAATTATTTTTTTCATCTTTCCTCGTGTTTGGGGACAGATGAAAAGCTTTACTAATCCGCCGGACTTAAAGTACGTGTCGTACTTTATGTCGTAGTTTTCTTTAAACCAAATTTCTTCTTGGATCAAGAACGTTCTCACGTCAAACAGTTCCTGGTCCATTGAGTGTACATCTCTGCTTTGGATTTTTTCGATCGATTTTTCCGCGTTCATTTTTTTTCCGAATTAGCACTTGTTAAAGTGAAGGTTTATTTCAAGAATTTACATGAGGTCCAGTATCAAGCGATAACTTTATCCTCGCTCGACTAATAAATCTCAACTTGCAAGACGCTCACTCAATTATGATGCTAAATAATCCCCTCTAGCTTTTAGAGCCAAGCCATTCAACTAGAAATCCAACGCTTCGTTGCTCGATTGCGCTGACTCATGATCTGCTAGCTACATCATATGGGCAGCACATGCAAAGGCATACGAATGTTAAAAAAAGTCTACATTCTTCTTAAAAGATAGCGGCACTGGCCTTGAAAGTGGTGCCTTTACGGGAGTAGCAGTTAAAGCCGCCGTTGCATTCGCGCCGCCCCGATCTTGCTAGCGCAACGCTTTACTTATTAACTATATCGTCATATGCCAACTTTAACACTTATCAGATTCCCAGCATTGCTGAAGAGTTGATCAGTTTGTTTTTCGAGCCATAAGTGGCTCAAGGATGAGCTCGATCTAATCCGTGGGCGCGGGGGCAAGGGGTCAGCGGATCAGTGAATGAATCCGTTATCAAATGACTCGCAAAGCGCGTCTCGGCGGCTGGTGCGGGACTTTTTGAGGGCACGTTCCGAGATATCCCGGTAGGTATCGCTATCGGTTGCTGCCAGGAGCTTGGCGCCGCCCTTCAGGGTGGCCATGAAGGTCACCTCGGTGCTCTTGCCGGCCAGCAGATAGCCGGCGATGGCTCCGACCGGACCCAGCAACATAGCGCCCGCAATGCCAAAGCCGATGGCGCTCGTTAGATTTTTACTGGAGTCCGTGCTCTGGACCGTCAGATCCTTAAGTTCCGAGACGGAGAAACTCTTCCCCTGTCGTGGTTTAAGGGCTGTTTTGAGCGTGATGGTTCCCGAGTGATACTCCCCATCGCACTGCGGGAAATCACCGGCGAGCACTATGATCTTTGCCATGTTGAGTGTTCTCTCCGGGCGATCATTTTTTGGGGTAGACATTGCGCGCGTCCAAACTCAAAACGTCAACGAGCTGACGATGAGTGGCGAGTCCTCCAGTCATGAACGCAAAGCGTAGCAGGCGGACGGAGTCGTAGAAGTGGTCATCGCCCTGGTCATGGACGTTTTATAACGTTTGGCTCAAGCCGGCGGGTAATGCGTTTTAATTCTCCGTTGACCCGACAGCTGCTCGGAACCAACAACAGACCTTTCAGCCGAAAGGGGTTAACGGGGGATTAATGGACTTCTGGACCACCACGCAAGTATCGATTCTAGGGCTGGTTGAAGGACTCACAGAGTTTTTGCCGATCTCCAGTACAGGCCACCAGATTATTGCCGCGGACCTGCTCGACTTTGGCGGTGAGCGAGCCATGGCGTTCAATATCATTATTCAGTTGGGCGCTATTCTGGCGGTCGTCTGGGAGTTCCGTCGCAAGATTCTGGACATCACCACGGGTTTGCCGACCCAGCGTAATGCGCAACGTTTTACTCTGAATTTGCTGATCGGTTTTTTGCCGGCGGTGGTCCTGGGGGTGATGTTCGCCGATAAAATCCATCAGTATCTGTTCAACCCGATCACCGTGGCCGTGGCGCTGGTGATCGGGGGGATCATCATGTTGTGGGCCGAACAGCGCGAGCACGTGGTAGTGGTCGATCACGTGGACGAGATGCGCTGGACCGATGCCTTGAAAGTCGGATGTGCACAATGCCTGGCGATGATTCCCGGCACTTCGCGTTCGGGATCGACGATTATCGGCGGGTTGCTGTTTGGCCTGTCACGCAAGACGGCCACCGAGTTTTCGTTCTTCCTGGCGATGCCGACAATGGTGGGGGCCGCGGTGTACTCGGGCTATAAATATCGCGACCTGTTCCAGGCCGCAGATTTGCCGGTGTTTGCCCTGGGGTTTGTCGCCGCTTTCGTCTTTGCGATGATTGCCGTGCGCGGGTTGCTCAAGTTCATCGCCAACCATAGTTATGCGGTGTTTGCCTGGTACCGGATCGCCTTCGGTTTACTGATTCTGGCGACGTGGTTTTTGGGTTGGGTGGACTGGAATCACCTCTCGGAAGGGGCGTAGGTTTTCCTCTGTTGATAAAAAACGCCGCTTGTTGTTGAGCGGCGTTTTTGTGTGAGCAGCTAAAAGCATCTAAAGCTTGTTGACCCGCGCCAGTGGCAGGCTGATTTGCTGTTCACGCTGCAGTAAATTCATCATCAGCAGCACCCGTTCTTCGCCGTCCATGGCCAGGAACACCGCTTCGAGATCGCAGAACGGACCTTCAGTGATGCGCACCGCATCTCCGTGTTTCAACAGCGTGGTCACGATCGCCTGGCTGTCCGGTTCCTGGAGTTCGTCGATCAGCGCATCGCGGATCGGCAGTGGCTGACCGCCGAACCCGACGACCCGCGAAACGCCGCGGGTCGAGCGCAGTGGACCCCAGCTGTCCTGAAGGCTCAGTTGAATAAACAGGTAGCCCGGAAACAGCGACTCGCTGATCACTCGACGTTGCCCGCGCAACATGCGCTCACGTCTGTAGGTCTTGCGAAAGCAGGCATAGCCTTGGCGCTGCAAATGTTCTTCGGCGCGCTCATCTTGTTTGGGCTTGCACTGGACCAGGTACCAGGCTTTGGTGGCGTGTTCGGCAATCGCGTTCATTCAAATGCCCTCCCTGCATCGATCTGCTCCAGCAGCTCGGCGGTTTTGCGCTGCAGGAGTGAGCTGTCGCCCCGACTTTCCACGGTCAGGCAAGCTACGCAACCCTCGCCCGAGAGGCGCAAGCTGAAGCGCCAGTCGGCAAAGACCAGGTTCAGCCCGCTGCTCTCGTTGAGGTCAAGGGCGTCGCGGGCGTAACGCTGCTTGATGCTCGCCAGCAGCGCCGGACCATCCTTGACTTGGCGGCGGATTTCCCCGGAGGAGGGAAACGCGCCGATGCGTTCCACCAGCAGTACCGGTGGTTTTCTCACGCGAGGGGAAATCAGTTCCGACGCATAGGCGCGCACGATGCGGTACGCGAGGTTGTGCTTAAGGTCAGCGCTATACGGGTGGCGACTGTCATCTGCCTTGAAACCGCTCAACGTATTCATAGAGGCTTCGTCCATAAGGTGATAAAGACCATATCGGGGGACAGCAACATCACAGGGCGTTTTGATGCAGATGCTCGAAGCAGAAGTTGGTGGCTTCGATATAACCTTCAGCACCGCCACAGTCGAAGCGTCGACCCTCGAACTTGTAAGCCAGCACGCAGCCGTTCTGGGCCTGCTTCATCAGCGCATCGGTGATCTGGATTTCACCGCCCTTGCCAGGTTCGGTGTCAGCGATCAGGTCAAAGATGTCGGGGGTCAGAATGTATCGACCGATGATCGCCAGGTTGGACGGAGCGTCTTCCGGACGGGGTTTTTCGACCATGCTGTTGACCCGGTAAATCCCCTCGCGAATCAACTCGCCGGCAATCACGCCGTACTTCTGAGTCTGCTCGCGGGGTACTTCCTGGATCGCCACGATCGAACAGCGGAACTGCTCATAAAGCTTGAGCATTTGCGCCAGGACTCCATCCCCCTCCAGGTTCAGGCACAGGTCGTCGGCCAGCACCACGGCGAATGGCTCATCACCGATCAACGAGCGGCCGCTGAGAATGGCGTGTCCCAGGCCTTTCATTTCCACCTGACGGGTGTAGGAAAAGCTGCAGGTATCGATCAGCTCGCGAGTGCCGTGCAGGAACTTTTCCTTATCGGTGCCACGAATCTGGTGCTCCAGCTCGTAGCTGGTATCGAAATGATCCTCCAGCGCGCGCTTGCCGCGACCGGTCACGATGGCCATGTGTTGCAGGCCGGCGTCACGCGCTTCCTCGACGGCGTACTGGATCAGCGGCTTACTGACGATCGGCAGCATCTCCTTCGGCATGGCCTTGGTGGCGGGTAAAAAGCGGGTTCCATAGCCGGCGGCGGGGAACAGGCATTTACGAATCATGGAAGCGTCCTTGAAAGTAGACTGATGGAGTGGCTAATGGCAGTAGGAAAGGTTCGATCCAGGCTGGCCGAACCGGTCACGCTGGGGAGTGCGGGCTCGAAGCGGCCCGGTCACTCGAGAAAAATGTTCGCAACGCGCCAGGGGCTGCGAATGGTCTGCACGCCATGCTTCTCGCCAGGCGTGGGCAGGGGAGACATCGAGCAGCCGATTGGCCGGCGAGCATGACCGGTTGTTCCACGGCATGCTCGTGACGTAACCCGCTGTACATAGAGTTATTGCCCAAGGCGTCCCTTACCCAACTACTAACCAAATGTTCGACACCCTGGCAATGCACTAGCGGAACGGCTATACATTAGCCATTCTCTATTTCAGTGTAATTTAGATTGAACGGTCGCCATAAAACGACAACTGTTAGAAATTGTCTGGATAAATTCGATAACTGTTATTTTCACACTCTGGAGAGTGTGGTGTTATTTTTTGTCTGGATAAAAAGTTGGGGGCTGTTCAAACGTCATGGTAATAAATACGCATTGATTGTTTGAAAGTTTCAGTCGCAGTTCCTGGCCATTATAAGTGCCCGGGCTCATTCGTAATTTAAAGCTCTTATGTTCGGCAAGTGCTAGGTCACCGCCAATGTTGACAAGACGGGGAAGGTCATCTTGCTTAAAAGGGTTTTGATTGTCTGTGTTGGCAATATATGCCGCAGTCCCACCGCGGAGCATTTGCTGCGCGGGGCACTCGTCCATTCCGATATTCAGGTCAGTTCAGCCGGCCTTGCCGCCCTGACGGGCAAGCCCATCGAGCCGGCAGCACACGCCGTACTTACGGAGCATGGTCATCTGCCCCATGAGCACCAGGCCGTTCAGCTCACTTCTCAAGCCGTCAGTGAGGCGGACTTGATTCTGGTGATGGAGCGGCGGCATGTCAGTGGCGTGCTCAACATTGCCCCTGAAGCTCGGGGCAAAGTCTTGTTGTTGGGCAAATGGCAGGACGATCGAGAGATCAGCGACCCCTACCGTCAAGGCAAACCTGCTTTTGTGCACGCTTATGCGTTGATCGAAGAAGCCGTACACGCATGGGCACAGCGTCTGGCACGCTGATGGCCACTTCCTTTTTGAATCGTAATCAAGGCAAAGAATCCGACTTATGCAGCAAGCACCGGTAGTCAACGTGCGGGACGACGACAATGACGAGATTGATCTTCTCGGCCTGTTTGGAACACTCATCGACCATAAATGGCTGATAGGTGCGATTACCGGTGCCTTCATGGTGGCCGGGGCCGCGTATGCGGTGCTGGCGACACCGGTATACCAGGCGAATGCGCTGTTACAGGTCGAAGCGAAGAAGAACGACTTGCTGGGTTTTTCGGATATCGGCAGCATGCTGGGCAAGGAGTCTCCTTCGGCCACCGAAATCGAGTTGATCCAGTCCCGCTCCGTGATTGGTAAAACTGTCGATAACTTGAAACTTGATATTGTCATACAGCCGAAGTATTTCCCGGTTTTCGGTGAGTTCCTGGCGCGTCGATTCCAGGATAAAAATCCCGGTGAAATAGCCGACCCCTTGTTGGGGTTGAACAGTTTCGCCTGGGGAGGGGAGTCGCTGAAGATATTCAAACTGGATCTCCCGACTCGCAACTGGGCAAGAAATTGACCCTGACCGCGGGTGAAAATGGTCACTTCACGTTGGTGGATGAAGATGACAACCTATTGGCCGCCAGTCGGGCCGGAGAGCTTTTCGAGCAAAATGGCGTAACGTTTCAAATAGAGGAAATGCACGCCAATCCTGGAACCCGCTTCCGTATTATTCGTAACTCCCGCCTGACCAGTATCCTCGACTATCAAGAGGCTCTGGATGTAGTCGAGCGCGGAAAAGACTCGGGCATGATCGGTCTGGCACTGGAAAGTACCGATCCGGATCAGGCCATTAACATACTCAATGAAATTGCAGCTATATATGTTCGGCAAAACGTAGAGCGCACTTCAGCAGAGGCAGCGCAGAGCCTGGCGTTTCTCAAAGAGCAACTTCCGGAGGTCAAGAAGGACCTGGAAAAAGCCGGAAATGCGTTGAATGAGTACCAGACGCGCAGCAAGTCTGTGGACATCACGCTTGAAACCAAAGCCATTCTCGATCAAATAGTCGGGCTCGATACCAGTATTTCCGAGTTGAAGTTGCAGCAAGCCGAGATGGACCGCAAGTTTACCCGTCAACATCCTGCCTATCGAGCATTGTTGACCCAGATCGGTGAGTTGAGCAGCAAGCAGAAAAGTTTGGCGAGCAAGGTGGAAGGGCTTCCTTCCACTCAGCAGGAACTGTTGAGCCTTACCCGGGATGTAGAGGTCGGTACGGCCATTTATACCCAGTTGCTGAACAAGTCTCAGGAGCTGGATGTTATGCGCGCGGGGACTGTCGGTAACGTGCGTCTGATCGACGCGGCGGACGTCAATTTCCTCAAACCGGTCAAGCCGAAAAAAGCCTTGATTGTATTGATCGCCACTATTCTTGGCGGCTTCCTGGCGGTGGCCCTGGTGCTGGTACGCAAGGCACTGAACCGCGGGCTGGAGAGTCCGGAAGCCATCGAGCAACTTGGGTTGCCGGTCTATGCGTCGATTCCCTACAGCACTCTGCAGAAAGCCGAAGAAGATAAAGTCTCCCGCGGACGAGGGCGTTCCAATGGGGCTTCATTGCTGGCCGTCACTCATCCTACCGATCTGGCAATCGAGGCATTGCGCAGTTTGCGTACCAGTCTGCACTTCGCCATGCATGAGGCCGACAATAACCGCTTGATGATTTCCGGGCCCAGCCCTCAGGTGGGCAAAACGTTTGTCTCGGTCAACCTCGCGGTGGTGATAGCACAGACCGGGCTGCGGGTATTGTTGATCGATGTCGACATGCGCAAAGGCTATTTGCACAAAGTGTTAGGTGTTTCTTCAGACAATGGGCTCTCCGATGTTCTGGCCCGACGCTGTGATGTGGCCACCGCCATCCACAAGACCCCAATCGACAACTTCGATTTTGTCAGTCGAGGCCAGATCCCGCCCAATCCTTCCGAGTTACTGATGCACGCCAATTTCAGCGCGCTATTGGAGCAGGTGAGTGAGCAATATGATTTGGTGATTCTCGATACACCGCCACTACTGGCAGTGACAGATGCGGCGATCGTCGGGCGTCTGTCCGGGACCAATCTGATCGTGACGCGCTATGGCCTGAACCCGGCGAAAGAAATCGAGTTGACAGTGCGCCGGTTCACCCAGAATGGCGTTGTCATTAAAGGTGCGATTTTCAATGGCGTGGAGAGAAAGGCTTCCAACAAGTATGGCTACAGTGATTATGGTTATTACCACTATGCCTACGCCTCCGACAGAAACTGATGGGGATTGAAGAGGTCGCGTCATAAGTTCAGATTTTTGACGCCGCTGTTGTTGCTCTTGAGTTTTTATCGTTATTGCTACGCCGGATCAAAAGCCAATAGGCATGATCAAACCGATATTTCATGGAAACACCACGTCCTGAGGAAAATGACGAAAAATCCTGGGGCGGTAGCGTGATTGCGAATGGCAGGTCAATGAATAAAACCACAGCGTTCAAGGCTATATCGCTCCTCTGGGTCGGTTCCCTGGCGGGAGCCGGGTTCGCTTTTCTCACTCAGGTATTCCTGGCGAGAAAGTTGGGTAGCAATGATTTCGGCGCTTTTTCGTCAGCACTCAGCACCATCACGCTATTCGCGCCCCTGGCGGGTTTCGGGATATCGCAGTATTGGCTCAAGGCTTTTGGCCAAGAGGGCTGGGCGGCGCAACGCTGGTTGAAGCCGTCATTTCAGTTCATTGCCTTAAGTACTCTGTTTCTCATCTGCTCCATTGTGGCGTGGGCGCTTTATTCCAGCCATGACCGGTTAACGCAGAACCTGCTGTTGATCCTGTCCCTGTACATACTCGGTCAGCTGTCGGTAGAACTGGTGAGCAGCAAGTTTCAGCTTGAAGAAAAATATTTGCATCTGGCGCTTTGGCAGTTTTTTCCGCATTTTCTTCGTTGCTCAATGGTCTTCGTCACGACGGTCATGAGTGCTACGCCGATCGCCGCGGAATACTACGCGATATTTTTCTCGGTCATTGCAGTGGTGTTTTTTTTGTTGGCCGTTCCCCAGTTACTGCACATGACAGGTGGAAAGTTGGCCCTGAAAGGCCACGAAGTGACCCCTGAATTCGCAACTCCGTCGGCGAACCCGAGCATGTTAAGCGTTGCCGGCGCCAGTTGGCCGTTCGGTGTCGCTGCGTTCTCTTATCTGATTTATTTTCAAAGCAACATTATCTTGCTCAAACATCTCTCAAGTAACAGCTCTGCCGGTATCTACAGCGTTGCGTTCACCATCATGACCGCCGTGTATTTGTTTCCGAGCGTGATTTATCAGCGGTTCCTGCTACCCAAGATGCATCGTTGGGCGAACCATGATCGAGAAATGTTTTATCAGATATACCGAAAGGGCAACTGGTTGATGCTGCTGCTTGGAACGCTGGCCATGTTGGTGATTCTGGTCTGTGCGGATTGGGCCGTGCCGTTGCTGTTTGGTGAGGCTTATCGAGACGCTGCGTCGATCTTGAAAATTCTTTCGCTGTCGGCACCTATTATTTTTCTGGCCTTCAGTGCTGGCGCCACATTGGTGACCCAAGAACACATGAAAGTGAAAGTTAAATACATGGCGATGGTTGCGATCATCAATGTATTGCTCAACCTGGCCTTAATCCCTCGCTTTGACCTGCGTGGTGCCGCGGTTGCGACTGTGGTCAGTAACCTACTGCTGTTATCGTTATATTTTTATGGCGCCCAACGGTTGGTTTTCAAGAATAAAGTTCCGATAGCAGGTGCTGCGCCCCATGCCTAAATTACTTAGGACCACCGACAGTGGCGATCGGTTATCCGAACGAGCAAAACACGGTCTGTGCTTCGTCACGTCGCCCCATCAGTGAAGTGTATACCAGGCTGTTCGGTCAGTAAGTACTCACCCTTAGTCGCAAAGGATTCAGCACCTTGAAAATTGCATTGATCACCATACACCATGCCAACAGTTATGGCGGAACACTACAGGCGCTTGCCAGCCAGAATGTGCTATCGAAATATGGTGATGTCAACATCATCGATTACAAAAGCAAAGAGTTAGAAAATACGTTGAAACTGATTCGGGTTGACAGTAACCCGCGCAGTATTTTGAGAGCCGGTAAGGACTTTTTTCGAATTATTCCTCGCAGGAGGTTGATCGCGAAATTTAGAGAGTTTATGCGGGCTCACTACAAGCTGACCTCTGCATGCCAGGATTTTCAAGCACTTCAAACCCTGTCCGGTGATTTTGATTGTGTGGTGTGTGGCAGCGACCAGATATGGAATCCGATGATTACGGGCGAGCTGGACCTGAACTATATGCTGGCGTTTTCTCGAGCGAAAAAGAAGATTTCGTTTTCCTCAAGTTCGGGCTCTTACCGCTATTCCGACGAGGAGGAACTCAAGGTCAGAAAGGCGTTGTCGACCTTTGACAGTATTTCCGTTCGGGAGGAGGACACGGCGCAAAGGTTGCGCAGTATGTTGGGTAATCAAAAGATTGATCATACCCTCGACCCCACCTTAATGCTTAACAAGCAAGAGTGGATGCAGAGCCTGCAGCTTTCCAGTCAGGCGCCAGGCAACGATGATAAATACATTCTCGTTTATACCCTGAAGAAAAATACACTGGTCCGGGAGACCATCAACAGAATAAAGAGTGTTTTAGGGTTCCGAGTTGTGGCGATCGATCAAGACCCATTCCTGGGCTACAAAAGCGATCGGCACATAATGGATGCCAGTCCGGTTGATTATGTTTCGCTATTCGCCAATGCCTCCTTTGTGATCACTAATTCGTTCCATGGCACCGCCTTTGCCTTGAATTTTGGTATTCCATTTGTTACCGCATTGCCGGAAAGTGGATTGAACAGAATCAAGGGGCTCCTGGATAAAGTCGGTTTGGCCGATCGTCTGGTGAGCAGCTTAAGTGATGTCAACTCGGTTGTCGTAAAACCCATCAATTTTACGCACAGTCATCAACAATTGGAGGCGCTGAGGCAGGTAACCTGGAATTATCTTGATGGGGCGCTTGCCAGTAATGTAGTAACGAAGTCAATCGAATTTTCATGATGAGCCAGCCTGGCGCTAGCTTGAGTCCCTCAAGTATCAATATACGCATGTGCTGGCAGTCATTGTTGGCATCACCGTGGGGTTCAATAATATTGGCTGTACTTCTTTTGGTTAGTTCGAATACCTTTTTGCGTCTTCCGGAAGTAGCGATAATTTTGGCGTGGGTGGTTGCGTTTTTCCTGGCCATGACCTTCTCGAGTCAGACTATTCCAGCGCATTCGATCGCCATTTTTTGGGTGTGTCTGGCGCTCACCGAGCGGTTCACCACACTCAGTCGCTCACTTATTAAAAGAACTTAAACATGCACTCAAAGAAGTTGGTGTTCATTCATCTGTTCAACGACAGAAGTGGGAGCCCAAAAGTCTTGTCTCAAGTGGTCAAGGCGGCGGCGAATAACAATATTGCCACCGAAGTGATCACCAGTGCTCATGGCGACGGCTTTCTGGCCGGCGTGGCCGATGTGCAGAGCAGGCTTTTTTATAAGAGATCAGAAAATAAGTTGCTGACCCTTGGCTACTATCTGGTCTCGCAAGGGTTGTTGTTTATTCAGTGCCTGAAATACAGGCGGCAGGATGTGGTGTTTTATGTCAATACCATGATGCCCTTTGGTGCGGCACTGGCGGGGAAATTGTTGAAAATCCCGGTCTATTATCATGTGCATGAAACATCGATAAAACCGAATATCCTGAAGCGGTTTCTCAGGCTGGTTATTGAGAAGACCAGTACCAAGGTTGTCTTCGTCTCAAACTATCTGATGCAGGTGGAGGGGTTCACCAAACTTCCCCAGGTGATTATTCATAATGCGCTGGATAGCGAGGTCGAGAAGCAGTATCGAGTCAAGGAAGAGGCCGGTTTCACTTCGTTGATGATCTGCTCCTTGAAGGCCTACAAGGGCGTTATGGAATTCCTGGCGCTGGCGCGGCGCAGCAAGGATGACAAGCACTTGAATTTCACCTTGGTACTCAATGCCAGCCTGAATGAGATTGATGATTTCTTCGCCAGCATCGACATTCCGGGAAATGTAGCGATTTATCCTCGTCAAACAGACCTGTCGGGTTTTTATTCTCGATCCGACTTGCTGCTGAATCTTTCTCGACCTGATGGCTGGATAGAAACATTCGGTTTGACCATTCTTGAGGGGATGTCCCACGGTTTGCCTGTGATCGTTCCTCCTGTCGGTGGCCCCACCGAATTGGTACGCAGTGATATCGAAGGTTATTTAATCTCTTCGTACGACATCGAGGCGCTTTACAGTGCATTGTGCAGGATCTCGTTGGATCCGAAGAAGTACAAGATGCTGTCTGATAATGCGTTATCCCGTACTCGGGACTTCAGCCTGGAAGTATTTGAAAGCAAGTTCACAACATTATTCAACGAGATGCAGCATGACACCTAAAAAACTTTATATCCTTGGCATTAGAGGTGTCCCGGCTCAACACGGTGGTTTTGAAACTTTTGCGGAAAAGCTATCGCTGTATTTAACGGCGCACGGCTGGCAGGTGTATGTCTATTGCCAGGAAGAGGGCCGCGGGGAGTTCACGTATAGCACTTGGAACGGTGTCAACAGAATTCATATCCCGGTGACCCAGGCGGGTGCGCTGGGGACGGTGGTTTTTGACTGGAAAGCCACGCGTCATGCGGCATCGCAACAGGGGTTGTTCCTGACCTTGGGTTACAACACTGCTGTATTCAGTTTGCTGCAAAGACTTAAAGGCCAGACCAATATCATTAATATGGATGGTATTGAGTGGCGGCGTGACAAATGGGGAACCATTGCCAAGACCTGGTTCTGGCTCAATGAGCGGGCCGGTTGCTGGATGGGCAATCACTTGGTCGCCGATCACCCCAAGATCAAAGAGCACCTCGCGACACGGGTTTCCGCATCCAGAATCACGATGATTCCTTATGGCGGGGATGAGGTCACCGGCGCTGATGCAACGTTACTGGCAACTTATGCCCTGGAGCCGGGTCGGTTTTCGGTGATTATTGCCCGACCCGAACCCGAGAACTCGTTCCTGGAGATGGTGCGCGCGTTCAGTTCCACTTTGCGCAACCACACACTTGTCGTTCTGGGTAACTTTCAACCGAATGATAATCCATACCATAAACAGGTTATGGAAGCGGCCAGTGCAGAGGTCATCTTTCCCGGGGCGATATATGAGACTGCAGTCGTGCAGGCGCTGCGCTTTTACTGCCGGTTTTACCTGCACGGGCATCGTGTCGGTGGAACCAATCCATCGTTGGTCGAGGCGCTCGGCGCAGGTTGTGCAGTCATTGCCCATGACAACCCATTTAATCGCTGGGTAACGGAAAGTGGCGCCGCGTACTTCAAGGATGAAGCCTCTTGTTCTGCTTTGTTTGCTCAACTTTTGGCGGATGATTCAACACAACAGCAGATGGAGGCGGCCAGTCGCACACGCTTTCATCAGCGGTTTACGTGGAATCAAATCCTGCTTCAGTATGAAGAATTGTTGGCTGAGTGGTATCCCGATCAGCCGGTAGGGAGATGACGATGACGATGCGTATTCTGCTGACGGGTGGAGCCGGTTTTATTGGTTCTGCCGTCGTCAGGCACCTGATTGAAAATACTCGATTCGAAGTTGCGAACCTCGATAAGTTAACGTACGCCGGCAATCTGGAGTCGTTGATCGACGTCGCCGAGTCACCGCGTTATCACTTTTTTAACGTCGATATCTGTGACGCTCAGGCGCTGGATCAGGTATTCGCGGCATTTCAACCGGATGCAGTGATGCACCTGGCCGCGGAGTCCCATGTCGACCGTTCCATCGACGGCCCCGCGGACTTTATCCAGACCAATATTGTTGGCACCTATACGTTGCTCGAAGCGACCCGGCGTTATTGGAACGGACTGTCGGAGGAGGTCAAACAGGCTTTTCGCTTTCACCATATCTCCACCGATGAGGTGTATGGCGATCTGGAAGGGACCGATAGTCTGTTCAGTGAAACCACGCCTTATGCGCCCAGTTCACCTTATTCGGCGTCCAAGGCCAGTTCGGACCATTTGGTTCGGGCCTGGCAACGTACGTATGGCCTGCCGGTGTTGGTGACCAATTGCTCGAACAACTACGGCCCTTATCACTTCCCCGAAAAGTTGATTCCCCATGTGATTCTGAATGCCATTCACGGCCGGCCTCTGCCGGTCTATGGCGACGGCTTGCAGATTCGCGACTGGTTGTTTGTAGAGGATCATGCGCGCGCTTTATGTGAGGTCGTGTGCCGGGGCGAGGTCGGTGAAACTTACAACATCGGTGGCCATAACGAGAAAACCAATCTCGAGGTGGTGGAAACCCTGTGCGATCTCCTTGAAGAGTTGGCGCCCAACAAGCCTGCGGGCGTCGAGCGTTATCGCGACCTGATTACGTTCGTCAAGGATCGGCCCGGCCATGATCTTCGTTACGCCATCGATGCAGGCAAGATCGAGCGCGAACTCGGTTGGCGACCACAGGAAACCTTTGAGAGCGGTATACGCAAAACGGTTCAGTGGTACCTGGAGCATCAAGGTTGGTGGCAACGGGTCCTTAACGGTCAGTACCGGCCGGTCCGTCTTGGCCACACCGGCTGAACCATTCAAGCCCTGCCTTTACTTATTTTCGAAGGGAATCCTCACATGAAAGGTATCATTCTGGCGGGAGGCTCCGGCACCCGCTTGCATCCCATTACCCGTGGTGTGTCCAAACAGCTGCTGCCGGTCTACGACAAGCCGATGATTTATTATCCGCTGTCGGTATTAATGCTGGCGGGCATTCGCGAGATATTGATTATTTCCACGCCGCAGGACTTGCCCAACTTCCAGAACTTGCTGGGTGATGGTTCTTCTTTCGGCATTGAACTCAGTTATGCAGAACAGCCTTCTCCTGATGGCCTGGCGCAAGCCTTTCTGATCGGCGAGGAGTTCATCGGCGACAGCAATGTGGCGCTGATCCTGGGTGACAACATCTTCTACGGTTATGGCTTCAGCGCCTTGTTGCGCGAAGCGTCTCAACGACAAACCGGTGCCACCGTCTTTGGTTATCGGGTCAGCGACCCGGAGCGTTTTGGCGTTGTCGAGTTCGACGAGAGCGGCAAGGCGATCTCGATCGAAGAGAAGCCTGCACATCCGAAGTCCGACCATGCTGTCACCGGTTTGTATTTCTACGACAAAGACGTGGTGAGCATCGCCAAGCAAGTCAAGCCTTCGGTACGCGGTGAGCTTGAAATCACCGACGTGAACAATGCTTATCTACAACGCGGGGATCTGCACGTCAGTGTGCTGGGGCGTGGTTTTGCCTGGCTGGACACCGGCACCCATGATTCGTTGATGGAGGCCGGACATTTCGTCCAGACCATCGAAGCGCGGCAGGGCTTGAAAGTGGCCTGCCTTGAAGAAGTGGCCTTTCACCAGGGTTGGTTGTCGGCTGCGGAACTGGATAAACAAGCCACCGCGTTACACAAAACCGGTTACGGACAATACCTGGCGCGCGTACTGACGATGGAGCCTTCGAGATGAATGTCGTCAACACCCGGTTGCCCGGCGTACTGATTATCGAGCCCAAGGTGTTTGGCGATGCCCGTGGGTTCTTTCTCGAGAGTTATCACGAACAGCGTTATCGCGACGCCGGCATCGAGTTGCCTTTCGTCCAGGACAATCACTCACGCTCGCAGTATGGCGTACTGCGTGGTTTGCACTTCCAGCGGACCCGGCCCCAGGGCAAGTTGGTGCGGGTTACCCAAGGTGCGGTGTACGACGTGGTGGTGGACATCAATCCCGAATCGGCCACTTGTGGTGAACATGTAGGGGTCAAGTTGACCGCCGACAACCATCTGCAGCTATGGGTGCCGCCGGGTTATGCCCACGGCTTCTGCGTGCTCAGCGATACCGCCGATTTTCAATACAAATGCACCGATCTGTATTTCCCCGAGGATGAGGGTGGGCTGCTCTGGAATGATCCGGAGCTGGGCATTACCTGGCCCATTGAATCGCCTCAACTCTCGGAAAAAGACTTGCGCAACCCTCGCTTGCGCGCGGTGTTGAACGGGGAATGACGGGCTAATAATGGTCTATAGTTAACATTAACTATTTATGACCTGATGTTATTTAGCCTTGAATGTTCAGTCACAATAGAACCTTGCGGGACAAGATGCCGGGAAAATCCTGACTAATAATAACAATTGGCGCGAAGGGTGAGTGATTTTTGCTCGGGAGTTTGTGCCGAAAATACCTTGTCATGTAGTAAACATCTTGGAAAATCACCTTTTTCCGTCAATAAGTCCTGCCCGGTGCAAGCGCTTTTGTCCATGATGTGACGAGGTTTGGCGTATGGCATGCACTCCCTATAAATGACATTCTCCAAAGGAGGCAATGTGCATGAACTGTCTCGTTCAATTGACGGGTGTCAGTTCATTCACCTGCTGTTCCATTCCCGGTCCCTTAGTCTCAAATCTAATGCAGAGTTGATGTCGAGAAGGAGTCTGATATGAAGAAACTACTTACGGCCGGCTTGCTGGCTGTCATGAGCACTGCAGCGTTGGCGGTGGAAGAGCCGGCGAGCGAAACGGCTAGCGAAGCGTCGAGCGAAGCAGTGAGCGAAGCAGTGAGCGAGCCATTGTCCTTGAGTACCCCGCTGGTTGGGGGAGTGACGGTCGCCGAAACCGTGGTGATCGGTGCGGCCATTGTCGGCGCTGCGGCGGCCGCTTCAAACTCCGGTGGCAGTTCCAATGGCGGAACGACGGGGTCCACTGGTACTACCGGTACTACCGGTACCAACTAATACCCTACGAAGTATGTTGTTCAAGATCACTCAGAACTTTCTGGGTGATCTTGTTTTAGATTTGCCCTCGACTAGCGTAGTGCCATTATGATCCGTAGATTATCTGTTGTTATGCTGGCAAGTATCAGCTTGCACGGCTGTATGTTTTCGCCTGGTCAACACATGGACACCAGTCAAATGGTTAGTGACGGCTCTCCGGAAAGTAGCCGGGTGGAGCTTATTCCCATCACGCCTAAATTGATTGCCATGGATGCCGCCACGCAAGTTCGCGAATCCGTTCCCCCGGCATTGTTGTCTTATGTTCCAGGCGGTTACCGCGTGGGTGCCAACGACCTGTTGTTTATCACGGTCTGGGATCACCCCGAGTTGACGGCGCCATCGGGGCCGCAACAGCAAATCGATGCCAACGGGCGTCTGGTACGTCCGGACGGCACGTTGTTTTATCCCTACATCGGTAATATTCCGGCCGCCGGTAAAACCATCGAAGAGTTGCGAGCCTTTATTGCCGAGCGTTTGTCGCAATTTGTCGAAAGCCCTCAGGTCGACGTCAGCGTATTGCGCTTCGCCAGCCAGACCGTGGTGATTTCCGGTGCAGTGCTCAAAGCTGGGCAGCAGCCGATCACTACCACGCCGCTGAGCGTGGTGGAGGCCGTTGGCGCGGCCGGTGTGGATCCCTCGAACGCAGACCTGTCAGGCCTGACGCTGACCCGGGACGGGCGCGAATACAAGCTCGATCTGGACACCCTCAATCGCCAGGACTCACAGTTGCAAGCCGTTTACCTCAAGGGCGGCGACCGGCTGTACTTGCCCTATAACGACCAAAAGCGGATCTACGTCATGGGTGAGGTCAACTTGCCTCGCGCGCTGAGCTTCAAAGGCAAATCGATCAACCTGACCGATGCGCTGGGCACAGTGGGGGGCTTGAACCAGACCACCTCCAACGGCAATGCGGTGTACGTGATTCGCGGCGCCGATCACCTGGAAACTGAACCGGCCAAGGTGTTCCAGCTCGACGCCGAATCCCCTTCGGCCCTGGTACTGGCCACCCGTTTCGACTTGCAACCGCAAGACATCGTCTATGTCGGCCCGGCCGGCGTGACGCGCTGGAACCGTCTGATCAGCCAGCTTCTGCCTACGGCCAGTGTCCTGGGGACCGGCGCCAGTTCTCTCAATAACCTCAGCGAAGCCAACAGCAGATAAGGCTCTATCCCGCCGTGAAAACTTTGCCTACCTGCGCCGGTCTGACGATGGCGCTCTTGCTGTGCGGGTGTAACCCGTTGATGAAGGCCTCCTGGGACACCCTTGAAACATCTGTCGCGGGGCCTGCCTCCATCAATTTGACCCGTGCTCAGGTCGACGCCGTGCCGTATCCGCAGATCCTGGTCACCACCTCCTCCAGTGAGGGCGTGATGGCCTTGGCTCGCCGGCGGGGCGACCTGCAGTTCTGGGTCGCTTCCGGCAAGCAAGTGCTGCTGATGCGCGACGGCCTGGTGGTGCGCACTGTCGGGCTGGGCGTTTCCCTGGATGGCACTCGCTTCAAAGAAGAGTCGCCCTTCAAGCGCGGTCTTCAGCATTTGCCCGACGGCTATACCAGCACGCGCTGGATCGACATCTATAACGGCAACCGCATCGGTATCGCGGTCAACAGCCGTTTCAGTCCCCATGGCATCGAGACCATCAGCATTCTGGACAAGGATTACGCCTTGCTGCGCATCGACGAGCAGGTGGATGCACCCACCCTGAATTTCCGCGCCACCAACCGCTACTGGGTCGACCCCCAGGACGGTTTCATCCTGCGCAGCGAGCAGCATCTGACGCCGCAACTGTTTCTGAAAATCGTGCAGGTGCGCCGTGATCGGGGAGTTGCCCGGTGAAGCGTTCAAACCTTTTCTTGCTTGGCCTGCTGTTGATCGGCCCGGGCCTGGGCCAGGCGGCCGTCACGGTCAGCGGTGACGTGCGCAGCCCAGGCCAATTCGAAATCAAGCCCGGTGCGCGCTTGCTGGATGTCATTCGTAACGCCCAACCCAATGCCGAAAGTTACTGGCTGGGTGCGGCGTGGCTGCACCGTTCATTAGTGGACAAGCAGACGCGCTTGAAGGCAGGTGTTCTGTTCGATCTGAAACTGCTGCAACGAGGGGCCTTGCTCGATGGCAAAAACACGCGAGCAGAATTGAGCGCGCGCCTATATGAGCAGGTCGCGCAACTGCCGGTCACCGGACGTCAGGTCGCGGTGCTCGATCCGATCGCTGTGGAAACGGGGTTCGCCCGCAACGCGCTGCTGGATGATGGCGACCATCTGATTTACCCCCAGCGGCCGTCCACCGTGGAGGTTTTCGGGGCGGTCGCGCAGCCTTGTCAGGTGCCTTACCGAGCCCTGCAGGAAGTGCGTGCCTATGCCCGTGACTGCGCCATTCTTGGCGACGCCGAGGGCGACTATCTGTGGCTGATCCAGCCTGACGGCCAGGTACGGCGCCTGGGCGTGGCGGCGTGGAATCGTGAGGGCGGCGTCGTGGTGGCGCCCGGCAGCAAGATCCTGGTGCCGATCAGGAGCGACGATCTCGAGACGCCGACCCCTGAGCTCAATCAACAACTGGCCGAGTTTCTCGCCACTCAACCGCTGGCTGAGGTGGCCCCTTGAAGTGCCCGTTGAAGTTACGTTTTGCTGCTGCGTTGCTCCTGCCCTGCGGATTGGCTCACGGTGAATCGCGCTACACCCAGAGTGATTTTGGTGGCGTCGGTCTGTTACAGACCCCCACCGCGCGCATGGCCCCGGCGGGGGAGTTGAGCGTCACGGCCAGTCGTACCGACCCTTATTCGCGCTACAGTTTTTCCTTGCAGCCACTCGATTGGCTGGAAGGGTCGTTTCGTTACACCGCGATCACCAACCGTAAGTACGGCACGGAGCAATTGAGCGGCGACCAGAGCTTTAAAGACAAGGCCATCGACTTGAAAGCGCGGCTTTGGGAAGAAACTCACTGGGCGCCCCAGGTCGCTATCGGCGCCCGGGACATTGGCGGTACCGGGCTGTTTTCCAGCGAGTATTTCGTCGCCAACAAGCGTTATGGCGACCTGGATTTCAGCCTCGGCATTGCCTGGGGTTATCTGGGTAATCGTGGGGATTTCAGTAACCCGCTGTCGGTATTGGGCAGCCAATTCAACGACCGGCCGCAGAGCACGGCGGCTGTGGCCAGGGCAGGGGACGTGAACACCAACGCGTACTTCAGGGGCCACCCTTCGTTGTTTGGCGGGATTGCCTATCAAACGCCTTGGGAACCACTGAGCCTGAAGATCGAGTACGAGGGCAACGATTACAAGAACGAGCCACTGGACAACCCGCTCAAGCAAGACCTGCCGATCAACGTCGGTGTGGTCTACAAGCTGGCCGACAGCGTCGACCTGAGCGCTGGTTGGGAGCGTGGCAATACGGCGATGTTTGGCATCACCCTGCACACCAACTTTGTCAGCCGCAAGGCACCGGTCAAGACCTATGATCCTCCCGCCGAGCCGCTGCCGGCGCAGGCACCGTCGACTCCGGCCGACCAGGTCAACTGGGCCGATGTCTCCAATCGGTTACAGCAAAATGCTGGCTATAAGGTCAAACGCATTACCCAGCGCGGTTCGGAGCTGATGGTGTATGGCGAGCAGTCTCGCTATTTTTATTCGGCCAAGGCTGTCGGGCGGGCCAGCCGGATTCTCGATAACAGCGTCAATCAGGACATCGACTGGTTCACCCTGGTGAATCAGCGTTATGACATGTCTATCGAAGAAACCAGCGTGCCGCGAGAAACCTTCCGCGCGGTGGTGAACAACGACCAGCCGCTGAAGGATCTGCACCGTACGACCGAGGTCAATCCGGCGACTGCACACCGGGAAACCACGCTCTATACCCAGGCGCTGGAGCCGTTCAGCTATGGTTTGGGCCTGGGCTACAAACAGAACATCGGCGGCCCCGACGGCTTGCTCTATCAGTTCACCGCCGATGCCGACGCGGAGTACCGTTTCACCCGCAACACCTGGTGGAGCGGCTTGCTCAGCGCCAACCTGCTGAACAACTACGACAAGTTCACCTATGACGCACCGAGCGGGTTGCCGCGAGTGCGCACCGATTTGCGTCAATACCTGACCACCTCCGATGTGACGATGCCGACGTTTCAGTTCAACCACGCGGCGCAGCTGGATCGGGACTGGTATGGCATGGTCTATGGCGGCTATCTGGAATCCATGTATGCCGGGGTCGGCAGCGAAGTGCTGTATCGACCCACGGGGAAACGCTGGTCATTGGGCGCCGATCTGAATTTTGTGCGCCAGCGGGATTTTGATCAGGGCTTTGGCCTGCGCGATTACCAGACCATAACGGGTCATGTCACCAGCTATACTGAATTGCCCAATGACATGCTTGCAGCGGTCAGCGTCGGGCGTTACCTGGCACGGGACTGGGGCACCACTGTCGACTTGTCGCGGGAGTTCAAGAACGGCGTGAAGTTTGGCGGCTGGGTCACCCTGACCACTGCGTCGAAGGCGGAATATGGCGAGGGCAGCTTTGACAAAGGCATCTACATTTCCATCCCGTTCGACGAGTTGATGAGTACCTCGACCATGCGCCGCGCCAACATCATTTGGGCGCCACTGACTCGCGATGGTGGTGCGCGCCTGAACCGTGCCTACTCATTGCAGACCATGACCGACGGGCGTGACAGCAGCTTGTTCTACAACAACTTCGAGAAAATTACTGAATGATCACGTGGCTCAAAGGCTTGATCGAGTTGCCATTCTGGCTCCGGTGCCTGGCCTTTGCCATGGTGACGGCGATTCTGCTGTTCGCGGGATTGCGCTCGCAGCCGATCCCGGAACTGTTCGCCGAAGAGGACAAGATCCATCACTGGATCGGCTTTCTGGTGTTTGCATGCAGTTGCCGTCTGGCTTTCCCCAATGTGAAGTTTGTCTGGACAGCCTTGGGGTGTTTGCTCATCGGCGTACTCATTGAACTCGCGCAAGGTTTGATGCCGCTGCGCACGGCTTCGCCCTACGACATGCTGGCAAATAGTATCGGCGTGTTGATGGGGTTATTGATTTCAAGGTACTGGGTACGTTGAAAAGGCGTTAGACACCAGGCAGTTCGTCGGCATGTTGTAACCGTTGATCCTCGCTATATCCCCCTCCAGCAACACCTCTCTTGCCACTCCATCCGGCATATGTTCCGTAATGCAATCTGTAGCAGCTGCCGAGCCTGCGAGGCTGCGTTCGGCTGCGCAGCAGTCGTGAATCCGGCTGACGCGATCTGCCTGATACACCGCAAGTTCTGGCTGGACGACTGCTGCGCAGTCGAACGCAGCACTGGATCGGCTTTCTGGTGTTTGCATGCAGTTGCCGTCTGGCTTTCCCCAATGTGAAGTTTGTCTGGACAGCCTTGGGGTGTTTGCTCATCGGCGTACTCATTGAGCTCGCGCAAGGTTTGATGCCGCTGCGCACGGCTTCGCCCTACGACATGCTGGCAAATAGTATCGGCGTGTTGATGGGGTTATTGATTTCAAGGTACTGGGTACGTTGAAAAGGCGTTAGGCACCTGGCAGTTTGTCGGTATGTTGTAACCGTTGACCCTCGCTATATCCCCTCTCCAGCAACACCTCTTTTGCCACTCCATCCGGCATATGTTCCGTAATGCAATCTGTAGCAGCTGCCGAGCCTGCGAGGCTGCGTTCGGCTGCGCAGCAGTCGTGAATCCGGCTGACGTGGTTTGCCTGATGCACCGCAAGTTCTGGTTTGACGACTGCTGCGCAGACGAACGCAGCCTCGCAGGCTCGACAGCTGCTACGGGCGAACGCAGCCGTCGGTAGCTACTAAAAAACAGAGGGCGAATGGGGTGAGGCGGGGAGAGAGGCTCCGGGCAGTCAGAGATCTGACTGCCCGGACTGCGGCTCAGTTAGCCACAAGCTGAAGAACAGGCGGGGGGGGCGAATCGCAGCGATTAATAGATGTCCTTTGAAAAGAGCGTAAAGGGCGTCTTGATCAGGATCTTGATGTCGAGCCACAACGACCAGTTGTTGATGTAGTTGAGGTCGATCTCCACGCGCTTTTGCATCTTGTCGAGGGTCTCGGTTTCGCCACGGCAGCCACTGATCTGGGCCAGCCCTGTGATGCCCGGTTTGATTCGATGGCGGGCCATGTAGGCCTGGATCTTGCCGGTGTAGTAGTCGTTGTGGGCAATCGCATGCGGCCGCGGTCCGACCAGCGCCATATGGCCTTGCAGTACGTTGAAGAACTGCGGCAGTTCATCGATGGACGTGCGTCGAATGAAACGGCCAACAGGGGTAATACGTGGGTCTTCACGGCCGGCCTGGCGGACTTGATGGTCGTCGTGCAGGCGCATGGAGCGGAACTTCCAGACCTTGATGATCTTGCCATTCCAGCCGTGCCGTTCCTGTTTGAAAATGATCGGCCCCGGGGAGGAGATCTTCACTGCGACGGCGATCACCAGCAGCAGTGGACTGAAGGCGATCAGCGCCAGGGCGGCGAGACCTCTGTCCAGCAGGGTCTTGCTGAGCGCCGCTGTCGGGTAACTGGTCAGCGGGCTTTCATTGAGGTGAATAGCGGGCAGGCCATCCAGCTCGCTGACGGAATGATTGAGCAACGTCATGCTGCCCAGGTCGGGAACCCAGACCACATCGACATTCGAGTCGAGAAGGTCGATGTACAGCGCTTCGACCTGTTTGGCTTCGCTCAAGGGCAGCGCGATGTACAACCGCCGGACATCATGCACCCGGATCAGCTCGCGTAGCTCCTGCAACTGGCCCACGATCCGGTGGGTATTGATGTTGGTCGACAACTCATTGGGTCTTGAGCTGATCAGGCCGACCAGCGGCGGATACTCGGTTTTGGCCAGTTTGTCTGCCAGATTCACCGCCAGTTGGTCGGTGCCGATGATCAGGGTGTTGTTTTGGCTGTGCAATTGCCGGTGGTAGTGCCTGGAAAAACTATGCAGAGGCAGGTACAGCAAGGCCTGCACGCAATAACCTGCCACAGCCCAGACCATGATGATTTCCCGGGAGAACAATTCGCTGGTCTTGCTGAGAAAGCCAATGCTGGTCATCCCGGCCAGCAGCAGCAGCCACCCCAGCAGCAGTCGACCCAGGCCGGAGAGGTATCCATGTTGCTTGTGATAGACCAGCAGCAGGGAGTAAGAAGGGACCGAGCCCAGGAAAGTCAGCACGGCAAGCACACGATAATGAGCTTCGATTTCTCCTGTCTGGTACAACGCCAGAGCAAATAACAACGCATTGACCGAAGTGATGGCAATTATCCATTGCCCCCAGAAGGTCAGTCCTTTGGATATGCTGTTTCGATTAATACGATTATGTACCATCGCGGTGTCCCTCGGGCGTGCGCCACGTTGTGTATCAGTCGACGGTTAATAAATGGCAGCCGCGCGCAAAGGCTGAGCGAGCGCAGTTCGGTCAGAGATTATTTTTATTATTGGAAGGGAATAACGCGGGCTATGGCTGGCCATCCGAATGTTGTTTTCAAGTCAGCTGATACGGTTGTCTCAGTGTCCGGTTTTTATACTAGTACCTTAATCTTTGTGGGTGTCTGACGAATTATAACGGGTGCCACTTCCAGCGCCCCTGTTATAAAAGGTCGTGCTCTTTTATTTGGAGGGCATCACTAAATCGTCTATAAAATTGCAGCATTCCGATAAGCGCTTGCCCGCCATGCCATGGGGAGGGAGATGGGCAGGAACTATGGAGAGAAATATGTGCGAGGGACAGGCGGCGGGAAGTACGAGGTGAGGTGGTTAGGCAGTCAAGCGGTATCGGGCGGGTCGGAAAATCGCATTTATTATTATTGTTTTTGCGATCTCTCTCAGTATGCGATTCTGATCCTTTGTGCCAGGCAATAACCACGGTTTCTGACCGAGCGAATCAGGCGTTCCCCGTTGGCGGCAGTCTTGAATTTTTTCTGCAGTCGGCTCAAGCACATTTCAAGGCCGCTGTAATTCTCCGGGTCTTTATCGATGCGTAGAATAAGATCGTTCTTGCTGAGTACCCGTCGATCACTGATGACCAGTTGGGTGAGCATTAACGATTCGGTGCCGGTCAATGGGATGGTTATATCTTCCTTGATTAATGTTCTGTCGTCGGCATTAAACCACCAGATGTCGGGGTTACCCTGCGACTCTTTAATCCGGCTGACTGCAGAGATGAACTCTTCGTCTGCCACCGGTTTCTTGAGAAAGCCATCAACCCCGAAGTGCGAGAAGTGATGAAGTTCTGAATGCTCCGAGTTGGGAGTAATGAGTATGATTTCCGCATCTTTTTGATTTTTGCGGATAAAGCTGACATCGCTCAGCGATATATCGGCCTGGTCGAGCAGGATGTGCGTGAATCGACTCTTTCGGATGCGTTCGCTGCTGAGTTTGCCAGATTCGATTTCAAAAGATAGATGCAGGCGTTGTGCGAGAAGCGATTCTATAGCTTGTCGTGCCAGTTGATCTCGGGTGAAAATTAGAAAGCTGTTGTTTGGCGTATTCACAATAAGGCTCCTTCCTAGTTTGGTGAAATTTTTTAAGCTTAAATAACCTCGGTAGGCGAGTAGTACCTCCCCTGGAAAAAATCGAAAGGCATGCTGCGGGCCAGTGTGTGCAGTGCTTTGTGCTCGACCCGGTCCGCAATGAATCTGATCTTGCTGTCATGGATCATGCTGCTCAGACAGTCGTAAGACCTGTTGAAAAAGTCCTGACTGTTATCGACCATGATGTCGAAATTGGACCGGGTCAGGTCCACTTTTATGTAATCAAACAGCTTCGGGCTGATCAGTTTTTCAGCGCTGTCATCGCTTAAGTCATAGCCATCGAAAGCGATCTCGATCCCGTTGTCCTTCAATAAATGAATGTGATTGATAATGGTTCTTTTTTCTTTGAGATTGAACGAAAGGAGCGAACTGCCGTTAATGCTGGGGATTAACTGTTGTTCATGCTTCTTGAGTGTCGTTTGAGCGTCGTTCAGTTCTCGGATGAACGCTTTATCCAATAACGCGGATTGGTTCATGGTCACGAACAATTTATTGGGTGTCTGTACGGATGGGGACGACGTGGCCTCGATCTGTGAAAGGGCATTTAATTGGATCCGCATCAGTACTTCACGATAAATCGCCAGCGGGTGATCGGGATGCAATGGCTGATACCCCTTGTTCAGAGGTGTCTGTTGTTTGGTCGCTTTGGCATAAATCTCACTGCCGAACAATTCATCGTTTCGCTTGAGAATTGATTGCCTGAAGAAAACCATTGCGAAGTTATCTTGCACGGTATATTGCCTGCTGGACTCCATCGTTTAGTCCCTTTAAGAATGAAAGTTTGCTTGCTTTACTGAAACGACTCCTCGAAGCAATCGATAGCCATAACCGCGAACACTATGAATAATGTTAATGCCGAAGTGCTTTTTGATTTTGTTTCGAAGTCGGCTTATGGATTTCTCCAGAACACGTGAGTCATAGAGCTTGATATTCAAACCCATGGATTCGGCCATGGAATCATGGTGCAGGATATTACCTTCTGCATTGATAAGCGCATCCAGGGCTTTCATTTCCTGATAAGCCAGATCCAGTTTGAACTCATCGTTGTATAAGTGCAGGCATGTTTGGTCCAGGGTCAACTTAATGGCGGGCTGCCATTCAGGTGTTTCGAGTAACTCTGAAATTAACCTGGCTTTTTCATCCTGGTCGTTAGGTACATTGATACAATGATCTGCACCGGCCAGGTAACATTCAATTTTGGTTTGCGGAGCGCGAAAATTGATTGCAACGATAATGGACCGTTCTGTTGGGCTCGTACGTAATTTCTTGATGAGCGCCAGGCAGTCATTAAGTATAGAAGGGCTTTCAATGTCGATTAGTACGGCATCGTGGGCTTGAGTTTCGCTATCTGGGTTTAATGGGTTTGTGTAATCTAATGTATATATATGCGTGAGATTGGGTGCAAATAACTGTCGAAGTTTCTCTGCCGAGCGCCAAGTGCGCCCAATAGCGAGAATACCCCTCTGGCTATTTTCGATCTTGCTCTCAGTACTCATCGTGCAAATTACTCATATGTGCTGGCGTTGCAATCTTAATACACAAAATACTGAAATTATCTGACTTTTTATAACATTTTGAGCTTGTCAGCAGGTGCCATTCCATTGCCAGTAGTTTCAGTTGAATCAATGACATAGCCAACTGAGGAGGCTTTAGCCAATTTGATTTTTTGATATCCGATTTAGTTGGTGAGCGCCTTTGCGTCGGACTAGGCCCTCTAGGTTGACTTTTCTATGATCAACACTGAAGCGTGGCTGATCCGCGGATCGGGCTACAGAACGAGGCATCACAGAGAAGTCTTGCGTATAAATTGTGCGGAAGTCCGCATTTTTGATTTCTGGAGTTGATTTATAAGGATATTCCACGGTGTTCTATGGCAGTTTGGGTGCGCGCTCGAAAGGCGCCAGTTCAACTGTCGCCTCTTTTTAGGGCAAATTCGAGCGGGGGGTATATTAATTGACTCCTTTTACATTATATTTGTAATATTTTATGTCAAGAGCTGATTTTGTGAACAGTGTAGTTATTCCGTCTAGTGATTGAATACAAAAAGCCAAGATTGATGTTAAATGGCCATTATACTAAAGTATTAGTCTAAGCGGGAGATCCGTTCATTGGTCTTTTTCGCAATTAATCATCCATGACACGCCAAATCGATCGACCAGCATCCCGAAGCGTGCCGCCCAGAACGTCGTCTCCAATGGCATCTGAATACTCCCGCCTTGCGCCAATGCCGCAAACACTCGCTCTGCCTCAACGACACTGTCGACATTCAACGACACCGAACAGCCACTCATGCCGGCGCTAGGGCGATCGGGTGTGGTATCCGACCCCATGATCGACTGATCCCCGACCAACAGGCGCGTATGAATGATCAGGTTGTGGCAGTCCGCTGGCACATGGTCGCGAGCCGGAGTTTCGCCGAAGGTCATCATGACTTCGATCTTGCCAGGCAGGCTTTTGGCGTAGAAGTTGAAGGCATCCTGGCAGTCGCCGTTGAAGATCAGGTAGGGGTTGATTTTCATGTTCTGCTTCCGGTGATGGAGTGGGGCACATTGGTTGGACGTTCAGGTTCGTCTTCCAATCCCGATAGGCATTGACTCCTCATAGCAAAGCGCTAAAACGTGGTGAGCGACGATACTTTTTTAGATGTTTTTCCTATGGGCGAGGCGAGGCTTATCGCCTCATATCCACGTAAAGCGGGCGTCGCTCATTCCCCATACAGTATGACCTGCAGCGCCCCTTTACATCCGCCACCGAGTCCATCGCCCATGCCTGTCCTTACCCGTTTCGCCTCTTTGCTCGATCAGGCGAGGCGTGCCTTGTTGTTGGTCTGGGGTACGTCCCGCGGGCTGTTTCTGGGGTTGGTGCTGGCGACGCTGATCGCTGGTGTGCTGCCGGCACTGGCAGCCTGGTTGGGGCAGCGGATTGTCGACGCGGTAGTGACCGCGATGCAGTTGCACGCGCAACAGGGCAGCGCACCGTTGTGGCCGGTCGTGCGCTATGTGCTGTTTGAAGCGGGCGTGCTTGCGTTGCTGTCCGGGACGCAGCGTGCGCTGTCGGTGCAGCAGTCGCTGTTGCGGGTGCAGTTGGGGCAGAAGGTCAACACGATGATTCTGGAGAAGGCCCAGACGTTATCGTTGGTGCAGTTCGAGAACTCCGAGTTCTACGACAAGCTGGTTCGGGTGCGGCGCGAGGCATCGACCCGGCCATTGGCGCTGGTGATGAAGTCGCTGGGGCTGATCCAGAACCTGATCGTGTTGATCAGCTTTGGCGTGTTGCTGGTGCATTTTTCGCCCTGGGCGCTGGTACTGCTGGTGGTCGGGGCGTTGCCGGTGTTCTTTGCCGAAGCGCACTTTTCTGGGGATGCCTTTCGGCTGTTCACGCGCCGGGCGCCGGAGAGTCGGCAGCAGAACTACATCGAGACACTGCTCTCCCATGAGGGCTACATCAAAGAGGTGAAGCTGTTCGGCTTCGCGCCGCTGTTGTTGCAGCGTTATCGGGACACGTTTGCTCGTCTCTACGCCGAAGACCGGCGCCTGACATTGCGTCGCGATGGCTGGGGATTTGTGCTGGGACTGCTGGGCACCGCGGCGTTTTATCTGGCTTATGCGTGGGTCGTGGTCGATACCGTTCACGGCAGCATCAGCCTCGGGCAAATGACCATGTACCTGGTGCTGTTCAAGCAAGGGCAGACGGCGGTGAGCAGCAGCTTGAGCGCGATCAGCGGTCTCTATGAGGATGGTCTTTACCTGTCGAGCCTCTATGAGTATCTGGCCGAACCGGTGGTGGCCGATGCCGGAAGCCTTACAGTGGGTGCGGTGCCCGGCGATGGGTTGCGTTTCGAGAGTGTCGGTTTCCGTTATCCGGGGGCGAGCCGCGCTGCTTTGCAGGGCATCGATCTGCATCTGTTGCCCGGACACAGTGTTGCGCTGGTGGGGGAAAACGGCTCGGGCAAAACCACGCTGATCAAGTTGCTGACTCGGCTGTATCGCCCTGATCAGGGCCGCATTCTGTTAGATGGCAGTGATTTGCAGGCTTGGGAAGAAGAGGCGCTGAGACGGCGCATCGGCGTGATCTTCCAGGACTACATTCGCTACCAGTTCTCCGTCGGCGAGAACATTGGTGTGGGCGACACCCTGGCGTTCAACGATGAAACCCGTTGGCAGCAAGCGGCCGCCGAGGGTATGGCTGCGTCCTTCATCGAGCGTCTGGATCGTGGTTACGCCACGCAATTGGGGCGGTGGTTTGCCGGTGGACAGGAACTGTCCGGTGGGCAATGGCAAAAGATCGCCTTGTCTCGCGCCTACATGCGCCGCGACGCCGATATCCTGATCCTGGACGAACCGACCTCGGCCCTGGATCCGGCAGCGGAGGCTGCGGTGTTCGAGCATTTCAGCCAACACACTGAAGGGCGCATGACGTTGCTGATTTCTCACCGCTTCTCCAGTGTGCGCAATGCCGACCACATCATCGTGCTGGACCAGGGGTCGATCCTTGAGCGGGGTGATCACGACAGCCTGGTCGCGGCGGGTGGGCGTTATGCGCAGTTGTTCAACGTGCAGGCTCGTGGTTATCGATAATCAAAACAAATCACCCATCCTGCCGGCCCCCGACCATTCACAGCCCTCCAGCGTCAGCAACCGCTCTTTCGCCTCAAGCCCCCCGGCAAACCCCGTCAATTTCCCCGACGCCCCGATCACCCGATGACACGGCGCGACGATCGATATTGGATTTTTGCCGTTGGCCGCACCCACCGCCCGAACCGCGCTGGGATTTCCGATCTGTCGGGCTATTTCGCTATAGCTGCGCGTCTCGCCAAACGGAATCGTCAGCAACGCCTGCCACACCTGCTTCTGAAAATCCGTCCCGGCAAAGTCCAGTTCCAGCTCGAAATGATTACGCGTGCCGGCAAAGTATTCCCGCAACTGTTGTGCGGCGCGTATCAGGATCGGGTTGTCCGCCGCTTCACTCATCGGCCCCAGTCTTACCCGGCCGGGTTTGTCGTTTTCCCAGAGGATGGCCGCCAGACGGGTGCCTTTCGCGACCAGTTTCAACTCGCCGACCGGCGACGCCAGGGTGGTGAAGGTGTAGGTCATGCCGGCGGACTCCGCACACGTGCTGAACAGGGGCCCAGCATACTGCCTCGCCGGGGAGGCGCAATACGCAATTGCAGCCATACTTGCCAAGTGCTTTTGAACCGTTCCCTCTGTTTTTCCACAGAGCCTAAAAACAAAAAAGAGACCGACCCATGAAGTTTGAACCTTTTGCCAAATCGCTCATGGCGACCTCATTGGCGCTGAGCTGCCTGATGGCTCATGCGGCCTCCGTCGCCCCGGTCGCGGCCGAAAACGGCATGGTCGTCACCGCCCAGCATCTGGCCAGCCACGTCGGCGTCGATGTCCTCAAGAATGGCGGCAACGCCGTCGATGCAGCGGTTGCGGTGGGTTATGCGCTGGCGGTGGTGTACCCCGCTGCAGGCAACCTGGGCGGCGGCGGTTTCATGACGATTCAATTGGCGGACGGGCGCAAGACCTTCCTCGACTTCCGTGAAAAAGCGCCGCTGGCCGCCACGGCCGACATGTACCTCGACAAGCAGGGCAACGTCATCCCTGATCTCAGCACCCGCGGCCACTTGGCCGTCGGCGTGCCGGGCACTGTGTCTGGCATGGAGCTGGCGCTGAAGAAATTCGGCACCAAACCCCGCAAGGAAGTGATCGCCCCGGCGATCAAGCTTGCCGAAGACGGTTTTGTGCTGGAGCAGGGCGATGTCGATTTGCTGGAGTACGCCACAGACGTCTTCAAGAAAGACATGCGCGACTCGGGCTCGATCTTCCTGAGCAATGGCGAGCCGATGCAGGTCGGCCAGAAACTCGTACAAAAAGACCTGAGCAAAACCCTGCGGGAAATTTCCGAAAAGGGCGCCGACGGTTTCTATAAAGGCTGGGTGGCCGACGCCATCGTCACCTCCAGTCAGGCCAACAAGGGCATCATTACCCAGGCCGACCTCGACAAATACCAGACCCGCGAACTGGCACCCATTGAGTGCGACTACCGCGGCTACCACGTGGTCTCGGCGCCGCCGCCAAGCTCCGGCGGGGTGGTGATCTGCGAGATCATGAACATCCTCGACGGCTACCCGATGAAAGACCTCGGCTACCGCTCGGCGCAGGCCATGCACTACCAGATCGAAGCGATGCGCCACGCGTATGTGGACCGCAACAGCTACCTCGGCGACCCGGACTTCGTGAAAAATCCGATCGCCCATTTGCTGGATAAAAACTACGCGACCAAAATCCGCGCTGCCATCGATCCGCAAAAGGCCGGCGTGTCCCGCGAACTCAAACCCGGCGTAGCGCCTCACGAAGGCAGCAACACCACCCATTACTCGATCGTCGACAAATGGGGCAACGCGGTGTCGGTGACCTACACCCTCAACGACTGGTTCGGTGCCGGCGTGATGGCGAGCAAAACCGGGGTCATCCTTAATGACGAAATGGACGACTTCACCTCGAAAATCGGCGTGCCTAACATGTACGGCCTGGTGCAGGGCGAAGCGAATGCCATCGCCCCTGGCAAGGCACCGCTGTCGTCCATGAGCCCGACCATCGTCACCAAGGATGGCAAAGTCGTCATGGTCGTTGGCACCCCCGGTGGCAGTCGCATCATCACCGCAACCTTGCTGACCATCCTCAACGTGATCGACTACGGCATGAACATCCAGGAAGCGGTGGATGCGCCGCGTTTCCACCAGCAATGGCTGCCGGAGGAAACCAACCTGGAGAACTTCGCCACCAGTCCGGACACCAAGAAGATGCTCGAAAGTTGGGGGCACAAGTTTGCCGGCCCGCAGGACCCCAACCATATTGCAGCTATTCTGGTAGGTGCGCCTTCGCTGGAAGGCAAACCTGTGGGCAAGAACCGCTTCTATGGGGCGAACGATCCACGGCGCAATACCGGGCTGTCGCTCGGTTACTGAAACAGGCGATCATCGGCCACCCCGACTCCCTGGGTGGCCTCGATCCCGGGTAGCAGCTGCCGAGCCCGCGAGGCTGCGTAGCAGTCGTAAAGTCGGTTAGCCACGTTCATTCGGGCAAACCGCATTCGCTGATATGGCGAGCGCTACGCGCTCGAACGCAGCCTCGCAAGCTCGACAGCTGCTACACCGGCTACATAGGCTAGAAGGGAGTTGAAATCCATCGTTCCAGCGACCTGTCTAAGGAAGGAAGCCATGAGCACCGCACTCCTGATCATCGATGTCCAACGCGCGCTGTGCACCGGCGAGTATGAATGCTTCGACATCCAGCGCGTCATCGAAACCATCAACGGCCTCAGCACCAAAGCCCGAGCCGCCAATATTCCGGTCATCCTGATCCAGCACGAAGAAGAGGGCGACCTGCTGCAATACGGCGCCGAAGGCTGGCAACTGGCCGACGGCCTGAAGACGTCACCCAAAGACCTGCGCGTGCGCAAAACCACTCCGGATTCGTTCTACCAGACCCACCTGCATGAACATCTGCAAGAGCTGGACGTCGACCGCCTGATTATCTGCGGCCTGCAAACCGATTACTGCGTCAACGCCACGGTCCGCGAGGCATTATCGCGAGGCTACGACGTGGTGCTGGCGTCCGATGCTCATTCCACGATCGACAATGGCACGATGAGCGCCGAAGACATCATCACCGAACACAACAAGGATCTGGCGCATCTGACCGGTTCCGTGGCGCGGATCGATGTCGTGCGGGCCAGCGAAATTAATATCTGAAAGCATCGGTGGTTACTGGATGTATTTCCCTCTCGCTTCAAATAAAACGGGTGCCGATCATGGCGCCCGTTCTTTGTTCAATCCGCTTGTAGCCGCCGTACCACCGCCTGAAAACGCTCCGACGCAATCCAGTCCGGATCCGCGTCCCCCACCAGCAGCATGATCCCCAGGTAGTGTTCCAGATGCAGCGTAATCGTCTGCCCCTCGACGGCCAGATCCCAATAACGCTGGTCCAACCCATTGATCTGTGCCGTCCAGGTTCCGCCCAGCCCTCGTGCCAATTCACTGGCGATGCGATTGAACAAATCCCGGTCGGATGTCTGCGAGAGATAAATTTCCCGTGATGGCGGGGGCGACGGATCAGTCATGTTTTACTCCTTGAGAATGAACGTGACTTTACGCTTCCTGCGAGATTTGTGGCGAGCGAGCCAGGAGCTGGACGCCATTACCGCGCCTATGGCATGGTCAAAATGACAGGCCATGCAGCGAGTGAGATCAGTACGATGGAGGAGGGTGATGAGGTCGGCGCCAAGATGTCGATGGCAACGCTGAGAGCATTCAATCATTGCGTGTTGCACCTTGGTCGCCTTGCTCGGGATCGCGGTGCATCCGGGTTCATCGCCGAAGGCCTGCAGGCATTCCGTGAACTGCTGCCCTTCGCTTCCGCCTGGTGGGGTGAGATGTCCGCGTCGGACGTTGATGCTCCGCCCAGAAGCTGGATGCACGGGCGAATCAATCTGCCCGAGTCGTTTGCCGCCGAATGGCACAAGAGTGCGGGCAGCGACAGATTTTCCCATGACACCCTGAGCCGACCCGGTGAGGTCGTGCGTGACAGCGGGTTCACCGACCCCGATGTAGAAGTGGACGCGTTCGCTCGGCGCCACGCCCTCTACCACCTGATGTGCATCACTTTCGAGTTACCCGAAAGCGGCTTGATGTTCTTCGTCTGTCTCTACCGAGGCATTGAAGCTCCGGCGTTCAACGACAGTGAGGCGGAGCTGTTTTCGGCATTCTGCGACCATCTGTTGCAGCTCTGGCGATTTCAGGTGCAGGACATGATCCGCTTCGATACGGGCAACGGGGCGTCTGACTTTGGCGTCGCGCGCATGGACGGCAGCCTGCTGTACGTGGGGGCCACGCTGTGCGCAGCGATTGAGCGTGAGTTGCCAGGGTGGGGCGGTTCAATGCTTCCCGCGCAGGTGATCGCGCAACTGCCAAAGGCACCCTGCGTGATGCGCCTGGGCCGCTGTGCACTGACACTGAGCCCTAACGCCGAGCACGTCATCCTGTCACTCGAAGCTCAGTCGCGGGGAGCGGTGCTTGCGCCTCGCGAGCGGACGGCAGCGATGCTGTTCGCCGCCGGTCATTCCTACAAGGAGATTGCCAAAATCCTTGCCTTGAGTCCCGCGACGGTGCGCACCTACCTGCGCAACTGCTACCTGCAGCTCGGCGTGAAGAGCAAGGTGGAGCTGGGTTCCGTGCTGCGTTCGCCGACCTCGTTTGCGGATGCAGCGCGTCGCGATTAGGTGCGGTCAAGTTGCCTCACCCTCCTCATTTGCAGAGGTCCATCCAACCGCTGCGCTCTATATCGTGTGCCCTGCATATCAGGGGCTTGCGGCAGTTCGTTCGGGCCACTTCCAGAACTATAAAAACAGAGGTGAGGCAGTTGAAACTTTCCCGGTTGTTTATGGCCGTTGCGACGACAACGGCATTTTCTTGCATGGCGCTGGTGGGGTGTCAGACACACGGTTCGACACCGGCTGACATGGTGATGCGTAACGGCTATGTCTACACCGTCGATGGCAAGAACTCCGTGCAGCAGGCGATTGCCGTCACGGGTGGGAAGATCGTTTACGTGGGCAGCGATGAAGGGGTTGCCGCGTACATCGGCACGCAGACACAACTGATTGATCTGGCGGGACGCATGTTGATGCCCGGCTTCGTCGATGCACACATGCACCCGGGGGACGGCGGTCGCGCCATGACCTTGTGCGACCTGAAATACCAGACGATGACCCGTAAGGTTTTCCAGCAAACCATTCAGGCATGTCTGGATGCCGACAAGGACAAAGGCCCGGATGTCTGGCTTGAAGTGGGCAGCTGGGACCGCATGGGCATGACCGGGCTTGACGGCGATCCCGACAAATCAACGCTGGACGCGCTCAAGACCACTCGCCCGATCCAGGTCCGCTCCACCGATTTCCACTCCGTGCTGACAAACTCCCGCGGCCTGGCGGTCGCTGGCATCAACAGGCACACGACCAATCCGGGGGATGGCAAGTACGTGCGTGACAGCGCCGGCAACCCGACCGGGATCTGCGAAGACGGTGCCGCCGATGCCATGGCCGCCGTGGTGCCGCCAGCCACCGACGCCGAGAAGCTCAACCAGACCCGCGCAGCGCTCGATGCCATGCGCCGGCAAGGCATTACCAGTTTCTTCGATGCCTTGTCGGGGCCGGAAAATGGCAAAGCGTTCACCACCTTGCAGCAGTCGGGCGAGTTGACCGCACGGGCCTTGCTGGCAATCAAACTCGACCCTGCCGCCGCCGCGGCAGACCCGGCGAAGACCATTGCCGAGGCCAAGGCATTGGCCAACACCTACGATCAGGGCGAAGCCAAAGTCGCGCCGGGGGTGAGCATGCGCCACGTCAAATTGTTCATGGACGGCATCATCAACGCGCCAGCGGACACCGGGGCGATGTTGACCCCGTACCTGCGCAATACCGGCACCGATGCCGCGCCCAAGTGGACATCAGGCAACAACGTCGGCGAGCTGTATTTTCCTGCGCAAGTACTCAATCCGCTGCTGCTGAAGGCGGTCCAGGCCGGCCTCGATCCGCACCTTCACGCCACCGGAGACCGAGCAGTGCGTGACTCGTTGAACGGTATCGAATACGTGCGCCGGCAACTGCCGGGCAATGGCTTTCGTCCGACCATTACTCACGCCGAGTCGGTGGACCCCGCCGACTATGGGCGCTTCAAGGCGCTCGACGTGACTGCCAACATGTCCTTCCAGTGGGCCCAGCAGGCGCCGTCCACGGTCGACGGCACCAGCGAACATCTGGGAGTCGATCGCTTCGCCCGCATGGAGCCATCGGGCAGTATCAGCCGTGCCGGTGGCCGGGTGGCGTATGGCAGCGACTGGCCCGTCGACCCGCTCGACGAATTCCTTGCGCTGAAGATTGGGGTCACTCGCTCAGGCGATCCGCTTAACCCGCACAGCTATGGTCCAAAATATGCAGGCAGGTTGAATGCTGCCCCGGCGTTGTCGCGCGCTGATGTGTTGAAAAGCATCACGATGAACGCTGCCGAGCAGTTGCGACTAGACTCGGTCGTTGGCTCGATAGAAGTGGGTAAGTTTGCTGACGTGATCGTTCTGGACAAGAACTTCATGCAGGTGCCCGAGGATGAACTGGCCCGCAATGACGTGCTGCTGACGGTGGTCGGCGGCAAGGTCGTATGGGCCAAGGCGCCGTTCGTTGGTTTTGAACAACGGGCGACTCAAGTAGCCGTTACTGAACAACAAAAATAAAAGCACGCGTCTACTCCATTAGAAGAGAACAAAAAAATGACCAAGGTCAGCGATACACAGCAGCGAAGTCCCCTGATCGAGACACGTTCGATCGATTACATTCCCGAGGCCGAGCGCCATGGCAGCCTCTACAGCCAGTTCACCCTGTGGCTCGGCGCCAATCTGCAGATCACAGCGATTGTGACCGGCGCGCTGGCCGTGGTGCTGGGTGGCGATGTGTTCTGGTCACTCATTGGTTTGCTGATCGGTCAGTTGCTCGGCGGTGCGGTGGTGGCGCTGCACGCTGCACAAGGACCGAAGCTCGGGCTGCCGCAGATGATCTCCAGTCGCGTGCAGTTCGGTGTCTATGGGGCGGCGATTCCGATTGTGCTGGTGTGCCTGATGTACCTCGGCTTCAGCGCCACCGGCGCGGTACTGTCGGGGCAGGCGATTGCTCAGTTGGTCCATGTCAGCGACAGCGCCGGCATCCTGATATTCGCCACCTGCATCGCGTTTCTGACCCTCTTCGGTTATCGGGTCATCCACCTGGTGGGCAGGGTGGCGAGCGTGCTGGGCATCATCGCCTTCGTGTATCTGTTTACCCGGTTGATGACGCTCAACGACATCGGTCTGTTACTGGAAAACCGCCATTTCGGCTGGAGTACTTTCTTGCTGGCGGTGTCTCTTTCCGCATCCTGGCAGATCGCGTTCGGCCCTTATGTGGCCGACTACTCACGCTACCTGCCGAGCAAGACCTCGTCCTGGAAGACGTTCACCGCCGTCGGCCTGGGGACGGTGGTGGGTGCTCAGGCTTCCATGGTGCTGGGGGTATTCGCCGCTGCGTTGGCGGGCGCAAATTTTCGTGGACATGAGGTCGCCACCATCGTCGGGTTGGGCAGTACCGGGGTGATGGCCTCCCTGCTGTATTTGAGCGTGGTGTTTGGCAAGGTCACGGTGTCGACCCTCAACGCTTATGGCAGCTTCATGTGCGTGGCCACCATTATCAGTGGCTTTCGTCGTGGCTTCGAAATATCCGCCGGCAAACGCATGCTGTTTGTGCTGGCGATTGTCGGCGCGTCCACCACGCTCGCGCTGCTGGGGCAGTACTCGTTTCTGAGCACGTTCAAGTACTTCATCCTCTTTCTGCTGACGTTCTTCACGCCGTGGAGCGCGATCAATCTGGTGGATTATTACTTCATCAACAAGGAGCGCTATGACATCCCGGCGTTGTCCGACCCGGCGGGGCGTTATGGCCGTTGGAATGTGTTGGGGATCAGCGTGTATGTGCTCGGTGTGTTGGTCCAGCTGCCTTTTGTCGACACTCACTTCTACTCCGGACCAATGGTCGCGCAGCTCGGCGGTGTCGATATTTCCTGGATCGTCGGGCTGGTGGTGCCGGGCATGCTCTATTACTGGCTGGCCAGGACATCAGCACTTGCGGTGTCGGTCGAGCGCAGTTCGCAGGCTTGAATGCCCGGTCATCAAAGGGGGCAGGGCGGGCGCGCGGCTAACTACCGGGTCCTCAAGCGTCTCCTATACTGATCCGCGTTGACGGTTCAACACAGACACCGAATGCCGCCGGAACAGCAGCCAGCGTTCCGGCGACTTCCCTACGACTCAACAGTAAGGAGAACGAACATGGCAATCCGTATTGGCGACGAAGCACCGGACTTTACCGCTGAAAGCACCGAAGGCCCGCTGCATTTCCATGAGTGGATCGGTGACAAGTGGGCGATTCTGTTCTCGCATCCCAAGGACTTCACCCCGGTGTGCACCACTGAGCTCGGCTACATGGCGGGGCTCAAGCCGGAGTTCGATAAGCGCAACACCAAAATCGTCGGGCTCAGCGTCGACCCTGTCAGTAACCATAAGACCTGGGCCAAAGACATCGAAGAAACCCAGGGACATGCGGTCAACTATCCCATGATCGGCGACGAGAACCTGGTGGTGGCGAAGCTCTACGACATGATTCATCCGAATGCCAGTGGCGGCGCTCGGACTGCCGTGGACAACGCCACGGTGCGTTCGGTGTTCATTATCGGCCCGGACAAAAAGGTCAAGGCGATGCTGATCTACCCGATGAGCGCCGGGCGCAACTTCGATGAAGTGCTGCGTCTGCTCGATTCTCTGCAACTGAACGCCAAGCACACCGTTGCCACGCCGGTGAACTGGCGTCCGGGCGAGGACGTCATCATTCCCACTTCGGTCTCCGATGAGGATGCCAGGAAGAAATACCCGGATGGCTTCAAGACGCTCAAACCTTATTTGCGCACCGTGGCGCAACCGAAGTAACCCCTCTGTTCGGAGACCACCCACATGGCCGTCCAGGTCCTGCGCGTTGATGCAACCCACATCGACAAAGTCGCCAGTCTCTTCGACGCCTATCGAGGCTTTTACGGCCAGCCCTCGAACCTGATGCAGTCCCGCGATTTCATCGCAGAGCGCATCGCCAGGGATGAATCGGTGATTTTCTTCGCCGAGGACTCCGCGGGCGAAGCGCTCGGCTTTGTCCAGTTGTACCCGACGTTCTCCTCCATCGATGCCCACCGCACCTGGTTGCTCAGCGATCTCTTCACCACACCTGCCGCCCGAGGCAAAGGGGTAGGGACGTTGCTGATGAACACCGCCCGAGCCTTTGCGCTGTTGACCGGCGCCAAGGGCATGGTGCTGGAAACGGCCACGGACAATCACCTCGCGCAACGGTTGTATGAGTCATTGGGCTATGTGCGCGATACGGGTTACTACACCTACTGTCTCGACTTGAAGTAGGCGCAAACTTGTGGAAACGAGCCTGTGTGGCGAGGGGGCTTGTCGGAACGCCGCATCGCCCCGTTCGGCTGCGTAGCAGTCGTAAAACCATTGCATGCGGTGTACCTGATATACCGCGATTGCAGGTTTTGGGGCCGCTTCGCAACCCAACGGGGGCAAGCCCCCTCGCCACACAAGTCTGCGGTGTTCAAGCCCCTAACTGACTGACCCCAGCGCCAGCCATTTTCTATGGACGGTTCGAAACCCTCACTCAAGGCGCGCCAAACAGCATCGTCCAATAAACCCCTTTGTTGCTGCGCGAATCGCTGGCATACGCCGCGCCGACCTGGGTAAACATTGGGTTCATCAGGTTGGCGCAATGCCCGGGGCTGGCCAGCCAGCCGGACATCGCCTGGCTGGGCGAGCCTTGCCCGGCGGCGATGTTCTCGCCGATCTGCCGGCCGCGGTAACCGGCGGCTTTGGCGCGATCCGCCGGCATATCGCCGTCGGGGTCCTGGTGGGCGAAGTAGTTGCCGTAGGCCATTGCCTTGCTGTGCCCTTGAGCGGCGGCGCCCAAGGCGGGATTCCAGGTTAATGGCCGTGCGGCGGCAAAACGTTGGCGCCCACACATGCGTGGCCTGGCCCTTGCCGCGTTGACCTGCGCCAGCAACGTCTTGCCCGCGGCGCGCGAATCGCCGATACGCCCGTCGAGTACCGGTTGCGCCAGCACCACCCGCCATTCGCTGCGGGCACGAGTGACGCCGATGTCGGCGTATTGGGTATCGAGCAGCGCCCCACAGTAATCGCTCTGAAGCATGTCGAACGCCTCATCGGCGTCTTGCGCGCCGACCAGGCGGATGGTCCGCACCGTTACAGCCTGATAGCCGTTAGCCTTCAACCCCTCCCGCAAGCCACCGCCATAGCCGATCGGCAAGGACAAGTCCGATTTCAGCGCCAGTGGCCGTAACGGCCTGACCGCACGCCCCGCGCAGCGGTCGGGATCGGCGCGGTAATCGTTGATGACTTCCACCAGTTGCCGTTCCCCACTGGCATGGGCGGGGCTGGCGAACAGCGGAAACAAAGGCATCAGGCACAGCGAAATAAAGCGGCAGCAGCGGACAGTCGGGCGCATGAACAGACAGCTCTGATGAGTTGACGACGATAAGGGTGGGATAAAGATGAGCAATAACCGCATGAGCGCTTCTTTGGGCGAGCGTCTTTTACGGCACGGCTATGACTGCGGGTCTCAAAACTGGTTCACGAAGGGAACAGACAAATTTGACGGCTACGCCGAGAGGGCTGATTCAGACGGGTCACGAGTCTGGGACAGCAGATGCTCGTACTGGTAACGTATTGACATCATCCAGGTGTACAGGGACATGACTAAAACCAAGGGCGACAAGGATTGGGTCAAGCGCTCGGCGCAGCCGTTGAAGATAGAGCGCATCGAAGCCTTTTTTGGCGGCCATGGCTTTACGCCGCATCGCCACGATACTTACGCCATCGGGCGAACGCTGTCGGGTGTGCAAAGTTTCCAGTACCGCAAATCCCAGCGCCACAGCCTGCCTGGTAAAACCATCGTCTTGCATCCGGACGAGGTGCATGACGGTGAGGCTGGTACCGAAGCGGGTTTTCATTACCGGATGATCTACATCGAACCTGCCTTGATTCAGCAGGTGCTGGGCGGCAAGCCGTTGCCATTTATCGAGGGTGGCTTATCGAGCGACCCACGGCTGGGTGCCGCAACCCAGGTACTGCTGCAAAACCTCGACGCTTGCATCGAGCCCCTGGAAGAAGACGATGCCATTTACGATCTCGCACAAGCGCTGGATGCGATCTCGGGTCAGCGTGGGCGGCGCAAGTCGTTTGATTTTGCAGCAGCCGAGCGCGCGCGTGCGCTGATTCATGACTCGCTGGATCGAGTCATTACCCTGGATGAGTTATCCCAGGCGAGTGGTCGAGACCGCTGGAGCCTGAGCCGTGATTTTCGGGCGCTGTACGGCACCAGCCCCTATCGGTACATGACCCAGCGCCGGCTCGACCTGGCAAGAGCATTGATGATTGGGGGCCACTCGATGGCAGAGGCGGCTGTATGCGCAGGTTTTTTCGATCAAAGTCACATGACGCGTCAATTCGTCCAGACCTACGGCGTCTCCCCCGGTCGGTGGCTGAAGAGGTTGGGCCTTGATTGAGCAGGGGCTCGGCCAACTTGCACAATCATGCAATACGCAGCGTTAGGTCATCCTTAGAGTCAGGGCTCGATATCTTGTCCAGTGAGAGCGACTCAAATGAATTCCCAAGCCTGCACCGCGATTAACTTTGCCGAAAAATATGCCTTGTTCAGCGAGCAATGGACGCCCAAGGTCATCGCCGAAATGAACGACTATCAGTTCAAAGTGGTGAAAATCGAAGGCGACTTTGTCTGGCATTCCCATGCTGATACCGATGAAGCCTTCATCGTCCTTGAAGGCGAGCTTCGCATCGATCTTCGGGAGCGGGCCGTCGTGGTTGGGCAAGGAGAAATGTACGTCGTCCCCAAGGGCGTCGAACACAAGCCTTATGCAGAACGCGAGGTGAAACTGTTGCTGATCGAGCCGCGAGGTGTGCTGAATACCGGTGATCAAGCCGGGGAAAGAACCGCAATGAATGATGTGTGGATCTAGACGTTTTGGTGGTTTTTGCCGGCCTTTTCGTTGAAACGATTCGATGGAGGCCGGCAAAATGCCTCTCGTCGGGAGATAAAGCAGCTATTGCGCACTTTTCAGCTATTCTTGCGGCATCTGGAGGGTGCCATTACGTGCTGGCACACGATGCGCAGGGAAGGGAAAGACAAATGGATGATGTGCATTGCGTGCAAGTTATCGCTGTGACTGGCGGTAAAGGGGGCGTGGGCAAGACAACGGTAGCGGTTAACCTCTCGTTGGCGTTGGCGAAAATGGGGCGGCGCGTCGTATTGCTGGATGCCGATCTTGGCCTGGCGAATATCGATATTCTGCTGGGGCTGACTCCGCGCTACACACTGGCCGATGTTCTCGAAGGGCGTTGCGAGCTGTCCGAGGCACTCATGCCTGGGCCTGGAGGCATTCGTGTGGCCCCGGCTTCTTCTGGTTTGCAGAACATGACTCATCTGGAGCCTGCGCAATACCGCGCGCTGATCCAGGCCTTTAGCGATATCGGCGACAAACTGGATGTGCTGATCATCGATACGGCCGCCGGTATCGGTGGCTCAGTGATCAATTTCATCCGCGCGTCTCAGGAAGTGCTGGTGGTGGTGTGCGATGAACCCACCTCGATCAGCGGCGCCTACGGGCTGATCAAATTGCTCAACCTGAACTACGGTCTGCAGCGTTTTCGCGTGCTGGCCAACATGACGGGCAGCCCGGCGGAAGGTCGCAACCTGTTTGCCAAGCTGGAAAAGATTACCGAAATGTTCCTGGATGTCTCGCTGCAATACGTCGGCGCGGTGCCGAACGACGAAAGTGCGCACAAAGCCGTGCAGAAGGGACGCGCAGTGTTTGAAGCCTTCCCGCGCTCCAGGTGCGCTCAAGCTTTCCAGGCCCTTGCTCACAACGTCGACAGCTGGCCATTGCCGACTCATCCGAGAGGGCACGTGGAGTTCTTCGTTGAGCAACTCGTGCAGAATTCCGGCAGGTGAGGCTGTCGACGGCGGCAGCCCATCGTTAGCTCAGCAGCGAAACGTGTTTCACAGCTTGTAGCCAATCTGCCGCAACAAATTCTTGCGCCACAGGATGTCTTCGTCGCCTTCAATGCCATTGGCACAGAAGCCATCCACGACGCCCAGGATCGCGCGTCCCTGTTCCGTCTCGGCAAGAATCACTTCGGTTGGATTGGCTGTTGCACAAAAAATGCGGCACACCTCTGGCACCATTTTGACGGCGTTCAACACGTTCAGCGGATAGAAACCGTCGCCGAGGAAAATGATGAAGCTATGGCCGGCGGCAATGGCTTGCGCGTTTTTCTGGGCCAGCTCGATCATGGCGGTATTGGTGCCAGACCATCGCACCAGGCATTTGCCGGAGGCTTCACAAAAAGCCACGCCAAACTGGATACCTGGCACGGCGTTTATCAACGCTTCGTGGAGGTCTTCAACGGACTTGATGAAGTGCGTCTGACCAAAAATGAAATTCGTCGCTTCCGGTTTGTCGATTTTCAACGTGATGAGTTGCATCTCAAACGCCTCCTGTCACGATGTCGCGGACCGGCATCGGGCCTCTATTCAAGCCGGGACGATCTCCTGCTCCTCTGGCTGTGTCTCCGGGTGGATGCGAACATCACCCAGTCTCCTTATGGTTGACTTGGGCAAGGTCGGGGCATCCAGAAGAATCGAATCAATGCGCTTGCGGATGTCCAGCACGATCGGGCCCAGGATAGCCTCGTCCTTGCCGCTGGCGATTTCGTCCTGAATCTCGCGAGACATCGCACCGAGCTTCTCGGAGGTGTCTTTATGCCCGGCAGCCCGGGTGTCAAAGTTCAGGAAGGTCTGCACTGAACTCAGCACCAGGGTCAGCAGTGAAAGGATGCCGGCTGCATATTGAAGCCATGCTGGCGATGAGTCACTGATTGAACCAAAGACGCTGGCGCTGACTATCGCCGACAACACCACGCAAGGGATGCCCAGTTTCCAGCTGAACTTCTCGAAATCCCGGGCACTGATTTCGTGCTCGATCTGCAACCGCACGATCATGCGATTCCATTTGGTCAGTAACTCGAGCCGGCTCATGATTGCAGTCCTTTGCAGGGGAATACAGATGAATATTAGCTCCTATTTGACCACCAGCCAGGGCGCCGGGATTCGGTCTGTGGGCTGTCGTCGTACCTTAACGCGGTTTCATACGATAGGCCGTCGCGCTCCAGTACCGGTTACCATTGCTGGTATGGCGAATCCATCCGGTAGCCTCCAGGTGCTTGGCAATCATTCGATTCATTATTCCATGACCGAGCAGTAAAACGGGCCCTTCGTCGGCAAGGGATTGAAGCCGTTGAGCGGCCGTATTGGCGCGCATTCTGGCCTTACTGGCTGACTCGACCTTCCCCGAGAAACCGCACAACCATAAAACACGAAGAATAAATGCCCACGTAAACGGTGAAAGGCGCGGCAGTGACCATCGTCCATGGGGGAGCTGCGCTTCGCAGAACATATCATCGACAAGGCCGGCTTGAAGGCCTAGCGCTCGAACCGACGTCAGCGCCCGGGGCGCACTGCTCGACACGATCATTCTGGCGGTACGCGCCAGCGCCACACTCGATTGTGGAGCGGGTTGGTCGATGATTTCTGACAGGTCGTATTGCTCGATCCAGCGTTTCATATCGCGCGCTGAAACTTTGTCTTGCACGGCCAGATCTGGCTGGCCATGACGCATCAAGATGATTTCCTTTTCCACTGTTGTTACGTCCTTGTTTTGCTATTCCGTGAGTGGTCGCACCCATCGGAGATTTGAAGGCAAACGACCCGTTTCGGGTCAAACTGCAACGCCTGCGTTGTAGTCCTGTCAGCGATACTCAAGAGGCGGGCGAGCGACAATCATTATGAAGAGGGATAACCACCATGAGCAAGGAGACGGCCGGTTCAAAGGACACTGAGGAGCAAGGCTCTGCCTCTGCGCTGATCGAGGCGAAAATCAAGGCACTGGATGATTGGCGGGGCGAGACGCTCGCTCGGGTTCGAGCGCTCATCAAACAGGCCGACCCCGATGTGGTCGAGGAGTTGAAGTGGCGGGGCGTTCCGGTGTGGTCGCATGCCGGCATCATCTGCACCGGCGAGACGTACAAGAATGCCGTGAAGATGACGTTCGCCAAGGGCGCCTCGCTGGAAGACCCTTCAGGACTGTTCAACGCCAGCCTCGATGGCAACACCCGGCGTGCCATCGATATTCATGAGGGCGACCGGATTGATGAAACAGCCTTGAAGGCGCTGATTCGCGCCGCCGTGGCGTTCAACATGTCGTAGCGCCGTTCAGTCGAGCACAGATTCCGGTTCATCCAGGTGATCGATGTGCTTGAAACGCTCGACCAGAAAATCGATCAGGCTGCGCACTCGCGCCGACAGGTGCAACTGTTGCGGGTAGATGGCATAGACATCGGCGCGGGTCGGTGTCTGGTCCTCCAGCACCAGGCGCAAGCGGCCACTGCGCACGTAGCGGGCGATGTCCCATTCGGCCCGCAGCAAAATCCCATGACCTTCCAGCGCCCAATTGAGAGCCACTTCACCGTCGTTGCAGCCTAACGCGCCACGCACTTTGATGTTTTGCGTGCGCCCGCCGTTGGTAAAGCTCCATACGCCGTAGGGCGTTTCGTTTTGCCGCAGGAAGATGCAGTTGTGTTGCTGTAAATCCGCCAGGCGTTGCGGCACGCCATGCTTTTCCAGGTACAGCGGCGAGGCGCAGAGCAGGCGGCGATTGGAGGCAATCTTGCGCGCATGAAAGGCCGCGTCCGGCAGCGTGCCGAAACGAATGCCCAGGTCAAACCCGTGAGTTGCCAGGTCGAGCGGGTGATCGCTGATTTCCAGCTGTATTTCCACCTCCGGGTATTGCGCGAAGAACGCGCCCAATGCCGGGCCGATGTAGCGACGACCGAAACCCAAAGACGCGTTGACGCGAATCAGGCCTTTCGGCGTTGCACGACTGCTGCTGATGAGCTGCTCGACCTCATCGATCTGCGTCAGGATGCGCGCGGCATGGGAAAAATACAGCTCACCTTCCGAGGTCAGGCTCATCGAGCGCGTGGTGCGGTTGACCAGGCGGATGCCCAGCCGTGCTTCCAGCGCGCTCAAGCGTTTGCTCACCGCCGGCGGGGTCACGCCCAGCTCTCGCGCCGTCGCCGCGAGGCTGCCTTTGTTGGCCAGCAGGTAGAAAAAAGACAAATCCAGGGTCTGGCTCATTGGTAACTCAAATTCATCTATGTAGTGATTTGGAGTAACTCACGCTCATTTGCTCACTACATATACTCCGCTCACACCCTGATTGAACACCCCCGTTCGACAGGCACAACAAGAACGTAACGAGAGTGGAGTTGATGATGAGCGCATACAAAATTGCTGCGGTTCCAGGTGATGGCATCGGCGTGGAAGTGATCGCCGCGGGTGTCGAGGTGCTGCAAGCCTTGTCGAAAAAGTCCGGCTTCGAACTGGCCTTCAAACACTTCGACTGGAACTCGGATAACTACCTGAAAAACGGCTACTACATCCCGGAAGGTGGCCTGGAAGAACTGAAAACCTTCGATGCGATTTTCTTCGGCGCAGTCGGTGCGCTCAATGTGCCGGATCACATTTCCCTGTGGGGCCTGCGCCTGCCGATCTGCCAGGGCTTCGACCAGTACGCCAACGTGCGTCCGGCCCGCGTACTGCCAGGGGTGAAAAGCCCACTGCACAACGGTGATCAGATTGACTGGGTGGTGGTGCGGGAAAACTCCGAGGGCGAATACTCCGGCAACGGCGGTCGCGTGCACCGGGGCCTGCCGGAAGAAGTCGCCACCGAAGTGTCGGTGTTCACCCGTGCCGGGGTCGAGCGCATTCACCGTTTTGCTTTCGAACTGGCGCGCAGCCGTCCGCGCAAGCACCTGACCATGGTCACCAAATCCAACGCTCAGCGTCACGGCATGGTGTTGTGGGACGAGATCTTCTACGAAGTCGCCAAGGACTTTCCGGACGTGAAGATCGACAAGGAACTGGTCGACGCCGTAACCACGCGCATGGTGCTCAAACCGTCGACGCTGGACGTGATCGTCGCCACCAACCTGCACGCCGACATCCTGTCCGATCTGGCCGCCGCGTTGTCCGGCAGCCTGGGCATCGCGCCGACCGCCAACCTCAACCCGTCACGCAAATTCCCCTCGATGTTCGAACCGATCCACGGCTCGGCCTTCGACATCACCGGCAAAGGCGTGGCCAACCCGATCGCCACATTCTGGACCGCGGCAATGATGCTCGAGCACCTGGGCGAAGCGGCCGCGGCGAAACAGCTGATGTCGGCCATCGAAGCCGTGACCGAAAGCGGTTTGCATACCCCGGATCTGGGCGGCACGGCCACTACCCGGCAGATCACCGATGCAGTCATTGCGTTGATCAACCGCTGATATTTTCCCCCGATTCAAAGTAGTACTGCGGCACAACGCCAAGGGGCAGATCGCTGAATCCGGTCCCTTGGCATTTCCTGACAACAATAAAAAATCAGGGCCCTGTCATGAAAAGAATATTTGGCAAACTCTATGTACAAGTGCTCATCGCAGTCATCCTCGGTGCCATTGTCGGGGTGTTCATTCCCGAGACTGGAGCTGCGCTCAAACCCTTGGGTGACGCGTTCATCAAACTGATCAAAATGCTGCTTGCCCCGGTGATTTTCCTCACGGTGGTGACGGGCATTGCGCGCATGGAGAACATGAAAGAGTTGGGGCGTGTCGGCTTTCGCGCGCTGCTCTATTTCGAAGTGGTGTCCACACTGGCGCTGGTGGTCGGCCTGGTCGTGGTCGATGTGTTCAAACCCGGCGCGGGCATGAACATCGATGTCGCCTCGCTGGATACTTCCAGCCTGGCGACCTACACCACGGCAGTGAAGCATGCGTCGTTCATGGACTTCGTGATGAACATCATCCCCGACACCATCGTGGATGCCTTCGCCAAGGGCAACGTCCTGCAAATCTTGCTGTTCTCCATTCTGCTGGGCGTGGCCCTGGCGCATGTCGGGCCGCGCGCAAAAGTGTTCGTCGACACGCTGGATAGTCTGATGCAAGGGATGTTTCGCATCGTCAACATGGTCATGCGTCTGGCCCCCATCGGCGCGTTCGGGGCGATTGCCTTTACCATCGGCAAGTACGGCTTCGGTTCGCTGTTCTCCCTCGGCAAACTGATGGCGTGCGTGTACCTGACCTGCGCGGTGTTCGTGATCTTCGTGCTCGGGCCGATCTGCCGTTACAGCGGTTTCAGCCTGTGGAAATTTCTGAAGTTCATCAAGGAAGAACTGTTCACCGTACTGGGCACCAGCTCTTCGGAATCGGTGCTGCCGCAGATGATTTCCAAGATGGAAAAGGCCGGCGTTTCCAAACCCGTCGCCGGGATGATCATTCCCTCGGGCTTGACCTTCAACCCGGACGGCCAGGCGATCTACTACACCATCGCCGCGATCTTCATTGCCCAGGCGACCAACACGCCGCTGACCCTCATGGATCAGTTGATCGTGCTGGCGGTGCTGATGTTCACCTCCAAAGGCTCGGCGGGGGTGACCGGTTCGGGGTTCATCATCCTGGCGGCGACACTGTCCTCCCTCGGCACCATTCCGGTGGCGGGCATGGTGCTGTTGTTGGGCGTCGATCGGTTCATGTCGGAAGCACGCGCGATCACCAACACCATCGGCAACGGCGTCGGCACCATGGCTATTGCCAAATGGGTCGGCGCGTTGGACACGGTAAAGATGAACAAGGCGCTGAACGGGGAGGGCTCAGAGGAAAAACCCGAGATGGTTCAGGCGGACGTTATTGCAGTTGCTGCATCGACGCCAGCCGGCGCGATGGCCTCATCGCGATCAGGCTCGCTCCCGCAAGGGGCATATCTCGAGTCCAAGTAACCGGGGCCATGCAGCTCAAGAAATGTGTGCGGGCTTGTGTGGCGAGGGAGCTTGCTCCCGCTCGGCTGCGAAGCAGTCGTAAACCCTTTGCATGCGGTTTAACTTTGGAATGCCGGGGTCGCTGCGCGACCCAACGGGAGCAAGCTCCCTCGCCACACAAGCCTCGCTCCTACAAGGGATTTCGCTTGATCAGAGGGGCGGTTGGGCAACCAGGCCTTCTTCCCCTCGCAGCTGACGGCTCATGTCGTCGCAGCTTTGCGACCAGGCCGTCAGCCACATCGACATCTCGGGTGACTGTTCGGCCAACCCCAGCTCGCGGACGAACTCGACCGGTGCAACCGTGCCTTTGGCCGAGCGGAACAGCCCCCGCATGATGACGACGCCGATTACCCGGCCTTTGCTCACGAAACGGTGTTCCATAAAGCTCCATTTATCGTCCCAGCCGAGTATGCGGGTATGAATCTCGAACGATTCGAACAGCTTCAGCTCACGCCGAAACTTGCCCCAGGTATCGCCAACGATCGGCACGGCTTTGTTGCGCAAGGCTACTCGAAAGGCGCCGCTGCGCAGCACGAAATCCATGCGGCCTACGTCGGCCAGGGTGAAATAGCGGCCATTGGTGACGTGCCGGTTGAGGTCGAGGTCGAGCGGCCAGACGCGCATACGGATGACGGTGGTGGCCAGGCCGTCCACCGGTTTGCGCCACGGGCGACGGAACAGCATGAGGATAAGTCGGAACCAGAGATTCATAAGTACGCCGAGGATTGAATGACCGGTGAACTTTAGGGGGCGGAAATCGGATAAGGTAGGTGCACAAATGACTTTTTTCATGCGAAAAGCGCAATCTGGATGATTCATGCACGTCACCCTGCTACTGGCTGATCAATGTTCCGCCGCCAGCGCCACCCTGGCGCTGGAAGTGCTCAGTGCCGCCAACCTGTTCGCCGATACCGCGAGACCGCCGTTTGAGGTGGTTGCCGCCTCGCTGGATGGCGCCGATGTCGCCGCATGGGGAGGGCAAACGCTGCGCGTGGACCGATCCATCGCCGACATCACCCGAACCGATCTGGTGCTGATCCCGGGGTTTCTCTTTACCCTGAAAGACGCCTTGCCGGCATTTTCCGGTTATGGGCCGTGGCTGCGTCAACAGCACGCGCAAGGTGCCGTCGTGGCTTCCATGTGTACGGCGGCGTTCATGCTCGCCGAAGCGGGAATGCTGGACGGCGTTCGTGCCACCACGCACTGGGCCTTTGCCGATTTTTTTCGTCGCCGGTATTCAGAGGCCTGTCTGGAGTCGGCGCAGATCCTCTGTGAAGACAATCGCATGATCACTAGCGGTGGCGCGACGGCTGCCATGGACTTGTTGCTGCATCTGATCCGCCGCTTCGCATCACTGGAGCTGGCGCAGAAGTGCGGCAAATACTTGCTGGCCGACAACGTACGCAGCGAGCAATCGGTCTATGTCATGTGGTCGATGCCGAAGAACCATGGGGATGGCGAAATCCTGCAGGTTCAAGCGTGGCTGGAAGATCACTTCCATCAGCCGCTGCTGATCAATGACATGGCCGAGCGATTCGGATTCGGCGTCAGGAACTTCAAAAGGCGTTTCAAGGAAGCCACCGGTTACACGCCGCTGACCTACCTGCAAACACTGCGTCTGGAAAAGGCAAAGCAGTTGCTCGAATCCACACGAATGACCCTGGACAGCATCACCTACAAAGTAGGTTACGAGGACAGCAACTCATTTCGCAGGCTTTTCCAGCAGCGCGTGGGCCTGCTACCGGCGGCTTACCGGAAGAAGTTTCAAGCGAGTGTGGGTTGAGTGACACGTCTGGTCCAGATCAGTGTTTCGACGTAGCCGCCAGTCATGATGAAATAGCCGCCCGCTTTTGCTGTCAGCAACGCCTGATTTGGAGCCGAACATGAAAAACGCCGCCGTACTCACCTTGGCCTTGATGCTCAACATGGGGTTGTTCAGTACGCAAGCAGCAGCGGCCGGTGATGCTGAGGCGGGCGAGAAACTGTTCAAGCGAATCTGTGGCGGCTGCCACCAGGTAGGGAGTTCGGCGCGAGGTTTTTTTGGTCCGCAACTCAATGCGATTTTCGGGCGCCCTGCGGGCAGCACGGCGGACTACCAGTACTCAGACGCAATGAAATCATCAGGCGTCGTCTGGACCCGCGAAACTCTCACCGCCTACATCGAAGCGCCAAAAACAGTGGTCCCCGGCACCCGCATGATTTTCTGGGGCCTCAGCGATCCGGAAAAGATCGAAAACCTGTTGGCCTATCTGCAGACGTTTCAGCCGCAATGATCGGTGCCTCATCGATCCGCTTTTTTCAGTGCTGAGTGATATCAATGGGCCACTTCATCCGTTAGAGTATGCGCCGCCCGAGAGATGGATCCCGGGTATTTCTAATGGAGTGACACAGTGAATTACCTCAGCAAAGCGGTTGCCGTAGCCCTGTTTGGCCTGGTTCTGGCGGGTTGCACCGGCACCCCGATGAAGACCCAGCAATACGACAGCAGCCAGTACACCGTTGTCGGCCACAGTGAAGCGACCGCCACTGGCCTGCTGCTGTTCGGCGTCATCCCGATCCAGCAGAACAACCGCTTCATCCGCGCTCAGGACGCGGCCATCAAAGCCAAGGGCGGCGATGCCATGATCAACACCCAAGTGCAGGAAAACTGGTTCTGGGCTTGGGTCCTGACCGGTTACACCACCAAAATCTCCGGTGATGTGGTCAAGCTGAAAACCGTTCAGTAAGTGCAGTGCGCCTTCAGTCATTTCAGCTGCGGCGCACTCCTTGTAGCAGCTGCCGAGCTCGCGAGGCTGCGTTCGGCTGCGAAGCAGTCGTGAATCCGACTGACGCGGTCTGCCTGATGCACCGCAAGTTCTGATCTTACGACTGCTGTGCAGCCGAACGCAGCCTCGCGAGCTCGGCAGCTGCTACAGATCGCATTACGGCTTAGGACATCGACCGGGGTGAGGCACTCCAGATGCCATCACCCGGCTCATTGATCGAGCCTCACGCCCACGCTTTTCCGAGCTCCTCCAGACCGGCGTTTTGCAGGTCTTGCGGGTTCATGACCACACGGAATTTGCAGTTGGCCTGGAAGTTGAGGAAGAAGGGTTCCGCATATCCGGGGATTTCGGAGGGATCCACGATATCGATCAGAAAAATCCCATTTCGCATGCCATCTTGCTCAGTGAAATAAGTCGCCTCAGGCTTAATGGTGTCCAGGATACGGTTCATGATTTCGCCGACCTTCCCGGACCTGACAAACGCGTTGAAAGGCTCATGGGGAAACTCGACCATCAGTAGCATTTTCATCATTCAATACTCTGTTAGAAGTGGCGCACTCCTTACCCGGATCCTTACTCCTGGTTCTGATGCCGCAAGCCGTGCTTGCGGTGTGTGTGGTTAAGAATAGCGAAGGGTGAGAGGCCGTCGGGGCGGGGTTACGGACGGTCGTTGTTGATGATTCAGAGGCGAGGCGAAAGGGCAGGCAGCACTTGGCAAAGCTCTGCAGCCGCCGCGCTCGAAAATGCAGAAACCCAATTGGTTGACCTGGCTAAACTGCTGCCAAAATCATCAGGCAAAAAAAAAGCTGCCTGAAGTGGCAGCAGAAAAAACAGCACGTATTGAATAGCCTCAGTATTACTGTCGGAAGGTTACAGAACGATGACTGTTTTTTGTGCATCGAAAAAGGGACCTAAAAACAGCTCGACCACCCGTCTATCCAGAGGGTGTCATCTTCGTGTCATTGAACTGATGGCAAGATCCTCGCAAACCGTCTTGAGCGCTCAGCGGAACTCCGTCTGCGGGCTGATGAATTTGCCAGGAGTCCCCTATGAAAGACGCCTCCCTGTTTGCGGCCATTGACCTGGGGTCCAATGCGTTTCGCATGATGATTGGCCAGTCGGTCAGGCGTAATCAGGGGTTCGTGATCCAGGAAGTGAAAACCCTGCGTGAGCCTGTCCGTTTGGCGGAGGGGTTTCAGGGCGGAGCGCTGGACGAGTTGGCGCTGGATCGCGGATGGCAAGCCCTCGCGCGGTTTGGCAAAAAACTGCGCGGCTTTGAAGCGGGTCGCGTGCGTGCGGTGGCGACCAGTGCCGTGCGCGAAGCCGACAATGCTCAATTATTCTTGGCCAGCGCGGAGCGGCACCTGGGTTTTCGTATAGACGTCATCTCCGGGCATGAAGAGGCTCGACTGGTATACGCAGGGGTTGCCCATGCGATACCCAATACAGAGAGTATGCGACTGGTCGTGGATATCGGCGGCGGCTCCACTGAATTGATTCTGGGGCAGGGTACGCAGCCCCTGTTGACCGAGAGCATTGCCATTGGCAGCGGCACCCTTGGCGCGCGTTATTTTCAGGGGGGCTGTATCACGGCTCAAGCGCTCCTGGAGGCTGAGCGAGTGGCCACTCTACAGTTTGAAAAAGTTACCCGTCGTTATCGTGCAATGGGCTGGCAGCAGACTATCGGCTCTTCGGGCACCGCACGGATGCTGGCCAAAGTGCTCAAGGCCAATGGCCTGAATGACGACGGTCAAAGCGGTATCACCTACGGCGGTCTGTTGCGCTTGTCATTGCGTCTGCTGGAAGTGGGGCATGTTAAACAACTCAAATTGGCGGGCTTGCCACCCCATCGCCTGAATATCTTGCCTGGTGGTCTGGTGCTCATGCTGGCGGCATTCAAGGTATTCGGCATTTCGCACATGAGTCCTTCTGAGCCGGGCTTAAGGTTAGGCGTTCTTCATGGCCTGATGTCCAGGCACTGAATGATGCTGCTGCAATAAAAAGCTGTCGGATCAAAAAGGGTGAAAACACACCGAGGCTCATACCTCCGGCTCATTCAGCCGGGCACTAAAAACGCATGAAAAAACCCGGCTGATGAGGCCGGGTTCTTTGGTCGAGTGTTGCGGTAAAGCCACTCATTCATGCCGCACGGTTTTCGATCAGACGATCCGAACCACCTTCAGCAACGCGGTTTTCGATCAGACGATCCGAACCACCTTCAGCGACGCGGTTTTCGATCAGACGATCCGAACCACCTTCAGCGACGCGGTTTTCGATCAGACGATCCGAACCACCTTCAGCGACGCGGTTTTCGATCAGACGATCCGAACCACCTTCAGCGACGCGGTTTTCGATCAGACGATCCGAACCACCTTCAGCGACGCGGTTTTCGATCAGACGATCCGAACCACCTTCAGCGACGCGGTTTTCGATCAGACGATCCGAACCACCTTCAGCGACGCGATTCTCGATCAGGCGATCCGAACCACCTTCAGCGACGCGGTTTTCGATCAGACGATCCGAACCACCTTCAGCGACGCGGTTTTCGATCAGGCGATCCGAACCGCCTTCAGCGACGCGGTTTTCGATCAGACGATCCGAGCCACCTTCAGCAACGCGGCTTTCGATCAGACGATCCGAACCACCTTCAGCAACGCGGCTTTCAATCAGGCGATCCGAGCCGCCTTCAGCGACGACCGGGTGAGCAGGGGAAGCGGCGAAAGCGTTTACTGCAAAAACCGAGAAAGCGATGCTGAGAAGGGTTTGGCGTTTCATGATGGTGTGCTCCGGGGTGTTATTGGTTGGGTATGGAGCAGATGTTACGCCGAGGATTTTTTATGAGAACTTCATTGACATGATGGTGACTATCGACGTCAGCAATGGTTGAAACGTGGTGGGCAACCCCAGCCAATCTGGCGGCGCCGGGAGTGATGCTCTATGCCGCTACAGCCAGGCCGACAACGGCGGTCAGCGGTGAAAAGAACCACTTACTTCAGCGTGAATGTTGCTTTGAGCGGCATGACAACCTTACGCAAGTTGTCTTTGAGCGTGATTTCCAGCGTCCAGATGCCTGTGGGATCGTCAGGCTCGCCGATGAAACCGATCACGGGGGCGGCGAGATACATGTTGCTCGGATCCCCGTTAAGGCGCCCTTGAAAACAAACGGCATCTCGCTGATTGATCGATTCTGTACCGTTCGGCCTTGTGGCTTTCAAATCGCACGTGATGTTGGCTTCGTGATTGGCATTCAGCTTCGGGTTTGCAAAAAACGTAAGCGCGAAGATCCTTTCACCTCGGGTGACTATTTTGGCTTCGGTAAATACTGGAGTGGTTTCGGCCGGTGTATTCCACTTTTTCTCCCAATCGGGATCGGAAGTGATGAATAGCGAGCCACCAAACTCCCCGATGGTTCGTCTTGATTCAGAGTCCGGGATTGGATTGCCGTTTGAATCCTTCCAGTAGCCGGCCTGTGCACTGGTCCATGAAAGAGAAATCGCGATGAAAACGGTGAGCAATCGACGGTTCATGAACGACTCACTCTCAATAGACGATGGAAATGGCGTAATGCCTATGTGAAATGCCTTGCTCCGCTTGAGTGTAGCGGCAGAAAACGCGCTTACACGAACAGGTCATAAGACAGTTTGCCGATCAGGATCAGCAGCAACACCAGGAACAGCGCCCGGACAAAGGGCGCGCCTTTATGTACCGCCAGCCAGGTGCCGGTCAGTGCGCCGAGGATGTTGAATGCGGCCATGGGGATGGCGATCAGGTAGAGCACGTTCCCCGTCGGAATGAAGAACATCAGCGCTGCTACGTTGGTCGCGATGTTCACCAGTTTGGCCGACGCCGAGGCATGCAGGAAGTCGAAGGCGAAGCAGCGGATGAACAGGAAGATCAGGAAGCTGCCAGTGCCGGGCCCGAACAGTCCGTCGTAGAAACCGATGGCGCCGCCGATGACGATCGCCAGCAGTTTTTCCTTGGTGCCGATGTGCATGGGCTTGTGCAGGGCGCCGAAGTCCTTTTTCCAGAAGGTGTAGATCGCCATCAGCACGATCAACACCAACACCGCCGGCCGGATCACCGACTGGGGGACGAACGACACCGTGGCCGCTCCGAAGAAGGACATGACAAACGCCGCACTGGCGGCGGGGATCACCAGACTCCAGTTGATCACCACCTTGCGCACGAAGGATCGGGCGGCGAATGCAGTGCCGCAGGCTGCCGCAACCTTGTTGGTCCCCAGCAGCGCCGCCGGTTGTGCCGTGGGCAGCACGTTGAACAGCGCGGGAATCTGGATCAGTCCGCCGCCGCCCACCGCCGCATCGATCAGGCCGGCAGAGAAGGCGAATACGCAAAGGATGACAATATCGATCATGGAATCAGGCTCTGACGGTGAAGGGGGCAGCGGCTTCGACGTGTTTCATGGCATCGGCCCAAGTCATGGTCGATTGGTCACACCTTGGCGCATCCCGTAAAGCCTCAATTGAGTAGTCGAGAAATTGAATCAATCGTCCTGCTCCTTAATCAAAGTGAACCAGACCACGCCAACACCACGGATCGTTGCCATATTTCGGGCAAAGCGCCCATCGGCGCTGCTGTGCATTGCGCGAAGCTCATGCCCAAAATGCCGCGATAGCAGCTCGACGCTTCGCTGAGTGACGAAAATTTTATTGTCAGCAAGTACCAACGCCTTGATTGCAACTCCCGCCTCACGCATGTCGCGAGTCAGGGCATTGAAGGCCATCAGCTTTGCAGGAAACTCTTCAGTGAGAATGCTCAACGGTTCGGCCACTTGTGCGTGCCTACCGAGTACCGAGTACCGAGTGACCATGCCACACCTCCTTGACCACGATGACCGCACTCATACGGACCGCTGATTACCCGACTATCTGGCCGCACTGGGGCCATGGGGAGTGCTCCCCCATGGCGATCTGAATGTCCCGAAAGCGCCGGGCTCATGTCAGGGTTGATTAGTGTTAAATCTCGGTTTGGTCCCTCGTCCGAGCAGGTTTCGGAGTAACTGCCTTCACCACATCATCAATCACCGCCTTACCCATTGACGTTAAGTAATGCGTGGCCCAGGCATGTCGGTCCGTGTCTCTTTCGAAAGCTGCGTCTTCTGCAAGTACCTTGGCTAGGCACAGCAGATCGGAAGCCATTGCCAATGCTTTGTTAACGGGTACGCCAGCGCTTACATGGAACAGGGGGGCTGAGCAGTAAATGCAGGGGGTGACGCCTATGGTTTTTGCTTCTGCTTGTTCGGTCATTTTCTGTTACTTACATCCTTGTGAATTGAGCGAGAAGGTTAACGGAAGCGTTTTTTTTGTGTTGCAATACCACGTTGTGAAAAGTGCAACGAGGTGACGCATGGCATTGGATATGTTGGGGGAACTTGAAGCCTTCGCGACGGTGGCTCGCAAGCGCAGCTTCGTCGCGGCAGCACGAACTCTGGGGCGCTCTCCCAGCGCGCTGACCCGAGCAGTTCAGGCCTTGGAGGAAAGTGTCGGAGTCAAGTTGTTCAATCGCTCCTCCAATGCCGTGAGCTTGACCGAGGCGGGTGAGCGCTTGTTGCCCCACGCCTACAAAATGCTGGATCTGCAACGTGAGGCGGATGAAGACCTGGCCGGCATCAGCGGCCAGGCCTACGGTTGGGTCCGCTTTTCCGCCCCCGAGTTTCTCGGGCACGGGGTATTGCCCCGGCTGATCGCGCAGTACGGTGAGCGTTATCCAGACGTGAACGTCGATGGGATTTTCACCGATGAAACCATCGACCCGGCCAAGAGCAAGCTGGACTTCTCGATTCGCGGCGGGTATCCGCAATCCAGTGACCTGATCGGCTTTCCACTCTGGAGTTATTCACGGTATCTGTACGCCAGCCCCGAGTATCTGGAGCGGCACGGGATGCCCGACTCTATCGAGGCGCTGGAGGTGCACTCGCTGATCCTGCACACGGCACCACGGATTCTCAAGGAGTGGAATTTTCGTAGTGAGACGCAGGCCATCAGCGTTCGGGCTCATCCCAAGTTTCGCTTCAACTCTGGTTCGGCGGTGTTCCAGGCGGCCCTGGCGGGCCTCGGCATCGCCCGCCTGGCGGACTGGCTGGCAGAGCCCGAAGTGCAAGCGGGGCGCCTGCTGCGGGTCTGTCCCGAGTACAAACTCACCTCCAGCAGTGGTGAGAGCCCGCAGATGCACGCGGTGTACCCGGCCGGCAATCTGCCGCTGCGGGTGAAGTCGTTGCTGGAGATGATCCGTGGCTTTGGTGAAAACCTTGATCGAAAGCATGCAGTAACGCTCCAGGGGGCCTGAAGCATCACGAATCGCGGACATAAAAAAGCGGGCGCCACTCGGCTGCCCGCTTTCATTTCACTTCACCGCTTGCGCCCGCAAGCGCCAAACGACCGGTTTCAGCGCTTGATCCGGGAAATCTTGGTTCCTTCAATGCTGACCCCAGCCATTAATCCCTGCTGGTCGAAAATGAACGCGTAAGCATCGTCCTTCAGCGTGGAGCTGGACAGATTCTTCGCCACCCCTTCATCAACCACAACAACAGTGGGGCCTACGCCAATTTCCCAACCCTTGGTTTCACGTAAATATTTCACGGCTTTATCGGTCATCAGGAACACCGCATAGCCATATGACTGGGCGCCTGCCTGCAACCCCCAGGACCCGGTTACGGAGTTGTAATAGTCCTCGACTTTCTTACCCATCAACAATTCGCCTTCGCCATAGCTGCCGCCAAACACCAGGCCCGCTTTGATGATTTTCGGGAAGACAAGAATCGCTTTAGCGTCGTGTGAGATTTTTTCGGCAACTGGTCTGGCCTTGTAGAGCGTTTGCAACGCTTGCCGAGAGTCGACATTCAGATCCTCGGCGGTTGCAGCACCAGCAGTGTTCAGGAAACTTGCCGATGCCAGTGAGGCTGTCGCAAGGACGATCGATAGGAAGAACCGCATTGACTGAGTCATGTTAGTACTCCGATACGGGAGCATTGGATGTGAGCAGCAGTCAGCACCTGCCCTCGGCAGAATCCGAGCCTGCTGAAATTATCCGGCGCACCCTAAAGTGTGTGAGCTACTGGCGTCGCCCTTGAATGAAGCAGGCCAGCGGCCTGTGATCAGTGGCAATGCCATCACTTGTTTCGACATCTGTGTGTTGGCGGGGTTCGAAAAAACAAAACGGGCGCCTGACAAGGCGCTGGCATCATTCAAGTACTGACAAACCGAGTACACACCTTGCCAGCAAGGTGAAATGATTTGAACCCAATGCGCTCCTTGTAGAGAATCGCCGTCTTTGCCTCGAAAGGATGCGTGGGATGAAGTTCGAAGGGACTTTCCAATACATGGGCACTCACGGGATCGTCTTCAACGTCTCGCAGATCACCCTCAACGACAGCGAACGTGGGCGCCTGCGCGAGTTGCATTTTTCACTGCCGCCACCAAGGCCGTGGCCCCCTCTTACGTGGCAATACCTGTAGGCGCCGGTGTGCGCACGTATGCCAATGAAATCCTACCCACCTACCATGTGGGCGACGTACTGGTCAGCATTGAGGCGCAGGTCAACGGCGGTATCGGCCCGCAACGCACCCTTTCGACATTGATCATCAAGACCTGACTGGAGACGTACATGTCCGTAATTACTCAATTGGTCATTGCCTTGGTGTTGTCCTTTCTGCTTGATCAATTCCTCAAACCGTATCTGTTACGCAAGTGGCTAGGAGTGGTGTTGGTGGCGGCGGGTGCGGTTGGCTGCGTTGTGGCAGGTCAGATCCGCTTGTTGGGGTTTGATCTGGGGTTGCTGTCGGTTTTTGCCGTGGCGATAGGGATGGGATTGTTCATGAAGCGGCGGCGGTTCGAGCAGATTGGTTAAAGGTCAGGTGTCTGGTGGCGGCTGATGCATCACGATTTGCGGGCACCAAAAAACGGGCGCCAGTCAGGCGTCCGTTTTCATTTACTCCGCTGCTTGCGCCCGCAAGCGTCTACCAATCACATCCATCAAATCACAGCCGTCGCGCAGGGGAATGGCCAGCAGTTTGGCAAAATCCGACAGCACCACCGTGTCGCAACCGATCTCGGCGCGGAAGGCGATGTTTTCCAGCACCTGTGTGACCGTGCGGATGCGGTAGTCGGCCATGGCTTGCAGGACGTCGAGTGGGGCTTGGGTGTCGATGAGCAGGGAGGCCGGGATCAGGTCGATTCCGGTGAGGGGCATGTATCTATCCACAGGTGAAACTCCGAATCAGATTTAAAGGGACTGATCCGATCTGCAGGTCGCCAAACCTGGTCGCTTTGTAGGTGACGGGGTGAAGATAGTTTTTTCCGCACCAGTGGGATAGTAGTGATTTCCGAGGTTGGTGTAGGACCTGTATGTAAAGCAGGTGTGATTACTTTTGTCGGAAGCGTTGAATCCAAGAGGAGCACCGTCTATTTCATGACTCACAGACTACAAGGTAAAGCGAAAGTTAGTTACCTTGCCTAAGCTAGCAAGGAACAAAAGGGTGAAGGTGTGGCCTCGTCTGGCGTACGCCACGCAAAGGAAGCGATGAATATTTTCTTTATGCTCCAGCCGCTGTTCGACATGCTGAAGTGGCTGATGCCATTGTTGGTCATGCTCATCATCATCAAGACGCCTTGGTTCAAGGGTTGGTTTGGTGAGCTGCTGGTGCGGACATTCGCCCACTATGGGTTGGATGGCCAGGTCTACCGACGGTTGCACAACGTCACACTGGATACACCCGACGGCACTACCCAGATCGATCATGTGTTCCTGTCGCCCTTTGGCATTTTCGTGCTGGAGACCAAAAACATGCGTGGCTGGATCTTCGGAGGTGAGCGCCAGGCCCAGTGGACACAGCAGATCTTTCGGCATCGCTCCAGGTTCCAGAACCCGCTGCGACAGAATTACAAACACTTGAAGGCGCTAGAAGCGCTGCTCAACGTTCCGCCCGAGCACATCCATTCTGTAATCGCCTTCGTCGGTGGCAGCAGCTTCAAAACCGTCATGCCGGACAATGTCACCCAAGGCATCAGCTGCATCCGCTACATCAAGTCCTTTCAGCAGCCTGTGTTTAACGACGCGCAGGTGAGTGCAATGGTGACGGCGCTTGAGAGCGGGAGGAGGGACAGTTCTCTCGCTACCCACCACGAGCATGTACAACACCTGAAACAGCGAAACGACCCTTTAGCAAAACGCCGTTGTCCGCGTTGTGGAAGCGATTTTGTCATTCGTATTCGTAAGACAGGCGATAGAGCAGGAGAGCGGTTCTGGGGCTGCAGTGCCTACCCCAAATGTCGAGCGAAACAGGATTTGGATTAGTCCGCCAGGCACTTCGCCCTGTGGAGCCGCTACTGTTCAGGAAACGCTGGCAGCCTCGGGCTTCATTGAAGTTAGTAGGGCTTTTTCTTTAGAGGGCGCGCGCAATTCTCTACTGATTACAGTCAATGAACTTGCTACAACATCGTGGATTTCGTCTTTAAATGTGATGGTCCAGTGCTGAGAATCTGGCCAGGGTTTTGTTAGAGGGGAGTTTTCCATAAGATGAAACTTATAGGATTCAAGCCCGGCTGAAAAATACTGATGCTTCCAGGTTGATTCATCGGTGAGCGGTTGCACACGGTACTCGATGAGGCCGGTAAGGCAGATCACGGAAAATACATCATCTTCGTGTGCTTCAAAGCAGATGTATAGGTCTGAACCTGAGTAATAGACCGCCGGATGCGCCCACGTTGGAAACACTGGGACATCGGACAAGACAAGGGCTTTGACTTCGTACATGGTGGTACCTGACGCGTAAATTAACGGGTGGCAATACGGACACTGTTGAACGGCCAAGTTAATGACAAACCCTAAAATCGTGACGGTGGCTCATGTCCGGCCTTGATATGGGAAAAGACCTGATCTGGATCTGCCTGGCACCAATATCTGAACAGTAGCCGAGGTTCCGTAGCTCTGAAATATTGATCTACGATGCTCTCATAAGGCACGGATAATTTAGGTTCTGGCCATTGCTGCGCTAAAACACCTATTGGTTTGCCAGACGAACAAATAATCCAGGTAGCCTTGCCTCCAGTGATATCAGGGAGGTAGCCCATATCCTGTATCACTTCGAATAAGGCGCGTAGCGTTGCTGCTGGATTGAGTTTGATCGACGTCACGTGACTTTCCAGGTCATCCCCCGCATGCACGCTATCTCGATCAATGGCAACTACCAACATGAATGGTCCTCTTTAGCGCTGTGTTGTCACTAGATTGACCAGCCTAAGGACATCAGCGGTTACCTGTCTACTGTCCGCTTTCGGTTGTATCCATTGTCGAAAGCAGCCATTACTCATGCACCTCAAATCCGCCAAAATAGAAGCGCGTTGTTCCCAGTTCCGTAGCGTAGAATTTCCAAGATGCCAGCCCCCACCCGAGACGGACTCTCAATGCAAACCCCAGCCAAACCTCAACACCCCCTCTGGCAAACCTACCTCCTATTCCTCGCCCCCATGGTCCTCTCCAACTTCCTCCAATCCATGTCCGGCACCGTCAACAGCATCTACATCGGCCAATTGCTCGGCACCCAGGCGTTAGCGGCGGTATCGGGCATGTTCCCCGTGGTGTTCTTCTTCATCGCCCTGGTCATTGGCCTCGGCGCGGGCGCTGGGGTGTTGATCGGTCAGGCCTGGGGCGCCCGTGAGCCACATCTGGTGAAGGCCATCGCCGGTTCGACGTTGCTGTTGGGGGCGATGATCGGGGTGGTGGCGGCGGTGTTGGGCAGTGTGTTTGCCCGGCCGGCGTTACAGGGTTTGGGCATGCCGGGGGATGTGCTGGACGATGCGGTGGCGTATGCGCATGTGATGATGTGGATTTTGCCGTCGCTGTTGGTGTTTGTATTGTTCACGCAGTTGCTGCGCGGGGTGAGCGATACGCTGTCGCCGTTGTTGGCGCTGGTGGTGTCGACGTGTGTCGGGCTGGCGCTGACGCCGGCGTTGATTCTCGGTTGGTTGGGGCTGCCGCCGATGGGGATTCAGAGTGCGGCGTGGGCGGGGTTGGTGGGTAACTTGTCGGCGATGGGGTGGCTGGCGTGGCGGTTGATTCGCAAGGGGCATCCGTTGGCGCCGGATCGGGAGATGTTTGCGGCGATGCGGCTCGACAGGGTCATCCTCGGCAAGGTGTTGCGCATCGGGTTGCCGACTGGGTTGCAGATGGTGGTGCTGTCGTTGTCGGAGTTGGTGATTCTGGCGCTGGTGAACCAGCACGGTTCCCAGGCGACGGCGGCGTACGGGGCGGTGACGCAGATCGTCAATTACGTGCAGTTCCCGGCGCTGTCGATTGCGATCACGGCATCGATCCTTGGCGCGCAGGCGATCGGGGCAGGGCGCCTTGAGCGCATGGGGGAGATTTTGCGCACCGGGTTGTTGATCAACGTGTGCCTGACCGGTGGCCTGGTGCTGTTGGGGTATCTGCTGTCGCACTGGTTGCTGGGGTTGTTTCTTACGGATGATTCCACCCGGGCGATGGCCGAACACCTGTTGCACATCATGCTCTGGAGCCTGCTGGTGTTTGGCTTTCAGGCAATTGTCGGCGGCATCATGCGCGCCAGCGGCACGGTATTGGTGCCGGTAGCGGTGTCGATCGTTTGCGTGGTCGGGGTGCAGTTGCCGGTGGCGTATCTGCTGGATACGCGCTTCGGGCTGCCAGGGGTGTGGATGGCGTTTCCGGTGGCGTATCTGGGCATGCTGATGCTGCAGACCCTGTATTACAAAATGGTCTGGCAGCATCAGAAGATCGAGCGGTTGGTGTAAGCCCTCGATTGAAGGTTAAACGCTGCTCTTGAGCCAGGTTTCGAAGCGCGTCGGCCCGACGATGGGGTGCTCGCCCGGCGTCAGCGAGTGGTCATCGATCGGCGCGCCGAAGTAGGGGACCGTGTCGTCCGGATGGGCCTGGCGCGGGTCGTTGGTGTGTTGCAAAAACAAGCGCACGAACTCCACCAGCGGCCAGCGCTCAGGCCCGGCCACTTCCAGGGTGTTATTGCTCGGCGCCTGCACCGCGACTTTCGCCAGCGCTGTCGCGACATCGAACGCGGCAATCGGCTGCAACGCGGCGGAGGTCAAGCGCACGGTGTCGCCTTCCTGTACGCCCGAGTGGGAAATGGCCCCGATGAATTCGAAGAACTGCGTGGCCCGCAGGATTGTGTAAGGGATGCCTGATGCCTTGATGAGTTTTTCCTGGGCCATTTTTGCCCGGAAATAGCCGCTGTCGAGCATGCGCTCGGTGCCTACCACCGACAGCGCGACATGGTGTTTGACCCCGGCGGCCTTCTCGGCGGCGAGCAGGTTGCGCCCGGAGGTTTCGAAGAACTCGAGCACGGCAGCGTCCTCGAAGGAGGGCGAGTTGGCCACGTCGACCACTACATCGGCGCCTTGCAAGGCGTTTTGCAAGCCCTCGCCGGTGAGGGCGTTGACGCCGGTGCTCGGTGACGCGGCCAAGGTTTCATGCCCCAGGTCTTGCAGGTTTTTGCAGAGCTGCCTGCCGATCAGCCCGGTACCGCCAATCACGACGATTTTCATGACGAGTCTCCCGATGCGTGTGCAGTGGGGTGCGAGGTGTCAGCCCCGCTTGGACGTCGTGTTTCTGGTCGGAGTGGGGGGCTGGCTTGGAATCCTGCAACCATTAAAGACCCGGAATCGGCTTAATGGCGCAAGGGGCGGGAAGTTGTCCGATAGGTGGTCAGTTCAGCCGTGATGCGATCCGTAGCAGCTGCCGGCCCATCCGGTGCAAAACCCATTATTGCTTCTGCTGATTCTCCGCCACAGCAGCCTTGGACTTGGAGAACCGGTAGAACAGGTTGGGCTCGCTCACAATGTAGAGCTCACCGGAAGTGTCCATGGTCATGCCTTCGGCTTGCGGTATGGTTTTTTTCAGGTCATTCAGGCCGAGCAGGGAGCGGAAGCTGACGAAGTTGCCGTCCTGGTCCAGTTCGGTCACGTTGCTGGATTGCTCGCTCAATAACAGCAAGTGACCGGTCCGCGGGTCGTAGTAACCCTCGGAAAGATCCAGGCCGAAGACGCTACGGTCGATCCAGTGGGTCAAGTCCTGGATATGCACCTGCAACGGACTGCCGATGGACGCCAGCATGCCCGTGACCGTAAACAGCTGCCGCGGATCGCGTTCCTTGATCGCGAAGATACGATCATTGGCCGCGTCATAGGTCACGCCTTCAAACCCCTTGTTGTGTTCGCTCAAGTTGATCTCGATGGCAACGAACGGGGCGTTCTCGACATTGATCGGGCCTGGGCTGTCCGGCAAGGTGACGACATACAGTCGCTGCAACTGTTCATCGGCGATCACTACGCGTCCGTTACCTATGTAAGCAAGGCCTTCGGTGTCCTGGAAGCCGATCAGCGGGTAACGTTCAAGCAGATCGCCGTTGCGGTTCATGGCCACAATCTGCATGGGCCCACCATTGGTGATGCCCAGCAGTCGATCATGGTCCGGGTCATAGGCGATGCCGGACAGATTGGTGATGTCCGCGACAGGCTTGGCCTGGATCACGGCTTTATAGTCTGGCAGCCAGATATTTTTATCGGGCGCCTGATTACCATGCCAAAGAGTTTTCCAGTACGCATACAGCTGCTGGTGGACCATGAAGCGTGCGGAAACCACATAGGCGCCAAGCAATACAACAATGAGAAGTATCCCCAGCTTCCCTCTCTTGCTCATGACTTGTCCTTGTCCCAGCTGAAGCGATAGACCTTTTTGGGTTGTCCGGGCTGGCATTTGCCGTTATCGGCATCGGCGCCCACGATCGACCATTGCGCACGAGACGTTTCGCCGAGCTCATGAGCGGCCTCGGGATTGAAACACTGGCTCAGCACTTCGTCGGGCACCAGGGCGTAAGCGTCACGGTGTTCGCGTAGCCATTGCGCCGCTTGTTCGACCGAGGAACTGCTCATCCCGAAATGTACGATCGGCTGCCGGGCGAATAACCAGTGGCCCTCGCGCCAGTTGACCAGTACCAGGTCGGCGCCGTGGGTCATGGTCGCCGCCTGCGCCATGATCGCTTCGTGGGGGTTCGGACCTTCCTTGATCGGCTCGATAAACCCGCGGGCGAACCACAGAACGAACCAGCTCACCACCAGCGCCTGGAATACCCGCATAGCGCGTGGACGTTTACCGAACCAGCGCTTGAGCAGCCAGGGAATCAGTGGCGCCGCCACCAGCACCAGACCGGGCAACGCCGGATAGATGTACAACTTGCGCTTGCCGGTGCTCAGGCAGAAAAACAGCACCACCAGCACGACCCAGCTCAACAGCACCAGCACTCGACCGTCGTGCTTGCGCAGTTGCTTGCGCCAGGCCGGCACCAGCCACGGCAGGGCCAGCACCAACGGCAGCCAGTATTGCGGGATCACGTTGACGAAGAAGTACCAGAACGGTTCGCGATGGTCCCACGCGGCGGCATAGCGTGCCGCTGTCTGGCGCAGCAGGATTTCTCGCGCATAGGCGACTTCTTCCGCGGTGCCATTGAGCACAATGGACAGTGCCAGAGGCAGCAGCCAGATTGCGATAGCCCCGAGCGCCACCAAAAAGCCCAGGAACCATTTGCGCTTCTGGCCAGGCATGGCCACCACGCCGGACCAGTTTTTGCGCACCGCGTAGGCATACGGAATCAGCATCAAGGCCGGGACGAAGCCGACCCCTTTGGTGATTATGCCAATGCCCATGGCGGCGCAGCCCACGTAAAACCAGCGCCAGGCTGGCCCGAGCAACAGGTGCCGCGCCAGTCCGTACAGGCCCAGGGAGGTGAACAGAATCAACAGGCTGTCGATCTGGCCGGTACGCAGGATGCTGTAAGTCTGGTACGTGGCCAGGTACAACAGCGCCGCTATTCGACCGATGCGCTGATTCCACAACCGGCGGCCCAGGTCGTAGACCACGGCCGTGACCGTCGCCGCCGACAACATCCCCGGAATATACAGGGCGAGGGCGGGCAGGCCGGTGAGCCATGCGAAGAACGCCACCATCCACATGAAGACCGGCGGTTTATCGCCGTAGATCTCCGCAGCGCGGTGAGGGATGAACCATGACCCGTTGTGCAGCATCTCCAGCGCTACGCCGAGGAAACGTTCCTCGTCGACGTTTTGCGGTTGACGCAGCCCCAGGCCAGCGCCGATCAACAGCAAGGCAAGCAGCACCAGGCCCAGGCATTCGATGCTGGGCGACAGGGTTTTACGCATGGCTCAGTCCTTCAGGTGTTTGGTGCGGGCAATCAATTGCAAATTGCGCAGATAGACGATGGAGCCAAAGGCCTGGCCAGCAATGAACACCGGGTCTGCCCGGTAAATGGCATAAGCGAGCAGCAGGGCGCTGCCAACAATGCTCAGGTACCAGAAACTCACCGGGATCACGCTGCGTTTTTTGTACTCGCTATACAGCCACTGCAGGATGAAGCGACCGGTAAAGGCGATCTGGCCAGCGAAGCCGACCACCAGCCACAGGGTTTCGCGGGAGAGGTTCATCCTTCGATCTCCTGCGCGTTGGTGTTCAACCGCGTGCGCTTGATCAGCCACCACACACCGAACAGGTCGAGAATACCCACCAGGGCGCGGTCGATGTTGCCGTATTTGGACACACCCGCGGTGCGGGGCCGGTGGTTGACCGGGTGAACGATCATTCGGCCGTTGTGACGCTGGATCAGCGCGGGAATGTACCGATGCATGTGGTCGAAGTACGGCAGGCGCAGAAACGCCGCGCGTTCGATCAGCTTCAGCCCGCAGCCGGTGTCCGGGGTCGAGTCATTGAGCAGGCGGCTGCGCAGCCCGTTGGCGAAGCGCGAAGCCCAGCGTTTGCTCGCGGTATCGCGGCGGTTGACTCGGTGCCCGGCCACCAGCTGAACGTCGACCAGACCCTTTTCACCGCGCACCAGCTCCAACATCCCGGGGATGTCCGCAGGGTCGTTTTGACCGTCGCCATCAAGCGTGGCCAGCCATTGCCCCCGGGCGGCGATTGCCGCGTGGTAGAGCGAGGTGCTTTGCCCCAGCGAGCGCTCATGGCGCAGGATACGCAACGCGTCCAGGCCGTTGTTTTTCAACTGCCGCAGTTCATGCAAGGTGGAATCGGTGCTGCCATCGTCCACCACGATGATTTCGTAGGCCTCATCGGCCAATGCGACGCGGATTTCCTCAAGTAACGGTTTGAGGTTGTTCGCTTCGTTCTTTGCTGGAATCAGTACAGATACAAAAATGTCTTGGCTCATAGAGTCCCCCCTTGCTCCTTGGTCTTTTGTTTATCAAGGGCTCGATTCATATCTGATAGAAGTGGCGATACCACTTCACAAATTCTGCTACACCGGTCTCGACCGTCACTTGAGGACGGAAGTCGACCCACTCGGCCAGTGCCGAAATATCGGCCCAGGTCTTGATCACATCGCCTGCCTGTAGCGGCATGAAATTGCGTTGGGCCTTGATGCCCAGCGCCGACTCCAGGCAGTCGACAAACTCCAGCAGTGGCACGGGTTGGCCACGGCCGATGTTGAAAATCCGGTTTACGCCAGCGCCCGGCTCGTTCGGCACCGGTGGTTTGGAGCGCAGGCGGGCGACGCTTTCAACGATGTCGTCGACATAGGTGAAATCGCGCGACATCTGGCCATGGTTATAGATGTCGATCGGCAAGCCTTTCAGGATTGCCTCGGTAAACTTGAACAGCGCCATGTCGGGGCGCCCCCAAGGTCCGTATACGGTGAAAAAGCGCAGGCCGCTGGCTTTCAGGCCATAGAGGTGGCAATAGCTGTGCGCCAGCAGTTCATTGGCGCGTTTGCTGGCGGCGTACAGCGAAATAGGATGATCGACGGCGTCTTCGACACTGAACGGCATTTTGCTGTTGGTGCCGTACACCGAGCTGCTCGAGGCATAGATCAGATGCGCGGGGCGATGGTGCCGGCAAGCTTCCAGCACATTCAGAAAGCCCACCAGATTGGACTGCGCATAAACATCCGGGTTGTCCAGTGAATAGCGAACACCCGCCTGGGCGGCCAGGTGCACAACCTCGGTGAAAGCATGGTCTTTGAACAACGCCATCAAGGCCGGTTTGTCGACGATGTCCATGGCCTGGAAACGAAAGCCCGGCAAGGATTCCAGCTCCTTGAGCCGTGCGTGTTTGAGTTCTACGCTGTAATAGTCGTTGAGATTGTCGATGCCGACGACTTCAAGGCCTTCTTGACACAAACGCTTGACGGTGTGATACCCAATAAAACCGGCGGCGCCAGTAACCAGAACAGTCATGAGGCCTGCGCCTGTGCGTGACTGATTCCGATTCTGCGCAAAGGGCGCTTTTGCATCACAATCCCCTGTAAGTACTCGCTGATCAGTATATTTTTTGGGCTTGTTGCCACCATTGGCTCCATGCCTTGCTCCATTGTATTGGTAAAGTTCTGTGCAGTGCACATCATGAGCCGCAGAAATGGCAGCCGTATACCCTGCCAGTTGGATTGTAAAAAAAACGTTAAGTAATTACTTCGTTTTTCTGACCGCTTGCTTAAACGCGTGCTGGTGTGAGGGCGCTCACAACGCGGTGCCCAGCATTTGCAGGTAGTTGGGGCTCTCGGAAATCGAGTTGTGGCCCGTGTCCGGTATGACCTGCAGCGTGGCCACGCCTTTGGCGAAATGGGTGTAGAGCTGGTCTGTGCTTGCGCGTGGTATGACTTCGTCGTGCTCGGCTGCAACCAACAGCGTCGGAACGGTGATGTGAGCGGCGTATTTCCAGGACTCGAACTTGTCCTGCAACAGCCATTTCACCGGGAACCAGGGAAACTGGCGGGCGGCGAGGTCTTCAAGGCTGTTGTAGGGCGTGATCAGGATCAGCCGCGACGCCGGGCGCTGGCTGGCCAGGCGCACGGCAACGCCTGAGCCCAGGCTGCGTCCGATCACTGCAATATCGGGATGGCTATTGTAGACATAGTCGAACAAGGTCATGGCGTCACGCTGAATCGCCTCCTCGGACGGCGACCCGGTACTGCCACCGTAGCCTCGGTAATGCAGCAAGTAGATCGCATGATCTGCAAACGCCTGCGAAAACCCGGGCAGGCTGCGGGAAACGTCCTCGGCATTGCCACCAAAGTAGATCAACGCCTTCGGCCCGTCGTGCGGCCTGACGGTCACCAGCACCTGCGCGTCGGCGACTGACAAGGCAAGCAGCGATTCGGGTGTGTCGATGGTGCGAGGTTGCGGGTAGTAGATGAGGGCCCGTTGAAACACGAACAGCGCGATGCAGAGCAGCAGGTATGCAACGGCAATGAAAGCGAAGAGAGACACCAGGGTTCGCGACATTCGGCTAAGTTTAGTGGACGGCATGGACTGCTTCGGGCCTTGAGACAGCTATTGCTGGAGCGTCGCCAGAGTGTAGTCCAGCAATTTCAGCTGTGCAGAAGCGCCGCCCAATGCCCGTGTAGGTGCGAGCACCTGTGGCGAGGGGGCTCGCCCCCGTTGGGTCGCGAAGCGGCCCCAAAACCTGCAATCGCGGTACACCACATGCAATGGTTTTACGACTGCTGCGCAGCCGAACGGGGGCAAGCCCCCTCGCCACACGGAGGCAAGAACATGCTGACCCGAGCCATTCCTTCCAGCAACGAGCCGTTGCCCATCGTCGGCTTGGGTACTTATCGCGGTTTTGATGTCACGCCTGCCGATGCCGCTTACAAGCAACTGCAGGCGGTGCTCAGCGCGTTGTTCGAGAAGGGTGGAAAGGTGATCGACAGTTCGCCCATGTACGGTCGCGCCGAGCAGACCACCGGTGAGCTGTTGTCGATCCATCGCCCTCGCTCACCGGCCTTCCTGGCCACCAAGGTCTGGACCCGTGGCCGCGAAGAAGGCATCGCGCAGATGGAGCAGTCGTTCAAACTGTTGCAGACCGACCGGATCGACCTGATGCAGATTCACAACCTGCTGGACTGGAAAACCCATTTGCCGACCTTGCGTCAATGGAAGGCAGAAGGGCGCATCCGCTACATCGGCATCAGCCATTACACGGCGTCGGCCTACGACGAAGTGGAGGCGGTGTTGAAAGCCGAGCCGATGGATTTTTTGCAGATCAACTATGCCCTGGACGACCGCGCTGTCGAGAAGCGAATCCTGCCGCTGTGTCGTGAGCGCGGTGTGGCGGTGATCTGCAATCGGCCCTTCGGTGGTGGCGGCCTGATCGCTCGATTGAAAGGCAAACCGTTACCGGGATGGGCTGCGCAAGTGGGGATCAACAGCTGGGCGCAACTGGCGCTCAAGTTCCTGCTGGCTCATCCGGCGGTGACCTGCGTCATCCCCGGCACCGGCAACCCGCGCTACATGACGGAAAACGCCGGTGCAGGTAGAGGACCGATGCTCACGGATGCACAGCGCCAGCAATTGATTGCGCTGGTGGGTTGACGGCTACCTTGTAGCAGCTGCCGAGCAGCGCGAGGCTGCGTTCGGCTGCGCAGCAGTCGTGAGTCCGACTGACGCGGTCTGCCTGATGCACCGCAAGCTCTGGTTTGACGACGGCTTCGCCGCCGAACGCAGCCTCGCAGGCTCGACAGCTGCTACAGGCTTACGGCGGCTGGCATTACTTGCGCCATCTCCAGCGGAATTTCCAGGGTAAAAATCGCTCCCTGGCCGGGTCCATCGCTATGGACGCGAAGGTGCCCGTTCATTTCCACCGCCGCGAGTGCGCAACTGTGCAGGCCAAAACCATGACCTTCCTTGCGCGTGGTAAAGCCGTGATTGAAGATGCGAGTCATATTCTCGGCAGCGATCCCTTCACCTTGGTCCTCGACGCTGAAGCGCAGCGTTGCGTTGTCGATAATCCGGACACCCAGCGTCATACGGCGCTCATGATTGCTCACCTCGGACATCGCATATTTGGCATTGCTGATCAGGTTGATCAGGATCAACAGCAGTCGGTGTTTGTCGCCGATGATGGTCGGTGTGGCCTGGTAGTCTTTAATGACCGTGACATGGTGCCGACTCAAGGCGCCGGAATTCATGCGTAACGCATCCTCGAACAGATCGACGACATTCAACGGCTCGACCAGCCTGGCGGCGCCGGCATAGGCCTGTTGGGTGGCGACGATATCCTTGATGTGATCGATGCTCTTGGTGAGTTGCGCCAGCTCGTCAACGATGCTCGATTGCTCGGTCGCGATGGAATCGACCAGTTGATTGAAGTAAAGGGGCAGCAGTTTGCCTTTTTCATCGTGCGTCATGAACTGCCCCAGGTCTTCGGCATGTTCATTGATCATTTTTACCGCTTTGCCCAGGCCGAGGGTTTTGCTGGTCGACAATTTGCGGGTGATCAACTCCGCGGAGACATTAACGCTATTCAACACATTACCGACGTTGTGCAGCACGTTGGTCGCGATCTCTGCCATACCGGCCATCCGCGCGGCGTCGATCAGCTCGCGCTCGGCTTCCAACAGTTCGCGGGTGCGTTCCTCGACGCGTTGCTCCAGCCGCTCGTTCGCTGTCTGCAATTGGTTGTTCATCTTGTTGATCAGCGCATAACTGCGAATCAGACGGGCCGCCAGGTACAGCAACAGTAGCGCCATGATGCCGGCGCAGATCCCCAGGTAGAGGTGGTATTGGCGATCTGTCGCGGCTGTGCGCCGTTGTGTCTCGTTCAATAACTCGTTGATGCTGTCCAGTTGCTGTGCAACCGGAATGACACTGATGCGATCAACCAGGTCATTGACAATGGGCTGCTCTCGAACAATGGCATTCACAGCGTCTACAAGTGCAGTGAAAGTCGGGCGCCGTTCAGGCGGCAGTTGATTGATGTACTCATTCAGATATTCCAGATGCCCGGAGATTTCTTCGGCCCGTTCGCTGCTGACATAGAGGGCGTATTCAAGGGTGTCCAAGGTAAGGTCGAACACCACTGAGGCCGCCCGGGCATCCACCGACGAGAGTTTGTCGTTGGAATCTTCCTGCAACACCCGAATGGCATCTTCCAGCGTAGGCAGGGCCTCGAATGCTGTTCGCAAGGCCGTGTTGTGCTGTTTGAATTGCTCAACCAACCGGGCTTTGTTTTCTACCGCCTCCAGATAACCCTGGCGTCGGGTTTGCCAAAGGGTCGGGAGCGGGCCGACAGCGTTGAGGCTATCGAGCTGTTGCCAGCGCTCTTCCGCTTCAGGCGGCGCCACCAGCAACAGGTTGTTGTTCATGCCGATTTTGGCTCGCAGGAGCTTCACGTTCCAATTGGCATCGTATTGCTTGAGTTGACGAACGAAGTCGCGCGACTCGAAGTAGGTCGATGTGTCGTACGTGTAGGATTTGATCAGCAAAAATATCAGTACGCTGAAGAGGGTCAGTGCAATGGCTGCCAAGGCAGACCATTTGTAATGATTAGAAATCTGCATGGCGGCATTCCTCCCTGATACAGGCTGTACTGAGAGAGAGGCTGCCAATGGTCAATTAATTCCATTTTTTGCGCTCCCTGCAAAATGACGAGTCATCGCCACGTCATCCGTAAGCCTAGCGTTGTTGGTGGACGGTGCCGGAAAAAACACCGCACGGCTGGGGCGAGCGTCAGGGGACGAGCACGATCGCCCCTTTGACCTGACCGGCCCGCAGGCTGGCCAGCGCCTGATTGGCATCGTCCAGGGCAAAACAGGTGACGTCGCTGTGCACGGGCGTATGGCGCAGCTCTGCAAAAAACGCCGTGCCATCTTCGCGGGTCAGGTTCGCCACCGAGCGGACGCTGCGTTCGCCCCACAGCAGTCGATAAGGGAAACCGGGGATGTCGCTCATGTGGATGCCGGCGCAAATCACACAACCGCCCTTGACGGTGGCTTCCAGCGCCAGTGGCACCAGTGCACCGACAGGGGCGAAGATCAGGCTGGCGTCGAGCGGGTGTGGTGGCGGCTGATCCGAAGGGCCTGCCCACACGGCTCCCAGAGTCCGGGCATAGGCCTGGCCCTCGCTGTCGCCTGGTCGAGTGAAGGCGTACACCTGCTGTCCCCGGCCCCGCGCCACCTGAATCGCCAGATGCGCCGCCGCGCCGAAGCCATAGAGGCCCAGGTGGCGTGCGCCTTTGGCCATTTGCAAGGCACGAAAGCCGATCAGCCCGGCACACAGCAGCGGTGCGGCTTCGGTGGCCGAGAGCGCGTCCGGGAGGGGGAAACAGAAGTGGGCATCGGCAACCGTATAGTCGGCATAACCGCCATCCCGATGACAGCCGGTGAACTGTGCCCGGTCGCAGAGGTTTTCCCGGCCCGAGCAGCAAAACGTGCACTCACCGCACGTCCAGCCAAGCCAGGGAACGCCGACGCGCTTGCCGACCCAGTCGGGTGCAACGTCGCCACCCACCGCTGTCACTTCACCGACGATTTCATGGCCCGGCACCCGCGGCAGCACTGCTTGCGGCAGTTCACCGTCCACCAAATGCAGGTCGGTGCGGCACACGCCACAGGCCAACACCTTGATCAACAGTTGCTGCGCGCCGGGCTGCGGCACGGGACGCTCTTCGCGTTGCAGCGGCTGGCCGGGGGCATGCAGAACCATGGCGCGCATGACGATTCTCCAAAAGCCGATGCACCGCAAGGCGTTACAGGGGGGATTCCCGGTGGCAGCCGGCGACCAGTTGCTTGAGCCCGTCCAGATCCAGCACCTTGACGTTACGCCCGGAAATCTCGACCAGTTCCGAGTCCCGCAGATGAGCGATGCCCCGACAAATGGTTTCCAGACGCAGGCCCAGGTAGGAGCCGATCTCTTCGCGACGCATCTTCAGTACAAAGTCTCGGGACGAGTACCCCCGAATGCTCAGCCGTTGCGACAGGTTCAGCAGGAAGGCGGCCAGGCGTTCATCGGAGTTCATGTTGCCCATCATCATCAGCAGGTTGTGCTCACGGACGATTTCCCGGCTCAGGATCTTGTTCATGTTGTGCTGCAACGAGGGCAGCTCCAGGGCGAGTTTCTCCAGTTGGGCGAAGTTGAAGGGACAGACTTCGCTGTCCTCCAGGGCAAAGGCACTGCAGGTGTGATGATCGTCGCTGATAGCGTCCAGACCGAGCATCTCGCCGGGGATCTGAAACCCGGTGACCTGCTCGCGACCGTCGACCGACAGCATGCTGGTCTTGAATGAGCCGATCCGTACCGCGTAGAGCGAGCGCAACGGATCGCCGGCCCGGTACAGGGCCGCACCTTTTTTAACCTTTACGCGCTGAATGATCAGGGTATCCAGCCGTTCGACTTCGTGGCTGGTCAAGCCAATCGGCAGACACAACTCCAGAACGCTGCAATTGGAACACGCAGCTTTCAGATAATGATGTTGATATGGCCGGGTTTCAGGCATTGCGAAAAGCCCCTGTAACAGGAGCTTAGAGCATAGTTCGGATCACCGTTTCAATCGGGTGTTTACAGGCTCAATCGATGAGCGGGAAAAGGCTTGCCCCTGTTGAGACGCGGGCGTTACTTGCTCTTCCAGTATTTCTGCATCTCCAGAAACAGGAACGAAGCGGTCCAGGAAATCAGCACCAGCCCCGTCAGTGCCTCCAACCCGGTCAGGTATTTGAGGTTACCCATGGGTGAAATGTCGCCGAAACCGATGGTCGTGAATGTGGTGAAGGAAAAGTACACGCAGTCCATGAACGAACCATCGAAATTGCCGCTCAGGCTGCCCCATTCACCGGAGCGGATCAGCAGGTAATAGACCAGCGCGAAACACCAGACCTCTACCGCATGAGCCACCATCGCGCCGAATACCCCGACGACGATCCGGAAGCGGCTCCAGAGTTTGAGCCTGGGCAGCCAATCGTTCAGACGCAGCAGGCATTCGTAGTGGATCACCACCGTGATGACCACCACCAACGTATTGATCAGCGTGACTGCGAACATGATGATCCTTCAGCGATGGGGGCAGGGCGCCGTCTGCGGGCGATTGATCGGTGCGTCACGGTGCAGGTAATGCCGGGGTGGGCTTGAATGGCATCAGCGGCGGGAACTCCTCGGGCGTGAGGGTTTCCTTTTCCAGCAACAGGCGGGCGCCCTCGTCCAGGTCGGCTCGACGACTCTGGAGCAGCGCCTTGGCCCGTTGGTAGGCTTCATCGAGCAGGGCGCGAATACCCAGGTCGATTTCCCGGGCTGTCTGTTCCGAATAATCCTTTTCGCCCATCGTGGCCATGCGATCTCCCAGGTACGTTGGGGTTTGCTTTTCCAGCACCGACTGCCCGAGCTCGGGGCTCATGCCGAAGCGGGTGATCAGTTGCCGGGCGATATCGGTCGCGCGGCCCAGATCGTCGGCGGCCCCGGTGGAGATCTGGCCGTAGACAAGGTCCTCGGCGGCGCGTCCGGCCATCAGCACGACAATCCGGTCCTTGAGTGTCTGGCAACTGATCAGGAAATGATCCTCGGTCGGTCGCTGCAAGGTATAGCCCAGCGAGCCGATGGCCCGGGGCACGATCGAGACTTTATGCACCGGGTCCATGGCCGGCAGGCTGCTCGCGGCCAGGGCATGCCCCATCTCGTGATAGGCCACCACCCGGCGTTCGTCGGCATCGAGCAGGCTGCTCTTGCGTTCAAGCCCCGCGATAAGGCGTTCCACCGCGGCGGTGAAGTCGTTCAGGCTGACCGCCTCGGCGCCGCGACGGGTGGCGACGATGGCCGCTTCGTTCACCAGGTTGGCCAAGTCGGCGCCGGTGAAACCAGTGGTGATTTCGGCGATACGTGCGCCATCGAGCCCTGGTTCCACGGTGATTTTCTTGAGGTGAACCTTGAGGATCGCTTCCCGGCCGGTGCGATCGGGGCGGTCGATCAGAATCTGCCGGTCGAAGCGCCCGGCGCGCAACAGCGCCGGATCAAGGACCTCCGGCCGGTTGGTCGCAGCCAGCAATACCACGCCCTCACGCGGATCGAAGCCGTCCAGCTCGGCCAGTAACTGGTTGAGGGTCTGTTCTTTCTCGTCATTGCCGCCTAACACGCCGACGCCACGCATCTTGCCCAGCGCGTCGAGTTCATCGATGAAGATGATGCAGGGCGACGCCTGGCGTGCCTGTTCGAACAGGTCGCGGACCCGGGCCGCACCGACCCCGACGAACATTTCGACAAATTCGGACCCCGAAATCGAGAAAAACGGCACACCGGCTTCACCGGCGATGGCTTTGGCCACCAGGGTCTTGCCGGTGCCTGGCGGGCCGACCAGCAAAGTGCCCTTGGGAATGTGCGCGCCCAGGCGTGCGTATCGGGCCTTGTCCTTGAGGAACGAGACGATTTCCACCAGTTCGGCCTTGGCTTCGTCGATGCCCGCGACATCGGCGAAGGTCACTCCGGTGTCGCGTTCGACAAAGATCCTGGCCCGCGACTTGCCGACATTCATCAACCCGCCAAGGCCTTGTTTGTCCGCCATCCCGCGAAACAGGAAATGCCAGAACACCATGATCATTATGAACGGCAACAACCAGCCCAACAGGCTGTTCATAAAGGTGTTTTCGTTGACCCCGGTAAAGCCGACGCCCGATTGGGAGAGTTCGGTCGCCAGCGACGGATCGACCCGCACCGTGGAGAAACGGTCGCGTCCGTCGATGGGCTCCACCAATTTGCCGCTGATCCGGTCCTTGTCGATCTGCAAGTCACTGACTTTTTGCTCGTTCAACAATTGCATGAACTGGCTGTAGGGGAGGGGCTGCACAGCCTGGCGCTCGACAAAGAAAACCTGCATGAGGCCCATCACGATAAATGCGATCGCCAAGTAGGACAGGTTCCACTGGTCGTTCTTTTTCATGGCCTTGGCTCAGAGTGGGAACGCGTATCGGTAAGACAACGGCCAACCCGTTTAATAAAGATAGACTGCTTCAGCTTCTCCCTCGCGCAGAGGGTCAATACAGCAAGTTCTCCTGCCGTAGCCGCGCGAAGCGCGCAAGCGGCACTGCGTCGAGCGCCTGCGCCGCGTCAGGTGTCGCGCCGTCGTGAATCGCCTGCCACACGCTTTGCGAACCGATCGAATCACGGGTCGCCGCCAGGTCGAGTACGTGGGGATAGAGCGTGTGCAAGGTGGCGAGCAGGGCCAGGCCCAGGCTGGCTACAGGACGTTGCGCAGGCGTTGAGAGGCGGGTGATGCTCACACCATGACAGAGCCGACCATGCCAGTTTGATTCGGTGGGGACGAAGTCGACCGGCTCGAAATGCGCGCCGACGTCAAACGCATTCAGCGCGGTTGCGAGCCGGGTCGCGTCGATCCACGGCGCGCCGACCCACTCGAACGGGTGCGGTGTGCCGCGGCCCACACTCAGATTCGCGCCTTCGAGCAAACCGATATCCGGGTACAGGTCCAGCTGGGAGAGCGTGCGCAGGTTTGGCGAGAGCGGCACCCATCCCAACCCGGTGTCGGCAAAGGTCATCGCGCGCCGGTATCCCTGCATCGGCACCACGCGCAGATCCGCACCAATGTGCTTGTTGCGGTTGAATAGACTCGCCAGCTCGCCGACGGTCATGCCGGGCCGTAGCGGTGCAGGGAAATAGCCGGTAAACGATTCGCGGCGACTGTCCATCACCGGGCCGCCGAAACGTTGTGCGCCGAGCGGGTCGGGCCGGTCCAGCACGAACAGCGCAATGCCTTGCGCCGCGGCGGCTTCGAGTGCGTAGCCGAGTGTCGTCTCATAGGTGAAGAAGCGCACGCCGGCATCCTGAATGTCGAAGATCAGCGCATCCAGCCCTTTGAGCGAACCGGCTGGGAAACGTTTCGTTGCGCCGTAGAGACTGTGCACGGTGAGGCCCGTCGCCGGGTCGCGGGTGTCGCCGACTCGTTCGTCCACGTCGATGTTCAGCCCATGCTCGGGCGAAAACAGCGCCACCAGTCTGACGCCTGGCGCATGGGCGAGGACGTCGACGGTGCGTCGGCCTTTGGCGTCGAATCCGCTGCGATTGGTGATCAAGCCCACGCGCAGGCCGGCGAGCGGGGCAAACTGCTGTGCCTCAAGCACGTCAATACCTGTCTGCACCGGGCCTGTCGAGGTGGGCAGGCGATCGGCGGCCCGCAGCGCCGGCACCGCTGAGGGCAGCAACCGGCCGATTTGCGCGCCGCTTGCAGGCGCCCCGCGACTGGCCATCAATGCGAGCAATTGCGCACGAAGCGGGCGAGCGTCACCGCGGTCATCGGGATACACCCGGTTGCTCAGGATGACGATGAATTGGCGGGTCACCAGATCAATCCACAGCCCCGTGCCGGTGTATCCGGTATGGCCGATGACGCCAATCGGCGGCAGACGATCATGGTTCGATACGAACGGTGCGGCCAGTTCCCAGCCGAGGCCGCGCCACGGCACGCTGTCGAGCGGCGAGGCGGCGCTCGTGAGGGCGGCGATGCTCGCTGGCCGCAGGATCTGCCGGCTGCCTGCGCGCCCCTGGTTCAGCACCATCTGCGCGAAACGCGCAAGGTCGTCCGCCGTGGAAAACAGCCCGGCGTTACCGGATACACCGTCCATCCATTGCGCCGTCGGATCGTGTACGCGCCCCCGGAGCGTGCCAGTCTTGGTGGCGAGTGTCGGTGCGCTGCGTATCGCTCGCAGGGTATCCGGCAGAAAAACCGTATCGCGCATGCCCAGCGGCCCGAAGATGTGAGCCTGGCAATAGGCGTCGAGCGGGCTGTGGGTGATGCGTTCGACCAGCTCGCCGAGCACCACGAAATTCAGGTCACTGTAAATGACTTGGGCACCCGGCGCGTTGCGCAGCTGCTGCGCCGCGATGGCACTCAACACACCTTTGCGGCCCGCACGGGGTGGCCGCCCAGGCAAACCTGGCCGCAGCCCGGACGTGTGCGTAAGCAGGTCACGCACCTTCACCGCTTCTTTGCCGTGCGACCCAAAGGCAGGCCAATACCGTGCAACGGGTGCGTCCAGGTTGATGCGGCCCGTTTCGGCCAGTTGCAGGATGGCCGTGGTCGTCGCGATGACTTTGGTCAGCGATGCCAGATCGAACTCGGTGTCCAGCGTCATCGGCTCGCGGGGGGGCGTCGTTGTGCGTTGTCCAAAGGCCTGGCGATAGAACACCTGCGTGGAGTCACCGATCAGGACAACCGCCCCCGGAACGCGCCCGGCGGCGATCTGGCCCTCGACGATCTGTGCGGCTTGCAGGCGCGTCGTCGCATCGAGATCGGCGGCGCATGCAATGTGCGCCGCCATCGCCAGGCCAAGCAGCATCGCCCAGCGCTTCAGCGCTGTGGCAGATCGGCGGCTTCGTAGTGATTGCGTGGGTTCCATAACATCCATCCATCGGTGTCGGCGTCGTCGGCGGCGTGAACCTGCGCACTGATCGCGGCCTCGTCAAACGGGCGACGGTCGAAGGCATAGTCGCGAAAGGCCTGCAACCAGGGACGAAAGCGCACGCCCGGCAGGTGGGTGCGCTTCATCGCCTCCGCCAGGGTACGCCTGACAATCTGGCCGGGGTCGGCTGTCGGGTTGGTAAAGCCCGGCAGCCCCCATGTGAAACCGGACGGGTACAACATTGGCGAGATGTAGTCGAGCTCCGCGCCCAGCAGTTCGATTTGCTGGCCGATCGCCGTATCGTCGAGGTTCCAGCAGACGTAGCCGAAGATGTCTGCAGAGACGAATACATTGTAGGGCGCGAGTCGTGCGCGTGCGGCCTGCAGAAAGCCGATGATCGCCGCGGTCCGGTTGGCGCGGTTGTTGGGGAGGGCAAAGCGTAGCCCGCTCTTGTCGGGAAAACGCACATAGTCGAACTGGATCTCGTCGAAACCCATCTGCGCGGCCTCCTCGGCGATATCGAGATTGTGCTGCCAGACCTCGTGCGAAAACGGATCCATCCATTGCAGTTTTTCGAGATCCTGCCACGGCTGGCCGTCAGCGGTGTGCACGCTCCACTCTGGATGCGCGCTGGCGAAAGGATCGTCCTTGAACACCACGATGCGCGCGATCAGGTACGGGTGTTGCGCGCGCAGCTTGGCGAGCAGCGCCGGAAAGTCGCGCATCTGAGGTGCCCGTGTGGTCAAGTGGGCCGTTGCGCCGATCGCCTCGCGCGCCGCACTGCGATAGGGCGTCAGGCCACGGTCACCCTTGACGTCGATCACCAATGCATTGATCTCGGTGTTTTCAGCAAGGCTGACAGCGTTGTTGCGCAGGGTCGAACTGGTCACGCCGAACACCGACAGATAGACCGCTTTGGGGCGAAACGGGGTCAATGCGAGCGTCACGGGCGTTTCGTCACTCACTTTGGCCTCGGTGCGCAAATACCCAGGGGCGCGGGCGGCGACACTCTCGACCGCCTCGGCCGTCTCGAACCGCCCGTTTTCGTCGGTACGCATCACGCCGGCAGAGGTCGTGATGATCGCGTCGGCAAGCGGGTTCTGCGTGCTCGAATCGAGCACGACACCGGTGAGGGCCAGTGCGCCTTGCCCGGTCAGCAGGGCAGTGACGACAAGCAGCGCCGGGATCGCATAGCGCCTCAATGCGCGGATGAAGGTCATCGCGGGTTCCCCGCGGTCGGCTGAGTGTCCGGTTCACCGAGCAACTGCGCGAACGCGTGCGCGCCGTAGGCATCACTCATCAGAAAGCGCGGCAGGGCGAGCAGTCGCGCGTGCCGGTCGGCCTTGCGCGCGTCTAGTGTGAAGGCCACTGCGTAACCCTCGTCGGAGGCGAGTGCGATCAACTCGTCGTCATAGATACCGAACGGCCACGCGAGCATGTCGACCTGCTGCACACCGGTTTGCGACTCGATGCGTTGACGTGATTTTTGCAGTTGGGTTCGGACGAATTGCTGGAAGTCCGCCGGCGTGCGGTGCCTGCGTTCGACGTTGAAATTGGGATGCCAGTACGTATGCGACTGGATGTCGAAGAGCCCGGTCTGCTTCAGGGTTCGCAACTGCTCCCAAGTCAGCGCATAGGACGCATTGGAGATGGCCGATGGATAGATAAACAGGGTCACCGGAAAACGCTCGCGCTGGATGACGGGCAGCAGTTTGTCGAAGACCGAACGATGCCCGTCGTCGACGGTGATCGCCACCGGCTTCGACGCTAATGTCGCGTCGGGATTGCGCAGCCAGTCGACCACCTCGCGCAGCGACACAATGTGATAACCGTGCTCGCGCAGGACGCGCAACTGGGTTTCGAAGGTGCTCATGCGCACGGTCATCGAGTCGTCCGCCGTGTCCGAGAAACGGTGGTAAACGAGGATCGTGACGCGTGGTTCGACGTTCTGTGCGGCGCTCTGTGCGGCGCCGCCCGTGCTCCAGGCCAGTGCGCAGACGCTTGTCAGCATGATGCGGATCAGCAGCCGGAACGCGACACCCCCACCGATACACACCATGATTTTCCCGCACATGTCAGCGCTCCTGCGCGAGCCAGACGCTTGCAGTGTGTATTGAGCGTTCATCGTCTATCTGATGCAGATCAATTTCGCGCAATGTGGTCCGCTCCGAGGGGGGCGAGTCGTCAGACAAAACGGGAGGCCGGTTGTGCCTTGATTTGATTTAGATCAACAGCAAGCCCTCGTGGGCGGATGACTTTATAAAGGATATGACACTCTTTTGAGGTATGCCCCCCATGAACATCGATAAGACGATCTTGGGCCCCCCGCCCCGGTACCCGTCCCCCGGAAGGAGCCAGTGATCCGCTGGATTAGCACCGCCGATAACGATTGCTGGCTGCTTTTCCAATTACGGGGGCAGCTCGACCGTTTATCCACTTGCCCGACGGTCTGCCTGTTTTCTGATGTGGATCAGATACGCCCCCAGGCCGACTCCTATTCTCGAATCAACCCACGGTATCGAGATGAACTCAAATGAACAAATCAAGCCTGATTGGCCAATGCATGTTGATGGCGGCAAGCATGTTGCTGGTGCCATCCTCCAGCGTCTTTGCCAACCCGCCGATGTCTGCGCAAGGTGGCATGTATCATCATTTTCAGGATTTCGATTGGGTCAAATACACGCAACAGACCCTGGACGATCTCAAGGGCAAGCTCAATCTCAAGCCGGAGCAAATGGCTGCCTGGGATACATGGGCCACGGGGGTCATGGCGGACGCCAATCAGCATCAGGAAAAGGCCAAGGTCGAACGTGATGAAAGGGCGGGCACGAAGAGGGCGCCGATGAATGAAACGACCCCCGAAAGAATGGCCAGAGAGATAGAGCGTTTGCGCACACAAACCAAGTGGATGGAGGCGCATCTGGAGCGCATGGATGCTGCGCTGGTGCGTACCAAAACTTTCTACGAGGTTTTGGATGCTGAGCAGAAAACCATTTTCGATCTGTTCTGGACGGTGGTGCATCACCGGCTTTACGGCAATGACCGTTGGCAGATGCCGATGCACATGTTCAGACCACGAATGATGGAAGGCGACCAGGACGAAAAAAGTAAACAGTGAGCGGTACTCATTGTAGTGTCGCGGCCTGGCGCGCCATTGCCTGCAGCACCGAGTCGAGTTCATCGCTGTCGTACAAGCGCAATCGCGGGCTCGCAAGTAAAGTCGGCATGGCAATCTCCCGTCGAGAGCCGCTGTCCAATGTCGGTAACGTAACCCATCCATCCCCAACCCGATTGATATTGATCAACTATGGCGAGATGCTTGATCCGGTAAGGACGCGAACATTTGCAGTATTCAGATGCCTTGCAGCGCTCCTGCGGTCTGGAGAGCTCATGGCTGTGTGATACGAACCGACAGGTGTGCTCGCCTGGGGAGGTTTTCAAGTGATTCATAGTCCCTCAACGCAAACCCTCCTGCGCGACCGGGTTGATGCCGGTCGAAGGCTGGTGGAGCCGCTGCTCAAATACGCTCATCGACCGGATGTCATCGTTCTCGCCTTGCCCCGTGGCGGCGTGCCGGTTGCCTATGAAATTGCCACGGCCCTGGAGGTTCGCCTGGACCTGATGCTGGTCCGCAAGCTCGGGGTGCCATTCCATCAGGAGTTCGCCATGGGCGCGATTGCCAGTGGCGGTATCCAGATCGTCAATGACGATACGCTGCGGGCGAACCGTATCGATCAGCGCACGCTCGATAACGTGGTGGCACGGGAAACCCAGGAGCTGTTGCGTCGCGAGCGCCTGTACCGGGGCTCGCGTGCCCCCGTGGCGCTCAAGGATCAGGTGGTGATTCTGGTCGACGATGGCCTGGCGACCGGCGCCTCGATGATGGCGGCGATACAGGCGGCGCGCCTGCAAGCACCGTCGCGTATTGTCGTCGCCGTGCCGGTGGCTCCACCCGAGACGGTAGCGGCGATGTATGGCGAAGTCGATGAGGTGATCTGCCCGCTCACCCCCGAGTGGCTGATGTCGATCGGCAATTGGTACATGAATTTTTCCCAGACCTCGGATGAAGAAGTCATGGATCGTTTGCAACGGGCCTGGCGCAGAGAGTCCGGTACGCGTGTTTCCGGTCAGGAGGATTCCGATGTTTGAGCTTCGCTATCGAAAGCTCGACCTGGGGGACGTGGAGCTGTCTGCCGATCTGCGTCTGCCGGTGCACGCTGGTGGTCTGGTGGTGTTCGTTCATGGCAGCGGCAGTGGTCGTTCAAGCCCGCGTAATCAATACGTTGCGCTGTCTCTGGCTCAGCGGGGATTGGGCACGTTGCTGTTCGATCTGCTCACGGAGCCGGAGCAATACCTGGACAACCAGACCCGGGAATTGCGTTTCAATATTGCGCTGCTGACCAGCCGACTGGTGGAGGTGATCGACTGGATGGGTCGGGACGCCGAACTGCAACCGCTACCGATCGGATTGTTCGGCGCAAGCACCGGTGCTGCGGCGGCGCTAATGGCAGCGGCCGAGCGGGCGGACGTGGTGCATGCGGTGGTGAGCCGGGGAGGGCGGACCGATCTTGCGGGTGCGGCGCTGTCTCGCGTGAAGGCCCCGACCTTGCAGATTGTCGGTGAGCGGGACCCGGTGGTGCTCAATCTCAATGTGCAAAGCAGTCGCGCCCTGCAGTGCGAGCAACGTCTGGAAGTGGTGGCGGGCGCGACACATCTTTTTGAAGAAGCAGGAACCCTCGAAGAAGTCGCCAGACTGGCTGGCGACTGGTTCGAGCAGTATTTGCGACGGTAGTCATCCCACGCAGACAACCGCCGTCTGACACCTGTCATATGCCGAATGGAAAGGTTTCGTCTTCCGGTTCCAGCGCCTGGCTTTTTGGCAGGGGCAACGCTGTTAGCGGTTGCGTCTGTTCAATCCAGACCATGGCGTCGAATTGTTCGGTCAGCACTGACTCGAAGTAGTGGCTGCTGCGCTCGCTTGCGGGTCGATAGATCACACCGATGGCTCGCTCCAGCAGCGGTTTGGACAGGGCCCGGCGCAGCTCTTTTCGCTGTGGATCCCGCCAGTCGGTCAATGAAGCCGGGACGCCGGCGTCGAGGAACTTGCGCTCCCAACTGTCTGGCCGGGACGGCCGGATGTCCTTGATGAGCATCTCGCAATCCCAGTCGTCGGCCGCGGCCACCTGGCCACGGTCGGTGCTCATGCCGATCAGAACCACATCGCGCCCATAGGCATTGCGGCACAGTTGACCGATATTGAACTGACCTTTCCAACCCATCTCCGTCGCGGCCGCATTGCCGATATGGGAGTTGTGCGCCCACACCACGGCCTTGGCTTGCGGACCGCGGTGTTCGAGCAACGCACGTAAGGTGTCGAACATGTGCCTGTCGCGCAGGTTCCAGGAGGCCGTCGAACCTCGATAAATCGCTCGGTAATATTGTTCCGCCGCCAGGATGACCCGGGCGTTCTGGGTCGCATCGAAGAACGCTTCATCGTCCTTGATATCCCCGGCCAGTTGCTCGGTCAGCATGGCATTGAGCTGTTCGACCACCGCATGCTCGCAGGGCATTATGCCGTCGCGTTCGACGAAGTGGCCGTACAGCGCAGGATCATCCTGCCACGGGGTCAAACAGCCATAGCGACGCCGTGCTTCGTGTGCCAGTTGCGGGTCGACACGGTCCAGATAGCTCAGCACCTCATGGATGGAGTTGCGCAAACTGTAAACGTCCAGACCGCGAAACTCGACGCGCTGTTCAGGCGCGTGTTGGTGGTTGTACTGATGCAGCCAATGGGTGAACGCTCTCACATCGGTGTTGCGCCACATCCAGGTCGGGAACCGGCTGAAAATGTGTCGTGCCCAGGCCGAGCGCGCCAGCCCCCGGGCATAACGGTCTACATGACTCGCGTCCGGCCAGTCTGCTTCAACGGCCACGATATTGAATCCGTGTTGCTCGATCAGCCGTTGGGTAATCGCCGCCCGGGTCCGATAGAAATCACTGGTGCCATGGCTGGCTTCACCGATCATCACCACGCGCGCATCGGCGAAGCGGTCGAACATTTCGCCAAAGGCCGGTGAATTCAGTTCCGGCAGGGGTTCGGCGTATTGGCGCAAGAGCGGGACGATGGAGGCCTCGTCAATGTGGGTATGCGAGCCATACAGCTGGTTCAGCATGTTTTGGGAAGGTGTGTTCATGAACGTCATCCCCATAAAGGCGGGTTGGTCGACGTGCAGTGCTGCGTAGTGTCATGTCGACGGCCAGAGGCCGTGCTGACTTACACATTTTTGATCCGCTCCCTCTCAAAAAAAAGCCCCCTGCCGGCTTCCCGACAAAGGGCCGGGCCAGCGGTCACTCGGCTTTGATCGGCACGAAATAGCTCTCTACAGTTCCTCAGGTGAAACCACCCAGACACTGCACGGCATTTTGTACAGCAGATGCTCCACCGTGCTGCCCACCAGTCGGCCCACGCCCCGGTGGCCGACCCGGCCCATGACAAGTACGTCGATGTCGTAGGCATCGGCGTATTGGGTAAGAACCTTGGTCGGGTTGCCCATGATCATGTGCTGCTGCTCTGGCGCAATACCATTGCGCTCGGCCAGTTCGCGGAAGGCATCGGCCTGGGCATCGAATAACGTCTTGGCCTTGCCTGGGGCAAACAGCGCTGAGCTACTGTCGAAATCGAACTCGTCCGCACTGAGGGATGAAAGGTCGTGGGCGTAGATTACGTCGAGCTGGGCGTTACAGCTGCTGGCCAGTTTTGAGGCCTCGCGCAAAATCCTGTCGTTGAAATCCTTGTACTGGGTATTGCTATGGAAGGGATCGACCGCGGCGACGATTTTGCGCGGCAGCGCGTGCTTCACGTGGCTGACAAAATGCAGCGGTACCGGGCATTCGCGCAGCAAATGAATATCCAGGGGCGTGAACATGATCCGTGACAGCAGCGACTCGTATTCCAGTGCCTTGATCAGTACCGCCATCGGCTGTTCTTTGAGATGAATGAGGATTTCCTGCAAAGGTCGTTCAACCCAGATCACCTCCGTGGTGACGGGCACGCCGATTTTACGCAAGGGGCGGGCCTGTTCTTCGAGCCATTGCCGATGGCGCTCGACATACCCCAGCCGCATCTCCTCCAGCGCTTGTTCGTTGACCATGCTCGCCGTTGCCAGCCCTTGCAGGTAATCGAAGGCGACGATATGCAGGGCCGCGCCCGAGGCCTTGGCCAACGCAGCGGCGCGGTCGAACGCGGGGCTGTTTTCCATGAGGGGCGAGACGACCAGCATGAAGCGTGATTGCTCAGACATGACCAAACTCCCGTCAATAATCGTAGATATTCCTGTACTCACTGGCACCGCTGCGTTTGGGCAGTGGTTCTCTGGCTTTTATCCTGCCGATGACCGGGGGGGCGGGATTGATCTTTATCAATCTGGCGAGTGATCCAGCTTGCGGCCCGACGTGTGGCGGGGGGCGCCAGGTCCATCTATAAAACATTGACCACTATCAATCTCTCCTGCGTCATGCCGGTGCAGTCTTGGGGTTGTGGCTTACCCGGACAGGAATCACATGAACGAAACCTTGGGCCTGGCAGGGGCGGCAGCTGCGCTGGGGATCGGCATGCTCGTCGGCCTTGAACGTGAACGGCACAAGGGGCGTGGGGACAGTCGCGCCTGTGCCGGATTGCGTACGTTCGCGATCACCGCATTGCTGGGTTATGTGGCGATGCAAATCGGTGGTGGTTTGCTGGTGGGCATCATGGCGGTTTCGGTGGCCTTGCTGGTCACTGTGGCTTACTGGCGAAGCCTGGGCACTGACCCTGGTGTCACCAGTGAAGTGGCGTTATTCACGGTATTGGCACTGGGGGCGTTGTGTAACAGCGCGCCCGAACTGGCCATCGCCATTGGCGTGGTGGTGGCGGGGCTGCTGACGTATCGCCAAAAACTGCATCATTTTGCGCGCAGCCAATTGACTGAAGGGGAGATGCGCGACGGTCTGGTGCTGTTGGTCGCGGCCCTGGTGGTGTTGCCATTGGCGCCGGATCGCTTTATCGGCCCCTATGCCGCCATCAATCTGCGCACCATTTGCACCCTGACGGTGTTGCTGATGGCCGTCGGGGCGGTCGGGCATATTGCCGTTCGTACCCTGGGTGCCCGTTACGGCTATGTGGTCAGCGCCATCGCCTCCGGGTTTGCTTCCAGCATCGCGACCATCGCCGCGATGGGGCACCTTGTCGCCAAGGAGCCAGGCAACATCAAAGTCTTGAGTGCGGCAGCGATGCTGTCCAACCTGGCGACCATCATTCAGGTCGGCCTGATCCTGGGGGCGGTCGACATCGGTCTATTGCGCTACATGTGGGGGCCGCTGTTGTTGGGTGCCGCCGCCACGGCGCTGTATGGCTTGAGCCTGATGTTGCCCAAACCTGCGAGTGGCGACAATCAGCCGGTCAAGGTCGGCGGTGCGTTCAACCTCAAGCTGGCGTTGGTCATCGCACTGACCATGACCGGCGTTACCTTTGTGTCTTCGATGGTGCTCAATCACTTTGGCGAAGTGGGCGTGATGGTCACGACGACGCTCACCGGTTTCGCCGATGCCCATTCTTCGACGGCGTCCATTGGCGCCCTGGCCAAGGCCGGGCTGTTGCCGTTCGACGCCATTGCCGGGCCCACGCTGGTTGCCGTGAGCAGTAACTCCCTGAGCAAATGCCTGGTGGCCTGGATCAGCGGTGGGCGACGGTTCGCCGCGTATGTCATTCCCGGCCAGGTCTTGCTGACGTTGGCGATGTGGGTGGGCATGTTGCTGCATTAACGGGCATCCGAGCGCTGTAGCTGACAAAGATCAAGTCGCCTGAATCTGCCGCGATCACTCTAGGCTTCTACTCATTGCATCGAGATGGCCGCGTGCCGAGGTGTCCCATGTCGCAGACTCAGCGCTTACTGTTGATCGCCCCCCATTCCATGACCCGTACTCCTGCGTTCGACCGGGCCGCCGCGTTGGCCCGCGCGATGCAATCGCCGCTGCACATCGTGGCATTCGATTACTTGCAGGCCTTGGCCGTCGCCGGCCTGTTCGCCCCCGAGCAAATTGCCCAGGCCCGGGAAGGCTATTTGCAAACCCATCGGCAATGGCTTGCCGAGCAAGCCCATTTGATAAGCAAACACGGCGTCGAGGTCACCAGCGAGGTGGTGTGGGTGCAGCACCCTTACGAGGAAATCCTGCAATTCGTCAACGAGATGTCGCTGAGTCTGATCATCAAGGACGCCCAGGAAGAGTCGGCGTTGAAACGGGTGTTTTTCACCCCGCTGGACTGGCAGTTGTTGCGCGATTGCCCGGTGCCGGTGCATCTGGTGACCAACGCCCGGAACGCGCGGCCACGTAACGTGCTGGCCATCGTCGATGTGCTGCGCAGCGAAGAGCAGGACCTGGTATTCAATGACCAGATTATCGACGCCGCCACCAAGCTGGCTGAACAGTGTGAGGCGCAGATCGAGTTGGTGCATGCGTATGACTGGACAGCCGTGTATGCCCTGGACATGGGCGTTGGCGCACTCCCGTTGGCCTCCGGTCTTTACGAAGCCATGGGCACGGCGCAACACCAGGCGTTCACGGCGCTGGCCGAGCGTCACGGCGTGCCGTCGCAGCGTCGGCACTTCATCGAAGGTGCGCCAGTGCCGAGTATTTGCAAGTTCGCCGAGGACCATCACACCGATGTCATTGTGATGGGGACGGTGCAGCACTCGGGGTTGAACAAGCTATTGGGGACCACTGCCGAACAGCTCTTGCACCGGGCCCCTTGCAGTGTGCTGGCGATCAAACCCGACAGGTCGTTGTAACCCTGAACGTAGACTTGCCCCACGGCGGACCGTTGGCCGGTACGTCGTGGGGCAATCGGCCTTTATGACATATACAGACGATGGATGACCTGACGGCTGTCGTTGGGGTCATTGTGCCTCTCGAAACCCAAGGCTTTGGCCAGGTCGCGCATGGAGGTATTGCTTGCCGCGTCGATCGAATACATCTGCTGAAAACCGTTTCTGCGGGCGGCCTTGATCAGATGCTCCATCAAGGCGGTGCCGAGGCCCAGATGCTGCCATTCATCGGCGACTGTCACCGCGCACTCACACTCATGTTCCGACGTGGCGGCGTAGCGGCTGATGCCGATTTCGATCAATTGGCCGTTTTCGTGAACCAGCGCGATGTAAGCCATGCGCTGTTTGTTATCGGTGTCCATCAACTGATCGAGCATGGCGGCGCCGGGCTCGTTGATCTGTGCGAGGAAACGCATGTGCCGGGACTCGGGCGACAGGCGCTTGATGAAGGCGTATTCAAGTTCGCGGTCCTTTTCCAGCAGTGGCCGGATCAGCACATGGCGCCCGTCCTTGAGCGCTTCGATCCAGTATTTTCCAGTGACTGCGGCATAGGCGGCCGCGGCCCGATCATTGTGGTCTTTGACAGTGAGCATGGATGATCCTCCATCTTGTTTGAAAGGTCGGTGCGTATTCACCCATCACGCGGTTGATTCCTTTCTACGCCACTGGCAGCCCTTGAATCTGATCTGGATCAGACACCCGTCACGAGGGCGTTCATTTGCGGGTATTTGATGTAAATCAACCTCGGGGAGGGGGCAACGGGCGCAGTCTTGGCCCATGCCGGCGGGTAAGGCCCGGTTTCGAGCGGAGGTGTGTGATGGGTCAATATCAACGTTTGTTGCTGATCGCCGACCGAACCCTGCATCAGTCTCCTGCCTTGCTCCGTGCCGTCGCGCTGGCCAAGGCGAGCGGGGCCGCGCTGGATGTGCGGGCCTTTGTCGATCCGGCACCGATTGTTCATTTATGGGAAGAAAAAATCGACGAGGCGGGGTATCAGCGCTATCTGCGCCACTGTCATCGTTGGGTGGCCGACGAGGTCGAGCGGCTCAGTGGGCAGGGCGTGGACGTGACGGTTGAAGCGGTCTTCACCACCCATCCGCTGCTGGATATTTTGAAGACAATCGAAGACCTCAAGCCCGACCTGCTGATCAAGGATGTCACCCTGGAACCGGCGCTCAAACGGGTGTTCATCACGCCGCTCGATTGCCATCTGCTGCGCGAATGCACGATCCCCGTGCACTTGGTCAATCAGGTCCGTTACGGGTTGCCGCACCGGGTCGTGGCCGCCGTGGACCCGTTCGATCCGGCGACGCAAATCAGTGGCCTGAACGACACCATCATCCAGACGGCCAACGCACTGGCGCTGCAATGCGATGCACCGCTGCACCTGCTGTACGCCTATGACTTGTCGCCGGCGTTCAATGGCGATGCGCCGCTGATCGCCGGTGGCTGGGGCATGGACTTCGTCGAGGAGTTGCGCGAATCCCTGCACCGGGCGTTTATCACCCTGGCGGATCGCTACGGTGTTCCTCCCGAGCGTCGGCACTTTGTCATGGGCCTGCCGGTGCCGGTGATCAGTGAGTTTGTCGAGCAATACCTGGCGGATGTGGTGGTGATGGGCACTGTGCATCGCGTGGGGATCGACCGCTTGATCGGCAGCAACACCGAGCGGGCGTTGTACTCGGTGCCGGGCAGCATTCTGGCGGTCAGGCAGCCGGGTTCGAGCGTCGGGTGGTAAGCCGATCGCTGGCCGGCCATTAGTTGATAAAAATCAGAGCCGCCTGGCGAGAGCCCCCCGATACTTGAGCCACAACCTGAAGCTATCCAGATGAGGTGGGTGAGGGTGAAAATTCAACGTTTGCTATTGATTGCCCCGACCGAAATGGTCCGCACCCCGGCGTTCGAACGGGCGCGGGCCCTGGCCTGTGCAACCGGTGCGGTGTTGCACATTGTCGCTTTCGATTATGTCCAGGCGCTGGCGGCGGCCGGCCTGTTTGACCACGACGCAATGGCCCAGGCGCGGGAAGGTTACTTGCAGGTACATCGTCAATGGCTGGAGCAGCAAGCCCGGTTTCAACGATGCGAAGGCGTGCAAGTGAGCACTGAAGTGGTGTGGGCCAGACCGACCCTGGCGCATCTGCTGGAGTACGTGAATGACTTCCATGCAGACCTGGTGATCAAGGACACCCACCGCGTATCAGCGCTTGATCGTGCTTTCCATCGGCCGCTGGACTGGCAGTTGCTGCGCGACTGTCCGGCGCCCTTGCACCTGGTCATCGATACCACAAATCCCAAGCCGTTGAGCATACTGGCGACCATCGATTTGTCCCATCTGGAGGAGCTGACCCAGGGGCTCAATGACCGGATTCTCGACCTGGCTTCGAGCCTGGCCGAATCTTGCGGCGCCACCTTGCACCTGCTCAATGTCAGCGGCTGGTCGGAGTTGGGCGAGGCGCAAGTGAATGTGCCGACGGCGACTCTCGATGGCAGTTTGGAAGACGCCGTCAACGATGCCCAGTTGGAGGCCTTTGAAGCGCTTGCCGAACGCTACGGAGTCGAGAAACAACGGCGCCATCTGCTGCCCGGCATCCCTCCCAAGGTCATTGCCCATTTCGCGCAACAACATGCCTTCGACATGGTGGTGCTGGGAACGACCTACCATCGCGGGATCGATATATTCATCGGCAGTACGGCGGAAAGCGTATTGAACCGGTCGCCCTGCAGCCTGACGATCATCAAGCCATTGCCCCGGCTCGACAGAGAAGATGAACCAGTGTGACCTCGATTGATAAAAATCAACTGCCCACAAGCGCAAAGGAGCGATCAATAGTGCTCCATGAATGCTCAAGGAAACGGCCATGCGAATGACATTTCTCGGTGCTGCGGGCACGGTCACGGGTAGCAAGTACTTGCTGGAACATCGCGACCAGCATGTGCTGATCGATTGCGGCCTGTTCCAGGGCTATAAACAACTGCGTTTGCACAACTGGGACCCGTTCCAGTTGCCGGTTCGTGACCTCGAAGCCATTGTGCTGACCCACGCTCATCTGGATCACAGCGGCTACCTGCCGGTGTTGGTGCGCAACGGCTATCGCGGCCCTGTATATGCCACGCCAGCCACCTGTGAATTGGTGAAAATCCTGCTGTGCGACAGCGGCCGCTTGCAGGAAGAAGAGGCCGAGTTCGCCAATCGCCACGGCTTCTCCAAACACTCTCCGGCCTTGCCGCTGTACACCGAGCAAGACGCCGAGCGGGCATTGAAATTGCTGCGGCCGGTGCAGTTGCACCACCGGGTCGACATTGTCCCGGGGATGAGCATTCTGTTGCGCGGTGCCGGGCATATTCTGGGCGCAGCGACCGTGGAAGTCGTCGCCGATGGCATGACCCTGGTGTTCTCCGGGGATCTGGGGCGGCCGAACGATCCATTGATGTTTGCCCCGGAGACGATCGAGCAGGCCGATTATCTGCTGGTGGAGTCGACCTATGGTGACCGTCGGCATCCCGACGAATCCCCGGAAGATCAACTGGCCGAGGTCATCACCCGTACCGCACTGCGCCACGGCATCACGCTGGTGCCATCGTTCGCGGTCGGTCGCGCGCAATTGCTGATGTATCACCTGTATCGCTTGCAACAGAAACACGCGATTCCCGACCTGCCGATCTACCTCAACAGCCCCATGGCCACCGACGTCACGCGCTTGTACCAGCGCTTTCGCAGTGAACACCGGTTGTCCCTGGAAGAGTGCGAAGGCATGTGCCGTGTCACGCGTTTTGTGCGCTCCACCAGAGATTCCATCGAGCTGGACCAGCAGCGCACACCCGCGGTGATCATCGCCGCCAGCGGCATGGCCACTGGCGGGCGGGTGCTGCACCACCTCAAGGCGCTGGCGCCCAACCCACTCAATACGCTGCTGGTGCCGGGCTTTCAGGCGGGCGGCACCCGCGGCGCGCAGATCATCGCAGGCGCCCCGTCGGTACGTATTCACGGCAAGGATGTGCCGATCCGCGCCGAAGTGGTGCCGATGGAAACCCTGTCCGCGCACGCCGACTGCGATGAAATCATGCTGTGGTTGCGCGGCTTCAAGCGGCCGCCGAAACACACCTATGTGGTACATGGCGAACCCAATGCCTCGGATGTATTGCGCCGGCGAATCAGCCTGGAGCTGGGCTGGTCGGTCTCGGTGCCGGAGTACCGCGACAGCGTGGAGCTGACGGGGCCTCTTTAGGGCTCAGCCACAAAAAAGCCCCTCGCCGGTTTCCCGACAAGGGGCTTCTGGTTGCGTCAAGGGCGGTCTCGGCGAGTTAACGGGATTTGATGGGTACCCGTTTATCTGCGCTGATGGCTTCGGGCCTTTTTGGCAGCGAAATGCTCAACACACCTTTGTTGAAACTGGCTTCGATCTTGTCGGTGTCGACGCCTTTAGGCAGGCTGAATGCCCGCTGAAAGGAGCCATAGTGACGCTCCGACAGGTGATAGCCTGTTCTTTTTTCTTCCTTGTCCTCTTTCTTTTCACCCTTGATGATCAGGTTGCCATTGGACAGTGTGAGCTCGATATTATCCTGGTCCATGCCCGGCAGCTCTGCGGTTATTTCGAAGCTTTCATTTTTCTCGGTGATGTCCACGGCAGGTAGGCTTCGACCGATAAAATCCCGGCTCCAGAACGGTTCGACATCGAACAGACCACGTCTGAAGGGCGTCAGCATAGAGCCACGATTGAAGTCTTCGAACAGGTGATCGACCTGTTGACGCAGTTTTTCCAGGGGCCGCCAAGGGTCTTGTACCGTCGGCTGCCGACTGGTTTTGTCTTCGTCGGTGTGTACCGGCAATTTTTTCGCGAAGTTGGCCATTTTCATTCCTCCTCTCCAGTACTGCGATGGACCGGTAACATCCCGGAGGCCGGTCCACCACGACAATTCAGTCCCTACATTAAAAGATTAGTCTTCCTGCGATCCCGAAGGCCGACCAACAGTCGGTTTCTGACCGAGCTGTCTATTTCGAGAATTTGCGTGCCCCGGTCACGCAAAGAATCACCGCGACGGTCACCCCCAGCATGCCAAGGCTGACCTGCTCATGCAGCAACGTGGCCGCCAGCGCCAGGCCAAAAAACGGCTGCAGCAGTTGAAGCTGGCCGACGGCGGCGATTCCGCCCTGAGCCAGGCCGCGATACCAGAACACAAAGCCGATCAACATGCTGAACAGCGACACGTATGCCAGGCTCAACCACGCGGGCGGGGTGATTGCCGAGAATGAAGGCGGGGCCAGCAACCAGGTCAGCGGGACCATGACGGGCAGCGACAGCACCAGGGCCCAGGAAATCACCTGCCAGCCTCCCAGTGTCTTGGAAAGCTTCGCACCTTCGGCATAGCCCAGCCCGCACGCCAGGATGGCCAGCAACATCAGAATGTCCCCCGCCGGAGAAGCTGTCAGGCCCTGGGAGACGGCAAACCCCACCACCAGCAGGCTGCCCAGCACCGAGAAGAACCAGAACACCGGCCGAGGCCGCTCGCCACCGCGCCAGACACCGAACGCTGCGGTGGCGAGCGGCAACAGGCCAACGAAGACAATGGAGTGCGCAGACGTTACATATTGCAGCGCCAGTGCGGTCAACAGCGGAAACCCTAATACAACGCCCAGGGCCACGATGGCCAGGGAGAACAGTTGATGCCTGGCCGGGCGTTTTTCCTTGAACAGCAACAGCAAGCACAGCGCCACAATGGCAGCGATACTGGCCCGGGCAACCGTCAGGAAAACCGGGTCGAACTGTAGAACGGCCACCCGTGTCGCCGGCAGCGAGCCGCTGAAGATGAGCACGCCAATGAACCCGTTGAGCCATCCGCTCGCGGTCTTTTCCGTGGTGCGCTGTTGCAGGTTCGATGTGCGTTCCATTCTGGATCCCCTTCATGCTCAGGTTGCATGGAAGGCATCGTATGGACGAAACTCAATACAATCAAAATATTGTCATGGATACATCTGCTCATGCCTCGTTCCCGCTACAAATCACTGGTGGATACGTTTGCCGCGGATATTCGCTCAGGGCGCCTGTTGCCGGGCACACGCCTGCCGACTCACCGTCAGTTGGCGACCACGGAAGGCCTGGCCCTGGTGACGGCAAGCCGGGTCTATGCGGAGCTGGAAGCCATGGGCCTGGTCAGCGGGGAGACGGGGCGGGGGACGTTCGTCAGGGAAACCTCGTGGTCGCCCAACCAAGCTATCGATCAACACAGCGTTGCCGCCGGCATGACCGACCTGAACTTCAACTATCCGGCCCTTCCCGGGCAGGCCGAATTGTTGCGCAATGCCCTGCGTCAGCTCGCCTCGGCCGGCGATCTGGAGGCGTTGCTGCGCTACCAGCCACACGCCGGGCGACCCCATGAGCGCGCCGCTGTGGCGCGCCATCTGCGCGTTCGAGGGCTGACGGTCGAGGCTGAGCAAGTGCTGATCGTCACCGGCGCCCAGCAAGGGCTGGCGGTGACGATGATGGCGCTGTTGCAACCCGGTGACGTGATTGCCGCGGACGCATTGACCTACCCGGGGTTCAAGGCCCTGGCCGACACGCTGCACCTTGAAATCGTGCCCATTCCGGTGCTCGATCACGGGCCGGATCTGCAAGCGCTGGAAAGTCTGTGCCGGCATCGACGCGTGCGGGCCGTGTACACGATGCCGACCCTGCACAATCCGCTGGGCTGGGTGATGAGTGCCGAGCAACGGGAATACCTGGTGACGATTGCACGCGAGCATGGGCTGCTGATCATTGAAGACGCCGCTTACGCCTTTCTCGCGGAGAATCCGCCCGCGCCATTGGCGGTACTCGCCCCCGAGAGGACGATTTACGTGTCAGGGCTCTCCAAAAGCGTGGCCACCGGACTGCGCGTCGGCTTCGTCGCCGCCCCCCTGCAGAACGTGCCCGCGCTGGAGCGCACAATCAAAGCGACCACCTGGAATACCCCGGGTGTGATGACGGCGATTGCCACCACCTGGCTTGACGACGGCACTGTCATGCAATTGGAAGCCGAAAAGCGCCGGGACGCGCAGGCCAGGCAAATCGTGGCCGGCGAGGTACTGGCGGGGCTGCGCTGTATTCGCCATCCGTCGTCGTATTTTCTTTGGCTGCCATTGTCGGAAGACGCACGGGCCGACCAGATCGCCATGGCGTTGATGCGGGAAAACGTCTCGGTTTCAACCGCCGAACCGTTTGCCACGTCGGCCAACGTTCCGCATGCGTTTCGTCTTGCGCTGGGCTCCGTGGAGATGGGGGCGCTCAGGGAGGCGCTGGAGAAAGTGAAGTGGGTGGTGGGGGCTTATACATAGTGACAGACGAATTCTTAAGTTGTGATGCGCTCCGTAGCAGCTGGCGAAGCCTGCGTTCGGCTGCGCAGCAGTCGTGAACCCTGAATGCACAATGTGCCTGACGGACCGCAGTGCCTGATTTTACGACTGCTGCGCAGCCGAACGCAGCCTCGCGAGCTCGGCAGCTGCTACGGAGCGTAGTTTGGCTGGAATAACCTCCGAATATTTGCTTAAGTCCAGCTATCGCAGCCACACGGGTGCAGCACTTCAATCCCTGAAGGGCATTCCACCCGGAGAATTCCATGTCTCTTCGATTCCCGCGTTTAGCCGCATTGCTCGCCATCCTCACGATCGGCGTCTTGCCCTGTGCCCAAGCCGTTGAATACACCCGGGTCAACACCACCGCCAGCAAGATCTCCTTCACCTATAACCAATTCGGTTCGAGGGTGTACGGCACCTTCGGTAAATTCTACGCCACGCTCGATTTCGACACGGCAAACCCCACCGCGGCCCACGCCAGGCTGACCATCGACCTTGCCAGCATCGACGCCGGCAGCAGCGATGCCAATACCGAGCTGCAAAAGCCGGCCTGGTTCAACACGGCGGATTATCCGGTGGCGACCTTTGAATCGACCCGGGTGAAAGCGCTGGGCAATCAACGCTTTTTGATCACCGGCAAACTTAACCTCAGGGGCATGACGCGTGAGCTGCAGGTAAAGGTGCTGTTGAAGCCGGAGCAGGCCATCGGGATTTTCGACGGTAATATCATTCTCAAACGCAGCGACTTCAAGATCGGGGAGGGGGAGTGGGCCGATACGGTGGTCTCCAACGACATCGACATCCGCTTTCGCATCGTCGCGCCGCAGCGTTGATTTTCCTGCGAGGGGCTCGATCTGTGACAATGGCCGGGCTGATGTTCAGTAAGCCTTGATCCGGAGTCAGAAACGCAATGCCCCAGCTCACCCACTTTGCCACTCCATGCCCGGAGCCCATCAACAGCCAGATTCTGCAGATGGTCGTCGACAACCTGACCGACATCAGCATGGTAGGCATCGCGCCGAGCAACCCGTTGTACAACGTCTATCAATACGCGGTGGGCTATGAGGTTCATCTGTACCTGGAAGCGCTCGGCGGCGCCAAAGGCATTGCGGTCGAATTGATCGTTGCCATGGATGACGAAGATCCCGAGAAGGTCATCGGGTTTTTGCTGTACCTGCCGGTCAAGGACGATCCCGAGGCCTGCGGCGTGGCGTACATGGCGGTGCAGGCCAGTCACCGGCGACAGGGTGTCGCGCGGGCGATGCTGCAAGACATGCTCGGTCGCTACCCGCATGCCGAGTTGACGTGCACCGTCGCCAAGGTGCCCTGGTTCGAGTCGATGGGCTTTCAAGTACTGGGCGTGCGCGGCACTCAGGTGCTGATGAACACCCGTGATCACGCCACTGAAGGCCTGATGGGCCTGTTGGATGTCACCTCGATCTACAGTTCTTTGGAGGTGCGGCAGATACATACGTATCTGCTGCAAAAACACGGCAAGCGGGCAATGATCGATGCAGAAAAGCAGCGCGACCGGCATCTCGACCAAATGACGCGCAACGCCAAGGCGTTTGTGCTGGATCGTTTGAGCAAAAACGCCGAGCGCGGGTCTCGTCCCGTCTAGACTGTCGAGTCCTTTCGGGCGCGCAGGCTGGCCGAGGCGTGATATTCTGTCGCATTAACTTGGTTTGACTTATTCGGTTCGTACGTCCACAGACGTGCGACAGAATCAATGTCGCTCAAGTAGCTGAGCCAATAATGATAAGAAGTCAGTGCACGAGGGACATATAACTGAGGTCGATGGAGACACGTCGGCCTTGTGTGCCCACCTTCAAACTCTTGTAAGTGCAGGAACCCACGGCACGCTGCCTGCGTACCCGTACACCTGGGTTGCTCATGATCGGGAATTGGAGGCGGATGGCGTTTATCATAGGTGTTACAGATGTTTAAGAAACTGAACACAGCCCTGCTGGGGCTGGCTTTGTCGATGGGGATCACGTCCGCTTACGCGGAGGCAAAGAAAGTCGATGTGCTGCTCATTGGCGGCGGCATCATGAGTGCAACGCTGGGTGTATGGCTCAATGAGCTGGAACCCGACTTGTCGATGGAAATGGTCGAGCGCCTCGACGGCGTCGCCCAGGAAAGCTCCAACGGCTGGAACAACGCCGGTACCGGTCACTCCGCCCTGGCCGAGCTGAACTACACCCCGGAAGACGACAAGGGCAACGTCCAGATCGCGAAAGCCGTTGAAATCAACGAAGCTTTCCAGATCTCCCGTCAGTTCTGGGCCTGGCAGGTTCAGCAAGGCGTGCTGAAGAACCCGCGTTCGTTCATCAACTCCACTCCGCACATGAGCTTTGTGTGGGGCGATGACAACATCAAGTTCCTGAAGAAGCGCTACGAAGCCCTGCAAGCGAGCCCGCTGTTCGCCGGCATGCAGTACTCCGAAGACCCGGCTGTGATCAAGAAGTGGGTTCCGCTGATGATGGAAGGGCGTGACCCGAACCAGAAAGTCGCGGCCACCTGGAGCCCGATCGGTACCGACATGAACTTTGGCGAGATCACCCGCCAGTTCGTTGCGCACCTGCAAACCACGCCGAAATTCGACTTGAAGTTGTCTAGCGAAGTGCAAGACATCACCAAGAACGCAGACGGCAGCTGGCGTGTCAGCTACAAAAACCTGAAAGACGGCACCAAAACCGAAACCGACGCCAAGTTCGTGTTCATCGGCGCGGGCGGCGGTGCACTGCACCTGCTGCAGAAGTCCGGTATTCCTGAAGCCCAGGAATACGCAGGCTTCCCGGTTGGCGGCTCGTTCCTGGTCACCGATAACCCGGCCATCGCCGAACAACACCTGGCCAAGGCCTACGGCAAAGCCTCCGTTGGCGCACCGCCAATGTCGGTTCCGCACCTGGACACCCGTGTCCTGGACGGCAAGCGCGTCATCCTGTTTGGCCCATTCGCGACCTTCAGCACCAAGTTCCTCAAAGAAGGCTCGTACCTGGACCTGCTGACCACCACCACCACACACAACGTGTGGCCAATGACCCGCGTCGGCATCAAGGAATACCCGCTGGTCGAGTACCTCGCAGGCCAACTGATGCTGTCTGACGAAGACCGCCTCAACGCCCTGAAAGAATACTTCCCGAACGCCAAAGCCGAAGACTGGCGCCTGTGGCAAGCCGGCCAGCGCGTGCAAATCATCAAGCGTGATGAAGCCGCCGGTGGCGTGCTGAAGCTGGGTACCGAAATCGTTGCTTCCGCTGACGGCACCATCGCCGGCCTGCTGGGCGCATCGCCAGGTGCATCGACTGCCGCACCGATCATGCTGACCGTGCTGCAGAAAGTGTTCAAGGACAAGGTTGCCACCCCAGCCTGGCAGGAAAAACTGCACCAGATCGTGCCAAGCTATGGCACTCAGCTGAACAACAGCCCTGAGAAAGTGGCTCAAGAGTGGGCTTACACCGCCAAGGTGCTGGAGCTGACTCCGCCACCGGTGATTGGTCAGGCAGCGACTCCTGCTGCTCCGGCTGAGAAGCCTAAGGCTGTGAAAGAGAATGCTGCGACGGATATGGCTCTGTAACTAGAGGCCTTATCGAAAGCCCACTGAACCGGTGACGGTCAGTGGGCTTTTTTGTGTCTGGGATTCAGCTCTGGCAGGTAGCGCAACACCTGAGTTTGGCGCGTTTTTTGTGGCGAGGGGGCTTGCCCCCGTTGGGCTGCGGAGCAGACCTGGATAGGACGGCTTCACTCATCGTCGTACATCAATTCCAGGCTTTTTATCCATTCATCCGTAGCCTCAAACCTTGCGTAGTACTCCTGCTTTTCTGAATCACTCAGTTGAGTGAAGAAGGGGAGGAAGTAGTTGTCGTTGTAGTAACCCTGAGCGCCTTGCATATCGCCTCCCCACCAGGAAGGGTTGTATCCCTCGAACGCTACCCAGGGCGGCGGAACGGCCAATTTTTCATCCTGAATGACGTTCAGAAAAACGACGCTGTTGGTAACCATCCGAATCGTTGTGGCGTTAAATTCTCCACTGGATTTGAAATAGATCAGGTGTTCGTTTTTCCGGATGTCTGAGTAGCGCTTTACGGGATGGTCGTTGAATGGCTTTTCAGCCTCGAATCTGAAATTCGATTCGACGAGTGTCGAAAATTTATGAGCGTATTCATGGTCGATTAGTAACGCAGAGTAATAGGCCGAGACACCGAAACCCTCCAAAGACACCGCCTGCGGATAATCGGTCAGAGGCCGAGTGAGGTGTCGTAACGGGACGATAAAAACTGACTTCAATTCCGGTATGGAGTAACCGACGATTTGCTCCTCTTGGTCGCGCCTTACGAAGGTCTTGATGCGATTGAAAATGCTCATTCCCTGTCCTCGATCCTTGAGATAACCAATCAACCTTGTCCGTTCTTGTGCGCTGACAGATAGGCGTGCTGTTCCGCTATCCACGCGTCCGGGTAGGGCTCCGAGTCCTCTGGAAACTCGGTTCGATACGTTCCGAAATCCAGAAAGTCGTAGTAAATCTGCATTGCTTCAATGTGGGAAGTAGCCCAGAAAATCCATATGCATTCACTGCCGGACTCGTTGAGGTTTCTGGCGGCATCACCGGATGGGCCGAGGGAGATGCAGGAGGGGAGTTGCTGGCCGTTTTCGTCAGGGCATAGCCAGATTTCGTGGTAGTAACGGTTGGGCATTGAGAATTTTTTACCGATTAGGGCTAGGCCATTGTAAGCGTTGGATTTAGCAAGCAATTCGTAGGTCAGCCCTTCCTCACGAAATGAGGTACGCCATTCGGGATAGTCGGGTCGGGGCTCACAAAGTAATCGAACGAAACGTCCTTGCTCAGAGATTGAAGCTTCTTCCACTACAGCCATATCCCCTGGCGCGGCTTGGGGGCGTTGGTTCAGCGTGTTGTGTAGTAAAAAGCCCTGTCCCATTTATGTGGGGCGGGGCTTTTGTGTTTTTAAGATTGAAAGATCAAAAGATCGCAGCCTTCGGCAGCTCCTATGTGTTCGTGTTGTTCGCGTGTCGCAGATATCGCCGATACAAAACGACACCCATGACAACCGAAAGCAACCCAACCCCCGCATTACCCAAAAGCCAAATCGCAAAGTTTCGACTTTGGTCTGCCTCACTCTCGTAGAACGGCCCAAAGTAGCCAGACACTGCCACGAATATCAAATTAAACGCCCCAACGGCCAGGGCAACAACAAGGATGACGAACAATGCCCCTTTAACAATTTTCATATGACCTTCCAAAACCATATTTCCTTCGACTCGTGGTAGTCGGAGAAACTGCCCTCAATGGAAAAACCCAACTGAATACGAGGGTAGCTCAGCCAGTCCGTGAGTCTACGCCCGTTCCATAGATCGATATGATCGCCGCTGCGATTGCCGAAGGTCTCGTTTCCTCGGCGCCAGAAATCCTTGAAGAAAATGATGCCTTGTTGCCCTTCAAGATCATCTTCGAAGTCCTTCGGCTTTATCTTTTTGACGGCATGCAGCCCGAGTATTTTGGCTTGGCTTAACGCCTGCGCGATTTCTTCTGCTGCCAATACATGCCCTTCGCTCTTGGGGTGCTGCCAACAGTGGCGGACATCCTTGAGCTTGCCGAGATCAGCACCTGCCCGGCGTAGTGCCACGCCGAGGTTGATAGCACACTGATCACTGAAGTTTTTGGCGCCGTTGGTTCTGCACGGAGCTGCGTCTCCAAATATTTCTGGGTGGTTTTTCCATAACGTGTCGAATGTGAGCACCCTGCCTTCTCCCTGTGGCCCTTTAATCCTGACGGCTAGCCTAGCAGAACGTCCTATTTGCTGAAGAGACCTCTCAGAGGTCAATGGAAAAATCGGAATATTCCCTCACCCTGCCGTAGGGAAGGGCAGTCTGTGGCAAGCCGGTCAACGCGTGCAAATCATCAAGCGTGATGAAGCCGCGGGTGGCGTGCTGAAGTTGGGTACCGAAATCGTTGCTTCCGCTGACGGCACCATCGCCGGTCTGCTGACCGTGCTGCAGAAAGTGTTCAAGGACAAGGTTGCCACCCCAGCCTGGCAGGAAAAACTGCACCAGATCGTGCCTAGCTATGGCACTCAGCTGAGCAGCAGACCTGAGAAAGTGGCTCAAGAGTGGGCTTACGCCGCCAAGGTGCTGGAGCTGACTCCGCCGCCGGATATGGCTCTGTAACTAGAGGCCCTGTCAAAAGCCCACTGGACCGGTGACGGTCAGTGGGCTTTTTTTGTGTCTGGGATTTAGCTCTGGCAGGTAGCGCAATACCTGAGTTTGGCGCGTTTTTTGTGGCGAGGGGGCTTGCCCCCGTTGGGCTGTGAAGCAGACCTGAGGAGAGCGGTTTCACTCATCGTCATGTATCAATTCCAGGCTTTTTTTCCATTTATCCGTAGCCTCAAACCTTGCGTAATACGCCTGCTTTTCTGAATCCAAAAATCTTCGCCTCCCTTACTGAACAGGGCTGCGGTTTGCGATTGCTTCCAAAACCGGCAAGGTTCCAGGTTCTATCATTTCAAGGGGGACGTTAACGAGGACCAGCTTTGCAAATTCGGGAAGTCCCATGAAGAGGATCGAGATCCGCGCGACACTGCCCATATGCGTTTCCAGCCGAAAGTAATTCATCTCCCTAGAGTATCGAACACTACAAACCTCGACCCAACTTAAATATCCGTGCTTTCGGAACACTCGGCCGAATGTAAGGCCATGCTCCGAGACTTCGTGTCGTTCGAGAAAATAAACGGCAACTAGATAGAGTCCCAGTAGCGCAAAGCTGAGAAAGCCAGCCGTTGTCCACGCAGTAGTCGTTTTATTGCTGATGATATTTGAGATGATTGCCAAGGCGGAGGATCCCAAGAGGCAAGTAAGGCCAACAATAAGGACGCCTCTCGGTAGTCTCAAGAGTCCTGATTCCTCAGTCGTCCGTTCCTTCATCTGCTCTTTCATGAACCATCGAAGAATAATCAGTATCAGAAGAGTTGCACTTGTCCATTGTATTATGAAAGCCAAGAATGAGTTGCTCATTGTGTCCCTCGTCGTTCTTGAATCCATATATTCTTTGGTGCTGTGGAGTTTGTTTGAATGCTCTGAGGTTGGTGGCGTCCCGGCGCGACTGTATATCCGGTACGTGAAGCAGCATTGCCAGTCGCTCACCGTAATTTTGCCTTTGCCTTCTTCAAGCATTCATCCATTGCTCTTTCTTGCACTGCTAATATCTTGTTTTGAGGTTGATAGAGTCCCGACACGGTTGTATATCCGTTACGTGAAGCGGCATTGTCAGTCGCGCCCTGTAACTTTTCTTTTTCCTTTTTCAAGCATTCATCCAGTGCTCTTTCTTGCTCTGCCGATACATCGATTTGAGGTTGATGGTTTTCCGGGGTGGCTATATATCCACTGCTGTCATCATTGGGCTCATCGTTTTTAATGGTCCCATCCTTCAAACGCTCCGATGAACTAGCTATTTCGCTTGAATTACTATCGTCTTTCTTATTTTCAGTCGCAGCCTGGCTTGAGTTCTGACTGACAGGGTGGTCACTCGATGTCACGGTGTTTGCGGTGGGTGTGTCGCTAGCTTTATTAGATTCCAGAGGGCGGGCGGCGGGAGCGGAGACGGTGTCTACTTTAACTGTTGGTTTGTTTTTCTTTGTCGACTTATTACCATTTTTTTGCGTTTTCTTAGCCATTGAAAAAGCAGAGTTTAGTTCTTTTTTGTTCTTGTGAATAAGAGTGTCGATCGGCACATAGCTAATAATTTGGTTGGGTTTTCTTTTGATATTTGAATTATAAAATTTCACTTGCTTCTGCGTTAGCTGGATATCGGCAACAGGCGACAATCGAATGAGGCCAGAAATCGCCTCGCGAGCAATAGCGTATGTCAGTTGATCAAGGCTGTAAGAAAAGCTATTACTGGTTTTGGGTATGGCAGAGGGTGGTGCTATTAATTCAATGGCACTGTCATGCCGGGAGAGCAATTTTCCTGCCGCTAAATCTTTATATGTGTAAACAACATTGCATTTCGATCGAGTCCCGCCTCGGGCGTTGCTTATAGATACTGAAGATATTTCTGTACTTATTTCAATGCGGCCGCTGTATTTTCCAAATTCGATAAAACGATCACTGTTATGAATTTCTTTTTGGGTCGCATTCTTGATGGAATTTCCCCAGTTTGAAATTTGTAATTCACCTGAAAAGTTGTTGTCTGTATCTGCATTTTCTTTGGTTTTTATTTCTGCAGGAAGCACAATAATATCTACATTGTATGCGAGGTCATAATAGTCAATATCAGGAACAATGCTATTATTTCTTTCGCTTGAGACTTCTGAATAATTTCTTATGTTGGCACAACTCGTCACTCCGAAAAAGCTAAAAGCCAGCACGAGTAAGGCAGTTATTTTTTTTGTCGACATGTTACCCTCCCATAATTATTGATCAAGGGCTTGCGTTGTCGTTGACGCATAACAATGATTGGGCCGAATTCGGCGGTAACGAAATAATAGAAGCCTCTAGATAACTCTGCGCTACCAATTCCGACTTTTTTAAAAGTCTATATAAATCATAGGTCTATATTTCACGCCCAACCCCTCAGCTGTAATCGCGCGACTTCTGTTTTTTGACGTCAATATACTGTTGGGTCAGATTGATCCGCAGGAGTAGATGAGGTTCAGGACGGTATCTACGATCACCAGCTGCCTGTGCTTAACCAGTCCAGGCATATAGCCGGTAGCCATGAAGTCAAGGCTCACCACTGGTCTTTCGGATCATTCTTTCCTGACAAGGGATCCGAGGACTGGCAGCCGTGTTCAAACTGAATGTCCGCCCCCCCAGGAGAGATGAATCCGGCCCCATTATTCTGGCTTCAACAGCATCTCTACCCATCACCAACTACACTTTCTCCAGCCAGTCCGGGCAATCGTCCGGGGGCACACTCCAGGAGGAATCATGACAAGGAAAAATGTCTCCAGCCCTGAACCCTCAGCTACCGAAGCCAACGTGCTGTTGAGCCCGCCCGACATAGCTGCTCTCGCCGAGATATCCATCACTGATCCTGACAAAATGCACCCTGCGTGGATCAAGGAGCAGTTTCCCGAGTACGTGGACCCGCATGCAGGCCATGAGGCCAGGACGGTTCGCGAGATTAATCACAAAGGGCACGTTGTCCGGATCGTGACCACCTACCAGGTGGAGGTGGATGGGACCCCGGTCCAGGCGCATCTGTTTGTGGACGATGCTGGGCAGGTCCATACGCACGCCACTCCATTCGTTTCTTACGGATCGGCTCTCGATTTGATGACAGCGGTAATCGATGCCTATCCCGAGTCTTTCGCCAAGGGCAATGGCGACGGGGGAGAGCACTCCGACCATCCCGTTCACCATGATCACGGAGCACATCATGATCAGGTCTAATGCTGTCAAAGATCTCGCGGCGCTTCAGAAATACGTCGAAGGGGTGAAGCTGCTCAAGGATCCTGCGCTGAATCCCTGGCCTGGGCAGGCCAATCTCTCGATTTATGACTCCCTGGTGGCCTGGCACCACCGGGCCATGATGATTTCAACGCCTGCGGGGCAGATGGCCAGGAATGCTGCGCATGGAGGCCCATCATTTTTACCGTGGCATCGCTACTTTCTAGTGCGGCTGGAATCGTTGCTTCGCAAAGCGGTAAATGACCCACACTTTCGAATTCCATATTGGGACTGGAACACTGACGCGGAACTTCAGGACCCCAGGACATCAGTCATCTGGTCGAATCAGTACCTTGGACAGTTCGTGGACGGGAAGTGGCGGGTACGACTGATGGGTGATGGCCGCACCATGGAACTGGGCCGGGTAAACCGCCCCCTGGTGCGTTATCTGGGGGGAGGTGGGGCGCTGCCCAGCCGAGCCAATGTACGCAAGGTCATCCAGGAAAATACCGTGTATGACAAAGTGCCCTACGACGCGGCGCAATCCACCGGTGGTGCGCGCAACTACATCGAGGGATGGACTGGCAAAGAACGCATTCACAACAACGTCCATGTGTGGGTCGGCGGTGACATGGGGTTGTCGTCTTCGCCAAACGACCCGGTGTTCTTTCTGCATCATTGCAATGTCGACCGGCTCTGGGCGGCATGGCAAGCGAAGCATCCCGCCGCCGCTTACGTACCTGACGCAGCGGCTCCCGATACGCTCAAGTTCCATCGGATCGATGACCCGATGTACAGCCCTTTTCCGGAAAAGGTGACACCTCGAGATGTTCTGAATTACAGCCAGTACTACAAGTACGACACTTTGAGCGACCTGCTTTAGGCAGCATCAAGCGGGGGAGCCTCTAGTCATACTGAACGCCTGCTCTTGCAGACTCGTTTGTATCAACGCAGCCAATTGTCGGGTGGCAGGCGCCAAGTGTTCTGCCCCTCGATAAAGCACATAGCCGAGGGTCGGCAGCGGGGTTAGACCGTCAATGACGGCGAGATGCCCTGGCAGCCCAATGCGGGTTCGCACCGTGAGGCCCAAACCGGCCGCAACGGCCGCCCAGATTCCACCAACGCTGGGGCTGGTTAGCGCGATTCGCCAGGGAATCCGCGCCTCATCAAGTGCCTGGGTGGCCGCGCTGCGCAACACGCAAGGGGCGTCGAACATGATCAATGGCAGGGGGAGATCGACAGAGTCGTTGATGGGGGGCGTGTCACGAAGCCCGATCCAGTGCATCTGCGTTTCACCCAAGTGCGTGGCGTAGGGGGACTTGTGCCCTGTGTCCCAAGACAGGGCCAGGTCCAAGCCACCGCTGTCGATCAATGCAAGCAGTTCGGTATTACGCGCGATCCTGACTTCGAGGCTCACCATCGGGTACATCTTGACGTAGCGTCGCAGAATGTCGCTGAGAAAGTGTTCGCCAAAGTCTTCCTGAAGCCCGAGGCGTACCGTGGCGGCGGTCTGGCTTTCGTGCAGGGTCTGGAAAATGCTGTCGTTCAGTTCAAGCAGTCGGCGTGCATGGCTGAGCAGGGTTTCACCCACCGGCGTCAACACCAGCCCTCGACCGGATTTGCACAGCACTGGCGTGCCTACCTGTTCCTCAAGCTTCTTGAGTTGTGCGCTTACGGCAGACGTCGAGCGATTGAGCCGATCCGCCGCCTTGGCAAAGCTGTTGAACTCCACGCCGGTCACGAAAGTACGCAGCACATCAAGATCGAAGGTCGGACGGCGCATCTAATCATCCATTAATTCGGGACTAAGGCTGCTATTAAATCTGATATTCGGAATGATCGCGACTTGATAGTTTTCCCCTGTCAGTTGGATTTTCAGGAGTAGGTCTTAATGCCATTTGCACGTATTTCACTGCACCGGGGAAAGTCTGCCGAGTATTTACAGGCCCTCTCACAAGGGCTGCACGACGCCTTGGTAGAAAGCTTCGAAGTGCCGATGGCTGATCGATTCCAGGTCATTCACCAACATGAAACGGGCGAGCTGATCTTTGATCCCGACTACCTGGGCGGTCCTCGTAGTGATGACTTTGTGCTGATCGCGATTACTGCCGGTCGCCCTCGAGACATCGAGACGAAACAGCGTTTTTATCGCAACCTGGTCGAGAAACTGGGCCGAGCGCCGGGCATCGATTCTGAGGACGTGATGGTGGTGATTACCACGACCGCGGCAGATGAGTGGTCGTTTGGTGGCGGGCGGGGCAACTAGTTTTTGCTCTCAAGCCTGTATTCCGTAAATGTGGGCTATCTGTGTCTATCGGCAGCGTGGCCCGATTGATAGGGTCCGTACTCACTCCACGTTGATGAGGCAATAATGGACCTTACCGCCATCCCCTTTGGGACTACCGATTGGTCGAAGATCGAACCGGTCGAACATGCTGGCCAGACGGGCACGGCCTACTGGCGGACATGCCAGTTTGGTTCGACGCGTGTGCGGATGGTTGAATACAGCCCCGGATATCTGGCCGATCACTGGTGTTGGAGAGGTCATATCCTATTGTGCCTGGAAGGCGAGTTACACACAGAACTGGAAGATGGCCGCCAGTTCACGCTGACTGCCGGAATGAGCTATCAGGTGGGCAACGATGCTGAGGGGCACCGCTCGTTTACCACTAGCGGTGCGAAGTTGTTCATTGTGGATTGATGTCTCGGATCTGATCCGTATTTTTCTTGGTTATCTGCATCTGTAATGGGATCAGCCCGCGGCTCACAATGACGGCACGGTCAGCAGTGGCGGTAACCGCTGCACCGCAAACTCATAGCGTAGGAGGCCCCATGGGCAAGATGGCAATTTTCCTGGGTGGATTTCTGGTGTTGACCATTTTGATTGGCGCGCTGGCCACGATCTCTCCCGTTTAGTCTCGTCCTGCGATCAGCAAAAAGCACAACGCCTCCACACTGGGAGGCGTTGGTTTTCTTCGGACAAGCTGATAGCACGGGGAATCAAGACCGCTTCAACGAATATGCTTGGAATAGGCCGCCTTAAGTGCCTCGGATACAAGGGCAATCAGTATCGGGGTAGAGCTGGACTGCATGTCTCTGCCGATGTCAGTTCGCCGCTCCAGCACTTTGCCAGCGTATTTGGATGCCTGGCCTTCAGACGTGAGTGACAACAGCTCTTCTTCAGTAAAAGACTTCTCATAAGCCGCAGCAAGATTCTGATTCCATTTCGGCTGGTACTGTGGAAGTAACGCGTCAATTTCGCTCGATACGGCACTGTGTGCTTTTTCACTCCCTAACTTTTCAATGAGCATCGCAAAGGTTTGTGTTTTCTTTGCCGCCAACAGGGCCAGTGTTGGCAGGCTGTCACCGACATGGGTTTGAGCAACAAAAGCGAGTGCTGTCTTATGCGCAAGTACTTCAGCCGCGACCGTGGTGGACAACACGATGGGCGCTACGAATGCGACCGCGACACAAAAAGACCTCATCAATTGATCTGGCTCCTTCGGTTCGCCACGTCGGTGATGCGCTACTGAGAACCCTAGTTGGGAAATACCTATATCGCTAGTGATTCGGTTCCACTGGGTTTGAACCTGGGGGCCCAAGCAATAAAAAGCCCACTGAACCAGTAACGGTCAGTGGGCTTTTTTCACGCTGGATTGAGCGCTTGCATCACCTCAGGTCAAACCGATCCAGATTCATCACCTTGACCCAGGCTGCCACGAAGTCTTTCACAAACTTCTCCTTCGCGTCGTTGCTGGCATAAACCTCAGCCAACGCCCTCAGCTGTGCATTCGAGCCAAACACCAGATCAACACGCGTCCCCGTCCATTTGAGGTCGCCGGTTTTACGATCGCGTCCCTCGAACTCTTCATTGGCCTCTGACACCGGTTTCCATTCCACGCCCATGTCGAGCAGGTTTTTGAAGAAGTCGTTGGTCAACGCTCCCGGTTGTTTCGTGAACACGCCGTGTTGGGTTTGGCCGACGTTGGTGTTCAGCACGCGCAGGCCACCAATGAGCACGGTCATTTCCGGCGCGGTGAGGGTCAGCAGTTGCGCCTTGTCGATCAGCAGTGCCTCGGCCGGTACGCGATAGCGGGTTTTGAGGTAGTTGCGGAAGCCATCGGCGGCGGGTTCGAGGTAGCCGAAGGATTCAACGTCCGTTTGCTCTTGCGAGGCGTCCATGCGTCCCGGTGTGAAAGGCACCGTGATGGTCTGGCCGGCATTTTTTGCCGCTTGTTCGACGCCGACACAGCCGGCCAGCACGATCAGGTCGGCCAGGGAGATTTTCTTGCCGCCGGTTTGCGCGCTGTTGAACTCATTCTGGATGCTTTCGAGTTTCGCCAACACGCTCGCCAGTTGCCCAGGCTGGTTGGCCTGCCAGGATTTTTGCGGAGCCAGACGCAGGCGTCCGCCGTTGGCGCCGCCACGTTTGTCGGAGCCGCGGAAGGTGGAGGCTGCTGCCCAGGCGGTTGATACCAATTGCGAGACGGTCAGACCGCTGGCCAGGAGCTTGCTTTTGAGCGCGGCGATGTCGCTGTCGTTGACCAGGGCATGGTCGACCGCCGGGATCGGGTCTTGCCACAGGAGTACTTCGTTGGGCATTTCCGGGCCGAGGTAGCGGGAGAGGGGCCCCATGTCGCGGTGGATCAGTTTGAACCAGGCGCGGGCGAAGGCGTCGGCCAACTGGTCCGGATTGGCGAGGAAGCGCCGCGAAATCGGTTCATAGATCGGGTCGAATCGCAGCGACAGGTCCGTGGTCAGCATGGTTGGGTTACGCCGCTTGGACGGGTCGTGAGCATCCGGAATGATGCCCGCGCCGGCACCGCCTTTCGCCGTCCACTGGTTGGCACCCGCCGGGCTCTTGGTCAGTTCCCACTCGAAGCCGAACAGGTTTTCCAGGTAGTTGTTGCTCCACTTCGTGGGCGTGGTGGTCCAGGTCACTTCCAGGCCGCTGGTGATGGTGTCGCCACCTTTACCGCTGCCGAAAGCGCTTTTCCAGCCCAGGCCTTGCTGTTCGAGGCCTGCGGCTTCGGGTTCTGCGCCGACGTTGTCGGCAGGGCCGGCGCCGTGGGTTTTGCCGAAAGCGTGGCCGCCAGCGATCAGCGCCACGGTTTCTTCGTCATTCATCGCCATACGGCCGAAGGTTTCGCGGATGTCTATCGCCGCAGCGACCGGGTCCGGGTTGCCTTCCGGGCCTTCCGGGTTGACGTAGATCAGGCCCATTTGCACGGCGGCGAGCGGGTTCTCCAGGTTGCGTTCGCCGGGTGCTTGCATGGCTTCTGTGTCTTTGCCGTAGCGGACGTCACCGCCCAGCCACGTGCTTTCGGTGCCCCAGTAGACATCTTCATCCGGTTCCCAGACGTCTGGCCGACCGCCAGAAAAACCAAAGGTCTTGAAGCCCATGGACTCCAGCGCGACGTTGCCGGTGAGGACGATCAGGTCGGCCCAGGAGATGTTGTCCCCATACTTTTGCTTGATCGGCCAAAGCAGCCGCCGCGCCTTGTCGAGGCTGACGTTGTCCGGCCAGCTGTTGAGCGGGGCGAAGCGCTGCTGACCGGAGCCGGCACCGCCACGACCGTCACCGACGCGGTATGTGCCGGCGGCGTGCCAGGCCATGCGAATAAACAGTGGCCCATAGTGACCGAAGTCCGCAGGCCACCAGTCTTGCGAATCAGTCATAAGCGCATGCAGGTCTTGTTTGACCGCCGCAAAGTCCAGTTTTTTGAACGCTTCGGTGTAGTTGAAGCCCTCGTCCATGGGGTCGGACAGGGGCGAGTGCTGGTGCAGGATCCTAAGATTCAGTTGGTTCGGCCACCAATCGCGGTTCGTCGTGCCGCCGCCAGCGGCGGCGTGTTTGAACGGGCATTTCGATTCATTTGCCATGTATGCGCTACCTTTGGTCGTGTTCATCCGGCTATCCGGCCCGGGGTTGGGCACGCAATAGCGACGAGCGGAATCAATGACATAGGCTGTAGCCGTTCGATCAATTGATCGTCGTGGTCACACGGGAAATCCGGATAGCGGCAATCGAGTTGCCAGCACGGTGGCCCACGGCAAGCCTAGTACGCTTTCTGACTCATTCGTATCTCTTCTCAGGTCTCAACCGGCCGGCTGACGCCAGCGCTCCAGTAAGGGTAGACGCCTATAAAGCAGTCAGCTAATAGGGGGAGTATTGGGGGGTGATAGGGATAGTCTTTTATCTGAGCCGTCGAGATGGAGCCGATCAAAAGGTATGCTGGGCCTTTTCCGTTGACCGCCACCCAAGGATCCACCCGATGTCTTTAAGCAAACGCGATCAGGCACACATCGAACGTCGCCTGGTCGCCACCCTGACCGAGGCGTGTGAAACGGCCAAGGCGGAAATAGTCGGGTTTTGCTGGTTGACCCACGAAATCGATTACGACGCCTTTCCATCCAGCCTGCGGGTGATTTGGGTCTTCGATACGCAGGCCCATAGGGATCAGGCGCTGGCGAGCGGGCAGGGCGAGCGCATGGTTGAACTGACGGCCGTAGCATTAAATGAAGCGGACGTACTCGTCAGCCCGGTCGCGGCCCATGTGCAGTTTGATTCTGAAGAACAATGTCAGCGTGCCAATGGCGGCAACTGGCAGCAACGCCTGGCGCCCAAGCGCTCGACGCGAGGTTGAGCCGTGGCCAAGGATATCGAAAATCCGTGTATTTCCGTTTGCCAGCTCAGTGGTGAACTGTGTGTCAGTTGTGGTCGCACCAAGGATGACATCAGAAAATGGAAACGCATGAAGCGTCCGGAAAAAATGGCGGCGGCGCAGCGGGCGAGTGTGCGGTTGAAGGGGCTTCAGAAAAGGAAGGTTTGAGGGGAAATACCTGTTGAAGGTCGTATGTGATCTGTAGCAGCTGGCGAAGCCTGCGTTCGGCTGCGAAGCAGTCGTAAAGCCAGAGTTTGCAGTGCATTAGGCAGATCGCGTCGGCCGGACTCACGACTGCTTCGCAGCCGAACGCAGCGTTCGGCGGCTGCTACAACGAGTGCGTGTCTGGACACGTACCAAGCATCAGATTAAACGCTCAGTTCAGGCGTAAAACCTTGAGCCCACTGGCGTCTGGCTGAGCATCAACACCACCTGCTTCCTCTGGTTGCCCTTTTCGGTTACCCATCAGGTTTTTTCTGGACGCGACGTGCCGATCATCACAAAAAGTGCTCGGGCTATCCGCTCACTTTTGTTCCGCCAGGCGTGCCGGGTGCCGTTTTGGATAACGATCTCGCCTGCCTTCACCAGACGGCTCTGACCGTTATCCAGCTCCAACCACATCTCTCCCTCCAGAATGATTCCGTAATCAATGGTGGCGGTGGTGTGCATGCCCGGATTTTCCGGTTCAAACGTTTCGATCAGGCCCGGCAGTGCGGCGCTCAGCTCTTCAAAAGCCTTAACGCCATCGACGAGATTCTGCATGACGGTGTCAGGCGGGAAATCAAACACGGCGATGCTGGTGCCACCCTGAGGAGGAATCAGCGACGCATAATCGAGCGTGGGATCGTGTTCCTGTGCAAGGAGTACCGGATTGGCGGGAGTGGTCCACAGCTGTGCCATCGCTTGCCCCGGGATGGAGGCAAAGGATTGCGCCCTTGGGGCATAGTCGTCGGAAACGAACACGGAATTCCCTTGTTCGTCGTGGCCGGTCACGATTCTTCTTATCTTCATTCTGGATTACTCAATGAGGCAGCCCATGGTGAACCAGGCCGAACCGCTGATCTGGATATCGTTGTCCATGATCCAGTGTAGGTCGACGGGGACTTCGCCGGTGATGGCGCCGACGTCCGAACCCCTAAGGTTGCGCGCACACCGCCCGAAGGCAATCACGCAGCCACCGATGCGCCGAGTCGGCATCCATCCGTGGATGCCACAGCATCGAAATGGTGATCGGCGGCAGCTCGAACGGCAGATCGAAACTGTGCAGGCCGGTGCGCAGGTTTTGGGTATGTCGGGCAGGCACGGTGGCGATCAGGTCCGAGGCGCGAGCCAGTGCCAGGGCGGCTGAGAAACCGCCGACGACGGTGATGATTTCCCGCTGCAGTCCCAGCGCTTCCAATGCTTCATCCATCGGCCCCTTATCGAGACCGCGCCGTGAAACCAGGATGTGCCGGCCAGCGGCATAACGGGAGGCGCTGACCTCGCCTTGGCTCAGCGGATGCCCCGTGCGCACGACGCCGATGAAACGGTCCTCGAACAGCGCGCGGGTGCGCACTTCCGGGCTGGTCGTGCCGCCGACCACACCGGTTTCCAGATCGACGGAACCGTCGCGAAGTGCGGCGCTGTCCTTGCTCGGCTTCTGCACAAAGTGCAAGCGCACGCCGGGGGCTTCTTCGCTGACGCGGGCGATCAGCGCCGGGCCGAAGTTTTCGACGAAACCGTCACTGGTGCGCAGCGTGAACGTGCGCACCAGGTGCTTGAGGTCGAGCTGTTCGGCGGGGCGCAAAACCGCCTCGGCGTCTTGCACCAATCGACTGACGTGTTCGCGCAATTCGAGCGCCCGGGGCGTTGGCACCAGGCCGCGTCCGGCCCGGACCAGCAGCGGGTCGCCTGTTGTTTCGCGCAACCGCGCCAACGCCCGGCTCATGGCCGACGGGCTCTGCCGCAGTCGTTGGGCGGCGCGGGCGACGCTGCCTTCGGCGAGCAGCACGTCCAGGGTAATCAGCAAATTGAGGTCAGGAGTCGTCATGCCGCAACGTTAGCACGGCTCCGGGCTGACATGGCGTCAAACGCATCTATCAAGTGCAAATGCTGCGCCTTCCGCCTTGTCACGCACGGGCATACGCTGCTGATCTACCTTTCAGACGTGGCCAGACAATGAAATCCATCACTCAATCAGGTTCGGTGCGCTGGGCGCTTGCCAGCCTTTCGCTGTCGATGTTGATGCCTTCACTCGACACCAGCATCGCCAATGCGGGATTGCCGACGTTGGCCGAGGCGTTCGATGCTTCCTTCCAACACGTGCAGTGGATTGTTCTGGCGTATCTGCTGGCGATCACCACGCTGATCGTCAGCGTCGGACGGCTTGGCGACATGCTCGGCCGTCGGCGTTTGCTACTGGTGGGCATCGGCATTTTTACCTTGTCATCGCTGGCCTGCAGTGTCGCGCCGTCGCTTGGGTGGCTGGTCGGCGCCCGGGCGGTGCAGGGGCTTGGGGCGGCGATCATGCTGGCGCTGACCGTGGCATTTGTCGGTGAGACGGTGCCGAAAGCGCAGACCGGCAGCGCCATGGGGTTGCTCGGAACGATGTCGGCGATCGGCACCACGCTGGGGCCGTCGCTCGGTGGGATGTTGATTGCCAGCGTTGGCTGGCAGGCGATTTTTCTGATCAACATACCGCTGGGTGTGCTGAATATCTGGCTCGCGTATCGCTATTTGCCTGCGGATGCTCAGCGGGCGAAAGCGGGGCGGGTGGGATTCGACAAGGCAGGCACGTTGTTGCTGGCACTGACGCTCGCAGCGTATGCGCTGGCCATGACGATCGGGCGCGGTGATTTTGGTCCGCTCAATATCGCGCTGCTACTGGCGGCTGTTTTCGGCGTTGGGCTTTTCATCTTCGTTGAGGCCACGGTTGCATCGCCATTGATCACATTAGCGCTGTTCCGCCAACAGGGATTGAGCGCCAGCCTGGCCATGAGCGCGCTCGTTTCGACGGTGATGATGGCGACGCTGGTGGTCGGGCCGTTTTATCTCTCGGGTGCGCTTGGCCTCGGCACCGCACTTGTCGGTTTCGCTTTGTCGGTCGGCCCGTTGGTGGCTGCATTGACCGGCGTGCCGGCCGGTCGCCTGGTGGACCGTTTCGGCACTCGGCGCATGACCCTTGTCGGGCTCGCGGCAATGGCGCTCGGCGCGAGTGCTTTATCAATGATGCCAGCGGGGTTCGGCCTCCTCGGTTACCTCGCCCCCATCGCGGTGATCACGGCCGGCTACGCGTTGTTTCAGGCGGCCAACAACACCGCGATCATGACCGACATCCGCCCGGACCAGCGCGGCGTGATTTCCGGCATGCTCAGTCTGTCACGCAATCTCGGCTTGATCACCGGAGCTTCGGTGATGGGCGCGGTGTTTGCGCTTGCCTCGGCGACGACAGACATCACCAGCGCGTCTCCCGCAGCCGTCGCCAGCGGCATGCGGATAACGTTTGCCGTCGCCGTGGCACTGATCATCCTGGCCCTTGCTGTGGCCCTGTTGCCGAGGGTTTCGGACTGCTGCACTGTGTGCAGTAATGAACTGCAGTAAGGCTATATTGTTCGCTATAAATCGAATGCCGATACTCCCTTCACATCGCGCAGACGGGCTGCGCTGAAGTGAAGGAGTCAGGCAATGGTTTCTGTTGTTCGTATCGCACACACCGGCGCACCTGAAGTGATGAACATCGAGCAGGTGACGGCGCGTGAACCGGGGCCGGGTGAAGTCTGGCTGGAGCAAGAGGCGATTGGCGTCAACTTCCTCGATGTGACCCAGCGCAACGGCGCCGTACCGCTGTCATTGCCGTCGGGGTTGGGTCTTGAAGGGGCGGGCCGGGTTGCCGCCATCGGCGCGGGGGTGAGCAACGTCAAGGTGGGTGATCGGGTGGCGTACGCCACGGGGCCGGTTGGCGCTTACGCCAGTGCGCGACTGTATCCGGCCGAGCGGCTGGTGCCGATTCCCGACGCGTTGACCGCTGAAGAGGCCGCCGCGGTGTTGTTCAAAGGCATTACCGCGCAATACCTGCTCAAGACGACTTATCCGGTCGGCCCCGGCACCATCGTGGTTCTGTATGGCGTAGCGGGCGGCCTCGGACAGATCATGGCGACGTGGGCCAAACACCTGGGGGCTTTTGTCATCGGCATTGTGTCCCGGGCCGAGAGTGTCGAGACGGCCAAGGCGCTGGGCTGTGATGCGGTGCTGGTGTTCAACGCCCGGACACTCGCCGCGGATGTCGCGAAGATCACCGACGGCAAGAAAGCCGATGTGGTCTACGATCCCATCGGGCGCGTGTCGTTCGAAGCGTCGCTCGACTGCCTGCGACCACGTGGGTTGATGGTGTCTTTCGGCGCATCGTCCGGGGCGCCGACGGCGGTCGAACTGGCCACGCTCAATGCCAAGGGCTCGCTGTTTCTGACCCGTCCTTCACTGGGTGCGCACACCGCGGACATCACTGAATACCGGCAACGGGCCGATGATGTACTGGCCGCAGTCGAGGCGGGCATAATCAAGCCCGGTATCTGGGGCCGCTATGCATTGGCCGATGTGGCCAAGGCCCATGCCGATCTGCAAGGTGGCCAATCTCGCGGAGCGATTGTCCTCAAACCTTGATCGCCGCTATCTGAAAGAAGAGTGTTTCGTGAACCCACTGGACAGCCGCCACATCGATGAAATTGCCGCGTTGCTTGCGGTTGCTTCGGCGCATTCATTCGTGGCCGCCGGGCGCCTGCTGCAACGTCATCCGACAGTGATTTCAAAGCGGCTGGCGGCCATGGAAAAGCGTTTGGGCGTGCGGCTGATGGAGCGTACGACACGACAGGTGCGGTTGACCGATGCCGGCAACCGCCTCGTCGAACGCCTGCGTTCTGCCACCGGGTTGATTATCGAGGCCGAACAGGAAGCCTCACTGGGCGCCGCGCAGGTGCGCGGCGTTTTGCGCCTGGCTTTTCCGGCGGCGATGGGGCGCCTGTGGCTGGCGCCGATGTTGCCGGAATTTCTGGCAGCTCATCCGCAGGTTTCCGTCGAGGTGGATTACAGTGATCGTGTCGTCGACATCATTGCTGAAGGATTCGATGCGGCAATTCGTATCGGCGAATTGAATGACAACCGCCTGGTGGCGAAGAAGCTCAGCGATCATCGCCGCATCCTCTGCGCTTCACCTGCTTATATAGAACAGCACGGTTTACCGACCAGCCCGAAACAGCTGACCGATCACAACTGCCTGGGCTTTACCGGCCTGGCGGCGTTCCCTGAATGGCGCTTGTCGAAGGGCGATCGGCACGAGAAGGTCATCACGCGGGGAACCTTGACCTCGAACGACGGCGAAGCATTGCTCGCTGCGGCCAAGGCCGGCGTCGGTATCCTGGGCGCCGGCGAGTGGCTGATGAGCCGGGAGATCGCCAACGGCCAGTTGGTGCGCGTTCTGCCGGAGTGGGATCTGGATGCCCAGGGCGGGATCTATCTGGTGCGAGCGTCCGCCGCCTTCACACCGGCGACGCTCATGGCATTCAAGACATGGCTTGAGACCAGATTCGCAGAGGGGCCGCCTTGGCTGCATGCCGTGTGACGGCCTCTCTGCGTTCCTGTTAGTGAGTGCCGCTGACGACCGCCGCTTGCGCCGTGCGCAACTCATGCCGATTGCCACGGAACAACACCAGTGTCGCGATCAACCCCAGCACCGCCGCGCCACTGAGCCAGATCCCCGGCGCTGCCTTGTTGTCCAGCACATGGATCAGGTACGTACAGGCCGCCGGGGTGAAACCACCGAACGTTGCGGTCGCCAGGCTGTAGGCCAGGGAGAAACCGGTGGTGCGAACTTCCACCGGCATGATCTCGGTCAGGGCCACCACCATGGCGCCGTTGTACGAGCCATACAGGAACGACAGCCACAACTCGACAATCAGCAAATGGCTGAAGCTGGGGTTCGCCACCAGCCACGACAGCGCCGGATAAGCCGTGAGGATTGCCAGAATCGTCGCACCCAGCAGCAGGGGTTTGCGTCCGATCTTGTCGGAAAGCGCGCCCATCACCGGCAGCCAGAAGAAGTTCGACAGGCCGATGCACACCGTCACCAGCAACGCATCCAGATCCGACAGATGCAGCTCGGCTTTGCCGAAGGTCGGGGTGTAGGCGGTGATCAGGTAGAACGACACCGTGGTCATCACCACCAGCGCCATGCCGGCGAGGACGATGCCGAAGTTCTGACCGATCGAGCGGACGATGTCCCGCAGGGTAGGGCGGTGTTTGCGTGCCTGGAATTCCGGGGTTTCTTCCAGCGAACGGCGGATCACGAAGATCGCCGGCACGATCATGCAGCCGATCAGGAACGGCACGCGCCAGCCCCACTCACCCATTTGGTCGGGGCTCAGCCAGTGGTTCAAGCCCACGCCGAGCAGGCCGGCGAATACCACCGCGGCTTGCTGGCTGGCGGACTGCCAACTGACGAAGAAGCCTTTGCGACCCGGTGTGGAAATTTCGGCGAGGTACACCGACACACCACCCAGTTCCACGCCAGCGGAGAAGCCTTGCAACAGGCGGCCGAACAATACGATCAGCGGCGCCGCGACGCCCAGCGTGGCGTAACCCGGCACGCAGGCAATCAACACCGTGCCGGCGGCCATCAACGCCAGTGTGATGATCAGGCCTTTGCGGCGGCCGTGGCGGTCGATGTAGGCGCCGAGGAAAATCGCCCCCAACGGACGCATCAGGAAACCAGCCCCGAAAGTGGCCAGAGACAGCATCAGGGAAGCAAACGCGCTATCGGCGGGAAAGAAGGTTTTGGCAATGGCCGTGGCGTAAAAGCCGTAGACCATGAAGTCGAACATTTCGAGAAAGTTACCGCTGACAACGCGAAAGATCGCTTTGCCTTTGCTCGTGCTGGAAGACATTTGTAGATACTCACTCTGGTCAATCTTGTTTGAAAGCGCTGCACCTGTGGGAGGGAGCAGGCCTCGCTCCCATGCGCTCTGAAGCCCATAATGGCGGGCGCGGTTTTGAGGGGAGATGAAGATTTGTTAACTGGACGGTGGGGCGGACTTGTGGTGCTGGCCGGCGTTTTATCCGGTTGTGGCAACGGCGACAGCCTGGAACGCTTCGACGGCCCGACCATGGGCAGTCGTTATTCCATTCAATACGTAAGACATGCCTCCACGCCCGGGCCGAAAGCGGTGCAGGCCGAAGTGGAAAATATCCTCGCCGAAGTGGATCGACAATTTTCGACCTATCGCAGCGACTCGGACATCGAGCGCTTCAATAATTTGCCCGCCAACCACTGTCAGAAAATGCCCACGCCGATCCTTGAATTGATCCGTGTGGGCGAACAGTTGTCATCCCAAAGCGACGGCTCCTACGACCTGACGGTGGAGCCGCTGCTCAACCTCTGGGGATTTGGCCCGCAGGCGCGTGAGGAGAAAGTCCCGAGTGCCGAAGCGTTGGCCGAGGTGCGGCAGCGCGTCGGCCATCGCCACTTGCGCATCGACGGCGACCAGTTGTGCAAGGATGCCGCGATCGAAGTCGACTTCAACAGCATCGCTGCCGGTTACGCGGTCGACACGATTGCCGCCAGACTCGAAGCGCTGGGCATCCACGACTACCTCGCTGAAGCCACCGGTGAACTCAAGGCCGTCGGCAAAAAACTCGACGGCTCACCGTGGCGCATCGCCCTGGAAGAACCCCGTGATGATCAGCACGTGGCCGAGCGTGTCATCGCCGTCGACGGCTACGGCGTGTCCACCTCCGGTGACTACCGTAACTATTTCGAGCAGGGTGGCCGGCGCTATTCCCACACCTTCGATGCCCGCACCGGAACACCGGTCCTACACACTCTGGCGTCAGTCACGGTGATTCATCCTTCAGCGTTGATGGCCGATGGCTTATCGACGCTGTTGCTGATTCTTGGCCCTGAACGGGGTTGGGACTATGCCCAGACGCATGACATTGCTGCATTCTTTGTGATTCGTGCCGATACAGGTTTTGTCACACGCACCAATCAGGCTTTTGAGCGCCTGGCCGGTGAGAAAACCGAGTGATTGCGGCTGCAAAAGCATTTTTCGATGGCTTTGTAGTGCAGGCAAAACTAGCCTACGACGCGACCAAGGGTTAATGTGCGCGGCGTTGACGCTTCTATAGACTGTGTCCGGGTTCTGCACTGGCCCCAAATTGTTCCTTCACGCCGCCGATCGGTGTGATTTAGCCGCAGGCGCCGAGGGTGCCGCGGCCTGTTCTGAGGAGTACGCATGGCTGTCTACAACTACGATGTGGTGGTGTTGGGTTCCGGCCCGGCGGGAGAAGGCGCGGCAATGAACGCCGCCAAGGCAGGGCGCAAGGTAGCGATGGTCGATAGCCGTCGCCAGGTCGGCGGCAACTGCACCCACCTGGGCACCATCCCGTCCAAGGCCTTGCGTCACTCGGTCCGGCAGATCATGCAGTTCAACACCAACCCGATGTTCCGGGCCATTGGTGAGCCGCGCTGGTTCTCGTTCCCGGACGTATTGAAAAGCGCTGAAAAAGTCATCTCCAAACAAGTCGCCTCGCGCACCGGCTACTACGCCCGTAACCGCGTCGACGTGTTCTTCGGCACCGGCAGCTTCGCCGACGAGCAAACCATCGAAGTCGTCTGCGCCAACGGTGTGGTCGAAAAACTGGTGGCCAAGCACATCATCATCGCCACCGGCTCGCGTCCTTATCGTCCGGCGGACATCGATTTCCATCACCCGCGCATCTACGATAGCGACACCATCCTCAGCCTCGGCCACACCCCGCGTAAACTCATTGTTTACGGCGCCGGCGTGATCGGCTGCGAATACGCCTCGATCTTCAGTGGTCTGGGTGTATTGGTTGAACTGGTGGACAACCGTGGTCAGTTGCTGAGCTTCCTCGACTCGGAAATTTCCCAGGCCCTGAGCTACCACTTCAGCAACAACAACATCACGGTTCGCCACAACGAAGACTACGACCGTGTCGAAGGTGTGGACAACGGCGTGATCCTGCACCTCAAGTCCGGCAAGAAGATCAAGGCCGACGCCTTGCTCTGGTGCAACGGCCGTACCGGCAACACCGATCAGTTGGGTCTGGAAAACATCGGCGTGAAGGTCAACAGCCGTGGCCAGATCGAAGTCGACGAGAACTACCGCACCTGCGTGCCGAACATTTATGGCGCCGGTGACGTGATCGGCTGGCCGAGCCTGGCCAGTGCCGCCCACGACCAGGGTCGTTCGGCCGCTGGCAGCATCGTCGATAACAACAGCTGGCGCTTCGTCAACGACGTGCCGACCGGCATCTACACCATTCCGGAGATCAGTTCGATCGGCAAGAACGAGCAGGAGCTGACCCAGGCCAAGGTGCCGTACGAAGTGGGCAAGGCATTCTTCAAGAGCATGGCGCGTGCGCAGATCGCCGGCGAGCCGCAAGGCATGCTGAAGATCCTGTTCCACCGCGAGACGCTGGAAGTGCTGGGCGTTCACTGCTTCGGTTATCAGGCGTCGGAGATCGTGCACATCGGTCAGGCGATCATGAACCAGCCGGGCGAGCAGAACACCCTGAAGTACTTCGTCAACACGACGTTCAACTACCCGACCATGGCTGAAGCCTATCGGGTAGCGGCGTACGATGGCCTCAACCGGCTTTTTTGAGCGGCTCCGGCCGGTGGCCTGAGCCGGCCGGGGAGACCGATTTCAGCAATTCTCGAGCGTGGCGGTGGCCAAACCGGGAAAGTCTGTAATCAGGCTGTCAACGCCGAAGTCGGCGAGCCTGCGCATCAGCGCAGGCTCGTTGACTGTCCACACCGACACATGCAGCCCCTGACGCTGCGCCTTCTGCAGGCGTTCCGGCGTACACAGGGTCCAGTTCAGCGCCAGCATCTCACAGCCATAGTTTTGCGCGACCTTCAACGGGTCGAGCCAGGCGTACTCGGCCACCAGTCCGCGAGACACGTCCGGCACCAGGTCCAGCGCGGCTTTCAACACTTCGCGTGAACTCGAGGTAATCGTGACCTTGTCCCGTATGCCGAAACGCTGGGCCATTTCGCGAATCGCCAGCACGGTGGTTGCGGCACGGGTGCGTGAAGCACTTTTGACTTCCAGTTGCCAGTGCTCGAAATCGCATTGTTCGAACAATTGTTCCAGCGTTGGAATCGGGCAGGGTTTGATCCAGCCCGGGCCACCCTTGCGCGCGTCGTAGGTCACCAGCTCCGCAGCCGTGTGTTCGACCACTTTGCCGCGGCGGTCGGTGGTGCGTTTGAGGGTCGGGTCGTGGATCACCATCAACTCGCCGTCCATGGACAGGTGCAGGTCCAGTTCGCAACGATGCACGCCGTGCTTGAGGCATTGCTGAAAGCTGGTCAGGGTGTTTTCCGGTGCTTCGCCTTTGGCGCCGCGATGGCCGTAGATGAGAGTCACGGTTCTTCCTTAATTAATGGCCGGTTTCGTTTTGTTCGCGCGCCAGGCGTCGTTCTTGTGCCTGTCGCTGCAAGATGTAGCGGGCCAGCAGTTGTCGCTGGGCATCGGACAGGTATTCGAACTCGGTGCCGACGTCGTAGCCGCCACCCTTGCGGTCGCAATGGGTGACGCGGGCCCGCAGCAACAGGCCGAGGGCTTGTGGCATCAGCACCAGCTTGACCGACAGGTGCGCGCCGGTGGCAATGGGCGTCGGATGCTGAAAGTCGATGCCACCTTCGGAGATGATCACCGGCTGCGGTTCGCCGATCTGTCCGAGCACGGTCAGGGCGACCACCTGGCTCAGCAGATCGATGCGTTTGTTCTGTGATTTCAGGAATGCGGCGATGGTCCGGTCGCGTTCGTTGATCTGGCGCAACAGGTGTTGCGACTCGAATTCGCTCAGGTGCAGTTCGCTGAGCAGGTTGAATAGCGGGGAAGCATCCTGCAACACTTCCTGGCCTGCTGCTTCGGGAGCAGACAGGGGCCGAATTTCCAGTGCGATCGTGTCCTCGATACGGTAGTATTCGCGGCGATCTTCTTCATCTAATGTCGACATGGCGAACCCATGGTAGCGGCGGTGGTCTGAGTGTAAAGCTGGTTATCGACCCCCGCCACAAGGACGTTCCTTTTCCCTCCGAACAAGCCCCGACATGTTCAGACCTCTCTTCGTATTTATCGGCACGCGTTATACCCGTGCAAAACGTCGCAATCATTTTGTGTCATTCATTTCCCTGACCTCGATGATCGGACTCGCCCTCGGCGTGGTCGTGATGATCGTGGTGCTGTCGGTCATGAACGGCTTCGATCATGAGATGCGCACCCGTGTGCTGGGCATGGTGCCCCACGCGACCATCGAGTCCGGCGAGCCAATCAGCGACTGGCAAAGCCTGGCCGCCAAGGTCAAGCAGAACCCGCAGGTGGCAGCGGTTGCGCCCTTCGTCCAGATGCAGGGCCTGCTGACCAATAACGGCAAGGTTTCCAAAGTGCTGCTCAATGCCATCGACCCTGTGCAGGAACGGCAGGTGTCGATCATTGATAACTTCATGCAGCAGGGCAAACTCGACGACCTGGCGCCGGGCAGTTTCGGCATCGTCATCGGTGACAAGGCGGCAGCCAAGCTCGGCGCGGCGGTTGGCGACAAGCTGACGTTTGTCGCGCCGGAAGTCACCGTGACCCCGGCCGGGATGTTTCCGCGCATGAAACGCTTTACTGTGGTCGGCATCTTCCATGTCGGCGCCGGTGAGCTGGACGGCTATCTGGGCCTGACCAATCTGCAGGATCTGGCCAGGTTGCACCGCTGGCAACCGGATCAGGTTCAGGGCTTGCGACTGAAGTTCGACGACCTGTTCCAGGCGCCGCGCACCGCGTGGACCATCGCCCAGCAACTTGGCGAAGACAAGTACTACGCCCGCGACTGGACCCGTACCCACGGCAATCTTTATCAGGCGATCCGCATGGAAAAAGCCATGATCGGCCTGCTGTTGCTGCTGATCGTCGCCGTTGCTGCGTTCAACATCATTTCCACGCTGGTGATGGTGGTGAACGACAAGAAGGGCGACATCGCGATCCTGCGCACCCTGGGCGCCACGCCGGGTTCGATCATGGCGACGTTCATGGTCCAGGGCACGGTCATTGGTGTGGTCGGTACGCTGATCGGTGCCGTGGTCGGGATCTTCGCCGCACTGAACGTCAGCGCGGCGATCTCGGCCCTCGAAGGGCTGATCGGCCACAAGTTCTTGAACGCCGACGTGTATTTCATCGATTACCTGCCGTCGCAAGTGCAGAGCCAGGACGTGTTGATGGTCTGCGCCGCCGCGTTGGTCCTGAGTTTCCTCGCCACCCTGTATCCAGCCTGGCGTGCCGCGCGCACCCAGCCTGCGGAGGCGCTACGTTATGAGTGAGTCGGGCATGAGTGATAAAGCAATCTTGAGCTGCCGCAACCTGGGCAAATCCTACGTGGAAGGCCCGGAATCGGTAGAGGTTCTGGCCGGTCTGCAACTGGAACTGCATCCGGGTGAGCGCGTGGCGATCGTCGGTACGTCGGGTTCGGGCAAAAGTACCTTGCTCAACCTGCTGGGCGGCCTCGATACGCCGACCAAGGGTAGCGTCTGGCTGGCCGGTGAAGAACTCTCGGCCCTGAACGAAAAGGCCCGTGGCCTGTTGCGCAACCGGTCGCTGGGTTTCGTTTACCAGTTCCACCACTTGCTGCCTGAATTCACTGCGCTGGAAAACGTCTGCATGCCGCTGCTGATCGGCAAAACCGCGATCCCGGAAGCGCGTCAGCGCGCGACGGCGTTGCTGGAGCGGGTAGGGCTGGGCCATCGCCTGGAGCACAAACCGGCGGAATTGTCCGGTGGCGAACGCCAGCGTGTGGCCATTGCCCGCGCCCTGGTGAACAAGCCAGGCCTGGTGATGCTCGACGAGCCGACCGGCAACCTCGACTCCCACACCGCCCAGGGCATTCAGGATTTGATGCTGGAACTCAGCACCTCGATGCGCACGGCGTTCCTGGTGGTGACCCACGACATGAACCTGGCTCGCCAGATGGATCGCGTCCTGCATTTGCAGGAAGGTTGCCTGACCCCCATCTGATTGGCTGAAACCCGGCGCACTGAACAGTGCGTCGGGTCTTTTATTTTTATACGGTGCCCCAGCGAATGTTCAGACCGTTATCGATCTTTATCGGCACGCGCTATACCCGCGCCAAGCGCCGCAATCGCTTTGTTTCCTTCATCTCGATGACCTCGATGATCGGCCTCGCCCTGGGCGTGCTGGCGATGATCGTGGTGCTGTCGGTGATGAACGGCTTCCAGCGCGAAATGAGCTCGCGCATCCTCGGCATGGTGCCCCACGCGACCATCGTCGGCGTGAACCCTATCGACGATTGGCAGCCGGTGGCCGCCGCGGCGATGAAGAATCCTGAAGTCACCGCCGCCGTGCCATTCACCGAGATGGAAGGCATGCTGTCCTACAAGGGCACCATGCAGCCGATCCAGGTCAGCGGGGTCGATCCGGCGCTGGAAAGCAAGGTCTCGATCGTTGCCAAGCACATTGTTCAGGGGCGTCTCGACGCCTTGAAGCCGGGCGAGTTCGGCGTGGTGATCGGCGAGATCACCGCGCGGCGCTTTCGCTTGAACGTCGGCGACAAGATCACCCTGATCGTGCCGGAAGTCAGCAATGCACCGGGTGGCATAACCCCGCGCATGCAGCGGCTGAACGTGGTGGGCGTGTTCAAGGTCGGTGCCGAACTGGACGGTTCGATGGCGCTGATCCACATGGCCGATGCCGCGCAAATGCAGCACTGGCAGCCGAATCAGGTACAGAGCGTGCGCCTGGCGGTGAAGGATCTGTACGCCGCGCCGCAAGTATCGAGCGACATCGCGACCGGCCTGGGCGCCGCCTACAAGGCTGACGACTGGACCCACACCCAGGGCAGTCTGTTCAGCGCGATGAAAATGGAAAAAACCATGATCGGCCTGTTGTTGCTGATGATCGTCGCGGTGGCAGCGTTCAACATCATTGCCACGCTGATCATGGTGGTGAACGACAAGGGTGCGGACATCGCCATCCTGCGCACCATCGGCGCCACACCTCGGCAGATCATGGCGATCTTCATGGTGCAGGGCACGGTGATCGGGATTGTCGGCACCTTGATCGGTGGCGTGCTGGGCGTGATCGCGGCGTTGAACGTCAGTGAACTGGTGGGCTGGATGGAGCGGGTCAGCGGACAGCACATCTTCAGTTCCGATGTGTACTTCGTCAGCAACTTGCCGTCCGAATTGCAGGGCGCGGATGTGCTGTTGATCTGCTCCGCCGGTTTCATCATGAGCTTTCTGGCGACGGTTTATCCGGCGTGGCGGGCGGCGAAAGTCGAGCCGGCTACCGCGTTGCGGTATTCGTGAGTCCCCAATGATCGTTACCACGCTCCGCGTGGGAATGCCTCAACGGACGCTCTGCGTTCGGCTCCTGATGTGACGCAGGGCGTCACTGGCTGCATTCCCACGCAGAGCGTGGGAATGATCAGGTTTGCGGTAACTCAATCACAAACCGCGTCCATCCCTGAGCCGATTCGCAACGAATCTGCCCGCCATGGGCGCGGATGATCGACTGGGTGATCGCCAGCCCCAATCCCGCATGCTCACTGCTGCCTTCACGGCGCGCGGGGTCTGCCCGGTAGAAACGGTCAAACAACCGCGGCAACAAGTCTTCTGAAATCCCGTCCCCACTGTTTTCAACAGTCAGGCTCAAGCCTGCCGGTTGCTCGACAATCTTTACCCGCACCTCACCACCGGCCGGGGTAAACCGCAACGCATTGTCCAGCAAGTTGGACAATGCCCTGCGCAGCATGCTGCGATCGCCCTGCAGGCTCGCGCGGCCGTCACGACTCAGCTTCACCCGGGCGTCCTCGGCCAGCGGCGCGAAAAACTCCAGCAGCACATCCGCTTCTTCCGCCAGGTCCAGCGGTTCGCGCTTGGGCATCAGCAAACCGTGGTCAGCCTTGGCCAGGTACAACATGTCGTTGACCAGTTGCGCCATCCATTGCAGTTCTTCGAGGTTGCTGTGCAGCGCCTCGCGGTAATCCTCAAGGGGGCGAGGGCGGGTGAGGGTGACTTGGGTGTGGGTCAGCAGGTTCGACAGCGGTGTGCGCAGTTCATGGGCGATGTCGGCGGAAAAGGCCGAGAGCCGCTGAAAAGAGTCATCGAGGCGTCCGAGCATGGCGTTGAAGCTGTGGGCCATTTCCGCGAGTTCCGGCGGCATGCCTGCTTCCGGCAGGCGGGCGTTGAGCGATTGCGCCGACACGCCGCTGGCGACCGCACTCATGCGCAGCAACGGACGCAAACCACTGCGCGCCGCCCAGGCACCGAGCAGGGCGGTGGCCAGGGCCGAGAGGCCGACCGTCAGCCAGATCAGGTGCTGCATGCGCTGCAGAAAGTGTTGGTGATGGGTGATGTCCAGCAACAAGGTCAGTTGCGGTGAGTCGGGTTTGTCGAGGAACAGCGGCGCATTCAGGACGCGGTAATCGGTGCCGTCATCGCTCACTGTCGACAGGCCATGCTTGCGCGGTAATTCTTTGGGCACGCTGGGCGAGCTGTCGTACATGCGTTGGCCGTCACTGCTAATGATGCGCAGCGAAAGATCGGCCTGTCGGCTCAATTCATCGGCCAGCCTGGCCTCGGCGTCGCCGGCCTGAATGTCATCCAGCGCCCGACGTAAACCAATCAGTTTGTCATCCAGCAGCTGCTGGTCCAACTCGACAAAGTGCGCCTCGCTGGCGCGGCTGAACAGCACCCCGGCGAACAACGACACCACCGCAGTACAGGCGGCAAACAGCAGTGCCAGGCGGTTGCTTAATGAAAGCCGGCGCATCAGGCGGGGCGCTCTTCAAGGACGTAACCCATGCCGCGCACGGTGTGAATCAACTTGTTCGGGAAATCGTCGTCTATCTTCAGGCGCAAACGGCGGATCGCCACTTCGATGACGTTGGTGTCGCTGTCGAAATTCATGTCCCACACCTGGGACGCGATCAGCGACTTGGGCAGAACTTCGCCCTGGCGCCGCAGGAGCATTTCCAGCAGGGCGAATTCCTTGGCGGTCAGGTCGATGCGCTGACCGTTACGCTCGACCCGGCGACGGATCAGGTCCAGGCGCAAATCGGCCAGTTGCAGGCTGGTTTCCTGGGGCGTGGCGCTGCCGCGACGCAGCAGACTGCGAACCCGGGCCAGCAGTTCGGAGAAGGCGAAAGGTTTGACCAGGTAGTCGTCGGCGCCCAGTTCCAGGCCGTGGACTCTATCCTCCACCGCGTCCCGCGCGGTCAGAAACAGTACCGGCGTGTCCAGGCCTGCACTGCGCACCGCTTGCAGAATCTGCCAGCCATCGCGTCCAGGCAGCATCACATCGAGAATCAACAAGGCGTAATCGCCGCTCAAGGCCAGTTGCTGGCCAGTGCTGCCATCGGCCACCAGTTCGGTGTTGAAGCCAGCCTCGGTCAGGCCCTGGCGCAGGTAATGGCCGGTTTTCGGTTGGTCTTCGACGATCAGCAGTTTCATGGGCGACTCGGGCAGTTTGAACAGGTGCGTTATACCGTGGGCGGCGAGGAAACAGGCCAACCTGACAAAGTTGTAATCTGCCTGTCAGGTGGCTGGCAGAGCCGGCGGAGTAGAGTTTCCCACAAGCTGAACCTCATCTTATTGGAGTGCGACTATGTTTTTGCAAAAGCGTCTGGTACTGGCCGCTTGTTTGCTGACTCTGAGTTTAGGGCTGGAAGCCTCACCGGCGCAGACCTACGATTTCGGTCAGCCGGCCTCGGCCGCCCAGGCTACCCGCAGCGTCGAAGTGGTAATGGGCGATATGACCTTCAGCCCCAAGACCATCGATATCAAGGCCGGGGAAACCGTGCGTCTCGTACTGGTGAATAAAGGCCAGTTGTTGCATGAATTCAACCTCGGCGATGCACAGATGCATGCCAGGCATCAGCAGGAAATGCTCCAGATGCAGCAAAGCGGCATGCTGATGCCTACAGGCATGAAGGCCATGGACCACGGTTCCATGGCCGGAATGGATCATGGCGCCATGGATCACGGCATGAAGCATGACGACCCCAACAGTGTGTTGGTGGAACCGGGTAAAACCGCCGAGCTGACCTGGACCTTCACCAAGGCCACTAACCTGGAATTTGCCTGCAACATCCCCGGCCATTACCAGGCCGGCATGGTCGGCAAACTGACAGTCAGTCAGTAAGCACTCAAAGGCGGGAGCAAAGGCTGGTAGAATCCGCTGATTCTTCAGTCAGGTTTCCGCCATGCATCCCGCAGCCGAACATTCGCCGCTGGGCAAATCCAGCGAATACATCGCCACCTACACGCCGTCCTTGCTGTTCCCGATCCCGCGCACCGCGAAATGGGCCGAGCTGGGCCTGACCGCGCAAACCCTGCCGTACAAGGGCGTGGATTTCTGGAACTGCTTCGAGCTGTCGTGGCTGTTGCCGTCTGGCAAGCCTGTGGTGGCGATCGGCGAATTCAGCATTCCGGCGGATTCGCCGAACATCATCGAGTCGAAGTCGTTCAAGCTGTACCTCAACTCGCTGAACCAGACGCCATTTGCCGACACCGCCAGCCTTGAAGCGACGCTGGTGAAAGACCTCTCGGCCGCTGCCGGCAAATCGGTGGGCGTGCGGGTTCGCAGCCTGAAAGAGGTAGAGGCGGAAGGCGTCGTGGCGTTGCCGGGCGTGTGCATCGATGACCTGGACATCAGTGTCAGCAACTATGAGCACCCGCGTCCGGAACTGCTGCGTTGCGATGAGTCGCGCATCGTTGAAGAGTGCGTGCACAGCCATTTGCTCAAATCCAACTGCCCGGTCACCAGTCAGCCTGACTGGGGCAGCGTGGTGGTGGAGTATCGTGGCGCGGCGCTGGATCACGCGAGTTTGCTGGAATACATCGTGAGCTTCCGCCAGCACTCGGACTTCCATGAACAGTGCGTAGAGCGGATTTTCCTCGACCTGCAGCGGTTGCTGAAGCCGGAGAAATTGACGGTGTACGCGCGGTATGTGCGTCGTGGTGGATTGGACATCAACCCGTATCGCAGCACCGAAGAGGTGCAACTGCCGAACCATCGGCTGGTCCGTCAGTAGGTTAAAGATCAAAAGATCGCAGCCTTCGGCAGCTCCTACATTGGGACGACGTACACCCTGTAGGAGCTGCCGAAGGCTGCGATCTTTTTGCTTTTGCTTCTGGAAATCAAAAAGCCCCGCTATCAATAGCGGGGCTTTTTTGCATCTGAAGGGTTCAGATCCCCATGTTGCCCAAGGCCTGCACAATGTTGCGCAGGGTGCCGGCCAGCGTGGGATGTTCGAGTTCGAAGCGCTCGACGGCCAGGTTCACATTGTCGGCGAGGTTGGTGTCCTGGGTTTTGGTTTCCAGCTCAAGCTCCAGCTGGATCTGTTGCATCAGCGCGTGCAGGTCTTCGCGCTCGGCTTCGGTCAGTGGCGGATTCTGTTCCAATTGCTCGCGCAGTTTATTGAGCTGTTCTTGCAGTTCGCGGGCGGGCATGGCGTTCTTCCTTTTATCGATAGGCACTGGCATAGACCGCAGCGGCGTGCCAAAGGTCTATGGCTGACCTTTAGATTAATCCACTCCCGGGCAACCTGCATGATCTCAGTCAGGGCTTTTCGCCTTTGAGCCGACGCAGGCTGATATCGGCCAGGCAGGTGTCGAGTTCGCCCAGATGATCGATCACCGAATGCACGCCCAGGCCGAACAACTGCACCGTCGCCTTGCCGCGCAAGTGTTCCCGTTCCTTCTGGCTCAAGGCTTGCCATTCGTTCGGCGCGAGCCCGCATAGCGAGCCGCACGACGCCAGGCCGATGGTCCACAGCCCGGCGTTCAGGCCCGATTGCAGCAGTCGCGGCTCGCCGCTGACCAGCACGCAACCGTCCAGGCGCTCGACATTCAGCGCCATCAAGGCTTGCCAGCAGGCATTCGGGGCCGGCCATGGATTGATTGTTTCAGAGTGTTGCAAAGATTTGATCCAGGCCGGAAGTGCGACGGCCAGGGAATGGCTGAGGGCAGGGGGGAGTTCATCAATCCAGGCGCAGGGAATCCGTTGTCGCTGCAAGCTGGACAGGCTCTCCAGGGCACCGGGCGTGACCTCGGCGTGCTCGGCAGAAACGGTACCGTGCTGACGCGTGCGCGCGCCGAAATCCACCAGGCAACCACTGAGGCCGAACAGCACGGCGGTCAGATTTGGTGCGGCAAGGGGCAAGACTTCGGCGTGCGGCATGGAAACGTCCCTGAAATAGCGACAAGGCTATTCATGGACGATGACAATCGAGTGACACGGATGTGAATCGCTCGCCGTCAGGAGGGCGTCGTTCGTAGACCATCGTGCACGATGCTGCCTAAACCGGGTTTTCCGTCATATACTAGCGGTCTTTGCGCCTGGGCCAAGCGCCCGCGTCAGTACAATCCAAGGAGTTTCTTATGCGCTGGAGCAATCGACTCGCTCAGCTTTGTATGTGTGCCAGCGTGTTGCTGGTTCCGTTCGCGGCCCAGGCTGCCACGGAAGAAGACCCTTGGGAAAGCATCAACCGCCCGATCTACAAATTCAACGACTTTGTCGACACCTACGCACTGAAGCCGTTGGCTCAGGGCTACCAGTTCGTCACACCGCAGTTCCTGGAAGACGGCATCCACAACATGTTCCGCAACGTCGGCGATGTGACCAACCTCGCCAACGACGTGTTGCAGGCCAAGCCCGCCGCGGCTGGCGTCGACACCGCGCGTTTGATCTTCAACACCACCTTCGGCCTGCTGGGCTTCTTTGACGTGGGCACCAAAATGGGCCTGCACCGCAACGACGAAGACTTCGGCCAGACCCTCGGTTATTGGGGCGTGGGCAGCGGCCCGTACGTGATGCTGCCGCTGCTGGGCCCAAGCACCTTGCGTGATGCGCCTTCCAAGTACGTCGACGGCTATACCGGTCCGTACCCTTACATCAACGATATACCGGTGCGTAACTCGATTTACGGCCTGAACATCGTCGACACTCGCGCCAGCCTGTTGTCGGCCGAGAAACTGATCACTGGCGACAAATACACCTTTATTCGCAATGCATACCTGCAAAACCGCGAATTCAAAGTCAAGGACGGTAAGGTCGAAGACGATTTTTAATCTCGACCGGTAAAACGAAGAAGGCGGCCATTTGGCCGCCTTCTTTCGTTTGGCTTGCGGGTTAAGTCAGGGCTATTTCATCTTCCGGATTGTAAGCCCGAGTTTCTGGCCGCCATCGTCCTGTGCTTTCACCCACACCACTTCGGTGTCGGCCTCAAGGCCTCTGAGGGCTGCGTGATCGGAATCGATCCGTACGCTGAGCCGGTCACCGACCTTGAATGAGCGGGGCGCCTCCAGCTGCATGCCACTGCTGGAAAGGTCGATGCAGACGGCTTGCACCTCGTCGCCTTCATGAATCAGCGACACATCGGCATCAACCCGCATGCGGATGAAATCGCGCTTTTCGCTGTAGTCCCGATCGGTTTGGCTCATGGGCTCGATCCTTCCTTTGGGTTACGGTTTTGCCTGTTCTTATAACTCTCGGTGATTTGACAAGTAAAGACGTCAAGCGACCATCGGCGTGAGCTTGAAACGCCTCGCGGATGGGAGTACCGTCTGCGCCTTAGAAGGGCACCTCTGGTGGAACAGTGAGTAGGGCAAACGCTCGAAAACGGTGCAGCAGAGAGGCTAGAAAGCGAATCCAGTAGTGTGTGCAGGGCCAAATGCCCAGCCTGCTACGCCAACCTAATTCTGGCGCCGTTTGCCCACATGCCAAAAACCAGTGCCACGCTGCTGATAATCGATGATGACGAAGTAGTGCGTGCGAGCCTCGCGGCCTACTTGGAAGACAGTGGTTTCAGTGTCCTGCAGGCCAGTAACGGCCAGCAGGGTCTACAGGTATTCGAGCAAGACAAGCCCGACTTGGTCATCTGCGATCTGCGCATGCCGCAGATGGGCGGACTCGAACTCATTCGCCAGGTCACCGAACTGTCGCCGCAAACCCCGGTAATCGTGGTTTCGGGCGCCGGTGTGATGAACGACGCCGTCGAGGCCCTGCGCCTGGGCGCAGCGGACTACCTGATCAAGCCTCTCGAAGATCTCGCCGTGCTCGAGCACTCCGTGCGTCGTGCCCTGGATCGTGCGCGCCTGCTGCTGGAAAACCAGCGCTACCGCGAGAAGCTGGAAAAGGCCAACCGCGAGCTGGAAGCCAGCCTGAACTTGCTCCAGGAGGACCAGAACGCTGGTCGCCAGGTGCAGATGAACATGCTGCCGGTCAGCCCCTGGACCATCGACGAGTTTCAGTTTGCGCACCAGATCATCCCGTCGCTGTACCTGTCGGGCGATTTCGTCGACTACTTTCGGGTCGACGAGCGTCGGGTAGCCTTCTACCTGGCCGACGTTTCCGGTCATGGCGCCTCTTCAGCCTTCGTTACCGTGCTGCTGAAGTTCATGACCACGCGCTTGCTGTTCGAATCCAAGCGCAACGGCACATTGCCGGAATTCAAGCCTTCAGAAGTCCTTGGTCATATCAACCGGGGCCTGATCAGTTGTAAGCTGGGTAAACACGTCACAATGGTCGGTGGAGTCATCGACGAGGAGACAGGTTTGTTGACCTATAGCATCGGCGGTCATCTGCCGTTGCCCGTGTTGTACACGCCAGACAGTGTTCGTTACCTGGATGGGCGTGGTCTGCCGGTGGGCCTCTTCAATGAAGCCACCTACGAAGACCACGTACTGGAGCTGCCGCCGGTATTCAGCCTGACGCTGATGTCTGATGGCATTCTGGACCTTTTGCCAGAACCCACACTCAAAGATAAAGAAGCTGCTTTGCCTCAACGGGTGAAAGCGGCGGGCGGCAGCCTGGATGGTCTGCGCCAGGTTTTTGGATTGGCCACGCTAGGGGAGATGCCGGATGATATCGCCCTGTTGGTGTTGAGCAGGAATCTTTAATGAGTACCGGTAGAATCCAGTTCGCCGAGCAGGACGGCACCTTCGTCCTGAAGTTCGTCGGTGAAGTTCGCCTGACCCTGTGTTCGGCGTTGGATGCGACTATTGAGCGGATCTTCACTGCGTTGAACTTCAACGCCATCGTGATCGACCTGACCGAAACCCGCAGCATCGACAGCACCACCCTGGGCCTGCTGGCCAAGCTGTCGATCCTGTCGCGGCAAAAAGTCGGCCTGTTGCCGACTGTTGTCACCACCCACGAAGACATCACCCGTCTGCTGCAGTCCATGGGCTTCGAGCAAGTGTTCAACATCGTTGACCGCCCGATCCCATGCCCTGAATGCCTGACCGACCTGCCAGACCAGGACCAGTCCGAAGAAGTGGTGCGGATCAAAGTCCTCGAAGCACACAAAATCCTCATGGGCCTGAACGACTCCAACCGTGAGGCGTTTCACGACCTGGTGAATGCGCTGGAGCGTCATTGATTCCCTGAAGCTGAGGCCCCGCCACATCTTCCAGCACAAAGCCCACTACCCAAATTCAACGCAAAAAAAGGGCGAACCCATGGTTCGCCCTTTTTGCATCCAGCTAACTCAAATCACAGCTTGGCCTGCAACAACGCCTCAAGCTTCTCCTGGTCCCGAGCAAACTGACGAATGCCCTCAGCCAGCTTCTCGGTCGCCATCGCATCCTCGTTGGACAACCAACGGAACTGCGCTTCATTCAAGCTCAGACGCGCTTCACCCGCATGCCCCGGCACCAATTTGCGCTCCAGCTTGCCGGTATCCGCCGCCAGTTTCTCCAGCAGATCAGGGCTGATGGTCAACCGATCACAACCGGCCAACTGCTCGATCTGATTCAGATTACGGAAGCTGGCACCCATCACTACGGTTTTGTAGTCATTGGCCTTGTAGTAGTTGTAGATGCGCGTCACCGACTGCACGCCCGGATCATCCGCGCCGGTGTAGTCGTTGCCGGTGGCCTTCTTGTACCAGTCGTAGATACGGCCCACGAACGGCGAAATCAGGAAAACCCCGGCGTCAGCACATGCCGCCGCCTGAGCGAAAGAGAACAGCAAGGTCAGGTTGGTCTGAATGCCTTCCTTTTCCAACTTCTCGGCAGCGCGGATGCCTTCCCAGGTCGAAGCGATCTTGATCAGCACACGGTCACGGCCAACGCCGGCCTTTTCGTACAAGTCGATCAGACGGTGCGCACGCTTCAATACGGCGTCAGTGTCGAACGACAGGCGCGCATCCACTTCAGTGGAAATACGGCCAGGAATCACCTTCAGAATCTCTTGCCCCACCGCGACACCAAAACGGTCACTGGCCAAGCCCACATCGCCCTTGCAGTCGCTGACGCAAGCGTTCAGCAACTCGGCATAACCGGGAATGGCCGCTGCTTTGAGCAGCAGGGAAGGGTTGGTGGTGGCGTCCACGGGTTTAACGCGAGCGATTGCTTCGAAGTCGCCGGTATCGGCAACCACGGTGGTCATTTGTTTGAGTTGTTCCAGCTTGGAAGTCATGGGCGTGCTCTGTCCTATGGGTCTAATGACATTACCCGAGCGCTGACAGCCACTCAAGGGTGCATGTGCGTATCGAAGGCCCCAGTGGCAACATCCTGAAAACGGATGTTTGAAAGGCGGGGCGTGGTCTCGGTAAATACGATGCTGAAATGGAAGGCAGGTTCAATGGAGGTGACGGTTAGCGTGCTGAGCAGGCCTGGGTCATGTCCTCAATACTTACCGATTTGACCAGCTTGCGAATTAGACCTTTGAGCGCTCGGGCCGAACAAGTGACGGCCGCCATTTCAAAGCGGCCATTTTCTAACGAGGCAGAGCGCGGACACCGGCGCGCGAAACCTGCAAGTGAGTGATGAGGGATTAACGTCCCTCCAACAACTCTGCCGCCTGATCCAGCAACGCCAACGGCTCTTTAGCCTTGTGAATATCCACCGACAACAACTGCCGAAACTTGCGCGCCCCCGGAAACCCGGTGCCCAGCCCCAGTACATGCCGAGTGATGTGATGCATCGCGCCACCCGCCAGCAGATGCTCGGCAATATAAGGCCGCAACTGCGCCAGCGCCTCGGCCCGAGTGATCACCGGCGCCGTGCTGCCAAACAGCTGCTGATCCACCTCAGCCATCACATAAGGATTGTGATACGCCTCACGGCCCAGCATCACACCGTCGAACGTCTGCAAATGCTCGTGACAGGCCTCGAGCGTCTTGATCCCGCCGTTGAGAATAATCTCCAGCTCCGGAAAATCCGCCTTCAACCGCGCCGCCACGTCATAACGCAGAGGCGGAATGTCGCGGTTCTCCTTCGGCGACAACCCCTCCAGAATCGCAATCCGCGCATGCACGGTAAAACTCGTGCACCCGGCATCCCGAACCGTGCCAACGAAATCACACAGCTCCTCGTAACTGTCCCGACCATTAATCCCGATCCGATGCTTCACCGTCACCGGGATCGACACCGCATCACGCATCGCCTTCACACAATCGGCCACCAACTGCGGATGCCCCATCAGGCACGCCCCGATCATATTGTTCTGCACCCGATCACTCGGGCAGCCGACATTCAGGTTTACCTCGTCGTAACCGTGGTCCTGGGCCATGCGGGCGCAGGCGGCCAGGTCCAGCGGAACACTGCCGCCGAGCTGCAGGGCGAGCGGGTGCTCGGCTTCGTTGTGACGCAGGAAACGGTCGTGGTCGCCGTTGAGGAGGGCGCCGGTGGTGACCATTTCGGTGTAGAGCAGGGCGTGCTTGGAGAGCAGGCGCAGGAAGAAACGGCAGTGGCGGTCGGTCCAATCCATCATGGGCGCAACAGAAAACCTCCTAGATACTGAATATGCTGGATGGGCTAGGTTTTCTGCGGGTTTCGTCTGCATTTAGCTACTTCTCATTCACTACTATTTGCCACTGTTTTTGCTTGTTTTAGCAAGGTCGTTGCTACAATGTAGCAACTCTAACCTGTCGTGTAGCAAAATCATGGGATCGATCACCGTTCGCAAGCGCAAGAATGGCTCTGCAGCGTACACCGCACAGATCCGCATCATGCAAAAGGGTGTAACAGTTTATCAGGAAAGCCAGACGTTCGACCGTAAGACCACGGCTCAGGCCTGGATCAAGCGGCGCGAGACTGAGATGGCCGAACCTGGTGCGATTGCCAAGGCCAACCGTAAGGGCGTGACGGTCAAGGAAATGATCGAGCGCTATCTCGAGGAGTATGAAAAACTCCGGCCACTGGGCAAAACCAAGCGCGCCACCCTCAAGGCTATCAGCGAAACCTGGCTGGGTAAGCTTGAAGATAAGGACATCACCAGCCAGAAACTGGTTGAGTATGCCAACGACCGGATGCAGAGCGACGGCATTCAACCGCAGACCGTTGGCAACGACCTAGCACACTTTGGCGCGGTGCTATCTATTGCCCGACCGGCCTGGGGATTTGATATCGATCCCATGGCTATGCCGGATGCACGCCGCGTGTTACGCAAAATGGGCGCCGTGTCCAGGAGTAAGGAGCGAGGCCGCAGACCCACTCTGGAAGAACTCGAAAGTATCCTGACCTACTTTGTCGATATGCGCGCACGTCGTAAGCAAGAGATCGACATGGTTAGGGTGACTGCTTTCGCACTGTTCTCCACGCGCCGACAGGAAGAAATCACCCGTATTCGCTGGGACGCGATGGACGAGGCTCGCCAATCGGTGCTGATCACCGACATGAAGAATCCCGGGCAGAAATATGGCAACGACGTTTGGTGCTATGTTCCGGACGAGGCCTGGAGGATATTGAAGTCCATGCCGAAAGTCGCCGACGAGGTGTTTCCGTACAATGCCAAATCCATATCGGCGTCATTTACCCGGGCTTGTCATTTCCTCGAAATTGAGGACTTACATTTTCACGACCTGCGCCACGATGGCGTGAGCCGACTGTTTGAAATGGGGTGGGATATTCCGAAAGTGGCCAGTGTGTCGGGCCACCGAGATTGGAACTCGATGCGACGCTATACGCACCTGCGTGGGAATGGCGACCCATACAAGGATTGGCCGTGGTTGGAGAAAATTGTAACTGGCCCCGTGATTGGGGCCATGTCAGGTTAGGACGCTCGGTGTATGCCTCGGCCCATTAGTTTTTCGTGCTCGGCCTTGGCCTTGGTGCGCTGAGCGTCGAGATAATCAGCCAGGTCAGACAGGTGGACGCCTCGCGCGGATTTCTGGCTGCTCTCCATTGGCACGAGCGTTAGGTCTATCTGGCCTGCGGCGACCTTGAGCTTCATTTTCTCCGGTGTCAGATGGCTGAAGTAGTCAGCGCAGACGCGCTCAAGCGGGATGATTGCCTGGCCGTTGTACTGCGCCATTAGCAGGAAGGCCGTATTCATACCGCACCTGTTATCGACTTCCTGGCCATGGCCAGTTCGTGGTAAAGAGCAAAGACCCGCTGCATCAGTTTGAGATGGGGGGCGCCGCCGCCCTCACTGCTAGCGTCGTTCCAGTTTTTGCTGGTGACGCGAAGCAGCTTAAGGTTGCTCGTGCAGATATAATGCGGGGCGGCCTCTACCGCCGGTATTGATTTCCATATGCTCGGCTCAGGGCGCAGTTTGTACCACTGGTTATGCGTGCAGAGGCTTGGCTTTCGCACTTTGGACTTGAACGGTTTCTTGTCCAACTGCACGAACGGAGTCAATGCCGGATAACGATCAATGCGGGCGCGCTGGAAGTATTCAGCTAAAGTTGGCGTTTGCATTTGTACCTCCCCAGCCGAGCAGGCTGATGTCGATGTTCTTTTCCTGCAGCATTTTCAGCGACAGGAACAACATCGGACGACCGCCACCCATACCGGAATACGGCTCGTTCTTCACGAAATAGGGCTCTTCGGTGATCAACTTGATGAACTGCGTGCCGCTATTGATTACCGGCGTGCTGCGTTCATCGATGTTGCAATAGCGGGTGTAACTGGCGTGGGCCAGTACCGGGTCGAGGACCAGATACTCGGGCGTTATCGAGTAGTGCAGGCCCTCGGTCAGGTAGACGTTGCCCTTGGTGGCTTCCTCGGCGCTGCGCGAAATGGCCACGATGACCGCGATCTTCTGCATCACCAGGTCGATCTCGCTCTGCACATAACCGTCGCCGGAATTGGCGCAGTGGTCAATCATCACCTTGATCACTAGGTCGAGCGCGTTCAGTGACTGGAATAAACGCAGCTGCTCACACACTTCCTTCAACTTCCACAAGCCGACGATGACCACCTGTAAGGAAAAGCGCGGGCGGTCGTCCATTTCCGGCGGCAGCAGTTCGGAAACCTTCTCCATCAGTGCCTCGATCTCCTCGGGCGGTGTGGTCAAGGCGCTGGCCATGATTGCCTTACCGAAGCTGCGCAAGTGATCGCGGCCCGCCGTGGCCAACCGGAAGTGATCCCGGCAGTGCGCCCGTTTGATTTTAGTCAGGTGTACGCGAATGCTCCGCTCCTGAATCGCAGGCACCTCGATCTCTTGTTCAGAGATCACGATCAGCGGCGACGATAGCGGGATGGAAATGGCCTCAGCGTTGGTGCGTCCCATGTTGCCCCGGCCCAGTCGACCCTTCAACGTCGCCTCGCCGTTCCACGCCTGTTTGATCCTCTCGACCACGTCCTTGTAGGTCTTGCTGGTCATCTTCGATTTGTTGAGCTCTTCGATGATCCGGGGAATGGTCGTGGTGCTGGTTAGGTACTCGAGCAAGCCATAGTGCGAGGTTGATGGAGCACTGATTCCAGAGTCTCTCTGCATGTAGTCAGTACCGTTGAGCCAGGTGATCAAACCAGCGGTCTTCGATTTGCCGGCGCCGGCACTGCCCCACAGCGCGAGGATCGGAAACTGGCTGTACAGGTGCATGAAGTGGGACTTGAAGTGCGCCGCGATGCACCAGCCAATCATCAGGCCGATCTCGTGTTTCTGATTGATCTTGAGTAGGTGAGCTAGGGTCTGGTCGACCTTTTCATCGCCACACTCGGCCATGGTGGTGTGCGCAAAGTACGGGCGGGCCAGCAGGTTGCCGAGAAACTGGTGGGTGTCACGCACCTTGACCGAGTTCACGGACATGTCCGGTTCCACGTAAGTGAATATCGGGCTGTTGTCGACGAAGTCCAGGTGGACCCCGGCGGTGTAGACCTGAAAAATCTCGCCCATGTCCTGGTCCTCCCGAAACACAACAATTTTGATTTTCTGAATGTCGAGGTCGGTGCCCTGAAACACCAGGTCGGTGATGCCTTCGAACTCCTTCAGGAACGCCGAGCGACTGGCAAAGGCTGACTCCTTGAAAATGATCCTGCCCACCGTCTCGCCGCCCTTCAGCACATTCATACGGGTGCCGATCCGACGTGGGCTGGTGTTGTCCTGCGGCACGTCGATGAACATGTCGAGCGGCTGGAGGGTGAAGTTGCTGATGCGCCGCTTGCTGTCGCCGGCGCGGATGTAGTAGCCGTCCGCCTCGGCCACCGCGCTCAGGTCGGCGTCCGGGTTGCCGTCCTTGTTCGCCCCATGCTCGATCGCGCAGCCCTCACACGGGCGCTTGCTCAGCAGGGCACGGATCGCGTTGCAGCCAAAACCGAAGGTCGGGGTGTGTTCGACGTAGCGGATCTGCGCTTCGATGTGATCGCGGCGCAACTTCGGCGTGCTGTACGTGCTGCTCTTGGCGCTGCTGGCCAGGCGCGAAGCCAGGCTCTCAGCCACGGTCTGCGACACCCCGGCGCGCACGATGTAGGTGGCTAGTTGGGTCGCGATCTGGTTGTATGAGGCGTCCGCCTTCAGCGATTCGCTGTCGCACAGCATTTGGACGCACGCCGGTATCGGCTCGCGGATGGCTTCCATGTCCGCGGAGGAAGCGATGATCATCAGCTTCGGTTTGGCCTTGACGCGCTTCTTAGCCTCTTCGAACAGCGCCTTCAGCTCGTGCACCACCAGCCCCTGCGGGTCGTCGACTTCCACCACGCGCGGCGCCTTGACCCACTCGCGATAGCGGTCGACGGTCAGCTCGGTCAGTTCGTTCGGGGTCACCGGCACCCGGTAGTTGCCGTCATGCCGCTGAAGGTTGACGATGCGAAAACTGTTGCCCCGACCGCTGCTGTACACCGAGTAATCGAGGCCGATAACGAATAAGTCTCGCGCCATTTCCTTGTAGATTTCCGGCAAGCGCAGGGTGAAACGGCTGCTCGTGAACAGCAATTCGTCGACCAAGATGTGCAGGCCCTTGCTGCCCGACAGGTAGACCTTGATGGCGCCTTTCGGTACGCCCATGCGCATCAACTTACCGACCAGTTCCTGGCCGCTGCGAATGGCTTGGCTGAGATCATCCTTGCAGTCGATGTCGAAGTACAGTGGGCCCCGGTAACCGATCTTGTCGCGGTTGCGCGGTATCTCGGCGTCGGTGCCGTCGCTGATTATTTGATTGACGGCGAGGATCGTCAGCTTCTTCGCACCCTGCGCCTTGGCCAGCGCGACCGGGTCTTCGCCAGTTTTGAAGGGAAGCACAAACCAGGCGTCGTGCTCAGATCGTTGAAAATAGTGATACATGCCGTTGCCCCCCTGTCGACGTGGTACCGTTGGCATCCGCCGCGACGCGCCTCAACCGCAGGAGGTCGATCGCTCTGGCCGGAACGTCCCGATGGCGACGTGAGTCGCAGTCGGTGAACCAACCGGAAACGCTGTGCCGCGAATAGCCCGTGAGTAGCGCGAGATCCTCGTGTGACAGGTGGTCGGATTTGGCGAGGTTGCGGATGTACGCCATTCGATCATCCGCGGTCATGCTTTCCCCGGCGGTGCGGGGACGATTGTGTTTGGTCACGATAGTTACCTTGATCGCACCCCCCGAAAACCAGGGGTTCCCGTTTTAATACAAAATTGGAGGAAAAAGGTCCGGATAAACCGGGTGTTAACTTGAATGCCGCCCTCTCAGGGGGTGGTCATTTCGTAATCAATCCTTGTTGTTTAATGAATCAATCTGGTTCTGATGTTCAGATGAAACGTTCTCCACTACCTGTGGTTTTTTTTTGGTTTTCATCTTGCACGAGGTTGTGCGAGGTGCCTCGTTGTTTGGCTTCTTCGGCCATCTTCGCCGCGATGGTCATATACGGCTGCACCGTCCTCATAACTTTTTCACTGAGGCGGTGCAAAACCAGTGGCCGACTGTCTTTCGGGGCGAGCTGGCCGTGTTCGTCGCAGTTTGATTTGAACAAGCGATAATCTTGCTCTTCCAGCCCGCGCCCCTCGAGGGTCTTGCGCAGGTTGCTGATGGTCGGCCGGTTCGGCAACTCCAACAGCATCAGCTCGCCCTTCTTGATCTGGTTGTAACTTAAAGCCAATGCGTCGTAGATAAGGGTCGCTGGTTGGTGGTGGAAGGCACGCGTTACGCGCTCTTGGATCAGATGCTCATAGCTGAGACTACCAGGCTCGAATACTGAAAACGCAATACCGTCAGCGTTCCAGTTCGGTTTGGCAGTGACTTCGTTTTTGCTTTTCATTCTGAAGTCCCCAAAATTTCTTATTTGATTGGTCCATCGGTTTACACACTTAAGAATAGACAAGGATCCCGCAGCGGTTGCGTAGGGGTAGGCAATTACTGGCTAAAAATATCACTCGTCGACGTGCTGATACCTAGTGCGGCACAGGATAGGAAGTTAAGTGTATTTATAATAACTGATTGATTTTATAGGATATTGTATCTTTTTTTTGTTGGGGCCGCGCGTGCTTTTAGTGTTGCCGCTGATTGGTCTGTTTTTTTTCATTTTGTGTGATTTTTTCTTTGAAATTTGTACTGAGTACTGTCGGGGGTAAGAAACTTGTGCTGAGTACCGTTGGTGGGGTTAAAAACTTGTACTGAGTACAGTTGGGATTTAGGATTGGTTAAAAATAGTTAGGAGGTCTGTACTGGATGGTTGAGAAAAAAACAATAGCAAAAAGTCGTGGGTGGGGTGTCTGTTGGTGTGTTAAATGCTTTTATATTTTATGTATTGGTTAATATTTTCAGGTATTGCTAAATAATCTAGTTCGTGTCGAAGTATATATGTTGCGTTGTTATTGGCTGTGCTTACATGTTTGTATGGTTGGCTTTTTATGTGATGTGCCAGTCATGTCGAGAGGACGGTGCCCCTTGGAGAAATGGCAAACGCCACACCGGGGGAACGCTTTCATTCGTGCCTAAGACAGCAATATGGACTGGTTAAGAAAGGACTGCATTAATTAGTTCGTCCGAAAAAATTAACAGCATCGCGTTCGGATAGCGGCAGATACGACCCATTCGTGTGTTGCGTCCATCGAGGCGCGGTCACTGGCGAAAACGACCGCGATGGCCAGCCTGGGCGAGCTGATCGTCTAAGCATTGGTGAAAGCTCACCAGTGTGACAAAAAATATGCAATCTCCAAATAGAGCCGGCCCTTGTGATAGCAGGCGAAGCCCTACCTAAACCTCTCATATAAGTGGGTTAATTTATTTGGGAGGTGGGCTATCACAGAGTCTTAAACATATGTGGGAGAAAACCTATGGATATAGGCTATGCACGTACTTCAACCATCGAACAAGAAGCTGGTTTTGAAGCCCAGTTGCGCGAATTAGAACGATGTGGCTGTGAAAAAATATTTAAAGAACAGGTATCGTCCGTGGCCCAGCGCGTCCAGCTTGAAGCGGCCATTGAGTTTGCCCGTGTGGGGGATACCTTTGTGGTCACTAAGCTCGACCGGCTGGCTCGCTCGATCACCGACCTGCTGCAGACACTGTACCGATTGGAACTGAAAAAGGTTGAGGTCAAGATTCTCAATCTGGGGCTGGACACCAGCACGCCCACCGGCAAGTTAATCCTGACCGTGTTGGGAGGGATTGCCCAGTTTGAGCGGGAAATGATGCTGGAGCGGCAGCGCGAGGGGATCGACAAAGCGCGGAAGGCCGGCAAATACAAGGGACGTAAGCCAATCCACGAGGAAAAACGCGCGGCCATACTGCGCCTGGCGGGGGAGGGCGTGACTAAGGTCGAGATTGCCAAGCAGCTTGGCGTCGGGCAGGCCACGGTTTACCGCGAACTGGCCCTTTACCGTACCGATGCCGTGACTCGGTCAGCTGTCCCGCTCACTTCTGAACTATGAAGGGGGGAATTCGGTTTTTTCTGCCATGCCCAAGCATCCCACAGCTATTGGATGTCTTATGCTCCGTGACTGGTCCTGCTTCGCCGCCTACGGCGTCCTGCCCCTGACTGTCGAAGCCACCTACAGCCGCCGCTGTACAACCTGAAAGAACCGGGGGGAGCGCACACACACACACACACAGCGCAGAGGCGCGTTGAGCCTTTGTGCCGAACTGGAACCAACACGGTCGGCGCCCAGCGATCGCCAGCGGGCTGCTGGGCCGCGCCGTGCTGGACGAACTGATGGTCTTCGCCCGGCTCTACGTCGGCGACTTCGACCACGAATGGCACCACCAGCTTTGATCTCGGCGACCCGTTGGGCGAGGTCTACCTACGCCAAGGTCTGGCCAGCCGAAACCACGCGCCTGCACCACAACTGCCGCAAGGGTGCCAAACAGCCGCAGGTCGACGGGCGTGCACCAGGCCAGTGGTCGGACGGAGTAGCGGCAGTAGCTGCAATATGCAGTAAAATTTCCACTCAATTCCCTCGACTAGAGCATCCGCCATGCCACGTTTTACCCTCGACCTGTCGGACGAGATCGACGGCGCGCTGACCGACATCGCCAAGCAAAGCGGCATCACCAAGGCCGAAGCCATGCGCCGGGCGTTCGCCCTGCTGGCGGTGGCCTACGCCGAGAAGAAGAAGCCCGGCTTCTCCCTGGGCATTGTTCGTGAACGCGACGATCACACCCTCGAAGCGGTTGGCCGCGTGGTAGGGATCTGATGGACACGCCGGAGATTGATCTGGACGCCCTGATCGCGGCCATCACCCCAGAGAATCGACATGCGCCGGTCGACTGGGGTCCGCCAGTTGGCAAGGAGGTTTGGCCGTTCTTAACCCCTTCTGAGAAGGAGGAGCCAACACCATGGCCACCCACGGTTTGAGACAAGCCGAACTGGACAAGATCCATGCCGCGATCAGCCAGTTGATCGACCAGACAATCCAGCGCAATGAAGAGTCGCGCAAGGTCAGTGCCGAGGTCCCGAAACCGACAGTCGAGGCCTGCAAGTTCACCCGTGAAACCTTCTGGTATCCGATGGCCGTGGTGACTGGGCTCTACTGTGTCATCGCCGTGATCATGACCGTGATTTACAGGCTGCTCCACTAAACCGGCGTAACTACGCCTCCACCTATCTGGAGAGTCCCATGCCGCGCATGACCCTCGACCTGTCCGACGAGATCGACCAGGCCCTCAACGACATTTCTCGCCGTCGCGGCATCACCAAGGCCGAAGCGATGCGCAAGGCCTTCGCCCTGCTGGTCATCGCCGACAGTGAGGCGCGCAAGCCCGGCTTCTCGCTGGGCATCGTCCGCAAACGCGACGACCACACGCTGGAGGCCATGGGCCGCGTGGTGGGTCTCTGATGGACAAGCCCGACTATATGCCTGGCCACGGTGTTCGCGGGGCGGGAGTGTCACTCAATGAAGGCGAGCGGCTACGCTTTGCCCGGCAGATGCTGCTGGGACTGATCTGCTTCGGGGTGTTCGTCGCCCGCGCGAAAGGCATGACCGAACTGGCCCGCGAACAGCTGTACCGCTCCTTCAGCGAGAAGGGCAACCCCACCCTGAAGACCATCTGGCGGTGATGCGCACCGTGGGCATCGACATGACCATCCGCCTGCATGTGTGAGCCGGACCTGCCTGAGAAGGAGACAACCCCGATGAAGCGCACGAAGCAGAAACCCCACTACACCTTGGACGAGCTGCTGGCCCGCTGCGACTGGAAGGTGCCGAGGTCGGCAGAAGAGACCGCATGGCTGGAAGCTCCGTCGGTAGGCCGCGAACTTGAAGCATGGGGGCCAGAAGGAGAACCGCATGTTGACCCAAGCCGAACTCGAAAAAATCCACGCTGACATTGCCCGGCTGCGGGTCGAGACCATGAAGCTTGTCGGTCCCGCGACCCGAACGCCGAACGTCGAAGCGCGGCAGTTCACCCGCGAGACCTTCTGGTATCCGCTTGCCTTCGCCATTGGCCTGTTCATCACCGAGGCTGGTCTCACCGTGTAGGTGACCGGCCCTACGTCTGCCGGCGTCCGTGCTCGGTGGCACCGTGTTCGAGCTTGACCTGGAGGTCGACGTGCGGGTTGAAGGCAACCGGATGATCATCGAACCGGTGCGCGAGTCCTTGGACCTGGCCAGGCTGTTGGCCAAGGTGACCCCGGAGAACCGCCACGAAGCGGTTGACTGGGGCCACCGGTTGGCAAGGAGGTCTGGTAATAGCTAAAAGCGTCTATGTGCCCAACGCGGGCGACGTGGTGTGGTTCAGCCTGCTGGCTGGACATGAGCAAGCCGGCCACCGCCTTGCGGTGGTGCTGACTCCGGCGGGTACAACCGGGCGAGCGGCATGATGATCTGTGCGCCCATGACGACCCAGATCAAGGGCTATCCGTTCAAGGTGCCGATTGCCGGGGCCAAGCCCAGCGCGGTGCTGGCCGATAAAGTCAAAAGAGTCGACTGGGTAGCGCGCAAGGTACAGTACAAAGGCCAATTAACCGCCGCAGAACTGGAGCAAATCCAGCGCGTGGTTGCGGCGTTGATTGGTCCTCCTTAATCCACCCCTGCACCCACCCGACAAGGTAGCTCCACCTGAAAAGGAGCGACCCCCAGACGCTCCTAGTCCTTGAAGTGAACTATAAACGCGAGGAAACCCTAGCCGCAGGACTGAAGTACGAACGAACTGCTGCCGCTGAAAAGCTGGCCGACGGTTTACGGCTGCCTGAAAGGAACCGACAGGAAGGACTCAGCTGCTCCCGCAGGGCAGAGCCTTGCCCGCTACTTTTAGCTACCTTTCTTATATATATTAATATTTAATTATTATTTATTTATATGAGAAAGGAAGGCTAAAAAAGCGAAAGAATTCTAAGTGAGAATAACTCGTATCGAAAACCCTAAAAAATTAAGTCGCTAAGTCTTCGTGGTTGACTTGGTGACTTGTTTATAAGGCAAATTCTTCGCGGGTCTGTTTGCGGCTGTTTTAATAATTTCTAATACAATCAATGTCTTGAGGGGTTTTTGCCGATATCGAATTTGAGAAAAGGTATTGCTATCAGCGCTATTCTAGCTACTCGTTTAAACAAACGAATAGATAGCAAGCAAATAATCAGTTGGGTATCCGATAAATACTCAGTACGAAAGCGTAATACTTCAAAACTAGGTATCCAGTCGCGTAGTCGATACCCAGGTTTTGTTGCCTCGTTTCCGCGCACTAGCCGCCATAGCGGCCTGGGCTAAGGTAATGCGCCGCTAAGTGCTTGAGGTGGTGGCGAATCCATCGCAGGTTCGCCGATTCAGGACACACCAATCGGCTCTGGCAACAGGAGCTCGGGGAACCAGAAATAACCCACGTTCGCGGGGAGTCCCGCATGTGGGTGTAGAGATCCAGCGTCTTTTCGAAAACACTCCCCACGCAGTGGGGATAACTGCCGGTCGCCCTCGGTCGACTTGTCGAGGATGGACGCACCCCCACACGCGTGGGGAAGATACCCGCAGTTCGGCAGTGCCGATCTGAAATTTAGAAACACCTCCACACGTGTGGAGAAGACTCCTCCAGGTTGTTAATCATCGCTTTGATTGCGGAAACACCCCCACAACTGTGGGGAGACACCAACATTTAGACGGTTTCAGCTTCAATACCCCAGCATGTTGTGGTTCATCCACTCGCAGGGTTTAGCTGGTTTTCAGCACAGTCACCTGCCTGACCTGGTAGTGCTTGTGCTCCCCGAAGGCGAGCGGCACATCGTTGAGGGTAAGAAGCTCACCTTCAGCTTCGGCCTGGACAACGCTGAAGGAGAGGGCTCGTTTCTTGTCCGCGGCGATTGCGGCACCAGCACGCATGGCCTCAGATGCAGTCACGTACACGCCCTGGTTGATCAACTCACTCGGCACACAGCATTTCCTGCCCAGGTAGAGCGGCCACACGGGACTGTCCAGACCCTCGACCAGATCTGCCTCGAGCGCTGCCGGCACCTCAAGGGCGACGGCAAAGGCCATGTCCTGTACGTAGTAACGGTGAGTGACTTTTACCCCAGAGCCATTCGGCGAACCACCATCAGACATCTTGGGAACCATTAACTTTTCCCAGGGCGGGTCACCGTAACTGCTGCCCACCATCTGGAAGTCACGCAGCAGTGGTAGCCGGGACAGGGGATTGCCCTGCCAATCGGTGCGCATATAGGCATCGACCTGCATATCCAAATTTGACCAATGAGCGAGCCATTGCTCTTGCGGGCCTCCGGCACCAATGGCGCAGCACAGCAAGCCGAGAACCCCTGACTTGGTTGGGAAATCGAGGCTATCCCGCCGGGCGAACTTGGAGTCATACCCCCATGATTGCAGCGGCGCCTCGAGCCACATCAGCAAATAACGATTGGTCACGGTTCAAGCCTCTATGGTGGCAACGAGATCTTCGACAAGACGGTCAATCGAATAGTCCTCGTCAACGCCGAATGCCAGGTCCATGATTTTCCCGAAGCGGCTGCCGGCCAATTTCTCCTTGCGCTGCAGTTGCTGGTCCAGGGCCTTGATGCTCGGCTTCAGAAAACCCTCACCAGTGGATTTCACCGGCTCATCGAATGACAGCTGCAGCGGCTGACCGGTACGCACCAGCACTCGCGCGTAGTCCCAACTACAGGCGGCGGCCATGGTGGTTTGGCGTGCACGCGGTACCTGGTCGAAGAGGGAGTAGGTGAAGGCTTTTACCGCCAAGACCACGTCGCCGCTGCCAAGGCTGTTCAGCAGTGAAGCCACGTCGAGGGAGACGTAGCGGTAGTAGGTGGCCGAGTTGAACTCAAGGACGTCTAGGTGAGCTGCGCCTTCTTTAACTGGGTTGTCATCCATTGCAGTGAAGGCGTCGTACTCGGTCGGGGCCCAGTGTGTCGAGATAGCATGCGAGAAGCTGCAAGCCGCTTCCACCTGCAGCTCTTTGCACTTGGCGACCATCCGGCCGAATAGCGCGATATCCAGGGCATCGAGGTTCTTGTTCAAGACAGCTTTCGAAGCCTTGGTCATCGCCTTTTTACTGACGGTGACCGGGTCAAAGTCATTATCCTTGGCGAGCTGGGCAAACGTCTCGGCCTCATGATTGCCGATAAAGAACAGCGTGTTGTCGGCCAGAATGTTCGCCATGGCTGTGCCGCAGGCGACGGCCTGTTCCTCGTTAGCGCCTGCCGCACTGCAGGCCGCTGTGAGGAACTGCGCAACTTGCTTGGTACGGTGGCCGAGGGTAATCCCTTCGTTATGCAGGCCGAGGCGTACAGAATGCTTCCAGCACTGAGAGCTGACGCGGGCGCGGCGGGTGCCACCGACGATGGCTGTTTTGGGCGAACCGACATCATCCCGGTTCAAGCAGGAGACTGGGAAGGATTGCAGGATGTGGAACTCGATGCGCTTGTTCTTCATTGTCAGTGAGTCCTATGAGAAACCGGAGCGAGTTGGAGCAGGCCGCAACCCCAGGCGCGAGCCCGGCCGATACCACGACGAAATGAATGGGTGAACTGTTCGCGATCAATAACTGAAAGGACGCCCTCTACATGGGCTTGCGCGATCGTGACCTGGCGATTGGCCTTCTCTTGGAATAGAGCAACGTTCACCGGACCCACGCTCAGGTGGGCTGGGGCAACGGCAAACCCCCAGCTGGAGCTCGCGTGTTCGGCAAACCATTGTGCGATCGCCTCTACCCCTTTTACCGGCACTAGAACCTTGCTGGTGCTGCTACGCCGCGTCGGGTTGACGATGACCTTGAACCGATACTGATCGTGGTCGAGGAAATCGTCAGAAATGTAGAGGCTGCGGATGTCGACAACAGTACCGTCAATGCAATTCTTGGGCGACCGGTCGGCCAGCAGCAGGATCCTACGACCGTCCTTCGTGTTGCCCTGATCGGCGAACAGGATCCCACTGCTTTCGCTGGCGATCTTTTGAGAATCGTTGCGCATGTCATCGAAAAGGCTGTAGACCACCCGGTGCACCGAGTAACAGTCCGTCACCTTCAGAGCACGGACGGCCTTGCGATCGAGGTGTAAAACGCTGGCAATCATGCTCATAGGTCCTCACCGGTAGTTTCGTAAATGGGTTGCCCATAGAACTCCATGGCCCACTGACGCTTGATCTGTTGGGGATTACTCGGGAAGTCGTGCAACTGATGCATGAGACGCACATAGTCGAGTCGTTGGTTGCAACGGCTGTCGATAAGGGGCAGCAGGTAGCGAAGGTTGGTCGAGACTTCGGCTAGCGTGTCGCAGGCAACAAGCCGGCGGAGGCGAGCGATGGCGCCTTTGCAGTTCGCACCGTCGTCGAAGGATTTCGCCAAGGCCTTTCCGAGCTTCATTTCACCGTTTTCCTTCGATCCGCGTATGGTTCTGGAGCCAGCAATTGCGGCGGCCACAGTGAGTGCTGGGATACGTGCATAGTCGTCCTCAAGGTCAACGCCAAACCGGACGAGGAAATCCCATGCTTGGTGCTCTTGTGACGGCCTGATGGCTCTGCGCAACTTCGCTGCAGTGCCGGTATCGGTCTCGCACTTGCTGATCACCGCGCCGACAAAACGCTCGGCGAAACTGGATGAGTGTTTTGGGATGGTTGTCTGCATAGCTCGGATTCCTAAGTATGGCTTGATGTTGATACGAAACTTGGCCCAGGCTGTCATCTGGCGTGCCGATGATTTCGCGCAAGTAGCGTCGAATGCGAGGAGGGCGTGGTTCGCAAATTTCCGCCTGAGCTTCATGCGCTCAACTTGTGAATCGGTATCCGGTTCGCAGGTATAAACCAGCGCTTGGAAATCGCGCTCGACCATTTGCCAAAACATGCTCTCAGCGGTGTTAGCCCGTTCTGATGCTGCTTTTTTGTGGACACTAAGCGTCTCGTGGTAGCCGATCACTCGACCTGCCAACGTGCGAGACAGCTGTTCGAGGTCATCCAGTTCGGTCTTGACGGCCGTAAACATGACTTCGCCGAGGGCTGTGCTGTGCAGCCACACGATCGACTCGACATAGTCATTGCCGGCCTGAACATACTGTTCACCAAACTTGATCTTGAGGCGGATTCCGCCGGCCCAAATGGCAAAGCTCGGCAGGGTACGGCGGACGCGGTTGAGGCCTGTTTTTAACTGCAGACACTGGAAGCCAGTACTCGAGGTTTCGCCAAACAGCGCCAGTATCGAGCTCAACTGGCGCCACGGACGGCGCTCAGGATCGACCCACTTTGCCCGCGGATTGTCGCCGGTGTGGTCCACGGAAACGGTGGGGTCTGCTCGACCGTCCTGGTAGCCTGGATGCTTGAGGCCTTCCGTTATGTTCAGGTGGTCTTGCTGTAGCAGGAGAAACCGACACATGGGTACCAGGCGGCCCATCAGGGAGTTCTTCAGGTCTCGTGCCGCCGGGCAGTCTTCGCCTACCGGCATGCGCTCCCAGGGGGCAACACCCAAGCCTGAGCTATACATCTTGCTCGCCTTGATCTGTTCGTGCGTCAGCAAGTTGATGTGCAGGGTGTCGAGCAAGGTATCGGCCAAGATCATCGAATGGAGTAGCCCAGGGTCGGCCAAGGCAGGCCCTGGTGGTGCGCTGCTGCCTTTCCCTTTACCCATGTAGCCGACTGACAAAACGAGGCTGTTGTCGCACTGCTTGCCGGCGAAGGCAAAGGACATGAGCGTCACCAGCAGAAGAGCCTTCTCCGCATCGCCGAGCGGGCGACCTTGCTGGATCTGCGTTAGTACGGTGGTGTTGCCGTTGGATACATGAGGAATCACGCATCCATATGACTTGGGCATTGTTGTCGCGACGACTGTCAGTTGCAGGAACGGATCCTCTCCATACAGATAAAACGCTGACTCACGTTCGTCTAGGTAAGACAGGCAGCGGTTGGCCAGGGTATTCGTATCCAAGGTGCTCCACTCGGCTTCGTCTGCCGGCGTACACACCGATTGGGCGATGGCCTGCAGCAGCTTGAAGATCGCTATCTTTTGGATGGGGGTGCCCCCAATGGCGCGAAGCTCGAAGCGGCTGAAGATGTCACGCAGACTGACCAGTCCATGGTTGTCAACTGGAATCCACTTCTCATGCAGCAGGTTGAATCGATTCTTCATTACAACCTCAGCGCCCGATAGCCGAGGGTGGGCTGATAGCTGAGGTTGAGTCCCTTGTGGCCCGCGCCACCAGAGGGCAGGGTGATGCCACCGCGGCTGTCCACGATCGCTACGCGCAGGAGGGCCTCCTTGCACTCAGCGTCGCCGAGATAGAAGCAGTGGTGCAGGCCGAGGGTGGTCAGGGCTTTGACGGATTGAGCCTGTGGGGCTCTGCTGGCCGGAACGCTGACCACTTCACGCATCAGTTCGGCGCTGAGGGCACGCCACTGTTCCGCCGTCATGGCGATGCGTGAACGGGGGATGGTCAGCACCTTCCCGCTGCGCAGGGTGAGATGCGAATTGCGGTCCGGCCCTGACTGAGCATCACGCACTAGTAGGACCTCAACCGATGGCGTATCGCTGTAGCGGGTTTCTGCTTTTTCCTCGGGCAGGGTTTTCCCGTCGGTGGCCAGGGTCAGGCACGCCAGCTGGCGCAGCGCCTTGCGCCCCTTGCGTCCGTTACGGTTGGGAGTGCCTTCATCCAGTTCGTTTAGCAACGCATCTAACTGGCCGTGCTCCTGGCGGATGGCATAGGTGGTCTCGATCAGCAGCCTAATATCGGTGGGCAGGGTGATGCACTGCAGCGACTGCCAGCATTCTAATGAGCGGCACAGCACATAGGGGCTATATACCGCAGCGCTCAGGCCAAACGCTTCGCTGGCATTCTTCAACGCGCTCTCAAGGCTTGGTGCAAGCAGCCAAGCCTCACGTGTAGCGCTCGGACTGCGTGGCGTTTTGCGTCCATGGCGCCAGAGTCGGCCCAAGCGCTGCAGCAGCATGTCAGTGGGCGCGAAGCGTGATATCAGGAAGTCGGCGTCAATGTCGAGCGACTGTTCAAGTACCTGGGTACCGACAAGAATGCGGCCCTTGGCTTTTCTGGTATGCCAGCCGGTTTTGCCGAACTGGGATACCCAGTACGTTTCGTTTGTTTGTCGATCCTGGTGTGTGAAGCGAGAGTGGAGGAGGCCGCATTCGATGTCGAGCGCTGCGGCATGCTGGCTGAATGCGATAAAACGATTCTGGGCATCGTCGACGGTATTTTCCACCCACATCACCTGTTGGCCCATTTGCGCGCGCTCCAGAGCTTCAGTGAAAGCCTCCTGCTGATCGTTCAGCCAGCGTAGTTTGACGGTCTTGGCGGTATCGGGCTCGACCGGACACTCGGCCAGTTTCCCTGCGGAGGGGGCAGCCGTGATTAGTGGATAGGCGTCCGCCGATATGTCGTCACCCAGCAAGGCGCGACGCCGATCGATGCTAAGAGTGGCGCTTAGGATGATGACCGTGCACTGCACCGATCGCAGCAGACCCACAAGGGCCTCCAGGATGGTGCCCGTGTAGCTGTCATAGGTGTGCACCTCGTCGAGGATTACGACCTTGCCGGCTAGGCCAAAGGTGCGCACGAAACCGTGCCTCACGTTCATGCAGGCCATCAATGCCTGGTCGATGGTTCCGACGCCGAACGGTGCCAGCAGGCCGCGTTTCCTGTGGTCAAACCAAGAGCCACCTGGTTTGCCTTCCTCACCCATCTGCAGGTGCTCCATCAGACAGGTTCTGCCATGCAGAAGATGAGTGCGTGGTGCGCTGCCCCGTACAAGGATCCGTTCGAGGAACGGCGTGAACCGGTCATAGATCTTGTCGGATGTCAGCTGTGTGGGAAGGCCGAAGTAAATTCCGGTGGCCTGCTCTGAGGCCAGCATGCGATAGGCGCAGTACAGCGCCGCCTCGGTCTTGCCAATGCCCATAGGGCCCTCAAGCACATAAACGCCGGGGCCTGTGACCTCCTCAATCAATTTCGCCTGCGTAGCATTGGCGCTGTAGTTCTTGAACACGTCGGAAAAGGACATGTCGGGATTGACGGCGGGCATAACAAAGCCGGCTTCGTCGACGGCCCGTGCAATGAGCCCCTCCCAAGAGGAAGCGGGATTTTCGAAGAGGGGCCCCGAGCCGATCCAGTCCGAAACGGACGTCAAACCGGCCGCGACACGAGCTATCGCCTCAGACGGAATGTCCGGCCACTCCATCCCCATTTGGTCTTTGAGAGCCTGGATCAGTATGAGGCGCTGGCGCTGCCACTCGGCTCCACCGAAGACCGAGTCATCCGCCAACCGGCCGATGAGCACCGGTGAAAAGCCGTGGTGCTGGCCGAGGATCTCGGGCACAAAGGCTGGGGCGCCAGCTGCCGCGGCAGCTAGCTGGCTCACGCCCGCATGGCCACCCCATTTACTCTCGTCTTGCGGATTGATGGCGCTTAGTTCGGGTATGCCTGCTATGCCGTCGGTACACGCCCGGCGAAGCTTCTCGATGAAAAACGGGCTCACCTTGCCAATGTCATGCGCCGCCGCGACCATGGCGGCGCCGGCAGGAAACAACAGCCTGGAAAGTGCTTTCGGGCACCGGCCGATCAGCTCCTTGGCCACCTCGCCGACAATACGGCAGTGGTGCTCCACGATGCGGCCGGCCAGCACTTTATCGTCGACCACGAACGTCTTGGCCGGACAGCTGGCGAGTGGGACAACCGGAAATGCGCCACTATGGCGCCTGGGTGGGCCGCTGAACACCTGAGAGCCTTCCTGTCGGTGTCGGGATTATTCGGCGCCTGAAGCTTCGCAGTCAGCCATGGTGACTTCGCCCGCACGGGAAATCATGAGTTCCCGCTCACCGAAAGGTCCTTTGGATACGTTAGTTGTTACCTTGGTGGTTTCCGTAGGGCGGGGTGCGAAGGGTTGTGCCAGCCAATAATTCTGCGATTCTCAGCGTCATGATCTAGATCTCCAAGTGTGGTGCAGGGATTCAAGTTTCGCCGCCAAACCGTACGACCAATCGTCGGCTAACTCCTCTGGATAGTGGCATTGCAGAGACGCTTCATGCACGCATTCCAGTCGCCACGGTTGGGACCACTTGCCGATCAATTTGAATGAGTCTGAAGCTGACCCGTCCCTAAACCCTCACCAACGTCAGCGCGCCGCCCGACTTTTTTACCAGCAGAACCTGCCTCCGCTGGCAAGGTCACTGGATAGACTTCCGGCACCGCTACGATCGGCCCAACCATTAAACCCTGCTGCGGATCGAGGAAACCTCTCGGTCACCTGGCAGTGCCTGTCAGATGTCCACGTTGAAAACCTCTCTTGACTTGATTGCTCTTGAATGCGCCGAGCGCTATGACCACGCTCACACTTTCCACTACATGAAACCGCGCGGTGTCTAGTTTACCGTAGCGTCCGGGACGCGACCTGGCGGCCGCTGCTACGGGCTGCTTTCTAAAGCGGGCTTTGAGGAGGGGCCTTGAAGCCGAGTTGTCTGCTTCGCCCCATCCGACGAAGCTCGGGAAACGGTTAACGCACATCTCGCTAGGCGACTGCTTCTGGCCGAGGCTGTGTAAAAACGCTTTCGAGCAGATGCTGCGATCAGAGTCGGAGCGAAAACTTCGTTTCTACGTAAACTCCGGGGCCGCTGACTGACCGAATGCAGGCAGATTTAACGTGGCAGCGAGGACTTCAAACGGTGCTTGCGTTTTTATACAGCCTGGGCCGATAGCGGCTGACTAAGCCATAAGTCAACGACCCGAGACTACAAGGGGACTAAGCCTGAAAGAAGGCGGCGCATGCGACTTCCCATGGGCAGTGTTTTGTCGTTGTGCAGCGTCTACTATGCTTTTCTAGGTGGGTTTGTTTATGGCTACGGGAGGTGATGATGAAGGTCAAAGAAAAGAAAGTCGTTGAGACCGTTAGCGACATCCTGTGCGATGTTTGCCTCGAAAGCACTCGCGTCGAGGGCGATAGCCTCCAATATGCCATGTTGCAGGCCCGCTGGGGATACGGCTCGGCCCACGATGGTGAGCGCTATGAGATACATCTGTGTGAACGCTGCTTTTTCCAGGCAGTTGCTAGCCTTAAGCAGGAGAGGCGTGCCCAAACGACGTTCAGTGAAAACGACAAGGACAAATTAACTGACAATTTCGGCTTGGTCGCAGTGGACGATTTCTTCAACGACGGCGGACGCTCGACAGATAAACCGTGAACGAGACGACGAAGTTTACTCACTGATTTGGACACTTGCGACTGGCTCCTTTTGGCTGATTCTGTTGAAAAAGTCGGTTCTTTCAGACAGCTCGCATACTGCCCGCTGAAAACGCCTTTTTTGCGCGCCGCTACGCGAAATCTGAGCCCGGAATCCTCTGTTTAATGTAAAGATTTCAATCTCAAGCGCGTACTTTTCTGCTGTGGAAACCATGGCCGACTTTTTCAACAGAATCGGCTGAAAGCGGTCATTTGAGAGAACACCACCGTTCAAGCTGCCTTCACCCTCGTAACAACCAGCCGTCGTCGGCCAAAAGCGGTTGTTCAACAATGACGCCCCTTGGCCAGGGAGGCCATTTCGATTGAGATTGTTTTTGCCCAATGCTACAAGAGTCTCATGAGAATCTGAGCTTTACGGATTCCAAGGCACAAGTGAGCCATTTAGACGGCGGCAGGTATTGGTTTCCGTAATTTTTCCTCAAGCTAGAATCTGCGCAAGTCAAAAATTTTAAGGAGAATACATGGATCATGACACGCTAGTTAATCATATTCGCGGCTTGAGCAAGGTCCTATTTGACGCAGCCTGTCATATAGTGCTCAAAGAGTATTTTGGCATTAATGCCATTAATGTTGATGGATCAAATGACGGTGGCGCTGACTTCATACGCGTAAGTGGTGATGGGGTGCGTAGCGACGCGATTTACCAGCTCACCACACAAAAAGAGAAAGTGCCAGAGAAACTAGGGCGAGACGTCGCAAAATCAATTGAAAAGCTTTCTGCTAAGAGATTTTATTTCTTTACCACGACGAATGTTAGCGAAATAGAATCTCGAAAATATGAGTTAAAATACTCTACAGAGTTAGAAATTCCTGTTTCCTTTTTTAGCGCTAGGCATATTGCGGAATTTCTACTGGATGGAAATCTTCTAAATCACTTTTTAGATGCGGTTAACTACCCACTCCCAAGATCGTTCAGCGGAGCTACTGATTATAAGGAGATGGCGCTTCACAGCTACACTATAATGTCTGATGATGCAAAGGGAATGCGAGACGGAGTCTATGATGATACGATTCTCTTTGTTTTATCTGATGGTGGAGCGCTTCAGGATGGTGAGCTAATCGCCAGAGTCTTGAGCTTTCTAAATATCGAGTCCGATAAGGAAGAATATTTAAAGAAACGCATTGGCGCATTGTTCTCTAAAATGGCCATTCAGCGACTGGAGTCGGGTGCTATCGGGCTTTCCCAGAGTTCCAAGCAGGATATTGAATCTCGAAAAAGAATTTACGAACAAGAGCTGAGTGATCTAGCTGCGGTGCAGATAGATATCATGCGAAAAGATTTCGAAGTGGACTGGTCTATCTCCGAATCGAAAGACATAAGTATCTATATCGCGGATGCATACATTGGCCAGCAAATGGATCTCCTAGGTGACATAAAAGCAAAAGTCACTGTTGAACCTATACTCAATCAACGTGATCGCGACCAAAATAGCATACGTGACTATATTCGTGATAGATCTGGGTTATCTAAAGGGAAGGCCGCACAAGCTGCCACGGCGCTATTAAATAGCGCGTCGAATCATCCACTTATTATAAAACTAGCTAGGGCATCGGTTTATGTAGCTCTTGAGGGCAGAAGCGCTGTCGCCTCAGCAAAAGCTCTAGGCGCAAGTAGATGGAGTGATTTCAATGTATTGATTGAGCCGTCGGTAGCTATCCATTGGATATGTTCCCGTCTGTATGATGGTGATGTAAATGGGTTTTTTAGTATCAGCAAAAAATCAGTTCAACGAGCAATCAACTTAAACGCCACGCCATTTATACCGTATTTCTATATCAATGAATGTGCATCACACCTGATATGGGCAAGAAAGTACTCGTCGTTAGAGGATATTGCTAGCCCAGAAGAGCTTCAATACTCAAGAAATGCTTTTATCGCAAATTACTATGCACTCAAAGCTCAAGGTGGCAGGGTTCCCGGAACAATACTTGACTATCTAAAAACTTTTAGCTCCGCGGTTGTTATCGAGCGCTCTAGTTTGAAGGATTGGGTCCGGGCCGTAATGATTGACGTCCAGTCGATACTTAGTAAGTCTGGGGTTCAATTCATTGAGGTGCCGTTCTATAAGCCTGAGGACTGCATTGCCTTTGAGCGCGAATATACACACTATTTGGCTTCGCGAAATCAATCTAAATCCCGCTACCTTATGGATCATGATGTCTGGGCTTTACAGTTTACGCATAACGAAATTATCAACAACAATACGCACTGGGCAATATTAACTTTTGACAACGCCATGACGAGAGTTGGTGCGGGGGCAGGCCACGCTGGATGGATCGTGACTCCATATAAATTTCTTGATATAACGGCGTCATCTCAGTCATTGTCAGACACGCAATATGTGTCTCTTGTTCATAGTTTGGCAGTGTCTAGCGCTAAAACATTATCGATTGCCGCAAGAATAATTGACAGAGTTGTGAGCTATGCATCTGATCAATTGCAAAATTGGGAGTTTAAAAATGACTTTGAAAATTTCAAGAAAAATTTGATATCCGAGCTTGAGACAGCTGATGCTGCCGGAGATGATGAGGAGTTGAAAGTAAACTCCAAGGTCGATGAGTTTCTGCGTGCCAAAGGAATCGATATTTCCAAAGACGAAGAATAAGTTCTAATTAATGCTGACTGCATATAAAAATGCCCGCCAAAGCGGGCATTGTTCCGGCATTTTTGGAAAACCGACTTTTTCAACAGAATCTGTCGATTGCTGCCTTTCGAGAAGGGCTGTAATCGATCCATAGCTGCCGGTATAGAAAAGCATGGGCCGGCCAGAAACAGCTAAAATAAAGCGGTCCCTTTTTCCTGCTGTGGAACGGGACCGCTCTCTCCAATATGGATTAGTCTGGAACGTGGAATACCAATACTGTCAGGATCAGCTCGCGGCCGGCATCATCGTTCGCGCGTAGCATATATCGAAAGCCGCTTTCATGAGGCCAGTACTTGGTACGCTTAAAATTAGGGTGTCCCTTTACCTGGGTGTCGATGCCATTCATGACTGTCGTAGTATCGGTACCGCGATTGAAGACCAGGATCGCAGTTTTCCCATCCCGCCAAGTGGCGTAACTGAGGAGCTGGTCTATCGCTTCATTGAAGGCTTTAGGTCCCTTCCAGAATTTGCATTCGGCAATGAAGACATTACGATCTGCCTCTCGCAGTAAGATGTCCGTTTTACCCGACATGTTGAAGGTTTCGCCAGTGGCTTTACCTTCGAACTGACCATTGAGTTGAACGAGGAAGTGTTGCCGCAGCGCCTCCTCGTTCATAGATTTAAATGCCCCAGGGCTACGCTCCATGACTACGGCCATGTCTTGCATAATGCGTAGCGCTTGCTCGTACTGATCCATGGCCCAAGTGGGCTCCGGTTTGAATGGCGCAGTGCTCGCTGGGGGCAGCTTGGGGGCTGCTTTCTTCTGGACAGTAGGAACGGCGTAGGTCTTCGGTGCGTCGTCCCGTCGCTTCACGGGGATACCCAATGCTGCTATTCGATCCGACTGGGCAAGGAGGCGCGCTCGTCGCTGCTCAATACACTGCGCGGATAGGTTGGCCAGCCCTTGGTTGTAGGCCTGAATCATCGCTCGCTGCACCTCCAGATACTGCTCAATCTCGCTGAGGACGTGCTCAACACTGCTTCGCACGTCAACATTGGGGGTATCGGAAGGGGAGTCGTACCGGAAGAGCAAATCCGTTTTGTTCACCACCGCACGGGGAGGGTTTGAACTGAACTGATTGGCATTGGCATAGAAAAGCTCTGAATCACCTTCGAAGGGGACGTGGATATCTACGCGTTCACCAGGGACATAGATAGGTCTCCCCGTGTCACTGATTAAGCGCCTGCGGTCGTACCTGACGTCGACTTGGATTTCCGCATTATCTGCGTACCAGTCGTCACGACGGAGGGTTAGGGGTTCAACGTAGTACTTTTCTACGAGGTAATGCTTCAGGTCTTCGGGAGCAGTGTTCAGTAACCGATTTGCATCGAGCGCTTCCACCTCTTGGCGGAGTTTTTGGGCCTGCTCCGTAAGGATGTACTGGAGAGAGATACTGCTGAACAGGTAGCCTTTGCTCTTGTCGATGTTTCCGAACATAGTGCGTCCTTATACCGAGGTCATGGCAGTCCGAAAGCTTTAGGCACTGGCCATTCAAGACCAACGATGCTGATTAAGTGGTGCGACTGGGTATGACTGCTACTAAAAGGCCATGATGCGCCTAGCTGTGGACAAGCACAACGAAGGGACTTCAAGTCTTGGTTTGAGCTTGTCCCCTGAGGGCTTGTCGCCTGTCACGAATACTCAGTGGGATCACTTTGGGTATCGATAACCTGCGGTAGGTTTCGGAGTTTAAGATTCACCGTAAGTCCCGTTTGGGGGCTGCTTCGAGTGGCTGCTTGTGGCCGATTCTGTTGAAAAAGTCGGTCTGCCCAAACTGCCTGATCATTGACTGGTGAGAACGCCTTTTTTGCACGCTGCTACGTGAAATCCGAGTCCGGAAGTCTCTGCCAAAAGTAAAGATTTCAATCTCGGCGCGTACTTTTCTGATGCGCAAACCATGGCCGACTTTTCAACAGAATCGGCCGAAAGCAGTCGCTGGAAAACGCTTGCTATGCGTCGAAGGCTGGCCTTTAGGGCAGATAGCAATCGACCTCATCGTTCAGAACCCATACCGGAGAAGTGATCAATATGAAAACTGAGATGAATGAATCGGAACTGCGGCCTCGGGTATTCGTCTCCGACCTCATCCAGCTCGGCGATATTGTACTGACAACCACGCCCGACCCAATGAGCCAAACGATTCGTAAGGTCATCGGCGCGGATATCTCTCACGCTATGATTTGTGTGGGTAAGTCGAGTGTGATCGATTCAACCGGCGACGGGGTTCACGCACGCAACCTCGAGCGGCTCATTCTTGAGCCGGGCTGCGCTGGTTATGTGCTTCGACCTGTGAAGCCCTTGACGACTGACCAACTGCACTCCGCCATCTCCTTCGCCAGAGCTGCGGTTGGTACTCGATACTCTAAAACCGGCGCCGCCAAGAGTGTGTTAGCTGGTTTCGTGGCCGGCCGGAGGCAGTTCTGCTCGCGTTTGGTCGCGCAGGCTTATCGTCATGCCGGCGTGAACCTAGTGTCGGATGCGGACTTCTGCCATCCCGGGGAGTTCCTGAAGAGCGCGGCGCTTGTTGAGGTCCCTAATGTGCTTAGAAATCTCAGTACAGAAGAAGAGGCTGACTGGCGTGAGGATATTGACAACGTTCAGGCTATGCGCGACTCAACCAACGTCTTGCTTCGGGAGGCCCGCAAACTGTCGTCTGAGATTGAGTCGCTCAATGACATAGATGCCTACCTGGTGGAGCATCAGGAGGCAGACGCTCACCTAGTGCAAGCTCTGCGATCTTCGAGGTATCTGGAGCTGTGGAAAGATGAGTTCGAAAGGAATGCCTGGCAATACCACGTCGCCTTCATGGAGGGGCACAATCGCTCGTCGAAACGCAAGCAGAGGTACTGCGAAGAGCTGCTAGCGAACGAGAAGTTGGGCCAAAACCGTTTTATCCTGAACCACGCGGGCTACGTGACCGTTAACGCGTTGCACCCTCGCCAATACTTCGCTCTGAAGATAGAGCTGTACGAGCTTCTGACGCAGTTTCATGCTCGGCGCATTAGGGCGGCAACTACTTGGCTTGAGCGTAAGGGACTGCTCGAGCCCGCATCTCCCACGTTGCTCCGTCCGCACACGCCGGAATGGTTTGCTTCGCTGCGCGAATGGAATCCCAAGCAGGCTGCAATGACGGAAGCGGTCATTAGGGCAACGGGAAGTTTGGATGTATGCACTGTCTGTGCAGATGAGCCAGTCCGCGATTTTGTCCTCTTGAGTATTCCAGCGGCTGGACCAGGGACGCTTCGGCTCTGCGACGACTGTTTTCGCATTCGCGCCATCGACGAACCAATGAAGACGTTCTAACCGTACAATCTTTCCGCGTCCGTCGGCCAGTTCTGCTGACTGACGCTATATCCTGCTTCTGCGTAGTGTGATTGCGCTTGGGAACCGCGTCGCTGAAACTATTCGCTTAAGCGAGGTGTTCGCATGTTATTGACCGCTTCCGGCCGAGGCTGTGTAAAAACGTTTTTGAGCGCGACAGGTACTCAAAGCCGGACTGGAAATCGTGCTTCTACGCGAAATCCACATCTGCTGACGTGCCGATAAATTTCAGATTTAACGTAGACGCACGCACTTCAATTTTGGCGAAGCGTTTTTACACACTCTGGGCCGTAAGGGGTCAACCGTGAACGGCCGCTTCCAAAAGCGGGCGTTGGGGGATCAGGAGGAAGGGCACACTGGTGTGCCCTTCCTCCAAGCTGACGAGTCTGGTGCCACCAGGACGATTACAGGTCATGCCGGGGGTGAATAAAATGGCGCTCCAGATGGTCTTTAATGTACTCGCGCACAACTACCACGAGCATTCAAAAAACTTCGCGTGTCTGTTCGAGCAAGGGCGCTGGGTCCTATCTCCAGCATACGACTTGAGCTTAATCCGGGTGCGCGGCATGGCGGATTAGCATACGACGGCTTTTGCTGGCTCTGGGCTGCCGACTGGCAAGACGCTGTGCAAGGTTTACGAACCCTTCAGATTTTGAAATTGGATCGCTACATCAAGCAAACGCTGGAGGGGTTATCTGGTTAGGGGGCTGTGTCGTGGGCTCGATATTGCTGCTCAACAGGAGGTTGAGATTCGGGTTGCGTTGGAGCAAATCCGGATGCGACATGGGTGATGGTTATGGGTGCACAGCCACTTTGAACTAATGGTTACCTAAATGGCACCCTGCGGGGAAATCTTTAGTCCAAGGAGCGAGCCTCGTCTACACTTTCATAAAGTTAGAGAAAAGCTAAGAGAAGCATCAGCGATGTAGAGAAAATCTATAGGGTGGGGACATGGTAGTTGCCGCGCGAAAGTTATTTAGATGGAAGACACGCTTTCGAGGTCACCACGCTCAAGCGGACGGTCGCTTCTTGCTACTGCGGCTGATCCATCTTGTACTCACTTTAGTCTTGATGGGGTCGTCGCAGGCTTCGGCTCAGGCCGATGCTCCTCCCCACGATTACCTAGACCTAGGGCCACACTTTGTTATTGCGCCCGGTGTCGGCTCCACTACTGAGTTCAGAGACCTTCTGTTGCAGAGGTCAGCGTCTGCACGCTTGGCCGGGACGGCAACTTACCGGGGGTGGTCGTTGTCAGGCGCGCTGGATCAGTCTATTGAGTCAACAGGAACTCGTGCCTCCGAATTACTTGCAACATATAGTCACAAGCTTCCTTATGCGGATTTGCACCTTGGAATCGCGCATGCCCGGATCGATGGGGAGTATTCAGATGAGTGCAGTTCCGCGAGTTTAACTGCTAGCTCTAATAGCATCTCGTCTACAAAACTCGATCTGACTATCCAAAACGACCTTTCTGACACATGTCGATTTTTCGCGGTTGGCGCGTCGCAAATGCTGTGGCAGCGCGGTATTCACCAGATTGTTTTTCGCGTAAGTGCCAGTAGTTGGACGACAGACACTCTGGAGACCAATGGATGGTCAGTTCGATTGATGGGACGTTCACAGCTAGATGCTAATCAAAGTTTGCACTACCACATCGGCTATATCGACTCAGATTTGAATCAGGACCCCCTGCAAAGCAGGCCCAGCGGGGCAACTGTCGGCATAAATTATGTCTGGGAGTTCCGTTGATGAGTATTTGGTCAATCCGATCGCTTCTAAGTCTCATCTTGAGTGTTCGCAACGCAGTAAGTTTTGCGCTGCTCGCACTCACTCTGCTTGTTGTTGACTCGGTTGAAGCAGCCGCAGTCAGCGTTACCCCTGGCACCACAGATGGTCAGGTGAGCGTAGGGCCTGATGGCGGCGTAGGCTTTTCAATACCAATTCGCGTGCCACCAGGCACTGCTGGAATCGAGCCGAATTTGGTCCTCGCATACAATAGCAGGAGTGGCCCATCGGCATATGGATTTGGTTGGTCAGTTGGAGGCGTGTCCTCCGTTCAGCGTGGCCCGAGGAACATCCCAGAGGACGGAGCCGTTCGCGGCGTGTACCTCGATCAGCAAGATGCTCTCTATTTAGACGGTGAGAAGTTGGTGCAGGTGTCTGTGAGTGCTGATGGATCGAGAGAGTTTCGAACAAGAATTGACAACTATTCTCGTATCCGTGCATATGACTGGACCGATCGAGGCCCACAGCGGATTGTAGTTAGCACAAGGGCAGGCCTCAAGCTCTTCTTCGGAAGTTCGAGCTCTTCCAGAGTTAGTCAGGGGCCAAACGGCCCCATATTGACATGGCTATGTGATCGCATCGAAGACAGTGTCGGTAACTACATGGTTTTCGCTTATTCCATTGACGGCCTTGATCATCGGATTCGTGAGGTTTCGTATACAGGAAATGACAAAGAAAAGCTGCAGCCGTACGCGAAAGTTGTCTTCGAATATGGCCAAATCGCTCCCTACGATCTGAGGTACATCCAAGGCAGCAGGGCAGTGCAAAGTGCGCAACTGCGTCGAATTGTGAGCTCTTATCGGGGGAAGATACTACGCGAATATACGCCAAAATTCGAAGCGATCGACAAGTTCAGGCCGGCGCAGAAATTGATATCACTGACGGAGTCAGGCTCCGATGGGCTCTCTTATAAGCCACTTCACTTTCTCTATTCAAGCTCTGCTGGAGGCTGGAAAGCAGTCCAGAAAAATCTTCCTGATGACGTCTTGAGTGTTTCCGGAAAGCAGAATTTTGAGTATGCAAACATTTATGGGCAAAGTGGTCTAGAGCTTTTCTATCGCTTTACTACTGCCGGTCAAAGCGTCAGCGGTGCTTTCGAGTACGAGACCAGCGGACATCCGGTAAAACTCGACAAGAAGTGGGATCCGCCCGTTGACTTGATGGGAAAATCCTACCTGGTCGCTGATCTCGATGGCGATGGCTTTGACGACATCTTGACCGACGACTTCACTTACATATCTGATCCCAGCGCGGGCTGGAAACAGATTGTAAATGGAGGACTGGGCTTCAAAATTTCGCGTGATGGCCGCTATTTGCATACCTGGATTAACATTCAAGGCAAGAAACAACCTGTACTCATTTGGTCTTCACCGAATCAGGTCCCGAGCTCTGGTGCAGCACGCTTGGTTAGTGGTCAATGGAGTCAACTTCCAGAGTTCGCGCCTCCGCTGCCGTTTTCAACTGATGCCGATGTTCAATTAAATGGTGTCTACGCAATGGATGTAGACTGCGATGGGGGGCTCGAACTCGTATACAACTATGCTAGTGGTGACGGTACGATTGTTCGGGACGCATTTCGCCCTTCTCAGAAAGGTTGGGAGCCGCTCAAGGACATCCAAACCTTGATTGCTTTTGATCCTGTACCACACAGTGCGGCGCTAAAGCTGGCAGACCTCAATGGCGACGCATGCAAAGACGTAGTGATCGCTTACAGGGTTGGCAGTCGATCTGTACAGCAGTCATGGCTCGCTACTTCCAAGGGGTATCAACTCGATAAGCGTCCTCTCCCTGATACCTACTTCTATACTCGTGACCCAGGATCAAAGGGGCGATTGATCGCTGAAATTGGCGCTCTCAAACCAGATGGAATTCCATTTATCTATTGGCGGAATGACAAATCGCCGCCAGGACAAAGATTCGGTGCTTACTGGATTGACGCAAACGAATGGATCGCCGACAACTCGTTTGCTCCGCCGGAGCCATTACCCAGCAACGTAGCAGATCGAAAAGCGTCGTTCGCTGCAATCCAAGTGTTCGGAAAAGGCATGACTCAACTTGCATTCTTTAAGGAGCAGGGGCGCCCCAGTATCTACTCCTACACCGGAGGACGCTGGCGTCTTGATGCACAGTTGACCCCACCAGAAACGATTGCTCAATTTGATAAGTCCGATCTCGGCGTCCGATTCCCGGACCTTAATGGTGACGGATTTGCTGACATCGCGTACACCAAGGAGACAACGGATGGAAAGCTGATCAAAGTTTCATATCTGTTTCAGCCAGGGGAGCAGAACCCGTGGAAGAAGGATGTTCGATATAATATACCACGCCCTACGTTCTCCGAGGACCTAAAAGATACGGGTGTATTTCTTGTTGACATCAATGGGGATGGATTGACTGATTTGTTATACGCATATCAGCCTAGTGATTCGTCTAGGTCGCCAATTCTCGAGTCCTATGTAAATTGCAGTTTAGCGTCTGAATGTAGGAATGTTCCAGAAGGCCAGGAAGGTGCTTATTGGAAGAGCGTTTCAGATCCAATTTTTAAAAATCGATACAGTGGATATGTTCCTCCTGTGCCGTTTGCAAAGGAAGGTATTGGATCTCTAGGTGTTCATGCTATCGATATCAATGGAGATGGATTAACTGATCTCGTCGTGTCGAGGGAGGAGGATGATGCTCAGGGGATTCCACATCTCGTCCAAAGGGCCTTTCTTAACAGAATAGAGGCCAATGCGGCAGGCCAAAAGAGCGGTAAGTGGGTCGAGTTGGTGGGAGCCGATTTACTGCCACCTGTACCTTTTGTTCGCCCATATAGGAAAGATCTTGGAGAGTTGGGAAATCCACTCTCATCGGTAAGAGAAAATCGTGTCGAGCTAATTGATGTTGATGGAGATCGTCTCCCAGATATTGTCTATCGATTCCGATCAGCGGTTCCGAAGAGTGAGACTGATGAAGAGAGGCAGCAAAGGATAGCCGAAGATCGCCCAATTCCTTTTGAAGAAAAGTGGATTCAAGGCGCGTATTTAAATCGCAACGGGAAATGGATTAATGCACCTGCCTTTATACCACCATATCGCATCGACTCGGACGATAGCAATGCAGCTGAAAGAGCAAATTCCGCCACTCAGGTAAATTTTCAGGACGTGAATGGTGATGGATTGCCTGACCTCATTTACGCTGAACGCTGCGAAGGTTCCTGTGCCCAAGCCATCAACAAGACGTACCTAAATACAGGGGCTGGTTGGGTATATGAGCCCGCTTATGATCTGCCAGCCGAAGCGTTGTTGAAGAACACAAAAGGGGACCAAGGCTACCGGCTGCTCGATGTCAACGCAGACGGACTAGTGGACCTTGTCTACCATCGCATCCTCGACGGCGGTGTGCACGAAAAGGGCGCTTACTTAAATACCGGCGTTGGCTGGTTGCAGAAGCAGCAGGGGGCGGCCGATCCGGATCTCGATGTCTATGCTCCACCGCTTGCGTTCGTTGAGGCAGGCCGCGGAGATCTCGGAGTGCGCCCGCTAGATCTGAACGGGGATGGCATCGTAGACCTTGTCCAGATCTACAGGCGAAGCGATTCAGAGACAACATCCGCCATTTGGATCAACGAGCCATTTGCTGCGTTTGACAGTCGCCCCTACAAGACTGATCTACTTGCCGCGGTTGTTGATGGTCTTGGACGTCGCACCGCACTGACCTACCGCTCATACATTGGTACCGCTTTTGATCAAGATGGGGAATTGTCCAAGGCATACTTGGGAACAAGGGCTAGCCAGAAAATCGACAGGAGTCCAGAGTATCCAGTTCTCGATCCACCCATGCCGGGATATGTCGCAACGGATTTGACGGTAGTTGGCCCCGGGTTTCCTATGCGCACTTCCTCATATAAGTACAAGGGTTATCGCGTCGATACGAGCACTGGGAAATCTTATGGATTCTCAGCGCAGGAGATAACAGATCAAGAGCGCGATCGACGAACTGTCATCGAATTTGTTCAGCAGGACGGTCTCGTCGGCAATATCGCATCCACGTCGGTCCGGCAGGGATTGCGAGGCGGCAAGGAGGTGGAAATATCGCGTTCAGCATCGACCTTCTCTGTCTCTCGCAGAGCCGGCTCGCCTGTTGATGGCGGCTTCGTCCCCGAAATCCTGCGGGTCAAGCTTGATCGCACTGAAAGCGTCAGCGCTGATTTGAAGGGCACGGTGCTGAGCAGTCAGGTTGATGAATTCACTTACGACGATACCGGCAACCCCACTAAGATCAAGACGACATTCGCCGATGAGGCAGGGTCTGAAACAAGTAACAAGTATGACGACAGCTTAGTCAACTGGCACTTGGCTAGACTCACGGAGTCGTCAGTAACCCAATTTGCGCCGGGCAAGCCCTCCCAAACCAGGCGTGCCAAGTTCGCGTATTCGCCAGAGACAGGCCAGCTGGTCAGAGAGATGTCTCTCGTCGGTTCGCCATCAGAGTCAGTGACCGAGTACGAGCGCGACGTGTTCGGAAACAAGGTGGCGTCTCGTACCTCCGTGAAGACAGGCGAGGCCTTACGTGCGTCTCAAGTGAAATACGACGCACTGGGGCGCTTCCCGGTGTCCACCACGAATAATCTCGGACAGACCAGCCGGGCGGAGTTTGATGAAGTGTCTGGTGCCATCACGGCGAGAATCGATCCGAATGGGCTGCGCCAAGTCGTGCGCTACGACACCTTGCAGCGTGTCCGTCAGGAAATTGATGCTACAGGTGTGGCGACGGTAACGCAGACAGATTTCGCAAGCTCGGGTGCATTGGCATTCACAATTATCAAGCAGGTCGGAACACTGCCCGTCACCGTATCCGCCCATGATGCGGCGGGGCGGCCGCGCTGGCAGTCCTCGACCGGCTTCGCGGGAAAGCCAGTGATTGTGGAGTACGACTACGACCCCTTGGGGCGTTTGATCCGCTCGACTACTCCTCGGTTCAAGGAAGGGCAAGCACGATTCACTGTGCGACGGTACGACGAGCTGGATCGTCAGGTTGAGGAGCGTCGCCCGGATGGCGCGATATTGTCCACACGCTATGAGGGACTCAAAACAGTAGCCGTCGATCCGCTTAAGCGGGAAACCGTAATCGAGAAGGACGCGCGGGGTCGGACCTGGCTCACCATCGACCCATTGAAGGGACGCACACAGTTCGAGTTCGACGCGGCAGGCAAAGCGACGCGTATCGTCAACGCGCTGGGCCAAGTTTCGAAGGCTGAGTACAACCTTGCCGGCCAACGCATCATGCTGAATGATCCGACCCTCGGGCGTTGGACTTACAAGTACAACGGCTATGGTGAGCTTGTTGAACAAACCGATGCTCGCGGAGAGATCGTAAGCCTCAAGTATGACGGGCTTGGCCGTCTGGTTGAGCGCCGCTCGAAGACAGATGTTGCCAAATATGAATTTGACCAAGGACCGAACGCAATCGGCCGTTTAGTGGCAGTGAAGTCCTCACAGGGGGCGACACGGGCCATCAGTTACGATGGTTACGGGCGGGTTGGCGCTGTTGATTTGCAGGTAGGAAAAGACCGCTCCCGCATTGATCAAAACTATGACGAACTGAGCCGACCGCTTGAGCGCAAGTATTCCACTGGCTTGATCGTTGCCAACGCCTATGACAAGGACGGGTTCTGGCGTCGCGTCCTCATTTCCGGGACGACTCCAGCCAGGACAGCGTGGGAGTCGCTCAATGTGGACGCACTCGGCAGAGTCACCGAGGAGCGTTTGGGTAACGGCGTCGTCAATACACAGGCATTCGATCTTGATTCCGGGCGTTTGACGACTGCATCCGCACGCAGCGCGAACGGGACATCCATTCAGGACTTCACACTGGGCTACGACCTAGTAGGCAACGTCTTGCAGCGTGCAGACCGCGCGAGCAAGAAGATGGAGCGATTCGAGTACGACACCCTGAACCGAATCACAAGCGCTGCTCAAATGATGGGAGAGCGCGTCACCGTCAACTACGACCCTCTTGGGAACATTCTTCAAAAGTCGAACACCGGGACCTATCAGTATTGCGACAGTGAGCGAACCCGAATGTTATGCGGATTGCAGGATGCAAACGGGGCGAAGTCCACGTTCTCCTACGACGCCGCTGGGAACATGGTCCAGCTCGGCGACAAAAGGCTGGCGTACGATGCAGAAGGAAGGGTCACAAGCATCTCCGACGGACAGCGTAATCAATCGAGTTTCCTCTACGGCGCAGATGGCGAGTTGATCACTCAGCAGTCCCGTTCTGGGGAAACGCGATTTGAGGTGACCTATCTCGGGGATACTGAAATCGTGAGAGAGGCCTACGCCCCTCCGTTCAACCCCACGCCTGAGCGCACCCGGGTGCGGCATTTCATCTCAGCGCCTACTGGGGCTCTGGGCTTTTTCGAGACCACGTATTGGCACTTTCCATTCCGGCATGCGGCACCCATGTACAATATGCTGGTCATGGATAACCCGCTGCGCTCGAGTGAAGTCAGCACTGGGATGACCTACTTCGTCAAGGATCAATTGGGTTCGCTGCGGGCAACGCTCAACGAGCGGGGTGACGTGCTTGAACGCTTTGACTACGACCCGTGGGGGAAACGGCGTCAAACAGGCGCTGCCTCCTACTACTCCATAAGGCAAGGGTTCACTGGGCACGAGCACCTGGATAACTTGGAGCTCGTTCATATGGGGGGGCGGGTTTATAGCCCTTCACTGGCTAGATTTGTTAGCCCAGACCCATTGGTACAAGCACCAGGGTATTCGCAGTCACATAACAGGTATAGCTATGTTCTTAACAACCCATTTCGTTTGATAGATCCAACGGGTATGGGTTGGCTTGATGATTTCGTCCATGATCCTTTGGGGACCGTAGCTGACACAGCGCGTGATGCGTTTGATGCCGTTGTCGGTAAGCCTCTACGTTGGGTTGGAGAGCAGATAAATAAAGCTGGGAAGTGGTTTAGTCAAAACTGGAGAACAGTTGCAATAATCGCGGCATCGGTAGCCCTCGGGCCCGCAGGGATTGGATTAAATGCGGTGCTTGTTGGCGCAATAATCGGTGGGGGATCTGCTGCTATGTATGGAGGGTCCTTTGAAGATATTGTTAGAGGTGCAGTATTGGGTGCAATCACTGCCGGAATTACATCTGGAATAGCGTCATCTGTTAAGAACACTTATGGGGCGTCCATGCTAATGGGGCACGTCGGAGGTGTAAGGTCTGTCGCTGTGGGTGGCAAGTACGAGCAGGGATTTGCATCAGGCTTTGTTAGTCGCGTAATGTCCCCGAATATAGAAACGATGCAAGATGCTGACATGCGTCTCGCTGCAGATGCAGTGGCTGGAGGAGTTGTATCGTCGGTGGGTGGGGGTAGCTTCGAAAACGGAGCGATATTCAGCGCATTCAGACGATCTTTTAGTGACACGGCGACCGGTGGTCCGCGTTCGGCTATTTCATCAATTTTGGTGAAGGTGTGGAACCTTCCGAATACTGCCTTGGGCGCAGCTTATGCTGGGCTGGGATACACCGTGGGTAAGGTAGGGTATGCATTTGGATTTAATGATAATCCGAGATTTCTTGTTGAAGGAAACAGCATTACCCTTCTTAACAATCCGCTGACCATAAGTGGAACGGCCATCACAATTGGGAATACGGTATCGTACGGCAGTAATTTTTCTCCAAAAGATCAGGAAAATTCTGAGCATGGATTTATGTACAATGTCGGACTTCATGAGCAGGCTCACACATACCAATATGAAGTGCTGGGTCCACTATTTTTCCCGACTTATGGCGCTGGATTTATAGGCGGTGGCGGCCGCCATGATTCAAATCCTTTCGAAGAGGGGGCGGATAGATATGGGGCTGGTGCTAGAACACCATTTTGAAGGTGGGCTAATTACTTGTTTTTCCTGGTTCTTCTTCTGACTCGGCAAGTCAAATAGCGAGATGCAATCGTGGAGTAGTTGAACATGACTCCTTAGATCACAACCATGTCTCGCGCAGAGGATTCGTTTCCTCCATGTCTGCATTGGCACTGCTTGGAGTCAGTGGTTGCGCCGACTTATGCAGAGGCCTAGAGTCGGAATTCGGGGCGAGGCTCCAGCATAATTGTGGCCAATCCTTCGACCGGTGTCTTTAAGGGCGAGAAACTCCTTCCTTGGTGATTGACGTGCACGCGCACTTTTTCAATGCCAGGGTTGTTCCTGTTTTAGGGTATATTGCTGGTTCAGACGCCCACTCCAAAGGGGGAGTAACAACTATCGGTCTCTAGTCGTTATCTGCCCATCGCGAAAGGCAGGAAACGACTGTGGACTGTTGCACCTAGACGGGTAGGTCAGACGAAAACTCAGCGGTCCGCGCAGAGTCCCTATCGCTGAGCGAGACTATGGCAATGGCGGAGCAGACAGAAGTCTGACCATCCGAAGTGACGGTAGAGGCTAGACCCTCGCTGTCCGGCCAAAAGCGGTCGTTCGGAGCACGATCCGTTTTTGGCTGGAGGAGGACACTCAACCCTCGGCGTCAACATATGTAAGTGCATGCGATTGTCGTAAGAATTACCGCTGTTGACCCGCTAGATAATTCCTTCGCTGCACTTGGAATTCAGCGTATAAAGATTTGGCGTCAACTGTTGAGCCTGTTGAACTTACGCTGTCAGCAAAAAAGCGATAGTAAAGTAAGAACTGTTTTTTGTCCTTTGTATATGTCCCTTGCCAACTGTGATCGGGTAAGCGAGATATTATTTCGTTGAACAAAAAATTATTTATGGTCTTTACTAAGTTTGTTGATATCGATATCGCGGTTTGAAGGGATAGGTAGTCGAGCAGCAGAGGCTTTTCCAATAGCTCTCTATGATCTTGAATCCCTAGAGCCAATGCATTTGAAGCGCCCAGCCGGCCAAACCTATGCACAGCGCAGTGCCGAAGATGGCAAATTTTGACATAGTCATCGATCGAGGCTTCGACGTAGGAAGGTGAATGGCCTCTGATCCCTAGGCACTCTTTTATCGTGCCGATTATACTGTCTTTGCTAATGAATGAGACTCTTTCAAGAATGGCTTCCGGCATCATATCTTTATGTAGGTGCACAGCAGCCCCAAACGAAATATCTCGCTTATAGGAGGCGTCCTGTGAAAGCTCATCAACAGAGATTATCTTTCTAAGCAAAGTTCTCAGATAGCTTTCTACTGCAGCGATTACACCTAATAGAACGAGCTGTCCCTGTAAGGGGTCAAAGTTAGCGGGGTCCGGAGAAAGTCTGTTTATTGAATGTAATCGGTCGAGGAATTGGTCAATTGGTGAGGTGGTCGGCTCTAAGTGGTTATTGTCAAATAATAAGTGAGTGCTTAGCCTTGGTGGTGTAGATACTAAGCAAGTTGTTAGCTGTGTTTTGAAAGGAGTGGCCATTATGAAAGAAACTCCTCAACAGTGAGCTCAACCTTTTTAATTATACTTTCTGCACGTCTAGGTCCTACGTAGTTAGCTTTCTGAAGCTCGCTGGAAGCGTTCTGCGAAATAACTACATCAGAAACACTACGGATGTTCGTATCCTTATGGATTCTTCCAATAAGCGTTTCACTGATGCCGGGAACCTCGCTCAGTGGAAGCTTCATGCACTCTTCAAAGAGTGATGAGCCAACTAAAGGCTCTCCGCAATTATGGCAAAACTGCTGCGAATCATTGAAGCGTTGCGTACCGCATTTTTGGCATGGTGGTAGATCAAGCTTCAGATTCGCCAATTCACGATAAGACAGCAAAGATTTAAATTCGCGCCTCAAAGGATGTTTTGCAGCGCCAGCTAACATTAACTCAGGCAGTCCGCGAAATGTATTGCGCTTCCCCTCCTTAAATGCGCCGCCTTGATAGAGGAAAGCTAGGTGAGGAATATATCTATCATACTTTCTGTTTTGCCCGTGCGATACAGACTGCAGAGGGAAAAGCATACCGACCTCAATCAAAAACTTAATCATGCGATCAGCTAATGGGGAGCGGTCATCACTCTGAAGTAATCCTAAAACAATGTTGCGCCTAGAGAGATCTTTGTTTTGGAGTTCAGATATTTCTGATACCGTAGTTGAGAAAAAAGACCGCCCAATTTGAATGACTGAAGAGAATTGCTTGAGCTTTAGTGCAATAGAGTCATACTCAGCGCCTATGAGTTCAACCTGTTGGTCAATGATTTTATTGACTTTGGATTGTGAGGTGCCAGCCCTCTCTGAAAAGAACTCTCTAAGTAGTCTCAAAAAAACGCGTGGTATTCCGAATGCTGTGTATTTGAACAGTTCAAGAATGTCGGGAGATATGCTCTTTTGCTGCTCAGATGATAACCTTCTGTTGGCGATGTCGCCCATTATAGTGGAGTATGCTGGATCTTCTACGGAAAGCCAGAGAGGGACTTCTTCAATTTCATGTGAGGCGTGAAAAGTAGGACCATATTGGGTGGTGCCTGGGTAGACTGACGCCTTTGGTGCGATGCCTTCAACTTTTAATACTCTGAAGACTTCGAAAAAGGCTACTAGATATTGATCAGAGAGGCTCAGTGCCGCATCATCCAACAACAATATGGCGCGACTTCTGTTGAATCTAGCGGTAAGTGATCGAACTGCTCTGATAACATGGTCGACGGTTATGAACTGACCGTAGTTTTCATACAGCTCAACTCCTGAACCCCTTTCCAGAAGTGAGATAAGTTCGCGCAGCTTTTGTTCATCGTAGATTGGATCGAGATCTTTGAGGAATTCACCACTACTGCTGAGATCATTGATGTAGTCAAAGGCACTGAGTAAGATCCTTGCTAATACCCATGAGTGAAATCTTTTAAGTGCGTCCGGTGTCTTCTTTAGTAGAGGCTCGAGGTGGAGATATCTGTTGAAGCTAGAGTAAAGGACTAGTGGCGTAGATTTATTTAGAAGAGATTGTGAGTAGGTATAACGCATGAGATGCGTCTTGCCCGTCCCTCTTGGCCCTATTAATAGTTTTGCTCCGGTAGCCAAAAGTTTCTGCCTAGCTTTCTTTAGAATCTCCCCGTCTGCCAATGAAGTGGAAATTTCTTCGGTAGAAAGCTGATCGGCTCTTTCTTCAAACTCCATTTAAACATCCTTGCGTTCGTCAAGAAAGACTGGAAATGTTATTAGTTCTTTTTTTGCTAGTTGTTTTGCAGCTACGCCATAAGCATGCGCTGACATCCAAGCCCGACCTTCCCGGCTGGCCAGTTGAGCCAGCACTGTATTACGGGTGCTAGGTGAACACCTGATAACATATACGCAATCGCTCACAGCAAAGGTGCCTGCCATCACGCCTACAATTTTACTTTCGAGGTTTCTTCCTACTCTTGAAATTAATATGTCCCCGGGCTGTGCTTTAACTATATTTGAATAATCATCCGGCATCTCTGTTTCAAAAGAGCTAAAATCCAACCACTGTCCGATGTCTCCCTCATTTATATTTGTAATATGTAAGACCGGGAAGTCAGAGTTTTTGACTTGAGCGCTAGATAAGCTGCCACGCTTTATTTCAGCAGCAAGCTCGTGTAAGGTGATTTTTCTACGAGAAGTTACATCGATTGTGTGCAAACGGTGGAAGTGAAAAGAATAGTCTAGACGTTCGGCCGCAGAAGAGATATCGACCAATATTGGTTTGCTAAGACTCTTGTTTCGATTCAGGCAATAAACACGAACGGCGTCTTGGTGGTTTTTTGTTTTTTGCAATATTACAATGCTTGCTAAAGCATCTGTGTGATGAAATGAACCGCGCGGAAGTTGTATTATTTTTGTAATTGCGTAGGTGTTGAGTAATGTTGCTCTAAACTTTTTGTATTTGCTTGCTGTGATTAAGCTGTCGGGAAGTATAATTCCAAGCGTAGCGTTTTCACTCATTAATCTGAGATTTTGCGCCAAAAAAAGCAGGCCCGCATCTACGTCCGCTGGGAAAGGAAGGCAGTCAAGAAAACCTGCATCTTCCAAAATCGAGCTAAACTCATTACGCCACTTTGGAGTAATAAATGGAGGATTGCAGACAGCTATATCAATGGGGGCATTAGTGCAGTTCAGCACTGTTGATAGGTTTTCACACAAGGCATCAACTACGAAATGTTCGTGAGATAATTCATCATAGATCTGCTTTGTTGGAATGGTAGGGAGATCAACTTTTGGATCGATATCAACGGTTAGAATTTTTATATCAGGCCAGCGTGTTTTTGCGGCGCAACTCAGAGATCCCGAGCCTGCTCCTAGATCGAGCAGCCGAACGGGAGAGGTGATATCGAACTGCTCTACCAAAAAAGAGCTAATTTCGTTTTTAGTATAATATCGACCTAAAATATCTGAGCCAGAATTGGTGGTGATAATCGGCAATTTTAAGTCTCATTTCTTTGCAAAAAAGCTAATGCGCGATTCTACAGCCATCCCGACGGGTATGGAAGGAAGGTCGCTGCCGTTGGGGCCGTTCGGATTTTCTGTGTACTTCATCGAGGTACTGCGCACTGCTCTTAGCCTGTTGCGCTCGTCCGCGTGCCCCCTTCCGGCCGAGTGTTGCCCCAGCGTTGGGCCGAACGAACGTCAGCTAATGGGTGTGGATTCAACCGGTGGATGCAACAGACTGGTCCTCCGAATTTACCCCGACATGAATGCCGACGGGCCTTTGGTGTGCAATCAGTTTAATCGATGTCCAATTTCTTCAAACGAGCCAGGCCTTGTTTGATATGGCCAGCGTTTTCACCCATGGTCCACAGTGCGCCGCGGACATTTTCGCCCACTTCCCGTGTCCCTTGCTCCTCAACCAGCAGTGTCAACTCCATAACGGCCGCCTCTAGGGCCTGCTGGTTTTCGTACAGCCTTTCCAGTACATCCGACAGTGAATAATCGCTTGACATGGTGTCGATTCCTTTCGAGAAACCCAAAGCATAGCAGTGACATTCTCGACTGCAATTTCGCCTGCGCCAGGATGCAACGGCGGATGTAGGAAATTGAATTGAGCATCAGCCGACAATGCGAAGATCGGGGCTCGCATTTGACCTGTATGACGAACTACTCAAGGACGCACGCGACGGCCGCTGGAGCTGCAGCGGTATGCGGTGAATACGAAAGGGGTTCAAATTCCTTACTCAGTTTTATCTTTAACGCAGCGGTCATAGGTGCTGGCTAGTTTGAGAAATCTGCCGCATGTCTTGGATGCCAGTCCGGTATGTCATGGATTGGACCGGCTTTCATGTAAAAAATAGCTTTTCCGGGACTAGTCCCGATTTTTTCTCTGCTTGATTTTTGCTAAGGCAGGGATGAGTTGGTTTTTATCACACTGTAATATAACTAAATTTTAGTTAAGTCGGTCCAGTCCATCATGGGCGCAACGCTAAAGCGTCTAGACACTGTAGAGCTTGAATTTACTGAGTATGTAGCTGATTTCTGTACCATTTCGCTCTACGTGTTCAAAGCCGGTTTTAGGGGGTAAATGGGCGTTTTGAGGGGCGTTGATACAATGTACCAACCCCTTTAACAATTGTACCAGTTGACTATGGCCACGATCAGAGCACGCAAGCGCACCGACGGCGGCACCAGTTACACGGCACAGATACGTCTGTTCCGATATTGTCAGGCAAGATTAAGCTCAGGCCCGACATCTAACGTGACTCAACCGAACGTGCCTCAGTCGGCTTCGTCTCTTTTTGCGCGCCATGCCAGCGCCAGTGATAAACGTGACTAGCGCCAATGGCGTAAGGCCGATGTATCCAATGCTTGCCACGCTTCGGAGTGACACAGTTGATCCTTCGTCAGCCAGAGTCCTGCGTGCGGGCACAGGGATTCGGCGGGGAGTGCCAGCAGGTCGCTCAACTTCATTGCGCTGATTGAGCCTCGGTCTCTTTCATCCTCGGCTTCCCAGTCGCGCAGAAATAGACGCACCTTCAAGACATTGGCATTAAAACCTTCAAACTGTGGTCGATTATGGAGCCACTGAGGTGAATGCCTCAAGGTTCGCTCCTGGACATCCAACAGCAAGATCTGCCATGCCAAGCGACCTCCGTGGTCATCGTCGACGTTGGTATGGAGTCGAGTCAGCGCGAGATAACGTGCATCCTCGGACCAGATCATCGAGGGCGCGAGATGGCTGATGGCGCAACCGGACGCCGTCAGCAAATACCCGCCCAGGCGTGGGCTCTGGACGCGTAGCCAACTGTCGGCGTATTCGGTTTCACAACCGAACAGCCAAGCGGCATCTTTATCCATCGGTGCTGGCTGGACAAAGTTTCCATCGGCGATTGCAGACTGTGGCTGTTTAACCAGGCGCCAATCGGGGAGGGCGCTCAGGCCTTGTTGGCTGACATTGAGCTCACACCACTCGTAGTAAAGCCGCGAGTCCTGTCGATACTGGCAAAATACAGCAGCATCGTCCGCCTCGGGTGGCGATTGATCAAAGCGCTGCAATGGACTGCTTTGCCGATCCTGATCCAGGCGACCTCGAATCACTGCCAGGCTCAGTCTCGGCCCACGAAAGTCCAACAATCGTGCGACCAACAGAGGAGGGCTGTTCATCAATTGTCGTTCCTGTGCGTCGACCACCACCACGTGACCTGCTGTGGCGGGCGGCAGGGCGAACGGTATTAATGCGATGTAACGTCCAGTGTCTGAAACTCGATGATCGAGCAGCCAAACGCCCGGTAACTCCCAGCCCCCAATCCTGCAGGTATAACCCCCGAGCCCCAAGCTGTTGTCTTGCCGCCAGCTAAATTGAGCCCGCGTATCACCCGTCAATGGTGCCGACTCGACCATCGTCGCGCCTCGCTGTCCATCACCCACCAGAGGCACGGCCAACCGCACGCGAGTCAGGTGCCGCTGCGCAACCTGCACCCGGCCGTTCGGATCATGGCCCACCTGAGACTCACAGTCGCTGTGTATGCTGTACAAGCCATAACCATAGCGACCGCGATCAGGCTGCGGGTAGTCGAAGTAGGACGATAGCCGCAGGTAGTGGTCATCCAGCTCTAGGGGGGCGCTCCAACCCACGGAAGGTTCGCTGTCGGCGGATAGCCACGGACAAGGCAATGCTTGCCAGCCGCGGTCTACGTGCCAGAGCCAGTATTCGAGGGCTTGCGGTTGCTCATCATCCATCCGTGCATGGCAAGCGAACGAGCGACTATCGTGATTCCAGATGATTGAGGTATCGGCCCTGATCAGCAACGAAGTGGGCTCACCGTTTATGCTCACGCGGTATTCCGGGCTCATCAGCGGGGCGCAAGGCTGTGGCAATTCACGCAGGCTGGCCGGCAGCGCCAGGCAGGCGTCCAAACATTGCTGACCATCGGGGGACGTATGCCGGAACGTTTCGAGCGCAAGTTTTTTTTGCCAGGCTCCAGGCTCAACCCAAAGGTCAACAACGGGCACCAGGCTGATCTTTTCAGCCGTCGTCAGCAGTTGCTCCAGGCTGATCTCCCGTGCGCCGTTGTCGACCAGAGGACTGTAACGCCCACTCAGGATGCCGTCGTTAAAGGCATCCAGTTCCCAAAATTCATCACACGAACACTGGTAAAGCTGACGCAACTGTCGATCCAGAATCACCAACCCCCAGGCTTGGCGCGAGGGTAAAGGCGCAGCGAAATAACGTCCGTCATTCGAGAAGCGAGCCGACGACCCAAGGCCCTGGAGCAGCACCCCATCGGGAAACAGGTAATCGCACAGGACGGGCCCGCCCATGGCGATTTCGCTGTAGTTGAACACCCTGATGGGCTCGCCCTCGGGAGTTTGCTGCGGTTCGTCCCCACCCCAGGCACTGGCGCCGCCTGAAGACTGACCAGGCGATAGCGGTGACGACTTGGCCTGTGTTTTATCGACCAGGCCAAAACGTCTTTCCAAGTGACTGACGCAAGCCAGCCCGAAGAACATCACAGCCGCTGCCCCCGCAATATCCCAGTACGCCGGCAAAGCCCTGCCCAGATTAAAACCCAGGCCTATTGCGGCAGAGGTCATGACCCGGGCAGCCCCTCGACCGGTTCGTTGCCAACCGGCCCGTGCCGTCAGCCACATCAAGGCAGCACAACCCAGTACGACACCGAGCGCCCACAGCAGCGGTAATACCGCCACGAGAAAAATCGGGATCAACAGTACGGCGATTTGCCAAAGTAGATCGAGCAACAATCGAGGCAGGCTTTTTTCGTCAGCACGTTGATCAGAAGAGTGGGTCACCATTACCTCGAGAATAAATGTGCGATTTCAAATAAGCGTGTTTGCGTAAAAGAGAGATGCTGAGTTACCAACAACCAGCCTGATCGACGCAAAATGGGGCGACGCAGAAGCGGCGGGAGAGCAGGGCGAGTGTGGCGGTGATTGGTGGCATTGGCGTTTCTGGAATGGGTGAGGCTGGGAGGTGGGGAGTTTATCAGGATTGGGCTTGCGGGGCTCAGGTGAGTCTAGCGGAGGTAGTTGAGAGCGAGTGAGAACAGGAGCGGGAGGGGTTGAGTGACTTGCAACAAAGAGCCATCGATATACGGACACCCCTGTAAGTTAATGCGTGGTGTTCGCGTAATTGCTTAGTGAGGTCAGTACTAAGTAGTAGCTAATTTTTTAATGTATGCGGCGAGCTCCAATTAATGCCATTGATGCTTGATTTCCTGCCACTGGTCGTCTGAAAGCCACTTATCTGCCGCCGGAAAGAAAATATTCTCCTCGGCGTCCATGTGATCGTAATATTTTTTGATGAAGTCATCGATAGTGTCAGTAATTACTCTCGTTTCCTTAGTGGTATCCCCCAACATCTTCAACTGCCCAGCAATGCGCTCAAATGCCTGATGATCTCGCTCGATATCCTTGACCCGTTGGTGGATCGGCGCCTCAGTCTCTAGCAAGGCCAGCCGAATAAGTTCTTCATTTTCATGGTGGTGTCGCTCTGCATCACCATGCAAGGCTTCCAGCATCGTGAACAACAGCTTGCAGTCATCAGTTTCATCGGGTTCATGTCTGATTTTCCTCAGCAACTCTTTGATCTGAGTAATTTTTATAGCCACTTCGTGATGATAGGTCAGAAGCTCTTTCAACAAAACGTTCATGTCAAATCCTCGTTGCGATACCAGTAGTTCGCAAGGGTATCTACACATTTAAATTTCAATAATTTCAATATCTTATTAAGCATGCTCATTAGCACTATTTAATCTTTTTAGTATAGGTGAGCGCAAAGCCCTCGCGGCAGTAAATTTGCCACCCTTGGAAAAAATTGAAATATCAAGTGTATGTTATATGCACTATTGATCTGCCGGATGTCCTCCAGCGAAAAAGGAAGGAAAAGCAGCGCCAAAATCGACAACCGCTAGGTGGAAAATCAATTCCGGAGAAAAGCAGAAAGGGGAGGGGTTGAGCGTCTTAGTACGAGTAAATAAATCCGTCCCTCAGGGGCGGATTTATTTTGCGTATGAAATAGATCTGTCCAATTTTTACCATCCAAAAGATGGTTTATCTTACCTTTTTTTGCATTCCTCAAGCTCGTTTTGGTTTTTCAATGTCGTAGTCACACCTAACCGATATGTACAGTACTGGATGACCAACTGTCGCTCCGTGTCACTTAGCTCACTCAATTTTTTGTCATCTGATTCGTACGCGAAAATATTTTCAAACTTAATCTGAAATGTCGGATATTTCTTGATGAAAAATACTTTTTCCGGGTAGGAGTCTTCCATCCTTTCGTAAAAGCCGATGTAGAGGAAGGCGACGAGTATGGTCGGAACAATGATAAGTAGAAATTTCATGATGCGGGTGGTCGTAACAGTTTGGTTTTAATTCGAAGGTTTCTCACCAGCTCCATCCCAATGTTGCCGGGACAAATCTTTCCTTCCCCGGCTTGCATGGGAAATTCCCGGTGTCCACCCAAAGTCGTCACCCTGAAAACGCTGGTCAGGGCTTGAATTAAGTTCAGTAGGGTGTCGATTTGTATGGCTGGGATTTTCTGGTCCATATTGCCGTTGATGGCTTCAAGAGCCTGACGGGCAAGGGCAACCACATCGCCACCTTCATCGGCGGTTGTCAAATTTTCTAGCAAAACGATGCCAATTACGCCCGTGTTGTAATTATGTACGCTTGAGCCTTTGAACCGGATGTCGCGTCCTTCGAATACTTTACCCATACAATCGATGCCGTAGTGATAACCGATGTCATCGAACTTGGCCTGGTGCTCGCTCTGAATCGCACGCATCTGTCCTGCGCCGGCACCACAGCCGACACTTCTACCGGCATGGTGAAGTGCGATCATCGAGTAGTCCCAGTCATCGACCATTTCGCCTTTTGCTTTATGCGCTCCCCAAGATGATCGTTCTATAAACTCACCATTTTTGCGGACGAGTCTGAGGATCGCTTCTCTGGTAGCAGCTCTATCGTTGACGGTGATGGTAGTGGGCGCCGCTGGTTCTTTGGGTTTGACTTCGGTTGCTTTTGCTTCAGTCGTAAATTGTTCAGCCATATTTGATCAGTCCGTGAGTTCGTTAAGCGTCCGAGCTGGAGAGGTAAAGTCAATGCTCACAGAAATAGTGGCATCTTTGATGGGGGTTTTGACGTGCGCGATTCCTGCGCTATCGGTAATGCCAATGATCTTTTCACCGTTAACGGTGGCAGTGAAACTTCTTCCGGCTAAAGGTTGACCGGTTTCGCTATCGACGATGCTGAAGCTGTGTCCGTAGGTTTTTTGCAGTAAAAGTGGGAGTGGGGGCGTGAACGGTGCTGGTGTATGCGAATCACCGATGATCACCGTGCCCGAGCCACCAATCACGACGTCGCCATGGGCGCCGACAGTGCCGACCAGTGCGGCGTTTTTGCCATTGATGAAGACCGTTGCTGCTACGGCCGAGGCCAAAACACTGCCACAGGTGCAGGCATCGCCTTTGGTCGCGGCTGCAAGACCGTCGAAGAACACGTCGGGAGAACCAGAGGCGATGGCTTTTGGGCCGTGCCCAGGCATGGGGCAACTGGTGGGGTCGGTGATACGTGCGGCGGGCTTTGCCATGTTTGACTTCCTGTCAACGAATTTACCGGGGGCGACTGTATCAGAGTTGCTTTGAAAGGTGGCTAAGGCGCGAGGAGCTCACGCTCCCCACGCCGATGTGCAGCATTAATTACTCAGACAGCTCAACCTTATCCAACGCCTGATTCACCGCCAGTTCCCCCAACATAACCACTTGCGCAATACCCAGCAGAGTTTTGCGCTGGGTCCCCTCCAGCAGTGCAGCAAAATCATTGAGCATAACTGTGGCCGAGCCCAATGATTCGCAGGCGTTGGCCAGCAGGGATTCGGTGTTGTACTTCGGGTTGGCGAGGAACATGCGCTCGGGTTCGTTGGACGTGGCCATGATCTGACCGGCCGGTTTGAGATAGTGGTCGAGGGCGCGTTCAGCGGCGGCGTTGAGTTTTTTTGAGTCGAGTGATTCGTAAGGGGATGTCGGGTCTGTGACCGGCGGGTTGGGTGTGGCCTTGAACATGGTGAAACTCCTGATTATTCATTAGGAGCTACCAGCATCACTTGCAGATGATGGGTGGCAGCTATGCGCGGGTCTGCAAGACCGGGAAACCAGGAACCCGGCAGACCCGAAGGTCTCCCGCACAAAGCCGCCATTGAGCGGACACAAACGAGTGTCCTACGGTAGGGCTATGCGACTGGTATTCCGGCGGGCTTGCAGACCCGATCACTGATGAGCAGTGACGGGAATCAAGTTACCGGCGGGAGCGCCAGGCGCACAGCCGGCGGATTCTGGCGCAGTCGTAGGCAACGACGCAAGGCGTTGTAGCCTTGGTGAAGTAACGGTGAGTGTCTTTAAACGCTCATCTAAACAGGTGGGTCGCTTCAGAGAAAACAAGGATGCTGAACCAACGCTGTCGCTCAGTAATGTTTCATCAAGTTGGGTAGGCTCGCGGCATAGGATGACCACCTAAGACCGTGCTGCCTTACCTCCAGCCCACAGGAAACAACAAGATGATCTCGAACCTCTTCAAAGCCATGCTGATCACCGGTGCTTTGCTCTTGAGCGCCTGTTCGGGTGTGAGCACCAGTTCCTGCTTTTCAGAAGGCTGCCAACAATTCGATGGTCATAACCCCAACAAGGTGAACTTTGGTGGGAGCGCGATCGGCAACAGCTTTAATGAGTACAGCTCGGGCTTGCTGCACGACTAATGCATGACGCAACGGCTGGGGTGCTTTCGCCGTTGCGTGATTTGCCTGATGAACCGCATGTTCTGACTTTACGACTGCTGCGCAGCCGGACGCAGCCTCGCAGGCTCGACAGCTGCTACGGTCGAACGCAGGCTGCGCCAGCTGCTATGTATGGACTAACGGGCTATTTAGCCTCTGGCACCGCGATCCACTGACCGAGGATTTTCTGGTAATTCCCTGTCACCTTGGCCAGGTGCAGCCACTGATCGACATACATCTTCCAGCTGATGTCATCCCGTGGCAGCAGATATGCCTTCTCGCCGTACTGCATGTATTGCGTCGGGTTGACCGCGCACAACCCCGGTTTGAGTTTCTGCTGATACAACGCTTCCGAGGCGTCGGTAATCATCACGTCAGCCTTCTTGTCCAGCAGCTGCTGGAAGATGGTGACGTTGTCGTGCAGCTGCAATTGCGCCTTGGGCAGGAAGGCGTGGACGAAGGCTTCGTTGGTGCCGCCGGCGGGTTCGACCAAGCGAACCGAAGGCTGGTTGATTTGTTCGAGGGTCTGGTATTTCGCCTGATCTTCGCAGCGCACCAGAGGGATTTTGCCGTCGACGTCCAGGGTGGTGCTGAAGAAGGCTTTTTTCTGGCGTTCCAGGGTGACGGAGATGCCGCCGACGCCGATGTCGCATTTGCCCGCGAGCATGTCGGGCATCAGGGTTTTCCAAGTGGTCTGGACCCACTCGACCTTCGCGCCCAGGCTGTCGGCCAGCGAGCGGGCCATGGCGATGTCGATGCCCGAGTATTCGCCGTCTTCACCTTTGAAGGTATAGGGTTTGTAGTCGCCTGTGGTGCAAACGCGCAGTAGGCCTTGTTGCAGGACGGTGTCCAGGTGCGAAGGGCTTTGCTCTGCCTGAGCGCCGCAGGATAGAGCCAGCAGGCCACAGAGCAGCATTGTGCTTTTTATGATTTTCATTGTTATCGGGCTTTTGTGACAGAGTGGGGTTCAAGCGGAAGCAGTGTAGTGAAAGCGCTTCTCGGCTGTCATCTACTGTCCCAATACCCCATTCACTCCAGCGCATGATACGTGTCAGGCAAGGCCCGACACGTATCCCTCTACATGAGTTGTTTATGCACAAGCCACGGACTTCGAACTCTTAAGATGCGCTTCAATCGAGTTGCTAGCCGAGTGCACTCTTACTCCCTTGAGTTTATCGAGTGGCGGGTCTTTCCAAAGTTTTGATGCGTCGATGGGAAGGATGACCTGTATAGCAGCCCCTTGGGGCGGATCAGCAACAAAATCGAAGTCCTGAATGCCGTCTGGTGGGAACTGAATGTAAACCCGCGGCTCCAGTCTCGGGTTTGTCCATCCACCAGAATTCACCAGGCCAATTGCCGATATGTGTAGCTGCGGTGGGTTTGATTTAAGTATCTTTAAGTCGACATCCACCACTTTCATTACTTCAGCCATTTTCGAACTCCTTTCGATAATTGCGCCGCTTTTTTCACCTTGGCGCTTGGGTGTTGAACCCTCTGGCTTGAAATCTAGTGTGGTTAAACGCTAGTAAAGGCCCCTCACCCTGTCCACTGACTGCTCTGGCCGGTCATCGGATGCTTTCATTTCCCTACTGGGCACCCATTTCCGGGCTCAGCGTTCCGAGCCAAGCCACCAATCCCACGATCAACACCGCCGCCGCCAATTCCACCACCACGCTGCGCCGCAACGCATTGGCGGCGACCGTGTATTGCCCGTCCCGCAACGACCGCTCCAGAAACGGCCCGAGGTGAAACCGGTTCAACGCGGCGAGCACCAGCATGCCGGCAAACAGCACCACTTTGACGAACAGCAGAATCCCGTAAGTGCTGAGAAACACCTCGTCCAGCTTCGGCCCAACGATGAACAGATAATTCACGACTCCCGTCGCGGTGATGACCACGACGATGGCCGCGCCAATCGCCTCAAACCGATTGACCGCGCGGGCCAGCAACCTGAGGCGCGCTTCGGTTTGCAGGGCGTTGATCTTCGCCATCAACGCAAACGCCAGCAACGCGCCAAGCCAAGCCCCCGCCGCCAGCAGGTGCAGAATGTCCGCCGTGAAATGCCAAAAGCGACGATTGCCTTCATCCATCGCCCCATGTCCGCTCCAGGCCAGGCTGGCGAGGGCAACAGCACCGGCAAAAGCCGCGACCCATAAACTGAAACCAGATGCACGGAGCATCACCGCTAAGCCAGCGATCACCAGCGCAACAATGCGAATCCCCCAAGCCAAGCCGACATCCGTCTCAAACAGCATCATCTCGATGTGCGGGCGTAGCTCGGCGAAGTCCGTTTCACCGCTCATGGCACTTGTCATCATCACCATGCTGGCGACGGACAACACCGCGCCCAGCAGCGCCGTCCCCGCCAACATCGACCGAAACGGCAGCACCGCCCCAGACACCCGTTCCTGCCCTTTAAGGCTATACAAGCCAAAAAGTGCTACCCCGAACAACAGCATCAAATCCATATACAACGCAAACCGCAGGGCAATGCCGACCGAGTCGCTCATCAATCACTTCACTTTGAACGTAACGTTGCCGGTGATCGGGTGAGTGTCCGAAGACACGGCGCGCCATTCGACTTTGTAGCTGCCGGTGGGCAGGGGCGAGAGCGGGGTGATGACCATGGTTTTCGGGTCGCTGCCGCCGGAGACTTTGGCTTTCATCGGCATGGGGGAATGGGCCATGCCGGGCATTTCGGTCATGACCAGTTTGGCGCCGGAGAATTGGGTCATGAGGTTTTCGGAGAAGTGCAGCTCGATGTTGCTCGGTGCTGCGCCGTCCGCGCCTTCGGTTGGGTTGGAGGAGAGCAGTTTCGGGTGGGCTTGAGCCAGTGCGCTCATGAGCAGCCCGGTGGAAAGTGCGATGGCGACAGCGGTGGTTTTGATGGTGCGCATGCAAGGCCTCTTACCGCTTTAAGCGGTTGGTTTTTAGGTTTTTGAGTTGAAATGTTTAGAACCACAGCCGAACGCCGACGACCAGTCGGGCTTCGCTGCGGTCCTCGCCTTCGTCCCTGGCGTAATCGGCGGTTTTGCCGTAGGTGCGGTTCCAGGTCACGCCGATGTAGGGCGCGAATTCCCGGCGGATTTCATAGCGCAGGCGCAGCCCGGCTTCGGTGCTGGAAAGTCCGGAGCCGATGCCCCGTTGTGGGTCGTTTTTGCCGTAGACGTTAAGCTCGGCGGTCGGCTGCAGAATCAGCCGATTGGTGAGCAGGATGTCGTAGTCACCTTCCAGTCGTGCAGCGGTCTGGCCGCCTTCGCCGATGAATGCGGTGGCCTCGGTTTCGAAGTTGTACAGGGCCATGCCTTGCACGCCGAGCGCGGCCCAGGTTTGCGGGGCGCCGGGTTTGAAATCCTGGCGCACGCCGGTCACCACGTCCCACCATGGGCTGATCGCGTGGCCCCAGAGGGCCTGGACTTCGGCATCTTCGGTTTTGCCATTGACGCGTTCGCCTTCGGAGCGCAACCACAGGCGATCAACGTCGCCGCCGATCCAGCCAGACAGATCCCACGCCAATGCGCTGCCGTTATCGGCGTCCTGCCATTCGAGTTTGTCGGCGAGGAAGTAATAGTTGAGCGCACTGTCGTGCATGTCATGGCCGGCGGGGCTGACGAAAACGGCGGCACGGTCGGCGTCGGTCAATGCCGGGATCGGCGTGCGGCTTTGGGTCGGTGCGGCGGGCTGCATTTGCCCGTAATCCTCGCTCTGCATCTGGCTGTGATCCATGCCCGGCATCTGGCTATGGTCCATGCCCTGCATGTTGTCGGTGGCGGCCATGGCCGAAGAGAGCGTCAGGCCCACGGTAACGAGGGCCAAAGAGATCGGAGTGAGTCTGGTCATGGGTAGCGCCTTATTCTTCCACGCGAACTTCACGGAACATGCCCATTTCCATGTGGTACAGGAGATGGCAGTGGTAGGCCCAGCGGCCGAGCGCATCGGCGGTGACCCGATAGCTGCGCTTCGATCCCGGCGGCACATCAATGGTGTGTTTGCGCACCATGAACTGGCCGTTCTCGTCTTCGAGGTCGCTCCACATACCGTGCAAATGAATGGGGTGAGTCATCATCGTGTCGTTGACCAGCACCACTCGAACCCGCTCGCCGTACTTGAGTCGCACGGGTTCGGCATCAGAGAACTTCACGCCGTTGAACGACCAGGCGAACTTCTCCATGTGGCCGGTCAGGTGTAGTTCGATGGTGCGGCCGGGCTCGCGGCCGTCCGGGTCTTCGAAGGTGCTGCGCAGGTCGGAGTAGGTCAGCACACGGCGGCCGTTGTTGCGCAGGCCGATGCCCGGGTCGTCGAGTTTTGGCGTGGTGCTCATGGCTTGCATGTCCACCAGCGGGTTGTCTTTTTCCGTGTCGGGATGGGATTGCATCCCGGCCATCCCGGCCATGCCACCCATGGCCATGCTGCTGTGATCCATTCCGGCCATGCTGTCCATGCCCTGCATGTCGCCGCCGTCCATGCCCTGCATGTCACCACCGTTCATACCTTGCATGTCACCGTGGTCCATCCCCGCCATGTCACCGCCCATGCTGCCGTGATCCATGCCGCCCATGCCCATGTCATCCATGGTCACCAGCGGTCGCGGATCCAGCGCTGGAATCGGCGCCGACAACCCGGCCTTCACCGCCAGGGTGCCTCGCGCATAACCCGTTCGATCCATCGACTGGGCGAACAGGGTGTAGGCGTCCTGGGTCGGCTCGACAATCACATCGAACGTCTCCGCTACCGCGATGCGGAACTCGTCGACGCTCACCGGTTTGACGTGTTGGCCATCCGCCGCGACCACGGTCATTTTCAAACCCGGGATGCGCACGTCGAAGTAGGTCATGGACGAGCCGTTGATAAAACGCAGGCGCAGCTTTTCGCCGGGACGGAACAGGCCGGTCCAGTTCATGTTCGGCGCCTGGCCGTTCATCAAGTAGGTGTAAGTGGCGCCGCTGACGTCGGCCAGATCGGTGGGGTTCATCTTCATCTCGGCCCACATCTTGCGATCGGCCACCGTGGAGCCCCAGCCTTTCTCGCTGACGTCGTGGATGAAATCGCCCACGGTGCGTTTGTTGTAGTTGTAGTAGTCCGATTGTTTCTTGAGTTTTTTCATCAGGCCGACGGCGTCTTCGTCGGTCCAGTCGGTGAGCATCACCACGTAGTCGCGGTCGTACTGGAACGGCTCCGGCTCCTTGGCGTCGATCACCAACGGCCCGTAAACCCCGGACTGTTCCTGAAAGCCCGAATGGCTGTGGTACCAGTAAGTGCCGTTCTGCCGGACCTTGAACTGGTAGACGTACATGCCATCCGGTTCGATCCCGTGAAAACTCAGGCCCGGCACGCCGTCCATGTTGGCCGGCAGCAAAATGCCGTGCCAGTGAATGGACGTGCTGTCCTTGAGTTTGTTTTTCACCCGCAGCGTGACGGTGTCGCCTTCACGCCAGCGCAGTAGGGGGCCGGGAATGCCGCCGTTGATGGTCATCGCGGTTCGAGGGTTGCCGGTGATGTTGACCGGGGATTCGCCAATGAACAGGTCGAAGTCGGTACCGGCCAGCACATTCGGTTGGCCGGGGCTGGTGACCGCCCATACTGGCGTGCGCCACAGCCCGAGGCCAGCGAGCACCCCGCCAGCGGCCAGGCCCTTCACGAAGGTGCGTCTTGAGGTGTTGGAATGCATGCCGTTTTATCCCGTCCGTCAGCCTGATGAAGCCCTCAGGTCCATCCTGAGCGGAAGGAAGAGAACTCAATGGGGAGGAGGCTAACGGGCGGTGCCTTTCAGCAGGCTGAGGCCAAGATTACAGTTTTGACAGTTTCACGCGGTGTTCAAGGACTGCTATTGGACCTGGACGAATCCGCCACGGTGGCGTTACCGCAATTGATATACGAAGAAGACTTCAACCAACGCTGATCCGGGTAGTAAGAAAATAACAACTGCCCATCCTTCATCGAGTCGATCAGCCGATGTGCAATCGCAGGCCTCACCGCCGGGCAGCCGAGACTTCTGCCAATCCGGCCATTGGCCCGCGCCAGGGCAGGGCTGACGTAAGGCGCGCCATGAATGACGATCGCCCGTTCGAAGGCGTTGTCGTTAAAACCCGGTTCCAGACCTTCCATGCGCAGGGAATAACCGTTCTGCCCGACATAGCTGGATTGGGTGCGGTACAAACCCAGGCTGGTGGCGTAGCTGGCATTCTGATTGGAGAATTGGCTGGCCATGTTCTCGCCACTGTTGCGACCGTGGGCGACCAGTTCATGGAACAACAATTTGCGTTGTTTAAGGTCGAAAACCCAAAGACGTTGTACGGTCGAGGGCAGGGAATAATCGATCACTGCGAGTCTCTGCGCCGGGGACGTGCCTTGGGCCCGGCTGCATTGGGAGGCGCGAACGGCCAGGGCAATGACTTTGGCGTTGGCATCGGGGGCCGCTTTGACCAAGGCAGCTTCAAGTGAATCGGCGTAGGCTGCCGGTAATGTAAAAAAAGCAGTCAGCAGCAGGGCCGTCATTAAGCAGCCAAAGCGGTGTGGGGCCATATGCAAGTCTCATCTGAATATTTCGAGTCTAGCAGCGCGCACGACGCTAGCCGGTTGAAAACGGGAGATTAAGGATTATCCATGGCGCAGTTAACAAGGTTATTCGTCATAAGCCGCATATTTTTTATGGGCTTTCTGATAAGCGGCACGGCGATCGCGCAAACTTCGCCGATTGAGCCGCTATCTCCCGTAAGTACTGTGGCTGAAGCGGCACCCGGCGATTATGTCGGCCAGGCGATTCAGGCGGAGTTGGCGCCATTGAGTTCGGCGTTTCCGCCGCTGCTCACCTCGCCGCGTCATCAACGGGTCGATGTGAACCGAGTCGTGCTGGATTTTTATAGCCATCGTGGCTATCGCGCCGCCTGGACGGACGATGACGATGTCGCCCTGTTGTTGAAAAGCTTGGGTGATACCCAGGCCGATGGCCTGAACCCCGCGGATTTCCGGATCGCCGAGTTGGCCGAGGCCCGCACGTTGATGCAGACAACCACCCCAACCCCCGGGCAACGGGCAGCCTTTGATATCTCCGCCACCCGGACGTTCATCACGGCGCTGCTGCAGTTGCGGCGCGGCAAGGTCGACCCTTCGCGGTTGGACATCCACTGGAACTTCGATCCCGCTGGCGTCGATCCTCGGGAGGACGTCAATAAGTTTTTTGCCGCCCTCGACAGCCATGACATTGCGCGCGCCTTCGCCCAGGCGCCGCCCCAAGAAGCGGTTTACGGCACGTTGCGCCATGGCCTGGCGCAACTGCGCAAGGTTCGTGATCGGGGTGGCTGGCCAAAGATCCCGGAAGGGCAGACGCTCAGGCCCGGCATGGACGACGCCTCGGTCGCTCTATTGCGTACGCGTTTGGCGGCGGGCGGTTATCTCGCCGCGCAAGGGACTGCTCGCACCGACTACGACGACGCCGTCACTGCGGCGGTGAAGAAGTTTCAGACCGAGCAATACCTTGGGGCGGACGGCGTAGCGGGGCCGGCGACACTCGCGGAGCTGAATGTACCGGTCGAGGCGCGAATCGATCAGGTGCGGGTGAACATGGAGCGGGCGCGATGGCTGCTGTACAAGCTTCAGGGCACCTTCGTCGTGGTCGATATTGCCGGGTATAAAGTCGCGTTCTATCGCGATGGCAAACCGATCTGGCGCTCACGGGTGCAGGTCGGTAAGCCGTTTCGCAGCACGCCGATTTTTCAATCCGCGATCACCTACGTCACGTTCAACCCCACCTGGACCGTGCCACCGACGATTCTGCTCAAGGACATGCTGCCGAAGATTCGCGACAATCCTGGTTACCTTGAGGCAAGCCGGATTCGGGTGATCGATCGAGATGGCAATGTGCTTGATCCGTCCACTGTCGATTGGGACAACCCGCGCGGCCTTACCTTACGGCAGGATGCGGGGTCGGATAACTCGCTGGGGCAGGTGGTGATTCGTTTTCCCAATGAGTATTCGATTTATCTGCACGACACGCCGCATCGAGAGTTGTTCGCGAAATCCAATCGCGCGACCAGCTCCGGCTGTATTCGGGTAGAAAACCCGCTGCAATTGGTGGAGCTGTTGTTCAACGATCCGGTTCACTGGAACAGCGAAGGGATTCAAAAACAGTTAGCCAACGGCAAGACAGAGAACATCAGGCTCCCGGTAAAAGTGCCGGTGCTGTTGGCCTACTGGACGGTGGACCTGAGTCTTGATGGACGCGTGACATTCAAGCCCGATGTATATGGATACGATTCCCCGGTATTGCGGGCGTTGAATCGGACTTCGGAGCCGCCGGCGCTGGACGGGAGGCGAGCGGCGCCTCCCTCGGTAGCGGCGGAGCAGAGCAATTTGTAGGCCTTAAAGCCCCAAGCCTTCCTGCACGGCCAGCAGCAAATTGTGTTCCGTCAGCGCGATCGCATCCGGTTGTTGTCCGGATTGTTCGCTCGCCTGGAGCCACCACTGCGTCTCGCCGTGTTCGTTCACGGTTCGTAACAAGGCGAGTTCCTTGCCTGTCGAGTGGATTTCGATCCGCCCGGCACCGTCGACGGTGAAGCGCGCGACGGGGTCGAAGGTGATGCCGTGGTGGTTGCCTTCGATCAGCAGTTGGTCGATGGCATAATCGTAAGTCGCACCGTCCGGCGCACTCTCGAACACATGGGTGGAATTGCGTCGCAGCTTCAGGCCCACCTCGATCAGTGGTTGCAGCCAGGCTTCGATCTGGTGATACAGCTCGTAGACCTGGGCGGGCCAGCTGTCGATGGCTTGATCGGCGATGGTCGCGTCGGCACTGGTTTGCCGGGATTGTTTAAGCTTCGCGGCGAGCTCGTCTACCTTACTCATTTCGATTTCCTGTCGTGATGTCAGTTAATCGTAGCTCCTTCAAGGTCATGTGGTTTTGCCTTGCGTCATGGAATTAAAACACAACCATTTATCCCTCAATCCTCTGTTTATCCCGCACAACCCCGTAGACTACGCTCAAAAAAATAGGGGCTTTGGGCCGTTGCCCATGTCTTACCCTTCCAGGACTCACTTTTGCCTATCCCCATTCACGATCCGCAGCACGCGTCCGGCGGTGCCTTGAAGCGACTGCCTTTGCTCAAGGCCGCGGTGCTGTTCATTGCGGCGGTATGCCTTTGTCTCTGTGGGCTGCTTTACCTGCAACTGGAGCAGTCGCGTCGGCACGACCTCGCGTTGGCCGAGGTGTCGTCGTCGAACCTGACCCGGGCCATGGCGCAGCAGGCCGAAGACACGTTCATGAAGGCCGATCTGGTACTGACCAGTCTGGTGGACTGGATTCAGGCTGAAGGTTTCGACGCTGCCCAGACGCCACGCCTGCAGAAAACCTTCGCCCGGCGGGTGCAGGCGCTGCATCAGTTGCACGGGATATTTCTGTTCGACAGGCAGGGGCAATGGGCCGTGACGTCGTTCGAGGATCTACCCCGCGGGGGCTGGTGTGGCGGATCGCGAGTATTTCAGGTTTCACCAGCAAAACATCTCAACCCTGGCGCACATCGGCCCGGCAATTCGTAGTCGGGAAAATGGCGAGTGGATCATTCCGGTTTCCAGGCGGATAAACGATCAGGGCGGTCATTTCCAGGGTGTGTTGCTGGCCGGGATCAAGATGTCGTACTTCGATCAGTTCTTCAAAAGCTTCAGCCTCGACGACAACGGCGCGATGTTTTTGGCATTGACCGATGGAACACTGCTGGCGCGGCGGCCGTTTGTGGAATCGCAGATCGGTACGTCATTGGCTAAGGGCGAGATTTTTCAGAAACTCTTGCCCAACGCCACGTCCGGCAACGCCATGATCGACTCGGTGGTCGATGGCATCCCTCGGCTGTATGGCTACCGTCAGCTCGATGCCTATCCGGTGGTGGTCGCGGCGGCATCCTCCAAAGACGCCGTCCTCAAGGACTGGTACGACACGGCGATTCAATCCGGTGTGATCGTCGCTCTGGTTGTCCTCGGCGTGGGGTTGTTCGGTTGGGTGTTTATTCATCAGGTTCGCGCGGGCGAGCGCATCGAGGCGGATTTGCGCGAGGCGCAGAAAACCCTGGAGCTGATCGCCACCCACGACAGCCTGACCGGGTTGGCCAACCGCCGCTTGTTCGAACGGGCGCTGGAGAAAGAGTTCGGGCGCGGTGCCCGGCGGTCGAGCTCGCTGGGGCTGATTATGCTCGATATCGATTACTTCAAGCGCTACAACGACACTTACGGTCATGTGGCCGGGGACCATTGCCTGGCCGAAGTGGCGCGGGCCCTGAAGAGTTGCTGCCACCGCAAAGCCGATCTGGCGGTGCGCTACGGCGGTGAAGAGTTCGCGGTGTTGCTACCGGACACCGACATTCATGGCGCGCTGACGATCGCCGAGCAAATCCGCCGCAGCGTCATGGACAAAAACATCACCCACAGCGGTTCGCCCACGGGCTATCTGACGGTCAGTCTTGGCTGTTATTCGTTTGTGCCGACGGCGCACGACAGCACCGAAATGTTGATCAAGCGCGCGGATGCGGCGCTGTACCAGGCCAAGCACTCAGGGCGAAATCGCTCGGCGGTGTTGTCGATGGAAGGGGGCGTCGAGGCGCTGATGCGCTCGGATCGATGACGCTTTCCACCATGGCTGGGGGGTAAAACGATGCACACTGCTACAGTCCAGGAGCGATGATCAGGCATGCCTGCTATGGTCAGTGCAGAGAGCCTGGCTGTCACACCTGACCGACCGGGCCCACCGGTCTCATTCCGATCGGGCAATCGATTGACAGGATCAAGTGCATGGATTTGTCTGCCGTTACCACCGCTGCACCTGCACGCCATACCCCGATTACCCGCAACCTGATGTTGGTGGTCGGTCTGTTGTTTGTGGTTGGGGTGCTGATCGCGCTGATCGCCCTGTTCAGTATTGCCGGGCGGCTCGATGCCGAGGACCTGGCCAAAACCACGTTTTATACCCAGCGCGCGCTGGAAAACCGCATTACCGCCACGAAAAACTACATCGCCAGTTATGCCGACTGGACGTCGGCCTACGATCACCTGAACGGCGAGGTCGATGTGCAGTGGGCCTACGTCGAGCAGAACATGGGTAAAACCCTGTTCACCATGGACCACTACGAGGGTGTTTTCGTGGTCGATGTTCAGCGAACAAAATACGCCGTGGTGCGTGGGCTTCAGGTGCAGGACGAGGCGGCGGCCTATCTGTCGACCTCGATGGCGACGATCATTGACGAGGTTCAGGGTCAGGAGAACCTCATCAAACCCGTCAGCCACTACACCTTGTTCGAGGGCAAACCCGCGCTGCTGTCGGCCGCCGCGATTGTGCCCAATGACGAACGCCCGGCGGTCGATCCCAAAAGCACTTCGGTGCTTATATACGTCGACCAACTGAACCCTGAAAAGCTCAGCACCTTGAGCGTCGATTACGGTTTGCACGACTTGAGCCTGACGCCCGACAACGTCATCGCTCCCGGTCAGCCCGCTATTGCCCTTGCTGGTACCGGTTACAGTCTGGTCTCCCGGCTCGAGCGGCCGGGTCATCAATTGCTCTGGTCGCTGCTGCCGCCACTGGGCGGGGCGCTGTTGGTTCTGGCGTTGTTGACCGCTTACTTCTTTCGCTATGTCCTGCGCACGTCCGGGCATGTGGATGCCAGTTACACCAGCCTCGATTTGTCGAACCAGGCGTTGGAGGCCAGTGAAGAGCGTTTTCGTGCGGTAGCCGAGGCCGCGTCCGACTGGATCTGGGAAATCGACGATCAGCATTGCATCACTTATCTGTCGGGACGCTTCAGCACCGTCACCGGGTTCTCCGATCAGCAGTGGCTGGGACAGAACATCGGGCAATTGCTCCATTGCGATACGACGCCGTTGTCGCTGTGGCTGAACAAACTCGATGAAGAGCAAGCCGTCAGCCATTTGCGCTGTTCCTACCGCGATCAATCGGGGCAACAGCGGGTCTGCCGGGTGTCGGCGCGGCCGATCCAGCGCAAGGGCGCGGTGCTGGGCTATCGCGGAACGGCCAGCGACATCACCGACGAAGTTGCCGCCCATGCGCAGATCCAGCATCTGTCATTGCACGACGCCCTGACTGGCCTGCCGAACCGCAACAAATTGGCGCGTTTTCTCGATGAGGCGCTGGCACTGAAAGAGCAGTCGACGGCGCTGACGTTGTTGATGATCGACCTGGATAACTTCAAGCCGATCAACGACTCCCTCGGCCACCCGGCCGGCGATGCGGTATTGCTGGAAGTCGCCACCCGTTTGCGCGAGTGCACACGAGACATTGACCTGGTCGCCCGATTGGGCGGCGACGAGTTCGTGCTGGTGCTCCATGGCATGGACAGCCACGCGGAAATCGACCGGTTTTGCGAGCACTTGCTCGATAGCCTGCATCAGCCGATTCACTACGACCATCACTCGCTGCACATTGGCGCGAGCATCGGTATCGCCTTGAGTCGGCGCCAGGGGCACATTCCGCAGGAGCTGATTCGGTGTGCCGATATCGCGTTGTATCAGGCCAAATCCGATGGCAAGAAGACCTGGTGCTATTTTGCCGCACACATGAACGATCAGATCCAGCATCGCCGGCAACTGGAAACCGACCTGCGTCGGGCGATCAAGAACAACGAATTCGTGATGCATTACCAGCCGCGTTATCACGTCGATGGCAAGCGCATCGTCTCGGTCGAAGCGCTGCTGCGCTGGCAGCATCCAGTGCAAGGCTTGTTGAGCCCCGACGCGTTTATCCCGCTGGCCGAGCAGACCGATCTGATCGTGCCCTTGGGCCGCTGGGTGCTGCGCGAGGCGTGCGAGACGGCTCTGACCTGGCCCGGTGCGATGATGGTGTCGGTCAACCTGTCGCCGGTTCAATTCGCCCGTAGCGATGTGATCGAGGACGTGCGCGAAGCGTTGATCCAGACCCGCTTGCCTGCCAGTCGGCTGGAGCTGGAGATCACTGAAAACGTGATGCTCATCGACGTCGATGGCGCCTTGGCGACCATGAATGCACTCAAGGAGTTGGGCGTGCGCCTGAACATGGACGACTTCGGCACCGGTTATTCTTCGCTGGGTTACTTGCGCACGTATCCTTTCGACGGGATCAAGATCGACAAGCGCTTCATTTCGTCCATGGGCAGCGGCAGCAACGATCGCGCCGTGGTGCAGGCGATCATCAACCTGGGCAAGGCGATGGGCCTGACCGTGACTGCCGAGGGTGTCGAGACGCTGGAGCAACTGGACTTCCTGATCCTGGATCAGTGCCATGAAGTGCAGGGGTTTTACCTCAGTCGCCCGGTAGACAGGTATGCACTGCTGCCGTTGCTCAAGGCCTCGCAGGAAGACTTTGCGCAGCAGGGCGCGCACCTTTAGTCGCCTGTTTCCTTGTTTGCACGATGCCGGCGTCGACGCCTGGGTTCGCAACGAGCCGCATGCCAGCGATCACGCGCCGACATGGATTCGATTGGGTTCACGCAAACGGCGATAGATTTGGCACGTGCGGCGATTGGCGAAATCAATTATCGGCCCGAGCGCTTTTTCCCTTATACATGGCGGCCATCGGCGGAGCGATCCGCGGGCTCCATGCATAAGGATTGAGCGATGAGCGAACCACGACTGACAAATCTTGCGCTGTACCTGCAACGCCTGGGCTTCGACGCGCCCCCGGCGCCGACCCTGCAAACCCTGCGTCAACTGCAGTTGCGCCACACCGGTGCCTTCCCGTTCGAAAACCTCACCACGCTGTTAGGGCAACCGGTACTCATCGACCTGCCGTCCATCGAGCAGAAAGTCCTGCACGACGGCCGAGGCGGTTACTGCTATGAACTCAACAACCTGTTCCTGGCCTTGCTGCAAACGCTGGGTTTCGAGGCGCGCGGCATCACCGGCCGCGTAGTCATGAACCAGCCCGAAGGCGCATGGACCGCACGCACTCACCGCTTGAGCCTGGTGACCCTCGACGGCGTGCGCTACATCACCGACGTCGGCTTCGGTGGCATGGTGCCCACCGCGCCGTTGATGCTCGACACCGGGGCCGAACAGCTCACGCCCCACGAACCCTATCGTATCGAACAGCATGCGGACGGCTACACCCTGCGTGCCAACGTTGGCGGTGAATGGCGGGCGATGTACATCTTCGATTTGCAGCGTCAGGAAGACATCGATTACACCCTCGGCAACTGGTACGTCTCGACTCATCCCGAATCGTCCTTCGTCAAACAACTGATGGTGGCGCGGACGGGGGAGGGATGGCGACGCACGCTGAACAACGGCAGTTTTGCCATTCACCGCATGGGCAGTGAGAGCGAGCGGCGGCAGGTGACGGATGTGGATGAGTTGATCGGGTTGCTGGAACGTGAATTCGAAATCCGAGTGCCGGCGAAGGAGGCGTTGAAGCTGGTGCTGGAGCGGTTGATCGAGCCGGTGCCGCAGGCAAACTGAGCACCACGCGAAGGGGCGGATTTGATCAATCCGCCCCTTTTTCATTGGGCCGACTCAAGTGCGAGGTTTGTGCCTAGGAACGAACTTCATGCTCCATCACGTGATGGATTTCGCTGAGGGCTTCTGACAGTTTTTTCTCCAGGCTTTTCAGCTCCGACGCGGTTATGCCTTTTTTGAACTGCCCGACATTTGCAACAGCAGCGTTCTGATCGGGCTTCGCCGCTTTGCCTTTATCGCTGAGCAACACCTGGCGCAAGATGTTGTTGATCGCAGTCTGGTAGCCATATCCCTCGCTTTCTGCCAGAGCGCGCGCAGCCTCTATGACGACATCGTCGAGCATGATGGTGATTCGGGTCTTGCCTTTGCTTGTGGCAACGGCTCCACGCTTGGCGTTGCTGAAGTCGTATTCGTCTTTCATCGTTCAAGTTTCCAAATAGTGGCGACGCTCGCCTTTGGTGGCGATGCGTGCGGAAATGATTCGCACGAAATTCGGGTCGCGCCAGGTGTACGCAACGACCAGCAAGCGACCTTTGGCATCCAGCCCCATGATGATCCACCGCTGCTCATCATGATGGTCGTCCTGAAAAGTCAGGGCTCGTTCGTCATAAAACACTGGTTCTGTCTCTGCGAGGCTGATGCCTTGATGTTTTAGTTTGTTGGCCGCGTTCTTTGCCCTGTGATACTGAATCTCGAATGACTTCATTATGCATACTTTATATGTATAAGCGAGGAGGCGTCCGTGCCGGCGGTCGCTTGGAAAGCAAAAGATTAGCGGTGAGGAGGGATAGGGGCGCAGGGATGTATTTCAAGACGTTTGGGGCTGGAGGCGCTATGGCCAAAGCGTGGCGTGGACAAGTGTCCATAATCTGACTGGATAGTTGTATACAACTCTATAGACATTTGTCCTGAGTATTGAATACAGTGTGCGCACAACAAAAACCAGGGAACCTCCCAACCATGAAAACGCCCCATGTTTCACACCAACGGCCTGAGGACGAAAACCTCGGGATCGGCGCGAATATGGCTTATGGCCTGCAACACGTTCTGACCATGTACGGCGGTATCGTCGCGGTGCCTTTGATCATCGGCCAGGCGGCCGGGCTCTCACCGGCGGACATCGGTTTGTTGATTGCTGCTTCATTGTTTGCAGGGGGGCTGGCGACATTGCTGCAAACCCTCGGTTTGCCGTTTTTCGGCTGTCAGTTGCCGCTGGTGCAGGGCGTGTCGTTCTCCGGCGTTGCGACCATGGTCGCGATTGTCAGCAGTGGCGGGGAGGGCGGCTTTCAGTCGATTCTCGGGGCGGTGATTGCCGCGTCGCTGATTGGCTTGCTGATCACGCCGGTGTTCTCAAGGATTACCAAGTTCTTTCCACCGCTGGTGACCGGCATTGTGATCACCACTATCGGCTTGACGCTGATGCCGGTGGCCGCGCGCTGGGCCATGGGTGGCAACAGCCATGCGCCGGATTTCGGCAGCATGGCGAACATCGGTCTGGCGGCGATGACGCTGGTGCTGGTGTTGCTATTGAGCAAGATCGGCAGCGCGACCATTTCCCGTTTGTCGATCCTCCTGGCGATGGTCATCGGCACGGTCATCGCTGTGTTCCTCGGCATGGCGGATTTCTCATCCGTCACCCAGGGCCCGATGTTCGGCTTCCCGACACCGTTCCATTTCGGCATGCCGACCTTCCACTTTGCCGCGATCCTGTCGATGTGCATCGTGGTCATGGTGACCCTGGTGGAAACCTCGGCCGACATCCTCGCTGTCGGTGAAATCATTGGCACCAAGGTCGACTCCAAACGTCTGGGTAACGGCCTGCGCGCTGACATGCTGTCGAGCATGATCGCGCCGATCTTCGGCTCCTTCACTCAGAGCGCCTTCGCCCAGAACGTCGGGCTGGTGGCGGTGACCGGGATCAAGAGCCGCTTCGTGGTGGCCACAGGTGGTGTGTTTCTGGTGGTGCTTGGATTGCTGCCGTTCATGGGCCGGGTCATCGCCGCCGTGCCGACCTCTGTACTCGGCGGCGCCGGGATCGTGCTGTTTGGCACTGTCGCCGCCAGCGGCATTCGGACGCTGTCCAAGGTCGACTACCGCAACAACGTCAACCTGATCATCGTCGCCACTTCCATCGGTTTCGGCATGATCCCCATCGCCGCCCCGAACTTCTACGACCACTTCCCCAGCTGGTTCTCGACGATCTTCCACTCGGGCATCAGCTCCTCGGCGATCATGGCCATCGTGCTGAACCTGACCTTCAATCACCTCACGGCCGGCAACTCGGACCAGCAATCGGTATTTGCCGCCGGTACTGAACGAGTCCTGCGTTATCAAGACCTGGCGGCGCTGCGGGAAGGGGACTACTTCAGCGAAGGTAAACTGCGCGACTGCGACGGGAATGAAATTCCGGTGGTGGAGACGGATCATGGGCATGCCGAGCTGCGTGCGGTGCATGCGAAAAGCAGTGAGCATGTCTGACTGGCGATCGGGGGGGGCGACCGATTCAGTTGTCGGTCAGGTTGACACTCGCTCCACGCATGGTTGAGAATCGAATTCGAGGTCTGCAATTGCGCATCCTTGGGCTTGGCCTCCAGCATTGGCCCCCCATCTTGTTGGCAGCAGAGAAGCTGGCTCCCTCTGAAGTAGTGACGACTGGCATGCCGGTCGGATTCTGAACCCAAGGTCATTTGTGGCCAGGAGCTAAAGAATCGCTGCGACTACTCCTCGAAAATTCAAAAGGCGTCCATCAGGACGCCTTTTTTATTGCTTGGGATCTGGTTTGGCGATTGTGCCGACCAGGGTGCCTTCTGCACGTCTCTTGGGATACCAGGTTACGACGTAGTATCCGAAGCCGCGACGCTCATTTCGAGGCTCCAGAATGAGCGAGCCGGTAGGATTTTTAAGCACGGCGACTCTGTGATCACCTCTCATTTCCTTGAACTCACAGTAGATGGCGCCGCCGGGTACGATCATTTTGGCGATGTGGGCTGCCACGTCATCAATGGTGTGGCAGCCAAATATTGCCAGGTCGGTCTTGTGGGCTTCCCAGACATGTCGAACGCCAAATCCTTTGTTGATGCCTTTGTGAATTCCGACCCGCAGGAATATTTCGCCACCCCGTAAATTGAACCTGGGCATCTCGGGAAGGGTGCCAAAGCTCAGTGAGCCGCCAGGGTGAGGGACAAGGACGTTCTCCTTGAGTTTGAGTAACTCTGACACGTGAACGATCCGGGGATGTTGGCAGGCGAGAGGCGCTATTCATAACGCACAAGTTCGCTGCTTTACAGTCAGCATCCGGCCACTATGAAAGTGGCTATTGATGCTCTAGTCCAGGGTTTACGGGGGCTCAGGCGAAAGCCTGAAACACGGCTACAGAAAATCAGGAAGCTTCCTACTCTGTCGGGGTAGGGAATTCATAGGATCGTGTCTTTTCGTCAAGCACAAAAAAGCCCCTGAATCTTTCGATTCAGGGGCTTTTCGATTTTGCTGTCTGGCTCCACGACCTGGACTCGAACCAGGGACCCAGTGATTAACAGTCACTTGCTCTACCAACTGAGCTATCGCGGAATGGCGTGTATGTTACTGATTCAAAAAGAGAAGTCAAGCCTCTGTTGGAAATTTGATGTTTTCATCGGATCAGAGGGAGGTTTATCGGCCATTGGCGGTTACCAGAAGCGCGGTAGAGGTCTACCATGGCCGCCCGGAAGTGGTGACACGCGCTGCCGGCCCTCAGCCGAAAAGGTACGCGCCATGAATCACCCAGCCTTCACACCCCGAAACAGTGGGGTGTTCGCATGAGCATCGCTCAGATCAGCCTGCCCAAAGGTGTCGGCCCACACGCCGAGAAACTGTTCGACGCAATCACTCAGGCCAGCACCGCTGACGAGCTGAACCGCGCAGGCGGCAAGGCCGAAGGTTTTGTCCTGGGTCTGGAAAGCACCAAGGCGATCAAAAGCCAGGTGGCCGAGTCGCTTTATGTCGCCTATGACGACGCGGCCAGCCAGCGAGCGAGCGAATTGGCCTAACCGCCAAAAGTGATGGTGCCGAGCATCAGCTTGGCATACAGCATCGTGGCGGCCAGTTGCACCAGCCACAACGCCAGGCCGCCAAGGAACACACCCGCGGCCACTTGCAGCACCAGGTTTTTACCGCGTTTGGCCGAGGAGCGGGGCACGAAGTGGTCCAGCTCGTCGCGGTCGGCGCGTAGGTCGTCGTTTTTCATGTGGGGTTCTCGCAAGAATTCTCGGGTGTACATAAAGCTTGTGGGAGTTTAAAGGGCGCAGCGGCTGCTTTGAGATTTATCTGAGGCCAATAAAAAACGGGAAGCCATTTTGGCTTCCCGTTTTCATGTCACGCGACGACTCAGATCACCTGAACGATGGCCTTGGTCACGGCGTCGATGTTGCTCTGGTTCAGCGCGGCAACGCAGATGCGGCCGGTGTCCAGGGCGTAGATGCCGAACTCGGTGCGCAGACGGGTCACTTGCTCAACCGTCAGGCCGGAGTAGGAGAACATGCCGCGCTGGCGACCGACGAAGCTGAAATCGCGCTGTGGAGCGTTTTTCGCCAGCAGGTCCACCATCTGGGTGCGCATGCCGCGAATCCGCAGACGCATTTCTGCCAGTTCTTCTTCCCACTGGGCACGCAATACCGGGCTGTTCAGCACAGCGGCGACGATGCTTGCACCGTGGGTCGGCGGGTTGGAGTAGTTGGTGCGGATCACGCGTTTGACTTGCGACAGCACGCGCGCGCTTTCTTCTTTCGATTCGCTGACGATCGACAGGGCGCCAACGCGCTCGCCGTACAGCGAGAAGGATTTGGAGAACGAGCTGGAAACGAAGAAGGTCAGGTTCGATTCGGCGAACAGACGCACGGCAGCAGCGTCTTCATCGATACCGTCGCCAAAGCCCTGGTAGGCCATGTCGAGGAACGGTACGTGACCTTTGGCTTTCACCACGTCCAGCACGTTTTTCCAGTCCGCCGGGCTCAGGTCAACGCCGGTCGGGTTGTGGCAGCAGGCGTGCAGCACAACGATGGAACCGGACGGCAGGGCGTTCAGGTCTTCCAGCAGGCCAGCGCGGTTAACGTCGTGGGTGGCGGCGTCGTAGTAGCGATAGTTCTGCACCGGGAAACCGGCGGTTTCGAACAGTGCGCGGTGGTTTTCCCAGCTTGGGTCGCTGATCGCGACAACGGCGTTCGGCAGCAGTTGCTTGAGGAAGTCGGCACCGATTTTCAGTGCGCCGGTACCGCCGACGGCCTGGGTGGTGATGACCCGGCCAGCGGCGATCAGCGGCGAATCATTGCCGAACAGCAGTTTCTGCACGGCCTGGTCGTAGGCGGCGATGCCGTCGATCGGCAAGTAGCCACGGGAAACGTGTTGAGCGGCGCGAATCGTCTCGGCTTCGACAACGGCGCGCAGGAGAGGAATTCGTCCTTGCTCGTCGCAGTAAACACCGACCCCCAGGTTGACCTTGTTGGTACGGGTATCGGCATTGAATGCTTCGTTGAGGCCCAGGATTGGATCGCGTGGTGCCATTTCGACAGCGGAGAACAGGCTCATTATTACGGCGGCTCTGAATGGAGTGTGGAGGGACGTGTCGCGCTCCAGCCGAATGCACTAGAGCGGTGCACAAACGGGGAGCTAGTATAGAGGCCATCAGCGATTGATGGCGACAGGCGATTCGGCTTTTACGGTAAGTTTTTCCAATTATTTTTCGATCGTTGGTCGAGTGACATCGTCAAAGGTTTTACCCGATGTAGGACGTTTGCCTTGAAAGGGATGGCAATCGGCTCCACATTGAGCACAATCCAGTTTTTTCCTCGGGCGACATCGGTCGTTTGCGGTCTTTCTCGTTCCTGTCCGGTGTAACCGGGCAAGAGTGAACCAGAGGTATGTATGTCTGAATTCCAGCTAGTCACCCGCTTCGAGCCCGCCGGCGATCAGCCGGAAGCCATCCGTCTGATGGTCGAGGGCATCGAGGCCGGGCTGGCGCACCAGACGTTGCTCGGGGTGACCGGCTCGGGCAAGACCTTCAGCATCGCCAACGTGATCGCCCAAGTGCAGCGCCCGACGCTGGTGCTGGCGCCGAACAAGACCCTGGCTGCGCAGTTGTACGGCGAGTTCAAGGCGTTCTTCCCGAACAATGCCGTTGAATACTTCGTCTCCTATTACGACTACTACCAGCCCGAAGCCTATGTGCCGTCGTCCGACACCTTCATTGAGAAGGACGCCTCGATCAACGACCACATCGAGCAGATGCGCCTGTCCGCGACCAAAGCGCTGCTGGAACGCAAAGACGCAATCATCGTCACCACGGTGTCGTGCATCTACGGTCTGGGCAGCCCGGAAACCTATTTGAAGATGGTGTTGCACGTGGATCGCGGCGACAAGCTCGACCAGCGTGCGCTGTTGCGTCGCCTGGCCGACCTGCAATACACCCGCAACGATGTGGACTTCGCCCGGGCGACGTTCCGGGTGCGCGGCGATGTGATTGATATCCACCCGGCGGAATCCGACTTTGAGGCGATCCGTATCGAGCTGTTCGATGACGAGGTGGAGAGTCTGTCTGCTTTTGATCCGTTGACGGGCGAAGTCATCCGCAAGCTGCCGCGCTTCACCTTCTATCCGAAGAGCCACTACGTGACGCCTCGGGAAACCCTGCTCGACGCCGTCGAGGGGATCAAGGTCGAGTTGCAGGAGCGCCTGGAATACCTGCGCTCCAACAACAAACTGGTGGAAGCCCAGCGCCTGGAGCAGCGCACCCGTTTCGACCTGGAGATGATTTTGGAGCTGGGTTACTGCAACGGCATCGAAAACTACTCGCGCTACCTGTCGGGCCGTGCATCCGGCGAGGCGCCGCCCACCTTGTTTGACTACCTGCCGGCCGACGCCTTGCTGGTGATCGACGAATCCCACGTCAGCGTGCCGCAGGTCGGCGCCATGTATAAGGGCGACCGGTCCCGTAAGGAAACGCTGGTGGAATATGGCTTCCGCCTGCCATCGGCGCTGGATAACCGGCCAATGCGTTTCGACGAGTTCGAAGGTATTAGCCCGCAGACAATATTTGTCTCGGCCACGCCGGGCAATTACGAGGCTGAGCACGCAGGGCGCGTGGTCGAGCAAGTGGTGCGCCCGACTGGCCTGGTGGACCCGCAGATCGAAATCCGTCCGGCGCTGACTCAGGTCGACGACTTGCTCTCGGAAATCACCAAGCGTGTGGCGCTGGAAGAGCGGGTGCTGGTGACCACGCTGACCAAGCGCATGTCCGAGGATTTGACCGATTACCTGGCCGATCACGGCGTGCGCGTGCGTTATCTGCACTCGGACATCGACACCGTGGAGCGGGTCGAGATCATCCGTGACTTGCGCCTCGGCACTTTCGATGTGCTGGTGGGGATCAACTTGCTGCGTGAAGGCCTGGACATGCCGGAAGTCTCGCTGGTGGCGATTCTTGATGCGGACAAAGAGGGCTTCCTGCGCTCCGAACGCTCGCTGATCCAGACCATTGGCCGGGCGGCACGCAACCTTAATGGCCGGGCGATTCTGTATGCGGATCGGATTACCGGTTCCATGGAACGGGCGATTGGCGAAACCGAGCGTCGTCGCGACAAGCAGATCGCCTTCAACCTGGCCAACGGCATTACGCCCAAAGGGGTGTTCAAGGACGTTGCCGACATTATGGAAGGCGCGACTGTGCCGGGTTCGCGCAGCAAGAAGCGCAAAGGCATGGCCAAGGCTGCCGAGGAAAGCGCCAAATACGAAGCCGAATTGCGCTCGCCAAGCGAGATCACCAAGCGCATTCGTCAGCTGGAAGAGAAGATGTACCAGCTCGCCCGCGACCTGGAGTTCGAAGCCGCGGCGCAACTGCGCGACGAAATCGGCAAGCTGCGGGAGCGGTTGATCGCGGTTTGACGCTCCCTCTGTAGACGCTGCCGAAGGCTGCGATCTTTTGATCTTGTTTTTAAAGGCAAGGTCAAAAGATCGCAGCCTTGGCAGCTCCTGCAGCGCTTAAATCCCGCACTCACTGGAGCCGGGCGGCTATCGCCTGTTACCATTCGCCCCTTGTTTGATCTTCGCTTTTCATTCTTTTTGAGACATGCCATGACCACCGTCCGCACTCGCATCGCGCCATCGCCTACCGGGGACCCCCACGTAGGTACCGCTTACATCGCTTTGTTCAACTACTGCTTTGCCAAGCAGCATGGCGGTGAGTTCATCCTGCGGATCGAAGACACCGACCAACTGCGTTCGACCCGCGAGTCCGAACAGCAGATTTTCGACGCCCTGCGCTGGTTGGGTATCGACTGGAGCGAAGGCCCGGATGTCGGCGGCCCGCACGGTCCTTACCGTCAGAGCGAGCGCGGCGATATCTACCAGAAGTACTGCCAGCAATTGGTCGACATGGGTCATGCCTTCCCGTGCTTCTGCACCGCCGAAGAGCTGGACCAGATGCGCGCCGAGCAAATGGCCCGCGGTGAGACCCCGCGCTACGACGGCCGTGCGCTGTTGCTGTCCAAGGAAGAAGTCGCGCGCCGCCTGGCCGCCGGCGAACCCCACGTGATCCGCATGAAAGTGCCGACCGAAGGCGTGTGCGTGGTGCCGGACATGCTGCGTGGCGATGTCGAGATCCCGTGGGATCGCATGGACATGCAAGTGCTGATGAAGACCGACGGCCTGCCGACGTACTTCCTGGCCAACGTGGTCGACGACCACCTGATGGGCATCACCCACGTGCTGCGCGGTGAAGAATGGCTGCCTTCGGCACCGAAACTGATCCTGCTGTACGAGTACTTCGGCTGGGAACAGCCGCAGCTGTGCTACATGCCGCTGCTGCGTAACCCGGACAAGAGCAAGCTGTCCAAGCGCAAGAACCCGACCTCGGTGACGTTCTACGAGCGCATGGGCTTCATGCCGGAAGCGATGCTCAACTACCTGGGCCGCATGGGCTGGTCGATGCCGGACGAGCGCGAGAAGTTCTCCCTGCAGGAAATGGTCGACAACTTCGACTTGAGCCGCGTCTCGCTTGGCGGGCCGATTTTCGACATCGAGAAACTGTCGTGGCTCAACGGCCAGTGGTTGCGCGACCTGCCAGTGGAAGAGTTCGCCGCTCGCGTGCAGAAGTGGGCGCTGAACCCTGAATACATGATGAAGATCGCGCCACACGTGCAGGGCCGGGTTGAAACCTTCAGCCAGGTCGCACCGCTGGCCGGCTTCTTCTTCGCGGGTGGGGTGAATCCGGACGCTAAACTGTTCGAATCCAAGAAGCTCTCGGGCGATCAGGTTCGTCAGTTGATGCAATTGATCCTGTGGAAGCTGGAAAGCCTGCGTCAGTGGGAGAAGGACAGCATCACCGCAACGATTCAGGCGGTGGTTGAATCCCTGGAGCTGAAGCTGCGTGACGCCATGCCGCTGATGTTTGCCGCGATCACCGGGCAGGCCAGTTCGGTATCGGTACTCGATGCGATGGAAATCCTCGGTCCGGACCTGACCCGTTTCCGTCTGCGCCAGGCCATTGACCTGCTGGGCGGCGTGTCGAAGAAAGAAAACAAAGAGTGGGAAAAGCTTCTGGGCGCGATTGCCTGACGGCGTTTGACTCTGTAGGAGCTGCCGGAGGCCGCGATCTTTTGATCCTGATCTTCGGCGCTTCCCCCGAATTTACGGGGGGAGGGCGGTAAGTGATTGTTATGTCGGCAAAAAATTTTAAATTTTTTGAAAAATAAGTTTGACAGCTTTCCGATGCGCCATTAAGATTCGCCCCGTCCTCAGCGATGAGGGGCTATAGCTCAGCTGGGAGAGCGCTTGCATGGCATGCAAGAGGTCGACGGTTCGATCCCGTCTAGCTCCACCAATTTACACTTCAAGGTCTGGCCACACCGGCCTTGAAGCGATCAACACTCAGCGTTGATCAGTTGTATAGAAGGGTTTGCGTCCCCTTCGTCTAGTGGCCTAGGACACCGCCCTTTCACGGCGGTAACAGGGGTTCGAGTCCCCTAGGGGACGCCAGTTTTACAGAAGCGATGTTGCAAGATATCGCTCCGCCGCGAGGCGAAAAATCCGGGGCTATAGCTCAGCTGGGAGAGCGCTTGCATGGCATGCAAGAGGTCGACGGTTCGATCCCGTCTAGCTCCACCAATTTTACAGTTCAAGGTCTGGCCACACCGGCCTTGAATCGATCAGCTCTCAGCACTGATCAGTTGTATAGAAGGGTTTGCGTCCCCTTCGTCTAGTGGCCTAGGACACCGCCCTTTCACGGCGGTAACAGGGGTTCGAGTCCCCTAGGGGACGCCACGATTACCCGCTTTGCGGGATTTTTAAGGGTCATTCAATTATTGAATGGCCCTTTTGTTTGTCTGGCGTTTGGCCAAATCTCCTTTTTCCCCAACACTGTTCTTCAGACCAGCGGTCACATCCACGACTTGCGGAAAATTATTATGAGAATAATATTCTAGTCGTAATATTCGGAGGCAACGATGAACGATAAAAAAGCTCAAACCCGCGAACGCATCCTCAAGGCTGCCAGCGCAGCGCTGATCCAGCGCGGTCCGGCCGAGCCGAGCGTGGGCGAAGTGATGGGCGCGGCCGGGCTGACGGTCGGCGGTTTCTACGCGCACTTCGAGAGCAAGGACGCGTTGATGCTGGAAGCGTTCAAGCAGCTGCTCAGCCATCGTCGTGACTTGATCGCCGACATGGATGCCGAGTTGACCGGCGAAGAGCGTCGCGCGTTGGTCGCAGCGTTCTACCTGTCGCGCAAACACCGTGATTCCACCGAGCGGGCATGCCCGGTTCCAGCGTCGATCAGTGAACTGGGCCGTCTGCCGGACGAATTTCGTGTGGCGTTGAATGAACATATTGAATTGATGGTCGCGCAGTTGGCAGCCAGCCCGGAAGACACCGACAAGGTTTTGGCCGACATCGCCTTGATGGTGGGTGGTTTGGCGCTGGCGCGGGCGCTGGGGCCAGGAGAGTTGTCCGATCGATTGCTGCGCGCCGCCAAATCGGCGGTGCTGTGACCTAAAGGCATCCAGTCTGAGGAGATGGGCGATGAACACGTTGAGCTGGGTTCGTGGCGTTAATGGCACCTTGGGCTGGTTCGCACCGAAGCTGGTGGCGAGCAAGATGCGTCTGGCATTCATGACCCCGCGGGAGTTGCCTCCGCGTGATTGGGAATTGCCGCTGCTGGCGAAATCCGAGCGGATCACCTTGCGCTTCGGCCTCTCGGCGCTGCGTTGGGGGCAGGGCCCGGCGGTGTTGTTGATGCACGGCTGGGAAGGCCGGCCAACGCAGTTTGCCGCGCTGATCACGGCGCTGGTCGATGCCGGTTACACCGTGGTCGCCCTGGACGGCCCGGCTCACGGTCGCTCGCCTGGGCGCGAAGCCAATGTGGTGCTGTTCGCCCGGGCGATGCTTGAAGCAGCTGCTGAACTACCGCCGCTGCAAGCGGTAATCGGTCACTCGATGGGCGGCGCCAGCGCCATGCTCGCGGTGCAGTTGGGCTTGCGCACCGAAACCCTGGTCTCGATCGCCGCCCCGGCGCGAATCCTTGGGGTGCTGCGCGGTTTTGCGCGCTATGTACGCCTGCCGCCCAAAGCCCGTTCGGCGTTCATTCGTCAGGTCGAAAAAGACGTCGGCATGCGTGCCGCAGCGCTGGATGTCGCGCACTACCAGCTCGACATGCCTGGCCTGATTGTCCATGCCGAGGACGACAACTTTGTCTCGGTCAAGGAATCCCAATTGATTCACGAAGCCTGGTTCGACAGTCGCTTGTTGCGCCTGGAAGAGGGCGGTCATCAGCGAGTGCTGGCCGATCCTCGAGTGATCGACGGTGTGCTCTCGCTGCTGGCCGGTCGCAGCCTGCAATCGCGCCAATCGGCCTGAGCTTCCGTTACACTGCCCCGGTCGAAATAATCTGACCGGGAGTGGGGCATGGGCTGGGATCGGGCAACGCCGTTTATCATTGATCTGGAAGTGGGCGCCGAAGACATCGACGGGCTGGGCCACGCGAACAACGCGGTGTACGTGACCTGGCTCGAGCGCTGTGCCTGGCGTCACTCGCAGCGGCTGGGCCTGGACCTGGTCGAGTATCGGCGTCTGGATCGGGCAATGGCAGTGGTGCGGCACGAGATCGATTACCTGGCGGCGGCCTACGAAGGCGATGAACTGCAACTGGCGACCTGGATCGTCGATTGGGACCAGCGCCTGAAAATGACCCGACACTTCCAGCTGATCCGCCCCAGTGACAACTCGACGTTGCTGCGGGCGCAGACCACGTTCGTGTGCATCGAACTGTCGACTGGCAAGCCCAAGCGCATGCCGGCGGAATTCATCGAGGGCTACGGCTCGGCGTTGCAAGTTCCAAGCTGACACAGTCCGCACATTTGCCACCGCCCGGTCTGACGAAATACCTTCTGCACGCCGAAACCAGTAAACTGCCGCACGTTTTTCGTCGAGTGTGTTTTTCATGCAAATTGCTTTGGCGCCCATGGAGGGGTTGGTCGACAACATCCTGCGGGACGTGCTGACCCGTGTGGGCGGTATCGATTGGTGTGTAACCGAGTTCATTCGGATCAACGATCAGCTGCTCACGCCTGCCTATTACCACAAATTCGGCCCGGAACTGCTGACCGGCGCCCGTACCGCCTCCGGCGTGCCGCTGCGGGTGCAGCTGCTCGGTTCCGATCCGGTGTGCCTGGCGGAAAACGCTGCACTGGCCTGCGAGTTGGGTTCCGAAGTCATCGACCTGAACTTCGGCTGTCCGGCCAAGACCGTCAACAAGTCGCGCGGTGGCGCCGTTCTCCTCAAAGAGCCTGAGCTGCTCAACGAAATCGTCGAACATGTCCGCCGTGCGGTGCCCGCACACATTCCAGTGACCGCCAAAATGCGCCTGGGCTTCGACAGTCCCGATGGTTCGCTGGTTTGCGCCACAGCCCTGGCCGAAGGCGGCGCGGCGCACATCGTGGTTCACGCGCGGACCAAAACGGATGGCTACAAGCCGCCAGCTCACTGGGAGTGGATCCCGCGGGTCCAGGACGTGGTCAAGGTGCCAGTGTTCGCCAACGGTGACATCTGGAGCGTCGAGGACTGGCATCGTTGCCGCGAGATCAGCGGCGTCGAAGACATCATGCTCGGTCGTGGCCTGGTGTCGCGTCCGGACCTGGCCCGGCAAATCGCCGCAGCGCGGGCCGGCGAGGAGGTCGTCGAGATGACCTGGGCCGAGCTGCTGCCGCTGATTCAGGACTTCTGGCTGCAAGCCAAGGCCCAGATGACGCCACGCCAATCGCCGGGTCGCCTGAAACAATGGCTGGCGATGCTGACCCGCAATTATCCCGAAGCGGTAGAGTTGTTCAGCGTCTTGCGTCGTGAAACCGAGCTGGATCAGGTCTCGCGTTTACTGGGTTTGCAGGTAGCTGAAGCAGCTTGAATCCGCTTGAAAAAAACAGAAAAAAATCTCTTGAAAAGCAGTCAGCGGTCCTTATGTAAGGATTACGCGATGCCGAATTCGGGTCGCGGAGACAAAAAAACTTGCTGAACATGTTCAGGAGATTTGAATCATGAGTACTTCATTTTCCTTGGCTCCACTGTTCCGTTCCTCGGTAGGTTTCGACCGTTTCAACGACCTGTTCGAAACCGCCCTGCGCAATGAGCCAGGCAGCACCTATCCACCTTACAACGTTGAAAAATACGGGGATGACCAATACCGTATCGTCGTAGCGGCCGCCGGTTTCCAGGAAGAAGACCTGGACCTGCAAGTGGAAAAAGGTGTGTTGACCATTAGTGGCGGCAAACGTGACACGGACGAAGATGTCACCTATCTGTATCAAGGCATCGCACAGCGCGCCTTCAAACTGTCGTTCCGTCTGGCGGACCACATCGAAATCAGGGCCGCCGAACTGCGCAACGGTTTGTTGAGTATCGACCTGCTGCGTGTGATCCCGGAAGAAGCGAAAGCCAAACGCATCCCGATCAACGGGACGAAAAAACCGGCTCTGCAACACTAATCGGTCAGAGCAAATGAGAAGGGCGCCATCCACTGGCGCCCTTTTTTTGTCCGTTATCCCGTCCTGAATAAGATTTACACCTATTTGTAGCAGCTGCCGAGCCCGCGAGGCTGCGTTCGGCTGCGTAGCAGTCGCAAAACCTGCCACCGCGTTCTTTCAGGTAAATGGTATTGACTGGATTACGACTGCTTCGCAGCCGAACGCAGCCTCACAGGCTCGACAGCTGCTACAGTCGAATGCGGAGCTGCTACGGGTTTATTTGAGCAGTTTCTGAAACTCCTCGACCAGCAACGGCCGGCTGTGCAGATACCCCTGATACAAATGGCAGCCCAGCCCCTGCAAGAACTCCAGCTGCTCCAGGGTTTCGACCCCTTCGGCAATCACTTCCAGCTCCAGGCTGCGGGCCATGGCGACGATGGCGCGAATGATTTCGGCGTCGTTGGGGTCGGTGGTGGCGTCGCGGATGAACGACTGGTCGATTTTCAGGGTGTCGACCGGCAGGCGCTTGAGGTAGGTCAGCGAGGAGTATCCGGTACCGAAATCGTCCATGGCAAAGCTCACGCCGAGTTTTTTCAGGCGTCGCATTTTGCTGATGGTGTCGTCCAGGTTCTGGATGACGATGCCTTCGGTGATTTCCAGTTTCAGTAGCGAGCAGGGCAGGTCGTGGCTGCCGAGGCTGTGCTCGATGCGTTCGACGAAGTCGTTCTGACGGAATTGTCGCGGGCTGATATTCACGCACAGGCTGAAATTGAGCGGGTCGATCAGACCTTTGGCGATCAGGCGTTTGAAGGCCGCGCAGGCTTCGTCGAGGATCCACGTGCCGACTTCCAGAATCAGCCCGCTGTCTTCCAGCACCTTGATGAACTCGGTCGGCGATTGCGCGCCCAGTTGCGGATGGTGCCAGCGCACCAGGGCTTCGGCGCCGGTAATGCGGTTGTTGCGGGCGTCCACCTGAGGCTGGTATTGCACGCTGAATTCACCCCGGGAAAGGGCCAGGCGCAGGTCGGTTTCCATGCGCAGGCGTTCGCTGGCGGCCTTCTGCATGGTGTTGTGATACATCTGCGTGGTGTTGCGGCCCGAGTCCTTGGCGCGATAGAGGGCGATATCGGCGCGCTTGAGCAGGTCGGTCGGGGTCGAGCCGTGGTCGGGGATCAGCGCGATGCCGATGCTCGGCGTCACTTGCAGGCGCTGTCCGTCGAGGAACATCGGTTCGGACAGCAGTTCGCGCAAGGTGTCCGCCAGTTCCCGGACTTGAGCGCTGACGTCGCTGCGCGAGCCTTCCAGGCCGCTGAGCAGCACCACGAATTCATCGCCGCCCAGGCGTGCGACGGTGTCTTCCATGCGTACGCTGGCTTCAAGGCGCGCGGTGATGATTTTCAGCACCGTATCGCCCACCGGGTGGCCGAGGGAGTCGTTGATGTGCTTGAAGTGGTCCAGATCGAGGAACATCAGGGCGCCGCGCAGGTTGTGGCGTTTGAGCAGGGCGATCTGCTGGCTCAGGCGGTCCATCAGCAGCGCGCGGTTCGGCAGATTGGTCAACGGGTCGTGGTAGGCCAGGTGACGGATCTGTGCTTCGGCATTTTTCAGCAGGCTGACGTCCCGGGCGGTCAGCAGCAGGCAGGCGGTTTCGTTGAGGGTGATCGGCTCCACCGAGACTTCGACGGTCAGCAACTCGCCGCGCTTGTTGCGCCCGAGCATTTCCAGGTGGTGAACCCGGCCCTTGATCTGTAGTTCGGCCAACAACGCCGAGCGTTGTTTCTCCTCGGCCCAGATGCCGACCTGATACACCGTGCGGCCCACCACTTCATCGGCACGGTAGCCGGTCAGGCGGCAGAAGCCATCGTTAACCTCCAGATAGCGTCCAGTGTCGCGCTCGGTAATGGTGATGGCGTCGGGGCTTGAGTGGAAGGCCTTGGCGAACTTCTCTTCGCTGGCCTTGAGCGCCGCTTCCGAGCGTTGCTGTTGGGTGATGTCGCGCAGGGTGGTGACGATGCACGGCTGGTCGCCGACGCTGATCTGGCGGCTGGAGATCACGCAGGTCAGGGATTGCCCGTCCTTGTGTTGAACGATGATCGCCACATTGTTCAGGCCCTGTTCGCGGATGACTCGCTCGATCCTTTGCAGGCTTTTCGCCGAGGCGTCCCACAGGCCGATTTCGTCGGCGCTGCGACCGATGACGTCGGTGGTGCTCCAGCCGAACGTCTGGGTGAAGCTGGAGTTGATCTCGATGAAGTGGCCGGTGTCCTGGCGCGTGACGCAGATCGGGTCGGGGCTGACCTGGAACAACGTGGCGAATTTCTCCTCCGACGCTATCAGTTGCTGTTCGCGCTCTACTTGCTCGGTGATGTCCAGCAATGTGCCGGCCATGCGCAGCGGGTTGCCGTCATCATCGCGGTAGAGTCTGGCGCGGCTTTCCAGGTAGCGCGAACTGCCGTCCGGCAGCTGCACGCGGTAGGTCAGTTGATAATTGCCGGCCGGGCCTTCACGTAAGCTGCGGTAAGCGTCGCGCATGGTGTCGCGTTCTTCGCCGGGTACACCTTCGAAAAACGCATCGAAGGACTCATGGAAGGGTTTGGGCTCCAGCCCGTGCAGCTGAGCGGCCCGCGCCGAGCCATAAAGCATGCCGCTGGGGATGTGCCAGTCCCAGGTGCCGAGTTGCGCTGAATCCAGGGCCAGGTCGAGGCGTTCCTGGCTGTCTTTGAGGGCGTGCTCGGCGATTTTGCGTTCGGTGGTGTCAAGGAATGTGCTCAGCAGATAGGGCTGGCCTTCGAGCTCGACTTTTTGCGCGCTGAGAATGCCGTCGTGAATCTGCCCATTGCTGGCGCGAAATTGCACCTCCATGTTGATCAGCTCACCTTTGGCCTTGGTGGCCTTGACCAGTTCCGCCCGTTGCTCCGGGTTGACCCAAAGACCAAGCTCCAGCGTGGTTCGGCCGATAGCATCTTGCACCGGCCAGCCGAACAGGCTTTCGAAATACTGGTTGGCTTCGCTGATCAGGCCGTCTTCCTGACGGGTCAGCAGCACCATGTTCGGGCACAGGTGAAACAGCGTGGCGAAGCGTTTTTCCGAGCTGCTCAGCGCTTGTTCACGCTGGCGCTGGTGGGTGATTTCACGGATGACCCCGATCATTCGTGGCCGGCCGTTTTTGTCCGGTAGCAGGCTGCCGTTGATTTCCAGCCAGTGCAGGCTGCCGTCGGGCCAGCGGATGCGGTGGTGCATGGCCTGCTCCAGCGGAGCGCCGGCGATCACTGCATTGAAGGCGCGGATGGCTTTCGCCCGATCCTCCTGGGGCAGCAGGTCGAGGTATTCCAGATCCTCGGGCAACGGTTGTCGGGGATCGAAGCCGAACAACGCCTGAGTGCCCCGTGACCAGCTTATCTGCCCGCGCTCGATGTCCCAATACCAGGCGCCCAGCCGGGCACCGTTGAGGGCCGCGAGCAACTGTGGGGCGCTTTCCCAGCTCTGCTCGGACCGTTTTGGGTCAATTGCCTGAATTCGCGGCATTGGCGGCATACGTTCAACAGATTTGGGCATGGATGACAGGCCTTGGGCTGAGTTGGGCGTTAGGCACAGGGTTTTGGGGCTCTATAGGCGTAGCACAAAAGAAGAAGCACAGCTTAGCCGCGAGTCCCTGGCTGATCGATTTGTGCATCCAGCAAAGCCATGAAGGCCTTTGCCGCGTTCGACAGCGTCCGTTCGGTGTGCAGGATATAGCCTAGCTGGCGAGTGAGTTGTATGCCCGGCAAAGGTATGCGCGCCACTTGATCATCCAGCATGGTGCGCGGCAAAACGCTCCAGGCCAGGCCGATCGAGACCATCATCTTGATGGTTTCCAGATAGTTCGTGCTCATGGCGATGTTCGGCGTCAGGCCCTGGGCCTCGAACAGGCGCTGCACGATATGGTGGGTAAAGGTGTTGCCACCGGGGAAAACCGCGGGGTGCAGGGCAATGTCCGCCAGGCTGACTGCGCCGTTGCTGATCAGCGGATGCTCCGGGGCGGCCACGAAATCCAGCGGGTCGTCCCACACGGGCGTGGCCTTGACCAATGTGTGAGGTTCCGGTGCAAGGGTGATGACCGCCAGTTCAGCGCGGCCATGAAGGATTTCTTCGTAAGCCACTTCCGAGTCGAGAAACTGAATATCCAGCGCCACCTGCGGGTAACGTCGGGTGAACTCCCTTAATAAGGGTGGCAAACGGTGCAGGCCGATGTGATGGCTGGTGGCCAATGTCAGACGGCCGGTGACTTCGCCGGTCAGGTTGGTCAGGGCGCGGCGGGTGTCATCCAGTACATTGAGGATCTGATAGGCCCGTGGCAGCAGGGCGCGGCCGGCTTCGGTCAGGCCGACTTCCCGGCCCAGTCGATCGAACAGTCGCACCTTCAATTGCTGCTCCAGCCCGGCGATGCGCTTGCTGATGGCCGGTTGCGTCAGGTGCAGCCGTTCGCCGGCGCCGGAGAAGCTTCCGGTCTCGGCAATCGCGATAAAAGCGTTGAGGTTGGCGAGGTCCATAATGAGGTCTCAGTGACATTCCAGTTGGTTATGCAAAGCATAAAAAATATGAATTTGAGTTATTTAATGTAACCCCCTAGGATCGACCTCACAAGCCAAGGGGTTATTGAATTACTCAAGATCCGGGGCATAGAAACAAGCTGATGAGGAAACCGTCTGATGGCCGGCAAAACGCTCTACGACAAGCTCTGGGATTCGCATTTGGTCAAGCAGCGCGACGATGGCTCTGCGCTGATCTACATCGATCGTCACATCATCCACGAAGTGACCTCGCCGCAAGCCTTCGAGGGCCTGCGTCTGGCCGGGCGCAAGCCTTGGCGCATCGATGCCAACATCGCGACCCCGGACCACAACGTACCGACCACCCCGGAGCGCAAGGGCGGCATCGAGGCGATCGTCGACCAGGTCTCGCGTTTGCAGGTTCAGACCCTCGACGATAACTGTGACGAATACGGCATCGTCGAATTCAAGATGAATGACGTCCGACAAGGCATCGTCCACGTCATCGGCCCGGAGCAGGGCGCCACCTTGCCGGGCATGACCGTGGTCTGCGGCGACTCCCACACCTCGACCCACGGCGCATTCGGTGCCCTGGCTCACGGTATCGGCACCTCCGAGGTCGAGCACGTGCTCGCCACTCAGTGCCTGGTCGCCAAGAAAATGAAGAACATGCTGGTGTTGGTCGAGGGCAAATTGCCGTTCGGCGTGACTGCCAAGGACATCGTCCTCGCCGTGATCGGCAAGATCGGCACCGCCGGCGGTAATGGCCACGCCATCGAATTCGCCGGTAGCGCGATTCGCGACTTGTCCGTTGAAGGCCGCATGACCATCTGCAACATGTCCATCGAAGCCGGCGCCCGTGTTGGCCTGGTGGCCGCCGACGAAAAAACCGTGGCTTACGTCAAGGGCCGTCCATTTGCTCCGAAGGGCGCGGAATGGGATTTGGCCGTCGAAGCCTGGAAAGACCTGGTCTCCGACGCCGATGCCAAGTTCGACACCGTCGTCGAGCTCGATGCCTCTCAGATCAAGCCGCAAGTCAGCTGGGGCACCTCGCCTGAGATGGTGTTGGCCGTGGATCAGAACGTACCGGATCCGGCCAAGGAAATGGACCTGGTCAAGCGTGACTCCATCGAACGCGCCTTGAAATACATGGGTTTGACCGCCAATCAGGCGATCACCGACATTCAGCTGGACCGCGTATTCATCGGTTCCTGCACCAACTCGCGGATCGAAGACCTGCGCGCCGCCGCGGTGATCGCCAAGGGCCGCAAAGTGGCTTCGACCATCAAGCAGGCCATCGTGGTGCCGGGTTCGGGGCTGGTGAAGGCTCAGGCCGAATCCGAAGGTCTGGACAAGATTTTTATCGAGGCCGGTTTTGAATGGCGTGAGCCTGGCTGCTCGATGTGCCTGGCGATGAACCCGGACCGTTTGGAATCGGGCGAGCATTGCGCATCGACCTCCAACCGTAACTTCGAAGGCCGTCAGGGCGCCGGTGGTCGTACCCACCTCGTCAGCCCGGCCATGGCCGCCGCCGCCGCTGTGAACGGTCGTTTCGTCGACGTCCGTGAATTGATCTAAAGGAGCGCAGCATGAAAGCTTTTACCCAGCACACTGGTCTTGTCGCGCCTTTGGATCGTGCCAACGTCGACACCGACCAGATCATCCCGAAGCAGTTCTTGAAGTCGATCAAACGCACCGGTTTCGGTCCGAACCTGTTCGATGAGTGGCGTTATCTGGACGTTGGCCAGCCCTATCAGGACAACTCCAAGCGCCCGCTGAACAAGGACTTCGTCCTCAATGCCGAGCGTTATCAAGGCGCCAGCGTGTTGCTGGCCCGCGAGAACTTCGGTTGCGGCTCCAGCCGCGAGCACGCGCCGTGGGCGCTGGAAGAGTACGGTTTCCGCAGCATCATCGCGCCGAGTTACGCCGACATCTTCTTCAACAACAGCTTCAAGAACGGCTTGCTGCCGATCATCTTGAGTGATGCTGAAGTCGATGAGCTGTTCAAGCAGGTTGAAGCGAACCCGGGCTACCAGTTGCAGATCGATCTGCAGGCCCAGACCGTGACCCGTCCGGACGGCAAAGTGCTGAGTTTCGAGATCGATGCCTTCCGCAAGCACTGCCTGCTCAATGGCCTGGACGATATCGGCCTGACTTTGCAGGATCACGAGGCGATTGCCACGTTTGAAGCCAAGCACCGCGCGAGCCAGCCGTGGTTGTTTCGCGACGCGTGATGTTTTGAGGTGACCGTTGAAAAGATCGCAGCCTTCGGCAGCTCCTACAGGTGCATGCCATTCCATGTAGGAGCTGCCGAAGGCTGCGATCTTTTGATCTTGAAAACCAGCAACCCAAAAGGAAGTCCCGATGACCAGCAACGCCCAGCACAGTCAGGTAGTCCAAAAGCAATTCGGTGAGCAGGCCTCTGCTTACCTGAGCAGCGCCGTACACGCTCAAGGCACCGAGTTCGCACTGCTACAGGCTGAACTGGCGGGGCAGGGCGATGCCCGGGTACTGGACCTGGGTTGCGGCGCCGGTCATGTGAGTTTTCATGTGGCCTCGCTGGTCAAGGAAGTAGTCGCTTACGACCTGTCCCAGCAGATGCTCGATGTGGTCGCCGCCGCCGCGATCGACCGGGGTTTGAGCAATGTGACCACGGTCAACGGCGCCGCCGAGCGTCTGCCGTTCGCCGATGGCGAGTTCGATTTCGTCTTCAGCCGCTATTCGGCGCACCATTGGAGCGACCTCGGCGTGGCCCTGCGCGAAGTTCGCCGGGTGCTGAAGCCGGGCGGGGTGGCGGCGTTCATCGATGTGTTGTCGCCGGGCAGCCCGTTGTTCGACACTTACCTGCAAAGCGTCGAAGTGCTGCGCGACACCAGCCACGTGCGCGATTATTCTGCGGGCGAGTGGTTGCGTCAGGTCAGCGAAGCGGGGTTGCATACCCGCAGCACCACGCGTCAACGGTTGCGCCTGGAGTACACCTCCTGGGTCGAGCGCATGCGCACGCCGCAGGTGATGCGCGCGGCGATCCTCGAGTTGCAGCAATCGATGGGCAACGAAGTGCGCGAATATTTTGAGATTGAGGCCGATGGTTCGTTCAGCACCGATGTGCTGGTGCTGATGGCTGAACGATAGAATTTTTCCGGGCGCACTCGCGAGTGCGCCGACTGATGACATGAGGAAAGCATGAGCAAGCAGATTCTGATTCTCCCAGGCGACGGTATTGGCCCGGAAATCATGGCCGAAGCGGTCAAGGTGCTGGAGCTGGCGAACGACAAGTACAGCCTGGGCTTCGAACTGAGCCATGACGTGATCGGTGGCGCCGCCATCGACAAGCACGGCGTGCCGCTGGCCGACGAAACCCTGGCCCGTGCACGCGCAGCCGATGCTGTGCTGCTGGGCGCCGTGGGCGGCCCGAAATGGGACACCATCGAGCGTGACATCCGCCCTGAGCGCGGTCTGCTGAAAATCCGTGCGCAACTGGGCCTGTTCGGCAACCTGCGTCCGGCGATCCTGTACCCGCAACTGGCCGAGGCTTCCAGCCTGAAGGCGGAAATCGTTGCCGGCCTGGACATCCTGATCGTCCGTGAACTGACCGGCGGTATCTACTTCGGCGCGCCACGTGGCGTGCGCGAGTTGGAAAACGGCGAGCGTCAGGCCTACGACACGCTGCCATACAGCGAAACTGAAATCCGCCGTATCGCCCGTGTCGGTTTCGACATGGCGCGCGTGCGCGGCAAGAAGCTGTGCTCGGTGGACAAGGCCAACGTGCTGGCCTCCAGCCAGCTGTGGCGTGAAATCGTCGAGCAAGTGGCCAAGGACTACCCGGACGTCGAACTGAGCCACATGTACGTCGACAACGCCGCCATGCAACTGGTGCGTGCGCCGAAGCAGTTCGACGTGATCGTCACCGACAACCTGTTCGGCGATATTCTTTCCGACGAAGCGTCGATGCTCACTGGTTCCATCGGCATGCTGCCGTCGGCGTCGCTGGATGCCAACAACAAAGGCATGTACGAGCCGTGCCACGGTTCGGCGCCAGACATCGCTGGCAAGGGCATTGCCAACCCGTTGGCGACCATTTTGTCGGTGTCGATGATGCTGCGTTACAGCTTCAATCTGCAGGATGCGGCCGATGCCATCGAGAAGGCCGTGAGCCTGGTTTTGGATCAAGGCCTGCGTACGGGCGACATCTGGTCGGCTGGTTGCACCAAGGTCGGTACGCAGGAAATGGGCGACGCAGTAGTCGCCGCGCTGCGGAATCTGTAATCTCTCTGGCCCGCTGCAATTTTCAACCTTGAAAGCAGCGGCCCACTTTTCAAGAAGGTGTAGTTGCGATGAAACGTGTAGGTCTGATCGGTTGGCGCGGCATGGTCGGTTCCGTGCTCATGCAGCGGATGCTGGAAGAGCAGGATTTCGATCTTATCGAGCCGGTGTTTTTCACCACTTCCAATGTCGGTGGCCAAGGCCCGTCCGTGGGCAAGGACATTGCTCCGCTCAAGGACGCTTACAGCATTGAAGAGCTGAAAACCCTCGACGTGATTCTGACCTGCCAGGGTGGCGACTACACCAGCGAAGTGTTCCCGAAGCTGCGCGAAGCCGGCTGGCAGGGTTACTGGATCGATGCCGCTTCCAGCCTGCGCATGCAGGATGACGCGGTGATCGTGCTGGACCCGGTGAACCGCAAGGTCATCGACCAGCAGCTCGACGCGGGCACCAAGAACTACATCGGCGGCAACTGCACCGTCAGCCTGATGCTGATGGGCCTGGGCGGCTTGTTCGAAGCCGGCCTGGTGGAGTGGATGAGCGCCATGACCTATCAGGCGGCCTCCGGTGGCGGCGCGCAGCACATGCGTGAGCTGATCAAGCAAATGGGTGTGACCCACGGTGCTGTCGCCGATCAACTGGCCGATCCGGCCAGCGCGATCCTCGACATCGACCGCCGTGTTGCCGAAGCCATGCGCAGCGACGCGTACCCGACCGAAAACTTCGGCGTACCGCTGGCCGGCAGCCTGATCCCGTGGATCGACAAGGAACTGCCGAACGGCCAGAGCCGTGAAGAGTGGAAGGCCCAGGCCGAGACCAACAAGATCCTCGGTCGCTTCAAGAGCCCGATCCCGGTGGACGGCATCTGCGTGCGCATCGGCGCCATGCGTTGCCACAGCCAGGCACTGACCATCAAGCTGAACAAAGACGTGCCGATCGCCGACATCGAAGGACTGATCAGCCAGCACAACCCTTGGGTCAAGCTGGTGCCGAACAACCGTGAAATCAGCATGCAGGAGCTGAGCCCGACGAAAGTCACCGGCACCCTGAACGTGCCGGTCGGTCGTCTGCGCAAGCTGAACATGGGTTCGCAATTCGTCGGAGCCTTCACCGTCGGCGACCAACTGCTGTGGGGCGCGGCCGAGCCGCTGCGTCGCATGCTGCGGATCCTGCTTGAGCGTTGATCGATTGATGCAATGAAAGAACCCGCGCCTTGAAAGAGGTGCGGGTTTTTTATGCGCGCCATCCAACTTCTGTAGCAGCTGGCGAAGCCTGCGTCCGGCTGCGCAGCAGTCGTAAACCCTTCGTGCGCGCTTTGCCTGAATGATCGGGATCGCCATGACGAGGACTTCGTCCTCGAACGCAGCCTTCGGCAGCTGCTACAAGGCTTCCCCATTCGTTGCCTCACCGCCAACCACCCGGTAAAGTGCCGCTCCCCCCGTTTCGCCAGAGGTAGAACCATGAGCCAGTCCTTCGATATTGCCGTGATCGGCGCCACCGGTACTGTCGGCGAAACACTCGTCCAGATTCTCGAAGAGCGCGACTTTCCGGTCGGCAATCTGCACCTGCTGGCGAGCAGTGAATCGGCCGGACACTCGGTGCCGTTTCGCGGCAAGAACGTGCGGGTGCGCGAAGTCGATGAGTTCGACTTCAGCAAAGTCCAATTGGTGTTCTTCGCCGCCGGCCCGGCGGTGACCCTCAGTTTCGCCCCGCGTGCTACGGCCGCCGGTTGCTCGCTGATCGATCTGTCCGGCGCGTTGCCTGCCGATCAGGCGCCGCAAGTGGTGCCCGAGGCCAATGCTGCAGTTCTGGCTGGCCTGAAAAAGCCCTTCCAGGTCAGTAGCCCAAGCCCTTCGGCGACAGCGCTGGCGGTGGTGCTGGCGCCGCTGCTCGACTTGCTCGACCTGCAACGCATCAGCCTGACGGCGTGCCTGGCGGTATCCGCCCAGGGCCGCGAAGCCGTCAGCGAGCTCGCCCGGCAAACCGCCGAACTGCTCAACGTGCGTCCGCTGGAGCCGGCATTCTTCGATCGGCAGATGGCTTTTAACCTGTTGGCGCAAGTCGGTGCGCCCGATGCTCAGGGTCATACGCTGCTGGAAAAGCGTCTGGTGCGCGAGCTGCGTCAGGTCTTGTCGCTGCCTTTATTAAAGATTTCCGTCACTTGCATTCAAGCCCCGGTGTTTTTTGGCGATAGCTATAGCGTGACCTTGCAGTCATCGAGCGCTGTCGACCTGGCGAAAGTCAACGCGGCACTGGAAGCGGCGCCCGGTATCGAGCTGGTCGAGGCGGGCGATTACCCGACTCCGGTAGGCGATGCGGTAGGGCAGGACGTGGTTTACGTTGGTCGGGTTCGCAGCGGGATCGACGACCCGGCGGAACTTAACGTGTGGCTGACGTCAGATAACGTACGCAAAGGCGCCGCGCTCAATGCTGTGCAGGTGGCTGAATTGTTGATAAAAGACCTGCTGTAAAAGATACTTGGCAACAATTTTTTCTAGTGGTTCCAGCCGAACACTGTGTTTGGCTGGAATGCTTGAGGCGAGCCATCCCGCAGGGCTTTCGTCGCATGAATGAAACGATCGCGCGCGACGACCCTTCGCCGTCGCGCGCAACGCCTTACGGCAGCGGCAATCAACACCTTCTCGCTGGCCGAGGAATGTTCAAACAAAGGATGAGGCTATGGTTCAAGTTCGCAAACTGGTGTTAGCAATAGCGGCCGCCTCGGCGCTGTCCTCCGGTATGGCGCATGCCCTCGGGCTTGGGGAATTGACCCTGAAATCGACGCTGAACCAGCCTCTGGTAGCAGAAATCGAGTTGCTCGACGTCAAGGACCTCACGGCTGCCGAAGTGGTGCCGAGCCTGGCCTCGCCCGAAGATTTCGCCAAGGCTGGTGTCGACCGTCAGGCGTTCCTCAACGACCTGACTTTCACGCCGGTGCTTAACGCCAGCGGCAAAAGCATCCTGCGCATCACCTCCAGCAAACCGTTGTCCGAACCGATGGTGAAATTCCTGGTTCAGGTGATGTGGCCAAGCGGTCGTTTGCTGCGTGATTACAGCGTGCTGCTCGATCCGTCCAAATTCTCGCCGCAAACCGCCGATGCCGCCGCGCAACCGGCGCCAGCCCAGGCGGTGACCGCGCCAGTCACCGGCGCGACCAAATCGACGCAATACACCACCACGTCGCGCGATACCCTATGGGAAATCGCCGCGAAGGCGCGTAGCGGTGGATCGATCCAGCAAACCATGCTGGCCATCCAGGCGCTGAACCCGGATGCCTTTATCGACGGCAACATCAATCGGCTGAAAACCGGCCAGGTGCTGCGTCTGCCGGATCAGGTGCAAAGCGCCAGCCTGCCGCAACCCAAGGCCATCGCTGAAGTCGCGGCGCAGAACTCTGCATGGCGCCACGGTCGTCGCTATGTGGCGAAGCCCGGAAGCGGGCAGCAGCAACTCGATGCCACCAAGCGTGCTCGCGGTGACGGCGCTTCGTCGCAAGTCGCCACGGACAAGCTGAGCCTGGTCTCTGCCGACACCGGCAAGGGCCGTGGCAAAGGTGCTGCCGGTGACGCGAAAGCCTTGAGCAACAAGCTGGCCGTGACCCAGGAAAGCCTCGACACGGCTCGCCGTGACAACGCTGAACTGAAAAGCCGCATGAACGACCTGCAAAGCCAGCTGGACAAGCTGCAGCGCCTGATCGAACTGAAGAATAATCAGTTGGCCAAGCTGCAAGCCGAAGGCGGCGCGGGCGCACCGGCGGCTACGACCGCTCCGGCGATGTCGGCGGAACTTGCGGCCAATCCTGCGGCAACGCCTGCGGACCCGGCTCCGGCGGCTCCTGCGCCAGAGGCTGCTGCACCGGAAGTCGTTCCGGCGCCAGTCGTCGAGCCGACGCCTGTGGCGTCCGACGAGCAGAAATTCAACGAACTGCTGACCAACCCGATCCTGCTGGGTCTGGTGGGTGGCGGTGCGGTGGTTCTGCTGCTCTTGCTGCTGTTGCTGGCTCGTCGCCGCAAAGCTCAGCAAGAAGCAGAAAAACATCTGCGCATGGCCCGTGCCTTGGCTGAGGAGCAAGAGTTCTCCGCCGACCTCGACCTGCCGGAAAGCAGCTTCGAAGGTCTGGAAGTTCCACCGCCAAGCGTGAAACTCGCGACCGCACCAACGCCTGCACCTGCACCAGTGATTGCCCCGGTTGTGGTGACGCCACCGATCGCTGCACCGTTGGTTGCGCCTGCCGCCGAACGCTCTGACGACGTCTTGGCCCAGGCACAGTCGCACATCGCGGCCGGTCGCCTGAATCAGGCTGCCGCGTTGCTGGAAGACGCTATCAAGCAAGAGCCGCAACGCAGCGACCTGCGCCTGAAGCTGATGGAAGTCTACGGTCAGCAGGGCGATCGCGATGCGTTCGTCGCTCAGGAGCGTCAACTGGTGGCCAACGGCGACAACTTCGCCCGGGTCGAACAGCTGAAAAGCCGTTTCCCGGCCATGGTGGTTGCGGCGGTGGGTGGTCTGGCCGCCGCGGCTGTCGCCGCCGAGCTGGACGCGCAGTACGTCAAGGAGCTGCTGCTGGACGAGCCGCAAGCCCCGGAACCGGCACTGGCTGACTTTGACAGTGCTTTCGATCTGAGTCTCGACGATCTGGAAGCGGCTACTCCGATCACGCCTGCGGTTGCAGTCGAGCCAGCACCGCAACCACAGCCTGAGCCAGAACCAGAGTCTCTGGCTGAGCTGGACGAGTTTCCGCTGGACGACGACCTGAGCTTTGAGTCGGTGTTGCAACAACAGACTGAAATCAAGGAAAGCCTCGACGATCTGTCGGACTTCGACCTGGACATGGACCTGGGTGGCGATGCTTCGCCAGAAACCCTGGCTGAAGACGACTTCCTGCTGAGTCTGGATGACGACCTCAAGGACTTGCCTGCCGCTGAAGTGCCGACTGTCACTGAAGCGCCGGTCGCGACTGAGGCGCCGCTCGACGACCTGGAGTTGCCGGCTGACTTCGATCTGTCGCTGGCCGATGAAATGGACGCCACCCCGGATAAGCCTGACGCCTTTGAAAACGAACTCAACGACGTCAATGCCGAGCTGGATCGTTTGTCCCAGAGCCTTGGCGAGCCGAGCTTCACCGAAGAAGACGCTTTTGCCTCTGCGGACGATGAGCTCGATTTCCTCTCTGGCACCGACGAAGTCGCCACTAAACTCGACCTGGCCCAGGCCTACATCGACATGGGCGACAACGACGGCGCTCGGGACATCCTCAATGAGGTGGTGACCGAGGGCGATGCGGGGCAGAAGAGCGAAGCCAAGGAAATGCTCTCGCGTCTGGCGTGAATCGTCGGTAAGGCGTAAACAAAACGGCAGCCCGTCAAGGCTGCCGTTTTTGTTTGGGGGATGCGATGGGGTTGGTACATTCAACGCCGTGTCACAGTTACGCTGGCATCCCGGTCCGGCGGCCTTATAATGCCTGCCTTTGCGTAGATCAGTAGGCTGTCACCCCTTGGCAAATATAGATAATCCGGCCGCCGAAATGGCGGCCGACGGCTTTTTCCGGATCGCGTTGGGCGTTGAGTACAAAGGTTCGCGTTATCGCGGCTGGCAACGTCAGGCCTCCGGTGTGGACACGGTGCAGGAGCTTCTTGAAAAGGCTTTGTCCAAAGTCGCCGACTCACCCGTGTCGCTGCATTGCGCCGGGCGCACCGACGCCGGTGTGCATGCTTGCGGCCAAGTGGTGCATTTCGACACCCAGGTCGAGCGCTCGATGAAGGCCTGGGTCATGGGTGCCAACATCAACTTGCCGCACGACATCAGCGTCAGCTGGGCCAAGGTCATGCCGGCGCATTTCCATGCGCGGTTCAAAGCCATCGCCCGGCGCTATCGCTACGTGATCTACAACGATCAGATCCGCCCGGCGCACCTGAACGAAGAAATCACCTGGAACCACCGCCCGCTGGACGTCGAGCGCATGTCCGAGGCCGCTCAGTACCTGGTCGGCACCCACGACTTCAGCGCTTTCCGCGCCGGCCAGTGCCAGGCCAAGTCGCCGATCAAGGAGCTGCATCACCTGCGCGTTACCCGCCATGGCAAAATGATCGTGCTGGATATCCGTGCCAGCGCGTTCCTGCACCACATGGTGCGCAACATCGCAGGCGTCTTGATGACCATCGGTGCTGGCGAGCGTCCCGTGGAGTGGATGAAAGAGGTGCTGGAGAGTCGCGTTCGTCGTTCCGGCGGGGTGACGGCCCATCCGTTTGGCCTGTATCTGGTGCAGGTCGAGTATCGCGACGAGTTCGAATTGCCCGAGCGTTACATCGGCCCGCACTTCCTCACCGGCTTCTCGGAACTTGACGGCTGACGCCTTCGAACGCTTTTGATACCATCCGGGACTTTCCCGCAATTGCCCTGAGGTTCTATCGACATGTCGGCCGTTCGCAGCAAGATTTGTGGGATTACCCGCATAGAGGATGCGTTGGCGGCGGTTGAGGCCGGGGCCGATGCCATCGGATTTGTGTTCTACGCCAAAAGCCCGCGGGCCGTGACGTTCCAGCAGGCGAGGGCGATCATCAAGGCCTTGCCGCCGTTCGTGACCACCGTGGGTTTGTTCGTCAACGCCAGTCGTTGCGAGTTGGGGGAAATCCTCGACGCCGTGCCACTGGACCTGTTGCAGTTCCATGGCGACGAAACCGCCGCTGATTGCGAAGGCTGGCACCGGCCGTACATCAAGGCATTGCGGGTCAAGGCCGGTGATGACATCGCGGCGGCTTGTGACGCATACCCAAGTGCCAGCGGTATTTTGCTCGACGCCTATGTCGAAGGTGTTCCCGGTGGAACCGGTGAAGCCTTCGACTGGTCACTGATACCGCAAGGCTTGAGCAAGCCGATCATCCTGGCGGGCGGCTTGACGCCAGATAACGTCGCCGAGGCGATCGCCCGGGTTAGGCCTTACGCGGTGGACGTCAGCGGAGGGGTAGAGGCGAGCAAGGGCATCAAGGATCACGCAAAGATTCAGGCATTCATCAAAGCGGTTGTAGGAGCTGCGTAGGAGCTGTCGAGTGAAACGAGGCTGCGATCTTTTGATCCTAAAGATCGCAGCCTCGTTTCACTCGACAGCTCCTACGTTGATGTGACGGCTGGCAGACTGCCGCCGTCCACTGCTCTGTACAAAAGAGGTGCACCTGCACAAAGCAGGCATGGCTGAGAATTTTTGGGTTGTACGCAGGTCGCGTCTCGCTGACCCGGCAATCCATCGATCATCGCTACACACATGAATTTAGCTCAAGGGCATACGCGGGGCTGCGAACCAGAGCGTTCGGGCCGCCGGTACTGGAGAAAGAAAGCATGAGCAACTGGTTAGTAGACAAACTGATCCCTTCGATCATGCGTTCCGAGGTCAAGAAGAGCTCGGTGCCTGAAGGTCTGTGGCACAAATGCCCGTCTTGCGAGGCGGTGTTGTATCGTCCGGAGCTGGAAAAGACCCTGGACGTTTGCCCCAAGTGCAACCACCACATGCGTATCGGCGCACGTGCGCGCATCGACATCTTCCTCGACGCTGAAGGTCGTGCCGAACTGGGCGCGGACCTGGAGCCGGTTGACCGTCTGAAATTCCGTGACGGCAAGAAGTACAAGGATCGCCTGACCGCTGCGCAAAAGCAGACCGGCGAAAAAGACGCACTGATCTCCATGAGCGGCACCTTGCTGGGCATGCCGGTCGTGGTGTCGGCTTTCGAATTCTCCTTCATGGGTGGCTCGATGGGTGCCATCGTCGGTGAGCGCTTTGTGCGCGCCGCCAACTACGCCCTGGAAAACCGTTGCCCGATGATCTGCTTCTCCGCTTCCGGCGGTGCACGGATGCAGGAAGCGCTGATCTCCCTGATGCAAATGGCCAAGACCTCCGCGGTGCTGGCACGTCTGCGCGAAGAAGGCATTCCGTTCATCTCGGTGCTGACCGACCCAGTCTACGGTGGTGTTTCCGCCAGTCTGGCAATGCTCGGCGACGTGATCGTCGGTGAACCGAAAGCCCTGATCGGTTTCGCCGGCCCGCGCGTGATCGAGCAAACCGTTCGTGAAAAACTGCCGGAAGGCTTCCAGCGCAGCGAGTTCCTGCTGGAGCACGGCGCGATCGACATGATCATCCCTCGTCAGGAACTGCGTCCACGTCTGGGCAACCTGCTGGCACAACTGACCGGCAAGCCGACACCTAAATTCGTCGCCGCTCCAGTCGAGCCGATCGTGGTCCCACCGGTACCTGCGAACCTATGATCGAGCGCACCCTTGGCGAGTGGCTCGCCTACCTTGAACAGTTGCATCCTTCGGCCATCGACATGGGGTTGGAGCGTTCGCAACAGGTAGCGTCCCGCATGGGGCTGGGCAAGCCGGCGCCTCGGGTGATCACGGTCACCGGCACCAACGGCAAAGGGTCTACCTGCGCCTTCGTGGCTTCATTGCTGCGGTCGCAGGGCCTGAACGTGGGTGTCTACAATTCTCCGCACCTGCTGCGTTACAACGAGCGGGTGCAGGTCAATGGCGTCGAAGCCACTGACGCGCAGCTGTGCGAAGCCTTTGCCGCGGTCGAGGCGGGTCGCGGCGAAACATCCCTGACTTACTTCGAAATGGGCACCCTGGCGGCGTTCTGGCTGTTTCAACAGGCCGGTCTCGATGCAGTGGTGCTGGAAGTCGGCCTGGGCGGGCGCCTGGACACAGTCAACGTGGTGGATGCCGATATAGCGCTCGTCACCAGCATTGGTGTCGACCATGCGGATTACCTGGGTGATACCCGCGAATCCGTGGCCTTCGAAAAGGCCGGAATCTTTCGCCAGGGCGCGCCTGCACTGTGCGGCGATCTGAATCCTCCTCAACCTCTGCTGGATAAGGCGCGCGAGCTCAATTGCCCGTTTTTCCTGCGTGGGCGCGATTTCGACCTCGGTATCACCGATCACAACTGGCAATGGCGCGGCATTGACGCCCAAGGGCGTGCGGTCGAATTGCACGATCTGCCATTGCTCGATCTGCCGATGGAAAACGCTGCACTGGCGTTGCAGGCTTACCTTCTGCTCGGTTTGCCTTGGGTGGATGCGCAGATTATTGAAGCGTTGAAAGCGACGCGGATCGTCGGTCGTCTTGATCGTCGGCAGTTCGACTGGCAGGGCAAGCGTCTGAATCTGCTGCTGGACGTGGGGCACAACCCTCACGCGGCAGAATATCTGGCTCGGCGTCTGGCCAGTCGACCGCCGGCCGGCAAGCGTCTGGCGGTGTTCGGGTTGTTGGCGGACAAGGACCTGGATGGTGTTGTCGATGAATTGAATGCTAGTGTCCAGCATTGGGCCGTCGCGCCGCTGGATTCGCCGCGGGCACGGCCGGTAGCTCAGTTGCACGCGGCGTTGCAGAACCTTGGCGCCTCGGTTACGTCCTATGACAGCGTGGCCGCTGCCCTGGAAGGGCAGTGCGCGCAGGCGACGAGCGACGACGAGATTCTGTTATTCGGATCATTTTATTGTGTCGCCGAGGCCCTTGAGTGGCTGGCCCGGCACTCCACGGAGGAAGCGGCAAATGGCTTTGCTGGATAAGGCGTACAAGCAGCGCATGGTCGGTGCCTTGGTGCTGGTGGCGCTGGCGGTGATTTTCTTGCCGATGCTGTTTTCCCGTCAGGACGAACAGCGCCAGGTAAGGGTCGACGCGCCTGCTGCGCCGCATGCCCCCGCAGTGCCGCAAGTGCAGATCGAGCCGGTGGCGGTGCCTGAACCGCAGGCATTGCCGCAAGAGCCTGTGCCAAGCGACGACGAAATTGCCGAGCAGCAAGCGCCGTCGGCACCGATTGCGCCAACGGCTCCCGTAGCGCCAGCGCCGCCGGCTGCCAAGCCAGTCGCGCCGCCAGCAGCGCCAGTTGCCAAGCCTGTGCCTGCACCTGCCCAGCCAATCGCGGTTGCACCGACCAAGCCGATCGCTACTCCAAGTCGCGTCGATGCCAATGGCCTGTCGGTCAGCTGGTCGGTGCAACTGGCCAGCCTGGCGAGCCGTGAGAGCGCTGAAAGTCTGCAGAAAACCCTGCGCAGCCAGGGCTATAACGCCTATATCCGTTCCTCCGATGGCAAAAATCGGGTGTTCGTCGGGCCGCTGATCGAGCGTGCGGAAGCCGATCGTCTGCGTGATTTATTGAGTCGCCAGCAGAACCTCAAGGGTTTTGTGGTGCGTTTCCAGCCTGAGCGCGGCTAAATCTATCGCCCCGATTTGAAAAGCACTGATAATCTCAGCTTACCGACAGCCATGGGCTCTGCTAAAATGCGCCGCCTCATCTGTCTGTAGGCTGCACTGTGCCATTTACCTGGGTTGACTGGGCGATCGTTGCAATCATCGCCATCTCCGCTTTGATCAGTCTGAGCCGCGGCTTCGTCAAGGAAGCACTCTCGCTGCTGACCTGGATCATCGCAGGAGTCGTTGCCTGGATGTTCGGTGGTTCATTGTCCGAGTACCTGGGCGGATACATTGCTACGCCGTCGGCTCGTGTTATCACGGGCTGTGCCATCATGTTTGTCGCCACTTTAATCGTAGGCGCAATGATCAATTATCTTATCGGCGAGTTGGTTCGCGTCACCGGGCTATCCGGGACCGATCGATTCCTCGGCATGGCTTTCGGCGGGGCGCGTGGCGTGTTGCTGGTGGTCGTGGCGGTCGGGCTGTTGAGCCTGGGGCCGGTACAGCAGGACGAGTGGTGGAAAGAGTCGCAGCTCGTGCCAAAATTTCTATTGGTCGCAGACTGGTCCAAAAACCTGATCCTCGGGTGGAGCAGTCAGTGGCTTGCCAGCGGAATCAGCGTACCCGCTGATATTCCGTTCAAGGAGCACCTCTTGCCGACGGCCAAAACGCCTCAGTGAGTTGTGTTCAGTTCAGATCCATTAAGTAGGGGTTGCGTCGCATGTGTGGCATCGTCGGTATCGTCGGTAAGTCGAACGTCAATCAGGCGCTGTATGACGCGCTAACCGTCCTCCAGCACCGCGGCCAGGACGCTGCCGGTATCGTGACCAGCCACGATGGCCGGTTATTCCTGCGCAAGGACAATGGCCTGGTGCGTGACGTGTTCCATCAGCGTCACATGCAGCGCCTGGTCGGCCACATGGGCATTGGCCATGTGCGTTATCCGACCGCGGGCAGCTCGACCTCGGCCGAAGCTCAACCGTTTTACGTCAACTCGCCGTACGGCATCACCCTGGCGCACAACGGTAACCTGACCAACGTTGAACAACTGGCCAAGGAGATTTACGAATCTGACCTGCGCCACGTCAACACCAACTCCGATTCGGAAGTGCTGCTCAACGTGTTCGCACACGAGCTGGCCCAGCGTGGCAAGTTGCAGCCGACTGAAGAAGACGTGTTCGCGGCCGTCACCGACGTGCACAACCGTTGCGTCGGTGGTTACGCGGTCGTGGCGATGGTGACCGGTTATGGCATCGTCGGTTTCCGCGATCCGCACGGCATCCGCCCAATCGTTTTCGGTCAGCGTCACACCGATGAAGGCGTCGAGTACATGATCGCCTCCGAAAGCGTTTCGCTGGACGTGCTCGGTTTCACCCTGATTCGCGACCTGGCACCGGGCGAAGCGGTCTACATTACTGAAGACGGCAAGCTGCACACCCGTCAGTGCGCGACCAACCCGTCGCTGACCCCGTGCATCTTCGAACACGTCTACCTGGCACGTCCGGACTCGATCATCGACGGCGTTTCGGTTTACAAGGCCCGTCTGCGCATGGGTGAGAAGCTCGCCGAGAAAATCCTGCGCGAGCGTCCGGACCACGACATCGACGTGGTCATCCCGATTCCGGACACCAGCCGCACCGCGGCCCTGGAGCTGGCGAACCACTTGGGCGTCAAGTTCCGCGAAGGCTTCGTGAAGAACCGCTACATCGGTCGGACCTTCATCATGCCGGGTCAGGCTGCGCGGAAAAAATCCGTACGCCAGAAGCTCAACGCCATCGAACTGGAATTCCGCGGCAAGAACGTGATGCTGGTGGACGACTCCATCGTTCGCGGCACCACCTGCAAGCAGATCATCCAGATGGCTCGCGAAGCCGGCGCCAAAAACGTCTATTTCTGCTCGGCGGCCCCGGCCGTGCGTTACCCGAACGTCTACGGCATCGACATGCCGAGCGCTCACGAGCTGATCGCCCACAACCGTTCGACTCAGGACGTGGCCGACCTGATCGGTGCTGACTGGTTGATCTATCAAGACCTGCCTGACTTGATCGAAGCGGTCGGTGGCGGCAAGATCAAGATCGACAAGTTCGATTGCGCGGTGTTCGACGGCCAGTACGTCACCGGCGACGTCGACGAGGCTTACCTGAACAAGATCGAGCAGGCGCGTAACGATGCCTCCAAGGTCAAGACCCAGGCAGTCAGTGCGATCATTGATCTGTACAACAACTGAGTAACTACCGGCCCTGAGGGGCCGGTTTTGTATCTGGCTTTTAATTTACGAGAATAGGGAAAGGAGTGACAGCATGAGTCAGGATTGGGATGCCGGTCGGCTGGACAGCGACCTCGAAGGCGTAGCGTTCGATACCCTGGCCGTACGCGCCGGTCAGCACCGCACGCCGGAAGGCGAGCACGGTGATCCGATGTTCTTCACTTCCAGCTACGTATTCCGTACCGCCGCCGACGCGGCTGCGCGTTTTGCCGGTGAAGTGCCGGGTAACGTTTACTCGCGCTACACCAACCCGACCGTGCGCGCGTTCGAAGAGCGCATTGCCGCGCTGGAAAGCGCCGAGCAAGCGGTGGCTACGGCGACTGGCATGGCCGCGATCATGGCGGTGGTAATGAGCCTGTGCAGTGCCGGCGATCACGTGCTGGTATCACGCAGCGTGTTCGGCTCGACCATCAGTCTGTTCGAGAAATACTTCAAGCGCTTTGGCATCGAAGTCGATTACGTAGCGCTGGCGGACTTGTCCGGCTGGGATGCGGCGATCAAGGCCAACACCAAACTGCTCTTTGTAGAATCGCCGTCCAACCCGCTGGCCGAGCTGGTGGATATCACCGCGCTGTCGGAAATCGCTCACGCCAAGGGCGCGATGCTGGTGGTCGACAACTGCTTCTGCACGCCTGCACTGCAGCAGCCACTGAAGCTGGGCGCGGACATTGTCGTGCACTCGGCGACCAAGTTCATCGACGGCCAGGGTCGTTGCATGGGCGGTGTCGTGGCGGGTCGCAGCGAGCAGATGAAAGAAGTCGTCGGTTTCCTGCGCACTGCCGGGCCGACCCTGAGTCCGTTCAATGCCTGGATTTTCCTCAAGGGCCTGGAAACGCTGAGCCTGCGCATGAAGGCGCATTGCGCCAATGCCCAGCAACTGGCTGAGTGGCTGGAGCAGCAGGACGGCATCGAGAAAGTCCATTACGCCGGACTCAAGAGCCATCCGCAGCACGAACTGGCCCAGCGTCAGCAGAAGGGTTTCGGTGCAGTCGTGAGTTTCGAGGTCAAAGGCGGCAAAGAGGGCGCCTGGCGCTTTATCGATGCGACTCGCCTGATTTCCATCACCGCCAACCTGGGCGACAGCAAAACCACCATCACGCACCCGAGCACCACCTCTCACGGCCGTCTGGCGCCGCAAGAGCGTGAAGCTGCGGGGATCCGTGACAGCCTGATTCGCATTGCGGTCGGTCTGGAAGACGTGGCAGACCTGCAAGCCGATCTGGCGCGCGGGTTGGCTGCCTTGTGATCGAGTTGTCGACGCCGACCACGGGCACCCATGGCCGCGTCGCGCTGGTCACCGGTGCCGCGCGCGGCATTGGCCTGGGCATTGCGGCCTGGCTGATCAGCGAAGGCTGGCAGGTGGTGCTGACCGATCTGGATCGCGATCGTGGTTCGAAAGTGGCGAAGGTGCTCGGCGAAAACGCCTGGTTCATCGCCATGGACGTCGCGAATGAAGCACAGGTGGCGCTGGGTGTGGCCGAGGTGCTGGGGCAGTTCGGGCGTCTGGATGCGCTGGTGTGCAATGCGGCAGTGGCCGATCCGCACAACATCACCCTGGAAAGCCTTGACCTGGCCTACTGGAACCGAGTGCTGGCGGTGAACCTCAGTGGGCCGATGCTGTTGGCCAAGCACTGTGCGCCGTACCTGCGCGCTCACAGCGGCGCCATCGTCAACCTGGCCTCGACCCGTGCTGCGCAGTCGGAGCCCGACACAGAGGCTTACGCGGCGAGCAAGGGCGGTCTGTTGGCCCTGACTCACGCCCTGGCTATCAGTCTTGGGCCAGAGATTCGCGTCAACGCGGTCAGCCCCGGCTGGATCGATGCACGAGATCCAGCGGCACGGCGCGCCGAACCGCTGACCGACGCCGATCATGCGCAGCATCCGGCGGGCAGGGTAGGGACCGTCGAAGACGTGGCGGCGATGGTGGCCTGGTTGCTGTCGAAGAACGCTGGTTTCGTCACGGGCCAGGAGTTTGTGGTCGATGGTGGCATGACCAAGAAGATGATTTACAGCGAGTAACAGGGCAGGGGCGCCGTCCCCGGCATTGATGTTGAATGTGTTGCCATCATCGTCGGCTCGCCGCCGAGAGTCGGGTCGCTCCCACATTAGAAAACCTGTTGTCTGAAGAGGCGCGGTCCACTGTGGGGGCGAGCGTGCTCGCGAAAGCGGTCTGACGGTTGTCGGCCTAGTCCGGAATGACACGATTTTGTCTTTTTTAGAAAAACTTCAAGCGGGGTATTGACTTAGCTTCGGTACCTGCGTAAATTTCGCGGCCTCAGAGATGCAAAGGGTGATTAGCTCAGCTGGGAGAGCGTCTGCCTTACAAGCAGAATGTCGGCGGTTCGATCCCGTCATCACCCACCAACTCTTGAGACTCTTGTGTAAACAAGAGGGAAGCTGAAAAGCCTCCACCGACGCGCAGCGGTAGTTCAGTCGGTTAGAATACCGGCCTGTCACGCCGGGGGTCGCGGGTTCGAGTCCCGTCCGCTGCGCCATATTTTCCGAGTCAGGTTTGCCCTGGTTCGAGATTGAAAAGCGAGATTGAAAAGTCTCGAAGCTTCAATCAGACGAGTTACTTGAGCGTCAGCTCAAAGCGATACGCAGCGGTAGTTCAGTCGGTTAGAATACCGGCCTGTCACGCCGGGGGTCGCGGGTTCGAGTCCCGTCCGCTGCGCCATATCTGCCTCAAGGCCCACTGAACGCCTTGGAGCTACGAAGAAGGCCGTTGGCAATCTTCGAGTCGATAGCAAAGACCCTGGTCGAAAGACCGGGGTTTTTTGTGTCTGCGATTTGGCTTTTTCTTCTTTCGCGCCTTTGCGCTCTGATCCTTCTGCATCCAGCCTCGGCGCTACAACGGCCGAGTCACTTTGCGCGCCACTGAAATCTGTTGGGCTTCGACGGCGACTTCGCTACAAGAAGTCGCCGCTCCTGAGTCGGTCGATCAGACCCCGAGCTTGTCCCGCAATCCGTAATACCAGGCGCCCAACGCCGCGAACGGCGTACGCAGCAACTGCCCGCCGGGGAACGGGTAGTGGGGCAGGTCGGCGAAGGCGTCGAAGCGTTCAGCCTGACCACGCAATGCTTCGGCCAGTACCTTGCCCGCCAGGTGCGTATACGTCACGCCGTGGCCACTGCAGCCCTGGGAGTAGTAGATGTTGTCGCCCAGGCGCCCGACCTGGGGAAGACGCGACAGGGTCAGCAGGAAGTTGCCGGTCCAGGCGTAATCGATTTTCACGTCCTTGAGTTGCGGGAAGGCCTTGAGCATCTTCGGTCGAATGATCGCCTCGATGTTCGCCGGGTCCCGCGCGCCATACACCACGCCGCCACCAAATATCAGGCGTTTGTCGGCGCTCAGGCGGTAGTAGTCGAGCAGGTAGTTACAGTCTTCGACGCAGTAGTCCTGAGGCAGCAGGCGCTTGGCCAATTCATCGCCCAAGGGTTCGGTGGTGATCACTTGAGTCCCGCAGGGCATCGACTTGGCCGCCAGCTCCGGCACCAGATTACCGATGTACGCGTTGCCGGCGACGATGATGAACCTGGCCCTTACCTTGCCCTGAGGCGTATGCACCACCGGGTTGGCACCGCGCTCGATGCGCACTGCCGGCGATTGCTCGTAAATAGTGCCGCCCAACGACTCCACGGCTGCTGCTTCGCCCAAGGCAAGATTGAGTGGATGAATATGCCCGCCACTCATATCGAGCATGCCGCCGACATATTGATCGCAAGCCACTACCTCGCGGATGCGACGCTGATCCAACAGCTCAAGCTGCGTGTGACCGAAACGCTCCCACAGGCGCTTCTGAGACTCCAGATGGCCCATCTGCTTGTCGGTAATGGCGGCGAACACACCGCCATCCTTCAGGTCGCACTGGATATTATATTTGGCCACTCGCTCACGAATGATCCGCCCACCTTCGAACGCCATCTGCCCTAGCAACTGAGCTTGCTTGGGGCCGACGCTGCGCTCAATCACATCGATATCACGGCTGTAGCTGTTAACGATCTGGCCACCGTTGCGTCCCGACGCACCGAAGCCGACCTTGGCGGCTTCCAGCACCGTAACCTTGAAACCGTTTTCCAGCAGGAACAGGGCAGAGGACAGGCCGGTGTAACCGGCGCCGATTACACAGACATCAGTCTCTACATCATCCTGCAAGGCCGGGCGCGCTGGCGCCGCATTGGCCGACGCGGCGTAATAGGACTCTGGGTAGGGAGTGTTCGCCATCCTGCAGCCTCTGTTTAATATATTTTACGAGTGCATTGATCCTACCCGAGTTAAAAATCGACCGCCAGCCACCGGAAAATCTTCTTTGCCACAGCGAAATTAAATATTTTGCATATTCATAGGGTTAGGTGAAAAAAAGGTGTTGACACCCCTCCGGAATTCCGTAGAATGCCGCCTCACAGCAGGCACGTAGCTCAGTTGGTTAGAGCACCACCTTGACATGGTGGGGGTCGTTGGTTCGAGTCCAATCGCGCCTACCAAACAAAATCCGCTCTGCTGGGCGGTCTGGAAGGGCCCACCGAAAGGTGGGCCCTTTTTTGTTGTCTGCGATTTACCTGGCTTTTGCAAAATCCTCAAAAACGCCAACTCGGCGCCTTACTTCCAGTAAATACTGTTGCTGAACTAATACCGCCATAGCCGTCTACATTCTTCAGGGGGCATCCCCTTTCGGAGAGAACGGATATGTTTAGATCTCGCTCGTTGATCGCCGCTATGACGTGTCTTGCCTTGGTGTCCGGTTCAGTGACTGCATTGGCCGACCCGGGAAACGGGAAAGGCCAGGGAGGTGGCAAGGGAAATCCACAATACAACCAGGACCATGGCAACTCCGGCCATGGAAACAAAGGGAAAGGTTCAGGGGGGGACGATTGGAGTCACGGCCCGAGCATCAACCACGGTAGCGTCCTTGGCATCGTGGGTGGTTATCGCGACTACTGGAGCCCCGGTCCCGCCTTGCCACCCGGTATTCAGAAAAACCTTGCGCGCGGTAAACCTCTGCCGCCGGGGATCGCCAAAAAGCTCGATGGCCGTCTGCTCGGCCAGCTTCCCCACTACGATGGCTATGAGTGGCAGCAGGCTGGCACTGACTTGATTTTGGTGGCCATCGCTACCGGGATCATCTACGAGGTGCTCAATGGCGCATTCGATTGATGTGAGGGCGATAAATTTCAATCGCGCCCTTGCCGCATAACGACCAGCAACATCGCGGGAAGCAGTGTGCCGGTTCGATCACTGCACATTGCTTGCCCGCTGGTCGCCGGCCTTTGAACTGTGTGGGGGGGAGACGGTCAATTATTCCGTGCAATATCAACCTCCACGGAACCTCACCATGCTATTAAAAAACAAGAGTTTTGTTGCCGTCATGTCCTGCGTGATGATGCTTGCAGCCGCCCCGTTATTGCCCGCTGAACTGTCCATCATGAGCTCCGCCTACGCGAAGGATGGTGGCAATGGAGGTGGTGGCGGCGGTGGTAACGGTGGTGGCAATGGCGGCGGTAACGGCGGTGGTCATGGTGGCAACGGCGGTTCCGGCCATTCCGGCGGCGTCAGTAGCAATGGCCGTGGCGCAGGCTTGAGTAGCGACCATGTCGGCCTTGGTGCAGGCTTGAGTGGCACCCATGTCGGCCGTGGCGCCGGCTTGAGCAGCGACCACGTCGGCCGTGGCGCAGGCTTGAGTGGCGCCCACGTCGGCCGTGGTGCAGGCTTGAGTAGCGCCCATGTCGGCCGTGGCGCAGGCTTGAGCAGCGATCACGCCGGCAAAGCCGTTCGAGATCATGGCGTCAATGGCAACCACTTTGGTAGCGAACGTAACAGTGACCGTGGCCATGGCGCAGTCACTTCGGGCATTGCGCATTCCAGGGACACGCGAGGAATTGCCAAGGCCTCTGCCATTTCGGCCACTACGCCTGGTGATCACAACACGAAAGGGTTGAGCAGCGCTCGCACTTCGATTTCAAAACGACTGGATTAAGTCCAGAACTCTCAAAAACCGGGTATCCATCAGGAACCCGGTTTTTTTTCGCCTGCAATTTGCCCGATGGCGAGGTGCGGGAGATCAGCCCAGCTACATGCGTGAGCAAATCCCACGCGATGGACTACTACTGTAAGGCTGATTCAACTTTGTCCTGATGGGAGTATGTCGATGCTGGCTCACTGGTTTCTGGCGGCGGTTCACCTCTTGGCCTTTGGTCTGGGTTTTTGGGCTGTACTGACCCGCGGTACGGCGTTACGTCGTCTGAGTGCCGGGGCAGGGGACGCTCGCCGTGTTTTGATTGCAGATAATCTGTGGGGGATCTCTGCAGTCACTCTGCTGATCACGGGTGGGCTACGAGCCTTTGGCGGGTACGAAAAAGGCACTGACTACTATCTTCACCAACCCCTGTTTCATCTCAAGATGACGCTCTTGGTGTTCATCCTGTTGCTTGAGATTGCACCGATGGTGACGCTGATCAAATGGCGGATTGCGCTGGGGCGCGGCGCGGCTATCGATACCGGGCGCGCAACGCTGTTTGCCCGTATCAGTCATATCGAGGCGCTGTTGCTGGTGCTGATGGTCGTGGCGGCTACGGGCATGGCGCGTGGTGTGACGTTTGGCTAACCGGGCAGGGGAGGAGCGCTCTTTCTCGCTGCAAATCCGAAACGTCTGACAGTCATGGCAGGAGCCAGGGCAGTAGTATCGGCTCCGTGTTGCGATGGCATCGCAAAGAGAGACGGAGCGCAGAACGATGCGGCACTTGAATCTTAGCCAGCCGTTACTCGAGGCAGAATGGGCTGGCTACTGACTGCAGCAGGATTCAGGGTGTTTGCGGCTTGTCCGGGGCGGTCAGGCCAGCCTGGATGCGTTGATAAATTTCTTCGCGATGCACCGCAACGTCTTTCGGGGCGTTGATGCCAATCCTGACTTGCTGGCCGCTAACGCCCAGAATGGTGATCGTAATGTCATCACCGATGTTTATGCTTTCACCGACTTTGCGGGTGAGTATCAGCATGGTTTTCTCCTTGATTGCTTTGTAGGGCACCTGGTTCGGACAGTGCAGAGGTCGGTATTAGATATAGATTAGTGCGAAGTTTCACGGTTTGGGTGCCTCTTTCTGACGCGCAGATGCTGCATTAATTCCCAAGGTGTAACTATACAGAGGCCGCCACCATCATTCTCGTTGTTTTGAGCCCATTTTGCGGCACTCGGGATGGATCCATGGATGTTAAAATCGCCGCTTTAAGCATTCGGAGGAAAGCGTTGTGCGCAAAATGGTCTTGGTAATCGCGGTACTGACGCTGGCCGGATGCGGTGAGGATAAAGGGGTTGACGCTCAAAAGCCGCAACCGGCAGTCGCCTCCGTCCCCGCGGCGGTAACGGGCCCGCAGTGGGACGTCGAAGTGCGTGGCGAGACACCCCAGGCGGTCAGTGACCTGAGTGGTTGGTTGATTGAGCACAGCTTCGTTCCCAACGTCGTGAAGGAAAATGGAAAGGTTCGTATTCTGGTCGGGCCGTTCGGTTCGCAAGCCGAGGCGCAGGCCAGGCAAGCTGAAATAACGGCGGCGCTGACCCGGGCGAAAAAGATGAACATCGAATCGCTGATCGTCGAACACCCGACGGCTCAGTAACCGTCCTTTTCGCAACGCGCAGATCCGCATGCCGGGCGATGTGCCAGGGAAGCGATCTGCGAGGTCGCTCCCCTGGTGATGTGTCGGCATAAACGTTACATCAAGGTATTTTGCGGCAACCCCAGCAGGCCGGTCAGGGTGTTAATGATCGCTTGTTGCCGGGCACGGTCTGTCTGGTGCACGGCTTCCGCGGCGGCAACATCGGCGTCGCAGTGGGGACACGTCACTTCGTGTGCATGGATGTACTGCAAGCATCCACGACACAGCGCCAGTTGTGGTGGAATACGTCCTTCGTCCGGCGATTTCTGGCCCTGGTTCGCCCAGGCCAGTTTGATCACCTGGCCGCTGTCGCTGACGCTGTTCACCTTCTCGCCGGTATCGATGCGCTCGGTAATCAGATCAAAACGTCCGACGGCGAAGGAGGTTTTTGCCGCGTCCTCGAGTTTGACGATGCGCTCGCGCAACCCGCGCTTTTGCAGGTCCAGCGCGCGGTAATGGCAGTAGGGATTGTTGCCGGGTTTGCCGAGCAGGGAATGCGAGGTCCAGGTGCAGCCGCCACGGCAGACGTCGTTGTAATAGCAGCTTCGGCAGTAGCCCCACAGGTCGTCGACCCCCCGCAGGCGACCAAAGTGCATGCCTTCGCTGTAGTGCCAGATATCGTGCAAGCTCATGTTGCGTACGTTGCCGCCCGAAAACCCCACCGTTGCCAATGACGGGCAACCCTTTACCGTGCCGTCGGCTTCCAGCGCCAGCACGGTCTGGCCGGCGGCGCAGCCACTCCAGTGCACGCGCTCGTCGCCGAAACCACGCCACATGTGCTCGTAAGGGCCGTAGTAACCAATATTGTTGCCCACGTTCATCAGCAGGCCGCGATCGACCCCTTCACGGTAGAGGCGCGCCAGCAGCGGCATCACTTCCAGCAGTTGATAGGGCTGCAACAGCAGCTCCGGGTGATCGACGGCATTGCCCATGGCGACTGTCAGCTGGATCTGCCAGTGAGTGGCGCCGAGGTCGATGATCAGGTCCATCAGCTCGGGCAGGTCGGGCAACGTGGCCGCGCCGATTTGTGTGTTGACGCTCACCGCAAGCCCGGACTGTTTGGCGCGTCGCAGGGTGTCCACCGCCTTGTCGAACGAGCCCGGAACATTGCGCACTGCGTCATGCAGTGGGGCCAGTCCATCCAGTGACACACCGACGCCATTGAGCCCGGCATCCACCGCTGCCTGCATTTTCGCGGGCGTCAGGTTGCGGCCACCGGTTTGTATGGCGCAATACATACCGTGATCGTGGATGGCCTGGATCAGTTGGGTCCAGTCTTTGCGCAAATACGCTTCGCCGCCGATCAGGGTGATCTCGCGGGTGCCGAGTGCTGCCAGGGAATCGATGACGTCCAGGCACTCCCGGGTGTTCAGTTCATCGGGGCGTCGATGGCCGGCGCGTGAGCCGCAATGCAGGCATTTGAGATCGCAAGCCAGAGTGATTTCCCAGACCACATGCACCGGCACGTAGCGTTTGAGGTCGGTTTCACTGAGGTAGCGGGCAGGGCGACTGTCTGACATGGGAAATCCTTGCGCACCAACGCGTGCGCGGCACGAATCCATCGAAGTGTTCGCGCCTTCCTTGAGTCAATGGCGCGACCGGATTTACCTTTTGTTGTTGGTCAATAGCGCGGACCATGTGGGAGCGAGCAAGCCCGCTTCCACATGGGTTTGCGCTTACCTGCCTGGGGTTAGCGGGCCTCCAGGCGGGCGATTTCAGCGTTCAGCTGCTCCAGCGCGCTGCGCAGGGCTCCACTGTTGGCCAATTGCTGTTCACCCTGGCTCACCACGGACTTCAGTTGCGCCAGGTCACCGCTGGTTTGCGCTTGCTGTACCGCGACGGCATAGAGCGGCACCGCATGGTGCGGATGCTCTGGGCGCTCAATCAAGGGGGCCTGGCTGACGGCGGCGTGTCTTACGGTAGTCCAGTGATCCTGATCGAAGTACTTGTAGTCGGCAAAACCGCTGGCCCAATCACCACCTAAAATGCCCCGTAGGTCGAAGGTCTGGGCGATCTGGCTGTAAGGGCCACTAGGGCTGCCATCCAAGGAGAGGAGGATATGGCTTTCCGCCTCGGGAATCAGTTTTGCCTCGGAGTAACTACCCCAGACACGGGCACGGAAGTTGAGTGGAGGGTAGGTACTTTGATAAATGCTGGCCATTCCGCTGACTTTCTTGTTGACGGTATCTACCAGCAGATCCAGGGTTAAAACCGGTGCGCCCAATAGGTGACTACTGACATTCAGGCGGGTATGAAAAAGTCCGATTGACATGGTGCTACTCCCTTATTTGTATTCTGGACAACTCGGGCATGTTTCGTGGGTAGGTCAGCGGCGCTCCTGCCGGCTGATTTCACCCTTGGCCGTTTCGAGCGCACTTTGCAGCTGGGGTTGCTGATCCAGTTGTTGTTGAGCCAAGCGCGCCAGGTTTTTCATCTGGGCCAGGTCACCGCTGGCAATGGCACTTTGAATCGGCGCGGCGTACAGCGGCATGATCGGTGGATACGGCAGAATGACCGGGCCGGGCTCCAAAGGCACTGATTTATAAGCGTTGGAGGGCACCGACTCGACGAGATGGGCGGGAGCATTGACCTGGACCCACCGCTGACCATTGAAGTACTCGTAATTGGCGACACCTTCTTTCCAGTCGCTACCGACTACCAGATGCAACTTGAAATTCACGATTGAGTTCGAGCCCGGGCCGCCATTATTGCCTTGAGCGGTAATCAAGATCTTGCTGACGCCAGGTTTCATAACCGTCAGGTAGGTGTATTCGCCCCAGACATCGGAGTGCACATCCAGCGGCGGGTTGGTGGCCTGAGTGATGGCGGCAGTGCCGTTTACTGTTTGGTCAGGGGTAAAGACCAGAAGATTAAGTGCCAGACTTTGTGCGCCCGCGGCCGAAGTACCAATTCGGTAGCAGAGTGGGAACAAGCCGACAGGTTGTTGATTGGAACCAGACATAATTATTGCCTCCATTGCAATAAGGGGCGTGGAAATAGCTATTAGTGCTTTTCCAGGCGTGCGATTTCCTTAACCAACTGCTCGTAAGCAGTTTTTAGCTCTTTATTTTCTGGTGTGGATGCATCGCGTTGTTTCAACAGCGTCTTCATTTGCGGCAGGTCGCCTGCCTTGATCGCGCCTTGGATGGCCACCCCATAGGGGGGCATGCTATGGCGAGTTGAAGTGCTCATAACGATTCCTTCCGTGGTGTTTGCGGGCACTGCTGTCATCAGCAGTTTTTGCAGTTAAGCAGGCGCCGATAAATATGCAATGGGCTGTGCAAGAGTAATTTTTAATATCGTTTTATTTATCGCGGCGGGTGAGCAGTCGAGATATTTGATATTAAGATTGGCGATAAGTTAGTGCGATTCCTCATGAGTCCTTATTGTTTTTATCGCCATTGATAAAGAGTGTTGGGGCGGTCTGTAACGCCCTGGACTGAGATCATTCAAACAGCGCTGACCTTGTGCCCGAACCGTTCCCGATACACCGAAGGCGGCACGCCGACCACGCTGCGAAATGCCGCCCGGAAACTCTCCACCGAGCGATAACCGCAGCGCTGGGCAATCTGGTCGGTGTTTTGATTCGTACTCTCCAGCAGCTCGCGGGCCCGGGCCAGGCGTTCATGCTGCAGCCACGCTTTGGGGGGCATACCGCTGGCTTCGGTGAACCGCCGCAGGAACGTGCGCTCACTCATGGCCGCCTCGCTGGCGAGGTCGCGAACCTCCAGCGGTTCATGCAGACGTTCCCGCGCCCACTGCATGACCCGCGACAGATCGCTGCGCGGCGTCGGGCTGACCGGTGACGGAATGAATTGCGCTTGGCCGCCGGTGCGTTGCGGCGACATTACCAACCGCCGCGCCACCGAGTTGGCCACCTGCGTGCCGAAATCCCGCGCGACCAGATGCAGGCAGGCATCGATGCCGGCGGCGCTGCCGGCCGAGGTAATCAACTGACCCGAATCGACATAGAGCACGTCCGGATCCACCAGAATGTTCGGGAAACGCTCGGCCAGTTCAGTGGTGTAGCGCCAATGGGTGGTGGCGCCGTGACCGTCCAGCAAACCGGTGGCCGCCAGTACGAATACCCCGGAACAGATCGACAGCAGCCGCGCGCCTCGGGCATGAGCCTGACGCAGGGCTGCGAGCAAGGGCTCCGGCACCGGCGCGCTGCGGTCGCGCCAGCCGGGGATGATGATGGTTCGGGCGCGCTCAAGCAGTTCCATCCCGCCGTCGGCCAGCACCTGAATGCCGCCCATGGCGCGCATCGGCCCTTGGTCGACGGCGACGATGCGGTGCTCGTACCAAGGGAAATCGAACTCTGGCCGCGCCAGGCCGAAGATCTCCACGGCAATGCCGAATTCGAAGGTACAGAGGCCGTCGTAGGCCAGAATCGCGACTAAACCTGGGGTGGGCTGCATTTGGCGGAAAATTCCCGGTGAGTGTCTTGTGCGCCACTGTAGCGGCAAGGCCGGAGCAGATAAAGTTTTCTCACACCCACTGAGACTTTGGAGTACAGCCCATGCCTAGCCTGGTTCGCGAGATTCCCGCAGCCCCGTCCGCCATCGCCCTGATGCACTTCAGCAATCGTCTGACCTTCGAAACCGATTGTTCCGACGTCTACAGCAGCCAAGAGGCCGGCGAGGTGGATTTTGTTCTGGTGGACGTGCGCGGACCGTTGGCGTTCGAACGCGGACATGTGCCAGGCGCGATCAACATCCCGAGTCGATTGATCACAGCGGATAGCCTGGCGGACTATCCGAAGTCCACGCTGTTTGTGGTCTATTGCGCCGGACCTCACTGCAACGGCGCCAACAAGGCCGCGGTGAAGCTGGCGGCACTGGGTTACCCGGTCAAGGAGATGATCGGCGGGGTGACCGGGTGGCTGGATGAAGGGTTTGAGTTGAGTGTTGCGGTGCAACCCGCCGTTGCGTTGACCATTAGCTGTGAATGCTGACTCAGTGTGGCGAGGGAGCTTGCTCCCGTTGGGGCGCGAAGCGGCCCCGAGAACTGCCAACCATGCCCCCTGAATAAACCGTGTTCTCAGTGTTTACGACTGCTTCGCAGCCGAGCGGGACGGTGCGGCGATCCGACAAGCTCCCTCGCCACAGATTCAGCGATTAGCTGATGAAGCGCTCCACCATGCATCCAGCGTCGCCTGCAGCCAGTCAAACACTGCTGCATAAGCGGCGCCGTCCTGTGGTTCCCGGGGCAACGGTGATTCCTCGCCAAAGTGCTCATTGAGGATCGCCACCGATTCAGCATTCCATTCCGGGTGGAACTGCAACCCCACCCGCGTCGGGCCAACGCGATACATCTGCTGCTCACAAACCTCGCTGCTGGCCAGCAACTGCGCAGCGGGCGGCAGATCGATCGCGTCTTCGTGCCATTCCAGCACCTTCAGCGTCTGGCCATCGGCAAAGGTCACGGTAGTCCAGCCGGTTTCGGTGTGAGCCATCCGCCGCACATTGCCACCCAGGCTCAGCGCCAGCAACTGCGCCCCCAGGCAAATCGCGAACACCGCCGCGCCCTGATCCAGGCTGCCCGCCAGCCACTGACGTTCTGTTTCCAGCCATGCCGGCCCGGCACCTGATTCATAAGGCCCACCCAATAGAATCAGCGGTGCCGCGCTCACCGGCGGCAACTGACCGAGGTCGGCGCGAAACACGTTCAGGGTGATGCCTCGGGATCGGGCCCATTCGGCAATGGCGCCGGGGCCTTCGGCAGGATGGTGCTGGATCAGATTCAGCGCGGGCATCACGTTTCTCTTGTGGGGGCAGTTGGCGGGTCAATGTGAGGCAAAAAAAGGTTCATCGCCAGTGCGACTCTTCGATCGGATCAGTACCCGAAAATGTGTAGGTTTTGTCTGAAGCAAAGGATTGTCCTACAGTCCTTGCACCACCTCGGAGCACACTTCAAGTGCGTCGAATCCCTCGGCTTCTTTTTTATAAGTATTTGTCGCCTAAACACAATTTGCCCTCCTGTAGCCGCTCTAGACTGCCGGCCACTTCGGTCTTCACTAGCCGAAAGTTGCCAATCGAAAGCTGCCAATAAAAGCCTCCGCACACAGGAGTTATAAATGAAGAAGCGAGTGATGTTCGGTGCCCTGGCACTGTCGATGTTGTCCCTGACCGCCGTGGCCGAAGACGCCAAACCGATTCGCCTCGGGATCGAAGCCGGTTACCCGCCATTCTCGATGAAAACCCCCGACGGCAAACTCACCGGTTTCGACGTGGACATCGGTGACGCGCTGTGTGAACAGATGAAAGTGAAGTGCACTTGGGTCGAGCAAGAGTTCGATGGCCTGATCCCGGCCCTGAAGGTCAAGAAAATCGACGCGATCCTGTCGTCCATGACCATCACCGACGACCGCAAGAAGAACGTCGATTTCACCATCAAGTACTACCACACCCCGGCGCGCTTCGTGATGAAGGAAGGCACCAACGTCAAGGATCCACTGACCGAGCTCAAGGGCAAGAAAGTGGGTGTACTGCGCGCCAGTACCCACGACCGCTTCGCCACCGAAGTGCTGGTGCCGGCCGGCATCGACCTGGTGCGTTATGGTTCCCAGCAGGAAGCCAACCTGGACATGGTTGCCGGTCGCCTTGACGCGATGCTGGCCGACTCGGTCAACCTGGACGACGGTTTCCTGAAAACCGACGCCGGTAAAGGCTTCGCGTTTGTCGGCCCGACCTACGAAGACGCCAAGTACTTCGGCGGCGGTGCCGGCATTGCCGTGCGCAAGGGCGATAAAGAGCTGGCAGACAAATTCAACACCGCCATCACTGAAATTCGCGCCAACGGCAAGTACAAGCAAGTGCAGGACAAGTACTTCAACTTCGATGTTTACGGCCATTAATACGCCGTAGAAAAAAAGTGGCTACCGTTGATGCGGTGGCCATTTTTTATTGCCCTGCAAAACACATTTCCTACAGAAACCCGGCAATTGTGAGCCCACAAAAGCCCCGCGATCCCGAGCCTACAGGAGTCCCCATGCAACGCATCGATCATTCACTGCCCTGGAGCCATCTGGGGACTGAACGCACGCTCAGCGTGTTTCGTTATGGCGCGGGTACTCGCAAGGTTTACATCCAGGCCAGCCTGCACGCGGACGAACTGCCGGGCATGCGCACCGCCTGGGAACTGAAGAAGCGTCTGGCCGAGCTCGAAACCCAGGGGCAACTTCAGGGCATCATCGAACTGGTGCCGGTGGCCAACCCCATCGGCCTCGATCAGCACCTGCAAGGCAGCCACATGGGTCGCTTCGAATTGGGTAGCGGCAAGAACTTCAACCGCTCGTTCGTTGAACTCAGCGCACCGGTGGCTGAGTTGATCGGCGATCAATTGGGGGGTGACGCCCAGGCCAACATCGTACTGATTCGCCAGACCATGGGGCAGGTGCTCGATGGATTGCCGGCACCGCTTTCGCAATTGGAAGCCATGCACCGCTTGCTGCTGCGCCACGCCTGCGAGGCCGACATCACCCTCGACTTGCATTGCGATTTCGACGCGGCGATTCACCTGTATGCCTTGCCGCAGCATTGGCCGCAATGGCGCTCCCTGGCGGCTCGCTTGAAGGCCGGGGTGGCGTTGTTGTGTGAGGATTCCGGCGGCAGCTCTTTCGATGAGTCGTGCTCTACGCCGTGGTTGCGCCTGGCGCGGGCCTTTCCCGAGGCAGCGATCCCGCCGGCCAACCTGGCGACCACGCTGGAGCTGGGCAGCATGGGCGATACCCGGGTCGATCAGGCCCAGGCCAATTGCGAGGCGATCATGGGGTTCCTCGCCGAACAGGGTTTCATCACCGGCACCTGGCCGGCAGCGCCGAGCGAATGCTGTGAGGGCCTGCCGTTCGAAGGCACCGAGTACCTGTTTGCACCGCATCACGGGGTGGTCAGTTTCCTGCGCAATTCAGGTGAATGGGTGGAGCGGGGCGACGCATTGTTTGAAGTAGTCGATCCGTTGAGCGACCGCACCACGACCGTGTGTGCCGGAACCAGCGGCGTGCTGTTTGCCATCGATCGCGGACGCTACACGCAACCGGGCACCTGGCAGGCGAAAGTCGCCGGACGTGAGCCGATCCGGGTCGGGAAACTGGTCAACGACTGACTAAAGGTCGGACCCGATCCAAATGTAGGAGCTGCCGAAGGCTGCGATCTTTTGATCTTGTTTTTTCAAAGCAAAATCAAAAGATCGCAGCCTTCGGCAGCTCCTACGGGGGCGCGGTACATCAGAGGGAAACGGTGCATCGGAGGGAGGCGATGTATCGGCGGGAAGAGATGTTAGGCTCTGCCCCGAATCCTGCGCGCTGTGAAGGAAGGTTTATGTTGAAGTTTCTCGCTCTGCTCACGCTCCTGGCGTCCACCGCCGTCCACGCTGAAATCCCGCTACACACCGATCTGCCACTCAAGTACCTGGAACAGGCCAACGTCGAATCCCGTAACCAGCCCTTGGTGATTTTCCTGCACGGTTACGGCAGCAACGAGCAGGATCTGTTCGGCATCAAGGATGAATTGCCACCGCAGTACAACTACCTGTCGGTGCGGGCGCCGATGACGTTGGAAGAGGGCAGTTACCAGTGGTTTCGCAAAAAGGGCGAGGGCGCCTACAACGGCGAGACGGACGACCTGAAGACCAGCAGCCAGGTGCTGCTGGATTTCGTCGCACAAGCGGCAAAGAAATATCACACCGAAACGGACAAGGTTTTCCTGGTGGGTTTCAGCCAGGGCGCGATCATGTCCTATGAAGTCGCTTTGCGTCATCCCGAGGCGGTGGGCGGCATTGCGGCGTTGAGCGGGCGCATCCTGCCGGTGCTCAAGTCCGAACTCAAACCGGATGAAAAACGCCAGTCGCTGGCGATTTTCATCGGTCATGGAACCGCCGACAAACGCCTGCCCTACAACGACGGCACCGAGGCCGACAGCCTGTTGCAACGGCTGTCACTCAAGCCCGAGTTTCATGCCTACGAAGGTGTCGGCCACAGCATCAGCGCCACCGAGATGCAGGATTTGAGCGCCTGGTTGCAGCGCCTCAATCCCTGAGCCGGTCGGGTTTATTGGCCGGTGATGATCTGGTTCACCAGCGTTTCGTGGCCGGTTTTGTCGTTGGGGCGGGAGATGACCTGAATGATGGCCATGCGAGTGCCAGAGGCGGCCATCAGCGAGGTGTCGAGGGTCATGCCGCCGCCCTGGGTGGCGGTGCTGTCGATCTGTCGCAGGCCCAGCCCCGTGCCTTTCTGGGTCAGGCTTTTTTCGCTCAGCTTGTTGAAGTCCGGCAAGGCGTTGCGTTGCTCGGTGGCGAAGGCGGACACGGTGGCGTCGAGGAACTCACCGTCGTTGTCCTTGACGTTGGCGCCGCCGGGAATGGTGTTTTCGGCGGCGATCACCACGGTTTTGCTGGTCTGGTTGGTGTACATCGTGCCCGTCGCCCCGGCGGTGCCGGTGGCCGCGTCGCCGGCCGGCAGCGGATTGGCAATGAAGCCCTTGGGCAGGGTGAAGGTGAACTTGCCGCCGAGCATCGAGACCTTCTGGGTCGGCGCTTTGTCGCTGGTAGTGGCCTTGGCCGCCTGCGCATTCAAGGCCCCCAGGCTGGCAGCCGCTGTCAGCAGCAGAACAACGGCTTTTTTACTCAACAATGACATTCAAACTCTCCGTGGGATGGTAGCGCTATGACGGCGATCATCCCACGGATCGCGATTTGCTACACCGGGTGCGTGGTGATCATCGTTGCCGTTCGTTGAAACGATAGGGCGCTGGGCGCAATGCCCGTTGTTTAGTCACCAACAGCATCCCGAGCGAGGCGCCTATCCCCAATGCAAATCCCGTCCAGCCGAACCTCGGCAACGCCAACGCCAGCACCAGACAAAACGCCGCGAACGAATACATCCCGGTAGCTGTAGCCCGCAGCAACGCCGCCGTAAACGCCGGCCCGCGAGTCTGCTGGGAAAATACCGCCATCACACTGCCCAGCACCGGGAATACTGCGAGCAATCCGCTCCAGCGTTCGCCGACGGTGCTGGCCAGCAGCGTCACTGCCAACGTGAGCAGGGCGCCAGCCATCATGCGCAGCAGCAGTTTGTCGGATTTGGGCGCCGGGCCTGAAACGACGGGTTGCACCGAGGGAAACAGGTACGGCGCGGCCAGCAACGCGGTGGCGGCGGCGATCACCGAGAGCGTCAGCGACGGCGGGATCAGCGACAGCACAACAGCCACCGACGCCCAGACCAGCAGCGCCATCGTCAGTGCCCACGACCAGCTCAAGCGTTGTGCGACCTGGGCATACGTCACGCAGAAGGCAATCATCGCGAACATGGCTGAAAGCGCCGCCGTTGCCGCCTGAGCGGCGAACACATGGCCTTGCTCGATGGCGAGGAACAACAGAATCGGCCCGACCACCACCGGCAACCCCGACAGCCAACCGGCCACGCTCGGTCCCCAGCGTTTACCGGCCAGGGAAATCAGCAACAGAAACCCCGGAATCACCAGCAGCTTGAGCATCAGCACGCACGCATCTCCATTTGTGTGTGCCGGTCACGTTAGCATTGCGGGCGATGGATTGCTTAAGGCGGTCTCTGCGCAAGCGTTGAGCGCCTACACCCGGGTGCGCGAAACGTCTAAGCTGCGCGCTCCCACCTGTTGACGGATGCTTGCGTGAAATTCAGTTTGCCCAAAGTCGGCACCGCGCCGTTTTGCCCACCGGAAGTGGCCGGCACGGTTGCCGTTGACCCTGGTGCTTCGTTCTACAAGCGCGTTCTGCGTTTTGCCGGCCCCGGTTTGCTGGTGTCCATCGGCTACATGGACCCGGGCAACTGGGCCACGGCCATCGAGGCCGGTTCGCGGTTTGGCTATAGCCTGTTGTTCGTGGTGTTGCTGGCGAGCATGGCGGGGATGGTGGTGCAGTGTTTGTGCTCGCGTCTGGGTATCGCCACCGGGCGCGACCTGGCGCAGTTGTGCCGGGAGCGCTACAGCACGCGGACCGCACGGACCCAGTGGCTGCTGGCGGAAATTTCGATCATCGCCACCGACCTTGCCGAAGTGCTTGGCTGCGCCTTGGCGTTCCACTTGCTGCTGGGTTGTTCGCTGACGTTTGGCATCGCGCTCACCGCGTTCGACACGTTGCTGGTATTGGCCCTGCAAAATCGCGGCTTTCGTCGGCTGGAGGCGATCATGCTGGTGCTGGTGGGCACTATTGGCGCGTGTTTCTTCGTCGAACTGCTGCTGATCAAACCCTATTGGCCGGATGTCGCTCGCGGTTTCACACCGTCACTTTCGGTGATCGGCGATGCGGCGCCGTTGTACCTGGCCATCGGTATTCTCGGGGCCACGGTGATGCCGCATAACTTGTTCCTGCATACCTCGATCGTGCAGACGCGGATGATCGGCAAAGACCTGGCCAGCAAGCAGGACGCGGTCAAACTGGCGCGCATCGACACCATCGGCTCCCTGGCCCTGGCACTGCTGGTCAACGCGGCGATCCTGATTCTTGCTTCCGCGGCCTTCCACAAGACCGGGCACACCGACGTGGTGGACATCCAGGATGCCTATCACTTGCTCGATCCATTGGTGGGCGGGGCGTTGGCCAGTGTGTTGTTTGGTGTGGCGTTGCTGGCGTCGGGGCAGAGCTCGACCTTCACCGGCACCATCGCGGGCCAAGTGATCATGGAGGGCTACCTGAACCTGCGCTTGCCCTGCTGGCAACGGCGCTTGATCACTCGCGGGCTGGCGCTGATCCCGGCGTTTATCGGCGTGTGGCTGATGGGCGACGGGGCAATCGGCAAACTGCTGGTGTTGAGTCAGGTGGTACTCAGCCTGCAACTGCCGTTCGCGTTGTACCCGTTGATTCGCATGACCAACGATCAGACGCTCATGGGGCCGTTTGTGAATCGGCTGCCAACTCGGGTGTTGGCGTGGGGATTGTTTACGGTAATCAGTGCGGCCAACAGCTGGTTGATTTTGCAGTTTGTGGGCTGAGTCATTCTTTTGATCTTCACCCCCGCTCAAACGCCTCAACCAGATAATCGATAAACACCCGGGTCTTGGCCGGCATCAACGTGCGGCTCGGGTAATACAGCGAGATCGATCCCGCGTCGGCATGCCAGTCCGGCAACAAGCGCAGCAGTTCGCCGTGCTGGATATGGGCGATGACATCGGGCGACACCAGCAGCGTCACACCAAGGCCGAGCAGGGCCGCTTCACGCATGGCGGCAGGGTCATTGAGCACGATGTTTTCACTCAGCTCGGCGCTGGCTTCATTGCCCACGCTATCCCGCATCACCCATTGGCGCACCCGCCCGGTGCGAATGCCGCGCATCACAATGCCGTTGTACTGAGCCAGGTCCGCCGGGCTGCTGGGCAGGGTGCGTCCGGCCATGTACGCCGGTGAGGCCACCGCCACCACATCCGCCGCTGCCAACGTCCGCGAGACGACCCCGGGTGTCAGCTCGAAACCGCCGCCGATGGCGGCGTCATACCCTTCGGCGATCAGATCGACCTGGCGGTTTTCAAAGTGCCATTCCAAGCGAATCAGCGGGTAGCGCGCCAGAAATTCCGGTAACAGCGGCAACACGTGGTCAATGCCGAACGTCGGCGCCAAGCTGACCTTGAGCACCCCCGCCGGCTCCCCGCGATCACTGGACACCGCACTGATCGCCGTCTGCAGCGCCTGCAGATTGTCGCCGATGCTGGCCAGAAAGCGTTCGCCGGCTTCGGTCAGTGACAGCTTGCGGGTCGAGCGCTGGAACAGCCGCACACCGATATTGCGTTCAAGCATCGCCACGTTGCGGCTGACGGCGGCGGGCGTCAGTGCGAGCAACCGTGCGGCGGCGGAGAAGCTGCCGGTTTCAGCGCTGCGCACGAAAGATTCGAGGTTGGCGAGTGTTTCCATCTCAGACACCTGATATTAATACTTGAAGATCATTCAACTAATTACCGTCTAATAAAGTAGTAATGGCAAGCGCAGTATTCACTCCACCAACCTACTACGGAGTGAACACCATGAGCACTATCGGAATCATCGGCGCCGGCGCCATCGGCACAGCCTTCGCCAAAGCATTGTCCCGTCAGGGCATTGAAGTCGTCATCGCCAACAGCCGCGGCCCGGAAACCCTGGCCTCACTGGTGGAAGAACTCGGGCCGACGGCGCGGGCCGGCACCCGTGAAGAAGCGGCCGCGCAGCCGATCGTTCTGGTCGCGGTGAACTGGTCGAAATTGCCAACGGCACTGGCCGGATTGCCGGATTTCGGCGGGCGGATTGTCATCGACGCGAACAATTCGATCGAGGCGCCATCGTTCAAAGCGGTGGATTTGCAGGGCCGTCCGTCCAGTGAAGTGTTTGCCGAATGGGTACCTGGCGCGCGGGTGGTCAAGGCCTTCAATCACCTTCAAGCGCATCTGCTTGAGAGTGATCCGGCGGCGGAGGGTGGGCGGCGAGTGTTGTTTCTTTCTGGTGACGATGCCGAGGCCAAGGCTCAAGTGGCAGCGCTGATCGAGCGATTGGGCTTCTTTGGAATCGATCTGGGCGAACTGAGTGTCGGGGCGCGGCTGGTGCAGTTCCCGGGCGGTCCGTTGCCGGTCTTGAACCTGGTGAAATTTGCCTGAGGGCCAGAGGTTTCCAGCCGTTGTGGTGAGGGGACTTGCCCGCGAAAGCGGTGTGTCAGGCGACATCAATGTTGACTGTGCCGCCGTCGTCGCGGGCAAGCCACGCTCACACAGGTAACCGAGTGCTCTCGGGAGAATGCGGTCACCTGTGGGAGCGAGCCTGCTCACGATGAACGACAACGCGGTCTCGGGCTAGCGCTCGATCGCCAATGCCACGCCCTGACCGCCACCGATGCACAGGGTGGCGAGGCCTTTCTTGGCGTCACGCTTGATCATCTCGTGCAACAAGGTCACCAGCACCCGGCAACCCGAGGCTCCAATCGGATGGCCCAGGGCGATGGCGCCACCGTTGACGTTGATCTTGTTCAGGTCCCATTCCAGGTCCTTGGCCACCGCCAGGGATTGCGCGGCGAAGGCTTCGTTGGCCTCGATCAGCTCCAGTTGATCGATGGACCAGCCGGCCTTGTCCAGGCAACGACGGGTGGCGCTGACCGGGCCGATGCCCATGATCGCCGGGTCGACGCCCGCGTTGGCGTACGCGGCGATTTTCGCCAGCACCGGCAGGCCGAGGGCCTTGGCTTTTGCGGCGCTCATCAGGATCACCGCGGCGGCGCCGTCGTTCAGCGACGAGGCGTTGCCGGCGGTCACCGAGCCGTCCTTCTTGAAGGCCGGTTTCAGCTTGCCCAGGGACTCGGCGGTGGTGCCGGCCCGCGGCTGTTCATCGGTGGCGAAGTCCAGTGGATCGCCCTTGCGCTGGGGGATCAGGATCGGGGTGATTTCATCGACGAAGCGCCCGGCTTCGATGGCGGCCACGGCTTTCTGTTGCGAGGCGGCAGCGAAGGCGTCCTGGGCTTCACGGCTGATGCCGTACTTGTCCACCAGGTTCTCGGCGGTGATGCCCATGTGGTAATCGTTGAACGCATCCCACAAACCGTCGCTGATCATCGTGTCGACGATCTGGCTGTGGCCCATGCGCAGACCGGTGCGGGCGCCCGGCAGCACGTAATTGGCCAGGCTCATGTTTTCCTGGCCACCGGCGATGATCACCTCGGCATCGCCGCAGCGAATCGCCTGCGCCGCCAGGTGCAGCGCTTTGAGGCCCGAGCCGCAGACCTTGTTCAGGGTCATGGCCGGTACGGCGTGAGGCAGGCCGGCCTTGATCGCAGCTTGGCGCGCAGGGTTTTGCCCGGCGCCGGCGGTCAATACCTGGCCCATGATCACTTCATCGACCTGCGCCGGGTCCAGATCGGTTTGCGCCAGCAACTGGCGGATCACCGCAGCACCGAGATCAACCGCGGACACATTGGCCAACGCGCCCTGGAAACTGCCGATGGCAGTGCGAGTGGCAGCAACAATCACAACGTCTTGCATGGACGGATTCCTCACTGGGCAGCGAACTGCATTTCCGGGACGTGGTCAGGCACGATCAGTTTGCCGGCGGTCTTGGCGACGATTTCCTCAACGCTCACGCCTGGTGCGCGTTCCTTGAGAATGAACGCGCCGTTGTGGATTTCCAAGTAGGCCAGGTCAGTCAGTACGCGTTTGATGCAACCGGCGCCGGTCAGCGGCAGGCTGCAGCGGGGCAGCAGTTTCGACTCACCGTCCTTGGAGGCGTGGGTCATGGTGACGATGATGTTGTCCGCACCGGCCACCAGGTCCATCGCGCCGCCCATGCCCTTGACCAGTTTGCCGGGGATCATCCAGGAGGCGATGTTGCCTTCGACGTCCACTTCGAACGCGCCGAGCACGGTCAGGTCAATGTGGCCGCCGCGGATCATCGCGAACGATTCGGCGGAGGAGAAAATCGACGCGCCGATACGCGCGGTCACGGTTTGCTTGCCGGCGTTGATCATGTCGGCGTCGACTTCGGCGTCGGTCGGAAAGGCGCCCATGCCGAGCAGGCCGTTTTCCGATTGCAGCATGACTTCCATGCCTTCGGGGATGTAGTTGGCGACCAGGGTCGGAATGCCGATGCCGAGGTTCACGTAGTAGCCGTCCTGCATTTCGCGGGCGACGCGCTGAGCCATTTGTTCGCGGGAAAGTGCCATTGTTGTTATTCCTTCATTCGGTCCGGGGGCAGGGGATCACTTACGCACGGTGCGCTGTTCGATGCGCTTTTCGAACGTGCCGCAAATGACCCGGTCGACGTAGATGCCAGGGGTGTGGATCTGCGACGGGTCCAGCTCGCCGGGTTCGACGATTTCTTCGACTTCGACCACGGTGATCTTGCCGGCAGTGGCGGCCAGCGGGTTGAAGTTCTGGGCGGTGTGGCGATAGACCACGTTACCGAAATGGTCGGCTTTCCAGCCTTTGACGATGGCGAAGTCACCGGTGATGGATTCTTCCATCAGGTACTGGCGGCCCTTGAACTCGCGCACTTCCTTGCCTTCAGCGACCGGAGTGCCGACGCCGGTGGCGGTGAAGAACGCCGGGATGCCGGCGCCGCCTGCGCGCATTTTCTCGGCGAGGGTGCCTTGAGGGGTCAGGACGACTTCGATTTCGCCTTTAAGCAGTTGGTCTTCGAACAGTTTGTTCTCGCCGACGTAGGAGGCCACCACTTTGCGGATCTGCCGGTCCACCAGCAGCACGCCGAGACCGAACCCATCGACGCCACAGTTGTTGGAGACCACGGTGAGGTCACGGGTGCCCCGGTGCTGGATCTCGGCGATGAGGTTTTCCGGAATCCCGCACAGGCCGAAGCCGCCGGAGATCACGGTCATGCCGTCTTCAAGACCGGCCATCGCTTCCTCATAGGAATACACGCGCTTGTCGAACCCTGCCATATGCACCTCTTTTATTCTTTGTGGGCGGCTGGCTAGCCGGATGGGGAGGGAGTGTCTCGCCACAGGATTTATTTGTTAAGTTGATTTTTAAGGTTGATTGATAGATAAAACTCACCAATGAGTGCGCGCTACGTTGGAGACAGTGGCCATGACCGTTAAACAGATCCGCGCCTTCCTGGCCGTGGCCCAGAGTTTGAGTTTTGCCGTGGCTTGCGAGCGGCTGCACCTGTCCCAGTCGGCGTTGAGCCTGACCATCAAGGCGCTGGAGGAGGGCCTGGGCGGGCGCCTGTTCACCCGCAATACCCGTAACGTTGCGCTGACCGCCGAGGGTGAATCGCTGCTGCCACTGGCCCGTCGGCTGATCGCGGACTGGGACAATGCCGAGGATGAGCTGCGCCAACGCTTCACCCTTCAGCGTGGCCGCGTGACGCTGGCGGCGATGCCGTCGTTTGCCGGCAACCTGCTGCCGCCGATCCTCAAGACTTTCCGCGCGCGTTATCCCAAGGTCAACGTCACGGTGAACGACGTGATCAACGAGCAGGTGTTGGAAATGGTCCGCGACCGCCAGGTGGAATTGGGCGTGGCGTTTGAGCCTACCCAGAGTTCGTCGCTGCAATTTACCCCGTTGTACATCGACCGGTTTGTGGCGGTGGTGCCGCTTGATTCAGCGCTGGCGGACCTGGGCGATATCGATTGGCAGACCCTGCTCAAGGAACCGTTCATTACCTTGCAGCGACCGTCCACGGTGCGGGTAATGCTCGAAGAGCATTTGCAGGCGCGGGGCATGAAATTGCCGGTGGAGTTTGAAAGTCATCAGTTGGCGACGGTCGGGCGGATGGTGGCCAGCGGACTGGGCGTGAGCGCGGTGCCGGCGTTGTGCGCCGGGCAGATGCGCGAGCTGGGCGCGCGTTGCATCACCCTGCGCGACCCGGTGGTGGAACGGGCGATCGGGGTGCTGACGACGGGGCAAGAACTGTCGGCGGCGGCGCAGGCGTTGTTCGATATTCTCAAGGCTGAAAACCTTGGCGAGCGTCTGAGCTGATCACGGTCACCTGTAGGAGCGGGCTCGTGTGGCGAGGGGGCTTGCCCCCGTTGGGGCGCGAAGCACCCCTAAAACCAATCACCGCGATCTTGGATTTAGAACGCGGTGACTGGTTTTACGACTGCTTCGCAGTCGAACGGGGCGATGCGGCGTTCCGACAAGCCCCCTCGCCACACGAGCTCGCTCCCACAGAGATTGGGGTTTCGCCAGTCTGGGTGATGATCCTGGTGTTACTTACGCGCCTCCAGAATCAGGTTGAACGGCGTTTCCGTGGCTCGCCGGAACTGGGTGAACCCCGCCTCGGTGAAGACCTTGCGCAACCGAGCCTCGCCCGCTTGGGCACCGAGCCCGAGGCCGACCTCCTGGGACAGCGAGTTAGGTGTGCAGATAAAGGTCGAGGCGGCGTAGAACAGCCGTCCCACCGGGTTGGTGTTCTCGTCTAGCGTGTCGTTGGCGAAGGGCTCAACCAACAGCACCGTACCGTCGGGTTTGAGCGATTCATAGGCATGCTTTGCGGCGCCGACCGGGTCACCCATGTCGTGCAGGCAGTCGAAATAGCAGATCAGGTCATAGTCGTCGCCCGGATAGCTCTTGGCGTTGCCCTGGAAGAACCGCGCCCGACCGGACACGCCACCTTCTTCGGCGCGCTGGGTGGCGACGGTGATTGAAGGCGCGTGGTAATCGAAACCGACGAACCGCGACTCGGGGAATGCCTGGGCCATGATCACGGTCGAGGCTCCGTGTCCGCAGCCGATGTCCGCCACTTTCGCGCCAGCCTCCAGTTTGGCCACTACCCCGTCGAGCGCCGGCAGCCACTCGCTGACCAGATGCGCTTTGTATCCTGGGCGGAAGAACCGCTCGGTGCCGCTGAACATGCACGGATGGTGATCGCCCCAGGGCAGGGCACCGTTGCCGCGCATGGCGTTGACCAGTTTGTCCTTGTCATGGAAAAACGACGCAACCACCGCCATACCGCCGGCTACATAAACCGGTGAATCTTCGATCGCCAGCGCCAGGGCTTGCTCTTCGGGCAGGCGGAACTGGCCGTCGCGGTGTTCCATGTAACCGGAGGCGGCGTGGGCGCTGAGCCATTCACGCAGCAGGCGGGTGTTGCAGCCGGTCTTCGCGGCGAGTGTTTCGGGGGTGACGGGCTGACTGTCGGCCATGGCCCGGTACAGGCCGAGTTCTTCGCCGAGGATGACGTTGGCGAGCATCGCCGCGCCACCCATGTCGCTCACCAGTTTGCCCATGAAATCATTGAGTCTGGCCTCGTCCATCTTGTGTGCTCCTTCAGCAGGATCACGGCCCGCAGGCATTGTTTGTCGAGGCATGCACCTGTGGGCGGTGATCGTGGGAATGAACAGGACGATAACCGCGTCCTGGCTCCCCCCTACGGGGGTAATCAACAAGTCTAGTTCGTGTATCCCTCTGTATCTGGCTGCCTGTCCGATACAGTGCGCTGAGAAGAGGGGCGTTTGCGCACACAGACCCGACACACCGCGTCGCTTAACTGGACCTGCCGGCCGGCACTGAGCATTCAGGCGCTGGAGACCGGATCCCAGGATGAGATCGACATCATGCAAATTCCCCTCACATCAGCGCCGGCGACCGTCGGGCTAGGCTTGCGCCGCGGTTTGATGAACGACCTGCAAGCGGCCCCGGCGGGCGCTTTTGACTTTCTGGAAGTCGCGCCGGAAAACTGGATCGGCATCGGCGGCGCGCATGGCGCGGCGTTTCGTGCCCTGGCCGAACGTTATCCGTTGTCCTGCCACGGCTTGTCCTTGTCGTTGGGCGGGCCGGCGCCGCTGGACGTAGGCTTTCTGCAAGAAGTGCGGGTTTTCCTCGATCGCTACAAAGTGCCGCTGTACAGCGAACACCTGAGCTACTGCAGCGATGACGGGCATCTTTACGATCTGCTGCCATTGCCGTTTACCGAAGAAGCGGTGCACCACGTCGCCACCCGAATTCGTCAGGCACAGGACATTCTCGGTCGGCGCCTGGCGGTGGAAAACGTCTCCTACTACGCCGCGCCGCAGCAGGACATGGACGAATTGACGTTCACCAACGCAGTGCTGCGCGAAGCCGATTGCGACCTGCTGCTGGACGTCAACAATGTCTACGTCAACTCGATCAATCACGGTTCTGATCCGCAGACGTTTCTGGCGGGCATCGACACGGGGCGGGTAGTCGCAATGCACGTGGCGGGGCATTTCGACGAATCCGACACTCTGAAAATCGACACCCACGGCGCCTCGGTCAAACCGGTGGTCTGGGCTTTGCTGGCCGAGGCGTATGCGCGGTTCGGCGTACAGCCGACGCTGCTTGAACGGGACTTCAATTACCCGGCGTTCTCTGAACTGGTGAGCGAGTTGCAGACCATTCGCCGACTGCAGGAGGAGGCGGACCGTGGATAAACCGACGCTGTATCAGCAGCAAGACACATTGACTCGCTACCTGCGCGACCCCGACCACTGTGCTCCTCCCGTCGGGATGGACGTGGCACGGGCGCAGGTTTATCGCAACCTGGTGTTCTCGAACCTGTCGTCGTTGCTCAGTGGCACCTTTCCGGTGTTGGTGAAGATATTGGGCGACAGTGACTGGCGTGCTCTGGTGCGGATCTTCCTGCGGGACCACCGCGCTCAAACACCAAAATTCGGCGAGATCGCCCAGGAGTTCGTCGAATTCCTCGCCGCTGAACCGCAAGTGTTGAGCGATGGACCGTGGCCGCCGTTCATGGTCGAGCTGGCGCATTACGAATGGGTCGAAATGGCCCTGCAACAATCCGACGCCGAGCCGCTACCCGCCGGTGATGCAGGGCTGCTGCTGGATCGGCCGTTGCAGGTTTCGCCACTGGCCTGGCCGTTGGCCTATGGCTGGCCGGTGCAAAAAGTGGGGCCGGATTATCGGCCGCAAGTGCTACCGACTCAGCCCACGTTACTGTTGGTGCGTCGGGCCGAGGACTGGAGTGTGAATTTTTCCGAACTGAGCCCGTTGGCGTGGCGGTTGTTGCAGCGGATCGGGGAATTTCCTGAGCTCGATGGCCGGGCGCAGTTGGAAGGGCTGGCGGTGGAGGCGGGGATGGCGGGGTCGCAGGCCTTTATCGATAGTGGATTGGCGTTGTTGCGGCAGATGCATGGGGAGGGGGTAATCGGCATAGCGGCCTTTAGTCGCTGCTAATCAGCGAATCGCCCTACATCCATTTCCACCTTTCCTGACTTCTTTCCTGATTGATCCCCCGCAAAGTCCCCGCGCCTAATTTTCTGCGCAAGGGATTGCTTATGTTCGACTCTTTTTCTCCAGTCGCTGCCTGCTTTTCGGTGAGTTGATGGAGCACATCGCCCGTATCGAGCAGGAGCTAGACCGTTTTCCGGACTCCCTGACGCTCTACCGCAAACAGCTTAAGCGTTGGTTCAACCAAACGGCGGACATGGCCAGCCGTGCCGCTGATTTGCCGTCGCTGATGGACATGGAACGCAAAATCAAACTGGGCGATACCAGTAAGTCCGTCAGCAGCAGCGATGACGATTTTTTCTCCAGCGTTGCGCAGTGTCCCGACGGCGGAATTCTGCAGATCGAGAGCAAGTTCGAATCGGTTTACGACATTCCGTTGGGGAATATTCAGGTCGATGTCATTGCGGTGGATGGCGGTAAGTCGACGCCTGTGACGCTCAATGAACGTGGCAAGGGAGAGTTCACCGGTACACCTGGCAAGTTCTACCGCGTTCATGTTCACAACGAAGTCACCCCGGATCAGGTAAATGAGCTGTTTTCCTCGTACGACGGCCTGACGAAGGAGCTCGACAGCTGGCTGCGTGATGAATGGCAGACGTTCAAGCCGAAGTGGTCGGAATCGTCTTCGGTTGCTGTAGGCAATGGAATGCTCGCGGGAAGTTGGGCGGCAATTGAAGGCGTGTGGGACAGCATCAGCCTGCTGTCGGACATTCTCAAGGATCCGGCGAAGTTCGCTGAGCGGTTGGGCAGCGGTGCTGATCAGCTGCGTGAACTGGCGGAAAAATCACCGCAAGTGATGCAAAAAATCCAGCTACTGGCCAGTGACGAAGCGGCGCTGTGCCTGTTGCTACGCAGCGCCAGCCTGTGGCTCGACATGCTGCCACCGAGCGAAATTGCCGGCAAAACCGCTGAAGCGGTGTCGGCGGGCGTGGTGCAGTTGCTGATCGACATCCTGATCGGGATTGTCCTGACGTTCGCCGGGGCGGGTGCCGGCATCGCCTATCTGACGATGCGTTTGGCTGATCGAGCTGCGCAGTTGCTCAGTGCTGTTGTGCGTCTCGTGAAGGCGATTTTCACGATCATCAATAACTTCATCGGCTACGTCGACCGCTACAAAAAAGTCGCCGCGCGCGGTGTTGCGGCGGGCCTGAAAAAAGGCCGGATGCAACTGCGCTGGGATGCCAAACGCAACACCACGCTCAAGCAAAACGAACACCACGACGACTCCCCGGATCAGGCGAAAAACCCCAACGGCGACAGCGCCACCTGTGCACCGTCGACCTGCAAAAATGGCTGCCCGGTATCGATGGTCACCGGCGAAGAACTGCTGACCCTCACCGACGGTGCGCTGGACGGCATCCTGCCGTTCGACTTCACCCGACTCTATCGCACCAGCGCCGCCGAGATCGATGTCGGCCTCGGTTTTGGCTGGAGTCATTCGCTCACCCATCGGCTGGAAATCGACGGCGACCAGGTCATCTGGATCGACCACGAAAACCGCCGCACCACGTTCCCGCTGCCGAGCAGCGAACGCCCGGCGATCCACAACAGCCTGTCACGGGCGGCGATTTACCTCGGCAATGACCCCGAAGAACTGATCCTCGCCCAGGCCGGCGACGACACGCGGTTCTACCACTTTCACCACGGCCGGCTGACCGCGATCAGCGACGCCTACGACAACCGCCTGCGCATCACCCGCGACCGCCAGGAGCGCATCCAGCGCCTCGACAACGGCGCCGGCCGCGCCTTGCTGTTGCGCTACGACCGCGCCCACCTGATCGCCGTCGACTACCAAAGTTTTCGCCCGGCCCAGACCCTTGCCGAGGCCTGGCACACCGAGCAGACGCTGGTCAGTTACCACTACGACGAACGCGATCAGCTGATCGAAGCGAGCAACGCCGCCGGCGAAGGCGAGCGTTACGACTACGACGACCGGCACGTGATTCTGCAGCGGCAACTGGCCGGTGGCGCGAGTTTCTTCTGGGAGTGGGAACGGTCTGGCAAGGCGGCCAGATGTATTCGCCACTGGGCGTCGTTTGCGCAGATGGACACGCGCTATGTCTGGGATGACCAGGGCAGCGTCACGGTCCGGAACATCGACGGCAGCGAAGAGGTTTACGTCCATGACGACCGGGCGCGACTGGTGCGCCGGGTCGAGCTGGACGGCGGCGAACAGCTCAAGGCCTACGACAAGCAGGGCCGGTTGATCGCCGAGCAGGATCCGCTGGGGGCTGTCACCGAATACCGTTATGACGAAGTCGGACGGTTGGTGGCGCTGATTCCGCCGGAAGACGAGCCGACGGCCTACGAGTACCGCCACGGCTTCCTGCATGCGCGCTGTCGCGGTCAGGCGGTGTGGACCTATCGGCGCAATGCTCAGGGTGATGTCACCGAGGCGACCGATCCCGACGGCCAGGTCACCCATTACCACTACGACGCACAAGGCCGCTTGCTGTCGATCCGCTATCCGGACACCAGTCGGCATGTGTTGGTCTGGAATGCCCTGGGGCAGTTGCTCCAAGAGACCTTGCCGGACGGTGGGCAGCGGCGGTTTTCCTACGATGCGCTGGGGCGGCAGATTACCCGTCAGGACGAACACGGTGCCGTTACCCAGTGCCAATGGGATGCCGTCGGCCGACTGGTCCAGACCACATTGCCTACCGGGGCCACGCGCGGGTTCAGCTACAACGCCTACGGCAAGATCACCGCCGAACGCGACGAACTGGGCCGTATCACCCGCTACGAATACGCCGACGATTTGCACCTGGTCAGCCGCCGGATCAATCCCGACGGCACGCAATTGCGCTATCGCTACGACAACGCGCAGCTGCTGCTGACGGAAATCGAGAACGAATCCGGCGAACACTATCGGCTGGACTACACGCCCAGCGGCCTGATCCGCCAGGAAACCGGTTTCGACGGCCGCCGCACTGCCTACGCCTACGACCTCAACGGCCATCTGCTGGAAAAAACCGAGTTCGGCGATGACGACTCGCGGCGGGTAACGGCCTATGAGCGGGATTCGGCCGGGCGCTTGCTGGTCAAAACGCTGCCCGACGGCACCCAGGTCGAATACCGCTACGACTCGTTGGGCCGGCTGACCAGCGTCGACGACGGCCACGATCATCCGCTGGAATTCGAGTACGACCAGCAGGACCGGCTGATCACCGAACATCAGGGCTGGGGCTCCTTGCGTTATGGCTACGACGCCTGCGGCCAGCTCAACCGCCTGCGCCTGCCGGACGGCAGCAAACTCGACTACCGCCACGCCAAGGGCGGTGCGCTGACGGCCATTGACCTCAATGGCGCACGACTGACCTCGCATACGTTCTTCGCCGGTCGCGAACAAAACCGCCAACAGGGCCTGCTACTCAGTGAATATGCCTACGACGACCAGGGCCGTCTGAAGGCCCACGCCGTCAGCCAACAGCAAAAAAGCCTGTACCGCCGCGACTATGCCTACAGCCTCAACGGCAATCTCGACCATATCGCCGACACCCGCCACGGTCAGCGCAGTTACCAGTACGACCCGCTCAACCGCCTGACCCGCGTCCGCCACACCCGCGACGACCCACCGGAAAGCTTCGCCCACGATCCGGCCGGCAACCTGCTGATGCAGGACCGTCCCGGCCCGACGACCGTCAAAGGCAATCGCCTGTTGATGCAAGGCGACCGCCATTACGACTACGACGCTTTCGGCAACCTGATCCGCGAACGCCGCGGCGCCGCACAGAAACTGGTCACCGAGTACCGCTACGACTGCCAGCACCGGCTGATCGGCGTCACCACGCCGGACGGTCGTAGTTCAACTTACCGCTACGACGCCTTCGGCCGCCGCATCGCCAAAACCGTCGACGGTAAAACCATCGAGTTCTTCTGGCAGGGCGACAACCTTGTCACCGAAAGCAGCCGCGAGCACTACCGCAGCTACGTCTACGAACCCGGCACCTTCCGCCCGCTGGCCATGCTCGATGGTAAAGGCCCGAAAACGGCTTGCCCCTTCTACTACCAGCTAGATCACCTCGGCACCCCACAAGAACTGACGGATTTTGGTGGCGAAATCATCTGGTCGGCGAAGTACAACGCCTACGGCAAGGTTACGCACCCGGCACTCGGTGGAGGCGAGCAGCTCGACCAACCATTGCGTTTCCAGGGGCAGTATTTCGACACCGAGAGCGGCCTGCACTACAACCGACATCGGTACTATGATCCGGACGTTGGCCGATACCTGACGCCGGACCCGATCAAGTTGGCGGGCGGGCTGAACCAGTACCAGTACACGCCGAATCCGACGGGGTGGGTTGATCCGTTGGGGTTGAGCGGGAATTGTCCGCCGCCCAATAAGTCAGGGTGTCAGGCGCCGGATGATACGACTGGCGTTAAGGTTGATGAGGGTGAGCCGCCGCTACCGAAGGCTTATACGCACTTTCCAAAGGATCCGAATGAGCTTACGGAAGCGCTAGGCGTTCAACCCAAAGTTTCGCAGACAAAGCATGGAAGCCAAAGAATGGAATGGCGACCTAATGCAGATACAAGCATAAGATTTGAAAGTCATCCTGGAGATGCTGGGCCCTTTAATGCCAGGCATCACGGGGAGCACTATCATCTTGAACTCAAACCTAGTCACTTAAGTTGGAGTCAAGCGGATAAGAAAAAAGCTGTAATAAAGGTCAAGCCTGAGGGCTATCAACTAGGACACGGAACCGGTTTCACTGCCGGTGAAAAACATCCAGGTACTTCAAAATGACAGAGTTTCCGGTTTCAGACGGCACAATCGAAAAGATAACCTGCGAGCACGACAGTTTGTGCATAGAGTTCCTGGATTGGCAGGAGGAACTTTGGGAAATTACCTTTGAACACGTTTTAGGGGTCAAGTCTCTTGGGGCGGTGGGTACAGAGGTTTCAGAGATGTTTCTGGAGAATGCTACTTCCCTGTCACAGGAGTTGATTTTGATTGATGCCTCGGAAATCGGGACTAGTTACTGCTTCACCTCTGCTCGTGACAATAATGTTGTTTTGACGATAGTAGCTAGTGGTTATGCGGCTAAGAAAATTATTTGAGCACATCAGACTAGGCGCTGTTTAAATCTCTCGGGATAACTGCGAAATTTCTGGGCAAGGTCTTCGGACGTTTCCTTCAAGTTGTAGCGGTTTTCGTGAACTGGTGGACGATGGGGTATAGGGATAGTCTTTCGCTGTCACCGCGGAAGTGGTGGCAGGGTGTAGGAGCCCTCTCTCATGGTGCAACAGCTTTGTCGTTTGATTGCGGCACTTAATGTGTGTCCGTAAGATCGTTCGCGGCGGCTGTGCGCGGGACACGCTTCGGCGTGGCCGAGGTTCATGAGTGCTCGGTACTCCTACTCCTGCGCATGGCTGCCACCCAAACCTGTAGGAGGGTGCGTTGGCAGCTCATATTCATACTCATGGAAATTACAAATGACGACGCTAACGCCAGATCTACCCTACGAAAAACCAATCCCCCACCCCAACAACCGCTTCATGGCCCTCACCGGCAACTGCACCGACATGCCCACCCTGTTCGTCGATACCCACGCGCCGATCGATGTTTTGTATGACACTGCCAGCTATCGAATTCGCGCAGTCACTCAGGTGCTTGAGAACATGTCGATGCGCGGTTCAGTCGAGTGCGAATCCTTCATTCTCAGTGATTTTGCTTTGCTCTGTGCCATTCCATTGCGCGATGGCTGCGATGTGCTGGATGTGGTGGGGCGGCGGTTGCGGGCCCGGCCTTCGGAATAACGTCGAGTGGCTTTTGTGGCGAGGGAGCTTGCTCCCGTTGGGCTGCGCAGCAGTCGTAAACCGAATTCTGCGGTGTGTCTGGCTAATCCGTGGTGTAGGTTTTGGGGCTGCTGCGCAGCCCAGCGGGAGCAAGCTCCCTCGCCACAAGGGCCTGACTGCACACAATCCCCCAAACACCACACCTACATTGGATGGGCGGTGCTTATTGGGGCTTCGGTAACTTGAGCTCCGCACACAACCCACCATCCACGCGATTGCTCAAGGTCAGCGCCCCGCCAATCGCCAGCGCCAATTGCTGGGCAATCGCCAACCCCAAGCCGGTCCCGCCGGTGCTGCGATTACGCGAATTCTCCACGCGGTAGAACGGCTGCATCACCTGGGCCAATTGCTCTTCGGCAATCCCCGGCCCTCGGTCCATGACCTTCACCGACAAGCTGCCGTCGGCCTTCGTTTCCACCCACAACTCAGCCGCGCCAGCGAATTTCAACGCGTTGTCTACCAGGTTAACCAGCACTCGCCGCAAGGCATGGGGCCGGGTGTCGATCACTGCGGCGCTTTTGCCGCCCAGCTGCACGTCTTTGCCCATGTCCTGATAGTCGAACACCAGGCTGTCGAGGAACGAATCCAGATCGGTGCGGCGACTTTCCTCGGTGGCGCCATGGATACTGCGGGCGTAGGCCACGCCTTCGCGCACCAGGTGTTCCATCTCGCCGAGGTCGTTCCACAGTTTGTCTTTTTCACTGGAGTCGTCCATGAATTCGGCACGCAGTTTCATGCGCGTGATCGGGGTCTGCAGGTCGTGGGAAATCGCCGCCAACAGTTGCATGCGTTCCTTGAGATACGCCGCGATACGCGCTTGCATGGCATTGAATGCCCTGGCGGCGTAGGCGACTTCGGTCGGGCCTTTTTCATCGAGGTGCACGGCATGAGCGTTGGGGTCGAGGGTTTCCACCGCTTGGGCCAGACGGGTGAGCGGGCGGATGGCGATTCTCACGGCCAGCCAGGTGCAGGCGATCAGCAGCGCCAGTTGCCCCAGCAATACCGCCGGCAACCACGGCGACAACGGTACCATCGCGGGTCGCACGTCGATCGTGACGGGGCTGCCGTCCTTCAATTTCAGGTGGGCCTGGAAGTGTTTCTTCGGACCGGGGATGTCGGTAAAAGTCAGCGGATACTCATGGCCGATGGCGTCCTGAATCGAGGGGACTGCAATCGGCACATCGCTGGGCGCCATCGGTGTGCCGGGTGAACCTTCATTCAGCAGATAACCATAGTTGGTGCGTTCCAGGCGCTGCAACCAATTCGCGCGCTCGTCGGCCGGCAAGCGGTCGAGGATGGCGAGGGACGTCGAGACGTCGGTTTCCAGATTGCCCAACATCGTATTTTTCGCACTTTCATAACGCTCGTAGTACTGCGCGCCAAAGGACAGCGCCTGGGCGAGGATCAGGCCGATCAGGAAAATCAGCGACAGCCGCGAGGCCAGCGTGCGGGGCCAGTGCAGCGCAAGGTTCATGACGGCGCACCGAGCACTTCCACCGGCAGGGAAAACACATAGCCTTCGCTGCGTACGGTCTTGATGTAGGCCGGTTCCCGGGCGTCGTCGAGCAGGCGCTGACGCAAGCGGCTGACCAGCAAATCGATGGAGCGGTCAAACAGATCGGCGTCGCGACCTTGAGTCAGGTTGAGCAACTGGTCGCGATTGAGCACCCGCTGAGGATGATCGAGGAACACCCGCAGCAAACGATATTCCGCGCCGCTGAGGGCGACCATGGTGCCGTCCTGGTCCAGCAGATGCCGGGCCGAGGTGTCCAGGCGCCAGCGACCGAACCCCAGCAGGCGACCGCTTTCGGTGATCACCAGATTCGGCGGCAGCATCCGCGTGCGGCGCAGCACGGCGTTGATCCGGGCGAGCAGTTCGCGGGCGGCGAACGGTTTGACCAGGTAGTCGTCGGCGCCCATTTCCAGGCCGATGATGCGGTCGGTTTCATCGTTGCGCGCGGTGAGCATCAGCACCGGCGTGGCCTTGTGTTTGCCGGCGCGCAGCTCACGGCAGAGCAGCAGGCCATCGTCGCCCGGCATCATGATGTCGAGCACGATCAGGTCCACCGGCGTGGTCTCCAGAAACGCGCGCATCTGCCGTCCATCTGCCACCACGGTGGTGCGCAGGCCGTTCTTCTTCAGGTAATTGCCTACCAGTTCCCGGATCTCGCGGTCATCGTCCACGATGAGAATGTGATCGACGTGTTCCATGGTCGCCATGCCTCTTGAGTAGGAGTTTTCGCGCAGTCTACCGAGTCAAGGCTCGCTCGCCCGCAGCGGTTTGTATTGCAGTGTATCTGGCCTGTCGGCGGATACACGGGGACGCAAAAACAGCCGGTTTCAGGGGGTTTGTATCGCTGTGTATCGCCGGCCGGTGCTGATACAAAGCAATTTACTCGCGCCTGTTCCAGACACAGACGGGATACCTCTCGGGCTTCTAATGGCTTCCATCGAGGCAAACCCAAACCGCCTCGGCCCCATCAACGATTTGGCAACGATTGACCCATTGAAGCCCCGAGGAAACCACCATGAATACCAAAGCCGTCTACGCCGCCTGCCTGTTTGCCGCCCTGAACATCTGCACCTTGTCGGCCCGGGCCGAAGCCAATGTCACCCCGCAAACCTACACCTATGGCACGCACCTGGACATCCAGAAAGTGCTGTCGATGAAAGAGGACGCCACGCCTTCCTGCGGGATTGTGAATGCGCGGATGACCTACCTGGATTCCCAAGGCAAAACCCAGGCCCTTGATTACCGCAAATTCGCTGACAACTGCAACGAAGACAACTGAGTCCTTTGCTCACCCGTTATCAATCCCTTTTTTGAAACAGGAATAACTCCATGAACAACGTCACCCGCTTTTTGACCGCCATCGTCTTTTCCGTAGCCGGCGTCGCCGCGCATGCCAACGCGGCTGTTGAACAGAGCAGCTGTGGCAGCAGCACCTGCTTCCAACTGACGCCGCTGGTGGCTGAGGATGGTTCCAGCCGCACACCGCAGGGGCAATTGCTTGCAGAGAACGGTTACAGCCGGACGCCACAGGGCCAGCAGTTGGAAAACCAGATGGCTTGAAGCCAGGCACTGTTCTGATGAACTCAATATTCCCAGTGTGGGAGCAGGCTCGCTCCCACATCGGACTCGTATATTCAAGGTGATCCCCATGTTTCTCATCGCATTCCTGGGCGGCATTTTGACCGTCCTCAGCCCCTGCATCCTCCCGGTCGTGCCGTTTCTGTTTGCCGGTGTTAAACGCACACGCACCTCGATCCTGCTCACCCTCGGTGGCATGGCCCTGACCTTCGCCCTGATCTCCAGCCTGGCCGTGGTCAGCAGCGATTGGGTGATACAAGCCAACAACACCGGCCGCCATGTGGCGCTGATCGTGATGGTGCTGTTTGCGCTGTCGCTGATCTCCGCGCGCATCGGCGGCTGGCTGGCGCGGCCGTTCGTGTTGCTGGGCAATCGCCTCGACCCCAACACTCGCAAAATGTCCGGCCCGCTGGGCTCGGTGATGATTGGCGTCGCCACCGGTCTGCTCTGGGCTCCGTGTGCCGGGCCGATCCTCGGGGTGATCCTCACCGGCGCCATGCTGCAAGGCGCCAACGCTCAGACCAGTCTGCTGCTGGTGGCGTATGGCCTGGGCAGCGCGTTGTCACTGGGCACCTTGATCTTCGCCGGTCGCGGCCTGGTCAATCGCTTGAAACCGTCGATTCCGGTCACCGGTTGGCTGCGTCGCGGCGCCGGTGCCGGGGTGTTGGTCGCGGCGGCGGTCATTGCCACCGGAACCGATAACAGACTGCTCGCCGGCACCTCCTCCGAAGGTGTTACCTCGGTGGAACAGCAGGTGCTGGAAACCGTGCCGAAAGTGGTCGATTACCTGGTCAGCAAGGTCAAGGCCGACCCGATGGACGCGGCCAAAGGTGCGATGCCGTCACTCTCCGGCGCGGTCGAATGGCTCAACTCGCCAGCGCTGAGCAACGACTCCCTGCGCGGCAAGGTGGTGCTGGTGGATTTCTGGACCTATGACTGCATCAACTGCCAGCACACCTTGCCCTACGTGAAGGACTGGGCGAAAAAATATGAAAAGGACGGCCTGGTGGTGATCGGCGTGCACACCCCGGAATACGGTTACGAACGCATCCTCGACAACGTTCGCGATCAGGTGAAAAAACTCGGTATCACCTACCCGGTGGCGATCGACAACAACTACGCGATCTGGCGCGCCTTCGACAACCAATACTGGCCGGCTCACTACCTGATCGATGCCAAGGGGCAGGTGCGTTACAGCCACTTCGGCGAGGGTCGCTACGAGACTCAGGAGCAGATGATCCGGCAGCTGTTGGAAGAGGCCAAGACGCCTGCTGCGTAACACGTTTCGGTAAAGCAAGCCGACCTGTTAATCCAGCGTTACAGATGCATGACCATGCATCGGAGATCGTTGCATTTCGTGAGTCTGCCGGACGACCGGGCAGGACGGATACCTGTCCGGCAGCTTTAGTTTGTGGACGGGGTCACTTGCGATCCTGCCATCACAATCATGAAAGGGAGAGGGTTATGCCTAAGTTCATTATTGAACGCGAGCTTCCGGGAGCCGGCGCACTGGCGCAACAGGAACTCAAAGCGATCTCGCAAAAATCCTGCGATGTGTTGCGCGGGTTGGGGCCGCAAGTGCAATGGCAGCAGAGTTACGTCACGGGCGACAAGATTTATTGCGTGTACATCGCGCCGAGCGAGGAGCTCATCAGGGAGCATGCCAAACAAGGTGGCTTTCCGATCAACAGCGTTTCCCGAGTCATGAGCATCATCGACCCCACCACGGCGGAGTAAGCCGAGACCCGTTCCAACCCGCAGCGGAGCAGACTTCATGAGCACACCCATTGATCTCACCGCCCTGAAAAACCGTCAGATGACTGCGTGGGCCAGCGGCGACTACGCCGTGATCGGCACCACTTTACAGATCGTCGGCGAACAACTGGCTGAAGCCTGCGACCTGCTCTGCGATGAGCTCGTGCTGGACGTCGCTGCGGGCAACGGTAATGCCACGCTTGCCGCTGCGCGCCGGGGTTGTAAGGTCACGTCCACCGACTATGTGGCCAAGCTGCTTGAGCGTGGCGAAGACCGGGCACGGGCGGAACACCTGAACGTGACCTTTCAGGTGGCCGACGCCGAGGCGCTACCTTTCGAGGACGCCAGTTTCGATGCCGTGCTCTCGACCTTTGGGGTGATGTTTACCCCGGATCAGCCAAAGGCTGCCGCGGAATTGGCGCGGGTGTGCCGCCCGGGAGGCCGGATAGGCCTTGCCAACTGGACGCCTGAAGGCTTCGTCGGGCAGATGTTCAAGGTGCTGGGGCGCCACATGCCGCCACCCGCCGGGGCTCAGCCGCCTTCCAACTGGGGCTCCGAAGCGTGGTTGCACTCACAGTTCGACCAGCGCGACTTTCTGCTCCAGGTCACACGGCGGTTGTTCAACTTCCGCTACCGCTCGGCCGCTCATTTCATCGACACCTTCCGCACCTGGTATGGCCCGGTTCACAAGGCCTTTGCGACCCTGCCGCCTGAAGGGGCCGCCGCCCTGGAAAACGACCTGACGGAACTGCTCAATCGCCTGAACCGAGCGGGGGAGAGGTCGCTGGTGGTGCCAAGCGAATACCTGGAGGTGGTGATCACCCGGCGCTGAGTCGAGAACACAAAATCCCCGTGTGCGCGACCCCTGTGGCGAGGGGGCGCGCCCACAAAGGTATGTGCACAATTTGGTATTCAGCCGTTGCAGTCACTCATCCAGTGACTCGGTGTACACCACCCACACGCTGCATGGCATTTTGTACAGCACATGCTCCACCGTGCTGCCGATCAACCGGCCCATGCCGCGATGGCCGATCCGGCCCATGACGATCACATCCACATCATGGGTCTCGGTGTAGTGGGTCAGTACCTTGGTGGGGTTGCCCATGATCATGTGCCGCTGCTCCGGCGCGATGCCGTTGCGCGCGGCCAGTTCGTTGAAGGCATTCTCCTGGAGGTCGAACAGGGTCTTGACCTGGTCCGAAGAGAAAAGCGCCGAACCGTTGTAGAAGTTGAACTCATCCGCGCTGATGGATGAAAGGTCATAGGCGTAGACCACATTGAGTTCGGCATTGCAGGCGCTCGCCAGTTTTGAGGCTTCGTGAAGGATCCGGTCGTTGAAACTGTTGTATTGATCATCGCGGTGAAACGGGTCGATCGCCGCGACGATCTTGCGCGGCAACGCGCGAGTGGCATGGCTGACGAAATGCAGCGGCACCGGGCATTCACGCAACAAATGCACGTCGAGGGGGGTAAACACCAGCCGCGACAGCCGCGATGGATGATCCAGCGCCTTGATCAGTACGTCCATCGGCTGCTCTTTGAGGTGAATCAGGATCTCCTCCAGCGGATTCTCGACCCAGGCCACCTCGGTGGTGACGTTCACACCTATCTTGCGCAAGGGGTGGGCCTGTTCTTCAAGCCACTGGCGGTGGCGCTCGACATAGCCCAAGCGCATCTGCTCCATGGCCTTTTCGTTGACCAGGCTGGCGGTCGCCAGGCCTTCCAGATAGTCGAAGGCCACGATGTGCAGGGCCGCCCCCTCGGCCTTGGCCAGCATCGCGGCCCGGTCGAAGGCGGGGCTGTGTTCCATCAGCGGTGAGGCGACCAGCATGAAGCGCGGTTGACCAGACATGACAAACCTCCCGTGGGTAAGCGAGCAGACGGTGGTCGTTCGATACATCTCAATCCTTTGATTATTGACCATGATCAGTCTAAGGGGCGTCTGGTCGCTCGAATGGGCCTGCTCGCGATGCGACTTCAAGCGTTTTCCAAAGGTCGCGCATCGTCGGGTTTTGATTGGCGATCGAACAATACGAACGTATCTCCAGCCGGGTCTTCCACTCATCGCCGCCGGCCAGCACCAATTGCCCTCGCTCCAGCTCATCGGTCACGGCGCTCAAGGGCAACCAGGCAACGCCGTAGCCCTCGATCGCCATTCTCATCAGCAACATGGCCATGTCCGCCTCAAAGCAACGATCAAGCACGCAAGCCGTCGGCGCATTCTTGATGACGATATCGGCCACGCGCCCCAAAAAGGTGGTCGCGGTATACGCCAGGTGCGGCACTGGCTTGGCGGCCGTCCCCGGTAGCCGATGCAAGGGTTTGCCGTTCTTGTCCGGCGCGCACAGCGGAACAAACGAATCGTGCCCCAGGGTCAAACTGCCGAACTTCTCGGGGGCGAGCTGGATCGGGGCGAGGGGATGGTGGTAGACGATCATCAAATCGCAGCTACCTTCCTCCAGCGCAATCACCGCATCGTGGATATTCGCCGCCACCACGCGAGCATTGAAGGGCTCATTCTGCTGTTGAAACTGGGTGAGCCACTTAGGCAGAAATGTCATTGAAAGACTGTGCCCGGCGGTGACCTGAATCGAGCGCCCCGGCATTCTTTCTCCTTCGCGAAGAGCCAGTCGCAATTGCAGCAACGCCGACAAAGCCTCGCGCCCCTCTTCACAAAAGCTGCGGCCCGCTTGAGTCAGTTGGACAGGATAGGTGCCGCGATCCACCAGTTCGGCTCCCACCCATTCCTCAAGTGAACGAATGCGCCGAGACAGCGCGGACTGCGTGACGCAACGCACTTCGGCGGCGCGAGAAAAGTTCTTCCATTCGGCAATTGCCAGAAGATCGTCCAACCATTTGGTTTGCATGCTGGCTCCTCATCGCGTCTCTGGCGAAGAGTTTACTGCGGTGCAATGGAGCCATTGAGGGTATTTCGCAAACTATTCCAAAAACGCATCACCCTATGGTGATTACTCATCATCCCGCGCCAATGGCGTCCTTAGAATCGGTGCTGTAGCCCCGCTGCCGCAAAGCATCGGGTCATTCCAGTCTTGTCTTCTGCCAAGTAAAAAAAGCTACAACATCACTTGAGGAAAGCACCGTGAAAAAAAGTAATTTACCCCGCCAGATCGCGATCGGCATCGCGATGGGCGTCATCGTAGGTTGGGCTTGCCATCATTTTTCAGCGGATGAGAAAGCCGCCAAAGAAATCGCCTCTTACTTCTCAATGGTGACGGACATTTTCCTGCGCTTGATCAAGATGATCATCGCACCTTTGGTTTTCGCCACATTGGTCGGCGGTATTGCCAGCATGGGCAATTCCCGATCGGTAGGACGGATCGGGGCGAGGGCGATGGCCTGGTTCGTTTCCGCTTCAGTGATTTCGTTGTTGATCGGCATGTTGCTGGTGAACCTTTTCCAGCCAGGCGCAGGCCTGGATCTTCAGGCGACTCAGGCCGGCGCGGCACCGATAGCGGTAAACACGGGGGACTTCAGCCTCAAGGTGTTCATCAGCCACGTATTCCCTCGCAGCATTGCTGAAGCCATGGCCAACAACGAGATTCTGCAAATTGTAGTGTTCTCGCTGTTCTTCGGTTTCGCGTTGGCAGGTGTCAAGCGCGCCGGCTACACAAAGATCACCGACAACATTGAAGAGCTGGCGAAGGTGATGTTCAAGATCACCGACTATGTCATGGCGCTTGCACCGATCGGTGTCTTTGCCGCCATCGCTTCGGCCATCACCACCCAAGGTCTCGGGTTGCTGGTCGATTACGGAAAACTGATTGCCGAGTTCTACCTGGGCATTGTGATTCTGTGGGGCGTGTTGTTCGCTGCTGGCTACCTGTTTCTGGGGCGTTCGGTATTTACGCTGGGCAAGTTGATCCGAGAACCCGTGCTGTTGGCATTCTCGACGGCCAGCAGTGAGTCCGCCTATCCAAAAACCATGGAGGCGCTGGAGAAGTTCGGCGCACCGAAGCGCGTATCCAGCTTCGTACTTCCACTGGGGTATTCATTCAATCTCGACGGTTCGATGATGTATCAAGCCTTCGCGATCATGTTCATTGCCCAGGCTTACAACGTTGACTTGAGCCTCACACAGCAACTTCTCATCTTGTTGACGCTGATGGTGACCAGCAAGGGCATGGCAGGTGTAGCCCGGGCTTCGGTGGTTGTCGTCGCGGCGACGTTGCCCATGTTCAATCTGCCGGAAGCGGGCATTTTGCTGATCCTCGGCATCGATCAATTCCTCGATATGGCCAGGACTGCCACCAACGTGGTGGGCAATAGCATCGCAACGGCAGTGGTCGCTAAATCGGAGCCTTGCGAGGAGTCGGACGACGTCCCTCAAACCGAGGCATCCCCACATCCTGTTCGCACTGTAGCCACTGCCTGAGAGTTATCACCATGAAAGCTGAATCGAAGCTGTCCCGTGAGTCGTCGTTTGTACGCAAACTGGGGATCGTTGGCGGGCTTGGCTCACTGGCCGGCGGCGATCTGTTCTACAAATTGGTGAAGTCCAGGGCGGTGCTCGAGGATCAAGGCCGCTATCACTTTCTGTTCGAACAGCACCCGTTCAAAGATGTCCTGATGCCATTGGACCGGGGCGCGAGCATGACCTCGAGAAAGTTCTATGTTTTCCAGGTCTGTCAGACCTTCGAGGCCAGCGGGGTCAGCGCGATCGTACTGCCGTGTTTTGCCAGCCACACCTTCCGCGAAGAGATCCAGGAGGAGATAGGCATACCGGTTCTGGACATGATGGCCGCATTGCGCAGGCACATAGATCATGTCGCTGAACCCGGCAGTGCATTGGGCATTCTCGCCTCAGACTATGTTCGCCACTGCGGCATGTTCGAGCGCTATTTCGGCAGCGACTTCAAGCTTGTTTATCCAGGTGCTGACGAACAATCGGGGTTGATGGAAGCGATGTATGGCGTTAACGGCATCAAGGATGGATACCTTGACGGTGTACCGCTGGAATGTGTGTATCAGGCCTGTCTGTCGCTTCAGGAGCAGGGGGCCACGATGGTCTTGCCGGGCATGACCGAGCTTTCGTTGGTCTGCGGCGACCTGCAGCGGCGGGGCATCACGGTGTTGGATATCAATGAGATTTATGCCGGCTTCGCGACCCAGCAGAAAGGTCAGTCGAATCGCCCACCCTTCAAGCTTGGGATCGTAGGCGGGGTGGGGCCTGCGGCAACGGTCGATTTCATGGGCAAGGTGGTTGCGCATACACCGGCCGGCCGTGACCAAGAGCACATCAAGATGGTGGTCGAACAAAACCCCCAGATTCCTGATCGCACCGCCAATTTGCTGAATGACGAAACCGATCCGACGATGGCGATGTATGCCACCTGCAAGCGGCTTGAAAGCGCCGGAGCCAATGCGATTGCGATCCCGTGCAACACCGCCCACGCATTCGTCGAGCGCATCCAGGCACACTTGCGCGTACCCATTGTGAACATGCTTGCCGAGACGGTAGAGGCCATCGTTCAGCAGTACGGCGCCGGGAAAACAGTCGGGCTGCTGGCGACGTCGGGCACGATCAAGAGACAGGTCTACCACGAGGCCGCCCGGCGGGCCGGGCTGCACATAATCGCCCCCGGTGTGGATTACCAGGCATTGGTCATGGATGCGATTTATGGGGCGCTCGGGATCAAGGCCGGGTTCACAGAGGGCCTTTGCAGGGACCAACTCCTGATCGCCGCCGAGCACCTGTGTGAACTGGGCGCCGATGTGCTCATCCTGGGATGTACGGAGTTGCCGCTGGTGCTGCAGCATAGCGAGGCCTTCATGATCAAGGGGCATCAAGTGGCATTGATCGACCCGACGACCATTCTGGCTATGAAGTGTATTCAGCTTGCCCGTGAACATTCGGGCGAGCGATCAAATCTGCATCTTGGCTAAACAACCTTTGCGCCCCGAGCCTCCAGCAACTCCCGTAATACGGAACGGTGGCAGTGTGCTTCGTCTTCGCAGTAACACCCCACGGCCAGTGAGGTTTGATGGGAGAGGGCGGCCAGCAGGTCCAGCAGCTGACTGGGCGCGGGATGGTTCATCTCGGCCTTGAACTTGCGCTTGAAGCTCTCCCAGGCTTTGGCATCTTCTGCCGCCTTGGCTTCGGCCACCAGTTCGGGGCTGGGGGACAGCAGCGGTTGCCACACATCATAGAAGTCGCGGCTGGCGAATTCGGCCTTCGGTACACCACGGGGCGGGCGGCGTACCGTGCCCAGGCGCAGGCCTTCATTCGTGGTGCGGGGTGCGCCGAGTCGCACGATATGGATGGGCATGATTGCAGTGCCTATTTGAGCCGCGAGCCGTCGAACCACTCCAGCGCCGTGCGCCAGATGCAGATCCCCAGGAAGTACGCCGACATCAGCAGCCACAGGCTCATCACCAATGGGTTGATGACCGGATGGTTGAGCACCAGCGACAAGCTGCACAGCAACCAGATGGCCGTCACGGCAATGTTGATCGGCATGAAGCGGCGCACGCGGAACGGGTGCAGGAATTTCATTCGGGTCACGGTCAACAGCGCCAGGCCGATCACGGTGAGCAACGTTATCCACGGCGACGGACCGATGATGTACAGGCACAACGCAACCACGTTCCATGCGGCGGGGAAGCCCTGGAAGTAGTTGTCCTTGCTCTTCATGTTGACGTTGCAGAAGCAGAACAGCGACGACACCAGAATCAGCGACACGGTCAGCAGCAGGGTGTAGTCCGGCAACGGGATGTAACGGTAGATGAATAGCGCCGGAATAAACACATAGGTCAGGTAGTCGATCACCAGATCGAGGATCGAGCCGTCGAAACTCGGCAGCACCGATTGCACGTTGACCTTGCGTGCCAGCGCGCCGTCCAGCCCGTCGACGATCAGCGCCACGCCCAGCCACAGCAGGCAATGGGTGGGCTGGTTCTCCAGCAGGGCGAGGGTCGCGAGGAAGGCAGTGACCACGCCGGTGGCGGTAAAACCATGGGCGCCCCATGCTTTGAGCCTGGCGATGTGTACGGTGGATATCACGGGGGCGTTCTCCAGAAAATGAAGCAAGCCAGTTATCACCCTGCTATTGAGGGCGTCGGCAAACCGGATCGGGTTGCAGGTATCGACCGGATTTTCGAGGATAAGGTTCACCACCCTTGAATCTTAGACGCCGCACAAAAAAATACCCCGGAAATATCCGGGGTACGTCATGAGCGTTGTCTGCCTGTGTTGTCAGCTTAATGAGGAAAGAACACCCGCAGCCGATGGTTATCCGGGTCAAGGGCGACGAAGGTGCGACCGAAGTCGAGCTCTGTCGGCGTTTGCAGCATGGTCAGCCCTAGAGCGCTCCACTTGGCAAACAGTGCATCGACCTGTTCGGCAGACTCCACCGGGAACGCCAGCTCGGTTCCGCCGCCCGTTACAGTCGTTGCAGGTTCGGCGGTATGCCGCGACCAGAGCCCCAGTTTATAGCCGTCGTCCAGGACAAACAGGGCGAAGGTCGGCGACTCTTCCACGGGCTTGCGCTCCAGCAGAAACTCATAAAACCGTGCACTGACGGCGGGGTTGTCCACGAAAAGCAAAATGAAACGGGGAGTGATCATGGGGTTGCTCCATTAGAAGGTGGACGCAGCATAAAAGGAGGCGCTGTCAGTTTCTGTCAGCAGTGTGAAGGGGCACCTTTTGACGTCAGCCAGACGGAGTTGGCGGAATGTCCGGCGAGGACTATCGTTGCCTGACTGAGTTTCTGCCCATCAATGAGGACGTCGTCATGAACACCAGCGATTTGCTTGAGCAATTACTGCGAGCCGGCCAGGGCTCGTTGTCGCAACAAGGTGGTGGTGCGACGTCGACTCAAGGCGGCTTGGGCGGCTTGGGCGATTTGGGTGGCTTGCTCGGTGGCCTGTTGGGTGGCAGCGCGGGTGGCGGTGCTGGGGGCGGAGGTTTGGGAGGTTTGCTCGGTGGTCTGTTGGGCGGCGGTTCCCCTTTGGGCGGTTCAAGCCAGATGCGCTCGGGCGGCACCAACTATGCGGCGTTGGCTTCTTTGGGGATGATGGCGTTCCAGGCCTATCAGGCATGGCAACGCAACCAGGCCTCGGCACCACAACAGGCGCCGCGTACCGTTGATCTGTTATCCGGTCCGGAAATCGAAGACCACAGTCACGCCATCCTTCGCGCCTTGATCGCCGCCGCCAAGGCCGACGGCCGTATCGACGACGCCGAGAAACAAATGATCAGCACCGAAATCGGCCGCCATACCGACGACCCGCAATTGCAACAATGGCTCGATGACGAAGTCGCTCGGCCGCTGGACGCCGCCGATGTGGCGCAGTCCGCCCAGGATCCGGGCATGGCCGCCGAGATGTACCTGGCCAGCGTGATGCTGGTGGACGATCAGCAGGACGCCGAGCGCAATTATCTGGATGAACTGGCTGCTGCGCTGAAGATCGATCCAGAGCTGCAACTGCACCTGGAGCAACAGGCCAAGGGCGGTGCGGCTTAAAAGGTCGAAAACGTGCCGTGCCTGCAACGACGCGACGAACGACGGGGCGGCCCCTCCTGCATGAAATACGTATTCCTGCAGGAGCTGCCGCAGGGCTGCGATCTTTTCGCGGCCATAACGCCTAATCGGTAACCTTCAAACCCAATGCTGCAAAACACTCTTCGATCGATCGCCGCTGCGTCTCGGCATACAAGCCCAACTCATCAATCGTCGACCGCCCCAACGCCTTTTCGAACGCCTGTTGGTTCGAATGCACACCATAGTGGGTTTGCGCCGCGTCCCCCAGGTTCGACTGAAAAATCCCCGCCGCACTGACCGGCAGGAAATCTTCGTACACCAGCGGTTCTACCCGCACATACCCGTCGTGGAGCAAATCTTCCAGCGACGCGCCGTTCAGATCATCCGCCGCCAGGCCTTTTTCCGTCACGAAGTAGCGAAAGTACGCCAGTTCCTGTTGGCGCATGTCCTCAACGGTGTCAGGGAATTCGCCAAAGTGCTGGGTCATTAGCGCGTTGTAGCGTGCGGCATTGGCTTCGTTGGGGAATTCCTTGAGTTCATCCCGGGCAGCATTGAGCAAGCGGTCGTAAAGCGCCCGACCCTTGGGCGTGAGCGCTGCGCCGCGTTGTTCTATTTCACCGAAGCGGGCGCTGTGGCTGCCACGCATCTCGGCTTGATCGGTAAAAGCAATCGGCTCGTCCAGCGCCTTGAAGCTGGTTTGACGCAGCAGAATCGGGCATTGGCGGCGGGGTGGGCCTTCGATCACCGCTTTGGGGGTAATGCCGTGGGCGGGCATTTGTGCCTGGACGATGTCGATGTCCAGGGTGCGCGGCGTCAGGTGGTTAATGTGCGGGCCTTTGAACGCCACCACGTCGGCGATCAGTCGATGCTGGGCGCTGAGTTGTTGGTACTGTTCGGCGGTGACGGTGGCGCTGTGGTGCCAGCGGAAGGTTTCCAGGGCTTGGGCGACGAAGTCCTGCGCCTCGTATTCGGTCAAGCCGCCCTGGGTTTCGGCGCGTTCGATGAGCGTCAGCGCTGCCGGGGTGAAGATTGAACGCTGGTCCAGTACCGACTGGGCAAAGGCCCGCAGTTCGGTGTCTTCGATCAGTTCCAGGCGCAGCAGCGAGGTGAACACCCGGAAGGGGCTGACCTGCAACGCCGCCTCATGCACGGCACGGAATGCAGTGGAATGCACCGGCACGCCGGCCGGGGTCAGGTCGTAATAGCCCACCGGTTGCATGCCCATCACCGCGAACAGGCGGGCGAGGGTCGCCAGTTCAGTGGCGGTGCCGACGCGGATTGCACCGTGGCGCTCCAGGTCCAGCCGCTGGATTTCCCCGGTGCTGTGCAGCTGTCGGGCGATTTGCGGGTCGCTGTCCAGCACGCGGCGGTTGGTCTGTTCCACCAGTTCCATCAGCGCGCCGTACAGCGGCACTTCTTCGCGGTACATGTCGGACATCGCTTTGGAGAAGCGTTGGCGGATCAGGTCAGGGCTGACGAAATTCGGGTGGCTCATGAAAAAAATTCCTGGCGCAGTGACGTAACGGATGCTGGAAAAGATCGCAGCCTTCGGCGGCGCCGACAAACGAAGTTTCTGACGAACTTCATTCTGCCAAGGACTGTTCTTGCCACTCAGGCTGCTCGGTCAACGCAGCACTTGGTCCACCAATTCGATCCAGTGCCTGACTGGGGTGCGCCCGGCGCTGTTGAGGTGGCTCTGGCAGCCGATGTTGGCGGTGGCGATGACTTCTGGGTGGCCGCTTTCCAGGGCGTTGAGTTTGTTGTCGCGCAGTTGCCGGGCCAGCTCCGGCTGGGTGATCGAATAAGTGCCGGCTGAGCCGCAGCACAAATGACTGTCGGGCACAGCTGTGAGATTGAAGCCCAACCGCGTCAGCACGGCCTCGACCGCGCCGCCGAGTTTCTGTGCGTGCTGCAAGGTGCAGGGGCAGTGAAAGGCGATCCGTCGGTCGGTGGCGGCGCAGACTCGCTCCAACGGCTCATCGGCCAGCACTTGCACCAGGTCCAGCGCCAGTTCGCTGACCCGCCGGGCCTTCGCCGCATAAACCGGGTCGCGCTCCAGCAGATGCCCGTAATCCTTGATGAATGCGCCGCAGCCGCTGGCGGTTTGCACGATGGCTTCGGCGCCGCTTTCCAGGTGCGGCCACCAAGCGTCGATGTTGCGTCGGGCGCGGTCCAGGCCCGCAGCTTGGGCGTCGAGGTGATAGTCCAGCGCGCCGCAGCAGCCGGCTTCCGGCACCGCAATCACGCTGATTCCCAGCCGATCCAGCACCCGCGCCGTCGCGGCGTTGGTGTTCGGTGACAGACCGGGTTGTACGCAGCCTTCGAGCATCAACACCCGGCGTGCATGCCGAGGGACAGGGCGTTCGCCCGGAGCAGGGAGGTCGCGGGGTAACTTCGCCTCAACACCCCGTGGCAGCAACGGCCGGAAAGTGGCGCCGATCTGCAGCAGGGTCTTGAACAGGTTCGGGTTCGGCGCCAATGCCCGCAGGCCCTGACGCAACAGTCGTTGACTGGCCGGGCGTGGCACCGCTTGATCGATTACGGCGCGGCCAATGTCCAGCAGGTTGTGATAATCCACCCCGGACGGGCAGGTGGTTTCGCAGTTGCGGCAGGTCAGGCAGCGGTCCAGGTGCAATTGTGCCTGTGCCGTGGCGGGGGCGCCTTCGAGCACTTGCTTGATCAGGTAGATGCGCCCGCGTGGCCCGTCCAGTTCGTCGCCGAGCAGTTGATAGGTCGGGCATGTAGCGTTGCAAAATCCGCAGTGCACGCAGGTGCGCAGGATCTTGTCCGCTTCTTCGGCGCGGGGCAGTTGTCGGGCCTCTTCGCTGAGATTGGTTTGCATCTTACAGCTCCGCGTACATCCGACCGGGGTTGAACAACCCTTGCGGGTCCAGTTGCGCCTTGAGTTGCCGGTGATAGCGCAGCAGCGCCGGGGCCAGGGGCTGGAAAGGCATTTCTGTGACGCCATGGCTGAAACAGGTGGCATGGCCGCCGTGCTGCTGAGCCAGTGATTGAATGTTATCGGCTGCTGATTTCAACCAGCGTTGCGCGCCACCCCAGTCGATCAACTGCTCGCCGGGCAAGTCCAGTGGCCCGAGGTTGTTGGGCAATGACAAGCGCCACAGCGGCAGGCCTTCATTGAAAAAGTCTAGTCGTTGTTCGTTCAGGTCGGACCAATAAGCGGAGTCCATCGGTTCGCCGCCGAGCCGTTGATGGGCCGCCGTGACCGAGCCTTCGCCGCCTTCCAGACGCAGGTACAAACGCTGGCCGTCGTGGCTGGCGGCGCTGATGGGCAGCGGTTGCTGGCCCCATTGCGCCAGATTGGCCAAGGCGCGGGCGCAGTCGATGTCCAGGCTGATGCTCAGGCATTGCCGGGGTTTGGGCAGCACCTTGAGCGAGACTTCAGTCAGCACGCCGAGGCAACCGTAACTGCCGACCATCAGGCGCGACAGGTCATAACCGGCGACGTTTTTCATCACTTCGCCGCCAAAGCGCAGGTGAGTGCCCAGGCCGCTGATCACCCGCGTACCGAGGACAAAGTCCCGCACTGAGCCGGCCCATGGGCGCCGCGGCCCGGACAGCCCCGCGGCGATCATCCCGCCGACCGTGGCGCCTTCGCCGAACGACGGCGGCTCGCAGGGCAACATTTGCCCCGCGGCATCCAGCGCGGCAAACAGTTCGCTCAGCGGTGTGCCGGCGCGAACGCTGATCACCAGTTCCGTCGGGTCATAGCTGACGATGCCGCAGTGGGCGCGGGTGTCGAGCACTTCGCCGGCCACTTCACGGCCGAGAAACGCCTTGGTGTTACCTCCCTGAATACGCAGCGGTGTGGCGTTTTCCAGCGCCTGCCTGACCTGATCGAGCAGGGCTTCACTGGCATCGAAATCCGCCATCAGAAACGCTCCAGCTCAGGGAACGGCAGCTGCCCGGCATGGATGTGCATCGCGCCGAATTCCGCGCAGCGGTGCAGGGTCGGGATGTTCTTGCCGGGGTTGAGCAGCCCCTGCGGGTCAAACGCGGCTTTCACCGCGTGAAACAAGGTCAACTCGTCACTGTTGAACTGCGCGCACATTTGATTGATTTTCTCCCGGCCCACGCCGTGCTCGCCGGTGATGCTGCCGCCGACTTTCACGCACAGTTCGAGGATCTTGCCGCCGAAGGCTTCGGCCCGTTCCAGTTCGCCGGGCTGGTTGGCGTCGAACAGGATCAGCGGGTGCATGTTGCCGTCGCCGGCGTGAAACACGTTGGCCACCCGCAAGCCATATTCTTGCGCCAGACTGGCGATGCCCTTGAGCACGCCGGGCAGTTCGCGGCGGGGGATGGTGCCGTCCATGCAGTAGTAATCAGGCGAAAGTCGGCCGATGGCCGGGAAGGCGTTTTTGCGCCCGGCCCAGAACCGCACGCGCTCGGCCTCGTCCCGCGCCTGGCGCACCTCGCTGGCGCCGGCCTGTTGCAGCACCTCGCGGACTCGCTCGCAGTCGTCATGGACATCGGCTTCGACGCCGTCCAGTTCGCACAGCAGGATCGCTTCGGCGTCCACCGGGTAACCGGCGTGGATGAAGTCTTCAGCGGCGCGGATCGCCAGGTTGTCCATCATTTCCAGGCCGCCGGGTATGATCCCGGCCGCGATGATCTCGGCCACCGCGCGACCGGCCTTTTCCACGGAATCGAAACTGGCCAGCAGGACTTTGGCGACCTGGGGTTTGGGTAGCAGTTTGACCGTGACTTCGGTGATGATCCCCAGCAAGCCTTCGGAGCCGGTGAACAGCGCCAGCAGGTCAAACCCCGGTGCGTCCAGCGAGTCGGCGCCGAGGGTCAGGTGTTCGCCTTCAAGGGTCAGGATTTCGAGTTTCAGCAGGTTGTGCACGGTCAGGCCGTACTTGAGGCAATGCACGCCACCGGCGTTTTCCGCGACGTTGCCGCCGATGGAACAGGCGATTTGCGAGGACGGGTCCGGTGCGTAATACAAACCGAAGGGCGCCGCTGCCTGGGAAATCGCCAGGTTGCGCACCCCTGGCTGGACCCGTGCGGTGCGGGCGGCGGGGTCGATGTGCAAGATGTTGTTGAATCGCACCATCACCAGCAACACGCCTTTGTCCAGCGGCAGCGCACCGCCGGACAACCCGGTGCCGGCCCCACGTGCCACCACCGGCACATTCCGGGCATGGCAGAGCTTGAGCAGTGCCTGCACCTGTTCAAGATGTCGGGGCAGGGCCACCAGCATCGGCGTGGTGCGATAGGCCGAGAGACCGTCGCATTCGTAGGGCTTGAGTTCTTCCTCGCGCCAGAGGATGTCCAGGTCCGGCACCTCCTGTTGCAAGGCCTTGAGCAACACGGCCTTGTCGACATTGGGCAGGGCGCCGTCGATGCGTTCGTCGTAAAGAATGTTCATCAATCGCGCCTCGTATGAATCGCCGAGCATCTCCCCCCAATTATCCGCCAACCCTCCGTAGCAGCTGCCGAGCCTGCGAGGCTGCGTTCGGCTGCGTAGCAGTCGTAAATCCGGCTGACGCGGTTTGCCTGATGCACTGCAAGCTCTGGTTTGACGACTGCTACGCAGCCGAACGCAGCCTCGCCAGGGCTCGACAGCTGCTACGAGGCGGTGGGGGTCATGTGATGCGCCCGCAAAAACTCCCGGTACAAGCGTGCGGTTTTGGTCGGCTGCTCAACCATCGGCATGTGGCCGACTCCGTCCCAGATTTCCACCCGCAGATCGGCGATGCCCTTGCTCCAGACGGGCACGCTGCTAACGTCGATCAAGCGGTCCTTGCGCCCCCAAAGCAGCAGCGCCGGGCATTTGATATCGGGCAGTTTTGGCTCCATCGGCGGGCTGGCCCGGAAGTCCCTGAAGATTTCTTCCAGCTCATCGCGCTGCTGTTCATAGCGCTGGGCGACAGCGTCCAGCACGATCCCCGGTACCCATGGCGGCGAAGCCATGGTCATGGCGTAGAAATGCTGAAACTCTTCACGGGAATGAATCAGGAACGGGTTATGGCCGCGAGCCAGGTGGCGCTCCATGTCGCTGGGTTCCGGGGCAGTGACGCCGGCCGGATCGAGCAGCGCCAGTGAAACGATACGCTCGGGGTAATTGACCGCCAGCCATGCCGCGATGTAGCCGCCCATGGAATTGCCGATCACATGCACCTTCTCGACCCCGCAGACATCGAGCAACTGGATCAACCGCTTGGCCTGGACCGGAATGTCATAACCGCCACCGGCCTTGAAGCCAGTTTCGCCATGGCCGGCGAGGTCGGGGATGATCACCCGGTAGTCGTTGACGAAATGCCGGGCGAAGCGCAGCCAGATATTCTTGTCGGCGCTGTAGCCGTGCAGCATCAGTATGTTGCTGGAGGCTTCGTAGGGGCCGCCTTGCCAGGTCGAGACGGTCATTTCGGTGATCGGCACGATAAGCTTGTGCAACCGATACAGCCGGGCCTCCAGCGCCATGTTCAAGTCATAGAGCCAGTAACCGATGGCCGGGTAGCTCAACCAGCTCCAGGCCGCGAAAACGGCGATAGCGACAACCAACAAAAGCATCGGGCTATTCCTTTTGCAGTGATCAGGACGGAGGGTGGTTGGCGGAGCCTCTGCAGCGGCCTCCTGTTTATCGTGGTTTATCGATCCCTTACTTCATGTATAGACAAACATTGGGCACTCGCCTCATCGCGATGCCACACTATTGGAGCTACCAGCTGTCAGACCGTCATCCGGTGATGGCTATTCGCCGTTCCCCTGATAGACTTCAATCACTTTCACCCATGTGATGTCAGGCTCGGTTCAGTAGTACAGAGGCCTCTATGGAAAAAAAGGGAGGAAAGGGACTTTCATTGGCCAGGAGGCTTTATGGGTCGCGCATCCTGGGTCTGGCCCTTGGACTATTGTGTGTCGGTGCAGGGATGTATCCACTCGACCCCGCGCCCTGGGTCTGGGTGGTGATGCTGTTCAACGGCGTCATCTGGCCGCATGTGGCCTATCAATGGGCGCGTCGGGCGAAAATTCCTTATCACGCTGAACACCGCAACATTCTGGTGGACGCGTTTCTTGGCGGTTTCTGGGTTGCCGCCATGCAGTTCAATCCGCTGCCCAGCGCAGCTACGCTGTCGATGATGGCGATGCACAACGTGGCCATCGGTGGCTTGCGTTTTCTGTTGGTGGGCGCCGTTGTGCAGGTGCTCGGGATCGGCCTCGGGCTGCTGGTGTTCATGCCGGCTTTTGTCCCGCAAACCAGTCCATTTCAGCTATACGCCTGTTTACCTTTACTGTCGATTTATCCGATGTCCCTGGGCTGGATCTGCTTCCGTCAGGCCCACACTCTCGGCCGACACAAGCGCGAGTTGCTAGCCCTGAGCCGCACCGACAGCCTGACTGGCCTGCTGAATCACGGCGCCTGGAAAGACCAGCTGGAAATCGAGTTTCAGCGTTGCCGGCGCCAGCAGAAGGGCGGGGCGATTGCGTTGATCGACATCGATCATTTCAAGACCATCAACGACACCTACGGCCATGTCGCCGGGGACATCGTCTTGCGTCAGTTGAGCAAAATCCTCAAGCAGAACCTGCGGGCTGCCGATGTCGCCGGCCGCTATGGTGGCGACGAATTCTGCGTGCTGCTGCCGGACCTGCCGCTGGAGCGCGCCGCCGTGGCGATGGATGCGCTGCGTGCTCGTTTCGCCACGTTGGGTTACGAGCAGAACCCGGCGCTGAAGGTCAGCTTGAGCATCGGCCTGGCGGCCTTCAACCCGGCCCACGACGAAGCGACCCTGTGGCTCAACGACGCCGACCAGGCGCTCTACGAAGCCAAGAGCACCGGCCGTAACCGCGTCATTTGCCATGGCGACGGCAAGCCGCGTAAAGAGTTGCTTGATTCTGTGTAACCCAATATGCACACATCACCCGTGGGAGCGGACCTGTGGCGAGGGGGCTTGCCCCCGTTCGGCTGCGAAGCAGTCGTAAAACCGGTCACCGCTTTCTAATTCAAGATCGCGGTGACTGGTTTCAGGGGCGCTTCGCTCCCCAACGGGGGCAAGCCCCCTCGCCACAGGTCCGCTCCCACAGGGAATGTGTGGTCATGCAGGTTTGTATGTGTCGCATCCGGTGTAGAGCCTTGTGTCGTAGTCAGGTAGGGTTTCAGGACCCCCGACACGAAACAAGGATCGATTCATGACGTTCAAGCTCCCGCGCTCCCTCCTGGCCACCAGCCTTGGCCTGACCCTCGCCCTAGGCACCTTCACCCCGGCAGCCTTCGCCGAACCCCACAAACAAGTCCTCGCCGATGCTGAACAGTACAAGGCTGAAGCCTTGAAACTGCTGGAACGGTTGGTGAACATCGACTCCGGCTCCGGCTATGAACCGGGCCTGACCCAGGTGAGTGACATCGCCATCGAAGAGTTGAAGAAGCTCGGTGCCACCATCGAACTGGTGCCCAACACCCCGGACGAGAGCAACCATGTGCTGGCTACCCTCAAAGGCACCGGCAAGGCGAAGATCCTGCTGATGGCGCACATGGACACCGTGTTCAAGGAAGGCTCCGCCACCGAGCGCCCGTTCCACATCAAGGACGGCCGCGCCTATGGGCCAGGCGTGATGGATGACAAGGGCGGCATCGTCGCCGGGATCTACGCGCTGAAAATCCTCAAGAACCTCGACTTCAAGGACTACGCGCAGATCACCTTCCTGCTAGATGCCAGTGAAGAAACCGGCTCGGACGTCGCCACCGACCTGATCAAGAAAACCGCCAAGGCCCACGACGTGACCCTCAACCTCGAACCCGGCCGCCCGGCCGATGGCCTGGTGGTCTGGCGCAAAGGCAGTGCTACCGCCGTGGTCGAGGTCAAAGGCAAGGCTGCGCATGCGGGCGTTGCCCCGGAATTGGGGCGTAACGCTGCCATGGAAGCCGCGCACCAGATTTTGCAACTCGGCAAACTGGGCGATGAAGCGAAGAAAACCACCATCAACTTCACCGTGCTCAAGGCCGGCGACCGCACCAACGTGATTCCGGATCAGGCCACGGCCAAGGCTGACGTGCGGGCGGCGGTGCCGGAGGAATTCGACCGGATCGAAAAGGACCTGGCGCGGGTGTCGAAGGACAAACTGATTGCCGATACGCAAGTCACCACCAGCCTCAAGCGCGGCTTGCCACCGATGCCGCAAACGGCGGAATCGGATCGCTTGATGGCTATGGCTCAAGGCATTTACGGCGAAATTGGCCGCAAGTTGACGGAAGAAGGCAGCGGCGGGGCGGCAGATGCGAGTTTGTCCGCGGGTGTTGGTACGCCGACGCTGGACGGGTTTGGGATTGTCGGCGGCAATATCCACACGCCTGAGGAGTACGCCGAGGTCGAAAGCGTGGCGCCGCGGATTTATTTGCTGTCGCGGATGATTATGGAGTTGGCCAAGCGGTAATCGGCCAGATCACCTCCACAATCGGGTGCAGGCACCTGTGGCGAGGGAGCTTGTCGGATCGCCGCACCGTCCCGCTCGACTGCGCAGCAGTCGCAAAGCTTTGGGGCCGCTTCGCGACCCAGCGGGAGCAAGCTCCCTCGCCACACAAGCCCGCTCCCACAGGGATTTTCAGTGATTAGGCTACTCGATCGGTGTATCGACAAACACCTCAAGCCTTTCGGCATAAGCCGTAAACGCGTTGATCAGTGGAAACTGCACGGCCTCCACCTGATCCGGCACCACCAGGTTGGTAAAACTCCAGGCCACCGCCAGGCTAATCCCATCCTGTGCAATCGAGCCGTCGGTCTTCAGCGGCTGTTTTTCCAGCTCCCGCTCCAGCGCCGAATACGCCGCCGCCAATTGCCCTTCAACCCGTTCCACCCACGGCGCGTACTGAATTTCCGCTGGCCGCAGGTTGCGTTCGTAGTAAAGCTGCACCGACTTCTCGCACGCCGCCAACGCCAGGCCGATCAGGCGCAGCGAGCGCAAGCGTTGAGCCGGATTGTCGGATATCAGGCTTTTACCCGGCGCGGCCAGGGCTTCGAGGTAATCGATGATCAGCGTTGAATCCATCAACACCTCACCGTCATCCAGCACCAGCGTCGGTGCCTTCACCACCGGGTTGATCTGCTGGAACTGCTCGAAGTGTCTGAACACCGAAACCGACGCGTGCTCCAGCGGGATGCCCAGGCATTTGGCGGAAATGGCGACACGCCGCACGTAGGGCGAATCCAGCATGCCGATCAGTTTCATTGAGCCTCTCCTTACAGACGGTCCTTGGGGATGGACAACCTTAGCCGAGGTTCAGCGACCTGCAAGCGGTTTCGCGCTAATCCTCAGGCCTATTGTTCATCCTCGAAGGCTAATCCTCAAAGCCTGCCTGCTCATGAATCTCATCGACCTTCAATTCCAGTCGATAAGCCACGGCGATGAACAGCGCCTGGCACAGGCACAAGGTGGCACTCAATGAACGGAAGGCAAACGAGCTGCCCTCGTTGACCAGCAGCACGGTGTTGGCGCGCTTGGCCAATGGCGAGAGGTTGCTGTCGGTGATGATCAGGGTTTTCGCCTGATGGTGCTGGGCGATGCGCAGGCAGTGCTGGGTTTCCTTGCCATAGGGCGTGAAGCTGATGGCGATCACCAGGTCGTTGGCGCGCACGCTGCGCATCTGCTCGCGGTAACTGCCGCCAAGGCCTGACACCAGGTGGATGCGCTTGTTGGTGTGTTGCAGGTTGTAGACCAGGTAATCGGCCACCGCGAACGAGCGGCGCACCCCGACCACGTAGATGTTGTCGGCATTCACCACCAGGTCAACGGCCTTGTCGAAAGCCTGGTCATCGAGTTCCAGCCCCAATCGCTCGATGCCCGACAGGGTGGCGTTGATGCACTCGCGCGCCAGGTCGCCGCCGCTGGCCTTCTGCGACTTGTTGGCGATCATGCTGCGGATGCGTTGCTGGTAATTCTGCACCGGTGTGGTCTTGTGGGTGTAGGCCTCGCGAAACAGCGCCTGCATTTCACTGAACCCGCTGAAGCCGAAGCGCTGGGAAAAGCGCACGATGGCCGACGGGTGCACTTCGCATTCGCGGGCGATGTCGCTGATGCGGTCGACCATGATCCGGTCGCTCTGCTGGCTCATGTAGCTGGCGATGCGTTTGAGCTGGCGCGGCAGGCTTTCGTACTCCTCGGTGATCAGCTGCAACAGACGCTCGGCATTGATCGGAGGGCTGGCGAGATCGCTGTCGGGCGAGCTCTCGGTCGTAGCCGGCTGATCGGTGCGGGACATAAGAAATCCTTCTGGCTTGTTCTTATAGGGATGACGGTTCTCGTCATCCCCTGACAATAGGTTGGCTGTGCGCAGTCTACAGGGTAGGCCGGAATAAAATCTTGAGCTTGCAATCGGCCTGGGGCCTGCTGAAACGATGCACGCTGTCTGGAACGCTTGTATCAAAGTTTATTGGAAAAAATATTCCACGTAAAAAATATATAGAATAAATATTGATTGTTCGGCCCCGGTCGTTTTAGTCTGCATCCACCAAGAGTGTTCGGCGCCTTCATCGCCCCGAACGCAGGCTGATAAAAATAACAGGAGCCAGCATGGGCCAGACTCGTTTTGCCAGTGGGCGTCAATTGGATCTGATTTGCCTCGGACGCCTTGGCGTCGATCTTTATGCGCAACAAGTCGGGGCGCGGCTGGAGGATGTGAGCAGCTTCGCCAAGTACCTGGGCGGTTCGTCCGCCAACATTGCCTTCGGCACCGCGCGACTGGGGCTGAAGTCGGCGATGTTGAGCCGGGTAGGGGACGACCACATGGGCCGTTTCCTCGTTGAATCCCTGGTCCGTGAAGGCTGCGACGTCAGCGGCATCAAGGTCGATCCGGAACGCCTGACCGCCATGGTTCTGCTGGGCCTCAAGGATCGCGAAACCTTTCCGCTGGTGTTCTACCGCGAAAACTGCGCCGACATGGCGTTGCGCGCCGAAGACATCAGCGAAGCCTTTATCGCTTCCAGCAAAGCCCTGCTGATCACCGGCACCCATTTCTCCACCGACGGTGTCTACAAGGCGAGCATTCAGGCGCTGGACTACGCCGAAAAGCACAACGTCAAACGGGTGCTGGACATCGACTACCGCCCGGTGCTCTGGGGCCTGGCCGGCAAGGCGGACGGCGAAACCCGTTTCGTCGCCAGCCAGAACGTCAGCCAGCATGTGCAGAAAATCCTCCCGCGTTTCGACCTGATCGTCGGCACTGAAGAAGAATTCCTGATCGCCGGCGGCGCCGAGGATCTGCTCACCGCGCTGCGCAATGTCCGGCGCCTGAGCGCGGCGACGTTGGTGGTCAAGCTCGGCCCGCAAGGTTGCACGGTGATCCACGGGGCGATCCCGGCGCGTCTCGAAGACGGCGCGATCTATCCCGGTGTGCGCGTCGAAGTGCTGAATGTGCTGGGGGCCGGCGATGCCTTCATGTCGGGTTTCCTCAGTGGCTGGCTGGAGGATGCCAGCGACGAGCGCTGCTGCCAGTTGGCCAATGCCTGCGGCGGTCTGGTGGTGTCGCGCCATGCCTGCGCCCCGGCGATGCCGACCCGCGCCGAACTCGATTACCTGTTCAACAGCCCGGTGCCGATCACCCGGCCGGATCAGGACGTGACATTGCAGCGTCTGCATCAGGTCAGCGTGCCGCGCAAACAGTGGAAGCAGCTGTTCATCTTTGCCTTCGATCATCGCGGGCAACTGGTGGAGCTGGCCCACAAGGGCGGGCGCGACCTGAACGCTATCTGCGAACTCAAACAACTCTTTATCAAAGCCGTGGAACGGGTCGAGGCGGATTTGCGTGAGCAGGGTGTCGACGCCGATGTCGGCTTGCTGGCCGATCAACGTTTCGGCCAGGACTCGCTGAACGCCGCCACCGGTCGCGGCTGGTGGGTGGCGCGGCCAGTGGAAGTGCAGGGTTCGCGGCCATTGGCGTTCGAACACGGGCGCTCGATCGGCAGCAACCTGATCGGCTGGCCGCAAGAACAGATCATCAAATGCCTGGTGCAATTCCATCCCGACGACGAGCCTCTGCTGCGTCTGGAGCAGGAGGCGCAGATCAAGGGCCTGTACCAGGCCTCGCAAGTCAGCGGGCACGAGTTGCTGCTGGAGATCATTCCGCCCAAGGATCACCCGTCACCGCATCCGGACGTGCTCTATCGCGCCCTCAAACGCCTCTACAACCTAGGCATCTACCCGGCGTGGTGGAAGATCGAAGCGCAAAGCGCCGAGGAGTGGAAACAACTCGACGAGCTGATTCAGGAACGCGACCCGTATTGCCGTGGCGTGGTGCTGCTGGGCCTGAATGCCCCGGCGGCGACCTTGGCCGAAGGGTTTCAACAGGCCAGCCAGAGCCAGACCTGCCGTGGTTTCGCCGTGGGTCGGACGATCTTCCAGGAACCGAGCCGCGCGTGGCTGGCCGGTGAAATCGACGACGAAGCGCTGATTCGCCAGGTGCAGGGCACCTTCGTCGAACTGATCGATGCCTGGCGCACGGCCCGAGCCTGAAAAAATTAGCTGATTGATGAGGCTTTTGTGGCGAGGGAGCTTGCTCCCGCTCGGCTGCGAAGCAGTCGCAAACCTGTGAATGCGGTTTACCTGATACACCGGGCTGGTTGATTCGGGACTGCTTCGCAGTCCAGCGGGAGCAAGCTCCCTCGCCACAGGTGATCGGTTGAACATTTTTGAGAAAACAATAAAAGGTGCAGCCATGCCCGCTATCCGAATTGGCATCAACCCGATCTCCTGGAGCAACGACGACCTGCCGTCCCTCGGTGGTGAAACGCCGTTGAGCACCGCCCTCAGCGAAGGCAAGGACATTGGCTACGAAGGCTTCGAACTCAACGGCAAGTTCCCCAAGGACGCCAAGGGCGTCGGCGATGTGCTGCGGCCTTACGACCTGGCGCTGGTCTCCGGCTGGTATTCCAGCCGTCTGGCCCGCCGTTCCGTGGCCGAGGAAATCGACGCCATCGGCAGCCATGTCGAGCTGCTGGCGAAGAACGGCGCCAAAGTGCTGGTCTACGGCGAAGTCGCCGACTCCATTCAAGGTCAGCGCATTCCACTGGTCGAGCGCCCGCGTTTCCACACCGAACAGGCCTGGCAAGAATACGCCGACAAACTCACTGAACTGGCGCGTTTCACCCTGTCCCAGGGCGTGCGTCTGGCGTATCACCACCATATGGGCGCCTACGTCGAATCCCCGGCCGACATCGACAAACTGATGGCATTGACCGGCAGCGAAGTCGGCCTGCTGTTCGATTCGGGCCACTGCTACATGGGCGGCGGCGAGCCGTTGCAGGTATTGCGCAAACACATCGAACGGGTCTGCCACGTGCATTTCAAGGATGTGCGCAAACCGGTGGTGCAACTGGCGCGCAACAATCTTTGGAGCTTCCCGGACTGCATCATCAACGGCACCTTCACCGTGCCCGGCGATGGCGACATTGACTTCAGCGCATTGCTCGACGTATTGCTGGGCGCCGACTACCACGGCTGGCTGGTGGTGGAAGCCGAGCAAGATCCGGCGGTGGCACCAAGTTACGTCTACGCCAAAAAAGGCTACGACACCTTGCGTGCCTTGCTCGACGAGAGGACCGCGCGATGAGCCTGTTGGTCAAGAGCAATGCCCGCGGACGGACCATGGTCGAGCTGGGGCAGGGGGAGCTGGAATATGTCGGCTTCGCGGCTTACCGCCTGAGTCTCGGCGAAACCTTGCCGGTCAGCGCGGGTGACAAGGAGCTGTGCCTGGTGCTGCTCAGCGGTCGGGTCGGCATCAAGGGCGAAGCGCCAGAGCAGGGCGCGTTCGACTGGGACAACATCGGCGATCGTCAGTCGGTGTTCGAAGACAAATCACCGTTCGCCGTGTATTTGCCGCCCGGCAGCCAAGCCCAGGTGGTGGCGCTGAGCGACGTGCAAATCGCCGTTTGCGCGGCGCCCGGTTCGACCGCCGAAAACCTCGGCGCACGGCTGATCAAACCCGACAGCATGAAACGCAGCGTGCGCGGCAAGGGGGCCAACACCCGTTATGTCTGCGACATCTTGCCGGACACCGAGCCCGCCCATTCGCTGCTGGTGGTGGAAGTGCGTACGCCGTCCGGTCACTCGTCGAGCTACCCGCCGCACAAGCACGACACCGACGATCTGCCGCACCAGAGTTTTCTCGAAGAAACCTATTACCACCAGATCAACCCGCCCCAGGGTTTCGTGTTCCAGCGGGTCTACACCGACGATCGCAGTATCGATCAGGCCATGGCGGTGGAAAACAGCGACCTGGTGGTGGTGCCCAAGGGTTATCACCCGGTCAGCGTGCCCTACGGCTATGAGTCGTATTACCTGAACGTGATGGCCGGCCCGAAACGCGTCTGGCAGTTCCATAACGATCCGCAGCACAGCTGGCTACTGGATCTCTAAATTCCAACATTCAAAGGGAGAACAAGAATAATGAGCGACGCCCCGGTCATAGGCCATTACATCGACGGTCAGCTGCAGGACAGCGGTAGCGAGCGGTTCAGCAATGTCTTCAATCCGGCCACCGGCAGCGTTCAGGCGCGGGTCGGGCTGGCCAGCCAGAAGACCGTGGACGAGGCCGTCGCTTCGGCCATGAAGGCGTTCCCGGCCTGGTCCGAGCAATCGTCCCTGCGCCGTTCGCGGGTGATGTTCAAGTTCAAGGAATTGCTCGACCGCCATCACAACGAACTGGCCGAAATCATCAGCCGCGAACACGGCAAGGTGTTCTCCGACGCCAAGGGCGAAGTGACCCGTGGCATCGAAATCGTCGAATACGCCTGCGGTGCGCCGAACCTGCTGAAAACCGATTTCAGCGACAACATCGGCGGTGGCATCGACAACTGGAACCTGCGTCAGCCATTGGGCGTCTGCGCCGGGGTCACACCGTTCAACTTCCCGGTAATGGTGCCGCTGTGGATGATCCCGCTGGCACTGGTCACCGGCAACTGCTTCATCCTCAAACCGTCTGAACGTGATCCATCCGCCAGTTTGTTGATGGCTCGTTTGCTCACCGAAGCCGGGTTGCCGGACGGTGTGTTCAACGTGGTCCAGGGCGACAAGAGTGCGGTCGATGCCTTGCTGCAACACCCGGACGTCGAGGCGATTTCCTTTGTCGGCTCGACGCCGATTGCCGAGTACATCCACCAGCAAGCCACCTCGCGCGGCAAGCGTGTACAGGCGCTGGGCGGGGCGAAGAACCACATGATCGTCATGCCCGATGCCGATCTGGATCAGGCGGCGGATGCGCTGATCGGCGCGGCTTACGGCTCGGCCGGTGAGCGCTGCATGGCGATTTCGATTGCCGTGGCCGTGGGCGATGTCGGCGACCAGTTGATTGCCAAACTGCTGCCGCGCATCGATCAATTGAAGGTCGGCAACGGCATGCAGGGCGACAGCGACATGGGGCCGCTGGTGACCGCCGAACACAAGGCAAAGGTCGAGGGCTTTATCGGCGAAGGCGTGGCCCAGGGCGCGCAGCTGATTGTCGATGGGCGCAACTTCAAGGTGCCGGGCGCCGAGAACGGCTTCTTCGTCGGCGCCACGTTGTTCGACAAGGTCACGACCGAGATGAGCATTTACCAGCAAGAGATCTTTGGACCGGTGCTGGGCATTGTGCGTGTGCCGGACTTCGCCAGCGCCGTGGCGCTGATCAACGCCCATGAATTCGGCAACGGCGTGTCCTGTTTCACCAGCGATGGCGGCATTGCCCGTTCGTTTGCCCGCAGCATCAAGGTCGGCATGGTCGGCATCAACGTACCGATTCCGGTGCCCATGGCCTGGCACTCGTTCGGCGGCTGGAAGCGCTCGCTGTTCGGTGATCACCACGCTTATGGCGAAGAAGGCATTCGCTTCTACAGCCGCTACAAAAGCGTGATGCAGCGCTGGCCCGACAGCATCGCCAAGGGCCCTGAATTCAGCATGCCGACAGCCAAATAATTCACGTGAGCGGAGAACAACAAAAAATGAGCAAACCCCTGCGTTTCGCCTTGAACCGTATGGTCGCCCCACGTTTGTCCCTGCCGGCGTTCATCGAGTTGGCGGTGACCCTCAAGGCCGACGCCATCGAGATTCGCAACGACCTCAAAGGCGTCGAGATCGAGGATGGCACCGCACCCGAACACGTCCGTGAGCTGTGCGCGGCCAAAGGCATCACTGTGCTGTCGATCAACGCGCTGTATCCGTTCGATGTCTGGAATGACGAGCGCCGCGCACACGCCCTGAAGCTTGCCGCTTATGCCCGTGCCTGTGGCGCACGGGGCTTGGTGATGTGCCCATTGAACGACCGCGCCGATCCACGAACCGAAGCGCAGCGTGCGTCTGGCCTGCGCACGGCGCTGAGTGAACTGGCACCGATCCTGCGCGATCACGGCATTCTCGGCTTCATCGAACCGCTGGGTTTCGAAGAATGCTCGCTGCGGCGCAAACGCACGGCAGTCGATGCGATCAAGGCCATCGGTGGGCTGGATGTGTTCCGTCTGGTGCATGACACCTTCCACCATCACCTGGCCAGCGAGCATGAATTCTTCCCTGAGCTGACCGGGCTGGTGCACATCTCTGGCGTCGAAGATGCCGAGGCGCCACTGGCGACCATTCGTGACGGCCATCGGGTGCTGGTGGGCGAGGGCGACATCCTCGGCAATGCGGCGCAGATCGACACCTTGCTCAGTAGCGGCTATAGCGGCTACCTGTCGTTCGAACCGTTTGCCGACAGCGTCCATGGCCTGGCGGATATCCAGACGGCGATCGGCGCGAGCATGGATCACCTGCAGAAATCCCTGAGCTGACATCGGATTTGCATACGGAAAAGGTGCAAGCATGACCACAACAAGACTGACCATGGCCCAGGCCCTGGTGAAATTCCTCGATAACCAGTACATCGAGGTCGATGGGGTCCAGAGCAAATTCGTCGCCGGGATCTTTACCATTTTTGGCCACGGCAATGTGCTGGGTCTGGGGCAAGCCCTGGAACAGGACAGCGGCGACCTGATCGTCCATCAGGGCCGCAACGAGCAAGGCATGGCCCACGCGGCCATTGGTTTTGCCAAGCAACACCTGCGGCGCAAGATCTACGCCTGCTCTTCATCGGTGGGCCCGGGCGCGGCGAACATGCTGACTGCTGCCGCGACGGCCACCGCCAACCGTATTCCCTTGCTGCTGTTGCCCGGCGACGTCTACGCCTGCCGCCAACCAGACCCGGTGTTGCAACAGATCGAGCAGTTCCACGACCTGAGCATCAGCACCAATGATGCGTTCAAGGCCGTGAGCAAATACTGGGACCGGATCAACCGTCCCGAGCAACTGATGACCGCGGCGATCCACGCCATGCGCGTGCTCACCGACCCCGCCGAAACCGGCGCCGTCACCCTGGCCCTGCCGCAAGACGTGCAGGCCGAGGCGTACGACTATCCCGATTACTTCCTGCAAAAACGCGTGCACCGCATCGAGCGCCGTCCGGCCACCGAAGCGATGCTCGGCGATGCCGTGGCGCTGTTCAAAGGCAAGCGCAAACCGCTGATCATCTGCGGCGGCGGGGTCAAGTATTCCGGTGCCAATGCAGCGTTGCAGGCCTTTGCCGAGCGCTTTGATATTCCTTTCGCCGAAACCCAGGCCGGCAAGAGCGCGGTGGTGTCGAGCCATCCACTGAACGTCGGAGGGATCGGCGAAACCGGTTGCCTGGCGGCGAATCTGTTGGCCACGGACGCTGACTTGATCATCGGCGTCGGCACCCGCTACAGCGATTTCACCACCGCGTCGAAATCCTTGTTCAAACACCCGGACGTGCAATTTCTCAACCTCAACATCAGCCCTTGCGACGCCCTGAAACTCGATGGCGTGCAACTGCTGGCGGACGCCAGAACCGGCTTGAACGCCTTGGCCGCTGTGTTGGGCGACTATCGCTCCGGCTGGGGCGATCAACCCCGACAGGCCCGGGCGCAGCTGGACGAGGAAGTCGACCGCCTCTATCAGGTCGAGTACCAGACTCAGGACTTCGTCCCGGAAATCAACGATCACCTGGACCCGGCGGTGCTGCGCGAATTCATCGAGCTGACCGGTTCCTGCCTGACCCAGAGCCGGGTGCTCGGTGTGCTCAATGAAACCCTGGCCGATGATGCGGTGATCGTCGCCGCCGCCGGCAGCCTGCCCGGCGACTTGCAGCGCAGTTGGCGCAGCAAGGGTGTGAACACCTACCACGTCGAGTACGGTTATTCGTGCATGGGTTATGAGGTGAACGCCGCACTGGGGGTGAAGCTCGCCGAGCCTGAGCGCGAGGTCTATGCGCTGGTGGGCGACGGCTCCTACATGATGCTGCACTCGGAGTTGGCGACCTCGATCCAGGAGCGCCGCAAGATCAACGTGGTGCTGCTGGACAACATGACCTTCGGCTGCATCAACAACCTGCAAATGGAACACGGCATGGACAGCTTCGGCACCGAGTTCCGGTTCCGCAATCCTGAAACCGGCAAGCTCGATGGCGGTTTCGTGCCGGTGGATTTCGCCATGAGCGCGGCGGCTTACGGCTGCAAGACCTACAAGGTCAACACCGTCGAGGAGCTGCAAGCCGCGTTGGCCGATGCGCGGTTGCAGACGGTGTCGACGCTGATCGACATCAAGGTCCTGCCCAAAACCATGATTCACAAATACCTGTCGTGGTGGCGGGTCGGCGTGGCGCAAGTCTCCACCAGCGCACGCACTGACGCAGTGGCCAAGACCCTCAACGAACGATTGGCCAAGGCCCGTCAATACTGATTGCCCTGAAACGAACAACAGGAGTGTTTATATGTCTTCGCTTTCCAATTCGTTGCGCATTGGCGTCATCGGCACCGGGGCCATCGGCCAGGACCATATCCGTCGTTGCAGCCAGACCTTGCTCAACAGTCAGGTTGTCGCGGTCACCGACATCAATTTGCAGCAAGCGGCCAAGGTCGTCTCCGATCTGAAGCTGACCGCCGAGGTCTATCCTGATGGCCTCGCGCTGATCAAGGCACCGGACGTCGACGCAATCCTCGTCACCTCCTGGGGCCCGAGCCACGAAGAGTTCGTGCTGGCGGCGATTGCGGCGGGCAAACCGGTGTTCTGCGAGAAACCGCTGGCGGTCACCGCCGAAGGCTGCCGCAAGATTGTCGAGGCCGAAGTGGCCCACGGCAAGCGACTGGTGCAGGTTGGTTTCATGCGCCCATACGATGAAGGTTATCGGGCATTGAAATCGGTGATCGACAGTGGCCAGATCGGCGAGCCGCTGATGCTGCACTGCGCACACCGCAACCCGACCGTGGGTGAAAACTATAAGACCGACATGGCGATCACCGACACGCTGATCCATGAGCTGGACGTGTTGCGCTGGTTGCTCGACGACGACTATGTGTCGGTGCAAGTGGTGTTCCCGCGCAAGACCAGCAAGGCCCACGCCCATTTGAAAGACCCGCAGATCGTGTTGCTGGAAACCGCCAAGGGCACGCGCATCGACGTGGAAGTATTCGTCAACTGCCAGTACGGCTACGACATCCAGTGCGAAGTGGTAGGGGAGACAGGCATCGCCAAACTGCCGGAGCCGTCGCAGGTTCAGCTGCGCAGCGGAGCGAAACTGTCCAATGCGATTCTGATGGACTGGAAGGACCGGTTCATCGCCGCGTACGACGTCGAGTTGCAGGCGTTCATCGATGGCGTGCGCGCCGGGCAGGTCGGCGGGCCGTCGGCGTGGGACGGTTTCGCCGCCGCCGTCGCTGCGGATGCCTGCATCGAGGCGCAGAACAGCGGCCAGATCGTCAAAGTCGGCCTACCGGATCGCCCACGCTTCTACGGCTAAAACCAACCCCGGCCCCGCTGACACTCACCCTGAAATCGGTGTCAGCGATTATGTAGGAGCTGCCGAAGGCTGCGATCTTTTGACTTTGCTTTTTAGAATCAAGATCAAAAGATCGCAGCCTTCGGCAGCTCCTACAGGGGACGTCGTCGACTCTGGTTAAGGAGAAAAAATGCGCATCGCACTAGACCCCTACATGTACCGCAACCTGTCCCTGGGCAAAATGGTCGACAAGGTCGCCGAGCTCGGTTACGAACATATCGAGCTGTCGCCCCGGGAAGATTTTCTGCCGTTCTACAAAGCCCCGCGGGTCGACAAGGCGCGGATCAAGGAATTTCGCAAAGCCCTGAGCGACACCGGGGTCAAACTCTCTTCTTTATTACCGATGTACCACTGGGCCGCCGCCGATGAAGGTTTGCGCGTGGCCGCCGTGCGCAACTGGAAGCGGGCGATCCAGATTGCCGTGGAGATGGACTGCGAGCTGGTCAACACCGAGTTCACCGGCCAGTCGGACAACCCATTGGTCTGCGAGAACCAGTTCATGCGTTCTATGGACGAACTGATCCCCGAGTTCGAACGCGAAGGCATCAAGCTCGATATCCAGGCCCATCCTTATGATTTCTGCGAGCGCAACAACGAGTCGGTGGACATCATTCGCGGTCTGGACCGCGACTGGATCAACTATCTCTACGCCGCGCCGCACACGTTTTTCTATGACGATGGCGTGGGTGACATCGCCTCGATGCTCAAATACGCCGGCTCGAAACTGAGTCATTTGATCATCGCCGACACCTACAACCACAAGGCATCCTCAGGCTTGCGCTACATCGTCAACCCGCCGGGCGTCACCGCCACCGTGCATCAGCACCTGGACATCGGCCAGGGCGAGGTGGACTGGGAAGCGTTTTTCGGCACCTTGCGCGAGATCAAGTTCGATGGCATCGCCACCGTCTCGGTATTCGCCTGGGAAGACCGGCCGGACGAGTCCAACCGAATGATGCTCGAACGCGTGACCCGCGAACTCTGCCAATAACCGCGGCATACACAAAAAACCTGTGGGAGCGGGCTTGTGTGGCGAGGGGGCTTGCCCCCGTTCGACTGCGAAGCAGTCGTAAACCAGTCACTGCTTTCTAAATTCAATAACGCGGTGATTGGTTTTAGGGGTGCTTCGCGCCCCAACGGGGGCAAGCCCCCTCGCCACACAAGCCCGCTCCCACAGGGGCCGCGTTCTATAAGGAGAATACTTTCATGCGTATCGGACTTGTCGGTTACGGCCATGGCGGCCGGTTTTTCCATGCTCCGCTGATCAGCAGTTTGCCGGCGGCGACGTTTGTGGGCGTGGTCACCCGTTCCACCGAACGCCGACAACTGCTGGCCACGGAACATCCCGGTGTGCCGGCCTTCGACAGCATTGGCCAACTGGTCGAAGCCGGGATTGATGTGCTGGTGGTGTCCACGCCGCTCAAAGGTCGTCCGGCGTTGGTGCTCGACGCCATCGAACATGGGGTGGCGGTGGTCAGCGACAAGCCGTTCGCCGCCGATACGCAACAGGCGCAAACCCTGATCACCATGGCCGAGCGTCAGGGCGTGCATTTGAGCGTCTACCAAAACCGACGCTGGGACTCGGATTTCCTCACCGTGCGCAAACTCATCGAGTCCGGTGCCCTGGGCCAGGTCACCCGTTTCGAGTCACGGATCGAACGCTACTCGCCACAGTCGGTGAACAATGGCAGCGGCGGCGGTTTCCTGCGTGATCTGGGCAGCCATCTGGTGGATCAGGCGCTGCTGTTATTCGGCCCCGTCACCCGGGTTTACGCCGAACTGGATTACCTCGAAAAAGGCCAGACCTTCGACAACGGCTTCTTTATGTCCCTGACTCATGCCAGTGGCGTGATCTCGCATCTGAGTGGCAGTTGCCTGCAAAACACCCCCGGCCCGCGTTTTCGCGTGACCGGCACCCAGGGCTGCTACAGCGTCGACGGTCTGGACGGGCAAGAGGCATCGACTCTGGCCGGGCTCACGCCCAAATCCGAGGGTGAGCGCTGGGGTGTCGAAGAGCATCGTCGCTGGGGCTGGTTCGAGCAAGGCGAGGTGCGCGAGCGGGTGCCGTCCGAACGAGGCTGCTGGAACCAGTTCTATTTGCAGCTACAAACCGCGTTACAGAGCGGTGGCCCACTGCCGGTCGAGCCCCGTGATGCACTGGCGACTACCCGCGTGCTAGACGCTGCGCGGCTCAGTTTCGAGCGCCATCAAGTGGTGGCGTTGAGCCCATTTGAAAGCCATGGAACAAAATCAGAATAAAATTCTAAAATGAGTTGATATAGAAATTATTTTCCAATAAAGTCGTTTCCAGGTTGCCGACTATCAACGTCCGATCACGCTCAAGCAGGCCTTGAACGAGTGAAGGGCGCACCAAAAACAAGAAACAAAGCCAGGTACCGTCGATGAAAACCTTCAACTCTGCTCTGCAGGCTTTACGTTCCGCGCTGCACCTCTCTCGCGACCTGCCTCGCGTCTCGTTTCATTCCATCTCTCGCTTGCTTTGCGTCGAACGCAAGGGCGCCCTGGTCTGCTGCATTCCGGGTGCGCCGATTGTCCGCTTGCCCGCTCACTGAAATCGTCACGCCTTATCCATAAAAACCAACAAGAATGTGGAGAAAGACCTTTCATGAAGACCAAGACCCGTTTCGCCTCACTCGCCTTGTCCCTGATGCTCGCCAGCGGTGCCGCACTCGCTGACATGAAGATCGGCGTCAGCATGGCGCAGTTCGACGACACCTGGCTGACCTACCTGCGCGAATCCATGGACACCAAAGCCAAGTCCTATCCTGATGGCGTCAAGCTGCAGTTCGAAGATGCGCGCAGCGACGTAGTCAGGCAGTTGAGCCAGGTAGAAAGCTTCATCAGCCAGAAAGTCGATGCCATTGTGGTCAACCCGGTGGATACCGCCGCCACCAAGAAAATTACCGAAGCGGCGGTCAAGGCCGGCATTCCGCTGGTGTACGTCAATCGCCGTCCCGATGACCTGAACCTGCCCAAAGGCGTGGTCACTGTTGCCTCCAACGATCTGGAGGCCGGCCAGATGCAGATGCAGTACCTGGCCGAAAAAATGGGCGGCAAGGGCGACATCGTGATTCTGCTCGGTGATTTGGCCAACAACTCCACCACTAACCGCACCAAGGGCGTAAAAGAGGTGCTGACCAAGTACCCGAACATCAAGATCGAGCAAGAGCAGAGCGGCATCTGGTCGCGAGACAAGGGCATGACCCTGGTCAACGACTGGCTGACCCAGGGCCGCAAGTTCGACGCGGTCGTCTCCAACAACGACGAGATGGCGATTGGCGCGGCCATGGCCCTGCAACAGGCGGGTGTCGCCAAAGGCAGTGTGCTGATCGCCGGTGTCGACGGTACGCCCGACGGCTTGAACGCGGTGAAGAAGGGCTCTCTGCTGGTTTCGGTGTTCCAGGACGCCAAGGGTCAGGCCGACGGCTCGATCGACACGGCGGTGAAAATGGCCAGGAACGAGCCGGTCGAACAGGCCGTGTGGGTGCCGTATCGCTTGATCACTTTGCAAAACGTTGACCAGTTCAAATAGTCCGTCCGTTCGATAACAACAATAAGCACGCAAGGTTGCGACGCGACCTTGCTGATGGAGTACCTGATCATGTTCGCTTCAGCGACTGCTTCGAGCACCCCGTTGGTGGGTATCCAGCCAACCGCAACACCTGTCGATGAGCCGTACCTGCTGGAGATCATCAACGTCAGCAAGGGTTTTCCCGGTGTGGTGGCCTTGTCCGACGTACAGCTGCGGGTGCGTCCCGGCTCCGTGCTGGCGCTGATGGGCGAAAACGGCGCCGGCAAATCCACCCTGATGAAAATCATTGCCGGCATCTACCAGCCGGATGCCGGCGAGTTGCGCCTGCGGGGTAAGCCGGTGGTCTTCGAAACGCCACTGGCTGCGCTCCAGGCCGGGATCGCGATGATCCACCAGGAACTCAACCTGATGCCGCACATGAGCATCGCCGAGAACATCTGGATCGGTCGCGAGCAGCTCAACGGCCTGCACATGATCGATCACCGCGAAATGCACCGCTGCACCGCCAAGCTGCTGGAGCGTCTGCGGATCAATCTCGACCCTGAAGAGCAGGTGGGCAACCTGAGCATCGCCGAACGGCAGATGGTCGAGATCGCCAAGGCGGTGTCCTACGACTCCGACATCCTGATCATGGACGAACCGACTTCGGCCATCACCGATAAGGAAGTCGCCCACCTGTTCTCGATCATTGCCGACCTCAAGAGCCAGGGCAAAGGCATCATCTACATCACTCACAAAATGAACGAAGTGTTCAGCATCGCCGATGAAGTGGCGGTGTTCCGCGACGGCGCCTACATCGGCCTGCAACGGGCCGACAGCATGGATGGCGACAGCCTGATCTCGATGATGGTCGGCCGCGAGCTGAGCCAGTTGTTCCCGGTGCGCGAGAAGCCGATCGGCGATCTGTTGCTGTCGGTACGCGACCTCAAGCTGGACGGCAGCTTCAAGGATGTCTCCTTCGACCTGCATGCCGGCGAGATCCTGGGCATTGCCGGGTTGATGGGCTCGGGGCGGACCAATGTCGCCGAGGCGATTTTCGGCATCACACCGAGTGACGGTGGCGAGATCCGGCTCGACGGCGAAGTGGTGCGCATCACTGATCCGCACATGGCCATCGAGAAGGGCTTCGCGTTGTTGACCGAAGATCGCAAGCTCAGCGGCCTGTTCCCGTGCCTGTCGGTGCTGGAAAACATGGAAATGGCGGTATTGCCCCATTACGTCGGCAACGGCTTCATCCAGCAGAAAGCCCTGCGCGCGTTGTGTGAAGACATGTGCAAGAAGCTGCGGGTGAAAACGCCGTCGCTGGAGCAGTGCATCGATACCTTGTCCGGCGGTAATCAGCAGAAGGCGTTGCTGGCGCGCTGGCTGATGACCAACCCGCGAATCCTGATTCTCGACGAGCCGACCCGGGGCATCGATGTCGGCGCCAAGGCCGAGATCTACCGGCTGATCTCGTACCTGGCCAGCGAAGGCATGGCGGTGATCATGATTTCCTCGGAGCTGCCGGAAGTGCTGGGCATGAGCGACCGGGTCATGGTCATGCACGAGGGCGACCTGATGGGCACCCTCGACCGCAGCGAAGCGACCCAGGAACGAGTGATGCAACTGGCCTCGGGCATGTCCGCGGTTCACTAATGGATGCCGGCGGTGGCCATGGCTGTCGCCGATGACGCAATAGAAGGGTGAGTGGTTATGAACGCGATACTGGAAAACAAGCCTGCAATGGCACCGGTGAAGAGTCGCCGGCGCTTTCCGACCGAGTTGAGTATCTTCCTGGTGCTGATCGGCATCGGCCTGGTCTTCGAGTTGTTCGGCTGGATCGTGCGGGACCAGAGCTTCCTGATGAACTCTCAGCGTCTGGTGCTGATGATTCTGCAAGTGTCGATCATCGGCCTGCTGGCGATCGGGGTGACCCAGGTCATCATCACCACCGGTATCGACCTGTCCTCCGGTTCGGTGCTGGCGCTGTCGGCGATGATTGCCGCCAGCCTGGCCCAGACCTCGGACTTTGCCCGGGCGGTGTTTCCGTCCCTGACCGACTTGCCGGTGTGGATTCCAGTGATCACTGGGCTGGGGGTGGGATTGCTGGCGGGGGCGATCAACGGCAGCATCATTGCGATCACCGGGATTCCACCGTTCATTGCCACCCTCGGCATGATGGTCTCGGCGCGTGGCCTGGCGCGCTACTACACCGAAGGTCAGCCGGTGAGCATGCTCTCGGATTCCTACACGGCCATTGGACATGGCGCGATGCCGGTGATCATCTTTCTGGTGGTGGCAGTGATCTTTCACATTGCCCTGCGCTACACCAAGTACGGCAAATACACCTACGCCATTGGCGGCAACATGCAGGCGGCGCGTACCTCCGGGATCAACGTCAAGCGGCATCTGGTGATCGTCTACAGCATCGCCGGGTTGCTTGCCGGCCTGGCCGGGGTGGTGGCGTCGGCACGGGCCGCGACCGGGCAGGCCGGGATGGGCATGTCTTATGAACTGGACGCGATTGCCGCGGCGGTCATCGGCGGCACCAGTCTGGCCGGTGGCGTAGGGCGCATCACCGGCACCGTGATCGGCGCATTGATTCTCGGGGTCATGGCCAGCGGCTTTACCTTTGTCGGTGTTGATGCTTATATTCAAGACATCATCAAGGGGCTGATTATTGTGGTGGCGGTGGTCATCGACCAGTACCGCAACAAGCGCAAACTCAAGCGCTAAGCCACACGAAAGACGAAACTGCGCCACGCCTGACCCGCGTGGCGCAGCCGTTTGTCTTCTATATACAGCCGCTGGACTGAATTTCTTGCTATAAACGCACTCCGATAAGCGCCTCAAAGCTCGCCATAGAGCACTTTCAAGGCTTTGTCGGACAGATTTGCTGTCTTTTCAGTTGCTGAGGCCTCAAGTCGGCCTTAGACTGCCGCCCCTCGTAAATTGAGTGCCGGGTGGCGCTTGGAATAAACGGCGCCGTTCCAATGACCGCACAAGGCTCAACGGAACGCTCCCTAATTCGCCTTAATGCACGTTTTTTTATAGAGATATCAATGACAAAGGACAAGTTGCTGGCCATGCCGGCGGATGACTACATGAATGCCGAGCAACATGCTTTTTTCTCTGAGCTGTTGCAGAACATGAAAGTCGAAACCCATGAGCGCATCGAACAGAATCGCATCGCCATCGAGAGCCTGGACACCCCGGCCGATCCGGCTGACGCGGCTTCTGTCGAAGAAGAGCGCACCTGGCTGGTGAACGCGATCGATCGCGACCAGCGCATGCTGCCTCAGTTGGAACAGGCCCTGGAACGCATCAAGGAAGACAGCTTCGGCTGGTGCGATGACAGCGGCGAGCCAATTGGCCTCAAGCGTCTGCTGATCAGCCCGACCACCAAGTACTGCATCGAAGCTCAAGAACGTCACGAGCAGATCGACAAGCACCAGCGTCAGGCCTGATTCTGTGAGGCAGCCAGTTAATAGCTGGCTGCCTTGAAAAGATCGCAGCCTTCGGCAGCTCCTACAGGTTTATGTGAACCCGTGCAGGAGCTGCCGAAGGCTGCGATCTTTGCTTTTCGACGTCTGCGAAAACACCCATGCACTTCTATTGATCTGCTGCAACCCCCCACTACTAACGGACCATAGATAATGGCCTTGTGGTGGCGTTTAATGCGGATACAACAATTAGAAGATGCCTGGGGTGACAAACGATGACGCGAGACGGGTCTCTGGCTGGGGCAGTGCCCGCAGCCGTACTTTTGCCTAAAAACCAGTGGCTCACGCCGACCCTGCAAAGCATCGCCCTGATGCTCTTGCTGTGTGGCATGGCATTGGCTGGCTGGTCGCTTTACCTTGGCCTGCCATTGACTGTGCTGATTATCTGGCTGCCACGCCTGCGTTCGCGCACGCTGCCGCAGGCAACCCCGGCTGACAACGCCAGCGCTATCGCCGGTTTGACTCGCGATCTTTCCTACACCACCAGCCATAACGCTTTGTCCGCCGCCGGCGTGGCCTTTTCGGTCAAGCAACTGGCCGACAAACTGCAATCGCAACTCGGCGCCGCAGCACAGATTGTCAGCAGCGCTGAAGTGATGATCGCCACCGAACAGGCTACCTCGACACTCAGCCGGGAAGCCTTGAGCGCGGCGAGCGAAGCCCATCAGAGCAGCGCGGCAGGGCGTACGGAACTGATCGAGTCCATCGCGCGCATGCATCAACTCAGTCAGCGTGCCAGCAGCAGCCGCGAGCTGATCGAAGCCCTGAGCCTGCGCAGTGACGATATCCAGCGGGTCACGCTGGTGATCCAGTCCATCGCCAGTCAGACCAATCTGTTGGCGTTGAACGCAGCCATCGAAGCGGCGCGGGCCGGGGAACACGGTCGCGGGTTTGCGGTGGTGGCCGATGAGGTTCGTGGCCTGGCTGCGCGCACGGCGACGGCGACCGGCGAAGTCGGGGAGATGGTCGCTGACATTCAACAACGCACGGCGCAAGTGGTGGAGCAGATTCGTCAGCTGGCCAGCGATCTGAATACTGGCGTTGCGCAGGTCGAGCACACGGGGCAGCACCTGGAAAACATCGCGCGCCTGGCCGCCGGCGTCGAAAGGCAGGTCGGGGAAATCGCTCAGGGCGCGGACACCAATCGCGAACAACTCGACAGCCTGTTTCACGCCATCGAACAAATGCGCAGCGACCTGGCGATCAGTGACCAGCAAACCCAGCGCCTGGCCCAGGCGGCGGTGCAAATGGAAGGGCAGGCCGAAACCATCAGCGAACGTCTCGCCGAAGTCGGGCTGGATGACTATCACCAGCGGATTTACGACTTGGCCCGCGAAGGGGCGAGTCAGATTGCGGCGCGTTTCGAGGCGGATATCGACCAGGGCCGGATCAGCCTCGACGACCTGTTTGATCGCAATTACCAGACGATCCCCAACACCAGCCCGGTCAAATACCAGACCCGCTTCGACCGTTACACCGATCAGGTCTTGCCGGCGATTCAGGAACCGTTGCTGCCGCGTCACGAAGGCCTGGTGTTCGCCATTGCCTGCACGCCGCAGGGGTACGTGCCGACCCACAACACCGTGTTCAGCCAGCCACTGACCGGCGACGTGCAAGTCGATACCCTGCAAAACCGCACCAAGCGCAAGTTCGCCGACCGCACCGGAATTCGCTGTGGCAGCCACCAGCAGGCCGTACTGTTGCAGACCTACACCCGCGACACCGGTGAACTGATGCACGACCTCTCGGTGCCGATCATGCTCAAGGGCCGGCATTGGGGTGGTTTGCGCCTGGGTTACAAACCGCAAAAACCTCGCTGAGGCCGCTCTCCTACAGAGGAATGCGGGCTAGTGGATCTGGTGCATGCGCAGGTTCAGGTCGTCGACCACGTGCGCCCAATCGGCGTCTTCACGCAGTTGTTCCTTGAGGAAGCCGGCTTGTTGCGGGGTCCAGAACTCGGCATCGATGAGTTTCTGGTTATTGAGCAACGGTGAATGCAGGGCAATGAAATCGTCGATGGCCTTTTCGCTGGAGTCCAGGCCGAGCTGGTCGAACAAGCCTTTCAAGTCATGTGTGGGTGAATCCATCTTCATCTCCTTGCAGATAATCAATCGCCTCGGGCGTGAGGTCTGAGGTGCGGCTTCATTGCATCCGAGGGGCCCGCGCGCCAAGAGTTCGATAAGGGTTTAGCAGCTTCCTCCAGATTCGCCACCAATGATGGCAATAAGCTATTGCCTGCCTCTGTTCCAGCGATTACGATGCCGTCGCGTTTTTTTGGCGTCATCAAGTCGCCATTCAAAGAGTCCGTACATGGATGTCGTCGTCACTCGCTCCCCAGGTTTAGCGCCTTGCGGTGCTGATCTGCCCATCCCTTGCGCGATTTCTTTCAAGCCGACGCGCCCCCCGATTCCGCATGAAAAGGATGTAAGCAGTGAAGCGTCTTGTTTATCTGATGGTCATCGCACTTGGCCTGTCGTTGACCGGCTGTGTGTCTTTCACGCCGCTAGGCCCTATCGGCGAACCTCTGAGCCCCGCACCGACCACTCTCGATCGCAGCGCCGAGATCCGCGACGTGGTGATTTCCGCCCCCGAGCTGGACGACAAGGTGCGCGTCGACGGCAGCCGGCAACTGACCGAGCAGGTCAGCGCCTATATCGATAAAAGCGATTACTTCAAGCGAGTTGTGGTGTTCCCGGCCAAGGCGGGCGAAGACGACGTGGTGCTCAAGTTCAACCTGACCTCACTGGCAGGCAAGCGCACCATGCACCCGGCTTACATTCCTGGCGCGCTGGTGACGTTGACTATCTGGATCTGGGTCGACGGACCAATTTACGTCGACAAATACGACCTCGCCGGCGAACTGATCATCGAAGACCGCCAAGGCAAGCAACTGGCCAGATCGGTCGAGCAGGTCAAGCTCGACAAGAATGTCGGTATGTGGAACGCCGACTACCTCAATCCGCGTCTGGGCGGTTCGCAGTTGCGCGATCTGATCGCTCAACTGTTAGCCAGTGCCACCCCTCAACTGCGTACACCGTCAAAGGAACTGGCTGCACATGAATAAGTATCTTCTGGTTTTACTGCTTTTGGTCGGCAGCACCCTGACCGGCTGCATTTCCTATTCCCAGCATGAGTTGGCCCAAGTGGACCAGTGGCCGCCAGCGCAGGCCAGGCAAGACAAGCCCAGTGCTTATCTGCACGTGACCACTCAGCAGCAGTTCAACGGTGAGCTGTCGGGTGGCGTCGGCAATGCGGCGTTGGTGGAACAGCACATGCTGGGAACCTTCAAGGAATCCGGACAGTTCAAAAGCGTGACCACAGACAAGGTCGACTCGAACCTGTACGTGACGAGTACGTTGACCAATAACGAGCAGGGCAATATCGCGAGCGCCTGGCTCACAGGCTTCACGTTCTTCGTGATCCCGACTACGTACAGCAACACCTTCACGCTGGAAACCGTGTTCAAGGACCGGGAAGGCAACATGCTGGGCAAAATCGTCAAGCAGGAAAGCACTCGCACCTGGATGCAGATTCTGCTGATTGTCGGCTTGCCGTTCAATGAACGTGGGGATGCGGTACTCAAACACCTGACCCAGAGCACGCTGGATGAAGCGGTCAAGCGCAAGCTGATCTGACCGGTTGTCGAGACAAAGGCGTGCTATCTGTACAAGGCTGGCACGCCGCAAAACACTCTCAGGCCTGACCCTGCTCAGTCACTCCCATCTCAGGTCTTCAACGCACCCTCATCGACGGCAAGCTTCAGGGCTTTGGCGGATTCCTGGGCGGCAATCGTCGCGACTTCCGCCGTCTTGAACCAGCGATCCTTTTCAACCTGGTGATACGACACCGTGGTCAACGGCGGTTTGGCGCGCATGATAATGACTGCCTGGAATTCGCCGTCGACCTCTCTGGCTTCGCCCCGGATAAAAAATTCACCGATATCAAATTCCGTCACGTAGCAGTCTTCCCTTTGAAATATTATGTTGTAGTGAGCGCCGTCCGCCCTGGGGACGGGTTTCATGGGGCGGGCAGTATGGCAGCAGTTGCCTGCCGGCGGCTGAGTTAAGTCGCCGGCGTGACGAAACGTCTACAGAAGTGAATGCCGCAGGGTGCGTCAGTTGCGCGACTCGAGTGAGCGGGCAAGGGCGCAGGCTTCGTTATGGTCGGCGCGGAAACCTCTGACACGTCCGGTGGATATTTCCCTGATATGGAAAAAGGCGTTGCCGGCCAATACCACCTGAAAACGCGGGAGTGGATGCGCCTCAGGGTGGAAATCCTGCTGACGGAGTATTATCGATTGCAGAAGTGACGAGCCGTTTGTGTGGTGTGTGTGAGGCTGGGCGAAGTGAGTCAGTGTGCACATATGAAGTCCTTTTCGTGGTTTTACCGACGTGCGTACGTTGTTTTGGGTAGTCTCGGTGAGCATGGCTGCTCTAGAATCGCTATCACTGGTTGGCGATTGCTGCCCATCTAAAGCAATTTTTTACTGGCGATATGTCGGAAAAGTGCTTTTTTTAAAGAGATTTTTCCCTAAAGTTGGTGGTCCGGTTTTTCTGGCCGTCAGAAGGGCGTTTTCCTTCAACCTCTGACGACCGCCAGGCAAGACGAAGCGGGGGATGTTCCAGTAATCTTCCCAAACCTCGCGATGAATGAGCCCTCTGCTCGTTCCAGGATTACGACCCGGGTCATTTGGTTAAACCTCGGCATTGCCGCTTTTTTCTGCTGTGCGCGTTTCCTGCGTGCGGCATCATTTTCAGATGTGGGGATGTTTCCTTGGCAGTAAGTAATCTCGATATGCATGCTTTGTTCGTACTGGGTGATTTGCGCGCAAAGCTGGTTAAACAGTTTCAGTCACGTTTCGTCTACATCACCGAACAGAACGCTGAAGGCATTTACATTGCCGAGATCGACACCGAATCGGCACTGGTGGTGGACGACAAGCCCGGGCTGAAACTCAAGGTCGGCGATCATTTCAGCGCTTCCGTATTGCCCAGCCGCGAAGGCGGAAAACTGGACATCAAGTTCCGCGAAATCAAATTGACGGTATACGGGCTGGGGGATTACGCGTTCGTGACCACCGCGGACGGCCACGGCATTGTGTTCAAGGAAGGTCATAGCGTGGTGATGGTGTTTGCGGCCCACCAACAATTGCAGGAAGGCCTGACCAAGACACTGAAAGCCGTGACTGCCAAGGCCGCCAAGTGGCGCAAAGGCGAACTGGTGACCTTCAAGGCCAGCGAGTAATGACCCAGACCCGCGCCGATTTCCATGAGCAGAACCAGGCCAGTGCACACGCCGAGGCCCAGCGCCTGTTGGCTGAAAAGGCCGTTCTGCAGGGAGCCTGGCTGAGTTGGGTAGCGTCACAGATTTATATGTTGCGCCCGGCGGCGTACGCCAGCATGGTCAGAAGAGAGCTTGCGCGCTTGCAGGAACCTTCCGAAAAATAATCCTCGCCCCTCGAAAGCAGAAACCTCTACTACAGTCAGTTGACTGAGTATTCAGAGGCTTGCGGTCTTCATTTGTCAGGCCATCCTGCTATTGCTGTGAACAGCACGAGGTGCAAGAGCATGAAGGGATTACGACGGTTACTGGCCGCTACCCTGGCCACGTTCGGCTTGTTGGTTTCACCCGTTCCGGTATTCGCTGCCCAGGCACCGATTCACTTTGCCGACCTGAATTGGGAAAGTGGCAGCCTGATCACCGAGATTCTGCGGATCATCGTCGAGCAGGGCTACGGCTTGCCGACCGATACCTTGCCCGGAACGACCATTACCCTGGAAACCGCCTTGGCCAACAATGACATTCAGGTCATTGGCGAAGAGTGGGCGGGCCGCAGTCCGGTCTGGGTCAAGGCTGAGGCCGAGGGCAAAGTCGCGAGCCTGGGCGATACGGTCAAGGGCGCGACCGAGGGCTGGTGGGTGCCGGAATACGTGATCAAGGGCGACCCGGCCAAGGGCATCAAGCCGCTGGCGCCGGGGCTGCGCAGTGTCAGTGATCTGCCGCGCTACAAGGATGTGTTCAAAGACCCGGAAACCCCGAGCAAGGGGCGCTTCCTGAACAGCCCGATCGGCTGGACGTCGGAGGTGGTCAACAAGCAGAAGCTCAAGGCCTATGGGCTGAACGACAGCTACGTGAACTTTCGCAGTGGTTCGGGGGCGGCGCTGGACGCAGAGATCAGTTCGTCGATTCGTCGCGGCAAACCAGTCCTGTTCTATTACTGGTCACCGACGCCATTGCTCGGCCGTTTCAAGCTGATTCAACTGCAAGAACCGCCATTCGACGCTGAAGCCTGGAAAACCCTGACCGAGGCCGACAATCCTAATCCGAAGCCGACTCGCTCACTGCCCTCGAAGCTGTCCATCGGCGTGTCCGCGCCGTTCCAGAAACAGTACCCGCAGCTCACCGAGTTCTTCAGCAAGGTCGATTTACCGATCGAAGCGTTGAACAAGGCCTTGGCGCAGATGAGTGAAAAACACACTCCGCCACGTCAAGCGGCCGAGGCGTTCATGAAGGCGAACCCGCAGGTGTGGCAGGCCTGGGTGCCCAAGGATGTGGCGGATAAAGTCGCTGCCCAGCTGAAATAAACTGCTCGGGTGTACATAGATCTCGTAGAAGCCTGCGATCTTTTGATTTTGCCGTTGGAAGCAAAATCAAAAGATCGCAGGCTTCGCCAGCTCCTACGGGGCGCTTTTAAAATCGCACAAGGAAGTTCATTCTGCTGCAACATTTCACACGGGACGTCTGAATATGAGTCTTTTGGTCGCGCAATGGATTGCTGCAATCTTTCTGGTCATCAGCTTGATCCACTTGTATTGGGCGGCGGGTGGCCAGTGGGGTAGCGAGGCGGTGATACCGAGAGTACCCGGGGAGGGTGGTGAGGCATCAAGGCCGGCGTTCAAGCCATCGGGCTTTGGCACGCTGCTGGTGGCGGTGGGTTTGCTGCTGATTGCGATGCTGGTGTGCCTGCGGGTCGGACTGTATCTGCCCACGGTGCATCACTGGTCGTTGCAATGGGTGATTAGCGCGATTGCGCTGCTGATGTTCGCTCGGGCGATCGGTGATTCGAATCTGGTGGGGTTCTTCAAGCAGGTCAAGGATTCGAAGTTTGCCCGGCTCGACACTTGGGCGTATTCGCCGTTGTGCGTGGTGTTGGGGGCCGGGTTGCTGGCAGTGGCCTGGATTTGATTCGGGCAAGCAAGATCTTTTGCGTTTAACTCCCGGGTTCCGTGCGCCGACTACTCACTTCCGCCGGCACATCATCCCCCGCCATGCGCTTGCGGAACAGCGCTGCCCGGGCCAGCAGCAGCGTGGTCACCGGCATCGTGATCGATAACAGAATCGGAATCAGCCAGGCATGCAACACCGGCCCCGACTTGAGCGCCGAAAAGTAAATGATCGAAGCCAGTGCCACGCACCACGCGCCCAATGTCGAGGCCAGCGCCGGCGGGTGCATGCGCTGGAAGTAATCCTTCATCCGCAGCAGCCCGACCGCGCCGATCAGCGCAAACAGACTGCTGAGCACCAGCAGAATCGCCACCGGAATTTCCACCCACAAAGACAGTTCAGCGCTCATTCGATCACCTCGCCACGCAACAGGAATTTGGCCAGGGCAAACGAGCCGACAAAGCCGAACAGGGCGATTAGCAGCGCCGCCTCGAAGTAGGTGTCACTGGCATAACGAATGCCCAGCGCGAGCATCATCAGCATGGCGATGATGTACAGGTAATCCAGGGCCAGAACCCGATCCTGGGCCGACGGGCCCTTGAACAGGCGGATCAGGGTCAGAATCATCGCCAACGAAAAGATGAACAGGCTCAGCAGGATTGCGTTCGACAGCAATTCGCTCATTCGAAGATCTCCATCAAGGGGCGCTCGTAAGTCGCCTTGAAGTGCTGGATGAATTGGCTTTCGTCATCCAGATCGAAGACGTGCAGCAACAGAATGCTGCGATCCAGCGCCAGTTCCGACCAGACCGTGCCGGGAATCACCGTGCAGATGATCGACAGCGCCGCCAGACCGTTGGCATCGCGCAAGTCCAGCGGCACCTTGATGAACCGCGAGCGAGGCGCGCGCCGCCCGGCATTGAGCACGCCCCAGGCCACGGCAAGGTTGGACACCAGCACATCGCGCCCGACCAGCAAGAACAAATGCAGGATTACCCCAGGGCGACGAATGCGGATCGGCAACGGCCGCAACTTGCGCATCATCAGTGGGGCACAGAGGCCCAATACCGCGCCCAACAGCACATTGCCGGGGCTCATCGACAGGTTCAACAGCAGCCACAGCAGCCACAAGGACAGTGACAACCACGGCGCAGGAAACAGACGCTTCATGGTTGCACCTCCACCAGTGCTGCCCTGGCTTCAGGGCTCGGCACCGCACGGGTGCCGAGCACCGCCATCACGTATTGCTGAGGGTTATTCAATGCTTGAGCGGCGGCCTGGGTGTAGCGCAGCAGCGGTTCAGCCTTGAACGTCAGCGCGATGCTCAGCCCCAGCAGCACGATGATCGGCACGCATTCCAGGCGGCGCAGCAAAGGCGACGGTCGCTCTTGTGGGGTCCAGAAACGCTGGATGCCCAAACGCGAGAAAGCGATCAACGAGGCCAATCCGGACAGGATCAACAACGTCAGCAACCCCCACGCGCCGTTCGATACCGGCTCGTCGCTGCCATTACCCAGGCCCAGCGGGTTGAGCAGGGCGCTGAGCAGGCTGAGTTTGCCGATAAATCCGGAGAGCGGCGGCATGCCGATAATCAATAAAGCGCAAGCGATGAAGCTCAGGCCGAGGAAGGCCATGGTCCAGGGAATCACCTGACCAACCACGGCTTTCTGGTCGTCATCGAGGTTGAAGCCTTTGGGCGGCTGCAAGGATTCCAGGGGCCGTGGCAGCAGCTCGCCGTCATCGTCCAGTGGCATTTCGTTGGCCGAACGCGAACGCTCGATCAACTCCGCCAGCAGGAACAGCGCGCTCAAGGCCAAGGTCGAGCTGACCAGGTAAAACAGCGCCGCGCCGATCAGGTTCGGCTGGGCGAAACCGATGGCCGACAACAAAATGCCTGCCGACACCAGAATGCTCAGGCTGGCCATGCGCTCCAGGCGTTGCGCGGCGAGGATCGCCACGGCGGCGCAGACGATGGTCGCCATGCCGCCGTAGATCAGCCAGTCGCCACCGAAGTACGCGGAGGCCCCGGCCTGGCCGGAGAACAGCAGCGTCCACAGGCGCAGCAAGGTGTAGACGCCGACCTTGGTCATGATCGCGAACATCGCCGCCACCGGCGCGCTGGCCGCTGAGTAGGCCGGCACCAGCCAGAAGTTCAGTGGCCACATCCCGGCCTTGGCCAGGAACGCCACCGCCAGAATCGCCGCGCCGGCATGCAGCAGGCCGCGATCGGCTTCCGGCACCAGCGGGATTTTCAGCGCCAGGTCGGCCATGTTCAGCGTGCCGGTAACGCCGTAGATCAACGCTGCGCCGATCAGGAACAGTGACGAGGCCAGCAAGTTGATCGAGATGTAATGCAACCCCGACGACACCCGCGCCCGGCCCGAACCGTGCAGCATCAACCCGTAAGAGGCGGCGAGCAGCACTTCGAAAAACACGAACAGGTTGAACAGGTCCGCCGTTAGGAAGGCGCCGTACAGGCCCATCAACTGAATCTGGAACAGTGCGTGGAAACTCGAACCGGCGCCGTCCCAGCGGGCCATGGCGAACAGCAGGGCGCTGACGCCGATGATCCCGGTCAGCACCAGCATCAGCGCCGACAGACGATCGACCACCAGCACGATGCCGAACGGCGCCTGCCAATTGCCCGGCAGGTACACGCCGATGGAGCCGGGCACGCCGGTGGTTTGCGTCCATTGCAGCAGCATTACGGCAATGCCCAGTCCCAGCAGGCTGGAGAACAGGTTGATCTTGGCCTTTAGCGGGCGGTGTTTCTCGCCCAGCATCAGCATCACGGCGGCGGTCAGCAGCGGCAGCAGAATCGGTGCAACGATCAGGTGAGTCATCGCCATCATTCTTTAGGCTCCCGGCCATCCACATGGTCGGTACCGGTCAGGCCCCGGGAGGCGAGCAGCACCACCAGGAACAGCGCGGTCATGGCGAAACTGATGACGATTGCGGTCAGCACCAGCGCCTGCGGCAGCGGGTCGGTGTAGTGCAGCAAATCCTGAGGCACGCCGTCCTTGATGCTCGGCTCCTTGCCGATGAACAGGCTGCCCATGCTGAAGATGAACAGGTTGACGCCATAGGACAGCAGGCACAGGCCCATGACCACCTGGAACGTCCGTGGCCGCAGTATCAGCCATACGCCGGACGCGGCCAGCACACCGATGGCGATTGCGATGACTTCTTCCATCAGATGGTTCCTTGGGTGACAACGGCTTTGGCCGCGGGCCTGATTTGCGCGCTGGTTTTATGACCGCGTACCGATTGGTGGGCGAGGGCGGTGAGGATCAATAGCGTCGAACCGACCACCACGGCGTACACGCCAATATCGAAGAACAGCGCGCTGGCGATATGAATGTCACCCAGCAGCGGCAGCTCGAAATGCCAGGTGTGGGTGGTCAGGAACGGATACCCGACCGCCATTGCCCCGAGCCCGGTAACGGTGGCGAACAACAGCCCGGTGCCCATCCAGCGCAGCGGCCGCAGGCTCATTTGCGCCTCGACCCACTGGGTGCCGGCGACCATGTATTGCAGGATGAACGCCACCGACATCACCAGCCCGGCGACGAAACCGCCGCCCGGTTGGTTGTGCCCGCGCAGGAACAGATAGAAGGAGATCACCAGGGCGATTGGCAACAGCAGGCGCACCAGCACCGCCGGCACCATCATGAAACCGAGCGCGGTGTCGCTGGCGTGACGCGGGTTGACCAGATCGGTGACCACATCGGGCGCCAGCAGACGCTGTTGGGCCGGCAGTTGCAGGCTTTCTTTCGGAGGACGGAAGCGTCGCAGCAGGGCGAACACCGCCAGGGCCACTGCCACCAGCACGGTGATTTCACCGAGGGTGTCGAAGCCACGGAAATCCACCAACATTACGTTGACGACGTTGCTGCCGCCGCCTTCGGGCAGGGCGCGACTTAGGTAGAACGAGGAAATGTCGTTGGGCGTCTGGCGGGTCAGCATCGCGTAGGACAGCAACGCCATGCCGCCACCGACCGCTGTCGATAGCAGCAAGTCACGAACCCGCCGTACCCGCGCCTTGCGCAGGCTGCTCGGCAACGGTGACACCTCTTCGATCCGTCGCGGCAACCAGCGCAGGCCGAGCAGGATCAGCACCATGGTCACCACTTCGACCACCAGTTGCGTCAGGGCCAGGTCCGGCGCCGAGAACCAGACGAAGGTCACGCAGGTCATCAGGCCGCAGACACTGACCATGGTCAGGGCCGCGAGCCGGTGATACTTGGCTTGCCACGCCGCGCCGAGTGCACAGGCAATCGCCAGCAGCCAGAGGATCACGAACACGATCGAGCCCGGAATTTTCGCCCGGTCGCCCCAACTCAGGCTGCTGTGCAGCATCGGGATCAACCCGGCCAGTACGGCGGCGAGCACCACCAGAAACAGTTGGGTTTGCAGGCGCCGGGTGCTGATCCGCCGCTCCAGGCGACGGGCCAGACGCATCATGACCACCAGGCTGCGCTCGAACAGCCGCTTGCCATTGAAACGGCTGATCACCGGCGGGTGCGTGAAGCGCCCTTGCTTGAGTTGATTACGCAGCAACAGGTAAAGCACGATGCCGCCGGACATGGCGATCAGGCTCATGATCATCGGTGCGTTCCAGCCGTGCCAGATCGCCAGGCTGTACTCGGGCAGCGTGCCGCCCACTACCGGTAATGCCGCCGCCGCGAGCAGCGAGCCGACCACTTGCGCCGGGAAAATCCCCACGACAAGGCAGGTAAACACCAGCAACTCCACCGGCGCGCGCATCCAGCGCGGCGGCTCGTGCGGGGTGTGCGGCAGATCGGTGGCGGTCGGGCCGAAGAACACGTCGACGGTGAAGCGCAGGGAGTAGGCGACGCTGAACGTCCCGGCGATGGTCGCGACGATCGGCAGGGTCATCTCGACCCAGGCCGTGGCGTTGATGAACACGGTTTCGGCGAAGAACATCTCTTTCGACAGGAAGCCGTTGAGCAGCGGCACGCCGGCCATGGAGGCGCTGGCGACCATGGCCAGGGTGGCGGTGAACGGGATCAGTTTGACCAGGCCGCTGAGTTTGCGAATGTCCCGGGTGCCGCTTTCGTGATCGATGATCCCGGCGGCCATGAACAGCGAGGCCTTGAACGTGGCGTGGTTGAGAATGTGGAACACCGCGGCCACGGCGGCCAACGGACTGTTCAGGCCCAGCAGCAGGGTGATCAGACCCAGGTGGCTGATGGTCGAGTAGGCCAGCAGGCCCTTGAGATCGTTCTGGAACATCGCGCAATAAGCGCCGAGCAACAGGGTGCAGGCGCCGGCCCCGCTGACGATGTAGAACCATTCTTCACTGCCGGACAGCGACGGCCACAGGCGCGCGAGCAGGAACACCCCGGCCTTGACCATGGTTGCCGAGTGCAGATAAGCCGAGACCGGCGTCGGTGCCGCCATCGCGTGGGGCAACCAGAAGTGGAAGGGAAATTGCGCACTTTTGCTCAGGGCGCCAATCAGGATCAGGGGCAGCAGAATAGGGTAGAGGGCATGCGCGCGAATCAGCTCGCCGGCGGCCAGGACCTTGTCCAGGTCATAGCTGCCGACCACATGGCCGAGCAGCATGACCCCCGCCAGCAAACACAAACCGCCCGCGCCGGTGACCATCAGTGCCATATAAGCACCCCGTCGCGCATCGGCGCGGTGGTGCCAGTAGCCGATCAACAGGAACGAGAAGAGGCTGGTCAGCTCCCAGAAAAACACGATCTGGATCAGGTTGCCGGAGATCACCAACCCCAGCATGGCGCCCATGAACGCCAGGAAAAACGCAAAGAAGCGCGGTACCGGATCGTCCGGTGACATGTAATAGCGGGCGTACAACGAAACCAGCGTACCGATGCCCAGCACCAGCATCGAGAACAGCCAGGCGAAACCGTCCATGCGCAGCACGAAGTTCAGGCCCAGGCTGGGTAGCCAGAAGAACTCTTCGCGGATCACGCCGCCATGGGCGATTTGCGGGTACAAGAGGGCGACCTGGACGGTGCCGATCAAGGCAACCAGGCCAGCCAACAGCGATTCGGTATTACGCGCGTTGTGCGGCAGCAAGGCTGCCAGACAGCTGCCGATAAAAGGCAGAAGCAGTAGAACTATCAGGGACATAGGCTTCTAATCTGCGGAAGTTTGTGAAGCATCATACGTGCCAGCTCCCCGATCACCAAACGTCAAGCTGTCGCAGAATCCTACAAGGTAGACGGAAAAACCCTGTTTATCATTGTTTCAATGGAGATGGGGGAGCCCCGAAAAGATCTTGCTGTTAATTGCCGCTTTCGCTCTCCAAGGCTTCATCAACCTCGGCAGCCGCCTTACCCTTGGTCTTCAACTCACTGACAATCACCGCCGCCACAATCAACCCCGCACCCATCAACGCAATCGCCGGCAAGCGTTCCCCGGCGAGCCGCCCGGCAATCCCGGCCCATACCGGCTCCCCGGCATAGATCAACGTCGCCCGGGTCGGCGAAACACTCTTCTGCGCCCAGTTCATCGCCACCTGGATCGCCGCACTCGCCGCGCCCAAGCCTAAAGCGCTGCACAACAGCAACCATGAGAAATCCGGAATCACTTCCTGAGTCGGCACCACCATCAGGAACGACAGCACCGACGTCACCGCCAATTGCACCACCGTCACCCGCCGCACGTCGACCTGGCCGGCATAGGTGCTGATCAGAATGATTTCCGCGGCAATCGCCACGGCGCTGATCAATGTGGCGATTTCACCGGGGCTGAAATTGAGCGACGCGCCGGAAGGCCCCGACAGCAACATCAACCCGGTAAAGGCCAGCATGATCCCGATGCTCGGCATCAACCCCGGACGACGCCCCAGCACCAGCCATTGCAGCAGCGGCACGAACGGCACATACAGCGCGGTAATAAACGCCGACTGACTGCTGGGAATGCTCTGCAAACCCACGGTCTGCAAGCCGTAACCAAGCATGATCGCCACGCCGATAAACGCCCCGGCCTTGAGTTCGAACAGCGTCAGTTCACGCAGATGGCGCCAGGAGAACAGCGCCACAAGGCTCGCCGCCGCGGCAAAACGCAGCCCGACGAAGAACATCGGCCCGCTGACGGTCATCGCATGCTGCACCAGCAAAAAGGTCCCGCCCCAGACCATGGTGATCAGCACCAGCACGCACTCGGCCTTGCTGAACCGGGAGAAACGGGGGGATGTATGAGAAGCGTTCATTGACGTCATGACCTTGCGCGCCATCTGAGGGAGACGCACAATGCGCCCGAAGTTGGGCAGTATACTGCGCAACGCCACCCAGTGAGCAATATAGTGCACAAAGATTCCACCCAACGGGCTTCGGTCCTCCAGCACGTCAGCCTGAACGTGCGACGTCTGCGCCACGCCGCCGACATGAGCCAGAGCGCCCTGGCCGAAAAGTCCGGGGTCAGCCGCCGGATGTTGGTGGCCATCGAGGCCGGCGAGAAGAACGTCAGCCTGACCACGCTCGACCGCGTGGCCGAAGCGCTGGACGTGGCCTTCAGCGACCTGATCCAGGCCCCCGACGCCCGCGACCCGAGCCGCATCAACGAACTGGCCTGGGCCGGTACGATCCCGGGCAGTAAAGCGGTGCTGCTGGCCAAAGCCACCGCCACCCGCGAAGTAGAACTCTGGGAATGGCGCCTGGAACCGGGCGAGCATTACCCCTCGGAGCCGGATGCCGAAGGCTACAGCGAACAGCTTTATGTGTTCGAAGGTTGCCTGACCCTGATGCTTGGCGGTCAGCCGCAGAAAATTGCGGCTGGCGAGTTCTTTATGTTTGCCAGTCATCAACCGCATTCTTATCGCAATGATGGGGACGTGGCGGCGCGGTTTGTGCGTAATGTGGTGATTTGACTGTTTACCGGCTAACACTGGATAAACGCTTTGCTGTTTTAAAGCTGCAAGTATTTCTTGAATAACTCTTCAACCTGTTGAAATAAAAGAAAATTATATTCAGGTGCGGCTCCTGAAAAACAGTGGGGATGGCATCGAGACGAGCAGGTGAGCTTCCTGATGGCCGAGCAAAATATTAACGTGGCACTCAAGTACGCTTCACAGGCTAGCGTCCGGTGAGTGACTGGCACGGGGCGATCAGCACGACTTCTATTCAGGTAAACATTGATCAGTGAGTACGCCATGACTGACACCCCACGCGGACAGGCGACCGACGCCATCCGCCACGCGGACATCCTGATCATCGGCGGCGGCCTGAGCGGCGCGATGCTGGCGGCGCAGTTGTTGCGTTTGCCGGGCAAGCGTCAGGTGCTGGTGATCGAACCCCGGGCCGAACTTGGTCGGGGCGAAGCGTATAGCGCGGTCGAACTGGGCCATACGCTCAACGGCAACGCGGCGCGGATGAGCGTTGACCCCGACAACGCTGATGATTTGACTCAATGGCTGACCGAGTACATTGCGGCCGGCGGCTGGCCGGAGTCGGATCAGCAGCATGTGCCGATCAGCGAATTGTTTCCGCCGCGCGGGCTGTTTGGCGTTTATATGCAGCAGCGTTTGGCCGAGGCGCAGGCGGTGGGCGCATTGAATGGTTCGAGTGTCGAGCATGTGCGGGCCGAGGTGGTCGACCTGCAAACCCGGGACAACGCTGTATTGCTGACCTTGAGTGACGGGCAACGTTTGCAAGGCGCCTATGCGGTGCTGGCCACTGGTATGTTCCCCGCCGCGCGCACACCGCAAACCGAATCCAGCGGCTTGAACGCAGCGGCGCTCGACCCGTGGGATGTGGCCGCCATGCGTCAGCTCGATCCGCAGTCGACGGTGCTGATCATCGGCTCGGGCCTGACTATGGTCGACGCCGTGGTGTCGCTGGAGCAGGCCGGGCATCGCGGGCCAATCGAAGTGTTCTCCCGTCATGGTCTGCTACCGCATGTGCGCCGACAACCGTCGGCGTGGGTGGATTTTTTAGCCGCGGACCACAGTATTCGCACACCGCGTCAGCTGGTGCGGGAACTGCGTCGGCATTGTCGCGATGCCATCGCTCAAGGCATTGACTGGCAAGCGCCGCTGGACACGGTGCGGGCGCACATCGGGCGGTTGTGGAGTCAGGCGACGGATCGGCAACGCCGGCAATTTGTGCGGCATGTACGGCCATGGTGGGAAAGCCATCACCATCGCTCGCCGCCGTTGAGTGCCGAGTTGGTGGCGCGGCTGCACGGGGAAGGGCGGTTGCGGATTCAGGCCGCATCGTTCAAGGGGCTCGAGCCTGCGTCGGACGGCGAGGTCAGTATCCGCATTCGTCGTCGTGGCGAGACGCAAACTTGCGTGGTGCATGGCGCGGCGCTGATCAACTCCAGCGGCATCGAATACGACTGGCGTCGGGTGGCGCGGCCGTTGCCCCAGCAGTTGCTCGCTCGCGGGCTGGTGCGTCCGGGGCCATTGGCGCTGGGCATTGCCGCGGCGGTGGATGGCGCGGTACTGGGTGCCGACGGGCAGGTCGCCAGCCGTTTGTTCGCCATGGGGCCGCCGTTGCGCGGCATGTGGTGGGAGAGTACGGCGGTGACTGACGTGGCGAGCCAGGCCAAGTTTCTTGCGGCGCGATTAGTAAGCGATCTGTTGTAGCAGCTGCCGAGCCCGCGAGGCAGCTGCTACGGGCAGGCCAAGTCTCTTGCTCGCGAAGAGGCCAGCCCATCCACCGCAAAATCCACAGTAAGACCAATAAACAGTCGATGTTTAATCGACATCTCCAGATACTCACCCAGGCTACACAGCCTTGCGCCGTTGCCTACGACTACGCCAGAATCCGCCGGCTTGTGCGCCTTGAGGCCGGGCTCTATCGTTTCCGGGTCGCTGACGAATCAGCGATCGGGTTTAGCAGCTCGATGAATATCAAGGCACGTCAGTGTCGCCATTCGCGTTATGGCGGCTATGCGTGGGGCACTTCGGTGCGCCGGGTTCCTTGATCCCTGGTCTGCTAACCCGCGTACAGCCGCCACCTTCTTCGTTTAGCAGCGATAGATGTCGGCTCCACTGATCAAGGAGCTTCATTTATGTTCAAACCAACACCAAATCCTCCGGAAACCGACGACGTTTCCCCCTACGAATCCCTCGATTCCAAAAAACTCCACGAAGCCGCCGACCGCGCCCTCGACCACTACCTCAAACCACCCATCCCCAAAGCCACCAAGCGCAAACCCAGTACCATTTACCATGTGGGTGCGAAGGTCGATAACGAAACCCTGCTGGTCAACGCCTGCGAATCCCTGGCGTCAGCGAGCATGATGCTCAGTGAGTTCGCCGGACTGATGGACATGCCACATCGCAATGTGATGTTGGGGATTCAATCGGTGGTCATGCTTGGGGAGTTGGCGGTGAACCGGGTGCTGGATAATTTCGATCCACAAGACTAGCTAGGATCTTTGGCAAAAGGGGCTTGTTGTGGCGAGGGGGCTTGCCCCCGTTCGGCGGCGCAGCCGTCGCAAAACCGGTATATGCGGTGTATCTGAAAACATGCAGTTGCAGGTTTTGGGGTCGCTTCGCAACCCAACGGGGCGGTGCGGCGTTCCGACAAGCCCCCTCGCCACAATGGGTTCCTGACTGAGCGCCTTAAATGCAAGAAACCCCGCATCACGCGGGGTTTCTTGTTTCCGGTGGTTTAAACGGCAACTCAAGCCCGCTTCCACAGGGTTTTGCGTATCAAGCCACCACTTGGTAGCACGGCACATACGCCGCGCCACCCGGCAGTTTCATCCGGTGCTGGGCGACGAAGGCTTTGAGCAAGTGGTCCAGCGGCTGCAAGACCTCGGCATCACCGCGAATCTGGTACGGCCCGTGTTCTTCGATCAGGCGGATGCCCTTGTCCTTGACGTTGCCGGCGACGATGCCGGAGAACGCGCGGCGCAGGTTGGCGGCCAGTTCGTGGGGCGGCAGGTTGCGGCTCAGTTGCAGGTTGGCCATGTTGGCGTGGGTCGGGTCGAACGGGCGCTGGAAGCCTTCGTCGATCTTCAGCAGCCAGTTGAAATGGAACGCGTCGTTGCGCTCGCGGCGGAACTGTTTGACCGCTTTGAGGCCCTGAGTCATCTGCCGCGCCACTTCGGCCGGGTCGTCGATGATGATCTCGTAGTGCTGCTGCGCTTCTTCACCGAGGGTTGCGCCGACGAAGGCGTGCAGTTGCTCCAGATACGGCGCGGCGCTTTTCGGCCCGGTAAGGACCACCGGGAACGGCAGGTCCTGGTTGTCCGGGTGCATCAGGATGCCGAGCAGGTACAGGAACTCTTCGGCCGTGCCCGCGCCACCCGGGAAAATGATGATGCCGTGGCCAACCCGCACGAACGCTTCCAGGCGTTTCTCGATGTCCGGCAGGATCACCAGTTCGTTGACGATCGGGTTTGGCGCTTCGGCGGCGATGATCCCAGGTTCGGTCAAGCCGAGGTAGCGACCGCCGTGGATGCGTTGCTTGGCATGGGCGATGGTTGCGCCTTTCATCGGGCCTTTCATCACGCCAGGGCCGCAACCGGTGCAGATGTCCAGGCTGCGCAGGCCGAGTTCGTGGCCGACTTTCTTGGTGTATTTGTATTCTTCGGTGTTGATCGAGTGGCCGCCCCAGCACACCACGATTTTCGGCTCGACGCCGGGGCGCAGGGTGCGGGCGTTGCGCAGCAGGTGGAAGACGTAGTCGCTGATGCCCTGGGAGGTGCTCAGGTCGATGCTCAAGGCGTCGAGTTCGTTTTCGGTGTAGACGATGTCGCGCAGGGCGCTGAAGAGCATTTCGCGGGTGCTGGCAATCATTTCGCCATCGACGAAAGCGTCGGCCGGGGCGTTCAGCAGTTCCAGGCGTACGCCACGGTCTTGCTGGTGAATGCGGATTTCGAAGTCTTTGTAGGCTTCCAGAATGGTCTTGGCGTTATCAACGTGGGCGCCGGTATTGAGGATGGCCAGGGCGCACTGGCGGAAGAGGGTGTAGGTGATACCGGATGAGGCTTCGCTCAGTTGCTGTACTTCACGCTGGGAGAGCGTTTCCAGGCTGCCTTTAGGGCTGACCGAGGCGTTGATTACATGTCGTTGGGTCATTCAATGATCCTTAAAACGATGTCACCCGCCAGCAACGGCGCATGGCATCCGAATAGTGTGTATCCATGATGAAGATGGCACGAACTGCGCTGTATCGCCATGCTCCCGTTTGACGATGAAAAGATGAAAAGGAGCTCCAGCATAGCTAAATCCTTCGGGGAGGCGATAATGCCTCGCAGTCTTTTTGTCACAGCGCCTTTTACCATCGATGCAAGGAACCCCGTCGCGATGTTCGAAATCCAGCCAATGAATGCCGAAACCTATCGACGCCAGACGCGGCGCAGCACGGTGATCATCGCCCTGATGTTCCTGGCGCTGGCGATGGTGCTGTCGACGGCGGCGGTGACGTTGTTCGGTGAACCCGGCGGCGATAATCTGCGCTTCAATGTGGGCGGGGTGTTTGCCGCGTTGTTGCTGACAGTGGCGTTGATGCGCGGCAGGTTCTGGAGTCAGGAATGGATGGCGCCAGCGGTTTACGGTTGGCAGCTCAAGCGCAGCCTGATGAGCGTCACCAACGTCATGCACCAGGTGACGGCGGCGGTGGAGCAGGGCGATCCGGGCGCCATGAAGCTGCTGCGCTTCTATCACTTGGGATTGAGCCAGATGCACCAATTGGACGGCAACTCCAGCGACCAGGGGCAACTGACCCGTGAGATGGATCAACACGCGGCGCGGATGCAAGCACTGGGCATCGATACTGAGCAGACGCAATTGAATCCGGCCTGGCTTGAGGCATTGAAACAGGCGCGCGCCTGATCCCTCTCAAACCCGCAGGTGCAGCGTTTCAAAGAGTTGTCGGTCTTCCTTTTTGGCCGAGCGGGCGTGACGCCGAATGACCTGCAACAGGCAATCGGTGAAGCACAGTGCCGGATTGCTCAGCGCACCATTGCGGCGTGTCACGATGCTCAACTGCCTGGGTTCGAATTGTTCGGTCAGCCCCAGGGAAACCACTCGGCCGAGAAAGGGCGGGGCGATACTCACGATGGATGGCCCCCAGGTGCACATGTCGGCCCGTTCGACCATCATCTGCAAGATCGCCAGTGAATGGGCGCGGACGATTCGGCTCTCATCAATTTGTGCACCGTGTTTCCAGAATAACTCCTGCATCAGCCCATCGTGACCGTCCGGTGCATAGTTCAAGGTCCAGTTCTGCTCCAGCAGCTCATGGATCGATCGAGCATTCTGTTGTGCATGGCCCTGGCGGACCAACACCGACGTTTGGTAATCGAGCAGGGTTTCGCAGGCAAATTCCTGGGTTGATTGCGCCGGGTGAAGTTGGCCGATCGCAAAATCCATGCTGCCATCGCGCAGCAGCGGTTGGGCCACGGCCATCAGGCTTTCGAACAACTCCAACCGGATTTCCGGCATTCGTTCCCGAAAGGCCAGTACCACTTCGGGCAAGAAGGTCAAGGCAATCCATGGCGTGATCCCCACACAGAGCCGCCCCTGAGCCTTGCCTCGCAGGTGATCGAGCTCTGTCTGCGCATGTTCGAGTTGCTTGATCACGAGCCGGGCGTGAGTCAGCAGCACTTTGCCGTACTCGGTGAAGTTCAGGCCGTTGGGCGTTCGGGTGAACAGCGGTAACTGCTGGCTGGTTTCCAGCTCGCGAAGTGCTTTGGTCACGGCGGCCTGGGACATATCCAGCGAACGCGCGGCTGCGCGGATGCTGCCGGTTTCGGCGCTGGCGATCAGCGCTTGTAGTTGATGCAGTTTCATATGCTCACCGTGACGACAACCAATGGTTGTCATCATAACCAAACTGCGTCTCCCCAGCCTGTATTCCGTTCCCTAAGATCAACCCCAACAGCCGCCCAGACCTATCGAGGGAATACAACAATGAACGCCGGCCCCGTCTTGCCTGGTATCGCAGCGATCCAGGATGAAATGATCGCCTTGCGGCACAGCATTCACGCGCACCCCGAGTTGGGCTTTGAGGAATTCGCCACCAGTGAGCGGGTTGCACAGTGTTTGACGCAGTGGGGGTTTGAGGTCAGCACCGGTGTGGGCCGGACCGGAGTTGTCGCCACCCTGAAAAATGGTGAGGGGCGGTCCGTTGGCTTGCGCGCCGACATGGATGCACTGCCGATTCAGGAAACCACCGGCTTGCCGTATGCCAGCCGGATTGACGGTGTGATGCATGCCTGCGGCCACGATGGGCATACCGCAACCTTGTTGGCGGCCGCTCGATACCTGGCGCAAACCCGGGCGTTCAACGGCACATTGCATCTGATTTTCCAGCCGGCCGAAGAGGGGCTGGGCGGTGCCAGGAAAATGCTTGAAGACGGCCTGCTCGAACGGTTCCCGTGTGATGCGGTGTTTGCCATGCACAACGTGCCGGGTTATCCCGCCGGGCATCTGGGGTTTTACAGCGGCCCGTTCATGGCGTCTGCCGATACGGTGACGATCAAAATCATCGGTCACGGCGGCCACGGCGCTGTGCCGCACAAGGCCATCGACCCGGTGGTGGTGTGCGCCTCGATCGTGATTGCCTTGCAAAGCATCGTGTCGCGCAACGTCAATCCGCAGGACATGGCAATTATCACGGTGGGTTCCATACATGCCGGAAGCGCTTCGAATGTCATTCCCGTGTTCGCCGAAATGAGTCTGAGCGTGCGAGCGTTGACCCCTGAGGTTCGCCGGCTGCTCGAACTCAGAATTACCGAGCTGGTCGAGGGCCAGGCCGCCAGTTTCGGCGCACAGGCCCATATCGACTATCAGCATTGTCATCCGGTGTTGATCAATGATCCCGAGCAGACAGCGTTCGCCCGTCAGGTCGCGCAGGACTGGCTGGGCGAAGGACAAATGATTGACGACCTGCGCCCCTTCACCGCCAGCGAGGACTTCGCTTTCATCCTGGAAAAGTGCCCGGGCAGCTATCTGGTGATCGGCAATGGCCAGGGCGACAGCGGCTGTCTGCTGCACAACCCCGGCTATGACTTCAATGATGCCTGCCTGCCGATCGGGGCGAGTTATTGGGTGAAGCTGGTCGAGGGTTTTCTGCGTTGAGCGGCGGCGCTTTCAAGCGCTGCGGCTGTACAAAAAGCTGTCGGTAACCTGGCTCGGCGAGCCTATAGAGGAAAAATAACAATGAAAAAAATGATCGCGGCTGTATCACTGGTGTTATTCACGGCATCCGGCCTGGCCGGGGCGGCCGACTGGTCCGGCAAAGTGTTGAAGCTGGGCGTCGACCCGACCTACCCACCGCTGGAATACAAGAACCAGGATGGCACGCTGACCGGCTTCGGGGTCGACATCGCCGAGGCGCTTTGCGCCGAGTTGCATGCTCGCTGTGTCTGGGTTGAAAGCAGCTGGGACGGCATGATCCCGGCCCTGCTGGCGCGCAAGTTCGACGCGGTGGCTTCGTCGATGACCATTACGCCCAAGCGCCTGGAGCAGATTGCGTTTACCGACAAGGTGTCCAATGCGCCGGCGCGTTTGGTGGTCAGGCGTGGATCGGGCTTGCTGCCCTCCCTGGAGTCGCTCAAGGGCAAGCGTATTGGCGTGGAGCAGGGGTCGACCCAGGAGGCTTATGCCAAAGCTGTCTGGGGTTCGAAGGGCGTAGACATTCTCTCCTATCAGAATCAGGACCAGGTGTACGCCGACCTGGTAGTGGGGCGACTCGATGCCTCGCTGCAGGGCGCGATCCAGGCCAGTTACGGGTTTCTGAACACTGCGCGGGGCAAGGATTATGAATTTGCGGGTGCCAACCTGGATGCCCCCGGTTTTTTTGGCGTCGGTGATGGCATTGGCTTGCGCAAGAGCGATGTCGAACTGCGCGAAGACTTGAACAAAGCGCTGGCGACGATTCTGGCCAACGGCACTTACGAGCGGATCAACAAGAAGTACTTCGATTTCGACGTCTACGGCGCGAAATGATGCCTCTCGATACCTGAAACAGGGCGGCCGTCCGGGCCGCTCTGTTTGACCATCCTCTTCACTAATAAAAACAAGGAGAGCGAAATGCTTCTGGAAGGCTTTGGCCCGCAAATCCTGCTGGGCACCCTGGCCACCCTCAAACTGGCCTTGGGATCACTGCTGATCGCCGTTCTGGCAGGGCTGCTCGGCGCCAGCTCCAAGTTGTCCTCCAGTCGTTTGTTGCGAGCGCTGGCCACGGGTTATACGACGGTGATTCGCAGCATGCCGGACCTGGTCATCATGCTCCTGTTGTTCTTCAGCTTGCAGATGCTGCTCAACCGGATGACGGATTGGCTAGGCATCAACCAGATCGATATCGACCCGTTCCTGGCCGGTGTCGCCACCCTGTCATTCATCTACGGGGCATATTTCACCGAGACTTTTCGCGGTGCCTTCCAGGCAGTCCCGGCTGGCCAGATCGAAGCCGCGAGGGCCTACGGCATGAGCCGCGGGAAAACCTTTCGCAAAATCCTCTTCCCGCAAATGCTGCGCCATGCCTTGCCGGGCATTGGCAATAACTGGCAGGTGCTGATCAAGTCGACTGCCCTGGTATCGATCATCGGCCTGACCGATGTGGTCAAGGCCACGCAGGATGCGGGCAAGGGCTCGTTGCAGTTCTTTTATTTCACGCTGGTCGGCGGCCTGATCTACCTGGCCATTACCACCGTTTCCAACGTTGTCTTGATGTGGCTCGAGCACCGCTACTCGGTGGGTGTCAGGAAGGTTGCACCATGACCGGCATTCTCGATGACTACTGGCAGGCTTACCTGTGGAGCGACGGGCCGCACTTTTCCGGGTTGGCGGTGACCTTGTGGCTGCTCATTCTTTCGGTGGTGAGCGGTTTCCTGCTCGCGGTTCCCTTGTCGATCGCCCGCGTCAGCCGTAATCCGCTGATCCGCCTGCCGGTGTGGTGCTACACCTACGTGTTTCGCGGCACCCCGTTGTACATCCAGCTGCTGTTCTTCTACACCGGTGTGTACAGCTTGCATGTGGTGCGGTCCCAGGATTTTCTCAACGCGTTTTTCCGTGACGGGTTCAACTGCACGGTGCTGGCGTTCGGGCTCAATACCTGTGCCTACATGACCGAAATTTTCGCCGGTTCCATCAGGGCGACCGCCCATGGCGAAATCGAGGCCGCCCGAGCCTACGGGATGAGCCGTTTCACCCTCTATCGCCGGATCGTTCTGCCGTCGGCGTTGCGCCGGGCCCTGCCGTTCTTCAGCAATGAAGTGATTTTGATGCTGCATTCCACCTCGGTGGCGTTTACCGCCACGGTTCCCGATTTGCTGAAAATTGCCCGCGACGTCAACTCGGCGACTTACGCCTCCTTCACCGCATTCGGCATTGCCGGATTGTTGTATGCCGGCAGCGCGTTTTTGCTGATCTGGCTGTTCCGTCGCGGTGAATTGCATTGGCTTGCCTACCTCAAACCCCGGACGCACTGACTCCTGACGGGACATGCTCGAATGTATAAATTGATCGTTGAAGACGTACACAAGAACTACGGCAGCCATGAAGTGTTGAAGGGCGTCTCGCTCAAGGCCAGGGCTGGCGATGTGATCAGCATCATCGGCTCCTCGGGGTCGGGAAAAAGTACCTTTTTGCGCTGTATCAACCACCTCGAACAACCGTCAGCCGGGCGCATCATTGTCAACGCCGAAGAGCTGCTGACCCGCAAGAACTCGAGGGGCGAATTGTGCGTGGTCGACCCCCGGCAGTTGCAGGTCATGCGCAGCAAGCTGTCGATGGTGTTTCAGCATTTCAACCTGTGGAGTCACATGACGGTGCTGGAAAACCTCATTGAGTGCCCGATGAGCGTGCTGGGTGTCGGGCGCCTGGAAGCCCTGGAGCGGGCGCGGCATTACCTCTTCAAGGTCGGCTTGCCGGCAAAGGTCGAGGGCCAGTATCCGGTCCAGTTGTCCGGCGGCCAGCAGCAGCGCGTTGCCATTGCTCGCGCGCTGGCCATGGAGCCGCAAGTGATGCTGTTCGATGAGCCGACTTCCGCGCTGGACCCCGAACTGGTGGGCGAGGTGCTCAGAGTCATGCAGCAGCTTGCAGAGGAAGGGAGGACGATGGTGGTGGTCACCCATGAAATGGCATTTGCCAGGCAGGTGTCGAATCAGGTCATCTTTTTGCATCAGGGACGAGTGGAGGAACAGGGAGCACCGAGCTGTGTGCTGGAGCAGCCTCGGAGCGAGCGGTTGAAGCAGTTTCTGGCGGGAAGCCTTAAGTAACGGGTGCTATCATCCTCGCTGATCCGGCGGATGATTTCGATGAGCGTTTTCGTGCAAATCACCTATCGTATCGGGTTGTAAAGGTTTGAGCGCCGGTCACGGCTGGCTGGCGCTAAAAGGGCGAACGGGAAAATTCGCCATGTCATAAGGGATTCAGGGAGCGTCATGGGGCATCCGTCCGTCAAAGATCGTATTGAACACACCCCGCTCGCCACGCCTTGGGTGCCCGAGCCGGTTGAGTCAACGCTCAAGGTTCGATACGCGGTTTCTCTGCTCATTGCGGTGTGCCTGTCCTTGATGGCCATTGTGATCGGGGAAAGCTGGAACTCGCGCCAGTACCATCTGCGTGAGAGCGAAGTGGCGATGTCCAACCTGGCGCAAACCCTGGCTTCGCAGGCGCAGGCATCGATCAAACAGGCCGACACGCTGCTGTTTTCCCTGGTGGACCGCCTCGAAATCGACGGTATGCAACCGGATAAATTTCCCCGGCTGCAACGTTTACTCCAGGCCCAGCGCAGTGAACTGGCGCAGATCCATGGGCTGTTCGTGTTCGACGAAGAAGGACGCTGGCTCGCCAACGCCATTAACGTCATACCGCCCAATGCCAATAATTCCGATCGTGAATATTTCATCTACCACCGTGATCATCCCGACCGCGGTCCTCATATCGGTCCGTCGATAAAAAGTCGCTCGACCGGTGAGTGGATCATGACCGTGTCACGCCGGATCAATCACCCTGATGGCCGGTTTGCCGGCGTGGTGGTGGCTTCGATCTACCTCAAGCATTTTCTGGATTTGTATAACAGTATCGATATGGGCAATAACGGGGTGATCAACCTGATCGCCGATGACGCCACCATCGTCGTTCGGCGCCCGTTCAACGAAGCCGATATCGGCACCAGCGTCGCCAAGGGGCCGCTGTTTACCCAACTGTTGCCCAAGGGCGATTCCGGTACGGCAACGGTGAGGTCTTATGTGGATGGGGTGGTGCGGGTGGTGGGGTTTCGACGGGTCGAGGGGTATCCGCTTGTCGTCTTTGCCGCGCTCGACAAGAATGAAGTCCTGGCCAGTTGGCGGCAGGAGTCGATATTCAGTGCGGGCATCGTCCTGTTGCTGCTGGGGTTTCTGGGGGCTCTCGGTTATCGCCTGATCCGCCTCATGAAGCAGCAGAATCATATTCAGAACAATCTGCTGGAGACTCAGGACAAACTCATTGAGGTCAACCGCAGCCTGGAGTTGCTGGCGCTGGAAGATGCACTGACCGGGCTTTCCAACCGGCGTCAATTCGACCTGTTCATTCTCGCGGAAATGGGCCGTGCCAGGCGTAGCCAGACCCATCTTGCGCTGCTGATGATCGATGTCGACCACTTCAAGAGCTTCAATGACCACTACGGTCATTTGGCGGGCGATGAGTGTTTGCGCAAAATCAGCGCGATCATCACCGAAAACATCAAGCGTCCCGGCGATCTCGCAGCCCGCTTCGGTGGTGAGGAGTTTACGGTGGTGTTGCCCGCCACCGATTATGTGGGGGCATTTCTGGTGGCGGAAAAAATCCGCCGTGCGGTTCAGCAGGCCGGCATCGAGCACGTTGGGGGCGTGGAAGGCGTGGTCACGGTCAGCCTGGGTGTCTGCGCCTACGACCCGGCCTCGCAAGCCCAACCCGACGACATTGTCGGCGCCGCGGACAAGGCGCTGTATGTGGCCAAGGCCAGTGGCCGGAACATGAGTGTTATCGCCAACTGAGTTCAACCGGAGCGGTGGTTACTGCCTGAACGGGTCGGATGCTTCCATTGCCGGAACAGCCGTGCGTAGATCAACACGTTGAGCGCCAGCACCACGCTGCCCAGCCCCAGCTGAATCGTGGGCGTCAGCCCGGCCGGATAAATGATCGGCCACACGTAATGTTCGATAAAACCGCCGCCGTAACCGGTTTGCCCGGCCGCGTGGCGCATGCGGTTTTCCCATTCGGTGAGCGGGCACGTCAGGTGGAAGACTTCCACGGTCACGCCCCATGCAGCGGCGGGCAGGTGCCACCAGATCAGGTGGCGCCATTTGAGCACCAGCAGCCCGCCGAACAGCACGAACAGAATGAACAACAAGTGAGACAGCACCAGCCCGTCGGCGGCGATTCGGTAAAGCATGTCGATTCCCTGGCGCGTTATATGAATCGCTCCATGGTACTCGGGCTGGACGCTTGTGCTCTATCGATTGCCGCCTTCGAGCGCTGCCAGTACTTCTTTCAAACGTACGACGGTGGCTTCACTGCTGCGTTGCATTGGCGCTCGCAGCTCGTCGTGGATCAATCCTCCAAGGGCCAGGGCAGTTTTCACCGGAGCGGGATTGGGCTCGATGAACAGGCTGTGGATCAGCGGCAGCAACTGGAAGAAGGTCGTTCGGCCGGCCGCTAAGCGGTTGTCGCGAATCTGTTGATACAGCGTCACGAACAGCTCGGGATGAACATGGGCCGAGGCGGCAATCGCGCCTTTGGCGCCCAGGCATAGCGCGCCGAAGATCTGATTATCTTCGCCGCACAGCACGTCGACGTTACCGCTGGAGAGCAGCGCGAAGGTGTTGGCCGGGTTGCCGCCGCAGTCCTTGATCGCGACGATCCGCTCATGGGCGACGATCCGGAGCAGGGTCGTCTGCTCGAAGGCTATGCCGGTGCGATAGGGGATGTCGTAGAGAATAATCGGGGCGCTGGACGCATCGGCGACTGTCTTGAAAAAGGCTTCGAGGCCGGACTGGGAAGGGCGGATGTAGTAGGGCGGCGGCACCAGCAAGCCCGCCAGGGGACGCTTCAGGATTTCGCTTTGAAATTGCAGCAACTCGGTGAGGTTGTTGCCGGCCAGGCCCATGACCACGCGTTCTGGTGGAACCTGTTCCAGCACCGCATCGAGCACCGCCAGTTGCTCGTGTTTACCCAGCGCCGCGGCTTCCCCGGTGGTGCCGCAGACCACTATGCCATCGACGCCTTTTTCCAGCAGATGACTGACCAGCCGTCGCAGCCCGGCGAAGTCGATCGCACCATTGTGAAACGGCGTAACGATGGGAACCCAGATACCTTGAAACGATGACATGCACTTTCTCCTGAAGGTTGACCGATTTCGTCACCGTCAGAAGCGTAGAAGGAAGTCAGCAAGAGGAGGGGTGTCCGCCGCGCTCAATGTCCTGTCAGCTCATCTGACGGGACAGCGCGCCCCGGTCACATGAGCGACTGTTTCTTCGATTTAGGGGCGTGCGCAACGCAACCTTGCGCCTTGGCATTCAAGCCAATGACGACAGTGTTGAGGTTGAAAGTTGCGGACATGGTTGCTTACACCCTGAATGAGGCGCCCAGTTTTAAAAGCCGACGGGGTATTTGTCAATCGTGAAGTCGTTGCAAGTGCGCAAGATTGTTCAAGCCATCGGCCATGACTGCTGGCACAGTCTGAAGTCTTTTCCTGGTTGTAGAGCGTTATGTCCAACTCATTCATGCCGCGTACTGCATTCCTTCGTGGCGCCGCGGCCATCATGCCGTTGTCCCTGGCGACCGCGCCCTGGGGATTGCTGGCCGGCTCCATGGCCATCGAGGCCAACCTCACGCCCCTGCAAGGCCAGGGGCTGTCGAGCATCGTGTTTGCCGGCGCGGCGCAATTGGTCGCCATTGGCATGCTCAAGGGCGGTGCTGGGGTCTTTTCGATTCTGTTGACCACGTTGCTGCTGACCTCCCAGCATTTGCTGTACGGGATGAGCATGCGTTCGGTGATTTCCCCGTTGCCGGGCTGCTGGCGTATCGGGCTGGGCTTTTTGCTCACCGACGAGTTGTTCGCCCTGACCAGCCAGCATGACAAACAGCAGTTCAATCGCTGGTACGCCCTCGGTGTGGGCCTGACGTTTTACATCGCCTGGAACCTCTTCACCCTGGCGGGCATTGTGCTGGGCAGCAGCATTCCGGGCCTTGAACACTTGGGACTGGACTTCTCCATCGCGGCGACGTTTATCGCCTTGATCACGCCGGTGGTGCGCAACGTTCCGACAGTGGTTTGCGTGGCAGTCTCGCTGTTCTGTTCGGTGCTGTTCAGCTATTGGCAATGGGGCTCGGCGCTGGTGCTGTCGGGATTGGCGGGCATGACCGCAGGGTTCATCTGCAACAAACTCTACGTGGGGCGCACATGATGGTCTGGGCTGTGATTATCGGGATGGGCCTGCTGGTGTTCCTGAACCGCTACGTATTTCTTGAACCTCGGCTGCCGGTGCGCTTGAGCAGCAATGCCCGGCAGTTCCTCGGTTTCGCGGTCCCGGGCATGCTCACCGCGATCTGCGGGCCGATTGTGTTCATGCCCGACAAACAGTTGAACCTGCAGTGGGACAACCCCTATCTGATCAGTTCGCTGGTGGCCGTGGGCCTGGTGCTTTACACCCGCAATACTCTGCTCAGCATGTTGTTGAGCATGGGCTTTTTCTTTTTGCTGCGCTGGTGGCTCTGAGTCGTCCGGCGTGAAACTGTTCTACGCTTAACGGATGATCCCTTGAGGACGGGAGGTGGACATGGCCACTGAACCAAAGCGTCCGGACCTGGATGAAGACACAGATGAACCGACGGAAGAAGAAATCGAGCGGCAGAAGCGTTCGATGCCGGACTGGAAACACCCCGACGATGGTAAAGAACTGTCGGACCGCGACCAGGAGCGTCCGCTGAAGCCCTGATCCGCTTGCACATAGCCAAAAGCCCCGCCAATTGATGGCGGGGCTTTTTAGTTTTTGTAGTTTGAAATGCAATCACCTGGGGAGCAGGCGCTGGAACCAAACACTGTGTACCCTTATCCAACCTCGGCTCGCAGCGATTGGCGGGTCGATCGAAGGGATGAATGGGCGAGGGGTTTTTGCCATTAAACGTGACGGTCGCAAGGTCTGGCCCAAGGCAAAACATGAAGCAGTTGATCAAGGTTCTATCCGTATTCGCCATCGCCGTCGGCCTGTTTGGCTGTATCGCCGCCCCCATTGAAATGACGCCGCAGACGCAACAGCGCCTGCGCGCGCAAGCGCCGATCCGCTTTCTGCTGACCTTCGACGACGGGCCCAGCGCGTCCGGTTTCTACAACCCGACCGCCACTGTACTCGACAGCCTGGCGCACAATCCGCTGCAACCGGACATCAAAGCCGTGTTCTTCGTGCAGACCCGAGCCTCGGGCGCCGGCGGCAGTGACGTGGGCCGCCAACTCATGCAGCGCGAAAAGACCGAAGGTCACTTGCTGGGTTTCCACACGGCCACTCCCCACCACACCAACCATCGCTCCCTGGAGCCGGAGCAACTGGAGCAATCGCTGACCAACGGCAGCGCAGACATCGCCGCGATCACTGGCACTCCACCAAACCTGGTGCGTCCGCCGTTCTGGAACTACGACAAACGCACTTTCGCCGCCTACCAACAGCATGGCATGCACGTACTGCTGACCGACCTGAGCGCCAATGACGGCAAGATCTGGGGCTTCAACGCCAGCCCTCGGCGGCGGGCCAATATGCTGCGGCAGCTGTCCGAAGTCCGCGAGCGCATCGCCCTTGGCGAGTTGCCGACGGTGGATGGGGTGATTCCGGTGGTGGTGACCTTTCACGACCTCAACCGCTACACCGCCCGGCATGCCCGCGAATACCTGCAAATCCTCCTCGACAGTGCCAACGCCACCGGTCTGGCCACGGCGCAGAAACCGTTTTACGACGACACGGCAGCGCTACAGCGGGCGGCCATGGCGCGCACCGTCAAGCAGAGTTCCGAGCCTGTTCGTTTGCCGGGGATCTGGAATTGGATATGGGATGGGGATGCTCACTGAACCCGCTGGCGCATTGCGCAAGCTGGACTAATCTCAGTGGATCCAATCGGGAGGCCGTCCAGGGAGGGCGTCTGTCATGGTTTCAATTGAGCAGCTTTGCCAGATTGTCGAGTCCGGTTTCAAGCCGCTCTCCTGCGAATGCACCTTGAACCAGAATGAAACCTTGCGGATCAAGGTTTTCGATCAGAGCTCCGGGCGGATTGAGTTGTTGATCACCGGCGTATCCCCCGACAAACTGATCAGTGTTCGCGATATTTCCAACCTGATCGGCGAACTTCGCACAGAAATGCGTGCCGGTCGCCGAGCGTTCGCCGGTGTCGTGGCCTAACGCACTCCCTGTAGGAGCTGGCGAAGCCTGCGATCTTTTGATCTTCGGCATGTTCGGAACCGCTGAAAATCAAAAGATCGCAGCCTGCGGCAGCTCCTACGCCGAACGCAGCCTCGCTGGGGCTCGACAGCTGCTACAGATTGCCTAACGGCTGGTTTCAAGCTTTTCGCGCGGCAGCAGTTCATCGATCATCTGCAAGCAATGATTCAACCCTGGCGATACATCGCCCACGCGCCTGCTGAGAATGATCGGCGAGATCGCGTTGTCTTCCAGCACCGGAGTGAAGCCAATGTCGTCGCGGTGCAGTAACTGCACCGAGGCCGGTACCAGCGTCACCCCGATTCCCGCCCCCACCAGACCAATCGCCGTTTGCAGCTCGTTGGTCCATTGCGCCACCTTGATGTGCACGCCACTGGCTTCGAACAACGCGATCACGTGGTCGGCGTAACTCGGGCGCGGATTGCCGGGGTAGAGCACAAAAGGTTCTTTCGCCAGTTCCCGAAGGCTGATGGGCCTGGCGAGGAGCGGGTGGCCGGCGGGCAGGGCGGCCACCAGTCGGTCTTCGGTGAGCACGGTCTGCAGGATGGCCGGGTCGTCGATGCGGATGCGCCCGAAGCCGATATCGATACGCCCGGCCTTGAGCGCCTGCACCTGTTGCAACGTGGTCATTTCCGAGAGCCCCAACTCCAGCGCCAGAGGCTCACCGCTGCGCAACCGGCGAATCAGTTCCGGCAGCACGCCATAGAGTGTCGAGGGCGCAAAGCCGATGCCCAGCCAGGTTTTTTCGCCCAGGCCGATCCGCCGCGTGTTGTCGCAAACCTTGCCCAGTTGTTCGAGCAGGGCGGTGGAGTGTTCATGGAAAAAACGCCCGGCGTCGGTCAACTTCAACGGTCGGCCGCGCTCCAGCAGCAGTACCCCGAGTTCGTCTTCCAGCTGCTGGATCTGCCGGCTCAGCGGCGGTTGGGCGATGTGCAGCAGTTCGGCGGCGCGGGTGAAGTTGAGGGTTTGAGCCAACACCTGAAAATACCGCAGGTGACGCAGTTCCATGGGGCCTCCGGATGTCGATCTGTTAAATACCTTTAAGGTATCGAGTCAGACCAATTCTATATTGGCTTCCCGAAAAAAGCCGTACCAGAATCGGTTCCAGAACTTTAAGAACCTGACGGGTATCGCGACATGCTTGCAACAGCCATTGAATCGATCGAGACGATCATCGTCGATCTGCCGACCATTCGCCCACACAAGCTGGCGATGCACACCATGCAGAACCAGACCCTGGTGATCATTCGGGTGCGCTGTGCCGATGGCATTGAGGGTATCGGTGAGTCGACCACCATCGGCGGCCTGGCCTACGGCAACGAAAGCCCGGACAGCATCAAGACCAACATCGACAAACACGTCGCGCCACTGCTGATCGGCCAGGACAGCGGCAATGTGAATGCCGCGATGTTGCGCCTGGAGCGCAGCATTCGTGGCAACACCTTCGCCAAATCGGGTATCGAAAGCGCCTTGCTCGACGCCCAGGGCAAGCGCCTTGGCCTGCCGGTCAGTGAACTGCTGGGAGGACGGGTTCGCGATGCGTTGCCGGTGGCCTGGACCCTGGCCAGCGGCGACACGGCCAAGGACATCGCTGAAGCGGAAAAAATGCTCGACCTGCGCCGCCACCGGATCTTCAAGCTGAAAATCGGCGCTGGCGAGGTCAACCGCGACCTGGCTCACGTCATTGCGATCAAAAAAGCCTTGGGTGATCGCGCCAGCGTGCGGGTCGATGTCAATCAGGCCTGGGATGAAGCAGTCGCTCTGCGGGCCTGCCGGATCCTCGGCACCAACGGCATCGACCTGATCGAACAACCGATCTCGCGCAATAACCGCGCCGGCATGGTGCGCCTGAATGCCATGAGCCCGGCGCCGATCATGGCCGATGAATCCATCGAATGCGTGGAAGATGCCTTTAACCTGGCACGGGAAGGCGCCGCTTCGGTGTTCGCTCTGAAAATCGCCAAGAACGGCGGCCCGCGCGCGGTGCTGCGAACCGCCGCGATTGCCGAGGCGGCCGGTATCGGCCTGTACGGTGGCACCATGCTCGAAGGCGGAATCGGCACGCTGGCCTCGGCCCATGCCTTCGTCACGCTGAACACATTGAGCTGGGATACCGAGCTGTTCGGCCCGCTGCTGCTGACCGAAGACATCCTCAGCGAGCCCTTGGTCTACCGCGATTTCCAACTGCACGTCCCGTCAACACCGGGGTTGGGCCTGGTTCTGGATGAAGAACGCCTGGCGTTTTTCCGTCGAGACAAAATATCCACTGCCGTTCATCAAGCCTGAGGAGGGCATCATGCTGTTTCACGTAAAAATGACCGTGAATTTACCGGTCGACATGAACCCGGAGCGCGCCGCTCAGCTCAAGGCCGACGAGAAAGCCCTGGCCCAGCGCCTGCAAGAGCAAGGCAAGTGGCGTCATCTGTGGCGCATCGCCGGGCTCTATGCCAATTACAGCGTGTTCGATGTCGACAGCGTTCAGGAACTGCACGACTTGCTGATGCAATTGCCGCTGTACCCGTACATGGCCATCGAGGTCAACGCGCTGTGCCGGCATCCTTCTTCCATTCGCGAGGATGACCGCTGAACCCAGCCTGTTCAGTTCGCTACGCTAATAATTACAAGATGAGGATCCACCATGAACGTCAAGATTTCCCACAACGCCAGTGTCCAGAAGTTTCTCGAAGAGGCCAGCGGCCTGCTCAACGAGGCCGGCGATCCGCGGGTCAAAGCGCTGGTTTACCGCATCCTGCGCGATTCGGTGAACATCATCGAAGACCTGGCCGTGACCCCGGAAGAATTCTGGAAAGCCGTCAATTACCTCAACGTGCTGGGCGCGCGGCAGGAGGCCGGTCTGTTGGTGGCCGGGCTCGGTCTTGAGCATTACCTCGACCTGTTGATGGATGCCGAAGACGAGCAGGCCGGCAAATCCGGCGGCACCCCGCGGACCATCGAGGGGCCGCTGTATGTGGCGGGTGCACCGCTGTCGCAAGGCGAAGCGCGTCTCGATGACGGCGTCGATCCGGGTGTGACTCTGTTCATGCAGGGCCGGGTGTTCAACACCGCTGGCGAACCGCTGGCCGGCGCGGTGGTGGATGTCTGGCACGCCAACACCGGCGGCACCTATTCGTACTTCGACACCACCCAGTCCGAGTTCAACCTGCGTCGCCGGATCGTCACCGATGCCGAGGGCCGTTATCGCTTCCGTAGCATCGTGCCGTCGGGCTACGGCTGCCCGCCGGATGGTCCGACCCAGCAACTGCTCAATCAACTGGGCCGTCATGGCCAGCGGCCGGCGCACATTCACTTCTTCATTTCGGCGCCGGATCATCGTCACCTGACCACCCAGATCAACCTCGATGGTGATCAGTACCTGCATGACGATTTCGCCTACGCCACCCGTGACGAACTGATCGCCAAGATCACTTTCAGTGACGATCAGCAGCGTGCGGCGGCCCATGGCGTCAGCGGGCGTTTTGCCGAAATCAATTTTGACTTCACCTTGCAGTCGTCCGCCCAGCCTGAAGAGCAACAACGCCACGAGCGGGTGCGTGCGCTCGAGGACTGATACCCCTCGACCAGCCGAACCGGGCCACGAGATAACCGACCGTTTATCTCGTGGCCTTCTGTGTTTCGGCCCTAGAATGGCGGCGCCACTGATAACAACAATGAGAGTGAACCGATGATGCAAGCGCAATTGTTGAGTCATCGCAGCAGAGTCTTCGACCATGCAGACCCGTATGCGGTGTCGGGCTATGTCAATCAGCATGTCGGCAACCATTGCCTGCAGATGCCCAGGGCCGGCCGGCCGCTGGCCAGCCTCGATCATCGCAAGTTTGCCAGCCTTGATCTGTGCCGCATCAGTTATGGCGCCAGCGTGCGGGTTACCTCTGGCGCGCTGGACAGCATCTATCACTTGCAAGTGCTGTTGCGCGGCAATTGTCTGTGGCGTGGCCATGGTCAGGAACATTACTTCGCGCCCGGCGAGTTGCTGCTGATCAATCCGGACGATCCGGTGGATCTGACCTATTCCAGTGATTGCGAAAAATTCATCCTGAAAGTCCCCACCCGGCTGCTGGAATCGGTGTGCGAGGAGCAGCGTTGGCGGTATCCGGGGCAGGGCGTGCGGTTTCTGGAGAACCGTTATCAGCTCAATCAACTGGAAGGCTTCGTCGGCCTGCTGGCGATGATTTGCCAGGAAGCCGAGGCTTCCGAGCCGATTCCTCGCGTGCAGGAGCACTATGCGCAAATCGTGGTCAGCAAGATGCTCGGCCTGATGAAAACCAACGTCATGCGCACCGATCCCGGCTCAGCCTCGGCCACGTTCGAGGCGCTGGTCGATTACATCGCCTGCAACCTCAAGCAAGACATCGACAGCGAAGAACTGGCGCGCCAGGCGCGGATGAGCTTGCGTTCGCTGTATGGGCTGTTCGAACGCAATGCGGGGGACACGCCGAAAAACTACATCCGGCAGAAGAAGCTCGAACGCATTCACGCCAACCTGAGCGACCCGACCTGCAACGTGCGCAACGTCACGGAAGTGGCCATGGATTACGGCTTCCTGCACCTGGGCCGGTTCTCCGACAGCTACCGTAAACAGTTCGGCGAATTGCCTTCTGACACCCTCAAGCGCCGTCACTGATTGCCAGGGAGGTTTGACGCATAACCTGTGGCGAGGGAGCTTGCTTGTGGCGAGGGGGCTTGCCCCCGTTCGGCTGCGCAGCAGTCGTAAATCCTGCCGACGCGGTGTGCCTGACAGAATGCCGGGGGCCGCTTCGCAGCCCAGCGGGAGCAAGCTCCCTCGCCACATTGGCAACCATCAACCACCGACCGCCCTTTGCACAAAACGGATACAGGTCTGCACCCCGCGGATAGTCCGCCCCATCCCCACGTCCTAGCATGGCCCTGCCTGAATAAAAACAATGGAGGCGGCGGCCATGTCCCTGCGACCCGAATACCTTCACTCCCTGCTTGAAGAAAACCCTGAACAGGGTATCTATCGCTGCAAGCGGGAGATGTTCACTGACCCGCGGCTGTTCGACCTCGAGATGGAACACATCTTCGAAGGCAACTGGCTGTACCTGGCGCACGAAAGCCAGATCCCCAACAACAACGACTTCTACACCACCACCATGGGGCGCCAGTCGATCTTCATCGCGCGCAACAAGGATGGCGTGTTGAACGCCTTTATCAATGCGTGCAGCCACCGCGGGGCGATGCTCTGCCGGCACAAGACCGGCAACAAGAGTTCGTACACTTGCCCGTTCCACGGCTGGACGTTCAACAACTCCGGCAAGCTGCTCAAGGTCAAGGACCCGGCGGCGGCCGGCTACCCGGCGAGCTTCAATTGCGAAGGCTCCCACGACCTGACCAAAGTCGCGCGTTTCGAGTCCTATCGCGGTTTCCTGTTCGGCAGCCTCAAGGCCGACGTGGTGCCGTTGGTGGAGCACCTGGGCGAGTCGGCGAAGATCATCGACATGATCGTCGACCAGTCCGCCGACGGCCTGGAAGTACTGCGCGGTTCCTCCAGCTACATCTACGAAGGCAACTGGAAACTTACCGCCGAGAACGGTGCCGACGGCTATCACGTCAGCTCCGTGCACTGGAACTACGCCGCCACCCAGAATCAGCGCAAACAGCGCGAAGCGGGCGAAGACATCCGCACCATGAGCGCCGGCACCTGGGCCAAGCAGGGCGGTGGTTTCTATTCCTTCGACAAGGGCCACATGCTGCTCTGGACCCGTTGGTCCAACCCCGAGGACCGTCCACTGTACGAGCGTCGCGACGAGTTGGCCCGGGACTTCGGCCAGGCCCGCGCCGACTGGATGATCGAGAACTCGCGCAACCTGTGCCTGTACCCGAACGTGTACCTGATGGACCAGTTCAGCTCGCAGATCCGCATCGCCCGGCCGATCTCGGTCAACCGCACCGAAATCACCATTTACTGCATCGCCCCCAAAGGTGAAAGCGACCACGCCCGTTCGAGCCGCATTCGTCAGTACGAGGACTTTTTCAACGTCAGCGGCATGGCGACTCCAGACGATCTGGAAGAGTTTCGCTCCTGCCAGACCGGTTATCAGGGCAGCGTCACCACCTGGAACGACATGTCCCGTGGTGCCGAACACTGGATTGAAGGCGCCGATGACGCGGCCAAGGAAATCGACCTGCACCCGTTGCTCAGCGGGGTGCGTACCGAAGATGAAGGCCTGTTCGTGCTGCAACACAAATATTGGCAGCAGACCATGCTCAAGGCCCTGGCCGCCGAACAGTCCGACCTGATTGCAGTGGAGGCCGTGCAATGACCATGACCTATGACGCGGTGCGTGATTTTCTCTACCGTGAAGCGCGCTACCTCGACGACAAGCAATGGGACGACTGGCTGGAGTTGTACGCGCCGGACGCGACCTTCTGGATGCCGTCCTGGGATGACAACGACGAATTGACCGAAGACCCGCAGCGGGAAATCTCGTTGATCTGGTACGGCAACCGTACGGGCCTGGAAGACCGCATCTTCCGCATCAAGACCGAGCGTTCCAGCGCCAGCGTGCCGGACACCCGCACCTCGCACAACCTCAGCAACATCGAGCTGATCGAACAGGCCGACGGCCTGTGCAAGGTGCGTTTCAACTGGCACACCCTGAGCTTTCGCTACAAGACCGTCGACAGCTATTTCGGCAGCAGTTTCTACACCCTGGATGTGCGCGGCGAGAACCCGCTGATCTTGGCCAAGAAAGTGATCCTGAAGAACGACTACGTTCGCCAGGTCATTGATGTTTACCACCTCTGAGGCGGCCGTCATGACTCATTCCATTGCGTTCAATTTCGAAGATGGCGTCACCCGGTTCATCGACGCCAACGCCGGCGAAACCGTGGCCGATGCCGCGTACCGCCAGGGCATCAATATCCCACTGGACTGCCGCGACGGCGCTTGCGGCACCTGCAAGTGTTTCGCCGAAGCCGGGCGCTACGACTTGGGCGAGGACTACATCGAAGACGCCCTCAGCGCTGACGAAGCGCAGCAGGGTTTTGTCCTGACTTGCCAGATGCGAGCGCAGAGCGATTGCGTGGTGCGGGTGCCGGTTTCATCGGATGTCTGCCGTACTCGTCAGGCCAGTTACGACGCGACCATCAGCGCCGTGCGTCAGCTGTCCGACAGCACCATCGCACTGTCGATCAAGGGCGAAGCCCTGAGCAAACTGGCGTTTTTGCCGGGGCAGTATGTGAACCTCGGGGTTCCCGGCAGCGAGCAGACCCGCGCGTATTCGTTCAGCTCGTTGCAGCGTGACGGCGAAGTCAGTTTCCTGATTCGCAACGTGCCCGGCGGCTTGATGAGCAGTTTCCTGACCGGCATGGCCAAGGCCGGCGACAGCATGAGCCTGGCCGGACCGTTGGGCAGCTTCTATCTGCGCGATATCCGCCGGCCGTTGTTGCTGCTGGCCGGTGGCACCGGTCTGGCGCCGTTTACCGCGATGCTGGAAAAAATCGCCGAGCAGGGCAGCGAACATCCGCTGCATTTGATCTATGGCGTGACCAACGATTTCGACCTGGTGGAAATCGATCGACTGGAAGCCTTTGCCGCACGAATCCCGAACTTCAGCTTCAGCGCCTGCGTGGCCAACCCCGACAGCCGGCACCCGCTCAAGGGCTATGTGACCCAGCACATCGAGCCACGGCATCTGAACGATGGCGACGTCGATGTCTACCTGTGCGGCCCGCCGCCGATGGTCGAAGCGGTCAGCCAGTTCATTCGCGAGCAAGGCATCGCGCCTGCGAACTTCTACTACGAGAAATTTGCCGCCAGCGCGGCCTGAGCTGCGCTGTTGTGGGAGAGATACATGAATAGATTCCACGAAAAAATCGCGCTGATTACCGGTGCCGCCCAAGGCATCGGCCGGCGTGTGGCGGAACGCATGGCCGCCGAAGGTGCGCGGTTGATTCTGGTCGACCGCTCCGATCTGGTGTTCGAGTTGCAGAAAGAACTGGGGCGGGACAGCCAGGTGCTCGCCCTGACCGCCGACCTTGAGCAATACAGCGAATGCAGCCGCGTGATGCGCACCGCCGTCGAGCGCTTCGGGCGTCTCGATGTGTTGGTCAACAATGTCGGCGGCACGATCTGGGCCAAGCCTTTCGAGCACTATGAAGAGTCGCAGATCGAAGCCGAAGTGCGCCGTTCATTGTTCCCGACGCTGTGGTGTTGCCATGCCGCGCTGCCGTTCATGCTTGAGCAAGGCAACGGCGCTATCGTCAACGTTTCATCCATCGCCACCCGCAGCGTCAATCGCGTGCCTTACGGTGCGGCGAAGGGTGGGGTCAACGCGTTGACCGCGTGCCTGGCGTTCGAAACCGCCGGCCGTGGGGTACGGGTCAACGCGACCGCTCCCGGTGGCACCGAAGCGCCGCCGCGGCTGATTCCGCGCAACACCGCGGAACAAAGCGCTCAGGAAAAGCTGTGGTATCAGCAGATCGTCGACCAGACCCTCGACAGCAGTTTGATGAAGCGCTACGGCACGCTGGATGAGCAAGCAAGCGCTATCCTGTTTCTGGCCAGTGAAGAAGCCTCCTACATCACCGGCATGGTCATGCCGGTCGGTGGCGGCGATTTGGGCTGACAGGCTCGCAACACACCCTCCATGAACGGGAGTCATCCTGATGAGCGATAAACCCACCATTGTCCTGGTCCATGGTTTTTGGGGCGGTGCCGCCCACTGGAACAAGGTTATCGCGCAACTGATCCACAAGGGCTACACCAACATCCGCGCGGTTGAAATACCGTTGACCTCCCTGGCCGACGACGCCGAGCGAACCCGCAAAATGGTCGCTCAGGTACCGGGGCCGGTGCTGCTGGTGGGGCATTCCTATGGCGGTGCGGTGATTACCGAGGCCGGCGATCAACCGAACGTCGTGGGGCTGGTGTACATCGCCGCGTTTGCCCCGGACGTCGGTGAAAGCCCCGGCAGCATTACCCAGCAGCACCCACCGGCAGCGGCCGCGAACCTGGCCCCCGACAGCGATGGCTATTTGTGGGTGAAGCCTGAGCTTTACCACGAAAGCTTCTGTCAGGATCTGCCGGCCATCGACGGGTTGGTCATGGGCATCACCCAGAAAGCACCGTTGGCCAGCACTTTTGGCGACACCATCAACACGGTGGCGTGGAAGAACAAACCGTCGTGGTATCAGGTTTCTGCCTTCGACCGGATGATCGCGCCGCAAAACCAGCAATGGATGGCGACGCGGCTGAACGCCCGGGAGATTCTGACCCTGAATGCCAGCCATGCGTCGCTGGCCTCGATGCCGGCCGAGATTGCCGGGTTCATCGATAAGGCCGCGACTGCTTTGGCCAAAGCCTAGGACTTACAAGCGACGCTGAAATGCTCTGACGATTCTGAGCGTGGCGTCGCTGGTGTTCAGGTTCTGGACGGCGTCCAGCGGGTACCAGATGCAGTCGAAGATTTCATTCCGTGGCCGAGCCTCCGCCAGGTTTACGACCGACGCTTCGTAGACATGGTGGCGGGTGCTGGCCGTGTCCAGCTCCATCAAGTACAGCAGGCCGTCGACCCCAAGCCCGGTTTCTTCATAGAGCTCTCTTGTGGCCGCGCCCGCGATGGTTTCGCCGGGCTCGATTTTTCCGCCCGGCAGGGTCCAGCGCCCCCTGGGTTTGCGCACCAGGAGAATGTGCCGGTCCTGCTCGCAAATGACGGTTGCGCGTACTTTCATGGATTACCTGACTGCCGGTTGTCATAAAGCAGTCATAAAAATGCAATATTCAGACCGCAATCCGCAGACGTGTCTGCTTCAAGGGTTAGAGTCGACAGGGCGGTTGAAAGTGCATTTAACTGCCGGAATCCTGACGCGACGTCTGGTCGGCACTTCAGTGAAAGTCGGGTGTAAGGTAACTGAGTGGACCCTGGACTATCACTGCCGAAATGGAGGTGACTAATGAGCGTTCCGATGCTGACCAAAATGCACATGAACGGCTATGACGTACTCAGCGTGAACAGTGGCCCGTGGCGGGTGTGCACCAAAGGTGACCGGCTTGGATCCTTTGGCAGCCGAGAGGAAGCACTGGCCTATGCGGCTGCACTTCCTGCCTACAGAGCCCGCTCGGGCAGATCGTCGCGTAGCCACAAATCAGACAAATAGTGCGCCTGAAGCCCCGGCATGCCGGGGCTTTTTTGCGCTGTAAGATCGTGGGTCAGTAACCGCCGCCCATCCCGCCCGTTGAGGGGGAATGCTCTCTGGCTTTTTGTTGGACACGACTCCATTCCGCGCACGTCATGAAACTTTTATGGTCGACCTGGCCCCTGCCGTCGAAGCTGACGTTGTACGGCTGCTGATGGCCGGCCTGGGTCAGCTTGTAATCAAAGCAGGTGCCAGGTTCCACCGTGCGGTCTGTTATCGATAGCGGTTTGCCGCCAATCTGCTCGACCTGATCCTTGGTCATGCCGGCTTCGACCTTGGCGACCAGCGGCTGGTCCCGGTAAATTTGTGATTCGGTGTTGCAGCCACCTGCCGCCGCCAGCACGGCGATCAGCGCGCATAGAGGCTTGTTCATGGCAGCGCTCTCTAGTGAGCTTTCGTTCGAGTGATGGTTTTTGCTTTCACCTCTTCAGCATAGCCCGCCAGCCGCTCTTCATCGCCCTGGAACAGCGCGCACAGCCTTAGCGTTGCCTCTGCGTCCGCATCATTGCCGGCCAGGCGCAACTGCTCTGCGATGCGCAAAAGCTCTACCGCCGACCACCTCAGATCCGACGCCACACCTTGCAGGTCACGCCGAAGTTGCTGTTCATATTCGTTAAGCCACATGATGACCTCCTGCAATTCCCCGCTACGAAATAGTAATCCCATTTACCTCAATGGAGCGTTATGTTCGTCTGATCCAAAGAGAGTCGAAATCATGCAACAACCTGCCTACCAACTGCTGGAAGTCGCCAACGGCAAGCCCATCAAACTCTGGACCGAAGGCGTGCCGGTTGAAAGCGAAGCCCGGCAGCAACTGATCAATACCGCGAAGATGCCGTTCATCTTCAAGCACCTGGCGGTGATGCCGGACGTGCACCTGGGCAAAGGTTCCACCATCGGCAGCGTGATCCCCACCGTGGGCGCGATCATTCCGGCGGCCGTGGGCGTGGACATCGGCTGCGGCATGATTGCCGCGCGCACCTCGCTGAGCGCTGCCGATTTGCCGGACAACTTGCACGGTCTGCGCACTGCCATTGAAAAGGCCGTACCCCATGGCCGTACATTGAGCCGTGGTCGCCGTGACGAAGGCGCCTGGGAGCGCGTTCCACAGCAGGCCGATCAGGCCTGGGCGGCGCTGAACCCTCGGTTCAAGGCGATCATCGACAAGTACCCGAAACTCGCCAGCACCAACAACCGCCACCATTTGGGCACCCTCGGTACCGGTAACCACTTCATCGAGGTATGCCTGGACGAGGCCGATCGTGTCTGGTTCATGCTGCACAGCGGTTCTCGCGGCGTGGGCAATGCCATCGGTACCCTGTTCATTCAATTGGCCCAGGCTGACATGCGCGAGCACATCGCCAACCTGCCGGACCGCGACCTGGCTTACTTCAAGGAGGGCAGCCGGCACTTCGATGACTACGTCGAAGCGGTGGGCTGGGCTCAGGACTTTGCTCGGCAGAACCGTGCCTTGATGATGCAAGCGGTGATTCACGCGGCGCGGCAAGTGATCCGCAAACCCTTCGAGGTCGCGCTGGAGGCCGTGAACTGCCACCACAATTACGTACAGAAAGAGCGGCACTTCGGTGAGGACATCCTGGTCACTCGCAAGGGCGCGGTCTCGGCGCAGAAGGGCGAACTGGGGATCATTCCCGGCTCCATGGGGGCCAAAAGCTTCATCGTTCGCGGCCTCGGCAACGAGCAATCGTTCTGTTCCTGCAGCCACGGCGCCGGTCGCACCATGAGCCGTACCAAAGCCAAAAACACCTTCACCGTCGCCGACCAGATCCGCGCGACCGCTCATGTGGAATGCCGTAAGGACGCTGCGGTTATCGACGAGATTCCGATGGCCTACAAGGACATCGACAAAGTCATGTATGCCCAGCGTGATCTGGTGGAAGTGCTCCACACCTTGCGGCAGGTGGTGTGCGTGAAGGGCTAAGGATGGAAGGTGCTTCCACTGGTCGGGAAAATCAACGGGAGCGAACAGCTCTGCTGTCGTATTGAGATAGCGATCTATTCGCTGGGGCGAGGTATCTCAAATGACGGCGACTGATGATTTCAGACACCATGCGCATGAACTGATCGCGGACCTGGATGCGGCCACCACGGAAATGATGAAGTTGATTTCAGCCCATCAGCTCAGTGGGCCGGAATGGGAACGGGTCACGAAATGGCAGCATGAAGCGTACGAGCGGTGGATGAAGTATCTGAATGCGAGTTCGTATACCGATTCCGGCTCGGGGGTCGATCCGGGGCAGGGAGAGGCCTCTGTATAGAAGCCTCTGTATAAGAAAGCTCCTTTAGAGCGGCGTAACCCCCGCGTTTGTTGGATGTCTGCCCACGTACAGGCTACATTTCCCATTTTTCAGGATAGAGAAGCATCATGCGGATGTTGATAGCGGGAGTAACGGTGGCTGCGTTGGCGGGCTGTTCATTGCCCGCATCCCTGGTGCCCGGTGAGCCCAATGTCAGCAAATACAGCGATAAGGCGCCCAAGGAATATGCCGGGTGTGTATTGCCGTTGTGGCGTCAGGAGATTGCGGGAACGACGCAAACCGCGATTTCCAATGGCTACCGGATTACTGCACCGAGCGTCATCACAGCTGACGAGATTCTGGATATCGTGAAGTCGAAGGATGGCAGCCGGGTATCGCTTTACCAAGGACCGCCATGGGCCAAGTCAGGAGCGCTGCGCCAGGCTGTCCGGGATTGTCTGTAACGGCGTCTTCAGTAGATGACTCAAAAATAGTGTGGATATTTAATGAGTTACGAGATTTAGTAACTGGATGGTGAGTCAAAATATCTTGTTACAGATCAATTGATTGGGTAATATTGCCCCGCGTTCACCACCACGGTTTATGCATTTTTAAAGCCCAGGCGTCCATCAGCTGCCTGGGCTTTTTTTTTGTCTGGCATTTAGGGATGGCTTGCAAGCACGCTGCTGGCAGAGCGCCAGCAGCGTCGGTGATGAGGTGGGTAAGCGCTATTGCTAAAACCAGTTGTTACCCGGCCGGATCAGCCTTGCGCCGATCACTGCCAGAAGGATTGCCAGTGTTTATAAGCCTTCTCTCGACCAGGACATTTCGCAGGGCCTGGCGTGCCGAAGGATCCAGTTGATGTTCTCTCTCCTTGAGTTCAAGCAAGATGGGGCTGGACCAGCCACGATAGGTTTGCTCGGTAATACGAGTAGGCGTCATCTATCTCTCCCTTGTGAGTCGCCCGACAACACAGTGGGCGAAGTCCTGTGCGATAAAAATCCTAGTCGAGGAAACGATTTGTCGCCAGCGATTGGCAGTGCCGACTGTCCTGCGCAACGTAGGTTGTTGGTGATTCGGGCGTAAACTGAAAAGGCTACCTCATCAAAAGGAGCCGCATATGATCGCCGACCAAACGATTAGACAGGCGTCGGAGCAAAGCACTGTTTGGGACCAATATTTCTGTGCTGCGCTGATTGCCGAAAGCCATCTGACGGCACCGGTGGTAGGAGAAACCACCCACGAAGACAGGCAAAAACTGCTGATCCAAAGGGCCAAAGCGCTCGCCGACAAGATGCTTGAAAACAGAAGATAAAACGGAGCCCGGCCATTGCGCCGGGCTCTTCACTTCTCGCCCCTTTGACAGGTCACCTGGCCAGGCTGTCACTGGGTGGCGCGATGGACTGATCCGGTTTTTTTGGGCGCTGAGTTCTTTGTTCGTGGATCGTCTACAGTTGGTAATTCATGGATACGGAGATCGAACATGAAGTGCTTAATTTGTCACGCTGTCTCTAACACTGTTCATGTGGCTGAAGACTGGTCAGAAGTTGCATGCTCGGCTGGATGTGGACGCTTCAGGGTCTCGGCCAACCTTATTAAAAAGATGAAGAGCAGGAACGAATCCTTTGACATCGAGCGCACAAGACAATGGCTCAAGATGTCCCGCAATGACGAGCCGGTGCCGCTGATATCCCGCTATGACTACAACGTTGCCTTGTTGCATCGCGACACCGGGGAGAAGTCGGCCATCGCGCCGAGTCGCTCCAGGCAGCCGCTGACTTCGGATTAGATTCCGCTCGTCATTGTTGCGAACCGGGATTCTCCAGCGCCGCTCATTGAGCGGCGTTTTCGTATCCGGCGTTGCTCACGGAACAGCGCAATACGGAAAAACCTGGGGGGAGAGCAGGCGGTTCCGGATGGGTGGGCGAGCGGTTAACTTGTTGATACAAATATGAATCTGTATCATTTAGTTTCAAATCAAGGGTGCGAGGGAGTGCATTGCCCACATAAAAATAAGGTCCAGGTAATGCTCAAAATGCTACTCGTGTACGGTCATCTGATTGCCACCTGTATTGCTCTGGGGAGGGTGCTGCAGGCAGATCAAAAGCTATGGAGCTGGCGCAAGGATGTGTTGAGCCAGGTGCAACGCGAGTATCTCGACGAGACTCAAAAAATTGTCACGCTCGCGCTATTGGCTCTTTGGGGAAGTGGTTTGCTGCTGGTGCTCCAGGGTTACCTCTATGAAGGAACCGCGTATCTGCTCAATCAAAAGCTCTGGGCCAAGGTGAGTGTTGTCGCGCTGCTTAGCCTCAACGGCGCTTTGTTGCATCGGATCGGTTTTCCGCTGCTGCAGAAGGCTCCCTTTGTTTTCTTACGCAGCTGCGCCCGGACTCGCCTTGCACTGTTGGGCGCTCTCTCTATGAGTGGCTGGTTATTTGCCGCATTCCTGGGGGTGGCTCGAGCGTGGAATCACGTACTGCCTTACTTGCATGTGATGGGTGCTTTTGCCGCGTTTTCGTTAGTGGCTTGTGCAGTGGCGTGGATAGTCGCCAGCACAGCGGGCGCCATGGATGATGAGTGGTCGCGCACTGGGAGTGAGTAAAACCTGATTATGCCGGACGCAGGCTGTTCAGGTTTATTCAGAATTGTGTTCGGGACACAGGGCGCAACTCTGGATAGAGTTCTCACCGCTCACCCAGCTTCGGCTCTTTACCAGGCACGGAGTGCTAGGCCTTGGTTGGGCGAGCACCCATTTTTGATTGTTCTCGACAGAGAGAATGACGGCGCACGCGAAACCGTGCTCCCTTCAGGCACCGTCCCTGAGCAACTGGCTGAACGCCTCCAGTTCACTTTTTTCCACATCGGAAACCAGCACGAAGCGCATGTGGTTGACTTGCCAGGACACCACGTTAAAGCCACGAATCGTCTGGGTCTGCCGCGGCTTGTCTGCCTCCGGCACGGGCAGGATAAACACATTGATGATGTGCTTGGCCCTCCCGTAACTCAGGGCTGCCGTGGTCTGGTGTTGCAGATAATCCAGCCGCCCGCCCAGTAATGGAAATCCCTGCGCCGAGTAATCGAATACCGGCGGCGAGAAGTCGAGTTTACCGGTGAACCAGGGCTTCACGGTGTGGCGGTCGGAGGACACCACATCGTTCAGATGCTCGCCCATCAACGAGCGGACATGGCTGGAGACAGCCTCGTCCATCAGCGGTTGCTCGCTGCCCGGCGTCATCACATAAAGCACTGCCGCCAAGGCCAGCGCGGCCGCGGAAAACGTCGGTGCGAACCATTTCTGCCAGCGCTCGACGGCGCGAGTCGCGGGAGCACCTGCGGCAAACACGCTGGCCGCTAACGATGCCGGCGCCGGGTAATACGGCGCCTGGCGCTTCACACTGACCTTCAGCAGTTTCACTTCATCATGCAGCCGCGCGCACTCGGTGCATGCGGCCAGATGCGCAGCCACATCCGCAGTCGTCGCAGGATCGAGTTCGTGATCCAGATAACCATGCAGCCGTGTCTGGCAAACCGTGCAGTCGAGTTCATTCATGATCGTGCAACTTCAGTAGTTCGAGCTTGAGCATCGCGCGCCCCCGGGCCAGTCTCGACATGACGGTGCCGATGGGGATATCGACCACCAAAGCGATGTCCTTGTAAGGCATGTCTTCGAGTTCTTTCAGCACAATCACCTCACGAAACACTGGCGGCAGGGCGCACAGCGCCTGCTGGATCAGCGCCGCGTTTTCCGTGTGAATAGCCAGCAATTCCGGGGTCTGGCTATGGCTCAGTGCCCCTTCGTCATCGCCAATGTCGTCATCGAAAGCAACCCAATGGCGCCCGGCCGAGGCTTTGAGCCAGGTGTAGCTTTCGTTGCGCACGATGGTCAGAAACCAGGCCTTGGCGTTGCCATCGGCGAAACGCTGCAAAAACCTGAAGGCGCGCAGGGCACTTTCCTGCACGACATCGCGTGCGGCGGCGTCGTTGCCAGTGAGCCAGCGCGCGAGGTTGTAAGCGGCGTCCAGATGGGGCGCAATCAGGTCCTCAAATCGCTTCATAGTGGCTTCCGCACTGTCACACCCCTATAACCGTGATGCGTGGTCTTTTATTCCCTGAAAAGAATTTGTTTTCCAACGCGGAATAAACACTCGTCCCGCAAGGTTTACCTCGTGTCAGCTACATCACTGTAGTCCGCTTGCGAGGACATACCGATGGACATTCAATCAATCCCACCAGTGCGCACCGACGACTTGCTGAACCCTGACCGCCGAACGCTGCTCAAGTGCTCGGCGTGGGCTGGGGCAGGAGTCATCTGGGCCCTGAGCGGCGGCATTCCCCGGGCCTTTGCGCTGGATGAGGCAGGCAACGTCGCCGACCCCAAGGCACTGGCCAGCACGTTTCACTTCGTGCAAATCAGCGACTCGCACATCGGCTTCAACAAGGAAGCCAACCCGGAGCCGGCCAAGACGTTACAGGTGGCGATCGACAAGGTCATCGCGCTGCCAAAACCACCGTCGCTGATTCTGCATACCGGCGACATCACGCACCTGTCCAAGCCTGAGGAGTTCGACACTGCGGCACAGTTGCTCAAGGGCCTGCCGTCCACCGTGCATTACGTGCCAGGTGAACACGACACCCTCGACGAGGGCGGCGGCAAGCTTTACCTGGAGCGATACGGCAAGGGCACCAAAGGCAACGGCTGGTACAGCTTCGATGACCACGGCGTGCATTTCATCGCACTGGTAAACGTCTTTAACTTCCAGGCCGGTCACGAAGCCACCCTTGGTGCCGATCAACTGACCTGGCTGGCCGATGATTTGCGGGCAGTGAAGACCAGTACACCCATCGTCGTGTTTACCCACATTCCGCTGTGGACGATTTATCAGCCGTGGGGCTGGGGCACCGAGGATGGTGATCAGGCGATTGCGATGCTGCGCAAGTACGGTTCAGTGACGGTATTGAACGGGCACATCCATCAGGTCATCCAGAAGGTTGAAGGCAACATCACCTTCCACACCGCCCGTGGCACGGCTTACCCACAACCTGCACCGGGTGCGGCGCCGGCACCGGGGCCGATGACGGTGGCCGCCGATCAATTGCGCAATTATCTGGGGATCACCGATGTGCGAGCGACACAGGGCGATCATCCGCTGGCGCTGATTGATTCGACACTGGTCTAGGGGAGGGCGGTCAGATGAAAACGCGACTGTTGGCGGTGGTGTGCCTGATGCTGTCGATGCCGGCGTGGGCTCAGGAGGTGAAGATCGATATCAAGGAGTTCATGTTTGCACCCAAGGATTTGACCGTGGCCGTGGGCACCAAAGTGACGTGGGTGAATGACGACCAGATTCCGCACACGGTGGCAGAAACCCACAAGGTGTTTCGCTCGGGGGCGCTGGATACGAATGACAGTTTTTCCTGGGTGTTCAATACGCCGGGAGAGTTCGAGTATTTTTGTGCGCTGCACCCGCAGATGATCGGGAAGATTGTAGTCACCCAGTAAACAAAGGGCGCTGGAAGGTTTAAAGACCGCAGCCTTCGACTGTTCCGACGTCTGCCGGCTCACTCAGCAGGTATCCCCAGAAATGACAAAGCCCCGAATAATCGGGGCTTTGTCGTACGGAATCTGCTGATGACGCAGTTCGAGGAAGCGCCGCTCAGGCTTGTTATTTCGTCGTTGGCTGCTTCGTACTGTCGCCCGCGTTGGCAGTCGTCACCCAATTACGCGTCTTTGGCGCCAATAATCGCTCGATGGCGCCACTCACCATGTTTTCCATCAAATTATCGCGCTCTTGTTCATCCAGCGAATGTTGCATCAGCCAACTGGGCGCGCTGTTGAGCAAGGCTGCAATGGCTCGACCCGCGGCCCGTTGCGCCGGTTCGCTCACGCGGGGTTTGGCTCCGAGCATCAGCAGCAATTTGCATTCGTATTGCTCGCGCAAGTGGCGGACCTGTTCCTGCTGCTCCTCGTTCAGGCAGCCGCTGTCGCGCTCCGCCAGTCGAAAATGCCAGGGCATTTCCTGGTGCAGATTCAGGTGGGCGCGGATCAGGCTGTTGAGCCTGTCGCGTTTTGCCGGCGCCTGTTGCTCAATGCGCCCCAAGGTTGCCAACAGCTCCTCGTAGAACTCCTCGATCAAGTCGAGCAGCAAGTGCTGTTTGCTGGGGTAATGGTGATACAACGAGCCTGGAGTGAGCCCCAGGCTCGTCGCCAGCTCACGCATGCCGACCTGACCGAAACCCTTGCTGGCAAACAGCTCCAGCACCTTGTCCCGGTACTCGGCAAACCGTGAGCAACGCTCAGGCATAGGCATGGAAGCCACGTCCCGTTTTGCGCCCCAGGTAACCAGCGGCGACCATTTCCTTGAGCAGCGGTGCAGGGCGATATTTGCTGTCATTGAAGCCGTCGTAAAAGGCTTCAAGAATGGCCAGCACTGTGTCCAGACCGATCAGATCCGCCAGAGCCAGTGGCCCGATCGGCTGATTGCAACCCAGGCGCATGCCGGCGTCGATGTCTTCGGCGCTGGCCAGGCCTTCCTGAAACACCAGGATCGCTTCATTGATCATCGGCACCAGAATCCGGTTGACCACGAAGCCCGGACGGTTGCCCGCGGTGATCGCGGTCTTGCCGAGGGTCTTTGCCATGTCCAACGCCAGGGCGTGGGTGGCATCGCTGGTTTGCAGGCCACGAATCACTTCGATCAGGCCCATCACCGGCACCGGGTTGAAAAAGTGCAGGCCGATGAAGCGCTCAGGCCGGCTCACGCTGGCGGCGAGTTGGGTGATGGACAGCGACGACGTGTTGGAAGCGATCACGCACTCGGCGCTGACCTGCGCGGCGATCTGTTGCAACACGTGCAGTTTCAGATCGAGGTTTTCGGTGGCGGCTTCGATCACCAGTTGCGCGTTCAACAGGCTGCTGTAATCGGTGCTGGTGCGAATCTTGTCGAGGGCAGCGAGCTTTTGCTCAAGCGTGAGCGTGTCTTTGGCGATCTGGCGATCGAGATTTTTATCGACGGTCGCGATTGCCTTTTGCAGAGCGCTCTCGGAAATGTCGATCAAGGTCACGTTGAAGCCGGCCAGGGCGCAGACTTGCGCGATGCCATTGCCCATGGTGCCGGCGCCGATAACGCCAATGTTCTGTAGGTTCATGCGTATGTCCTTGTGATCAAACCCGTTCGAACAACACGGCGATGCCTTGGCCACCACCGATGCACATGGTCGCCAGGGCATAACGGCCCTGACAGCGATGCAGTTCATGAATGGCTTTGGTGGCGATGATCGCGCCAGTGGCGCCCACCGGATGGCCCAGCGAGATGCCCGAACCGTTGGGGTTGACCTTCTGCGGATCGAAGCCCAGCTCTTGCGCTACGGCACAGGCCTGGGCGGCGAAGGCTTCGTTGGACTCGATCACGTCAAGGTCGGCAACGGTCAGGCCGGCACGCTTGAGCACCAAACGGGTGGCGGGAATCGGTCCCAGCCCCATCATTGAGGGCTCAACGCCTGCGTGGGCGTAACCCACCAGTCGAGCCATGGGCTTGAGACCCTGTTCCTGAACAGTTTGACCGGTGGCCATGATCAGTGCGCCGGCACCATCATTGAGACCAGACGCGTTGCCGGCGGTGACGGTACCGTCCTTTTTGAAGGCGGGTTTCATGCCGCTCAATTGTTCGGAACTGACCTCGGCCCTTACATGCTCATCCGTCGCAAACGAAACCGTCCCTTTGCGGGTCGCTATTTCAATCGGCACGATTTGCCCGGAAAAACGCCCTTCGGCAATTGCCCGGGCAGCACGCTGCTGGCTGAGAAGCGCCAATTCATCCTGGACCTGACGTGTGATGCCATAGTGCTCGGCGATATTTTCAGCGGTGATCCCCATGTGGAAACCGGCAAACGGGTCTTGCAGTGCGCCAAGCATGTAGTCGACGGCCTGCATGTCGCCCATTCGTGCGCCCCAGCGCGCTTGCGGCAACAGGTACGCGCCTCGGCTCATGGACTCGACGCCACCGGCCAGCGCAGCGCCCGCATCCCCCAGCATCAGACTTTGCGCGGCGCTGACAATCGCCTGTAAACCCGAACCGCAAAGGCGGTTGACGTTGAAGGCTGGGGTTTCTTTCGTCAGACCGGCATTCATCGCTACAACCCGGGAGATGTAGGCATCGCGTGCCTCGGTCGGGATCACATGCCCCATCACCGCATGACCGATGTGTTCGGGCGCCAGGCCTGATCGTTCGATAGCGGCGCGGCAAACGTCGGTTGCCAACTGAATAGGCGGCACATCCTTGAGTGAACCGCCAAAGCTGCCGATGGCAGAGCGGACAGCGCTCACTACAAAAATATCGGAATGGTTCATGTTGGCTCTCTGAACAGGTCTTTTTTGTTGGTCACAAGTCTAGAATCAGCAGCGCCACGGGCCTATGCCAAAACTGTTCAAGGGTGATGGCGTTTTTTGCCATGTTCAGATGTAACGAGAGAGGCATTCAAATGCGGGAAACGGATTCGGTGGCGGTTTACTTCATGTATCCCATGATCCATGCGTTGCGTGAGAAGCCGCAGCGTCTGCGGTCACTCCTTGAACAGGTGGGAATTGATCCGGCACTGATGGATCAGCCGACAGCACGGGTGCCGGCCACGGCTTTCGCCGCGTTGTGGCTGGCGCAGATTCGTGAGTTGAACGACGAATTTTTCCAGTTGGACTCCCATGGTATGCCGCCGGGCAGTTTTGCCTTGATCTGTCGGGCATTGATTCAGGAGCCGACGCTGGAAAAAGCCATGCGTCAGTGCCTGGCCAATTTCGCCTTGTTCCTGCGTGATTTTCGCGGCACGTTGAGTGTGCGTGGCAAGCGTGCGGTCATCAGCTTGCAGACCCGCTCGCAGAACAGCGAGATCAGCCGGCTGGGCGAAGAAACGTTTCTGGTGTTGATGATCAGTCTGCTGTGTTGGCTGGGCGGGCGGCGAATTCCCATCGATCGTGCGGACTTTCGTCATCAGCGTTTGTCGCTGCGTGATGACGCCTTGCTCTGGGGCCCCAACCTGACCTTTGGTACCGAACACACCGAAATCGAGTTCGCCAGTCACTACTTGCGGCTGCCGGTGGTTCAGGACCTTGCCTCGCTGAAAGTGTTTTTGCGCACCGCACCGCAATGGCTGGTGATCCGCTTCCGCAACCAGCATGGGCTGGCATCGCAGGTTCATCAGCGCCTGCGCCATAGCCATTACAGCGAATGGCCGACCTTGCAGGACTTCGCCCTGGAACAGCATCTGAGCCCCAGTACCTTTCGCCGGAAACTGGGACGTGAAGGCTGTTCGTATCAGGAAATCAAGGATGAGGTGCGGCGCGGGGTGGCGTTTGAACGGTTGCGCCAGAGTAAGGCGAACATCAGCGATATTGCCGAACAGTTGGGGTTTCAGGAGCCGAGTGCGTTTCACCGTGCCTTCAAAAAATGGACGGGGGAGAGCCCGGGGCAATACCGTTTGCGGTTTCAAGGTCGTAATGATTGACCCATCCGGGAAGTCTTTTTGTGGTCTGTTTAGTTCGAGATGTGTTGAGCATTGCGCTCGGATATCTACTCGGCTGCACTCATCCGTGCCGTACGCATCGGGGTGATCTGCGCGAGGTCGTCACCTCTGGCTCTGCCTGCGCCGGTCTCTGCCCGGCGTACTCAGTGGCTGGTCTGATTACCGGTCAGGTGCCTGCTTTGCTACAGATCACACTCCGATGCGCTCTCATTGAGAGGGGCGGGCAGTTATCGTCAGGCTGACGTGACGCTGGTTGTCATGCTCGCACGAAATACGCGATTTCAGAGGTGGGTGATGGAAAGGTCGCTGATGATGCAGACCGAACCGTCTTGCGGGTCAGTGGTGTCGGAGTAATCGATCTGGTTGTACACGCCGCCGTGGAAGGCGAGAGTTTTCGTGTCCCAGGTGTTGTCGAGGTGCATGATTGCAGAGGTGGATTTGACGCCATTACAGCTCGCCGAGACGGATACAGCGCCGCTCGAATTGGCGTGAATGTTGATTTTGAAAAGTGCACCGAGTGGCACGTCTTCCAGAATCGTCGTGTTCACCGGGTCTTCCTGGAGATAGCTCGACCGAAATCCCATCGTGATTCGGCCTTTGTTCCAAAACACTTTTACAGGTGGCCTTTCCGAACCCTGAACATGAATCTGGCTGATCACAACCTTCTGCAGCGAGTTGACCTTCGTGACTCGCATTTCTTGTCGGTTCCAGTGGTCAGCAGCGCTGGCGAACAACCAATAGCCTGGCTCTTTCCACTCGCAGCGCGTCCGCAGGGTGCTCTTGCTCGAAGCACCGAGCGTCGGCGCCGTCATTTGCAGCGAGCCATCTGGAAGCATCGAAACAACTTCCGGGCATTCAAGCAGTGCCCGCCAGCCGATCAATTCGAGCGCGATCGGGTTGGTGTCGGAGATTGGAAGCGGTGTAGCGATTGTGTAGTTGCTGATGTCTACGGTCATGGTCATTTCCCTATTTCATTTGATGTCACCCTTTGCTCAGTTGAGCCTTACGTTTGGTGCTGCTGGGCCTGTGATGCGTTGGCTTGAATTGAAATATAGGTATTCCCGTAATTTGTGTCAATGGGTATTCCCATAATTCAGCCGCTCCCACATTCTTATGGTGAGAGGGGGTCTGTATTTGGTGAGATTGGATGCGCTGAAATTCTTCTTGGGAGTGCAGCCACGCGCAGTACGACGAACGCCTCAAGCTCGTCCAGGCATCGAGGAGTGGCGTCCAGCAGAGCGTGTATCTGTTCTGCCAAGGCTGCAACCGTTGGAGCCAACTCAGCCCTTCAACGCGAATACATCGCCCACCAGAACACATGCCCCAGAATCGAAATCTGCTGCTCCTGGATTTGCTGGAACGTGTAGTCCTCGTCCGGATGCTCGTCTCGGTTAAAGCTTCGCAGGCGAATTCCGGTGGGTGTGCGGTACACCTGCTTGACCCTTAGCTGGCCGTGGTGGTTGATTGCGTACATCTCGCCGTCGACGATATCGCTCAATGTATTCTTGCCGACATTCACGCCAACTGTGGCACCGTCGCGCAGCACCGGCAGCATGCTGTTGCCGCTCACCGCCACGCACTTCGCGTTGCTGAACTGAACGTTGTTGTGGCGAAGGTCTTTCTTGAAGAAGCGCAGCCTGGCGCTGGCGCTTTCGGCAATCGCGAATCGGCCGGAGCCCGCTGCTAACTCCACTTCCTGGAGAAATGGCACGTAAACCTCGTCGTCATCGAGCGGGGTTTCGTCATCCCATGTCTCAATGTCTGACATTGCCACGTTTGGTTGAGTGCGCTCAGCGGTTACTGCAACACCTTTGAGCATGTCGCCACTGCCTTCAGCGAGCCACATAGGGGAGACACCACAGACCGAAGCAATCTGAGCAGCAAAGGCTGTCGCCTTCGATTTGCCGCGCTCAAGGTCGGAAATTGATGTCTGCGTGAGGCCGGCGCGCTCGGCAAGCTCGGTCTGGTTTAGACCGGCATGGCGACGGGCGATTTTGAGTCTTTCTTTAAATTCCATCCGCGAAGTATTACGGGCGCTCCCATACTCTTGCAAGTCGGTATTCCTATTATTTATGTGGTATGGGTGTTCCTGTATGGGCGCCCCCCCCCAAAAAAAGCGCTCAATGTCTGGAAGCATTGTGATCACCACAGCCTGGGTGGGCTCACTAAATTCAGAGCCGCATCATTGGCAGTGGGCTCAGTGGGTTCGTTAGCAGTCGTTTGAGCGAAAGCTGGACTAAGCGAATGTGAAATCCTGCATCAGGAAAGGCCGAGAATATCTCACGTCGCTTCTGTCGTGAGAGTCCAAAAGTAACCGCACCACGGGAGACGTCGACCCAATCGGCTTTGCGAAATACCTCTGCTAGGTTCTGTGGATCGCGATGGGACCGAGTTATTTTATGGTGGTTGCGAATGATCAAGATAATTTCTTGCGCCCAATCCAGCTTGTCGATTTCCTGAAGGTAGTCTTCTGCCAATTGCTCTGAGGGGGGCAAATAATCAAACGTCTTGGCCGTCCATATACCAAGATCATGAAATACCCCGGCCAAAACTATCTTTTCTAGATTCACAGCGTCCAGCGTACTGAGCGAGCAACAAAAGTTGATGACTCGGTACACATGATTTCGGTATCCGGTGAAGTCATTGCCGAGGTTTCCGGCATAGCGCTGAAGCAGTTCGTCCAGCAGCTCAATTTTGGTGAGCACTGTTCCATCCTCCTTGTTTGGAGGGGCTACTTTATAGGCTTGGATGCCTTGCATAAAGGCGCCCAGTGGAGAATGCGAAATTGCACTCCACTTGAACACCCGTTTGCATCGACCTGACCAGTCATTTGCATTCGTTCTGACTACCGATTGCATTGGATTCGAGCAGCATGCTTTGCAACCATGTACGGCAGAGAACGGCCAGAAGCGGTCGGCGGGATGCGCCTGGAAAAGGAGTTGATTCAATGGGCATCAGAAATGACGGTGCGTGCGGACACGATGGCTGATATCTTTCCTGCGCACCAAATCGCCTCCAGTCGGCGCTGATCCCATCAAGGAAGATAGAAACAATGAAAGTGTTATTCATCGCTTCGCTAGGAATTGCATCGCTAATTCAAGCATCACTATCCTTCGCGGATAATGTTAATGGAAAAAATCTCTATTTACAGCGATGCAGCATGTGCCACGGAGTAGATCTTAAAGCAACAGGACCATTGGCTAATAAAAGCAATCCTCCTACGCCTGATCTAACAACATCCGCTTTCAAAAAGCGATTAAATGATTATCCGGGCGTAATTGTATCATCGATAATACTTCGTCCAAATGGAGACTTGATTCCAAGAACGTTGCGAGAGAATGGTGTAAAGCTATCGCCGTACGCTTGGAGGATTAAAGATCTACGCGATTTAAATGAATACATGGGTGGTGTGATTTCAAAGAATCGATGATTTTAGAGATGAGAGGCAGGCACAGAAATTTAAATGCCATTTCAGGTTTTAGGGCTTGTGGGGCAATGCCGGTGAGTCAGTCGACCTCGCGCGGGCACATCGATAATGAACAATCTCCGATTAATACAAGCTCGGGTGGCTCTTCGCATCAAGCAGCAGTCGGCTGCGGTCGTGACAGGCAAGTAACGGCCAATAGCGGCCCTTCATAGGCGGCTGCTTTCGTCCCCTGTAAACGGCATCTCCAGGGTCTTCGCGATTCGGGCCAATATCTTTGTGCATTCTTCAGAAACAATAAGCGGTGGCTCATTAATCATGTAAAGCAGGTGTTCGAACGCTATTCCAGCCTCGTTGTGATCGACATAATCGAGAACGATTTCACCACCATTCTCTAAACCTGCCTGAGCTAACGCATGGTCATCCGGTACTGGGCCGGTTTGTTCGTATGCAATGGACATCAGCGCGGTGATTTCCTTGAGCGCCTCTATGAAGTCGGTTCTCAAGTCGTGGTTATGGCCGCTCACTAAAAACGCTCCTTCGATTAAGATAACTTGCGGTCAGCATGCCTCTGGTCGATTGCGGCCCATCGAGATCGACTGCCAACGACCAAAAGCGGACTGAATGAGTTTTTCGATTCACTCTGAAGGTAGAGCGGGCTGGCGCTCACTCATAAAACTTGCCAGCCAACAATATGGTCGCGCAACGCAGCCATACGTTTGATACCGGAGCATTCGATAGAGAGCTCCTGCTACTGGCGCTCGCCCAAGCAGCCGCTGCATCAAGAAACGTATCTACAGACCCATTTTCCCACCCCAAGGCACCGGGTCCATAGGGGGATGATGGCGTCGTCTTCTTCAACACACGCTCATTGGAAAAATCAGAACCAAGCGCCTCGATAAACCCGATGAACGATTGCTCATCGTTTACGCTTTCCAACAACTCATAAAGATCTACAGACATAGGCATCCTTGCATCGGCGGATTAGCGAAAGAGTGCTGGCCGGCATGCTGCTATGCAGTTAGATGGACAGTCAACCTCTACCATTGCCAGCGTCCGCTTTGGGGCGTTTTCAGTCGGTCGCGGCCGGCTGAAAACGGCCATTTCCGATCAACCGTGACAGATACAAACTCGCCAGCAGGCCTTGCTGCGGCTCCAGATTTTTGCCTGGAGTGGGGGACGAGCATATCGGATTAACATTCCAACATTCTCAATGTCACATCTATCACATTTCATGTCGCAGATAATTGAGAACCTGCGGCAGACTTGCGTGATATCACAAAGCCTTTACTGTCAAGCCCGAGTGAGTCGTCGCATAACTTAGAAGTTATGCGACAGTTTTTTAACGCCGCTACACCAGTATCAAAGCGCAAGGTCAATCGTAAAAAGTGAACTCACTCATCTTGAACGCTGCGCCCACGGCCACCCCTAAATTCATACGTTCGTTAGTCATCATCAGCCATATGACCATGCGAGGGGTGTATTGCCGCTTACCTCACGTAAATTCCCGAGACGGCTCCCCATTAATATGTATGGCTTGAGTGAGGCAGTAGCCGCGATTTCTGACTGCGCGAAAGAGATGCCTTCCTCCAGCGTTTTTCTTGAATTTTATTTGCAGTCTACTCAAACTCATCTCCAGGCCGCGATAGCGCTCAGGATCTCTCCCAATACTACTAATTAGCTCTGCTCTACTGATTACGCGCTCCTCCTTGAGGAGCATGTTTTTTACAATGATGCCCTCAATATTTGTTAAGTGTATTTGAATGGCGTCGTCGAATAAGATTCGATTATTTATATCAAGCTTCCAACGTTGAGGGTGTTGAAGTGATATCTCTGCAAATTTTGTCATGGTTTCTGATTATAAGATTCATGAGTGCAACAAAAAACAAATCGCAAAAACATTACTTATTTTTGTCTTCCGCAATGTAGTTCTAGGGGCGTGTTTTTAAGGGTGAGTTTTATTAAGGTGAGTGCACGGTAGGTCGTGGGCTTTCAGTAATATATTTGTAGGCTGGACATTAAGCGCTTACTAATAAAACTCTTAATTGTCCAGATTCAACGTTGAAGCAGGTAATCGTAGGATGTATCGATCAGCCGTGGCTGGATCGACCGCTCACTCATTGTCTCTTCTCCATTCGTGGGAAATGCGCAGATTTCTCCATAGATATTTCGTGCCCGTGAGAGCCCTGGGCTTGCTGCGCAGGCTTGAGGAGGAGTTTATAGGCAGGGCGCGCGCCAGCCTTTCATTTGGCGACAGCGCTTTTTCATTTCATGACAAACCATAACCTTTGGTTAATCTGACAATGCACATAGCTTGTTTGAGTCAGTTTTTGCGTGGTGGTCATGCCCCTCTCCAGACGTACCAATATGTCGTCAGTGGTGTGCAAATTCGCGGATGGGGTCTGAGAGTACGAAATCCTGAGGGGTCAGCTTTGGGCCATTCTCTGCCGGTCATGTCCGCGAAACGTGCTGGTCAAATCGGTTGCAAATGACTGGTCAGGCCGAATGTAAATGGGTGGGCAAGTCTGTGCAATTACTCAGAGAACGCGCCAAGGGCTTTGGGTGCATTCGGCGAAATGATTTGTTACCTGGGTACCATTTTTCACCCATTTGGGGCGCACTGGGCCATTTCGTAGCACACGGTGAGTACCACGCTGATCTATAGATCAGCGTCTCTTGAGTCGAAACTCCTTTCCAATTAAGCGCTTGAAGCAGTGCTACACAGTCTGGCACGGTTTCTGCTTTTTTGAATCCATGGATAATTGGATACAAAACTGCAAAAGGTGACTTTATGCAATTCGCTCCCGCTTACATTGAGCGTCAGCCCCTGACCGCCGAGGAGGAGGCTTACAACTTTCTGCTGGAAGCGATCTGTGGCGGCCGTTACCGCAAAGGCGACCGGTTGATCGCCGAGGACATCGCCACTGAGATCGGCATGAGCCGCATGCCGGTGCGCGAAGCCTTCCGACGCCTCGATGCTCAAGGCCTGGTGACCTTGCGGCCTAACCGCGGGGCGATAGTCAGCGGCCTGAACATCGACGAACTGCACGAAGTCTTCGAGATGCGCAGTGCCCTCGAGGGCCTGGCCATCCGCGTCGCCGTGGCCAAGATCGGTGAGCGTCAGCTGGCGGCTCTGGAACGCATGCTGGACGAGATGGATGACTACCGCGACGAAAGCGCGGAATGGGTCAGCCGTCATCGGGCTTTCCATGAATACCTGTGCAGCCTCAGCGGCCGTCCGCGTTTGATGAAGCAAATCTCGGCCCTGTACTCGCTGATCGAGGCGCCCATGCGCCTGTGGCTGCAACACGGTGAAAAGCCCTTGAGTGCCCGCCAGGAACACGCGGTGATCCTTGATGCCATTCGCTCAGGTGATGCCGACCAGGCCGAGTCGGTGGTGCGTCAGCACATCGAGGGCACAGTGCCGGCGCTGATTCAGTTCCTGCAATCGGAAAAATAGAATCGGGCTCGAGCCCGACCGTGTGTTGACTTTGAGTACTGCCCCGTTACTAAACAACTGGAGTGTCTGGTCATGCATAAACGCCGTGTGTTGCTTGCTGCTGTATCCCTGGGACTCTGCGCACAGTGGGCGTTCGCCACGCCCCAAGTGCCGGAACGACTGCAAAAGGCCGAAAAACTCACGTATTGCTCGGGCATGGACTCGCCACCCTTGGTGTCTTTCGATGAGGCGCAAAAACCCAGGGGCCTGACTGTCGATCTGGGGCTGGAAATCGCCAAGCGCCTGGGAGACAAATCGGTGCAATGGCGGGTCATTCCATTCTCCGGGTTGCTGCCGGCATTGCTCGCCCAGCAGTGCGACATGATCGTCGATCAGCTGTTCGACAAGCCCGAACGCCGGGAAGTGATCGACATCGTCAACTACATGTATTCCAGCCAGTCAGTGGTCGTTCCCAAAGGCAATCCCAAGGGGATCAAAACCCTGGATGGACTGTCTGGGCACAAGGTGGCAGTGCTCAATGGCTCCACGATCAAAACCTTGTTGGACGCCGAGAATGAAAAGCTCACCAAGGCTGGCAAGACACCGATGAAACTGGTGGTTTACAACAGTGATACTGACGCCTTCCAGGCGCTGCGTATCAGTCAGGTGGACGCTTACGGCACCACCGTAGAAACAGCAGGTTACTACGCCGCAATGGCGCCTGATTTATTCGAGGAGGGGGTGCCAGCCTTCAGCCGGATTCTCACGGGTTTAGGGACCCGCAAGGATGATTCCCAGCTCACCACCGCAGTACAGCAGATCATCAGTGACATGCGCAGTGACGGCAGTTATGTGCAGTTGTTGAGCAAATGGCATGTTTCCAGCGACACACTCGACTGAGGCGAGCGCTCGATGAATTTCAATTGGGATGTGTTCTGGCAATACCTTTTGCAGCCCAGCGGGGTGTACCTCACTGGGCTCTGGTTGACCTGCCTGATCAGTGTGCTGGCAATGGCGTTGGGCTGCGTGCTGGGGCTGGCGGCGGCGCTGATGCGTCTGTCGCGCAACCCGTTGCTCAACCTGCCGGTACGGTTTTATGTGTGGCTGATGCGCGGCACGCCGCTGTTGGTGCAAATCGTTTTTCTCTATACCGCTTTGGCGGCCGGCGGCATTTTCCGTTTCGAGGACGTGGAACTGTTTGGTTTGGTGGTGCCGGGCAATATTCAGGCAGCGATCATCGCCTTGGGCCTGAACGAAGGCGCCTACATGGCCGAGATCATTCGTGCCGGGATTGGCGCCGTGGACAAGGGTCAGTACGAGGCTGGGCGTTCGCTGGGCATGACCTTCGCCAAATTGATGCGGCGTATCGTTTTGCCTCAGGCGTTCCGGGTCATCGTTCCGCCGTTGGGCAACGAATTCAACGTGATGCTCAAGAACACGACGCTGGTCAGCGTGATTGGTGTGCAGGAGTTGCTGCTGAGTACGCAAATGGTCACGTCGGCGACATTCCGGGTATTTGAACTGTACCTGGTGGTGGCGATTTATTTCCTGCTGCTGACCACCCTCTGGGGCTTCTTCCAGCGTTGGCTGGAAGCGCGTTTCGGACAGTCCGATCGACCCGCACCGCCAGCAGCCGGCAGTCGCATGTTTGGCCGCGGCACGCTCAAATTGCTTAGGGGGCGTTAAGCATGGCGCACAAAAGTGAAGAACTGATTATCGAGGCCCTGGACATTCATAAGTCTTTTGGCGACCTGGAGATTCTCAAGGGGATTTCCTTGCAGGTGCGGCGCGGTGAAGTGGTGGTGTTGATCGGTGCATCGGGTTCAGGCAAGACCACCTTCATTCGCTGCATTAATCTGCTGGAGGACATTCAAGGCGGGCGCATACGCGTCAACGGTCGCTCCATGGGCTACCGCGAGCGCGCCGACGGCAGCCTGGTGCGCGACTCCGAGCGCAACATCGCTCGCCAGCGTCGGGACATCGGCATGGTCTTTCAACGTTTCAATCTGTTCCCCCACATGACCGCGCTGGAAAACATCATTGAGGCACCGATCCAGGTGCTCGGTGTGCCACGCGCCGAAGCGTTGGAACAGGCCCGGGCCTTGCTCGCCCGGGTCGGCCTGGCGGACAAGGCCATGCATTATCCATCGATGTTGTCCGGTGGACAGCAGCAGCGCGTGGCAATCGCCCGGGCGCTGGCGATGAAACCTCAAGCCATGCTGTTCGACGAGCCCACCAGCGCCCTGGATCCGGAAACCGTCGGCGAGGTCCTGCAGGTGATGAAGCAGTTGGCCGATGACGGCATGACCATGGTAGTGGTCACCCATGAAATGGGTTTTGCCCGGGAAGTCGCTGATCGCGTGGTGGTTCTCGATCAGGGCGAACTGATTGAGCAGGGTCCGCCGGAGCAGATCTTCAGTCGACCGACACACCCGCGAACTCAGGCCTTTCTCAGCCGTGTGCTGTGACTTTTCAGTCGGGTCTTTCTTACCCGGTAATGGAACCGGATACCTGCGGCCAATGAATCTTTGTTTGGAAGAGCTTTTGCCATGTTGAAATTTTCTGCCCACGAATATCCCTATCCGTCGCAACGTCAGAGTGTGTTTGCCCGCCGTGGCATGGTCGCGGCTTCACAGCCACTGGCCGCCGAGGCCGGCATCGAGATTATGCGCAACGGCGGTAATGCCATTGATGCCGCGATCGCTACAGCGGCGGCGCTAACGGTAGTTGAACCCACCGGCTGCGGCTTGGGCGGCGACGCCTTTGCTCTGGTCTGGAGCAAAGGCCAATTGCACGGACTGAACGGCAACGGCCAAGCGCCGGCGGCACTGACGATCGATGCAGTCAAGGCGTGTGGTCACGAGCAGATGCCGCTTTATGGCTGGACGCCGGTCACGGTGCCCGGTTGCCCTTCGGCCTGGGCGGAGTTGTCCAGACGGTTCGGCAAGCTGCCCTTTGCCGAGTTGCTGCAGCCCGCGATCAGTCTGGCCCGGGAGGGCTTCCCAGTGTCGCCGGTGGTCGCCCGACAATGGCAGACTGCTCTGGATGAATTCAGCCCCCATCGAGACCCGGTGCTAGACGCCTGGTTCGACACGTTCCTGATTGATGGCCGTGCGCCAAAGGCCGGTGAATTATTCCGCAATCCGGCGCAAGCCCGAACGCTGGAAGAACTGGCGAACAGTGCTTGCGAAAGCCTTTATCGCGGCGCTCTGGCTCAGCGGCTGGATGCCCATTCCCGCGCCACCGGCGGCTACCTGCGAGCCAGCGACCTGCAGGACTATCGCGCCCAATGGGTGGACCCGATCAGCATCAATTACCGCGGTTACGATGTGTGGGAAATCCCTCCAAGCGGGCAAGGATTGGTGGCCCTGATGACCCTGAAAATCCTCCAGGGTTTCGACTTCGATCACCGAGACAGCCAGCAGACCTGGCATCGTCAATTGGAAGCCATGAAGCTGGCCTACAGCGATGGCCTGCATTACATCACCGATCCGCTGCACATGCGTGTGGCGGTGGCTGATCTTCTCAGCGACACCTATAGCCGCCAACGCCGTGAACAGATCGTTGATCAGGCTCAGCAACCTGATCCCGGTGATCCTCACGCCAGCGGTACGGTGTACCTGGCCACGGCAGATGCGCAGGGCAATATGGTGTCCTTCATCCAGAGTAACTACCACGGCTTCGGTTCCGGCGTGGTGCTGCCAGACAGCGGCATCGCCTTGCAGAACCGTGGGCAGGAATTCAGTCTCGACCCTGACCACGCCAACTGCCTGGCACCGGGCAAAAAGACCTTCCACACCATCATTCCTGGCTTCATCAGTAAAGGTGACGCGCCGGTGGGACCGTTCGGCGTCATGGGTGGCTACATGCAGCCCCAAGGCCATGTGCAGATGGTCATGAACCTGGTGGATTTTGGTCTCAATCCTCAAGCGGCGCTGGACGCACCGCGATGGCAATGGCTGGGAGGCATGAAAGTCGGCATCGAGCAGGGGGCGTCGAGGGACTTGGCCGCTTCGCTGGCCCGGCGCGGACATAAGGTTCAGGTCGATTGCGACCTGATCAACTATGGCCGAGGGCAGATCATCATCCGCGACCCTGACACCGGTGTGTTGTGCGGCGGCACCGAGCCGCGGGCCGATTCCCATATTGCTGTGTGGTAACGGGTAGCTGAAAACAAACGAAGACGACTCGGTCTCTTCTGCGTGAAAAATACGCTGTGCATCCGTGCGCGGAACTGATGCACAGCGTGGCCTCGCGTGTTCTCCAGCTTTGTTCGACTGGACGTGGTTGGGGCGCGGTAGGTTCAGTGGAGATTGCTGGGGCTTAGAGGGGCTGCTCGCTCGCATCCCCAGAAACGACAAAGCCCTGAAAACACTTCAAAACCACTGATTGCTAAAACAATCAGGATCCGAAAGTAGCTCACTCGGTCGAAGGGACGGATGCTTTGCTGCCCAAGCGGATCAGCTCATTGGAAAAACACAGGCCGACGATGATCAGTACTGCCCCTGCGTACAGGCTTTCGCGCGGTACTTCATTGAGCACCACAAACGCCAGCAGCGCGGCGAACAACGGCTCGGTCAGCTCCAGCGCCTGCACTTGGGATGGCTTGAGATATTCGATGGCCTTGGTGGTGCAGAAGAAGCCCAGGATTGTCGGCAGCGCGGCCAGCGCCAGCAGTGCGGCGATCGCCAGCGGCGACAGCTCGCCGATCGCGAAACCATCGGCCGCTGCCGGCATCAGCAGGTACAGGCTGCCAAAGAACAACAATTGCCGCGTGAAGTGCAGCCCCCCCGACACACCCATCCGCTTCATGGCAACCGAAAAGGCCCCATAGCCGCAGCCGGCCATGGAGGCTAGCGCAGCACCTTGTAAGGTAAAGCCCTGCTGCAGGTCGGCGCCGAAGATCACCGCGATCCCAGCGATAGCCAGTGCGGCGCCCACGGTAGCGTTCGCGGTGATGGCATCCTTGAGGAAAATGCGCCCCAGAATGATCGAGGAAATTGAGGCACTGGCCATCAGCACAACCACCACACCTGCTGCAGCGTAATGTCGATAGGCGGACGTTTCGAAGTGGAACAGCACAAAGATGCCAAGGAATGCGCAGATAGCCGCCTGAGTCCATTTGGTCGTCGACGCCGGGCGCTTGAGGAAAAGCAGTAAGATCGAGAGAAGCATGCAACCCAGTACGGTCTTGATGACAGCGACACTGCTGGCGGTGAAGCCATTACTCATGAGTACTTTGCTGAGTACACCGATCGTTGCGTTCAGTGCCGCGGCGGAGAGGGCAAATATGATGCCTTTGCTGAAAGTAGATTGCATTGATGACGATCCCTGTCGCTGATTTGTCGTTCGATAGAATGCCGCCCCACATCGACGGGACGTTTACTCCCGTGCATCGCCGTGAAGGCGTGCTGAAGCGGATGGTTGAGGTGATTGCGGGTGGCGAGAAAAACGACTTTGGCCTTGGCAATCATCGGAATATGCTCGGCGAGTTCGATAAATCAAGTCAAGGCCTTGAAGGTAGTCAGATACGGCAACAGCGTTAAGCCACTTACTCCTTCCGGGCAGATTCCGTAGCAGGGATAATGCGCCTTTCCCACCAACCGGGTGAATTACTCGCCCAGCACAAGCAGCCGCCTGGACTCGGCTGCCACCACCACAGGAAGGAGCTTTCACATGTCATACCGGCTTGCCATTTTCGACTTCGACGGCACGCTCGCTGATTCCTTTCCGTTCTTTGTTTCAGTGTTCAACCAGGTCGCTGACAGACACGCATTCAGTCGAATTCACCCGCAAGAGTTGGACGGTCTGCGCAAGCAGGGGGCTCGGGAGATCATGGCTCATATCGGAATGCCTCGCTGGAAGTTGCCTCTGGTGGCGCGAACCTTCATGAGCTTGATGAAGAAACATCGAAGCTCGATCCCACTGTTTAATAACATCGCCAATACCCTCGCCCATCTTGACGAGAGAGGACTGATTCTGGCGGTGGTGTCTTCTAATTCCCAAGAAAATATCACGCAAATTTTGGGCTCCAGCTGTCAACATATCCGGGCCTTCGAGTGCGGCGCCTCCATTTTCGGCAAGGCGTCTCGCTTGCGCCGCGTCATGCGCAAATTCGACGTGGCGCAAGAGGAAGTTATCTACATCGGCGACCAGCCTACGGATGGTGAAGCAGCAGCGACTGCCGGTATCGCCTTTGGTGCGGTCGCCTGGGGGTATGGAGCATATGATGCATTCCACAGTCTTCAGTCCCATGAGTGGTTCGCCGATGTGAGCGAATTACGGCGACTGGCAGGAAGTGATACGCACCTTGAGTCATCCGCAAGTTTATAGGCTTGACCACTGAGTGGCGATTTCAGCCGATTCCAACAATCAGCCTCTGGCCGAGAGCTGTCAGTGGTGAGGGGAAACTTTCGACCCAAGGCAGCCGTTGAGACCTATGTGTTGTCGCTTTATGTTATTCGTTTTCATGGAGGATTCTGACTGATGGCACGCGTGGGATTGATACTGACACCCGGTTTTGCGGACTGGGAATATGCTTTCATTGCAGGAACCGCATCCCCGTTCTACGGGATCGACGTTAGGTTTTTCACCTCTACTACGGGGCAGTTCCGCTCGCAGGGTGGATTGGAAGTAACTGTGAATTGCAGCTTGCAACAATGCCTGGACTGGAAACCGGACGTTGTTGTCGTCATCGGTGGAATGATCTGGGAACGTGCAGATGCACCGGATATTCGGGACTTTCTTCATACTAGTCGTTCAAGTGGCGCGACAATTGCCGGTATCTGTGGGGGAACGCTGGCACTTGCGAGAGCCGGGCTTCTCGACACGGTTTCTCATACCTCGAACAGCGCTGACTTTTTACAACAGAATGCCGCAGGTTATGAAGGGGCCTCGCTTTATCGAAGCAGTCCAGTAGCTGTGGTTGCTGACCGCATCATAACTGCGCCAGGTCCTGCACCCGTTAGCTTTACCTGTGCAGTGTTCGAAGCTGCCGGGTTATCTTCAGAGATCATTTCTCAGTTCAGGTCAATGTTGGCAGCAGAACACGGGTGACCGCTTCGTCATGAAAAAACAGCCAACCAGGTGATGTGCTCGAGTGTCCGCTCTTGGCCGATTCTGTTGAAAAAGTCGGCTTCGGTTTCCACGGCAGAAAAGTACGTGCCTGAGATTTAAATCTGTGTTTTGGGCAGAAGGTTCAGGACTCGGATTTCAATCTCGGACGCGTACTTTTCTGATGCGCAAACCAAGGCCGACTTTTTCAACAGAATCGGCCCGAAAGCTTCAAAAAAATGCCCGGACTTAGCCGGGCTCGTTAAAAAAATTCAGCGCGAATCCACCTCTTTCGCGATCTCGACGGATGATTTTTCCCTGCGCCTCTGAAGCCAGCTATAGAACGCATGTACCGGATGGAGGACGGCGGTAAGCACGCCAAGCAGCAGGATGATGAAAATGATGATCAGCGGGATGCTTTCGTGCGAGAACATGGTGGGTTACTCCTGTATTCACTATGTCGGAACCCACAGGCTAGACGCATAGAACAATGTTTTTGATGAACGTATATTCATCCTCGGGTTCGTCAATTGTGCTACAGAGAGAGTCGCCAAACTGATTATGAATGTGCTTTGTACGGTGGCTGTGGCGAGGCCGAGATCTACTGCTTAAGCATCAAACTGCGCCATAGGATCACAGTTGGTGCAACAGGCACGACGTCCGTTTGCTGCGCTTCCTGTTTCGGCAACTCTAGTGTCGTCAACTCGCTCAGCCCGGATGAAGAATGCTGCTGTGCTAAAAGTTGCTCGGGCTCTTCGGTCGACTCATCGATAGGCGGCGTAGTCATTTGATCGAAACAACGACCTTGCCTTTGGCTCGTCCCTGCTCGACATACTTCAACGCCTCTGCCGTTGATTCAAAGGGGAAGGCGCGGTCAATCACCGGTTTGATGATGCCGGCCTCAATGAGCGCGGTTATTTGTTGCAGTTGGGTGCCGTTGGCCCGCATGAATACAAACTTGTAGCTGACGTCCTGCTTGCGGGCCTTGCGCCGAATACTGAGGCTCAGCAGGCGCATGATTTGCTTCAATGGCCAGGACAACCCTTGCTCCTGCGCGAACTGCGCAGTGGGTGGCCCAGAGATGGAAATGAGCTGGCCACCTGGCTTGAGCACCTTGAGTGACTTCTCCAGGACATCGGCACCGAGACTGTTCAACACTACGTCGTAGTCGTGCAAGACACTTTCGAAGTTCTGCTGTTTGTAGTCGATCACCAAATCGGCCCCCAATGCCTTCACCCATTCGACATTCGCAGTGCTGGTGGTTGTAGCGACAAAGGCACCGAGGTGTTTGGCGAGCTGGATGGCGAGGGTGCCGACGCCGCCGGAGCCGGCGTGAATCAGCACTTTCTGACCCTTTTTCAGTTGGGCGGTTTCGACCAGCACTTGCCAGGCGGTCAATGCAACCAAGGGGAGGGACGCGGCTTGTGCCATGCTGGTATTGGCAGGTTTCAGGGCGATCGCGTTCTCGTTCACGGCGATCAATTCGGCGAACGTGCCGATACGAGCTTCCGGTGGGCGAGCGTACACTTCGTCTCCCGGTTTGAAGCGTGTCACCTTCGAGCCCACCTCAATCACGACGCCTGCCAGATCGTTACCCAGGATCAACGGAAATGAGTAGGGCAGGATCAGCTTGAATTCGCCTTTGCTGATCTTCGAATCCAGCACGTTGACGCTGCTGGCGTGTACCTCGATCAAAACGTCGTGGGCACTCACTGCGGGGGCGGGAGCTTCGCCAATCCGCCCGGGGTTCTTGCCATAGCGATTAATTAGAAATGCTTTCATCGTGGTGCGGCTCTTTTCGATTGTAAGGAGGGTAGCCGGTGCGTTGCTGCGCCGTATTGTCAGGCATCGAGGAACGCCTGCGCCTTGGCCACAAAGTCAACGTGGTGTTGGAAAATGCCGCCGTGCCCGGCATCCTCATAAATCACCAGTTGTGCGTTGGGGATACGCTTTGCCAGTGCACTCGAGTGAACGCTGGGCACCATGATGTCGTTGTCGCCGTTGACAATCAGCGTCGGCGTCCGCAAGCGCCCGAGGTCTTGCGGCGGCTGTTTGCCCCACGCGGTGATGGCTTTCAACTGCCGCAGGAAAGCGCTGGGCGTCGGGCCTTTGTCGCGATTTTTTTTGCGTGCTTTCAGGCGCTGTAAATACTGCGAGGCGGATCGACGGCCATTGGGCGTCGAAGTAAAGAACAGGTAGAACTTCGGATCGCGCCAGGTCAGCAAGCCTTTGAGCATCAATGGCCATGTCACCGAGCCGACCTTGTCGATACCGCTGCCGCCGGCTGGTCCGGTGCCGGTCAGAATCAAACGCCGCACCAAATCAGGCGCCTTCAGGGCGATGCCCTGAGCGACGAAACCGCCGAGGGAGAAACCGAGCACATCAACGGTTTCCAACCCCAGCGCATGGATCAGCTGGATGGCATCGTCAGCCATTTCGTCGACGGTCAGTGGTGCGCTTCCACCAGAGCCGCCGATGCCGCGATAGTCGGTGGTAATGACGCGTCTGGTTTGTGCAAGGCCATCGATGATCGCGGGGTCGAAGTTGTCCAGCACCGCGCCCCAATGGTTGAACAGTACGAGGGGCACGCCGGAATGGGGGCCGATGTCGCGATAGGCGAAGGGAATGCCGTTGACCGTGATCGACTGATTCGCCGCGTTTATGAACGACGTCGGCGAACCCGAGGGGGAATTTGTCTGCGTTTGATTCATTGCTACTCCGGACAGTGGCCGGGTTCGATGCAGTGCCTTGCGCCTGCATCGAATCCGGCGCGAATGCTCGCTACCAAAAGATCACGGTTGGGTCTGGTAGCGCTGGGCAACTGCAGACTGGCGGATTTGCCCCAGCAGGCCCTGACGTGCGCTCTGCAGCTCATCCCAGCGTTCCGCTTCGTGCAGCGGCGGGATGGTCACGGGTTCGCGACGATCAAAACCGACTAGGGCGGCATCCACCAGATCGCCCACTTCCATGATTTCGCTCAAGGTGTTGATGTCGACGCCGGAGCGATCCCAGATCTCCGTGCGGGTGGCGGCGGGCAGCACGGCCTGCACGTAGACGCCTTGAGGCGAGAGTTCCAGGCTCAGGCCCTGGGAAAGGAACAGCACAAATGCCTTGGTCGCACCGTAGACCGTCATGCCGAACTCCGGCGCGAGGCCTACCACCGAACCGATGTTGATGATCGCGCCGTCGCCTGCCTTGGCCAGGCGTGGGGCGATGGCGCTGGCGAGCCGCACCAGCGCCGTGGTGTTGAGGGCGACCAGTTGCGCAACGCTGTCGGTGCTCTGGTCGATGAAGTTACCGGACAGCGCGGCGCCGGCGTTATTGACGAGGATGCCGATGCGGGCGTCGTCGCGCAGGCGGCTTTCAACGGTTGTCAGATCGCTGAGTTGGGTCAAGTCCGCCGCAATGACATCGACGGCGACGTCGTGTTCGCTGCGCAACCGGGCTGCAAGTGCGTCCAGGCGTGCCTGGTCGCGGGCGACCAGTACCAGATCGTGACCGCGTTGCGCGAAGCGTTCGGCGTAAACGGCGCCAATGCCAGTGGAGGCGCCAGTGATGAGAACAGTAGGGCGGGTGCTCATGGGGTATCTCTCTTTCAGGATGTGTGAAACAGAAAGCGCGATCACTGATGGCTCAGCTTGCGGTGGCGCTCGATTCAGCCAGCGTCGGGTAGTCGATGTAGCCAGCCGCACCGCCGCCATAGAGGGTGGCGGGATTGAACGCGGACAACGGCGCGCCACGTTTGAGGCGCTCCACCAGATCCGGATTGCCAATGAACGGGCGACCGAAGGCGATCAGGTCGGCCTGGTCTTCAGCGAGCTTCGAAGTCGCCAGGTCCAGGTCATAGCCGTTGTTAGCGATGTAGGTGTTTTTGAAGCGCTGGCGCAGGGCACCGAAATCGAAGGGCTCCACGTTGCGCGGGCCACCGGTCGCGCCTTCGACCACGTGCAGATAAACCACGTCGAGGGCGTCGAGTTGTTCAACGACGTAATCGAATTGCGCCTGCGGATCGCTGCTGGATACGCCATTGGCCGGCGAAACCGGAGACAGGCGCACACCGGTGCGATCCGCGCCGATTTCATTAACGACCGCCGCCGTCACTTCGAGCAACAGGCGCGCACGATTTTCAATCGAACCGCCGTAAGCGTCGGTACGCAGATTGGCGCTGTCCTTGAGGAATTGATCCAGCAAATAGCCGTTTGCACCGTGAATCTCCACACCATCGAACCCGGCGGCGACCGCGTTTGCCGCGGCCTGGCGGAAATCGGCGACGATCCCCGACAGTTCGCTGATGTCCAGTGCGCGCGGCTCGGAGACGTCTTCAAAACGGTTGTTGACGAACACTTTGGTGGCGGCGCGCAGTGCAGAAGGGGCCACAGGAGCGGCGCCGTTTTCTTGCAGATCAACATGCGACACACGGCCGACATGCCACAGTTGCAGAAAGATTTTTCCGCCCTTGGCGTGGACGGCATCGGTCACGGTGCGCCAGCCGTCTATCTGCTTCTGCGTGTAGATCCCGGGGGTGTCCTGATAGCCCTGGCCCTGTCGGGAAATCTGCGTGGCTTCGCTGATCAGCAGGCCGGCGCTGGCGCGTTGGCTGTAATAGGTGGCCGCGAACTCGCTGGGGACAAAGCCCTGGCCTGCGCGGTTACGTGTCAGCGGCGCGAGGACTACCCGGTTCGACAGCGTTAGGCTGCCAAGGGTGTAAGGGGTGAACAGATTCTGATTGGTCATCTGGTATTTCTTCCGTGCCCGTTGATGGAGATCGGTGTTGCGTGCAATTAGGATGATGATCGAAATCTAAACTGTCAACGGTTTTGATTATGACCAGCATCTATGTATGATTGGACGCATGATTTCCCGGTAAACACGAGGTATTGCACGTGAGAGTGACCAAGGCCCAGGCGCAGGCCAATCGAGAGCACATCGTTGAAACGGCCTCAGAGCTGTTCCGTGAGCGCGGCTTTGATGGCGTCGGTGTGGCGGATCTCATGGCGGCTGCCGGTTTCACCCATGGAGGCTTCTACAAGCACTTCGGGTCGAAGGCCGACCTGATGGCCGAAGCCTCGGCCTGCAGTCTTGCCAAATCGCTGACAGGCGCCCAAGCGCTCGATGTTCCGGGCTTCATCAACGTCTATGTGACCCGAGAACATCGGGACGGACGTGGCAGCGGTTGCACCATGGCCGCGTTGTGCGGCGACGCGGCGCGTCAATCGGATGATGTGAAAACGACATTTGCCGAAGGCATTGAACACACCCTGCAAACGCTGGGAGAGAAATATCCAACGGGACCGGATGCCGAGGCGGGAGAGGGGAGAAAGAAAATGATTGACCTGCTGTCTCGTGCTGTCGGCGCGATTATTTTGTCGCGTGCCTGCCCGGATGATTCTGCACTCGCGGATGAGATCCTTGAGGTTTGTCGCGCTGAAATGTTTGCTTCGTTGCCGGTCGATGAAGTTGAACCGGTGTTGAAGGGAGATTAATTCAAAGCGTGAACCGCCTATCCGCGCGATCAAAATACGCTACACACTTTTTTGACCAATTTGATTTGAGCGGGATTTGTAGAAAACCAGCTAAGAAATCTAGCTATATATTAGTTTTGCTATCCTCTTTGCGGTCAGTCATGCGTCGTCTGAATAAGGAAACTTCTATGACTACTGCACATGTTTTCATCGCCATCAGTCTAGATGGCTATATCGCCAGGTCCGACGGTGACATTGACTGGCTATTGCAGCGCGATGATCAGAGTGAGGATCACGGCTACCTGGGCTTCATCGCCGATAAGGATGCTATCGTGATGGGGAGGGGGAGCTATGAGAAAGTGCTGACCTTCGACACTTGGTTCTACGACCTGCCAGTAATCGTGTTGTCTCAACAGTTGGCCGATTCACAGGTGCCTAATGCGCTAGAGGGAAAAGTGCGTTTTTCCAACCTCACTCCTTCAGACCTGCTGGCGGAACTGGCGAGGCAAGGTGTGCATCGAGTCTATGTCGATGGCGGGCAATTGGTGCAGTCATTCCTGCGTGACGGGTTAGTCGCCGATATGGTGATCACCACTGTTCCCGTGCTGATTGGGTCGGGAAGACCATTGTTCGGGGCCCTTACGCAGGACATTGAATTGAAGCTAGTAAATAGCCGGTGTTTTCCTTCCGGTCTAGTGCAGTCAACCTATCAGTTGGTTCCTTGATTTTCCGGAGGGAGGCCCGATCCAAAAACGAGGGTGAGATGGCATCTCGTCCACGGTACTGTCGTCTAAATGACCACTACTGGTCGGTTTCTGCCTGTCGCCAAGGCTGCAACCGGCCCAGAGTGTGTAAAAACGCCTTCGCGAACACTTGCTATGATTTCTGAGGATTTCATCGCAGGGATCGCCCATGAAGCGCTTCATCCAAGGTGAACATCGAGGCCAAGGCACCTTACTTCCCGAGAGCCTCGACGACTACGTCAGCGATACCAATCCGGTGCGCGTAGTCGACGTCTTTGTCGACGAACTCGACCTGGTCAATCTGGGTTTTGACGGTGCCATTCCAGCCGATACTGGCCGGCCTGCTTACCACCCCGCGATATTGCTAAAGATCTACATCTACGGCTATCTCAACCGCATCCAGTCGAGCCGACGTTTGGAGCGAGAAGCTCAACGCAACGTCGAGCTGATGTGGTTGACCGGTCGTTTGATGCCGGACTTCAAGACCATCGCCAACTTCCGAAAAGACAACAGCAAAGCCATCCGAGGCGTCTGTCGCCAGTTCGTCGTGCTGTGTCAGCAGTTGGGACTATTCGGAGAAAATCTGGTCGCCGTCGATGGCAGTAAATTCAAAGCAGTCAACAACCGCGACCGCAATTTCACCAGCGCCAAACTGAAACGGCGAATGGAAGAAATTGAATCGAGTATCAACCGTTATCTAGCGGCACTCGATGCTGCCGATCGGCAAGAACCAACAGCTTCCGAGCCCAGCGCGGTGCGACTGGAAGAGAAAATCGCCAAGCTAAAAACGCAAATGAAAGAGCTTCAGGCGATCGAAATCCAGCTCAATGAATCGCCGGATAAACAGGTCTCACTGACCGATCCAGATGCCCGCTCCATGATGACGCGCGGCGCGGGAATCGTCGGCTACAACGTGCAGACTGCGGTCGATACTCAGCACCATTTGATCGTTGCTCACGAGGTGACTAACGTCGGTTCCGACCGCGACCAACTCAGCTCGATGGCCAAGCAGGCCCGCGAGGCGATGGCGTCAGATACGTTGTCGGTAGTGGCTGACCGAGGTTACTTCAAAAGCGAACAAATCCTGGCTTGTCACGATGCAGGCATCACCGCCTATGTGCCCAAGCCGATGACCTCCGGAGCCAAGGCTGACGGGCGCTTCAATAACGATGCCTTCATCTATGACGCGGCAAAAAACGAATACATTTGCCCGGCTGGAGAAGCGCTGATCTGGCACTATTCCTACGTTGAAAAAGGCCTGAAGTTGCATCGTTACTGGAGTTCGAAATGCCAGGGCTGCGCGTTGAAATCGCAGTGCACACCGAGCACGGAACGACGAGTTCGACGCTGGGAGCATGAAACCGTATTGGAGGAAATGCAGCTTCGGCTGAGCAAAGCCTCGGAGATGATGCGAGTCCGAAAACGGACGGTTGAGCATCCCTTCGGGACGCTCAAACAATGGATGGGTGCGACGCACTTCCTGACCCGAAAGCTGGCCGGGGTGAGTGCGGAGATGAGTTTGAATGTGCTCGCCTACAACATGAAACGGGTCATGAAAATCATCGGTACCCATCACTTGATGAAGGCGTTAACGGCATAAAAGCCGGCCTGTTTTTTACTTCTCCCAATGATCTGGAGCATTGCCGGGACCGGTTTAGCTCATCAGTAAGGCATCGTGCCCTTGATCAGGCTGCGAAGCGGGACTGCCTCTCAGCCTTGAAGATCGAAACGGGATCTAGCGTTTTTACACACTCTGGACCCTAAGCAGCCTCTGCCCATCGGCTGCTATCGGTCGATTGAGTTGGCTAATCGGTTTCGCTTAGCACGTAACTGCAAACCCGAAGCCGTTGGCAAAATACGCTCTCTAGCGCGCAGCGGTAATTCCTTTGTTCGTCCATGATTTAACGGTATTTTGAAGTTCTCAACGTAGGACAATCCATGGCCATCCACGCACCCACCCCCGCGCAAAAACACTTGGCAGTGTTAATCGACGCCGACAATGCCCCCGCAGCAATTGTCGAAGGTTTATTCGAGGAAATCGCCAAGTACGGTGTCGCCAACGTCAAGCGGATCTATGGCGACTGGACTGGCCCTCAGTTGGGTGGATGGAAAAAGGTGCTACTCGACCATTCGATTCAGCCTATCCAACAGTTCGCGTACACCAAAGGTAAAAACGCAACAGACAGTGCCTTGATCATCGACGCAATGGACCTGCTGTATACCCGACGCTTCGACGGTTTCTGCCTGGTTTCGAGCGACAGTGACTTCACTCGCCTCGCTTCTCGGTTACGAGAGGAAGGTTTGACGGTCTATGGGTTTGGTGAAGAAAAAACCCCGAGACCGTTCGTGTCGGCCTGCGACAAGTTCATCTATACCGAATTGCTGCGCGGCGAAGTGCTTGTTGCTGCGAGCAATGGAAATGATCGACCCGAACCCGAGCCACCCGCCGAAATTGAGGCCGTCAAAGTCGTCAGTACGCCAGAGGTAAAAAAGCTACCTAAGGCGCCAGTAAGTTTCATCGCAAAGATCTTGGATGACATCGCCGATGAGGACGGCTGGGCTCACTTGGGTGCGCTGGGCACCAACATCACCAAATTGAGACCTGAGTTCGACCCTCGCACCCATGGTTATAAAAAGCTCAGTGAGTTGATCAAGGGTTATCCGGATACGTTTGAACTGCAAACTAGAGGAACGTCGGGAGTGGGCGGTTCAATACTCTATGCCCGGCACCGACAGCCGAGTTCATAGCACTCATCACCAACGACCGCTCCTGGCCCTGTTGAGATGGGCTGAAATCGCCCCCAGACTGCCATCGACGACTCAGCTTATGGCGTGCGTAGAATAGCGGCTTCCCCATTTTCAAAGGAATGATCCAGTGATCACTTGCCACGTCAGGTATGTAATCGATCCCTACCAGCTCCCGGCTTTCGAAAGCTATTCTCGCCATTGGATTCGTGTGGTGACCCGTATGGGAGGAAACCACCATGGCTACTTTCTACCAGCCGAAGGCGCCAACAACATCGCTTACTGTCTATTCAGCTTTTCCAGCCTGGCAGATTATGAGCAGTATCGTAGGGAGGTCGGAGTTGATCCGGAGTGTGTTCAATTGGTGACGCAGGCCACCGAGCAAAAATTCATCCTGAGCTATGAGCGCAGTTTCCTTCGTCCCATTCTGGATTGAGCTGACGTGTTTTCGGCCGCGCGCGGGCCACCAAAAAGGCGGCTTTTGGCTGATAGCAGTCATTTTCAGCCAAGGAAAAGTAGCCGTCGTCACTCCGGTGCCATCGGGACTGCGAGCGTAAGCTTGATGAACTCCTCGTTCTTGTCGATGGTGTCCAAGGCACCACGCAAATTGTCGGTGGGCGTCAGCCGAGTCATGAGCCTCGACCCAGTTGGAACGCTCCAGGATGGCGGCTTCGAGAGCGAGTTGATTTTCGTTGATCTTGTATGGCAGGGAGGGGAGAAGGTTTGAATTGTGGCATCGCTAATCCTCGGTTTTAAGGACAGCGTGGCATCGCGTTACATGAAGGATTTTTAACGATCGGCAGGACGCCGGAGGAGGGGGGCAGCTGCTGAGTTCTGGAACACGTCAATAATAGTTATGGAACACATGCCCAACGGCGAGATTGCCGCCAACCCCCAGATACGACAAAGCCCTGAATAATCAGGGCTTTGTCGTACATAAGATGGCGGAGGCGATGGGATTCGAACTCATGGACCTGTTACAGTCGACGGTTTTCAAGACCGTTGCCTTAAACCACTCGGCCACACCTCCGTTTGCGTTGCGGGCGCCATAATACCTGAATGAAACACACTGTCAAACTCTCTGCATGGCTTGTTACAGAGCGTCTGTTATGATCTTTGCGACTGAACGTTTCAAACCAACAGGAGTGTCGCCATGCGCGAACAGGATTACGCAGTTAATAACAGCGTGCAGGCTGAGCAGCTAGAGGTTAGCCGCGTCCTGCGCAACACTTACGGCCTACTCGCCCTCACCCTCGCATTCAGCGGCGTGATGGCGTTTGTCGCACAGCAGATGCGTGTCGGTTACCCGAACGTCTTCGTGGTGCTGATCGGCTTCTACGGCCTTTTCTTCCTCACCAACAAACTCCGTGACTCGGCGTGGGGCCTGGTTTCTGCGTTCGCGCTGACCGGTTTCATGGGTTTCCTGCTCGGCCCGATCCTCAACCGTTACCTGGGCATGCAGGGCGGCGCGGAAGTGGTCAGCTCGGCCTTCGCGATGACCGCGCTGGTGTTCGGCGGCCTGTCGGCTTATGTGCTGATCACCCGTAAGGACATGAGCTTCCTGGGTGGTTTCATCACGGCCGGTTTCTTCGTGCTGCTGGGTGCGACGCTGGCGAGCTTCTTCTTCAAGATCAGCGGTCTGCAACTGGCGATTAGCGCAGGTTTCGTGCTGTTCTCCTCGGTCTGCATTCTGTTCCAGACCAGCGCCATCATTCACGGCGGCGAGCGTAACTACATCATGGCGACCATCAGCCTGTATGTATCGATCTACAACCTGTTCATCAGCTTGCTGCAACTGTTCGGCATCATGGGCCGCGATGATTGATCGCCAGCCTTGAGTAAAAAACCCGCTTCGGCGGGTTTTTTATCGTCTGGGAATCGGGGTATCCACGTCTTTGCGAACCAAACAGCACTCACGCCATCGGTGGCAGCCGGCGCTTGATCGGGGTTTTCTTGACGATGGCGGTGTTGGTTTCGGCGTGGGTGTTGAGGCGGTCGAGGAGGGTGTCCAGTTGTTCCATCGAGCGCACATGCAGGCGGGCGATGAAGCAGTCGTCACCGGTGACTTTGTCGCACTCGGTGAATTCGGGGATCGCCTGAATCTGCCGTTCCACTTCCTGCAACTGGCCCGGTAACGGGCGGATGCGGACGATGGCCTGGAGTTGATAGCCGAAGCATTTAGGGTCGATTTCGACGGTATAGCCCTTGAGTACGCCGCGTTCTTCGAGGCGACGCAGGCGCTCGGCAACGCTGGGCGAGGACAGGCCGCTGATCTGTGCCAGGGCCTTGAGCGAGCGGCGGGAGTCTTCCATCAATGCGCTGATCAGCACTTGGTCGATGTCGTCGGTCATGGCGAATCCCCTGTTAGGCAATCGGCTGGATAAGCCTTGATAAAAAAGGCAGATACCGAGTTTAGCCTGCTTTTTGCGCTGGAGAAGCCCCCCGGCGGATTGGCATACTTTGGCCTCAAGCACAGGAGGTTGATGATGGACAGAACACTACGTCGCGGCTCATTCGAGATGACCGCCGCCATGCTGATTTCCGGAACCATTGGCTGGTTCGTGCTGGTGTCCGGGCAACCGGTGCTGGACGTGGTGTTCTGGCGCTGCGTTTTCGGTGCCGCCACCTTGTTGCTGATCTGCGCAGCGTTCGGCTTTCTGCGCCCTGGCATTTTGACGTCCACCACGTTCTTGTTGGCCGTACTGAGTGGTGTGGCGATTGTCGGTAACTGGGTGCTGTTGTTCGCGTCCTATTCTCGCGCCTCGATTGCCATCGGCACGGCGGTTTATAACGTCCAGCCGTTCATGCTGGTGGGGCTGGCCGCGCTGTTTCTCGGGGAGAAAATCACCCTGCAAAAACTGTTCTGGCTGGGCATTTCGTTTCTCGGGATGCTGGCGATTGTCAGCGCACATGGCGAGCAAGGCGAGGGTGGCAACGATTACCTGATGGGGATCGCTCTGGCCTTGGGTGCTGCCTTCCTGTACGCGATTGCCGCGTTGATCATCAAACGCCTGACCGGCACGCCACCGCATCTGATCGCGTTGATCCAGGTCTGCACTGGCGTGCTGTTGCTCGCGCCTTTTGCGCACTTCTCGGCGATACCGCAAGCGCCCAGTGCCTGGGCCAGCCTGGTGACCCTGGGTATCGTGCATACCGGTTTGATGTATGTGCTGCTCTACGGGGCAATTCAAAAGCTGCCGACCGCCCTGACCGGCGCGTTGTCGTTCATTTATCCGATTGCGGCGATTTTCGTGGACTGGTTCGCCTTTGGCCATCGCCTGGAGCCGCTGCAATGGATCGGTGTCGCCGCGATTCTGCTGGCTGCCGCCGGGATGCAACAGGGTTGGGGCCTGAAGCTTCGGCGGGTGGCTACACAATAAACGGCCTCTCAGATGTTCCAGCGCGGTGCGGTTTTCGCCAGACGCTGGCGCATCTCGCCGATGTTCGCGGTCAATTGTCGGGTCAGCAATCGGTAGCCATCCAGCGGACTGCAGACTGGCATATCAAGCGTAGAGTCCAATGGCGGTTCGGCTGGCCGGCTGAGCCGTTGTGAAGCGCCCGATTTCAATGCCCGAGCCATACCGATCAGTTGCACCCGGATCAGTCGGTGCTCGGTTTTCAGTGCCGATTGCAGATGGGCCATTGCCTCAGAGTCATCGGCATTCGGCCGGCTATTGCCGAGGATCTCCAGGATGCTGACACACATCCGCAGATTGCGTTGAATCGCATCGAGTTCGGTCATGGAGACCCGCACTTCCTTGGACACCGAGGGCATCAGTGAGCGCAGTTGCACCATGACTGTGTTCAAGCGATTCATGAGCTTCAGGTGCTCGTCAGCGGCAACTGACTCGCCGTTGATGATACGGCCGTAGATTGCCGCGCAGTCGCGCAACGCATCGGCCAGGTTGTAGCGCCAGGAGTACACCGCGTACAGCGGCAGGGCGAAGGAGAAAGCCAGTGCCAGGGCGATGCCGATCAGAATATCCACCCCGCGCCACAGGCCATCGGTGACCGGGTTGTCACCATGCCCCGCAACGATAAACACGGTGATTGCCGACAGCAGCGCCGTATAACCACCCTTGCCGATGGCGTGGTACGAGAAAAATCCGCACACCACCGACATTGCGAAATACGTCAGCCACGGCATCCCGAGCCAGGCCTGTTGCGCCACCAGCAACAAGCCGACACCGGCCCCGATCAAGGTGCCGATGGCTCGCTCGGCGGCTTTTTTGCCGATATTGCCGTGGTGCTGCAAGCCGCCGATCACCACCAGCATGGTCACCGACGCCCATTCGCCGTGGGGCAGATGGATGCCGGTGGTCAGCAGAATCGTCGCCAGCAACCCCAACGAAACCCGCACCGCATGGATCAGTTTGGCGTGGCGGTAGCGCCGGTACGGGTCCAGCAATGGACGCAGTATTCGGCGCAACAGCGGCGGCAGTCGAAGGCCTTTGATGATGCTCAGTCTGGTGTCCTCAGAAAATATAGTCGGTGGTCAGGAAGCTCGAGTTCCGGCCGCTGATGATCTCGCTGAGAAGCTCTTTGCTGCTTTCCTGGAACTTGGTCGCCACCAGGGTCCGGATCGAAAACACCCGTAGCGCATCGTGCACCGATAACGTGCCCTCGGCGGAGTTCTTGCGGCCGTTGAACGGGTAGGTGTCCGGGCCGCGTTGGCACTGGGCGTTGAGGTTGATCCGGCCGACCTGGTTGGCGAAGGTATCCACCAGCCTGCCGACCGCCACCGGGTTGGTGCCGAAGATGCTCAGTTGCTGGCCGAAGTCGGATTCCAGGACGTAATCGATCACGGTGTCCAGATGACGGTAAGGCACGATCGGCACGACCGGGCCGAACTGTTCTTCCTGATAGACGCGCATCTGCGGTGTCACCGGGTACAACACGGCCGGGTAGAAGAACGATGCCCGGGACTCACCACCATTGGGGTTGACCACGGCGGCGCCTTTGCTGACCGCGTCCGCCACCAGCGAATGCAGATAATCGACTTTGCTCGCCTCCGGCAGCGGTGTCAGGGCCACGCCGCTGTCCCACGGCATGCCGGGTTTCAGTGAGGCGAGCCTGGCGTTGAATTTCTCGATGAACGCCTCGACTACGTCTTCATGGACGAAGAGGATTTTCAGCGCGGTGCAACGCTGACCGTTGAACGACAGGGAGCCGGTGACGGCTTCGCTGACCGCGTTGTCCAGATCCACCTCAGGCAACACAATGCCGGGGTTCTTCGCATCCAGGCCCAGTGCCGCACGCAAGCGGTGAGGCCTTGGGTGGAGTTTTTTCAGGTCGCTGGCGGCCTTGTTGGTGCCGATAAACGCAAAGATATCGATCTTGCCGCTGGCCATCAGTGCGCTGACGGTCTCGCGGCCACTGCCGTAAATGACGTTGATCACCCCGGCCGGGAAGCTGTCGCGAAAGGCTTCCAGCAGCGGACGAATCAACAGCACCCCAAGCTTGGCCGGCTTGAACACCACGGTGTTGCCCATGATCAGCGCCGGAATCAGCGTGGTGAAGGTCTCGTTCAGCGGATAGTTGTAAGGCCCCATGCACAACGCCACGCCCAGCGGAACGCGGCGGATCTGGCCGAGGGTGTCCTGCTCCAGTTCGAAGCGGCTGGAGCGGCGGTCGAGTTCCTTGAGGGCGTTGATGGTGTCGACGATGTAGTCGCAGGTGCGGTCGAACTCTTTCTCCGAGTCCTTGAGGTTCTTGCCGATTTCCCACATCAGCAACTTGACCACCGCATCGCGCTGCTGGCGCATGCGACCGAGGAAGGTTTCGACGTGCTGAATGCGCTCGGCCACGCGCATGGTCGGCCACAGGCCCTGGCCCCGATCATAGGCGCGGACAGCCGCGTCGAGCGCGGTCAGTGCGGTGTCGGCATCGAGCAGCGGCGTGCTGCCGAGGATCACTTGTTCATCGCCATTCGCGCCGCTCAGGTACACCGGGCTGCGCACCTGGGCGAGGGGGCCGGACCAGGTTTTCAGTTCACCGTCGACCAGGTATTCGCGCTGTTCGGTCTGGCCATTGAGGCGGTACTTTTCCGGGATGCTGTCGGCGGTGGGAAACAGGTTGCCAAGGATCGATGCTGTGGTCATGTCGCTACCCCGTCTGGATTGGGTGATGCACTGATGAATCGTTTTAGCAGACCTCTACCTTGCTTGTCATGACTCATCTTATGGTTTTTTTTGCTCGGCGTTGTGGATCGTGAATCTGTCGGCCATCTGCGCATGAAAGCGCCCGTAGCAACTGCGATCTTTTGTCCTTGAAAGCACACAAGTAATGATCCCCCGGTTAAACTTCACGCTCTTTCTAAAGGAGTTCATATGAGTTACTACCAGCCGGGCATTCTCGCCACCCCAGTTCCGCCTCAAGCTCGTCATATGTTCTTCGCCCTCGAATCCGCTGAGGCACTGCCGGCAGCGCTGGATAACCTGATGCGCCTGGTGGACGGGAAGTCGGCGGTGGTCGGTTTCGGTGAGTCCCTGGTCAAGGCGCTGCACGCGCAGATCGACGGCTTGCGCGCCTTTCCTGCGCTGGTCGGTGTCGGTGTCGACAACCCGTCGACCCAACACGCGCTCTGGTGCTGGCTGCACGGTGTTGACCGTGGCGAATTGCTCAATCGCAGCCACGCGATCGAAGCCGCGCTGGCACCGGCACTGCGTCTGGTGCAGATGAACGAAACCTTCCGCCACATGACCGGCAACGACCTGACCGGTTACGAAGACGGTACCGAAAACCCTCATGATGAGGCCGCTGTAGCCGCCGCGCTGCTGGGCGAGGGGGCTGAGGGGCTGGTCGGTGGCAGCTTCGCCGCGATCCAGCAATGGCAGCATGACTTGAAAGGCTTCCACGCGATGCCGTCCCATGAGCAGGACAACATCATGGGGCGGCGCCTGAGCGACAACGAAGAACTCGACGATGCGCCAATCTCTGCCCACGTCAAACGCACCGCCCAGGAAAGCTTCGCACCTGAAGCCTTCGTGGTCCGTCGCTCGATGCCGTGGATCGAAGGCGATCGCGCCGGCCTGATGTTCCTGGCGTTCGGTTTTTCCCTCGATGCATTCGAAGCCCAGCTGCGGCGCATGAGCGGTCTGGAAGACGGCATCACCGACGGTTTGTATCGCATCAGCCGACCGATCACTGGCGGCTACTACTGGTGCCCGCCGCTCAAGGACGGTCGCCTCGACCTGCGCGCATTGCGTGTCGGCTAAATAGCGAAACCAGAAAAAGATCGCAGGCTTCGCCAGCGCCTACAGATTCAGGCGAAGTCCGCGATCTTTTGATCTTGCTCCTGGTCACCTTGACGTCGCCAAAAGATCCCGGCCTGCGTAGAGCGTGTGCGGCAGTCAGAACGATTTGCTGACACTCGCCACCAGGGTCGCGCTGCACACATCGTCGAACCCCCAGTTGCTGATGCATTGGCTTTTCGACAAATCGGTGTCGATGTAACTCAACCCCAGCAGCACCCCGGCCACTTCGCGGGTCAGCTTCGCCTCCCACTCGTGATAAGCCTCCTCGCCATGCCCCGAGGCCGAATACAGGCGCGGGTCTTTGAAGTCCATTTCGCCGTAGCGCAGTTTCAGCCCCAGCCCATAGGGCAATTCGGTTTCGTAGCCAACGTAGCGGTACAACGTGCTCTGTTTGCTGTCGATGCCTGGTGCATCGGCAGAGTAATAGGCCGCGAGTTTCACGCCATAGACATCGAGAATCCCGTAGACCTCGCTCTGATTGAACTGGCTCTCTTTTGGATACGCGTATTTGAGATAGCCGACATCCAGGCTGATGGCGTCGGTCGCCTGCCACAGCCAACCACCGTAGTAGTCGACTTCCTGGCGGGTTTTCAGGCCACCGCCGAAATCGACGTTCGAACTCCAGGCGCCCAGGTACAGGCCGCTGCTGTGGGCCAGGGTTACACCGGCTTGCGCGGCGGGGTCGTTTTGGGTTTGCGAAATACCGCGAGTGCGATAGTCGCTGGCCAGGGTCAGGTCGACCAGCACGGCGAAGTCGTCATTCAAGGGCAGGGCCTGGCTGCCCAGGGGCAACAGGCTGAAGGATGCGAGGGCGAACAGGGTGAACGCTTTCATGGTGCAGTGCCTTTGTTGTGATTGTTATGGGCAGATTTGAGACAAAGCTGCTCCAGACCCCAGCGATGAACGCGGAGTTGGGCAGCGTGTACAGGCGATTTTTCTCAGAGTGTCGGGGCGTAGACTTCGCGACCGGCGAACCAGGTTTGCAGCACTTGGGTGTCGTGCAGGGCTTTCTCATCGACGCTGAACACGTCGCGGTCCAGCACGATGAAATCGGCTTGCTTGCCGGGGCTCAACGAGCCGATTTGCTTCTCTAGACCGATAGTGCGGGCGGCGTTGAGGGTGTAGGCGTAGAACATCGTTTCCCGGTCGATGCGTTCGTCGGCGTTCAACACACCCAACGGGCCGTTTCGGGTGATCGCCTGGGCCATGGCGTTCCACGGATTGGGCGAAGACACCGGCCAGTCGCTGGCCCCGGCGATCGTCGCGCCCTGTTTGAGCAGCGAGTGCGCCGGGTACTGATAGCGGAAGGCGAGGGCGCTGACGTAAGGCTTGATCATGTCCAGGGTGTAATCGTCGGCGGAGGCCCAGAGCAACTGCATGGAGGCGATGACGTTGAGCGGTTTGAACCGCGCAAACTCTTTCGGGTTGACCATTTGCAAGTGGGTGATCGAGTGAGTCACGCCGCTCTGGCGATCCTTGCGCGCCTGGGCGATGCCGTTCAGGGATTCGCGTACCGCGCGGTCGCCGATGGCGTGGATATGCACCCGCCAGCCGCGTTGATCGATGGCACTGACCAGTTCGCCGAAGTGCTTCGGATCGATCAGCAACTCGCCCTGTTTTTGCGAGTTGGTGTAAGGATCGATCATCGCCGCGCTCTGGGCCGGGTATTCGATCACGCCGTCGGCAAAGATCTTGATGCCGGGCAGGGTCAGGTTGGGGATGCCCTGGAATTGCTGGCGGACCTTGTCCAGCGTGTCGAGATCGGCCGGTATGCTTTTCGGATTGGCCACCAGCAGCGCCGCGACGTGGGCGGTCATGCCACCGCTTTGCGACAGCGCTTTGTACACCGGCAGTACGCCGACGGTTTTCTCTGTGGGTTTAAGGGCAAACACCGGCTCGCCGGGGGCGGCGTTGGCAGCGGGGTCCATCCAGGCCGTAATGCCCAGGCTGTTGTTGTAGCGCACAGCGGTTTGCGCGGCGCGCAGCATGTCGGCGGCACTGGGCGCGGGCATTTTTAACGCAACCCGATCCCAACCGGCGTCCACCAGAAAACCGTTGGGGCTACCGTCGGCAAGCTTGCCAATGGTGTCGAGTTCGGCAGCCGGCAGGTTTTGCAGCAGGGCGGCGTCGATGCCCGCGCGTTCGAGCATGACGTTGTTGGCCCAGGCGGTGTGGTGGTCGCTGCCGGTGAATACCACGGGCACCTTGGCCCATTCGCCGCTGTTGAATTTCTTGCCGAGGGCCTCGGCCTGGGCCCAATACGCCGAACTCATGCCGGCCACGCTCAGCACATCGCCGTGTTTCGCCTTGCCGTCATCACGCCATCCGTGCAGGCGTTTTTCCAGCTCATCGAGGCCGACCACCTCATCTTCCATATTGGCCGAGGCCATTTCCAGACCGCCGAAAATCGCGTGGGAATGGCTGTCGATCAGGCCGGGCATCAACGTCTTGCCGTCGAGGTCGATCACTTTCGTTTGCGATTCAATCAAGGCTTTTATCTGTGCATCGCTGCCAACTTGCAGCACTTTGCCGTCCTGCACCGCCAGGGCCTGCACCTTGGGCTGGTTGCGGTCGGCGGTGAATATCTTGCCGTTGAGCAGCACCAGATCGGTCGCTGCCATGGCTTCCATCGAGGCAAAAGCCACAGCGGCCATCAATAGATTCGGGATGAATCTTTTCATTGAAAGTTTCCTTGTTATTACGTCTGATGGCCAGATTAGTGGCTGCTTATGCTCAACAGAACGCCTCACTCACGAAAAACGTTTTTGCCGGAATGGAAAAAGAATGGACAAGCTGGGTGCGTTGAAAATGTTCGTGGCCACGGCGCAACTGGGCAGTTTCAGCCGCGCCGCCGAGCAACTGGGCAAGACCCCGTCGGCCCTGACCAAAGCGGTCAATCACCTGGAGGCCGAGCTCGGTGCCCGGCTGTTCGAGCGCAGCACCCGGCGGATTCTGCTGACGGAAGTGGGGCGGCTCTACCTGGAAACCGCGCGTCAGGTGTTGCAGCGGCTGGACGAGGCCGGCGAGGAAATCGAGCAGTTGCAGCATGGCCTGCGCGGCAATCTGAAAATCACCGCGCCACTGGCCTATGGGCAAGCCTTTCTCGATCAGGTGTGTGGCGGTTTTCTGGAGCAGTATCCGCAGATCAATCTGCAAGTGGACCTGTGCGATGAGTTCGTCAATCTGCTGGAAAGCGGCTACGACCTGGCCCTGCGCGAAGGCCATGACGACCTGCCGGGGCTGATCGCCCGCGTCGTTGGCAGCAATCGTCTGGCGTTGTGTGGCAGCCCGGACTATCTGGCGCGCAAGGCGTTGCCGGTCACCCCGCAAACCCTCGATGAGCACGAATGGTTGCTGTATCGCCATCCCTTGCTCAGCCGCGAATTCTGGTGGGCCGAGCGCGATGGGCAGCGCTTGAGCCTGCCGCAACCCCAGGCGCCACGGCTGCGCAGCGACAATTACGACTTACTGCTGGCCAATGCGCTGGCCGGACGCGGGTTGTTGCACACGCCGCTATGGAGCGCTGCGCCGTATCTGGCCGACGGTCGACTGGTGCGGGTGATGGCGGACTACGACATCGATCCCGACAGCTTTGGCCCGCACATTCTGGCGGTGTACCCGAGCCATCGGCGAGCGACCACCAAAGTCGTGGCTTTTATCGATTACATCGCAGGGTTTCTGGCTTCTCGCGGGTTGAATGATGGCTGCGGCAAGCGTCACTGACCGAGTTTTCCCTGTAGGAGCTGACGAGTGAAACGAGGCTGCGATCTTTTGATGTTGTTTTTAAAGAGCAAGATCAAGGGATCGCAGCCTCGTTTCACTCGACAGCTCCTACGCAGCTCCTACAAGTCCTTGCCAGGAAAAAGCCGAAAGAGTACAAATGTACTCCATGACGACTTTAACTCCCCGCCGTACCGCCATCCTGACCTTCATCCGCGATCGCATCGCCGAACACGGTCAGCCCCCGAGCCTCGCTGAAATCAGCGAGGCCTTCGGTTTCGCCTCCCGTAGCGTGGCGCGCAAGCACGTGCTGGCGCTGACCGAGGCGGGTTTCATCGAGGTCAATCCGCATCAGGCGCGCGGCATCCGCTTGTTGAACCAGCCGCCGCGGCCCGAGCTGCTGGACGTTCCGGTACTGGGCCGCGTGGCGGCCGGTGCGCCGATCGGTGCCGATGCCGAGGTCCACAGCCGCTTGCTGCTCGATCCGTCGATCTTCTCGCGGGTGCCGGATTACATGCTGCGGGTCCAGGGTGATTCGATGATCGAGGACGGCATTCTCGACGGCGATCTGGTGGGCGTGCGGCGCAATCCTGAAGCGCTCAACGGCCAGATCGTGGTGGCGCGGCTCGACGGCGAAGTCACCATCAAGCGTTTCGAGCGGGTCGGTGATGCCGTTCGCCTGTTGCCGCGCAATCCGGCTTACCAGCCGATCATTGTTCGATCCGATCAGGAGCTGGCCATCGAAGGCGTGTTCTGTGGTCTGGTGAGGCAAGGGTGATGGGCGCCGTCGTTGCGCTGGATACGCTGTTCAATGGCGGCCAGGTCTGGAAGGGCCGGCCTGCGCCACTGACCGTCAGCCCGCAACCCACGGGGCATGCGGCGCTGGATGCGGCGTTGCCGAGCGGTGGCTGGCCGGAAGCGGCGCTGAGCGAAATCCTCCTGGCCGGGCAGGGCGTGGGTGAGTTGCAACTGGTGTGGCCGACGCTGGCACGGCTGTCGGCGGCGGGCGAGCGCATCGTGCTGGTGGCGCCGCCCTACGTGCCGTATCCCCAGGCCTGGCAGAACGCCGGGGTCGATCTGCGCCAGTTGTCGATCATCCAGGCCAGCGAGCGCGATGCGCTGTGGGCGGCGGAACAATGCCTGCGTTCGGGCAGTTGCGGGGCGGTGTTGTGCTGGCCGCACAAGGCCGACGACCGGGCGTTGCGACGTTTGCAGGTGGCGGCCGAAACCGGGCAGACCCTGGCATTCGCCTATCGCTCGCTCAGTGAAGCCATCAACCCGTCGCCAGCGGCCCTGCGCATCGCCATCGACGCCAAGCCTGCTCAGTTGCGGGTGCTCAAGTGCCGGGGCGGGCTGGCCCGTTCGGCGCCAATTGCCTTTGCCGTGGGGCATTGAGGTTGCCATGCGCTGGGTGTGCATTGTCTTCCCGCAATTGGCGCTGGACGCGGTACTGCGTCAGCGCCCCGACCCCGATGAGCCGTTGGCGCTGCTGACCGGCCCGGCCCAGCGGCGGGTGCTGCAAGCGGTCAACGGTGCGGCACGGGCGCTGGGTTTGCGACCCGGTCAGTCGATGACCGCCGCCCAGGCGCTGAGCAAAGGGTTCGTCTCCGCCGAATACGATGCCGCCGAAATCGAACATTGGCAGCAGTTCCTGGCCGCCTGGGCCTATCGGTTCAGCTCCCAGGTCAGCGTGCATTATCCGCGCGCCGTGGTGTTTGAAATCGAATCCAGCCTGGGCTTGTTCGGCCCTTGGCCGCAGTTCGAGGCGCGGCTGCGCGCCGAGCTCGCTGAGCTGGGGTTTCGCCATCGGATTGTCGCCGCGCCCAACCCGGTGGCGGCGCGGGTGCTGGCCAACGTTTATGACGGTCTGGTGGTGCCGGACAATGACGCCTTGCAGCATCACCTCGGGCAACTGCCCGTCGATCGCATTGCCCTGGAGCCCAGCGTTGCTACGGCGTTATCGCGCATGGGGCTGCGCACCTTGAGTCAGGTGCAGGCGCTGCCCCGGCATAGCCTGGCCCGGCGTTTCGAGGCCCAGGTGCTCAAGCATCTGGACAGCCTGTTCGGTGAGCGGCGGCTGGCGCTGGCGTTTTACCTGCCGCCGGACCGTTTCGATGTGCGCATCGAACTCAATTTCGATGTGCAATCCCATCAGGCGTTGCTGTTTCCTTTAAGACGATTGACCGGCGATCTGTCGGCGTTCCTCTGCGGCCGGGACAGCGGCGTGCAACGTTTCGACCTGCACCTGGAACACGCCGGCTTGCCGGACACCGTGATCAAGGTCGGCCTGCTCAGCGCCGAGCGCGATCCGGCGATGCTGTTCGAACTGGCCCGGGGGCGCCTGGAACAGGTTCAGGTCGAAGCCCCGGTGCGCGGTTTTCGTCTGCGCGCCGAAGATCTGCCGGCCTTCGTGCCCCAGCGTCAGGAGTTGTTCGACGACCGTCCGCAGCAGTCCTTGCCCTGGGAGCAACTGCGTGAACGCTTGCGCGCACGGCTGGGGGATGACGCGGTGCAGGGCTTGCGCTTCCAGGCCGATCACCGGCCGGAATGCGCGTGGCAGACGACTGTCGACAGCCAGGCCTGCGAGGGGCTGCCTGCCGTGCAACGCCCGGGCTGGTTGCTGACTGAACCGCAGGCGGTACACGAAAGCTCGACGCGCATCCTCATGGGGCCGGAGCGCATCGAGTCCGGCTGGTGGGACGGCGACGACGTGCGCCGCGATTACTACCTGATCGAAACCCGTTCCGGTCAGCAGGGTTGGGCCTATCGGGCGGTGGGCGAAGACGGTCCGTTGTGGCTGCAAGGCTGGTTCGCATGAGCGTCGACTATGCCGAGCTGCACTGCCTGTCCAACTTCAGTTTCCAGCGCGGTGCCTCCAGTGCGCTTGAGCTTTTTCAACGGGCGAAAAAGCAGGGCTATCAAGCGCTGGCAATCACCGACGAATGCACGCTGGCGGGTATCGTCCGTGCCTGGCAGGCGGCCAAGACCGTGGAGTTGCCGCTGATCATCGGCAGCGAAATACGTATCGAAAATGGCCCGAAACTGGTGCTGCTGGTGGAAAACCTCGAAGGTTATCAAGCCCTGTGCCGACTGATTACCCGCGCCAGACGCCGCACGCAGAAAGGCCAGTATCAGGTGCTGCGGGAGGATTTCAGCGAGCCGTTGCCGGGGCTGTTGGCGTTGTGGGCGCCGGACGCCGTCGATGATTTTGCGCAGGGCCATTGGCTGAAGCAGACCTTCGCCGAGCGCCTGTGGTTGAGCGTTCAGTTACATCGCGGGCAGGACGACACCCGGCGACTGGCGGCGCTGCTAACCCTGGCGCGGGAGCTGCGAATCCCGGCGGTGGCCAGCGGCGATGTACACATGCACACCCGGGGCCGGCGCGCCTTGCAGGACACCATGACCGCGATCCGCCATCACCTGCCGGTGGCCGAGGCCGGGTTGCGTCTGCACCCCAACGGCGAACGGCATTTGCGCGGCCTCGACGACTTGCGCGATCTCTACCCGCAGGCGCTGCTCGACGAGACCCTGAACATCGCCCGACGCTGTACTTTCGACCTCGGTCAGTTGCGTTATCAATATCCCCGGGAACTGGTGCCCGAGGGGCACACGGCCACGTCCTGGCTGCGGGTGCTGGCAGAAAAGGGGATTCGCTGGCGCTGGGAAAAAAGCCCCAAGGCCGAGGTGTTGGCGCAGATCGACAAAGAACTGGAGCTGATTGCCGAGCTGGGGTACGAGAGTTATTTCCTGACGGTTCACGACATTGTGAATTTCGCCCGCCAGCAACACATCCTTTGTCAGGGCCGCGGTTCTGCCGCCAACTCGGCGGTGTGCTTCGTGCTGGGGATCACGGAGATCGACCCGGATCGCAGCACGCTGCTGTTCGAGCGCTTTCTCTCCAGGGAGCGCAACGAACCGCCGGATATCGACGTGGATTTCGAGCATGAGCGGCGCGAAGAAGTCCTGCAGTATGTGTTTCAGCGTTATGGCCGGGCTCGTGCGGCGCTGACGGCGGTGGTCAGCACTTACCACGGTGCCGGCGCAATCCGCGACGTGGCCAAGGCGTTGGGTTTGCCGCCGGATCAGGTCAACGCCCTGGCCGACTGTTGCGGCCACTGGAGTAATCAGGCGCCGCCCGTCGAGCGTCTGCGTGAAGGGGGGTTCGATCCCGATAGCCCGGTGTTGCGTCGAGTGCTGAGCCTGACCCAGCAACTGATCGGTTTTCCCCGGCACCTGTCTCAGCACCCTGGCGGTTTTGTGATTTCCGAGCAGCCTCTGGACAGCCTGGTGCCGGTGGAAAACGCCGCCATGGCCGAACGCACCATCATCCAGTGGGACAAGGACGATCTGGATGCGGTCGGGCTGCTCAAGGTCGATATTCTGGCGCTGGGCATGCTCAGCGCGATTCGCCGTTGTTTCGATCTGCTGCGTCGGCACCGAGGCCGTGACCTGAGCCTGGCGACGGTGCCGGCCGAAGACCCGCAAACCTACGAGATGATTGGCCATGCGGACACCATCGGGGTGTTCCAGATCGAGTCCCGGGCACAGATGTCGATGCTGCCCAGGCTCAAACCCAAGAACTTCTACGATCTGGTGATCGAGGTGGCGATCGTTCGTCCGGGGCCGATTCAGGGGGGGATGGTGCATCCCTATCTGCGGCGGCGTAAGGGCGAAGAAGAAGTGAAATACCCGTCGAAAGAACTTGAAGCGGTGCTCAAGCGTACGCTGGGCGTGCCGCTGTTCCAGGAACAGGTGATGCAGATCGCGATTGTCGCCGCCGACTACAGCCCCGGCGAGGCCGATCAATTGCGCCGCTCCATGGCGGCCTGGAAACGCCATGGCGGATTGGAACCGCACAAGGAACGTTTGGCGGACGGTATGAAGAAAAACGGCTACACGGCGGAGTTCGCCGCGCAGATCTTCGAGCAGATCAAAGGCTTCGGCGATTACGGTTTTCCCGAATCCCACGCCGCCAGTTTCGCCTTGCTGACCTACGCCAGTTGCTGGTTGAAATGCCACGAGCCGGCAGCTTTCGCCTGTGCGCTGATCAACAGCTGGCCCATGGGTTTCTACAGCCCGGACCAGATTCTCCAGGACGCCCGTCGCCATCATTTGCAGATTCGCCCGGTGGACGTGCGGGCCAGCGACTGGGATTGCAGCCTGGAACCGATCATCGGCGCGCAGCCGGCGATTCGCATGGGGCTGCGAATGATCAAGGGCTTTCGCGAAGACGATGCCCGGCGCATCGAGATGGCAAGGTCGAAAGGGGCGTTTGCCGACATCGCCGACCTTGGCGAACGGGCACGACTCGATGCTCGCGCCCAGGAACAACTGGCTGATGCCGGTGCACTGCGCGGGCTGGCCGGTGACCGGCATCGGGCGCGCTGGGAGGTGGCGGGGGTGCAGAAGCAGCTCGGTTTGTTTGCCGGTCTGCCGAGTCAGGAAGAGCCGGCAGTGGAGCTGCCCAAACCCACCGTGGGCGAGGACCTGCAAGCCGATTACGCCAGTGTCGGCAGCACCCTCGGCCCGCATCCGCTGGCGTTGCTGCGGGGGGAACTCAAGGCCCGGCGCTGTCGCAGCTCCAGGGAATTGCTGATGGTCGAGCATGGGCGTCCGGTCAGCGTCGCCGGGCTGGTCACCGGTCGGCAGCGTCCGGGAACCGCCAGCGGTGTGACCTTCGTGACGCTTGAAGACGAATTCGGCAACGTCAACGTGGTGGTCTGGCGCGACCTGGCCGAACGGCAACGGCAGGTATTGGTCGGCTCGCAATTGCTCAAGGTCGACGGGCGCTGGGAAAAGGTGGGCGAGGTGCGGCACCTGATTGCCGGACGCTTGAGCGACCTGAGTTCATTGCTCGACGGTATCCATGTGCGCAGCCGGGATTTCCGCTGAGCCTCAACATTGACTGAATACATGCGTAGGAGCTGCCGAAGGCTGCGATCTTTTGATCTTGACCTTTAAAAAGCAAAATCAAAAGATCGCAGCCTGCGGCAGCTCCTACAGAAGCAATCACGTTCTCCGAAATACGGTTGCGATAGAGTCCGGTCGAGAATCAGCTATACCTATGAAACCATTGGCGTCGGCGATGCTCGAAAACAAACGGGCACGCACAGTCTCCTCGCACTGCCTGAAAACATGTCATTCACAAGGCATAGGCCAGTCGATGCAGTTTCTAGACAATAGCCACGGATGTACCGGCTGGAGCGGCGAAATGGCCGAACGTATCCGTGCGTTCGACTGGAGCCTGACCGAACTCGGTCGCATCGACACCTGGCCCGGGAGTCTGTGCAGCGCGGTGCAGTTACTGCTTGCTTCACCGCTGCCGATGGTGATGCTGTGGGGCCGCCCCGGTTACATGATCTATAACGACGCCTACTCAAGATTTGCCGGTGGCCGCCATCCTTACCTGCTGGGCTCCCCGGTGGAGTTGGGCTGGCCGGAGGTCGCCGAATTCAATCGGCAAGTGGTGGACACCTGCCTTGCGGGCGGCACCTTGTCCTATCACAACAAAGCCCTGGTATTGCTGCGCGACGGCGTTCCCGAAGACGTCTGGATGGACCTTTACTACAGCCCGGTCGCCGATGATGACGGGTGTCCCGCCGGGGTCATGGCAATGGTGGTCGAAACCACTGACCATGTGATTTCCGAACGCCGACGCCAGGAAGCCGAAAACGCCTACCGTGCCGACAATGAAAGGGTTCGCCTGGCCCTCAATGCCGGGGCTTTGCTCGGCTCGTTTGTCTGGGACATCAAGGCTGATGTGCTATCGGGCGACGAGCGATTCGCCCGCACGTTTTCCTATCCGCCAGGCCAGGACCTGGCCAACCTGCCACCGGCCATCGCCCAAATGCAGATCCATCCCGATGATCGCAGCTGGGCCCGGGAGCGGATGAATCAGTCGGTGGAAACCGGCGTGCCCTATAACGCCGAATATCGGGTTCTGCGTCCCGATGGCAGTTACCTGTGGGTGCTCGCCAGCGGGTGTTGCGAGTTCAATGAGCAAGGTGAAGCGTTGCGCTTTCCCGGGGTGTTGATCGACATCCACGAACGCAAGATTGCCGAAGAGTCCTTGCTCAAGTTCACCCGCAACCTGGAGCAACGAGTCGCTGAAGAAGTCGAGGCGCGGCTGGCGGCCGAAGAGCAGCTGCGTCAATCACAGAAGCTCGAAGCCATTGGTGGTCTCACCGGCGGGGTGGCCCATGACTTCAACAACCTGTTACAGGTGATCGCCGGCAACCTGCACTTGCTGGCGCGTCACGAGCCGGACAACGCCAACGTGCAGCGCCGGGTCGGCGCCTCGATTGCCGCAGTCGAGCGCGGGGCCAAATTGTCTTCGCAATTACTCGCTTTTGCCCGACGTCAGCCGTTGTCACCGGCCGTATGCGACCCACGGCAGATCTTCGAAGACCTCGGGGAATTATTGCAACGTGCGCTGGGAGAGACGATCCAGATCAAGGTGTCCGCACCTGACGATCCATGGCGCCTCTACGTGGACTGCAATCAACTGGAAAACGCCATTCTCAACCTTGCGATCAACGCCCGAGATGCCATGAACGGCGAGGGGACCATTGCCCTGAGCGCAGAGAACATCGTCCTCGACCGCAAGTTTTGCGCCGGCAAGGGCATCGTCGCTGGCGATTATGTCTGCCTGACGGTGGCGGACTCAGGCGTCGGCATGCCGCCGCAAGTGCTTGCACAGGCCTTCGAGCCGTTTTTCACCACCAAGGCTGATGGTCAAGGCACCGGCCTGGGGTTGAGTATGGTGTTCGGGTTCGTCAAACAGAGCGGCGGGCATATCGAGATTTCCAGTGTCGTCGGGCGGGGCACTCGGGTGCAGCTGTATTTCCCTCGCAGCTTGCGCCCGTTGCCTGACGAAACAATGCGCCATGCTCCGCAGCACCGGGGCGGGCATGAAACCATTCTGGTGGTCGAGGACAACGAAGCGGTGCGCAGTTCGGCCGTGGACTTGTTGTGCGAAGAGGGCTATCAGGTTCTGACTGCGGCCAACGGTGACCTGGCGATGCAGATGTTGCTCGACGGCGCGACAGTGGACCTGATCTTCACCGACGTGGTCATGCCCGGCTTGATCAAAAGCCCGGACCTGGCCGCCTGGGCCAAGGTGCAAAACCCTCCAGTGGCGGTGCTGTTTACCTCCGGACACACCCGCGACATCATTTCGCGCGATCACCAACTCAGCTCCGACACTTATCTGCTGAGTAAACCTTATGGTCCCGAGGCGCTGACACGAATGGTTCGTACGGTACTCGGTGGTTGATTCAAGGGGGGCTTTCCAGGTGCTCGGGCAAGGGGGATATCGCGTTGGCGACAGGACGACGAACGGACACCGCTGGTCTGATAGACGGTCGACAGAACCGGGTAAGCGAGGCCATTCTGATAGTTGGCGAACGCCATCGATCACGTTTGCCACCGATTAACAAACGGAGGTGTTCCATGCCGGTGACCCATGACCTTTATCAGGACTTGCGCTGCACGAAGGAAGAGATCCAGCAAAAACGCACCAAGGATCCGTTACTGGATTCACTGCTCAACAAGTACATCCAGGCGGACGCAGAGGTGGTGAAGGCCGAGTCCGCACAATCGGATGCGCCCAGCGATGAGGTACTGAAGAAGCTCAAGGAGAAGCGTGTGCAGGTCAAGGACAAGATCGCTGAGCGACTTAAGACGCCGTCCTGAGACGCTGTGCAGAATCACCGACGACCGGTGACTGAACAATTGGAACGGGGATCAATACGAGATCTGCGTTGATTCAAAATCAAAAGATCGTCCGAACGCGACCCGAGCCTTCGGACGATCTTTTGGCTACACCCTCTATTTCAATGTTGCACTCAACGGCAACCGCGCCATATGCCGCGCTTTCAGCGACCCCAGATACAACCAGTCCCCATATTCGCGCACGGTGGTGATGGGTGAGTAGTTGCCGCTGCTGGCGTCCTGCAGATTGGCAATCACTTTGCCGTCGAGGTCCAGGCCCAGGACGAAGGCGCGTTTCTCCAGGGGTTTGGGCAGGATAGTCATCGCCCGCACGATCATTTTGCGTACCAGAGGGTAGGGCGCCGTGGTGTCGAGCAGTGCAGTGCGCGGTGCATACAGTGCCACCCAGAAACGGTCGCGGCCATTGAATGCCAGGTTGTCCGGCAGCCCGGGCAAATTGTCGATGAACAGATCGTGGGTGCCGGCTTTCGGCCCGGTCAGCCAATAGCGGCTGATGCGATAGGCGCCGGTTTCATTGACCAGCACAAACGCGTCGTCCGGCCCCAGTGTCACGCCGTTGGCGAACTCCAGTTTGTCCAGCAGGACCGCCGTAATGCCGGTCTGGAAGTTATAACGCAGCAAACGGCCGTCGCCACCGTGCTCAATGATCGCCTCGCCGTCCTTGCCGTAGCCCCAACGGCTGGAGGAGTCGCTGAAATAAGCGTAATGCCCGGGCTTGTCGATGGCCACGTCATTGGTAAAACCGAAGGGCAGGTTGTTGGCCGTGGTGGTCAATGGAATCAACCGGCCCTGAGTGTCGAGCGACAGCAAACCTTTGACCCCGTCGGCGATCACCAACAAACCATTGGGGTGCCGCGCCAGGCCCAGCGGCCTGCCGCCGGTATCGGCCAGCACCTGGGTGGTTTTGCCGTCGAGGCTGGTGCGAATCAACCGGCCGTCATGCAGGCCGGTGATAAGGACGTCTTTCTCCAGCAGCAACGCCTCAGGGCCGTCGATGTCAGCAGCACCGACACGTTTCACGCCTTTGAGTCGCTGATTGTCGGCGTAGATGCCATCGACGAGGGAGGGCGCCGTTAGCGGTGTCCAGGCTACCGGTTGAACCTTGGTCGGCAATAGAAACAGCAAGGCGCTGATCACGATGATCAGCAGCAGCAATAAATGCCGAAACTTGAGGGGTCTTTTCATGCGCTGACTCCTGCCAGGGCCAGATGTTTATGCGCCATCTCGCGTAACGCCAGCATCGACTCCGCCGATTCGCGCTCGATGCGCCGCTTGAGCAACAGGCGATTGGCAATGCGCATCCCCAGGCCGCTGAAGTGATACTCCAGGGTGCGGACAAACCGCGTGTCATCGCCCTCAACCTCACACTCGTAAGTCACCACCAACGACAGACCATGATCGCCCCGGGCCTGAGCCCTCCAGCGGCGTCCGGGCAGGTATTCGTCGACTTCCCAGCTCAAGTGCCCCTCACGCCCGCCGGCCCGAATGTCTTCCTCGAACCGTGCTCCGGCATACAACGGCCCGCTCTGCCCGTCGACCTTGAGGGAGGACGGATGCCACTGCGGCCAATGGGTCGCGGTGCTGGCGTAGGCGAGCACAGCCACTGGGTTTCCAGCGATGTCGATCACATGCTGCATACGGGTCATGGACGTTCTCGTCGTGTGCGGGGGCGTTTGTTCCGGTTCCCAGTAGAGGGTGCCGAACAGGTAGTCCATCAGGGGCAACACGATATTGAAATTGCGCTCCTGCATCAGCTCACGACGGTGATGCAGCTCATGCAGACGGCGCATCTGGCGGATCCACGGCAAACGCGTCACCGGGTTGCCGGGCGGTAGATGTTCGCAGGCATGGAACACCTCGTAGGTCAGGTAACCGAGCACCATGCAGCCGCCAAACAGCCCCGCGACGTTGCTATTGAACTGAGCCAGCAGCCACCAGACAGGCGCCGTGATGACGAGGGTGTGCAACACGATCAGCCAGGCTGGAAACAGAATCACCCGCCAGTCCCGGGCACTGTCACAGGTCATGTGGCCGGGGGTGAAAAAGCTGTGATGGTCACCGGCGTGACGGGCGTAGAACATCCGCGCCAGGCTCTTTTTGTGGTGCCCCAGATGCCGATGCACGACGTACACGCCTAAGTTGAAAAACAACAGGGTCAGCGGCACCGCCAGCCATTCCAGCGGTTGCACCTGATGCACCGTGCTCCAGAACCCACCGATGGCCAGCAACCCGAACAGCAACACAAAGGCACCGTGCAACCAAGGGTTGTAGAGCGGATGAATATCGGCACGGTAGCGCGCGCGGAACGCTTCGGTGGTCTGCCTCACTGAGTTCACCTGTGGTTATTGTTATAACCAGCAGATTAGCCGATCCCGCCGCACAGGCAGGCCGAACCTTGAGGACACAAGCGCCATGCTCCGGTGCAAGACGCCCGTATGGTGTCAGGTCAGCGGGTTCCAGCGCTGGGACCAGTCGTCGTCCGTATTGATCACTTCACGCAGCAGGTCGAATGCACGTTGCAGGGTCGCCGAGTCGCGGTCCCTGGAGTAAACCAGATAGGTCGGGTAGCTGAACTCCGGAGCTTTGGGCACCTGTTCCAACAAGCCGTTTTCCAGGTAACTCTGGACCACCCGAGTGCGGAAATAGCCGCTGCCGCCGTTTTCCAGGATGTATTGCAAGGCCAGCGGGCCGAGGTTGAAACTCAGGGCTGCCTTGGCTTTTTCCGGCAGCGCCGCATCGTGCTGACGACGGAAATCCGGGCCCCAGTCGATATACACGTAAGGATCGGGTTTTCCGGCCAAGCGTACCAGGATCAGTTTTTCTTCCAGCACCTGCTCGACTTGCAGGCGTGGCCAGTATTCGGGCTGATAGACCAGCGCCGCATCCAACACCCCCAACTCCAGTTGGCGCAGCAGGTTTTCGCCGTCGCGGATTTCCATGCGCAGGGCGTGGCTGGGAATCTTCTCGCGCAGTTCCCCGGCCCAACTGAGCATCAGCGGGTTGCACAGGCTGACCTCGCCACCGATGTGCAGCACGTCGCGGTAGCCCTCGGGCAGCGGCAAGTCGCGACGAGCGGCTTCCCAGGTCTGCACCAGTTGATTGGCGTAAACCACAAAAGCTTCGCCGTTCGGCGTCAGGCGCGCACCGGCGCGATTGCGCACGAACAGCGTGCTGCCCAGCTGACTTTCGAGCTTCTGCACCCGGGCAGTGATCGCGGTCTGGGTGACGTGCAGCTTTTCAGCCGCCGCGGCCAGGCTGCCGTGGCGGACAATTTCCAGAAAGGTGCGGGCGAGGTCGATGTCCATGGGCAGGCCGATGAGGGAGGTGCGGGCATTGTAAGAGCAGCCATGGTCTTCCGATACCGTCTGTGGCGAGGGAGCTTGCTCCCGCTGGGGCGCGAAGCGGCCCCAAGCCTGTTTCAGATGCATCTCATCGGATGGTTTACGGCTGCTGCGCAGCCGGACGGGAGCAAGCTCCCTCGCCACAGATTTCACTGCCCGACCTAATCATCTCGTGCCAAACAATCAGTCCGCTAACTCAATCTCCTTCACCACCGCCCAATCGGCCACCAACCGCTGCGGTGTGCCACACGCCTTGCGCTTGAGCACAAAGTTACGGCACTTCTCGGCGAACTGTTTACGGTTTTTCACCATGTCCTGGTGCATTTCTTCCAGCTCGGCATTGCGGCAGTGCTGCATCAATTGAGTATCGAACCGGTTTTTACGCTCACGCACCGCCTGGTACGCCGGATCACTCAACGCTCCATTGGCGCGCTGCAACAGCCACAGGCCAAACTCGTCCGGACAGCGCGGGCCGATTTCCTGGACCAGGCCTAACTGCAAGGCCTGGGTGGCGCTGATCGGCAGGCAGTCTTCGGTGAGTTTTTCCGCCATCGCCGGGCCGACGGCGCGGGGCAGGCTGTAGGTCCAGTATTCGGAGCCGTACAGGCCCATGGTTTTGTAATGGGGATTGAGCACGATCTCGGACCGGGCGAAGACGATGTCGGCAGCCAGCGCCAGCATCACGCCACCGGCCCCGGCATTGCCGGTCAGGCCGCTGACCACCAGTTGCCGGGCGTCGAGCAGTTCCTGGCAGACGTCGTCGATCGCCTGAATATTGGCCCAGGCTTCCAGCCCCGGAACCGCTGCGGCCTGGATCACATTGAGGTGCACGCCGTTGGAGAAACTGCCGCGTCCACCCTTGATCAGCAGCACTTGGGTGTTCCGGGACTTGGCCCAGCGCAGGGCCTCCACCAGTCGTTGGCACTGTTCGGTGCTCATGGCGCCGTTGTAAAACTCGAAGGTCAGCTCGCCGACATGCCCCGACTCGCGATAGCGGATCGGTTGATAGCTTTCGTTGTTAAACGGCTGAGAGGCGATCGACCAATCAAGGGTCGGGACTTGCGCAAGCTGTTCGGCGAGCACATGCCGGGCCGGACGCTTGAAGGTTTCTTCGCCGGGCCGGGGTTTGCGTCGCAGCGAACCGATCCACAGGCTGTGATCACCGGTCGCGACCAGCACCGCATCGTCGTGCACCGCGAGAATCTCTCCCGGCGTGCCGCTACGCGAATCCAGATGAGCGTCATACAGGTAATACTGACCGCCGGCCAGGCTGGCCAATACGCCAGGCTGACCGTCGGCGGCGTCGATGCTGCGTTTGATGAAGTGTGCGCTGTCGTGCCAGCTGAAGATCCGGTCAGCTTGCTTCATGTTCGGCTGCAAGCGGCCAATCACATGGCGTTGGCTGTAGTCCAAAGGCACTGGCTCGAAACCGTCGATAAACTTTTCCACGACTTCGCGGATGCAGGCGATTGCCGCGTCGCTGACGCGCCCGTTGTACAACTCGGACTTGCGCAGACCCTGAGGCAGGTTGAATTCACAAGTGGCCCAGACCGGCCCGGCGTCCATTTCCTCCACCGCTTGCAACGCGGTCACGCCCCAACGGTTGAGTTCACGGGTGATCGCCCAGTCCAGCGCACTGGCGCCACGGTCGCCGACGATGCCCGGATGAATGATCACCACAGGGCGCTTGAGGTTGCTCCACAGTTGCTGCGGTACCCGATCCTTGAGAAACGGGCAGATCACCAGATCGGCGCCGGAGTGTTCAATCTGTTCGCACACCGAGTCTTCATCGGTGAACAGCACCACGCTGGGTGAGTGACCGGCCTGACGCAAGTCCAGCCAGGCCCGCTGGGTCAGGCCGTTGAACGCCGATGCCAGCAGAATGATTTTCAATGACCGCATGATTGACTCTTCCTTGAGAATGATCGGCCGCAGGCTCCCGATGAGCCGTCCTTGGCCTTCGATGGAAGAGCGATAGTAGAGAGTGTGGGGGGGAGGGCAACTGATCGAGATCAAGCTTGTGTCAGCGAGTGTTGCAGAGGCTCAAAATCAAAAGTTCGTCCGAAGGCTCGGGCCGCGTTCGGACGATCTTTTCTCTTTTCAAAACGCAAAACACGAACAGCCAAACGCCCCCCAGAACCCTTGAAAGTCACTGACCGGCGCCGACGACAACCGCGCCCGTTCATGGCTGTGGGCATGCACCGCGCAAGCGCCCACACACTGGTGCACTTGCGCGGTCATTGGCGCCAGGGGTTTCCAGTGCCCCGGTACATTCACCACCGGCGACCACTCAGGCACCACCGGGATTGGCGGAGGCCCCAGTTTTTCGAACTCGACGCTACCGTGGACGATCTTGCCGTCGACAATGGTCAGCACCGACTCGATCCACTTTATGGCTTCGTCTTCGATGTGAAAGTAGTCCGCCGACAGCGCAATCAGGTCCGCCAGTTGCCCGACTTTGATCTGGCCTTTCTTGCCTTGTTCGGAGGAAAACCAGGCGCTGCCGTGGGTGTACAGTTCCAGTGCGGTATCGCGGCTCAAGCCTTGCGGGTAGAGCGCCAGCCCGCCGACGGTGCGACCGCTGACCAGCCAGTACAGCGAGGTCCAGGGGTTGTAGCTGGAGACGCGCGTGGCATCGGTGCCGGCGCCCACGGGTACGCCCTCGGCGAGCATTCGTGCGATAGGTGGCGTGGCTTCGGCCGCTTTGGCGCCGTAACGGTCGACGAAGTATTCGCCCTGGAACGCCATGCGGTCCTGAATGGCGATGCCGCCACCCAGGGCCTTGACCCGTTCGATGTTCCGGGGGGTGATGGTTTCGGCGTGATCGAAGAACCACGGCAAACCGTTGAACGGAATATCGCGGTTGACCTTCTCGAACACGTCGAGCATGCGGCCGATGGATTCGTTGTAGGTGGCGTGCAAACGGAAGGGCCAGCGCTGCTCCACCAGATGCCGCACCACCGGTTCCAGCTCCTGCTCCATGGTTTGCGGCAGGTCCGGGCGTGGTTCGAGGAAGTCTTCGAAATCCGCTGCCGAGAACACCAGCATCTCGCCGGCGCCGTTGTGCCGCAGGAAGTCATCGCCCTGGCCGTAATGGGAAGTGCTGGTCCAGTTCTTGAAGTCGGTCAGTTCTTCCTTGGGTTTCTGGGTGAACAGGTTGTAGGCAATGCGCACCGTGAGCTGTTGGTCTTTGGCCAATTGCTGGATGACTTGATAGTCGTCCGGGTAATTCTGATAACCGCCGCCGGCATCGATGGCGCTGGTGACACCCAGTCGATTGAGTTCGCGCATGAACTGGCGGGTCGAGTTGACCTGATATTCCAGTGGCAGCTTCGGCCCCTTGGCCAGGGTCGAGTAGAGGATCATCGCATTCGGGCGGGCGATCAGCATGCCGGTGGGGTCGCCATTGGCATCGCGCTGGATCTCGCCGCCCGGCGGGTTCGGCGTGTCGCGGGTGTAGCCGACCACTTTCAGTGCGGCACGGTTGAGCAGGGCGCGGTCGTAGAGGTGCAGGACGAATACCGGAGTGTCCGGCGCGGCTTTGTTCAGTTCTTCAAGGGTCGGCATGCGTTTTTCGGCAAACTGGAACTCGTTCCAGCCACCGACCACCCGCACCCATTGCGGCGTGGGTGTGCGGTCGGCCTGATCCTTGAGCATGCGCAAGGCATCGGCCAGGGACGGCACGCCTTCCCAGCGCAATTCGAGGTTGTAGTTCAGGCCGCCACGGATCAGGTGCAGGTGCGAGTCGTTGAGGCCGGGAATCACTGTGCGGCCATGCAGGTCAACGATTTGTGTGCCGGGGCCTTGCAGGGCCATGGCCTGGGCATCGCTGCCGACCACCACAAAGCGCCCGTCCTTGATCGCGACGGCGCTGGCCTGGGGTTTCTTGCGGTCGACGGTGTGCAGGCGTCCGTTGTACAGAATCAGGTCGGCGGGGGTGTCGGGCATGGTTTTACTCCCTGCGGTTAGCGGACTGATCCAGGCACCGATGGCGCCTGCCGAAAGACCTTGCAGTACACGGCGGCGACTGAAGTCATTGTGCTCGTCAGGTGGGCTCATGGCAGTGCTCTCCACACAGTTCTTCATAAAAGAAGCGAGGGCAAACAGCCGATGTCTGACGCATGCGGCCAGAAGGAATATAGTCGGCATATCCACAGATAGCCGTTTTCCGAGGGTGAAAAACGACGAATCCCGCCACGAGGGGCGGGATTCGCATGCAGCCAGAGAGGCTCCCGGTAGCGGGAGCCGTCGCCTTAGCCTGGGAACAGCTCGGACAGTTTCATGGCCAGCATCATGTCGCCTTCAGCGCGCAGTTTACCGCCCATGAACGCTTGCATGCCGTCGGTCGAACCGTCGACGATGCCTTCCAGGGTTTCGCCGTCCATGACCAGAGTCACCTGGGCGTCCGGGTTTTCGCCTTCTTGCAGCTCACAGGTGCCGTCTTTGACGATCAGCGAGAAGTTCTTGGTGTCGTCGATGCGGAAACCGAATACCAGGTCCAGACCGGCAGCAGCGGCTGGGTTGAACTTGGCTTTCATTGCTTGTACGGCATCAGCTACGGAGGTCATGGTTCGATCCTTTCTTGGGTAATAAGAGCTGGGTGAATACAGCCAGGGTCACAATAGTCCGGAATCAACGAAACGTGATGAGTTCCGGGGCCTTCAGCAGTTGCAGGTGCGTGTGACTGTTGAAGGAAGCCAGGGCCACCTCGCGGCCACGAAACTTGAGCAGGTTGAGCGAGGTGTTGACGATTTGCCAGTTCAGCTCAAAGGCCTGCCGGGCAGGCATTTGCGTAATAAGGTGGAGCAGGGCAGTGATGGTGCCGCCGGAGGTGAACACGGCGATTTTCTGGGTGTTGTCGGCATTTTCGAGCAGCCGCTGCAGGCCAGCCTGTACACGATCGACGAAGCCCAGCCAGCTTTCCAGGCCCGGTGTGTCAAAGGTGCCGGCGAGCCAGCGCTCGATGATCAGGGCGAAGATGCGTTGGAACTCGGCACGGTTTTGCGCGGCGTTGCGCAAGATCTCCAGCGCCTCGGGCTCGTCTTCCAGCATGGCCGGCAGCAGGGCGCGGATCACCGCGTCGGCGTCGAATTCGTTGAAAGCGCAATCGATTTCCAGTGTCGGTACCGGCAAACCGACGGCGGCGAGCTGTTCCAGCGCGCTGGTGGCCGTATGTTGCTGACGGCGCAGGTCGCCCGACAGACAGCGATCGAAGCTGACACCGAGTTCGGCCAGGTGCCGGCCGAGGACTTCTGCCTGGCGAATACCGGTCGGCGACAGAACGTCATAGTCGTCTGCACCAAAGGAGGCCTGGCCATGTCGAATCAAGTAGATGCTGCCCACGTCCGCGTCATCCCGGTACGTTGAAGGTTTGGCGAGGTTATGAGGATGGCGGTGAGCTGTCAATGAAAAAACATACGCTTGTTTGAAATGCCCGTTACAGGCCTGCTGCTAGTGGTCGTCGGGCCGGCTCATGGGTATGCTGGAGGTATCCCGCGCGTGTTCATGCCGCGCATCGTGTTGAAGGAGTCTCTGTGGAGTTTTTGTCCGAGTACGCCAGTTTCCTGGCTAAAACCGTGACACTGGTGATCGCCATTCTGGTGGTCCTGGCCAGTTTTGCGGCGTTGCGCAGCAAAGGTCGGCGCAAGTCGACCGGCCAACTGCAAGTCAGCAAACTCAATGATTTCTATAAAGGGCTGCGCGAACGCCTGGAGCAAACCTTGCTCGACAAGGACCAGCTCAAGGCTTTGCGCAAATCCCAGGCTAAAACCGAGAAAAAGCAAAAGAAGAAACCCGAGGCCAAGCCGCGGGTGTTCGTGCTGGATTTCGACGGTGACATCAAGGCGTCGGCTACTGAAAGCCTGCGCCACGAAATCACCGCGCTGCTGACCCTCGCCACGCCAAAGGATGAAGTGGTGCTACGGCTGGAGAGCGGCGGTGGCATGGTTCACAGCTATGGCCTGGCGTCTTCGCAACTGGCGCGCATTCGCGAGGCCGGCGTGCCGTTGACCGTGTGCATCGACAAGGTCGCGGCCAGCGGCGGCTACATGATGGCGTGCATCGGCGAGAAAATTATCAGCGCTCCGTTCGCGATTCTCGGCTCGATCGGCGTGGTGGCGCAGTTGCCCAACGTCAATCGCCTGCTGAAAAAGCATGACATCGACTTCGAAGTGCTCACGGCCGGTGAGTACAAGCGCACCCTGACAGTGTTTGGCGAAAACACCGAGAAGGGCCGGGAGAAATTCCAGGAAGAGTTGGACATCACCCATCAGCTGTTCAAGAACTTCGTTTCGCGCTATCGCCCGCAACTGGCTATCGACGAAGTGGCCACCGGGGAAATCTGGCTCGGTGTTTCGGCACTCGACAAGCAACTGGTGGACGAGCTCAAGACCAGCGACGAATACCTCGCTGAGCGTGCTAAACAGTCCGAGCTCTATCATTTGCATTACGCCGAACGTAAAACCCTGCAGGAGCGCATCGGCATGGCGGCCAGCGGTTCGATCGATCGTGTATTGCTGAGCTGGTGGAGCCGGTTGACCCAGCAACGCTTCTGGTAACCGTACCAGGCATCACCGTCAGTAAAAAAACCGTGGATTGCCCACGGTTTTTTTTGACCTTCGGAAGGTGTCCACTCACCTGCAAGAAATAACGAATTTTCCTAATGCCATTGCCGATCGGTCGCGCTTTCGTGTGGAGTCAGGTGGGGTAGGGTGATAGACCTGAATTGACTGCAATGGATTGCACCATGAATGAGCTCCTTCGCCACGTTGCCGCACCTCATCCAGCCCCATCGTTGCGAATGCGCGACGAACTGAAAGCTGCACTGGACATCGCTCTCCCCCAAACCCCCGGCCAGTTGGGCGAACACCTGATCAAGGAAAAATGGGGGCAGGACATCGACCCGCAGACGACCTTGATGGTCACCCTCGATTACCACTACAAGGGCCACCCTGAAGAGAACGGTTTCCAGCAGGGTCAGGTGGCGAGCTCGCGGTCGCTGTTGCAAGCGCTGCTTTCAAATTACCAGACGGTTGGGGACGGGCGTTTTGCTGAAACCGCCTTTGGTCTGTACACACCGCCGGACGTCGGCCCGACGGTGCGGATTGTCGAGCATGTCGACGAGTTCGCTGATTACGGCAGCGGCAATCACGACACCTATGAAGGCATCTATCGGCAAACGGCGCCGCAGACTTACGGTCCCGCCTCACAACTGAAGCTGAGGCCGGTCGATTTCAAGAAATGGGTCTGGGAGCTGGACTTCAAGCACGTGTACGAGACCTATCTTGAAAAGGTCTGGCCCTCTGACGAGGTGCTCACTGCGTCCAGTTCGTACGCCTTGAGGACATCGGTCAAAGCAGCGTTTGTGATGACGGCCTGGTTGCAGTTCAAGGAGCGCTGCCTGTCGCAAAAAGGACTTGAGCTCGCGATGGAGGCGGCTGGCTTGCCGCCCGGTCAGGCGTGGGAAACGCTGACCATCGAACAACTGCAAGCGGCGACGCGCCCCCCTTTGTCCGTCAGGGCCGGCCGTTTGAAGCTATACCGTTACACCGCAACAGATATCTGGGCGTTCCGTGACACTGCCAGTACCCGAATGCTGCTGTACATCCCTGGCAACTCTTCCCCGCTGCACGAATTCACCGATGCCACTCAACTGCACCAATGGGTCGTCGCGCAGGGCAAGCTCAGCGAGACAAAACAGGCATTGGCCGCCCATTTTGCCGAAGATGATCGCGAGGACGGTACGTTTCATGCGGGTGTGCTGACGGCATTGGACGGCATGGCACAGTACCCCGCGATGCATCGGCTGACCAACAACGCCGGTTTTTTCAATAACGACGGCTACTGGGACCCCGCCGATTACATTGGCTACGACAATCCACCATCGGCGACCGATCCGTTTGCGCAATTGGTGCTGACGATGAAGCAGGCCGCCCACGCCAGTATCGAAAGCATTCGTACCGATGCACAGGTCAATCGTGACAATTTAAGTGCGGTGGTCGAACCGGTGGTGCAATGGATCAACCGGTTCGGGCCATTGGCGTTGTTCGTCCCAGGAGGCGAAGGCATATTGGCGTTGGCCGGGCTTATTGACGCCGGTTACGGTCTTGATCAGGCAGTAAACGGTGAAACACCACATGAGCGGTCGGAGGGCGTGTCGCGCACCGTGTTCGGTTTGCTTAATGCGCTGCCGATCGCTGTACAGGCGGCGCTGAAGGATGAAGCGGTCGTCGAGTCAGTACGTCCGTCTTCGCAAATCGCCGTTGCCCCGACGCCCGAGCCACCGGTTTCCATGCTGTCCTCCCGCGTGGAGCTGATCCGCGGAATCGGCCCGACTGTGGCGTCTTTCAGTGATGAAGTCCTGGCACAGATCGGCAAGGTCAGTGTGATTGACGATGACATGCTGCGACTGATGCAGACGGGGCGTCCACCAACGCCTTTACTGGCGGATACGATCAGTCGCTTCAAGATCGATCAGGATCTGGGGGCGGCCGGCACGCCTGAGCAGTTCAACAGGCGTTACGCCGCACTTCAACAGTCGGAACATGAATGGGTGCGGCTGTTTCAACAGCAATACCCGATGCTGCCCAAAGGTGCCATCGAACAAATGCTCGACCGCTATGGCGTGGATATCCAGCAAGCTCCCGATGTGGCCGAGGTCAGGCAAGTGTTCACGCGTCTGGACAGCAAGGCGCGGCAGTACCAGCAGCATGTGCGGCTCAATCGCGCTTATGAAGGTCTTTATCTGCGTTCGGTGGCGAGCCCGGACTCGGACATCCTGGCCTTGCACTCGCTGCAAAACCTGCCGGGCTGGCCGCGGAACCTGCGGATCGATGTCCTTGATCAATCCGTCGCGGGGCGAGTGCTGGACCGCATCGGCGCGCAGGAGGCCACGGATGTCCGGCGCTTGGTCAGAGTCGGACAGCACTATCTGCATCAGGCCTCGCCGACAGATTTTTATACGGCGCTTCTCGGCGTGTTGACGGACGACGACCGTTCAGCGCTGCTCCTGACGTCGCCTGGTTCAGTCGACGAACTGCGACTCGCCATCAGCAACCAGGCGTTGCCCCGATCACAGGTGATACTCGGGCTGCAAAGAATGGACGGTGGGTTGCCGTTCGATGCCCACGGGCTCAGAGGCGGCGGTTTTCCGGGAACGCCCCAGGCCGAGGCGCTGACGCAGCAGATGATGAGGCTGCAGCTCAAAGAGGTCTACCCAGACTTTACCGATGCCCAGGCTGATGCGCTCCTTCAACGTGAAGGCCTAAACGCACAGGCGCACATTGAGTGGCTGAAGCAGCAGCTGCAGCAACTCAACACTGACCTGACAGGCTGGATAGATCAGGTGGCGGATGACATCCATCACATGGGTGTTCGCCAGCTCGTTGCCGGTGATCCTGAGGCGGCGGGGATGAACGCTGCGCAAATTCAGGCTCATAACATTCAGCTGATGCTGACGGAAATGCACTATGAGCGAGCTACCCGAAATGAATTGGCCGAGGAACTGGTCGCCATTTGGCAGCAGCGCGGACCCCAGCAGGGGCTTCTCCTGGCAGGTGAGCAAGTACGCGGTGTCAGGCTTGATCTCGACTTTGAGGATTACCACCGGTTACCCGTATTGAATGTCCGGTTCAACAACGTTCTCGAATTATCGATGCGCAGTTTCCACTTGACCGAAGAGGAAAGCCTGAACGGATTTCTTGAGAGTTTTCCAAATCTTGAAGTCCTGAGCCTGGAAAATGTCGATCTGAGTCACTTCAACACCAATGACGAAGCTGGACGCGCATTACCTCCTGCGATCAACCAGCTGCGGCATCTCACTTCGCTGAACCTGAGGTCGACAAGCCTGACTTTCAGTCAGCACAGCGCTTCACAGCTGACTGATCTGACACACTTGCAAACGCTGGACCTGAGCAACAATCCACTGGATGTTCCTCCTTTGGTGCTGGGAATGAACGATTTGCGCCGGCTCAACTTGAGTAACACAAGGATCAACACATGCCCTGTTGGCATCATGGAGCAGCCTTACCTGACGACGCTGGACTTGCGCAATAACCGGATCACCCGGGTTCCGCAGGGGGTTCTGAACCAGGCCATCGCCAGGGATCGTGTGATGCTGCAGGGCAATCCGTTGACGGACGAGGACACCTTGTTGCGCCTTGTCGATCATCGGCGGCGAACGGGGATCAACCTGTGGTTAAGCGAGCCTGGAGCCAACTACGGGAATGTCATCGAGTGGTTGCGTGAAGGCGATCAAGGGCTGCGAGAGGCGCGACAATTGGTCTGGCAGAGGCTTGCAGTCAGGCCCCTTGGCAGCAGGTTCTTGAGAATTATGGATGGCATGAGCCTGACGGCGGACTTTCGGGTCGACTACCTGGCGCTACAGGCGAGAGTGTGGCGGCTGCTCGGGGATGCCGATGCTTCAGAGGCGCTGTGGACACAGTTGGTTCAGGATATCGGAGGGGCTGAGGCTGATCCTGAAAACCCGTTTGTGCTGTTCACGGCACTTGAGGATCGTGCCCGGTTTTATCGGGACTGGGAGGCCATGGGACGACCATTTCCGATAGTCACGCAGTAAGGGAAAAACCTTGAACCCCGCAAGGGGTTCAAGGTGTGACGATCAACGGCGACGGAACAGCGGCAGCGGCTCGTCGGTGGCGGCCTGATAGGTCACCGAGAAGTCCTTGAGGCCTTCAAGGGCTTCGTAGGGGTCTTTATCGGCGCGAATGGCAAACGCATCGAAACCGCAGCGGTGCATGTAGAACAGCTGGTCGCGCAGCACATCGCCAATTGCCCGCAGTTCGCCTTTGAAACCATAGCGGTCACGCAGCAGACGGGCGTTGGAGTAATTGCGACCATCGGTGAAGGCCGGGAAGTTCAGGGCGATAACCTGGAAGTTCGCCACGTCGTCACCGATTTCTTCGGCTTCTTCGTCGGCATCCAGCCACACACCCAGGCCGCCATCACGGGCCATGAGCATGCGGCTGTGTTCGCGCCACATGTGCAACGGGACGATCAGGTCGTCGCAGTTGCTGATCTCGTCGATGTTGAAATCTTTCGGCAACAGGTGCCAGGTTTCGTCGACGACTTCGTTGTTCTTAATTATTCGCTGCATAGACGCGCTCCTTGAAGAGGTCGATGCCGATACGCTGATAAGTGTCGATGAAGCGCTCGTCTTCGGTACGTTGTTCGATGTACACGTCGATCAGCTTCTCGATCACATCAGGCATGGCTTCCTGGGCGAAGGACGGGCCGAGGATCTTGCCCAGGCTCGCATCGCGACTGGCGCTGCCACCCAGGGACACCTGGTAGAACTCTTCGCCTTTCTTGTCCACTCCGAGAATGCCGATGTGGCCGACGTGGTGGTGACCACAGGCGTTCATGCAGCCGGAGATGTTCAGGTCCAGCTCGCCGATGTCGAACAGGTAGTCCAGGTCGTCGAAACGGCGCTGGATCGATTCGGCGATCGGGATCGACTTGGCGTTGGCCAGGGAGCAGAAGTCGCCGCCAGGGCAGCAGATGATGTCGGTCAGCAAACCGATGTTCGGTGTGGCGAAACCTTGCTCGCGCAACTCGCCCCACATCGCGAACAACTGGCTCTGCTCGACATCGGCCAGAATGATGTTCTGCTCGTGGGAGGTGCGCAGTTGACCGAAGCTGTAACGGTCGGCGAGGTCGGCAACGGCATCGAGCTGTTTGTCGGTGATGTCGCCCGGTGCAACGCCGGTCGGCTTCAGGGACAGTGTGACGGCCACGTAACCCGGCTTCTTGTGCGCCAGGGTGTTGCGGATGCGCCAGCGGGCGAAGCCCGGGTGCTGTTTGTCGAGCTCGGCCAGTTCGGCTGTCTGGTTTTCCAGAGCCTTGTAGTCCGGATCGACAAAGTGTTTGGCCACGCGATGCACTTCGGCCTCGGTCAGCGTGGTCTGGCCACCGCGAAGGTGTTCCATTTCCGCATCGACTTTCTGCGCGAACACTTCAGGCGTCAGGGCCTTGACCAGAATCTTGATCCGCGCCTTGTACTTGTTGTCGCGACGGCCGTAGCGGTTGTAGACCCGCAGAATGGCGTCGAGGTAGCTCAACAGGTCCTGCCACGGCAGGAATTCGTTGATGAACGCGCCCACCACCGGAGTACGGCCCAGGCCGCCACCGACCAGCACACGGAAGCCCAGTTCGCCTGCGGCGTTGTGCACCGGCTCGAGGCCGATGTCATGGACTTCGATGGCCGCACGGTCGGACGTCGAACCGTTGATGGCAATCTTGAATTTACGCGGCAGGTAGGCGAATTCCGGGTGGAACGTGGTCCACTGACGGACGATTTCGCACCATGGCCGCGGATCGATCAACTCGTCGGCGGCGACACCGGCGAACTGATCGGTGGTGACGTTGCGCAGGCAGTTGCCGCTGGTCTGGATTGCGTGCATCTGCACGGTCGCCAGCTCAGCCAGGATGTCCGGGATGTCTTCCACGGCCGGCCAGTTGAACTGCACGTTCTGCCGGGTACTGATGTGGGCGTAGCCCTTGTCATAGTCGCGGGCAACTTTGGCCATCATTCGCGTCTGGCGCGAAGTGAGTTGGCCATAAGGCACCGCCACCCGCAGCATCGGGGCAAAGCGCTGGATATAAAGGCCATTTTGCAGGCGCAGGGGGCGGAATTCTTCTTCGCTCAGCTCGCCTGCCAGATAGCGTCGGGTCTGATCACGGAACTGCTTGACGCGGTCCTCGATGATCCGCTGATCGTACTCGTCGTATACGTACATATAAGTCCTGTTCTCAGGCTTGGGCCGGTCGGATACAGCTGCGTTTTCGCAAGCTTTCATCCGATTCTGCCTCGGCAATTCTGCGCGCACGGCCGCGCACTCCCAACGGAGCCGACGCAAGATACCAGTTTGCAGTTATGCGCAAAAGTGATGTTTGAGTATATGCAAAGAACCAAAACGACTAATGAAAGTCGTTGAGATAAAACCCTCATTTGTCGTGCGGGCAATCATCGTCTTAACTGTGCTCGAGTCTTTATGCAATCACCGATAAAACCGACAAGAGGCGATGCAATGAGCAACCCAACCAAAGCAAGGAAAAGCGATAGCACGGTCGATGCCTGGGCGATTCTGTTCCTGATCATCCTGGTCGTGGGTACGGCGGTATTCTGGGTCAGCCATCAATAAACGACCCCGTCCGGGCCCGGCGCCGACGATTGTCGGACAAAAAGCCGGAATATGCGCCGTTTCCAGGGACTTCGCTGGCTATAATGCGCGGCGGATTTTCGGGGGCTCGGACGATCAATGTTGAAGTTCTTCTATGGTGTAGTGCTGGCGCTTGGCGCGGTCCTGGGACCGTGTGCCCAGGCGGCGTCCGTATTGTTCCTCAATCCCGGGACCAGCCAAGAGACGTTCTGGGTCAGTTACTCGCAGTTCATGCAGGCCGCGGCCAAGAACCTGGGCATGGATTTGCAAATCCAGTATGCCGAGCGAAACGCCGAGACCACACTCAAACAGGCCCGCGAAGCGCTGCAAGGGCCGAGTCGGCCGGACTATCTGGTGTTCTCCAACGAGCTGTATGTCGCCCCCGAAATCCTGCGCCTGGCTCAAGGCAGCGGCGTGAAGCTGTTTTTGGTCAACAACGGCCTGACCGCCGACCAGATGCGCCTGCTCGGCGCCCAGCCGGACAAGTATCCCGACTGGCTGGGTAGCCTGGTGCCCAACAATGAGGAGGGCGGCTACCTGATGCTCAAGGAACTGATTCGCCTGCATGGCCCGGTCGCACCCGGTGAGGTCGTCGAACTGGTGGCCTTTTCCGGCCTGAAAATCACGCCGGCCGCGCAACAGCGTGAGCAGGGCATGATGCGGGCATTGGCCGAACACCCCGAAGTGCGGTTGCGCCAGTTGGTGTATGGCGGCTGGACCCGCGAGCGCGCCTATGAACAGGCCAGGTTATTGTTCAAGCGTTACCCGCAAACATCGCTGGTCTGGTCGGCTAACGATGAAATGGCTTTCGGCGCCATGCAGGCGTACGCCGAAACGGGAGGTCAGCCGGGCAAGGGTGTGCTGTTCAGTGCCATCAACAATTCACCGGCCGCGTTGCAGGCGCTGTTGGAGGGGCGGCTAAGCGTGTTGTTGGGCGGGCACTTCACTCTGGGCGGTTGGGCGCTTGTGCAGTTGCATGACTACGACCAGGGGGTGGATGTCAGCCAGTACGGCGGGCGCGACCGGCAGATTCCGTCATTGCAACTGATCGACCACGCGCAAGCCCGGCGACTGCTGGCCATGGGTGCCACTCAGGATTACAACGTGGATTTTAAAAAGCTCTCGGCCAAAGGGCGGCCGACGTCGTACCGCTACCCGTTCAACCTGCAAACCCTGATGCACTGAGCCGGCTCAGATCCCGGCCAGGTGCAACACCAGTTTGACGATGCCGAACAGCGTCAGGGCGAACACCACCGTGAACAGAATCCCCAGAATCACAAAATGACTGGGCTTGCCATGGGTGAAGTCCCGGGCCCGGTTTTTCCCGCTCTGCACCCCGAATGCCGCCGCCATGACGCTGTGCAGCATCTGCCAGAAGGTCGGCGGTTTGTTGTGGTTATTGTTGTCGACTGGATCGTCCATATATCCCTCGTCACGAATGTGTATGAGGCAAGCATAGACAACAGGCACGAATTCTGTGGGAGCCTTTGTGGCGAGGGAGCTTGCTCCCGTTGGGTCGCGAAGCGCCCCCAAAAAATGGGACTACTACGCAGTCCAGCGGGAGCAAGCTCCCTCGCCACAAAAGGCTCCCCCACAGGGGAAGGGGGTTAGTTGTCGTAACCCAGGTTAGGCGCCAGCCAGCGCTCGGTCACGCTCAACTCCTGGCCTTTGCGCGAGGTGTAGCTCTGCACCTGATCCTTGTCGATCTTGCCCACGGCGAAATACTGCGCCTGCGGGTGAGCGAAGTACCAGCCGCTGACCGCCGCCGCCGGGAACATCGCGTAGTGCTCGGTGAGGAATACGCCGCTGCGGCCGGCCTTGAGCTCTTCCGCTTCCGGGTCCAGCAGCTTGAACAGCGTGGCTTTCTCGGTGTGATCCGGGCACGCCGGGTAGCCCGGAGCAGGGCGGATGCCGGTGTATTGCTCTTTGATCAGCGCCTCGTTGTCCAGCGTCTCGTCCTTGGCGTAGCCCCAGTAGTCTTTACGCACTTGTTGGTGCAGCCACTCGGCGCACGCCTCGGCCAGACGGTCGGCCAACGCCTTGACCATGATCGAGTTGTAGTCGTCGCCCGCTTCCTGATAGGCCTTGGCCACTTCTTCGGCGCCGATCCCGGCGGTGGTGATGAAACCACCCACGTAGTCGGTCACGCCGCTGTCCTTCGGCGCGACGAAGTCGGCCAGGGAGAAGTTCGGCTTACCGTCGGTCTTGATGATCTGCTGGCGCAAGTGATGCAGCTTGGCCAATGGCTTGCCGTCGTCGCCATAGACTTCGATGTCATCGTCGCGCACCTGGTTGGCCGGCCAGAAACCGAACACCGCACGGGCGCTGATCAGCTTCTCGTCGATCAACTTGGCAAGCATTTCCTGGGCATCGGCGTACAGCGCGGTGGCGGCTTCACCGACCACTTCATCCTGCAGGATGCGCGGGAACTTGCCGGCCAGGTCCCAGGAGATGAAGAACGGTGTCCAGTCGATGTATTCGGCCAAAACCTTCAGGTCGATGTTGTCCAGCACCTTGGCGCCGGTGAACGTCGGTTTGACCGGCTCATAGTTGGCCCAGTCGAACTGCGGTTTCTTGGCGATGGCCGCCGGGTAGCTCAGGCGCTCGGTGCGGGCGCTGCGGTTGGCGGTGCGCTCGCGAACGTCGATGTATTCCAGGCGGGTCTTCTCGACGAAACCGGCTTTCAGTTCCTTGGACAGCAACTGCGTCGCCACGCCCACGGCGCGGGAGGCGTCGGTGACGTAGATCACCGCGTCGTTGCTGTACTTGGGTTCGATCTTCACCGCCGTGTGCGCTTTGGAGGTGGTCGCGCCACCGATCATCAGCGGCAGATAGAAGTCCTGACGCTGCATCTCGCGGGCCACGTGAACCATTTCGTCCAGCGAAGGCGTGATCAGGCCGGACAGGCCGATGATGTCGCACTTCTCGTCTTTGGCGACTTGCAGGATCTTCTCCGCCGGCACCATCACGCCGAGGTCGACGATGTCATAGCCGTTACAGCCCAGCACCACGCCGACGATGTTCTTGCCGATGTCGTGCACGTCGCCCTTGACCGTGGCCATGAGGATCTTGCCCTTGGCTTCCGGCTTGTCGCCTTTTTCCAGTTCGATGAACGGAATCAAGTGAGCCACGGCCTGCTTCATCACGCGAGCGGACTTCACCACTTGCGGCAGGAACATTTTGCCGGCGCCGAACAGGTCGCCGACGATGTTCATGCCGGCCATCAACGGGCCTTCGATGACTTCGATCGGGCGCGCGAACGACAACCGCGATTCTTCAGTATCTTCAACAATGTGCGTGGTGATGCCCTTGACCAGCGCATGCTCCAGACGCTTGTTGACGTCCCAGTTGCGCCACTCTTCGGTCTCGGCTTCCTTGACGCTGCCGTCGCCCTTGTACTTGTCGGCGATGGCGAGGAGGGCGTCGGTGCCTTCCGGAGTACGGTTGAGGATCACGTCTTCAACGGCGTCGCGCAGCTCCACCGGGATCTGGTCGTAGATCTCCAGTTGGCCGGCGTTGACGATGCCCATGGTCAGGCCGTTGCGGATTGCATACAGCAGGAACACCGAGTGAATCGCCTCGCGCACCGGGTTGTTGCCACGGAACGAGAACGACACGTTGGACACACCGCCGGAGCTCAGGGCGTAGGGCAGTTCGTCGCGGATGTAGGCACAGGCGTTGATGAAGTCCACAGCGTAGTTGTTGTGTTCTTCGATACCGGTGGCCACGGCGAAGATGTTCGGGTCGAAGATGATGTCTTCCGGCGGGAAGCCGACTTCGTTGACCAGAATGTCGTAGGAGCGTTTGCAGATTTCTTTCTTGCGCGCTTCGGTGTCGGCCTGGCCGGCTTCATCGAAGGCCATCACCACCACCGCGGCGCCGTAGCGCTTGCACAGTTTGGCGTGGTGAATGAACTGCTCGACACCTTCCTTCATGCTGATGGAGTTGACGATGCCCTTGCCCTGGATGCACTTGAGGCCGGCTTCGATTACTTCCCACTTGGAGGAGTCGATCATGATCGGGACGCGGGAGATGTCCGGTTCGCCGGCAATCAGATTGAGGAAGGTCACCATGGCCTTCTTCGAATCGAGCATCCCTTCGTCCATGTTGATGTCGATCACCTGGGCGCCGGCTTCGACCTGCTGCAGGGCGACTTCCAGGGCTTCGGTGTAGTTGTCTTCACGGATCAGTCGGGCGAACTTGGCGGAACCGGTGATGTTGGTCCGCTCGCCGACGTTGACGAACAGCGAACTGCGATCGATGGTGAACGGTTCCAGGCCCGACAGGCGGCAGGCCTTGGGAATGTCCGGAATTTCACGCGGGGCGTAACCGGCTACCGCTTTGGCGATGGCTTCGATGTGGCCCGGCGTGGTGCCGCAGCAGCCGCCGACGATGTTGAGGAAGCCGCTTTGGGCGAACTCTTCGATGACCTTGGCGGTTTCCGCTGGGAGCTCGTCGTACTCGCCGAATTCGTTCGGCAGGCCGGCGTTCGGGTGCGCCGACACGTGGGTGCCGGCCTTGTTCGACAGCTCTTCCAGGTATGGGCGCAATTCACGGGCGCCGAGGGCGCAGTTCAGGCCGACGGAGATCGGCTTGGCGTGGGCCACGGAGTTCCAGAACGCTTCGGTAGTCTGGCCGGAGAGGGTACGGCCAGAGGCGTCGGTGATGGTGCCGGAAATCATGATCGGCAGCTCGACGCCCAGCTCTTCGTAAACCCCTTGCACGGCGAAGATCGCCGCTTTGGCGTTGAGGGTGTCGAAAATGGTTTCGATCAGGATCAAGTCGGCGCCGCCTTCGATCAGGCCTTTGGTGGCCTCGGTGTAGTTCTCCACCAGTTCATCGAAGGTCACGTTGCGGTAGCCGGGGTTGTTCACGTCAGGCGACAGCGAGCAGGTGCGACTTGTAGGGCCGAGCACGCCGGCGACGAAGCGCGGCTTGTCCGGGTTCTCAAGGGTTTTCGCATCGGCAATCTTGCGGGCCAGGCGTGCGCCTTCTACGTTCAGTTCGTAGGCCAGTTCTTCCATGCCGTAATCGGCCATGGAAATCCGGGTGGCGTTGAAGGTGTTGGTTTCCAGAATGTCGGCGCCGGCATCCAGGTAGGCTTTCTCGATGCCGCCAATCACGTCCGGGCGGGTCAGTACCAACAAGTCGTTATTGCCTTTGACATCGCTCGGCCAGTCGGCGAAGCGTTTGCCACGGTAATCCTGTTCCTCGAGCTTGTAGCTCTGGATCATTGTCCCCATGCCGCCGTCGAGAATCAGGATGCGCTCTTTGAGGGCGTGCTTGAGAGCTTGAAGGCGAACGCTGCGATCGGACATTTGGACTACTCGGTAAGGCCATGACGAAGGGCCGGGATAATAACAAACCTGTGTGCTTTTGGAGCATGTGCCGGTTTTGCATGAATATCGTTCATGTTGGTGCGCAGGCCAGACCGGTAGAATCGCGGCGTTTTCTCATGATCAGGACCAGGGATATGTCGTATCGCGTCGTCACCAGCCTATTGATGCTGTTTTTAAGCGGGGGCGCCGCTGCGCAAGGTCCGGACATTTCCTACGTTCGTGACATTCAACCGATCTTCACCGAAAAGTGCGTGGCCTGCCATGCCTGCTACGACTCCGCCTGTCAGCTCAACCTGGGCAGTGGCGAAGGGGCGGCCCGAGGTGCGACGAAGGCGCCGGTCTATGACGGCGAACGCAGCAAGGCCGCCGCGCCGACTCGGTTGTTTTATGACGCCTTCGGCAAGCGTGCCTGGCAGCAAAAGGGCTTCTATTCAGTGCTCGACGCCCAAGGCAGCCAGGCGGCGCTGATGGCGCGGATGCTTGAGCTGGGGCACAAAACCCCGTTGCAACCCAATGCCAAGCTACCGGAAGACATCGTCCTGGGCCTGAACCGGGAAAACATGTGTGCCATGCCGGCGGAGTTCGACGGCTACGCCAGTTCACACCCGAAAGAGGGCATGCCACTGGCGGTTACCGGCCTGACCGATCAGCAATATCAGACACTGCAACGCTGGCTGGCCTCCGGCGCGCCGATCGACCAGCAGGGCCTGGTGCCCAGCGCCAAGGAAGCCTTGCAAGTGGTGCAGTGGGAAAACCTGTTGAATTCGCCGGGTGCCCGGGAGAGTCTGGTCGGGCGCTGGTTGTTCGAGCACTGGTTCTTGGCCCATATCTATTTCAAGGACGGCGAGCCGGGGCATTTCTTTCAGTGGGTACGTTCGCGCACGCCGACGGGGCAGCCCATCGACCTGATCAACACCCGCCGTCCGAATGACGACCCGGGCACTCAGGTCTATTACCGTCTGTGGCCGGTGCAAGGCGTGATCGTGCACAAGACCCACATCACCTACCCGCTGAGCGCGGCGAAGATGGCGCGGATCAAGAGCCTGTTTTACAACGGCAACTGGCAGGTCCACGCGTTACCGGGCTACGGGCCGGAGCGGCGGGCCAATCCGTTTGCCACGTTCGAAGCGATCCCGGCCCAGGCGCGCTATCAGTTCATGCTCGATAACGCCGAATACTTCGTGCGCACCTTTATTCGCGGTCCGGTCTGCCGGGGTCAGATCGCCACCGACGTGATTCGCGACAACTTCTGGGCACTGTTCCAGGCCCCGGAGCATGACCTTTACATCACCGACCCGAAATATCGCGGCCAGGCTACGCCGTTGCTGGCGATGCCGGGGCAGAACGATGACGTCGGCAGCGTCCTGAGCCTGTGGCACGACTACCGCAACAAGCGCAACGAATATGAGGCCCTGCGCCGGGACAGCTATGCCGACTTGCCGGCGCCGAGCTGGTCGACCCTGTGGGCCGGCAATGACAACGCACTGCTGAGTATCTTTCGGCATTTCGACAGCGCCTCGGTGACCAAGGGCCTGATCGGCGATGTGCCGCAGACGATGTGGCTGTTCGATTACCCGTTGCTGGAACGCACCTATTACCAGTTGGCGGTCAACTTCGATGTGTTCGGCAACGTGTCCCATCAGGCCCAGACCCGGCTGTACTTCGACCTGATCCGCAATGGCGCCGAGCAGAATTTCCTGCGCCTGATGCCGGCCAGCTCACGGGACGGCTATCTCGACGATTGGTACCAGAACAGCGGCAAGTTCAAGATGTGGCTGGATTACGAGGACATCGATAACGACAAGCCGACGGCGTTGACGCTGGACGAAAACGACCCGAAACGCGATTTCGCCTTGCAGTTGCTGTCCCGTTACGGCGAACTCAATGCCAGGCCCGATCCGATCAACCGCTGCGACGGCGCTTACTGCTCGCGGCCGAACATCGATCTGGCATTGCAGAACGCCGAGCAGGCCTTGAGCCGCCTGACGTCGCGCCCGGCCGCCGGTTTGAAAGTCATCGATCAGTTGCCGGAAGCGACGATGTTGCGCATCGAGACCCCAAGCGGCAAGCGCGAGGTCTACAGCCTGCTGCGCAACCGCGCCCACAGCAACGTGGCGTTCCTGCTCGGGGAGTCGCTGCGTTATCAGCCGGGGCTCGACACGTTGACGATCTATCCGGGTGTTCTGAGCAGCTACCCGAACTTCATGTTCAACATTCCGGCCGGGCAAGTGCCGGCGTTTGTCGACGAGATGGAAAACGCCAAAGACGCCGCCAGTTTCGAAAAAATCGTCGAACGCTGGGGTATTCGCCGCAGTCATCCGCAGTTCTGGCGGTATTTCCATGATCTGAGCCGATACATCCACGACACCGACCCGGTGGAAGAGGGCGTGCTGGACATGAATCGCTACGAGAATCTCTGATGGCTGCTTTCCCGACAAAAATACTAGGACTTTGTGCGGCGCGTCGATTGGCGTAAACTGCGTCCAAGCCTGCGAGGAGTTTCCATGACCGCTATTACCATTACCGACGCCGCCCATGATTACCTGGCCGATCTGCTCTCCAAGCAGAACACCCCGGGTATCGGCATCCGCGTCTTTATCACCCAGCCTGGCACCCAGTACGCCGAAACCTGCATTGCCTATTGCAAGCCGGGCGAAGAAAAACCTGAAGACACGGCGCTGGGGCTAAAAAGCTTCACCGCGTACATCGACCACTTCAGCGAAGCCTTCCTGGACGATGCCGTTGTCGACTACGCCACCGACCGCATGGGCGGCCAACTGACCATCAAGGCGCCAAACGCCAAAGTACCGATGGTCAACGCCGACAGCCCGGTCAACGAGCGCATCAACTACTACCTGCAAACCGAGATCAACCCGGGGCTGGCCAGCCACGGCGGTCAGGTCAGCCTGATCGATGTGGTCGAAGACGGCATCGCCGTGCTGAAGTTCGGCGGCGGTTGCCAGGGCTGCGGCCAGGCAGACGTCACCCTGAAGGAAGGCATCGAGCGCACCTTGCTCGAGCGTATTCCCGAGCTCAAGGGTGTTCGTGACGTGACCGACCACACGCAGAAAGAAAACGCCTACTACTAAGGTGTTCGCTGCGACATAAAAAACGGTGCCCGTGAGCACCGTTTTTTTATGGATGATCGATAACCTGTGGCGAGGGAGCTTGCTCCCGCTCGACTGCGAAGCAGTCGCAATCCAGCCGATGCATTTTCCCGTGATGAATGCGTTGGCTGATTTTGGGACCGCTGCGCGGTCCAGCGGGAGCAAGCTCCCTCGCCACAAGTGCTTCAGGGTCTGTATAGGTGCGCATGCCCCGCGCGATACAGCGACGATTCACTGAAGTGATCGCTGCCCAGCACTCGACCCACCAGAATCAGCGCCGTCCGGCGAAAACCCTTGGCCTGGACCTTCTGCGCAATGTCCGCAAGCGTTCCCACCACCCAATCCTGATCCGGCCAGGTCGCCCGGTGAATCACCGCGATCGGGCAATCGGCGCCGTAATGCGGCAGCAGTTCGGCAAGGATCTTCTCCAGATGATTGACCCCCAGGTGGATCGCCATGGTCGCCCCGTGCTGCGCCAGGCTGCCCAGCTCTTCGCCAGCCGGCATCGCGGTCTTGTCGGCGTAACGGGTCAGAATCACGCTCTGTGACACGTCCGGCAGGGTCAGTTCGGCACCCAAAAGGGCCGCGCAGGCGGCGGTGGCGGTAACGCCGGGAACAATTTCGAAAGGGATGTCGAGTTCACGCAAGTAGCGAATCTGCTCGCCGATCGCGCCGTACAGGCTCGGGTCGCCGGAGTGCACCCGGGCCACGTCCTGGCCGTTGGCGTGGGCGGTCTTGATCAGCTCGACGATATGTTCCAGGTGCAGTTCGGCGCTGTTGACCACCTGTTCGGCCCGGTGGCCTTCCAGCACGGCGGCGGGGACCAGGGAGCCGGCATAGATGATGACCGGGCAGCTACGAATCAGCCGCTGGCCTTTGACGGTGATCAGTTCCGGGTCGCCGGGGCCGGCGCCAATGAAGTAGACGGTCATCGTCGTTTCCTGTCAGAAATAGGGCCTGGACATGCTTCAGATGAAGAATGCTCATGATCGAGGGCGGGGATTATCGGGGATTTTACGCGGCGCTGGCCAATGCCAGGGTGGCCTGGGCGTATTTTTGTCGTGGAATCAGCAACTTTGCCGGTGCCTGGGCCAATTGTTCGGCCAGGGCCAGCGCGGCGCTTTCCGCCACGCCGTAGCAACCGGTGCGTTCAAACGCGATGTCCGAGTGGTGGCTCAGTTGTGCTTGATAGGTCGCCAATTGTTCGCTGCTGAAGTACATCAGCGGCAATGCCAGCTGTTCGGCCAGTTCGATCAGGCCAGGCTCTTCACGCTTCAGGTCGATGCTGGCCAGGGCCTTGATCTCACTGAGCCCGATTTGATGGGCCTGTAGCGCCTGATCGAGCAGCGCCCGCAACGTGCTGACGGGGCAGCCGCGCTGGCAGCCCAGGCCGACCACCAGGGTCGGCGCTGCGCTGACGTCAGTCATGCGGAGTAATGGCCATCGCTTTTGCGGCGGAACAACCAGGCGCTGATCAGGCCCAGGGCCAGCCAGAACGCCACGTTGGTCAACTGCGAAGCGATTTTGAATTGAGCTTCCAGGGCTTCCGGCGCCAGCATTGAATGGACTTCCGGTTGTGGTGCGCCAATTACATGCGGCACGGCCAGGATCGCCACGCCAAGGACTTTCATCAGCCAGTGACGGCTGAACACGATCAACGCGATGCCGACTGCCGTGGACGCGGCAGTGCCGATCCACCAGATTTGCCGTTGCGCCAGATCAGCCGCGGCAGTGCCCGGCAGCTCAGGTGGCAGGCCGAGAGTCGGAGCCAGCACGAATGTCGCATAACCGGCCAGGCCCCAGAGCAGGCCCTGAGAGGTTTTGGTCGGTGCGCGCAGGGTGTAAAGACCGGCGAGCATCAAGGCGAAACCGACTGCCACCACCAGGTTGCCGCCGGTAGTGGACAGCACGCGCTGCCAACCGTCTTCCGGTTCCCAGGCTTCGGCATCGTGGGTATGAGCGACTGCGCCCGCGGCGTGCTCGTGGATTTCAACAGCGGCCGGCTCGGATTTTTCATAGGTCTCGGCCTGCAAAATCAGCGGGGCGACCCAGAAGCTTTGCAGCAGGGTCAATAGCAGGGCGGCCAGCAGCCCGGTGAAACCTGCGGTTTGCGCAATACGCTTGATCATCTCAGCAGGTCTCAATGGCACGGAAAGGCGGAGCTGTGACGGGTATCGTGCGCGGCGTTGTGCACCGCTTCGATGTGCGAGAAACCGGCGAAATACACAAGGCACGCGCCAAGGATCGACGCACACACGGCAGCGGTCAGGCGTTGAGTCAGGGTTGTGGTGGTGCTGGCCGTTGCGTGGCCGGTGCTGCTGATGATCGACATGGCGCTTCCCTCTGGTCTGTCAGCGGGTGAATAGAGCGCATGAAAACCTCCGCACGCCAAGGGCTCGCAGAGATTTCGAACAGCGCCCGCCCACCGCGGGTTTGTTATTCAGTGAACGTAAAAGTCACTTTGTGTTGCGGGCCGGTCTCCGGGCTCGCGAGGGGCAGGGCTAACGCCTGAACCTGCAAGCATCACCTTCCCATGCCGTATGACCGGCACAGTGGATCTGACGCTTCACTCGCTTACCGTTGCGGGGGCAGCACCGGACTGACATGGCTTTAGAGTAAAGCACATGATTCACCGGTTTCCCGTTTCACCCTGTGAAGGGCACCCGTAACAAGGCGTGTAGGAGAGCATGGGCGGGTGCGGGGAGTCAATTGGCATGGGTTCTCAACTGACACCCAATACCTGTGGCGATCGCATTCTCCGACAAGACATTGACCCGCCCCCACACGATGCGTAGCCTTGCGCTTTCGAGGTTCTTCGGCGTCTGCCGAAGCTAAGAAGGGAACGCGGTCGATGCCGCGGCTGCCCCCGCAACTGTGAACGGTGATGTTCGCTGCCACGCCACTGCAAACCCTGTGCAACGGGCTCGCGGGAAGGCGCAGCGAATGCCAGGCTGACTCGCCCGGCACACCGTCAGCCAGGAGACCTGCCTCGACACAGATTCTCACTTTCAACCGGGCGGGGTGATCCGGTGGCGAACTCTTCAGGCATGCGCCCCCGCGTGCCGGTTGTCGTCCCGTATGCCCGCCACCTTGCCAAAGGGCATCCGATGAAAACACTGGCCAAACTCCCCGTCACCATCGTTACCGGCTTCCTCGGCTCGGGCAAAACCACCTTGCTGCGGCACATGCTCGACAACGCCCAGGGTCGTCGCATCGCGGTGATCGTCAACGAGTTCGGCGAGCTGGGCATCGACGGCGAGATCCTCAAGCAGTGCTCAATCGGCTGCACCGAAGAAGAGGCCAGCGGCCGCGTCTACGAACTGGCCAACGGCTGCCTGTGCTGCACCGTCCAGGAAGAATTCTTCCCGGTGATGCGCGAACTCGTTGCGCGTCGCGGCGACCTCGACCACATCCTCATCGAAACCTCGGGCCTGGCCCTGCCAAAGCCTTTGGTTCAAGCCTTCCAGTGGCCGGAAATCCGCAGTGCCTGCACCGTTGACGCGGTGATCACCGTGGTCGACAGCCCAGCCGTGGCCGCCGGCACCTTCGCGGCGTTCCCGGATCAAGTGGACGCCCAGCGCAAACTCGATCCGAACCTGGACCACGAGTCGCCACTGCACGAACTGTTCGCCGACCAACTGGCCAGCGCCGACCTGGTGATTCTCAACAAGGCCGACCTGATCAGCGCCACGGACCTGGCCCGCGTGCGCCTGGAAGTCGCCGAAGAGCTGCCGCCGGCGGTGAAAGTCATTGAAGCCAGCAGCGGTCGCCTGCCACTGGACGTGTTGATCGGCCTCGGCGCCGGTTCCGAAGAACACATCGACAGCCGCCACAGCCATCACGATCATCACCATGAAGGTGAAGACGATCATGATCACGACCATGACGCGTTTGACTCCATCTCCATCGAACTGCCACAAGCCGACGAAAGCCTGTTGATGGACGCGCTGACACAACTGGTGGTGCAGCACGGCATCCTGCGGGTCAAAGGTTTCGCAGCGGTGCCGAACAAGCCGATGCGCCTGCTGATTCAGGGCGTGGGCACGCGTTTCGACAAGCACTTCGACCGTCAGTGGGGCGCCGAGGAAGCGCGCACCACCCGTCTGGTGTTGATCGGTCAGGCGCTGGACGCCGTTCAACTCGAAGCGCAATTGCGCGCTGCGCTCAGCGTTTAACCCATGCACCTGCTCAGGACCCAGCCCGGCGGTTTCGTGTCGGATGACAACATTGCCGACCTTGGACAAACCCCCGCCGAGCTGGTGATCCTGTGCAGCGGCGATTCCAGTCTGGCGTTGCTCGCCGAGGCGGCGCAGCAGCTGCCCGACGATTACCCGAGCCTGCGTCTGGCTAACCCGATGCAGGTGCAGAATCACGCCTCGGTGGATCTCTACGTTGATGAGGTGTTGCGCCACGCCAAGGTGATTCTGATCTCACTGCACGGCGGCATCGCCTATTGGCGTTACGGCATCGAGCGTCTGGTGGAATTGTCCCAGCGCGGTGTGCAGTTGATTCTGGTGCCGGGCGACGATCGCCCGGACCCGGAACTCAGCGATCTGAGCACCGTGATCCCCGAAGACCGCGACCGGCTCTGGCACTTCCTGCGTCAGGGCGGCATGGCCAATGCGCTCGACCTGTTTCGCTGCCTCGCCAGTCGCTGGCTGGGCCGCGACTATCCATGGTCCGAGCCGCAAACCCTGCCACGCACCGCGATCTACCACCCACAAAAAAGCCCCGCGCACCTTCAGGATTGGCAAGCCGATTGGCAGGTCGATCAGCCAGTGGCGGCGGTGCTGTTTTACCGCTCGCACTTGCAGGCGGCGAACACCGGTTTCATCGATGTTTTCTGCCAGCGTTTGCAGGCGGCGGGGCTCAACCCGTTACCGATTGCGCTGGCCAGTCTGAAAGAGCCCGGCTGCCTGGCGGTGGTCGAGGACTGGCTGGACGAAGTCGAGGCGGGGGTGATTCTGAATACCACCGGTTTCGCCCAGTCCAGCCCTGAAGCGCCGCACCTGCGGCCGTTTCGTCGCAACATTCCGGTGATTCAGGCGATCTGCGCCCAGGACAACGAGCCCGGCTGGCTTGCCAGCGAGCAAGGCCTCGGTCCCCGTGACTTGGCGATGCACATTGCACTGCCGGAGCTGGACGGGCGAATCATCAGTCGGCCGATCAGCTTCAAGGATCTGGCGTGGCGCAGCGAGCGCAGTCAGTCCGATGTGGTTTGCTATCGACCGCAGCCTGAACGCATGGATTTTGTCGCTGAACTGGCGCGGCGCTGGATTGATCTGGCGCGGCTGCCCAACAGTGAAAAACGCATTGCCCTGATCCTCGCCAACTACCCGACTCGCGATGGACGCATCGGCAATGGCGTCGGTCTCGACACACCCGCCGCGGCGCTGAACATCCTGCGTGCACTGCATCAAGAAGGTTATCCGTTGCCGGCCGAGTTGCCGGACAGCGGCACCGCGCTGATCCAGCAACTGCTCGGTGGCGTCAGCAATGACCTGGACACTATCGATCAGCGCCCGTGTCAGCAAAGCCTGGCGCTGGACGATTACTTTTTGATGTTCAACGCGCTGCCCGAAGCCAATCGCGAGGCGGTGCTGCAACGTTGGGGCTCGCCTGAAAACGATCCGATGTTCCGTGGCGGGCGAATGATGATTGCCGGGTTGCGCTTCGGCCTGACCTTCGTCGGCATTCAACCGGCCCGGGGTTATCAGGTTGACCCGAGCGCGGTCTATCACGACCCGGACCTGGTGCCGCCCCACGGTTATCTGGCGTTCTACTTCTGGTTGCGCAACACCTACGGCGCCCACGGCGTGATCCACGTCGGCAAGCACGGCAACCTCGAATGGCTGCCGGGCAAGGGCGTCGGGTTATCTGAAAACTGCTGGCCCGACGCGCTGCTCGGACCGCTGCCGAACATCTATCCGTTCATCGTCAACGACCCGGGCGAGGGCGCCCAGGCCAAGCGCCGCACGCAAGCGGTGATCATCGATCACCTGATGCCACCGCTGACCCGCGCCGAAACCTACGGCCCACTGCGCAACCTTGAGTTGTTGGCTGACGAGTATTACGAAGCGCAGTTGCTCGATCCACGCCGCGCCCGGGAACTGCAACGCGACATTCTGCAACTGGTGCGCGACACGCACATTGATCGCGAACTGCAACTGGACGAGAAGCTCGACAGCGATGCCGACGCGGCGATCTGGTTGCCGCGCCTGGACACTTACCTGTGTGACTTGAAGGAATCGCAGATCCGCGATGGCCTGCACGTGTTTGGCGAGTCGCCGACCGGGCAATTGCGCATCGACACCTTATTGGCCTTGCTGCGCATTCCTCGCGGCGACGGCCGTGGCGCGCAATCGAGTTTGTTGCGGGCGCTGGCCAAAGCGTTCGAGTTGGGCTTCGATCCACTGGATTGCGTGTTGGCCGAGCCCTGGAACGGCCCTCGGCCGAATGCATTGCAAGCGGTCAGCGATGAGTTGTGGCGCACAGCGGGAGACACCCGTGAGCGTCTGGAACTGTTCGCCGCGCAACTAATTTCGCAGACGTTGAATGCCGAGCCTGGCCCGTGTGGGAGCGAACCTTTGTGGCGAGGGGGCTTGCCCCCGTTAGGTCGCGAAGCGGCCCCAAAAAACGGGACTGCTGCGCAGTCCAACGGGGGCAAGCCCCCTCGCCACAAGGCCCCTCACCACCTAGACCCGCTCCCACAGGAGGCAGATTGGTCCGAAGTGAGCGCGATCATCGACAGTTTGCGCGAGGTGGTTGCGCCACGCCTGGACGCCTGCGGTCCGGCGGAAATGCGTGGCCTGCTGGACGCCCTAAGCGGTCGATTCGTCCCGGCCGGGCCGAGCGGTGCACCGAGTCGCGGACGGCTGGACGTGTTGCCCACCGGGCGCAACTTCTATTCGGTGGACGTGCGCAACCTGCCGACCACCACGGCGTGGCGCATCGGTTTTCAATCCGCGAACCTGATTCTTGAACGGCACTTGCAGGATCACGGCGATCACTTGCGTCAGCTCGGCCTGTCGGTCTGGGGCACCGCGACCATGCGCACCGGCGGCGACGACATTGCCCAGGCCATGGCCTTGATGGGCGTGCGGCCGGTATGGGCGACGGGCAGTCAGCGGGTCGACGACTTCGAGATTCTGCCGTTGAGCCTGCTGGACCGGCCGCGGGTGGACGTGACCTTGCGCGTCTCCGGATTCTTCCGCGATGCCTTTGCCAACCTGATCCGGCTGTTCGACGCCGCCGTGCAAGCGGTCGCCGCGCTGGATGAGCCGGACGATCTCAACCCGTTGGCGGCCAAGGTTCGTGCCGAGCGCGAAGCGTTGTTGACGTCCGGTCTGGATGAAGAGGCGGCCAGGCGGCAGGCCGGCTGGCGGATCTTCGGGGCCAAACCGGGTGCTTACGGTGCCGGCGTGCAGGGCGCCATCGACGGTCGTTTGTGGCAAAGCCGCGAAGACCTGGCCGAGGTTTACCTGAACTGGGGCGGCTACGCTTACGGCGGCTCCGATGAAGGCACCGCCGCCCGCGAACAGTTCGCCCAGCGTCTGAGCCAGGTGCAGGCCGTGCTGCAAAACCAGGACAACCGCGAGCACGACTTGCTCGATTCCAACGACTATTACCAGTTCCAGGGCGGCATGCTGGCGGCCGTCGAAAGCCTTAGCGGTGCAGCGGCGGCGAGTTATCACGGTGACCACAGTCAGCCGGACTTGCCGAAGGTCCGCACATTGAAGGAAGAGCTGAACCGGGTGATCCGTTCCCGGGCGGCCAATCCGAAATGGATCGACGGGGTCAAGCGTCATGGCTATAAAGGCGCGTTCGAACTGGCGGCGACGGTCGATAACCTGTTTGCGTTCGACGCCACCACGCGGCTGATCGACGATCACCAGTATGCGTTGCTGGCGGACGCCTATTTGCTTGATCCGGCGACCCGGGAGTTTGTTCGCGAACACAATCCCCACGCCTTGCGCGATATGACCGAGCGCCTGCTCGAAGCGCAGCAACGGGGGATGTGGCAGGAACCGGGTGAATACCGCGAGGCGCTGGAGAATTTGTTGCTGGATATAGAAGAAGACAGTTAGCCGGTGAGCAAAGGAAATTTGTGGCGAAGGGGGCTGTGGCGAGGGGGCTTGCCCCCGTTGGGTCGCGAAGCGGCCCCCGCTTTTGCCTCTGTTTACACCGAGTTGCCCGGTTTTACGACTGCTTCGCAGCCGAACGGGGCGATGCGGCGTTCCGACAAGCCCCCTCGCCACAATGTAATCTCTGACCACAAGCGAGACCCGACATGACCGACACCCCCCATTTCCCGCTCTCCGCCGTGGTCGGCGCCGATGACTTGAAGCTCGCCCTGTACCTGACCGCCATCGACCCGAAAATCGGTGGTGTGCTGATCGAAGGCCCGCGCGGCATGGCCAAGTCGACCCTGGCCCGAGGCTTGGCGGACCTGCTGGCCAGTGGTCAATTCGTCACCTTGCCCTTGGGCGCCACCGAAGAACGGCTGGTCGGCACCCTCGATCTCGACGCGGCCTTGAGCGAAGGGCGCGCACAGTTTTCTCCGGGTGTATTGGCCAAGGCCGACGGCGGTGTGCTCTACGTCGATGAAGTGAACTTGCTGCCCGATCACCTCGTGGACCTGCTGCTCGACGTGGCCGCCAGCGGCACCAACCTGATCGAGCGTGACGGGATTTCCCATCGGCATTCGGCGAAGTTTGTGCTGATCGGCACCATGAACCCGGAAGAGGGCGAACTGCGCCCGCAACTGCTCGACCGCTTTGGTCTGAACGTCGCCCTCAGCGGCCATACCGCACCCACCGAGCGCGGCCAGATCATCCGTCGTCGACTGGATTTCGACAGCGATCCGCAAGGGTTCTGCGCCGAGTGGGAAAGTCAGCAACATACACTGCGCGAGCGTTGCCAGAAGGCGCGTGCGGCCCTGGCGAGTATCCCTCTCGACGATGCCGCATTGGCGCAGATCACCGAGCGCTGCTTTGCTGCCGGCGTCGACGGCTTGCGGGCCGATCTGGTCTGGCTGCGCGCGGCGCGGGCACATGCTGCCTGGCGTGGCGCGAACGCCATTGCCGAAGAAGATATCGACGCGGTCGCCGAATTTGCCTTGCGTCATCGTCGTCGGGAGCATTCGACCTCTGCGCCGCAACATTCCCAAGCGCCACAGCAATCCCCTGCGCAAACCCCCAACCCGAACGAAGGTCAGGGCCAGTGGGGCGAAATGCCCGCCCAGGCGCTGCCGGTCGGTGCTCGACGTGAAGTGCCGAGCTGGCCAAAAAAGCCCTAGGCATTCGCCCTCGATCAGACGCGGGGGCGAATGCCAGACCCCGCGCAGGCCGGCTGGATCACGGTAAACAGGGCAAGCGTCACGCCGCCCCCAGCGGATCGGTCAACTGGCCCGGCACCTTGCTCAACGGCCGACCGCATCAACGCGATGATCTATTGTTCCATCTGCGGACCCGCACCCCGCATGAACTGTGGCTGGTGATCGTCGATGCCTCGGCCTCGACCCGGCGCCATCAGGCGTTGAGCGATGCCAAGGGCTTGCTGGCACAACTGTTCGACGATGCCTATCGACAGCGCGCACGTATGGCTTTGCTGACCGCCAGCGGTCACTTGCCGAAGTGGCAGGTGCAGGGGTTGAAAGCTTCTGCGGGCTTACGCGATTGGCTCGAGGGATTGGGCGCCGGCGGCGGGACGCCGATGCTGGCGGCGCTGGGCGAGGCAGGGCACTGGCTGGCGGCACGGCAAAAGCGTTTTCCGGCCGAGCAGCAGCGGCTGTTGCTAGTGACAGATGGACGGTTGAAGGAATGGTCGACATTGCCGACGCTGGATTGCCCGGGGTTGCTGATCGACATCGAGCGCGGGCCGATTCGGCTCGGGCGGGCAAAGGTGTTGGCAGCGCAGTTACAGGTTGATTATCGACATATCGATGAGCTGATTTCAGGTTGAGTTTTGTGCTGACAGTGCTGGCCCCATCGCATCGCTGCCCTATGCTCTGTAAGCAAACCCATCACAGGAGTGACCCATGCGCGTTCTAGCCCGCAACGATCAGGACGATTTCCGCGTCAAAGCCTACGCCGGCACCAACGGTGTGCTGCTGGCCATCGACCTGGCCGAACCCCGCCGTAAAGGCCTGCTGGGGTTTGCCATCGAAAAACAGCAAGGCGACAAACCCTGGCTGTTTCTGTTCAACAGCCTGACCTTTCCCGGCAAGGATCATACGTTCCCCCAGTTTCACGCCACCCCCAGCGATGCCGCGCCTTTGCAGAAATTTCGCTGGGCCGATTACGCGGTCAATCCGGGTGTGACGATCCATTATCGGGTTCACCTGGCCTATGGCACTGCCGATGCGCCACAGTTGGGTGAAAGCCTGGAAGTGACGGTCACCACGGACAATGGCCTGCCCAAGGGGCAGAACGTGATTTTCAACCGGGCAGTGGCTGCCAGTCAGGCGTTCCAGCGCAAATTCGCCGACCTCGATGCGCTGCTCAGCGTCAACAAGACACTGCCCATCGAAGAATGGCCCGACGCGCCACGGCAATGGCTGGAAAATGGTCTGCTCGCACGCCTGCTCGGGTTTATCGAACGTGCCGTGGATGGCCACTGGGCGCTGGACATCGCGATCTATGAATACCAGCTGCAGGCGATCGTCGATGCGGTGAACGCCGCCTTCGAGCGTGGCGTAAAGGTTCGGGTCCTGTACCACGCCCAACCTGGCGAAGACACCACGGCGCTGAACGAAGCCAGCCTGGAAAAAATCCCGGCGGCGAACAAGCGCGGGCGAGTCACCCACAATATCTTTCACGATAAGTTCATGGTCCTGAGCCGGCTCGATGCGGCGGGGCAGCATCAGCCCGAAGCGGTACTCTGCGGCAGTACCAACTTCACTGCCAACGGCGTCTACCGTCAGGCCAATGTCGTGCATGTGCTGGACGACGCTCGGATCGGCGCCACTTACCTGCAAACCTTCGAGCAGGTCTGGGCCACGCCGGCGGACGTCGGCGCCACGCGGGACTGGCTCACGGAACACAATCCGATGCAGCCTGACCAGCCGCTGTTCGCCGGCTTTTCACCGCGCTCAGGCGAGGGCGACTTGAGTGAGTTCATCAAGATCATCAACGCCGCCAAAAAAGACCTGCTGTTTGTCACGGCATTCACCTTGCCGGACAAAATACTCAACGCGCTGCTCGGCCAACCCCACGACGACATATTGCGTTACGGCCTGCAAAACACGGTCAGCAGCATCACCGGTTTCCACGCCGACCGCACCGCTGAATTCGCCGCCACCGCGTTGCTCAACACCGGCCTTGAAGGCTGGCTCAAGGAAAACATGAAAGGCCAGAAGGGCAACCTGCTGGTGCACACCAAAGCCATCGTCGTCGACTTCACCAGCGACTCACCGACCATCATCAGCGGCAGCCACAACCTCAGTGACGCAGCCAGCAATGGCAACGACGAGAACTACCTGATCATCCGTGGCGACACCGACCTGGCCGACCGTTACGGGCTGGAACTACTGCGCTTCTACGAGCATTACCGGTTCCGCTACTTTGCAAAGAAACTGCAACTCAAGCAGGTCCGGCCGTTGGCGGCGGATGACAGCTGGACCGATGACTATTACCGCGAGGGCGACCTGCGGATGTTATCGCGGCTGCGCTTTTCCGGACGATAAACACGCTGGCGATTCCCTGTGGGAGATTCTTTGTGGCGAGGGGGCTTGCCCCCGTTGGGGTGCGAAGCGCCCCTAAAACCAGTCGCTACGATCTTGAATCCGAAGACGGTGACTGGGTTTACGATCGCTTCGCAATCGAACGGGGGCAAGCCCCCTCGCCACAATGGCCCCCACAGGTTTCTTCGGTTATTTGCCCATTGCCTGGCGGTACTGGCGGGTACGCCGGGCGATGTACAACCGGTCGAGGATCAATGCCCATACCGCCGAAACCTGCGGCCTGGGCGTGCGCCCGCGGCTTAATCGATGGAGCTGAAACTTCACCACGGCCATGTTCGCCAGCGACGCCAGGGCTTTGCGTTTCCAGCGAATCGGTGGCAACTGCGGGTGGCTGTTCTGGCCTTCACGCCAGCGTTTGACCAGCTGCGGTTCGATGGCCAGTGCCGTGCCGATACCGGCCATGGCGACGCCACTGTCGAGCACCTGTTCGACGATTGCCAGCCGACGAATTCCCCCTGTCACCATCACTGGCATGTGCGCCACACCGGCCAGTTCGCTGGCCATTTCCAGAAAGTACGCTTCTCGCGCCAGGGTCCGACCGTCGCGAGCCTCGCCTTGCATGGCCGGTGCTTCGTAGCTGCCGCCGGAGAGCTCGAGCAAATCGATCTGTTGCTCGTTGAGCCACTGGATCACTTGCCGGGCGTCATCGGCGTCGAAACCGCCGCGCTGGAAGTCCGCGGAATTGAGCTTCACCGCCACGCAAAACTGCGGCGACACCGACTTGCGAACAGCGCCGAGCACTTCCAGCAGCAAACGCGCACGGTTTTCCAGAGAGCCCCCCCAGCGGTCGGTGCGGCGATTGGTCAACGGCGACAGAAACTGGCTGAGCAGATAACCGTGCGCGGCATGAATCTGCACCCCGGTGAAACCGGCCTTTTCCGCCAGGGCGGCGCTGGTGGCGAAGCGTTGAATGACTTCTGCAATGTCGTCCTCGCCCATCGGTTTGGGCTCGGCAAACATCTTCGAAAACCCGCCCAGGTCCAGCGCTACCGCCGAGGGGGCCAAGGCCTGCTGGCCGAGGTTGGCCATGGTCTGGCGCCCGGGATGATTGAGTTGCATCCAGAACTGCGCGCCACTGGCCCGGCCGATGGTTGCCCACTGACGAAAGCGTTCCAGGTGTCGCTCGTCTTCCAGCACCACGCCACCGGGGCCGGTCATGGCACGGCGGTCGATCATCACATTGCCGGTCAGCAACAGCCCGGCCTCACCGTCAGCCCAGGCTTGATACAACCGAAACAACTCGCCGGAAGGTGCCTGCCCGGTATCGGCGAGGTTCTCTTCCATCGCGGCTTTGGCGATGCGATTACCGATGGTCTGGCCGTTGGGCAAATTCAATGTTTGGAAGGGCGACATACTTGACTCCTCATCAGTGATGAGTAGAGGCTAAGCTTAAAGTTAACTTTAATGTCAAGCGTGCAAATGAGGCCGTGATGAAGATTGGTGAGTTGGCGCAACTGAGCGGGTTAAACGCTTCGCGCATTCGGTTTTACGAGGCCCAGGGGCTGATCCGTCAGGTCGAGCGTCAGACCAACGGTTATCGGCGTTATCCGCCGCAAATACTGCAAACCCTGAAAATCATCCAATGCGCCCAACAGGCCGGTTTCAGCCTGGAAGAGCTGAAGCTGCTGTTACCGGATGCCGCGACGGGGGAGTTCAAGCACGACGAACTGGTGGCGGGTCTTGAGCGCAAGGTCGAGCAGATCGAAGAGATGCAACTGCACCTGGCCCAGAGCAAGGCGCGGTTGCTGGAAGTGATCGAGAGCATCCAGGCGCGACCCGAGGGCATGGGGTGCGGTGCGAATGCCGAGCGGGTATTGGCATCGCTCAAGCAGTAGCGGTGGCGCGGTATGTTGATCGAATCAGGAGTCGGGTGAATTCCAAAAGATCGCAGCCTGCGGCAGCTCCTACGGGAGATCGGCGTACGCCAGTAGGAGCTGCCGCAGGCTGCGATCTTTTGATCTGACGGCTCAAACAGCACTCATCAAACGCAAGTTCAACAGCTCCCGAGCCCGGGGCGCAGTGCATAATCTGCTGAGGGTCTTCTGCAACCATTGCAAGTCCCGGCGAGGTTTGCGGGCAACCTGCTTGGGCCTGAGCTTGCCGATGTGTTTTTTGAAGTTTTCTTCCAGGGTTTCCGGGGCTCCAATGCCCTTGAGCTTCTTCAACAGCTTCCCCTCCTTGTAGAACAGCACCGTCGGTGTGCCGGTGACTTTTGGATGCCGAGGGGACTTGCTCGTATCCAGCACATAGATGCACGCGTGATCTTTGTACCGCTCGGCAATTTCACGGAAAACCGGCTCGGCCCATTCGCAGGCGGGACAGTGGTCGGTGCCGAAATACAGAATCACCGGGCGCCAGGTGTTGAGCGCTTTGCGGTAGGCCGGATCCAATAGCTGGGTGGAAATCGAACGCATTGAAATCTCCTTTTCAAAGGCTATCGAAGGCCTGTTGACGTTAAAGGAGGCGAGCGGGTGGGTCTACTGTCAGAAATTACAGGTGCGCTCTGCTTCTTTTTGACCTGCAATGCACTGCAATGTGGCTCAACCACACACAGCCTGTAGCCAACGGTAGCGCTCATTCAGTCGCTCATTTCGTAACACCTTCTTCGCACCTGTGTGCATCCATTTGATTCAAATCACTTTTCAATCCCCCGAGATTCCGCCCACAACCTGTGGCACACTTTCTGCTGTCTATTCCGTTGTTACATACCAAGTTCCGGTATAGCGGAATAAACACAGCCCTGGAGTGCTTGCCATGCATCGCCGACTTTCCTTGTTTAAAGCGTGTGTTTTCGTTCTCGCGGCTTCGGCCGCTGCCGTGGGTGTCGCTCAAGCGGCAGACAGCAAGCTCGACAGCGTACTGGCCCGTGGCAAATTGATCGTGGGCACGGGCAGTACCAATGCGCCGTGGCACTTCCAGGGAGCGGACGGCAAGTTGCAGGGTTTTGATATCGATATCGCGCGGATGGTGGCCAAGGGGTTGTTCAACGATCCGAGCAAGGTCGAGTTCGTCGTGCAGTCGTCCGATGCGCGGATTCCGAACCTGCTGACCGACAAGGTCGATATGAGTTGCCAGTTCATCACCGTGACCGCCAGCCGGGCCCAACAGGTCGCGTTCACGCTGCCGTACTACCGCGAAGGTGTTGGCCTGTTGCTGCCGGCCAACAGCAAGTACAAGGAAATCGAAGACCTCAAGGCCGCCGCAGACGGTGTGACCGTGGCAGTGCTGCAGAACGTGTACGCCGAAGAACTGGTGCATCAGGCGCTGCCCAAGGCCAAAGTCGATCAGTACGACAGCGTGGATCTGATGTATCAGGCGGTGAACTCCGGCCGTGCCGACGCGGCTGCCACCGATCAGTCGTCGGTGAAATACCTGATGGTGCAGAACCCTGGCCGTTATCGCAGCCCGACCTACGCCTGGAGCCCGCAAACCTACGCCTGTGCGGTCAAACGCGGCGATCAGGACTGGCTGAACTTCGTCAACACCGTGCTGCATGAAGGCATGACCGGCGTTGAATTCCCGACGTACGCAGCCTCCTTCAAACAATGGTTCGGTGTCGACCTGCCGACTCCTGCAATCGGTTTCCCAGTCGAATTCAAATGATCCCGTGAGAGCGGGGCGGTGATAAATCGCCCCGCTCAAGGTACTGCTGACCATGAACTATCAGTTGAATTTTGCCGCCGTGTGGCGCGACTTCGACACCTTGCTGGCGGGGCTCGGCCTGGGCCTTGAGCTGGCGCTGGTGTCGATCGCCATCGGCTGCGTGATCGGCCTGCTGATGGCGTTTGCTTTGCTGTCGAAGCACCGCGCATTGCGGGGGCTGGCGTCGGTGTATGTGACGGTGATCCGTAATACGCCGATTCTGGTGTTGATTCTGTTGATCTACTTCGCGCTGCCGAGCCTGGGGATTCGTCTGGACAAGATCCCCTCGTTCATCATCACCCTGTCGCTGTATGCCGGGGCGTACCTGACCGAAGTGTTTCGTGGGGGGCTGTTGAGCATTCCCAAGGGGCTGCGTGAAGCCGGGTTGGCGATCGGCTTGGGCGAGTGGCAGGTCAAGGCGTACGTCACCGTGCCGGTGATGCTGCGCAATGTGTTGCCGGCGCTGTCGAACAACTTCATTTCGCTGTTCAAGGACACCTCGCTGGCGGCGGCGATTGCCGTGCCGGAGCTGACCTATTATGCGCGCAAGATCAATGTCGAGAGCTACCGGGTGATTGAAACCTGGCTGGTGACCACAGCGCTCTATGTTGCGGCCTGTTACCTCATTGCCATGATGCTGCGTTACCTCGAACAGCGTCTGGCGATTCGCCGTTAGGAGGCCCCATGTACGAATCCCCCAGTTGGTTGCATGAGTTATGGGTGGCCCGGGATGTCCTGTGGCAGGGCTTCCTGACCAGTGTGCAGTGCTCGGGCCTGGCGATTTTGCTGGGCACGCTGGTCGGCATCGTCGCCGGCCTGGTACTCACCTACGGCACGTTCTGGATGCGCGCGCCGTTCCGGTTCTACGTCGACATCATTCGCGGCACGCCGGTGTTTGTATTGGTACTGGCCTGCTTCTACATGGCGCCGGCACTGGGCTGGCAGATCAGCGCCTTCGGGGCAGGCACTTTGGGCCTGACGCTGTTTTGCGGTTCCCATGTCGCCGAGATCGTGCGCGGTGCGTTGCAAGCGCTGCCCAGCGGCCAGATGGAAGCGAGCAAGGCCATCGGCCTGACGTTTTACCAGGCGCTGGGCTATGTGTTGTTACCCCAGGCGTTGCGGCAGATTTTGCCGACCTGGGTCAACTCGTCCACCGAGATCGTCAAGGCGTCGACCTTGTTGTCGGTGATCGGCGTCGCCGAGCTGCTGCTCAGCACTCAACAGATCATCGCCCGGACCTTCATGACCCTGGAGTTTTACCTGTTCGCCGGATTGCTGTTTTTCGTCATCAACTACGCCATCGAATTACTCGGCCGGCACATTGAAAAGCGGGTGGCCTTGCCATGACACAAGCTCAAGTTTCGACCCAGAACCAAGCGCTGCTGGACATCCGCGGCCTGCACAAACAATACGGCCAGCTCGAAGTGCTCAAGGGCGTCGACCTGACCATGCAGCGCGGCAATGTGGTCACGCTGATCGGCTCCAGCGGCTCGGGCAAGACCACGCTGTTGCGCTGCGTGAACATGCTCGAGGAGTTCCAGGGCGGGCAGATTCTGCTCGACGGTGAATCCATCGGCTATGACGAGGTCAACGGCAAGCGCGTGCGTCACCCGGAAAAAGTCATCGCCCGCCATCGCGCCATGACCGGCATGGCCTTCCAGCAATTCAATCTGTTCCCGCACCTGACAGCATTGCAGAACGTTACCCTCGGTTTACTCAAGGTGAAAAAGCTGCACAAGGATGAGGCGGTGGCGCTGGCGGAAAAATGGCTGGAGCGGGTTGGCCTGCTGGAACGCCGCGATCATTACCCCGGTCAGTTGTCCGGTGGTCAGCAACAGCGCGTGGCGATTGCCCGGGCGATTGCGATGAACCCGAGTTTGATGCTGTTCGATGAAGTCACCTCGGCCCTCGATCCGGAACTGGTGGGCGAAGTGCTGAACGTGATCAAGGGCCTGGCCGAAGATGGCATGACCATGCTGCTGGTGACCCACGAAATGCGCTTTGCCTTCGAGGTCTCGGACAAGATCGTATTCATGAATCAGGGGCGGATCGAAGAGCAGGGGCCGCCCAAGGAATTGTTCGAGCGCCCGCAGTCGCCGCGACTGGCGGAGTTTCTCAAGAGCACCCGCTTTTAAGCCTTCATTTTTTAATCAGGAGAAACACCCATGAGCATTACTCGTTACGGCACCGGTAGCACCGCCGGTGGCGGCCAGCCCCGTCCTTTTGCCCGCGCCGTCGAAGCCGATGGCTGGCTGCACGTGTCCGGCCAAGTGCCGGCGGTGGATGGTGAAATCATCGTGGGCGGGATTGTCGAGCAGACTCACCAGACCATGAAAAACCTGATCGCGATTCTGCAAGAGGCCGGTTACGGGCTCGAAGATGTGGTGCGCACGGGCGTGTGGCTGGAAGACCCGCGGGATTTCTGGAGTTTCAACAAGGTGTTTTCCGAGTACTTCAAAAGCGAACACGCCCCGGCCCGGGCCTGCGTGCAGGCGAACATGATGGTCGATTGCAAGGTCGAGATTGATTGCATTGCGTACAAGAAAAAGGCCTGAACCGAGGGCGCGGCTGATTGGCCCTTGTAGGAGCTGCCGAAGGCTGCGATCTTTTGGCGTTTTGGGAGCGTTACAAGGGCAAGATCAAAAGATCGCAGCCTGCGGCAGCTCCTACGGGCGAATTTGAATGGGAACCTGAAGACATGACCGAAGACACCATCAAGCGCCGGGCTCGCGGTCTGGACCGGGCGTTCGACATCCTCGATTTCCTCAAGGAAATCGGCCAGCCCCTGCGCCCGAACGAAATCGCCAGCGGCATCGGCAGCCCGAAATCCACGGTCTACGAACTGGTTGCGTCCTTATTGGAGCGGCGCATCCTCGAACCCGTGGGCAAGGAAGGTCACGTTTACCTCGGTCGTCAGCTGTACTTCCTCGGACAAGCGCATTTGCGTCATTTCGACCTGTCCCGCGAGGCCGATCACGCCTTGCAGGAAATCGTCAGCCAGACCCGCGAAACCGCGCAGATGTGCCTGCTCAACGGACGCAAATACACCGTGGCATTGATGAAGGAGGGTGAGCGGCATTTCCGCATTTCCTCGGACATCGGCGAAAACGCGCCGATCCCCTGGACCGCTTCCGGGCGCCTGCTGCTGGCGCACCTGAGCGATCAGCAGATCGTCGATTTGATCGACCCCGACGACTTCATCCTGCCCGACGGTGAACGCCTGCCGCTGGAGCAATTTCTCGAGGAGATCCGCCAGGCCGCCATCGACGGATTCTTTTCCTTCGACAGCGTCGCCGACACCTTTACCCATTGCTTCGCCGCCCCGGTCAAAGACCCGAACGGCGTGGCCATCGCGACCCTGTGCATCGTCGCCCCACGGGCCGATGCGAAGAACAATTACAACGACTATCGCCGGGTGCTGATCGACAGCGCCAACAGCCTCGCCCGGCGTATCAACGAATAACAGCGGCTGCCTGCGGCCGTGTATGAGGAGATCGACCATGTCTACTGCCATCAATACCGCCGCCGTGGAAAAGGGCGCCGCCCAGACCGGCGCCAACCTGGTGCGGGACGTCAGTCTGCCGGCACTGGTGCTGCACCGTGACGCGTTGGAACACAATATTCGCTGGATGCAGGACTTCGTCAGTCACAGCGGCGCGGAACTGGCGCCTCACGGTAAAACCAGCATGACCCCGGCGCTGTTTCGTCGCCAACTGGACGCCGGTGCCTGGGGCATCACCCTGGCCAGCGCCACGCAAACCCGCGCGGCTTACGCCCATGGTGTACGGCGGGTGCTGATGGCCAATCAACTGGTCGGCACGCCGAACATGGCGCTGATCGCCGACCTGCTGGCAGACCCGACTTTTGATTTCTACTGCATGGTCGATCACCCGGATAACGTCGCCGACCTCGGCGCGTTTTTCGCCTCGCGCGGCGTGCGCCTGAACGTGATGATCGAGTACGGCGTGGTCGGCGGTCGTTGCGGTTGCCGCACCGAAGCCGAAGTGCTGGCGCTGGCCAAGGCTATCAACGCTCAACCGGCGTTGGCGCTGACCGGCATCGAGGGCTACGAAGGGGTGATTCACGGTGATCATGCGGTGAGCGGCATCCGCGAGTTCGCTGCCTCCCTGGTGCGTCTGGCGGTACAACTGCAGGACAGCGGCGCGTTCGCGATTGCCAAGCCGATCATCACTGCGTCGGGGTCGGCGTGGTACGACCTGATCGCCGAGTCGTTCGAAGCGCAGAATGCCGGCGGGCGTTTCCTCAGCGTGCTGCGCCCCGGCAGTTACGTGGCCCACGACCATGGCATCTACAAAGAAGCACAATGCTGCGTGCTCGACCGTCGCAGCGACCTGCACGAAGGTTTGCGCCCGGCGCTGGAAGTCTGGGCGCATGTGCAGTCGTTGCCCGAACCGGGTTTTGCGGTGATCGCCCTGGGCAAGCGCGACGTGGCCTACGACGCCGGTTTGCCGGTGCCGTTGCTGCGTTACAAGGCCGGCGTGGTGCCGGCGACCGGCGATGATGTAAGTGCCTGCAAGGTGACGGCGGTGATGGACCAGCACGCGTTCATGACCGTGGCGCCGGGAGTTGAGTTGCGGGTGGGCGATATCATTTCGTTCGGGACTTCGCACCCGTGTTTGACGTTCGACAAGTGGCGTATCGGGTGTCTGGTGGATGAGCAGCTGAATGTCATCGAAACCATGGAAACCTGTTTCTAAGAGCCCCCACAACATGAACAACATCAGCCCTCTGGGCCCCAATATCCCGCGCATCGCCCTGATCGGCGAGTGCATGATCGAACTGCAGCAGCGCGCCGACGGCTCCCTGCAACAAAGCTTCGGCGGCGATACCCTGAACACTGCGGTCTATCTGGCCCGTGAACTGGGCGATAGCGGCACGGTGGATTACGTCACTGCCTTGGGTGACGACAGTTTCAGCGATGCGATGTGCCAGAGTTGGGCCAGCGAACATATCGGCCTGGGCATGGTCCAGCGTTTGCCCGGTCGCTTGCCAGGTCTGTATTGCATCCAGACCGACGCGGCCGGCGAGCGGCGTTTTCTCTACTGGCGCAACGAAGCGGCCGTGCGCGATTGCTTCACCACCCCGGCGGCCGCGCCGATCCTGGCAGCGCTGCCGGATTACGACGTGCTGTATTTCAGCGGCATCACCCTGGCGGTGCTCGGTGAGCTGGGCCGGGAGAAACTGCTGGACACCCTGATCGAAGCCCGACAGCGGGATGCGCGGATCGTGTTCGACAACAATTATCGACCACGCCTGTGGGCGTCGGTCGAGGACGCACGAGCGGCTTATCGCGAAGTGTTGCCCTATGTCGACCTGGCGCTGCTGACGGTTGATGACGAGCAGGCGTTGTTCCACTTTTCCGATTGTGCGGCGGTGTTTGCCGCTTACGAGCAGATGGGCACGCCCGAAGTGGTGTTCAAGCGCGGTGCCGAGGCGTGTCTGATTCGCTGTGACGGCGAGTCGTTCGAAGTGCCGGCGCAGGTGGTTGAACGGGTGGTGGACACCACGGCGGCGGGGGATTCGTTCAGTGCGGCGTATCTGGCTTGCCGTTTGAAAGGTGGTAACCCGGTCGAGGCCGCAGAAGCGGGGCATCGGTTGGCAAGTCGGGTGATTCAAGTGCCGGGGGCACTGATCCCCAAGAATTGAAATGCAATGCCTGTGGTGGCTGTGATTTTTGTGGCGAGGGGGCTTGCCCCCGTTGGGCCGCGAAGCGGCCCCAAAACCTGTGACCTTGATCGACCTGACACACCGAGTGCGCAGGATCTACGACTGCTTCGCAGCCGAACGGGGGCAAGCCCCCTCGCCACAGGCAAGCCTCACCCTGTATATCGAGCCAACCGATCAGTCCCGGTAAAACACCTGCACCAAGTGATACCCGAACTTGCTCTTGATCGGCCCATGCACCACCCGCAGTGGTTTTTTGAAGATCACCGCATCGATTGCCCCGACCATCTGCCCGGGCCGTACTTCGCCAAGATCCCCACCGCGTTTGCCGGACGGGCAGGTGGAGTATTTCTTGGCCAGCACATCGAAGGCTTCGCCCTTGGCGATGCGTTGTTTGAGCTGCTCGGCTTCTTCCGAGGTTTTCACCAGAATATGGCGGGCTTGGGCTTTCATGGGCAGTACCTTGCAACGGTGGTGGCTATGTTGGTGCCAGCGTGGGGCGCGCGATTATGCCTTAACTCAGCCGGCTTGGCCGATCATCGTGCGAATCTTGTTGGCCAACAGGTCCATGGAAAAGGGTTTGGCCACCATGTCCATGCCTTCCTCCAGGAAGCCCTGGCGTTCGGCGGCTTTCTCGGCATAACCGGTAATGAACAGTACTTTGAGCTCCGGGCGGTGCTGACGAGCGATTTCCGCCAGTTGCCGACCATTCATGCCCGGCAGCCCGACATCGGTCACCAGCAGATCGACCCGCAGGTCGGACTCCAGCAAGGGCAGGGCGCTCTGCGCATCTTCGGCTTCATGGGCGTGATAACCCAACTCTTTGAGCAGGTCGAGCACCAGCATGCGCACCGCCGGATCGTCTTCCACCAACACCACGGTTTCACCGGCAACCGCTGGCGGTGCCTCACCGATGACCGGCAGCTGAGCGTGCTCCGGCAGGGCGACGTGCAACCGTGGCAAATACAGGCGAACGCTGGTGCCCTGGCCCGGCCGGCTGTGCAGGCTGACGTGCCCGCCCGACTGTTGGGCGAAACCATAGATCATCGACAACCCAAGGCCGGTGCCCTGGCCGATGGGTTTGGTGGTGAAGAACGGATCGAAGGCCTTGGCCAGTACTGATGGGGTCATGCCGGCACCGTTGTCGCTGACGGCAATCATCAGGTAATCCCCGGCCCTGACTGGCTCCAGCGGAGTGACGTCGCTGCCGTCGAGGTGAACATTGGCGGTTTCGATCAACAACTCGCCGCCATCGGGCATCGCATCCCGGGCGTTGATCACGAGGTTGAGCAAGGCGTTTTCCAGTTGGCTGACATCGGTACTGACCGGCCAGACCTCATCGGCCAGCTTCAGTTTGAGCTCGATGTGATCGCCCTTGGTCCGGCTGAGCAAGTCTTCCAGGGAATGCACCAGCTGGTTGGCGTCCAGTGGCCTGCGATCCAGTGACTGACGCCTTGAGAATGCCAGCAACCGATGGGTCAGGGCGGCGGCACGATGTGCCGAGGACACCGCCGCTTCGGTGAAGCGACCGATCTCGGCCGCGCGCCCATCGGCGATGTAGCGCTGCATCAAATCGAGGCTGCCGATGATCCCGGTGAGCATGTTGTTGAAGTCATGGGCGATGCCACCGGTGAGCTGGCCGACCGCTTCCATTTTCTGCGCATGGCGCAAGGCGTCTTCGGCGCGCTCACGCTCGAACATCTCGTTCTGCAGTCGCTGGTTGGCTTCGGCCAGTTGTTGGGTGCGGGCGCTCACGCGCTCTTCCAGGGTTTCGTTGAGGTTGCGCAGCGCCTCTTCAGTCTGTTTGCGCTCGGTCTCGTCGATCACGAAGATGTAGAAACCATTCACCGCGCCGTCTGCGCCGTGGCGTGGCAGGTAGTTCATCAGGGCCTGGCGGGTACTGCCATCGCGGTGATCGGCGCTGATGCTGAAACAACAGGTCTTGCCTTTCAGCGCCTCGGCGATGTATTCGGCGCGCAGGGCATAGGCTTCATCGCCGAGCACTTCACGAATGGTGCGGCCGTAAAGCTCCTGGGGCGTCAGGCCATACCATTCCAGATAGGCTGCATTGTTCAGGCGAAAGCGCTCTTCGCGGTCCACATAACTGATCAGGATCGGCATGGCGTTGATGATCAGTTGCAGCTCGGTCTGGCTTTGGCGCAAGGCTTGTTCGATGTGTTTGCGTTCGGTCAGGTCCAGCGCGGCGCCGAGGAAACGGATCGGCCGGCCATGGTGGTCCTTGTAGCAACGGCCACGGGCAAACACCCAGCGCAACTGGCCGTCGGCTTGCAGCAAGCGATATTCCTCGGCGTACTCGCTGCCATGGGTGATGCAGTGCTTGATGCTGCGGGCGATCATGGCGCGGTCTTCCGGGTGCACGCCGTGGAGGTATTCGCTGATCGGCAACTGGCTGGCCATGGCCGGATCGACGCCATGCAATTGCGCGAAGTGCGCATCGGCGATGAAACGGTCTTCGCCAATGTCCCAGTCCCAGGTGCCGACGGCATCGGTGGCGGCCAGTGCCAGTTGCAGGCGCTGCTCGGTGTCTTGCTGGGCCTTGAGGCTGGCGGCGGAGCGTTGTTCCAGTTCGAGGGCGATGCGGCGGCGTTCGTTGGTTTCGATGGCCGTGACCAGAATCCCGGCAACCTCGGCGCTTTCATTGCGAATGGGGCTGTAGGTTAAATCCAGCCAGAAGTCAGAATCCCGACCGTCGCGTTGCAAGGTAAAGCGCTGTTCGCTGTAGGTCCGCACCTGGCCCTGTAGGACGGCGCTGTAAATCGGGTCGGTAAAGTCTTTGAGTTCCGGCCAGATCTGGTGCGTCGGTTGTCCGAAAGCGTGAGGGTGTTTGCTGCCGGCGAGGAAGGCGAAGCCGTCATTGTAGATCTGGGTGAGCTGCGGGCCCCACAGCAACAACATCGGCATTGGCGAGTGGATCACGATGTCCACCGCGGTGCGCAGGCTCTGCGGCCAGTTTTCGGCGGCGCCCAGCGGGTTGTTTGTCCAGTCCAGTCGGGCAATCAAGGCCTGGGCATCGCTGGCGGTCGGTGGTGCGTTCATCTACATGTCCTGCGCGTGAGTCAGTGTGGCGGCGTCTACTATCCTTGCAAGGCGGTAGACGCTGGATGACCCGCATGGGGTCATTTTTTTATTGAATGCTTCGCGGGTGCTTTTTGCCATGGAAATCGATGCACTGCTGCAGACTCTGGCCAGCCGCAATGGCTCCGATCTTTACCTGTCCACGGGCGCGCCACCCAGCGCGAAATTTGATGGTGTGCTCAAACACTTGACCGATCAACCGTTCAAGCCGGGAGAAGTGGCGGCCATTGCCGCGTCCATCATGGACGCCGAACAGCGCCTGGAGTTCGATCGGGACCTGGAAATGAACCTGGCACTTTCCCTGCCCGGGGTCGGGCGTTTCCGGCTCAATATCTTCAAACAGCGCAATGACGTGTCGATTGTGGCACGCAACATCAAACTCGACATTCCACGCTTCGAAGATCTCAACTTGCCAGCGGTGCTGCTCGAATCCGTGATGCTCAAACAAGGGCTGATGCTGTTCGTCGGTTCGACCGGCTCGGGCAAGTCGACCTCGTTGGCGGCGCTGATCGATTACCGCAACCGCCATAGCAGCGGTCATATCATCACTATTGAAGACCCGGTCGAGTTTATCCATCGGCACAAGAAGTCGATCGTCAATCAGCGCGAGGTTGGCGTCGATACCCGCAGTTTCCATGCGGCGCTGAAAAACACGTTGCGCCAGGCGCCGGACGTGGTGTTGATCGGCGAAATCCGCGACCGCGAGACTATGGAACACGCGCTGGCGTTTGCCGATACCGGTCATCTGGTGATTTCCACGTTGCATGCGCACAACGCCAATCAGGCGCTGGATCGGGTGATCAATTTCTTTCCCGAAGAACGCCGGGCACAACTGCTCAATGACTTGGGTAACAACCTCAAGGCGTTTGTGTCCCAGCGTCTGGTGCGTACCCGCGACGGGCAGCGCCGGGCGGCGGTGGAGGTGATGCTGGGCACACCAACCATCGGTGACCTGATCCGGCGCAATGAGTTTGGCGAACTCAAGGGGATCATGGAGAAGTCTTCAGAGGCAGGGATGCAGACGTTTGACGGGGCGCTGTTCGCGCTGTTTGCCGAGGGTGCGATCGATGAGGCAGAGGCGTTGAAACATGCGGATTCTGTGAACAACTTGCGCTTGCGCCTGAAAATGCACGCCGAGGCCACACCCGCCCCCCATACGCCGCCGGGTGAATGGGGGCTAATGGACTGACGTCTCCCCCTGTAGGAGCTGCCGAAGGCTGCGATCTTTTGATCTTTAGCGATTCATCTGACGCCAAAGTCAAAAGATCGTCCGAACGCGGCCCGAGCCTTCGGCAGCTCCTACAAGGGTCGCATTTCAGTCGTTCAGTTCGGGGCGGTTTCGAAATTGCTCCAGGGCTTCGGGGTTGGCCAGTGCATCGGTGTTTTTCACCTTCTGGCCATGCACCACATTCCTCACCGCCAACTCGACCACCTTGCCGCTGATGGTCCGCGGAATGTCCGTCACCGCGACAATCTTCGCCGGCACATGCCGTGGCGTGGTGTTGGCGCGGATGACCTGGCGGATCTGTTGTTGCAGCGCTTCGTCCAGTTCGACGCCGTCGCGCAAGCGCACGAACAGCACCACTCGCACGTCATCCTGCCATTGCTGACCGATGGCGACGCTGTCCAGCACCTGCGGGACTTTCTCCACCTGACGGTAGATTTCCGCCGTGCCGATGCGTACACCGCCGGGGTTGAGCACCGCGTCGGAGCGGCCGTGGATCAGCATGCCGCCATGGGGCAGTTGCTCGGCGTAATCGCCCTGGGCCCAGACGCCGGGGAACAGGCTGAAATACGAAGCGCGCAGCTTTTCCTGTTGCGGGTCGTTCCACAAGCCGATGGGCATCGCCGGAAAATGCCGGGTACACACCAGTTCGCCTTTTTCACCGATCACAGGCTTGCCATCGTCGTTCCACACTTCGACCGCCATGCCCAGGCTCTTGCACTGCATTTCGCCGCGGCGCACCGGCAGCACCGGGTTGCCAATCACAAAGCACGAAACGATATCGGTACCACCGGACATCGAAGACAGGCACAGGTCGGACTTGAACGCGCGGTAGACGTAATCGAAGCTTTGCGGCGACAGCGCCGAGCCGGTGGACAGGATGGTTCTCAGGCTGCTCAGGTCATGACTTTCGCACGGCTTCAAGCCATTGCTTTCCAGCGCAGTGAGGAATTTCGGGCTGGTGCCGAAGACATTGAGGCGTTCGTCGTCGATCAGGTCGATCAAGCGCTCCGGCCCTGGATGAAACGGCGAGCCGTCATACAGCACCACGGCGCTGCCGACGGCCAGCGCCGAGACCAGCCAATTCCACATCATCCATCCGCAGGTGGTGTAGTAGAACAAACGGTCACCGGCGCCGAGGTCGGTGTGCAGGCCATGTTCCTTGACGTGTTGCAGCAACACGCCGCCGGTGCCGTGCACAATGCACTTCGGTACGCCGGTGGTGCCGCTGGAGTAGAGGATGTACAGCGGATGGGCGAAGGGCACGGGAACGAATTGCGGCTCGTCGCCCGTTTCGTAAAAATCGTCCCACAGCGTCACGTTGGCCTGGCAGCGGAAATCCTCGATGCGTGCTTGAGGACGCGCATAAGGCACAACAATCAATTGCTGCAAGGACGGCAGTTGTCCGAGGATTTCATTGATCTTGGTGGTCTGGTCGATCACTTTGCCGGCGTAGCGGTAACCGGCGCAGGTGATCAGCACTTTCGGTTCGATCTGGCCGAAGCGATCGATCACCCCGTGGGTGCCGAAATCCGGTGAAGAACAGGACCAGATTGCACCCAGGCTGGTGGTGGCGAGCATGGCCACCAGGGTCTGCCAGGTGTTCGGCATGCACGCTGCCACGCGGTCGCCGAGGCCGACACCGGCGGCTTTCAGGCTATTTTGAAAACCGGCGACGTGGCTTGCCAGTTCAGCCCAGGTCAGCTGTTCCCGTTGGCCGTTTTCACCGATGGCGACCACTGCCACGGCATCGTCACGACGGCGCAGCAGGTGTTCGGCGAAGTTCAAGGTAGCGCCGGGGAACCACTGGGCGCTGGGCATTTGCGCGCCTTCGATCAGCACCGCGTCTGGCTGATCGTGAAAACGGATGTCAAAGAAATCGACAATGGCCTGCCAGAAGGCTTCCCGCTGGTCGATGCTCCATTGGTGCAGGGCAGGGTAGTCGGCGATCCCAAGGGTGTGTCGCTGATTGACGAAACGCCGGAAGGCCTCCATGCGGGACTTGCCGATGCGCTCGGTGCCGGGTTGCCAGAGGATGTCGGACATGGCTTGGCCTCTTTTTCTTATGTCTACACACAGTCTACTGTGGTGAGGGAGCTTTTGTGGCGAGGGGGCTTGCCCCCGTTGGGTCGCGAAGCGGCCCCGCGGTTTGTCTCCAGTCACTCCACGTTGCCCGGTTTTGCGACTGCTGCGCAGCCGAACGGGGGCAAGCCCCCTCGCCACAGAACTCCCTCGCCACAGGGTCTGGCGGCAGGCTACTGCGCCAACCATCCACCATCAATATTCCACGCAGCGCCACGCACCTGGCTACCGGCTTCGCTGCATAAAAACAGCACCAACTCACCCAGCTGCGGCGGCGTCACGAATTCCAGGGACGGTTGCTTCTCGGCCAGCAAATCATGTTGCGCCTGCTGCGGGTCGATCCCGGTCGCGGCGCGATCATCGATCTGCTTCTGCACCAGCGGCGTCAGCACCCAGCCTGGGCAAATGGCGTTGCAGGTAACGTTGGTGGTGGCGGTTTCCAGGCCGACCACTTTGGTCAGGCCGATCACGCCATGCTTGGCCGCGACGTACGCCGCTTTGCCCACCGAACCGACCTGGCCGTGCACCGAAGCGATGTTGATGATGCGTCCCCAGCCCTTGGCACGCATGCCCGGCAGGCTCAAACGGGTGCTGTGAAACACCGACGACAGGTTGATCGCAATGATCGAGTCCCAGCGCTCCACCGGAAAATCTTCCACCGCCGCCACGTGCTGGATGCCGGCGTTGTTGACCAGGATATCCACGCCACCGAACTCACGTTCGGCGTACTCGATCATGTCAGCGATCTGTGCCGGGTCGCTTACGTCGGCGGGGTGATGGCCGACCTTGCTGCCGAATTGTTCTACTTCGGCAATCACTTTGGACGCATCGCCGAAACCGTTGAGGATCAGGTTGGCGCCAGCCTTGGCCAGGCTCAGGGCGATCCCCAGACCGATGCCGCTGGTGGAACCGGTGACCAGTGCGGTCTTGCCCGAAAGAGTCGTCATGAATACCTCACACAATGCCAGTGGCGTAGAAAGTACCGATCACCACAAAAACAGCGAGTGTCTTGATCAGCGTAATACAGAAAATGTCTTTGTAGGCCTCGCGGTGGGTCAACCCGGTGACCGCCAGCAAGGTAATTACCGCACCGTTGTGCGGCAGAGTGTCCATGCCGCCACTGGCCATCGCAGCGACCCGGTGCAGCACTTCCAGCGGAATATTGGCGGCGTGGGCAGCGCTGATGAAACTCTCGGACATCGCCGCCAAAGCGATGCTCATCCCGCCTGACGCCGAGCCGGTGATGCCGGCCAGCAAGGTCACGGTGATCGCTTCATTGACCAACGGGTTGGGAATGCTCTTGAGCCAGTCCGACAGCACCAGAAAACCTGGCAACGAGGCGATCACCGCCCCGAAACCGTATTCCGACGCGGTATTCATCGCCGCCAGTAGTGCGCCACTGACCGCACTTTTACTGCCTTCGGCCAACCGGCCACGAATCGCCTGAAAGCCGAACACCAGCACCATGATGATGCCCACCAGCAGGGCGGCCTGGACCGCCCAGATTGCGGTCAGCTTGGCGATGTCGGTGGTCACGGGAGCGGCCATGCCCGGCAGCGAAAGGCTGTGGGTCTTGCCGTACCACACAGGAATCCAGCGGGTGAACAGCAGGTTCATCAGGCCCACCAGCAACAGCGGCGACAGCGCGATCCACGGGTTGGGCAGTTGGATGTCCGGCGCGGTTTCCGGCTCGTTGCGCAGTTCTGAACCATAGCCTTCACCACTGCGCTGGGCCTTGTTGCGCTGGCGCTGCAGAAACAGCATGCCGGCGCAGAACACGAAAATCGCGCCGACCACACCCAGCCACGGCGCCGCCCAGGCGGTGGTGTTGAAGAAGGTGCTGGGGATGATGTTCTGGATCTGCGGCGTGCCGGGCAGGGCGTCCATGGTGAACGAGAACGCGCCGAGGGCAATGGTCGCCGGGATCAAGCGCTTGGGAATATTGCTCTGGCGGAACATCTCGGCGGCAAACGGGTAGACCGCAAACACCACCACAAACAGCGACACACCGCCGTACGTGAGCAGGGCGCAGACCAGCACGATCACCAGCATCGCCTGGCGAGTGCCGAGCAAGCGAATCGCTGCTGCGACGATGGAACGGGAGAAACCCGACAACTCGATCAGCTTGCCGAACACCGCACCGAGCAGGAACACCGGGAAATACAGTTTGACGAAACCGACCATCTTTTCCATGAACACCCCGGTGAAGACGGGGGCAACGGCGGAAGGGTCGGTGAACAGGACGGCGCCGAGGGCGGCGATCGGGGCAAAGAGGATAACGCTGTAGCCACGGTAAGCAGCCACCATCAGCAGCGCGAGGGCTGCCAAGGCAATGATCACACTCATGGTGTGTCTCTCCAGGATTGTTATTTTTGTAGGGTGAAGCTAGGTGGGGAGGGCTATAGCGGGTTTCGTGCCAGATATCTAAGTTATTGAAATGTAAATGATTTATGTTTTTTATGAATATTGTGGAGGATTTTTGTCTCTATTCGGAGACGATTTGGCGCCTTAAAAGATCGCAGCCTTCGGCAGCTCCTACAGGGGAACGCGGAAATCACTGTAGGAGCTGCCGAAGGCTGCGATCTTTTGATCTTGAAAATACATCTACAAATAGAGATGCATGTCTCTTTATAGAGACTCTGCAATCCCCAACGCCGCCATCTTCTTGTACAACGTCGACCGCCCCAGCCCCAACCGCGCCGCCGCTTCGATCACCTTCCCACCGCATTGCGCGAGGGTCGATTCAATCAACTGCCGATCAAACCGTTCGCGAGCCTCACTGAAGGTTTCATGGGCAATCGGTTCAAGGGGCAGAGGCGCCGCACGCTCAACCGGGGTAAAACTGCCAATCGCCGCGCGGATGTCCGCCGCGTTCAGCATCAAGTCATCACTGAGCAACGCCGCCCGTTCCAGCACGTTGCGCAGTTCACGAATGTTCCCTGGCCAGGCGTGTTGCCCCAACAATTCCAGGGCTTCGCGATTCAATTCGTGCTGGCTGCGCAGTTCCTCAAGGATCGCTTCACTGAGGGCCGGCAGGTCGTCGAGGCGATCACGCAGGGGCGGGACCTGGATCGGCAGCACGTTGAGGCGGTAATACAGATCGGCGCGAAACTCGCCGCGTTTGATTGCCGCCACCAGATCGGTGGAGGTGGCGGCGATCACCCGCACATCACTCTGAATCACTTCGTTGGAACCCACCGGTTCGAATTCCTTTTCCTGCAACACCCGCAGCAGTTTGCTTTGCAACGGCAGCGGCATGTCGCCGATTTCGTCGAGAAACAGCGTGCCGCCCTGGGCGATTTGCAACTTGCCGGCGCGGCCCTTGCGATCGGCGCCGGTGAACGCGCCGGGCGCGGTGCCGAAGAACTCGGCTTCCAGCAGCGACTCGGGAATCGCTGCGCTGTTGATGCTGACGAAGGCTTTATGCGCCCGGGGCGATGCGCCGTGGATCGCCTGGGCCAGCAGTTCCTTGCCGGTGCCGGTTTCACCGAGCAACAACACCGGCGACTCTGCACTGGCGCTGCGTCGGGCGCGGCGTTTGACTTCGAGGCTGGCGGCGCTGGTGCCGATGAAGTGCGCGAAGTTGTACTTGGTCTGCCGTGCTCGCAGCAGCGAGCGGGTGGACGCCAGTTCTTCCTGCATGCTCAGGTAGCGCTTGAGCATTGGCGACAGGCTGCGCAATTCGTCGAACAGGGCAAAACCGATGGCGCCGATCACCGCGCCGGCATCGTCGTGAATCGGCAGGCGCATCACCACCAGCGGTTCCTTGGGGGTGTCTTGCATGTCCAGCAGGATCGGCCGTCCGGTGCGCACCACCTCGCGTAACAGGCTGCCGGGGATCACGCTTTCACAGGCCCTGCCGATGGCACCTGCGGCCGACTCCAGGCCAAACCGCCGGGCATAGCGCTCGTTCATCCAGACGATGTTCGCGTCGCGGTCGACAATCACCGTGCCTTCGCTCGATTGCTCGATGATCTCGAACAGCGAGCGGATCGCCAGGGTGCGAACGCGCTGGTAGTCCTTGAGGCTTTCGGTGGTGTTCATCGGGGTGTCCATTTTTGGAAATCAAGATCAAAAGATCGCAGGGATTATGCCAACCCCGGATGCGCCGCCGCCAACAGCTCTTTGGTGTACGGGTGCTGCGGTGATTCGAACACCGTGTGGCTGGCGCCGCTTTCCACCACTTTGCCGTCCTTGATCACGATCATGTCGTGGGCCAGGGCACGCACCACCGCCAGGTCGTGGCTGATGAACAGGTAGGTCAGGCCATGTTTTTCCTGAAGCTGGCGGAGCAGGGCGACCACTTGTTTTTGCACCGTGCGATCAAGGGCCGAGGTCGGCTCGTCGAGCAGGATCAGTGCCGGTTTCAGCACCAGCGCGCGGGCAATGGCGATGCGCTGGCGCTGCCCGCCGGAAAATTCGTGCGGGTAGCGATGACGGCTTTGCGGATCGAGGCCGACTTCTTCCAGCACCCGGATGACCTGGGCCTCGCATTGCGCAGGGGTGGACTGGCTGTGAACCTCAAGGCCTTCACTGATGATCTGCGCCACGGACATCCGTGGGCTGAGGCTGCCGAAGGGGTCCTGAAACACCACCTGCATCTTCTTGCGCCACGGTCGCAGCTGCTTTTGCGTCAGGCTATCCAGCGCCTCACCCTGAAAGCGAATGCTGCCTTCGGAATCGAGCAAGCGCAGGATCGCCTGACCGAGGGTGGACTTGCCCGACCCGGACTCACCGACGATGCCCAGGGTCTTGCCGCGCTGAACGTTGAGGCTGATGCCATCGACTGCACGCAAGTAAGTTTTACGCTGGAACAGGCCGCCCCCGATGGCGAACTGTACGTGCAAATTATTCACTTCCAGCACGTTTTCACGCTCGTCCCGGGGCAGCGCTTCACCTTCCGGTTCGGCGTTCAGCAGCACGCAGCTGTAAGGATGTTTCGGCTCGGTGAACAGCGTTTCGCAAGGCGCCTGCTCGACGATTTCCCCGGCGTGCATCACGCACACACGCTGGGCGATGCTGCGCACCAGATTGAGGTCGTGGCTGATCAGCAGCAGCGACATGCCGAGTCGCTGCTGCAAGGATTTGAGCAGCAGCAGGATCTTGCGCTGCACCGTCACATCCAGCGCGGTGGTCGGTTCGTCGGCGATCAGCAATTCCGGTTCGCAGGCCAGGGCCATGGCAATCATCACCCGTTGCCGCTGGCCGCCGGACAGTTGATGGGGGTAGGCCTTTAGCCGCTCTTCGGGCTTCTGGATGCCCACCAGTTGCAGCAATTCGAGTATCCGCGCTTGCGCCGCCTTGCCGCTCAGCCCTCTGTGCAGCAGCAGGGTTTCGCCGATCTGCTTTTCGATGCTGTGCAGCGGATTGAGGGAGGTCATCGGCTCCTGAAAGATCATCGCGATCCGGTTGCCGCGCAGCTCGCGCAAGGTGCTGGTGTCGGCACCGATCAATTCCTGGCCGCGGTAGCGAATGCTGCCGGTGGTTTCAGTGCCGCTGTCGGGCAGCAGTTGCAGGATCGAGTGGGCGGTCACCGACTTGCCGGATCCGGACTCGCCGACCAGCGCCAGGCATTCGCCGGGGCGGATGTCCAGGCACAGGTTGCGCACCACGGTCTGGCCACTGAAGGCCACGTTGAGGTCACGGATTTCGATCAGGTTGTCACTCATATCAACAGTCCGCGTCATGATCGTGGATCAAAGGCATCACGCAACGCCTCGCCAATGAACACCAGCAAAGAAAGAATCAGCGCCAGAGTGAAAAACGCCGTCAGCCCCAGCCACGGCGCTTGCAGGTTCTGCTTGCCTTGACCGATCAGTTCGCCCAGGGACGCGCTGCCGGCCGGCATGCCGAAGCCGAGGAAATCCAGCGCCGTGAGGGTGGAAATCGCCCCAGTCAGGATGAACGGCAGATAACTCAGGGTGGCGTTCATTGCGTTGGGCAGAATGTGTCGCACGATCACCTTGCGGTCGGTCAGGCCTAGCGCACGGGCGGCTTTGACGTACTCCAGGTTACGCCCGCGCAGGAACTCGGCGCGCACCACGTCCACCAGGGCCAGCCAGGAAAACAGCGCCATGATCCCCAGCAGCCACCAGAAATTCGGCTCGACGAAGCCCGACAGGATGATCAGCAGGTACAGCACCGGCAGCCCCGACCAGACTTCTTGCAGACGCTGACCGATCAGGTCGACCCAGCCGCCGTAGTAGCCTTGCAGCGCGCCGGCGGCGATGCCGATCAGCGCGCTGACAAAGGTCAGCGTCAGCGCAAACAGAATCGACACCCGCGCGCCGAAAATCACTCGGGCCAACACGTCGCGAGCCTGATCGTCCGTACCCAGCCAATTGACACTCGTGGGCGGGCTCGGCGCCGGTTTGTTGAGGTCGTAGTTGGGGGTGTCGTCGCTGAACGGGATCGGCGGAAACAGCAACCAGCCGCCGTCCTTCTTGATCAGTTTCTGCACGTAATCGCTGCGGTAGTCGGCCTGAAATGGCAACTGGCCGCCGAACTCTTGTTCGGTGTGGCGTTTGAGAGCCGGGAAGTACAGCGAGCCCTGATAACTGACCACCAGCGGTTTGTCGTTGGCGATCAACTCGCCACCGAGAGTCAGCAGGAACAAACCGACGAACAACCATAGCGACCACCAGCCTCGGCGGTTTTTCTTGAAACGTTCGAAACGGCGACGTCCCAGCGGCGAGAACTTGAGCATCAGGCGTTCCTCGCGGCGAAGTCGATACGCGGGTCGACCAGGGTGTAGCAGAGGTCACCGACGATTTTTATCAGCAGGCCGAACAAGGTGAAGATGAACAACGAACCGAATACCACCGGATAGTCCCGCGATACCGCGGCTTCGTAACTCATGCGACCCAGGCCATCGAGGGAGAAAATCACTTCGATCAACAGCGAACCGGCGAAGAAAACGCTGATAAAGGCCTGTGGAATCCCCGACACCACCAGCAGCATCGCGTTGCGAAACACATGGCCGTAAAGCACCCGGCGTTCACTCAGGCCCTTGGCCCGGGCGGTGACCACGTACTGACGGGTGATTTCATTGAGGAAGGAGTTTTTGGTGAGGATGGTCAGGGTCGCAAAGCCGCCGACCACCAGCGCCGTTACCGGCAGCACCAGGTGCCAGAAGTAATCGGCGATTTTGCCCACGGTCGATAGCGACTCGAAGTTGTCCGAGACCAGGCCGCGCACCGGGAACCAGTTCAACGAGGTGCCCCCGGCGAAGACCACGATCAGGAACATCGCGAACAGGAACGCTGGCATTGCGTAACCGATGATGATCGCGGTGCTGCTCCAGATATCGAAATGGCTTCCATGGTGTACGGCCTTGCGAATGCCCAGCGGAATCGACACCAGATAAGTGATCAACGTCGCCCAGAGCCCGAGGGAAATGGTCACCGGCATTTTATCCAGGATCAGGTCGGTGACCGTGGCACCGCGAAAAAAGCTCTTGCCGAAGTCGAGGTGGGCATAGCTCTTGAGCATCAGCCACAAGCGTTCCGGCGCTGGCTTGTCAAAGCCGTATTGCTTTTCGATCTCCTTGATCAGCTGCGGATCGAGCCCACGGCTGGCCCGTGAGCTGCCGTGCATGGTCTCGCTGGAACCGCCGCCGACACTTGTGCCACCGATGCCTTGCAGGTGTGCGATGGCCTGTTCCACCGGCCCACCGGGCGCGGCCTGGACGATGGCGAAGTTGACCAGAAGAATGATCACTAAAGTCGGGATGATCAGCAGCAAGCGCCGCAGTACGTAAGCCCACATCAGTGCGACCCTCCGGATTTGCCACGCTTGATGAGTTCGGCGGTCATCTGTTCGTTGGTCAGGGGGGTGGAGCTGACTTCCCACCAACTCTCGATGGCTTCGTCATTGCTTGCTTGTACAGAGGGAATGCCGAAGCGGTTCCACCACACGGTCGAACTGCCGGGCGGGTAATAGTTGGGAATCCAATAGAAGTTCCATTGCAGGACACGGTCCAGGGCATGGGCGTAGCGCAGCATGTCGGCCTGGGTGTTGGCGCGGACCAGGCCGTTGATCAACGTATCGACCGCCGGGTTCTTCAGCACCATGTAGTTGTTGGAGCCCGGATCGCTGGCCGCCGCCGAGCCAAAGTAGTTGTACAGCTCGTTACCCGGCGAGTTGGTGACCGGGTAGCCGGTGACGATCATGTCGTAGTCCCGGGACATCAGGCGGTTGACGTACTGGGAGGCGTCGATGCGGCGAATGTTCAGGTCGATGCCGATTTGTTTCAGGGTGCGCTTGTAAGGCAGCAGCAATCGGTCCATGCCGTTCTGGCTGATCAGGAAGGTGAAGCTCAGCGGTTGACCTTCGGCGTTGACCAGTTGATCGCCATCGGGTTTCCAGCCAGCCTGTTCGAGCAGGTCCAGGGCTTGCAACTGTTTGTCGCGAATCACGCCGCTGCCATCGGTTTTCGGTGCTTCGAAGACCTGAGTGAAGACTTCGTCGGGGATCTGCCCGCGCAGCGGTTCGAGAATCGCCCGCTCACCCGCGTCGGGCAGTTGTCGGGCAGCGAGGTCGGTGTTGGAAAAGAAGCTCTGCTGGCGGATGTACAGGTCGCGCATCATCTGCCGGTTGCTCCACTCGAAGTCCCAGAGCATGGCCAGCGCCTGGCGCACGCGGCGGTCCTGGAACATCGGGTTTTGCAGGTTGAACACAAAGCCTTGGGACGGTTGTGGTGCCTGCGTTGCCAAGTGTGCTTTTTGCAGGCGACCGTCGCTCAGGGCCGGACTCTCGTAGCCGATGGAGTAGGCGGTGGCGGAGAATTCGCGGTTGTAGTCGTAGGCACCGCCGCGCAGGACCTGACGGGCGACGTCGGTGTCGCCGAAGTACTCGATGCTGAAATGATCGAAGTTGTAGAGGCCGCGGCTGACCGGTAAATCCCTGGCCCACCAGTCGGCGTTACGCTCGAAGGTGATGCTGCGCCCGGAGTCGACCTTGCTCACGCGGTATGGCCCGCTGCCCAGCGGTGGCTCGTAACCGCCGCCGTTGGCGAAGTCGCGGGTCTTCCACCAGTGTTCGGGAAACACCGGCAAAGTGGCGATGTCGAGGGGCAGGGTGCGGTTTTCGTTGCTCTTGAAGTCGAACCGAATGGTTAGCGGTGATTCCACTTCGACGCCTTTGACGTCGGCGAATTGCGTGCGATAGCGCAGGCTGCCCTGGGTCATCAGCAGGTCGAAGGTGTAGCGCACGTCTTCGGCGGTGATCGGCTTGCCGTCGGCGAAACGGGCCTTCGGGTTCAGGTAGAAACGCAGGGACAGTCCATCATCGGAACGCTCCATCTGCTGCGCCACCAGGCCGTACACGGTGTAGGGTTCGTCCAGCGAACGCACGGCCAGGGGCGAGTAGATCAAGCCATCGACTTGTGTGACGCCAATACCTTTATCGATGTACGGCAGGACGTGGTCGAAATGACCGATCTCCAGTGCCGAGCGACGCATCGTGCCGCCCTTGGGCGCTTGCGGGTTGGTGTAGTCGAAATGACTGAAACCGGCGGGATACTTCGCCGGTTCACCGTATACGGTCAACGCCTGTTGCGGTGCAGCGTTCACACCGGCGGCGCCCAACAACAGGGCCACGGCAGTGAACAGTAGAGTGGGGAAAGCCAGTCGCATTGTCAGCCTTAGAGCCGGGTGATCGATAAGCACAATTTGTACGCTAGCGGCGCGTCCCTCGCCAGCCGTATCACGTAACGAAAACACAACGGCCCACCAAAAGGCGGGCCGTTGTGCAGGAAACCCAAGGGTTGATCAGTCCTGACGGCTGGTCACTTCCAGCAGGTGGTAACCGAACTGGGTCTTGACCGGGCCTTGCACCACGTTGATTGGCGCGCTGAAAACCACGGTGTCGAATTCCTTGACCATCTGGCCTGGACCGAACGAACCCAGGTCACCGCCCTGGCGGCTCGATGGGCAGCTGGAGTTGGCTTTGGCGACTTCGGCGAAATCGGCGCCGGCTTCGATCTGGGCCTTGAGTTCGTTGCACTTGGCTTCGCTGGAAACCAGGATGTGGCGGGCAGTGGCTTTAGCCATGTGAAAATACTCCATTCAATGTTCAGTAAAATGCGGAGCCTACCGGATTCAGTGGGCTATTTCTTCTCAAAATGCCGTCCAGCTTAAGGCATTGCCTAAAGGCCGGCATTTCTCAAGCGTTCGGCATGCTGCACATACAGGTCAATGGGGTCGATGCCCTTGCGGACCTGACCGGTGGTCTGGCTAAGGCTGTCCAGATGATCCAGCGGATAGTCGGAACGGATCACTTTACCCAGATGGGAGCTGAACCGGCCGACCATGCCGTCATTCTGCTCGGCTTCGGTGGTGAAGTAGTGAGAGAACGCCCGCAGGAACCCGTGCAGCGGGTTGAGCGCATAGAGTCCTTCGTCGAGGATGTTTCCCTGCAGGGTGCCGCTCCAGGAATAGTAGCGCACGCCGTTCACCAGTTCGCGACCCTTGCCGCCCCAGGTTTTCGGCAACCCTTGGGGGTACTTGTCGTTGAAGGCACCAACGCCTTCGGTGGTCAGCGCGTTGAGTGCGGCGATGGCGTTCTGCGGCAGGTGCCGGTTGCCGCTGAGCAACGACAGGAAGTCGGCGAACAGGGTGGCCACCGCCCCGGCGACCTGTTCCGGCAGGCGCCCGGGCGTCAGTGCCTTGCGCAGGAAATCGGCCAGTTCCGAGCCGTGGTTCGGCCCGCTGACCGATGTCACCGAAGCGACCACCTGTGGCGCCAGCGCCCCCGCATATCGTGCAGCCAATGCGCCCTGGCTGTGACCAATCAGGTTGACTTTGCTTGCACCGGTTCCTTGCAGTACCCGGTCGATCTGCACCAGCAGCTGTTCGCCACGGGTTTCATTGCTGTGGGTCGCCGACAGGTGCGGGATGAAAACCCTTGCGCCGGCGCTTCTCAGTGCCTGTTTGACGTCATGGAACAGTTCCAGTTTGCCGATGCGATCGAAGCCGAAGAGCCCGTGGACCAGCAGGATTGGATAGTCCGTGGTTGCATTCCGTAGCATGTACATTTCCTTTTTCGGAGTAGGTCAGGTGTGTGCTCAAGGGGGCACTCTAAAGCACACCCACCGCTCGGCGATGTATGAAAAAGCCGCTGTAACCTGATGAAAACGGAATAGAAATGGTACGAAAACTCGAATGAGCGTGAGGTCTTGGTCGGAATATCCGGACATCTTTTTAACGATGGCCGAGATATTTCTTTCAATGACCTACCTCTGGTAGGTCATTTTTCCGTGTAAACCGACCCGATCGCTTTGCATCGCGGATCTCGGCACAGCCTACTTTGGCTGTTGAGTGCTTCGTTGTGCACGAAGTCTCTCGGCTCCCTGCAACAACAACTGTTCCGTCCCGGCCCAGCCAAGGCAGCCGTCCGTTACCGACACCCCGTACCGCAACGACGGGCTCAACGGTTGGCAGCCTTCGAACAGATGACTCTCAATCATCATGCCGACCAGCGAGCGATCACCTTGCAGGCGTTGTTCAAGCACGTCGTTGAACACGGCGGGCTGACGCAACGGATCTTTACCGCTGTTGGCGTGGCTGCAGTCGACCATGATCCGCGCCGGAATCTTGAGTCTGGTCAAGTCGCTGTGCACCTTGGCGATGCTGTCGCGGTCGTAGTTCGGCCCGCGATGGCCACCACGCAATACCAGGTGAGTGTCGGGGTTGCCCGGTGTCTGGATAATCGCAGGATGGCCCTGGCTGTCGACACCGAAATGGCGGTGCGGATGAGCGGCCGAGCGCATGGCGTCGCTGGCGACAGCCACACCGCCATCGGTGCCGTTCTTGAACCCTACCGGCATGCTCAGGCCGCTGGCCATTTCCCGATGGATCTGCGACTCGGTGGTACGGGCGCCAATCGCGACCCAGCTCAGCAGGTCGTCAAAGTAACCGGCGGCCATCGGTTGCAGCAGCTCGGTGGCAACGGGCAGGCCCAGTTGGAGCATTTCGCGCATCAATTCGCGGGACAGGGTCAAACCGCCCGCCATGTTATCGCTGCCATCCAGGTGCGGGTCGTAGGCCAGGCCTTTCCAGCCGACCGTGGTGCGGGGTTTTTCGACATAGGCGCGCATCACCAACAGCATCTCATCGCTGACTTGTGCAGACAGACGGGCCAGGTTGGCGGCGTATTCGAGGGCTGAACGTGGATCGTGAATCGAGCAGGGACCGACGATCACCAGCAGACGGGAGTCTTCACCGTTGAGGATCGCGCGGACAGCCTGGCGATGGGCGGCGACTTGTTGGGTCAGGGCATTGCTGAGAGGCAGTTGCTGTTTGAGTTGCAATGAACTGGGCAGACGCAAGGTCAGCGCTTCATTGGCAGGGCTCAAGGTGGACAGCGGCAGAGCAGAGACGGACGAGTTCATATTCGGGCTTCCTGGGCTGGCGGCGGGTTCGTCCCGCGCGCTCGGCCCTATTGGGGTGTTCGACAATTGGCCGGATTGGCTGCGTGTGTGTGCTTGCCACCTGTGGGTGACCGATCGGAGGCGGCAGGCTGTCCCGAGCGGAAGCTGGTAAATCGCCAGGCAGTAAAAGTGTCGTAACGGTAATAAGTGGCGTAATTCATGTCGTAAATCCTCAAGTTGTCTGGTGTGACGCTAAAAATGTTCAGGGCTGAAAAAACAAAACCCCCGGTCGGGAAGCCGACCGGGGGTTGAGAATTCTCTGGTGGCGACCCGTTTAAAGTGGGCGCCGTGTGGGTATCAGGCGCGCCAGTGGCTAAACCAATACCCAAAATAAAAGCTGACCGAAGCACAAACGTCATTCACCCGGGCAGCCGCAACCGAGCGCGGGGCGCTGGCGGTACGAAGCGGTGAGAGGGTGTTGAACATGGTCTGTCTCCGATGAATGAACCGAGCTTACTAGAGGCCGGTACGCGGATTCAATCAGAAAATGCTATCGAGCATCACGGGGCGTTTCTATCGGTTGAGTACGTCGCGGGTTGTGACACACTTTACGCAACGGGCGGCGTGTAACCGGCGCCCAAACCATCAACGTCACAAGGACGAACCATGACAACACTGACCATCGCCGCCGCTCAATCGATCTCCGTCGCCGGTGATCTTGCCGCCAATATTGCCCGGCACCTGCGTTTCATGCAGGTTGCCGTGGAGCAGGGCGTGCAATTGCTGGTGTTTCCAGAACTGTCGCTGACCGGGTACGAGCGTGGTCTGGCAGCGGAGCTGGCCATCGTGCCAGACGCCAGAGTGCTGCAACCACTGCGCGATTTCGCGCGGGAGGTCGGTGTGACCAGTGTCGTCGGGATGCCGATTCGTCTGTCGGACGATTCGCCGGTGTTGATCGGTGCCCTGGTGTTGGGGGCCGATGGTTCGCTCGGGGTTTACAGCAAGCAGCACCTGCACCCAGGGGAGGAGGTGGCATTTACCCCGGGAACAGGCGGTTCGACATTGAAGATCGGCACCGACACCGTCGCGTTGGCGGTATGCGCCGATTTTTCTCACGCCAGTCACGCAGCCGCCGCGGCACTACAGGGCGCTGATCTTTATGCCGCGGGCGTGTTGATTACAGAAAGCGGCTACGCTCCAGATACCGCACTGTTGCAAGGTTATGCCTGCACCCACTCGATGGCGGTACTGATGGCCAACCATGGTGGCGCAACGGGTGGCTGGGAGTCGGCAGGGCGTAGTGCAATCTGGGCGGCGGACGGCTCGTTGGTTGCGGCGGCACCGGGGACGGGGAATCTCATGGTGGTTGCTCGTCGCAATGCTGACGGCTGGAAGGGGCAAATCGTGGCTGTAGCGGAGGCTTGAATGGGTTTCGAATTGTCTCCGGCAACGTCTCGGGACCTGGACTTTGCTCGTGACCTGACTTGTCGAAATATGCTGCGCTACTACATTCAACATGAACTGTTGTGGCTGGACGAAGCTTTCGATGTTGCTTGGGAAGGGCGCGAAAACTGGCTGATTGTGCGTGATGACACACTGATGGGGTATGTCAGCCTGAGCCGTGACGCCAGCGCCTTGTATATCCGCGAATTGCATTTACTTGAAGCGTACCGGGGGCAGGGCGCCGGCTCCTGGGTGATCGATCAAGTATTCGCCATGGCCTGCAAGGAACGGCGCCCGGCATTGCGTCTGACCGTATTTGAAAATAATCCGGCAAAAATACTTTACGAGAGAAAAGGACTGAAGGTGGTCGGCAAGGACCAGTGTTTCCTGAGAATGCAGCGTGATATCAATGGACTGCATCGCTGAAACACACTGCCAGCAAGCCTCGCCAGAAGAATTGACACTTTTTATATGCTGCTTTCCGCTAGGTCTGCCAGTCGCTTTTTGCTAAGGTGTCCGGCAACCCAATAAGACCAAATCGCGAGGTGTCTGCTTGATTAGGGTGCTAGTAGTCGATGACCATGATCTCGTTCGTACAGGCATTACACGAATGCTGGCTGACATCGATGGCCTGCAAGTAGTCGGTCAGGCCGAGTCGGGAGAGGAATCCCTGCTCAAAGCGCGTGAGTTGAAACCCGATGTGGTGCTGATGGACGTCAAGATGCCCGGGATCGGCGGTCTTGAAGCCACGCGCAAATTATTGCGCAGTCATCCCGACATCAAAGTCGTCGCGGTCACCGTGTGCGAAGAAGATCCGTTTCCTACCCGCCTGTTACAGGCAGGTGCCGCGGGTTACCTGACCAAGGGCGCCGGATTGCCGGAAATGGTCCAGGCCATTCGCCTGGTGTTTGCCGGACAGCGCTATATCAGCCCGCAAATTGCCCAGCAACTGGCGATCAAATCGTTCCAGCCAACCAACGATTCGCCGTTCGACGCGTTGTCTGAACGGGAAATCCAGATTGCGTTGATGATTGTCGGCTGTCAGAAGGTGCAGATCATCTCCGACAAACTGTGCCTGTCGCCAAAAACAGTGAATACCTACCGTTACCGTATTTTCGAAAAGCTTTCGATCAGCAGCGATGTCGAGTTGACGCTGTTGGCGGTTCGTCACGGCATGGTTGATGCCAGCCTCTGAAAATGACTGAAACCTTCGATCCAAGTGCTTTTCTGTCGACGGTCAGTGGGCGGCCGGGTGTCTATCGCATGTTCGACAGCGATGCCCGTCTGCTTTATGTCGGCAAAGCCAAGAATCTCAAGAAGCGTTTGGCGAGCTACTTCCGCAAAACCGGTTTGGCTCCCAAGACCGCTGCGCTGGTAGGGCGTATCGCCCAGGTCGAAACCACCATCACGGCCAACGAAACCGAGGCCTTGCTGCTCGAACAGACGCTGATCAAGGAATGGCGCCCGCCGTACAACATCCTGCTGCGCGACGACAAATCCTACCCTTATGTCTTTCTCTCGGATGGCCAGTTCCCGCGCTTGAGCATCCATCGCGGAGCGAAAAAGGCCAAGGGCAAATATTTTGGCCCTTACCCCAGCGCGGGAGCGATCCGCGAAAGCCTGAGCCTGCTGCAAAAGGCTTTTTTTGTTCGTCAGTGTGAAGACAGCTATTACAAGAACCGCACGCGACCTTGTCTGCAATACCAGATCAAGCGCTGCAAGGCGCCGTGTGTCGGCCTGGTGGAGCCTGAGGTGTATGCCGAAGATGTTCGCCACTCGGTGATGTTTCTTGAGGGGCGCAGCAATGCGTTGGCGGACGAGTTGTCCGCGGCCATGGAGGAGGCGGCGGTCAATCTGGAGTTCGAACGGGCCGCCGAATTGCGCGACCAGATCTCATTGCTGCGCCGGGTCCAGGACCAGCAGAGCATGGAAGGCGGGACGGGCGATGTCGATGTGATCGCAGCGTTCGTCAATCCGGGTGGCGCCTGTGTGCACTTGATCAGCGTACGCGGCGGCCGGGTGTTGGGGAGCAAGAACTTCTTCCCGCAGGTAGGTATTGAAGAAGACGTTTCCGAAGTCATGGCTGCGTTTCTCGGCCAGTACTTCATCAGCAGTCCTGAGCGCGACTTGCCGAGCGAGCTGATCGTCAACGTGGTTCACGAAGACTTTCCGACCCTGATTGCGGCCATTGAAGAGCTGCGCGGTCGTGAACTGACCATCAGTCATCGTGTACGGGGCACCCGAGCACGCTGGCAACAATTGGCGGTCACCAATGCCGAGCAGGCGCTGGGTGCACGTCTGGCGAACCGACAACACGTCGCGGCACGTTTCGATGCCCTGGCCGAAGTGCTGAGCCTGAACGAGCCGCCGCAACGTCTCGAGTGCTACGACATCAGTCATTCCAGTGGCGAGGCCACCGTGGCGTCGTGCGTGGTGTTCGGCCCGGAAGGCCCGATCAAGTCCGACTACCGCCGCTACAACATCGAAGGCGTCACGCCAGGCGACGACTATGCCGCGATGCACCAGGCCCTGACCCGACGCTTCAGCAAGTTGAAGGACGGGGAGGGCAAATTGCCGGATATTCTGCTGGTCGACGGCGGTAAAGGTCAGCTGTCGATGGCCCGTGACGTGCTCAATGAGCTGGCCGTGCCCGACCTGATTCTACTGGGCGTGGCCAAGGGTGCGACGCGCAAGGCCGGTTTCGAAACCCTGTACCTCAATGACGCGGCCCATGAATTCACCTTGCGCGGTGATTCCCCCGCGCTGCATTTGATCCAGCAGATCCGCGACGAAGCTCACCGTTTTGCCATCACCGGGCACCGGGCACGGCGTGGTAAAACTCGCCGTACCTCGACGCTTGAGGGGGTTGCCGGTGTCGGACCGACACGTCGACGCGATTTGTTGAAACATTTTGGTGGATTGCAGGAGCTGTCTCGTGCCAGCATCGAAGAGATCGCCAAAGCACCCGGGATCAGTAAAAAGCTCGCAGAGTTGATTTATGCAAATCTGCACAGCGAGTAGAATGCCCAACTCACCTCGTAGCCAGTTGTGCCGATGAATATCCCTAATCTGATTACCGTTCTACGCGTCCTGCTCATCCCGATCTTCATTTTGCTGTTTTACTTGCCTTACCACTGGAGCTATCTGGCGTCGGCTTCGGTTTTTGCCTTTGCCGCCGCGACCGACTGGCTGGACGGGTATCTGGCCCGACGTCTGGAACAAAGCACTCCGTTCGGGGCCTTCCTCGATCCTGTTGCAGACAAATTGATGGTCGCCGTTGCGCTGGTGCTGCTGGTGCAAGAACACGGCAACCTGTGGCTCACGCTGCCGGCCGCCGTCATCATCGGTCGCGAAATCGTCGTCTCGGCACTGCGCGAGTGGATGGCCGAACTCGGCGCCCGTGCCCATGTGGCGGTGTCGAACCTGGGCAAATGGAAAACCGCCGCGCAAATGCTGGCGCTGGTGATCCTGCTGGCCAATCCGTCGGACTTCAGCTTCTGGGTCCTGATGGGCTACGCTTTGCTGATGGTGTCCGCTGGCCTGACCTTGTGGTCCATGGTCCAGTACTTGCGGGCCGCCTGGCCGCATCTGAAGACGGATGTGGAAAAGAAATAAAACTTTTTTGAATCAAGGGGTTGACGGGGCATCTGGATTCTATAGAATGCGCCTCACCAAGACGCGGGAATAGCTCAGTTGGTAGAGCACGACCTTGCCAAGGTCGGGGTCGCGAGTTCGAGTCTCGTTTCCCGCTCCAAATACAGAAAAACGCCACTCATTGAGTGGCGTTTTTTTTTTGCGCGTTATTTTGTTGTCAGCATTGAAAAAAGAGGCTTTTGCCTCTTTTTTTCGTTCCAGTGATTTCTACTGAGAACCACCCCCAGCCACGCTTTTTTGTACATTAAAACGTACGTCGAAATCCGGTCCCAGGGCATGCCGGTTTTCAGATAGATGACGCATTGCTGGAACCCGTACATCTCTCCTCAATCGATCGAGACGAGGAGATGTACATATGCCTTTGACTGAAAATGCGAAAGGGGATTAATCCTCGAACCGCTCGAAGAGAGGATCGTCTCACTGCCTTGGCTGCTGGCGAGAATTCTCTTACAGCAGTCTTTCTGGTCTGGCGAACCTTCAAGGTGGTTACATTGAGGCTCGGCCCAGTTTGATGTAGAGCTTGGGGGTGATGAAAACACTAATCTAATGCTGAGGATTTTCAATGAGTTGCGGGTTTTTTGACCTGATCTCGGACTCAAAATTATCGATAGCGCTTAGTGCTAGAGTCTTTTGCTCAGATAGATTTTTTCTCGTTACACGCATCACTCGATTTCTTCTTGCTTTTAGATAATCCAATTGGCCCGCTGGATTATCACTCAATGAAAGTGGAAGCATGGTTAAGGTGTCACTGAGTTCCTGCTTTGAGAGCTGTCCTTTCTTCGCGAAAATCAATAAGCGTTCCATATGGTGGTCAGAAAATAACCCCAGCGCTATAAGTGAGTCTTCTAAATCTCCGCCATCTAGCACTCTTAAGTGCTCAACTAAATACTGAGCGCTCCAATCATTTCCTTGTTCAACCAAATGCATCAATTGGTTGAGGTTGCTGTTCGACTGCTCGATAATCGACCAGCATTCAGTTTCGCTAGCTTCTGATAATGCAATAAGAGTACGCTTTTCTGGAGTGGTTAAAAACATCATGACTGCCTCTCGGCAATGGGGTGAACTATCACTCGCCGAAGCTGGCATGCCTAAGCTTGTAAGTGTGAGTAGCGTAAACAAAAATTCAAGTGTCGACTTTTTTATGATCATGGCGCACCACCTTTCAATAGATCAATGAAGTATCTTTCCTGGAGAATTACCCCCGTACGCAGGGTGTTCTCATTCGTCGTCAAACAAGTCATTCGATGGACTAACAGATGCTGTAATTCTTTCAGTTCCATCAGGGCTGATAATGTTGTTGGTTCTATTCATGGTGTTTATTGTGTCACCAAGGCGATCGGTGGAATGCGGAGTTCCGGGGCTAATCGGGTGCATTAGCTGCCAGTGCAACTGATTGTCGCTTGGGGGCGTATATTTGACAACTGCCGCCCTCACCGTAAGCAATGTGGGGAGTCGGGCTTGACCTTGTTTGATGTGGCCTAAATTATCGATCTTCCCCCAGCATGGGGAAAGATGCTTTAGCTTTTCGAGCGGAGATTTGTTTACATGTCTCGATCTTTCGTCACATGCCATACAAAACATTTCGCTAGATTGGTAGGAATGCCTTTGGCGTTTTCCTGAAGCCATGAACTAATAGCTTGCTCCTCATCAGGCTTCGCTCCGCCACTCCATAGAGTTATAAAGTGATGGTCGATTGGGTTGTCTGAATAAAATAAAAATGCAGGGTCAGTCTCATCTGAGGCTGCATACAAAATCGTCCAGCTAAGGCTTTTAAAAGATTGTAAAATCTCTACGTTGTCGACATTTAATTGATGTCCCACCTCTATGCGTAGTTTCGGTATTTCAGATAAGTTTAAACGTCGGTCAATACCATCACAGGGTGATTTGGCCCATGCAGTCAATGGCGGCAATAGGCACGAAATTGCAATCATGAAGATCTTAATGTTTGGAATGCTCATCGGTTAATTTCCTTTGTAACGATACAAAGTCGGCGCGCCGTACCAGAAGCTTTTGGCGGGAGCAAAAACTGGCCCTCCTGTGTGTGAGGCGCTCCATACATCTCTATTTGAGGAAGCTACTAGAGAATTGGCCACTTGTCATTCGTCCAATATCAATATCTGCTTGTTTGTAGATCGATGAAATGGATCCTGAACAATCTGCCCCAGTCTTCGTAGCGCCGCCCCAGACATATGGGACGTTGGAGCTTGACCAGTCTTGGGCTGCTAGCTCCACAGCTGCCTGCTGCACTGGGGTAAGTGTTAAACCAAATGGATCAATGAAATTCGTCGGGTTTCCCGATACATAGACAAATATATTTATCCCTCCCGCAAGACCAATCGGATCTCCCGAGATAAAACGCCCAAAACCTAGTTGGTAATACCGTGCCCGATAGTAATAGAGACCCGTACCATCATTTTTTCGATCGGTGTACTGCTGCTGTTAACACTGGCGGAGCCGCTGCTACTGGTCTGGCCATAAGGGTGCTGTCGGCAAGTGCTTGGGGTTGAACCCAGCGCATCAACCAAGTGGCTGTAGGTGCTGCCACTGGCCTCGGTGCGGTTGAATACTTCATCCAAGCCGCCCGTGAGGAGATTTGGCCTGTACCGTGGGGGTTACATTACCTTATCTTTCCAGAAGATTCTTCAGTGATGCATGACTGTCAATATATTTGATATCTGCAATTCTCCATCCTTTCGGAGAATCAATCATTACATACGAAAGCTTGATTTTTTCATGATTTGATGGGTAAACAAATTGCACGTCAACGCGCCTTGGATTGATGCTCTTTATGCTTAATTCTGATGCGGAAGCATCTTGTGAGGCAAATATTGGATTAAACTCTAACTTGCAAGTCTCGCCGGGATTTTTTGCAATACAGTCTGCCTCCTTTAAAATGAGGTGCACAAGTTTGTCATCAAAATACTTCTCGAGTTCTTCCTTCGATTGCATTAGAAGAGGGTCTCCAATGCTCTTCTTGGCATCATCTGGAGATGAGAATAGCGCCTCCCAACCATAATTCTTATATAGTTGATATACAATATCTGTCGATTCGACATCTTGTGGGTAGGCAGGTTGTGCAAATAGAAGCGGCACTCCAGCGACATGCAGGAATACCAGGTTTCGCAAATAGACTAATGTTATAGATTTTATATTATTGATTTGGTGCTCGATATATTTGATATGTCGAGTTTTCATGTCCGATACCTGGTGAGAAGTGATTTTTGTTGAAGTTCGACACCCATTGATCACTAATGAATATTGCAATACATCCAGGCGGATTTCCGCCAGGATGTGGTTGAAATACTACGGTATCACCTGCTTGAGGAGTGTAATTTTCTGAAGGAATAGGCGTAAACCCATTGTTTGTCAGCCGGCTTGTTATATTGGATTTTTTCATAATTTGTCTGAGGGTTTTAGCTCGTCGAACAATGTTTTTCTGATTGTAATTGGTATTTTTTTCTGGCTGGCGTAGTCGTTTATAAGAGCGATGAGCTCTGAAATGTTTTCAAGCTGGTCGGTGAATGTGATCTTCCCTGATGGAGTAATCCGGAATATTGGTTTTGTTGTAGGATATATATTAAATCCTCTGGCATTAAGTCCGCGCATGCTAGATACAGGGAAGGCAGTAATTAAGCTGACATTTCCCCATTTTATTTTTTGCCAGGTTTTACCAAAAATTTGTCTGGATAAGCACTGATCATCAATGGATAAAACTGAGCGTCCAGCTAAGATCAATCCTCCGACTAATATGGTTAAAGATAAGGATATTAATAAAAATATCCCGCCTCCTAATGCACCGTCACGCTTAATCCATATCCCTCCTAAAAAAATGCATAAACCGCTGGTGACGCACATCCATAGAGCAATGAAATACTGTCCCCGAAACTTGAATACAGTTATGTTACTCACTATGCGATCACTCCTAATGTATATAATGACCACTGCTTGTTTGCCTTGGCAGTGCATTGATCTCGCAGAGCGAAATCCATTCATAGCCACTGGATCCATTGCACTACCAATCATTCCTATAAACCAGGCACATGCTCAGGTAGTGCACGCTGCGCATGCTCAGTTACTGGTACTTAGCGGGCTGAAATCTGGAGCGGGGATGCCAGGGGAGGTAGGGGAGAAAAGCAGAGTGCTTTGTATCAATGCATTGGCGAATACTCAGCATTTGCTGCCGAGGCTTTAGACCTGAAGCCACCATAAGCACCTCCCTGTGAACCGGAGCCACATTAGGCTCGTCGTACACGTCGTATGCACAGCGGTTGGAACACGTGTGTGTTCACGATGGGGTCTTCATTCCATGACCTTGGGGGAGATCGAACGTCCACGATCCCGAGCATCCAGCACGAGATGACAGTAGTACAGGGTTTGAGAACTTGCCAACGGGAGCCCGGAAATCGACCAGCAGGAATGGTTCTTCTGCAATTGAGGTCGATGGTGCGAGGGTTGTTGAAGGAAGCCTGATTCCTTGCTGGGTATGCAAGCAGCTCCTCTATTTAGCTACTGGCGCGATTGGCGATCGGTACAGATTGGGTCACGCAACTCAAGACGCTACTGATCGAGCACGCCGGCGTAGTCGTGTGGGTCAACTCTGCCGCCTAATGCCTTGCAAGCACGAAGCCCGACGTTCTCAACCGCGAAGGTGTATTCGGGCATGCCCCATTCATCGAGGCCTGCGCGGTACAGAGGTAGCCGTCGCTGGCCTCAAGCAGTTGTGCTTCATTGATGAGGACACCGCCTCGTCTGGATAGTTGTGCCAGACTTCCTGTAAAGCAGTTGATCGCTAAAGGTGCGAAACGAATGACTTCATTCAGGTTCATAGGGCGCTCTCGCTCGCCGGATGAGGATCGGCGTGAAGACGGTTTTCGGCCCCTCGAATGGCTTTGGCGATTCGCCAGAAATAAATTGCGCCAATCGAAAATTCGAACACCGAACCGATGACCCAGCATGTCATCAGCGACGACGGCACATCGCGATTGCTCATTGCGACGTAATAGATCAACGGAATGCTTATAAACCACATCAGAATCAGGCGCACTACCAGCGAAAATCTGGCCATGCCAATACTCTCCAAGACGGCTGCACCCGTCATAGAGAAGACAAAGGCGGCGGAGAATGTCCACAGTACGCGTTGTGTATCGATGGCCAGGGCGACGATCTCCGGGTTGTGCCCCAGGTCGCCGAAAGCCTTGAGCAAGACCTGTGGCAAAGTGATTTGAACGGTGGAAACCAGCAGTACGTAGAACAGCTCGATGGTCACGGTCACCCGTAGGATCGTTGCCAACTCAGTGTATTGCTCCTTGCCCACTGCAGTGGCGCACAGAATGCTGCAACCAATACCCAAACCGATGATCGGGATGATGCCCAGGTAATTGATCGTCAGATTGACGTTGTTTGCCGCTAGCGCGCTAGAGCCCAGTACCGCGACTATCCAGATGAACGCAGTGTTGCCGAGCTGATCCACCCCGGCGGATAAGCCACTGGGAACACCTCTACGCAGCCGGAAAAACAGCCGAGGCAGTAGGCGCTCGCTACGGGCAATGAAGATGTTCATCAACTCAAGCCAGATTTCTCGAGGCAGCATTACTGCGTAGCACGTCAGCATGGACAGAGTGCCGATCAACGTACCGATAGCGGCTCCGGCCATTCCCATTTCGGGCAGCCCGAACTTTCCGAAGACCAGGCCGACGGTGAAGATTGAGTCGACTACTTGACCAACGATGCCGATCATGAGCGTTTCGCGGGTTCGACCCACACCGTTGAAGAACGAGGACAGCGCTGTGTCGATCGTCATTACGCCACCGAAGATCGCCGCCCAGAGCATGTACTGCGATTCGAGGCTGACAATCTGCGGTGGGCGGGAGCTGAGCTGTGGGATCATCGCGATCAACGGAGCGGCGACAAACAGCAGGGCACCGCAGGCAATACCAAGGAGCAGCCCCAGTGCGGCTTCATTCCAAGCCTCGCTGAGCCCCGATCGACCATTCGCCTGTGCAATAAAGGAACGTGACACGCCTACGGTGCTACAGAAGAAAGCGATGATCGCCATGCTCGTGAATACTGCTGGACCGGAGGCGGCCAGCGTATCTTGTGAGTAGTTTGCCAGGCATAGCCTGTCGACAAGCATCATCAATAAATTGCCGACCATCGTCCCCATCAACGGAAACGAGACGATAGCGATTCTTTTCGCCACCCCTGCGTCAAACCAGTGCCGCATATTCACATTCCTTTGTCTCGCGGCTGCCGCGATGGTCGCCCAACACCTCGCGTAAAAGAGCCAGCAGTGTGTCGGGATTTCCAATCTGCGCCAGCAGCAACAACAGCAGACGCTCCATGCCGAAGGCGACGCAGGCTGAATGCATGAGCGGTTCTGGGGCTTGCGGGCCGATCTTGAATGCGTTGGTAAACAGATCCCGGTGCAAGTTGCGCGAACTATCCTGTCATATGGATGGACCCAGTGGACACCATTTTTAGCCTCACAAGCGGATCGCCATGCGCTAACGAACCTCTTATCCAAAGCCCTTCAAAACCCGAGTCGTCCAGGAATGCCTGCAACGTCCTGGCCGGTGTCATCGTCGAAGGCGAATGGCATCCCGATCGTGTTTAGTAAGGCTCATCACAGAGTGCACCTTAATAATGAAGGAAAGATAAGAATACTTCTTACAAAATTATCAAAAAACCTCTATGGGAATTAATAATTAATTCATAAAAAAATGTACTTCTCCTAACCTTTAAGCATCAATTGCGGAGGTGCATTTATGTTGATTTTCATTAAGTCGATGATCATTGGGCTTTGTATCGCAGCCCCTGTGGGACCCATTGGGCTGTTGTGCATACAGAGGAGCCTTGCGCTTGGATGGAGAGCAGGTTTCGCGACAGGGTTAGGGGCGGCCACAGCCGATTCGATCTATGGATTTGTCGGTGCGCTGGGAATCACAGTCATCATAGCGACACTCATTAGCTTTAAGCCATGGTTGTGTATTTTGGGGGGATGTTCCTCGCGTACATTGGTTATCAAACAATAAAATCGAAAGCGAGCTCAACAGCCCTGGCGGGTGAACGAGCCAACCTGTTAAAAGCCTACTTGAGTACACTGTTTTTGACACTGTCGAACCCAATGACCATCCTGTCGTTTATTGCGATATTTGCTGCCATGAGCGATGGCATGGCTAATGATCAAAGCGGTCAGCACTCAGTGCTGCCTATGGTGACAGGTATATTTCTAGGCTCGGCTGTCTGGTGGCTGGGATTGAGCGGATTCTCCTCCATATTCAAGACCAGAATCTCCCAATCAAAGCTCAGGTTGATCAACTATTTTTCCGGGTCAACCATCACCATTCTGGGTGCCTACCAAGTAGCCACTGGCGTTATGCTCGCCACAGCAGCTTAATAGGGAAATGAGGCAAGGCTTATTTCTTATTGACTGATGAGTAAGCCTTGGCATCAATCCCCTACGGTTTGACGGGAGGATGCTTTACTGCGTTCTGGATTCAATGTACGCCCTGAGGCTGCCTATCGCTTGTTTGATTTCTGATTCTGTCGCATTGCTAAACGACAATCTGACCTGAGTGACAGCCTGATTCGTCAGCGAAAACAAGGAAGTGGGAAATACAATAACCTTGAAGTTCCTGGCGCACTCGCACATTTCAAAATATTCAAAGGTGAAGGGCAACTGTACATTGATGAAAAAACCTCCCTCTGGATGGTTCCAGGTGACGCTTCTTCGAGAGCAAGTCTTGATCGGGAATTCACGTTCAAGGCATTCAATCATATGGTTTCTTTTTTGCCTGTAAGACAACACTCTTGGTTGATTAAGCTGTTTTAAAGAGTAATTGTTCTCTATCAGCAAACCTCCGACAATTGCCTGGCACAGGGCAGGTGTATTGACGGTGATCAAGCTTTTGGCTTTACATAACCTGGCGCTAAAGGAAATCACCCCAGCGCTCTCCGGGGCGACTACGTAGCCCATACGCAATCCCGGAAAAATTGACTTTGCAAAAGAGCCAAGAAGGAATACTCGACTACTGTCGATTGACTTCATCAAGGGGATTTTATCTCCCTCGTACCTGAAGTAGCTGTAGGCATTATCCTCCAGGATAAAAAAATTCATTTCATTGGCCAAGGAGAGCATGGCCTTTCTGTCTTCATAGGAAAGGCTGTTAGCAGTAGGGTTACTAAAATCTGAAATCGCGTACAGCGCTTTTACCTTTTCCCCTCTGGACTCAAGATCTTCAGCTACCTTGCGCAGGGCGGATGGATCGAGGAAGGTGTCCTCAGGAACGGGTACAATTTTTATTCTTAATAATTTCGCAATCCCCGTTATTCCGGAAAACACAGGGTCAGGCACTAATAAAACACCACCTCCTTCAAAAATTGATAGCAGTGTCAAGGTCGCAGCTTCCTGAAACCCCATACACACGACAATACTTTCAGGGTTGAAAATTTTTATGCCTTCATCCACCTGCAAGTGTTCGGCTATTATGCCGTTGATAATTCCGGTGGTTTTTCCATATTGGCAAAGTAGTGTCGCAAGCGAGTGTTCCGTATCGACGGCGTATCGTGCATAGCTGGCCAGCCCTTTATCGATGAGGGACAGGTCGCATTGCTCGTCGTCAGGTCGACCGGAAGCCAGAGAGATTGCCTCTGGATTTTCACTGGAAATGGAATTTAGAAGATGGATAACGTTCAGAGTAGGGTCTTCGAATATCGTTTTTTCGAGTACGCTGGGCAATCTCGCTTCTCCATAAAAAGCAACGAGCCGTTGAAGGCTCGTTGCTCATGATTAACATCTGTTACGCAGGTTTAAGTGCACTTTTTTGATTGGCCATATTTTCCATGGCCACAAATGCCTGAAGTAGATCCTCTTTAAGATCCTCAAGGGCCTCTAAACCAAAACACAATCGTACCAACCCCTTTTCAATCCCCATATCCGCTTTTTCCTGCTCAGTCATCGAGGCATGGCTTCCACTAAAGGGTTGCGCAACCATTGACGTGACACAGGCCATGCCCGTACCCGTTCCAAACCATTTGAGGGAGCTGGTGAAGGTTTTGTAAAAGGGGACCAGATCGGGCCGAATATCAACAAACACAATGCCACCGTAGCCGGTCAATTGTTTACCATCGACTCGTGGATAATATACATGCTCAATAAAGGGCAGTTCCCGTAGATAGTTGAGCATGCTGGAGGTTGTGTTGCTGTGTTTCTCCATGCGCAGGTTAAATGTCTGCATGCTTCTGCGGAGCAGCCATGCGCTATTAGGCGCTAATATTGAGCCTGAGTAAAAGCGGCCTTCGAGGAGGCGCGTATAAATCATTTCATTGTTGACGAGTACCAGGCCGCCCATGACATCGCTATGCCCGGAGAAATACTTCGTTGCGCTGTACAGAGAAATATCCGCGCCGAAGTTCAGAGGCTTTTGAAATATCGGAGTGGCCCACGTGTTGTCAACGACCACCAGAGCGTGTGGGTTGTTTTGCTTAACCGCCTTGCTGACCGCATGAATATCAATGTCTTTCAGAAAGGGATTGGTCGGTGTTTCGAAAATGACCATGTCCACGTCCGACGGCAACTCTTTCAATCCACTTTCCGTGGTGAGATCCAGAATCGTCAGTTTCGCACCGATACGTGCCGCATATCGCTGAAACAGCTTATAAGAACAGCCATAGATATATTTGTTGATCACCAGCGACCCACCGGGTTTCAGCAGCTCCAGCACCATGTAGATGGCACTCATTCCGGTGCTGTAGGCCAAGGCGTATTCGCTTCCTTCCAGTGCAGCGACAACCTGCTCCAGCTCAGTCACATTGGGATTGGCTTTTCTCGAGTAGAAGAACGCCGAGTCGGCGCTAAAAGCGCTGCACTGATAAATAGGCGTCACGGATGGGTGGGCCTCTCGGTCATCGACCCTGATGTGGAGTATTTCAGTAGACACGCTCATGATTTGCTCACCAGTTTGATAACCTGCTCATACATGTTCTGCTTGCCTTCATACCCAATGGTCGGCGTGATGTCGTTTTGCGAAATACCAATCTCTTCAATCGACTCGGTTGGGAAGTGAGCCCTGTCGAATACTTCATGAAGATTTGAGTTCACCCCCTTGGGAAGCCAGACTTCAGGGCCTGATTCATCAATTCGTGCCTTGGCAATAATAAATCGATAGCTTTCATACGGCCGCAATGTCAGTGATTTCCAATCACTGTTGAGCCCGTCGGTATAGTTGCGCCGCAGGTAGACGGTCTGTTCAAAGTCTTCAGTATTCAGCACTTGGGCGTGCAGCGATACGATATCCCCATGCCACTCGAACTTTCGCTTCTCGTAAGAGGTCAATGCAGCCTCTCGCAGTTCAACAGGCGTGTTCGCTTTGTGTTCGCCCAGTAACTTGAAGTGTGCGTCGTGCCCACACCGGGTGCAGCAACCGTTGCTATCCAATCCGATCAGTTCAGCATTCAAACCGTAGCGGGTAACGAGTAGAGCGTTACAATTATTGCAGTTGGTATTGGTGCCCTCGACATCATTTACGTTGCCCAGATAAACATGCTCAACCCCCATGCTCCGGGCAATGTCCCGGGCCTTCAGGAGTCTATCCACGGGCGTCCTGATGCTATTACTCATTTTATAATCAGGGTGAAACCTTACAAAGTGGAGCGGTACATTCGGGCCCAGTTCATCCAGTACCCACTGGCTGATTTTCCTGGCGGTATCCTCATCGTCACTGATATCGGTAACCATCAAGGTGCTGACTTCAACATATTTACCAGCATCGTATACTTTCTTGATGCCAGCCAGAACGGGCTCTACCCAGCCTGTTGTGACTTTTCGATAGTATTCGGGGGAGATGGATTTTAGCGAAATCGAGAATATGTCGATGACGGGCAATAGTTCATCAATGGCTTCTTCACTGATAAAAAAAGCTGATTTATATAAATTGATTAAGCCCGCTTCCTTTGCCAGCTTTGCCGTATCGAGGATGAATTCATGCCAGACAACAGGGTCGTTATACGTCCAGGAGATAACGCGTATACCATGCTTCAAGGCGGTTTCTACAACCTGTTCAGGCGTATAGTAGTAAACATCTTTGTCTGTCACATACTTGGCCTGAGAGGTCTTCCAATTGTGGCAGTAGCCGCAGTTAAGCATGCAGCCGATATTGCCTAGGGAAAGGATTCGCTCTCCGGGAGCAAAGTGGAATACCGCCTCGGTTTCGATGGTCTCTTCGGTGCTGTGAACGCCTTTGCCATAATTTAATGTAACTAACCGGCCGCCTCTGTTTCCGCGCACCTTGCAAAAACCTACTTTACCCTCCTGAATGACACAGTTTCGGGGAGAAAGATGACACTTTACAACGCCGTTCGGGAGTATTTCTTCCAACTTTGCAGGCGTGCTTTCCAAGGTCCAGTTTTTATTTTTTGTAGTGTCCATCTCTCACTCCTCATTTTACGGAAGTTGCTGTCAATATCATCGGTTTAAATAGTCGAGGCGAAACAATCCCGCCGCCACAGTGGCAGCAATCCCCTAGTAGTTATTGATAGGCGGAAGAAACGCTGGTCAATCCATAATTCTTAAGTGAAAAACGCCTGGCGTTTATATTCATGAATGGCTGTATAAGAGGGCCTATGACCAACAAGAATGCAATGGTTCCCATACCGAAGGGCCCGCCTAGAAGCCATCCGGTTGAAAAGATGCCAATTTCAATTATCATTTTGGCTTTGGTGAATGACCACGCCCATTTGGACACCATGGTAAGCACCACAAGGTCCATGATTCTGATACCAATACCGCTCATGATAATCAGTGCAGACGAATAAGCACACAGCACCAGACCCATCGCCAATATCGTGTACTCATTCACTCTGACAATCAAATACTCTCCAAGCCCCAGCACGGACCAGAGGTCAATCAACAGACCTGTAAGTGTGGTTGTAACAAATGGGCTTATCGGAGGATATTTCTTGTTCCAGAGCATCCACCACAGCAGAAAGAATAGAGAAACGATACCCGAACAAACGCCCATTCCGAGCATGAGTATTTTATTTATCGAGATGATCAGGACATCTAAGGGGTCAGTCCCCAGTTGACTGACTATGAAAAACTTGGCCCCCACCGAGAAAAGGGCGACGCCAGCCAGATACATAAAAATCTGATCCGTCTTGAAATCACGAAAACTTAGGACTTGCGTTCCAATATAATTCGCGAATGATGGATAGGATTTTTTTTCACACTTTATTTTTTCATCTTCCATACGAACACCATCCCTGGAGGAGAATATTTTATTATGCAGTGCGTAACGCTAAGGATTCAGAGCTATTGATTACCCGGGTTCTTGTTAGGCTTTACCGGGCTGCAAATAGACTAGCACTCTGCTTTATTTTGGTGCATTATTTTTTAATGAAAACCGGGTGCTTTTCATTAAAATTTATACTTTTTGCTGTGGGAGCTTACATGGACCGTATAGACATCAAAATCTTGGGGAAGGTGCAGGACTTTGGTCGCATTTCCATCACGGAGCTGTCCAAGCACGCAGGTCTTTCTATTCCCGCCACCACTGATCGGTTGCGAAAGCTCGAAGATTCTGGGGTCATCAAGGGATATAGCGCTCAGTTAGATCCAACCAAACTAGGGTTCGGCATATCTGCTGTCGTCGGCATGACCACCCTCAAGCCTGCGAAATCCAAATTGATAGCGACGCTCAACGACATACCCGAAGTCGTTGAGTGCCTGCACGTCACGGGTAACGACTCCTACCTGATCAGGATCTATGCCAGGTCAATGGCCGATATCGAAAATATCATTGCGAAGATCAACGCGTACGGTGAGACACGTACAAGCATTGTCTTGTCTGTCCCCATCGAGAGAAGAAAGCTTGTCCCTTGAGCCCGTACATAGAACAGTCAGCTGTCAGCTATTTCAAGGGTGATCATTTTGTTTGCCCGGAACGGCGCCACCAGCGATTCATCTGTCCCTGAATCGGTAATTAACGTCCACGGCTCTTTGAGGAACGGTGAACAATGTCATGCCGGTCGCAGACACTTGGGGTACTGCGGCCGATGTGCCTGCGCCCACTAACGTACTTGGCCGCGATTGCCCCACAGGGAACACAAGACTCGCCTTGGCATGTCTTGTGTTTTTTCAAGCGATGCTCTCCGATGCAACAGGTTCTCGCGAGGCAGCGCGTGCCGCCAGGAAGGCAAGAACTGCCGCCACGCCCAGCAGCGTGGCGCTCAACTCGAAAGTCGCTCGATAGCCGTTCGAGTCAAATACCAGCCCGCCAACGGTTGCGCCGGATGCAATGGCCAGTTGGATGATCGCCACCATTAAGCCGCCTCCGGCTTCAGCATCCTCTGGCAATGTTCTGGCCAGCCATGTCCACCATCCCACCGGCGCCGCGGTCGCAACCAGCCCCCAGAGGCCCAACAAGACGGTGGTGGTAGTCGCAGAGCTGCCGAACGAAACGAGTGCCAGTGCGATCGCCGCCATCAATATCGGGATGACGATGAGGGTGCGATGCAGGCCATTTTTCAAGAATGCTTCAATCAGGAAGGTTCCCGCGAGGCCTGCCAGGCCGAGGACGAGCAACATCAGTGACAGCATGGAAATACTGACGTGCGTGACCGTTTCAAGGAACGGGCGCAGGTAGGTAAATAGCATGAACTGGCCCATGAAAAAGACACTGACCGCCGCCATGCCTAACGCGACCGGTGTGCTTTTCATCAGCCTGAAAACATTTCCAGTGCCTGAACCGCTTTGCGACTTCATCGCAGGAAGGCTCGCCCAAAGCCAGAGACTGGCGATTACCGCGACCGGGATGACGCACAAAAATGCGCCGCGCCATCCGATGAAGGCTCCGAGAAAACTGCCCAGAGGTGCTGCAATCACTGTCGCCAGAGCGTTGCCGCCATTGACGACTGCCATGGCGCGAGCGATCTGGTCGTCAGGCACCAGGCGTATGGCAGTTGCCGCCGACAATGACCAGAAACCACCAATTGCTACGCCGATCAGCGCGCGGCCGGCCATGAACACCCAGTAGTTCGGCGCGAACGCGACCACGGTTCCCGAAACGATCATCAGCAGCGTCAGGGACAACAGCAGTGGCTTGCGGTCGACCCGCGCCGCCACCGAAGCGGTCAGGAGGCTAGCGAATAGCGCAAACAGCCCAGAGACTGAAATGCCCTGGCCCGCTTGCCCTTCGGTGATATGCAGATCGGCGGCAATCGGTGTCAGCAGGCTGACGGGCATGAACTCCGATGCCACCAGGACGAAGGCGGCGAGCGACATGGCGAATACGGCACCCCATGATTGTTCAGGTTTTCGCGGGGCTGAGAGCGTGGGTTGGATCATTGATTGAATCCCGTAATGCGCGAAGCGTCGCGGCCCCGGGAACGAGGCCGCGCGTGAGAACGGATGCCCGGCCAGGGCACTGTTCAGTGCTACTTCAGGTTGCTTTTGAAGAATGTGGTCAACTTGGCGAATGGAATGAGGTCGACCCGGTCGTAAAGATCCACATGGCCGGCATCTGGAATGATGAGCAGTTCTTTAGGTTCTGCCGCGCGTTTGTAGGCATCCTCGCTGAACTCGAGTGAGTGTGCCCGGGCGCCAGCAATGAACAGCAGTGGGCGAGGGGAGATCGTCTCGATGTCGTTGAACGGATAGAAGTTCATGAATTTCACGTTGCTGGTCAGCGTCGGCATGGTGGTTGTCTGTGCCGATGCGCCGGCAGGGGTGACCTCGCCACGCGGTGTGCGATAGAAATCGTAGAACTCGTCACCCACGGCGTTGCCGGTCAGCTTCAGTGGTGAGCCGCTGGTATAGCGGACTTCGCCACCCCAGAATTCGGCGTTGCGCTGCTGCGCCGCTTCGCGAATGATTTGCTGGCGTTGTTCGATCGTTACACTGTGCTTGAGGCCATTACGATTGGCGGCGCCCATGTCGTACATGCTGACGGTGGCGATGGCCTTCAGGCGCGGATCGATCTTGGCCGCACTGATGGCGAAGCTGCCACTGCCGCAAATACCGATGACGCCGATACGTTCACGGTCGACCAATGGGCGAGAGCCGAGAAAGTCCACGGCGGCACTGAAGTCTTCGGCGTAGATATCAGGCGAAACGGCCTGGCGAGGCGTGCCTTCACTTTCACCCCAGAAGGACAAGTCCAGCGACAGTGTGACAAATCCCTGCTCGGCCATTTTTGTGGCGTAGAGGTTTGCACTCTGCTCCTTCACTGCCCCCATTGGATGACCGACAATGATCGCGGCATTCTTCGATTGAGGATTGAGGTTCTTCAGGATGAACAGATTGCCCACCACCTTCATGCCGTATTGATTCTTGAAGGTGACCTTTTCTACCGTCACTTTTTCGCTTTTGTAGAAGTTGTCCGCGCCGTTCGACAGATCGGCTCCCGTTGAAGAAAAAGAGGTAACAAGCAGCCCTAGGGCAAGCAAAATGCCTTTCACTGAATAGTCCTTTTGATGAGTGGTAATTCGCTGGCGCCTTTCGCTTAGCCAGCCAATGTGGCGTTGTCGATCACGAAGCGATACTTGACGTCGCCCTTGAGCATCCGCTCATAGGATTCGTTGATCTGATCGACCTGGACCAACTCGATGTCGGCGACGATGCCGTGCTCGGCGCAGAAATCCAGCATCTCCTGCGTCTCGGGGATACCGCCGATCATCGAGCCGGCAATCGTTCGTCGTTTCATGATCAGGTTGAACACATTGGGCGATGGATGCGGCGAGGCGGGCGCACCGACCAGGGTCAGCGCACCATCGCGCTTGAGTAGAACCTGGAAGGCATCGAGATCGTGGGGGGCTGCGACGGTGTTGAGGATGAAGTCGAAGCTCTTGGCATGCGCGGCCATCTCCTCAGCGTTGCGCGATACCACCACTTCGTCCGCGCCCAATTCCTTCGCCGCTTCGCGCTTGGATTCGGATGTAGTGAACGCCACAACGTGGGCGCCCATCGCGTGGGCCAGCTTGATGCCCATGTGGCCCAGGCCACCAATGCCGACCACGCCGATTTTCTTGCCCGGCCCGGCGTTCCAGTGACGGAGTGGGGAGTAGGTGGTGATGCCCGCACACAGCAGTGGTGCGACGGCGGCCAGTTGTTCTTCGGGATGGCGAATACGCAGAACATAACGTTCATGCACCACGATGTTTTGTGAGTAGCCGCCGAGCGTCCAGCCAGGTGCGTCCGGGGTCGGGAAGTTGTAGGTGCCGACCATGCCGTCGCAATAGTTTTCCAGCCCCGTGGCACAGTCTTCACAGTGTTTGCAGCTGTCGACGATGCAACCGACACCGACCAGATCGCCGACTTTGAAATCCACAACATGCGCGCCGACCGCCGATACACGACCCACAATTTCGTGCCCCGGTACGCATGGAAATTGCGTGCCCGCCCACTCGGCGCGCACTTGGTGCAAGTCCGAATGGCAGATGCCGCAAAAGGCAATATCGATCTGAACGTCATGGGTGGCGGGTGTGCGGCGAATGATTTGCAACGGTTCAAGGGGCTTGTCGCCCGCATGAGCACCGTAGGCTTGTACAAGCATGGGAGAGTCCTCAATGGCTTTGTCGGATGAACATTTTCCGGCTCTGCCCAGACTCCCTGTAGTGCATTGCGCTGGATTACTTGCCTGATTCTATGAGTCTCTGTTTTTTTGCAGGACGGTCGTAAGCGGGCGAGTTAGAGTTCAGCGAAGAGGTACAAGGCGAACATGACGATCAAACACGAGACTACTGCTCAACACCTGTCGCCACAAGAAACGCTCGTGCGGATCATTGGCGAGCAGATCCCGAAACCAGGTGACTACGGAACGCCCATTGCGGGCCTGGGCTTTTTCAGGCGCGAACATCCGTCGCCGCCCGTCGTCTGCATGGTCGAGCCAAGCATCATCCTCGTCGCCCAAGGTGAGAAACAGTTGTGGGTAGGTGGCGAGGGCTACCCGTATGACACGTCGCGATTTCTGATCACCTCATTGGACTTGCCCGCCAATTCTGAGGTGCTGGTGGCAAGCCCGGAGCAGCCATGCCTGGGGCTGACTTTGAAGCTCGATCTGCGCATGTTGGCTGAGCTGATAGTGCAGGGTGACTTGCCGCCAACCCGTGATCGATCAGTGGTGAAAGGTGTCGGGATTGGTTCAGTAACGCCTGCCATGTTGGCGTCGTTCGAGCGCTTGCTGGCGCTACTCGATGAACCCGAAGCCATCCCTGTGCTTGCGCCCTTGATTCAGCGCGAGATTCACTATCGTCTCTTGAAGAGTGATCAGGCTGCCAGGTTGCGGCAGATTACCTCGGTCGATGGCCAGGGTTATCGCATCGCAAAAGCCATCGACTGGCTGAAGTTGAATTACGCCTCGGCGCTTCGCGTCGAAGAACTTGCGGCGCGAGTGCAGATGAGCACGCCCACCTTTCATCACCACTTCCGCCAGCTCACCTCGATGAGCCCGTTGCAGTACCAGAAGTGGTTGCGATTGAACGAGGCGAGGCGATTGATGCTCAACGAGCATCAGGAAGTATCAAGCGCAGCCTACCAGGTCGGCTATGAAAGCCCGTCGCAGTTCAGCCGCGAATACAGCCGTCTGTTTGGCGTACCCCCCAAGCGGGATATTGCGATGTTGCGAGGGCAGGGGGTAGCAACATAAATACACCCTGTCAGGCAGGCGCCATCAGGACGGTTCTCAGCTGGCAGCTAAGGCTATACAAGGCCGACAAACGACAGAATAACCAGGACAATCACAACTGCCCCGACGATGTAGATAATATTGTTCATGAAAGCCACCTCTCTATCCCAACAGGATTGCGACACCACGGTGCCTATACAGATGACACCTTCGTTCGCAGTTACGTTCCCCGAACCAGTCTCGACGACGGCACCTCGCAGTAACCTTGGCTAATTTGCATGTGCTCAAGGAGCGCGCCGTGGCTGCAGGACACCATCCCGTTCGGCTTACTCCAGTGTTTTCCCAGCCTGAGCGATTGGGCAATTTGCGGGCAAACAGTAAACTGGTAGGCGTTTTGTCGTTGAAGGGCACCAGTCTTCGCGGACCAGATTGGCAAGCAACACACCACGCTATCGACGGCTAGCAAAGGAGGGCGACGGGGTTGAGCGAAGGTCAACCCAAGCTAATTTATGGTGCGAGGAAAGGTTGCAGTGAATGTTGTTCCGCTCGTTAGAGAAGACGTTACAGCCACGTCGCCGTGGTGCGCCCTGGCGATCTCACGAACAATGAACAAACCCAGCCCGACACTTCTAAGTTCAGCATTGTCATGACTGCCGCGGATCATCGGTTCGAACAGGTCCTTGAGCAACTCAGGTGGTATGGGTGTGCCAAGGTTGTGGACTGTAATAATGACCGCTGGATCTTCGATGCGCGAAGAAACGGTGACTCCGCTATCGGCAGCACCGTAGGCCACTGCATTGGCGACCAGGTTGCCGATGAGCTGATAGAGTCGATCACTGTCGGCAGTAAAGTCACCTTGCCCATAACGCAGGTGGGTCAATTCATGCCCGGGGAACGCCAGACTCAACTCGTCCAGACAGTCGGCCACCAGTTCGTGTAGATCGACGGGTTTGGGCAGAACTGCGATACCTCGCCCGACCTGCGTCAAGGTGAAATCCAGCAGATCGGCCACCAGGCGCTGCGCGCGCTCTGCGGAGTGGGTGATGTGGCCAAGGATTTGTGCCTGCTTAGCATCCATCTCCCTGCGGCCCAGCAGTTCTGTTGCCATTTTTATCGCCGACAATGGGTTGCGCAGGTCGTGACTGACAATCCCGATAAGCTGCTCGGCGAACAGGGCCCGGTCTTCCGCCGCGGCGTAAGTGATGCGCAGCTTGTCTTGGGTGATATCCATCACCCGTTGATCCTTGAGGTGTTTTGCCAAATGTCTTTCTGCGAGCATTCGGGCATGGAGCAGCTCACGCTCGTATCTTTGCCGATCTTCGGCTTTGAACAGCGTCATTTCATGAAATATGCCAGCAGAACTCTCACAACGGACGGCGCTGAGCATCATCGGAATTGAATGTCCGTTGTAGTGAACGAGATCGAATTTGACATCAGCGATCACGCCCTGGATTTGCATAAGGGGCGCCCAGTACGTCCTGTGAAACGTCCTCCCTTCAGGGCTCATCAGGTCTTGGATGTGACGACCGACCAGCTCACTCCTGCGGTAGCCAATCCAGCGGCAGAAGGTGAGGTTGACCTGTGCGATCTGGCCATTTTCTGCGGTAGGCAGTAAGCCACAATCAGCTTCATCGAAGAGAATTTCAGAACCGGGCAGCGAGTCGTCATCTGCGGGCATTTGTATTCACTGACCAATGGGGCCGATATCTGAAAAATTATAGACACCACTTGGGCAAGGACTCTCAAAATTTACTCCTTTTGCAGTGCTTGGTCTCGACATACGGAGGGTTAGCCAATCTGTTGCATCAACTCTTCGAGGCAGCCACTGTCGACCGGCTCAAGTGATGAAGTTTGTGGGCGCTCGGAAAAGTCGTTCAAAATGGCCGATTCGTGACTAGATATCTTATCGGTCACAAGTTGTCAGTCGGCGATTGGGTGAGTAAGCTGTTCCCATGAATCAGCCATCAATATCTTCAGCTTCGCCCAGCCCCCGTGGCCCAGCCGATCACGACATTCGAGATCAGATTGTTGCGGCGGCCAACGAACACTTCAGTCAGTACGGCTACGGCAAAACCACGGTTTCCGACCTGGCTAGGGCCATTGGGTTTTCCAAGGCCTACATCTACAAATTTTTTGATTCCAAGCAGGCGATCGGTGAAGCCATCTGTGCAAATTGTCTGGCAGAAATCGTCGCGGCTGTGGAGCAGGCGATCAATGTAGAAGACCTGTCGCCGACGGAACGCTTTCGACGATTGGTCAAAACTGTGGTCGCCACAGGCGTGAATCTGTTCTTTAACGACCGAAAACTCTATGACATTGCAGCATTTGCGGCGTCGGAAAGCTGGCCCAGTACGCAGGCTTATGACGCACAGATCAAACGCTTCGTGTTGCAAATCGTGCGGGAAGGGCGAGAGATCAGCGAATTTGAACGCAAGACTCCCCTGGACGAAACAGTAGAAGCGATACATCTGGCTTTGCGGCCTTTCGTCAATCCTTTACTCCTGCAGTACAACCTCGATTATGTCGAGGAGGCGCCCACGCTCACCGCCAACCTCATTTTGCGTAGCCTCATGCCTTGACCTTCGGCTAACGGTTTTACGTCATGCCTGTGTAAGCGACACATCACCAAAACGGCTTTTCACTTTGCCCTTCTTCCAGTCGTCGAAGGGCATTTCATTTATTCGCATTGTGACTGTTGACTGAATTGGTCACATGAATAAATATGGTGAGCCGTTACTTCTACTGCTTCATCTCAGTGATCCCATAGAGTTCAAACAATGAAAAAAATGTTGCTCAAGAGCCCATTTGGCCTCGCTGTCGTGCTCGCATCTTCAAATGTGTTTGCAAGCGGTTTCGCTCTCAATGAACAAAGCGTCAGTGGGATGGGGTCCGGGTTTGCCGGGCGCTCCTCATCCGCTGAAGATGCGAGCACGGTCTTCGGTAATCCGGCGGGTATGTCTCGATTGAAAAGAGAGCAGGTCAGCGTGGGCGCGGCGACTCTATTCGCGAAGACCGACATAAGCCAAACCCGCAGTACATTCGGAGGCCAGGAAGACGGCGACATGGTGCCAACCACCACAGTGCCTATGGGTTACTACGTCAAACCCATCGATGAGCATTGGGTGTTCGGTGTAGGTTTTTATGTACCTTTCGGTCTGATGACTGACTACGGCAGCGATTTTGCCGGGCGTTACTACGCCAACAAAAGTGAGGTCACGACCCTTACGTTCCAGCCCACCATCAGCTATGCCTTTAACGACAAAGTTTCGATCGGGTTCGGTCCGACTATCAACCGCATCACCGGTGAGCTGTCCGGGATGGTGCCCAATCCACTTAGCCCAGGTCGCAATGACGGAAAACTCAAAAGCACGGGCGATGACACGGCCCTCGGTTTCAACGCCGGTATCCTGGTGCAGGCTACAGACCAAACTCGCTTGGGCATGACTTACCATTCCAAGGTCAGTTACCACTTGGACGCCAAGACCAAGGTCACCGACGGCATCTTTAGCGTGTTGGGGGTCAGCGGTCGGAGTTATGACGCTTCACTGGATGTGGATACCCCAGAGTCAGTGGATTTCTCGGTGACTCATCAGCTCAATAATGACTGGACTCTATATTTGGGGAGTACCTGGACACGTTGGAGTCGCTTTAAAGAATTAACCATCGAGAACACGGGTTTACCCCCTTTGTTGAGCGGCTCGCTGGGCACGATTACCGAAGAACAGAACTGGCATGATACGTGGGCTCACGCTATCGGCACGGCGTACAAATTGAACAGCCAATGGGTACTTCGCGCAGGCTTCTCGGTCGACCAGTCTCCCACCAACAACACCAACCGTGGACCACGTATTCCTACGGGTGACCGGAAGGTTATCAGCTTCGGTGCTGGCTGGACTCCGGCGGACAATGTCACGATCGATGTTGCTTATTCCTACCTATGGGAGGAGAGCGTGCGGATCAACGACGCCTCTGCGAATAGAGGTGCATACAGTGCCAAATTTAAGAACAGTGCAAACGGGCTCGGTACGTCTGTGAGTTACCGCTTCTAATTGAGTGCTGTTACACGATGAATGTCCTGTCGGGAGCACGCGTTGCCTCCCGACCTTTAGGAACACATCTCGGGCCTTTCCCCTGAGGTAAAAGGCCTCTTTGTCGCCCCCTCAGACTCCCATCACCTGCGCCATAAGGCCCTGATGAAACCGACGAGGCGTGGCCCAAGTCAAGACAGTAATGGCCTTGTTGCCAAAACCCGGCACCACACTCATGCGTCCGGCTTGCAGTGCACGGATTCCTGCACGCACGACGGGTTGGGGCTGCATCATCACCCTTTTCAAGACCGGCGTGATCTTTTGCTTGGCGCTTTCTGCAAATCCGGTATCCGACATTCCTGGGCACAGTGCGGTAACGACGACGCCGTCATTTTTCAGTTCGCGATGAAGCGCATCAGAGAAGCGAAGAACATAGGCTTTCGCGGCAGAGTAAACGGCGAAATTCTTCACGCCCTGGAAGGACAGCAAGCTGGCGACCATCAGGATGTGCCCACGTTTGCGGGCTCGCATGTCGGCCGCGAAAAGGCGTGTCAGGGCTGTCAGGCTGGCGATATCCAAATCAATCATGGTCAGGGACTCATCCAGAGGTTGATCCAGGAAAGGCCCCTGCAATCCATGACCCGCATTGTTGATGAGCACATCGATCACTATATTGCGTTCGCTGAGTCGCTCATGCAGTCCGATGATCGCCGGGATCGAGGACAGGTCTACTTGTTCGACGATCACATCAACGCCGAAGCGTTCGCGCAACTGCGCCGATAGCGCTTCGAGCTTACTCAGCCTTCTTGCTACCAGAACGAGCGATTTTCCCTGCGCTGCATATTGCCGGGCAAACTCCTCGCCAAATCCGCTTGATGCGCCGGTGATGAGCACCCAGGAATTTTCGTTCGACTTCATTTCGCTTTACTCCGGTTGGTTTCTATTGAGCAATTGGCTGCTGACCGCGTCAGTCGGTGAGCGAACCCACTCTCGGATTGGGTAGTAGCTGAAAGAGGGGGGAGGTGCGTGCATCAAGTGCTACATCACCTGGTTAAATCATCGTGTCGCAACAGGCTGGGCTTCAGGAGGCTGCCAGCCACCACCGAGCGCCTTGAATGCCGCGACCGCCGCCCGTGCTGATTCCGTTCGTGCTTGTGCCCGGGCATCGGAAGCCTGCAGCATCGTCTCGTCGGCGTGCAGGACGTCGATCAGGCTGGCCGTGCCTTTCTCATAGGCAATGAACGACGATTGGCGAGCCTGTGTCAGAGACGCCTCTCCCCCGGTGAGGGTGGTTGCTTGAGCTTCCCGATTCACCAGTGAGGAGAGCGCGTTCTCCACATCCTCGGTGGCGCGCAGCACGGACTGACGGTAAGCGGCCAGGGTTTCGGCTTCCTGTCCCTTGGCTTGGTCGATTTGGGCGTTTATGCGACCGAAGTCGAAGAGTCTCCAGTGCAGGCCCAGTACGCCCGCTGACTGGCTGGCGCCGCTGGTGAAAAGATTGCCTGCGGATACAGCCGTAGCACTACCCAGCAATGCGCTGAGGGAGAATTTCGGGTAGTACTCAGCAATCGCCTCCCCGATGCGTGCGTTTGAGGCCGCAAGACGGCGCTCAGCCACAATGAGGTCTGGCCTGCGGCGCAGCAAATCGGCCGGCGTTCCCATCGCCTTTAATTGCGGCGCTACAGGAATGCTCCCCGCACTTGCCAGTTGTGTGCGGTGAGTGCCTGGCGGCGCGCCGAGCATGACATCCAGCGCATTCATGGCAGCATCCAGACCGGTCTGCAGGACCGGCACTGTCGCCTGGACCTGCGATAGCGCCCCTTCGGCCTGGCGAACCTGATAGTTGGCGGCGAGCCCCTTGCTGTAGAGCAATTGGACTTTCTCTAGTAGCTCCTGCTGTGTTTTGACTTGTCGGTTCGCAATGTCCAGCCGGGTCTGCAGTCCGCGGATAGTGATGTAGATATCGGCGGTCTGTGCAGCGACGGCCAATCGTGTGGCAGCGACGCCCGCCTGGGAAGCCTGGTACTCGGCCAGAGCAGCCTCGCGTCCGCGGCGCAATCCGCCAAAGACATCTACCTCCCAGCTGGCATCGAGGTTGGCCTCGTAGGAACTTCCGTACCGGTCATAGCCAGGCGTTGAGTTCAACACCTGGCCGAGCGGCGTCTCGATTGACTGGTAGGAGCGCGCGGCCTGTCCGCTGATGTTCCCCGAGGGCAGTAAAGCGGCATTTGCGGCGCCCAGTCCGGCCCGCGCCTGCGTGACTCGCGCCGACGCCTGCGCCAGATCCAGGTTCTGCTCAAGTGCCTTGGAGACGAAGTCGGCTAACAGCGGATCACCAAAGCCTTCCCACCAGGCGACAAGACTGGCCGGCGTCGCCCCAGGCCTCTGTTCGACAGAAGACTGCCCCAAGTAATGGTCCGACAGCGGGGCGTCCGGACGGTGATAGTCCGGACCGACCGCGCAACCTGTCATCAAGCTGGCACTCACCAAGAGAGCAATGGGGCGGAGGGGAGGCATTGAGGTACCTTCAATCGAGGATGTTTGTGACTATATTACGTTATGGTCACTATCTGTCAATCGACGCTCTTTGGGCTGAGCTCGAGGTTGGCCAGCAGTATTCGGCAATACTAGTGCTGAGATCATGGGGTTCGGTACTTCATGATTCGTGACCATTGACAGGTATGGTCACTAGACTGAGAATGAAGCGCCAGTCCTATTTGTTTAAGTAAGGGAACCTATGCGCCGGCTTCGACCTGTCCCCATTGCCGCTTGCTTGTTGCCTCTCGTCCTGACGGCGTGTGGCGACTCATCCACCGTTGAAGATCCACGTACGCATGCCCCTCTGGTGAGGTCCTCTGCGGTTCAGGGTTCGTCCGACGTCTCACGTTCTTTCACGGGCGTCGTGGCTGCCCGCGTCCAGGGCGACCTGGGCTTCCGGGTATCAGGCAAGGTGCTTGAGCGTCTGGTTGACACCGGTCAGACCGTTAAGCGCGGTCAGCCACTCATGCGTCTCGACCCAATCGACCTGGGGTTGCAGGCGCGAGCACAGCAAGAGTCGGTCATCGCCGCTCGGGCCCGAGCCAAGCAGACTGCAGATGACGAGGCGCGATATCGCGACCTGGTCGCCGCAGGCGCTATTTCCGCATCGGCTTACGACCAGATCAAAGCCGCAGCGGATACCGCAAAGGCGCAGCTCAGCGCCGCTGAAGCGCAGGCTGATGTAGCCCGCAATGCTTCTGGTTATGCGGTGCTGTTTGCGGATTCCGACGGCGTAGTGGTGGAGACGCTCGCCGAGCCCGGACAAGTCGTCAGCCCGGGACAGCCCGTGGTTCGACTGGCGCGGGCAGGGCAACGTGAAGCCATCGTGCATCTGCCCGAGACGCTACGCCCCGCAGCAGGATCCACCGCGCAGGCGACGCTTTATGGCAATACCACGGGTGCTGTTACAGCGAAGCTGAGGCTGCTTTCTGACTCGGCCGACCGAATGACACGCACCTTCGAGGCGCGGTATGTGCTTGAGGGGGCGCTGGCCAATGCACCGCTAGGTTCGACCGTCACGCTTCGGATCGCTGAAGGCACCACGCAAGGGCAGGGGCTGCAAGTACCGATCGCTGCCGTTTATGACCCGGGCCAAGGCACTGGTGTGTGGGTCATCGCCGGTACACCGGCGAAGGTGGCCTGGCGACCTGTTCAAGTCCTGGGCTTGAGCGACGACGCAGCGCGAGTCGCAGGCGATCTCAAGGTCGGCGAGCAGATTGTAGCGTTAGGCGCGCATCTGCTGCGCGATGGTGAGGAGGTGAGGCTGGCTCAACCGGATGGCGTCAAGGTCGCAGGGAGTCATCCATGAGCGAGGGGCGCTTCAATCTCTCCGCGATCGCTGTTCGCGAGCGCTCCATCACGGTGTTTCTGATCTTCCTGATCGCCGTTGCGGGCATCCTGTCGTTCTTCCAGCTGGGGCGTGCGGAAGATCCTCCGTTTACGGTCAAGCAGTTGACGGTCATTACCGCGTGGCCGGGCGCCACGGCGCAGGAGATGCAGGATCAGGTAGCAGAGCCACTTGAAAAACGCCTGCAAGAACTGAAATGGTACGACCGCACGGAAACCTACACCCGTCCTGGCCTCGCCTTCACCATGGTGTCACTGCGCGATAGCACGCCGCCCTCGCAAGTGCAGGAGGAGTTCTATCAGGCGCGTAAAAAGCTCGACGATGAGGCCAGGAAGCTGCCGGCGGGTGTCATCGGGCCAATGGTCAACGACGAGTTTTCGGACGTGACATTTGCACTGTTCGCCCTGAAAGCCAAAGGCGAACCGCAGCGACTGTTGGTGCGTGATGCAGAGTCGTTGCGTCAACAACTGTTGCATGTTCCGGGCGTGAAGAAGGTCAACATTATTGGGGAGCAACCCGAGCGCATCTTTGTTTCCTTTTCCCATGATCGGCTGGCCACCTTGGGCGTATCGCCTCAGGACATCTTTGCCGCGCTGAATAATCAGAACGTGCTCACGCCTGCCGGCTCGATCGAAAGCGACGGGCCGCAGGTTTTTCTTCGGCTGGATGGCGCCTTCGACAAGGTGCAGAAGATTCGTGACACACCCATTGCGGTTCAGGGGCGGACGCTGAAGCTCTCGGACGTGGCGACGATCGAACGTGGTTATGAAGATCCGGCAACCTTTCTCGTGCGTAATAACGGTGAAGAGGCCTTGTTGCTGGGGATCGTGATGCGTGAGGGTTGGAACGGTCTTGACCTGGGCAAGGCGTTGGACGCGGAGACGGTCAAGATCAATGAAGGCATGCCGTTGGGCATGACGCTCTCCAAGGTCACCGATCAATCTGTAAATATCAGTTCGGCCGTCGGCGAGTTCATGGTCAAGTTTTTCGTCGCGCTGCTTGTGGTGATGCTTGTCTGCTTTCTCAGCATGGGCTGGCGTGTAGGCGTTGTGGTCGCTGCGGCTGTGCCGTTGACGTTGGCGGTGGTGTTTGTGGTGATGGCGGCCACTGGAAAGAACTTTGACCGTATCACCCTTGGCTCGTTGATTCTGGCGCTCGGACTGTTGGTGGACGACGCCATCATTGCTATCGAAATGATGGTGGTGAAAATGGAGGAGGGCTACGACCGCATCAAAGCTTCCGCGTATGCCTGGAGTCATACGGCCGCACCGATGCTTTCCGGTACGCTGGTGACGGCTATCGGCTTTATGCCCAACGGTTTCGCGCAGTCGACAGCCGGCGAGTACACCAGCAACATGTTCTGGATCGTGGGCATTGCCCTGATTGCCTCCTGGGTGGTTGCGGTAGCTTTTACCCCGTACCTGGGTGTGAAGATGTTGCCGAACATCAAGAAGGTGGAGGGTGGTCATGCGGCCATCTACAACACCCGAAATTACAACCGCTTCCGCCAGGTGTTGACGCGTGTCATCGCTCGCAAATGGCTGGTAGCCGGTACTGTTATCGCAATGTTTGGCGTGGCGATTCTCGGCATGAGCCTGGTCAAGAAACAGTTCTTCCCTACCTCGGACCGTCCAGAGGTATTGATTGAAGTGCAAATGCCTTATGGAACCTCCATTGAGCAGACCAGCGCCACCACCGCCAAGATAGAGGCCTGGCTGCAAAAGCAGGGTGAGGCAAAAATCGTCACGGCCTATATCGGGCAAGGCGCGCCGCGTTTCTATCTGGCGATGGCGCCGGAACTCCCTGATCCATCGTTTGCGAAGATTGTGGTGCTGACGGACAGCCAGGAGGAGCGCGAGGCCCTCAAGTTCCGTCTCCGCGAAGCCGCTGCTGAGGGACTTGCCCCAGAAGCGCGTGTCAGGGTGACTCAGCTTGTGTTTGGTCCATATTCGCCGTTCCCTGTTGCCTATCGGGTGATGGGGCCTGATCCGTCAAAATTGCGCGAGATCGCGGGCCAGGTGCTGGACGTGATGCAGTCGAGCCCGATGATGAGAACCGTCAACACTGACTGGGGGCCACTGACGCCGACGCTGCATTTCGCCCTGGATCAGGATCGCTTGGAGGCGGTGGGGTTGACGTCAAACTCAGTCGCGCAGCAACTGCAATTCCTGTTGACCGGAGTACCGATCACCGCAGTTCGTGAGGACATTCGCTCGGTGCAGGTGGTCGGTCGCGCAGCGGGTGATATCCGGCTCGATCCCGCCAAGATAGAAGGTTTTACGCTGGTGGGCACGGCGGGTCAGCGGATTCCGCTGTCTCAGGTGGGAGAGGTCGATGTTCGTATGGAGGATCCGATCCTCCGACGTCGTGACCGCACGCCGACCATTACCGTGCGCGGTGACATTGCCGAAGGCTTGCAGCCACCGGACGTCTCGAGCGTGATCATGAAAGAGCTGCAGCCGGTCATCGACCAGCTGCCTGACGGGTACCGGATCGAGCAGGCGGGTGCAATCGAGGAGTCGGGTAAAGCCGGTAAAGCGATGTTGCCGCTGTTCCCGATCATGATTGCCATGACGCTGCTGATCATTATTCTGCAGGTACGTTCGATCTCGGCGATGGTCATGGTGTTCCTCACCTCGCCACTGGGGTTGATTGGTGTGGTGCCGACACTGCTTATCTTCCAGCAGCCGTTTGGTATCAACGCTCTGGTAGGTCTAATCGCCCTTTCAGGCATTTTGATGCGCAATACGCTGATTCTGATTGGGCAAATCCATCACAACGCCCAAGAAGGGCTGGATCCGTTTCACGCGGTGGTCGAAGCCACGGTCCAACGTGCCCGCCCGGTACTGCTGACAGCGCTGGCGGCGATCCTGGCATTCATTCCCCTGACACACTCCGTCTTCTGGGGGACGCTGGCCTACACGCTGATCGGAGGCACGTTCGTCGGAACCATCATGACGCTGGTGTTCCTGCCAGCGATGTACTCCATCTGGTTCAAGATCCGTCCTGACCATACGGGGAAAACTGAACCAGCCGATAAGCAAGCAAGCCTGGTGGATAGGACGCCACCTCGTCCTCTCGACGTTCACCAAACCACAGAGCTTTAGCCGTAGGCCATAGCGTGCTGCTTTAGTGGGCGTCGACGTGGCTGTTTACCTGACACCGAACCGCCGAGGGGACGCAACGTCTCCTCGGCGGCCAACGTTCAGTCAGTCACAGACCCTTGCGGTATTCTCCCGGCGAAACTGTCCACCAGGCTTGCCACCACCATCTCTCCCATTCGCGTGCGAGTCTGCAGCGTCGCACTCGCGCGATGGGGCTGCAGCACCACGTTCTCGTTGGCAAACAGTGTCTCGGGGACGTTCGGTTCATCGACAAACACATCCAGTGCCGCACCTGCGATCTCTCCAGCGGCCAGTGCCGTCACCAGATCGACCTCGTTGACCAGCTTGCCGCGCGCCACGTTGATCAGATACCCGTCCTTGCCCAGTGCGTGCAGCACCTCGGCATTGATGATGGCTTCAGCCTTGTCGGCAGCGGCCGCGAGAATCAGTGCATCACTGTTGCTGGCCAGCTGCTTCAGATCGGCGATGAACGTGTGGTTCACATCGCTCATCGGCTGCAGATCGGTGTAACTGATCGGGCAGCCGAACGCCGCGGCCCGGGTCGCCACGGCACGGCCGACCCGGCCCATGCCGACGATGCCGATGCGCATGCCCGACACCTGACGTGCCAACGGCAACGGAGCCAACGGCGTCGGGCTATGGGGCCATTGGCCCGAACGCACATAACGATCACTGGTGCACAGACCCCGGCACACGGCAATCAACAATCCGATGGCCAGGTCGGCGACGTCTTCGGTCAGCGCTCCGATGGTTGCCGTTACGCGGATTCCGCGATCCCGGGCGTAAGCCAGATCCACCGCATCGGTACCCACGCCGTTGACCGCCACCACTTCCAGTTTCGGTAGTTGCGCCATCAGCGCCTGGCTGATCCCGGTATGCCCGCCGGTGATCACCCCGCGAATGTTCGCACCGTGTTCCTGCAAATAAGCCTGCTTGTCGGCCTGCTGGAAGTAACGTCTGACGGTAAACAGCTCATCAAGCCGCGCGTTGATTTCAGGGATCAGGATCGGGCTGAGCTGCAAGACTTCTGACTTCATGTAAACCTCGTGTAGCGGAATTAAGAAGGCCGGTTTAACCGCGACCGGCAAACGGCATGGCACTGGCCATGACGGTCATGTTCAGGACGTTCGCTTCCAGCGGCAGACCGGCGATGTAACGCACGGCATCGGCCACATGTTTGACGTCCACCATCGGCTCCACGGCGATGGTGCCGTTGGCCTGGCGCACGCCTTTGGTCATGCGCACCGACATTTCGGTCAAGGCGTTGCCGATGTCGATCTGGCTGCAGGCGATGTTGAATTCGCGCCCGTCCAGGGCCAGGGATTTGGTCAGCCCCAGCACCGCATGTTTGCTGGCGGTGTAGGCGCTGCTGAAGGGGCGTGGGGTATGCGCCGAGATCGAGCCGTTATTGATGATGCGTCCGCCCTGTGGCTGTTGCCGGCGCATCAGTGCGAAGGCACCACGGGCGCAGAGGAAAACGCCGTTGAGGTTGGTGTCGATCACGTTTCGCCACTGCTCGAACGTCAGCTCATCGAGCGGCACTGCAGGGGCGTTGACCCCGGCGTTGTTGAACACCACGTCGAGGCGTCCGTATACCTCGGTGATGGTGGCAAACAGCGCATCGACACTGATCGGGTCGCGCACATCAGTGGGCACCGCCAACGCTTCGTGTCCTTCGCTGAGCGCCAATTCGACCAAGGCCTGCAAAGGCTCCGCTCGGCGACCGGCCAACACCAGGGTGAATCCGTCTGCCATCAGAGCCAGCGCCACGGCGCGGCCGATTCCGCTGCCGGCGCCGGTGACCAGGGCCACTTTCAAAGGACTGGACATATTGTTATCTCCTTTTTTCAATTCACGAGAGCGTACGTCGGGTTCAAGGTCGCTGACCGACGCGCATTTCCAGTTGGCCGATGCCGTCGATCCCGGCATTGATGATGTCGCCCGGTTGCAGCACATCTACGCCCGCCGGGCTGCCGGTCATGATCAAGTCACCGGCCCGGAGCGCTACCGATTGCGAGATGCGGCTGATGACTTCACTGACCGACCAGATCTGGCTGTCGAGGCTGTCGCGTTGGCGCTCTTCGCCGTTGACGTTCAGCCACAAATCACCGTCCGGGTGTCCGGCGCGAGTCACCGGCACGATGGCGGTCATCGGCGCGGCGCCGTCGAACACCTTGGCGCCTTCCCACGGCAAACCATCGCTTTTGGCCGCACGCTGGACATCACGGCGGGTCAGGTCAAGGCCGACGGCATAGCCCCAGACATAGGCCAGCGCCTGACTCTCCGGAATATTGGCGCCGCCTTCGCCGATGGCCACGACCAATTCGATTTCGTGGACAAACTCTTCGGTCAACGGCGGGAAAGTCACTTCACCCGCCGCATCCACCACGTTGCTCGCCGGTTTCATGAAGAACACCGGCGGCTGGCGGGACTGGCCTTGGGTGTCTGGCCAAGGGTAGTTGCGGCCGACGCAAAATACCCGGCCAACGGGAAAGCGTTGCTGGCTGCCCACGACTGGCAAGGTCACGGGCAGGTCCGGGGTAAACACGTACTCGGTCATCGTCATTTTTGTAGTCGTCCTGTTTGAAGCGTCAGCGTACGGCGGCAATCTTTTGCAAAGTTGGACGAAAGCCGCCTCGTGTTGGAGAAAAACGGTTTCTTGGCTCAGCGCGCCTTGAGTTCGATGCGATACAAGCGACCGAGCAGCAACGAATAGGACAAGGTCCCCATCAGCGCCACGCCGCCAATGAACCAGAAGGCGTAGGCAAACGAGCCTGTTGCGTGGACGATTCCGCCAATCACAATCGGGGTGACGATCCCGCCGATGTTGGCAGCCAGGCTGGTGACCCCGCCGGTCAATCCGATCAACTCCTTCGGCGCGACTTCCGACACCGCCGCCCACGACGAGGAGGCGATACCCTGGGCGAAGAAAGCAATGGTCAGCACGGCAATGCAGATCACGTTCGAGTCGGTGAAATTCACCAGCACGATCGACATACCCAGCATCGAGCCGACCACCAATGGCAACTTGCGAGCGAAGGACATTGAGTAACCACGACGGATCAGCAAGTCGGAGACGATGCCGGCCAGCAGAATGCCGACCGTTGCACCTACGAACGGCAGCACGGCGAAGACCCCGGCCTTGATCATGGTCAGCTTGCGTTCTTCGATCAGATACGTCGGGAACCAGGTCAGGAAGAAGTACAACGCCGAGGTGCTGGCGAACTTGCCGATGCAAATCGCCCAGATCTGCCGATAGCTGAACAGCTCGGCGATCTGCCGCCAGTTGAACCGGGTGCGCTCCTGACTGCTCTTGACCAGTCCACCGCCGGCTTCGATGTACTTCAGTTCTTCCTGGCTGACGTTCTTGCAGCTCAGCGGATCGCGGTACACGTAGAGCCAGATCACACCAAACACAATGCCGAGTATCCCGGTGCTGTAGAAAACATGGCGCCAGTCATAGGTCGTGGCCAGCCATAACAGCATGCCGGTAAACAATGCCGTGCCCAGATACTGGCCGCACACGTAAATGCTGCTGGCCAGGCCCCGTTCGCGGGCCGGGAACCACACCGTGACCGCTCGGCTGTTGGCCGGAAACGCTGGAGCTTCCATGGCGCCGACAGCCAGGCGCAGCCCGAACAGCGAAGCGAACCCAGTGGCAAAGCCTTGGCACACGGTGACCGTCGACCAACTGATCAGCGACACCCCGTAGGTGAACCGGGAACCGAAGCGATCGGCGATGAACCCGGCGGGGACCAGAGCGAGTGCGTAGGTCCAGGCAAACGCGGAAAAAATCAGGCCCATTTCGATCTTGTCCAGGCCCAGGTCCTTGGCCATGAACGGTGCGGCAATCGAGATATTTACGCGGTCGATGTAGTTGATGATGGTCGCAATCAGCAGCAATGACAGCATGAACCAGCGCCGCCGCGTCGGTAGTCGCTGAGGCAACAGGGCGTCCCGGGCGCCGGCGCTCACCGACGGCGCGGTGGACGGGGAGGTTTGCGAATTCGACATGAGTAGACCTTTTTATTGTTAGGAGAATCGAGATGTTCGCGCGCAGCCGAAGCCGATGCCCCCAGTGCCGGGGCAGGGCAATCGCTACTTGAATGAGGGCGCGGACAGCTACTGTCAGGCGCTCAGATACGCCTTCGGACTGGCTCGGTCGGGGGAGGGTTGGCGAGGGAAAAAAGCAGGTTCATCACGAGCGCACCTTTTGATTGTTTTTGGAAGGGTCGGGCTGCATTGGTTGTTACAGTGGTCGTACAACCTCTCAAAATCAACGGAGGCGTTAGATCGTTTTTTCTCCTGTAAAAGGCGATTAATGCAGGTGTCCAAGAGAAATCAAATCGGCTCATTTCCTTCGTTATGCGTTATTCGCTTCGTAAATATATGTTTTTAAAAGATTAAATATTTTTGTGTGCTCGTAGTTTTTTGGACAGGCGACACATCACACACGGATACAATTAATTCTCTGTGTTTCGTTGTCATCCTATGACATGTTGAAGCCAGCGGTGTCTGCCTTCACAATCACTGCGGTCGCCGCCTGCGTCGCGGCGCGACGACAACCTGTCCATGTACCTGTCGAGGATCCTCAGGCGATGTCGTCACCGAGTCGAGTACCCACTTACGTCATGCAGCAACGCAGCGAATTGACGGACTTTTACATCCGCGACAAAAAGGGCCGGCGCGCCGAAACCAGCCCGCATCGCCATGAGTATTTCCAGATCCAGGTCAACCTCGGTGGCGATACCGTGCAGCACATCGGCAACGTCGAGCGGCCGTTTCCGCGCAACACGCTGGCCTTCATCCTGCCGCATCGCGTGCACGTGATTCCGCATCCGGCCGACAGCAATTTCATGGTGATCAACTTTTCCCAGACCTTCCTGTTGCCGCATTTGCAGTGCGACCCGATGGACCTGGAGGAAGTCTCGATTCTGCTGGCACCCGAGTTGTCGCCGTTCCGCTTTCAGGAGCATCTGGATTTCATTCTGGCCGATGAAGATTTCAGCAAAGTCTGTGCCCTGATCGAACAGATGCGCGTGCTCGATGAAAACCGTCAGTTCGGCACTCGCGAGATGCTCAAGGGGTTGTTGCTGCAACTGGTGGGGAGCGTTTGTGCCTTGTATGCCGAGCCGCTCAAACGGTTGGCCGAAGAGAATGCCGCCGAAGTCAGCCGACGCGATGCGCTGAGCAGGATGTCCGAATACTTGCGCAAGAACATTGCCGACCCCGACCTCAACCTGATCAAGGTGGCTGCTGCGACTTACCTGTCACCGACGTACCTGACGCACTGGTTGCGCAAGGAAATCGGCAAGACCTTCACTGAGCTGGTGCTCGAGCGCAGGATGCACGCGGCACGCAATTATTTGCTCAATGGGACACGACCGGTGGGGGAGGTGGCAAGGTTGTGCGGTTTCGCTGACGAGGCTTATTTTTCGCGACGCTTCCGCCAGATCCACGGCCAGCCTCCAGGGCAATTCAGGCGTCAGCAACTCAATCCTGATACGCCGCAATCACCGTCCAACACGTGATTGTTCATCGTTCACATTGCAGCGCAGGGGGCGCAGCCAGTCTCCGTAGTCATGAAGAACCCTGCATGCCAAACGCTGGCTCCGTGCTGATCAAGCCATACTGCCTGGCTTAGGGGCTGCATTCTGTTTTGGCAAAACCTCAGAGGCGCCGAACGAGCGACGCTGGCTCCCCCAACAACATCTTTTGCCGCCAGGCGGGCGCGCTGGTGGGGAACAGCACTTCGTTCGGTCGCCAGCGAGCAACGCCGAAGGCGGCCGCAATACGCTGGCGTTGCTGGCCCTGGACAAGGGCGCGCCGGTAACTGTTCTCGCTCTGCTGTAGCCCCAGCACATAGCCCATGCCCGCCTGGAAATCGCCTCCATGGGCCTGCCACCAGGCTGCGATCAACTGCGGGTCGGGCCAGGGCAGGTTTTCATCGGGGTCCATGGCGACATTAGCGTCCTCAGGATCGTCGTTCGGGCCGGCATCGAAATCCGGCAGGTCCTGCAATTCCAGGTCGAGCAGCGCCAGGTCAGCGCCAGTGATCAGACTGAAGGCTTCGCCGGCGACGCGGGCATGAGACAGGTCGCTCATCTGCTGGATCAACCAGGGCACGCTGAACGGGTCGCCCAGCAGCCCGGTGGCCTGGATGCCGATGCGCTGCTGCTCAGGGTGCTCTATCAATTGGCGTATCCAGGCGATGCTGTTTTCACGCTTTTGCCAGGCCAGCAATACGCAGAGCGCTCGGTACTGGAACTCGCCTGGTTGCTCGGCGAACTGGCGCAGCGGTTCCAGGGCGTGCTCATCGCCCATCTGTGCGGTGGTCCAGTTGGCCCAGAAGCGCGTGGCTGGATCCGCGTGTAGACGGTGGGCACGAATTGCCGGCATCAGGTCACGACGACGCAGCTCGCCGGCAGTGCGGGCGGCACGTGCCAGCACGCTTGGGTCGGCGTGGGAAAGTCCGGTAAGCAGGGCAGGGCCAGGGTCGTGGCGGTGCATGCCGCAGGCAGCCAGGCCGAGGCGGTGGAACAGGGGTTCAGGGGCGGCGAGCATGCGGTCGATCCAGGGCGATATCCACTCCCAGTCGAGCCAACCCAAGGCCATCAGATAACCGCGCTCCGTTTCCACGGCACTGCGCAAGTGCTCGCTGAGCCGTGACAATACCTGCACGTTACCCGCCTCGAAGGCCAGTACCGCACTGGCGAACATCTCGCCGATGGCGTGCGGGCCGAGTTGGGTCAGGAGGGTTTCCAGGCCAGTGGTGCCGGCGATTCGAAGGCCGTCGAGGTGGGCGTCGATGCGGCTGTCGAGTGTGTCTATGTGCTCCAGATCGTAATGTGGTGCACGCATGGCATAGTCGCGCAGGGCAGCGAGAAAACTGGCCTCTTCGGTGTGTTGGTCCAGAATCGGTGACAAACTTTCCATGTACTTCTCTACGTTCGTCTTAAGGACTGGGTATGCGTGTCCAATTCGTTCCGTCAAAAGCTGCAAGGTGTCGTTCACCGGATGACCATAGACACTGCTCATTAGCGTCTAAGTATCTGAAGGTCTGATCGCCGGGAAGTCCTGTCTCGACCCTCTCCAGCTTGTCACCTTGTAGCGTGTAGAGTGCTGTGGTGGTTGAAAGCCAGAGTTGATCATTGAACCAGGCCATGTCCCAGAATGTGTCTTCGGTGAGCTCATGCTCAATGAGCTCCCAGCGGTCGAGACGACCTCGTATGACGATGCCCAACTGGCCTGAGATGTAAACCACTCCATCGGGTGCGCAGAGAACGTTTTCCAGAATGATGTTGGTCGGACTTTCGCTTTGCTGCCAGACGCCATGCCGGCGGTACCAGATCTCGCCCCGATTGCCGGTGGCATAGATTTCATCTTCACCAAAGCCGTCGATGGATTCGAAGCCACTGAGGCTATCAGCGGTAGGATCTTCGACCACGCCTTGATCGCAGCGCTGCCAGACTCTGTCCTTTCGAATATAGACTTGGCGGCCGAAGCCTGTGGCATAGACACTCCCACCGATAGGGCGTATGTCGCGCAGCAGGCCGTGCTTACTGGGTTTTTCTTCGACTATATCCTCGTAGGCTTGCCCGTCAGGCGCAGCGCGATGGACGCTACCATTGGCGCATAGCGTCAGAATTTCGGGAGGCGCGCCGCGAACTGCGCATATACCGGCGCAAATCGCTTGAACGTAATAGTTGTCCCATTCTCCGGTCCAGCGAAAAACTCGAGTACCGGGCTCGCGTTTGGAGTAGGCGAGCACGTAAACGCGGTTCTTATCGAAAACAGCTACTCGGCTCAGCGTCCAATCCAATGTTTGAGTCATGTCGTTTCTGCTCCAATTGATCTACCAGGCACTGATAGTGACCTCTGGGATCATTTCGTGAGCCAGCGCTTTCTGATTGTCTTGAAGGTTGGGTGTGTGGGTCCGCACTGGGGTTTTGTCACTGACACCTAACGTATCCTTGTGATAGGCGTCTAACTGCGCTTCCAGACATTTCTTTGAGCATTTCGACTTTGGAAAGGTCTGCTGAAGCGCCCGCACGCCCGCTGAACGGGACTGGCCGTAGTTCCAGGCGTAATCCTTTTGACTGGGCGACGCTCTCTCTATGGCTGCCTGTTCCAGTTTGCCCTGGGCTGCATGCATGAAGCCATGATCACCTTCATAGCGTCCGTTTCCGCCTTGAGGGCATTGCACGCAAATGCACGGTGCATCTTTTTCGTCGTAATTGGGGAATTGAGGAAGAGGCGTTTGGCGATCAGTTCCCGGCACTGTAAAACTATGGGCTTCAACGAGGTGGTGGCCGGTTTCGCCAGGACAACAGGCCACTTGACTGTTCTGCGCCTTGGAATCCGCCTGCTTCTTAGACACCAGCAAACACTTTTTGGCGGACGTACAGCCCTTGTCGTCACACTGTGCCGCTTTGGTATTCAGTCCCTCACAAGCCTTGTTTTTCCCGGCAATTTCTTTCTTGCAACGCTCAATGGGCGCCGTCGCTATCGCGTCGGTATAAGCCCAAGGAGGCGTATTTCCGGGTTTTGACGCGTGGTTATGAGTCATCATGTCTAAATGCCTGACCACATTTTCCCCTTCGAACTTCACATCCATCGACCACGCAATGAAGTACACCTTCCCCTTGATCTTGCTCGTAATCACTCCTTTCTTCGGCGCGTTTCCGGCTTCATCTCCCGTACTAGTCTTGAAATGACTCTTGTCCTTGAGCATCACCTCTTTGCCGGTGATCCTGACAGTTCGTGTACCCCTGGTCGTGTCCTTGGCCATGCCGGTATTCGGATAGGGGATGGGCACTCCCGTTGGCGTGGGCGGCGCCTGAGGCGGGGTGAAGCAGACATCCGGAAAGCAGGCGATCGACTTGCCAGCCGCCGCCTTGCAAGAAACCTCCATATCGTTGGCGTAGACCTCATTCGCCATCACGCAGCCCTCACAGTCTGGTAACTGAGCATCGCGGCGGCGCGTTCGCCAGCGTCGTTGCCCAAGTGGCAGAAGATATTCGGGCCTTCGCCATAGCCCTTGCGGCTGGCGGCCAGGGCCACGGCGAGCATCGCCGGGCCGATGGCGGCGCCGACTTCGCCGATGCAGTCGGCGGGGTGCCATAGGTGGAAGAACTCCTTGCGCACGCGCAGGGTGCGGCTCAGGGCCAGGGACGCTTCCTTGAAGTAGTACTGCTCGCCGGAGATGTCGGTGAGCCGATAATCCATTTGCTCCAACCCACAGCCGACTTCGCTCAGGGCGGCGCGTACGGCTTGAGTCAGGCCATCGGCGCGCAAGGGAATGTCTTCGGCCTCCACCGTGGCCTTCTCCATACCGAACCCCAGGCCGATGCAGGCCAATTGCGGCTCTTTGCTGGCAACGGGGGCGGCCAGCACCACGGCGGCGGCGCCTTCGCCGGGGATAAATCCGTTGGAGTTCTGGCTGGTGAGCAGGCGTTCGCGTGCTTCGAAAGCGGCCAGGGTCGGCCCGCTGAGGAAGGAGTCGACGCCGACAATCAGCACATGGCGATGGCCGCCCTGGTAGATCAGCGTGCGTGCATTCAGCAGGGCCACGGCAGCGCTGACCCGACCACGGGCAATGACGTTGGAACCGGGATGAAAGCGCAGGCCCAGTTCGGCTTCGATGGCGTGCAGCAGCCCCTTATCGAGACCATCGAGGCGGCCGGGGCGCTCGACTTCCGCCACCCCCAGCAGCAGCGGGGTCTTTTCCGGGTCGACGTTGGGGGTGCTTTGCAGCGCCTCGGCGATGGCGCGGGCGGCCATCTTGATCAGCTTGGTGCGGCCGCGCCAGGGCTGTTCCAAAGGCACGCTGGCGGCAATCAGCCATTCGCCGCCTTGGTCGATAAAGCGGGTTTCCTGGAAATTATCGATGGCGCAGCGGATCGCCGCGCAGCTCGCGGGTGCGCTGAGGCCGACAGCACTGACCATGCCGGAGCCGATGATGCAAAGCGCGGTCATCAGTCCGTCTCCTCGGGGGCGTGCTTGTCTTTTACCAGGGAGGAGAGCGACGGGTAGTAATCCTTGCCCAGTTCACGGGCGCGCCACCAGCCCGTGGACATCGTGCCGACCAGCACCTGAGCGATCTCGAACATGTTGCGCCGTAGCGGACGGGCGACACGCCAGGTCAGTTGCACCTGGAGCGCATCGGTGTCGATCAGCAGGGTATCGATTACCGCCTGCACAGTCTCATGACCGCCTTTTTTCAGGAAGAAAGTCACCGGCACGTCGATTTCGGGTATGCGAAAGCCCGCGCGCTCCTGGGGCGTGAGGTTGAGCAATAGCACGTCCTCGCCGCCTCGCAGATACTGGATCTGCTGATCGTCAGGGGCCGCCTGAAAGTAGCGGCGGTCGAAATCACCCGGCAGAAACGGAAAGCAGTCGGCCAACCAGGCCTCGTCGTAAGTACCGGCGAAGCGGGCGCGTTGTGGCCAGCTGCGGCCGATGGGGCCGAGGGCCATCGGGCGGTAGTCGCCAGAGGGACTGTCGATCGCCTTGCCCAATTCCTCGGTGTTCGGCATCGGCATGCCACCGATATCAGCACTACCCATATGGCGTGGGAACCAGCCACAACCGGTCGGATTGTCCAGGTAGCAGTGACGCATTTCGGAGTCCTTGGCCATCGGATGACTGCCGCCAAAGGCCTGGGCATAAGAGATGTGCTGCTCGGTGAAGGGCTGCGGCAAGCCGGGAGAAACGCCCAATAGCCCCGGTTGCCACTGCCGGGGGCCGAGGACGGAAAAGGCTTTGCTCATCTGACCGACGCGAATGCCCGCAGCCAGTTGCCTCACGGGCCGCCCGCCTGGGGCATAGGCCTTGCCGCGCACCAGCACATCGCAGAATGGCTTGATCGGGGCGAAGTCCATTTCCTGCAGCGGGGCGCTGAGACCAGGCTCGCCGAGGAAGGTATCGGCCATCAGCAGCGGTTGCTGGCTGTCGGCGAGGGTCGCCGCGCGGCCGTCCAGCGGCAGATTGAAAGTGCCTTTGGCCACCACCACCAGGGATTCTCGGCCATCGGGCTCCATGCCCTGGGTATAGGCAGCAAGCAGTTTGCTGGCGTTGAGCAGTTCCATGGGCCGAATACCTGTCTAGTTGATCTGCACCGAACCACCCTTGATGCGGTTGACCCCGCTGGAGCGGCTGGACAGGTAGGCGCCCTGGATAATCACTTTGCCCGCGCGGGTCAGGGTGATACTGGCCTTGCCGCAACGCAGCACGATCTCGCGTTCGGCACTCAATTCCAGGCGCTGGTCGTCCAGTTGCACGCAGGCAACCGGTGCGGGCGCCTCGGCCTGGCCAAGCAGGCGGCCGATCACTAGCGGGCGGAAAGGGTCGCCATCTTCGAACATCAGCGCCACCTGGGTGCCGATGTCCTCAGGGGCGAGCAGGGTGGTGCTGCGGGCGGCGATGCTCTGTTCCTCGGGGCAACCGGGGTAGGTCACCAGGGGCGCACTGGCCTGCGGCAGGTCGAGCAGGACGCCGATGACCACGCCATCGATGCGGGCCTGGGTGGGTAGTGGGTATTGAACCGTCATACGCGTGACTCCTAGTTTTGCAGGATCTTGCGTCCCTTGATCACCACGTTCTTGTTGGCCTTGATGTTGATCGCGCCAGAGCCGTCTATGGTGATGTCCTTGCCGCGGATGCTGATGGTGCCGTCCTTCTTCATGACGATGCTGGCTTTGCCGGTGGTGATGGTCACCGAGTCACCGGCATCGATGACAAGGTCCTTGCCCACCGTCAGCGCATCGTCGTTGTCGATATCGGTCGTGCGTCCTGCACCGACCTTGCGCGATTCGTTTGCCTTTACCGTGGTTGAAAGATTGGCACCCACGTCCACCGAGCGGTTGGCGCCCACATTGGTCGACTGGTAGAGGCCCACATTGACGTTTTGGTAGGCCCCGACATTCACCGTTTGAAAGGCACCGATGACAACTTCCTGCGCTGCGCCGATGGCGATCGTCTCGTTGATACCTACCGTATGGGTGCGCTGCAGGGTCACGGTCGCGGTTTCGTTGGCGCCGACGCTGATCGTGCGGTTGCTGCCAATGTTGATGGTCTCGTTGCTGCCGACGCGTTCCGTACGGTTGACGCCAATGTTGATGGTCTCGTTGTTATCGACGGTTTCGGTGCGGTCGTGTTTGACGTGCACGGTTTCGTCGTTGTCGATGCTCTTGCTGCGGTCGTGGCCGACCCAGTGGGTCTCGTCGTTCTCGACCTCGATGTCCTGGTTCTTCTCGGCGTGGATAAACAGTTGCTCCGCGCCTTTCTTGTCTTCCATGCGGATTTCATTGAAGTTGGCCGGTGAGCCGCCCTTGCTTGAACGGCTCTTCACGCCGCTCTGGGTGGCATTGGCCGGCAGCGTGTAGGGCACGGTCTGTTCGGCGTTGTAGACGCGACCGGTGATGATCGGCCGATCCGGGTCGCCTTCGAGAAAACTGACAATCACTTCCTGACCGATTCGCGGGATCTGCATCGCCCCCCAGTTCTTGCCGGCCCAGGCCTGGGATACGCGCATCCAGCAGGAGCTGTTCTCGTTGGATTGGTCGTGGCGATCCCAATAGAAGTGCACTTTGACCCGGCCATACTGGTCGGTCCAAATCTCCTCGCCCTCGGGGCCGACCACCACCGCGGTCTGCGGCCCTCGGACAATCGGCATGGGGGTCAGGGGGAGGGGGTGGAAAACCTGGCTGGCATCCATGCAAGCGAGTTCGCCCACAAACTGCTCGGAGAGATCCTGGGTGCCACTTTCATAGGGCTCCTGGTGGATGTGGTAGCGCGCGCTGACCACCAGGTATTCGCGGTTCTGGTCGTCGCGCTCGTAGCCGGTCAGCGTGAACAGGTGGCCGGAGCCCAGCCCGCGGGCACGGCCGCGCAGTTGTACGCGCTCGAACTGGCTGTGGATGGCTTCGATGCGGGTACGCGCATAGTGCTCGCCGTCGTTGCTCTGTACGTATTCACCGGGGTAGTCGTAGAGCGGGTAGTCGCCGTTGCTGTGGCTGCGCGACACACTGGAGCGCACCCCAAGGTTGGCACGGGGGCGCTGGAAGTCGTAATCGTTGAGCTCCAGCGAACCGGGTTGGACTTCCCGCGCCAGTTGCCAATCGTAGAAATGATCGCGCTCGCGCATTTGCCGATCGGGCGGGTAGAACGGCACTGAGTCGTAATCTGCCACCGTGGAGTGGGCGCCATAGGCGTCGGCCAACACCAATACATGACGTGCTTGCTCATGGCGGAAGTAGTAATAGATCCCTTCCTGTTCCATCAAGCGGCTGACGAAATCGAAGCTGGTTTCGCGGTACTGCACGCAATATTCCCACTGGCGGTAGCTGCCGCTCAGGCTGTCTTCGAAATCGGAAAAACCGAGGTCGCGGAACACCTGCTTGATGATGTCCGGCACCGTATTGTTCTGGAAAATCCGGCAATCCGAGGTGCGCGTGAGCAGCCAGAGCCAGGGCCGCAGGCTGACGTGGTAGCCGGCGAACTGGCCATGGCCGGTCAGTTGTCGACAGCTGCAGGCAATGCCGTGGAAGTAGCGTTTGCCGCCGTCGTGCAGCTCCAGGGTCAGGCCCATCGGCTTGCCCAGCAAATGGTCGAACGTGATCGCCCGGTCTTCGGAGGTGAGGTTCAATTCATAGTGGAACAACCGCCCCAATTCTTCGTTGCCTTCCATGCTCCGCAGCAGCAGGACATCGCCGCCGAGGGGGCAGTTGACCTGCACCAAACGGTTGTTTTGCGTGATTGCCATACACGGCTTCCTCTGCCTCGTGTTTGGGCGTCAGTCGGCCGTCTCGAATACATAACGCAACGTACGACTTGCGGATTAACCTTCTGCCCAGCGCCTCTTTGGCGTCATCTCTAACCCTTACAATTCAAGGAAGTGTTAGCGCTGTTCAATTCTTGTCAAGAAACTCTCCGACCAGTGGGGTGAACACTGAGGCGTTTCAAGATCGGTGATCGGAGGTCATTATTTAGTTTCTTTGGTTATAGGCTTTATTCTAAAAAGTGAGTACCCGCGCAATTTATTCAGGCGCGAATTCAGTCGTGCTTATGAAGAGCATCTTTCAAAGTTGCGTAAAGGATGAGTACTGTAAAACTAAAGTTCGCGCACTTTTAACCACCGAAGACCTGATGACAACAGAACCGACTATCCTTTCGGATAGTTAACGCTGCACTCTTGGCAAAAAGGGACGCCATGCCAGACTATGATCGCGCCATCGGCTCCACACCCGGCATTCCATGCGGTGATCGAACCTGTCTGATCGGGCCCTGGTTACTCAGGCCCTGGCTACTCCGGATGGCTTCAATTACGGTTTTCTGTCTTTTCACGGCAACGCCCGGATACGGCCAGAACCTGCCAACCGCGGCAGGTGTCGAAAACGCCACGGTAACGGTGATTCAAGCGCAGGAAATCGTTTCCAGGGCCACCCTTGAAGCCGTTCGCTGGAGCGGCCCTGAGTCCGGCCCGAAAGCCCAGCGGGGCAAGAGCATCGCCCTTGTCGCAGAGGATTTGCGTAACGGAGGCATCGTCGGTGTCGCGCAGGGCGCTCGCGAGGCAGCCAAGGCGATGGGCTGGACGCTGAAGATATTCGATGGCGCTGGATCATCGGCCGGGCGCGCAAAGGCCTTCTCCGATGCGCTGGCAGAGAAACCCGACGGCCTCATTCTGTGCGGTTCCGATGCCCTTGAGAACAATGCGGCGCTGATCCTCTTCGCCAACAGGGATGTGCCGGTGGTTGGCTGGCACGCCGGGGCACGCCCGGGGCCGATTGATGGCACACCGGTGGCCATGAACGTCACGACCGACCCGCTCGAAGTGGCTCGCCTCACGGCCATGGCGGCAGTGGCACAGTCAAACGGACACGCCGGCGTGGTCATCCTGACCGACTCCAAGTACAGCATCGCCATGGCGAAAGCCAAGGCCATGGAAAACGTCATTCGGGCCTGTCGGGAATGTACCTTGCTGGAAGTGCGCGATGTGGCGATCTCCGAAAGTGGTGAGAAGATGCCGGCGCTCACCAAGGAGCTGCTTCAGCGCTATGGCAAGCGCTGGACCCACACGCTGGCCATCAACGATATCTATTTCGACTACTCGATTGCCTCATTGACCAACGCCGCAATGCCCAGTGACGGCATCAGTCTGTTGTCTGCCGGTGATGGCAGCGCTTCGGCTTTCTTGCGCATACAGGCAAAAACCTACCAGACCGTTACCGTGGCCGAGCCGCTCAACCTGCATGGCTGGCAAGTGATGGACGAATTGAACCGGCTGTTTGCAGGTCAGCCGGTGAGCGGCTTCGTAGCGCCGATTCACCTGGTCAATGCCGACAATATCGCCTTCGACGGCGGGAAGAAATTCCAGTACGACCCTGACAATGGCTATCGAGACATCTATCGCCACCTATGGAATCCATGAAATTGGACGTTATTTCCCGGCTAGGACGCCGGCTATTGCCGCAGTCGTTGCGCGCACAGTTCACACTGGCGTTCCTGACGCTGGCGCTGCTGATCCTGGCGGGTGGTGCCACAGCGGTCTACGCGTTGCGCACGTCAAACAGCGCCACCCGCCAGCTGACGGATGAACGACTGGTGCGCATGCAAAATGGGCAAGACATGGTGCAGCGGACCTTGCTGATCGAACGCCAGACCGATCAGCTTCTGACAACCCGTTCCCCCGACGCCCTGCGTTCAAGCTATGCGGCAACCGTCGAACAGCTTGAAGCCCTTGATCAACTGGTGCAGGAGCTGACTGCCGCGAACAGTGGCGAGGCGATACTCGACATGCATCAGTCGAGTCAGATGTTCCGCAATACCGCCAACATCGTTGCGCAGCTGCGAGAAAGCCTGCTGCAAACCGAGGTCAGCTTCGAGCAAGCCCTGGAGGATCACGCTGCCCGGTTAACCGCGACCAAGACCCGGGCCAGCCTGGAACTGGCGGTGTTACTTTTCGGTCTGCCGCAGGCTAATGACAGCGATGCCGTGCAACGGCTGCGGATCCGATATGAGCGCCTGTCACGCGCCGCTGGCAAGTTACCCGACGCTGATGTGGAAACGCCCGATCTCTTCTCCCAGCGCCTGAGGCTCATCAATCAGCACAACGTCATCCAGCGCTTCAATGAGGAGTTGAAGAATGAGGCCGGGGTTCTGGTCGCGGTGGCCCGTGCGCAATCCAGTGCTTACACCGAAGACTATCGCGAAGCCGTGCAACGTCTGGTCGAGGCCTCAAATCGTAGCCAGCGATGGGTGCTGATCATGTTGGGCGCCAGCCTGATATTCGCCTGGTTCGTGACCCGGGTCTTCATGGGCCGTCATGTGCTCGTGCGCCTGAATGAAATAAGCCGGCAATTGCGTCAGGAACGCACTGACAAAACGCATTTGATGATGGTGGAACATGGGAAAGACGAGATCGGCAACATGGCTCGCGCGGTGAATCAATTCCTCAAAGACCGTCTTCAGCTTGAAAAAAAAACGGTCCAATTGAGTATCGCCACAGAGCGGCTCGCCCTGCAAAACAACCGATTGGAGCAAGAAGCCATCATCCGTGCCGGACAAGGTCATGTCCTGGAGCTGATCGCCAGGAGCACCGAGCTTGCAGAAGTCCTAGATAGTCTGGCTCACCTGGTCGAGTCCCAACTGGAGGGGATGATGGTGTCCATCCTGGTGCTGGATGAGGATGGCAAACACCTGCTGCACGGGGCTGCCCCCAGTTTGCCGAAAGCCTATAACCAGCTCATCGACGGGATTGCGATTGGTCCAAACGTCGGCTCTTGCGGCACCGCGGTGTATCGACGAGAACCGGTCATCGTCACGGATATCGAGCTGGACCCGCTGTGGGAGGAGTACCGATCATCCGCTGCGCCCTATGGATTTCGTGCCTGCTGGTCGACGCCGATTCTGTCCCATGAACGAAAGGTATTGGGTACGTTTGCCTTGTATTCCAACACCGTACGCAGCCCTAGCTCGACCGAGACGCGACTGATCGACATGGCGACACCTCTTGCCGGTATTGCGATAGAACGCCAACTGACCGAAAAGCGCATTCGCTATATGGGCGACCATGACGCACTGACCGGGCTGCCGAATCGCACCCTGCTCGAGGACCGTCTCAAGCAGGCAATACTTTATGCCCAGCGCTACAGCCGGCTGGTGACGGTGGTGTTTCTCGATCTGGACAAATTCAAACTGGTGAATGACAGCCTTGGGCACAGCGCTGGAGACGTACTGCTGAAAACCGTCGCCCAGCGCATGCAGGAGTGTGTGCGCCGCACCGACACCGTCGTGCGACTGGGTGGCGACGAGTTTGTGATCATCCTGTTCGACCAGCCCTCAGACCTCGACGGCGTTACTCCAGCCCTGCACAAGATCCAGGAAGCCATCCTGCGGCCGATTCAGCTCAGCGGGCATACACTCCACGTCACCTGCAGCATGGGGTTGGCCACCTACCCAGCTGACGGCAGCGATACCGACACGTTGCTCAGCAATGCGGACGCCGCCATGTACCGGGCCAAGGAACTGGGTCGCAACAGTTACCAGTTCTATACGAGCGAGATGAATAACAAGGATCAGGGCAAGCTCGCCATGCAAGACGGGCTACGAAACGCACTCAACCATGACGAGTTCCTGCTGCTGTACCAGCCACAGGTGGATTTGCAGTCAGGTCAGATTATCGGCGTAGAAGCACTGATCCGCTGGCAGCATCCCGAACTCGGCATGGTGTCTCCAATCAAATTCATTCCGCAGGCCGAAGAGACCGGGTTGATCGTGCCCATAGGCGATTGGGTGATTCATACCGCGTGCAGACAGAACAAGGACTGGCAGGATGCGGGTTGGCCGCCGATCACCATGTCGGTGAATATTTCAGCACGCCAGTTCATCGAAAGGGACCTGATCGACCGGGTGAGGCATGCCTTGCAAGAGACCGGACTGGACCCGATGTACCTTGAGCTGGAGCTGACCGAAAGTCTGATCATGCAAGACCTTCAGCAAGCCATCAGCAAAATGAAGGAACTGCAATCAATGGGGATCAGTCTGTCGATCGACGACTTCGGCACCGGCTACTCCAGCCTCGCGGCATTGAAAAGCTTCCCCATCGCAAGGCTCAAGATCGACCAGTCTTTCGTGCACGATCTGCCCGACAACGAGAACGACAAAGCCATCGCTACCGCAGTGATTTCGTTGGGGCACCAACTGAACCTCAAGGTCATAGCCGAAGGTGTCGAGACCGAAGAGCAGCAAACCTTCCTGCGTGAAAACGGCTGCGATGAAATTCAGGGCCACTTTTTCAGCAGAGCGGTCAGCGCAGAGGAAATCAGTCTGTTACTGCGTACGTCCCGATTGCCTCAACCTAGCCGCATTACCAGCCCTGACACGGTAAGGCGAAAACGCGATGTAAAACGTCCACGCAGTCCAATGTCCGGGCATTAATGACTTAGTGAAAACGCTGTTGTGTCAGAAGCCGATCGCCTGGGTACTTCGCAAACTGGCAGTGACGGGCGTCATTATCGGAGCTCGCCCTCCGGCACAAGTAGACGGGGTGATTGCAGCTTCGGAGTTGCGCTTTCGAACCATGGAAATCGGTTGAGCAATGGCCTTGTCTGCATTACTTGATTGACGTCAACCGCCTGTGTCGGCCTGCGCTGTATTCTGCGCTGAAACCGACTGTTGGTAGCGCAAGGCTTATTGCTCATGACTGAATTGATGCTGACTCACCTCGACTCGCTGGGACGCGTGCGAATGGTCGATGTTACGGATAAAAGCGTGACGTCCCGAGAAGCCGTGGCTGAGGCATGGGTTCATATGCTTGCCGAGACCCGACAACTGATTGCCAGTGGTGCTCACCCTAAAGGTGATGTATTTGCGGTAGCGCGGATCGCCGGCATTCAGGCGGCCAAACGCACGAGTGAGTTGATTCCGCTCTGTCATCCGCTGCTTCTGAGCAGTGTTAACGTTGAGTTGAGTTTTGAAGGTGACCAACGCGTACGCATTGTTTCTCGGTGCAAGTTGTCCGGACAGACCGGCGTCGAGATGGAGGCACTGACCGCCGCCAGTGTGGCGGCCTTGACCCTGTATGACATGTGCAAGGCCGTGGACCGGGGCATGAGCATCGAGTCGGTGCGGCTGTTGGAGAAGCAGGGTGGTAAAAGTGGTTGGTATCAGGCGCAGCAACAATGAAGCTGAATGTTTTGTATTTCTCGCGGTACCGCGAAACGCTTGGTCTCGACGATGAAACGATTGAAGGTGATTTCACTTCTGTCGATCAGTTGCGTCAGCACCTGATACGTCGTTCTGGCGTCTGGCAGATGCTGGCCGAACAGAACCTCATGTGTGCCCGCAATCAGGACATGTGCGGGCTCGATGAGCCGTTGATAGACGGTGATGAAGTGGGTTTTTTCCCCACCGTAACGGGAGGGTGATTCGATGATTCGAGTGCAGACAGAGCGCTTCGACCCCGGCACCGAAATCAATGCCCTGCAGGCTTTGAGCCTGAATGTCGGTGCCGTGGTGAGTTTTGTCGGGTATGTACGTGACACCAACGTCGGACAAGAAGTCGCCGGGATGTTTCTTGAGCATTACCCCGGTATGACCGAAAAGGTCCTGGGCAAGATCGCCGACGAAGCCCGACAGCGCTGGCCGTTGCTCGGACTGGTGCTGATCCATCGAATCGGCGCGCTGCAACCGGGAGACCCCATTGTCTTTGTCGGCATCAGCAGCAGTCATCGTCAAGCGGCTTTTGATGCCTGTGCGTTTGTAATGGATTACCTGAAAACCCGCGCGCCATTCTGGAAGAAAGAACAGGTGGCCGAGAGTTCCCATTGGGTCGAGGCTCGCAACAGTGATCGCGAGGCGGCGCAACGATGGGAGTGACGTTTCCCTCGCGGTGAGTGGAGCGTGTTCAGCTGTATTGAGAGCGAGAATCCCATGCTCTATCCGCTGTTTCTGACGTTGCATCTGTTCGCCGCGCTGATTTTTATCGGCACGGTGTTCTTCGAAGTCCTGTTCCTTGAAAGTATCCGCAAACAGCTGCCCGTCAAGGTCATGTTGCTGCTTGAGCAGGGTATCGGTCGACGTGCACGCACCTTGATTCCATGGGTCTTGCTGGTGTTGTTCGGTGCCGGGTTGGGGATGGTCTGGCTGCGCTATTTACCGGTCCTTGCCACACCAATGGCCTCATCGTTTGGCACGTTGCTGATGTTAAAAATCGTGGCGGCCGTCAGCGTACTGCTGCATTTCCTGGTCGCCATGTTTTTGTTCAAAAGTGGCCGGATGAGTGCTCGATACCTGCATTTCATCCATGGCAGCCTGTTCTGCCACATGGTTGTCATCGTGCTGTTGGCCAAGTGGATGTTTTACCTGACGTGGTGACTGGGCTTGCCTGGTGTCCGTTGCGCGACAAGCACTTTGCTCGCGCTTGATGCAAATCAAGGAGCATGGGTCGCCAGACTCCGACACTGGCGGTCCGCAGCCAGTCTCGGAGACCCGTTATGCTCAATTCATTTCACAGCCCCGGTGAGCTGAACGTCCGGCGCGATCAAGGCGTACTCGACCCCAACTGCCATGTCGACACAGAAAAATTTCATGGCGGCATTGGCTCACTGGATTTGCTTCGTGCATTGCGCGGCAGCCGTCAGAAGTGCCGTCCGCTGTCGCTGAACGTGCAACTGCCTTCTAACCTTAAGCCTGCCTTGTGCTCTCCTCGCGAAATTTCATGCGAGCACAGTGGTGTCGAACACTATCTTCAGCGTCTGCAACATGAGATCGACCTCGTCGGTTGTCATCTGGGAGCCGGGCAGAGGGTCGAGCAGTTCCATCTGGGGGGCGGAACACCCGCCATCGCCCACCTGAGACGGCTGATGAATCACCTGCGTGGCCGATTCAACTTTCTTGGACATGAGTGCGGTGACTACAGCATAGAAGTGGACCTTCACCATACGGATTGGTCGACCATGGGCATGCTGCGTGACCTGGGGTTCAACCATGTCAGCATCGGCGTTCCGGACATCGGTGCCGACCGTGCGATGTCGGTGGCCTGCTACCAGAATCCGGCACCGATCCATTCGCTTATCGATGCCGCTCGTACCTTCGGCTATCGATCCATCAATGTCGATCTGGGTTATGGCCATACCTGGCAGACGCCAGAAAGTTTTGCGCTGAAACTGACAACCATCATCGAACTGGAGCCGGACCGGCTGCTGGTGTTTGACTATGCCCGGCCACCCCAACGCTATCGGCCCAAGACTGCAGACACAGTCGGGGCGTTTTGCAGCGAGGAAGATAAAGGCGCCATGCGCCGGATCTGTTTTGAACAGTTGATCGGCGCCGGTTATCACTACATTGGCCTGGGGCAGTTTGTCCGGCCCGATGACGATTTGGCGATTGCTCAGGAGCGCGGTCGATTACGTCGCAATTGTGAGGGGTTTACCCGTCACGGGCATTGCGACCATATCGGGTTCGGTTTGGGCGCTATCAGTCAGATCGACGGTTTGTATGCGCAAAACACCGACGAACTCGAACGCTACCGGCAGCAACTGGACATGGACCAATTGCCGACGAGTCGTGGCTGGCGCTGTGAGGAAGGGAATCAGGTCAGGCACATGGTCATGGAGCGCCTGGCGTGTGATCTGGAGCTGGATATCCAGGCAATCGAGACGCGTCATGGAGTCATTTTTCGCCAGTACTTTTTCACCGCCTGGCCTTTGCTGGAGCAATTGAGCCGTGACGGGTTGATTGAGCTGTCTGACCGTTTCATTAGTATTTTTCCGGCCGGTCGGCCGCACGTGGATGCCATCTGCAACCTGTTTGAAAAGGATTCGGACGGTGCGGGGCATGAACCCCATTACGAATGGATTGATCATGACAACTTCATTTGATTTCAATCGCGCCCTGGTCGAAAAGTATGACCTCCCGGGGCCGCGCTATACCTCTTACCCGACCGCGCCGCAGTTTCATCAGGCGTTCGCCGTCGATGACTATCAGCGTGCGGCCTCGGACAGCAACCAGGCGACAACGCCAAAATCGCTGTCGGTGTACATCCACATCCCGTTCTGCAAGAGCCTTTGTTACTACTGCGCCTGCAACAAAATCATTACCCAGAAAACCCACCGCGCCGTCGAGTACCTGACGTACCTCAAGCGCGAGATCATGATGCAAGCTGCCTTGTTCGACCGCACCCGCAAACTCACGCAACTGCACCTGGGAGGTGGCACGCCGACCTATTTGACCGGCGAACAACTGGCTGACCTTATGGACTGCCTGCACCAGGCATTCGACATGGACGACAGCGATGACCATGAGTTTTCCATCGAGGTCGACCCTCGCACCATCAGTACGCAACAGATCCAGTTGTTGCGTCAGTTGGGGTTCAATCGTTTGAGCTTTGGCGTGCAGGACTTCGATCCCGATGTGCAGGCTGCGGTCAATCGGCAGCAAAGTGAAGAGCAAATTTATGCGCTGGTCGCTGCGGCACGCCAGGCGCGATTCAAATCGATCAGTGTCGATCTGATTTACGGCCTGCCATTGCAAACCGTGCAGAGCTTCGATGTCACTCTCGGCAAAATCATCGCGCTGCGTCCGGACCGGATTGCCGCCTACAGCTACGCCCATCTGCCGGAACTGGTGCGCGCACAACGGCTGATTCGTTTGGCTGACATGCCGCCACCGGAGCGCAAACTGGAATTGCTTGAACTGACTGTCCGTCGTCTGACTGAGGCCGGTTATATCTATATCGGCATGGACCATTTTGCCTTGCCGGACGATGAGTTGGCGCTGGCCCGGGCCAATGGCACGTTGCAACGCAATTTCCAGGGTTATTCCACCCATGCCGACTGCGATTTGATCGGCCTCGGGGTGTCTTCCATCGGCAAGGTCGGCGACAGCTACAGCCAGAGCGTCAAGGAGCTATCGCAGTACTACGCCCGCATTGATCAAGGCTTGTTGCCTGTGCATCGGGGTTACCGGTTGAGCGCCGATGATCGGCTGCGCCGTGAAGTGATCAGCGATCTGATGTGCCACGGCCGGATCGACTTCGGCAAGTTTGAAGCGCGTCATGACATCTGCTTTACCGATTACTTTGCCGATGCGCTGATGCAACTGGAGGAGCATGTTCGCGATGGCTTGCTGCAGATTCACAAAGACGCGTTGGTGTTGTTGCCCCACGGGCATTTGATGATGCGCAGCGCGGCGATGGCGTTTGATGCCTATTTGGGCACTGATCAAAAAGGCCGGTTTTCACGTACCGTTTGAAGTCCCCAGTGCTGGCGTCCGCGATGCCAGGAGGAAATGATGAGAACCGAGTTTCAGGATCGTTTGGCGGTGGTCACGGGCGCCAGTTCCGGGATAGGCCTGGCCCTGTGTGCGGCGCTGTTGCCGCGCGGGGTCAAGGTGCTGGCGATGTCACGGAAAATCGGTGAGTTGCCGGCCTTGCAGCAGATCTATGGCGAGCGCCTGCAGTGGTGTGCCGGTGACGTGACTTGTCAGGATGACCTGCAGGCGTTGGCCCAACGTGCGTCGGCACTGGGCCCGGTTGATTATCTGGTGCCCAACGCGGGTATCGCCGAAATGGCCGATAGCCTCGACATGCCGGCCTTCCAGCGTCAGTGGGCGGTCAACGGCGCCGGGGCGTTGAATACCCTGGCGGCGTTGCGCGGGGAACTGGCGAATCCTGCTTCGGTGGTGTTTGTCGGCAGCTTCCTGACCGGCTCGAGCTTTCCCGGTCTGGCCGCCTGCATTGCCAGCAAGGCCGCGCTGGCGGCGCAGGCGCGCACATTGGCGGTGGAATTCGCGCGTTATGACGTGCGCATCAATCTGGTCTCCCCGGGGCCGACCGCGACCTCGATGTGGGACAACCTGGGGTTGAGCGACGGGGAACTCGACGACGTTGCCGACACCCTCGGCAAACGTCTGCTGCCCGGTCATTTCCTCGATGCGTCAGCGGTGGCCAACGTGATTGTCTTTCAGCTGTCTCAAGGCGCGCGGGGTGTTTATGGTCAGGACTGGAAAGTCGATAACGGTTATACCCTGAGCTGAAGAGGTGAACACAAACCCTGTGGCGAGGGAGCTTACCTGCGGCGAGGGGGCTTGCCCCCGTTGGGCTGCGAAGCAGCCCCTCTTTTAACTCTCCACCACAATGTTTCAGTTACACCGCCGTCTGCTGTTTTGCGACTGCTTCGCAGTCGAACGGGGGCAAGCCCCCTCGCCACAGGGTTGAGTTGTCCCCGCATTAGGGGCACAAAGCCTAATGCGAAGTGCCCTCCACAAACTCGATCTTGTTGCCCACGTTGTACTTGCCCGACGGCTTGTTCATCGGCAGGCGCTTGATCTCTTTGAGGGTGTTGCTGTCGTAGACGATCAGCGCACCGTCGGTGGCCCAGATACTCAGCAGCAGGTAGCGACCGTCGCGGGTGAATTCGACGTGGGCGGCGGTCTTGCCGGGCATCGGGCGCAGGGTGTGGGCGATTTCCAGGGTCTGTTTGTCGATCAGGTGGATCGCATCGTTGTCGGGACCGAAGAACACGTCGGTCCAGGCATACCGCGAGTTGACGTGGCTGCGCATGAAGAAACCCGGCCCCAGGGTCGGTATCTCCTTGAGCAGTTTCCAGGTCTTGAAGTCGATGACCGAGATCAGACCCTTGCTGATGTTCGGCGTGGCAAACACCCACTCACCGTTGCGTTTCCAGTAGGTTCCGGATCCCAGGTGCGGCATGCCCGGCAGTGGAATGTCGGTGACCACCTTGCCACTGTCGAGGTCGATCACCTGACCGCCCTTGGCCTTGCGCGATGTGGCCAGCAGTTGCTTGTAGTCCGGTGAAAAGGAAAAGTCGTCCAGCACATCCTCGGCGTGGATCCGTCGCGGTTCGAAATCCGGTGTGCCGGCGCAGGGCAGCTCCCAGACTTCCTTCACGTCCTTGAGTGCCACGATGAAGCTGTCCCGTGGCGGCGCGGTGTAGACCGCGCTGACCCGTGACGCGGTGCCGTCCTGGCCGATCGCCGGAATGGTTTTGACCAATGACAGATCACGGGCATCGAGCACCACCAGGTTGCCAGGCAGGTAGTTGCCCACCAGCACCCATCGGCCGTCCTTGCTCACCGCGAGGTTGCGGGTGTTGAGCCCGGCGCGGACCTCGGCGATCAGTTTCAGGTTATGCAAGTCATACAGGCTGATCCAGCCATCGCGAGAGGCCACGTAGACGAAGCGTCCGTCCGGCGAAAACTTCGGCCCGCCATGCACTGCAAAGTGCGAAGAGAACCGAGCCAGCACTTCAAAGCGGTCGCCGTCGAGGATGTCGATGTGATGATCACCGGCTTCCACCACCACAAACAGGTTCAGTGGATCGGCGCGATGCTGGGGCGTGTCGGGCAGTTTGTTGATATCGGCGAGAATCGAATGACTGCCGCGAATGTCATCGTTACTCCAGGTGGGTGGGGTGGCGGGCGGTTGCTGGAGGTAGTCCACCAGCGCGTCGATCTGCGTGGCGTTGAACACGTTGGCATACCCGCTCATCTGACTCGCGGGGCGACCGTCCTGGATCACGCTGCGGATTTCGTCGGGTTTGATCCGGCTCAGGCTTTCCGGCAGCAAGGCCGGCCCCGCACCGCCGAAGCGGTTGGCGCCATGGCATATCTGGCAATGCTGTTGGTAGAGGTTGGCGGCCGCGTCGGAGGGCGGAATCGCTGCACCTGCGTGAGCCGCACCGATCCATAACAATGGGCCAAGCTCCATGCGCCTCATATCGCCACCTTGCGCTGGCGTTGCAGCGCTGCGGGGTAAAAGCGCGCCGGGAATTCCTGTTGTTGGGCAGCGAACAGATCGACCACTTTGCCGATCACCGCAAGCGTCGGAATGCCAGGTGGGCATTCCCGCGCCAGGGTCGGCAATTGATGCAGCCTGCCTCGTGCGACATGCTGGTCGGGACGCGTGCCATTACTGATCAACGCCGCCGGTGTCTCGGCGGGCATTCCGGCTTCGATCAAGCGCTGGGCGATAATCCCGAGATTTGATAACCCCATGTAAAACACCAGGGTCTGGCTGCTGTCGACGAGGCTGCTCCAGGGTAATTGCAACTCACCATCGTGTTGCAGGTGCCCGGTGATGAATCGACAAGAGTTGACCAGATCCCGATGGGTCAGCGGAATGCCTGCGTAAGCGCTACACCCGGAGGCGGCAGTAATACCGGGGACGACCTGGCAGTCAATATTGCGTTGCAGCAGATACTCCAGCTCCTCGGCGCCACGGCCGAAAATGAACGGGTCGCCACCCTTGAGCCGGACCACGCGCTGCCCCTGATCGGCGAGGTCGGCGAGTAGTTCGTTGATCTGATCCTGCGGCAGGCTGTGGCAGCCGCTGGCCTTGCCGACGTAATGCCGGGCGCAGGTGAGGGGGATCAATGCCAGCAGCTCGGGGCTGATCAGGCGGTCGTAAACCACGGCGTCGGCTTGCATCAACAGGCTCCAGGCGCGCAGGGTCAGCAAGCGTGGATCGCCGGGGCCAGCGCCGACCAGGGCGACTTCGCCCGGTCTGAACGGGGACTCAAGTGCAGCCGGTAAAATAATCGATGGATGCATGGGACGTCCTTGGTACTTCATCAGGTGGGCCGGCCCCATCCTTTGTCAGATGGCTCGCCAGGCGGGTGCTTCAGTGCATGACGCAAGGGATGGTCGTTAATGGCGGTATGCCGATTTCTTCATCGCTGAGGTGGCAACCGGGGTCCTGGCCCCAGAGATCACCTTCGGCCCAGGCGCGGGTGCGGGTATTGCCGTTGCAGATGCTTAGCCAGCGGCATTGAGCACAGCGGCCACCGACGGCCCGAGGATGCTCGCGCAGCTGCTGCAACAAGGCGTCCGGGCGGTCCAGCCACAGCGTGCGAAACGGCGTGCGCCGGACATTGCCCACCGAGTGCTGCCACCAATAGGTGTCGGGGTGCACTTCGCCAGTGTTGTCGATGTTGGCGATGCCGCTGCCCGAGGCGTTGCCGCCCCAGGCGCGGAGCATATGTTCCAGGCGCCGGTAATGTTCGGGTAGATGCAGGCCCACCCATTGCAGCAAGAGAACCGCGTCGGCATCGTTGTTGCCGCTGACAAAATCGCTGTCGCGACCGTGCTGGATGTCTTCCCAGGCCCGTTCGAAGATCAGCGTCATCGCCTCGCGGCTCATCTGCTGCCGGGCGTCGAGCTGGCGGCTGCGTTTGCCGCGGCCGCTGTAGTTGAGGTGCGACAGATAAAATTTCTGCACGTCGTATTCGCGCATCAGCGCCAGTAATTGCGGCAGCTGCGCATGATTTTCCTGGGTCAGGGTGGTGCGCAGGCCGACCCGAATGCCCTGTTCGCGACAGAGCCGGATCGCCCGCATGGAACTGGCGAAGCTGCCCTTCAATTGGCGGAAGGCGTCATGGGTGGCTTCCAGGCCATCGATGCTGATCCCTACATAGTCGAAATTCGCTGCGCCGATCTGCGCGATGTTCTGCTCATCGATCAACGTGCCGTTGGTGGACAACGCCACAAAGAAACCCTTTGTGCGGGCATAGGCGCTGAGCACAAACAGATCGTCACGCAGCAGGGGTTCACCGCCGGAAAGAATCAATACCTTCACGCCGGCATCGTGCAGATCGTCGATCACCGTCAGCGCGGCGGGCGTATCCAGTTCGTCGCGAAAGACGCTGTCGGCGGACGTGGCGTAGCAGTGTTTGCAGGTCAGGTTGCAGCGCCTGAGCAGGTTCCAGATCACCACCGGCGGCCGGTTGCTGCCCGGTGGGCTGGTTCTGGGGGCGGGCACCTGGCCGGTCAGGGCACGCAGGTATTGGCTGATCCTCAACATGCAACTCTCCTTGAACCAGCGCGTGTTCAGCGTGGCACTGGCGGTAGCCGTAATCCGGTTTTTTTCAGGATGCGACTGCTCACCAGCATCTCGTCGGCGACACAGGCGTCGCCCAGCAAGTAGCGCAGGTGTTCGCGGTAGCTGTCGATTTCCTCGCGGCTGCGACCGTGCACCATGGCGAACAGGTTGTAGCGCCACGCGGTTCGTCGCGGGCGTCGATAACAGTGGCTGACAAAAGGCTGTGCGCCGATCAGCGCGCCGAGGCGCGGCATGTCGGTGTCGCGCACATCCCAAACGGTCATGCCGTTGTAGCGATAGCCCAGGCGATAGTGGTTGGGGACGGCGGCGATGCGCCGGATCGCGCCCTCGGCCTGCAAGCGCTTGAGCAGATCCAGGGTGGATTCGATGCTCAGGTCCAGCTGTTCGGCGAGCCAGGCCCACGGGTCATCCAGCAGCGGCAGGCCGGCCTGGGTCAGTTCAATCAGGCGGTGTGCCAGGGTGTCTTCAGACCGGGAAGTACAGACCGACATGGTAAGTCTCCTCTTTAGGCACGTTGAGCAGCGGCAAACCGGTCAGGGTTTCGATGTATTGCAAGGTTTCGGTGACGTCTTGTTCGGTCGCGCAGGCGAGCACGAACCACATGTTCCAGGCGTGTTCGCGTCGATAGTTGTGCGCCACTTCAGGCAGGGCGTGCAGTTGCTCGGCGACCTCTTCGAACCGTTCTTCCGGCACTGCCAGCGCCGCGAGGGTGAAGGCGCCACCGAGGCGTTCGATGTCGAACATCGGACCGAAGCGCGTGAGTATTCCTTCACAGAGCAGTTCGTGGAGGCGGTGGAGCAATTCAGGGCTGCTGCTGTCCAGTTCGCTGGCCAGCGCCTGCCAGGGGTTACGCACCAGTGGCAGGCCCAATTGCAAGCGGTTGATCAACCGACGGTCAAGATCATCCATGGGGCTTGGTTCCCGTTGAGGAGGCGGCAAAGCGTCCGCCGCATTGTTTGAAGGCATGGGTGCTGAACAGCAGTTGATGGGGCAGGTCACTCAGCAAGTGTTCTTCCAGCAACGCCTGGATCTGCGCCTCGACCTGCGCGCGTTGGCGTCCGTGAACCATGCAGAACAGGTTGTAGCGCCACTGCGGCAGGCGCCGTGGCCGTTGATAGCAGAGGGTGATACCGGACGCTCGCCCCAGGCGCTGGCCGACTTCGTCGATCAGCGCGTCTGGAACATCCAGCACCAGCATGGCGTTGGCGGTAAAACCCAGCGCGCGATGGTTGAGCACCAGGCCGACCCGCCGAAACAGCCCTTGTTCGTGCCACTGGTGCATCTGCGCGAGCACCTGGTTTTCGTCGGCGTCTATCCGTTCCGCGAGGGCCTGATAAGGGCGTGATACCCGCGGCAGTCCGCCTTCCAGATGCTGACGCAGCGCCAGTGCCTGTTTGGGGCTCAATCCCGGCTTCATGGGCCTTCTCCCAGGGCAAAACCGAGGTCGATGCGGTAAGCGGTCAACATCGGCAGATCCAGCGGAACGAGGCCGGTTTCGTTCTCAAGTTGTTCGAGAACACGTTCGATGTGTGGGCGATCAGGCCCGGTCAGCACAAACCACAGGTTGTAGAAATGCTCCCGTGCGTAGTTGTGATTGACCTCGGGATACTGGCTGACGCGCTCGGCGACCTGTTGCAGACGTTCGGCGGGCACGGCGAAGGCGGCGAGGGTGCTGGCCCCGGCGCGGCTGTGTTCGAACACCGGGCCGATCCGTGAGAGGGGGCCGGCCTGAGCCATTTTTTCCAGACAATCCATCACCTGGGCCTCGCGGCAACCGAGAATCCGGGCCATCTCCTTGTAAGGTTCCGGGCACAACGGCATGCCGTGCTGGAAGCGGTCGATCAGTTGGCGGCTGAGCAGGTCGAGGTTCATTTCAATAGCCCATTTTCTGCGCGCGACTGCTGAAGAAGATGCCGCTCGGCGCGGTGGCGGGAAGGGTGCTCAGCTGCTTCAGGCTGTACGGATCCCAGACCTGAACCTGATCGCCATCGCGTAATGACAGCCACAACTGGTCGCCGCGCGCGGTGAATTCCATGTGCAGCACCGCCGGCCCCGGCCGTAGATCGGCGACCACGGCGTGGGTCTCGGTGTCGATGACCTGGACCCGATCGTTGTCCGGGTAGGCGAAATTGACCCACAGTTGCCGACCGTCCGGCCGTGAGGTGACGAACACCGGTTGGCCGGCCACCGGGATGGCAGCGGTCTGTTGCCACGAGCGCGAATCCATCACCAGCACCTGATGACGGCCGACGGCGGGCACGAAGGCCTGGTTGTCGGCAACGGCCCAACCCTCCAGGTGCGGCATCTTGTAGACGGGCAATTTCGCCTGGCCGCGTCCGTAATCACCGAGCACTCGCTGCACCCCGCGCTCGGGGTGCCAGAGGTCGAGTTGCGCCATGCCGTCTTCGCCGAACAGCCCAGCCATGTAATAGCGACCATCGGGGGTAATCAGCGCGTCGTAAGGTTGCTGGCCGATGCCGGTGAAGCGGCTGATCTGCGGCGTGTTGCCCTGACTGAAATCGGCGGTCCAGATCTCGCCGGTATCGAACAGGCTGAACACAAAGCGCTGACCGGGCGCGTCGACCAGGCCGACCACCCGCGAACGTTTGCTGCCATCGGCGAGCGGTGTCGCGGGAATATCGGCCACCTGTTGCAGAGTGATGGCATCGAACACCTTCACGCCGCCAGGCACGTAGTTGGAGACCGCGATCAACTTGCCGTCCTGACTGATGGCGCCGCCGATGCTGTTGCCGCCCTGGATGACGCGATGGTCGATGCGTTGGGTCAGCAGGTCGATTTTGCTCAACCCGCCGTCGCGGCCGAACACATAGGCATAACGCTGGTCGCGGGAAAACACTACCGAGGCATGGGACAGATCGCCGAAGCCTTCGAGTCGGGCCAGTGCCGTGCGGGTGTCGCTTTCGATGATTTGCACGCTGCCGGTGGCGCGCTCCACCACCACGCCCAGATCGCCGGTACCACGCAAGGGTGACTGAGCGCAGGCGGATAACAACAGTCCGGTCGCCACTGACAGCAGGATTGAACGGATCATGGTGCGGGATATCCCTGGAGAAGAAGATCGACCAGCCAACGGATGTCGTCCGGGCTGAGCAACGGGGCCCAACCGGGCATCGCGGTGCCGGGGCGACCTTGGGTGACGGTGGCAATCAGGCTGTCGCGGGACTTGCCTGCCAGCGTTGCGCGCGTCAGGTCCGGACCCAGCCCGCCGGTCATGTGCAGTCCATGGCAGGCGCCGCAATCCTGGGCCAGCAGGTGCTCGAGTTGGGCCTGACGCTTGGCGTCCGGCGCCGCAACCGAGGTCGCGCAAAAAAGGAGGAGGGCCGCCAGAACCACTGTGTGTCGATGAACCATCATGGCGCCCTCCGTTGGCTATTTGAGACTCAGAACCCAAGTTGCAAGTGTCTTCGCTTCATCATCCGTCACCGGGTTGGCCGGCATTGGTATCGGGCCCCAGTTGCCTTGCGTACCGTTCTTGATGTGGTTGGCCAGAGTGTCGACGGCCTCGGGTACGCCAGCGTTCTTGGCCGCGACATCCTTGAGCGCCGGGCCAACAAGCTTGGTGTCGATGGAATGGCAGGCGGCGCAGGGTTTGCTCTTGAACAGTTCCTGCGCATCTTGGGCCATAACCGGCTGCACGCTCAGCGCAGCGGTCAGGGCGAACAGTGAAAGCAGAGTATTTTTCATGGTCGTTCCTTGCATTGATGGAGCTCAATAAATGTCATGTTGGGTGTTGTAGACATTGAATTTCCCGGTGGGGGTGATCAGTCGCTTGTCCTTGATCACCGATTTGAGCTTCAGCGTTTTGTCGTCGATCACCACCAGTGCCGACTCCTCTGATTGACCGCTCCACACGGAGAACCAGACCTCATCGCCGGCCTTGTTGTATTCCGGCTGCACGACCCGCATGGCGCCTTGCTTGATGCCGGCGTACTCGGCGATGGGCAGCACGGTGTAGCCGGCGTCGAGTTTGTCGAGGTTGAACACCGCCACTGACTGGCTCAACTTGGCGTCCGGGTTGAGGGTGGTGTCGACATACAGGTGGCGCGAGTTGGGGTGGGTTTTGATGAACAGCGATCCACCGCCCTGACCCTTGAGCGAGGCGACCTGTTTCCAGGCGTATTGCGGGTGTTTGACCGGGTCGGTACCGATCAGCGAGATACCGTCGTCTCCCAGGTGGCTGGTGGCCCAGACCGGCCCGTAGACAGGATGATCAAAGTTGGCGCCACGACCCGGGTGAGGGGTTTTGCCGACGTCCACCAGGGCCGCCAACTTGCGATCCTTGGAGTCGATCACTGCGACTTTGTTGGAGTTGTTGGCGGCGGTCATGAAGTAGCGGTGCGTGCTGTCCCAACCGCCGTCATGCAGGAACGGCGCGGCATCGATGTAGGTGATGGTGAGGTTTTTGATGTCCTGGTAATTGACCAGCATGACCTTGCCGGTTTCCTTGACGTTGACGATGAACTCCGGCCATTCGTGGGAGGCGATGATCGCCGCGACCCGGGGTTCCGGGTGATATTCCTGCTTATCGACAGTCATGCCGCGGGTCGAGACGATCTGTTTGGGCTCCAGGGTTTCGCCATCCATGATGGTGAATTGCGGTGGCCAATAGGAGCCGGCGACGGTGTATTTGTCCTCGTAGCCCTTGAACTTGGAGGTCTCCACCGAGCGCGCCTCGATGCCCACTTTGACTTCGGCGACCTTGGTCGGCTCCACCGGCCACAGGTCGATCATGTCGATCCGGGCGTCTCGACCAATCACCAGCAGGTAGCGACCGGAGGCAGAAATGCGCGAGATGTGCACCGCGTAACCGGTCTCGATCAGCTTGACGATTTTCTTGCTGTCACCGTCGATCAGGGCAATCTTGCCGTCATCGCGCAACGTAACCGAAAACAGGTTCGGCAGATTGAGTTTGCTCAGTTGCTTCTTCGGACGGTCCTCGGGCTTGACCAGCACTTTCCAGGTTTTCAGCGTCTCGGCCATGCCCCATTCCGGTGGCGTGGGCGGAGTGTGCTGAATGAACTTGGCCATGGCCGTGATCTGATCCTTGGTCAGCGCATTTGATGTTCCCCAGTTCGGCATGCCCGCCGGTGAACCGAAGGTAATCAACGCCTCCAGATACGGTTGGCCGCGAGACTGGGTGATGTCCGGCGTCAGTGGTTTACCCGTTGCGCCTTTGCGCAGCACGCCGTGGCAACCGGCGCAGCGCTGGAAGTAGATTTCCTTGGACGCGTCGAACTCGGCCTGACTCATGTCGGGCGCTCCGGCGGTTTTGACCATCAGCGGGCTGGCCGCAGCAGTGGCGGGTTCCTCGGCTCTGGCTGCGTGAGTCACCGCGAGGGCCAGCGTCGAACACAGGGTGGCGACAGTCAGAGCAAACGTTTTTCTATTGCTGATCAGCATTCCATTTCTCCTCAGGCAAGACCTTTGCGATGTGCTGAAACGGCAGCGCAGAACGCAGGTTCTTAGTGCCGTGCAAGGCTATGCCCGAGCAGGCCAATGCTCGCTTGACCGCGATCAAGTTTGCCGGCCATGCCGCTTGCCAGGTTGTCGCAGGGGTCCGTAGCGTGTTGCTTGAATCCGCTTTTGGAACAGACAGCCCATGGACCGAATCCAGTCTTGCGAACCCTTCTATCAACCGCTCAATAATGAGGAGGCGCTGTTCGAGCAAGCCTGGCGACACGGCATGCCCGTACTGATCAAAGGCCCGACGGGGTGCGGCAAGACTCGTTTCGTCCAGCACATGGCCCATCGGCTGAAGCTGCCGCTGTACACCGTGGCTTGCCATGACGACCTGAGTGCCGCCGACCTGATCGGTCGTCATTTGATCGGTGCCCAAGGCACCTGGTGGCAGGACGGGCCACTGACTCGCGCGGTGCGTGAAGGCGGCATTTGTTATCTGGACGAAGTGGTCGAGGCGCGGCAGGACACTGTGGTCGTACTGCACCCACTGGCCGATGATCGTCGCGAGTTGTTCCTGGAACGCACCGGTGAAGTGCTGCAGGCGCCGTCCTCATTCATGCTGGTCGTGTCGTACAACCCCGGCTACCAGAACCTGCTCAAAGGCATGAAGCCCAGCACCCGACAACGTTTCGTGGCGATGCGTTTCGGCTATCCACCGGTGGCCGATGAAGAGCGTATTGTCAGCCGGGAAGCGCAGGTAGACACCGCGCTGGCGGCGCAAGTGGTCAGGCTGGGGCAGGCCCTGCGAAGGCTGGATCAACATGATCTTGAGGAAGTCGCCTCGACGCGGCTGCTGATTTTTACGGCGCGAATGATCCGCTCCGGCATGAGCCCGCGTGAAGCGTGCATGGCCTGCCTGGCCGAGCCGCTGAGCGATGATCCGCTGACGGTTGCGGCGCTGATGGGCGTGGTTGATGTCCACTTCGGCTGAGTCCAGGGGCGTTGCGCGTGGCCACCTGCCGGGCGATCTGGCGATGTGGTTTTTCATTTTGGCCGAGTTGTCGGTGTTCGCCATCCTGATTCTGGCGTTCGCCGTGACCCAGGCACTCAAGCCGCAGTTGTTCGGTGAAAACCGTCAATTGCTCAACACCTCTACCGGCCTGGCGATGACCCTGAGCCTGCTCACCGCTGGGCTGTTCGCCGCGCTGGCTCAGGAGCAAGTCAGGCGTTCCCGGTCCCGCCACGGCGCCGTGCTTCTGCTGGCCGCGTTGCTTGCCGGCAGCGTCTACGTGGTGTTGAAACTTACCGAATACCGGCACTTGCTGGCCTCGGGGCTGGGCATGGAGCACAACACGTTTTTCACCCTCTACTGGATCCTCACCGGTTTTCATTTTCTCCATGTATTGCTCGGCATGGTCATTCTCGGCTGGCTGGCCGAGCGCTGCCGTCGAGGCCTGTACAACGCGGCCAACCGTAGCGGGCTTGAATCGGGCGTGCTGTATTGGCACATGGTCGATCTGATCTGGGTCGTGCTGTTTCCGCTGGTGTACGTGCTGAATTGACGGAGGTTCTGATGTCGGCTTCCAGGTTGTTGCTCGTCTGCTGGGCAGCGTTGGCCACATTAAGCGTGTGCACCGTTGTGTTGTCACAAGTCGGCGCGACGTGGCTGTTGTCCATTGCCATTTTGCTGGTGGCGGTCGGCAAGGCCTGGCTGATCACCGATGGCTTCATGGAGATGCGCCACGCGCCGCGATTGTGGCGCCGGTTGATGGTGAGCTGGGCGCTGGTGTTGGCGGCCGTTGTGGGGCTGACGCTGGTGTCGGTCCGCTAGCCACTTGTGGCGAGGGAGCTTGCTCCCGTTGGGGCGCGCAGCGGCCCTAAAACCAGTCACCGCGAATATTCAGATAGAAAGCAGGCACAGGTTTTACGGCTGCTTCGCAACCGAGCGGGACGGTGCGGCGATCCGACAAGCTCCCTCGCCACAGGTGGTGCCTGGCTTCATGGCGCCGATACCCGACCAAAACCATCTGCCTTTCTTGATCGCCATCAAGCAGGTTTTACCCCCTCGCTTTCTATCATGGGCACGCCAAGCAAAGAGGAAGCGACCATGTCAGAGACCTTCACCAAAGGCATGGCCAGGAATATCTACTTCGGGGGAAGCATTTTCTTCTTCCTGATTTTCCTGGCCTTGACCTATCACACGGAACAGACCTTTCCAGTGCGCAGCAACGAAGCGCAGTTAACCGAATCAGTGATTCGCGGCAAGACGGTCTGGGAGCAAAACAACTGCGTCGGCTGCCACACGCTGCTGGGCGAGGGGGCCTATTTCGCCCCTGAGCTGGGCAACGTATTCCAGCGGCGCGGCGGGGAGGAGGGTTTTAAACCTTTTATGCATGCCTGGATGAAAATGCAGCCGCTGGGTGTACCGGGCCGACGAGCGATGCCGCAGTTCAAGTTGAGCGAGCAAGAGGTGGATGACATCGCCGAGTTCCTCAAATGGAGCTCGAACATCAACACCAATGGCTGGCCGCCAAACAAGGAGGGCTAAGAGATGAGCATCGCTAATCCGCATCTGAAATTCGCCTCGCAAGCCGTGGCCAAACCGTACTTCGTGTTTGCCCTGATGCTGTTTCTCGGTCAGGTGCTGTTCGGTTTGATCATGGGTGTGCAATACGTGATCGGAGACTTTCTGTTCCCGATCATTCCCTTCAACGTGGCGCGGATGGTGCACACCAATCTGCTGATCGTCTGGCTGCTGTTCGGCTTCATGGGCGCTGCCTATTACCTGATTCCGGAAGAGGCCGACCGCGAACTGCACAGTCCGAAGCTGGCGATCATTCTGTTTTGGGTATTCGCCGCTGCTGGTGTGCTGACGATTCTTGGCTATCTGCTGGTGCCTTATGCGGGCCTGGCCAAACTGACGCATAACGAGCTGCTGCCGACCATGGGCCGGGAGTTCCTGGAACAGCCGACCATCACCAAGATGGGCATTGTGGTGGTGTGCCTGGGCTTTCTCTACAACATCGGCATGACCCTGCTCAAAGGTCGCAAGACCACGGTCAGCATGGTGATGATGACCGGGTTGATCGGGCTCGCGGTGTTCTTCCTGTTCTCCTTCTACAACCCCGGCAACCTGGCCCGCGACAAGTTCTACTGGTGGTGGGTGGTGCATCTTTGGGTGGAAGGCGTGTGGGAACTGATCATGGGGTCGATGCTCGCCTTCGTGCTGATCAAGATCACCGGTGTCGACCGGGAAGTCGTGGAGAAATGGCTGTACGTGATCATCGCCATGGCGCTGATTACCGGGATCATCGGCACCGGTCACCACTTCTTCTGGATCGGTGCGCCCGAGGTCTGGTTGTGGGTCGGCTCGATCTTCTCGGCACTTGAGCCGCTGCCGTTCCTGGCCATGGTGATCTTTGCCTTCAGCATGGTGAGGAACCGTCGTCGGCAACACCCGAACCGCGCCGCCACGCTGTGGGCCAAGGGCACCACGGTCACGGCGTTCTTCGGTGCGGGTGTCTGGGGCTTTCTGCATACCTTGGCGCCGGTCAACTTCTACACCCATGGTTCGCAATTGACGGCAGCACACGGTCACCTGGCCTTCTACGGTGCTTACGCGATGATCGTGATGACCTTGATCAGCTACGCCATGCCACGCCTGCGCGGGCTGGGTGAAGCAGGTGACGAGCGTTCACAGACCCTCGAAATCTGGGGCTTCTGGTTGATGACCCTGTCGATGGTGATGATCACGCTGTTCCTCACCGCGGCCGGTGTCGTACAGGTTTACCTGCAACGCTGGCAGGCCGATGGGATCGCATTGCCATTCATGGCCACGGTCGAACATCTGCAAGTGCTGTTCTGGGCGCGTCTGGGCGCCGGTCTCGGTTTCTTCGCCGGGTTGCTCTGTTATCTGCTCAGCTTCAAGCAACGTGGCCGCGCAGCCTTGCGCGCCCCGGCGGCGGTTGTACCTTCATGATCGGGTGCAATGGCTAGGAAAAGGTCGGCCCGGCTGATACAGCGGGCCGTTTTTTTGGTTTCCAGCAAGGGCAAGCATCATGGCGTTTACCGTCGAACTGGAAGAGTGGGTAGGCAGTGTCTGGCATCGTTTCATCACCCGGCGCGCCAGCCCTGATTTCCCCGAAGCACGGGTTGAACTGGCCAGCCAGCAACGCCCGCTGGCGCTGTTGTTCCGCGCCATGGGCGGTGCCAATGGCGTCGGTGTGGAAGCGGCCAGCGACCGCGATCTGCTGCTGCGACGCAATGTGTTGCAGCAAATCGCCGGCACCTGCAAACAAGTACCGTTGGCGTGGTGTGACGAGCGTAATTTACGGCTGCCATCGAGCCTGGCGGTGTTTCCTGACGTGGCACTGAATGAGGAACTCTATCGGTGGCTCGCGTTGCTGGCGGCGCAGGCCGGGCAGATGTGCCATTGGGGTCGGGACAATCAACGCTGGACGCAACAGCTGCTGCGACGCTATCCGGCGCTGCGTGTTCGGTACCAACGACTGGTCGATGCCCATCTGCAATTGCGCCCCGATCCGGCCTCGTTGAACGCCAGCGAAGCGGCACTGGAACGGGCGTTATGCCAGGCGTTGCGCGAGCCCGGCAGTGTCGAGCACTTTCCCCGTAGCGAACGGGCCGCGTGGCCGCTGCCGCTGTGGTTGTACCCGCCGCAAAACCTTGCCAGCCCGCAGGCTGCCGATCTGGGCGATGAGTCCGAAGAGTCTTTGACCACGCCACCCGGCGAGCAGAAAGGCGGGCGTAAACGCGCGACGCGGATCGATGAAAGCTCCCGTGAAGGCGGGCTGCTGGTGGTGCGTCTGGAGAACCTGTTCAGTTGGACCGAGCACGTGGACCTGGATCGTTGGTCGGATGACAGCGAAGACCCGGACGCTGCCCGAGTCGCCGACGACCTGGACGAGTTGACGCTGTCGCGCACACGCCTGCGCAAGGGTGGCGGTCTCAAGCTGCATCTGGATTTACCACCGGCCGATGTCGACGATATTCCCCTCGGCGAGGGCATCAAGTTGCCGGAGTGGGACTATCGCAAGCAACAGATGCAGGACAGCTTCGTCAACCTGCAAATGCTGGTGCCCCGCAACTGTGAGGCGCAGCCGCTGCCGCTACGCTTGAAGGCCTCGGCGCACCGCTTGCGGCGTCAGTTCGAGCACCTGCGCAATGATCGTCAATGGTTACGCCAACAACCTCAGGGATCAGAGCTGGACATGCAGGCCTGGCTGGATTTTCACGTTGATCGCGAGCATGGCCAGTGCGCCGAACGCGGTTTGTTCATGGAGCAGCGGCAGACTCGCCGCGACCTGGCGTGCCTGTTGCTGGCCGACGTATCGATGTCCACCGACGCCCATCTGAACGATGAGCATCGTGTTATCGACGTCATCCGCGACAGCCTGCTGCTGTTCGGCGAAACCTTGTCGGTGCTGGGTGATGATTTCGCCCTGTACGGGTTTTCCTCATTGCGTCGTCAGCAAGTGCGCATGCAGGAACTCAAGTCGTTCATCCAGCGTTATGACGACACCAGCCGAGGTCGTATTCAAGGTCTCAAACCGGGGTATTACACACGCATGGGCGCCGCCATTCGCCAGGCCACGCAACTGTTGGGCACGAGCAAGCGGCGCAGCAAACTGTTGTTGCTGCTGACGGATGGCAAACCGAATGATCTGGATCTGTATGAGGGGCGCTACGGTGTCGAGGACACCCGCGAAGCGGTGCTGGAGGCACGGCGCCAGGGGTTGACGCCGTTCTGCATCACAATTGATCGCGAGGCCGGGGATTACCTGCCGTACATGTTCGGCGCCAATGGCTACACCTTGATCCGCCAGCCCGAACAACTGCCCCTGCGCTTGCCGCAGTTGTACCGCCAGCTGACTCAACCGTGATGTCCTTGACCACCTGCGTCCCTGTAGCAGCTGCCGAGCGTGCGAGGCTGCGTTCGGCTCGGGCCGCGTTCGGACGCAGCAGTCGTAAAACCATTCACCGCGGTGATTCAGGAATACCGTGGGCTCAGTATTTACGACTGCTGCGCAGCCGAACGCAGGCTGCGCCAGCTGCTACAAGAGGTGGGTGTGGTCTTCAGGAAATGCTGCGCGGCAGCCAAAAAAACATCACCACGCAAAAGACCGTCAGGCCAACGCAGAACCACATGAATCGGCGCTGTCGACGTTCCCCGGCGTGTTCGGCCAGTGCCGGCAGGGGCATGCCGCATTGGTGGCACTCGGTTTCTTGTGAAAGGTTGGCATGTTGGCAATACAGGCAGGCGGGCATGGCACTCACTCGAACTGTTCCAGGCGCAGACGATCAAGAATGGCGATCTGACGGCCGTCCTGGGTGATGATGTTTTCATCGATCAAGCGGCGGATGATTCGCGAAAAGGTTTCTGGCTGGATCGACAGATGCCCCGCAATCAGTTGCTTGGCCATCGGCAGTTCGAATTGGCAGTCAACGGTTTGCTGGCGCACCAGTTGCGTCAGCAGATAACGCACGACCCGGTGGGTGGCGTTTTTCAGCGACAGGGTTTCGATTTCGTTGACCCGTTGATGTAAGCGAACGCAGAGCTTGCCCAGCAGTGCGAAGGTCAGCCGACTATTGCTCTGCAGCAGGCGCATGTAGGTGCTGTTGGATAAACGATAGAGCTGGGTGGGGCAGATCGCTTCGGCCGAGGCCACATAGTTTGGGGTGTCCATCAGCATCATTGCCTCGGCGAAGGTTTGCCGATCGCTGATGACCTCGAACACTTTCTCCTGCCCATCCGGTGTCAGTCGATAGATCTTCACCGCTCCGGAAATTATGAAATAGAACGCATCGGCCGGCTCACCCTGACGAAACAACGGCTCGCCTTTGTCGATGCTCAGCAATTGGCTGGTACTCATCAATTCGTCCAGCTGTTCTTCGTTCAACGGCTCGAACAAGTGATGACTGCGCAGAATCTGGTGATGGACGCGGTGAAGCACCATGAGAATTCATCCTGAAGATTGAGAAGGGGGGCTGGTGATCAAGTCAGACGAGGCCCAGGGAAACGCCACTGGCCACGGCCAGGATTGAGGTCAACACCACGAACCAGGCCAGTGGCTGGATGACTTTTTTCATGACGACTCCTGGGATCGGTTTGTTTGATTTCCACAAGCTTGAGCAAGACATGGGCCAGGCTTGGAGGCCTTTATTTAGCGGGGTTCTCAGGCGTGAGGGTAAAAAAGACCCTGAGGATTAGGGTTAAAATAACCCTTTAATGGTCATTTGTACCCTGATCCGGAATGCCCTGTGGCGAGGGAGCTTGCTCCCGCTGGAGTGCGAAGCACTCCCAACATCGATCTACGCGGTATGTCTGATAGAACGCATTCGCCGGTTTTACGGCTGCTGCGCACCCGAGCGGGAGCAAGCTCCCTCGCCACAGGAATACGAGAAAGCATCAGGGCACGCCCCTTGCACACTTGATCTGCGACAACGGCAATGGATCGGCAATACCCGATGATTGCCCCTGGATTTACCTCGGCGCCTGCGGGTTGGTGTCAGGTCAGCAACAAGGTAGAGGAGTGGTTTTATGCAAGTGCTTGACCGCCGTAAAGCGATGGCAATCACGCCGCTGTTTCGGCTGGCCTTTCGGCCATTTTTCCTCGCCGGTTGCCTTTTGGCAGTGCTGGTCATTCCGCTCTGGCTGGCGGCCTTCAGTGGTTCGATTTCCAACTGGCAGCCGGCGGGTGGTTGGCTCGGCTGGCATCGGCATGAATTGCTGTTCGGGTTCGGGTTGGCGATTATCGCGGGCTTTCTGTTGACGGCGGTGCAGACCTGGACCGGTCGCCCCGGCCTCAGCAGCAAACCGTTGGCCGCGCTGGCGTTGCTGTGGTTGTTGGCGCGGGTGGCCTGGCTGGCCAATGCGCCGTGGCCGTTGCTCGCAGTGCTGGAACTGGCGTTCCCGTTGGCGGTGGCGGTACTCATGGGTTTCACTTTGTGGAAGGTGCGGCAGAAGCGTAACTACCCGATTGTGGTGGTTCTGCTGTTGTTGGCCGGGGCCGACGGGTTGTCCCTGTATGGCTTGGTCGAGGGGCATGAAGGCTGGCAACGCCAGGGCGTGCTGAGCGGCCTCTGGCTGGTAGCGGCGATGATGGGGTTGATCGGCGGGCGGGTAATTCCGTTTTTCACCCAGCGCGGCCTTGGTCGGGTTGAAGGCGTTGCCGCCTGGCCCTGGCTGGATCGACTGCTGTTGGTCGGCTCGCCGCTGGTGGCGTTGTTGTATGCCGCCGGACCTGCACTCGCCCCCAATGTCTGGGTGGGCCTGCTGTTCGCGGTACTGGCGGCAGGGCATCTGGTGCGTCTGGTGCGCTGGCATGACCGGGCACTCTGGCGCGTGCCGTTGCTGTGGTCGCTGCATCTGGCCTATGGCTGGTTGGCGGTGGCGTGTCTCGGGATGGCGTTGTGGCATTTCGGTGTGCCGATCAACCCGAGTCTGGCGGTGCATTGCCTGACCATAGGGGCCATGGCTGGCCTGGTGCTGGCGATGATCGCGCGGGTCAGCCTCGGCCACACCGGTCGACCCCTGGAACCGCCATCGGGCATGACCCTGGCGTTCATTTTGCTCAACCTGGCGTGTCTGAGCCGGGTGGTGTTGATCCTGTTCTTGCCGTTGGCCGCATTGTGGCTGGCCGGTCTGTGCTGGGCGCTGGCGTTTGCGCTGTATGCCTGGCGCTACGGGCCGATGCTGCTGCGGGCCCGGGTTGACGGTCATCCGGGATGAGCACGCACACTGACAGAGGCTGGCGCTGATGTATCCGTTTTTTCTGGTCACACACCTGCTGGCGGCAATCGCCTTCATTGGCACGCTGTTTTTCGAGGTGGTCATCTGGCATCGCGCCCGCCAGCCGTTGACGGAGATTGCGCAAGTGACGGCGGATCAGGCGATTGCCCTGCGTTCGCGCAAGGTTCTGCATGGTGTGGTGTTGCTGTTGTATGGCGCCGGCATCGGTTTGGCGTGGCAGTACCGGGGCGCATTGAGTCAGCCGCTGGCCAGCAGTTTTGGTACGTTGCTGAGCCTGAAAATCCTGTTGGCCCTGAGCATCATTGGTCATTACTTGCTGCTGGCCTATTGGCTGACCCACGCGCGCCTGACCGCGACCCGCGCAAGCTGGATTCGTCGCAGCATCCTCGGGCACATGGTGTTGATCGTGATCCTGGCCAAGGCCATGTTCTATTGGCACGGCTGATTGCAATACGCCCCTCATAAACAAAACCCGCGTCATCCGGTTGGATGGCGCGGGTTGGGTGTGGCCGGCAATCGATCAATGGCGGGGGTTCAGGGCATTCATGAACAACACGTTGTTTTCCAGGTGGATGTGTTGCATCAGGTCATCTTTAAACTCCAGCAACCCGCGGTAGAGTGCGCGCCAAGTGTTGCAGGCATCGGCAGGCGGGGTGATGTGATGGGTCAGGGCGAGCATCTTCTCCAGCGCTTCGCCGTGTTGATCATGTTCGAAACGCAGCACCTGGATCGGCGGTGCGGCCTGAGGACCAACGCCTTGTTGCAGCATCGGGAAGAGCACTTGTTCTTCCTTGAGCATGTGGCCTTCGAGTTCCTGCTGCATGTCTGTCAGCAGATCGGCCAAGCCGTTGGGGCAGCTGCTGCGCGCGCCATGGACCTGCTCGACGCGGCGGGCCAGACGGATCAGCTCCGGCAGTTGCTCTCGGTGGCGGGCGTGGTAGCGGGTCAGAAGGTGGGCGATCAGCAGTTCCGACGGTTCGTTGCGCCAGTCGTGCTGGGTTTCGCCGGCGTCTTGCAGAATCTGCAGGGCGTCGGCAATGAGGACCGGATCGAGGTTTTTGCCAAGGGCCGCTTCACGCAGGCTTTTATGCCCGCCGCAACAGAAGTCCAGTTTGAAGGTGTGAAAGATCCGGGTGGCACCGGGAATGTCGCAGGCCAGTTGGCCGAGGCTTTGTTCCAATAGGGGCTGGCTCATCAGGGTTCCTTGTTTGGGTTTCAACGGTTCCCCAGGCTCATTGCACCCGGCATGCCATTTTTAACGTATTGAAAAACATGGATTAATTTTTAGTTGTGGTGATATTCACCCTGATGCTTCAGGGTAAATACAACCATAGAGGGTGATGACTACCATGCTGCGAGAAAGCCTGGCGGCCGACCTGATCGTCGAGTTGCCCAATGCCGTACGGTTGCAACGACTGGTCCAGACCTTGCGCGAATACTTCAACAGTGGCGCCGTGGGCTTGCTGCGTCTGGATGACGACAGCCTCAGGCCCGTTGCGACGGTGGGGCTGGTTCATGAAGCGTTGGGGCGCCGGTTCGTCATCGCCCAGCATCCTCGGCTGGCGGCGATCATGGCGTCGCGCGAGCCGACCTGGTTCGAGCCCGATAGCCGCCTGCCGGACCCCTACGACGGCTTGCTCGACAACCATGTCGGCGAACCGCTGCCGGTGCATGACTGCATGGGCGTGAGTCTGTATGTCGAGGGGCGGATCTGGGGCGCGATCACCCTCGATGCGCTGCACGCCGGGACCTTTGACAACCGGGCGCGGGAAGAACTCAAGCGTTGCACTTTGCAGATCGAAGCCGCCGTGCGGGTCACTCGCCTGGAGCAGGAAAACCGCAGCTTGCGCCTGTCCCGCAGCGATCCCCAGGACTTGCGCATGCCCGTCGGGGAGGGCGAGATCCTTGGGCAGAGTGAGGTGTTGCATCAGTTGCTCAATGAGCTGGATGTACTGGCCGATTCCGATCTGCCGGTATTGCTGCTGGGCGAGACCGGCGTCGGCAAAGAGCTGTTCGCACGGCGCTTGCATCGTCTTTCAAGGCGCCACCACAAACCGCTGATACAGGTTAACTGCGCAGCCCTGCCGGAGTCGCTGGCAGAGAGTGAGTTGTTCGGGCATGTCAAAGGCGCCTTTTCCGGCGCCACCAGTGACCGCGCCGGACGGTTCGATGCCGCCAACGGTGGCACGCTGTTTCTCGATGAAGTGGGTGAATTGCCGTTAAGTGTGCAAGCGAAGTTGTTGCGCACCCTGCAGAACGGCGAGATCCAGCGCCTGGGCGCCGACAAGCCGTTGCACGTCGATGTACGCATCATCGCCGCCACCAACCGGCACCTGCCGGACAGCATCCGCGACGGCTTGTTTCGGGCCGATCTGTATCACCGGCTCTCGGTGTACCCGGTGCCGATTCCGGCCCTGCGCGAGCGTGGTCACGATGTGTTGATGCTGGCCGGGCATTTTCTGGAGCTCAATCGGGCGCGGCTCGGCCTGCGAGGTTTGCGTTTGTCGCCGGCGGCGGAGCGAGCCTTGCTGGCATACACTTGGCCGGGCAATGTGCGCGAACTGGAGCACGTCATCAGTCGGGCCGCGTTGAAGCAACTCAGTCGCGGGACGAGTCGCACATCGATCATGACGCTGGAACCAGAGGTTCTCGATCTCGACAGCCCGATGGCAGCACCGGGGGCAGAGGTCGAGCCATCCCGGGACATTACGGCTGATCTGCCGTTCCAGCCCTTGGGCGAAGCCGTCGACGATTACCAGCGCAAGAAGATCCTCGAGGCCCTGAGCCTGTCCGGGGACAACTGGGCCAGCGCCGCGCGGATGCTGGAAGTCGACCCCAGCAATTTGCACAAACTGGCGCGACGCCTGCGTCTGAAGTAGGTAAGGGCGCTGCCGCTTCGACCCTCGGTGTTGATGGCGGTCAAGGTGGTATCGCGCAGTGCCTCGCACACTGCGCAAAACCTTCCGGAGATCACCGTCATGCCCCTGTCCCTGGCCCAAATGCGCCGTAACTACACCCTTAATGGCCTGCAAGATGAGGCTGCGCTGGACGATCCACTGGCGATGTTCCGGCAATGGCTGCAACAGGCCCGCGACACCGAGTGCGCACCTGTCGAGGCCAATAGCATGGTGCTGGCGACGGTCGATGATGAAGGGCGGCCGCACTGCCGGGTGCTGTTGCTCAAAGGCTTGAGCGATGAAGGTTTTACTTTTTTCGGTAATTATCAGAGCGACAAGGGTCGGCAACTGGCCGCCAATCCTTATGCGGCCATGACGTTTTTCTGGCCGGGGCTGGAGCGTCAAGTGCGCATCGAAGGCCGGGTGTCCAGGCTCGACCCGCAACTCTCGGATGCATACTTCGATTCCCGCTCGATGGCCAGTCGCCTGGGCGCCTGGGCTTCACCGCAAAGCCGTCCCTTGGCCAGCCGCGCAGCGCTGGAGTCGATGCTGGCGCAAACCATTAAAGGCTTCGTCGGCCAGACCGTTTCGCGTCCTGAGTACTGGGGCGGTTATTGCCTGCACCCTGAACGTCTGGAGTTCTGGCAGGGCCGTGCCGACCGCTTGCATGACCGCCTCGATTACCGGTTGCGAGATGGTGCATGGCAACGGCGCCGCTTGGCGCCTTAAGTAGTGAGCCGAACGCAGAACCTGTGGCGAGGGGGCTTGTCGGAACGCCGCATCGCCCCGTTCGGCTGCGAAGCAGTCGTAAAACCGGTGAATGCGATCTGCCTGATACAACGCCTTTGCAGTTTCTAGGGCCGCTGCGCGCCCCAACGGGGGCAAGCCCCCTCGCCACTGGGTTGATGTCTCTGACGAGGTACCTCCTTGGAGGAATAGGCTCGTTCGCTATTCCGGTTCAGGCTTTGGGCCATACCCTCATCTACGGGAAAGCCTGGATATGGCCCATCTGACGCAACGCAGTTTCGAACCCCTGAACATTGCCGTGCTGACCATCAGCGATACGCGCACCTTTGACACCGACACTTCGGGACAGACCCTGACCGATTTGCTGCAAACCGCCGGGCATGTGTTGATCGATCGTGGCCTGGTCAAGGACGATATCTATCAGATCCGCGCAACGGTCTCCCAGTGGATCGCCGACCCTCAGGTGCAAGTCATATTGATGACTGGCGGCACCGGATTCACTGCTCGTGACAACACACCGCAAGCGGTGCTGCCACTGCTGGACAAACATGTGGAAGGCTTCGGCGAATTGTTCCGCCAGGTGTCGCTGGAAGAGATTGGCATGTCCAGCCTGCAGTCCCGGGCACTGGCCGGGATGAGCAACGGCGTACTGGTGTGCTGCGTTCCTGGTTCGCCGGGTGCCTGCCGGACCGCCTGGAACAAGATTCTGCTTGAGCAGCTGGACAGTCGCACCGGCCCATGTAACTTCGCCCCGCATCTGAAAGCGCAAGCGCAGCGGGTCATCGACGCCTGCGAGACACGCTCATGAGCGGCCGGGTGTGCGACCTCGGCAACCTGATGCCCGTGGACGAGGCCATCAGCCGTCTGCTCGACCAGGCGCCGCCACCACCCCTGGCGCAAAAGGTCCATTTGGACCAGGCCATGGGGCGGGTGCTGGCAGCGGACATTCATTGCCCGGTGAACCTGCCGGCCTGGGACAACAGTGCCATGGACGGTTATGCCCTCAGGGCGGCTGATTTGCCGCAGGCAGGTGGCTGGTTGACGATTGGCGGACGAATTGCGGCGGGGGATCAGGCGTGTTCACCCTTGCTCGCGCAACAAACGGTACAGATCTTTACCGGCGCGCCATTACCACCGGGTGCCGATACCGTGGTGCCGCAAGAGCGCTGCCGGGTCGAGGGCGAGCGCGTCTGGTTCCCGCCGGTATCCGTTGGTGATCACGTGCGCAAGGAAGGGGAGGAAGTTCGCCGCGGGCATCTGTTGCTCAAGGCCGGCAAACGCCTGCGCGCACAAGAACTGGGGTTGCTGGCCGGTGCCGGGATAGCGCGGGTCGAGGTCTATCGGCCGTTGCAGGTGTGCCTGCTCAGCAGTGGTAATGAACTGCGCGAGCCGGGTGATTCCTTGGCACCGGGGCAGATCTACAACAGCAACCGGTATTGCCTCGCGGCGTTGTTGCGCGGCTGGGGCGTCGAGGTGCATGACTATGGCGTCATGGCCGATGAGTTGGTGGCCAGCCGGCATGCCTTGAGTCTGGCGTCTTCGGAATGCGACTTGCTGTTGAGCTCTGGTGGCGTGTCGGTCGGGGAGGAAGATCACCTCAAACAGGCCATCGAGGAACTGGGCAGTGTGGATTTCTGGCGGCTGGCGATCCAGCCGGGTAAGCCATTGGCCTATGGCGAAGTGGCCGGTAAACCGTGGATCGGTATGCCGGGAAACCCGTCAGGGGCGCTGATTACCGCGTTGGTGGTGGTGCGTCCGTTCCTGCTCAGGGCCCAGGGCGTGACTGACGTGCTGCCGGTGCCGCTGGCTGTGCCTGCCGGGTTCGACTGGTTGCAGCGAAACAAGCGTCGACAATACCTGCGGGCCAGGTTGACGCCCGGCGCCGATGGCCAGTTGAGTGTGGAACTGCACCCTCAGCAAAGCTCGGCCATGTTGACCGCCGCGTGCTGGGCCGACGGGCTGGCGGTGATCGAGTGCGAGCAGCAAGTGCTCAAGCACGACAACGTGATGTTCCTGTCCTTCGCCGACCTGATGCAGTGATGGCAATTGATTGCCGTCAAGGCTGTGCCTGCCGGTCTGGCTAGACTGTGTGGCGAGGGAGCTTGCTCCCGCCGGGTCGCGAAGCGGCCCTGTTATTCAGGCCTGCTGCGCAGTCCAGCGTCGGAACGCCGCCCGGAGCAAGCTCGCTCGCCACAAGCGCATTCCAACCATGGCTGATCAGGCTCCGGACTGCGCTTTTTGATGAGGATTACCCATGCAACTGGTCTGCCCGGCAGGGAACCTGCCTGCGCTTAAAGCGGCGGTGCGCCAAGGCGCCGATGCCGTGTATGTCGGCTTTCGCGATGACACCAATGCCCGGCATTTCGCGGGGCTGAACATGGACGACAAACAGTTCGACGCTGCCGTCGCTCACATCCGCCAGCATCAACGCAAACTCTACGTCGCGGTCAACACGTACCCACAACCCAAGGGGTGGGAGCGCTGGCAACGGGCGGTGGATCGTGCCGCCGATTTCGGCGTCGATGCGCTGATCGCCGCCGACCCCGGGGTACTCGACTATGCCAGTCAGCGTCACCCGCAATTGGCCTTGCATCTGTCGGTTCAGGGTTCGGCAACCCATGCCGCGGCGCTGGAATTTTATGCGCAGCGCTACGGCATTCGTCGCGCGGTATTGCCGCGGGTGTTGTCGTTGGCGCAGGTACGTCAAGTCGCCGCCAGCAGCCCGGTGCCCATCGAGGTCTTTGGCTTCGGCAGCTTGTGCATCATGGCCGAAGGCCGTTGCCACCTGTCTTCCTACATTACCGGTGAGTCGCCGAACCTGTGCGGTGTCTGTTCGCCAGCCAAAGCCGTGCGTTGGAGCGAGGACGCCGAAGGCTTGAGCGCGCGCCTCAGCGAAGTGCTGATTGATCGCTATACCCCTGACGAATCGGCCGGTTACCCGACCTTGTGCAAAGGCCGTTTTCTGGTCGATGGCAAACGCTTTCATGCGCTGGAGGAGCCCACCAGCCTCGACACCCTGGACTTGCTCCCGGAATTGACGGCCATCGGCGTCGAAGCGGTGAAAATCGAGGGCCGCCAACGCAGCCCGGCGTATGTCGAACAAGTCACCCGGGTCTGGCGCGCGGCACTGGACGCTCACCGTGGCGCGCCAGGCAGTTTTCGGGTCAAGGAAGAATGGCGTCAGGTGCTGGCCGGTTTGTCCGAAGGCAGCCAGACCACTCTGGGCGCTTATCATCGATCATGGCAATGAGGGACGCGACATGAAGCTCAGCCTGGGACCGGTCCTGTTTTATTGGGACAAAGAGCAACTCAGCAACTTTTACGCCGACATGTCGACCTTGCCCCTGGACGTGATTTATCTAGGGGAAACCGTGTGCTCCAAACGCCGGGCCTTTTCCCTGGATCAATGGCTGGGGCTGGGGCGCGAGTTACAGGAATGCAGCCCGGCACAGTTGGTGCTTTCCAGCCTGACGCTGATCGAGGCTGCCTCCGAACTCTCCAGCCTGCGCCGGCTGTGCGACAACGGCGAGTTGTTGGTGGAGGCCAACGACATGGGCGCGGTGCAATTCCTGGCCGAACGCAAGTTACCTTTCGTGGGCGGCCCGGCGCTCAATCTGTACAACGGCCACTCATTGGCACAATTACTCGACAGCGGAATGACCCGCTGGGTGCCGCCCGTGGAGTGTTCGGCGGCCCTTATCAGCGACGTGATCGGGCAGGTGCGTGAATTGGGTCGTGCAGTGCCGGAAGTTGAAATCTTCGCCTATGGGCATCTGCCGTTGGCCTATTCCGCCCGCTGCTTCACTGCCCGTGCAGAAAACCGACCCAAGGACGACTGCCGGTTCTGCTGCATCAACTACCCCGATGGCCTGGCGCTGACCAGCCAGGAAGGGCAGGCGCTGTTCACCCTTAACGGTATTCAAACGATGTCGGCCGAGGTGACCAATCTGCTGGCCGATTACGCCGGACTGGTGGCCTGCGGTGCCGATCTGTTGCGCTTGAGCCCTCGTGCTCAGGGCATGGACGAAGTGATCGCGGCCTATCAACGGGTTCGTCTGGGCGAGACACCGCCGTTGTTCGTCGAAGGTTGCAATGGCTATTGGCATGGCCAGGCCGGCATGCTGCGCGTCGAGGAGGTTGGTCTGTGCTGAATCGAAAGAAGTGGCTGTTGAAAGGTGCCGACCGGTTGTTGCCACTGGTGCGCCGGGTGCCTTTTGCCGTGCAGCGCCTGGCGTTGCAGCAGGCGCTGAATCGCTGCCTCGCCGAGCCATTGCGCGAGGGCGAGTTCGAAGTGCTGCGCGGGCGCTGGCTGTGCTTGCGGATTCCGGACCTGGGTTTGTCCTGGTACCTGACACTCAGTCGTCAGGGCTTGCGGATTGCCGAGCGCGCTACGGCGAACGTGACCATCAGCGGCAACTGGCGCGAATTTTTATTGCTGGCCAGCCGTCAGGAAGATCCCGACACGTTATTCTTTCGCCGGCGGCTGGTCATCGAGGGTGATACCGAACTGGGTCTGGCGCTGAAGAACCTGATCGACAGCCTTGACCCCGACGTTCTGCCTGTGTGGTTGTGGCGCAATCTGGAGCGGGCGGGGAAGGGCTTGGCGGCGGGGTAATCGATATTGCTTGATGCCGAGCGCGAAAAACCTGGGCTCTTGAAAATAAAAACCCCGCCGAGGCGGGGTCTTTAATCACACTCGTTTTGTCGCAGAATCGTAGACCTCTTCGTCTCGGCGAGCACCAACGCACAAAACCAAAACGATTTCAGTACCGTTCACGCGATAAACGATGCGCACATCACCTGTCCTTATCCGGCGGTACCCGGACAAGGCTCCCCGAAGGGGTTTACCGATCTTGTCGGGTTCTCCTGAAACGATGCGCTCCCGAATGACCTTCAGAATACGTTTCGCTTCGGCGCTTCCGAGCTGTTTGAGATCATCTTCTACAGCAGGGTGAAATCGAACATTCCAATTCATCTGCATTTGCCTAACTAAAGCGAGCCTCCATATCTTCAAGGCTCACTGTGACTGTATTGTCGAGGCTGTGCAGGCGTTCGATGGCTAGTAGTTCTGAGCGCAGATCTTCAAGTTCGTCCTGCAGCGCTTGGTAGGCGTTTACGCCCACTAATACCGCTGCGGGTTCGTTGTCCTTGAATATCACCAGGTGGGTTACCTCCCCGCTGGCGATGTCCTTCAATCGCGCTCCAAAACTACGTGCCATAGCCGTGGCAGACACTGCCTGCTCAGCTCGGTCTAGGAGTGCACTCATGTCATTTATCTCGTCAGTTCAGTTGTCAGTTCAGTCGTCAGCTCAGTCGTCAGGAAACGTTGAGTGCCGCTACCTGCGAAGTATTGCGTATGATTATGCGTAAGACAATGCGTTTTTTATTGCGCACTGACTAGCGGTCGCCACGGCCAATGGGTGTTCTTTTAAAGCGCAGCTAAACATCTTTATCGAACACCCTCGGCGGCTTCCAGGTGGGCTAACGCTAAGTCGAGGATATCTCAGGCCTGCAATTGCTCAACTGTGGGGGGCTTGCCCGCTCCCACAGGTTTTCCGTTGTTCTTCAGACTATCCTTTCCTGCCGGTTTCTGTGCTGCCGGGCATCACTGGCAATCAATTGCCTGATCCCTTCAAACAACTCATCACTCTGCGCCTGTGTGCAGTCCTCGCCATAGCGTTTGCGCAGCCCGTAATGGCTGAGAATCAGGTGCACGTCGGCGTGCAGGCCATGTTGCTTGAGGCAGTTCTCGACGCATTGCAGCGGGCAGCCGTCCAGTGCGAATATCCGGCGCCCCGAGCGCGCTTTGTTGACCAGCGCTGCCACATGCCCGCCGACACCAACGATGCAGGACATTTCAGCCAGACCACTGCGATCCAGGCGCACGGCCAGGGTATTGGCCAGTTGGGCGACGTTGGAGCAGCCTGAGCAGGAGTAAACCAAAGGCAGGGTTGAATGGGGCATTTGCATTCTCCGTGGATGGGCTCTGTCAGTGTGCAAGAGGTGTGGCAGGGCGCCTTGATAACGGTCAATTCCGGCTATTGGAAAGCGGCCAGTTCCTCTTCAGCGAGGATGCTGATGTGGCGTCGTTCCATGGCAATCAGGCCGCTTTCCACCAGGCGATGCAGTATCCGCGAAAAGGTTTCCGGCTGAATTCCTAGCTTCGACGCCACCAGGCGTTTGGACATCTGCAAGACAATCTGGCCGGTCACCGGGTGGCGTTCCTGGAACAGGAAATTGATCACCCGACGGCTCGCACTGGCCATGGTCAAGGTATCGATGTCGCGCAGACGCAGGTGCAGGTGAACGCTCATGCTCGCCAGGATGGCCAGGCAGACTTTTGGCTGGTCCTCCAGGGCATTGCGGTAATGGTTGCCGTCGATGCTCACCAGCACGCTGTCCTTCAGCGCGGTGGCGCTCACTGGATACAGACGAGCCTGGCTGAATAACAAGGCTTCGGCAAAAGTCTGGCCGGGCTGAATGATCTCCACCAGGTTCTCCTGGCCTTCGCCGGTGAGCCGGTACAACTTGACCTGGCCGCTGACCAGCAGGAAAAAGCGCCTGGCCGGATCCCCTTGATGCATGAGCGTACTGTGACAACTCAGGCGCTTGAGCATGGCCAGGCTGCAGACTTCCTCGAAGACTTTCTCCGGCAGTTGGCTGAACAGATGATGACGGCGCAACGTTAAAACGATGGAAGGGTGAGTCAGCATGGCGTACCTCCGCTGACGACCATAGTAGAGAGCGCAGGCTCGATGACCTATGCCTCTGCAGGCCTACCTCCAAAGAGGAATGCCCGTCAGCCGGCGTTGCGCAGATGTTCCATGGCCCACACCGCCGCCTCTACTCGTGAGCGCAAGCCGAGTTTGTGCAACAGGTTTTTGACGTGAACCTTGACCGTGCCTTCGGTGATGCCCAGCTTGTGCCCGATGACCTTGTTGCTGAAGCCGCTGGCGATGGTTTTCAGCACCTGACGCTCACGCTCGGTCAGTTCCACCACGGCCTGACGCGCAGGAGCACGCAGTGCTTGCGCCATGACTTGGGTCAGTCCCGGGCTGATCACCAGCGCGCCGTTCAGGGCATCGCGGATGTACTGAATCAACAGTTCGGGCTCCATGTCCTTGAGCAGATAGCCGTCGGCATCCAGGCGCAGGGCATCGCGAATATCGTCTTCGGCGTCCGACACCGTAAACAGCAGGACTTTGCCGGTGTAGTGCATGGCTCGTAGTCGGCGCAGGGTTTCGATGCCATTCATTTGCGGCATGTTGTTGTCGAGCAAAACCAGATCCGGTTGAAGCGGCTCAATGAGACTGAGTGCTTCTTCACCCTGGCTGGCTTCGCCGACGATCAGGAAATCATCTTCGAGTTCGAGCATCTGGCGAATGCCGTGACGCATCATCGGGTGATCGTCTACCAGCAGGATTTTGTGTTGTGGGGACAGGGTCATGTGGCGCTACCTTCTGTTTGCTGCCCGAGAAACTCCGGGTGGAATTCCAGTTGGACACGGGTGCCTTGGGGCTCCCTGGAAAATATCTGCAGTTGGCCGCGCAAGCTGCGAGCCCGCTCATCCATGATATTCAGGCCGTGGTGCTCGCGTTGATCGACGTTGCCACTGAACCCACGCCCGTCGTCTTCGACCGACAACCTGACGGTCTCGCCATCCTGGCGCAGTTGCAGCCAGGCGTTTTGCGCATGGGCGTGGCGCAGGCAGTTGGAGAGCGCCTCGCGGGTGATCTGCAAAATGTGGATTTGTTCGCTGGCCGATAGCTGAAAGGCCAGCGTGTCGACGTGCAGGTGCACCTGGAACTCTCCGCGACGGGAAAACTCCTCGGCCGTGTCCTTGAGTTCCTGTACCAGTCCCGCGTCGTGAATCTGCAAGCGAAACGTGGTCAGCAACTCGCGCAACTGGCGGTAGGCATTGTTCAGTCCCTCGCGCAATTCGCTGGTGACGGTTTCCAGGGTCTGGACCGGTTCGCCGCGGCGCATCAGGGTCTGCATGCGGCTGACTTGCAGCTTCATGTAGGACAGGGCCTGGGCCAGTGAATCGTGCAGCTCGCGGGCGATGATCGTGCGTTCTTCGAGCAGTAGCAGGCGATGATCCTGTTCCCGTTGACGCTTGAGCGAGAGCGAGGTGCCGATCAGATTGGCCAGGGCCTGGATCAGTTGGGTTTCCCAGGCTTGCATGGGGTGCCCGTCGACAAAGTGCGCCTTGAGCTCCCCCAGTTCACTGCCCTGGTTGCTGATGCTGAAGATTTGCGGGTTGGTTTTAGGGTGTCTCTGGCACGTGGCGCAGTCGCTACTGGCGCAGACTTCCCGGATGTTTGCGCCATGCAGGGCGAGCAACTGCTGGGCCGGTGCCTGCATTTGTCCTTGCAGGCACAGCGACAGGCGCAAGCCGGGCAGGCGTTGCTGGAAGCGTCGAATCAACTCATCCAGGCCTTCGGCATTGGCCAGGCGTGTGGCCAGGCTTCGGCTGCTTTGATACAGAAGCTCCAGGGCCGCGTTGGCTTGTTGCAGGTTCAGGGTTTTTTGCTGGACCTGACTTTCCAGGGTGCGATGCGACTCCTCGATCGTCTCGGCCATGGTGTTGAAACTCATGGCCAACTGGCCCAGCTCATCCTCGGACTGATGGTTGACCCGCACCTTGAAGTCGCCGCGACGAAAGCGCTGGGTTGCATCCACCAACTCCTTCAAAGGGGTAACGACGCCGTACTGCAGTTCGTAGAGCCCGAGCAGCAGGACGATCATGGTGGTGAACAGGGCCAGGCCCTGGATCGCCTGTTGCCAGCCTTGCTTTTGTTCGCTTTGGCGCTGCAACAGATCGACGAACTGGTTCAGTTGCTCAACGAAGGACTGGGCCTGGGCCTGAAAGGCTGCCGCATCGCCGCGCTCCAGTGCCGGACGCAAATCCTCATTCCAGTGTTGCTGGATTTGCCCATAGCTGAGTTGCAATGCGGTGGGCGGGCCATCTTCCAGTACCGCTTTGAGAGAGTGGCTGTCCAAGCGGTTTTGCAGGCTGTCGATGATGGCGGTGATTTCTTCGTCGGCAACGCCAGCGGCGAGTTTCCAGCTCAGGTGATAGGTCTCCATGCGCACCGAGCCTGCGGTGTTGATGGCAGCGGCATCGCCCTGGCTGAACCAGGCGATCAGCCCGGCGCTCAATGAACTGGCGAGCGCCAGCACGGCGATCAGGATCACCGCCAGCCCGGCGCGAGCGGGCAGGGAGCTGCGCAACCAGCGGATCATCGGCGCAGGTCCGGGAAAACGATAAGAAAACAGAGCATGCACGTTCCAGCGTGGGGTTTTGCCGCCGTTCCTGGGCGAGCTACCTCTAAAGAGTTGTCGACAGTTCCTTGTCGGCAAAAGCGTGGGTTAAAACCCTTAACAAGCTGATAAATAAAGGTTTTTAATGTTTTCTTGCACTACCTCCTTGGAGGTAGGCGGGCTAAGCATAGGCTTAGGCCCTCATGGGCATCGTTGACCTGGGTCAAGTTTTTGCGGGGTTTGCCTCTCTAGTCTGCCGCCATGGCTAATTGACGGGAGAGCATTGTGAACCAACCGCGTGTACGACAAGGCTTGGTGCTGGGCATGAGCACGCTGGCCTTCACTGTGTGCTTCATGGTCTGGATGATGTTTGCCGTGCTCGGAGTGCCGATCAAGGAACTGCTCCAGCTCAACGAAACCCAATTCGGCCTGCTGGCCGCGACCCCAGTGCTGACCGGCTCGCTGGTGCGTTTGCCGCTGGGTTTGCTGACCGACCGCTTTGGCGGGCGCAGCGTGTTTTTCCTGCTGATGCTGACCTGCGTCACGCCGCTGTACTTGATCAGTCACGCCACCGCCTACTGGCAGTTCCTGGTACTGGGTTTGTTCGTCGGCCTGGCCGGTGGCTCGTTTTCCGTGGGGATTGCCTACGTCGCCAAATGGTTCGACAAGGAGAACCAGGGCTTCGCCATGGGCATCTTCGGTGCCGGTAACGCCGGGTCGGCGGTGACCAAGTTCCTGGCCCCGGCGCTGATCGCCGCCGGCAGCTGGCAGCTGGTGCCGAAAGTCTTCAGTGCGATCTTGTTTATCACTGCGCTGCTGTTCTGGTTCCTGACCTCAGAAAACAAGGGCCACCGCAGTGCCACTGGCGCCAGCTTGCGTGAGCAACTGCGCTCGCTGAAGGATCCTGCGGTGTGGCGCTATTGCCAGTACTACTCGATCGTCTTCGGCGGTTACGTCGCCCTGGCCCTGTGGATGACCAAGTACTACGTGCAGGAATACGGTTTCAGCTTGCAAAGCGCGGCGCTGCTGGCGGCCTGCTTCTCCCTGCCTGGCGGCGTACTGCGTGCCGTCGGCGGCTGGATGTCGGATCGCTGGGGTGCGCAAAGCGTGACCTGGTGGGTGTTGTGGGTCAGCTGGATCTGCCTGTTCCTGCTCTCGTATCCCCAGACCCAACTGCAAGTGCAGACCATCGATGGCCCGCTGGATTTCCACATTGGCCTGAGCCCAGCGTTGTTCACCGTGCTGCTGTTCGTCATGGGCATCGCCTTCGCATTCGGCAAGGCCTCGGTTTTCAAATACATCGCCAATGACTACCCGAAAAACATGGGCGCGGTGTCCGGCATCGTCGGCCTGGCGGGTGGCCTGGGCGGTTTTGTGCTGCCGATCCTGTTCGGCGCCCTGGTGGACCTCACCGGCGTGCGCTCTTCCTGCTTCATGTTGATGTACGGCGTGGTCTGGGTCTCCCTCACCTGGATGTACTTCAGCGAAATTCGCAAAAGCCCGGTGCTTGGTAAAGAGCCGCTGCTGATTCCGTCCCCGATTTCCAGCATTGCCCAAGGAGAAGAACATGTCCGTTCTGCAAACGCCTGACAAAGGCCCGGTCATTCATGACTGGCGCCCCGAGGACCCCGCGTTCTGGGGAAGTAGCGGCAAACAGACCGCCACTCGCAACTTGTGGATTTCCATTCCGGCGCTGTTGTTGGCCTTTGCGGTGTGGATGGTCTGGAGCACGGTGATTGTGCGGTTGAACGCCATCGGCTTCAGCTTCACCACTGACCAACTGTTCTGGCTGGCGGCGTTGCCGGGGCTGTCCGGTGCGACCTTGCGGGTCTTCTATTCCTTTATGGTGCCGATCTTCGGCGGCCGGCGCTGGACTGCCCTGAGCACCGCGTCGCTGCTGTTGCCATCGATCTGGATGGGCTTCGCCGTGCAGGACCCGAGCACCTCCTACAGCGTGTTCGTGTTGATTGCCTTGCTCTGCGGTTTCGGTGGCGGCAACTTCGCCTCGAGCATGTCCAACATCAGCTTCTTCTATCCCAAGTCCCAGCAGGGTACGGCCCTTGGCCTCAACGCCGGACTGGGCAACCTGGGCGTCTCGGTGATGCAGTTCTGTGTGCCGCTGGTGATTACCTTCGGTGTGTTCGGCTTCATGGGCGGCTCGTCGCAAGCGTTGCCGGACGGCGGTCAATTGTGGCTGCAGAACGCCGGCTTCATCTGGGTTCCATTTATCGTCCTGGTGACGGTGTTGGCCTGGTTCGGCATGAATGACTTGTCCAGCGCCCGGGCCTCGTTCAGCGAACAGGCAGTGATCTTCAAGCGCAAGCACAACTGGCTGATGTGCTGGTTGTATCTGGCGACTTTCGGTTCGTTCATCGGGTTTTCCGCCGCGTTTCCGCTGCTGATCAAAACCTCCTTTCCGGATGTCATCGCCTTGAAATTCGCCTTCCTTGGCCCATTGGTCGGTGCCTTGGTACGGCCATTGGGTGGCTGGCTGGCGGACAAGCTCGGTGGCGCGAAAGTGACCCTGTGGAACTTCGTGGCGATGATCGCGATGGTCTTCGGCGTGATGCACTTCTTGCCGCAGAACGGCGTGGGCGGCAGCTTCTACGGCTTCCTCGGCCTGTTCATGCTGCTGTTCATCACCACTGGCGTGGGCAACGGCTCCACCTTCCGGATGATCCCGGTGATCTTCCGCACGCAGCACGAAAAAGCCTCGGCCGGGAAATCGCCAGCCGTGCGCGAACAGGCGCTCAAGGATGCCGGCAAAGAGTCGGCCGCCGTCCTGGGTTTCAGTTCAGCCATGGGCGCCTTCGGTGCGTTCTTCATTCCCAAATCCTTCGGCACTTCGATGGCCCAGACCGGCGGCCCTGAGATGGCTTTCTACATGTTCGTCGGCTTTTACCTGAGCTGCATCGTCGTGACCTGGTGGTGGTACGCGCGCAAAGGCGCCGCAACCCCCTGCTAAGCCGACCCGAATCCAACCATTGCGTGGGCGGGGCACAGAACCCCGCAGCAAGCCTGAGAGGACACACCGTGAGTCATTTACTGGATCAACTGCGGTTTTTCAATCGCAAGCAAAACGAGTTTTCCGATGGTCATGGAGAGACTCGCAAAGAGTCTCGCGACTGGGAGAACGTCTACCGTTCGCGCTGGCAGTACGACAAGATCGTGCGTTCCACCCACGGGGTGAACTGCACCGGCTCCTGCTCGTGGAAAATCTACGTCAAGAACGGCCTGATCACCTGGGAAACCCAGCAGACCGACTACCCGCGTACCCGCAACGATCTGCCAAACCATGAGCCCCGTGGTTGCCCGCGTGGCGCCAGTTACAGCTGGTACATCTACAGCGCCAACCGCCTCAAGTATCCGAAAATCCGCAAGCCGTTGCTCAAGCTCTGGCGAGAGGCGCGGCAGACCATGGCGCCGGTGGAAGCCTGGGCCAGCATCGTCGAGAACAAGGCCAAGGCCGACTCCTATAAAAGCAAGCGCGGCATGGGGGGCTTCATTCGTTCGAGCTGGGATGAAGTCAACGAGATCATCGCCGCGTCCAACGTCTACACCATCAAGACGTACGGCCCCGACCGGGTCGTCGGCTTCTCGCCAATCCCTGCGATGTCGATGGTCAGCTACGCCGCCGGCGCGCGTTACCTGTCGCTGATCGGTGGCGCCTGCCTGAGCTTCTACGACTGGTACTGCGACTTGCCTCCAGCCTCGCCGATGGTGTGGGGCGAGCAGACCGACGTGCCGGAATCGGCCGACTGGTACAACTCCAACTACATCATTGCCTGGGGCTCCAACGTTCCGCAGACCCGTACCCCCGACGCGCACTTCTTCACCGAAGTTCGCTACAAGGGCACCAAGACCGTGGCGATCACTCCGGACTACTCGGAAGTCGCCAAGCTCACCGACCTGTGGCTCAACCCTAAACAGGGTACTGACGCGGCGCTGGCCCAGGCGTTCAACCATGTGATCTTCAAAGAGTTCCACCTGGACAAGCCGAGCGCTTATTTCACCGACTACGCCAAGCGCTTCACCGACTTGCCGGTGCTGGTACTGCTCAAGCAAATGGTCGACAAGGCACCGGGCGCCGGCTACCAGCCGGACCGTTTCTTGCGCGCCTCGGACCTTACCGACAACCTCGGCCAGGACAACAACCCTGAATGGAAAACCATCGCCCTGGATGCCAACGGCGAGCTGGTGTCGCCGCAGGGCTCCATCGGTTATCGCTGGGGTGAGAAGGGCAAGTGGAACATCCTGCCTCGCGAGGGCGGCGAAGGTCGTGAGATCGACCTGAAACTCAGCCTGATCGGTGAAGACGTCGCCGAAGTGGCGTTCCCGTACTTTGCCGGTGAATCGCAAGAGCACTTCCAGCACGTGGCCGGCGATGCCGTGCAATACCGCCGTGTGCCGGTGCACAGCGTGGTGCTGGCGGACGGCAGCGTGGCCAAGGTGGCTACCGTGTTCGACCTGTCGGCCGCCAACCTGGCGATCGACCGTGGCCTGGGTGGTGCCAACGTTGCCAAGGATTACAACGACGCAAGCGTACCCGGCACCCCGGCCTGGCAGGAGCAGATCACGGGCGTCAGCCGCGAGAAAGCGATTCAGATCGCCCGTGAGTTCGCCGATAACGCCGACAAGACCCGTGGCCGCTCGATGATCATCGTTGGCGCGGCGATGAACCACTGGTACCACATGGACATGAACTACCGCGGGCTGATCAACATGCTCATGCTCTGCGGGTGTGTCGGTCAGACCGGTGGTGGTTGGGCGCACTACGTCGGCCAGGAAAAACTCCGTCCGCAGTGCGGCTGGCTGCCGCTGGCGTTCGGCCTGGACTGGAACCGTCCGCCACGCCAGATGAACGGCACCAGCTTCTTCTACGCGCACAGCTCGCAATGGCGCCACGAAAAAATGAGCATGCACGATGTGCTCTCGCCATTGGCCGACAAGTCGCAATTCCCCGAACATGCGCTGGACTACAACATCCGCGCCGAACGCGCCGGCTGGTTGCCAAGCGCTCCGCAACTCAACACCAACCCGCTGAACATCTGCCGCGATGCTGCCGCCGCCGGCATGGACCCCAAAGACTACGTGGTCAAGTCGTGGCAGGACGGTTCGCTGCGTTTTGCCTGCGAACAGCCGGACAGCCCGGTGAACTTCCCGCGCAACATGTTCATCTGGCGTTCCAACCTGCTGGGCTCCTCGGGCAAGGGCCACGAGTACATGCTCAAGTATCTGCTCGGCACCAAGAACGGGGTGATGAACGAAGACATCGGCCAGGTCGGCGATTGCAAGCCCGAAGAAGCCGAATGGGTGGACGAGGGCGCGATCGGCAAGCTCGATCTGGTCACCACCCTGGACTTCCGCATGTCCTCGACCTGCGTCTATTCCGACATCGTGTTGCCGACCGCAACCTGGTACGAAAAAGACGACATGAACACCTCGGACATGCACCCGTTCATTCACCCGTTGTCGGCTGCGATCGACCCGGCGTGGGAATCGCGTTCCGACTGGGAGATCTACAAAGGCATCGCCAAGGCGTTTTCCGCCATGTCCGAAGGGCACCTGGGCGTCGAGAAGGACCTGGTGACCGTGCCGTTGATGCACGACAGCGTGGGCGAACTGGCCCAACCGTTTGGCGGCACCGACTGGAAAACCGCCGGCGTGGCCCCGGTGCCGGGCAAGAACGCGCCGAACCTGCAAGTGGTAGAGCGTGATTACACCAACATCTACAAGCAGTTCACTTCGCTGGGTCCATTGCTGGAGAAACACGGCAACGGCGGCAAGGGCATCAACTGGAACACCGACAAGGAAGTGAAATTCCTTGGCGAGCTCAACCATCACGAAACCGCTGCCGGTATCAGTCAGGGTCGGCCGAAAATCGACACGGCCATCGATGCCGCAGAAGTGATCCTGTCCCTGGCCCCGGAAACCAACGGCCATGTGGCGGTCAAGGCCTGGGCTGCGCTGTCGGAATTCACCGGCATCGACCACAGCCACCTGGCGTTGTCCAAGGCCCACGAGGCGATTCGTTTCCGCGACATTCAGGCGCAGCCGCGCAAGATCATTTCCAGCCCGACCTGGTCGGGGCTCGAGGACGAGCACGTCAGCTACAACGCCGGCTACACCAACGTCCATGAAGACATCCCATGGCGCACCATCACCGGTCGCCAGCAGTTCTACCAGGATCACCCGTGGATGCAGGCGTTCGGCGAGCAGTTCATGAACTACCGGCCACCGGTCAACACCCGGACCATCGCCGGGGTGAAAGGCAAGCGCAGCAATGGCGAGACTGAAATCGTCCTGAACTGGATCACCCCGCACCAGAAATGGGGTATCCACAGTACCTACACCGACAACCTGCTGATGCTGACCTTGAGCCGTGGCGGCCCGATTGTCTGGCTCTCGGAGAACGACGCCAAGAGCGCGAACATCGAGGACAACGACTGGGTCGAGTGCTTCAACGCCAACGGTGCATTGACCGCACGAGCGGTGGTCAGCCAGCGCGTCAAGGACGGCATGGTGATCATGTACCACGCCCAGGAACGGATCGTGAACGTGCCTGGTTCGGAAACTACCAAGACCCGTGGCGGCCACCACAACTCGGTGACCCGCGTGGTGCTCAAGCCGACCCACATGATCGGCGGCTATGCCCAGCAGGCCTACGGTTTCAACTACTACGGCACCGTCGGTTGCAACCGCGACGAGTTTGTCGTGGTGCGCAAAATGTCCAAAGTTGACTGGCTCGATGGCACAGACGGCGATGCCTTGCCGCGTCCACTGCCGACCGACATCGAGGAGAACTGAGATGAAGATTCGCTCACAAATCGGCATGGTCCTGAACCTGGACAAATGCATCGGCTGCCACACTTGCTCGATCACTTGCAAAAATGTCTGGACCAGCCGCGAAGGCATGGAATACGCCTGGTTCAACAACGTTGAAACCAAACCCGGAATCGGTTACCCGAAAGAATGGGAGAACCAGGACAAGTGGAAGGGCGGCTGGATCCGCAATGCCAATGGTTCGATCAACCCGCGTATCGGCGGCAAATTCCGCGTGTTGGCGAACATTTTCGCCAACCCGGACCTGCCGAGCCTGGACGACTACTACGAGCCATTCGACTTCGATTACCAGCACCTGCACACCGCACCGCTGGGCGAGCATCAACCGGTTGCGCGTCCGCGCTCGCTGATCTCCGGCAAGCGCATGGAGAAAATCGAGTGGGGCCCGAACTGGGAAGAAATCCTCGGCACCGAATTCGCCAAGCGTCGCAAGGACAAGAACTTCGACAAGATCCAGGCGGACATCTACGGCGAATACGAAAACACTTTCATGATGTACCTGCCGCGCCTGTGCGAGCACTGCCTCAACCCGGCGTGCGCGGCGTCGTGCCCGAGCGGCGCGATCTACAAGCGTGAAGAAGACGGCATCGTCCTGATCGATCAGGAGAAGTGCCGTGGCTGGCGGATGTGCATCAGCGGCTGCCCGTACAAGAAGATCTACTTCAACTGGAAAAGCGGCAAATCCGAGAAGTGCATTTTCTGCTACCCGCGGATCGAAGCCGGCATGCCGACCGTCTGCGCCGAAACCTGCGTCGGGCGCATCCGTTACCTCGGCGTGTTGTTGTATGACGCCGACCGCATCAGCGAAGTGGCGAGCACCGCCAATGAGCAGGACCTGTACGAAAAACAACTGGAGATCTTCCTCGATCCGAATGACCCGGCGGTGATTCGCCAGGCCCTGGCGGACGGCGTTCCGCAATCGGTGATCGACTCCGCCCAGCGTTCGCCGGTCTACAAAATGGCCGTGGACTGGAAACTCGCACTGCCGTTGCACCCGGAATACCGCACCTTGCCAATGGTCTGGTACGTACCGCCACTGTCGCCGATCCAGAACGCGGCCGAGGCGGGCACCGTCGGCATGAACGGGGTGATCCCTGATGTCGACAGCCTGCGCATTCCGTTGCGCTACCTGGCCAACCTGCTGACCGCCGGCGACGAAAAACCGGTCAAGCGTGCGCTTAAACGCTTGCTGGCGATGCGCGCCTACAAACGTTCCGAGCAAGTCGATGGCGTTCAGGACCTGCAAGTGCTCAAGGATGTCGGCTTGAACGTGACACAGGTCGAGGAGATGTATCGCTACCTGGCGATCGCCAACTACGAAGACCGCTTTGTGGTCCCGAGTGCCCACCGTGAAGACGCCATGAGCGACGCCTTTGCCGAACGTTCGGGTTGCGGCTTCAGCTTCGGCAGCGGCTGCAGCGGCAGCTCCGACACCAATATGTTCGGGGCGAAGAAAGCCAACCGCCGCGACGTTTTGAAAACCGTCCAGTTGTGGGAGGACTGAGCATGCAAATTCTCAAAGTGATTTCGCTGCTGCTCGACTACCCGACCCAAACCTTGATTGCCGGGCGCGACGAGCTGGAGCAGGCGATTATCCAGTCACGGGAAATCAGCCCTAAACAGCGCGGTGCGTTGTTCGAATTGCTGGAGCTGATCTGCGCCAATGACCTGATGGACGGGCAGGAGCACTACGGTGCGCTGTTCGGCCGGGGGCGCTCGCTGTCGCTGCTGCTGTTCGAGCATGTCCATGGCGAATCCCGCGACCGTGGCCAGGCCATGGTCGACATGATGGCGCAATACGAAGCCGCCGGTTTTGCCATCGGTGTCAAGGAGCTGCCGGACTATATCCCGCTGTACCTGGAGTTCCTGTCCACCCGCGAAGACCTCGAGGCCCGCGAGGGCCTGGCGGATGTTTCGCACTTGCTGGCCTTGCTCGCGGCGCGTCTGGAGGAACGTGAAAGCGCCTATGCCAGTTGCTTCCGGGCACTGCTGCAGATTGCCGGGGCCGAGCCCCATCAGGCCGTGGCCAATCTGCGTGAGCAGGTCGCCGCCGAGGTGCGCGACGACTCCCTCGAAGCCCTCGACAAGATCTGGGAAGAGGAGGCCGTGGACTTCCTCAAGGCCGAACAACAGGAGCGCTGCGGCTCACTGCCAAGCGCACCGGGCAAGGCCCGGGAAGAAAGCGCGGTGCCGTTGCACTGGGTGGATTTTCAGCATGAAGGGCCGGCCGCCGTGCCGGCCCAGGAGGTGGGTAATGTCTAAATGGAACCTGTTGTTGTTCGGGATCTATCCCTATGTGGCCCTGATGATTTGCCTGATTGGCAGTTGGGCACGTTTTGACCTGTCGCAGTACACCTGGAAGGCTGGCTCCAGCCAGATGCTCAACCAGAGCGGCATGCGCGTGGCGAGCAACTTGTTTCACATCGGTGTGCTGTTCGTGCTGGCCGGGCATTTTGTCGGCCTGCTGACCCCAGCGTCGGTTTATCACCATGTGATCAGCACTGAGAACAAGCAGTTGCTGGCGATGGTGTCCGGTGGGTTCTTCGGCCTGTTGTGCCTGATCGGCCTGCTGATGCTGGTCAAGCGGCGGCTGACCGATCCTCGGGTACGTGCCACTTCCAGCCCTTCGGATATCCTGATTCTGCTGGTGCTGCTGGCGCAGTTGCTGCTGGGCCTGCTGACGATCGTCGCGTCCACCGGCCACATGGACGGTTCGGTGATGGTGATGCTCGCCAACTGGGCGCAGAACACCGTGCTGTTGCAGCCGATGGAAGCGGCGGCGTCCATTGCACCGGTCGGGCTGACCTACAAGCTGCACGTGTTTCTCGGTCTGACCCTGTTCGTGCTGTTCCCCTTCACCCGTCTCGTGCACATCGTCAGTGCACCGGTCTGGTACCTGGGACGCCGTTATCAAATCGTTCGGCAGAAAATCTGAGGAGGCAATCATGTCAGGTGGATGTGGATGTGGTGGTGGTAACGGTGGCAGCGGTGGCTGCGGCTCTTCGAAACAAGCAGAGGCTGCGGTGCCGGACGTTGTCGACATCGCGCAGTTCGAAGCACTGCCGGTCGAGCCGGCGGTTGCCGAGGAGGCCCCGGCGCAGTTGATCGCCAGCAGCGAGCAGGAGTGGCCGATCATCAGCGTCAACCAGGTGTCGATCACCCCGGAAGCAATGGCCCAGGAGCTGCAATATCATCCGGCCGAGAGCCGCGAGGAAGCGGTATTCCTGGCGGCCCGGGCGCTGGTGATTCGCGAGTTGTTGCAGCAGCGTATTGCCGAGCTCGGCCTGTCGCTGGAGATTGGCCCTGGCGAGAACGCAGAAGAAGCGGCCACGCGCTTGTTGCTTGAGCGCGAGGTAAACGTGCCGCAGTGCGACGAGCAAACCAGTCTGCGCTACTACGAAAACAATCGCGGGCGCTTCCACAGTGCACCGTTATTGGCGGTGCGGCACATCCTGCTCGAATGCGCACCGGACGACGCCGAGGCCCGTGCGCTGGCGCATGTCCAGGCCGAAATCCTGTTGCAGCGGCTGGCGGATTTTCCCGGCAGTTTCGCCGAGCTGGCGGTGAAATATTCGGCCTGCCCGTCGAAGGCTCAAGGCGGTTCTCTGGGGCAGATCAGCAAGGGCCAGACCGTGCCCGAACTGGAACGTCAGCTGTTCACTCTGGCGCCGGGCCTGGCCAGCAAACCGCTGGAAAGTCGCTACGGCTGGCATGTGGTCAGTGTCGATCAGCGGATCGAAGGCATGCCGTTGCCCTATGAAGTGGTGTCGACGGCGATCCGCACGCAGTTGCAGCAAGGCGTCTGGCAAAAAGCGCTGGTGCAGTACCTGCAAACCCTGATCGGAGCGGCGGATATTCGTGGCATCCACTTGCAGGGCGCCGACTCACCGCTGGTGCAGTGAGCATCGAGACAAACCGGGAGATGTGATGAACGCTGTGATGCAGGATGGTTTTGGACGGCAGATCGATTATCTGCGGATGTCGGTGACGGACCGTTGTGATTTTCGTTGTGTGTATTGCATGGCGAAAAACATGACCTTCCTGCCGCGTCAGCAGGTCCTGACGCTGGAGGAATTGCAGCGCCTGGCAACGTTGTTCGTCGGGTTGGGCGTCCGCAAAATCCGCCTCACCGGCGGTGAGCCGCTGATTCGTCCGGGCATTGTCGAACTGTGCCGCAACATCGCCGCATTGCCCGGTTTGCGCGAGCTGGTGATGACCAGCAACGGCTCGCAGCTGGGCCGTCTGGCCCGGCCATTGGCGGAGGCTGGGGTCAAGCGGATGAACATCAGCCTCGATAGCCTCGACGGGCAGAAGTTTCGCGCGATCACCCGCAACGGCGATCTCGATCAGGTGCTGGGTGGCATTGAAGCGGCGCGGGACGCGGGGTTTGAGCGGATCAAGCTCAACTGCGTGGTGATGAAGGGGCGCAACTTCGATGAAGTCCCGGCGTTGGTGCAGTACGCCATCGATCAGCGCATCGACATCAGTTTTATTGAGGAAATGCCCTTGGGTGATGTCGGGCGTTCCCGGGGCGAATCGTTTTGTTCCAGCGATGAGGTCCGGGCGCTGATCGCCAGTGGTCACCGGTTGCTCGACAGCACTGAAAACAGCGGCGGACCGGCGCGCTACGTGCGCCTGGAGCGCCATCCCCATACCCGGATCGGTTTCATTTCACCCAACAGCCATAACTTTTGCGGCACCTGCAACCGGGTGCGGATGACCGTTGAAGGGAAGCTGTTGCTCTGTCTTGGCCAGGAAGACGCGCTGGACTTGCGCGGATTGCTGCGGCGTTATCCGCTGGACGACCAGCCGCTGATCAATGCGGTGCAAAAGGCCTTGCGCGGCAAGCCATTGCGCCACGACTTCAATCCCGAAGGGGAGGTGCAGATTGTGCGGTTCATGAACATGAGTGGCGGTTGAGCAGGTCTGTAAAACACAACACTGTGGCGAGGGAGCTTGCTCCCGCTGGGTTGCGAAGCAACCCTAAATGAGGCACCACGATTATTCAGACAAATCGAGCTTGCAGGATTGCGACTGCTTCGCGGCCGAGCGGGAGCAAGCTCCCTCGCCACAGTGTTCACACCGATTTTTCCTTCACCGCCTTCGGGCGGTTTTTTTCACCGGCAAATCTTGATATCGATCAATTGCAGATCAGCAATTTGTCCGTAGTCTTCACTGCATGTTGTGTTTGTTTGTGTATGAACATCTATATGTAGTATCTGGAGGCCAAATGCAGAGCACACTGATCTCAGTAGGATGTAACCGCTTGCACAAACGCGATGGCAGTCTGGTCGCCTTCGATGCGGACAAGATCCGCCAGGCGTTGATCGCCGCCGGCAAGGCGACAGGGGAGTACACCGAGGTTGAGGCCGAGGGGTTGCTTCAGGCCGTGCTGGCCCGGCTGGAAGGGCTGCCAAGACTTCACGTCGAGCAGATCCAGGATCGGGTCGAACGGGTATTGATGGACGCCGGTTTCTTCTTCGCCATGCGCGCCTACATCGTCTACCGCGAACAGCACGGGCGTTTGCGTCGTGACCGCCGGACCATGGTCGAGGTGGCGACTTCTATGAATGAGTACCTGGACCGTGAAGACTGGCGGGTCCAGGCCAACGCCAATCAGGGTTACTCCCTGGGCGGGCTGGTGTTGAACGTGTCGGGTAAGGTCACCGCCAACTACTGGCTGGACGAGGTGTACAGCGAGGCCATCGGCCAGGCCCACCGCGAGGCGGATTTGCATGTGCACGACCTCGACATGCTCGCCGGTTACTGTGCCGGTTGGTCGCTGCGCACTCTGTTGCACGAGGGGCTCAACGGTGTGCCGGGGCGTGTCGAAGCGGGTCCGCCAAAGCACTTGAGCAGTGCCCTGGGGCAAATGGTGAATTTCCTCGGCACCCTGCAAAACGAATGGGCCGGCGCCCAGGCGTTCAGCTCGTTCGACACCTACCTGGCGCCTTACGTGCGCAAGGACCAGCTGAGTTATCAGGAGGTGCGCCAGGCGATTCAAGAGTTCATCTACAACCTCAATGTGCCGTCACGCTGGGGCACCCAGACGCCGTTCACCAACCTGACCTTCGACTGGGTTTGCCCGCAGGATTTGCGTGAGCAGATACCCGTCATCGGGGGTGAGGAGATGCCGTTTGCCTATGGTGACCTGCAAGTCGAAATGGACCTGCTCAACCGCGCGTACATCGAGGTGATGCAGGCTGGCGACGCGAAAGGGCGAGTGTTCACCTTTCCGATCCCGACCTACAACATCACCCATGACTTTCCATGGGACAGTGAAAACGCCGACCGTCTGTTCGAGATGACGGCGCGGTACGGTTTGCCGTACTTCCAGAACTTCCTCAATTCGGACATGCAGCCCAATCAGGTGCGTTCGATGTGCTGCCGGTTGCAGCTCGATGTGCGCGAGTTGCTCAAACGCGGCGGTGGCTTGTTTGGCTCGGCGGAACAGACCGGATCGCTCGGCGTGGTAACCATCAACTGCGCACGCCTGGGCTATGTGTTCAAGGGCAACACCAGTGGCTTGTTGCGACGCCTGGACACGTTGATGGAGCTGGCGATGGAGAGCCTGGAGGTCAAGCGCAAGGTCATTGCGCACCACATGGATGCCGGTTTGTACCCTTACACCAAGCGCTACCTGGGCACCTTGCGTAACCATTTTTCCACCATCGGCCTCAACGGCCTGCATGAAATGCTGCGCAATTTCACTGGCGACGAGGAGGGCATGCACACCGAACATGGCCGGCAGTTTGCCCTGAATCTGCTGGACCATGTGCGCGCCACCTTGCTGCGTTTCCAGGAAGAAACCGGTCATCTCTACAACCTGGAAGCGACACCGGCAGAAGGCACCACCTACCGCTTCGCCAAGGAAGACCTCAAGCGCTATCCGGACATTCTCCAGGCGGGCAGTGCGCAGGCGCCGTATTACACCAACTCCTCGCAACTGCCCGTGGGCTACACCGAAGACCCCTTCGAGGCCTTGGAACTTCAAGACGAACTGCAATGCAAATACACCGGCGGCACGGTCTTGCACCTGTACATGGCCGAGCGGATTTCCTCGACCCAGGCCTGCAAGCAACTGGTGCGCAAGGCCCTTGGACGTTTCCGCCTGCCGTACCTGACCGTGACCCCGACTTTCTCCATCTGCCCGGTGCACGGCTACCTCGATGGCGAGCATGAGTTCTGCCCCAAATGCGACGAAGTTCTGCTGCTGCAAGAGCAGAAAACCGGCGCTGTTCATTGATCTCGATCCACTCAACTGCAAGGAGCTTCACCATGACTGCATCGCAACCACTGCCCCAGGCTCAACGTCAACGCTGCGAAATCTGGACCCGCGTGATGGGCTATCACCGTCCTGTGTCAGCATTCAATCCGGGTAAACAGTCGGAGCACCGCGAGCGGGTGCACTTCACTGAAAGCGCGGCACTGGCCGGGCGCCAATGAGTCGAATGCTTCGGGTCGGGGGCATGGTGCCCCTGACCACTATCGACTATCCGGGACAGCTCGCCTGCGTGCTGTTTTGCCAGGGTTGCGCCTGGCGTTGTCGTTACTGTCATAACCCGCAGCTGATTCCGCCTCGCGGCAGTGAGGAAGTGGATTGGCGGCGGGTGTTGGCGTTTCTGCAACGTCGTCAGGACCTGCTCGATGCCGTGGTGTTCAGCGGCGGTGAGCCGACCTTGCAAGACGGCTTGCTCGGCGCCATGGATGAAGTGCGGGACATGGGATTTCGCATCGGCTTGCACAGCGCCGGCATCAAGCCTGCCGCCTTCGCCAAGGCACTCACGGGCGCGGATTGGGTCGGTTTCGACGTCAAGGCGTTGCCCGAAGATTGCCTGGCCATTACCCGGGTCGAGGGCAGTGGAACGGCTAACTGGCGCAGCCTTGAGCATCTGCTGGCCAGTGGTGTGGACTACGAATGTCGCACCACCGTGCATTGGCATCTGTTCGAGCCGGCGCGTCTGCTGATCCTGGCAAAACGCTTGAGTGCGCTCGGCGTCAAACGCTTCGCCGTGCAACTGGTCCGCACCGAGCGGATGTTCGATCCGCTACTGCCAAGCATTTCGGCGCAAGCCTTGTCGCCAGAGTTGTGGGAGGCCATGCGCGAGTTGTTCCCAGCCTTCGTGCTGCGGGGGTAACGGGGGCTGGGGAAACTCAAGCCCAGCCCCAGAACTGCAACCACCAGCCAAACCCGATCAGGCCGTTGGCGAGGAACAGGCAAACGCCACCCGACACGCGCCGAGCCAGGGGAATACCTTCGTGTTTCAGCCGTTTCCAACCCAGTAGCAGGCTCCACCCGATGGCGGCCAATAGCAGACAGGCCCTGGCGGGCTGTACCCACTCCAGCAGCAGACCTTCATAACGCAGTAATTTGACGGTGGTGGCCGACAGCCCGAGAAACAGTCCGGCACCACCCAAAGGCGTGAGTGTCAGCGCCAGAGGCCAATACAGGGCGCGATCTCGCGCCAGTCGAGCCGTCAGTCGCAGGAGCAGCATCAACGCTGTGCCGAGCATGATCGAACTCAAACTCAAGTAAGCGACAATGCTGAAGCCGTCGAGCCAACTGAAGCTGTCGTTGAGTTGCGGGTAATGGGTGAGCAGCCACCAGGGGGCGTTGTCCTGCAATGCCCAGAGCTGGTCGCGTTCGACCAGCCACTGGGCCAGGTGTTGTTTGAGGGCGACAAACCATGGGCTGACCGTCCACTGAAACGCGCCCATGGCCAAGCCGATCACGCCGAACAGCAGCAAGCGTGTATCCCAAGGAGACAACGTCTGCGCGGTTGCGTGAAGAATCTCCTGATTGCTGGAGCGGGCGATCAGCTGCACGGCGCCGCGTTGCCCGCTGCAGCGTCCGCAGGCGTGGCAATCACTGGCGCCTTGCAGGCGGCGGATATCGAGCAGGGGAGCGCAGTTGGGTGGTGGCAGGCGTGGTGCGGCATTCTCTATCCAGCGTTGCTCATCGACCTGAAAGTGCACGGGGGCCAGCCTTGCGAGCAGGGCGAAAACTCCGCTGACCGGGCACAGGTAACGGCACCAGACCCGCTTGCCCCGGGCGAACAACAACCCGATGATGACCGCTGCGACGGTCGAACCACCCAGAATCAACAGTGCGGCCTGGGCGTAGTCATAGACGCTGATCAATTGGCCGTAGAGGGTCGTCAGGCAGAACGCCAATGTGGGCCAGCCGCCCCAACGCAACCAACGCGGCACACCCAGGCCTTTGCCGTAATGGCTGGCCCATTCGCTGAGCGAACCTTCCGGGCACAGAACGCCACACCAGAGTCGACCGAAGAGCACCATCGACAGCAACACGAACGGCCACCAGATCCCCCAGAATAAAAACTGCGCGAGCAAGGTCAGGTTGTCGAGTATCCGTGCCTGGCTGTCCGGCAGCGGCAACAGCGCCGGGGTCACCAACAGCACCGCGTAAAACAGTACGACAGCCCACTGCAGCGCACGGATGACGGACGCATGGCGCCGCATCCCGTCACCCAGGCGCTGGAGCCATCGATTACGCCGGCTCAGGTCAGGCATGGGACTTTCTCCGCAGTCCGTTGGCGTAGCCAGGCGCTGACGGCCAGCCAGTAACCGACCCATACCAGTAAGGTCATGCCGCTGGGCGTTGCGCGATAACCGGCAAAGCCGGCCAAAAAGCCACCCAATCCATGGCTGTCGCTCAGCCACGCGCTGCTGTCCCAAAGCGATTCGCCTACGAGGCTGTAAACCACGTCCGGCACATCCAGGGCGAGCAGTTGGCCGCCGATTCGCTCGGTGCCGCTGATCAGCAACCCTGCGCCGAGCATGAGCAAGATGACTTCACTGATGGCAAAGAATCGTTGCCATGAAATGAAGCGGCGACTGCTGTGCAGCAACGTAACGGTCAGCGCGGACAGCACCAGCCCCAACACGCCGCCGACGGCAAACAAACCGAGCTGCGGACCTCGTAACCGGGCGCCGGCGCCATAGAGAAATACCACCGTTTCGCTGCCTTCGCGGCTGATCGCGAGCATGGCCAGCAGTAATAGACCTGCGCCTCCTTGTCGAGCCAGGTGGCTATCGGCGTGCCGTCGCAAATCGTGGTTGAGGGTGCGCCCGTGACGGTGCATCCAGCCGACCATTTGCACCATTAACAGGCTGGCAACCAGCGCGAGTGCGGCCTGGAACCATTCACTGGCCGACCCGCTCATGGCCTCACCGGCAAACAGAATCAACACCGCCAGCAGGCCCGAGAGCATCAACCCCAGCACCACACCCGCCCACAGGTATTTGACCAAGCGATGACGTTGGCCTTGTTGGCTGGCCCAGGCCTGGAGAATGCCGATCACCAGCAACGCCTCGACACTTTCGCGCCAGACGATGAACATTGATTGATTCATGGAAGCTCCGTGCGCTAACAGGTTATTTCGCGAGGATGCCGCCCTCGGGCAACTGCGGATTGAACTCGTCGAAAAAGGGATAGTGGCCGGGCCTGAGCGGGTGAATGACGACGAAGGTTGTCACGCCCGGCGACAGTACTTTTTCAACCCGCAATGGCGTGCTCTCGAACTCGGCCGGACCTTGGCCGACGTTTTTCAGCACGATTTTGAAGCGCTGTCCGGCCGGGACTTCAAGCAAGGCAGGGGAGAAGTGGCCATCGCGCAGGGTCAGCTCGTAGCTCGGCAACTCGGCATGCGCCGTCAACGGCGCAACTGTTCCGGCCACGATCAGCCAGGCAAGATGCAGGCGCTTCATTCAATAGCCGCCTTTTTTACCGATGCCGGCGTAGATGAACTCGTAGTGCAGTTCGCAGCGTTCGAACCAGGGCGCCACACCGGTTTCCTTATCGGTATGACGCCCGAGGGAGCCGTGACCGGTGGGTGGTAGCACGGTGAACGTCAGCCGATATTTTCCCGGCCCCAGCAGCTTCACATTGTCGCCATAGTGCGGACCGTCATTGGCGACCATGGCATGGAAGTCGCCCTTGATTTCGTCCGGGTTACCCGCTCTGCTCAAGTTGAACGAGACATTGAGGTAAGGCACGAAACTGCCTTCCTGAAAGCCCTGTCGATTGTCCGCCGTAGCCCGAATGTCGGCTTCCAGGTGAATATCAGAATCGACAGTAGCGCGCATCATGCCAGCCGGGGCCATCTCGATCGGTTGCAGATACACCGCCCCGACTTCCAGCCCCTGACACAACTGTGGTTCCCCGATCGGGTATTCCTTTGCGTGAGCCAGCGGTACGAGCAAGAGCAGGGCGAGTGAGAGGTGGGTACGCATAATGTCTTCCTGAGCACTGACGAGTAGGAACCCGAGTCTAGGAAGCTTTGCTGCGAACAATAATGATTGTTATCAAGTTTTGATCAATTAAACCGTTAGAAGCTTAGCTCCAGGATCGCGATAGGGAGGGCAGTCGCTCGATGTCGATTCTTGATATCCATCAAGGATGGTTTTGCACAAAGGCTGTAGGTTGGAAGGACATCTCTCAATGATCGGAGATCGAAATGGCCAAGAACTTCCCCGTCAACCCCAAGCACCCCGAACGGATCTGTTGGGGATGCGACCGGTATTGTCCGGCCAAGTCCCTGGCATGCGGCAATGGCTCCGACCGTACGATGCATCCGGCCGAGATGTTCGGAGAAGATTGGTATTTGTCTGGAGACTGGGGCATCGAGCCCCTCATCGTCACGGACAAGACAGCGGATGATGGCGTCTAGTGCATGCCAAAGCTCGCAGATTAAAAAATCAGGGAAATATCTGGATGCCTCTCCGGATATTTCCCTGTTGCTCAATGTTTGGAATTGCTATCGATAAACTTCTCGTAATACATCTGGAACTGCTCGATCTTCTGATCGTTGAACCAGGTTTTAATCGCGTCGACCATGGGCGGAGGACCGCACAGGTAGATGTCGAATGGGTTGGCGTCGAACGACTGACGGTCGAAGTGGTCAGGAATCCATCCGGTTTTACCTTGCCAATCCACGGAGGGTTTCGAAACCACAAGGTGATAGTCGAAGTCGGCGATGCGGTCGCGATAATCAGCCAGGCGTTGAGTTTCGCACAGGTCATTGTCCTGCGTGACGCCATAGAACAGCTGGATCGGGTGCCCGCAGCCACCTTTTTCTGCAATGTTATCAAGCATCCCGAGGAAGGCCGACAGGCCGGTTCCTCCTGCCACCAGTACGAGAGGCTTGGTCACCTGACGTAGATAAAAGCTCCCCAATGGGGCCTCGAGCTCGAGTGTTTGACCAGGGCGGCAATGCTCACGGATGAAGTTGCTCATCACGCCATCAGGCAGGAGCCTGATGAGAAACTGCAATTGGTTGGTGGGATTGGGGCGGTTGGCGAATGAGTAGGAGCGCCACTCACTGGTGCCCGGTACATGCAGTCGAGCGTATTGCCCCGGCAGAAAGTCCAGTTGCTGCTGGTGGGAACTAGCGTCCAGATGGAGGATCGCCGTGGTGGCCGAAACCTGTTCTACACCGGTGATCACCGTTTGCAGTAACCGGGTTGCGCCAGCGTTGCAAAGGCTCGAATCGAAGTCGAAATAGAACGACGCATCCGATTGCACGCGGGTCTGGCAAGAGAGCATTTTGCGTTGCGCCAGATCCTGCTCGGAAAGGGCCTCTTCATCGACGTAGTCTTGAGTGAATTGGCCTGATTCGCAGCGACCCTGGCAAGTGCCACAGACACCTTCGCGACAGTCCAGCGGGATGTTCACGCCATTGCGTAGCGCGGCGTCGAGCAGCAGTTCGTTGGGTTTGACCTCGAAGAACGAGGTCTTGCCATCTGCGAAGCTGAAAGCGACTTTATGGTTCATGACAGCGTGCCCCACAGTTCACAGGTGATAGAAATCAAGCACTGAGTTGATCGTGTCGTTGAGCAGCACGATGTGCTTGCGAGTGATCTTCCAGCTGTCAGCGTCCGCTTTGAGGTGGTAGGTCACATGGCCGTAGAACTGCTCGGACAGCCCTTGCCGGGTGTAGAGCGTGACCCAGGCGGCCTTGACTTCAAGCAAGCCGTTATCGATCTCCTTGATTCGCACATTGCTGATTTGATGCAAGGTGCGCGGCATCGGGTTTGAAGCTGCCGACTTGCCTGTGCGCAGACGAAATACCCGGTCTTCCAGGCCGGAGCGGTTCGAGTAATAAATCAGCGACATGCCGCGCTTGGGATCGGTGGTGTACACATGCTCCGACTCCCATTGCGGCAGGTGGAACTCGCTCTGTTCATCAAACAGGGCGATGTAGGCGTCCCAATCCTGCTGATCACACAGCTCGGCTTTGCGGTAGAGGAATTGTTCGATGGAATGTTGTAGTGCGCTCATTTCACACCTCCTTCAACTTCAGGGCTTTTTGTGCCAGACCTTGCAGAAGGAAGCGCTGCCAGGATCCGTGCTGATTGATGTAGAGCCCCTCATGCGTGAACTCGGTGCCGGTCAGTACCGGATTGATGCCCAAAACCTCGCTGTTCGGGGTGGGGCCTTCGACCCATTTTTCATTGCCGCGGGATACTTCGTTCCAGCGCTCGAGGCGAGCCTGGAATCCGCGCTGGGCCTCGCGAAATTCCACCAGGTCGTCAGGAGTGCCCATGCCTGAAACGTTGAAGAAGTCCTCGAACTGGCGAATCCGGTTTTCCCGATCCGCGTCGGACTCACCCTTGACGCCGATGCACTGGCTGGTGATCTCGGTCTTGTTCCAGGCCACCGGGCGCACGATACGCAGCTGCGAGCTGATCTGATCCATGAAGAACAGGCTTGGGTAGATGTTGAGATTGCGTAAGCGATGCATCATCCATTCGGCTTGTTGCTGGCCGTACTCCTTCACCAGACGCGGCATCACGCTGGCATAACCGGCGCGTACAGTCGGGTTGGGCATGTCGCTGAACAAGAGGCTGTGGCCATTTTTGAACGAGAACCAGCCGTCGTCGGTTTCGGCATCGCCGGCGCCCAACTTGCTGTAGTCCAGCGTGTCGGAACCGCCGCCCTTGGCCGCATTGACTTGCTGGCGATGCTGCACCGTGGAGACGTAGTTGTAGTGCACGGTGCTGACGTGATAACCATCCAGGCCGTTTTCGTGCTGCAGTTTCCAGTTGCCGTCATAGCTATAGGTCGACTTGCCGGGCAGTACTTCCAGTTCGCCGGTCGGAGACTGCGCGACCATCATGTCGAAGAACACTTTGGCATCGCCGAGGTAGTCCTCCAGCGAGTCGCTGCCATTGACGTCCAGGCTGATAAAGACGAAGCCCTTGTAGCTCTCGATCCGGGCCTTCTTCAGGCCGCGTGTTGCTTTATCGAAACCCTCCGGGTATTCACCTGGGGCCTTGACCTTGACCAGGCGGCCGTCACTTTTGTAACACCAGGCGTGGAACGGACAGGTAAAGGTAGATTGGTTGCCTTTGCTGACGCGAGTCAGGGTCGCGCCCCGGTGCTGGCAAGCGTTGATCAGCGCGTGGAGCTGATTGCTCCCATCGCGGGTGATGATCATCGGCTGACGACCTGCGCGCATCGTCAGGAAATCATTGGGATTGGCGATTTCGCTCTCGTGGCAGGCGTATATCCAGTTCTTCTCGAAGATCAGTTCCATCTCCAGGTCGAACAGTTCCGGCTCTGTGAACATGTCACGGGCGACGCGGTAAATACCTTCGGCCGGCCGAAAATTCAGGCAACCCTGAATGTAATCTTGCCACTGCGCAATGCTTCTAGAGCTGTTCATCAGGTACACCCTTTTTGTAGTTTTAGGCACGACCCGATTGAAAGCCTTTCTGTGCGGTGCATCTATCCGGATTCGAGGCGATATCTATCCGTTTCTGAGGGGGCGGGGGGCGCTTTCCGTGAGGGCTATCAGGCGCGGTTGCTTTATGCGCTTTTCATTTCATATCCCTGGCCTGCACCCACAGCACCGCGTCTTGCGACAAGGGCTTGCCCTTGTGGGTTTTCGTTGTACCGATGTCGAGCGCTGCAATACCCCACCAGCCGGCCCGGGGCAGGCCGATGGTCACGACGCCCTGGGCGTCCGTGTAGGTGCTCAGGGACTTGAATGAAGCTTGAGGTGCCGTTACATAGTCTTGCTGGCCGAAGGCGTTTTTCTCGATATCGACGGAATGGTTGATGTATTCGATTTCGATTTCGGCGAACGGAACGGGCTTGCCATCGGCCAGCACCAAGGCGCGGAACACTCCGCCTGTCCAGTTTGCATAAGGCTTGTTCAGTGGCTGGATCTCAACCGGCAACCCTTGTGGTTCTGCCCAGTTGCCGGGTACTCCGCCCACGTTCACGATCAGCTTGGTGAACTGTTGGATGTAGACGTCTTCCTCGGTTTCCAGGTAGGGCTCGGGCTCGAGTACGAAGATATGGTCACCCAGTGAGCGAACCAACTCCCGCGGAATCGACGCACGATAGGCAGTCGTTTGGTTATCGCGACTCTGCCACTGGACAGGGCGCAAGTATTGGCGCAGATCGATTTTTTCCCCGCCGTGCGAGCTGATGTGGCTAAAGGCGCGGGGTTCATCCATGGTCATGGTGGGGCCGCCGGAGAAGGGATGCGTGAACACCAGCGCGAACTCCAGTTTATCCGCACGCGGCAGCGCCGTTTCCTCGACGTAGAGCATCTGGAAATGGGCCTGTGCAGCGCCTGTCAGACAGCCTAATGTTACGGCGGCAAGTGCCTGGAGCAGTCGTCGTTTGATCGGCATGGTCGATTTCACTTTGAAATGTCGGAGGACTGAATCGTGGCTTGATGGTTGTCTCCACCCATGAACACAACGGAGTATTTTCCGGCGGGGGGCTGGAAGGTGTAGCTGTTGTCTTTATCGACGCTTCCTTCGAGCAACACCTTGTTGCTGGTGTCCTGGACATGGATTTTTCTGCCAGCGGCGGAGCTGCCGTCGGTGTAACCCGCCTCGCACTTCACCAGATCATCGCTCTCGATGTAGCAGTCGAAGACGGGGCCATGAGCGAAGGCTGCCTGGCAGAACACCAGGGCGCCGGCGATCAGTATTCGATGTGCTGAGCCTAGGGGTTTCATAAGGTCTTCGATCTCCACGGTCGAGGTTGATCATTGGAGCGGCGATTTGTGATCGCCGCTCGTATTGGGGCCAAGTGGCGCGAAGGCCGTCAGTAAGGAATCCAGGTTCGAACTCAGGAGTGCTTCGTACCCGTTGGCCGCGTCGGTGAGCATTCCCGGGTTGCCGGCGTCCAGTATCAACAACCGTGCGCCGCCGTCCTCGATGGCCTTGGCAATCCTGGCGTCCGGTGCCCACTTGTGGACCACCACGTGGATGTCACGCTCGCGCAGGTATCGGGTCAGTGCGGCGCGGTCGGCGTCGCTCCAGTCGATGTCCTGTCGGACGAACCAGCCGTCGACAAAAATCCCGAACTCGCCGAACAAGTAGGTGAACTCATCGGCCAGCAACAGCACGCGCAGATCCGGCACTGCCAGCAGCCGGGCACCGTAGTTGGCCTTGAGCTGGCGCAATCGGCCTTCGAGTGCGGCGAGGTTGCGCTCTATCCGAGGCGCATCGGGGGGAGACAGGCGTGCCAGGTCGGTAGCGATAATCGCCGACATGCGCATGGCGTTGACGGGGCCGAGCCAGGCGTACGGCGACAGTCCGCCATCGACGTCGCGCGCAGCGGCCCAGGGAACGTCGTTCGATGGCACGCGGGTCACGGCCACGCCCGGTTTGATGGTGTCCCATGAGTGCGAAGCATCAATCTCGACGATTCGCAGATTGTGGCGACGGGCCGTCGCGTACAGAGGATCCGCGCGCCAGAGACTGCCCAGAGTGACCACGGCGGTGGCCTGCTGGAATGCAGCGGCGTCCAGGCGCGACAGCGCGTTGGCCTGGCTTTCCATGGGCACGGCAGCGTCTGCCGGAAGGCGGGCGACCTTGAGGGTTGTGCCGTCGCTGAGCGTCGAGGTGAGCGCATACACCGCCGGCAGCGCGACAAGCACCTGCTGCTTGCCGACATCCGCAAAGGCAGAAAGCGGGCTGCCCAGCAGCAGTGCCAGCAGCGCTAGCCAGGGTCGACGTGACATGCAAAGCCATTTCATACGCTGGCACCTCTGAACCGGGACCCGGTAGCGCGGATGACGGTGGTGACGACGAACACCAGGGCGGCGACGATCACGATTGCGCCGCCTGTCGGTACGGGAATGTGGAATTGCATGGGTGCCAGGATGCCGACCACGCAGGAAAAAGTCGCGGTCAGGATGGCGCGCACGACCAGCCCCGGGAGCGAGTGGCTGATGTTGCGTGCTGCTGCGGCCGGTATAAGCAGAAGGGCTTCGACGAGCACTGCGCCGATGATTTTCAGGCAGGCTACCGTCACCAGGGTGACCAGTACGACAAACAGGTACTCGACGCTTCGCACGCGCACGCCGCGAGCATGTGCCAGGCTCGGATTGAGGCTGGCCAGCAGCATGCCGTTGTACATCGGCAGTCCGAGCAGAGCACACGTCGCCGTTACCACCAGCAGCACGTTCATGTCGGTGTAGTCGACCGCCAGGATGGAACCGAACAGCACGCTTTCCATTACGTGCGTGTTGATCTTTGCCGACACGAACAGCAGCAACGAGGCCCCGACCGCCAGCGAGATGGACAAGAACACGCCGATCAGCGTGTCATTGGCCAGCGTGGTGCGGTGCTGCGTGTACTTCAGCGTCAGGGCGAACAGCAGGCAGAAGCCGAACATTGAGAAGTAGGGGGAGGTGTAGGACTCGCCGATCAGCACGCCAATGGCAACGCCGGTCATCGCCGCATTACCGACGGCCTGACTGAAGAACGCCATGCGCTTGATCATCACCATCGAGCCCAGCACGCCCAGTAGCGGTCCGATGAGCACTGCACAGAGCAGCGCATTGATCACGAACTCGTACTCGAACGGTTGCGGCAGGATGCCACTCGCGGCGAGCGCCTGGAGCTGGTTGCGAATCAATTCGTACAGGGCGCTCATTGGGTAGCCTCCAGAGGGTAGGCGACCTGGTCGGGCGAACCATGGAACAGCACCCGCCGGTTGATGACGGTCATGGATTGCGCGATGCGCCTGACCTGTTCCAGGTCATGGTTGATCCAGAGGATGGTGACGCCGCGGCCGTTCAGCTCGGCCACCAGCGCCTCCACCAGTCGCACACCCGGTTCGTCGATGCCGGCGGTCGGTTCGTCAAGGATCAGTAGCCAGGGCGCCGGGCTGATCGCCTGTGCCAGCAGCACTCGCTGACGCTGGCCACCGGACAGGCTGCCAAAGGGTTTTGCGCCCATTCCGGCCACGCCGGTGCGCTCCAGCGCTTGGGCATTGGCCGCCTTGGCAGATCGGCTTGAGCCAAAGAAGGCCGGCCTGCGTTGACCGAGAAGGGCCATGATGTCGTTGACCGTCATCGGCACGTTGCGGTCGAAGTCCGGCAATTGCGGGACATACCCCATGGGTGTCGTGACCTCGCCTTCGAACCGGACCGTCCCCGAATGCGGCATCTGGCCCAGCAGCGCACGCACCAGTGAAGTCTTGCCGCCGCCGTTCGGGCCTACCAGGCAGTGCAGCGCACCGGCCTCTACCCGGAAGCTCACTTTGTCGAGCACTTGCGTACCTCCCAGTTGCAGGGAGACGTTATCGAACACTATGGCGGGGCCGCGCATCGCTGGTTCCTCCTTCATCGCGTTCATCGCTGCGTAAACTCAACGGCTTCGGCCAAGGTCTCGAGGTTTTCGCGCATCGCCACCTCGAATTCGTCCGGGCTATAGGTATTGCCGGTGATGTGAGACAGCGCGAACACCTTCACGCCGGTGGCTGCCTCGATAGGCTTGGCCAGGTCGAGGGAGAAATTCTTCTCGGCAAAAAGCACACGCACATTGGCCTTCTTGATCGCGTCGATGGTGTTGGCCAACTGGCGCGCAGTCGGCGCGACGCCGTGACGCGGCTCGATCACCGCACTCACGAACAGGCCGAACTCTTGCATCATGTAGTCGTAGCCAGCGTGCGTTGTCGCGCACCGGAAGGAAGACAAATCCAGCGCGGCGAAACGGGTCATGAAGCCGGCCCTTAGCGCCCGGATACGCGCGGCATACGCCAGGGCGTTTTGTCGATACGCCGCAGCGTTGTCCGGGTCCAGTTCCCCCAACCGGCGCGTGATCTCGAAGACCTGTTGTATCGCCGCCGTGGTGGAGACAAAGGTATGCGGATTGACCACCTTGACGCCGTCCTGGCCGCCGCCGATTGGAATGAGCGCAACCGAGGCATTGGCCTGGATGATCGGCAGGGTCGCCCCGCGGCCAGCGGCCTTGATGATCTGGAAGGCCCATTCATCGTGTCCGATGCCGTTGACGACCAGAACATCGATATTCATCGCGCGGGTGATGTCATCGGGCTGCGGCTGGTAGTTGTGCGGATTCGCTTCCGCCGGGATGAGCGCAACGACTTCCGCCCGATCTCCAACGATATTTGCCACGAAGCTGTAGTAGGGATGCAGTGTGACGCCGATCTTGAGCTTCTTGCCCGAAGAGGGAGCCGGGCTGGCGAGTGCGATGGCGGGTATCAGCAGCAATAGCGCGATGCATCGGCGCCACAGTGCGCGGTGTTTCGTAGAAACGGTCATGGCTGGGTTCCTTTTACGCGTTCGACTTCGCTGGCACCGTTGTAAGGGATGACCTGTCGCCAGCCATCGCCGACCAGCGATTCGGGCTTGACGATGCCAGGGTAGGGCGCGTTCGGGTCGCGGTGGACCCAGATCGTCGCTTGGTTGGCCCACATGACACCGGCATGCGCGTGACCGATGACGAGCAGGTAGGCGCTCTGGCCCGGCGCGCGGCCGGCGGAGCCGTAATAGACCGTAGCGCCCTGGCCCTGGGTGGCTTGCGACACCTTGTTGGCGGTCTGGTCCGGCGGGGTGACAGGCGCATCGGCGTGCACGTCGCCGGAAGCGGCATGCGGCTGGTGAGTGCCGGGCAGAATCAATTGCCACTGCACCTCGCCATTGGTCTTCCAGAAGGCGTCACGGTAGAAGGGCGGCAGCAAGATTTTCTGCGCACGCTCCAGCGTGATCCAGCCGCCGGTATCGTTGTTGAACCAGATGATTTCTTCACCGGCCGGCAGCAGAGCGCTGTGAATCGCCTGATCGACCGCACCCAGGCCATCGAAGGAACGCACCTGCCAGCTCAAGGTTATCGGTGGGCCGACTTTCTGGGGGCGCAGCGTTATATAGCCTGCCACGCTGGCGATGACTGCCAGGGCCGCAAGCAACAGTGCCAGCGATTCCCATCGGCCGGATACCGGGTGCACCACCTTGATTGCGCTGTTTGCGTGATCGCTGGGCATAGCTGCACCAGATGCGCGACGCGGCGATAGACGAGCCATCAGAGAAACGCGATCCAGCGGCCGAGGAACACCACGCCCGCCCACAATGCCAACGAACTGAACCCCGCGACACGCGCCTGGCTGGGAGGCGTTAGCGTTGTGTCCCATTCGGCAATGCGGCGAAAGACGCCCAAATGGAATACCCCCATGTTGAGCCCCGCCAGCAGTAACACGCCCATCTTGCACAAGAATGCGGTGTTCTCGGCATAGGTCGTGGCATTGGCGGCGAACATGAGCAGGCCGGTGATCACGCAAGCCACGAAAGCGACCCAGGTGAACGGCAGCAAATCTTTTATCAGCCGTAGCGCGCTGCGGCGATGGGAGGCAACGCCGAGCAGACGCAAATCGACGACGGCGATGGTCCCGAACACAAGAGCGATGCCGATCACATGCACCGATTCAAGGGTTGGAAAGGCGGAGCCCGACTCTCGGATGAAGGTGGCGACAGAGGTGTCCTGGAGGGCTTGTAGTGTTGGTTGAATGTCCATGGCGAATACCTGGGAGCTTTCGTTGAAAACGCTTAGATCGCGTAGGCGATCCAGCGACCACAGATGATGACGACGCACCACAAGCCGATCGACAGCCAGGCTAGCGCCTTGACAAGAGGAGGCTTGCCATCACGTTGTGCATCGTCGGCAGGGCGCAGAAGGGGGCGCCGTAAAAGCAAGGTCAGCGTGAACGCACTCACGACCAGGGCCATCTTCAGCCAGAAGGTCGAGTTGACGAGTACGCGATCAGGCTCGGCGATGATCATGATCAACCCGGTGAAGAGCAGGACGAGGAGCGCATTGCGCATCCACGGGTAGTACCGGCGAACGACGCCACGCAAGGGCTCGTCCGTGGCGAACACACCCGCCAGCCGAAGATCGGAGATGACCGCAGAGCCGAAGAGCACTGTGATAGCGAGGATATGAATGCTCTGGACGGTGGGTATGATCCAGAGAATGTCCCGGATGGCTGTGCTCAAAGGTGACGCATAGATCCAGGCAATGATGAGTGATGATGACATTTGCTGTTCTTCCCAATGGGTTAGAAGTCTTGAGGCGTTGCGATCGAACGCAGGCCCGCCGCATCCTCCGGCAGTAGGTAGCCTTCCTTGATCGAAAGGGCCTTGGCGTCTTCGAATTTCTGTTCGTAGTTGCTGAAGCTTCCATAACGCTGGCCAAGGACGTCCCTGGAGTAAGGCACCTTGGTGTCGTAGATCAGTCCGCAGCCGGTCTCCTGATCCGTGAGGTAGGTCGCACTGGGCACCTGGATCCACGGCGGGCGTACGCCCCCTTGCAGGTTTCCGGTAACAGGGTCGCGTGCGGCGGTCTTGCCATCGCGGGCGACCCTCGGAGCATTGGGCATGGGTTTGCCCTTGCGTACCCATTGGTCCATGCGATCCAGAAGCGCCGAGACGACCAGCTCCGCCGGTTCGTCGTACAGCGTCCGGCACCGTGGGTCGTCGCCCTTGCCGATGTCGGCAGCAAGCTGTTCGGTATGCTCCGTACCGAGATCGGCCAGCCGCAGATGCGGCATGCCGGTCACTTCGTAGTAACGAACCTGCGGGCTGTCGGTGTCCGGCGGCAGGTTGATGCCTTCGATCACGTCGTGCATCAGTTCGGACTGGCTGTAGACGGTCACGAACGGCACGCCATCGGGCGTATGGCGCGGCACCCGGATGACGTCGCCGCCCACTTCTCCGTAGGCCATGCGGCCGGTCATGTAGGCATCGATCAGCGGCCTTGCGTCGGGCATACGCCATTGCTGGTGCCGGCCCTGGTCGAGGTAGTCCATCCAGACTTGCGCGGTCACGGCCCAGCTATTGACGTAGATGCGTTTAACGTCGAGACCTGCCAACGGGCTTTGCGCTGCATTGGTTTTCAGCAGCAACGCCAGTTGCGCCCCGATGCCCTGGGACTGTGGAGCGAACGGATCGGGAGCTTCACCGCGGGTGAAGTGTTCCGGGTCGTAATAGCTGCCCAGCGGCGCGTAGCGTGCAAAGTCGAAGCGGCGCATGAACTCGAAGTTCACGATCCGTCCGTATTGAGCGATCTGCTCGGCCTCGGCAGCCGGGGAGTCCGAGATGAACTTGGGATCGACTGGCGGCTTGTTCACATTCAGCGTGTAGCCGACGTACGCGTAGCCGCGGCGCAGCAAGTAGTCGCGAGTCAGGATCCATCCCGCAGCGCGCTCGCCGAACCAGCTGAACGGCTCGATCACGACCGTGCCATTGAAGCGCGCGGGGTCAGCCGGTTTGCGCACCAGAATGCGGGTGGTGTAAGGCGCCTCCAACAGGGTTTTGCCCGAGGCGGTAATGGCTGGGGCGACGCCTTGCAGGTAAAACTCCTCCTCGACGTAGCCGTACTTGTCCAGGTCGCTGTATTCGGTGCCCGGGCGTTTCGCCGACGAGAGCGGTGGCTTGCCGGAGGGCGGCACCGCGATGGCCGTGGGCATGAGCGGCACCTCTGCGAACGTGTTCGACGTGAGGATCAGCAACAGCAGGGCGCTTTGCAGCGTCGGCCGCAGGATGCTGATGGTTGTCAGTCGTTCCATCCGGTCACCTCCTGGTGATTATTGATGGGGGCTTCACTCGCGGCTGAGGGATGCCTTGCCCTCGCTGTCGATCACGATCTGGTTGTTCTCGCAGACGTACTCTTGAATGGCGTAGTTGGAGCGCTTGTAGTCGAACGTGAAGCGATATGGGGTGTTGAGCACCTGCGGATCCTCGATCACGACCTGGTTTTCCAAGTGATCCGGCCCCTTCAGCCTGATGCGTTCGGTGATCTTCATATCCTGACCGTGCGGAACGTCGTAGAAGCTCACGTCCGTTCGCACGCGCTGTGTCTCCACGACGAGCGTGTCGCCTTCCCAGTGGCCGCGCGAGTGGCCTTGATATTTAGGGTCCAGCTTCTCTTTCGCAGGCATCGCCTGGTTCAGGAGAATCCGGCGTACCTGCTGGAGATACTCGCCGAGGACGATCACTTGCTTGTCGTCGTGAATGATCTGGATCGGGAAGAGCGCCGCCATCAACGTTGGCATTCCCTCGGGCAGGCATCTGGAGCTCGTTGTGGCCAACGGCGTTCCGGCCTCGTTCGCCACGGCTTGTCTCTTCTTCAGCGCGGCGTATTCGTCGGCATAGGGTGCCTTCAGGTCCATCGGTCCGCCGGGGTGCACCGGATCATCCGGGTTCTCACCGAACCAGTCGTCCGGGGTTCTTTCCCAGGTGCCGCTGATGTCGGGGCGTGTGCCGATGTTGTGTTTATCGTTTTGGGGTTTCGTAGGTGTTGCGGCGTTGCACATCCCGGCGACGAGCGCGACGCCCAGGAAAATCACTGCCGTGTTCAAGATTCGTGTCGGTCTCATTGAAACGTCTCCACGCTGCTGGTCTGTTCAGTTCGGTCGTCATGAAGGCGGGGTGGGACGTCTCTCATCCGCCGCCCGAAAGCACGACGTCACCGATCTTGATCTCCACGAGCAGCCCTCCCGGCTCACCGTTTTTCAGCGGTTTGAAGGACACCTCGGCGCTCTCGCCGGCCTTGATCGAGTCAGCGCTCCAGCCAGTGCGCTGCAACGCGTTGACGCTGCCTGTCTCGATCTTGAATCGCTGGGCCGGCGGGCCGGGTGTATCGAGGTAAATCGTGATGTGAGGATTGGTCCAGGCAAAGCGCTCGACGACACCCTTGATCGTGATCGTCTGGGTCTGGTCGAAAAGCGCGAACGAATGGTGGGCACTGGCAACAGTCGGCAGGGCACTGCAGGCGATGAGCGTCAGAAGACAAAGCCCCTGACGCAACAGCGGGGAGGGTGACAAAGGGGTCATGACGGGTGCCTCGGTTCTTATGATTCTTATGGGGCCCAGCATAGGGGCGTTGCGTTCAGAGGCCGTAGCCCAAAACGGCAACCATTCAAGGCGCTGAGGACGTTTTGCAGCGGGGGAGGTATCGCGCGAAGGGGGATGGGGCGGTCAGCCCCTTGCAAGTGCTGATTTGGGTTACCGCTCGCGCAACCCAAGCCGGAACACTCGCGGCTCGCCTCATAAATATAAAAACAGGAGAGACGTCATGCGCACCGCCAATTACGCCCCATTACTTTCGCTGGTTGCACTCTGCACGTTTGAGCCGCAGGCGCACGCCTACCAGCTCTATAACGAAGACGAGGGTGGCACTGTCCTGAACGCCGACCTTTGGGCGGGGTTCGGCTGGTTCGGCAGCGAGAAGAACTACATCGGCGACCCGCAGAGGGAGCCCGGCCGAATGCGGTGGCAAGAAGGCTTCGCCAAGTACGGTCTCAACGGCACGACGGACAAGATCAATGCCGGCTCGATCTATGGCGGACTCAGCTGGATCAGCACGGGGACATGGGGCGATGGGGACGCGGGTGGGAACACCGCCGGGGATGAAAGAAGAACGGCTGTGGAAGACGCCTACCTAGGCTGGAAGTCCGGCGATCTGATTCCTGCACTGGGCAAGGACGGCGTTGATTTCTCTTTTGGCCGCCAGCTCGTTACGGTGGATGGCTTCCTGATCACTGATGACGGGTTCAACCCCGGGAAGGCTTTCAACCCAATCGAGGGCGTCACGGATGGCCGGTTCAATCGTGGCGGTGCCTTTTACCTTGGCCCGCGGTTGGCGTTCGGGAATACGGCAGTCTTGAAACTGGGTGGTACGCAGGGCCTTCACGGTAGCCTGATATGGCTCAAATCCGATAACCCCGGGCAGTCGAAGACTGAAGTGGCGGCCGCCACCCTCGACTACACCACGCCCATCGGCTCGATCGGTTCGACGTACGTGCACGGCCTCGATGTTGAAGAGCGATTTGCCTTTGGTGATCGGCTTGAGCGCAAGGGCATGAACATCTACAGCATTCGTGGGCAGGGCAATGCCGGGATCGAGAATGCCGACTTTGCATTCGAGGTGGCACGTCAGGAAAAACGTTCGGGCTCACAACGGGCGATGTTCTTCGACGCGGGCTACACCTTCGCCGACACCCAATGGCAACCGACGGTGAGCTATCGATATTCGCGCTATTCCGAAGGCTACGACTTTCTGTTCCAGGGAGGTTTTCGCAAGCGATACCAGGGTGAAATCGCCGCGAATTACGCAGGTTCAGTGACCTCGAACATGGCGATCAACGACGTACTCCTCTCCGTCAAGCCGTCCGAGAAATTGACCCTAAACGCAATGGCCTTCAACTACCACCAGCTCTCCCGTCGGCATGAGAAAGACTTCACTGCCCGCGAGGTCGACCTTTTTCTGGACTGGATGGTGACGGATAACGTCACACTCTCGCCGCTGGTCGGCTTCTACAAGCCTGAGAAATGGCTCGGGGACGGTGGCCAGCAGAGCGGGAGCGCATCAACGAACACTTACTTCCAGTTCATCGTGTGGGTGACTTTCTGAGTCGCTGCTCGCGCCGTAATGACGAAGGTTTGTTGCAGGAATCTTGACCAGGGGGCGCCACTAGCAGTGGCGCATTCCCGATGAGAGGCTGCCAGGCAACTGGCGATCAAGGAGGGGGATTTGTTGCAGGAGGATGGGTTACGCGTCAAGCCGGCGGACTTTACCGGACCCTTCCGCTCAGAGCCATGAAGGCGTGGACGTCTTTGCGTCCACGCCCCATCAAGTCACAGCATGCGGCGCAGGACGTCATTTTGAGGGTCCCGGTCGTAAAACCGGTGTTTCAGGGCGCCCGCGACATGCAACAGGATCAGTCCGAGCAGGGTGTAGGCGAGCACCTTGTGCAGCCATTGGAAGACGACGAACCAATTGTCATTTTTCGGCAGGAGCTCCGGCAGGTTGACCCCAAAAAAGAACACCCCGTCACTCATCGTGTAGGTGCTCGACATTGAATACCCCATCAACGGCACGATCACGATCAGCGCATACATGACACGCTGCGTAAGCTTTGACAGGAACCTTTCATACGTCGCCAGCGTTTCCAGCGGCTGCGGAAGCCCGGGGGTCCGAAAACGCAGGGCGACCTGCGTCAGGACCACCAGGAACGCCAACACCCCAAAGGATTTGTGCCACGGGTAATAGAGCTCGTACTTGCTCGCCACTTCGTCATTCAGACCGGTCATATGCCAGCCTGCCCAGAGGAGGCCTGCAATGAGCACGGCGCGCACCCAGTGCAAAATCCGCAGGGACGTCGGATACCGATCGATTGTCTCTTGATTTATCGGGTTCATTGCAGTCTCTCCATTGAGCATCAAAGGCATCAAGGACGCACCTTTCAGCTGTTAGGGCACAAGGCTTCGGGGGTGGTTCCGTCAGTGCAGGGATTTGTTCTCAGGCAGGCAGCAGCACGGTGATGACCTTCTCCTCGGTATAGGCCAACGCGCCGCTAATCCCTCCTTCGCGTCCAATGCCGCTGGTCTTGACTCCGCCCCAGGGCAGGTTGGCGTCCAGCGGGCTCCAGCAGTTGATACCCACGGCACCGGCCTTCACCGCAGCGGCTACGCGGTGCGCGCGCACCAGGTCGGTCGTCCAGACCGTGGCCGCGAGACCGTATGTGGAATCGTTGGCCAGTGCGATAGCCTCATCTTCGCTGTCGAACGTGATCACCGTGCCGACAGGGCCGAAGATCTCGTCTTGGGCGATCGCCATGTCGTTGCGGGCGTTGGCGAAGATGGTCGGCCGGACAAACCAGCCCTGCTCAGGGTTCGATACACCGCCGGCCAGTAGCGAGGCGCCTTGGTCGATGCCCAGTTGGATGTAACGGTTAACGCGATCGAATTGCGCTTTCTTGGCCACCGGTCCCATCTGTACGCCGGGCTGCCGAGGGTCGCCCACCTTGACTGCTCGCGCGGCATCGGCAAGCGCCGCGGCGAAGCGATCGGCGATGCTGCGTTGTACCAGGATGCGCGAGCCGGCTGCACAGACCTGGCCCTGGTTGGCGAACAGGCCGAGTGCACAGCCGCGCAGCGCGTCCTCGAAAGAGGCATCGTCGAAGACAATTTGTGGGCTCTTGCCGCCCAGTTCCAGTGCCACGCGCTTGAACAGCACACCGGCAGTGCGCTGGATTTCGCGTCCGGCCTCGGGGCTGCCGGTGAAGCTGATCTTGGCGACGTGAGGGTGTTCGCACAAGGCGCGACCCACTTCCTCGCCGTAGCCGGTGACTACGTTGATCACGCCGTCAGGGAAGCCCGCTTCCTGAGCCAGCGCCGCCAGGTGCAGGGCAGACTGCGGCGTCTCCTCCGAAGGCTTGATGACCACGGTGCAGCCTGCTGCCAGCAAAGCGGCGAGCTTCCAGACCGTGATCATCAACGGTGAGTTCCAGGGAACGATGGCACCGACCACGCCCACCGGTTCCCGTACCGTGTACGAGAGGGTCTTGTTGCCGAAGTAACCACCGGTGGGAATGGTGCGACCTTCGAGCTGGTTGGCCCAGCCGGCGGCGGCACGCAGGTTGGCGATCGCGTTGGGCAAGTCCATCCGGCGCGGTTCGATGGGTGAGCGACCGATGGCGTTGGCGTCCAGATCGGCCAGCAATTCGCTGTCGCGCTCTACCAGGTCAGCCAGTTTCGACAGCAGTCGACCGCGCTGGGCGCCGTCGAGCTGGCTCCAGATGCCATGCTCAAGTTGGGTGCGCGCCGCGTTCACGGCACGGTCCACGTCCTCAGCCGTGCCGCGTGCGGAGCTACCGTACACCTGTTCTGTCACGGGGTTGACGAGGTTTATGCGACGGCCGTCGGAAGCTTCGAAGGACGCGCCTTCGATGAAGTGATTCATGTGCTCAGTCATTTTGGGATCCATGAGTGATGTGCAGTGGTCAGGTCATGCCTTGAGGGAAGCCAGGGCATCGCCGAAGATGTCCAGTGCCTTGAAGAACAGCGAGCGTGAGATCGTCAGCGAGGGCATGACACGCATCACGTTGCTGTAGCGACCGCAGGGAATCATCAGCACGCCGTGGTTCAGCAAGTAGCCCATGAGCTGGCCGATCTTTTCCGGCGCCAGGGGGGCCTTGGTGGCTGGGTCTTCGACCAGCTCGATACCGATCATCAGGCCGCGACCGCGTACTTCACCAACGAACGGGCTGTCGAAACCACGGATATATTCCTGCGCGTCCAGCCCCAGCGTGTGAGCGCGGTTGAGCAGATCGAGCTCCGGGTCCTGCAGGATGCTGATGTTGGTCAGCGCCACTGCTGCGGACAACGAGTTGGCGGCGAAGGTATTGGGCATTGATCCGTCAGGAATCGCGGCCGCCAGGTCCGAACGCATGATCAGGCCGGCCATCGGCAGATCGCTGCCGATACCCTTGCCGAAGGTGAGCATGTCTGGCTTCACACCCGAGTGCTCGACTGCCCACATCTTGCCGGTGCGCCCAGCGCCGGACTGCACTTCATCGACGATCAGCAGCGTACCGCTACGGTCGCATGCCTTGCGCAACAGCTTCAGGAATTCTGGTGAAGGGGGCACGTAGCCACCTTCGCCCTGCACCGGTTCGACGATCACGGCGGCCACGTCATCGGCGGCGGTGTAGGGGGTGTTCAGCAGGTAGTCCACGTACTCGCCGGCGATCTGCTCGGCGCTTTTGTGAGTGGTGTCGAAGGGAAAACGGTAGGCATAAGGGTAGGGGGCGTGAATGACGCCACCCATCTGCGCGCCGTAGCCCTTGCGGTAGTTCGTGCCTGTCGTCAGGGAACCCGAGGCGTTCCATACGCCGTGGTAGCCACCGTGGAAGGCGATGATCTGGTGCCGCCCGGTGATGCGTTTGGCGAACTTGATGGCGGCCTCCAGCGCATCGCTGCCGCTTTGCGTGAAGAAGGTGATGCAGTCGCCACGCAAGCCGTCGGGCGCGATCTCGGACAGCTTGGCTGCCAGTTCGGTGCGTCGGGTGCTGTTGACTTCCAGGGCATGCATCAGCACTTCGGACTGTTCGCGGATGGCCTGCACCACTTTCGGGTGGCAGCGGCCTACGCTGCTGACGCCCACGCCGGCGGACAAATCGATGTAGGTGTTGCCATCGGGGTCCTTGAAGGTCGCGCCGAAGGCGCGGTCCATGGCCACAGGCATGCGTCCGCCGCCGCGCGCCATCGACTCGGTACGTGCCGACAACGCCAGGGCTTCGCTGGTCCTGGGGCCGGGTAGTGTGCTGGATGTAATCCGCGGAGCATCCGCGAAGTGCAGGGATTCTAATTTGGCTTCACTCATGACGACCTCTGGATGTCGGTTTCTGTGTGCCGATCATCCTCGTTGTGTGTCCCTGGCCGGTATCCCGAATCGGCACATGAGTGGACCGCCCCGAATGCAAGTTCCAGCGAATTGACAATTGCTCAAGGAATTTGCAGGATTTCCACTATGTGCAAATAGCGCATAGGATGGCGGTCTAAAAACAAGAATATTGGCAGAGGCTTCCGTACATCATGAAGAATCAGAGTATCAGCCATTTTCGAGACATCCATGTCCATGCAGCCACCGTCCAGGAGTGGAGCCAGGACTACAGCCAGTTAACCGCCGGCTCGACCGAGAGTTCGCTGATGCAGTTGACGACTGCGCGTTGCCACGTATTTCGCGAGCAGATCAACCAGCGTGTCGTGCAGCACGGCGTGGCACCCCGAGGCAAGATGTGCTTTGCCGTGCCGATCACCGTCCCGGGTTCGATTCGGATGCAGGGGCGGGAGGTGGACGACAGCAGCCTGTTCTTTCTTCACGGTGGCGAGGAGTTCATGTTCCATATGCCGACAGGCATGGAGCTGCTGTCCATTACCTTCGAACGTGAATTGTTCGAGCAGGCGTTGGCGCAAACGGCGTCGGCTCAGGAGGTCAGTCTGTTGCTGCGTCAGCCGGTGATCAGGGTTTCCGCGCCGCGCTTTGCAGATGCTCGCCGCCGATTGCTGGCGCTGTTCTCCCAGGCCCTGGTGAACGAAGAACTCGACAGCGCGCGCGAGCTGGAACTGGAACAGGCCATGCTCGGCGAGTTGCTGCAACTCATGACCGACCCGGCCTGCGACAAGCACCAGCGCAGCCCAAGCTCCACACGCAGCTTCATTGTCGAGAAATGCCACCGCCTGGCGACGGCGGAGATGATGAACGTGCCCAGCGTGGACGAGTTGTGCCAGCGACTCCACGTGAGTCGGCGTACCGTGCAGAACAGCTTCCGTTCGGTTGCCGAGACGACGCCGCTGAACTACTTGCGCTCCGTGAGGCTCAACGGTGTACGCCGAACCTTGATGTCCACCCGCGCGTCGCATCTCTCGATCGGCGATGCCGCTGCCCAATGGGGCTTCTATCACCTCAGCCATTTTGCGGCGGAGTACCAGGAGCTGTTCGCAGAGTTGCCGTCCCATACCGCGCGCGCAGCCATCACCGTTTGCGCTCGTGCCTGAACAGCAGCCCGCTGCATTCAGCGGCGGGGTGACTGTCGACTCCACAAGGATGTAGAAAAAGATGAATAGCCTTCGCCGCCTGCTCATGGTCTTCGACCTGTTCCGCCCGGAACAGCCGGTGATCGATGTAGACATCGTTTGCCAGGAGCTCGGCTATACGCCCGCCACCGCCTATCGTTATCTGCGCGAACTCGGCGACGCGGGCTTTTTGAAGCGATTGCCGCGCGGTTATGCACTCGGCCCGCGAATCGTCACGCTGGAGCATCAGATGGCGAACTACGACCCGTTGTTGGCATGCAGCCGGGACCTGGCCGACAAACTGGTCGCCGATACCGGCCTGGATGCGCTGGTCAGCGAGTGGCATGGCGACTCAGTGGTCAACGTGTTGATCCATCGTGGCTCCGATGCCGGACCGGTCGGTGGTGACAGGGGGCGGCCGATCGATCTTTTTCACAGCGCGACCTCCCGGGTCGTATTGGCTTATCTGCTGCCGCGCCAGATCCGACGCATCTACGATGCTCACGCGAACCCATCCGAATTGCTGCATCTGGGGCTGGAGTGGAAGCCGTTCACCAAGAACCTGCTCGCCATCCGCAAACAGGGCTACTGTATCAGCGAAAACGAACTGCACCCGGGGCGTAGTGGCGTCGCGGCGCCGATCTTCGACGAAAAGCAGCGAGTCCTCGGGAGCATGACCCTGGTTGGGCGCAGTGAGCGGTTCCGTGCGTTTCAGCAGAGCTACCTGTGTGACCTGGTGACCGGCGCGGCATCGGAACTGACGGCGCGTATCGCCTTGCAGTGAGGTGAGAGGGCGGGTGGCGGCCCAAAAAAAACGCAACGCTCACTGTTCAGGCCTGAGATAAATCCCAGCGAGTAAGCGAGATAAATCCGGTCCATTCCGGGATAGGCTGGCACAAATTGGGACAGCCGGTGCAATACCGTTGCACCACCCGTGGCGAGGGAGCTTGCTCCCGCCGGGCTGCACAGCAGCCCCAAACTCAGCCCCCAATGCTGCCTGTGACGCACCGCAAACCCAAAATGGAAGGCATCCCATGTTCACCATCCAACTAGAGCACCAACACCTGCACCAAACCCTAAACCAAGTGGAAAGGACCATCGGCGACCTCACGCCACTCATGCACAGTCTGGCCGCCGAGCTCGCCAGTCAAACCGAAGAAAACTTCGAACACGAAGGACGCCCGCGTTCGCTCGAACTCTTCGACACCACCACCGAACGCCGAGCCAACAACGGTCACTGGACTGGCAAGATTCTGCAAGTCAGCGCCGCCGGCTTAGCCGCCTCAAGCACCACCCAGGCCACCGACAGCTCGGCGCTGGTGGGTAGCAACAAGCCCTATGCGGCGATGATACAGTTCGGTGGGGATCAAGCTGATTTTTCGCAGCTGTGGGGGATGTCCCGGGCCGACCGTATTTGCCCATGGATGCTGAAAGCAACCTGCAACCTGAAGCGGAAAAGGTCATCCTAGATTTAGCATTAGCCCACCTGGAAGTCGCTACCAAAGGTGTTTAGCCTCGACTCAAGAAAATTCCCCAAATTTGCGACGTAGGGTAGGCTATGGCCACTCGCCATATCATGGATGTCGGGATTAAAAATGGCTCATCTATTTTATGAAAAAACGTTCCGAAGAGCATTGAGCATGTAAATTCGGACGTGTTTCTAAATTTCCTGACCGCTATGACGAATGGGCAACTACCTGATCAAAATCGCTGAGGAAAACCCATGATCCTGGGCAGCGGCGGTGGCTGTACATCGACGAATATCTAGCTAAAGGGAGTTACCAACATGGTGTGCTGCTGCCATTTGCTCGCATCACCTTTGAACGCCCCAATGTTCTTAATAAAAGCATCACTTGCCAAACACAGTCAAAGAGTTACACGGCCTGAGCTTTCTTATATATCGCGATGTTTACCCTCCGCCCTCCTCATAAAGTGCCAACCTAACGATATCAGTGGTTTCTAAAATGAAGAAAAATTTTATTAACGAGTATGAAGCAGCTTTGAAATTTGATCTGTCGCCGACTCTTTTGCGATGGATCACTTCAAATGGAATCCTTGATAGAACCAAAATAAGCTATGAGGAACGCGATGAGGTCTATTACTACGACCAAGACGAGCTCGCTAGGTTAAATCAAAAGATGGAAGGTAAGTGGCCAAAAACTGATAAAGGACAAAGACCACATATTCCAGAAGGAATAAAGCGTGAAATTAGGCACGAAGCACGAAGCTCTTGCCCGGTATGCAACAAGAGTCACGGCGAAATTGCGCATATTGATTGCGTCTCCGCCACCCACTGCAATCATCCCAAAAATCTAATATTTCTTTGCCCTGATCATCATACGGAATATGACAATGCTCGAATTCCCGCAAACATCGACAGGGAAGAAGTTCTAATACTCAAGGGCGCTTTAAAGATATTTCAGCGGCAGTTGTGGAAGCTTCAGGGAAATCTGATCGGGTCATATCTTGCAGGCCTTAACTCCGCCAAGTCATTGTTGGGGATTCATGAGATTGTTCGTAACATCATACCTGATGATGAATTCAAAAGCACCTTGGACAAGATTGCGACATCTACAGAAGCTTATTCGGTTACTGAAGTCGATCATGCCAACTTTACCAGTTCAGAATCCGTAAGTGTTGCAATTGATTCATACATAGAACAAAATCAAGAGCACATATGTCCACTCTGTGAGGGGCACGGCGCAACCAGTTTTTACGATCCGTGCCCCGTATGTTTAGGCGATGGAGAGATAGATGCAGAAATTAAGGATCGAATTGATCTATCTGCCTATAAATTGGTTGACTGCCGGTTATGTAGTGGGGCTGGCACGAACGGTGGTGCGGATTGTCCGGCATGTGGCGCTGAGGGGCAGGTCTCTCAGAATTATTACGACCATCACGATTGGTCCATGTACGATTTAGTTACGTGCAAGCTTTGTGATGGCAGTGGTCGGCATAATGGCGATGATTGTCCGCCCTGTGGCGGTGAAGGCCAAGTCTCTCAGGGTTTTTACGATTACCACGATTGGTCAAAGTATGATCTGGTCACGTGTAAGCTCTGTGATGGCAGTGGTCAGCATGATGGCGATGATTGTCCACCGTGCGGTGGTGAAGGCCAAGTCTCTCAGGGCTTTTACGATTACCACGATTGGTCAAAGTATGATTCGGTCACGTGTAAGCTCTGTGATGGTAGTGGGAAACATGATGGTGATTATTGTCCGCCATGCCTTGGTGAAGGCCAAGTCTCTCAGGGCTTTTACGATTACCACGATTGGTCAAAGTATGATTCGGTCACGTGTAAGCTCTGTGATGGCACTGGTCAGCATGATGGTGATGATTGTCCACCGTGCGGTGGTGAAGGCCAAGTAACCGAGGGCTTTTACTATGATCATGATTGGTCAAGATACGAATCGGTAGAGTGCCAGCTATGCAAGGGCGAAGGACGTTATCATGCAAATGATTGCATACCATGCAATGGAGAGGGACGAGTCTCCCAAAAGTTTAGTCGCCATCATAACTGGAGACAATATAAATAATCTAAACTTGCAAGCACAGAGATGATCTCTGAGTGCTACTTGATATAAGTACAAAAAACATTATTAAACCTAATTGAGGCGTGAGGGAGCCAGAGTTAAAAAATAAGCGAGGAGGTTTGCTGCCCATTAGTGGAGCAAGCTCCCCGCTTTTTTACATGCGCTAAATAAAGAGCGATGTAACGTGGGCGGCGGCTTCGTGTTGGCAATTTCTGTGATTGACTGCTTCTTTGGATCAGTAGCGGCTCTCGACGAAAGACAGCTATCCGCCACACCACGGTCCATGAGGCTGGAGCAGTAACTGTAAAGGGTTGGCTTGCTCCCACGCGTGCGTGCGTGGTTCCCTTAACCTTTACACGAACGATCCAGGTCCCATGAGCAATCACGAACGATTTCCACAGGAGTGGGGCGAACATCTAAATGCTGACGCTCCGATTACTGCGCAACAATACGTACCGCCCAAGACAACCAATGCGCTGCGGTTCGAGGACATGTACCCCGAGCCATTCGAGCAGATGTGCTGGTGGCTGCTACAAAAAGACCACTCTCTTACCGGCTGTCAGCGACTAGGTAACAAAGGTAGCGTCTCCCAACATGGCATTGATTTATTCGCATTTGAGCTTCTAAACAAGGATCGTTTGTCGGTATTTGAATGTAAGTGTTGGCGAAATTTCACTGGCCGCGATCTGACCATAGCGGTGGACCGTTTCCTAGCTGGCGAGTGGGCGGAATCTGCAGAACGCTTCACTCTGATCCTGGCTCAAAGCACTATCCGTTCTCTTGACCGAGCTTGGATTGCGGCCAAGCGAAAATTATCGACGCATGGAATCGAGGCGGATTTATGGACAGCGGAACACCTGACCGAAAAGCTCAAAAACGCCCCAGACGTGCTCACTCGTTTTTTCTCCGGTCCGCATGTCGATCAGTTCTGCAATCAGTGGATGCAAAAAGTGGGCTTTCATGACGCGCTGCTCAAAGCGATCAGAGACCCTAGAGCAGAAATTTCAGCAATGGCGCATGAGTTTCTGGATAGCGGAGCGTTTGAGAAGGAAGACCTGACAATTCGCAGCACAATCGGTCGGTATTGGTCCTTGAGAAAACCGTTGGTCGATGTCTCAGCCATGCTCCCCACGCCTGAGGACTATCCGGGCTCGGCTATTATTTCGATCACCATGCTGGATACTGAAGGTGTGATGGTGGTACTGGACCAACCTTGGCTACTGAACAACTTATTAGGCAATGACGGCGAACCTCTGCTGACGACATGTCGCCCTTTTTTTCAAGGCCTAACCAGTCAAGAACCTAACAACCACATAATCGACTTAAAGAACTGCCGGTTCCTCCTTCCTGAAACAGCAGCCCAAGAGGTGGTCAATGCTGCGGACGAGTTCTCAAAACACTACATACAAAGCCTGAACCATGTCGAGACGCAATGGGAGGCGCGAAACTTTCCATTCGTCAAATGGCTGGGTACGCGAGTCGCACTTTGCAAAGTCGATGCTTGGGTATGGGAGCTAATGCTTGAGTTCGCCAATGCTCATGACACCAATAATGGCAGCTCTCAATGGCATATGTTCCACAATGCGTCGAATAGACTAATGCCGGTTTCAAGCACGGGCTACCATGGAGTTATCTTTGGAGCTGTCATTGAGGATCTTTGCAGCACGGATCAGATTGCAATCCTATGGGAGCCGCCTACTAATTATCGTGCTTATAGTGAAACCCGGTGGTCGTGTATGGAGACCTATCGGTGGCTCATCAACGAGTTGTTACCTGCAGTGGGGCATTGGCGGGCAGGTCGGATGGGAGGATATTGGCGAAACTGGCTACACCCGTTCGCAACACGCGCAGAGATGACTCGCGTCACCCAGTTTTGGAACAGCGCAGATGCTTACACCGATGTGCGGAGCATGCCGTTGGTAGAGGCAGAGAGGTTCCGAAAGCTGGGAGTCGTGGAAACATTGGAGACGCTTCAGCAATTTTACAATAGTGATCGAAGCGAGCGCGCTTGGTTTACGGCATGCCAGCGGGCAGGTTTGTATCAAACCCTGCTGTTATTACTCAAAGGCGGTAAGGGGTTCACAGGCTACATACGCTCAAACCTAGGTATAAGCTCAGCAGAGACCCATGAGGACCTGTGCGAAGCCATCAGCGATATTTTGAAACAAGCTCACTTTATTCCGCTCAGTGACAACACCGATTACGTGATGAGAGCCATGCTTGAAGCGACCGGTCGCAACGGAGATTGGATCAGCGCAAATGAGCGCGAACAAATCTTTCAGGCACTGCTCCCGTACATGCAGATGTATGATCGCCAGTTGCTCATCGAACGGCATAGTCGCTACCTGTGAGTTCCTGCAGTGGCTGGTGATGCGAGATTCGGTGTAGCTGCAATGCCGAGATGTAGGTCGTTGGCCGATCGTTGCCATTAACGCTAGCAGCGATCGACCAACCCCACCGACTCGGTGCATAACCTTCGCAGGTGACATAATGAGCGGACCAATGGCTAGCGAAGGCTAGACCTTAACCTGCGAACTACCCGTCTTCTGGCGCAATGCAAGGTAGGTAAAGAGCTTATGCTTGTGCCATAGGAGACGCGAGCAACAACCCGAGTCACGTCGTCTTATGGTCGAGCAAAGAGCACTCCGTAAATGCTTTATAAACTCTCTCCGGCCTACCTATTGGCACCTAAGCAGCTCTCAGCAAAGTGCCTACCGTGCCGATGCGTGCCGAAGCAAACATCAGCTATTTTAGAGAAAGCTTATAAGTGGGAGCAAAAATCGTCGCTGATGCCACTTCAACAGTGTTATCTGCAGTCAGCTTTGCGTTAATTTTTAACCGAGCCAGTAAAAATTTCATGCTCTCGTACTGGAAATTTTCAAGGCCATAAATTCCTTCCCACTCTCGAGATCCAGGGGTGGTTTCAGATAGAACTACACTATGTGGAGTCGCTTTTGGTTTGGTCAGGTCAACTATTTCAACTCTCAATGAGGGAACGTCTTTGGTGCCTGCATGTATCAACCTAAACATCGGCTTGTTATCGAGTCCTTCGGTACCTAGATCGAGAGTGGCTTGATCGCTAGAGCCGTTATGACCTAGATTAAATGCAGTTTTTGGGATGCCATTTTCAGTCTTTGTGAAAGCAGTCATTTTGGGGATTGAACTTTTGTCTACCGGATCTAGGCGCGCCGCAACGTAAGAGAGGCAAACCGTAGGGTTTTTTATTGTGACCTTTGTAATGTTCGGCGCTGAAGGAGTAGTGCTGATTTCTGCTGTCCCAAAAGATTTGGCAAGTTCAGAGCTGCTTATCGATGCTCCGCCGGCCAATAGGCTCCTGGCTTCAAAGCTGTACTCATCATTCGTCAGGCATTTATAAACAAATTCTGCGTGCAGAGGTGCAGCGATGGAAAGGTCGGAAATTTGCATCACTTTCCACCCTTTAGACACCTCAATGTTCGAGGCATCATAATTTACATCCGCCCCGGCCCCGACTAGATTGTTGAACGAGGCCATTAACTTGGCGTGGAAAGATGAGTATTCGCTTTTTGTAAACGTATCTCTTGAATCGTCGGTGCGCACCATTGTTGGATCTAATGTAACGGCGATTCCACCAATCGTATATGAACCGAAGCTGCCTTTTTCTACATAACGCCCAAGAGCATTTGCTATCGGTGGTTCCATCGGGTGCCACACACTACACCCAACTAATGTGGTTGCCCCGAAAAATAATATTGCACGTTGAGATCCTTGCATCATCTTCTCCGTAAGTTAAGCAAAACATCCCTTCTGCTGAGCTCGGACACTGCAGGACACCCATCCCGCTCAACGCTTTTCTATAACCAATAGCAGACGGCAGTTACTTCCGCCAGCACAAGACATGGTTTAAAAAAGGAATAATTAATTAACTGACTATTTTTTATACCAATCAATAGCTTGTGTGCGTTGATCGCTGCCTTGGGTGTTTTGCGATTATTTTTCCCTGTCACCGCTTACCCCATACGCAAAACGCGTGGTGACGTACCCCACCGGCAAAATCTCACCAATCTAACCCTATAAATCCGATAAAAGCCCCAGCCCCATCCAGCGGCCAAGCTCTGCACATCATCACAACGCAGCGCCCCCCATGACCCCACTCCACATCTTCAAACCCGGCACCCGGCACCACCTTCAACTTCACCGAAACCGACCTGGCCGCCACCGTCGCCGCCTACAACCCAACCCTGCACGAAGCCCCGCTGGTCATCGGCCACCCGCAACACGACGCCTCCTTCGCCGAACAGATCGCCAAGGGCAGCTACAAAAAAGTATCCGCCTCCTTCTACCACCCAACCGCGGCCAACAACCCCGTGCCCGGCGTTTACTACCTACGCCACGTCGGCTTCCTCGGCGCCCAACCGCCGGCCGTCAAAGGCCTGCGGCCCATCGAACTGGCCGAAGGCGAACCCGGCGTCATCGAATTCAGCGAAGACGGCCAACCGGAATCCATTGATCTAGCAGCCCCAAACACCGATTGATCTGGGCACCATCAAAACCGTGATGAGCGACTTTCAAGGGCTTGGCATGGTGGGGCTGATCGTGCTGCCGGATGGCATCGACAAACTGGAAGGGAAAATCACTTGGAACAGCCTGTACTTTGAGGCAGCCAGGAAGCTTTTTAAGTTCAAACATTGCTAGGGGTGATGAGGATCAGCTGCCCAAGGATGACAAGAATCTTAGGATCGCTTGATAGAGTCAAAAAAATAGCCACTTGTGAAATAGCCTTTTCATCTGGCAAGGCATTCAAAGCGGCCCACATTTTTCTCCCGTGTAGCCAGTTCTTTGCCTACCAGTTTCGACAATTACGACTGAGCTTCTCTTGCCATCTTTTCCCACCATCCGAGAAGTGCTCCGCGGACGATGTAATGGAAGGCATGAAGGTTAATGGGTAGGTCTTTAGCTTTCCAAACCCCTCCGTAGGAGCTAACCGCTAGTGCAGTCGTACCGATCTCTGAATATCCACTCGAAACATCAAGTTTCCTAGGCGGATCGCACATAGGGGCAGGAAATGGAGTGCCTCCATGGAGGGCATTAGATCGATAATTATAGACAGAGCCAAGTAACCTCTTCATTGACGCGTGTACCCAAGAAATCTGATCACATTCGTTTGGACGCGACGATGGTGGCGAGGGTAGAAAAGTCAGAGTGAAATCGATGAATTTTTTTGTAGCGCCTAATGTGTGTTCAATCTGCTCTGCCACAAACTGAACTAGTTTGTCTCCACCACATTCCATCAATCCAGCGACTAATTCAGGTTTCGAATCGGCTAAGCGCTCTGGCGCCGTTCCGTTCTCTGTACGCCAGTGGTTTGCCGCAGTCTCAAGGGCGGATACAAGCATAAGCCAAGCAAGACTCGGCTCTGACTCTACAATCCATAACGCATCTTGGTAAAACCGAGCAGCCCGTATAAGTGCAATTGATTGCGGTGCATTTAAAGATGGCAACGATTCAAATCGCATTAATTCATCGAGTGAGTGAACGCCAGCCACGTCTGGAAGAATTAAACGATCCTTGTTTACCGTCAAAGACAGAGGCCGTTTATAGTCCCATTCCGTAGGTCGGCCTAACGGATCCTTTGTAAGCCTTTCGAATATCCGGCTCATACCGCCTGCTTTGACTCTGGCCCCCAAACAGATTGATGCTAGAGCAGCGATCTCATCCTGGAGTAAGCCACCATGGTAGAGCGAGTCATCCGTCTCTGAAAAATCTGGAATAGTTGAGTGAATATACTCTTCAACTCGCAACGTGCAGGAGTGCTGCACCAGGCCGGGTTCAGTACTACCCGGAATGGTATTCAGGAATGCGTACGGCCAATCCTCGCGGTGGATTTGACCAGTGATGTGAGAATCCGTGTAGAGAGGATATTCAGTAATAGAATGCCTCGGTCGGTCAGCGTTTCTCAATTTCCAATTCTGGACGGCAGGCACCGCGGGAGGCACATCGGGGATCAGTTGCGAACTGGCTTCAGTGGTCATGTGATTTCCAAGAGTGGTCGATAGCTCTTATTTATTATTAAGTTGCGCCGCGTTGGCGCAGCGCACAGCGATCATACCAGCCTAGTCTAACTTTACGTCGGGGAACATGAAAGAAACGTGTTTCTTATGTTCACTCAGGGTCATGACATAAAACAGGAGATGCTCACATTCATCATGGCTTTTTTCGATCAGCGCTCTTATCAAGTTGAGGGTCTCCAACTGTTGCGGGCTCAATTTTTTTCTAATAATAGTGAGGTCGCTCAGGGTGTTTTTTTCAATAAACTCGAAATACTTGGCAAACAACCCTGCAACGACGTCTGAAATCTGCGTCAGCGGTGTTTCGATCGACTTAACAAACTTGTATTTGAAGTTTGGGCTCTGACCACTCCGATTCAAGACGGCAATCTCGTCCTCAACAGAAAATTCGTCGTCAAAGATATGCTCGGAGTGGCTAAGCATCAACCCGCGGTTCTGATAAAAAACAGAGAGGCCGTCGACCAGGACTCCTTCCTCCAGATTTAGAGTTAGCGTCATATCTTCAATATCTAGACTGATAGAGAAGAGCTCTGCAAGGCTTAAGAAGGCATTTATCTCGTCTCGATCAGGTCTAGGCTGTTGCATGAACAGTTTGACGGAGTAATCGACCACATATTTATGTAACGCCTCAACAAACGGCTGCTCTTGCCCTTCGATAAATGGATACCGGAACTCTTTCACCAAGCCAATAAATTTTTCCTTGTCTGCCTTGATGACTCGATAGAGTACATCTTTGTGAAAGTCGAGATACTCCCGGAAATGCAAATCACTTTTAAATTCAAGTCGGTGGTTTTGCACGCAGTGGTGGGTGCAGTCGTCAATAATATCGATGAAGGCCCAGTATTCCAAGTTTAAGTTAAAATAGTGAACATAAAGATCGCTATCGAGCAGCCATTTGAGAATTTTTTTCAGCGGTGCCGACTTGAGTGTCTGATCAAAACTCCCCCTTGCCACGACGCCGAATTTTAGTTCTTTAACAGAATCCTGAAGCTTCAGGCCTTCAATCAGTTCAGTCGCATTCGCCTTGCACTCATTTTTTTTATGGGCGACACCACCGAGCATAAAATTTGTGGCCGCTGCCTGCTTTCTATTGGGGTCATTGTCGATGTTGTAGTTATTCTTGTTTTCGTTGATATAAAACTTTCGATGGTTGTTGGACTCGTCGTAGTAAAGGGTGTAACACAGGCTAGGTGAATCTATAGATGGTCTGATCAAAGTGACGCTCCTAGGTGACTGGGGCTTCGTAGGTACTCAGATGCTATCAAAAGGCCACTCATGCTGTGTGCAATTTTTTGATCACTCACCGCTTGCTCTATACCCATAGCCAAAAGCAAGCGAGAGGGAGCAGATCAGCAATCATTTACGACCCAGTCCATCGCGGCCTTGGTTCCGATGAAAACGGGACCTCCCTCTAATGCGCTAAACCAGACCGCGTTCCATGTACAACGTTGATGTGGAAAGCATGTTCCAGACGTCATTCAGGTTAAAGCCTTCCTGCATGTACCGGATGATTAATAGGCGCTCGTCACCTTTGCGGCCATGTAACAGCACCTCAGGAAGCTTTCTGGTGGCATGCTAGGTTGTAGGTGCCTCTCGAAGAGACAAAGGCGACTTGGGCTAACGCCTACTATGCTCTTCTCGTATCAACTCATTTGCAGAAAGGAAGCAGGATGCGTTCAAGGATCGCCGTCAGTACATTGTTGGTCGCTTTGCTAAGCGGCTGCACATCTGTACCCCCACTGAATTTCTCCGTTCCAAGTATTTCGCCCTCGACTCACAAAGTGGACGCGGACCTTCGTGCAGTATCCGTTTCCTTTGCTGCGCCCAATGAGCAAACAGGAAATGTACCGTCCGATGGTGAGGGCATTCCCGAACTCTGGGAAAGGGCAGTAGTAGAAGCCATTAACAAGAGCTCGGTGTTCGACGACGAGTCGACAAAAAAAGTGAATCTTTTCGTCAAAATCCAGGAGCTGGATCCGCCGGCAGCTGGCGTGACCATGGTGACTGATGCTTCCGCAAAGTACCTGCTGGTGAATCGCAAAACGGGCGAAACCTTGCTCGAAGAAACGATCACCACCCAAGGCATCGTCCCTCCAGGCTACGCCTTCGCAGGTGTCGTCCGACTCAAGGAATCAGTCAATCGCGCCGTACAGAACAATATTCGAGACTTCCTGGCGAAACTGGAAGCTCAGAAGTTGAACTAGGCGTAAAGACAAGGTGAATCGCCTTGATAGGACGTGCTCGGTGAAACGCTCTATGACTTCGTGAGGCTACAACATCCAACGCTATTGCCTACACCCGCTACGGAATCGGCCGGCTGTTTGGCCAAGCGGTCGCCGGTACTTTGTCTCTCGTCACCGCCGCAGTGACCGGGCGGAGCAGCCCGTGGCACGTTAAGTTTCATGTGCCTCTTTTGACGGGACAGGCAGCTCCATGCCTGATGTTGATGGTGACTGTACACAGGGTGCCCTCGGGCAAGTCGGTATTGCGAAGCTCCTCCCACGACTCCATTACCTGCGTACAGTTGCCATCCTTTTTCGACCCTGCACGGTTCCATTCAAAAGGACCGACGCCGCGTTCAGCGTCCTTTCAATCCGCCGGTGACCGATCCGGCATCCTCCTACCAAATCCTCGATTCAAAAAACTGCACCGTCGTGCGCGCCCTGCATGCCTTTAAGCGGGCGACAGCTGCGGCCGCAGCAACACAACCCAAAAAATGTCAGACACTTCCTCGTTTTTTTGAAAGCGCTCACACGTTTAACGATGCGTGTTTAAGGACACCCACTGTTACGTCCTAACGGCTACAACGCCTTGCGTCGTTGCCTACGCGTGCGCCAGAATCCGCTGGCTTGTGCGGCTGTGGGGCGGGCTATATCGTTTCCCTGTCACTGAAAAACAGTGATCGGGTTTGGTAGCCCGCCTTTAAGTAGTCGCATGGCGACACCTTATGCAGTCCCTTTTTTGGGGCTCAGCTTTATATGGTGGTCATGCGTGGGGCTCCATTGTGAGCGCCGGGTTTCCTACTTAGACCGGTCTACCAACCCGCGTATGGCCGCCACCCATCGTTTGGTAGCGAGGGTGATGGCTCTTATTTATTCTAAGTGGGAGTTTCATCTATGTTCAAAGTGACACCCAATCCACCGGAACCGGACACCGATCCGGCATCCCCGTACGAATCCGTCGATTCAAAGAAATTCCACGAAGCCGCCGAGCGCGCCCTTAATTTCTACCTCAACCCGGCAGCGATCATAAACAACACCCCACGCAAACCCAGCACCATGTACATGGTTGCGCCGGATGTCGGCCATGAAGCTTTGCTGGTTCAAACGTGTGAAAACCTGGCCTCGGCCAGTGTCATGGCCAGCGACATTGCTGCATTGGTGGAGGGCACCCACCGCAATACCCTGCTGGCACTTCAACAGGTCATCATGCTGGCGGAACTGGCGGTGAATCGAATGTTGGATAACTTCGTGCCACCTAAGTAATCACTCAGCCCTTTACCGAGAGGCTTGCCCCTCGGTAAAGGGCTTTGATAGTTGCAACGCGAAGGGGTCGTTATCAGTCCCCCGAACACCGGCAGCACATCGAACGGCCTGTCTTTTTTCTCCGCAAAGCGCTGTCAGCTCACCCATCGGCTCACACCCGGAAATGGCCCACCAGTTGTTGCTGGTGGTTCGCCATGGCATGCAGCGAGTGACTGGCCTGTGAGGCGTCCTGCATGCGGGTGGTCAGTGTTTCGCTGACACTTCGAATATCGCTGACCCGATGGCTGATGTCTTCGACGACTGCACTTTGCTCGAGGGCTGCGCTGGCGATTTGCTGGTTCAGTTGTTCGATCGCGTCCACGGCGCTGGAGATACGCTCCAGCGCCGTACGGGTCTGTTCCACCTGAGCCACGCTGTGACTGGCTTGTTCGCGGCTCAGGTGGGTGCTGTGCACCACGTCCTGGCTCAGGTGTTGCAGCGCTTCGATCACCGTGCGAATTTGCTCGACCGAGCTTTGGGTGTTGCTCGCCAGGTGCCTGACCTCGTCGGCCACCACGGCGAAACCGCGCCCCTGTTCGCCGGCCCTGGCCGCTTCAATGGCGGCATTCAAGGCCAGCAGGTTGGTCTGTTGTGCAATGGCGCAGATGACATCCAGCACTTGGCCAATCTGTTGGCTGTTGTCCGCCAGCGTGTGCACCTGCTTGAGGGTCGTCTCGAGGCGCTGGTCCAGGAGGTCGATGCTGCACACAGCGCTGGCGAATATTTCATGGCCCGACCGGCTCGCGTTTTCGGCAACCGCCGCTGCCTCGGCCGCCAGGTGAGAGTGACGCGCCACTTCCTGGGCGCTGGCGCTCATCTCATGCAGCGCAGTGGCGGCCAGTTCGACCTCCCGGTACTGCCTTTGCATGCCTGCGCTGACTTCCTGGGCAACCAGTGATGATCGATCGGCGGTGTTGCGTGTATCCAGGGAGGCCGACTGAATGTCACGAATAATGGGCTGCAATTTATCGAGAAAGCGATTGAACCCGTTAGCCAATTGACCCAGTTCATCGTGACGGCCACCCGGCAGACGCTGGGTCAGGTCGCCGTTGCCCTCGACAATGGCATTCAGCAGGCCGGCAACTTTGAGCAGCGGGCGGGTTATGCCATAGGCGGCCAGCCAGATCAGCAGCAGCCCCAGGCCGCTTGCCAGCAATCCAAGGCACAGGTTGAGCCAGTTGGCCTGGCGGCTCTTATCGTCCAATTGCGTTTGCATTGCTCGAGCGGGGGCCTGTACCAAGGCTTGCGGAACCTTTATCTGGAGTTGCCACGGTGGGTTGGCGGCCACGGTTTGCAGTGTTTGCCGTACGTCAATGCTGGCCTGGGAGACGGTACCGCTATGGCCGGCCACCCGGCCTGCTGCCGACAGGAGGGTCACTTCGCCTTGGCCCCCATAGAGGTCTTCTTTGAATTGGGTCGCGAGCATCTGCAAGGTGTCGAGGCTGATATCCATGCCCACGACCCCGATGGTTTTACCCTTGTCGATCAGCGGCACGGAAATACTGCTCATCAGGGTTTTGCGGCCTTCCACCTCGACCGCATAGGGCTCTACGACACAGGTGCGTAACTGTGCCTGGGGGCAGAGGTACCAGGCATTCTCCGGTTCGCTGTCGGCTGGGGCGGTGTTGGCGTAGATTTGGGGTTCGCTGAGCACTTCCTGAACCAGCTGTCCCGGCTGGCTCTGCGACCAATACAGGGCAAAACGTCCCTTTTCATTACTGGCCAGGTCGCGCTGTCCTGCGAAGTCGGCATCGCTACCCGCGAGCGCATCCGGCAGCAACACCACATACAGTCCGAGTACTTTGTCTCGGTTCAATAGGGCCTGGCGCGTAATGCCGATCAGGTCGTGGCGCAGTTGTTCCGTGGTCAAGCGACCGTTGAGCGTTTGTGCGCGCAATAGCAGGACCTGCTGGGCGAACCCCTGGCCATAGAGCGCTGTTTCGTTAAAAAAACGTTCGATTCGTTGGCTGTGGTCAGCGGTCTGGGCTTGCAGGCTTTGCAGGGCAGACTCTCCGAGCAATTGGCTGCTCTGCTGTTTCAACAGCGTGGCGCCTTGCTGGTTCTGATACATCGAGGCGCCGATCAACGCGCCCATGACCGTCAGCAGGCACAGCCCGCTCAAGAGTGTGATGCGTGACTGGAGGGTAAGACGAGTGAAGAGCATGGCTTGGATTTCCTACGCCGAAGTGGATGGATACGGCGATCCCTCCAACGTCAGGGTATGGCGGCCGCCTCTGGGTCAAGACCTCGCGAGGCTATGTTGCGGGCATGAAAAGCCAGGCGGTTATCCCGAATCGGCACAAGCCTGCAGGTTGCCTTGACCTGTTTTGGGGCGGGGTCTGCGATGTTACCGATTTGGGATAGCGAGGCGTTCACGGAGAGGCATAGGATCAAATCCAGCGTGCGACAAGAACAATAAGCTATTCGGTGACAGTGAGCGGTTGACTGCACCGATCCCACAGCGACTGCCTCATACAATAAGGTCAAGAACATGAGCGTATCTATCCCGATCAACAGCTCGACGGAGTTGAAGCGTGGCGCCCTGGGTGTTGGCTTCATCATCTTCTTCGTGGTTTCGGCGGCGAGCCCGTTAAGTGTCATTGCCGGTGGCTTTCCCATTGGCATCATGGTGGGCAATGGCGCGGGCACACCGGCGCTGTTGCTCTTGGCTTTGCTGGTGTTGCTGGCGTTTTCAGTGGGCTACACCACCATGTCGCGGCATGTCACCAACGCTGGTGGTTTCTATGCCTTCACCTCCCGAGGCCTGGGTGGTATGGCAGGAGGGGCGGCGGGGGTGCTGGCGATGTTTGCCTATAACATCCTTCAGGTCGGCCTCTATGGCATGTTCGGCGGCGTGGTCAGTGGCACCATGGCGACCGTTTTCGGCCTGGAGTTACCCTGGTGGTCTTACTCGTTGATGGCGATGGCCAGCATCGCGATTCTGGGTTATCGCAAGATTGATCTCTCGGCCCGGTTGCTCTCGATTGTGGTGATTGCCGAGTATCTGGCCATCCTGACCCTGGATTTCGCCATTCTTAAAACCGGGGGTGACAGTGGCATCAATCTCGACTCGTTTGATCGCAGCCATGTGTTCAGCGGCACACCGTCAATCGGCTTGCTGTTCTGCTTCGCGGCGTTTATCGGTTTCGAGGCCACGACTATTTACGGCGAAGAGGCCAAGAACCCGCAACGCACCATCCCGATTGCCACTTACTGCTCGGTATTGCTGATCGGTGGTTTCTACGCGCTGTCGGTCTGGTCGATGGTGGTGGGCGTAGGGGCGGACAAAATCGTGACCACGCTTCAGGCCTTGCAGGACCCGACGACGTTTATCTATGGCATGTCCGACCACTTTGTCGGCCCGTATCTGACTCAGATTATCCGGGTGCTGTTCATGGTCAGTATCTATGCCGGGCTGCTGGCCTTTCATAACGCAGCGGCACGCTACTTCTACGCGATCGGGCGTGACGGCCTGTTGCCGCACCGGCTGGGCACTACCCATCGCGTCCACCAGAGTCCACATATGGGCTCGGCGTTGCAAAGCCTGATCTCTGCCGTGGTCGTGCTGATTTTCGCCGCCATGGATGCCGATCCGATCCTGCAGCTGTTTGCCTGGCTGTCCAACCTGGCCACGCTTTGCGTGATTTTGCTGATGGCGATCACTTCGGCAGCGGTATTCGTCTTCTTCCGGCGCCACCCCGAACTCAAGCTGGGGATCTGGCGTGGGCGGATTTTCCCCGGTTTCTCTTGCCTTGCCCTGTTGGCGGTCCTGGTACTCGCCGTGGTGCATTTCGATGTACTGACGGGCGCGAGCGTGGCCTTGTCATACAGTCTCTGCGCCATTATTCCCGCGGCCCTGCTGGCTGGCGTGTTCTTGGCGGCTCGACTTCGCAAGACGTCGCCGGAGCGGTACCTGGCATTGGGTAGCCACAAGCTTTAAAGCCCCACGCAGCACCGTTCAACCAACACGAAAATACCGATCCGTCCCCGTACCGGGCGGCTTGTCGGTGCGCGAAAAGAAAGCGTGACACTGAGTCAGGAGCTGAATCATGTACGAGAAATATAAGACAGCACAGAAGAAATTCTGGCACCCAATGAGTTCTTCGGCACCGGCGCATCGGTCCAAGACCTTGATCATCGCCCGCGGTGATGGCAACTACATCACCGACATCGAGGGGCATCGCATGCTCGACGGTGTAGGCGGGTTATGGAACGTCAACGTTGGACACAACCGTCCTTCGGTTAAAGCGGCCATCGCCGCGCAGTTGGATGAGCTGGCGTATTACCAGACGTTCGACGGCATCGCCCACCCCCGAGTGTTCGACCTGGCCGAGCGCCTGACGTCCATGTTTGCCCAAGAGAACATGACGCGGGTGCTGTTCAGTTCCGGCGGTTCCGATGCGGTGGAGACCGCGCTGAAAATGGCGCGCCAATACTGGATCGCCAGTGGCGAACCCGGACGCACCCGCTTCCTGTCGCTGCGCAACGGCTACCACGGCGTGCACATGGGCGGCACTTCGGTGGGCGGCAATGGTGTTTACCATTACAACCACGGGCAACTGCTTGCGGGCTGCCATTTACTCGACACGCCTTGGCTGTATCGCAACCCCTGGGATTGCCGTGACCCCGAGGAGCTGACGAACCACTGTATTCGCCAGCTTGAAGATCAGATCGCGTTGCTGGGGGCGCAGACCATTGCGGCGATGATCGCCGAACCTGTGCAAGGCGCGGGTGGTGTGATCGTGCCGCCGGCGAACTATTGGAAACGTCTGCGAGAAGTCTGCGATCGCCACGGTATTCTGCTGATCGCCGATGAGGTGGTCACTGGCTTTGGCCGTTCAGGTTGCATGCTCGGCAGTCGAGGCTGGGGCGTCGCCCCGGACATTCTGTGCCTGGCCAAAGGCATCACCGCCGGCTACATCCCCATGGGGGCTACAGTCTTCAACCAGCGCATTGTCGATGCGATCGAAAACGGTCCGGGTTTCAGCAGTGTGATCATGCACGGCTACACCTACAGCGGGCACCCGACCGCCTGTGCGGCGGCCCTGGCCGTACTGGATATCGTCGAAGCCGAGGATCTGCCGGGGAATGCGGGGAGGGTGGGAGCGCAGTTGCTGGAGCAGTTGCAACCACTGGCCGAGCGCTATGACGTGGTGGGTGAAGTGCGCGGCAAGGGCTTGATGATTGCGCTGGACCTGGTGGCGAACAAGGCCACCCGCGAGCCGCTCGATCCGGCCTCCGGCCGTGCCTCACGCATCGCTGATGAAGCGCGCCGCATCGGGGTGCTGGTGCGTCCGATCGCAAATAAAATCGTTCTTTCGCCGCCCTTAACCCTCACGTCCGATGAAGCCGGTATGATCGCGTCCGCCCTGGATACGGCCCTCGCCAACTGTCGCTAGTCAGCGCAAAAGAAACCGACGCAGCGAGGTTGCGTCGGTTTTAGGTCCACCATTTACACGCGCACCATAAGGAGCTTCAACCATGCGCTATCTATCACGAACTCAATGTTCAAGGAGCGGTCTTGTCAGTGCATTGGCGCTTTCGGCCATCAGCCAGGCTCAGGCGTACGAGCTGTACGCCGATGAGAGCCGCCACGTCAACGCCGATATCCTGGCTGTGTTCGGTCAGTTCAACAGTCGCAAGAATTATGACGGCACGCCGGGGGGATCTACCTGGCGCGAAGGCTTTATCAAGTACGGATTAAGTGGCGACCAGGCGTTGGCTGGCAATGGCACCGCTTATGGTGCGTTCAGCCTGGTCAGTTCCGCGACCTGGGGGGATGGTGACCCTGCCGGCAACTCCCTCGGTACCGAGCGCACCACCAAGATCGAAGATGCTTACCTGGGCTGGCGCTCCGGTGATCTGTTCCCGGTGCTGGGCAAGGATGGGGTCGATGTCTCCGGTGGGCGCCAGGTGGTCAAGCTGGGTCGCGGGTTCCTGATCAACGATGATGGGCCGAACATGGGCAAAGGGCCTGCCGATGGTCATTTGAACCGTGGCGGTGCTTATTATCTGGCCGCGCGGCACGCTTTCGATCAAACCGCCGTCGTGCGTCTGGGCGGGCAGGATGGGGTGCACGGCAGCCTGGCGTGGCTCAAGTCTGACAACCGTGCTCAAGCCGAAACCGAATTGGCCGCAGGCACCCTGGACTACACCGCCAAGGCGGGTACGTTGGGCTTGACCTGGGTGCATGGCCTTGATGTGAGCGATCGATGGGCAAGCGATTTTCAGCGGCAGCGCAAGGGCATGAACGTCTACAGCGTTCGCGGTGAAGGCGACGCCGGAATCGAGAATGCCAGCCTGGCCTTTGAATACGCCTGGCAGGACAAGGATGCCGGCCCGCAGAAAGCCTGGTATGCCGAGGCCGGCTACACCTTCGCCGACATCGCCTGGGCGCCGAAACTGACGTACCGCTACACCCGTTACTCGCAGCGGTGGGACTCACTGTTTACCGGTTTGAGTACCGGATACGGTACGTGGTTTCAGGGTGAAGTCGCTGGCAATTACGCTGGACCGTTCAACAGCAATACGCGTATCCACCATGTCGGTCTGAAAGCCACGCCGATGGAAAACCTGACCCTGGGTGCGCTGTATTTTGATTACGACACCCTGCGCAAAAGCAACGCGCTGAACCTGGACGGGCGTGAGCTGGACCTGTATGCCGAGTGGGCCGTCAACCCGCACCTGATCATTACCCCGCTGATGGGGTTCTACCAGCCAAGGCAGGATGCAACGACCGGAGGCAATCAGGTAGCGGGCAATGGCACCAACGTATACAGCCAATTGACACTGGCTGTTCCGTTCTGACGGCACAGCCGTCGTCTGTTACTCGACCACGGCGGCCTGATTCTGCATGTTCTCGGCGATGCGCCGGGTCGTCTCCATCACCATATCGATGACCGTTTCCTGACGCAGCAGTTTGAAACTTTGGCTGCTGCCGACGGCCGACAGGCTGCCGACCACTTCATCGATTTCGCGATTGATGATGGGCGCGGCGATACCGGTGAGCCCCAGGTTGAGTTCGTCCTGCGTCAGGCAATAGCCGTCCTTGCGGATCTTCTTCGTTGCTTTGGAAAAACTGGCCCAGTCGTAAGGGTTGTCGGGCGAATTGGCCAGGTGTTCTTCATACAAGCGTTGCAGGCGCCGGCCCTTTTGGAAGGCGATCAGCACCTTGGACTGTGCACCGCGAAAAAACGGCAGCGGTTGGCCGCGCCCAAAAGCAAAGCGGTAGGTGTCAGTGGGTTCGGCGATGTAGGTGTTGATGATGTGGCCGTCATAAAAAACGCTGGCGAACACCGCAAGGCCGGTCTCCTCGGACAGTTCGTGCATCAACTCACGACCCGCCACAAGAATCGGATCGTACTGACGCATCATCCAGTCCAGTTCGATGATGCGCGGCCCCAGGCCGTAATGGCCGGCATCCACTCGGGTCAGCAAACCGGCGTCACACAAATCCTTGACGTAGCGGTACACGGTTGCCCGCGACAACCCCATGCGTTCGGCGATGGTGTCGGGGGCGATTTTTAGCGTTTGGGGGCCGAAGAGGTCCAGGACGCTCAGCATTTTGCTCAGACTGCTCATTTTTCTCCTAGTGAGGGAATCGCATGTAGGGGGCGAATGCATGTAGGGGCGAACAGGTACGCACTATAGGTAGGCGAGCCGATCATGGAAAGCCACCGCATTGCAGTGTCTGAGAAATATAACCGCAGATGCGGTTTTTTTAGGCGTTAAAATTACATAAATCTCATAATATGATTTTAATGTAAAAAAATAGGTTGTTTTGTCATCTCTTGTGTGTGATAAATCTCAAACACGACAAGCGTTCGAGCAAGAGGGCCGGATATGAATGGTGCACAACTGATAGTGAGGGCCGCGGCGGCAAGTGGTATCGAATACTGCTTCGCCAACCCCGGGACGACAGAGATTCCGTTGGTGGCGGCCTTGGCTGACGCACCAGCCCTGAAGCCGGTGTTGTCCTTGTTCGAGGGGGTCTGCACCGGCGCGGCGGACGGCTATGGCCGAGTGGCCGGCAAACCGGCGATGACCCTGACTCACCTGGGGCCTGGTTTCGCCAACGGCATCGCTAACCTGCACAACGCCCGCCGCGCAAATACGCCCATCGTCAATGTGATTGGCGACCACGCCTCATGGCACGTCAATTACGACCCGCCGCTGGCCAGTGACATCCAGGCCTTGGCCGGGACCGTCTCTGGCTGGGTGCGAACCTCGCGCACCGCGTCAGGGACAGGGGAAGACTTGCAGGAAGCCGTGCGGGCTGCCTGGCAGGCCAAAGGGCAGATCGCCAGCCTGATTTTGCCCATGGATCTGCAAGCCAATACCGTGGCTCACAAGGGTGACTTCGCAGCGGTGCAGGCGCCGGTTCGGCGTTTCGCCGGTGACCGGATCGAAGCGGTGGCGCAGGCACTGCGTGATGGGCAGCGGCTGGTGTTTATCGTGGGTGATCAAGGGCTGTCCGTTGCCGGTCTGGAAGCAGCGGGGCGCCTGGCCCGACTGCCAGGTGTGCGCTTGTTTGCCGAGACCTTTCCTCGGCTCAGCTACCGTGGCGGCGGTTTGCCGGACCTGGATCGCCTGCCGTATTTCCCGGAAGTGGCCATCGAAATCCTCGACCAATATGACGCAGTCGTTTGCGCCGGCGTGCCGGAGCCCATCAGCTATTTCGGTTACGAAGGCATCCCGTCGCGCCTGGCAGAGCGTGAGCGTTTGCTGTCGTTGGCGGAGGTGGGAGACGACGTCGCCGGAGCACTGACGGCCCTGGCCGACGCTCTCGATGCGCCCGCTTATGTGCCCACGCCAATCGGCGTTGCACTGCCACCCGGCCATGCCGAACTGACACCTCAGTCAGTGGGGCAAGTCTTGGCGGCTTCACTGCCGGACGACAGCATTGTCTCGGTGGAGGGTGGCACCTGCGGCTATCCGTTTTTCACGGCTTCGGCCAATGCCGCACGGCATCGTGTACTGACCAACACCGGTGGCGCGATCGGCCAGGGTATTCCGGTGGGGTTCGGCGCAGCCCTGGCGGAGCGCGGCAACCGCGTGTTCTGCCTGCAGTCCGACGGCAGCGCGCAGTACACCATCCAGACCCTGTGGAGCATTGCCCGCGAGCAATTGCCCGTGGTGATCCTGATTGCAGCCAACCATCGCTACGCGATCCTGCAGAACGAGTTACGCCGCTTTGGCGTGACCGAGTTCGGCCCTGAAGCCTTGAGCCTGACGGAGCTGGATCGCCCACGTATTGACTGGAAGGCGCTGGCCAAAGGGTACGGCGTACCCGCCAGTACGGTGCACACCAATGCCGAACTGCAACGAGCCTTGGCCAATGCCAAAGCCGACAGTGGTCCATGCCTGATTGAAATGGCGCTGTGAAGGAGAGGGCTATGAGTCAGATCCAATTATTACCCGCGGTCCAGGCCTTGTTGTCCCAGCCCGGTCGTCTGTTCCTGGGCGGCACCTGGCAGGACGCGGCCAGCGGTCGCCGTTTTGCGGTGGAGAATCCTGCCACTGAAAGCACATTGACCGAGGTGGCCGAAGGCGGCGCGCGTGACGTGGACGCTGCCGTCGATGCCGCTCGCACAGCGTTCAACGGCGAATGGGCCCGGCAGTCGCCGGCCCAGCGCGGGCTGCTGTTGTTTCGTCTGGCTGAATTGCTTGATCAGCACCGCGAAGAACTGGCGCAACTGATCACCCTGGAAAACGGCAAGCCCATCGCTACCGCCCGTGGTGAGGCGGCGAGTGCGGCGAATATCGTGCGCTACTTCGCGGGTTGGCCAACCAAGATCGAAGGCAGCACGCTGCCCGTATCGCCGGCCAGTGGCGCTCCGATGCTCAATTACACCCTGCGCGAGCCGGTGGGGGTCTGTGCGTTGATCGTGCCGTGGAATTTTCCGCTGACGATGTGCGTGTGGAAGCTCGGCCCGGTGCTGGCAACGGGCTGTGTCGCGGTACTCAAGCCTGCCGAGCAAACGCCGTTGGTGGCGATTCGGTTGGTGCAACTGATCGAGGCCGCCGGCTTCCCGCCTGGTGTCGTCAACCTGGTCACCGGCCTTGGGGCCGAAACCGGCGCGCCGCTGGCCCAGCACCCAGGCGTGGACAAGATCGCCTTCACCGGTTCCACCCAGGTGGGGCGGCTGATCGCTCAAGGCGCCACGAGCAATATGAAAAAGGTGTCGCTGGAGTTGGGGGGCAAGTCGCCCAACATCATCTTGCCGGACGCCGACATCGTGCGGGCCGCCAAGGGCGCTGCCGATGGCATTTTCTATAACCAGGGCCAGGTCTGCACGGCGGGATCGCGTCTGTATGTGCACGCCAGCGTGCTCGATCAGGTCCTCGAAGAACTCCAGCGTCACGCATCCGCCCACGTCCTGGGCCCCGGCCTGGACCCGGCCAGCAGCATGGGGCCGTTGGTGTCGGCGCGGCAATTGAATACGGTCAGCGGCTACCTGCAGCGTGGCCTGGAGGAGGGCGCGGAACTGATCTGTGGTGGCGGCAGGCCTGCCCACCTGGAGCGCGGGCACTTCATTCAACCCAGCGTGTTTCTTGATCGCGCCGAGCGCGCCTGTATTGCCCGGGAAGAAATTTTCGGCCCGGTCCTGACGGTCATGAGCTGGACCGACATCGACGAACTGGTGCTGCGCGCCAACGACTCGCCCTACGGCCTGGCAGCCGGCCTCTGGACACGCGACCTGCGCTCGGCCCACCGGGTGGCGGCGCAACTCAAGGCCGGGTCGGTGTGGATCAATTGTTGGAACGTCGTCGACCCGGCTTCGCCGTTCGGTGGCTACAAGCAATCCGGCTGGGGCCGGGAAATGGGAAAAAACGTGATCGACGCCTACACCGAGACCAAGAGCGTGTTTGTCGATCTCGCCTGAGCTGAATAATCACAAGAGGAACTGCTATGGATCTGGAATTGCAAGGCCGCGTGGCAATCGTCACCGGCGGTGGCATGGGGATAGGCAAGGAAGTCGCACGTTTTCTGTCCCAGGAAGGCTGCAAAGTGGTGATCTGCGCACGTCGCATGGAGTTTCTCCAGCAAGCGGCCGAAGAAATCACCGCCGAGACGGGCAACGAAGTACTGCCACTGTTTTGTGACACCAACCAGATGTCCGCCGTATCGGACATGGTGCAAGCCGCGCACAAGCACTTCGGCCGCATCGACATTCTGGTCAACGGTGCAGCGGCGCCTTCCGGGGTGGTGCGCAACGACATCGAGCACGCCGGCGATGACGAACTGCTGTCTGACCTCAACACCAAGGTGATCGGTTATTTCCGCTGCGCCAAGGCCGTGACCCCGCACATGAAAGCCGGCGGTTTCGGTCGCATCATCAATATCGGCGGCTTGACCGGGCGTGGCAGCAAAGTGCTGTCGGGCATGCGCAACCTGGCCATTGCCCATATGACCAAAACCCTTTCCGACCAATTGGGTCCGTCCGGCATCACCGTCAACCTGATTCACCCTGGCGTGGTGGATACCCCGCATATCCAGGAGCTGTACGAGCGTGAAGGGGTCAAGCAGGGCAAGACTCCGGAGCAGGTCGAGCAAGGCTACATCGACGCGACACCGATTCGCCGCACCTTGGCACCTATCGAAATGGGCTGGCTGATTGGTTTTCTGGCGTCTCCCAAGGCCGGGGCAGTGACTGGGGAGTCCATCGGTATCGACGGCGGCCTGACCCGTGGCATCTTCATTTGAGGAGCAACAGCGATGAGTAACGGAACCCTTTTGGTCGCCACCGTCGGCCAGGCCGTGATCCGCAGCGCCGACGACGGCCGTACCTGGCATCGTCTTGGCCTGGGGCAGGACCTGGAGTTCGATGCGATCACCCGATCCTTGAGCTTTCACCCTGGTACGCCAGAGGTGATTTATGCCGGCACCGACATTGGCTTGTGTGTCAGCCATGACACCGGTGGCCACTGGCAGCAGGTCGACTCGCCCTTCAATGGGCAGACGGTGTGGAAGGTGGCCGTCGACCCGCAGGATGCGCAGCGTATTTTCGTCGGCACCGGTGCGCCGTCGCGTGCCGTGCTGTGGCGCACCCTTGACGGTGGCCAGAACTGGGACCGTGCACCCGTGGATATTCCGGAGTTCTGCGACGGTGTCAGTCGGCCCCGTTTGCTGGCCTTCGCCTATGACCCGACTGACCGCAACCAGCTATGGTTCGGCCTGGAAGAGGGCGGGTTGTTTCACTCCCGGGATGGCGGTGATACCTGGACGCGAGTCGATGATCGGCTGCTGTGGGACTACAACTCGGATGTCCACAACATTCTGGTGCTGCCTAACCATGGTGAAAAAGTCATCGTGGTGGTGTGCGTCAACGCTGTCTACCGCAGCCTTGATGAAGGCCTGACCTGGACCGGCATTGTGGCTCGCGAAACCTTCGGGCTTTACTACGTGCGCGCCATGAATGCGCCGCTGGGCACGCAAAGCAGCCTGTACTTGAGCATTTCCGACGGCACCCCCGGCACCACCAGCAAGGTCCTGGTCTCCCATGACGCGGCGGTCAGTTGGGAAGTACTGCCTCTTCCCCAGCAGCCCAATTCCTGCGTCTGGGCCATCGGCATCAACCCGGCTGACTCTCGGCAAGTCCTCGCCGGTACCAAGTACGGCCACCTGTTCACGTCCGAGAACGGCGGTGTGGGTTGGCAGAAACAGTGGCGTGAGTTCAGTGAAATCGCCGATGTGCTTTGGACGCCCGCCGTGGCGCAGATCAAGGCCGGACACCAGTCCATCGTCAAAAAGAACTGAGGTATCGCGCGATGAAAGTCGAAGTCGTTCGTACTCACTTATCGCTATGGGTGAGTGATCCTGATGTCTCGGCGCGTTGGTACGCCGACATCCTGGGCATGCATGAAAGTGCCCGGGGCGATAGCTGGGTCATGATGGCGTTTGGTAGCAAACACCATGACATCGCGTTGATCCGTGCCGAGCCCGGCGCCCATCAAGGTGGCCTGGGATTGCAGCACTACGGATTGGAAATCGCCGGTGATTTCACCACCCTGCGCCAGCTCTACGGCATGTTGCTCAGCAAAGGGGTCGAGGTGGTGAAGATCACTGATCATGAAATCGGCAACGGTGTTTACTTCAACGACCCCGATGGCAATCGCATGGAATTCTTCCTCGAGACCGAGCACGACGACGCACGGGGCAAGGCCCGCTTCAAGGCGGCCGGCGCGCCGAGCCGGAACTTTGATCTCGACCCACTTTAAGAAGAGAAAAACCTGATGAAAGCGCAAAACTTTGCCAGTTACCACATCCGCAAATGGTACAGCTTCACCGAAGAAACCTTGGCCAACGAAAGCGGGCAACTGGCTGACGGTGAGCCGCTGTTCAAGTACGCCGTCGCTGCAGTGATTCACAACCCGTACGCCGGCCGTTACAGCGAGAGCCTGGCCGAACTGGTGGAACCGTCGCCGCTGCTGGGTGAAGAGTTCGGTCGACGCATCCAGGAACTGGCCGGCGAACACAAGATTGTCAGTTATGGCAAAGCTTGCCTGGTGGGTAGCCAAGGCGAATACGAGCATGGCAACGCGTTTCTCACCAACCCCGCAGCCGATCCGATCCGGGTTGCTTTGGGCGGGGGCAAATCCTGGGTGCCGTCCACGGGCAAACGCGGTGGTCCGGGCGCCACGATCGATGTGCCACTGGCGCACAAAGATGCGCTCTACGTGCGTTCGCACTACGACAGCATCTCCCTGTCCTTTGGTGATGGTCCGTCACCCGATGAAGTCGTGATCATCTGGGCATTCGCCACTCGCGGCCGATTGCATGCGCGTCTTGGTGGTTTGCAAGCCAAGGACATCAAGGGTAACGACGGCCTGGTTTAAGGCCCGGTCAACTGCGGGGGAGTATGCCGATGACTGCACAAAGCTGTTACTTCACCACTGGTTCTTCACTGCGCCTGCATTACCTGCGTTGGGGCAGTGAGCAAGGTATCCCGGTGGTGCTCTTGCACGGACTTCGGGCTTACGCTCAAACCTGGGATTCATTGGTCGAGGCGTTGGGCGATGGTTACTGCTGCTACGCGCTGGATCAGCGTGGCCGGGGCTTGAGTGACTGGGCACCGAGCACCAGCTATCGAACCGAGTCTTATGTCAGCGATCTCGAGGATCTGGTGGCACATCTGGGCTTGCAGCGCTTTGTGTTGGTCGGGCACTCCCTTGGCGGCACCAATGCCCTGGAATATGCGCGGTTGAATCCTGGACGACTGCAGGCATTGATCATTGAGGATATCGGTCCCGGATCGTCGATCAGTGGCGATGGCGCTGCGCGTATTCGTCGCGAGATGAGCCAGACCCCACTGCTGTTTCCAGACTGGGAAAGCGCCCGCAGCTTCTGGCGACAATCGCGCCCCGGATTGTCGGAGCAGGGCTTGGCTTCACGGCTGGCTCACTCCATGAAAGAAACGGACAACGGCATCGTGTGGCGCCACGATCAGCAGGGCATTGCCCAGGCCCGTCTGAGCATAACGCCTACGGATTTGTGGCCGGCGGTGCGAGCTCTGGATTGCCCAACGCTGTTTATTCGTGGGGCTCGCTCAGACTTTCTTCCTGCGGCGACGCTTGCAGCGATCAAGTCTGCCAACCCATTGGCGCAGACTGCTGAGATCGCTGACGCCAGCCACTACGTGCATGATGATCAGGGCGAAATTTTCAACCGTGTCGTGTTGCACTACCTCCAGGGTCTGCCTACACAACAACTACAAGAAATCGGTGAATGACGATGAAGCAGGAGAGAACCCAGGTTGTTATCGTGGGCGGTGGTCCCAACGGGATTACGGCGGCTCATTACATGGGCTTGTATGGTGTCGACTGCGTCGTATTGGAACTCTCCGACGGCATCCTGCCTTATCCTCGAGCGGTAGGCATGGATGATGAAGCGCTGCGTGTGCTGCAGGGGATCGGCGTCGCAGATCTCGCGGTGCGCGACATGATTTGCGATGTGCCGTTGCGTTACTACAACGCTCGCGGTGTTTGCTTCGCCGAGGTCAAGCCAAGCACCGCCCATTATGGCTGGCCGATGCGCAACATTTTCATGCAGCAGATGCTTGAAGGCACCTTGCGTGAGGCGCTGGGAAAATACGCGGGAGTGGAACTGCGCCAGGGGCATGAGATGCTCGACCTGGTGCAGGACGACGAGGGCGTGACCTTGCAGGTTCGGGACGCCTCGGGTGAGCAATACCAGTTGCACGCCCAGTATGTGATCGGTGCCGATGGTGGACGCTCAAGCGTACGTAAAAAGCTCGGTATCGAGTTGTTGGGCATGACCCACCCACGCAAATGGGTGGTGGTGGACACTCGCAACGACCAGCTTGATGCGCCTTACACCGCATTGCATGCCGACCCGCAACGTCCCTTCGTTTGTATCTACTTGCCGTACCGGCAACGTCGATGGGAGTTCATGCTGCTGGAGGGCGAGGATGAGGCGCAGATGTGCGAAGAGGCGACTATCCGGACACTGATTCGTGGGCATATCGGCGACGCGGAGGAACAGCTGGATATCGTCCGCATCCGGGCCTATACACACAACTCTCGGGTCGCCGCTCGATTTGTCGAAGGGCGCGTTGCCTTGGTGGGGGATGCCGCACACATTTCACCGCCATGGGCCGGGCAGGGGCTCAACTCAGGCTTGCGCGATGTCGCCAACGTGGTCTGGAAACTGGCCGCCATCATTCAGGGACGGGCCAATGCGTCCATTCTTGCCAGCTACGATCTGGAGCGTCGTGGTCATGCCACGGACCTGATCGGCCTGGCCGATAATATGGGAGCGGTGTTAGGGCTGACCAATCCGCTGATGGCGGGGGTCCGTGACTGGTTGTTCCAGGCCGTCAACACGGTGGATAACCTGCGCTCACACCTGCTTGAGTTCAAGTTCAAACCCAAAGCGACCATCACCAAAGGGTTGGTTTATCACGAGCGGGCAGAGTTGCTCGAAGGTGATCTGGTAGGCCAATTGTTCGTGCAACCCTACGTAGAAGATGCGCAGGGACAGAGGCGGCGACTGGATGAAGTACTCGGCGACTCTTACGCGGTGCTCGGTTATCGGGTCAATCCGAGTGAGCACCTCAGCGAACAGTCGGCAGCCTACTGGGCGCGCTGGAACACGCAGTTCATTCAGGTCAATCGCTCACGCAGCGGGGAACGTAATCAACCGCTTACCAGTGTGGGAGCCATCAGTGTGGAGGACGTTGATAATCGTCTGGGTGATTGGTTCTCCACGGTACGAGACTGCATTGTAGTCGTGCGTCCCGACCGCTTTATTGCGGCAATCACCACGCCTGAACGGCTGGATAGCGTGCTCGTCAAACTCGCCAGGCAGTTGTCATGAACCAGATTAAAAATAAAAGTCTGATCACGCAGCTGCGCGATGCGACCCGGTCGGCTGTGGCCTTGCCGCCAATTGATCATGAAGCACTCGACGTACTCGACGGTTATTTTCTCCAGTGTCTGGCACTGAACCAGCGCTTGATGTCGGGAGAGAAGTTGACCGGGTGGAAGATTGCATTTTCCGGCGCTGCCGCCCAGAAGCGCTTTGGTCTCAACGAACCGGTTTTTGGTGCATTGACCGATGTCATGCGTGTTGAGGCGCAAGGCTCTGTTGATCTGGCGCTATTGATTCAACCGAAACTGGAAGTTGAGCTGGCTTTTGTCGTGGGCCATTCACTGACTCCAGGGGACTACAGCGATGATGAGATCCTGGCCGCAATCGCCGAAGTCGCGCCGGCCTTTGAGATTGCCGACTGTCGCTGGGAGGGCTGGAGTTTTGGTGCCGGGGCTTTTCTTGCCGACAACGCAGCGGCGGGATTCTACTGCATGGGTCAAGTCCAGAAATTTGATCCGGTTCAACACGCCAGTGTGACCTATAGCCTGGAAAGCGAAGAAATGATGTACGGGGGCGGTGATACTGAAGAGCGAAAGGATACGCCGTTGGTAAACCTGTGTTGGCTGATTCGGCGATTGCTGGCAGACGGTCATCCGCTCGAGGCCGGACAGGTGATCTTGTCCGGGGCGTTATTGCCACCGATGAATATCCAGCCTGGCCAGTATCGGCTACACATGCTTGGCACGGTATTGGCTTTAGGCTTCAAGGCGCCTTCCGGCGCAACCTGACTGACTCTACTGTCATGGATGATCGAGCACTCCAGTATTTGCCGATAAAAAATCACGGCATCTGAGGAAAGATGATCATGTTCACCGAAGTTCGTACGTTCAACGATCCTCAAAAACATGCTGGCTCCATCCTCGGCTGGCAACAGATTTATGACCAGCTGGGGCGTGGTTGTCTTTCCAGCGAGCTGAAGCAGGTTTCGGCGGACCGCTTCCAGATTTTTCAGGAGGTTTTGGACAAGCGTGTTGTCCAGCACGGCTGTGCTCCGAAAGGACGCTTTTGCATCGCCATGTCGCTAGGTTCCGGCAATGCTCCGGTCGTGCAAGGGCACCAAGTAGGGGCACATAGCGTGGTGCTGTTGCGTGATGGTGAGGAGTTTGTCTTGCACGCGCCGGAGGGTACTCATTTTTTTGCGATTAACGTCGACACTGTCAGGTTTGCAAAACTGGCCGCGTTCGAACTCTCGAACGATCAGCTCATACGCTTGAAGTCGGTGCCGCAGATCAACGTCGATGACGCCGTTTTACTGCGCGTGCAGCAACGGATATATCCGCTGTTTCGCCACCTGCTGGAACAGAAGGGCGCAATCAGTGCCGCTTCGGAAAAAATGCTCGAAGACACGCTGCACAACGCCCTCCTTGATCTTTTCAGCAACGCCTCGGATGAAGTGCGTTGTCGTCGGGGCAACTTTGCCGTCAGCGCCTACCTGGTCAAAAAATGCCAAGAACTGGCTGATGCCAGCGGTGACACACCGCTGAGTATCCTTGATCTGTGTGAGCAATTGCGTGTTAGCCGCAGAACGTTGCAGAACAGTTTTCAGGCGGTTACCGGCACGCGTCCGGTCGAGTATTTGAGGAACCTGCGACTCAATGCCGTTCGCCGTCGTTTGATCACCACGCACGCTGCACAGATCAATGTCGGAGAGGTTGCCGTCGAGATGGGTTTTTTTCACCTGAGCCACTTCGCCGCGCATTACCGGGCATTGTTCGGGGAGTCTCCTTCCGAGACTCCGAGGGCTCATATTGATTGACTGCGAAAGCAGCGCAAATCGTGCGCTACAGTTCTGCCGCGAAGGTCTTGGCTTTCTTCGGCGTGACTCCGTACCGTTGCTTGTAGACCTTGATGAAGTGGGAGATATTTTCATATCCCACTTCCGTAGCCGCGTCGGTGACGGAATAATTTTTATCCGTCAATAGCTGGTGCGCGATGTCCATTTTTTTCTCGGTAATCCAGCGGTTCGGAGTAGTGCTGTAGCTGCGCTTGAAGTCGCGGATAAAGGTCGAGACGCTGCGTCCCGTCAGCAGGGCATAGTCTTCAATCTTCAGCTTGTGCGAATAGTACTGCTCCATGAAGTCGGTAATGAGGCGGCGTTTGCGGTTGCCGTCGCCGAACAGTTCGCGCAGGAAACGCAAGGACTTGTCCTGGATGGCGATCAGGTGCAGCAGTTCGAGCAGCTTTAACTCCAGCAGCGCGTCAGAGCCCTGCGCACCCTTGTAGACATAATTCAGCGAATCGATATAGCGCTGAATCTGTTCGTTGGCATGCAGGGTATAGGTGCCGTGCACGTTCTTCTTCTGCTGGCTGTCCGTGTGCGAATTGCCTGCGCCGACCGCATGCGACAGGTACTTGGCGATCAGCTTGTCGTCGAAAAACAGCAGCACCGCCTCGAAGATATCGCTGCCAGTGACGTAGTCCGATACCGTGTACACGCCTTTGGAGAGGAAAATCAGATGATTCTCGTCGACGACATTGGCCATGCCGTCATAGTCGCGAATAATCTGCTTGCCCTGCTTGATGTAGACGATCAACGGCGTGGCGATATAGATCGCCTTGTTTTCCAGGTTCGTTCCAAGCGTTTTATGGAGGATGGACGAGCTACCGTCAGCAAGGACAGGCTTTACGTTGCGCATCGAGTAAAGCGCTGCCGGTACTACTTCGAGTGTCATTGCTATGGTTTCTCGACAAATTGGCCGCCCCATCTGGACAGGCTGGTATCCAGCAGCGCCCGGCCGCTGACGTTACGGCATCAAACTTCGCTGAAGTAGCCACTGACCGGCGCGCTGCTCAGATGCTCGACGATGACGTTCCATTGACCGCTCGAGACTATCTGGTCGACGTGGGTGCTGTGCATTTCACGCGAATCCCAGGCTTCCACCAGCGTGAACGCGAGCGGATTTTCCAAGTGGTTGAGGATCTTGACCGATTGGCAGCCGTCCACCTTCGGCAGATTGATCTTCACGTCGTTCATGATGTCCTTGAACGATTGCAGTTTTTCTTCTTTTACACTAAAGCTGATGACGAGGTTGACGGACATGTTATTTCTCTAGTTGGGTTGACTACACCGAAAGTCCTCTTTCGTTAGAGGTCATTATGTAAATTCCTTTTGGTGTAGATTCGATATGGCGCAACGAATTCGCTATGGAAACAACGACTATATATATAGTCAGAAAATAAAAATGATTAAAAAAAATTAGAAATACCCGATTCCAGTCATTCTGCTTTTTTTTTGCGCCCAGGCCAGGACCGAAGTGTATGTCGGCACCCTGGAACACGTCACTGAAGCAGGCCGCGAAGGCCCGGTGCAAGCTCATCACGGTTGTGCCGGTGCGGGTCTGGACTTAAAGACACCACTGAGAACAAAGGCATAACGTTCCGGGCGGATGTAGAAGGTCGTACGGTCGCAGCAGCGGCCGTCGGCAAACCAGGAGGTGCGCTCCATGACCAGCAGTGCCGCGCCACGTTTGATGTGCAAGGCACTGGCCAGGTTTTTATCGGCTTCTTGCGCGCGGATCGCCAGATCGGCGCGGGTGACCGCCATGCCGGTGATCGACTCGAGAATGGAGTAGATCGGTTGATGCTCGACTTCAGTCCAGACCACGCTGGCCAATTCGGCCGGTAAATGGCTGCGGCCCAGTGCGATGGGTTCGTCATCGACGAAATGCAGTCGTTCCAGAAGCAGGCAGTCGTCCGCTTCTTCAAACAAACCACGCAATGCCTCTGGAACCGGCTGCAGGGTATGGCTGATGACGCGCATGCTCGGTTCGAGCCCTTGCAGCAACAAGGCTTCATGAAAACTGCGCAACGCGTCCAGGCCGTGCCGCACCTGTTTGGCCGCCACGAAGGTGCCCTTGCCTTGTTTGCGCTCGACCACGCCGTCATCGCTGAGCTTGCCCACCGCCAGGCGAACGGTGACGCGGCTCACTGCAAAGCGTTTGCCCAGCTCCGCTTCTGACGGCAGCTTGCCGCTGGGCTCAAAGTCGCCGCGTTGAATCTCTTCCAGCAATTGATGGGCAATCTGTTCGTAGAGTGAGGTGGTGCTGTCGCGAAGAATGGACGTAGACACTGTCGGTTTCCATGGCCTTGGAGGAGGGCGGTGCGCCTTCACTTCTAAGGTTATAAAAATAGGTTATTGGGACTACTTGTATTAATACGTATTATGCCAGGCATTCCCATTGTAAACGACCTGACGACACTTGCCATGTTCAAAACCCTCCCTTACGCACAGCAGCAAGCCGACGCGCTGACGGTCGATGACATCAGCTTCAGCTACCCCAATGGCCATCGCGTGTTTTCCTCTTTCAGTCTGAACGCCAGACCCGGTGAATTCGTCGCGATCCTGGGGCCATCCGGCTGCGGGAAAACCACCTTGCTGAATTTGTTGTCAGGCTTTCAGCAACCCCAGAGCGGTCAGATCAGTATCAACCAGACGGCGGTGCGTCCAGAGCGTTCGGAGTTGGGTTATGTGTTTCAGGCGCCGCAGTTGTTTCCCTGGTTGAGTGCCTTGGAAAACGTCCGTTTCGGCCTGCGGATGGCGGCCCGGATCAACGAATCGCAACAGCGTTCTCAAGCCTTGCAGTATCTGCGTCTGGTCGGTCTGGAGAATGCCGCGCATCGGTTGCCGCATCAGCTTTCTGGCGGCATGCAGCAGCGGGTTTCCCTGGCCAGGACCCTGGCATTGGAGCCCAGCGTGTTGCTGATGGATGAGCCATTCGCTGCACTGGATGCCATCAGCCGCAACAGCATGAACGAAGAGACCTTGCGCATCTGGGCTGAACTGGGTCAGACGGTGCTGTTCATTACCCACGATATCGACGAAGCGGTGTTTCTGGCGGATCGGGTCATCGTGCTCAACATCGCCCCCGGCGGTATCCACAGCGAACTGAATATTCATTTGCCGCGCCCTCGCTCCAACCTGAAAACCCGCCGCCTGCCGACCTTTCTCGATTACCGCAATGAGCTGATGGAGCGCATTTCCCAGGTCATGGAAGTGCCTACAGCCTCCGCTTACCCAACCCGCCAACCTGAGTTGACAGCATGATCAAACATTCGCTGCTTGCCCTTTCCTTGTCTGTTGCCGCCTTGGCCAGCAGCGTATTCGCCGTGGCTGGCGAAGAGAAACCCTTGCGTGTGGGTTACGTATTCGCCATGGCCAACGCCCCGGCGTTGATCGCCGACAAACAGGGTTACTACCGCGAGGAAGGCTTGAATGTCGATCTCAAGGCCTTGGGCGATGGTCCGGTGATCCAGCAGGCATTGGCCGCTGGCGAGCTGGATGTGGCCTATGTCGGTACGCCGCCGGTGTATCAGTGGTTTTCCCGGGGGCTGCAAAGCCGGATTCTGGCCAAGGTCAATTACGGTCAGGCCGCGGTGATTGTCGACGCCAAGAGTCCGGTTACCGCCCTGGATGAACTCAAGGGGAAAAAACTGGCCGGGGTCAAGAAGGGCAGTGGCATGGATGTGCTGCTGCGCGGCTATGTGCTGAAAGAAAAGGCCGGGCTCAATCCTGACAAGGATCTGGACATCATCGACATGCCACCCGGCAATATGAACGCGGCGCTGGAGCGCGGCATTGTCGATGCGGCGTTTTCCTGGGAACCCTTTGTCAGCCAGTCGTTGCTGCGCGGGTCGAGCCGGATTCTGCTCGACGTCAATCAGGCACTGCCGAACTACCCGTGGTACGTGGTGATCGCGTTACCGAAAACCTTGCAGGAACGACCGGACGATGTGGTGAAGCTGTTGCGTGCGCACCGCAAGGCCATCGCCTTTCTCAACGAGCACCCCGATGAGTCGAATCGAATCATCGCCGAGGCGTTCAAGCTCGAGCCGGTGCAAGGTGCTGACGGCAAGACCATCGCCCCGCAAACCATCGTCGCCCAGGCACGTACCCGGTTGGGTTGGTCAGCGGACTTGCAGCCTGCGGATATCCAATTCATCCAGCGCCTGATGAATTACTCCCACGACCTCGGCTTTATCGATACCACGCTCAAGACCGAACAGATCGTGGACACCTCCTACCTGGAAAAAGCCTCGCGCTGAGTCTGTCATGTCCTTGCCAAAACCGAATTGGGGATGGGCGTCGCTGCCATGCCTGCTGTTGATCTGGATGGCCCTGGCCAGCCGCTTTCCCACTTACATCCTGCCGCAGCCATGGGATGTCGCCCGCGAGGCTGTGCGTTGGCTGGGCGACAGTTCGCTGTGGCAGCACCTGCAGGCCAGCGTCCTTGAAGAGGTTGGCGGCTTCTGCGCGGCGGTGATCGTTGCGGTGCTGCTGGGTACTGCCGGTGGCCTGTCTTCGCGGTTTCGCGATTTCATCTCACCGCTCAACAGCCTGTTCATGGCCATTCCGCCGATTGCCTGGGCGCCGCTGATCATGATCATTTTTGGCCTGGGTTATGTCTCCATCGTGCTGGTGATTTTCATTGCCGCGATGTTCCCCATGGCCGTGACCATTCAGGAGGGCGTGCAGAGCATCCGCGGTGGTGAAGTCCGCGCGGCACGCACCTTGGGCGCCAATTCCTGGCAACTGCTGGCTCACGTTTACCTGCCGGCCTCGTTGCCCTTCGTGACAGCGGCCTTGCGCATCGGCTTCAGCCAGGGCTGGAGGGCATTGGTCGCGGCGGAAATGATCGGTGCTTCCCAGGGCATCGGCTGGATGGTGTCGACGGGTGGGCAGATCGGCAACAGCAGCCAGGTGTTGCTGGGCATTGTCGTGATCGGCCTGATTGCCTGGCTGATGGAGAGTTTTGTATTCAGGCGCATCGAGCGTCATTACCAGAAATGGCGAGTGCAATAAGCATCGTCATTTGATTTCAACCCCCTTCAAACCTTCAGTGGACCACTGCACGAGGTGTCATGTGAGTAACGTTTTCGATCCCCGCGAAGCCGGGCATTACATTGCCCCTCAAGGCCTCTACGAACGCAACAAAAGACGCCCGTTTCTGGGCCGCATCCACTGTGATCGTGACACGCTGATTGCCGGTCAATGGGATGAAATCACCCTGGTCTACGAGGTGGGTGGCAGCGGCCTGGCGGACGGCGCCTGGCTGAAACTGGCCTTCAAGTTCTACTCCGACTGGGCCTTGTTCCAGACGTCGAATCCGACTGGCCCCAACTATGTCAGCGCCGAGTATCAAGCCGGCGAGCTGGTCCCCGGTCAGAGCCAGGCCTCTGTGCAGCATCTGAAAGCGCGCTTCGACCAGAAGGGCCATGAACGGCCGTTTCAGAAAGCAATCATCATCGACATCATCGACGGTTACCTGAATCCGGGAGACAAAATCATCATTCGCCTGGGCGATCGTCGTCAGGGCGGCGCGGGTACGCGGGTGCAGAGTTTTGTCGAGAAGGACTTCCGTTTCCGTTTGTTCATCGACCCGCTGGGCAGCTCGAAATTTGCCGAGGTGCCGGGTGATCCGCTGCTGAACATCGTGCCGGGACCGGCGCAGAGCGTGCAGTTGGTCGTGCCTCGTCTGGTCAGCGCGGGTGAGGCGTTCGACGTACTGCTCAGGGTTGATGATGCCTGGGGCAATACCTGCCGCAACTTGCCGCTCAAGGGTGTCCTGACCCTCGTTGACCCTGAAGGGGGCGAGCGACAACAACCGTTCACTTTAGCGACTGAAGGCTGGGCGACTGCCCGGCTTGAGGGTTTTGATCTCGGTGCGGTGGGGGAGTGGCGTTTGTCGGCCGCGGTGGCGGCACCTTTTGTGCGCGCCGCTCAGGCGTTTGTCACGGTCGATCCGGCCGGCACCGCATTGCGCCCGCTGTACGCCGACCTGCATGTGCACTCCGATGACACGGTGGGCACCAACGACACCTTGTACAACCTCAGCTACGGTCGCGATGTCGCCGGGCTCGATGTCCTCGGTTACACCGCCAATGATTTCAATATCACCGAGCAGCGCTGGGATCAGGCGGTCAAGCTGATTCACGAACTCAATGAACCAGGACGATTTGTTTGCTATCCCGGCACCGAATGGTGCGGCAATTCTTGCGCGGGCGGCGACCGTAATGTGGTGTTCCTGCATGACCGCAAACCCGAGTTTCCCTTCGACAATCAAGGGCGATTGGTGCGTTCCTTCGAGTGGAACGAGTTCACCGCCGGCACCATCAAGCCGGGTGCCTGGCCGGTGGATGAGTTGTATGCCGCCTATGCCAAGGACCCCGAAGGGCATTTGATGATGCCTCACGTCGGTGGGCGCCGTTGCAACCTCGACTGGCACCATCCGGAGCTGGAGCGCCTGATCGAGGTCGGTTCGGCCTGGGGGCAGTTCCATTGGGTCTACGCCGAAGCGCTTCAGCGTGGTTATCGGGTTGGCGCCGCGGCCAACAGCGATGAGCATCAGGGGCGTTGCGGCGGCGGTGTTCCGGCCACAGCGGTGTTCGGCTCTCGCGGCGGGCTGACCGGCGTGGTGGCTGAGACCTTCGATCGAGCCAGTGTTGGCAAGGCACTTCGCGCCCGTCGCACTTTTGCCACCACCGGCGAACGTTCATTTGCCAGCCTGCGCCAGGGCCAGCATTTTATGGGTGAGGTTTTCACCGCTGATTCAAATGCCACGCTGGACTATCGACTGCTCGGAGAGGCGGGCTGGGAGCAGGTCGATCTGTTCGATGGCGACAAACTTATCTGGTCGCGCAACCTGCACCAGGAACTGGGGTTTTCCGGCCAGCGCATTCGGCTGCGTTTGGGCGGCGCACGGATCAAGGATCGTTATCGCGGCGCCTATTGGACTGGCGAGATTCGGGTGACGGGTGCGGTCATCAACGGCTTTCGCGCCTTGGGGCTCGATCATCCCGAGCAAACCGTATGGCGCAAGGATGCAACGGTTCTGGCATTTCGCACCGACACCAATGGCGACACCGACAGCATCGAAATCGACCTGTCGCAATTGGCCGGCGCCACGCTGCAGGTTCATAGCCGCATCGATAACTACATCAAGGTTGGCGACCCGTCTGAGCCGCAACCTTACGTGCATGCGCCGACGGTGTTGATGGAGTTGTCCGGCGAAGCGTTGCTGGCGCAATCGCAAGTGATTGAAGAGCTGCCGGGCGCGGAGTTGAAGGTGTCCCTCGAAAGGACAACCGATGCACCGCTGCCTCGAGAACTGCAAGGGCAAATCGAGCTTGCCCGGTTGAATCTGCAACCGGGCCGTGAGCACCCATTGTTCATCTGCGCCCGGCAGCGCGATCAATCCCGAGTCTGGACCTCGGCGCTGTTTCTAACGTTATAAACGGCCATAAAGAAGGGCAGCTCAAAGCTGCCCTTTTCTTAACCTGCTTCTTAGGCCGCGGTAAACAGCTTGTGCGGATCCATGACGAATTTCTTCGGCGCCCCGGCATCGAACTCGTGGTAACCACGCGGCGCGTCGTCCAGGCTGATCACCTGCACACCGACGACCTCGGCAATCTTGATCCGGTCCCACATGATCGCCTGCATCAGCTGACGGTTGTACTTCATCGTCGGGGTCTGGCCGGTGTGGAAACTGTGGGACTTGGCCCAGCCGAGGCCGAAACGGATGTTCAGGCTGCCATGCTTGGCGGCTTTGTTGACCGCACCCGGGTCTTCGGTGACATACAGACCGGGGATACCGATATTGCCGGCGACCCGCACCACGCCCATCAGCGCGTTGAGCACATCGGCCGGGGCCTCGTGCTGCGCGCCGTCATGACCGTGGCCACGGGCTTCGAAGCCGACCGCATCGACCGCACAATCGACTTCCGGCTCACCGAGCAGGTTGGCGATTTGCTCGTGCAGCGGAGTGTCCAGGGTCAGGTCGGCGATCTAGAAGCCCTGGGCCTTGGCATGCGCCAGGCGCAGCGGATTGACGTCGCCGACTATCACCACCGCCGCACCCAGCAGACGGGCGGAGGCGGCAGCAGCCAGTCCGACCGGACCGGCACCGGCGATATACACCGTGCTGCCAGGGCCGACACCGGCGGTCACCGCGCCATGGTAGCCGGTCGGCAGGATATCGGAGAGGCAGGTCAGGTCGCGGATTTTCTCCATTGCCTTGTCGCGGTCGGGCAGCTTCAGCAGGTTGAAGTCGGCATACGGCACCAGCACGTATTCGGCCTGGCCGCCAACCCAGTCACCCATGTCCACATAGCCATAGGCACCGCCGGGGCGCGCCGGATTGACCGTCAGGCAGACGCCGGTGTGCTGTTCCTTGCAACTGCGACAACGGCCGCAGGCGACGTTGAACGGCACCGATACCAGGTCACCGATCTGCACGTTTTCCACGTCACGGCCCTTCTCGATGACCTCGCCGGTGATCTCATGGCCAAGCACCAGCCCGACTTGGGCCGTGGTCCGGCCACGCACCATATGCTGGTCGGAGCCGCAGATATTGGTCGAAACCACGCGCAGGATCACGCCATGGTCAATGCGCTTGCCGCGCGGGTCTTGCATTTTCGGATAGGGAATGGTTTGCACCTCGACCTTGCCTGCGCCGAGATACACGACACCACGATTACCAGACATGATTTCACCTCGCTTTTGTTGTTGTGAGAACACGGCCCTTGTACTGCGAAGGGTCGCGCGGCCTTACAGTGCGGCGGTAAATGTCTTGCGTTTGCACGTGAATGCAGATGGGTTGGAAGTCACCTTCCAACGATGCGTGATAAGCAGTCATCGTATCGATCCTACGCCTGGTGTCAGCACCCTGCGAGGGCATTTAGCACCCAATTACCCCACCGGTTGGCAGGGCTGACGCAGGAGTAGCGGGCGCTGAACGCCGTGTTTGCCCCCCATCAAAGCACAGCGCCAAAATATTTTTATCTGATAAATGTTTTATTGACTAAAAAATAATACCGGGTAATTATTTCCCTGCATCTGCTTTCACGCAGAGTCATTTTGCAGGGGAAACCCGATGAGTCAGAACACCGTGCCGTTGCTGGCCAGTCTTTACATCGAGACGAATGAAGCGTCACTCGACAGGCGCTTGGCGCCTTTGTTTATGCAGGGTTTTCCGGCCGAGCCGAAACGCCGCGTCACCTGGAACAACTGGATGCGTCCACCGTTCAATCAGTGGGGGTTCCGCAATCTGGCGCGCCTGCGTCCCTCCATTGATGTGGAGGCGGGTGGCGGACCGGTCAGCGTCTTGAAGGAAGCGCCACAAGCGCTGGATGAACTGCACTTCGACAGTGAATGTGGCTTGAGCGTCAGTGTCATCGATCATCTGGTGGCCAGTCAGACCGACGCCTTTTTGGTGATGCAGGGCGACACCGTGCTGTTCGAGCGTTACTTCAACGGCCAGCGTCCCCGGGACCGGCACGTCATGTTCTCGGTGACCAAGTCGCTGATCGGCACCCTGGGGGAGCAACTGGTCTGCGATGGCATCCTCAATCCGGAGTTGCCGGCGGCGTTTTACGTGCCCGAACTGTTGGGTAGCGCGTTTGGCGATGCCACGGTGCGCCAGCTGTTCGACATGGCCGTGGGCATCGATTACAGCGAAGTCTATGACGATCCCAACTCCGAGAGCTCGCAGTACGGCTATGCCTGCGGTTTCCAGCCGGCACCTGCGCAGTACGCTCAGTTCGAGTCGCTGTATCAGTACCTGCCGTCGCTGAAAAAACGCGGCAGTCACGGCGGCTTTTTCCATTACGTGACCGCCACCACCGAAGCCCTGGCCTGGGTCATGGAGCGCGCTTCGGGCAAGGCTTGCAATCAATTGCTGCAAGACCTCTGGAGCCCGTTGGGGTGTGAGCGCGACGGCTACTTCATGGCCGACCCTTGGGGGCGTAGCGTCGCCGGTGCCGGTTTCAACGCCACCTTGCGCGACATGGCGCGGTTCGGTCGGCTGCTGGCCAACGACGGTCGCCATGATGGGCTGCAGTTGCTGTCGACCGAGACGGTTGCACGCATCGTTGCCGGCTCCGATCCGGCGATCTACGCCAAAAACTCCGAGTTCTCCCAATGGACGCCTGACGCTTCCTACCGCAGCCAGTGGTACGTCTTCAACGACCACAGCCAGGCGATCATGGCCGGTGGTATCCACGGCCAATACTTGTTCGTCGATAAGCCGTCCGGTGTGGTGATCGTCAAACAGTCATCGCTGACCGAGGCTGTCAGCCCGTTCGATGCTGACAGCGTGCGCATGCTGCGTGCCATCGCCGCGCATCTTCGCCACTGAAACGCCCCATAAAGACAAGAAATTTGCGTCCTATTCGCCTGGCTCGGCCAGGTGTTGGCGGCGCTCTGCGCCGCCATTCACTGCCCTGTAACAACAATAATCACACAGGAGCTTCATATGGTTTTCATGACGCGTTTCTCTCGAACGCTCTTAGCGGTCGGCTTACCCCTGACCGCCCAAGTCGCGCTGGCGGGCTACACCTTCGAGGATGGCAACCTCAAGGGTGAGGTCAACTTCACCGCCGGTGGTGCGACCCTTACCACCCGTAACGTCAACTTCGGCAGCGGCCGCGTCGATGCGCGCAGCGGCAAGAATGGCGGTACGAAAATCGACTGGCAGGAGCTCTACGTCAAACCCGGCGTCAAGCTGGAATACGCCCTGCAGCCAGACTTCAGCCTGTTGGCCGGTGGCTCGCTGGTGGCGGCGACCACCTTTGGCGATGGCGATGCCGGCGGCTTCACTCGCAGCTCTGACGGTAAGGTGGCCACCGAAGAACTCTACGGCGGTTTCCGGAGCGGCGAGTGGACGCTGACTGCCGGTCGCCAGAACTACATGATCGGCACTGGCTTCATCGTGATGGACGGTAACCTCGACCAACTCAAGGACGGCGCCTACTGGCTTGGTCCCAGGACTGCCTTCAAGGATTCGGCCATTCTGGCCTGGGATCATGGCGCATTGAAAACCCAGGCCTTCACCTTGCGGGTCGATGACGATCTGGGTGACTTCCGCATGACCGGCGCTAACCTGGACTACAACCTCGACGACCAGGTGACACTGGGGGCCATGGCGATGAAGGTCAATGCGCTGGGGCCCAAGGGCAGTACACTGCCACGACGCCGGGACGGGATGCAGGTGTACAACGTGCGTGCGTTGAAGGCCAAAGTACCGGGCGTGCCGGACCTGACCCTGAATGCCGAATACGCCGTGGAGCGGGGCAGTGGTGAAGGCGTGGATTACGATGCCAACGCCTGGTACGGTCAGGCGGATTACGCCTTCAACACGTTGCCGTTGACCCCGGTGATCGGCTATCGCTACGCCAGTTTTTCCGGCGACGACAACCTCGCCGACAACCGGCAGAAAGCCTGGGAGTCACTGAGCAAGGGCTTCGTCGACTGGAGCACCTGGCTGGTGGGGGATGTCGTCGGCAATTACCTGCTGTTCAACAGCAACGAAAACGTCCAGCAGTTCTCGCTCAAGACCCACCTCAATGAAACGCTGACCCTCGGTGCGATCCACTATCAGTTCTGGCTGGATGAGAAAAACTACATGGGGGCACCCGTCAGCGATCGGCGCTTTGCCGATGAGAGTGTGGTTTTCCTCGACTGGACCCCGACGCCGTCGTTCTATACGTCGCTCTCCTATAACTGGGTCAAGCCGCTGGCCGCCGCCAAGCAAGTGTTCGGCGATGACCAGAAATTCAGCGCGCTGGAACTGTACTTCACCTACCGCTATTAAGTGCCGCGAGCCTTCGCGGCCGCGCAGGAGTGCTTCACCATGAACACGTTTTTGCGTAACACCTTGTTGGGCGCTGTAGTGTCGTTGCTGGCCAGCGGTGTGTGTCTGGCTGAAGAGCGCACGGTGCGGATCTACAACTGGATCGAATATTTGCCACCTGAGATTCTCAAGAGCTTCCAGGAGGAAACGGGCATCCGTCCGATCTACGACGTTTTTGACAGTGTCGAAACCCTGGAGTCCAAACTGCTGACCGGCAATTCCGGGTATGACGTGGTGTACCCGGGCAGCGCCAACCTGAGTCACCTGATCGCCGCCGGTGCCGTCCAGCCCCTGGACCGCAGCCAGCTGCCGAACTGGCAGCACCTGGACCCGGAGTTCATGAAAACCCTGGAAGCTGCCGGTGATACTGGCAACCGCTACGCGGCACCGTACCTGTGGGGCACCACGCTGATCGGCTACAACGTCGACAAGGTTCAGCAAATCCTGGGCGCCAATGTGCAGATGAACACCTGGGACATGATCTTCAAGGAAGAGAACCTCGCCAAGCTGGCCAGTTGCGGTGTCGGTTTCCTCGACGCGGCCAACGAAATCGTGCCCATCGCCTTGCACTACAAGGGCCTCGACCCCAACAGCCAGAAGCGCGAGGACTACCCGCAGGCCCAGGCGGCGATGATGAAGATTCGCCCGCACATCACCTACTTCAACTCCTCACGCTACGGCATGGACCTGGCCAACGGTGACATTTGCGTAGCCGTCGGCTGGTCGGGTGGCGTGGCGCTGGCCAAGCAACTGGCCGATGCGGCCGGCAAGGGCGTCAGGGTGGAGATGGCGTTACCCAAGGAAGGCGCGCCGATGTGGTCGGATGTGATGATGGTGCCGGCCAACGCCCCCCATACCAAAGAGGCCTATGAGTTCATCAACTACATCCTGCGCCCTGACGTCATTGCCCGGATCAGCAACAAGATCGGTTACCCCAATCCGAACAAGGACGCCACTGCACTGGTGAACGCCGAGATCCGTAATAACCCCAACATGTATGTGCCGGACGAAGCGCGCAAAACACTGTTCGCTTTGGAGCCCATGCCGGCAGCCGTGGAGCGGATCCGCACCCGCACCTGGACCACCATCAAGACCAATCGCTGATCATCGTGGCCCGGCGTCGCGACGCCGGGCTCGCCAGCAATGACGCGCCTCGCGCTATAGCCTGCAGCCAGTCTGGGAGGAGGCTGGCGTTCTCAGGCCCGCATTCCGTAAAAGAGCAGCTCGGTGATACGCCTTACCTGGGCGGAGTGTGACTCGATGTCCGGCTGTTCCTGGTTGACCAGCCTGAACAACTGCAGGTGTGAGTAGTCGTTCAACAGGAAGGCGGCCAGGTCAACGTTGAGGTCGGCGCGCAGCTTGCCGGCCTGCTGCAGTTCTCTGAGCAACCCGCTGATTTCAGCCCTGAGTGCATCGTTCATGGCGCGATAGCCTTCGGGCAGTTCGTTGTCGCCGCCAAACAATATCAGTGGCAACAGTTCACGCCAGAGACTGGGATGCATGACTTCCAGGGCGTAACCAGTCAGCAGGCGTTCCAGGTAGCACAGGGCCTCGACCGGATCTTCTATTTCAGGAATCTGGCAGCGGGTGTCCTTGAGTGCGCGCTGGTCGGCGTCGTGCAGGATCTCCAGGATGATTTCCTGCTTGTTGCCGAAGTACTTGAACACGGTAGGCGCCGACACCCCAGCCTGGTTGGCGATCTGTTCGATGGTGGTGTTCTGGAAACCTTGACGCTCGAACAGTTCGATCGCTGCCTTGCTGATGGCTTGGCGTCGTTCGACCTTCTGACGTTCACGCAGTCCGCTCACGGTTGATCCCTTGTCGCGATGAATAAAAGGGGGCGCATGTCGCCCAATCGTCCATGCAAAATACTTAATCGAGTAAAACTTTTAAAGCGCTAATTTCTGTAGTGCGCGTTTATCCCGCAAGCGAAAAGTCTCGTTGGCTGATGGCGAGAGTCCTCAGGCTATATAGTTAATTTCATTAATCTTTTACGCATTGTTCAGCGTGCATTGACCCGCCTGAATCAAGCTGATGCCTGTCGGTATTTTTTCAGTCGATAGGCAAACTGCGCACGACTCAAACCCAGCAGTCGCGCGGCAGCGGCCAGATTGCCCTGGCTTTTTTGCAGCGCTTCATCGATCAGGCGCGACTCCAGCCCTTCAATGGAGAAGCCGTGCTCCAGGCGAGCCAGGGTTTCCAGCAAGGCAGGGCGAGGCTGTGTGCCGGCGGGACTTTGGTCGGTTGCGGCGAGGCTGCCATTGTCGTCCAGCGAGTACGCATCCTGCGGCATGGGTTCGTTGCGAAACAGGTGGACCAGGTCGATGGCTTGGCCGTCTTCGCTGGCGATCAGGCCGCGCTCCACCAGATTCTGCAATTCCCGTACGTTGCCGGGAAAGTCATAGCGCAACAACACCTTGAGTGCGCGCATGGTCAGGCCAGCGGGTTTGCGGCCGTAGGCCTGACAGAAGCGGCGCAGGAACGCGTTGACCAGCAACGGTATGTCGTCGCGACGTTCGCGCAGTGGCGGCAGCACGATGGGGTAGACATTCAACCGGTAGAACAAGTCTTCGCGAAAGTCTCCGGCCGCCACGGCTTTGCGCAGGTCGACATTGGTCGCCGCCACCACCCGGACGTCGACCTTGATTGGCTGGCCACCGCCGATGCGCTCGATCTCCCGCTCCTGCAATGCACGCAGCAACTTGCCCTGACCCGGCAGGCTGAGGCTGGCGATTTCGTCGAGAAACAGAGTGCCGCCCTGGGCGCGCTCGAAGCGTCCGGGGCGCGAATGGGTCGCGCCGGTGTAGGCGCCACGCTCGACACCAAACAGCTCAGCCTCGATCAGATTATCCGGGATGGCGGCGCAGTTGAGCGCCACGAAAGGTGCTTGATGGCGTGGGCTGAACTGATGCAACTGACGGGCGAACAACTCTTTGCCGACCCCGGACTCGCCGCTGAACAACACCGTGGCGGGCGTCGGCGCCACGCGCTGCAAGGCGAGGGTGGCGGCATTGAAGGCCGCGCTGGCGCCAATCGGTTTTGGCCCGCCGGGGTTTTCGCTGTCGTCATCCTGGGGGGCGGGCGCCGGGGCTTGAGGCTGTTTGGGCGCGGCGCTTGAGGGTGAGGCAGTGAGATAACTCAGGTCCTGTTCGACATCGCCCCATTGCTCGGCAGTCTTGCCGATTACCCGGCAGCTCTCATGGCCCATGCCCCGGCATTCGGTTTCGCGGAAGATCACCAGACGGCCAAACAGCCCGCTGACATAACCGATGGCATAGCCCAGTTCGGTCCAGCACACCGGATCCTGGCCGATCCCGTAGGCGGCGATATGTTCGTCGGCCTCACAGGAGTGGTGCCAGAGAAACTCACCTTCATAGAAGCCCGAGTCGGCGTCGAATTTGAAGTGCAGGGGTTCGACCTTGGTCATGCCTTCGAGTGTATGCAGACGCGTGCCGGCCGAGAAAACCGCGGCGGCGTCGGCGTCTGGCCAGCGCTCGCGGATCAGCCGCGCATCGCGCGCGCCGGAGAGATAGCCGGTGCGGGTAAACAGGCCGCGGGTCTGTTCCAGTCCCTGGCGCTCGATAATTTCCCGTCGCAGCGCGCCGAAGGATGAGCTGTGCAATAACAGCATGCGCTGGTCGTTGAGCCAGATACGTCCGTCAACAGGGGAAAAGAACAGGCATTCGGTCAACTCGGCCAGGGTCGGTGAGTTGCCTTCGGCCAGTTGGGTACTGTCGCCTCGGGGCGAGAAATGCTCCTCCTGCATGGCAAGATGTGGAAGCAGCGAATGGGGATTGTTCATTGTTATGCCCCTGAGCGAGTCGACTGATCGAAATGATCAACTAGCAAAACAGTTATTAAACATAACTTTATCATTTGGACAAGTGGCGAGCTGCCGGCTGTACGCCAAGCACCTTGTCCTATTCGCAGACACCCCTCTACAGCCCGCAGGCCAGAGCCTTCGCCACTTGAAATGCGGCGCGACGCAGGAAGTCGGCACAGCCCTTGCTCTAGCGCTTTCACCACGCAGACGCCTTGCATCGTTTTAGCAAGGCCGCGTCAGGCAATGACAAACACAAGAGCCGGGAGACCGAAATGTCGGTAAGTGAACCATCTGATTTTCTGCGGGACGAGCCATGGCGTGAACGCATCTTCAATGGTGACTGGCTACGTCCATTGGGCGGCAGCCATAGCGTCATCGAACCGGCCACCGGTGAGGTGTTGACCATCACCGGTTTGGCCGATGCAGCGGACATCGCGTTTGCCAGCCTGAACGCCGCTCGTGCTCAACCGGCCTGGGCGGCATTGGGGCCACGGGAACGCGCAGAGATCTTTCGTAAAGCTGCCGCACTGGCCCAGCAACACTTTGCCGAACTGGCGTTGTACATCGCCCGGGAAAGTGGCGGCAGCCTGTTCAAGGGTGAACATGAGGTCCGTGAGGCGATCGTGTTGCTGCATCAGGCGGCCGGGCTGCTGTCGCAACCCCATGGTCTGGTTCTGCCGAGCGAAGCGGGGCGCTTGTCCTATGCACGCCGATTGCCCCATGGCGTGGTCGGAGTGATCTCGCCGTTCAACTTCCCCCTGGTGCTGTCCCTGCGGTCGGTGGCGCCGGCACTGGCGGCGGGCAATGCCGTGGTGCTCAAGCCCGATCCGCAGACCCCGGTCAGTGGCGGTTTCATCATTGCCCGGTTGTTCGAGGCGGCCGGTCTGCCCAAGGGCTTGTTGCAGGTGTTGCCGGGTGCGGCGCCAGCCGGAGAAGCGCTGTGCCGCGATCCGCATGTGCGGATGATCGCGTTCACCGGCTCCACCGCAGCGGGGCGCAAAGTCGCGGAGCTGGCTGGCCGTCATCTGAAAAAAGTCGCCCTGGAGTTGGGCGGCAAGAACTCGTTGATCGTGCTCGAAGACGCCGATCTTGAACTGGCGGCCAGCAACGCCGCGTGGGGTGCCTGGCTGCATCAGGGGCAGATTTGCATGGCCACCGGACGCATCCTGGCCCATGAGTCGATTGCACAAGAGCTGATCCGCCGGCTGGCAGAAAAGGCACGGGCAATCACGGTCGGCAATGCCGCTCGCGGCGAGGCGGTGCTGGGGCCGTTGATCAACAAGCACCAGTTGTTGCGAGTGCATGAAATCGTCACGGAGAGCGTGACGGCCGGGGCAACGCTGGAAGCCGGCGGCGAGTTTGAGCGGCTCTTCTACCAACCCACGGTGCTTTCCGGTGTGCGCCCTGGCATGCGCGCGTTCGACGAGGAAATCTTCGGCCCGGTGGCCACGGTGGTGAGTTTTGCCAGCGACGATGAGGCCATCGACCTGGCCAACCGCACCGAGTATGGCTTGTCCGCGGGGATCATTTCGCCTTCGGTCGGGCACGCGATGGCGATGGGCGAGCAACTTAACTGCGGTCTGCTGCACATCAACGACCAGACAGTGGCCGACGAATGCATCAACCCCTTCGGCGGACGCGGCAGCTCAGGCAATGCCGGCAGTGTTGGCGGCCCGGCCGACTGGGATGAATACACCCAATGGCAATGGGTGACGGTCAAGGATAAGGCGCCGCGTTACCCGTTCTGACGGGCCGGTTTTGCCGGGCCGACAAGGCAGGTCGGCTCACCGAGTACACAAAAATAATAAGAGGACTCAACATGAAACTCGACAACAAGATTGTGCTGGTGACTGGCGTCTCTTCGGGTATCGGCGCGGCCACGGCAAGCCTGCTGCGCAGCCACGGCGCCCACGTGATTGGCGTGGACCTGAAGGCGCCGCACATGACCCTGGACGGTTTTGTTCAGGGCGATCTGAGCAGTGCCGAGAACATTGACCGGTTGCTGGCGCAGCTACCGGCACGGATCGACAGCCTGTGCAATATCGCCGGGGTACCGGGCACTGCAAACCCGCAACTGCTGGCGCGGGTCAACTACCTGGGATTGCGCCACTTGAGCAGCGCGTTGCTGCCACGCATCAACGCAGGCGGCAGCATCGTCAATATCGCCTCGATCCTCGGCGCCGAGTGGCCGTTACGTCTGGAACAGCACAAGGCACTGGCGCGCATCGAAGGTTTCGCCGCCGGGCAGGCCTGGCTGGCCGAGCACCCGGTACCGGACGAGACCTGCTACCAGTATTTCAAGGAAGCCTTGATCGTCTGGAATTACCTGCAGGCCCAACCCTGGTTTCTCGAACATTCGGTGCGCATGAACAGCGTGGCGCCAGGTCCGGTTTTCACGCCAATCCTCGGCAACTTCGTGAGCATGCTCGGTGAGGCCCGAACCCAGGCCGATGCCCATCGCATGAAACGCCCCGGTTATGCCGATGAGGTGGCGGCGGTGATCGCTTTCCTGTGTGCCGACGAGTCGCGCTGGATCAACGGCGTCAACCTGGCCGTCGATGGCGGATTGGCCTCCACCTACATCTGAAATGCACACCTGTAGACAGCGGCGCAAGCCACTACCTGTGGCGAAGCCATGCCAAAAATAAAAATAATGAGGAGCGTCCATGGACAACGTTAAACGTTGCTTTCGTTTCAAGCATTGCGCCCTGTTTCTGGCGTTATGCAGCGCCGGTGTGATGGTCGAGAGGGTCGAGGCCATGCAAATGGACCTTGGTGATTCCGACTGGAAACTGCGTTGGGACAACACCATCAAGTACAGCCAGGCCTGGCGTCTTCAGGGGCAGGACAGCCGATTGGTCAACGCACCGACCGCCAACGGCCTGTATCCCTCGATCCAGAGTCAGGGCGATAAAAACTTCAGCAGTGGCCTGGTCTCCAATCGTCTGGACCTGTTTTCCGAAATGGACCTCAGCCGGCAAAACTATGGCCTGCGCGTGAGCGGCGCAGCCTGGTACGACGATATCTACAACAAGGACACCGACAGCAGCGAGCAAACGCATTTCCTCAGCGAAACCCGCAAGCTCCACGGTCGCGATGCGGAAATTCTCGACGCCTTCGTGTTCCTGCGCGGTGACCTCGGCGAAGACTCCCAAGGCGTGGTGCGTCTGGGCCGACACAGCCTGATCTACGGCGAAAGCCTGTTCTACGGTGGCAACGGCATCGCCAATGCCCAAGGCCCGACCGATGTGGTCAAGTTGCTCAGCGTGCCGGGGACCCAGTTCAAGGAGATCCTGCGTCCGGTCAATCAGATCTCAGGGCAGTTGCAGATCAACCCACAGTTGTCGGTGGGCGCTTACTACCAGTTCGAGTGGGAACGTTCCAATGTGCCCGGTGCCGGCAGCTACCTGAGCGATATCGATGCCATCGGTTACGGCAGCGGTTCACTGCGCGAAGTGTTCGGCAACGACACGGTGAATGGCGGCGATTTGAAACCGCGAAATTCGGGGCAGGGCGGTATGCAGATCCGCTTCAAGCCGACCGGCACCGAGCTGGAACTGGGTTTCTACGCTGCGCAGTATCACGACAAAACCCCGACCGGCCTGTACGCCTACCTCGACGGTACGGCCGCTGCGGCCACCGGATTGCCGATCCTGAGTTCCTATCGTCAGGTCTACGCCGAAGACATCAAGACTGCCGGCGTCAGCTTCTCCACCGCTTACGGACCGTTCAACTTTGCCGGTGAAACCTCCGTGCGCTGGAACGCGCCGCTGGTGAGCAATCTACAAGTGGTGACCCCTGGCATGGAGGCCGATGGCGACGATAACTCACTGTTTGCCAGGGGCAAAACCGCTCACGCCAACCTGTCGGCGATTTACCTGTTATCGCCAACCGCATTTTGGGACGGCGGCTCGGCGCTGGCCGAGCTGGCCTGGAACCGCACCCTGAGCGTGACCGAGAACGCCGCCGCGCTGGATGCCAACACCACCCGCGATGCCACGGCGCTGCGGGTATTGGTGGAGCCGGCGTACTTCCAGATTGTCGACGGGATCGACCTGACCGTGCCGATCGGCATGGGTGTGGTACTCGATGGGCGCTCTTCGGCGGTCAACAAATCGGGCTTCGGCAATACCCATTCCGGCGACTGGAGTGTCGGGCTCAAGGCCACCTACCTGCAGCGCTGGGATGTCGGCCTGAACTACGTGAACTTCTTCGGTGCCCCAAAAGCCGGGCTGCGCGAGGACGGCAATTTCAGTTACGGGCAGTCGTTGGCCGACCGCGACTTCGTCTCGCTCTACGTGAAAACCTCATTCTAATAAGGTGGATTCGCCATGCAGAACAAAGCATTTCTCAACACTTGCGTCCTCACCCTGGCCCTTGCCGGCATGAGCCTGGCGCAGGCAGCGGTGTCGCCTGAGCAGGCTGCACGTTTGAAGACTGAACTGACACCCCTTGGCGGCGAGCGCGCCGGCAATGCCGATGGCAGCATCCCGGCCTGGCAGGGCGGTTACACCAAGGTCGCGCCTGGCTACAAGCCAGGTGACAAACGTCCCGATCCATTCACCGGCGAGAAGCCGTTGTATTCGATCAAGGCCTCGAACATGGAGCAGTACGCGAGCGTACTGGCTGAAGGCACCAAGCTGCTGCTGAAGAAATACCCGGACTATCGCCTGGACGTGTATCCGACCCATCGCTCGGCGGCAGCCCCACAATGGGTGTATGACAACACCGGCAAGAATGCCACCCGCGCCACGCTGGACGTGGCGAGCGAGAAAGTCGCCGGCGCCTATGGCGGCATTCCGTTCCCGATCCCGGAAAACGGTACGCAAGTGCTGTGGAACTATCGGTTGTCCTGGCAGGGCGGCGACACCATCAGTTCGCCTTTCGATACCTGGCTGATGACCGCCGGCGGCAAGAAAGTCCAGGCGACCCGCGCCCAGTACACCTACCAGTTTCCCTACTACGTCGAAGGCGGCAGCCTGGAAAACTTTTCCGGCAAGTACCTGGTGGGCAAGCTGCTGACCGAGTTGCCGTCGTCCAAGGCCGGCGAAGGCCTGATGACCCATTGGGACCTGGACCCGGCCAACCGTGCGGCCTGGCAGTATCTGGTCGGCCAGCGCCGGGTGCGTCGGGCGCCGAACATCGCCTACGACACCCCGGACTTCGTGACCTCGGGGGTCGGTCTGTTCGACGAAGCGTTCATGCTGTTCGGGCCTACCGATCGCTATGACCTCAAGCTGATGGGCAAGAAAGAACTGATCGTCGCCTACAACAATAACCGCGCCGCCCTGGCCAAGAGCGACGACCTGGTCAAACAGAACTTCCTCAATCCTGACTTGGTGCGTTGGGAGAAACATCGGGTCTGGGTGGTCGAGGCCACGCTCAAGTCCGGCAAGCGCCATGTGGTGCCGCGTCGGACTTACTACATCGACGAAGACTCCTGGCAGATCCTGATGGCCGATGGGTATGACGCCCAGGGCAAGCTCGGACGGCAGATGTATTCGCTGACGCTGCTGGCGCCGGACCTGCCGGCCCTCACCGCGCAGGTCATGTGGGGCAGCTACAACCTCGACACCGGGGCTTACTTTCTCAACTCCTCGAGCAACGATCTGGCGGTCCAGTACCAGAAAGTCGCGAAACCTTCGGCGTCCTATTTCACGCCGGATGCCATGGCCAACGAAAACATGCGTTGAACCTGAGGGAGGCCGCGGCGGGTGAGGGTGCACGCTGCGGTCGCCTGTGACTTTGCGAGTGGGATAAAGACATGATGGGGCAAAAACGCTATGCGGGCTTCGGCCTGCGCCGGGGCGCCTGCGTCCTGGCATTGGGTTTGATGGCGTGTGCGTTCAACGCCCAGGCGAGCACGTTTGCAGTACTGCAGCAGCCGGCACTGTCGACCGCCAAGGCCCAGCGCGCGGCATTGCTCGGGCTGACCCGGGCCGGTGAGCGGCTAGTGGCGGTCGGCGAGCGCGGGATTGTGCTGCTCTCGGATGACGCTGGAATCAATTGGCGCCAGGCCAGTGTGCCGGTCAGCGTCAGCCTGACGGCGGTGCAATTCGTCGATGCCGAGCAGGGTTGGGCAGTCGGTCATCTGGGCGTGGTGTTGCACACCGAGGACGGCGGTGAAACCTGGCACAAGCAACTCGACGGTGAGCGTGCCGCCTCGCTGGCGGTGCAGGCCGCTGAGCGCGAAGCCAATCAATCGGGCGGCGCCGGCAACCTGGCGCAGGCCCGGCAGATGCTCGACGACGGACCGGATAAACCGTTTCTCGACCTGTACTTCAGTGACCGCCTGCACGGCTACGTCGTTGGCGCCTACAACCAGATCTACCGTACCGACGACGGCGGGCGAAGCTGGCAGCCGTGGATGCGGCATGTGGACAATCCGCAGGGCCTGAACCTGTATGGCATCCGCGTCTCGGGCAACGATCTGCTGCTGGTGGGGGAGCGCGGTTTGCTGTTGCGTTCGACCGATGCCGGGCATTCATTCCAGGCCTTGAAGTCACCTTATGAAGGCAGCTTTTTCGGCTTGCTCGGCACTCGCGGTGGCGCCTTGATTGCCTACGGTTTGCGCGGTAACGCCTGGTGGTCCGATGACCGTGGCGGCAGTTGGCGACGCCTCGACACTGGCATCGAATCAACACTGGCGAGCGCCATCGAACTGCGCGATGGCAGCCTGCTGTTGGCCAGCCAGGGCGGCGAACTTTTATTCAGCCATGACCAGGGTCGTAGCTTCGACAAACGCCAGAGCCGCAGCGGCGGGACTGTCGCGGCCGTGCAACAGGCGGCCGATGGCAGTCTGGCCAGCGTCGGTTTGAGCGGTGTGGCCGCTGACCAGGATCCACGAGCCTCTGGCAAACCTTGAATCTTCACGGTGTAGCGCTATCGGGCCACGGCCCGTGCAACAGGAGTCAGACTTGAAAGACGACAAAACCCAAACCGTGATCGGCCGCCTGGAAGAGTTTGACCAGGCGTCGGGCAACTTCGCCGAGCGAGCGATCTTCAACCATCGACCGCTGGTGATCCTGCTGTGTCTGCTGGTGACGCTGGTGCTCGGCTGGCAAGCCACGCGCATCGGCATCAATGCCAGTTATGAGAAGACCATTCCCACGGGGCATCCCTATGTCGCCAACTTTCTGCAGAATCGCAGTGAGTTGAGCGGCCTGGGCAACTCGCTGCGGATCGCCGTGGAGGTCAAACAGGGCAGCATTTTCACCAAGGATTACCTCGACACCCTGGCCAGGCTCAACGACGAGCTCTATCTGCTGCCGGGTGTCGACCGGCCCTACATGAAATCGTTATGGACCCCGACCACGCGCTGGACCGCCGTGACCGAGGAGGGGCTCGATGGCGGCACCGTGATCCCCGACGACTACGATGGCTCGGCGGCCAGTATCGAACAGGTGCGAACCAACGTCGCGCGTTCCGGTGAGGTCGGTCAATTGGTGGCCGGCAACTTCAAGTCCAGCGTGATCTTCGTGCCGTTGCTGGACATCAGTCCGCAGACCGGCAAGGCCCTGGACTACGGCGAGTTTTCCCGGCAACTGGAAGCCCTGCGGGACAAGTACCAGAGCGATGACCTGCGGATTCACATCACCGGTTTCACCAAAATCGTCGGCGACCTGATCGAGGGGCTGACCCAGGTCTTGCTGTTCTTCGTGATGGCGGTGCTGGTGACCGTGGTGGTGCTGTTTGGCTACACCCGTTGCGCACGCAGCACGCTGGTGGTGGTGACGTGTTCGCTGGTGGCAGTGCTCTGGCAGTTGGGTCTGCTCGCCATCCTCGGTTATGAGTTGGACCCCTACTCGGCACTGGTGCCGTTTCTGGTGTTCGCCATTGGCATGAGCCATGGCGCGCAGAAGATGAACGGCATCATGCAGGACGTCGGTCGGGGCACCCACCGGGTGGTGGCGGCGCGTTATACCTTCCGCCGACTGTTCGCAGCCGGCATGACCGCGTTGCTCTGTGATGCGGTGGGCTTCGCGGTGTTGCTGCTGATCAATATCCGGGTGATTCAGGATCTGGCGATCACCGCCAGTCTCGGTGTGGCGGTGCTGATCTTCACCAACCTGATTCTGTTGCCGATCCTGCTCAGCTATATCGGTGTCAGCCCGGCAGCGGCGCAACGCAGCCTGAGTTCGGAAAACGCCGAATTGCAGGCGCAGATCAAGCATCCGTTGTGGCGCGTGCTCGATTTGTTCACCCAACGGCGCTGGGCCATGGGCGCCATGCTGGGCGGTCTGCTGTTGGCAGCGTTCGGTTTTGCCGTGAGCCTGCACTTGAAGATCGGCGATCTCGATCCCGGCGCTCCGGAGTTGCGGGCTGACTCGCGCTACAACCGCGACGCGCTGTTCATGACCCAGAACTATGCGGCCAGCTCGGATATTTTCGTGGTCATGATCAAGACTCCGGAAGATCAGTGCACCCGCTACGCGAGTCTGTCGGCAGTGGATGCGTTGGCCTGGCGGCTGGAGCAATTGCCAGGCGTGGAGTCGACCACCTCGATGGCGGCGCTGAGCAAGATCGCCACGGCCGGTTACAACGAAGGCAACTTCAAATGGTATGAGCTGATCCCCAATGACGGTGCGCTGGGAGCCGTGCAAACCCGTGCACCACGGGAGCTGTTCAATCAGGGCTGCTCGATGTTGTCGCTGTACGTTTACCTGGCCGATCACAAGGCCGATACCCTGAATCGGGTGGTGGAGGCCAGCGAAAAATTCATCAGCGAGCATCAGGTGCCAGAGGTCAAATTCATGCTCGCCGCCGGCAGCGCCGGGATCGAAGCCGCGACCAATATCGTGGTGAAAAAATCCATGCGCGAGATGCTGTTCTGGGTCTACGGCGCGGTCAGCCTGTTGTGCCTGCTGACCTTCCGCAGCTGGCGCGCAACCCTTTGCGCGATGCTGCCGCTGATGCTCACCTCGATTCTGTGCGAGGCGCTGATGGTGGGGCTGGGCATGGGGGTCAAAGTCGCGACCCTGCCGGTAATCGCATTGGGCGTGGGCATTGGCATCGACTACGCGCTGTATGTCTTGAGTGTGATCCTGGCTCGAATGCGTGCCGGCGACACCTTGGCCCAGGCGTATTACCAGGCGCTGCTGTTCACCGGCAAAGTGGTGTTGCTGACCGGCATGACCCTGGCGGTTGCAGTGTCGACCTGGGCGTTCTCACCGATCAAGTTCCAGGCCGACATGGGAATTCTGCTGGCGTTCATGTTCCTGGTGAACATGCTCGGTGCCTTGATCCTGTTGCCGGCCTTGGCCTGGCTGCTGCTGCCGCAGAAGGTCTTCGCAAAAAAGCCTGAAGCGAGCCGGCATGGGCAGTTGGTCAAGGAGAGCTGAAGGACAGGGGTACACCGTCTGTAGCAGCTGCCGAGCTTGCGAGGCTGCTGCTACAAAGATGTGTACCCCGGTCAGGTTTTATCCGCGACCGGGTTCGCCGTACGTAACTGTGGCTCGGCCGAACGGGCAATCACGCTGATGATCGCCAGTGCGGCAATCAGCAGCCCAGGTGAGGTCGCCAGCAAAACTCCGGTGGTGCCGGCCCCGGCCGCCAGAATCTGCCCCGCGGCCAACGGCCCGGCCACCGATCCGAGGCGACCGATCGCCACCGCTGCGCCAACACCGGTGGCGCGCACCGAGGTCGGGTACGACGGCGGTGCCAGGGCGTAAAGTACCAGCTGCGCGGCCATCACAAATAACCCGGCGGAAAAACCGGCGATAGCCATGGGGACGATGCCCACCGACAGGCCGACCCCGGCCAGCGCCGCCAGCAACCCGGCGTAGACAAACAGCACCACTTTGATGCCGTTGCAGCGATCCAGCAGCAGCCCGCCGAGCAGGGAACCGAGGGCGCCGCCGATGTTGAACAGCATCTGCACCAGGCCAGCCTGGGGTTTGCTGAAACCCTGTTCCAGCAACAGCGATGGCAGCCAGTTGAGCAGCATGTACATCACGGTTAGGGTGAAGAAGTAACTCAGCCACAACGCCAGGGTGACGCGGGTCCGGTCTTCGCCGAACAGCGCTTGGCCGGTTGAGGCGCGCGCCACGTTGACGCTGCCTTGTTGCTGGCGAAAGGCGCTGGACTCAGGCAGCAGCAGGACCATCAACGGCACCACCAGCAGGGGCACGAGCCCCCCGATGATGAAGGTCATCTGCCAATGCTCGGCAAACAGCATGGCGACCACCGCCGCCAGTGCGCCGCCCAACGGCACGCCGGCATACATGATGCTGATCGCGGTGCCGCGACGTTGCTCACCCACGGCTTCGGCACACAGCGCGATCAGGTTGGGCAGGGCGGCACCCAGGCCCAGGCCCGTCATGAAGCGCGCCAGCAGCAGGCCGGAAAAACTGCTGACATAGGCCGTGTTGAGGGAGAACACGCCGAACAGCAGCACCGCGCCGATGAGGATTTTCTTGCGGCCGATGCGATCGGCGATCCAGCCGCCGAAGAAGGCGCCCGGCAGCAAACCGATGATGCCGGCGCTGAATACCCAACCCATCATTTTCGGGTCCAGGGCAAAGGTCTGGCGCAGGCCTGCGGCGGCAGTGCCAGCGGCTTGCAGGTCGAAGCCTTCGATCAGTGCAACGATAAAACACAGGGCGATGGTCAGCGTCGTGCGACGTGATGGGGTGTCCATGGCGAACCTCATTATTGTTTTTGTTGGGGCTTACGGGGGAACGCGAGCCTGATTGCTGTAGGCGATAGCAGGCTGAAATTAAGATTAACAAAGATAACTAAAAAATGAATGACCAAGGTTTTTTACTGAAAAATGCCATTAATTTCATTTAAATCAATGTGATGACATAGGGTTGGTGATGTATTTAAAAAATAGATAATAATATTAATGTTCGATTATCGGTCATTGCGGATTGACTCCACTCTCAGGCGTTTCCATTCTCTGACCGGAGATCCTTGGGGCAACCCCGACGATCCCGTTCAAAAAACAACAACAATAAGTGGACATCGAACATGCCAAATCTCCCTCGGGACGCCCTCGTGGCGATCTCAACCTTACCTGTTCGCGCACGTCGTCTGGCCCTGTTGGGCTTGAGTGTGATTGCCACTCCGGCGCTGGCCGAAGGCTTTATCGATGACAGTCACGGCACCTTGACCCTGCGCAATTACTACCTGGATCGGGACTACAAGGACGACGGTGCGAAGACCGCGGCCCGGGAATGGGCCCAGGGTTTCATCATGAATGTGGAGTCGGGCTTTACCCCGGGGACCGTCGGCTTCGGCCTTGACGCTCGCGGCCTGATGGGGGTCAAGCTGGACTCGTCGCCGGACCGCAGCGGCACCGAGTTGTTGCCGGTGTCCGCCAGCGACAAGCGCGCGGCGGACGAGTATTCGCGCTTGGCCATGACCGCCAAGATGCGTTTTGCCCAAACCACGGTGAAGACTGGCGATGTATCGATCTTCCTGCCGTTCGCTTTCGCCAGTCCGTCACGGCTGCTGCCGCAGACGTTTCGCGGCACCACCCTCAGTTCAAAGGACATCGACGGGCTGACCTTCAACACCGGCTACATCGATCGCATCAACAAGCGCGATTCCACTAACTACCAGCCGATGAGCATCGCTTCGCCGAACCGGCGTTTCAACGGCGCGGCCACCTCATCGCACATGGCCTATGTCGGCGGCGATTACCAGGTGAACAAGGATCTGAGTCTGCGTGCCTATCACGCCGAAGTGGCGGACCTGTACCAGCAGAACACCCTGGCCTTGCTGCACACGCTGCAGGTGGGCGAGGGCACGCTGACCACTGACTTGCGCAGTTTTTTCAGCGACGAGGACGGCAGCGCCAAGGCCGGCAAGGTCGACAACCGCAACCTTTCGGCGCTGTTCGGCTATCGCTTTGGCGGCCATCGCCTGAGCCTGGGTTATATGCACTCCAGTGGTGACACCGCGACGCCTTACGTGTCGGGCACCGAGTTGATGGGCATGAGTGAGCTGACCATGAGCTCGGACTTTCTCAATGCCAAGGAGCGAACCTGGCAGGCGATCTACGACTATGACTTTGCCGCTGCCGGGGTACCCGGCCTGAAGAGCCGGCTGCGTTATGTGCGCGGTGATCATATCGAACTGGCGGCGCTGAATGCCGACGACCGCAAGGAGCGGGAGTTCCAGATGGAACTGGGGTATGTGATCCAGAGTGGCCCTTTGAAGAACGTCGGGCTGATGGCGCGCAAGTCGATCTATCGCAATGACTTCCCCGCCGGCGCGGCGTTTCGCGATGAAAACCAGACCCGCTTTCTGGTGCTCTACACCGTGCCGATCTGGTAAGTCTTTCAGGCCTGATAGACCTTCTTCAGCAACCTGAGCAGTTCTTCGCGTTCCTGGCTGTCGAGGGCGGACGTGGCATCCATGTCGCTCTCGGCAGCGATCAGTTTCAGCTCCTTGAGCAGGGCTTCGCCGGTCTTGCTGAGAAAAATCCCGTAGGAGCGTTTGTCCGGTTTGCAGCGCACTCGCACCGCCAGCGCCCGGCTTTCCAGTTTATTGAGCAGCGGCACCACTTGCGGTGGCTCGATGGCCAGCGCCTTGGCCAGGTCGGCCTGCATCAGCCCGGGGTTCTGGTCGATGATCGCCAGGGCCGAGAACTGCGCCGGGCGCAAGTCGTGGGCCGAGAGCCGGCCAATCAGGTTCTGGAACAGTTTCAGCTGCGCCCGGCGCATGGCGTAACCGATCAGGTCGTCGAGGGCTGCGTCCAGCGACGCCTGGGTTTCGACGCTGTCGGCAGGCGCCTCGGGGGCGGCGGCAATCTTGGAAGACTTGGCCATTGCAGGGTGAATCCTCGGGCTGGCGGTTAAGAAGACTATCTAGTTTGCCGAGATTGGCCGGGGATAGCCACGACCTCTTTCAGATTTCTGGGAGCTGCGCCCGTTTCAGGCACGAAAGCAACTCGGTTAATTTTATTAATAGTTAATTGACATAACTATATTTGCGGTTTAGTTTTTACCCATCGTCAAGCCAAGAACAAGAGAGCATCGCCATGAGTAATTACGAAGGTCGCTGGACAACGGTCAAAGTGGAAATCGAGGAAGGCATCGCTTGGGTCATCCTCAACCGTCCGGAAAAACGCAACGCCATGAGCCCGACCCTGAACCGCGAGATGATCGACGTTCTGGAAACCCTGGAGCAGGATCCGGACGCCGGTGTCCTGGTGCTGACGGGTGCGGGCGAAGCCTGGACTGCGGGCATGGACCTCAAGGAATACTTCCGCGAAGTAGACGCCGGCCCGGAAATCCTTCAGGAAAAAATCCGCCGCGAAGCCTCTCAATGGCAATGGAAACTGCTGCGCATGTACGCCAAGCCGACCATCGCCATGGTCAACGGCTGGTGCTTCGGTGGCGGTTTCAGCCCGCTGGTGGCCTGCGATTTGGCGATCTGCGCCGATGAAGCGACTTTCGGCCTGTCGGAAATCAACTGGGGCATCCCGCCGGGTAACCTGGTGAGCAAAGCCATGGCCGACACCGTGGGCCATCGCCAGTCGCTGTACTACATCATGACCGGCAAGACCTTCGGCGGGCAGAAAGCCGCCGAGATGGGCCTGGTCAACGAGAGCGTGCCGCTGGCGCAACTGCGTGAGGTGACGATCGAGCTGGCGCGTAACCTGCTGGAGAAAAACCCGGTGGTGCTGCGCGCAGCCAAGCACGGCTTCAAGCGTTGCCGCGAACTCACTTGGGAGCAGAACGAAGATTACCTGTACGCCAAGCTCGATCAGTCGCGCCTGCTGGACACCGAAGGTGGCCGCGAGCAGGGCATGAAGCAGTTCCTCGACGACAAGAGCATCAAGCCCGGTTTGCAGGCTTATAAACGCTGAGCCCTGGCGTTGAGAACAAGGCGAGCTGGCCGGGCGATCGAGCGTCCGCCAGCTGTTCGCCCCGGCGCCTCGGCGCTACTGTGAGCCCCTCGAACGTATTCCCGATAAAGACAATAAAGAGGAATCACCATGCTGGACGTGCCCCTGCTGATCGGCGGCCAGTCGTGCCCCGCCCGAGACGGTCGAACCTTCGAACGGCGTAATCCGGTGACCGGCGAAATCGTGTCGCGGGTTGCCGCCGCCACCCTGGAAGATGCCGACGCCGCCGTGGCTGCGGCCAAAGCGGCATTCCCCACCTGGGCGGCCCTGGCCCCCAATGAACGACGCACCCGGTTGCTACGCGCCGCCGAGCAGTTGCAGGCCCGCAGCGCGGAATTCATCGCCGCCGCCGGTGAGACCGGCGCCATGGCCAACTGGTACGGTTTCAATGTGCATCTGGCGTCGAACATGCTGCGTGAAGCGGCATCCATGACCACCCAGATCACCGGCGAAGTCATTCCTTCGGATGTGCCCGGCAGCTTCGCCATGGCCCTGCGTCAACCGTGTGGCGTGGTGCTCGGCATCGCGCCGTGGAACGCCCCAGTCATCCTCGCCACCCGCGCCATCGCCATGCCGCTGGCCTGCGGCAATACCGTGGTGCTCAAGGCGTCGGAACTGAGCCCGGCGGTGCATAGGCTGATTGGCCAGGTATTGCAGGACGCCGGCCTCGGCGATGGCGTGGTCAACGTCATCAGCAACGCGCCCCAGGATGCCGCGGCGATTGTCGAACGGCTGATCGCCAACCCGGCGGTGCGTCGGGTCAACTTCACCGGCTCGACCCATGTCGGGCGCATCGTCGGTGAACTGTCGGCGCGTCATCTCAAACCGGTGTTGCTGGAACTGGGCGGCAAGGCGCCGTTCCTGGTGCTGGAAGATGCCGACCTGGATGCGGCAGTCGAGGCCGCGGCCTTCGGTGCCTTCTTCAACCAGGGACAGATCTGCATGTCCACCGAGCGCCTGATCGTCGATGCCAAGGTGGCCGATGCCTTTGTCGCCAAACTGGCGGCGAAGATCGCCACCTTGCCCGCCGGCAACCCCAATGCCGAAGGTTCGGTGCTGGGTTCGCTGGTGGACAGCAACGCCGGCGAACGGATCAAACTGCTGATCGACGATGCTCTCGACAAGGGCGCAACCCTGGTCGCGGGGGGGCGGCTGGAGGGCAGTATTCTGCAGCCGACTTTGCTCGATAGCGTCACCGATGCCATGCGCCTGTACCGCGAAGAATCCTTTGGCCCGGTGGCGGTGGTGCTGCGCGGCGAAGGTGATGAAGAGCTGCTGCGTCTGGCCAACGATTCCGAGTTCGGCTTGTCGGCGGCGATCTTCAGTCGTGACACCGGTCACGCGTTGGCCTTGGCCCAGCGAGTCGAGTCGGGCATCTGCCATATCAACGGCCCGACCGTGCACGACGAGGCACAGATGCCTTTCGGCGGGGTCAAGTCCAGCGGCTATGGCAGTTTTGGCGGCAAGGCGTCCATCGAGCACTTCACCCAATTGCGCTGGGTGACCTTGCAGAACGGACCGCGGCACTACCCGATCTGAGCAGCTGTCGCAGCGTCGGGCGACGTACGCTTGAGAGCGCTCGTCGCCCGCGTGCAGGCCAGATATCACAATAACAAGGCTGCCATGCCCCAGTTGACTGCTTCGCAGCGGACCGGTGGCGTGACTTGATGGAGAACAAGCACGTGAGTTCCGAATTCAGATCGCCACCCCAGACCGAAGCCAGTGCACCGCGCTATCGCCAGGTATCCATCGGCTGTCCTGCGGTCGAAGTCAGCGAAGAGCAGGGCATATTGCATATGCGCTCCCTGGAACCCTTGGCCGAGTTGCCCGTACGCTTGCTCGATCGCCTGGTGCATTGGGCCCGGGTGCGCCCGCAACAGACCTTTGTTGCCGCTCGCCAGGAGGGCGGCGACTGGCGCCGGGTGAGTTACGCCGAGATGCTGACCAGCGTCCGCGCCATTGCCCAAAGCCTGCTGAGTTATGGCCTGTCGGCAGAGCGACCACTGGCGATCCTCTCGGGCAACGACATCGAGCATTTGCAGATTGCCCTGGGCGCTATGTATGCCGGCATTCCCTATAGCCCGATTTCCCCGGCCTATTCGTTGTTGTCCCAGGATTTCGCCAAGCTGCGGCATGTCTGCGACCTGCTGCAACCGGGGCTGGTGTTCGTCAGCGACGCCGCGACCTATCAGCGGGCGATCGACGCGGTGCTGCCGGCCGAAACGCCGCTGATTACCGTGCATGGCCAAGTACCGGGCCGCCGTCAGGTGAGTTTTGCCAGCCTGCTGGAACAACCCGGCGGTGCCGAGGCCGATTGCGCCTTCACGGCTACCGGGCCGGACAGCATCGCCAAATTTCTGTTTACCTCAGGTTCCACCAAATTGCCCAAGGCGGTGGTCACCACCCAGCGCATGCTCTGCGCCAACCAGCAGATGCTGTTGCAAACCTTCCCGGTGTTCGGCGAAGAACCTCCGGTGCTGGTGGACTGGCTGCCGTGGAATCACACCTTCGGCGGCAGCCACAACGTCGGCATCGTGCTGTACAACGGCGGCACTTTTTACCTGGACGACGGCAAGCCGACCGTTCAGGGTTTTGCTGAAACACTGCGCAACCTCAAGGAAATATCGCCCACCGCCTACCTGACCGTGCCCAAGGGCTGGGAAGAACTGGTCAACGCTCTGGAGCAGGATGGCGAGTTGCGCGAGCGTTTCTTCTCGCGCATGAAACTGTTCTTTTTCGCTGCCGCCGGTTTGTCGCAACGGGTTTGGGATCGCCTGGACCGGGTCGCCGAACAGCATTGTGGCGAACGCATTCGCATGATGGCCGGGCTCGGCATGACCGAGGCGTCACCGTCCTGCACGTTCACCACCGGGCCGCTGTCCATGGCCGGTTACATCGGCCTGCCGGCACCTGGTTGCGAAGTGCGGCTGGTGCCGGTGGACGGCAAGCTGGAAGGGCGTTTTCGCGGGCCGCACATCATGCCGGGTTACTGGCGCGCGCCGCAGCAGACCGCCGAGGTGTTCGACGAACAGGGTTTCTACTGTTCTGGCGATGCGCTGAAACTGGCTGACCCCCGTGATCCGCAACTCGGGCTGATGTTCGACGGGCGCATCGCCGAGGACTTCAAGCTCAGCTCCGGTGTGTTTGTCAGCGTCGGCCCGCTGCGCAATCGCGCGGTGCTCGAAGGTTCTCCTTATGTTCAGGACCTGGTGGTGGCCGCACCGGACCGCGAGTGCCTGGGGGCGCTGGTCTTTCCCCGGTTGTATGAATGCCGACGTCTGGCCGGTTTGAGTGCCCACGCCAGCGATGCAGAAGTCTTGGCCAGCGCGCCGGTGCGTCAGTGGTTCAGCGATTGGCTGCAGCGGCTCAACCGCGACGCCACTGGTAATGCCAGTCGTCTGGAATGGATCGCGCTGCTCGACGAACCAGCTTCCATCGACCGTGGTGAAATCACCGACAAGGGCTCGATCAATCAGCGTGCGGTGTTGCAGTGGCGTGCCGACAAGGTCGAGGCGCTGTATCGCGGTGAAGATCCTTCTATCCTGCGCGCCGGACCTCTGCCGTGAACGGTGCGGGGCAGTATTCGAGCTTTAGCGATGTGGTGATTTTCGAAACCCTACGCACGCCTTGGGTCGACCTCGGCGGGGCGTTGGCTCAGGTCTCGCCGATCGATCTGGGGATCAAGGTCGGGCGTGAGGTATTGGTCCGCGCCGCTGTCGATCCGTCCTCGGTGGACAGCGTGCTCGCCGGCTCCGTGGCTCAGGCCAGTTTCGATGCTTACCTGCTGCCTCGACATATCGGCCTTTACAGTGGTGTGCCGCAAGAGACTCCGGCGCTGGGGGTGCAGCGCATCTGCGCCACCGGTTTCGAACTCTTGCGGCAGGCCGCCAGGCAGCTGGATGACGGCGTGCAGCTGGCCCTGTGTGTGGCAGCCGAATCGATGTCACGCAACCCGATTGCCGCTTACACCCACCGTAGCGGTTTTCGGCTCGGCGCCGAGGTGGCGTTCAAGGACTTTCTCTGGGAAGCCCTCTACGACCCGGCCCCAGGCGTAGACATGATCACCACCGCCGACAACCTGGCCCGGCGGCATGGCCTGAGCCGCGACGAAGTGGATCGCTACGCTCTGTGCAGTCATCAACTGGCATTGCAGGCGCAAGCCGACGGCTGGTTCGAACCGGAACTGGTAGCGATCGGCAATGAGCGTTTTGAGTTGGCCGGCTATCAGCCACGGAATATTCAGTTGCCACGGGGCGTGGACTGCGTGACGCGCGACAGCCACCCGCGACCTACCGATCTGAGCGCTTTGGGCCGGTTGCGGGCGGTGCATGCCGGCGGTGTGCAAACGGCCGGCAACAGTTGCGCGGTGGTCGATGGTGCGGCGGCCGCGCTGGTGGGGCGAGCCTCTGCGGCGCGGCGTCCGGTGTTGGCGCATTTGCTGGCCAGTGCCGTGGTGGGCGTGGCACCGGAGTTCATGGGCATCGGGCCGGCGCCGGCGATCCAGTTGCTGCTGCAACGCAGCGGCCTGGCCATTGACGACATCGGCTTGTTGGAAATCAACGAAGCCCAGGCGGCACAGGTGCTGGCCGTGGCGCAGGTGCTGGAACTGGACGGCGACCGCCTCAACCGGCGGGGCGGCTCCATCGCCCTGGGGCATCCCTTGGCCGCCAGTGGATTGCGTCTGGTGCTGACCCTGGCCAGGCAACTGCGCGAGGGCAATCTGCGTTATGGCATTGCCGCCGCGTGTGTCGGCGGCGGGCAGGGCATGGCGCTGCTGATCGAGAACCCAGCCTATCAAGGCTGAGGCAGAACACCGCAGCCTCTGCCCAAACCTGGCGTCACTCTCTTGCGTTACTATGCAGGCCCACCTTTCTGGAAGTTGCCTGGATGAGTAAGCCCGGTCAAACGGTGCTGGTCGCATTGCGCAAGATGATCGCCTCGGGCGAGCTGGCGGCTGGCGAGCGGTTGATGGAAATCCCCACGGCGCAGCTGTTCGGTGTTTCGCGGATGCCGGTGCGCATGGCGTTCCGCACGCTGGAGCAGGAAGGCTTGCTGGTGCGTTTTGGCGGGCGCGGGTTTCAGGTGCGTTCGGTCAGCCCCGATGACATTGCCGGTGCGGTCGAAGTACGGGGCGTACTCGAAGGCCTGGCGGCGCGTCAGACCGCCGAGCGCGGGCTCTCGGACAAAGCCCGGGCGACCCTCGAACAGTGCCTGATGCAGGGTGATCAGCTGTTCGACAAAGGGTACGTGACCATAGAAGACCTGGAGGTCTATCACGACATCAACATGCGTTTTCACGAGGTGATTGTCGAAGGCAGCCATAACCCGGCGATCGCCGACGCCCTGGCGCGCAACGATCATTTGCCCTTCGCTTCGGTGACTGCCCTGGCCGTGGACCGCAACGATATGGTCCGGGAATACCGACGCTTCAACTATGCCCACATGCAACACCATTCGGTGTTCGATGCCTTGGTCAATCGCCAGGGCGCGCGGGCCGAAGCGATCATGCGCGAACACGCCAACGCCACGTTGCGCTACGCCGAGGTCTTCGGCTCAGCGACGGCCGAGGAGCGGATGAAGGTCATTCTCCGCTCGGAATAGGTGCGGTTTATCAGATATCCAGCACCAGCAGCGGCGTTTTCGAGCGCGAGCAGCAAGGGGTGAACTGGTCGTTGCAAGCCTGTTCATCCTCGGTGAGGAACAGGTCGCGATGCTCCGGCACACCCTCCAGAACCCGAGTCAGGCAAGTGCCACAAATGCCCTGTTCGCAGGAAATGGCGATCTCGATGCCCTGGTTTTGCAACACCTGCACCACGCTCTTGTCGGCTGGTACTTCGAAGACCTGACCGCTGCTGGCGACCTTGATCGAGAAACTGCCATCGGTGCCAGTGTCGACGGGTGCGGCGGCAAAGTACTCGCGGTGCAGGCATTGCTCCTGCCAACTCTGCTTCCTGGCCGTGTCCAACACGTGCTGCATGAAGCCGCCGGGGCCACACACATATAAATGAACGTCGCTCTGCGGCGTGGCCAGAACCTTGGCCGCATCCAGCACGGTGTCGGGTTCCTGATCGAAATGCAGGAACACCCGGTCGGCAAAAGGCGAGCGTTGCAGGCGTTCGACAAAGGCTGCGCGGTCCCGTGATCGGGCACAGTAATGCAGCTCGAAATCCGCGCCGCTGTGGGCCAGGCGTTCGGCCATGCACAGGATCGGCGTGATCCCGATACCGCCCGCAAACAGCAGGCTGCGCCTGGCCTCATGGACCAACGGGAACAGGTTGCGCGGTTCACTGATCGGCAGGCGCGTGCCGGGGTGGATCTGCTCGTGCATGGCCAGTGAACCGCCCCGGGAGGTCGGGTCCTTGAGCACGCCGATCAGGTAGCGATGGCGTTCTTCGGGGTGATTGCACAGGGAATATTGCCGGATCAAGCCGCCGGGCAGGTGCACATCGATATGCGCACCGGCGCTGAAGGCCGGCAGCGGTCGGTCATCGACACTGGCCAGCTCATAGCTGCAGATGTCCTGGGCTTCGTTGTTGCGCGATACCACCAGCACTTCGATCATGCCATGGACTCCTGCGGGGCTTGTTCCCTGGCGATCAGGCGCTCCAGAACTCGACGCGACTGCACGCCGCCAGCGTCGATATTGAGCTTGAGCAAGTTGCGCGCGGGATGGCTGAGCAGGTTCTGTTGCTGGCGTTCGAGCATCTCCAGGTCCTCGCTGAAAATCTTGCCCTGTCCCTCGCGAATGCTCGCGGTCAAGGCTTCATCCTGCGGATTGAAGTTGCGCGCCATACCCCAGAAGTACCAGATCGAGGTCTCGGTTTCCGGCGTGATGAAGTCGACGACGATGCTCGACGCCTTGAACTGCTGGGGAGCCTGATAACCGCCATGGCCGGCATGGGCCACGCCGACTTCGATCAGCACATGGCTGGGCGGGGTGAAGCGGCAGATCTGCCAGCGGTCCACCGGCACATCGTCGGCCAGGTTGTTGCCGCGCAGGGCCATGCGCCAGAAGGGCGGGGCCATGATGTTTTCCATGTGGCGGGCAGTGACCACCTCGTCGCCTTCGACCGTGGTCACCGGCGGCGCTTCGTCGATTTCCTTCTGGCCGATGCTGGACGCATGAACGTAGGTTTCATGAGTCAGGTCCATCAGGTTGTCGATCATCAGGCGGTAGTCGCACTGGATGTGGAACAGGCCGCCGCCATAGGCCCACTCGTCACTGACCGCCCATTCCAGGTGATGGATCAGCGCCGGGTCGGCCAACGCCTGATCGCCGGGCCAGACCCAAATAAAGCCGTAGCGCTCGACCACGGCAAAGGTCTTGTTGCACGGGAAGCCGCGAACCCGCTGCCCGGGCATTTCCACAGTCTTGCCGTCGCACCCCATCACCAGGCCGTGATAGCCGCACACCAGATTGCCGTTTTCCACATAGCCCAAGGACAGCGGCGCGCCGCGATGAGGGCAGAAGTCCTCGACAGCCGCCACCTTACCCTCGTGGCCGCGGTAAAAAACCATCTTTTCACCGCAGATCTGACGGCCCAATGGCTTGCCAGCGATTTCATCGGGCGTGCAGGCGACGTACCAGGTGTTCTTGGGGTACATGGAGATTCTCCAAGGTGGTTTGTTGTTATTTAGTGGATCCATTAGTGGTGATTTTAGGGGGTATTGTCAAATTAATTCTGCTTGTTAACGATTTAGTGGATCCATTGGTGAGTCGAGAGCGCTCACAAATCAATTCCGGCGGGAATCTCTGAAATCCGGTAACCATCCGGTCGCCAGGAAATTGAGCGCACGCTAAGATCGCCTGCAAACGTTTCGACGCCATCGAGGCAACTTCACGGGGCTCAGTAGTGAACATCGACACCCGCATCAAATTCCGTCATCTGGTGTGCTTTCTCGAAATGGCTCGTCAGGGCAGCCTGGCGCGAGCGGCGGATACCTTGGCGGTGAGTCAGCCAGCGATGTCGAAGACGCTCAAGGAGCTGGAGGAGCTGCTGGCAGCAAGCTTGTTTATACGCAGTAAAAGTGGTGTAAACCTGACCGAAGCCGGGGTTGCCTTTTTGCGTTATGCCGGGCCTTCGGTGCAGGCGCTGCGTGATGGGGTGAATACCTTGCGTGGTGGCGAATATGCGGCAGGCACGGTTCGACTCGGCGTGTTGTCGACAGTGGAAAGTTTGCTGGTGCCTGAGGTTGTACGGCGCTTGCACGAGCGTCATTCGGCGCTGGTGGTGAGTGTGGTGACCGGGCCAAGCGCCTATTTGTTGTCGCAGTTGCGGGTGGGCGATGTGGATCTGGTGGTCGGCCGTATGACCGATAGCCCGGAGATTCAGGGGCTGACCTTCGAGCATCTGTACAGTGAATCCATGACACTGGTGGTGCGTCCCTATCATCCCTTGCTGGCCGAGCCGCTGGAGCGTAGCGCCCTGGAAAATTTCCCGCTGGTGCTGCCGCTGGCAGGGACGACGATTCGCAAATATGCCGATAGCCTGTTCGTGCAATGCGGCATCAGCCAGTCGCGGCAGCGTCTGGAAACCTTGTCCGTGACCCTGAGTCGTCGGTATGTGTTGTCCAGCGAGGCGATCTGGATCGCGCCACTGGATGCCGTGCGCCTGGATCTGGCAAGCGGCGAACTGTTTGAGATCAATCTGGGGCAGCGCGAACCGGGTGGTTCGGTGGGGATTTCCAGCAACGCCAGCTTGCCCTTGTCACTGGCGGCCCAGTGGTGTGTCGAGGTGCTGCGCGAGGTAGGGCAGGCGTATCGCGAAGGGCTTTATCCATAACCGTTTGGTTATGTGTTGAAGGTGGCTTTTCAATATTCCCCAGCCTTCTGTTGTTTGAAACTGCGCAGGCAGTGCTCCATAAATCAAACAACAGGAGATCGACATGTCTGATGCAGACAGCAGTCGTTTCGTTATTCGTGACCGTAATTGGCACCCCAAAGCCCTGACCCCTGATTACAAAACCTCTGTCGCCCGTTCTCCACGCCAAGCCTTGGTGAGCATCCCCCAGTCGGCCAGCGAAACCAGCGGCCCGGATTTCTCTCACCTGAAGATGGGGCGGTTCGATAACGACCTGCTACTCAACTTCAATAATGGCGGGTTGCCGGTGGGAGAGAGGATCATCGTTTCCGGCCGGGTCTGTGATCAATATGGCAAGCCCATCCCGCATACTCTGGTGGAGATGTGGCAGGCCAACGCCGGCGGTCGCTACCGGCACAAGAATGATCGCTACCTGGCGCCACTGGACCCGAATTTCGGCGGTGTCGGCCGGGCTCTGACCGATCGTGATGGCTATTACAGCTTTCGCACCGTGAAACCCGGACCATATCCTTGGCGCAATGGCCCGAATGACTGGCGACCGGCGCACATCCATTTCTCCATCAGCGGGCCATCGATCGCCACGCGCCTGATCACCCAGCTGTATTTCGAAGGCGATCCGCTGATCCCGATGTGCCCGATCGTCAAGTCGATCGCCAATCCAGAGGCGGTACAGAGCCTGATCGCCCGGCTCGACATGGGTAATGCCAATCCGATGGATTGCCTGGCCTATCGCTTCGACATCGTGCTGCGCGGCCAGCGCAAGACCCACTTCGAAAACTGCTGAGGAGTCCGTCCATGCCTATCGAACTGCTACCCGAAACCCCTTCGCAAACGGCCGGCCCTTACGTGCATATCGGTCTAGCCCTGGCGGCTGCCGGCAACCCGACGCGGCCGGAAGAAATCTGGAATCAGATGGCCAAGCCGGGTGCCGAGGGCGAACAGATACTGCTGATCGGTCATGTCTATGACGGCAACGGTCACCTGGTGCGAGACTCGTTTCTGGAGTTTTGGCAGGCCAATCATGAAGGTGTCTACGACCCGGTCTTCGACTCGGAAAAAAACTTCAACAGTTTCGGCCGAACCGCCACCACCTTCGATGCAGGGGAGTGGACACTCAATACCATCAAGCCCGGCGTGGTGAAGAATGCCGCCGGGGTGCCGATGGCGCCGCATATCAATGTGTCGCTGTTTGCCCGCGGGATCAATATTCACCTGCAAACCCGGCTGTACTTTGCCGATGAGCCACACGCCAACGCGACGTGCCCGGTGCTTAATCTGATCGAGCAACCGCAGCGTCGCGAAACGCTGATAGCGCAGCGTTGCGAGGTGGATGGCAAGGCGGCTTATCGTTTCGACATCCGTATTCAGGGGGAGGGTGAAACGGTGTTCTTCGATTTTTAAAAGGCAACATGATGCCGAGCGCGAAAAACTCGGGCACTGGCGCGAGGTAAATAGGGTTTAGTTTTTTTGCGTCTGGTGCTAGAGAATTGCGAAAACTGAGGTGGTTGGATAGGCAGCGGAGACGATAGTCCCCGCTGCCTTTTGTTTTCAGCCTGCTTTGATTAGCTTTTCGGCAATCCATTGCGCGATTTGCGTAACGACGGCGTTTCCGGCAGCGAAAGCTTCTGCAAGGTTGGCCGCATCCAGTCCGAGGCAAAGCCCATCATCTTCAGACGCTCGCTGCCGCTCAGCCATCTGATGCCATCCGTGCGGTTGAGCGATGAAAGTTGTACACCCCTTATCGAGCATGGCCGCCTTGTAAGTACCTTTAGCCAATGCAGCAAGCAACTGACACTCGCGATCGAAACAGGCCTGGACGTGGACCCGCACGGCTTTTCCCATCCCCACTGACTTGGTGCTGATGGACTTTCTGGAGCAGATGACAACAGTTCAGATTTCGAGGGAAGAAAATCCATATCACAGCATCAGATTTTTCTCGTCCATCGTTCTTTGGTTAGCCAATTATGGTTACGTAGAAAGCGGCTCTGTACTTAGCAACGGAACCGTTATTCGCTGCACGCTTACAGCCAGAGCATTGGAATTGCTCAAAGCAATGCCTTCAGATCTCGAAAATAAAGATCCGTCTCTGGGCGAGCAGCTGGTCAGCGCGACAAAAGATGGCATGACGGGAAAGGTCAAAGAGCTTGTTTCTGACTTTTTGAGCAAAGCCGTCGTTTTTTGCACCAAGGCAACAGCGGATTGGGTTGGTTCCTAGTTCCTATGCTTGGCTGCGTGGCTGACCCCTTTCAGGCCAGCCCTGCTAAAGCTCCCTATCAGACCCCTTCAACTGGTGATGGAAACCTCGAGTCTATAAATGCTTTCGGCGTCTTCGGAAACCTGCCAAGCACCTTATCTCTTTCACTGTCAGGATGTGGCACATTGACATGGCTAGCCGAGCAAGTAAATTCGACCTTACTGCTGACGGTCATCTGGCATGACGATGCATGCGGCTACGGTCAGCTATGCTGCTAGCACTCGAAATCGCTTACAAGGTCAACAATGCACCCTCTCTCAGAAGAAGCAGAATCACTGCAAGGAATTCTGATTTCGCAGGCCACTGGCGGTAACGAAGACGACTTGGCTTACCTGAAATTGCGTCAAGTGGTTTTGGCTGATTCAACCCTCGCCACGATGGTTCCTCGCTTCGTAAGAACGTGCAGGAGCCTCGGTCAGTTTTGGCAGTTTATTAAAGGAAAATATGCAACCTACGCCGAACGTAGGACCTATATTTGGGACGAGTTTCGTCCGCTACTGGACTATGTCGAAAAAAGTGGAACGTCACCGGCGGATAATGTCGTTACAGGGGCTATTGAGAGGTTCGATTCAGAACATGTGAGAGCGGCTTGGACCAAGTCACTGGAACGCCGAGCGACTGACCCAGAGGGAGCTATTACGATGGCCAGAACCCTTTTGGAATCGGTCTGCAAACACATCCTTGAAGCGGCTGGGTTGGAATATGCTGACAGCCCCGACCTGAATAAGCTCTATCGTCAAACGGCAGAGTTACTGAACCTCGCGCCCTCACAACACACCGAACAGGTTTTCAAGCAAATATTGGGTGGTTGTACAGCCGTTGTTGAAGGCCTGGGCGCGCTTCGTAATCGCCTGAGTGATTCGCATGGCACGGGTAAGGCCGGAGTGAAACCTGCACCACGTCATGCGGAGCTAGCAGTGAACCTTGCAGGCTCTCTCGCTTTGTATCTGCTAGGGACATGGGAAGCCCAACTGCCTAATAGGTTATGAGGAGCTTGCATGTATTGGCTGGCTAACAAAAAGGTCAGTAGCAATACCCCAAGGAAAGTTTAATCTTATGTCTGGAGCATTATGAAGAACCCAAGTGCAGCTCTCGATACATCCTTATTGCCACAATACGTAATGTCCGCTGCATTTATGGAACGTTTTCTCATTGCCGCGCACATAAATGGCGCTCCAATTGAACGTAGCTCTAACACTGAAATAGTAAAAGTTGTAGATGCTAGCGAACTAGAAGTAGATCTTCTGAAATATTTCACGGAAAACAAAGAATCCTTTCGTGACGAGTTTACTGCAGAGCTGGAGGATAAGCTTTCAGAGGGTGCCTTTAAGTTATTTTGCGAAGTTCTCGTCGAAGAGTGGTTTGACGGCATGAGCAAGCGTAAGAACGGCCGGTCTCGACGACTGAAACGTTCAATATATGATTACTTGCTTACGTTGAACAACAGTGAAACTCAATTTGTTCAGACTGAGGATCTGCCCGTAGATATAGAGCCATTGATTGATGCCGAAGATATCGCAGCAATTTTGACCGTCAACGATCAAATGATTTATCGCCATATTGAAGCATGGAAGCAAAGCCATCCTAACAGTGACAGTATCAGTGATAGCGATGTTTTCCTACGAAGGGGATTGGCGATTAATGGTGAGCTCGATACCAGTGAGCCCTATCGAGAAATGGATTTTATAAACTCATATTCCATCGCTTTCAGTGCCCCAGAGAAATTTTCACAAATAGGGAAGAAAACTCCAGTGCTCGTAAATGGAGAAATTACGCTATTCGCGAGCCGAGTACTTTTCTTCTCACCATTCATTCCCGGTATGGATGCCAATCAGCTGGAATTTGGAATAATACCGTCCGTAATGCCTCTCCCCATCCATTATCAAGGCTCTCATGGAGGTATCCTCGAGTACATCCTTGATCCAGCGCCATTCCACAGATGAATTAGAACTAGATGCTCAACGCCGCCATCCCTGCCTAGGGCAGAGATGGCATATATAAGCGAAGTTGTAAGCCTGCTTAGAGCTTCGGCAGTTCTACATATTAGCTATGCGGGAGCTCTTTTCGGCAACAGCAGACAAGAAGGTCATGCCGACTCTGAAACCTCCTTGTAATACTCGTCCGTCAGGCTTTCATGTTCTTTAATCAAACCCCACAATGTCTCCTCTACTTCAAAGACGCTGTCTTCTACATCATTATTTTCCAGTTTGGCGGCAAGCCTCTGTACGGCGTCAGCGTAAAGAAGCACTGCGTTGGTAGCCAAATAATAAGCAAACGATGTTTTTTCGGCTTCAATGCTTTTGAAAATTTCGAGCTTGAATTCTGGTGCCGTGTGTTCAAGTAGCATTTGATTATAAATATCTTCCGAAAAAGAGTGCACTGAATTACAGGTTGGCGCATAGAGGATGTGGTAGAGGTTTTCGAGCCCCACAGCTTTAAACCGAGCACGCGCGTCAGACCACCCCTTGACCTTAGGGTCTCTGAAGAGTGGAAGAAGGTCTTTAACAAACTTCAGATTATCGAAAAAAGCTCTTGCTCGCTGTTCCGAACCTTCGTCTTTAGTAAGCACGGCGAAATCAAGCCATTTTTCTCCTCTATCTCTGGAGGTAGTCAAATAGCTTTTTAGAAGTGATTTTGCTCGCCTCGTATCATCTTCCTCGTTGATATACACGAGGTTTATAGTGTTTTCGAGTGCAACTCTGGACAGTGCCTCAACAGATGAATATAGGCCGTTCGACAGAGAAAGAAGAAGGCTATTATTGAGGTCGGCTACGATGTGCAGCAAGGTTTCGGTTTCGACCTTTAGAATGAAAGGCAGCGGGTTGTCCTGCCCTACCTGCAAATCGCGAGCTCCTTTCGTCACTTTCTCTAAGCAGGAATTAAGCGTAGGAAGGTGATTTTTGTGATCAAAGTGTCGCGCTGAAAAGCGTTGCACGGATTTTATAAACTCTTCTGAATTGTCCATGGTCATCTGCGGTAATTCCCCAATCCGTGCGATCTGGCCTGTCCTAATCGCTCCCGGTACATACTATATTGGTGGCCCTCTGCCACTTTTCAACTGCGAACGACCATCTACGATTTGATTGGATACGGCAAGAGCGTGGCCGGCAGTCCGCCATTCGCTAAGTCTGCTTTCACAGCGGCGTTTTTTTTGGAGTGCCGTTAAGCGATACCAAGATTCTTGTTGAACCTGGCCAAATGATCCTCCCCACCCACCCGAAAAATATTCGCCAAATTATCCAGCAGCACCACCTCATCCCCATTGATCATCTGCCGCACATAAGTGGCCGAAAACGGCGTCTCATACTTCGTCGGGTCTCGTGGTTTGAGCGTACCCAACTGATACTCCTTCCCCGTAATGGTCATGGTCGTGACCAGCGGAATCTCGTTCACCAGCCCCCCGTTATTGAACACCTGAACGTTAGACCGACACTGCAGCTGCACGCTCTTGAATGACTACATGGCCGCCATCGCCAACGCAGGTGCCGACATGTACTACATCATCACCGGCCAAAAAATCGCCGTCGCACCGTCCGCGGAAGAAGCTCCTGCATGGGCCCTCATCGACGGCGAAAAACTCGGGCGAATCATCGAAATGCTCGAAGCCGCCGCCAAACAGGCCGGGCGGCGCTGGCCATCAAAAAAGCTGAAATTGGTAATAAATCGCTAAAATAGCAAAGGAGAACTATGCCAAGCGAGGACGGAGACCTGGTAAGCAAATTATCAGCCAGGCTTTCAGAGGAAATACAAAACCTCCCCAAGGATGGAAACGAACATCAACTCACCATCGACATCAAAGGCAACCGCGGACACATCAACCTCGGCCGCCAAACCTTCGACATCAACACCACCAAACATCCGCCACCCCAAGACAGCGACCGATCCCGCCAATGCCCCCAATGCGATCGCGGCACCTGGCGCTACACCCGACTGTGCATACACTGCGACTACAACCTGCAAAGCCACGACGACAACGTCGCCCAAAAAACAGCCCAGGCCCGCCAGCAGAACAACAACCGAAACACACTGAAAATCTGCGTGGCCCGCATCGGCATCGCCGACTTAAGCTTCACCCTCAAAGACCACCTGCCCGAAGCACTCAAAGCCTACGCCCTGATCGCCACCGGTGCTTTTGGTTGCGTGGCCTTCATGCTCGTGGCCTCACACTAAGCAAACCCCAAGAACGAAACATCCACAAGGAGCTTCAAATGAACCAGAACAAAAACAATACAGAGCCACAAAAAATCCCAACAGAGCGGGAAAGACGCCTTTTCAAGCGCGGTAGGAAATACATTAAATAAGTTCAGGATTCATTATTTCGAATGCCTTGAAAGTGTAAATTCGTCAAAGGCGGGGAAACCTTAGAGGGCTAGAAAAAAGCAATGCCAGGCAGCTAGCCTGCCCGGCACTACTTTTTGCTGCAATACGAATGATTTAGTTGCTTCCTGGTTTTTTAATCTTCTCCCACTCTTCATCATCAACTACATTTATGATATTGGTCGTTGATGAGTATGGATAAAACTCCGGGAGATGACTAACAATTTGACCATCTTCAAAAAAGTGATGAGCAATAGACGGAAATAGTCCAGGGTTCACCGGATGCAAAGCATTGGGATTGTGAAACATTGATAGCCCCTCGGCCCAATTTTCATCACACTCTCTCGTCACCTTATAAGAAAATTTCTTAGGTAAAGATGCGTTATCATCATGATGATGACAATAGCCACTGCGGAGCAGAATAATATTTTCAGCTCCAAAGCCTGCCTGTTTTCCCATCCTATTGAATTTTGAAATTGTACCGCTATTTGAGAACATCACTGCGCTAATATTCTCTGTGTCTTTCTGAAAAAAGTAGCCGGACGGGATTTCCTTTGCTCCGTGCTTATGTTTTTCTATAACGATTGGGTCGATGACCAGTTTGCCATCTTCATCGTAGTGAGAGTTGTGGTGCACGCCGTAAAGGTAGTTAGGGAGCGATGTCGAACTCCACAACATTGATTGCTGCTCATGGAAATCGGCAATGGCCAAGACCAAAGGGTTTCCTGCAACGTGCTTGTGCTTCCAGTACTCTTTTTTGAGTTTTGTATAAAGAGGGCTGCCAAACTTTATTGGCATCTCATTCATCGTCTTTTCCAAGGCTTGCTCTTTTGTCAATGTCTGGCCGGAAAAGCGAGCTTCTTCCTCAGTCATCGGCTTGGCGCGGCCGACGATAGTAGCTTCAATACATACCTTTTGACCGTACTTGTTTAAGTTAAAATCAGGAGCGTAGTGAGAAGTGTCAAAGTCGAAACCTTCCTCGATAAAATAGGCATTCAGATACAGCTCCCATATGCGAGCATCGAAACCGGATGATTGGAACTGCTCAACGAAATTTCCGTCAATATCAGTGTAATGGGGCATCATCTCGCCGATGATCCCTCTAGCAGAGGAAAAAGAGGGCTCCTCATTAAGTCGTCGAAAAAACGGGTGGATTTTTTCTTCGGAAACAATAATTTCGAACAGCTCTATTGCTTTTCCTTTGTCATGCTGGGGAAATTCAGTTTGTCCGGATTTTGTTACTTCTTCAATTTTTTCGAGCAGCGCTTTTTCAGCTTCCTTTTTGCTCTCAAAACACGACCCGACGCCAAATCCTCTATAACGACCGATTTCATCACGGCCTAGCGTTACCCATGCATATTCATCATCAATGTCATGGAGCAAAACGCCTAGAACTGTTTCATCTTGGTTCGCGAACCAGTCAATTTCTTCACTGACCATCGCAGCCATAGGCATGCGAGATGGCCCCACTAATGCAGTGAACCTTTTTTTATCAATTTTACTGATTTTTATCTCATCGCTCATACGATACTCCCTGTATTTTTTGCCTGCGCACAGATTATAGACGCAGCCATCTCCCCTGTAGAATTCGACCTCGGTCTATACATCTAGCGACGATAACTTACTCGTTAACCACATTTAAAAGCCCTCCACCCACATGCCGACCACCATAGCGGCGTGTGTATTTCTGGCACCCGTAAATCGTGGTGCCCTGACTGGAGGCAACTTAATGCGACCCCAATCCCCCCGCGGCATCCGCAACCACAACCCCGGCAACGTCCGCCACGCCAAAGGCATCCGCTGGCAAAGCATGGCCGCCCACCAAACCGACCCCCAACTCGTCCAATTCTCCGACCCAAGATGGGGCATCCGCGCCATCGCCCGCGTCCTCATCACCTACCAAGACAAACGCCAAGCCGCCGACGGCAGGGGGATATGTTCGCCCCGTCGGTTGAGGACTGACGGGGCGTTTTTCGATGCACTGGGGGCAAGGGAATTGCAGGAGGTGTCCCAGTTTGTGCCAGGGTAGCCCGGGATGGATCGGATTTATCTCGCTTTTGGGGTATGGTTTAGGTCAGTCGTAAACAGCAACAAAAAGCCGCTGCCACCCTCATAGGGCGGCAGCGGCTTTCAGGTGTTCCCGGCTTACTTGCTGTCAGGCAGCGCGTAAGCGATCACATAATCGCCGCGATCGGGCGACTGACGCGCACCACCCGCGGTGATGACAACGTACTGCTTGCCTGTTTTCGGCGACACATATGTTATCGGGCCACCTTGGCTACCCACGGGTAGCCGGGCTTTCCAGGCCTCTTGTCCGTTGGCGGAATTGAAGGCGCGCAGGTAGTAGTCCTGTGTACCGGCGATGAACACCAGGCCGCCCTGGGTGGAGAGCGTACCGCCCAGCGTCGGCATGCCGATCGGCAACGGCAGATGCATCTTGATACCCAACGGGCCAGTGTCCTGGACGGTGCCGACCGGCACTTGCCACGCGACTTTCTGGGTTTTCATGTCGATCGCGGTCAGTGTGCCAAAAGGCGGTGCCTGGCAAGGGATGCCGGCAACCGACAGGAAGCGGTTCTTGTTCACTGCATACGGGGTGCCTTTGAGCGGTACCGCGCCCATGCCGGTGTTCAGTGCTTCACCACCGGAAGAGGTCTTGGCATCTTTCTGCGCCGCAATCATCTGGATCCACAGGCCCAGACGCATGTCGTTGACGAAGATAAAACCGTGTACCGGGTCAGTCGAGAGACCGCCCCAGTTCATCCCTCCCAGCGAACCCGGAAAGCTCAGCGAGATATCGGTGCCTGGTGCGGTGTACAGCCCGTCGTAACGCATTTTCTTGAACGAGATACGGCAGAGCAGTTGATCGAACGGCGTTGCCCCCCACATGTCTGACTCGGTCAGCGTTTGCGCGCCGATCGCTGGCATGCCCACCGATTTCGGCTGAGTCAGCGAGTAAGGTTCGTTCGGGATGTTCGAGGTTTTGACCGGAACCTCTTCCACCTTGGTCAGCGGTTTGCCGGTGGCGCGGTCAAGCACGAAGATCTGCCCGGCTTTGGTGCCGATCACGACGGCGGGCACCTTGCTGCCATCAGCTTTGGCGAAGTCGATCAGACTTGGCTGCATGGGCAGGTCGAAGTCCCACAGGTCGTTGTGGACGGTTTGGTAGACCCACTTTTCTTCGCCGGTTGTTGCGTTCAGTGCAAGAACGGAAGCGCCATACTTGTGGTTCAGTGCCGTACGTTCCACGCCGTAGATGTCGGTGGACGAACTGCCCATCGGCAAGAACACGGTGTTCATTGCCGGGTCGTAGGACATCGGTGCCCAGCTGTTGGGCGTGCTGCGCACGTAGGTGCTGCCGGCCGCCGGAGCCTGCTTGTCTTCGGGGTTGCCCGGGTCGAATGCCCAGCGCATCTCGCCGGTGACGACGTCAAAACCACGGATCACGCCACCTGGCATGTCGGTCTGGACGTTGTCGGCGACACGGCCGCCGACGACCACGGTGGTCCCGGCCATCAGCGGTGCCGATGACAGCTGGTAATAGGAGTCAGGGACGTCGCCAAGACCTGCTTTCAGATCAACCTGACCGTTGTTACCGAAGCCCTGGCAGAACTCCCCTGTGTCGGCGTCCACTGCGATCAGGCGCGCATCGATGGTGTTGGTCAGCAGACGGCGCTGGCAGTTGGCGCCGGCCGGTACCGAAACGGGCTTGGCAGGTGTGCTGCCGTCAGCAGGCTGGGCGAGCGCGGCGGTAGCGTCGAAGTAGGCGATACCGCGGCAACGTTGCCAAACACGGGTCTTGGCGTTGATCTCGTTCTTCCACAGCTGTTTACCGGTGTCGGCATCCAAGGCGATGAGGTTGTTGTGCGGGGTGCAAATGAACACCTTGTCGCCAACCTGCAACGGTGTCATCTGATCTTCGGCGCCATTGCCGTCGCTGATCGCGATGTCCCCGGTGTTGTAGGTCCATGCCGGCACCAGCTTCGAGACGTTGCTACGGTTGATCTGGTCCAGAGCGGCGAAGCGGCCGCCACCTTCGTCGTTACCGTAGTGTTCCCAGTTTTTCTGGGCCTTGGCAGGGTCGACCTTTGTCAGCCCTGGGCCGTCACCGGTCGGCGAAACAGGGGCATGGGGAACGAACATACCGGCACCACCTGCAACGATGGCGACTGCCAGCACACCGCTCAGAGCGTAGCCACTGCGGCCGCTGGCCAGGCTATTGGCCTTGCGCAGATGGGGGTAGACCAATGCCACCAACAGGCTCAGCACGCCCAGGGCGAACAAGCGAGAGATCAGTGGCCAGAAGTTCAGTCCGACATCCGCCAGCGCCCAAATCACGGTCAGCACCATCACCGCCGCGAACAGCCAGGCACCTTGCAGACGCTGCTTGAAGAGCAGTACGGCAGAGACGATCAAACCGAAACCGGCGAGCAGGAAGTACCAACTGCCACCCAGCGTGGCGAGGTAGCCACCACCTGCTGCGAAGAATAATCCAAATACCAGCACACCGAAGGCGACGACCCAGATGGGCCAGCGGCTGACGGATGCCGAAGGTCGAGACTTAGTCATGTTGCATGATCCTACTGACGCATGAACGTTTGTGGGGAGGGTTAAAAGTAGTGAAGGCAGTCTGAAAATAGTTGTTAACTATTTGGTTAATTGCGCAAAGATATCAAAAAAAACTAGCCCTGCGACAAATTGTCATTTGCCGGAAAGGAGAAACACTGTTGCGAAGATGGTAACAATCGAGAGAAATGCCCCTGAACACACGGGGCGAGCTGGCGAAGATTGCCTTCAGCCAGGTGTGATTGCCTACCGCAAAGAGCGATAGGCAATGGGGTCGACGTACGCCGATTGCAGGTCCCGCTCCGGGATTTCCCAGATGATTTGCTTTGGCGGCGTTTCTTTGGAAGCCGGGTTGTTGAGGTAGCTGTTTGCAGCGCCAGAGAACGCTCCACCGTCTTTGGCGAAGTTACCCACGGGGGCGCCCAGTGCCTGCTGCAGAAACCCTGCGAAGTTGGAGTTGCGTGAGAATGAAGTGCCGATGAGCGCGGTGTTGGGGAGGTCGGCATCGCCAAAAAGGTCTGCCTCAGTGTCAGGGTTGGCGGCTGACGTAACGGGAAGTTCGTGGGTGCTGGTTTGAGCGACCATGTCGGGTGCGGGTTGCCATTTGAGCGGCAGCCAGTCGATGCCCGCCAGATGGACCAGATCGCCAGGTCGAACCGCGAGCGGGGCATGACGTTCATTGAACGACCTGCTTGGCGTGGCGCTGATGCCCAGGGTCTTCAGGCGCTGTGTGATGGCATCGGCCGCCGTTTTCGCGCCGGATTCGCTCCAGTGCGTATCGGTGCGCAACCAGGCACTGGCCCCCAGTGGCGTCAGCGCCGCGGTGAGGTCCAGATTCGACACGCCGCCCGCATCCAGCTTTGAGGTCCAGGCCTGAATGCGTCCTTCGAGAGCGGCTGGGCGGTGCAGTGTGCAACGCTGCTCGGAAGCGATGCGGCTCTTGTCTGGAACGATGACCACCAGCAGGCTGATACCACGCTGGGAGAGCTGCTGCTTTAGATCAATCACGGCCTGGGCTTTGGCATCGGCATTGCGCTGCGCTTGATGGTTGACCTTGAGCTCATCGGCCAAAAACAACCAGCCAGGACAACCTGAGCGAACCCTCGGCCCGGTGTCGTTCAGGAGCAGCCAACTGACTCCGCGCTCCAGCTCGGCGAAGGTCGTGGGGAGGTAAGCGTTCGACAGTTCCTTGGCGATCCGATGAGTGATATCACCGTCAAGAATCTGCGAGGTCAGCACCTTACCGGGTAACAGTGAGATCTGCCCTGAAACGATCAGACGGCCAGAGGACAACAGTCCGACGAACAGGAATATCAGCAGCGCCACGCCTGCCAACCGACTGCTGCGAATCGCCAAATCATCTGGCTGAGTAGGGAGCGGGGGAGGCTTTAGGGTTGTCATCAGAATTGGAAGTATAGGAAGGGTACGGTTTCGCGACTGGCGATCAGTGCGAACGACAGCATGAAACCGGCGATGGGCCAAAGGGCGGTGGTGTGGAGCAATAGGCCGCCCAGTCGTTTCTCACAGTAAGGGTGCAACAACGGTGCAACGACACCGAACACCCCCAGCAAACCCGCAAGGCCGTGTACCGGGCGTAGGGTCGCGGACAGTTCGTCATCGAGGGCAATGCCTTGCAGCCCTAACTGTCCGGCATACAGGCTCAGCGCGCTGTGAAAGTCGGGGGCGCGGAACAGTGTCCAGGCCAGGCAGACGAACAGCAGGGTCAGCCCATGGGAAAACACTGGCTGTAACGGGGGCAGGGTAGAGCTGTTCCAGACACGATTCACACACAACGCAATGCCATGGGCGCTGCCCCACAGCAGATAATTCCAGCTATCGCCACCGTGCCAGAGGCCGGCGATGGCCATGATCAGGAACAGGTTGCGATAGGTTTTCCAGGTGCCGTTGCGATTACCACCCAGCGAAATATACAGATAGTCACGCAGCCAGCTGGACAGCGACAAATGCCAGCGGCGCCAGAAGTCCTGGATGCTGTTGGCCAGATAGGGACGGTTGAAGTTCTCGGGAAAGTGGAAGCCCAGCATCAATCCGAGACCAATGGCCATGGCGCTGTAGCCGGCGAAGTCGAAGAACAGTTGCAAGGAGTAGGCAAGGCAGCCGATCCAGGCGTCAGAGAAACTTGGGCTCTGCACATTGAACGCCACATCGACCACCGGCGACAGGGTGTCGGCCACCAGGACCTTCATGCTCATCCCGACCATGAACCGGCGTGCGCCCAGCGAGAAATTCTGCCAGTTGAAGTGACGCTGATTCAGCTCACGCCGAACCCAGTCATAGCGAATGATGGGACCGGCGACCGAATGGCCGAACATCGAAATATAGGTGGCGTAATTAATGAAGCTGCGTTCGGCCGGCACGGTGCGGCGGTGTACATCCACCAGATAGGAAATCGCCTGCAAGACGATAAACGATAGCCCGGCCGGCATGATGACTCGCTGCCAGTCCAGCGGCATGGCGCCAGACCAGGCAAGGGCATCGATCAACGTACCGGCGACGATGTTGGCGTACTTGTACCAGCACAGCACCGCCGTGTTGAGCACGATCAATGTCACGAGTAGCCGCACGCGGCCCTGGTCTTTTTCCCGCAAGGCGTCAATCAGCAAGCCGCCGGCCCACGCCGTGATCGTCAGCACCACATGCACTGCGAGGAACCGAGGGCTCAACCAGCCATAGAACAGCCAGCTGCCGATCAGTAACGTGACGTTGCGCCAGGCGGCTGGGCACACTGCATAGCTGCACAAGAACAGCGGCAGGAACAACGTCAGAAACTCGAGAGAGGCAAAAACCATGGTGGTGGCGCGATCCGATCAGTGGGCCAGGACGTCAGTCGCGAGCAACAGGTGCGGGCCATTTGCACCAGGTAGCAGCACAACGCTGTAGCGTTCGCCGGCCTTGAGCTGGCCGAGGTCAAGTGGCGCACCGACGTTGGTTTGGGCGCAGACCAATTGAACCGACAGGCTGACCGGGTTGATCGCTCGACGTTGCACGCTGCCGTCGGCCACCTCCTTGAACAGGTCAGCGTTTTTCCCCGCAGCGCGCAAACCGGCCTGGGTGCACGCTGGATCGGCGCTGATAAACGCCAGCGAGGCTCTCAGGCTATTGAAATCGTCGGGTTGCTCACGGATGACGACCTGGCGGATACCTTGAGCGCTGTCGGGCAAAGCGATCACACTGGCGAATTCGCCTGCTGCCACCTGGATGTCCAGCGGCTGGCTTTTGCCGTTGCGTTCCAGGGTGCCCTTGATCGGCTGGTTGGCGGGCACGGGCAGGTAGTCGGACACGGCATTCGAACCCTCGAGCCTGAGGCTGGCCCGCGAGCCTTCGGCCAGCAGCTGCAAGGGGCGGTCGGCGGCGTTGATAAAGCGCAAGAAGGCCGAGTCCTGATCCGGGCCCGTCGGGTACAGGGCAATGTCGGCGGCCTGGGCGTGCAGGCTCAGCATCAAGGGCGCGAGCAGCGCCCAGCCACATGTGGATCGAGTCATTTGCCGGCTCCTGTGCTGCTGACGGTGTTGGCGGGCAACTTGGCCAACGCACCACCAATCGCAGTACCCCAGGCTTGATAACCGGCGACGGTGAAGTGCTGCCCATCGGTGGTGATCCACTGCCCGGGTTTGGAGAACGTCAGCGAATCGATGTAGGTGCAAGGTGCCACGTTCGCGGCCAGAAACTGCGACATCAACTGAGTGCGGGCATCATTCTTCTGGTACATGCCACCGGCTTTGCCCCAGGCCGGGCCCACCCAGGCGCAACGGGTCCCGGTGGCCGCGATGGCCTTGGCCAGGCCGGTGACGCTTTGCCATGCCCAGGCCTTCGGAAACACGGGCTTGTCATAGGACGCCATGGTGTCGCCGATGACCAGTACCACCAGGTCGGGTTTGTCGGCGGCGATCAGGTCCTGGATCGGTGTGGTGGTGGCGTCACGGCCCTTGATCACGATCTTGTCGTTGCCTTTGCGCTCGGCACCGCAGTCGACCTTTTTACTGATCAGCCAGTCGCCAGCGCTGGCGCCACAGGCGCCGATGGAGTGAACCAGGGCGCCTTGGCGAGTCAGGTTGTCGTGCAGCGGTTCCAGCAAATGGTCCGCGAGGCTCATATGGCTCTCCCCAAGAACAAGGAGAGTCAGGCCGGCAAGGGCAGAAGTGGGCATCGAAAACTCCAGAATGATCAGTTGGAATAAGGCGAGGTGTACGGGCTGACCGGCAGGCTCATGGGGCCGCTGATGTCCTCGAACAGGTAACGCAAAGACAGGGCGCCGCTGAATTGTTGGTAGTCGTGGGCGTTGTCCAGGCCCAGATTGGCGCCCAGCAGGAAGTTCGAAGCGAGCTTGTATTCAGCTGCCGCGGCGACGCTGTAGCCGATCCCGGTTTTGCTTTGCCCGGCGTAGCGCAGGCCCGAGGCCGCCTGCAGGGCTTTGTCGGTCGGGAAATAGTCGGCACTGTCTTGCTCGAAATGCTGCACGCCGACCGAGCCCTTGACTTGATACGTCAAGCGCCCGGTGCGTTGTGCCCAAGTCACCGGCACGCCCAGCGCGAAGAATGTCTGCGGGCTGAAATAGCCGCCGTGCCCATAGGTGAAATAGTCCTGATTGTTCGCGTAGCTGATGCCGGTCATGCTCAGGCCGACGGTCAGCTTGCTGTCTGTTGCATTTTGCAGATACCAGTAGACACCGCTGCCCAGTTCACTGCGGCTGTTGGATTCGACATGGTTGCCCAACAGCTGGTGCCAGGAGGCGTAGCCATAGGCGCCGACTTCGCTGTCGTCATAGCTCAACTGGCCACGCCCGCCGTTGGCGGTCACACCGCCCCAGGACTGCCCGCTGCGTTTGTCCGTGGTGCCGGCAAACGAGGTGACGCTGTCAGTCACCGGACGCCGGGAAACGCTCACCCCGTAGCGGACATTAGAGGAGTCGCTCACCGGGCGATCAACGCTGATGCCGCCCGTGGCGGTGGTGTATTTGAAGCCGAGCGGGGTGGTGCCGAGATCGGCCTTGAGCCCATCCGCGGGCCGTTGAATAGCGACGGAAAGACCGACACCCTCGGCTTTTTGCGAGCCGGCGCCTTCGCTCTGCGCACCGCTACCGAAGCGCTGCAGTGCTTCGCCGCTGGCACTGCCGGCGTTCAGCGAGACCGGTGTCACGCGCAGAGCGACGCGGTTTTCATCCAGCGGGATATTGATTTCCAGCGGCGTTTCAATATCGGTCAGTTTGCTCAACCCCGACTCACTGTTGTTGCTGCGAATGCTCACGCCCTGGGTGACGTAGGCACTGCGCTCCTGAAGGATTTTATTCAGCGCCAGTTGTGCGGGGCTGATGTCTTCACTCAGCAGTGCTGCGCGCGGCAGCTGCGACTCGAATGGATTGCTCGCCTGCTGCGGCCTTGGCAGGGCGTCGATGCCAAAAGGGGAGGTTGACCTCACGCTGCCCGGCATCTCCTGAGCCGGTGGCGGGATCGCTGCCAGCAAGGTGTCGCGACTGACCTCGCTACGTGGCCCCGACACCCCCGCAAAAGGGTTGGGCGCCACTGTCGAACCGGCCAGTTGGCCGCTCTGGTTTCTGCGTTTCTCGCTCTGTTCGATGGCCACTGCCTTGCGCAGCAGATCGGTCGCCGTGCCGGTCTTGCCCATGTTCTGGTAGAGGCGTGCGGCCTCGGTCAGCGTTTGAGGGTTGCCGGATTCGGTCTTGAGCAACTGTTGCAGTGCCTGTTCGGCAAAGCCTGTGTCATGTGCCAACACCGCCGCGTCGGCGGCACCCAACAGCAGTTGTGGGTCGTTTGGCTGACGTTGTAACAGCGGCTTGTAGAGTTCGAGGGCTTTTGCCGTGTCGCCGTTGGCCGAATACATTCGCGCCAGCGCCGCGACGGCGGCGCTGTCACCGGGACGTTGCGCCAGCGCGGGCGCCAGCGTGTCATACGCGCTGGCCAGATTGCCTTGTTCGCGTAGATGGTCAGCCTGGCGGATGCGATAGAGATGGAGCAGGTCGTCGAAACGCTTGCGAGTCGGTGCGTTCAAGGGCTTGTTCTGAAGGTCGCGCAGAATCTCGTTGACTTGCGCGTCTTCTCCGGACTCAAGCAGGACCGAAGCGTATTGCAGGATGAAGTCCGCCGAGGGCGCAGCGGTGTGTTGCAACTGGCCGCGCATGAGGGCCAGCGCTCGGGTCGGCTCGCCGATCTCGACATAGGCCGAGGCCAGGCTCGCCGTGCGATCTGGACTGTTGTTGGCCATCGGCTGAATACGATCGAGCAAGGTCAGGGCTTCCTGACGCTGTCCGCGCTTGCCCAACCCGATCGCCTGGCTGAGTTGCAGGTTGAGGCTGACATCTGCGGCCAGCGCTTCCATGTCCGGGGTGCGCTGGTCGGGGCGCAAGCGTCCCAAGGTTGCCTGGGCGGCTTTCCACTCACCCATCTGGACCGACAGCAAGGCGCTGACGTAAAGCGCATCGGCATTGTCGGGGTGGGCCTGGAGCATGGTGTTGATCAGGTCCCGAGCCTTTTGCGGTTCGCCCATTGCCAGGTTCAGGCGGGCCAGGGCGAAACGTGTCCAGATGTTGTCCGGCTCAACGCGCAGCGCGTCTTGCAAGGCGTTGCGCGCAGCGGGCAGGTCGTTGCGTTGTTCGGCGAGGGCGGCCAGTTGCGTCGCGCGCAAGGCTTGCAGGCGTGCGGACTGGCCGGTCTTTGCCTGTCCGGTGGCTGGCAGGCTGTTGATCAGTTGCAGGGCTTCATCGTTCTTGCCGCTCTTGAGCAGCACATTGACCAACCCTTCCTGTGCTCGAGGGTCGTCGCGGCGCAGATTCAAAACTTGCCGATAGTTGCGCTGAGCCTCATCGAACTGGCCCGCGCTGGCCTGAATATCCGCCAGGGCGAGGAGAGCATCCGCCCCGTTTGGATTCTGCCGCAGCGCCTGGTTCACCAAGGCCTGTGCCTGGGCTGTCTGGCCTTTGGCCTGGGCATCGCGGGCCTGCTGCAACGCAGACCAGTAGCGCACTTCGTTCAGCGCCACTTGCCAGTGGCTGCCGTTGTGTTGTCGCGTGGCCTGACCCAGGAGCTTTTCCGCTTCGGCCAGTCGCTGTTGCTGCTGGCGAATAACCCCAAGGCCGCCCAGCGCGTCAGCGTCATCGGGCTGGGTTTTCAAGCGTGCTTGAAACGCCTGTTCGGCGGTGGCCTGATCGCCTGCTTTGAGCGCCTTCAGGCCGCGCGCGACTTCGGCGGGCGGTTGCCATTCCTTGCTGGCCGTCGTTGCCGGCTGTTGCTTGCCCTTGTTCATCTGCGCGCGGATTTCCACGTCATCCGGATGCGTCTTGAGGTACGTCTCGAACAACGGCACTTGTGCCGGATTGGGCGGGCCGATCCAGGTCAGCGCCAGGCGCCAGCTTTCGTCGGCATCACCGGCGATGTCGGTACGCTGGGTCAGCGCGGCCAGGGCGCGAATGCCCTCGGCACGGCTGTCTTCATGGCGGATCAGATGCTTGGCGTAAAACAGCGCGACGATCGAGTCGTTGGGCATCTCACGTTGCAGGCGCTGAAACCCGCTGCGTGCTTCAGCCCAGTCAGCCTGATTGAAGGCAAGGTTGTTGTAATACTCGCGGCCGATCGTACCTTGAGGTGGACGGCCATCGAACAACGAGCGAAACACGGCGGTCGCCTTGTCACGCTCACCGGCATCGACGAGGCGCCGAGCCTCTTCCAGGCGCTGCTGGTTCTGCGGTTGGGCCACGCCGATGTCCTGCGCCAATTGCAGAGCCTGTCGAGGCGTTGGCTGGATGGCTTGCAAGCGGGCGAGGTATTGCTGCGCTTGTTGTGGCTTGCCCTGTTGCACGCCGATCAAGCCCAGGCCATAGAGTGCGTCAACCTGGACCGGGTCCAGCAGCAGGACTTTCTGCCAGACTTCCGCAGCGCGTTGAGGGTTGTTGTGCGACTGCCAGTACTGCCCTTGCTCGACGAGTAACGTCTGTGGCGTCGGACTTTGAGCGTGTGCAGCAGCCGTCCATGCGCTCATGACGGCGATGGCTAGCGTGCGGTGGTGCGCGTGCATGCGGTCTCCCAGGAGAGTTTCAGCGTTCCGTCTTCCCGGAATCGGTAATGTTTATCTGCCCAGCCGAGCGCGAACAGGCTAAGCATGAAGTTGTAGTAACGCGGCGGACTGGCGTCGGCGTCAGGCCTGGCCAGCGCCTCTTGCAAGGCGAGCTCCACGCGCTGTCGTTGTTGATCGGCCAACCGGGGATGCCCCTTGGCCTCAAGGTAGGGAATCAGTGCAGCCCAGAATCCGAACGGGCTCTGACCCTGAACACTGCCGTGGAGAATCCGGACTGTTTCCGGGGGGGAACCCGTCGCGACAGTGCTGCGAGCCATGCCGTCCAGCCGTTTGAGCAGGAGCGCTGCCAGCGGTTCGGAGGTGTCACTCATGCCCAGCCAGAGGTACGCGCGAATGGCATCGTAGCTGCCCGTGTCGCCGTTGATCGGGTCGCTGACGAAGACACCCGATTGCGCTGAAGTGCCTTGATAACCGACCCAGTCAGCGACAAAACCGTGGTGGCTTGATTGGGCAATCATCGTTGCGGTGTTGTTGGCAATCGCTTGCCAGGGCCCGTTGGGAGCTTCCTTGGCCAGCCGCCGTAACAGTGGCAGTGGCAGGTAGCTGGGGTTCAGGCGCCAGAGCGCATCCGGCAGGACGAAGCCCTGTGGTCCAGGCAATACCATCGGCCCCAGCCCGGGCAGCGTGACGACCAATTGCGTTTCAATCATCGCCATCAGGTGCAGGGCATCCTGGCGATAGTCCGGCCGATGCCACAGGCGTGCGGCTTCGAGCAGGGCGTAGGCGATCCACAGGTCGGCGTCGGCAGCCGAATTGGCGTCCTGCAAGCGCCACTGACCGTCCGTGCCTTGCCCCCATAACCAGCCTGGCAGGCGAGTGGCGGTGGCGGAGCCTGCGAGGTTGGCTGATGTCCAGCGCCAGAGTTTGTCAAAGCGTGGCTGATCGTTGCCGATCAGTGCGAAGAGCATGCCGTAGGATTGCCCTTCAGAAGTGCTGTGATTGTTCTCCAGGCTCGATTCCAGAACCCGGCCGTCGGCCTGGACGAAGCGCGTTGCATAGGTTTGCCACAGTGGCCAGGCCGGCAACTCACAGGGAGTTGTAGCGGCTATCGCAGGCACCGGCAGGGTGAGCGCAAGCACAACGCTCAACCTGCGCGCGTTACCGCGCAGGTACTGGCGAAGTGAAACAGCCCGGCTGCTCATGGACGACACAGGCATGCGCAACTCATTGGCCAAGACGACGTTTGGCCCGTAAGCGCAGGGCCAGGTAGGTCATCGAAGCAAGCAGCAGGACCCCGAGGAGAGTGAACAGCATGAGCGCCATTACGTTTTGCGAGAGGTACCACTGCAGATAGCGCAATGGGCCCATGCTCCCGACGTAGTAATCCTGTTCGGCGACCAGCGATTTGACATGTTTGCCCTTGACCACCACCAGGCTGCCTTGCAACTCGTGGGCGTTCTCTTCGCTGCTGAGCAGGGCGTTGGTCACATCGGCCAAGCCGTTGGGCCTTGCGCTGGCGATAAACACCACACTGCGCCCACTTTTGAGCGGCGATTCGAATCCAGTCAGATAAGCACTGCCGTCGTCAGCACTGAACCTGAAGCTGTTGCGTGCTTCACGCAGATTGGTTTTCGTATCCGGGCTGATCCAGTTGCGCAGACGCAAGGGCAGGTCAGACAGTTCAAAGTACTGCGCAGCAGCTTCGTCCTTGGCCGGCAGCAGGCTTTGCCATTGCTCCAGCAGCGGCTGATTGTTGCCCGAGGCGAGCACCAGCAAATCCCGGTCGCGTTGCTCGGCCACCTGGTCGGCGTGGACCACCTTTACGCCGGTGGCCGGATAACCGGTGGAGTCGCCGAAGCGGCCCAGCACGGTCAGATAGGCGCTCAGATCGGCCGGGCCTGGCTCGTTGGGCAGGATCACCGATGTTTCAGAAAGGTCGGCCATGCGGGTGAACGGGAAGCCGCTGTCCTTGAACACCCCGAGGTTGGGCATGGCCATGAAGTGTTCGTATTGGCTGAGGTCCAGGGTCGAGTCCGGGTCGATCACGCCGCGCATGTTGTCGATGATGATGTCGCGGCAGTCGCCCTGTTTGATGTAGTCATACATAAAGCGAAATTGCAGGCGTGATTGCAGCGCTACGGAATTGAGCGGCAACAGCATGCGCGACGTGCGGGCCAGGCTGTCGTCGGTTTTGAGCATCGCCAGCAGGCTGTCGCTGCTGCCGAGTTTCTCGATCGAAGGCAGATCGATCGACTTGATGAAGGTATCGTTGAAGTGGACCAGCAACGAGGAATTGGTGGAGACCGGCTGCGGCGTATAGCGGTATTTCAGGTCAAGTTGTGCGCCGGGTTCACGCCAGTTGAACAGGTCGGGTGGCAAGCGCAGCGCAACCGTCATTTGTCCCGGGTTGTAACCCGATACATTGAGTTCTGCGGGCTTGGCCAGTTCACCCAGGCGAACCGGGCGGTCGGAGGGCAGCCAGTTAGGCGCGTCGTACGGTCGGCGTGGCTTGAGCGAGTCGATCCGGTCGATCACCACGCTCTGCCCGGAAAAGGCCGAGCCACCGAGGGCCAGCGCGGTCGCGGCGACCTTGAGATCGGCGCCATCGCGCCCGGAGACGATCAACAGTTTGCCCTGAGCATCATTCGGGTTGCTCACGAGTGTCAATGTCGGCCCCGTGGCCTCTTTGATCGGCAAGCCACTCAAGGCCGTTGATTCGCTGCCGCTGACAAACACCACGGCGTTGCCTTTGGCCGGCAGGCTGGTGAGGCTGGCGGGGAAGGTTGCGCCGCGGTAGCTGGCCAGGGCGCCAAACCAGGACGACAGGATACCGGCGGCCTCAAGCTCAGGGCCGCCCGGGCGCGCAGTGAACACGAAGGGCAGCTTCAGGGGCGAGGCGTCTCGACGATCGAACAAGGGCAGAGGCAGAGCGGACAGGTCGTTGGGCTGTTTAATCGAGGACACCTGGAGGCTCAGCTGGCTCTCGTTGCCGATCTTGGCCCACAGGCTGGAGTGCAGAGGGTCTTCACATTGCATCGTGTAGTGACCGATGAACTGCAGGCTGAGCCGGTTGAATTCGGTGATGGTCTGCGGCGGAATCTGCACGGTCCGGGTCTGCAATTTACCGGCCTCTTCCTTTGGGAGGGGCAGGCTGGCGGCCACTTGATCGTTGATCAGCACGTTGATTTGCGAAAGGTCGGCCAGCAGCGCCGGTGAATAGCTGTACTGCAGCGTGACCTGCGCAGCCGTGACGACTTCATCGGCGCGCACATTGAAGTTCACACTGTCGGTAGCCTCCACGCCTTTAAGGTTCATCGAATAGCTTTTGCCCAGCTCCTTGAGGGTGCGGGTATAGCTGTTGCTCGGGGCATCGGTCCCGGGCAACGATGCGACCGGCATCACCGCCGGCTCTGTGGCGTTGATTGGGGTGGTAGCACTCAACGCCCAGTCGCTCCAGCCCACTAGTGAGCAGGCGAGCAGCATGAGTGAGCGACGAGGAGGAAAGGTCCGGCGAGTGGAAGGCTTCAAGATCGTTGCGTGTCCGCGGTGGGGTCGATGGGTGATGGAGTGGCCGGGCGTTTGCGCAGCAGCGCCTGGCTGTCCTTCAGGGTGGCAACGAACAAGCGCAGGATGGCGCGCAAGCCAATGCTGCTGACCTCGCGCAACGCCGACATTGGCGCGTCGAGGCGGCCGTTGCCCCACGTGTTGGCCCAGGTGTCGGCCCGTGAAAAGGTCAGTCGCACCAGCTCACTTTGCTGGCGCAGGGTCAAACCCTCGAATTTCACGCCTGCCACGTTGTCGTTGCTGAAGATCGTTGTTGCGGGAAAGAGGCTTGAGGGAGGCGTGCGCAGAATGCACAGCCGCAGCTTCTCTTTGGCGCTGAGCTGAACTTGCGGTGGCAGTGCCAGACCCACGCCGTTTTGTGAGAAGTCCCGGGTTATGCAATCGAACGATGTGCCGTCTTCGCGATAGACGCGCACGGGCAGATCCGCGGGCACCCTGGGCTCGTTGCGCACCTGAGAGGACTCAGTGGCCACCGCCACGGCGGTGCTGACGATGATGATGTTGTACACGGTCCAGACCAGATTGATCAGCAGGGTAGTGACCTCGGCCGAATCACTCCCGACCAGTTTCACCACGCCGATCGCCAGACCGATCATGTTCAAGGTCAGCAGGACGATGTAAGGCCGCGCGAGCTTCCAGTTGAAATAGTCCTTTTCGACGGTGCCGCCCTTGTCGGTTACGTTGAATTTGCCCAGCGAAGGGCTGATCAGGGCGAGCAGTACCGGTCGCATGATGTGCCAGGCCAACACCGACTCATACACTTCGTTCCAGAAGGAATGGCGGAAGCGCCCCTGGATGCTGGAGTTGGTCAGGCTGGAGTGGAAAATATGCGGCAGCACATAGACCGTGACCATCAACGCCGAGGCATGGAAAATCTGCGCGTCGAAAAACAGGTAGGCCAATGGTGCGGTCAAGAACACCAGGCGGGGCAGGCTGTAGAAAAAGTGCATCATGGCGTTGAGGTAGCAGATGCGCTGCCCCAGGTTCAGCCCTTTGCCAAACAAGGGATTGTCAGTCCGAAAAATCTGCACCATGCCCCGTGCCCAGCGTATGCGCTGGCTGATGTGTCGGGAAAGGCTTTCGGTGGCCAGTCCCGCCGCTTGTGGAATGGCGAGGTAAGCGGTGTTGAAACCACGGCGATTGAGCTTGAGTGCCGTGTGCGCATCCTCGGTCACGGTCTCGGTGGCGATGCCGCCGACTTCCAGTAAGTGAGTCCGCCGGATGACCGCGCAGGAACCACAGAAGAATGCCGCGTTCCACAGGTCGTTGCCGTCCTGCACCAGGCCGTAGAACAGTTCACCTTCATTGGGTACCGAGCGAAAGGTATCGAGGTTTTTTTCGAACGGATCGGGTGAGTAGAAAAAGTGCGGCGTTTGCAGCAACGCCAGGTTCGGGTCCTTTAGGAACCAGCCCATGGTGATTTGCAGGAAGGAGCGGGTGGGCACGTGGTCGGCGTCGAATACGGCAATGAACTCGCCATCGGTGACTTTGAGTGCCTCGTTGAGATTGCCGGCCTTGGCATGTTGATTGTTGTCGCGGGTGATGTAGTTGACACCAATCTTCTGACAGAAAGCCTTGAATTCCTCCCGGCGTCCGTCATCGAGCACGTGCACCCGCAGTTTGCCCTCGGGCCAGTCAATGGCCTGAGCCGCGAGTACCACCAGTTTGACGATACCCAATGCTTCGTTATAGGTGGGAATGAACACATCCACCGTCGGCCATTGCGCGGGTGGCTGTTGCAGAAACTGCGGTTTACGTTGCAGCGGCCAGGCGGTCTGTATATAGCCGAAGACCAGGACGAGCAAGGCATACAGTTCTGCCAGCACCAGCCCGTAGCCAAATACGGCATCCTGCCAGTTATCGAAGTCCAGGGTGTCGGACAGGCGCCAGTACATGTAACGCAACGAAGCGATCAGCGAGAGGGTGATCAGGGTCAGGATCGCCAGACGCCCGGTTTGCTTGCGGATGATCAGGCTGGCGGCAAAACAGACGGAGGCAAACACGGCCTGGGAATACAGATTCTGCGGCGCAGTGAGGATACCCAGCACCAGCAATGCTGCAATCAGCCCGCCTGAGATTTTCAGGCCCAGGCGCCAACGCAGGGGCCATTGGCTAAAGCGATCCTGGAAGCTATCCAGCAGCTTCTGCAACCACCAGGTCTTTGCAGGTAGCTGATTCAGCTGGACGGTCATGGCGTGCCCTGCTGGCTGGAAGCATCCGCGAACAGCAGGGCATGGACCGCGGCAGATAGCGACAGAATGTCCTGACAGCCAATGCTCTCAGGTGCGCACTGCAACAGGTCCCGACCATAGGCCAGCGACTCGTTGAACTGGTGATCGAGGTGAATCGTCCCGATCAGGTTAGCGCCGAGCCGTCGCTGAAACAGCACGCCCATGTCCCTGCTGAACGCACGGGAGTCATCCCATTGGTTGAGCACATACCGCTGCCGCTGTGCGCGTCGCAGGCTGGTTTCCAGCCACTGGGTCATGGTGTCCAGTGCCAGGTAGGAGGCCGCGTCGGCCACCGTCATCACCAGCACCAGATCGGCGGCGTCGAGTGCCTGTTGCGAATAGACGGTCGCACCCGAAGGCGTATCCAGGATCACGGTATCGTTTTCGCTGAGGTTCATCGACGCAAGGTGCTGATTCAACCAGTCAGCATCTTCAAGCAGCATCTGCCTGAGCAAGCGGCGTTCGTTCAGCTCGCCAGTGCCGAAGGGCAGGCACTCACTCTCGCTAAAGCCCGGCAGGCGATGAGCGCTCCAGTCGGCGTCCTGTTCTTTGAGCTGGATCAGCCCGGGAGCCGGCCGGGTGATACCCAAGTGGCTGGACAGCGCGTTCTGAGGGTCCAGATCAATCGCGATGACTCGCCCGCCAAGGTGCCGAAGTGTTTTCGCGAGGCCAGCGGCGACGGTGCTTTTACCCACCCCGCCATTCGCTGAAACGATGGCAATGACCTTCGCCTTCGTCCGCTTGTGAATCGTTTCTGGCAGACCGTCTCGGCGAACCTGGTTGAGTTCACGCAACAGGTCGCTCAAACGCTGACGGTCACCGGTAGCGGAACTCGCAGGTGGTTCGGTCAGGGGAGGGGATTTGGGCGATGGTGGCGAGAGGACAGTGTTTTTCACCGGCTCGACCGGCGGTTCTGGCTCAGCCACCGCAGGTATAACCGGGTCGTCTTTGAAATCTTTATAGTTTGGTTGTATTTCCTGGTAAGTCTCTGCATTTGCGCCAAAACGTGTAAAGAGTTTCGTAATGTCATCTACATATTTCATGCGTTGTACCAGGAATGAAATAACTTAGAAACTCAGCATTCCATTAACTTAACAAAGTTGATGCGTCGTCTAGGCGTTGGCAGAGTGCCATTAATTTAGGGTTTCCATGTAGGTGTGTCAATAATTGTTATAAAAAGTCAGCGAGTCATGTTGGTGTTTGTCCAAGTGTTATTTGTGTGTTGTGATGTTTGTATAAAGTGTGAATGTTGAAGTGCGCAAAAATAATAACTGTCCAATGATGTGTGGTGCGGTAACAGGTAATAAGTGCATTTGTCGGAAGAAATAATTTCCGAGTATTCCTGTTCCAGGGATAAAAGAAATCTCTTCGATTTCAATGGGGCGGAGTGTGAGTCGCGTTTTTCGCTAAAGTTATTGTTCTATTGGCTTTCGTTTAAGCTTGTGAAAATTGAAAAGAGCAACATCGGTCTCTTTTTTATGTTTATCAAGTTTCACCACTGCTAGCACAAATGTATCTCTGTGTATCCAGGCCGCATGCCGATACGGACTGTTTCTTTTATGGGCGGTTGGTGACACATCCGGGATACCTGATCGGCGTCAAATGAACTCCAACGAGACAGCACAAGCCGTCTCACAGGATCACTCAACGTCTGGAGATATCGACATGAACTGGAAGAACCTCAGCATCACTTCAATGTTTGCCGTGCTCAGCCTTGGCGCGGTAGCGGCCAACGTCCAAGACAGCACAGTTGCTCAAGATTGCGATCAAGGCAGTTGATACAAAGTTGTGCAGGAGTACAGAACCACGACTTCGCCTTCTCGCGATTCGCTCAATAGTTCAACCACCCAAGGAGTTTCCAATGAAAAAAGTAATGGCCGCTCTGGCCTGCACCGTTAGCCTGATCATCGGCGCCAACGCGTCGGCGCAAACTGAAAAGCCTACTGTCGTTCTCGTACACGGCGCCTTTGCCGATGCTTCGAGTTGGAATGGCGTGGTGAAGATCCTCGAAAAAGATGGCTACCCCGTTGTGGCCGCCGCCAATCCATTGCGCAGTGTGAAGAGTGATGGCGCTGCTGTTTCTGCGTTGCTCGATGGCATCAAGTCGCCTGTTGTGCTGGTCGGCCACTCCTACGGTGGCAACGTCATCAGCGAAGCGGCCAACGACCATGCCAATGTAAAGGCACTTGTTTACGTCGCCGCCTTCGCGCCCGAGGCGGGCGAAACGGTCGCCGGGCTAGCCGGCAAATTCCCGGGGAGTACCCTCGGCCCAGCCCTCGCAGCGCCTGTCGCACTGGCTGATGGTGGCAAGGATTTGTACATCCAGCAGGACAAGTTTCACGATCAGTTCGCCGCTGACGTCCCCGCCGCGCAGGCGGCATTGATGGCAGCGACTCAGCGCCCGGTTACCGAAGCGGCGCTGAACGAGCAGTCAGGTTCACCTGCCTGGAAGCACATTCCGTCCTGGCACATCTATGGTGACAAGGACAAGAACATTCCACCGCAGGCCATGGAATTCATGGCCAAGCGAGCCGAGGCCAAGGTGGTGAAAGTCGTTAAAGGGGCTTCCCATGTCGTGATGGTTTCAAACCCGGAACCGGTAGCCCGGCTGATTGAAAAAGCGGCTGCGGCGATGTGATTCCTGCACTTGTGAAGTGTAGGTAGGCAGAGGGTCAAGTATCGAATCAAGGCATCAAGTGAGGAACTCATTTGTGCCTTGATCGATTTTTGAACGGGTGGTCGTCAGTCAGTTAATCAGCCGGTGAGCCCCTGCGCCGAAGCGTTTCACCGGCTTGCCGTAGCGACGCCTTGCAAGGCGCCGATCTGTTTAACCGCTTAGAACCAATAATGCAGGCCGAGCATTAATGACTGGGCGCTGTAGTCAGTGCGTACATCGCCTTGGGGCAGGCCCTGAATGTCACCGAAGTGCGCATCGCGAGTCTTGAGGTATCGATAATCCAGGGACATGGACCATTGTTCGGTGAGTTCGTAACCTATACCGGCGCCAAGTTGATAGGCCGATACGGTGTCGCGATGAGTGCCGCCGAACTGGACGCCGCCGGCTTCCAGGCCACTGACCGACAGCGTGGTGTAACCCAGGCCGCCGCCGATGTAAGGGGTGAACCGACTGAAGGGTGCTGGCAGGTTCAAGACGTCATACCAGAGGTTGGCCATGACGCTGGTGGCTTCCTCTTCGCCTTTACCGTCGATGCTCCCGCCGCCTTCGTAGACCCGGTTATTGAACTGGGTCAGGGTGTTTTTGCGGTAGCTGAGTTCCACTTCAGGTCTGAGCCCGATGGGGAATCGCCAGCCCAGTGCCAGTCCGGTGGCGTAGCCGGAGTGTAACGGTTGGTTGAATTCCATCTCGACAAAGTCGAGGTTGTTCTGGTTAAGGTCCTGCGGAGCCACCCAGTTCAGACCACCCATGACACTGACGTAGGGGCCGAGCGTGTCGGCGGAACTGGACTCAGGGGCAATAAGGCCCATGCCAATGACGCCCATCATGAGATGCAGAGGTTTTTTAAATAGGTTCATGCTCGGTCCGAAGTGTGCCGTTATCGATAAGTAAGCGGGGGGTGTTAGGGAGCGAGCGTTCAACACGCTCCCTCCCGGGATATTTCATACACGGTGCAAATGCTTTCCAGGTTTTTCGAGCCCTGGGGTACTGATGGCATTCGCTCGTTGTTCAGCCAACGTGCACAGGTTGCGCAGTGCCGTGGTCATTGCCGCGGTCAGCATTTTGCGTAGCAGCCCGCGGTATAAAAAACTCAAGGGGCCAGAGATCTTCGCGCTATGGATGACCTGGGTTTCATTCGGGGAAAGCCTGCGCATCTGGTGATCGAACTCAAGGTCGATCCACAGCAGTCTTGCCGTGTTCCGATAGCTTTCATGCAGCTTCACTGCTTCTAGTTTCAGCGGCATGTTCAGGCCATTTTTGAGGACGCATTTGCCTCGCGTTCCAGGTTGAAACGGGCCATTGAGTTCACACTGGCGAACGTCGGTATCCCATAGCGGCGCTTCTGAAAAATTGCTCCAGATATTCCAGATTTCAGCACGCGGCGATTTGACTATGACTTGCACTTTGACATCGTTCACGGCGACACCTTGATTGTTGGGGGCACGGTCATGCGGGAGAGTGGGATCAATTGAGTGCCTCAGGCAGCGGGTGCGGATTGACTCAGCACTTGAGCTGTAATGCTGGCTTGACCGATTTTCTCGCCCCGGTTGAACAGGTCGATATAGATGCGATTGGTTTTGAACGGCTGTTGTGCGTCAAAACCCGCTTGCGGTGCCAATGACAGCGGACTGTTCCTGGGGATTGGCCGATCCAGGGTGAAACTCAAGGCCAGCAGGTTCATCGGGGTGTTGAGTGGAATCCGCAGATGGCTGTGGGCAATTTGCATGTAGCACTGGCGGGCAACTTCGAGGAAATACACCATCGAATAGTGCTCGGGGTCGCCCTCCTGGAAGAAGTGCTCATCCGGCAGTTTGAGCGTGTCCACGCTCAAGCCCTGAGCGATGCCGCTCATGTCACTGACGATGACGTTTTCTTCCCTGGCCTTGTGCAGCAAGGCCTTGTCACGGCAGCGAGTGGCCGTGAACTCGCCGGCGGGCGATTTCTCGAACGCCGAGCTGTAGGCCATCCCAAGGACGCAGGTGCACATCAGCTTTCCGGCTTGCATGACCTTGGCATTGAACACCTGGGAGTCTTTTTCCTGTTCCAGATGCAGATCAATCACACCCTCCTTTTGTACGTATTGCTGGAACTTGATATTCAGGGTTTTGACATACGCGACTCGTCCACTCAGTGGCGGCATGGCGAGTTCAATCAGTTGCAACACGCCCTCGAGCAATAGAATGCCGGGGATGTGATCAAGAGGGTGATCGAAGAAATAAGGGTGCGCTTCATTCACCACGAGCTGGGCACGCAGTGACTGGGGGCCGCGCTGGACGTTGGTGATTACGACGTTTTCCGGGCAACGTTGCCAGTGCGCTGGGCGCTGGACTTCAGTGCCACGGTGCAGGGCGAAAAGACTCTCCATGGCGCGAACCCGGACACGCAGCCCTGAGAGCAGAGTGTTGGTCAGCATGTCGCTGAGTTGCAGCACGTCGACGCCGTCGTTTTGTGGTTCGCGGACAAGGCTGACAGGACGGGCAGGCGGGATCACCTGCTGCAGTTCGTGGTGGGCCGAGTGAGCAAAACGCAGGGTAAAGGGATGCTTGATGGCAGGAGCGGGTTCGGCCACCGTGCTCCATTCCCGAAGCTTTTCAGTAAACAACCACATCACTGCCTTGCCGGCTTCGCGAACCTCGATCACCGTGTGAGCCGATGCACTCAACATCACCGCCAACAGGGTTTCGATGCCACTGGCTTCAGCCAGGAAACCGGTAATCTCTTGCAGAGATCCACTGGCATGAGTCGCCTCAGGTTGCAGCTCGCAGACTTCAATGTTCTGGTATTGACTCCGCTCTTTGCCCAGCAGTTGGCAAGCCTCTTCCAGCGAGTTCGCGGCATGGGCGAGAACCGCCGCGCGGATCACCAGTAAAGGTTTGTCGCTGGCGTCTGGTTGATAGGGACGCAGCGCAATCAGCCCCAGTCCTTCACCTTGCACCGTCGCTGAATGTCGGGCGCGCTCGATCTCGATTTCACCGCTGATAAAGCGCCCTGCACCGAGCAACAGTGTGGTTATGCCGTTCTTGAACCATTGCTGCGATGCCAGCAAGGTTTGCCAGAACAGACCCGGGGTTCCGACCAGTGTTTGATGGAAACCCTTGAAGTCAAAAATCTGCGTCGGGTAGCCGGACAACATGTTTGGCAACATGGTTGCCACGTCCGCTACTTCCACGCCCGGTGGCGTGCCTTGAGCCTGGGAGTAGAAGGTGTGAGCGCTGCTGTACGCATTGCTGAAGCGTTCCCCACCCATGTTGCAGCACATGACCATCGCCGTGCCGGGTGAGCCGGCCACACCCGGCAGGCGTCGCAGCAAATGATTGACGCGATCGGTGATCAACAACTTGAACGGATCGACATGGGCCAGAGGTTTGGGGCCCATGCCGAAACCGTCGATATCAATGACGCGATCCTGCGCCAGGAATTGGCCCAGTAACGGCTGACCTGGGGCAGGGGAGTAATCAACGAAACGCCCATAAGGGAAGCTGACCGATGGCGCTGCCGGCCGATCGAGCTGTTGCTTGAATGACTGCAATGAACCGTGACTGCCGATCGCTGCTTCAGCCTCGACAATCGCGAGGTCCAGCATCAACACGCCGGGGGCGCTTAGAGGGACGGCAGGGCGGTTATCGGGAATATATTCATCCACCACCAGATGCGCATTGGCGCCGCCAAAGCCAAAACTCGAGATGCCTATACGGATCGCCGACTGCCGGTCCGCGAGGGGCTGTATCTGCTTTGTGGCCAGTCGCAGGCTGGTCTCGTCGACTTTTGCGCTGGTTCGGTAGTCGGGCTGAGGTGGAATCCCTTTGTGACGCAAGATCATCAGCGCCTTGGCGAGCGAAGCGCCTCCAGCGGCGGCCAGTGGGTGGCCAATGACGGACTTGATCGAACCGATGGTGATTTTTTTGCCGTCTGTGCAATGGGGGGCGAAGAAGCTGTTCAGCGAGTCCAGCTCTGTCGCATCACCCAGCGGAGTACCGGTGCCATGGGTTTCGATGTAGTCCACGTCATTGGGATCAAGACCGATATAGGCACGCTGGTAAGCCGTGTACTGGGCCTGTTTGCCAGGCGCAAACACTGAACCTTCGGCGCCATCGGCGGACATTCCCAATGCCCGTAAAACGCCCAGGGGGCGGCGCTGCGCAATCAGGGCCTGCGATACAGGTTCGACCAAAAAGGCGACTGCACATTCGCCCGGCACAATACCGTCAGCGTCCTGACCGAATGCCTGCATTTGGGCCCGGGCGGAAAAAGCGGTCAACTGCGAGAACCCCAGAAACAGTGCCGGTGGCAGCACGGTGTTCAGAGCCATGACAATCGCGTTATCCGCCTGTCCGCTATTGACCAGGGCCTGAGCCATGTCGATTGCATAGGGGAACGAACTACAGGCGGTGTCGACCGATAACGCCGGGCCACCGAAGGCAAAAGCCGCCGCCAGTTCAGCCACTTGTTCACCCGGCGTGTAGCCCTGTGGTGCTTCGGTTTTTCCGGACATGCCTGTGACGAAATAACTCTCGTCGCTCCAGGATGTTGCGACCACCAATGCGGTGCGTTCCTTGATCAGTGTCGAGCCTTGTCCGGCAAGCTGGGCGAGGAGTGTCTGCAGTACTTTCTTACCGATGGCGACCTGCCGTCCTTCATGCCGTGAAGGGGTTGATGCGTCATCGGTCAGGCAAAAAGCACTGTCCAGGTAAACGCGATCCTTTTCACCTGTCTTCGCTGAATAGATTGACGCCTTATCCAGTTCCCAGCGGGTCAGCATCGAATTGATCGGAGCGATCTGTCCTTGCGAGAGCAAGTGCCATAGCGCATCCGTTGACGGAGCCCCGGGAAACTCGCCGGCCATTGCGCTGAAGCAAAAGTCGCCCTCTGTTGTTACCGCGCCATTCATACCCTGTCTCCTGATTGCCAAAATGCTGGGTGATCTGTCCGATCACCCGGATTCCATGCCATTTTTTTACAGCGGCTCAGTGCTTCAGCTCAGTCGTGCCAGAAGCGACAAGGCGTCCTGCGGCGTACGACGCGACATCAGTGCTTCACCGGCAAACTCGCTGGCAGAGCACTGTTGCGCCATTGATTGGCAGAGTGCTTCTCGGGCAAAACCGTTGAGTCCCAACTGTGCAAAGGGCGTCTCAATGTCGATCGACTGTGGCGCGTCCGGGATCAGGGGGGACAGGGAGTTGAAAAGCAGGTTGCTTGCCTGCCCTTGGTCGTCCGTTGTGGCAGGTGCTTGCACTTCGGTAGCGGGTGTTGATGTCGACTCGGGGGCGGCCAGGGCGGCTTTAATCAGGGCGATTGTTGCCTGCGGATACTTGGCGTTGGCCAGCTCAGTGCTGTTGGCCTTGAGTTGCGGCCACAATGCGACGACCGACTCCAGGAAGTCCAGCTGCACGAGGGAGTCCAGGCCCAGGCTTTCATAGCTTTGTTTTTGGTCGATCTGGTCAACCGTAAAACCGGTGATATTTGCCAGTTGTTCCAGTACCCATGCTTCGACATCCACGGCAGGTGCCTGCGGATCGGCTTCAAGCCGCGCCAGCAAGGCGGTAGGAGTGGGGGCATCGAAGAGCTGCGAGGTGAGCTCTTTCTTTTCCGGGAAATGCTGGGCCAGGGATTCGAAAATATCGACCATGCCGAGAGAGTCGATCCCCAGGCTTTCGAAACTTTGATCGAAGTCGATTTGTTCTTTTTTGAATCCTGTGACCGTACTTATTTCGGCGCGCAGCCATTGCCCGTAGTTGAGGGCGGGTGTTTGTTCCGCAACAGGTGTCGATTCCAGTATTACCGGGTTCGAGTGTACGGGCTCCAGCACCGCAAGGTTTTTATTGACGGGGGCTTCAATCCCATTGGCATAAACGCCCTCGAGGACTTGTTGGTGAGCATTGAAGTAATGCGCGGTGACGGATTCTGCCTGCTCCAGCAAACGCATCAATATTGATTCTTTTGCGATATTGGACTCGCACAGTGAATCAATGATTTTTTCTGAAAGAGAAAAATAGCTGTTGGCTATTTTTCCATTGGACACGATGAATTCCTGCACAACATCGTTGAGTTGGAAGCGCATGAGGTTCTCCTAACCAAAGTCGGTATATGTTTTCTACAAACAAGAAATAACAAGTCTTGGCCCAGGGTTGGGCCTTGTGTGAATCAATGAACCAAGTTGGCAGTAGCCATATAGCGACTTAAAGTTGGAGTTCCACTGCGTCGATCTCGGAAGATGTTGTTTTTCTGGCTCCCTTGAGCAGCCCGGATCTTACGTTCAGATAAGTGAAGAGCGTTATTGCATCGGCTCCCTGGAAAGCGATGTAGCCGTCAGGACGAATCAGCATCAACGTGCCCGCTTTGGCATGGTAACGCTTGTGCAGCCGCCAATCGGGGTCCAGCAACGTCGAGTGCCAGGAAGGCAGTTCGGCGCTGCTCAGGGCATCAATAACGCAATAAGCCTTGATGCCCGGGTAGTCCTTCTCCACCGACTCGGCCAGCGAGTAATAGCCCGGCAACAACGGGGAAAACTGATCGGCTGCGCTGAAAATCAACAGCGTGAACGTTCCGTGGAACAAGTCGATCAAGCGCTTTGGCGGCATACCTTGCAGTTGCCACAACTCGACATCGGGAGCCAGTTGTCCGGCGCGAGGCACCGACGTCTGGAATTCAGGTTTCTTGCCTTTTTTATCCCAATTCATGCGCTGCTTTTTCGTCAGCGATTCCTGGATGTAATCACTCTTGCCGTAGTGGTACTGATGACCGGAAATCATCGACGGCAGTTTGCGCTGAACCTTGCGCCGGTTGCTTATCAGTGGCAGAACATTGTCGCGCAGCCAAACGAGGGCGCGATGCTTGACGGTAATCAGTCCGGTCAGTCGATGTGCCGTGTTCTCGACTTCCAGGGCCACCGGGTAGCGCTCTTCGTTGTAGCTTTCCAGCAACGATGGATCAGCCAGGCCCTGATCGACATAGGCCATTTTCCACGCCAGGTTATAGGCCTCGGAAACCCCCAGGTTCATCCATTGGCCACCGATCGGGCTGCCGATATGAGCCGAGTCGCCCACCAGAAACACAGAGCCTTGCTGCAACGACTGCACGCGGCGATGTTGGAAAGAGGCGATGGTGGTCGATGAAATATTGGACAGCGTCATCTTTTGCCCGCGTCCTTCGCACAACCGCTGAAAGTTCTCCAGGCTCAAGGAGGGGCGCTCACCTTCTGGCGGCAGGTTGTAGGGCATCTCGATGAAAAGTCGATAACGGGATTGAGCGCTGATCGGCGCGACCGCGACATAACCGTCCTGTGCACCCAGGAAGAAAGCGCCTTCGTCCTTACTTCCAGACCACTCGATATCGGCATCGGCGAGCATGAAGAAGCGGTCGTAGGACGATCCTTCGAAGGTCATATCAAGACGTTTTCTGATATTGCTGCGAGCACCGTCGCACGCGACCACCCAGCGGCTGGAAAAGGATTCGGCGCTGCCGTCCGCATGATGAAGCGTCATCTGCACTGAGCCCGGCTGGTTTTCTATATCGACCAGCTCGGTATTCCATTCAACATCTGCTCCCAACTTGTTCAGTCGCTCAAGCAGAATCTTCTCTGTCTGCGGCTGTGGCAGGCTGAGGAGCAGGGGATAGGTGGCGTCCAGGTAGGAGAAGTTGTAGTTCAGCACCCGTTTGGCGTTCGATTGCACCGAAAACTGGTTGATAGTGAATCCGTCGCTGATGGCCTGATCGGCAACTCCCAGATCTCGGAAAATTTCCAAGGTTCTGGAGTGGATGGCCATCGCTTTGGTAGCGGTCGAGGGACCGGCATTCTTTTCAATAATGCGAAAAGAGACGCCCCACTTTTTCAGCATGATTGCCAGGGACAGGCCAATCGGGCCGGCGCCTACGATCATGACTGTCGGGGTATTACCGGGTTGGCTGAAGTGCTTGGGGGCCAAAGTGCTCAGAGTGTTCATCGGTTAGTACCAGTTTCTGTAGAAGGGAGAGTTGGCAATGCCGAGCAGGGCATCGTCACCGGATGAATCCCCGTAGGCATAAATGTAAAAGTCATCAAGGTTGCTCAGGCAGCCCTTGAGCCGTGTGACTTTCTCTCTCTCAACACAGTTGGTACCTGATATTCCGCCGGTCAGTTTGTTCTTCGCAGTCGCCAGGCGGGTGCCGCAGACATAGTCAAACCCTGCTGCCTGACCCCAGGGAATCAGGTAGTTTTCCGGCGAGTTGCTGACCAGCGCAGTGACATGCCCCATGGACTGATGCCATTGCAGCCGGCGCAGGGCCTCGGGCCTGAGCCAGAGCGGTAGCAGCTCGCTGATGAAATACTTGGCATGCTCGCGTTCTTGCTCAACGGACAGACCGCCCAGATAGCAGGCAATGAATGCCAGTCGGGCTTGCATCAATGGCGTGATGCCAACGATTACACTGAGCATTTTGGGCAGCAGGGGAATGATCCTGAGCCAGAACGATCGGGTTCCCACGATATAACGCATGTAGCGCCAGAACGTATGTCTGTCGGTCAATGTGCCGTCAAAGTCAAACACGGCCAGTACCGGTTGTGTGCCATTAGCTTGCATGAATCTCTTCCTTGAGAGAGATGATCTCGATGGTTTTGGGCAACTTGAAGCCCGAGAGGTAGCGCGAGAGCAGGGTAGAGACAGCGCTCTGGGTCAGGTCGCCGCCTCCTTCAACGCACAGGTGCAGTACGTTGACTTCCTTGTTGTCCGGGACGATGTAAGCTTTCGCGCGCACCACGTCCGGGTGCTTCAGGGCAATGGATTCGATTTCAGTCAGGTCGACCATTTGCGCTTTGATCTTCGAGATTCGCAGGCGTTGGCAATAGAAGAACACATGCCCGTCGTCGTCCCGCCAGACCAGATCACCCGTGTGTAGCCAACCATCACGGAAGAACCGGGCATTGGCGTCCTCTGCATCGTTATAGCCGTCAATCACCATCGAGCCGCGAATCAGCAGTTCGCCAATGCGTCCAGGTGCGACATCCCGCCCTTCGGCATCGACGACCCTTAGTTCTACGCCTCTGATCGGTTGTCCCATGGCGCCGCGATGGACCTTGCCAATCGAGCTCTGGACAATCACCGGCATGCTCTCGGTCAATCCATAGCCTTGCAGCACCGGATTGCACCCCAGCAGCCTTCCCAGCTTCTCGGCTTCGTCTGCGGGTAAATGGCTGCCACCCGAATAAATCATCAGGTGAGGGTGCAACGGCAACAGCGCGCCCTTGCGTTTGGCCAGTCGTGTATTGAAGTAGCGAATGACGTCGGGCACCAGGCAGGCAAAGGTGACCTTATGCTGGGACAAGACTTCTGCCAGATCCCTGTTGAGCAGGGTGTTAGTCATTAACAGTGTGGCGCCCACGCTCAAGGGGAAAACCATCATCACCGACAGGCCGAAGATGGCGTACAGCGGCAGCGTCACCAGATGAACGGAACCGACACCTTGAAGATGAAACTGCTCATGCAGGCCATCACTCGATTGCGTCAGGTCAAGGTAGCGGTGAGAAACGGCCAGCGGTTTACCGATGCCCCGGTAGGTGAACTGTACCGAGACAATCGGATTGCCTTCGGGCAGTAACAAGGGCTCGGTCTGTCGGGGAAGCCGAGAGTCTGCCGTTGCGTTGTCGGGCAGGGGCGGTGACGGCTCGCTTGCGGCGTTCAACACCAAGGAGTGCTTAACGCCGCAGGCAGGTTGAAATGTCTCGCTATGCTGCTCGAATAGCGTTTCGGTGGTCACTACCAGCGTCGGTCTGGCGATGCTGATGACGCTGTTCATTTCGAATGGCGTCAGTTTGTAGTTGAGAATGACCGGAACCGCACCGCGACCGATGATCGCCAAATAGTAAGCGATGAATTCCACCCCATTGGGTAGAACGAGCGCTACTTTGTCGCCAGGCAATACATTTAATGCTGAGAGTGCGCCATTGCACTCTTCAGCCTTTATACGCAACTCACGGTAAGTGACGGTATCTTCTTCCGCGTCCAGATTCCTGATAGCAATGTGCTCGGGGAACGACTCTGAAAAACCGACGAACCGATGCAGAAAACCTTCTTTAGATGAAAGGCTTTTCATTTACCAACCTCTCTCAATCCTTGAATTTATGGTCAGACAAAAAAGTACTACAGAGGCAGGCTATATATAAATTGTTTCAATTAAGCATCAATGTAGTTATTTTTCCGATACCAATCCAGGGTATCGGTCAATGTTTCCGTCACGGGGCGAAACTTGCACTGCAATTCTTTCAGGCTTTTGTTGTGGCTGAAATGGGTGCGCCCTTGCTCTTGTTCCATGAGTTTGACAGTGGAAGTACTGATGAGCACCGGCTTTTTCGTGATTCGGTAATAACCTTCATAGATCAAGGCAATTATACGCAGCATGAACAGTGGCACTTTGCGCTCCGGCGCTTTTACGCCGCTGACACTGGAGAGCGCCTGGAAAATGCTTTTCATGTCCATGTGATTACCGGCTGCCAGGTAGCGTTCTCCGGATCGGCCGCGTGTGATCGCCGCGAGTTGATGCTCTGCTACATCCCTGGCATCGACAACGGAAAAACTTCCAGGCAGTACGCCGGGCAATTTTTTTCCGACAAAGTCGAGCAGGAACTGTCCTGATGAGGTCGGGCCGATGTCCCCAGGGCCAAACATCCAGCCAGGCAATACCATGGCAACGAACATGTCCGGGTGCCGTGCCAGGAATTCCTGAACTTTCTGTTCAGACAATATTTTACTCAGGTAGTAATCGTCAGCCTCCGATTCACTGCGAGACATGGTTTCATCGATCACCTGATCTTTATCGCCCTTCAAGACGGCAATGGAGGAGGTATGGACTGCACGACGAATGCCTGCGGCATAAGCGGCCTGCAACAGGCGCTCGGTACCGGTCACGTTAGTGTCATACAGTTTCTGCCAGTGCTTTCCACCTTTGTAACTATCGCGGAAATAGGCGGCCGTATGAAACAAGGCATCACAGCCTTGCAAGGCATGGCTGAAGGCGTCGACATTGAGCATGTCGCCTTCGACAAATTCGACAGGCAGATTGCCGAACTGCTTCTTGGCTTTTTCGACGGAGCGGACCAGTGCTTTTACTTTGATGTTTCGCTTTAAAAGCGCATGAACCACATTATTGCCGAGCAGGCCTGTAGCGCCTGTAACAAAGGCATATTCCATTAAAATCCAGCTCCTGTGGGGTAACCTGCTACTGCATTGAGATTGATGTCACCGCGCTCGATGCTTTGATCAGGCGGGGGGGCGTCAACGGCGGCAAGTAAAAACCATTCGGTATCTGGAAATCAAGCGGTATTTAACAGTCGCCACAAGGTCGACGTCCTTGAACCCGACCTGAAACACGAAAATCCTGCGGTTTAGAGCGTTGTCGACAACAGACATTCACCTGAATCGAGCGGATCGAGGTCATCGCAAGACATTTTCGCCGTCCGTCGCCTGCCTTCTGGGGGGAGTCAAAAGACACCCTGGCTGACTGGATTCATCAGGGGCACGCGTCAGGCTGGATACCAAGGCGCCTGAACGTGCGGGGCCCAATACATGGCATTTACATGGCACTCCTTAAAAGTTTAAACGCAAAGTGATTAAGAGGGCTTAGTATAAGATATGATAGTTAAAACAGGTTTGCGCAGTGAGTGGCAGATCCGTTGCATCCAGTTACAAATAGATTTGTTTGGCCAAAGGAGCCGAAGGCGTGATTAAAAAGAGATTAGGTCGAGAAGAAAGTCAGCAAGTAACAAGGGATAAGTTATTCGATACCGCCACTGACCTTATGGTGAGAAAAGGTTTTCACGCCACCAGTGTCAACGCTATTTCCGAGGACGCCGGCTTTTCGAAGGGGGCCTTCTTTTCAAACTTTACAAGTAAGTCGGACTTGCTTCTGCAGTTGACTCAGAGATTCAAGAGAGTTGAGATCGATCGATTGAGTGTCACCCTGACTTCAGGGTATTCATCGGAAGAGCTGACCCATGGATTGAATGCCTATATTGACACGCTTAAAAATAATACCAGTTGCGCGATTCTTGATGCTGAGTTGCAACTGATCGCCTTGCGTGATGAAGAGTTCTCAACGCATTACTACGATCTGCATCAGGAAAATAGTGAAGCCTTGGGTAAGTTGATAACCATCATATTTAATCATGCAGGCAAGAAGCCTCCTTTGGCGAATGCCGCTCTTGCAAGGACCTTCACCGCTTTGTCGGAAGGTTTGATACTGCAAGGGCATAAAGACCCGGCCTCTGAAATAAAACTGGTGTTGAACTCGCTTATCCAGACAGCAGAGCCCTTATAGAACGCTGCCATTCTTGTGATACATACGATATTCGCATGTCCGGGGCTCAGACCTCGGGCAGGATGCGAGCTGCCATGCCCATCTTTAGCGCACACAATAAGGTCTGCGCAGTAGCGCTCAGTGATTCTGGAACACTTTCAATCCTCGCTGTACGGCGGGCCTGGCTTCGATCGCGTCGAACCAGCGTGATAAGCGTGAAAGCACTGCCCAATCCAGCCGATCACGAAATGATGCTGCAATGGTAAAAGCGGAGATGTCCGCCATGGAGAACTGATCTCCGGCCATAAAGTCGTCGGTAAGAAACCGTTCTGCGTAGACGAGTTGTTCAATGACGCGTTGATCGATAACTGTGGCCGCATCATTAAATCCTGCCTGGCGCAGGGAAAATGCAGCATGACTGGGCCCGATGACGTCCGTTACGAAAAAGAAATAACGATCAAACACCCGGTCGCGTTTTGGTCCACGATGCGCTGGTGCGAGCCGACCCGGAGCTTTTGCATCAGCGAACTGAATGATTGCGTTCGATTGGTTAATGACCAGCGGTGGTGTCGATGAATGGTCGACCAGGGTTGGGACTTTTCCTGCCGGATTAAGCGCCAGGTACGACAAGTCGCGTTGCTCATTTGCCTGCAAGTTCAGTCTTCGTGCGGTGTAGGGGATACCTGCTTCCTCCAAGGCTATTGCAGCCCTCAGACTGTTGCCGGTAGGCGCGCCATACAGCTCTATTTTCGGGTTCATCAGACACTCCCTGAAAATGAATGGATGATTATTGGATGCTAAGTGAAAAGCGGCATACGCGCCTGTCTACAAGACCAGGCGCATACGCCCATCATGATCACCCCTCGAACGCTTGCCGGTTTGCGCGCACGAAGTCACCCACCGTTTGAGGCGCTTGCCCGGTGATTTCGCTGATAACCCCGTCCTCACCGCTAAAGATCCCATTCTGGTAATCGACCGCGACTGCAAGGAAGTGCTGGATCACAAACTCCGGCAAATCGTAGGTCTCCAGATGCTGGCGATACTCTTCCAGGGTCGAAGGGCTGTAGGTGATGGTGCGGCCTACGATGCCGCTGATTTCGTCAGCAATCTCTTGATGACTCAGCTCGACAGGGCCGTACAGCGGGTAGGTTTTCCCGATATGGCCAGACGGTTGCGTGAGAACGGCGGCGATCAGTCGCGCCTGGTCTTCAGCGGCGATGGGGGCATGTCGGCCGGTGCCGTATGGCAGCGTGATCTTGTTCTCCTTCACGATCTGATCAAGCACCCACGGAAAGATCAGCCACTCGGAAAAGAACGTCGGGCGGATATGGACTGTGGGCACTCCAGACCAGTCGAGTACGCGCTCCGCGATCCAGTGGTCGCGCGCGGCGTGACTCAATGAATCTTCCCGAGCGGAAATCTGCGACATTTCCACCACGACCTCGACGCCGGCTCGCCGGGCGGCATCGGCAAAATAGGCGGTCGCCTGAATGTAGCCAGGGCGCACGGGATAGCACAGGTAGGCGCCTGTGACCCCCTCCATCGCACGAATGATGTCGTCATGTTCAAGGAGGTCGCCAACGAATATTTCGGCGCCCTCGCTCTGGAGCGCTGCGCTGCGTTCGTCCTCCTGGTGCACAAAAGCCCGAACTGCATGACCTCCGTTGAGAAGGTGGCGAATGGTGTAGACGCCCGTTTTTCCCGTAGCGCCGGTGACGAGGTATTTACGTTGCTGCATGGTGAATACTCCAAAGTAAAGGAACACACATTGCTCGCGCCGATATCACATATCAGGCGTTACCCATTCCAGAAGGTTGCGCAGTAGCGCACCGCCGTCAGCTATCGAAAGGAGCGTGATCAATCAGGTCGCACACATTCGGGCAATCGAACCCGTGCACATGACGACGTCCGACGTCAGCGAGCCCAGTGCCAATCGCGGTGTGAGGTTTCTTCCTGGCCACTTCAGCGACCGCTTGGGTAAACGCGGCTTTCATGCCAATGCGGGGGTAGAGGGCCAGCGTATCGTCGACCAGCGACGGAGTGATTTCCTCCAGCCGTAATCCCATCACGTCGACATGGGCGCCCATGTAGATCAAGGCGATCTCTGGCTGTTTGCGGTCGGCGATGCCGGCGCTGGAGTGAAGGGCGATTGCATCCCAAACCAGCTCGGCTTTCGATTCCGGGTAACCGTTTTCCAACAGGAAGCGGCTGGCAGCGTCGGCGCCGTCGACCTCAAAACGTTGGTCGGCCGCAAACTCGTACGTCAGCCCCAGGTCGTGCAGCAGTGCGGCGAGATAGACCGCCTCGCGGTCGTATTTCAGGCCTCGCTGCTGGCCTAGGAATTCGGCAAACCACCAGGTGCGATGCACATGGTGCAGGAACACTGTCGTGTGAACGCGTTCGACGAGGAAGGCGGCCTTGCGAGCGAGTTCAGAGTCTGGAGCGCTGAAGCCGCCGATGATGACTGGGGTACTCATGTTTGCTTCCGGGGATTAAGTTGGCTTGCAGTTCATTCTAAGTAGTCGCTATTGGCAAAATTGACTATTTACAGATGATTTGTGCCAATATGCGTAGCCACTCAGTGCGGGAGATCGCTGTGAGAAAAACAAAGAAATCAATCCATTCCTTTGTTGGCGTGGCGCAAAAGCGAGTGGTGATTCTGGGTTTGCCGCCCGTGGATTCGCTTGATGTGATCGGCCCGGCAGAGGTGTTTGCCTATGCGAACAATCTGCACCGCGGTGACTCTGCTCCCTACGCACTCGAACTCGTTTGTGCGGGTGCCAATGAACACTTGGAGAGCAGCACCGGCATCGCGCTTATGGCGCACAAGACGCTTGAACAGGAGCGTCTTGATAACAAGCCCATCGACACCTTGATCGTGACGTCGGGCTGGAAAGCCATGGATCATCTGGATCAGACGGCCATCGAGTGGATCCGCACGCGAGCCAGAGATGTCAGGCGTGTGTGTTCGATCTGTGTCGGAGCCTTCCCCTTGGCCGAAACAGGGCTTCTGGATGGTCGAAAGGCAACAACCCACTGGCGGATGGCACGCAGCCTGGCCGATCGCTATCCCAGTGTGCAGGTGGACCCCGACCCGATCTGGATCAAAGACGGCAACGTGTACACCTCGGCAGGCATATCGGCGGGAATCGATCTTGCGCTCGCATTGGTCAGCGAAGACTTGGGTGACGACATCGCTTTGGAGGTCGCGAAAAATCTGGTTCTGTTTCTGCGACGTCCAGGCGGCCAGGCACAGTTCAGCGTTGCACTCCAGTCGCAGCATGCGACAGGTTCGAACCTGGATGAGTTATGCGTATGGATCAGTGAGCATCTGCATACGGAGCTGACGGTTGAGATACTTGCAGACAGGCTCGCCACCAGCGTGAGGACCTTGATTCGCATGTTTCAGCGGGAGTTCAAGACAACGCCTGCGAAGTACGTCGAGGACGTCCGGGTCGAAGCGGCCTGTCGGCAAATAGAGCTGGGAAGACGGTCGATGGAGGAGGTTGCGCGCCGATGCGGCTACCACAGTGTCGACGTGCTCAGAAAAGCCTTCGTGCGACGCATTGGGGTGAGTCCAAAGGAGTACGCACAACGTTTCGCGCCGACTAAAGAGCCCGCTTAGGCATGCCCGTTCGACGAGCATGGGCAAGTAGAATGTGAACACTGCTCAGCACTAATGTGACTTGTGATGGTCAATAAACCCCGCGCGACCGTCAGCGGTTGTACTGCCCGGCGCCGACCGGATCCGTATCGGCATTTTGATCAAGGACAGTGAAAGCATGCTCACCGCAATATAATCCGCAACCGCCTCCACCTGGTCCAGTGAATCGGGACTCGCCGTACGTTTACCCCTCAATCCAATTCGAAGATTTAAAGCATGCACCTACGCAAAATTGCAGTTGGGCTGTCGGCCCTTGTTTTGCTCTCGACCGGGGCACAAGCCCGCAGTCTGCTGGATTTCATCAAGCCGCCCACCCAGCATCAGCAACAAACCTCCCACTCGGGCTCGATCAGCCAGAGCGCGGCGCTGGAACTCTATTCAAACAAACAGAAACAGCCATCGTTTGACGGCTGCGCGGATCTGTTCCCGGCCGCGAAACCGATCAACATGGCCACTGTGCCTGCCACAATGAAACCCTTGGCCTTGTGTTCCGACAACTTCGCGGTGCTGTACTCGCAAACCAGCAAGACGCCGCTGGTAGTGGTCGAACGCCTTAATGCCGCCCAGCTGCAGGATGCCAAAGGGGAGGAGCGCACCAACCAGTTCTATCCGGACCCACGCATTCCCAAGAGTGGGCGGGCAGAGTTGAGCGACTACCGTAGCCAACATCCGGCCGTGGACCGTGGCCATCAATCCCCGGCGGCCGATGCACCGAACCCCAATGCAATGGCCCAATCCTTTGCGCTGTCGAACATGGTGCCGCAAGACCCAACCAACAACCGGAAGATCTGGAGTAAGGTCGAGTCCGATGTCAGAAAGTTTGCCAAACGAGCCGATGGCAATGTCTTTGTCTTTACCGGCCCGCTCTTTGATTCAGGCCACGGCACCGTCGGCGACAACAAGGTCTGGGTGCCGACCCGCCTGTTCAAACTGGTTTACGACGCATCGTCCAAGCGTGCCTGGGCTTACGTACTGCCCAACGCTGAAACTCGCATCGAGAAACCGATGGACTATGACGCTTTCGTGAAGAGTACCGGGCTCAACTTGCTGGGAAATCTACCGGTCACAGGTTCCGTGGGGCGCTCTTGATGGCTTGATTGATTAATCCGTAGCAGCTGTCGAGCCGGGGCGAGGCTGCGTTCGGCTGCGCAGCAGTCGTAAAACCAGAACTTACGGTGCGTCAGGCAGACCGCGTCAGCCGGATTCACGACTGCTTCGCAGCCGAACGCAGCCTCGCAGGCTCGGCAGCTGCTACAGAGAGTGTGTCGCGGCTAACGCGCCGCCCAGGCATTGAAGTGTTCTTCCAACTCCTCGCCGTGGTCCACCCAGAACTCCGCATCTACCGACCGGGCCTTGGCCAGGTTGGCTTCGGCCGTCGGCAATTGCTGACGTACTGGCTCCGGCAGCAGCGCCAGGGCCTGGCGGTGGACTGGGCCGTAAGGGATGTTTTCCGAGAAAACCTTCTGGGCTTGCGGCTGGCTGGCAAACGCGATGAAACGCTCGGCCAGGGCCTTGTTCGGCGACCCTTTGACCACGGCCCAGTATTCCGGGTCGTACAGGCTCTGTGGCCAGACGATGCTCAGGTTCATGCCTTCTTTTTGCGCCGAGGCGATACGACCGTTATAGGCGGCACTCATCACCACGTCACCGGCGATCAACCACTGCGCTGGTTGGGCTCCGGCCTCCCACCACTGGATGCTCGACTTGATCTTGTCGAGCTTGGCGAAGGCTCGGTTCACGCCCTCGGGGGTGCCCAGCACTTTGTAGAGCTGGTCAGGCTTGACGCCATCGGCCAGCAGAGCGATTTCCAGGGTGTACTTGGCGCCTTTGCGCAGGCCGCGCTTGCCCGGAAAGTCGGTGACGTTCCAGAAGTCCGCCCAGGAAGTCGGGGTCTTGGCCAGCTTGTCCTTGTTGAAGGCCATGACCATCGACCAGACGTAGGTGGCCACACCACACTCGGTCAAGGTCCCCGGTACGAACTGGGCCTGGTCGCCAAAACTGGCCTTGTCCAGCCGCTCGAACAAGCCGGCATCACAGCCACGCAACAGTTCCGGACTCTCCACCTCGACCACATCCCAGGTGGCATGGCCCACATCGACCATGGCCTTGATCTTCGACAGTTCGCCATTGTATTCGCCGGCGACGATGCGTCCTGCACCGCTTGCATTGAAGGGTTGGAAATAGGCCTTGTCCTGGGCCTGCTTGGTGGCGCCGCCGAACGAAATGACGGTCAGGGCCTGGGGCTCGGCGAGCACGCCGGTGCACAACAGGGCCAGGGAAATAGGAACACAGGTACGTAAGGATAAAGACATGGAACGCTCCCACAGCTGGTTTTTAGAATGGTGTAAAGCCGGGCAGTGCTGGCCAGAGGCCGATAAGGTTCCACCGTGCCGGGCTCTTGGGGCCGGCATCGTTATGAAAAAAGCTTTCATCCGGGAAAGCCGGACCAGAGGTGCTCAGTGCGGTTTGATAGTGCGGCATCAATCGGAAGAGGAAAATTATTAAAAATATGCTTGGGAGCTATAAAAAAGCTCTTTAGCGGTGCAATGCATATTCACTTATGCCGTAAGGCGATCTGTAGCAGCTGTCGAGCTTGCGAGGCTGCGTTCGGCTGCGCAGCAGTCGTGAGTCCGGCTACCGTGGTGTATCTGACGCACCGCATTGTCTTGTTTGACGACTACTGCGCAGCCGAACGCAGCCTCGCAAGCTCGACAGCTGCTACCGCCGAACGCAGCCTCGCGAGCTCGGCAGCTGCTACAAGGAATGCGTCGCGGCTGAAATGGCTTAAGTGAACAACATTGCTTCAGCAGTGGGCGCGGCAGGCGATCATGCGGACGTTTGCTCAGCCACCAACAACAACGACTGCGGCACCGGACTTTGCGGGTGCTGCGGCTCCTGCAGGGCGGCCAGCCGAAAACCGGCCATGTCCAGGGCGTTGAGCCAACTGGACATGGTGCGCGAGTACCACGGCATGGGTTGCCACTGCCCCTTGAACCCGGCGAAGGTTTCTTCCCGCCAACCGTCCTGATAGTCGCCCGCCGCCGCGGTCCACGGATGCAGCGTCTGGATCACCAGCGCGCCACCGGGGGTGAGCAGGGCGTTCATGGCGGCGAGCAGGGGGATGATGTCCTGGTGCAACAGGGCGAAGTTGGCGCAGATCAGGTCGTAGTCGCTGCCGATGTCCACCTTCGCCTCTACCAGCTCATCATAGCTCGCCAAATGCACCCGCGAAGAGCCCGCCGCCTGCGCTGCCTCGACCAGTGTCGCATCGCCATCCACACCGACCGCCTCGATGGCCCGTTCAGCCAGCGCACGCAACAGCCAGCCCTCGCCGCAGCCGAGGTCGAGCACGCGCTCGGGTTGGCGGCCCAGTATCGCCAGCAGGATTGCCTGGTCGGTGACTTTGAGTCGGCTTTCTATGGTGCCGGTGCGGATAGCCTCGATCCAGGGCTTGGCGTTGTGGTGCCAGCTCTGGAGGAGGGTGGATTCGGGGCTGGGCATTTCGATGTCCGCAGTGATGGGTTGGAGGGAAGGATAGGACAAGTACTGGCGGAACGGATCTTGTCGGTGACGCTTTACTTGCATCCAGTCGAAAAGACCGCCAGCCCGGGGGTGAAACCCGTTGTCCGGGGCGATCTGGCCAACGGCTGCGCACAGTCGTTCGGCATGATCTAAGCTCCTCAAGGTATGGCTTTTCGAGCAGGGGTTTCCATGCGAAACACACCTGAAAACAGTCTGAAAATAGCGTTGAAAGCCTGTAGAGACAGCTTTGTTTCTGTTGGCTTTTTCAGCTTTTTCATCAACGCGCTGATGCTCGTTCCTACCTTCTATATGCTTCAGGTGTATGGACGAGTGGTCACCAGCGGAAGTCTGACGACCCTGGCGATGCTGACGCTGATCATGACCGGGTTGGTGGTAACACTCGGTTCCCTGGAATGGGTGCGTTCACGCATCATGGTTCGGGTCAGTACCCGGCTGGATGTGTTGCTGGGGCGCCAGGTCTATAAGGCCAGTTTCAAACGGGCGCTGGAAAGTGGCGGCATGGATGCCTCGGCCCAGTCGCTCAACGACTTGACGGGCTTGAGACAGTTTCTCTCCGGTAATGGATTGTTCGCCTTTTTCGATGCGCCCTGGTTACCTATCTATGTCGCTGTAATGTTCATGTTCCATCCCTGGTATGGCTGGGTAGCGGTGGGCAGTGCGTTGTTGTTGTTATTTCTCGCGTTTCTCAATGAGAGGTTTACGGGGCCGGCACTTGCCCAGGCTAACAAGGAACATATCAGCGCGACGCTCCACACCACGAAAAATCTGCGCAACGCTGAAGTCATCGAGTCCATGGGCATGCTTGAAACCCTGATGGACCGTTGGGGGCGTCGCCAGAGAAATGTCCTGTTGCTGCAGTCCGGGGCGAGCGACAGAGGTGGCATCATCAGCACGCTTTCCAGGTCCTTCCGGATCCTGGTGCAATCGCTGATCCTGGGGCTGGGGGCGTACCTGACCGTGGATCACCAGGTGGGGCCAGGCATGGTGTTTGCCGGGTCCGTGCTGCTAGGGCGCGCCTTGGCCCCCATCGATCTGATTATCGGCAGCTGGAAGGGCTTTATTGCGGCCCGTTCGCAGTACCGCCGTCTCAATGACATCCTCGACAAACAACAGGCTCAGCCCGAGCGTATGACACTGCCTGCGCCTCAGGGGCATGTGCAGGTGGAGAATCTGATCGTCGCGGCACCTGGCTCGAAAACCCCGATCATCAAAAATATGAGTTTCAGCGTACCTGCCGGCAGCATTATCGGAATCATCGGTCCAAGTGCGGCGGGCAAGTCCACCCTGGCCAGGGCACTGATGGGAGTATGGGCGCCGCAGCATGGGGTGGTCCGGCTTGATGGCGCAGACATCAGCGCGTGGGACAAACATGAACTTGGGCCGTACATAGGCTACTTGCCCCAGGACATTGAATTATTCGAAGGCAGCGTCAGCGAGAACATTGCCCGCTTCGCCGAGGTCGACTCCGAGAAAGTCGTTCTGGCGGCCAAGTCTGCCGGCGTTCACGAAATGATTCTGCTGTTGCCCGATGGCTATGACACCGTCATTGGCAGCGATGGCGTCATGCTGTCGGGAGGGCAGCGCCAACGCATCGGCCTGGCCCGTGCCCTGTATGGCAACCCGCGGCTGATTATCCTCGACGAGCCCAATTCCAATCTCGACGAAGTCGGTGATCGTGCCCTGGCGGTGGCCATCCAGCAGCTCAAGCTGACAGGTGCAACCGTTTTTGTGATTACCCACCGAACCAACATTGTGTCCCAACTTGACCGGCTGATGGTGATGAGTGATGGCGCCATCAGTCTCTATGGACCACGCGAACAAGTGCTGGCCGAACTCGCGCAGCGGGCACAAAAGCACGCCACGCAAGCAGGCGCAAGCGTGGCTTCGGTGGCTACTCGCAAGGGTGATGCCGATGAACAGTACGATGCTCAGTCGTCAAACAGATAACTTCGCCGACCTGGCGGTATCTGATCGAAAGATCCGTCGCCTGGGTTTTGGCATTTTATTGATGACCTTCGGGGTGTTCGGCACCTGGGCGGCGGTCGCACCGATCGATGGCGCGGCTTACGCGCCTGGTGTGGTCACCGTGCAGGCTTATCGGAAAACGGTACAACACCTCGAAGGTGGCATCGTCAAAGAGGTGTTGGCCCATGACGGTGACATCGTCAAGCAGGATGACCCGCTGATTATTCTCGATGATGCCCAGCTGCGATCCGAATACGAGATGACCCGAAGCCAGCTCATTGCCGCCAGAGCCATGGAGGCAAGACTCAAGGCTGAGCGGGACAATCTGCCAGTCATTGGCTTTGACGTCATGACCGATGCCGATAGTCTGCGAGGTGCCGAGGCGCGCCAGGGCGAGACCCAGGTATTCAACGCACGACGGGGGTCACGGTTGGGCCAGATATCGGTGCTGCAAGAGCGCATTGGTCAGTTGAATCAACAGATCAAGGGGCTGGAGGCGATGATCGGGGTCAAGAGCCAACTGAATAAATCCTACAGCGGTGAAATCGTTGAATTGACAGACATGTTGTCACAAGGGTTCGTCGACAAACAACGCCTGCTTGAGCAGCAGCGCAAGCTTGAAATGGTCAAGTCTGAATTGGCCGACCATCGTTCGACCATCACCAGGACGCGCCTGCAGATCAACGAAACACAGCTGCAGATTCTACAAGTCGATAAAGACTTCAATGCCGATGTCGCCAAACAATTGGCCGATGTCCAGACCAAAATCTACGACCTGCAAGAGAAGGCTTCCGCCCTGGAGGACCGGCTCAGCCATATCATCATCCGCGCACCCGAATCGGGCATGGTGATTGGCATGACGGTGCACACGATTGGCGGCGTCGTGCGCTCGGCGACGCCTTTGCTGGACATTGTTCCCTCGGTTTCTGAACTGGTCATAGAGGCCCAGGTGGCGCCGGTCGATATCGATCGCATCGCCATCGGCAAGCGTGCCGATATCCGTTTCGGCGCGTTCAACAGTGCGACCACGCCGGTGATCCAGGGCGAGGTCATCAGTGTCTCGGCGGACCGGCTGGTCAACGAAAAGACCGGGACTCCCTATTATCTGGCGCGGGTCCGGGTCACCGAAGCCGGTGTGCGCGCCTTGGGTGATCGCAAATTACTGCCAGGGATGCCTGCGGACGTGTTGATCATCACGGGGCAACGCACGCTGTTGCAATACCTTCTGCAGCCGGCCCGCAATGTCATCTCTCAAGCGTTGATCGAGGAGTGATCATGCGAGCGTCGACAGTTCTGCTGGGCGGGGCGTTCATGTTTGCCGCGGGTGCCGTTCTGGCGCAAACCACTGAAGCAAAGCCGACCGGGGTCAGTGCCTCGACGTATTCCACTGATCTCATGCAGTTGTATCGCGAGGCCCGGCTGGAAGATCCGCGAGTGTTGGCCTCGTATGCGCGAGCGAAGGCGGGCGAGGAACATCAGCGCGAGGCCCTGGGCTCGCTGTTACCACAGATATCGCTCAACGCCGGGCAGAACCGGATTCATCAGGAGAGCGACCTGGTACAGCGCAGTTACGATAGCGAAATCTACAGCCTGGTGCTGCGTCAGTACCTCTACAACAAGGCCGCGTGGGAGAACTACCAAAGATTCAAAAGCCTGGCCAAGCAAACCGAATCAGAAGCGCAGGAGGCCCAGGCCGAGGCCACAGTGGATTTGGCCCAGCGTTACTTCGCCGCGTTGGCGGCCGAGGATGAACTGGAGTTGGTAAAGGCGGAGCGTCAAACCACGCAAAAGAGCCTGGACAGGGTCAATGCGTTGTACGAAAAGCAGCTGGCATTGATTACCGATCAGCTCGACCTCAAGGCCCGGGTCGATTTGCTGGTGGCGCAGGAACTGGATGCCCAGAACCAGGCCAGTATCACCCGCGAGGCACTGGCGGAAATCGTCGGCCGGCCGGTCAAGGAGAAGCTCAACCGGATTCGCGATGACGTGCAACTACAGGTGTCGACGCAGAGTCTTGAAACGTGGGTCCGCGAGGGTATAGCGCAAAACCCGGCGCTCAAGGCCAACGAAAGTGGTGTCGAGGCCGCAGGCGCTGCGTTGCGCGGCGGCAAGGGCGGGCACTATCCGACCGTGAGCCTGTCTCTGAGCGCGCAACAGACCAACGAGGGCTACAACAACTCCCTGGCGCCGCGTACCGACAGCTATGTCGCCGGTATTGGCGTGCAAGTGCCGATATACAGCGGTGGTTCAACCTCGGCGCGGGTGCGGGGGCTCTACCAGGATCAGATTGTGGCGGAGCAGCAGCTGGAAGCAGTCCAGCGCCAGGTGGTCAAGGAGATCACCACTGCTTACCTGACCGCCAACTCGAGCGCAGAGAAGATCAGTGCGAGCCGGCATGCTTTGGCCTCGGCACAGCTGTCCAGAGTGGCGGCAGAAAAAGGACTCAGTTACGGAATGGTCAATGCCGTCGATGTACTGACCAGCGTACGCAACGAATTCCGGGCTCGTCGTGATCTGCTCAAGACGCAATACGACTTCGTCACCAATGTCTTCACGCTCAATCGCTGGGCGGGCAAGCCGCCTGTCGAGAGTGTCGAAAACGTCAATGCCTGGTTGAGCCCCGGCAGCTCCAGCAAAAAACTCACATCCCCCTGATCCTGCCTGCAATACCGACGTTGTATACCCTCCAGCCAGACTGGTTTTTCAGTGCCTGCCCCACGGGCCTGGGGCCGGCTTGTGGGTGGCTCTGCGAGGCAGGTTTCGCCGGTAAATTGACGATTGTTTTATTGTCATGCTTTGTTGTGCGCCACTCGTCGGTTAATTGACGATTTTGATCGGGTCAGGCTGTGACCGCAGGTCGTCGGCGGCGAGCCTAAGACCTTGATTTTCTAGGGGGGAGGGCGCCCTTGGGTACGTCGACCGGGCTACCTGTATGAGGCTAAGTCGACGACTGGCAAATGGCTAGGCTGGCAGTGCGCCGGGCTGGCCTAGACTCAGTTGAGCGGTTCGAAGGAGCACATCATCAAACGCAAACTATTGATGATTATTCCTATTTCTGTTGTTTCGATGGCTTTTGCCCGGCTTCTGGGAACGTCCGCAATCCCTGCCGGTGCAACGGGTGGAAGTGTCCCAAAGGCTAATACCGGGCGGGCACTGTCAAGGCCTGTCGGCGCTCGCATCTGTCCTTCAATCGTGGTGGCCAGGTGATTGAGTTGCTGATCCAGGAAGGCCAACGGGTGGAGGCCATCGTGCATTTTTCAAGGGAGTCAGGACGGTAATGACGACCCAAATAAAACCAATAAGCGTGATGCTGATCGACTGTCGTCCCCTTGTTCTTATGGGCCTTCAAGACTTGATCAATGCCCGCAAGCCTCAGATGGAAGTGAGCGGGCAGGCCACCACCTATACCAAAGCGCTGGATCTTGCCGATCAGTTGCGTCCCGATGTCATTTTTTTCAGTTTCTTTCCGGATGCGCTGAACCCATTGGCGGTCGTCGCGGGGCTCGCCCATAGCGCCGAAATGAAAGTCCTAGTGCTCAAGAGTCTGTACGAAACCGTCCCTGTTGCCCAGGCGATAGAGGCGGGCGCACGCGGCGTCGTGCTGGCGGAAGACCCGACAGAATCGATCATCCGAGCCATCATCCAGGTCCACCATCGTGACATCGGGCTGGGTAGAGCCTGGGTCGGTGGGCTTTCCGACTATGCCGCGACCGGGCATATACCTTTGAAATGCAATTCGGAGCAGGCGAAACAGGCGCGGTTGACCCTGCGTGAAAGAGAACTGATTCGCGCCATCGTGGGGGATCCGTCTGCCAAATACATGTGCATCGCCGGGCGCCTGGGTATCAGCGAGCACACCGTGCACAACCACCTCAGTAACATTTATCAAAAGCTTAATCTCGTTAACCGGATCGACTTGCTGATATATGCACAGAAGCACGGGCTCACCAACAACGAAGAACCGCCCGAGTCCACTTGGGTGGAACTGCATTGAATTTCTTTGGGGCGCCCAGGCCGTCACTGTGTCGCCGTTCGTGAATCCCATATTTGACCTGTAAGGCATGCGAGGGTGGCTTCTACGCCACCCTCGCATTCTTTTACGCGCGCGCTGCCTCAGGCGCTGCCATGGACAATGTCAGTACTCAGCAGATCGACCCCGACCAGGGTGATGGTGGTTATTTGTCCGCCCGTTTCGGTAACCGTCACGATGCTGTTTGCGCCGCTGTTGTCGATCTGGGCAACGGAGCTCTGGTCGCCGTTGAGCACCAGTGTGTCGCGCAGGCCTGCGCTCGCATCGAAGCCGGTGATCTGGTACTTGTTTTGGGTGAATGACAAATCGACGTTGAAGGCATCCCGCTCACCGGCCGTGCCAGCCAGCGTGAAGTCGAAGGTGGTGCCCAAGTCGTTGGCGAACAGGTTGGCGTCGAACGCACTCGTCGCCGAGTCCCCATCCTTGTCCGTCAGCGTCGCGTTGAACGCCAGCTTGACATCGCTGGCCAGGTTCTCGGTCTGCTGAATGAACTGGATCACCGGGATCTTGACATCGCCTCGGCCCATCGTGAGTTGAACCGCGTCAATCAGCAGCGAGCCTTGCTTCTGAACGAGGAAGGACACTTGTCCGCCGGCCTCCGGCGTCACGGTGTTCACCTCGGTGAGGTTCGAGGTCGAGCCATCCTCGTAGTAGATCCTGTAGTACAGGTCCTCGGTCGCCGTGTTGTACCCCCCCACGGAGTTGTCGATGAAGACTTTCATCCCCGTCAGCAGGCTCTCCGGATTGATCACGAAACTTTCATCGGCGTTGCTGATGGCCGCGAGGCTGTCTCCCTGGAGAATGTTATTGCCGACGCCGATGCCGGACGTGCTGACGTTCATGGCCGCCGAGTCGATGTACGAGGGCAGGGGGGTGGTCTGTAGCTGGGCTTCGGTGGGGTCGGGTTTCCCGACCCCGATGCCGGTCAGGATGTCCGCAGTCGACGCCGTTGCTTTGGCGGAAAAGAACACAATCTCCTCGGAGGGTGAAGGAATAGTCGGCGGATTCTGCGCCGGGATCAGCAAGGTGCGCACCGGATCCGGGCCGCCAGCACTGAGCGAGCCATCGGCACTGCTGAGCACGATCGTCGAACTGAAGCCTTGCACCAGGTCCAGTGTATAGGTGCCATTGCTATAGGCGGTCAGCGTGTAGTCGACGCTGGTATTCGCGGTGGCGGCGTTGTTGTCGAAATCACCGGTCAACGTCCCTGCGAAGTGGAACGCGCCATTGACGTCCGGTGAAGGCGACTGCTCGGTGAGCGTACCGGTCCCGGTGGTGGTCGTGTTGTCTGGCCGGACGAGGGTGAATTGGTTATTCACCAACGAAATATCCAGCCCGGTTGCCCCCAGTCCGTCGGCTCCGTTCGAATGATCCCAGTACCCTTGTTGTGGAAGGATGCTACCGGTCCCGATCAGGTTGCCGAAGGCAAGTGTAGGGCCATCGTCCTTGAACACCAGGTTCTGCCCGATGTTCAGGGTGGCCTGGGCGCTGTCGCCGTCCCCATCGGTCTTGGTCGCTATCAGCGTCACCAGGTTGTCCGCCGACAGCGTCGTCGAATCATCGGGATTGCTGGCGTTGGGATGCACCACCGCGCGGAGCTGGTCGAGGGTGACGTCGCCGTTGGCGGCGACGCTGGCCGTGAACACCAGCAAGTTGCTGGTGGCCGTGCGGCCTTCGACCACGCCGCCGTTGAGCGACAGGTTCACCGCCTGGCCGCTGGCCGTGTCGGTCAGCCCGGAGGCCCCCACCACCACGCCCAGTGCATAGGTCAGCGTGCCGGCGCCATCGGCGCCAAACGCGGAGGTGAAGTTAGCCGCGAAGCTCTTGGTATCGTTGGTCGCCAGCACCGTCTCGTCGACCGTCAGTGTCGGCTCCGTACCGGTGGTGCTGATGTTCGGTCCGTCGTCCTTGAATACCAGGTTCTGGCCGATGTTGAGGGTCGCCTGGGTGCTGTCGCCGTCCTTGTCGGTGATGGTCGCGGTCAGCGTCACCAGATTGTCCGCAGTCAGGGTCTTCGAATCATCGGGATTGGCCGTGTTGGGATGCACCACGGCGCGGATCTGGTCGAGGGTGACCTCACCATTGGCGGCGACGCTAGCGGTGAACACCAGCAGGTTGGTGGTGGCCGTTCGGCCTTCGACCACGCCACCGTTGAGCGACAGGTTGACTGCCTCACCGGTGGCCGTATCGGTCAGCCCGGAGGCACCCACCACCACGCCCAGCGCGTAGGTCAGCGTGCCGGCGCCATCGGCGCCAAACGCCGAACTGAAGTTGGCGGCAAAGCTCTTGGTATCGTTGGTCGCCAACACCGTTTCGTCCACCGTCAGCGTCGGTTCCGTGCCGGTGGTGCTGATGCTGGGGGCGTCATCCTTGAACACCAGGTTCTGTCCGATGTTGAGCGTTGCTTGGGCGCTGTCGCCGTCCCCATCGGTCTTGGTCGCCGTCAGCGTCACCAGGCTGTCCGAGGTCAGGGTCTTCGAATCATCCGGATTGGTCGCATCGGGATGCACCACGGCGCGGATCTGGTCGAGGGTGACGTCGCCATTAGCGGCGACGCTGACCGTGAACACCAACTGGCTGGTGGTGGCCGTGCGGCCTTCCACCACGCCGCCGTTGAGCGACAGGTTGACTGCCTCACCGGTGGCCGTATCGGTCAGCCCGGAGCCACCGGCGACCACGCCCAGTGCATAGGTCAGGGTGCCGGCGCCATCAGCGCCAAACGCCGAGCTGAAGTTGGCGGCAAAGCTCTTGGTATCGTTGGTCGCCAGCACCGTTTCGTCCACCGTCAACGTAGGTTCCGTGCCGGTGGTGCTGATGCTTGGCCCGTCATCCTTGAACACCAGGTTCTGCCCGATGTTGAGCGTTGCCTGGGCGCTGTCGCCGTCCTTGTCGGTCTTGGTTGCCGTCAGGGTCACCAGATCGTCCGAGGTCAGGCTCGTCGAGTCATCGGGGTTAGTCGTGACGGAATGCACCACAGCGCGGATCTGGTCGAGGGTGACGTCGCCATTGGCGGCGACGCTGACCGTGAACACCAGGTCGTTGCTAATCGCTGTGTGGCCTTCCACCACGCCGCCGTTGAGCGACAGGTTGACTGCCTGGCCCGTGGCCGTATCCGTCAGCCCGGAGCCTCCCGCGACCACGCCCAGCGCATAGGTCAGGGTGCCCGCACCGTCGGCGCCAAACGCCGAGGTGAAGTTGGCGGCAAAGCTCTTGGTGTCGTTGGTCGCCAACACCGTTTCGTCTACCGTCAGCGTCGGTTCCGTACCAGTGGTGCTGATACTTGGCCCGTCGTCCTTGAACACCAGGTTCTGCCCGATGTTCAGGGTAGCCTGGGCGCTGTCGCCGTCCTTGTCGGTTTTGGTCGCCGTCAGGGTTACCAGGCTGTCCGACGTCAGCGTTTTCGAATCATCGGGATTGGTCGTGTTGGGATGCACCACGGCGCGGAGTTGGTCGAGGGTGACGTCACCATTGGCGGCGACGCTGACCGTGAACACCAGGTCGTTGCTCGCGGCCGTGCGGCCTTCCACCACGCCGCCGTTAACCGACAAATTCACTACTTGGCCGGTGGCGGTGTCGGTCAGCCCGGAGGCACCCGCCACCACACCCAGCGCATAGGTCAGCGTACCCGCACCGTCAGCGCCAAACGCCGAGGTGAAGTTGGCGGCAAAGCTCTTGGTATCGTTGGTCGCCAGCACCGTTTCGTCGACCGTCAACGTTGGTTCCGTGCCGGTGGTGCTGATGCTCGGCCCGTCATCCTTGAACACCAGGTTCTGCCCGATGTTGAGGGTGGCCTGGGCGCTGTCGCCGTCCTTGTCGGTCTTGGTCGCCGTCAGCGTCACCAGGTTGTCCGCAGTCAGGGTCTTCGAATCATCCGGATTGGTCGTGTTGGGATGCACAACAGCGCGGAGCTGGTCGAGGGTGACGTCGCCATTGGCGGCCACACTGACCGTGAACACCAGATCGTTGCTTGCGGCCGTGCGGCCTTCCACCACGCCGCCGTTAACCGACAGGTTCACCGCTTGGCCCGTGGCCGTGTCCACCAGCCCGGAGCCACCCGCGACCACGCCCAGCGCATAGGTCAGCGTACCTGCACCGTCAGCGCCAAACGCCGAGCTGAAGTTGGCGGCAAAGCTCTGGGTATCGTTGGTCGCCAGCACTGTTTCGTCCACCGTCAGCGTGGGCTCCGTGCCGGTGGTGCTGATGCTGGGTCCGTCGTCCTTGAACACCAGGTTCTGCCCGATGTTGAGCGTGGCATGGACGCTGTCGCCGTCCCCATCGGTCTTGGTCGCGGTTAGCGTCACCAGGCTGTCCGAGGTCAGCGTCTTAGAGTCATCCGGATTGGTCGCGTCGGGATGCACCACGGCGCGGATCTGGTCGAGGGTGACGTCGCCATTGGCGGCGACGCTGACGGTGAACACCAGTTGGTTGGTGGTGGCTGTGCGGCCCTCCACCACTGTACCGTTGAGCGACAGGTTGACCGCTTCACCGGTGGCCGTGTCGGTCAGCCCGGAGCCGCCCGCCACCACGCCCAGCGCATAGGTCAGCGTACCCGCGCCGTCAACACCAAACGCCGAAGTGAAGTTAGGCGCAAAGCTCTTGGTATCGTTGGTCGCCAGCACCGACTCGTCGACCGTCAGTGTTGGCTCGGTGCCGGTGGTGCTGATGCTTGGCCCGTCATCCTCGAAGATCATCTTGGAGCCGATCTCAGCGGTTGACGCGGTGGACTGCAGCACCTTGAAGCCGCCAATGTCGAAGTCAGCGTGCGTCTTGTCGCCGTTCTTGTCGGTCAGCAACCCGGCGTTCTCGATCATCACGCGGTTGTGGTCGGTCGCCGTGCTGTAGGTGATCTGCGAGTCGGTCGGAACACCGGTGATCAGCACTGTGCCGTCGGCGTTGTAGGTGATGACGACGCCGCTGACGGGGGCACCCGCGAACGTCTTCACGGTGACACTGCCGTTGGTGATCGCGACCTTTTCGGTGCTGTCATTGGCGTAGCTGTTGACGAAGTTGACACCGCTCTGCGACCCGCTGACGTTGTCAGCGTTCTTGACGGCGGTGAGCAAGAGCTTCGCGGTCGTGCCGCCCGTCTCCTGCACGACCTTGAAGGTCGCGGAGCGGGCGCCGAAGTACTGGGTGAAGTCAATGTTCTGTTCGACACCCGCTTCGCTCGGGCTCAGGTTGGGGATTGTGAAGTCCGCCTTGGCGCCGGTGACGAAGCTGAAGCGCAGGCCTTCCTGTTCGGTGATTGCCTGGTTGTTGGTGCCCAGGGTCGTGCTGCCGCCGCCCTGGCTGCTGTTGACCGTGTCGGCGCTGGTGATGGCAGCACTGCTTGCCGACTGATCCAGCGGATCCCTGCCGGTGACGACGATCGAGACACCGGGAATCCGGCCGTTCACATCGGCCGTCGCGCCCATGGTCGTGAACATCAGGAACAACTGCTGGCCCGACGGCGCATTGGCCAGACTGAACTCCGCGTCCTGGGCGGCTCCGATGAACACCTTGTTCAGCAGATTGACCGCATCGTCGGGGTTGCTAGCGTCCGGATGCTTGAGCGGTTGGTATTCCACGGTCCAGATCTTGCCGCCCGAGAGCGGCGATCCGGTTTCTTCGATGTAGGCTGCAAACACGATCGCGCCGGTTGCGCTTCCGGCTCGGCCCAGAAGGATGTTGTTGTTCGTATCGGTATAGAGAAGGATGCTGGTGCCATTGAGGGTATCGAGTCCGCTATCCAGGCCATTGAGCGGTACGCCGGCGCTGTCGACGAAACTGATATCGGTAATATTTGCTCCGGGGTCAGCGGTGACGCTGAACGCATTGCTGCCGGTATTGCCCGCGGCACCGGTGTAGCCACTCAAGGCCGCCCCCGAGGCGGTACCTGCCCCCAGTGCGGTCAAACGGGTAGAGAAAGTCGAGGGCAGGGACGCCAACGGAATGTCGTTGTCATCCGCATCTCCCAAAGGGCTTGGCGTGGCAGTGCCGTTCTGCAACCCGGCCGTTTCGTCCAGCGTGACGCTCGCGCCGCTGGCCACGACGCTCATGGCATTGGTGGTAACCGATGTTGTCACCACTGAGTCGAGGGTCGGAATGTACAGGAGGGCAGGATCGCTTGTTAGCGATGAATTTTGCTCGCCAATAGCAGCCATGATTTTCTCCAAAGCAAGTGCGGTCATCGAGGCCTGACCGTTGACCTTTGGTCGACTATGGAGAAGCACCGGGGATTACGCATCAGCCGAAACTCCCACGCGGGCTGGGAGTTTCAGACTAGTCGTCCTCGTCGCAGGCCTGGCCGCAGGGGGCCAGTGTTCAAGGCTTGTGGTGCTAGAGCGCTCACAACGAATGCGATCCGTGCGGATCTGATATTGGCAGTGCAAAAAAATGCGAGGGTGGTTTCCACCACCCTCGCATCCTTTCACGCACGCGCTGCCTCAGGCGCTGCCATGGACAATGTCGGTATTCAGAACATCAACCCCGACCAAGGTGATGGTCGTGACTTGTCCGCCCGTTTCGGCAACCGTCACGACGCTGTTGGCGCCGCTGTTGTCGATCGACTGGACAACGGCGTTCTGGTCGCCGTTGAGCACCAGCGTGTCGCGCAGCCCTGCGCTCGCATCGAAGCCGGTGATCTGGTACTTGTTTTGAGGAAGTGACAAGTCGATGTTGAAGGCATCCCGCTCACCACTCGTGCCCACCAGCGTGAAGTCGAAGGTGGTGCCCAAGTCGTTGGCGAACAGGTTGGCGTCGAACGTACTCGTCGCCGAGTCCCCATCCTTGTCTGTCAGCGTCGCGTTGAACGCCAGCTTGACATCGCTGGCCAGGCTCTCGGTCTCATGAGTGAACTCGATCACCGGGATCTTGATCTCGCCTCGGCCCATCGTGAGCTGAACCGCGTCGATCAACTTCGTGCCCTGCTGCTGAATGAGGAAGGACACCTGTCCACCGGCCTCCGGTGTCACGGTGTTCACCTCGATCAGGTTCGAGAACGTGCCATCCTCGTAGAAGGCCCTGTAGTACAGGTCCTCGGTCGCCGTGTCGTAACCCCCCACGGAGTTGTCGATGAAGACCTTCATGCTCGTCAGCAGGCTTTCCGGGTTGATCACGAAGCTTTCATCGGCATTGCTGATGGCCGCCAGGTTGTCTCCCTGGAACAGGTTATTGGCGATGCCGATGCCGGACGTGCTGACGTTCATGGCCGCAGGGTCGATGTACGACGGCAGGGGGTTGGTCTGTAGCTGGGCTTCGGTGGGGTCGGGGGCTCCAAGCCCGATACCGGTCAGGATGTCCGCAGTCGACGCCGTTGCCTTCGCGGAAAAGAACACGATCTCCTCAGATGGCGAAGGAATAGTCGGCGGATTCTGCGGCGGGATTAACAAGGTGCGCACCGGATCAGGGCCGCCGGCACTGAGCGAACCGTCGGCACTGCTGAGCACGATCTCGGAACTGAAGCCTTGCACCAGGTCCAGGGCATAAGTGCCATTGGCAAAGGCGGTCAGCGTGTAGTCAACGCTGGTATTCGCGGTGGCGGCGTTGTTGTCGAAATCACCGGTCAGAGTCCCTGCGAAGTGGAACGCGCCGTTGACGTCCGGTGAGGGCGATTGCTCGGTGAGCGTGCCGGTGCCGGTGGTGGTCGTGTTGTCTGGCCTGACGAGGGTGAATTGGTTATTCACCAACGAAATATCCAGACCTGTTGCACCCAGTCCGTCGGCTCCGGTTGAATGATCCCAGTATCCCTGTTGTGGGAGGATGCTACCGGTTCCGATCAGGTTGCCAAACGCGAGTGATGGACCGTCGTCCTTGAACACCAGGTTCTGGCCGATGTTGAGGGTCGCATGGGCGCTGTCGCCGTCCTTGTCGGTGATGGTGGCCGTCAGAGTCACCAGATTGTCCGAGCTCAGCGTCTTCGAATCATCCGGATTGGTTGGGTCGGGATGCACCACCGCCCGGAGTTGGTCGAGGGTGACGTCGCCATTCGCGGCCACGCTAGCCGTGAACACCAGCAGGTTGGTGATGGCCGTGCGGCCTTCGACCACGGTGCCGTTGAGCGACAGGTTGACCGCCTCACCGGTGGCGGTATCGGTCAGTCCGGAGCCTCCGGCCACCACGCCCAGCGCATAGGTCAGCGTGCCCGCACCGTCAGCGCCAAATGCCGAGGTGAAGTTAGCCGCGAAGCTCTTGGTATCGTTGGTCGCCAGTACCGTTTCGTCGACCGTCAGGGTTGGCTCCGTGCCAGTGGTGCTGATGCTTGGCCCATCGTCCTTGAACACCAGGTTCTGCCCGATGTTGAGCGTCGCATGAGCGCTGTCGCCGTCCTTGTCGGTGATGGTTGCGGTCAGGGTCACCAGATTGTCCGAAGTCAGCGTCTTCGAATCATCCGGATTGGTTGGGTCGGGATGCACCACCGCCCGGATCTGGTCGAGGGTGACGTCACCATTGGCGGCGACGCTGACCGTGAACACCAGCAGGTTGGTCGTGGCCGTACGGCCTTCGACCACTGTGCCGTTGAGTGACAGGTTCACCGCCTCACCGGTAGCCGTATCGGTCAGCCCGGAACCGCCCGCGACCACGCCCAGTGCATAGGTCAGCGTACCCGCACCGTCAGCGCCAAATGCCGAGCTGAAGTTGGCGGTAAAGCTCTCGGTGTCGTTGGTGGCCAGCACCGTTTCGTCGACCGTCAGGGTTGGCTCCGTGCCGGTGGTGCTGATGCTTGGACCATCGTCCTTGAACACCAGGTTTTGGCCGATGTTCAGCGTGGCATGGGCGCTGTCGCCGTCCTTGTCGGTGATGGTGGCGGTCAGGGTCACCAGGTTGTCCGAAGTCAGCGTCTTCGAATCATCGGGATTGGTGGTATCGGGATGTACCACGGCGCGGATCTGGTCGAGGGTAACGTCGCCATTCGCGGCGACGCTGACGGTGAATACCAGATCGTTGCTAATCGCCGTGCGGCCTTCCACGACTGTACCGTTAAGCGACAAATTCACCGCTTGGCCGGTAGCGGTATCGGTCAGCCCGGAGCCGCCCGCGACCACACCCAGTGCATAGGTCAGCGTGCCTGGACCATCAGCGCCAAACGCCGAGCTGAAGTTGGCGGTAAAGCTCTGGGTGTCGTTGGTTGCCAGTACTGTTTCATCGACCGTCAGGACTGGCTCCGTGCCAGTGGTGCTGATGCTCGGTCCGTCGTCCTTGAACACCAGGTTTTGCCCGATGTTCAGGGTTGCATGAGCGCTGTCGCCATCCTTGTCGGTGATGGTGGCGGTCAGGGTCACCAGGTTGTCCGAGGTCAGACTGGTCGAATCATCCGGATTGGTTGGATCGGGATGCACCACGGCCCGTTGCTGGTCGAGGGTGACGTCACCGTTGGCGGCGACACTGACAGTGAACACCAGCAGGTTGGTGGTGGCCGTACGGCCTTCGACCACGGTGCCGTTGAGTGACAGGTTCACCGCCTCACCGGTGGCTGTATCGGTCAGCCCCGACGGGCCGGCAGTCACGCCCAACGCATAGGTCAGCGTACCCGCACCGTCGGCGCCAAATGCCGAGCTGAAGTTGGCGGCGAAGTTCTGGGTGGCGTCGGTGGTCAGTACTGTTTCATCGACCGTCAGGACTGGCTCCGTGCCAGTGGTGCTGATGCTCGGTCCGTCGTCCTTGAACACCAGGTTCTGCCCGATGTTCAGGGTGGCATGGGCGCTGTCGCCATCCTTGTCGGTGATGGTGGCGGTCAGGGTCACCAGGTTGTCCGAGGTCAGACTGGTCGAATCATCCGGATTGGTTGGGTCGGGATGCACCACGGCCCGTTGCTGGTCGAGGGTGACGTCACCATTGGCGGCGACACTGACAGTGAACACCAGCAGGTTGGTGGTGGCCGTACGGCCTTCGACCACGGTGCCGTTGAGTGACAGGTTCACCGCCTCACCGGTGGCTGTATCGGTCAGTCCGGAGGCACCGGCTACCACGCCCAACGCATAGGTCAGCGTACCCGCACCATCGGCGCCAAACGCCGAGCTGAAGTTAGCCGCGAAGCTCTGGGTGGCGTCGGTGGTCAGTACTGTTTCATCGACCGTCAGGACTGGCTCCGTGCCAGTGGTGCTGATGCTCGGTCCGTCGTCCTTGAACACCAGGTTCTGCCCGATGTTCAGGGTGGCATGGGCGCTGTCGCCATCCTTGTCGGTGATGGTGGCGGTCAGGGTCACCAGGTTGTCCGAGGTCAGACTGGTCGAATCATCCGGATTGGTTGGGTCGGGATGCACCACGGCCCGTTGCTGGTCGAGGGTGACGTCACCGTTGGCGGCGACACTGACAGTGAACACCAGCAGGTTAGTGGTGGCCGTGCGGCCTTCGACCACGGTGCCGTTGAGCGACAGGTTGACCGCTTCACCGGTGGCCGTATCGGTCAGTCCGGAGGCACCGGCTACCACGCCCAGTGCATAGGTCAGCGTACCCGCACCATCAGCGCCAAACGCCGAGCTGAAGTTAGCCGCAAAGCTCTGGGTGGCGTCGGTGGTCAGTACCGTTTCGTCAACCGTCAGGGTTGGCTCCGTGCCAGTGGTGCTGATGCTCGGTCCGTCGTCCTTGAACACCAGGTTCTGGCCGATGTTCAGCGTGGCATGGGCGCTGTCGCCGTCCTTGTCGGTGATGGTGGCGGTCAGCGTCACCAGGTTGTCCGAGGTCAGACTGGTCGAATCATCCGGATTGGTTGGATCGGGATGCACCACGGCCCGTTGCTGGTCGAGAGTGACGTCACCGTTGGCGGCGACGCTGACGGTGAACACCAGCAGGTTGGTGGTGGCCGTGCGACCTTCCACTACGCTGCCGTTGAGTGACAGGTTGACCGCTTCACCGGTGGCTGTATCCGTCAGCCCCGACGGGCCGGCAGTCACGCCCAGCGCATAGGTCAGCGTGCCCGCACCGTCGGCGCCAAACGCCGAGCTGAAGTTCGCTGCAAAGCTCTGGGTGGCGTCGGTGGTCAGTACTGTTTCGTCAACCGTCAGGACTGGCTCCGTGCCGGTGGTGCTGATGCTTGGACCATCGTCCTTGAACACCAGGTTCTGGCCGATGTTGAGGGTGGCATGGGCACTGTCACCGTCCTTGTCGGTGATGGTGGCGGTCAGAGTCACCAGATTGTCCGAGGTCAGACTGGTCGAATCATCCGGATTGGTTGGGTCTGGATGCACGACGGCCCGTTGCTGGTCGAGAGTGACGTCACCGTTGGCGGCGACACTGACAGTGAACACCAGCAGGTTAGTGGTGGCCGTGCGGCCTTCGACCACGGTGCCGTTGAGCGACAGGTTGACCGCTTCACCGGTGGCCGTATCGGTCAGTCCGGAGGCACCGGCTACCACGCCCAGTGCATAGGTCAGCGTACCCGCACCATCAGCGCCAAACGCCGAGCTGAAGTTAGCCGCAAAGCTCTGGGTGGCGTCGGTGGTCAGTACCGTTTCGTCAACCGTCAGGGTTGGCTCCGTGCCAGTGGTGCTGATGCTCGGTCCGTCGTCCTTGAACACCAGGTTCTGGCCGATGTTCAGCGTGGCATGAGCGCTGTCGCCATCCTTGTCGGTGATGGTGGCCGTCAGGGTCACCAGATTGTCCGAGGTCAGACTGGTCGAATCATCCGGATTGGTTGGGTCGGGATGCACCACCGCCCGTTGCTGGTCGAGGGTGACGTCACCGTTGGCGGCGACACTGACAGTGAACACCAGCAGGTTAGTGGTGGCCGTGCGGCCTTCGACCACGGTGCCGTTGAGCGACAGGTTGACCGCTTCACCGGTGGCCGTATCGGTCAGTCCGGAGGCACCGGCTACCACGCCCAACGCATAGGTCAGCGTGCCCGCACCGTCGGCGCCAAACGCCGAGCTGAAGTTAGCCGCGAAGCTCTGGGTGGCGTCGGTGGTCAGTACCGTTTCATCGACCGTCAGGACTGGCTCCGTGCCGGTGGTGCTGATGCTCGGTCCGTCGTCCTTGAACACCAGGTTCTGGCCGATATTCAGCGTGGCATGAGCGCTGTCGCCATCCTTGTCGGTGATGGTGGCCGTCAGGGTCACCAGGTTGTCCGAGGTCAGACTGGTCGAATCATCCGGATTGGTTGGGTCGGGATGCACCACGGCCCGTTGCTGGTCGAGGGTGACGTCACCATTAGCCGCCACGCTGACGGTGAACACCAGCAGGTTGGTGGTGGCCGTGCGGCCTTCCACTACGCTGCCGTTGAGCGACAGGTTGACGGCTTCACCGGTGGCCGTATCGGTCAGTCCGGAGGCACCGGCTACCACGCCCAGCGCATAGGTCAGCGTCCCCGCGCCGTCGGCGCCAAACGCCGAGCTGAAGTTCGCTGCAAAGCTCTGGGTGGCGTCGGTGGTCAGTACTGTTTCGTCAACCGTCAGGGTTGGCTCCGTGCCGGTGGTGCTGATGCTCGGTCCGTCGTCCTTGAACACCAGGTTCTGTCCAATATTCAGCGTCGCATGGGCGCTGTCGCCATCCTTGTCGGTGATGGTGGCCGTCAGGGTCACCAGATTGTCCGAGGTCAGACTGGTCGAATCATCCGGATTGGTTGCATCGGGATGCACCACCGCCCGTTGCTGGTCGAGGGTGACGTCACCGTTGGCGGCGACACTGACAGTGAACACCAGCAGGTTAGTGGTGGCCGTGCGGCCTTCCACTACGCTGCCGTTGAGCGACAGGTTGACCGCTTCACCGGTGGCCGTATCGGTCAGTCCGGAGGCACCGGCTACCACGCCCAGCGCATAGGTCAGCGTGCCCGCACCGTCAGCTCCAAATGCCGAGGTGAAGTTAGCCGCGAAGCTCTGGGTGGCGTCGGTGGTCAGTACCGTTTCGTCAACCGTCAGGGTTGGCTCCGTGCCGGTGCTGCTGATGCTTGGCCCGTCATCCTTGAACACCAGGTTCTGCCCGATGTTCAGCGTGGCATGGGCACTGTCGCCGTCCTTGTCGGTGATGGTGGCGGTCAGGGTCACCAGGTTGTCCGAGGTCAGACTGGTCGAATCGTCCGGATTGGTTGGGTCGGGATGTACTACGGCCCGTTGCTGGTCGAGAGTGACGTCACCGTTGGCGGCGACACTGACAGTGAACACCAGCAGGTTGGTGGTGGCCGTGCGACCTTCCACCACGGTGCCGTTGAGTGACAGGTTGACCGCTTCACCGGTGGCCGTATCGGTCAGTCCGGAGCCTCCGGCTACCACGCCCAGCGCATAGGTCAGCGTCCCCGCGCCGTCGGCGCCAAACGCCGAGCTGAAGTTCGCTGCAAAGCTCTGGGTGGCGTCGGTGGTCAGTACTGTTTCGTCAACCGTCAGGGTTGGCTCCGTGCCGGTGGTGCTGATGCTCGGTCCGTCGTCCTTGAACACCAGGTTCTGTCCAATATTCAGGGTGGCATGGGCGCTGTCGCCATCCTTGTCGGTGATGGTGGCCGTCAGGGTCACCAGATTGTCCGAGGTCAGACTGGTCGAATCATCCGGATTGGTTGCATCGGGATGCACCACGGCCCGTTGCTGGTCGAGGGTGACGTCGCCATTAGCCGCCACGCTGACAGTGAACACCAGCAGGTTGGTGGTGGCCGTGCGGCCTTCGACCACGGTGCCGTTGAGCGACAGGTTGACCGCTTCACCGGTGGCCGTATCGGTCAGTCCGGAGGCACCGGCTACCACGCCCAACGCATAGGTCAGCGTGCCCGCACCGTCGGCGCCAAACGCCGAGCTGAAGTTAGCCGCGAAGCTCTGGGTGGCGTCGGTGGTCAGTACCGTTTCGTCAACCGTCAGGGTTGGCTCCGTGCCGGTGCTGCTGATGCTTGGCCCGTCATCCTTGAACACCAGGTTCTGCCCGATGTTCAGCGTGGCATGGGCACTGTCGCCGTCCTTGTCGGTGATGGTGGCGGTCAGGGTCACCAGGTTGTCCGAGGTCAGCGTCTTCGAATCATCCGGATTGGTCGCGTCGGGATGCACCACGGCGCGGATCTGGTCGAGGGTGACGTCACCGTTGGCGGCGACACTGACAGTGAACACCAGCAGGTTGGTGATGGCGGTGCGGCCTTCGACCACGGTGCCGTTGAGCGATAGGTTGACGGCCTCACCGGTGGCCGTATCCGTCAGCCCGGAACCGCCTGCTACCACGCCCAGCGCATAGGTCAGCGTACCCGCACCGTCAGCGCCAAACGCCGAGCTGAAGTTAGCCGCGAAGTTCTGGGTGGCATCGGTGGTCAGTACTGTTTCATCGACCGTCAGCGTTGGTTCCGTTCCGGTCGCACTGACGCTCGGCCCGTCGTCTTCGAAGATCATCTTGGAGCCGATTTCGGCGGTCGCGCTAGAGGCTTGGCGCAGCGAGAAGCCGCCGATATCAAAATCGGCGTGGTTATCGCCTCTGGCGTCGAGGGCCGCGCCGTTCTCGACGAGCACGCGGTTGTGATTCGATGTCGTGGTGTATTCAATCTGGTAGCCGGCTTTAACGCCGGTAATGGTCGCAACCCCACCCGTGAAGCTGATGGTGATGGTCGGATCATTCACCGAACCGTCGGAATTTTCGATCACCAGCCCGGTACTATTGTTGATGACTTGAACATTGGTGATGGCAACCGGCGTGTCATTCGCATAGCCGTTGACGAAGTTCGCGCCAGGTTCAGCTGCGGTGTTGAATGCGCTGACTTTTACCACGGCACTCTTGCCGCTTTGCAACTGCACGATGTCGAAATTGGCCGATGTCGTGTTGTAGACGCTGGTAAAGTCGATGTTGGACTCAACATCGGCTTCGGTCTGACTGAGGTTGGGAACGGTCACATCCTGCCGGGCACCGGTGACGAACGAAAAGCGGATGCCTTCCTGTTCCGTAATCATCTGGTTGTTGGTGCCGATGGTGGTCGGCCCACCGCCCTGGCTGGTATTGATCGTGTCGCCAGTGTTTATCTTGGCGCCGCTTGACTCGTCTGCGGGGTCCTTGCCGGTGGCGATGATGGTGGGATCGGTGATCCGCATGACACCACCATCATTGACAACGGTCGGGTTCGCTTTCGTGAACATCAGGAACAGGTTCTGACCAGAGGGCGCACCGGCCAGGCTGAATCCCAGATCCTGAGTGACTCCGATGAACACCTTATCCTGCAGATTGAGCGAATCATCGGGGTTCGTTGCATCTGGATGCTTGAGCGGTTGGTACTCCACGGTCCAGATCTTGCCGCCCGAGACCGGTGATCCGGTTTCTTCGATATAGCCAGCGAACACGATCGCGCCGGCTGGGCCACCGGCTCGGCCCACAACGATATTGTTGTTGCTCGTATCCGTATAGAGAAGGATGCTGGTGCCATCGAGAGTATCCAGTCCGCTATCCAGGCCATTGAGCGGTGCGCCAGCACTGTCGACGAAGCGGATATCGGTAACGCCGGACGGGTCGGTGAGGGTGAATGCATTGCTGCCGGTGTTGCCCGCGGCACCGGTATAGCCGCTCAAGGCCGCCCCCGTTGCGGTACCTGCACCCAGTGCGGTCAAACGGGTAGAGAAGGCCGAAGGTAGAGAGGCCAGCAGAATGTCGTTGTCGTCAGCGTCTCCCGCGGGGGTTGGCGTGGCGGTGAGGTTCTGCAACCCGGCCGTTTCATCCAGCGTAACGTTTGCGCCGGGCGTAACGCTCAGCGCGTTGGCCGTAAGTGACGTTAAGTTGAGGGAAGTCGGATCGCTCGTTAGCGATGAGTTTTGCTCGCGAATAGTCATGATTTTCTCCTGAGCCATTGCGGTCATCGAGGTCGGACCATTGACCTCTGCAACTATGACTAATCGCCGGGAATTGCACATCGGCCGATACTCCCAAGCGGGGTGGGAGTTTCGGCCTACTTGGGAGGGGAAACGGGATGAGGACGCGAAGGCGTGCTGCCCATATTCCGTTTGTGAATGAGCACAGGCCGCTGATGCTCCCTCGGGCTTTAACCGCCAGCGCGTGAGTCAGGCTCAAGTAGCAGGGTGCGGAGGGCGCAGATAGATGAAATCTCGTTTGCCGAAGCGTCTGTTCACCTCCCGGAACTGCAAAAAAAGCGAGGGTGGTTTTCACCACCCTCGCATCCTTCACACACGCGCTGCCTCAGGCGCTGCCATGGACAATGTCGGTACTCAGCAGATCAACCCCGACCAGGGTGATGGTGGTGATTTGTCCGCCCGTTTCGGTAACCGTCACGATGCTGTTTGCGCCGCTGTTGTCGATCTGGGCAACGGAGCTCTGGTCGCCGTTGAGCACCAGCGTGTCGCGCAGCCCTGCGCTCGCATCGAAGCCGGTGATCTGGTACTTGTTTTGGGTGAATGACAAATCGACGTTGAAGGCATCCCGCTCACCGGCCGTGCCCACCAGCGTGAAGTCGAAGGTGGTGCCCAGGTCGTTGGCGAACAGGTTGGCGTCAAACGCACTTGTCGCCGAGTCCCCATCCTTGTCCGTCAGCGTCGCGTTGAATGCCAGCTTGATATCGCTGGCCAGGCTTTCGGTCGGTTTAATGAACTCGATCACCGGGATCTTGACATCGCCTCGGCCCATCGTGAGCTGAACCGCGTCGATCAACTTCGTGCCCTGCTGCTGAACGAGGAAGGACACTTGTCCGCCGGCTTCCGGTGTTACGGTGTTCACCTCGGTGAGGGCCGAGAACGTGCCATCCTCGTAGTAGGCCCTGTAGTACAGGTCCTCGGTCGCCGTGTTGTAACCCCCCACGGAGTTATCGATGAAGATCTTCATGCCCGCCAGCAAGCTTTCCGGATTGATCACGAAACTTTCATCGGCATTGCTGATGGCCACCAGGTTATCTCCCTGGAGAATGTTATTGCCGACGCCGATGCCGGACGTGCTGACGTTCATGGCCGCCGAGTCGATGTACGACGGCAGGGGAGTGGTCTGTAGCTGGGCTTCGGTGGGGTCGGGTTTCCCAACCCCGATGCCGGTCAGGATGTCCCCGGTCGACGCCGTTGCTTTTGCGGAAAAGAACACAATCTCCTCGGATGGCGAAGGAATGGTCGGCGGATTCTGCGGTGGGATCAGCAAGGTGCGCACCGGATCCGGGCCGCCGGCACTGAGTGAGCCGTCGGCACTGCTCAGCACGATCTGCGAACTGAAGCCTTGCACCAGGTCCAGTGTATAGGTGCCATTGCTATAGGCGGTCAGCGTGTAGTCGACGGAGGTATTCGCGGTGGCGGCATTGTTGTCGAAATCACCGGTCAACGTGCCGGCGAAATGGTAGGCGCCATTGACGTCCGGTGAAGGCGACTGCTCGGTGAGCGTACCGGTCCCGGTGGTGGTCGTGTTGTCTGGCCGGACGAGGGTGAATTGGTTATTCACCAACGAAATATCCAGCCCGGTTGCCCCCAGTCCGTCGGCTCCGTTCGAATGATCCCAGTACCCTTGTTGTGGAAGGATGCTACCGGTCCCGATCAGGTTGCCGAAGGCAAGTGTAGGGCCATCGTCCTTGAACACCAGGTTCTGCCCGATGTTCAGGGTGGCCTGGGCGCTGTCGCCGTCCCCATCGGTCTTGGTCGCTATCAGCGTCACCAGGTTGTCCGCCGACAGCGTCGTCGAATCATCGGGATTGCTGGCGTTGGGATGCACCACCGCGCGGAGCTGGTCGAGGGTGACGTCGCCGTTGGCGGCGACGCTGGCCGTGAACACCAGCAAGTTGCTGGTGGCCGTGCGGCCTTCGACCACGCCGCCGTTGAGCGACAGGTTCACCGCCTGGCCGCTGGCCGTGTCGGTCAGCCCGGAGGCCCCCACCACCACGCCCAGTGCATAGGTCAGCGTGCCGGCGCCATCGGCGCCAAACGCGGAGGTGAAGTTAGCCGCGAAGCTCTTGGTATCGTTGGTCGCCAGCACCGTCTCGTCGACCGTCAGTGTCGGCTCCGTACCGGTGGTGCTGATGTTCGGTCCGTCGTCCTTGAATACCAGGTTCTGGCCGATGTTGAGGGTCGCCTGGGTGCTGTCGCCGTCCTTGTCGGTGATGGTCGCGGTCAGCGTCACCAGATTGTCCGCAGTCAGGGTCTTCGAATCATCGGGATTGGCCGTGTTGGGATGCACCACGGCGCGGATCTGGTCGAGGGTGACCTCACCATTGGCGGCGACGCTAGCGGTGAACACCAGCAGGTTGGTGGTGGCCGTTCGGCCTTCGACCACGCCACCGTTGAGCGACAGGTTGACTGCCTCACCGGTGGCCGTATCGGTCAGCCCGGAGGCACCCACCACCACGCCCAGCGCGTAGGTCAGCGTGCCGGCGCCATCGGCGCCAAACGCCGAACTGAAGTTGGCGGCAAAGCTCTTGGTATCGTTGGTCGCCAACACCGTTTCGTCCACCGTCAGCGTCGGTTCCGTGCCGGTGGTGCTGATGCTGGGGGCGTCATCCTTGAACACCAGGTTCTGTCCGATGTTGAGCGTTGCTTGGGCGCTGTCGCCGTCCCCATCGGTCTTGGTCGCCGTCAGCGTCACCAGGCTGTCCGAGGTCAGGGTCTTCGAATCATCCGGATTGGTCGCATCGGGATGCACCACGGCGCGGATCTGGTCGAGGGTGACGTCGCCATTAGCGGCGACGCTGACGGTGAACACCAGCAGGTTGGTGGTGGCTGTGCGGCCTTCGACCACTGCGCCGTTGAGTGACAGGTTGACTGCCTCACCGGTGGCGGTGTCCGTTAACCCTGAGCCTCCCGCGACCACGCCCAGCGTATAGGTCAGGGTGCCGGCGCCATCAGCGCCAAACGCCGAAGTGAAGTTAGCTGCAAAGCTCTTGGTATCGTTGGTCGCCAGTACCGTTTCGTCCACCGTCAGCGTCGGTTCCGTGCCGGTGGTGCTGATGCTTGGCCCGTCGTCCTCGAAAATCATCTTGGAGCCGATTTCGGCGGTTGACGTGCTGGACTGCAGTACCTTGAAGCCGCCGATGTCGAAGTCAGCGTGCGTCTTGTCGCCGTTCTTGTCGGTCAGCAACCCGGCGTTCTCGATCATCACGCGGTTGTGGTCGGTCGCCGTGCTGTAGGTGATCTGCGAGTCGGTCGGAACGCCGGTGATCAGCACCGTGCCGTCGGCGTTGTAGGTGATGACGACGCCGCTGACGGGGGCACCCGCGAACGTCTTGACGGTGACGCTGCCGTTGGTGATCGCGACCTTTTCGGTGCTGTCGTTGGCGTAGCTGTTGACGAAGTTGACACCGCTCTGCGACCCGCTGACGTTGTCGGCGTTCTTGACGGCGGTGAGCAAGAGCTTCGCGGTCGTGCCGCCCGTCTCCTGCACGACCTTGAAGGTCGCGGAGCGGGCACCGAAGTACTGGGTGAAGTCGATGTTCGCTTCGACACCCGCTTCGCCCGGGCTCAGGTTGGGGATTGTGAAGTCCGCCTTGGCACCGCTGACAAAGCTGAAGCGCAGGCCTTCCTGTTCGGTGATCGCCTGGTTATTGGTGCCCAGGGTCGTGTTGCCGCCGCCCTGGCTGCTGTTGACCGTGTCGGCGCTGGTGATGGCAGCACTGCTTGCCGACTGATCCAGCGGATCCCTGCCGGTGACGACGATCGAGACGCCGGGAATCCGGCCGTTCGCATCGGCCGTCGCGCCCACGGTCGTGAACATCAGGAACAACTGCTGGCCCGACGGTGCTTTGTCCAGACTGAATTCCGCGTCCTGACTGGCTCCGATGAACACCTTATTCAGCAGATTGAGCGAATCATCGGCGTTCGTCATATCCGGATGCTTGAGCGGTTGGTATTCCACAGTCCAGATCTTGCCGCCCGAGACCGGCGATCCGGTTTCTTCGATATAGGCCGCGAACACGATCGCGCCGCTTGCGCTTCCGGCTCGGCCCACAACGATATTGTTGTTATTGGTATCGGTGTAGAGAAGGATGCTGGTGCCATCGAGGGTATCCAGTCCGCTGTCCAGGCCATTGAGCGGTGCACCGGCGCTGTCGACGAAGCTGACATCGGTAATACTCGCTCCGGGGTCAACAGTGAGGGTGAACGCATTGCTGCCGGTATTGCCTGCGGCACCGGTATAGCCACTCAAGGCTGCACCCGTTGCGGTACCTGCCCCCAGTGCGGTCAAACGGGTAGAGAAAGTCGAGGGCAGGGACGCCACCAGAATATCGTTGTCGTCAGCGTCTCCCGCGGGGCTTGGCGTGGCGGTGGCGTTCTGCAATCCGGCCGTTTCGTCCAGCGAAACGTTCGCGCCGGTGGCTACAACGCTTAGAGCATTGACCACTGAGTCGAGGGTCGGAATGTATAGGGGGGTCGGATCGCCCGTTAGCGATGAATTTTGCTCGCCGATAGCCATGACTTTCTCCAGAGCAATTGCGGTCATCGAGGCCTGACCGTTGACCTTTCGTCGACTATGGATAAACGCCGGGGATTGCGCATCGGCCGAAACTCCCATGTGGGATGGGAGTTTCAGACTACTTGGGAGGGGAAAGAGGAGGCGGGCGCGAAGGAATAGCGTCGCATATTACGTTTGTGAATGAGCACAAGACGGCGGCGTTCTAAGGCCGCCCAGGCGTTAACCGCGTGCGCGTCGAGCTGAGTTTGAGTCAGCTCGGGCGGCCGGGATCGCACAATGACACTGGTATGCCGCCAGCGTCATTCAAATCTAACCCTTGCTCATAGAGGCATGCGAACTCATGAGGTGCTTCCTCCGCGCCGAATCACGATGGGCTGCTCGATCAGCCGCAGTTCGAGCTCACCTGAGGCGGGTACAAAGCGCGGGCCAGTGCTTTCAGGCGTTGCCCGCAACCTCCAGGTGCGCTGCACCTTCGCCAGTTTGGCGACTCCCGACGCCACAGACCAGCGCCGGCAGACCTTCTCCAGCTTGAGCGGGTAAATGGTGAGTTGGTCGCCGTTGAAGTGCATGCGCAGGAAGCATTTATGGTCGGCGATGCGTTGCGAGGAAAAAACCACCTCGCTATGCAGCCCCCATAAAGTGTTGGCCATCACCATCCAGGCACCGAATAGCAGGCCTCCCAAACTACCACCGAGCACCAGTGTCCCCACCAGGAACAACAAGACCTGGAGCAGGTTTTCTACCTCGAACTGCAAGTAGTGGATGTTGATACGGCCCATGAGCCACAGCAGCCCGATCGCCAGTCCCAGGTGAAGCAACCCGTGAACGGCTCCGACGCCATAGGCAAGTTTTCGGGTGCGCTTGACCCCGGCGGCTGAGAGCACTGCGCAGCCCAGAACAATGGTCACGGCGAGCATCACCGACGATGGGCTGTGTGCCAGGACCAGGATCAGCTGTCGCCAAACCTCACGCAGGTTGGGAATAGAGGCTTCGAGGCCAGACAACACCTCGATCAGGCTGCGGTTATCGCGCGCCGGGTGGGGTACCTTGCTGGCGCTTTCTACCATCCAGTCGAACAGCAGGTACAAGATAGCCAACATGCCGCAGAACGAGAGGTTGTGGGTGGGTAGCCGCCATGCCCGATTACGCAGCTGTTCGGAGGTCTTTTTGTCCGGGTAGGTTGCCGCCAGCTCGTAGTGCTGCCGGGTTCCGCCGACGCTGATCGGCTCGGGCGGATCTGGAAGCTGATGCGTGCCATGCAGGAAGGCGCCACCGCCTCCACAGGTGATGCGTTGCGGCGCCAAGGTGCCGGCTTTTGGCTGGTAGCGCGCGTAGTGGTGCGAGTCCCCGGCCAGGACCACCGCCAACTGGTCACCCAAGAGCTCCTCGATCTCGCGCAGACTGCTGAAGCGCAGGGTCTGGGTCTCGATCGAGGGCAAGGTCTTGCTCCCCACGCGTGCGAGTCGCTCGGCTTCGTCCACCCAGCTTGGCTCGGGGGTACAGAGGATCACGCGGTCGCCTGGTTGCAGTTTGGCGCGCATCTCTTCGAAGTACTGCTTCTGCTGTCGGTCGATCATCGACTCCAATTGCAGGTCCAGACCCCAGATCCACCAGCCATTGGGCAGCTGCAGTACGTAGTAACTGGTGCGCTGACGGGTTTCCCAGCCGCCAATGGGCTTGCGCTCACAAAACAGTTGGGAGAACCCGCGCAGGCCGTCATACCAATCGTGGTTGCCGGGCGTCGCCACTATCCACGGTGCACCTGGCTGCGGCACGGGCTGGTCCTGCTCATTCGGGCGTACCTTGGGGACCGGCGCGGGGAAGGCGGCGCGGAAGGGATCAAGGAAACGGGTGCGATAGCCGGATTGGGCCGGTGTGGGGTAGACCTGATCGCCGCCGAGCAGCAACACGTCGCCGCGCGGCAGCGTGAGCTTCGGCAACTTGGCATCCTGACTGACACACAGCGCCATGGAATAGGTGGAGTCCCAGCCATCGCCGGTATCCGCCAGATAGTCGATCCACACGTCACCGTCGGCAGCCACCTGGATGGGCGGGTTGGAGTCCCGGGGGTTGAGCATGGCCAGCACATCGCGTGGGTCCGCGAAGGCACCCATGGTGGTGGCGGCGGCCGATTGCATGCCCGTGCGCATGAGCTGAAACGGGCCTAGCCAGTTGACCATCGGCTCTTGGGTGTAAAGCTCGATGCGGCTATTGGTCGTGGGAGATTGGGTGGCGTGGGTCATGGCGAGGAGCGCAGAGTGCCCCTCTCCAAAGTCGCCATCTCCAGCGCGGAACTCAATCGATTGCTCCTTCATCGCCTAGCCTCCATTGCTGTAAGAGTCCGGTATGCCGGAAGGGTTTGACACCTTGTCGGTTGATAAAGAATAGGTCAGTTATGCGATAGCCGCCGGTTCATGGCAAGACGATCAAAACGATGGACCCGCCGCAATGGCGGGTCCGGAAGGGGGATCAGAGTGTCGGTAACTGCCCGATGCGACCCATCATCTCGGTCACGATCTGCAGGTCCAGCAGGAACTGGTCGACGGTCTTGAACTCGTTGTCGTTGTGGCCGGTGTACTTGAGCTCGGACCTGGCCAAACCGAACTGCACGCCGTTGGGCAGCTCATGGACCGAAGTGGCGCCGGCTGAGGTACCGAACTTGTGTTCCATGCCAAGGTTTTCGCTGGCCACGGCCAACAGCGCCTTGACCCATTCACCTTCGGGGTTGCGGTACATCGGCTCGGCGATCTTGTAGTCGAAAGCCACTGCAATGTGAGTCTTCTTGCTCCAGGCACCCAGCTTTTCGGCGATTTCAGCCTTGAGCGCTTCCGGGGACTTGCCCTTCGGCACGCGCAGGTTGACCGCTAGCTTGAAGGCTTTTTCATCCATCCCGACATAGGTCAGGGAGGTGGTCAGCGGCCCCATGAAGGCATCGGAAAAACCGACCCCCAACTTGCCGCCCAGGTAGTCCAGTCCCCAGTTGTCGACGGCATAACGGGCGGCGTCGGTAATGTGGTTGTGCTTGAGTGCGACCTTGCCGTCGAGGCTATTGATGAAGCCCAGCATCCGTGCCACCGGGTTGATGCCTGACTCGGGCTCGGAGGAGTGGGCAGAAACGCCGGTGACCGTGAGCTTGACGTCCTTGCCGACGACCTTGGCAGTCACCTCGAAGTTGCCGCCATTGCGCTTGGCATAATCGCTACCTGCCTTCTGCAGGCTGGCGGCCAGTTCGGCGGGCTTGTCAGTCACAAGGGTGGCGACCGACGTCGACGGAATCTGGTTGGTTGCCAGGCCACCCGTCATTGAGGTGATTTCGGCGCCCTTGCCCTGAGCGTTACGCCGGGCAAAGTTCGCCATGACGGTGCCGTAGCCTTTCTCGGCAATCACCACCGGGTAGCCGCCATCCAGCGCCAGGTTGTAGTTGGGTGTCGGGTTGTGTTCGAAGTAGTAGGGGATGGCGTCGCCGGTGGTTTCCTCGGTGGTGTCTACCAGCAGCTTGAAATGGCGAGCCAGCGGCAGCTTCTCTTCCTTGATGATCTTCATGGCGTAGAGCGCAACCACGATGCCGTTCTTGTCATCCTCGGTGCCTCGGCCATACATACGGTCGCCGACCAGGGTGACCTTGAACGGATCGAGGCGGGTGCCGTCTTTCAGGACCCAGTTCTCCGGCGTCACGGGCACCACATCGGCATGTGCGTGAATGCCCACGATTTCGTCGCCAGCCCCTTCGAGGGAGATTTCATAGACGCGGTTGTCGATATTGCGAAAGTTCAGGTCGAAGGCCTGGGCAAGGCCCTTGAGCTTGTCGCCGATCTTGATGAATTCAGGGTTGTCGTGTTGGGCCACGCCGTCCACGCGGAAGGTCGGGATGGCCACCAGTTCGCGCAGGGTCTCGGTGGCAGCGTTGCCGTACTTCACCCGCGCATAGAGGCCAAGCAGGCGATGAATCTCGTTCTGCTGTTCAGCGGAAAGGGGCTTGTTGCCCTGGAAAGCACTGATTGCCGGGCCGAGGTCGGCGGTTTTGGCAAGCTCGCTCTTGGCCAGGCGTTCCAGGAACTGCCTGAAATCCGTTACCGATGCATCGCTGAAGGTCTTGAGGATGGTCGCGCTCTGTTGCGGGGTAATGTTGGCGTGCGCTGAGGTGGTGAACGACGAAAGGCTGGCCAGCATCAGGGTTGTCGCGGCCAGGTGCTTGAGTGAGAAATCCATTGCTGGGGGCATTCCTTTGCAGGTGGTTGGTAGGAAATATCTGATTGATTAGTCAGAAACTTTTCCAAACTACCACCAAGAGGGAGTAGTACGGGAGTACCTGAAGTGCGATCTGTCGCACAGAAATGCAAAAGCGACGCAGAAATGAAAAAGCCTACCAATGCAACTCGAAGGCATTTTGCGCGTCCGTCTGGAGGCCGCTGCCCAAGCGTTTGCACTCGCGAGAAAGGGTGTCTTGCAGCCATTGACGGTCATCCCCTTCGGCGTGACAGAGGCGAAAGCGCTGCAGGCGAGTGGGTATCAGCTCCAGCGTCTGCAGGTGCCCGTCCGGGGCCAGCGAGGCAAAGTACAAAAGCCCCAGGTCGCCGCGATAGGTGGTGTGGTCGCCGATGCCTTCGTAATCGTTCAGCAGATCCCCGCAGCCATAGAGAATCAGGCGTTCGTGGTACACCTCGATGCCCTTGATGTGGTGCGAGGAGTGGCCGTGCACCACGTCAACTCCAGCCTCGTCGATCAAGGCATGGGCGAACCGGACCTGTTCCTGCGGGATCTCGAACCCCCAGTTGCCGCCCCAGTGAATGGAGGCCAGCACCCGATCCCCCGGATTTTTGTACTTGAGAATCCGTTCGGCCACAGGGCGCAGGCTTTGCATCGACAGATCTTCCAGCCGCGCGACGCCCGCGCGGCTATCCGTGGCGGCCCACTGCGGTGGAATGCCGCTGTCGGGAGCGCCGAGTCCAAACACCAGCAAGCGCCGCCCGTCAGGCTGCGCCAGCACGGCGGGCGCTTCGGCGGATTGCCGGTTGTGCCCGGCGCCGGCACTGCATATGCCGTTGCTCGCCAGGGTGGCCAACGTATCGACCAGGCCAGGTGCGCCCCAGTCCAGCACATGGTTGTTGGACAGCACGCAGCAGTCGATACCGGCGGCACTGATGGCCTGGAAGTTCTCCGGGCTCATGCGGTAATTGATGCCCTTTGGCTCCGGTCGTCCGCGTCGGGACACCGCTGTTTCCAGATTGATGATGCGTACGTGTGGATGGCGAAGTTCGAACTCATCCAGCGCAACGCCCCAGACATAGGTGAAATCGACCGGGTGGGGGATCGGACCATTGTGTCTTTCTGCCAACAGGACGTAATCGCCGGCTTTCTTGACGTAGTCTTCGTAAAGCCGCGGATCGCCAGGATGCGGCAGCACTGCGTCGATGCCTCGGGCGGTCATGACATCGCCGGTGAGAAACAGCTTCAGCGTATCGGTAACAGCTGCCATGGCACCCTCCGGATATCCCGAATAGCCTGGATCAACAGTAAATGTCTGTTTTAAAACAAATTAGTTTGTTTTTGGGCTTCCCAGACGCAACGAAAGTTGATAAATTTCCGCGCGTTCTTGCAGAGGCCCTTACAGGGCTTGCAGCGTAGGGACGCAGCAGCTCGATATTGCTCGCAAGCTGCACAATCAGAAAGACAGTGCCAGGCACTCGTCGCAACAGCTACAGGGGCGTCGCCAAGCGGTAAGGCAGCAGGTTTTGATCCTGCCATGCGTTGGTTCGAATCCAGCCGCCCCTGCCATTTTCCTTACACTCATTCAGTTATGACTCAGTCGGCAGTATTGCGCGAGTCCTGGATGGTCGTGTTTACGAGAAACGCCAGCGCCTATCCGGCCTGGCGTTTTTTTGTGTCGGTTGAATATCCCTCCAAGCGCAGCGAGCGCGACGCCGTAGCGGCGCGCTCGCCCGTCACTCAGTGGGGCGCGCGAGGGATGGTCTTGAGCAGGTCCTCAGGGCTGATGTGGCCGACAACCGGCTGCACGCTGCCCGGTTGCGGCAGGCCAAGGATGTGCCCCTTCATCTTGCCGATCACGTGCATCTCGCAGGGCTTGCAGTCGAACTTCAACGTCAGTACCTCGTCACCGTGCACCAGCTGCATCGGCGCGACCTTGGTGCGCACGCCGGTGACGCCTTTGGCCTGCTTGGGGCAGAGGTTGAAGGAGAAACGCAGGCAGTGCTTGGTGATCATCACCGGCACCTCGCCGGTTTCCTCGTGAGCCTCATAGGCCGCGTCGATCAGCTTGACGCCGTGACGGTGATAGAAGTCGCGGGCTTTCTGGTTGTAGACGTTGGCCAGGAACGACAGGTGGGACTCCGGGTACACCGGTGGCGGATTGGTCTCGGCCTTGCGACCACCCCGTGGGTGGGCTTCGATGCGGGCCGCGGTCAGCGCTTCGATGACTTCGCGGCGCAAAGCCTTGAGCTGCGAGTTCGGGATGAAATACGCCTGCGGTGCATCCAGCTTGATATCCGTGGCGTGGTACTGCGTGGTGCCCAGTTGGCCGAGCAAGTCGTGCAGTTGCTCCAGGGCCTGTTCCGGCTTGTTTGCCACGCCAAATGGACCGTCGAGGGCGACATTGGCGCTGATACCTTCCTCGCTGGTGGCGGTCAGTTCGAGGCGATCCTCGCGCAGGCGAGCGACCCAGGCCAGGCCCACCCGGCGCTCGGCGGAGGTCTTGAGCAGGGCTTGCTGCCAGTTGTGGTCGAGGTTGCGGCTCAGCGGGTGATTCGGCCGCAACTGGTGCAGCCCCTTCGGCATTTCGTTGGGCTCGACACGGTAGCGGTAGCGCTTTTCACCGTCTTCTTCGAACTCGCCTTTCGGTTCGGCGATGTTGGTACGCCAGCCCACCACCTCGCGCTTGACCAGCACATTGAGGCCGTCGCCGTTGGACAGCGGTTCGTGGGTGACCACCAGCAGGTCGCGCTTGCCGACTTTCTCCACCACGCCCACCGGCAGGCCGGTGAAGGTCGGCGAGTCGAAGGCGCCGATGTCGATCTTGCGCTCGCTGACGAAGTAGTCGGTGCTGCCACGATGGAAAGTCTTGTCCGGATCGGGCAGGAAGAAGTGCGCGGTGCGGCCGCTGGAAGCGCGAGCCAGGTCCGGACGGTCTTCGAGGACGTCGTCCAGGCGCTGGCGATAGTAGGCGGTGATGTTCTTCACATAGCCCATGTCCTTGTAGCGCCCCTCGATCTTGAACGAGCGTACGCCGGCTTCCACCAGCGCGCGGATGTTGGCGCTCTGGTTGTTGTCCTTCATCGACAGCAGGTGTTTTTCGTAAGCGATCACACCGCCTTTTTCATCCTTGAGGGTGTAGGGCAGGCGGCAGGCCTGGGAGCAGTCGCCACGGTTGGCGCTACGGCCGGTCTGCGCATGGGAGATGTTGCACTGGCCGGAGAACGCCACGCACAGCGCGCCATGGATGAAAAATTCGATGGCCGCGTCGGTCTCGTCGGCAATCGCGCGGATCTCCTGGAGGTTCAGCTCGCGGGCCAGTACCAGCTGCGAGAAACCGGCCTGATCGAGGAACTTCGCCCGCGCCAGGGTGCGGATGTCGGTCTGGGTGCTGGCGTGCAGCTCGATCGGCGGAATGTCCAGCTCCATCACGCCCAGGTCCTGGACGATCAGCGCATCGACGCCGGCGTCATACAACTGGTGGATCAGCTTGCGCGCCGGCTCCAGCTCGTTGTCGTGCAGGATTGTGTTGATGGTGGTGAACACCCGCGCGTGATAGCGACGGGCGAACTCTACCAATTGGGCGATATCGCTCACCTCGTTACAGGCGTTGTGGCGGGCGCCGAAGCTCGGGCCGCCGATGTACACCGCGTCGGCGCCATGCAGGATGGCCTCGCGGGCGATGGCCACGTCACGGGCGGGGCTGAGCAATTCCAGGTGATGCTTGGGTAGGGACATGTTTTTTTAGTCTGGCTTGTCACGGTCAAGGTGCGCATTGTAGCGGCGAAACGCTTGACCGGCACCCGTATGCTGCCCGATGGCTACGTTATGATCGAGTCTTTGGCCGCCGCTGAGGGCCGCGCAGCCAACGTGATGACCTGCGCAAGGCGCCTGGTGGCGGATTCAATGTCTTCGGCACTGAAACCGCCCAAGCCCAGAATCAATCCCGAACGGCCATTGCCACCGGCATACATCGGCGACACGGCACGTACCGATACCTGAGCTTCGGAAGCTTTGGTGGCGACCCACTGATCGTCGATACCTTCCGCCAGCCAAAGCACCAGATGCATACCCTGATCGCTCGGTTCCAGCCATGCAAGTTCGCGAGGAATCAGCCTGGCAACCGCCTCGATGATTTGCTTGTGGATGTCTGCGTACACGCCGCGAATTCGCCGGATGTGCCGGTCCAGATGTCCTTCTGCGATGAATGCTGCGAGCACGTGCTGATCGGCATTCGCGGGATGCCGATCCATCAGGGCTCGCGCACCGCAAAAGGCTTGCACCAGGTAGGGCGGAACGATAGCGTAGCCGAGCCGTAACGAGGGGAACAGTATTTTGCTGAACGTCCCCAGGTAGATAACCCGGTCGGGGTCCAGCCCTTGCAAGGATGGAAAAGGGTGGCCGGCGTAACGCAGTTCACTGTCGTAATCGTCCTCGACGATCCAGGCATCAGACGTCCGGGCCCATGCCAGCAAGGCATCGCGCCTGGCCATGCTCATTGGCATGCCGAGTGGATATTGATGTGACGAGGTCACGAAGGCTGCTCGTGCCTGGGGGCATTGCGCTATGCCGCTTTCAACATTCAGACCCTCGGCATCAACCGGGACGCGGATCATTTGATCGCTATGGCCCGCGCTTTCCAGAATCCCGGTGATACCCCGGTACGCCGGATCCTCCACCCACGCAAAATCTCCCACATCGAGCAGCACCTGACAGGCGAGATACAGGCCCTGTTGCGTGCCGGATGTAATGATGACCTGGCTCGCTCCACAGCGCACAGAGCGTGACTTGCGCACGTAATCCGCTACCGCTTCCCGTAACTCAAGCGCACCTTGTGGATCGCCGTATCCCGAGGGCGCTCCAGCCCCTCGCGCCCTGATGCGATTGCCAAGGCGACGCCAGATATCGTCAGGCGCCGCTTTGCCAATCGGCACCGAGACCGAGAACGGAATCTGCGCAGCCGCTGCAAATTGCCGGGCCACCTGAGCGAACCGTTCGATTCGCGCAGAGGGCGTCCACGACCTGGCTTCGGTGGGTCGACCTTGCTCCTGCCGGGTGGTTGGCGACGCATCTGCCAAAGAGCGGGCCACCCGCGTGCCTGCTCTGCCTTGGGATTCCAGGAAGCCCTCGGCAATCAACTGCTCAAAGGCCTCGATAACGGTGCCTCGGGCAATCGTCAGCGATTTGCCGAGAATGCGCGTCGATGGCAGCAGCTCACCAGGTTTGAGGTCGCCCCTGCGGATCGCGGACCTGAGCGCTTGAGCAAGTTGTCGTCCCAATTGACCGGCGGTTCGATCCAGCGTGCCCAGCGATGGAATTTCAACAACGTTGGCTTTACGTGCCATCAATTCTGGCTCAGTGATTCTGTTGGATATTGGCTCTATACCATGGGCCAGTTCATCAACACAATTCACATGAAGGCCACCTCACCACTGGCGCGCTGTCCCCACCCTTGAACGATTGAAGGAGTTGATATGTACGTACCTGCCCATTTTGATGAGCCTCGCGCCGAAGCCCTTCATGAACTGATCGTCCAGCATCCACTGGGCATTTTGTTTACCAACGGTGAAAGCGGACTGGATGCCAACCACATTCCTTTCGAGTTGAAGGCTGCGCAGGGGCAGTTCGGTGTTCTCCAGGCGCACGTCGCGCGCGCCAACCCAGTCTGGCAAGACGTGAAAGACGGGGACGAAGTGCTGGTGGTTTTTCGCGGTGCCGAGGCTTACATCTCGCCCACCTGGTATCCGAGCAAGCACGAGACCCATAAGCAGGTTCCGACCTGGAACTACAAGGTGGTGCACGCCCATGGGAGGATCACCATTCGCGATGATGAGCGCTATGTCCGTGGGTTGGTGGCGCTCCTGACCCGAACCCATGAGTCATCCCAGCCCGAGCCGTGGAAAATGACGGACGCCCCGAAGGACTACATCGCCTCGATGCTTAAAGCGATCGTTGGGGTAGAGATCGAGATCACTCGCCTGGTCGGTAAATTCAAGCTGGGCCAGAACAAGGAAGCGAGAGACATCCGTGGTGCAGGTCAGGCACTCAAGGACAGCGGGAAAATCGTATTGGGAGAGGCAATGCTCGCGGGTGTCGATGCCGAATCCTGAGGCACCTCGTGCACCGGCTGGTCTGCGGCGCTCGCACTCATAGCGACGCCCTGACCACCAATGGACAATCAACCGGCTGGGCTCCCTCTACCTCAAGGGCTTCGATCAGGTGGCGGGCAGCCTGGCGACCGATCTCGTAGTACGGCAGTTGCACCGTGGTCAGCGGCGGGATGAACAGTTCAGCGATACCGATCATGTTGTCGTAGCCGAGCACGGCGACATCGCCGGGAATTTTCAGGCCTCGGCTCAACAACAGCTGATAGGCACAAAACGCAATCCGGTCGTTGCCACAGATCAGAATGTCGAATTGTGGGCGACCCTCAACAATGTGCCGGTCGAGGATGGCTGCGGTTTCACCGTAGGCGTCATGCTCGGAAAGGTCGTATTGCAGAAGCGCGTCAGGCGCCAGCCCGAATGCCTGACAGGCGCGCAGCAGGCCTTCTTGTCGCAGCCCCCAGGCCAGGCTCTGTCTTGGCAGATTGATGCACAGTGGGCGCCGATAGCCCTGGCTCAACGCGTGATGCACGGCGCGATACTGCCCCGTTTCGTCGTCCGGTACGTAACTGACCAGGCGACTGTCATCGGCCAGGCAATTGGCGAGTACCAGCGGTTTGCTCTTCAAGCGCTCGGGAATGCTGACGTGGCGAAAGCCCATGGCGCTGAAGATCAGCCCGTCGGGGCGGTGCGACAGCATCAGGTCGATGTTCTGGTCAGTGGGCGGGTTGCTCAACAGGTTAAGGATGAAGACATTCCAGCCAGCCTGTTGCGCGGTCTGTTCGATGGACAGCAGCAGTTCCACCGCGAACGGTGTGGTCGCGGTGTCCAGCGCGAACACACCGATGGTGCGCGACTGGAGGTTGTCGCCGCGCATCTTGCGCGCCGACAGGCTCGGTACGAATTGCAGTTCATCAATGGCGCGACGCACCCGCTGAAGGGTCTCGGGGCTCAGTTTTTCCGGGTTGTTGAGCGCTCGAGAAACCGTCATCAGGGACACGCCGGCCAGTTGTGCAACGTCTTTCACTGAAGTCATGCGAGGCGAGGCCGGTCAGGTTGACGCAGAATCATGACACAGGGCCTGGGCTTCTCGCGACTCGAATGACAACGCTCATACCCAACCTGAAGCGAGAGGCCACGCCCTGGGAATCGAAGCACGCCCGCCACTGCCGTGGTTAAACAACTTCACCCCCAGACTGTCGGACCGCGGATAGAGGCGGCTGCTGAGGCTGAAGCGACCGTTTTCGTCGAACACCTCGATGGACGAGCGATCGAGAAACACGCGCAGCTCCAGTCGCTCTTGTGTCGGGTCTATCGACACGCTGCGCTGGCCGCTGACTTGCGCACCCGAGCGGCTGCGGTCCAGCACCAGGCGCTGTAATGCCGCATCGTAATAGAGCAGGGTTTCTTCACGGCCATCGTCGCTGCAACGCAAGGCGATGCCCAGGTGGCCGTCGGTGCAGTCGCGCAAATCCAGATGCACATGGATTTCCAGCAGGTCGCCATTCACTTCCGGCACCCAACAGGTTCCCGACTCATCCCGCCAAGGCGTACTCGGCAATGGCGCCTCGCGCAGCGCGGTGAGCTCCCGTGCCGGATACACGCAAAGGCGATCGTCATGCAGTTCAAGTTCGCGCGGCAAACCGAGCATGCCGCACCAGTGATGGGCCTGGCTGGGCATCGGGCTTTCCCACATGTCGAGCCACGCCCATACCAGGCGCCGACCATCGGCGGCCACCAGCGTTTGCGCGGCATAGAAATCGTGGCCGTTATCCAGCTCGATAAAAGGCCCGCCGGTGAAGTGCCATTGGCTGTCGAGTTGGCCGACGCGATAACCGGTCTGGTATTTGTTGAGCCGTTCGTAACCGTGGGGTTGCATGCCCTGAGGGGAGTACAGCAGCACGTCGCGTCCGTTCAGGCGGAACAGATCCGGGCACTCCCACATATAGCCATCGCCCTCGCTGCCGCTGGCTACATAATCGAGGAACTCCCAGGTGTGCAGATCGGTGGAACGATACAGCGGCAGCAGCGGTTGATCGCCCAGACGTGCGCCGGCAATCAGGTACCAATAGTTGTCCGCTTGCCAGACCTTGGGGTCACGAAAATGCATGATCGAGTCTTGCGGCGCGGTCTCGATGACAGCGCCATGCTTGACGAAGCGAATGCCGTCGATACTGGTGGCCAGGCACTGGACTTGACGGATCGAGCTTTCATCACCCACATCCTTCAGCCAGGTATGCCCGGTGTAGACCAGTGCCAGGGTGTCTCCACACACTACCGCGCTACCGGAAAAACAACCGTCGCGGTCGAAGTCATCGCCGGGCGCCAGGGCAATGGGCAGATGCTGCCAATGGACCAGGTCGGCACTCTTGGCATGCCCCCAATACATCGGGCCCCACTTCGCGTCAAAGGGGTGGTGTTGATAGAAAACGTGATACTCGCCACGGAAGTACACCACCCCGTTAGGGTCGTTCATCCAGCCTGTCGGGGGGGCAAGGTGATAACCGGGGCGGTAATCGTGGATGACCCGAGACAGGCCGTCACTCAGCGCTCGCTGCGCAGCAGATATTGAATCGTTCATGGTATTCAAAGACAAAGTCATAGGGCGCCTGCTCGTGCCGGGCGCAGAGGGACGGTTTCAATGGCATGTGGATGACGCTTCAAGGCCGTGCCGTCGGCGTCGAACAGGTGCAGGTTGTCGATGTCCAGCAGCAGCTCGACCCGGTCGCCCGCCTGCCATCCGGCGTGGACCTCACAACGACAGATCAGCGGCTCGTCCTGACCTGTCTCGAGGTGCACATAAGTTTCACTGCCCAGGTATTCGACCGCGGTCACCACGATGCCGGCGGCTCCTTCCGCTGACTTGAGCGACACGTGTTCCGGGCGAATGCCCAGGCTCAGCAGCGTGCCCGCCGCCAGGTTCGAACTGTCGAAGGGCAGGGACGTCATCCCCAACACGGGGCTGTCGACCAGGCTGGTTTCGCCCGGCGCCTGCAAGCGTGCCGGCAGAAAGTTCATTCTGGGTGAGCCGAGAAAGCCGGCGACAAAGCGACTGGCCGGGCGCTCATAGAGTTCGCGTGGTGAGCCGACCTGTTCGACACGACCGCCATTGAGCACGACAATTTTGTCGGCCAGGGTCATCGCTTCAACCTGATCGTGGGTGACGTAGATCATGGTCGAGCCCAGCCGGGCATGCAGCCTGGCGATTTCGTTGCGCATCTGCACCCGCAAGGACGCATCCAGGTTGGAGAGCGGCTCATCGAACAACAGAATGTCCGGTTCCCGCGCCATGGCTCTGCCCATGGCGACACGCTGACGCTGCCCGCCAGACAATTCCTTTGGCTTGCGTTGCAGCAGCTTGTCCAATTGCAGGATTTGCGCGGTTTTCAGCACGCGTTCGCGCAGGCTGGTCTTTTCAGTCTTGGCCAGCTTCAGACCAAAACTGATGTTGTCGTAGACGCTCATGTGCGGGTACAGCGCATAAGACTGAAACACCATGCCGACGCCACGCTCGCGCGGCTCCAGGTCGTTGACCCGACGCCCGTCGATCAGCAGGTCGCCGGCGCAGATCGAATCCAGTCCGGCGATCAGGCGCAGCAGGGTCGATTTTCCGCAGCCCGAAGGGCCGACGAATACCACGAACTCACCCGCAGCGATCTCCAGGTTGACGTCGCGCAGAATCCGCGCGCCGCCCAATTGTTTGTTCACGTTATCCAGTTTCAACTTGATCACGATGCTGTTCCTTGTAGTTGTCGGGCATCAACCCTTTAACGCGCCGGTAGTGAGGCCGGAAACGATTCGGCGCTGGAAGATCAGCACCAAAATCACCAGAGGGACGGTGACCAGCACCGATGCCGCCATCAACAAACCCCAAGGCAACTCATGGGGGCTGCCGCCGGAAATCAGGGCGATGGCCACCGGCACCGTGCGTTGGGTGTCGGTGAGGGTGAAGGTCAGGGCAAACAGGAACTCGTTCCACGCCGCGATGAAAGCCAGCAAACCCGTGGTGACCAGTGCGGGCCAGAGCAGCGGCAACAGCACCCGGGTCAGCGTGACCCAGGGCGAGGCGCCATCCATGATTGCCGCTTCTTCCAGCTCATGGGGCAGTTGCCCCATGAACGTGGTCAGCACCCAGACGGTGAAGGGCAGGGTGAAAATCGTGTAGCTGAGAATCAACGCCCAGGACGTGTTGTACAGGCCCAAGGCACGGATCACCTCGAACAGCCCCGACAGCACCGCGACCTGGGGAAACATCGACACCCCAAGGACCATCATCAACACCGTGCCACGCCCACGGAATTTCACCCGGCCCAAGGCATAAGCGGCGGTCAGGCTGAGGAACAGCGCGAGTGTCACCACGCTAAGCGCAACCACCAGTGAATTACCGATAGCCCGCAGGAATGAGGCTTGGTTGAGCACCGCCGCGTAATTGGAGAAGTCGGGTTTTTTGATCCAGTAACTCACCTCGAACAAGGCGCTGGACGGCTTCAGCGACGTGACGATGGCGTAGTAGAAAGGGAACACCGCATACAGCAGCAACACCCCGATCAGGCACCAGAAACCGAAGCGCAACAGTGCTTTTTTCAGTAGGCGAGGGCTCATGACCGGACCTCCAGTTGGCGGCGTCCGAGGTAGAGATAAAGCATGGCGATCACTGCAACCACCAGAAACAGCAGGGTCGAGGCGGCGCTGCCGTAACCGACGTCCTGGAACTCCACCAGGTGTTGGCGGGCATAGACCGACATGCTCATGGTGCTCGACGAGTTCGAGGTCAGCACATAGATCACGTCGAACACCCGCAGGGAGTCGAGGATGCGGAAGATCGCCGCCACCAGCAGTGCAGGCATCAACAGTGGCAGCGTGACCCGCCAGAACACCTTCAGCGGATGAATGCCATCGACCCTGGCGGCTTCGTAGCAATCACTCGGCAACATCTGCAAGGCGGCGAGCATCAGCAGGGTGACAAACGGCACGGTCTTCCAGACGTCGACGATGATCACCGCCCACATCGACAGATCGGCATCTGCGGTCCAGGCCAGAGGCGCGGTAATCAGGCCGAGGCTGAGCATCAGGTGATTGATGATGCCGAACTGGTCATTGAGCATCCACGACCAGATCTTCGCCGAGACAATGGTCGGAATCGCCCACGGAATCAGAATCAACGCTCGCACCAGGGAACGGCCGGCGAACTGGATGTTCAGCAGCAACGCCACCAGCAGCCCCAGCACGACTTCCAGCCCCACCGACACCACGGTGAAATGCAAGGTGTTGCGCACTGCATTCCACCATTGTGGATCGACCAGGATGCCCGACCAGCTGGAACCGTTGTGGAACAGATAATTGCTCAGGCCAACGAAGGTGCCGCCAGCGGTGTCCGCCAGGTTGGCGTCGGTCAGGCTGAACCAGAATGTCCGCAGCAACGGCCAGGCCGCCACCAGGGCCAGACACAGCAACATCGGCGTCAGAAATAGCCAGGCAGCGCGCACTCGGCGACGCTGTACCGGCGTTTCCCTGGTGAGCAGGAGCTCGTCACAGGGAGCATGGGCAGTAGAGACAGACATGGTGATTTTCTTCCTTGTGGCTTACCAGTTCCGGTGTTTGATGCGCGTGAGTTCGCCTTCCAGTTCGGTCAGCGCCTGATCGACCGGCAACTCGCCGGCCAGCACGCCATGCACTTGATCGAAGAACGCATTGGTGACCCGTGGATAACGAGCAGCGGTGATTGACGCGGGGCGCATGACGCCATCGTTGAGAATGCTGTGCAGCTGACTGTAATAAGGCATGGCCGCGAGCAGCTCGGGATCCTGGTAAAGCGACTCGATCACCGGGTTATAGGCGCCAATCAGCGCACGATGTTTTTGCTGTTGGGCACTGCTCAGGTAGCTCACCAGTTCGGCGGCAAGCTTCGGGTTGGCGCTGTAGCGCGAGACCGCCAAACCCCACCCGCCGAGGGTGGAGGCATGGGTGCCGCTGTTGCCGCCGCGGGGCAGGGGAGCGACCCCGACCTTGTCTTTTACCGCACTGTCCTGGCTTTGCACCAACGCCCAGACATAAGGCCAGTTACGCATGAACAACGCATTGCCCGACTGGAATACGCCGCGTCCTTCTTCCTCGGTGTAATTGAGCACGCCACGCGGGGAGATGTCGCCTACCCAGCTTTTGGCCAGGGTCAACGCCGCTCTTGAGGCCTGGCTGTTGACCACGATGTCGCCTCGTGGATTGACCAGCCCGCCGTCCGGTTGGCTGCTGATCCATTCCAGCGCATTACACGTCAGGCCTTCGTAGGCACGCCCTTGAAAGATGTACCCCCAGGCGTTGGCGTTGCCGGCATTGCGCTCGGCCTGTTGTACATCCTTGGCGGTAGCGGTCATTTCCTCCCAGGTCTGGGGGACTTGCTTGTTGTATTTCTCGAGCAAGTCCTTGCGGTAATACAGCAGGCCCGAGTCGGTGAACCACGGCATCGTCACCAGCCGTCCATTCACCGTGGCGTTGTCCACCTGTGCCTGGAAGTAGCCTTGGGTTGCGTCGGCGGGCAGCACCTCGCGCAGATCCAGCAGATGTTTGGCCAGCATCCCCGGCCACACCATGTCGATCTGAATGATGTCGATGTCGCTGGACTGCGCACTGAGGATCTGTTGATAGAACGACAACCGCTCGGTTGCCGAGTTAGGCGTGGACACCACCTCGACGTGATTGCCGGTCTGTTGAGACCACGCCTCGACGGCCTCTTTGCACAGTTGTAATTCCGCGCCCACCGCACCGCAGGAAATCGTCAGATTGGCTGCGCTGGAGAGGGATGGAAGCCCGGCGCAAAGGGCAAGCAGTGCTGCTGGAAAGAGTGATTTGAGCTGTTTCATAAAGCCCTCTTTATTTTTGTTTTTAGAAAAGTTAACGTTAACATCGCCAAATGTAGCAGCGTATTTGCGATGAGGCATCCTTTTTTTCGTAGATTTTGACAATTAACAATTCACGAAAATAAGGCCGGTCGCAGGACAAAAAATAAAAACAAAACAGGAAATCCCCCATGCAGAAAGCATCAAGCTGGCTACTCGCAGGCGTACTCGGCACCTCGGCGGCCACTGCTCAGGCCGCGACTCTGGAAGAACGCATGGCCGCGTTTGAAGCCCGCGCCAGCGCTGCGGAAAAACGTGCAGCCGCCGCCGAACAGCAAACCCAGGCACTCGCCAGGGAACTGCAGCAGCTCAAACAGTCCACTCCCGCCTTGCAGCCTGTTGCGTCCACTGCGACCGCCACTGTGGCGCCCAGTTTGGATACGCGGTTGGCAAAACTCGAAGCCCGTCAGCAAAGCCTGGAGAAGGAGGGCGGTACCGGGCACCTCACCGACGGGTTCAGCTTCAAGGGCTACGCCCGCTCCGGATTGCTGATCAACGATGGCCTGGGGGGCGGGCGGGGCGGTCCTTATACGACGCCTGCCGGTTCAGTCGGTGGTGCAGTCGGGCGACTCGGTAACGAAGACGACACTTACATGCGTATAGACCTGTCGAAAGAAGCCTATGCGCAGAACGGCACCCATTCCAAATTCACGGTTTCCATCGCCGATGGAGTGGAAAGCTCCAATGACTGGACGGCCGCCGAAAGTAACCTGAATGTGCGCCAGGTATTTACGGAACTCGATCATCTCGCCGCATTCAAGGGCAATTCGACGTTCGAGAACGCCACCCTGTGGGCAGGCAAGCGATTCGACAGGGACAACTTCGATATCCATTGGCTGGACTCGGACGTCGTCTTTCTGGCCGGCACCGGGGGTGGTATCTACGACGTGCAGATGAACAAGAACTGGCGCTCGAATTACTCGTTGATCGGGCGTAACTACGGGGATTTCAGTGAGGGCGGTGTCAATGCCGATGTGGAAAGCTACATCCTCACCTCCAACCAGTTCTTCGATAATGGTCAGTGGCAGTGGATGTTCAATGGCATTGGCTCAAAGAAAAACGACTTTAGCACTCGCACCAATGAAGCGGGCCTGAAGCCTGCGGACTCCGGCTTGCACAGCATGATCGCGAATCATCAGAAAAACTTTTTCGGCAGGGAAGGCTTCTTCAAGACGGCGCTGCTCTACGGGCAAGGGCTGGGGGCCGAGGTCAAGAACATTGGCTCGGACGGCGAACTGATCGACGACGCCCGTGCGCTGCGCCTTGCGCTGTACGGCGAGACACCGATTGCACCCCACTGGCGCATCGGTCCAAGTCTGCTGGCCGAACAAAGCAAGGATCGCTACGTCAAGGGTGACGACTACCGCTGGATGACCCTGAACATGCGGTTGGCCAATGAAATCAACAGCAATTTCGAGATGGCCTACGAAATGAGCTGGCAAACCATGAACCTCGACCCCAAGGGTTACCTGCAACGTAATGCGGTGGACGGCAACTTCTGGAAATTCACCATCGCCCCGACCTTCAAACCCGACGTTGGAGACCTGCTCACACGCCCCGAGTTGCGAGTGTTCGCCAGCTTCATGAACTGGTCTTCGGACCTGGACCGATACAGCTCCACAGACAACTTTGGCAAGACCGACTTCAACGCCGGCGGTGTGTGGCAATACGGGATACAGATGGAGACCTGGTTTTAATAGCCGGGGCTTGCTCCCACATTTATTCGATGCCGTTCACCAATACTGTGATCGATGCAAGTCCATTGTGCTGTCCGGTGGCCAACGCTCATTAAGCGGGGCCGCCGGATGAACTTGTGGTCAGCCCCTGCCAGGCATGTCGATGCCATGTTGATGCACCCGTCGATACAGCGTTGCCCGGGAGATGCCCAAAGCCTTGGCCGCGGGGGTGGGTTTCCAGCGATGACGCACGAGGGCATCGATGAGTGCCTCGCGTTCAGGACTGACGCAGCGTTCCAGGGTGTCAGCTGAAGCCGAATCATTGAGTCGACGGCCGGGCAGATGCTCAGGCAAGTCACTCAACAGAATCAATTGGGACTCGCACACGGCGCAGGCGTAACGCAGCACGTGCCGCAGTTCGCGCACATTTCCCGGCCAGCGATAGCCGAGCAGGCATTCCAGTGCGGCGCTTCCCAGTTGCATCGCCATTGCGCAGGCCGATGATTCTTCTTCGAGTATCCGGTTGATCAATGCCAGTCGATCACTGCGTTCGCGCAACGGCGGCAATTGGAATCGCGCACCACTGAGGCGGAAGTACAGGTCCTCGCGAAACTCGCCGCTGGCCACCAGGGCTTCCAGATCGCGGTGGCTGGCGCAGACCACCTGAATGTCTATCGCCTTGCTTCTTGACGCTCCCAGGGGCGCCACTTCGCCCTCGGCTAAAACCCGCAGTAGCCGGGTTTGCAGGGTCAGGGGCATATCGCCGATTTCATCGAGAAACAGGGTGCCGCCATCGGCCTGCTCCAGCAGGCCTTGCATGCCTTTATTCGAAGCACCAGTGAAGGCGCCGGCTGCATAACCAAACAGCTCGCTTTCGATCAGGTTTTCGGGAATCGCTGCGCAGTTCACCGCAATAAAAGGTCGATCACGGCGCAGACTGGCCTGGTGCAGCTGGCGGGCGAAGACTTCCTTGCCGGAGCCGGTTTCGCCGTGGATCAGCACCGGCAGATTACGGTCTTTGACCCGAACCGCAAGGCGCAAACTTTCTTCCAGTCGCGGGTCGAGTTCGGCGGGTGACAGTACCCGCCGAGCCGGGCTGCGTTTCACTTGCCGTGGCGCGCTGAGTCGCCCATGTAAGACATGGCGGCCACCCCGGCAGTGAAACAGGCAGAGTGATTCGTCTTTGGCGCGATGCAATAACTGCTGATCGAACACTTGGCCGATGTGGTCCGGCAGTTGGCCACAACTTTGCGACAGCCACTGCCGCGCCGCGGGGTTGAGTGCCTGCAGTTGTCCGTCGTCGTCCCAGGCGAGCAGGTAATCGGGCTGGCTGTCGACGTAGCCTGGGCTGTTGTGGGCCCGCAGCACCCAGTAACCCTGGGCACTGTTCATGAAAAACGCTTGTTCTATTTCCCGTGCGCTCTGCACCACCATCTGCCGGATCAGATGCTGCGAACGACGGTCGTCCGGCGAACGCACCGCAGACACATCGAGCACCCCGAGCAGTTCCCCCCGAGGGTCGAAGACCGGAGCGGCGGAGCAGGTGAGTCCGATAAAAGCCGCGCGGAAGTGATCCCGCTTGTGCACCGTAACCGGTGTTCGTGCAGTCAGCACCGCGGCCACCCCGCAGGTGCCTTCCTCACCTTCTGACCAGCAGGTGCCCAGGTACAGGCCTGCTTTGCGGCAATCATTACGGATGGAGGTTTCCACGCGATAGTCGATGGTCTGGCCCTGGGCATCGGTGAGCAACACGCAGTAGTCGGCATCGCGCACACGACCATGGAGTCGGGCGACTTCTTCGCTGGCGATGCGCAGGAACAGTTCGGAGCGTTCTCGACACTCTTGCAGCACGTTCTGGGACAGGATCCGCGGCCCTTGTAATGAGCCAGGGTCCAAGTGGTGTTGCTCCATGGAACGGCGCCAGGAATCCAGGATCAAGTCCGGCACGGGCAGTTGCGGCAGGTGCGCTGCGTTCTTCAAAACACGGCTGACGCAATCCACATGCGCCTTCGAGTGTGCGGAAAGCATTAGGGCCTCCGATTCGATCTTCTTTTAGTTGTGCGGGCTATTAAGCGCCGTTCACGGACGGTCGACAAGCATCGGTTCACCCCACTGCGAAGCTGAGACGCGACGTCTCAAGGTCTGACCTCTAACCCGTGCAGGCTGACATGGGACGTCTCAATCGAGCGGGATCCCATCACTTGGAAATGTAGTCAAAACCGCTCTGGAACGGGCTTTTCGGCGATCTTTTGCGATTCTGGCACCGGCCTTGCTCTAACCCCGGCAACCAGCACGACTGGCAACCCGATAATAACAAGAGGTGCCCTATGTCCTCCTGCCGAGGCTTTTACTTTGCCGTACCCGTGGTGGCGACATGAGTCGCTTGCCCCTGACCGTCGGCATCATTGCCAATCCGGCGTCCGGCCGGGACGTAAGGCGCCTGACGGCGAATGCCGGGCTGTTTTCCAGCACCGACAAGGTCTCGGTGATCCAACGGCTGCTGGCGGCTTTTGGCGCCACCGGTGTCGAGCGCGTGCTGATGCCCACCGACATGACCGGCATCGCGGCGGCGGTGAAGAAGAACAGTCATGGCCGCCAGGCGCGTGACAGCCACTGGCCAACTCTGGAGTTCCTGGAACTGACCTTGCGCCAGAGCGTGGCGGACACTCGCCAGGCCGCGCGCTGGATGGCTGAACGCGGCGTGTCGCTGATTGCCGTGCTCGGCGGTGACGGCACCCACAAAGCGGTGGCTGCCGAAGTCGGCGACATTCCGCTGCTGACCCTGTCGACGGGGACCAACAATGCCTTCCCGGAACTGCGTGAGGCCACCAGCGCCGGGCTGGCCGGCGGGCTATTCGCCAGCGGCCGGATCCCACCCGAAATTGCCTTGCGTCGCAATAAACGCCTGCTGGTGCGGATTCCGAGCCGCGACCTGTGCGAAGTGGCGCTGGTAGACGTGGCAGTGTCCCCGCTGCCCTTCATCGGCGCCCGTGCAATCAGCCGTGGGATCGATCTGGCGGAGGTGTTCGTCACCTTCGCGGAACCTCAGTCCATTGGCATATCGGCCCTCTGCGGCTTGTGGTTTCCGGTCTCGCGCCAAGCCCCCAACGGTGCCTGGATGCGCCTTGATCCGCAATCGTCCGAAGCCTTGCTGGTGCCCCTGGCGCCCGGCCTGTTGCAAGGCTGCGGCGTACTCGCGGCCGCCAGCCTTGAACCCGGTGTTGCCCATCGCCTGTGCCTGAGCAGCGGCACCCTGGCCCTGGATGGCGAACGGGAAATCGAATTCAACGCCGATGACTTGCCCACCGTCACCCTCGATGCCGGCGGTCCGTTGAGCATCGATGTCAATGCGGCGCTGGTCTATGCCGCGCAAGAGCGGCTGCTGGCCATCGGTCGTGAACACCCGCAACACCCTTTGAACCTTGCACTTTGAAACTTGAGCCTCAAGACACCCTGGAGAATAAAAATGTCGACACAGCTGACTGCTGATCAATTGCTGCATGCCTATCGGGTGATGCGCACCATCCGCGTCTTTGAAGAGCGCCTGCATGTGGAGTTCGCCACCGGCGAGATTCCCGGTTTCGTCCATCTTTATGCCGGTGAAGAGGCCTCGGCCGCCGGTGTCATGGCTCACCTGAGGGATGACGACTGTATCGCCTCCAACCACCGTGGCCACGGTCATTGCATCGCCAAGGGCGTTGATGTGCACGGGATGATGGCCGAAATCTACGGTAAGAAAACCGGAGTCTGTCAGGGCAAGGGCGGCTCCATGCACATCGCCGATTTCGAGAAAGGCATGCTCGGTGCCAATGGCATCGTCGGTGCCGGTGCACCGCTGGTGGTAGGGGCGGCCCTGGCCGCCAGGCTCAAGGGGACCGACGGCGTCGCCGTGGCGTTCTTCGGCGATGGCGGTTCCAACGAAGGGGCCGTGTTCGAAGCGATGAATATGGCCTCGGTGTGGAACCTGCCGTGCCTGTTCATTGCCGAGAACAACGGTTACGCCGAGGCCACGGCGTCCAACTGGTCGGTGGCCTGCGATCACATCGCCGACCGCGCAGCCGGTTTCGGCATGCCTGGGGTCACCGTCGACGGCTTCGATTTTTTCGCCGTTCACGAAGCCGCCGGTGCCGCGGTGGCGCGCGCTCGAGCCGGTGAAGGACCGTCGTTGATCGAGGTCAAGCTGACCCGCTACTACGGTCACTTTGAAGGCGACGCCCAGACCTATCGGGCACCGGACGAGGTCAAGTATTTCCGCGAACACAACGACTGCCTGATGCAGTTTCGCGAGCGCACCACTCGGACCGGTTTGATCGATGCCAGCCAGTTGGACCAGATCGATGGCGAAGTGGACCTGTTGATCGAAAATGCCGTGCGCAAGGCCAAGTCCGACCCCAAGCCAAGCGCCGCCGACCTGCTCACCGACGTCTACGTTTCCTATCCCTGAACGCCCCCTATAACAAGAATCGAGACCTTTATCATGGCGAGAAAAATCAGTTATCAGCAGGCAATCAACGAAGCCCTGGCCCAGGAAATGCGCCGCGACCCCAGCGTGTTCATCATGGGGGAAGACGTCGCCGGCGGTGCCGGTGCTCCTGGTGAAAATGACGCCTGGGGCGGGGTATTGGGCGTGACCAAGGGCCTCTACCACCAATTTCCCGGCCGCGTGCTGGACACGCCGCTGTCGGAATTGGGTTATGTCGGCGCCGCGGTAGGCGCAGCGACCTGCGGCGTGCGCCCGGTGTGTGAGTTGATGTTCGTCGACTTCGCCGGTTGCTGCCTGGACCAGATCCTCAATCAGGCGGCCAAGTTTCGCTACATGTTCGGGGGCAAGGCTTCCACCCCGTTGGTGATTCGCACCATGGTCGGCGCGGGCCTGCGGGCCGCCGCCCAACACTCGCAAATGCTCACGTCGCTGTGGACCCACATCCCCGGCCTGAAAGTTGTCTGCCCGTCATCCCCTTATGACGCCAAGGGCCTGTTGATCCAGGCCATCCGCGACAACGATCCGGTCATCTTCTGCGAACACAAACTGCTCTACAGCATGCAGGGCGAGGTGCCGGAAGAGCTCTATACCATCCCGTTCGGCGAGGCCAACTTCCTGCGCGACGGCAAGGACGTGACTCTGGTTTCCTACGGGCGCACGGTCAATACGGCGATGGATGCAGCCCGCAGCCTGGCAGGGCGGGGGATTGACTGCGAGGTCATCGACCTGCGCACCACCAGCCCGCTGGACGAAGACAGCATTCTGGAAAGCGTGGAAAAGACCGGGCGCCTGGTGGTGATCGACGAAGCCAACCCGCGCTGTTCCATGGCCACCGACATCTCGGCCCTGGTGGCGCAAAAAGCGTTCGCCTCGCTCAAGGCGCCCATCGAGATGGTCACCGCGCCGCACACACCGGTGCCGTTCTCCGACTCTCTGGAAGACCTCTATATCCCCGACGCGGCGAAGATCGAAAACGCCGTGCTCAAGCTGATTGAGTGGAGCAAGCGTTCATGAGCCAGATCCATACCCTGACCATGCCCAAGTGGGGCTTGTCCATGACCGAAGGCCGGGTCGATGTCTGGCTCAAGGAGGAGGGCCAGGCGATCGCCAAGGGCGATGAAGTGCTCGACGTAGAAACCGACAAAATTTCCAGCAGTGTCGAAGCGCCGTTTTCCGGTGTGCTGCGCCGGCAGATCGCGCGCCAGGATGAAACCCTCGCGGTCGGTGCATTGCTAGGCATCGTGGTCGACGGCGAAGCCAGCGAGGCCGAGATCGATGCGGTGATCGAGCAGTTCCAGTCCGCGTTCGTGCCAGGTGACGGTGCCGAGGAAGACAGTGGGCCGAAGCCGCAGAAGGTCGAACTGGACGGGCGACTGATCCGTTACTTCGAGCGTGGCGAAGGCGGGGTGCCGTTGGTGCTGGTGCACGGGTTCGGCGGTGACCTGAATAACTGGATGTTCAATCATGAAGCATTGGCCGCCGGGCGCCGGGTGATAGCTCTGGATCTGCCGGGCCATGGTGAGTCGAGCAAACAGTTGGAACACGGAGATCTGGATGAGTTGAGCAGGGTGCTGCTGGCTCTGCTCGATCATCTTGATGTTCCCGTGGCGCATCTGGTGGGGCATTCCATGGGCGGGGCGGTGTCGCTGAACACGGCGCGCCTGGCTCCCCAGCGGGTGCGTTCCCTGAGCTTGATCGGCAGCGCCGGCCTGGGCGCGGAAATCAACGGCGATTACCTGCAAGGTTTTGTCGAGGCAGCCAGCCGCAATGCCCTCAAACCACAATTGGTGCAACTGTTCTCCGACCCCGAACTGGTCAATCGGCAGATGCTCGAAGACATGCTCAAGTACAAGCGTCTGGAAGGGGTGGATGCGGCCCTGCGCCTGCTGGTTGCGGGGCTGTTCAAAGAAGGGCGGCAACAACTCGATCTGCGCGGCGTGGTGCAAGAAAACCGGCAACCGGTGTTGCTGATCTGGGGCAGTGACGACGCGATCATTCCTGCGACCCACAGCGCTGGCCTGGCTGCTCAGGTCGAAATCCTGCCGGGTCAGGCGCACATGGTGCAGATGGAAGCGGCCGAGCAGGTCAATCGGCTGATTCTGGACTTTGTCCAACAACACTGATGCCTCCCTTGGCGGCCAGCCATTTGCCGGGCGCCAAGGCCAACGATTTCAAGGAGATTCCAACATGAGCCTTCCAATTGATCCGACCCGCAGCATGCGTGCCGCTGTCTGGCATGGTCGTCACGATATCCGCGTCGAAGATGTGCCGTTGCCCGTCTCGCCACCGGCGGGCTGGGTGCAGATTCGCGTGCAATGGTGCGGTATTTGCGGCTCCGACTTGCATGAATACGTGGCCGGGCCAGTGTTCATTCCGGTGGATGCGCCGCACCCGCTGACCGGCATCAAGGGGCAGTGCATTCTCGGTCATGAGTTCTGTGGCGAGATCGTCGAAATCGGCGCCGGGGTCCAGGGGTTCAGTGTGGGCGAACCGGTGGCAGCCGATGCCTGTCAGCACTGTGGCACTTGTTATTACTGCACCCATGGGCTGTACAACATTTGCGAGAACCTGGCGTTCACCGGGCTGATGAACAATGGCGCGTTCGCCGAGTTGGTCAACGTACCGGCCAACCTGCTTTACAAGTTGCCGGCCAACTTTCCCGCCGAAGCCGGGGCGTTGATCGAACCGCTGGCAGTGGGCATGCACGCGGTGAAAAAGGCCGGGAGTTTGCTGGGGAAAAATGTGGTGGTGGTTGGCGCGGGAACCATCGGCCTGTGCACCATCATGTGCGCCAAGGCGGCTGGCGCGGCCCAGGTCATTGCTCTGGAAATGTCGGGAGCGCGCAAGGCCAAGGCCCTGGAGGTGGGGGCGAGCCAGGTGCTGGACCCCAATGAGTGTGACGCGTTGGCTGAGGTGCGGCGGCTGACCGGCGGGCTGGGGGCGGATGTCAGTTTCGAATGCATCGGCAACAAACACACGGCCAAGCTCGCCATCGACCTCATCCGCAAGGCCGGCACGTGTGTATTGGTGGGCATCTTCGAGGAGCCCAGCGAGTTCAATTTCTTCGAGCTGGTCGCCACCGAAAAACAGGTGCTGGGTGCACTCGCCTATAACGGGGAGTTCGCAGACGTGATCGCCTTTATCGCCGACGGTCGGCTGGACATCACGCCGCTGATAACCGGGCGTATTCAGCTGGAACAGATTGTCGGGCAGGGCTTTGAGCAATTGGTTAACAACAAGGAGCACAACGTGAAAATCATCGTGTCACCCGCTCGAATCCGAGACGCCTCAGAAAGCGATTGACGCGAACCGAGCCTGAACATTCCTGCCAAATTCGGGGCAGGTAATGTTCAGGCAACGTGTGGCCCACCTTTTCAGAGCTGCACCCGCCGCAGCCTGCCGCTCAACGGGACGACGGTGTTGTCTGGCGTGGGCAGTGGCCGGCCGGTCAATCCCATGCCTTCGCTCACCAGTACCGCACCCTCCAGCAGACACAGGTTGGAAGGGGTATCCAGGTCGCGTGCGAGCACCACGACCTGGGCGGTTTTCAAGTTGCAGCTCAGCAGTCGCCCGGTGAAACGGGTAAAGCCGCCGTGCAGCGGTTCGCCGTTCCAGTCCGGTGGCAAGGGTTGCTGCAGGCGGTCGCAGAGCTCCAGGACCAGCACGTTGCCCTTCGGACACAGCGCCAGTCCGGTGGGCAGTTGCAGGCCGCGAATCAGGATTTCGATCTGCCCGCTGTCAGGCCAGACCCGAATCACCCGGCCGGCCTTATCGGCAAAGTCGATGCCCTTGCGCGTCGAGTCGCCCTGCAACTCTCCGGAAAACAGACTGATCAGCACTGCGTCGGTCGCCGGTTCGTACACCAGGGTCACCGGGACGGCTTCCTGGCCCTGGTCCAGTTCGGGCAACTGCACCAGCACGCGTTCGTCCTGTCCGCTGGTGAATTCCACCAACTGATTGGTATCGGGCTTGACCGCCAGCCAACTGCGGCGGGTCGGGTGGTAGCACAGCGCATTCAGATTGCCACGGCTGTGAAACACCGGTTCGGGCGGCGTGTATTGCAGGTCCAGCAGCTTGGAGCCTTCGACGTAATCGGTCTGGCTGACCAGACAGCGACCGTCGCCGCAGGCGATGTCCGACAACCCCATGATTTCATCGCGCAGCATGCGGGCCTGCATGTTCATGGCGCGAAAACCTTGCGCCAGTATCTCGCGCGGGAGGTAGGCGCCTGGGCTGGACGGATCCGGTCGCAGTCGACTGATCCGGCCGCTGAAGGTCTGCTCCGGCAGACCCGAGCCGGCTTCGGTCAGCAGCAGGCTGCCATCGGCCTGCGCACAAATGCCCCGAGGGTTCAGCAGGCCTTCGGCGATGATGGTGCTCGGGCACAGGGTTTCTCTGGGCCGCGCCGGGATATTAATGGGAATGGGCATAGGGCTCTCTCCATGAATAACGAATGGATGCGGTTACTGCGGCGGTTGCCACGGTTCACCGGTGAGATAAGCCCGGAGCAGCGCCCGCTGGCAGGGCGACATCGAGCGCACCACGGGCATGAACAGCGTGGTGCCTTTGTACGCATCCGAGGTTCGGGCGAGGATCGGGTTCTTGGCGCCCATGACCGCGTCGGGCTGATTGAGCGGGATGTAGCGCGACATGGCGGGGAAGGCCAGGTAATGAAAGCGCAGGACGTTCGGGTACATCAGCTCCCAGGTGATGTGGGTGCCCGCGGGGATGCCGAAGTCGGTCTGTGCGTATTTGCGGAAGCTGGTGAAGTAGCCACTGCTTGGAAGGCCATTGGCCGTGCAGGTCAAGGCGACAAAGCCCGCCTGGGCGGCAGAACCCGCTTTGACGGTGACCGGGAAACTGATCGCGAGCTGGCCAGGGTTAACGGTCAGCGATGCAGGAAAATCGAGGAAATCCCAGTATTGGGGTTCATCGTAAACAGCAGGAGCAGCAGCCTGCAGGTCGATTTCGGTGGCTTTGGGGACCGGACCGCCCAAGTACCTGACCTGCAAGGTGATTGACAGGCCATTGGGGTAGTCCTCCAGGTAGACGTTGCGCTGATCGGCATACACCCGATAGGTCGATTCGGTGGCTTGCAACGTGGTACCGGCGACCTTGCCGGGCGCGTTGATCGCCAGGGCGGCGGTCTGCACTGCCTGTAGCTGGTTGGCGGTCAGGGGCAGGTCGACGATGCCGCCATACACGTAGTAGTCGAATAGAAAGCGGTTGGTCGGGTCCAGGGTGGCCAGTTCAGTGGTGCCTGCGGTGATGGTGACGGGGCCGTAGTTCGCGTTCGGTCCGATAGGGCTGGTGATATCGTCCCTGACGGCCCTGAAGGTTTGCTTCGGAATGACGTTCACCATGTCGATGCTCAGGTAACCGTTGCCGCCCAGGTCGGCATAGCCGGCATTCCCCGTACTCTGGTTGACCAGTTGCCGGCCCGGCTGGCAGTTCAGCGGCTCGTCGGCGAAGGCCGGGGCCAGTGTACCGATGACCCTGCCGATGCTCGGGTTGGGGGTGTATCGGCCGGCGGCATAATCGGCGTCCAGTTGTTCCGTGGTCATCGTGGGGCACATTTCGAACATGACGAAACGCAGGACAATGCCGGTCGCACCCGGTGCCTGGATGATCGAGCGCAGGCCACTGCTGTTCTGGTTCCAGCTGACGATGCTGCTCAAAGGGAAGGTCAGTTGAAACGTACCGCTGGCGTGGAAAGATCCCGGCGCATCCATTTTCGCGGGCAACAGCACACGTCCCGCCACGTCGAAACTGCTGCACACGGTATTACAGCGAATCAGCAACTGGATGTCGCTGTTACCGCCAATCTGCAGGCCGCCGACGAATATCTGGGTGGTCGTTGAGGAGGTGGGGTCCAGGTCCACCATCATCGGGCCGGAGACGGGGCCTTGTCCGGTCACCGGGTCCACCGAGCCGAGCAGATAAACCGGCTGGCCCACCATGTCGCCGGTGGTGCTGATGCTGCCCGGATTGCCCTGGGAACTGATCAAGGCGTTCTGCATGTCGACGACATGCTGCCCATAGTGATTCCAGCCGCCAGCGGTGTAGTAGTCGCCGTCGGGCGCGTTGATCATGTTGTTCAGCTGATCGTCGGTATAAGACTGAGCAGTCGGTGCCAGGGTCGAGGTGGTCAGGTCGAAGAGCGGCCATTCCTCATTGCCGTCGTAAGGAATGGTGGGGGAGTTGTTCGGCAGGCTGACGTCCGTGCGGATGCCGCCCCAGAAATTCAGGCGTGGTCCATTGAGAATGCTCATGATCTATTCCTCGTCCTTGGTGGTTTTGCCGACAGGCGCGTTGGCGAATTTGAACATGTAGGAGAAATCGGCCTTGTAGGGACTTTTGACCGGTGTCGCCATGGAGTGGCAATTCATGCAGCTGCTGTTGGGCTGGATGTAGCTCTCCATGGTGACGTTGGCCGAGAGCGACGGGGTCGGCTGGCCCAGTGGATTGCTGGGGTTGTCCGGCATCAGCGGGCGCTGGGTGGTGATGAGTTGGTAGTACTTCAGCACGCTTCTTTGCAGGCCCGGGTCGGTGCGGTAATTGGTGTTGACGGCGTTGGTGATCTCGGCAATCGGGGTGACCCGGTTCAGCGGGTTCGGGGTCTGGAACGTGGTGCCGGGCTTGGGCACGCAGACCAGTTTTGTACCCTGAGTCTGCCAGTCGCAGGGTGACTGGTTGAGGGTGATGGCCGGGGCCGCGGGGTTGAAGTAGGAGTAGGTCATGCCGGCTGTTGGCTGATCGACCCATTGGCCATGCACCAACTCCTTGGGCGGAACGTTATCGATCTGCTCGAAGGTCGACCAGATCCACTGCGGATAGCCGTTGACCTTGGTGATGATGTGCAGGCCCACCAGGCCCAGGTAGGCCTCGGTGACACCGGTGCGTTGGCCCTGGTCGTTGAACGTGGGCACGCGCGCCAGCATGGTCAGGTAGCGGCTGGCGTTGTCACTGGTCGTGAGGATGCGCCAGCTCGACTTGACCTCGATGACCCCGTTGGGAAAGTTAATGTTGTTGGCTTTGGAAACGACATCGGCGTTATAGAAGCTGTTGTTGACGATGTAGTCGTAGGACGTCTCGTTGGCCGAAATGTCGTAGTAGGTCGGGTTACCGGCCTGGTCGATCAGCCAGCCGCCGACAGCCTGATCCACGGCATTCACCTGGGTGCTGTTCTTCAGCGCGGCGATGTTGATGATGCCCAGGCTTTTGGCGGTCTGCGGGGTGTTCCACGGGCCAGGATCTGCCCCCTTCGGCAGGAAGATTTCCTCCACGGTCTTGTAGGTTTGCCAAACGGTGTAGCCGGGGTCCCCAGGCTGTTTGGCGCAGTCGGGATCACCGCGCTGCCCGTCCTGTGCGGGCCAGTTCAAAGCGATGAACATCTGCCAGCTGTATTGATCGAACTGGTCCTGACTGGCGGTGGCGACCGGCGCGGTGCTGGGGGGTTGGCAACTCAGGTTACTGGCCTGCGTCGACGGCATGGCCTGTTCTCGGGCCAGGGCCTGCTCCAGGATCAAGGCCGGCAGACTGGCCAGGCCCACTAACATCACGCAGAAACGGAATGTGGTTTTCATGGCGATCCTTCGTCGTTATTCAGGGTTTGCGTTGCATGAGCTTGTTCCACTGCGCCTTTTGGCCGTTGCTCTGTGACGCCGGTGGCTCGAACAATTGGCAGGGCGGCGGATTCGCCGGGCACATGGCGGCCACTTGCGCCCAGGTCTGGGCCGGGTCCGGTTTGGCGATGCGGAAGTTGGTGTAGTTCTGGCTGACGATGGGGGCGTTGGCGACGCTGGCATCACCGGAGAAATAGAACGATTGCGGATGCCGGTAGGGCGGTTGTCCCGTGACGTTCTTGTAGAAGGCGTAGCCGAACAGGATCGGGCCTTGTGGCGAGTCGACATCCAGGGCATAGGCTTGCACGCTGCCATTGAGGTTCTGGCTGCGCGCGGCACTGTAGGGCAGGTGCTTGATGAAATCCTGCCGTGGTGGGTGGTTCATCGGCGAGAACATGCAGCAGGCCGGCATGTCCTTGGGACGGTCCTGGGGATAGGTCAGGAAGTAGGCCTTGTTGCCCAGCGACACGAAGGAGCAGGTGTAGTTGTTGTTCTTGATCGGGAAGATCGGCAGGCAGTATTTCTCGTAGTGTTCCATCATCGCGCCGAAGCCGTCGCCATCCGGCGGGATGTAGGCGGTGTCGTAGTAACTGGTGCCGCGAGAGACGGTGTAGTCCGCCGGGGTCAGGGTGGTGGGTGGATTGCTGTAGGGCGGCGGGTTTTTCTCGTAGTTGTGCATCACCCGGTACATGGTCCAGTCGCTGATCCAGTAGGCCGGAAAAAACGGATCGGAAGGCTCGCCCGGTGCTCGTTTGGCGATGCAATTGCCGTTCTGTTCATTGCATCCCTCGGTATTGTGCACCCCCATGGTGAAGTACACCGCACCGCTGTCCGCCTGGGCGAATAGAGCCGGGATGAGCAGCAGGGTCAGCAGCAACAGCCGGTTCAAAATGCTGGCTTTCATATGACACTCCTGTGAAGTGCCGGGTGACAGGTTCGTCACCCGGTGGTCCTGCTTGAGCGTTGTAGTTTTAGCCTTGTTCGTAGTCGCTCATGCTGAGCGGGATGGGCGGGTAATTGCGTTTCACCAGGGACTGCGCCCACAGCTCCAGTACGGCGCGTCGGCTTTGTGACATGTCGCGGGTGATGGGCATGGCGAGTGTGCTTTCCTCCTGGTACTCCTTGCTGATCAGCACAATCAGTTGGTCGATGGCGCCTTCAACTCGTGCCTGGGAGTTGAGCGGCATGAACTTGTTCATGATCGGGTACAGGTAATAGAAGGTCTGCAAGATGCGTGGGTAGATGAAGTTCTCCCACAACAGCGTCGCGGCGTTCTGACGCGTGCAGATGGAGTTCCAGTAGGTGATGAAGTCCTGTTGCAACTGAGGATCCAGTGGCAGGACGCGCATCGGGGCGAGGAAGTCTGTGTAGGCCTGGGTGTAGTTGAAACTGAAGGGGACGGCCGGGTTGTTGTGATCTTCCTGCACGAAGAACCGCAGAGTGGGAAAACCCGGGGCTCGAGCACTCACGCCCAGTTGGGCAATGCCGCTGGCGTTGGTGGTGATCTTTGCAACAGAGTAATTGACGATGCTGTTCTGAGCATCGCGCAGCGTCCCGGTTCGGGAGATGGCTGAGTCGAATGTCAGGCAAGGGCGCAAATTGACCGCGACTGGTTTGCCCAAGTCATGCAGGAACTGCTGATAATTTACCGGTATTCCCGAAGGCCCGGCATTCGACGTATCCACGGCCTGTAGGGCGATGAGTCCACGGCCGCTACCGGTAGCCAGGTGGCTTGATATCGCGAGCATGTCGTTGAATTGCGGCAGATTGGGCTTGTTCAATGTACGGTCTGCCGGATGGTCGTAGAACAGTGTGAAGTCGGCCGGATTACTGAATGCCAGATAGTAGTTGCTGGTGGTCACCGAGAAGGGGTTGCCATACTCCGCCACCCACAGCACGGTATTGGCCGCTGGCTTGCCATCCTTTTGCACCATGATTTGCAGCGTCTTGTGATCACCCACGTCGATGAAACTGCCGCTTTCTATCACTTCGGCGGTCCACATCTGCTGAGTGGAAGCGATCTGGGGCGTTTGTGTGCCCTGTAGCTGCAGCTCCAGAGGGCCGGCCTGCAGGGTCGCCTTGTCTGCGTCGTTGAGCGTGAAGTCCAGAAGGCCGGAACGTTTGTCGAAGGCAGCTTGTCGATACTGCTCGAAACCGAAGTTGATCACCGGGTTGAACTGTCCATCCTTGCGTACGCCCAGTAGATAGTTGCCGGCATGGAATTTTTCGGCCGTCGGGATCGGGGCGTTGGAGTCCACTGGATAGAACGGAAAAGTGTTGCCCAGATCCAGCGACAGGGTGTTGCCGGTAATCTGGGCCGACATCACACCCAGTGTGATGCTTGTGGCATCGACAGGCTGGTTTGTTTTGAAAACAGGTACCGGATTGGCAGATACCAGGCGCCGGCCGGCTGGTGCGGTGGGGTATTCGTCGGCAAACCAGAGACCCAAGGTCGCTGCGGTGCGGCTGTAGGCGGGGTTGAAGAATATATCGGAAACGTTGTCCAGGCCCTTCTGATACATCGCTTGCACTTTGGCCATGTCCGCGGCTGTCGTGGAGTGGGTATTGATCGGCGGGAAATCGTTGAAAATGCCGTTCTTGTCATAGTAGGTCAGGTAGGTGGAAAACCTGAACATCAAGCCACGAGCTCCTTGTTGCTTCATCTGCTGTTGAAGCTGACTCAGCAGCGCGGAGTTGCCGATAACCCATTCCAGGTTTTCCTGAGGAAAGCAGGTCTGCCAGGTGGTGGTGACATACTTCAGACCACCGAGGGCCCCCCAATTGAAGTTCAGGAATCGATCCAGCATCCGGTATTGCCGATTGAGGGTCAGGCCGCATTTATCATCCCCCAACATCAGCTTGTCGAAATACAACGCGGTGAAGGTGTTCTGCCACGGGCTGATGTCCACGAAGCGCGCGGCAGTGGGACTGGCGCTGCCAAAGGGGTTACCGAGCAATTGGTAGTTCTTGCCGACCAGCGCATCCTGGGCGATGTAGTTGTTGGCCTGCAGCTCGCCGCCGATGACCACGGAGCGGATATCGTCGTAGCTCACCGTGCCGCAGGCATTGTCGCCAAACAGATCCCATTCTGCGGGAATGTAGGGGGTCGGACTGCCATTGGTCGGCACCATCGACACATAGTCCGGGACGTTGTTCACGGGACTGATGACCCAGGGCATCAGCTTGTTGGGGGCGTTCTGGCGCGTGATGTCGTAGAAGTTCACAAACGGCCAGTTAATATCCATGTTGACCGCGTCATAGAGTGGAAACACATCGTTGTTGTTGGCTGTTGGCGGGTTCCAGAACATGTGGCCGTTGAGGTAGATACGGGGGAAATTCAATACGCTCATGTCATGCTCCTTAGCGTTGCCACTGGGCGTGTTTCAACGACCAGACAAAATCCAGTTTGTTGTAACCGGCGAAAGCCGAGTTCGGCAGCGGGGTGGTGGGGTAGACAATGCCGCCCTGTTCTTTCAGGGCGAAATTGAAGTAACCCTTTTGGTTCGAGTAGGCGGCGGTGCCGTGGCAGGCCAGGCAGGATGAGGTGTTCTGGAAGGCCGATTCCAGCTGGGAGTTGGCCAGCACCTGAGTGATGGGCTGGAATTCCACCCCGATCAGTTCGTACTTCGACAGGGAGGGATTAGCGGCCTGAAAGCTGGTATTGACCGATTGGGCAGCCGGTGTCGGCCCTGTGGTGTTGGTCATCGGGGTGGCCGGTACGGCATTGGTCACGGTGTACTTGCTGTTGTTGATGTTTTCGAAGGTGGTCCAGACCCAGTTGGCGTTCAGCTTGTTGACGACGTGCAAGCCGCTTAATGCTGCATAGCCGACCTTGTATTGACCGTTTTTCAGGTAATAGGCCTGGGCGATGTAGTAACCGTCTTTCTCCAGTTTCTGTTTGTAGGTCGCGTCGGAGCCGATCCACAGCCAGGAGGATTTCAGCTCCCAGGCAATGGGCGGAAACTCCAGATTGCTGGTCAGGGCGGCCTGGCCGTTCATGTTGTAGACCTGCTTCTGCACGATGTAATCGAACGTGCCCTGGCCCATCAGCAGCTGAAAGCGTACAGGGTTGCCTTTTTCTGTTGAGGGCACTGCGCCGCCCATCTGCAGAATCAAGCCATCGACCTGTTGGGTGGCATTGAGGTTATGGAAGGTTCGGGACATATCCATTCCTAGCGCCTTGGCCTGTGTAAGCACCGCGTTCGGCGGCGGCACGGCCGTGCCATAGGGGGCGGGCTTGGCGCCGTTGGGCAGGTAGACCTGATCGGAAGGCTTCATGGATTCCCACTCGCGGTTGGGGCTCCCCGCGGCAGCGGGCTGGTTCAGGCAGACGAACCAGTTCCAGGCCATGGTCTCGGGGCTCTGCGCAAACGCGGCCCGGGTCTTGTCGACGTCTCCTCCAAATTGCAGAAAGTTGCTGCAGTCAAAGGTGTTTGTGCTCTGAGCCTGAGCCAAACCGGCCAAGGCACTCAGAACTGTTATAGAAATGGCTCGCCGCATGGAAGCTCCTTGGCATTGGCCGGGTCGGTGTGTGAATGCCCCAGGAAGTGTTCCAGGAGCAGTTGCTTCACGGCCGTGGCCGCAAGACGCTGCGGCAACGGCAGATCGCAATTGGTGATGAGCAGCGGGCCGGTCTTCTCGCTGACGGGCAGGCGGCCATGGCTGCCACGGACCAGGCGGGTGTCCAGCGGAATCAGGTCCATGTAGTAGCGAAAACCGAGCTTTTTCTGCAGCAGGCGACGCGCCACTTTCAATTTCGGGAAGCGAATGGCCGGGTCGATGAACAGTTCCAGCGGGTCGTAGCCGGGCTTGCGATGGATGTCCACGGTGCGGGCAAAGTCGGGTGCCTTGCGATCGTCGAGCCAGTAGTAGTAATCGAACCAGTAACCCGGCGCGGCCACGGTCACCAGCTCGCCGCTGCGCGGATGATCCAGTTGCCAGGCCCGTTGTTCGGCTTTATCCAGCACCTGCTCGATGCCGGGCTGGCGCTGCAGCAGCGCTTTGACGCGAGGAATGTCTTGCGCCTGTTTCACGTAGATGTGCGCGATCTGATGATCGGCCACGGCAAAGGCCGCGCTGGCGCCGGGGTCGAGCAACTCCCAGGTCAGCGACTGGCGCACCTGCAACAAGCCTTCCGAGCGCAACAGCCGGTTAATCGATACGGATTGCTGTACCGCTTCGATCCCATATTCGGACAACAGCATCACCGCCGCACCTTGCTCCTGGGCAAAGGCCAGCAGGCGACCCACTTCACTGTCGATGGCCCGCACCTCGTCGGCAATCGACGGATGATCGGGGCCCAGTCGCTGCAGGCAGTAGTCGAGATGCGGCAGGTAAACCAATTGCAGATCGGGTCGATCAATCTGGAACTCGGCGATGGCGCAGTCGACGATCCAGCGGCTCGACGCGATGCCGGCCGCCGGACCCCAGAAACCCGGAAACGGAAATTCACCGATCTGCTGCTCGATACGCTCATGCAACGAGGCCGGTGACGAATACAGGCCGAACATCTTGCGGCCATCGGCCGGGTAGTGCGGGCGTGGGGTGATGGCGGCGTCCACGTCCGCATACATGTTGTACCACCAGAACAGCTGGCTGCAGCGGAACCCGGGGAGCTCACGCTTGAGCGCCTGCCAGACCTTTTCTCCCTGGATCAGTGCGTTGGGTTGCAGCCAGAAACGCACTTCGGCCTGGTCGCGAAAATACCAGCCATTGCCGACGATGCCGTGCTCCGACGGCGACAGTCCGGTGAGAATCGAGGCCTGGACCGTCGACGTGACGGCCGGAAACACCGGTTGCAGGCTGGCCATTTTTGCCGTTTTCAGCAGGGCATTGATGTGTGGTGTCGCCGGCCCCAGCAGCGCCGGGGTCAGCCCGACCACGTTGATCAGCAGCAGCGCTTGGCGCGGATTTTCAGAGGGCATCGGCGTACGCCTCCCGCGTTTGGGATTGCAGCAATTGGCGTTGGCGCAGTTGCTCTTCGACCCAGTGCAGTTCCGCGGCGATCCCCTGCAGTTGGGCGTGCTCGGTGTCGGGCCGCAGTTGCGTGGGCAGCACGCCCCAGCTGTAGGTTTCCACTTCCAGCACAGGGCGGAAATCCCCATGATCCGCCAGAAAGTCGAAGGTCTGCGACAGGGCGATCTGGCTGCCGCTGAGCTCAGGCAGCAGCAAGTGTTCGCTGAACAGCGGAATGTGGAAATGAATCCGCAGTTCGGGGTATTGCCCCAGGTTGTTGGCGCAATCGTCGAGGGCGGCGGGCAGGTCGGCCCAGCCCGATAACCGCGCCTGCGCATCTCGGGCTTTGACTTGATGCAGGTAGGTGGTTTCGGCGAAGTCGCTCAAGGTCTTGAGCACGTGTTCGCGCCGGTTGTGGTCTTCAGCGGGCAGGTGACAAATCAGCGCGTTCGACAGCTGTATCTTGCCGACAGGCACTCGGGCCTGGCGCAGCTTTTCCAGCGACTGATAGCAGTGTTCGAAAACCACGGCCTGGTGGCAGACATCAAAACACAGCGCCAGATAGTCATGGTGCGGATCGCTGGCTTGGTAGCGGTGGAAGAAGGCGATGGCCTGGTCGGTGTTTTCCAGCACACAGTCCGGCTCCATCTCCAGGCAGAACACGATTTTCTTGCCCGTCTCCCGATGCAGCCTGGCCAGTGAAGCCGTGAGTTGGCGCAGCAGGTGTTCGGCACGCTGCTGTCGCCGCGGGTTCCAGTCGGCGGCATAGCCCAGCGGTACGGTGGAAATCACGCCTTGGGGGCAATCCGACGGCAGGGCGTGTGCCAGGATTCGGGCCAGATTCAGGCTGTACGCCAGCCGTTTCGGATCAGTCCAGTTGGGCAAATAGACGTCGGCTTTCACCGCGCCTTGATGAAATTGGCCATAGGGAAAGCCGTTAAGTGAAGTCAGCCGCAGCCCACTGCGTTGCAGCAGGCTGAGGAAGTTCGCGCGAGCTGACGCCTGCTGTAGTTCGGCCGCGGCGAGGGCGCTGATCCACAGCCCACTGTCTTGCTCGTTCAGGCCGCGCAGGGTGCGCACACCCTGGAAATGCCATTCGATGGATGACCGTAGTCCCGCCAGGTCACGGGTCGGGTGCACATTGCTGCAATAACCGACCTGCGCGGCAGCCCAACCCGTGCCGGCACTCATTTGATCACCGGTTCCTGGCCACGCAGGGCAGAGTTGTCCTGCCACTGCCGACGCTGGTCGATGGGCAGCGGGGTGCTGACCAGGGACTTGTCCAGTTGGCCGCTTTGAGCAAAAAAGTCCACGGGGTTGTGGAACAGCACCTGTTCGACCTGGCTTTCGCTGAAGCCGGCAGCCAGCATCGCTTCACCCGTTTTCGGCACCTTGAGCGGGTCGCTGATGCCCCAGTCGGCGGCGCTGTTGACCACCATTTTCTCGGTGCCGTACTGCTGCAACAGGGCGACCATGCGCTGTTCCGACATCTTGGTGTTGGGGTAGATCGAATGGCCGCGCCAGCAGTCGCTGTCCAGCACCAGCGGCAGGGTCAGTTCGTTGAGGTGGTCGATGATCACCAGGTGCTCGGCAATCCCGACTTCGCGAATCACTGCCAGGGTGCGTTTGGTGCCACCGATCTTGTCGCGGTGCGGGGTGTGCACCAGCACCGGCAAATTGAATTGTCTGGCCAGCTCCAGCTGAGCGGCGAGGAAGCGATCTTCCTCCGGGGTGATGTCGTCGTAACCGATTTCGCCGACCGCCACGACGCCGTCTTTCACCAGGTAGCGCGGCAGAATCTCCAGCACTTCATTGGCCACCGACAGGTCATTGGCCTCCTTGGGGTTGAGGCCGATGGTGCAGAAATGATGAATGCCGAACATGCTGGCGCGAAAGCGCTCCCAGCCCAACAGAGTGTCGAAATAGTCGATGAAACTGCCGACGCTGGTCCTGGCCTGACCCTGCCAGAAGGCCGGTTCGATCACCCCGGTGATGCCGGCGGCGGCCATGTTCTGGTAGTCATCGGTGGTGCGGCTGACCATATGAATATGCGGGTCGAAGTACTTGAGCATGGTAAATCCTCGTCAAGGAAAAGGAGTCGTTGAGTGTCAGTTCTGTGAGGTGCCGGCCAGGTGCTCGTGCCATTCCGGCGGTAAGCGTTGCTGCTGATTCAGGCCGGCCAGGCGCTGGTGTTGCGCCGGGCTGAGCAGGTCGAAGGCAATCACTCGGGGCAGCCCGGCGGACACCGTTCGTTCGGCGGCAAGCTGTTCGTCCAGCAGGTCGAGGGCCAGCTGGTTGAGGGTGACGCTGTGTCGTTGCGTCAGGCCGATCAGGCGTCGTATATCGAGCCCCATGCCCAGTGCCTTCAGCACCAGTTGATGGAAGGCCCGTTCGCTGTAATGGCGCGATGGGTAAAGGGTGTCGAGCGCGAGGGCGGCGAACACCTGGCTGTTACTGGTGCGCCCGGCTTGCAGTGCCAGCTCCACACAGAGCCCACGGCTGTCGAGCCAGTCGAGGGCCTTCAGGGTGGCGATTTTTTCTTGATCGTCGCCCCACAGGAACAGTTGGCGCAGCAACGGCAGTTGCCCTGCGAGGGGCTGTTGCTCCAGGACCTGAGCCAGCAACAATGCTCGCGCCAGTTGGACACTGCTCCAGTCGGGACTGTGGGGCAGTGGTTGTTCCTTGAAGTTGCGCTTGCACTGGCTGCTCAACAGCGCCGCGGTATTGGCGTCCGGGCGTTGGGCAAGCCGCTCCTGGGCCTGGCGCCACCACTGCCGCTCGGTGTCATCGAGCTGTCGGGTGAGAGCCTGGTGTTGTTCGGCGAGGCAGTCGTGGCGCATTTCGAGAGCCGCCGATGGCGATGCAGTGACGTCCATGTTCATGTCGGTTTGATCCAGCGCTGGAAGTGTGGAAGCAGGAAAAACACTAGAACGCATAACAGGCTGCCCAGCGGCTGGTTGGCCACAGCCAGCACCAGGGCATCAAACAGTGGCAGAGCCGCCAGGCCAGCGCCGATAAAGGCACGGACTTGCCGTTGCTGCGGGTTGGCCAAGTGCTGCCAGTAATGCCAGCCCAGCCAGCCAAGCCAGAGCAGTAGTACCGGCCAGAACCAGACGTTGTCGGAATAGATCACCAACGCCAGCGGGCTCAACATCAGCAGTAGAGGCAGGCGGCTGAGCAACTGGTTGTTGTGTTCCTGACGAGCCAGGTAGGTCAGGCCGCTGATGTAGACGCCAAGCAACATGGCGCACAGCCAGATCGGCTCCGGCGGCACCGCCAGGCTGGCCGCCGCCGTCAGGTAGAGGGCCGAGCGGCAGGCGCCCATCAGCCAGACGCTGTGGGCGTATTTCTTGTGCAGCACGTTGTAGCCGAGGATGCAGCCCACCAGCAGGGTGGCGCTGCCCAGCAACCAGTGCGGTTGATCGATCAACCGGCTCAGGCCCAATACCGAGGCCGCAGCCAGTATCAGCAACAGCGCAGTAGCCAGCCCCACTTGCTGGCGGCTGACCAGACCCAACGTGATAGGGCGGGGATTGTGGTGCTGTTGGTCCCAGTCGGCGTCCAGCAGGTCGTTCAATAACATGCCGGCCAGATACAGCAACGACAGCGCGGCCAACAGCAGGATCCACACCAGCGACGACGGCGGCGCCAGGGCACCAGCGCTGCTGGCCAGCAGGGCGGCGGCCAAGGTGTTGGTCCACACGGTGGGCAGGTTGGATACCCGGCCGAGGGTCATCCAGGTTTTCAGGTTCAGTGGTGTCTGGCTCATTGCGCGCAGCCCTCGCTGAGGGTGAGCGCCGGATCGATGCGGGTCGACAGCCTTTGCAGCGCCTGTTCCATCCGCGCGGCATCGATCTCATGCAGGTCCACCGACTCGCCGATCCGGCTGAGCATGGGGATGGAGAGTTGCCCGCCCAGGTGCTGGCGGAATTCCTCCAGCCCAAGCAAAACCTGTGAGCGTCCCTGTGCATCTTTCAAGCTCAGTTCCGGCGGACTCAGGCTGAAGCCGAGCTTGAGCAGCAGGTCCAGCACCCGCCCGGTGTCGGCATCGCTCAACAGCCCCAGGGCATTGGCATAGAGCCCATCCAGCGCCATGCCCACCGCCACGGCTTCACCATGGCGCAGTCGGTGCTGGCTGAGGTTTTCCAGTTTGTGCGCGGCCCAATGCCCGTAATCCAGTGGCCGTCCGTTACCGCGCTCGAAGGGGTCGCCGGCACCGGTGATGTGTGCCAGGTGCAGTTCGGCGCAGCGGCGAATGGCATAGCGGCTGGCCGAGTGATCGAAGTGGGCGAGGGCGTCAGCCTGTTGCTCCATCCATTGGAAGAAGGCCTGGTCTTTGATCAGCGCGACTTTTACCGCCTCGGCCAGCCCGGCGATCTGGTCGCGGCGAGTCAGGCTGGTCAGCAGCTGGAAGTCGTTGATCACTGCGGTGGCAGGGTAGAAGGCGCCCAGCAGATTCTTCTGGCCGAAGGCATTGATGCCATTTTTCACCCCGATGCCGGCATCGTTCTGCGCCAGCACGGTGCTCGGGATGCGGATCAGGCGAATGCCACGGTGGAAAGTGGCGCAGGCGTAGCCCACCGCATCCAGCACCGCGCCGCCCCCCAGGGCCAATACATAACAATGTCGGTCCAGCCCATGCTGCAGCATGTCGCTGTAGAGCTGTTGCAACACCTGTGAATCCTTGCTCAGTTCGCCGGCCGGCACCGCAATCGGCGCGGCCTGTAACTGCAGGTCCGCCGCATGCGCGGCAAAGTAGGCATCGATCTGATTCAGCAGGTGCGGGGCGCTTTGCAGCAGTTGTTCATCGGCGAACACCAGCACCGTCACCGGGCCTCTGTGCTGTGGGGTGAGTCGTGCGGTGAGCTGGCGGTGCAGACACGGATTGGACGGCTCGAACAGGTGATCGGTGAACACCACCGGGTAGTCGTAATTGACCCTGAACCGCCCGTGCAGGGGTTGCTCGGCGTTTTGCTTGCGCAAGCTCCTGAACAGGCTGTACCCGGCGATAAACAGCCCGGGCAACACCATGCTGGCGAGGAGGGTCACCAGCAGCACGTTCTGCTCGACGAGGTAGATGCCGATGGCACTGTAGGCCAGTGCCAGGCCGGCATTGGCCAGGGTGGTGACCCACAAAAATGCGCGTAGCGGATAACGTTGCATACCGGCGGCCACCACTGAGGTTTCCGCCAATACCGGCACGCCGCGCAGGCAGATCAACGACAGCGTGCCCAGCTTGTACGCCAGCTGTCCCGGCTGGCGTTGATGCAGGCCCAGGCGGCCGGACAGCAGACGAAAGTAGCCGGCCCCCAGCGCATAACCCAGCCCGGCCCCCAGGCACAGCCCCATGAAAATCACCAGGTAGCCGCCCACACCGCCGAGCATGGCCACGGCCAGCAGCGCGACCATGCTCGACGGCACCGGCAGCACCACGTCCAGCGCGAGCAGGGCGATCAGCAGCAGTGCCAGGTTGAGTTTTTGGGTGGGGGTGGAGGGCAGGTACAGGTTGAGATGGGTCAGGAAGTCCTGGATCTGTTGTTCGAACAACAGAAAGCTGGCGATCACCAGGCCTGAGAAGCAAAGCAATGAAATCCAGAAATGACCGGCTGGCGCCCATTGCGAGAACGCACGATACCCATGGCTGCGCTTCATCAAGCATCCCTCTTTATTGTTATGACTGATTCCGTGTCAGTAATTAAAAGCAGCGTCTGGTTGGTTTTAGATCAATAGATTCTCTCGCCTGAGGGGCTGGTTTATGTACGGTTTGGTTACGCCTGTAGAGATAGTCTTGAACTTAGACGGTCGTGGTGTTTTTGCAAGGCGGCCTGATGGCAATCTGACTTTTTTCACTTGCGTGAACGCGACCCGTAGCAGCTGTCGAGCCCGCGAGGCTGCGTTCGGCTGCGCAGCAGTCGTAAAACCAGAACTCGCGGTGCATCAGGCAAACCACGTCAGCCGGATTCACGACGGCTGCGCCGCCGAACGCAGCCTCGCAAGCTCGGCAGCTGCTACAAAAAAGCGCGTCGCGGCTATCGATGCTCATGAGGCGATGTTAAAAAATGTTATTTTAAAAAAATACTTCACATAATCTGTTCATTGGTGGATTATCTGCTCAACCAGTGTCAAGCGATCGTAGCTGCCATTGTGTTGGGCGATCCGCTGGCCATGCCTCCGGTGCCCATCTCTACATCGCGGCCCGCCGCCTGCGCTTTGTCGGCGTGGAACAGGCCGTTGCTTCCCTCAGGAGTACCCCATGAATAACAAGAATGTCGGTGTTGTCGGTCTGGGCGCGATGGGGTTGGGCATTGCCCGCTCACTGTTGCGCAGTGGTTTCAATGTGCATGCCTGTGATGTGCGTGCGCAGGTGACTGAACAGTTTGCCGGGGAGGGCGGCGTGGCGTGCTCTTCGCCCGCGCAGATGGCCGCGACGTGCGACGTGATCATTACCGTGGTGGTGAACGCCGAGCAGACCGAAACCGTATTGTTTGGCGAGGATGGCGCTGTCGCTGCGTTGCGCCCTGGCAGCCTGGTGATCGGTTGCGCGACCGTGGCCCCGACCTACGCCGTCGACCTGGGCCAGCGCCTGACCGCCCAAGGCTTGCTGTATCTGGATGCCCCGATTTCCGGTGGCGCGGCCAAGGCGGCTGCCGGTGAAATGACCATGATGACCTCCGGCCCGGCCGACGCTTATGCCAAGGCCGAAGCGGTACTGGCGGGCATGGCCGGCAAGGTCTATCGCCTGGGTGACAGCCATGGCCTGGGCTCCAAGGTCAAGATCATCAACCAGCTGCTCGCCGGGGTACACATCGCGGCCTCTGCCGAAGCCATGGCGCTGGGCCTGCGTGAAGGGGTCGATGCCGATGCGCTTTACGAAGTGATCACCCACAGCGCCGGTAATTCCTGGATGTTCGAAAACCGCGTGCCGCACATTCTCAAGGCCGATTACACGCCGTTGTCCGCGGTGGATATTTTCGTCAAGGACCTGGGCCTGGTGCTGGATACCGCGCGGGCCAGCAAATTCCCGCTGCCGCTGTCGGCCACTGCCCACCAGATGTTCATGCAGGCTTCCAGTGCAGGCTTCGGGCGTGAAGATGATTCGGCAGTGATCAAGATTTTCCCCGGCATTGAACTGCCGACTGCCAAGACCGAGCCTGTTTGAGGAACGCACCATGAGCACAACCACTGCACGCCCATTGCTGGGCTGCATCGCCGACGATTTCACCGGTGCCACGGACCTTGCCAACATGCTGGTGCGCGGCGGTATGCGCACCGTGCAAAGCATCGGCATTCCGAGCAGCGAAGTGGCGGCCGGGCTTGATGCCGATGCGATCGTCATCGCCCTGAAGTCGCGCACCCTTCCAGTCGCCGAAGCGGTCGAGCAATCCCTCGCCGCGCTGGCCTGGCTACGTGAACAAGGCTGTGAGCAGATCTTCTTCAAGTACTGCTCGACGTTCGATTCCACCGGGGCCGGCAATATCGGCCAGGTCAGCGAAGCGCTGCTGGCGGCGCTGGGCGGCGACTTCACCCTGGCGTGCCCGGCGTTCCCGGAGAATGGCCGGACGATCTTTCGCGGTCACTTGTTCGTGCAGGATCAACTGCTCAGCGAGTCGGGCATGCAGCATCACCCGCTGACGCCGATGACCGATGCCAACCTGGTGCGGGTGCTGCAATCGCAGACCCAACTGAACGTCGGCCTGTTGCGCTACGACACCATTGCCCAAGGGGCTGAAAAGGTACGCGGGCGCATCGCCGAGCTGCGGGCTCAAGGTGTCGGCATGGCGATTGCCGATGCTTTGTCGGACCAGGATCTGTACACCCTCGGCACCGCCTGCGCCGACCTACCGTTGCTGACTGGCGGCTCGGGGCTGGCCCTGGGCTTGCCGGAAAACTTCCGTCGCGCCGGTAAATTGCGCGACATCGATGCCTCGAAACTCCCGGCGGTGGCTGGCGGTGAAGTGGTGTTGGCCGGCAGCGCTTCGATCGCCACCAATGGCCAAGTCGCGGCCTGGCTCGAAGCCGGTCGACCCGCGTTGCGGATTGATCCGTTGGCCCTGGCGGCTGGCGAACCGGTGGTTGCCCAGGCCCTGGCCTTCGCCAGGAACAATGAACAAACCGTGTTGATTTACGCCACCAGCACCCCGGATGAAGTGAAGGCTGTGCAACAGCAACTCGGCGTCGAACGGGCCGGTACCTTGGTGGAGAATGCCTTGGGTGAGATCGCTCAGGGCCTGCGCCAGAGCGGCGTACGGCGTTTCGTGATCGCTGGCGGTGAAACTTCGGGCGCGGTGGTTCAGGCGCTGGGAGTGCAACTGCTGCAGATCGGCGCGCAGATTGATCCGGGTGTGCCGGCAACCGTTAGCAGCACCGATGAGCCTCTGGCGCTGGCGCTCAAATCGGGCAACTTCGGTGGTCGGGATTTCTTCAGCAAAGCGCTGAAGCAACTGGCCCAGACCGGAGGTGCGCAATGAGTAATGAAAATGCCCTGCGCGAAGAAATCTGCGACGTCGGCCGCAGCCTGTATGAGCGAGGTTACACCGTCGGCAGCGCCGGCAATATCAGCGCACGGCTGGATGACGGCTGGTTGATCACGCCGACTGACGTGTGCCTGGGCCGCCTCGACCCGGCGACCATCGCCAAGGTCAATCTGGCTGGCGAGTGGGTGTCCGGTGACAAGCCGTCGAAGACATTGGCGTTGCATCGCCAGGTCTACGACCGCAACCCGAGTGTCGGTGGCGTGGTGCATACCCATTCCACTCATCTGGTGGCGTTGACCCTGGCGGGTGTCTGGCAGCCGAACGACATCCTGCCGCCACTGACGCCGTATCAGGTGATGAAAGTCGGGCATATCCCGTTGATCAGCTACCAGCGTCCCGGCTCGCCGAAGGTTGCCGAACAGGTCGCACAACTGGCCAACAGCGTTCGCGGCGTGATGCTCGAACGGCTGGGGCCGGTGGTCTGGGAGAGTTCTGTGTCCAAGGCCAGTTACGCCCTGGAAGAACTCGAGGAAACCGCGCGGCTGTGGCTGATGAGCAATCCCAAGCCCGAACCGCTCGATCAGGCAGCACTGGACGAGCTGCGAACGGCCTTCGGCGTGCATTGGTAGTGCGCTGAAGTTTTTTAACACGATAGACCGATAAAGCAGGCCCCGTTCGGGAGACGCGCAACGGCTCCCACGACCCCGGCTTGCCTGAAAAATACAATAACAAGAGGACATCCAGGCATGACTCACCTTCACTGCGGCATTTTCAGACCCGGTTGCAGCACCCTTGTGTTCACCCGGCGCGGAGGGCTTGTGAAATGAGCCCGTTAATCCTGATGGTTACCGCGGGGCTAGGGATCGCTCTGTTGTTGTTTTTAGTGCTCAAGTACAAGTTCCAGCCGTTCGTGGCGTTGATGCTGGTGAGCATTCTGGTGGCGCTGGTGGCCGGGGTTAAACCGGCCGACCTGGTCGCCACCATCGAAGGCGGCATGGGCAAGACGTTGGGCCACATCGCGATCATCATTGCCCTGGGCGCGATGATCGGGCGGATCATCGAGCTCTCCGGTGGTGCCGAGGCGCTGGCCAAGACGCTGATCAGCCGTTTCGGCAATCGACGCACGCCGCTGGCGCTGACGATTGCCGGGTTCATGGTCGGGGTGCCGGTGTTCTTCGAGGTCGGCGTGATCATCCTGATGCCGCTGGCTTATGGTGTCGCTCGCAGTGCGCGCAAGCCGCTGTTGGTGTTCGCGCTGCCGATGTGTGCTGCGTTACTGACCGTACACGCCTTTCTGCCTCCACACCCGGGCGCGGTGGCCGCTGCCAGTCAGTTGGGCGCCGACCTTGGCCGCGTGCTGATGTTCGGTCTGCCGATCACGGCGTTCCTCTGCTATGTCGGCTACCGCGTGGCCGGGCGCATGACCCGTCGGGTGTACCCGATGACCGACGATATCCGCGCCGAAGTCTATGGCCCGCATGTCACCAACGAAGACCTGGTCGCCTGGGCCAATGGCAACGGCAAGAGCGCTGAACGAGCTGCCGTGGCCGCGTCGCACATGGGCCTGGAAGAGTCCACCAGCGCTATCGTTTCCAAGTTGCCGCCAGCACCCGCGCCGGGTTTTGGCATGATCGTCAGCCTGATCGCGCTACCGATCATTCTGATTCTGCTGGGAACACTGTCCAACTCGTTGCTGCCTGCCGACTCGACCCTGCGCGGCATCATGACCGTGCTCGGTGCGCCGCTGGTGGCGTTGCTGATCGATACCTTGCTGTGTGCCTGGTTGCTGGGTTCGCGTCGGGGCTGGAGTCGTACCCAGGTGTCTGACGTGATCGGTTCGGCCTTGCCTGGCGTGGCCATGGTGATTCTGATTGCCGGTGCCGGCGGTGTGTTCGGCAAGGTGCTGGTGGATACCGGCATCGGCGCCGTCGTCTCCGATTTGCTGCGCACCACCGGTCTGCCGGTCCTCGCGCTGGGCTTTCTGCTGACCATGCTGTTGCGTGCGGTTCAGGGCTCGACCACGGTGGCGCTGGTGACCACCGCCGGCATCATCAGCCCGCTGATCGCGACCCTCAACCTCACGGCGAATCACATGGCACTGCTGTGCCTGGCCATGGGCGGTGGCGGGTTGGCCATGTCCCACATCAACGACGCCGGTTACTGGATCTTCACCAAACTGTCCGGGCTGAACGTGGCCGACGGCCTGCGCACCTGGACCGTGCTGACCACCTTGCTCGGCACGTTGGGTTTCGGTATTACCTTGCTGATCTGGCCGTTTGTCTAACCCTCTATCCAAGGAGCTACCATGCCTCGTTTTGCTGCCAACCTCAGCATGCTCTACCCGGAACATGAGTTTCTGGATCGCTTCGCCGCCGCTGCCGCCGATGGTTTCGAAGCGGTGGAATATCTGTTTCCCTACGACTACAGCGCCCAGGAACTCAAACAACGCCTGAGCGATAACGGCCTGGTGCAGGCGCTGTTCAACGCACCGCCCGGCGATTGGGCGGCGGGTGAGCGGGGCACGGTGTCGTTGCCGGGCCGGGAGAGTGAATTTCGCAGCGGTTTCGATCGCGCACTGGAATACGCCGCCGTCCTGGGCAACTCACGCATCCATGTGATGGCCGGGTTGTTGCCGTCGGAAAGTGATCGACCACGGCATCACGGCGTGTACCTGGAGAACCTGGCCTATGCCACCGCGCAGGCCGCCAAGGTCGGCGTCACCGTGCTGCTGGAACCGATCAACACACGCGACATGCCGGGCTTTTTCCTCAACCGCCAGGATCAGGCCCAGGCCATCTGCAAGGAAGTGGGCGCCAGTAACCTGAAGGTTCAGTTCGATTGCTACCACTGCCAGATCGTCGAAGGTGACTTGGCGACTAAACTGCGTCGGGACTTCGCCGGCATCGGTCATATCCAGATCGCCGGTGTACCGGACCGACACGAGCCGGACCTGGGCGAAGTCAACTATCCCTATCTGTTCGAGTTGATCGACCAGTTGGGTTATGACGGCTGGGTAGGGTGCGAATACCGGCCCCGTGGCAACACGTCGGCCGGCTTGCAGTGGCTGCGGGACTGGAAGGCGCGCTAACGCCTTACAGGTTGTTATCGGAGGGCAACAGCAGTTCGACACCCTGCTTGCGGATGCTATCGGCCGCGGCAGGGGTCAGTGCGTCGTCGCTGAGAATAATGTCGAACTGCTCGAGCCCGGCGATCCGGTACATGCTGAACGTGCCGTACTTCGAACTGCTGGCCACCAGCACCACTTGCGAGGCCGATTGCATCGCGACTTGCTTGACCTCCACCTTCAGCGCCGACGGCGTGGTGAGGCCGCGACGCAAATCCCAGGAACTGGTGGAAATGAAAGCGATATCGGTGACGATCTGACGCAAGGTGGCCACCGCCAGACCGCCCACGCACGATTGATTCGAATGATCCAGTTGCCCGCCGGTGTGAATCACCGTGACATGGGGCGCATCGATCAGCGCCTGGACAATCCCGAAATCGTTGGTCACCACGGTCATTCCCGACAGCGCCTTGATGTACGGGACGATCTCCAGCGTGCTCGTGCCCGCATCCAGATAAATCGTCATGTCGGCATGCAACAGCCGCGCGGCCAGCTTGGCCATCGCCTGCTTCTGCGGCAACTCGACCACCGCCTTGAACTGATGACTGGGCTCGCTGTGGAGCTGGCTGGCGATTCGCACGCCACCGGTGACCGAATAAGCACGGCCTTCCTGTTCAAGCAGCGCGATATCGCGGCGGATGGTCATGTGCGAACAGTCGAACATATCCATCAATTGATGAACGCTCAGCACCTGATGCTTGCGCAACTGGCGCAGCATCAATTCACGGCGCTGTTCAGGAATCATCGGTGCGCCGCTTTCGGCGGCGATGTCCTTTTGACTAGGCATTCAGGCTCCAGAGTGAAGAAATCCGCCGACAAGGAAAGCGGTGCAAACATAGTAGCGAATCTACGGTAAAGGAACGAGCTGTTGCGGATCTCTGTTCTGGTGATGGCAGCCTCAATCCAGATCCCGGCGGATAGCGTCCAGGCGCTCGTCGAGCAATGGGGTGAGGAGGGCGTAGCACTGCGCCGGAGTGATCGACACGGTGGTTGTCCCGATCAGGCAGCGTTGCAGTTGTTCGAGCGCAGTGTGCAGCGAATGGGGAGCGTGCTTGAGCAAGCGTTCGTGCAGGTACTGCAATTGAATCAGCATCTCCAACGGGCAACTTCGATGGGCGGCGGCGCGTACCGACAGCCCGCGCAGTCGTCCCAGCTCTTCAAGTTCCCAGCAGCGCGCGGCGATGCTCGGGCGCGCCAGGCTGAGCGCACAGCGTTGCAGTTCGAGGTGCTGGATGGCGCCGAGCAGGTCCTGCAGCAATCGGCAATGGCCATCGAAATCCGCCGGGTCGCGACGTAACGCGCCCCAGGCCTGGCACTGTGCGGGATACGGCCACTCCCTCCAGCGTTGGTCGAGCGCGTGCCCCAATGCCTGGCAACGTTGTTGCGCCTCGCGGGTGACTTGTCCGCCGAGACCGCGATGCTGCTGTAGTCCTTGCAGCAGGTCGAGACCGAGCAACAGCGCCTGCCTTAGTCCCGTATCACCCTGTGGCAGACGGACTTGGCGGGATGGCCCATCGTCGAATGCTGTGGCGAGTGCTGGATTCATGGGCGGCTTCCGACGGTGAGCTGGTTGAGATAACGGGTCAGGTCGTGCAGCGCATTGGTTTGCGTGCTCTGTTCCTGCACCGCGCCATTGACCTGTTGCAACTGTTCGCTGAGGGCATGATTGGCTAGCTGATGCTCGCTGAGCGCCTGTTGCATGGCGCCGAGCTGTTGCAGATTGGTCTGGCTATGTTGAGCCAGGTCGTCGAGGTTGGCGGCGAGCTGCTCGCTCTGTTCACTCCCGGCTGCCAGCAGATCGCGGTGTTCCTTGACCTCGCCATCCACCTGGCGCACGGCCATGGCGATCGCCGTCGCGGCGGTAGTGATTTCGTGGGTCGCCCGGTCGGTGGCCTGGGCCAGGCTGCGGACCTCATCGGCGACCACGGCGAAACCGCGCCCGTGCTCGCCGGCGCGGGCCGCCTCGATGGAAGCATTGAGCGCCAGCAGCTGGGTCTGTTTGGCCAATGCCTGAATGCTGTTGACCGTGCTTTCCACGGCGGTCGTACGTTGCAGCAACGCTTCCACGGCATGTGCGGTGTTGCCCAAGCGGTGCTGAATGGCGCGCATGCTGTCGCCCACTGAGCGCGCCTCCAGGCAACCGGTTTCGCTCTGGGTGTGAGCGTTGGCGAAGGCTGCCAGCGCGCCCTTGGCCAAGGCATCGATGCTGTGCAGAGTCTGATCGATCTGATCGCTGGCGGCGGCGATCATCGCGATGCGTTGGCTCTGTTCCGCTCCTTGGTCGCGGGCCTGTTGGGCCATCTGCTGGAGGGCACGGCTGGCGAACTGCACTTCGCTGCGCAAGCGTTCGTTGTTGCGCAGTTGCGAGCTGGCGGTCACCAGCAGCGTCGCGGGGTCGGCATCCCGGGAACTGCGCAGCAGTTGTGCGAGTTCCGTGTCCCAGAATGTCTGCAAATGGCGTTGATGACGCTCGCGCAACTGCCAGGCGCATCCCAGGTACAGCACGCCAGGTATCAGGGCCAATGCGCTTGCGGGCTGTTCGGCCAGTGCGAGACCACAGGCGCCGAGGGCTAATCCGAGCGGTAGCCAGAAGCCGATCCTGCTGCGTTCGAGCAGGGCTCTGCCAGGTTCGAACAAGGCTTTGGCGAATGATGTGCCGGCCGGGTGCGATTTGCCGCCATCGCTGCGCCGATGAACGATGGCATGACCCGGTGGGTGCATTCCTTGAGCGGACATGAGGATTTCCTTCTGATGCCGGGATGAAAGCAAAAACGGCGCACGCTCTCCTGCCGCAATGGGCAGGGGAGCGGACGCCGTTGTCCGAGATGTTTGCCAAACCATCGGTGTTGATGGCTCAAGCCTGATCAGAAGCCTAAGCAAGTTGTTTGCCAGCCTTTGCGCTCGACGGCAGGTCAGCCGGTGGAAGGCGGATTGCATTCGATGACGAAGGCAGAACAGGCGAGCAACGCACCAGTCGCGGGAATGGTGGAGCCGCCGTGCGCTGTTCTGGTTCGTGCCCATAAGCACCGCACACACTCTTTGTAGCAGCTGTCGAGCTCGCGAGGCTGCGTTCGGCTGCGCAGCAGTCGTAAAACCAGAACTCGCGGTGTGTCAGGTAGACCGCATCAGCCGGATTCACGACTGCTTCGCAGCCGAACGCAGCCTCGCAGGCTCGACAGCTGCTACGGCCGAACTCAGGCTCGGCAGCTGCTACGGATCGCATTGCGGCTTACGCAACGCAAGAAAACCCGGCCTCGTTAGTTCATGAATTTCTGAACTAACTATTTGCTGCAGCCTATTCAATCGCTTGTCGCCCTAGCCTTAGGATTCGTCACACGGGACCGCGGCCATCAGAGCAGCGGCCTGCAGCAACTTCTTTCGACTGCCCAGTAACGCCAGCCCAAACAGCGGGTGGCCTGACGCAGCCGAGAGGAATGCATGAAGCTAGAAATTTTCCGCACGTTATGGGGCTATACCGCCAGCAAGGCACAGGCCCTGGATGAATCGCTCGCCGCCGGCTTCGATGGCCTCGAAGCACGCCTGCCACTGCAGGCCGATGAGCGTGGCGAGTTCGGCGCTTTCCTGCGCAGCAATCAGGTTCCCTACATCTGCACACTGTTCAGTGCCTACGATGTATTGCCCGACCAGAACGCCACGCCCACCCAACACTTGGCCGACATTGATCGCAAACTGGGCTGGGCCTCGGAGCTGACCCCGCGTTTCGTCAATCTGCTGGCCGGCAACGACCGCTGGCCGCAGACATTGCAGGTCGAGTTTTTCGGCCAGGCCATGGAACTGGCCGCCAGGCATGGCGTGTTCTGCAGTTTCGAGACGCATCGCGCCCGTTCCCTTTACAGCCCTTGGGTGACCCTGGAGCTGATCCGCCAACTGCCGGGCCTGCGTTTCACCAGTGACATCAGCCATTGGGTGGTGTGCTGTGAGCGACTGCTGGACGATCCGGCCGACGATCTTTCGGCCTTCGTCGAGCGCGTGCATCACATTCAGGCTCGGGTCGGCTACGACCAAGGCCCGCAAGTTCCCCATCCCGCCGCCCCGGAATATGCCCGTGAACTGGCGTTCCATCAGCGCCACTGGGAGGCCGTCTGGACTTCTCAGCGCGAACGTGGCTACCCGGTCAGCACCTTGACCCCGGAGTTCGGTGCCGACGGTTATCTGCATCACTTGCCCTTCACCAACATGCCGGTGGCCGACCTCTGGACCTTGAACCAGTGGATGGCCCGGACCGAGCGCGAACACTTCGACCGTTTCACCCGTGAAGGAGCCCGCCATGCGTAACACCTCGCCAACCCAAGCCAACTTCAACAGCATTCCGGTGGTGAACATCGCCGGACTCTTCAGCATCGAACTGGAGCACCGCCTGGCTGTGGCCGAGCAACTGGGCCGCGCCGCCAGCGATGTGGGCTTTCTGTACATCACCGGGCACGGCATCGATCCGGAATTGATCGAGGGCTTGCGCCAGGCGGCCAGGGATTATTTTGCGCAACCGCTGGAAGAAAAGATGCGCCATTACATCGGCGCCTCGGAAAGCCACAAGGGTTTCGTGCCTGAAGGAGAGGAGGTGTATTCCAAGGGCAAGCCGGATCACAAAGAAGCGTTCGATATCGGCTTCGAAGTGCCAGCGGATGACCCGCTGTTCCTCAACCGTACACCGCTGCTGGGGCCGAACCACTGGCCCGACGTGCCTGGCTTCCAGAGCGCGGTACAGAACTACTATCAGGCGGTGTTCGTGCTAGGCCGCCGGTTGTTCGATGGCTTCGCCCTGGCCCTGGGGCTGGAGGAGGGCTACTTCGACGCGCTGGTGACTCGCCCACCCTCCAAATTGCGGCTGATCCATTACCCCTTTGACGCCGATGTCGTCGATGCACCGGGCATCGGCGCGCATACCGACTACGAGTGCTTCACCATCCTGCACGCCGATCAGCCGGGGCTGGAGGTGCTCAATGATCAGGGGCAGTGGATCGACGCACCGCCACTACCCGACGCGTTCGTGGTGAACATCGGCGACATGCTGGAAGTCATGACCGCAGGTGCCTTTGTGGCCACTGCCCACCGGGTGCGCAAGGTCGCTCAGGAGCGCTACAGCTTCCCGCTGTTCTACGCCTGCGACTATCACACGCTGATCAAGCCGTTGCCGGCATTCGCCAGGGATGACCGGGAATACGAGGCGCTGGCGATTGGCGAACACATGTGGAGCCAGGCCTTGCAGACCTACCAGTACTTGCGCAAGCGCGTGGAGAGCGGCGAGCTTGAGTTGCCGTCCCGGGCCCGAAAGCCATCGAGCTTCGGCCACCTGAAGAACACCACCTCTCATTCCTAAAAAAACAACCAACGGAGCTTCCCACGATGAAAAGCCACTACGCCCTGACCAAACTGAGCCTGCTCGCCGCCGGCCTGTTCTGCGCCAACGCCGTCTTCGCCAGCACCGCGACCCCCGGTGTGTTGAAAGTCGGTATGGAAATCACCTACCCGCCGTTCGAGTCCTACGACGCTGACAAGAATGTGGTCGGCTCCGACCCTGAATTGGCGCATTCCCTGGCCAAGGCCATGAGCGTCAAGGCCAACTTCGTCGACACCAAGTTTCCCAATCTGATCAACGGCCTCAACGCCGGGCATTACGACGCGATCATCTCCGGCATGTACATCACCCCCGAGCGCCAGCTCCAGGCCCGCACCATCGCCTACGCCAATACCGGCGCGGCGATCATGGTGCCCCAGGGCAGTGAATTGAGCCCGCAGGTTCCCGAGGACTTGTGCGGCCTGAAGATCGGCCTGGAGCAGGGCACCACCTGGGTTGCCAAGTTCAACCAGTTGTCCAGCGACTACTGCGTGCCGAACAACAAAGGCGCGATCACCGTCAACGAATACCCCTCGGCTCCCGAAGTGACGCAGGCGCTGCTGTCGAAAAACATTCAGGCCCAGGTGGAAATCGCCGGCGCCGCGCACATGATCGCCCAGCGCACCAACGGGCGGGTCGTAGTCAGTTCGCAGAAGCTGGTTTACCCGCAGACCTTGGGCATCTACGTGAAGAAAGACGCCGACGCTACTTATCAGGCGCTGGTCAAGGCGCTGGCCGACAGCAAGGCCAACGGTGAGTACGCCGCCATTCTCAAAAAATACGACCTGGAACCGGTCTCCGAGTAATGGCTGAAGCCGCGCCCTCGGTCGAGGGCGCGGCGTGCACGAGGTGTCTATGCAATTCGACTGGTCTTACTTTATTTCGCTGTTCTCCAAGACTGACTTCTGGGCGGCGAGCCTGACCGTCATCGAACTGAGCGCCCTGGCCTGGTTCCTGGGGATGTTGCTGGGCTTCGTTCTGGCGTCAGCCAAGCTATCCGGCTCGCCCTGGCTGCGACTGCCGGCGGCACTCTACATCTGGTTCTTTCGCAGCATTCCGCTGCTGGTGCTGGTGGTCTTCATCTACAACCTGCCGCAGTTACTGCCCGGTGCCGGGCCGGTGCTGTCGGTACCGTTCTATTCCGGCCTGTTGGCGCTGGTGGTCACTGAGGCCGCCTACATGGCCGAAATTCATCGTGGCGGGCTGATCTCAGTCGCCAAGGGCCAGAAGGAAGCCGGCCGCGCCCTGGGAATCGGCCTGTTCGGTCTGCAACGGCTGATTGTGATTCCCCAGGCATTTCGTATCTCACTGCCGACCTTGATCAACGAATACATCACGGTGGTCAAACTGACCTCGTTGATCTCGGTGATTTCATTGACCGAACTGTTGACCGTCGGCCAGCGCCTGTATGCGCAGAACTTCCTGGTGATGGAAACCCTGGCGGCGGTGGGTGTGTACTACGTGCTGATCGTCACACTGTTCGGCTTTGCCCTGCAGCGACTGGAACGCTACCTGGACCTCAACCTGCGGACACCGCAAACCCTCGACAGCGCCTCGACACAAGCGCTGCGTGACAGTCTGGCGCCTGTTCTATCGAGCAAGCTCAAGCCGCCATCCAAAGGCGCCGCCCCGGCCCTGCAACTGCAGGGCGTGCACAAACGCTACGGCGATCATCATGTGCTCAAGGGCATCGACCTGAAGGTACAAAGTGGCCAGGTGATTTCGATCATCGGCCCGTCCGGCTCCGGCAAGACCTCGCTGATTCGTACGGTCAATGGCCTGGAGCGCATCGATCAGGGCGAAATCCTGTTGTTCGGCGAGGGCTTCATCAATGCCGAGGATAAACCGGATAGCCGTCGGATTAGTCAGGGCGTACGGCGCATCGGCATGGTGTTCCAGAGCTTCAACCTGTTCCCGCACCGCACACTGCTGGACAACATCAGCCTCGCTCCCCGTTATCACGGTGTCGGTCGCGCACTGAGCGAAGAACGCGCCTGCCAGCTGCTCGACAAGGTCGGCCTGTTGGCACACGTCCACAAATATCCGCATCAACTGTCCGGCGGCCAACAACAGCGCGTGGCAATTGCCCGGGCCATGGCCATGGACCCGGACATCCTGCTGTTCGACGAGCCGACCTCGGCGCTGGATCCGGAGCTGGTCGGCGAGGTACTCACGGTCATCAGCCACCTGGCCCGCGAAGGCATGACCCTGCTGATCGTCACCCACGAGATGGATTTTGCCCTGTCGATTTCCGATCGGGTGATCTTCATGGAAAACGGCCACATTCAGCTGGATGCATCACCACAGGCGATCCGCGAGCAGCCCGAGGCTCATAGAGTGCGGCGGTTCATGGGGTTGCAGGTGCCAGAGGAGGAGGGATGCCTGCCTTGAATGGGTTTAGCCGCGTGCCCTCAGAGTTCCTATGGCGACGAATAGCGCTTTTGTATGCGCGCCAGGGTGCCGTCATCGCGAAGCGTTTCAACCGCCGCGCGCAAGTCTTGCACCAGTTTAGCGGAGCACTGCTTTGAGCAAGCGAGATAGAGCTGCGCACTGCTCATGACGGGGCTCATGTGCAGTGTACGCTCAGACACTTTCGGCCAGATGTATCGACTCTCCGGGACACCGTTGAACCAGGCATCGATGCGACCTTTCAAGAGCATCTGCGCGGGGTTGTCGCCAATGGTCAGGGGGTGGATCTGATCGTCGCTGAAGCCTTGTGCACGGAGGATTTCCTCCTGCGCACTGCCCAGGCCGACGCCGATCGCCCGGTAGGTTTGCTTCGCTTGTTCGAAGCTGTTCACCGGCCGGTCAAGGCTGAAAAAAGCACGCTCCATGGGCATGATCGGCGCGATCCAGGTGAAGCGATCTTCACGTTCCTGCGTGCGTGACAAAGGGGCGATCAGGATGTCCTGAGTCTCGCTGACATGTTTCTGCGATCTGGCCCAGGGAAGCACATGGACATGCGCGACATAGCCGGCGTTGGCAATGGCGGTCATTACGGCCTCGCCGACCATGCCGTGGCCTTTGGAGCCATCGACGAACGTCAGGGGTGGAGCGTCCGGGATATACAGTTCGAGCGGCAAGGGGGCGCCACTTGCGTGAAAGGCAATCAGCAGCGAGACCGACAGGCAGAACTTGAAAAGCGTCTTTGAGGTCGCGCTCATGATCGATCGTTCAGGCATTGAAAGTAGGGTGGAGCCACAATTCACCAGTGGTGTTGATCACAGGGATGATGAGTCTGTTTTGGGATTGGACCCGGTACAGACACGGCATTTTACGCAGACTTTGCGGCGCGACACATCCTCCCCCAAGTGAAGGTGTCATGCGCCAGAACGTCAAAATGTGAGAGCGGGAGTCAGTGCCCGCCCACCACCATATGACTGAACGGCGCCACATACGCCTGCAACGTCACCAGCCCGCCGACCAGAATCGCCAGCACCACGGAGTGGAAAAACACGTAGCGCAGGATTTCCCCTTCGTGGCCGTACCAGCGGGTAGCGGTGGACGCGACCACAATCGACTGGGCGTCGACCATCTTGCCCATGACCCCGCCAGAACTGTTCGCGGCGGCCATCAGCACCGGGCTCAGGCCCAGTTGCTCGGAGGTCACCCGTTGCAAGCCGCCGAACAGCACGTTGGAGGCCGTGTCCGAGCCGGTCAGGGCCACGCCGAGCCAGCCGAGCAGGGTGCCGAACATCGGGTAGAAAATGCCCGTTGCGGCGAAGGCCAGGCCCATGGTGGCGTCGAGGCCCGAATAACGGGTGAGAAAACCCAGGGCGAGCATCGCCACAATGGTGGTGAGCGAATAGCGCACTACCCACAGCGTTCGCAGATAATGGTTCAGCAGTTGCGGGATGGAATAACCCATCAGCAGCCCGCCGAGGATCGCCGCGAGCAAGATGCCGCTACCGGTGCTGGTGAACCAGGTGAACTTGTAGATCGCGTCCTCGGTTTTCGGCGCAGGCACCACAGGCGGGACTTTCTCGATCTGTTGATGAATCGTGGTGAAGGTCACGGTCGGGGCAAAGATCGGGTTGGCCTCGAGCATTGGCTTACCCTGAGGATCAAGCCTGGCCGAGTGGGTTTGCGGATCCATGGCCGGGCGGGTATCGAACAGGTTTTTGAAGCTTTGGGTGCCCCAGGCAAAAACGAACACCGTGAGGATGATCCACGGCATCCAGGCGCGCATTACGGCGGGTTTTGCATCGCTGGCAAAGGTCGCGCTGGCGACGGGTTTTTGGTCATGCTCCTCGGCTATTTTGGAGTTGTCGACTCGCCCTGACAGGGCGGCCGAGGTATGCACCGTGGCCGGTTTCCAGACCCTGAGGAAACCGGTCAGGCAGGCCATGGAAATCAGCGCCGCGATCACATCCACCAGCATCGGCCCGTGGTAGTTGGAGACGAGGAATTGCGGTATGGCGAAGCTGACACCGGCAACCAGAATCGGCGGCCATATTTCCAGCATCTTGCGCCATCCGGCGAAGGCCCAGATCAGCCAGAACGGCACGATCACCGAGAAGAACGGCAACTGCCGACCGACCATCATCGACAGCTCCATTTCATCCAGCCCGGTCACTTTGGCCAGGGTGATGACGGGCGTGCCCAGAGCGCCGAACGCCACGGGCGCGGTATTGGCGATCAACGCCAGGCCAGACGCGGCCAGGGGGGAGAAACCCAACCCGATCAGAATGGCCCCGGTTACCGCCACGGGAGTGCCGAAACCGGCGGCCCCTTCGAAGAAGGCACCGAAGCAGAAGGCAATCAGCAGCAATTGAAGACGTCGATCGTCGGTGATGCGCGCCAGGGAGTCTTGCAGCACTTTGAACGAGCCGTTCTCGGTGGTCAGCCGATGCAGGAAAATGATGTTGAGCACGATCCAGCCAATCGGCAACAGGCCGTTGGCGGCGCCGAACAGCGCGGCCGAGCCCGCCATGTTCGCGGGCATGCCGAAGGCGAAAATCGCGATCAGCAAGGCCGAACCCAGGGCCAACAACGCCGCCAGATGCGCCTTGATGTGGAAAAACGCCAGGGAAACCAGCATCACCACCACCGGCGTCGCCGCCATCATGGTTGAGAGCACCGGGTTACCGAAGGGGTCGTAGATTTGCTGCCAGACCATTTTCCACCTCTGCTTTTTATTGTGGGTAGCGCGGGGAAGGTGGCTTGAGTATAGGTGGCATTAGGCTGATGGCTTGGAGATGCCCGATGCTGTTCACTTGAGCAATTTCAGTCGCGACGCATTTTTCGTAGCAGCTGTCGAGCTTGCGAGGCTGCGTTCGGCTGCGCAGCAGTCGTGAGTCCGGCTGACGCGGTCTGCCTGACGTACCGCGACTTCTGGTTTGACGACTGCTGCGCAGCCGAACGCAGCCTCGCAGGCTCGACAGCTGCTACAGATCGCACTACCTGAGCAGCATTTTTAGGGGGATGGAATTTTTACAGACAAAAAAAGAGCCTCAAAGCTCTTTGATGGGGAGGAAGTAGAGCCGAGAGGCTCAAGATGCGCATGAAACAAGTGGTGGGCTTATTGGGGTTCAGTTCACCCACCACCTACGCAACGGCCTAAACCTCCAACCGCTGCGTACCATTATCGTAGGAAGCCGTGGTTTAGCACTCAAGTACCATTAGTCTACTGCCTCTGGCCAACTTGGTTGCAGTTGAATCAACGTCAAAAGATCGCAGCCTGCGGAGCCGCCCACAGGCGCGTAGGAGCTGCCGAAGGCTGCGATCTTTTGATCTTCAATTACCCCTGTCTAAACACCAACGCCTTCAACCCACACTCGACATCGGCATCGGGAAACTCCGGCGGATTCTCCAACCGTTGCTCAAACCGCAGGCTCGGTGCTTCGCGAGTGACGCCGTCGATGAGGAAGTCCGCGCCAAAGGCCGGATCATTCATGCAGGCCAGCACCGTACCCTGAGGGCTGAGCAACTCCGGCAGACGGCGCAGTACGCGCTGATAATCCTTGGTCAGCAGGAAACTGCCTTTCTGAAAGGACGGTGGGTCGATGATCACCAGATCATAAGGGCCGCTATTGATCACTTTGCCCCAGGACTTGAACAGATCGTGGCCGAGAAAACTCACCTTGCTCAGGTCATGGCCGTTGAGCCGATGATTGTCGCGACCACGGCTCAGGGCCGCGCGGGACATGTCCAGGTTGACCACATGCGTAGCGCCTCCCGCGAGGGCGGCCACTGAAAACCCGCAGGTATAGGCAAACAGGTTCAGCACCCGCTTGCCATCCGCATTGGCCCGCACCCAATCGCGGCCGTATCGCATGTCGAGAAACAGGCCGGTGTTCTGTTTGCGGCCCAGGTCCACGCGATACTGCAGGCCGCCCTCGGTGATCGTCATTTCCTCGATCGGCTCCCCGATCAGCCATTCGGTGGTGCTTTCCTGCAGATAGCGATGTTGCAGCAGCATGGTATGCGCGCCGGAGGTTTTCCACGCAGGCGCCTGCGTGATCGCCATCAGTCGCTGCTTCAAATCATCCAGTTGCGACGCTTGCGGCTCCTTGAACACGCAGACCAGCACCACGCCCTCGAGCCAGTCGACGGTCAATTGCTCCAACCCCGGCCAGCAGCGCCCACGGCCGTGAAACAGCCGACGGGTTTCTGCGGGGGCGGCCGCAAGTGCTGTCAGCAAATGGTCGTGGAGGATGGAGAGGGCGTCTGGATTCATCGGGCAAGGTCGGCAATGTAGAAGGGGGCGGCATTTTAACCACAATTACGCGCTGACAAACGGTCGTGTTTGTCGGCTTGAACAGAGAATGTCCAGGACAACCGCATCAAAAATGAATTTTCCGCGAAGTCCGCTGTTCATACCTGAATGGGAGGCGGATTTGAGCCCGCGCAACCAATGAAAAAATCAGGGAGTGGCACAGTGATGAGTCCAGTATCGACGGCGGGCGCGCATTTGTCTGACGGTTTGATTCTTGTGGTTGAGGACGACCCGTTGATCCTCGAGTTTCTTTGCGAAATTCTTCAGGAGGAAGGCTTTGCGGTTGAACCACAGATCAGCGCGGATGCGGCTTCACAGTTTCTGGAGCAGCACGCGCCGCAGGTGGGACTGTTGCTGACGGACATCACCATGCCGGGCAAACTCAATGGCGCGGACCTGGCCAATCAGTTTGGCGACCGTTGGCCAGACAAACCGATCATGATCATGTCCGGCTTCGAAACTCCGAAAAGCTCCGGGGTCAAGCATCCGGTTTCGTTCATCAGGAAACCCTGGGCGGTGGGGCAGTTGCTCGATTGTGTGCAACGCGCCTTGCAGTCGACCCGAACCGTGTAGGAGCTGGTGTACATTAGCGGACAACATTTGCCTGGCTCTTGCAAAAGGACGTCGCCCTTTGTCTGTCAAAACATCCCTGCTCAACAGGTCATTCCGTGGCTTGCTGTTCGATATGGACGGCACCGTCCTCAACTCCATCGCCGCCGCCGAGCGGATCTGGACAACCTGGGCCGTGCGCCACGGCGTCGATGTCGAAACCTTTCTGCCGACCATCCATGGCGTTCGCGCCATCGACACCATCAATCGCCTGGCGTTGCCAGGGGTAGATGCCGAAGCTGAAGCGGCGTGGATCACCGAGGCGGAAATCGATGATGTGGAGGGGATTGTCGAGGTGTCCGGCGCGGCGAATTTCCTCAAGTCGCTGCCCGCCCACCAATGGGCCATCGTCACCTCTGCGCCGCGGGCCCTGGCGTTGCGCCGAATGGCCGCGGCCGGTATTCCCGAGCCTGGCGTGATGGTTACCGCCGAAGACGTCAGCGCCGGCAAGCCCGACCCTGCAGGCTATCGGCTGGCGGCTCGTCGACTGCAGGTGGACCCAGCCGAGTGCCTGATCTTCGAAGACGCCGACGTCGGAATTCGCGCAGGCGAGGCGGCGGGTGCCAATATCATGGTCATCACCGCGACCCACGTTCATCCCCTTCTGACCCGGCACGCCACACTGGCCAGTTATGACTCGGTCGAAGTGCGCTTGGATCTCGACAGCCAAATCAGCCTGTACACACTCTCTTGATGCGAGTTTATGTGGGAGCGGGCCTGTGGCGAGGGGGCTTGCCCCCGTTGGGCTGCGAAGCAGTCCCAAAATCTCTGATCTACCAAAGATCTTGTAAGTGCTACGCACGTAAACGGGGGCAAGCCCCCTCGCCACAGACTCGCTCCCACAATTGAAGTTAGATTTATTTCAGTAGATCCCCGGAATCAATCGCCAGCTACGGGCGCAATAAGCCTCGTATTCGCTGCCGAACTGCGTGCGTAACAGCGTTTCTTCAGAGCGAATGCGGGCGATCAGCGGTATCAACATCAGCGCCACCAGTAGCAACCCGACACCGGAACGAAAGGCCAGCGCCCAGCCCACGCCATTGATCAGCAGCCCCAGGTAGCTGGGGTTGCGAACATTCCGATAAATTCCGTCGGTGACCAGGCGGTGTCCTGGCTGAATCGCCACTAATCCGCTGAAGCGCTTGCCCAGTACAAACACCGGCCACATCCGCAACGCGCCGCCGCCAATGAATAGCAGCGCACCCAGCCAACGCACACCCTCGCCACCGAAGGTCCAGAAGTCGATCCGGTCGGTGTAGGCCGGCAGATACCCGCTCAACAACCCGAGCACCCCGAAAACCGGCAGCACCCAGCGATTGGCCCGGTCTTCACGTTCGCCAGTGCTCAAATTGCCCTCACTGAACAACGACACGATCGCCATCACCAGGGTCGCAAGCGCAATGACCACCAGCGGTGGATGCGAGAAAAACGCCGCCAACCCGCCCAGCCCGAACACCGCGAGAGCGAGGTAGGCAAGGGTGCTGACGAGGGCGAAAAACGCGAGTTTGGCCGAGATTTTCATAACTGATCTCGCAAAAAGGGCATATCACCAGTGTAGAGGGGCAGCCCGTTATGAGAGCGGCAGTCGTCGAGCAGGGTGAACTAAGCTTGGATAAGGATGAGCCTGTCCGTTCACTTCCGGCCCGTTGAAAGATCTCAACGCGCCGGTGCTGTCACAAGGAGCACACGATGCTTCACATCAGAACGCCCCTGATTCTGCACCCGGGTCTGTCGACTCCGACCCGGCGAATCTGGCTCAAGCTGGAAAACCTGCAACCCAGCGGCTCGTTCAAACTGCGCGGCATGGGCCTGTTGTGCAGCCAGGCGGCAGAGCAGGGCAAGCGCAAAGTCGTCTGTCCTTCCGGTGGTAATGCCGGTCTGGCCACGGCGGTGGCCGCTGCCAACCTTGGGCTGAAGGCCTGCATCGTGGTGCCGAACACGACCCCGGAAACCACCCGCGCCAGAATCAGGAAAACCGGTGCCGAGGTGATTGTCCATGGCAAGGTCTGGGACGAGGCCAATCAACGGGCGAAAGAACTCGCGCAGGGTGCGGACACCGAATACGTCCCGGCTTTCGATCACCCGGTGTTGTGGGAAGGGCACAGTACGATGGTCGATGAAATCCTCGAGGACTGCCCTCAAGTCGATGCGTTGGTGACATCCGTGGGGGGCGGCGGTTTGCTGGCGGGCCTGCTCACCGGCCTGATCCGTCATCAGCGCATGGATTGTCGGATCGTTGCGTGCGAAACCCAGGGGGCGGCGTCGTTCGCTGCCGCCATCGCTGCCGGGCACCCGGTCAGATTGCCGCGCATCGACACCGTTGCCACGTCACTCGGCGCCGCGCAAGTGGCCGCTTGGCCGGTGCAGCACATCCTTGATTTCCCGCATGAATGCGTGGTGCTCAGCGATGATGAGGCGATCATGGGCGTGGTCCGTTACGCCAACGACCTGCGCCAGTTGGTCGAACCGGCGTGTGGCGTTTCATTGGCGATTGCCTACCTCGACCATCCGGCAATTGCCGAGGCCCATGACGTAGTGATTGTGGTGTGCGGCGGCGTCAGCATCAGCGCGCAACTGGTCGCCAGCTGGGCACGCTTGTCCGCAGGAGTCGAGAAGAACAGCGCTGAAGCAAGGTAGGGCCGTCATTAGCCCTACCGCTTGCATTTGAGACTTTATTGACCCGCTGGCACACCTTCCTGAACGAGGATCGCTCTGGCCAGGTCTTCATCGCTGGCCTTTAGGTCGGGATGATTTTGACGAATCTCCTTCAGTACCGACTCCAGGTAGACGCCACGGATCGTACCGCCGCTGGCGACAAAACTGGAGGCGTCATCCCGGGCAGGGACGACCATTTTGTGATCCTTGAATGTTGAGTACAGCGATGCGGAGATCCCGGCTGAGGTGGCGACATCGCCCGCATCCACACGGGCCATGGCTGAGCCAAAGGGCAAGCAAAGCACGAGTGAAGATACTAAAAACAGACGGCGCATGACGGCGTCCTCCGAAAGCGTGAAGCGTGAAGGAAGTAACACATAATTTAGGATGCCTGGCGGTGGTCAGGAGTTCCCTGCCGATCGATATATGCCTCACTCAATTCCAGCCAGATCTACCGTCATGCGATCCGTAACGGGAGCGTCGATGCTCTCGACCGAGCGCTCACCGGCGCGTTCGAGCAGCGGATACGCCAGGGCGGCGATGTGGTGATGCAGGCGCCGGTAATCACGCAGTACCCGCTGGAAAATATCACCGGATTGCGCCCAGGTACTTTTGTCTTCCTGCAACTGGCGAAAGTGCTCGCGGCTGGCGCAGGCTTCGAGCCTTCTGACGGTCTCCTTGCGCTGGATCAGTTGATGGGCGGTGGCGATGTCTTCGCGCAGGAACACGGTGATCGCCAGGCTCAGGCTTTCCAGAACGGCGTCGTGCAGCGGGGCGATGTTGCCCAGTTCGAAGGCCGAGAACTGTTCACCCCGACGCAAGCGGCGCATGGCCAACTGCGTGAGGCTGCTGGAAAGAATGTCCGCGGCATGTTCGAGGTTAATCACGAACGTGAGGATTTCCTGGGAACGATCGGCATCGCTGTCACTGATGCCTTCCTTGCCGATGTCGGCCAGATAAGCGCGAATCGCCGCGCTGAGCAGGTCCAGGGATTGATCGATCCGCCGCACTTCATCGGCGCAGGCCGGTAGCGATGTGTGGAACAGCTGCAGCATCCGGCCGAGCATGGTCGAGAACATGTCGGTCATGCGCAACGCTTCGCGAGCGGCATTCGACAGGCCGATGTTGGCCACTTCCAGGCCGGCCTCGTCCAGATAGCACGGCATGCCGGGATCGACATCCTGCTCAGGTGCCGGCAGCAGTCTGGTGAGGGCATTGGCGAGTACGTCGGTCAGACCGATGAACACCAACGCCAGCAGTAGATTGAAACCGGTGTGCAGGCACACCACCAGGGTCGAGGGCGCGAGCGGCGCCTGAGCGAGCAACCCGGCAAACGGCAAGACCGCCAGAGCACCGACCGCGCGCACCAGCAGGTTGCCCAGCGGCAGGCGTCGGCCGACGCTCGATCCGGCGTTGATGACCGAGGGCAGCGCACCGCCAATGTTCACCCCCAGCACCAGCGCGACGATGGTGCTGGCCGAGAGCATGCCAGTGGCGGCCAGCGAGACGATCAGCAACACCACGGCCACGCTGGAGTGGCACAGCCAGGTGAGGATCAGCGCCACCAGCAGCGCAATGACCAGATCGCCCTCGAGGCTCTGCATGATCAGCTGGAAGATCGGCGTGCCTTCGACTTCCGCCAATGTGGAGCCGAGCATGTGCAAGGCCAGCAGCATCAGCCCCAGGCCGATCAGTGCACAACCGACGCTTTCGTAGCGCGAGTCATCGCGCAGCCGAAAGACGATCAGGCCCGCCAGCAAAACGCTGGGCGTGAGCATCGACACATCGACGCTGAGCAACTGCACCACCAGGGTTGAGCCGATGTTGGCGCCGAGCATCACCGCCAGGGCCGGCGCCAGTCCCAGCGTCCCGGCGGCAGTGAACGAGGTCGCCATCAGGCTCACGGCGGTGCTGCTTTGCAAGACCCCGGTGATACCTATCCCCGACAGCAACGCCATCCAGCGGTTGTTCAGGTTGTGGCCCAGCCACTGACGCAGTGGCGTGCCGAAGCCGCGTAACAGCGCCGAAGAAATCATATGAGTGCCCCATAGCAACAGGGCAATGGAGCCGGCGAGGTTGATCAGTAGAGTAGTTCCCGACATGAGGGCTCTCCCTTGTTTCGTATTGCATTTATTGAAGGCCCGCAAGCCGGATTGTGATATCTGAATAACACCCGATCCTGTAGGAGCTGGCGCAGCCTGCGATCTTTTGATCTTGATTTTTAAAAGCAAAGTCAAAAGATCGCAGGCTTCGCCAGCTCCTACAGGTCTATAACTAATTCCAGTGATTTAGTTTTTTACGGGCAATAAGAAGTTGTCGGATTCCCATGTAAGGAAACCGTTCTGGAAGGACTTTAAAGTGCCTTCAGATCAACTGAAAATGCATGCCCCGATAGACAGGCCGAGCATCAGGCTCGCCTGCTGGAAGAGGCGCGCGATGCGCCGACTTTGTGGGTCCTGACTGTCGTCGAAGCTCCAGCGTTGCTGAAGCCGGCCGGTCGTCGGGCAGACACGCCAGTTGGCACGAGGGCGCACCTTGGCGTGGGTAGAAGGGGCGGAGAACGGGGCGCAGAGCCGAGTCGTCGGCAGACGCTCACGGCAGGGCTTGACCCGCATGGTCGATGCAAAGGCGCGTACGCCCGGCAGTACAGTGGTTTTGAAGTTCATAACATGCCTCTGGGCCGGAATGATTCCGGTGAGGCAAGTTACGGTGGAGCCTCAAGCTCTAGCGCAGCTCACTCGACCGAAAAGTCGAGGCCCGTCATTGTCTGGGTTATGTGCCAGATCCTGCGTGTGAGCAGTCATCCGACAGCGACTAGATACTGTGTCCATTGAATTCTTTTGTGAGTTGAAAAAAAGCCGTTGTTATCGGCCGGCGCAATTTACTCAGGCAGGTTGGCAAAGTCAATCGCCGATAGCCGGTTAAGGTTGTGTTGAAGGGGGGAAGTTGGAAAGTGTTCAGGTCAATGACAGTTAATTGTCATTTTGAATGATCGTTAAATGGGAAATTAAACATATAGTGTGAACGCCACGTAGCAGACCGTATGAGGTCATGCTGGCGATATCCTCCAGCCTGATCGATTATCGCATCCAGGGTTGGCTTGAATGAGTGGAGGGCAGGTGAGCGTCGATATCGAATGCGTGGTAGTCGGGGCTGGCGTGGTCGGGCTGGCGGTGGCCAGAGCCTTGGCCCGGACCGGACGAGAAGTGATCCTGGTCGAGGCGGGCGAGGGGATTGGCGTGGGCATCAGCTCGCGCAATTCGGAAGTGATCCACGCCGGGATCTATTACCCGAGCGGCAGTCTCAAGGCGCAATTGTGCGTGGAGGGCAAGCAACGCCTGTATACCTTCTGCGATGAGCGCGGTGTCGATTACCGGCGCCTCGGCAAGCTGATCGTGGCCACCGATGACCGTCAGCGCCATGCCTTGCAGGCGTTGCTGGAGCAAGGCCGGCGCAACGGTGTCGATGACCTGCAATTACTGGATGCCGGTCAGGCACGAGCGCTTGAGCCGGCGTTGTTTTGTGTTGCAGCGCTTTGGTCACCGTCCACCGGGATTGTCGATTCCCATGCCTTGATGCTGGCGCTTCAGGCCGATGCCGAAGCCTGGGGCACCTCGGTGGCCTTTTATACGCCGCTTACATCGGCCCGTTGTACCGAACAGGGTTTCGAGCTGCACATGGGTGGGGCTCAGCCGATGACCTTGAGCTGTCGTGAACTGGTCAACTGCGCCGGATTGTCCGCGCCTGAGGTGGCGAGCCGGATCGAAGGCTTGCCGGCGCGGCACGTGCCCAAAGCCTGGTTGTGCAAGGGCAGCTACTTCAGTTTCAGCGGCCAGGCGCCGTTCCGGCATCTGGTTTATCCAGCACCGGAAAGCGCCGGGCTGGGCGTGCACATGACCCTGGACCTGGGTGGTCAGGCGCGTTTCGGGCCGGATGTCGAATGGGTCGAGCAGATCGATTATCGCGTCGACCCCCATCGTGGCGAAGGCTTCTATCAGGCGATCCGACGCTACTGGCCGGCGTTGCCCGATGGCAGTCTGCAACCGGCCTACAGTGGTATTCGCCCGAAAATCAGCGGGCCGACCGAGCCGGCCGCCGATTTCGTCATCAGCGGCCCGGACGTTCACGGCGTACCGGGTTTGGTTAACTTGTTCGGCATCGAATCGCCGGGGCTGACCAGTTGCCTGGCGCTGGCCAAACGGGTGGTGCAGCATTTAATTCGCAATGAAACTCTGTAGCAGCTGGCGAAGCCTGCGTTCGGCTGCGCAGCAGTCGTGAATCCTGCGCACGTGGTTTATCTGACCCACCCGCAGCGTATAGTTTAGCGACTGCTGTGCAGCCGAACGCAGCCTTCGGCAGCTGCTACAAAGTCGTGCGGCGCAACCGATGATCAGGGTTTAGGCTGCAACCAGCTGCGAGGGCTATTCTTGGCAATGCGCCCATCGCTATGGGAGATCTCTGATGATCAACGTACGCACTGCCCGCATGCTCGCCGATTACAAGCGTTGGGCCGATCAGCGACTCTTCGACAGCCTCATGGCGCTGCCACCGGAGGAGCTCAATCGCAAACGGGTGTCGGTGTTCAATAACATGATCGGCGCCTTGAACCACACCTATGTGGTGGATTGCATCTGGCAAGCTCATCTGGAGGGCCGGGGGCACGACTTCAAAACCTCCCATGGCCTGCTCCATACCGAGCTCGCCGAGTTGCGAATGGCGCAACAGGAGATTGATCAATGGTTCTGTGGCTGGAGCTCGGCCCAGACCGAGGAGTCGCTGGATAAACCCATCGAATTCACCTCCATGTCGGGGGAAAGCGGGGTCATGAGTGCTGGCGCCATGCTATTGCATGTGGTCAACCACGCCAGCTATCACCGGGGCTGGGTGATCCAGATGTACTTCGATATTCCGGCCATACCGCCGATCACCGACCTGTCAGAGTTTGTGCGCGAGGTTCCGGGGTATTGAATCGAGCCCAGGCCCGATAACAGCATAAATCCGCTGTGGGAAGTGCCCCTGTGGCGAGGGGGCTTGCCCCCGTTGGGTTGCGAAGCAGCCCCAGAATCTCTGATGTACCAAAGATCTCGTGAGCGCTACGCACTCAAACGGGGGCAAGCCCCCCTCGCCACAGGGCTGCTCCCACATTGATCTTCTTTGTTATGGAGATTGGGTCAAGCCTGGGGAATCAGGCTCTGCCGACAGTCGATCATCAACTGCGCGCCACCCAGTTCGCTGTCGCCCACTTCCAGCGTAAATCCGTGCAGGCTGATGATCGCCGCGACGATCGACAACCCCAGCCCGAAACCGCTTTGCGGGTTGCCGCCTTCAGCGCGATAGAAACGCTGAAACACTGCCTCGCGCTCGGCCGGCGCAATCCCGGGGCCGGAGTCGAGCACTTCAATGCGTGTGTGCCCCGCGTCATTCACCCCACGCAAAATCACCTGGCCACCCGGCGGGGTGAATTTGATCGAGTTGCTCAGCAAATTCGCCACGGCTTCAAACAGCAGAGCACGGTCGCCGTTGAGCCCGGGCAAGGATTCGGGCATTTGCAGTTCAAAGGTCAGTTCGCCTTCTTCCGCCAGCGGCAGGTAAAAGTCGTGCAGTTCTTGCAGCAACGGCACCGGGTCCAGTTGCACGAAACCCGAACGGCGCTGGCGATCTTCCAGCTCGGAAATCCGCAGCAAACCACGAAAACGTGCCATCAAGGTATCCGCCTCGCCGAGCACGGAGTCCAGTTGCACGGCCAGCGTCGATCCTTCATCGGCCTGCTGCTGAATCCGGTACAGCTGCGCCCGCAGGCGTGTGAGCGGCGTGCGCAGGTCATGGGCGATGTTGTCGCACACGCCCTTGACCTCGTGCATCAAGCGCTCGATGCGTTCGAGCATGGCGTTGACGATGGCGGCGAGCATGTCCAGTTCGTCACGGCGATCGGACAGCGGCAGGCGCCGGGTCAGGTCGCCGGCGACGATGGCTTCGGCGCTGGCCTGGATCGCCCGGATCCGCCGCAGCGGGCGCCGTCTCAATAAATGCCAGCCGGCGATGCCCGGCAAAATCGTCAGCGACACGCCCCACAACAGCGCGTGCAGGATGATCCGGGTCACGGCAAACAACGAACCGTTGTCCCGCACCAGCACCAGCCAGCGGCCGTCCAGGGTTCGGGTCGCGACGGCGTCGCAGCTGTCGGCGGGCAGGGTCGGGTCGTCGGATTCGACGCAGTCACCGAGCATATGAATCTTGCCGTCCAGCGGCAGGCCTTCGGGGATCTGGCGCAAGGCACCGCTGAGATAACGCTGCTGGCCATCGAACAGGCCATAGGCATCGATGCCGCGAATGTCGAAGGTCATGCTGGCGGCGAGGGCATCGACCAGTTGCTCGCCCTGGAAGCGTGAAAACAGATGCTGACGTTGCATCAGCGAGTGTTTGGCGAGGGTATCGAGGTAGCTGGACACCTCGTAATACATGACCCCCATGAGAATCGCGCTCCAGGCCACGAACAGCGAACTGTAAAGGGCCAGCAAGCGGCTGCTGGAGGAACGCCAGCCTTTAGAGGGGTTCAGCAATGACATAACCCGAGCCTCGCACGGTCCGAATCAGTGGGACTTTGCCTGGCGGGTCGATTTTCTTGCGCAGACGGCCGATGTGCACGTCGATCAGGTTGGTGCCGGGGTCGAAGTGATAACCCCAGACTTCTTCGAAAATCATCATCCGCGACAGAATCTGCCCGGTGTTGCGCATCAGAAATTCCAGCAACTTGTATTCGGTGGGCAACAGCGTCAGCAACTGGCTGTCGCGGCTGGCCTCGTGGCTGATCAGGTTCAGCTCAAGATCGGCCACGCGCAACGTGGTGGCCTGGGCGGACACGGTGTTCTGCCGGCGCAGCAAGACTTCGACCCGGGCGGCCATTTCATCGGTGGCGAACGGTTTGGTCAGGTAATCGTCGCCGCCGGCGCGCAAGCCACGCACGCGTTCATCGACGTCGGAGAGGGCGCTGATCATCAGGATCGGCGTGGCCACGCCCATGGTGCGCAAGGTGGTGACAATCGCCAGGCCATCGAGCTCCGGCAGCATGCGATCGAGGGTGATCAGGTCGTAGTCGCCGCTGACGGCGCGCTCCAGGCCTTCGCGGCCATTGTCGACCCAATCCACCTCAAGGCCGTGGCTGCTCAGTTCGGCGACGATTTCCCGGGCGGTCACGGCGTCGTCTTCGATGGTCAAGATGCGGGTCATAGGGCTTGCCTGATAATCGGTTCAATACGAAGTTGAGGCATTTTGCCAAGAATTACATGCGGCTGATTAAATTAACTTTCATGTGGTCTCGTGAGGCTGGTCGCAACATTGATATCATCCAGCCATGACTCTAAAGGGAAGCTGCACTGTGCGCACTTTAATGGTTCGTGGCTGGATGCCAATATTTGTGCTGTTGTTGTGCCTGTTCGGTGCATCCGCCTGGGCTGCCAATACGCCGTGTTCGGGGAAAAAGGGCGGTATCGATCGTTGCGACGGTGATCTGTTCCTGTGCAATGACGGTTCCATCAGCGGTTCGAAGAAAAGCTGTTCGGCGATGTTTGGCACTAAAAGCCAGGCGCGGCCGCAGACGCTGTTGCAGGAAACCGACGGCTGCGCCTGTGGCACCGGTACGTTTTGCACCGGGCCAAGAGGTGGGGTGTATTGCCTCACGCCCAGCGGCAACAAGAGTTACAAGCGCAAGTAATTCGTTTGCAGCCAAAAAACGCTTAGCGCAATGCTTAGCGACGATGTGGGATAGGACGCAGGTGTTTTCACTGGCCTGGATCAATATTTCCTTCAGCGATATCTCCTAGCATCAAAGATCCAGCCCCATCCTGCGGTATCAACTACAGTGCTTTGACGCGCAGCTGATGCGCTGTCGAAGTACCAGTGCAGACCTTCTCGTTGTTATTAGTCAGGTGGCCCGCAAGGTGTAGTGCAGCATGGAGCTGAAGAATCTCACCTGAACCTTTCACGGATGAACAATCGCAATGCAACGCATAAACCGAACCTTCGATATCCAGCCGCTGGTGCGGGCGGATATGACTGTGCGCATCAATGGCCAGACCGTCAGCGCCGCCATCGGCGAAACCGTCCTGACGGTCATTCAATCACTGGGCATTCGCCAGGTGGCCCGAAACGATCACGATCAACTCAGCGGTGCCTATTGCGGCATGGGCGTGTGCCAATGCTGCCTGGTGAAAATCGATGGCCGGCACAAACGGCGCGCCTGCCAGACAATCGTGCGTGAGGGCATGAGCATCGAAACCCGGGTCAACCGTATCGCCGGGCAGGAGGTTTTATGAGCCTGCAACCGGTGATCGTCGGCGGCGGGCCGGCGGGTATGGCCGCGGCCATTGAACTGGCGCGCCATGGTGTGCGTTGTACCTTGCTCGAAGAGGCTTCGCGTCTTGGCGGGGTGGTCTATCGCGGCCCCTTGCGCGATAACGTGCAACTGGATTACCTGGGGCCACGCTATTCGGAAGTGCTGGCCAAACTGCATGGAGAATTCCACGAGCAGTCGGGCCTGATCGACGTGCGCTTGAACCACCGCGTGGTCGGCGCCGAAGGTACCCGGGCGTTGGTGGTGCTGGACGTCAATGAGCATTTGCAGGAGGTCCGATACCCGCAGCTGCTGTTGGCTGCCGGTTGCCATGAGCGCAGCGTACCGTTCCCCGGCTGGACCTTGCCTGGGGTGATTCTGCTGGGTGGTTTGCAACTGCAAATCAAGAGCGGCGTCGTTCAACCCCAGGGGCCGGTGGTGATTACTGGCACCGGTCCGCTGTTACCGCTGGTGGCCTGCCAACTGCACGCTTCGGGGGTGAGCGTCGCCGGAGTCTACGAGGCGTGTGCGTTCGGCAAGATCGCCCGGGAAAGCCTCGCGCTATTGAACAAACCGCAGTTGTTCCTCGACGGGTTGAGCATGCTCGCGTACCTGAAACTGCACGGCATTCCCATGCTCTATGGCTGGGGCGTGGTCGAGGCTCAAGGCGAGGAAGAGTTGAAATCAGTGACCGTTGCGCCGTACTCCAGCACCTGGGAGCCAGACCTGAGCCGCGCCGAACGGATTGCCGCGCAGACCCTGGCGGTCGGCTATGGCTTCATTCCTCGCACCCAACTCAGCCAGCAAATGGGTCTGGACCACAGTTTCAGCGATGACGGCTACCTGCGGGCCAGCGCCAATGTCTGGCAGCAAAGCAGCGAACCCCATGTGCATCTGGCCGGTGACATGGGCGGAATTCGCGGTGGCGAGGCGGCCATGCTCGCTGGACGAATCGCGGCAGTGTCGATCCTGCTGCAACGTGACGTGCTGGACGCAGAGCTGGCGCGGGTCAGACGTGATCGCTACCTGTCGAAACTCAAGTCGATCGTGCGCTTTCGCGCCGCCGTCGACCGTTACACCGCACGCGGTGCCGGGCAGACTGCATTGCCGGCTGCCGACACGGTGATTTGCCGCTGTGAGCACGCGACCCGCGCCGATATCGATCGGGCGCTGGAGCAGGGTGTGCAAGACCTGGCCAGCCTGAAAATGCGCACCCGCGTGAGCATGGGCGACTGTCAGGGGCGGATGTGCGTCGGTTATTGCACCGACCGTTTGCGCGAAGCCACCGGGCGGCAAGATGTGGGCTGGTTGCGACCGCGCTTCCCCGTCGATCCGGTGCCTTTTTCAGCGTTCCAGTCTGTCGGCACGGGGGCTGCAAGCCATGAGTAAGTTCTACGACGTGATCATCGCCGGCGGCGGTGTGATCGGGGCGTCCTGCGCCTATCAGTTATCCAAGCGCAAACACCTGAAAATCGCGCTGATCGACGCCAAGCGTCCCGGTAACGCGACCCGCGCTTCCGCCGGTGGCTTGTGGGCGATCGGTGAGTCGGTGGGCCTGGGCTGTGGGGTGATTTTCTTCCGCATGATGTCGGCCAATCGCAAGCGCGAAGCCCAGGGCGCGGCGGTGGCTGTGGACTCCAGCACGCCGCATATCCTGCCCCAGTCGTTCTTCGATTTCGCCTTGCAGTCCAACGCGATGTACCCGGATTTGCACCGGGAGCTGCAGGACAATCACGGGATGGATTTCAAGTTCGAGAAGACCGGCTTGAAATTCGTGATCTACGACGATGAAGACCGGCTCTACGCCGAGCACATCGTGGCGTGCATTCCGCACTTGGCGGATCAGGTGCGCTGGCTCGATCAAGCGGCACTGCGCGAAGTCGAGCCAAGTGTCAGCCATGAGGCGAGGGGGGCGCTGGAGTTTCTCTGCGACCATCAGGTCAGCCCGTTCCGCCTGGCCGATGCCTACACCGAAGGCGCGCGGCAAAACGGTGTGGACCTGTATTTCAACACCAACGTCACCGGGGTGCTGCACCACGGCTCGCAGGTCATTGGCGTGCAGACCTCCGAGGCCGGCGTGTTCCGTTGCGATACGCTGATCAACGCTGCTGGTGCCTGGGCCGCCGATCTCAGCGAGCAGGCCACCGGCATTCGCATTCCGGTGAAACCGGTGAAGGGCCAGATCCTGCTGACCGAGCGTATGCCGAAGATCCTGCGCGGTTGCCTGACCACCAGCGACTGTTACGTGGCGCAGAAAGACAATGGCGAAATCCTGATCGGCAGCACCACCGAAGACAAAGGTTTTGACGTGACTACCACCTACCCGGAAATCCGCGGTCTGGTGCAAGGCGCGGTGCGCTGCATTCCGGCGCTCGCCGACATCAGCCTGAAACGTTGCTGGGCCGGGTTACGTCCTGGTTCGCCGGACGAACTGCCGATTCTCGGGCCGATGAAAGGCGTGCAGGGTTACCTCAATGCCTGCGGACATTTCCGCACCGGCATCCTGACCTCGGCGATTACCGGCGTGTTGCTGGACAAACTGGTGAATAACGAGCCGTTGCCGCTGGATATCACACCGTTTCTGGCGGATCGGTTTGAGGTGGCGCCGAAGGCCGAATCGAAAGCAGTGCATATGGTTTGACTGCACCCTCACTACAGACGCGCGAGCGCTGTGGTGAGGGCGCTTGTGCCGTCATTCTTTAACGCGCATGAACTCTTCCGCCCAACGAATGTAATCCTCAGGCTGCGTATAGGTATGCGTCAGTTCGGTGGCGTTCAGGTCGGAGGCCTGGGTGAAAATCTGGCGTTGTTCGCGCAGGCTGTCATAAGTGGCTTTGATCGCTGCGAAGTAGGCGCCATGGCCGTCGATGGTAACGCGCACGCCCAATTCGGCCAGGCGCTTGTCGTCGCGCAGCAACGGGTTGCCGTAGGTGACCAGCATCAGCGGTACGCTCAGGTGTTCGGCGATCTGTTCCAGATGATCGAAGTCCTGCACGCCCACCATGCAAATCCCGTCGGCCCCGGCCTGTTGGTAATGTTGGGTGCGGCTGATGATTTCCTGGACCGGCAGGATCCCGGCGTTGGTGCGGGCGATGATCGCCATTTCCGGGTCGACCCGGGCTTCCAGCGCCGCGCGGATCTTGCCGACACCTTCGGCGACAGTGATCAGGTCGGTGGACTTGCGACCGAATTGCGCCGGCAGCAGGGTGTCTTCGATGGTCAGGGCGGCCACGCCGGCGCGTTCGAGTTCGACGATGGTGCGCATGACATTGAGCGCATTGCCGTAGCCGTGGTCGGCGTCGGCAATGACCGGCAATTGCGCCACTCGACCGATGCGGGTGGCCTGTTCGGCGAACTCACTGAGGGTGATCAACGCAAAATCGGGGGCGCCCAATACCTGCAGCGACGCCACCGAACCACCCAGGATGCCCACCTCAAAACCCAGGTCGGCGGCGATGCGTGCCGACATCGGATCGAAGACCGAGGCCGTGTGGTAGCAGGTGTTGGATGCGAGCAGTCGGCGGAAATTACGGCGCAAATCTTGATGAGAAAGCCTGGACATACGAGTTCCACCATATAAAGGAATGGAAGGGCTTGAGCAAAAGTGTCAACGCCGAAGGAACAAAAGGCTATCACGCGGGCGGGTAAAGGATGATGACGAATTTTTTTGGCAAGGGCACATCATCTGGATTGACACCAATGCTGGTCTTCACGCGATCCTTTGTAGCAGCTGCCGAAGGCTGCGTTCGAGTGCGAAGCGCTCGCCATCAGATCAGAAGTCATGCGCAAATCAGCGATCAGTCTGAAAGACCGAAATGGCAGGTTTTATGACTGCTACGTCCGAACGAGGCTTCGCCAGCGGCTACAGCTCACGCTGCTACCGCTTGCTGCTGTTGGTTGCGCAGCGGCACGGCGCGTACCGAGCTGCCGGGCTGCAATTGCAGGCGTTTGGCGGTGAGGCGGTCGACCATCAGGCTATTGCCCACCAGCCGTGCCCGGGCGGTGGTGATGCGGCAGCTTTCCAGGCGACGGTTGTGGATCAGCCATACCGGGGCCTGGTCGTCGGGCGTGCCGATGGCCAGCATCAATGATTGGCTGTCGCGCACCGCGCGGATTCTCGACACCGGGGCTTCGATCACCGGGCCTGCGTCGAATATGTCGATGTAACCCTTATGGGCAAACCCCTCGGCGGTGAGGATCTTCAGCGCCGGTTCGGTGTTGGGGTGAGGCTTGCCGATCACCGCCTGGGCCTGTTCGGTGAGCAGGCAGGTGTAGAGCGGTTGGCGCGGCATCAGTTCGGCGATGAACGCTTTGCTGCCCAGCCCCGACAAGTGATCGGCATGGCTGAAATCCATCTTGAAAAAGTGCCGGCCCAGGCTGTCCCAGAACGGCGAGCAGCCTTGTTCGTCGGCACTGCCACGCAGTTCGGCGATGAGCTTGTCGCCGAACAGCTGGGGGAATTCGGCAACGAACAGCAGACGCCCCAGCGACAGCAATCGACCGTTACTGCCATAGCGTTGATCGTGTCGCAGAAACAGTGAGCAGATTTCCGATTGCCCGGTCATTTCGTTGTTGAGGAACAACGTGGGGATCTGGCGCTGAATGCCCAGGTCCGGCGATGAACTGACCGTGAGCCCGACCCGATAGTTGTACCAGGGCTCCCGCAGACCGACGGCCCCGACCAGGGCACTGACGCCGACCACTTGCTGATCATCGTCTTCGAGCACAAACAGGTAGTCGGCATCCGCGCGCTCGACCTGTCCGGCGAAAGTCCGCTGGGCCCAGCGCACCCGGTGGGTCAGGCGCTCTTCGTTGGCCGGCAGGGTAGTGAACCCGGGGCCGGCCCGTTGTACCAAATCGAGTAAAGCGGGCAGGTCGGTCATTTGAACCGGGCGCAAAATCATGATGCAGCTCCTTCTTCGCGCCTGCTCGGGCGCTGTCGTTGGACTCGGGGCCGGTTGCCGCTCACAGGGCGATCAGCCGGATCGCACTGGCGTCGGTCACGTTCAAGGCCGCGCACATCTCGGCGCTCAAGGCGATAGGTTGCCCGGCGCAGTAGTCCAGTTCGGCGACGATGGCGCGGTAGCCCTTCAACGAATCGTTGCTCACCAGGTAACTGCCACGGGCGTCGATGGGCGAGCCGGTTTGCACCGTGCCGGCCTGGCTCTGGGCGATGGAACGAATGCTTGAGGTGCGGGCGTAAAGCGTCGGGCCGCCGTCGAACAGGTCGATGTAGCTGTTGGTCTCGAAGCCTTCGCGCTCCAGAATGTCGAAGGCCTCCTGGCCATCGGGGTGGATCCGGCCGATGCAGTTTTGTGCTGCCTGCGACAGCATCGGCACGTAGATCGGGTATTGCGGCATCAATTCGGCGAGGAATGTCCGGCTCTGCAGGCCGCAAAGCCGCTCGGCCTCGACATAAGGCAAATCGAAGAAATGCTTGCCCAGCGCATCCCAGAACGGCGATTGCCCCTGTTCGTCGCTGTAACCGACGATCTCGGTGATCACCGCTTCGGCAAAACGTGCCGGGTGGGCGGCGATGAACAGCAGCCGCGCCCGGGACAGCAACTCGGAAAATGGCGTGTGCTCCAGCGCCGAGTCGATATGGAAACCGCGCAACAAGGAATGACCGCTGAGGTCTTGGCACAACGACAACGCCGGCACCCCATGCTCGATGTTCAGCTCCCGTGAGGCGCTGGTGAAATGGCGGTTGCGCAAACTGTAGAACGGCTCGCCGAACCCGGCGGTGGCGAGCACTTCCGAGCAGCCGACCAGACGGCGAGTCGTCAGGTTTTCCAGCACGAAGAAATAGTTCTCCGGACCTTGGCCCTGGACGTCTTTTTCGAACGAAGCACAGGAATCGAGAATTTTCTCCCTCAGGCGTTCGGTGTCGTCCGGCAAGGACGTGACCCCCACCAGACTGTCGCGCGCCAGCTGCTGCAACTGGGGCAGGTCGGTTAACTCGACTGGACGTAAGACCAGCATGGACATACTCCTGTATCAAAAGGTTCGGCGGCTTGCACCGAACCTGACTATCACTGTCGGTTTCCACGCGTTAAATCGGCGGACGCCTGAAATCGTGTCAGACGCTGCTCTTTTTCTTGTCAGCCATTGCTTGGGTCGGGCAGTGCCGTGCTGGTACCCAGTTTGTTGAGGAAGAACAGATAGACCAGGCCCAGGGCAATCCAGATCAGGCCGAGTTTCTGTGCATCGACGCCCATGTTGTACATGATGGCCGCGACGATGATGAAGCCGATGACCGGGCAGATCAGGTGACGGATCACCTGGCCGGACTTCTGCCGACGCCAGTAGTAGTTGATCACGGTCAGATGCAGCAGCATGAAGCCGCTCAGGGCGCCGAAGTTCACCAGGGAGGTGAGGGTGTCCACCGAGTTGATGAACAGGTAGCAGATTACCAGCGACAGCACCGCCACCAGATAAATGCTCAAGTACGGCGTGTTGTGTTTCGGATGCACCTTGGCCAGCACTTTTGGCAGTTTGCCATCCCGGGCCATGCCGAACAGCAGTCGCGAAACCGCCGCTTGGGAGGTAATGGCGACGGCCACACCCCAGGCCAGCGCGGTGGCCACGGCGGTCAGGGTGGCCAGCCAGCTGCCGGCGGCGATTTCGGCGATTTCATAGAACGCGGTGTCGGCGGACTTGAAGCCCAGGCCGGCGGCCAGGTCGGTGGCGATCCAGGTCTGCACGACGAAGATCACGCCCATCACCAGCAGCGTGATCAGCGCAGCCTTGCCGACGCTGCGGCCCGGATCGCCCTTGATCTCTTCGGCGAGGGTGGAAATGGCATCGAAACCGAGGAACGACAGCACCGCAATCGACACCGCTTGCATCAGCAGGGCGAAGTTGAAGGTTGCGGGGTTGTACAACGGCGCCAGGGTCAGCTGACCGTTACCGCCGCCACTGTGCAAGGCATTCCAGGCGTAGAACAGGAAGATCCCCAGCACCACCAGTTGCGCCAGCAGGAAGATGATGTTCATGCGTGCGGTGAAGGTGATGCCCCGCAGGTTGACGAAGGTGGCGCTGACCAGAAAGGCCAGGATGAAGCCGACTTTCGGGATGTCCGGGTACAAATGATTCAGCGCCATCGCCGCGTACACGTAGAGCAACGGCGGAATCAGCAGGTAATCGAGCAGCATCAGCCAGCCGGCGATAAACCCGACATGTTGGTTGAGGCCGCGTTGTGCGTAGGAATACACGGAGCCCGCCACCGGATAGGCCCGGGCCATGCTGCCGTAACTGAGGGCGGTGAACAGCATCGCCACCATGCCGATGATGTAGGCCAGCGGCACCATGCCGGGTGCTTCGGCGTTGACGTAACCATACACGCCGAACGGTGCGATGGGGATCATGAAGATCATCCCGTACACCACCAGGTCGGTCAGTGACAGGCTGCGTTTCAACTCTTGCTTGTAGCCGAATTCTTCAATGTCCATGAAGCCGTTCTCCTTGATATGAAAGCAGCTGCACGCTGCAAGTTTGAAGCTGTTGCTATAGCAGCGGCGCCAGATAGTCGGTCCAGCGACTGACGTCCTCGGGGGTGCGCAGCAGGTCGTTGCGCACCTCGATCAGCACCGAGTCCAGCCCGCGGGCGTCGCCGTGAACCGGTACGGTCATGTCACCCAGCGGATCGACTTTGTACGGCTGATTACCGGCGATTTTCAATGGGTGCCGGCTCAGGCCGTCGATTACTCGCTGGGCGTAGTCCCAGGCCTTCCCGTACAACACACCGACTTCCAGCGGTCGTGGCTGGCCGTAATATATCGGCGTGAAACTGTGAATCCCCACCACTCGAACCGGTTTATTTTGCTCCACGCGGGCGTCAATCAAGGTTTGCAGGCGTGCATGAAACGGCTTGAACAGGCAGTGTCGGCGGTATTCACGGGTGGCCTCATCCAGATCGCGATTGCCCGGCACCTGATAAATCTCGCTCTGCAACGGAATGCTGTCTGGCGCGTGGCGCGGGCGGTTGAGGTCGATCAACAGCCGTGAATAGTTGGCCGCCAACAGGGTTGCGCCCAGCGCTTCGGCCAAACCCTCGGCCAGCGCCAGGGCGCCGATATCCCAGGCGATGTGTTCGCGGGCGGCCTCGTCGCTCAGGCCCAGGTCGTTTAACCGGTCCGGGATAAAACGACTGGCGTGTTCACACACCAGAATCAGCGGGTGCTCGGAAGCTTCCCGGCTCAGGGTGTAGGCAGGCCGGGTGTAGAGGCCCAGTTCGGCGGATTCAGTACAGGCGCGCATAGTGCTCACAGAGGTCGGCGGGCGAGAGCTGTTCCGTCAGCGTCAGTTCCTCGGTTTTCAGGGCGAAGTAGGTGTCCAGTAACGCGCTCGGCAGGGCTTCGATCAGCGCCTCGCTGTTGCGCAGGCAATCCAGTGCCCGGGACAGCGACGCAGGCAGGGCGACGATGCCGCGGGCCTGGCGTTGCTCTTCGTTCAGGGAGTCAGGGATTTCATCGGTGATGGCGTTCAACGTCAGGCGCTGCTCGATACCCAGGCGCCCGGCGATCAGCAATGCAGCCATGGCCAGGTGCGGTGAGGCGGTGGCGTCCATGGCGCGAAATTCCAGGTTGTACTGCATCGCCACGGATTTGCCGCCCAGGCTGACGGTCGGGCAAATCCGCAGCGCCGCTTCGCGGTTGCGTTGGCCGAGGCAGGCGTAGGAAGCGCTCCAGTGATGGGGCTGCAAGCGTTCATAGGAAATCGGCGTTGGCGCGGTGAACGCACAGAGCGCTGGCAAGTAATGCAGAACGCCGGCAGCCCAATGCTGGCCGAGGGGCGACAGGCCGTTGGCGGTGTCGGCGTCATACATCACCGGTTGGCCGGCCATGTCTTGCAGGCTCACGTGCAAATGCACGCCGTTGCACACGGCATGCTCGGCCGTCTTGGGGGCAAAACTCAGGTTGAGGCCCATTTGCCGGGCGATCTCACGGGTGATCTCGCGCACGTTCACCGCGCGGTCGGCGGCAGCGACACCAAGGGCCGGGCGGCAGGTGATTTCGTACTGGTGCTTGCCGTATTCCGGCAGGAACATTTCCGGCTCGACGCCGCCGGCCCGCAGTGCACTGAGCAGCCAGCCGCCGAACCCGGCGCCCTGGCGCTGGGCTTCCAGAGAGAACGCCAGGTGCTCCGCCGCGCCGCTGTCGAGGTTGAATTCGTGTTCGAACGCGGCGTTGATCTGCAAACCCAATTCGTCGCGATAGCGCTCCACTTCGTTGCGCAACAGCGTACGAGGGCAGGCGCCCCACGGACGGCCATCGGTTTCGCGAATGTCGCCGTGAATGAAGTCCAGCGCCGGGGCGTCGGCATCCGGGCCGTTGTTGACGGTCACCCGGCTGCTCAAATCGGGAATCAGCCGTAAATCCCCATAAGCGCCCCAAGGGTTGCTGGTGGCGATGATGTCTTGCGGGGTCAGGGCGCTATTGGCCGGTACCCAGCCGCAACCGGCCGCTTGATAGGCATCGAGTTCGTCGGTGGGGAAAGAACGGCCGCGTGTCACGCCGATGAGGTCGGTGGTGACAATGGTGGTCATCGGCAGTGGTGACAGGCGTTCGCTCATGGCTGGATCTCCTGCAACCGGCCAAGCACGGTCTGGGTGTCGGTGATCCAGCAGTAGCCCTTGATGGCGTTCAGGCAGGCGTGATGCCGTTGTTCGGTGTAGGTGGCGCAGGCATCTTCGACCAGCGTCACCAGGTAGCCACGGTCGGCGGCGTCGCGCACGGCCATGTCGACGCATTGGTCGGTGACGATGCCGGCGATGATCAGGTGGCGGGTTTCAAGGTTGCGCAGCACGTAGTCGATGCTGGTGGAGTTGAACACCCCGGAAGAGGTCTTGGGCAGCACGATTTCGTTTTCGGTCGGCGTCAGCTCTTCGATGATTTGCGCTTGCGGGCTGCCCTTGGGCAGGTGCATGTCCGAGAGTTTGTGATCCAGCGAGCGATCGCGGCCATCGGCGGTGAGGCTTTCGATGAGTGTGTGCAACACGTTTTGCCGGGCGCTGCGAAAGGCATTGAGCAGCCTGCGTTGATTGGGCACTACCTGCGTGCGGGCGCGGGTCAGGAAGTAGTCGGCATCCGGCTCGTTGAGGTGCGGGTCGAATTGCGTCTCAAGCCAGGCACGTTGCATGTCCACCAGCAACAGCGCGGTGTGATCGGCGGTAAACGGCAAGTCCCGGGGCGAATGGTGGGGGAGCATGAACATCCTTATTTATCCTCCAGCAGGTGAGTGTCGAAGTCGGCTCGCAGGGCATCGATGCCTTCCAGGCGATCGGCCAGATCGGGGCTGCGCAGGGTCAGGCAGGCAATCAGTGCTTCAACCTGGGCCAGCGCCGGCACTATCGAGTCGAAGGCCGACGCCGATTCCACCGGTGCGCTGATGATCAGGTCGGCTATTTCCCGCAGCGGTGATGCGTAGATGTCGGTGAACAGCACGACACGCGCATGTCGGCTCTTCGCGGCATTGGCGACCCGCAGGGCCTGGGACTGATAGCGGCGATAGTCGAACACCAGCAATACGTCCTGACGCTGCACGTCAAACAACCGGTCCGGTAACTGGGCGTTGTCTTCCAGGGCGAAACAGCCGGGCCGCAACAGGCGCAGGTGATTGAGCAAATAGTTGGCGAGGAAACTGCTGAAGCGACCGCCAAAGCAGTGGACCTGGTGGCGGGTGTCGAGCAGCCACTCCACCAGAATCCGCACATCTTCGGGCTGGGTCAGCGCCTGGGTTTCTACCAGTGCCCGATGGCTGTCTGCCAGATAATGGCTCCAGGGGTCATCTTTTTTGAGTTGGGCGCGGGGCTGCAACAGGGTGCTGGGGGAGCGCAGGCGGTGATCCATGTCACTGAGCAAGGCTTCCTGAAAATCGGCGTAACCGCTGAAACCAAGTTTTTTTACCAGCCGCACGATGGTCGGATCGCTGACACCGGCATGTTCGGCCAAGCGTGACATCGGGCCCAGTCCGTTACGCGGGTACTGGTCCAGCAAGGCACGTATGACTTTGCGTTCCGACGGCGTGAAGTCCAGGCCGGGCTCGGTGATCAGGTCTCTGAGAGGGGGCATCCGGGCTCCTGCTGGATGGGTATGTCGGTTTCATTTCATAAATCGCTAAATTAGTATTTATGTAACGTGCGCTACATGTCTAGTTAATTTTTGTGCGGATTTTAAAAGCACTAAAATGGGGCGAAACCCCCGTGCGTGCGGGGCTGAGTGGATGTCGACAGGCTTTGTAGGACATCGCCCATAGAGGTGTGAGATATCAACCCTGCTCAGGAATAAAATGGGCTGCGAGCCCGATGCCGTAGCAGCTGTCGAGCTCGCGAGGCTGCGTTCGGCTGCGAAGCAGTCGTAAACCCTGAGTGCACAGTGTGCCTGACGGATCACAGTGCCTGATTTCACGACCGCTACGCAGCCGAACGCAGCCTCGCGGGCTCGGCAGCTGCTACAAGGAAGGCATTCAGATTGCGTTTCTTGCGGCACAATGCACGGCATCGTGCCGTCTTTCATTCCACTGACAGAGAGAACCTTCGTGCAGGCAACCCGCTTGACCCTGATTTGTCACGCTCGAACCGTCGCACAGAAACTGGCGCGTTTTCCTACGAATGAACCCGTGGAAATGGATTGGCAATCGGCGAAGGGCTCGCGCTGTCGTCAGTTCAAGCGAGCCCCCCGTTTACTCTGCGGCCCTGAACTGCGGACCCGCCAAACCGCTGAGCTGTTTGGCGACAACGTGGAGATTGTCACGGCATTGGGGGATTGCGATTTCGGACGCTGGAAGGGCACGTCGATCGACGACTTGCAAACATCCGAACCCGAGACGCTTCAGACCTGGCTCAGCGACCCGACGTCGGCGCCCCATGGGGGAGAATCGGTGGCGCAGCTCGGTGAGCGGGTAGCCGCGTGGTTGAAGACCCTTGAGGCGACACCGGAGCATTTCGTTGCCATCACCCATCCGTTTGTCATTCGCGCCGCGCTGATGCAGGTGTTGCAGGGCGCGGCGTTCAACCAGATCGACGTCGAACCGTTGTCGGCCATCGAATTGCGGTTCAACGGTCGCTGGCGGCTACGCTTGACGGGCATGGACCCTGAAGGAGCGCTGTGATGAAAAAACTTTTGATCATCGGTGTCGGCGCCGGCAACCCCGACTACATCACGATGCAGGCGGTGAAAGCGCTGAATCGGGTCGACGTGTTTTTCCTCATGGACAAGGGCCAGAGTAAAGACAAACTGATCGACCTGCGTCGCGAGATCTGCGAGCGCTACATCACCGATCGCGACTACCGCTTCGTTGAAGCCCACAGCCCGGAGCGTGAGCGCGGCGATGTGGACTACAACGCCAGCGTCGAAGACCTGAACCGTGCCAAGCAGCAGACGTTCGAGCGGCTGATCGATGAGGAAATGACCGACGACCAGTGCGCCGGTTTTCTGGTGTGGGGCGATCCGGCGTTGTACGACAGCACCATTCGGATCCTGCAGGCGATTCTGGCGTCCGGTCGTTGTCTGTTCGAATTCGAGGTGATCCCCGGCATCACCAGCGTGCAGGCGCTGGCGGCGCAACATAAGGTGCCGCTGAACAGCATCGGCCGCTCGATTGAAATCACCACCGGCCGACGGCTGGCGGCCGGCCAGGTAAGCGATGCCGACAGCCTGGTGGTAATGCTGGATGCGCAAGATGCCTACCATCACGTGGCTGATCAGGAGACAGACATTTACTGGGGGGCCTATCTGGGGACGCCGGATGAAATCCTGATCAGCGGCAAGCTCAAAGACGTGGCCGATGAAATTGAGCGGGTGCGCAAGGCGGCGCGGTTGGCCAACGGGTGGATCATGGATACCTACCTGTTGCGCAAGCCTTGAACGCCGCCAACCGATTGATCAGTGTTCTTTGGCCTTTCTGATCCTGATCAAAATAAACAGCAGGATGCACAGCGCGAGCGGGGTCATGGCCAGCATGGCGTCCCGCGCGGAAATGTCCGCGCCCAGGGTGTGCAGGCCCGAGTAGAACAGCTTGAACAGGCTCAGCAAATAATAGGTGATGGCGATAATCGACAAGCCTTCGACCGCACGCTGGATTTTGATTTGGGTATCGGCGCGAGCGTTCAGGCTGCTCAGGATTTCCGAGTTCTGTTCTTCCATTTCAACCTGCACCCGCGCCTGCAGCAGATCCCCGAGGTTGGCCACGCTTTTGGCCAGTTGCTCCAGGCGTTGTTCGGTGACGTCACAGTACCTGACGGTAGGTTTGAAGCGTCTTTCGATGAAGATACCCAGTCGCTGGCAATCGCCCACGTGAGTTTCCCTGAGTTCGCCCAAACGCTCGAAAACCAGCTGGGCATACGCTTGGGTGGCGCTGAAGCGGTGTCGGGTTTTCGCGGTGCTGCTGACCACTTGCGCCGACAGACTGGCGATATCAGTCAACAACGCTTTCGCATTACCGGTATCAGGGCCGGCGTTACGTTCCGAAAGGTTGACCAATGTCTTATCGAAGACGTTGAGCTGAGCGCTCAAGGTTTTCGCGGTGGTAAGGGAAAGCGACGCCATCATGCGGTAGGTTTCGATTTCCAGCAGACGGCGGATCATCCGGCCTTGGCGATAGGCATTCAGGCGCTTGTTGACGAACAGGAAACGGTTAGTGCCGTCCTCGCTCAGGCGAAAATCGCTCCAGACCGTCGCATCGCCACCGCCGATGCATGAGCCGCAAGGGTCTTTGAATCCATAAGCCGACAGATCGCCGGAAAACGAGGCATCGTTGCGCACCACAATCTGCACGGCGTTGATCACGTGCTGCATGAAGGGTTCGACGCGGTCCATCAAGGTCTTGGGGGGCTGGCTCCAGTCAGGCTCCTGACTGGAAGAAGGCACCACCAGTGTCAGCGTCAGGAACTCCGCGTGCCGCTCCCACTTCAAGGCATGCCCCTCCAGCCTGGTGATGCCCTGGGCCGCATCCGGGTCGACGGGGCCGGGGCAGCAGCGACTCAGCAGGGTGTCGCATTGCCCGTCATTAGCCAGAAACGCCAGATGAAACACGTGGGCGGGCTCGTCGAAATACAGCGAAGGGCGCGCGTGCAACTCATTGTGCAGGGTCAGTCTTTGCGGGTGCATGCTGTCGAGGCCATGTTGGAGTTGTTTGTTCTTGGGACTGGGTGACCGATTCTTGAGTCACAAACAAACCCGGGCCATCGACCATCCGGTGGGCATTTCCGCAACACCGTTGTGAACTATTCTTTCCCAAGTGGGCACCTTCAATGACGCCCACAGGGGATTGATATAAATCAAGGCCCAAGAGACTTTAAGGGGGGAGTCTGGGCTGAAGCCGGGTTGTTGACCTGGCGAAAACGCCATCGCTGTCCGGAGTCAGATCATGAGCCAGTATCAACGGTTATTACTGATCATCAACCCGCTCCTGCGCCAGTCTCCCGCGCTCAACCATGCCGCTGCCGTGGCCAAGGCCAGTGGGGCGAGTTTGCATATTGCTGCGCTGATCCCCTCGTTGGACGTTCTGTCGTTACTTGAAGAGGGCGACCGGAAAGTGGCTCGGGCGAGCTACCTGCAGGAACACCGCGACTGGCTCAAGGAGCAGGCGGAAAAAATGCAGGGCAGGGGGATCGAGGTGACAACCGAGGTCGCCTGGGCCGACAACATGCGCCAGGACATCCTTGATCACGTCACGGAAATGCACCCCGATCTGTTGATCAAGCAAGTCCAGCATGAGCCCGTGCTCAAGCGCGCGTTCTTTACGCCGCTGGACTGGCGTTTGTTGCGCCATTGTCCGGTACCGGTCTATCTGGTGGGTGCCCAAAGCCATGCCTTGCCGCAGAAGGTGGTGGCCGCGGTTGATGTTGTCGATACCGAGCCTTCGAACAGCGAACTCAACGACCGGATCATCCTGCAGGCGTCTGCCCTTGCGCTGCAATGCAATGCCGAGTTGCATCTGCTGTACGCATGTGACATTCCGGCTGCTTTTCTGGCGGATCTGGGCGGTGGCCTGACGCTATCGGAGCTTACCCGGGAATTGCGCAAGGACCTGGAAACCTCATTCCTCAAGTTGGCCGCCCGGTTCGGCGTGCCCGCTGAATGTCGGCATTTCATCACGGGGCATCCGGTGTCGGTGCTGAGTGAGTTTTCCCACGAACACCAGATAGATGTGATCGTGATGGGCAGAACACAGTACGGCAGCCTGGAGAAACTGCTCGGCAGCACCACCGAACATATTCTGTATCAGGTGCCTTGCAGCGTTCTAGCGGTGTAGTCGCGAGCATCCTTAGCGAAATTGACTTGCCCGTTTTGGGGCTCCCGCCCCAGGGAGGTTTTCAGATGAATCACAGTCCTTCGTTGCAAACCATCTTGCATGACCGGGTTGATGCCGGCCGAAGCCTGGTGGAACCGTTGCTTAAATACGCTAAAAGAGCCGATGTCATCGTCCTGGCCTTGCCCCGTGGCGGCGTGCCGGTCGCCTATGAAGTGGCCACGGCCCTGGAGGTTCGCCTGGACCTGATGCTGGTCCGCAAGCTGGGCGTGCCGTCCCACCAGGAATTTGCCATGGGCGCTATCGCCAGCGGTGGCATTCAAATCGTCAATGACGATGCGCTGCGGGCTAACGGCATCGACCAGCGTACGCTCGACGCTGTGGTGGCGAAGGAAACGCAGGAAATGTTGCGTCGCGAGCAGCTATTCCGGGAATCCCGCGAGCCTTTGGCGCTCAAGGATCAAGTGGTGATTCTGATCGATGACGGCCTGGCGACAGGGGCCACGATGATGGCCGCGATACAGGCCGTGCGCCTGCAAGCACCATCGCGCATCGTCGTTGCCGTGCCGGTGGCCCCCATGGAAACGGCAGAGGCGCTGCGAGATGAAGTGGACGAGCTGATTTGCCCGCTCACCCCTGATTGGCTGGTATCGATCGGCTATTGGTACACGGATTTCTCTCAGACGTCGGATGAAGAGGTCATCGATCTTTTACATCGGGCCTGGCAGAGAGAATCAATGATGAAATGAGGCAAACTGCTGGCCCCCCGATCTTCGGTTCGTTGTCAAACTTGCTTTCTTTTCAGCAGGTTAGGCATTGGCGATATGCGGACTTTGGTATGGATGACTGCAACGTTTGTCCTGGTGGCTATTTCGTTTGGAGCCCAGGCAAAGGAACTGAGCAAGAACTCTCGCTATGTATGCAGCTGGGGCTCGGAAATAGCCGAGGGCGCGCAAGCCTCGAAACTTTCCGGGCTTACGCTTTACGGAGCACGCAAGAAGCTGCAATCGCGCAAGTTTCCCCGACCGTGGATGCGCATGACGGCCATGGGCATCACGGAGCAAACCTATAACAGCCCTTCGCGTCTCAAGCCTGCCGGCATCAAGCAAACGTATTACGAGCAATGCATCCGGCATGAGTTGGCGCAACGGTAATCGGCCGGTCGCAGGAGCAGTTCCTACGACCCCCATCCCTCCCGCACAGCCTTGCGAATCCCCTCCAGCAACATCGCAAACGCCGGGTTGTCATTGTTCTCGCGCCAGATCAAATGCAGCTCGCTTTGCACACCTTCCCCCAGATCGATATCGCGGAACACCACGTTCTTGAACACCACGCTGGTGGCGCAACGCGGCACCAGGGCCAGGCCCATGCCGGCGTTGACCAGCGCCAGGATCGTCAGTGATGAGCCGAGCCACTGTACGTATTCCGGAGCAACGCGGGCCGAGCGGAGCATGCCGGTCAGCAGTTCGTTGAACGGCGGATAGGCCGCATGGGAGTACATGAGGAACGGTTGTGCATCCAGGTCTTTGACGGACACGGTTTGTGCGCTGGCCAGCCGATGGTTGCTGGGCACGGCCAGCACAAAGGGTTCACGCACCAGGCATTCAGTGGCATAACCCGGCTCCAGCAACGGCGCGCGGACGATGCCCAGGTCGATACGGCGCGCGCGCAGGGCTTCGTGCTGCTGGTAGGTGTTCATTTCCGACAGGTCGATTTTGACCTGAGGCTGTTTGAGTCGTGCTTCCGCGATGACCTTGGGCAGGAATTCGTACACCGCGCTGCCGACAAAGCTGATGTTGACCGTACCGATATCGCCTTCGGCGAAGCGCCGGGCGGTGATGGCCGCTTGCTGGGCGCGCTCCAGCAGGTTCTGGGCTTCGATGAAGAACGCGCGGCCGGCGGCGGTCAGGGCGACGCTGCGGGTGCTGCGGGTGAACAACTCGACGCCCAGGTGATGCTCCAGCAGTTGAATCTGCCGACTGAGGGGCGGCTGGGTCATGTTCAACCGTTCGGCGGCCCGGCGGAAGTTGAGTTCAGTGGCCACGGTGGTGAAGCAGCGCAGTTGCGTCAGTTCGAACATTGATCTAATCCAGGTATCAATCGAATGCCAAGTTAGATTAGACGGGATCAATAGGCGCGTCCATGATCGGCTCTCCCCCTAAAAAAACAATGAACGGGAGTCGCCCTTGAATAACCATCCGAGTCCGCCGGACCCCACCGTCCTTGCCCGAGCAGCGGCCAAGGTCAAGCGCCATGTGCTGCCGCTGTTCGTGGTGATGTTCATCGTCAACTACATCGACCGGGTCAACATCGGCTTCGTGCGCAGCCATCTGGAAACCGACCTGGGCATCGGCGCCGCGGCCTATGGCTTGGGTGCCGGACTGTTCTTCATCGGTTACGCCATTTTCGAAGTGCCTTCCAATATGCTGCTGCAACGCTACGGTGCCCGTGCCTGGCTGACGCGCATCATGTTCACCTGGGGCGCGGCGGCGATGGCCATGGCCTTCGTGCGCGGCGAAACCAGTTTCTATGTGCTGCGCTTCATTCTCGGCGCCGCCGAGGCGGGTTTTTTCCCCGGCATCATTTATTACTTCACCCAATGGTTACCGTCGACGGAGCGGGGCAAGGCCATGGCGATCTTCCTCAGCGGCTCGGCCATTGCTTCGGTTATTTCCGGCCCGGTGTCCGGCGCGCTGTTGCACGTCAGCGGCCTGAGCCTGCATGGCTGGCAGTGGATGTTCCTGATTGAAGGCTTCGCTTCCATCGTGCTCTGTGGGTTCGTCTGGTTCTGGCTGCAATCCCATCCGCGTCAGGCGAACTGGCTGAACGCCGAAGAAAAGGACGCACTGGTCAGCGCCATTACCCTGGAACAACAGGCTCGCGAAGCCGTGCAGACGGTCAAACCGTCGATGTTCAAGTTGCTCGCCGACAAGCAAATCGCGCTGTTTTGCTTCATCTACTTCTCCATCGCCCTGACCATTTATGGCGCCACGTTCTGGCTGCCGAGCATGATCAAGAAGATGGGCAACCTGGGCGACTTCCAGGTCGGCCTGTTCAACTCGATTCCGTGGATCATTTCCATCCTGGCGATGTACGGCTTCGCCGCCATGGCCAGCAAATGGAAATACCAGCAAGCCTGGGTGGCCGTGACGCTGGTGATTGCCGCGTTCGGCATGTTCATGTCCACCACCGGCGGGCCGATCTTCGCCTTTGTCGCCATCTGTTTCGCGGCCATCGGTTTCAAAGCGGCTTCGGCGCTGTTCTGGCCGATTCCCCAAGGCTATCTGGATGCGCGTATCGCGGCGGCGGTAATCGCCTTGATCAACTCCATTGGCAACCTCGGTGGTTTCGTCGCACCGACCGCGTTCGGTTTCCTGGAGCAGACCACCGGTTCCATCGAAGGCGGTTTGTACGGCCTGGCGGCGACCTCGCTGGTGGCGGCCGTGGTGATCTTTTTTGCCCGCACGGCACCCCGTGGTGATGCGCACCGTTCGCTCACCGGTAAAACGGTCGAAGCCGTGGCCGCGAAAAATGCAGCAGCAAAAAACTCTGTCAGTCATCAAGCCTTGAATACCAAGCCAAAGGGAGCCGCCTCTTGAAAATCAAACGAGTCACCGTCACCCCCATCGCCTTCCGTGACCCGCCGTTGCTCAATGCCAGCGGTATTCACGAACCCTTCGCGCTGCGCTCGATCATCGAGATCGAGAGCGACAATGGCTACATCGGCCTGGGCGAAAGCTACGGCGACGCACCGGCACTGGCGATCCAGCAGCAACTGCAAGATCAGTTGATCGGCCTCGACCCGTTCAACCTCAACCAGTTGCGCGCCATCGTGCAGGCCACCGTCGCGGCGAACAAAACCCAGAGCATTGCCGGTGCGGAACTGGCCCCCGGTTCCCATGCCAGCAAAGCGGTGAGCAACGCCTATTCGGCGTTCGAAGTGGCGTTTCTCGATCTACAGGCGCACGCCTTGAACGTGCCGTTGGTGGACCTGCTGGGTGGGGCGATTCGCGATGAAATTCCGTTCAGCGCCTATTTGTTCTTCAAGTACGCGCAACACATCGACTCACCGTATAAACCAGACAACTGGGGCGAAGCGCTGAACGAAGAACAGATCGTCGCCCAGGCCCGACGCATGATCGAGGCCTACGGTTTCAAGAGCATCAAACTCAAGGCCGGTACATTGCCGCCGGAGCACGAAGTGTCGTGCATCAAGGCGCTGAAAAAGGCCTTTCCCGGTTACCCGCTGCGCATCGACCCGAACGGCAACTGGTCGCTGGAAACCGCGATCCGCATGGCGGAGCTGCTGGGCGACGACCTGCAATATTACGAAGACCCGACGCCGGGCCTCGACGGCATGGCCGAGCTGCATAAACGCACGGGTCTTCCACTGGCGACCAATATGGTGGTCACTGATTTTGATGAGTTCCGCCGCAGCGTGACCCTGAACAGCGTGCAGATCGTGCTCGCCGACCATCATTACTGGGGCGGCCTGCGCGACACCCAGGCGCTGGCGAAAATGTGCGACACCTTCGGCCTTGGCGTGTCCATGCACTCCAATTCGCACCTGGGCATCAGCCTGATGGCCATGGCGCATGTCGCCGCTTCGGTGCCCAACCTCGATTACGCCTGCGACACGCATTACCCCTGGCAGGAACCGGACGAAGAAGTGATTAAGGGCGGCAAACTACCGATCGTTGATGGCTGCGTGAAAATCACCCGTGCGCCTGGCCTGGGCCTTGAGCTGGATCACGATCAATTGGCCAGGCTGCACGATCAATACCTGACTTGCGGCATTCGCCAGCGCGATGACGTGAAGCAGATGCAGCGTTACAAGCCGGAGTGGAGGACGGTCAAGCCACGGTTCTGACTTCGTGTAGCAGCTGGCGAAGCCTGCGTTCGGCTGCGCAGCAGTCGTAAACCATGAATGCACAGTGTGCCTGACGGAACGCAGTGCCTGATTTTACGACTGCTACGCAGCCGAACGCAGGCTTCGCCAGCTGCTACAGATCGCGTACGGCCAAATGCAGATCGCATTACGGCCAATGACGGGTCATGCATTATCCGGCGCCTCCCGAAACCGTTGTGCAAGGCGATCCGCAAACGGATAGAACGAAAACCAGGGCCTGGCTTCGTCGATCACCCGCAGGAATGACGGTCGCTGTATCAACCGGTCGAAATAGGCGCTCAAGTGCTGGTAGTCGTCGGGGAACGGCACCAGTGTGCAGGCATAGAACAGCGCCGGGGCGGCGGCGCAATCGGCCAGGCTGAAGTCCGGGCTGGCCACCCAGATTCTGGAAGCCATCCGGCGCTCGAGCATGCTGTACGCCGTCGCAAGCGTGGCCCGTTCCCTGGTCAAATCACCGTTGGTCGCGTGTATCCGATCACTGACAATCTGTTGGACCGGTGTTTGTAGATAATTGTCGAAAAACCGGTCCCATAAGCGCACCTCCAACGCGGTCTCCCAATCGTCTGGAACCAGGCGTTGTTCACCTGGATACAGGCGATCCAGGTACTCGATGATGACGCTGGACTCCGGCAGATTACGTTGACGAGCATGATCGCGAAGTACCGGGAATTTTCCGATTGGCCACAATGCCTGAAGCTCTGCGCGGTCGGCGGCGTCCGTGAGATCGATGATTCTTCTGTCGAACTCGATGCCGTTTTCGTAGAGCGCGATGAGCACTTTGTGGCAGTAAGAAGCCAGCGGATGGTAGTAAAGCGTTAGCGACATTTTTCAACTCCTCGTTGGGCAGATGAAAAGGCTGGGGCAATCAACAAGCATAGGCTGCTGCCGGCGAAGCGTCTGGGCAGCCACTTTCAAGCTTGCGAGCTTGCACACGGGAAAATTCCTGCTTAACTGGAAGCCGCTGGTCGGGTTCTGACTCATTGGTCATGGCGTTCATCTCAGCGCCCTTGTACCGTTGTCGCTGGTTTGTGCTGTCAGGCTTGCCCGGAGGAAGCCGGACAGTCGACCACGCTGTGTGCCTGGTCCAATTTGTTCAAGGAATAGAATGAAATGATGCCGAAAACTGCCATCGTCGAGATTGGTAAGAAGTACAAGGTTTATACCGAGCACTATCTCAACGCCGCTGCTGACAAGACGATCATTCTGGTCAATGGCTCGCTGGCAACGACCGCATCCTTTGCGCAAACGGTGCGTTACCTGCGGCCACGATTCAATGTGGTCCTCTACGATCAGCCCTACGCCGGTCAATCGAAACAACACAACCGGCATGACCAACCGATCCGCAAGGAGGACGAGGCAGAAATACTGCTGGAGTTGATCGAGCACTTTCGCGCCCAGCATGTGCTGTCCTTTTCCTGGGGCGGTGCGGCGACCTTGGTAGCGCTGGCCCAGCGGCCCCGCCGGATCGAAAAGGCGGTGATCAGTTCATTCGCCGCGCGGATCAACACGCCGATGCGTGAGTATCTGGAGAGCGGCCGGCACTTTCTCCACCTGTGTGATCGTCGCAATGTCGGGCGCTTGATCAACAGCACGATCGGCAAGCACCTGCCGTCGCTGTTCAAGCGATTCAATGAGCGTCATGTCAGCAGCCTGGACGAACACGAATACCGGCAGATGCATTTTCACGTCAATGAGGTGTTGACCCAGGACACTCACTGCTACGTGTCCTGTGCCGATTCCATCGACGTCCCGCTGCTGTTTATCAACGGTGAATGGGACGAGTACACCTCGGTGGAAGACGCCCGTCTGTTTGCGGCGCATACCCGCAAGGCGCAATTTCAGACCATCGAGAACACCGGGCATTTCCTCGACATGGAACACCCCACGGCCTGGCATGACACGCAACGGGCCTTGCTGGGCTTTCTGCAGCCGCCAGCCGTGAGGACGCCGAGCCAGCCACGCAACCTGGCATTCAGCGGCAAATCGTCAGTGATTCCGCCCCTGCAATCAGCTAACTGGCTGCGGCCTTAACTGACGCAGCAACTCGATTTGATCCGCAGGGACCAGCGTGCGCAGGGCTTTATACAGTGCGCGGGTCTCTAGCAGGTTCCAGACCCGCAGCATGGTTTCCAGGGCGTCCAATGGCTTGCTGATGAAGTCCTTGGCGCCCAGGGCCAGCGCGCGCAGGCGGGTATCGCGGGTGGCGTCGGCGGTGAGCACGAGGATCGGCAGGTATTCGCCGGCTGGAATGCGCCGGTTGAGCTGTTCGAGTACGGCAAAGCCGTCGAACTCCGGCATGTGCAGGTCGAGAATGACCAGGTCCGGCTCGAAGCTGTTGAACAGGTCCAGGGTTCGCAGCGGCTGGGTGCTGCTCAGTACATTGGTCAGCCCTTCGCGGACCAGCAACTGCTCCATCAAATCGAGGTTGGGTCGTTGGTCGTCGATGATCAGAATACGCAGGTCGGTGTTCACACGGGCTCCGGTAGGTGCTGGTCAAGATGGGCAAGGAATGAAGGAATGTGAATCGGCTTGGTCAGCACCGCGGTCGCTCCTGCTTCCAGCAAGGCGTGGTGAGTGAGGTCGCTGGCATCGGCGGTGATCATCAGCACGGGTGTGGCGCGGGTGCTGGAGGACAGACGCAAGCGTTGCAGAACGTTGAAACCATCAAGATCCGGCAGCGCCACGTCCAGCAAAATCAGCTGTGGTGCGTGTTGCCGGGCCAGGTCCAGGCCCATTTGCCCCTGCATGCTTGAGAGCAACTGGATGTGCGGCCGTCGTTGCAGCAGGGTTTCGATCAGGGCCAGACTCGACAGATTGTCTTCGATGCACAGCACTTTTCCCTGGTAATCGGGGGCGGCGAGGGTGGGCGTTGCCGTTGGCGGGCTGATCAGTGCCGCAGGTGGCTCAGTGGTTGACGGCAATCGCTCGAAGGGCAGTTCCAGGGTGAAACTGGAGCCGTTGCCGGGCTGGCTTTTGACGGTCAGGCTGCCGTTCATCATTTCCAGCAGGCTCTTGCTCAACGCCAGGCCGAGGCCCGTGCCTTCCACGTTCGGGTCGGTCTCCAGGCGCTCGAACGGCTTGAACAGTTGGTCCTGCCGATCAGCTGCAATGCCCTTGCCGGTATCGCAGACCGATACCGCAATTCGTTGTTGATGAACCCTGACCTCAATGTGCACCTGGCCCCGGGGCCGGTTGTATTTGATCGCGTTGGACAACAGGTTCAGCAGCACCTGAACCAGCCGTTGCCGATCGGCGACGATCCCGCTGTCGGCGGCCAGCATCGGCAGTTCGACCAGTTGAATGCCGGCGTCGCAGGCCATGGGCGATACCAGCGTCAGGGCTTCTTGCAGCACCACCGCCAAGGGCACGGCTTCAACGTTGAGTGGCAGGCGCCCGGCCTCGATCTTGGCGATGTCCAGCACTTCGTTGATCAGGGTCAGCAGGTGTTGCCCGGCCCGCAGGATGTGACCGATCTGCGCTCGCTGCCCTTTGGGCGAGTCCATATCCAGCAGTTGCGCGAAGCCGAGAATCGAGTTGAGCGGAGTACGCAGTTCGTGGCTCATGCGCGACAGAAACTCGCTTTTGGCGCGGCTGGCGCGCTCCGCTTCTTCCCGTGCGGTACTTAGCGCGATCTCTGCGGCACGGCGATCGGTGATGTCGCGGGTGATCTTGGAGAACCCGCGCAGGGCGCCACTGCTGTCGTACTGCGCGGTAATCACCACACTGGCCCAGAAACGGCTGCCATCCTTGCGGCAACGCCAGGCCTCTTCCATGTAGTGACCATTGCGTGTGGCCTCGCGCAGCGCCATGTCGGGATGCTGCGGACATTCTTGCGGGAGATAAAACACCGAGAAATGCTGGCCGACGATCTCCTGTTCGGTGTAGCCCTTGATCCGTTCGGCGCCGGCATTCCAACTGGTGACGAAGCCTCGTGTGTCGAGGGCGAAAATACCGTAGTCCTTCACCCCGTCGATGATCAGCCGCAAGCGTTCTTCGTTGTCGCGCAAGGCCCGTTCACGTTCGGCCAATAACAGCCCGGCCTCGACCAGGCGCGTGCCCAATTGACCTATCTCATCGTTCTCCGGCGGTTGCGGCAATAACGGCTGACCGAGTGCCAGCCGTTGGGCGTTGCCCTGAACTTGCTGCACCCGGGCGACGATGCCTTTGGACAGAAACAGCACCGCGACAATGGCACCGAACAGCCCGCAAACGGCGGCCAGCAAGGTGGAGAACAACAGGCGCTGTCGAGTGGAGGCCGCCGCTGCGGTGCGCTCGGCCAGCAGGGTGTCCTCAAGCGTGCGCATGGCGCTGATGCGTTCGCGTAATTCGTCGAGGACATGTTTGTTGTTGATCAGGATCGTGGTGATCGACTCTGGGGTCGCGTTGCGATCATCGAGCAGTTCAACCAGACCTTCGACCTTGGTGTCGATCAGCGGCGTGATCGCCTCCAGGTGTTTGCGCACCCGCTGATCGCGAACGTTGCGGTCGAGCCGCTGCAGGGCCGATTCGATCAAGGGCTTGGCCTGTCGGTAACCCGGCAGGAAATCCTCGCGATGGGTCAGCAGATAGCCGCGCACACTGGCGGCAGCCTCGGCGAGCAGGGTATGCACCGCCTGAATATCGCCTTGCACCAGCAGCACGCGGCGTACGTCTTCTTCCGCGCGGGCGGTCTGCCGTTCGGTGGTGTAGATCAGCACCAGCGAGAGCAACAGAATCACCAGCGGCAGGGAAATTACCACGAGGGCTTTGCCGCGTAACGGCAGATCGGCCCAGCGGCGGGCGTTTGAAGCTTTCATGACTGGGTCACCAGACCCAGCGCAATGCCACGCACAGCCGCTTGGGTGCGGTCGGCGGCGCCGAGTTTGCCGATGACCCGCTCCACGTGGGCTTTGGCCGTGCCGGTGGTGATGCCGAGTTTTTCGCCGATTTCACGGTTGCTCATGCCGCTGGCCACCAGCCCCAGTACTTGGCGTTCCCGTGGGGTCAAGGTGACGGGGGCGGCGCCGCTGGCGTTGCGCTCGGTCAGGCGGCGCAGCAACTGCGCGCTGACTGAACTGTTGAGGGCTTGCTCGCCGGCGGCGACACGTTGCAAGGCGTCGATCACTTCGTGGCGGCTGGCATCCTTGAGCAGATAGCCCACGGCGCCGGCGTTCATGGCGGCCTCAAGGTGATCGGGGCTGTCGTCCATGGTGAACATCATCACTTTCAGGCTCGGCAGGCGCTCTTGAAGCAGGCGTGCCGCGCCCAGCCCGTTGAGCACCGGCATGCGGATGTCGAGGATGACGATGTCGGGTAAAAGACGTTCACATAAATCCAGTGCTTCCTGGCCATTGCACGCTTGGCCGACCACTTCGAATTGCGTCAGGCCGGCGAGCAACGAGACGAAGCCGGTGCGCGTGACTTCATGATCGTCCGCGACCACCAGTCGTATAGCGTCAGTCATTGATGGGTTCCATTCAGGCCAGAGGGGACGGTGGCGCGCAGTTGCGTTCCGCCGTGCGCGTGGCTGATGCAGGTGAATTCGCCGCCCAGCAGGCTCGCGCGTTCCTGCATCGCGGCAAGCCCCAGGTGCCGGGCGCCGCAGGTGTCGAGGGGTTGTTCCATGGCAAAGCCCTGGCCGTTGTCGTCCACCCGCAGCGAGGCTTGTCCTTCATGCAGTTGCAGCGCCAGCACGACGTGGCTGGCCTGCGCATGTTTGAGAATATTGTTGATGCCTTCCTGGGCAATCCTGAACAGGGCGATTTCCACCTGGCTGGGCAAACGTGCTTCGCAACGCACATTCCAGTTCACTTTGATCCCCGCTTCGCGCAGGCGATCTGCCTCTTTGTCGACCGCCTTCAGCAAGCCAAAGTCGTCGAGCGCCGTCGGGCGCAGGCCACGAATCAATTGCCGGCCTTCACCGACGCAATGCTGGGCCAGTGCAAGAATCGTCTGTAGGTCTGCACCGAGTTCGTCGGGCAATGGCGGGCAGCGACCGGCAAAACCTTGCAGGCGCTGATGCAACCCGGCGAGGGTTTGTGCCAGGCCGTCGTGCAGGTCGTAGGCCATGCGTTTGCGTTCGTCTTCCTGTGCCCGGAACAGTCGGTGGACCAGATCGGACATGGTGCGCTCGCGGGTCACCAATGCGTCGAGCAAGCGCTGGTTTTCCAGGTGCGCGGCGAGCAGGGTGGCGAGCAGTTGCAGGGATTCGAGGTCTTCGGTGTCCGGTGCGCTGATGCTGACGCTGTTGGCCAGCACCAACGCACCGAAGGCGGCACCATCGCCACCGCGTAAAGGTATCCGCAACACATTGGGCAGATCCGCGCTCGGCTGTTCCTGCCATTGCGGTGCGCACATCGCGGTGTCGGCGAGGTGTTCGAGGCTGTGCAAACGATCACGGCTGCCTTGACTGGCGGTGGTCCTGACCTGCGCATCCACGTCCCATTCCAGCAGTAGCGCATGGTCCATCGCCAGGAAGGCGCAGGCCCGTTGCAGCACCCGTTGACGCATGGCCTCGGGGGCCAGTTGTGTCAGTTCCTGGCCGGTATCCACCAGCAGCCGCAGCCGCGCGGCGCGACTTTGCGATTGCCGATACTGGGTACGAATGGCCAGGGCGCTACCGGGGTCATGATCAGGGTTTTGCATGGGCAGGTTCCGGCACGGGCACGCCCGTTCGGGCAGGGGCGTCATTAAACCTTGTTAACGGGGCAGGGCGCTATCTGCCGAATGGCATAGGCAAATGGCTCCGGTTGGCCGATGGCGGGCCGCGTTCCGGGCGGCACAGTGTGCCCATCGACCATCATTGGAATAGCGCAATGAAATTCAAGACCTCAACCATCGCCCTGTTGTTCGCCCTGACCGCCCCGTTGGCTCAGGCGTTGGAAGCGGTGCCTTACGTTTACAGCAGCGTGGCGCAGCAACCGTCCAACGTGAAGGATCGTGAAATCGCCGCCCTGTTTGACCATTGGAACAGCGCGTTGAAGAGTGGCAATGTTCAGAGCGTGGTCGACCTGTATGCGCCGAACGCGGTGCTGCAACCGACGGTTTCCAATCAGGTGCGCACCACGCCGGCACAGATCAAGGACTACTTCGATCACTTCATGGCGCTCAAGCCAGTAGGCCAGATCAACTTCCGTGAGATCCGCCCATTGGGCGCCAACGTGGCCATGGACAGTGGCGTCTACACCTTTACGTTGACCGAAGCCGATGGCAAGACCCGTCAGGTGCAGGCGCGCTACACCTTTGTTTATGAACAGGTGGGTGGTCAGTGGAAGATTCTCAACCACCACTCTTCGGCGATGCCGCAAACGCAGGTGTTGCACGCGGGGAAATAACGGACCTGATCGACACGGTCAAAATGCTCACAATCCATGTAGGAGCGGGATTCTGTGGCGAGGGGGCTTGCCCCCGTTCGGCTGCGAAGCAGTCGCAAAGCTTTTGGGGCCGCTTCGCGACCCAACGGGGGCAAGCCCCCTCGCCACAGAGGCCCGCTCCCACAGGTTTCGCATTACCGACACGGCCCACTTTCAAGTGGGCCGTGTGCGTCGTGCTCAGTTCAACGCCAGGTCGTCTTCGGGCTGCTGCCCGCGAGCCTGTGCCGCGCGTTGCAACCGGCTGGCGATCAAGGTGTTCTTCAGCAGATATGCAATGGTCATCGGTCCGACGCCACCGGGAACCGGGGTGATCGCGCTGGCGACGGTACGGGCGCTGGCGTAGTCGACATCGCCCACCAGACGGTTGCCGAACTCGCTGGTGATGCGGTTGATGCCGACATCGATCACCACCGCGCCGGGCTTGAGCCAACTGGCGTCGATCAACGCTGGCCGGCCCACCGCCGCGACCACGATATCCGCCAACCGGCACAACGCCGGGGCGTCGACGCTGCGCGAGTGCACCACGCTGACCGAGCAGTTAGCCTGCAACAGCAAGGTCGCCATCGGTTTGCCGACAATGTTCGACCGGCCGATGACCACCGCGTGCAAGCCGCTCAAGTCATCACCGCAGGTTTCGTGCAACAGGCGCATGCAGCCGCTGGGCGTGCACGGGGTCAGGACCTCGATGCCTTGCACCAGCCCGCCGACGTTTTCCCTATGAAAGCCATCCACGTCCTTGATCGGGTCGATGGCATGAATCACTGCTTGCTCATCGATAGAGGCGGGCAAGGGCAGTTGCACCAGGATGCCGTTCACTGTGGGATCGGCATTGAGTTGTGCAATCAGTTCCAGCACCTGGGCCTGGCTGGCGGTTTCCGGCAGGCGGTGTTCAAGGGAGCGGATCCCGACTTCCTTGGCGCGCAGCAGTTTATTGTGCACATACACATGGCTGGCCGGGTCGTCGCCGACCAACACGACCGCCAGGGCGGGGTAGATCTGTTGGCCAGCGAGGGCCTGAACTTCTTCACGGACCTCGTCGAGGACCTTGGCAGAAATGGCTTTGCCGTCGATATCACGGGCAAATGTGGGGGTGCTGCTGATCAAGAGAGTCACCGTTGTCTTGATTGAATGGGGGTGAAGTGATCATCGCGGCGTCTTCGCGCGCCGATGATCCATCAGAGACATGCAGGCAAGGGGGCTCAGGCTATCAGGTGAGGGCAGGCATACGCCACCGGAACACCAGCCAGCGATCAGACAGGCTGGTATCGAGCTCTCAATGCATCTTGCTGTGATCATGCATGCCGAGCGCCTGAGTCTCGGCGTCAACGGTGATCGTCTCTTTTTCGCCCTTGGCGTTTTCCACGGTCAGGGTCAGGGGCACTTTGTCGCCTTCCTTAACCTGGGCCGTCAAATCCATCAACATGATGTGATAGCCATGGGGATCGAAGCTTACCGGTTGGCCGGCCGGCAGCGCGACGGACTCGACCTGGCTCATGCTCATCACATCGTCTTTCATGCTGGATTGGTGAATTTGCACGGTGTTCGCTACCGGCGACTGCACGCTGAGCAGTTTGCTATCGCTGTCGGCCTGCACGGTCATGAAGGCGCCGGTCGAATGCTGACCGGCCACCGTCGCGCGAACCCAGGCGTCGTTCACCAGGGTTTGAGCGGACACCTGCCAGGCCATGCCAATCAGGGAAAGACCCAGGACCAGTTGTTTGATACCCAGCTGTTTAATACGTGGTGCGCAAATCGAAGTCATCAGCAGACCTCCATGACGGTGAGCAGGTCTTCTGCACACTCTTTAGCGGTAAGGGACGCGGACAGCCCCAGGCGCAAATTGCCCCGGGAGTCGAAAACGAAGCTGGTCGCGGTGTGGGAGAGGGTATAGGTCGAACCGCTCGGGATCTTTTCATAGAACACACCGAACTCCTTGGCGGTGGCGGCGGTTTCTTCCAGCGTACCGTACAGCGCCTCGAAACTCGGATCGAAGGCCTTGACGTAGGTGTCGAGCATTTGCGGCGTATCGCGCTCGGGGTCCAGGGTGATGAAGATCACTTGCAGGCGTTCGCCATCGCGGCCCATCAGTTTTTTCGCCTGTGCCGCACGGGCCAGCGTCGTCGGGCAGACCGCCGGACATTGGGTGAAGCCGAAGAAGATCATCGGCATCAGGCCCCGATAGCTGCCCAGCATCCGGTACTCGCCCTGGGCGTCCTTGAGTTTGAAGGTACGCCCCATGATCTTGTCACTGAGGTCCTTGCCGTACTTGAACGACAGCTTGCTGCTGTCATCGCAGCCAGCGAGCAGGCCGAGGCTCAGCAGGCTCATGCCTTGTAGGACCGTGCGACGGGTATACAACGTACTCATGAACAAAAGCATCCTGTGTAGCGACGGGGGAATCTACAGTGGCTGATCAATCAGACGAAAAAAAGCGCACGGATGTTAACAAACTGTTGCCCTGCGGCGCTTAATCGATGGCCTGCCGGCATGCGCCAAAACGTCGCGGCCTCGATATATCTGAAAATACAAATACGCGATGCTGCTGAAGGCAACGCTTGCCCGGGCCGGTAAGTTGAGCAGCGACGAGCTCGCTGTAGAAGCTGTCGAGCCTGCGAGGCTGCGTTCGGCTGCGCAGCAGTCGTCAAACCAGTAATTGCGGTGTGTCAGGCAGACCGCGTCAGCCGGACTCACGACTGCTGCGCAGCCGAACGCAGCCTCGCAGGCTCGACAGCTGCTACAAATCGGCATTGACGCTTGCCCGAATGGCACCGGGAAATGCCAAGCAGGGCGTAGCCGCATGCACTTTTAAAGAGCCATGCCTGACAACGTGCACCAGTGCGAAGCGGATCCCCGAGCTATTCCTTTCTTCAGCTCCAACGTCCGCCCACCCACTCGCGGGGGCCTGCAACGTTGACTCGCGCCTGATGAACCCCGCCTGGTTCGCGGTCTTCATCACATTCCCCCATCCTTCAGCAGTCGGTTTTCCAGAACTGAGGAAGTCGTGCGCTGCAGACTGGCACAAAGGCTGCATTCTCCCCCTTCAGCCTCATCTGAAAAAGAGGGGCAGCCCACTCGATCAACGAAGATCGACCGGCCGGGCAGGTCGTGGGCAACATCGGTGGATCAGGCGAAGGCGCCAGGTCGAACACCGCGAAGAACAGGCAAAGACGCCTGAAACCGAGAGGTTTCAGGCGTTTTTTTTTGCTTTTTTATCCGTGATTGGCTTTGGCTGGGTGCTTACTATGAATTCCAATGTTGCCGCATTGAACAAACTGCAAACGCTGATCGTGATCGGCAATGGCATGGTCGGACATCATTGTGTCGAGCAGCTCATCGAGCGCGGCGCCCTCGAACACTACCGGCTGCATGTCTTCAGTGAAGAACCGATGCGTGCCTACGACCGCGTGCATCTGTCCGAGTATTTCGGCGGTCGTGATGCCGAATCGCTGGCCCTGGGCGAAGCCTCTCTCTATCAGACGCCGGGCGTCACCCTGCATCTGGGTGTGCCGGTGCTGGAAATCGACCGCGCTCGGCGCCAAGTGATTACCGCGCAAGGTTGCGTCGCTTACGACAAACTGGTTCTGGCCACCGGGTCTTATCCCTTCGTGCCGCCTATTGAAGGCGCAGAAGGCGACTCGCGCCTGGTGTATCGCACCCTTGAAGACCTCGACGCGATTCGTGCTGCTGCGGCCAATGCCCGGCGTGGCGTGGTGGTCGGCGGTGGCCTGCTCGGCCTGGAAGCGGCCAATGCCCTGAAAAGCCTGGGCCTGGAAGCGCATGTGGTGGAATTCGCCCCGCGCCTGATGCCGGTGCAACTCGACGAGCAGGGCGGCCTGGCGCTGAAGGCGCAAATCGAGCGGCTCGGTGTGGGTGTGCACCTGTCCCGTGGCACGCAGTCGATCAGTGCTGGCGAGCAGTACCGTTATCGGATGAATTTTGCCAACGACGAATTTCTTGAAGCCGACCTGATCGTGTTCTCCGCCGGCATCCGTGCGCAAGATGCATTGGCCCGCCAATGCGCGCTGGACATTGGTCCTCGCGGCGGCGTGGTGATCGACGACCAGTGCCTGACCAGCGATCCGAATATCTACGCTATCGGCGAGTGTGCCGCCTGGAATGGCAGCCTCTTCGGCCTGGTCGCCCCCGGTTATCAGATGGCCCGTGGCGTCGCGTCGCTGCTGTGCAATCAAGCCGCCGAGCCGTTCCAGGGCGCCGACATGTCGACCAAGCTCAAACTGCTCGGTGTTGACGTCGGCTCCATCGGCGATGCCCATGCGCAGACACCGGGCGCGCGCAGTTATCAGTTCATCGATGAAGCGACGGCCAGCTACCGCCGGCTGGTGGTGGATGCCGACAGCAAGCGTGTGCTCGGTGCAGTGTTGGTCGGCGACAACAGCTATTACGACACCTTGCTGCAATACATGCAGAACGGCATTGCCTTGCCGTCGGAGCCGGCCAGCCTGATTCTACCTTCGTCCGCCGGTGCGCCAACCTTGGGCCCGGGCGCGTTGCCCGAGTCGGCAACGGTGTGCTCGTGCCATAACGTCACCAAGGGCTCGATCTGCTCGGCCATCGATGGCGGCTGCACCGACCTGGGCCTGCTCAAGTCGCAGACCAAGGCGTGCACCGGTTGCGGCGGTTGCGCGGGGCTGCTCAAGCAAGTGTTCGAGCATGAACTGATTGCCCGTGGCGTCAGCGTCGACAAGAGCCTGTGCGAACACTTCGCCTACACCCGCCAGGAGCTTTATGCGCTGGTGCGGGTAGAAGGGGTGATCACTTTCGAAGAACTGCTGGCCAAGCACGGCCGTGGACACACCGGTTGCGACGTGTGCAAACCGGCAGTGGGCTCGATCCTCGCCTCGTGCTGGAACCAGCCGATCATGGATGCCTCGCTGGTGCCGTTGCAGGACACCAACGACACCTTCATGGCCAACATGCAGAAAAACGGCACCTATTCGGTAGTGCCACGCATCGCTGGCGGTGAGATCACCGCCGACAAGCTGATCGCGATCGGCGTGGTGGCGAAGAAATACGACCTCTACACCAAGATCACCGGCGGCCAGCGGATCGACCTGTTCGGCGCGCAGTTGCACCAGTTGCCGGACATCTGGTCCGAGCTGATCGAGGCCGGTTTCGAAACCGGGCACGCCTACGGCAAATCGACCCGTACCGTGAAGTCTTGCGTGGGCAGCACCTGGTGCCGTTACGGCGTGCAGGACAGCGTGAAAATGGCCCTGACCCTCGAAGATCGCTACAAAGGCCTGCGCTCGCCGCACAAGCTCAAGTTCGCCGTTTCTGGCTGCACCCGTGAATGTGCCGAGGCGCAGAGCAAGGATGTCGGCGTGATCGCTACCGAGAACGGCTGGAACCTCTATGTGGCCGGCAACGGCGGCATGCGTCCGCGTCACGCCGAGTTGTTCGCCACCGACCTGGACGATGCAACCCTGATCCGTTACATCGACCGTTTCTTGATGTTCTACATCCGCACCGCCGATAAATTGCAGCGCACCTCGGTCTGGCGCGAAAGCCTGGAGGGCGGCCTGGATTACCTCAAGGACGTGATCATCAACGACAGCCTGGGGCTTGGCGCAGAACTTGAGTCGCAGATGCAACTGGTGGTCAACCGCTACGAATGCGAATGGGCCAATGCCCTCAAAGACCCGGAAAAACTCAAGCGCTTCCGCACCTTCGTCAACGATCAGCGCCCGGACCCGGACATTCATTTTGTCCAGGAGCGCGGTCAACGCCGGCCGATCATGGCCGCCGAACTCAACCTTATCCCTGTCACCGAGGAAAATGCCTGATGAGCCAGTCCACTACCCAGCGTGTCGATGCCCTTGCCACCGCAGCCAATGCCCAGGCCTGGCAGGCGGTGTGCAGCCAGCAGGATCTGGTCAGCAACTCCGGCGTTGTCGTCTGGCTCGATGGCGCCCAGGTGGCGCTGTTCTACCTGCCGCAGGCCGTAGGCCGCACCCTCTACGCCATCGATAACCATGATCCGCAATCCGGCGCGAACGTGATTGGCCGCGGATTGATCGGCAGCCTCAAGGGCGATCTGGTGGTGGCGTCGCCGATCTACAAGCAGCATTTCCGTCTCGAGGACGGCAGCTGCCTGGAATACCCCGAACAGCGCCTTCGGGTGTGGCCGGTGCGTTTGAACGCCGGCGTCGTGGAAGTTGCGGCGGCTTGACCGTCGCGCTGAACCGTATCGGAGAACGTTGATGAAAACAGCCGCACAGTTGCTGAAACTGAAGGTCGTGCAAAACCAGCAGGTGCACAGCATCGCACCGGATCAAATGGTCCTCGACGCCCTGAAAATGATGGCCGAGAAGAACGTCGGCGCGCTGCCCGTGATCGAAGAAGGGCAGGTGGTCGGCGTCATCAGCGAGCGCGACTATGCGCGCAAGGTGGTTTTACAGGGGCGTTCTTCGGTCGGCACGCCGGTGCGCGAGATCATGAGCGCGCCGGTGGTGACCGCCGACAGTTTGCAGAGTATCGAGCGCTGCATGGAGGTCATGACCGACAGTCATTTGCGTCATCTGCCGGTGCTGGAGGGCGGGGAACTGATCGGGCTGCTGTCGATCGGCGATCTGGTCAAGGAAGCCATCGTCGAGCAGGCCGATTTGATACGGCAACTCGAGCACTACATTCGCGGGCATTGAGCCCGCGCATACCGTAGGTCGCAAAAATCGGCTTGCGTGGAAATAAGTCTAAGTAACCGGTTGGAACAGTCGATAACCCCAACAGTAGGCAATTAGCCGACCACGTACCTGCCGACAGGGGAACCATCGAGTGTCCATAAAATTACGTTTGATCTTGTTGATCGGCACTGGCTTGCTCACCGCCCTGATCGTGAGTCTGGTCAGCTATGTCGGTAACACTCGGATGGCTGAAGCGGTGAGTGACAACGAGGTCAGCATGACCGCGCTGCGCAATCACCTCGAAGCCGACATGATGCACGATGCACTGCGCGCCGATGTGCTGTCGGCGATGCTGGTAGGGTTGGGCAAGAGCCCCAGCAGCAAGGCCGAGGTGCGCAGCTCACTCAATGAGCATGCCGCGCACTTTCGCGAGATGCTCGGTGACAACCTCAAGCTGCCGGTCAACGACACCCTCAAGGCCGCGCTGGACAAGATCAAGCCAAGCCTCGATACGTACATCAGTGCCGCCGAGCGCATTGTCGGGCTGGCGCTGGATAATCCGGATTCCGCACAACAGCAACTGGGCACGTTCAATAACGCGTTCAGCCAACTGGAAAGCCAGATGGCCACCCTCAGTGAGCTGATCGAAACCAACACTCAACAGACCAGCGCGGGCACTCGGCAAACCATCAGCAGTGCCAACTTCACCCTCGGTGTCGTACTCATTGCCAGCTTGTTGCTGCTGCTCGCCCTGGGACGTTCGGTCATCCTGAGCATCATGGGGCCGTTGCAGATCGCCAGCCGGATTGCCGACAGCATCGCCCATGGCAACCTGAGCGAGCCTATCGTCGAACCCACCCGCAAGGATGAAGCCAGCACCTTGATTCGCAGCCTGGCAACCATGCAGCGCGACCTGCGCGGCATGATCGAAGTGGTTCGTAGCAATGCCCATGGCGTAAGTGGCATGAGCCAGCGGTTGAGCAGCGGTTGCCATCAGGTCGCGGGCAGCAGCCAGCAGCAAAGCGTCGCCGCCAGCACCATGGCCGCGGCGGCCAGCGAAATGACTGCGAGCATCGAAGAAATCACCCGGCATGCCGAGCGTGCACTGAACATGGCCAACCAAGCCGAGGAGCTGGCCAAGGACGGCGGTCGGGTGATTCATCAAGTAGTCAGCGATATGGACGGGATTGCCCGTTCGGCGCAGCAGTCGGCCCAGGTGATCCGCACCCTGGACAAGGAGTCCGAGGGGATTTTCAGCATCATTCAGGTGATCAAGGGCATTGCCGATCAAACCAACCTGTTGGCGCTTAACGCCGCCATCGAGGCCGCCCGTGCCGGTGAGCAGGGCCGTGGTTTTGCTGTCGTCGCCGATGAAGTGCGTAGCCTGGCGGGCCGCACCAGCGCCTCCACCCAGGAAATCGCCACCATGGTCGCGCGTATCCAGCAAAGCACCCGCGAGGCGGTCAGCAGCATGGAGGCGGGCGTCGCACAGGTCGACAAGGGCATGGCGGTGACCGCCGACGTCGAGCGCGCCATCCGCGAAATCCTCCAGGCCACGCTCAACACCACGGAGCTGGTCAATGACATCAGCCGCACGATCGGCGAGCAGAGCCTGGCCAGCAACGAAATCGCGCACCAGGTGGAAATGATTGCCGGCATGTCCGAAGGCAACAGCAAGGTGATCAACCAGACCGCCTCGACCACCGATGAACTGTCCAGCCTGGCCGGACAGCTCTCGCAGTCGGTGGATCGGTTTCGCCTTTGAGGCATCGGCTGGCCCTGTCATCAGGGCCAGTCAGCTCATCCAGTTGCCGCCATCGACGTTATAGGTCTGAGCCACGATGTAATCGCTTTCGGCCGATGCGAGGAAAATCGCCATGCCGACAAGGTCATCCGCCGTGCCCATGCGCCCGTACGGGACTTCCTCACCTGCCAGCCGTTTCTTTTCCCCTAGCGGGCGGTTTTCATAGCGGGCAAACAGCGCATCGACGCCGTCCCAATGCTCACCGTCCACCACCCCCGGCGCGATGGCATTCACGTTGATGTGATGGGGAATGAGATTGAGACCGGCCGATTGCGTGAGGCTGATCACCGCCGCTTTGGTCGCGCAATACACCGCGACCAACGCTTCACCGCGCCGCCCGGCCTGGCTGGCCATATTGATGATCTTGCCGCCGTGGCCCTGGCGGATCATCTGCTTGGCCGCGGCCTGCAACGTGAACAGGGTGCCGGAAACGTTGATCGAGAACAGCCGTTCGTAGCTGTCGCGAGAAATCTCCGTGATCGGCGCGAGATCAAACAGCGCCGCGTTGTTGATCAGGATGTCGAGCTTGCCTGTGGTGGCGATTACCGTGGCGATGGCTGCGTCGATGGATTGCTGATCGGTCACGTCCATCTCGACCGCATAGGCATTGGGCCCCAACTCGGTTGCCGTGGCTTGGGCACGCTCCAGGTTGATGTCGGCGATCGCGACCCTGGCGCCTTCGCGGATATAGGCTTGCGCGAAGGTCCTGCCTATTCCTCTGGCGGAACCGGTAATCAGGGCGCTTTTTCCTTCTAGACGTTTCATTGTTCCCATCCAATCGTAAGAGCTAAAGAGTTGCCCAATCGAGGGCGTCAAAACCAGTCGTTAGTCTGCGAAAAATCCCTGTAGGAGCGGGCTATGTGGTGAGGGGGCTTGCCCCCGTTCGGCTGCGCAGCAGTCGTAAACCGGACACCGCGTTGCTGACTAAAGATCGCGGTGACTGGTTTTAGGGACGCTTTGCGACCCAACGGGGGCAAGCCCCCTCGCCACATAAGCTCGCACCCACAGTGATTGCGTCACGCCGTTGCTACTTGGGATAACCGGCGCGCTTCATCTCGCGTTCGGTGCTTTGCTGCGCGGAAGCCAGGGCCTGTTCCACCGGCATCTGCCCGGTGAGCGCCGCGGATACCAGCTTGCCGACCGACGTGCCAATTGCCTGGAATTCGGGAATGGTCACGTATTGAATGCCGACGTAGGGCACGGGCTGGGCTGACGGGTGTGCCGGGTCGGCGTTCTGCATCATTTTCAGCGTGACACCGGCGAAGGGTGCCGCCTGCAAATAGGCGTCGCTGTAGGTCGACATGCGGGTGCCCGGCGGTACGTTGCTGATGCCATCCGTCTTCGCAACCAGTTGGATGTATTCCCTGGAGGTGGCCCAGGTCACAAAGGCTTTGGCGGCTTCCTTGTGTCTGGATGTCGCCGGGATGGCCAGTGACCAGGCATAGAGCCAGGACGAACCCTTGTCGGTGACTTCTGTTGGCGCGGCGACGAAACCAACATCATTGGCCACCTTGCTTTGCGTTGTGTCGGTGATGAAGGAGCCGGCGACGCTGGCATCGACCCAGATTGCGCATTTGCCACTGTTGAACAGGGCGAGCGTCTCGTTGAAGCCATTGCTCGACACACCCGGTGGGCCGTACTGCTTGAGGGTGTTGACGTAGAAGTTGGCGGCGGCAGTCCATTGCGGCCCGGTGAGTTGCGGCTGCCACTGCTCATTGAACCAGCGCGCGCCAAAGGCGTTGGACATGGTCGTCAGCAGCGCCATGTTCTCACCCCAACCGGCCTTGCCGCGCAGGCACATTCCATACTGTTCTTTATCCGGCCGGTGCAGCTTGCCGGCGAACTCGCCGAGCTGCGTCCAGGTCGGGTGCTCGGGCATGCTCAGGCCGGCGTTCTTGAACAGGTCGGTTCGGTAATAGGTGACGGTGCTTTCGCCATAGAACGGCAGGGCATAGAGCGTGTCGTTGACCGATAGTCCCTGGCGAACCGCAGGGAAAATATCTTCGAGGTCATAGCTGGCGGGCAGCTCCTTTATCGGCTCCAGCCAATGCTTGGCGCCCCACAAGGGTGTTTCGTAAGTGCCGATGGTGAGCACGTCGAACTGGCCGCCCTGAGTGGCAATGTCGGTGGTCAGGCGCTGACGCAACACGTTCTCTTCGAGCACCACCCAGTTCAGCTTTACGTCGGGGTGCAGCTGTTCGAATGTTTTGGACAACCGCTGCATGCGGATCATGTCGCTGTTGTTCACGGTCGCGATGGTCACCGTTTCAGCAGCCTGGCAGAGCAGGGCAGAGCACAGGCCGGCGGACAGAAAAAGCGCGCTTGGAATGATCTTCATCGTGATCTCCGCTCTGCGCCTTGGGCGGCAGAAGCTTTATTGTTGTTGTAATCCACGAGGCGGGGCATAGCCGCACCGGGTTGACTACAGAATTGCAGCTACCCAGGCAGCGAACAAATGAATGGCATACGCGCCGCTGATACTTTTTTGACCGTGGAAAAAAAGTATCAGTGGGCGCCATGTAACGTGCTAGGCGCCGGGCGTCGTTAGTGCGAGTCTCATGTCAGCGTCCCGAGACTTCGACTCGTCCCAGGCTTCGCGGTACCTTGATAAAACCAACAAAAACGGAATCGCCAGGGTGATGAACCATCACGTAACCGCAGACAAGCCGCCAGCGCTTGAAGTCATCCTCAACGAGCCCCAGCACAGCTTTCGTTGGTACGAACACGACTATCCCTTCGACCTGGCGCGCTGGAACCATCATCCGGAGTTCGAGATCCACCTGATCCGCGAAGGCAGCGGTCGGCTTCTGGCTGGTGACTACATCGGCGTATTCGAAGCCGGGCATGTCGCCCTCATCGGCCCGGGCCTGCCTCACGACTGGATCAGCGATCTGGGTAAAGGTGAGGTGATTACCGGCCGTGACGTGGTGTTGCAGTTCGATGGCCAGATGCTGATGCAACTGCGTGACAAGGTCCCGGAACTCAGCGAGTTACAAAGCCTGTTTCGCCAGGCGGCGCAGGGCATCGAATTTCAAGGCAACACCCGCAAGAAGGCGGCCCGACTGTTGGAAGAAATCGGCCAGTGCCATGGCTTGCAGCGACTGTGCCTGTTCCTGTCGTTGCTGCAACTGCTGGCATCGGCCCCCAACAGCGAGAGACAGACGCTTGCCAGCCTGCAGTACGCGCCCATGCTCGACGCATTGACGGCTCAGCGCATGAGCATTGTCTTCGACTACATCCTGAACGACCTCGCTGACGAGCTGCGGATGTCGGTCATCGCCCAGCGCCTGGACATGAACGAGCCGGCCTTCTCCAAATTCTTCAAGCGCGCCACCGGCCATACCTTCGTCGACCTGACGCGCAAACTACGAGTCCAGCGCGCCTGCCGTTTGCTGGCGCAAAGCAGTTTCAGCGTTGCCGATATCTGCTTTGAAGTGGGGTACGCCAACTTGTCGAATTTCAATCGGCACTTTCGCCATGAAATGCACGAGACACCCAGCGAGTATCGACAGCGGTTGCAGCGCGCATCTTGCGGTGGGTAGCGCTTTCTGTGGCGCTAAAGTGTTAGTCTCGAAAGCAACCGGGTAGTGGCGTTAGCGCATCTGGAATTATTTTCTTCCAGTTCTTGACATGCCTTTCGAACCAGTCCAGAATTGCGTCCATTCCTGATTCAGGAACACGAAAACCCCTTAGATTTCAAAGGGTTGGGAGCTAGATTAGAATCTTGTTTCCAGATACGAGTTTACACGTTTGATGTTGTGCTACTGAACGTCAGATGTTTGAGGCCGAATAGCAAAATGGTTATGCAGTGGATTGCAAATCCACCTACGCCGGTTCGATTCCGACTTCGGCCTCCACTATTAAAAACCCCGTAGATCAATGATCTACGGGGTTTTTTTATGCCTTCAGGAAAGTGAAGTGTTCCGCATGAATGGATTGCGTTGTTGGCTTTACGATGGGCCCACACGCGGTGATAAACCTTTTTTATCCCTCGAACTGAGTGACCGAGCGGGGCACTTGCGTCAGTGATATCGTCAATTTCACTAGCCGTCTTCGGTCGGTTTCACGGAACTGAAATTTGCTAATCGTCGCTGAAAGCTCAAGGTCACCATCCGCGGCAGCCTTCGTGGCATCTGAAGATAGGTACAGAAGCTACTTCACCACTTTGCCAGCTATGGCAAGGGCAGGGGTTCCAATCCCCGCGTGATAGTTGAGTGTATTGGAGTAATCGTTATAGGGGGGGGTTAAGAGCTGGCAGTTTCTACTTGTTTGATTCTGTTGATGGTCTTTGCAGTGCGGTAGCGGGCTACTACAATTCTCCCGGCGCGAAGGCCGTACGTTTCTACTGTTTTATGTAGTACATAGCAAATGACTACAAGGATCATGACTATTTGTATTTTTTGCGGGATATAGGTGATTCCCAAGTTGCTCACGACTTCTGCCAAATAAGGCCATGCCCAGTTATGGAATAAATAGACTGAGTACGTCAGGTTTGAGGTGAGCCTGATAAGTGGGCCATCTTGTATTCTGTCTCGAATCAGCCATGCAGAGAAGAAAATAGCCAGTGCATACATCGAGTGATTATTGTTATTGAATGATGGCTGGATTTTGGTCGTCATAGTCCAGAATGCCAAGACGATGCATATCATTAATGCGATGCAGGCATTCTTATTGGCTTTGCCGGTTTCCAGCAGATAAATACACGATCCTAAAAAGAGGAACGGAGCATAAAGCGTGGTGTATCCGAGGGTGAGCCCTGGTGAGTTAGGGAATGGCGAAGAGAAATACAAGGTTGCAGCAATAGCGCCAAATACCATTGGAAGGTACTGCTGCTTGCGCATCAGGCCGGACGCCTTGAATAGCGCCATCAACACATAAAAAGCAACCTCAATCCGCAACGTCCACTCAACACCAGATAGTGAGGTTGGAATTGCAAACAGGTCACCTAAAAGAAGGAGGTGTGGAATCCATTGCCAGGCTGGAGGGAGCGGGATTCCATTAACGAATTTATTTACCAGCGCCTCGCAGATGACGGCGAAAATAAATAATGGATAAATTCTGAAAAAACGTTTTATGAGAAACTCTGTTGTGTTCTCGGACTGGAGTACATGCGTTATGACGTAGCCAGATGTAATGAAAAAAACGATTACCCCTGCAGCACCAGACCAAACTAATGGAGAGATTGCCGATAAAACATACCGTAAAGAGATATGTAGTGATTCATCGATAGATGCATAGTAGACGTCTGGGAACATTCGGTGGCCGACGAGCACGCCAATAAAGGCAAATATTCGCATGCAATCCAAAAATACAATTCTATCCATGATTTGTTTAGGCATATAAAACCGAGAATGTTATTTGTTTTTTTGAGCGCTAAATTGGTGGGTCGCGCCGATCGATGCGGATTCTACACCAAATCACTGGACGCATCTTGGCAAAATGCCATTATTGTTGCTGTGCAACAATTATTGAAGATCCTCTCCGACGCCGGCACCAGCGTCGGCGTTTTTGCACCTGCCCTTAACGTGGCGATGAGGCGGTTCCAGATCGACCGCTAACGAGCATTTCCGCAAGCAATCGATGAGGACACATATCGCGCCGAAATGCTCACTGAGGGTTGGACCGAGTACCCAACCTGAGCAGTTTAAATATGGCGCTGGCGCGAGCCGTGATCATGGCCTTTTCCTGCACCCTGGGAGATGACCAATAGGGTTTTTTGCTGATCTCGAACTCATCGTAAAGACTGGGGTACAGCGTTTCTGCCGGTCGCTCGGCTCCAAACTTGATCATCCAGGTTGCCCTTCCGTTGGCGTTTAGTACGGCAAGGCTAGTCGATTAAAGCGTCTTTGCTTGTCGTTTTTGGTATCAATTGGTAACTCGGCATCAGGTCTATTTTCGGACGAGGTTGGCGTGATGAGTCACAAAATCAGGCGCCGGGCAGCTCCGCAGCCATGGAGCAGTCCCGTGTGCCGCGCGGCTTACAGAACCTTGAAAATCAGTAGCTTGCAGAACGATAATGATGCTAACCTATTGAAATAGCTTGTTTTGTTGATCGATTGAAGATCCACCTACATCGGTTCGATTCCGACTTCGACCTCCACTTTAAACGAGCTCCGTAGGTCCATGATCTACGGAGCTTTTTTATTTTCGCAGTCCTGCAAGATTTAGTCTTGAAAAGGGGGTTGTGAACTTGCTTCACCGGGGCGGGATGTATATATTTCCCCCTCTGTTGCACAAGCGCTACCGCCCGAATGGCGAAACTGGTAGACGCATGGGACTTAAAATCCCCCGCTCGTAAGGGCGTGCCGGTTCGATTCCGGCTTCGGGCACCATCTAAAATCAAGGGTTTGCGGGCGAAAGCTAATGCAAACCCTTGTTTGTTTCTGGTCCGCAATTCACTAAAAGTGATGGCCTTGACGACCAATTCAGTTGTGGTGCGATCACGCTCGAGCTTAGCGTACTCCATGATCACCGTAATCGCTGCCAGAGGGATTTCTTTTCGGTCCTTTCGTCAGTGTCGTAATAATAGAAGACCCGCCCGCTGGCTTTCTTACGCTCTCGCAGCCGGGCTTGAGCCGGATTTACTTGGTCGTCGTCCCATGTCAGCTGGCCTTACGTGTTTCATACGGTTTTTTCCGCTTCAAGCGTACCGACTGCGGTCACTGCCATCGCGGTAACACTTGGCCAGCCGTTCACTTTGGTCGTGTGTTGGACGTCATTCTTCTTCAAGTTGAGGATCTGACCTGCCTTCGTCCGCGCGCCGGTAAGCTCGCAAACCTCCTCGTGGGATAGAAACTGGATGTTCATGAGCTGCTCCGTACCGCGCGTGGCGGCAGAAGGCGGTTGTCATGCTGGCCAGCCAAGAGGAAGACTGTTCTCGCGCACCAGGTGGGGCGGCAGGTCCTCCTGCATGCCTGGCTTATGCTGTTCTTCTTCACGCGTTTCAGCTCGTTGAGCCGCTCGACCTCTTTGTTGATGGCATCGATATCGCTTTCGATATTGCGGCGCAGCATGACGATGTTGTCGGCCTTCATCTCGAACTCACCCAGGATTGCATCTACGGTGTCTTGCAAGGCCTCTTTCAGGCCCTCGTCGTCGGTGTCGGCCATGGCTTGAAGTTCGGCCATCCGGTCGGTGAGCTTGCCCTCTTTGCCCATATACCAACGCTCAATCTTCACCGTGTGCAGCTTGGCGTTAATGAGCAGCGCGCCGGGCCATTCTTTTGTGGGGGCCTGGAGCGGTACACCCTCGTCGAAGCGCTCCTCAATCAGGCATTGACAGATCCCGATCCGGCCTAACAAGGAGCTGGCCATGAGTAATATCGACTGGTCCCAACTGATTGCCGTCGAGATGAAGGCTGCTGCCGCCGCGCTGCACCTGGTGGAAGCCAAGGCCGAATTGGCTGCAAAGAACGCTGTCGCGGTAACGCAGATCACGCGAATTCAAGATCGCATCGACACGCCTGGTTACGGCATCGACGCCGGCGAGGTGACCGAAGAGGACGAGGCTACTGGTGAACCTTAAAGCCTGGAAGGCCTATAAGTTCGCCGTGGGCAAGGTAACCACGAAGCCAGGCTGGAATGCCTCGCCGGTTTGGCCGATTGTTCCAGCCGTACCGGTGATTGTTGCGGGCCCTGAGTCTCGATCAGCCGAATCCTTGTAGTGGCTTGCGCCGTTAATTCAGGATGGCTGGCGTCAGCTTCTCGGCAAACATCGCGGAGCCTTCTTCGGTAAGGTGGGCTATGTCGAAGGCTGCCGGAGTGCCGTCAGGTGTTGTCAGCGGGCACTTGTACCCCGGGCACATGATGTCCATGACCGATATAAATTTGACGTCCTGTCGATTTGAGAAGCGTGGACGCATCACGTTATTGGAGTTGTCGAGAAAGGCGTGCTCGAGTTCTTCGCTCGAAAGAAAGTCCTCACGGCCTGCCTTGATTCTTTCTGCAACCATTGCTGGCACGTTGAGCTTGTAAAGCGGAGCCTCGCCAAGGATTACCAGCTTTATGCCGGTGTCTGACAGCCTGCGAATGGTTAGCTCCAATAGATCCATGGTCACGTCATTGGCTACCCAGTTTGCAGCCATAATGATTATTTCCGGTTTCTCCTTGAGGATAACCGGCAAAGCCATTTCATTAAAAGCACCGCATCTTGGGTTTGATAGAACCGTGACGCCCATGATTGGCGGGCATGATTGGGCCGTAAGAAAGCCAAGAGAATAACCTTGCTGTTTTAAAGTTTTTGATAGTCCAGAAATATACTGTGCTGCGTGACTATCGCCCCATAGCATTACCTTTTTAGTGTTGCCGCTAGGTAGGCAAGAGCTTATATCAACAATTCCTGGAGCTTGATCTGCGGTTTGAAAGCAAGTGCCGGACTTATATAGGATCTTTGTGTTGTAATTGAGATATGAGAGTGCCTTTTTGACGCGGTGGTCAGCCCCTCCAGCAAACCCTCCCTTGTAAACGGTCAGCCCTGAGATAAACACTACAGAAGCAAGCGCCACAAAAGATACGCCAAGGACTTTTTTCGGGCGCTGTATCGAGCTACGACCTCTAAACGGCCGCTCGATGTATCGGAAATTTAGGTAAGCAAGGAGCACCGAGACAGCAAATGCTGCCGCCGCGAATGTGTACTGATCAGCATACGGGAATGCCCTTTTGCCGAAAACGATAACAGGCCAATGGACCAAATAAAGCGAATAGGAAATTCTGCCTATGGACGCAAGAACTTCATTCCCCAGGACCCTTTGGGACAGGGTGTTTTTCTGCTCGCCGGCATAGATTATCAGCGCTGCCCCGATGCATGGGAGGAGCGCGGCAAGGCCTGGGAATAGGGTTGCCTTGTCATAGCCAAAAACTGCAACGCAAATGCAGATCAAGCCGAAAGCACAAGCCAAAACTGAGATGGTCTTGCTCGGCGTACTACGGCGTCCTGGCAGTGCAAGTGCGCTACCAATCAGCATCTCAAAAGCCCTGAATGGCAGAAGGTAGAACGCTGCGGACGGGTCTGTCGTCAGAAGCCATGCTGACGACGCCATGGATGCAAGCAGGAGCGAGAAAATAACGACTCGAAGGTTTCGCGACGATGCGGCCATGGCGATGGCGAGCAAAGGAAACAGGATATAAAACTGCTCTTCCACGCCGAGCGACCAAAGATGCAGCAGTGGGATCTCTGTGGCCGAAGGGCCGAAATAATTCAATGTCGCATAGAAATATATATTTGCCGAAAACAATGCGGTTGAAATTACAGACTTCGCATAGCTCACAAGCTCACTCGGGTAAAGAAGATATCCTGCGCAAATTGAGCAAGCCACAAGTACCGATAACAGTCCCGGCAAAATTCGACGAGCGCGCCGTACATAGAAATTAGTTATCGAAAAAGACCCTGCGAATGTTTCCGTGTAGATGATCTTGCTGATTAAGAAGCCAGATATCACAAAAAACACATCCACGCCGACGAAACCGCCGGGGAATAAGCCAAGCCCAAGATGAAAAATCACAACGCTCAAAACTGCAATGGCGCGCAGACCGTCAATGTCTGATCGGTACTTTAAGTGATGAGGCGTTTGTTTTAGCGAGCTTAGTTTTGAGCTGGCAATAGATGTCATCGTTGGAAATTCCATGTGTTCAGGTCTGTCTCCTGGGCGCGCACATCCTACCCGATCGAAGAATTACCGGCGACACCTTGCCGCACTACGTTTATTTATTTCGGAGAAAGCGTATGCCCATCACCGCGCAGCAACTGCTGCAGATCCTCCCGAACGCCGGCAAATAAGCCGGCGTTTTTGCGTCTGTGTTGAATTTGGCGATGGACCGATACCAGATCAATACCCGGCTGCGGATGGCGGCCTTAATTGCCCAGGTGGGGCATGAGAGCGGCCAGTTCCGCTGTGTGTGAACTTGGCGGCGACCAGTAACTGAGCAAGTACCGGTCATCCCAGAACAGCCGGGCACCATGAATATCAAGGGCTTGCATGAGGTTTCTCATGCAGGCCCTTAGTTTTTTCCGCAATCAAAAAATCTTTTCCGCAAAGAATCGCTCGGGACGACATGGGCCAAGGGCAGCAAAGGCCTTGTCGTCGATGATCTCCTCGCTGGCAAGGCGGCCCACTATCGCAGCCAGGGCAACTCCGGGATGCATGGTGCAGACGTACACCCCGCCGAGAGTGGGTAGATACCCGATGATGGGGATGCCGTCGACAGCCATCGGCCTCAGTCCGACGCGAGCCAATTCCGGCTCAATGGAAACTACGCCATGAAGTTCGTTCTGGATGGCTTTGGCGGTTCTTAGCGCTATTGCTGCTGGCTGGTTTTCCAAAGCGTCTCCCAAATAATCTTCCGCTGCCAGCAACGTACCCTCCGTGCTTTGCCTCACCTCCATTTCAGGGCTGGAGATGATGGTGTTCACGAGATGAGGTTGTGTCTTGTAGCGGATGAATATGGCAGGAGAGGCTTCTATTGGAAGGGGCGCGTTTAGCATCTGTGTCAGTTTGGTGATGCCAGCCCCTGCGGCCAGTACGACAATGTCGGCTTCGATGATGCCCGTTGCGGTTTCGACTCCCGTCACCTTCGCATTCCGAGTGGTAAAGCCGAGCACCCGAGTCTGCGTGAGAACCTTTGCCCCATGAGCCTGGGCAGCCGCGATCAAGGCATGGGTGGCCTCTACAGCATCCAGCGCACCTTCTTGTGCTGCATACAAGGCATGCTGAGGGGGATTCTTGAGGTTGGGTTCAAGGGTGGAAATCCGCGAGCGCGATACCGGTATTGCCGAAGGCTGGCAGCCTGAGGCTGGCTGCACGCCATCTGAGTTCGCGCCATAAGACAGGGAACCTGTCCAGCGTATCTTCAGGCCAGGCAGCTCCGTTTCGAGTCGGCGATACTCTTCGATTGCTGCATCACGCAACTGTGCAATGGGATCGGGCCCGTTGTGTGAAGTGTTGATCCATGCGAATGAGCTTCCAGTCACGCCGCACGCTATGCCTCCAGCCTCGACCAGAATGACATTCGCGCCCTTGCTGGTCAGGTGATACGCGAGGGACGCACCCACGATGCCCGCGCCAATGACAACAACTCTTTTGTCCGTGCCATCTCTCATATCAGCCTCCGTTCTGTTGACCCAAGGACGATACGCCATGCTCACCCAGTGACCGCGAGGTAAAGCCAGCGCAATACCAATTGGATATGGCCAAGACAGCAGTGAATATCAAGGGGGAGGAGCGCTTTGGTCTGGTCGTGCCGTGTTGGGAAGGTATATATGATAATGATGCACCCATTGTTACCGATATTCGCCATCCGCCGCTCAGAACTGCCCCGACGAGGCTATTGCAGCGGTCCACTGTTATTAAGGGGGCTGCTTTATGGCCTATATGTCGTCCAAGCTCAGTGGTCAGTCGCCCGAAATGTTTCACTTGGAGACTAGCGACACCAGTGGCTACGCCGTGGATTGGCACGCCCACGACTGTCATATGCTGCTCTTACCACGCCAGGGTGGGCTGTTCCTGTCGACCGAAAGCAGCCAGACTTCTCACGTTTCGCCCCGGTTGTTTTCCTTTGTGCCGGCAGACTTTGCACACGCAACCCAAGCGGCTCCGGGGCGGGAGAAACATATGACCTTGTATGTCGATCCCTCTTACATCAAACATCAAGGACAGATGAACGGTTACCGCGGTTTCGCCAAACAGGTAAATCGATCGGGGATCTGGCAAGGAACCGAGGCGCTGGAAAGTATCTTGCGCCTGTACGACCAACTGCAAGGCAGTGCATCTGCGCAGGCCTTTAAGCGCCAATTACCCCATCTCAATCATCTGCTCTTCGAGGAGTGCGCGCGGGTTATCGCTTGTCAGCAGACACTGCCGCAGCCGAGTGAACATCAACAGCAGGCGACGCTGGTTCGCGACATACAGCGCTACATTCAGGAGAATCTGGAAACAGATTTGGATATTGAGTCGATTGGGCATGAGTTCCACCTGTCACGGCGTCACCTTACTCGTATCTTCAAAGACATTACGGGCGAAACCCTGCTGGATTTCACCAACCGCACCCGAGTGGAAACGGCCGCCCGGCTTGTTTCATGCACTTCACTATCGATCCTCGAAGTCAGCCTCGCGGTAGGCCTGGACTCCCCCTCATACCTTGCTCGACTGTTCAAGCGCCACCTGGGTCTAACCCCAAGCGGGCTACGCAAACCCCGCTAACGATCTGGCCCAAACGGGCGCATGGACGGCCCGATCAAGCGCTTTCGCTAAAATGATGCTGGCCACAATAGACCTCGTCTCCAACATTGAGAGGTCACAATGAACGACGTGGACGTTGTAGAAGTCTTCAAGTCCAGCCAGGGAGGCGACAAACGGGTATCCATCGCAATCGGTGCCGCCGGGCTTGGCGCTGAGCCGATCATGACGATGGCATGCGCCAATCTGCGACTCATAGCGACCAATAACGGGCCGGGCAGACTGAGTTATTGGCAGGAGCGAAAAGCAAAAGAAGTCATGATGGAAAACCTTGATTGCGGCATTCAGGTTTCGGCCGTAGCCAAGGAGTGTTCCTTGTCACGAAGTCACTTCTCCCGAGCTTTCAAGAATGCTACGGGCCACTCCCCACGTGATTGGCTTCAGCTTGCAAGATTAACCCGAGCGAAAGAATTCCTTGAGCAAACTGATTTTTCTATTTCTCAAGTGGGGTTGGAGTGCGGGTTTGCTGATCAAGCCCATTTCACCCGAATGTTCTCCAGTAAATTCAATATGCCCCAGGAAAGTGGCGGACACAAAAAAAGTCCCAGCTGTAGGGGTGGATCCCCCCTGGAGAATCCATCAAGGCCACCACACCCGTCCGATTGTCAGTTGGACGGGTGTGGTGGGGGCTGCCATTGATGGCAGGCACTCCTTGTTGGTTTTCGGTCCGCTATTCTTGATGGCTTGAGCAGGCAAAATCCGAAGGGTCGAACCGATCGGTCGTGTCCATCCGGATACTGCGCAGGCTCACCGTTTCCAGGTGTGACGCGTATAAAGGCTCCGAAAAATAGCTGATCAGGATGGAGCGACGGCGTGCGCCGATCGAGTTCAGACTGCCCGCATGCACTAAATCGGCATCAAACACCAGGATGTCTCCAGCAGAGCCTGAAAGCTGCACAGACCGGGACTCGTCATTGAAGTCGAACGGCGGCGCTTCCTGGTCAGGGCGATGGCTGCCGGGGACGATACGTGTTGCGCCGTTCTCAGGGCCATAATCGTCGAAGTAAGCAATGGCGTTCACAATGTCGCCTGGCCGTTGGGCCGACAAGTCGCGGTGCAGCAGCTGATGACCGCCACCAGCAAGGGGCTCGCGACCCTCCACCTGCGAGAGGAAAAACCGTTCTCCGATCAGCTCACCAACCACCGTCAGCAGCTCCGGCAAACGACACACCGCCTGAATCTTCGAATCAGAATCCAACAGCGAATGACGCCAATCCATGCCGCGCGGCACTGGCCATTGGTCCGCCGGCTTCACGCCCGCATCGAACACGGCACGAAGGTCACCCAGCCACTCGGTCGGGATCGCTCGACGGAGCAGCGCAAAGCCATCTCGATGGAGTTGTTCGCGGTCAGTCATGGATTCCTCAATTCCCTTGCCACCAACGCATCAAAAATCCTGCAGTTGCGCGCGCAACTGATGGACATCATAGAAGAACAAAGTGGACAGCCTGTTCTTTGCGCTCGTTCAGATCTGTTCCAGCAACCAGGTACGGAACGCGATAAGCGATGGCAGCATTTCGTTGCGCGGCGGGTAGGTCAGGTAGTAGCTGCGCTGGCTGGCGAACGGCTGGTCGAGGCTGATCAGCTCTGCGTTGGCCAACTCGTCGGCCACTAGAATACGTGGCACCAAACCGATGCCGATGCCGGCCCTGACGGCCTGGATCAAGTGCGAGGTGAGTTCGAAACTCGGCCCCAGCCGCATCATTCGATGGGGCAGGCCGTGGTGGCTGAACCACTCGCCCCAGACGTTGGCGTTGTTTGCGACGTTGAGCAGTGTCTGTGCGCCAATGCGCTCCGGCGTCCAGGCGTCATGGAGCTCGGCCACTTCTGGAGAAATGATCACCATCAGTTCTTCGGTGTGCAGGCGATGGCTGATCAGGCCCGGCAAATCGGCATTGCCGACGACGATCGCGGCATCGATACCGCTGGTTTCGAAGTCGATGGCGTCGATCCGGGAATTGATGTGCACCAGCATGCCGGGATGGGTTTTGTAGAAGTCATGAAGGCGCGGCAATAACCACTTCGAGCCGAAGGTCGGCAAGGTGGCCAGGCGCAAGGTGCCGCTGCCGGATTGGTAAGCCATGGCTTGCAGCGTGGCGCTGCGGATGCGTCCGAGCGCTTCGCTCATTTCCCGTTGGTAGAGACGACCGACATCGGTCAACTGCACTTGCCGGCCTTCACGGCGAAACAGCGTCAGGCCCAGTTGCTGTTCCAGCGCCTGGACTTGCCGGCTCACGGCGCTTTGGGTCAGAGACAGTTCCATCGCGGCGCGGGTGTAGCTTTCATGGCGGGCGGCGGCCTCAAAGGCCAGCAGCAACGACATCGAGGGCGTGAGGTGACGGTAATTCATTCGTAAAAGTCATCGATAGCGGCAGGATTATCCGTTTGTCCGGCGCCAGAGCCTACAGGATCATTGGCGTAGCCGACGACCTGAGGCTGACCCATTAATGCTCAGGCGACAAGTGTTTTGATTTTTTCCCATGATTAGACCGACAAGAGAACAGCCTGCGATGATCGCTCAGTTGCCCACCGTTGCACTCGCGGCAGACTATCCGGAATTTCTTCAGGCCCTGCGCGCCAGCGGCTTTCGTGGCCAGCTCAGCGCCGATTACGCCACCCGTACCGTGCTGGCGACCGACAACTCGATTTACCAGCGCCTGCCGCAAGCGGCGGTGTTCCCCATGGACGCGGACGACATCGCACGCATCGCGACCTTGATGGCCGAACCACGCTTTCGCCAGATCAAGCTGACCCCGCGAGGTGGCGGCACGGGCACCAACGGCCAGTCATTGACCGATGGCATCGTGGTCGACTTGTCGCGGCACATGAACACCATCCTCGAAATCAACGTCGCCGAGCGTTGGGTGCGGGTGCAGGCGGGCGTGGTCAAGGACCAGCTGAATGCCGCGCTCAAACCCCATGGGCTGTTCTTCGCCCCGGAGCTGTCGACGTCCAACCGCGCCACCGTCGGCGGCATGATCAACACCGATGCCAGCGGCCAGGGGAGTTGCACCTACGGCAAGACCCGCGATCACGTGCTGGAACTGCACAGTGTGCTGCTCGGTGGCGAGCGCCTGCACAGCCGGCCTCTGTCCGACGCGGAGCTGGAAGTGGCCTGCACGCAACCCGGCCGCATCGGCGAGGTGTACCGGACGGCGCGGCACATTCAGGAAAGCCAGGCCGACCTGATCGAGTCGGTATTCCCCAAACTCAACCGCTGCCTGACCGGTTACGACCTGGCGCACCTGCGCGACGAGCACGGGCGTTTCAACCTCAACAGTGTGCTGTGCGGTGCGGAAGGTTCGTTGGGCTACATCGTCGAAGCCAAGCTCAACGTGCTGCCGATTCCCAAGTATTCGGTGTTGGTGAACGTGCGCTACAGCAGCTTCATGGATGCGTTGCGCGACGCCAATGCGTTATTGGCGCACAAACCGTTGTCCATCGAAACCGTGGACTCCAAAGTGTTGATGCTGGCGATGAAAGACATCGTTTGGCACAGCGTCGCCGAGTACTTCCCGACGGACGCAGAGCGCGCGACGCTGGGTATCAATCTGGTGGAGTTCAGCGGGGAAGACCTGACAGACGTGAATGCTCGCGTGGCGTCGTTCGTGGAGCATCTGCAGGCCGACACGACGATTGAGCGACTGGGCCACACCCTGGCCGAAGGGGCCGAAGCCGTGACCCGCGTATACACCATGCGCAAACGCTCGGTCGGGCTGCTGGGTAACGTCGACGGTGAGGTTCGCCCGCAGCCTTTCGTCGAAGACACCGCCGTGCCGCCGGAGAAACTGGCTGACTACATCGCTGAGTTCCGCGCCTTGCTGGATAGCCATGGCCTGGCCTATGGCATGTTCGGTCACGTCGATGCCGGTGTGTTGCATGTACGTCCGGCGCTGGATATGAAAGATCCGGCCCAGGCCGCTCTGGTCAAGCCGATTTCCGATGCCGTGGCCGAGCTGACCCGGCGTTATGGGGGGCTGCTGTGGGGTGAGCACGGCAAAGGTTTGCGTTCGGAATATGTCCCCGAGTTTTTTGGCGAGCTGTACCCGGCGCTGCAATCGCTCAAGGGGGCGTTCGACCCGCACAATCAGCTCAATCCCGGCAAGATCTGCACTCCGCCGGACGCCGCCCAAGGCTTGCTCAAGGTCAACGAAGTCACGCTGCGTGGTGACCTGGACCGGCAAATCGACGAGCGCGTCTGGCAAAGCTTCGGCACCGCCGTGCACTGCAACGGTAACGGCGCCTGCTACAACTACGATCCCAACGATGCGATGTGCCCGTCGTGGAAAGCCACCCGTGAACGCCAGCATTCACCAAAGGGCAGGGCCTCATTGATTCGCGAGTGGTTGCGTCTGCAAGGCGCGGCGAATATCGATGTGCTGCAAGCGGCCCGAGGCAAGTTGTCGTGGCTGAGCGGGTTGCCAACGCGGTTGCGTAATAACCTGGCGCGCTCGCGTGGCGAGGCGGATTTCTCCCATGAGGTCTACGACGCGATGGCGGGGTGTCTGGCCTGTAAATCCTGTGCGGGACAATGCCCGGTCAAGGTCAACGTGCCGGAATTCCGTTCGCGATTTCTGGAGCTGTACCACGGTCGTTATCAACGCCCGCTGCGCGACTATTTGATCGGCTCGCTGGAGTTCACCCTGCCTTACATGGCCTACGCGCCAGGTTTGTACAACGCGGTGATGAGCTCGAAATGGGTGAGCCGTCTGCTTGAGCGACAGGTCGGTATGCTCGACAGTCCGTTGATCAATCGCCATAACCTGCAGGCCACGCTGACCCGCTGCAAGGTCGCTGTCGCCAGTGTGCCAGCCTTGCGCGAGCTCACTGTCGCGCAACGTGAGCGCAGCGTGGTGCTGGTGCAGGACGCCTTCACCCGGTACTTCGAAACCCCGTTGCTGGCGAGCTTCATTCAGTTGGCGCATCAGCTGGGTTATCGGGTGTTTCTGGCGCCCTACAGCGCCAACGGCAAGCCTTTGCATGTGCAGGGTTTCCTCGGTGCATTCGCCAAGGCGGCGATCCGCAACGCCCATCAGCTCAAGGCGCTCGCCGACTGTGGAGTGCCGCTGGTGGGGCTGGACCCGGCAATGACCCTGGTCTACCGCCAGGAATATCAGAAAGTACCGGGGCTCAACGATTGCCCAAAGGTCCTGCTACCCCAGGAATGGCTCTGCGATGCGTTGCCGGAAAATCCGCATCCGGCGACTGATACATTCCGTTTGTTGGCGCACTGCACCGAGAAAACCAATGTCCCGGCCAGCACTTCGCAATGGGAAACCGTTTTTGCCCGACTCGGGCTCAAGCTGACGACTGAGGCGACCGGCTGCTGCGGCATGTCCGGAACCTACGGTCATGAAGCCCGAAACCAGGACACCTCGCGGACCATTTTCGAGCAGTCATGGGCCGGCAAGCTGGACAAAAAAGGTGAGGCGCTGGCGACGGGATACTCCTGCCGCAGTCAGGTGAAGCGCTTTGCCAACACGCAATTGCGCCATCCACTGGAGGTTGTGCTGGAGCGCATTGTTCAGCCAGTTCGCTGATGCAAACGCTGCGGCTGATTGCACGCAGCATCAGTTCCTTGGCGCGGCGCTCCTGCCCGTCGGACGAGGCGTCCACGGGCGCGCCAAGGTGCATTGATGGTCTGGATTCACCTGTCAGGAGTGAGCCGGGTAATCCACGTATCCACGCTGATCGCCACCGAAGAAGGTGCTCGGATCCGGCGCATTGAGCGACAACCCGTCGCGAATTCGTCGTGGCTGATCAGGGTTGGCCAGAAACGGTCTGCCGAACGCGATGATGTCCGCGCGGCCGTCGATCAAGGCCTGTTCCGCTGTCTCGGGGTCGTAGCCACCGGCGATCATCAGCACGCCGTCCCACGCTGCACGCAGTTGGCCGATGATTGCATCCCAGCGCGGATCGAAGTTCTCGTCCTTGACGGTGCCGACGACGGCAGGCTCGACGAGGTGCAGGTAGGCCAGATTCCACTGGTTCAACGAACGTACGATGTGGCCGAACGTAGCTTGCGGCGTCTCATCGCCCATGCCCATGAAGCGTCCCATCGGCGTGAGGCGTACCCCCACGCGCTGCGCACCGACTTCGTCGACGACGGCAGCAACCACTTCCAATAACAGGCGCGCACGGTTTTCCAGGCTACCTCCGTAGCTATCCTCGCGCTGGTTACTGTTGCTGTTGATGAACTGATCCAACAGATAGCCGTTGCCGGCGTGAATTTCCACGCCATCCATTCCGGCACTCAGCGCATTGCGCGCGGCCCTGCGGTAGTCGTTGATGATGTCAGCGATCTCCGAGGTTTCCAGTGCCCGCGGAACCGGCACATCGCCCCAGACACCGTTGCCATCCGCGTCGACGATGAACGTCTTGCCCGGCACGGGTAATGCGCTCGGGGCCACTGGAAGGGCATTGTCAGGCTGGAAACTTGGGTGCGACACGCGGCCCACGTGCCAGAGTTGCATGAAGATCAAACCGCCGGCCTCGTGCACCTGGCTGCTGACTTCGCGCCAGGCCTGTACCTGCTCATCGCTGTAGATTCCCGGGGTCCAGGCATAGCCTTGGCCCTGTCGGGAGATTTGCGTCGCCTCGGTGATGATCAATGCGGCGCTCGCACGCTGACGGTAATATTCGGCGTTCATGGCCGTCGGGACATCGCCCGGTTGCCCGGCACGAGAGCGTGTCAACGGCGCCATCGCCACTCGGTGCGGGAGTGTGTATGGCCCCAATGCGATGGGTTGGAACAGTTGCTGCGTCATAGAATTTCTCCGGGTGTCGAAAAGAGGGAGCAGGGCGGCGATGGACGTTTGGCCAGGCACCGTATGGCCGTAAGTTAATCCGCTGCATGCCGCTTGATAATCCGCATCAGCCTCTACGCTGCATTGCGTGAAACGCAACGCTGCGCAGGGTCAGGACGGTTGCTCCGAGCGGGTCAAAGGAAGGTTCAGCCAGCGTCGGCCGGTAGCGTTCGCCACGGCATTGCCGAGGGCGGCGGCCATCGGTCCCTGGACGATTTCGGCGGCGCCGAGAAACGGCTGTCCCGGTTGGTCGAGCAGGTGCACGTCGACCTTTTTCGGCACCTGCGAAAAGCGCAGGATCGGGTAGCCACTCCAGTCGTAGCTGCGTATGCCCCCGGCGTCATAGGCGACTTTTTCATACAGCGTCCAGCTGGTGGACTGCACGATCCCGCCTTCCACCTGGTTGCGCAGGCCATCGGGATTGACGATTTGCCCGACGTCTACCGCCGTGACGACGTGATCGACCTGCACCTCGCCGGTCTGCGGATGTACGCGCAAGCGCACCGCGATCGCGCAATAGCCCATGATGTTTTTATAGCGGGCAAACGCAAAGCCGATGCCCGCGCCGGGTTCGCTGCTTTTTTGCGACCAGCCGATGGCGTCGCGCACGCGCTCCACCACGGCCCGCGCCCGGGGATCCGCCAGATGGGCAAGGCGCAAGGCCACCGGATCGCTCCCGGCCCTGGCGGCAAGCTCATCGATGCACGCCTCGATCGCGAAGATGTTGATGTGCGCGCCCAGCGAGCGCATGGCAGAGGTGCGAAACGGCATCTCAGTGACGAAGTTCATGTTGATGCGCGTGGATGCCAGCGTGTACAGCGGCACGGCATTGCGATCGCCGTCGCCTTCAGGTTGAGCGATGGGCACCGAAGGCGCGGAGGTGAACGGTCGGGCCAGCAGTCGCGCCGGCAGCAGCCGGCCCGCGTTGACGATGCGTTCGTTATGCGGCGTGGTCCACAGTTCATAATTCCAGTCCTGCAGTCGACCTTGAGCATCAAGATTGGCCTGCACTTCAGTCACCATCGCCGAGCTGTAGGGTTCCCAGAGATTTTCCTGCTCGCGCATCCACTGCACCCGCACCGGCGTGCCCGGTATTCGCATGGCAATCAACGCCGCGTCGGCCGCTGCATCGTCTGCGCCGTTGTGGCCGTAACAACCGGACCCTTCGGTGTGGATACAGCGAACGCGCTCGGGCGGTAGCCGCAGCATTTCGGCGATCCCGGCGCGCAGCGGATACACGCCTTGGGTGTGGGTCCAGACGGTGAGGGTGCCGTCCTTGAACCAGGCCACGGCGCAGGACGGGCCGATGGATCCGTGCATCAGGTATTGCTTGGTCACGCGCGCTCGATAGCGATTGTCGGTCGCTTCCTGTGGCGTGCCCTCATGGCTGATCGGGTAGCGGCGTGAAGGCAGGCGCTCGAGCAATGTGTGGACGTCCCGTGACTCGGGTATCGCTTGTCCACCGCTCCAGTGCGCCGATTCATATCCGTGGCGCATGGCCTTGATCGCTTGCCATTCATCACGCGCCACCACGGCAAGGTAATTGCCGTCGCGAATCACCTGCACAACCCCGGACAACGTTTTGATCGACTCCGCGTCGAAGGCTTCCAGCGTGCAACCGGGACGAGGAGGGCGAATGACCCGAGCGTGCAGCATGCCCGGCAGACGAATGTCCTGAACAAATGCAGGGCCTCCGCTGACTTTTGCCGGAATATCCAGTCGTTGCAGCGAATGACCGATCAGCTTGAAGCCCGTCGCTGGCATTGCCGGCGATTCGGACTTGGCATAGAGGTGCAGATCGACGTTTTTGACGGCGTCAGCGTAGGACATTCGTTGTCCGGCAGGGCCGTGAATGACGCCCTCCTGCGTCGTCAACAGTGGCGGTGCCACCTCCCAGCTGCGCCCGGCCGACTGCAGCAATAACTCACGCACCTGCGCCGCCGCGTTGAACAACGCGGTGCCGCTGTCGAAAATGCTGTGGCTGCCGGCGGTGTAGCCTTCGTTGGGCGTCAGTGCAGTGTCGGCCGTCAGCAGGTTGATCGCCGTCGGCGAAACCTCCAGACGTTCGGAGGCAATTTGCAGCAAGGCTGTTTTGACGCCAGTGCCCAATTCGACCTTGCCGGTGTAGACAGTGATGCCTTCAGGGCCCACGCGGATCCACGCATCGAGGTAGGGATTGGTGCGCAGGCTGCCGGGCAGATCAGGTGCCAGCACCACCGTGCCGAGCGTATCCACTTCGGTATCGGCCCATGCACGACGCGCCGCCGGCACCAGGGTAAACGCCACCAGCAAGGCACCCCCACGCAAGAAAGCCCGGCGACTGTGGTCAACTTTGTTCTCCATCGTCATCTCGCGCTCCCGTTTTGCCCGGCCACCAGGCTGATTGCCTCGATAATCCGCAGGTGGGTGCCGCAACGACACAGGTTGCCTGCCATGTGCTCGCGAATGGTCTGTTCGTCCGGGTGCGGATTGCTCTCCAGCAATGACTGCGCGCGCATCAGCATGCCGGCGATGCAGTAGCCGCATTGGGCCGCCTGTTTATCGATAAAGGCTTTTTGCAAAGGACCGGGACGTTCGGCGGTACCGAGGCTTTCAACCGTTCGAACCTTCTTGCCTTCAAGGCCCGCGCAGGGCGTCACGCAAGAAAAGACCGGCTTGTCATCGACGATGACCGTACAGGCGCCGCACTGGCCCAAACCACACCCGTACTTGGCGCCGTTCAGCCCCAGATGATTGCGCAGCGCATAGAGCAGCGGCATGTCAGGTTCCAGCTCCAAGGCTTGGGCCGAGCCGTTGACGTTGAGCGTGACTTGGGTCATTTCGTCTCCTGACGGATCGCTTCAATAGTGGAAGAAAGCTCTGTCCAGGGTTGGTCAGGCCTGGCTTGCTGGCGCAGGTATGACGCCAGGGCTATGAGTTGAACGTTGTCCAGGCTGGCGGCAAACGGCGGCATGACCGGTCCGGGCACGCCCGGAGTTGCCGGCACACCTTCGAGCACGGTTTTCAGGAAATTGCGTGCGCTTGGGGCTTGCAGTGCCGAGGTGCGATCCAGCGCCGGACGCCCGTCGATCTCGCGCATCGGCGCCGCAGGGGCATGACAACCGGCGCAGGCACTGGCGAACAGCAGGGCGCCGCTGGTCTGGTCCAAGGTCTCAACGCTCCCGGCGCCGGGTTGGATTTCGGTGATCGCAGCCTTGGTTTGCAGGCTCAGCAAATACTCGGCAATCGCCTCCGCGTCACTGACCGGCAAGCAAGCCAGACTGAGGCTGACCGGGCGCATCGGGCCTGCGGCTGTGCCGTGCCCATCCACCACTTCTGCCCGCAGATAGCGGACCAACTGTTCAGTGCTCCACGGGTTTGCGCGACGGGCCATGCCGAGCAGCGAAGGCGCCTCCCAGCCATCCACCTCACCGCCCGCGAAGCTTTCGCCGGACTGCTCGGCACCGATCAGGTTCAACGGTGAATGGCAGCCCGCGCAGTGGCCGGGGCCTTCAACCAGATAACGTCCGCGATTCCACGCTTCAGATTGCTGCACTACAGGTGTCAGCGGCTTTGCATGCAGAAACAGCAGATTCCAGAACGACACCAGCGGCCGGAGGTTCATCGGGAAATTCATGCGGTTTTGCATGGCCGGTGAGTTCACGGCAGGGCCGCTCATCAAGTACGCATACGCGTCGGCAATGTCGCCTTCGCTCATGCGCCGGTAGTGCACGTACGGGAAGGCGGGGTACAGGAAGTGGCCATCGCGGGCGATCCCTTCACGCATCGCCCGCTCGAACGCCGGCAGTGACCATTGGCCGATACCGGTCTGCGGGTCGGGTGTGATGTTGGTGCTGTAGAGCGTACCGAACGGCGTCACCAGCGGCAGCCCGCCTGCCATGTATTGACCGCCCGGACGCGTATGGCACACCGCACAATCGCCTGCTTCGACCACCCGCGCACCACGCTGCAATTGCGCGGCATCGAACGTTCGCGGGCGCTCAATCGGTGCTATCGCCGGGCGCCACATCAGCATCGCTGCGCCGATTGCGCCTATCGAAGCGAGGACGGCTGCGCTGATCCAGAGGGGACTGGATCTCAGGAAGTTGCCCTTCATGAGGATTTGCAACGCGAGAGACGCGCAGTGCGCATCGAGGATGGATTCGGGGTCATGAACAGCTCCTTGAGCAACCGGGGAAGGGCGCTGATGGAGTGCCCTGCGCCAAGTGCCCAAGGGTAGAGAAGGCGCAAGCGCCGGAGTATTGCCACGTCGCGCAATAGCGCTTTGCGCCAACAGCAACGCCGGGGTCGTTGCGGATGGCGCATCACTCCATTGCCGGTGGCATGGATTCTCTGCATCGACCCGTGCCCTTAGCCTTGGCATCACTTTCCCGAACTCAACGAGGTGTCATCATGCTCACGGGTAACCCCGCAGCAGCGGCCAAGGCCGAACAGCCTGCTTCACTCTCCGGCCTGATGGTCGCGTTCCTGGCATTTTGCTGCGGCGCGGTCGTGGCCAACCTCTATTACGCCCAGCCGATTGTCGAATTGATCGCGCCGCAGATCGGCCTGTCCAGCGCCAATGCCAGCCTGATCGTTTCACTCACACAGTTTGGTTATGCGCTGGGTCTGCTGTTGCTGGTGCCGCTGGCCGACCTGATGGAAAACCGGCGCCTGGTCGTGGGTTTCACCCTCGCGGCGAGCGTTACGCTGTTGTGTGCCGGGCTGACGCACTCGCCGTCGATGTTCCTCGTATTTTCCTTGCTGATCGGCCTTACTTCGGTTGCGGTGCAGATTCTGGTGCCATTGGCGGCGCATCTGGCACCCGAAGCCACGCGCGGTCGTGTGGTGGGAAATATCATGAGCGGGCTGCTGCTGGGCATTCTGTTGTCGCGTCCGCTGTCCAGCCTGCTGGTGGAAGTGTTCGGCTGGCGCGGGGTGTTTTACAGCGCGGCGGCACTGATGGCCGTCATCGCCCTGATCACCGCGGCTGCGCTGCCGCGCCGTGTGCCGACGCATCAGGCGACTTATGCCGCGCTGATCGGCTCGGTGTTTACCCTGGCTCGTCGCCATCCGGTGCTGCGTCAACGTTCGTTGTACCAAGGGTTGTTGTTCGCAAGCTTTAGCCTGTTCTGGACGCTTGCGCCGATTGAGCTGATGCGTCACCACGGTTTCAGCCAGGCGCAGGTGGCGATTTTTGCCCTGGTCGGAGCGGTAGGTGCAGTCGCTGCGCCGATTGCCGGACGCTTGGCCGATGCCGGCCACGGCCACCGCGGAACACTGGTCGCACTGCTGCTGGCACCGGCTTCATTGTTGATCGCTGCGCTGCCCGGCAGCAGCTACTTGTGGCTGGTGGTGTGTGCGGTGCTGCTGGATTTCGCCGTGCAACTGAACATGGTGCTGGGCCAACGCGAGGTGTACGCCATCGACCCGCACAGCCGGGCACGACTCAACGCCGTGTACATGACCAGCATCTTCGTTGGCGGTGCCTTGGGATCGCTGGTGGCGAGCCCGCTCTACGAACACTTCGGCTGGAACCTGTCTGCCGCATCGGTGGCATTGCTCCCGACCCTGGCTTTGGTGATGTTCCTCGGTCGCAAGGCCAATGCCTGAGCGCCAGGCGCCGGGGAATCCGGTGAAGCACCGTCATACAAGACGGTTGGCGAACGGTGATGCACAATCACCACCGTTCCCTTTTGACCGGATTCCGCTTATGGACAAGTTGCTGGCATTGAAGATGTTTGTTGAAACCGTGCGTTGCGGCGGTTATTCCTCCGCGGCGCGCAAACTCGGCATCTCGACGTCTTCGGTCACTCGCCAGGTGGCGGGGCTGGAAAACGAGCTGGGCGCCAGTCTGCTTAACCGCACGACACGCAACACCAGCGTGACCGTCGCCGGGCAAACCTATTTCGAAAAGGCTGTGGCGATTCTTGACGCCATCGACGAAGCCGATGCCGTGGTTGCCGACCGTGGCAGCGAGGCGCAAGGACGCCTGCGGATCAGCGTCCCCGTCGAGTTTGGTCGGCGGATCATCGCGCCGCATCTGGGCCGATTGCTCGAGCGCCATCCGGGACTGGAAATAAGCGTGTCGTTGAGCGATCAGGTCAGCGACCTGCTGAGCGAACAGATCGATGTGTCGGTGCGTCTGGGATCGTCGGTGGTCAGTGAAGACATCGTCAGTAAACGGGTAGGGGCCTTCCAGCGCTGGGTGGTGGCCAGCCCGGATTACCTGAGCCGCCACACGGCGCCGTGTCATCCTCGCGACTTGCTCGAGCACCAATGCCTGCGCTTTGATTACGCTGGTTCGCACCAGTGCTGGACGTTCCAGGGCGATAAGGAAACCATCCAGCTCAATGTGCACGGCCGCCTGCAAAGCAACAACGCCGACATCCTGCGCGAAGCGGCAATCGCCGGCGGCGGGGTGACCCTGTTGGCCGACTGGCTGGTGCGCGACGATGTCGCCGCAGGCCGGCTGACGCGATTGCTGGAACACTACGAAGTCAATCCCGGCAGTGCGAGCAGCTGCATCAACGCGCTGTACTTGCCCAACCACCGGGGATCCAGCCGGATCAATGTGTTTATCGATTTTCTAGAGGAAATCCTCACGCCTGGCGTGTCAGCTATACAAATGGCTGGCCAGTAAAGCCACGCGGTAGCCGTTGCAGTCCGGGCATCTCGATCAGCCGTTGTACCCAGGATGCGCGCCAGTCATTGGCAGCATGGGTGGCTTTGGCTTTGCGTGCGGCCCGACGTGCGGCGTTGCGTTCGGCTTTGCGCGCTTCCTTGTACGCATCGGTGTTGCGGCAGCTTCTGCATTTCACCCGGTTCAATATGCTGCTGGAAGTCAGGTTGCTGCCTTTGTGCCCGCAGGCCAGGTGCCCGCCGACTTTGAAGTGAGTGACCATGGGACATTCTCCTTCGTGATGTGTAAGCGTTCGACACCTGGCAGGTGAGGGCGTTCGTTCGCGTTACGGCAGGCAAAAAAATGGCCCGCATGCGGGCGGGCCAGGGGATTTATTCAAAGGAGCAAGTGAACTGTAGGAGTTCGGTTGTGAAGACGGTGTGAAATGGCCGAAGGCACGAATAAAAAAAGCCCGGCAAACTGGGCCGGGTTGGGATGTAGCGCGAGTCTGGCAGGCAGGCATAACCACGGTGACGAAGAGGTCACCGCTCAGGTGTGTTGAATTGGACTCTGTCCCTGGCTCAAATAACGCGGTCGCCTGATTTGAACCGAGGCAGTGGCGGCTCGACATGTTTGAGTGCAGACAACGCGCTGCGAATCTGCGGCGTGTCCTTCTCGATGTCGTTCAAGCGGTCACGAATCCTGAGCGCTGTCGGATGCCCCCCTTGATGATCGACCCAGTCGGCGATTTCCTTGCACGCAGCAGCAAGGCGGGCCTGACGGGAGTCAAGCAGGGTGAGCAGGGTAGCGATAGACTCTTTCTCGGACATGACAATCACCTCCGTTCAAGGAAATCGGCTAAAGGGCAACAAAAAGCCCGCGGGGGAGCGAGCTTTCTGCCGATGGGTCGCTGGTCCTTCAGCTCCTTCAAGTATAGACCCGGAAAATGAAAGTGGCCGGCGTCAAGCCAACCCGTGCGACACCGGCGAACTGGCCTCGTTAAGCCTGCGACATTCGCGCCTGGCGTCCTCTTCAAGATCGTAACCGTCACCGATGAAGCCGCGAGTGCGGGTATCGACGATGCGATACCAGACGGCGGCGTCGGGCGGGGGATGACCGACTTCTCCGGCCCGGCGGCCATGAACGATGATCTTGTTGCAGCGTTTCACAACGAAAATGTCTTCCATGGCGTCACCGAAGCTATTCGTGTTCAGATCAAGCATAGAAGCCCGTTGCAATCATGCAAAAAACTGGTGGGTCGTTCGTCGGTTCGGTGCCCCTTTGAGTACGCCTCGGCGACGGATTCAGGCCAGCACCGCCACCGCTTTGATCTGCGCCCAGAGTTGCTGGCCGGGGTGCACGCCCAGTTGATCCCGGGAGTAGCGGGTGATTCGCGCCAGCAGCGGTGTGCCGGCGGCATTCAGGCGGATCAGTACGTGAGCGGCATTGTCGGCGCCGATCTCACTGATCACCGTGACCGGCAGGCGATTGAGGATGCTGCTCTGTTCGACGCCTTGCAGGCTCAGGCTGACATCCCGCGCCTGAACCTTGCAGCGTAATGCCTGGCCCTTGGTCATCGGCGCGTGGGTGACCCGAATGCTCAGGTCGGTGTCGGGCAGTTGCAAGGTCAACAGCTGGTAGTCGGCGTCATAGGCGCTGACGTGCCCTTCGATCACCACGCCGGCGTCATCGCCCAGCGCCAGCGGCAGATCGAGCCGGGCCAGGGTTTCGCCGATGGCGCCGCTGGCCAAAGCCTTGCCGTCGCTGAGCAGGACGAGATGGTCGGCGAGCCGCGCGACTTCATCCTGGGAATGGCTGACGTACAGTACTGGGATGTCGAGCTCATCGTGCAGCCGTTGCAGGTACGGCAGGATTTCGTTTTTACGCTGGGTATCGAGCGCCGCCAGTGGCTCGTCCATCAACAACAGTTTGGGGCTGGTGAGCAGGGCACGGGCGATGCCGATACGCTGGCGCTCGCCACCGGAAAGATTCTGCGGATTGCGCTCGAGTAAATGGCCAATCCCTAGCAGTTCGGTGGCATGCGCCATGTCGACCCGCCGCTGTTGGCGAGGGATGCGCTTGAGGCCGAATTCAAGATTGGCCCGCACCGACAGATGGGGAAACAGGCTGGCTTCCTGGAAAACATAACCCAGGGCGCGTTTATGCGGCGGGACGAAAATCCGCTTGTCGCTGTCCTGCCAGACTTCATCGTTGACCTGGATAAAACCCTGCTCAGCCTGCTCCAGGCCGGCGATACAGCGCAGGCAGGTGGTTTTGCCCGAACCGGAATGACCATAAAGCGCAGTCACCCCGCGGCCGGGCAATTGAAGATCGACATCCAGGGCAAATCCCGAATAGCTCAGTTTCAAGCGCGTTTGAATCATGGGTCAGCTCCAGGCCGCTTTGGTTTTACGGCTGGAGTAGAGCGCCAGCAACACTGCAAAGGAGAACACCAGCATTGCCCCGGCCAGCCAATGGGCCTGGGCATATTCCATGGCTTCGACGTGATCGTAGATCTGCACCGAGACCACGCGGGTCTTGTCGGGAATATTGCCGCCGATCATCAGCACCACGCCGAACTCGCCGACGGTGTGGGCGAAACCGAGAATGGCCGCGGTGATGAAACCGGGACGGGCCAGCGGCACAATCACGCTGAAGAACGTGTCCCAGGGGTTGGCGCGCAAGGTGGCGGCCACTTCCAGAGGGCGAGTGCCGATGGCGGAAAATGCGTTTTGCAGCGGCTGGACCACGAACGGCATCGAGTACAGCACCGAGCCGATCAAGAGCCCCGCAAAACTGAAAGTCAGGGTGCCGAGCCCCAACGATTGGGTGAAGTGGCCGATCCACCCGTTCGGGCCGAGAGCCAACAGTAAATAAAAGCCAATCACCGTGGGTGGCAGCACCAGGGGCAGGGCGACGATCGCCCCGACCGGGCCGCGTAACCAGGATTGGGTGCGCGACAGCCATAACGCAATCGGAGTGCCAATGATCAGCAGGATGACCGTGGTCAGGGACGCCAGTTTCAGGGCCAGCCAGATCGCGGAGTAATCGGCACTCGATAGCGTCATTTAGAGTTGGTAACCATAGGACTTGATGACGGCGGCGGCTTTCGGCCCCTTGAGGTAGTCAACCAATGCCTGGGCGGCCGGGTTGTCCTTGCCCTTGTTGAGGATCACCGCGTCTTGTTTGATCGGATCATGCAGGTTGGCCGGAACGATCCAGGCCGAACCGCTGGTCACTTTGCCGTCTTTGTAGATCTGCGACAAGGCCACAAAACCGAGTTCGGCGTTGCCGGTGGACACGAATTGGTAAGCCTGGGTGATGTTCTGGCCTTCAACGATCTTGTCTTTGACCTTGTCGGTCAGGCCTTGCCTGGCCAGCACCTGAGTGGCAGCCAGGCCATATGGGGCGGCTTTCGGGTTGGCGATGGAAAGATGCTGATACTGGTTGTCGCTCAGAACCTTGCCCTTGGCGTCGACATAACCTTCCTTGGCCGACCACAGCGCCAGCGTGCCGATGGCGTAGGTGAAGCGCGAACCCTTGACGGTGTCGCCTTCGGTCTCGAGTTTCTGTGGAGTGGTGTCATCCGCCGAGAGCAACACTTCGAACGGCGCGCCGTTCTTGATCTGGGTATAGAACTGGCCGGTTGCACCAAAGGAGGTGACCAGTTTGTGCCCGGTGTCTTTCTCGAAATCGGCAGCGATGGCCTGGATCGGCGCGGTGAAGTTGGCGGCAACGGCGACCTGGACTTCATCCGCGTGGGCGGACCCGAAAGCGAACACGCTGAACAGGCACACAGGGGCAAAACGTGAGGCACGCATGGTCATGAAACGGCTCCGAGGTAGGCGAGTGAAACGCTATATATCAGAATATATAGCGAAATGCCTGTAAACGGAACTTGCCGGATGCAAAGTGCAAGGTTGGCACCGAACTGTGGCGAGGGAGCTTACTTGTGGCAAGGGAGCTTACTTATGGCAAGGAAGCTTACCTGTGGCGAGGGAGCTTGCTCCCGTTGGGTCGCGAAGCGGCCCCAAAAGCTCGCGACTGCTTCGCAGCCGAACGGGAGCAAGCTCCCTCGCCACAGGTAAGCTCCCTTGCCACAGGTTGTTGTTAGTTGCAGCTTGATTAGCGGCGAAGCAATTTGGCCAATCCTTCCTCAGCCAAACGCCGGGTCAGCTCTGCCGTGCTCAGTTCAACGCCCAGGGTGAACGCCTGCCCGGCCCAAAGGTTGCTGAAATCCGCTTCCCCTTTGGCCCGCAATGGCATCAGCGCACCGCCCGCCAAGGGGAAGGCCGGTGCCTTGGCGCTCATCGGCCCGAGTTCACGCATCACCCGATTGAGAATCCCGCGCGCCGGGCGCCCGGTGAAAATGTTGGTGACCGCTGTCTCGCTTTCCTTGGCCGTGCGCAACGCCTTGTGGTGGGACGCGCTGACCTTGGCCTCTGGCGTGAACAGATAAGCCGTACCTACCTGAACCGCCGATGCACCCAACATGAAAGCTGCCGCGACGCCCCGCGCATCGCCAATCCCGCCCGCCGCAATGACCGGCACTTTCACCGCATCAACGACCTGCGGCACCAGCGCGAAAGTACCCACCTGGCTGCTCAAGTCATCACTGAGGAACATGCCCCGGTGACCGCCAGCCTCGTAACCCATCGCAATGATCGCATCGCAGCCATGCTGCTCCAGCCAGATGGCTTCTTCGACCGTAGTCGCCGAGGAGAGAACTTTCGCCCCGGTGGCTTTTACCCGATCCAGCAGCGACTTTTCCGGCAGGCCGAAGTGAAAACTCACCACTGCGGGGCGAAACTCTTCGATCACTTCGCAGGCCGCGTTATCGAACGGCGCGCGATTGGACACCGGCGTCGGTGCGTCGAAGTCGACGCCCAATTCCCGGTAGTACGGTTCCAGCAGATTCTTCCAGTCCCGGGCGCGCTGCTCATCCGGCGGCGGAGGTTGGTGGCAGAAGAAATTGACGTTGAACGGGCGCTGGGTGTGTTGGCGAATCGTCTTCAGTTCTTCGCGCAACTGCTCGATGCTCAGCATCGCGGCAGGCATCGAACCCAGGCCACCAGCGTTGCACGCAGCAATCACCATGGCCGAAGTCGTCGCGCCGGCCAAAGGGCCCTGGATGATCGGCAGCTCGATCCCGAGCAGGTCAAGAATGCGGGTGTCTGGCCATTGGTTCATGTGCAGTGTTCTCCGACGTCGATACAGGGCAGGGACGGTAGAAGCAAGTATGTATCAGTAATGCCTGGCGCAAGGCCAGTCGAGTTTTTAATGCGTACAGGATGATCCGCAAGGCGCCAGCCGATGGGGATTGGCTTAAAGTCGGGTACGGTAATGGGGTTCCCTGTGTTATTTCAACAGCACGACAACTGAGCGATTCCATCAGGAGGCAATGATGTTCAAAGGCATTTTGATCGACAAAGACGACAGCGGTTACCGGGCCACGCTGCAAGAGATCGCTGACGATCAATTGCCCGAGGGCGATGTGACGGTGCGTGTGGCTTACAGCACATTGAATTTCAAGGATGGCCTGGCGATCACCGGCAGCAGCCCGGTGGTGCGCAAATTCCCGATGGTGCCGGGGATCGATCTGGCGGGCACTGTCGAAGTCAGCAGTCATCCGGACTACAAGATCGGTGATCAAGTCCTGCTCAATGGCTGGGGTGTGGGTGAAGGACACTGGGGCGGGCTGGCGCAGAAAGCTCGTCTGAATGGCGACTGGCTGATCCCGCTGCCCAAGGCATTCACCGCCGCGCAAGCGATGGCCATTGGCACGGCCGGCTACACGGCGATGCTGAGCATCCTGGCACTGGAACACAATGGCGTGACTCCCGAGCAGGGCGAGGTGTTGGTGACGGGCGCCAACGGCGGTGTAGGCAGTTTCGCCATCGCGCTGCTGAGCAAACTCGGCTACCGCGTGGTGGCATCCACTGGCCGCACCTCCGAACACGACTACCTCAAGCACTTGGGCGCCAGTGAAATCATCGATCGCGCCACGTTGTCGGAGCCGGGCAAACCGTTGGCCAAGGAGCGTTGGGCGGCGGTGATCGACTCGGTCGGCAGCCACACACTGGCCAACGCTTGCGCCAGCACCAAGGCCAACGGCACCGTCGCCGCCTGCGGTCTGGCCCAGGGCATGGACTTTCCGGCTTCCGTCGCACCGTTCATATTGCGCGGCGTGACCCTGGCCGGGATCAACAGCGTGACTCAACCCAAAGCCCGGCGGATACTGGCCTGGAATCGCCTGGCCAAGGACCTGGATTTCGCCTTGCTACCGCTGATCAGCCACGAAATCGGCTTGAGCGAAGCCATCGACGCCGCGCCGCGCTTGCTTGCCGGGCAGTTGCGCGGCCGGGTGGTGGTCGACGTCAATCGTTGAGCGTCTCGGTACCCATCAAACAGACAAACTGAAGCGACAAGGAAATATCGTGCAATGGATGTAAAACTGCGCGAAGTGCAGCCCTTCAGCGTCTCGGGTTTGCAGGTGCGAACCCGCAATGCCGCAGAGCAGCAGCCGGATACCGCACGTATCGGCCCTATGTGGGAACGGTTTTTCGTCGAGGATATTTTCGACAAGATCGCCCACAAACAACCGGATTCCTTTATGTACGGCGTGTATTCCAACTACGAGTCCGACGCGTCGGGCCACTTCGATGTGACCGCGGGAGTGGCGGTCACCGCACCCTCCGAGGGCTTTGCGCAGATTCAGGTTGAGGGCGGCGATTACCTGGTGTTCAGCGCAAAAGGAGCGATGCCCGATAGCGTCATTCAGGCCTGGGGCTTTATCTGGGCCTACTTCGAGGACAACCCGCAGGTTCGCCGCAAGTTCGCCACGGACTTCGAGGTCTACACCGGCCCGGAGTCCGTAGCGGTCTATATCGGCATTCAGGACCCGGACGCGTTTTCGCGCTCCAGCAACTGACGCTTGCGCTCCACGCCCCAGCGATAGCCCGACAGGTTGCCGTCGCTGCGCACCACGCGATGGCAAGGGATCGCCACCGCCAAACTATTCGCGCCACAGGCCTGGGCCACGGCGCGCATGGCTTTCGGTGCGCCGATGCGCTGAGCGATATCGGCGTAACTGGCGGTGCTGCCGACGGGAATCTCCCGCAGGGCTTGCCATACCCGCTCTTGAAACGCTGTGCCGCGTACATCCAGCGGCAAATCCAGGCCGAGGGCCGGGGCTTCGATAAAGCCGACGACCTTGGCGATCAACTGCTCGAACTCATGATCGGCGCCAATCAGGTTGGCGCGGCGAAACTTGTCCTGCAGGTCGCAGACCAGTTGATGCGGGTCGTCGCCCAGCAGAATCGCGCAGACTCCGCGCTCACTTTGTGCCACCAGAATCGCTCCCAGAGAGCACTGGCCGACGGCAAAGCGAATGTCGTTGTTCTGCCCGGCCGCGCGATAGTCCCCGGGTGTCATGCCGAGCAATTGATCCGCCGCCTCATAGAAACGGCTGTTGGAATTGAATCCGGCGTCATACAGCGCATCGGTAACCGTGCCGCCATCGGTCAGGCGCTCGCGAACCTTGCGTGAACGATGGGCGGTGGCGTAGCCCTTGGGCGTCAGGCCGGTGATGGCCTTGAACACGCGGTGGAAGTGGAAACTGCTCAAACCGGCTGCATCCGCCAGTTCATTCAACGCCGGTAACGTTTCGGCGGATTCGATTTGACGGCACGCGGCGGCCACGGTCGCGGCGTGTTGCGCGGCGACGTCGCTGTGATCTTTCGCGGCCCGTTTGCTGGGGCGATAACCCGCCGCCTGAGCTTGCTCGGCCGTGTCGAAGAATTCGACGTTCTGCGGTTTCGGCAGGCGTGCCAGGCTGCTGGGGCGGCAGTAGATACCGGTGGTTTTCACCGCATACACAAACTGCCCGTCGGCACGTGGATCGCGCGCGACCACGGCGGCCCAGCGAGGATCGTTTTCGGTGGCGATTGTTGGCGATTGAGTTGTCATGGCTTCATGTCCGTTGACCCGTTTCATGCAGATTAACCAGCCGGTAGAGACGCCACACTCCGGGTCTTGCGGTCGAATTCGAATGCTTCATCCCGCGGTACGAAAAGTGAAATTGATCCGCTGTTCGCCCAGCCGCGGATGCTGGCCTTCCTTGATCGGCAATACGCCGTGGTAACGCAAACGGTCCACACCGCCCCAAACCACGATATCACCGTGAAACAGCGGCACCCGCTGGCTTTTGGCGCTGCGTTCGAAGCCGCCAAACAGGAACGTCGCCGGCAATCCCAAAGACACCGACACGATGGGGGCAGTGTAGGCGTTTTCGTTTTTGTCCTGATGCAACGACATCCTGGCCCCGGGAACATAGCGGTTGATCAGGCAGGAATCAGGTACGAACGCCATAAACCCTGCCTCTCGCGCCGCCGCCTGGGCCAGTTCGAAAAACACCTCGGGCATTTCAGGCCAGGGCGCGCCGGTCTGCGGATCGTTGCGGGTGTATTGGTAGCCGTTGCGGTCGGTGGTCCAGCCCCAGGTGCCGCAACTGCTCAAGGCCACCGACATGGTAAAGCCACCGGGCGTGACCATCTGCCGAAACGGCGCCGCTGTCAGAACAGCCTCCAGCGCCGGTAGTAACCGGTCAAGCCAGGGCAGGGCAAAGCCCCTGAGGACGTAGGATTGTTCGCCGATCTGCTCGCGCCTGGGCTGCTGCTCAGGTTCGGCGTCGGTAAACAGATCGAAGGTGATCGGGCTCATGGGCTCATAACGCATCGTGAAAGATGATTCCAAGGGTATGCCGTTTTCCACTGTGCAGGCGACTCACCCCATGACGCAGGGTCACGCGGTAATAGCCGCGAACGCCTTTAACCGGGCGCTGATTCACGGCAAAAATCAACGCGTCACCTTTCTTCAGTCCGATGACTTGCGGGCGCGATTGCATCCGTGGGCGTTGTTCGGTCAGCACAAATTCGCCACCGGTAAAGTCCTCTCCCGGTTCTGACAGCAGAATCGCCACTTGCAGGGGGAACACGTGTTCGCCGTACAGATCCTGATGCAGGCAGTTGTAGTCCTGCGGGCCGTATTGCAGCAATAAAGGTGTCGGGCGCTCCTGACCGGCGGCATGGCAGCGTTGTAGAAACGCTTCGTGGGATTCGGGGAAGCGGGTCGGCAAATCCATGCATTCGTACCAGCGATTGGCGATGGGAACCAGTCGAGGGTAGAGCGCGCTGCGCAACCGGGCCACCGGATCCGGCAGCGGGTATCTGAAGTATTTGTACTCGCCACGGCCAAAACCGTGGCGCGCCATCACCACTTTCGAGCGAAAGGGTTCGGGGCAGTCGTACAGGGCGCTTATTTCATCGCAGGTCTTATGGCTTAAAAGCGATTTGATGATCGCGCAGCCATCCTGGTCGAGTTGCTGCGTAAGCGCGCCCCAGTCGAGGGCATCGTGGTGAATCGGATCGGTAAACAAGGGTTCTGACTCCTTGACCAAAAGGTCGAGGCGGCCAGTTTAGAGAGCGTTGCGAGCGCGGGCACTCCGGCGCTTGCGGTCGAATTCGCGAGGGGAGCAGACGTCCATGTTGTCGCTCCAGATCGCGTTACAGCGCTTTGCTGACGCTGATCTCGCTGATGACGTCTTCGCTCTGGCCATGCAGCTTGTCCAGCGCAGCCTTGGCTTCTTCCGCGGTGCCGTTTTCAAGCTGGGCGAATTCGAAGCGACGTTCGCCGTTGAGTTTGTATTTGATGACGTATTTGGTCGTCTGGGCCACGGTCATACCTGCCTGTTCTGGTGTGGGTTCAGCTCAGCTTCGAGCTGGAGCGGCGGATGATCTTGATCGAGTGCGTCAGGGTCGGCTTGCGGGTCACGCTGATCGGCCGGCGGTTGACCGTGTCGATGGTGATGTTCCAGAAACCGGTGCTCGGCGCGGTGATCCGGGCCGGGAAGGTGTCGAATGCGCCACCGTGATACGTGTGACGGCCGCCGTTCTTGAAGCTGCGGAAGTTGGCGTCGTTCATCAAGCGGATGTTGCACATTTGGGAGCACTGAATGACGACGATGTCGTCTTCGTTGAGGTGCTCGCGCTGGTGGATAAATTTCATGAGGCGCCTCCAGAAGGGCTTTTTCTACAAAATCAAAACGATAGCATGGGCGATTGGCGCAGTTTATCAGCCCGAACAGGTTATTATCTGGCTGTCGGGGTCCGCTTTGACAATTAAAAACAGTTATTTGGAATTCTATGAGCGATAAAAGCAGGGAGCCTTGGAGAAAAACAGCATTTGTGCTGTCGGAGGGTCTTTATCGGAGGTTTCATATGAAATGGGGTGTTCTGGTCGTACCGTTTGCATTGGCAGTGGGTGGATGTGCGACGGTCTCGGACATCACTGCGTCGTTGCCTACCATGAACGTGATTTCAGGCAAGAAACCCCATGAGTACGCCCAGTGCCTGACCGAGAAGTTGGCCAGTAGCCGTGGGGCCTTGCAAGTCGAGCCGCAAAAGGATGGCATGCGGGTTATTGTGCCGCAGAAGTTCTCCTCGGGGCCGGCAGCGGTGTTTGATATTGAAGACCGCTCCGGTGGCAGCAGCATCAAGCTGCATGAGCGCATCTCCAATGTGCCGTTGCGCCCATGGGATGTACGCAATGCCGCCACCGCGTGCATTTCCGGCTGATAGACTACCCCCGGTCAGCATCGATGCCGTCAAAGTCGCACTTTGACGGCATTGTCATTTCTGGAGTCGAGCATGAAACGAGAGCAGGTGCGGGAGCGCCACGCAGAGGGTCATATCTCTGCCACCCATGTGATTCAGAACCCGGCGAATCCGGGGGAGTGGATCGTATTTTTCAAGAAAAGCGCCGGGCGCAGTTTTTTCCTGGTGGATGACAACGATGAAGTCGAGTCCTTCAGCCGCCTCGACGATTTGATCGAGACCGTACGCGGGCTCGGGATCAAGTTCGCCGAAATCCATATGTAGGGCATTGGGTGCCCTACTTGCAGACCACCACCACACTGCGGTTCTTGTAATTGCCGACGTCGACGCCCAGGGTTTTGTCGCTTTCCTTGGTCGAAGGTGTACCGTCGGTACCGACAATCCGATAGCCGGTGCCGGCGCAAGAGGCATCGGCTTTTTCGTAGCAACTGGCCCAGGCGTTGGCTTCTCCGGAGCAGTCGATGGTCAGGCCTTGCTCGCCATTTTTCAGGTAAGTCGTTTCGGACGTGGCGCAGCCACTCAGGGCCAGTACCGCAATCAGTGGCAAGAATTTTTTCATGTCGTGGTCGTCGTCAGTGATGGGGGCTAAACGCTATGACAGCGGCTGCAACGAAAGGTTATAGCGATTGGCCACTTCGTTGCAGGCATTCACAAAAAAGCCCTGTGCAAAGACAGGGCTGCGGTCGCGCCAGGTTCAGCTCAAGGCTTGTCCTTGCCGCGCCGCTTGGGTGCTGCGGGTTGATCCTGCAACACCGATGCCACTTCAATCGCCAACGCTTCTGTAGGGAACGGCCCGGCAATATTCTCGCCGCCGACGCTGTCTATCCACCACTGGCCGTCTTTCGCCTGATTGATCAGGTACCCGTTGACGCTTTTTGCTGCCGACATCTATCTGCCTCGTTGGCTGGTTCAGGTGCGCAATGATAGCGTCAAATGCCCTCAACGGGTGCCGATGGGTGTAGGGTGGGGCAGATTGTCGCTAGACTGATGGCCGCGCAGATCGTCGATCTCTGCTATCTATAAGAGGTTGTGCAGCTTATCTGCGGAACTATCCATCAGAATATTTCTCTATGATGGCGTCGGTTAGCCAGTGCGGGGCATTGTAAGGTGCACGCCGCCTGATTAGACTGCGCCGAAACTCGTACACACAGCCCTTTCAAGGACTTATATGATCAAGAAATGCTTGTTCCCAGCAGCCGGTTACGGTACTCGCTTCCTGCCAGCGACTAAAGCCATGCCCAAAGAAATGCTGCCGGTGGTAAACAAGCCACTGATCCAGTACGGCGTCGAAGAAGCACTGGATGCCGGGTTGACCGAAATCTCCATCGTTACCGGCCGCGGCAAACGCGCCCTGGAAGACCACTTCGACATCAGCTACGAGCTGGAAAACCAGATCAAGGGCACTGACAAGGAGAAATACCTGGTCGGCATCCGTAAACTGCTCGACGAGTGCTCGTTCTCCTACACTCGCCAGACCGAAATGAAAGGCCTGGGCCACGCGATCCTGACCGGTCGTCCACTGATTGGCGACGAACCTTTCGCCGTAGTACTGGCGGACGACTTGTGCGTCAACCTCGAAGGCGACGGCGTACTGACCCAGATGGTCAAGCTGTACAAGCAGTTCCGCTGCTCGATCGTGGCCATCCAGGAAGTCGATCCTCAAGAAACCAACAAGTATGGCGTGATTGCCGGCGAGATGATTCGCGACGACATCTATCGCGTTCACAGCATGGTCGAGAAGCCAAAACCTGAAGATGCACCGTCGAACCTGGCGATCATCGGCCGTTACATCCTGACCCCGGACATCTTCGACCTGATCGAACAGACCGAGCCAGGCAAGGGCGGCGAAATCCAGATCACCGACGCCCTGATGAAGCAAGCGCAAAACGGCTGCGTCATGGCCTACAAGTTCAAAGGCAAGCGTTTCGACTGCGGTGGCGCCGAAGGCTACATCGACGCGACCAACTTCTGCTTCGAGAACTTCTACAAGACTGGCAAGGCTTACTGATAGCGCCTGACCTGCTTGTACTGAAAAGCCACCTTCGGGTGGCTTTTTCATTTTTCGGCCCCAAATAGTTTGCAACGCTTGCCCAAAGGGCGCTCGCAGGTATGCTGGTGTCCTGCCGAGGAGATAGAAATGGCCTACGATTTTGACCTATATGTGATTGGTGCCGGTTCTGGCGGTGTGCGGGCTGCGCGGTTTGCGGCCGGTTTTGGTGCGAAAGTCGCCGTGGCCGAGAGCCGCTATCTGGGCGGTACGTGTGTGAACGTTGGCTGTGTGCCGAAAAAACTGCTGGTGTACGGCGCGCACTTCGCCGAAGACTTCGAGCAATCGCAAGGTTTTGGCTGGACTCCGGGTGAAGCAACGTTCGACTGGGCGACGCTGATCGCCAACAAGGATCGCGAGATCAATCGCCTGAACGGTATTTATCGCAATTTGCTGGTCAACAGTGGTGTGGCCTTGCATGAAGGTCACGCGAAAATCGTCGATCCGCATCAGGTCGAGATCAATGGCGAGCGTTACACCGCCAAAAACATCTTGATTGCCACCGGTGGCTGGCCGCAGATCCCGGAGATTCCGGGGCACGAGCATGCCATCAGCTCCAACCAGGCGTTCTTCCTTAAAGAGCTGCCCAAGCGCGTTCTGGTGGTCGGTGGTGGTTACATTGCGGTGGAGTTTGCCGGGATTTTCCACGGGCTGGGCGCCGAGACCACGCTGCTGTATCGCGGTGATCTGTTCCTGCGTGGCTTCGACGGCGCAGTGCGCAAACATTTGCAGGAAGAGTTGACCAAGCGCGGCATGGACCTGCAATTCAATGCCGACATCGAGCGTATCGATAAACAGGCCGATGGCAGTCTGAAGGCGACGCTCAAGGATGGTCGTGAGCTGGAGGCGGATTGCGTGTTCTACGCCACCGGTCGGCGTCCGATGCTCGACAACCTGGGGTTGGAAAACACTGGAGTCAAACTCGACAAGAAAGGTTTTGTCGAGGTCGATGAACAGTATCAAACCGCAGAACCGTCGATCCTGGCCCTCGGTGATGTGATTGGTCGGGTACAACTCACGCCGGTTGCTCTGGCCGAAGGCATGGCCGTGGCGCGGCGCTTGTTCAAGCCTGAGCAATATCGCCCGGTGGATTACAAGATGATCCCGACTGCCGTGTTCAGCTTGCCGAACATCGGCACTGTCGGGCTGACTGAAGAAGAAGCGCGCGAGGCCGGGCACGATGTGGTGATCTTCGAAAGCCGTTTCCGGCCGATGAAGCTGACCCTGACCGAATGCCAGGAACGCACCTTGATGAAACTGGTGGTGGACGCCAAGACCGACAAGGTCCTGGGTTGCCACATGGTCGGCCCGGACGCTGGTGAGATCGTGCAAGGGTTGGCGATCGCCCTGAAAGCGGGCGCGACCAAGCGCGACTTCGACGAAACCATCGGCGTGCATCCGACCGCCGCCGAAGAGTTCGTCACCATGCGCACGCCGGTCGCGGGTTAATCGTTCTTCTGTGGCGCTGATGTGTCTGGCGCTGTCGCAACGACAGCGGCCAGGCGCACGCTTTCATCCAGGCTTGCCTGCAACTTGATCATTTCAACTTCCAGCGCTTTGTTGATGTGCGACTGCTCGTCAATGTTCTGCTTGAGCGACTGGCTTTCCAGCAAGGCAATGCGCAAGCGTTCCTGGAGGAGGGTGCGTTCGCTGTCGATGCGGGTGACCTGTTCCAGTAACTGATCCTGTCGGCTGTTGGTGTGCTTGAGTTGCTCCTGCAACAGGCTCAACTCCCGCAGCGTGCCCCGGTTTTCGGTCAGTAAACGCTCGTTGTCGCGATGCAGTTGGGTGATTTCATCCTGGCGTACCAGAGCGCTTTGCTGGGCCTGACGCAACTCCATCTGAATCTGTTGTACCTGGCCTTCATGGCGTCGCTGTTCCTGCTCGCGCTGATCTTTGACGGCGTTGCGATAGTGCTCCAGCGCTTCACGGGCGTGCAGGTGTTTTTCTTCCAGCGAGCGGATCTGCTCGTCCTTGTCCTGCAAGCGCAATTCGAAATCCGCCAATGCCTGGTTCAATCCGGCGTTGCGGGTTTGCTCGGTTTGCAGCATCGAGCGGGTGTCGTGCAGTTCCGCCGATTCCTGGGTCAGCGCCAGGCTTTGAATTTCGTATTGCTGCTGCAATTCGGTATTGGCCTCGCGGGCCTCGTGCAGCTGGGTTTCCAGTTCTTTTCGTTGTTGCTCGAACTGCGCGCGTGCCTGGTCGATGGGTTCTTGCGCCTGTTCTTTCAGGCGTTGCGCCAGCCGCGCCACCAGCGCTGTCAGCTCATCATCGATCGGTTCGGAAGGTGCTGGCGCGGGTTCGGCACCGTCATCGAGCTCTTTCAGATAGCGATAAATCGTGGTTTTCGAGCCGGTATTGCCCATTTCGATCCGCACTGCGTCGATGCTCGGGTGTTCGCCCCGGGCGAGGATTGCCGAGCGTGCCGCTTGCACCAGTGCCTTGTTTACGCCGCCACGTGCCATGTGTTCTCCTACGATTTGATACTGTGGTACGTACCACTAATATGAGCAATGTACCATGCCGTGAATAAAGTTAAAAACTTGTGATAACTCATACGGGATATACTGGTATTACCCCGTGTGATCAGCTGTAGACCGGGTTTTCAATCGCCAACGCGGTACGTTTTCGAGCACTGAGCCCATGACCGATCTGGATCGCTACCTGCAAGCCGCTACCCGCGACAACACCCGTCGCAGCTATCGTGCGGCCATCGAGCATTTCGAAGTCAGTTGGGGCGGGTTCCTGCCGGCGACCAGCGATAGCGTTGCGCGATACCTGGTTGCACATGCGGGCGTGCTGTCGATCAATACCTTGAAGTTGCGCTTGTCCGCGCTAGCCCAGTGGCACAACAGCCAGGGTTTCGCCGATCCGACCAAGGCGCCCGTGGTGCGCAAAGTGTTCAAAGGCATTCGCGCGTTGCACCCGGCCCAGGAAAAACAGGCTGAGCCGTTGCAGTTGCAGCATCTGGAGCAAGTGATCGCCTGGCTGGAGCAGGAAGCGCAATCCGCAAGGGCGCAGGGCGATCGAGCGGGATTGCTGAGAGCCAAGCGCGACACCGCGTTGATCCTGCTGGGCTTCTGGCGTGGTTTTCGTAGCGATGAGCTGTGCCGCCTGCAGATTGAGCATGTACAAGCCAGCGCCGGCTCAGGCATCACCCTCTACCTGCCACGCAGCAAGAGCGATCGCGAGAACCTCGGGCAGACTTACCAGGCACCCGCCTTGCAGCGCCTGTGTCCGGTGCAGGCCTATATCGAATGGATGACCGAAGCCGTGTTGGTCCGTGGCCCCGTGTTTCGTGGCATCGATCGCTGGGGCCATTTGAGCGAGGAGGGCTTGCACGCCAATAGCGTGATCCCGTTGCTGCGCCAGGCACTGGAGCGCGCCGGCATTGCGGCCGAGCACTACACCAGTCACTCCCTGCGTCGTGGCTTCGCCACCTGGGCCCATCAGAGCGGTTGGGATTTGAAGTCGTTGATGAATTACGTGGGCTGGAAGGATATGAAGTCAGCCATGCGCTATGTTGAAGCCAGCCCGTTTCTCGGGATGACCCGAATCGCTGAAAAGCCGTTGGCGCTGTAGATCACGTTTTCTTCTATTAATACGCTCGGCTAATAGCGAAAACAAATCAGCAGCATCAGGTTTGCCAATGAGCCAACCGGCGATCGGGTGGGTAGGATTCACCACATCAACTTCTTAACCCCTGACGGAGAGTCACCGATGCCTATCATCAACAGCCAAGTTAAACCGTTCAAAGCTAACGCCTTCAAAAACGGCGACTTCGTACACGTGTCGGACGCTGACCTGAAAGGCAAGTGGTCGGTCGTTTTCTTCTACCCAGCTGACTTCACCTTTGTTTGCCCGACCGAACTGGAAGACCTGGCTGACAACTACGCCGAGTTCCAAAAACTGGGCGTCGAGATTTACAGCGTTTCCACCGATACCCACTTTGCCCACGCTGCCTGGCACAACACTTCGCCAGCCATCGGCAAAATCCAGTACACCATGATCGGCGACCCGACTCATGTCATCTCCCGCAACTTCGACGTGCTGATCGAAGAAGCTGGCCTGGCTGACCGTGGCACCTTCGTGATCAACCCTGAAGGCCAGATCAAAATCGTTGAACTCAACGATGGCGGTGTAGGTCGTGACGCTTCCGAACTGCTGCGCAAAATCAAGGCCGCTCAATACGTCGCTGCTCACCCGGGCGAAGTGTGCCCAGCCAAGTGGAAAGAAGGCGAAGCCACTTTGGCTCCGTCCCTGGACCTGGTCGGCAAGATCTAAGTCTGTGACGCGCTTCATCAGGGCGGAACTCCGCACCTCCTAAGTAAGCTGCACCGCCCTATAAAAACGCCCGGGCGAGATTCGCTCGGGCGTTTTTTTTCGACTTCTTTTTAACAAATACATGGAAATCGCCCGTATGTTGGACGCCAATCTTAAAGCCCAGTTGAAATCGTACCTGGAACGGGTCACCCAGCCGATCGAGATCGTTGCATCCCTCGACGACGGTGCGAAATCCCAGGAAATGCTCGCGTTACTCAAAGACGTTGCCAGTCTTTCCACCCAGATTACTTTGCTCGACAACGGTAACGATGCGCGTAAACCATCGTTCTCGATCAATCGCCCGGGAGCCGATATCAGCCTGCGTTTCGCCGGCATCCCGATGGGCCACGAATTCACATCGCTGGTGCTGGCCTTGCTGCAAGTCGGCGGCCACCCATCGAAAGCCAGTGCCGACGTTATCGAGCAGATCCGCTCGCTCAAAGGCGAGTTCAACTTCGAGACTTACTTCTCGCTGTCCTGCCAGAACTGCCCGGATGTGGTTCAGGCGCTGAACCTGATGGCCGTGCTGAACCCGAACATCCGCCACGTTGCCATCGACGGCGCGCTGTTTCAGACCGAAGTTGACGAGCGCCAGATCATGGCCGTGCCAAGCGTTTACCTGAACGGTGTGAACTTTGGCCAAGGTCGCATGGGTCTGGAAGAAATCCTCGCCAAGATCGACACCAGCGGCATCGAGCGTCAGGCCGAGAAGATCAGCGCCAAACAAGCCTTTGACGTGCTGGTCGTCGGCGGTGGCCCGGCCGGTGCTTCAGCGGCAATTTACGCCGCTCGTAAAGGCATTCGCACCGGCGTGGCGGCTGAACGTTTTGGTGGCCAGGTGCTCGACACCATGGCCATCGAGAACTTCATCTCCGTACAGGAAACCGAAGGGCCGAAACTGGCCGTGGCCCTGGAAGAACACGTCAAGCAGTACGACGTGGACATCATGAACCTGCAGCGCGCCGACAAACTGGTGCCGGGCAAAAATGGCGAGCTGCACGAAATCCACTTCGCCAGCGGCGCGTCCTTGAAAGCCAAGACCGTGATCCTCGCCACCGGCGCGCGCTGGCGTGAAATGAACGTTCCGGGTGAGCAGCAATACCGCAACAAGGGCGTGGCGTACTGCCCGCACTGTGACGGTCCGCTGTTCAAAGGCAAGCGTGTGGCGGTGATCGGTGGCGGCAACTCCGGCGTCGAAGCGGCCATCGACCTGGCCGGGATCGTGTCCCACGTAACCCTGCTGGAGTTCGACGTGCAACTGCGTGCCGATGCGGTGTTGCAGCGCAAGTTGCACAGCCTGCCGAACGTCACCGTGATCACCAGTGCGCAAACCACTGAAGTGACCGGTGATGGCCAGAAGGTCAACGGCCTGCGCTACAAGGATCGTCAGTCGGATGAGTTGCGCACTGTCGAGCTGGAAGGGATCTTTGTGCAGATCGGTCTGTTGCCTAATACCGATTGGCTCAAAGGCACCATCGAGCTGTCGCCGCGCGGCGAGATCATCGTCGATGCCCGTGGTGAGACGTCGATCCCCGGCGTGTTCGCGGCCGGCGACGTGACCACCGTGCCGTACAAGCAGATCGTGATTGCAGTAGGCGAGGGCGCCAAGGCTTCCCTGAGCGCATTCGATCACTTGATCCGAACTTCGGCGCCGGCATAAACGCCGCCCCTGAAAACACAAAACCCCATGAGTGATCATGGGGTTTTTTGTGGGTGGATCAAAAGATCGTCCGAACGCGGCCCGAGCCTGCGGCAGCTCCTACAGAATCGAGCCTGGCTTGGCTTTTGTAGGAGCTGCCGAAGGCTGCGATCTTCTTACAACGGTGCCGGCTGAATGATTTCGACCCAGTAGCCATCCGGGTCCTTGATGAACGCCAGGCTCTTCATGCGACCGTCATTCAGGCGTTTCTGGAAATCGCAGCCCAGGGCTTCAAAACGTTCGCACGCGGCGCGGATGTCTGGCACCGAGATGCAGATATGGCCGAAGCCGCGCGGGTCGGTGTTGCCGTTGTGGTAGGCGAAATCCGCGTCGTTCTCGGTGCCGTGGTTGTGGGTCAGTTCGAGAATGCCGGGGATCGATTTCATCCACTCGGTGCGGGCAGCGGCATCGGCCGGGATCTGGTTTTTATCGACCAGCGCCAGGAAGTACAGGCTGAACTCGGCTTCCGGGAAATCACGCTTTTCCACCAGCGAGAAACCCAGGACGCGGGTGTAGAAATCCAGCGACCGGGTGATGTCCTTGACCCGCAGCATGGTGTGGTTGAAGACGAACTTCTGGGTGGCGGTGTCAGGTTGGGCGGTCACACCAGGAAATGTATTGAGTTCGTGCAGGCTCATGGGCCCTCCGGAAATTCCAAGAATGTTCACAATGATACGCAAGGGCCCAGGCATCACCAAACCAAAACCGCAGGCTTGCCTGCCGGGCGAGTGAAGCTCAGACTTCGCGGCTCAATCCGTGAGTGTTCATTACAATGATCCGACCCTGTCAATTGATGTTCATCCTGATGTGTCTGCTTTCAGGTGTTACCCGTGCTGATGCAGAAGCTCCGGTCGTGACCTGGCCCAATGGATGGACTGTCGAGACCGTTCCGCAAGACGAGGCCAAGCCTCAGGTTTCCCGGCAGCGCGCGGTAAAAAACGACCAGGACGGGACACCGGTAATGGTGATGGAGTTGACCATGACTCAAGTGGAAAGCGGTCATCAGGTGAATCTGGAAGGTGTGTTACTGGAAATGCGCAAGTCCGTGCAGAAGGACTTTTTTCAGGGCGGCTATCAGAGCGTCTGCAACAAAATTCATCCTACTGCCTTGAGCCGGTTATCGGCGCTGGAAACTACCTGCACCATTACCCAGAACGGTCGACATGTGTTGTCTCAAACATTGGTCGCCGCAGTGGACGGCGATAAAGCCTATGTTCTTTCCTGCGCGGGGCAGGCTGAGGTTTATAAGGCAAGTCAGGGCGACATAGAGGCAGCTCGAAACAGCTTGAAACTTTAGTTTAAGGTTTCTGCGCCCACGCTTTTGAGCATGGCCCGGATTTTTAGATAGCCAAACGGATTAAGCACAAAGTTAGTAAGTCTATAGCGAGTTGATCGGCGACTATCGTCGCATTTTAGACGGCATCCATGAAAAAGCCCTGCATTGGCAGGGCTTTTTTTATTACCGTGAGCGCTTAGGCACGCAGCCAGGAGTCAACGGTGGCTGCACCGTATTGTTCCTTCCAGGCTTTCAGGCCGCGGTGGTTGCCGCCCTTGGTTTCAATCAGTTCACCGGTGTGCGGGTTCTGATAAACCTTGACTACGCGAGCGCGGCGGGTTTTAGGGGCTGTTGCCTGCTGCAGGCCGGATTTCGCCGGGTGCGGGTCGAGGATGGCGATGATGTCGCGCAGGCTCTTACCGTAGGTTTTCATCAGCCCCTGGAGCTTTTCTTCGAATTCGATTTCTTTCTTGAGCCCGGCATCGTTCTTCAGCGATTCCAACTGCTTGAGCTGTTCTTGAAGGGCCTTTTCAGCTGCACGGAATTCAGCGAGTCTGGACAATATCTTTACTCCAATAGTGTGTTTGGCTGAAACCAACCGCAAACAAAGCTATAAGCCAAGAGCCTTGAAGCGACTCGGTGATAATGGTACGCCTGCCGATTTTGCACAGGTATGAAAAATTGTAGTAGTTAAATGGCCAAGAGTAAATCCTGACTTTTTCTTCATGTAACAAGAGTAGTCTTTTGATTCAATTTGGTGCGCATCATCATGATCTCGGCGCTTAACGTGGCTAGTTAATGATCACTTAATGCACTAATGAATTCTGCTCCGGGCATCGGTCGACCGAACAGATAACCTTGCAGAAAGTTCACGCCATGGGCGGTCAAATAGTCACTTTGCTCCTCGGTTTCCACACCTTCAGCGACGATACCCAGATCGAGTTTGGCCGAGAGTTCGATGATGCTGTCCAGAATGTGCCGGGAGAGGGCATCGACACCGATCATGGCGACAAAGCTCTGGTCGATTTTCAGGAAGTCCACATTGAACTGACGCAAGTAACCGAGGCTTGAATGGCCGGTGCCAAAGTCGTCGATGGCGATCATCACGCCCAGCGCGCGAAGCTGTTCGAACAACTGCAGGGTAATGGCTGTCGGTTCGACCAGTTCGCGCTCGGTCAACTCCAGCACTAAATGGACACTGCCCGGTGCAAAGGCACTGAGGAATTCACGGCAGTCTTCGACAAGCGCAAGATCCCGGCAATGACTGGCGGTGATGTTGATGCCAATGTGGAATGGCCCCTCGAACGATGCCGACAAGGGCGCCAGCAATGTGGCGGTCTGTTGCATCAGCGAGCGGGTCATCGGCACGATCAGACCGGAATGTTCGGCAAACGGGATGAACAGATCCGGACGCACCAGGCCTTCCCTGGGATGTTTCCAGTGCATCAATACTTCGGTGCCGGACCACAGTTTATTGTCGCCATGCACCACGGGCTGAAAGTAAGGAATGAATTCTGCTGCCTCCAGCGCCCGCTGCATTTCACGGCTGGGCGACATCGAGCGCTTCTGCAGCACATGCCCGATCGAACCTGACACCAGGCCGAAGAACATCAACAGACTGAACAGTGGCGGGTATTCACTACGCATGTAACGCCAGGTTTCTCCTTCGGGGAAACCTGCGGCCACCGTAAAGGCATAACGCGAGGACGTCAGCGTACTTTGTGCTACCGGCAAGGCGGGCGGGGCGTCCTCGTGAACTTTGCCGTCGGCAGACAACCAGTTGGGACCGACTTGTAGCAACAGTAATGTCTTGCGGCCGATCAGGCGCAATTCGTTGCTCAGGTGATAACCGTTCAGCGTGGTCAATGCCCCTTTATTTCCTTCGCTGAGCCGATACACCAACAGCGCGGTATTGGGCGTGACGGGGTTGCCGTTCATGAGCCATAACTGGCCTTGGGTGTAGTCGCCGGGATTGACCTTTTCCTGATATTCACCGAACAACGAACTGCAATAGAGGTTGTCGTCCCACACCAGGTTGGTCGAGCGCACGAAGGGCCGGCGCGTAACTTGTTCGCGCAAGGCCAGTTTGACGTCATTGCAGTTTTTGCCAGCCAGCGGCAGGAGCTCCTGCGCCGCTTGGGCGGTGTTGTCGAGCATCAGTTCGAACTGGCGAATGGATTCTTCGCCAGTCAGTTCAGTACTCTGCTTGAGGGTACGTTCAGCCTGCAGATAGAGAATGGCGACTCCCAGCAACACCGGGAGCAATCCGCTCAAAACAGTCACAGTGATCCGGGTGCCACGCTTGCGGCGACTTTTGACGTTCAGTGGCATTCGCAAATCCATCGCGATAAAAGAGGGCTCTCAAAGGTTGGCAGGTCGACATGCCTCCCAAAAGAGTTCAGCCATGATAGTTGGCTATCGGCCCTTATGCCGCTCAACCTTTAATCAATCTTGAGGCCAGTTTAATAAAGGCCAGCGTCGCGGGGGATGACTGACGCTGATCGAGCACCGCCAGACCAACCTGGCGGCTGATGGGGGGTGACAGTGGCTTTTTCACGTAGCGGCTGTGGTCGCCATCGGGCAGTGAGCCTTCGGCGACCACGGTCAGGGCGTCGCCACGAGCTACCGTGTCCAGCGTGCTGAGCAACTGCGAGCAGCGATACCGAATGTTCGGCGTCAATCGCGCCGCATTGAACAGGCGCGACACCAGCTCCGAAGACCCGGCCTCGGTCAGCACAAAAGGGTCGTGGCACAAGTCGATCAAACTCACGCTGTCGCGACCGGCCAGTGCATGATCGGCAGGCAGCAGCGCGACCATCTGATCTTCGATCAGTGCAATCGTGTCAAAACGTTCCTGGGGTAACACCACGAAACCAATATCGATACGCCGCTCTTCCAGCCATTGGAGCACCTGGCGGTCCGGGCCTTCGTCGATGTGAACCTCGATGCCCGGGTGTGCAGCGCGGTAGTGCTGCAAGATCCTCGGCAGCAGCTTGATCGATGAGGTCGGGCCGAACGAGCCTATACGCAGAGTGCCGGTTTTCATCCCGCGTGAATCGGCCGCCTCCTGACGCAAAGTGTTGGCCAACCCGAGCATCGCCCGAGCGCGCAGTAATAGCTGCTGGCCGATATCACTGAGCTCGACCTGGGACTGATGCCGACGCAGCAGTTCGACGCCCAATTCCTGTTCCAGCGACTTGAGTGCGTGGGAGACCGCAGACTGGGAAATCTCCAAACGATGGGCGGCCGCCGTGAAGCCGCGCAGTTCGGCCACCAGCGAGAAAATCTCGAGTTGAGTGAGGGTCATGAGTTTTTACTCATTTTACGATGATCGATCATTAGTCGAATGATACGCCACATGCCCGATTTCTGGCGGTGGAGACTTATGACTGCGTGTGAACAGACCCTTGTGAACTCTTCGGATGTGCCGGTTTATCTGAAACTGGCGGCGGTCACCATGATCTGGGGCGGGACGTTCGTCGCCGGGCGGTTTCTGGCCGACAGCCTCAGTCCGTTATTCGCTGCGAGTCTGCGGTTCCTGCTGGCGAGCGTGGCGTTGCTGTTGTTCCTGCTGCTGGCGCGGGTGCCCTTGATGCGGCCCAGCCCCAGGCAATGGTTGCAATTGGCGCTGTTGGGATTCTTCGGGATTTTCTTCTACAACCTGTGCTTCTTTTACGGGTTGCATTACATCAACGCGTCTCGGGCATCATTGATCGTAGCGTTGAATCCAGCGGTGATCGGCCTGGCGTCGTGGCTGCTGTTCAAGGAGCGGCTGAGTCGGGCGAAAGTGGTCGGTATTGCGATCTGCATTGCTGGCGCCAGCCTGGTGATCGTCAGCCGCAATCCGCAGTTACTGGCCGGCGATGCCGATGCCTGGATTGGCGACTTGTTGATCTTCGGCTGCGTGCTCGGCTGGGGCATCTATTCGCTGTTCTCAAAAGGCCTGAATCAAACACTGGGGCCGGTGCAGACGGTGACGTACTCGATTTTGCTCGGCACGCTGATGCTCTGGGTGACCAGCGCCGTGCGGGGCGAGTTGAGTGTCGCGGCGCTCACCGGGCTCGGCGCGCAACAATGGTTGAGCCTGATGTACCTGGGCGTGCTGGGTTCGGCGTTGGCCTACATTGGTTATTACGACGGCATCCGCAAAATCGGCGCGACACGCTCGGGCGTGTTCATCGCCTTGAACCCTTTGACTGCTGTTCTTCTCGGCGCGTTGTTGTTGGGCGAACAGCTGACACTGGCGATGTGCCTGGGCGGCGGGCTGATCCTGGCGGGGATTTTCCTGTGCAACAAACCGCTTGCGCAGGCCGCGAAAAAGGGGATTGTATAAGAAGGCGGACAAACTGATTTACGCTGTGTAGAATCCGGTTACGCATATAAGAATAATCGTCTTCTGGCAGCAGAAGCCTCGCCCGCAAGAGCCTTGGGTCGACAATGAAGATATTTGGGTTCCAATTGATCTACGGTGACTTCCTCGCCCGCAGCGTGAGGGGCATCTCCTGCGCGCCACCCGCCGGTCTCAGCATTGCTAGCAACTAACGATCCGTTAATTCTAAAAGCATGATGAGGCGCCAAAATGGCAGATTTATACGAAAACCCAATGGGCCTGATGGGCTTTGAGTTCATCGAATTCGCATCGCCGACCCCGAACACCCTGGAGCCGATCTTCGAGATCATGGGCTTCACCAAGGTCGCGACCCACCGTTCCAAAGACGTGCACCTGTATCGCCAGGGCTCGATCAACCTGATCCTCAACAACGAACCCCACAGCGTGGCCTCGTACTTCGCGGCCGAGCACGGCCCGTCGGTGTGCGGCATGGCGTTCCGGGTCAAGGATTCGCAAAAGGCCTACAAGCGTGCCCTGGAACTCGGCGCCCAGCCGATCCACATCGAAACCGGTCCGATGGAATTGCACCTGCCGGCGATCAAAGGCATCGGCGGCGCGCCGCTGTACCTGATCGACCGTTTCGGTGAAGGCAGCTCGATCTACGACATCGACTTCGTGTTCATCGAAGGTGTGGACCGCAACCCGGTCGGCGCCGGTCTGAAGATCATCGACCACCTGACCCACAACGTGTATCGCGGTCGCATGGCCTACTGGGCCAACTTCTACGAGAAGCTGTTCAACTTCCGCGAAATCCGTTACTTCGACATCAAAGGCGAATACACCGGCCTGACATCCAAAGCGATGACCGCGCCGGACGGCATGATCCGCATCCCGCTGAACGAAGAGTCGTCCAAGGGCGCCGGGCAGATCGAAGAGTTCCTGATGCAGTTCAACGGCGAGGGCATCCAGCACGTGGCGTTCCTCACCGATAACCTGATCGATACCTGGGACCGCCTGAAGAAAATCGGCATGCGCTTCATGACGCCGCCGCCGGACACCTACTATGAAATGCTCGAAGGCCGTTTGCCGAACCACGGCGAGCCGGTTGATCAACTGCAAGCACGGGGCATCTTGCTGGACGGTTCGTCCGAGCCGGGCGACAAGCGTCTGCTGCTGCAGATTTTCTCGGAAACCCTGATGGGGCCGGTGTTCTTCGAGTTCATCCAGCGTAAAGGCGACGATGGTTTCGGCGAAGGCAACTTCAAGGCTCTGTTCGAATCCATCGAGCGCGACCAGGTTCGTCGCGGTGTGCTCTCCACCGATTAAGCCGTTCCAGTTGTAGAAAAGCCCGGTCGTTTGACCGGGCTTTTTTAGATCAAAAGATCGCAGCCTTCGGCAGCTCCTACATTGACTGTGTTCGCCGCGATATTTGTGGATGAACACTCACCTGTAGGAGCTGCCGCAGGCTGCGATCTTTTGCGTCATGAACGTCGATGACGCATCAAATGCTTGAATCCCTCAAACACCAACACCACCACCGCCAGCCAGATCGGAATGTAGGTCAGCCATTCGCCGGCCTTGATGCTTTCCCCCAACAGCAACGCAACGCCCAGCAACAGCACGGGCTCGACGTAACTCAACAACCCGAACAGGCTGAACGGCAGCAGCCGGCTGGCAATGATGTAGACCACCAGCGCCGAAGCGCTGATCACCCCGAGCAGGGGAATCAACAGCGACAGCCACGGATGTTGATCGAACACGCCAAAACCTTGTTCACCTCCCTGCACGAACCAGAACGCCACCGGCAGCATCAACGCCATGTCCAGCCAGAGCCCGCCAAGGTTGTCCGTGGCCAGGCGTTTGCGCAGGATGAAATAGATCGGATAGCCGATCACCACCAGCAGGGTCGCCCAGGAAAAACCGCCGACCTGATACAACTCGTTGAGCACGCCGAGGCTGGCGAAGAACACGGCTATTTTCTGCAGGTAGGAAAGGCGCTCGCCATAGACGATTCGCCCGGTGAGGACCATGGACAGCGGCAACAGGAAATACCCCAGCGACACGTCAAGGCTATAGCCGTTGAGTGGCGCCCACATGAACAACCAGAGTTGCAGGCCCAGCAGCACTGCCGAGCCGATCAGGGCGATGAGCAACTTCGGTTTGGCGGCCAGCCGCCGAAGAATCTCGACCACGCGTTTCCATTCGCCGGACACCACCATGAACACGGTCATGCAGGGCGCGGTCAGCAACATCCGCCAACCGAAAATCTCCACGCCACTCAAGGGGGAGAGCAGTGAGGTGTAGTAATACATGACGGCAAACAGCATCGAGGCTGTGACCGATAGAGCGATACCTTTAGACAAACTGTCCTCGCGGGTTGAAGGTCAAACGGGGCGCGCAGGATACGTGGTTTTTGTGCTGAATATTGGCCAAGTGATCGATATTTTCAACATCGCTGACCCCTGTAGGAGCTGCCGCAGGCTGCGATTTTTTGATCTTGCCCTTCAAAAATCAAAAGATCGCAGCCTGCGGCAGCTCCTACACGACCGGAATGGACACAAATCGAGCCTGGTCGCGATAAATCTCAAGCCGTACGCGGTTTGCGTCCCGGCATAAAATGGCTCACATCATTGAACCCCGGTGTCGACGCATGCCCCGGTGTCACCAGCGAATCGATAAAGGCTTCATCTTCCGCCGTGATTTTCACCGCCAGCGCCTTGGTGTATCCGTCCCATTGTTCTTCGGTGCGCGGACCGACGATGGCCGAGGTGACGGCGCTGTTGTTCAACACCCAGGCGATGGCGAACTCGACGATGCCCACGCCACGGTCCCGGGTGTATTGCTGGATCTGCTGGGCAATGCGCAAAGACTCGACCCGCCATTCGGTTTCCAGGATGCGTTTGTCCTGGCGACCGGCGCGGCTGTTGGCGTCCGGTGTCACATCCGGCGCGTACTTGCCGCTGAGCACACCGCGCGCCAGCGGACTGTAAGGCACCACGCCGAGGCCATAGTTTTGCGCGGCGGTGATCTGCTCGGTTTCCGCCTGGCGGTTGACGATGTTGTACAGCGGCTGGCTGATCACCGGCCTGTCGACGCCGAGTTTGTCGGCCAAACGAATCACTTCGGCGATACGCCAACCACGGTAGTTCGACAGGCCCCAGTAGCGGATCTTGCCCTGACGAATCAGATCGCCGATGGCCGACACCGTAACTTCCAGCGGCGTATTGTGGTCTTCGCGGTGCAGGTAATAGATGTCCAGATAATCGGTGCCCAACCGCGTCAGGCTGGCGTCGATGCCATTGAACAAGTGCTTGCGGCTCAAACCGCTGCGGTTCGGCACACCGTCCACTGGACCGAAGCCGACCTTGGTGGCGAGCACCCATTCGTGGCGGTGGCTGGCGATCGCTTCGCCGACGATCTCTTCGGAACGTCCATTGGTGTACACGTCCGCGGTGTCGATGAAGTTGATGCCCTGGTCCCAGGCCTTGCCGATGATCCGCAGGGAATCTTCGGTGCTGGTCTGTTCGCCGAACATCATGGTGCCCAATGTGAGGGTCGACACCTGTAAACCCGAATGACCCAGCGTGCGATAGCTCATGACGAAATCCTTTTACCGGTGAGAAAGCTTCAATCAAATACCAAGAACCGCAGCGCGGAGCAATCTGAATTATCGGCGCAATGCCTCACAACGCTCCTGCAAAAACGCTTGCAGCACTTTTACCCGTTCCGACACCTGCACCCGATGCGGGCACAGCAAATTGAACGGCACGCTTTCGCCTTGCCAGCCATCGAACAGCGTTACCAGGCGCCCGGCCAGCACATCGGCGGCGACGTCGAGCCAAGCCTTATAGGCGATGCCATGCCCGGCCAGGGCCCAGCGGCGGGCAACTTCGCCGTCGTCGCTGAGGTAGTCGCCGTGCACCTGAACCTCCATCACTTCATCGCCACGGCTGAAACGCCATTGGTTGTAGGGCCGGCCATCGCGTAGGTAGAGCAGGGCGCTGTGTTCGCTCAGTTCCGCCGGGGTTAACGGCACGCCGCACCGGGCCAGATATTCGGGGCTGGCGCAGGCCACGCGGCGATGCCGTGGCAGAATCGGCAGCGCCACCAACGTCGAGTCACTCGGCACACCGAAGCGCAGAGCCACATCGACCGTCTCGCGGAACAGGTCGGCATGGCGATCGTTGAGCAGTAGCTGAAATTGAATGTGCGGATGCTCGCGTTTGAAGTCGTCGAGCCACGGCAACAGCACGTTGCGCCCGAAGTCCGATGGCGCGGCCAGTTGCAGCACGCCGCTCAAGCCTTGGGTTTGTTGCTTGAGCGCCTGCTCACCTTCGGCCAGCGCGGCAAGCGCCAGTCGCACGCTTTCCAAATAACGCCGGCCTTCTTCGGTCAGGCGCATGCTTCGCGTGGAACGGGCCAGCAAGCGGATGCCGAGGCGGGTTTCCAGGCGTTTGAGGGCGATGCTGGCCGCCGCCGGGGTCAGCTCCAGGGCGCGGGCAGCGGCGGAAATGCTGCCGGAGTCGGCGGTGCGAACGAAGATCTCCAGGTCGAGAATCGAGCTCATTGGTAAAAATCCTTTAAAGATCCTTCTTTAATACCGGGATTTTTTCGTGATTGGCAAGCGTGGATACTCTAATCAATGAACTTCTAATCAATGAACAGCCGCAGGAGACGACCATGACGTGGACCTTCGATCATCTGGCATTCAACACCGCCGACGGCCAGACGCTGCAAGACACCTTCCTAGCCGTGCTGGGATTGGCGCCAGGACGCCGCCCACCATTCCCGTTCCCCGGACGCTGGTTGTATCAGGATGCGCAGGCGCTGGTGCATGTGATTGAGCAGCCGACGTTCGATGAGCCGGCGTTGAGCCACATTGCCTTTCGCACCGATGAGGACGCTGCCACGGTGTTGCGACGGGTGCAGGCCAGCGGTTTGCCGTATCAGGTGGCGCAGGTGCCGGAAGACGGGATCTGGCAGGTTTTCGTGCAGATGCCGGGTGGGTTGGTGATTGAACTGGATGCCAAGGCAGGAAATCTGGCGAGCGTTTAACGGCGATGTTTAAAAGACATTTCCAGATACTCACTCAGGCTACATATTCTTGCGCCGCTGCCTACGACTGCGCCAGAATCCGCCGGCTAGTGCATCTTTGGCCTGGGCTATATCGTTTCTCTGTCGCTGAAAAACAGCGATCGGGTTTGGTAGCCCGGGTCTCTATTTGCACAGCACTACCTTTTGCTGAGATTTTTCGTCTCGTCTTTATGGTGGTCATGCGCAGGGCGCCTTCGGGCGCGCCGTTTTCCTAGAGCCCGGTCTACCAACCTGCGTCTGGCCACCACCCCTCGTTTGGTAGCGAGAGTGATGGCTCCTTTTAAGTGCTTTAGGAGTTTCATCTATGTTCAAACCAACGCCGAATCCACCAGAAGCGGACGACGTTTCCCCCTACGAAACCCCCGATTCCAAAAAACTCAACGAAGCCGCCGAGCGCGCCCTCGATCATTACCTCAAACCGCCCACCCCCAAAGCCACCAAGCGCAAACCCAGCACCATTTACCATGTCGGTGAGAAGGTCGATAACGAAACCCTGCTGGTCAACGCCTGCGAATCCCTGGCATCGGCGAGCATGATGCTCAGCGAGTTCGCCGGGCTGATGGACATGCCACATCGCAACATAATGCTGGGGATTCAATCGGTGGTCATGCTTGGCGAATTGGCCGTCAACCGAGTGCTGGATAACCTCGATCCACAAGGCTAACGAAAGTCTGTGGTGAGAGCACTTATTGTGGCGAGGGAGCTTGCTCCCGCTCGGCTGCGCAGCAGTCGTAATACCAGCGAATGCGGTTTATCTGATGTAACCGGGATGAATGGTTTTGGGGTCGCTACGCAACCCAGCGGGAGCAAGCTCCCTCGCCACAAAAGCAATTGCGAATGCATGGAATGAGAAACGGCCCGAGAGGGCCGTTTTTGTTTTCACTGCACCTTAAACCCGCAACGTCCGGGTCATGCGCAACGCCAGCAAACTGCCGCACACAATCACGCCCGCCAGCAGGTATAACGCCGCATCGGTGGACCCGGTGCTGTCCTTGACCCAACCCACCAGATACGGGCTGAGGAAACCCGCCATCTGCCCCATCGAGTTGATCAACGCCAAACCACCGGCAGCCGCACCGGCGCTGAGCATCGCCGTTGGCACCGGCCAGAACATCGGCAAACCGGTGAGGGCGCCCATGGTGGCGAGGGTCAGGCCGAGGATTGCAATGGCTGGGGTGGTCGCGAAGTTCACGGCGATCAACAGGCCGACTGCACCCATCAGCATCGGCACCACCAGGTGCCAGCGGCGTTCTTTGCGCAGGTCGGCCGAGCGACCGACCATCAACATGAACACCGCCGCCAGCAAGTACGGAATCGCGCTGAGCCAGCCGATCACCAGGTTATCGCTGAAACCCAGGTTCTTGATGATCGACGGCAGCCAGAAGTTAATCGCGTAAACACCGCTCTGGATGCAGAAGTAGATCAATCCAAAGGCCCAGATCGCCGGGTTCTTGAACACTGCCCGCAAGGAGTCGGTGGTGGTTTTCGGCTTGCTGGCCAGGTCTTCTGCGTGGTCGGCCTCAAGCACCGAACGTTCGTACGGGGTCAGCCACTTGGCGTTGGCGTAACTGTCGCTGAGCAGGAAATAGGCGAGGGCACCGAGAATCACGGTCGGGATGCCTTGCAGCAGGAACATCCACTGCCAGCCGGCCAAACCGGCCTGGGCTGCGCCGAAGTGGTTGAGGATCCAGCCGGAAAACGGGCTGCCCAGCAGGCCCGATACCGGGATTGCCGACATGAACAGCGCCATGATGCGGCCACGGCGGAACGTCGGGAACCACTGCGAGAGGTAAAGCACCACGCCCGGGAAGAACCCGGCTTCGGCGGCGCCGGTGAACAGGCGCAGGGTGTAGAACTCGGTCGGGGTGGAGACGAACAGCAGGCACGTCGAGAGCGTGCCCCAAGTCATCATCATCAACGCGATCCAGCGTCGTGGGCCGAACTTGGTCAGGGCCAGGTTGCTCGGTACGCCGCACAGGACGTAGCCGATGAAGAAAATCCCGGCACCGAGGCCGTACACGGTTTCGCTGAATTTCAGCGCGTCGAGCATCTGCAGTTTGGCAAACCCGACGTTCACCCGGTCGAGGTAGTTGAACAGGTAGCAGATGAAGATGAAGGGGATCAAACGCAGGGTAATGCGTTTGTAGACGGCGTTCTTGTCGTCAGCGTTGGCCAGGGTAGCTGTGGCGCTCTGTGACATGGCGGGCTCTCTCTTTATTATGATTTTTTGCGACGCAAGGGTAACGTTGATCGCCCGGTGAGTCTCGGCCACCCCTTGGGTGGTTGTCTTTGTGCCTGAGCACAGGGTTTGCGACCAACGCCTGTGCGGCTGAACAACCCGTTCCATCACGTTTTCAAGGATCCCCGCTATGTTCGAACTCGATCACGACCTGGCCCAGGACATCGTCGACCGGGCGATGGCCATCCTGCCCTACAACGTCAATGTCATGGACAGTCAGGGGCTGATTCTCGGCAGCGGTGAGCCGGAGCGCATCAACACCCGTCACGAAGGCGCGCAACTGGTGCTGGCCAACGGGCGCGTGGTGGAGATCGACGCGCAAACGGCGATCCATCTCAAGGGCGTGCAACCGGGCATTAACCTGCCGCTGTTGCTCGATCAGCGTTTGATTGGTGTGCTGGGCATCACCGGCGAGCCGGAGCAATTGCGCACTTACGCCGAACTGGTCCGCATGACCGCCGAGATGCTGGTGGGCCAGCGCAATCAGCAGGCCGAGCAGCAATGGCGGCGCCAGCGGTGCGACGATCTACTGGCGTTGCTGCTGAGCGAAGCGGGGGATTCGCCGCGGTTGCTGGACGAAGCGCAGCAACTGGGGCTCAAGCCGCAGCTGACGCGGGTGCCGTATCTGTTCGAGTTGGGCATCGAACACGGCCCGAGCCAGACCGTCGAAGCGCTCAGCGCCTGGTTGATGTCGCGCTATCCGGACAGTTGGTGCGTGAGTTCGGCCAAATCTTCATTGCTCTGGTGCCGCCCGGCGACGCCTGCGGTCGAGAACGAACGATTGCTGGAAAAGCTCGATGGCCTGGGCTGGAACATTTTGCGCATCGCCGTGGGCGGGCAGGCCGATGGCTTGTCGGGGTTGCGTCGCTGCTATCGACGGGTCGGCGATTTGCTGGCCTACGGGCGCGATGTGTTGCCGCATTCGCGCTTGTTGATCCTGAACCGTTATCGGCTGCCGGTGATGCTCTGGCGGCACCGCGACGACGATGCGCTGGATGAACTGCTGCGGCCATTGCACAAAGTCATCGCCAAGGATGGCAACGGCCAACTGCTGGCGACCCTGCGCAGTTGGTGCGAACACGACGGCCAGAGCCAGGCTTGCGCCGATGCCCTGGGCATCCACCGCAACAGTTTGCGTTATCGCATGGAGCGGATCGCCGAACTCAGCGGCGTCGACCCGCTGAAACTGGACGGAATGCTCGCGCTGTACCTTGGTGTCCAGCTCCTGCCCCAAACCGAACTGCCGACCACCGTCCCGTAGCAGCTGCCGAGCTAGCGAGGCTGCGTTCGGCGGCGAAGCCGTCGTAAATTCTATCAATACGGTTTACCTGACACACCGCGCCGCATGATTTCACGACGGCTGCGCCGCCGAACGCAGCCTCGCAGGCTCGGCAGCTGCTACGACGAACACTGCGGGCAAGGATTTTGTGAAATTGAACAATAATCCTCACGACCGCTTGTGCAGCGGACCGGCGTTATTGTTCAGGCCTGCTGGCAGCATGGACGCATTGGAACTGGAGAATTCGCATGAAAATCGTCATTGCCCCCGATTCGTTCAAGGACAGCCTGAGTGCCCAGGGTGTGGCCGACGCCATCGCGCTGGGGTTGGCGCAGGTCTGGCCAGACGCACAATTGCTCAAGTGCCCGATGGCTGATGGTGGCGAAGGCACGGTCGAGTCGATTCTGGCCGCGTGCGCCGGAGAACTGCGCCGCACCCCTGTTCGCGGGCCGTTGGGCGCCACGGTCGATGCTGCTTGGGGCTGGTTGCCGCAGAGTCATACCGCGATCATCGAAATGGCCGAGGCCAGTGGCCTGCAACTGGTCCCGCCGAACCTGCGCGATGCCTGCACCAGCAGCACTTTCGGCACCGGCGAATTGATCCGCGCTGCGTTGGATGCCGGGGCGCAACGGGTGATTCTGGCGATTGGCGGCAGCGCCACCAACGACGGCGGTGCCGGGGCGATGCAGGCCTTGGGCGTGAAGCTGCTGGATGCTCAGGGCCAAACCGTGGCGCCGGGTGGTCTGGCGCTGGCGCAACTGGCCCGTCTCGATCTGAGCGACATTGACCCGCGTCTGGCCGCAGTGCGCTTCGACATCGCCGCCGACGTCAATAATCCGTTGTGCGGCCCGCAGGGTGCGTCAGCGATTTTCGGCCCGCAGAAAGGCGCGTCGCCCGAGCAAGTCCAGCAACTGGACCTCGCTCTCGGGCACTTTGCCGAGCTCTGCGCGCAAGCTCTGGACAAAGATGTGCGCGATGAACCGGGCAGCGGCGCGGCGGGTGGTCTGGGGTTTGCCGCGAAGGCGTTTCTCGGCGCGCAATTCCAGGCCGGTGTGGAAGTGGTCGCCGAACTGGTGGGGCTGGCCGAGGCGGTTAAAGGTGCCGACCTGGTAATCACCGGCGAAGGTCGTTTCGATGCGCAGACATTGCGCGGCAAAACCCCGTTTGGCGTGGCGCGCATTGCACGGCAGCAGGGCGTGCCGGTCATCGTCATCGCCGGCACCTTGGGCGAGGGGTATCAGGCTCTGTACGAGCATGGCATCGATGCGGCGTTTGCATTGGCGAGCGGGCCAATGACCCTGGAACAGGCCTGCGCCGAGGCGCCGCGATTGTTGCGTGAGCGCGCCAGTGATATCGCGCGGGTTTGGCGGGTGGCCGCCCGCAAAATCCAGAACTGACACCATTCCCAGTAGCAGCTGCCGAGCCTGCGAGGCTGCGTTCGGCGGTGAAACCGTCGTGAAATCATGCGACGCGGTGTTTCAGGGAAACCTTGCTTGCAGGATCTACGACGGCTTCGCCGCCGAACGCAGCCTCGCAGGCTCGGCAGCTGCTACACGTTTGAAAAATATTTCTCCAGCCCCCTGCAAAAATCCTAAACCCCGGCCGATACAGCCAATAGGCGTACACAAACCTATTACAACAGTGGCGCCAAACTGAAAGGTGCGCGCCATCGCCCGCCCGCCAGTGATTACGGCAAGGATGCTCGCCGCCTCAATTACCGAGATCATCCTATGTCCCTGCGTAATCTGAAAATCGCGCCTCGAGCTTTCCTCGGTTTCGCCTTCATTGCCCTGCTGGTCATTGTGTTGGGTGTGTTTGCGGCGAATCGCATGTCGATCATCCGACAGGCCTCTGTGGATATGGAAAGCAATCAGCTTCCCAGCGTCGGCTTCTTGGGTGTCATGACCGAAAACGTGCTGCGTCTGCGGATTCTCTCGTTCCGGGTTCTGGTGAACCGTGAGCCCGCGAGCCTGCAAGAAGCAGAAACCCGGATCGGGGTACTGGTGGACAAGGTCAAGCAGGCACAGGCTGGTTATGCGGCATTGCCGGCCGGCGATGAGGAAGCGGCGTTATTCAAGACATTCTCGGCCACGCTGGACAAATACCTGCAAGCGGTGCGCGAGATGATGGAGCTTTCGCGGCAGAACAAACTGGATGAAATGCTCAACCTGATCAACACCCGGATCAAGGACGGTACCGATCAGATGGGCGAGCAGTTGAACAAGTTGATTGCCATCAACAAGGCTGGCGCGACTGCGGCCGATGCCGAGGCCAAAGAGCAGTTTGCCTTTGCCACCAATGGCATCATCGTGGTCTCGGCGGTCGCTGCCCTGATGACCGTGCTGCTGGCCTGGCTGTTGACCCGCAGTATCATCACGCCGCTGAACCGTGCGGTGCTTGCGGCCGAAACCATTGCCAGCGGCAACCTGAGCAAGGTCATCGAAGTCGACGGCAACGACGAACCGGCGCGTTTACTCGGCGCCTTGGCCACCATGCAGACGAACCTGCGCAAGACCATCGAACAGATCGCCGGCTCCGCGACGCAACTGGGCGCAGCCGCCGAAGAGCTCAGCACCGTGACCCAGGAAGCGTCCCGTGGCCTGCAACAACAAAACAACGAGATCGAACAAGCCGCCACCGCCGTCAACGAAATGACCGCCGCCGTGGAAGAAGTGGCGCGCAACGCAGTGTCGACGTCCGAAGCCTCGAACCAGTCGACCCAGGCCGCCCGTGAAGGTCGTGACCGAGTGGTGGAAACCGTCGACGCGATCCAGACCATGACCCATGACGTGCAAAACACTGCACTGATGATCGAAGGGCTGGCCACTCAGGGCCGCGACATCGGCAAAGTGCTGGACGTGATCCGCGCCATTGCCGAGCAGACCAATCTGCTGGCCCTCAACGCCGCCATCGAAGCCGCCCGTGCCGGGGAGGCCGGACGTGGCTTTGCGGTGGTGGCGGACGAGGTCCGGGCGTTGGCCCATCGCACCGCGCAATCGACCCAGGAAATCGAGAAAATGGTCGCCGGCATTCAGAACGGCACCGGTGAAGCGGTCTCCTCGATGCAGCAAAGCAATCAGCGCACCCAAAGCACCCTGGAAATGGCCCGTGCGGCGGGTGTCGCCCTGGAACAGATCACTTCATCGATTCAGCTGATCAATGAACGCAACCTGGTGATCGCCAGCGCCTCGGAAGAACAGGCCCAGGTGTCCCGTGAAGTCGACCGCAACCTGGTGAACATCCGCGACCTGGCCACCCAGTCGGCGGCCGGTGCCAACCAGACCAGCGCCGCCACCCATGAACTGTCACGACTGGCGGTAGATTTGAACGCAATGGTGGCGCGTTTCGTGATTTGAGATAGGGTTGAAACTGGAACTCGCGCGTTAGGAGAAGTACATGCGCTATTCAGCCTTGACCCAACGAATCGACGGTGATGGAGCGGCAGCCTGGAAGATTCACGATCGAGCGCTGGAATTGCGCGAGCAGGGCGTCGACGTGCTGTTGCTGTCGGTCGGCGACCCGGATTTCGATACGCCGTTGCCGATCGTCCACGCGGCGATCGACAGCCTGCTGGCCGGCGACACCCATTATTCGGATGTACGCGGCAGCCGCACGCTGCGCAGCAGCATCGCCAGCCGTCACCAGCAGCGCTGCGGCCAGGAGGTGGATGCCGATCATGTGATCGTGTTGCCCGGCGCGCAGTGCGCGGTGTATTCGGTTGCCCAGTGCCTGCTCGACCCGGGTGACGAAGTGATCATCGCCGAACCGATGTATGTGACCTATGAAGGTGTGTTCGGCGCTTGCGGTGCAAGTGTGGTGCCGGTGGCGGTGCGCCCGGAGAATGGCTTTCGGGTCGAGCCGGCGGACGTCGCGGCGCTGATCACCGCTAAAACCCGGGTCATTCTGCTCAACAGTCCGAACAATCCCTCCGGCGCCAGCCTTTCCTTGAAAAGCTGGCAGGAACTGGCGGCGCTGTGTGTGCAACATGACCTCTGGCTGATCAGCGATGAGGTCTACAGCGACCTGTTGTATGAGGGCGAGCACATCAGCCCGGCCAGTTTGCCGGGCATGGCCGAGCGCACGGCGACCCTTAACAGCTTGTCCAAATCCCATGCCATGACTGGCTGGCGGGTAGGCTGGATGATCGGCCCGAAACCTCTGGCCGATCATGTGATGCATCTGTCGTTGTGCATGCTGTTCGGCATTCCGGATTTCGTCCAGAAAGCCGCGCAGGCAGCACTTGATAGGGACTTGCCGGAAGTGGCGCTGATGCGTGAGGAGTATCGCCAGCGACGCGATCTTGTGTGCGCGAGGTTGAGCGGTTGCCCCGGTATCCGGCCGATCAAGCCCGATGGCGGGATGTTTGTGATGCTCGATGTGCGCCAGACCGGGCTCGGCGCCCAGGATTTTGCCGAGCGGCTGCTGGAAGGTTATGGCGTGTCGGTGCTGGCCGGCGAAGCCTTCGGGCCGAGTGCGGCGGGGCACATACGCATCGGGCTGGTGGTGGACCAGGTGAAGCTGGCGGAAGCGTGTCGGCGAATTGCGTCCTGTGCGGCGGATTTGCTGCAGATGCGACGGGCCTGATCGAGCCATTTCATGATCGTTCCCACGCGAGCATGGGAACGATCAATCCCTTAACCCTTCCACGCTCCGGTATTCACCAGATTCACCGGCCGATCTCCCGCCAACGCCGCCAACAAATTTTCGACCGCACAAGTCGCCATAGCCTCCCGCGTCTCATGGGTCGCCGAGCCGATATGCGGCGTCGCCACCACGTTGTTCAACTGCAACAGCGGCGAGTCATGGCGCAGCGGTTCGCGCTCGAACACATCCAGCCCGGCAGCGCGAATCCGGTTCTGCTGCAACGCCTCGATCAACGCCGCTTCGTCCACCACCTTACCCCGCGAAATATTGATGAAGATGCTCTGCGGGCGCATCAAGGCGAACTCCCTGGCGCCGATCAGCTTTTCGGTTTCAGCGGTCAGCGGCAAGGTCAGGCAAATGAAATCGGCCTGCTGCAACAACTCGGTCAGGCTGCGGTATTGCGCATTGAAGCGCTGCTCCACCGCCGGTTTCGGCGAATGGCTGTGATACACAACCGGCATGCCAAAACCGAAATGCCCACGCTGCGCCAACGCCTCGCCAATCCGCCCCATGCCGATGATGCCCAGCGTCTTGCCATGCACATCGCTGCCGAAATGCGCCGGGCCAATGTTGCGGTTCCACTGGCCGGCGCGAACCATGTTCGCCAGTTCCACCACGCGTCGGGCGGTGGCCAGGATCAGCGCGAAACCGGTGTCGGCGGTGGTCTCGGTCAACACATCGGGGGTGTTGCTGAGCAGGATCCGCCGCTCGGTCAGGTAGTCGATGTCGTAGTTGTCGACGCCGACGGACACGCTGGCAATCGCTTCCAGGTTTGGCGCAAGGTCCAGCAACCCGGCGTCCAGTTTCAGACTGGCGCCAAGCAACCCTTGGGCGCGGGGCAGGGCCTGGCGCAGCTTGGCCAGGCCTTCGGCGTCGAGGCTGTCGATCAGCGTCACCTCGGTCTGCTCATGCAAGCGCGCCATCAGCAGCGGCGAGAGTTTCTTGTACAGCACAACCTGCTTTTTCATATCAACATCCATTCAGGAATGAGCCGCCACCGGCCGGGGCGCGGCGGCTTTGGCCACGACCCGGTCACTGGCGCCGGGCTTGAGGAAAATCGTCAGCACCACCGACACCAGCAACGCGCCGCTCATCAGCAGATAAGACGCACCGGGCGATCCGGTGGAGCTGTTCAGGTAACCGACCAGATACGAGCCGCCAAACGAACCGAGCGCGCCCATGCTGTTGATCAACGCCATGGCACCACCGGCCACGTTGGCCGGGAGGATTTCCGGAACGATGGCGAAGAACGGCCCGTACGGGGCGTACATGCAGGCACCGGCAATCACCAGCAGGGTGTAGGACCACCAGAAATGTTCCGCGCCCAGCGCGTAGGAACCGTAGAACGCGATCGAGGCGATCAGCAGCGGTGGCCAGACGAAGCGTTTGCGCTTTTGCAGTTTGTCCGAGCCCCAGGACACCAGCAGCATGCCGATCACTGCCGCCAAGTAGGGCAACGCCGACAGCCAGCCGGCTTCGATCATGTCCATTTGCGCGCCGGCCTTGAGGATCGATGGCAGCCACAGCACGAAACCGTAGACGCCAATGCTCCAGCAGAAGAACTGCAAGGCGAGGATGATCACCTTCGGCGAGCGAAAGGCTTCAGCGTAGTTTTTCACCGCTTTGATACCGACCTGTTCGGCGGCCAGGGCGCTTTCCAGGTCCTGCTTTTCCTGGTCGTTGAGCCACTTGGCCTGAGCCGGACGGTCATCGGCCAGACGCCACCAGATAAACGCCCACAACACCGCCGGCAAACCCTCGATGATGAACATCCAGCGCCAGCTGAAATGCTGGATCAGGTAGCCCGAGACCACCGACATCCAGAGCATGGTCACCGGGTTGCCGAGGATCAGGAAGGTATTGGCGCGCGAGCGTTCGGCACGGGTGAACCAGTGGCACAGGTACACCAGCATCGCCGGCATCACCGCAGCTTCAACCACCCCGAGCATGAAACGAATGACGATCAGCCAGTAGGCGTTGGAGACGATCCCGGTCAATGTCGCCAGGGCGCCCCAGAGAATCAGGCTGACGAAAATCAGCTTTTTCACGCTGTGCTTCTGGGCGTAGATCGCGCCTGGAATCTGGAAGAAGAAATAGCCGAGGAAGAACAGTGCGCCGAGCAGTGAAGATAGCCCAGGGGTGATCATCAGGTCCTTGGCCATCCCGGAGGCGGCGGCAAACCCGTAGTTGGCGCGGTCCAGATACGCCAGGCTGTAGGTAATGAACACGATGGGCATGATGTACCACCAGCGGCGGGTGGCCAGTGTTGCGGTTTTCATAGTGATGCTCCTGAGCTTGTTGTTTTTGTCGCAGCAGGTAACGGTTTAAATCTTCAGTGATATCTCGTTCCCACGCTCTGCGTCGGAACGATCAGTGTCAGCGGCCTCAAATTCGGCATCCATTTCGGCTCGGGTGGGCAACCCCTCCATATCCCCACGGCTCTGCACCGCGCGGCTGCCGATCCAGTTGGCACGCTGCACGGCTTGGGCAACGCTGTAGTTCTCCAGCAGGGCGCTGATCAGGCCGACGGCAAACCCGTCACCGGCACCGACCGTATCGACCACGGTTGCCACGGGTACGCCTGCAACGAAACCTTCATCCAGATGCGTGCGGTAATACGCGCCGTGCGGGCCAAGTTTGATCGCCACGGCTTCGGCGCCCTGGTCGAGGTAAAACGCCGCGATGTCGGCGGGGTCTTCGAAACGGGTCAGCAACCGTCCTTCGCTCAAACCCGGCAGTACCCAATGGGCGAGGGCGGCGAGGCGGTTGATCTCGCTGATCATCTGTTGTTCGTTGGCCCACAGGCTCGGGCGCAGGTTGGGGTCGAACGACACGCTGCGTCCGGCATCGCGCATGCGGGTCATCAGTTCGAAAGACATTTCCCGGGCCGACGCGGATAGCGCCGGGGGAATGCCGGTGGCGTGCAAGTGCCGGGCCTTGAGCAGTTGTGGCGCAATCGACTGCACCGACAAATGACTGGCCGCCGAACCGCGACGGAAATACTCGACCAGCGGATCGCTGCCGTCATCGGTGCGGGATTTGAGTTGAAACCCGGTGGGGTGCGCCGGGTCGATGTCGACGTGGCTGCAATCCAGGCCTTCTTTCTTCAGCGTATCGATGACAAACCGGCCGAGAGAATCGGCGCCCACCCGGCTCAGCCAGGCGACGTTAAAGCCCAATCGCGACAGGCCAATGGCAACGTTGCTGTCGGCCCCGGCAATGCGCTTGTGGAAGTGGCCGACGTCGGCCAGTTCACCGTTCTGCTCGGCAACGAACATCGCCATGGTTTCGCCGAACGACAGAATCTCGATCTCAGACATGCGCGGGCTCCAGACGGGATTGGCCGAGGCGGGCGAGGGTGGCGACGTGCTCGGAGGTCAGTTGCACCAGGTCATCGCCTTGCAGCGGATATTCCACCGCGCGCATCACGTTTTGGGGCATGTGCCGCAGCAATTGTTGCCACAGATGCAAGTCACTGGCCGCCGGTGGTAGCGCCACCAGTTTGCCGTCGACCCGACGCGCCACTGCTTTGCAGTGCACGTAGCCGACGTGCCGACCGAGCAACCGCGCGGCGCTGGCGGCGGACTGGTCCTGCCATTGCCAGTTGCCGATATCGAAGGTCATTTTGATCGGCAGGTTGTGCTGTTCGACGGCGGCGAAGAAACGCTGGAACGGTTCGATGCGGCCGCCGTGCAAGGTCTGGTCGTTTTCCACCAACAACTGAACCGGGCTCTGTTGCAACACAAGCGCCAGTGTTTGCAGGTCGTTGTTGTCGGTGAAATAACCCAGGGAGACCTTCAGCCATTTAGCGCCGAATGCCTCGGCGCGTTTCAGGGTCGAGAGCAGTTCCGGGTTGGGCGCCGATTGCCCGGCCAGCCACAACTCCAGCGGCGAGGAATACACGCTTTCCAGGCCCCGGGATTGCGTGGCATCGGCCAATTGCGCCGGGTCTTCGAGGGTCAGCAGCTCTTCGCGCCATTCGATGTGCGTGGCACCGGCAGCGGCCAGTACTTCGACAAAACTGCCTTGGCCACGTTGGCGCACAAGCTCGGCGCCGTAGCTGGACAGGCTGATGGAAACGGGTGGTTTGTTCATTGTTATCACCTCTGAAACCGGTTTCATTTCTGCTCAAAAAAATGTTCAAAGAAATATCGGTGGTTGATGTGCCGTTCTTTCAGTCACCGAAAATGCCCAAGGGTCGACCCACGCACGATCAATCTCGCCGGAAAATCCAGGGTCCGCACCGGCCCGTCATCCCCACGCAAACGCTTGAGCAAGCACTCAAACGCACTCGCGCCAATGTCCTCGGTCGGCTGGGCGAGGGCGGTAATCCCGCTGCCCACCAACGGATACCAATCCAGATCATCCAGGGCGATCAGCCCGACGTCCTCGAACAGGTTGCACTGCAACTCACGCAACGCATGGGTGCCGGCCAGCGCGGCGATACCATTGGCACAGAACAGCGCTTTCGGCCCAGCGCCGGGAGTGTTCAGGAAGGTTTTCAGCTGCGAGGTCAGTTCGCTGCCAGTCTCAACTACCACGCCCGTTAAAGCAGGGCGTTGCTGTATCTGCGCCTTGAAACTGCTGACCCGCTCGATCCGTGAACTGGTGCCGTCAAACGGCTCCGTCACCATCAGCACATCGCGATAACCGCGCTCTTCAAGGTGGGCCACGGCGATCTCGACGGCGGCGGGATTGTCCAGCCCCACCAGATCGCTATCGAACTGCTCGACCTTGCGATCCACCAGCACCATGGGCATTTCTCGCTGCAATTCGCGCAACTCATCCACGTGGTGGCCGAGGGTGTTCACGATCAAGCCTTCGATGTTGTACGAGCGCAGCAACGCCAGGTGCTGACGCTCCTGCTCGTCATCGCGATCGGTGTTGCACACCACCAGGCTGTAGCCGTGCCGACGGCAGGCGGTTTCCACACCATGCATCACGGCAATCGAATAAGGGTTTCGGATATCGGCCACCAACATGCCGATCAGACGCGTGCGCCCACGTTTCAGGCCGCGGGCCATCTGGTTAGGGCGGTAACCGAGTTCGGCAATCGCCTGCTCGATGCGCAGGGCCGTGGCATCGGAGAGCAGGGCGCGGTCGTCGCCGATGAAGCGCGAGACGCTGGCCTTGGAGACGCCGGCGTGTTCGGCGACGTCGAGCATGGTGACGCGGCTGCGTTGGGCGGCGGAGAAGTCGTTCACGGATAGACAGCCTTCTTATTGGAATTATTCAGGTGCGACCGCAGGTCTGAAACCGGTTTCAGATAACCGCATAACCCATCGGCTCGTCAAGCTTGAAACGATCTGAACCCGACGACAGGACCGGAGTATTCCGACCAGCGGTAGTTAAACCTGTCAGATCTGACAGTAGGCGAGATCGCGATTACTGCGTTTAATTTCTCCCGAAGCAAAGGGTTTTCAAGGCCTCTGGAGAACGGCGGATGAGCACGACAACACCCATCGGAATACTCGCCGCGCCATTAAGCATTGATGGTGTCGGTGCCGACACGGTGCTTCCGCCAGACGCGCACCTCAATGGCGTGACACTGCGAATTCCCCCTTGGCCCGCACCTTCGCTCGAGCCGGGCAAGAGTGATTTGCTGGAGATCTGGATTCGAGAGCCTGGGGCAACGTCCGACACTCGTTTTTACAACAACCTTTTTCCCGTCCCGGTGGTATTTCCGACCTCAATCCACTTGCCCTCGCAGTTCCTGCAACTGATAGGTGACATCACACTGACCTACAGGGTGACGTCTGGAGATAACGACAACAGGGATGACTCGGTGCCGCAGGTGTTCATCCTCAAACGCCTGGTCCCGGTCAACCTGAAGGCGCCGACTTTTCCGAGTGCGACATTGTGGGGTTATCTCAATTGCAGATCGTCGCCCGCATTGTGGGTGGCGGTGATAGTGCGTGTCCCGGCACAACCGGGGCGGTTCCTTGCAAACGATGTGTTGGAGTTGAACTGGAAAGGCTTCAGCAGCCTTAACGGCAGCGGTAACGCCATCCCGGGCACGGCGCTGAGCTTGCGCAAAACATTGACGGGGCAGGAAGCCGGCTCAGTGCAGGGCTTCGACTTCAGGCTCGAGAGCGACAAATACGAAAAGCATATCAAGCCGATGGTCATCAACGCATCGGCACTCGCTGATTACACGCATTTTCGAAATGGTGTCGCTCTCGGTAGATCGACCTCGGGCCTGGTAAAGATCGACCGGGGCGTATCGGGGAGCCCGCCTTGCGGCCCCATAACTCAAGGAGTCTCAAGTTCAACTGTTGTAGATCACACAAACGCTGGCAAAACGTCAATCCCAGGAACATGCAGTCAGGAGTCGCGAGATTTTTCATTGGGACACAACGTTGATGGTTCAACGATTAACTCATCCATGGAGCATACGAACATGAATATGCAGGTTAAATCTGGTGGTGTCCTTGCCTTGCCTCCGACAATTGTCGGTGTGTTGCCTGATGGCCGAATTCCCTATCAACAACTGAAAGTCGACAGACGGGTCACATTTCAATTGGCCGATGTCGATGACAAATCGGATGTGGGCGCTCACAGAATCGAACTTCACGTGCACCCGAAAGGGGTCACGCCCATAGAATTCGACCCGACATGGATGGTTTTGGAGTTGTTGAAAGCCAGTCAGCCAGGAGCGGACTGGACGTTTCCGATCGATTTTAACGTGATTGGAGCTGCACTCGACCAACTGGTCGACAAGTTTGATATGAACGGCGAATACGCAGAATACGGCGCGACATTCATTATTTATGACGGCAACGGCAACTCCGATATATCTGCTCCACCTCTTGAGTTCGAGGTCGATCTGACAGCGCCTTACCAGCGCCAACCCGGTACCGGCAACGGCACCGGCGCACGGCCTGTGTTGATCAGCCAAACTGGCTTGCCTTTGAGGATTGACGACGCCTGGCTGACGGATCCCGCCAACGCCGGCGGTATCAATTTGACCATTCCTACCGGCTATACAAAATTCGAAGCGTTACTTGATCTCGTCAGTTTCTATATTTCTACGCAAACAACATTCACAGGAATGCAGGGCGACGATAGGGGAGTCTCTATCATCGATTTTCCGCTGCCGGTTGGCGGGGTCATCAACATCTCTCTGGCCATGCTGCGAGGGTTGAATGATGGTCCGAATTTTTATTCCTATAACCTCAAGGATGCGCCAGGAAATATCAGCAACAACTCGGCCATCACGTTGCTGTTCAGTCGGGTAAGAGCCGCCGCCCCGATACTGGAAGTGCCAAGGATCCCGGTCACCGGCTCCAACGGGCAAACGCCCATCACTTTTGCGACGGTGGCACCTCCTCCTTCCAGAGTCGTGATGGAAATCGATTTCCCGCTCAACTCGCTTCCGGGTGACCGGATCATTCCGCACATCTCCGATTCGAACGGTAATGTCTACGATCTGCCTGAACAGCAAATTCCAGCTGCCGGCACACCAGGTCCATTGAGGTTCGTGATTGAATACGACTTCTGGGCGCAAGTCTTTGGAGACCCCAACGGACAGAGTGACGTGCAGTGTGAGTACTGGTACGAACTGAGTCGCCCTACGATTCCAACCAATCCGGTTTCGACGCCGCAGCAATTTTGCGTTCTCGACTTCTCGTACGCCGGGCCTGAGCAACCGAACCTGCCAGATCTGCTCAACCCCAACATCCCGCCTGTGGTGATTCAGGGCGCAGGCACTCCGGCACCCGCCCCCAACACGCTCGGCCCGTTACAGGCAGGCCTCGACGCCATCATGACCTGGCCTTTGTGGACGGATCCGAATCGGCCGTTGACAGGGCGTGAAATTGTGAGGTTCTTCTACCAGGGCAGGCAAGTGGGTAACCCGGTGGGCGTGCAGGTTGGCCAGACGACGGTCGACACGCCATTGCCGTGGGCCACGATCCAGGCCGAAGGCAACGGCAGTGGTCCAACGGCGCGAGAAGCCTACATCACCATTGAATACCCTGGCAGCGCGAACCCGATGACGCAGACACCTGTGACCCCGGTCAACGTGACAGCCATCGTGATCAATCTGCCACCGCCACAGATCATTGTTTCCGCATTCAGAACTCCCACCGGGACCCTGATACCGGAACGTGCCGTGACCGCCATCAACTGTCCGAGCCTGGATCATCCCTCTGCGCCGAATGGGCCAATGCCGCCTTACGCGGTGCGCGGCCTGCGGATCAGGATCCTGCGCGATCCCAATATCCCTGCAGGCGCAACAGTGAACCTGGAATTTGAGGGCCGGGTCACCAACACGGTGGGTGGGGCTGCAATTCCCGGCACTCGGATCATGGCTACGGAAACTATGCCAGCGACCGGAGTGCTGGAATTCAACCTGAGGGACTACAACGCCATCAGGACGATCCAGCTGCCAAGCCCCGGCCCGGGTCAGCGACCTGCTACCCGTTTTGCGCGCATCGCGTATACGGTCAACGGAATCACTTCCGAGGTCATCGTCCCCGTGGCGCTCTTGAATTCGAGCCTGGTGTATTGCGAGCAGAACCGTCCTTGATAGCGGATCAGCAGCGCTTCGAATGAAACTTCCCAGGATAAGGGCGACAGCAATTGTCGTCCTCATCCAAGGAGGCGAAGTCAGATCCGTACGAGCTTACAAGACAAGGGGATAAATCGTACGAAGGCGGAGATTGATCCTACATATCCCTGGGGAAGTTATCCGTAGTCTGGCGGCCGCTTTAGTCCGGCTCGTGCACCGTTTGAGTCGGAAAATCATTCCTGAAGGAATGCAATCGAGTAGGACTCAACTATGTTGCCAAAGTCGCAATTCCCGTATTTGAAAACATCGATCAGCTTCTGGGTAGCAACCCTGATGCCTTTTCTGATGAATTCATCGATGACTCAGGCTGCCACTGTTCCGGCGGGCACCACTCAAGCCATCGACGCCACGACGCCCCTGGAAACCTGGCAGCTTCAAACCAACGCTACGTTGAACGCCACCAATGCCACAACACTGCAGATGACCAGTGCTGCCGGTGGTGTGTTCAACTTGACTGGCTCAAACGTCAGCGCCGCAACGACTTCAGGTATTTTCCTGACCAACGCCAGCGCCAACCTGGACAACTCGAGCGTCACCAGTGACACCGGCATCGGCATCTCCGCGGTACGAAACGTCGCCAGCGTCGGTGGTTCGAATGTGACATTGCGCAATGGGTCTGTCGTTCGAGGTTTGCAGGGAGGTATGGCGGGCAACCGGTTCAGTGTCCTCAATCTGCAAAACTCCACTGTTGAAGGGACTGGTGCCACCAGTTTCGGGATTCGGATGCTGGAGGGTTCACTGTCGGCCACCGGAAGTACGATCACCGGCGGCCTCAATGGCGTGACGGTGGGCACCGACACGCAAGTATCGACGGTCATTCCAACCACCATCGTTCTGGACGGTACCCGTGTCGAAGGCAAGACCGGGTCGGCGTTGGTGGTCGGCATCAACGCGCCGAACTTTCCGACCGTGGCCAACATCGAAGTGCGTAATGGCTCGAACCTGGTCTCAGGCAACAATACGTTGCTGGAAGTCAGGCAAGGCGCCTCGGCCGGTTTCCTCGTGGATAACAGCGCATTGACCGGTAATGTAACGGTGGTTTCCGGCAGTTCCGCCAACGTCACGCTGCAGAACAATGCATCGTTGACCGGGGACCTGCAAAACGTCACGACCGCCGTGTTGAATAATAAGGCACGCATGACCGGTAATGTGCTGGGTGCTTCAAGTGTCGCGCTTGATAATGGTTCGACACTGACCGGTAACCTGGACAATGTCGCCAGCGTGTCCATCAACAACCAGAGCATCATGACCGGCAACGTCAACGCTGCGACGGGCAGTGCTTCTGGCTTGACACTGGATAACGGGGCGAGCCTGACGGGGCAAGTGAACAACGTCGCCAATTTCGCCATCAATAATCAGGCGCTCTGGCAGATGACCGGCAGCCAGTCGGTGAACAACCTCACACTCAGCAATGGTGGCGGAGTCCGTTTAGGCACCCATCAGGAATATTTTCAACTGAACGTGGCCAACCTGGCGGGCAACGGTACATTCAGGATGGGTACCGATTTCAACCAGCGCATCAGTGATCTGCTGAATATCACTGCAAGCGCTGCCGGCAATCATCAGTTGCTGGTTAGCAGTTCGGGCCCTGATCCGGTCAATGATTCTTCGATCAAGGTGGTGCAGAGCGTTGCTTCAAACGCGCAGTTCAGCCTCGTCAACAACCGGGTCGATGTCGGGGCGTTCACCTATACGCTGGTGAAGGACGGGAATGACTGGTACTTGCAGCCCGACAAGGAAGTCGTCAGCACACCGACCCGCTCGATATTGGCGATTGCCGGGACGGCGCCTACGGTGATCTACGGCGAAATGGTTCTATTGAACAACCGGATGGGCGATCTACGTGACGATGGCGAGCAAACCGGCGGATGGGTCCGGTCTTTCGGCAGTCGGTACAGCATCAGCAACAATGCCTACGGGAACGGCTACAGCCAGCGCCAGTACGGGTTGTCGATGGGGGTCGATACCCCGGTGGAGATCGCGGGCGAGCGCGTGTTGCTGGGTGTGTTTGCCGGTTACAGCAAATCCGATCTCGATCTGAGCCGTGGCAGCTCCGGTGAAATCGACAGTACATCCCTCGGCGTTTATGGCACTTGGCTGGGTGATAGTGGCTATTACCTGGATACGGTGGCCAAGCTCAATCACTTCCGCAATGAAGCCAGTGTGGCACTGAGCGACAACACCAAAACCAAAGGCAACTACAACAATCTGGGAGCCAGTGCGTCGGTCGAGTTCGGCAAGCGCATCGCCTTCAAGGACGGCTATTACGCAGAGGTGTTCACCCAATGGCAGGCAGCCTCCGTGCAGGGCAAGGACTTCAGTCTGGACAATGGCCTGAAGGCCGACGCCGACACCACTCGTTCCATGCTCGGCAAGGCGGGTGTAACGCTGGGACGTGGCATGACGCTGTCTGACGGCAGCGTCCTGCAACCTCATGTGCGTGTTGCTGGCGTTCATGAGTTCGTGAAGACCAATGAAGTGCGCGTCAATGACAATAAATTCAACAATGACTTGTCCGGTAGCCGGTTGGAGGTTGCCGCCGGAGCATCCTGGACCCTCAATGACCGCTGGCAGCTACACGCGGAACTGGACACCAGCAAGGGCGATGGCGTTACCAAGGACTTTGGCGTGAACATGGGGGCGCATTACAAGTTCTGACGCGAATGAAAAAGGGAAGCGCTGGCTTCCCTTTATTTTGAATGTGTGTCCCGTCCTGAATAAGGTTTACACAGCGATTATTGTTTCAAAACTTGAAGCTTGCCATCGAGCTGACATTTAGTTCCGTCGGCATTCTCTACGTCCACCTTGAACGTGGCTTTGACGTTAGCGTTGTCGACAGCCGGTTCGATTTCGATATAGCCTGAAATGGCTTCACTTACCGCGGTGTCGTCTTTAAAGCTGAGTGCAACATCGGGACGGCTTTTGATCTCATATGTGCCGACCGGGCAGCCCTCGGGGAGGATGAAGATAATTTCACGTGCTGGATAGCTTTTGGCTTTAGTATCCGAAGCGGGTCGATCAACGGCAGTAATCTTTAAGGCGCCAAGTTTTTCAGTACCGACTTTTACATGGTCTATCAGTCGGGAAGTGGCACTGAAATCCTCGAAGGATGGACCAGTGTTGGCGTAAGCCTTCGCAGTAACATAGTTGCCATCGGCAAAGCTGATTCGTTTGATTACAGCGTTCATGAATAGGATCTCCGTTCACTAAAAGGAAGTATCCAAAGGCCGTCCGACCCTAACTCTGGATGGACCATGGAAGCGCTTTCCTGACGGGTTGTAAACTGTCAAACCTGACAGGTTACAGCTATCAAAATCTGTGAATGGGGCCTCAGCGTGCAGGCACAAAACGCGGGTATCCAGGCTGAGCAGAGCAGGGTGCGGTCGTCAGCTGAACAAACCGGCGGCAATGTTGATGGAAAACCCCAATATCGCCGTGTTGAACACAAACCCGATCAACGATTGCGCCAGCACGATCTTGCGCAATTCCCGCGTGGCCACGCCGACATCCGCCGTCTGCACCGCTACGCCGATGGTGAACGAGAAGTACAGGAAGTCCCAGTAATTGGGGGTTGTCAGCCCTTCGGCAAATCGCAGCGCAGGTTCCTTGCCTTCCCAGGTGTAATACAACCGGGCGTAATGCACGCTGAAGATCACCCCGATCAACAGCCACGAGCCGATCACGGTCATGCCGGTGAAGCCGTAGTGCAACAGCCGGTGATAGGTGTCCAGATCTTTGCTGCCCGCCAGTTGGAGGGTGATGGCCGCGAGGCTGGCCAGTGCCGCCATGCTCACGGTGAACAGCACCAGCCCGGCGTTTTCGTCCTCGACTTCGGCAATGCGTTTCACGTCGTCGGCTTTGGAGCGCATGGTCAGCCAGATGATCAGTGCCAGATAGGTCCAGACCCCGGCGTTCCAGCCGATGAGGATTTTGCCGAGGATCGAATCGGCCGGAGCCAGAATGCCTGCCGCGACGCCAAGGGTGGTGGCGGCGGACAGGCGAGGGTGGGTGCGGGCGAGGAAGGGCATGGAGACTCACGGTCAGGGGCTTTGCAGCACCATAGCCCTGGTGTGAGTAACGCAGCAAGCGTTGCCGTTCAGGAGAAACAAAGATAGATCACATGCGTCAGGACGCCTTGTTTGTGCTGTCGAATGTGAACTCCCCGTTTTCAAACTGAATGCGGACGCCGTTGGAGTCTTTCTCACTGGTAAAGTCCAGGCGGCCCTTGAACACACCTTGCGTTGCGCTCTCTTCAGGGACTGACTCTACAATCAGCTTGCCACTTTCTGCCGGGTAACCTGCTGCAGCCGGATAAATCTCATCGTAACTTACGCGGATTTTTTCTTTGAACTCGGCCAGGTCATAAGTGCCAGGCCCGAGGTCGCGGGCGATCAAGATCTTGACGGTATCCAGTGGGCGGTTAGGCACATCAAAGGAATAGGTCTGAGACCAGGCTTGCCAATGTGGGAAGTTTGGGCCGATAACCGGATTTGCTGGACGCGCTTCGAACAGAAATTGATTGGCATTGTATTGATTGTAAGTGCCACCTGTAAGTGCTGCCGTGAAAGTGCCGGTAGCAGTCGAAAGGGAGGTGCTGATGTTTTCATATTGGCACTTTCCCTCGCTGACCATAACTTTTTTCTCTCCGGACTCTGCGATGAAGTGGAAGTCAAAACTTACAGTCTGGTTCGCCAGATCGAGTTCGATGTTGGTCAACTCGCCTGATGTTGCGATAAAAGGTCTATAACCCGCCGGAGAGGCGATTGCATACGATGCACTCGCAACCGCATTGCTAGGGGGGTCGCTGATCGTGTAAGAGGTTTCGCCGCTGTCGGGGAAGAAAAAAGATATGAGAGTTGAATTTTCCTGGTCTTTGCGATCAGCCGAATGTGCAACCCATTGATCTGCTGAAGGGTCTTTGTAGAATTGATGGAATTCGTTGCTGTTATAGTCCGGACCATCTTTTACGGTGGCTGTGACATGGCCAATGATTGCACCTTTCATATGCGCTCCTGAATCCATTAAGAGGAAAAATATTAACGGCTAGCGCATTCAGCATATGGATCGAGGGCTGTTTCGGATACTGTCAAATATTGCAGGTATAAGAAATTTTTCTTTATAACAATCATTGGTACGCATCATGGTTGCTTTGCAAGCGACGGCAGTTGCCGTCGCCCGTCGGGCTTGATTCACTCTTTAGCCATGCGCTGCACCGACTTCATCACCACCACAAAAAACACCGGTACAAACACCACCGCCAATGTCGCCGTGATCATCCCGCCAATCACTCCGGTGCCAATGGCTTGCTGGCTCGCCGAACTGGCCCCAGTGGCAATCGCCAACGGCACCACGCCAAGGATGAATGCCAGCGACGTCATCACAATCGGCCGCAACCGCAGGCGCGCCGCTTGCAGCGTGGCATCGATCAGGTCATGACCTTCGTCATACAGGCTCTTGGCGAACTCGATGATCAGGATCGCGTTCTTCGCCGACAGGCCAATGATGGTGATCAGCCCGACCTTGAAGAACACGTCATTGGGCATCCCGCGTAGCGTCACGGCCAGTACCGCACCGAGTACACCCAGCGGCACCACCAGCAGCACCGAAGTCGGAATCGACCAACTCTCATACAGCGCCGCCAGGCACAGGAACACAATCAGCAGCGACAGACCGAGCAGAATCGGTGCCTGGCTGCCAGACAAACGCTCCTGCAGCGACAACCCGGTCCACTCCTGACCCAACCCGGCCGGGCCTTGCGCCACCAGCCGTTCGATTTCCGCCATGGCTTCGCCGGTGCTGTGACCGGGCGAAGGTTCGCCGGAAATGCTGATGGCCGGGTAGCCGTTGTATCGGGTCAATTGCGCCGGGCCCTGAGTCCAGTTGGCCCGAACGAAGGCCGACAGCGGCACCATTTTTTCAGCGTTGTTGCGTACGTGAATTTTCAGCAGATCGGCGACCTGGCTGCGTTGATCGCCTTCGGCCTGGACCACCACCCGTTGCATCCGCCCCTGGTTGGGGAAGTCGTTGATGTAGGCCGAACCCACGGCGGTGGCCAGTACGTTGCCGATGTCGGCAAAGGAGATGCCCAGGGCGTTGGCTTGTTTGCGGTCGACTTCCAGTTGCACCTGTGGCGCTTCGGCCAGCGCGCTTTCGCGCACATTCATCAGGATCGGGCTTTTCTCGGCGGCGGCGAGCAATTCGCTGCGCGCTTTCATCAGCGTGGCATGGCCGAGGCCGCCACGGTCCTGCAAGCGGAACTCGAAACCGCTGGAGGTGCCGAGACCGTCGACCGGCGGCGGCAGCACCGAGAAAGCCATGGCATCCTTGATCTGGCTCAGCGCGATGTTGGCGCGATCGGCGATGGAACTCGCCGAGTCGTCGCTGCCCCGGTCCGACCAGTCCTTGAGCGTGGTGAACGCCAGCGCGGCGTTCTGCCCGCTACCGGAAAAACTGAAGCCGAGAATCACTGTGCTGTCGCCGACGCCCGGTTCGGTGGCGTTGTGCGCTTCGATCTGCTCCACCACATTTATCGTGCGATTCTTGCTTGCGCCCGGTGGCAGTTGAATGTCGGTGATGGTGTAACCCTGGTCTTCCACCGGCAGGAACGAGGAGGGCAGGCGACTGAAACACAGTCCCAGGCCGACCAGCAGCACGCCATAGATCAACAGGTAACGACCGGTGCGTTTCAACGCATAGGCGACCCAGCCCTGATAACGCTCGGTCAGTTGTTCGAAGCGCCGGTTGAACCAGCCAAAGAATCCCGCTTTTTCGTGATGCTCGCCTTTGGCAATCGGCTTCAACAGCGTCGCACACAAGGCCGGGGTCAAGGTCAGGGCGAGGAACGCCGAGAACAGGATCGACGTGGCCATGGACAGCGAGAACTGTTGGTAAATCACCCCGACCGAGCCCTGCATGAACGCCATCGGAATGAACACCGCCACCAGCACCAGGGTGATGCCGATGATCGCGCCGGTGATCTGCTTCATCGCCTTGCGCGTCGCTTCCTTGGGCGACAGGCCCTCGGTGGCCATGATTCGTTCGACGTTCTCCACCACCACAATCGCGTCGTCTACCAGAATGCCGATGGCCAGCACCATGCCGAACATGGTCAGCACGTTGATCGAGAAGCCCAGCGCGAGCATGGTCGCAAACGTGCCCATCAACGCCACCGGCACCACCAGCGTCGGGATCAGCGTGTAGCGGATGTTCTGCAGGAACAGAAACATCACCGCAAACACCAGCACCATTGCCTCGCCGAGGGTATAGACCACTTTGGTGATCGAGACTTTGACGAAGGGCGAAGTGTCGTAAGGGATCTTGTATTCGACGCCAGCCGGGAAATAGCGCGCCAATTCATCCATCTTCGCCCGTACCAGCGTTGCGGTGCTCAGGGCATTGGCCCCCGGTGACAGTTGCACACTGACGGCGGTGGACGGTTTGCCGTTCAGGCGTGTGGAGAACTGATATTCCTGGCTGCCGATCTCGACCCGCGCTACATCACGGATGCGCACGTTGGAGCCGTCAGGATTGGCCTTGAGCACGATGTCGGCGAATTCTTCAGGTGTCGACAACTGGCCTTTGACCAGAACGGTCGCGGTGATTTCCTGAGTGGTACGGGTCGGCAAGTCGCCGATGCTGCCCGCGGAAACCTGAGCGTTCTGCGCGACGATAGCGGCGTTGACGTCAGCCGGAGTCAGGTTGAAGCCGATCAGCTTCTGCGGGTCGATCCAGATCCGCATCGCCCGCTCGGCGCCGTACAACTGGGCCTTGCCGACGCCGTCCAGACGCTTGATCTCGTTCATCACGTTGCGCGCCAGGTAATCGCTGAGCGCCACGTCATCGAGCTTGCCGTCGCTGGAGGTGAGGGTGATCAGCAACAGGAAACCGGCGGAGACTTTCTCCACCTGCAAACCTTGCTGGGTGACTGCCTGAGGCAGGCGCGACTCAACCGCTTTGAGGCGGTTTTGCACATCGACCTGGGCCATTTCCGGATTGGTGCCCGGCTGGAACGTCGCGGTGATGGTGGCGCTGCCGAGGCTGCTCTGGGATTCGAAGTACAGCAGATGGTCAGCGCCGTTGAGTTCTCCCTCGATCAGGCTGACCACGCTTTGGTCCACGGTCTGCGCCGAAGCGCCGGGGTAGGTGGCGTAGATTTCGACTTTCGGTGGCGCAACGTTCGGGTACTGCGCCACCGGTAACTGCCCAATGGCCAACGCACCGGCCAGCAGGATGAACAAGGCAACTACCCAGGCGAATACCGGGCGGTCGATAAAGAACTGCGGCATAAAAAGCGTCCTGCTTATTGACCAGAGACCTGGGCAAGTGGAAGAGGGGTGTTGTCGATCTGGACTTTTTCGCCGGGGCGCGCGTGTTGCAGGCCTTCAGTGACGATGCGGTCGCCGGGCTTGAGGCCGCGGGTGACGATCCAGCGATCGTTCTGCACCGCGCCCAGCTCTACCGGTTGCTGGCCGACTCGCTGCTCGGCGTCGAGCAATAGCACTTGGGCGACACCGGCGCTGTCACGCTGAATGGCCCGTTGCGGCACGCTGATGCCTTGCTGATTGAACGCTTGCTCCAGACGCACGCGCACGAAGCTGCCCGGCAGTAGGTCGAGGTCGGGGTTGGGGAACTCGCTGCGCAGAATGATCTGACCGGTGCCCGGGTCGACGGTGATGTCGGTGAACAACAACTTGCCGGGCAATGGATAAAGGCTGCCGTCGTCCTGGATCAGCGTGGCTTTGGCCTGGCCTTGGCCCACTTCCTTCAGTTGGCCGGAACGGAAGGCCCGGCGCAGGTCGTTGAGTTCACGGGTCGATTGGGTCAGGTCGGCGTGGATCGGGTTCAACTGTTGGATCAGCGCCAGCGGCGTGGTTTCGTTCTGCCCCACCAACGCGCCTTCAGTCACCAGCGCGCGGCCGATGCGCCCGGAAATCGGCGCGGTGACGGTGGCATAACCGAGGTTCAGTTTCGCCCGCTCCACCGCGGCTTTGTTGGCGGCGACATCGGCGGCGGTCTGCCGGGCGTTGGCGCGGGCATTGTCGTAGTCCTGAGCGCTGATGGCATTGCCTTCGATCAACTGGGCGTAACGCTGCTCCTGCAATCTGGCCTGGAACGCGTTGGCTTCGGCCTTGCGCAGCGCGGCTTCGGCGCTGTCCAGGTCGGCCTTGAAGGGGGCCGGGTCGATACGGAACAGAACGTCGCCTTTATTCACGTCGCTGCCTTCGCGGAAGACCCGCTGCAACACCACGCCGGCGACCCGGGCACGCACTTCGGCAATCCGTGGCGCGGCAATCCGCCCGCTCAAGTCGCTGCTGATTGACAGAGGACGAGCTTCGACGGTTTCGATGCGCACTGTAGCCAGCGGCGCCGATTCTTCGGCGGTCGAAGACTGGTCACAAGCGCTCAGCGTCAACGCCAGGGCAATCAGGCTGAGCGTGGCAAGCAGGTTCTTTGACATGGAAATACCCCAATAATGACTACCCGCATCCTACGGGGAGTCGACGAGGGTAGCGGTGAAGCTTTGTTGGTGCTGTGTGAAATTGTGTAAGGGTTTTGCTCGCGTATGCGTGAGGGCGTATATCCTTCGCAGCTTGAAACTTTTTGCGACGGTTAGGTCGCCTTCGCGGACAAGCCCGCGATGAGGCCCCGCCAGTCGCCACAGCACTTTCTGGAAACACCCATGCCCAACATCCTCCTGGTCGAAGACGACACCGCGCTCTCGGAACTGATTGCCAGCTACCTGGAACGCAACGGTTATTCCGTCAGTGTGATCAGCCGCGGCGATCATGTACGCGAACGCGCGCGGGTCAGTCCGCCGGACCTGGTGATTCTCGATCTGATGTTGCCGGGGCTCGATGGCTTGCAGGTCTGCCGCTTGCTGCGGGCCGATTCGGCGACATTGCCGATCCTGATGCTCACCGCCCGTGACGACAGCCACGATCAGGTGCTGGGCCTGGAAATGGGCGCCGACGACTACGTCACCAAACCCTGCGAGCCCCGTGTGTTGCTGGCCCGCGTACGCACGCTGTTGCGTCGCAGCAGCCTCAGCGAACCGCAGACCGCCAACGACCGCATTCTCATGGGCAACCTGTGCATCGACCTGTCTGAGCGCACCGTGACCTGGCGCGAGCAACTGGTCGAGTTGTCCAGCGGCGAATACAACCTGCTGGTAGTGCTGGCCCGGCATGCCGGCGAAGTGCTGAGCCGCGACCAGATTCTGCAACGCCTGCGCGGTATCGAATTCAACGGCACCGACCGCTCGGTGGACGTGGCCATCTCCAAACTGCGGCGCAAGTTCGACGACCACGCCGGAGAGGCGCGCAAGATCAAGACCGTGTGGGGCAAGGGCTACCTCTTCAGCCGCTCCGAGTGGGAATGCTGAAACCATGTTCAGAATCCTGTTTCGCCTGTATCTGGTGACCATCGTTTCATTCAGCGCGGCGATCTACCTGGTGCCGGATCTGGTGATCAAGGCTTTTCATGAGCGTTTTGTGACCTACAACCTCGATTACTCCCGAGGTTTGCAAACGCTGATCGTCAAACAGTTTCGTACGGTGCCTGTCGAGCAGTGGCCGGCGCTGGCGGCGGAGATGGACAAGGAGTTCCAGCCGCTGCACATCATCTTGGCCCGCAACGACGATGCCGAATTTACCCTGGATGAGCGCGAACGCTTGCAGCGTGGGGAGAACGTGGTACGCATCGGCGACTGGGGTTGGCGTACCCTGGCGGTGACACCGTTGAACGAGCAGATGGTGGTGGAGATGGTCGTGCCACCGGACCCCACGGATGTCAGTTGGTTGTACTGGAGCATCAACGTGCTGATCGGTGCGACGATGCTGGCCTGCCTGTTGTTGTGGCTGCGCCCGCACTGGCGCGACCTGGAACGTCTCAAAAGCACCGCCGAACGCTTCGGCAAGGGCCACCTGAGCGAGCGCACGCAGATTTCCCCCAGCTCCAACATCGGCAGCCTGGCCACCGTGTTCGACACCATGGCCGGCGACATCGAAAACCTGCTCAACCAGCAGCGCGACTTGCTCAACGCCGTGTCCCACGAATTGCGCACGCCGTTGACGCGGCTGGATTTCGGCCTGGCCCTGGCGCTGTCCGACGACTTGCCGGTCACCAGCCGGGAACGCCTGCAAGGCCTGGTCGCGCACATTCGCGAACTGGATGAGCTGGTGCTGGAGCTGCTGTCCTACAGCCGATTGCAAAACCCGGCTCGGCTGCCGGAACAGGTCGAGGTGTCGCTGGATGAATTCATCGACAGTATTTTGGGCAGCGTCGATGAAGAGCTTGAGTCACCGGAAATCGTTATCGATGTGCTGCTGCACGGTCAGCTCGAACGCTTCTCGCTGGACCCGCGATTGACCGCCCGGGCGATCCAGAACCTGCTGCGCAACGCCATGCGCTATTGCGAAAAGCGGATTCAGATCGGTGTGCAGGTATGCCCCAAGGGCTGTGAGATCTGGGTCGACGACGATGGCATCGGCATTCCCGAGGAAGAGCGGGAGCGGATCTTTGAGCCGTTCTATCGGCTGGATCGCAGTCGGGATCGCGCCACAGGCGGGTTTGGCCTGGGGCTGGCAATCAGCCGCCGAGCACTGGAAGCGCAGGGCGGCACGCTGACCGCGCAGGCATCACCATTGGGCGGCGCACGGTTCCGTTTGTGGCTGCCCACCTCGGCCTGACGCATTCGTTGTAGCAGCTGCCGAGCCTGCGAGGCTGCGTTCGAGTGCGCAGCACTCGTAAAACCAGGCAACCGGTTCTTCCAGGAAAACCGCATTCGCAGGACTTGCGAGGACTGCGTCCTCGGACGCAGCCTCGCGGGCTCGGCAGCTGCTACGAGCCAGGTGAGGGAACGATCTGCAGTTCAGTCGAGCAGTTCGGCTGACTCAATCAACCCGACCCCCGCCACCTGCATCCGCTCAATCGCCGCCGCCAGCGACCCTTCCAGATCAATCGCGCGGCAAGCGTCCATCACCACAAACGCATTGAACCCTGCCGCCCGCGCATCCAACGCGGAGAACATCACGCAGAAATCCAGTGCCAGCCCGACCATGTAAACCGTGTCGATGCCGCGTTCTTTCAGGTATCCGGCCAAACCGGTGGTTGTGGTTCGATCCGCCTCCAGAAATGCCGAATAACTGTCGATGTCCGGGTTGCAGCCCTTGCGGATGATCAATTGGGCGTGGGGCAGGTCCAGCTCCGGGTGGAACTCGGCGCCGGGCGTGGCGCGTACACAATGCTCCGGCCACAGCGTCTGTTCACCGTAAGGCAACTGAATCACGTCGTAAGGCTTGCGCCCAGGGTGGCTGGAAGCGAACGAGGCGTGGCCGGGCGGGTGCCAGTCCTGGGCAATGACGACCTGTTTGAACTGGCGACTCAGACGATTAATCAGGGGCACAATCAGGTCACCCTCGGGCACCGGCAATTGACCACCGGGAATGAAGTCGTTTTGTACGTCGATGACCAGTAAGGCCGCGCGTGAAGAAATCGGCATGGGTAGGGTTCCTCCTTGGAAAGTCAGGCGTAAGCATAGTGACAACTGTGTTCACGCGCCAAGACGGTTTCTAACAATTTCGGTGGTGCGGCCAATCGCGAGCAGGCCCGTCCAGACGCTGAAAATCCAGAAGCCAGTCCCGCATTTGGCCGAACCGCTGCCTTACTGCCGACACAGATGCCTTGTTATAGTTCGGGCTTCATTTTCTGTCCGGTAAAGGATCACTGCCATGTCTCAATACACCGCCTTCAGCGTCGAACTGGCCGATAACATCGCCCATGTGCAGATCAACCGTCCGGACAAGATCAACTCGATGAACGCCGCGTTCTGGAGCGAGATCATCGAGATTTTCCAGTGGATCGACGATACGGATGAAGTCCGGGTGGTAGTGCTCAGTGGCGCCGGCAAGCATTTTTCTTCCGGCATCGACCTGATGATGCTCGCCGGTGTGGCCAATGAATTGGGCAAGGACGTCGGCCGCAATGCGCGCCTGCTGCGCCGCAAGATCCTCGCGCTGCAAGCGTCGTTCAACGCCGTCGACAACTGCCGCAAACCGGTGCTGGCGGCGGTGCAGGGTTATTGCCTGGGCGGCGCCATCGACCTGATTTCCGCCTGCGACATGCGTTACGCGGCCGAGGACGCGCAATTTTCCATCAAGGAAATCGATATCGGCATGGCGGCCGATGTTGGCACTTTGCAACGCTTGCCGCGGATCATCGGTGACGGCATGCTGCGTGAACTGGCTTACACTGGTCGCACCTTTGGCGCCGAAGAAGCGCGTAACATTGGCCTGGTCAATCGCGTCTACAGCGACACCGCCAGCCTGCTTGAAGGCGTGATGGGGATTGCCCGCGAAATCGCCGGCAAGTCGCCGATTGCCATCACCGGCACCAAAGAGATGATCAGCTACATGCGCGACCATCGCATCGACGACGGCCTCGAATACGTCGCCACGTGGAACGCCGCCATGCTGCAGTCCACCGATCTGCGCGTGGCCATGGCCGCCCATATGAGCAAACAGAAACCCGAATTTCTGGATTGATTAACCATGACTTCACGCTGGACCACCGCAGTACTGGACACCGATCAACCCGGCGGCTGGGCCGTGGCGCGCAGCCCCGAAGGCTTTTTGTTCGATGACAATGGCGCGCTGTTTCCACGGGAATGGCTCAAGCGTCAGGACTTGTCGATTCTCGCCGAGCACGGCATCGGTCACCTGGATGGCGAACCGGTCTACTTGCTGGAGTTGCGCAGTCACAGCGACGTGCCGGGCTGTAACTGGAAAGGCCTGCGGGCGTTCATGCTCGAGGGCGATCACACCGTCTACAAGGTTCTGGGCTATGCCGCGCAAATCGGTACCTGGGCCCGTGAGCACCGCTTTTGCGGCAACTGCGGACAGGCGATGATCCAGATACCGCGTGAGCGGGCGATGTATTGCGAACCGTGCGATTTACGCAGCTACCCGCGTATTTCGCCGAGCATGATTGTGCTGGTGACCCGTGGCGACGAGGTTCTGCTGGCTCGTTCACCGCGTTTTGTCACTGGGGTCTACAGCACGTTGGCGGGGTTTGCCGAGCCTGGTGAGTCGGCCGAAGATTGCCTGATTCGCGAGGTTCGCGAAGAGGTTCAGATCGAGGTCAAGAACATCCAGTACATGGGCAGTCAGTGCTGGCCGTTCCCGCATTCGATGATGCTCGGTTTTCATGCCGAGTACGCCGGTGGCGAGATTGTCTGTCAGGAAGACGAGATCGAAGACGCCCAGTGGTTCAACGTGCACGAGCTGCCGCCGCTGCCGGCGTCACGCTCGATTGCCCGCTACCTGATCGACGTCTACGTGGCGCGGCGCTTAGGCCACGCTGAACCAGTGCTGCCAGGCTAGGCGCACGGTCAGGCCGAGCACCACCGTGATGAACACCGGGCGAATGAATTTCGCACCGCCGCTGATGGCGGTGCGTGCGCCGAAGAAGGCGCCGACCATCACCGACAGGCCCATGCTCAGGCCGATGACCCAGTCCACTTGCCCGGAAAAAATGAACACCGACAGCGCCGCAATGTTGCTGACGAAGTTCATGCTGCGTGCCACGCCGCTGGCCTTGACCAGGTCGATGGGGTAGAGCAGCAGGCTGCTGACGGTCCAGAACGCCCCCGTTCCCGGGCCGGCCACGCCGTCATAGAAACCGAGGCTGAAGCCTTGACTCGATTGCCACTTTTTCTTGATCGGTGCATCGCTGTCCAGCGGCGCTTTCGGTGTGCCGCCGAACAACAGGTATAGGCCGCAGGCGAACACAATTACCGGCAGCATCTTGTTCAGCCATTCCGCCGGCAAATAATGAGCGACGATGGCGCCGCTGAGCGCACCAACCAACGTGCCGACGATGGCGTGCATCCATTGCCGTGGATGAAACAGCTTGCGCCGGTAGAAGGTGAAACTGGCGGTGGCCGAGCCGAAGGTGGAACTGAGTTTGTTGGTGCCCAGTACCAGATGCGGCGGCAGGCCGGCGGTCAGCAGTGCCGGGGTGGTCAACAGACCGCCGCCGCCAGCGATGGCGTCAATGAAACCGGCAATGAAAGCGACGAGAGCCAGAACGGCCAGGGTAGTGAGGTCAACGCTGAGTTCGAAAGGCATGGAATGGGGCTTATTCGGCAGGGCGCAGAAGAGGGCTGCGGGAAAAGGCCGGTATCTTACCCATATCCAACTTCTGCGGCGACCTGAGCCGATCGTTCCCACGCTTCCGCGTGGGAATGCATCTTGTGACGCTCTGCGTCACGGCGGACGCAGAGCGTCCGTGGCGGCATTACCACGCAGAGCGTGGGAACGATCGGTGAGGTGATGTTACAGACCCAGGTCAGACAACCCGGGGTGATCATCCGGCCGGCGACCCAGCGGCCAATGGAACTTGCGCTCGCTTTCCTTGATCGGCATGTCGTTGATGCAGGCGTAACGGTTGAACATCAGGCCGTTCTCGTCGAACTCCCAGTTCTCGTTGCCGTAGGAACGGAACCAGTTGCCCGAATCGTCGTGCCATTCGTAGGCGTAACGCACGGCGATGCGGTTGTCGCCATGGGCCCAGAGTTCCTTGATCAGCCGGTAGTCCAGTTCCTTGGCCCATTTGCGGGTCAGGAAAGCTTTGGCTTCTTCGCGGTTGTGGGCGAACTCGGCGCGGTTACGCCACTGGGTGTCCAGGGTGTAGGCAAGAGACACCCGTTCCGGGTCACGGGAGTTCCAGCCGTCTTCGGCCAGGCGAACTTTTTCGATGGCCGATTCACGGGTAAACGGCGGCAATGGCGGACGAACTTCGGCAGTAGACATATAAAGTCTCCCTATCAAATTAACGTTCAAACAAGTTGTCGGGCTTATTTAAAGTGTTACAGGTCCAATAACTTTCGCGCCATGCATTGCGCATTATCGGCGGCACTGTGATCACCCATCACAAGCGCTACGGTAATGGCACCGTCGATCAGGATCAGCAGCTGTCTGGCCAGCGTTTCCGGGTCTGTTGCGCCATATTCGGTACAGAGCTCGCGCACGTAGTCGAGCAGCTTCTGTTTGTGGTCTTTGGCGACCAGGCGAACCGGGTCTTGCGGGTCGCCGGTTTCGCCGCTGGTGTTGATGAATGCACAGCCACGGAAGCCTTCGGAGGCGAACCAGGCCTTGAGCACGGTAAACAGGTTGAGCAGCCGCTCGGCCGGGGTTTGGGCCTTGCCGACTTCGCTTCGATACCAGTGCATCCAGCGCACATCGCGGCGTTGCAGGGCCGCGACGACAAGCTCCTCCTTGTTGGCGAAGTAGCGGTAAATACTTTTTCTGGAGACGCCGGCGGTTTTCACCAGAAGATCCATGCCGGTGGCAGCGATGCCACTTTTGTAGATCAACTTTTCGGTGACATCCAGAATGATGTCGCGTGTGTCGTTGCTAGTGATTTCGTTCATGCGGTTAACAGTAGAATGATCGTTCTTCATGGTCAAGTGGTTATTTTTGGCGCCTGTGAAATTGCCTTCGCGGGCAAGCCTCGCTCCTACGGTTTTTCGTCGTTTGGAATACAAACCCTGTAGGAGCGAGGCTTGCCCGCGAAGAGGCCTTTACAGACAGTAACAAGACCCAAACCCATCCATGGTGTAAGCTCTCAGGCTCTTCGGATTCGACCCTTTGCGAGCCCTATGCCGTTGCTTTTCAAACGCTCTCTACTGCCTAAACTGCGCAGTTTTCCGCTGACCGCCGATGCCGTCACCATCCTCTCTGGCGCTGCCGAGTTCCGTCGTTGCCTGCTGGAAAAAATCGCTCAGGCGACCCGGCGTATCTACATCGTTGCGCTGTACCTGCAACAGGATGAGGCCGGCCAGGAAATCCTCGATGCCCTGCACGCGGCCAAACTGGCACGTCCGGAACTGGACGTGGTGGTGATCGTGGATTGGCTGCGCGCCCAGCGCGGCTTGATCGGTGCCGGCAAGCAACCGGGCAACTCGGCCTGGTATCAGGAAACCACCCGCACCCACGAAAGCGAAGTGCCGGTGTACGGCGTGCCGGTGCAAACCCGCGAGCTGTTCGGCGTGCTGCATTTGAAGGGCTTCGTGATCGACGATTGCGTGATCTACAGCGGCGCGAGCCTGAACAACGTTTACCTGCACAAATTCGACAAGTACCGCTTCGACCGTTATCACTTGCTGCAGAACCAGGCGCTGGCCGATTCGATGCATCACCTGATTCAGCACGGTCTGATCACCTCCAAAGCGGTGCATCGCCTCGACCTGCCGAACTTGCCGACCACCCGCAGCCTACGCCACGACATCGGTGACCTGCGCAGCCGTCTCAAGCACGCGGCGTACGACACCACGGCGGGTAGCACGGAAAAGGGTGGTTTATCGGTCAGCCCGTTGCTCGGTGTGGGCAAGAACAACCCGTTGAGTCGGGTGATCTGCGAGCTGATCGCCAGTGCGCAGCATCAGCTGACCATCTGCACGCCGTACTTCAACCTGCCGCTGGCGGTGACCCGGGAAATCAACCGGGCCCTGGCTCGCGGCGTGAAGATCGACATCATCGTCGGCGACAAGACCGCCAACGACTTCTACATCCCGCCAAGCGAGCCGTTCAAGGTGATCGCGGCGTTGCCATACCTCTACGAAATCAGCCTGCGACGTTTCGCCAAGCGTCATCAGCGCAACATCGACAGCGGCAAGCTGAACCTGCATCTGTGGAAGGATGGTGACAACACCTATCACCTCAAGGGCATGTGGATCGATCAGCGCTACACCTTGCTGACCGGCAACAACCTCAATCCACGGGCGTTCCGTCTCGACCTGGAAAACGCGTTGCTGATCGATGATCCGAAAGGGGAATTGCTGGAATCGCGTGGCAAGGAACTGGCGGAGATTTTCCAGCACACCCGCCGTATTGAGCGTTACCTGGATCTACAAACGCTGCCGGATTACCCGGCGGGGGTGGCCAAGTTTCTCAAACGGGTGAGCCGCGTCAGGATCGAGCGGTTGTTGTATCGGATTTTGTAAGGGGTAACACAGCGGGGCGGGGGTGGCGCCAGTAAGGACGCCTTCGCGGGCAAGCCTCGCTCCTACAGGGTTTAGTGTCGATCACCACTCCGTCGTAGGAGCGAGGCTTGCCCGCGAAGAGGCCCGCTCAAACGCTATAAATCTCAGTTCAACCCCAACTTCCCCCGCAACATCGACAAATCCTCAGCCAGTGTATTCACCGGCCCGACCAGCGCTTTGCGGTCGCTGTCCTTCACCTTGTCATACGTTTCAAAACCACCTTCCGTGGTTTTGTACTTGGCCAGCGTCTTGTTCACCGTGGCGAAGTTCTTGTCGACTTTGGCCATGAACGCCGCGTCTTGCTTTTCGATCTGCGGACGGAACAGGTCGACGATTTTCTTCGCGCCGTCGATGTTGCCCTGGAAGTCATAGAGATCGGTGTGGCTGTAGCGATCTTCCTCGCCGGATATCTTGGTGGCGGCCACTTCTTCGAGCAGCGCCGCAGCACCGCCAACGACTTTTTCCGGTGGGAAGGTCAGGCCGGCGACGCGGGTTTGCAGGTCTTTCACATCTTTGTTCAAGCCGTCAGCCAGCTTGCCCAGACCCTGGGTGCTGTTCTGCGAGAACAATGAATATTCGATGCGATGGAAACCGGTGAAGTCTTCGGCCTTCACGCCTTTTTCGTGGTCGTCTACCCGCGAGTCGATGGACGCATCGAGGTCACTGAACAGCTCGGCAATCGGTTCGATCGACTCGTAATAGACACGGGTCGGTGCGTAGAGCTTTTTCGCGGTGGCCAGGTCGCCTTTTTTCACGGCATCGGTGAATTGCTGAGTGTGGCTGGCGAGTTCATCCAGTTGTTCGGTGACGTAGATCTTGTAGTCAGAGATCGGCCCCACCAACTCCAGCGGCGCCGTCGCCGCGAAAGCCGAAAACGGGGTGTTGAGCAAACCAAGGGTCAGCAGTAACGCGAGGGGCGACTTTTTCATGGGACGGTTCCGTGGGGTGGTAAGGGTCAGACTGAGGCTTTGGGTTGTGTGGCGTTGAGCAGCTCGCGGCCGATGAAGTCCTTGTCGCCGGTCACACCCGGCAGGGTGAAGAAGTACCCGCCGCCAACCGGCTTCAGGTATTCCTCCAACGGCTCGCCATTGAGTCGGGTCTGCACGGTGATGAAGCCTTTTTGCAAATCCGCCTGGTAACAGATGAACAGCAAACCCATGTCCAGCTGACCGTTCTTGTTCACGCCGTTGGAGTAGTTGAACGGTCGGCGCAGGATCAGGTTCGCCTGGGTCTCGGCGGTACGCGGGTTGGCCAGGCGGATGTGAGCATCGAGTTTGGTCAGCTTGCCTTGCGGGTCTTTGGCGTAGTCCGGGACTTGGGTTTCGTGCTCGCCATCCATCGGGGCGCCGGTACTCTTGACCCGGCCGATAATGCTTTGCTGTTCTTGCAGCGGCGTGCGGTCCCAGCGTTCGACGAAGTTGCGGATGATCCGCACCGCCTGATAGCTGCCGTTGACCGCCCAGGCCGGTTCGTCGCTGCCGGGCTGGACCCAGACGATGCTGTCCATGGCCTTGGCGTCGTTGGAGTCGGGGTTGGCCGAGCCGTCGCGAAAACCCAGGAAATTGCGTGCGCTCTGCGCCGGCACACCGGGTTTCGCCGGTGCTTGCGGCGGCACGCTGCCTTCCTGTTTCCAGCGCACCAGTAACAGGTCCGGCAGGTTTTTCACGATGTCGCGCAGGGCGTGGATGTTGGTGTCGGCGGTGTTGGAGCAGAACTGCAAGCTCAGGTCGCCGTGGCAGCAGTCGGCTTCCAGTGCGTCGTTGGGGAAACCGACCATGCGGATCAGCCGCTTGGGCTTGGCGCCGGCCAGACCGAAGCGCTCGTCGAACAGCGACTCGCCCACCGATACGGTGATGGTCAGGTTGTCCGGTGTGACCACCGGGCCAAGAATCCCCGAGTCCAGCGGCGGCAGTTTGGGGTCTACCTGCGCCACCGGACCGCCCTGCATCAGGAACCCGATGCGCTCGTTGAGCGTGCGAAACAGTCGCTCCAGGTCTGCGCGGTCGCTGGCCAATACGTCGAACGACACCAGCATGCCCGACGTCGGGCGAGGGGTGACGATGCCGGTCTGGTGCTGGCCGTGGAAGGCGTGGCGGTCTTCGGTCTTGTCGCTGCTCGGTGCTTCGGTGACTTGCGCCGGGGTCGCGGCCATGACCGGGCAACTCAGGGCCGAACCGGCTATCGTCACACCGGCGGCTCCCATACCCATCAATACACGACGGCGTTGTGCTGAAAACTGTTCTGAGTCGTTCATCTGTCTGAGGTCTTCTGCTTACAGGCCGGAAAGGCCAAGGGCGGGATCGATTCCATCGAGTGCATCGGCCAGAACCTTGGCCTTGTCGGCGATACGTTTGCGCTGTTCGGCGCTGACAGTGTCGTAGCTGGCGTAGCCATCCTTGACCTTGAAACCGTTGAGCTCGGCGTCGAAAGCCGTGACTGCGCTGTCGATTTTCGCCAGCAGTTCAGCGGCGGATTTGCTTAGCAATGGCCGCAATAGCTCGACGACTTTGCGGGTCGCGTCGAGGTTGGCGGCGAAACCGTTCAGGTCGGAGTGGCTGTAGCGTTCTTCTTCGCCGCTGCTGGCGCGTACCTCGGCGAGGCTGTTGAGGTTGCGCACCAGCATGCTCACCAGTTGCTCCGGTGGCAGCGACTGGGCCAGCAGTTGCTGTTTGAGATTGACGACATCGATGCTCAGGCGCTGGGCAACGGGCGTCAGACCGTCGAGGTTGCGTTGTTGGAACAGCGCGTATTCGAGACGGTGGAAGCCGACGAAGCCCGGATCCTGCTCGCGCTTATCGAAGTAATCGGCGCGGGCGTTGATCGCGTTGTCCAGTTCCGCCAGGCGCTGGGCCGCTGGAGCCAATCGTTGATAGGCCGCGCGCGCCGGCACATACAAGGCTTGCGCCTGGCTCAGGTCGCCGGCTTCGATCGCTTGCTCAAGGGCGGCAACGGCTTTGATCAGCGCGGTGCTCTGGCTGCTCAGGTACACGCGAAATTCCGACAGCGGACCAATGAACGCCACCATCGACGGACGTGCCTTGGCTGCCGCATCGGAAGCGGCGGTCGAGGTGACGTGCAAGGTGCCGCGTGGGTTGCTCAGTAAGCCGCAAGTGATGGCGTAGTCGCCGGGCAACAGGTTGGCGTTGATCACCTGGCTCAGGCCGGGGGCGATGTTCTCGCGTTCTTCGACCACCAGCACGCCGTCAAGAATTTCCCATTCGACGGCACGGTTCGAGCCGTTGACGATGCGAAAACTGGCACGCCCGGCCGGAACCGTCAGCGCATTCGGTTCGCAGCTGTGCGGGTGAATGGTGACCAGCACTTGGTCGTGGTTGCTCTGGCGCTTGGCGGCGGCCATTTTCGAGGCGTAGTAGAACAGGCCGCCGGCGGCGATCATCACGATCACCGATCCGGCTACCGCCCAGCGCAAGGCGCGCGGAGGTGAAGCCACTGGAGGAACTGGCGTTGACATGAAGGCCCTTATTGGCTGGAAACGGAAGAGGGTGTTTGCGCGAGCGTGGCCGCCGGGAGAAAAAACATCACCAGCGCCACCAACAGATAAAGCAGATACGCCCCGAGGGTGCTGACGGTCGGCGCATCCTGGTAGCCGAACATTCCGGCCAGCACCGAGCCCAACGGGCCGTCCATCGGCAGCGTGGCGCTGAAGTCGAAGAGCACGGTTTGCAGGTGATTCCACACGCCGGCTTCATGCAGGGCTTGCACCGAGTTGGCGAGAATCCCGGCGGCCACCACCAGAATGAACAGACCGGTCCAGCGCAAGAACGCCGAGAGATTCAGGCGCATGCTGCCGGTGTAAATCAGGAAGCCGACGATGATCGCCAGGATCAGGCCGAGCAGGGCGCCGATCGGTGCCGCCGGGCCTTCGCTCTGCTGGAATACGGCGAGCAGGAAGAACACCGTTTCCAGGCCTTCCCGGGCGACGGCGAAAAACACCATGGCGATCAGCGCGGTCACCTGATGCCTGGAACCGGTCAGCGCCTGATCGAGGGAAACGTGCAGCGAATGCTTGATCGAACGCGCCACCTTGCGCATCCAGAACACCATGGAACTGAGGATGCCGACGGCCAGCAAACCGACCACGCCTTCAAACAGCTCTTGCTGCTTTTGCGGGAACTCGGCACTGACCAGTTCCAGGCCACCGCCGACCAGCAGGGCCAATGCAGCGGCGAGGAATACCCCGATCCACACTGCCGGCATCCATTGGCCACGACCGGTCTGCTTGAGGTAACTGGCGATAATGCCAACGATCAACGCGGCTTCGATGCCTTCGCGCAGCATGATCAGAAAAGGAACGAGCATTCAGCACCGGGGAGTAATTAGATAGGGTGCTAATTTGTAACATGATGAAACTCATTCTCATATGGTAGTTATTGCTAATTGCCTGAACCTAAGCTGAACAACCCTGAAGATCCCACCATCCCGTAGGAGCGAGGCTTGCCCGCGAATCAGGCAACTCGGTCTGTCGGTGAAACCGCGTCATCGTTCTTCGCGGGCAAGCCTCGCTCCTACGGAATCGGTTTGGTGTGCGCTAATATGCCCACCACTCAAACACGAACAAGGCTCACCCCGGTCAATGTCGGAAAAAGACACCATCGCCATTCAACTGGTGCGTGAAGCACTGTTGCAAAGTTGCGCCCCTGGCGCTGCCACCGCAGAGGTGTTGAACAAGGTCGGCATCGATCCAGCGCTGTTGGACAGCACCGACGCGCGTGTCCCGGCCGCCGCCTATGCGCGCCTGTGGCGTTTGCTGGCCCGGCGTGGGGACGATGAGTTTTTTGGCATGGACCCACGCAAGCTCAAGTCCGGCAGTCTGGAGTTTCTTTGTCGCTGTTCCATGGTTCAGCCAAGCCTGGCCGCCGGGCTGACCTCGGGCCTGAGCTTTCTGTCGTTGATGCTTGAACGTCTGCCCGCACAATTGGTTCGCCAGCAAAGCCTGGCGGAGATCGTCCTGCTGGAAGACGACGAGGAGCCGCGCCGCGCCTTCACCTATTTCACTTACTGGATGATCGTGCATGGCGTTGCCTGCTGGCTGGCGGGCCGGCGGATTCCGATCCTGGCCATCGAACTGCGTTGTCCGGAGCCGGATTTTTGCGATGACTATCGGGTGATGTTTTCCGAGAACCTGCGATTCGACCGGCCGCGCACACGGATGATTTTCTCCGCCGACTGCCTGGATTTGCCGATCAAGCGCAGCGCCGAAGAGCTCAAGCGCTTTCTGGCTCATGCGCCGGCGAACATTCTGGTCAAGTACCGCGACCCCGAGAGCCTGGCCAGCCGGATCAAGCACGATCTGCGGCAACTGCCCGCCGAGCGCTGGCCGGAAACCGAAGCGCTGGCGCAGCAACTGTGCATGTCGGCTTCAACTTTACGTCGACGCCTGGCCGAAGAAGGGCAGACGTATCAGGGGCTCAAGGACAGCGTGCGCAAGGAGCTGGCCATCGTCTGGCTGGCCGAGCCGACCATCAGCTTCGCCGAAATCGCCACCCGTTTGGGGTTTGCCGATGCCAGCTCGTTCTACAAGGCGTTTCGCAAGTGGTCGGGGTCCAATCCTGGGCATTATCGGAGTTTGATTCTTAACGAGGCTGACTGATCCGGATGATCGATCGTTCCCACGCTCTGCGTGGGAATGAGGTAGGTAGCGTCCTTGGCCAAACCAGTCACACAACTTGATAGCTTTGACCATTGTCCCGCTCCTCGCGCAGAGCGAGTATTTCCCTGTTGATTACGGTTCCCCCAACCTAATAAAAATACAGAGGGATTCTGGCAATGCGCGATTACTTGTCTGCTACGTCACAGTTCAATTATCAGCACACCGTCGATGCTGCGCTCACAGGGTCGTTGACCGCGCTCAATGCCTGCGTCGAGTGTTGCGACCGGCATGCCTTGCCGGGGCGCATTGCGCTGTTCTGGGAAGGTCGCGACGGTAGCAGCGCGACCTACACCTTCAGCGACTTGCAGGACAAGGCCGCGCGTTTCGCCAATTTCCTGGTGGCCCAGGGCGTGAAGAAGGGCGACAAGGTCGCAGGCCTGCTGCCCCGCAACTTCGAATTGCTGATCACCGTGTTCGCCGCCTGGCGCATCGGTGCGGTTTATCAGCCGCTGTTCACCGCCTTCGGCCCCAAAGCCATCGAACACCGTCTGAACAGTTCCGGCGCCAAAGTGGTGGTCACCGATGCGGTCAATCGCCCGAAACTGGCTGAAGTGGCCGACTGCCCGACCATCGTCACCGTCGGCGGTCCGAAAGGCCAAGGTATTGTTCGGGGTGATTTCAGTTTCTGGGCGGAACTGGCCAACTACTCCAGCATCTGCGAACCGGTATTGCTGACCGGCGAAGACCCGTTCCTGCTGATGTTCACCTCGGGCACCACCGGCCCGTCGAAAGCGCTATCGGTGCCGCTCAAGGCCATCGTTGCGTTCCAGAGTTATACCCGCGACGCGGTGGACCTGCGCCCCGAGGACGCCTTCTGGAACGTCGCCGATCCGGGTTGGGCCTACGGCATTTATTTCGGTGTCACCGGGCCGATGGCGATGGGGCATCCGATCACCTTTTACGATGGCCCGTTCACCCTCGAAAGCACCTGCCGGGTGATCAACAAATACGGGATTACCAACCTCACTGGCTCACCGACCGCCTATCGCTTGCTGATTGCCGGTGGCGATGAATTCGCCCGTTCGATCAAGGGCAAGCTGCGCATCGTCAGCAGCGCCGGCGAGCCGCTGAATCCGGAAGTGATCCGCTGGTTCGCCGACAACCTCGGCGTGGTGATTCACGACCATTACGGCCAGACCGAACTGGGCATGGTCCTGTGCAATCACCACGGCCTGGAACATCCGATCCACATGGGCGCCGCCGGTTTTGCCTCGCCGGGCCACCGTATCGTGGTGCTGGATGAGGAATACAAAGAACTCGGCGTCGGCCAGCCAGGCATCTTGGCCATCGACCGCACCCAGTCGCCGATGTGTTGGTTCGGCGGTTACGAAGGCGTACCGACCAAAGCGTTCGTCGGCAATTATTACCTGAGCGGCGACACCGTCGAGTGGAACCCGGACGGCAGCATCAGCTTCGTCGGCCGCAGCGACGACGTGATTACCACCTCGGGCTACCGCGTCGGCCCGTTCGACGTGGAAAGCGCGCTGATCGAACACCCGGCGGTGGTCGAGGCGGCGGTGATCGGCAAACCCGACCCGGAGCGCACCGAACTGGTGAAAGCCTTCGTCGTGCTCAGCCCGCAATATCGTGCCGAACCTGCGTTGGCCGAAGAACTGCGGCAACACGTGCGCAAGCGTCTGGCGGCGCACTCGTACCCCCGTGAAATCGAATTTGTCAGTGAATTGCCGAAAACCCCAAGCGGCAAATTGCAGCGCTTTATCTTGCGCAACCAGGAAATCGCCAAGGCTCAAGAGGCCGCCGCGAAGAACGTTTCAGCTTGAATCCAAGGAAACAATGATGCAGATCGAAAACAAGGTTTTTCTCGTCACCGGCGGTGCTTCCGGCCTCGGTGCCGCCACTGCTGAAATGCTGGTGGCCGCCGGCGCCAAGGTGATGCTGGTGGACATGAACGCCGAAGCCGTCGCGGCGCAGGCTGCACGTCTCGGCGCGCAAAGCGTGGTAGCCGACATCAGCAATGAAGCGGCGGCAGAAGCAGCGGTGCAGGCGACGGTCAAAGCGTTTGGCGGCCTCAATGGCCTGGTCAATTGCGCCGGCATCGTGCGTGGCGAGAAGATCCTCGGCAAGACCGGCCCCCATGCCTTGGCCAGTTTCAGCCAGGTGATCAACGTCAACCTGATCGGCAGTTTCAATATGCTGCGCCTGGCTGCTGCGGCGATTGCCGAGACCGAAGCCGATGCAGACGGCGAGCGCGGGGTGATCATCAACACCGCATCGGTGGCGGCCTTCGATGGTCAGATTGGCCAGGCCGCGTATTCGGCATCCAAAGGCGCGATTGCCAGCCTGACCTTGCCTGCCGCCCGTGAGCTGGCGCGCTTCGGCATCCGCGTGATGACCATCGCACCGGGCATTTTCGAAACGCCGATGATGGCCGGCATGACCCCGGAAGTACGTGATTCACTGGCCGCTGGGGTGCCGTTTCCGCCACGCCTGGGCAAGCCGAGCGAGTACGCCGCGCTGGCCCGGCATATCATAGAAAACAGCATGCTCAACGGCGAGGTGATCCGTCTCGACGGTGCCTTGCGCATGGCCGCCAAATAAGGAGTATTTGTCATGACATTGTCCAACGATCCGATTGTTATTGTCAGCGCCGTCCGCACCCCGATGGGCGGTTTCCAGGGCGAACTGAAAAGCCTGACCGCGCCACAGCTGGGCGCTGCTGCGATTCGTGCCGCGGTCGAACGCGCCGGTATCGCCCCTGAATCCGTCGAAGAAGTGCTGTTCGGCTGCGTGCTCTCCGCCGGCCTCGGCCAGGCCCCGGCGCGGCAAGCGGCACTGGGCGCCGGGCTGGATAAATCGACCCGTTGCACGACACTGAACAAAATGTGCGGCTCTGGCATGGAAGCGACGATCCTGGCCCACGACATGCTGATCGCCGGCAGCGCCGACGTGGTGGTCGCTGGCGGCATGGAAAGCATGTCCAACGCGCCGTACCTGCTGGATCGCGCCCGCAGCGGTTACCGCATGGGCCATGGCCAAGTGCTCGATCACATGTTCCTCGACGGCCTCGAAGACGCCTACGACAAGGGCCGCCTGATGGGCACCTTCGCCGAGGATTGCGCCGAAACCAACGGCTTCAGCCGTGAAGATCAGGACGCGTTTGCCATCGCGTCGACCACCCGCGCCCAACAGGCGATCGAGGAAGGTAGTTTTAAAGCCGAGATCGTGCCGCTCACCGTGACGGTCGGCAAACAGCAAGTGCTGATCAGCCACGACGAACAACCGCCGAAAGCCAAACTGGACAAGATCGCTTCGCTGAAGCCGGCGTTCCGCGAGGGCGGCACCGTGACGGCGGCCAACTCCAGTTCGATTTCCGACGGCGCGGCGGCGCTGGTTTTGATGCGCCGTTCCGAAGCCGAGAAACAAGGCCTGAAACCGCTGGCAGTGATTCATGGCCACGCGGCGTTCGCCGACACCCCGGGGTTGTTCCCGGTGGCACCGGTGGGCGCGATCAAGAAACTGATGAAGAAAACCGGCTGGTCGCTGGATGAAGTCGAGTTGTTCGAAGTCAACGAAGCTTTCGCCGTGGTGAGCCTGGTGACCATGACCAAGCTGGAAATCTCCCACGAGAAGGTCAACGTCCACGGCGGGGCCTGTGCCTTGGGCCACCCGATTGGTGCGTCTGGCGCGCGGATCCTCGTCACCTTGCTCTCGGCCCTGCGCCAGAAAGGCCTGAAACGCGGCGTTGCAGCGATCTGCATCGGCGGCGGCGAAGCGACGGCCATGGCCGTTGAATGCCTCTATTAAGGCCCGCATTGTTTCTGTAGGAGCAATGTAGGAGCTGTCGAGTGAAACGAGGCTGCGATCTTTTGACTTTGCTTTTTTAAAGATCAAGATCAGAAGATCGCAGCCTCGTTGCACTCGACAGCTCCTACAAGGGCAACTGTATTTTTAAGGAATTGGCATGATCCCCAACGACGAACAACTGCAGATCAGCGACGCGGCCCGGCAGTTTGCCCAGGAACGGCTGAAACCGTTCGCCGCCGAATGGGACCGCGAACATCGCTTCCCCAAGGAAGCCATCAGCGAGATGGCTGACCTGGGCTTCTTCGGCATGCTGGTGCCGGAGCAGTGGGGCGGTTGTGACACCGGATACCTGGCTTACGCCATGGCCCTGGAAGAAATCGCTGCCGGCGATGGCGCCTGCTCGACCATCATGAGCGTGCACAACTCGGTGGGTTGCGTGCCGATCCTCAAGTTCGGCAACGACGATCAGAAAGAACGTTTCCTCAAACCGCTGGCTGGCGGCGCGATGCTCGGTGCGTTTGCGCTGACCGAACCGCAAGCCGGTTCCGATGCCAGCAGCCTGAAAACCCGTGCCCGGCTGGAAGGCGATCACTACGTGCTCAACGGCTGCAAGCAGTTCATCACTTCCGGGCAAAACGCCGGGGTGGTGATTGTGTTTGCGGTGACTGACCCGAGTGCCGGCAAACGCGGGATCACCGCGCTGATCGTGCCCACCGATTCGCCGGGCTATAAAGTCGCGCGGGTCGAAGACAAGCTCGGCCAGCACGCCTCTGATACCTGCCAGATCCTCTTCGAGGATGTGAAAGTGCCGGTGGCCAATCGACTGGGTGAGGAGGGCGAAGGCTACAAGATCGCCTTGGCCAACCTCGAAGGCGGCCGTGTCGGTATCGCCTCGCAATCGGTGGGCATGGCCCGCGCTGCGTTCGAAGCGGCCCGCGACTACGCCCGTGAACGCGAGAGCTTCGGCAAGCCGATCATCGAGCACCAGGCGGTAGCGTTCCGCCTGGCCGACATGGCGACCCAGATCGCCGTGGCCCGGCAGATGGTGCATTACGCGGCGGCGTTGCGCGACAGCGGCAAACCGGCGCTGGTCGAAGCGTCGATGGCCAAGCTGTTCGCCTCGGAAATGGCCGAAAAGGTTTGTTCCTCTGCGTTGCAAACCCTTGGCGGTTACGGTTACCTGAACGATTTCCCGCTGGAGCGGATCTACCGCGACGTGCGGGTGTGCCAGATCTACGAAGGCACCAGCGACATTCAGCGCATGGTCATTTCGCGCAATCTTTGAGAAGGAATCCCCCTATGAACTACGAAACGATTTTGCTGGAAACCCACGGCCGTGTCGGCCTGATCACCCTCAACCGTCCGCAAGCCTTGAACGCGTTGAATGCCCAACTCGTCAGCGAAGTGAACCACGCCCTCGATGGCCTGGAAGCTGATTCGAACATCGGTTGCATCGTGCTGACCGGCTCGAAAAAAGCCTTCGCGGCCGGTGCCGACATCAAGGAAATGGCCGAGCTGACCTACCCGCAGATCTACCTCGACGACCTGTTCAGCGACAGCGATCGCGTGGCTAACCGCCGCAAGCCGATCATTGCCGCGGTCAACGGTTTCGCCTTGGGCGGTGGCTGTGAACTGGCGCTGATGTGCGACTTCATCCTGGCCGGCGACAATGCAAAATTCGGCCAACCGGAAATCAACCTCGGCGTATTGCCGGGCATGGGCGGCACCCAGCGCTTGACCCGCGCCGTGGGCAAGGCCAAGGCCATGGAAATGTGCTTGAGCGGGCGCTTGATCGATGCGGTGGAAGCCGAGCGTTGCGGGATCGTGGCGCGCATCGTGCCGGCGGATGATCTGGTGGACGAAGCGCTGAAAGTCGCGGCGCTGATTGCGAAGAAATCACTGCCGATTGCGATGATGATCAAGGAAAGCGTCAACCGCGCCTTTGAAGTCAGCCTGTCGGAAGGCGTGCGTTTTGAACGCCGGGTATTCCATGCGGCGTTTGCCACGCAGGATCAGAAAGAAGGGATGGCGGCGTTTATTGCCAAGCGTGAGGCCGAATTCCAGGGTAAGTAATCCATTGACCTAAAAAGATCGTCCGAACGCGGCCCGAGCCTTCGGCAGCTCCTACAGGCGTACACAAAACCCTGTAGGAGCTGCCGAAGGCTGCGATCTTTTGCTTTTAGACCAGGTAGTTCTTCAGTTCCCGGGCAATCACCATTCGCTGTATTTCGCTCGACCCTTCATAAATTTGCGTGATCCGCGCATCCCGGTAGTAACGCTCCACCGGGTAATCCTCCAGATACCCATACCCGCCATGAATCTGGATCGCCGACGAGCAGACCTTTTCCGCGATCTCCGAAGCAAACAGCTTGGCCTGTGAAGCCTCCGACAGGCACGGCTTGCCGGCACTGCGCAAGCGCGCGGCGTGCAGGATCAACAGGCGCGCGGCGTTCAGTCGGGTCTGCATGTCGGCCAGCATATTGGCGATGCTCTGGTGTTCGATGATCGGCTTGTCGAACTGCACCCTATCGCGCGCGTAAGCCAGCGCCGCTTCGAACGCCGCACGGGCGATGCCCAGGGCTTGCGCAGCGATGCCGATGCGGCCGCCTTCGAGGTTGGAGAGGGCGATGGCCAGGCCTTTGCCGCGTTCGCCCAGCAAATTGGCTTCAGGGACGGTGCAGTTGTTCAGGGTGACGGCGCAGGTATCGGAAGCGCGGATGCCCATCTTGTGTTCACTGCGGTCGACGATGAACCCCGCTGTTTCGGTCGGCACCAGGAATGCCGAGATGCCACGCTTGCCCAACTCCGGATCAGTCACGGCGAAAACGATTGCCAGCTTCGCCCGTTTGCCGTTGCTGACGAATTGCTTGGCGCCGTTGATCACCCACTGGCCGTCGCGCAGTTCGGCGCGGGTACGCAGGTTATGGGCTTCGGAACCGGCTTGCGGTTCGGTCAGGCAGAAGCAACCGATGGCCTGGCCGCTGGCGAGGTCCGGCAACCATTGCTGTTTCTGTTCTTCGGTGCCGTAGTTCAGCACCGGCCCGCAGCCCACGGAGTTGTGGATGCTCATCAGCGCGCCGGTGGCGCCGTCACCGGCGGAAATCTCTTCCACCGCCAGCGCGTAGGCCACGTAGTCGACATAGGTGCCGCCCCATTCCTCGGGCACCACCATGCCCAGCAGACCCAGTTCCCCCATCTTCGCCACCAGACCGTCATCGATCCAGCCGGCCTTTTCCCAGGCTTGTGCGTGGGGCGCGATTTCGCCGCGGGCAAAATCCCGGGCCATGTCGCGGATCATCACTTGTTCTTCGCTCAATTCGATATCGTGCATGGCTCAGCTCCCGCTCTGGTCAAACCCGGTGAAAAAACTCGCGACGTGCTCGGCGTCCAGCGCCTGCAAGGTCGGCGGGTTCCAGCGCGGGTTCTTGTCTTTGTCGATCAACAAGGCGCGCACGCCTTCGATCAGGTCGCCACGTTCGAACCACTGGCGATCCAGGTGCAGTTCGAGGGCGAAGCACTGTTCCAGGCTCAGGTGCCGACCGCGCCGCAGCATTTCCAGGGTCACGCCCATGGCCAGCGGTGAACGGCTTTCCAGCAAGTCGGCGGTGGCCATGGCCCACTCATGGCTGTCGGCGACGGTCACTGCACGCAGTTGTTCCACCATACTCGGCACATCGGGCAAGGCGAAGAAGTGGTCGATGGCCGGCCGCAGTGCCGCGAGCGGGGCGACCGGCAGTTGTTGCACGGCGAGTTTCGCCAGCGCGCCTTGCAGGTCTTTGAGCGGCGTGTCGTGCCATTCCAGATGGTCGAGTCGTTCGTCCAGCTCGTCCAGGCTGGCGCTCTCCAGATACCAATCGGCCAGGCCGCAATAGAGCGCATCGGCAGCGCGGATCTGCACGCCGCTGACGCCGAGATAGATGCCCAGCTCACCGGGAATGCGCGGCAGGAAGTAGCTGCCGCCGACGTCCGGGAAATAACCGATGGCCACTTCCGGCATCGCCAGACGGCTACGCTCGGTGACCACCCGCAAATCGGCGCCTTGCACCAGCCCCATGCCGCCGCCCAGGACAAAGCCGTCCATCAAGGCCAGGACCGGTTTGCGGTAGTGATGGATCGTGAGGTCGAGGGCGTATTCCTCGACGAAGAAATCTTCGTGCAGCGTGTCGCCGCTTTTGAAGCTGTCGTACAGCGAGCGGATATCGCCGCCGGCACAGAAGGCTTTCTCGCCAGCGCCGCGCAACACCACCGCATGCACCTGCGGATCCTGTGCCCAGGCATCGAGTTGCTGTTGCAGGCTGCGGACCATGTCCAGGGTAATGGCGTTGAGGCCGGCGGGGCGGTTGAGGGTCAGGTGACCGATGTGATTGCGAACCTCGGCCAACACTTCGTTTTGCGTGGCATCCATGGACGGTGTCCCCGGGGATGAAACCTGAGCAGTCATCACTAACTCCCTGCTTTTATTGTTCTTTATAGAGAAGCTCGCGCGCGAGCGATGCAGGATCGTAACAGTGCAAATTTGCCCTGTACAACCTAGATACGTGCAGGTCTCGTTTGCATTTTTACCTTAGGGGAAGATCAAAAGATCGCAGCCTGCGGCAGCTCCTACGCAATCGGTGTTCATACCGAAAAATCGCGGTGGACGCGGTCAACGTAGGAGCTGCCGAAGGCTGCGATCTTTTGATCTTTCTTTTGATCTTTCTTTTGATCTTTAACCCCATCCAGCAATCAACGACAGGATCGGCTGTGAAAGCCCTTCGTTCAGCGCAGTTGAGCTGTCTGGACAGGGGCTTACGACACCCGTGCCGTCCTGGCAATTGGCATTCTGACGGTCCATTTCAAGCACTTGCGATCAAGCGCCTGGAATGGACTGCACCCCGACGACTGGCCCAAGCCGGTTGAAAACAACAACAAATACGGCTGCGGTGAATGCCGCATCGACTCTCTGCCCTGTCAAAAAGTGTGGTGCGGCGCAGGCGCCAAGCCGCGATAAATCCAAATAATCCGGGACCTTAGAAGATGAACATCAAATGGCTGACCTTACCGGCATTGGCTTTGCTGTGCTGCTCCACCGGTGCCAGCGCCAAGGAGTGGAAAGAGCTGCGCTTCGGCGTTAACCCCAGTTATCCGCCTTTTGAATCCACCACCGCTGATGGCGGCGTGCAAGGGTTCGGCGTGGACCTGGGCAATGCGATCTGCGCCGAGCTGAAAGTGAAGTGTGTGTGGGTCAGCAATGACTTTGACGGGTTGATTCCGGCGCTCAAGGCGGGCAAGTTCGACGCGATCGAATCGTCGATGACCGTGACCGACGCACGTAAAAAACAGATCGACTTCACCGATCGCCTGTACGCCGGGCCGACCGCTATCGTCACCCGCAAGGACTCTGGCTTGCTACCCACCGCCGAATCGCTGCAGGGCAAGACCATCGGCTACATGCAGGGCACGATTCAGGAAACCTATGCCAAGGCCAAACTGGCACCGGGCGGCGTGAAGTTGCGCGCTTATCAGAACCAGGATCAGGTCTACGCCGACCTGGTTTACGGCCGTCTTGATGCCTCGATCCAGGACAAGCTGCAAGCGCAGATGAGCTTCCTGACATCACCGCAGGGGGCAGACTTCAAGAACAGCGAGGGCATCAGCGACCCGCTGGTGCCATCGGAAATCGCCATCGGCGTGCGCAAGGACAACGAAGAACTCAAAGGCATGCTCAACGCCGCCATCAAGGCCCTGCATGAAAAGGGCATCTACGCGCAGATCCAGCAGAAGCATTTCGGCGATCTGGACCTCTACAACAACTGATCCTCGCGCCCCGAACGCTGCGTCCTGGTAACAGGCGCAGCGCTTGCAAGCGGGCGCCTCAAGACAGGTGACTGGCGTGAACTCCTTCCTGAATCTGATCGGGGTCGATCTTTCGGCCCTGCAAGGCTATGGCCCATTGTTGCTGCATGGCACCTGGGTCACCCTCAAATTGTCGGCGCTGTCACTGCTGGTGAGCATGGCGCTGGGGCTGCTCGGCGCGGCGGCCAAGCTGTCGCCGCTGAAGCTGTTGAACCTGCCCGCGACTTTCTACACAACGCTGATTCGCGGCGTGCCGGACCTGGTGCTGATGCTGCTGATTTTCTACAGCCTGCAAGGCTGGCTGAGCAGCCTGACCGAGGCCATGGGCTGGCCTTACATGGAGATCGATCCGTTTGTAGCCGGCATTGTCACCCTCGGCTTCATTTACGGCGCGTATTTCACCGAGACCTTTCGCGGGGCGATCCTCAGCGTGCCAAACGGTCAGCAGGAAGCCGCCGCGTGCTTTGGTCTGAGCCGCTGGCAACGTTTTCGCTTCGTGGTGTTCCCGCAGATGATGCGATTCGCCTTGCCGAGCCTGGGCAATAACTGGCTGGTGCTGCTCAAGGCCACGGCGCTGGTGTCGATCATCGGTTTGTCGGACCTGGTCAAGGTGGCTCAGGAAGCCGGTAAAAGCACCTTCAACATGCTCGATTTCCTGCTGCTGGCAGGGGCGCTGTATCTGTTGATCACCAGCGCGTCGAACTACGTATTGCGTGTGCTCGAACGGCGTTATAACCAGGGCGTGCGGGGGATGGCGCGATGATCGAGTTGATTGCCGAATACTGGAAACCCTTTCTGTTCAGCGACGGTTATAACCTCACTGGATTGGCGATGACCTTGTGGCTGCTGGTGGCGAGCATCGTGATGGGGTTCTTCCTCTCGCTGCCCTTGGCGATCCTTCGAACCTCACGCTGGGGCCTGCTGCGCTGGCCGGTTCAGCTGTTCACCTATGTGTTTCGCGGCACGCCGCTGTATATCCAGCTGCTGATTTGCTACAGCGGGATTTACGGCATCGCCGTGGTCCGCTCGCAACCGCTGCTTGAAGCGTTCTTTCGCGATGCGATGAATTGCACGTTGCTGGCGTTCACACTCAACACCTGTGCCTACACCGTGGAAATCTTCGCCGGGGCGATTCGGAGCATTCCTTACGGTGAAATCGAGGCGGCCCATGCCTATGGCTTGAGTGGCTGGCGCCTGTACTTGCGATTGATCCTGCCGTCGGCCTTGCGCCGGGCACTGCCGTATTACAGCAACGAAGTGATCCTGATGTTGCACGCCACATCGGTGGCGTTCACCGCGACCATTCCCGACATTCTCAAAATCGCCCGGGACGCCAATGCCGCGACGTTCATGACCTTTCAGGCTTTCGGCATTGCCGGCCTGTTGTACCTCGCGTTGTCGTTCGGTCTGGTCGGCGCGTTCCGTCTGGCGGAGAAGCGTTGGTTGAGCTTCCTCGGGCCGGCGCACTAATTCCTCTTTTCATCCAGAGCAGCGCCGAGGCCGGCGCTGCTGCAGGAGACTTATGCATGTACAAACTCACGGTTGAAAATCTGTACAAACGTTTTGGTGACAATGAAGTGCTCAAGGGCGTCTCGTTGAACGCACGGGCTGGCGATGTGGTCAGCATGATCGGCGCCAGCGGCTCGGGTAAAAGCACCATGCTGCGCTGCATCAACTTTCTGGAGCGGGCGGACGAAGGCGCCATCGTGCTGGAAGGCGAGCGCATCATCACTCGCCCGGGCGCGGGCGGCATGCGCGTCGCCAACCCGGCGCAGTTGCAGCGCCTGCGCACACGCCTGGCGATGGTGTTCCAGCATTTCAATCTGTGGAGCCATCTGACCGTACTGGAAAACATCATACTGGCGCCGTGTCGGGTGCTGGGTGTCAGCCGCAAGGCAGCCGAAGACAGCGCTCGGGCGTATCTGGACAAGGTCGGTTTGCCGCAACGGGTGGCCGATCAATACCCGGCGTTCCTGTCCGGCGGACAGCAACAGCGCGTCGCGATTGCCCGGGCATTGGCGGTGGAGCCGGAGATTCTGTTGTTCGACGAGCCGACCTCGGCCCTCGATCCGGAGCTGGTAGGCGAGGTGTTGAAGGTGATTCAGGCGCTGGCCGAAGAGGGGCGGACCATGTTGATGGTGACCCACGAAATGGGCTTTGCCCGGCAAGTGTCCAGCCAGGTGTTGTTCTTGCATCAAGGGCGGGTCGAGGAGCAAGGTGATGCAACCATCCTCGACCAGCCAAAGAGTGAACGGTTACAGCAATTTCTATCGGGTCGTTTGAAGTGAGGCAAGACGTACATGGCGGATATCCGTGATATGTCGATTGTGCTTGATCGTATTGATCAGGCCATCATCGAAGTGCTGCGCCACGAAGGGCGCATCACTTATCAAAAGCTGTCCGAGCGCGTGCACCTGACGCCCAGGCCGTGCCTGGAACGGGTGCGCAAGCTCGAACAGCTCGGGGTTATCCGTGGCTACGGCGCGATTCTCGATGAAAAGAAACTGACACCGGGGTTGTCGTTGCTGGTGTTGGTTGCGTTGTCGAACCAGAGCGGGCGGGCGGCGCAAAAGGCTTTTGAGGCCAAGGTCCGTGGTTGTCCGCAGGTGCTGGAATGCCGCTTGATCAGCGGCGCGTTCGACTACAGCCTGCGCATGCGTTGCCGGGACATGGAACATTACCGGGTGCTGACTGAAGTCTGGTTCGACGACCCGGAATTGCACATTGATAAGCTGGTCAGCCATCCGGAACTGGCGATGGTCAAGACCACGATGGAATAACCCCGTAGCCCCGTAGCAGCTGCCGAGCCCGCGAGGCTGCGTTCGGCGGCGAAGCCGTCGTAAATCCTGTATACGCGGTTCTCCTGAAACACCGCATAGCCTGACTTCACGACGGCTTCGCCGCCGAACGCAGCCTCGCAGGCTCGGCAGCTGCTACGGGGACCGTGTTTACCGCAATTTTGGGGCTGCGATATTTTGATTTCGGCCCTCGCCGAATCGGCTGACCCAACCACGTTTTTCAGCCATTTTCATCACATCGCCGGCCCTTAACAACCGGGTTTTTCCGCCGCCGAAACAGACAATGAGTGCCTCTCAACCCTCATTGAATCTGTGCCCATGCAAACCACCAATACCGTTTTGATGATTCGCCCGACACGTTTCTCGTTCAATCAGGACACGGCGGCGAACAACCGTTTCCAGCGCCCGGCCGATGTGTCCGAGGACGTGCAGCTCAAGGCCTTGCAAGAGTTCGATGGCTACGTCGCCGCGCTGCGCAGCCACGGCGTCGAAGTCTTGGTGCACAACGACCGCGAAGCGCCGCATACCCCCGATTCGATATTCCCCAACAATTGGTGGAGCAGTCATCCCGACGGCACGTTGGTGCTGTACCCGATGCAGGGCCACAACCGCCGTCTGGAGCGTGACAAAGGCGTGCTCGACTGGTTGCGGGACGAGTACCGGGTCGAGCAGATGCTGGACCTTTCCAGCCTGGAACAGCAGGAAGTGTTCCTCGAGGGCACCGGCAGCATGGTGCTGGATCGCGAGCAGCGGATTTGTTACGCCGGCTATTCCACCCGTACTCACGCTCGGGCGCTGGACCAACTGGTCGACCATTTGGGTTACGAGTTGTGCGCCTTCAATGCGGTGGACCGCCAGGGTGTGCCGATTTATCACACCAACGTGATGATGAGTGTCGGTACTCGGCTGGCCATTGCATGCCTGGCCTCTGTCACTAACCCGGCAGAACGCCTGGCGCTGCGCTCACGGCTGGAAGACAGCGGTAAAAAGGTGATTGCCCTGGACTGGGCGCAACTGGAGTCGTTCGCCGGCAACATGCTGGAAGTCCACAACGCCGCGGGCGAACCCTTACTGGTGATGTCACGCACCGCCTGGAAATCGCTGGATGCCGATCAACGCCGCTTGATCGAAACCCACGTCACGCCGCTGCCGGTGAACATCGACACCATCGAACGCATCGGCGGCGGTAGCGCTCGCTGCATGTTGGCCGAAGTCTTTCTATCCAAACGTCAATCTGAACGTCAGCCGAACGCTGCCCAGGAGCAAGTGCGATGATCGTCCGTCCTGCAACACCGGCAGATTTGCCGGCACTGTTGGCCCTGGCTCATAGTGCCGGGACCGGTTTGACCACGTTGCCGGCCGATGCGTCGCGCTTGAGTCATCGCCTGGAGTGGGCGGCGAAAACCTTCGCCGGCGAGGCAGAACGTGCGGATGCCGACTACCTGTTTGTGCTGGAGAACGACCAGCAGCAAGCGGTCGGTATTTGTGCCTTGGCGGGCGCTGTCGGCCTGCGTGAGCCCTGGTACAACTATCGACTGGGCCTGTTTGTCGCCGCGTCGAAAAACCTCGGGATCAATCAGCAACTGCCGACGTTGTTCCTTGGCAACGACATGACCGGCCACTCGGAATTGTGTTCACTGTTTTTGCACGCCGATCACCGCAGCGGTCTGAATGGCCGCTTGCTGTCCAAGGCTCGCTTCCTGTTTCTGGCGGAGTTCCGTCAGCACTTCGGTGAAAAAGTAATCGCGGAGATGCGCGGTTATTCGGACGAAGAGGGCGTCTCACCGTTCTGGGAAGGTTTGGGCCGACATTTCTTCAAGATGAATTTCGCCGACGCCGACTACCTAACGGGCCTTGGCAACAAAACCTTCATCGCCGAACTGATGCCCAAGTTTCCACTGCCGACCTGCCTGTTGCCTGAAGCGGCACGCGCGGTCATCGGCCGCGTCCATCCCAACACCGAACCGGCGCTGGGCATGCTCAAGGCTGAAGGCTTTGAGCATCGGGATTACATCGACATCTTTGATGGCGGGCCGCTGATCGAATGCGCCACCGGCGACATCCGTGCGGTGCGCGACAGCCAGGTGTTGCAACTGAGTATCGGCCCCCCCGGAGAACACGCAGCGACGTACCTGATTCACAACCGCCAGTTTGCCGAATGCCGGATTACCGCAGCCCCGGCGCGAGTCGCTGCTGGCACCTTGATTGTCGATGCGCAGACGGCGAAGACATTGGGCTTGAGTGCCGGAGCTTCGGTGCGCGCAGTGAGCCTGGCGGTGCCGGCGCGGCAGCAGTCGGCGGCCTGACACGGTTTTTGAAGCGACCTTGAATTTGTGGCGAGGGGGCTTGCCCCCGTTCGACTGCGCAGCAGTCGCAGATTCAGTGATCTCGGTATTACTAAGGAAAACCGATAGCAGGTTTTGGGGCCGCTTCGCAGCCCAGCGGGGGCAAGCCCCCTCGCCACAGAATGTGAGTGTTTCAGACTCTGCTGCTCAGCACTTCACCGATACTGCGCCGCTTGGCATGCAATTCACTGGCATGAATCAACTGCTCGAGGTCTTCAGGGGTGACGTCGTAGAAGGCCTCCATGTCGGCGAGTGCGCGTCGCAGATCTTCGGCGGTGATCGCCTGGCTGTCGGCCGCGGGCATTAGCGGTGCCGGTTCGGCGGGACGCTTGGGGTAACGAATGCGCGTGAAGTTGTTGTACGCCAACGCGCTGAGCAGCATCGTCGAGCCGCTGAGCATCACCGGGCCGAGGGCTTTCCAGTCCATGGCGATGGTCGCCGGGTCTGCCAGCACCATCAGCAGCGCCAGCGCCCCGGCGGGTGGGTGCAGGCAACGCAGCCAGCACATCAGAATCAGCGCCATGCCCGCCGCCAGGCAGGCGCTGGCGAGGGTGCGGCCGAGTACGTGAGCGACCAGCAGCGAGATCACCCCCGCGCAGAGGTAACCGCCAAGAATCGACCACGGCTGGGCCAGCGCACCCGAGGACACGGCGAACAGTAATACCGCCGACGCGCCCAACGGACCTATCAGATGCAGCGCCACATCGATGCCGAACACCTGGCCGCACAACCAGACACTGAACATCGTCCCCATGGCCATGCCGATGGCGGCACGGCTCCATTCGGAGGGGCGGGTGTTGATGGCGGCGGGCAACCAGTGAGCGAGCATGACGAACATCGATCCTTTGACAAAAACCAGGGCAAAAAAAAGGCTTGTCCGGATACCCGGAAAGCCCTTGAAGTGGTTCCAACTATTGGGGGAGGAACGGCGCACAGTGTGCCGGTCATTACCGATGCTGACAAATTCATATTAATGCAGCTTCAATGCATTATTTTTGCAGCATCGCGACGCGTCGACCGCTCATGAAACAGAGAAAGCCGCCCATCGCCGTCAACGCGCTCAGGGCGTAGAACATGGTGGGCGCGGGCGTGTGCATCAGCAGGAAGCCGCAGATCACCGGGCTCAGCGCACCACCGAGGGCTGCGAGGTTCTGCGCGCCATAGTAGCTGCCGCGCAGTTCTTCCGGGGCCAGGGTGTCGACGAAGAGGAATTCGGCCGGGTAAATGATCATTTCGCCGAGGGTGAAAATGAACATCGCGATGCACCAACTCACCAGGCCGTCGGCCAGGCTGAAACCGATCAAGCCGAGGATGAACAGGCTGCTGCCGCCGACAATCCAGTAACGCAGTTGTTCGCGTTTGAGAAACCGGCCGATCTGGTATTGCAGCAGGATCACGCTGATGGCGTTGCAGGCGAGCAGGGCGGCCATGGTTTCCAGCGCTCGTTTGGCGTCGTGGGTCACCAGCAGGTATTGCGACAGGTACAAGGTAAAACGACCGTGGACCACGGTGCTGAGCAGGCAGCCGCAGGTGAACATGATCAGCGTGCGGTCGTTTTTCAGGGTGACCAGGGTTTTGAGAAAGCTTTGGGGCTGGCCGATGGCGGGTGTCTGGGCCGGGTCCTTGGGAATGCCGCTCATCAGGAAAATGCTGAAGAACGCGATGCCGCCGGCGATCAGGAACGGGGCAATCGGGTACACGCCGGCGATCACCACACCGAGCATCGGGCCGGTGGCGTAGCCGATGTTGGTCAGGGTGTAGCGCAGCGAAAAAGCCTTGGCGCGCTGACCCATGGGCAGGTTTTCGCTGAGGATCGCCTTGGAGCCGATCAGAAACAGCGCCGAGGCGGTTTCGGTGATCACCAGGGTCGCGGTGGTCAGGTAGAGGTTTTCGGCAAAGGTCAGCAGCACGAAGCCGATGGCACTGGAGAGCATGGCCAGGATCAGCAGCCGACGCTTTTCGAGGCGATCGATGATGTAACCACCATAGAGCGCAAGCAGGGTGGCGATGAACACCGCAATCCCGAGCAGCAGGCCGACGTCCTGTTGGTTGAGGCCGAGCTTGGTGCTCAGGAACAGCGTGAGCAACGGGCTGGTGATGGCGCGACTGACGACGATGGTCAGCGAGCAGATCATCAGCCGGCGGATAACGAGGGAGTAAGTGGCCACGGTGGGGCAAATGTCCTTATTCAGATTCTGTGGTGTTTGGCGCGCAACGCCAGACTCAACTCAGCCACCGATCAAGCGCCCGAACCGACTCCAGCTCTTCCAGTCGCCACAACTGTTCCAGCAGTTGACTGGCCTGCTGTCGCGGTATCACCCGCCCGGCCAGGCTGAAGAATTTCTCCTCCAGCGCCGCATCGCTCAGCGGATTGCCCGGCGCCCCCAACGGCACCTCAACGCACAGGCTCGCTTGCCGACCGTCCACGGTCCGCACGCTGACGACAGGCTCGCCATCCTCGGACAGATGCGGGTCGACTTCAAGGCGAATACGCGACATCCAGTGTGCAATCCGTGGGTGGCGGCGCTGTTCTTCGTCATAGGCTTCCAATCGGCAATGACCGTGGTTCAGCCGGGCCGCCAGGGCATAACGCAGGCTCATCTGCGCCGCCGGCAACGTGCTGACGTCCTGGCCACCGCACATGTCCTGAAGGAATCCGCACAGCGACACCTGTACGTCCTCGACCTGCTCGGCGCTGATCTGCAATTGATCGAGCAACAAGCCCAATGCGTCGATCGCCGAATGCGTCCCCCGGCATGCCGCATAGGGCTTGATCGAGCAGCGGGCGAGTTTCCATACGTGGCCCAGTTCGGCGTCCAACGCCTCGGGCACGGCAGTGTCCGCCGCGAGAGTCTTGAGGAAACCGCCCCAGACGTCATCGAACAGTTTTGTCGGGCCGGTGATGCCTTGTTGAGCAAACCGCGCGGCCAGCAATCCACCTTCGGCGGCGCGTCCGCTGTGGAGTCTTTTGCTTTGCGAACCGTCATGGATAAACGCCCACAGACCACTGCTGAAGCTGCCGGCGATGCCCAGTGCCGACAAGGTTTGTTGTGCATCCAGCCCCAGAATCCGTGCACTGGCCGCCGCCGCGCCAAACACTCCGCACGTCGCCGTGGAGTGCCAACCGGCGCCGTTATGGGCCGAGTAACTGCCGCAGGCTTCGAGCACCCTACGGCCGATTTCGTAGCCGATCACCACGGCAGTGATCAGTTCGCGGCCGTCTACTGGCTTCGTTGACATCGACAGCGCCGCCATCACCGCCGGCAGCACCACCGCGCCGGAATGGTCGCAGCCGCCGGTATCGTCCAGCTCCAGGGCATGCGCGGCGATGCCGTTGAGCATGGCGGCTTGCGCCGCGCCGACTCGCTGACCGGCGCCCCAGACCAACGTGCTGCCGGCTTCCCCCTTGAACACCTGACGCGCCTGTTTCGCGACATCGCTGCCGGCTCCGGCCAGGGCTGCGCCGAAGGTGTCGAGAATGTGTCGCTTGGCTTGCTCCACCAACGCGACGGGTAAATCTTCGAAACGGGTATCGACGCAGAACTGCGCCAACCGCGCCATTCGCTTAACCCCATCCTGATCTTTCATACGCCGTAATCCCGATAATGACGCTCGTACACAGCGGCCGGGTGATCCTCGGTCACCGGCGCTGCCGACTCTGCCCACCACTGAGCCACTTCGGCACCGGTGGCGATCCACACGTCATCGTGCTGCTGAATGCTTCGCAGTAATTCGCGCAACACACCGATCCGTCCCGGTGTGGCGATGATTTCCGGGTGCAGCCGCAGCACGTAACACAAGCCGAACCGGTGAAACCCGGCGAAATCCATCTTCAGATTGCCAAGGGTGTGGCTGTAGGAGGCGATGCGCGATTGCGCCGGTGGCACCGCCGGGCTCAGGTTGAAGGCGAAATAGGGTTCGTCTTCCAGTTCGTAGTGCAACGGCAGTTCGATCACCTCGGGAGCCGTCGGATGCGCGAAGGGCAAATCATCGCCGCGCCATGACGAGGACCAACGGATACCGTGCTCGCGCAACGCCTCGATGAAGCCCGGTGCGCCATTGCCAGCCGGAATGCGAAAGCCTGTCGGACGCTGACCGGTCAGCGCGCTCAAGGCCGCGCAGCCCTTGGCGATCTCGGCGTTTTGCTCGGCCAGAGTCAGGTTATCGTAGTGCTGATGGCGGTAGCCGGCGCAGGCAATCTCGTGCCCGCCGGCCTGGATCGCCCGGAGGTGTTGCGGGTTTTCCTCGGCAACGATGCCGGGCACGAACCAGCTGCTGGAAACCCCCAGTTCTGCGAACACGCCAAGCAAACGCTCGACCCCGCGCTGGGTGCCGTAGCGCCACACCGACAAGGTCTTGTCGCGCCCGGCGACTTCCGGCGCCTGGGTGAGGATGCCGTGGATGTCGTTGTAATCGACGGTCAGCACCACGGCGCAGCGGTAGCCGTTGGGCCAGACAATGGAATCAGCCATGGTGATGCTCCTTCAGCCACCAGTGGGCGACGTCGCGGCAGGTGGCGAACCACACGTCGTCGCGCTGGCGCATGTGTTCGAAGAGTTTTTCCAGTAACAGGATGCGCCCCGGTTTGCCGGTGATCTTGGGGTGGAACAGGGTGGTCAGGCACAGCCCTTCAGCCATGGCGCCATCGAACTCGCGGCACCAGTTATCGAGGGTCAGTTCGTAGCTGGCGGTGCGGTCCAGCCCGGAAGGGAAGTCCGGTGCGCGGGTGTAGGCGAGGGAGGCGTAGTCGTCCATTTCCCAGCGGCCGGGGATTTCCACCAGTGGTGTATCGAAGCCCGGCACCTTGACCAGGTAGGGCCGGTCATCGCCGCGCATGCTGCTGGAATAGGTCACGCCGGCTTCCACCAGCATGGCCGGCGTTTCGGCCCGCCAGTCGCCGGACGGTGTGCGGAAGCCTTCAGCGCGGATGTTCAGGTACTTCCAGAACACCTCGCGGGATTTGTGCATCACATCCTTCTGCTGCTCCAGCGTCAGGGCGTAAAAAGATTCGTGTTTGTAGCCGTGATAGGCCACCTCATGCCCGCGCTCGACAATCGCCTGGCACTGTTTCGGCCAGTTCTCCACGACCCAGGCCGGGACGAAAAACGTGGTCGGGATGCGGAACTCATCCAGCAGATCGAGAATCCGTGGCAGCGCCCGATAGGGGCCGTAACCGCCGAAACCGAAATACTCGGGCTTGCGCCAGATCGAGCCGTTAAGCATGGCATCGCCGGTGGGGCCATCGAGGTCGAAGGCCAGGGCGAGGCAGGCCTTGTGCTGGTCGGGCCAGGTGGGTTGCAGCGAGGAGGACATCGTATGGCGCTCCAGAATTAATAGTTGAAACACCCGTAGCAGCTGCCGAGCCCGCGAGGCTGCGTTCGGCGGCGCAGCCGTCGTGAATTCAAACTACGCGGTGTTTCAGGAAAACCTCGCGTGCAGGGTTTACGACGGCTGCGCCGCCGAACGCAGCCTCGCAGGCTCGGCAGCTGCTACGAACCGTGTTATTTCCCGGCGTTGATGGTCACGGTCTTGATCGCGCCCAGTTCCAGGTCCCATTTCTTCAGGATTGCCTGGTAGCTGCCGTCATCGATCATGCTTTGCAACGCGACTTTCACCGCTTCGCTCAGCTCAGGTTTTTTCTTGCTCACACCCATGCCCGAGAACTGCTTGGAGATCGGCAGGCCCACGGTTTTGTACATGTCCTTTTCCTGGGTCTTGAGGTACGGCAGGGTTTCGCTGCCCTGCATGGCCGCGTCGATACGGCTCTGACGCAATTGCGCACGGGCGTCGGCCGAGCCCTCGGTGCCGATTACGTTGATCGCGGGTTTGCCGGCGGCTTCGCAGTTGGCCTTGCTCCACTCGGCGATTTCCGCCGGGAAGGTGGTACGGCGGCTGGTGCCGACTTTCTTGCCGCACAGGTCGACGATCTCGTTGGTGTCCTTGTTTTTCTGCAAGGTGTAGAACTGCGGGCCACTGGTGAAGTAATCGACGAAGGTCACGCTGGCCTGACGCTCGGCGGTGTCGGTCATGCCCGACAGCACCATGTCTACGCGGTCGGTCGTGAGCGCGTTGATCATTTGCTCGAAGCCGGTTTCCTGCCATTTGATCTTCACGCCCAGACGTTCGGCCAGGGCGTTGCCCAGGTCATAGTCAAGGCCGGTGAGGGTGTTGGTGGCCGGGTCCTTGAAATCCATCGGCGGGTAGTTCGGCATGATCGCAACAACGACCTCGCCCTTGTCCTTGATGCTGGCCGGCAACTCGGCAGCGAAGGCGAAACCGGATGCCAGGACGCTGGCAAGTACTGCTGGGATTACTAGGTTCTTCATGGTCGTTCTCTTATGAGTGTTGTGAGCGCCAAAGAGCGCTTAGGTTCGAACGGCAGAAATGAAGCTTTGGGTGCGTGGGTTTTGCGGACTTATTAGTATTTCTTCGGGGCTTCCAGCCTCCACGATCTGCCCGCCGTCCATGAACACCATGCGGTTGGAAACCTCGCGAGCGAAGCCCAGTTCATGGGTGACGACGATCATGGTCATGCCGGTTTGCGCCAGATCGCGCATCACCGACAGCACCTCTCCGACCAGTTCCGGGTCGAGTGCCGAAGTGGGTTCATCGAACAGCATCAGCTTGGGGCGCATGGCCAATGCACGGGCAATGGCGACACGTTGTTGCTGACCACCCGACAGTTCGATCGGGTAGCTGTTGCGCTTGTCGGCCAGGCCGACGCGAGCGAGCAGTTCCACGGCTTCTTCGTGCGCCTCTTTGGGCGAACGCTTGAGCACCTGGCACGGCCCTTCGATGATGTTTTGCAGTACAGTCATGTGCGGGAACAGGTTGAAACGCTGGAACACCATGCCGGTGGCCAGGCGCTGACGGGCGATCTGCGACTCGTTGAGCTCGTGCAGTTTGTTGCCGACGATCCGGTAACCCACCAGTTCGCCGTCGACCCACAGGCCGCCCTTGTCGATTTTTTCCAGCTGATTCACGCAACGCAGCAGGGTGCTTTTGCCGGAGCCGGACGGGCCGATGATGCACAGCACTTCACCTTGCTCGACCTCGATGTTGATGTCCTTGAGCGCGTGGAAATGGTCGTAATACTTGTTCAGGCTCACGGCCTTGACGATGCTTCTCATGTTGGGCTCCTCAAGAACGCTTGCCGGCGCCGCGAGCGAAACGACGCTCCAGACGGCTTTGACCAAAGGACAGCACGGTGACCGTGGCCAGGTACCAGATACCCGCAACGATCAGCAGCTCCATCACACGGGCGTTGGCGTAGTAGATGTTCTGCGCGTTGTAGAGCAGTTCGGAGTACTGGATGACGCTCGCCAGGGAGGTCATTTTCACCATGCCGATGAATTCGTTACCGACCGGCGGAATGATGATCCGCATGGCCTGGGGCAGGATGATCCGGCGCAGGGCTTGCAGGCGCGGCATGCCGATCGACTTGGCGGCTTCGTACTGGCCGGTGTCCACCGACAACAGGCCGGCACGCACCACTTCGGCGGTATAGGCGCCCTGGTTGATGCTCAAGCCGAGGAGGGCGGCTACGAAGGGCGTCATCAGGCTCACGGTGTCCATTTCGAACAGGCCGGGAATGCCGATGGTGGGGAAGATCAGCGCCAGGTTGAACCACAGCAACAGCTGCAGGATCAGCGGCGTGCCACGGAACAGCCAGGTGTAGGTCAGCGCCACATAGCGCAGGATCGGGTTGGCCGACATGCGCATGATCGCCGTGATCACCCCGAAGACAATGCCCAGCGCCATCGCCAGCACCGCCATGACGATGGTGTTGAGCAAGCCCCACATGATCGCTTGCGAAGTGAGGAACTGGCCGATGTACGACCATTCGATCTTGCCTTCGGCGAAGGCTCGTACCAGGCCGATAATCGCGATCACGATGACGGTGGCGAAAAAAATCCGCCCGTAGTAGCGCCGTGGCACGTGTTGGTACTGGGTGATATCGAACTGGTTTTCCGCCAGTTTGCGCTCCGCCTGGAGTCGTTCTGCCTGTGTCTGGCTCATGTTGGTTCTCCGTACGCCGCCCTCGATACGGGCGGCGTGTGTGGTTTTTCAGTTGCAGCGCTCGCGCAGGGTTTTCGCCCTGGATCAGAGACGGAAGCCCTGATAGTTCTCGGTCCACTCTTGCTGCGCGACAAGGGCGGTTTTCAGTCGGCCGATCTGCTCGCGCACCTGTTGCGGCGCGGTACCGCCCCAGCCACTGCGGGCAGCGATGGCGGCTTCGAGGGTCAGGCTGTCGCGCACCTCAGGCGTCAGACGCGGATCGATCTCGGCCAGCAGCGCCGGTGAGGCTTCCCACAGTTCGATGTCGTGTTTCTCACAGGCCTGGACCAATGCGCCGGTGATTTCATGAGCTTCCTTGAACGGCACACCGCGCATCGCCAACCAGTCGGCGACTTCGGTGGCAAGGGTGAAACCCAGCGGTGCCTGACGGCGCAGTTCTTCGACGTTGACCTTCATGGTCGCGACCATCCCGGCCATGGCCGGCAGCACCAGCAGCAGGGTGTCGACGCTGTCGAGCACGCCGTTCTTGTCTTCGCTCAAGTCACGGTTGTAGGACAGCGGCAGGGATTTCAGCGTCGAGAGCAGGCCGGTCAGGTTGCCGATCAAGCGGCCAGCCTTGCCCCGGGCCAGTTCGGCGATGTCCGGGTTTTTCTTCTGCGGCATGATCGAACTGCCGGTGGCGTAGGCATCGTCCAAAGCGACCCAGCGAAATTGCCGCGACGACCACAGGCAGAATTCTTCGGCGAGGCGGGAAATGTTGATCCCGAGCATGCTGGCGATAAACAGGAATTCGGCGACGTGATCGCGGCTGGCCACGGCGTCGATGGAGTTTTCGCACACGCCGCTGTAGCCCATTTCCTTGGCCGACTGCTGGGGCAGGCGAGCGATGGCGGAACCGGCCATGGCCGCCGCACCCAGTGGCGACAGCGAGGTGCGCGCGTCCCAGTCCACCAGACGCTGCACGTCGCGCAGCATCGATTGGGCGTGGGCCAGCAAGTGATGAGCGAAGACGATCGGCTGGGCCTGTTGCAGGTGAGTGAAGCCCGGGCAGATGCTTTCGACGTGTTGCTCGGCCTGCTCCACCAGCGCTTGCTGCAAGGCCAGCACTTCAACGGCCAAAGTACGGACGTGATCACGCAGGAATAGCCGCAGGTCGTTGGCGGTCTGGTCGTTGCGCGAACGGCCTGCGCGCAGCTTGCCGCCCAGTGCGCCGAGGCGTTCGGTCAGCAGGCGCTCGATGAAGGTATGCACGTCTTCGTCGTCCAGGGTCGGCGCGATGCTGCCTGCACGGAAGTCATCACCGATGCGCTGCAGGGCGTCGAGCATGGTCTGGGTTTCCTGCTCACTCAGAAGACCGGCGCGCTGCAATTCCCGGGCATGCGCCTTGGAACCGGCGAGGTCGTACGGGGTCAGGCGAAAGTAGCGCTCGGGGCAACGGGACAGGGCCGCCAGGGCTTCGGACGGGCCGCTCTTGAAGCGGGCACCCCAGAGACGGTCGGTGGTTTGAGACATTGTTGTTTTCCTCGTCGGTAACGCGAACTGATATCGGTGTGCAGAGCCTGAAACACTTCCGGAAATTATTCGGGTGTGGTCATGGCCAAGCAGTGTTCAAGAGGGCAGTTGCTAAAGGGCGAGAGCTGATCGAAGTGTCAGCTTTTAATAGTTCGAAATCAGTGAGTTGGCACTGATTGGCGGGATTTATTAACGGTTGCCAAGCCTTGTTTTCTGTGTTCATTATTATTAGCCAGCACTGTTTTTGTTGTTGGACACAGGTTGTTGAATAGGGCGCCAGAGGTAAATAAGCATTATGGAAACCCCACTTTCCAGTTCCGGAAACCCGCCGCTAAAAACGGTACATCGGGCGCCGCTGGCCCTCAGCGGCCTGGACTTCAAACTGCTCAAAGTATTCAAGGCCGTGGTCGAGGCCGGCGGCTTCAGTGCGGCGCAGAATGAGCTGAATGTGGGCTTGGCGGCCATCAGCAAACAGATTTCCGACCTTGAGATTCGTATTGGCATGCGCCTGTGTACGCGGGGGCGGGAGGGGTTTCACCTGACCGAAGAAGGGCGTCTGGTGTATCAGGCCTCGATCGATTTATTTGCCTCGGTCGACAACTTTAGAGACCGGCTTAGTTCAGCGCAGAATGAACTTATTGGCGACCTTGGGGTGGGCGTCATTGATAATACGATTACGGACTCCAATTCTCCGTTAGTTGCGGCGCTTAGAAGAATAAATGAAGAGTCGCCGAAAGTAAGATTTCAACTTCAGGCATCGCAGTTAGATGAGGTGGAAAGAGGCGTGGTCGAGGGGCGGTTAGTGGCCGGGATCGTGCCGGTTTATCAAAAAAGAGAAGAGTTCGATTACTTCCCGCTTTATGAAGAACGCTCGTACGTGTATTGCGCTGTCGGTCATCCACTGTTCTCGGTGCCGGAGGCGGACATGGGCGGCAATGTGCTGCAGGATTACGAGTGCATCAACCACCGCTACGCGATCCATCGGGACAAACTGAATTTTGCCCGCTACGACAGCTTTTCCGCCTCGGCGACTCAAGTGGAAGCCGTGGCGCTGCTGGTCAAGACCGGCCGTTTCGTCGGTTTTCTGCCCGAGCATTACGCGGCAAACCTGGTGGCTCAGGGAGAGTTTCGGGCGGTGCGTCCGGACCTGATCAACATCGTCACGCCGTTCAATCTGATCCTGCGCCACAACACTGTGCGCAGTCCGTTGGTGAAGGCGTTTGCCCAGGCGCTGGGGGTGGATTTGAAGGCGCCGGTTTAACCTCAAACGTAGGCGTTCAAGTGTGGTTAACAGTAACTAACGGACAATACATGGATACGCAGGAGCTACTGCAGGCTGCGATCTTTGATCTTGCTCTTCAGCAACATCGAAACCATCAAAAGATCGCAGCCTACGGCAGTTCCTACAAGGGCGGCGTGTGCAGCAATACGAAATCGTTTTTATCGAAACGTCCGCTCAATACCGGTGGCTGGGCCCCCAGCGGAGTGCCTTGCAAGGCGTTGTAGTCGTTTCGGTCCATCATCAGCCAGGCCGGCCCCGAGAGGGCTTCCAGTTCCTGAATCGATTCGGTGAACACCGGTTGAAAGTCCTGCTCGATATTGACCATGAACTTGATCGCCTTGGCGTCTTTGCCCATGCCGTGCAGCACCAACGGCGCCGGGGCTTTTTGAATCTCTGCGAACGCGGCTCGGCTGAAGGCTTGCGTGTCGTAAAGCTGACGTTCGACCGGTTCATATACCAGGATATAAACCGACCACAGCGCCAGGACTGCGCAACAGGCCAGCACCTCGGCTCGCCAGCGAGCGCGAAACCAAGCCGCCAGCGTGATGACTTGCAGAGCCGCAAGCACGATCAATACCGGCACAAAGGCAGGAGGTTGTGCTGGCAGACGCCGCTGAATGATCAGCAATGCGACAATCAACACCCCCGGTATCACCAACCACAGCCCTTGCATCAAACCCCGCAACCAACCGAATACCCGACCTTGCGCCACCTGAAACGGGTACGCCGCAATGATCGCTGCCATGGGCAGCATCGGCAGCAGGTAACGGGCCTTTTTCGCCTGGGGAATCGATAAGCCAATCATCACGATCAACCCGGCCGCCGTGCAGTATTGCAACAAGCGTAATGCCGGACCTGCCTGCCGTGGATTCGTCAGCCAGACCGCGGCCAATACCAGCAGTGCCAATGGATAAGCGAGCGCATAGTTGCCAAACGAAGCGGTGAAGTAATACAGCGAACCACTGACGCCTTCACTGCCGTCCATGCGCCCCATGAACTGCATGCGCACCACGTCATGCATGAAGGCCGTTCCACCACTGGCTTCGGCCAGCCACAGGAGTGCGCCAACGCATACCACCAACAACACCGCCGCCAACAGGCCAAAACCGAACAACCGTGACCATTGGCGATTGAGCAGGTAGTAGCTGCACAGCATACCGGTGGGGATCACCAGCCCGATCGGCCCGCGAATCCCGAAGCCCAACAGCAGCAGCACAAAAATCAGCGGCCACCGACGGGGCATCGCGAAATGATCGGCGGCGTACCCAAGGTAGAACACCGAAAAGGCCACGGCCGCCAGCATCAGGTCCTGGGACACGGCACGGGTTTCAGTGACAAATGTACTGGTGAGCAACAGCAACGCGATGCTTAGCAGCGCCCAGCGTGTGGAGCAGGGCGCGACCAACCGGTACATCAACGTGACGATCACCGCGGCGCCGATGGCGCTCGGCAACCACGCGGTGAGGCTATTGACCTGACCGAACGGCAGGGACAGCAGCCAGACAAACACCGTAGACAGCGCCGAGTAATCGGCATAGGGCTGGCCATAGGTGGTCGGGAAAAACGACGGCCCGTGGCGCAGCATCTCCTGGGCGAACAGCACGAACCGCGAATCGAAACCGATTGCTGTTTGCTGATAGACCCCCGCGATGAACAGCATGAACGTCAGCAGCCCGAACCCTAAGGACTGCCGACGAATGCCGGGCGATAGCGTACTCACGCGACGACTGAGGCCGATGGCCATTGCTGAAGGGGAATTGGCAATTTGCGGGATTCACCTCGGCCCATCGGGAAGTACAGGAAGCCGCTGCGGGCCAGGCGCTCTGCGTCGTACAGGTTACGTCCGTCGAAAATCACCGGTGCATTCAGGCGTTGCTGGATCAGGTCGAAGTCCGGCGCCTTGAACTGCTGCCATTCGGTGCAGATGATCAATGCATCGGCGCCCGAAAGGACTGATTCCGGCGTGCCCATGAGCATCAGCTTCGGTTCGTCAGGATAAAGCTGTTGGGTTTCCTGCATGGCTTCCGGGTCGAACGCCCGTACATTGGCCCCCGCAGCCCACAGCGACTCCAGTAGCACCCGGCTCGGCGCATCGCGCATGTCATCGGTGTTGGGCTTGAAGGCCAGGCCCCAAACGGCGAAGGTCTTGTCGCGCAAATCACCCTTGTAGAACGCGTTGATGCGTTCGAACAATTTGTGTTTTTGCCGCTCGTTGATGGCTTCCACCGCTTGCAGCAGGTCGCTGTTGCAATGGGCTTCTTCGGCGCTGTGGATCAGAGCGCGCATGTCCTTGGGGAAACACGAGCCGCCGTACCCGCAGCCAGGGTAGATGAAGTGGTAACCGATGCGCGAGTCGGCACCGATGCCCAGCCGTACCGATTCGATGTCGGCCCCCAGGTGTTCGGCCAGTTCGGCGATCTGGTTGATGAAGCTGATTTTGGTCGCCAGCATGCAGTTGGCGGCGTATTTGGTCAGTTCGGCGCTGCGCAGGTCCATGAACATGACGCGGTCATGGTTGCGGTTGAACGGTGCATAGAGGTCGCGCATCACGTCGCGCACTTCATCGCCTTCACAGCCGATGATGATGCGGTCCGGGCGCCGGCAATCGGCCACGGCCGAACCTTCTTTCAAAAACTCCGGGTTGGAAACGATATCGAACTGCAGCTGACGGCCGGCCTTGAGCAGGTACTGGTCGATATGGGCGCGCAGCGTATCGCCGGTGCCCACCGGCACCGTGGATTTTTCCACCAGGATCACCGGTTGTTCACGATGACGCGCGACCGCTTCACCCACGGATAACACGTATTGCAGATCCGCCGAACCATCCTCCCGGGATGGCGTGCCGACGGCGATGAACAGCACCTGGCCATGTTGCACCGCGAACTTTTCGTCCGAGGTGAAGTGCAGCCGCTTGGCATCCAGGCTTTCACGCACCAGGCTGGCCAGCCCCGGCTCGAAGATGCTGACGTGGCCTTGTTGCAGCAACGCAACTTTTTTCTCGTCAATGTCCATGCACACTACGTCATGGCCGACTTCAGCCAGGACGGCGGCTTGCACCAGACCAACGTAACCGCTACCAAATACACTGATTTTCATGATGCACTCCTAAGTTCGGGCGCGCGAGCAGGTCGAGAATTAATAGTAATGACCCCCAGGATGACCAGCGCCACTCCCAGGGTTTTTGAAAGACTGAAGGATTCGTTGAACAGCGGCAGGCTGGCGGCCAGCACATACACCAGCGCGTAGCTGATGCTCAGCAGCGAATAGGCCCGACCCAGCGGCACATCCCGCAGGGCGGCGAGCCAGGTGAGCATCGACACGGTATAGGCGAGGATGGCGGACAGCACGACAATCACAGCGGGCATATCGACGCTGCCGCTGCTCAAGGCCGCTAACCACTGTTCGGGATGTGGCAATCGAGTCATGCTCCAGCGCATGCCCAACTGCGCGGCGGTGCCCAGCACTACGCTGCCCATGGCGAAGGCGATTCCGCGACGCAGGCTCATGCGTGTTGCCCCAGCAACGCCACGCCACCAATCACCAGCGCCACGCCCAACCAGTGACGGCGGTCGATGACTTCGTGAAAGACGAAACGGGCGACCAGTGTGATCAGCACGAAATTCAGGCTGAGCATGGGATAGGCGATACCGACTTCGAGGCGCTGCAACACCAGCAGCCAGACCAGCAAACCCAGCCCCAGAGAGGCGAGCGCCAGCCACAGCCAGGGCGAACGCAGTTTCTCGCCCCAGCCCGAGGTCTTGCCACGCCAGCTTTCCACGGCGTACTTCTGGGCGATCTGGCCAAGGCAAGTCAGCAGGCAGGCGGTCAGTAGCAGCAACAGGCTCATGACGCATCCCGAGGGAAGATCAGGATCACCAGGTTGCCTTGTTCATAACGTTTGCCATCCTTGGGCAGCAGTTCGATTTCTTGCAGTTCGTCATCCCCTTTGACCCGCATCACCACGCCGACCGAACCACTCTGACGCGCTTCGCGCATCCACTGTTGCACGTGCTCGAGATCGACCCGCTGCTGCATTGCATCTGGATCAGGGTAGTCGAGGCCGTATTTCAATTCGCCTATCGTGTTGTACAACGCCACCTCCGGGCGTTTCAAGCGCCAGGCCAGCGCCGAGGCAGCGCCCAGGTCGTTGCTCAACAGTTTGTCGGTTTGCGCCAGCTCCGGGGCGTGCTGGAGGATGAACTGGTCGGGCATCTTGTTCGCCACCACCGAATCCGGCATGCCGGCCGGCAGCACGCCGATCAGCAGCAAACTGCCAAAAGCCGGTGCCGCCCAGCATTGCAAGGGACGGAAGGCCTGCAGCAGGTTGGCCATGATCCAGCCGATCAACCCGATGAACACCAATACCAGGTTGTGCAGTTCGTGGGTGTACAGCGGTTTTTTCAGTTGCAGATAAACCAGCGTAATCAGGACGATCAGGCCCAGCGTCATGTTCAGCAGGCCATTGATCCCCAGCACCCGACCTTGTTCCAGCTTCAGTCGGTCCGCCAGGGCATGGCCCAGCAACAACGCCAGAGGCAGCAGGCAGGGCATGATGTAGGTCGGCAGCTTGCCGTTGCTCAGGCTGAAAAACAGCAAGGGCATCAGCAACCACAGCAGCAGGAAAGCGATGTTGGCCTGACGCCGGGTCTGCCAGGCCTGTTTCAGCGCCGATGGCAGCAACGCCGCCCATGGCAGGCTGAACGCCACCAGCAGCGGCAGGTAGAACCACCATGGCGCATCGTGTTGTGCGTCATCCCCGGCGAAGCGGCGAATGTGTTCGTGCCAGAAGAAGAACCGCCAGTAATCGGGTTCCTGCGTGTGCACCGCCAAGGCCCACGGCAGGCTCACCGCGATGGCCACGACAATCGCCACTGGGCCGTAAGTCAGCAGTTCCCGCCAGCGTTTCTGCCAGAGCACCCAGGGCAGGGCGATCAATACCGGCAACGCCCAGGCGAGGAAGCCCTTGGTCATGAAACCCATGCCGCAGGCCAGACCCAGTACTGTCCAGCCGAGTAGACGCTGGCCACGGCTGGTGCTGTCCAGCGCAAACCACAAAGCCACCAGGCTCAGGTTTACCCAGAAGGTGAATTGCGGATCGAGGTTGGCGTAGCCGGCTTGCCCGGCGATGATCGCAAAACTCATGTACAGCAGCGCGCAGGCAAAACTCTTGCGCGGCTCGTTCCACAGCCGGTGAGCGATCAGGTAGCACAGCAACACGCTCAGCCCGGTGCTCAGCACCGAGGCGATACGCACGCCAAACAGATTGTCGCCAAACATCGCTTGGCCGATGGCAATCATCCAGTAGCCCGCGATGGGTTTTTCGAAGTAACGCAGGCTCATGAAGTGCGGCGACACCCAGTTACCGCTCAGGAGCATGTCCTGGCTGATCTGGGCGTAACGGGTTTCGTCGGGAATCCATAGGCCGTGGGTGCCCAGTGGCAACAAGTACGCCAGCAGCAGAACGACCAGTAATAACGGCAATGCCCAAGGTTTGCTCATGCGCCTTGAACCCCTAGCCATCCTTCGCGACCCTCAAGGGTGCCGCGTACAACCCGGCCCTTCGGCAAGATGACGGGGGCGTCGGGTAGCAAATTGCCCAAGGGTTGGAAATGAATATCACGTTGGCGAGCATCGGCCAGTAATTGGCGAAAATCGTTGGCCATCAGAATCCCTTCTACTTCGGCATGGACAGTGTAGACATTGAGTTTTTGCGGGGAGAACCGCTCAAGAATAAAGGTGTTGAAGTCTTTGGCTGCGACGGTGGGGCCGACCACTTCGTCGAAGGTCGGCAGGTCCACCGGAATCTGCGGTGCGCCCAGACTACCATTGGTCAGGATTGGCTGGAACAGGTGCTGGCCTCGACAATCGCTGTTGTAGCGAAAGCCGAAACCTTGCTTGGCTTCGATCACACGCTCGTCCGCCCGCCAACCGGCGGATGCCGAGCATTCGACTTTTTGACCGAGGATGTCACTGAGGCTATCGACGCCACGGCGAATTTGCTCGATCAGTTGCGCCTGGCTCCAGCGTCCGGCATTGGCCTGCCAGCCGTGGTGATCCCAGGCGTGCAGGCCGACTTCATGCCCGGCCGCCTGGGCCTGACGCATCAGGTGCCCAAGGTCGCGACCGATCGGTTTGCCCGGCCACGCAGTGCCGGCCAACAAAATATCCCAGCCATACAGGCCGGCAGCGTTGGAACGAAGCATCTTCCAGAGAAACTGCGGACGGATAAGGCGCCACAAGTGGCGCCCCATGTTGTCTGGCCCGACGCTGAAGAAAAACGTCGCCTTGACCTGTGCTTCATCGAGTATTTCGAGTAACCGCGGCACCCCTTCACGGGTGCCTCGGTAGGTGTCGACATCGATTCGAAGGCCTGCCTGCATCAACGTTTTTTGTCCGCGATTTCGAGCATGGCCTCGCGCAGGAAGAAGTCCAGCGTGTTGCCGATGGTTTCCTTCATCTCCACGGTGGGTGCCCAGTCAAGCAGACGCTTGGCGTTGGCGATGCTCGGTTTGCGGTGAGACACGTCCTGATAGCCAGTGCCGTAGAAAGCCTTGCTTTCGATATCGCGGAAACCGGCGAATGGCGGGAAGTTGTCGCGCAACGGGTGAGCTTCGAACTGACGCAGCAGTTCTTCGCCCAGCTGACGAATGCTGGCTTCGTTGTCCGGGTTGCCGATGTTGATGATCTGGCCGTTGCAGACATCGTTGTCGTTGTCGATGATCCGCGCCAGGGCTTCGACGCCATCGGCGATGTCGGTGAAGCAGCGTTTTTGTTCGCCGCCGTCGAAGAGGCGAATTGGCGTGCCTTCCACCAGGTTCAGGATCAACTGGGTGATGGCCCGGGAGCTGCCGATACGCGCCGAGTCCAGACGGTCCAGGCGTGGGCCCATCCAGTTGAAAGGGCGGAACAGGGTGAAGTTCAGGCCTTTCTGGCCGTAAGCCCAGATCACTCGGTCAAGCAGCTGCTTGGAGATCGAGTAGATCCAGCGTTGCTTGTTGATCGGCCCAACCACCAGGTTAGAGCTGTCTTCGTCGAAGTTGGCGTCCTGGCACATGCCATAGACTTCGGAGGTCGACGGGAAGATCACGCGCTTGTTGTATTTGACGCAGTAGCGAACCAGCTTCAGGTTCTCTTCGAAGTCCAGTTCGAATACACGCAGCGGATTGCGGGTGTATTCGATCGGCGTGGCGATCGCCACCAGCGGCAGGACCACGTCGCATTTCTTGATGTGGTACTCGATCCACTCCGAGTGGATGCTGATATCGCCTTCGACGAAGTGGAAGTTAGGATGGCTGCGCAGGCGCTCGATGGCGTCCGAGCCGATGTCCAGGCCGTACACTTCATAGCGGTCGTCACGCAGCAGGCGCTCGGACAGGTGATTGCCGATGAAGCCGTTGACGCCAAGGATCAGCACGCGGGTGCGACGCGGTGCACGGCCCGATTCGGCGCCACGCAGCACAGAACCGTCGACCAGCCCCAGTTCATTGGCCAGTTGTGGGCCGCTGAGGTACAGGCCGTTGTCGTTGCGTTGGCCGGCGTTGATCACCAGCGAGTCTTCGCCGCAGGCGATTCGCAGCGGATCGACGCTGATAACCCGGCCTGGTGCCTGGCCTTCGTTGCCCTTGACGACATCCGCGCTCCAGACAATCAACTTGTGCTCGCCCACGGCACAGAACGCGCCCGGGTAAGGTTGGGTCACGGCGCGGACCAGATTGAACAGTTCTTCGGCCGGTTTGCTCCAGACCAGTTTGCCGTCCGCCGGGGTGCGACGGCCAAACACTGTGGCTTTGGATTCGTCCTGTGGGGTTTCGCTGATTTTGCCCTGAAGCAATGCAGGCAAGGTGTCGCGCAGCAGATCGCTGGCGGCCTGGCGCAATTTGGCGTGCAGGGTCAGCGCGGTGTCGGCGCGCTCGATCGCTACCCGCTCCTGGGCAATGATGGCGCCGGCATCGGCACGTTTGACCATGCGGTGCAGGGTCACGCCGGTCTCGGTTTCACCGTTGACCAGTACCCAGTTCGCCGGTGCGCGGCCACGGTAGCGAGGCAGCAACGAACCGTGCAGGTTGAAGGCGCCTTTGCTGGCCGTGGCCAACAGTGGTTCGCTCAGCAGGTTGCGGTAGTAGAACGAAAACAGGTACTCGGGGTTGAGTTTGTTGATGCGCTCGATCCACAGCGGGTGGTTGGCGTCTTCCGGGGCGTGCACCGGGATGCCTTTACGGGCGCACAGTTGCGCAACCGAGCCATAGAACGCATTTTCCTTCGGGTCATCGGGATGGGTGAACACGGCTGCAATCTCGAAACCGCTGGCAAGCAGGGATTCGATGCCGGCACAGCCAATATCGTGATAAGCGAAGACAACAGCTTTTGCACTCATGAGAGAACCTGATCTGAAGAAGTGGAAGTGAGACCGTCAACGGTGACAACGGGGGCAGGAGCAGAAGGGGTGCTACGTAAAACTTTTTCGATAAAGAACCGTGGACGTGCCCGGACATCGCTGTACATGCGGCCCAGGTACTCGCCCAGCAGGCCCATGCCAATGAATTGCCCACCGGTGAAAACGAACAATACGGCGAACAGGACGAACGTACCGCCGCCCGCCCAACCGGCGCCGAAAGCCATGCGCAGCACAATCAGCGCGATGGCGAACAGCACGCCGAGGCCGGCCATGCCGAAGCCGACGATGCTCAGCAATCGCAGGGGCGTGGTGGTCATGCAGGTGATCAGGTCGAACATCAGGTTGATCAGGCGCATCGGGCTGTATTTGGATTCGCCGTGTTCACGCTCGGCGTGGGTCACCAGAATTTCCGTGGTGTGCCGGGCGAAGCTGTTGGCCAGGATCGGGATGAACGTGCTGCGTTCGCGGCAGGCGAGCATGGCGTCGACGATGGTGCGGCGGTAGGCGCGCAGCATGCAGCCGTAGTCGCTCATGGCAACACCGGTGGAGCGCTGCACGGCAAGGTTGATCAGCTTCGACGGCCAGCGACGCAAGGCCGAGTCCTGACGGTTGTTGCGCACCGTGGCGACTACGTCATAGCCCAGTTCGGCCTGGGCCACCAGCCGCGGGATTTCTTCAGGCGGGTTTTGCAGGTCGGCGTCGAGGGTGATCACCACGTCGCCCTTGCATTGTTCGAACCCTGCCATGATCGCCGCGTGCTGGCCGTAGTTGCGGTTGAGAATGACCGCCACCACCGGGCTGCCGTCGAGACTGGCCGCGTCCTCGAGGATTTGCGCCGAGTTGTCGCGGCTGCCGTCGTCGACCAGCACAATTTCGTAGTCATGATGCAGTTGCTGGCACGCCGCTTCGGTGCGCCGGAGCAACTCAGGCAGGCTGTCTTCCTCGTTATAGACCGGGATGACGATTGATACGCAACGGATCGGATAAGGTTTCACAGGCTTCTGTCCAGTGTTTTTTCAATGGCGCCGACGACACGATCGACATCATCGCTGGTCATGTCGGGGAACAACGGGATCGAACACAGCCGCGCCGAGTTCCATTCGGTGTTGGGCAGGTAGATGTTGGGGAAACGCTGCCGGTAGTAAGTGTGCAGGTGGGTGGCGATGAAGTGAATACCGGTGCCGATGTTCTGTTCCTGCAACGCCTTCATGAACGCCTCGCGATCCAGCCCGCAACGTTCGGCGTCGATGCGCAGGATGAACAGATGCCAGGCGTGCTGTTGCGCATGGGCCGGAATGGCCAGCGGTTGCACCGGCAGGCCTTCAAGGCGTTGCAGGTAGGTCTGGGCCAGCTCTGTGCGTTTGGCGTTGATCGCGTCCAGGCGTTCCAGTTGCACCAGGGCGATGGCGGCATTGATGTCGGCCAGGTTGTACTTGAAGCCGGGTTCGATCACCTGGGCCTGGGGTTTGCGGCCGTGGGTGAGGCGGTCGTAGGCGTCGACGCCCAGGCCATGGAACTTGAGCATGCGTACCCGATTGGCCAGGGCTTCATCGTCGCTGACGAACATCGCGCCCTCGGCGCAGGTCATGTTCTTGATCGCGTGGAACGAGAAGATCGCCGTGCCTTGGGCGCCGACATGCCGACCTTTATAGAAAGTGCCCGCCGCGTGAGCCGCGTCTTCGATGACGGTGATGCCATGTTTGTCGGCCAGAGCGTAGAGCGGATCGAGGTCGAATGCCGCACCGGCGTAATGCACCGGAATGATTGCCTTGGTGCGAGGCGTGATCGCAGCTTCGATGCTCGCCACGTCGCTCATCAACGTGTCGCGGTCAACGTCGACGAAAACCGGCGTCGCACCGAGCAGGCAGATCATGTTGGCGGTGGACACCCAGGTCTGCGACGGAGTGATGACTTCGTCGCCGGGACCGATACCCAAGGCCAATAAAGTAATGTGCATGCCACCGGTGGCCGAGGACAATGCGACGGCATGCCGACAGCCGACATAGTTGGCGAAGTGTTCTTCCAGTTGCTGGTTTTTCGGCCCGGTAGTGATCCAGCCAGAGCGCAGTACTTGCTCTACCGCAGCAATTTCTTCATCGCCGATACTCGGGCGAGAGAAGGGGAGAAACGCCTGACTCATGGGCACCTCGGAACTGAAAAAAAATTAGACTATCAGGCTTGAACGTTGGATCCAACATCAGCGTAGACGCTAAAACAAACGCTGCATCAAACAGTTGCCAGTAATTTGTGACAAATTACATCGGTTGACTTTGCTTGTCATGCCCAGCGGATTGGACGCCATCAAGACGCCATCTCCGGTCCGTTGAGGGTAAGCGCGATTTTGTGAAAGGAACATGAAAAACCGGTAGGTGATTCGTTTTATTTCAAGCCCATACAGGCACTGTTCAGACTTCTACCGGCTCATCGCACTTTTTGTAGGGAAAGGCGTCCAGAAGTGTCCGCCTTGATGGACTTGCGCTGCATTGCTTAGTTGTTTTTTTTTCAATTGTTATATTCGGGGCGATTTCGTTTCTTACCCGTTACCGATTCAAAACCTTAAGGTTCGCTCAGTACATGAGCATGGCCGATGGTCGACACATGAACCTCGCTGCCAGCGGGTGGCGCGTGCATGCCGGAGCTGCGCACCAGCAATGAACGACCCGGACGCTCATCAGCGCTAAACGTCTGCAATTCCACGGTCAATGTGCAGGTATTACCGCCGAAGTCGCATTCGGTGACCACGCCGCGACAGCCGTCCTGTTGCGCCAGTCCGTGGGGCGCGCTGATCAGCTGAAGTTGCTCGGGGCGCAGCATGATTTGCGCTGATCGGTTGTTTCTGTGGTTGTTGACCGGTATGCGACCCAGATCGCAATGAGCCCAACCCGCTTCGATTCTGGCCGGCATGACCACGGCATCCCCGAGAAACAGGGCTGTTTGTTCATCGGAGGGATAGCGGTAAAGGTCCAGCGGATGTCCGGATTGCACTAGCCGGCCCTGACGCATCACCGCCAACTGATCGGCGAATGACAACGCTTCACTTTGATCGTGAGTCACCAGAATGGTCGTGACACCGGCGTCAGCCAGAAGCCTTGCGACCAATTTGCGCATGGCGGCGCGCAAACCGGTATCGAGTGCCGAAAACGGCTCGTCCAGCAACATCAGCCGTGGTTGTTGCGCCAGGGCCCGGGCCAGCGCGACACGCTGTTGCTGGCCGCCGGAGAGTTCATGCGGCCAACGATTGGCCATGCTCGAGTCCAGTGCCACGCTGTCCATCAACTCGGCGACACGTTCCTGTTTGGCAACGCCCTTGGCCGCCAGCCCGAAACCGATGTTGGCGGCTACGGTCATGTGCGGGAACAGTGCACCATCCTGCGGAACATAGCCGATCAAGCGTTGATGCGCGGGTACCTCGCGGGTGCCGTCGACCAGCGTCTGACCATTGAGCGCAAGGCTGCCCGAGTCCGGGAACTCGAAACCGGCGATCATTCGCAGCAAGGTGGTCTTGCCCGAACCGGACGGGCCGACGATCACCGTACGGCTTCCCGTCGGCACCGACAGGCTGATGTTCTCCAGGGCTCGTTGAGAACCGTAGGACTTGCAGATCGAGTGGAGTTCAAGAGCGTTCATCGGCCAGCCGTGCGTTTGGATTGATGGTAAAGAAGTCCGGTTAACGGAAGCGACAGCAGAATCATGAGCAAGGCATAGGGCGCCGCGGCGGCATAGTCGATTTCACTGGTCATTGCCCAGAAACCGGTGGCCAGGGTGCGCGTGCCATTGGGGGCTAGCAGCAGGGTGGCGGTCAACTCATTGCTGACCGCCAGAAACACCAGCGCAGCGCCAGCGGCAGCACCGGGTGCGGCCAGACGCAGAGTGATCAGCCACAACGCCCGACCAGGCGAACGGCCGAGGCTGCGCGCCATGTTCTCCAGTTCCACCGGCGCCTGGGCGATACCTGCGCGCAAACTCACCAGGGCGCGGGGCAAAAACATCAGTAAATACGCCAGCAGCACCGTGATGGTGGTCTGGTAAATCGGCCGGGCAAAATGAATCGTCAGCGTTACCAGCGCCAGCGCAACGACAATCCCCGGCAACGCGCTGGTAATGTAGTTGCAGCTTTCCAGCACACGTTGCAACGGGCCCGGTGAGCGAATCGACAGCCAGGCGATCGGGATGGCCGCGCATGTGGTAATGAGCGCACCGGCGGCCCCGAGCATCAGCGTCTGCTCCAGCGCCGGCAACAGTTCGCTCAGGTTCCAGACTTGCGCGCCACCGGCGATCAGCCACTTGCCAAGGGTGATCAACGGCACACCGAGTGCCAGCACACAGGTCATGCCTTGCAGCGTGAGCGCGAGCAGGGTGGTGCGCAACTTCAAGCGCACGATCCTTTGTTCGCGCGCGCTTCCCGACCCGACCCGGGCGTAGCGCGCCGTGCCGCGAGCAGCCGACTCGGCCGTCAGCATGGCGAGGCAGCAGAGCGCGAGGACGCCGGCCAGCATATTGGCGGCAGGCCCGTTGAAGGTGGACTTGAACTGATCGAAGATGGCCGTGGTGAAGGTGTCGAAGCGAATCATCGCGTACAGACCGTACTCGGCCAGCAGGTGCAGCCCCACCAGCAAGGCACCGCCGCAGATGGCCAGGCGCAACTGCGGCAGCACCACGCGAAAGAACACTGCCCAGGGCTTGAGCCCCAACGACTCGGAGACATCTTCGATGGCCGGATCGAGCCGACGCAAAGTCGCCGCTATCGGCAGGTAAAGAAACGGGAAATAGGCGATGACCGAAACCAGAACGCCGGCAAACAGCCCATGAATCGGCGGCACCAGACTGACCCAGGCATAGCTGTGCACGAATGCCGGCACCGCCAGCGGCGCCGTCGCCAACAGCGACCACCAGCGCCGCCCCGGCAAGTTGGTGCGTTCCGTCAACCAGGCCAGCGCCAGCCCTAGTGCGATGCACAAGGGAATGGTGAGCACCACCAGCAGCACGGTGTTGATCAGCAACTCGCCGACGCGTGGGCGCCATACCAGCGTCACCAGCGTCGCCCAGCCAGTCTGCACCGATACGCCGATCACGAAAGCAATCGGCAGTAACGCCAGTAACGACATCAGCACCGACAGACTAATCACCCAGGCGCCGCCGCGGCCTGCGAAGAGGCCGCGAGAGCGTGCGCGCAAGTGTGCAGAGGACGCCGCAGCGACCTCTGCCGGTAGCGTTTCAGGAAGCAATTAGAGCAACCCGGCCTGGGTCATCAGCTCAACCGCCTTTTTGCTGTCGAGTTTCGAGACGTCGACAGTCGGAGCGTCGAGTTGCTGCAGCGGCACCAGTTTCGGATTGGACTCTGCATTCTTGCCCACGGCGTATTCAAACGAGTTGCCGTTCTTGAGGATCGCCTGGCCGTCTTTGCCGGTAATCCATTTCAGGAATGCCTGGGCCTGTTCCTTGTGTTGACTGGAGGCCAGGACGCCGCCGCCGGACAGGCTGACAAAGGCACCTGGATCCTTGTGTTTGAAGTAGTTCAGCGAGGTGTTCTTGCTGTTCTCGCCGGTCTTGGACTGATCGACGAAGCTGTAATAGTGATAGATCACACCGCTGTCGATCTGACCGGCATTGACCGCTTTGAGCACGGCGCTGTTGCCCCGGTAGGCGGTGAAGTTGGTTTTCATGGCTTTCAGCCAGTCGAGGGTCGCGGCTTCACCCTTGAGTTCCAATACAGCTGCGACGATGGCCTGGAAGTCGGCGCCTGCTGGCGAAGCAGCCCAGCGGCCTTTCCAGTTCGGTGCGGCGAGGTCCATCAGCGATTTTGGCAAGTCTGCTTCAGACAGCTTGCTCGGGTTGTAGACGAACACCGTGGAGCGCGCGGCAATCCCTACCCATTTGCCATGCGCCGGACGATAGGCCGCGCCCACTTGTTCCAGCGTGCTCGGCGCAACCGGTGCAAACAGCCCCGCGTTGTCGACCAACACCATCGCCGGGGAGTTTTCGGTCAGGAACACGTCGGCCGGGGAGGCTGCACCTTCCTGCACGAGCTGATTGCCCATCTCGGTGTCGTCGCCATTGCGCACGGTCACTTTGATACCGGTTTCCTTGGTGAAGCCTTCGATCCAGGCTTTGGTCAGGCTTTCGTGTTGAGCGTTGTAGACCACGATACCGTCAGCCTGCGCAGCGGCATACACATGACCGGCGCTGAGTAAAGCAGTGGTCAGCAATGCGTTTTTAAGGAACGAGGGGATGCGGGAAATCATTCTGTCGACGGCTCCTGTTTTTTTAGTCAACACGCGCGGATTCATTATTGGAACAATGCGAATCATTTGCATGTTTGAGTCGCCGCGAATGTAGAGCGCCAAATGAGAAAAAAACGTCAAAAAATCGTAAATAGATGTCATTTCACTGTCGGCGGAAAACTTGAGCCGACACGGTGGTGGGCAACTTTCAAACGATATCTTCGATCGGAGTGTGGCCTTGGGCCTCTTGGCTGAACTTTGGCCTGGTCTGAGGTGACGCGGGGCTCAAGGCTTATAACGCATCATGGCAATGGTCACGCGCGTCCCTGTCTGCGGCGTACTTTGAACCGTCAGATGTCCACCCAGTCTTTCGACAATCCGCTTGCAGTGGGCAAATCCAAGTCCGAACGACGATGGTTGCGACCGTGCGGCGTCGGCACGGAAAAACACTTGCCCCAATTGCCGGACTTCTTGTGCGGACATGCCTGCACCGTTATCGGTGATCCGGATGATCAAACCGCCACCCGGTGGTTCGTCCAGCCTGACGTCGACGGCGCCGCCGGCCGGGGTGTACTTGATGGCGTTGTCCAGCAGGTTGCCAAACACCACTTCCCACTGTTCCGGTCCTCCGGCGACTTGGGCCTGATAATCCTCCAGCAGATGCAGGGAGAGACTGAGACCTTTGAGTTCGGCGGCCTTGCGCCAACGCTCAACGGCATTGAGCGCATTGTCATTCAACCCGCTTGCCTGCCCGGCAATCTCGGTGGTGCCCTCCAGTTGCGCAAGGTCCAACAGGCCGAGAGACAGGCGCTTGAGCACCTGCATTTCGGCCAGCACATCACGACAGGTCTGGGCGTAATCTTCGGCGTGCCGTGGCCGCGCCAGAATGACCTCCAGCGCAGAGGTCACGGCAGCAATCGGCGTCTTCAGTTCATGGGAGGCGTTGGCGATAAACAGCCGTTGATGTTCCAGCACCTCCTGAACCGCCGCTTCCATTTGCGCGTAGCTGTCGAACAGCAGTTTTTCTTCCGCCGAGTGCGCCTCGAATACCACCCGGCGGGTGAATTCCGGCGGCTTCAAGGTGCGCAGTTGTCGAGCGAAATGGCGAAGGTTGCGGGTGGAGAGCGACACCACGATAAAACTGCCAAGCGTCGTCAACAGCAATATCCCTATCGCGGCCAGCGCCACCACCCGTTTGAAGGCGTCGACCGCATTGAGCACCGGTTGCGCGTTGGTGGCCACCAGCAGCCTGGCTTTCAGCGGGCCTTCGGGGCCGGCGCGCTCAAGGTCGCCCATCTGTGCGATCCATTTCTCGTGACCGACATCGAACAGGAACGTCTCTTCGTCGCCCGCGCGAACCTGACTCATGGCCTCGCGAAGCGCTTTGCGCATTGACGGCGTTGGCCCCCAGGACTCTTGCAGCATCTCGCCCGATATCGATGACAAATCAAAATACAGGTCGTGATCGTGATCCAGTTCCGAGGCGAATTCACCCTGGCGCTGATAGACCAACTGTGCGTTTTCGACGCTGATCAGCGACTCGATGACGTCCGACTGGGTATCAAGATGGTGCCGCAGTTCATCGAGCCGGGTGGTTTGCACCCAATGACTCAGCCACACATAGCCGACGAGCAACACACACGCCTGAACCACGAACAGCGTGAGTGCGATTTTGATGTTCAGTGCCAGGTTACGCCACACGAAGGATCAACCCTTTGCCGCGAACGGTTTCAATCTCGACGTCGGCCCCAGCCAACTTGCGTCGCAGGCGATTGAGCAGCACGTCCAGGCTGTTGCTGTCCGGCTCGCTGTCGAAAGGGTAGAGCAGACCCAGCAACACCGTGCGGGTCTGCAATTGATTCGCCTTGCCGGCCAGTGCCACCAGCAGATCGTATTCCATGCCCGTGAGCTCCAGCGGACGGTCGCCGATGCTGACCCGCAAGGTGTCGAGTTCGATGTTCAGATTGCCCAGTGTCAGCGATTTCGAGCCACGGGCGATCGAGCGTCGATAGAGGGCATTGAGCCGCGACACCAGCTCGATCATTTCGAAAGGTTTGGTCAGATAATCGTCGGCGCCGCGATCCAGGCCCTGCACCCGATCCACCACCTCGCTTCTGGCCGTGACCATGATCACAGGCACTTCGTTGCCCTTGCCGCGCAGCACGTTGAGTACGTCCAGACCCGATATCTGCGGCAGCATCCAGTCCAGCACCAACACGTCATACTCACTGGCATCGGCATAGTACAAGGCCTCTTTTCCGTCCCTGGCCAGATCCACTACCCAGCCTGCTTCCTCAAGCCCGCGCTTGATGCTGTTACCCAGCAGGGCATTGTCTTCGGCCACCAGAACCTTCATCGCTCGCTTCCTGATCAGGCATCGCAGGCGTGCATTCATTGCATGTCCGGCACGCGCTGGCAAGCCGTCGCACAGCCATACGACTTCGTTAACAAGCGGTTCACTTTCGCTTCTTTAGACTGCCCGGCAGTGGTGAACAAGCCCTTGGGCTTCGATTCGCTTTTCAGTCCCTTATCTGGATTTCTTCCATGAGCCTTTCCAGTCGACGCTTGTCGTTCATCCTCCTGACGGGGCTTCTGGCCTGTCTGGTGGCCGCGACATTTTCCAGCCTGGCCACTCATGTGCGCTTCGGGCTGGAATTTCGCGGTGGTTACGAGATTTATTACGTTGTGAATCCGGCACCGGGCAAAACCCTGCTCGCCAAGGATGACCTGTTGCAGACGGTCGCGATCCTGAGTAAACGCGCCGACAGCATCGGTATTACCGAGCCGGACATCCGGGTCGAGGGCGCCAACCATATTCGGGTGAAACTGGCAGGCCTGACGTCCGCCGAAGAATCACGCTCGCTGCTCGGAAGTTCGCAGGGGTTGCCCACGCAGCTGACTGAGAAATACACCCAGACCGTCGGCAGCGTACTCGGCAAAACCGCGCTGGCGGAAACCGTTCAGGCTGGTTTGATCGGCATCGCCTGTATTTTCCTGTTGCTGGTGGGGCTGTACCGCACCGCCGGTTTGATCGCCGCGTTTTGTACGCTGGTCTACCTGTGGCTATTGCTGATTGTGTTCACCGCCTCGGGTGCCACCTTGTCGCTGTCGGCGGTGGTGGCGTTTGTGCTGGGTATAGGCATGGCGGCGGATGCGAGCATCATTTGCCTGGAACGTATTCGCGAGGAAATCGACCTTGGCCGGTCTCTGCGCGAAGCCGTGGATAACGGTTTCAAAGGCTCGCTGCCGACGATACGTGATGCAAACCTGGTGACCGCGCTGGCGATGATTGCCTTGTTCGCGGCCGGCATCGGACCGATTCAAGGATTTGCGCTGACCATGCTGGTGAGCATCGTGATCAGTGTCGCCACTAACTTCTTGCTGATTCGCCAGCTGATGCTGTGGCTGGTCGATACCCAGTGGGTCAACCAGTGCTGGTTGATTGGCAAGGGCAAGCCGCGCGCCACCAAGGCGCGCCGTTTCAACTTCGTGGGCCTGGGTAAAACGGCGATTGTGGTCTCGTTGCTGACCATCGTTTCCGGCTCGCTGTATTACCGCGCTCACGGCCTGAACCTGGACATCGATTTTACCGCCGGCACTGCGCTGGACATCGACGTCGACCGTGCGATCACTCAGGAAACCGCCACGCAAATCATGACCGGGGCGGGCACCATCCCGGCCACCGTGGCCGTGGGCGGTGCACAGAATCAGCACATCGCCGTACGCTTCGATGAAGTGCTCAAGCCCGCTGATCTTAAGCAGATCATTACTGCGTTCAAGGGTAAGTATCAGACCGTAGAGTATGAGGAAAACACCGCAGACCCGGGCGTTGCACGGGATTTTGCCACTCGGGCCATTTATGCGGTGATTGCGGCATTCGCCAGCATCGCGATCTATATCGGCCTGCGTTTCTCCTGGGCCATCGCCTTGGCAACCTTGCTGCCGATCGTTCAGGACATCCTCATCGTTTCGGCGATCTTCTCGCTGTTCAAGTTCGAGATCGACGTCACTTACATCGCGGCATTGCTGACGATCATCGGCTATTCACTGAACGACAAGATCGTGATCTTCGGACGCATTGTCGAAAACGTGAAAAAGTCCCCGCCGGTGGATGCGCTGGCCTTGTGGAGCCTGATCAACCTGAGCATCAGCCAGACCCTGAGGCGTTCGCTGTACACCGTGCTGACAGTGGTGATGGCGTCGACCTGCCTGTATCTGTTTGCCTGCGAACCGTTGCAGATGTTCTCGCTGGCTCTGGTGCTGGGTCTGATATCCGGCGCGGTGTCGTCGATTTTCATGTCCAGCGCTATCTGGCTGACGCTTTCTCGGCGAAGCTTTCGGGTGGCGAAGGTTGGTTCAACATTGAACCTCAGCCCCAAGCGTGTCCCGCATCTGGCGTCCACGCCGTTCCTGGGGGCGCTGCTGTTCGTCTGCACGGTCGGCGTCGGTGGGTGGTTCTGGGTGCCGGCTCAGGCAACGGCCGGTAAAACGACGGTGAGCGCCTCGACGGTGACCGGTTCCCTTGGCGATTTGTCGAGTTTCCGGAAGATTACCGTAGACACTGCCCGTTTAGTGGACGCCGGCGACCTGAAGGCAGCCAAGGCTCGCATCACCGATCTGGAAACCGCCTGGGATCAGGCCGAAGAAACCTTGCAGCCGAAGGCGCCGGCATCCTGGACGTCGGTCGACAAATCGATCGACCGTGCGCTGTCCCAATTGCGCTCCGGCAAACCGGACCCGAAAGCCTGTGCCGACGCCCTGAAAACCCTGCTGGCCAAGCTTGATAGCCAGCAGAGCAGTGCCGCCATTCCTGTAGCGGCACCTTCCGCGGGGTCGATGGGCGACTTGTCCTACCTGAAGGTCATCATTACCGACACCGAAAAACTGCTCGGCAGTGGCGACATGAAAGGCGCACGGGCCAGGATCACCGACCTGGAAAGCACTTGGGACCAAAACGAGGAAAAGCTGCGACCGATTGATCCTGAAGGCTGGACCTCCATCGACAAGTCCCTGGACCGGGCGTTGAAGCAAGTCAGAACCGGGTCGCCGGATCTGGCGGCGTGTACCGAGGCACTGAGCAACCTGGCGACAAAGATCGACAGCAAAAGCGTGCACTGACATTTATTAGCCCCGGGGTATAAACGCCACGCTCTGGTCTTCACGGCCGTGGAATATGCGCTCGCCGTTGTTGGGCGTGGTGGTGATGACCTGATGGTCGGCACTCAGGTAGTCCAGCGGTACTGCATCACCGTTGCGGTACTGGGTGATAACGATGGTGCGTTGCGGGTCCCAGTGCTGGCCGCTGGTGTTGTCCAGCCAGGTCATCAGCGCGGCGGTATCGCCGGTGCGAGGAAAGTCCTGGGTTTGCTGCACATAATAGAAGGGGGCGCCGCCGGTTTGCAGGTACATCGGCACTTTGTTGTCCACCTCGATCATCACCATGCGCCATGTATTGAGCGGTGCGCGTTTGCTGGCCTCAAGCCTGACCGTCTCACCGAACTGAACCACGCCGCCACCGCCGTTGGTCCAGGGATAGAACACACCGAGTATCGCCATCAACAACACAGCGGTCAGGCCGAAACCGATTTTCAATCGGCGACTACCGAACCTGTCTGTGGCATTGCGTTCGGCCATTCGCCGGGTGATCCACCAGGCGCCCAGCAACTGGGCGAAGGGCACCAGGGGCAACACGTAGTAACTGCGTCGACTGCCGCTGGCCGTGAAAAACAGCATCAACAGACCCAACCCCCAAACCAGCCAGCGCGTATTGGGTTCGACGCTGCGCCAGTGGCGCAGCGCAAACCACAACCCCAGCATCCAGCAAGGCGCCCATGGCAGGGTGTAGACCGGGAGGTAAATCAGATAGGTGTAGATCGGTCCGATGTTGTCGAAGGGCTGGAAAAACCGCACGACGTTTTCCCGCAGCACCAGGCCCAGGCCACTTTCGCCATAAGTCGGCGCGCCGTAGAGGTGCGACAATATGAATGGCGTCATGTAAAACGCCCCGGCGATGACCAGGGCTGCGCACAGCCGCAGATTGAGGTGGCTTTTCCAGCGACCGTCCTGCACCACATGCGGTAACAGCAGCAAGCCCGGCAGAATGAAGCCGATCAGGCCTTTGAACAATGAGGTCAGGGACAACAGCAGGAAAAACACCAGGTAACGGCTGAAACGCGTGTCTTGCGGCCCGCGCCAATACCACCAGACCGCCGCCAGAACACCGCAGACGGTGAGGATGTCGGCGGTGGCGACCCGTGCCCAGAACACGAAATAGAAGGTGGTCGCCAGCATCCAGCCGGCAATCAACCCGGTGCCTTTGCGCATCAGCTGCTCGCCGATCAAGTACACCAGCCAGACGCTCAGCCAGGCAGCAACCACCGAGGACAAGCGTAATGACCAGTGTCCCAAACCGCCGGTCAGCCACGCGGTGGCCGTGATCAGCCAGTAGGAGGGCAGCGGTTTGTCGTAATACGGCCCGCCCTTGAGGTAGGGATCGAAATAGTCACCGCTCTGCAGCATTTGCAGCGCGATGTTGGCCCAGCGGGTTTCCGGCCCCCATAACTCCCGCGTGCCCAGACCCAACAACAAAATCAGCGCAGAGGCGCCGAGCAGGAGCGCCAACGCGCCCCTGTCACTAGCCCGAAGGTTCATGGCGGGTTTCCTGTAGGAAGAACGGCGTCAGGGTTGGCTCTGCGGGAATATCAGAATCTCCAGTTGGCCGCGCTGATAACGCTTGCCATCGATGGGCAACATCTCGACTTCCTGCATTTCCACGACGCTGTTAACCCGCATCACCACACCGACCGCGCCTTTTTTGCGGGCCTCGGTCATCCATTGCCCGACGTTGTCCATGGTGACTTTACGTGACGCCATGGCGGGATCATCGAGGCCATATTTCAGCTCGCCGATAGTGTTGTAAAGATCGACCTGTGGCCGCTTCAGTCGCCACGACAAAGCTGACGCCGCACCCAGATCGTTGCTGAGCAACGATGTCGTCTGACTCAAGGCATCCAGATGCTCGGCGATGAACTGGTCAGGCATTTGGCTATTGACGATCTGTGCCGGCATCGCAGCCGGCAACAACGCTACCAGCAGCCAGATGCCGAGTGCCGGCATTGCCCAGAACATCAATGGACGCAGCACCTGCAAGGCGTTGGTGATGATCCAGCCGAGCAACACGATGAACGCCAGGGACAGGGTGAACATCTCGGTGTTTACGTAGACTTCCTTGGTGGCTTGCAGATAAAGCAGGGCGATCAGGGCGCTGGTGGCGATGACGACGTTGATCACGCCGTTGATGCGAAGGATCCGGCCTCGCCCCTGATTCAACAGCTCCATCACTGTGTGTCCCATCAGCAACGCCAAAGGCAACAGGCACGGCATGATGTAGGTCGGCAGTTTGCCGCTACTCGAGCTGAAGAACGCCAGGGGCAACAGCATCCAGAGCAACAGAAAACCGATCACGGGCTGGCGCTTTTGCTGCCAGGCCTGAACCAACGTCGTCGGCAACAAGGCGGCCCACGGCAGGCTCGAAGCGACCAGCAGCGGCAGATAGAACCACCACGGGCGAGCATGTTGCGCGTTATCGGCAGCGAAACGGCGAATGTGTTCGTGCCAGAAGAAGAACCGCCAGAAATCCGGTTCCTGATGGTGAATGGCGAGCACCCACGGCAGGCAGACCACCGCCGCCACGACCACCGCCAGAGGTCCGTAGCGCAACAGCTCGCCCAGGCGTCGCTGCCAAATCATGTAGGGCAGGGCGATCAACACCGGCAATAACCAGGCGAGAAAGCCCTTGGTCATGAAGCCCATGCCACAGGCAAAACCCAACAGCGCCCAAGCGCCGAGTTTGCCGCGGGAGGAATGGCTATCGATGGCAAACCACAACGCGACCAGGCTCAAGTTGACCCAGAGCGTGAATTGCGGATCGAGGTTGGCGTATCCGGCTTGTCCGGCGATCAGGCCGAAGCTCATGTAGAGCAAGGCGCAGATAAAACTCTTGCCCGGGTCATTCCAGAATCGGCGAGCAATCAGGTAAGTCAGCCAGACGCTCAGCCCGGTGCTCAGCGCCGAAGCGATACGCACACCAAACAGGTTGTCGCCAAACACCGCTTGACCGATGGCGATCATCCAGTAACCGGCGATGGGTTTCTCGAAGTAGCGGATACCCATGAAGTGCGGGGACACCCAGTTACCGCTCAGCAGCATTTCCTGACTGATCTGGCCATAACGGGTTTCATCGGGAATCCATAGACCATGGGTGACTAGCGGCAGCAGGTAGAAAACCACGTAGGCCAGCAGCAAGCCGGGCACGATCCAGCGTTCGGTGATGGGCAGCGCACGCGCGGTGCCGCGCAATAAAGAGCCGTCGGGGTGGGGCAACAAGTTATTGGACGTCATGACTCGACCTTGGCGCAGAAGGATGTTGCTCCGCTAGGTGCATGCGTGCACTAGCGGAACTTCTTACATAAAGCAACACAATAGTGATGTGGACTACAGAAGTTGCGTCAGCCATCTAAGGGTTACGGACTAGTTATAGTCTGCCCGAGCAAAAACGCTTTCTCGGCTTCGACTTTTTTTGCCGCGATTATTGTTTCAAGGCTTTGCCGTGCAACAGCGTCTGCCAGTCAGTGGCATTCACAATGCCGAGTACCTGGGGTTGCCCGTCGGCGGCAATTTGCACGAACAAGGCACTGCCATACTTACTGGTCGTCGCGTGCTCGAAACCGGTCTGGGCTTCGAAGTCGCTGATGCAACCGCTGTGCGTGACCAGCACCAGATTCCGATGGGCTTGCTTGTGCGCCACCACATCGTTACGCAGGGTTTTGCCGCAACTGACCAGCCATTCCTGGGTCGCCGCGTCTTTACCGAACATGTAGCGCGAGGTTTGTGCCGTGCGGGTGGCTGGGCTGCTCAGCACATCGGTTTGGGTCATGCCCAACTGCATAAAGCCTTGGCCCACGGCTGTGGCGGCTTCGCTGCCGACTCGGGTAATGCCGTCGGCGGGGCCAAGGCACGGATTGCTGGACTGGTCGCAGCGTTCCGCATGGCGAACCAGTACCACCACTTCACCGGCTTGCCAGCGATCGACCAGGCTGTTGGTCGCTTCGGACCCGGCGGTCGCCAGGTTGATCGGCGATCTGGGCCACCAGACAAACCCCGTGACGAGTGCCGCGATAACCAGAGCGGCCGTTGCCGCGGCCAGTTTGCCGAGCCGCGATGTAACGATTCGTGCCGCTGGCTGTTTGCGCGATACATGATCAACCATGTTTTGTTTACCCGTCGGTACGCAATAGAGAACAACTTTCAAATACAACCCTGCGTAACAACGCTTGAAGGGCCATGGAAAGACACTAGTTCAAGGCAGGTGTCGGAGTGGTGAAAGGGATGTGAAAAATTTGCGTATAAAAATTTCAGTATTTTTTTAGTTGGTTGTTGCAACGCTTGTCTTGAACACCACGTGCAGTGCCCCATCAGAATTGGCGTGTGGTACACAGCAGCCTTCAGCCCAACGGCAGTTGTTTCACCATTGAACTGGAAGGCGCCTGACGACTGTCATTTAGTTGCCGGGCAGCTTTTCGATGTGCCTGCGGTAGCCTGGCTGATGGTGGCGGCCAAGCGCTTCACATTGTTCTGATGAGCCACCACCAACTCATCGATACTCGTGCCGGAAGGCGTCTGCAAGGTGCTGCGGCAGGTGACCAGTGCAGCGTCGCCTTCGCCGAGTTTGCGCAGGCGCCATTTGACGTCGATCAATGCGTACTGGCCGGGTATCGAATCAAAACGCTGAACTTCCAGGCGCAACGACACTTTGCGCTGCGGGTTACTGTTGACCAGTTGATCGACCAGGGCACTGCGCAGTTCTTCCGACAGGCTTGCGCCCCACCATTGTGTTTCGAGGATTGCCAGGCCGGCGTTGCCTTGACGAATGACGATCTGCGGACGGTCGACCTGGGGCGGCACGGTGATGCTTTCGATCTGGATGTCCGCGCCGCCGCTTGCACCGCTCGGTTGAGCCGGGGTCAGGGTGTGGAATTGAATCGGATCACTGCGGCAAGCGGCGAGTAGTAACAACGCAGTGACCAGCGTGATCTTCAGCGAAAATGCCATGGGGTAGCTCCTGTGGTCAGTTGCGCGGTGGCCCTTGCAGATCCATCGGCGGGGCATTGTCGGGGCGGCCGCGAATCAGCGATTCCGGATGCCGTCCCATGTAGTCCGAAAGTTCACGCAACGAGCGCGACATGCGTCCAAGTTCGTCCAGGGTCTGGCTCAGTTGTTCCCGTTGCGGCGAATCTTCGGCGAGGGTCGAACTGGCCGATTGCAAGGTCTTGCTGACGTCCGACAGGGTGGTTTGCACGCCGGGCAGGGTCTTGGCGTTGAATTGTGCGAGGCCTTTGCGCAGTTCGACGAGGTTGCTGTCGAGGTTGCCGGCTATGCGTTCGATGGGCAGCTGGTTGATCTTGTTGACCATGCTCTCGAGTTTTTCCTGCAACTGCTCAAGGCTTCCGGGAATGGTGGGAATAACGACGGGACGGGCGGTTGGATCGAACGCAACTTTCTCTGCTTTGGGGTAAAAGTCGAGCGCGATGTACAGCTGGCCAGTCAACAGATTGCCGTTACGGGCCTGGGCTCGCAGGCCGTTTTCGATGAAGGAGCCGATCAGGCGCACGCTGGCGGCTTCATCGTTGGGGTCATGCTTCAAGGCCTCGAGCAATTTGAGATGAGCCTTACCGAGGCGTTGCGGGTAGATCACGATGCCGACGTTAACCGGGAAGCTGCGGTTCTTCACGTCGAAATCCAGATTGACCGCTACCACCCGGCCGATCTCCATGCCGAGGAATTCCACCGGTGCATCGACCTTGAGCCCGCGCAATGCCTGATCGAAACGCAAGCTCAGGTACTGCGCCTTGCCGTTGGGCGGGGCGAGGGCGGTATGCTCATCCTCGAACAGGTCGAAGGCATTATCCTCCGCTGCCACTTGATCGTTGGGGCTGTATTCCGGCGCGCGAAACGCGATGCCGCCCACCAACAGGGCCGACAGGGACTCGGTCTTCACCGCAAAACCGTTGGCGCCGACATTCACATCAATACCGCTGGCGTTCCAGAACCGGGTATTTTCGGTGACATAGGCGTCGTTGGGTGCATGCACGAAGATTTCGATGTTCACCCCTTTGCCGTCGGCATCCAGTTCATACGCCACCACTTGCCCGACGGGGATCTTGCGGTAGTAGACGGGGGAGCCGATGTCCAGCGAGCCGAGGTCCTGAGTGTGCAACATGAAGCGTTTGCCCGGCTCGCCATAGGTAATGGGCGGCGGGTTTTCCAGCCCGGTGAAGTGTTTGGAACGGGCATCGGCCTGGCCGATGTCGGCACCAATGTAGTCGCCCGACAGCAAGGTATCGATGCCCGAAACGCCACCGGCACCGATGCGCGGCCGCACAACCCAGAATGGCGAGTCTGCACGAGTAAAGCTTTCAGCCTGTTTGTCGAGCTGGATCGTGGCGTCGACGCGTTTCTGGTCGCCGCTCAGTTTCACCTCCGAGACGCGGCCGATGACCACATTGCGGTATTTGACCTCGGTCTTGTTGGCCACCAGGCCGCTACCGGTCTTGAACGTGATGGTGATGGTCGGGCCTTCCTGCAGCCAGCTGTGCACCACCAGGGAAATCCCCACCAACACCGCTACGATCGGCACGATCCATACCAGCGAAACGCTGAAGCGACGAGTCTTGATCGCGGCCTGGCCAGGGGCGTGCGGACCGTCAGTGGCTTGGGACTTCATCCATGCGCTCCTCATCTTGTGGGTTTTCCGGCTCTTGATCCCGTTCTTTATCCCAGATCAGTCGCGGGTCGAAACTCATCGCCGACAGCATGGTGAACACCACCACCAGACCAAAGAACAGAATGCCCGGGCGCGGTTCGATATCGCCCAAAGCCTGGAATTTCACCAATGCCGCCACCAGCGCAACGACAATTACGTCGAGCATCGACCAGTAGCCGATCAGCTCGACAAAACGGTAAAGCCTCGAACGTTCCTTGCGCGCCCAGAAGCTGCCGCGTTGCACCGTGATCAGCAGCAGGGAGAGAGCCACGAACTTGATGCCCGGCACCGCGATGCTGGCAATGAAAATGATCAGCGCAATGTCCCATGCACCGTGTGCCCAGAACTCCAGCACACCGCTCATGATGGTGCTGTCGGAGCCGTTGCCGAACAGACTGGTGTTCATTACCGGCAGCAGATTGGCCGGGATATAAAACACCAGTGAGGCCAGCAGGTAGGCCCATGTCCGGGTCAGAGAGTCAGGTTTGCGGGCATGCAACGGCGCGCCGCAGCGTTCGCATTCGTGAGGTTGATCGGTCATGTCGCAGGCCATGCCACAACTGTGGCACAGGCAGAGGTTGAGTTCGCTGGCGAGCGGAGGCCTGTTCATAGGGTGTCCCACAGATCACGTACATCGCGCCCGGCGATGCGGATCAGCAACAGGCTGAGGACCGCCAGGGCAAACATGCCGATACCCGGCAGCACATCCAGCAACCCGGCGAGTTTGAACACCGCGACCATCGCCCCCAGCAAGCAGACTTCCAGCATGCTCCAGGGCCTGAGGGTTTCCAGCCAGCGCATGCACAGCTTGAAGCCAGGTGAACGTCGGGAGGTAAGGGCGAAGCTCAATACCCAGATCAACAGGAGCAGCTGGAACATCGGCGCGATGATGATGGAAATCGCCGCCACCAACGCAATGAAAGTGATCGGCCCCTGGCTCAGCGCCACCACCGAATCCCACAGCGTCGCGCTGTTCTTCATGCCCTTGAGGCTGATGGTCATGACCGGGTAGAAATTCGAGAAAGTCCACAGCACTGCCGCCGTGAAGCTCAGCGCCAGGCGTTGCTGCACCGACAAGCCGTTGTAACGCGCAAGCACACCGCCGCAACGGGTACACAGGGCCTTTTGATGTTTGGCGAGCGTGACTTTTTCATACACGCAGTCGCAGTGCTCGCAGATGATCAATGGAGCAGTCGTCGCCATGGGCCGCACTCGCCGGAAGGCAGAAGAGTCAGAGCACTCCTTCAATATAGAAGTGACTTGCGATTGAGCAAATCTAAAGGCTACTCCAGGGATAACCCGGATGCGACTTGTGGCGAGGGGGCTTGCCCCCGTTCGGCTGCGCAGTCGTCAACCGGTATGCCTGCATGAATGCGATGGCAGGTTTTGGGGTCGCTTCGCGACCCAACGGGGGCAAGCCCCCTCGCCACAGTTCAGCCAAGTAATTCACGCAGGCGATACCAGAACATGCCAAGCGCCAGCAGCGGTGAGCGCAAGGCTCGTCCGCCGGGAAAGGTCATGTGCGGCACGGCGCTGAACACGTCCAGCCCCTGGCTGTGGCCGGCCTGAATCGCTTCGGCCAGCAACCGGGCGCACCAGTGGGTCACGTTCAGGCCATGGCCGGAATAACCCTGGGCGTAGAACACGTTCGGGTACTGGCTCAGGCGGCCGGCCTGGGGGAAACGGTTGGCGGTGATGCCGATCCTGCCGCCCCATTGATAGTCGATGCGCACATCCGCCAATTGCGGGAAGACCTTGAGCATTTTCGGCCGCATATAGGCGCCGATGTCCACGGGGTCGCGCCCGGAATAATGGCAGGCACCGCCGAACAACAGACGTCGATCCGCCGAGAGCCGGTAGTAGTCGAGGCCGACTTTCTGGTCGCACAGCGCCAGGTTTTGCGGAATCAATTGCGCGGCCACGTCGGGTGCCAACGGTTCGGTGGCGATGATGTAACTGCCCGCCGGCAGCACCTTACCGCTCAGGCGCGGTTCGAGTTCTTCCAGATGTGCGTTACAGGCCAGCACCAGGCTGCCGGCGCGCACTGTACCGCCGGCGCAGCGAACCTGCACGGTGCTGCCGTGGACCAACTCCAGCACCGGGCTCTGCTCGAAAATCCGTACCCCGAGGGATTGCGCCAGTTGCGCTTCGCCGAGCACCAGATTCAGCGGATGCAAGTGCCCAGAACCCATGTCGATCAGGCCGCCGGCATAAAGGTCCGAGCCCACCACTTGCTGGCGGATCTGCTCGGGGCCGACCAGTCGGGTTTCATGGGCGTACTCCAACTCGGCGAGGCTTTGCAGCTCAGCCTTGAACGCAGCGAACTGCGCCGGGGTATTGGCCAGTTCGCAGAAGCCCCAGCGCAGGTCGCAATCGATGCCATGTTCACGGATGCGATTGCCCACCAGCTCCACGGACTCGATGCCCGCACGCTCCAGATAACGCACGCCTTCCTCGCCGACATAACGGGCGAACCCACTGACGTCATGGCCAATGCCACGGATCAACTGCCCGCCATTACGACCGCTGGCGCCCCAGCCGATTCGCCGGCCCTCCAGCAGAATCACCGAGAGCCCGCGCTGCGCCAGTTCGATCGCGGTGTTGACGCCGGTGAACCCGCCACCGATCACGCAGACATCGGCTTCAAGGTCCGAATCCAGCGTAGGGTAGGGTGCCATGCCATTGGCCGATGCCGCGTAATAGGAGCGGGCATGTTGCTTGTCATGCTGATTCATTGGTTGGACTTCACTTTGCTCCAGGAACGGGTCATCAGACGCATGATCGCCTGGGGCGGGGTGGTGGAGATGTAGAGTTTGTCGAGGACATCCTGAGGAGGATAGACCTCAGGATTATTGACCAACTCAGCATCCATGTAGGCCTTGGCCGCCGGGTTCGGATTGGCATAGCCCACCGAGGCGCTGACCTTGGCGATCACTTGCGGGTCCAGCAGGTTATTGATGAAGGCGTGGGCCTCTTTCGGGTTGCTGGCGTCGGCGGGAATTGCCAGCAGGTCGAACCACAGGTTGCTGCCTTCCTTGGGGATCGAGTAGGCGATGTTCACGCCGTTCTTCGCTTCCTTGGCGCGATTGGCCGCCTGGAACACGTCGCCGGAGTAACCGAAGGCCACGCAGATGTCGCCGTTGGCCAGGTCCGAGACGTACTTGGAGGAGTGGAAATAGGTGATATAAGGCCGGATGCTCAAGAGTTTGGCTTCGGCTTTTTTAAAGTCCTCAGGGTTTTCGCTGCGTGGGTCCATGCCCATGTAGTTGAGGACTGCCGGGAATACTTCATCAGCCGAGTCCATCATCGACACGCCACACTGGCTGAGTTTCTTCAGGTTCTCGGGTTCGAAAAACACGGCCCAGGAATCGATGTGATCAATGCCCAGCACTTGCTTGACCTTGTCGACGTTGTAGCCGATGCCGTTGGTGCCCCACAGATACGGCACGGAATGCGCGTTCTGCGGATCGTTTTTCTCCAGCAGCGTCAGTAGTTTCGGGTCGAGGTTTTTGAAGTTGGGCAGCTGCGAGCGATCCAGTTTGAGGAACGCGCCGGCCTTCACCTGGCGCGCGAGAAAGTGGTTGGACGGCACCACCACGTCATACCCGGTGCGGCCGGCGAGCAGTTTGCCTTCCAGGGTTTCGTTGGAATCGAATACGTCGTAGATCACCTTGATCCCGGTTTTTGCCTGGAAGTCGGCGAGGGTGGTCTCGCCGATGTAATCGGTCCAGTTGTAGACGCTGACGCTCGGCTGAGCCTGTGCCCCGGCGCTGAACAATACCGCCAGCGCGACCGGAACCACGGATTTCAATAGACGCATATCGACACCTCTTTGAATTATTCGTCTTTGTGGGATCGGGCTTATGTGGCGAGGGGGCTTGCCCCCGTTCGACTGCGAAGCAGTCGTAAAACCAGTCATCACTTTCTAAATTCAAGATCGTGGTGACCGTTGTTAGGGGTGCTTCGCACCCCAACGGGGGCAAGCCCCCTCGCCACACAAGCCCGCTCCCACAGAGGATTGTGATCTCATGTGGGCGTGTGTTTTTTAGACGCTGAGCAGCAGAAACTCGCGCTCCCAGGAGCTGATCACGCGCTTGAAGTTCTCGTGTTCGGCGCGCTTGACCGCGACATACCCCCGGACGAATTTGCTGCCCAGGTAGCGCTTGATGGTTTCGCACTCTTCCATGCGTGTGAGTGCATCCTCGATGGTGATCGGCAGACGCAGGTTGCGTCGTTCGTAAGCACGACCCTGCACCGCGGCGCTCGGCTCGACCTTTTCGACCATGCCCAGGTAGCCGCACAACAGGCTCGCGGCGATCGCCAGGTAAGGGTTGGCGTCGGCACCCGGCAAACGGTTTTCCACGCGCATGGCGTCGGGGCTCGAGGTCGGCACGCGCAGGCCGACGGTGCGGTTTTCTTCGCCCCATTCGACGTTGACCGGCGCCGAGGTGTCGGGCAGGAAGCGGCGGAACGAATTGACGTTGGGCGCGAACATCGGCAGCACTTTGGGAATGTACTTTTGCAGGCCGCCGATGTGGTGCCGGAAGAGCTCGCTCATCCGCCCATCGGCATCGGCGAAGATCGGCTGGCCGCTGGCGATGTCGACCACGCTTTGATGGATGTGCATGGCGCTGCCAGGTTCGTCACCAATGGGTTTGGCCATGAAAGTCGCAGTCACGTTGTGCTTGAGTGCCGCCTCGCGCAGGGTGCGTTTGAACACGGTGATCTGGTCCGCCAGGTCCAGCGCATCGCCATGACGGAAGTTGATTTCCATCTGCGCCGGGCCGTCTTCGTGGATCAGCGTGTCGAGGTCCAGGCCCTGCAGTTCGCACCAGTCGTAGACGTCTTCAAACAGTGGATCGAACTCGTTGGCGGCGTCGATGGAAAACGACTGACGACCGCTTTCCGCGCGGCCAGAACGGCCCAATGGTGCCTTGAGTGGCAAGTCCGGGTCTTCACAGCGCTGGGTCAGGTAGAACTCCATTTCCGGCGCGACAATCGGCTGCCAGCCTTTGTCGGTGTAAAGCTGCAGCACTTTCTTCAGCACGTTGCGCGGCGACAGTTCGATGGGGTTGCCGAACTTGTCGAAGGTATCGTGGATCACGATGGCGGTGGGTTCGATGGCCCACGGCACCACGTAAACCGCGTCGGCGACAGGTTTGCAGACCATGTCGATGTCGGCCGGGTCGAGCAGGTCGTAGTAGATGTCGTCGTCGACAAAGTCCCCGGTTACCGTTTGCAACAGCACACTTTCCGGCAGGCGCATGCCTCGCTCATGCAGGAACTTGTTGGTGGGTGCAATCTTGCCGCGAGCAATGCCGGTCAAGTCGCTGACCACACACTCGACCTCGGTAATCTTGTGATCTTTCAGCCACGTGAACAGCTGATCGAAAGGGACATTCATAAAGACCTCATTGTTGGTTTGAATTACGCCGGGGAAGGCGCCTTCATCCACCGGACACTTCCCCTGTGGCGCATTGACGACTATCTTGGGTGAGCCGTGGCGTTCCATCTATCCACTTTAAGCAGCACCAAAACGCACCAAACGAGTGCGTAAGGTCACCCCATGACAGCGTGCAATCCGTTACAGGTTCAAGCCTTCAACACCGCCGACGTGGCCGAGCAGATCCGCGCCACACCGGGTTGGGTGCAGCACTATCAGCAGATGTCACCGGGGCATTTCGCCGGGCGGGTGCGCTATCTGGACTTGCAAGGCGTGGAGATTTACGAAGAGCAGATGAACACCCGGGTCGAGCAGAATTTCAGCGCCCCCGAAGGCTCACTGGCGTTCTGTTTCGATCGCAACGACAACTCGCTGTACATGTTGAACGGCGAGAGCCGCAACATCTGGATCACCCCGGAGAACTACCAGGAAATCGCCGTGGTGTTCGGGCCGCAATTCGTTCAACGGCATGGCCTGGACGTGGCGCGGCTCGAAGGCTTGTTCATGTCGCCGCTCAATTGCGGGCAGAACGCGCTGTTCAGCCGCTGGTTGAGCGGCACCTTGACGCGACTGGAGCAGACGCTGGATCCGCCGAGCAAAGAGGCATTGACCCAGCAGTTGTTGGAGGACTGTTTGTTCATCCTCGATAACGCCTGTGTGTGCCTGGATCGAGCAGGCTTGCAGCGCCGGGCCGAAGAGCGAACGATCATGAAGCGCGTCGCCGAATGGGCCGCCGATACCCCGGAAGAAACCCTCAATTTGCTGGAACTGTCCCAGGTGGCCGGGGTTTCGTTGCGTCAGTTGCAGCACGCGTTCAAGGCGTACACCGGGATGACGCCCTCGCATTGGTTGCGCTTGCGCCGGCTCAACAGTGCGCGCCGTGAGTTGCTCAGCCGAACGGCCAGCGACACGACAGTCGCGCAAGTGGCGATGCACTGGTCGTTCTGGCATTTGGGGCGGTTTTCCAGCAGTTATCGAGCGCTGTTCCAGGAACTTCCCAGCCAGACGCTCGCCCGCCAACACAGTGGACCTTGTCGGAGGTCATCATGAGTCGGTTATCGTCTTTCAGTCTGTGTGTCGTAATGTCGATGGCCTGTACGCAGGTCCAGGCCGAAACGGTTGTGCCGTTGAAAGGGCAGAGTTCGCAACAAACCCAGCTGGACATCAACGATTGCCGCAACGTCGCGGCGAGTCAGAGTTCCTCAACACCACCACCCTCGGGCGGGCGCTTGCGCGGTGCTGCGGTGGGTGCTGCTGCCGGGGCGGTGGGCGCTGAGGTCCGGGGGCGTCAGCATGACGAGTTTTACGAGGGGGTCGACGACGATGTGAAACAGGAATATCGCCAGAACCGGGCCGGGCAAACCGCAGCGGCGGGCGCAGTGGTTGGTGGCGCGCGCCAGCGTCAGGAGCGCCGGGCGCAGCAAAAAACCAGCGCGGCGACCAGTTCAACCGCCTATACCAGCTGCCTGCAAGGGCGCGGTTATCAGGTAACGCCCTGAGCATCAGGCGTTCGCTGCCGCTGTTCGATCAGGTGAACCATCAGGTCGGCATAGAGCGTGAGGGCGATAAACAGCGCCATGCGCACGGCGAAGGCGGTATAGACGTCTTTGCCGGCAAGACTGTCCTGCACCGACTGGCCCAGCAGGATGATCAACGTGACCAGGCTGTTGAGCCAGAACCCCGGGGTTTGCCGAGTCGGACTCAGGGCATAGAGCTTGCGCGCCAACAGCAAGCCAAACAGCAGCATCCACAGAAAGAACATCCACAAGTGCACGAACAGACTGAGCGCGCACCAGAACACAATGGCCAACAGCCCGCCCATCAAAGTCGAGCCGAGCAGTTCGCGACTGGCGTTGCGCGTCGTTACCGTTGAACTCTGCTGGCCCAGACTGACCGCTTTCAAAATGATCGGCAGATAACTGGCCGGGTCGATCAGCGCCAACAGGAACGCCGGCATCACGATCAGGGTGGCACGCAGCGCTATCCTGGGCACTTCTTGCGCCGGCATAGCACTGGCGGCAGGTGGCGAGGGTGCATTGGCCGGGTCGGGAAACAGCCAGTGACTGATCGCGACGACGATGACGGCGAGGAGCAAGGCCTTGACCAGGGCACCGATGACCATCATCGCCAGATCGAACTCGGCAACGCCGGCCGAGGAAATCATCGTCAGGCCAATGATCAGAAAGGTCACGACCAAGGTGTTGCCGCCGCGCAGCCCGAAACCAAAGGCCAGGAACAGACTGACACCGATCAGCAGCACACCGCTGAGGGGGTAATAACGCAGGACCGGGATCAGTAACAGCCCGATGCCGGTGGTCAGCATCGCAACCACTGCCAGCATCACTCCGGCCTTGAATGGCAGGGGTTTGTTAAGCGTGGCTAACAGCAACACAGAAAGCACCGGCGCAATAAACGGAATCGGCAGTGCCAGGCCGAAGCTGATGGCCAGGCACAGCGCCGTGCCGACGGCCAGACGCGGCGCCCGTTGGTATCTGGGCGGGCGATCAATAGGCATAAGACAGCCAGCTCATCAGCCAGAAAAACAGGCGTCCCAAGGGATTCAGCGGATTGTTCTGCGCAGGAAAGGCCATGACTTCGGCCTGGCCACCGGCACGAATGGCGCGACTGTCACGCAGCACCTGCATCGCCTCGTCAGAAAATTCGATGATCACCGGGAAGCGTTGGGCCGGACGCAACCAGTCGCGACTGTTCTGCACGCTAGGCAAGGTGCCCGGCGCCGGCGTCTGCCCCACGCTGACGCCGTAGCCGACGCTGCGCACCCGCCCCTCGAAGACCTCGCCCGGCAGCGCGTCCAGCACGATCGCCACCGGAGTTCCAGGCTTGACCCGCCCAAGGTTGTTCTCGGTCATGTCCGCACTGATCCACACATCGTGAATGGCAATCAAGGTCATGACCGGCGTGCCGACCGCGGCGAATTGCCCGACGTCGGTGCGCAGGTCAGTAATCAAACCCGCCGAGCGCGCGCGGACTTGAGTGTTGGCCATGTCGAGTTCGGCTTTTGACAACGCCGTGGCAGCGCTGCGCAACAGCGCGTTGTCTTCCTCGCTGCCACCTTCCTGTTCCCGTGCTCGCTGGACTTCGGCACGGGCCGCGGCGACCTGGCTGACGGCCTGCTCACGGCTGGCCCGCGAGGCTTCCAGCAGGCGCACGGAAATGGTTCCGCGGTCTTGGCGGTACAGGCTTTCAAGGCGTTCGTTATCCTGCCGGGCCTTGAGTTCATTGGCCTGGGCCGCCCGCAACGAGGCTTGCGCGGAGGCAATGCCGGCGGTGCTGGCGCCGATCTGCCGGCGGGTAGACTCAAGATCCGCGCGTGCGCGGTCGGCGGCTATTTGATAGGGCTGCTGATCGACCTCGAACAGCACATCGCCGGCCTTGACGTCTTGGTTGTTGCGCACATTCACGCGGATCACGCGGCCGGCCACTTCAGCCGCCACCGGAATCACAAAGGCACCGACCCGAGCCTGTTGCGTATACGGCGTGAAACGGTCAGCCAACAGATACCAGGCCAGGCTCAGGACGATCAGCAGCAGCACCCATTTGATGCCTTTTTTTGCCGGATCGGCAGCCGGATCGGCAGCCGGTTCGGGCGCCTTGGAAGAGGGCGCTTCAGCGGCGGGCGGTGAGGGTTCACTCATCGGCTTTGACCTTGTCTGACGTGGAAGAGAGGGCTGGCGAAGGGGCCGGTTCATTCAGCAGGTTGCCCCAGTCGGTGCGGTGTTCCATTTGTTGGCGAGTGCCTGGGTCGACGGTTGGCAGGGCGCTGTACCAGCCACCGCCGAGGGCTTTGTACAGGGCGATCAGGTTGCTCACGGCATTGCTGCGGCTGACCAGGTAATTGTCCTGTTGTTCGAGCAATGCGCGTTGGGCATCCAGCACCCGCTGGAAGTCCGAGTAGCCTTCGCGGTATTGGCTGTTGGCCAGGCTCAGCGAGCGCTTGGCGGCGACCTGCGCTTCACTCAGGATGCGCTCGCGTTCCAGTGATTTGCTCAGGCCGCTGGCGGCATCATCGGCTTCGCGCGCAGCCTCGCGGACTTTGTCGCGATAAACCTCGATCAGCTGCTGCAACCGCGCATCCTGCACCCGCACGTTGTTGCTGATCTGACCGTGATCAAACAGGTTCCAGCGCAAACTGGGGCCGCCGATCAGGTCCAGGCTGTTGGAGGTGCCCTTCAGCGTGTCGGTCGACCAGACGATGCTGCCGAGCAAGGTCAGCGATGGATAGAAGTCGGTTTCTGCCACGCCGATCAGCGCCGATTGGGCGGCGACGTTGAGTTCGGCGGCGCGTACGTCCGGTCGACGCAACAGCAAGCTGGCGGGTACGTCTTGCAGCACGGCACGGTCTACCAGCGGAATCAATCCCTGGTTTTCGAGCAATCGGGGCAGGGCGTTGGGTGGCTGTCCGATCAGTACGGCCAATGCGTTGCGGGTGCGCAGCACTTGCCCCTCAAGCTCCGGAATGCTGCTCAAGGTGCCGAGGTACTGGGTCTTGGCTTGTTGCAAATCGAGCTCGGCGCTCTGGCCGCTGTTGAACAGTTTCTCGGTGATCTCGAAATTGCGTTTTTGCTGTTCGGCGTTTTCCCGGGCGACGCGTAAACGCGCTTCGGTGGTGCGCAATGAGAAGTAAGTGTCGGCCACTTGAGCACGCAGCAGTACCAGTACGTCTTCATAATTGGCTTGAGCCGCAAAGTAACTGGCATCTGACGACTCGATGGCCCGACTGAAACGTCCCCAGAAGTCCAGTTCCCAACCGACATCAAAGCCCACGCTGTGTTGCCAGAAATGGCTGTCTTGCGGGTTACTGCCGCCGTATTGCCGACGGTTGATGTACAAGCTCTCGGCGCTGGCCTGTTGCAGTTGCGGATAGCGTCCGCTTTGGGCAATCCCCAACCGGGCACGGGCTTCCATGACGCGAAGGCCGGCAATTTTCAGGTTGGAATTGTGCGCATCCGCTTCGGCGATCAGCCCGTCGAGGACCGGGTCGGCGAACACTTGCCACCACTGGCGCACATCGGGATAGGCGCGTCTTTGGCTGGCCTGTTCAAGCGCAGGGCTGCTCCAGAGTTTTGTCCAGGCCTCGCCCGGGGCCTGGAAATCCGGTCCCAGACGCACGCAGCCGCCAAGGCCCAGGGCGCCCAGCAGAAGTAGCCGAGCCGAACGCGTCAGCATGGCTGCACTACAAGCAGGTCACGGGAAAACCTCATCCTGGAGTCCCCAAGTATTGAATGCCCTGGCTATTGGGCTTGAGCCGGTTTGCTTAGGTTAGTACAGCCCGGACAAACACAAGGTCATGTTGGACGATCATGGGGTCGGGCAACTGCTACGCTTCTGAAAGTTATTCATTCGGGCCAAAAAGACGGGTACGAAGACCATGAGCAGCCCCCAGGACGAGATTGCCCCCAGTTCCACCGGTTGGCGCTTCAAAGCAGGCATTGCGATACTCAGTTTGACAGTGATCTCCTGGCTGACGGTGCCACTCGCCGCCGCCGCGGATGTGCCCGGCCCAAAAATCGCGGCACTGACAGGCATCCTGTTTATCAGCAACAAGATTCTGTTGATCCTCGCCATTGCGGTCATGGGCAAGTCCGGTTTTCAGCAACTCAAGCGCAACGTGTTTGGTTATGTCTCCACGCTTGCACCGGCCGCCGACCTGGAAGTAGGCCCGGCTCGCCATAGAATTGGCATGGTGATGTTTTGCCTGCCACTGATTTCATCGTTTCTCGAACCTTACGTAGATACGCTTTGGCCGGGGCTGAGACCGAACCTCTGGCAGGTCCAGGTGTTGGGCGATGCCCTGTTGGTCGGCAGCTTTTTCGTTTTGGGCGGGAATTTTTGGGACAAGGTCCGTGCCTTGTTTATCCGCACGGCGCGTGTCGTGAATACCAGTACAGTGTGAATCGTCGTCAGGAGCGTCTGCAGGATGAAGAAAGAGGGACTCGATACAAACAAACCTGATGCTCAAGCCATCGTCGCTGCGCTCAACCTCGAACCGCACACGGAAGGTGGTTTCTACCGCAGAACCTTTCAGGCGGATCACCGCGCCATGGTTGAGACCGAAGGAGGTCAGCGTTACTTGCTGACCTCCATCTATTACCTGTTGACCGAGGATGCGCCGATTGGCCATTTCCATCTGAATCAGTCCGACATTGTGCATTACTACCATCTGGGCGACCCGATTCAGTACAGCCTGATTTTTCCGGACGGTTCATTGAAAACCGTGGTGATGGGCAACGACGTGATTGCGGGTCAGTGTTTGCAGCTGCATGTGCCGGGCGGCGTCTGGAAGGCCTCGCAACTGATGGAGGGCGCGGCGGGTTACGGCTTGATCAGTGAAGCCGTTGCGCCGGGGTTTGATTACGCGGACATGGAACTGGGGACTCGGCGCAAGCTCGGCGAGATGTTTCCCGAGCATTCGGAGTTATTTGAAAAGCTGACAGCGGATTAACCAGAAATGATTCCGTGATCGATCGCGTATTTTACGAGGGCGGCGGGTTTGTCGATGTTGAGTTTGCGGCGGATGCTCAGGCGATGGGTTTCCACTGTGCGGACGCTGATGTCCAGCTCGCGAGCCATTTCCTTGTTGTTCAACCCCTGAGCCATTTTGTACAGCACCTGGCTCTCGCGTGGTGTCAGTTCGTTGTCGGTACTTTTATCGGCGATAAGCCGTTGGGCGATTTCTGCACTGTAGAACGTCCCGCCACTGACAATGGCTTCGATGGCCGCAATGATTTCCCGTGAAGGCGCGTTCTTCAGTACATAGCCGCTGGCCCCCGAGCGAACCGATTCACTGACGTATTCGTAGTTGTCGTACATGCTCAGCACCAGCACCTTGAGCGACGGGTACTGGCTGCGCAACAGCCGGGTCAGCTCGAGCCCGTTGATATCCTTCAGGCTGATGTCGACCAGCAACAGATCCGGCTGACAGCGCCCGACCATCTCAATGGCATCGGCGCCATTCTCGGCTTCGCCCACCACTTCCAGCGACGCCATGACCGCCAGCAGCGATTTGATTCCATCGCGGACCAGGGAGTGATCGTCGACCAGGGCGACGCGGATCGGGTAGGGCAGGTTCATCGCAGGCATTCACTCTAATTGTTATGGGGGGAGTCAGCGTTCTGTACCGGGTGGCTTCATCGGCAGCACTACGTCCAGCTCACTTTTCCCCGGCATCGAGATCAGTTCGAATCGACCGCCAAAATGCTCGACCCGCTCGCGGATATTACGCAGGCCAATGCCGGCCTGGCGACGTTCGACCTGGGCGACGTTGAAACCGATGCCGTCATCGATCACCGTCAACCGTACGGACTTTTCGCAGCCGTGCAGGGTAATGATGACGTGTTTTGCCTGGGCGTGGCGTTCGATGTTGGTCAGGCCTTCTTGCACAATGCGAAACAGCGAGGCGGCGGCGCCATCGGCCAGATGGCAGTCGAATTCGTTATCGTTGAAGGTTACAACAAGACCGCTGCGTTGCTCGAACTCGGCGGCGAGTTGACCGATTGCCGCCGGCAGGCCGAGGGTGTCGAGCAATGATGAGCGCAGGTCGTGGGAGAGGCTGCGAACCTCACCGATCGCTTCCCCCAGGCGCTCGGTGGCGTCTCTTAAAATGCTCAAGCCTTTGTCTTGGCCATTCTCCAGCACATGGCTGGCCAGTTCGAACTGAAACTTGATAGAGACCAGCAACTGGCTGATACCGTCGTGCAGCTCTCGGGAAACCCGCGAACGCTCTTCCTCCTGAAGGCTGACGATACGTTGGGTCAGGCGCTGCAGCTTCTTGTCGGCCAGGCGATGTTCGCTGACGTTCAGCGTCATGCCGCTGGCGAACACAAACAGCACCGCTACAAGCGCCACCGCGGCAATCGCCAGCATGGTTGTGCGGATCCCCTGAGCCACCTCGGCACGCGCTTGTTGGGTGGCGCGTTCAACGTCTTCAAGGTAGATGCCGGTGCCGAGCATCCAGCCCCAACGATCGAGCATCACTACGTAGGCGAGCTTGTCGGTCACTTGGCCGGAAGAGGGTTTGTTCCAGGCGTAACGTTGAAAACCTTCGCCGGATGCCGCGCTTTTGAGCAACGCCTGGATTACCGGCAGGCCGTGAGGGTCTTTCATGTCCCACAGGTATTGGCCCACCAGCTCCGACTGGCGTGCGTGCATCAGGCTGCGGCCTTCGCGGTCGTAGACGAAGAAGTAGCCATTGATGCCAAAACTGAGCTTGCGCAGTTCTTCCAGCACTTGTTGCTGTGCGTGTTCGTCACCACGGCCGTTGTCGTACAGCGGCGCGATCAGGCTTTGCGCCATTTCGACGTAGTTTTTCAGCTCTGCGCGCTTGCTGGCCAGAATGCTGTCTTCGATCAGTTGCGCCTGTTGATCACCCAGTTGGCGGTTCAGGGAAATCACCAGCGCGCAGATGACCGCGATCGCCAGCACCAGCGGCAGAATCCCGAGCGCGACGATTTTGTGTTTGAGCTGCATCTCTACTCCTGGCCAGACCGAGGGAGGGCGAAGGCCCGGCATCATATGCCAAAGATACGCGCCTGCGGTCGTGATGAAATGCAAAACCTAAGGGAGTGAGCTGTGGCGAGGGGGCTTGCCCCCGTTGGGCTGCGAAGCGGCCCCAAAATCTCTGATACACCAGAGATTTTGTGAGTGCTACGCACCCAAACGGGGGCAAGCCCCCTCGCCACAGCTCACAGGTGTTGCATCAGCGCCATCTACGTAGAACTACGTAGACGCCACGTACGTAGTAACGCGGATTTATTTGTCGACAGCATGGGGGGATATTGGGCCCGCTCCGCAAAGCGGACACAATTATAATAATTACCGCCGCAGTCACTGACTGTCGGCAGGAGACACGCTATGCCCCGTCTGGCTAAACACCTCGCCTGGTTTGCCGTGGCTGTCTTGGGAGCGTTTGCGCTAAGTGTCGTGGCCCTGCGCCGCGGCGAAGCGATCAACGCCCTCTGGATCGTAGTCGCAGCCGTCGCTATTTATCTCGTCGCATACCGCTATTACAGCCTGTTCATCGCCACCAAGGTGATGCAACTCGACCCCAATCGAGCCACTCCCGCCGTACTCAACAACGATGGTCTGGACTATGTGCCGACCAATAAACACGTACTCTTCGGTCACCACTTCGCGGCCATTGCCGGCGCGGGGCCGCTGGTCGGTCCGGTGTTGGCGGCGCAGATGGGCTACCTGCCCGGCACGTTGTGGCTGATTGCCGGTGTGGTGCTGGCCGGTGCGGTTCAGGACTTCATGGTCCTGTTCATGTCCACCCGCCGCAACGGCCGCTCCCTGGGCGACATGGTCCGTGAAGAAATGGGCCGCATCCCCGGGACCATCGCGCTGTTTGGCTGCTTCCTGATCATGATCATCATCCTCGCGGTGCTGGCGCTGATCGTGGTCAAGGCCCTGGCCGAAAGCCCGTGGGGCATCTTTACCGTGATGGCGACCATCCCGATCGCGATGTTCATGGGCGTCTACATGCGCTACATCCGTCCGGGCCGTATCGGTGAAATCTCGGTGATCGGCGTGGCGTTGCTGCTGGGTTCGATCTGGCTGGGCGGGCAGATTGCTGCTGACCCGGTCTGGGCCAAAGCCTTTACCTTCACTGGACTGCAGATTACCTGGATGCTGATCGGCTACGGTTTTGTCGCGGCCGTATTGCCGGTATGGCTGATCCTGGCGCCGCGTGATTACCTGTCCACGTTCCTCAAGATCGGCACCATCGTTGCGCTGGCGATCGGCATTCTGATCACCATGCCCGAGCTGAAAATGCCGGCATTGACCCAGTTCATCGACGGCACCGGGCCGGTGTGGAAGGGTGGGCTGTTCCCGTTCCTGTTCATCACCATCGCCTGTGGCGCGGTGTCCGGTTTCCACGCACTGATTGCTTCCGGCACCACGCCGAAGCTGCTTGCCAGCGAGGGCCATGCCCGTTACATCGGTTACGGCGGCATGCTGATGGAATCCTTCGTGGCGATCATGGCAATGGTGGCTGCTTCGGTGATCGAGCCGGGCGTCTATTTCGCCATGAACAGCCCGGCAGCTCTGGTCGGCGCCGATGCTGTTTCGGTTGCGCAGACAGTCAGCAGCTGGGGTTTCGCGATTACCCCGGAAGCCCTGCAAGCGGTGGCCAAGGACATCGGTGAAACCACCATCCTGGCCCGTGCCGGCGGTGCGCCAACCCTGGCGGTCGGTATCGCGCAGATCCTGCACCACGTGCTGCCGGGTGAAAACACCATGGCGTTCTGGTACCACTTCGCGATTCTGTTTGAAGCGCTGTTCATCCTGACTGCGGTCGATGCCGGTACCCGTGCCGGACGTTTCATGCTGCAGGACTTGCTCGGCTCCTTCGTGCCGGCGCTGAAACGCACCGAATCCTGGACCGCCAACCTGATCGCCACGGCCGGTTGCGTGGCGATGTGGGGTTACCTGTTGTACCAAGGCGTGATCGACCCATTGGGCGGCATCAACACCTTGTGGCCGCTGTTCGGTATCTCCAACCAGATGCTGGCTGGTATCGCGCTGATGCTGGCAACCGTTGTGCTGATCAAAATGAAACGCCAACGCTATGTGTGGGTGACCATGCTGCCAGCCGTTTGGCTGCTGATCTGCACCACCACCGCCGGCTTCATCAAGCTGTTCGACGCCAACCCGGCAATCGGTTTCCTCGCGCTGGCCAAGAAATACAGCGATGCCTTGGCCAACGGTCAAGTACTCGCGCCGGCCAAGAGCATCGAGCAGATGCAGCACGTGATCTACAACGCCTACACCAACGCAACGCTGACGGTGTTGTTCCTGCTCGTGGTGTTCAGCATCCTGTTCTTTGCGCTTAAAGTCGGCATTGCCGCCTGGGGCACCAAAGAACGTACGGATAAAGAAGCGCCATTCCATGCGCTGCCAGATGCTTGATCGAGGAGGGCAGCATGTTCAATGACCTGAGTCGCCTGGGCAAATACCTCGGTCAGGCCGCGCGCCTGATGGTCGGCATGCCCGACTACGACAACTACGTCGAGCATATGCAAACCGAACACCCGGACAAGCCGGTGATGAGCTATGAGATGTTCTTCCGCGAACGTCAGGAGGCTCGTTACGGCGGTAAGGCAGGGCCGAAGTGCTGTTGACCCGCTGATGTAATGTTGAAGTGGTTTTCGTGGGAGCGAGCCTGCTCGCGATAGCGGTCTGACAGTCAACTGCAACGTTGAATGTTATGCCGTCATCGCGAGCAGGCTCGCTTCCACATGGATTGTGCTTTAACTGACTGGCATCAGTTCGTCGATCACCCCCATGAAGGCCTCGACCAGCAGGCTGCGCCCTTGGGCTCGCGTCAGTATCAGCAGTTGCGCGCGAGCTTCGGAGTCAGCCAGCGGGCGGTAGGTCACCCCCTTTTTTACCAACGTCTGGGTGCACTGGGGAACCAGCGCAACGCCTTGCCCGGCGGCCACCAGCGCGATGATCGAGGTAATTTGCCGTCCGGATGGACCTGGGCGCAGGGGCAACCCGTTGCGTCGGTACAGTTGTTGAATGGATTCGTTGAGCCCCGAGCCGTAATCGACCGGAAATAAAATCAAGGGGTACGCGCTGAGCTGGGCGAGGTTGACCTCGGCCTGGCCGGCCAACGGGTTGTCACTGGAAAGGGCTGCCACTAAGGGTTCTTCACCCAGGGATAGTACCCGGACCTCGGCTTGCCCGTTTTGAGGCAGCAACCGGCTCATACCAATATCGATACGACCATCGGCGACCTGTGACCATAGACTGCTGGACGCACCTTCCACCAGAGTCAGTTGAACCTCTGGAAAGCGTTGGGCAAAAGCTTGAATGGCCTGGCTGAATAGGTCTGACAGGGCAATCGAGCTGGCGTAACCCAACACGAGTTGCCCGGTCGAGCCAGCGGCCAGCTTGCCGGCGATGATTTCGGTCAGGTCGGCTTGCTCCAGCATGGCGCGCGCATAAGGCAGAAAATGCCGGCCTTGGGCCGTGAGCGACACCGTGCGGCTGGTGCGGTCAAACAGACGAAAACCCAGCTCGGCTTCCAGAGCGGAAATCTGCCGGGTCAACGGCGGCTGGGCGAGGTGCAGACGCAGTGCCGCGCGACCAAAGTGCAGCTCTTCGGCGACCGTCAAAAAGTAACGTAACTTGCGTAGATCCAGCATCCTGTTCCTTGGGTATTGATCGGTCCGAATTCGGTATTGGTCTTCGGCAGCCCGCGTATTCTATAAAGGCCTCCTGTCATAAAACGAGAGGCCTCATGAATTCGCGTCTGCAGAGTGCTCGCATCGCCTTGTTTCTGTGTGGTTGCGCGGCCTTCCTCAACCTGTATTCAACCCAGAGTATCCTTCAGGAATTTGCCCTGAGTTTTCAGGTGAGCGCCCGGCAGGCGGGATGGAGCATCACGGTGACCACCCTGGCGGTCGCCATCACCGCGCCCTTTGTCAGCCGTCTTACCCGTCGCTTTGAACAACGCTCGGTGATTGTCGGCGCGGCATTGCTATTGGCGGTGCCGGCACTGCTGACAGCCCATGCCGACAGCTTTAGCGAGCTGTTGGTCTGGCGCTTTGTCGAAGGCATGTTGATTCCGGTGGTGTTCGCCACCAGCGTAGCCTACATCGGCGACCGCTGGAGCGGTGGCACTGTCACGGTGGTCACCAGCCTCTACGTGGCCGGTACCGTACTGGGTGGGTTTGCCGGGCGCTTCGTGACCGGGCTCATGACCGAATATGTGGGCTGGCGTGAGGCCTTTGAACTGCTGGCAGCAATGAGCGTGTTCGTCGGCGTGGCCATCCACTTTCTGCTGCCGGCCAATCCGGTGTTGGCTACCAAAAATTCGCCACTGCGTCTGCAAGCCCTTCGCGATCTGTGCCGCAAACCCTTGCTGGCGGCGTATGGCGTGGGCTTTTGTGTGTTGTTTTCGCAAGTCGCGACCTTCACTTACGCCGGACTGTACCTCAGCCAGACGCCTTTCAATCTCGGCGCTGCGGCCCTCGGGACGATCTATGCGGTGTTCCTGCTGGCACTGGTGGTGATCCCCATCGTCGGACGCTTGAGCAAATCGCGACCGCAATCCGAGTTGCTGGTGGCCGCGGTGTTACTGGGCGTCTGTGGCTCGCTCCTGACGCTGCTGCCCTCGCTGTGGCTGATCGTGCTGGGCCTGGCCCTGAGTTCAACCGGCGTGTTTCTGGCCCAGGCCTGCGCCAACGCCTTTATTACAGCCACGGCCCGACATAACAAAGCCGGGGCGGTGGGGCTGTACCTGACGGGTTATTACCTGGGAGGCAGTTTCGGCGCCGTCGGCCCCGCGATGATCTGGAATCGCTGGGGTTGGCAGGGGTGTGTGGCGCTGATCATCGGCGTCCAGTTGTTGTCGCTGCTGATCGCCTTGACCGGCTGGAAACCCCTTGAACCCGATACGCCGGTCGCGCACGACCGTAACGGTTCCGAACGAACCGGTGAACCTGCCTGAATCATCATCCAATAAAGGAATATAAGAGGTGACCATGAGTAACGTACTGACCCGCCAGAGCCAGTTGTTGAAGATCGTCGAACCGGTGTTGAACGACATGCCTGCCAGTGTCTTGAAGCATGCGCTGTTCGAAGCGTTCTGGAATGAAGAGGGTGCGCTTGTGGACATCGAAAATGCCTTTGAGACACTGACTTCGCGCCGCCATCCGCCAGCAGCCTTGCGTAAGTTTTTCGCCAGTTGGTCCAAGACCAACAACTCGGCCGCCAGTGTCTCTGGCCTGGCCAACCGCATCACCTTGCTGGCCCGTTCCGAGCAGGGTTCCGAGGCTGCCGAGAAGCTCTATCGGGCCTGCGGCAGTCTGCAACGGATTACCGACGAGGATCTGGGCGCACTGGGCAATACCTTGCACTCGGACCTGTTCTACAACATGGCCACGCCTTTGTGCGGTGATGATCAGTGGCTGCTGAAGGAAAACTGCCTACCTTCGGCCCAGGCCTTCAAAGACTGGACTGACGCTCGCCGTCTGCGCGATCGCGATTTGCTGCAGGGACTGCTGACCACGTTGATCCATGAGGTGTACACCCATGGCGAGGTGGAGTTCATCCATCCGCTGTACAAACAGTGGTTTGTCCGCGACATGGGCGTACCCGCGGAAAAGGCTCGTGCGACAGTCGCCTGGGTCACCGTGCATACCGGTGGCACCGAGAGCAATCATTTCGCCCATGCCGTGGCGGCTGTCGACCAATTTGTCGATGCGATGCAGATCGCGGTCGATCAGGAAACTACCCGGGAAATTTTCGCCGAATACCTGCACCGCAAATCCAGCGTGATGAAGGATTGCGCGCAACTGTTGCAGTAATGGTGGAACGATGAACGATATGAAAGACGGAGTCTCTTCCTCGGCTGATGCTTGCGTGCGGCGCCGCTCTCTGTTGGCTGGCTGCGGCGCACACGCCGTGCATGACGGCCTGACCGACGTCATCTATGTGCTGTTGCCGATATGGCAGGCGCAGTTTGCCTTGAGCTACGCCCAAATTGGCCTGATGCGTGGCGCTTACTCCGGGATGATGGCCGGTTTCCAGCTGTTGGCAAGCCGGGCCGCCAGGCGATGGGGGCGAGAGCGCTTGCTGGTGGGCGGGACCGCGCTCGCGGGGTTGGCTTACTTGCTGGCAGGGCAGGCTGGCGGCTTGACGGTGTTGTTGTTGGCGCTGGTGTTGGGCGGATTGGGCGCTAGCACCCAACACCCACTGGCGTCTTCGTTGATCACCGATACGCACGAGGAGGGCGCGGGCGTCAAACAAGCATTGTCGCAGTACAACTTCTCCGGAGACATCGGCAAAACGTTGATACCAGGGTTGGTCGGCCTGTTACTGACGGTCATCAGCTGGCGCGCGAGCGTCACGCTGATAGGCCTGCTCGGTCTGGCCGCCGCCTGTCTGCTGTGGTGGCTGATTCCGGCGCGCGCGGTAACTTCATCCGGTCAGGGCAAGGCCTCCAGGGCAATCATGGGAAATGGCTCCGCCAGCGGGCTGCGGGCGCTCATCGTGACCGGCACACTGGACAGTGCAGTACGGATGGGGTTTCTCACCTTCTTGCCGTTCCTGCTGAAAGAGAAGGGGGCCGGGACGGCAGGCATAGGTCTGGCGTTGACAATGTTGTTTGTGGGCGGTGCATTCGGCAAGTTGCTGTGCGGCTATCTGGGCGCGCGCATCGGCATGATGAAAACCGTATGGCTGACCGAGTTCACCACCGCGGTGTTGATCATCATGTCGGTGTACCTGCCGCTGTTCGGCCTGATGGCGGTGTTGCCGCTGCTGGGGCTGGCGTTGAACGGAACATCGTCGGTGCTGTATGGCGCCGTGCCGGACCTGGCTGGCCCAGGCAAACGAGAGCACGCCTTCGCCGTGTTCTACACCGGCACCATCGGTGGCGGGGCGCTGGCACCGGTATTGTTTGGCAGCCTGGGCGACATCACAGGTATTCCTGCTGCTGTGATCATGTTGGCCGCCACTCTGTTGTTGACACTGCCCTTGTCCTGGTATGTGCAACGAGGCCTGGACGCTGATGCCCACCTTTATCAGAACGCGAGTTGATCGACCGTTTGCAGGTTCGATCAAGAAGACCTGAGTTGCCGTTCTTTAATCGTTTTCGCAGGTAAAAAAATGAATAACAGCGAGACCTCTGCAATCCGGTTTTCGTTATCCCATCGCGCTCTTGATCTCAGCGCGCCAGGAACATCGAGCATGCGCAGTAAAGCGAATGCCCTGAAAGAAAGTGGTATCAAAGTGATTAACTTTGCAGCCGGCGAGTTATCGCTCGACGCCTGCCAGGAGATGAAGGCGGGTGCCATCGCAGCAATAGAAGGGGCGCGAAATCGTTATACGCCGCCCATAGGGCTGCCTCGGCTGCGTGAAAAGCTCGCAGAACATGTCAGTCAACGTTGCGGGGTTGAGTTTGCCGCCAATGAAGTGGCGGTGACAGCCGGGGCCAAGCAAGCGCTCTTCAACGCTTCAATGGTGCTGCTCAATCCTGGTGATGAGGTGATTATTCCTGTGCCTTACTGGGAAACTTTTCCGACGCAAGTTCTTCTTGCCGGCGCCATTCCCGTGTTTGTCGATACCCAGCCCGATGACTACCGATTGACCTGCAAGGCGGTCGAAAGAGCGCTCACCAGCCGCACAAAAATGATCGTGATCAACACGCCAAACAATCCGACCGGAACGGTCTATCAAAGAGAGCAGTTATTGGGGATCGCCCAACTCGCGTTTGATCATCAGCTTTGGGTGGTTTTCGACGAGTGCTATCGCAAGCTGGTACGTCATCCCCATGTGCATCACAACATTCTGTCGCTATTTCCATTGCTGAAAAGACAGACGATTCTGGTTGATTCGTTCTCCAAGAGCCAGGCCGTAACAGGCTGGAGAGTAGGTTATGCCTGCGCACCGACAGAGGTGATCGGCGCCATGCATAACCTGCAGGGGCACACGACTTCAAACCCCAGCAGTCTCGCCCAGTATGCGGCGCTGAACACATTGATCGCCGATTCTGCGCACTTTGGTGACGAGGTGAACAGGTTTCTCGACGAACAACTGCTGGTGGCATGTACCTGCCTCGGTCATGTGGACGGCATCCGGTGCGCGCCACCGGAAGGGGCGTTTTATCTGTTTATCGATGTCTCCCGAAAGTTGGGTTGCCGTTACCTCGGAACGACAATTCGCGACGTCGATCATCTCGCCGATTTGCTATTGACCGAGGCACACATCGCGGTGGTTCCCGGCTCTGGCTGCGGCGATCCCTATAGCATTCGAATTTCGTACGCCGTTGAGCGTGAAGAGTTGATCGAAGGTTTGACGCGCTTTGGGCAATTCATGTCGCAAGTCGTCACGGATTGACCCTGACGTACCGATCAAGCGTGTTAATGGTCATCGTTATTCATCTTGTCGTAGAGAAGCCCCATCAATAACAAGGAGAGCAACACCATGGAGAAGTCGAGCCAGAAGTTTATCGACTACGTCAATCAGGCACTGGTCGATGTCGAGGACGGAAATCTTGTTGAGGCGCTGCTGAGTGGTTTTCACAACAACCCTGACAAGTTGAATGCCTATTGCGAGACCTATGAGGACATGACATCCAGCAACTGGACAGTGTCTTCACTGTGTACGTTCTTTTGTGGCTGGAGGAGCCCGGACGGGGCAGCCCATGCGGTATCGAGCATTATCGTGCGGATACTTCAGGAATCCGAATCGTTGAACGACGACGCCAGGTTGAAGATGCTGGAGGCGGCGCGGCATTGCGGGGAGATCATCATCGAAGATGTAGGGCTTGGCGAAATGCATGGGCACCCACACCATTCGAAGTTGTATTACCGCATGGCATCCGCCATTTGTGGCTCTGACGACTGGCGCCTGCAGGACAAGTTTCTGGATCCTGTCACCAAAGAGTTTTCCACCTGGGTCGGGCAAAAAAGACCGCTGGCGCCGGACCTCACCGAAGCGCTGGAAATGATGGCCATGACCGAATTGTTCAACACCGGCGAATACAACTTGATGACTCCGATGTGGAAGCAGTGGCTTCGGGAGGTTCGCGGCTATCCATCGGGTGAAGCCAATCGGGTCGCTGCCTTTCTCAGCGTTCATTGCGGAAGTGTAGAAGCCCGGCATTTCAGGCATGCGGCAGAGGCTTTGAGACTCTATGCCAGCGCTACCCATCAAGAGATCAACTATCGGCGTATCGAAAGTCTGTCCCGGGAGTATGTGGCCAAGGCCTGCGAACACCTTGGAAAGATGGCGTCTGTGTTGAAAAGCGAAGTGCCTGCCTGGGATTAATGTGATTTGACCGCTTATCAGTGATTTGTAGTGACAGTTACCGTCCGGGAGCCGCTCATTCAATTATAAAAATGGAGCGTAAATTCGCATGATCGACACTGACATCCGCCCAACCAGCCTGGCAACTCTGCTCGAGAGTAAGCGTTGCCTTCGCGTACTTGAAGCTCATAGTCCGATTTCAGCCTTGCTGGCACAACGAGCCAGACTCGAACTGGCGTCCGGGCAACATGTTTCATACGACGCCATTTGGTCGAGTTCGTTGACGGACTCGACACAGCGAGGTTTACCTGACATCGAAATTCTCTCTCCCAGTAACCGTCTACACGGTATTCGCGAGATTTTTGATGTCTGCTCGTTGCCGTTGATATTCGACGGTGATACCGGCGGCAAACCGGAGCACTTTGCGATTCACATCAAAATGCTCGAGCGTGCCGGCGTCTCGGCGGTGGTCATCGAAGACAAATGCGGACTGAAGAAGAACTCGTTGTTTGGTAATGCCGTCAGCCAGGAGCAAGACTCTATCGAAGAGTTCTGCGAGAAGATCCGCGTGGGTTGCGCCAGTCGAAGCCATCGGGACCTGATGATCATTGCGCGATGTGAAAGCCTGATTCTGGATCGGGGCATGGAGGACGCCATCGAGCGTTGTTTGGCGTATGTGGAGGCGGGCGCTGATGGAATCATGATTCACAGCCGGAAAAAGGACGGTCTGGAAATCCTCGAGTTTGCCCGGCTGTTTCGCTTGTACTGCGCAAAGGTGCCGCTGATTTGCGTGCCGACCAGTTACGCTCACCTGCGATTTGACGAGCTGGAGAAAGCGGGATTCAACGCGGTGATTTATGCCAATCACATGTTGCGCAGTGCGTACCTGGCGATGAGAGAGGTTGCCAATGGAATACTGGCCAATGGTCGAACGCTGGAGATGGAGCCTCGTTGTCTCGGGATCAATGAAATACTCGATCTGGTGCCTGGCACCCGATAGTTCAGGGGCTTCACCGAGGCAACGGCTCGCTTCGGTTGATTACCGGTCTCTCCAGGACACTCGATATTATCGGACGCTCTGAAACCACGCTGCTGCATGCAACGGCTGTAGGCGGAAGAAGCGGCGGCCGTATTCTACTCCGCACTTCGGCGGTCCTCGCGGCGTTCCTGACGTTGCCGTGATCCGCCGACGACCGCTCCTGCCACCGCAGCATCCTTGGCTTTGTTCTGCCGATATGCCCACCTGATTGTGGACTCGTGGCTCGGGGTCAGGCCGTCCTCTCCAGCATTAAATTTTTGCATCACTACTTGGCACTTTCGCTGCCGGTGTCACCGCTTGGTGCATTTTCATGAGAATTAATAGTGCATCGGCATTAATCGACGCGCCGCGCTGGACGCCTTGTATTACACGGAGAATAAAAACAGTGAGTAGGAATTTCCCGCTTGTAGGGCATAAAACTCAAATCAGTTGCCAAATGCACCATTTTCGTCCGATCCAGAGTTGTGCAAGTTACAAGTGGAAAAACCGTTTCAGTAGTCTTATCGATTTTCGTCTCAAAAATGAAACGATGTGTCGCAATTCCGGCTTGTCTAAGGGTTTTTCCGGTTTTTATCGATCGTAACAATACTTGGGCACAGCCCTTGCAAAAGTACTTTCAAACCACCGCTAGTGTGGTTTTTCATCGAAAAAAATAATGGGGGAACGTTATAAATGGGGCGCCAGAAATCAAACCGCAAAGGCCAAGTCTCTGGCGTCGGGACGCGTCAAGAGATTGCCGAATTCACGAGGAATTTGTTTCCAAATGAGACAGGAAGTTAACGACGCACACTGAGGTGCTCTACAGAAACAGTACTCACTAAAACAACGTAAGGCCTGATTTTATTGAAATAGCGAAGTTATAAGAAAATGCCGTCTGTATCGCGGCAAGGAGTAGGGTATGTCCCGAGCTTTTTTTAACGAAATGTATGATGCGAGTGGTGGCTGCCGCCCACATTACCAGGAGTTCGCGCGTTGGTTGGCGGACACACCTCTGGAGTTGCTGGATCAACGTCGTCGCGAAGCCGACCTGTTGTTCCACCGAGCCGGCATCACCTTCACCTTATACGGGGACGAGCAGGGCACCGAGCGGTTGATTCCGTTCGACATCATTCCGCGCAGCATCAAGGCCAGCGAATGGCAAATGGTCGAGCGGGGCTGCATTCAGCGGGTCCAGGCATTGAACATGTTCCTGGACGACATCTACCACGGGCAACGTATTCTCAAGGAGGGCATCATCCCGGCCGAACAGGTGTTGGCCAACGAGGGTTATCAGGTCGCCATGCAGGGCCTGAATCTGCACCGGGGCATCTATGCCCACATCGCCGGGGTCGATCTGGTCCGCGACGGCGATGGCAGCTACTACGTACTGGAAGACAATCTGCGCACTCCCAGCGGCGTCAGCTACATGCTTGAAGACCGCAAGATGATGATGCGTTTGTTCCCCGAGCTCTTCGCCGCCCAGCGTGTGGCGCCCATCGATCACTACCCGAACCTGCTGCTGGACACCTTGAGGAGCTCCAGTCCGCTGGACAATCCCACGACCGTGGTGCTGACCCCGGGCCGCTTCAACAGCGCTTACTTCGAGCATGCGTTCCTGGCCCGTGAAATGGGCGTGGAACTGGTTGAAGGCGCAGATCTGTTTGTCCGCGACGATCACGTTTATATGCGCACCACCGCTGGCCCCAGACAGGTGGACGTCATTTACCGCCGTCTCGACGATGCGTATCTCGATCCACTGTCGTTCAACCCGGACTCCATGCTTGGCGTGCCCGGCCTTATCGCCGCTTACCGCTCAGGCAACGTGGTGCTGGCGAACGCCGTCGGCACCGGTGTGGCGGACGACAAGTCGATCTATCCCTACGTCGGCGACATGATCCGCTTCTACCTCGCCGAGGAACCGATCCTCAAGAACGTGCCTACCTGGCAATGCCGCAAACCGGAAGAACTGTCCCATGTGTTGGCGAATCTGCCTGAGCTGGTGGTCAAGGAAACCCAGGGCTCCGGTGGCTACGGCATGCTGGTCGGCCCGGCGGCCACGGCGGCGGAAATCGAAGACTTCCGCGCGCGCCTCAAGGCACGCCCCGAAGCTTATATCGCCCAACCAACCCTGTGCCTGTCAACGTGCCCGACCTTTGTCGAAAACGGCATCGCCCCACGCCACATTGACCTGCGCCCGTTTGTGCTGTCGGGCAGAGAAACCCGTCTGGTGCCCGGTGGCCTGACCCGCGTGGCATTGCGCGAAGGCTCGCTGGTGGTGAACTCGTCTCAGGGCGGCGGCACCAAAGACACTTGGGTAGTGGAGGACTAAGACATGCTTTCAAGAACCGCTTCGGACCTCTACTGGATGTCCCGTTACCTGGAGCGCGCCGAAAACCTGGCGCGCATGCTCGAAGTCAGTTACTCGTTGTCGTTGATGCCTCAGGCGGGGCGCACCGATGGTCGCGCCGAGCTGGCGATGTCGCTGCTGGCCGCCGGCACGCTGGACGATTACAACGAGCGTTATGGCGAACTCAACACTGAGCGCATGTTGCACTTCTTCGCGCTGGATGAAACCAACCCCGGGAGTATCTATTGCTGTTTGCAAGCCGCGCGGGCCAATGCTCATGCCGTGCGCGGACGCATCACCGCCGACATGTGGGAGAACATCAACGCCACCTGGCTGGAGATGCGCAACATCGCCAGCAATGGTCTGGCGCGTTATGGCATCAGCCATTTCTGCGAGTGGGTCAAGGAGCGCTCGCACCTGTTCCGCGGTGCGACCTCGGGCACCATCATGCGCAACGATGCCTATTGCTTCATTCGTCTGGGGACTTTCCTTGAGCGGGCGGACAACACGCTGCGCCTGCTGGATGCACGCTACGAAATGTTTGGCGAGGAGTCGGAGGAGGTGAGTGACAACTCTGCGCGCGGCTACTACCAGTGGAGTGCCTTGCTGCGGGCCTTGTCGTCCTTCGAGGCGTTCAACGAGATCTACCGCAATGCACCGGGCGCCGAGCAGGTCTCCGAGATGCTGTTGTTGCGCGGCGACGTCCCGCGTTCGCTGCACGCCTGCATCGAGGAACTGGACCATATCCTCGCCAGCCTGCCGGGCAGTAACGGGCGGGCAGCCCAGCGGTTGGCCGCCGAGTTGAATGCTCGGCTGCGCTACACCGGTATCGACGAGATTCTCGGCTTCGGTCTGCACCTTTGGCTGACTGACTTCATCTCCCAGGTTCGCCATCTCGGCCAGACCGTTCACGAGTCCTATCTGGAGGCCGTATGAAACTGTCCATACGTCACGACACCACCTACAGCTACGCCGATGAAGTCTGCACCAGCATTCAGTTCCTGCGTCTGACGCCGCAGAACAGTGAACGCCAGCGCATCCTGGAATGGCACCTGGAACTGCCGCGCCTGGTGCGCAGCCAGTTTGATCCGTACGGCAACATCCTGCATGTGTTGACGATGGACGAACCCCATGGGGCCTTGGTACTGACAGCTTATGGTCAGGTGGATATCGACTCGGACCGTGAACTGGAGCGCGACAGCCAATCGCCTTTGCCGTTTTTGCGCACCAGTAAGCTGACGATAGCGGACGATGCCCTGAATGCCTTCGCCATGCAGCACTGCGGCATACGGCGTGATCGAACGGCGTTGACCGACCTGATGCACGGCCTGGCCGACCATATGGTCTACAACCCGGGCGCAACCACCGTGGACACCACGGCCGCCGAGGCGTTTGCGGTCGGAGGCGGGGTCTGTCAGGACCATACTCACGCCTTCCTGGCCTGCGCCCGTAGCCTGGGGATTCCTGCGCGTTATGTCTCCGGTTATCTGTGCACTGAAGATGAAAACCACTTGGCCAGTCATGCCTGGGCCGAAGCCTGGCTCGACGGTGGTTGGTACAGCTTCGATGTCACCAACCGACTGACCCGGCCCGAACGCCATCTGAAACTGGCGGTAGGCCTGGACTACCTCGACGCCTGCCCGGTACGTGGCATGCGTCGTGGTGGCGGGGCCGAGTCGATGCTGGCGCGGGTACAAGTAACGTCGCTGTTTCAGGTTCAGCACCAATAAGCCTGAAACGTTCACCGTAATTGGCCATGCCGTCGGGGAGACGGTATGGCCTTTCATCCAGAATTCACGAGTAAGCGCAAATGACTTATTGCGTCGCTATGCACCTGGCCGACGGGATGGTGTTCATCTCCGATTCACGGACCAATGCCGGTATCGACCAGATTTCAACGTTTCGTAAGTTGTTTATTTTCAGCACGCCGGGCGAGCGCCTCATTGTGTTGCAAACGGCGGGCAATCTGGCCACCTCGCAATCGGTGGTGAACTTGCTCAAGCAGCGTTGCAGTGGACCTGGCCCGCATCTGTTGAATGTCCGCACACTCTATGACGCCACCGTGCTGGTGGCCGAAACCGTTCGCGAAGTCGTCGCCCGGGACCGTACCAAGTTGGCAGGCAAGACCGACTTGAGTTGCTCTTTTCTGGTGGGCGGGCAGATCGCGGAGGGGCCGATGGATGTGTACAGCATTTACCCGCAAGGCAACTTCATTCAGGCGACGGAGGACACGCCATTCCTGCAATTGGGTGAAAGCAAGTACGGCCGACCGATACTCGATCGCAACCTCACGTACCGCACATCACTCGAAGAGGGCCTGCGCTGCGGGCTGATCTCGTTCGACTCGACCATGCGCAGCAACCTGTCGGTGGGTATGCCGCTGGACCTGCTGGTGTTCAGAAAAGACAGTTTTGGCGGTGCAAAAAGTTATCGCATCACGGCCGACGACCCGTATTTCATGCGTATCCGAATGCAGTGGGCGGCCGGACTGCAGGACATGCTTGCCGCACTGCCGGAGCCGCCGGACGCTTACATGTCGGGGGGCTGCCAATAAAGCGCTGACTCTGCGTCAGCGCTGAAGTAAAGCGGCCGGGCCAGCGTTTGGGACAAAGGCAAAGGCTTCGATACGTTCGGTCCTATCGGCCCATGGTTGGTCACTCAAGATGAATTCGGTGATCCGCACACGCTGGACCTGTGGCTGGAAGTCGACGGACACCGCTATCAGAAAGGTAATACACGGACTCTGATCTTTCTGCGTCCGGGTCAGACCATGCGTCTGGGTATCGAGGGGCTGGGTGAACAGCATCAGTTCACGGTGCAAGCAGACTGATCCGGCGGAAGTAATTTATTGAAGCGGGGACGGAGCCATCGTTTCAATGATTTACTTCCGAGCGTTCAAAACGCTGTGTGCAAAGCCGTGTGAAACGGGGCCAATCCTGAAACATAATGTTGGCGATAGTAGGAATGTTCGGATGGTTGTGCGATTCATTACTCTTTGAATTTATTGTTTTTTTAGAAAAATATTACATATCCATGTTGCGATAAGTCGAAATCCGGTTTTGTTGCATGAAATTACTTGTTCATACGCAACACTTTTGGGCTAACTGACGCGAGAATTGGATAAGTAATTGAGGCTAATGTTGCTGTTCCCGAAGCCTATCGTCCGATCTGCCGCTTTCGACCCAATTTGAGTGCATGCACACTGGATACGTTCACGACCGATCCTTCACTCGGCTCTGAAGCAGCAACGGCTGCCTGCTAAACCCCGACTGCCTGCACCATTCCAGCGTGGACACACCAAACCAGCGATGGAACGCACGCGAGAATGTGCTGACATCGGCATAACCCAGCAGATGCGCCACTTGCGTCAGACTGATCGTCGGGACCTGCAGGTAATTGCGCACCAATTGCTGGCGTGTCTCATCCAGCAACTGCTGAAATGACGTGCCTTCTTGAGCCAAATGGCGTTGCAAGGTCCGCGGGTTGACTGCCATGCAGTCGGCCACTCTATCGATCGTCGCACGACCGCTAGGCAACAGATTGCGCAGCAATTGTCTGACGTAGCCGGGCATCTCGTCTGCCGACAAGCGTTCCATGCCCGACAGATGTTGAGCGATGAGTTGATGCAGGGTTTCGCTGGCGCAATCCAGCGGCTGCGTCAGCACGCAAGCGTCGAATAGCAGACCGGTGTGCGCTGCGGAGAAGGTCGGCGTGATACCCAGCGCCTGCCGATAGACCCGCTCATCTGCAAGGGGGGGATGACGGAGCATTACCGCCTCGGGTTGCCATTGATCCCCGGCCAAGGTTCGCATCAGTTGTAGACCGACACCACACGCCAGTTCTTCTGCTTGAGGCAATCCGCCAATCGCCGCCTCATCGGTCCGGTAGCCAAGCAAAGCAACGCCCTCGAAAACCTCCAGATCGATATGCGCCGCGCCGTTGTACAGCGCGAAATTGGCGCGCAGCTCGAGCAAGGCATCGCCGATGGTTCGGGCGTTGTGAATCAGGAAAAAAATATCACCGAAGACGTCGACCCCTTGATAGAGCCCAAATTCCAGGCCGAACAACGGGGTATTCGAACGCTGTTGGCACAGCTCCAGCAAGCCGCAATAGTGCTGGAAGGACAGGATATCTTCCGGGCGCTGCAGAGAAGCCACAGGCACAGAAGCCCGACGCAGCATCTGGCTCGGGTCCAGGCCTTGACGCCGGGCGAATTGATCGAATCCCGCCAGGCTGAGTGCACGAATGAACGGATTGGAAGGCATGTCATTTACCGATGAGTGTGCTGCATGCGCTGCTTCCACTTTTGCGGGCTGATGCCGTACCAGCGAGTGAAGGCGCGGGAAAATGTGCTCAGATCGGCATAACCCAGCAAGCTTGCCAGTTGCGTAAGGTTGATCGACGAATCGCAGAGGTAGCGCGCGGCCATCGCCTGGCGCGTGTCGTCCAGCAGTTCCTGAAATCGCGTGCCTTGCGCCCGAAGATAGCGTTGCAAGGTGCGCGGGCTGATCATCATGTACACCGCCATGTCGCGAAGCGTGACCGGGCCATTGGCAAGTTCATTACGCAGCCGTTTTTGCACGTAAGACGGCAACTCTTGCAGCGTCACGCGCGCAAGCTCGTCAATGTGTTGCTGGGCCAATTGCTGACACCTGGCGTCCGTCGCTCCCAAAGGTATCGCCAGCAATGCCTCATCAAACACCCAGGCATTGACGGGGCTGTCAAAGCGCGGGGGTACACCCAGCAGCGCGCGATAGGCAATGCGGTTTGTCGGAGCACAATGGCGCAACATCAGGCCTCTCGGCTTCCAGGCGTGCCCCAACAGTTCGCGGAGCAAGCAGGCGGCAATTCCCATCGCCAACTCCACCGTCTGTCGTACCGAGACCAACGTTCCATCAGTGACTTCGTACAAAAGCAGGGCACCGCCGGCCTGGCGTTCAAGACGCACTAGCGCGCCGTCGCTATGTATATGGAAATAACGTGTCAGTAGATTCAGCGCCTCGCCCACGTTGCCTGTACTGCGCATGGTGTACAGCAGGGTGCCGAGACTTTGCGTGCCCTGGCGCAAGCCAAACTGTAAGCCGAACAGAGGATTGTTCGAACGCACTGCACACAACTCGATCAAGGCATTGAACTGGGCGCCGGAAAGTTGCGCATCCAGCGGGTCTACGGCCAGATGAACCTCAGCCAGCGCCGAATCCGGATCGATGCCCTGACTGACAGAGAACTCCTTGAACCCCAGCAGAGCAGTGCCACGGACAGTGGACATTATCTCGCCCCCCCGAATGAAGCACAGCCTTTGGCCTGAGGAGTACTGGCACGATTTGCAAAATCTCTGGCGCGATTTGCAAAGCTTTCACCCTTGTTCCGAGACCAGACTCGAACCACCAATAACAAAAGACCTGCGTTCGGCCCAAGGCCGGACGATGGAGGTATTCGATGCGTCGGTTCCTGTTCGTTTTCCTGGTGCTCGCGCTGATTTCGGGTGCGCTTTATTTTCAGCCTCGGCCCGCTAACCACACTGTTGTTCATCATACCAATCACCCACCGGTTGCCAGTATCAGCGATGCCTTCACGCATTTCTGAGGATTAAAGCGTTCTTTCCTGCACAGATGAGTGCTCGCGGAACTCGCCGCCAGACAGCGCTCCATGCAGGAACATCTGCTCGAGCGTTCGTGCCGAATCAGCATTGGCGGCACGCCCGCGCTGTTCGGCATCCACCAGGCCATAGACCAACGTGATGAACAGCTCGGTAAAAATCGCTGCGGTGATGTCGATGCGAAACAACCCTTTTTGCTGGCCTCTCAGGAAGAACCCATCCAGCGCCTCCAGGTAAAACTGCCAGCGTGTGTCACCCCGTTCAAAGTCAAGGAAGTCAGGGCGGTATTGCGCCATCAGAAAGGCCAGCAGTTCGCGATGGGCGAGATGCTTCCGGATCAATCGGCGTAGCGCGTCCAGCGGTTCCAGGTGCTGTAAACCGGCGCTGCGGATAATCAGATTGAGCGTGCCCTCGGCGTATTCTTCCAGTCGCTGCCCCAGGTTTTCCCGTGTTCCGCAGTAGCGGTGCAGGGTCGCCTTGCTCACGCCTGCCAATTGCGCCAACTCTTTCATCGTTGCCCGCGGTCGGTTGACGACCGCCACGGTCAGCGTCTTGAGCAGGTGTTCATCATGGGAAATCGGGTTCATCACCAAGCCTCAAGCGATGTTCATATAAGGTTCACATATTTCTCATATGAGACATATTTGACTCATTAGGGTTTAGAAAGTAGCATTCGCACCAAATTCAATCAAGCCTTGGGTGAGTTATGGGCAATTTGCGTGCAGTAAGGATGGCGGGCTCGCTGGCAGTAGCCATTGCGCTGGCAGGATGTGGGCCGGCGAATGAACAAGCGGGTGTGGCCGAAGTGGCGCGCCCGGTAGAAGTGCTGGCGGTGAAGACTGAGCCTTTGGCGCTGACTTCGGAGCTGCCGGGCAGGGTGGAACCCATGCGGGTCGCTGAAGTGCGCGCACGGGTGCCCGGCATCGTGATGCAAAAACGTTTTGAAGAGGGCGCTGACGTCAAAGCCGGGGACCTGCTGTTCCAGATCGACCCGGCGCCGCTCAAAGCGGCTTTATCGCGCGCCGAAGGTGAACTGGCCCGCACCCAGTCCGTTGCGCTTGAGGCACAGGCACGGGTCAAGCGCTATGAACCGCTAGTGAAGATCGAGGCGGTCAGCCAACAGGATTTCGACAGTGCCATGGCTGACCTGCGCAGTGCTCAGGCGGCAACCCGTTCGGCCCAGGCCGATCTGCAAAGCGCCCGGCTGAACCTCGGTTATGCCTCGGTGACGGCGCCGATTTCTGGCCGCGTCGGCCGTGCACTGGTAACCGAAGGTGCCCTGGTCGGTCAGGGGGACGCGACGTTGATGGCGCGGATTCAACAGCTTGATCCGGTGTATGTCGATTTCACCCAGTCGGCGGCCGACGCACTGCGTCTGCGCGAATCGCTCAAGGGCGGAAAGCTCTCCGCCGACGACAACAAGGCGCTGTCAATTCGTGTCGAGGGCACACCCTACGAGCGCCAGGGTGCACTGATGTTTACCGATGTCGCGGTGGATCGTGGCACCGGCCAGGTATCGTTGCGCGGCAAGTTTGCCAATACCGACGGTGTCCTGTTGCCGGGCATGTTTGTGCGCGTGCGCACGCCACAAGGCACTGACAACCAGGCCATTCTCGTGCCGCAACGCTCGGTGCAACGCGGCAGCGATGGCGGCGCCCAGGTGATGGTGGTAGGCGCAGACGACCGGGTCGAGTCACGCAATGTGGTCACCGGTGCCATGCAGGGTTCGCGCTGGCAGATCAGTGAGGGATTGAAGGCGGGCGATCAGGTGATTGTCGGCGGACTTGCCGGCCTGCAACCGGGCGCCAAGGTCGCACCGGGCCAGTCTCACGCCCAGGCTCAGCTGCCTGAGTCGAAACAGTAAGGGCGCAGTCGCCGCGAGGATATTCCGATGTCTCAGTTTTTCATCAAGCGCCCGAACTTTGCCTGGGTGGTGGCGTTGTTCATCTCTCTGGCTGGTCTGCTGGTCATCCCGATGCTGCCGGTGGCGCAGTACCCCAATGTCGCGCCGCCGCAAATCAGGGTTACGGCTACCTATCCTGGTGCCTCGGCGAAAGTGTTGGTGGACTCGGTCACCAGCGTGATCGAAGAGTCGCTCAATGGCGCCAAGGACCTGCTCTATTTTGAGTCGACCAACAACTCCAACGGCATTGCCGAGATTGTGGTCACTTTCCAGCCAGGCACTGATCCGCAGTTGGCCCAGGTGGATGTACAAAACCGCCTGAAAAAGGCCGAAGCACGTATGCCGCAGGCGGTGCTCACCCAAGGTCTGGAGGTAGAACAGACCAGTGCCGGTTTCCTGCTGATCTATGCGCTCAACTACAAGGAAGGCACCCAGCACAGCGATACGACCGCTCTGGGTGACTATGCCGCACGCAACATCAACAACGAACTGCGCCGGGTGCCGGGCGTCGGCAAGCTGCAATTCTTCTCCTCTGAAGCAGCCATGCGCGTCTGGATCGACCCGCAGAAACTGGTGGGTTACGGGCTGTCCATCGATGACGTGAGCACAGCCATCCGCGGGCAGAACGTGCAGGTGCCGGCCGGCAGCTTCGGCAGTACTCCGACCAACAGCCAGCAGGAACTGACAGCCACGCTGGCGGTGAAAGGTACTCTGGATAATCCGGAAGAATTCGCACGCATCGTTCTGCGCGCCAACGAGGACGGCTCGACGGTCAAACTGGCGGATGTCGCCCGCGTGGAAGTCGGCCAAGAGAGTTACAACTTCAACTCGCGTCTGAATGGCAGACCGGCGGTGGCGGCGGCGATCCAGTTGTCCCCCGGCGCCAACGCGATCAAGACCGCGACGGCCGTCAAGGAACGCCTGGCCGAACTGTCCGCCTATTTCCCGGACGACGTGGAATATTCCGTCCCCTACGACACTTCGCGTTTCGTCGATGTCGCTATCGAGAAGGTGATCCATACCTTGATCGAGGCGATGGTGCTGGTATTCCTGGTGATGTTCCTGTTCCTGCAGAACATCCGCTACACGTTGATCCCGTCGATTGTGGTGCCGGTGTGTCTGCTGGGCACGCTGCTGATGATGTATCTGCTGGGCTTCTCGGTGAACATGATGACCATGTTCGGCATGGTGCTCGCGATCGGCATTCTCGTGGACGACGCCATCGTAGTGGTGGAGAACGTTGAACGGATCATGGCCGAGGAGGGGCTGTCACCGGTCGACGCCACGGTCAAAGCGATGGGACAAGTATCGGGAGCGATCATCGGCATCACCCTGGTGCTGTCGGCGGTGTTCATGCCACTGGCGTTCATGTCCGGCTCGGTGGGTGTGATCTATCAGCAGTTCTCGGTGTCGCTGGCAGTGTCGATTCTGTTCTCGGGCTTCCTGGCGCTGACGTTCACTCCGGCGCTGTGTGCCACGCTGCTCAAGCCGATTCCTCAGGGACACCATGAAAAGCGCGGTTTCTTCGGCGCCTTCAACCGTGGCTTTGCCCGGCTCACCGAGCGTTACTCGATCCTGAACAACGGGCTGGTGTCGCGTGCCGGCCGGATGATGTTGGTGTACGTGGGCATCATTGCGATGCTCGGTTACTTCTATCTGCGCTTGCCGGAGTCGTTTGTGCCCGTGGAGGACCAGGGCTACATGATCGTCGACGTCCAGTTGCCACCGGGCGCGACCCGTACCCGTACCGAAGCCACCGGTGAACAATTGGAGCGGTATCTTGCCTCCCGTGACGCGGTCCAGTCGACGTTCCTGGTGTCGGGCTTCAGTTTCTCCGGGATGGGCGATAACGCGGCGCTGGCATTCCCGGTGTTCAAGGACTGGTCGCTGCGTGGCGAAGATCAATCGGCCATGGCGGAAGTCATGGCGCTGAACGAGCAATTTGCCGTGACCAACGACGGTGCAGTGATGGCGGTGCCTCCGCCACCGATTGATGGCCTGGGCAACTCCGGCGGTTTTGCGCTGCGCCTGCAGGATCGCGCTGGCCTGGGCCGCGAAGCATTGATCGCAGCCCGCGATCAGTTGTTAGGGCAGGCCAATGGCAACCCGAAAATCCTCTACGCAATGATGGAAGGCCTGGCCGAGTCGCCGCAATTGCGGGTGGTGATCGACCGTGACAAGGCCCGCACCCTGGGTGTGAGTTTCGAGTCGATCAGCCGTGCATTGTCAGCCGCGTTCGGTTCGGAGGTGATCAACGACTTCACCAACGCTGGCCGTCAGCAGCGTGTGGTGGTGCAGGCCGAGCAGGGCGACCGGATGACCCCGGAAAGCGTGCTCAAACTGTACGTGCACAACAGCGCGGGCAATCTGGTGCCGCTCAGCGCCTTCGTCACCACCCACTGGGAGGAAGGTGCGGTGCAACTGGTGCGCTACAACGGTTATCCGTCGATCCGGATCGTCGGTGATGCCGGGCCGGGATATAGCACCGGTGAAGCCATGGCGGAAATGGAGCGAATCGCCGCGCAATTGCCGGCGGGTTTCAGCTACGAGTGGACCGGGCTGTCGTATCAGGAAAAGGTCTCCAGCGGTCAGGCGACGCAACTGTTCGCGCTCGCGATCCTGGTGGTGTTCCTGTTGCTGGTCGCACTCTATGAAAGTTGGGCAATTCCCCTGACCGTGATGCTGATCGTGCCGATCGGTGCCATCGGTGCGGTACTCGCGGTGATGGTCGCCGGCATGCCTAACGACGTGTACTTCAAGGTTGGCCTGATCACCATCATCGGTCTGGCAGCGAAGAACGCAATCCTCATCGTCGAGTTCGCCAAAGAACTTTGGGAGAAAGGTTACAGCCTGCGCGACGCTGCCATCGAGGCCGCACGCCTGCGCTTCCGGCCGATTGTCATGACCTCCATGGCTTTCATCCTCGGCGTTGTGCCGCTGGCGTTGGCGACCGGGGCCGGGGCGGCGAGTCAGCGTGCAATCGGTACCGGTGTGATCGGCGGCATGCTCAGCGCGACATTGCTGGGTGTGCTGTTCGTACCGATCTGTTTTGTCTGGGTGCTATCGATGCTGCGTAGTAAACCGGCCCCCATTGAACAACCCGCTTTGACTCAGGAGTGACTCATGCGTATTTCAGCTTTTTCTACGCTGGTGATCGCCATGCTGCTGGGTGGTTGCTCGTTGGCGCCCACTTATGAGCGGCCCGTTGCGCCGGTTGCGGATAACTGGGCGGGTGAGTCGATGAAGCAGGGCAGTCCGATCAACCAACTGGTGTGGCAGACGTTTATCGTCGATCCCGACCTGCGCCGCCTGGTGGTGATCGCTCTCGAGAACAACCGCTCACTGCGCCAGACGCTTCTGGATATCGAGCAGGCCCGGGCGCAATACCGCATCCAGCGTGCCGACCGGGTACCGGGGTTGAATGCCAACGCAGCGGGCAATCGCCAGCGCTTGCCGGCGGATTTGGCCAACGACGGCCGGGCGGGCGTTGCCAGCAACTATCAGGTCGGCCTGTCGCTGCCTGAGTACGAGTTGGATCTGTTCGGTCGGGTGAAGAGCCTCAGTGACTCCGCGTTGCAAGAGTACCTGGCCACCGAAGAAGCCGCACGCGCGGCGCAGATCGCACTGATCGCCGAGGTCAGCCAGGCTTATCTGGTTCACGATGGCGCCCAACGTCGTCTGGATCTGACGCAACAAACCCTGATCAGCCGCGAGTACTCGTTTGTCCTGATCAGCCAGCGCCGCTCGAACGGTACGGCGACCGCGCTGGATTACCAGGAAGCACTGGGATTGGTGGAGCAATCGCGCGCAGAGCAGGAAAGCAATCTGCGGCAGAAGCAACAGGCCTTTAACGCGCTGGTTCTGTTGCTCGGCACCAAAGATGCGGCGAAGTCGATTCCCGAACGGTTGCAGAAGGAGCCGATGCTGGTTCAAGACATCGCGCCTGACACCACCTCGACGCTGATCGAACGCCGACCGGACATTCTCGCCGCCGAGCATCGTCTGCAGGCGCGCAATGCTGACATTGGTGCGGCGCGCGCGGCGTTCTTCCCGCGTATCAGTCTGACGGGCAGCTTCGGCACCTCCAGCGCGCAAATGTCCGGTTTGTTCGACGGTGGATCACGTTCCTGGAGCTTTGTCCCCAACCTGTCGTTGCCGTTGTTCGATGCCGGACGCAATCGAGCGGGGTTGAGTCTGGCCGAAGCCCGCAAGGACTCTGCGGTGGCGGCGTATGAGGGCACGATTCAGACGGCGTTCCGCGAGGTCGCCGATGCACTGGCCGCTACCGACACCTTGCGCCGGGAGGAAGCCGCCCGACGCGCGCTGGCCAATACCAGCAGCGAGACGCTGAAACTGGCCAAGGCCCGTTATGAAGGCGGCATCGATAGTCACCTGCGTTACCTCGACGCCCAGCGCGCCAGCTTCGTCAACGAGACGGCATTCATTGAGGTCAGCACTCAGCGTCAGATTGCCTTGGTCGATCTGTTCCGCTCGCTGGGCGGGGGATGGTCATCGCAAGCAATGGCCAGATAAGACGCTGGCAAGCGCTCCTTGGGTTGGCGCATCCAACCTGTTTTTTTAGCCCCGTGGACCGTCAGGTCGCGGGGCTCTTTTTTTGGAGGAGTGAGGAGTAGGGATTATTGGGGACGTACTACGCAGGCAGCGCCATGCAGGAACATCTGCTCCAGCACATTGGCTGAGTTGGCACTTGCCGCGCGCCCACGGCGTTCCGCATCGACCATGCCGAAGATCATGGTCAGGAACAGTTCAGTGAAGACCGCAGCGGTGACATCGATGCGGAAGGCGCCCAATTGCTGGCCGCGCAGAAAGAATGCATCAAGGGCATCTGCATAAGACTGCCAACGATCACCTTCGCCATTTACCGCGAAGGTGTCGGGGCGATACTGAAAGAGCAGGAAGACCAGCATTTCACGATGCGCCAAGTGCTCATTGATCAGACTTCGCAGCGCTTCCACCGGCTCGCCGTGCAACAGGTCGGTCGTGGTGGTGATCTGGTTGAGCACCGTCTCTCCATGGCTTTCCATCATCTGCACCAGGTTGTCACGGGTGCCGCAAAAGCGGTGCAGGGTGGCCTTGCTCACGCCAGCGGCTTCAGCCAGTTCCTTGAGCGTCGCACGAGGGCGATCAACGATGGCCAGAGCCAACGCCTTGATGAGTCTTTCGTCTTGGGGAGTCAGGGACATCAGTAGGTCTCGGATCGAATTTCAATGCTGGAATTGTGCAGGAAAAGCTCATTACTGCAACGAAAACCACAGAACAGGAGGAGATTACTTCATTTGAGACATTATTTGCTCAGTTGTGGCTCTCAAGGTTGCCCACATCAATAATGTTTTTGAGTGTCATGATCTGCAAAAAACATGGCGTGATCTGCCAAGCTTTTGCATCTGCCAGTACCCAGAATCGAAACCCTCAATAACAAAAGACACTGCATTTGGCTCCCGCCAGATGACGGAGGTTTCCGATGCGCCCGATTCTTTTTTCCTGCCTGGCCGTGACCCTGATCTCACTCGCCATTTACTCCATTCATAGCTTCTACTCGCGGGGTTCCTATGGCGCTTTTGGCTCCGCGGTATCCAGGCACGTGGCGGTCTCCCAGCCGAATTATCCCGTCGCCAGCATGGGCGAAGTCTTCAGAAGTTTTTGATAAACCGCCGTTTCCGAGCTGAAGAACGCCGATTTCAATACCCTGGAAATGCCAGTAAGGGCTCCCCAATGTGCGACCTCATCCACTACCGTGTCGAAGACGGTCTGGCCCTGATAGGCCTGAACCGTGCACCGGTCAACGCACTCGATCAGTCATTGCGCGCAGCTCTCATCAATGCCTGCGAGCGCGCTGCTGCCGACATTACCGTGGGGGCCATTATTCTCTATGGCGCACAGGGGCTGTTCAGTGCCGGTGCCGATATCAAGGAGTTTGGCACCGAGGCCTGCTTTGCCGAACCCAGCTTGCCCGGCACCCTGACACGCCTGAGCGAAATCCATAAACCGTTGGTTGCCGCGCTCGGCACACTGGCGCTGGGAGGAGGGCTGGAGCTGGCCCTGGCCTGTGGATACCGGATTGGCGAGCCGGGCGCGCGGATGGGACTGTCGGAAATCAATCTGGGCCTGTTACCCGGCGCTGGCGGAACTCAACGCCTGCCCAGGCTGATCGGCGCCGAATCGGCACTGAACCTGATTCTGTCCGGTGAACAGATCGATGCTGAGCGCGCTCGCATGCTAGGCATCCTCGACCGCATCGCCACCAGTGCCGAGCAATTGCTGGATGAAGCGCGTGCTTATGCCCATGAGCTGATCGACTGCGGCGCCCCGGCGCGGCCGGCAGAGGCCTGGCCAAACCCCGCCGAAGACCTGCCGGATGATTTCCTCGCGCGTTACCGCGTTGAGCATGAACCCCGCTGGAAAAGCCGTCTGGCGCCACGTCTGGTGCTCTCTGCGTTGGAAGCAGCCTGCCTGTTGCCGATGGAAGAAGGGCTCGTGCGGGAACTGACGTTGTTCAAGCAGGCTGAGGCGTCACGCCAGTCCAGGGCGCTGCGCCATGTGTTCTTCGCTGAACGTGAAGCCCGGCGTATTCCGCAGATCGAGGCAGCCGTTGCACTGCGCAAGATCAACAAGATTGCGGTAATCGGTGCCGGCACCCTCGGTTGTGGTATCGCCATGAACTTCGCCGATGTCGGCATTCCCGTGGCGTTAATGGACCTAGATGGTCGTACGCTGAATCGTGGCCTCGAGCGAGTTCGCGAAAACTATCAACTTAGCGTCAAGCGCGGAAAGCTGAGCGCCGTACAAGTGCAACAGCGGATGGAGTTGTTGTTTGGCACGCTCGACTATGCAGACCTGTCTGATGCCGACCTGGTCATCGAGGCGGTGTGCGAGAAGATGGAAATCAAACAGCAGGTGTTTCTCTCTCTGGAGAAGTTCTGCAAGCCGGGTGTCATTCTCGCGACCAACACCTCATCGCTCGATATCGACGCGCTCGCGGCGACCGTTTCCCGCCCGCAAGATGTGATTGGTCTGCATTTTTTCACTCCTGCCAACGTCATGCGTCTGGTGGAAATTGTGCGTTGCCAAGCCACGGCGCCGGACGTGGTGGCCACCGCCATGGACATCGCCGGGCGTATCGGCAAGCTTCCGGTCATCTCGGGGAACGGCGCAGGTTCTATTGGCAATCGCATGCTCGAACCTTATGCCCGCGAAGCCCATCGCCTGGTGTTGGAGGGGGCGACACCGGCACAGGTCGATGCTGTGCTGACCGGTCTGGATTTGAACATGGGTGTATTCAGCATGCTGGATCTGGCCGGTATCGATGTGAGTTTCTTGATGCGCGAGGCTAATCGCGCGGCCATTGCCCATGACCAAAGCTATTGCTGCCTCGCTGAAGAACTGTATGCCTTGGGGCGATACGGTCAGAAGAGTGGGCGTGGCTTTTATCTCTACGAAGGACGTAGCCGTACGGAAGACAAAGAGATCGTCACGCTGGCCGAACAGCTTGCCAGGGAACTCAACGTTACCCGGCGTTGCATTGAAGACCTGGAGATCCATGATCGTTGCTTGTTCACGATGATCAACGAGGGGATCCGCTTGCTGGACGAAGGCATTGCCTTGCGCGCCAGCGACATTGATCTGGTGTGGATCAACGGCTACGGATTTCCCGCCCATCTCGGCGGCCCGATGCATTACGCAGAACAGTTGGGCCTGGACACGGTGCTCAATCGCATCCTCCACTATCGCCACGTGCTGGGCGAATACGGCGAGATGTGGTTCCGGCCGGCGGCGCTGCTGGAGCGTCTGGTCGCCGCCGGCAAGTGTCGCATCGAAAAAATCTGAAAAATCCTCTTTCTCCGGGGGAGCGCCAGGATAAGGGCGACCACGCATCACCCATACCCTGGCCCGAACCCGGAGGAAGGGGGCCTGTCTGCCTGTAAAACGCGCTAGCGCAAGACGTACCGTCATTCTTTTCGAGGTGTATTGATGACTCACGATTTCGCCCAGAACTTTTCCCTTGCCGACCGAACCGTGTTGATCACCGGTGCCTCCAGCGGCATCGGTGCGCACCTGGCACGGGTCGCCGCTCGTGCCGGCGCCCGGGTGGTTCTGACTGCGCGGCGCCTCGAAAGGCTTGAACAAGTGGCCAGGGACATTGAGTGGGAGAGCGGCCAGGCGCTGTCGGTCGCGCTCGACGTCACTGACCGGGCCAGCGTCGAGGCGGCCTTCGATGTTGCCCAGACGCATTTCGGCGTGGTCGATGTGGTCCTCAATAACGCCGGCATTGGCAACGGCCAGCGCCCGCTGGAGATCAGCGAAGAGCAGTGGCGCGCCATGCTTTCGACCAATCTGGACGGTGTCTGGCGGGTGGCTCAGGTCGCCGCGCAACGGCTGGCCAAGGCCGGGCGTAGCGGGAGCATCGTCAACGTTGCCTCGATCCTTGGATTGCGCGTCGGAACCGGTTACAGCCATTACTGCGCCGCAAAAGCCGGCGTGGTGCAATTGACCAAGTCACTGGCGCTGGAACTTGCGCGGTACAACATCCGGGTCAACGCCATCGCACCGGGCTACTTCAAGACCGAAATGAACGAAGACTTTTTCGACGGCGACAAGGGCAACAGCTACATTCGTGAGCTGGTGCCCATGCGCCGATTGGGCGAGCTGCACGAACTGGCAGGCCCCTTTCTACTGCTGGCGAGCGACGCCGGTACATTCATGACTGGCAGTGTGCTGGCCGTGGATGGCGGCCATCTGGTCAGCAGCATTTGATGATCCGCTCAGTGACTGGCCACCAAAAGGGCCAGCGCAGTGCAAGCCGTCTCGGTTTCGGTCCTCAGGCGTTGCAGATCGCCATGGGCGGACCACGCAATGGTCAACCCATCGACCAGATGAATCAGCAGTCGGCTCACAGCCTTCAAAAAAGCCTCTTCCAGCTCAGCCCCCATGGCTCGCTCCAGCGCCCGCTCCGTCGCCTCGATGGCCACTGAGTAGATCTTGCTCGCCATTTCGGGGTCATTGCGCATCGCCCAGAAGAACAACTCTATCTGCGCCTTGGCCGCGTCCGGATGGTCGATGAACCACGTGATCAATTGCCGTAAAACTTCCGCCGCGGTTTCAGCGGCTGTCGTCCCGGCAGGCACATGCTCCAGGGCTTGATGGGGCAGATTGAACAGCGATTCGTAGACTGCATAAAAGAGGTCGTTCTTGGTGTGGAACACGTAGTGCAACGATGCCAAGGGACAACCGGCCGCCGCCGCAATGCGCCGGGTAGTCGCATTGGCGACGCCGTGTTCGGCAATCACCTTGACCGTCGCTTCAACGAAATCCTGCCTGCGTAATTCAGCGCCCATTCTGGCCATAGATCAGCAATCTCCAATATTTCCTGGCGCCCCCGTGACGGCGGTGGGCGGTGTCGACGCTAGCGGATGCTACAGCAACGAATCGCCAAACGTCATGGATGCCTGTGCGTTCCGAAACCGTTGCACCATTATTGGTAACGAGTGTTTCGTTAATTCCCGGTTTGGTGCGTGCCAACGAAACACCTAGCTACGTTTTGCGAAAACATCGTTGGCCAAATCTTCCCGAGGTTCTCCCAATCGATTGATAAAAAACAACTATTTCCAACGCTGTGGATCTTGGCACCGGCCTTGCTTTGATCAAACGACTTGGTCATTTGATCAAGTCAGATGATTAGGTTAGCGCAGGCAACGTGTTACCGCCTTAAAAACGGACACATTGCTGATCAAGGCCCACGAGGATCCTCCAATGAACACAGTAATTGAGTGCCCCAATAATGAAGTCTTCACACGGGGCGGGATCAGACATCTGATTGCGGCCATCGCCGCATCGGCTTTCATCTGTACGGGGCAAGCGGCAGAAAAGGATCCTGCGTTGCTCGGTACCCAATTGACCCCACTGGGAGGCGAGGTCGCGGCGAGCGCCGATGGTGTCATTCCGGCCTGGACGCCACCAGGCCCACAGGGTGCCAGCTGGAGTCATGGCCAAGTGCGCGGGCAGCAATGGAAGTTCAAGGACGACAAACCGCTGTTCAGAATCGATTCGGGCAACGTCGCGAAATACGCCAGCAAGCTTTCGCCTGGCCAGGTGGAAATGTTCAAAAAGATTCCGGGTTACCGGATGGATGTGTACCCGACGCGTCGCAGTTGTGGCGTACCCGATTTCGTTGCAGAAAACACCAAAAAGAACGTCGGTTTCGCCAAACTCGACGGCGATGGCCTGGCGCTGCAGGAAGCCTACGTGCCCGGTATTCCGTTTCCGTTTCCGACCTCGGGTGCCGAGGTCATGTGGAACATGAAAATGCGCTACCGCGGCGTCGGCTTCGATATGTCGAAAACCGTTTCCGGGATTTCGCCACGCAAGGGCAGTGAAGACTGGCTGCGAACCTCCACCGACTGGTTCATGTACACGCCATGGGGAGTGAAGGGCAGTGCGCTGTTTTCCTCATTCGATCGCCTCGAAGTCGCGACCTACTTCAGCTACTCCGACCCCGCAGCCCTTGCCGGGCAGGCCGGGGTGGTGACTACCAAGGCTGGCGAGCAAGCCACCACGTTCTACTACTTCCCGGGCCAGCGCCGCGTACGTCGCATGCCGGCGTATTCCTACGATGCGCCGCAAATCGGTCTCGATAACCAGTACACCATCGATGAGTCCAATGTGTTCTTCGGCCCGATGGATCGCTTCGACTGGAAGCTGGTCGGCAAGCAGGAAATGCTCGTGCCCTACAACTCGTTCGGTGCCTACGACAACTCGGCGAAGATCGAGGATGTGGCCAAGCGCGACTTCATCGCCCCCGAATCGCGCCGCTATGAAATGCACCGTGTCTGGGTGGTCGAGGCCACTGTACGCCAGGGCATGCGCCATCAGGCGCCGAAGCGCCTGTTCTACATCGACGAAGACAGCTGGAACGCGCTGATGGCGGTGGATTACGACAAGCAAGGGCAAATCTGGAAAGTCCGCGAGGGTTACACGATCCCGGTCTACGAGACTGGCACCTGCGATATGGAAGCCCAGGCGCAATACAACCTCGTTGATGGTCGCTACCTGTACGACATGACATCAATTGGTACCGGCAAGAACGACCATCGCTGGCTGACCGATAGCGCCAACAACCCTCGTCTGAAACGCGACTTCTACACCTCAGACAATCTGCGCGCCACCAGCGAACGCTAACAGCAGTTTCCGGGAACAGACATGAAAAAAATAATCAGTAAAACCTCAGGTCTTGTCATCGCGTGTGCAACCCCATTTGCCATGGCGTTCACCTTTGAAACCGAAAACATTCACGGCTCATTTGATTCCACCCTCGCTGTGGGCATGGGGCTGCGCACCGAGTCTCGCGGCTGCAACCTCATCACCAGTGGGGCCAGCGGGCACAACCCTCCCAGCGGTTGTCTGTCGCCCAGCGCCAATATCGGTGATCAGGGCGACCTGAACTACGACAGGGGTGACTTGTTCACCAACTACATCAAGGGCACCCATGAATTGGTGCTGAAGTTTCCCGAAGACTACACGTTCATGGCGCGCGGTAGCTGGATCCGTGATTTTGCGGCGACCGACACCAGCGGCGCGTTGTCGGCCAACCGGCCAGAAGGCGTCGGCAACGACGGCCTCACCAGCGATGCTCGGGATGATCTGGAGTTCAAGGCTCGCCTGCTCGATCTGTGGGTGAGCAAGAGCTTCGATGTCGGTGACCAGCGTGTCCGCGCTCGTCTGGGCAATCAGGTAATCAACTGGGGCGAGAGCTTGTTCGCTGCCGGCGGCATCAACAATACCAACGCTTACGATGTCATGGCGTTGTCGCGACCCGGCACCCAGCTCAAGGAAGCCCTGCTGCCGGCGCCGATGTTGAGCCTCGCGTCCGGGCTCGGTTCCGGCGTAAACATCGAGGCGTATTGGCAATTCAACTGGAACAAAAGCGAGTTACCACCCGTGGGCAGTTACTGGTCCACCACCCACGCGCTGGGCGAGGGCAGGGGCGCCTACGGTTACGACGAAAAAGACGCACGCAACGGCGGCCAATGGGGTGTTTCGCTGCGCTGGCAGCCAGACAACACCGATCTCAACCTTGGCCTGTATGTGATGCGTTATCACGACAAGCTGCCGTCACTGACGATGCAGGTGCTGGACCCTGAAACCTTCGCCCTGGCGCAAACATGGGAGTACCCGGAAGACCGCATGATGTACGGCATCAGCGCCAATATGCCGATCGGCGACTGGGCGGTGGGCACAGAACTGTCATACCGTCCCAAAGACGCGGTACCGCTCAACCCGGTAATCGACGCCTGTGCCAGCAACGGTGGCAAATGCTGGAAAGACGAAAAGAAACTGCAATGGCACCTGACCGGCATCTACAGCATGACGCCGTCCAACTCGCCGACATTGCTCGACTTCACCGGTGCCAGCACCGGCACGCTGTTGAGCGAACTGGTGGTCGTGAAATACCCGGGCCTGCATAACGACTACGCCGGCGAACCGATTGCCGCCGGCCTCAATACCTGGCAACTGGATCCGGCCATCCCGCCGAGCGCCAAGGGCAACAAAACCTCTTCCGGGATCAGCCTCGATTTCAGCCTGACGTATGACAACACGCTGATTCCTGGCTGGCAGGTCACGCCGGGGGTGTTCTATTCGCGATCAATCAAGGGACGCACACCCAATCTGTCGGCGACGTTCACCGAAGATGCCAGCAGCATGAACCTGTACCTCAACTTCGTGCGCAATCCGGCGAGCTGGCAGATCTCTGCCAACTACGCGAAGTTCATGGGCGGCAAGACCCCTTACGATCAACTGCTGCGTGATCGTGATTACGTCGGTCTTGTGGTTTCCCGAACCCTGTGAGGCGCGCCGTGAATAGTTCGCTGAAAATGACAGAAACCAAAGTGCGCGGCGTGTTGCCGCGCATCGAGCAGTGGTTGTTTACCCATCGCCTGTTGACGCTGTTGAGCCTGGCCGTGTTCACCGTGGGCATGGCCTGGTTTGCGGTGCAGTTGCGCATGGAAGCCGGGTTTGAGAAACAGCTGCCCATCGGCCATGAGTACATCGAAACCTTCGAGACGTATCGCAATGATCTGCTCGGTGCAAACCGGCTCACGGTAGTGGTCAAGGCTCGGAGTGGAACGATCTGGAGCAGAGCAGGGCTCAAACGTCTTTATGATGTAACCCAGGCCCTGATTTTCCTGCCCAACGTCTCGCGCAGCAGCGTGCGTTCATTATGGACGCCCAACGCGTTCGTCAACGAAATCACCGAGGAGGGCTTTCGTGCCGATCCATTGGTGCCGGGCACGGTGACGCCTGAGAGTCTCGATGAGGCGAGCATTGCAATGATCGCCGACTCGACGGCGCAGGGCGGCTTTATCGGAACACTGGTGGCTCGCGATCAGGGCAGCGCGATGATCACCGTGGATCTCAACGAATTCGATGCTGACGGCCAACGCCTCGACTATGTGGCGTACAACCGGGTCCTGGAGCAAAAAATTCGCAGTCAGTTTGAAGACAAAGACTTCGAGCTCCAGATCATCGGTTTCGCCAAGCAGATCGGTGACATTGCCGAAGGTGCCTCGGCGGTTCTGGAGTTCTGCCTGCTGGCGCTACTGCTGACGGCTGCTGCGGTGTACTGGTATTGCCATTCGCTGCGTTTCACGTTGCTGGCGGTGGGCTGTTCGCTGGTGTCGTTGATCTGGCAGTTTGGCGCCCTGCGTTTGCTCGGCTACGGACTTGATCCACTGGCGGTCTTGGTGCCTTTTCTGGTGTTTGCCATTGGCGTGTCCCATGGCGTTCAGCAGATCAATTTCATCATCCGTGAAATCGCCTGCGGCAAGTCGGTGGAGGGTGCGGCACGGGCCAGTTTCAGCGGGTTGCTGATCCCAGGCACGCTGGCTTTGGTGACCGCATTCGTGTCGTTCGTGACGTTGTTGCTGATCCCGATTCCCATGGTTCGGGAGCTGGCCATCACCGCTTCGCTCGGGGTGGCGTTCAAGATCATCACCAATCTGGTGATGCTGCCGGTGGTGGCGTCGATGCTGCGAGTCGACTCGGGCTACGCCGCGGCCGAAGAAATTTCCCGCCAGCGTCGTGCCCGTTGGTTGCACGGTTTTGCCCGATTGACCGAATGGCACAACGTGCGCTGGGTGCTGGGCATGGCCGTGCTGATCTTTGTCACGGCGGCCTGGCAGAGCCATGATCGGGTTGTCGGCTCCTTGCAAGCCGGTGCACCGGAGTTGCGCGAGGACGCACGCTTTAATCGCGATGCGGTCTCCATCGCCAGCAACTATGACATCGGCCTGGATTGGCTCAGCGTGGTCTTCGAGGCCAAAGTCGACGCAGGGACGAACGCCTGCGAAGACGTCGCCCTCGGCCAGTACCAGGATCGCTTTGTCTGGGCGATGCAGGGCGTGCCAGGGGTGGTGTCGGTCACCTCGTTCTCCAACAGTCTGCGACAGTTCAACGAGGGCTATAACGAGGGCAACCCGAAAATGAACGCGGTACCCATCGACCCGACCAACTACTCATCGATGGCCGCCGAGGTGGCTCGCGTGCCAGGAATGATGCGTCCCGATTGCAGCATGACGGCGGTGCATCTGTTTCTCGCCGATCACAAGGCGACGACCATTCACCGAGTGATCGCCGCCGCCAAGGCATTTCGTACTCAGTTCACTCAGGATGGGGTGAGCGTACGCCTGGCTTCCGGCAATGCCGGGGTGATCGCTGCGATCAACGAAGAGGTGGAACGCAGCGAGCTGCCGATGATGCTTTACGTCTATGCCGCGATCGCTCTGCTGGTGTTTATCGTCTACCGCGACTGGCGCGCCGTGCTGGTGTGCTGCCTGCCGCTGACACTCGGCACCTTCATCGGCTACTGGTTCATGAAGGAGCTGCAAATCGGCCTGACCATCGCCACCTTGCCGGTAATGGTACTGGCCGTCGGCATCGGCGTGGATTACGCCTTCTACATCTACAACCGTCTGCAACTGCACCAGGCTCTAGGGCAGCCGATCACCAAGGCCGTCGAGCACGCCTTGCTGGAGGTGGGTGTGGCAACGATTTTTACCGCCATCACGCTGGCAGTGGGCGTGGCCACCTGGGCGTTTTCCGATCTCAAGTTCCAGGCCGACATGGGCAAGCTGTTGGCCTTCATGTTCCTGGTCAACATGGTCATGGCCATGACCGTACTGCCTGCATTCGCCGTGTGGCTGGAACGGACATTCCCACGGCGGCGCCCGGTGCGCCTGATCGGCTCACTGGTGCATTGAGGAGACCCCGATGCGAAACCTGATTCCTTTGATTGTTCTTATGTTGCCGGCATTGCTACAGGCTTCTCCCTTGCCGGCCGTACCCGCGACGCAAACCGCCAACGCCAGTGCCGCCACGCTGTTGAGCGCTTCCTGGGCCGGGGAGCGAACCGTTGCCGTCGGCGATCACGGCATGGTGTTGTTGTCGGATGACCACGGGCAGCGCTTTCGTCAGGCGACTTCCGTACCGTTGTCCACTCCGTTGACCGGTGTTTCCTTTGCCGATGCCAAACAGGGTTGGGCCGTCGGCCACTGGGGAGCAATTCTCGCCACTAGCGATGGCGGTGATGTCTGGCAGGTTCAACGATTATCCAGTGCAGAAGACCGGCCATTGTTTGCCGTGCACTTCTTCAACCCGACGCAAGGCGTCGCAGTGGGACTGTGGTCGCTGGTGCTGACAACCGATGACGGCGGCAAGACCTGGATCGAACAGAAAATCGACGCGCCACCCGGATCGAGTCGTGCCGACCTGAATCTGATGGGACTGTTTGCCGATGAAAAAGGGCACTTGTATGCCACCGCAGAGCGCGGCCAATTGTTGCGCTCCGACGATCGGGGCAAGCACTGGCGCTACCTGGATACCGGCTACAGCGGCACGTTGTGGACGGGGGCAGTCCTGAGTGACAGCTCACTGCTGGTGGGCGGACAACGTGGCACGCTGCTGCATGGTTCCGCAGACGGCTCGAGCTGGCAGCGCGTGCCGCTGCAAAGCAAAAGTTCAGTCACAGCCATCGATGTCTCAGAGCGAAAAGTCATCGCGGTGGGACTCGACGGTTTGATTGTGCGCAGTGACGACGGTGGACAGAGTTTTCACGAGCAACCCAGCGGCGACGGTGTTTCGCTCACGGCGTCGCTGCTGAACAGTGACGGCTCACCGATTCTGTTTTCACGACGAGGCGTCGTCCCTCAGCACTGATGCCGCTGCGATGTCGGGAGGCTAGCGCGATACCCGTTTCCCGACATTTGGCTTGGTCATTTTCTAAAACTTCCTGCTGATTTTCGGCCGGTTCCCCCGTGCCTGAAAGCGTTTTTTCACGCGCAAAATAATAAGCATAACAGTTGTTGCGTTAAATAATTTTGCTTGTTAGAGTCGATCTCAAATAACAAGACGCAGAACGTTGCAAAGCGCAACGGCCTGCCATTCTCGATGGAGGTACTCTGATGATCTCGCTCAAATCGACGCTTACCCTGCCAGCTGCCGGGCTCTCCGGCTTCGAAACACCGCTGACAGAAGAGGAGGCTGCGATTCAGGCCTCCGTCCACCGCTTCGCCAAAGAGGTGTTGCGCCCCTTGGGGCGTGAGCTGGACCGCATGACACCGGAAGAGGTGATTGCCCCAGGCTCGCCTTACTATTCGATGTTCAGCGAGTTCGCCAAGTTGGGTCTTGATCCGGCGCTGTTGGCACAGTTGCCACCGGATATGGCGATACGGATCGAATCACTGATCGGCGAAGAACTCGGTTGGGGCGATGCCGGCCTGGCAGTTTCCCTTGGCTGTGCTGACTTCCCGCTGCAAATGGCCGTCGCCGCCGGCAATACCGAATTGGCCGAGCTCTGCCAGGGCCGGATCGGTTGCTGGATGGCCACCCAACCCGATCGTGGTAGCGACAACCAGATCTTCGATATGGCGCGTGACTGGCCGGCAGGAAAGCCTGGAAATATCGGCAACCTGACCGCCAAAGTGGTCGGCGATGAAATCATCCTCAACGGTCAAAGCTCGGCGTGGGTATCCAACGGAGCCGTCGCGCAGGTCGCGCTGGGTATGATCTGCGCCGATTACGGTGACGGTTTCTACGATGCCAACGGTCGGCCGCATGGTATTGCGGTGATCATTCCGCTTGATCTCAAAGGCGTGTCTAAAGGCAAGCCGCTGGACAAGATCGGTCAGCGTTCCCTGCCACAAGGCGAAATCTACTTCGACAGCGTGCGAGTGCCCCGGCGCTTTGCAATCGCCGAGCGCGAAAACTACTACGGCGCCGTCAGCTCTTCCTGGTCGTTTGCCGGCACGCACATGAGCCAGGTGTTCACCGGCGTCGCGCGCGCCGCATTCGAGATGGCGTTGCAGTACTGCCATGAACGCCGCCAGGGCGGTCATCAGTTGATCGACCACCAGATGACCCGCCTGCGTCTGGGCGAAATGCTGCGCCGTGTCGAGGCCGCCCGCGCTGTCGCCCGACGTTCGCTGAGCTTCGCGCGTCTGTCGCCGCAAACCCATCCCTACGCCACAGCTGCTGCCAAGGTCACGGTGACCGAAGAGGCGATGGCCGTTGTGCAAGAAGCCTTCCGCCTGTTCGGTGGCAACGGCACCACCCGCGAATACCCGATCGAGAAGCTATTGCGCGACACCCAGTCCTCATTGATCGAGGACGGCGAAAACCGTGTCCTGACCATGCGTCTGGGGCTGCTGGCCCAGCAGCTTTATGCCGAAGGCTGGGCGAACAACTGACCCTGAAGATTCACCCGACATCACTCATCCAATAACAACAATGAGGTACATCCCGATGGCCAAATATCCTGTGGTTGTCTACGGCGCCAGTGGTTACACCGGCATGCTGATCATGGACTGGTTGATCGACCAGCACATCCCGTTCACCGCCGTGGCGCGCAACGCCGGCCGTGCCCAGGAAATGATGGCGCAACGCGTTGTCGGCCTGGAGTCGGCGACCTACGAAATCATTGAGTGCCCCCACGAGGTCGAAGCGTTGACTTCGGTGTTCAAAGGCGCGCGCGTGGTTTGTAACACGGTCGGCCCATTCATCAATTTTGGCCTGACCGCCGTTGAAGCGGCATTGAAGGCCGGCTGTCATTATCTGGATCCTGCCGGTGAGCAAGCGCACATTCGTGCCTTGCGCGACCAGTTTGGCGAGCTATACCGCCAGGCTGGGCTGCTGCTGTCCCCATCGCTCGCGTACATGTACACCTACGCCGAGATCGCCGCCGAGCTGGCCCTGGAAACTCCGGGCGTCGATTCGCTGGAAACCGCAACCCTGACCCGTGGGCCACGTACCGGTGCCGCCGGTGTGACCGTTGGTTCAACGGCCACCATTTTCGAAGGCATGCGCTACCCCGGCGCCTATCTGTGGGAGAAGGCACTGGTGCCATATGCGCCGAATACGAGCTTCAACGTGGTCTGTCCCGATCTGCTGGAGTCGGTGTTCTGCCTGCCATGGGGCGGCACTTCGTTGCCGGTGTTCTATGAGGAGGATAGCCGGGTGCGCAGTTGCATGTCCTGCGTTGGTTTCTACGACAACCCGGTGATGAAAATGGTCCACGGCCTGGGTGAGAAGTGGGAAGCCGAGTACAAACACCTGCCGAAAGAGCAGCAGGACGCGGTGATCAATAGCCTCGTGCAGTCGACCACGCCGAGCATGCCACCGCGCGAGCGCAGCACCTTGCAACGCACCGTCGACTTCGCGATCGGCCGCGGTCAGTTGACAGCGGTGCGTGCCACCGTGCACGGCATCACGCCCTACATCGCCACCGGCGCCTTGCATGCGGCAGCCGTGGTCAAGCTGTTGAACAACGATAGCGCCAAGGTCGGTTTCTCCTCGGCCTCGAAAGCCTTCGGTCATCGCTACCTGCTGGGCTTCCTCGAACAGCGTGGCCTGGCTCGCGCAACCGTTACCCAACTGTGAAGTGACCGACATGGCGATTATTGATTTCTTCGACCGTGGCTGGCGGATCAATCCGCACGGCGCGGCGTATATCCAGGATGACCGGGTTTTCACCTTTACCGACGTCCGCAACTTGTCATGCCGTATCGCCAATGCACTGTTGGCCGAGGGTTTGCCCAAGAGCACCAAGGGTGCGATCTGGTCGGCCAACGATGCCGTGGCCTGGACGTGCACACTGGGTCTCTGGCGCGCCAACATGTGCTGGATTCCGGTTGGAGCTCGCAACAGTGCCGAAGAGAACCGTCATGTGCTCGATGCGTTCGACTGCGAGGTGCTGTTTTTCCAGAAGGAGTTCGCATCCATCATCGACGCGTTGCGCCCGAGCCTGCCGAAAATCCGTTTATGGATTTGCATCGACGAACATCTGCCCGAAGCACCTTCGCTTAAAGTCTGGATCGAAGGTCAGCCGAACACGCCACCCAAGGTCGAGTATCAACTCGACGATGTAGTGGCGATTTCGCCAACCGGTGGCACCACAGGCTTGCCGAAGGGTGTGATGAACACCCATCGCAGCATCCAGACGTTCTGTGCGCACTTCATGATCAACTTCCCTTATGGGGATGAGCATCCACCGGTCAACCTGGCGGCGGCACCGATGACCCATACTGCCGGCACACTGTCCCTGCCGTGCACCTCGCGGGGCGGCACCGTGGTAGTTATCACCAAGCCGGACCCGGCGCTGATGCTGGCGATGATTCCGAAGTACAAGGTCACCGAGACTTTTCTGCCACCGACGGTGATCTATCGCCTGCTGGATGTTCCAAATCTGGCGCAGAAGGTCGATTTCAGCTCGTTGAAATACTTTCTTTACGGCGCGGCGCCAATGTCGGTGGAGAAGCTCAAGCAAGCGATCGAAACCTTTGGCCCGGTGATGGCCGGCGGATACGGCCAGACCGAAGCGCCCGCATCGATTTCCAACCTGCCGCCCGCCGAGCATCTGCAAGGTGGACGACTGGCATCGGACGAGCGTCTGTCATCGGTCGGCCGCCCCAATCCGCTGATTCGCGTCGAGATCCTCAGCGACGCCGGGGAGATTCTCGCCCAGGGCGAGTCCGGCGAGATCTGCGTACGCGGTGACCTGGTCATGAAGGGTTATTACAAGGACCCGGAAAAAACCGCCGAAACCATCATCGACGGTTGGCTGCACACCGGTGATATCGGCCATCTCGACCCCCATGGCTACCTGCACATCACCGACCGCAAGAAGGACATGATCATCTCCGGTGGTTTCAACGTTTATCCGAGCGAGGTCGAGCAGGTGCTTTGGGCCCATCCGGCAGTGCAGGACTGCGCGGTGATCGGTGTTCCGGACGATCAGTGGGGCGAGAGCGTCAAGGCCGTCGTCGAGCTGAGTGTTGGACAAAGCGTCACCGCCGAAGAACTGATCAGTCTCTGCAAAGACCGACTCGGATCGGTCAAGTCTCCGAAAACTGTGGATTTCATTGATGCATTGCCACGCAGTCCTGTTGGCAAGGTGTTGAAGAAGGATCTGCGTGCCCAGTACTGGCAAAGCGTTGATCGGCAGATCTGACGTCGAGGAGTTAAGTGATGGAACCCATTTACATAGCCGGCATCGCCATGACCCAATTCGGACGTCATCTGGAGCGTAGCCTTCAGGATATGGCTCTGGAGGCGTTGCAGGGGGCTCTGGCAGACGCCCGCGCCCAACGCTCCGACATCGAGGCAGTGTTTTACGCCGGCATCACCAACGGCCATCTACAAGGCCAGCTCTCCATCCCGGGGCAGGTGATGTGCAGCAAGATCGGCATCGAAGGTGTGCCGGTCTACAACGTCGAAAACGCCTGTGCCTCGGGCAGTACTGCGGTTCATCTGGCGGTGCAGAGCTTGCGCTCGGGGGCTACCGATGTGGTGTTAGCGTTGGGCGCCGAGAAAATGAACGTGCCGGACAAGTCGCGGGCACTGGCACTGTTCGAAACCGGCTGGGATGTTTCCACCGCCGAGGAGAACTACGCCACGCTGGTAAAAATGGGGGAGGGCATCGTTGTTCCGCCAGGCTCGGAGTCTGATCGCCCGTACAGCAAGTTCATGGCCATTTATGCCGCCATGTGCCGTTGGCACATGAAGACCTACGGCACCACACAGCGGCAGATCGCGGCGGTGTGTGCCAAGAACCATCAACACTCGGTGCACAACCCTTATTCGCAATTTCGCAAGACCTTCACCATCGAAGAGGTACTGGCGGCGCCACCGATCACCTATCCGATCACGTTACCGATGTGCGCGCCGTTGTCCGACGGCGCGGCCGCCGCGATCATTTGCACCGAGGCGGGCCTGAAACGCATCGGGGCCGATCCGAAACGTTGTGTGCGAATCGCCGCCAGCGTGATCCGCAGTTTCACCTTGCGTGGACTGGATGAGCCGCACAAGCACGTCAGCCTGTTGGCTGCGCGCCAGGCCTACGAGATCGCCGGACTCGGCCCGCAGGACATGCATGTGGCCGAAGTTCACGACGCTTCGGCAATGGGGGAAATCATCCAGTCGGAAAATCTCGGACTGGCGCCGCTGGGGGAGGGTGGAATTTGCGCCGAACGGGGCGATTTCACCCTGGGTGGCCGCATACCGATCAATACCTCCGGCGGCCTGGAGTCCAAAGGTCATCCGCTCGGCGCAACGGGGATCGGCCAATTGTACGAGTTGACCACTCAATTGCGCGGGGAAGCCGGGGCGCGCCAGGTACACGGCGCGCGGCATGCCATCCAGGAAAACGGCGGCGGTCTTCAAGGTGTTGAGGAAGCAGCGGTCGCTATTCACATCCTGAGTCGATAGGAGCGCATCACATGTCCATGACCTATCAAGCGCAAGAGCTGGAAAGCCACTTTGCCGGCGGGCATTTCCGCCGGTTGGGTGGCTGGGTCGAGAGTCCGGTTGATCTGCAGCCGGAGCTCGAAGGCGATGTCAGCGCGGATGTCATCGTGATCGGTGCCGGTTTTGCCGGGCTGTCTACCGCCCTGGAGCTTACGGCGCTGGGTGCGAAGGTAATCATCCTTGAACAGGAATTTGCCGGTTTCGGTGCCAGTGGTCGCAATGCCGGTTATCTGGGCGGAAGCATCGGCATTGAGTTCGAGCTGTTCTTGAAACGTGTCGGTCACGAAAAGGCGAAAAACATCGTCAGGTTCTACGACGAAGGTGTCGCCTACGTCGAAGGCCGATTGCGCGAACTGGGTATCGACTGCGACTACAACGCCTCGGGAATCATCAGGGCGGGCATCCATCCTTCCCAGGAGAAAAAGCTACGCAAGAGTATGGCAGTGGGTGACGAACTTGGCTCCCGTACCGAGTTTCTGGATCAGGCTCAAATGCGCGCACGGGGGATTCCACCGGCATTTCTGTTTGGCTGCCTGCAACGCCATGGCGGTACGCTGGACCCCGGCAAATACGTGATGGGACTGCGGCGGGCGGCGCTCCAGGCAGGCGTGAAACTGTATGAGAATACGAAGTTGGTGTCGTATTCCGATGGGCCGACGATCACCTGCCAAACCACGCACGGTCGTGCGACAGCCCCGAATTTGGTGTTGGCCACCAATGCCTATACGCCGCAAATCGGGCTTCTGCGCGACAAGATTGTTCCATTTCGGGTGTCGGCAGTCGAAACCGAGCCATTGTCTGCGCAGCAGTTGGCGTCATTGGGATGGGCAGGACGGGAAGGGTTGATGACACCGCACTGGACCATGGAAAGCCATCGTCTGACGGCGCGTAATACGTTGCTGCTGACCACCAAACGGCTCGGCTATGTCTACGGTTCCAAAACCCCGAACATTCCCGACGATGTTGCCTACCGCGAGCTGGAAAACACGCTGGGGGCACGTTTCCCGACTTTGCGCGGTATTGGTATTCAATCGTGCTGGAGCGGCTACGTCAGCATGGCCTACGACGCGTTGCCGGTGGTGGGCGAAACCGGAACCCACCACAACATTATCTACACCGCAGGCTGCTCCGGACACGGCATCGCCACCCAGTCGCTGATCGGGCATCTGCTGGCGGAAAGAATCGGCGGCATCGAGCATCCGTTGCTCGCTGCGCTGCGCCACAAAACCCCGAAAACATTGCCAGAGCCGCTGCAATGGTGCGCCGTGAATCTGGCGCTAGGGGTGGCAAACAGCCTCGACGAATACACCAACCGCAAGGTTGCACGCACTCATCGTTAATCGTTGAGGGCGCGCAGAACAACGCGTTAAAGGAAGACAACACGCTGATTTTCAGTGGTGGCACAGGCCTTGAAGTCATTGGCCGGGCAGGCGCTCGCCTGCAGAAAGACAAAATGGATTTTGTTTCTGCCACCGCTTTTTTTACTGCCGCACGGACGCTCTGTCATGAGCGTTCAATCCAACAATAACGTTATGTGAGGCATCGATTATGAACACTGACGCCCCTCCAGATTTAAAACGAAGACAATTGCTCAAACTGGCCGGTGCTACAGCGGCGGTGGGATCGATTGGTTTGAACATCGGCCTGGCCAATGCCGCCGATACGCTTTTGCAAGACAGCTCGGACAATGTTATCGACGTGGTGATCATTGGTGCAGGCCTTGCCGGTCTGACGGCAGCCCGCGATCTGCATCTGGCGGGTTGCCAGTCGCTGTTGGTGCTCGAAGCGCGCGATCGTGTAGGCGGGCGCACCCTTAATCACGATCTGGGTTCAGGCTACATCTCCGAGGTCGGAGGCCAGTGGATAGGCCCGGGGCAAACGGCTGTAGCGGATCTCGCCCGAGAGCTTGAGGTGGGCACCTTTCCGAGTTTCTACGACGGTGAAACCATCATCCTCGGCGGTGACGGACGTGTCGCCGTTGATTTGAAAGGCACGTTCGGCACCGATGAAGCCGTTTCGGCAAAGCTCAGTGAACTGTCGCGGGACGTGCCGTGCGGTACACCGTGGAAGTCACCCAGGGCCGCCGAATTGGACAAGCTCTCGGCAGGTGAATGGCTGGCTCAACAGAACATAAAGCCTGAGGATCGGGCTGGGTGGAACGCCAGTTTCCTCCTGACCTGCGGTGTTACGCCGGCAAAGATGGGCTTTCTGCATTTTCTGTCGATGATCAACTCGGCCGGTTGCGAATATATGCGGCTCGACTCAATCAAGGACAGCGCGCAGGGCACACGGATCGTCGGTGGTTCGCAGATTCTCAGCAGCAAGATGGCGCAACTGTTGGGCGACAAAGTTCGCTTGTCCTGTCCAGTGCGAAAGATTACCGACTGGAATCGCGACATCGTCAGACTCCAAACGGATCAAGGCGAGATACGTGCCCGGCGGGTGATCATGGCGATTCATCCCGCACTCTGCCAACGCTTGCAGTTCGATCCACCGCTGCCCGAAGCCCGTGCAGCCTTGCAACGTGCCTGGCCGGCACACTCTCCGGCCCGCAAGACCGCGATGGTCTACCCGCGGCCTTTCTGGCGTGACAAAGGCTTGAACGGCCACATCATTCAGGTGGGGGGGCCGGTCATCTGGGCTTACGACAACTCACCGCCCAACGGTGAAATCGGAGTCATCAATGCATTCGTCATGAATGCGGCAGCACCTGCTGATCCTGAAGCCGCTAAACGTGTGCAGACCGAGATCTATGCGCGTGCCTTGGGGGACGAAGCGCTTAACCCCGTCTCCTACCACGATCATGACTGGGCGCATTTCGACCCATGGACGATCACTTGCGTGTCGCCGATTCCTCCAGGCTTCTGGTCAACTCATGGCGAGGCGCTGCGTCCACCCTGCGGCAATCTGTTCTGGTCGGGCACTGAAACTGCTGATATCTGGGCAGGCTACATGGATGGTGCCGTACGCGCCGGACACCACAGCGCCTTACAGGTGCTCAACGCCTTGCGTCGGGCATAGGAGGCGACAATGAAAAAAATCATAGCGTTTGGCGTCATCGCAGTCATTGCCGTGCTGTTGGCGATTTTCGGTCGTGACCTTCTCGATCTCTATCGCCTGCAGAGTTACATCACCACGTCCACTGAGGCGTACCAGACCGAACGTGGGAGCTGGCCGCATCTGACGGATGCCTGCACGGGTTGCCATGGCAGCAAGGGCAACTCGCTGAACTCGCCTTATCCGAGTCTGGCCGGACAGCCGGCCGCGTACCTGTCTGCGCAGTTGCACAACTTCGCCAGTGGGCAACGGGCTGCACCCAATATGGGGCCGTTGGCGATGACCCTCAGCCGCGATGATATTGATCTGCTGGCGAATTTCTATTCTCGGCAATCCGTCAGCGCGAATGCGGCTTTCAGCCCTGACGAAGGTCTGAAGGAAAAGGGCAAACAACTGGTGCAAACGAGAGGCTGTGCAGCCTGCCACGGTGGCCAGTTGATGGGGCACGACGCGTTTCCTCGCTTGGCCGCGCAAGGGCACGACTACCTTTTAGCGCAGCTCAACGCTTTTGCCACAGGTGAGCGCAATGAGCCCAGCGGCGCAATGAAAGCAATGGCGGCCGCGCTGTCAGCGGATGAGCGTAAGGCGATTGCCACCTACCTTGCCGCACTGGCTCCTCAACCCAAATAAATCATCAAATTTTCTGTCAGATGTATCGAGGCTATCGTTATGGAACCGAGAAATATTGTGCTGTGCCTTGCCTGTTTCTTGCTGCTCGCGAATGGGCTGACCTTCGGCATCAAGTTTCTTAAAAAAAGAAACCTGCTACTGGCTCTCGAGTGGTTTGTGGTCGCCTTTTCCGCGACAAACTTCCTGATATTTTTCCTCACCGGATCGGAGCATTCGTACCTCATTTCATACTTTTGCGATGCGTTCTCCAGAGCCTTCGGGATCCCGATCATTACGGTACTCGGGTTGATGGCGGTGACGCATACCTACAAGCCCTCAGTGCGCAAGGAACTCATGATGTTTGCCGGTGCCCTGGTGGGCACATTCGCTTTGATTTCCACCAAGGTTCTGATCACGCTCCTGCCGTATTTCTACGTGATGATGTGGGTGATGTTTTCGGTTTATCTGGTCTATTTCGCAGTGAGGCTCGCAAGCGCCGGAGAGTTCCTGCACGCGATCGGGGTGATATTTGGCATGCTCGCCTCACTGACCATTGCTTGCATTTATGACTTCTACAAAATCCCTGGGGACGACACTAACGTGCTGCTGAACTTCTATGTTCTTGCGCTGACTACTTGGGCTTATTTACTGGTGCACTTGTACTACGCGTATTGCGCCTTAGAGCGTTCGAAGAACTCAATGGCGCTTTTGCAGACACGCTGAGAGATATGTTTTTCAGGTATGCGAAGCCGCCATTCTGGCGGCTTTTGGCGTATGAAAGAGGAGGGCGGCGGGCATCCTTGCCCAGCGGGATCAGGGCACCAGATTCGCCAGATAGTGCGACAAGGCCTTGATATCCTCGTCGGACAACGCACCCGCCATAGCATTCATGGCTTGAGTCGGATCTTTGCGTTGGCCAACTTTGAAGGCTTTCAGTTGGTCCGTCAGATAAAGCTGCCCTTGTCCCGCGATGCGCGGAGCCAACGGGCCGCCAGACAATTTTTCGCCGTGACAGGCTGCACATCCATTGGCGACGACCACACGCTGACCTTGCTGTTGAAGAGCATCATCTTTCGTCGTGACTTCAGTTACGCCTGGTTTCTGTTCGGCGAAATAACTGGCCAGACGCTTGATCTGCTCATCTGTCAGATTCGCCGCCAGCGGACTCATCTGTGCACTGTGTCGGCGTCCTTCGGCAAACGCATGTAACTGGCTTTCGATGTACGCTGCGGACTGACCCGCAAGAGCGGCATACTGGGCGTCCCGCGGCTGGCCTCTTGCGCCATGACAGAGTGCGCAGGTGTCCTGCAATTGTGGCCACGCACCACCATCGGCCTGGTAATCAGCGTCATGCTGATCCACGGCATTCATAAAGCGGTATCCCGCCAACAGTTCTGGCCCATAGATCACTGTCGATCCCGCCAGCGCGGTTGTCACAGCGATTGCCCCAATCACGATAGTCCGCTTCATCAGACGTTCCTCCCCGGTTGAACCAACGCCTGTAGCGCTTCCATCGCCGCTCGATGGCCTGCGCGGATTGCGCCATCCATCGCCCCAGCCCAGATCTCCGCCGTTTCGGTGCCGGACCAGATCAGACGGCCAACGGCCGGGGTCAGGTATTCGCCCCATTGAGTCCAGAAACCGGGGGGCATTGGAGAAATGCAGCTCAGGGTCCATGGGTCGACTTTGCCCCAGTCCTGATCATGGAACTGGATCGGATGCAGGGCTTGCTCGCCCATAGCTTGGGCGTAGATCTCCGACAAGGTGTCCTGCGCCGCTTTGGGGTCATGGGGTAATTGCCCAGGCCTGATAAAGCCGCTCAGGACGCCCAGACTACCGTCCGCAGGGGAGTTGTCGTAGGCCCAGATCAGGGGGCCCTCCACTTGTACGATCTGCCCGTTAAGGCCTTGGTCTCGCCAGAACGGTCGCTCATAGACGTGTACGGTCTTGCGCATTGGCGCATGGGCCGGCCAACGTCGCTGCAGCTCGGCGCGCTCGGTTGGCAAAGGCGGATCGAAGATGATCTGATTGCACAGCGCCGGGCTCAGGGCGGCAATCACCTGCCGCGTGCGGATGATGCCCTGGTCGGTATGCAATTCGACGACATCACGATCCCAACCGACAATTTTGCGCACCGGACACGCCAGCCGGACTTTGTCACCCAGAGCCTGTGCCATCTTCAAGCTGAGGGTCTGAGAACCACCTACCAGCCGTGATTCCTGCGCGCCACCTTTGATGCCTTCGAGCTTTTCGAGGCGGCAGTCGGAGGAGTTGATCATCGCCAGGTAATGCAGCAGGCCCATGCCGGCCGGCGCCGTACCGAAGGTCAGACTCACGGACATGTTGAATCCGATCTTGTCTACGTTGCTGATGCCTTGTTCGGCTAGCCATTGGCCAACCGAGAGTTTGTCAAGCTCAGCAGCGTCCTTGGCTTTCCAGGGCGCTTTACTGGGAACACCTTCGGCCAGCTTGTTCAGTTTGCCGACGATTTCAGTGTTGGAATTCGGGCCATCGCTGACATCCTCTTGGATCTTTTCGTCGCCCATCAGATAAACCGCCTTGCCCTTGTAATAAGTAGGGAAGGTTGCGACATCGAGCTGCCTTGCCAGATCCGCAATCGATGTTTGGCCAGGACCGATCCATTGGCCGCCGGCCTCAGAGATGACGCCGTTGCCCAAGTCATGGTTGTACGTGCGGCCACCGACGCGATCGCGGGCCTCAAGGACTACAAACGACTCGCAGCCGGCGGCCTGAAGATCCCTGGCTGATGTAAGCCCGGACAGCCCCGCGCCCATGATCACCACGTCCAGTATCGAAGCGTCTGTCGCAGGTTCGGTTTGAGCCATGGCACGCCCACTGATGCCAAGTCCTCCGGCGAGGGCGGCGCCTCCGATCGCTTGCAATAACAATCGTCGCTGCCGTGATTGCGTCGACAGCTCATCGAGATCCGAATCCATCTTCACCTCCTTTTTCTATTTATAATTACAGATGTTATGTGAATATATGACGGAAGAGGTCTTCAGCAAAGTGAAATCGAGAGGATGGCGATAAAGAGTGGATTTGAGCGTAAGGAAGATGCAGATATGCTGGGTTCGCTCCCCGAATGAAGCGAACCTTGTTGATGGTATGAAGACAGGGTAGGGGGATTTATCGAGAGGGGCTGATCAGCGTGATGACGGCATCCATCAACGCCTTGCTGCGTTTGGGTTCAAATCGTTCCGGCTCGATCGGCAGCATCATCATCCAGCCGTCACTCAGTGCGCTGAGCTGGTCAGCGAGTAGATCGGCAGGAATGTCCTTGCGGATGATGCCTTGGGTTTGCCCCTTGGCCAGAATGGTCGCGAGATCCTCTCGGAATCGCGAGTAACGTTTCTGGATCACATCGGCAAACACTGGCTCGTGCCGGGCGTGGGCGAGCATTTGAAACAAGGCAAGCCAGCGGGCTGAGTCGTTGGCTTGAGTCAGGTTCAACCACTGCTCGATCATTGCCCTGACGTCGACTTTTTCTTGATCGGACTCCAGCAGATCGTCGAACTCGTCGAACAGACTCTGCGCGGCCGCAGTGATCATCTCTTCCTTGTTGGCGAAGTAGTAGGTCACGGCGCCAGTCGTGCAGCCAGCATGACTGGCGACTTTGCGCAGAGAAGTCCCGGCATAACCCTCCTGGGCAATCACCTCGATGGCAGCGGTCAACAGTTCTCCGCGTTTTTCCAGGCGATTGCCTACCGGGCGTCCTCGGCGTGGGGCGTGTGCGGAATCACTGTCAATGGGTTGCTGACGATCCGTGGAAGGCGCTTGGGCATCATGCATGAGAGAAAGTGATTCCGTTGGTTGAAGGCGTTGAGCCGACAGCGGCTGCGAACGCCATTTTGGCTTGGCATGTCGAGAACATGCAATCCTTCAGATTCGACCGCTATTAATCACAGCAACGGCTCGTACTTCCACTCGCAATCCGGGAAGTGCAAGTTGTGAAATACCGACAGCGGTCCACGCTGGATAGCGCTCGGGGAAGTACTCGTCCTTTACCTGCCCAAAGGCATGAACTTCACCCTGAAGATCCGTGTGGAAGGTCATCAACTCGACCACATCGGCCAGGCTTGCGCCTGCGGCCTCAAGGATGGTTCTCAAGGACTGAAACGCCAGATGGGATTGTGCCTGGATACCTTCGGCAGGAACCATGGACGCGTCGATACCGACCTGGCCGGACACCCAGATCATGTTCCCGACACGCGTCGCCTGGGAAAAATGGAAGGTGTCGTAGATGGCCTGGGTGTGACCAGGATTGATCGATTGACGCTGCAGGTCTTGAGTACTCATGGCGTTACTCCTCTTATATTAATTGGCGGAACGTTGGGTGGCGGAAAGGATCTCCGGCTTTCAAGGTCGACAGCTCCTCACTGAACAGCACGCCCTGTTGCGGGTAACCGGCGGCGCTGTGCTCTGGCAGAGGTCGAAAGGTTGCGTCGTCTCCAAAGAAACGGAAGACGAAGGTATGGCGGTCCGGGAAGGCTGCATCCACCGGCGCACCGCCGTGTAGCGAACCAGGATGCAGCAGGACGATATCGCCGGGCTCGGTGGCCCACGAAATGATGTCGAACGCCTTGGGATTGTTCTGACGCAGAGCCTCAATGTCAGGCAGACGCGGCAAGGCATCGCCGCCATGCAGAGGTTGCGTCGGATCATTTGGGTCGCGAAACGTGGTGCCGTCGTAACGCGGCCCTATGTGTGAACCTCGGACGATCTCCAAAGCGTTTTTCTTCGGGACCGATTCAAAACTGATCCAGGCATTGGCCCAGTGGTTTCCCGCCCACGGCAGGTAAGACGTGTCCTGATGCCAAAGTGTGCGAGATCCGCGCCCACCGGCCTTGAGAAATACTTCTTCGGCGAAATACCACACATTCTCCGAGCCCCAGAGCTGTGCAAACAGCTCGCCAAAGGGCAGGGAGGTCACCAGTTCTTCGAGACGGGCCTTGGCGACCGGATTCGCATTGTCGACGTGCGATTGTTGCTCAGTTCCGTCGAACATTCGGGTCGCATGAGGGCCATGATTCTCGACAGCCCAGTCGTAGGCTGCCCGGCACTTGGCCAATTGATCTTTGTTCAGAAAACCTTTGATCAGGACGGCCCCGTCTTCCAGGAACGCCTTTCGCACAGAGGGTTGCATGAGAGCTTTCTCCTCGAAAATGCCACTTGGCGATTTGGATGCTAGCAGTCACTCAGATTAAACACAACACCAGTTATGTTTAATCTATGGCAGCCTATAATGTCCTCCCGCCGGGAGATTCCTAGAGCTAGGTAAAGGCGTGCGGGTAGCCATTGCATGGTTCATGGCAAGCTAGATCGTAGATAGCAGAGATGGGCCAAAATGAACGGGGGGCAGAGGCCTGCTTTCGGCAAATAGCGGTCGTTAACGCCTTGCCCAGCTAGTGAAGCTCTCCGCAATGTCAGCCCCTTACTCGCTGATTCATACTTAAATGGGGTTTCAGAGCAATGCTTGGTGCATGGGTCGCTAGGAGCGTAATTTTCGACGGCGTCGCCAGACATTGGCCAATTCCTGTATGGCTGTCCTTGAAATCCGCGCACCAACCCATGCCGAAAGCCACAGATTTCACACAGCGTCGTGATTGCTGACATTCCTGGAAGCATTGTTCATGCAGACCGATTAGGTGCGACGGATGCGGCAAGATCAGTGCTAGACCTCTGAGATATCAAACGACTACTGGGCAGGCGATCTGCAAACAACTCCGGCAACGAAGAATTTCCGATCCCGGTATGAAAGCTGATGCGCATATTTAAATAATATTTTTTGGAGGATGCAGTGAGCAGAATTCACTAAGGGGCTGATTGTTCGGCTGTTTCATATTTAGCTGCTTATACGCATATTTAAATAATCTCGACAGTGCAACCGGGCCAATCCTGAAACATGATGTTACGTGTAATGTATATTATGTTAAATGATGTGTCTGGGCGGAACTTTCATAAAAGCACCGCCTGCACTCCTCAATTACTTGTCGCTCCACGAGCAAGGGTCTTAGCCAGCTCATTCGCTCGCCTTTGGATTGAGTTGGCGTATCTACTGATGGCTGGTGCTTCACATGGGCAATCACGGCTTGAACAATGTAAAACGGCGCCTACAAGCTGATGCTAGTCTTGATAGAGACACTGTCAGGCAGGTGCTGTTTGCGACTCCAGTGGAGTTGCCGGTTAAGCACGGGGGATTGAGCCAACACGCTTCGTATTGGCCGTGGGGGGACTAGTCGGCACTGTGCCGGCAGGATGGGAATTGTGAGTAGCCCCCAAACGATTCACCCGATTTGGCTCCGGCTGACCCATTGGGTCAACGTCATCGCTGTGTTCATCCTGGTGATGAGCGGCTGGCGTATCTATAACGCTTCACCGATTTTTTTCTTTCGGATTCCCGACAGCATCACCTTGGGTGGTTGGTTGGCGGGCGCACTGCATTGGCATTTCGCAGCGATGTGGATACTGGTCATCAACGGCACCCTTTACCTTCTGCTCAATGTGTTCTCCGGCCGCATCGCCCACAAGTTTCTCCCGATACGCCCTGCCGAAGTTTTGCATGATTGCCTGGCGGCCCTCAGGGGCAAGCTCGCCCATGCCGACTTGCGGCAATACAACTCCCTGCAAAAGCTCGCCTACCTCTTTGTCGTGCTCGATCTCATTGTGCTCGTGCTATCGGGTCTGGTGATCTGGAAACCGGTGCAGTTTCCGCTGCTGAGGGAACTGATGGGCGACTATGACTCAGCGCGCATCGTGCATTTTGTCTGCATGAGCCTGCTGGTGGCCTTTGCCGTAGTGCATCTGGTGATGGTGGCTCTCGTGCCACGCACCCTGATCGCCATGCTGCGCGGACGCTAACTCATGAACAGAAAAGTAGACGGGCTAGATGACTCCGTCATCATCAAATCGGTAGCGCAGGAACTTGATCTACCCGCACGCAGACAGTTTCTTCGTCATGCTTGGACACTGGGCGCAATTGCCTTGTTGACGGGTTGTCGGCTGGATGACAGTGATTCGGTGGAGTCCATGCTGAAAATGGTGTCGCGCTTCAATGACAAGGTACAAGCGGCTCTATTCGATCCGAGCAGGCTGGCACCGACCTACCCTGAGTCGATGATGACGCGCCCGTTTCCTTTCAACGCCTACTACGACCGCAACAGCATCCCGAACATTGACGGAGCTGCTTTCAAACTCGCGGTTGGTGGCATGGTCCAGGATAAGCACAGCTGGCCCCTCACTGAACTGAACCAACTGCCGCACACCAGTCAGGTCACGCGACTGATTTGTGTGGAGGGCTGGAGCGCCATCGGTAAATGGGGTGGTGTAACCTTATCGACCTTTCTGCAACGTGTGGGCGCCGATATCAGTGCCAAATATGTCGGACTCAGATGCGCCGATGACTATTACACCAGCATTGATATGCCCACGGCCTTGCACCCGCAAACACTGCTCACCCTGCGCTATGACGATCAGGTCTTGCCAGCGGAATACGGTTACCCCCTGCGATTGCGGATGCCGACCAAACTGGGCTTCAAGAACCCCAAACATGTCGTGGAGATCTTCGTGACCAACGATTACCCCGGTGGCTATTGGGAGGATCAGGGTTACAACTGGTTCAGTGGCAGTTGAGCTATCGAGCGTCCTGATAACCGACGCATTGGACACATGACATCCATGATCGCGATGTCATGTGACTACCCTCTCCCACCGAAGTAACACCACCCCACCAGCTACACTCATTCGATACATTTCCGCACCGAGACTTCGACCATGGCGACCAAAACCGCAATCGTATTCGCTGGCGGCGGCAGCTTGGGTGCGGTCCAGGTGGGGATGTTGCGGGCCTTGGTCGAGGTCAATGTTCGATTCGACATGGTGGTTGGCGCTTCGGTAGGCGCAATCAATGGTGCCTACTTTGCCGCAAGGCCCGATTCCGATGGCGTCGAGGCGCTCGCCGGGTTCTGGCGCGGGCTGAGTAAAACGGACATCTTTCCCCTCTCCTGGCTCGATACCTGTAGAGGACTGCTCAAACGGCGTGGTTTTCTGTTGCAGCCGGCGGCCTTGCACCGATTGCTGGGTCAGGCACTGCCCATTCATCGCATTGAGGATGCGGCGCTGCCCCTACACATTGTCACCACCGACCTGCTCAGTGGTGCCGAGACGGTGCTGTCCAGTGGCGAACTTGAGCAGGCGTTACTGGCCAGCGCTGCCATCCCGTTGGTGTTCCCCTGCGTACAAATCGCCGATCGGTTCCTGGTTGACGGCGGCGTGGCAAGCAATACACCTATTTCGACTGCCGTAGCCTTGGGAGCCACCAACGTCGTGGTCATCCCCACCGGGGTGAGTTGCGCCCTGACACAACCGCCCCGAGGCCTGGTCGCCTTGGCCCTGCACACCGTCAATCTGATGAGCATGCGCCAACTGGTGAGCGACATCGAACACTTCCGCACGCTTACCAGCCTGCACATCGTCCCGCCCTTGTGTCCTGTGGATGTCTCGGTGTTCAACTTCGACCAGACCGAGTCTTTGCTGCAGCGTGCCTATGAGCAGACCCTCCGGTGGCTGGAACATGGGGGGCTCGAACGCACCAAGGTACCGGGGGCCCTGACCATCCATTCACATGCCCATGAGCATTGAGAAAAAACATCGGGTGTCACTGGACGAGCAACTTCACCCGATGTAACGGTCGACGGTAATTAGCTACTTTGATGGCTCAACCCATTTCATTGATGCAGACCACTTTGGGCTGTGTCATGTCCTCATAGGCAAACCGGACACCTTCTCGCCCCAGACTTCCGTACTTGAAGCCACCGAAAGGCATGGCATCAAAACGATAATCGGAAGAGTCATTGATCATCACGCCACCGGCTTGAATTTGCCGAGCCAATTTCAAGGCCTTGGAAAGATCACGTGTGAAGAGTCCCGCATGCAAGCTGTACTCCGCAGCGTTGGCCAGAGCAACAGCATCATCCAGGTGGTCAAAAGGCTCCAGGATGACAACCGGCGCGAAGACTTCCTGCTGCCAGATCCGACTGTTATGGCTTACACGCTCCAGCACGGTCGGCGCATAGCTTCCCACTTCACGATGGTGCCCACACAGAAGAACGGCCCCCTCGGCCAGTGCTTCATTTACCAATTGTTCGGTACGACGGGCCGCCTGTTCCGTAATCATCGGGCCTACATCCGTTGCTCGCTGGTCAGGATCCCCCACTACCAAGGCACGCGTTTGGCTGACAAAACGCTCACGGAAGTCCTCATAAATTGAACGATGTACAAGGATGCGTTGAGTACCGATGCAATTCTGCCCTGCTGCCCAAAAGGCGCCAGACACGCAGGACTCAACAGTCGGTTCGATATCGCAATCTTCAAGCACGAGAACCGGGGCATTTCCTCCCAGATCCATCGCTAGCTTCTTCAACCCTGCACTACGAGCAATGGCCTCACCCGTGGCAAAACCGCCCGTAAAGGAAATCATCCGAACTTCGCGAACCTCCACCAATGCTTTACCCAGATCGACGCCTCCGGTCGCCGGGGTTACCACAGACGGAGGCAGACCCGCTTCCACCAGGCACTCAACCAGCTTGAGAGCAGACAACGGTGCGAGCTCTGAGGGCTTCAGGATCACAGCATTACCACCGGCGATGGCCGGGCCAAGTTTATGGGCGACCAGGTTCAGTGGATCGTTGTAGGGAGTGATCGCGACGATAAGCCCCAACGGTTCCCGAGTGAACCAGCCCTGGCGCGATTCGGAGCCTTCATATGCCTCAAATGGAATCACTTCCCCGGCGTTACGACGAGCCTCTTCCGCCGATAGCTTCAGCGTATTCACACAACGCTTCACTTCCTTCTCTGCTTGTCGCAGCGTCTTCCCCGCCTCTGCAACAATGAGTTTGGCAAACGCTTCAGCCTCAAGCTCTACACGCCGGGCCGCCTCCTCAAGGATGCGTGCACGAAGGTGACGAGGCATTGCCGCACTCTCGCGCACGCCGATTCGCGCGCGTTCCAGCAAGCCAGGAACTGCGGTTGCATCGAGGCAAGGGACGCTTCCCACCAGGCGACCATCGAATGGACTGAACACATCAATCTGTTTGGCTTCAACAAGCTGGATACTGGCCATGCTGGATACGCTCATGACTATCTCCTGTTATTTGCCGTGGGCGGTGTGGATGGCGACGATGTCCGACAGCAATGCGAAGGCCGTCTCGATGCGCCCTGCCCCAGGCCCGGAAACCGTAATAGCTCCCAGCAGTTCGGTCTTGAATGACACTGCATTCGTAGCACCGCTGATTCCGGCAAGAGGATGTGAGTTCGACAGTAACCGAGCTTCCACACTCGCTCGAACCGAGCCATCTGCTTCACGATCGGCTGAGCCAATCAGCTTCCAGCTCGCGCCATTGGCACTTGCCTGGGCAATATCTTGCGCGCTGATATTGCTGATACCCGAGCACGCTACATCGCTGACATTCAGTCGTGCGTTGAGCAGTTCGTTGGCCAGGATCACTACCTTGAGGCGTACGTCAAACCCTTCCACATCGGCGGTTGGATCTGCTTCGGCGTAGCCGAGTTGTTGCGCTTGTACGACGGCATCGTTGAACGCCAGGCCGTCTTTCATCCGGGTGAGCACGTAGTTGGAAGTGCCGTTCAGGATGCCTTCGAAGCCTTGCACGTTGGCACCCGCCAGAGCCTGCCTGGCCAGACGAATCACGGGGGTGCCACTCATCACCGCTCCCTCGTATTCGAAGGCGACCTGGTTGCGACGGGCCAACGCCTTGAGCTCGGCACCGTGCAGCGCAATAGGTCCCTTATTGGTGGTCACTACATGAATGCCGCTTTCCAAGGCCCAGCGGCAAAAGGTAGTGGCGGGCTCGCCATCCACCGGATTGGTGAAAGTGGCTTCAGCGATGATGTCTGCACCGGAATGCTTGATCACGGTTTCGTTGAAGGCCTCGGCATTGCCGCCGGGCAGTTGAGCGAATGCGCCCTTCTCAACCGGCAGCGCCACCAACTGCTTTGCATCCAGACCGTCTTTGGCAACGATTGAGCCGAGGAACAGATCGGTGACCCCGACAATTTTAATGGTGAAGCCCAGGGCCTCTTTCCACTCGGCATTACGATCGGCGACCAATTGGGCGAAGCCACGGTTCACGCCACCAAACCCTACCAAGGCAATTTTGTACTCAGTCATAAGCGCTGTTCCTATATTGATGTTGTTCGATAGGAACATCCTAAGAGCCGGGCTTTGGCAGTTGAATATGGCAGAGTGCTGTATTAGTTGAGCGTTTTGCCCACGCACGATGTTGTCAAAACACCGCAGAAAGGACGAACGATGTCACGGTGTTTTCCACCCCCGGCATGGCCGCGATTTCCTTCCACACGAGATGGACGCGTTCAGGTGTGGCGGCATTCACACGCAGCATTAAATCGAACTCACCACTGAGTACTTCACATTGCACCACTTCGGGAATGGAGCGCAGCGCAGTCAGTACTTCTTCGCCACGCATGCGGTCGTAGCGATAGACAAAGATCACCGCGCTGATAAGCGACGTAGGCCGCCGGGACTCGCCGAGAAGTATCGTATAGCCCTGGATCGCACCGTCGCGCTCAAGACGCTCGATGCGCTGGCGCACCGCATTGCGTGACAAGTTGATCTTGGCACCCAGTTCGATATGGGCTATTCGCGCATTGGCGGTAAGTTCGGCCAGTATGCGTTCGTCCAACGGATCTAGAATGCGCTTCATGCAGACCTCTGCTGCGCCAGACGAAGAGCCTGGCACAGACCGTCAAGATCGCCCTTGGCCAGGTACGGTGGTTGCGCGCGCACCTCGACAGTGCTCGGAACGCTTGCTTGCCAGACGCCCAGTTCGGCCAACAGCGCCGCTGACTTGGCCGGCGCAATTTGCCCGAAGGTGACCATCGGCGCACCCAGGCTGCGTCGATGAAGCCTGCCGGCCAGTACACCGACAGCGGTGTGAGGATCGATGGCCGAGCCTGTCTCTCGGAACAGTTCGACTACTTCATCGCGCACCTGGGATTCGTGTACGGCATAGGAATCGAAGAGTACTCGAGCACGTAGCCATTGCTGGTTGCCGATGCTCATTTCTCCGCAACTTTCAAAATGCTCCATCAGTGCTTTTGTTGAGCAGCCATCGTGTTCGTAAACCTCCCAGATAAACCGCTCCAGGTTGGAAAACAACGAGAAGTCCATCGCCGGCGACACGGTTCGATTAGTCATCCGGGTGGAGTAGCGATTGCAATGAAAAAACTGGTGCAGGGCATCATTGCTGTTGGTGGAAATGATCACCTGATTGATCGGTAATCCCATTTTCTGCGCAATGTAACCAGCGTAGATTTCGGCCGAGCTGGCAGCTGGAACGCTAAAACCAACGGGACGTGAGCCACCGCCCAGTTGCAAGGCCGCGTGGAAGTAAAAAACGATCTGGGCCAGGACGCCGATCCAATTGGTCGAGTTGAAACAGACCGGCAACACTCCATCCAACGGCCACTCACGCAAGAGCCGGGAGACCAGCGTCTGGCAATCATCGAAATGACCGTCAACCGGAAACAGCTGAACCCGCTGCGGGTCGGCTGCCTGCAAGGCACTGAGTTGCTCAGGCGCAAGCCCGTCGCGCGGATACAGTATCGCCATGCGGGCGGCCGGGCAGTTAGCAAAGGCTTCAAGCGCCGCGACGCCGGTATCACCGTTAGTTGCACCGACTACCAACGCTTCCCTACCGACCTCTTCCAGAAAATGCTCAACCAGGCGCGACTGCAATTGCGCGGCGAAATCCTTGGAAGAACCGGTCGGGCCATGAAACAGCTGGAGTATCCACTCGTTGTGCCCGATTTGCTCAAGCGGCGTAATAGCGCGGTGCTTGAATTGTTGATAGCTGTCACTGAGCAAGGCACGCAGGGTGCTTTCGTCTATGGAGGAGCCAACAAAAGGCGAAATCACTCGCCAAACCAACTCATCAAACGGCAGCCACGACCAGCTGGCAATTTGTTTCTCGGTGAAGACAGGCAAACTGGCTGGGACATAGAGACCACCATTTTCGGCGAGCCCAGACAGAACCACACTGCGAAAATCAGCACGCATGTCGCCGCCGCGAGTGCTTACATAATCCATGGCAACTCCAAATCAGTTTTACAAAAGGCGATGGGCTTGAGCCACCAGCCAGGTAGAAAAATGTGCGGCATCAGGCGAGAGCACTTCGCTCTGTTCGTGCACCAGATAAAAGGATTCGCTTGCCTCGATTCGGTGATTGAATGGCGCAACCAATTGCCCGTTCTTAAGCAAATCCTCGACCACGGAAGACCGTGCCAGCGCAACGCCCTGCCCCAATTCGGCCATGCGGATCGTGGAAATCAGCGTGTCAAACTGAAGGCCACGGGAGTAGTCGACGTCGTCTGCTCCAACTCGCTTCAACCAGTAACCCCAACCTTCTTCGTACCCCAACACATGAAGGAGTGAATGGTTCATCAAATCGCGAGGCTCATGTATGGGTGAGCTGGCCATGAGCGTTGGGGAGCAAACAGGCTGAAGGATGTCCCAAGTCAATCGCTGAGCGCGCAAGCCCGACCACTCACCGCATCCCCAGCGAATCTCCAGGTCATCCTCGCCGTCCGGTTCTTTCACCCAAATATTGCTGATGTATCGAATATCAATCTGGGGATACTCCCGACAAAAATCTGCGAGTCGGGGGGCCAACCAATAGTGAAGAAAGGAAAGGCTGCCACGCACCTTCAAATGTCTTCGATTGCGCTGGCCGAAAATCTCGTTTGTGCCGACTGCAAGGCGACTGATCGCGTCTTGTACGACAGGCAGATACGACTGCCCTTCCTCGGTCAAGCCAAGTCCTCGAGGTAAGCGCTTGAACAGCGCCACACCGAGGTGACTTTCTAACTGACGGATCTGCTGACTCACAGCCCCTTGAGTCAAATGGAGTTCTTGCGCCGCGTGGGTAAAGTTTAAACAACGCGCCGATACTTCGAATGCCCTCAACCAGTTCAAGGGTGGTAGTGACTTTTGACTCATCGGCGCAACCTCATCAGGGCTTTATCTATGCTCGATCATTGCCTGAAAAACTCACGCGGTGCCAGAGGAATGAACTGCTGCGGCTAAGGCCAACCGCTCTGCTCTCTTGTTTCGAGTGATCCAGTAAACGAAGTAACACCACGCGATAAAGGGCAGGCCGAAGTAAAGCGCCACTCGCTGCTCAGGATCAAAAGCGATACCCACACAGGCCAGCAGACAACACAACAGTGCACCGATAGGCACCCATGGATAGCCGCGTACACGGAAATGCAGGTCTTCAACTCGTCCGCCATTAGCAACGTATTGACGACGGAACGCGATCTGGCTGGCAGCAATGCTCATCCACACGACTACGACCGCCAGACCGGAAATGGACACCAAGGCCAAGTAAACCGTATCAGGGGCAAACACACTGCTGAGCAGAGAAGCCACTGCGCCCGCCATACTAAGCACGATGGCGTTCACCGGTGTGCCACGACTGGAGAGCCTGGCGTAGCGCTTAGGCATATGTCCTTGATCGCTCAATGTCCACAGCATGCGCGATGCTGCATACAGCCCCGAGTTAGCGGCGGAAATCAGTGCCGTGAGAATGACGAAGTTCATAATGTCGGCAGAGTATGGGATGCCAATCAGCTCAAATACCATCACGAACGGACTTTCTACGAGCCCCGCTTGTTCTCGTGGCAGTAACGTCGCAAGGACGAAAATGGTCCCCACGAAGAACAGCGCCAAACGTACCACTGTCGTGCGGATTGCCTTGGGCACGCTAGTTTGTGGATCTTGCGCTTCACCTGCCGCAATCCCGATCAGCTCAGTTCCGGAAAATGCGAATGAAACAGCCAGGAGGGTCATTGCAATGGGTAGAAGTCCGGTGGGGAAAAGCCCCTCACGTGTGAAGTTGGAAAGTCCCGCCCCTGCAAACTCTGTACTTGAATAAGACCGAAAATTGCCGCTCCGCCAATCGCAATGAATGTGATAACGGTCAGCACCTTAATCAGCGAAAGCCAAAATTCAGTCTCCGCAAACCACCGAACAGAAACAACATTGCTTAAGAAAACGGCGATGGCAAACAGCGCGCTCCAAATCCAGACCGGTGTATCAGGAAACCACCGAACCATCAGTATGCCCGCAGCTGTGAACTCTGAACCGATAGCTACTGCCCAAGTGAGCCAGTAAAGCCAGGCCACTGTATAGCCTGTGCCTGGGCCCAGGTATCGCGTTGCGTAACTACTGAAAGATCCGGTTTCTGGCATCTGTACAGCCAACTCACCGAGACAGACCATGACTAAATACACCATCACTGCACCGATGATGTAAGCAATCACTGCACCGAGCGGCCCTGCCTGATTAACCGTGTAACCGGAGGTAAGGAATAACCCCGTACCGATCACACCGCCCAGTGCCAACATAACGATGTGGCGTGTTTGCATTTCCTTTTTGAAACGCGAGTTTGGGTCGGACTGATGATCTTCAATATGCGTGGACATAGTTTTATTCTCATGAAATGTTCGGACAAACGCCTTATAACTGGCTGTTGGGCAGTACAAATTTGTCGTCGCTGGATTTTATTATTTTCATTCTTCATGAAGGGCTTAAGATGAATCTCGAGCGTCCTGCCCGTATTCAGGTTTCTACCTCAATGAAACGTTGGGCACTATCAGCGTTAAAGCTCGTATCACCATGTTTACCTCGCACTAAAGCGAAAGCTTGTTTTAGGTCAGCCAATAAATCTGCTGAATCTTCAATACCTACGGATATTCGAACCAAACCTTCGGAGATTCCAAGTGCCTGACGTTCTTCCAAGGTATTTTCCACGTGACTGGTCGTCCGAGCCGGCCCATAGATGGTCTCGACAGCGCCCAAATTACCCGCCCGATGCGCGTATCTGAGCAGCGGTAGCAAACGAGTCACTGTGTCCATGCCTCCTTTCAGCACGAAGCTGACGATGGCGCCGAATCCGTTCATTTGCGAACGAGCGATGTCATGACCTGGATGTTGAGGCAACCCCGGATAGTTCACCGACTCAACCAGCGGTTCGGTACAGAGGTACTCGGCCAAAAGCATCGCGCTCGCCTGTTGCTGGCGAAGACGCAGAGCCAGAGTCTTGATGCCTCGGATGATTAGATACGCCGAAAAAGGATCCAGCGAGGCACCATTGATTTCGCGGTAATGGCGAACTTGAGACATCAAATGCTCGGCGCCGCAGACCACACCACCGAGGACATCACCATGACCGGACAGGAATTTGGTCGCGCTGTGCACAACCACATCAACGCCTAAAGCGAGAGGATTCTGATTCAGTGGCGTCGCGAATGTATTGTCCGCAACAACCAAAGCGCCCACTCGCTTCGCCGCTGCCACAAGGCGCCGGATATCAACGATTTTCAGCGTTGGGTTCGTGGGTGTTTCCAGGTACAGGACGCTGCAGCCTTTAGCGATCTCCAGCTCAAGTGCCACAGTGTCGAGCGTATCGCAAAGGGTTACCTCCACACCCATACGTGGAAGGAACTCCTCAAAAATCTTGTTCGTACCACCGTAGCTGTCACGTGTAGATATCACACGCTGCCCATAGGACAGGAAGGTGTGTAGTACACCGCTGATAGCAGCCATTCCGGTACTGAAAGCTACAGCCGACTCTGCGTTTTCGAGCTCACAGAGTTTATCTTCCAAGACGCAGACAGTGGGATTGCTCATCCGGCTGTAAATGAAGCCTGGCTCTTTTCCCAATGCCACGTCATACCATTTATCGATATCGTCATAGCCATAGGCAGCACTGACCACGATGGGTGTCTGCGTGGAATTGTAGGGATGTTGAACCTGCTCTCCTCCCCATACGACTCGAGTCCCCATCCCAATCTCTGAAGCCTGGACGGCGCGTTTCTTATTTTCCATAAAGTTCTCTCGCATCAAGGGAAACACAGCCGTGTTCCAAGTGGGCTTGGGAGGACTATATGGAAAGCTCATGCTTGTGAAAAATCATGATATCCGGGAGTAAGGGGGGCTTTTTTTAATGGCTGGGTACCGGGTGCCCTGACCATCCATTCACATGGCGATGAGCATTGAGTGAAGTAAATTACCGATAACAGATACCCTCTTAGCTGCGCGCCCTTCCCCGCTACACGTGCTGCCATCTGCCATCAATCGAATAGCTTCCCTGACTGCCCGGCAGGCAGCATACGGAGCTGCTAGTGTTAATCCGCATGCCGTCAAAGTCCCAGCAGTCGGGTGGGTGTGAGCCGCCGTTTTGTTCGTGACCGAGTGCTACGCCTGCCGCTGCAGTTCGTTGGCAGTGGTGTAACCCAAGATCTTCCTAATCCATCGAATGGCGCTTAATCCAGGAGAAAAATCATGGCGAAGGTACTGGTTCTCTATTACTCAATGTACGGTCACCTCGAAACGATGGCCGGCGCAGTGGCCGAAGGCGCACGATCCGTACCCGGCGCAGACGTGACGCTCAAGCGTGTCGCTGAAACCATCCCGGCCGAACAGGCAGCAGCCATCGGCGTCAAACTTGACCAGAAGGCACCGGTGGCGACACCTGACGAGCTGGGCAATTACGATGCAATCATCTTTGGTACACCGACGCGCTTCGGCAATATGGCGGGACAGATGCGCACGTTTCTCGACCAGACCGGCGGACTGTGGATGAGCGGCGCGCTGGTCGGGAAAATCGGCAGTGTCTTTGCATCGACCGGCACCCAGCACGGTGGCCAGGAAACCACGATCACCTCGTTCCACAGCACACTCTTGCATCAAGGGATGGTCATCGTGGGTGTGCCTTACACCTGCGCGGGGCTGACCAACATGAGCGAGATCACCGGCGGTACGCCCTATGGCGCGACCACCCTGGCAGGCGCCGACGGTAAACGGCAACCGTCACAAAATGAACTGGATATCGCGCGTTTCCAGGGTAAACACGTTGCTGAGCTTGCAATAAAGATCGCGGGTTAACGCAAGCACCTAAAATGGCTTGGGCGGCGTTAGCCGCCCTGCCAATGCTGCCGCACCGATAAAGATCACAAGCAGGCTTAACTGAATTGACTGCTATGCATTCCCTGCAGGTGCCGCCCGCTCCGGCTGACCATGCTGACTCGCGGTCACAAGGCCGATGAAGGAAATCACCAGCGCCAGGACCATGGTCGAAGAAACCTCCAGGCGGTGTTCCGGTGTCACCATCATCACTGCCAGCGCGGCACAGATGAAAACGATGACCAACCAGGTGAGCCAGGGAAACAACCACATCTGGAAGCTCAGCTCAACGTTTCGACGGCGCAATATTTTGCGCATACGCAACTGCGATACCGCAATCACCAAGTACACCAGCAATGCAATCGCCCCAGAGCTGGCAAGCAAAAACTGGAACAAGCCTGCGGGCATGAAGTAGCTGAACAACGTCACAGCGGCACCGAGCACCGTACTGGCGATCACGGCAGCCCTTGGCACGCCCGCCGACGATGTCACTTTCAGCAGCTTCGGTGCATCGCCTCTGCGGCCAAGCGAAAACAACATGCGCGACGAAATATAAATCGATGAATTCATGCAGCTGGCCACGGCGATCAGCACTACTACATCGACCATGAACTTGGCATGGGGAATGTTCATCAGTTCCAGAGCCCGTTGGTAAGACCCCACCGACGCCAACAACGGATCATTCCAGGGCACAACGGAAAGGACCACAAAAATGGACAGCAGGTAAAACACGCCGATTCGCCAGATCACTGAGCGAGTAGCTTTAGCGATGTTCTGCGCCGGATTATTGGATTCGGCCGCAGCGATGGTCACTGCTTCCGTGCCAATAAAACTGAACATGATGGTGATGAACGCCCCCACTACCGCTGACAAGCCGTTGGGCGCAAATCCTCCATGCTCCTCCATGAGTCGACTCAAGCCGCTGGCTTCGCGCTCGGGAATCCAGCCCATCAACACGGCAAAACCAAGGCCGATAAAACCGATGATCGCCACGACCTTTGCCATCGCGAACCAAAACTCGAATTCACCGTATTTGGACACACTGAACAGGTTGGTCACGACTAACAAAATGATCGACACCAAGGCAAACAGCCAGGTATCGATCTGAGGAAACCATTGGTTCAATACATGCCCGGCAGCCAGCGCCTCAATCGGTATCACCAGCACCCAGAACCACCAGTAGAGCCAACCGATGGTGAAGCCGGCCCATCGTCCGATAGCTTGGTCGGCGTAGGTTGAAAAAGAACCGGTGTCCGGGTTGGCAACCGCCATCTCGCCTAGCATGCGCATAACCAGAACGACCAAAAGGCCGGAGAACAGGTATGCAAGCAAAACCGCCGGCCCGGCAGCAGCGATAGCGTGGCCCGAGCCAACAAACAAACCCGCGCCAATAATGCCGGCTATAGAAAGCATTGTGACGTGTCGCGGCTTGAAACCCTGCGCTAACTGACCGTTCGAATCTTTTGAATTCAGGCTATCCATTATTTTTTTGTTCTCTGGTGATCGACGTTAGAGCGTACTGACTGAGTGTCAGGGTCTTCCTGTTGCCGCTACTCGAAAGCGGCGTACCTCAAACGCTCCTGAGCGTCTAAATCGGCAATCACGACGACATACCGCCATGAAATGACGCGTCACCTTACGCGTCTTGTCTTGAAAACAAATAGCCTGAGTGCGCCACGTACGAGTCTGATTTCGACATGCATTGCTGACTGCTGCGGATACACAGCGGCATCGCGCGCTGTCAGAGCAAGCGCCAACAAACTGTTACTTTTTTGAAACACCCCTCCAACCGCTAATCAGTTAGTCCGGTTTTTTGACACATCCCCGATATGTGGTCATAACTTTTGCACTCCGCTGGGTCAAAACACGGTGGTTGTCGATGGAATATTGGCATCTTCCGAGGTTCTTGCCTGATACGGAGATAAGCTCATGATTTTCAATGTACAAAATTTTGGCGCCAAAGGAGATGGCATCACTGACGACACAGCGGCGATACAACGTGCAATTGATGCGGCGGCTGCCGCAGGCGGGGGCAGGTGTATATGCCGACCGGAACTTACATCGTTTCGGGAGGGGCGGAACCTTCCGACGGTTGCCTGATGCTCAAGAGCAACGTCTACCTGTACGGCGACGGCATGGGTGCAACCACCGTCAAGGTGGCTGACGGTTCCGACACCAAGATCACGGGAGTCATCCGCTCCGCCTACGGCGAGGAAACCCACGATTTTGGCGTCAGTAACCTCACCATCGACGGCAACCGTGACAGCACCACGGGCAAGATCGACGGTTGGTTCAACGGCTACATTCCCGGGCAAGCAGGCCACGACTCCAACGTTACCCTCGACAGCGTCGAGATCAAGGATTGCTCCGGGTATGGTTTCGACCCCCACGAGCAGACCGTCAACATGGTCATCAAGAACAGCGTGTCCCACGGCAACGGCCTGGACGGCTTTGTTGCTGACTTCCTCAGCAACAGCACCTTCGAAAACAACGTCGCCTACGACAACGACCGGCACGGTTTCAACATTGTTACCAGCACCCACGACTTCACGCTCACCAATAACGTTGCCTACAACAACGGCGGCAATGGCATCGTGGTGCAGCGCGGCAGCGAGAACATCCCCTCCCCCAGCAACATCACGATCACCGGTGGCGAGGTGTATGGCAACGGCGCCGAAGGGGTGCTGATCAAAATGTCCAGCGAAGTGACGGTCAGCGGCGTCGACATTCACGACAACACCAGCGCCGGGGTCCGTATCTACGGCAGCAACCACGTCGAGCTTATCGACAACACGCTCAACAGCAATTCCCTGGGCAACCCCGTGCCGGAGATCATCATCCAGTCCTACAACGACACCCTGGGCGTCTCCGGCAAGTACTTCAACGGCAGCGATAACACCATCCAGAGCAACATCATCACCGGCAGCAACCTGTCGACCTACGGCGTTGCGGAGCGCAATGAAGACGGCACCGATCGCAATGCCATCATCGGCAACACCATCAGCCACACCAGCAACGGTGCCACGCTGGTCTATGGTGACGGCAGCTACGTCAGCGACACGGTGCCGATGATCACGGTGCAAGGCACTGCTGGCAACGACACCCTCCTGGGCAGCTCCGCCAGCGAGATTTTCTACGGCGTTGCCGGCAACGACACCATCAATGGCGGGGCCGGTGACGACATTCTGGTAGGCGGTGCAGGCATCGATAAACTCACCGGCGGTACCGGCGCCGATACGTTCCGTTTCACCACTCAGTCCGACAGTTACCGCAACGCAAGCGCAAGCTTCGATGACACCATCACCGACTTCGATGTCACCCAGGACAAGATCGACCTCGCCGGCCTCGGTTTCACCGGCCTGGGCAATGGCCATGGCAGTACCCTGCAAGTCAGCTACAGCGCCAGCACTAACCGCACCTACATCAAGGACTACGATGCCGACGCCAGTGGCAATCGCTTCGAATTGATACTCTCGGGCAACCTCGCCAGCACTCTGACCGCGAGCAATTTCATCTTCAATCGTGTGCTCACCGGCACCAGCGGCAACGACTCGCTGCTGGGCAGTGATTCGGCCGACACCCTGCTCGGCCTGGCGGGTAACGACAGCCTCAGTGGCGGTGCGGGTGACGACAAACTCGATGGCGGTGCCGGTATGGACACCCTCACCGGTGGCGCCGGAGCGGACACCTTTGTGTTTTCCAATCGCCTGGACAGTTATCGCAATTACAACACCGGTGGTGCCAACCTTGCCGACCTGATCACCGATTTTGATATCACCGCCGACAAGATCGACCTCTCGGCCATGGGGTTCACCGGCCTGGGGGATGGCAAGAACAACACCGTGTACGTGGTGCTCAACAGTACCGGGACCAAGACTTACATCAAGTCCCTTTCTGCCGACGCCGATGGCAACCGCTTCGAAGTGGCACTAAACGGTAACTACCTCGACAAGCTGACCAGCGCCAACTTCGTCTTCGCCACGTCGTCACCGACCAACCACGCGCCGGTTCTGGCCACGCCGCTGCTGGATCAGAACGCAACCGAAAACGCCCCGTTCAGCTACGTGGTGCCAGCCACCAGCTTCACCGATGCGGATAATGACAACCTCAGCTACACCGCCACCCTGGCCGATGGCAGCGCCCTGCCCGCGTGGCTGAGCTTCAATGCCACCAACCTGACCTTCACCGGCACGCCGACCAGCACCGCGTCCGGCAATTACGACGTGCTGGTCAAGGCCACAGACCCAGCCGGTGCTTCGGCCAGCGATAGCTTCGCCTTGGGAGTGGCCAACACTGTCACCGGCACCAACAATGCCGAAACCCTCAACGGCACGGCGGGTGCGGACCTGATCCTCGGCCTCGGTGGCAACGACACGATCAAGGCCGGCGCTGGCGCCGACACCGTCGACGGTGGTGCCGGACGCGACTCGCTGTATGGCGGCGACGGTGCTGACACCTTCCGCTATAGCAACCTGCTCGACAGCTACCGCGACTACGACACGGGTGGTGTCACGGCCACCGATACGATCTATGACTTCACCGCGGGCGTCGACAAGATCGATGTGTCGGGCCTGGGCTTTGTCGGCCTTGGCGATGGCCACAATGGCACGTTGTACATCACCCTCAACGCGGCGGGCGACAAGACCTACATCAAGTCCGCCGAAGCGGATGCCGATGGTAATCGTTTTGAGATAGCCCTCAGCGGCAACTACCTCAACACCCTGACCGCCAGTGACTTCGTGTTTGGCCAGCACGCCCAGCAGGACATCCTCTACCTGCCCACCCTCGGCCAATCCAATGCACGCCTGCTGCGCATGACGGAGGACGACAATCAGTCCGGCACCTCGATGCTGGTCAACGACCTGGACCGCTACACCCCCTATGACGTGCGCAGCCAGTTCACCGATGCCGATGGCAACGGCATCGACATCGCGGTGGGCGGCAGCACGGTCACCGGCCTGTCGACGCTCAGCGCCGAGGAACTCAAGTTGTGCTGGTGGCTGACCGACACCAACCAACCCGGGGCTGCGCTGTTGCGCGCCGTGACGCTGCTGAGCGAACAGCGCTCCGAACTGCAATCGATCAATAACGTCACCATGGGCATCATTTGGGGCCAGGGTGAGGAAGCCGCTCAGGAGATCGCCCAAGCCACGGACAAAGCAGCGGCAGCAGCGGCCTACAAGGATGCGACCCTAAAGGTGTTTGACTACCTGCATGCCCAGTTCGGCAACTTCGACGTGTACATGATGGAGACCGGTCACTACGAGCAGGACGCGGCGCGCGCCCGTGGCTATTCGGAAGAGAAGATTGCCTCCATCGTCGAGGGGGTTGGCTATGTCCACGCCGCCCAGGAAGCCATTGCCGCCGAGCGCGCCGACGTCAAGCTGGCGGTGGACTACAACGACCTCCCCTTGCGACACGAAGTCGATCCGCTGACGTATCCCGACGACGTCTGGCACCTGCATGAGGAATCGGCGGAAATCGTCGGCCAGCGCCTGGCCGACTACATCGCCAATGACCTTGGCTTCCAGGGCAACCCCAACGACAACAACAGCGTGCAGGACATTTTCGACAACAACCGGAAGATGATTTCCGGTACCGACCAGGCGGATACCCTGGTGGGCAGCTCGGGCAACGACACACTGGATGGCGCCTTGGGCGCCGACACCATGACCGGTGGCGATGGCAACGACATCTATGTGGTCGATAACGCGCTCGACCGCGTGATGGAAACCAACACCTCGACCTCGCAGATCGATACGGTGCAAGCCTCGGTCAGCTGGACCCTGGGCGCCAATCTCGAGAACCTGGTGCTCACCGGCGTGTCGGGCATCAACGGCACCGGCAATGAGCAGCACAACTTCATCACCGGCAATGCCGGCAATAATGTGCTCAATGGTGCCGCAGGGGCCGACAGCATGAGCGGCGGCGATGGCAACGACACCTACTATGTCGACAACGCCGACGACGCCGTGATCGAGACCAACAGCAATGCGGCGGCTGGAGGGATCGACAGCGTGCACAGCAGCCTGGCGGCCTATACCCTCGGCAACAACGTCGAGCATCTATATATCGATAGCCCTGGCGCCGCCAATGGCACGGGCAACGCGTTGGACAACACGCTGTTCGCCGGAGCCGGCAATAACGTGCTGGACGGACGCGAGGGCAATGACACGGTTTCTTTTGAACGCGCCGCGTCTGGCGTTACCGTCAGCCTCTCGACGTCAGCGCAACAAAACACTGTGGGCTCCGGGCTCGACACCGTGAAGCTCTTCGAAAACCTCACGGGAAGCGCCTACGCCGACACGCTGTCGGGTAACAGCGCCGCGAACGTTCTGAACGGTGGTGCGGGCAACGATACGTTGGTGGGCGGTTCGGGCGATGACCGGTTGATCGGCGGTGCCGGCACCGACAACCTCACCGGAGGCACTGGCGCGGATACCTACGTGTTTGATGCGCTGACAGACATGGGCGCCGGCGCTTTACGCGATGTGATCAACGGCTTCAAGAGCACCGAGGGTGATCATCTGGACTTCACCGGACTGGACGCTAACCCGATGACCACCGCTGTCGACGCCTTCACCTTCATCGGCAGCAACGCCTTCGACCCTGCCGACGCCACCGGCCAACTGCGCTTTGCCGATGGCATTCTCTACGGCAGTGTCGATGCCGACGCCGCCCCCGAGTTCGAGATCGCACTGGTGGGCGTCACGGCGTTGCACGCCAGCGATTTCACAGCCTGAGTCAAGCCGAGAGGGGATTTGCAGTGCTCGAAAAATCGAGGACAGCCACAGGTCAAAATGCAAGAGCGGGCTTGCCCGCTCCTGCATTTTGCATTCTGGTACGGGGGCAGGCGTCAATTTCGCCAGCGAGAAAAAAACTCGGTCAAGGTAGGTTTTAGAAAGGTGATCCAACCCCTGCCCTTCAGTCCTTGCTCGATTTGGGTATCGCAATACGGCTACTGGTCTTGACCTCGCGTAATGCCAGGCTGGACTGGATGGAGGCAATACCCACCTGGCGCCTGAGCACCTGCTCGATAAAGTCACTGTAGCTATCAAGATCCTCCGCCAACACTTGCAGCACGTAGTCGGCATCCCCGGTGATCTTGTGGCAGGACAACACTTCGGGCAATTGCGCGATCACCGCCTCGAAGTCGTCGGGGGCGTGATCGGCGTGGGTGGAAAAACGGATGTGCACGAATGCCATGATGTCCAGCCCCAACATTCGTCGATCAAGGTTAGCCTGATAGCCCTTAATCACGCCCGCCTCCTCCATTCTCTTACGCCGCCGCCAGCAAGGCGTCAGGCTTAACGACAGGCGCTCACTGAGCTCGGCGTTGGAGATACTCGCATCCTCCTGCAGCAATGCGAGAATCGCCAGGTCGGTGTCGTCGAGACTGATGCGCTTGGATGTTTTTTTCTGCATTGCGCCATTCCTGAGTAAAACCTCCCGTAATATCTACCAAACACCGAAAACAAAGCAAAGAAATCGCATCCGTACCAGAACAAAATATTTGCACTGGTTCACATCAACGGATGCGCACAATGTTTACAGTTTTCAGTGATTCCCACCGTTTACACCACGGCACCGAATTGAAAGACGGCGTGCTCAAGCCGTCCTTCGAACAGCCCAGTCGGGCCGATACCGTCCATCATCGAGTCAAGCAGGTCGGGCTTGGTCAGGTCATCGAGCCGCGAGCCTTTGACCGGTCGTGCTATGTCAACGCGCACAGCGAGCGCTACGTAACCTTTCTGGAATCCGCCTGGTCTGAATGGAGCGCAACCGGACGCACCCACGATGCCTTGCCGCTGGTGTGGCCAGTGCGCGATCTGGCCAACGAGCAAGTGCCGACCTACATCGACGGCAAGTTGGGTTTCTACGCCATGGACGCTGGCTCCCCTATCACCGCCACTACATGGCAAGCGGTAAAAACCAGCGCCGATATCGCGCTGACCGGACTGGCACTGATCGATGAAGGCCACGACAGTGCTTTTGCCCTGTGCCGCCCGCCCGGCCATCACGCAGCACGTGAATACATGGGCGGCTATTGCTATCTCAACAACGCCGCCATTGCCGCACAGCACGCCATTACCCAAGGCGCCAAACGTGTCGCGGTACTGGACGTCGACTTTCATCACGGCAACGGCACCCAGAACATTTTCTACGGGCGCAGTGACGTCATGTTTGTCTCGCTGCACGGCGAACCGACGGTGTCCTATCCGTACTACTCAGGCTACAGCCACGAAGTCGGCGCCGGCCACGGCGAAGGTTACAACCTCAACTACCCATTGCCGAAGAACACCACCTGGGACAGTTACCGTAACGCCCTGCTCCACGCCTGCAAGAAACTTCAGCAATTCGCCCCTGAAGTGCTGGTTATTTCACTCGGCGTCGACACGTTCAAGGACGACCCAATCAGCCACTTCCTGCTGGAAAGCGACGATTTTATCGGCATCGGCGAGCTGATAGCGGGCGTGGGCTGCCCCACCTTGTTCGTGATGGAAGGCGGCTACATGGTCGATGAAATCGGGATCAATGCGGTCAACGTGCTGCATGGTTACGAGACCAAACGCGCCTGAGTCATCCCCTGAATCGCAGCGTTCAACTACTGAATCGGAGAATAAAAACATGACTCTTTTTATAGACGTCGATCATGCCGCACGCCTGTTCGCCAAGGTAGGAATCCGCCGGGCAATCCGCGAAATGGCGGCTTACATCGAAGCTGACTACTCACGCTGGGCGCAGTTTGATAAGTCGCCGCGCACCGCCAATCATTCGGCCGATGGTGTGATCGAGTTGATGCCGACCGACGATGGTCAACAGTACTCGTTCAAATACGTGAATGGTCACCCGGACAATGGTCAAAGCAACTTGCTGACGGTCATGGCCTTCGGTGTCTTGGCCGATGTCCACAGTGGCTATCCAACCTTGCTCAGCGAACTGACGTTGACCACCGCCGTGCGCACCGCCGCGACCTCCGCCCTGGTCGCGAAGTCCCTGGCGCGCCCTGATGCAAACATCATGGCAATCATCGGCAATGGCGCCCAGAGCGAATTTCAAGCCATCGCCTTCTACGAAATGCTCTCCATCAAGGAAATCCGCATTTTCGATATCGATCGCGACGCTTCACTTAAGTTGAAGCACAACCTAGCCGCATTCCCGGATATTGAGGTGATTCTGGCCAGCTCGGTACAGGACGCGGTCAAGGGTGCACACATCGTCACCACGGTCACCGCAGACAAAGCCTATGCAACGATTCTGACGCCCGAGATGATCGAGCCCGGCATGCATATCAATGCCGTCGGCGGTGACTGCCCGGGGAAAACCGAACTGCACGCCGACATCCTGCGCAATGCCCGGGTCATCGTTGAGTTTGAACCTCAAACCCGGATTGAAGGCGATATTCAACAACTGGAGGCCGACTTTCCCGTCGTCGAATTCTTCCGGATTGTTCAAGGTGAATTAGCGGGCCGTGAGAGCGACGCCCAGGTCACGGTTTTCGATTCCGTGGGCTTTGCCCTCGAAGACTTTTCGTCACTGCGCTACGTGCACGACCTGGCACGCGAGCATGCCATTGGTGAGCGCATCCATCTGGTGCCGACGCCGGCCAACATAAAAAACCTCTACCAACTGCTTGATCAGCAGCCAGCAGTTCCCTCGCGCCTGCGCACAGTCAGCTGATCGCCATAGGTGAGGCCTCCTGAGCAAAGTGCCAAGGGGCTACTCACCGTGTGACCGGACGAGAAACCCTGCCACACGCAAACCACCACCGTCAGTAGCCGTTGCATCTCTAACAAGAACGCTAGACACCCACTTTCTGCCAAAACTCAAAAACATAAAATCAAGAGGTTTTGTAATGAAAACGACTCCGTCCGGGCTGCCTGAACAGCCCGCGCTGCAGCGCACCCTCAGCAATCGTCACATTCAGTTAATGGCCATGGGAGGCGCCATTGGCACAGGCCTGTTCATGGGCTCCGGGAAGATCATCGCCCTTTCCGGTACGTCGATCATCCTCATCTATATGATCATCGGCCTGTTCGTCTACTTCGTCATGCGCGCCATGGGCGAACTGTTGCTCTCCAACTTGAACTTCAAAAGCTTCGCGGATTTTGCCGGTGCCTACCTCGGCCCGCGAGCGGCATTCTTCCTCGGCTGGTCGTACTGGCTGAGTTGGAGCGTCGCGGTGGTGGGCGATTCCGTAGTGGTCGGCGGCTTCTTTCAATACTGGTTCCCTGATGTACCCGCCTGGATACCGGCCATTGGCATGCTACTGACGCTGTTCGCCTTGAACGTGCTGACCGTCAGGCTTTTCGGTGAGGTGGAGTTCTGGTTCGCGATCATCAAGATCATTGCCGTCGTCACCTTGATTGGCGTCAGCATGGTGCTGATTGCCAGTTCATTTGTATCGCCCAATGGCGTCACCGCATCCCTGAACCACCTGCTGGATAAACAGGCAGCCTTCCCCAATGGCCTGTTCGGTTTCTTTGCCGGTTTTCAGATGGCCATCTTTTCCTTTGCCGGCACCGAGCTGATCGGCACTGCAGCCGCCGAAACCCGCTCCCCCGAGAAGACCCTGCCTAAAGCCATCAACTCGATTCCGCTGAGAATCATCTTGTTTTATGTGCTGGCACTGGCCTGCATTATTGCAGTGACTTCCTGGCAACAGGTTTCGCCCAACAAGAGCCCTTTCGTCGAACTGTTTCTGGTTGCAGGGTTTCCCGCAGCCGCCGGTATCGTGAACTTTGTGGTGCTGACGTCTGCCGCCTCATCGGCCAACAGTGGCGTATTTTCATCCAGCCGCATGCTGTTTGGGCTGGCCAGTCACGACAATGCACCAGGGATTTTTCGGCGTTTGTCGGGCAATAGCGTGCCTCTGCTGAGCCTGGCGTTCACCACACTGTTGATGCTGGTGGGTGTACTGTTGCTGTTCATCGTTCCGGAAGTCATGACAGCGTTCACCATCGTCTCTACCGTATCGGCGATCCTGGTGATTTTCACTTGGTCGACCATCCTCGCGTCGTACATTGCCTATCGCAGAAGCCGGCCCGACCTGCATGCGCAATCGGCCTACAAGATGCCTGGCGGCGTGCCGATGGCCTGGTTCTCTTTGGCATTCCTGGGCTTTGTTCTCTGTTTGCTGGCATTAAGACCTGACACCCGTATTGCTTTAATGGTCATGCCGGGGTGGTTTATATGGTTGGCAATTGCCTATCAGCTGACCCACACCTGGAGGCCCAAACCCGCAGCTGGATCGATAAGTCAGTACAACTGATTTTACCTGGAGCCTTTGGGGGCAACGCCCTTGGGTGATGTGGCATTTGTGGGGCACCTGCGGGTCGAATAGCTGCAAGCGAAGGCCGTCAAATATCACTGGCGGCCAACTCGCTCCTGCAACCCAACCACCGCCGAGCGGTATGGCAAGTTCTGAGCACTGACTTACACTGCGATACACCAATGCGAACGAATAACTATTCAACGCATCGATCAATCCCACGGCAATCCGGGCATCACGTAATGATCTGGGTGAAGCCAACATGAAAACGGTCACGGCCCTTTTCACCTGTCTACTCGCTGCCAGCGTATGCGCGGCGGCGAGCACTTGTGTTAATGCTGCACCAACCTTCAAGACCAGCTTCGACTGCGCCGAGGCAAAGGCGTCCGTCGAAAAACTGATCTGTCGTGATCCGCAACTGGCGCAGATGGATATCGAACTGACACGTCTTTATCGCCTGGCGCTCACGGATGAACATTCAGTGCCGCGTCCGGACAAAATCATGATCGACCAGCAGTTTTGGGTCGATGCGCGCAATCAGTGCGCCTCCACACCTGTACCCAAGACGTGCACAGTCCGCAGTTATGCCGAGCGCGCGTACCAGCTGCGCCAAGGCTCGGCCATCGTGAGAACCAAGGACCCACACAGACTCACCGAGGGCCCCCTGGCTTTTCGTTGTACAGGGCTTGACCCGCTGGTTGCCGCCACCTTCTTCACCACGCAGCCTGGTGTCGTGTACCTGAAATGGGCGAACACCTCGATCGTCCTGAACCAGGAGCCGAGTGATTCGGGAACCCGATACACAGGCAAGGACTCCCAGGGGAATTACAGTTTCTGGCAAGACGGTGACGTGGTGCTATTCCAGAAGCCAGGCTCAGGGTCAATGAGTTGCAAGGCTGAGCCGGTCGGTTGATGTCGCTGGCGCAAGTCCGACGCCCTACTCCCTGCCCCAAAACCTGCACGCAAAAAAAAGCCCCGAAACCACATAAGGTACGGGGCAAAAAATTGGTTGGTTGCGGCCAACCAAAGGAGCGTTCTTCAAAGCAGTTACGGGTTACAGGCATTCCTGCGCGGCACGTTCGAAACTCGAAGGCATGAAGTTCGATGCCAGCAAGTGACGCTCGTACAAAAACACCTTGCCGCCGTTCGGGGCTTTGTAGGCTTCCAGAACGTTGTCCGCGGCGACTTTGCTCGGCACCACGATCCGGTAGCTACGCTGGGTTTGCGAGACCGTCGGGTGCAGTGCGCTGCCCTGCAACTTCGGCACCACGCAATCGGCGTACTCGGCAGGCGTTTTTTTCGTCTGCAAGGTCAGCGTCGGGTCGTTCGGCGCGGAGGCACAACCGGCCAGCAGTAAGGTGGCGAAAGCCATGACAGGAACAAATAAAGGGCGCATCGGCGAAGTCCTGAAGTAAAAAATCTGTTTTGTTGCGCAACGGGTCACTGTCGTTGCGGTTATGGTCTGGGTGTTCAGCCAGCAGTCACCAGGGTTTTGAGCGAGTCATCGAACTGCTTCAAGGCGCTGAGTTGCAGGTCGCGTTGCTGGTCGATCTGGGCGGCAATCTCGGCTGCAGCTTTACGGTGTACCCAGACCGAAGGCATTTGCTTCTCGACGGCGCCTTCGGCCTTGCCGATGTATTGCAGGTTGGCGTCGTAGAACCGTGCGGCGAAACGCGCTTCGACCTGACTGTTGCGTTGGGTCAGCAGACGGTTATGCGTATCGAGCATCACCACTACATCCGGATGGGCCTGCACCAGCGCATCGAGGTTGTTGTAGACGGTCACCGACAGGAACTGCTGCTGTAACGAACTCATCAGCCAGTCGATTGCAAACTCTGGGTCGGAGCTGTTGATGAACGCGTCGCGAATCCGCGCATCCAGCGCATCGCGCGCGCCGTTCACCGCCACATCGTGGTAACGCTCGAGGTATTGCAGGTTGTCCAGGGTGTTTTCGCTGTACAGCACACCGACGGTTTGCGAATGCTGCAACCCGGTACTGGCGCCGGCGATGGGCAGAAAATGGCACGATTGGGCGTCGTCTGCGTAGGCGGTTGCAGCAGTAGCAACCCCGCCCATCAACAGGGCGACAATTGCCAGTCGGGTCAATGTCTTCATCGCGCAAATTCCTTGAGCTGCGTCTTCGATGGAGGCGATTTTCCGCCTTTACCCGACCCAGCAGAACTTGCGTTCCTTGATTGTCACTATCACTTGAACCGATAGTTGCGCCGTCCTCGATCACGCGACGCTCAACTGATTTCTCCCCTGCGACTTCGCCGCGTAAAGCGCGCGATCTGCACGACCGATCAGTGCCTTTTCATCAGGGTCGCTGCCGTCGGCGACATATGTCGCCAACCCCAGGCTGACGGTCACGATACCTAACGGGCTCGACAAATGCGCAAGCTGCTCGGCCGCAATACCCGACAGGATCGCCTCGGCAACCTTGCGCGCTCCTGACTCGTCCGTATTGGGCATCACCACGGCGATTTCTTCCCCGCCATAACGAGCCGCCATGTCACCCGGGCGACGTACACAGTGCTTGATCGCCTGACTGATGATCCGCAGGCATTCGTCTCCAGCGAGATGGCCGTAGTGATCGTTGTAGCGTTTGAAAAAGTCCACATCGATCAGAATCAGTGACAACGGGCTTGCGAGTCGCTTGGCGCGTTTGAGTTCGACATCCAGAAACTGATCGAAATGCCGGCGGTTGGCGAGGCCGGTGAGTTTGTCTACGCTGGCGAGAACTTCCAGTGTCTGGTTAAGCTCGATCAGTGCGGTTTGGGTCGCGAGCAATTTTTCCTCCGCCCGAATACGCCGGCTGATGTGGGAAATCAGCCTGCGCCCCAGTGCGACCAGGAGCCCCAACAACAGCAGCACCACAGCGACGGATTGCTTTGTCTGACTGAGCCACGCTTGCATTGCCTCGGCCTGCCCCACCGCAACCGTCGTGACGACAGGATATTGATCGTTTCTCTTGAACGCGTAGAGGCGATGGATGCCATCTACTTTCGACGCAAAGTCCACGGTGCCTGATGAGGTGTTGCGCAAGTATTCGGAGAATATGGGTGCGTGAGACAGGTCACGGCCGATGTCTTCCACTTGAAAGGGATACCGCACCAGCAGGCGCCCTTCGGATGAAGTCAGGCTGATGGCGCCGAATTGCCCCACGTGGATGCTTCGATAAAGTTTGAGGAAGTGTTCGAGGCTGATGGTTGCGGCGATCACCCCGGCAAAACTTCCATCGGGGTGATCGATGCGTCGGCTGACCGAAATCACCCAGGTGCAAGTGACACGGCTGAGAATCGCCGGGCCGATATAGATACCGCGATCCGCGACGTCTCGGTGATGCTTGAAGAACGCCCGATCTGCGTTGTTGCTATTGGATGAGATCAGCATGTTGGTCGAGAATAGCCAGTCCCCTTGGGCGTCATATAGCACCACATTATTTAATTGCGGGAGCGCATCCATCTGCTGGGCAACCAACTTGCTCAGCCGTTCGAGTTGCTCCGGGCCGGTGCCGTCTTTCTCGATCCTTTCTGTCAGGCCCAGCAACAGCACTTCACTTTGCTTGAAGGTGCCCTCGGTGTAAGTGTTGAGCGCCTGAGTCAGGTTCAATGTATCGGTATTGATGTCGCTCAAGGTGTTCTGTCGGGCTGTCCATGTCTGCCAGGCCGTCAGCAGCACCACGGAGACACACACCAGAAAGATCAGAAAAGTGGCAAGTCGAAGATCGCGTTTCAAGGAAGTACCGGGCTGTTGAGTACACTGGCGTCAAAGGCTGCGCATTATAGAAGGCTTTTAGCCATCACTGCTGATGCATATGCATAGGTCAGCCTTGCGCCGGGAATGCCTCCACCCTCAGTTTCTCCATCACCAGTTCAATGAAGGCCGATACCGCCAACGGCAGATGCTGCCGGCTCGGGTAAAGCACGTGCAGGCCAAAGCCCGCACGCTGGAAGTGTGGCAACACGCGTACAAGTCGGCCCGCCTGAAGATCGAGCATGGCGAGCGTCGGCGGCAGCAGTGCGATGCCCAGGCCGGCCACCGTAGCCTTGCGCAGTGCCTGGGCCGTGTTACCGGAAAAACGGCTGGCGATTTGCACCTCTTCCTCCACGCCCTCTGGTCCGGTCAGACGCCAGGTGGTGAAGCCGCTGGGATGGGCGAAACTCACGCAGTCATGGTTCACCAGGTCCTGCAGCGTACCGGGCATACCGCGAGCAGCGATGTAAGCCGGACTCGCCACCAGGCCCTCGCTGCCTGCACTGAAGAGCTGGCGCCCGACGTAACCTGAGTCTTGCAGCGGACCGCCGCGAAACGCGATGTCGATACGCTCGGCGATCAAGTCGGCGCGGGCATCACTGAGCACGAAGTCAAGCCGCACCCGCGGATGCGCGGCGAGAAAATCAGCCACCCATTCCATGGGGAAGAAGTCGAAGAAATCCGCCGTCGCCGCGACGCGCACCAAGCCGCTGGGTTCCTGGCTGCCCGTCATCAACTCGTGCCCCGCCTCGATCAGCCCGTCCACCGCGCCCACGCAGCGCTCGTGAAAAGCCTGCCCGGCATGGGTCAGCGTCAACTTGCGCGTGGAGCGTTGCAGCAGTCGTGTGTCGAGTTGTGCCTCGAGCTGCTGGACACGCCGGCTGACGGTGTTGGGCGGCATGCCCAGCCGCCGCGCCGCTTCGGCGAAGCTGCCGCTGCGGACCACTTGGACAAACAAGGCAATGTCATTCAAGTCGAGCATGAGGCGATAATTCCAGCAAAAAATGGATGGGCGCAATCCAATTGTGCCATCTAATCAACCAATCCGGGCGCGCTTATCCTTCTTGCATCGCGGCAGTTAGCCCTCTAACTGCGTAAACCACAGGCAAGGACATCGTTCCCCATGACTCAAACTTCATCCCTCTCCCCTATTCAAAATCGCATCCTTTGGGGTGTTCGCATCTTTCTGGCCTTGGCGTTCGCTGCGGCCGGCATCGCCAAGCTGGCCGGCGCTCCGCAGATGATTCAGGTATTCGATGCCGTCGGCCTTGGGCAATGGTTCCGCTACCTCACCGGTGCCATTGAAGTGGCTGGCGCTGTGTTGCTGCTGATCCCGGTCACGAGCTTTTTCGCCGGGCTGCTGCTGACGGCGACCATGACCGGCGCAGTGGTCACGCATCTCTTTGTGATTGGCGGCAATCCCGCCCCTGCCCTGGTGCTGCTGGCAATGTCTGCCTTCGTGGCCTGGCGTCGGAAGCCTGCGACCTTGCTCGGTGCCGCGCGCTGATCCATCCCAAGGCGATCGGCTCAAGACTTGAGGAAAACCTATGAACAGCATCGTTGCAACACCAACGCGCGCCATCATTCACCGCACATCCGGCAGCACTCACGGGCCGATCACGCGGCTCATGAGCCCTGGCGACCTGGGCCAGTTGTTGAAACCTTTTGTGTTTCTTGATCTCTTCGGCTTCAAGCCCCAAGGCGGGCAGAAAGGTTTCGGCATGCACCCGCATTCAGGGATCGCAACACTGACCTACATGATTGAGGGCGGCGTGAAGTACGAAGACACCACGGGCAAGACGGGCGTGCTGCCCACCGAAGGTGTGGAGTGGATGCGCGCCGGTAATGGCGTGTGGCACGACGCTAAGCCAATCGGTGACAGCTCAATATCGGGCTTCCAGCTCTGGGTCGCGCTACCCGTTTCGCACGAAAACACACCGGCGGAAAGTCTCTACCTGGCGCCCTCGCAGATCCCGCAAGCAGGCCCGGCGCGTGTGCTGCTCGGACGCTATGGCGCAGCGCAAAGTGCGATTGCGGCACCTTCGGACATGAACTACCTCGTCGTGCGCTTGAAAGACGGAGAACGCTGGCGCTACACACCTCCCGCCGGCCACAACGTGGCGTGGCTGGCGGTCAATGCCGGTCGGCTGGACGTCGGTGGCCCGGTCATTACTGGCGAGTTGGCGGTGTTCGAGGAGTCAGACCAACCCATCGATTTCGTGGCGCACGGCGACACGTCTTTCGTGCTGGGCTCGGCGGTGAAGCACCCACATGATTTGGTGATGGGTCGTTATTCAGTACACACCAGCCGAGCGGCACTGGCGCAGGGCGAAGCTGAAATTCAGCGTATTGGCGCGCGTCTGTTTCATGAGGGACGGCTGGCCTAGCACTCGCTAATGCCATATCTGCATCACTTGGTAAAAACCTGATATGTTGTACGATGACAGATGAGTTGGCGTAATTCATCTGTCATCCTCGCACCTATAACAACAAGGAATTACCCATGAAAAAAGTGAAACTGATTATCGGTTTTTTATGCCTGTTCAGTGGCTACGTGGCGGCCTCCCCCACATCGAGCGAGAAGGATGTTGCCGCTGCGGTAGACCATCTGACTCAAGCGATGCTGACCAAAAACGTCCCACAACTGAATGCGCTCACCGCTGAAAACCTGACCTACGGGCATTCCAGCGGGAAAATCCAGGACAAGAAAGAATTCATCGCCGATATCGAAACCGGAAAAAGCGCTTTCAAAACGCTGGAGATGCAGAACCAGAAAATCACCGTCTCGGGTGATGTGGCGTTGGTCCGCCATCATTTTTCGGCGCAAGCCATCAAGGGCACCGAGATTGTTCCCACGGAAATCGAGAACTTTCAGATCTGGCAAAAGCAGCAAGGAAAATGGTTACTGGTAGGACGACAAGCGTTCCGGCTCTGACTGTCGCATAAGCCGGTTTTCGGCCAACGCGTGGCCACTCCTCAGTCCCTTGCGGCAAGAATTAAGTGGGGTGTCAGGCAGTTGCAATGCTGGATCGCGAGCAAGCCCGCTCTCACACTGGATTGCCTGTGAACACATTATTTGTGCACGTCAGCGATCACATATGGGAGCGGGCTTGCTCGTCCGTCGCTACACCGCTAGACAGCAGCCTTGAACCCCTCCTCCCTTTGCAACGCCCGAGCCTGTGCGCCACGTTCCTACGATTTGCCCGGGAGCGAATGCGGTATGTCAGGCAGACCGCATCAGTTGGATACACGACTGCTTCGCAGCCGAACGCAGCCTTCGGCAGCTGCTACAGATCGCGCTGGGAGCCAGGTAATCAGCCGTCAATCATCCTCATGCAACTTGATCCCACGCTTATGCAGCAGATACGGCACCAGCAGCACCAACAACGTCACCGCCAGCACCGACGCCGCAATCGGTTGTGTCACAAATATCATCCAGTCGCCCTGGCTGATGGATAAGGCGTTACGCAGTTGTTTTTCCGCCATTGGCCCCAGCAGCATGCCGACGATCACCGGGGCGACGGGAAAATCGAAACGCCGCATCAACACCCCCGCCCAGCCGATGCCCAGCATCAGTAACAAGTCGAAGGATGAGTGGCGCATGCCGTACACGCCGATGGTGGCGAACACCAGGATCCCGGCGTTCAGGTACGGCCGAGGGATTTGCAAGAGTTTGACCCACAGCCCCACCAGCGGCAGGTTCAGCACCAGCAGGATGACGTTGCCGATGTACAAGGAGGCCACCAGGGTCCAGACCAGTTCGCCCGAGGTCTGGAACAGCAGCGGCCCCGGTTGCAGGTTGTAGTTCTGGAACGCTGCCAACAGAATCGCCGCCGTGGCGGAGGTCGGTATGCCCAGGGTCAGCAGCGGCACCAGTGAGCCGGTGGCGCTCGCGTTGTTTGCCGCTTCGGGACCTGCGACGCCTTCGATGGCGCCTACGCCCTTGCTGGCGGCGAATTCTTTCGGGTACTTGCTGAGTTTGCGTTCAGTGGAATAGGACAGGAACGTCGGGATTTCCGCGCCACCGGCCGGAATCGACCCGAAGGGAAAACCGATCAAGGTGCCCCGTAACCACGCCGGGACCGAGCGTTTCCAGTCGGCGCGAGTCATCCATAACGAGGTCAGGCGGTGTCGGCTGGCCGTTTCTTCCTTTTGGTAAAGCACGCCGTACAAGGCCTCACCGACGGCAAACAACCCCACCGCGACCAGCACCACTTCGATGCCATCGACCAGCTCGGGAACCCCCAAGGTGTAGCGGGCAATGCCTGACGTCGAGTCGAGGCCGATCAAACCGATGGTCAGCCCGATGCCCAATGAAGCAAAGCCGCGCAGCATCGACGCGCCGAGCACTGCCGACACGGTGGTGAAGGCCAGCACCAGAATCGCGAAATACTCCGCCGGCCCGAATTTCAGCGCCAGCGTGGCCACGAGGGGCGCGAACAACGTCAGCAAGATCGTTGCGATGGTGCCGGCCACGAATGAACCGATGGCGGCCGTTGCCAGCGCCGGACCTGCCCGTCCGTTGCGGGCCATGAGGTTGCCTTCCAGGGCCGTGACCATGGAGGACGATTCCCCCGGCGTGTTGAGCAGGATCGAGGTGGTGGAGCCGCCAAATTGAGCGCCGTAATAGATGCCGGCGAACATGATCAGTGCCCCGGTCGGGTCGACCTTGGCGGTAATCGGCAGCAGCAAGGCGACGGTCAGCGCCGGGCCGATCCCCGGCAACACACCAATTGCAGTGCCCAGCAGACAACCGATAAAACCCCACATCAGATTGATCGGCGTCAGCGCGCCAGCGAAGCCGACTGCCAGATTCGAGAGAATATCCACCTTGTCGACCTCCTTCGGCCTGGATCAGATCCAGGCGTTGATCAAGGGCGGAAGGGAAACCCCTAGCCCGGCGGTGAAAAGCCAGTAGATCGGCAGTGCCAGAGCGATGCCGATGGCCAGGTCCCGCACCGGGCTGCGGCTGCCGAAGCCTCGCGCCGAACAGGCAAACAGCAATGCAGCAGCCAAGACGAAGCCGATGTAGGAAATGAGCAACGCCACGCCCAGCAGCCCTGCCGTAACCCAGGTCGCCCCGGACTTGCCGCCGGGCTCGGCCCCGGAAGTCTCATGATCATCGGCGAGGTTGCGAAAACCACCGGTGAGCGCCTGATAGCCCATCAACAGACCGACGGCGCCCAGAAATGCCGCGACGGCATAGGGGTAGACGTAGGCCGGCATGATCACGAACCCCATCTCGGCGGGAAACCGCGAGGCGCCGACCGCCAATACCGCACTGATCACGACAATACCGACGCCAATCGCCAGTTGGGCCGGCCTTACGCTCCAGCGCCCGGCCATCTCAAAGCAGCCCGACCTTGACCAGCATCGCGCGCAGGCGTCCGTGCTCCTCATCGACGAATTTGCCGAAATCATCCCCGGTCAGAATGCTCGGCGACCACGCATTGGTTTTTACGTTTTCCTGCCAGACGGCGCTTTTGGTGGCGGTCAGCACGGCTTCCGTCAGTGCCTTGCGCTGTTCAGGCGTCAGCCCCGCGGCGCCGTAAACACCCCGCCAGTTGCCGATCGTCACGTCGTAGCCAGACTCTTTGAGCGTCGGTGCATCGATGCCTTCAACGCGGTTGGGCGCGCCGACGGCCAGTAAGCGGAACTGTTTGGACTGCACGTATTTGGCCAGCTCGGCGTAGCCGCCGGTGATCACCGTGATGTGCCCCCCCAGCACCGCGGCAACGACTTCGCCGCCACCGGCGAAGGCAACGTAATTGACCTTGTTGACGGGGATGTCCATTTTGCTCGCCAGTTCGGCGATGCCGATGTGGTCGATCGAACCCTTGGAGCCACCGCCCCATTTGATGCTGGACGGGTTGGCTTTGAAGTCCTTGAGCAAGTCCTCAAGGTTTTTGTACGGCGAGTCGTCGCGTACGGCGATCACGTTGTATTCGGTAAACAGCCGGGCGATCGGGGTTACGTCCTTCAAGGTGATTTGCGGTTTGTTCTGCTCGATGGACGCGACCATGATCGCGCCGACCACGATCAGCGCATCGGGGTCGCCCTTGGTGGCGTTGGCAAATTGCGCCAACCCCAGGGTCCCGCCGGCGCCACCCTTGTTCTCGAAGGTGGCGGCTTTGGCCGTTTGGGCCTCGACCATGGCTTTGCCCAGGACTCGCGCTGTCTGGTCATAACCGCCACCGACGGAACCTGGGGCCATGAACTTGACGGTGTCCAGGGCAAAAACGGGTGATGCGAGTGCGGCGGCGGTAATGAAAGCGGCGAGGTTGCTGCTGAATCGACGGGCCAGTGCAAACATGAGACGTCTCCGGATAGCCGTTCTTGTTGTTTTCGATCAGGGAGAGCCCCTGTTCGGTGAGCATTCGTCTGGAAACAAGCGTAGGTCATAGATGTGTTTGTTGACGGCCTTTGTGCTGATGCGCCGTTAATCAAAGACAGCACATCGACTCAATATCCGCATCGAAATCTACGCAACCATAGGCCTTGTGAACCCATCCACAATCCACTCGCAAGGACATCATCATGGCCATCGCAAAAGCAGCACCTGGCAAAACCCTGCTGAACCCAACCGACCACACCCTGATCATGATCGATCACCAGTCGCAAATGTCCTTTGCGACCAAGTCGATCGATGCCGTCACCCTGCGCAATAACGCCGCACTGGTGGCCAAGGCAGCCCGGGGCTTCAACGTGTCGACCATCCTCACCACCGTCGCCGAGAAAAGCTTCTCCGGCCCGATCTTCGACGAAATCAAATCGGTGTTCCCGGAACACAAGGTGATCGACCGTACTAGCATGAACACCTGGGAAGACGAGCGCATTGCCGTTGAAGTCAACGCCATCGGCAAACAGAAAATCGTCCTGGCCGGTCTGTGGACCTCCGTGTGCATCGTTGGCCCGGCACTGTCGGCCCTTGACCAAGGCTTCGAGGTGTACTTCATCGCCGATGCCTGTGGCGATGTCTCCATCGAAGCCCATGAAATGGCCGTGCAGCGCATGATCCAGCTCGGTGCCCGCCCAATGACTTCGCTGCAATACCTGCTTGAACTGCAGCGCGACTGGGCACGCACCGAGACTTACGACGAGACGGTGAAAACCTCCATCGCCAACGGTGGTGCCTATGGTCTGGGCCTGATCTACGCCAAGACCATGTTCCATGCCTCTGAAGGCCATTGAGAATAAATAGCGACTCTTCGGAGTCGCTGTTTCAGGCGGGAGATCAATCATGTTTTCTATACAAACCCTCCCGCGCATTTCCGGTCGGAAGGACGTACCCAGGGCGTCCTTCTGGCTCTGCGTGTTTTTTGCCGGAACAGCCCTGGCGGATGAGGCACCGGATTCCGCGCAAGGATTTCTCGAGGGCGGGAAGCTTGAGGTGCTCAGTCGAAATTTCTTCCTCAACAGCGACTACCGCTCACCCCAGCCTTCGGGCAAGAACTACAAACAAGAGTGGGCTCAAGGCTTTATCGGCTCATTTGAATCCGGATTCACCCCCGGCACGTTAGGTTTCGGCGTCGACAGCCACGCTTTTATGGGGCTGAAGCTCGACGGCGGCAAAGGGCATTCGGGAACCGGGTTACTGCCGCTGGACAGTGACGGTCGCAGCGAAGACAACTATTCCAGTGCCGGTGGCGCGTTGAAAATCAGGGCCTCCCGAACCACCCTGGCCTTCGGTGAAATGACCGTGGAAACCCCGGTGTTCGACACCTCCGACAAACGCCTGCAACCGGAATACGCCACGGGCTTTCTGTTGAACAGCAACGAAATCGACAACATGAAACTGGTGGCGGGTCATTTCACGGCGTTCAAGAATCAGGACAACACGACAAGCAAGGGCAACTTTTACGGCTACGGCGCCAACACCGAAGCCGGTGGCATCACGTTTCTGGGCACCGACCTGTTCACACACAGTCCTGTCGGCGGCGCGTTGTACGCCTCCGAGCTGAGCGACACCTGGCGCCAGTATTACGCCAACCTGCACCTGAAACAGTCCGCCGTGTTCCTCGACGCCAACCTGTACCGGACGCAGGACACCGGCAAAGCGCTGGCCGGCGCCATCGACAACACCGCCTACAGCCTCTCGGGCAAATACACCCTTGATGCCCATGCCTTCACCCTGGCCTGGCAACGCATCAATGGCGATACACCGTTCGACTTCGTCGGTGGCGACTCGATTTACCTGGCCAACTCGATCAAGTACGCCGACTTCAACGGCGCCCACGAACGCTCCTGGCAGGCACGCTACGACCTCGACCTCGGCGCTTATGGCATCCCCGGCCTGAGTTTCATGACGCGTTATGTCCGGGGCAGCGACATCGACGGCACCCGTGCGCCCAAGGGTGGGGCTTACAACCCGTTCGACCCGACCATCGGCGAGTACGTGCCTCAACAGGGCGATGGCGGGCGGCATTGGGAGCGCGACATCGATCTGCGCTATATCGTGCAATCAGGTTCCGCCAAGGGTCTGTCAGTGCAACTGTCCCATGTGTCTCATCGGGCCAACACCGCTCAGGCGGGCGATGACATCGACAGGGTTTACGTTGTCATCCAGTACCCGTTGACCTTCGGGCACCTGTGATCGAGGTCACCGTGGAAATGGCGGAAGGCAGCCGGAGTCGAACCTGCCCGGGAACGGATGCCGTCCCCAACCGGGTTTGAAGCCCGGCCGCGCCACCGGGCGCGATTGCCTTCCTTGAAGTCAGACTGCGGCTTGTTGGGCCAGTGCATTGTCGAGCCGGATATGGCGTCGATCGCCAAAGCGGCGGGTCAGTCCGAGCCGGTCGAAGTATTCAAGAATCTGAATACTGCGCTTGCGCCCCAGGCCCACGGCATCGCGAAACCCGGCAACCTGGATCACCGGGTTATCGCTGGCCAGTTGCACCAGCATAGCCGCCAATCGGCGCAGCAGCGTGTCGGTGTAAAACAGGTCGCGAACGATTTGATGCAGCAGTCCCAACCGGGCCATCTTGCGCAGCAGCAGGCGCACGGCAGCCTCGTCATGGCCAGTGGCTTTGGCCAGATCACGCACCCACGGCGGATCGAAACCCGCCTGTTCGAACAACGGCTGCAATTGTTGCCAGAGGGTTTCGTCGTCCTCGCTCAAGCGCACCTGGTGATCGGGTAAATGCAGCCACGGGCCGCTGGCCGCCATTGCACCACTGGCCAGTAATTCGTCGAGCAGGCTGATAAAGGTCGACCGTTCCAGCACGCTGCCGGCGAAACGACGCAGGCGATCCCGGTCCGGTCCCATCTGGTCCGGTTCGAGTTGATGAAAGCGTGCGAGGTGTTCCAGCAGCGGCGTTTTCAGGGCTTCCCAACGCACCGCGCTGAACAGCAACGGCCCCTGCCGCGTATCGATGAAGCGCACGTCATCGGGTAACTCCCAAGTCTGGCGCGGACGGTTGAACTGACGCTCCAGTCGCTGCGGGTCAAGCCCGGTGTCGCTGTTGGTCAGCAACGCCGGCAGTGCCGCTTCCAGACTATTGGTGGTGGCCAGCGCTTGTAGCTGCGCCAATCGCTCAGGGCTGCGACGATGTCGGGCTGGGGCGAACGGGTCCAGCACTCGGCCACCGCCAAGGGTGCGTTGGGCGCTTTGGTCGCGCAGGATCAAGCGGTCGCCCTTCACCGCCAGCACCGGCGCATTGACCAGCAGTTGCGCGAACATCTGCCCGCCCGGTGCCAGGCTGGAACCTTCCAGCAAAGCCACCCGCCCCGTCACGTCCTGAGTTCCAAGATGCACATGCACCGGTTGAAAGTGTTCGAAGCTTCGCGCTTCGCTGGTCAACACGCTCATCCGGATATCCAGACGCTGGGTCGGCGCATGCAGCCATTCGGCCACCAGCCAGTGGCCACGGTGGATCTGCTCCAAGGCCAAACGCTCGGCACTCAGGTTCAGCGCGACGCGCTGCCCGGCCATTGCGTTGTCAGCGGCCTGGTTCTGCGCATGCAGGCCACGTACTCGCACCGGTTTGCCCTGCGGGCTCAACATCAGCGTATCGCCCACTGTCACCTGACCGGACAACGCCGTACCGGTCACCACGATGCCGGCGCCGGCCACGCTGAAGGCCCGATCAATCGCCAAACGGAAACCGCCGCTGGCGCTGCGTTGAACAACCTCATGCTGTGCATCCAGCAAAGCCTGGCGCAGAGTCTCGATGCCCTCGCCAGTGGCACTCGACAGCGGGATTTGCGGCGCACCGGAATAAGGGCCGGGCACCAGCAATGCTTCGATCTGCTCACGAACAGCCTGCACCCGAGCCGGGTCAACCCGGTCGCACTTGCTGATTGCAATCAGTGCCCGAGGGATGCCCAGCAACTCGACAATCGCCAAGTGTTCACGGGTTTGCGGCATGACGCCGTCATCGGCCGCTACCACCAGCAACACCAGATCAATCCCCTGAGCACCAGCCAGCATGTTGTGGGTGAAGCGCTCATGGCCGGGCACGTCGATAAAACCGGTCAGGGCGGCGCCCGGCTCCAACGCTGCATAGAGGTAGCCGAGGTCGATGGTCATGCCGCGTTCGCGTTCTTCGCGGCGACGATCACCGGCCTGCCCGGTCAGTGCCTGGAGCAAGAAAGTCTTGCCGTGATCGATGTGCCCCGCCGTGCCGACAATCACCCGTCCCGGCCCTCCTCCTGCAGTTGATCTAATTGCGCCAGCTGATTGAGCTGCGCCAGCCACGCGGCTTCGTCATCGAGTTGGCGTAAGTCCAGCCACAAGGCGTCATCGTCGATACGCCCGAGCACGGCAATCGGCAACTGTCGCAACGCTGCCTCCAGCCCCAGCAATCGCCGCCCACGCAGGCGTTTGGAAACGTTGGGCCGCAGGCATAACGCGGCGCTGGGCAACCTGGCCACCGGTTGGCTGCCGCTGCCGATCATGCCCAGCGCCGGCACCGCGCTGACGCCCCAGGCATCGCCCAGCACCTGCGCCAGTGACGGTTGCAGGCGTTCGGCCTGGGCGAGGATGTCGGTTTGAGGGCGAGTCAGCAGACGTAGACTCGGCAGGCGTTCCGCCAGCCGATCGGGATCGCGATACAGCGCCAAGACGGCTTCTAGGGCGGCCAGGGTCAGTTTGTCGACTCGCAAGGCACGCTTGAGCGGGTTCTTTTTGATCCTGGCGATCAGGTCTTTGCGGCCGACGATCAATCCGGCCTGAGGCCCGCCAAGCAATTTGTCGCCGCTGAAGGTGACGATGTCCGCGCCATCGAGCAGGGCCTGGCGCACCGTCGGTTCGGCGGGCAAACCCCAGCGTGTCAGGTCCAGCAGGCTGCCGCTGCCCAGGTCTTCGAGCAAGGGCAGTCCGTGGCGGTGAGCCAGCTGCGCCAATTCCGCCGTCAGCACTCTCGCGGTGAAGCCTTCGATGCTGTAATTGCTCGCGTGTACGCGCATCAGCAGACCACTGCGCGGGCCGATGGCGGCCTCGTAATCGCGCGCATGGGTGCGGTTGGTGGTGCCTACCTCATGCAACCGCACCCCGGCGCGGGCCATGATGTCGGGAATGCGAAACGCACCGCCGATTTCAATCAGCTCACCTCGGGAGATGATCCCTTCCTTGCGTGCGCCCAGGCTGTTGAGCGTCAGCAACACGGCGGCGGCGTTGTTGTTGACCACGGTGACTGCTTCGGCGCCGGTCAGTTCGCGGATCAAGCCTTCGATCAAATCGTCCCGGTCGCCGCGCTTGCCGCTGTGCAGGTCGAATTCCAGATTGAGCGGATAGCGCGCAGCCAGTTGCACCGCTTCAATGGCTTGTTCCGGCAACAACGCGCGACCGAGGTTGGTGTGCAGCACCGTGCCGGTGAGGTTGAACACCCGGCGGACCTGGCTGCGATGCTGGATCGCCAGACGCTCGCCCGCCCTGCCCGCTAATACATCGGGAGCAATTTCAATGGCGGCGAGTTCACCGTTGTGCACCGGCTCGCGCAAGTCATCGAGCAATTGCCGCAGGCCGGCCAGCAGTGCGTCGCGCCCGTAACGCTCGGCCAGCGTTTGGCAGGCGGGATGGCGCAACAAGCTGTCGATGGAAGGCAGCCGCAAGGTTTGGCCGGCGAGTGTTGCGGGCATCAGAGGCTCCCGGAAGCGAGTGACCGTCGCGTCTGAGTGTAGCCCCTGAGCTCCCCGCTCGAGTGCTGTTCACTTTCAGCCGCGACGCACTCCTTGTAGCAGCTGTCGAGCTTGCGAGGCTGCGTTCGGCTGCGCAGCAGTCGTGAGTCCGGCAGCCATGGTGCACCTGACGCACCACAATGGTGATTTTACGACTGCTGCGCAGCCGAACGCAGCCTCGCAAGCTCGACAGCTGCTACCGCCGAACGCAGGCTTCGCCAGCTGCTACACATCGCAGCGTTGGAGCTACTGTTCGCCTGTTACCAGCAGCAGATTGGGCGCTGGCCGCTGATAGCCTTCCTGCTCCAGACGCATGTCCAGCATCAGGCTGGACAGGTCCGCCGACAGGGCTTCGGCTTCGGCGTCGTTTTCCAGGTAGATCAGTTTCAGGTAGCTGTTGCAGCCGGGGCAGACTTCGGCCCGCAGCGGTGCCTGATTGGCGGCGTGCCGATCATCCTCGAAGCTGACGTATTCAAGCCCCTTGCTCTGTTCGCAATACACACATTTGACCCGCACCACATGCCATTCGCAGGCGCACAGCGAGCACACCAGATAACGCAAACCGTTGTATTTGCCGCGATGACGAATCACCCCGGCCATCGCCGGCGAACCGCAGGCTGGGCATTGGCTGAGGCTGTCGCCGCGCGTCAGTTCAAGGTTGGGCGTGTTCAGCAGCCAATAACTCCAGGCCACTTGCAGCGCGGCACCGAGAAACGGCACCAGTGCTGCCGGCAGCATTGAGTACTGGCCGCTGACCAAGGCAATCGCCCATGCCTTGAGCAATCCCGGATTTGCGCTGCGCAACGTCGCCACGGCGTTTTCTACCGCAGAATGTGGCAATGGCTGATAGCGCTGCAACAAGGCCTCGAGGTAAGGCAGCCAAACGTTTTCGCGCACCAGACTGTCGGCGGCGAACGGCGGTAAGCCATGTTCTACGCACAACCGCAGGCGTTCGGGGTCGGGCATGGTCGCCACGGGCGGATCGTCCATCAGCTGCTGCTGGACATGACACAACCCCGCGATCAAACGCAGATAGTCCGCCATGGGATGGCCGTCAGCCAAACGTTCCAGGCGCAACGCGCGCAGGGTGAACAGGTTGTTCGGCGGCAGGTACAAAAACGGCGGTGAACTCGCCGCCGCTTCTATTTGCCCAGGTTCGAGGATCGTGGCCAAGGGATCATCCTTTTTTGCTGATCGGTCGCTCAGGCGTCTCGTCACCGGTCACTTCCCGGTACCAGAGCCCATGGTGTTTTCTCGCCCAGGCGCGGCTGACCCGGCCATGCACCATGGCGTCGACCGAACCGCGAATCCAGATACCGGCGTAGACATGGACGATGATGCTCAGCACCAGGATGAATCCCGCCAATGCATGCAGCAGCATCGCCCAGCGAATACTGGTGATACCGAAGTACGCACTGAACCAGGCGCGCCAGATCACCAGCCCGCTGAACAGCAACACCAGCATGCAGATCAGCAATACCCAGAACAGCAGCTTTTGCCCCGGATTGTATTTGCCGATCGGCGGCACACCCTCCTCCTCGTTACGGATCACATGCCCGACTCGCCTGAGCCACAGCCGGTCGTTGGTGATGAAGTAGTTCGCCCGCCAGAAACTGCACACCAGGCCGAGGAACAGCACAAACATCGTCAGGCCCAGGTACGGATGCAGAATGCGCGTCCACGGTCCGCCGCCAAACAGGTTGCTGAGCCAGAACAAGCCCGGATGAAACAAGGCCAGCCCCGACAGCGCGGCCATCAGAAACACAATCGCCACCAGCCAGTGGTTGGTGCGCTGGTTGACGGTGTAGCGCACGATCGGTTTGTCGTTCATGGCCTGTCCTCCCCGCCGGGTTTGCTTGGGTCGAAGGTGTGTACCGACGGATCGAACTCATGCACGGCAGGGTCGACGGTGGTCGGATGTTCGTCCTCCTCGACCAGTTGTGGCCCGACGCGCACGTAATGGAAGAACCCGGCCAGCACCGCCGCGCCCATGGCCAGCAACGCCAGGGGTTTGCTCAGGCCTTTCCACAGGTCCACCAGCGGACTGATCGCCGGGTGATCCGGCAAACCGGCATACAACCTGGGCGTGTCGGCATGGTGCAGCACATACATCACGTGGGTGCCACCGACGCCCGCGGGGTCATACAAACCGGCGTTGTCGAAGCCGCGGCTCTTGAGGTCGACGATGCGTTCGGCGGCGTGTTCCTTCATGTCTTCCTTGCTGCCGAACACGATGGCGCCGGTCGGGCAGGTTTTCACGCAGGCCGGTTCCAGCCCCACCGCTACCCGGTCCGAACACAGCGTGCATTTATAGGCCTTGTGGTCCTTTTGCGAGATGCGCGGAATGTTGAATGGGCAACCGGTGATGCAATAGCCGCAGCCGATGCAGTGGTCCTGATCGAAGTCGACGATGCCGTTGGCGTGCTTGATGATCGCACCGGGGCTCGGGCACGCCGCCAGGCAGCCGGGCTCGGCGCAGTGCATGCAGCCGTCCTTGCGGATCAGCCATTCGAGGTTGCCGGCGTCGGTTTCATGCTCGGTGAAGCGCATCAGGGTCCAGGTGTCTGCGCTGAGGTCGTGAGGGTTGTCGTAGGTGCCGAGGTTGTGACCGACATCGTCGCGTAGCTCGTTCCATTCCGAGCAGGCAACCTGGCAAGCCTTGCAGCCGATGCACTTGGTGGTGTCGATCAGCTTGGCCACTTCCTCTTGGGTGCGCACCGAGGGCGGCACGGTGGTGGTGGCCGAACGGGCGATGATGTCTTGGCTGGCCATTTAGACTTTCTCCACGTTGACCAGGAATGACTTGGATTCCGGGGTCTGTGTGTTGCCATCGCCGAGGAACGGCACCAGGGTGTTGGTCAAGTAACCGTGGCGAGTGGCGCCGGTGAAGCCCCAGTGCAACGGGATACCGATCTGGTGCACCACCTGATTGTTGACCTGCAGCGGACGAATCCGCTTGGTCACCACCGCCACTGCTTCGATATGTCCGCGCTTGGAACTGACCCGCACCCGGTCGCCGGCGGCAATCCCCTTCTCCTTGGCCAGCGCCTCGCCGATTTCGACGAACTGCTCGGGCTGGGTCACGGCGTTGATCGGGCAATGCTTGGTCCAGAAGTGGAAGTGTTCGGTCAGCCGGTAGCTGGTCGCCGCGTAAGGGAAGTCCTTGGCCTGGCCCAGGGTGTCCCAGACCGAATCGAAGATCCGCCCGGCCGGGTTGCTGGTCGCCTGTTTGTTGTTGGGGTGCATCGGGTTGATGCCGATGGGCGTCTCGAACGGTTCATAGTGTTCGGGGAATGGCCCTTCATTCATCTTGTCGAGGGCGAAGAACCGCGCCACGCCTTCGGGGTTCATGATGAACGGGTTCATCCCGGCTTCCGGCGGCACATCGACCTTGTAGTCGGGCACGTCGGTGCCAGTCCAGACCTTGCCGTTCCACCACACCAGCCGTTTTTTCGCATCCCACGGTTTGCCTTGGGGGTCGCAAGAGGCGCGGTTGTAGAGAATCCGTCGGTTCGCCGGCCAGGCCCAGGCCCAGCCGAGGTTCTGCTTCATGCCGTAAGGATCACTGTTGTCACGACGGGCCATGTTGTTGCCCTGCTCGGTCCAACTGCCGCAGAAGATCCAGCAACCGGAGGCCGTGCTGCCATCGTCCTTGAGTTGGGCGAAACCGGACAGCTGCTGACCGGCCTTGACCACCGCGCCCGAAGCGTCGGTGACATCGGCGATGGCGTAGCCGTTGAATTCCCGGGCCAGTTCTTCCGGCGTCGGGTCATCGGGGATCTTGTACGGCCAGTCGAGCTTGAGGATCGGCTCGGCCCAGGCGCCACCATTGGCCTGATAGCGCTGACGCAGGCGCATGAACAGCTCGGCCATGATTTTCACGTCGGTGCGCGCCTGTCCCGGGCCGTCGGCCCCCTTCCAGTGCCATTGCAGCCAGCGGCCGCTGTTGACCAGCGAGCCGTTTTCTTCGGCGAAACAGGTGGTGGGCAGACGGATGACTTCGGTCTGGATGTCGGCCGTCTGCACATCGTTGTAAGGCCCGACGTTGCGCCAGAACTCCGAGGTTTCGGTGGCCAGCGGGTCCATCACCACCAGCCACTTGAGTTTGGCCAGAGCCTTCATCACCCGGTTCTTGTCCGGCAAGGCGGCAATCGGGTTGAAGCCCTGGCACATGTAGCCGTTGACCTGGCCCTTGCCCATCATGTCGAACATTTTCAGGATGTCGTAGCCGGGAATGTCCAGTTTCGGCAGCCAGTCGTAGCCCCAGTTATTCTCGGCGGTGGCATTGGCGCCATACCAGGCTTTCATCAGGCTGACATGGAACTTGCCGTAGTTCTGCCAATAGGACATCTGCCCGGGACGCAGCGGTTTGAGTGCGCGCTTGGCGATGTAGGCGTTGTAGTCCTGTTCGCTTTCGGATGGCAGGGTCAGGTAACCGGGTAGCAGGTTGGACAGCAAGCCGAGATCGGTCAGGCCCTGGATGTTGGAGTGCCCGCGCAATGCGTTGACGCCTCCGCCCGGCATGCCGATGTTGCCCAGCAATAGTTGCACCATCGCCGCGCTGCGGATCATCTGCGAGCCGATCGAGTGCTGGGTCCAGCCCAGGGCATAGAGAATGGTCATGGTCTTGCCCGGTTGCGCACACGTAGCAATCTCTTCCCAGATTTTCTTCATCGCGTCGGTGGGCATGCCACAGACCTGACTGGCCAGCTCCAGGGTGTAGCGGCTGTAATGCTGCTTCATCAATTGATAGACGCAGTGTGGGTCCTGCAAGGTCGGGTCGACTTTGGCAAAGCCGTCCTCGCCGATCTCATACCCCCAGCCGGACTTGTCGGTGTAGCTGCGCTTGCTCGCGTCGTAACCGCTGAACAAGCCGTCCTCGAAACCGTAGCCGGCCTTGACGATGAACGACACGTCCGTATAGGCCCGCACGTATTCGTGCTGGATCTTGTCTTCGGTCAACAGGTAATTGATCAGCCCGCCCATGAAGGCGATGTCGGTGCCGGTGCGGATCGGTGCGTAATAGTCCGCTACCGAGGCCGTACGGGTGAAGCGCGGGTCGACCACAATCAGCCGTGCCTTGTTGTGGGCTTTGGCTTCGGTCACCCATTTGAAACCGCAAGGATGCGCTTCTGCTGCGTTGCCGCCCATCACCAGAACCAGATTCGCGTTGGCGATATCGGTCCAGTGGTTGGTCATGGCACCACGGCCATACGTCGGGGCAAGACTTGCCACCGTCGGGCCATGTCAGACACGTGCCTGGTTATCGAACCCCAGCATGCCCAGACTGCGAATGACCTTGTGGGTGATGTAACCCGCTTCGTTGGACGAGGCCGAGGCCGCGAGGAAACCGGTGGTCAGCCAGCGGTTCACCGTTTGCCCCTGGGCGTTCTTCTCGATGAAGTTGGCATCACGGTCGGCCTTCATCAGGTCGGCGATACGGTCCAGCGCTTCATCCCAGGAGATCCGCGTCCACTCCTTGGTGCCGGGCTTGCGCACCTGCGGGTATTGCAGACGGCTGGGGCTGTGAATGAAGTCGAGCAGGCCTGCGCCTTTTGGGCAGAGGGTGCCGCGATTGACCGGGTGGTCGGCATCGCCTTCGATGTGAATGATGCTCTGGGCGACATTCTTCGCATTGTCGCCCTGGCTGTACATGATCAAGCCGCAGCCGACCGAGCAGTACGGGCAGGTGTTGCGGGTTTCATGGGTATGGGCGAGCTTGAAATGACGCACTTGTTCGGCGAAGGCTGGCGTCGGGGCCATGCCCAGCGCGCCAAGGGTGGATCCTGCAAGGCCGAGACCAGCGACCTTGAAGAACTGACGACGGTTGAGGTCCATCGTGCACTCCTGATCAGGTGGAAACCCGGTGCGTTGGCCGGGTTTTTCTGGACGATCACGGTGACGGCAACGGAACTACCGCCAATTAGAACTTTAGACAATGTTGTGCTGTGCGGTCTGAAAACCGACCGTCGGCGGCTTGCCGGTCATGCTCCGTTGCACAACTCGCCAGCGGTGAAGGTTGGCGCTTATCATGGCCGCCGGATTACCCCCTCTGCCTTTTATGAGACTGAGCATGACTTTCGATTTTGATCAGGTGTTCGACCGCCATGGCACCGGCAGTACCAAGTGGAGCCGCTACCTGGCCGACGTGTTGCCGATGTGGGTCGCCGACATGGACTTCGCCGCGCCGCCGGCGATCATTCAGGCCCTGCAAAAACGCCTGGAACACCCGATGCTCGGTTACAGCGTGGCCCAGGATGACTTGCGTGACGCCATCGTCGCCGACCTGTGGGACAAGTACGCCTGGCGTGTGCAGCCCCAGGAACTGGTGTTTCTGCCGGGTATCGAATCAGGCTTCAACATGGCCCTGCATGCACTGGTTCAGCCGCAACAGAACGTGGTCGTGCAAACGCCGAACTATCCGCCGCTGCGCCATGCGCCGGGCCACTGGCAGCTGAACAAGGTCGAACTGGATTTCAACGTGCTGGCCGATGGCACGTACGCCACGCCACTCGATGCCTTGCGCCAGGCACTGCAAGGAGGCGGCGCGCTGTTGCTGAGCAACCCGCATAACCCGCTGGGCAAGGTCTTCCCTCGGGAGGAACTGCAAGCGGTCGCCGACATCTGCCTGGAACAGGATGCCTGGATCATCTCCGACGAGATCCATTCCGAGCTGTGCTTCGATGGGCGCGTGCATATTCCGACCGCCTCGCTCAGCCCGCAGATCGCCAAGCGCACCATCACCTTGATGTCGGCCAGCAAGGCCTACAACATCGCTGGCCTGAAGACTGCGTTCATGATCATTCAAGACGCAGCGCTGCTCCATCGCGTCAACCATGCCCGCTGCGGCATGGTCGACAGCGTCAACCCGCTGGGCCTGGAAGCCACCCGCGTCGCCTACAGCGAAGGCCACCCATGGCTGACCGAACTCATGGCCTACCTGCAAAGCAATCGGGACTATCTGGTGGAAGCAGTTCGCACGCGGCTGCCGGGCGTGACCATGAACGTGCCCCAGGGCACTTATCTGGCGTGGCTCGATTGCACGGCACTGGGGCTGGACAACCCGCAGCAATTCTTCCTCGAACAGGCCAAAGTCGGACTGAGCGCCGGGCTGGATTTCGGCGATCACGCCCAGCAATTCGTGCGCCTGAACTTCGGCTGCCCACGGGCGTTGCTGGAAGAAGGGATTGCGCGGATGGAGCGTAGTTTGCGCAACCGCTGACTCGTGCGGCAACACGGATAAACTGTAGGAGCTGAGCTCCTACAGGGCGGATTATCGGTATACGTATTTGACGATGTAGGCGTACAGCTCGTTGTAGACGAAGTTCGGGACATAGCGGGCATGAGTCCGGGACTTATGCAACGCCACATGACACTCTTTGACCATTTCGTCCCGGTCGGTCATCGCGAAGACATGCTTGTCGATGATGCCGGAATAGACGCCGTGCGAAAAAAGCGTGTTGAGTGTCGTCGAATCGATCGTTCCGTTGGCGGCCTTGGTGTAGGTGCTCTGAGCGCGCAAGACACGGTCTTTCAAACCACCAAACCCACGCTCGTACAAGATGATTTGCGAGCCGCTGATCGCCTTTGCGGCTGTCTCGAAGGCCGGGATGATCGCTTGTGCATATATCATGCTGGCCTCCAGCCTTGATGCCGGGAGAAATCTTTCCATTTCCTGATCTTCCAGGCTTTTCAGTGCTCTTTTGATGCTCGATACATGAGCGAACTCCTGATTGCAGGCGACGATGTGAGTTTCGAACTGGTAGCCGGCAGCCGTCGCCGTCGGTGGGAAAGCCGCGAAATCGATGCTGTCGAATGCACATTCCATGATGATGTTGTATTTGTTTTTAAACGCCTCGGTGAAGATCTTCGTGCTCACATCCCGGACAAAAGCCTCCGTATGTTCATAAGCGTGCAGGACACCGAGTTTGATCATTTCTGCGTATTGAGGGTGTTTTTTTCGGTATTCGGGCAAGTACAGCCGGACATAATTGGCATAGCGCTTGGTGGGCAAAAGGCTTTTTTCCAGCAAATAGGTTTTACCCGAGCCCTGTACCCCCGCGACAATCAGCATTTTGGGGAGTGTTTCGGCGGTGATGCCACTGAATAATGTGGTGGTGATTTCAGTGAACGCTGCGATGACTTGTTCTGGCGTATAAGCGTAATTCGGTGCTACTGACATACCTTGATTTCCTTATCAAAGATTCGCTTGAAAGTGATTGCCTGCCCTTTGAATAAAGCGGTGTTTCGTTGTTTGTTCAAATGAGCGTGTCTTTCAAGATATGTCACTGTTTTACAAGGTAAAAACTCCTACAAGCCAGAAGAAAAATGTGTCAGCTCAACGGACCACCAACGCGGCAGTAATTGCTTGACCTTACTCTCGCCAAACCGGTCGTCGATCAGCATCACCACCCCTTGATCTTCCCGGGTACGGATCACCCGCCCCGCCGCCTGCACCACTTTCTGCAGACCTGGAAACAGGTAGGTGTAGTCATAACCGGCACCGAAAATCGCCGCCATGCGCTGTTTCAGCTGTTCGTTGACCGGATTGAGTTGCGCCAGCCCCAGGGTGGCGATGAAGGCGCCAATCAAGCGGGCGCCGGGCAAATCGATGCCTTCACCGAACGCGCCACCCAGCACCGCAAAGCCGATGCCCTGCCCGTCGGCGGTGAACTGGTCGAGAAAGTCCTGACGCTGCGCTTCCCCCATGCCCCGGGACTGCGACCACAGCGTGATCTGCGGATACCGCTCGGCCAGCAACTGCGCCACTTGCTGCAAATAGTCGAAGCTGCTGAAAAACGCCAGGTAGTTGCCCGGACGCTGGCTGAACTGTTTGGCGATCAGCTCGACGATGGGCGCAAGGGAGGCCTGACGGTGAACGAACCGCGTGGAAATCTGGCTGACGATGTGCACTTGCAGCTGATCGGCGTGAAATGGCGATTCCACATCGATCCACACCGTATTCGCCGGAGTGCCCAGCAAGTCGGCGTAGTAATGCCGAGGGCTCAGGGTCGCGGAAAACAGCACCGTGCTGCGCGCTGCAGTCAGGCGCGGGCGGATGAAACCGGCGGGTACCACATTGCGCAGGCACAGCTGCGACAGATTGCGCTTGCGCTCGAGGTCGCGCTTGCTGATGTCGAATAGAAAATGCTCGTCGAACAGTTCAGCCACGCGGCCGAATTGCAGCATGTCGAAGTAAAAATTCTGCAACCCGCTGTCCAGCCCCTGAGGGTGATCATTCAGGTAGTCACCGATGCTCGCGCAGCACAAGGACAAGGCCTGAAGCAGTTTTTCCGGCGCTTTGTCGTACGCCTGATAGGGGCCGAGTTGCTGATCGTGCAAGGCATTCCATTCACGATTGACTCGCTGCAAGGATCTCTTCAACGACTCAGGCGCGGTTTTTCGTACGCCGTTCAAAGTCGCCTGGTCGAGGCTGGCGCTGTACATCTGCCGGCCGCGCTCCACCAGGTTGTGGGCCTCGTCCACCAGCACCGCGACGTTCCAGTTATTGACCTGGGCCAGCCCGAACAACAACGCGCTGAAGTCGAAATAGTAGTTGTAGTCGGCGACCACCACGTCCGCCCAGCGGGCCATTTCCTGGCTCAAGTAATAAGGGCAAACCTCGTGCTGCAGGGCAACCTCGCGCAAGGCACTCTGGTTCAACAGGCGCAATTGACTGGCGGCCTGACGCGCGTCCGGCAGACGATCATAAAAACCCTGCGCCAACGGGCAGGATTCGCCATGACAGGCCTTGTCCGGGTGCTCGCAAGCCTTGTCCCGGGCGATCATCTCGAGGACTCGCAACGGTTGCGTATCGGCGCTGTCGAGGATCACCTGAGCGGCGTCCAGCGCCAATTTGCGCCCCGGGGTTTTCGCCGTGAGGAAAAACACCTTGTCCAACTGCTGCGGCGCCAGGGCCTTGAGCATCGGGAACAGCGTGCCGATGGTCTTGCCGATACCGGTCGGTGCCTGGGCCATCAGGCAGCGGCCAGTGCTGACCGCCTTGAACACCGACTCGGCCAGATGCCGTTGGCCGGGGCGAAAATCGGCATGGGGGAAGCCCAGCTGTTGAGCCGCCAGATTGCGCCCTTCGCGATGGGCCATTTCCTGCTCGGCCCAGTGCAGGAACAACCCGCAGTGGTGCTCGAAGAACAGCTGCAAGTCGGCGGCGCTGAAGGCCTCGACCAGACGGGTTTCCTTCTCGCTGACGATGTCGAAGTACACCAGCGCCAGGTCGATCTGCGCCAAATCCAGTTTCTGACACATCAACCAGCCATAGACTTTCGCCTGCGCCCAGTGCAACTGCCGGTGGTTGGCCGGTTGCTTACTCACGTCGCCCCGGTAGGTTTTGACTTCTTCGAGGCAGTTTTGCGCCGGATCGTAGCCGTCCGCCCGGCCTTTCACGCTCAAGGTTCGATACTGGCCCTCAAGTGCGACCTCGTTCTGGTAACCCTCGCTGCGTCGTGACGCCACGGTGCGATGGCCGACAATGCCTTCCAGCGCGGTTGGCGACGGGGTGAAGCGCAGGTCGAGGTCGCCGACCTTGGCGGTGAATTCACACAACGCCCGCACCGCGATGCTGTAGCTCAAGCGCCCTGCTCCACCCATTGCACGTAGCAAACGGCAATCGGCATCTGGTGCTCATGACAGAACTCCAGCCACCGCAATTGGTTGTCTTGCAGGCGATCGCCGGGGCCTTTGACTTCGATCATTCGGTAGGTTTTGTGTTGCGGCCAGAACTGGATCAAGTCCGGCATGCCGGCGCGGTTGGCCTTGATGTCGAGCAGCAGTCGATTGAACCAGTGCTTGAGGTGTTCGGCGGGCAGACAGTCGAGCGCCTGCTCCAGCAGCTCCTCGCTCAGCGCGCCCCAGAATACGAACGGCGACTGCACGCCCCACTTGGCGTTGTAACGCTCGCGGATGGTCTGGGCGTAACGCCCGTCATCGAGTTCGGCGAGGCAGGCCTGGAACAGATCCGCGCGCCGGGCATGAAAGTCTTCGTTGTGCAGGTCCACCGGGCCGCGCTGGAACGGGTGAAAAAACGCCCCCGGCAACGGGGCGAAGATCGCCGGCCAGCACAGCAACCCGAACAGCGAGTTGATCAGGCTGTTCTCGACGTAATGCACCGGTGCCGCCTCGTCCGCCAGATGCGCCTGAACGTAATACTCCACCGACAATGCCGGGTCGTGCCTGGGCAATTGCAGGTCCAGGCGCTGCATGGGCCGAGGGGCTGGCCGCTTGATCGGCGGCCCGCCCAGTTTGCGCCGCAGCCTGGGCAGCACACGCAATAAATGCTGATGTTCGGTGGCGCTTTCCGGGGTTTGCTCGGCGTGGCTCGCCAAATCCATGGCCAGTTGAAATTCACCACAGCGCTCCAGCACGCGAATCAGCCGCAGGCGTGCGCCGGGATAGGCGCAATCGCGGTAGAGGCTCAGGGCGGTGGAAAAATCCGCCATGCGTTCGCAGTGCTGAGCGATCTGGAACAGCAGTTTGGCCCGACGTCTTTGCAGCCAGGGATTGGCGAGTTCCAGCTTGTTGATCTGCTCGACAACCACCGCCACCTCTTCACCGGCCTCGAAATACTGCTGACAGCTGTGCAGGAACAGGCAGGCGTCGACGTCTTCGCGACTGCGCAAGCCGCGGGACTCGGCGCAAAACTCGACTTTCTCGTAGGTGTAGATGCCGAGGTCAGCCAGAACGAATTCCGACCAGTCCTGGTAAAGATTGCCGAAGAACATCAGGCGCAACCGGTCGCACAGGCCCATGACGGTCAGGCTGAACAGTCGGTCATCCAGTGCCGGGCACCACTGGGCAAAACTTTGCTCTTCAGGAAACTGCTCGCTCAGGGCCGGCAGCCAATCGCTCTTTTTGCCTTTCGGTTGATCGATGGCGTCGCCAAAACACTGGAGAATCTCGGCCTTGAGCAGCACCTCGAACACCTCCTCGACAGGCAGCGGCAACTGCTCGTCAATCCAGCCCAGGGCCAGGAGCGGCACCGCGGCGCTAGCGATGTCGCCGATTTCGACGTAACTCAGTTTGCCGGCCCTGAAATGCACGCCCTTGCGCATCACCAATCTGACCAACAAAGCCTGGGACTCGCGGGGCAGTCGATTGAAGTCGCGGATGAAGTCCTGCTCTTCGATGCTGAGTACATCAGCATAACGATGCTCAAGCCAATCAAGCACTTGCATGAAGTTGTTCAAGTAATAGAACGGGTCATCGAGCGGATTTACAATCACGGGCAATCGGGCCATGGCAAGCGAATACTGGTTATGCGTACAGATACCAGCTATGCCCCACCCGGTGCAAACGGAAAAGGATAAGTGGCGACGCTATCGGGCAATTTTCGGGTGACCATCGAACTTTCTGCCATTCCATCGCACCAACCGCGTTAGAAGCACAGTGAGGATTGATCTCGAATGAGGCGTTCGCATTGTTTTTATTGAGTGATGGAGGTGTGTATGAATATCAAGACTCTGGGTTTGCCCCTGGTGGTAGCGGCCCTTCTGGCCCTGACCGGTTGCTCGACGCCAACGGTCGTGACCCTGCAGAACGGCACCCAGTATTTGACCAAGGACATGCCGAACACCAAGGGCAAGGATGGCTTCTTCGAGTTCGAAGATATTTCCGGGGCGAAAGTGAAAGTCCGCGCCGATGACGTGGCCACGATTCGCAAGGAAGACTGATCCCTTGCGTTCGGCCGTAGCAGCTGTCGAGCCTGCGAGGCTGCGATCGGCGACGAAGTCGTCGTAAATCCTGTCCACGGTTTAGCTGAAACACCGCAGTGCCTGATTTCACGACTGCTGCGCAGCCGAACGCAGTCTCGCAGGCTCGACAGCTGCTACACAAGGAGTGCGTCGCAGGCTTTAAAGCGCTTGCGCGATCGCCTTGCCGACCTCCTGAGTCGAGCCCTGCCCGCCCAGGTCCGGGGTGATTGGCCCTTCTGCAATCACCCGTTCGATCGCCTGCAGAATCCCGTCGTGCGCGGCGCGATAACGCTCATCGCCATTGCCCAGAAAATCCAGCATCAACGCACCGGACCAGATCATCGCGATCGGGTTGGCGATGTTGCGCCCGTAGATGTCCGGGGCCGAGCCGTGCACCGGTTCGAACAGCGATGGAAAACGCCGCTCGGGATCGAGGTTGGCCGACGGTGCAATGCCAATGGTGCCGGCGCAGGCCGGGCCGAGGTCGGACAGAATGTCGCCGAACAGGTTCGACGCCACCACCACATCGAACCGGTCCGGTTGCAGTACAAAACGCGCGCACAGGATGTCGATGTGCTGTTTGTCCCAAGTGATGTCCGGGTACTGCGCGGCCATCAATGCCGTGCGTTCGTCCCAGTACGGCATGCTGATGGAAATCCCGTTGGACTTGGTTGCCGCCGTCAGGCGTTTGCGCGGTCGGGTCTGGGCCAGGTCGAAGGCGAACTTGAGAATCCGGTCCACGCCGCGTCGGGTGAACACCGACTCTTGCAGCACGAACTCATGCTCGGTGCCTTCGAACATCTTGCCGCCGACCGAGGAATACTCGCCTTCGGTGTTCTCGCGGATCACCACGAAATCGATGTCCCCCGGTTTGCGCCCGGCCAGCGGGCACGGCACGCCGGGAAACAGACGTACCGGGCGAATGTTCACGTATTGGTCGAAGTCGCGACGAAACTTCAGCAGCGAGCCCCACAGGGAAATATGGTCCGGCACCTTGTCTGGCCAGCCGACGGCGCCAAAGTAGATCGCGTCGAAACCCTTGAGCTGGTCGAACCAGTCGTCGGGCATCATCTGCCCGTGTTCCAGGTAGTAATCGCAGTGGGCCCAGTCGAGCACTTCGATGCTCAACTCCAACTGCCACTTCTTCGCGGCCTGCTCCAGTACCCGCAAGCCTTCGGGCAGGACTTCCTTACCGATACCATCGCCGGCAATCGCGGCGATTCTGAATGGTTTACTCATCAATCATGCCTCGCAAAATGACAGTGCAATCGTTGCCGGGTTACAGCCCACCGATGTGGAAGGCTTTGACTTCAAGGTATTCATCCAGGCCGTACTTGCTGCCTTCACGGCCCAGCCCCGACTGTTTGATGCCGCCGAACGGCGCGACTTCCATGGAAATGATCCCGGTGTTGAGGCCGACCATGCCGAACTCCAGCGCCTCGCCGAACCGCCAGGACCGGCGTAAATCCTGAGTGAAATAGTAGGCACCCAGACCAAAAGGCGTGGCATTGGCCAACGCAAGCGCTTCGGCCTCAGAGGTAAACCGCATCAACGGCGCCACCGGGCCGAAGGTTTCTTCGTTGGCCAGCAACATGTCGGCGTGGGTGTCGCCAAGGACGGTCGGCTGAACGAACTGGTTGTCACCCTCGGGAATGCCGCCGCAGAGCAAACGCGCGCCCTGGCTCAGGGCATCGTCGATGTGCCGGGCGACCTTGCTCACCGCCGCCGGGTTGATCAGCGGGCCGATGGTCACGTCGGCGTCCAGGCCATTGCCGACCTTGAGTTTGCCCACCTCCTCCACCAGTCGCTGGGCGAAACGTTCGTAGATGCCATCCTGCACCAGAATGCGGTTGGCGCAGACGCAGGTCTGCCCGGCGTTGCGGAATTTGCTGAGCATGATCCCGGTTACCGCCTGCTCCAGGTCGGCGTCGTCGAACACAATGAATGGCGCGTTGCCGCCCAACTCCAGACTCAAGCGCTTGATGTGTTCGGCACTCTGGCGCATCAGCAGTCGACCGACCGCGGTGGAGCCGGTGAAGGAGATCTTGCGCACCGTCGGGTTGCCGGTCAGTTCTTCGCCGATGCCGGCGGGCATGCCGGTCAGCACATTGAACACCCCGGCCGGAATGCCGACGCGTTCGGCGAGTACCGCCAGGGCCAGGGCCGACAGCGGGGTCAGGTCCGAGGGTTTGACGATGATCGGGCACCCGGCGGCCAGGGCCGGCGCGCACTTGCGGGTGATCATCGCGTTGGGGAAATTCCATGGGGTGATCGCGGCACACACACCGACCGGTTGCTTGAGGGTCAGCAGGCGGCGGTCGCCGCTGGGGGCCGGCATGGTTTCGCCATAAACCCGGCGGGCCTCTTCGGCGAACCATTTGACGAACCCGGCACCGTAGCGGATTTCACCCTTGGCTTCGTTCAGCGGTTTGCCCTGCTCGCAGGTCATGATCAAGGCGAGGTCGTCGAGGTTATCGATCATCGCCTGATACCAGCGCTCCAGCAGCGCCGCCCGTTCTGCTGCCGGGCGTGTGCGCCACGCGGGCCAGGCCCGCTCGGCGGCTTCGATGGCGCGTCGGGTTTCTGCGCCCTGCATGGCCGGCACCCGGGCAAGCAACTGGCCGGTGGCCGGGTCGATGACGTCCAGGGTCGCGGCGTTATCGGCGCCGATCCACTGCCCGTCCACATAAGCGAGTTCTGCCAGAAGGCTGGGGTCTTTCAAACGATTCTTGAGCATGGTCGAGTCCTGATCCGAGACATTTCCAGTCTAGGGAGGTGCCACGGATAAGGATGCTGAAAGCGTTTGATGGGCAGTGTTGGATGCTGAAATTCGCGGTGGGACGGCAGGCTCTACCGGCAAGCAGAAATCAAAAGATCGTGACTATTTCAAAGTTTCAGGGAGCCCAGCAATCCCTCCAGAAACCGCTCCCCAGCCTGCATCTGGCTGATCTCGATGAACTCGTCCGGCTTGTGCGCCTGTTCGATCGAGCCTGGGCCGCAGACCACCACCGGTACATCCAGACGCTGCTTGAACAGCCCGCCCTCGGTGCCGAACGAGACTTTGGCGGTGCCGGTGTCCGGGGCGGCGAAGTTTTTCAGGAAGCGCACCGCTTCGACGCTCGGATGGGTATCGAGGCCCGGATAGACGTTGAGGGTTTCGATCTCGATGTCTGCCACGCTGGACAGCTTTTTCGCCTCGCGCACGATCACTTCGGCACGCTCGCGCATCTGCTCCAGGAACTGGTCCAGATCGTCCGCCGGCAAGTTACGCACCTCGAAATCCAGGGTGCACAGGTTCGGCACGATGTTCAGCGCCTTGCCGCCGACAATCTGCCCGACGTGCACGGTGCTGTAAGGCACGTCGTAATCGGCATCCTGCGCGCCCTGCTCTTGCAGGTGTTGCTGGCTCTGACGCAGAGCCGCGATGAAATCGCAGGCCACGTGAATCGCATTGACCGAACGCGGCGCCAACGAGGAATGCGCTTCCAGGCCACGGCAATAAGTGCGGTAAGACCCCTTGCCCTTGTGCCCCAGCACGAACTGCATGTTGGTCGGCTCACCGATCAGACACAGAAACGGCCGTACCGGCGCCAGGTGCAGCACGTCGAGCAAACGGCGTACACCGACGCAGCCGGTCTCTTCGTCATGGGACAAAGCTATTTGCAGCGGTCGGCTCAACGAATGGTCGGCGGCATCGAGCATGGCGTCGATGGCCAACGCGATAAACCCCTTCATGTCGCAACTGCCGCGCCCGTAGATCCGCCCGTCCTGCACCGTCGCCTCAAACGCCGGCAAGGTCCAGGCCTGGCCTGCCGCCGGCACTACGTCGGTGTGGCCGGACAACAGAATGCCTGGTAACTCTTTAGGGCCGGTGCTGGCGAACAGGTTGGCCTTTTTACCCGTTTCGTCCTTGACGATCAGTGACTCGATGCCCTTGGTCAGCAGCAAGTCGCGTACGTACTCGATCAGGGCCATGTTCGACTCTGAAGACACGGTGTCGAAGGCCATCAGGCGTTTGAGAATATCCAGTACACGGGGTTTCATGAGGCCCTGCTCCTTTGCTCAGTTGTCCGTTGCTCGGATGAAGGGGTGAACCGGCGGATCGAGAACGGCTCAATCGAAGTGCTGGTGCTGCCGGTGCTGATCAATTCGGCCATCACGTCGCCGACACCGGGGCCGAGCTGGAAGCCATGACCGCAGAAGCCGAACGCGTAGTACAAACCGTCAACGTTGCCGCTGGGGCCCATCACCGGCAGGGAATCGGGCAAGTAGCCTTCAATGCCGCTCCACACGCGGATGATGTTCAGGTTGCCGACGCCTGGCAGCAGGCGACGCATCTGGTCCATCTGATTGAGAATGCTGCGCGGCTCGACATAGGCGCGGCGGTTGAGCATGTCCGGTTTGCTGCGGTAGCCGCCACCGATGATGATGTTGCCACGCGGGATCTGGCGGAAGTAGATCACTTCTTCGGGGATCTTGGTGTACACGCCGATCACCGTTGGCAAGGCGTACGGCACCGGTTCGGTCACGGCCATTTGTGGGCCGTTGGTATCCAGCGGCACCGGTTCGCCGAACTGCGCCGAGAGTTTCTGGCCCCAGGCGCCGGCGGTGATCAGCAAGCGCTCGGCGGCGAACTGGCGACCGTCGGTGGTGGTCACCGTGAACTCGCCGGCAATTTTCTGCACCTCGGCGACTTCAGTCTGTTCCTCGATCCGCGCCCCGAGGCGGCGGGCAGCCCGGGCAAACGCCGGTGCGGCCAGACGCGGGTTGGCATGGCCATCGTGGGGCGCGTAAGAACCGCCCTTCACGTCCGGCCCGAGGAACGGAAAGCGCTGGTGCAGCTCGGCGCCACGATAGATCTTCAAATCCAGTTGCGCCGCCTCGGGCGCCGCCGCGTAGGCTTCCAGTTCGGGAATTTCATCCTCGCGATAACACACACGCATGTGCCCGCTGGCAATGAATTCGAGATCGTCGTCGATCAGCTCTGGCAAGCGTTTCCACAGCGCCCAGGAACGGTTGGCCAACTCCAGTTGGCCAAGGAAGCGCCCCTGCCGCCGGACGTTGCCGAAGTTCACCCCGCTGGCGTACTGACCGATCTGGTCGCGCTCCAGCAGAATCACCGACTGCCCGCGCTGGCGCAGGAAAAACGCCGCCGCCGAGCCCATCAGGCCGCCGCCGACAATCACTACATCGGCTTTGTGTAGCGTCATGGCGACACCTCCTCGGTGAGCATCGAAAGGGGTTTGACCGGTGCCTGTCCACGCTGCCGACCGACCTGTTGCACACTGACGCCTGCCGCCGCCGCGATCACTTCGGCCCCGGCCTGGGAGCAATAACGCCCCTGGCAGCGGCCCATGCCGACCCGGCTGAAGGCCTTGGCCCGATTGACTTCACAGGCCCCCTTCTCGCTCACGGTACGGCGCAACTCGCCGGCGCTGATCATCTCGCAGCGACAGACGATGGCTGAGTCCGGCAAGGCTTTGGCTTGATCCGCCGGCCAGGGAAACGCCTTGGCCAGACCGAGGCGAAACTCATCCATCACCGCCAGCGCGTGGCGTTGTTCGTCGCGCAAACCGGCGTTCACCGGTTGCTGCAGATCTTCCAGCAACGCCATGGCCGCCAGGCGCCCGGCGTGCTCGGCGGCATCGGCGCCGCGAATCTTCGAACCGTCCCCGGCGGCATACACACCGTTGACCGAGGTGCGGCCGTCTTCATCGACGGCCAGCCACCACTGGCTGGACGCCTCATCGAAGCGCATGCGACAACCGGCCAGATCGGCCAGTTGGGTTTCCGGGCGCAAGTGATAACCCAACGCCACAGCATCACAGTCCACCGTTAACGTCTCACCGCGCGCGGTACGCACCCGCACACCGCTGACGCCACTGGCCGCGTCGCCTTGCACCTGAAGCGGCGAAATCCCCAGATGCACCGGGATTTTCGCCCGATACAACTGCGCCAGTAACTTCATCCCGGTGAACAGCAATCCCGGACGCGCCATCAGCTTCGGCACTGCCGCGATGCGCTTGTTGAGGGGTGAAGTGTCGAGCACCGCCGCCACATTGGCGCCTGCTTTGACGTATTGGCTGGCGACCAGATACAGCAACGGCCCGCTGCCCATGAACACCACGCGGTGGCCGATGGAAACCGCCTGGGACTTGAGCGCGATTTGCGCCCCGCCAAGGCTGTAGGTGCCTGCCAACTGCCAGCCTTCGATCGGCATCAAGCGGTCGGTGGCACCGGTGCAGAGGATCAGCGCATCGTAGTCCACCGTCGAGTGCTTGCCCTGGCTGACGCAGCACAATTGCCCCGGCGTCAGGTTCCACACCAGCGTGTCGGGGCGGTAGTCGATTTGCCCGCGCAATCGGTCGAAACTCTGGTGCAGACTCTTGGCCTTGGCCGCTTCGGTGCCATACAAGGTGGCGTAGTCCCGGGTAAAACCTTCGGGCTGGCGCCGGTAGATCTGCCCGCCATCCCGGCGATTCTCATCGATCAGGATCGGTTTCAAGCCAGCCGCCAGCAGCGTTTCGGCACAGCGGATGCCGGCCGGTCCGGCACCGACAATAACCACTCGTTGAGCGCTCAGCCGTGCAGTGGCCATATTGCCTCCGGTTGTGTGGTGACGATGTCCAGCCCTTCGCGGACTTCATTGGAACAGGCGCGCAAACGCTCGCCACTGCGGGTCCAGACCCAGCAATCCTGGCAGGCGCCCATCAGGCAGAAACCGGCGCGGCGGCCCGAGTCGAATTCCGATTGGCGCAGCGCCGAGCCCTGGGTCAGCAACGCGACCATTAATGTGTCGCCCTGCAATGCCTCAATGGGCGAACCGTCCACCGTCAGCTTGACGGTCGGCCGGCCCTGCTCGGCCAGCCTCACAAAACGCCCTTTCATGCATAAGCTCCCAGGCTCATGGTGGATAAACCCTGCTGTGTTTTCAGCAACTCGGCACTGTCGTGATGACAAAGAATTTCGCTACCGCCGTCGATGATCCGCCGGTTCGGCGCGGTGCGATTGCACAGGCCGTCGACCCGCACCGGACAGCGACTGAGAAAGGTGCACAGTTCCGGCACATTGGCCCTGACGCCGATTGGCGGCAGCGCGCCGCACGTGGTGCCGCAGTTTTCCAGCCAGCCCTGACGCAGTTCCGGCACCGAATGGATCAACAGGTCGGTGTACGGATGGAACGGTGCCTGGGAAAACGCCTGCCGGCTGCCGGCCTGAACCTTGTGGCCGCTGTACATCACCACAATGTCGTCGCACAGCGCGCGTACCGTGGAAATGTCATGGCTGATGAACAGATACGACATGCCCAGTTGCTGACGCAGGTCGCGCAGCAGTTCGAGAATCGCCGCGCCGACCACGGTGTCCAGCGCCGAGGTCACCTCGTCGCAGAGGATCAGGTCCGGTTTGGCCGCCAGGGCTCGGGCCAGGTTGACCCGCTGTTTTTGCCCGCCGGAGAGTTCATTCGGACGGCGTTCGGCCATGGCGCGCGGCAAGCGCACCAGGTCCAGCAGTTCGCCGATACGCTCGCGCAGCGCTGCGCCCTTGAGGCCAAAGTACATTTTCAGCGGACGGCTCAGAATAGTGCTGACGCTGTGCATCGGGTTGAGCGCAGTGTCGGCATTCTGGAACACCATCTGAATCCGGCGGAACTGTTCATCGGTGCGCTCGGACAGGCTACCGCCCAGTGGCTGGCCATCGAAGGTCAGGCCGCCCAAGGCCGGCGTCAGCAACCCGGCCACCACCCGCGCCAGCGTAGACTTGCCGGAGCCCGACTCGCCGATCACGCCAATGGCCTGGCCCCGGCGCACAGTCAGGTCGATGTCTTCGAGCACGCGAATCGACGGCATGCCTTGCAGGTTCTTGTTGCCGTATCCGGCGGTCAGCCCCTGGATGGTCAGCAGCGGTGTTTCTTCAGCGATGCCGCAAGGTGGGCGGATCGTCGTGTCCGGGCGGGCCGCCAGCAGCAGGCTGCGGGTGTATTCGTGGGCCGGGGCCTTGAGCAGCGGCGCGGTGGCGCTCTGCTCGAAAATCTGTCCGCCGTTGAGTACCACAATCTGATCGGCCATTTGCGCTACGACCGCCAAATCATGGGAAACATAAACCGCCGTCGCGCCTCGCTCGCGGACCACCCGCTTGAAAGCGCGCAGCACGTCGATCTGCGTCGTCACGTCGAGGGCGGTGGTCGGCTCGTCGAGCACCACCAGCAGCGGATCGCTGATCAGCGCCATGGCCGCCATCACCCGTTGCAACTGCCCGCCGGATACTTGGTGCGGGTAACGCTGGCCAATGTGATCGGGGTCCGGCAAGGCCAGATCGCGGAACAGTTCGATGGCTTTGGCTTCCAGCACGGCCCGGCTACCCAGGCCGTGAATCAATGCGCCCTCCACCACTTGATCGATCAGTTTTTTCGCCGGGTTGAACGCAGCGGCGGCGCTCTGGGCAATGTACGACACCCGATTGCCGCGCAGGCCTTGCAGTTCGCTTTCACTCAACGCCAGCATGTCGTGCTCGCCGACTTGCACCACACCGGACGCCAATCGGCACCCGCGCCGGGCATAGCCGAGCAACGCCAGCGCTATGGTGGTCTTGCCGGAGCCGGACTCACCGATCAACGCCAGCACTTCACCTTTGGCCAGGGAGAAGCTCACGCCTTTGACGATCTCCACTTCGCCACGCTCGCCGCAAGCGACCACGCGCAGGTCTTCGACTCGAATCAAATCACTCATTTCAATGACCTCCCGTACGTCGACTACGCCGTGACGACAGTCGGTCGATGAACAGATTCACGCCAATGGTCAGGGTCCCAATGGCCAGCGCCGGAATCACGATGGCTGGCGCGCCCTGATTGAGGCCGCCGATGTTCTCGCGCACCAGCGAACCGAGGTCGGCATCCGGCGGTTGCACACCGAGGCCAAGGAAGCTCATGCCACTGAGCAGCAGCACGATGAAGCCGAAGCGCAGCCCCAGATCGGTCAGCACCGGGTTGAGCATGTTCGGCAGGATTTCCACGCAGGCGATGTACAACCGACGCTCGCCACGGGTGCGGGCCACTTGAACGTATTCCAGCGCTTCGATGTTCACCGCCATGCTGCGGGCGATGCGGAACGCGCCTGGGGTGAAACTCAAGACTGCGGTGCAAATCAGCAACAGCACCGAAGAACCGAACGCCGAGACCATGATCAACGCCAGCATCTTGCTCGGGATGGATATAAAGGCATCCATCAAGCGGCTGATCACTTCGTCCAGCCATTTCGGCGACACCACCGACAGCAGCGCACATCCGGTCCCCAGCGTGCTGGCCAACACCGCTGAAACCAGCGCCAGGCCCACGGTGAACCGCGCGCCGACGAGAATGCGGCTGAGCATGTCGCGGCCCAGGTAATCGGTGCCCAACGGGTAAGCCGCGCTGAGGCTGTCGAACACGTTATCGGAGACCACTTCACCCACCGGGTGCGGCGCCAGCCACGGACCGAAGATAGCCACCAGCAGCCAGATCACACACATCGCCGCCCCGACCAGGCCAAGCCACGACGGTCCATGGGCGACCTTGCCCAATGCCAGCTCGGGCCCGGCAGGCGCCGATTTCGCCATGAGATCGTTCATTGGTTTCTCAGCCTCGGATTGGAAAGAATCGCGCACAGGTCAGCAATCAGCACCAACCCCAGGTACGCCGTACAAAACAGCATGGTGCAGGCCTGAACCAGCGCCATGTCACGGTTGGTCACGGCATCGACCATCAGGCTGGCGATGCCGGGGTAGTTGAAGATCGTCTCGACGATCACCACCCCGCCCAGCAGGTACGACAGGCTCAGGGCGATGGCATTGGCAATCGGCCCGATGGCGTTGGGCAAGGCATGGCGCAACACGATCCGCACCGGGCTCACGCCCTTGAGCCGGGCCATTTCCACATAGGCGCTGTCGAGCTGATCGATCACTGCCGCCCGGGTCATGCGCGCCATTTGCGCGACAATCACGCAGCACAGGGTCATCACCGGCAAGGCGTAGGTGCGCATGAATTGCCAAGGTGAGGTGATGTCACTGGCATAGGACAGCGCCGACAGCCAGCCCAGGTTCACCGCAAAGATCAGCACCGCCAGGGTCGCCACCAGAAACTCCGGCACGGCGACCAGGGCCAGGGTGATGAAGCTGAGGAAACTGTCCATGCGCCCGCCCCGGCCCATGGCCGAGCCGATGCCGAGGATCAGCGCCACCGGCACCGACACCAGCGCCGTGACGGCCGCCAGCATCAGTGTGTTGGGCACCCGCCCGGCCATCAGCTCGCTGACCGGCAAGGCATTGGACACCGATTGCCCCATGTCGCCGCTCAGCAGATTGATCAACCAATGCAGGTAACGCACCACACCGGGTTGATCCAGCCCCAGTTTCAGGCGCAAGGCCGCCACCTGTTCCGGCGTGGCGAATTGCCCGAGTGCCTGTTGCGCCGCGTCCCCCGGCAATACCGCCGTGATCGCAAACACGACCATAGACACGATCAACAAAGTCACGATCGCCGCGCCCAGGCGCCGGCCGATCAACCACAGTGTGTTGCTATTCATCGCCCTACCCTCATGCAATAGCCCCGCTGACGCCCGTGTGCGGCCGATCAGGCATCGAGCCAGACCTGTTCGGCGAACATGTAGCCCATGAATCCGCCGAGGGGGTTGCTGCCGTAACCCTTGATGCGCTGATCGACACCGTCGATGTTGCTGATGAACACCGGCACGCCGATGCCACTGTGTTCATGCACCAGGGCCTGCATGTCGGCGTACATCTTGCTGCGCTTGTCGTCGTCGGTTTCACCGCGGGCGAGCATCAGCAGTTGGTCGAACTGATCGTTCTTCCAGCCCGACTCGTTCCATGGCGCGCTGGACTGGAAGAACTGCGAGAACATCACGTCGGCGTTCGGCCGAGGGTTGATGTTGCCGAAGCTCAGCGGGTGCTTCATCCAGTGGTTGGACCAGTAGCCGTCGCTGGGCAGGCGGTTGACGTCGAGCTTGAGCCCGGCCTGTTTCGCCGATTGCTGCAACAGCACGGCGATGTCCACCGAACCGGTCGCGGCAGGCGATGCCACCAGCGGCATGCTGATGCTTTCCATGCCGGCCTTCTTCAGCAGGAATTTGGCTTTTTCCGGGTCGTAGGCCCGCTGCGGCAGGTCGGCGTTGTAGTAGCGCGAGCCAGGGGAAATCGGATGGTCGTTACCGACGACGGCAAAGCCACGGAACACCGCGGATTTCACTTGTTCACGGTCCAGCAAATACTTCATCGCCTGAGTGAATTCGGCGCTTTTACCCGGCAACTGGTCCTGACGGATGATCAAGTCGGTGTAGTTGCCCGACGGCGCATCGACGACCCGGTGTTTGGCGCTGGCCTTGATCCGTGTGGTCGAGCGTGGGTTGACCTCGTTGATCATGTGCACGTCGCCCGACAGCAATGCGTTGACTCGTGACGGTTCGTCGGCAATCGCGATGAATTCGATCTCGTCCAGGTACGGCAGGCCCGGTTTCCAGTAGCCGGTGTTGCGCGCGGCAATCGAGCGCACGCCCGGTTTGAATTCCTTGACCGTGAACGGCCCGGTGCCGATGCCCTGGTTGAAGTCGGTGGTGCCTTCGGGAACGATCAACAAGTGCGACACGGCGAGGATCGACGGCAGCTCGGCGTTCGGCGCGCTCAGGCGGATCTGCACTTCGTGGGTGCCGGTGGCCTTGATCTCTTCGAACTGCGCCATCAGCGGCATGACCTTGGAACCGGTCAGCGGGTCTTTGTGGCGCGCCAGCGAGAACACCACGTCGGCGGCGCTCAGGGTCTTGCCGTTGTGGAAGGTCACGTCCTTGCGCAGGGTAATGATCCACAGCGTCGCATCGGTGTTATCGATGCGCTCGGCCAGTTCCAGTTGCGGCACCAGGTGGCTGTCGAAACGGGTCAGGCCGTTGTAGAACATGAAGTGACGCACGTAGTCAGTAGACAGCGCGCCCTTGGCCGGGTCCAGGGTGTCGGCGGTGGAACTGGACATGCCGGCGACGCGAATCCGCCCGCCCGGCTTGCCTTTGCCCGGGGTCGCCGCTTCTTCGGCGAACAGTTTGCCGGCGGCGCCGAACAGGCTGCCGGCACCCGCTGCGGCAACACCCGCCACGCCGAGCATCTGCAAGGCGTGGCGGCGTGACATGCCACGATTGAGGCCTTCGAATACCCGCAGGCTGTCCTGGCCGGAGATCAGTTTCGAGTCGATCTTGTTGTCAGTCATATCAGTTGTACCTGTCGAAAAAATGAGGCTCGAGTGCCCACGGATGTCCGGGGCGTCCTGGAAACGCAAACGACGGTGACGCCACAACATCAACTCAATGCAAATAGTCCTGGAGGCGGTAGTAAGCGCCCACGAACGGCAAGAACCACGGCTTGCCGAAATGCCCGGGAATCGCTGGCCAGTCGAGTTCGCGCCAGGGATTGGCCTCGACTTTGCCGGCCATCACCTCGGCCATCACCTGGCCCATGTGCACCGACATCTGCACTCCATGGCCGCTGTAGCCCATGGAGTGATAAACCCCGCCATGCTGACCGGCGCGAGGCAAACGGTCGGAGGTCATGTCCACCAGCCCGCCCCAGCAGTAGTCGATTTTCACCTTGGCCAACTGCGGGAACATCTGCACCATCGCCGCTTGCAACACCTTGCCGCTCTTGGCGTCGGACACGCTGTCGGACATCGCGAACCGCGCACGGCCGCCGAACAGCAAGCGGTTGTCCGGGGTCAGGCGAAAGTAGTTACCGATCATGCGACTGGTGACATAGGCTCGCCGACCGGGCAGCAACTGATCGATGAGGAACTGCGGCAGCACCTCAGTGGCGATCACGAAACTGCCGACCGGCACGATCCGCCGCCGATACCAGCCCAGGCCACCGTGCTGACAAGCGCCGGTCGCCAGCAGTACTTGCCCGGCGTGCAAAGAACCCTTGGCGGTGTTGACCCGATAACCGCCGGCCTGGGCCTTCCAGTCCGTCACCGACGTACCTTGATAGATCAGCGCGCCGTGACGCGCCGCAGCCTCAGCCAGACCGACGCCGAAATGCCCGACATGCATCTGCACACCGTTGCGCTGCAGCAAGCCGCCATGGAACTGGGCCGAATTCACTTCGGCGCGGGTCTGTTCGGCGTTCAGCAACTCGACCTCGGCATCGACCTCCTTGCGAATCAATTCGCAGGTGCGCGCCAGGCCTTCGTAGTGCAGCGGTTTGGCCGCCAGTTTGAGCTTGCCGTTGCGCTTGAGGTCGCAAGCGATCTGCTCCTGCTCCACCAGGGACACAACGCTCTGCACCGCGTTTTCATAGGCCTGGTAATAGGCCCGCGCCTTGTCGGCACCGAGGCTGGCACTCAGCCCGGCATAGTCCTGGGCAACGCCGGTGTTGCATTGGCCGCCATTGCGCCCGGAGGCTTCGCCGATCACTCTCCCGGCTTCCAGCACCACCACACTGGCGCCCTTCAAGGCCAGCGCGCGAGCCGCCGCCAGGCCGGTGAAACCGCCACCGACGATGGCCACGTCGACCTGCCCGGGCAATGCGCCGAGCTGAGCACCGGTGAAGGCCGGTGCGGTGTCGAGCCAGTAGGATTCACTGCCCATGTCTAACCCCTTATTCCGTGAAGAGCGCCGTTACCGTTCAACTCAGAGGCCGACCAGCGCCGCCAGTCCACCGATGTCGGTGATCTGCTGGTAGCCGTAGAACGCATTGCCCGGAACCTCGTGACCGCGGGCGACGAAGGCCTTGTTCTTGATCTTCATGTCGTGGGCCGGCATCAGGTCGTAACGGAAACTGGAAGACACATGCAAGATGTCTTCCGGGCCGCAGTTGAGGTTGTCGAGCATGTACTCGAACGCCGCCAGGCGCGGCTTGTAGGCCTGGGCCTGTTCGGCGGTGAAGACCTTGTGAAACGGTGCGCCGAGCTTGTCGACGTTGGACATGATCTGGCTGTCGCTGGCGTTGGAGAAAATCACCAGGGGGATCTTGTCGGCGATTTTCGACAGACCGGCCGGCACGTCCGGGTGCGGGCCCCAGGTCGGCACGGCGTCGTAATACAGCTGGCCTTCGCCACGGTATTCGACACCCCAACGCTTGCAGACCCGCGCCAGGGAGGTCTTGAGGATTTCGTCATACGGCATCCAGTCACCCATGACCTGGTCCAGGCGATAGGCCGAGAAGTCCTTGACGAACTGATCCATCTGCTCGGGCGCCACGCGGTCGGCGAACAGTTCGCGAGTCATCGTGCCCATGTGGAAATTGGTCAGCGTACCGTAGCAGTCGAACGTAATGAATTTGGGGCGTAGAAAGCTCATTGAGTGCGGTCCTGAAGTTCGTTGAGGTCATGGCGCGACAGGTATTCGCTGCGTTTCGGGAGCGGCGATGCAACGCTGCAGCACACCGTCATTACAACACCGTGAAATCAGCAGATGGCGTTAAAAGCGACCTCTGCTTGATACAAACCACCGTTTTAGCCTGCCCCCTCAGCAGACTTTGCGGCTCGCTCCAGCCTTGGGCAACCCCCGTATTTATGCGCTCTTATGGACCTTCATGGCTACGCGAGGCTGACGAACGCCCCCATTCACGGCAGAACCTGCGCCGGGCTGAACGAAAACGGGCGCTTCCCTGAGGAAGCGCCCGTTTGGGTGCGGTTTGAAACCCGTCGACGATCTGCGGTTAACGGATCACCTGTGGCGAGGGAGCTTGCTCCCGTTCGGCTGCGAAGCAGTCGTAAAGTCGGCTGATGCGTACTACCTGAAGGATTGTGGTCGTTGGATTTGGGGTGCTTCGCCCCCCAGCGGGAGCAAGCTCCCTCGCCACAGGTGTTAGGGGGCGGACATTAGCCAGCGATATCGATCAGCACACTCTTGAAGCGCAGATTGGCTTCGAAGGCTTCGCGACCCAGGTCCTTGCCGATGCCGGAGCGTTTGTAGCCACCGGTCGGCAGGATGTAGTCGTTGCTGCGTCCATAGCGGTTGACCCACACCGTGCCCGCCTCCAGCCGCCGGACCAGTCGCAGGGCGCGGTTGATGTCGGCGGTGTGCACGCCCGCCGCCAGGCCGTAGGTGGCGTGCGCGGCCAGGCTCAGTGCCTGCTGTTCGTCATCGAACGCCTGCACCGTCAGCACCGGGCCGAAGATTTCTTCACAGATCGCCGGGTTCTGATTGTCCAGGCCGGCCAGCAAGGTCGGCTGGTAATAGGCACCGCCCAGCCCTTCAAACAAACCACCGCCAGTCAGCACTTCGGCCCCGGCCTGGCGTGAACGCTGGACGATGCCGTCGATACGGCTGGCCTGCAACCGGGAAATGATCGGCGACAGCGTACTCTCGGACGACCAGGTCGGCCCCGGGCGCAATTCCTCGAAATACGCCTGCAAGTGCGCAACGAACGGTTCCATGATCGAGCGCTCGATCAACAACCGCGAACCAGACACGCACACCTGCCCGGCATTGCCGGTGATAGCCAGCGCCACGGTGCGCGCGGTTTTCGCGATGTCCGGCACATCGGCGAACACCAGTTGCGGACTCTTGCCGCCCAGCTCCAGCGTCACCGGTTTCGGCCCTACCAATGCACAAGTGGACATAATGCTCGAACCCGTCGCCGTGGAGCCGGTAAAGGTTACCTTGCCCACCCGTGGATGACGGCACAAGGCGTCGCCAGTGACGCGGCCATCGCCCTGAACCACGTTGAAAATCCCGGCAGGAATGCCCGCCTGCAGCGCCAGTTCGGCAAAGCGCAGGCTGGAAAACGGCGTCAGCTCCGACGGCTTGAGCACCACGGCATTGCCGGCAGCCAGCGCCGGCGCGACTTTCCATGAAGCCATGCTCAAGGGGAAATTCCACGGCGCGATGGCGGCGATCACGCCGTACGGTTCAGCGATCTGCATGCCCAGGCGATCGGTCTGGGTCGCCGCGACTTGGCCGCCGTGCTTGTCCGCCAGTTCGGCAAAGAAACGAATGCCCTCGGCGACATAAGGAATGTCCCAGGCGATCACATCTTTATGCGGACGGGTCGAGCCCACCGCTTCCAGCGGCGCCAGCACGGCGACATCGGCTTCGATCAGATCGGCCCAGCGACGCATGACCCGTGCCCGTTCCCGGGGCGGACGGCTGGCCCAATCGCTTCGGTTAAACGCCTGCCAGGCATCGTTCACCGCCTCATCCACCAGGTCGGCATCGGCGATCGGCAACTGGGCATAGGCCTGACCGTCTGAAGGGCGAACCACCTCCAGCCCCGGTTGGGCGTCGCGGTATTTTCCGGCAATAAAATGAGCGCTGCGCACAGCGATAAGGCGAGGATCGAAGCTATCCATGGAGCACTCCAAAAAGGGACGGCGAGGCGTTTACTCAGGCCTCCATCGTAGAAAAAAAGCCCAAGCATTTGCTGCCGACCTTATGGGGCAATTAAGTAGTAAGTGTGGTCTGCAGGCCTTTGATGTGAGGAATCTGCCGAATCCTTCCACCCCCCTTGTCAGGCCTTCACGCAGATGGGATACAGGCATCCTCGCGCCGGAAAACCGGTTGATCGCGCACACTGTAAAACGGAGATTCATCATGTCCGCCTCGCACCCTTCCGCTTATGTCTATCGGCCGATGACCGCTGCTGATTTGCCTTCGGCCCATGCCTTGTCTGTCGAGTTGAAGTGGCCTCATCGCCTGGAAGACTGGGCGATGTTGCAGCGGGTCAGCGAAGGCTTTGTGGTGCTCGATGGCGATCGATTGATCGGCACCGCATTCGCCTGCCGGCAAGGCGACTTCGCCACCATCGGCCTGGTGATTGTCAGTGACAACTATCAGGGCAAGGGCATCGGCCGTCGGTTGATGGAACACGCGCTGCTAGCCTGCCAGTCGCGCACGCCGATGCTCAATGCAACCCTAGCCGGCGCACCGCTTTACGCCAGCCAGGGGTTTGTCGAGTTCGGGCGGATTCAGCAGCATCAAGGCCTGGCCCAGGCGCCCGCGCTTGAACCGCTGGCGGATGGTGAAGAATGCCGTCCGTTACAGGCGGCGGATCGGGCTCCTCAACTGGCACTGGCCAACGCCGGCAGTGGTCTGGACCGGCAAGCGGTGCTCACGGAGCTGTTTGCGGTGGCCGAGCATTCGGTGGGCATCGAGCGCGACGGTCAGTTGCGTGCCTTCGCCCTGCTGCGCCCGTTTGGTCGCGGTCGTTGCCTCGGCCCGGTCATCGCCGAAACCCTTGAACAGGCCAAACACCTGATCGCCGTGTTGCTGGCCCAGGTGCCGGACGCTTTCGTGCGAATCGACATTCCAGCGGACAGTGGTTTGAGCGAGTGGCTGGAGCTGGCCGGTCTCAAACAGGTCGACACCGTGGCGCAAATGGCACGGGGCACGCCGCCGCAAGCGGCCAACGGCGTACGCCAATTTGCCCTCGTCACCCAAGCCATCGGCTGATCCCGGCGCGCGATGAAGCGAGCGCCTTCCATCACTTTCTACCCCCCATTTGCAGGGAGCGTCACCCGCATGTCTCAACCCACCATTGTGCTGTTGGCCCGCGCCGACGGCAGCCGCGTGTCTACGTCTTTCAAGGCAGCGCCCTTGAGTTCCATCGATCCGTTCATGGACGGTCGTCAGATCGCCTACATTGGGTCCGACAGCATCTCGGCGGGGCTTGTTTACACCAGCAAATCCTTCGATATCGAGGGCTTCCCGCACACCGAAGTGATTGTGGTCCATGCCGGGCATGTGGTGCTGCAATCCGGGGAACAGGTGCTGGAACTGGGCATCGGTGCCAGCGCCGTGATCGGTCGCGGCACGGCGCTCAGGTTTCAGGCACAACCCGATACTTGCTGGGCCTTCTGCGCCGTCACCAGCCCCAGCGCCGAACAGAAACCGGGGCTGACAGCGCTCGACCCGCTGGCGATGCTGTCCCCTTCGGCGGCACCGGAACCGCAGATACTGATCGGGCCCACGCCGCAGTGCCGCTCGCGCAATGCCTTCGAAGACGACACGACTAATCTGCGCGTGGGTGTCTGGGATTCGACGCCGTACACCCGCCATGGCCGAGCGCACAAACTCAACGAGCTGATGCACCTGCTCGAAGGCAGCGTGACTTTACAGGCGCCGGATGGAACCAGCGTAACCGTCAACCCCGGTGACACCGTGTTCGTACCGCAAGGCGCACCGTGCGCCTGGAGCAGTGCGCGGTATGTGCGCAAGGTTTACGCCGTCAAATAGCGCTGGCCGATTTGAATCAGCGTAATCGGTCCCGGTTACGCTAATCCCGTAGCAGCTGCCGAGCTGTGCGAGGCTGCGTTCGGCTGCGCAGCAGTCGTAATCCCTGAATGCGCAGCGTGCCTGACGGACCGCAGCGCCTGATTTTGCGACTGCTACGCAGCCGAACGCAGCCTCGCGCGCTCGGCAGCTGCTACAAGGCGTGGGCCTCAGAATTTCACACCGAATGGGGGCCACCGAGGGGCGTCTTTGAATCAAAGGTATTTGAGAATCGCGATGTCGCGACGGCGCTGCTTGAGGTTGGCGAACCAGCGCGTCGGGAAGAACAGCAGCACCCCGAGAATCACGCTCCACAGCCAGACCATGGGCAGGTTATCGAAGCCGTAATAGGTGCCCTGATTGGCGCCCCAGATGGCAACGGCCACCAGGTACATGGCCTTGAGCACATACAGGTGCAACAAGTAGAAGAACATCGGCGCACCACCGTAGACCGCCAGAGTCGCGGTGGACCAACGATCCTGGGCCTTCTCGAACAACGCCAGGAGAATCAGCCCCAGGCCAAGGGTCGGCATCAGGAACATCAGTGACGGCGGGTACTTCTTCGCGCTCATGAAGCTCATGAAAGTGCGCAGCGAATCACCGGTCTGCACCCAGGGTTTCTCGCCGTAAACGTTCAGATAGCGGATGAACACAAACGCCGCCAGCAGGCCGAAGCCGACTTTGAGCAAGCGGGAAATCCGCTCTGCCGGGGCCATGTCCTTGCCGAACCACGGCCCGATGGCCCAGCCCAGCAGGATTACGCCGATCCACGGCAACACCGGGTACGTGGTGCGAGCCCGGGTGAACTCGGTGATGTCGATGAATACGCGCTGATGCAGGATCGACCACGGCACGAAGAACGGCGACTCCGGCCCCACGGTCACGCCATCGAGCAGGTTGTGCCCGGAGACGATCGCCACCCCGAGCACGATCAGCCAGCCGCGCTTGAAGTGCAGCAACCCGGCAAGCACGATCATGCAGATGCCGATGCACCAGATCACTTGCAGCCACAGCGTCTTGGGCGGGAACTCGGCGTTCCAGGCAAAGCACACGAACGTGAGCTCCAGCAACACCAGGAATAGCCCGCGCTTGAGCAGGAACACCGACGTTTCATTGGCCGTGTGTTTCTGGCTGTAGAGCCAGGCCGACAACCCGGTGAGGAAGATGAACACCGGGGCGCAAAGGGTGCTCAGCAGGCGGGTGAAGAACAGGTCCGGGGTCACGCTCAAGGCATCGATCGGGTCGGTGACCTGGCGGTGCAGCAGAAAGGTTTCGCGCACATGGTCGATGAGCATCAACAGCATGACAAAACCGCGCAGAGCATCGATGGCCAGCATCCGGGTGTTGGTTTTGGCAACGCTGGTGGCCAGCGCAGGGGAAACACTTCCCGCCTGCCCTGCCACGCTTGTGGATAGGGTCATATCAGTTACTCATGTCTTGGTCAGTGGACTACCGCTGGCTCAGCCCTGTTTCTTCAGCCTGGCAACTTCCGATGCCGGCAGCTGCGACGGCGCCCGCGGCAAGGGTACCTGACCTTCCTTTCGATAGAACGACAGTGTTGAACTGAAGCCGTGCAACGACCTGCCCCTCTCTCTGAACGCATTACAACGCAGGCGATTTTGCGCTTTGTTCCGAATTCATCGCCCGTAATGCAAACGAAGACTGTTTTCGCCGCGTAAACAGCGGTTTATACGGCCTGCGCCAGCATGAAGCGTGTTGAAGCGGTTGTGCGGCCCCGATGTCCGATTGAGGTGCATGCCCAAACCGAATTCTCCGTAGCAGCTGTCGAGCAGCGCGAGGCGGCGTTCGGCGGCGAAGCAGCCGCAAAATCAGTCACTGCGATCCGTCAGGTACACCGTGCATTCAGGGTTTACGACTGCTACGCAGCCGAACGCCACCTCGCGCTGCTCGGCAGCTGCTACACAGAGCCCGTCGCGCGCCTCTTTCGAAGGCGCGGCAGGCTGCAAGGGAATGGGGGGATGTGGCGTCAGCTTCAGTGCCGCAACAATTTGCGCAGCGGCACGCCGTCCTTCAGTACGGGTGACTTGATGACGATGTAGCTGAAATACTTGGAGATGCCGATGTTCTTGTCCAGCAGGCTTTCGACGACTTCCTGATAATGCTGGATGCTGCGTGTCATGAAGCGCACCAGGTAATCGTAGCCACCGCTGATCAAGTGGCATTCGAGCACTTCATCGACCAGACGGATATTGGACTCAAACTTGGCGAAGTCCTCGCGCTTGTGGTCGCTCAAGGTGATCTCGGTGAACACCGTGACCGAGTCGGTGATCTTGGCCAGGTTCAGGTGAGCCTTGTAGCTGGAAATATACCCGGCCGACTCCAGCCGCTTGACCCGTTGCAGGCAGGGGCTGGCCGACAGGCCCACGGCATCGGCCAGGCTGACGTTGGTCATGCGCCCGTCCTTTTGCAGCTCAACCAGGATGCTGATGTCGATTCGGTCCAGTTTTACTAAACCTTCCATTGCGTACCTCTTGACTGCCGTTTGTAAGACAATCTTCTAGCAAAATCAGCGCCGTAAAGACAGCTGATGCTGAGCCACCAGATCCGCCATGCTGTTGATGCAGTAATCCGCCGCGCACGGCGACGGGTGTCTGGCCCGGCCGCGACAGATCAGGCAGACCGCGCCCGCCCCCGGTTGCCGGGCGCCAGGCCGGGTTACCTGGAGGATGGTGTTGGCATCAAGGTCATTGGCCGCCAGCCAGTCATGATCCTGCAATGGGTCGCTTGCCAGGGAAATAAAATCGTCGGGCATGATCCCCAGGCGTTCGCACAGCAGGCCGCGATCTTCGGCGTCACGGTCGCCATGCACCAGCAGGCGATAGAACTTGCGCAAGTACAGCATGGCGCCGGGTGCATCCTCGAACAACGACCAGCCGACGACGGACCGGGCGAAGCTCATGCCCTCCTCCCAGCTGGCTTTCAACTCCCAGCGCTCGGCCAATTGACGGTGGGCGAAACACAGCAAACCACTGAAGCCCAACTCGCCGAAACGCGGGTACAGCGCCTGCACCACCTCGCTGAATTCGGCCAGCACCTGTGCCTTGTCCGGGTGACCGCCACGGCTGTCGAGCAGCGGCTGCAACGCCGCCCAGACTCCGGAGTCGCGATCCACCAGCACCTCATCGCAATCGATCAGCAACGCTCGATAATCAGTCAGCCCCATGGTGTGTAAAGCCTCCGATGATGCATTCCATCAATCCATGCTCCATAAATGCTCACGGGCGATGCCGTGTGGCAGCGCCCGTGAGCTGGCGTGAGCTCAGTTCAAGACTCGTGCCAGTGCCGCGTCGAGAATCTGCAACGCTTCATCGATCTGTGCTTCGCTGGTCACCAGTGGCGCGAGGAAGCGCAACACGTTGCGTTGCACGCCGCACTTGATCACCAACAGGCCACCGGCCCGGGCTTCGTCGATCAGTCGTTGGTTGAGGTCGGCATCCGCGGTCCGTGCCTCGTCATCCTTGATCAGCTCGATCGCCAGCATGAAGCCGCTGCCGCGCACGTCGCCGATCCGCGGGTAACGGGCCTGCAAGCGCAACAGTCCCTGACGCAGACGCTCGCCCAACGCTTCGCCACGGGCCAGCAACTGCTCTTGCTCGTAGGCCTCGATCACCGCCAGCGCCGCCGCGCACGACAGCGCGTTGCCGCCGTAAGTACCGCCAAGGCCGCCGGGCAATGGCGCGTCCATGATCTCGGCTTTACCGACCACACCGGACAGCGGCAAACCGCCGGCCAGGCTCTTGGCCACGGTGACCAGATCCGGCTGAATCCCGGCGTGCTGGAAACCGAACCATTTGCCGGTACGCCCGAAACCGGTCTGGATCTCATCGAGGATCAGCACGATGCCGTGCTTTTCAGTCAGGGCACGCAGGGCCTGTAGAAACTCCGCCGGTGCCGCAAGGAAACCGCCATCGCCCTGCACCGGTTCGATGATGATCGCCGCGACCCGCTCAGGCGCCACTTGGGTCGCCAACAACTCGTCCAGTGCCTTGAGCGCCATGTCGCTGGTGACACCGCGATAGGCATTCGGATACGGGGTGTGGAAGACCTCCGGCGCGAACGGCCCGAAGTTCTGTTTATACGGCTGGCTCATGCCGGTCAGCGTGGTGCCGAGCAAGGTCCGGCCATGGAACCCGCCACGAAAGGCGATCACTGCCGAGCGGTTGGTGTGGGCGCGGGCAATCTTCACCGCGTTTTCCACCGCTTCGGCGCCGGAGGTAAAGAACGCTGCTTTATAAGCGTCATGGCCGCCGATCATTTCGCACAGGCGCTGGGCCAGGTCGAGATAAGGCTTATAGGCCACCACCTGAAAACACGCGTGGGAGACTTTCTGCAACTGCGCCTGCACCGCCGCGACCACCTTCGGGTGATTGTGACCAATGTTAAGCACACCGATACCGCCGACAAAGTCCAGGTAGCGCTTGCCGTCCACGTCCCACAATTCTGAACCCTGGGCCCGATCGATCACCAACGGGTGCGCGGTAACCAGGCCACGTGGCACGAATTGATCGCGCTGACGGAGCAAATGAGGGGTTTCGTCGACTTTGCTATTCATGGCATTTCCCATCGTGAGTCCGGCAACCGGGAAGTGGTTGCGATGGTGTTCAGGTTAAGGCTTGCGCGAAACGAACTACGCCGAACTTGCCCCCTGAGAAATTCGGATCGACTGTTTTCACCCCGCCAAACGGCAGATTCCTTCAGCCCGCCGAATCTGCCGATGCCGGGTCGATACAAGATCACACAACCCGTTAAAGCCGCTGCTTTCGACAGATCCTGCGCTGGTATTGCGCGATGATGGGCAGCCCCTTCACCTTTCAGGAAATGCCCATGGCCCTGCTGTATAAAGCTGACCCTGTGCGCGGCGAACAGTGGAAAGCGCTGTTTGCCGAACACGCCCCGGATATCGAATGGCGCGCCTGGCCGGACATCGGCGACCCGAAGGACATTCAATACCTGGCCGCGTGGCAGGCACCTGACGATCTCGACGTTGTGCTGCCGAATCTGCAAGTGCTGTTTGCCCTGTCCGCCGGCGTCGATCAACTCGACCTCGGACGCCTGCCGGCGAGCTTGCCGGTGGTGCGCCTGCTGGATCCGGGCATCACCCGTGGCATGTGCGAATACGCGACTTTTGCCGTACTCAGCCTGCACCGCGACATGCTGCGCTATCGCCAGCAACAAATAGCTCGCTGCTGGCAGGCGCACTTGCTGCAACCGGCGGCCAAACGTCGGGTTGGGGTCATGGGGCTCGGCGCCCAGGCGCAGCAGATTCTGGCGACCTTGCAACCGCTGGGCTTTGCCTTGTCTGGCTGGGCGCGCAGTGCCCATCACATTCCGGGGATCGATTGCTATGCCGGCAACGCGCAACTGTCGGCGTTCCTCAGCCAGTGCGACATTCTGTTGTGTGTATTGCCGCTGACCGAACAGACCCAGGGCATTCTTGATCGCAACCTGTTTGAGCAACTGCCCAAGGGCGCGGCGCTGATCAACATGGGCCGTGGCGGGCATTTGATAGAAGAGGATCTGCTGGAAGCGCTGGGCAGCGGGCATTTGAGCGGCGCGGTACTCGATGTGCTGCAGCAGGAACCGGCACAGGAGGATCATCCGTTCTGGCACCACCCGCAGATTCTGCTGACGCCACACATCGCCGCGATGACCCAGCCGGAAAGCGCGTTCGGGGTGTTGCTGGAAAACATCCGCCGGCATCAACGGGGTGAGCCGATGCTCGGCGAGATCGATCGCGCACAGGGGTATTGAGCGCCCATGCAGTAACGGGCGCTCAGGGGCTAATGCCGGTCAGTTCAGCCGGAACGCACTCTTTGTGCGTTCGCCGTAGCAGCTGTCGAGCTTGCGAGGCTGCGTTCGGCTGCGAAGCAGTCGTGAATCCGGCTAACGCGGTCTGCCTGATGCACCGCAATGTCTGGTTTTACGACTGCTCTGCAGCCGAACGCAGCCTCGCAAGCTCGACAGCTGCTACAGATCGCATTACGGCTTAATTGTCCGGCATTAATAGGTTTAGTGAGTTCCCGGGAACGTTGTTATCACAGGAAATGTATTGCCCGCCACGCCGGATCAGTTGTTCCTGCATTCGCTGGCAGCGCTCCTGTTCCTGCTGCATCGAACGGTCGATGCTGATGTTGCCGGTCTTCTCCGGTTGTTTGCCGTCACCCAGGCGCACGGTCACCCAGGGCTGTTCCGGCTGGAGCTGGAAGCGGCTTTTTTCTTCGACGGGCTTGGCGGTTTCGGCGGCTGCCGGTTTCGGCAACTGATCGGAAGTGACCCCGTAACGGGTCAGAATCGAGCTCTGAGGCAGTTCTGCGGCGGCGGCTGCCGATAACAAGGCCAGCGCCAGACCGAAGGTATACCTCTTGCTGTTACTCACGTTACTAAATCTCCTGTACTCAATGGCGGCATGCAGCTATAGCGTTATAGCGTAACGCATGAGAGGGCTGATGCTTTAGTGCCAGTTCCTGTTGGTGCAGGTATTCAAGTCCGGGAGCGGTTGGTGAGTCACGGAGACAACCGCGTTATCGTTCTTTGCGGGCAAGCCTCGCTCCTGCATTGGAATGCATTCCCTGGAGCGAAGCTTGCTTGCGAAGAGGCCCTTACCGGCGCCCCATTACCCTCAGGCGATCACAATCGCGCTACCGGACAAACTGTCCAGCCCGACACCCACCAGGGTCACCGAATCACTGCCAAATGTCAGCAAAGTATCCTGCCCCACCGCCGTGGCATGGGCGCGGAAGTCGTCGTTTGGTGCGACGCCCTGAACCCCGAGGAACACCAGTTTGTCGTTGGACTGGTAGCCCACCACCCGGTCATGGCCAAATGTGCCGCTAAACAGGAAAGTATCAATCCCGCCGCCCGACTCGATCAGGTCATTACCCGCCCCGCCGACAAACACATCGTTGCCGGCGCTGCCGATCAAGTGGTCGTTGCCGTCCAGGCCAAACAACCAGTCGCCCGTTGTATGGGCCTTGAGGGTGTCGGCGCCGGTGGTGCCCTTCACGCTCGAGGCGTACTGGGTCAGGTTGCTGCCGACGGTGAGGCCATTGGCGGTGACGCTGTGGGTCACGTCATCCTTGAACAGGCCCCAGAGAAACCCCGGTTCCTTGGTAACGATGCTGCCGATGTCGCGGGTGATGCTGATGCCGCCATTGGCGTCACGCACGTACAGGTTGCCGGCACCGTCATTGGCGAAGACGAAATTCTTCACCGACTGTTGCAGGTCCAGCACGTTGCTGCCCTTGCCGCCCAACAGGATGTTGTAGCCACCACTGTCGCGGAAGGTGTCGTTACCGTCGCGGCCTTCGATGTAGTCGTTGCCCTTGCCGCCCTGGATCAGGTCATTGCCGTCGCTGCCGATGATGAAGGTGCTGCCTTTGTGGGTTTCGGCGTTGCGGTTCAAGTCCTGGACCCAGGTGTTGGCTCGCGCCGGGTCCGAGAGGTTGGCGACGATGATCGTCGAATCCTTGCTGGTCAGGTCGTAGAATTTGGACTCCAACACCCGGGTCATGCCGTCGCCGTAACCGGTGGGCAAGTGCGAGATCCAGGTAGGAATGTTAAGGATGGAATACGGCAACACATTCCACGCCGTCGAGGCGTAGTGGTCGTTGAAGCTGACGATGTTATCGGTCGCTGAATCCTTGGGAGCATCGTGCACGCCTACCGAAGCCAGGTTGAACGACGAGCCGTCGAGGGCGCGGAACACCGGGTCGTTTTCGTAACCGATGTTCAGCACTTTGTCGCTGCTGCTTTGGGTCGGCGAGGCGTAGGCGATGTAATTGGAGTCCTGGTAGAACCCGGACCATTTTTCGCTGCTCAAGTCCGCCAAGCTGTTGACGGCCAACCCGCCGAGGCTGTGGCCGCTGACCAGCACGTCCTTGCCTGCCAGGCCATTGGCCTGGGCAAACGCCGCGACTTTGCCGAGCAAATTGCCAAAGGCTTCGCCCACATAGTTTTTCGCGTAATCCTTGGGGCCCAACGCCGCCAGCAGATCGTTGATCACATCGCCGATGGAATCGCCGATCTGGATTTCCCGTGGGCCGCTGGTGCCGCGAAAAGCGATGCCGATTTCCGTGAGATGGCCCTGGGCGTCGTACTTGCCGAGGATCTCCACTTGCGCACTGGTGTAACCGGCCTTCTCGCCGAAGAAGGTTCCGCGAGCGTCGGTCTTGCCGTCATAGCCCAGTTGCGCGGCGGTGATTGGTGTCCAGCCGGCCTTTTGCACGGCGTCGAGCGCGGCCTTTTCCGAATCGGGGTTCCAGGGAATGCCGGGAATGACGCCCTGGGAGTCGGTGCCGCCGATCAGCGCGGTCACCAGGGTTGCCGGCAAGCCCAGGCCGAAGCCGTTTTGCTGGTACCCGGTGGCGAAACCGTTGTCGAGGTTGTGATAGGAATACAGCGTGATCGCCATGGCATCGCTGAACAACGCCTTGGAGTCTGCTGCGCCGAAGTTTTTGTAGTCATACACACCCATTGGTATTGCCTCTCTCTTTGTTGGAATTGTCAGAGATAGCTCACAGCCAGGACGCCTCGATCACGAGGCGCCCCGGAGCATCCAGTGCATGCAGCCTTTACGCAAAGGTAATTCCCGAAGCCGACAGGTTATCCAGTCCCACCCCCACCAGCGTCACGGCGTAATCGCCAATCTTCAGCACTGTGTCGTTGCCGGCCTGTGAGGCATGCTGGGTGTAGTCATAGCCCTGCCCCGCGCCCTGGACGCCGATGAACACCAGTTTGTCGCTGCCCTGGTAGCCATTGATCGCGTCAAAGCCGAAGGCGCCGCTGAACAAAAAGGTGTTGCCGCCGCCTGAGGCATGCATCACGTCATTGCCCGTGCCGCCGACGAAGGTCACGTGGCTTTTGTCGCTGCGCAGCAGGTCGTTGCCGGCGTTGCCGAACAGCCAGTCACCGTCGACGCTGGCCACCAGCGTGTTGCCGTAGGCGTCGCCGTTGAGCGAATGGTTGTAGTGGGTCAGTTCCGTACCATTGAGCAAGCCATTGGCGGTGACGTTGTAGGTCACCTCCTTGCTGCCCCACCATGAACCCGACTCCTTGCTCACCAGCGCGCCGATGTCGCGGGTCATGCTGATGCCGCCGTAGGCGTCGCGCACATACAGGGTGCCGTCGCCGTCATGGGCAAAGCTGAAGTTCTGCAACGGCTTCTGCAGCTCGAAGGTGTTGCTGCCCTTGCCGCCCAGCAGCAGGTTGTAGCCGCCGTCATCGCGGAACCGGTCGTTACCGTCTCGACCTTCGATGAAGTCATTGCCGGCGCCGCCCTTGAGCCAGTCATTACTGTCGGTGCCGATGATGAACGTGCTGCCGGTGTGGGGCTCGCCGCTGCGGCCCAGGTCCTCGACCCAAGTTGTGCCTCGGGACGACTCCGACAGGTTGGAAACGATCAGCGTCGAGTCCTTGTCGGTGAGGTCGTAGAAGCGCGAGTCGATCACCCGGTTCAAGCCGTCGGCATAGCCCAACGAGCCATGGGCCGACCAGTTCAGCGGGTTGAGGATGCTGAACGGCACCAGGTTCTGCGCGGTGGACGCGTACTGGTCATTGAAGTTGACGATGTTGTTGGTCGCCGAATCCTGATGACCGTCGTGCTTGCCCAGCGAGCCACTGCTGAAGGTGGTGCCGTCAAGCACGCGAAACACCGGGTCGTTCTCGTAACCGATGTTCAGCACGTTGTTGCCGGTGGCGCTTTGGGTCGGCGAGGCGAAGGCGATGTAGTTGGCGTCCTTGAAGAAACCACCCCAGTTATTGCCGCTCAACTCCGCCAGGCTGTTGACCCCCAACCCGCCGAGGCTGTGCCCGCTGACCAGTACGTCCTTGGCGCTCAGGCCGTGGGCGATGGCAAACGCGGCGACATTTTTGAGCAAAGTGTCGAAGGCATTTTTCGCGTAGTTCGTCGCGTAATCCACCGGGCCGACCGCGGCCAGCAGGTTGTTTTTCATGTCACCGAAGGTGTCGCTGTAGCCCAGGCCACCGGTGCCACGGAAGGCGATACCGAGGCCGATCAGCTGCCCTGCCCCGTCGTATTTACCGAGGATTTCGGCTTCGGCGCTGGTGAAGCCGTCCTTCTCGCCATAGAAGGTGCCTTGAGGCCCGACCTTGCCCTGATAGCCCAGGGCCGCCGCGCCAATCGGCGCCCAAGCGGTCGCCGGCAGTGGCTGGCCGGTGGGCGTGTACGCGTAGAGCGTCAGCGCGATCGCGTCGGAGTACAACGCCTTGCCGGCCTCACTGCCGGCATTTTTGTAATCAAACAGTCCCATGTTGTTGCTTCCTTTGCGTCAAATCAGAACTGCCAGTCCAGGGTCAGGCCCACACCGTGGTCTTTTTCCCGGGAGCCGAGCAGCCCGTTGTAATCCAGGTTCAAACGGGTATCGCGGCCCAGCGCCAGTCCGGCACGGGCGCCGACCACCGCGGCATCGCGGTCCATCGACACGCTTTGCACGCTGAACGCGGTGTTGCCGTTGACGAAGGCCAGGTGGTCTTCGGAACGGGTGTTGCTCAGGTTGTGCTGCCAGCCGAGCGTGCCGGACAGTTCCAACTGGTGCTGGTCGGACAGCGCAATGGCTTTGCTCGCCCGCAGACCGAGGGTCGAGAGCACCGCATCGCGGTTGTTTTCACCGCCCTTGAGTGCGGCGGCGTCACCTTTTTCGCTAAAGCTGTCGCTGTTCAGGTGCACGTAGGCCAGGTTGGCGAACGGCTCCAGTGCCAGCGGTTGCAGGTCCAGGCGATAGGCCGCTTCGGTGAACAGCTGTGCAGTCGTCGCATCGCGTTTGGATTTCTGCTTGCCGCTGACGTCACCGAATTGCAGGTCGCGTTTGACGTCGATGCGATGCCAGCTGTAAGCACCGCCGACACTCAGGCGCAGCGCGTCGATCTCATGGCCCAGGTAGGCGCCCAAGTGGTAGCTGTCGACCGATGCCTGCGAATGCGTGCCGTCGCCCATGCTCAACGAGCTATCGCTGTAACCAGTGACGAAACCCAACCGCGTATGTTCAGTGATCAAGCCATCGACACCGGCCAGCAGCCCGCCAATGGAGCTGTTGGAACTGGCGTTGTCATGCCCGCCATCGCTCTTGCCCCAGGCGCCGAGCACTTTGAGCCAGGCATTGCTGCGGTCATCGGTCGGTGCGCCGGCGTCGAACAGATCACGCTTGCGCAAGCGTTCGCCGACGGCATCGCGCAGGTAGCGGCTGTCGTTGATCAGCAGCGTACCGATCGCCGGATGAATCTCGCCAGACAGCTGCTGGAACGCTTGTTGCGCGACAGCGGCGGTCGGCGACAGCAGCAGGGTTTCGTACAGCGGATTGCCTGCGCCCAGTTGCTCGGCGGCAGCGGCCACGGCGCGTTGGTTCGGGGTTTGGCCGGCACTGGTGAACGACGTTGCGTTGCGAACGACGGCCAGTTGAATGCCGCCCGCCGAATAATCGAGAGTGCCGCCGAGGAACAGGTAGTCCGGCACTACCGCACCGAAGCGCCCTTCAATCCCGCCTGCTGCTTGCAGAATGTTGTACCGAGTGCCGAGCAGGGTTTTCGCCTCGCCGGTGGTCAACAGCGTCGGGCTGTTTTCCAGCGACAGGCTGACCGTTGCGCCGTCAATGATCGCCTTGCCGCCGGCGATGATCTGGTCGCTGCTGGTGGGCGACAGTTCTACGGCGTAGGTCGAACCAGGTTCGAAGGTCACGTCGCCCGCCACCTGCAAGGTGCCGATTGAGTTGCCGGGCGCTACGGTGCCGCCGCTTTTGGCGGTCAGCGCCGCAATGCTGCCGTTACCACCAAGGATGCCGCTGTTGTTGACGGTGACGGCCGACAGCAGCGAACCGTTGATCGCCAATCGGCCCTGATTGACCAGGGTCGGGCCGGTGTAGGTGTTGGCGCCGGTCAGCACCAGTGTGCCGATGCCCTGCTTGGTCAGGCCGCCATGGCCGGAAATGTCGTTACGCCAGAAGTCGAGCCCGCAATGCACGTCATTGCACACGCGCTCGGTGGGTTTGCCGGCGTCGATGATCGCGCCGATACCCGGCAAGTCCGCGACGAACTGGCTGGAGCCGTAGGCGCCGTTGATGCGGAACTCCTCGGGAATGTCCTGCTCGGTGACGAACATCGCCGGGCCATCGATGCCTTTGCGCAGGTTGATCATGCCCCAGCCGTACAGTGCGTCGACGCCGGGTGCGCCGAGGTCGGTAGCGGTGGTGCGCAGCACGCTGGCAACTTGCGCGCCGGTCATGTACGGGAAGCGTTCCATCAACACTGCCACCGAGCCGGCAACGTGCGGCGCCGCCATCGAGGTGCCGTTGTAGTTGGCGTAGCCGGTGGTCAGGTCAGCGGCATTGGTGCCGCTGATGATCGAGCTATAGATGCGGCTGCCCGGTGCCGACACGCAGAAACTCGCGGTGTAGCCGCAACGCGACGAGAAGGTGCTGATGGTGTAGAGGTCCGGGCTGTTGATGTCCGGGTTCTTCTGCAACGCGGCGACGGTCATCCAGTTCGGCGTGATCTGGGGGACGAAGTAACCGAGGCCGGCGATGGCGTCCGGGTTGTTGAGGTTGTAGTCGTTGCCGGCGGCGAAGATCGTGACGATGCCGCTGCGGGCCGCCGCGATGGCGCCGTCGTAGGCACCGCCGGGTTTGGTCCCGAGCAAGGTCTGGATTTCGTTGAATTGCAGCTGCGCGTCCTGCACGGTGAAGTGCGGGTATGCCGGGTCCCGGCCGCCGAGGTCGAAGCGGTCGGTGATGCCGATGCCCCAGCTGTTGTTGATGATCCGCGCGCCGCTGGCGATCAGGGCGTCCCAACCGGCCTTGTACACCGCGCCGTCGTTGCCACGGATGATGCCGTCTTCCGGGCCCGGGTCGCCGTTGTCGGCGCTGATGATCTGCGCGCCAAAGGCGACGCCGTGCATCGGCCCGCCATCGCGACTGCCCGCGGCGATCCCGCCGACGTGTGTGCCGTGGGCGCCGAGTTTGCCGTTGGAGCCTACCGAGGGCGAACCGTCATAGAGAAAAGCGTCCCCGGCTTTGACCGGAATGTACGGGTCGGTGTATTCGCGGATGCCGCTGGTGATCAGGGTTATCACCTTGTTGGCCCCGGAAAACTCCGGGTGCAAGGCGTAGACCGGCTGGTCGAAGATCCCCAGTTTCACCCCTTTGCCGGTGTAACCGGCCGCATAGGCATCCTGAGCGTTGATCGCCCCCAGCCCCCAGTCGGCGTTGAACTCCGCGCTGCGCCAACTGTTCGGGTCACCGACCCTGCCGTTTTCCACGTAGGGTGCCGCGTGTGCGGTGCCCAGGGTTGCCAGTGCACAGAGCAAGGCAAGTTTGTTGTACTTGTTATCCATCAAGCTACCGTCCTTAGTTGTGTTGCAAAAATCCATGTGCCTTCAAAGGCGTGTCTTGTCCTGCTGATACATCACGCATCAACCCGATCTGTAGCAGCTGCCGAGCAGCGCGAGGCTGCGTTCGGCGGCGCAGCCGTCGCAAACCCTGCCTGCAAGGTTTTCCTGACACACCGCGATAGCTGACTTCACGACTGCTTCGCAGCCTCGCGCTGCTCGGCAGCTGCTACAGGCGAACTACTAAAACTGCCAATTGAGACTCAGCCCGACTCCATGGCTCTTCTCGCGGCTGGCCAGTTGGCCGGTGTAATCGAGGTTCAACCGAATGTCCCGACTCAAGACCAGGCTGGCATGGGCGCCCACCAGCGCCGCATCACGAACCAGCGGCGAGCTCTGCACCGCGAACGGTGCGCCACCGCTGGCAAACGCCAGGTGTTCTTCGGAATCGGTGTTGCTCAGGTTGTGTTGCCAACCGAGGCTGCCGCTCAGGTCCAGCTGTTGCTGGCCGGACAACGTCAGGGTTTTCAGCGCGCGAACGCCCAGCGTGCCGAGCACCGCGTCACGCCGGACGCCACTGTTGTTGAGCGCGGCGGCGTCGCCTTTCTCGGTGAAACCCTCGGTGTCGAGGTGCACGTAAGCGAGGTTGGCGAACGGTTCCACCGCCAGCGGTTGCAGGTTCAGGCGATAGGCCGCTTCACCGAACACCTGGGTGGTCCCGGCATCGACCTTGGCTTTCTGTTTGGCGCTGATGTCAGCGTATTGCAGGTCACGTTTGATGTCGGCCCGATGCCAGCTGTAGGCACCGCCGGTACTCAGGCGCCAAGCGCCCATTTCGTGCCCGGCATAGGCGCCCAGGTGATAACTGTCGACCTGCGCCGATGAATGAGTTCCAGAGCCCATGTTGACGGAGCTGTCGCTATAGCCGGCGACCAGGCCGACACGGGTTTCGTCATCCACAGCGCCATCGACACCGGCCAGCAAACCACCAATCGACGTGGTGTAGCCGGCGGTGTCGTGGCGTTCATCGGTCTTGCCCCAGGCGCCCAAGGCTTTGATCCAGCCATTGCTGCGCGAACCGTTGGCTTCATTGAGACGCTCACCCACCGCATCGCGCAGATAGCGACTGTCATTGATCAACACCGAGCCCAGCGCCGGGTAGATTTCCCCCGACAATTGCCGGAACGCCTGTTGCGCCGAGCTCGCGGTCGGCGACAGCAGCAGGCTTTCGTACACCGCATTACCCGCGCCAAGCCCTTCCACCGCAGTCGCGACGGAACGCTGATTCGGGGTCTGGCCGACACTGGCGAAGGTTGTGGCGTTACGCTCGACGCTCAGCTGAATGCCGGTCGCGGCGTAATCGAGACTGCCGCCGATGAACACATAGTTGGGCAGCACCGCACCGAACTGGCCTTGAACTCCACCCGCCGCTTGCAGGATGTTGTACTGATGCCCCAGCAGGCTTTGCACTTGTTGGGTGCTGAGCAAGGTCGGGCTGTTTTCCAGCGACAGGCTGACGGTGGCGCCGCTGACCGTGGCCGTGCCACCGGCAATAATCTGGTCGCTGCTGCTCGGCGAGAGTTCGACGGCATAGGTCGACCCCGGCGCAAACGTCACATCGCCGCTGACTTGCAACGTACCAATGGAATTACCGGGCGCCACGGTGCCGCCGGCATTGGCAGTCAAGGCAGCGATTCGTGCGTTACCGCCGAGGGTGCCGCTGGCATTGACCGTCACCGCCGATGTCAGCGAACCGTTCACCGCCAGTAAGCCGCCGTTGACCGTGGTCGGGCCGCGATAAGTGTTGTCGCCAGTGAGCATCAAGCGTCCGGCACCGGACTTGATCAGGCTGCCTTCGTAGACTCGGCTGGCGGCGGCGGAATCCCTCGCCATACCTACCGCATAGTCGGTCTGATCCTGCTGACTGGCGCTGGCCGGGATACCGTTTGCCCAACCTTTGTCCTGCAACGTCTGTTGCCAGGCGCTGTGTTCGGCGGCGTCTTCGGCCTGGCGCTGAATCAGTGCCTTGTCCGAAATGTCATTGGTCCAGACATCGCTCTGCCCTGCCCCCAGATTGGCGTCGAACGTGCCGAGCAATTGCCCCGGCCCGCGCATCGCCCGGTCGAGGTTGGCCACCCCCCAACCGACGCGCGTGGTCGGCGCGTCGGTGATCGAACCGTCGAGCTGGGTCGCGGTGGTCAGCAACACCTCCAGCGCCTGCTGGTTGTTCATGTACGGATAGCGCTCCATCACCAGCGCCAGCGCCCCGGTGGCATGCGGCGCGGACATGGAGGTGCCGGACTTGATCGCGTAACCGCCTCCGGGAATGGTGCTGTCGATCTTCGCTCCCGGCGTGGTGATGCACCAATATTTGGCGATCCCGCACTGGTTGTATTTCTGCTGGTTGCCTTGATCCAGCCCCGATACCGCCAGCCAGTGGCCTTCCAGGTCTGGCTGAAAATACGGCAGGGCCGAGCGGACACTGGCATTCGGATAACCGCTGTTGCCGGCGCTGAACACGTTGATCACACCACGGAGTGAAACGTCGGCGGCGGCGTCGAGCCAGGTGCCTTGGTTCCAATGCTGGGCGTAGGCGGCGTGCAGGTCGTCGAGGGTCCGGTAGCTGACGTCCTTCGGCTGGCTGCCCCAACTGTTGTTGATCGCGCGTACCCCGGCATCCGCCAGGGCGTTATAGACCGCTTTGAAGTAGCGCGGGTCGGGGTTGGGACCGAACAGGAAGCTGTCGTTCTTGTTGGTGTTGCCGACGTAGATTTGCGCGTTTAACGCCACACCGTGCGTGCCGCTGCCATCGCGGGAAGCGCCCATGGTGCCGGTGACGTGGGTGCCGTGGGAGTCATTGTTGGCGTTGAGCGTGCCGTCGACGTTGAACGCTGAACCATCGACATAGCTGCCGCTGGCCGTCACGGCGTGGTAACGGTCGGCGGCGAATTCGGGATGGCTGGAATCGAAACCGGAATCCAGCGCGCCGATTTTCACGCCTTTGCCGGTGATGCCGGCGGCATAGGCTTGATCGGCCTGCATCCGCCCCAGGCCCCAATCGCGCTGGAACTCCGCCGAACGCCAACTGGCCGGGTCACCGAGGGTGCCGGTTTCCAGGTACTGCGCCTGGGCCGAACCCGGCGCTGATGAAATCAAGAGCAGCAGCGTGCCGACCGACATCGGCTTGATCTGTACGTCCATGTGCATGAAATCTCGCTTTCTTGGCGTTTTTAGAGTTCTAGGCCCCGGTCCCAGGGGCGACGTGTTGCTGTGATTCTGTGGCGAGGGAGCTTGCTCCCGTTCGGTTGCGCAGCAACCGCCATTGGGTCTGCTTCGCAGCCCAGCGGGAGCAAGCTCCCTCGCCACACTGTTTTCTAACGGCTACTGTGCCCTCGCGCCTTGCCCGAACGCCTCATCCACCTTGGCCAAGTCCTGTTCGTTCAAGGTGCCGGCGTAGTAATGCAACTTGGTCCAGGCCATCAGGTAGTCGTAGCGTGCCTGTGCCAGATCCCGGCGGGTGGTAAATAGTTGTTGTTCGGCATTCAATGCGTCGAGGTTGACCCGTTCACCACCCAGAATGCTTTGCTTGGTCGAGACCACCAGCGCTTCGGCCGAGGTCAGGGCCTTCTGATAAGCGCGCAACTTGTTGACCCCCGACAGGCAGGCGCTGAACTGGCGGCGCAGCTGGATCAAGGTTTCCCGGGTCTTGCCGTCCAGCTCATACTCAGCCTGTTCCATGGTGCGGCTGGCCTGCCGGGTCGAGGCCGAGACGCCGCCACCGGCGTACAGCGGCACGTTGACTTCGATACCGATGGTGTTGGTGTCGTAGCGCTGGTTGTAGGTGTTGCCGCTTTCCGATTCGTTCTGGCGCATCGAGGCGTAGGCGCTGACTTTCGGCAAGTGCCCGGCGCGGTTGCGTTCGACCTCGTAGCGCGCCACTTCCACCGCCTGGCGCTGAGAGGCCAGGTTCGGGTTATTGGCCACCGCCATCTCGTGCCAGGTGTCGTAGTTGGCCGGTTGCAGGGTGAAGGTCTGGAAGTTCTGATCCAGCGGCGTCAGGTCGCCAATATCGATGGCGGCTACACCCACCAGGGCGCCCAGTTCCCGCAGAGCCGCATCCTGTTCGTCACGCGCCTCGATTTCCTCGGCGGTCGCCAGCTCGTAACGTGACTCGGCTTCGAGGATGTCGGTGCGCGTGCCTTCCCCTTGGCGGAACATCTGCTCGTTCTGCTGGAACTGCTCCTCGAAGGCTTTTTTCTTCGCGCGTGCGATGTCGATCTGGTCCTGGGCAAACAGTGCCTTGGTGTAATTCTCCAGCACGCGAACCAGCAGTTCCTGGCTCTTGCCACGGAAGTTTTCATCGGCGAACAGCGATTGCGCCACACCTTTGCGATACGCCGCGTAAGCCTCGTAGTCGAGCAATGGCTGTTGCAAGGTCAAGGTCGAGCCGTAGCTACTGTAGTTGCGATCTTCACTCTGGCTGTTACCGCGGTCATTCAGTTGCGTGACCTTGGAGGAGTTACGCCCCTTGTTGTAGTTGTAACCCAGCTTCGGCAACAGCCCGGCGCGGCCGATGGCGCGGTTTTCAAGGCCGGCATCGCGCTCCTTGATGGCACCGAGGAACACCGGATCATTGCGTAATGCTTGCTCATAGATGTCGAACGGCCCCATGGCCATTGTGCTGTTGCACGTCAGCAAGGCCAGGGTCGCTGCGAGCAGGGAAAGCTTATTCATACAACCGAACATCCTTATTCCTCGGTCAACGCGGAGCCTGCCCGGTCGAGCAGCGGTTTGAACAGATAGTTGAGGAGTGAACGTTCACCGGTGCGCACGAACATTTCTGCAGGCATGCCGGGCTTGATCACCAGGCCGTTGAGTTTTTCCATGGCCTGATCGCTGACGCTGCTGCGCAGCACGTAATACGGCGCACCGGTTTTCTCATCGACCATTTGGTCGGCGGAAATCAGGCTGACTTCGCCCGGCACTCGCGGGGTACGGCTCTGGTTGAACGCGGTGAACAGAATGTCCACCGGCAAGTGCGTGCCGACCTTGTCGATCAGGTTGATCGGCAAGTGCCCTTCCACTTCCAGGCTGGTGCCTTGCGGGACAATCTCCAGCAGGTTTTCGCCCTGGCGTACTACCGCGCCTTCGGTATGAACCCCAAGGTTGACCGCAATGCCGTCGGCGGTGGCGACGATTTCGCTGTGTTGCAGGTCGAAGCCGGCGGAAGTCAGTTGCTCTTCCAGGGTCACGCTTTTGAGCTGCGCGTCGGCCAGTTGGCTGCGCACTTCCTTCTGGTATTCCTCGCTGTGCTGTTGCAGCTTCAGCCGGGATTCGAGGATGCCCTGCTCCACCCGCCCGCTTTCGCCGGTGTTCTCTGCCAATTGTTGCTGCACTTGCGACAGCTGACGCTGGTACTCCATCAAGCGGTTGCGCGGGATGTAGCCGTTGTCTGCCAGGGGCTGCAGATTGCTCAACTGTTGTTGCAGGGAACTGGCCTGGGCTGTCAGGTCCGTGCGCGCGCGGCGCATGCCGGCCAGTTGCGCGCTGGCGCCTTCGATGTTCGCGCGCAAAGCGGCTTGCTCACGGGAAAACGCTTCGCGGCGGCTGCTGAACAATTGCCGTTGACCTTCAAGCACCAGCGCCAGGCGCGGGTCGGGATCGTTGCTCAGCTCAGCGGGGAAATTCACCTGCTTGAGGTTGTCCCGTTCACTCTGCCAGCGCGCCAGGCTGGCCCACGCCATGCGGTATTGCGCTTGCAGCGATTGCACGTCGGCCGCGACCTGGGTCTGGTCGAGGCGGAACAGCGGCTGGCCTTGTTTCACTACTTGGCCTTCATGCACCAGAATCTGGCTGATCACGCCGTTGCTCATCGATTGCACGGCTTTGCGCTTGCCCGAGACCACCACGGTGCCTTGCACCGGGATGCCTTGATCGAGCGGCGCGAGGCTCGCCCAAGTGAAAAAACTGCCGGCGCCGACAATCGCCAGAATCCAGCCCATGCGGGCGAAGAAACGGGCGTCGCGCTCAGGGCGTTCGGCAATGTAGTCGTGTTCCATCGTCGCTTCGCTGTCGTTGTTCATGCGTGTGCTGCTCATACACCCGAATTCCTGGTCGTGGGCTGATACTGCCGGCTCATGCTGAGCCCGCCCGGTGCCTGCGCGGCTTTTTCACGTTGTGGTTCCTGAGCGCCTGACTGGTTGCCGGCAAGCGCCTTGAGCACGTCCTGGCTTGGGCCGAAGGCTTGCAAGCGACCTTCGTTGAGCACCAGCAACTTGTCGGCCTGAGCCAGGGCCGAAGAACGATGGGTGACCAGAATCACGCTGGTGCCCCGGGCCTTCATGTGTGCGATGGCGCCGGCCAGTGCCGCTTCGCCAACGGTGTCGAGGTTGGAGTTCGGTTCATCCAGTACCACGAGGCTCGGATGGCCGTACAACGCACGAGCCAGGGCCACGCGTTGCTTCTGGCCACCGGACAAACCACTGCCGTCTTCGCCGAGCACGGTGTCGTAGCCCTGGGGCATGCGCAGGATCAATTCATGGACGCCAGCCTGTTGCGCGGCTTCGACGACTTTTTGCGGGTCTGCCTCACGGAATCGGGCGATGTTTTCGGCGATGCTGCCACTGAACAATTCGATGTCCTGGGGCAGATAGCCGATGTAAGGGCCGAGGTCGTCGCGGTTCCAGCGATGAATGTCCGCGCCGTCGAGGCGCACCGTGCCGCCCAGCGTCGGCCAGACGCCGACCAGCACCCGGGCCAGGGTCGATTTACCGGAGCCGGAAGCCCCGAGCACGCCCAGCACTTCGCCGGCGCCCAGGTTGAAATTGACCATGTGCAAGGTCGCTGCCCGCTGCCCCGGCGGGCCGGCGCTGACTTGCTCGAACGTGATCTGGCCTTTCGGTGCCGGCAGCGCCATGGCCTCGTCACTCGGAGGAAAGGCTTGCAGCAAGGCGTCGAGGCGGCGGTAAGCGAGTTTGGCGCCGCTCCACTGTTTCCACACAGCGATCAACTGATCGATGGGGCTCAGCACCCGGCCCATCAAAATGGAGCCGGCGATCATCATCCCGGCGGTCATGTCGCCCTTGATCACCAACAAGGCGCCCAACCCCAGAACCAGGGACTGCAGGCACAGGCGCAGGGTTTTGCTCAGGGAGCTGATGACCGCGCCGGTATCGCTGGCCTGATTCTGCAAGCCGAGAAAACGCGAGTGCACCCCGAACCAGCGTTTGCGCAAGGCGCCGAGCATGCCCATGGCCTGAATGGTTTCAGCGTTATGCAGGTGACTGGTGGCCAGTTGGCTGGACTTCTGGGAAAACCCCGCGGCTTCGCCCAAAGGTTTTTTGGTCATGGCCTCGTTGAGGCAGGCCAGCCCGATCAGCAGCACCGCCCCTGCGGTGGCCAATACGCCGAGCCAGACGTTAAACAGGAAAATCACAAACAGATAGACCGGAAACCATGGCGCATCGAAGAAGGCAAACAACGCCGGGCCGGTGACAAACTGGCGAATATGGGTCAAGTCGCCCAGGGATTGCCCGGCGTTGCCCTCACCCTTGAACAGGTTGCGCTCGAAAGCAGCCTGATACACCCGCAGGTTGAAACGGCGCTCCAGTTGGCTGCCGATACGGATGACGATGAAACTGCGCACGGTCTCCAGCAGCCCGATGAAGGCAAAAAATCCAACCACCATCAGCGACAACATCGCCAGTGTGGTTTCGTTTTGCGACGACAGCACCCGGTCATAAACCTGGAGCATATAAATCGACGGGACCAACATCAGAACGTTGATCAATGCAGTAAAGCAGCCGACGCTGATCAAGATGCTCTTATAGTCGCCCAGTGCCTTGAATAACGGTGCGGTGGCCGGGCTCTTCGCCATCTTCATTGGTTTTTCCTGAGGTATTAAGCCTCGCCTCACTTGGCAAGGTTCCAATTAACTGTCCGCACACGGGTCGAGACATTCTTTTGCCGGTTATCGCTGACAGATTAATAACAACTCTTTGTGGACTTTAAAGAGCCCTGGTTATTGATCTGCTGCTTATAACTACAACAACGGTCTTTATATTCAGTACCTGCCGTCGGTCCGACGCTTTTCGCTTATTGCGCTGCGCGCGTAAGCGTAATAATCAGCCCCGACTTCAAGGTGCTTTTATAAAGCCCCTCATGCTGTCGGCTGAAAAACACAATTCTTGAGCCTTCTTCCCCGGTCACGGCAATGCCGTCCGGCTCCGGGAACCAGCCCATCGCCGATTTTTCCAGCCAGGCACTGAGGCAATCGGCCCCCTCACCCAGGGTCTGATCCGACTTAAGCTCTATCGTGCAGACATTCGACGGTTTGTCCTGCAGCGCCTGGGACTCGGGCGAGTCTTGCGCGGTATTCAAAATGGCTTGCCATTTGCCGGCGAGCTCCGACGGGTCGGCTAGTTTCAGACTGCTTGCCATGGCTACTTCTCCAAGAAACATCATCAGCGTCGCTAACAGCCACGCGGTTGTTTTGCAGGTAAAAGCGTTCTGGGTCATAGGGCGTTTTACTCTGGATCGGGGCAGAGAGCGACGCGTAAAGCGCCGCCCTCCTTTATGCCTTGAATCAGGCCACGATGTCCGAGAACGCCGCCTGGCCAACGGTGCTGACCAGGAAATCAGCCACGCCGTGCCCGGAGAAGTCCACCGACAACAGGCTGTTGCCGCCCGAAGTGGTCAACACTGCATCGCCTGCCGCACCGGTGAACGAGCTCACGAAATGCAGGCCCGCGCCTTTGGTGATGCCGGTCAGGTCGATCTTGTCCAGGCCGCTGACAAAATCGAGGATCTGGTCGACCGCGCCTGGCTTGGAGTCGCTGCTGGCCGCGAACACGAAGGTGTCCGAACCCGAGCCGCCCCACAGTTTGTCTGCACCGCCCGCGCCGAAGAGGATGTCGTTGCCGGCACCGCCCTTCAGTTCGTTGGACACACTGTTACCAATCAGCAGGTCGCTACCCGAACCGCCAATCGCGTTCTCGATCGTGACGCCTTTGGCGATGGACACGTTGCCCACCAGGCCGCCAACGTCGGAGAACGAGGCTTCATTGAGGTTGATCTTCTGGTTCTGGGTAAAGCCGGAGAAGTCCAGTGTGTCCTTGCCGCCCGCATCCCACACCGAGAACACGACTTTGTCCGACGACGAAGACGCGCTCAGGAAGTCGCGACCGGCGTTGGAGTTGAAGCCGTAGGTGGTGTCACCGGTGCGGGTGGTGGTGTTGGCACCGTAGAGTTTCTGGATGGCCGCGATATCGTCCATCAGTGGGCCGGAAGAATAAGCTTCCACACCGCCCTTGCTGAAGTTTTGATCGGTATTGCTTTCACTCCAGTAACTCATGACGCTGTAACCGCGGGTGTCTTGCCCGTAAGTCGCGTCATTGTAGGTCGGCGCACCTTCACCGGCGTTGTAATCGCCAGGGTGGGCCAGGCCCAGGGTATGACCGATTTCGTGGGTCAGGGTCTGACGGCCGTAGTTGTTCAGGTCCGGCGTCTTGTTCGGCGTATAGCTGCTGTTGGTCAGGTACCACGAAGTACCGTCATAACCGGCGCCCGTACCAGGCAGATAAGCGAATGCCGCCGCGCCATCCTGACCACCGCTGTAGTTGCCGAAGGTCATGTGACCGTCGCCGCCAGTGGTTTTCTCGGTGAAGGTGACGTTGGCCACGTCGGCCCAGGATTGCATGGCGAGCACGGCCTGGGCTTTTTGTTGCGTATTGAACTGGCTGAACCCGGTAATGCCATGCTTGTTCATGGTGCTCGACGAGGCCGAGGTCAGGAACGTGTAGGTAAGTTCGATTTTGCCACTACCGTCCTTGTCCTGGTAGGCAGCGCCGTCACGCAGCAGCTGGGTAGCGGCCTGGTCGACGGAGAAGGAGGGTTTGCCATTGACCGTAAGATTGCCGCCACGATCATACTGATGGCTGAAACTATCGATCTGGTTGTAGGCAGAACTGGGTGCAGCCAGCGCTTGCAATGGCTGAAAAGCCTGTTCGGCAAGATCAATAGCGTTGTCTTTTACTTTCGACATAAACACACTTCCTTGTTTAGCAATGGAACAGTTTTTGTCCGATACGACAATCTCTGGCGAGATCGTCCTATCACTCGCCCAATGAAGGCGTAGGAAAACTGACACAATTCGAAATCAAACGTCTACATTTTTTTGACGTCAAATTGAACTGTTTCGCAGAACTCCAGCAAACATTGCCTGCGCTGTCGAAAGATTGTTTTTAGTTGAGGTTTTCAGCAAGATTGTCCGACAATTTCATATTTAAATATTAAATATTGGTAAGTTGTTTTTTTGCTGATGGCTTCTCGTTTTCTTGACTTGTTAGTGTCAGTGCCAGTGTATTGATATCAACTAAATTAAACGTCCGGTTAGTTGCAATAGTGGTCGGAGACAGAGCTCCGAAGGCCAGTTCATCCCGACACTGCCCTCAGACTACGGCCTGCTAGACTGATTACGCCCTGGCTGCCGATCAACGTTGCCAGGCCACCGCATCCGAGCGGCCAACGCCGCAGTCTCCTGATCTGGAGGTGTCCCATGAGCGACAGCACCGAACTCACTACTTTTACCGGCTGGGCTGCAACATCGGCAGGTGCTCCACTGGAGCGCTATAGCTACGATCCCGGCCCATTGGGCGCTGAGGAGGTGGAAGTCGCCGTGGAGTATTGCGGCGTCTGCCACTCCGATCAGTCGATGATCGATAACGAATGGGGCCTGAGCCACTACCCGTTTATCCCTGGCCACGAAGTGGTCGGCAGTATCGTGCGAGTGGGCGCACAGGTACGCGGTCTCGAAGTGGGACAACGGGTGGGCATCGGTTGGTACAAGGGCAGTTGCATGCATTGCTCCTCGTGTATCGAAGGCTCCCACCAGCTATGCAGCACAGTCCAACCCACCATCGTCGGCAGCAACGGCGGCTTCGCCGATCGCCTGCGTTCGCACTGGGCCTGGGCGCTTGCGATACCGGACGGACTTGACCCGGCCATGGCCGGACCGCTGTTCTGCGCAGGCTCGACGGTGTTCAACCCGCTCGTGGAATTCGACGTCAAGCCCACTGACCGGGTCGGTGTCGTGGGGATCGGCGGCCTCGGTCATCTGGCACTGCGCTTTCTCAACGCCTGGGGCTGCGAGGTCACGGCCTTTACCTCGTCGTTGAGCAAGCAGGACGAAGCCAGGCGCCTGGGCGCGCACAACGTGCTCACCTCTACCGACAGTAACGCGCTGAAATCCATTGCCGGCACCCTGGATTTTCTCCTGGTCACCGCCAACGCCGACCTCGACTGGCCGGCCATGCTCGGCACACTGCGCGGCAAGGGTCGCCTGCACTTTGTCGGCGTCGTGTCTGGCGCTATTCCAGTGCACGTATTCAACCTGCTGCCCCAGCAAAAGAGCGTGTCCGCCTCGCCGGTTGGCTCGCCCAGTAACACAGCAACCATGCTGGAGTTCTGCGCCCGGCATCAGATCTTGCCGCAGGTCGAACACTTTCCCATGAGCCGGATCAACGACGCCATCGATCACCTGCGCAGTGGCAAGGCGCGCTACCGCGTCGTGCTGGACGCCAGCAAATGACAGACTGGCGCGTCGGGTAATACCGCACGCGCCTTTTGCCGCCGCTACGTCCGGGGAATCGGTAAAGGCGATCCTGGAAGCAAGCGATGCTGACCTGGTCGCTTCTGGGTGCCGCAGTTGCCCCTAGACACCTGTTTCGTTTCCAAAGAGGTGCCAAGTCTATGAAGGACACGACTGCTGCGCAGCCGAACGCAGCCTTCGGCAGCTGCTACAGGTCTGCGGCCGTTACGGCTTTTGTAGCAGCTGGCGCAGCCTGCGTTCGGCTGCGCAGCAGTCGTAAAACATCACAGCCAACACGCATCCCACAGCGGATAATCATGAACGCGTGTCACCAGTCCCGCTCGAACAGGATTGGCAACGACATATCGAGCAAGATCTTTCACGTCCTCCTCCTGCCGAACCGCTCGATCGTGATAGCCCTTCTGCCACAAACGTCCGCTTCGCCCTAGCGCCTGATTAACGGCCAGACTGCTTCGGGATTTGATTCGGCACATTAGCTCGGCCAACGTCTTATCCCGAAGTTCGACCAAACAGTGCATATGGTCTGGCATCACCACCCAAGTCAAAAAGTCTGCCCAATGCTCCTCCTGGGCCTGACGTAATTGTTGGGCAACCAGCCTCCCCATGCGCCAATCGGTAAAAATTGGCTGCCGATCGTGAACCACAGCTGTTAACAAGTAGATGCGTCCAGGCTCCGAATATCGTCCAATGCGCAGATGACCAGCTTTCGAAAACGCAGGCATTCCATTGCCTCCTGCTTACTGAAAGAGGCATGAAATCTAACCCATTGCAGTCAGCCCGACTGGCTCCATTGGCTACAAAAGATGACCGATCAGCTACCGGTCCTGATCTTGTTCCACACCCGCGTCCGCACCCGGTCGATGTTCAACGGCATCGCCTCAAGGGCAAACAATTTGCCCATCATTTCCGGGCTCGGATACACCTTGGTGTCGTTCTTGATCGCCGGATCGATCAGGCGGTCGGCCTGTTCGTTGCCGTTGGCGTAGTGCACGTAGTTGCTGATGCCGGCCATGACGTCGGGACGCAGCAGGTAGTTCATGAACGCGTAACCGGCTTTCTCGTCCGGGGCGTCAGCGGGCATGGCGACCATGTCGAACCAGATGGCTGCGCCTTCCTTGGGAATCGAGTAGCCGATGTCCACACCGTTCCCGGCTTCCTTGGCGCGGTTTTCCGCCTGGAGAATGTCGCCAGAGAAGCCGACGGCCACGCAGATATCGCCGTTGGCCAGGTCGCTGGTGTATTTGGATGAGTGGAAATAGCTGACATAGGGCCGGACTTTCATCAGCAGCGCTTCGGCCTTTTTATAGTCTTCGGGGTTCTTGCTGTGATGCGGCAGCCCCAGGTAATTCAACGCCGCCGGCAACAGTTCGGGCCCGTTGTCGAGGATCGCCACGCCGCACTTTTGCAGTTTTGCCATGTTCTCGGGCTTGAAGATCAGGTCCCAGGAATCCACCGGCGCGTTGTCGCCCAGCACAGCCTTGACCTTGGCCACGTTGTAGCCGATGCCGGTGCTGCCCCACAAATACGGGAAGCCATGTTCGTTGCCCGGGTCGTTGGCCTGCAACGTTTTGAGCAGTACCGGGTTGAGGTTTTTCCAGTTCGGCAGCTGGCTCTTGTCGAGTTTCTTCAGGGCCCCGCCCTCAATCTGTCGGGCCATGAAGTGGTTGGACGGGAATACCACGTCATACCCGGATGTGCCGGTCATCAACTTGCCATCAAGGGTTTCGTTGCTGTCGAAGACGTCGTAACTGAAGGCGATACCGGTTTCTTTCTGGAAGTTTTTTGTGGTGTCCGGGGCGATATAGTCCGACCAGTTATAGATTCTCACGGTCTCGGCGGCCTGACTGAGGGTCGCGACGAGCGCAAGTGGAGCAAGCGTCAGTGTCTTTCGGATCATGGGTCGATTCCTGTATGGGTTGTTTTCTTTTTATTGGAGAACTGGCAGGCAATCAGAGATCAAAAAATCAAAACGTAGGTCTTGCGCACGGTTTCCTGGATGTCCCAGATGCCGAGGCTGTTGGCTGGCAACATCAGTGCATCGCCGGCTTCTATGTAGAGGGTTTCACCGTCATCCGAAGTGAAGGTGCAGCGACCCTGGATGAAGTGACAGAATTCCTGGGCAACGATCTGCCGGCGCCAGCGGCCGGGAGTGCATTCCCAGACGCCGGTTTCGACACCGTCGTCGCGTTCGACGCTGGTGGTTGAGGCCACCGCCACGGGCATCCCCAGTGGCACGGCGACGGGCGTTGACTCTTCCAGCTTCAGGATTGCGGCGTTCTTGAATTGAGTGATGGGCATGGGAGTACCTGTCGATTGAGAAAACGCCGTTCAGCGCATGAAACCTTCCATGAACCCCGCGACCCGGCCGGCCAGTTTGCGACGCCAGGGCGCGGTGGACGGGTTGGCCAGGGTCTGGTCTTCGTGAACGAAGCTGCGGATGATTGCGTTGTAGCCCAGCCAGCGGCAGGGCTCCGGCTCCCAGGCCTTGAGCGCGTCGAGACCGCCCTGAGCAATCACCCACGGCTGGCGCACCAACTCGGTATCGCGCTGAAGAATCAGATCGGCCAGCGTCCGCCCGCCGAGGTTGCTGGCACCCACGCCCTCCCCGCCATAACCGCCCGACAAGGCGATGCCGCTGGCCTGATCGCAGAGCATGTGCGGCTTGAAGCGCCGGGACATCCCCAGGTTTCCGCCCCAGGCGTGGGTGATTCGCACGTCCTTGAGCTGCGGGAAGAGTTCACCGAACAGGTAGCGTCGTAACTGCACTTCGCTGGCGCTCAGCTCGAAGTCATGGCGCAACTTGCCAGCAAACTGATAGCCGCCACGGGCGCCAAACACCAGACGGTTGTCGGCCGTGCGCTGGCCGTAGGTCACCTGGCGGCTGCTTTCGCTGAACGCCTGACCATGGCTGAGGCCGATGTCGTCCCAGATCGCGGCGGACAGCGGTTCGGTCGCCACCAGTAAACTCTGCACGGGCAATTGATAACGACCCAGCGGCGGCAACGTGACCGCGTAACCTTCCACCGCCGGCACGATCCAGCGGCTGCGAACCTGCGCGCGGGCGGTACGCAAACTGCCCGACTGCCATTGGGTGACCGGGCTGTTTTCATAAATGTTGACCCCCATGCGCTCCACCGTCCGTGCCAGACCTCGCACCAACTTTGCCGGGTGAATGGTCGCCACATGCGGTGCATAGATACCGCCATAAGGTTTGGCAATTCTGATCTGTTGCGCCAATTGCTCGGGGCTGAGCCAGCGGTAGTCGGCCTCGGTCAGCCCTTGGCGGTAGAGCGCGTCCAGATAATTGCGCAGGCTGGCTTCCTGCTCCGGGTAACGCGCCGCACAGTAAAGCGCCCCGCCCTTGCGGTAATCGCAGTCAATGCCTTCTCGTTCGAGGACGAGCTCTACTTCATCAGGGATGCTGTGCAACAGCTCGAAAGAGGCGCGACGTTGTTCCGCCGGTAGTCCGGCGAGCAAGCGGTCTTCACCCAGCAGATTGCCCATCAACCAGCCGCCGTTACGGCCCGACGCGCCAAACCCCGCGGTTTGGGCTTCGACGATGGCGATGTTCAGTCCCGGCGCCAGGCGTTTGAGGTAGTACGCCGTCCAGAGCCCGGTGTACCCGGCGCCAATGATGGCCACGTCGACCTCCAGGTTCTGTTCCAGCGCCGGGCGCGCCAGCATCGGCTCGTCGAGTTGATCCATCCACAAACTGATCGTTCGCCACGTTGCCATGCAAGACTCCGCCACTCAATACTTCGATGGCGTCGATCCTAGTGCGTGGGCTCAGGAGCCGTCTTGCGCGCGTGCACGCAAAGAAATTTGTTTGGCGTAAGCCTTGGGCGACAGACCGGTGTGCTGGCGGAAACAGCTGTAAAACGCCGACAGCGAATTGAAGCCTGCGGCAAAGGCCAGCTCATCGATACGCAGTGGTGGAGTGGCGCTGTCCAGTGCCGCGAGCAAATGCTGCAACCGCGCCTGATTGACGTAACGGTAGAAGCTTTGGCCGAGCACCTGGTTCAACAGGTAGGAAATCTGATTGCGGCTGTATCCGCACTCCTTCGCCACCCGTTGCAGGTCGAGCTCGGGATCCAGGTACGGCTGCTGACGCTGGAAATACTGTTGCAGGTCGTCGGCCATGAAACTTAGCTGCCGCGGTGACAGTCCGAGCCGGCTGACCGCTGGCCGCAGGTTGCGGGCGGCTTTGCCGGATGTTTGTTCATGTACAAGGGTGGCGTATTCATTGACCCGCCAGATCAGCCCGTCACGCACAGTGATCGCCTCGCTGGTTCGAAACGACACCAGCCCTTCACCGCCGCGAAGGGTGATGCGGTATTGAATGAACGCCGTGTTGCCATCCAGTCGGATACGGTCCGAGTGCTCCAGCGCCTCATCCGGATCGCGAGGCATGCTGTCACGCACGTACTCGCGCAACGCGTCCAGGCCCATCACGCGGTTCTGGAAAAAGTCGTTGTACTGAATGTCCGGGTGATAAAGCGCCATCACACCGTCCAGATCCCGGTGCTTCCAGCGCAGGTGGTAACGCATGACCGTGTCGCCCGTGGCCTGGGTTTGCGACGGACCATCATCATCGGCGTGCATAGAGGACTCGACGAGAAAAAACCGAGCTTGCCGAAGTTCTGTCCGGGCTTCAATGACCGATGGGATGCCCAGCAATGCTGGCCGTTGGCCGAGATGCCGGTATCTCATGACCTGCATCAAAAAAAACTGAACCAATCGCTGAACGGTCTGAAAAATTCCACATGATTTTCACATCCGGATGCTACTTTTAAAGACAGTCACCGGTTGAGCCATTGAAGGCTCTTCCCTCCTAACATGAGCTAAAGGAAGCGCTCGATGAAGAAGGTGGGCAACACATGAATCAAGGTTCATTCAGCAAGGTCACTTTTCCAAATGCCTGCCAGCTGATGCGCTGGCATTTTCATCCCATGGGTTTCGAAGCGACCATGGATGCACCGGGCAGCATGGTTGCTCGTCTATTCGACCGAGCCAGCGGCGAAACCATGATCGCCATTGCCGGCATTCCTTGTGCAACGGTCATGAATGCCGCCGATGTAGAGCGGATTATCGAAGCGGTCGAGGATGAGCTGGAAGCGTTCATTCCTCCGCAGACGCTCAGGAGTTATGCCTGACAGCCAACACCCGACAAAAAGCCCGCTTATCGATTTAGCGGGCTTTTTGTAGCAGCTGCCGAGCCCGATCGGCTTGTAGCAGCTGTCGAGCCTGCGAGGCTGCGTTCGGCGGCGAAGCCGTCGTAAAATCAGAACTCACGGTGTATCAGGCAGACTATGTCAACCGGATTCACGACGGCTTCGCCGCCGAACGCTGCCTCGCGCTGCTCGACAGCTGCTACAAGGAGTGCGTCGCCGCAACTTGCATCAGCGCCTGGCCCAAATCGGCGCGTAGGTCTTCGACATCCTCCACCCCCACAGACAAACGCACCAGCGCATCGCTGATACCTAGCTGCGCGCGGGTTTCTGCGGGAATGGTGGCGTGAGTCATGATCGCCGGGTGTTCGATCAGGCTTTCCACCCCGCCAAGGCTCTCGGCCAAGGCAAAGATCCGCACACTCTCGAGAAAACGTCTGGCGCCCGTCAGGTCGCTGTTCAGCTCGACGGAAATCATCCCGCCGAACCCGCGCATCTGTCGCCGCGCCAATTCGTGCTGCGGATGCGATGGCAGGCCCGGATAATACACGCGTGCCACTTGCGGCTGACTCTCCAGCCATTGCGCCAACTCCAGCGCATTGCTGCAATGACGTTCCATGCGCAGCGCCAGGGTCTTCACCCCGCGCAAGGTGAGGAACGCGTCGAACGGCCCGGCGATAGCCCCCACTGCGTTCTGCAGAAAGCCCAGGCGCTCGGCCAGATCGATGTTCTGCCCAACCACCGCAATGCCGCCGATCACATCGGAGTGACCGTTCATGTACTTGGTCGTCGAGTGCAGCACGATATCGAAGCCCAACTCCAGCGGGCGCTGGATCCACGGGCTGGCGAAGGTGTTGTCCGCCACGCAGATGATGCCGCGCTCGCGACAGATGCGTGCGACGGCGGCGAGATCAGTGAGGCTGAGCAAAGGATTGCTCGGCGTCTCGACCCAGACCATCCGCGTGTCATGCTGCAACGCCGCTTCGAAGGCCGTCAGGTTCGTCAGATCGACAAAGCTGAAGCGATGCCCCGCGCTACGTCGGCGCACCCGTTCGAACAGGCGGAAAGTCCCGCCGTACAGATCATTGCCGGAGACGATGTGCGCGCCTGCGTCGAGTAGTTCGAGTACGGTGCCGATCGCCGCCAGTCCGGAAGCAAAGGCGAAAGCCTGGGTGCCGCCCTCAAGATCCGCCACGCAACGCTCCAGCGCAAAGCGCGTCGGGTTGTGCGAACGCCCGTAATCGAAGCCCTTGTGCACGCCGGGGCTCTGCTGCGCATAGGTGGAGTTGGCGTAAATCGGCGGCATCAGCGCCCCGGTGGTCGGGTCCGGTGTTTGTCCGGCATGGATTACACGGGTGGCAAAGCCCCGTGGTGCGGTGCTTTCATCGTGCTGACTCATGCCAGTGATCTCCGCAAGTGATTGAGCATGTCGACGCGGGTAATCAAGCCGTGAAAGCCCGAGGTGTCGGCGATGATCGCCACCAGCCCACGGTCGAGCACCGCCTCCAGTTCAGCAAGACTGGCACCGGGAGGCAGGGTTTCGAGTTTGTCGGTCATCGCGCTGGTCACGGTCATGCGAAAATGCGTAGCGTCTTCATGCACGCCAAACAGAATATCGGACTCGTCGATGACCCCGACCAGCCGCTGTCCATCCACCAGCACCGGCAGTTGCGATACATCCGCCAGGCGCATGCGCTGGAAGGCGGTGAGCAAGGTGTCGTCCGGGCCGACGCTGACCACACGGCCATCCTCGAAACGCCGCGCGATCAGGTCACGCAAATCGCCGTAGCGTTTGCGCGCAAGCAGGCCCTGATCGTTCATCCACTGGTCGTTATAGATCTTCGACAGATAACGGGTGCCGGTGTCGCAAACGAAACTGACCACCCGCTTCGGCTCGGTCTGCTCGCGGCAGTAACGCAATGCCGCCGCCAGCAAGGTGCCAGTCGAAGAACCGCCGAGAATGCCTTCGGCGCGCAGCAGTTGGCGGGCATGATCGAAGCTTTCCTCGTCGCTGATTGAATAGGCCTTGCTCACGCTGGAAAGGTCGGCAATCGACGGAATGAAGTCCTCGCCGATGCCCTCCACCGCCCAGGAGCCCGGCGTACCGAGGATCCCGCTGCGGCTGTACTCGGCCATCACCGAGCCGACCGGATCGGCCAGCACCATTTCCAGATTCGGTTGTACGCGCTGAAAGAAACGAGTCAGCCCGGTCAGCGTGCCGGCCGAACCGACACCGACCACGATGGCATCCACATCATGCTGAGTCTGCGCCCAGATCTCCGGCGCGGTGCTGCACTCGTGGGCCAGAGGATTGGCCGGGTTGTTGAATTGATCGGCGAAAAACGCGTCGGGAATATCCTTGGTCAATCGCGCCGCGACATCCTGATAATAATCGGGATGGCCCTTGCCGACGTCGGAGCGGGTGATGTGCACTTCGGCGCCCATCGCCTTGAGGTGCAGGACCTTCTCGGTGGACATTTTGTCCGGCACCACCAGCACCACCCGATAACCCTTGGCGCGGCCAACCAGTGCCAGGCCCAGACCGGTGTTACCGGCCGTCGCCTCGACGATGGTGCCGCCGGGGCGCAAGCGACCATCGCGCTCGGCGGCGTCGATCATCGCCAGGCCGATGCGATCTTTGATCGAACCGCCTGGGTTCTGCGATTCGAGTTTGAGAAACAGTGTGCACGGGCCGGTATCGAAGCGGCTGATACGCACCAGCGGCGTATTGCCGATCAGTTCGAGCACGGCGGGACGGGAGTTGTTCGGCATGTCGTCACCTCGCTACGGGTCTCCGCACTGGATGGACAACGACCTGAAGCCAGTCGAGCACATCCGTCGCGGTCAAAGCCTCGCTTGGACCATAGGCCGGGATCGCGCCACTCGCAACTTTTGTGGCGAGCGAGCTTGTTGTGGCGAGGGAGCTTGCTCCCGCTTGAGTGCGCAGCGCTCACAAAAATCGGCAATGCTTGTCGCATTTTTGGGGCCGCTACGCAGCCCAGCGCGAGCAAGCTCCCTCGCCACAGGTTTTTTGACTCAAGACTCTCTTGAGGTTCAGGCCTGCACTTTTCCCTGACGGTGATCAGCAAAAAAAACCTTGCCCTTGCCGATCCGGTCGGAGGCCTTGGGCATATTCGCCGCCTGGGTATCCTGGCCATCGACATACCAGTAGCAATGGCTCACCGCCCGGGTGATGCCCACGTAGGCCAGACGCAGGATCTCGTCTTTCTGTGCGCTGTCGTAGGGCTCGCTGTCGCCGGCCCTGCCGAGCCCGGCCATGCGATAGACCTGGTTCTTGTAAGGCGAACTGGTCAGATGCTGGCAATCTCCCAGCAGGAATACCGCATCAGCTTGCAGTCCCTTGGCGCTGTGATAGGTCAGTTGCTTGAGCCGTCGCGCGTCGTACGGCAAGCTGGAATCCACATTAACTACAGACTGAATATGCTCCTCTATCAATGACTTATCGCTGCTTTTTCGATAAAGCATCAAGATTGAATCACCTTTTCTGTAGTGCTCGATCAGACGCTGGGCCATGCCCTGGTCATCCCGATCGAGCACGTTCACCGGCAGCAGCGCCTTGGGTTCGCCGCTGGCCTTGGCCTTCTTGCCGGCGATCGCCGGTGCGGCGCGGACGATGTGCTCCGCCGCGTCGATGATGTGCTGATGGCTGCGGTAATTGTCGCTGAGCATCACCTTGGTCGTGCTCGGTGACGGGAACTCCTTGTTGAACTCCATGAAGTAGCTCGGCGAACTACCGCGCCAGCCGTAAATCGACTGCCAATCGTCCCCCACACAGAGCAACGACGAACGTTGCGCGCCGCGCCCTACATGCATGGCCGGGCCACGACTGCGGATTTCGGCCAGGCTGGCGCGAATCCAGGAAACGATCTGCGGCGATACGTCCTGAAACTCGTCAATCATCAAGTGCGACATCGGCCTCAACAGCTCATCGCTGAGCAGCTTGAGATTCTCCGGCGAATGCTCGCTGAACAGGGCAAACATCCGGTTGTAGGTCATCACGGGTGGCGATTGATCCAGCAGATGATCTTCCAGCGCTCGCCAAAACAGGCTCAAGGCCTCGAAGAAGAATCGGTCCGGGTCATCCTTGGCGAAACTCATCTGGCCCACGGCATTGGGCACATCCAGGCCGAGGTTTTCGATAAACCCGGCTGCCGCGACAAAACAGTCCAGCAACGGCGCGGAAGCAAGTTCGCCCTTGACCTTGTAATCAAAGCCCGGCCCGGCGCTGGCATCACCGGCAAGCGACGCCAAAACACGTTTTGAAGATTCATAACTATCCAGCCATATCAAAGGCTTACGACAGAAAGCTTGAAACAGGGTGCGCTTTACAGCCCATTCCGCACGCACGGTAAGCTTGGCATTCGGACGGCTGACCTGTGGGTTTTCCCGAGGATCGAAACCCAGCACCACCCAGGCATCCAGTGCCGGAATATAGCCGTGGCAATGGAAGGTCGAACCGTTGATGTCGAAGGTCTGACGATTCGGCTCGATGCCCTTGATCGGCCAGGCACCTGCGCGAAACCACAGATCCTCGATGGTGTCGCACAGCTCTTCATCGCGCTTGGCCGCCAGTTCAGTCACCGCCATGCGCTTTTGCACGTCCGGGTGATCGCGCTCCAGTTCCTTGAGCTGCAAGGCGTGACGAGACAACGGCTTGATCAATTCGCGGAAACGCTCATCGCGGGTGTGCAAGTTGTGATAGCAGGCGTTGAGTTGCTGGCGCTGGGCGTCGTTGATTCGCAGGTCGAAGGGATTGCTGTCGACCTCCTCATCGGTGCCCTGCACGCGAAAGCTGAGGTTTTCGAAGGCTTGCAGCCGCTCGAAACCCGGCAGGCTGCGCACCATTGGCAGGATCCGCGAATGAAAAGTGCGCACCAGGTCCCGCGCTTCTTTGAAACTGAGTGCCCGGCCCCACACGGCAAACAGTTCGATCAGCTTATTGATGAAGTCCTTGCGCGACTCGCGGGTGAAGGTCACCACGGTCATCGAGCTCAGCTCAAACCCCAGGTAATGGCTGAGCAGCAGGATACGCAACACCAGGGTGGTCGACTTGCCCGCACCCGCCCCGGCGATCACTGAAGTCGACGGTGTGTCACTGAAAATCATTTTCCATTGGGCAGCGCTTGGCTGGGCATGCGCAGGCAGCAGTCGCGCCACGTCGGCCTTCATGCGCTTCTTCAGCTCGGCGCTCAATGGCAGGCGCCAATCGTCGAACAGGTTGTCATCGACGTTAGGCGGTCGATGCTCAGTCGAGCGCGAGTCACGAATCAGCAGCACTTGCCGGCCTTCTTCCAAGCCCTCGAGCTTGCCTTCCTTATAGCCGTATTCCACGCCAGCGCTGTGGCCGCTACGAAAACCGTCGGCTTGCCCGTGCAGCCAGGACGCACGGTGTTGCGCGCGCAAGCGGGTCAGGCCGTGGCCAAAGAACCGGGCGGCCAGACGTTTGAGCAAAGGCATCTCGGCCAGGGGACGAAGTTCGGGCGGAAGATCGGGTGTGTGTTGCGGCACGCAGGCGGACTCCAGTGTGTGAGGCTGTCGAGGGCTATGGTGTCTGCATTTGCCGTTGAGTTCTAGTGAAATGCTTACAGGTCATTGGCTTATGCGATGAAGTGAAGGCTGGATGAGAAAAATTCGAGATTATTCGATATCAAATAATTCGATTGTATTGAGGCATTTTTTACGCTTTTTATCGATGGATGCCTGATGGATGATACTGACCATCAACCACCGGTTCTCGTTTGTGGCTCAGACGTTCTGCCCCATGACGAACCTTTTTCAGGAGACGATCATGCTTGAACTCAGACCTTTCAACTCCCTGGGCGGCGCGCACCATGGCTGGCTGGATGCTCATCACCACTTTTCGTTCGCCGAGTACTACGACCCCAAACGCATGAACTGGGGCAACCTGCGGGTATGGAACGATGACGTGATTGCCCCCGGCACCGGGTTCCCGCAACACCCGCACCGGGACATGGAAATCATCACCTACGTTCGTGAAGGCGCGATTACCCACCAGGACAACCTGGGCAACAAGGGCCGTACCGAAGCCGGTGATGTGCAGGTCATGAGCGCCGGCACCGGGATCGCCCACAGTGAGTACAATCTGGAAGCGACCGAGACCCGGATCTTTCAGATCTGGATCATCCCCAACGAAACCGGTCTGGCACCGTCGTGGGGCGCCAAGCCCTTCCCCAAAGGCCAGCGCGAAGGCTTCGTGACCCTGGCCAGTGGCAAGGCCGGCGACGATCAAAGCCTGCGGATTCGCGCCGATGCACGTCTGGTGGCGGCCAACCTGAAAGCCGGGGAAACGGCTGAATATCGTCTGGACAGTGGCCGTCGCGCTTATCTGGTGCCAGCGACAGGAGCGATTGAAGTCAATGGCTTGCGCGCACAAGCTCGAGACGGGGTCGCGGTTGCCGATGAGCAAGTGTTGCGCGTGACTGCGATCGAGGACAGTGAAATCGTCTTGGTAGATTTGGCTTGAGGTGGTAAATGCGCGGCAAAAAAAGGGGCGACCGTTGATGGTCGCCCCTTTTTACGTGTAGCCATTGTGATGAGGGATTTACCTGTGGCGAGGGGGCTTGCCCCCGTTGGGTTGCGAAGCAGCCCCAAAACCAGCAAGCGCGGTGCATCAGGTACACCGCATGCAATGGTTTACGACTGCTTCGCAGCCGAACGGGGGCAAGCCCCCACACCACAGGGCCCTCAATCACTTCGCAGAAATTGCGCCATCCACAAGCGTCTGAGCCTCGGCCACCAGTTGTTTCAGGTGGTCGTCACTGACAAAGCTTTCTGCGTAAATCTTGTAGATGTCCTCGGTGCCCGACGGCCGCGCCGCGAACCAGCCGTTCTCGGTCATGACTTTCAGACCGCCGATGGCCTGGTCGTTGCCCGGTGCATGACTGAGGATGCTCTGGATCGCTTCGCCCGCCAGTTGAGTCGAAGTGACCTGCTCCGGCGACAATTTGCTCAGCAGAGCTTTCTGTTCAGGGTTGGCCTTGGCGTCAACGCGTACCGAGAACGGCTCACCCAGTTCATCGGTCAACGCGCGATAGGCCTGGCTTGGATCACGGCCCGTGCGAGCGGTCATTTCAGCGGCCAGCAGCGCCGGAATCAAACCGTCCTTGTCGGTACTCCAGACACCGCCGTCCTTACGCAGGAACGACGCACCGGCACTTTCTTCACCGCCAAAACCCAGGGAGCCGTCGAACAGACCGTCGGCAAACCATTTGAAACCGACCGGCACTTCGTACAGACGACGGCCCAGACGTTTGGCGACGCGATCGATCAAGCCGCTGCTGACCACGGTTTTACCCACGGCCGCATCGGCGCGCCACTGTGGACGGTTCTGGAACAGGTAGTCGATCGACACCGCGAGGTAGTTGTTCGGCGCCAGCAAACCACCGGACGGGGTCACGATGCCATGGCGGTCGTGATCCGGGTCGCAGGCAAACGCCACGTCGAAACGCTCTTTCAGGCCGATCAGGCCTTGCATCGCGTGACTGGACGATGGGTCCATGCGGATCTGCCCGTCCCAGTCAACGGTCATGAAACGGAACGTTGCATCAACCTGTTTATTCACCACTTCCAGGTCCAGGCGGTAGTGCTCGGCAATTGCCGACCAGTAGCGCACCCCTGCTCCGCCCAGCGGATCGACACCCAGACGCAGCTTCGCATCGCGGATGGCGTCGAAGTCGATCACGTTGATCAGGTCAGCGACATAGGTGTTGAGGTAATCATGACGATGGGTAGTGCTGGCCTTCAGGGCCTGCTCGTAGCTGATGCGTTTGACGCCGGCGAGCTTGGCTGCCAGCAACTCGTTGGCCTTGGCTTCGATCCACTTGGTGATGTGGGTGTCGGCCGGGCCGCCGTTGGTTGGGTTGTACTTGTAGCCACCGCTTTGCGGCGGGTTGTGGGACGGCGTGATGACGATGCCGTCCGCCAGGCCTGAAGTGCGCCCACGGTTGTAGCAAAGAATCGCATGGGAAATGGCCGGCGTCGGAGTGTACTCATCGCCTTCGGCGATCATCACCGTCACACCGTTCGCTGCCAGCACTTCCAGGGCACTGGCACCGGCCGGCGTGGACAGCGCGTGGGTGTCGATCCCGACGAACAGCGGGCCATCGATGCCCTGGGCTTCGCGATACAGGCAGATCGCCTGGCTGATGGCCAGGACGTGCCATTCATTGAAACTCAAGTCGAACGAGCTACCTCGGTGTCCGGACGTGCCGAAGGCGACGCGCTGGGTAGAAATGGCTGCATCGGGCTGGCCGGTGTAATAGGCCGTTACCAGTCGCGGGATGTCGACCAACAGTTCTGCCGGTGCCGGTTTGCCCGCAAAAGGACTGAGTGTCATGCAAAACCTCTGAGAGAGAGTGGTTCGGGATAGGAACGCAGTTTACTGACAGTTTGGCTGTCGCGCGACGTTATCGAATGTCAGGTTCCGAGGAGCGCTGGCGCTTCGGCTCAATCGATCGATTCCAGACGCAAGGCATCCCCCAGCAGCCCCAATGCAACGACGAGCTCGTGGTCGCCACCGAACGTATGACTCAGGCGCAAGTGCTGCGTGTGCATGCCCTGCAGACTGAACAACTCCCCCGGTGCGATGACCACTTGCTGCTTGAGCAGTCTCTGGAACACTCGATGTACATTGACCTGGCGCAACGAGCGAATCCAGACCGTCGCGCCGCCCTGGGGCTCGACGAAATGCAGCGATTCCGGCAGACGCTCCTGGAGCAGCTGGGTCATCAGCACCATGCGCTCCTTGAGCAGTCGACGCAACACCAGCAGGTGTTGATCGATGCGTCCGTTGCTGTACAGCCGTGCAATGGCTTTCTGACGAATCAGCGACAAACGGAATGCCCGCAGCAGAAAGTGCCGTTGCAGTTCGGCACGCAGTTGTCGCGAGAGCAGGCAACCAAAGGGCGCCTCCGAGCCGATGATTTTCTCGAAAGTGGAAAACACGATCAGCCGATCAGGGTCCACCAGGTCACGAAACCGCAAGCCGCTCGGTTCGAATTCGAGCTCGCCGTAACAATCGTTTTCCAACACCCAACAGCCATGCCGTTCCAGCAGTTGCGCAGTGGACTGCCGGTTGTCGTCAGGCGCCACGCTCCCGCGCGGCATGTTCAGTCCCGATGAAAGCATCATCAGTCGCACCCGCCCGGTCTCGAGCTGCTCTCTCAGCTGTTCGAGATCCAGGCCACCACAGGCTTGCAGCGGCAGCTCGACAACCTGCACGTCTGCGTCCTGGAACAAGCGCAGAATCACCCAGTCGCACGGCGACTCGACCACCACCACCGAATCTTTGAGCTCAAGAACGGCGATCAATATTTCAAGTACGCCGCGCATATCTGCGCCGATATAGACATCATCGGCATGCCAGCAGCGTGTCGGTGAAGTGGTGTAGCGTGCCGCAAGCGCCGTGCGCAGTTCCAGCTCGCCGCAGGGTTGTGAAGACGGTTGCGGTTGGCGCGGATACTGGCGCAGCAATTCTCTCTCCAGCAACAACAACGGGCTGTCCAGGGGTTGTAACAACGCCGGTTCATCGGCGCTCAACACCAGCATGCCGGGGCGCCTGGCGTTGACATAGACTGTTTCGAGCAGGTCTTTGCCGCTGCCGGGCAGGCCGATAGAGGACACCGGCAGTGCGTAATAGCCTGACTTGGCAACCGAATAGATGCGTCCTTCCTTCTCCAGCAGCGAATAGGCGTATTGAATGGTCGAGATCGACACACTCAAACGATCCGCCAACTGTCGCAATGAGGGCAGGCGCACTCGCACGTCACTGCCCGGCTCATTGATCAGATTGTTCAGGTAGCGGTACACCGCCTGGTACGCGAAATCGGAATCTCGTGATCCTTTCATGGGTGATGACCGAACACGCTACGAACGTCATGACGCACTCTCGATGCATCCGCCAAACCAGGAACGCTCACTGGCCCATCGACCATTCGCCAGTCACTGCTGTTTCATTCCCGGAGTCCATGCCTTCGGCTTGCACGCCTGCGTCGCCGCTTTCCGTACCTGGCACCCTACCCTCGTCCCGAACCACCGGCCCCATGCGGTAAAGCGTACCGATCAGGCTGACCGACAACCCGCTGACATCAACCATCCACTGCAGAACCTGCTCGGGGGCCGGACCGCCCTGCATCGCCCGGTGCAATTCCGGCAGCGCCACCAGCATGCCGGGATGGCACTGACGAAGAAAATGCTCCAGGGCCGCGCCGTTATCGACAAACGGGGCGAACAGCAGGCACACCAGTTGCGCTTCACTCAAGCCGAGGTTCTTTTGTGCCTCGGCCGTCGCCAATCCGCGCTGATCGGCCATGGTCAGCGGATTGCCGAAGGTCCCCATTGCCTGCTCGCAAAAACGCTCGGGCAATTGTTTACGGCGCATCATCACCAACGTCCGCTGCAGGTATTCGCTGACCCCCTCTTCGTAGGTGCGACCGTGCACAAAGCGCGCTTGCAAGCCGCGAAGGTGCGCGGATATCGACAGGCTGACATAGTCGTTATCACTGAGTTGAGCCGTCAGTTCGTCAGGTTGAAACCCGAGGAAGTCAGTGAGCAGCGGCCAGCGCTCTTCCAGATTGCTGACCAGCATGTCGTGAATGTCGATGAAGGTCGTGCGACGGCAGGCCTCAAAATGCTCGGCAGGACGCCACGCAACCTGAGCAGCGTCGGGATAAAACTCGCGATAGCAGTCGCTGCCCAGTTCATCGAGCCGCGCGAACAATCCCTCGTAACCCGTTTCATGGCGGCTCGTCGGCGCAAGCCCGGCCTTGGCTGCGGCACGGTTCAAACCCTCGATAAACTGCGCCTGCCGACGGGGTGAATCGCTGCTGACCATGACATCGACGCCGTTGTCCCAGCGGGCAATTTGTCCATAAAAATCACCTGTGGCCAGGTACCCGTCGTCCCACAACTCAAGCGGCCCCTTCCAGGCGCGACGGTGCCCGACCATCAGCAGGTTGAGCCGATTCGACTCGCGGCCGGCTTCGGAGATTGGCGCCAAGTGATTGAACGGCAGGACCTCACGATTATCGACCATCAACATTTCGACCCGGGGATCGTCGAAGAGAAACAATGCACTGCTGCTGCGATGGATGTTTTCCAGTGCTGTCGAAGCCGTACCATTCAAGCGCAAAGTGGCCACTCGCAGCTGAAACGTCGCCGGTGCCCGTCCGGCGATACTCAGTTGCGCGGCGCGCAGCAGCGCCAGTGTGTAGCAGCTATCGCGGGACCCGGACTGGATCGCCAACACCTTGTAATCGCCGATACGCTCCATACCTCCAGCCGACACCACCAGGCGCTGAATCATCAGTTGCAATGCCGTGCGCTCGGCGCGAGAGAAAAAGCTCAGCAAGCGCTGCAGTACTTGTTGATAAACATAATTCATTGCCTGTTCATGGGTATGGGTCATCATTGTTTACCTGTTACTCATAAGTTCGACGCCACGCAAACAATTACATGCACTGCGCGACGGATTGCCTGTCATGAATGGGGTGGCGGGGTTGTTATCAAATGCTAGCACTTAAGCATTTTGTAATTATTTGAAATAGTTGCATGTCTCGAGAACCCCAAACAGGGCAAGACCGCCGCAACGCCCGGCAGGACGGGCGCTTTTCGGCCTCGTGCGATTTCCTAGGAAATTTCCGACAACATCCCACAGACGTGTAATACAAGAAATAAAGAAAGAAGTTGCCAATAAATGTATGACCGCCGAGCGGCGTCGAATTATTTGTTGAGCATGTATTGCCGATGCGCGTTGAAAAGTTTCAACCTGATACCCAGCCATGACTCTTTCCTTGAGATGAAATAATCATTCAATTATCAGGGCTTACATAATGATTAGAAGATACAGATCGAGAGCAAAAACCAGTTCAGTTGCTGAACCGCCCCACCGTGGGATCGATGGAATGTCTCATTTTGGAGGTTTTGACAGCGGAAAAGTCCGTGCTTGCACGGACCTTTCCAGAGGGGCTTATACAAAGAGGCTCGTACGAAGAGCTCAGGCAGGTTCGACCTCAAGGGCGACCCGTTCGCGGCATGGGCATTCGTCCATGTAGCGGTGTGCTTCGACAAACTGGGAAAACGGGAATACCCGAGTCTTGAGCGGCAGCAGCACATGGTCTGCGGTCAACTGGTTGATGTCGCGCAGGGCACGTTGCAGTGCGGCCTGATCCTGGAGGATGCCCAGCTCCGGCTTGCCGGTGAAGTTGCCGATGCAGTGCACGAAGAACTGAATGTTCTTCTGGAACGCAGCACAGGCCGGAAATGGCGTCTGGTTACCACCCTGCAGGCCATAGAGCACCAAGCTGCCGCGAGGCGCGAGCACATCGCCGAGCAGCGACATCTGCGGGCCACCCAGGCCATCGAAAACCACATCGACGCCACGGTTGTCGGTAATTTTGTTGATCCGCATCAGCAGATCTTCTTCTTCGGTGACGATGACTTTTTCGGCACCCAGCGACAGCAGGTATTCACGCTCATCCGCGGTTTTGGTCGCAGCGATTACTCGCACACCAAGGGCTTTGCCCAATTGCACGAACGACGGCCCGGCGCAGTGACTGGCGTCGGTCACCAGAGCGAATTGCCCGGGTTTGACGCGCGCCAGATCGGTGTAGCCAAAATAGGCGACCAATAGCGGCGTGTAATGCACGCTGGCTTCGACCGGACTGAGCACGTCCGGGTAGCGGGTCAGCGCCGTGCGCGGCAGAACGATCTGTTCGCCGTAGACCGGATAGTCGTTGGGGCTTTCGGCCGGGAAGCTGGCGACCTTGTCACCGATAGCGAGGTCATCGACTCCCTCACCGAGCGCCGTGACCACGCCGGCCATTTCATGACCCAGGCCTGAAGGCAGGCGAGCATGGGACGAGGCCAGGTTCTGGCGCCAGAGAATGTCGTACCAGCTGATGCCTATCGCCTCGACACGCACCTGCACTTCGCCCGGCGCAGGCAGAGCGGCCGCATGCTCTTCGCATTTGAGCACCTCGGCTGGACCAAACTTGTGAAAACGGATCGTGCGGGACATCGCAAACCTCGTCAAAGTAACCTCTAATGCCCTGAACTCTATCTGGGCTTTCTACCCAAGACCATCAGTGGCTATTAATAGTCGACATGCCTGTCATTGATTCCGCAGCGACGGCGACATCATCCAATGCCGTAAAAACCGAAGCAGCCTTTCAGGGAAAACTGAATTACCCTGTGCAGAGTACCAGCCTTTCCCCGTAAGATTCACGCCGGCCATTGTTCTCATATGGTCGCTCACGTCAAGTTTGCTGAATCTGCCAGGACCCCAGATGAATCGTAATGACCTGCGTCGTGTCGACCTGAACCTGTTGATCGTTTTCGAAACACTGATGCACGAGCGCAGTGTGACCCGCGCTGCGGAGAAATTGTTCCTCGGCCAGCCAGCCATCAGCGCGGCGCTCTCGCGCCTGCGCGGGCTGTTCGATGACCCGTTGTTCGTGCGCACCGGCCGCAGCATGGAACCTTCCGCCCGAGCGGTGGAAATCTTCGCCCTGCTCTCGCCGGCCCTGGATTCAATTTCCACCGCGGTCAGTCGCGCGGCGGAATTCGATCCGGCCACCAGCACCGCGGTGTTCCGCATCGGCCTGTCGGACGATGTCGAGTTCGCCTTGCTGCCGATGCTGCTCAAGCGGCTGCGCGCCGAGGCACCAGGCATCGTGCTGGTGGTGCGTCGGGCCAACTACATATTGATGCCGAACCTGTTGGCCTCGGGCGAAATTTCCATTGGCGTCAGCTACACCGCCGACCTGCCGGCCAACGCCAAGCGCAAAGTACTGCGCCGCAGCATGCCGAAACTGTTGCGAGCCGACACAGTGCCGGGGCCATTGAGCCTGGATGATTTCTGCGCCCGCCCCCACGCGCTGGTGTCGTTCGCGGGCGACCTGAGCGGCTTTATAGATGAAGAGCTGGAGAAACTGGGGCGCAAACGGCACGTGGTGCTGGCGGTACCGCAGTTCAACGGGTTGAGCACACTGATCAGCGGCACCGACATCGTGGCCACCGTCCCGGACTACACCGCCGAAGCGTTGACCGCCGCCGGTGGTGTTCGGGCGGAAGATCCACCGTTGCCGGTGCGCAGCTTTGAATTGCACATGGCCTGGCGCGGGTCGCAGGATAATGATCCGGGTGAGCGGTGGTTGAGGTCGCGGATTCAGATGTTCTTTGGGGATCCGGATAGCCTGGCCTGATCCTGATGTTGTATCGAGGCTGATGGCCTCATCGCGGGCAAGCCCGCCCCCACAGGGATTCGTGGTGTTAATGAGATCTCTTGTAGGAACGAGGCTTGCCCGCGAACGCCGCGACACGGTTTCAAGCCAGACCTTTGCACTCCACGCAACACACAATTGTCATCATTTCATTTGATAGCCCGCTAACGAAAGGTGCATGCTAGAGGGCTTGCTTCTGGCTTATATCATTCCGAATGATAGTTACCTTTGCCTCGTTCGATTCGTTTGATATCGCCCCGCCAAGCATTATCCGCCCATCTCAATACATTGGCGGATGCATCCATGGAACAGTCACTCAAACATTTGCGCTTCCCTTTGGCCCTGTTGGCCGTGCTGGTGATGAGCGCCTGCGGCAAGACCCCGGACGCCGCCGCCACCATGCCTGCGGCCAAAGTCAGCGTGGCCAAGGTGCTGGAGCAACCGGTTAACGAGTGGGACGAATTCACCGGGCGCCTGGAAGCGCCGGAAACGGTAGAGATTCGTCCACGGGTCTCCGGCCAGATCGATGACGTAACCTTCACCGAAGGCGCATTGGTCAAAAAAGGCGATCTGTTGTTCCAGATCGACCCGCGTCCGTTCCAGGCTGAGGTCCGCCGCCTCGAGGCCCTGGTGGCGCAAGCTCGCGCCACGGCTACCCGCAGTGAAAACGAAGCCCAGCGCGGTGAGCGCCTGCGCACCAGCAACGCGATTTCCGCCGAACTCGCCGACTCGCGTACCAGTGCCGCTCAAGAGGCTCGCGCCGCCGTCGGTGCACTCCAGGCGCAACTGGACCTGGCCAAACTGAACCTGAGCTTCACCCGCGTGACTTCCCCAATCAGCGGTCGTGTCAGCCGTGCGGAAATCACCGCCGGCAACCTGGTGACCGCCGATACCACCGCACTGACCAGCGTAGTGTCCACTGACAAGGTCTACGCCTACTTCGACGCCGACGAGCGTGTATTCCTCAAATACACCCAGCTCGCCCGCCAGGGTCAACGCGGCGCCACTACCCCGGTTTACATGGGACTGTCCAATGAAGACGGCAACCCGCACCAGGGCCAGATGAACTTCGTCGACAACCAGGTCAACCCGAAGACCGGCACCATCCGCGGTCGTGCGGTGTTCGACAACAGCGACGGCAGCTACACCCCGGGTCTTTATGCACGCCTGAAACTGGTGGGCAGCGGCACCTACTCCGCGGTGTTGATCAACGACGAAGCGGTCGGTACCGACCTGGGTAAAAAGTTCGTGCTGGTGATGGATGCCGACAACAAAACGGCTTATCGCCCTGTCGAGCTGGGTCCGAAAATCGAAGGTTTGCGCATCGTGCGCAGCGGCCTGAACAAAGACGACACCATCATCGTCAAGGGTTTGCAACGGGTTCGCCCTGGTTCGCCGGTCACCCCTGAAGTGATCCCGATGGCCAGCAAGGAAACCCTCGCGGCTCTCGCTCAACAACGACAAGCGCTGGAAGCCAGCAACCTGCCCCAAGTCGCACCTGCCAAGGTCGTGCCGGGTACGGTTGTGAAACTGGCTGCTGCGACTCCACGCGGTTAAGGGACAACTCCGATGAATTTTTCCCAATTCTTCATTTCACGGCCGATCTTTGCAGCGGTACTGTCGCTGCTGATCCTGATCGCCGGCGCCATCTCGCTGTTCCAGTTGCCGATCAGCGAATACCCGGAAGTGGTGCCGCCGACCGTGGTGGTCCGTGCCAACTTCCCCGGCGCCAACCCTAAAGTCATCGGTGAAACCGTGGCCGCTCCTCTGGAGCAAGCCATCACCGGCGTCGAGAACATGCTGTACATGTCCTCTCAATCCACCGCTGACGGCAAGATCACCCTGACCATCACCTTCGCCCTGGGCACCGACCTGGACAACGCGCAGGTGCAGGTGCAGAACCGCGTGACGCGTTCCGAGCCGAAACTTCCCGAGGAAGTGACGCGCATCGGTATCACCGTCGACAAGGCGTCGCCCGACCTGACCATGGTTGTGCACTTGACCTCGCCGGACAAACGCTACGACATGCTTTACCTGTCCAACTACGCCTTGCTCAACATCAAGGATGAGCTGGCGCGTCTGGGCGGTGTCGGTGATGTGCAGCTGTTCGGCATGGGCGATTACTCGCTGCGGGTGTGGCTCGATCCGAACAAGACCGCTTCGCGCAACCTGACCGCGACCGATGTGGTCACCGCGATTCGTGAACAGAACCGTCAAGTGGCGGCCGGTGCCCTGGGTGCTCCGCCTGCACCGAATGCAACGGCATTCCAGCTGTCGGTCAACACCCAAGGCCGTCTGGTGTCCGAGGAAGAGTTCGAGAACATCATCATTCGCTCTGGCGAAAATGGTGAAATCACTCGCCTGAAAGACATTGCTCGTGTCGAACTCGGCTCCAGCCAATACGCCCTGCGCTCCTTGCTGAACAACCAGCCGGCGGTGGCGATCCCGATCTTCCAGCGCCCAGGCTCCAACGCGATCCAGATCTCCAACGACGTTCGGGCGAAAATGGCCGAGCTGAAGAAGAACTTCCCGGAAGGCATGGACTTCAGCATCGTCTATGACCCGACGATCTTCGTGCGCGGTTCCATCGAGGCGGTGGTTCACACCCTCTTCGAAGCACTGATCCTGGTTGTGCTGGTGGTGATCCTCTTCCTGCAAACCTGGCGCGCCTCGATCATCCCGTTGGTGGCGGTGCCGGTTTCGCTGATCGGTACGTTTGCCGTGATGCACCTGTTCGGCTTCTCGCTGAACGCCCTGTCGCTGTTCGGACTGGTATTGGCCATCGGTATCGTGGTCGACGATGCGATTGTGGTGGTGGAAAACGTCGAGCGAAACATCGGGCTCGGGTTAACCCCCGTGGAAGCCACCAAGCGTGCAATGCGTGAAGTGACCGGTCCGATCATCGCGACGGCGCTGGTGCTGTGTGCGGTGTTCATCCCGGCCGCGTTCATCTCCGGCTTGACCGGTCAGTTCTACAAACAGTTCGCCCTGACGATCGCGATTTCGACCGTGATCTCGGCTTTCAACTCGCTGACCTTGTCGCCAGCACTGGCCGCCGTGTTGCTCAAGAGCCATGACGCGCCAAAAGACCGCTTCTCCAAGGTGCTGGACAAGATCTTCGGTGGCTGGCTGTTCCGTCCGTTCAACCGTTTCTTTGACAAGGCCAGCCATGGCTATGTCGGCACCGTGGGCCGGGTTATCCGCAGCAGCGGTATCGCCCTGCTGCTGTACGCAGGCTTGATGGTGCTGACCTTCTTCGGTTTCTCCAACACGCCGACCGGTTTCGTACCTGGCCAGGACAAGCAATACCTGGTGGCGTTCGCACAACTGCCGGATGCCGCGAGCCTGGACCGTACCGAAGACGTGATCAAGCGCATGTCCGACCTGGCCCTGAAACAGCCTGGCGTGGAAAGCGCGGTGGCCTTCCCTGGCCTGTCGATCAACGGTTTCACCAACAGTCCTAACGCCGGCATTGTGTTCGTCACCCTGAAGCCTTTCGACGAGCGTAAAGACCCGAGCATGTCCGCCGGTGCGATTGCCGGTGCGTTGAACGGCCAGTACGCCGGGATTCAGGAAGCCTACATGGCGATCTTCCCGCCACCGCCTGTACAAGGCCTGGGGACCATTGGCGGTTTCCGCCTGCAGATCGAAGACCGGGGCAACCTGGGCTATGACGAGCTGTACAAAGAAACCATGAACATCATCGGCAAAAGCCGCAGCGTGCCGGAACTGGCCGGTCTGTTCACCAGCTACACCGTGAACGTGCCGCAGGTCGATGCCGCTATCGACCGGGAAAAAGCCAAGACTCACGGCGTGGCCGTCAGCGACATCTTCGACACCCTGCAGATTTACCTGGGTTCGCTGTATGCCAACGACTTCAACCGCTTCGGTCGTACCTATCAGGTCAACGTTCAGGCTGAGCAACAGTTCCGCCTCGAATCGGACCAGATCGGTCAGCTGAAAGTACGTAACAACCGTGGCGAGATGATCCCGCTGGCGACCTTCATCAAGGTCAGCGACACCTCGGGGCCAGACCGCGTGATGCACTACAACGGCTTCATCACCGCTGAAATCAACGGTGCGGCAGCCCCAGGCTACAGCTCCGGCCAGGCCGAGAAAGCCATCGAGAAACTGCTCAAGGATGAACTTCCGAACGGCATGACCTACGAGTGGACCGACCTGACCTACCAGCAGATTTTGTCCGGCAACACTGCGCTGTTCGTGTTCCCGCTCTGCGTACTGCTGGCGTTCCTGGTGCTCGCGGCTCAATACGAAAGCTGGAGCCTGCCACTGGCGGTGATCCTGATCGTACCGATGACCCTGCTGTCGGCCATTACCGGGGTGATTGCCTCGGGCGGCGACAACAACATCTTTACCCAGATCGGCTTGATCGTACTGGTGGGCCTTGCCTGTAAGAACGCGATTCTGATCGTCGAGTTTGCCAAGGATAAGCAGGAAGAAGGTCTCGGCCCGCTGGCAGCGGTACTGGAAGCTTGCCGTCTGCGTCTGCGGCCGATCCTGATGACCTCCTTCGCGTTCATCATGGGTGTTGTGCCACTGGTTTTCTCCAGCGGTGCGGGTGCCGAAATGCGTCATGCCATGGGTGTGGCGGTGTTCTCCGGGATGCTCGGGGTGACCTTCTTCGGTCTGTTGCTGACGCCGGTGTTCTACGTACTGATTCGCAACTTTGTGGAACGCGGTGAAGCGCGCAAAGCGGCCAAAGCCCTGAAACTGGAGGCGCAACAATGAGCCTGAAAGCCTTCCTGCCGAGCCTGCTGGTACTGGCGCTGAGCGCCTGTGCCGTCGGCCCGGACTACAAGACCCCAGCCACCGAGGCGGCCAACATCACGGCCGTCACCGATGGCAGCGCCGGTCAGAAGAACTTTGACCGCGCCCGTTTCGAAGGCATCTGGTGGCAGCAATTCGACGATCCGACCCTCAACCAGTTGGTGAAGCAGTCCTTGCAAGGCAACCGTGATTTGCGCGTGGCCTTCGCCCGCTGGAAAGCGGCCCGGGCGATTCGCGATGACGCCAGCAATGACGCCATGCCGACCATCACCAGCCGCGCGAGCAGCGATCTGGGCAAAGGGCAGATTCCGGGTCAGACCACCAAACGGGTCAACAGCGAACGCTATGACCTGGGCCTGGACATGGCCTGGGAACTGGACTTGTTCGGTCGCATCCAGCGCAACCTGGAATCCAGCGACGCTGAGCAGCAAGCGGCCGAAGCCGATCTTTACCAACTGCAAGTCACCATGATTGCCGAACTGGTGGACGCCTATGGCCAACTGCGCGGCGCACAACTGCGGGAAAAGATCGCCCTGGCCAACCTGAACAATCAGCAGGAGTCGCGCAAGATCACCGAAAGCCTGCGGGATGCCGGTGTTGGCGATCAGTTGGACGTGGTTCGTGCCGATGCACGCCTGGCGTCTGTCGAAGCCAGCGTGCCGCAGTTGCAGGCCGAACAGGTTCGTCAGCGCAACCGCATCGCCACCCTGTTGGGTGAACGTCCGGACAAACTGACCGTCGACCTGAGTCCAAAAGACTTGCCGGCGATTGCCAAGGCCCTGCCGATCGGTGATCCGGGTGAACTGCTGCAACGGCGTCCGGACATCCGCAGCGCCGAACGCAAACTGGCGGCTGCCACTGCGCGTATCGGCGTGGCCAAGGCTGACTTGTTCCCTCGGGTGAGCCTCAGCGGTTTTCTTGGGTGGACTGCCGGGCGCGGTTCGCAGATCGGCTCGTCGGCGGCCAATGCCTGGGCACTGGGCCCGAGCATCACCTGGGCGGCGTTCGACCTGGGCAGCGTGCGCGCCCGTTTGCGCGGCGCCGATGCTGAAGCCGAAGGCGCCCTGGCGACCTACGAACAGAAAGTACTGTTGGCATTGGAAGAGTCGGAAAATGCTTTCAGCGATTACGGCAAACGCCAGCAGCGCCTGATTTCGCTGATTCGTCAAAGCGAATCAAGCCGAGCCGCTGCGGACCTCGCCGAAATTCGCTACCGCGAAGGCACCGTGGACTTCCTCGTCCTGCTTGATGCCCAGCGTGAGCGTCTGGCAGCCGAAGACACCCAGGCCCAGGCCGAAGTCGATTTGTACCGCGGCATCGTCGCGATCTACAAAGCCCTTGGCGGCGGCTGGCAGCCAGAGACGGTCGCCAGCAAGTAATGCTTTAACGTGCCCCTTTGGTTGGCCGCAACCCAACCAAATTCTTTGCCCCGCGCCTCATTCGGTCGCGGGGCTTTTTTTTGTCGGTCTGTAATTCAACGCATATCCCTGTGGGAGCGAGCCTTTGTGGCGAGGGGGCTTGCCCCCGTTGGGTCGCGAAGCGGCCCCAATCTACGACTGCTGCGCAGCCGAACGGGGGCAAGCCCCCTCGCCACATAAGCCCGTCCCCATATGGGGTTAGTGGGTTGCCTGATTATCCCGGTTTTCCATGACGGTCACCGTGGCCGTGGTCCCGGCGCGCAGGCGGTTTTTGGCGATATAGTCGGCGTCAATCTGAATCCGCACCGGCACCCGTTGTGCCAGTTTGACCCAGGTATAGCTGGGGTTGATGTTGGCCAGCAGGCGACTGCCGGGGGAGTTCTCGCGGTCGGCGATAGCAAAAGCGATGCTTTGTACGGTGCCGCCGAAGGTCTCCCCACTCATCAACTCGATCCTGACCCGATCGCCCTCCTTGATTCGCGGCAGCTTTGTTTCTTCAAAGTAGCCACTGATATAAAACGAATCGCTGTCCACCAGTGCCAACAATGCGCCCCCCGCAGTGGCGTAGTCCCCCTGGCGAGTCAGCAGATTGGTCACGTAACCGCTGACAGGCGCTACGACTCGTGTGCGCTGCAAGTCCAGTTCGGCCTGGGTCAGAGCGGCGATCGCCAGCTGCACGTTGGCATGTGCCAGGCCCAGATTGGCCTGATTGCGCAAGAGTTCCGCCTGCGCCACAGCCACTTCGGTACTGGACTTTTCCCACTCTTCGCCGGAGATCGCGAAGCGCTGTTTAAGGGTTCGACGGCGCTGCTCTTCGCTTTGACGCTGCCGCAGCAGCGCTTCGCTGGAGACAATTGTCGCTTCGGACTGACCCAGCGTGGCTTTGGCAACTTCCACCGCACGCTTGGCATGCTCCACCGCCAGCGTATAGCGAGCCGGGTCGATCTCCAGCAGCAACTGGCCTTTCTCGACACGCTGGTTGTCTTGAACGCTCAGGCTGACGATCCGCCCCGAGACATCGGCGGACAACGTCACCACATCGGCGCGAACCCGTGCATCGCGCGTCCAGGGGGCGCGGGTGTAATGCTCCCAGGCGAACCAGCCGAGGATGACGGCCAGCACCACCACCGCCAGGGTCGCGAGTCGGGCAAGGATCGTCTTCAAGGCATCAGGCTCCCATCATCAGAATCAACGTTGCGCATACGCAGGCATACAACGCGCCTTCGAACAGGGCTTCATGCCAGACAAAACGCAACACCCCCAAGCGGCGCAAGGTCCAGTCCAACAGCAGAAAAATCGGCAAGGCCAGCAACAGGGCCTGGGCGATTGGCGGCAGATAGACGCCACCCACTTCCAGATCAATGGGCAAGGGCCGGCACTCCTTCCACGTTTGTGGGTTGAAAATATTTGCGATGGCGCTCCAGAAACGACACCACGATCAACAACGCCACGCGCATCCTGAATACCGACCACAGGTGTTCATGAACGTCTAGATGCAAGTCGTCCATTTCATCGCCCAAGACATGCAAGCTTCCGAGCAACTGCACAAGGTCAATCCCGGGTCGCCCGGCGATCAATCGCCCTGTCTCTCGGACAGCCGCCAGCAAACGGTTCTTTTGTTCCGTACTTAACAACGTATTGCTTTGCCCCTGCTGCCTGAGCTGGTTCAAAGCCACCCCCAGTGCCATGCACCCGAGGCTGACTTCGAACAGCTCGCGGGAGTGCTTGTCGCTGGTCGCCGGCAATAGTCCCAACATCATGGTCAGGCGATCGACCATACGGCTTTCAAACGCAAATTGCTGCTCGTCGGTGGCCGGCGTCTTCAACAAAGCGTAGACCTGCTCACAGCTTTCATTGAACAGCCGGCGTATCCGTAAATCGGGCCTGAACGGGAAGATCAAGGCGTAAACACTGAGCGCCAGCGCGGCGGCGCTGATATACGCACCGGCAAATTCAAACCACTGAATGGCATTGTTTTGGCCGATTCCTGCGTTTTGCGGTCCCAGCAACAGCATTGTCGTCAGTCCAAGGCCAATGCCTGTGCCAGTGGTTGGCGGACTGGCCAGCCCCACTGCGACCGCGTACAGCAATGGCGCAAACAACAAGGCGAGTAACTCGAAGTCACTGATCATCGGCATCAGCATGAACAGATAGAACGCCGACACCACCAAGGCCAGACCCAGCCCCCTGGCAAAGCTTTGACTGGCCAGCAATGGCCGCGGAAAAGTCGCCATCAGCGAACAGAGAATCCCCACTACAATCATCCCGCCACGGGCCCCATCCCAAGCAGTCTCGATCCAGATCAGCCCCGCCACCAGTAACGCGGTAAATGCCCGGACTGCGTTCATTGCTGCCAACGTGAAGTCCAGATGCAACGGGTTGTCCTGGCCGCGGAATACGCAACTGGCTTCACGTCCTTCCTGGATCGCGTCGCTCAGTTCCAGAATCTGCCCCAGTTGCTCCAACATCCGTGCCTGCTCCCAGCGCAGCGCCCAGGCCAATGAACGCAGCGTGGCAGGCATCGTCTCGGTGAGTTGTTCGGCCTTGTAGGCCTGGTCATCGAAACGCTGTTGCAGCGTCAAAAAATGATGCCGCGCCTCGGTCGACAATGAGCGCCCTTGCACGGCCAGGTCATCGAGAAACGCCAGTTCTTCGCTGCGCAACCGCTGTATCTCTTCCGGCAGCGCACCTTCCCAACGTTCGGTGAGCAATTGCCGCTGGTGACGCAAAGCTGTCAGCCGCGAAGTCAGCAGCACCAATTGATTGCCGAGCAACTGCACCAGGCTATTGGCACTGCGCAACCGTGGCGCATCGAAATACAAATGCCGACGCAGCCCTTCAAGGGCGCTGATCTCGCCCAACAGTTGCATTTGCCGCTTGTGGAAATCGGCCTCGCTTTCCTCGGTTCGAATCACCGCTGCCGCGTGAGTCGCGAGCAGTTTGATCACTTGATCGATCTTGGCGAAGTAACCCTTGGCCACCGCCTCCGGTCGCGCCGTCAGAAGGCTGACCACGCACACGCAGGCCACCGCCAACAATGTTTCTGTCACGCGAGTGACTGCCAGCAGGAACGTGCCCTCCTGATCGGGTTGCGCCAGCAGTGCCACTACCACCGCCGTGTAACCGCTCAAGACAAACGCCTGGGAACTGGTGTAGCGCAACAAGGTGCCGCCGGCGGTACACAGCGCCAACCACAAGGCCAGGGTGATGATGAAAGGCAGCGGCGCCTGGGGAAAAATGGCCATGATCAACACCGCGACTACCGCGCCCAGCGTGGTGCCGATGATCTGGCCGAAACTTCGAGCCAAGGCCATGCCGCCCAATGGCTGACTGACAATAATCACCGCCATGATCGACCACTTGGGCTGGTCGAGGTCGAACACAAAGGCCAGATACAGCGTCAGCAACCCGGCCACGATGGTTCTCAGGGCAAACAGCAGCACCTCGCGTCCGGGGTTGAGAATCGCCTTGAAGTATTGAAGCAGCGGCTGCATGGAAGCGCTCATCGAGTGGTCTCCTGCAAGCGTAGTCATTGCTTCAGGGCCTCGACGGGTTTCAGTGTCGACAAAACCTGTAGGCCGTTTCGCCGATAGTTACGCCTGCACTGATAGAGCCTGTCGATCACTTCGTCAGCCAAAGCGATTGGACAGGATCACCCCATACCCCTAGGCTCAAATCGCTGCGAAAGCATCACTCTCCCTATAAAGCCCCTGCCCATGATTGTGCGTCCCAAGCCGAATCTGCTCGGCATGCTGTTTTCCCTTAAAGGCTCGATTGCCAAGCGCATTGCCTTGCGCAGTCTGTTGGTGACCCTGCTGGCGTCGGTGATCGTGCTGGTGGAGATCTGGCATCCGGCGTATTTCTCCAAGGTCAACGCCACGCCGTTCACCCTGCTGGGTCTTTCTTTGTCGATCTTCATGAGCTTTCGTAACAACGCCTGCTACGACCGCTGGTGGGAGGGCCGCAAGCATCTGGGGCAGTTGATCATCGAAGTGCGCTCGTTGATTCGCCAGACCCAGGGGCTGATGGCGGCGGCCAAACGTGAACTTATGCTGCGTGAACTCTGCGGGTTCGCCCATGGCTTGATCGCCCGCCTGCGCCTTGAGAGCGAGATGAGCGCCATCAAACCGTGGACGCAGGATGCCGTGGACGCGGGGCACCCGAATATCACTGACGCGCTCTTGCAGCGGATCGGCGTCCGGTGTTCGGCCCTCGCCGAGCGCGGCCAGATCAGCGAATGGCGTTATACCCAACTGGAAACACGACTGGTCAGCCTCAGTCAGGTCCAGGCCAGTTGCGAACGCATCAAAAGCACGCCACTGCCCTTCCCTTACACCCTGCTGCTGCACCGCACCATCTACCTGTTCTGCATCCTGTTGCCGTTCGCCATGGCAGAATCTCTTGGCTGGCTGACACCGGTGATTACCGCCATTGTCAGCTACACCTTTTTCGGCCTCGACGAAATCGGTGACGATCTGGAGGACCCGTTCGGTTTCGATGAGAACGATCTGCCGTGCAATGCGATTTTGCGCACGCTGGAGCGCGAAGTGCTGGCAGCGTTGGGGCAAACCGACTTGCCACCGGTCCTTGAGCCCGATGACTACGTGCTGAACTGAGCCAGGGTTTGACTCACAGCCCGGCCTGACCGAAGCTGGTGACTTTGTAAAAGCCTGTCAGCTCCCGGATCCCTGCATGCCTCAGTCCCGCCGCTATCTGCTCATCAGCCTCTGCGCACTGCTTGCCCTCGCCCTCGCCTGGTTTTTTTTGCGCAGCACGACGCCTGTGGTGCCGGAGGCGATTCGACGCGGCTACAGCGAAGCGCTGACCCAGGCACGCACGGGTCAACCGGGGGCGGCGCGGGTTCTTTACCAGCAATTGGGCCGCCCTGACCTGTCCGACAAGCGCCGCGTCTGGCTGCATGCCGAACTGCCCAACTACCCCAGCCCGCAAGCCTTGAAACTGGCGGATGCGGACCTGCAACATCCATCGGCGGATGTACGCATCGCGGCGATCAAAAGCATCAGCGGTTTAGTGCCCAATGGACAGCGAAGTCTGTTGCTCGGCCCCTTGCTCGATGACAGCGACCCAAGTGTTCGGTTTACGGCGGTCAACGCTTTGCTGGGGCTGTCTCCGGATGAGCTGGGGTTGTATTTCGGCCCCCTGGAGCAAGCCATTGACGCTTGGGAACAGGTCCTCAAGCAGCAGCCGGAAAGCGCCGACACCCAGTACCAACTGGCGCGCCTGCATTTGCACAATGCCGAACTGAAGGACGCGCAGCAGGCATTGGAGCGCACGTTGCAACTGGCGCCCGGCAACTTGCCGGCACTGGTGATGCAGATTGACGTGCTGGATCGACTGGGCCAAAGCGATGCCGCCCAGCAATTGTTGGCGAAGCAGTTAAAGGCCCAGCCCGATTCGGCCTATCTGCAACATGCGTTGGGGCTCTGGTTGCTGCATCACGGGCAAAGTGAGTTCGCGTTGCTCGGGCTGTCCAAAGCCGTGGAGCTTGAACCCGACAATAAGGATTACCGCTACGACCTGGCCACCACGTTGCATGGTGAGCAAGAGCTGGAGGCCGCGCAGAAACAGCTGCAGGAAATCGTCCAGCGCCACCCGGCCGATCGCAAGGCGCGCGTGCTGTTGATCAACTATTGGAAGGAAAGCGGACAGTTGCAGAACGTACAGATCCTGTTGGCGCAGCTCGAGCAGCTCAATCCGGATGATCCGGCGCTGCAGCAAGGGCTTTAATCAAGATCAAAAGATCCTCCGAACGCGGCCCGAGCCTTCGGCAGCCCTACAGGGGGGCCGTACGACACAACCGTCGACGCAGCTTCAGGAGAGCATGTCCTGCATGATCTGTTGCAATACATCCAGATCGAATGGCTTGGCCAGGATCGGTGCCTTGCGGGTGATCGGGCTGTCGGTTTCGCGGATTTCCTGCGGGTAACCGCTGATGAAGATCACCTTGAGTTCCGGTCGCAGCTTCACGGCAGGTTCGGCGATTTGTACGCCAGAAATCCCGCCAGGCAGGCGGAAGTCGGTGATCATCATGTCCAGGTTCGGTTTGCTCGCCAGAATCTCAAAGGCCTGCTCACCGTTTTCGGCTTGCAGCACCCGGTAACCTTCACCCGACAAATAAGCGGACAGCACCATCAAAATCGAAGGATCATCTTCGACGATCAGTACCACGTCTTGTGCATCTTCACTCATGGAAAACCTTTGTTCGGTCAATAGCTGCTGATACGACCATGTGGTCAATCAGAGGTTGCGTTCATCGGGCTGTTTTCCTGCAGCGGCAGACAAACGCGAAACAAGGCGCCTTCGCCAATCCGGCTCTCGACGGTAATGGAGCCACCATGGGCGGCGACAATCTGCTGCGAAATAAACAACCCCAGGCCCAGCCCCGCCACGACGGCCCTGGTGGAAACCCGTTCGAACTGCTGAAAAATGCGCTGCTGATTCTCTTCACCGATCCCGATACCGCGATCCTGAACCTCAACCCGCGCTTGCCCGTGGTGATTGTACACGCGAACGTCGATCGCGCTCTTGGCACCATAGCGCAACGCATTAGTCAGCAGATTGCAAATCACTTGTTCGATACGAAACTCGTCCCAGTCGCCCATCACGGGTTGGTCGGCGATCAAGCTGACTGACGCCTGCGCGGCCTCAACCTGCGGTGCGAAGTTCTGCAAAAGATTGTGCACCAGTTGCACCAGGTCAAACCGAGTCGGGCGGATCGACAGCTTGCCGGTGCGGATCCGCGACACATCGAGCATGTCTTCGATCAGGCGGATCAAGCTTTTGATCTGCCGTTCGTCGCGCTCGACCATGGCGTGCATTTTGTCCAGGGTGAACGCCGCGGCGTTATCCCGGGCCAGGTGCATTTTGCGCAACTGGGTTTCGAGGATCAGGCCATTGAGCGGTGTACGGACTTCATGCGCAACGATGGACATGAAGTCATCGCGCATGCGCACCGCCTGCTTCAGTTCTTTCTGGGTGTTCTGCAACTGTTCGAGCAGCGCCCCCTGTTCGCGGCGACTTTGCTCCAGGGCTTCGACCTGCTGCTTCATCGCCTTGCTCTGGCGATACAGATCGACGAAGACATTGACCTTGCTCTTGACCGCGTGGACATCCAGCGGCTTGTGCAGAAAGTCCACCGCTCCGCTTTCGTAGCCCTTGAATGCGTAGTTGAGATCACGGCCAGCGGCACTGACGAACACAATCGGGATGCTTTTGGTTTTTTCCGTGCCGCGCATCAACTCGGCCAACTCAAAGCCGTTCATGCCGGGCATCTGCACATCGAGAATGGCCAGCGCGAATTCGTGCTGCAACAACAGCGACAAGGCTTCATCGGCGGACAAGGCCTTGAAGACGAAGAGGTCCTGCCGCTTGATCAACGCCTCAAGCGCCAGCAGGTTCTCCGGCAGGTCGTCGACGATCAGTAAATTGGTCTGGATGTTACTTAGCATGGGGTTCGTTCCCGCTCGACACACAGACGGCCGAAGCACCGATCACGATAGCTTCTACACAAGGAATACCTGCACGGTTCATGATTTGCGGTAGATCCTTTCTTGTTTGACCAACGGCTCAAACTGATTGCCATAGGCCGAAAAATCCAGGGTTTCCTTACTGCCCAGTGCCAGAAAGCCCCGATGACACAAAGATTCGTGAAACAAGCCGAACGTTCGATCCTGAAGCTTTTTGTTGAAGTAAATCAGCACATTACGACACGAAATTAATTGAGTTTCGGAGAATACGCTATCGGTGGCCAGGCTGTGATCGGCGAACGTTACGTTGTCGCACAGGCTCTTGTCGAAAATCGCGTAGTCATAAGCCGCCGTGTAATAGTCGGCGAACGAACGCTGACCACCGGCCTGCTGATAATTGTGAGTGTAGGCCCGAACATTCTGCAGGGAGAAAATCCCCTGCCTGGCTTTATCCAGCGAGCGCGGGTTGATGTCGGTGGCATAGATGATGGTACGCTCCAGCAGGCCTTCTTCGCGCAGCAGGATCGCCATCGAATAGACCTCTTCGCCGGTACTGCAACCGGCAATCCAGACCTTGATCGACGGCCAGGTCTTGAGCAGCGGCACCACTTCCTGACGCAGCGCCAGGAAGTGCGAAGGGTCGCGAAACATTTCGCTGACCGGAATCGTCAGCAATTGCAGCAGCTGCATGAACGCGGTTGGGTCGTGCAGGACCTTCTCTTGCAGCGCCGAGATGGTATTGCACTCGAATTGGCTCAATGCATGGTTGACCCGACGCTTGATCGACGCGCCGGAGTAATCGCGAAAATCGTAGCTGTATTTGAGGTAGATCGCTTCGATCAACAACCTCAGTTCGATTTCGCTGCGCTCCATTAGAGGCGTTCCATCTTCGGTAACCACACACGAATCAGCGAGAACAGGCGATCCAGGTCGATGGGCTTGGCCAGGTAGTCGTTGGAGCCGGCCTGCAAGCAGCGCTCCTGATCGTCCTTCATCGCCTTGGCCGTCACCGCAATGATCGGCAGCTTGCGCCAGCGCGGATCATTGCGGATTTCCAGAGTGGCTTCGAAACCATCCATTTCCGGCATCATCACGTCCATCAGCACCAGGTCGATGTCCTCGACTTCATTTAATCGCTCAATTGCTTCACGACCGTTACGGCCAATCACCACCACCGCACCCTTCTGCTCCAGCGCACTGGTCAGGGCGAAGATATTGCGTACATCGTCATCCACCAGCAGCACTTTGCGCCCCTCGAACACCTTGTCGCGGCTGCGGGCGGTCTTGAGCATGGTCTGGCGTTCATGGGATAAGCGGGATTCGACCTTGTGCAAGAAGAGTGTCACTTCATCCAGCAACCGCTCGGGCGAACGCGCGCCCTTGATGATGATCGAGCGCGAATACTTGCGCAGCTCGGCCTCTTCGTCCCGGGTCAGGTTGCGTCCGGTATAGACGATCACCGGTGGAAACGAGCAGATATCCTCGCAGGACATGCGTTTGAGCAAGTCGTTGCCAAGCATGTCCGGCAGTTTCAGGTCGATGATCATGCAGTCGAAAATCGTGGTGCGCAGCAAATCGAGTGCATCCTGCGCCAGGCCGACGGCAGTGATTTCGACGTCCTCGTCGCCGATCAATCGGGCGATGCTGTCGCGCTGCAGATCGTCGTCTTCGACCAACAATATGCGTTTGACCTTCTGGGTCAGTTTGGCTTCGAGGCGGGCAAACACCTCCTTGAGCTCCTCGCGCGTAGTCGGTTTAACCGCGTAACCGATGGCGCCCATGTGCATGGCGGCCTCGACACGGTCTTCGACCGAGATCACATGCACGGGAATGTGCCGGGTTTCGGCGTGCTCTTTCAGGCGCTGCAACACCGTCAGCCCGGAATGATCCGGCAGGCGCATGTCGAGCAGGATCGCGTCGGGGATGAATTGCCTGGCCAGGTCGTAGCCTTCATCGGCGCCATAGGCCACCAGGCACTGATAACCCAGTTCATGGGCCAGATCGTAGAGGATGTGCGCAAAGTCCGGCTCATCTTCCACCACCAGGATGCATCGAGTGGCGAACGGCGCCTTGTAGCGATCATCATCGAAACGCGCGATTTCGACCTCGGCAATCAGCGGCACTGGTGCGGTAGCCACGATGGCTTGCGGCATGGTCACCGGCGTGGCTTTCATCGTTTCGACAGGCGTATCGCCCGGTTCGATGTAGTGCTGCGGCAACACCAGGGTGAACACACTGCCCTGCCCCGGCGTGCTGGTCAGGCTGATGGAGCCGCCCAGCAACGTGGCCAGATCACGAGAGATCGACAGGCCCAGGCCGGTACCGCCGTAACGACGGTTAGTGGTGCCGTCGGCCTGACGGAAGGCTTCAAAAATGCTGTCCTGATGATCCGGCGCAATGCCGATCCCGGTATCACGGACGATAAAGGCGATGCCCTCGCCTGGCTGAGCCGCCACGATCAGGCTGACGGTGCCCTTTTCGGTGAATTTCACCGCGTTTGACAACAGGTTCTTGATCACTTGCTCCAGGCGCTGGCGATCGGTGAACAGCATCAGCGGTGCGTCAGCGCGCAATTCGACTTCAAAATCCAGTTTCTTGTCCGCGGCCAACGGCTCGAACATTCCTCGCAGGCCTTCCACCAGGCGCGCAACGCTGGTGTTCTCCGGACGCACCTCAAGCTTGCCGGCCTCAACCTTGGAAATGTCGAGAATGTCGTTGATCAGGTTGAGCAAGTCGTTGCCGGCGGAATAGATCGACTCGGCGAACTTGACCTGCTCGGCGCTGAGGTTTTCCTGCGGGTTTTCCGCCAGCAATTTCGCCAGAATCAACGAACTGTTCAGCGGCGTGCGCAATTCGTGGGACATGTTGGCAAGGAATTCGGATTTGTACTTGCTGGCACGCTGCAATTCTTCGGCGCGGGCCTCGAGCTCAAGCTGGGCCTGATTCAGCTGGCTGTTCTTCAGGTCCATGGCATCGCGTTGCTCGGCCAGGATCTGCGCCTGTTCGGCGAGTTGCTCGTTGGTTTGCTCCAGCTCGATCTGCTGGGTTTCCAGGTGAGCCTGGGACTCCTTGAGAACCCGCGACTGCTCTTCCAGCTCTTCGTTGGCGCTCTTGAGTTCTTCTTGCTGAACCTGCAACTCTTCGTTGAGTTGCTGGGTTTCGGCCAGCACTTCCTGTAAGCGCTGGCGATAGCGCGCCGCTTCGATCGAGGTGCCGATGTTGCCGGCAACCAGTTCGAGCAACTCGATGTCACGATCTGTCAGCGGTCGCAGGAAACCGAGTTCGATCACCCCGTTGACGCGATCGTCATCGCTGGTCGGCACCGCCAGTACACTGCGTGGTAAACCTTCGCCCAGGCCGGAGCTGACTTTGAAGTAGTCGCCTGGCACGTCATCAAGACGAATCAGGCGCGCCTGTTGCGCCACCTGGCCGACAATCCCTTCGCCATTGTAAATCTGCTGCTCAAGCGCTTCCTGTTCCCGGGAGAAACCGTAAGACGCGATGCGCTTCAGGCCACCATGCTCCTCGCGCACATAGATCGCCGCGACGGCGCTGCCCAGGTATTGCGCGCAGAACTGCAGAATGTTGCGCCCCAATAGATTGAGCGATAACTGCCCCAGGACTTGTTCGGCCAGTTCGGTCTGGCCGTTGCGCAACCAGGCCTGCTGCTCCAGACGGCGGGCGCTGGCCTGTTGCGCGGCGAGGTTGACGCTGTAGCTGCGGGACAGGTTGAGAAGATCCCGGCGACCAATATAGGCCAGCAATCCGCTGATACCGGCCACGAACAGCAGATAAAGAGCGATGCTCCAGATTGTGGTGCGCCGCACTTCTTCGTTGCGCGTGGCACGCAACTGCTGCTCCATGTCGATCAGGTCTTCGAATTGCTTGCGGATCTCATCGGTCAACCGTTTGCCGCGACCGACCTTGACGACGCTGCGGTAATCACCGCCTGCATGCTGCAAATCGATCAACGATTGCGCGAAATTGGCCCACTCCGTCTGCAAGGCCTGGAGCCGGTGCAGACGGTCGGTCTGCACCGGATTGTCCGCGGTCAGTTCGAGCAAGGTATTGAGGGCGACCGCTATTCTTGGCTTTGCCGTCTCATAGGGCTCGAGAAAATGCTCGTCGCCACTGAGCAGGAAACCGCGCATGCCGGTTTCCAGATCGACGGTCAGTTTTACCGCTTCATTGACATTATTGATCACCCGGTCCGAGTGCTGGACCCACTGGATCACCGACAGCAGATAAGTGATCAGCAAGACAAAGAACACCGCGCTGATAACACCGACACCCAACGGCAGGCTGACGTTGCGGCTCAGGAGTTTACGGAATCGTTGCTCATCAACCGCAGGCGCAGAGGTCATGGGAAGCCTTGTCGAACTGTTGAAAGCCATCGAGTCTGCCCCAAATCGGCCGAGGGGATCCATTTTTCTGACACGTTTTTCGGCAATATCCTGCATTTCACTGCTCCGGCGCAAAGGAGCGGTTATTCTTCGCGGCTCTTGTGCGGCTATTGTTCTTTGTAACGCCTCGGGAACTTGTCGTGATCTGTCACTTACTCATGCAAGAGCCCGGCGATTTCGATCGACGCTATCGCAAATCCAACCTTTGAGAGCCGCACTATGTCCACCAAAACATCCACCATCCTGGTCGTCGAAGACGATGCCATCGTGCGCACGCTGATCGTCGATGTGCTGGAGGAACTGGAATACCGGGTACTTGAGGCCGATGGCTGCGAAGAGGCGCTGGATTTCATCAACGATGAGGACCAGCACATCGACTTGCTGATGACCGATGTGGGGCTGCCGATCATGGACGGACGTGAATTGGCCAAGCAGGCGCGCATGCTGCGCCCCGAGCTGCCGATTCTGTTCGCCAGCGGCTATGCCGAAAGCATTGAGGTGCCTGACGACATGCATGTGATCGGCAAGCCATTCTCGATTGATCAACTGCGGGATAAGGTCAAAGGCATACTCCCTGCCAGCTAAACCAGGCATCAACCTAGGCACCGAACTTGAAAAAGTGAGGTGCTATTTGATACAGCATTGGCTCCCTGCCATAAAAATTCCAAACATTCGTTACACCATGAAAACGTTGTTAAGCGCCTTATCCTAGAGGCCGCGTCCGCCTTGCTTTTACTCTAAACCAAACGAACCTTTAGTTATTTTTTCTGGCATGGTGAAATAACACCTCACACAACTCTAGTTGCCACTTAACCATAACCAAAAGAGGATGCCGACTCATTTAAACCAACTTTAAATAAACGGATTTATTTATGAGCAGCACGAGCATGTCGGCACATTCCGAGCGTCGTTTGTCTAAACCTTTTCAAGCCACCTATGATATTGAAAAAATCGCAGAGAGTGACAACATTGAAAAACAGAAAGTTATCACAATCCTAAAAAGCAAGATTGCGGACATGAAAGACGATCCGAAAGTCGACTGGAGCAATTCATTTTTCTCGATCACAAAAGGCTCTTCGTTCGAACAGGCACTACAACCAGGCGCTGTGATGCTGCAAGGTTTGATTGAAACGGAAGCGTTTACTAACTTTCTAATCAGAAGCAAGCTGACGATGCCCGCGGGCACCAATGTATACGTAAGCAGCGATGGCCAAATTGGCGCAACAATCAAAAATACCAAGTACACTTTTACCATCGCGGTAAAGCGAAGCCCAGAGCTTAGCGAAGATTTCAACACCCTCATTGAAATTGCAACAACGATGGGCGGGATGGTTTTTACAACGGAGGACGTCAACGTAAAACAATGGTTGACCTTTCATGAGTATGATGCACCGGAAAATCTGACAGGTATAAAAAACCTGATCAAGCATCTGGAATTTGCCTACCGCCCTTCCCCTGCATTGGGTAACTACTGGGAAGCCATCTCAGGCAGTGAGGACAAGGCTTTGGTGTTGTCGGCGGATGACAGGCAAACAATTCGTACCTTGACCGCTCAGCACATCGGGGACGGGGAAAGCTGCTGGTGGACCTGTGTAGTATTGCATTGGGAAACCGTTCGAAAACAGCAAACCGATTGAATTGCCGCGAACTGCTGCACGAATTGGGTATACACCCCTATTTCAAAAGCTGGTCCGAAAGTTATTTAAAAGCGCTTGACTGGTACGGATCCAAATCAGGTGAATCCGTCTCTGAGTTGAACCTCGAGCAGGTACTCATGACTGCAATTATTCTCGACATTTACCCGGACGCGGGAGGCGACGAGCGTCGAAATCACATCGCGGGTTACAACCTTTATACGCCTGAAAACATAGAGAAATCAGTTCCAGAGGTTTTCACTGAACTGGAACGGCATCTTGAGAATGAGCATGACATTACTTCTGACACCAGTACGCTCGCCGCCTACTTGTTGCTGGCAGGCAGGGCACCCGAATTTCTGGTAAGAAATCTGCCCGAATCATTGCGACTGGGCACCCCCGAATGGATTACGTTCTGTCGGGGTGTTGCCATAGCAGAAGCCAATGCTTGCGGTTCCGTGCTTTCCATGACGTTTGCAAACGTCATGCAACTTGAAGCGATTGAGCCAGTCAACAAGGAGCTGGAAATTCTGCACAGCGTGCTGTCAGTCGACCCGATTATTGACTGGGCGCTGCTGAACAACGTGATTACTCTTGAGCAGGTGATCAGTGACTATAAAGGTTCTGGTGATCGTGCCATTGAGGCTTATCAGACGTTTGCGGATGTCTATTCGCAAGCAGTCGCCACGTTGTCGACCCCTCTGCCCAGCCGAAAAGCGATTTCCCGGGAGATACTTGAGCATATCGTGCCGGACTGCGATTTCATCGACGAAAAAATACTGTTCGAGAAACAACGGTCTAGTGACGAGTTCAACAATTTCGAGCCGTTAGCCATGTCCATGGTAGAGCTCAACATGTCCAATCATCTGGGGACACTGAACTGGGATTTGAAAAAAAGCACTAGTCTCTACCAGAGATTTCCGCACCTTGTGCCTAATCTGGTCTCTACGGAGGGGGTTTTCAAACGTCGTTTTGACCAGGCTTATGCACCATTGGAAAAAGCGATGGCCAGTATTGTCAATCTGGCTTTGTCGGCGTTACCGCCGGCTGACCGGGTTCGTTTGCTGTGCGGTGAAGTCACTTTCTTCACTATCCGCCCCTCGGTTGCCATCATCCAGATCCCCCCTCGGTTGTCATCATCCAGCCTCCCGATTTGTTTCCTCAGGAAAAACAGAAAGCCAAAGATGAAGCCACGGGGCGCTATGGCGTCGTGATGTGCTCGAAATATGAAGGCCGGTTGTATTGTTATGAACTGTTCACCTTGCACGGTGAATGCAGGGAGAACCCTCAACTGGCAGCACTTGTGCAAAAAGAAGGTCTGCTGGCACAACCTGCGAGACTGGACTTTACCGATCACATCAACAGTTTGAGCAAAGCTGCAAAAATCCATAATTTGCCAACTGATATAGAGAGCTATACCCACGGAGTTCCCCCAGGCAACACGCAGTCAAGTCATGGGGTGATTGAAAAACTGGGGTCATTGAACACATCGGTAAAAACAGGACGCACTATTGAGCCTGGTTATTATGAGAGCTATCAAAGCGAAGAATTCAGTACCCTGACTAATTTCATTTTGAAGCATCGCCCCCTCTGGACGTACGACGAACTGATAGAAGACGCGCGGGGCCTAACAGAACTGGAGCAAAGGTACTCAAAGGAAGAACAACAATTCGAGACATTCATTAATATTATTGTGCCTTTTAAATCCTGCATCGAAGACTTCTTCTCCGATGATCCGGACCGTAACAGGGGCAGCACGCTGTTCTGCACGCTTGAACTTGCGATGACCGTTTTGCTGGTTGTTGGCGTCGCTGCAAAAGCCGCTAGCGTCGCGGCAAAGGCCGTTTCCACCGCCTCGAAGACCAGAGCGCTAGCCAAGTTGGGCCTAGGGTTTCTCCATTCTGTGTTCAACCCGCTGGACGGTACGCCAGAGCTGATCCTGGGCGTCGGAAAGTATTTAAAGAAAGGTGTATTGGGTATCAGCCGGGCTGGTTTGAACTCTTTGGAAAGTGCAACCCATCAACTTCGAAGACTGTCCGGCAGCGCTGACGCTTATGACTTGATCAAAGCGGCGCAACGACCTGATATCGGACAAGGAACCTGGCGTCCGCTGGGTAGCTCTGGAGATTCTTTCATCGTGTCGGCGGTTCGCATGCAGGATGACTGGTACGCTCTCAACCGGCTGGGGCTGCCGTGGGGAAAGAAACTCAAAAATTTCGACTTGAGTTTCAAATCCTACGCTCGCAAGAAACTCCTGCCGGATAGCTTCGTCTCTGCCTATGTCAAAAGAAGCTTACCGATCGCCCAGACAAAAATTGACACCGCACTGCATCAACTGATGGCAAACAGTGCTGATTTCGACGTAAAAGCAATAATAAAATATTTCTTCGGCAATAGTTCCACTGAGACTGTTGAGCACCTGACCGAAGCATTACACAGAATGAAAAAAGACCTCAATCACATCTCCCTGAACAACATAGAGATTGTAAAAAAGCCTTCGGACGGCGCGCTGGCTGCAATCTTTCCCGATGCCTTCGCGCGATGGAAAGCAGCGAATTACCCCGCTGACTCGGTTGACAGTCGATTCATGAAGATTTACTCGGACAATATGACTGACTTTTTCCAAAAGGAAAGATTCGACAGAGGGCGGATCGCTGATGGCGTGGTGCATGAGATGTCTCATGGCTCACAACGTACGATTGACCTGATGTATGCCAACCCGGATCCCGCATTTGGCAAGGCAGGCGATGTCGATGTGACTCAGTTGATGAACCTGGCGAAGCATCCGAATGGACTTGACCCTCGCACATTGCGCGATGCCAGTAAAGAGGGGTTCCTTGAGTTTATCCAGCTTAAAAAAGACTTGCCCAAGGTCGTTGCCGAGTCTCCTGCCCTCCTGAACGCCGACTCTTACGCCCTGGCTATTGGCTTGTTGAATCAACGATCGGCCAATTACCCGCGCTTTCTCGAAAACCTGGGCCGGATGAGGAGCAAGTTCGAGACAGCAACTGGTAAGCACATCACGGAGGCTGTGATCATTAATCTGTCTACACTCGCCTAGACGCCTGGGGCAGAAAAACGCTGTCAACGGGGTCGCTGACCTCCCGTAGACTCAAGTAAACGGCCGCAAACTCACAGGAATCGCCTCCTGTGGTTTAATTGCGGCCTTTTCTTCGTCCCTCCTCGCCTACACCAAGGAACACTGTCATGAGTCAGCCCAACGCAACCAAAGTCCTGGTCATTGGTTACGTCTGGCCCGAGCCCCGTTCTTCAGCGGCCAGTGGGCACGTCATGCAAATCCTTGAGACATTCTTGCAGCAAGGCTGGGACGTCACCTTCAGTAGCCCGGCCGGCACCGGTGAACATCGGGCTGATCTGACGGCGTTGGGCATTCGTGAAATTCCGATTGAATTGAACAACAGCAGTTTCGACGACTTCGTCAGCGAACTTGCTCCGGACATCGTGCTGTTCGATCAGTTCATGATGGAGGAGCAGTTTGGCTGGCGGGTCGAAAAATACTGTCCCGATGCCCTGCGTGTCCTTGAGACATCGGATCTGCAAAGCTTGCGGCACGCCCGGCATCAGCGCCTCAAGGATCGCTTGAAGGCCAATGACGACAACAATGATTTCAGCGACTTGTTCGCGCCGGCGTTGCGCGAGGAATTCGAACTGATGGCTGATACCGATCTCGCCAAACGGGAGATTGCTGCACTGTACCGTTGCGACTTGAACCTGATGATCTCTGAAGTGGAGATCGAATTGCTGGTCGAGCAGTTCAAGCTGCCGCGCAACTTGGTGCACTGGTGTCCGCTGATGGTCGAACCTGAGGGCGTGCCGCCGACAGCCTTTGACGATCGAGCGCACTTTCTCAGCATTGGCAATTTTCGACATGCGCCGAACTGGGATGCGGTGCTCTGGATGAAAACAGCCATCTGGCCGTTGATCCGCGAGCAACTGCCCACGGCTCAGTTGCATATCTACGGTGCTTACACGCCCCCCAAAGCTACCGCGCTGCACAACCCGGCCCAGGGTTTTCATGTCATGAACTGGGCAGAAGATGCTTTGCAAGTGATGTCGGCGGCACGCATTTGTCTGGCGCCTCTACGCTTCGGTGCCGGTATCAAAGGCAAGATTGTCGACGCCATGTTATGTGGCACCCCCACGGTGACGACGCCCATCGGCGCCGAAGCCATGCATGGCAATCATCCCTGGCCTGGGGCCGTGGCCCGCACGGCACGGGAAGTGGCTGACTGTGCCGTGCGCCTGTACAAGGATGAAGCGCTTTGGACGCAGGCCCAACTCCACGGGCAGAGGTTGCTGGCCGATCGATATAAAACGTCGGAACATGGCCCGGCGTTGATCAAGAAGTTGTTGTACTGCCAACAGCACTTGCCTCAACTTAGATGCGATAATTTTACCGGTAGCATGCTGCGTCATCACCACCATAAAAGTACGCAATACATGGCGCAATGGATTGAGGCGAAAAACCGAAACCCTGCTTAATTAACGCACAACTAAATACACACATCTTGCATTATCGCGACGATTGATCACTCCTCTCTTTCCCTTTATAAATTATTGACCGAAGTGGGTAACAGTCACTCACTTCGGCCAGCCAATAACACCTATCAAACTATGCAAGGAAGCATTAAATGGACAACATTGTTCAAAACAACTATGCACTTAGAAACTGGATGGGCGCCACGCCGGCGATTGATACACTGTCGCTCAATGAGTTGACACTGCCAGGCACCCATAACGCCGGCAGCGACTGGAAAACCTCCTGGCCGCTGATCCCGGGCGCCCATTGGCTGGCCTGTCAGCACGAATCGTTTTACTCGCAACTGTGCCACGGCTCCCGAGTGCTTGACATCCGTTTGACGTATGACGCCAGTGCGCCGGGGCTTGGCAAGTTCTGCATTCATCACAACGGCTACCGTAACGGCCGCACGCTTGGACACCTTGTCAGAGACGTAGAAGCATTTCTGCAAGAAAATTCCAATGAATTCATCATCCTGGACTTTCATGAATTGAGTGGGGATGACTTTGATTACGCTTACTTCAATAAGATGATGGTCCACTTTCTTGGGCGCCGCTTGATTCCCAACCAAGATCGCTCGTTGAGCCTCGGCCAACTCAAACGCCTCAGCGACAGCCAACGCGTTGTGGTTGCTGTGCCTTGGCACTGGGCAATTGACAAGAGCGTGTTCATTCAGCAAATCGAGCACAAATGGTCTGGCAACGGCATCACCAGTGCCGCAGAGTTGGAACAGCACATTATAAAAGTGCTGAAATATCCGCCAGGCACATGGGCACCATGGTCCCTGTCCGCGACCAGTTATAGCGCTCTCGGTGGTCCGGTAGATATTCACGATGAGCTTAATTCGTGGTTTGACCCGAATAAAAGCGACTGGGCAACACGTTGCAACATTATCAACGTCGACTTCATTGAAGAAAGCAACATCGTTTCATATTGCCTGACCGCGAACCTGAGTAAAGCGGCCAAGCAAGCGCGCTAGCTATTTCTTGTGCAAGTATTTCCGTGACTGGCAATGCCGTCGTGCACTTCTATGCTGGGTCATGAAAGCCTTTCTACGCAGGCGAGTAATAGGGGTATGGCACGCAGCCATATCCCACACATGAATTTCGTCGCCGCCATGGAGGAGACGATTCAACGACAAGGAACTGTCATGACCCACAACACAGCCATCACGCTGGATAAACAAACGTGGATGAGCACTGCCCTCGACATCAATCGTATAAAACTGACTGATGTTATCTGGCCCGGCGCCCATAACGCCGGCATGGATAAACAGGCGCCTAATTATGAAGTGGTCGTCGGCAACTGGACGACGTGTCAAAACGGTTCATTTGCATGGCAACTGTCCAATGGCGCACGGGCATTCGATATCCGCTTGGGCTACACCGAGGGTGCTGATCAGTCGATCTTCTATTTCCATCACAATGGATATCAGTCACATCGAGTTCTCGATGAACTCATCAGCGCAGTTTCATCTTTCCTCGACCGAAATCCGGATGAATTTGTGGTTTTGGACTTTCATCAGCTAGGGGACGGTAACAATCGCTTCGACTATCAGAAACTCAATGAGCTTCTGGTCAGCCAACTCGGACAGCGAGTAATACCGCCTGACAACTCCACAAAAACGATCGGCGAGCTCAAGCGGATCAGTGCTCGCCGCAGGGTGATATTAGCGGCGCCTGCACGGCGGGAACTGGATGAGAATTATTTCTGGCCGCGCATTGCACACAAGTGGATCAACAGGCGGTTTACCGACACCGAGGATTTGAAAACCCATATTTCCAGCACACTCAAAGACGCGCCTTACGAAACATTTTTATGGTCGTTATCGGCCACCAGCTATGCGTTTCTGGGAGGGCCTCAAGACATCAAAAACCACATCAATGACTGGTTCAATCCCACCCGGGACTGGGTGACGCGCTGCAGCATCATCAATACCGACTTTTTCGACGAATCCGAAATCGTTCGTTACTGCTGGAGTGCCACCAGCATGAAAGCGGTATACGGTGATGCCTTGCATGCCCCCGCCTGAGCACAGTTGCGTTGCAAGCTGGCCTTAGGCGTCCCGAAAGAGGCATGATCAAGGGGCGATAACAATAAAAGTGTCCTGACATGAGCCGACCAGCCAGAGTTACCGATCCCTCCTACGAATTGATGGACGACCACAACGGGTTGTCCATCATCTATCGCCAGCACGGATTCCCCTGCCCCCTGGTGCGCTGGCATTTCCACAAGGAATACGAACTGCACCTGATCATCGCCAGCTCCGGCAAGGTGTTCATCGGTGACTACATCGGCAACTTTTACCCGGAAACACTGTTCCTGACCGGCCCCAACCTGCCCCACAACTGGATCAGCCAGGTGGCCGAAGACGAAGTGGTTCCCGAGCGCGACATGCTGGTCAATTTCACTGACGAGCTGTTTGAAAGCGGCCATCAGGTGTTCGCCGAACTCAAGACAATTGCGCCCTTGCTGGAGCGCGCGCAGTACGGCATCGAGTTTCGCTGCAAGCGCACCATCCGCCAGGCCATTACCTTGATGCAGCGCATCGCCGACACCCAGGGCATGACCCGGCTCGGGCACTTTTTCATTCTGCTGGAGTTGCTGGCGGCGTCCGATGACTATCAGTTGCTGTCGGGGGCCACAACGCCGCAATTGGCCGATGAACACAATATCGACCGTACCAACCGTGCGGTGGATTACATCTTTGCCCATTACGCCCGGGATTTGACGCTGGAAGAAGTCGCCGAGCACTTGGGTCTGACGCCGACCTACTTCAGTCGGGTATTCAAGCAGGCCACCGGGCGCTGTTTCATTGAGTTCGTCAATCGCCTGCGCATCAGCAAATCCTGCGAGTTGCTGGCCGACGGCGACAAACCGGTGACCGATGTGTGTTTCGAGTCGGGCTTCAACAATATTTCCAACTTCAACCGGCGTTTCCAGCAGCTCAAGGGTATGACGCCGACGCATTATCGGCGGTTGGTGGTTCAGCGGTTGACCGAGCAAAACCATAGCTGAGACCGAAAAAACCTGTACTCAATTCAACCTCCGCAACGGCTGGATAGCCGTACCTTGCGCCTCCCCATCAAAACATCAGTGCAAAAAAGTATCGGTTTGAGTGCTAGGGATGATTTGTCAGCCCTGCGTTTGAAGGCTGTAATCAGCGCACATTCTTCCCTCCGCAGGAAGACACAAAAACAATAACTGTCCTTCTGTAACCCTCGGGGTGCAGAAAAGGAGTGCACGATGCAACCTTCGGTAAAAGCTCTGCTTGCCCTCACCTGCATGACCCTCAGTAGCGTCAGCCTCGGCGCTCAGACCCTGACCATCGCCACCGTCAACAACAGCGACATGATCCGCATGCAAAAGCTCTCGAAAACCTTCGAGGCCGAGCATCCGGACATCAAACTCAATTGGGTGGTGCTTGAAGAAAACGTCCTGCGCCAACGCCTGACCACCGACATCGCGACCCAGGGCGGGCAGTTTGATGTGTTGACCATCGGCATGTACGAAGCCGCACTCTGGGGTGCCAAGGGTTGGCTGGAACCGATGAAGGACTTGCCGGCCAACTACGCCCTCGACGACGTTTTCCCTTCGGTGCGTGAAGGCCTTTCAGTCAAGGGCTCGCTCTATGCCCTGCCGTTCTACGCTGAAAGCTCCATCACCTATTACCGCACCGACCTGTTCAAGGACGCCGGGCTGACCATGCCGGAGCGCCCGACCTGGGAACAGATCGGCGAATTCGCCAGCAAACTCACCCATAAAGATAAAGAACAGTACGGCATCTGCCTGCGCGGCAAGGCTGGCTGGGGCGAAAACATGGCGCTGATCACCACTGTCGCCAACGCCTATGGCGCGCGCTGGTTCGATGAGAAATGGCAGCCGGAATTTACCGGCGCTGAGTGGAAAAATGCGCTGAATTTCTACGTCGACACCATGAAAAAGTCCGGCCCGCCCGGCGCATCGAGCAACGGCTTCAACGAGAACCTGGCGCTGTTCAACAGCGGCAAGTGCGCGATCTGGGTCGATGCCAGTGTGGCCGGCTCGTTCGTGACCGACAAAACCCAAAGCAAAGTCAGCGACCACGTCGGCTTTACTTACGCACCGCATCAGGTCACCGACAAAGGTTCTGCCTGGCTGTATTCCTGGGCATTGGCCATCCCAACCAGTTCCAAGGCCAAGGAAGCGGCGAAAACCTTCAGCGCCTGGGCCACGTCCAAGGAGTACGGAGCCCTGGTCGCGGAAAAAAACGGCATCGCCAACGTGCCACCTGGCACTCGCGCTTCGACCTACACCGAGGCTTACATGAAGGCCGCGCCGTTCGCCAAGGTGACGCTGGAATCGCTGAAAGCCGCGGACCCGAGCCAACCGTCGCAAAAGCCTGTGCCCTACATCGGTATCCAGTTGGTGACGATTCCTGAGTTCCAGGCCGTGGGCACCCAGGTCGGCAAGCTGTTCTCGGCGGCGCTGATCGGCCAGACCACAGTCGACCAGGCCCTGACCGCCGCCCAGTCAACCACCGAACGTGAGATGAAGCGCGCCGGTTATCCCAAATAACCCCGCGCACTTGTAGGAGCGAGGCTGTGTGGCGAGGGGGCTTGCCCCCGTTGGGTCGCGAAGCGGCCCCAAAACACTTTGCGACTGCTTCGCAGCCGAACGGGAGCAAGCTCCCTCACCACACAAGCCTCGCCCCTACAGTTGATCTTCATTTGTCTGTTCCCAATCGGTTCTGATCGCCATGAATACTTCAACCACTGTCAAAGCTCACATGGACATCCCGCAACCGGTGCGTAAAAGCCGGTTGACCAACCCCAGCTGGTTTCTGGTCAGCCCCTCGGTGGCGTTGCTGCTGCTGTGGATGATCGTGCCCCTGGGCATGACCATTTACTTTTCGATGATCCGCTACAACCTGCTCTACCCCGGCGAAAACGAATTCGTGGGGCTGGAGAACTTCAGCTACTTCCTGAGCGATTCGGGCTTCCTGCCCGGCGCCACCAATACTCTATTGCTGGTGGGCAGCGTGTTGCTGATCAGCGTGGTGTTCGGCGTATTGATCAGCGCGTTGCTGGAGGCCAGTGAGTTTCTCGGTCGCGGCATCGTGCGGGTGATGTTGATCTCGCCATTCTTCATCATGCCCACTGTCGGTGCGCTGATCTGGAAGAACCTGATCTTTCACCCGGTCTCGGGGATTCTTGCCTACATCTGGAAGCTGTTCGGCGCGCAGCCGGTGGACTGGCTGGCGCACTACCCGCTGCTGTCGATCATCATCATTGTGTCCTGGCAATGGCTGCCCTTCGCGATCCTGATCCTGATGACCGCCATGCAGTCCCTCGACCAGGAACAGAAAGAAGCAGCGCGCCTGGACGGTGCCGGACCGATCGCCATCTTCTGGCACCTGACCTTGCCGCACCTGGCACGGCCGATTGCGGTGGTGGTGATGATCGAAACCATTTTCCTGCTGTCGGTGTTCGCCGAAATCTTCACCACCACCAACGGTGGCCCCGGCTACGCCTCGACCAACCTCGCCTACCTGATCTACAACCAGGCGCTGGTGCAGTTCGACGTTGGCATGGCCTCCGCCGGTGGTTTGATCGCGGTGGTGATTGCCAACATCGCGGCCATCGTGCTGGTGCGCATGATCGGCAAAAACCTGACAGACAAAGCCTGAGGCCTGCGCCATGACTCTTCAACAATCCCGTCGTCTGCAAAGCCTGCTGCTCGGCACCCTGGCCTGGGCCATCGCGATCCTGATTTTCTTCCCGATCTTCTGGATGGTGCTGACCAGTTTCAAGACCGAAATCGACGCGTTCGCCACACCGCCGCAGTTCATCTTCACGCCGACGCTGGAGAACTACCTGCACATCAACGAGCGCAGCGATTACTTCAGCTTCGCCTGGAACTCGGTGGTGATTTCCTTCAGCGCCACGGCATTGTGCCTGCTGATCGCGGTGCCGGCCGCCTACTCCATGGCGTTCTACGAAACCCAGCGCACCAAAGGCACGCTGCTGTGGATGCTCTCCACCAAGATGCTGCCGCCAGTGGGCGTGCTGATGCCGATCTACCTGTTGGCCAAGAGTTTTGGCCTGCTGGATACACGAATCGCGCTGATCGTGATCTACACGCTGATCAACCTGCCGATCGTAGTCTGGATGGTTTACACCTACTTCAAAGACATCCCCAAGGACATCCTCGAAGCGGCACGCCTGGACGGCGCCACCCTATGGCAGGAAATGGTCCGGGTGCTGCTGCCGATCGCCAAGGGCGGCCTGGCTTCCACGGTGTTGCTGTCGCTGATCCTGTGCTGGAACGAGGCGTTCTGGTCGCTGAACCTGACCTCGTCCAAAGCCGCGCCACTGACCGCACTGATCGCCTCTTACTCAAGCCCCGAAGGTTTGTTCTGGGCCAAGTTGTCGGCGGTATCGACCCTGGCTTGCGCGCCGATCCTGATCTTCGGCTGGATCAGCCAGAAACAGCTGGTCCGCGGCCTGTCGTTTGGCGCTGTGAAATGAATCAGAAGCAAAAGATCGCAGCCTTCGGCAGCTCCTACAAGGACCTCCAGGCCTACGCGATCCCAACGTAGGAGCTGGCGCAGCCTGCGATCTTTTGATCTTGAAGGCTGCAAGCTCAACCCGAATCTCAAAGCGGAGGCCCATCATCATGGCCAACCTGAAAATCAAAAATCTGCAAAAAGGCTTCGAAGGTTTTTCCATCATCAAAGGCATCGACCTGGAAGTGAACGACAAGGAATTCGTGGTGTTCGTCGGCCCGTCGGGTTGCGGCAAGTCCACCCTGCTGCGGCTGATCGCCGGCCTTGAAGAAGTCAGCGGCGGCACCATCGAGCTCGATGGTCGCGACATCACCGAAGTCAGCCCGGCCAAGCGCGACCTGGCGATGGTGTTCCAGACCTACGCCCTGTACCCGCACATGAGCGTGCGCAAAAACATGTCGTTTGCCCTCGACCTGGCCGGTGTAGCGAAAGCCGAAGTCGAGAAGAAGGTCGGTGAAGCAGCGCGCATTCTGGAACTCGGGCCGATGCTCGAACGTAAACCGAAACAGCTGTCCGGCGGTCAGCGTCAGCGCGTAGCGATCGGCCGGGCCATCGTGCGCAACCCGAAAATCTTCCTGTTCGACGAACCGCTGTCCAACCTCGACGCCGCCCTGCGGGTACAAATGCGCCTGGAACTGTTGCGCCTGCACAAAGAACTGCAAGCCACCATGATCTACGTGACCCACGATCAGGTCGAAGCCATGACCATGGCCGACAAAGTCGTCGTGCTCAACGGCGGCAAGATCGAGCAGGTCGGTTCGCCACTGGACCTGTATCACCAGCCAGCCAACCTGTTTGTCGCAGGTTTTCTCGGCACACCGAAAATGGGCTTCCTCAAAGGCAAAGTCACCCGTGTTGAAAGCCGGGGCTGCGAAGTGCTGCTGGACGCCGGCACCCGCATCACTCTGCCGCTGAGCGCGGCCCACCTGAGCGTCGGCGGCGCGGTGACCCTGGGCATTCGCCCGGAACATCTGGAGCTGGCGCAACCCGGCGATTGCACGCTACAAGTCACCGCCGATGTCAGCGAACGTTTGGGCAGCGACACCTTCTGCCACGTCCTGACCTCGTCCGGTGAAGCGCTGACCATGCGCGTTCGCGGCGATCTGGCGAGCCGTTATGGCGAAACCCTGAGCCTGCACCTGGACGCCGAACACTGCCATTTATTTGATGCCGACGGCGTGGCGCTGACCCGTCCACTGCGCGCCGCAGCCTGATTTCAGAGAGCATGCGATGAAACTGAATAAATCCAACCTCAACCGCCTCGCCCCCGAGGTGGCCCTGCCCGCCTACACCCTGAGCGACACCCGCCAGGGCATCGCGCACATTGGCGTCGGCGGTTTCCACCGCGCCCATCAGGCGTACTACACCGACGCCTTGATGAACACCGGCGAAGCACTGGACTGGGCTATCTGCGGGGTTGGCCTGCGCGCTGAAGACCGTCGAGCCCGGGACGATCTGCAAGAGCAGGATTACCTGTTCACCCTGTTTGAACTCGGCGATACCGACGACACCGAAGTGCGAGTCATCGGCGCGATCCGCGACATGCTGCTGGCCGAAGACGGCGCCGAGGCGCTGATCGATAAACTGGCCAGCCCCGAGATTCGCATCGTCTCGCTGACCATCACCGAGGGCGGTTACTGCATCGACGACAGCAACGGCGAGTTCATGGCGCACCTGCCGCAGATCCAGCACGACCTGACCAATCCGAACGCGCCGAAAACCGTGTTCGGCTTCCTCTGCGCCGCGCTGGCCAAACGGCGTGCAGCCGGCACGCCCGCGTTTACGCTGATGTCTTGCGATAACCTGCCGCACAACGGCGCAGTGACCCGTAAAGCCTTGCTCGCATTCGCTGCCCTGCGCGATACCGACCTGCGCGACTGGATCGAGTGCAACGTCAGCTTCCCCAACGCCATGGTCGACCGCATCACGCCGATGACCAGCATCGAGCATCGCCTGCAATTGCATGACAAACACAGCATCGACGACGCCTGGCCGGTGGTCTGCGAGCCGTTTGTGCAGTGGGTGCTGGAGGACAAATTCGTCAACGGTCGCCCGGCGTGGGAAAAGGTCGGCGTGCAATTCACCGACGACGTCACGCCTTACGAAGAAATGAAAATTAAACTGCTCAACGGCAGTCACCTGGCCCTGACTTATCTGGGTTTTTTGAAGGGTTACCGTTTCGTTCACGAAACCATGAACGACCCACTGTTCGTGCGCTACATGCGCGCCTACATGGACCTGGACGTGACGCCGCAACTGGCGCCGGTGCCGGGCATCGATTTGACCGAGTACAAAAACACCCTGGTGGCGCGCTTCTCCAATCAGGCGATTGCCGATCAACTGGAGCGGGTGTGTTCGGACGGTTCGTCGAAGTTTCCGAAATTCACTGTGCCGACCCTCAACCGCTTGATCGCCGATGGCCGCGAAACCAAACGTGCGGCGCTGGTGGTGGCGGCCTGGGCGCTGTACCTCAAAGGCGTGGATGAGAACGGTCAGACCTATGCAATTCCGGATCCGCGGGCGGCGTTCTGTCAGGCGCTGGTGGTCGATGATGCGTTGATCACCCAGCGGCTGCTGGAGGTTGAGGAGATTTTCGGCACGGCGATTCCGCGTTCGCCAGAGTTCGTCGCGGCGTTCGAGTGGTGCTGTAACAGCTTGCGGGAGGTTGGCGTGACGCAGACGCTCGAACGAGTGCTGGCCGTCTGATCATTCCCACGCTCGGCGTGGGAATGCAGCCCGGGACGCTCCGCGTCCCATCCAGAAGCGGACGCAGAGCGTCCATTGATGCATTCCCACGCAGAACGTGGGAACAATCTTCGGTAGGGTGTTTCCATGGCAAACCAACAACTATTCCTGGGCATCGACTGCGGCACCCAAGGCACCAAAGCCGTGATCCTCGACGCGCACAGCGGTCAGGTCCTCGGTCAGGGCGCTGCTGTCCACAGCCTCATCAGCGGCGCCAACGGCCGTCGCGAGCAAGACACCGCCCAGTGGCTGGAAGCCTTTACCCAGGCCACCCGTCGAGCGTTGCTCGCCGCGGATGTCGATGGTCAGGCCATTCTCGGCATCGGTGTCTCTGGCCAGCAACATGGCCTGGTGCTGCTCGACGATCACGGCCAGGTACTGCGCCCGGCCAAGCTCTGGTGCGATACCGAATCCACCCCGGAGAACGACCGCTTGCTCGCCCATCTGGGCGGTGAAAAAGGCTCCCTGGAACGCCTCGGCGTGGTCATCGCGCCTGGCTATACCGTGTCGAAACTGCTCTGGACCAAAGAACAGCACCCGGAAATTTTCGCCCGGACCGCCCGCATCCTGCTGCCCCATGACTACCTCAACTATTGGCTTACCGGCCGCAGTTGCAGCGAGTACGGCGATGCGTCGGGCACCGGCTATTTCAACGTGCGTACGCGCCAGTGGGACTTGCAACTGCTGCGCGACATCGATCCCACCGGGCGCCTGCAAGCCGCGCTCCCGGAGCTGATCGATGCCCACCAGCCGGTCGGTACGATCCTGCCAGGCATCGCCGAGCATCTGGGCATCAACCCCAAGGCCCTGGTCTCCAGCGGCGGTGGCGACAACATGATGGGCGCGATCGGCACCGGCAACATCAAGCCTGGCGCGATCACCATGAGCCTCGGCTCTTCGGGGACGGTCTACGCCTATGCCGAGCAAGCGCACGTCAGCCCGGACGCCTCGGTGGCGACGTTCTGTTCCTCCAGCGGTGGCTGGTTGCCGCTGATCTGCACCATGAACCTGACCAATGCCACCGGCGCGATTCGCGAGTTATTCGAACTGGATATCGAGCAGTTCAACGCCTTGGTCGAACACGCGCCGATTGGTGCTGAAGGCGTGTGCATGCTGCCGTTCCTCAATGGCGAACGCGTTCCCGCCCTGCCCCATGCCAGCGGCAGCCTGCTGGGGTTGACCATGACCAACCTGACCCGGGCCAACCTGTGCCGCGCCGTGGTGGAAGGCACCACCTTCGGTTTGCGTTACGGGCTGGACCTGCTGCGCCACAATGGCTTACAAAGCCGCAGCATCTGCCTGACCGGCGGCGGTTCGAAGAGCCCGGTGTGGCGGCAAATCGTCGCCGACATCATGAATACGCCAGTGATCTGTACCGAACACAGCGAGGCCGCGGCGCTTGGCGCAGCGATTCAGGCGGCGTGGTGCAAGTCCTGGGCAAACGGCCACGAAGACAGCCTGGCGGACTTGTGCGAGCGCTGCGTGAAGCTCGACCTGGCCAGTGAAACCCTGCCGATTGCAGAAAATGTACAGGCCTGTCAGCAGGCCTACGAACGCTATCAACAGCATGTCGCAACCCTTTAAAGAGCGAGCAACTATGTATCTGGTGTGTGGTGAAGCGCTGTTCGATTTCTTCAGTGAAGACGATGCCAGTGGCTTGGCGTCCAAAGTGAATTTCAAGGCAATTGCTGGAGGCTCGCCGTTCAATGTCGCGGTAGGTTTGCGTCGTTTGGGCGTGGATGCCGCGTTGTTTGCCGGGCTGTCGACCGATTACCTCGGCCGACGGTTGCAGCAAGTGCTGCAGGATGAAGGCGTGCGCCCGGATTACCTCGTGGACTTTGCCGCGCCGACCACGCTGGCGATGGTGGCGGTCGGTGCCAATGGCTCGCCCCATTACAGCTTTCGCGGCGAAGGCTGCGCTGACCGGCAATTGAGCCTTGCGCATCTGCCGCAACTGGGGCCTGAAGTGCGCGGCTTGCACATCGGCTCGTTCTCGCTGGTGGTGCAACCGGTTGCCGATACCTTGCTGGCGCTGGTGCAGCGCGAAAGTGGCAAACGCCTGATCAGCCTCGACCCGAACGTGCGCCTGAATCCCGAGCCGAATATCGAGTTGTGGCGTTCACGGATCGCCACCCTGGTGGAGCTTGCCGACCTGATCAAGGTCAGCGACGAAGATTTGAGCCTGTTGTATCCCGAGCAGGATCCGCAGCGCGTGATCGAAGGCTGGCTGGAACATCGTTGTCAGTTGGTGTTCCTGACCCGTGGCGGTCAGGGGGCGACGGTGTTCAGCCGGGCTCATGGCACATGGTCGGTGCCGGCTTGTTCGGTGAAGATTGCCGACACCGTCGGGGCTGGCGATACCTTCCAGGCGGCGCTGATTACCTGGCTGACCGAGCAGCAGCTGGATTCAGTCGACGGTTTGCAACAGCTGAGCAAGGAGCAGATCGATGCCATGCTCAGATTCGCCGTCAGCGCCGCCGCCCTGACCTGCAGCAAGACCGGGCCGGATTTGCCGTATCGGCGGCAGTTGGACTGAAATTCGCGCCCCCATGCCTCTTCTATCGCAGGTCCTGATTTCAGGACCTGCCGGTGGATTTGAATAAAAGACAGCCCGTATAGTTTTCTTCATTGGCTGTTGTATTTTTACGCCCATTATATTTTTTAGATATATTCTTATTGCAAATTAAAAAATATTAACCCAGACAAAAGATAGGCGGCCATTGACAGTTTTATATTTTTATTTCCGAAGTAAATTTATAGCGTTTTACACTTTCAGCTATTCCAAAAACGTAACCGACTACAACCAAGTAGTTACTTGACCGTTACATACCTTCAACTAGTCTCTTTTCCACGCACAGCGCAGGTAAGGATAACTGCTGTGCGCAATCCTTATACCCCCACAACAGGAAAAGGAACTCCAACATGGAAAGTGTCGCTATCTCAGCTGCCCAAATTAACTGGAACGGCGGACAACGCATTACGCTCACCGCAGGTGATACAGCCACCTGTACCGCGCTTAGCCCAGGCCAGCTGTATGGGATCTTTATCTACAACTCCGCGCAAAATGACAACAACTCGACTGTCTCCGTGAACTGGAGCAACAGCCAGCCGCCCGTACCGATCACGGTACCTGGCACCACGGCCAATGCAGGCCTGGCATCATTGGGCTTTGTCTCGGGCACCGATACTCAAACCGTTTCGGTCTCACTGTCCAGCAACGCCGGTAAATCACAGGTCGAAATCTGGCTGGGAAGTGTCAGCATGCCGACCAACACATCGGGGCTCAGCAACTATCCGCTGCCGGCCGATGGTGAGCAGCATCCGTTCAACAAGTACACCCGCTACTATGCGGTCCCCCCATCAAAATGGATGAACCTGACGATCACCAGCACCATTACACAGTTCCTCTCCTGCCAGTTCCGTGAGGCGCAGGCGACCGTGTTCGTCGTCAATGAGACCTCGAACGGCCTGCTCTCCGGCCAGGTCACCACGATCGGGCCTACTGCAAGTGAAGTTGGGGCCGTCAAGATCAGCTACTCGCAGATTCAGAGCATTTCCAATAATCTGCAAGGCGACGGTACGCAGTGGGTCTGGATGGATGCTGACAGCCAGCAAAACTCTCAGAGCGCGACCATTTCCTTGCAATCGCTTTGAATTTATTGGCTGAGTCATAAACGAAGGCCCCATCTGTGGGGCCTTCTTTTTTATCTGGCGTAGCGGTCAATTGCCTCGAAAAGTGCCTGTATTCATCGTGCAAAACCTCAGCTATAGGGGAAAGCCCTACAAGCGTCAGGCCCTTGACCTACGGCATTTGCGCCTTGAATGTGGCTCTTTAATATTGCACCATCCGCCCCTGCTTTTTCAAAGGACGGAATTCAAGGCATGCTGGACGCAAACGCAATCCATATCTCCCTCACCCTCGAAGGCATTTCCGTCGACCTTCAGGTGCTCAGCTTCATCGGCCGTGAGGCCCTCAACCAGCCGTTCTGTTTCGACATCGAACTGGTCAGCACCCGCCCCGACCTGAAACTCGAAGAGCTGCTGCACAAACCCGGCTGCCTGACCTTCGGCGCCACCGGCCAGGGCAAAATCCATGGCCTGGTGTACCGCATCGAGCAAGGCGATTCCGGCAAGAGCCTGACCCGCTACAGCATCAGCCTGGTGCCGCAACTTGCCTACCTGCGCCACAACCACGACCAACAGATTTTCCAGCACCTCAGCGTGCCGAAGATCATCGCCCAGGTGCTCGAGGCCCGCGGCATTCTGGCCGACGCCTACAGCTTCCAGCTCGGCGCGATCTACCCGGAGCGCGTGTACTGCGTGCAGTACGACGAATCCGACCTGCATTTCATCCAGCGCCTGTGCGAAGAGGAAGGCATCCATTTCCACTTCCAGCACTCGGCCAGCGGCCACAAACTGGTGTTCGGCGATGACCAGACGGTGTTCCGCAAACTGGCGCCGGTGAGCTACCAGCAGGACTCCGGCATGGCCGCCGAGAAGACGGTGATCAAGCGCTTCAACCTGCGCCTGGAAACCCGCACCACCCGCGTCAGCCGCCGCGACTACGACTTCGAAAAGCCCCGGCTGCTGCCGGAAAGCGCGGCCAAAAGCGCGTTCGCCCCGGACCTCGAAGACTACGACTACCCCGGCCGTTTCACCGACCGCGCGCGCGGTAAGCAACTGGCGACCCGCGCCCTGGAACGCCATCGCAGCGACTACCAACTGGCTGAAGGCAAAGGCGACGAACCGACCCTGGTCAGCGGCCATTTCCTGGCCCTCAGCGAACACCCGCGCGCCGAATGGAACGACCTCTGGCTGCTGCTGGAAATCGTCCACGAGGGCAAACAGCCGCAAGTGCTTGGCGAGAACATCACCAGCGACGTCACCGACAGCAAGGACGATTTCCACCAGGGCTACCGCAACCGCTTCCTCGCCACCCCGTGGGACGCCCATTACCGCCCAGCCCTGGAACACCCGAAACCGCAAGTGCTGGGCAGCCAGACCGCCATCGTCACCGGCCCGCCGGGGGAAGAGATCCACTGCGACGAATACGGCCGGGTCAAAGTGCAATTCCACTGGGACCGCGACGGCCAGGCCGACGACAAGACCAGCTGCTGGCTGCGCGTCGCCAGCGGCTGGGCCGGCAATGCCTACGGCGGCATCGCCATCCCGCGAGTCGGCATGGAAGTGCTCGTCACCTTCCTCGAAGGCGACCCCGACCAGCCGCTGATCACCGGCTGCCTGTACCACAAGGAAAACGTCGTCCCCTACGACCTGCCGGCGAACAAGACCCGCAGCACCTTCAAAACCCTCAGCTCCCCGGGCGGCAAGGGCTACAACGAGTTTCGCATCGAAGACAAAAAAGGTGCGGAACAGATCTACCTGCACGCCCAGCGCGACTGGGATGAAAACATCGAGCACGACCAGAAGATCCGCGTCGGCAATGAACGGCATGACACGGTCGAGGCCAATGTGTTCAGCGAGTTCAAGGTGGAAGAGCATCGCCTCACCCATCTGGATCGCAAGACCGAAGCGCGGGCGGATGATCACCTCACTGTGGGCGTGACCCAGCATGTGAAGGTGGGCACCGCGCAGTTTGTCGAGGCCGGTCAGGAGATTCATTACAACGCTGGCGAGAAGGTAGTGGTTGAGGGTGGCATGGAGCTCACGGCCAAGGCTGGCGGGAGTTTTGTGAAGATTGATGCGGGGGGTGTGACGATCAGTGGGGCTGAGGTGAAGGTGAATTCGGGTGGCGCTCCCGGCGCGGGCACGGGGATTCAGATTCTCGACCCCGTCATCCCATGGGCCGCCGCCAAAGACAAGGCTGGTGCCCTGCTCGTCCCGGCCGCCGTGCAAATGGCCATGGCCAAAGCCGCCCGAGCGGCCGGCGACATCCGCTGCCCGATTTGCGAAGCCTGCCGTGAAGGCAAATGTGATTTGGGGGCAACAGCATGAGCGACGCACTGAACAACTGGCTTGGCGAACAAGCAAAACTCAATCGCGTCCTGATCCTGGCCCTCGACAGCCTCGCCGAACCGAACCCCGTCACCTCGCTGTACGGCGCCGGCCTGATGCAGCGCTCGGTGCAACTCTATCGACGCACCCAATACGCCGAGTTCGCCGCTATCAGCCCGTGGCTGACCGAACTGCACAACCCCGGCGCCGATGCCTTCCGCAAACTGCTGGACGACCCACAGCGCAACTGGGGCTGGATCGGCAGCATGGACAAGGCCGACCTCGACGGCCTGACCCAACACTGGCAGGCCCGAATGGTGATTGAGGAAGACGGCGAACGTTCGCTGTTCCGTTTTCAGGACAACCGCGTGATTGCACGCTGCCTCGCCAACCTGAGCGAAGCCGAACGCCCCTTGCTGCTGGGCCCGATCAGCAGCGTGCTGTATTGGGACGAGGCGCAGTGGAAAAGCGCGGATAACGCCAGGCCCGGCATGTACCCGGTGCCAAACCCGGCGCCGTGGATGCGAATTCCAAACTCGCCGGAGCGCACACGCGGCATCTTGCGCGAGAACCTGAAACGCTGGTTGCTGGTGTACCACATCGAGGCCGCCGCCAAACTCTCCGAAACCCGCAACGTGCGCGAATGGCTGGAAGAACAGATGGACCTGCTTGAGGCCTGGCAATGGAACACGCCGGAACAGCGCGAGTTCATGCTCAGCCTGAGGCTTGATCCCAAGTGCGCGGAGGATGTGGCTTGGCAACCGCTGCCGGGTGAGACGCCAGAGCAACATTTTGCGCGGTGTCAGCGGGTGTTTGATGCGCAGCTGGGTCAGTCAGAGCGTGGGTGAGGTTGAGGCGTCTAACGCAACCTTTTCGGGACGTTTGCTTTGGTTGTTCGCTGTTGCGGGTGTCATGGCGGTTTCTGGTTGTTCGGTTAGATCTGCTGACAGTTTTACGCTGGTGACGGAATTGCCGCCGGGGTTCAGCATTAAAGGTGAGGCGTCTTATGTGCCTAGAACGGGAGAGGCTTGTACGGTCCCTCCTCGAAAGGGCAGGAACTATCCGGGTTTGAAGTTTTTTGAGCAGAAGCTGAGTAACGATGCACAAACGGCGCGTTTCGAAGTTCCGCTGACGAGCAAGGAAGGTGGTTGTCCTTTGGTACTTGATACCTTTGGATATGAGGTTGACGGAAAGTATGGGGCTGCACGGCTCGATTTAGGTAGGGATTACACGGGCATTGCCTTTCAGGATGGAACTGCAGACAGCCACACCTCTCCCTCCCCCATGATATTGCAGAAGCAGTGCGAATGGTTTTTCCGCACGGTTGGGCCTGATCGTTACATCGTTAAAATTCTGAAATGTAAATCGGTGGCAACTCCCGAACAGGCGAACGGCTCAGTGGCAAAAGGTCCCTTGCAACGAGCTCAGTTGGCGGGGAAAACGATAAAAGTGGTTTTCGATGTATCACGCGAGGAAAGACCCGCCGTTGGTGACAACTGGGTGAAGTTCTCCACGGGCTGGAAACGCTGCATGGGCGACAGTCTTGAGGATCCATACGCATTTTGTAATGGCAATAAAACAGATTTCAAACCCTTCAAAATGCCGGATGGACGTGATTGCACCGTCTATCCCAACTGCACTGAACAAGGACAATAAAATGTTTTCTCGAGACTTTTTCACTGGGCTTGTTCGAGCTGCGGCCATCGGCTTGGGGACGCTCGGGGCTACAGGATGCTCCGTTGCACAACAGGATAGCTTCACGCTAATAACTGAACTGCCACCCGGATTCAGCATTAAAGGCGAAGCATCCTATGTGCCTCGTACCGGAGAAAGCTGCAAAGTCCCGCCTCGAAAAGGCAGAAACTATCCTGGCTTAAAATTTTTTGAGCAAAAGCTTAATAATGATGCTCAGACGGCACATTTCGAAGTACCACTAACCAGCAATGAAGGTGGCTGCCCTTTGGTTCTTGACACCTTTGCATATGAGGTTGATGCCAAATATGGTGCTGACTTCCGGAATGTAGGCAGGGCCCACACAGGGGTCTCGTTCCGAGATGGAAATGCAGACAGTCCCGTTCCTCCCTCAGTTTTGGTATTGCAGAAGCAGTGCCAATGGTTCTTTCGCACTGCTGGACCTGACCGTTACATTGTAAAGCTTCTGAAATGTAAATCTGTGGAAACGCCGGATCAGGCAAGTGACTCAGATGTTAAAGCGCCCATGCAACGTGCTCAGTTCGCGGGAAAGACCATAAAAGTAATTTTCGCTATTTCAAGCGAGGAGAGCCCGGCCGTAGGTGATAACTGGGTGAAGTTCCCTGCTGGCTGGAAACGCTGCATGGGTGACAGCCTTGAAGACCCCTACGCGTTCTGCGGAGACAATAAAACAAATTTTAAACCTTTTAAAATGCCAGATGGACGTGACTGCACCGTCTATCCGACTTGCACCGAATAAGGAAATTCACACATGCCGGTAAAAAAACCAGTACAACCGCTACTGACTGACACTAAACAAGCCTGCCCACTCAGGGGCACTTGGGTTAGCTTTCAACTTGTGGATGAGTCAGGGAATGGTAAACCCTATGCAGGTTTAGCTTACAAACTTGTAGATAGTGCCGAACAATCTCATGAAGGAATTTTAGATTCTGAAGGCTTTGCCAAAGTTTGTGACACTTACGAAGGGCCCGTGGTCCTCACCGTTGATAGTGCCTATAAAGGAGACGAGAAGGACTACAAATGGTTAATGACACGACTGAACTATCCACTAAAAATCAGCGAATTGCAGGTACGGGCCGAAAAAACCCGTTTCCTGCGAAAGGACGGTCTGCGAGTTGAAAATAACCCTGCAAAAGCAAAAGCAGACCAGTTCTTTCATGTCGAAGTGAGAGATCTGGTTGAGAAATTCGCTCATCTTCCTCCCCTTTCAAAAAGCGCGCATCCGCCAAACTACAACCTCCTTAACGTAATGGGTGACCTCGGATTTGGTCCGGAAAAACCAGAATTACGGGGCGTTGTTCTTCTTCCAGACAAACACACGGTCCTTGAAGTTCGTCCGCTACGGGCTTTCCGTCCCATGCTATCGAAAGACAATAATTTCAGCGCCTTGAATTTGTATCAACTATCTTTGTTTGCCAGTTTGAGTTACAGCAACTTCGGCCAAGAACCAGCCGAACAGCCTACCGACACAGTATCATTCCCGTTGGACCCGAGCGTCGGGTATATGTTTGGCAATAGCCTTGCCAGTTTCAGGGAATCCTGGAAAGTCAATAAAGACCAAACAACTGCTTATTACCCGCTTTATGAAGATATACCTTATTCGAAGCGTTTCGAGATCCTGCCATTCGACCCCACGCTGTACAAGCAAAACAAACCTGAATTGGGTCCAAATCAAGAGTCCCCTGCCACATGGCACTTCTTCGATGATGGCAAAGCCGAAGGTGGCACCGATACCCAGGCGTTCATAACCCACCATGATGAAATTATTCTAATCTCGGTCCGAGGGACTTTAGAGGGCGCGGACTTCTTGCGAGACACCGATGCAGAGCAAGTTCCTATCACGGGTGGCGTAGGCAAAGCTCACCAAGGCTTTTATGATGCCTATAGAGCTATGAGTACTTTTGTTCTGACCTATCTTGAGAGTTTCCACGTAGACCAAAAGGTCATTGTTTGTGGTCATAGCCTCGGTGGAGCCATTGCAACATTACTTGCAGAAGCGCTTCGACGCGACACCAAAAAATTCAACGTCCTTCTCTACACCTACGGCTCCCCACGAGCCGGCGACGCAGACTTCGTCAACGGCGCGGCAGAGTTGGCCCATCACCGCATGGTCAACAACAACGACCCGATCCCAAGTGTTCCCGCGCCCTGGATGAACACTCGTAAAAGTATCTGGGTGCCCGGCGTAATCATCAGTTTTGTCACCGCCCCTTTAGGCGCACTTATTTTCGCCATAGGCCTGTCGCGAACTGGCGGCGCGCCATACGGGCACCACGGTAATTTGCACCACTTCATGCCCGTCCACTTTAAAGGACGTGAGCAATCCGCTGTTCTCTGGGATCCAGGTTGCGACTCCATCGAAGAGGCCGCCTGCACCAAGGCATTGAAAAAGGTCGGGGACCTGCCCGACCGTGCCGCTTTTGTGAAGCAACTGTTCCACATGAGCGATCACTTCATGGTGCCCTCCTACATTCCGTACGCCTGGGCAACATTGCGCCGCTGGCAGCAAACCCAGGAAAGCGGAACCACGGTGGTGACCAAGACTGAGTACGATCAGGTCTACTACCAACTGCAAGAAATGCAGGACCGTTTGAAGACGAAGGAAGCTGAACTGAACAACTCCTTCCAATACGACCGTCAGGCAAGCCAGCGAGAAGCGAGTTTACTGAGAGCGGAAATAGGTCGATTGAATACCGCCCGGCAACGGCTGCACGCCTTGAGCTTCCTTAAACTGACGCCCGAAGACATTTACGGTTCTGCCACCCAGGCGCCGGAACATAAAATCAACGTCGATCGCTGGATGGCGAAAAAAGAAAATACTGTCGAGGTCCAGCTCGCGATGATTCCTCAAGCGGGAAGCAGTGAACTGAGGACGGCTTAGTTTTCAGGACAGCAATGAATTAGTGTGTCCCGCAAACAAGCCAGCGACCATAAGGGACTGGCTTGTTTGTCATGCTGTGGTGTCAGGCAGGCGCTTTCCAGCCCATCATCCGCTGCTGCGCAACCTGCAGCAGGTCGTAACCATCCTGAGTCAGCAGATAAAGCGCATGGGTAATGTGCGGGATGTCTTGAACGTCACCGTGCTTGAAGCACAGGCAGTGGAGCGTTTCAAGTAACTGGCTGGAGGCTCGGATGCGCTGGAGGGCGGATTCGAGGATGTCTTGGGGATTGGCTTCTGTGTCGATCACCAAGGGATTTGAGTCGGTAAGGCCACTTTTGATTGAACGGTAACGATCGGGAAACGGATTTATCGTTGGCATAGTAATTACTCGAGTATTAGTTAGTAATCGCCAGCACCGTGACCAAACGATGGGAGGCGGCTGTGTACAGGCTTGGTCAACCGCTAACACTCAAAACGGCTCGCCCGAAAGCGTCCTGCACACAGCCACCATTGCAACGCACTACGAGACGTAGAAGTCCGCAGAGCGAATGATGGCACATATATGTGCAGTGTTAGTCAGGTGACCAAACCTGTTCGCTGATTTTGCAGCGATGCCAAACAGTAAACGCTCGCAGCCGGCCGGCGAAAGACGACAAAGCAACCACGCCTGTAGGAACACGCCGAAGCTCCCGCAGCTTTTTTCCTGCATGAAACATCCGCCAGAACCCTCCTCACAGATAACATTATTCACTTAAGCCGCAATGCGATCTGTAGCAGCTGTCGAAGCCTGCGTTCGGCCGTAGCAGCTGTCGAGCCTGCGAGGCTGCGTTCGGCTGCGAAGCAGTCGTGAATCCGGCTAGTGCGGTCTGTCTGACACACCGCAATCACTGGTTTGACGACTGCTTCGCAGCCGAACGCAGCCTCGCGAGCTCGGCAGCTGCTACAAGGAATGCGTTGCGGCTGAAATTGCTTAAGTGAACAGCATTACCTTACGACAGGCGGTATTCAGCCCGGTTAACCATGGCTTAACCCCACGGTCCAAAACTTTACTGGACCGCACTCCCTCAGCACCCTCTGACGCCCAGTGCGGCAGGTTCGACGCTCTTGCATCGAACTGGCTTCCCCTCTGCACTGGAGACCCATCATGAACATGCGAACACTGCTGATGACCACCGCCCTCACCTGCACCGCACTCGCCGGTTTTGCTCAGGCCAACGATACGTCGTCCTCTCAGGCCGTGCCTTATCACTACGGCATGCCGCTGAATGTGGGCAAGGTCATTTCCATGACCGAACCGTCGACGCTGGACTGCGAAGTGGTCACGGCGGACATGAAGTACATCGATAGCACCTCGGGCAAGCCTGCGGAAATTACCTATCGAAAACTTTCTGACGCGTGCAGTTATCAGAGCTGACAGACGATTCTGATTCGGCACTTGGCGGTAGGCCTGCGGGGATTCTGAGGCTATGCTTCGGCGTCCCCCTCTACTGCCGAAAGGATTCGCCATGCCGTTCTCGTTTCGCACGCTTTCAACGTTCACCGCCGCGCTTTGCTTTCTGCTGGCGCTGGTGTGGGGTTTGATGCCGCAATGGTTGCTGGCGATCTGGAGTATCGAGTATTCGCCCGCAGCGGGGTTTGTGGCCAGGCGCAGTGCGGTGCTGTTCGGTGCGCTTGGGGTGATGTTTTATCTCGTGCGGCAGGCACCGCCCTCGGCAGCGAGAAGTGCGATATGCAGCGGCTTTATGGTTGGCTGTTTCGGCTTGGCAGCGCTGGGCTTCGGCGAATGGCTCAATGGTCATGCCGGGCCGGGTATTTTGCTGGCGATCCTGGTTGAATCAGCGCTGGGTCTGGGGTTTATCCAGACCCGGCGCGTGTCGCTCGAATTGGGTGAAACAGTCGGCTAATGAGCTTTCGACTTAGTGCTGGGCAAATGGCTATGGGTCTTGTGCTCAAGGTCGGTGCGTAACTCGGCGATCAGATGATTAATCTCCCGACACCCATTGAGGCGATGGGCGTCTATGCCGGTAACGCACAAGTCGAGATGGTCAGTCTCGTTGTCCGAATACACCTTGACGGTCATCGACAGATCCGGCGATAGCGTGCATTGGCAGCGTTTCGGAAGAAAACTGCTTTCAACGATATTGCGTAGTTCCAAGGCAGAAAGAAACATGGCCACCCTCTCGGTATTATGAGATTGCCAATCGAAAATCAATTGTCGGTCGGAGCTCAGATCGCCCGTTCTTTTCTTCCTTGCGGGCTTCATCGTTCCAACGTCCGACCGTTTTTTTGTTTCAGCGCTGACTCAACGGGACCGTGGTCAGCTCAAGACAGCTTCAGCATAAAACATGCCCGGAATTTCGCCCTGCGGCTCGTCGGCCAATCAAGGGTTTAACAAAGAAGGCAACACATCACGTCATGCAAAATGCAAGAAAGGACTGTTTTCGATACCTGCATTTTGCAACCCATCTCTGATGGCGGGTTTGCATTGACCGAGGACGGCAGTGAGAATGAGGCCATCCGTTCAGTATCTGCTGACCCCACACACACGCAAGGAGGCATTATGGGTGCTTTGCCCTTTAACACGACCGTCGGGCTGATAATTGCCGTTCTGTCGTCCGTAGCCCAGGCCGCGACACTCGAAGACGTCGCGCCGTATCCCAAACCGGAGAGCGGCTTTACCCGCCAGGTCATTCGTCTCGCCCCGCAAAAACAGGAAGACGCCTACCAGGTCGAAATTCTGGCCGGCAAGACCCTGACCGTCGACTGCAACCGTCAGCGTCTGGGCGGCATGCTTGAGGAAAAGAACCTCGAAGGCTGGGGTTACCCGTTCTACCGGCTGGAAAAAGTCACCGGCCCGATGAGCACCCTGATGGCCTGTCCTGACGGCAAGCGCAAGCAGGACTTCGTGCCGGTGGTCGGTGACGGTTTCAAGCTGCGCTACAACAGCAAATTGCCGATCGTGCTCTACGTGCCCAATGATGTTGAAGTGCGCTACCGGATCTGGTCGGCGTCGAGCCGCGTCGAGAACGCCGTTCAGGAATAACGGTCCATCCCTCACACCGGGGCGCCGCTCAATGCGGCGCGCTCGGCCACATGACGCAAGCTGTCGAAGTTGATGTTCGCGCCGGAATCGATGGCCACCAGGGTCTGCCCTCGGGCGCCGGTCTGCGCCACGTACTGCTTGATGCCCGCCACGGCCAGGGCGCCGGAAGGTTCGGTGATCGAGCGGGTATCGTCGTAGATATTCTTGATCGCGGCACAGAGTTCGTCGTTACTGACGGTCAGCACTTCATCGACGCAAAACCGGCAGACCTCGAAACCATGCGCGCCGATCTGGGCGACGGCCACACCATCGGCGAAGGTGCCGACGGTTGGCAGCACAACCCGTTCGCCGGCCTGTAAGGCCGCCCGCAAACAGGCGGAATGTTCCGACTCGACGCCGATGATGCGCACTTCCGGGCGCAGGTATTTGACGTACGCGGCGATACCGGCGATCAAGCCACCACCGCCCACCGGCACAAAGATCACATCCAGCGGCCCTTGGTGCTGACGAAGGATCTCCATGCCGACGGTGCCCTGCCCGGCGATCACGTCCGGGTCGTCGAAGGGCGAGACAAAGGTGCGGCCGGTTTGCTGTGCCAGGTCCAGCGCATAGGCCAGGGCGAACGGAAAACTTTCGCCGTGCAGCACCGCATCGGCACCCCGGCTGTGCACACCCAACACCTTTAATTCCGGCGTTGTGCAGGGCATGACGATAGTGGCGGCAATCCCCAACTCGCGAGCCGCCAACGCTACGCCTTGGGCATGATTGCCTGCCGATGCGGTGATCACGCCCCGAGCCTTCTGTTCATCGCTCAGGTTCACCAGCTTGTTGTAAGCACCACGGATCTTGAAGGAAAAAGTCGGTTGCAAGTCTTCGCGCTTGAGCAGGATCTGATTACCCAACGCCTCGGACAAGGCCGGTGCCGCTTGCAGCGGCGTGCGCACGGCGAGTTCGTAGACCGGCGCGGCGAGGATCTTTTTCACGTAATGCTCAAGCAAACTCTGCTGGGCGGGGGTGCTGTTCATGGTCGTCTCCTTTACGGTATCCGGGTTTACCCGACCGGTGTAGGAGCTGCCGAAGGCTGCGATCTTTTGATCTTGATCTTCGGCAACCTCATGGACGCCAAAAAAGCAAAATCAAAAGATCGCAGCCTTCGGCAGCTCCTACACGGGTTGCGTGCGCCCGGTAAGCTCAAAACCCAAGAGACAGAAACTAAAAACCCGCCTCTAGGGCGGGTTGGGTGCTGCAGTCGTGAGCTAGCCCGCCAAATAAGGAATGGCGGTAATAATGCTTGGCTGGCAGCGCAATACGGTGGAAGTCATGGCTGGAAATTAGCCGGACGCTGATGGCAAGTCAATGGCCAATTTTCAACGGGCGCTGTAGGCTGGCGATTCTGCTCATTCGTCCCAAGGAAGGAAACCATGAAGTCTGTCGCCCTGCCCCTCGTTGCCCTGATCGCCTTCGCCGGCTACACCGTTTCGGTGATGCTGCAAGCCGAATAGTCGTTGCTCGACTTCGGGATCAGCCTGATGTCACGGCCCGATACCGCGCAGGTGGTCATTGATTTGTACCTGTTGGCAACGCTTGCCGGTATCTGGATGTACCGGGATGCGCGCAAGCGCGGGCAGTCAGGGTTGTCGGTGGTTCCTTATTTGTTGGTGACGGCGATTTTCGTGTCTGTGGGGCCGTTGTTGTATCTGGTGGTACGGGGACTCACCAAGCCTGACCACGGCGTTTGAGCTCCAGCCGCCGGACGAACTCTTCCAGCACCAGCGTGTACAGATCGTCCTGCAGGTACGCGTCTTCGATGCCGGCGTCGATGTTCGGGTTGTCGTTGACTTCGATCACCACCACTTTGTCGCCGGACTGTTTGAGGTCGACGCCATAGAGTCCGTCGCCAATGAGATTCGCGGTTTTCACCGCCAGTTCAACCACCGCTCGCGGCGCTTCGTGAACCGCCAGGGTGCGGCATTCGCCGTTGATGTCCTGGCCTTTGGCCTTGTGGTTGTAGATCTGCCAATGGCCCTTGGACATAAAGTACTGGCAGGCAAAAATTGGTTTGCGGTTGAGCACACCAATGCGCCAGTCGTACTCGGTGTAGAAGAATTCCTGAGCCAGTAGCAACACCGAGTGTTCGAACAGTTCAGCGGTGGCCTTGAGCAAGGCTTGCTGGCTTTCGACCTTGATGACGCCCCTTGAGAAACAGCCGTCGGGGATTTTCAACACCAAAGGAAACCCCAGACGCTCGCCTACCCGCTCAAAATCTTCCGGTCGCTCCTTGTAGAGGATTTCAGTGGCCGGCATGCCCAGCTGATGGCTCTTGAGCAAGTCAGTCAGGTAAACCTTATTGGTACAGCGCAGGATCGACGCCGGATCGTCCATCACCACCAGGCCTTCACTCTCGGCTTTTTTCGCGAAACGGTAGGTGTGGTTGTCGACGCTTGTCGTCTCGCGTATCAGCAGCCCGTCGTATTCGGCGATTCGGGCGTAGTCCTTGCGTTCGATCAGTTCAACATCGATGCCCAGCGTCTTGCCGACCCTGACAAAATTGTCCAGAGCCTTGGAGTTGGAGGGCGGCAATGCTTCTTGCGGGTCGTGCAGAATGGCCAGGTCATAACGGGCCAATCGCCTGGAGCGCGGCAGGCGCCAGATTTTGCGACTGAAACTATCCAGCGCGTTAGCAAACTGATCTTCCTGATCTTCACGCAACTTATGCAGAGTGCCAAACTTTACACCTTCGATGTGCCAACCGTTAGTTCGGCGAAATTCAACTAACAATATCGGACAGGGGAAAACTTCGAATAACTGTCGAGCCAATTCCTGTAATGGCTCGATGGAGGTCTGGCCGAAGTACAGGGTCAATGTGAAACCTTCGGTGTCGCTGTAGACATGATGACTTAAGGCTCTTTCCAGGGTTTTATCCAGATCGTCCAAGGCCAGGCCATACAGGGACTTTCGGGTCAGTTCGCTGATGGTCCGCACCGACGGAATCACCTTGTGCCCCCGCGCTTCGGCCAACAGCGAGCAGTAATAACCGTGCCCGAGGTACTTGTAACTGCGGCACAGGTTGATCACCTGAACCCGTTTGCCCTGCTCGTTGTTACGGGTCTGTTCGAGGTATTCCTGGGCGTTGACGATGTCTTCACTGGGAAAGTAGGAGGCCCAGTCTTCCTTGCGTTCGACGATTATCATCAACGGGCTGGAAGTTCTGATCGAGGCATTTAAATAGTTTGCAGAAGTTATTGCCGCCGGCAACGTTTGTTCGGATACTTCGCGCCAATGACCTTGTACCGCTGACATAGTGATTGATCCGTTGGAGAACAAGACCTTTCCTATTAAGCACGAACTTTTTCGAAAGTCCCGTTTCGTTACACAACTTTTACGGCGGTCATATGTATCCTGTTTTTCGCCTGGCGGTCATTGAAGACGTTCCAGCGCTGCTGGCACTCGAACAGCAATGCTTCACCACCGACCGGCTCAACCGGCGCAGTTTTCGATGGATGATCAGCCGGGCTCATGGGCAACTGCTGGTGGCCCAACGCGGCGAGCGATTGGTGGGGTATGCGCTGGTGTTGTTTCACCGGGGTACGTCACGGGCACGTCTGTACTCGATTGCGATCGCAGTTGATGCTCGCGGCAGTGGGCTGGGCAAGCAATTGCTCGAACGCGCCGAAGCCTGCGCCCTTGAGCATGATTGCGCCTACCTGCGACTTGAAGTGCGCATCGACAACCCGATGGCAATCGCTCTGTACGAACGCAACGGTTATCGGCGATTCGGGCTGATTCATGACTATTACCAGGACCATGCCGACGCGCTGCGACTGGAGAAACACGTTCTGTAGCAGCTGCCGAACACAGGCTACGCCAGCTGCTAAAAAGGTTGTGCGAGTCTGTTTACTTCAACCCAACCTTATACAAGGCACCATCGTCTTCATCGGTCAGTACATACAGATAACCATCCGGCCCCTGCCGCACATCGCGAATCCGTTTGTTCAGCTCACCCAACAGCCGCTCTTCGTGAATGACTTTATCGCCGTCGAACTGCAGGCGGATCAGCTCCTGGCCCACCAGCGCGCCGATAAACACGCTGTGCTGCCAGGCCTTGAAGCGATCGCCATCGTAGAACGCCATGCCGCTGAGGCCGGGGGATTTTTCCCAGACATGCTGTGGGCCCACGGTACCTTCGACGATTTTGCCCTTGGCTTCCGGAATCGGCAGGCCGGAATAGTTGATGCCGTGGGTTGCTATCGGCCAGCCATAGTTCTTGCCACGCTCGATGATGTTGACTTCGTCACCGCCCCGGGGGCCGTGCTCATTTTCCCAGAGCGTGCCGCTCCAGGGGTTGAGCGCCGCGCCTTGCGGGTTGCGATGGCCGTAGGACCAGATTTCCGGGCGAACGCCTTTTTGCCCAACGAAAGGGTTGTCCTTCGGCACCTTGCCGTCCGGATAGATCCGCACGACCTTGCCTTGCAGCTTGTCGAGGTCCTGCGCCGTGGGTCGATCGTTGTTCTCGCCCAGGGTGATGAACAGATAACCGTCGCGGTCGAACACTAGACGGGAGCCGAAGTGATTGCCGACCGAAAGCTTGGGCTCCTGGCGGAAGATCACATTGAAATCCTTGAGGGCCGTCAGGTCTTCCGACAACCGTCCGCGACCGACCGCCGTACCCGCCTTGCCGCCCTCACCGCCGCCTTCGGCATAAGACAGATAGACCATGCGGTCTTGCTTGAAGTCGGGCGACAACACCACATCGAGCAACCCGCCCTGCCCGTTGGCCCAGACCTGAGGCACACCGCTGAGCGGACTCGAAAGTTTGCCATCGGCACTGACCACCCGCAGGTTGCCCGGCCGTTCGGTCACCAGCATCCCTTGACGACCGGGCAGAAACGCCAGCGCCCAGGGATGCTCCAGACCTTTAACGATCGGCGTGACCTCGAGGGTGCCCTCCTCACTTTTCAGCTCTTGGGCGGGGGCGGCAAACACGGGCGCGGTGCTGATCATTACGCCGGCAAATAGCGTGGTCAGGAGGGTCTTACGCAACATGCACGATTCCTTTTGTGGTCAATATGGCTGGCAAGACCTCTGTCCTGCCGTTCAACGGTTGCTGGTGTCTGCGTCCCGATGAGGTGGATTGGGTATGAATGTCGGTGGGCTGGCAGGAGCCTGGCGATCCTGCGGATAACGGTTGCCGATACCGCCGTTCTCCAGGGTCGGTGGTCGCGGCACAGGCGCCGTACTCGGCCCGCGGATCACCGGGATGCCGGGGCGCGTGCCTTGCATGCTGTTGGGATTGGCCCGGCGGATCGGGTTGTTGTAAGGATTGTTATTGGTGCTGCCCGGCAGGTTCTGGGCCAGCAGCAAGGGCGAGGATGGCGGCGCGGCGGCATCGGCCAGGGCCAGGCTGCTTAGCACGCCGCTCAATGCCAGTGCGATGACGCCGAACACACATCGGTTCATGGAGACCTCTCTAAAAGCGCGTGCAACACTTAATGGGTGAATAGAGCCACGCTACGCCCGGGGTTCGGATTTGTTAACTAAAACCTCCTTTAGAAGATGTAACACCAGTTGACTGCACCGTCGATCAGCCCGCAAAAGCGGGTCGCAGCCGACTGAAACTTTCCCCCGGGCAACAGGTCACCTGAACATCAATGGGCTGACGAGAACACGACGATGGCACGGGCAATCTGGAAAGGCGCAATCAGTTTCGGTCTGGTGCACATCCCCGTGGCGCTGGTCTCGGCGACGTCTTCCCACGGGATCGATTTCAACTGGCTCGACAGTCGCAGCATGGAGCCGGTGGGCTATAAACGCGTCAATAAGGTCACCGGCAAGGAGGTCACCCAGGCGCACATCGTCAAAGGCGTCGAGTACGAAAAGGGTCGTTACGTGGTGCTCAGCGAAGAGGACATTCGCTCGGCCCATCCACTGTCGACCCAAACCATCGACATTTTTGCCTTTGTCGACAGCAAGCAGATCCCCCTGCAAAACATCGACACACCCTATTACTTGGCGCCGGACAAACGCGGTGGCAAGGTCTATGCGCTGTTACGCGAAACCCTCGGCAAAACCGGCAAGGTCGCCCTCGCCCGCGTAGTGTTGCATACCCGCCAGCACCTGGCGGCCGTCATGCCGCTGGAGTCTGCCCTGGTTCTGGTGATGCTGCGCTGGCCGGCCGAAGTACACAGCCTGGATCAACTGGAGTTGGGCAGTGAAGTGACCAAGCCGGACCTGGCCAAGGGCGAACTGGAGATGGCGAAACGGCTGGTGGAGGACATGAGCGCCGACTGGACGCCCGAGGAGTACCGCGACAGCTTCGAAGACAAGATCATGGCGCTGGTTGAGCAGAAGGCGAATGAAGGCAAGATCGAAATCGTCGAAACCGCTACGGGCGAGGAGGAACGCAGGACCGCGGATGTCATCGATCTGACTGAACTGCTCAAGCGCAGCCTCGGTGCCAGGAGTGCCGGTAAAACGGCAGAAAAAGCCAAAGCGAGCACAGATAAAAAAGCCACGAAGCGTTCTCGTGGCTGATTGGTTATTGGAGTGCCCATAGGTTATGCGGTGAAAATACCGGCCTGCTCGCAATGACTAAATGCGCCGCAAAGCAAAACTCAGATCAGCACAAAAATCGCCAGCAACCCGCCAAAAATCGCCCACTTCTCCAGGTAATAGCGAGCGCGGTTACGCTTCTTGAGCGCTTTGCCGCGCAAGCGAACCGTGTAGATTTTGGCAAACAAACGGTTGATAGCACCGGTCTTGTCACCTGCATCGTTCGGTGCCCCCGCCGCCGCCATCACTGTGCGGCTGAACCAGCGATTGAACGCCGCCGCCCAGCGATACTTCATCGGCCGTTCGACGTCGCAGAACAGGATGATGCGGTTCTGCTGGGTGCTGTTTTCAGCGTAATGAATGAACGTTTCATCGAACATCACCGCTTCGCCGTCACGCCAATGGTAGCTCTCACCGTCGACGTTGATATAGCAACCGGCATCGTTCGGCGTTTCCAGCCCCAGGTGATAACGGTACGAGCCGGCATACGGATCGCGGTGGCGGACCAGTTTGGAACCCGGTGGCAGTTCGGCAAACATCGCTGCCTTGATCGAGCCAATGCTTTGCACCAGTTCAGTAGTACGCGGGCAGAGCTTCGCGGCCGATGGGTGACTGTCGCCATACCACTTGAGATAGAAACGCTTCCAGCCACTTTTGAAAAACGAATTGAAACCGACGTCATCGTATTGATTCGAGCGCTTGATCTCCCCGGCCTTGAGCAGGTTCTGGCCTTCGGCGCGAATCTCTTCCCAATGAGCCTGCAATGGGCTCAAGTCAGGAAAGTCCGCGGGATTGAGATAAGGCCGATTGGGGATTTTCGAGAACATATAAAGGAAGCAATTGATCGGCGCCAGAAACGTCGAGTGGTCGCTTAGTTGGCGGCCTGGTTTGTGGCGCACTTTACCGCGCAAGTGGACATACGCGATGGAGATGACATAGATAGCGGCAATAATGAGTTTCACGGAAATCGTCACACGTCTGAAATGAACAAAGTGCGTCCCGATGGCGCGTTCTTGAGCCATGCCGACAATCGACATGGGGGCGAAAGATGTCATTTTAGCCATACTTTGTAACCAATAGTTAACCTTCAACTGTGAAAATGTGTCTACTCATGCCGCCAAAACGCCACGCGGCTTTAACGCCCTATTAGTTCAACGGATCGTCTAAGCTCAGATGTAAGCATGAGGGCTCAGCCATGTGCGGACGACTTTCGCAGTACCGGGGCATTCACGACTTCGTCAAGGCGCTGAGCATGCCCAGCGCCTTGGTCAACAATGCCGGCGATCAGCCATTCGAGCTCTACAACGCCGCACCGACGACTCAGCTCGCTCTCTTCCACCAGGAAGGCGACGTGCTGCACGCCGACAGGGTTCGCTGGGGCTGGCGGCCGCATTGGTCCGAAGAACACCCTATGCCGATCAATGCCAGGGTCGAGAAAGTCAGTCACGGCCCATTCTTCAAAGCCATATGGCCGCACCGGGCGATCGTTGCCATCGATAACTGGTTTGAATGGGTTTACGAGGGCGGCCCGAAGAAGCAGCCCTACCTCATCCGCCGCAAGGATCGCGCACCGATCCTGTGCGCGGCGATCGGTCAATACCCAAGGTACGAACATCAGCCGGACGAACATGACGGTTTCGTGATCATCACCGCCGACAGCAAGGGCGGCATGGTGGATATTCATGATCGGCAGCCGGTGACGCTGAATGCCGAGCTGGCCCGGGAATGGCTGGACCCGGCCACGCCGAAAGAGCGAGCCGAGCAGATAGTACTGTCGCAGGGCGAGCCGGCCGAGACATTCGAGTGGTTCAAGGTTGATCAAGCCGTGGGCAATGTGCACAACGATGGCCCTGGCCTGATCAAACCTATCTGAACATCGCGCGACACCATTCGTCGCATGGAAAGCGTGGCGCAGAATACGCGTCAATGTCTGGCTTAGGGTTTGCACATGCCGGCGATAGCGGCCCCAGAACGACGTAATTCTGACGCGGCGGCATTCACATTAACGTTTAAGGACTCCAGCGATCCGCTTGGTCAGTCACCGGGAGATGTAACGTGTCAACTCTCAACGAAATCGCAGCGAACCACGCGAGAATGGCTAAGGCAAAGGCAGAAGAGTCGACCGGGCTGAGTGAGCGACACCTTCAAGTAGTGGGAAGTATCGAAATCCCGTGCATTGATGAGCAACAGCACATTCCACTGCACCTGATCACTGGCGTACAGGACAACCACCTCGGACAAGCAGCGGGCTACTTGCTCTGAGTCTCGACCCGAACGATCGCCAGTTTGTAGCACGGCAGCCCCATAGGAGCTGCCGAAGGCTGCGATCTTTTCTCGATGGACTCGTCTGTAGCGCCGGAGTAAGTACTTTGAGCGGTCACAAGCGTCAGTAAAAAGAGCATGCCCGCAGCGTATTTGTTTCTCACTTCCATGTTCCTTGGGGGCGTGGGCTGATGGACAGGGGTGCCGTCAGGCTCGTTTATTCCCTTTTGCCCAACCAACTACCATTAGGCCCAGGCCGGGAATCCACAGGCCAGGCGCGGTGATAGCAAGACCGCAGATAGCCATCGGCAGCCCAGTCAAAAACATCGGGTTTCTAAACGCCTTTTCCATGGCACCTTCTCCTTCAAGAATTTCCCGCATTAAACCATCTAGCCTGCCGGTGAGCGGCAAAAAAGTCATTGGCACCACTGCGACTCACAGGGCACACCATCGTTGTCGCCGTCCATTTTCATTCCCGGACAATTTTGCAGAAAGTTTTTGGCCTCTGCACACGAGGTCATCTGCGAGCAATATTTGCGTCCGTCACATTTGAATGGCGCCGAAACAGGCTTCGGCACAGTTGTGACTGCAGGGGGTACTTTCGGATGCGGTAGCTTGGCCTCAACCCAGGGTTGTAACTCAGGGGAGAGCTTCCAGGCTAACAAACCCATGATAAGCACGACCAAAATCAGTTTCATTTGATTCATCCGTGACTAGAGGACGCTTATATTCTAGTCGCTGAGAACGAATCACTTGGTAAGGGCAACCAATGCCTCAATGCTCTGGAGGGGGACTACCGTCACACGCGGCATATGAGAGACGAATCTGAATAGGTGCCCACCCTGACCAAGTGCTGGCCATTCAGCAATCCTTCTGAAACACACCTGGCCGGGCAAGCGCTGCCGACTTTACCCAGAGCCGCGCCCAGTGTCCCGAACACAACGCTGAACAAAAATAACATTGGCGTTCAATCCAGGATTTCCCCTGCGTTTTGCCTCCCACCAGGATGAACCACCCACTCGGACAGACCCAAGCAGCGGGGCCAACCTGAAGAAGCTCGCGACACGTTATCGCGCGCCGTACAACTGCCGTCACACTTATGCGACAATATGCAGAATGTCTGGCATGAATCCCGCCTTTATTGCCCAACAGCTTGGACAAGCGTCCAGATGCTGCTCTCGACTTATGCGCGCCGGTTGAAGTCTAGCGGTGACTGGGGAGAGATGGAGAAACTCCAAAACGCCCCAGGTATGGCCCAAGCGCCAAAATGCGCAGCTCGCAACCCATTGATAGGTAAAGTAATTGATCTCCACAGCTAACATCACGATGCAGTTCGGCGCCAAGCCGCTATTCGAAAACGTTTCGGTCAAATTCGGCGCGGGCAACCGCTACGGCCTGATCGGCGCCAACGGTTGCGGCAAGTCGACTTTCATGAAAATCCTCGGTGGCGATCTCGAGCCGTCCGGTGGCCAGGTCATGCTTGAGCCGAACGTGCGTCTGGGTAAATTGCGTCAAGACCAGTTCGCCTACGAAGAATTCACCGTGATCGATACCGTGATCATGGGTCACGAAGAGCTGTGGAAGGTCAAGGCCGAGCGCGATCGCATCTACTCGCTGCCGGAAATGACCGAAGAAGACGGCATGGCCGTGGCCGAGCTGGAAACCGAATTCGCCGAAATGGATGGCTACACCGCCGAGTCCCGTGCCGGCGAGCTGTTGCTGGGCCTGGGTATCGGCATCGAGCAGCACTTCGGCCCGATGAGCGAAGTGTCGCCGGGCTGGAAACTGCGCGTGTTGCTGGCGCAGGCGCTGTTCTCCGATCCTGAAGTGCTGTTGCTCGACGAACCGACCAACCACCTGGACATCAACACCATCCGCTGGCTGGAAAACGTACTGACCCAGCGCTCCAGCCTGATGATCATCATCTCCCACGACCGTCACTTCCTGAACAGCGTGTGCACGCACATGGCTGACCTGGATTACGGCGAGCTGCGCCTGTTCCCAGGCAACTACGACGAGTACATGACCGTGGCGACCCAGTCCCGCGAGCAACTGCTGTCGGACAACGCCAAGAAGAAAGCGCAGATCTCGGAACTGCAATCGTTCGTCAGTCGCTTCTCGGCCAACGCCTCGAAAGCCAAGCAGGCAACTTCCCGCGCCAAGCAGATCGACAAGATCCAGCTGGCCGAAGTCAAACCTTCGAGCCGTGTCAGCCCGTTCATTCGTTTCGAGCAGACCAAAAAGCTGCACCGTCAGGCGGTCATCGTCGAGCGCATGGCCAAAGGCTTCGACGGCAAGACCCTGTTCAAGGACTTCAGCTTCACCGTTGAAGCCGGCGAGCGCGTGGCGATCATCGGCCCGAACGGTATCGGTAAAACCACCCTGCTGCGCACCCTGGTCAACGAACTGACCCCGGACGCCGGCACCGTGAAATGGACCGACGCTGCCGAGCTGGGCTACTACGCCCAGGACCACGCGCACGACTTCGAAGACGACTGCAACCTGTTCGACTGGATGGGCCAATGGACCCAGGGCGGCGAGCAACTGGTTCGCGGCACCCTCGGGCGCATGCTGTTCTCCAACGACGAGATCCTCAAGTCGGTCAAGGTCATCTCCGGTGGTGAGCAAGGTCGCATGCTGTTCGGCAAGCTGATCCTGCAAAAGCCGAACGTGCTGGTAATGGACGAACCGACCAACCACTTGGACATGGAATCCATCGAGGCGCTGAACCTGGCGCTGGAGAACTACCCGGGCACGCTGATTTTCGTCAGCCACGACCGTGAGTTCGTATCGTCCCTGGCCACCCGCATCATCGAGTTGAGCGCCGATGGCGTGATCGACTTCAGCGGCACCTATGACGACTACCTGCGTAGTCAGGGTGTGTTGATGTAAGGCGGCTTCTGGCTGCAAATGGAAAGCCCCGTCCTGGTGACGGGGCTTTTTGTTTTCAGGATCAAACGATTCAAGATCAAAAGATCGCAGCCTGCGGCAGCTCCTACGGGAACTGGAGGCGCCCGCTACATCGCGGTTAAACACGGCCGATGTAGGAGCTGCCGAAGGCTGCGATCTTTTGATCGTTAGCCTGCTTCCTTTTATTTCACGCCCGCGCCATGATGCAGTTCTCCTACCGCCGCCCGCGAACGAGCTCTCATGTCTGCGCAGCAACTGCCCCCGCAAAGCTCCATGGCGATCACCCTGCAGATCGTTTCCATCGTTTTCTATACCTTTATTGCCTTCCTCTGCATCGGCCTGCCGATTGCCGTGTTGCCGGGGTATGTCCATGAGCAGTTGGGGTTCAGCGCCATCGTTGCGGGGCTAACCATCGGTTCGCAATACCTGGCCACCCTGCTCAGCCGCCCGATGGCCGGGCGCTTGTCGGACAGCGTCGGCACCAAACGGGCGATTGTTTACGGGTTGTCGGGGATTGTGTTGAGCGGCGTGCTGACGCTGCTGTCGACTCTGCTGCAAAGTTTGCCGCTGTTGAGCCTGATCATCCTGATCGCTGGCCGGTTGTTGCTGGGGATCGCCCAAGGGTTGATCGGAGTCGGCACCATCAGTTGGTGCATGGGCCAGGTCGGTGTCGAGCACACGGCGCGTTCGATTTCCTGGAACGGGATCGCCTCATACGGCGCCATTGCCATTGGCGCGCCGCTGGGGGTGCTGATGGTGGCTGAATTGGGCTTCGCCAGCCTCGGGATTGTGCTGTCGTTACTGGCCCTGTTGGCACTGCTGTTGATCCGTAACAAACCCTCGGTGCCAGTGACTCGCGGCGAGCGCCTGCCGTTCTGGGCGGTGTTCGGGCGCATTGCCCCTTTCGGCGCGAGCCTGAGCCTGGCGTCTATCGGCTACGGCACGCTCACCACTTTTATTACTCTGTATTACGCCAGTCGTAGCTGGACGGGTGCGGCTTACTGCCTGACGGTGTTCGGGGTGTGTTTTATTCTGTCGCGGCTGTTGTTCATTTCCAGCATCAGCCGTTTCGGCGGTTTCACCTCGGCCATTGCCTGCATGAGCATTGAAACCGTGGGGCTGGTCCTGTTGTGGCTGGCGCCCTCGACCGTTTACGCCTTGATCGGCGCAGGCTTGACCGGGTTCGGTCTGTCGCTGGTCTATCCGGCGCTGGGCGTGGAAGCGATCAAGCAGGTGCCCAATTCCAGTCGCGGGGCGGGTTTGAGTGCTTATGCGGTGTTTTTCGATCTGGCGCTGGCGATTGCCGGGCCGCTGATGGGTGCGGTGGCATTGAACCTGGGGTATTCGTGGATTTTCTTCAGTGCGGCGTTGTTGTCCGTGACCGGGCTCGGTTTGACCTTGTTACTGAAACACCGCGCCATCCGCCAGGATTGATTTATTGATCCGCGGTTTGCATGCCGGCCCGACTCGGTTTGCCCAGTGCATGGGAGAAGAAACGTCCAGCCTCGGAGATCAGGTTGCGGTGAATGTCCTTGCGGTCGACGCCGTCGGCATCGGTGCACAGCGCCGGCATGGTGGCGATCTGTTCTTCGTTGCACGGTGCCAGGAACACGAAGTGCCCTGCCCCGGCCAGCAATTTGAAATCCGGAGCGGTCGGCAGTTTGCGCGCCAGGGCTGCGGCGTTTTTGTCGAACGCCACCAGTTTGTCGCCATCGCCGCTGTATAGCAGCACCGGCACATGCACGTCGGCCAGGGTCTGGCGGCCGAATTTCAGACTCAGCGGTGCCATCAACAACAAGGCATGCACTCGCGGGTCTGGCACTGGCTGCAAGTCATCGCGGTCGACGATCAGCTCGCCTTGAGTGTTGCAGGCGTCGTGGTCGTCCGGGCGCTCATGACAATAACGGCGCAGACGGTCCAGGTCCGGGGTGGCGCCGGACAGGATCAACGCGGTCTCACCGCCCGCCGAATAGCCGATCACCCCGACCTGATCGGCATTGACGAAGGGCGCAAGCATACGGTCGCCCAAGGTCGCGGTAATGGCTTCGGAAATCTGGATCGGCCGCCCGTAAAGATTGCTCAAGGTGCCGAGGCGGCTGTGGTCTTTGGAGTTGTCGCCAGGATGGATCACCGCCACCACCACAAACCCCTTGCGTGCCAGCGAGGTGGCCAGATCGTGCAGGGCCAGCGGGGTTCCGGTATTGCCGTGAGACAGCATCAACATCGGGAAGCGTCCGATGGCGACTTTGGTGTCTTCACCGGCTTCGACCGTGTAGCCCTCGAGCTTGCTGGAGTGCTCCCTCTCACTGGACGGGTAAAAGGCGATGGCGCGCATCGGCTGCAAGTCCAGCGGGTCGAGGAATGTCATCTCATGGAAACCGACGCTCCAGTGAGGAAACAGCACAGGCGCGGCGTGCACTGAATTCAGGCTGCCGAACAGGCAAATCAGTAGCGTTGCACAAAGACGCACCATGGAATGCCCCCACCTTGTTACCTGACCGCAGATATTAACCCTCGACTGCATAACCTGGGCCAGAAACTGATCACCGGCAGAAATTAAAAAAACTCTGTACCTGGCCATCAAGATGACCAGAATACAGAGTTTCAGGGGTATTGCGTGCGCTGTTTGACGTCTTTACGCAAGCCTTACGCGGCGGCGAACAATTGCTCGCTGATTTGCGCCTGAGCGTCGCTCATGGCTTTGCTGCGCACTTCATCACCGTAGGCCAGGCCATGGGCACGGACGAACTCGATGTCGGTGATACCGAGGAAGCCGAACATCACCTTCAAGTACTCTTCGTGAGCAGTGCCGGTCGGTTGGCCAGCGTGCAAACCGCCAGCCGTCGAAACGATCACCACTTTCTTGCCGCCGCACAGGCCTTCAGGGCCGGCTTCGGTGTAGCGGAAAGTCTGGCCGGCTACGGCGATGCGGTCGATCCAGGCCTTGAGTTGGGTCGGGATGGTGAAGTTGTACATCGGCGCTGCAATCACGACGGCATCGGCGGCGAGGAATTCGGCCAGGGCCTGCGCACCCAAATCGGCTTCATGCTGTTGCGCGGCGTTGCGCAGCTCAGCGGCGGTGCCAGCGGCGACCAGCGTGGCGGCGGAAAAATGGCTGATGGCATCGGCGGCCAGGTCGCGGTAAGTCACCACAACGCCAGGCTCGGCGGCTTGCCAGGCTTTGACGACTTCACCGCTCAACTGACGGGAAGCCGAGTTGTCACCCAGAATGCTCGAATCGATATGCAGTAATTTCATGTGGGATCTCCAAGGTGAGGATCGCCACCCGGCGACCTGATGGAAACAATCCTACCTACGAAACCAATAGCTGATTAGCCGGCAATAATGCGATAGTTCGTCCCACTGATAGAACAGTTGGATTTAAATCATGCAAGACCTCAACGACCTCTACTATTTCGCCAAGGTGGTCGACGCCGGCGGCTTCGCGGCGGCCGGGCGTTTGCTGGGGATTCCCAAGTCCCGGTTGTCGCGACGCATCGCCGAACTGGAAGAACGCCTGGGCGCGCGTCTGTTGCAACGCACCACCCGCCAACTCAACCTGACCGCCGTGGGCGAGCGCTACTTGCGACACTGTCAGGCAATGCTGCTGGAAGCCGAGATGGCCGATGAAGCGGTGGCCAGCATGTCCAGCGAACCCCGCGGCCGACTGCGGGTTTCCTGCCCGGTGGGGTTGGCCCACGACATGTTCCCGTCGGTGATCAGCAAGTTCCTTGAGAAATTCCCGCAGGTTCAGCTGGAGATGCTGCTGCTCAACCGCCGGGTTGATCTGGTGACCGAAGGCGTCGATGTCGCCTTGAGAGTGCGGGAACTGGGTGATGAAGACCCACTGCTGGTCACCCGCCGCTTACGTCAGGCGCAGACTGTCATGGTCGCCAGCCCGGCGTTTCTTCGCGAGCGGCAGATCAAGACCCCGGACGACTTGAAAAACGTGCCGATATTGGGCGCACTGGAAGCCGATCGGCTGGTGCATCTGCGGATGCTCGACCAGCAGGGCAAGGCCTGTGAAATGACATTCGAAGCCCGATTGGGCATCGACGATTTTCTCGTGCGCAAGGCGTGTACCCTGTCCGGGCTGGGTTTCACCGTGTTACCGATGATGTATTGCGAGCAGGAACTGGAAAACGGCTCGCTGGTGCAACTGCTGCCTGACTGGTCATTGCCGGGCGGCTGGCTGCAAGCGGTCTACCCTCATCGGCGCGGGGTAATGCCGGCAGTACGCGCCTGGATCGACCATTTGATCGAATCATTCAATGCCTGTGGGGACCGACTGTTATGAAGGCAAGACCAATGAGCGAAGAAGATGTCGCGCAATTCTGCCTGGCGCTGCCCGGCGCGCGGGAGGATTACAAGTGGGGTGGCGTGAGGGTGTTTTCGATTGCCGGGAGCAAGATGTTCGCCTTGCAGAACCTGCGGGGCCAGTCCCTGGCCTTCAAGGTCGACAAGGACCTGTTCCTGGGCCATTGCGACCGACCGGGCATTCACCCGGCGCCGTATCTGGCCCGGGCGCAGTGGATCATCATGGACACGCCCTACCCGCTGGGCACCGAAGAGCTGCAAGGCTTGCTGCAACGTTCCCACCAACTGGTGGTGAGCAAGTTGCCCAAGCGCACACAGGTTGGCTTGCTGCTTTAAAACAGCTTTAAAACAGCGCGAATAGCTGAGCACCCAAAAACAACTGGTCGATCCAGAACACCTGATGCATCAGCACGATGAGCCAGAACACCAGTTGAAACGAAACCTTGCGGGTCTTGTGCCGAAACACTTGCTGGGCCAGCAAGGCCCCCGGCCAACCGCCCGCCAGTTCCACCGCGTGCAACACGTTCTCCGGCGTTCGCCAGCTGTCGGCACGGGCCTTGTGCTTGTCGCTCCAGTAAAGCAAAAACGCCAGCACGCTGACGATGCCGTAGGCGGCCAGGGGAATCAGCGACACCCCGCGCAGCCACAGCGACACCGAGCCAAACAACGGCACTGCGCACAGCGCAACGAACACCAGCAATTTCAACCGCAGGTTTTGAATCACTCCCCCGGACTTGCGCCCGGGGTTGTTGCGTGCGGCGGCGTCGCTCATGGCTTGGCCGCGGTCCAGTCGACCCAACCGAACTGCCAGGTCGCCAGGATCACCAGGCCGAACACGATGCGGTACCAGGCGAACGCCGCGTAGCTGTGGCTGGCGATGAACTTGAGCAGGCCCCGGACGGCGATCATTGCAAAGATAAACGCGGTGACAAAGCCGATGGCGAACACCGGGAAATCAGCCGGTACAAACAGGTGGCGGTATTTATAGCCCGAGTACACTGCCGCGCCGACCATGGTTGGCATGGCGAGGAAAAACGAAAACTCAGTGGCCGTCTTGCGCGACAACCCGAACAGCAAACCGCCGATGATCGTCGAACCGGAACGCGAGGTCCCCGGGATCATCGCCAGGCACTGGGCGAAACCGACTTTCAGGGCTTCTTTCCAGGTGATGTCATCGACGCTTTCGGCGTGCACGACATGCTGCCGGCGTTCAGCCCACAACATGATGATCCCGCCCACGACCAATGCGCTGGCCACAGTGATCGGGTTGAACAGGTATTTGTGGATCAGGTCGGCGAAAATCACCCCCAATACCACGGCCGGCAGGAAGGCGATCAACAGGTTCGCGGTAAAGCGTCGAGCGCTGGGTTGCGTCGGCAAACCGATGATCACGTCGAGGATCTTGCGACGGAACTCCCAGACCACCGCCAGGATCGCGCCGAGCTGAATGATGATGTTGAAGGCCATCGCTCGTTCGCCGCCGAAATTGAGCAGGTCCGCCACAATGATCTGGTGCCCGGTACTGGAAATGGGCAAGAACTCGGTCAGCCCTTCTATAACGCCTAAAATCAATGCCTGAAAGGCTGTCCAAAGATCCATCATTCCCCCAAGAAGCCATGCCCCCAGGCATGCCCCGTTAATAATTTGTAGAGCGTTATTCGCGATCAGCGTGCGCTGAAACCCCGCGCGCACAAGATCCACACAAAACCGTAAAAATTCCGTGAAAAATCGACTTGGACTCAGGTTTTTCCGCGCGGGGCCGAAATCCTATCAGACAAGCCTCATTTACGCTGCCGCGTAATAAGACCTGAGTCGGATAGGCCCCGATCGGCAAAGTGTGGTTCGATGCTGGCGATCGTTTATGACAAGAACAAGAAAACGGAGTAACAGCGTTATGAACAGCTTGCGCAGTGTGTCGATCAGCCGACGCTTGTGGCTTATCTTGATCGTGGCCGTGGTGATGCTGTTGACGTTGGGCGCGTTGATGCTCAAGCAGATCCACGACGATCTCTATCAGGCCAAGGCCCAGAAGACCCAGCATGTGGTGCAGACCGCCAGTGGCATCCTGACCTACTACCACGACCTGGAAACCGCCGGCACCCTCACCCGCGCCGCCGCGCAACAGCAGGCACTGACCGCCGTGCGGGGTTTGCGCTACGACCAGAATGACTATTTCTGGATCAACGACCTGACGCCGGTCATGGTCATGCACCCGACCAACCCAAAACTCGAAGGCCAGAACCTCTCGACAATCCGCGACCCGGACGGTTTTGCACTGTTCAACGAAATGGCCGCCATCGCCAAGGCCAAGGGCGCCGGCATGGTCAACTATCGCTGGCCGAAACCGGGCGCCAGTGCGCCGGTGGAAAAAACCTCCTACGTCAAACTGTTCGAGCCCTGGGGTTGGGTGATCGGCTCGGGCGTGTACATCGACGACATGCAGGCCGAGTTTAATGCGCAGGTCTGGAAGGCGTCTTTCGTCGGCCTGGTGATTGCCCTGATCATGGCGCTGCTGGTGATCATGATTGCCCGCAGCATCGTGCGCCCGTTGCAGGAAACCGTGAATGCCATGGCCAATATTGCCAGTGGTGAAAGCGACCTGACCCGCAGCCTCGATACCCACGGCCAGGACGAAGTCACGCAACTGGCCCGGCACTTCAATGCCTTTACCGCCAAGCTGCGCCTGGTGATCAGTCAGTTGCAAGTGTCCGCCGGCGCGCTGGGCCAGTCTTCCAGCGAACTGGGCAACGACGCCGCGCAAGCCCAGCAACGCAGCCAGCAGCAGTCCCAGCAAATGGAACTGGTGGCGACCGCGATCAACGAAGTGACCTACGGCGTGCAGGATGTAGCGAAAAACGCCGAGCACGCGGCCAGCGAAATGCGCGATGCCGAGTCTCAGGCGCAGCAGGGGCAGATCAATATCGATGGCAGCCTGCAGCAGATCGACAAGCTGTCTTCGACCATCGATCAAGCGGTGGAAGTGATTCGTACGCTGGCCGACGAAAGCACGCAAATCGGCAGTGTCCTGGAAGTGATCCGCTCCATCGCCGAGCAAACCAACCTGCTGGCCCTCAACGCCGCCATCGAAGCCGCCCGGGCCGGTGAGCAAGGTCGAGGGTTCGCGGTGGTCGCCGATGAAGTGCGCCTGCTGGCCCAGCGCACCCAGAAGTCGACGGCAGAAATCCAGTCGATGATCGAACGCCTGCAAAGCCATTCCGAGGCGGCGGTCAAGGTGATTGGCGACAGCAGCCGTGCCTCGCAACTGACCATCGAGCAGGCCGGTCTGGCCGGCGCCAGCCTGAATGCCATCGGCCAGGCCTTGCGCAACCTCAACGGTTTGAACGCCTCGATTGCCAGCGCAACCTTGCAGCAGGCGCATGTGGTGGAAGACATCAATCAGAACGTCACCCAAGCCGCCGGGTTGTCCCACAGCACGGCATTGGCGGCCGAGCAGTCGAGCGTGGCCAGCGTTCACCTCAAGGAATTGAGCGAACAATTGAACGGGTTGCTCAAGCAGTTTCGGGTCTGATCACTTGTAGCAGCTGGCGCAGCCTGCGTTCGGACGCAGCAGTCGTGAAATCAGGCGACGCCGGTTCCAGATAGACCGTGTGCGCAGAATTTACGACGGCTTCGTCCGAATGCGGCCCACACCGAACGCAGCCTCGCAGGCTCGGCAGCTGCTACACCGGACCGCGCAAGCCGGTTCTACTTGGCAGCGCCTGCCGCTACAATCCTCCCCCCTTTTCGTCTTCCCCAAGGAACCTCCATGTCCGGGCTTGAACTGTTTGCCGCCGCCCTCGGTGTGATTGCCGTCTGGCTGACGGTCAAACAGAACCCCTGGTGCTGGCCGGTCGGTCTGGTCATGGTGCTGCTGTATAGCTGGATCTTTTTCGAGGTGAAGCTGTATTCGGACATGCTGCTGCAAGTGATCTACGCCGCGTTGCAGCTCTACGGCTGGAGGCAGTGGACTCGCGCGGGCGCGACGCATGACGGTCGGCACGTCAGCGTCCTCGATGGCAAATCCGTCGCGCAGGGCTTAACCGTGGGCGCGGTCGGCAGTCTGCTGCTGGGGGCTGCGATGGCTCACTGGACCGATGCCGCCCAGCCTTGGCTCGACGCCGCGTTGACCGGCTTCAGCCTGGTCGCACAGTTATGGATGGCGCAAAAGCGCTTGCAATGCTGGCCGCTGTGGATCGCGCTGGACGTCATCTTCGTCGGCCTGTTCATCTACAAAGAGCTGTACCTGACCGCCGCCCTCAATGGGGTTTTCGCCCTGCTGGCGGTGCAAGGCTGGCGGACGTGGCGCGCCGACCCGGCGTTGCGCACATGAAAGTGCTGGTGCTCACGGGGCCAGAATCGAGTGGCAAGAGTTGGCTGGCCGCCGAACTGCAACGGCAATTCGGCGGCGTTCTGGTGGGCGAATACGTGCGTCGGTTCATTGAACAGGAGGCACGGGACACCTGCCTGGCGGATATCCCCGAGATCGCCCGCGGCCAGTTGCAATGGGAAGATGATGCCCGCGCCCTTGCGCCACCGTTGCTGATTCTCGACACGCACTTGCTGAGCAACATGCTTTGGAGCCAGACCCTGTTCAGCGATTGCCCGGCCTGGCTCGAACAAGCGCTGCTGGCCCGGCATTACGACTTGCACTTGCTGTTGTCGCCTGAACTTGTCGACTGGACCGACGATGGCCAGCGCTGTCAGCCGCAGCTGGATCAACGCCGGGACTTTTTCAACGCGGCTCAGGCGTGGCTGGAGCAGAATCGGCAACCTGTTCAAGTGATCCAGGGTGACTGGGCAGAACGCCGAGCCCAGGCGTTGCAGGCCGTCACTCTGCTGCTAGGTTGCTGAATTCGGCTGTAGCAGCTGTCGAGCTTGCGAGGCTGCGTTCGGCTGCGCAGCAGTCGTGGATCCGACTGACGCGGTTTACCTGATGCATCGCAAGTTCTGGTTTTACGACTGCTGCGCAGCCGAACGCAGCCTCGCAAGCTCGACAGCTGCTACAGCCCCCCAGCCCCCCCAGCATTTGTTGCGATAATTTTTCAAATGCGTCCATTTGTGAAACATACCTTTGCACTCGAACAGCCCGTTTCAGCGCTATTCATCATTGCGTCATGATCTGTGTTAAAGCGCTGATACATCACAACGCAAGCTATGGATCCAGAGCGTTGCGCCTCCTTTTCCCCGTTATAGCCCCCGCTTTTGTCTCAGGCCTGAAACAGCTCGATCAAGGATCCATTTACCTTGATCGATAACCCCTTGAATCAAAACAACAATCAAAAACCGGCACGGCTTTCGCTATCACCTTCACAACGCTGATTAGGGCCAGCGCACAACAGAAGGAATCGCAGTCGTGGGGACTTTTCGTAAAGGCTTTACGCGCTTGATGCTGCTCGGATGTGCCGCCGTCTCGGTACTCAGTTTTGATGTTCAGGCTGAAGGCAATGGCGTGATCGTACTCACTCGTGATGTACAGCCCCACACCGTCGGCAGGCCGCCGTTCCAGAAAGACCCCTACCCGACCACTGTCAACGCCAACCCTTCGGATCGTGTCACCTCGACACTCAACAGCACCGAACTGAGCGATGGTGAGTTCGCCAGCGTGGCCAGCGGTTCGTCCATCAGCAACAGCATCAACCAGAACGGCAACATACCTGGCAGCCTCAATGTCGTGACCAATCCCAATGGCATGCCCGGCATGAGCGCCGGTCACGGCGGCGGTAGCGGTGGCGCGATTTCGGGAACGATCAACCATGCCATGAGTTCCGGCCTCGCGCCGTTGGGCAGACTGGCGGGAGGTCAATGACATGAGCCGCTCCCTGATTCTTCTCGCCCTGGTCATCGGTGCCAGTGTGAGCCCAGGCGCCATGGCCGACTCCAGCGTTCCGGTGGTCAACACCGCCAACATCCTGGATTCCGGCGCCCGGTACAACGGCAACTTCAACGTCAACCAGGCCTCCGGCGATCAACAGCAACAGGCCAATACCCGCGCTATCGCCATCGGCACCGATGCCTCGGCGACCACTCGCGTCATCCAGAAACTCGACACGCCCGCCAACCCGTCGATGAACGCGACGGCCACCATCGGCGGCAACTCTTTCAGTCAAGGCAACGGTGCACTGGGTGTCAACCAGGGCGCTGGGGCCAACAACCAGATGGCCAACGCAATGCGCATCAGCATCAGTGCTGCGCCGCAAAGCGTCGACGATAGCGCCCTTTCTCAACAGAACGTGGCGTTGTTACCAAGCTCAGGGGCAACTGACGCTTCAAAAGGCAGTCGCCAGGTCGTGACAAGCGACCAGGCCTTCACCGGCAGCCGAGGAGTGATTCAGGTGAACCAGAGTGCCGGGGTGGGGAACCGAATGGCTAACACCCTGAGCATACGGGTCGCTGACTGACCCGAACGCAGTGCGATTAGAAAGTAACCAACACTTAACCAACTAATAAGCACGGAGAAACACCATGAAACCCACAATGGCTCTCAAGCCTCTCGTGTTCGCCCTGGCAGCCGTCATGGCGATGGCTGCACAAGCCAACGATAACGACCATGGTCACGGCCACCATCATCACGGCCCCAAAGGCCCCACCTGGGAACAGCAACTGTCAATCGACTCAGCCGCCAGCGCCTATGTAGGGGATACACAGGACAGCAGCGGCAACTCGGTACTCAACCAGGGCACCGAAAACACTGCCAATGCCGACAACTCACTCAACGGTTCCAATGGCAACATGGGCGCCAACGTGGCTGGCGGTGACGGCAACCAACAAGACAACGCCGCCGCGCTGGCTACCGCCGATGAAAGTTTCATCTTCGGTTCTGCCGAGGCAACCTCCACCGCGTATCAGTACAACACCAATAACTACGTCAAAAACCGCTCTACCCAAAATAACGCCACGCTCGACAATGCTGGCAACAACGGCTCCGGCAACATTGGCATAAACGTGACTGCCGGCAACTTCAACCAACAGAAAAACAACCTGGCGATTGCCGTGTCCGGCGGACGCGTAGCGACAGCCTCGGCTGACGCTTATCAATCCACCACCGGTCTGGATGTAAAAAACAAAGCTGACCGGACCCACATCACCACCACCCTCACCGACACCACCACGTCCTCTGGCACCTTCAAGGCCCATGGCACCGGGACTATCGAGGACGATGGTTGGGATCACAGACGCCACGATGACGACAAGTTCAAGTTCACCGCCGTGGGCACCTTCGATCTGTCTAGCGTAACCACTCATCAAGTGTTGACACCAGACGGCTGGAAAAACCCTGTGATGAACAACGCCAGCATGAGCGGCTCGATGAACGGCTTCTCCGGCAACGGCGGCGCCAACGTGTCGGCGGGTGCGGGCAACCAACAAAGCAACTCGCTGTCCATCGCTGCCGGCTGCAGAGCCTGCATGTAATCGCGATCGAAATGAAAGCCCCGGCAACGGGGCTTTCTTTCCACGGTTCACCAAAGGCGTATCGATCATGCGTACGACAGCCTTTTTCGCCCTGCTGTGCCTGTGTGGCCTGACTCAGGCGGCACAGATGCCGGTGGCCGCCTTGCCGGGCGGCATACTGGTTTACAAGCAGGTGCAAAGCGTGCGTGAGCGCAAGTTCAGCGACATCGTCGAACAAAAAACCGACTTCAGCTGCGGCGCTGCCGCACTGGCCACGGTGCTACGCCAGGCTTACTGGCTCGATGTCGATGAGGAACACATCATCAAAGGCATGCTGGTCAATGCTGATCAGAACCTTGTCCGTACTCAAGGTTTCTCCATGCTGGACATGAAGCGCTACATCGAAGCAATCGGCATGCGCGCGCGTGGCTACCGGATACCGCCCGAGAAACTCGAAGCGGTGACCATTCCGGTGGTGGTGCTGATGGAAATTCGCGGCTACAAGCATTTCGTGGTGATGCAGCGGGCGGACAAGAACTGGGTCTATATCGGCGACCCGGTGCTTGGGCACAAACGCTATTCCCATGATGACTTTGTCAAAGGCTGGAACGGCATTGTCTTCGCTATCGTAGGTCCCGGTTACGACAAAACCAATGCATTGCGCAGCCCTCCGGAACCGCTGACGGCCAAGAACAAACTGGACACTTTCAACCCGGTCAAAGATGCCGAATTGATGGACTTTGGCTTCATTCAGAGCGACTTCTTCTAATCGCCCACTGATGATAGAGAGGGCCGGATGCCCCGGGAGCAGCAAATGAAAACCTCATACTGGCTGGCCGCCGCTTGCCTGGCAGCAAGCGCATCGGGCTATGCCAATGCAGGATTCAAACCCATCGAACTCAAGGACCATGAGCTCGCCGAGCTACGCGGTCGCTATGTCATGCCAGGGCGGATCATCAGCTTCGGCATTGTCATGAGCAGTACCTGGCGCAATGCCAGTGGGGACCTGATTGGCGCAACGACGTTGATGCAGATCCAGGCCTCTACCGTAAAGCCGCAGTTTTACGTGTCGACCATTAAAGAGTCCGGTAACGGCAGTGCGCCGCCATCGGGCACCGGGAATGTAATTGGTGGCGCAGGACTGACCACCACCCAGGGAGTCACCCAAACTGTGCGCGCCGCTGGTGACGGCAATACCGCCTACAACAATGTCGCCATCAACGTCCAGGAGGCCAACCAGGCGCCGGCGCCGAGTCCCGTCCAAGGGCAGGTGCTGACGAGCGGGCAAACCATTACCGACAGCAATGCCGCCGGTAACGTCGCAGTGGCGGCCACAGGTGGTGGCGTACAAATGGCCATCCAGGCCAACAACAACCAAGGCACGGCCATGCAACAGGCGGCTCAGGGGGGGCTGGTGCAGAACACCCGGCTTCTGGGCAACAGCAACAGGGTCAATAACCTGACGCAACTTAATGTAGTGCTTAACAACAACGGCCGAAATGCCGGAGCAGTCAACTGCAATCTGAATCAACTCAAGGCACTACGCAGCCTGGGATATTGAACTACGCTGATGTTCGATCATTGGGCTTCATGGGGGATGGCTAATCATGTATCGGTCAGTACCACTGCGCGCGATCGTTTGTCTGAGTACTTTGTTCCCGTCGGCGCTGCTGCAAGCAGCGTCCGATGCGGACGTGGAGGCTTTGAAGCAACAACTCATGGAGCTCAAGCAACGATACGAAGTACAACAAAAGGCCTTGGCAGTACTCGAACAACGAGTCCGCCAGGTGGAGGATCAACCGGCGGCGCCGCCGCCTAAACGCCTGGCCAAGTCGCCAGCCGACATGAAAGGCAACCCGCAAGTGGCCACAAGGACGGGAGCGGCCGCGGCTTCAGGAGGCGCCGCAGGCAGCGGCAGTTCCTATGGACAATCACTGGCCGATGACTCTCAACCGGCAAAGAGTGTTTCCAACCTGTATGACGAGGCCAGCGGATTCTTCGGCGGCGGCAAGTTCAGCCTCGAAACCGGGCTGACCTATTCGCGTTACGACACCCGCCAGTTGATCCTCAACGGCTTCCTCGCACTGGACTCGATCTTTCTGGGCAACATCAACCTGGACCGAATCAAGGCCGACACCTGGACGCTGGACCTCACCGGACGCTACAACTTCGACAATCGCTGGCAATTCGACCTGAACGTACCGGTGGTGTACCGCGAATCAACGTATCAGTCCGGCGGTGCCAACAACGGTGCAGCGGGGGTGACCAGCGAAGAAACCGTCACCCGGGATCCGACGCTGGGCGACATCAACTTCGGGATCGCCTACAAATTCATGGACGAATCGGTGAACACCCCGGATGCGGTGTTCACCTTCCGGGTCAAGGCACCGACCGGCAAGGATCCGTTCGGGATCAAACTGCGCCAGAGCGACGCCAATACCAACCTGTTCGTGCCTGACACCCTGCCAACCGGTAACGGCGTCTGGTCGATCAGCCCCGGTATCTCGCTGGTCAAGACCTACGATCCGGCGGTTCTGTTCGGTAGCCTGTCCTACACCCACAACTTCGAAGAATCCTTCGACGACATCAGCGCCACCGTCAATCAGAAAGTCCCGGGCAAGGTGCGGATCGGCGACAGCTTCCAGATTGGTGCGGGGATCGCGTTTGCGCTGAACGAAAAGATGAGTATGTCGTTCTCGGTGTCTGACCTGGTGCAACGCAAAAGCAAGCTCAAACAGGATGGCGGGGATTGGGAGTCGGTGGTGTCCAGCGACGCCAACGCCGGTTACTTCAATGTCGGCATGACCATCGCAGCCTCCGACAACCTGACCATCGTTCCCAACCTGTCCATCGGCATGACAGACGATGCGCCGGACTTTTCCTTCAGCCTGAAATTCCCGTACTACTTCTGATCGCTTCACCCCAATGGAAAAGGCCCGCTGCGATGGATGTCGCAGCGGGCCTTTTCGTTTACCCGCCCTAGCGGATCTGGTGCTTGTGCAGCAATCGGTAAAAAGTCGGCCGCGACACGCCCAGGACTCGGGCGGCAACACTCAGGTTGTCGCTGTGCCGATTCAACACATCACACAGCGCCTGGCGTTCGGCGCGGGTCTTGTAGTCTTCCAGGGTGCCCATCGGCGTGGCGAAGGCGTGTTGACTGAGCAGCCCCAGGTCTCGCGCCTCGATCTGCCGGCCTTCGGCAAGTACCAACCCACGACGTACCCGATTGGCCAGCTCGCGGACATTGCCCGGCCAGTCGTGCTTGCCCATGGCGACCAATGCATCTTCGCTGAAGCTGCGCGGACGACGACCGGTTTCACTGCTGTAGAAATGGGAAAAGTGGTTGGCCAGCATCAATAGATCACCATGGCGCTCCCGCAGCGGCACGGTGACTACTTGCAGGACGTTCAAACGGTAGTACAAATCTTCGCGAAAGCGTTTGTTCTCGATGGCCTCTTCAAGGTCGACGTGCGTCGCCGCCAATACCCGCACATCCACCGGAACAGGCTGATGACCGCCAACCCGCTCGATGTGTTTTTCCTGCAGGAAACGCAGCAGATTGGCTTGCAGCTCCAGGGGCAGATCGCCTATTTCATCGAGAAACAGGGTGCCGCCGTTGGCCGCTTCTATCCGCCCGACCTTGCGCTGATGGGCGCCGGTAAAGGCCCCCTTCTCGTGACCAAACAATTCGGACTGGATCAAATGTTCGGGAATCGCGCCACAGTTGATCGCCACGAATGGCTTGCTGTGACGCTGGGATTGTTGATGCAGGGTGCGGGCGACCATTTCTTTGCCGGTGCCGCTTTCGCCACGGATCAGCACTGGCGATTCGGTGGGCGCCAGTTTGCTCAGCAATTTGCGCAGCTCGCGAATCGGTTTGCTGTCGCCGAGCAGTTCGTGTTCAGGCTGATCGATATGAACCGTGCCCTGCCCGCGCAGGCGCGCCATGCCGAACGCTCGGCCCAGAGTGACCTGAACCCTTGAAACATCGAACGGCAAGGTATGGAAGTCAAAAAACCATTCGCAGACGAAATCCCCGACATTCTGCATTCGCAGGACATCCTGATCGAGCACGGCGATCCACTCGGTACCGCTACGGGTGATCAGTTCCTTGACGGCTTCCGGACGTTCCAGATGAAATGGCTGCAAGCGCAACAGGCCGACGTCGCAGGTTCGTTCCGCGGCGTTTTCCAGGGTACAGCTGTCGACATCCCAACCCACAGCGCGTAAACCCGGCAGCAAACGGTGGCAGTCGTCGCAAGGATCCACTACTAAAAGACGTCGTAAAGCAGGCGCTTCGATCATGACTGTTCCTTGGCGCCAAATTTTAGGAAATATTATTAAAAACAGTCATTTGGCGGGCTTCGGTGTAACACTAGCAAAAAATTGACGCTGGCTTGTATCGATTGCTTATAGGGACGTCGGCTTATTAGTTATAAAAAATCACTTAATGAGTTGCCTAACGAATTGAACCTTTCATTCAGCTTTCAGCAACTGCCTGAATCGCCGGCGAATCAAAGAAAGTTGAAATTTCTTTTGATTGTGTGTGACCCAACCCCCGGTTGCGGACATCAGTACAAGTAACCAGCCGAACGGTAAGCCCAACCGACGGCACATCACTTGATTGGGCACACAGAGAGAAGACCCCATGAACGCCCCGCTCCGTATCAACGAAGCTCTTTTGATTGCCGACCGCGCATTCCAACCCTTTCAATGCGTGGCCTGGGCCCCACAAGACGGTAATGGCGAGCTCAGCCTGGCCATCATTGATCGCACTAACACTCGTATCAGCCGCAAACAAATTCCCAGCAGTGCCTATTCCGATCCGCAGCAACTTGCACACTTGCTGGAACAAGCCCGCGCCGAGCTGAGCGAGGAAGGTTACACACTGCAATCGTGGTCCATGCCGCATTAATCTTTTTCGCGGATTACCGCCCGGTAATCCGCGTCCCTTCTTCTCCTTAGTTGACGGTTTTCTACGGTCAGCTGCATAACGCCATTTACGTTTTCCAACTTCTAGCCGCCAGATTACTTGGCAGGCTTGTCAGTGGTTCGAGAAGACACTGTTCTGGCACAAAACGCCGCTCCTCCCGAGCGTAATGGCAGTTGCGCATCATCGCATTCAGGGATTGAATGTTCTTCTCATGCAGTCAACCTCCGGGCACCCGGACAAGGACGACTGGCAAGGAGATGCGTGCATGCCACTCCAGACTGCTTTTGCCATACCGGCAGCGGTGAAAGACGCCGGGCAACTCGATAGCCATTTCGCCGGCAGCGGCAAGACTCAAGTGTATTTCGCCGGCAGTACCTCCAGCAGGGTCAATGGTGTGGCGATTGACCACACCGGCCGAATTCTGGTGGCAGCCAAGGTCGGCACGCCAGGTGGCTGCCGCTTTGGCCTGGCACGCCTGCGTGAGGATGGTTCGGCGGATCTGGCCTTCGGTAAACAAGGCAGCATCATCGGGCAATTCGCCCACGGCTACGAGGCCATGGCGGGCACGGTGCGGGTGCTGGCCGACGGGAACATTCTGGTGGCCGGCCTGCACTACGAAAATGCTCATCGTACGTTGCCCGCCGTGGCGATGTTTGATCAACGAGGCTGCCCGATACAGGGTTTTGGTGAGCACGGCCGCTGCGTGGTGCGCCTGCCGGGGAAGCTTTCCGAAGGCGCTCGCGACGCCTGGTTACCACCCGGCGTGCCGGGTACCGAAGCCTGTGATATCTGCGTGCAGGACGATGGTCGAATCCTGCTGCTGGCCAATCATCACTTTGAATTGGCCGATCACGTCGGCATGCTGATTCGGCTCAATGCCGACGGCTCGCTGGACAGTACCTTCAATGGTCGTGGCTTTGTCATGGTCCGGCACTTATTGATGAACACCTGGCTGAACAGTCTGATGGTGCAATATGACGGCCGAATCCTGGTGGGCGGATCGATCAACTTCCCCGAGGAAGGTTTGCTGGCGCGTTATCACACCGATGGCCAGCTGGATGACGGCTTCGCCGTGGATGGCTTCATGACCTTCAAGGCCTGGGGTCAGAGTGCCCAGGTCTGCCAGATCGTCCAGCACGAAAATGGTGATTTGCATTGTTTTGGCAGCAGTCGCGACCCGATGCACTGCCTCGCCCTGAATGTTCACAGCAATGGCCGACCTGACATGCATTGCAATAGCGGCCAGCCACAACTGTTGGAAATCAGCCACAGCGGCTGCCAGTGGACCGCCGCCCAGATACAACCGGACGACTGTGTGCTGACGGTCGGAGCGACGGGCGGCGGGCTCGAAGGCGATTTCATTCTCGCCCGGTATTTACCCAATGGGGCGCTGGATCGCAGCTTCGCCAATGGCATGGGCTGGGTCCGCACACGCCTGAGTCGAGGCCCCGACACCGCCACTTCATTGGCCGTGCAGACCGATGGTTGCATCGTCGTCGGCGGCTATTCACTGGATGGCAACTACCGCGCCGTCGTCGCCCGTTATCAACCCTAGTTTCCTGCACTTGATCTTCCCTTCCGCTTACGGCAAGTTGCGCGCTTCTTAATACAAGGAGTAGCCGATGTCCGGCTCAATGGCCCAGGCCTTCGCACACAATTTTCTTGGGCATTCACCCCGCTGGTACAAAGCCAGCATTATCGGATTCCTGATTCTCAACGCCCTGGTGTTGTGGACGATCGGTCCGGTGGCGGCCGGCTGGTTGTTGGTGCTGGAGTTCATCTTCACCCTGGCCATGGCGCTCAAGTGTTACCCGCTGATGCCCGGCGGGTTGCTGCTGATCGAAGCTCTGCTGCTGAAAATGACCACGCCCCAGGCGCTCTATGACGAACTGGTGCACAACTTCCCGGTGATCCTGTTGCTGATGTTCATGGTGGCGGGCATCTACTTCATGAAAGACCTGCTGCTGTTTCTGTTCTCCCGCCTGTTGCTGGGAGTTCGCTCCAAGGCGCTGCTGGCGTTGATGTTCTGTTTCCTGTCAGCGTTTCTCTCGGCGTTTCTCGATGCATTGACCGTGACCGCGGTCATCATCAGCGCGGCCGTGGGGTTTTACTCGGTGTATCACCGCGTCGCCTCGGGCAACGATCCGCGTCAGGACAGTGAGTTCGGCGATGACCGGCAGTTGCCGACGTTGCACCATGCCGACCTCGAACAATTCCGCGCCTTCCTGCGCAGCCTGCTGATGCACGGCGCGGTCGGCACAGCGTTGGGTGGTGTTTGCACGCTGGTTGGCGAGCCGCAAAACCTGCTGATCGGCCATGAGATGGGCTGGCACTTTGCCGAGTTCTTTCTGAAGATCGCCCCGGTGTCGTTGCCGGTGCTGGCAGCGGGCCTTGTGACCTGCGTACTGCTGGAGAAACTGCGCTGGTTCGGTTACGGCACGCTGCTGCCGGACAACGTGCGAGCGGTGCTGGCCAACTACGCCGCCGAAGACAACGCCGAGCGTACTTCGCGTCAGCGCGCCGCATTGCTGGTTCAAGGGGCGGCGGCGCTGATTCTGATTGCCGGGCTGGCGTTTCACATCGCCGAAGTCGGCCTGATCGGCTTGATGGTGATCGTGCTGATCACCGCGTTTACCGGTATCACTGACGAACACCGCCTCGGCACCGCCTTCAAGGACGCCATGCCGTTCACCTCGCTGCTGGTGGTATTTTTCGCCGTGGTGGCGGTGATTCACGATCAGCAACTGTTCGCGCCGCTGATCCAGTGGGTGTTGACGCTGCCGGCGGACCAGCAGCCGGGCATGCTGTTTATTGCCAATGGCTTGCTGTCGGCCATCAGCGACAACGTGTTCGTCGCGACCATTTACATCACCGAAGTGAAACAGGCATTCATCTCCGGCCACATGAGCCGCGAACACTTTGAAACCCTGGCGATTGCGATCAATACCGGAACCAACCTGCCGAGCGTGGCGACGCCTAATGGTCAGGCGGCGTTCCTGTTCCTGCTGACCTCGGCGATTGCCCCGCTGATTCGTCTATCGTACGGGCGGATGGTGTGGATGGCGCTGCCATACACCGTGGTGATGGGGGTTCTTGGCTGGTATGCGGTAAGTTACTGGCTGTAGCAGCCAATGTAGGAGCCGTAGGAGCCGTAGGAGCCGTAGGAGCCGTAGGAGCCGTAGGAGCTGTCGAGTGAAACGAGGCTGCGATCTTTTGATTTTGATTTTTTAAGATCAAAAGATCGCAGCCTCGTTTCACTCGACAGCTCCTACAATCGGTTGTGTATTCAGCGCTTGAGGATGTATCGCTCGATCGCCTGGGCCGCGCCGTCTTCGGTATTGGCCCCGGTCACCACGTCGGCCTGACGCTTCACCGCCTCTTCCGCCTGCCCCATGGCGATCGACAACCCGGCACGATGAAACATCGCCGGGTCATTGCCGCCGTCGCCCATGGCGGCGGTCTGTTCCAGCGACACCCCGAGAAACCCGGCCAGTGTCGCCAGTGCCGCGCCCTTGTTGGCCTGCATCGCGGTCACGTCCAGATAGACCGGCTGCGAACGCGACACCTGCGCCTGGCCTTCGACCTTGGCCAGCAACCGCGCTTCCAGCTCGATCAACAGTTCGGTGTTGTTGCTGGCAGCGACGATCTTGTCGATGCGTGCCAGGCAAGGCTCGAAACTCTCGACCACCACCGGCGGATAACCCAGGCCATGTTGTTCTCGCGGGACCATCGGGCCGTTCGAGTCCTTCAACAGCCAGTCACCACCGCTGAACACCCAGACTTCAATATCCGGCTGATCGGCAAACAGCGCCAGCGCCGTCAGCGCCGCCGTTGCCGGCAAATAATGCGCCACCAGCAAACTGCCATCCGGGTTGACGATCGTGCCGCCATTGAACGCCGCCGTTGGCAAATCAACGCCCAGGGCTTCGATTTGCTGCAACATGGCTTTTGGTGGACGCCCGGTGGCCAGGCTGAACAGCACGCCGGCGTCACGCAAGGCGCGGACGGCCTCGATGGTGCGCTGGCTGAGGCTGTGATCGGGCAGCAACAACGTGCCGTCCATGTCACTGAGCAGAAAACGGATGGGTTGTTGCGTGACGTCCCTCATCCGAGGCTGTGCCAGACGCGACCGTCGCGGGTCAGCAGCTCATCAGCGGCCTGTGGCCCGTCTTCGCCGGCCGCATAGCGCTCCAGGGTTGCGTCCTGCTGCCAGGCGTCGAGAAACGGCTGCACGGCACGCCAGCCGTTCTCGATGTTGTCGGCACGCTGGAACAGCGTCTGATCGCCGGTGAGGCAATCGTAGATCAAGGTTTCATAGCCAGTGGACGGCTGCATTTCAAAGAAATCCTTGTAGGCAAAGCCCAGCTCGATATTGGCCATGTTCAACGCCGGTCCCGGCCGTTTGGCCAGCAGGTCGAACCACATGCCTTCGTTGGGCTGGATCTGGATCCGCAGGTAGGTCGGCTGCAGTTCTTCGACTTCGGTATCGCGGAACTGCGCGTACGGCGCCGGCTTGAAGCAAATGACGATCTCGGTGTCGCGCACGCTCATGCGCTTGCCGGTCCGCAGGTAGAACGGCACGCCGACCCAGCGCCAGTTGTCGATCATCACTTTGAGCGCGACATAGGTTTCGGTGGTGCTGTCGGGCGCGACGTTGGCTTCGTCACGATAACCGCGCAGCGAATTGCCATCGATTTCGCCGGCGGTGTATTGGCCGCGCACTGAGTTGGCTCGCGCTTCCTCGATCGACCAGGGGCGAATCGCGCCGATGACTTTGGCCTTCTCGCCGCGTACCGCATCGGCGCCGAACGCCGCCGGTGGCTCCATGGCGACCATCGCCAACAATTGGAACAGGTGATTGGGCACCATGTCCCGCAGGGCGCCGGTGACCTCATAAAAACTGCCACGGGTTTCCACGCCGACGGTTTCGGCGGCGGTGATTTGTACGTGGTCGATGTAATGATTGTTCCAGAAGGCTTCGAACAGGCTGTTAGAGAATCGGCTGACCAGAATGTTCTGCACGGTTTCCTTGCCCAGATAGTGATCGATCCGGTAGATCTGCTTTTCCGTCATCACTTTGAGCAAGCACGCGTTCAAGGCTTCGGCGGTGTACAGATCCGAGCCGAAAGGCTTTTCGATCACCACCCTTCTGAACGCTTCAGGGGCTTCTTGCAACAATCCGGCAGCCCCGAGACGCCGCACCACTTCGCTGAAAAAGCGCGGGGCGGTGGCCAGGTAGAAGATGGCGTTGCCGGTGCCGCTGGCGTCGATTTTCGCCGCCAGCGCGTCATAAGTGCGTTCATCCAGGAAATCGCCCTGGACATAGCTGATGTGATTGGCCAATTTTGCCCACAACGCCGGATCAAGGGCCTGATCGCCCTTGCCGACCTTGGCTGCCACTTCCGCCCGAATGAAATCTTCGAGTTTTTTGGCAAAGGCTTCGTCACTGATGGCGTTGTGATCAACGCCGACGATCCGCAGTCCATTCCCCAGCAAACCATCGCGACTCAGGTTGTACAGCGCCGGCATCAGCAGGCGCTTGACCAGATCACCATGGGCACCGAACAAAAACAGCGTGGTGGGCGGTGCGGGTTCTGCCTTGGATTTCCTGCGGATCACGTGGGTCATTTTTTCGCAGTCTCCACATGGCCGCCGAAGCCGAAGCGCTGGGCCGAGAGAATCTTGTCGCCAAAGTTGCCTTGCCCGCGCGAACGGTAGCGAGAGAACAGCGAGTTCGACAGCACCGGTACCGGCACCGCTTGTTCCATGGCGGCTTCGATGGTCCAGCGCCCTTCACCGCTGTCGGCCACTTCACCCGAGTAGCCGTCGAGTTTCGGATCGGACGCCAGCGCATCGGCGGTCAGGTCGAGCAGCCAGGACGAGACCACGCTGCCACGACGCCAGACTTCGGCGATGTCAGCCACGTTCAGGTCGAAACGCTGATCTTCCGGCAGGTTGGTGCTGGCTTTGGTCTTGAGGATGTCGAAGCCTTCGGCGAAGGCCTGCATCATTCCGTATTCGATGCCGTTATGGATCATTTTGACGAAGTGGCCGGCGCCGGCGGGGCCTGCGTGGATGTAACCGCGCTCGGCGCGATCGTCATCGGACTTGCGATCCTTGGTGCGCGGAATGTCGCCCATACCCGGGGCCAGGGACTCGAACAACGGGTCAAGACGCTTAACCGTCTCGGCATCGCCGCCGATCATCATGCAGTAGCCACGTTCCAGGCCCCAGACGCCGCCGGAGGTGCCGACGTCGATGTAATGCAGACCTTTTTCCGACAGGGTTTTGGCCCGACGGATATCGTCCTTATAGAAGGTGTTGCCGCCATCGATGATGGTATCGCCCTCTTCAAGCAGGGTGCTCAGGGTGTCGATGGTGTCTTCGGTCGGTGCGCCGGCGGGCAGCATGACCCACACCGCGCGCGGCTTGGCCAGGCCAGCGACCAGGGCTGGCAAATCGGCGACGCCGGTAGCGCCCTCTTCGGCCAGGGTGTCGACAAAAGCGGTATTGCGGTCGTAAACAACGGTGGTGTGCCCGTTGAGCATCAGGCGCCGCGCAATATTACCGCCCATGCGGCCCAGTCCAATAATCCCGAGTTGCATGTACTGATGCTCCCTACTACAAATAAAGTGTGTCTAAGGTTATAGCCCAACGCGACTAGTGAAGGTTAGTCCAGAGCGGCGGGATGAAGTTTCCGGGCATTGTGCCCGATCCAGACTGATAACGTCGGGAATCGTGCCGAAGACACAACGACAATGAAAAATAAAAAAGTTCCCTTCAGGGGCAAAAGAAATCAAAATTGGCGCCGATAGTAAGTGAGCACCCGATTTCGGGAGCCGACTTACAGTTGATACCGCCATTTGCGAGGTGAGCAATGGGCACCGTACACACCGCACTGCCAGCACAAACCCTTTACGTCACGATCCGTCGCGATGAACTGCGCCAGTTGAAAGACGAGCGCGATCAGTTGAAACGGGAAGTTGCGCAATTGCGCCTGCTGACCCAAGGCAATCAGGCTCAGCCCTTGCCCATCACCCAACGTGCTCCTCACGCCTGATCTCCTCGCCTGCTCCTTCGTTTGAGAGAAGGGATCAGCCGCCGCTGTTTCCTTCTCGCTGCAATCCTGACCGCTTCGACAACTCACAAAGTTTTCACACTTGCTTGGCGATACTCCGGCCCTTTGTGGCTGCTTGCTTTGCGAGCGGCATCCGTTCGTCTGTAACAAGGAGAGTGCCGACGGCCGATCATCAGGCTGGAGTGTTGAATGGCTTTGTTTAAACGCAGCAAAACGTCTGCGAATGGTTTTGATTGGGCAGGATTTCTCTGGTTATTTCTGTTCTTCTGGTATTTCTCCGGTATCACCCAACTGCTGATTCAACTGACGGGCACCTCCGGTTTTAGCGGGTTCCGCCAGGCCTTTGTGATGAGCGCCGTCTGGCTCGCGCCAATGCTGTTATTCCCCAAACAAACCCGTGTGATGTCCGCGCTGATCGGCGTGGTGCTGTGGGCCTGCTCGATGGCCAGCCTGGGTTATTTCTTCATCTATCAGCAGGAATTCTCCCAGAGCGTCATCTTCATCATGTTCGAATCGAACGTGTCTGAAGCCGGCGAGTACATGACGCAATACTTTGCCTGGTGGATGGTACTGGCGTTCCTCGCCCACACCGCGTTCGCGTATTTCCTTTGGACCCGCGTGCGTCCGGTGTACCTGCCACGCGTCCAGGCGCTGATTGCAGCGACGGCGATTGTGCTGGCCGTGATCGGTTACCCGCTGATCAAGCAGACCGCGCACACCGGCAGCCTGGCGGAAGGCTTCGATAAATTCGAAACCCGCATCGAGCCCGCCGTGCCGTGGCAGATGGCCGTGGCCTATCACCGTTACCTCGGTACCCTGGCCGGCATGCAAGACATGCTCGACAGCGCCAGCAAGATCCCGCCGCTGAAGAACTTCACCGACTCGATGGCCAATCAGCCGGCGACCCTGGTGCTGGTGATCGGCGAGTCCACCAACCGTCAGCGCATGAGCCTGTACGGCTACCCGCGGGAAACCACCCCGGAACTGGACAAGCTCAAGGACCAACTGGCGGTTTTCGATAACGTCATTACCCCACGCCCCTACACCATTGAAGCGCTGCAGCAGGTGCTGACGTTCGCCGACGAAGAAAACCCGGACCTCTACCTGACGACACCGTCATTGGTCAGCATGATGAAACAGGCGGGTTACAAAACCTTCTGGATCACCAACCAGCAGACCATGACCAAGCGCAACACCATGCTCACGACCTTCTCTGAACAGGCCGACGAGCAGGCGTACCTGAACAACAACCGCAACCAGAACGCCGCCCAGTACGATGGCGATGTGATCGAGCCGTTCAACAAGGCGCTGGCCGATGCGGCGCCACGCAAGCTGATCGTCGTGCATTTGCTCGGCACGCACATGAGCTACCAGTATCGTTACCCGCCGACGTTCAACAAGTTCACCGACCGCAACGGCGTGCCGGACGGCGTGCGTGACGATCAGGTGCCGACGTACAACAGCTATGACAACGCGGTGTTGTACAACGACTTCGTGGTCTCGAGCCTGATCAAGGACTACGCCAAGACCGATCCAAACGGCTTCCTGCTGTACCTCTCCGACCACGGCGAAGACGTGTTCGACTCCGCTGGCCACAACACCCTGGGCCGCAACGAGAACAAGCCGACCGCGCCGATGTACACCATTCCATTCATGGCCTGGGCCTCGCCGAAATGGCGCGAAAGCCATGACTGGAGTTTTGCCGCTGATCTGGGTCGGCCGTACAGTAGCTCCCAGCTGATTCACACCTGGGCGGATCTGGCCGGCCTGAGTTTCGACGAACTGGACCGCAGCAAAAGCCTGGTCAGCGACAGCTTCAAGCCTCGGCCATTGATGATTGGCAACCCTTACGAGCGTGAGCAGCGGCCGTTGATCGACTTCAGCCTGATAAAACCCAAGGCCGCGCCGGTCGCCCCGGCAGTCGTTAAGCAGTAGTTTTGAAGAACCCGCGACCTGTAGCGCTGTAGCAGCTGTCGAGCACCGCGAGGCAGCGTTCGGCGGCGCAGCCGTCGTAAAATCAGGCGCTGCGGTCTGTCAGACACACTGTGCATTCAGGATTTACGACGGCTTCGCCGCCGAACGCTGCCTCGCGGTGCTCGACAGCTGCTACAGATGAATTAAGGGCGTCCTGATGGGTGCCCTTTTTTATGGCTCGGAGGACTAAAGCGCTTTGGTCCAGAACAGCATCCGGCCGTGCGCCGGGTCGAACATGCCGGGTGAAAAACCGAATTTGCCATAAGACGCCTGGGCCACTGGATTGCCTTCCAGCACTTCCAGGGTGATTTTGCAGCAGCCGCGCTGACGTGCGATGTCCTCGACTTTGTGCAGCATTTTCTGGCTCAGTCCCAACCCGCGAAACTTCGACACCACGACCACATCGTGCACGTTGACCAATGGCCGACAGGCAAAGGTCGAAAAGCCTTCGAAGCAATTGACCAGCCCTGCCGGCTCGCCACCGACAAACGCCAATACACTGAAGGCATGGGGCCGCTTGGCCAGCTCCCCCGGCAGTTGTTGCAACACATGGGTGGGCAACGACTTACCGCCACCCATTGGGTCTTCGGCGTAATGGTTCAATACAAGACAAATCGCCTCGGCATGTGTCGGGTTGCTGTAACTGGCCTGAAGCACAAGAATTTCTGCGGATTCCATTTCCACCCTCGATCACACATGAAGTTGCCCCAGTTCGCTTCTTGCGCACTGAAAGGTCCTGCGACATTATCGCGAGCGCCGGGGTGCCGACAACCGGATCCCGTTGTAATTTCGCACTTTCAAGCGCCCCAGATCAGTGCCTCGGTCCATCCCAGCTCGGCAAAGTCCTCGGCCCTCAACCCCGCCTCACCGGCACAGAAGAACTCGTCCAGTTGCGGCGGCTTGACCGACGTACCACTGAGCATCGCGTGAACCTGCCCGCGATGGTGAATCTGGTGCTCGAACAGATGGGACAGCAGGCGTAATCGGCTGTCGTGTTGCGGGGTATCGCGCGCAATGGTCACGATTCGCCCGAGCTCTGCGTCACGCAATTGCTCGCAGTAGGCGATCAGTCAACGGTCGACCACCGCTTGCTCGCGCTTGAGATCGGCGCCGTCGGTGAATGGCTCATCCTGGTTGAAAAACACATAGCAATCGGGATGCGGCTCGTCACCGCGCAACTCCCGCTCCAGGGCGTCCGCATAGAACCAGTCGCACGTCAGAATGTGGTTGAGGGTTGCGCGCAGGCTGGGGAAGAAACTGACGCGCGGCGCCGCCAGCTCAGCCGGGCTCAGTTGCATCCAGGCCTTGGCCAGTCGGTGATTGGCCCAGGCGTTCTGATAGGCCATGGTCAGCAAATGGTGGGACAAGGGCTGATTCATGTTCACTGCTCCCGGACATCAAGCCTCGGCAAAACGTTTTAGCTGCATCTCCTGCAAACGGCTGAGGGTGCGGCGAAACGGGAATTCCAGATAGCCCTCGGTGTACAGCGCCTCCATCGGCACCTGCGCTTCGAGGTACAGCGGCACCTTGCGGTCGTAGCATTCGTCCACCAGGGCAATGAACCGCCGCACACCGTCGTCATGCACCGATAACTGCGGCAACTCGCGATCCCCCGCCGCCACCCGCTCGACACCGTCTTCAGTGCCGCGGGCGATGCGCCCTTCGCGTTTTTGCGCGCTGAGATTAGGCACGTCACTCAACAGAATAGCGCTGAAGGTGTCGCACAGGGCCATGAAGTCCATGGCGGCAAAAGGCTGCTCGCAGACCTCGGCGTAACGACACCAGAGCACAGTTCGACTGGCCTGCATGACATTGACCGAACGGTAGCCGATCTGCACCGGAGCGCTGGACAGCGTCTGGCCGACGGTCAAGGCCTTGAACACGTCGCCGAGTGCGCCGGGCTGACCCGAAACGTTCACCCAATAACGCTGCAGGCCGGCGCCGGGGTGCAGACGATGATCTTCTCCACCGTCCACCGCAATCACCTGCATGTGCTGCTTGATCGCGCTAATCGCCGGCACAAAGCGGTCGCGGTTGAAGCCATCGGCGTACAGCTGATCCGGCGGTTGGTTGGAGGTGCAGACCACCACCACGCCCTGTTCGAACATCACCTGGAACAAGCGCCCGAGAATGATCGCGTCACCGATGTCGTTGACGAACAGTTCATCGAAACACAGCACCCGCACTTCCTGGCTCAGCTCGCGGGCCAGGGCCTTCAGCGGGTCGGCGGTGCCGGTCAACTGGAAGGAGCGCTGATGCACCCAGCCCATAAAGTGGTGAAAGTGCTGCCGCCGGGCCGGGACGCGCAGGTTTTGATAGAACTGATCCATCAACCAGGTCTTGCCCCGCCCGACCGGGCCCCAGAGGTACACGCCGGTGATGGGCGCGCGGCCTTCCTGCAAGGCTTCGTGGCATTTTTGCAGCGCCCACACGGCATGTTCCTGGGCTTCGTCCTGGACGAAGCCCTTCTGTTCGATGGCGTGTTGCCAGGCGGTTAAGGGAGAGTCGACATTCATGCACGGCAGTATACGTCTCTATAGCGGCTCGCCAAGCCTGGGCCGGTGGTTACAGAGAGATGTCCAGCCGGGCGATCTTGCCCTGTTCATTGAGGCGGAACATATAGCGCAATTCCAGCGGGCTGCCGGGAAAAGTGCCGGAGATCAGGTTGTGCACCAGCACTTTGCCGGTGCGCTGTTGAACGTCAAGCACCTCGACCCGCGGCTGATAACGTTGTGCTGTGTCTTGCATCCATTGGGCGATGGCTTGCGTGCCGACCTGATGCTGCCCCTCATCGAACACGTTGGCATCCTCAGCGAAAAAACTGGCGACCCTCGAGGTGTCGCGAGCATTGGCGGCAGCAATGTAGGCGGCAATGGCGGGGGCCAGTGAAGAGGCTGGATTGGACATGTTTACGGCTCCTTGTGAGTTGATTCTGGAGCCATGCTAAAACAAGCCAGTGTCAGTTCTTGTCAGGAGTGAAACGCCCTGCTTCGTCCAGTTGCATCTGCTTGCGCCAGGTGCGCAACAGGTCGCTGCGCCGCCCCGGATAGCGCTCACCCTGTTCACTGGCAGCCGAGATCCGGTCAGTGCGGAACGTGCGATAGGCACTGCGCAACTCACACCAGGCGACGATGATCCGCACCTCATTGAGAAACCCCAGGGCCAGTGGCCAGATCAACCGTTGGCTGGGCACCTGGTTGGCGTCTGCGTAATCGATATGCAACTTGGCCTGATCGCGGATGGCCTGGCGAAACACATTCAATGGCACGGCATTTTGCGGATAGCCATATCCCGGCGGGCCCGGCAGCACCGTTGGGTTGCGCAAGGCGTCCTGGGCCGTCGGGTCGAGCACCGCGGCGATTTTTGCCAGGGCATCGGCCGCAGCTTTGCTCAAGACCTCATCGCCACGCTGATCCACGTAGCGCAAACCGAGCACGATGGCTTCGGTTTCATCGGCATTGAGCATCAAGGGCGGCAGAAACAGACCGCTGCGCAACACATAGCCGATCCCCGCTTCACCAAAAATCGGCGCGCCGAGTGCGGTGAGTTCAGCGATGTCTCGGTACAGCGTGCGTTCGGAAATCTCCAGCTCGCTGGCCAATGTCGCGGCAGTCACCGGACGACTTTTGCCCCGCAGCACTTGTAACAAGGTCAGTAAACGAGTGGTTCGCGACACGGTCGGCAGGCTCCTTTCTGGAAGTCGCCGGAGCTTAGCAGAGGCTACTGTCAGAAAGTGGCAGGAGCGAAAGTCTGACACAGCCCGGAGCGGGTTTATGTGGCGAGGGGGCTTGCCCCCGTTGGGGTCCGAAGCGCCCCTAAAACCAGCCTTCGCGGTCTTGCATCAGAAAATGCAGTGACCGGTTTACGATTGCTTCGCAATCGAACGGGGCGGTGCGGCGGTCCGACAAGCCCCCTCGCCACACAAGCCCCACCCGCCACATCGGCTTGCCCGTTACCGATCGACCTTATGCCTGGCCGCATACAAACACAGCATTTCCATGGCCAGGGTCGCCGCAGCCAGTGAGGTAATGTCGGCGTGGTCGTAGGCCGGTGCCACCTCCACCACGTCCATCCCCACCAGGTTGATCCCGCGCAAGCCGCCGAGAATCTCCAGCGCCTGCACCGTGCTCAAGCCGCCGCACACCGGCGTCCCGGTGCCGGGCGCGAAGGCTGGGTCGAGGCAGTCGATGTCGAAGGTCAAATACACCGGGTGATCGCCGACCCGCGCACGAATCGCCTCGACAATCGCCTCGCACCCTTGCCGATGAACCTGCCGCGCATCCAGCACCTGAAAGCCCTGATGATCGTCATTGGTGGTGCGCAAGCCGATTTGCACCGAACGCGACGGATCCACCAGCCCTTCCCTGGCCGCATGCCAGAACATCGTGCCGTGATCGACACGCTTGCCCTCTTCATCCGGCCAGGTGTCGCTATGGGCATCGAAGTGAATCAATGACAACGCGCCATGCTGGCGGGCATGGGCCTTGAGCAGCGGATAACTGATGAAGTGATCGCCGCCGAAGGTCAGCATCGCGCAACCGTTATCCAGGATGTGCCCGGCGTGGGCTTCAATGCTTTCCGGCACCGAATGCGGCGCGCCGTAATCGAAGGCGCAATCGCCGTAGTCGATCACCGCCAAGTGATCGAACGGGTCGAACGTCCACGGCCAATGGCGTTCCCAGGCGATCCCGGTGGACGCCGCCCGAATGCCGCGTGGTCCGAAACGCGCACCGGGGCGGTTGCTGGTGGCGGTATCGAACGGCACGCCGCTGACCACCACGTCGACGCCACGCAAGTCGCGGCTGTAGCGCCGACGCATGAAGCTGGTGATTCCGGCGTAGGTGCTTTCGGCGGCAGTCCCGTAAAGACTGTCGCGGGTCATGGCCTGATCGTTCTGTGCAGGGACATCCATGGGTGTGTTCCTTATTGTTGGCTTATTGACGGCTACGGAAAGTGGTCCACAGGCGGGTGCGCTGACGCATGTCCTTGAGGCTCATGCTGCGGTCGGCGTACAGCCGCTCACGCACCTCGGCCTGCGGGTAGATGTCGGGATCGCTGCGCACCGCCTCATCCACCAGTGGCGTCGCCGCCTGATTGGCCGTGGCGAAGAACAGCGTATTGGTCAGTGCGGCAACGGATTCGGGGCGCAACATGAACTCGATGAAGGCTCGAGCGGCTTCGGGGTGCGGCGCATCCTTGGGAATTGCCAGGTTGTCCTGCCATACCAGTGTGCCTTCACGTGGAATGCGGTAAGCCACCTCGAACGGTTTATTGGCCTTGCGCGCCTGATCGGCGGCCATGCTCGCGTCACCGTTGTAGGTCAGTGCCAGGCAAACGCTGCCATTGGCCAGATCATTGATCTGCCGCCCGGTGGCGACGTACAGCACCGACGGCTGTAGCTGACGCAACAGGGCGTCGGCGGCTGTCAGATCAGCCTTGTCGGTGCTGTAGGGATCTTTACCCAAATAATGCAACGCCAGGCCAATCACCTCTTGCGGCGAATCGAGAATCGCGATGCCGCAGTCTTTCAGTTTGCTGGCGTATTCGGGCTTGAACAGCAGGTCCAGGCTGTTGAGCGGTATGTTGGGCAAGCGTTGTTTTGCCGCTTCAACATTCATCCCTAGCCCGAGCGTGCCCCAGGTGTAAGGCACGCCATAGCGATTGCCGGGATCGACCGCCGCCAGTTTTTCCAGCATGTCCGGGTCGAGGTTGGCGTACCCCTTGAGGCCATCGTGCGGAATTTCCTTCAGCGCTCCCGCCGCCAGGCCGCGCGCCAGGACACTGGACGACGGCACCACCACGTCGTAACCGCTGCCGCCGGTGAGCAGTTTGGTTTCCAGCACTTCCGGCGTATCGAACGTGTCGTAGCGCACGTGGATGCCGGTTTCCTTTTCGAAGCGCTGCAAGGTCTCGGGCGCCACGTAATCGGCCCAACTGTAGAGATTGAGGACTTTTTCCTCAGCCTGGGCCGGCATGGCCATGGCGAGGAACAGCGCGGGTAAACACAGCTTGAAGAGCGGAGCCATGACGAACACCTGACCGGAGGAAGTGGTTGCAGGATGCGTCGTCGGTTACATTGGAAAAATACCAGGTTAGTTATCCTGACTTTATTGCGGAGTAATGTTTGATGCTTGGCCAACTGCATGATCTGGACCTGCACCTGCTGCGCCTGTTTGTCAGCGTGGTGGAATGCGGAGGCTTCAGCGCGGCCCAGGGTGAGCTGGGGCTGAGCCAGTCGAGCATCAGCCAGCAGATGGCCAAGCTCGAAACCCGGCTCGGTTATCGCCTGTGCAGTCGCGGCAAGGGCGGGTTCAAGATCACGCCCAAGGGCGAACAGTTGCTCGTTGCCACCCGCGCCTTGTTCGAATCAATCGAAGCGTTCCGCCATCAATCCAACGGCGTGGCCGGACGCTTGATTGGCGAAGTGCGCCTGGGCTTGTCCGAAGCGCTTGATCAGTCGGTGCTGCAACGGGTGGCCGAGGCGATCCGACGCTTTCGCGATCGGGACGAATCGGTGCGCATCGAGTTGATCAGCGCCATGCCCGGCGAAATGGAACGGCTGTTGCTGCAACAACGGCTGGACTTGGCGATCGGCTATTTCTCACAGGCGCAGCGTGCTTTTGACTACCGTGAACTGTTCACCGAAACCCAGCACCTGTACTGCGCCTCCGGGCATCCGCTGTTCACCGATGACGCACCTGACGATCAAGCGCTCCAGGCCTGCGACCGGGTCGATCACCCCTATCGTTTCCTGCGCAGCGATGAGCCGTTTCAGGGGAAGCTCTGTTCAGCGCGATCCGAACAGGTCGAAGGCACCCTTGCCTTTATTCTGTCCGGCAAGCACGTGGGTTACTTGCCCGATCACTTCGCCCGTAGCTGGGAAGACAAAGGGTTGCTCCGTGCCGTGCGCCAGGGCGATATGAGTTTCGAGGTGGCGTTCCACCTGGCGCGCCATCGCGCACAAGTGCCGGGGGATGCGCAAAAGGCCTTTGAAGAGGATCTGCTTGCGGCATTCGCGGCGCCCGTTTGATCTCCTGTGGCGAGGGAGCTTGCTCCCGTTCGGCTGCGCAGCAGTCGCAAACCCACTATATGCGGTTTGACTGGCCGATTTTGGGGCCGCTTCGCAGCCCAGCGGGAGCAAGCTCCCTCGCCACAGGTGTTGTGCATGCCCCCTGTACCGTTTAGCGTTGCCCTCGATGCCCACGGCTGGCATCCTGCGCTCCCTTTTCCGACCGGCCCGCCTTCTGGCACGCACCTGACCATGACCGCAGCTGAACAAACCGCTTCCCCACGCCACAACGATCTGATTTACGGCCTCGACGACCGCCCTCACCTGACTGCCACGGTCTTCGCCGCCCTGCAACACGTACTGGCGAGTTTCGTCGGCATCATCACTCCGACGCTGATCATGGGCAGCGCCCTGGGCCTGCAAAGTGAAGTGCCTTATCTGATCAGCATGGCGCTGTTCGTCTCGGGGCTGGGCACGTTTGTGCAGGCGCGGCGGTTCGGTCCGGTAGGCTCCGGCCTGTTGTGCCTGCAAGGCACCAGTTTCTCGTTCATTAGCGTGATTCTTAGCGCCGGGTTCATGGTCAAGGCGCGAGGCGGCGGCACCGATGAAATCCTGTCGACGATTTTCGGCGTGTGCTTTTTCGCCGCGTTCATCGAAGTGGTGTTGAGCCAGTTCATCGGCAAGCTGCGGATGCTGATCACCCCGGTGGTGACCGGCACCATCATCACCCTCATGGGCCTGTCGCTGATCAAGGTCGCCATGACCGACATCGCTGGCGGTTTCGGTGCGGCGGATCTCGGTGCGGCCAGCCACCTGGCGCTTGCCGCACTGGTGCTGGGGACTATCGTGGTGTTGAACCGGGTGGACGTGCCGTTCCTGCGCCTGGGAGCAATCGTCATCGGCCTCGCCCTCGGCTATGCGGTCGCGTGGTTCATGGGCCAGGTCGATTTCGCCAGCCTGCCCGCCGTGCCGCTGATGAGCGTGCCTGTGCCGTTCAAGTACGGTTTCTCCTTCGATTGGGTGGCGTTTGTGCCAGTGGCGGTGATTTTCCTGGTGTCGCCCCTCGAAGCCGCTGGTGACCTGACCGCCAACTCGATGATTTCCCGGCAGCCGGTCAAAGGCCCGGTGTATATCCGTCGGATCAAGTCCGGGCTGCTGGCCGACGGCCTCAATTCAGCCATGGCGGCGGTGTTCAACAGCATGCCGATGGTGACCTTCGCCCAGAACAACGGGGTGATTCAGCTCACTGGCGTGGCCAGCCGTTATGTGGCGTTTTTCATTGCCGGTCTGTTGGTGCTGCTGGGCTTGTTCCCGATGATCGGCGCCGTGCTGCAATTGATGCCGAAACCGGTGCTCGGCGGTGCCGAACTGGTGATGTTCGGCACCGTAGCGGTGGCCGGAATCAAGATCCTCGCCGAGGCAGGCCTGCATCGGCGCAACATGCTGATCGTGGCGATTTCCCTCGGCATGGGCCTGGGTGTCGCGGCGGTGCCTGAAGTCTTGCGCGAGCTGCCGAAGGCGCTGCACAACATCTTCGAATCGCCGATCACTGTCGGTGCGTTGTGCGCTATCGTGCTGAATATCTTCCTGCCCGAAGAGTTCATCGAGCTGGAAGAAGACGAGTTCGACCCGGAAGCCTCGGTGCTTCAGGTGATGCAGAACCCGGATGTTCCGGCCAAAGGTGAACCCACGTCGCCTGTGGTTGTCGCACAGTTGAACCGTCCGTAATGCTCAAAGGCCGAGCTTTGAGCGGTTCGGCCTTTTTCTTTACGAGAATATGTTCATGCGCAGATTGCTAGCCCTGTCCCTATCCCTTCTATTGCTCTCCCTGAGCGCCTGCGCCTTGTTCCCCAGTCGCGACCCGCTGCACATCAACGTGGTCGGTATCGAGCCGCTGCAAAGCCAGGAGCTGGAAGTGCGCTTCGCGGTAAAACTGCGCGTGCAGAACCCCAATGAAACCGCGATCGCCTACAACGGCGTGGCGCTGGATCTAGAGGTTAATGGCCGACCACTCGCCTCCGGCGTCAGCGACCAGTCGGGCTCGATCCCGCGATTCTCCGAAGCAGTCATAGTGGTGCCGGTGAGTATTTCGGCGTTCACGGTGCTGCGTCAGACCCTCGGATTGAGTCAGACACAAACCCTGGACAATCTGCCCTACGTACTGCGCGGCAAACTGGCTGGCGGCGCGTTCGGCACGATGCGTTTTGTCGATCGCGGGAAGCTCAGCCTGCCGGGTTCGACCTCCGGCACCTGGTAACGCGCTAGTAACGTAATTCTGTTCACTTACGCCGTAATGCGATCTGTAGCAGCTGTCGAGCCTGCGAGGCTGCGTTCGGCTGCGAAGCAGTCGTCAAATAAGACAATGCGGTGCATCAGATACACCACGGCAGCCGGACTCACGACTGCTGCGCAGCCGAACGCAGCCTCGCAAGCTCGACAGCTGCTACAAGGAATGCGTCGCGGCTGAAATCGCTTAAGTGAACCGCAGCACGCTAGGTAACGGGGTCGATCACCTGCGTCACACTATGCTTCAGACCTTCTACGTGCCAGTTGGCCCATAGTCGGGTCTTGCCGTTGCCGCCTTCATCCGGCTCGATCGCCAACCAGTTTCGAGCGGCGATCAGGTAACGCCCCCTCGCGCCAACAGGCAACATGGTTCCGGTGATCCCGTAATCGATCTGTTCCTGGTTGCCACCGATGGACTCCAGAAAGTGCACCGCCAACACCGGTGGCGCAGGATGCACGACGCCGGTGGAAATCAATTGGTAGATTTTCCCTGCGCCATCGATGCCATGCCGGGGCAACTTCGATTCGATCACACAGGCCCCGGCCACATGAACATCGCCGGACACCAGCGTGACCTTGCATGATTGGGCTTTGGCGAAATCCAGCAGCCGCATGATCAACCGCTTGCGTTCACTGCGGTGCGGCAGGCTTCGCCAGTGGTCGCGTAAATCGTCCTCGAGCTCCTGTTGCCCCACCATCACGTCCAGCGCCTTTTCGGCCGCCTGCAAATCAAGGTAGCCCACCGGAATACTCGACATCAGCAACAGGTGCTTGTGCGCAGGGACCTTGTCCAGCCAGGCATAAATCGCATCCCAACTGACCGGGGAAATAACCCGGGTTTGTTGGGCCTGCGGGGTGGTCAAGTCCGGCGCACGTTCGCTGCGCAAATCGGGAACCAGCAATGCCAATTCGCCCAGGCCGGTGAACCCCAGGTGAAAGCCGTCAGCGGTGCCGGGAATCGCGCACGGATGAGTATCAGCAGACGGTTTGAGGTGAGGATGGGTCTGGATCAGTTGCTGCTGGAAAATCCTGAAATAGCGTTTGGCCGTGGCAAACAGCCCCTGGAACACCGGGCTTGAATGTAATACCTCATCGTAGGAACCCCAGCCATCGATGATGTCATGGTCATCCCACATCATCACCGTCGGAATGGCGCCGAACACCCTGGCCATCTCGGGCTGTTTCCAGCATTCCAGGTAGAGCCTGGTGAAGAACTTGTCCAGATCGGCTTCGATCACCTTGCTGTAAGCGGCCTTTTGACGGTCGGCGAAGGGTTTGGCGAACCATGCTTTCATCGACGGCACACTGCTGCGCATGTCGTCGCTATAAACCTGATCGCCGCCCATCAACAGCAGATGATAGGGCTCGCCCTGGTGAGCGCCCCACATGTGCTCCCAACGCTCGTTATTCCGGTCTACCTTCTCCATCTCCTTGGGGTCGGAGAAACCGTTGCACGACACATAGGCAATGCGCGGCGACTGGCCCTTGGCCGGAACGACGAAGTTGGCCTGCGCACTGTCTACGGTAACCGTGTAACTGGTGGCAACGGCCTGATCCTGCGCCGCCTTGAAATCAATGCGCCAGACCCGGGAATTAGGGTTCAGCAGCGGGATATCGGCGATGGCCAAGGGTGTGTCGGCAGTCACACCCTTGGGCACTTTTACCGTGGGTGGAGGCCCGCCCAAGGGTGAAACCACCAGGGCAGACACGTTGTAGACATTATTGTTGATGCCACGAAACTGCAGAATCGGGCCTAGTAACAAACTCATGGCGAGTCCATCCGTTGACAGGGGTGTGAACACCTGAAGACTAGACGAAGCGCACTCATCAGTCATGCCTACCCTTGTGGCGAGCGAGCTTGCTCGCGCTGGGCTGCGTAGCGGCCCCAAAAATCTGACAACCACTGCGAGTTTTTGTGAGTGCTACGCACTCAAGCGGGAGCAAGCTCCCTCGCCACAGGTTTCTCTGACTCGAGACACTCCTAAGTGAACTGCATTGGCCCTTCTACTGGGTTTATGTGTTGAACCGCACGCCCGGTTTGGCTCGTTCATCCACCGTCAACTCAAACACATCCGGGCGCGCATAGTGCCCGACCACGTCGTAGTCGTACCGGGCGCGGATCAGGTCATCGGTGTCGATTTCGGCGGTCAGCAATCCCGCCTCGCCACGCAGCGGCCCGGCGAGAATGTCGCCCATCGGCCCGACAATCACGCTGCCGCCGGCAATCAGCGGGCGCTCCGCCGGCCAGTTGGCGATGTCCACGCCCAAGGCTTGCGGCGAGTCCTGAACCTGACAGGCGCTGACCACGAAACAGCGTCCTTCATGGGCAATGTGGCGCATGCTGACCTGCCACATTTCCCGCTCGTCCACGGTCGGCGCGCACCAGACCTCCACGCCTTTGGCGTACATCGCGGTGCGCAGTAACGGCATCATGTTTTCCCAGCACACCACCGCGCCGATCCGCCCGACCTGGCTGTCGATCACCGGCAAGGTCGAGCCATCACCCTTGCCCCAGATCAGTCGTTCGGTGCCGGTGGGCATCAGTTTGCGGTGCTTGGCAACCAGCCCTGCCTGCGGGTCGAAATACAGCGCGGTGCAGTACAAGGTGCTGCCGGCGCGTTCGATCACACCGATCACGAGGTTGGCCCCGGTGCGGGCGGACAACCCGGCCAAGGCGTCGGTCTCGGTACCGGGCACGTCGATGGCATTGGCGAAATACCGGGCAAACGCTTCACGACCTTCCGGCAGTCGATAGCCGAGTTGCGTGCCAAAACCCTCGCCTTTGGGGTAGCCACCGAGCAACGCCTCAGGCATGACCACCAACGCCGCGCCGGATTCGATAATGGCGGTTTCCCAGGAGAGGATTTGATCGAGGGTGTCGGCCTTGCCGCCGGGCAAGGCGCCGATTTGCAGGGCAGCAACAATTGACTTGGGCATTACGGTGGCTCCGTCAGTAATGAGGTGTTGCTCATTCTCCGGCGCCACAGGATCATGAATAAAGCCCGACTCACTGCTGAATGATATGAACCAAATGAATATCGCCACCGTCGATCTCAACTTGCTCAAAGTCTTCGAAGCGCTGCATGAGGAGTCCAGCGCCAGCCGTGCCGCGCTACGTCTTGGCGTGACGCAGTCGGCGGTCAGCGCGGCATTGCGCCGGCTGCGCGAGGTGTATGGCGATCAATTGTTCGTGCGCACTGGCCGAGGTCTTGCGCCGACGCTCAAGGCCAACCAGCTGAAACCGGTGGTCAGCGATGCACTGAACAAATGCCGCCAGAGCCTGGCGATGGTCGATCCAGCGGCCCATCATTACGACGGGCGCTCGGTCACGGTGGGCTTGTCGGATGATTTCGAAATCGCCTACGGGCGACGATTGATCGAAGACATCGCTCACCGTGCGCCGAAACTGCGACTGATCTTTCGCCAGACCCACAGCCAGATCGTCGCCCGGGCCTTGATGGAACGCAGTATCGATCTGGCGATCACCGCAGGCGGGTTTGCCGAGCGTTTACTCAGCCGTCAGGTGTTGGGTGAAGGGGGTTATCTGTGTCTGGTGGATCCCCTCAGCTTGGCCGAGGGGCAACAAATCCTCAGCCTTGATGAGTTCGTCGCCCGCGAGCACATTCTGGTGTCTTCGGGCGGTTTTATCGGGATTACCGATGAAGGCCTGGCGGCGTTGGGATTGAGTCGGCGGGTATGCGCGTCGACCACGCATTTTGCCGCGTTGCCGTATCTGCTCAAGGGCAGTCAGGCGGTGGCGACCATTCCGGCCCATGCGGCGCAAAGCATTGCGGCGCTCAGTGGACTGGCGTTGCTGCCCTGCCCTTTGGCGCTGCCGCGTTACCCGATCGAACTGGGCTGGCGCACCAGCACGCAGCTCGATCCGGTGGTGTTGAAAGTGCGTGAAGCGATTGCCGCGATCTTTTCCGGGGCGTTTATTTAGCGGCCATCAAGCGATTGACTTCACTGCGCACCATGTTCGCGAATTCCGGCGGCGACATGCCGTCGAGTTCGGAGCGTACCCATTCCGCCCATTTGCCTTTGCGCTTGGCGCGCTCACCGAACAACCGAGCGGCTTCGCCCTTGGCTTTGCCCAGGTTGTTTTGCCAGAGTTCGAACAGACGGGATTTTTCATCTTCAAGCGCTGCGCGCTCGGCGAGGGGTTTGTCGGCCAGATTGAAGCTCATGGGGAATTACCTGCTGCGTAAAATAGGCGACATCTTACACTGTAGGAAGAAATGTCCTGCGCTGGATTTTATCGTTCCCACGCGCAGCAACGGAATGCCTCAATGGACGCTCTGCGTCCGCTTGAGCCACCTCACAAAATAGCTGCAACTTTTTCAATCGCCGCAGACTCCATTGCTCACTGTCCATTCACTGTAAGGAGTACACCAAATGGCTCGCAAAACCGTCGATCAAGTCGCCGATGATCAAATCAAGGATCAGGTCTTCAGCGAACTTCAGGCCCTGATCGAAGAGTCGGAAAAACTGCTGAAAAGCAGTGCCTCACTGGTCGGAGAAGAAGCGGACACCCTTCGAGGACAAATCGCCCAGAAACTCCAGCAGGCCCGGGACTCGGTGACCAGTGTTCGTGACCGGACCAAACCCGCGGTCGACGCCACCGAGATCTACATTGGCGGCCATCCATGGCAAACCGTGGCCATCTCTGCGGGTTTCGGCCTGGTGGTTGGTCTGTTGTTGGGTCGGCGTTGAACCATTGACCACTGCGAAACCTGTGGGAGCAGGCTCAGAGCCCAGCCAGTTCCCGCAGATTCGCCAGCGTCTGTGGATCGAGCGCAATGCCTTCAACATTGGCTTTGGCGCGTTGCAGGTGACGCCGATCACCCGGTAACCGCTTGAGCCCCACACCATGCATCTGCCGGACCAGTTCCTGACTGCGTTCGGCAAAGTTTTGCCCCGCCGATTTGCTCGGGTCGATCACGATCAGCAGTTGCCCGGTCCAGGGGGTTTTGGCCCCCGGATGGTTCGACCAGTCGAACTCGAAAGAAAAATTGCCACCCGTCAATGCCGCCGCCAACAACTCCACCATCATCGACAGCGCCGAGCCCTTGTGCCCACCAAACGGCAGCAACGCGCCGCCTTCGAGAATGGCTTTCGGGTCCTGAGTCGGCTGGCCGAGGCTGTCCACACCCATGCCCGCTGGCAAGCGTTCGCCTTTGCGCGCGGCGATCTGCACGTCGCCATGGGCGATGGCGCTGGTCGCTAGGTCGAAGACAATCGGCGCACCGTCGGCCCTGGGCGCGGCGAAGGCAATCGGGTTGGTCCCGAACAGCGGACGATCGGCACCGTGCGGCACCACGCAGGTCATGCTGTTGACCACGCTCAGTGCCACCAGCCCTTCATCGGCAAACGGCTCGACGTCCGGCCACAAAGCGGCGAAGTGATGGGAATTGCGGATCGCCAACACCGCAATGCCGGCACTGCGGGCTTTTTCCACCAGCAAGGGCCGCGCCGCCGCGAGAGCCGGTTGGGCAAATCCATTACCGGCGTCAACCCGGACAAAACCCGAGGCCACGTCCTCGACCACCGGCACGGCCTGGCCATTGACCCAGCCGCTCTGCAACGTCGACACATAACCGGGAATACGGAAAACACCGTGACTGTGGGCGCCATCGCGTTCGGCGCTGGCGCAGTTGAGGGCCAGGGTTCTGGCGACATCGGCTGAGGTGCCATGGCGCAGGAAAATCTGTTCGAGCAATTGAACGAGCGCGCCGAAATCGAGGTTTTGGGTGTTCGAATTGACGGCCATTTCAGGCGATGCGGTCATCTGAAGCTCCGGTTTTATTATTGGGTATGGGCAACAGGTCAAGCGAGGTTACTGGGCAACCGAAAAAGTCGTCGATTAAGCGCTGTTTTACCGGCGTCCTGTCAAGCCTGCGACAAAGAATCAGCTCAAGCAATATGTACCGCACCCGGGCTTTCCGTTGGCCCTACTGTTTTCCCTCGACCCAACAACTTGCGATTGCCAGCGATCGCAGCCGATCGAGGAAAAACCATGACTACTCCAGCACTGCCGTATTTTTTCGACGAGGCAGAACGTGCATCCAATGCCAAACAACCCGGTGATCGCGAGAAAGCGCTGAACTTCACCCTTGATGACCTGAAATGGTTAAAGGGCGTTTACCTCCCGACCCAGGTAGCGCGCAAGAAACACAGCAAACCTATGCACGTCGACCGATTGCTTCTAAGCCAGACCGGCGCGGCCGACATTCCACTGGCCGGTGCCTTTGCCATAAGCCGGCCCAATGACGGCGAGGTAACGCTCTACACACCCTGGAAAGGTCTGATCAAATTCGCCGACATGGACGACGCGAAAAGCAAACTCAAGGAGTGGCTGGTGCAGGACACCGGAAAGCGAGAATTACTGCGCTACCTCTCAATCGAACAACGCACCGCTGTGCTGGCCGCCGCCGCGCCAGACATCACCATACAAGCCATCGAAGGGGCGGTATTTCAGGATCAGGAGGCCCTCCTCGAACGCAATGGGGCACACAACATCCAGGCGATGATGGGCGAGCTGATAAAGACTCCGACCCTGCAGGCGATGCTCGATGAAACCCTCAAAATTGCCTTGGCCAGGTCCTTCCCTGGATTGGATCAGCGCCACACGCGAGTAGAGAGTTTTATCAACACCGTTTCGGCCTTCGACAATACCGAATATAGCCATAAGACGTCCGCGCTACCGCTGGACGCCGCCCTCCTGCAGTATTACCTGACCAATCAATGGCCCGTTGGCGACTACCGGATCTTTTCCAACCCCCGACACGGCGTGAGCAGCGACGCCGATAACCAGGCATGGGAAAGTGCAATCACGGAAATCGCGCAAAGTTTTACACCACACCTGCAAAGCCTGCTCGAGACGTTCTGGAACATGCCCATGAATGGCGGACGATCACGCGCCGAGTTTTTAACCGAGTGCATGCGCGACACCTATCACGTGAATCTGTTGCTCAAATGCCAGCAAGGTGTTTTGTCCGTGCAGCAATACCTGCGCCTTATGAACATCAGCCTCACGCCCACCCCGGGCGCTTCTCTGCGTATCGAAAAAGTGCGCGTCACCGCCCCCTACAAGCACTATGCAGAACTGGCCTCGACCTTGATGATCGGCGGTGACGATACTCTCGGTTTTTTGTACAGCCAATCCCGAGGCATCGAAGCCACGAGCGACCTGCCCGCCATCAAGAGCATCGTGTTGCGCATGCTGAAAAGCGAAGGGCATGAAGACACGCTGCTCAATTTCATGTCGCTGGATGAGCGCGGCACGTTTCTTGACCTGAAACCCCACGATCCAGTGATTATCGGTGAACCGATTGTCGGTCCGGTGTTTGAACAACTGATGGCAGACGTGCTTGCCAAACAATTGCAAAACCTGAGCTACGCCTTGAGCCGGTACCGTGAAAGCGAAGGCACGCTCAACCTCCACGCCCTGCTCGACAAGGCGTTGGATGTTCGAGGCCTGATCGACGATCGGCTGCTGGTCCCCGACGCCGCCGGGCGCTGGAGCACCCAAGCAGACCAGCGCTGGAGCGCGCAACCGGCCACCGTGCGCGCCGAGTCGGCTAAAGAACAGCTGAGCCTGCTCTCCACGGTCGAACAGGCGCTCGAACAACGTCTTGAAAACCACCCCGCCATTCCCGCCGCAACCCGCACGGTCGCTGAGGCGCAACGTATCGTCGGTTCATCGCTGGAAGGCTTGCAATCAAGCTTCACCCATACCCTGTCGACGGCGCTGCGCAGCGAACTCAAACTGCGAACCGTCGCCCATACGTTAGGTGCAACGGAACAGGCGATCATCAAAACGGTGCTCGATACCCCGGTGCGCCTGCAACGCGCTGCACTTAACGGCTTTCTGCCCGACGTGTTCTCTCTGGCGCTTAAGGTGGGCGACTCCGCCGACTTGTTGAAACTGGCCAGTTGTTTTGTGCTGACTGAACGAGGCGGACTGGACCCGATACATTCGGGCAAGGCCATTGTATGGACCCCGGCGCTTGGCTTCGAAGCATTCCCGTCACTCAAACCCTTGCTGACCGAACTAGAAAGACGCCTGCAAGACGAAGATGAACGTAGCACGCTGCTGGAAAACCTCGGACGCGGCCAGCGATTGCCCAGGCAGAGAGTGAACCTGGCACCGCTGCAACAGGTACACGGCAATTTCTTCGATCATGTACAAAGGCCCAATGTCCACCTCGACCTGACGTCCATCGAGGATGCACTGAAGACACCGCTTTCCGTTACGAACCTATCCAGACTGCTGAACCTGGTGGCACTTCGCGAACCGAAGACGGGGTTACAACGTGCAACGGACATCGCCCGGTCCCTGACAACCCAGCAAATGCTTCCGGCATGGCTGGCAAAGGCCTCTATCGCAGACCAGGTGCTGCACGGCGAGCTGCTTCAGCAATATCTGAATAACGCCACCGATGACAAGGACTACCTGAGCGGCATTCGCACGTTGGCGCGCACGGCACACCATGAATTGCAGAAGCAACTCAAGGCAGACGCCTTCGACATTGACCCAGACAATGTCGAGATACACATCCGCCCACGTCCGACATCTGGGGCAGTGATACAAACCCTTACCGAGTTTGCGTTGACCCACATTAAGGATCTGGAACAAGCCGCCTTCAAGCTGGTGTCGCTTAATGCCACCGCCATTCCTGACGACATGGACCAGAGTTACATCAAAGACCTGATACGTAACCTGAAGCTGGGCGAGCATCAGCAAGCGATATTGAACACTGCGTTTGCCGATACACACGTCAGCGCGGCGGATCGCAGAAAGCGGTTCGCCACGCAATTGCCCTGGCAATTGATGCACTACGCCCATTCGGAAAAACTGCAGGAGCGTCTGGGCGAGACCGGGTTTGATCTGATCCGGCAAGTCATGGACATGCCCGACGCCATCGCCCGTGCCGCAGTCGACGGCGCAAAGGCGATCATCCGCCCACTTGAGTTCGTCGGTATCAGGAGCGGGCAGACCATCAAAGTGCCAGGCCTCTATTTGATCGGCTCAACGTCGGACAACGCAGGGCCACAGGTCCTTATAGCGCCCTATAGTCCTCGGCATGGCGTGAAAGAATATGAAAATGAACGACAACTGGTGACCGAAATGAAGACCCGGGGCGCGCTGCACGACTGGGTACTCAAGAATCTGCCGCAGCCTGATCGGATCCTGGTGGAAAACCGGATGGCGCACACCAATCATCGCCTCAACGAAGTCACCCTGGCGTCCAGTCCGATCAAGGGAAACCTGTTCAGGCACTTGTTCAACGACAATGCTGCGTTACTCGCCCGTTTACTAGGGTGTCAGTCGGACAACCATGCTCAAGGCGAATGGGCAACCATCAAGCATGTATTGGGTGAGGACTCGCATCAGGCTTTTACGCTTTTCATGGGCAAACTCGCGTATCCGATCACGGTATGGCGTAGTTACCGGGACATCAAGCAGTCCGCCGAAGACCTGCAAACGCACAAGTGGGGCGCCGCGATAAAGGCGTTCATCAGCGGCATCGCGCAACTCGCCACCTTGCGTCAATCAATGGAAAACCAGACGCCCCCATCTTCGGCCGTGAATGAACCGCCCCCCGCAACACCCGACACCCGGTTCAAATGGAAAGACGTCGACATCACCGCTCCCGAACGCACTCACTTGCAGCGTTATGAGAGTCCCGATGTCGACCTGGGCTCGTTGACGCCGAACCCGACGCTTGGGCTTTACACCCATCCGACGACAAAAAAACACTATGGACCGGTTGAAGGCAAAGTGTATCCACTCAAAAAACGGGGCGCGCGTTGGTGCATCGGTGGCGACGATGCCCATGGTCCCGATCTTCGCCAGAACACCTCCAGACAATGGGTGCTGGATTTGAAAGCGCTGGCTCCGCGCTACAGCATGCTCAACCGATTGGAGACAGCTCTTGCAGTAAGGGGAGGCATGAATGTCGAAGCCGATGGAATGGCAGAAATCCGCATGCTGTTTCCCGTCAGGGCTCGAGTGATCGACGAAAGTCTTGACCAGGCGACCACGTATGCCTGGAACGCTTTTCGCAACCTGCAACTACTCAGAACCTCGGGTAACAAGGACACTCCTGTACATCAGCTCATTATGGAGTTTCTCGATGTACCGACAGTGCTGCCCGAGCATATGACGATGCTCGAAAAAGTCGTCGGCGATATTTTTGGTGCTTTGCTGGATCCCACACTCAGGGATGCCAAGTCCAGGCGGTTTGTGGTCGGGAGAACCCATGAAGAAAGGGAAAGTACTTTCGCCTTCACGATTCCTACGGACCTCCAGCGGAAAGTCTACCTGGCAGAGAAATTCTTTCTCCCGCAGCTAGACCATTACCGCAATTATATGTCTGATGCATCCTTCCCCATCCGGCCTCATGCCCGCGCTTCCACCTTGATCCACGAACTGTCGCACATTGTGTGCGACACAGAAGACCTTGGTTATCTCGACGCCTCCAGACCTTTTGCCGACTTGATAGAAACGTCGAGCGCCCGGGCCAGGCAGCTCAAAAAAGCATTGACTGATGTTCAGCGGACCGCCTTATCGAGCAAGTCACCCTTGAATCAGCTGTTCAGGCTCGAGAATGCTGATTCCGGGCTATGGGAAGATTTTGGCAGTACCACTTACGAGAATACTGATCGGATGCTGGAACATGTTTTGAAATTAACGGGTGAACAGACTCTGGACGATGCCCGCAAGCGCTTCATGAGGGACTCGACGACCAGACTGGCTGTGCAACTCGGCAATGCTGATAGCGTGTCCTGGTTAATCGGTCAGTTAGGGCGCCAATTGCACACCAGCACTCCTTGAACCATAAAAATAAGCGCCACTTTGATGGGGAAATGCCATGACGGTTGTTCTCGCAGGCTTCCCCTCAAGGTTAGAATGCAGGAAATCAGGATGAGTCAATGACCGACCACTCTCTCTCCCAAGCCCAATACGACGCCATCACCGATGCCGCTGCGCACTGGTGCATGCGTCTGCATGCCACCGACTGCACGGCCGAGGAACGCCTGGCGTTCGAGCAATGGCGTGATGCTCATCCGCTGCACGCCTTCGAGTACGAAGCCATGCTGGAGATCTGGGATGTTGCGGGGGATTTGCCTCGTCCCGAATCCGCCACACCGGCTGTTCGGCTCAAACCGGCAACGCCCTGGCGCACCTTCGGCATCGCCGCCACCGTCTGCGCCCTGGCGCTGCCCCTGGCGGCGTATACCGGATGGAACCTGGGGTGGCTGCCCAATGCCTACCAGCATTTCGAGGCGACCGATAATGTTCGTCAGGTCACGCTGGGCGACGGCAGCCAGGTGGAGCTGAACCTGGGCAGTGAACTGACGTTCAGCAATTACAAGGATCAACGACGTGTCACGCTGAAAAAAGGCGAAGCCTTCTTCAGCGTCAGCCACGATGCCCAGCACCCGTTCATTGTCAGGGCGGGCGACGGCAGGATTCGCGTCACCGGCACCCAATTCAACGTCTGGATGTATGAAGACCAGGTCCGCGTGAACCTGATCGAGGGTTCCGTGCTGGTGACCAGCAACGATACCCTGCCCGGCGACGGTCTACGTCTGGAACCTGCGATGCAGGCGCGTTACAGACACGGTGACTTCACCCCGCAAGTCAGCCAGACCTATGCCAACGACCAGTCGCTGGCCTGGCGCAGCGGCAAACTGGTGCTTGATAACCTGGCGCTGACCGATGCCCTGCCCCTGATCAATCGTTATCTGAACAAACCGGTGATGCTCGCGGACCACAGCGCTGGTTCGATTCGCCTCGGCGGTATCTACAACATCAAAGAGCTCAACAGCCTGGTGGCTTCGTTGCCCAAGGTGCTGCCGGTCTACCTGACCCGCAACCAGGACGGCAATCCGGTCCTCAACTCGATGCCACAACAAGCCCCAAAAAGCTGAAGGCCGCCACCCTTGCGGGGTGCGGCCTTCACTTTTCATTTAAACGCTGTTGCTGTTACTGCGCGACGATCTTCCCCACCTTTTCATCCTGCTCGCGGATCGTCTGAGCCTGGTACTGCGGATCAGCCGTGATCTGCTGCTCAGTGAACGGCAACACACTCAACTGTTTCTTCGAAAAGGCCTGTGTCTGGTCTCGGGAATACTTCGACGCCGGGTCACTGGACAACGAGAATGCCAGCAAACCCTGGGCCTGCGGCCCTTTGTCATCGAACGTCACCACCTGCAAATAGCTGGTGCCACTGACAACTTCGCGCTTGCCGTCGGTTCTCGGCACACTTTGAATAGCGTTATACACACCCAGCGTGCCCGGCCCGCCGTGGATCGGCGTTTGCTGCCCGCCACTGCTGGCCACCTGGATATCTCCCCAGCGGCTGTCGGCCTTCAGGCCAAGGGTCTCGACCTTCTCTACCGAAGCCAGCATCGCCGCTCGAACCGCTTTGGCGACTTCCGGCCGTTCGGTTGCCAGGCCACTCGGGGTGTGTTGCGGGTCCTTCGGATCGAACGCCACACGCCAGAAGTCAGGGGTTTGCTGCAACGCCAGCATGACGTTCTGAAAATGCACAAAGCCCAGCCCACTGTCCAGATTCACTCGGTGATCCCAAGCCTTGAGACTCGCACACAAGGGCGTCAGCGTCGACGCATCGGTGCCGAGGTCCGCGGCACAGAATTGCAGCAGGTCCGGCATCACCAGGGCCGCCTGATACACCTGATCGTCCATCACCATGCGTTGCAGATCCGCCGCAGCGACAGGACCGGCCTTGTTCAAGCTGCCCAGACGCTCCAGTGCGAAGCGCGAACGCAGCCCCAATGGCTGGCTATCCTGACTGATCAACGGCGAGAAACCGGTAAGCGGTTGTGCCGGGTTGGCCATCCAGGCCGAATCGTTGGAGTGCTGCACAAAATCCTTACGCAGCAGTTGCGGCAATTTGTCTGCCGCATAAATACCTTTTTGCGCGGCGTGCGGGTCGATGTCCCAGGCACAAGCACTGTTGGAGCCGTCGAGCAGGACCATCTGTAGTCCCGCTCGCGGATCGCTGCACTTGGCCAACTTCTCGGCACTGACGTTCGGCACCACTGACAGGTTCATGTAAAGCGTCTGCCCCTGATCGTCCACCGCCAGGGTGTTGACCCACGGGATCCCCTGAATCTTGTGCACCGAAGCCTGTAAATCCTTGAGGCTGGCGGCACGATTCATCGCGTACCACTGCTGCAAGACCCGGTCGTTATCCAGGTTGGCATCGCGCAGGCTGTAGGCAAACTGATTATTCCAGTCCAGTTTTCCGGGCCATTGCACAATCGGCCCGAACACCGAGCTATAGACCACATGGGAAATCTGCCGGGTCTGGCCATCGGGTTGCTTCACGCTGACTGCCAGCGTCTGCTTTTTCATCGGCAAGGACTTGCCATCGAGCAGGTAGCGGGTAGGCTCCTTCGGATCGAGTTGCAGGCGATACAAGGTGAAGTGCTTGGACGAATCCACGGTGTGGGTCCATGCCAGATGCTGATTGAACCCGATGTTAATCATCGGCAGACCGGGCAACGCGGCGCCCATCACGTCCAGTTTGCCGGGAATGGTCAGGTGCATCTGATAGAAACGCATCCCGCCCGCCCAAGGAAAATGCGGATTGGCCAGCAGCATCCCGCGACCGTTGAACGAACGCTCACTGCCAACCGCAACGGCATTGCTGCCACGATCCAGAACGAAGCGTTGCATGCGTGAGGCCGCCAACTGGAACGACGCCGGGTCGCCTGCCGCATGAGCAACGGATTTAGGCGGAGTCGCGCCGGCCAGTGCTTCGGCAAACTGGCCCACGCCGCCTTCGACCAACAATCGACGAGTCAACTTGACCAGGTCCCGGGCGGTAATTGCGCGCACCCATTCGCCCTGGCAGTGCTGCGGTAAACCTTGCGCTCGACGCTCTGTCAGCGAACGGTTGTAACCCGCCGCATAGCCTTCAATGAGCTCACGTACTTCAGGAGTTTGCGCCTGCCAGAAACCGGCGACAGCCTCGGGGGTGTTCAGCCAGTTGAAAAACAGATCGCTGGCCAGGTTGCCGCGCTCCTCGAGCGTCACCTGCTCCGGGCCAAAATACCGCGAACGCTCGCCATTGACGGTGACGATCTCATTGGCCAGCAAGCACAAGTTATCTTGAGCGTAGGCATAGCCAATGCCATAGCCGAGCCCGCGCTCGTTTTCGGCGCGGATATGCGGTACGCCGAAACTGGTTCGACGGATGTCGGCCGTCGCCTGCTCTGGCTGACTGCGCGCGTTTGCCGCAAGGCTCAGCCCCAGAAACACACCCGCCAGGCTCAACCTGGTTAACTGCCTGGAAATAATCACGCTCGCTCCTGATCGAAAAGACGTATGACACGCAATGCGCCTTCCAGAAAAACGAAGCAAACACCAAAAAAATTAGGTCTTTGAGGGCATCCCCAATGCTCTTCTCACAGAGCGCTGACGTCGCGGCGACAAATTTTCTACATGCAGGTCTTCATTATTTCCCGGCTCGTTCGTCTTATTGATCAAGAGCACCCATCACATTTTCATGATCAGGCTCTGGAAAGGAGTTTTTGCATGTACAACCCGCAACTGCCAACGGATGGTAGCCATGCATCAAAGGGCAGCGCCATGAGCTCCGGTGCTTGCAATCAACAGACCGAACGCCAGGGCAACGAACGGATCAGGTTTTTGCTCAAATGCTTTGGCCTGCGGACCAGCCTGATTCGCCTGAAAGTCATCGACGCCTTGCTAAGCGCCGCCGAAGGCGACCGCAGCCTGGGTGTGCGCGGTGTGCACAGTCATTTGCTGGACCTGGACATTCCCCTGTCCTTTCTCAGTGTCCGCGAAGTGTTGAAACGCCTGTGCAGTGAAGGCGTGATCACGCTCAATCCAGACAAAAGCTACAGCCTGCATCCACAGGCCGTAGCCGTCCTTCATGGTGAGCAATCAGGCCAGCAGGCGTCGCTCAAGGCTTGACCTTGCGACGCATCACGCCATTGATCACCACCACGACCACCGCCACGCCAATGGCGATGTACTGGAACAGCTTCTCGCTGATGAACCCTGCGTTCTGCAGCCAGGAAAGGCCGAACATGATCCCCAGTACCACCAGGGAAATCAGAATCGAGTATTTCAAACGTTGCGACTGGGTCATTACGGGTTCCTGAACCAAAAAATGTATCCGGTTTGTATCCGATTGCATACCAAACCCCTACAGTTCTGTGTGAATGAGAGGCTGCAAACGGGGTCTCATGTTACAGCCGATGAAGAGTTTTGACTTCATTGCGGCGATAACCATGAGGATTTTTGAAATGCTCCGTCGAATCACACGGCTGATTCCACTGCTCGCCCTCCTGACCCTGAGTGGCTGCATCATTCTTCCTAATAACGGCTGGCATGGCGGCCACCATTACGACCGTGGCGGACCGGGCTACTATCAACATCGATGATCTAAAACAGCTGACATAAACGACGAATATTCAGCCAATCGTTCGTAAGAAAATAATCATTCTTTGGCCCACTGAATAAATGCCCGCTCTCTAGCGGGCATTTTTCGTACATGACTGTTCCAATCAGTCTGTCAGCCAAATCCACCTTTTTTTGCGTGCTCCCACACCTCGAAATATAGCGAAAACCATTGAAGCTTTAAGTCTCAATCGTGAGTTTGAGCTGTTCGGGATCAATGTCTACTCTCGGAACATCACAAATAAATCCGCCGTCCAACTTCGAGTAAAACAGGGATGCCATGCTCAAGCCGTTAATCAATATCAGCCCCCATCATTTGTTTGGCTTTTGCCTTGCAATCACTCTTTTCGAACTACTGACTTATATGGGCAGCGACATGATCATGCCGGCCATGTTGACCGTAACCGATCAACTGGGTGCCGGCCCGAGCCACGTTCCATATGCCTTCAATCTTTATTTGATTGGCGGCATTCTTCTGCAATGGCTTATAGGTCCGCTGTCTGATCACTACGGTCGCCGCCGGCTGTTGCTGCTCGGTTGTGCCGGGTTCGCCCTGGCCTGTGCCGCTGCGTTCTACGCGCAGAGCATTGTTGCCTTCAACGGCTTGCGTCTGATTCAGGGTATGGGGCTGGGATTTGTCATTGCAGTCAGTTATCCAGCCCTGCAAGAAGTTTTCTGCGAAACCGACGCGGTAAAAATCATGGCGTTGCTGGGGAACGTTGCGCTGCTCTCCCCGCTGCTCGGCCCCCTGCTCGGCAGCCTGGTACTGGAATGGCTTTCCTGGCGGGAGATGTTTTTAGTGTTGGGTGTCGGCGGCGCGACGGTCTGGCTCGGGCTTTACCTGTTCATGCCGGAAACCGTGGGCACTGTGCGCCAGGACGGTCAACAATTGGCCGCAGTGCCCTTTGAATGGAACGGCACTATGCGCCGATACGCCGCGTTGCTCACCAACACACAATTCCTGAGCGCTACCGTCGCCCTGGGACTAATGAGCCTGCCGTTGATTGCCTGGATCGGCTTGGCGCCAATCTTGCTGATCCAGAGCCAGGGACTTTCTCCTCTGCAGTATGGCCTGTGGCAAATCCCGGTATTTGCGGCCGTCATTCTTGGCAATCTGATACTCAACCGATTGATTGCCAGCACTGAACTGCCCCAACTGATTCGATATGCGCTCTGGCCATTTTGCGGCGGGCTCATTGCATTGATCACCATAACGCTCACCGGTGCTTCAACGGTGCTGTTGGTCAGTTGCCTATCGCTTTACGCCATCGGTCTTGGCATGAGCAATGCCGCGCTGTACCGGCTCGCCCTGTTCTCCAGCGATGACAGCAAAGGCCTGGTCTCGGCCATGACCGGCATGATCTCCATCGCCGTCATGGGTGGCGGCGGCTCGATTATCGCCGCACTGGGTGCCGGTGACAGCCTTGAAGCTTTCGCCCTGATGGCCGGTCTCACGGGACTCTTGTGCCTGGCGCCCTTGCGACTGTTTCTGCGCCGCTCTCATATCACGCTTGCCGTCTGACACCACCCCACAGGTCTTTTGATGATCCATCTACCTCACACCGATGCGCTTTGCGCGTTAACGCAACCCTATTGCCTGGAATCCATGCCAGAAGGCCTGTTCGATCAGGCAATGGGTGAAATCAGCCTGTTTCATTGTCATCACACGCCCGGATACGAACGCTGGCTGAACGCAAACGGGCTTGATGCAAATACTCTGGAGACACTGGATGACTGGTCGAGGCTGCCGCCGATTTTCGCCAATTACTTCAAACGTCATTTGCTGCTCGGCCCCACAGGCGAAGATGCGCTGGAGCTGACATCCTCCGGCACCAGCGGCCAGAAGAGTCGCATGCGCTACGACCAGCGCAGCATGACTGCGGCACAAGGCATGGTGAGCCATATATTCAGGCATTACGGCTGGGATACCCCGGACATCCCCTGCAATTACCTGCTCCTGAGCTATGAACCCGAAGCGGCCATCACGTTGGGTACGGCCTACACCGATCAGTTTCTTTGCAGCTATGCCCCCGTCAACCGAGTCGTTTACGGCTTGCGCCTGACCGGAAAAGGCCACGAATTCGACCTTTTCGGTGTGATTCGTGCCTTGCAGGAGTTTGCCGAGGAAGGATTACCCGTTCGCATTATCGGTTTTCCGGCATTCCTTTCCCATGCACTGCAACACATGGAAGACACCAGCGTGGCCGACTTGCAGTTGCCTGCCCAGTCGCTGGTGTTTCTGGGAGGCGGCTGGAAAACCCAGGCCGCGCAGGAAATCCCCCTGCATCAGCTATATGCCCGAGTCAACCGGCAATTGAGTATCGACCTGTCCCGCTGTCGGGACGGCTACGGCGCCGTAGAGCATGCCGTGCCCTATATCCAGTGTGCCCACCATCGTTTCCATGTACCGATCTACTCGAAGGTTTTCATGCGCAACCCATCCGACTTCACTGTCCAGCCCTACGGCCAGCGCGGCTTGCTGGAGTTCGTTTCGCCCTACATTTCGTCCAGCCCCGCTCATGCGGTGGTCATGAGTGATCTGGCGACATTGCACCCCGGCTCCAGTTGCGGATGCGGCCTGACGACCGATTGGTTCGAACTGCATGGACGTGCCGGCACCACCGCCAGTCGCAGCTGTGCCATGGCCGCTTCAGAACTGATCGGGGGGGCTTGATATGTACCTGATCAATGGCCAGTTGCGTGATGACGTCACCCCGCAAAGCGCCCTGCAACTCCTTCAAAAGTCATTGCCGCGACTGCTTTGCGCACCGATCGATAGCGAGACCGTCATCGAGTCCGCCGCTCGCTTTGCGACGCAGTTGCAAACTCGTAGCCTGGATCTGTCCCTCGACGACGATCAATATCAAGGGCTGATCGATTTCTGCCAACACAGCAACTTGAGCACCAAGCTTGAGCGGGAACTGGGCCAGCTACCGCGTTCGCTACGACGCATCGACTACCGGCAGCCCTGCTTCGAAAGCTGGCACCCGTTGGGGCTGGTGGTGCATATCACCCCGGGCAATGCGCCGATGCTGGCGTTCTGCGCGATCCTCGAAAGCCTGCTGGCCGGCAACATCAATTGGCTTCGCCCCAGCTCCAGCGATCAGGGTTTGACCGCACAGTTGCTCGCCGCCCTTGTGCGGTGCGACACCAGCGGCAGACTGGCCGAATTCGTAGCGGTTCTGCCGGTGAAGACCTCGTGCATCGCTCAACTCTGCGCCAAGGCCGATGGAGTGTCCGCCTGGGGCGGGGAAACGGCGCTTAAATCGATCCGTCAGCAGATCCCGTCCGGCTGTCGCTGGATCGATTGGGGACACAAAATCAGCTTCGCCTATCTCTCACCTGACGCGGCGACCTCTTCGGCGCTCGATGCGTTGGTGGATGAAGTCTGTCGACTGGATCAGCAGGCGTGCTCCAGCCCTCAATGGGTGCTGGTGGACAGCAACGATCCGGCCGTCTTGCAGAACCTCGGAGATCGACTGGCCGAAGCCTTCATCCGTCGCGCCCCACACTGGCCAGCGTTAACGCCGACAGATCAGGAAGCATCGGAAATCACTACCCGCACCGCCATGGTGCAGCTGGATCAATGTTTCAAAAACCAGACCGGCCAAGTGTGGAGCGGCCTCGGATGGCGTGTCATCTGGGAGCACCATCAGACCCTTGCGCCGTCACCACTGTTTCGTACGATTCTGCTCAAACCGGTTCCGCAGCATCTGCTCACCGAGACACTGCAGCCCTGGCGCAACTTCCTGCAAAGCTGCGCGTTGATGTGCCACCCGGCAAAAACGCCTGAGATCGTTCGAACATTAGTCAATGCCGGCGTCAGCCGCATTGCGCCTTGCGAGTCGATCCATGACGGCTACACCGGTGAGCCCCACGATGGCCTCTACGCGCTGTCGCGTCTGAGTCGCCGCCTCTCGGTGAGTTTGCCCCCGCATGTGTCGACGGGCCGTGCGACGCTCGACCCGATTCCGCCCGCCCCTGACACATCTAATGACCCGATCATGGACAAATGCACTTTTATGGCCCAGCCAATCGGGTCCGCAGCACAGCTGTACTTCCGTTCCGGCGGAAGCAGCGGGACGCCGGCGTTGGCTGGATTCAGCTATCAAGACTTTCAACGACAAATGCGCGCCGCAGCCGATGGCATGTTCTGCGTCGGCCTCGATCCGTCCCTGGACCGGGTGATGAACCTGTTCTACGGCGGCAACCTTTATGGTGGTTTTTTCAGTTTTTCCAACATTCTTGAACAGATGGGTGTTGTGCATTTGCCCATGGGGGCTCCCCAGGACGATGACTTCAGCGAAATCGCCCGACTGATCGTGGAGCAGCGTGTCACCGTGCTGATCGGCATGCCCAGTACGCTGCATCGCCTGTTTCTCAAAGAGCAGGCCCGACTTCGCGCTTATGCCGGTATCGGCAAAGTATTCCTTGGCGGCGAACATCCGGGAGAAGCCAGTCGGCGCCTGATGGAAAGTTGTGGGGTGTCGACGATTCGCTCCGCCATGTATGGCTCCGTCGATGCCGGCCCCCTGGGGCATGCCTGCCGGGCAATGGCGGACGGCGTATTCCATTTGATGAGCGAAACCCAGCATCTGGAAATCGTTCAGCTCGAACAGGATGTGCCGGTACAGACCAATGAGATCGGCCGGCTGCTGTTTACGTCCCGCGCCCGGCAAGGTCAGCACGTGCGCCGATATGACATCGGCGACACCGGCCGCTGGATACCCGGAGCCTGCCCTTGCGGGCTGGAGACGCCACGATTCGAACTGCTGCAGCGGCACGGCAAGCTGGTGCGCATTGGCACGGAATTCGTTGCGCCTGCAGCGCTGGAACTCAGTGTGGGATCCCCCATTCAAGTGGTCCTGGACCACACCGCCGACGGGATCGAGCGAATGCACGTTCTCGCTGATGCAGACGCCACCTGGGTCCACGAAAAACTGCTGACCCACGAAGCCTTGGCGAATGCGGTGCGCGCTGAACTTTTAATTGTGGAGGTGACGACATGCGCTGAACAAGCATTCACCCGAAACAAACACAGTGGCAAAACACCGTTAATTATCGATCAACGAAAATAAAAAAGTCGACGCAAGACGCTCACTATAAAAGAGAACGCCGTGAAGCCAACTTACTCGCTTGAACAACTTGTACCTTATATAAGACAACACTCCGACTTCTACCGTAAACATCTGGAACACTTGCCCGCGAACAGGCTTACTTTAAAAGATCTGCCATTAACCAATGTGGCCGACTATTGGTCCGGTAGCAACGACTTGAGTCATTGGTCAGTCCTGACCGGAGATGTCGATGACGCACTGGTATTTAAAACCGGCGGCTCGACCAGCCAGGGCAAACTTGCGGTTTACTCCTCCGAGGAATGGCAAACTTTGGTCAGCACGTTCGGCGCCAGCCTCTCAGTTCAACTGAACAACGGCGACCGGGTGGCCAACCTGTTTTTTTCAGGGGATCTCTACGCCAGCTTTCTGTTTATCCACGACTCCCTGGCCCATGTCGGGAGACCTATCTGTGAATTTCCGTTTACCGGAAGCGTCGAGCTCGACGTACTGGCGGATGCCATCGCACGACATCGGATCAATGTTCTGGCTGGAGTGCCGGCACAGTTACTGCGATTCGCGGCCTACCTGGCGCAACATCAGCGTGTCTTGTGCGGGGTCGAGACGCTGCTGTATGGCGGTGAAAGCCTGTTTGCTCCGCAGTTGGCAATTCTCGCAGAAGTGTTCCCCAACGCACGCATTGCCTCTATTGGCTATGCCAGCGTAGACGCCGGACTCATTGGTGCCAGCGATCGCGACTGTGCATTGGGCGAGCATCGGGTATTCGAACCACAAACCTTGCTGGAAATCATCGATGAACACACTGGTGAAGTGATTGAAGAATGCGATCGCATCGGGTTGTTGGTACTGACCAACCTTACACGCCAGCTCATGCCGCTGCTGCGTTACCCGGTAGGAGACCGTGCTTGTTGGCGTGAACCGACCGCAACCCCGATGCGTAAATTCGCCCTCAAGGGCCGCAGTGCCCATAGTCAACGTATACGAGTAGGTGTGCTGTCGCTGTTTACCGAAGAAATACACGAGATCGTTCAACGTGCAGCACGCACAGAGCAATGGCAATTGCTGATCGAGCAGACCGGTCACAAAGATCTGTTGAGCGTGAGGTGGGTGCCTGAACCTCACTTGCAAACCGTCGAACCGGATCGCCGTGCACTGCGTGAGGCGCTGCTTGCCCACTACCCCGCCATCGACGAGCTAAGCCGCGAGGGTCTGCTGGAATTGCGGGTGCTGACCTGCACAACCACAGAGCTGAAGCTTCACCCTCGCTCAGGCAAACAACTCAGGGTGGTGGATTTGCGAGTGTATGACACTCCCTCGCTGGGGTCTGTGTGATGACCCGGTTGATATTTCGCGCCTACCGCCCCTCCGACGCAGGTGCCGTGAGCCAACTGTTTCGAGAGGTCTACGGCGATCATTACGTTCAGCCGGATGTCTACCTGCCGAATATGATCAGTCAACACCACGCCGCGGGGCGCTGGCAATCGATGCTGGCCGTGGGCGACGCACGCGTTCTGGGGCATGCCGCATTGTGTCGCGACACGCTTTCGAATACCGCGGAACTGGCGCTCAGCGTGGTGCATCCCACCGCACAGGGACAAAGTATCGCAACCCGCCTGGGCCGCGAGTTATTGAGGCAGTCAGGTTCTCTGGGGCTCACGAGCGTCTCGATCAAGCAAGTGACCCACCATCCCTACACTCAACGCATGGCAGAAAAGATCGGTTTTCACAGCACTGGATTGCTTCCCGACTATGTCCCTTCGCCATTCGCAGAACCACTCCCTGAAACCATCGTAATGGGGTGTCGCATGGTCGAAGGACACGAGCGCCCGCTCCCCGACATCCCCTGGCCTGAACGCTACCGGGCGTTCATGAAGCACCTGTGCTCGGTGTTCGGAACCCGGCGGGATATGGCGTCACGGTCCGAGATGCCTTTGCAAATAAAGCAACACCAGCATCGGTTCGATATCGTCATTGCGCGCTTGAACAGACACTTGCTCCAACAGCTCTGGCAACTGCCCAGGCAGTGGATGATCTGCGCCAGACTCGAACTGTCCCGGCACTTCACACAAGACTTGCGAAGCTTTTCGGCGCTGGGCTTCGCCTTCACCGGCCTGATGCCCGCGCCGGGTGGCAATGGCTGGTTCGCCCTGTTTCATCGAGGTGTCCAGTCTCGGTCACTCAACCTGAACAGCGCACACATGCAACAGTTGCATGACGATTTACAGCAGAACGCCAACGCCACGATAGGCCACCGCTGCACCGACGTCCCCATCGGTGGCCCGCTTAGCAGCGTGAGTCTTCTCTGTAAAAACCATTATCCGAATGAGCGCAAAGCTCCACCAGCCAGTCGACAAACACCCTAACCCGCCGGGACAACTGGCGGTGAGGAGGATAGAGCGCCGTCAGCGGCATACCCGGTGGCGGCACATCCCTCAGGACCTCGATCAACCGTCCCTCCTTCAATTGACGGGCAACGTGATAATACGGAGCCTGGACCAAGCCATATCCCGCCTCACACGCCGCCAGATAGCCATCGGAGCTGTTGACCGCGACGTGCTTGGGCAGGTCGATCAACCGCAACTGCCCATCGACGACAAACTCCAGTCCGTAGCGTTTGCCTGTGCTATTGGAAAAGTACTCCACCATCTGATGCCCCTTCAGATCCTCCAGACACCGTGGAGTCCCGCAACGCTGCAAGTATTCGGGACTCGCACACGTGACCTGATCCAGTGTGGCCAGCGGCCGCGCCACCAGTGAGTCGTCCAGGGCCGAGCCGCCCCGCAACACGCAATCGACACCTTCGCGGATCAGATCCACAGTCCGGTCATTCAAACCGATTTCCAGCTCGATCAAGGGATAGCGTGCAGTGAATTGCGGCAATGCCGGGATCACCATCAGACGCCCCACTCCCGCCGGCATATCCACTCGCAACAGGCCTTTGGGGTTGTGGCGAGCAGCGGAAAACACGGCTTCGGTTTCCTCCAGATCGGCCAGCAACTGCACGCAACGCGGGTAATAGGCTGCGCCATCGAGCGTCAGGCTGATTTGCCGGGTGGTGCGTTGCAGCAGTTGCACGCCCAGATGGGCCTCAAGTTGCTTGATCAGAATGGTCACGGAGGCACGCGGCAATTGCAGGCTGTCCGCCGCCTTGGCGAAGCCACCCAGCTCGACGATTCGCGTGAATACACGCATGGCGTTTAAACGATCCATGGTCAGGACTCGATGATTATTTAGAAATTACGAACAGTGATAGCACTTTTAGCCGGTTTATCTTCGTTCTGTCGAGATCGACACTAAGCGCCTACATCCACAGGGAGTTCATTTCATGCAAACACGTCAACTGGGCAAGAACGGACCACAGGTGTCAGCCATCGGTCTGGGCTGCATGGGCATGACCGATTTCTACACCACCGGCGTGGACACCCGCGAAGCCACGGCAACGCTGCATCGTGCGCTGGAGTTGGGGATCAACCTGCTCGACACGGCAGACATGTACGGCCCACACACCAACGAAGAGCTGATCGGCAAGGCGATTGTCGGCAAGCGTGACCAAGTGTTCCTGGCCAGCAAGTTCGGCATTGTCCGCGACCCGTCCAACCCCGGCGCGCGTGGCGTCAACGGTCGCCCGGAATACATTCGCGAAGCGATCGACGGCACCCTCAAGCGCCTGGGCGTGGAAACCCTGGATTTGTATTACCAGCACCGCATCGATCCGCAGGTGGCCATCGAGGAAACCGTCGGCGCCATGGCCGAACTGGTGAAGGCCGGCAAGGTGCGTTACCTGGGATTGAGTGAGGCCTCGGTCGACACACTGGAGCGAGCGAACAAGGTTCATCCGATCAGCGCCCTGCAAAGTGAATATTCGCTGTGGAGCCGCGATCAGGAAGAGAACGGTTGCCTGGTCGCATGCCAGCGCCTGGGCGTGGCCTTTGTACCTTATAGTCCGTTGGGCCGGGGCTTTTTGACCGGGGCACTGAAAAGCCCGGATGACTTCGCTGCAGACGACTACCGTCGCTTCAGCCCGCGTTTCCAAGGGGAAAACTTTGCCAAAAACCTGTTGCTGGTGCAGCAGGTACAAACGCTGGCCGCCGACAAAGGCGTGACAGCCGGCCAATTGGCCTTAGCCTGGGTCTTGGCTCAAGGGGATTACCTGATCCCGATTCCGGGCACCAAACAGCGTAAATACCTGGAGGAAAATGTGGCCGCGCTGGAGGTGAAACTGAGCCGCGAAGAGTTGCAGGCCCTTGAAGCGATATTCCCGGCCAATGCCACGGCAGGCCTGCGTTATCCGGAGGAAGTCATGAAGTTGCTCGACCGGTAGCTGCTGGCGAAGCGTGCGTTCGGCTGTGTGAGCGGCCGAACGCTGCGCAGCTGTTCTGTATTACTTAGAAACAATCCCCTGTCTCCTTGTCAGGTAAATTGGTCAAAATGCATCTTTTTTGGCCGCAACCCGAGACGAGACTCCCATGCGAACCCACCTGCGTCTGGCCGCCCTGAGCGCCCTCTTCATCTCTTCCCTGACCCAGGCCGCCGACCTGATCCCGATCGAAGTTCACCGCGACGCCAATTGCGGCTGCTGCAAAAAATGGGTCAGCCATCTGGAAGCCAACGGCTTCAAGGTCGAAGACCACGTTGAAACCGACATGAGCCAGTTCAAGCAACAACACGGCGTGCCGCCTCGCCTGGCGTCGTGCCACACCGCTTTGATCAACGGCAAATTTGTCGAAGGCCATGTGCCGGCCGACCAAGTTCTGGCCTTGAGCAAGCGTGACGATCTGTTGGGAGTTGCCGCCCCCGGTATGCCGATGGGTTCGCCCGGGATGGAAATGGACGGCATGAGCGACGCCTATCAGGTGATCGGCCTGCAAAAGGACGGCACTGACGTGGTGGTGGCGGACTACCCCGCCCATTGATGTTCGGTGCCTACATCGGGTTGTTTCTCGCGGCGTTCGGCGCCGCGAGCCTGCTGCCCTTGCAGTCCGAAGCGGTGCTGGTGGGGTTGTTGCTCAGCGACCGGTATTGGCTCTGGTCGCTGTTGGCAGTGGCAACGCTGGGCAACGTGCTGGGGTCGCTGCTGAACTGGTGGCTGGGGCGCGGCATCGAGCGGTTTCGCGAGCGGCGCTGGTTTCCGGTCAGCCCTCGTCATCTTCAACAAGCCCAAATACATTATCTGCGCTACGGTCATTGGTCCTTGCTGCTGAGTTGGGTACCGATCATCGGCGACCCGCTGACGCTGGTGGCCGGCGTCATGCGCGAACCGCTGGGGCGTTTCCTGATGATCGTGACCCTCGCCAAGGGTGCCCGCTATGGCGTACTGGCAATGGCCACGTTGGGCTGGATGGGTTGAACGAAAGGCCCCGTGTATCGGCGTTCGCCGTAGCAGCTGCCGAGCCTGCGAGGCTGCGTTCGGCGGCGAAGCCTTCGTGAATCCGGCTGACGCAGTTTGCCTGATGCACTGAAAGCTCTGGTTTGACGACTGCTACGCAGCCGAACGCAGCCTCGCAGGCTCGGCAGCTGCTACAAAAAGAGTGCATCGCGAGGGGAATGGCTTGACTGCGTTTAATGTCACCCTAATCACGCCAATCCAGCATCGGCGGATTTCCTGTGGAGTTTCCCCATGTCGCCCATCCTTTCCCGCTGGTTACCCGGCCTGCTGCTAACGGCGGCACTGCCGGTTCTCGTTTATGCCCAGAACCAGGCCCAGGCCGAAACACCAGAATACGGCCTGGAACTCCAGGGCTTTGACTACCCCTACACGGTCAAGCATTTCGCCTTTCAATCCCAGGGCAAATCCCTGCAAATGGGCTACATGGACGTTGCCGCCCAAGGCAAGGCCAACGGCCGCAGCGTGGTGTTGATGCATGGCAAGAATTTCTGCGCAGCCACCTGGGACAGCTCGATCAAGGCACTGAGCGAGGCCGGTTACCGGGTCATCGCCCCGGACCAGATCGGCTTCTGCACCTCCAGTAAACCGGACCACTATCAGTACAGTTTCCAGCAACTGGCGAGCAACACTCAGCAACTGCTCAAAGCCCTCGGCATACAAAAGGCGACCCTGCTCGGCCACTCCACCGGCGGCATGCTCGCCACCCGCTATGCGCTGCAATACCCCGATCAGGTCGAACAACTGGCGCTGGTCAACCCCATCGGCCTGGAAGACTGGAAAGCCCTCGGCGTGCCATATCGCTCGGTCGATCAATGGTATGAGCGCGAGCTGAAAGTGACCGCGCAAGGTATTCATGACTACCAACGCACCACCTATTACGACGGCCGCTGGAAGCCCGAGTTTGACCGCTGGGTGAACATGTACGCAGGCCTGGCCAAAGGACCGGGCAAAACAGCGGTGGCGCGGAACTCGGCGCTGATTTACGACATGATCTTCAACCAGCCGGTGTACTACGAGTTCAAGGACCTGAAAGTGCCGACCCTGCTGTTGATCGGCACCTCCGACACCACAGCCATCAACAAAGACATCGCACCGCCCGAGGTCAAGGCGAAAATCGGTCATTACGATGTACTCGGCAAGCAAGTGGCGAAGCTGGTCCCCCAGTCGACACTGATTGAATTCCCGGGTCTGGGCCACGCGCCGCAGATGGAGGAGCCGGCGAAGTTTCATCAGGCGTTGCTCGGCTGGCTGAACAAAACCAATCCCGTTCGTTGATGAGGTAAGGCTGATGGCGGTGCAGATTGCGGTGATCGATGACTGGCAGGACGTAGCGCGCGACGTGGTGGACTGGTCAGTGCTGGACAGCATCGGCCAGGTGAGTTTTATCCATGACTACCCGGCCGATAACGAAACCCTGGCCGAGCGCTTGGGCGCATTCGAGGTGATCTGTGTGATGCGCGAGCGCACCCGGTTCGACGAAGACCTGCTGCGCCGCTTGCCCACCCTCAAACTGTTGGTCACCGGCGGCATGCGCAACGCCGCCCTGGACCTGAAGGCCGCCGCCGCGCTGGGCATCCAGGTCTGCGGCACCGACAGCTACAAACATGCCGCGCCAGAACTGACCTGGGCACTGATCATGGCCGCGACCCGCAACCTGGTGGCCGAAGCCAACGCCTTGCGCGCGGGCTTTTGGCAGCAAGGCCTGGGTGGCGACTTGCAGGGCAAGACGCTGGCGATCCTCGGCCTGGGCAGTATCGGTCAACGGGTTGCCCAATTCGGCCAGGTGTTCGGCATGCGCGTCATTGCGTGGAGCGAAAACCTCACCAGTGAACGGGCCGCCGAAGTCGGCGTGACCTATGTCAGCAAGCAGGAACTGTTCGAACAGGCTGATGTGCTGTCGGTCCATCTGGTGCTCAGCGAGCGCAGCCGAGGGCTGGTGGACGCTCAGGCGCTGGACTGGATGAAGCCCACGGCATGGCTGGTCAATACTGCGCGCGGGCCGATTGTCGATGAAGCGGCGCTGATCAAGGCCCTGCAGAAACAACGTCTGGCGGGTGCTGCGCTGGATGTGTTCGAGCACGAGCCGTTGCCCCGCCATCACCCGTTCAGAACCCTGGACAATGTGTTGGCCACACCCCATATCGGGTACGTCAGCCGACAGAACTATCAGCTGTTCTTTTCGCAGATGATCGTGGACATTCAGGCTTGGGCGGCCGGGGCGCCGATTCGGTTGCTGGGCTGAGACGGCATTATCGTTCTTCGCGGGCAAGCCGCGCCCCCACATGTGAAATGCATTCCCCTGTGAGAGCGCGGCCTGCCCGCGAAGAGTCCCTCAAATCCACCACACCCTCCTGAATCCTGCGCACCGCAATGGTGCAATCCCTATTCCATCGTGCCCAACTATCGTGACTTACTGGTCCCGATTTGACCCACTCCAAAAAACAAACCTGCCCTTCGTCGGTGCGTTCCCCCATAAAGCCCGTGTGTTTTGTACCCTCCTCCAACCGATTGTCGAACAATTTGTCCGGTTGACCACCCCGCTCTAGGTTCTGGCCTAGACTGTTTTCGGGGAATAAAACCGACTGGTCATTCGGTGAAATAAATAGAAACTTTTGGTGCTGGCTTCAGGTCAGCTGAAAGGTAGGGCACAGCGACTGGTGCATTCCTTGCAACAGCCACTCCACCCATTGAGCTTCAGCGCATGGGCAGCACTTGCTCACCGATGCGTAGCGCGTTTGCGCCCGGCCACAGGAATTGGCCAACACCGTTTGTGCCAGGCCTGGAATCAGATCAACAACACGGGGAGATGCATATGATCAGTACGGCGTTAGATGTTCAGGGAGAACGTGCTCTTCAGCAGGTCGGCGAAGCCAACACCGTGGGAGCCCTTACCGCCAAATCGGTCAGCGTCCCGGTCACCAAGGCGTTGGCACCGGTAGTCCGTCAGAATCCCAACAAGAAGAAAGTGTTGTTCGTTACCTCGGAGATTGCCGATCTGGTGAAGACCGGTGGCCTGGGCGACGTTTCCGCCGCGCTGCCGCGAGCCATGGCTCACCTGCACGATGTCCGGGTGTTGATCCCCGGTTACCCGCAAGTGCTGAACAGCGAAAATCCGATTCATATCATCGGTGAACTGGGCGGGCACGCCGCGTTGCCGCCCTGCAAGATCGGGCGCATGGACATGCCTGACGGCCTGGTCATTTACGTGTTGATCTGCCCTGAACTGTATGAGCGCGAAGGTTCACCCTACGGCGCCAACAACGGCCGTGACTGGCCAGACAACCATATTCGTTTCGCCCGCCTGGGCCTTGCGGCCGCCGATATCGCCGCCAACCTCGCACAAATTCACTGGTGCCCGGATCTGGTGCACGCCCACGATTGGCCCGCCGGCCTGGCCCCTGCCTATATGCACTGGCGTGGCCAACGCACCCCGACCCTGTTCACCATCCACAATCTGGCGTACCAGGGCGTCACCAGCCTCGGTTCGTGCCCGGAACTCGGTATTCCCGTGCACGCCTTGCAGCAAGAAGGCATGGAGTTTTACGGCAAGATGTCGTTCCTCAAGGCCGGCATGGCCTACTCGAGTCACATCACCACCGTCAGCGCCACCTATGCCCAGGAAATCACCACGCCGGCCTTCGGCTGCGGCCTCGACGGTTTTCTCGCCGCCAAGACCCAGCAAGGTCTGCTCAGCGGGATTCCCAATGGCATCGATGAAAGCTGGGACGCAGCCACCGATCCGCACCTGTTCTGCCCGTTCGGCATCGGCGACTGGGACGGTAAAGCAGTCAACGCGGCGCACGTTCGCCGGTTGTTCGGCCTGAATGATTGCGAAGGCCCGCTGTTCGCCGTGGTCTCGCGACTTGTCTACCAGAAAGGCCTGGACCTGACCGAAGCGGTGGCCGAATACATTGTCGCCAACGGCGGGCAGATCGCGATTATCGGCCGTGGCGAACCGGAAGAAGAACAAGCCATGCGTGAGCTGGCGTTGCGCTTCCCCGGGCAAATCGGCGTGCACATCGGCTTCAATGAAACCGACGCCCGCCGGATGTTTGCCGGCAGTGATTTCCTGCTGATGCCTTCGCGTTACGAACCTTGCGGCCTGAGCCAGATGTACGCCCAGCGCTTCGGTTCATTGCCGGTGGCGCGCAATACCGGCGGCCTGGCCGACACCATTGAAAACGGCGTGACCGGTTTTCTTTTCGACGAATCCACCGTGGAGAGCTATCGCGAAGCCCTGAGCCGCGCGTTCAAGGTGTTCGCCTTCCCCGGCCTGCTCAACGCCATGCGTTGCCGGGCCATGGCGGCGCCTTTCAACTGGTGCAAGGCGGTCGAACCCTACGCCGAACTCTACGAACAACTGGTGGCTAAAGCGCTGGGTAAATCGGGCAAACAGTAAGAGGTTTTCAACGATGCCGTTACGGACTCTTGAAACCTGGCCCCACGGCGCAATCATGCTGGACGCTGAACACACGCGTTTTGCCTTGTGGGCGCCAGATGCGTTTTACGTCAGTCTTGAACTGGAAAACGGACAATCCCTGCCACTGCTGCCTCAGGCCGATGGCTGGTTTGTGATCAAGACCCGCTGCCCCGCGGGTACCCGCTACCGCTACAACATCGATGGCGAGCTGGAGGTGCCGGACCCGGCCTCCCGCGCGCAGGCAGGGGATATCGGCAGCCACAGCGTGGTGGTCGATCCCCTCGCCTATCGCTGGCAACACAGTGCCTGGCAAGGTCGGCCATGGAACGAGGCGGTGATCTACGAACTGCATGTCGGTGCGCTCGGCGGTTTCAGCGAGGTCGAGCAGCATCTGGCGCGCTTGGTCGAGTTGGGGATTACCGCCATCGAACTGATGCCGTTGGCGCAGTTTCCCGGCGAACGCAATTGGGGCTATGACGGGGTTCTGCCTTACGCACCACAGGCCTCCTACGGTTCGCCCGAACAACTCAAACACCTGATCGACACGGCCCACGGCCATGGCCTGGCGGTGATTCTCGACGTGGTCTACAACCACTTCGGCCCGGACGGCAATTACCTGCATCGCTACGCCAAAGGCTTTTTCCGCGAAGACCAACACACCCCGTGGGGCGCAGCCATCGACTTTCGCCGGCGCGAGGTGCGTGACTTCTTTATCGACAATGCGTTGATGTGGTTGCTGGAATACCGCTTCGACGGCCTGCGCCTGGATGCCGTGCACGCCATCGAAGACCCGGACTTCCTGCAAGAGCTGGCGCAACGGGTTCGCCGGCAAATCGATCCGGCGCGGCACGTGTGGCTGATGGCGGAAAACGAGCACAACCAGGCCAGCCTGCTGGAGCAAGGTTTCGACGCGCAGTGGAACGACGACAGCCATAACGCCCTGCACGTGTTGCTCACCGGTGAAACCGACGCCTATTACGCCGACTATGCGCAAAACCCCACCGAACAACTGGCCCGTTGCCTGAGCCAGGGTTTCGTGTTTCAAGGCCATATCACCCGCCACGGTACGCCGCGCGGTGAACCGAGCGGTCACTTGCCGCCGACGGCCTTCGTGCTGTTCCTGCAGAACCACGACCAGATCGGCAACCGCGCCTTTGGCGAGCGGCTGCATCAACTGGCCCGTTCCGAGGCCCTCAACGCCGCCACCGTGTTGCTGCTGTTGTCGCCGATGATCCCGCTGATGTTCATGGGCGATGAGTTCGCCGCCGAGCAACCGTTCCTGTTCTTCACCAGCCACCACGGTGAACTGGCGGAGTTGGTGCGCGAAGGTCGACGCAACGAATTCGCGGCCTTCAGCGCCTTTGCCGACCCGCACAAACGCAAGCAGATTCCCGACCCGAACGCGATGCAGACTTTCGAAGCGTCGCGGCCGAAGCTGACCGCCACCCGGCAACCGGCCATTCATGAGCTGTATCGTCGACTGCTGCAAATCCGCCATCAACACATCATCCCGCAGTTGCCCGGCGCCCATGCGCTGGGCGCGCAGCTACTGGCCGAGGGCGCGGTGTCGGCACGCTGGCGGCTGGGCGATGGCAGTCAGTTGCGCATTGACCTGAACCTCAGCGACGCAGCCGTGGTCCACACCCCACAGGCCGACGCGACGCTGCTGTTCGAATACCCGCCGCACTCGGCCGGTCTGTTGGATCAGGGCACCCTTGCCCCGTATTGCGCGCTCGTCAGCCTCACAGCCGCAGCCCCTTTGCTACCCCCGGATGGAGAGCGACCATGAGCGATGCGCAACTGGAAATACTGGCCAGCCGAGCCGGCCTGGCCGTCGACTGGATCGACGCCAACGGCCGGCCACAAAAAGTCACGCCGGCGGTGCTGCGCTCAGTGCTTATCGGGCTTGGCCATCCCGCCAGCACCGCCCAGGAAATCGACGCCAGCCTGCTGCAACTGCAGGAGGCACAGCAAACCCGGCACCTGCCGCCGCTGCTGACCTGCGACGTTGGCGTCGGTCTTGATCTGGCCCACTACTTTGCACCGCAAACCCCGTGTGAGATCCATCTCGAAGACGGCTCGCGGCTCAACCTCAAGCTCGATGACAACGCTGTTTTGCCCGGTTTGGTGCCGGTGGGTTATCAGCACGTCAGCATCGACGATCAGTCGTTCACCCTGGCGGTGGCGCCCGAGCGCTGCTACAGCGTCGGCGACGCCGTTGACAGTCAAACCCCGCGCGCCTGGGGCCTGAGCGTGCAGTTGTATTCGCTGCGCCGCCCCGGCGATGGCGGTTTCGGCGATACCCAGGCCCTCGAAGATCTGGCCCGGGTGGCCGGCGAACGGGGCGCCGAAGCGTTGGCGATCAGCCCGCTGCATGCGATGTTCAGCGGCGACACCCAGCGTTACAGCCCTTACTCGCCGTCCAGCCGTTTGTTCCTCAATAGCCTGTACGCGGCGCCCGGTGCAATTCTCGGCGAGCGTGCCCTGCGCACCGCAATCGACGCCACCGACCTTGCCGCCGAACTCAAGCACCTCGAGGCATTGCCGCTGATCGACTGGCCCACCGCCGCCGAGGCCAAACATCGCTTGCTGGAAGCCTTGTACGAAGGATTCACCCACGGCGCACACCCCTTGCATGCCGACTTCAGCAGCTTCCGCCACGCCGGTGGCGAAGCGCTGGAAAATCATTGCCGCTTCGAAGCGATCCAGGAAGCCCGTGCAAGGCGCGGTGAAAGCCTCGACTGGCGCGAGTGGCCCGAGCAATGGCGTAACCCGCGCAGCGCCGCCCTGGCGCAATTTGCCGAAGAGAACTCGGCCCGCATCGGCTATTACGCATTCTGCCAATGGCTGATTGCGCGCAGCCTGGAGCGCGCACAAACCGCCGCCCGTGGTGCCGGCATGGGCATCGGCCTGATCGCCGACCTGGCGGTGGGCGCTGACGGCGGCGGCAGCCAGGCCTGGAGTCGCCAGGACGAATTACTCGCCTCGCTGACCGTGGGTGCGCCACCCGACATCCTCAACCGCACCGGCCAGGGCTGGGGGATATCCGCGTTTTCCCCCGAAGGTCTGGTGCGTAACGGCTTTCGCGCGTTCATCGAAATGCTGCGGGCCAATTTCGCCCATGCCGGCGGCCTGCGCATCGATCACGTCATGGGCCTGCAACGGCTGTGGGTGATCCCTAAAGACGCACCGCCCAGCGACGGAGCGTACCTCTATTATCCGGTGGATGATCTGCTACGCCTGCTGACCCTCGAATCCCATCGGCATCAGGCCATCGTCCTCGGCGAAGACCTCGGCACCGTGCCCGATGGCCTGCGTGAAAAACTCATCGCACGCTCGATCCTCGGCATGCGCGTGCTGTTGTTCGAACAGGACAACACGCACTTCAAACCGATTCTCGACTGGCCGGACAACGCCCTGGCCACCACCAGCACCCATGATCTGCCGACGCTCAATGGCTGGTGGCATAGCCGCGATATCGATTGGAGCGCGCGCCTGGGCCTGACCGACGCCACGGGCGAAATCGAATGGCGCCGCCATCGCGAACGCGAGCGCGAAGGCTTGCGCCGAGTGCTGAGCCAGGACCCGCAGAACTTTCGCGAAGAGTCCCATGAAACCGATCAAGTGCTCGACGCCGCCATCCGGTTCCTCGGTCATACCCGCGCGCCGTTGGTGTTGTTGCCGCTGGAAGATGCCCTGGGTATCGAACAGCAGGCCAACCTGCCCGGCACCACCGACACCCACCCCAACTGGTCCCGCCGGTTGCCCGGCGACAGCGAGGCACTGCTCGATGATCCGGATGCGGCCCGCCGCCTCGAACTGCTCGCCTGTGCGCGACTTCAGGCGGCCGAGCGTGACCAATGAATCAACCGCTCAGCCAGCCGCTGCGGGCGACCCTGCGGCTGCAATTTCATCAAGGCTTCACCCTGGATCAAGCGGTGCCACTGGTGCCGTATTTTTCCAGCCTGGGCATCAGTCATCTCTATGCCTCGCCGCTACTCGCCGCCCGCGCCGGCTCCATGCACGGCTACGATGTGGTAGACCCGACCACGGTCAACCCTGAACTGGGCGGCGAAGCGGCGTTACGCCGTTTGGTCGCTGCGTTGCGCGAACATCATATGGGGCTGATTCTCGACATCGTCTCCAACCACATGGCCGTCGGCGGGGGCGACAATCCCTGGTGGCTCGACTTGCTGGAATGGGGACGGCTGAGCCCCTACGGCGAATTCTTCGACATTCAATGGCACTCGCCCGACCCGTTGATGGAAGGCCAGTTGCTCTTGCCCTTCCTGGGCAGCGACTACGGCATCGCCTTGCAGGACGGCACCCTGCCCTTGCGTTTCGATGCCCGCCGCGGCGCCTTTCATGTCGAGCACTATGAGCACCACTTCCCTATTTGCCCGACCGACTATGGCGAACTGCTCAAGGCCGATGACCGATTGAATGTCGAGCAGGCTGAACGACTCAAATCCCTGGCAGACCGCTTCAGCACCTTGAGTTACCAGAGCGATGCCCACAGCCTGGCGGTTCCACTGAAAACGGAACTGCGCGAACTGGCTAGCGATCCGGCCATCCTAGATGCCATCCAGTACACCCTCAGCACTTACGACTCGCTTACCCCCGAAGGTTTCCAGCGCCTGCACACGTTGCTGGAGCGCCAGAGTTATCGCCTGGCCAGTTGGCGCACCGCGGCGGACGACATCAACTGGCGGCGCTTTTTCGATATCAATGAACTGGGCGGCCTGCGCGTCGAACGGCCGGCGGTGTTCGAGGCGACCCATGCAAAAATCTTCGAGCTGGTGGCCGAAGGTCTGGTCGACGGGCTGCGCATCGACCACATCGACGGCCTCGCCGACCCGCGGGGCTACTGCCGCAAACTGCGGCGCAGGGTCGATCGCCTGGCACCGGGCCGACACCTGCCGATCTACGTCGAAAAGATCCTCGGCGAAGGCGAAACCCTGCACCGCGACTGGTGCGTCGATGGCAGTACCGGTTACGAATTCATGAACCAGTTGTCGCTGCTGCAACACGACCCCGAAGGCGCCCAGGCCTTGGGCGAACTCTGGAGCCGGCACAGCGAACGGCCCGCCGATTTCCGCCAGGAGGCACAACTGGCGCGCCAGCAGATTCTCAACGGCTCCCTCGCAGGCGATTTCGAAAGTGTTGCCCACGCCATGTTGCAAGTGGCCCGGGACGACCTGATGACCCGGGACCTGACCCTCGGCGCGATCCGGCGGGCCTTGCAGGAACTGATCGTGCACTTCCCGGTGTACCGCACTTACATCAGCCCGTTGGGTCGCGCGGCCCAGGACGAGATGTTTTTCCAGCAGGCCATGGCCGGTGCCAGGCAAACCCTTGGCGAGGCCGACTGGCCGGTGCTCGATTGCCTGGCCGGCTGGCTCGGTGGCCAACCCTGGCGCAAGCGCCCGGTGGGCCGTCCACGCAAACTGCTCAAGCATGCCTGCGTGCGCTTCCAGCAACTGACCTCACCGACGGCCGCCAAAGCGGTGGAAGACACCGCGCTTTATCGCTCGGCGGTGCTGCTGTCGCGCAACGATGTCGGCTACAACACCGAGCAGTTCAGCGCCCCGGTTGCCGACTTCCATGCCGCCTGCGCCAATCGCCTCGCCGAGTTCCCCGACAACCTGCTGGCCACCGCGACCCACGACCACAAACGTGGTGAAGATACCCGCGCGCGGCTGGCGGTGTTGAGCGAGCGCAGCGCCTGGTACGCCGAACAGGTCGAGCACTGGCAAACCCTCGCGGGCGAACTGCGCAGCGACCCCGGCGCGCCCTCGGCGGGCGACGAACTGATTCTGTATCAAGCAATCCTCGGCAGTTGGCCACTGGAATTGTGTAGCGACGATCAACCTGCGCTCGAGGACTACGCCAAACGCCTCTGGCAGTGGCAACGCAAAGCCCTGCGCGAAGCCAAGTTACAAAGCAGCTGGAGCGCATCAAACGAGGTGTATGAACAGGCGACCCACGGGTTTCTCGAACGCCTGCTGCTAAGCCCCGAAGGTCAGCCATTGCGCGCGGCCATCGAGGCAGCCGCTCAACGCATTGCCGTCCCGGGTGCACTGAATGGATTGGCGCAAACCTTGCTGCGAATGACCGTGCCGGGAGTGCCGGATCTCTATCAGGGCAACGAGTTCTGGGACTTCTCGCTGGTCGATCCGGATAACCGCCGGCCGGTGGATTACGTCAGCCGTCAGCAGGCCATGCACCTACCGCTTGACCTGTCCGCTCTGTTGGCGAACTGGCGTAACGGGCGCATCAAGCAAACCTTGATCGCCCGGGCGCTGAACCGGCGTGCCGGGCATGCCGAACTGTTTCAAAAAGGCACTTATCAAGCCCTTGAAGTGATTGGCAGCCAGGCTCACCGGGTACTGGCGTTTGCTCGAGAATGGCAGGGGAAACGGGCAATCGTGGCCGTACCGATACGTTGTGCCGGACTGCTGGAAAACAGTGCCGCCCCCCAGATTGACGCGTCGCTGTGGGGCGATACCCGAATCAAATTGCCGTTCACGGCCACCGAAGAAAATCTGAAGGGACTTTTTACCAGCGTCGCAGTCACAAAACACAAGGAGCTGATGGTCGGCGCCGCGCTGGGGGATTTCCCGGTCAATCTCTTTACCCAAACTTGAGTTCAGTTCAGGAGCATTGCGATGAGTACCGACGAAAAACGCATTCGCGAATTTGCCTATCAAATCTGGGAATCCGAAGGAAAACCCGAGGGCCAGGAAGCCCGCCATTGGGAGATGGCCTGCAAACTCGCCGAGGCCGAAGCCCTGGCGCCCGGCAAACCAGCCAAAACGAGCAGCAGCAAAACCGCAAGCAAGCCCGCGGCCGGCAAGCCCGATGGCAAGCTGGTCAATGGCAAGGGCCTCGAAACCAAACCCCGCGCCAAGCCCAAAGCCAAACCCGCTGCCGCTTCGGCAGTGATCCCGCCGGGCGAAAAAACCACCGTGAAAAAGCCGCGCACCGCGCGTAAACCACCCGAGGTCTGACGCTTCACTGTCTTGTCCTGATTGACTTCGTGGCGAGCCCGCTCGCCACCGAGAGCGCATTCGCCCTCGAAAAATACCGTTGCAGGAGCAGCTATGACCAGTCCAAAGAAAACCGCGCCCGAACCTCACGAGGCCTCGCGAATCCGTGAAGGCTTGCCCTTCCCGCTAGGCGCGACCTGGGATGGCCTGGGGGTCAATTTCGCGCTGTTTTCGGCTAACGCGACCAAGGTCGAACTGTGCATCTTCGACGATGCCGGCGAGGTGGAACTGGAGCGTATCGAGCTGCCGGAATACACCGACGAGATCTACCACGGCTACTTGCCCGACGCCCATCCGGGGCTGATCTACGGCTATCGCGTGTACGGGCCGTACGACCCGGCCAACGGTCATCGCTTCAACCCGAACAAACTGCTGATCGACCCCTATGCCAAACAGTTGGTCGGCCAATTGAAATGGTCCGAAGCGTTGTTCGGCTTCACCATCGGCCACCCCGACGCCGACCTCAGTTTCGATGAGCGCGACAGCGCGCCCTTCGTGCCCAAGTGCAAAGTGATCGACCCGGCCCACACCTGGGGCCATGACCATCGGGTCAGCGTGCCATGGGACAAGACGATCATTTATGAGACTCACGTACGCGGTTTCAGCATGCTTCACCCCGCCGTTCCCGAGAACCTGCGCGGCACCTTCGCCGGGTTGATGGTCGATGACGTGCTGGAACATATCCGCAAGCTCGGCGTATCGACCGTGGAGTTGCTGCCGATCCATGCCTTCGTCAACGACCAGCATCTGCTGCACAAAGGCATGACCAATTATTGGGGTTACAACAGCATCGCGTTCTTTGCCCCGGACCCGCGCTACCTGGCCAGCGGCAAGATCGCCGAGTTCAAGGAGATGGTCGCGCACCTGCACGAGGCCAATCTGGAAGTGATCCTCGACGTGGTCTACAACCACACCGCCGAGGGCAACGAACAAGGCCCGACCCTGTCCATGCGCGGCATCGACAACGCCTCTTACTACCGTTTGAGGCCCGACGACAAACGCTACTACATCAACGATTCCGGCACCGGCAACACCCTGGACCTGAGCCACCCGTGCGTGCTGCAAATGGTCACCGACTCGCTGCGTTACTGGGCCACGGAAATGCACGTGGACGGTTTCCGTTTCGACCTGGCAACCATCCTCGGCCGCTACCATGACGGCTTTGACGAACGGCACAGCTTCCTTGTTGCCTGTCGTCAGGACCCGGTGCTGCGTCAGGTGAAATTGATTTCCGAATCCTGGGACTGTGGCCCCGGCGGTTATCAGGTCGGGAACTTCCCACCGGGCTGGGTCGAATGGAACGACAAATTTCGCGACACCGTGCGCGCGTTCTGGAAAGGTGACGACGGCCAGCTTGCCGACTTCGCCAGCCGCATGACCGCCTCCGGAGAGATGTTCAACCAGCGCGGCCGTCGACCGTATGCTTCGCTGAACTTCGTCACCGCCCACGACGGTTTCACCCTCAACGATCTGGTGTCGTACAACGACAAGCACAACGAGGCCAACGACGAGAACAATCAGGACGGCAGCAACAACAACCTGTCGTGGAACCACGGCGTCGAAGGCCCCACCGACGATCCCGAGATCAATGCCCTGCGCCTGCGGCAGATGCGCAACTTCTTCGCCACGCTGCTGCTGTCCCAGGGTACGCCGATGCTGGTGGCCGGCGACGAGTTCGCCCGCACCCAGAAAGGCAACAACAATGCCTATTGCCAGGACAGCGAGATCGGTTGGGTCAATTGGGACCTGAGCGAAGACGGCAAGGCGCTGCTCAAGTTCGTCAAACGCCTGATCAAGTTGCGCCTGGCCTATCCGATCCTGCGGCGCGGGCGCTTCCTGGTGGGCAATTACAACGAAGACATCGGGGTCAAGGACGTGACCTGGCTGGCCCCGGACGGCAGCGAAATGTCCAATGAGCAATGGGAAGAAGGTCACGGTCGCTGCATGGGCATACTGCTCGATGGCCGCGCCCAGGAAACCGGCATTCGCCGCAAGGGTGCCGACGCAACCCTGCTGCTGGTGGTCAACGCGCACCATGACATCGTCAACTTCCTGCTGCCGGAAGTGCCTGACGGCGGTTTCTGGACCTGCATGATCGATACCAATCAACCGTCGATTCGGGGCCAGGAACGCTTTGAGTTTGGTCGCCAATATTCGGTTACTGGCCGTTCGCTGCTGTTGTTTGAACTGCAGCATGAGGAAGAAGAGTGAAAGTGATCACCATAATATCTGTAGCAGCTGCCGAGCCTGCGAGGCTGCGTTCGGCTGCGCAGCCGCCGTAAAACCTGAGTGCACGGTATATCTGCAAGATCGCATCGTTTGACTTCACGACTGCTTCGCAGCCGAACGCAGCCTCGCAGGCTCGGCAGCTGCTACCAAGGGACGGTTTCGGTGACTTTTTGCAAAGCCTGACACAGCCAGGGTTAAAAAAACCGCATGAGACCAAAGGCTGAGGCGACGAATAGCGTTTCATGGGCAATACTCTGACCGCGGCAATCCAGGGTTCGGAGCGCCGCACATTGCTATCTACCCGCCTTCACGGGTCTGCCAGGCTTGCGCCCTTGCAAGCATTGCGCACGACTGAGGGCCAGACAGAACAAGGATGTAGCGCCTATGAAACCGGTTTCCATCAGCGAAAACAGCTTGTCTGCGCAGATCTGGAACAGCGCCCCACAACTGGACAACATCCCCGTCATCAACACCGAAACACTGGTCCCTGCTGGAGCTCGCGCGGTGATAATCGCCCCGCATCCCGGCGATGAAGTGGTGACTTGCGGTGGCCTGCTGCAACTGTTGTGCGCCCTTGGTCATCCTCTGCAACTGATCTCGATTACCGATGGCAGCGCCAGCCATCCGGGGTCGCGACAGTGGTCAGAAAAACGCCTGAGCGTGTTCCGCCCCCAGGAAAGTGTCGAAGCCTTGCGCCGGCTCGGCTTGCCGATGCACAGCCTGAAGTGGATTCGCGGCGGCTTCACCGACAACGCTCTGGACGAGCGGGAGTCAGAATTGACCCAGTTCATCGTCCGCTACCTGCGCCCCGGCGATGTGGTATTCACCACCTGGCGCGAAGACGGCAACGTCGACCACGACGCTGTCGGCCGGGCCAGCGCCAGGGCCGCCGCCCTGGTCGGGGCGACGCTCAACGAAATACCGGTCTGGGCCTGGCACTGGCCGATGCGCGACCACGGGCAACTTCCTTGGCATCGCGCACGCAAGCTACGCCTCGACACCTGGACTGTCGCGCGCAAAAGCCACGCCACCTATGCCTACGCCAGCCAGCTCGACGGCGAACCGGCGATCGGCATCGCCCCGCTGCTGCCACGAGTGATTCTGGAACGCATGCGGTTGCCGTATGAAATTGTGTTTGTCTGATCGGACTCGCTCGTAGCAGCTGCCGAGCCTGCGAGGCTGCGTTCGGCGGCGTAGCCGTCGTAAAACCGGAACTTACGGTGCATCAGGCAAACCGCGTCAGCCGGATTCACGACGGCTACGTCCGAATGCGGCCCACACCGAACGCTGCCTCGCGGTGCTCGACAGCTGCTACGGGTGTGGTGAATGTGTTTGAACTGCTCGCCCACGCATCAGTCGCATACATACAGCAGCCCTGATTCAGAGGAGTGAACGTGACCCACGATGCCGAACGCCAAGCCGTCGAATCAGTGCCATCGAACACGCCCCCGACGATTCGCCGACTCAGAGTACTGACGGTCAATACTCACAAGGGTTTCACCGCCCTCAACCGACGCTTCATCCTCCCGGAACTGCGCGAAGCGGTACGCAGTACGTCGGCGGACCTGGTGTTCCTGCAGGAAGTGGTCGGTGAACACGACCGCCATTCTTCCCGTTACAACGATTGGCCACCGACCTCGCAGTACGAATTCCTGGCCGACAGCATGTGGAGCGATTTCGCTTACGGTCGCAACGCGGTCTACCCCGACGGCCATCACGGCAATGCCCTGCTGTCGAAATACCCGATCCGCGAATTTCGCAACCTCGATGTCTCGATCACCGGCCCCGAGCGGCGCGGCTTGCTGCACTGTGTCCTGGATGTACCGGGCCATGCCGAAGTGCATGCCATTTGCGTGCACTTGAGCCTGTTGGAAAGCCATCGACAACTCCAGCTGCAGTTGCTCTGCCTGTTGCTCGAATCGTTACCAGACGACGCCCCGGTAATCATTGCCGGCGACTTCAACGACTGGCAGTTGCAAGGCAATGCTACCCTCGCCCGACGCGACTACCTGCATGAAGCATTCGAACGCCACCACGGCCGCCCGGCGAAAACCTACCCGGCACGGTTTCCCCTGCTGCGCCTGGACCGCATCTACCTGCGCAATGCCAGCAGTCATGAGCCACGCATACTCGGCTACAAGCCCTGGACGCACCTGTCGGACCATTTGCCGCTGGCGGTGGAGGTGCGCCTGTAACACCGTCAAGCGACAGGCGCCAAGAACTGCTGCCTGAAGCAGAAAAAATGACAGTAATCACGTCACGGACTTGCTCATGAATTTTGCACTGTTCATCCGTCACGCAACCGATAGCCCACTACCCAATACGTCTGGATTGCACCTTTCAGGATGATTTTTCGTACAAACAACAACTTAGATCAGCGCCAATAATCAGTCACTTACAGAGCCTAAAATAGCCGCACCACTTATCGGCCATTTTCTTGACGCAGCGCCATCGGTCTTCTTAGCTAGTCCTTACTACCCCCGGAAATCCATCAGGGGCAAGCCTCCAGACACCCGTAAAACGGGCGGGTCGGACCTTGCCTCAATCCATTCGGTCGCCCCTCATTCGGGGTAGGAGAGACGCCACAGCGAGATACGCATGCGATTGCAAGGTAGACCTCCATGAGAACTTCATTCACCCCACAAGAGATAAAATTCACTTTTTGCGTTGTCTCCGGTTCACTCCTGCTGTGCTCATCCATGGAGGTGCGAGCGTCGTCTGCCGAGGACGAAACAACGCCCTGGTACAGCCAGCAATTGCCGACAATTACCTTGCCCTTCGGCTTGGCCACGTATCCCGACCGCTTACGCGTCAACTCAGACTTACCCAGCTCACGCCTGACGATCGAAGACGCCGCGCCCCTGGCCTGGGACCACGCCTATGGCCCGACGTCGCGGCAGGCCCAAACCGATTATCTGGCCCAGGGCACGATCCCCGGAGCCAGCGAATTCAAAGGCCCGGCGCTCCTGACCGTGCAAAGCAACAGCGGTAGTACCCAACGGGTCGGACTGATCGGCGGCACCGCTCAATTCCAGGGCAACGACAACGGCCTGCTGACCAGCCGCGCCCTCGCCGACCCCAGCCACGACACGCTCAACCTTCAAGGCCAGAGCCTTGGTGCCTACTGGAGCCTGACCGGGCCGCAAGGCTGGCACGTCGACTTGACGGCCAGCGGCGGCCGGGTCAGCGGTTTTAGCCGCAACGACCAGGGCGTGCGACAAACCACCGAAGGCAGCGCGATGACAGTGTCGGTGGAAGGTGGTTTCCCGATTGGCCTGAGCGAAAACTGGGTGGTTGAACCCCAAGCGCAGTTGATCAATCAACGCATCACGCTGGATACGCCGTATGCCGGGTCAGGCAACGCCTCGTCCAGCGACCTGACGTCCTGGAGCGGACGGGTCGGTGCACGTTTGAAAGGCAGTTACGATATCAATGGCTTGCCGGTCGAACCCTATGTGCGGACCAACGTGTGGCACACGGTGTACACCGGCAACACCGTGAGCCTGGATCAGGTCGACAAAATCAGCAGCAGCCGCAATTCATCGACAGTGGACGTAGGCCTGGGGTTGGTGGCCAGGATGACGCCTTTGGTCAGCCTGTATATCAGCGCCGATTACAGCAGCAATGTGGATGACAATGATTTGAACGGGTTGATTGGCAGCCTCGGGGTGCGGATGCGGTGGTAAAAAGATCAAAAGATCGCAGCCTTCGGCAGCTCCTACAGTTCAGCGTTGTCCCGCCCACCTGGGACGGCCCCGATCCCGTAGGAGCTGGCGAAGCCTGCGATCTTTTCGATCACCCCTCCGGCCGCAAAATCAACACCGCCAACGGCGGCAAATTCAACACCAGGGAAAGAGCCTGCCCATGGCTCGGTTCTTCCTCGGTGAACACCCCGCCACCGTTACCGTAATTGGACCCGGCATAGGTGTCGGCGTCGCTGTTGATCAACTCGACCCAGCGCCCGGCAAACGGCACGCCGACGCGGTAGGACTGACGCGGCACCGGGGTGAAGTTGGCCACCACCAATACCGGCCTGCCCTCCTTGCTCCAGCGTAGCCAGGCATAAACGCTGTTGATCGCGTCGTCGCCGATCAACCACTGGAAGCCCTGCGGTACATCGTCCTGATCGTGCAGGGCCGGCTCTTCGCGATACAACCGATTCAAGTCGCCGACCAGTTTGCGCACACCCTGGTGTTCCGGATATTGCAGCAAGTACCAGTCCAGCTGCTGATCGTGATTCCATTCGCGCCACTGGCCGAACTCGCAGCCCATGAACAACAGTTTCTTGCCCGGATGGGTCCACATGAAACTCAGGTAAGCCCGCAGGTTGGCAAACTTCTGCCAACGGTCGCCGGGCATTTTGTCGATCAGCGAATGCTTGCCGTGTACCACTTCGTCGTGGGAAATCGGCAGGATGAAACGCTCGGACCAGGCATACACCAGGCCGAAACTCAGTTCATTGTGATGATGGGCGCGGTACACCGGATCCTGCTGAATGTAATGCAGCGAATCGTGCATCCAGCCCATGTTCCACTTATAGGCAAAACCCAGCCCGCCCTGTTGCGTGCTCTGGCTGACACCCGGCCACGCGGTGGACTCTTCGGCAATCACCAGTGCACCCGGTGCTTCCAGGGCCACCACGTCATTGAGATGGCGAAGGAAATCGATGGCCTCCAGATTCTCCCGACCGCCGTGACGGTTGGGCACCCACTCGCCAGCCTTGCGCGAGTAATCGCGATACAGCATCGACGCCACTGCGTCGACCCGCAGTCCATCGACATGGAAATGCTTGAGCCAGTGCAGCGCCGACGCCAGCATGTAGCCGTGCACCTCGGTGCGGCCCAGGTTGTAGATCAGCGTGTCCCAGTCCTGGTGAAAGCCCTCCATCGGGTTGCCGTATTCGTACAACGCGGTGCCGTCGAACTGCGCCAGGCCATGGACATCGGTCGGGAAATGCGCCGGCACCCAATCAAGGATCACGCCGATTTCGGCCTGGTGACAGGCGTTGACGAAAGCGGCAAATTCATCCGGCGAGCCGTAACGGGCGCTCGGGGCGAATTGCGACAACAGTTGATAACCCCACGAACCACCGAACGGATGTTCCATGATCGGCATCAATTCGATGTGAGTGAAACCCAGCTCTTTCACATACGGAATCAGCCGCTCGGCCAGCTCGGGCCAGGTGTACTGACGGGCGACTTCGCCCAGGTCATCCAGTTCGCATTGCCAGGAACCGGCATGCAACTCATAGATCGACAGCGGTGCACTGGTTCGCTGACGCTCGCTGCGGGACTGCATCCAGTCCTGGTCCTGCCAGTCGACTTTCAGTGGCGAGGCGACTTTTGATGCGGTGTCCGGAGGCAGCGCGGTGGCCAGGGCCATCGGGTCGGCCTTGAGCGGCAGAATGCCGTGGGCGCCGAGGATTTCGTATTTGTAGGCTTCCCCCGCTTGCAGGCGCGGAATGAACAACTCCCAGACACCGGAAGGATGACGCAGGCGCATCGGATGCCGACGACCGTCCCAGACGTTGAAATCGCCGACCACCGAGACCCTTCTGGCATTCGGTGCCCACACGGCGAAACGCACGCCATCCGCGCCATCGACCGTCTTCAGCTGTGCGCCGAGGCAACCGCTCAGGTCGCGGTGATTGCCCTCGGCGAACAGGTACAAGTCCATCTCACCGAGTAACGGGCCAAAGCTGTAGGGGTCTTCGGCCAGTTGCTCGCCGCCGGCCCAACGGGTTCGCAACAAATAGGGCCGTGCCTGTTCGAAATGACCGACGAACAGCCCCGGGGTTTGGGTGGCCTCAAGGCTGCCGAGTTCTTCTCCGGAGGCCTTGTCCACCACTTGCACACTCAAGGCATCCGGCAGATAGGCCCGAATGAATTGCCCGCCGGCGCCATCGCCGTGCGGGCCGAGAATTGAGAAGGGATCCTGATGTTCGGCGCGTACCAATGCGTCGATGTCCCGCGCCTTGGGCAGCAGCGCCTCTTTAACGTGCCCCTGTTCCTTGTTCGAGAAACTCATGACTACTCTCCACCAAGATCGGAAAAGGGTTTAAGCCCACTCAATAATCCATATAAACCGTGTAACGGCACCGGTAGCCAGGTGGGGCGATTTTCCGCCTCATAGGCCACTTCATAAGCCGCCTTCTCCAGCCCGAACAACGCCAGCGCAGCGTCCTCGCCTTCGGGATCTTGCCATGCATGAGCAAGACTAGCTGCCGCCAGCCGATAAGCGTCGACAAATGATTGTCGCGCCTCTTTCAAATAGCGATCGGCGACCCGTTGACGCGCCGCCTGGGCATCCGCCGTGTTGTCGACGTTGTGTACATTGATCGCCATCGCCGCGGCGTAATCGAAGGAGCGCAACACGCCGCTGACGTCTTTATAGGGGCTGTGTTTACCGCGGCGCTCACGCAGCGGCCGCGCGGGTTCACCCTCAAAATCGATCAGGTAGGCATCGCCCTTGATCACCAGCACTTGCCCCAGGTGCAAGTCGCCATGGACGCGAATACGCAAGCCGCCAGCAGTCTTTTTACCCAACTCCTGAACATGGCTGAGGATGGCTTTTTTGTTGTCCAGCAATCGGCTGACCAATGCCTGATCCGCCGCGCTCAGTTCGGTTTGATGCTGCTTGAGCAGCTTCAGTGCATGCTCCAGCTGCGCCGCCACGTCCTTGGCCGAGGCCAGGGCATCTTTCTGACTCATGATGTGTGGGGCAAAGTCCAGGTTGGCGCTTGGGGTCGCCAGTACCTGATGCATCTCCCCCAGGCGCTGGCCGAGCATGCCGGCAAAATCCTTCAGCTCGCCGAGGGCGTTGTAGTGCTGCTCCTGCTCGGACACGGCATCGGCGAGCTCATCGCGAAGCGCTCGTTCGAGGTTGTTCTGGGTCCATTCCCACGCGTCGCCCTGATTGCTCAAGTAACCTTGGGCGATCATCAACAGCGTGTCCAAGCCCGCCGCATCGCGACGGATCACCGCCCCCAGCAGCGGCGAAATATTTTTGAAACCGGCATGGGTCAGGTACGCGCTCATTTCCAGTTCCGGGTGCACCCCTGACGCGACCTTGCGGATCAACTTCAACACCAGACTGGCGCCGATCACCACCGAACTGTTGGATTGCTCGGCAGACAGGTAACGCACTTCCGACTCGGCGCTCAGCCCCAGTTTGGCCAATTCGTCGGTTGGCTCGAAACGGATCTCGCCACCGTCCGACGGCAGCACCGTGCTGGCCTGCAACCCCTGCAACACCGCATGAACAAAGCTGTCGAGGCTGAAGGCGTCGGTGATCAGGCCGACCTGGCGACCGCGCCGGACCCTGGCCAGCGCCAATTGCTGCGGCAACGCCGCGCCAACCTGTTCCTCGGAAATAAAGCCGAACGGCAATTGATAGCGGCTGGTCTGGCCAGCGCTGGTGACGTCGATTTCACTCAACAGCACCGGATGCTGCGGGTCGCCGAAGCGCACGCCGTAAGCGAGATTGACGCTGTCGATGGTGCCGTCCTTACCGGCGAACCAGCGGCGATTCTGCAACCAGCTCGGCAAAATACCCTGCTCCAGCGAGTGCCGGGACGGCGCTTCGAGCAGCTCTTCCATGCGCTTCATCAGCACCAGGGTGGTGAAATCCGGCAGGCTTTGCGCCGGCTCCACGTGCCAGCTCGGCATCTGGTTCTCCGCCGCCAGGCCGAACCAATAGAAGCCGTAAGGCGCCAGCGTCAACAGGAAATTCAACTGGCCGATCGGCGGAAACGCATTGCCGCCGAGCATCTCCACCGGGACCATGCCGACATACGCCGACAAATCCAGCTCCGCCGCTTGTGCGCTGCGGGACACGTTGGCCACGCACAAAATGATCTCGTGCTTGCCGTCCGCCCCGGTGAATTCGCGGGTATAGGCCAGGATCCGTCGATTGCTCGGCGACAGCATCTTCAGCGTGCCGCGACCGAAGGCCTTGGACTGCTTGCGTATCGCGAGCATGCGCCGGGTCCAGTTCAACAATGAATGAGGATCACCGGCCTGGGTTTCGACGTTAACCGACAGATAGCCGTATTGCGGGTCCATGATCGGCGGCAACACCAGGCTGGCCGGATCGGCGCGGGAAAAGCCGCCGTTACGGTCGATTGACCATTGCATCGGCGTGCGCACACCGTCGCGGTCGCCGAGGTAGATGTTGTCACCCATGCCGATTTCATCGCCGTAATACAGGGTCGGCGTGCCGGGCATCGACAGCAACAGACTGTTGAGCAGCTCCACGCGACGACGATCGCGCTCCATCAATGGCGCCAGACGCCGGCGAATCCCCAGGTTGATCCGCGCCCGACGGTCGGCCGCGTAGTAGTTCCACAGGTAATCGCGCTCCTTGTCGGTGACCATTTCCAGGGTCAGTTCATCGTGGTTGCGCAGGAAAATCGCCCACTGGCAGTTGGCAGGGATTTCCGGTGTCTGGCGCAGAATGTCGGTAATCGGGAAACGATCTTCCTGGGCCAGCGCCATGTACATGCGCGGCATCAGCGGGAAGTGAAACGCCATGTGGCATTCGTCGCCGTTCTGGCCTTTGGCGTCGGTGTTTCCAAAATACAACTGAGTGTCTTCCGGCCACTGATTAGCCTCGGCCAGCAGCATGCGGTCGGGGTAATTGGCGTCTATCTCGGCGCGGATCTGCTTGAGGACGTCGTGGGTCTCGGGGAGGTTTTCGTTGTTGGTGCCGTCGCGCTCGATCAGGTACGGGATCGCGTCCAGCCGCAGGCCGTCGATGCCCATGTCGAGCCAGTAGCGCATCACCGACAGCACCGCTTTCATCACTTGCGGGTTGTCGAAATTCAGGTCCGGCTGGTGGGAATAGAAGCGGTGCCAGAAATACTGACCGGCCACCGGATCCCAGGTCCAGTTGGACTTCTCGGTGTCGAGAAAGATGATGCGGGTGCCGTCGTATTTCTGGTCGTTATCGGACCAGACATAGAAGTCGCGGGCCGCCGAGCCGGGCTTGGCCTTGCGCGCGCGCTGGAACCACGGGTGCTGGTCCGAGGTGTGGTTGATGACCAGTTCGGTAATCACCCGCAAGCCACGTTCGTGGGCCTCGGCAATGAAACGCTTGGCATCGGCCAGAGTGCCGTAGTCGGGGTGCACGCCACGGTATTCGGCGATGTCATAGCCATCGTCGCGTCGTGGCGAGGGGTAGAACGGCAACAGCCAGATGGTGTTGACGCCCAGATCGGCAATGTAATCGAGTTTGGCGATAAGGCCGGGAAAGTCGCCGATCCCGTCATTGTTGGAGTCGAAAAAAGACTTAACGTGAACCTGGTAGATCACCGCATCCTTGTACCAGAGCGGGTCTTTGATGAAGGTGGCTGACCTGGGTTTCTTCGCCATTTGAAACTCCTGTTTAATTCGAATAAAACCGCCGGACCTGTGGCGAGGGAGCTTGCTCCCGCTCGGCTGCGAAGCAGTCGTAAAACCTGCAAAAGAGGTGTGACTGACATATTGTCTGGGGCCGCTGCGCGACCCAGCGGGAGCAAGCCCCCTCGCCACAAAAGCCCCCTCGCCACAGTCAAGAAGCGGTAATCCGCCAAATCCCGAACGGCAGATGCCACGGTTCGATCCGCATGAACTGGTACTTGCCGTGCCAGGTCCAGCGGTGGCCGTTCATCAAGTCTTCGCCCTGGGTGCTGGCATCGTCGGGCAGGCCCATTTCCCACAGCGGCAATTCAAAATTCGCTTCCTGGACGTTATGCGGATCGAGGCTGACGGCCACCAGAATGAAATTGCTGCCGTCCACACTGCGTTTGCCGAAGTACAGAATGTTGTCGTTCCAGGCGTTGTAGACCTTCAGGCCCAGGTGCGTGTGCAGCGCCGGGTTCTGCCGGCGGATGCGGTTCAGCTGGGCGATTTCGGCAATGATGTTGCCCGGCGCGGTGAAGTCCCGTGGGCGAATCTCGTACTTCTCGGAATTGAGGTACTCCTCCTTACCCGGCACCGGCGCCGCTTCACACAGTTCAAAGCCCGAATACATGCCCCACAAACCGGAGCCCATGGTCGCCAGCGCGGCACGAATCAGAAAACCGGGGCGCCCGGAGTCATGCAGGAATGCCGGGTTGATGTCCGGCGTATTGACGAAAAAATTCGGTCGGTAGCATTCGCGCCACGGCGACTCGTTGAGTTCGGTGAAATAGGTCGCCAGTTCGGTCTTGGTGTTGCGCCAGGTGAAATAGGTGTAGCTCTGGGAATAACCGACCTTGCCCAGACGCGCCATCATTGCCGGCGTGGTAAAGGCTTCCGCCAGAAAAATCACATCGGGGTACAGCGCCCGCACATCGGCGATCAACCACTGCCAGAACGGCAACGGTTTGGTGTGGGGGTTATCAACGCGAAACAGCTTCACGCCCTCCTCGACCCAACCCACCACGATGTCGCGCAACTCGACCCACAGGCTGGGAATCGCGTCCACGGCATAGAAATCGACGTTGACGATGTCCTGGTACTTCTTCGGCGGGTTCTCGGCGTATTTGATCGTGCCGTCCGGCCGCCAGTTGAACCAGCCCGGATGCTGTTTGAGCCACGGGTGATCCTGGGAACACTGAATCGCGAAGTCGAGGGCCACTTCCAGCCCGTGCTCGGCCGCCGCCGCGACCAGCCGGCGAAAATCTTCGCGGCTGCCCAGTTCCGAGTGAATCGCCTCATGCCCGCCTTCTTCGCTGCCGATGGCGTAAGGGCTGCCCGGATCGTCAGGGCCGGCGGTCAGCGAGTTATTCGGGCCTTTGCGGAAGCTGCGGCCGATCGGGTGGATCGGCGTGAAATACAGCACGTCGAAACCCATGTCCTGGATCATCGCCAGCCGCGTATGCACATCGTTGAAGGTGCCATGCCGGGTCGGGTCATCAGTGATCGAGCGCGGGAACAATTCATACCAACTGGCGAACTGCGCCAACTCCCGCTCAACATCCACCGGGTACTCAGGACTCAGACTCACGAAGGGCCGATGGTCGGCCTGGGCCATCAAGTCCGCGCTGCGTTGGTGCAAAAACAAGGCGACCTGCTCGGTTTCGAGCAGACCGGACAACTCATGGTGCAACGCCGCCAGTTGTTCGCTCAGTTGGCCTTCGCTGCGTTCGGCCGCCTGCTGCACATGAGTGCGCCCTTCCTGCAGCTCCAGGCTGACCGAGACGCCGGCCATGTGCTTTTTTTCCAGCTCATAACAAAAGCTGGCGTACTGATCGATCCACGCTTCAAGGCAGAACACATAGCGGCCCTGCTTCTCGACACGGAACTGGCCCTTCCAGCCGTTATTGCCCAGTTCGGCCATCACCTCGCTCTGCCAGGTGTCGTCGCCTTCGGCACGCCAGCGGATGCGCACGGCCAGTTTGTCGTGACCGTCGGCAAACACTTTGCTGGTCACCACCACGTCCTGACCGACCACGGCTTTAACGGCGAATTGCCCGCCATCGAGGGTCGGCATGGTGTTTTCAATCACGATACGCGGCAGCAGTAACGCCTGGGACAGCGGTATATGCGGGTTGTAGCTCAGTTCTGTGGGTTTTTCAGCGGTCATCGAGCATCTCTCCTTACGCCCCAAGGACGCTCTTGTGCCTGGTCATCGTTCACACGGAGCAGTCTGCCCCGGGATGAACTTACATAGCTTCCGAGCGACAGGCGCCGGCAAAGTTCAGAGGGATCTGCCAGGTCTTTCGGGAATCGAATCCTCCCGGCACGGGTCAACTAACTTAAGCACGACTCACGCCATCTATCGGTTGCACAGAACAATCACCGGCCAATGCGTCCTAACACTTAATGAATCCGCAAAAAGGCCTCCTCTATGACTTTGCGAATCGAAAACCAGACCTGCTTCTTCATCACCGAGGACAGCGAAGAAATTCGCCTTTGCCCTGATATCACCATAATCACTGACGAGGAAAAATCCATGTCGGCAGTGGACCTCGACGGCCAGCGCTTCTACATCACCGAAGCAGAAGCCGATGCATTGACCGTAGCAGGCGCCGTGGACGGTCGCCGGCATTTGAAGGCCACGAACAGTGATTCGGTGATTTGACTGACCCGTATCAACACACCCCGCCAGCGCCTGACACAGGCACTTGCAGCCCGCCCTTGCGGGTGCATCAAGTTGTCGCAGGCGGGTGTTGGCAATCCATCTGATCCGCTTTTTATTGCGTTAGCTGAGTCTGTTATGCAAACAGATCGCTGGTCATAGTGCTCAGGCCTGATGGAGGCTGATGAGCGAAAGACCATGAGCGATAGAATCCCCGTCCGAACCGTTGAACCTGCCTCATTCATAAAAAACAACGAGCCTTCGCGTCCAAAGATGAAGGCCAAGTCCAGCGACAACCTGATCCACACCCGCAGCTTCACCGGCCTGTTCCGCACCCTGCGCATGAGCGGCGCGGGGTTTCTGTTTCTGCTGTTCTTCGGCACGGTGTGGCTGAACTGGGGCGGCCGCCAGGCGGTGCTCTGGGACCTGTCCGAAAGCAAGTTCCACATCTTCGGCGCGACCTTCTGGCCCCAGGATTTCATCCTGCTGTCGGCGCTGCTGATCATTGCCGCCTTCGGTCTGTTTGCGATCACCGTGTTCGCAGGCCGGGTCTGGTGCGGTTACACCTGCCCGCAGAGCTCCTGGACCTGGATCTTCATGTGGTGCGAGAAGATCACCGAAGGCGAGCGCAACCAGCGGATCAAGCTGCAAGCCGCGCCCTGGGGCCTGAACAAACTGCTCCGCCGCTCGGCCAAACACACCTTGTGGCTGGCGATCAGCCTGCTCACCGGCCTGACCTTTGTCGGCTACTTCACACCGATCCGGCCCCTGGCCGAAGAGCTGCTGACTTTGCAAATCGGCGGTGTCAGCCTGTTCTGGGTGCTGTTTTTCACCGGCGCCACTTACATCAACGCCGGCTGGCTACGTGAAGCCGTGTGCATGCACATGTGCCCGTATGCGCGGTTCCAGAGCGTGATGTTCGACAAGGACACCCTGACCATTTCCTACGACGTGGCTCGCGGCGAAAACCGTGGCCCGCGCAAACGTGAAGTGAAACCCGCCGAGGTCGGACTGGGCGATTGCATCGACTGTCAGGTGTGCGTCCAGGTTTGCCCGACCGGCATCGACATCCGCGATGGCTTGCAGATGGAATGCATCGGTTGCGCCGCATGCATCGACGCCTGCGATTCGATCATGGACAAAATGGGTTACGACCGAGGGCTGATCAGCTACACCTCGGAGCATCAATTGCAGGGTGGCAAGACCCACCTGCTGCGCCCGCGCCTGATCGGTTACACCGCGGTGCTGTTGGTGATGATCGGCGCCTTCGCCCTGGCCCTGGTGGAACGGCCGATGGTGTCGCTGGACGTGAGCAAGGACCGTGGCCTGTTCCGCGAGAACAGTGAAGGCCAGATCGAAAACATCTACAGCCTGAAGGTCATCAACAAGACCCAGCAACGTCAGGATTACCGTCTGACGCTGGTCGATGACGACGGCTTCCAGTTGCAAGGCAAGACCGAACTGAGCCTGGCCCCCGGTGAAATTGTCGATGTGCCGGTGTCGGTGGCGATGACCACGGAACGGCCAAGTAGCAGCTCGCAGACGATCAGTTTCAAAATTGTCGACAGCGATGAGCCGGACATCTATAGCGTGGCCAAGAGCCGGTTTGTTGCACCGATGAACCGCTGAGCCTTTAAGATGCAATCCTTTGTCCTGTGGCGAGGGGGCTTGCCCCCGTTGGGTCGCGAAGCGGCCCCCTACATTATTCAGATATATCGAGCAGTCTGGTTTACGACTGCTGCGCAGCCGAACGGGGGCAAGCCCCCTCGCCACAAAATGCACAATTCACTAACCGGGCACTCGATGAAACGCTACGAAAAATTCGCCGACGACATCGCTGAACTGATCCGCTCCGGCGTACTTGGCCCCGGCCATCGGGTGCCGTCGGTACGCTACGCCAGCCAGACCTACGGCGTCAGCCCGTCCACGGTGTTCCAGGCCTATTACCTGCTCGAACGTCGTGGCCTGATCCGCGCGCGACCGCGTTCCGGCTACTTCGTCAATGCGCATGCACCAAGCCCGTTCTCGGAGCCGGTGATCAGCAGCCAGGTCAACGAGTCCACCGAAGTCGACGTCAGCGAACTGGTGTTCTCAGTGCTGGACTCGATCAAGGACCCGACCACAGTACCCTTCGGCTCGGCCTTCCCCAGCCCCACGCTGTTCCCGCTGCAGCGCTTGTCCCGCTCGCTGGCCAGTGCTTCCCGGGAGATGGACCCGCGCATGGTGGTCACCGACATGTCGCCGGGCAACCCGCAACTGCGTCGGCAAATCGCCCTGCGCTACATGGTCGGCGGGCTGATGCTGCCGATGGAAGAACTGCTGATCACCAACGGTGCGCTGGAAGCGCTGAACCTGTGCCTGCAAGCCGTCACCGAGCCTGGCGATCTGGTGGCCATCGAAGCCCCGGCGTTTTACGCCAGCCTGCAAGTGCTGGAACGGCTGAAGCTCAAAGCCGTGGAAATCCCCGTCCACCCGCGAGACGGCATCGACCTCGGCGTACTCGCCCAGACCCTGGAACGGCACCCGATCAAGGCCTGCTGGTGCATGACCAGTTTCCAGAACCCCATGGGCGCGACCATGCCCGAGGCGAAGAAACAGGAACTGGTGGAGTTGTTGCGCAGCCATCAGGTGCCGCTGATCGAGGATGACGTCTACGCCGAGCTCTATTACGGCCAACAGGCGCCAAAACCGGCCAAGGCGTTCGATACCGAAGGGCTGGTGATGCATTGCGGTTCGTTCGCCAAGAGCCTGGCCCCCGGCTACCGCATCGGCTGGGTCGCCGCCGGGCGCTATGCGCAGAAAATCGAACGGCTGAAACTCATGACCTCGCTGTGCGCTTCGATGCCCGCCCAGGCCGCCATCGCCGATTACCTGCAACACGGCGGCTACGACCGGCACCTGCGCAAACTGCGTTACGCCCTGGAAGAACAGCAAAGTGCCATGCTCGCCGCCATCGCCCGCTACTTCCCGGCCCAGACCCGCGTAAGCCAACCGGCCGGCGGTTACTTCCTGTGGCTGGAACTGCCGCCGCAGATGGATTCGTTGAAGTTGTTCCAGATGGCATTGGCGCAGGGGATCAGCATTGCACCGGGGCCGATTTTCTCACCGACCCAGCGGTTCAGAAATTGTATCCGGTTGAATTACGGCAGCCCGTGGACCGAGGATTCGGAGAAGGCGATGGAGACGTTGGGGCGGATTGTCAGGTCCTTTTAACAGCGCCCACAGGCGCGTAGGAGCGGCCGAAGGCTGCGATCTTTTGATCTTGCTTTTGATCTTTTGATCTTGCTCCTGATCTCTACCGCCCACCACCAAGATCGACGAAAGTCCCGGTCGCATACGACGCCTTATCCGACAACAACCACACAATCGCCTCCGCCACTTCATCCGGCCGCCCACCGCGTGCCATCGGAATCGCCGATTCCAGCTTGCTGACCCGGTCCGGATCGCCGCTCAATGCATGGAAATCGGTGTAGATGTAACCCGGACGCACCGCATTGACGCGAATCCCCTCGCCCGCCACTTCCTTGGACAGGCCGATGGTGAAGGTGTCCAGCGCCCCCTTTGACGCGGCGTAATCCACGTACTCGTTGGGTGAGCCCAAACGCGAGGCGACCGAGGAGACGTTGACGATGCTGCCGCCCTGCCCGCCGTGTTTGGGCGACATGCGCAAAATCGCGTGTTTGGCGCAGAGGATCGGCGCCAGGACGTTGGTCTTGAGGATTTTCAGAATGCGGAATTCCGACATTTCGTCGATTCGCGACTTTTGCCCGACGGTGCCGGCGTTGTTCACCAGCGCCGTGACCCGGCCCAGTTCGGTGTCCACCCGATGAAACAGAGCGATCACTTCGTCTTCGATGCTGACGTCGGCACGCACGGCGATGGCTTGAGCACCGCGTGCGCGGACTTGCTCCAGCACACTGAGCGCCGCCTGTTCGTCGGACTGATAATTGATGCAGATCCGATAACCTTGTTCGGCGGCCAACAGGGCCGTGGCGGCGCCGATTCCACGGCTGCCGCCGGTGATGACGATAACTTTGTCCATGCTGGCTTTCCCCCGTTCCAAGCGTAAGCAGTCGGGGCCAAGAATAACCGCCATTGGCGGGTTTTGCATGGGTCCACATCAAGGGGCATGGTACATCTTGTAGCAGCTGCCGAGCCTGCGAGGCTGCGTTCGGCGGCGAAGCCGTCGTGAAATGGGCTATCGCGGTGTGTCGGTACAACCTTGCATGCAGGGTTTACGACGGCTTCGCCGCCGAACGCAGCCTCGCAGGCTCGGCAACTGCTACAGGTACGACGTCCCCAACCTGTTCCGCTCGGTGAATGTCGACCATGAAGCGATCGGCCGGTAGCGGGTGCCCGAGCAGGTAGCCCTGCAACGAGTCGCAGCCCAGCTGGGTCAGGAAGTCCTGCTGGACACCGGTTTCCACCCCTTCGGCGACGATCCGCAGGCCCAGCGCCTGGCCCAGGGCGACGATGGCCGAGACAATGGCCGCGTCGTCACTATCGTGCTCCAGATCGCGGACAAAACCCCGGTCGATCTTCAGCTCATTAGCCGGCAGGCGCTTGAGGTACATCAAGCTCGAATAGCCGGTACCGAAGTCATCGATGGACAGGTCGACGCCCATTTCCGACAGCTCCTGCAACACCGTCATGCTCGCATCGGCGTCGCTCATGGCGGTGGTTTCGGTGATTTCCAGGGTCAGGCTGTTGGCCGGCAGATGATGGGTGGCCAGGGCTTTGGCAACGCTCTGCACCAGCCCCGCATGGCAGAATTGCAAGGCCGAGAGGTTCACCGCGATACGCCAATCGGTGTAACCGAGCACGTACCACTCGCGCATCTGCCGGCAGGCCTCGTTGAGCACCCACTCGCCAATCGGAATGATCAGCCCGGTCTTCTCCGCAAGGTCAATGAACGTGTCCGGCTGCAGCAGGCCCAAGGTCGGATGCTCCCAGCGCAGCAACGCCTCGGCGCCCACCGGTCGGCCATGACCGGCGTCGAATTTGGGCTGGTAATAAAGTTTGAACTGTTGCTGATCGACGGCACTGCGCAAGTCCTGGAGCAATTGCAGCTGTTTGCGCGCGTTGCTGTTCATCGAGGCGTCGAAGAAGCGATGACCGTTTTTCCCGGCGCCTTTGGCGTGGTACATCGCGGCATCGGCGTTCATCAGCAACTCATCGGCCGTCTGACCGTTGCCCGGATAGAGCGCGATGCCGACACTGGCGGAAATCTGCAAGTCATGTTCGGCGACCCGGAACGAGCGCGCAATCAACCCGACCTGACGCTCCGCCAGGCTCAGCGCATCGTTCGGCTCGTTCAGGCGCACCAGCAACACGAACTCGTCGCCGCCGATCCGCGCCAGGGTGTCCTGGCTACGCAGGTCTTCGCGCAGGCGCAGTGCAACTTCGCGCAATAGCTGGTCGCCCATGTGATGGCCAAACGCATCGTTGACCGGTTTGAAGCCGTCCAGATCAATGAACATCAACGCAAAACAGCCGCCCTGCTCCTGCACTTTCGACATGGCCTGATCGATACGGTCGGCCAGCAACATGCGGTTGGGCAAACCGGTCAGGGTATCGTGCAGGGCCAGCTGAGTGAGTTCGCGGTTGGCCACGGTCAGCGAATGGGCGAGGTCCGCAGTGCGAGCCTCCAGGCGGGCATCGAGGATCGACGTCAGCAAGGCGATGCTCAGTATCGCCAAGGTGGTGATCAGCACCAGGCTGTCCAGCCCCTTGCCGTTCAAGCCGCTGACCGCCGCACCACAGAAACTGCCGACGGCAAAGCGCGCCGCGGCCATGCCGGTATAGTGCATGCCGACGATGGCGATACCCATGATGACTGCAGCACCCGCACGGAACAGGCGAACATGCGGCGTGTGCTGGCGCAGGCGGAAAGCGATCCATAACGCCGCGCCCGACGCGCCGACGGCAATCAGCAGCGACGCGCCAAACAGAGTCGGGTCGTAATCGATGCCCGGCTGCATGCGCATGGCGGCCATGCCGGTGTAATGCATGGCGCTGATACCAGCGCCCATGACCAGCGCGCCGAACGCCAGTTGCCAGGCCGGCAACCGTGGCTGACTGACCAGCCACAGGGCAAAGCCGCAAGACAGCACCGCGATCAACAGCGACAGTGCCGTGAGGGTGGTGTCGTAGCCCAGGTCGATCGGCAATGTGAACGCAAGCATGCCGATGAAATGCATCGACCACACGCCGATGCCCATCGCAAAAGCGCCGCCCGCCGTCCATAAATGCACCGCTTGGCCCTTGGCCGTGGCGATGCGTCCGGTGAGGTCAAGCGCGGTATAAGAGGCCAGTATCGCCACGCACAGCGATATGAAAACCAGCGTAAGGGAATAACTACCAATGAGCATGGGATTTCTCGCAACAGCCCCCGCCATACTGTGTTTGTTCTCGGGGAGCAAAGCCGGCGATTGTACTGATTCCGCGGACGAACGCACTCACAAAGTAATCAAAAGGCCACCAAGATGATTGTGGCGAGGGAGCTTGCTCCCGCTGGACGGCGAAGCCGTCCCAAAGATGCTCACGCGTACATTCAGTCAAAACCGGATCAATCGGTTTGCGACTGCTTCGCAGCCGAGCGGGAGCAAGCTCCCTCGCCACAGGGACGGGGTTATTGCTTGTCACTCACCTGAAGCTGCCCGTCCCACCCACCGCCCAGCGCGGCAATCAATTGCACGCTGGCAATCAACCGACTCTGCAACAAGTTCAGCACGTTGCGTTCGTTGTTCAACGCCGTGGCCTGAACCACCACCACATCCAGATAAGCGATCAACCCGGCCTTGTACTGGTTCTGGGTCAAGCGAAGGGACTCGCGCGCCGCATCCAGAGCTTCCTGGCGCACGACCGCTTCGTCTTCCAGCACCTTGAGCTGCACCAGGTAATTTTCTACCTCGCGAAAACCATCGAGCACGGTCTGGCGGTATTTGGCGACAGTCTCGTCGTAGGCCGCTTCGCTGCGATCGACCTCCGCCGAGCGCTGGCCACCGTCGAACAGGGTCATGGCCAGTTGTGGGCCGACCGACCAGAAACGGTTCGGCAGGCTGATCCAGTTGGCGTAGGTGCTGCTGCTATAACCGCCGTTCATGTTCAGGGTAAGGTCCGGGTAATAGGCAGCTTTGGCCACGCCGATGTTGGCGTTGGCGGCCATCACCGAGCGCTCGGCGGAGGCGATGTCCGGACGGCGTTCCAGCAACTGTGAAGGCAGGCTCAGCGGCACTTGAGGCAACGCCGGAATGTCTTTGGTTTCGGCCAGGCTGAATTCGGCCGGCGGCAGGCCGATCAGCACGGCGATGGCGTTCTCGAACTGCGCGCGCTGCCAGATCAGGTCGACCATTTCCGCCTGAGTGGTTTTGAGCTGAGTGGTGGCCTGGGCCACCGCATCCTTGCCGGAGACGCCGGCGCGGTACTGGTTTTCGGTCATTTTCAGCGAGCGCTGATAGGCCTCGACTGTCGCTTCCAGCAGGCGTTTCTGTTCGTCGATCACCCGCAATTGCAGGTAGTTCTGCACCAGCTCCGATTGCTGGCTCAGGCGCATCGCCGCCAGGTCGGCAAAACTCGCCTGGGCATTGGCCGTGTCGGCTTCCAGGCCTCGGCGCAATTTGCCCCAGATATCGGCTTCCCAACTGACCCCGGCCTGTGCCGAATAAGTGTCACGGATGCCGCTGGACGAACTGCTCAGGCTCGAACTGCTGCTGCCGGTGCCCTGGCTGGAGCGGTTCTTGCTGACAGTCAGGTCCACCGTCGGGAAAAATGCCCCCCGGGCACTGCGCACCAAGGCCTGGGCCTGACGGAACTGGGCCTCGGACTGGGCAACGGTCTGGTTGGCGCTGTTAAGCTTTTCGATCAGGCCGTTGAGCTGCTGATCGCCATACAGCTCCCACCAGGCACCGCGCGCCAACGAGTCGCTGGGGTTGGCCTGACGCCAGCCGGCCGCCTCTTTGTACTGCGCAGGTGCGGCGGTTTGCGGGCGCTGGTAATCCGGGCCGATGGCGCAGGCGCTGAGCATTGCCACGCACAGCGACAAGCTCAGCAAACGCGAGCCTCGGGCCGTGATCAGCGGTGCAGCCAGGTTGAGAAGCGAACGGTCAGTCATAGCGGAGTTTCCAGAGCAGCATCGGTACGCACCCCACGCCAGCGGTTGAAACGATGGCGCAGTTTGTCGAGATAGAGGTAAACCACCGGGGTGGTGTAAAGGGTCAGCACCTGGCTGAAGACCAGCCCGCCGATGATGGTCAGGCCCAGCGGCTGACGCATTTCCGCCCCTTCGGCGCGGCTCAGCAGCAGCGGCAAGGCACCGAGGATCGCCGCCAGGGTGGTCATCAGAATCGGTCGCAGCCGTTGCAGGCAGGCGCTGCGGATCGATTCCAGCGGCTCCAGGCCTTGGTGCCGTTCCAGTTGCAGCGCCAGGTCGATCATCAGAATGGCGTTTTTCTTCACCACGCCGATCAGCAGGAACAGCCCGAGCAAGGAGATCAGGCTGAACTCACCGCCCAGCACATAGATCGACAGCAGCGCGCCGACCCCGGCCGACGGCAAGGTCGAAAGAATGGTCAGCGGATGAATGTAGCTTTCATACAGCACACCCAGCACCAGATACACCGCGACCAGCGCGCCGAGAATCATCCACGGCTGGCTCTTCTGTGCGGCGGCGAAGGCGTCGGCGGTGCCGGCCATTTTCGCGATCACGTCTTCCGGCAGGCCGACCTTGGCAATCGCTCGTTCGATGGCTGCCGAGCCCTGCTCCACCGTCACCCCTTCGGCCATGTCGAAGGCGATGCTTTCCGAAGCGAACTGGCCTTCGTGGCTGACCCGGTCGCCTTCCAGGCTGTTTTCATAGTGGGCGATGGTCGACAACGGAATTCGCGCGCCGTCAGCAGTGATCACTTTGACCTGGTTCAGGGTGACCGGGTCCTGGGCGTATTTCGGATTGACCTCCATCACCACCTGATACTGGTTGAGGCTGTCGTAGATCGTCGAAATCTGCCGCTGGCTATAGGCGTTGTTCAGCACCGCCGTGACCATGTTCATGTCCACGCCCAGCCGCTTGGCCTGGTCGCGATCGACGATCAGCGTCACTTGCTGGGCGCCACGGCCTTCGCGGGCGTCGATCGCCGTCAGCTCAGGCAGGGCCTTGAAGGCGGCAACGACTTTCGGATACCACTCGCGTAACGCACCGAGATCGCCACTTTGCAGGATGTAGGAATACTGCGAGGTGGTTTGCTCGCGACCGCCACCGAATTGCAGGTCCTGGTCGGCCATCAGCATCAACTGCGCACCGGGCACCTTGGGCATTTCCTTGCGCAAACGCTCGATGACTTTCTGCGCGGACAGGTTGCGTTCCTTGATCGGCTTGAGCCGCACCAGCATGAACGCGTTATTGGTGCCGTTGTTGCCACCGATGAACCCGGCGACGCTTTGCACCGCTTCGTCTTTCAACACCGCGCGGCGGAAGGTTTCCATCTTCGGCTGCATCACGCTGAACGACAGGCCATTATCGCCACGCACGAAACCGATCAGCTGGCCGGTGTCTTGCTGTGGAAGAAAGGTTTTAGGAACAACAACATACAGCGCAATGTTTACGCCAATTGTCACGATCAGACTGAGCAAGGTCAGTCGGCGATGACGCAGCACCCAGTCGAGGCTGGTGGCGTATTTGCCGACCATCCACTCATTGGCCCGCTGGCTCCAGCGTTGCAGACGGTTTTCCTGCCCCGGCGTATGCGGCTTGAGCCAGCGCGCGCAGAGCATCGGCGTCAGCGTCAGCGACACCAGCAACGACACCACGATGGCCGCCGCCAGGGTGATGGAAAACTCGCGGAACAGGCTTTCGATGATCCCGCCCATGAACAGGATCGACAGGAACACCGCCACCAGCGAGACGTTCATCGAAAGCAGCGTGAAGCCGACTTCCTGCGCCCCGAGGTACGCGGCCTTCATCGGCGGTACGCCCTTGTCGATGTGTCGGGAAATGTTCTCCAGCACAACGATGGCATCGTCCACTACCAGCCCGGTGGCCAGAATCAGCGCCATCAACGACAGGTTGTTCAGGGAGAACCCATAGAGGTACATCACCGCAAACGTGCCCACCAGCGATACCGGCACCGCCAGGGTCGGGATCAGCGAGGCGCGAAAATTACCGAGGAACAGGAACACCACCAGAATCACCAGCGCCACGGCAATCAGCAGGGTCATTTCCGCTTCGTGCAGGGTGGCCTTGATCACCGGCGAACGGTCCATCGCCAGGTTCAGCTTGACGCTGGCCGGCAGCACCGCCTGCAATGCCGGCAACTGCGCCTTGATCTCGTTGACCGTCTCGATGATGTTGGCGCCGGCCTGGCGGTTGATCACCAGCAACACCGCTGCGTCGTCATTGAAGAACCCGCTGTTATAGCGGTCCTCGACGCTGTCGCTGACCTTGGCCACATCCTTCAGGCGCAGGGCCGCGCCGTCTGCGTAGTGAATGATCAGCGACTCGTAATCCTTGGCTTTTTCCAGTTGATCGTTGGCCTGGACCTGCCACAGCCGCTGGCCGTCTTCGACTGAGCCCTTGGGCCGGCGCACGTTGGCGTTGGCGATGGTGGTACGCACATCGTCCAGCGCCACGCCGTACTGGTTGAGCGCCTGGGGTTCGAGTTCGATGCGCACCGCCGGCAACGAACTGCCGCCGATCTGCACTTCACCTACGCCCTGCACCTGGGACAGGCTCTGGGACAGAATGGTCGAGGCCAAGTCATAGAGCTGGCCTTTTTCCAGCACATCCGAGGTCAGCGACAGCACCATGATCGGCGCCTGGGACGGGTTGACCTTCTTGTAGGTCGGCATGCTGCGCATCCCGCTCGGCAGCAAGTTGCGCGAGGCGTTGATCGCCGCCTGCACTTCCCGCGCCGCGCCGTTGATGTCGCGGTCCAGGTCGAACTGCAGAATCACCCGGGTCGAGCCCTGACTGGAACGGCTGCTCATGGTGTTGACCCCGGCGATGGTGCCGAAGGAGCGCTCCAGCGGCGTGGCCACGGTCGAGGCCATGACCTCCGGGCTCGCGCCGGGCAGACTGGCCTGAACCACGATCACCGGGAAATCCATCTGCGGCAGTGGCGATACCGGCAACAGGCCGAAGCTCACGCCGCCCAGCAGCATGATCGCCAGGCTCAGCAGCATCGTCGCGACCGGGCGCTTGATGAAAGGTCCGGACAGGTTCATCGATGCCCACTCCCGACATCCACCCCTGTGGGAGCGAACCTCTGTGGCGAGGGGGCTTGCCCCCGTACGGCTGCGTAGCAGTCGTAAAACCACCGCATGCGGTGTACCTGGCGCACCTCGATTGCAGTTTTTGGGGCCGCTTCGCGACCCAACGGGGGCAAGCCCCCTCGCCACAGAGGCTCGCTCCCACAAAGTGTGCGCCTGGCATTGAGGGCGTGCGCATGTGTGAGTTTGCCGCCCGACGCCATCATACTTCCACCTCTTCGGCGTCGGACTTGCCGAAACGGCGTCCCAGGCGGTCGAAGTACAAGTAGATAACGGGCGTGGTGAACAGCGTCAGCACCTGACTCACCAGCAAGCCACCGACCATTACCAGACCCAGCGGCTGGCGCAATTCCGCGCCGGAGCCGGTGGCGAGCATCAGTGGCACCGCGCCGAACAACGCCGCCAGTGTCGTCATCAGAATCGGCCGGAAGCGCAGCAGTGCCGCCTGATAGATCGCCGCTTGCGGGTCCATGCCCTGATTACGTTCAGCCTCGAGGGCGAAGTCGATCATCATGATCGCGTTCTTTTTCACGATACCAATCAGCAAGATGATGCCGATGATCGCGATCATCCCCAGGTCATTACCGCTCAACAGCAGCGCCAGCAAGGCGCCGACCGCCGCCGAGGGCAAGGTCGAGAGGATGGTGATCGGATGGATATAGCTCTCATAGAGCACGCCGAGCACGATGTACATGGTCACCACCGCCGCCAGGATCAGCAGCAAGGTGCTCGACAGAGACGCCTGGAATGCTTCGGCCGCGCCCTGGAACTGGGTCTGCACGCCAATCGGCATGCCGATGTCTTTCTGCACCTGATCGATGATCTGCACCGCATGCCCCAACGCCACGCCGGGCGCCAGGTTGAATGACATCATCACCGCCGGGAACTGGCCGATGTGGGTGATCGCCAGTTGCGCCTGACGCTCCTCGACATGCGCCAGGCTGGACAGGCGCACTTGCCCGCCATCGCTGGTCTTGACGTGAATCTGGTTCAGCGCATCGGGGCCGATCTTCTCGCCGGACTGCGATTGCAGCACCACGCGGTACTGGCTGGCCTGGGTGTAAATGGTGGAAATCTGCCGCTGGCCGAAGGCGTCGTACAGCGCGTCGGTGATGTTCGACACCGATACGCCGACCCGCGACGCCGCATCGCGGTCGATCACCAGATAAACCTGCAAACCCTTGTCCTGCAAATCGCTGGCGACATCGGTCAGTTCCGGCCGTTGCGCCAAGGCTTCGACCAGACGCCCGCTCCACAGGTTGAGCAACTCGGCATCCGGCGACGACATGCTGAACTGGTACTGAGTACGGCTGACCCTATCTTCGATGGTCAGGTCCTGCACCGGCTGCATGAACAGGCGAATGCCGACCAGCTTGTCCAGCTCCGGTTGCAAGCGGGCAATGACTTGGGTGGCGCTCAGGTTGCGGTGGCTGTGAGACTTGAGGTTGATCAGTAACCGACCGCTATTAAGCGTCGAGTTGTCGCCATCGACCCCGATGTAGGACGACAGGCTCTCGACCGCAGGGTCAGCCAGAATCACCTTGGCCAATTCCTGCTGGCGCTCGCTCATCGCCGCGAAGGAAATCGACTGCGGCGCCTCAGAAATCCCCTGGATCACCCCGGTGTCCTGCACCGGGAAAAAGCCCTTGGGCACCACCATGTACAGGAATACGGTCAATGCCAGGGTGCCGATGGCCACCAGCAAGGTCAGTGGCTGATGCTTGAGCACCCACTGCAACTTGCGCCCGTAGGCGGCGATCATCCAGTCGATGGTCGCGCCACTGGAGCGGTAGAACCAGCCCTGATCTTTTTCCTTGGGCTCACGCTTGAGCAACCGCGCGCACATCATCGGCGTCAGGGTCAGGGACACCACCAGCGAAATCAGGATCGCCACCGCCAACGTGATCGCGAACTCGCGGAACAAACGCCCCACCACGTCGGCCATGAACAGCAACGGAATCAGCACCGCGATCAACGACAGGGTCAGGGAAATCAGGGTGAAGCCGATCTGCTTGGCACCCTTGAGCGCCGCTTGCAGCGGGCTGTCGCCCTCTTCGATGAATCGAGAAATGTTCTCCAGCATGACGATCGCATCATCCACCACGAAACCGGTGGCGATGGTCAGCGCCATCAGGGTCAGGTTGTTGACCGAAAACCCGGCGAGGTACATCACGCCGAAGGTGCCGATCAACGACAGCGGCACCGCCACCGACGGAATGATCGTGGCGCTGGCCCGCCGCAGGAACAGGAACGTGACCATCACCACCAGGGCGATGGCGATCAGCAGTTCGTGTTGCACGTCGGTGACCGAGGCGCGGATGGTCTGGGTGCGGTCGGTGAGCACGGTGACGTCGAGGCCGGCCGGCAGGTTGTCGGTGATGCTCGGCAGCAAGGCCTTGATCCGGTCAACCACCTCGATGACGTTGGCGCCGGGCTGACGCTGGATGTTCAGCAGCACGGCCTGGCTTTCATTGGCCCATGCCGCCAGGCGTTCGTTCTCGGCGCCATCGACGATTTGTGCCACGTCCTTGAGCCGCAACGGCGCGCCGTTTTTATAGGCCAGAATCAGGTTGGCGTAGTCCTTGGGCGACGTCAGCTGGTCGTTGGCGTCGAGCATCGACACCCGGGTCGGGCCGTCGAAGTTGCCCTTGGGCTGGTTGACGTTGGAGGCACCGATCAAGGTGCGCACGTCCGACAGGTTCAGGCCGTTGGCCGCCAGGGCCTCGGGGTTGACCTTGATCCGCACCGCCTGACGCTGACCGCCGGCAATAGTGACCATGCCGACGCCGCTGATCTGGGCGATTTTCTGTGCCATACGGGTGTCGACCAAGTCATTGAGCTTGGGCAGCAGCATGGTTTTGGAAGTGATGGCCAGGGTCAGCACCGGGGTATCCGCCGGGTTGACCTTGTTGTACACCGGCGGCGCGGGCAGATCCTTGGGCAGCAAATTGGTCGCGGCGTTGATCGCCGCCTGCACTTGCTGCTCGGCGACGTCCATATTGATGTCGAGGCTGAACCGCAGGGTCAGCACCGAGGCACCACCGGAACTGGTCGAAGCCATCTGGGTCAGGCCGGGCATCTGACCGAACTGACGTTCCAGCGGCGCGGTCACGGCGCTGGTCATGACATCCGGGCTGGCGCCGGGATAGAGCGTCATGACGCGGATGGTCGGGTAATCGACCTGGGGTAATGCCGACACCGGCAGCAGCCGATAAGCGATCACACCGGCGAGAATAATGGCCAGCATGCTCAGGGTCGTGGCGACCGGGCGAAGGATGAACAGCCGCGAGATGTTCATGCGCCGCCCTTTTTCGCCTTGTCGGTGGCCATCGCGTCAGGCGCAGTGACGGCTGACTTGCCTTGCAGGTGTTCGGTCGGGGTGGTCGGTACATCCTTGCTGTCGTTGACCACTTCCACTTCGCTGCCGTCCTTCAGGCGGTCGGTGCCTTCCAGCACCACCCGATCACCGACGGCCAGGCCTTCGGTAATCACGGTGTTTTCCCCGTCACTGGCGCCGACTTTCAACTGACGGATGGCAACCTTCTTGTCGCCGTCCAGCGCATAGACGAACGTGCCGTTGGTGCCGAACTGGATCGCCGCCGAGGGCGCCAGCACCACATCTTTAAGGGTATCGGCCAGCAGGTGCACGTTGACGAACTGATTCGGGAACAGCGCTTGATCGCGGTTCTCGTAGCGGGCCTTGAATTTCAGGGTGCCGGTGGTGACGTCAATCTGGTTATCGAGGCTCTGCAACACGCCGGTGGCCTGCAATTGGGTGTCGCCACGGTCCCAGGCTTCGGCGGGCAGCTTGGCGCCAGTGCGATAGCGGGTCAGCACGGTGTCCAGGCTGTTTTCCGGCAAGGTAAACGCCACGCTGATCGGTTGGGTCTGGGTGATGATCACCAGCGCCGTGGTGTCGTTGGGCGCCACGAGGTTGCCGACGTCCAGCTGCCGCAAGCCCACGCGCCCGGCGATCGGAGCGCGGATCTTGGTGAATTCGAGATTGAGCTTGGCGTCGTTGACCGCCGCCTGATTGGTCTTGACCGTGCCCTGATACTGGGCGACCAGCGCTTCGGCGGTGTCCAGGGTTTGCTTGGCGATGCTGTCTTCGCGGTACAGGCCACGATAGCGCTCGACGTCGACCTGGGCGTTTTTCAATTGCGCCTGATTCTGCAGCAAGGTGCCTTCGGCCTGGAGCAAGGCATTCTGATAAGGACGTGGATCGATCTCGGCCAGCAGGTCACCCGCCTTGACCATCTGCCCTTCTTCGAAATAGACCTTGACCAGTTCGCCACCGACGCGGCTGCGCACATTGATGGTGTTCAGCGCCGTGACCGTGCCCAGCGCCTTGTAATACAGCGGAAAATCGCCTTTGACCACCGGCGCCACGCGCACCGGAACCGGTCCCGTCGCCCCGCCGAATCCCGGACGCATCCCCCCCGAACGACCAGTATGCCCGGCAACGGCTTTCTGCCCTGCGCCCTCCTTCGGGCTGCTGCCAGCGGGCCAGAACTTCCAGCACAGGCCGGCGATGACCAACAGGACAAGCAGGCCGAACAGCCAGCGACGAGGATTGCGGGAAGCGGAGGATTGCATGGAATGATCAACCATTGGGCGCGTGCGCTTTTTTCTACGGGAGGCTGAACGATAAGCACTGGCGGGAATTAAGCAAAGCGCCTTTACCGGCAATTTACCTTTGGCTTACGGAACAGGAGGTTTAGCTAAGACACTGAAGCACAAATGAAAACGGCCTGGACAGAGCCAGGCCGTTAACAATTGTAAAACTTTGCTTACTTCAGAACGGCGAGCGCTGCGTCGTAGTTCGGTTCTTCAGCGATTTCCTTGACCAGTTCGCTGTGCAGGACCTTGTCGTTTTCGTCCAGAACCACGACGGCACGGGCGGTCAGGCCTTTGAGTGGACCATCGGCGATGGCCACGCCGTAGTTTTCCTTGAACTCGGCACCGCGCAGAGTCGACAGGTTCTGTACGTTTTCCAGGCCTTCGGCGCCGCAGAAGCGGGCTTGGGCGAACGGCAGGTCGGCGGAGATGCACAGCACGACGGTGTTGGCCACGTCATTGGCCTGGGCGTTGAACTTGCGCACGGAGGTGGCGCAGGTCGGGGTGTCGACGCTTGGGAAGATGTTCAACACTTTGCGCTTGCCGGCGAAGCTCGCCAGTGTCACGTCGGACAGATTGCCGGCAACCAGGGAAAAGGCTGGCGCCTGGGAACCGGCTTGTGGCAGTTGGCCGTTGACTTGAACCGGGTTGCCTTTAAGAGTGACTTGAGCCATGAACGGAGTCCTTCTGAACGTTGATGTAGAGAATTTTGACGAGGCCGAAGTTAACCACGAAATGAGCCGGGGACCTATGCAAAAACACAAATTGTCATGAGTGGCGGGAGAGGCAAACCTGCAATTCAACAGGGCTGGATGCACGTGCACTACCCGAGCAACCGCAGCATATTGCGGTGCCGCGCCGCGAAAATCCGCCGCATGTAGGCATTCACCAGCAGCCCTTCAGTCAAAGCACCGCCAATCGCCGCATAGGTCACGCGGTCGGTGTACAGCGTACCGCCCTCTCCCGCCGCCACCCGATGTTCATGACGAAAGGCACGCAGCGGCCCCTTGAGCATTTCATCGATGAAATGCATGTCGCCGACCTCCCGGATCACCACCGTCCAGTTCGACGGGATCAGGTTGAACATCCAGTGCCTGAAGCGAAACTCGCGCCCGACTTCGATGCGCAGGTTATCCAGGTCGATATCACCCCGCGACGTGACGCGTTCCGGAAAGATCTTCGGGAAATTGGCGCCTTCCAGGCAGAAGTCGAGGACTTGCCCCGGAGTGCGGTCGGGGATCAGTGTAGTGAGTTCCAGTATGGGCATGGAGGGCACCTTCCGTTGGTCGTTGGATGGTTTTCACAGGAATATTTGATCGCGAGGAGGATGTCGAAAATACATCTGTTTTCTACAACATCGACTAAAACGAAAAGGACAATTTTTGTTTAGGTGCATTGTCGATTCAAGTCACGCCCATTCGACTATGCAATGAATCACTCAACTTCAACGGAGACAAGACCATGCGATTCATGATCATTGTAAAAGCCAGCCCCGATTCCGAGGCCGGCGTGATGCCCAGCGAAGAACTGATGACCGCAATGGGCAATTACAACGAGGAACTGGCCAAGGCCGGCATCCTCATCGATTGCGATGGCCTGCAGCCCAGCAGTAAAGGTGCCCGTGTGCGCTTCTCGGGAGATAAACGCACAGTGATCGATGGCCCGTTCGCCGAAACCAAAGAGCTGATCGCCGGCTACTGGCTGTGGCAGGTGAAGTCGAAAGAGGAAGCGATCGAGTGGGTCAAGCGCTGCCCCAACCCGATGCCGGGTACAGAGGCCGAGATCGAAATTCGCCAGGTGTTCGAGGCCGAAGATTTCGGTGCCGAGTTCACCCCGGAACTGCGCGAACAGGAAGAGCGCGTGCGGGCACAGGCGAAGAAGCAATGAAGCAAACCTGACTCCCTGAAACGGAGCAGCATGATTAGACAGTTGACGCGACAACCACCTGCTAGAGTAAAAAAAGCCTTCATGCAGGCCAGACCGAATGTCATCGTCGGAAAATGAGGAAACGTCTATGAAAGGTTTGCTTCGCGTCGCGGCATTCAGCCTGATGGCGCTTTTCGCCAGTTGTGGTGTCGGTGCCCAGACAATGCAAAGTCATGCGGCGCCGGTTGCGCTCACTGTCATACCGGCCGACATCCCGGGGGAATAGCCAAGGGGATCGATCGTTCCCATGCCTGGGAACGATCCTTCGCGAACAATAAACCCGCGTTACTTGGACTTGAATTTTACAAACGATTGATTCATGTCCGAAGCCCAGCCATCGATCACGTTTTTCACGTCATCGGCTTTCATCACCTGAGCTTCGTTTTCCAGCGGTTTGCCGGTGCCCTTGCGCACCACCTGGGCGATGACCTTGTTGGTGCCGCCATCGAGAAACACCGCTTCGGTGGCCAGATCGGTTTGCTGATCGCGAGCACCGCTGGCGGTGGTGACGGCCGCTGCCACCAGGGCGATCGGGATCACTTCATACGGCTTGAGGCTTTCGGTCTTGCTGCTGACGGCGGTAATCGCTGCACGTACCACGATCACGCCTGGGCCGGGACCGCTGGCCAGTGGCAGGGATTTACCCAGTTCGCGCTTGAGCGCCTGATCGTAGTAGCTGGTGATGCCGTTCAGTGTGGTCTGAGGGATTTTCGCTGTCGGCTGCGGTTTGGGATAGAGCTGAGTCGGCTCGATGTAGGCACTGGTGTATTTGTTGACGTTGAGCTTGGGATCGACCCAGCGCATCACCACGGCGCCCGATGGCGACTTGGCTTCCTTGAGCTGGCTGTAGTCCTTGAGAAAGCCGGAGTACTGGTCTGGCTCGACGACTTTGCTGGCGCAACCCGCCACCCCAAGAGAGGCGATGCACAGTGTGCTCATCATTAACGCAAGCTTCATGCTTTAACTCCTGTCAGAAGGACGGCAACGGTATTGCCTACGAGAGTTACAGGTATAGCTAATGCCCGGCGTTTTTGTATCGAAAATCACAATTTTCAGCTCTCGCCACGGTCGCGATAATCACCACGAAGACCCGCTTTTCGCTGCCAACTCCCGCCGGCTATTGGCCCGCATCGCCTTGATCAACGACACCGTGCCCACCAGGATGATCACCGCGCCGAACAGGAAGTCGATGGTATACAACTGGAAATCGTTCAACGGCCCCACCAGGAACACCCGGATCGCGCCAATACTCACCAGCGTCGCGAGAAAGTCGATGCCCGGCTCGTCGCGATAGAACACGTGTAGCAGCGGCAGGCACATCACCAGCAACAACAGCAACACAATCACCTTGAACGAGCCCTTGCGCTCGACGCTGAACGCGCATTCGTTGGCGCCGTAGGGCTTGTAGTCCTGCTCACTGATCAGCGAATTTTTCTCGTTGATGTACTCGACACGGTTGTACTTCTGGATCGGCGTAAAGGTGTTGGACATCTGCATGCTGGTGGTGACGTTTTTGAAGCGCAGATCGACACGCTCGTTACCCTTGAGGTAGTACAACACCGGTTTGTAACCGTAGCGGTAGGTGTCGAACGGAAAATCCGTCGCACGCCCCTGGACGTCGATGGGCCGGGACTCAAGTTCGGCGTAGGCACTTTTGTTGACTGAAGACAGGTTACGGCTCAGGGGTTTGATCTTGACCTGTTCCATGAAAATCGGCGCAACGCCGTAGGACCACTGTAGCGGCTCCATGCGCAGCCGCAGTTCGTTGCGGCCCAGGTCGTAGCGATCAAAGGTTCGCTCGGAAACGACAACCGCCCCCGAGAGCATGAACTCGCCGCGAACGTTGTTGGTGATGCGCAGCGACAGTTGATCCTTGCCCTGCCCGCCGCTATCGCTGGCCGGCGGCGTGCCGCACCAGGCGTAGCTGTCGAACGCATCCCCGAGCTGGCCGTTACGGTTCTCTTTGAACACGTAAAAATAACTGCCCCACAGGGCCGCCATCAGCAACAGCGCTATCAACCCTAAAATCTTCTTGCCCGCGCCCAAACCAGACTCCTTTCTTCACCAACTCCTTATGAGACGCGGACTCTATCAAAATGCCATCACTGGCCCAAGCAAAAGATCTCGATGCCCTACCGCCGCCGAAACAACGGCCGCGGCTCGATTACCGAACGCCCATACAACACGCTCATCCCCGCCAGTCCCTTCAGCGCATCTTCGGCAGACTTGTCTTCGCGCACGGCAAAGCTGTCGAAGCCACATTGGCGCATGTGGCTGAGTTGATCGCGCAGCACATCGCCAATCGCGCGCAGTTCTCCTTGCCAACCGAATCGCGTGCGCAACAGATAGGCCTGGCTGTAAGCGCGTCCGTCGCGAAAACTCGGGAAGTCCAGGGCAATCAGCGGCAGGTCGGGAAACCACGGGGTCAGGTTTGTCACTTCGTCGTCAGGACCGAGCCAGACACCTTCGAGTGCAGTCGTGGTGTCGGCGTTAAGGGCCAGCCACTGGGGTAATGGCAGGATCAGCGGCCCGGCCGGCAGTTCACCGGTCGTTTCACGAATCAACTGCCACGGATCATCGCGCACCCACTCGGCGCCGCCCTCTCGCAAACGCAGCACATTGTTCATGCCGACACCTCCAGCACCTTCGGATAAACCCGCTCCTTGAATGGCTCCAGACCGATGCGCGCCAGGGTATCGACGAACAGTTCTTCGCTCTCGCGGTAGCGCACGAACGTGCCGATGATCCGTTCAATCACATCGGGCACTTCGGCGGCGCTGAAGGACGGGCCGATGACCTTGCCCAACGCGCTGTCCTTGCCCTGGGCGCCGCCGAGGGTGATCTGGTACCACTCGCTGCCGTTCTTGTCGACGCCAAGGATGCCGATGTTGCCGATATGGTGGTGGCCGCAGGCGTTCATGCAGCCGGAGATGTTCAGGCTGATGTCGCCCAGGTCATGCAGGTAATCCAGATCGTCGAAACGCGCCTGAATCGCTTGCGCGATGGGGATCGACTTGGCATTCGCCAGGGCGCAGAAGTCGCCGCCGGGGCACGCGATGATGTCGGTCAGCAAGCCGATATTGGCACTCCCCAGGCCTTGCTCGCAGGCCAGGCACCACAGCGCGTAAAGATCGGTCTTGGGCACGTCCGGCAGGACGATGTTCTGTTCATGGGCGATGCGTATTTCGCCGAAACCGAACTGCTCGGACCATTGCGCCACCGCGTCCATTTGCTCGGCCGTGACATCTCCCGGCGGCGAGGCGATGCCCGGTTTGGTCGACAGCACCACACTGGCGTAACCCGGCACCTTGTGCGGCTGAACGTTACGCGTCACCCAACGGGCGAACGCCGGGTGCTCGGCCAGGCGTGTGCCGAAGTCCAGGTCGGTGCCGACCAGTGAACGGTAATCGGGTGGCACAAAGGCGCTGGCAACACGTTCATACTCGACGTCGGTCAACTGCGCCGGACCGTCCTTGAGGTGTTGCCACTCCTCCTCCACTTCCTTGGCGAACGCTTCGATCCCCAGGGCTTTGACCAGAATCTTGATCCGCGCCTTGTACTTGTTATCGCGCCGCCCGTGGCGGTTGTAGACCCGCAGCACCGCCTCGACATAAGACAGCAAATGCTGCCACGGCAAGCCTTCGCGAATCTGCAGACCGAGGATCGGCGTGCGCCCCAACCCGCCGCCAACAATCACTCGCAGGAGCATTTGCCCACTGTCGTCGCGATAAAGATAAAGGCCGATGTCATGCATCATGATTGCCGCGCGGTCCTGTTTCGCCGAGCAGATGGCGATCTTGAACTTGCGCGGCAGGAACAGGAATTCCGGGTTGATGGTCGACCATTGCCGCAGAATCTCCGCCAGCGGACGCGGGTCCATCAGCTCGTCCGCGGCGACACCGGCAAAGGCTTCGGTGGTGATGTTGCGCACGCAGTTGCCGGAGGTCTGGATCGCGTGCATTTCCACCTCGGCCAGGCGTTCGAGGATGTCCGGGACCTGAGCCAGTTCGATCCAGTTGAACTGCATGTTCTGCCGGGTGGTGAAGTGGCCGTAACCACGATCGTAGTCCCGGGCAATGCTCGCCAGGGTGCGCATTTGCCTGGCGTTCAGGGTGCCGTAAGGTATCGCCACGCGCAGCATGTAGGCGTGTTTTTGCATATACAGGCCGTTCTGCAAACGCAGGGGCAGGAACTCTTCTTCGCTCAATTCGCCGGCCATGAAACGCTCGACCTGATCGCGAAACTGCGCAACTCGCTCGAACACCAGGGCCCGGTCATAGTCATCGTATTGATACATGTGGCTGCCACCTCATCAGGAATTTTGCGCAGAACCTGTGGGAGCCCCTGTGGCGAGGGGGCTTTCCCCCGTTGGGTTGCGAAGCAGCCCCAAAATCTCTGATACACCGAAGATCTTGTGAGTGCTACGCACTCAAACGGGGGCAAGCCCCCTCGCCACAGGAGCTCCCACAGGAGTTGCGGTGGATCGAACTCTGCGGCTCGTTCTTGGGGTGCAACTATGCGGCAGCAGCGCAGCGTGTTACAGATTCAGCTAAACACTAAAAAACCGTATCAGGACGCGACTGATGGCCGCAGGCGTGCCCCGCATCTGATCCGTATAAATGAAAGTTTCCTGAGACTGTTTTGTTTCCGGCAGGGTTTCTACAGTTCATCGCATGCCAGACCGGGTGGCCTGGCAAGACTTTGCAACCGTGGAAGAACTGACCATGAGCACAGCAACAATCGGACTGGCCTATAACTACAAGGTCGTCCGCCAATTCGTCGTGGCAACCGTGGTATGGGGCGTCGTCGGGATGGCAATGGGGGTATGGATCGCCTCGCAACTGGTATGGCCCGAGATGAACCTCGACCTGCCGTGGACCACCTTCGGCCGCTTGCGTCCGCTGCACACCAGCCTGGTGATTTTCGGCTTTGCCGGCAGCGCGCAATTCGCCGCCAGTTACTACGCCGTGCAGCGCACCTGCCAGGTGCGGCTGTTCTCGGACAAACTCGCTGCATTCACCTTCTGGGGCTGGCAATCGGTGATCGTGGTGATGCTGATCAGCCTGCCGCTGGGCTACACGACAACCAAGGAATACGCCGAGATCGAGTTCTCCGGCGCGGTGTGGATGACGGTGGTCTGGCTCGCCTATGCCATCGTGTTCTTCACCACCGTGGTGCGCCGCAAGACCAAACATATCTACGTCGGTAACTGGTTTTTCGGTGCGTTCATCGTGGTGATCGCCATGTTGCATGTGGTCAATCACCTGTCGATTCCGGTGGACTGGTTCAAGTCGTATCCGGTGTACTCCGGGGCCACCGACGCCATGGTGCAGTGGTGGTACGGGCACAACGCCGTAGGCTTTTTCCTCACCACCGGGTTTCTCGGGATGATGTATTACTTCGTGCCGAAACAGGTGGGTCGACCGGTGTATTCCTATCGTTTGTCGATCGTGCACTTCTGGGCGCTGATCACCCTGTACATCTGGGCGGGTCCGCACCATTTGCACTACACCGCGCTGCCGGACTGGGCGCAGTCCCTGGGCATGGCGATGTCGCTGATTCTGCTGGCGCCGAGCTGGGGCGGGATGATCAACGGCATGATGACGCTGTCGGGGGCCTGGCATAAGTTGCGCACCGACCCGATCCTGCGGTTTCTGGTGCTGTCCCTGGCCTTCTATGGCATGTCGACCTTCGAAGGGCCGATGATGGCGATCAAGACCGTCAACGCCCTCTCCCACTACACCGACTGGACCATCGGCCACGTGCACGCCGGCGCGCTCGGCTGGGTGGCGATGATCACCTTCGGCGCCATCTATCACATGGTTCCGAAAGTCTTCGGCCGCACGCAAATGCACAGCGTGCCGCTGATTAACCTGCACTTCTGGCTGGCGACCATCGGCACCGTGCTGTACATCGCCTCGATGTGGGTCAACGGCATCACCCAGGGCTTGATGTGGCGCGCGATCAACGACGACGGCACGCTGACCTACTCGTTCGTCGAGGCGTTGCAGGCCAGCCATCCGGGCTTCATCGTGCGGTTTGTCGGCGGGGTGTTTTTCCTCAGCGGCATGCTGCTGATGGCTTATAACGTGTGGCGTACGGTGCGGGTTGCAGATGTGAAGATGGCCGAACTTGAAGCGCAGTATGCCTGAGGCAAGGAGCCTGACATGATCGAAATGGCGTTGAATTTATTGGGTGTGCTGGGGCTTTGGCTGGCGATCGAGTACTGCCTGAAACACCAGACGGCCGAAAGCCTGGACGATGCCAGCCTGATTCCGTTTGCCGATGATCCCGAGGTGGCGCGGCGGGTTGAACTGGCGACCGGCAAAACCGTGAAAGCGGTGGCGCCGGAAGAGCTGAAACCGGGCTGGGGCAACCTCGAAATCTGAGGTACACCCAATTCACTGTGGGAGCGGGCTTGTGGCGAGGGGGCTTGTCGGACCGCCGCACCGCCCCGTTCGAGTGCGCAGCGCTCGCAGGTTCTGGGTCCGCTGCGCGGCCCAACGGGGCGGTGCGGCGGTCCGACAAGCCCCCTCGCCACAAAAGCCCGTTCCCACAGGGTTGAGTGTCGATCACATGGACATTAGTTGCGCTCGCGGGGAATCAGGCTCTGCAGTTGCTGCGCCAAAAAGTTTGCATCGAAGGCAAACGTGTCCGGGTCTTTCAGGCCGTTGGTCTTGCGCCATTGCCAGGCGCTGGACGGTGGCAGGCACACCAGCGAAATACTGCCATAGCGCGCCGCGGTCAACCCCATCACGGCAAGGGAAATCTGCCCACCAACGCCCATCACGTCCGGCACAAACTCCACCGGTTTGCCGGCGATAACGACGCTCAGTTTCTCGGTCTTGAACGTCGACGTCTCCACCGGCACACTCGGCCCGGATGCGACATACGCCTCGCGGCTCACTTCCAGCAGGTTCGGCGCCAGGACCGGTGCCAGCCACTGCTGGATCTGATCGAACAACTCCCCGATGCGCGTCGCCCACACGGCCGATTGCGCCTCAAACAGTTGCTTCTTGTGCGCTTCGCTTTCTGCGTAGTGGCGAAGCATCTCGCCCAGTTGCTGTACGTCGTCCATTGCGGTGTTCCTTTGGTTGAAGCGGTGCTGCGGACTTTGAGCATGGCAGATGCGCGCTGCCGGCGTACGACTAAAAGCGCGAGCGGTACTGGCTAGGGGTCATGGCCAGGTATTTGCGAAAGGCACTGCCCATGTGGGATTGATGGGCGAAGCCGGCATCCAGAGCGATGCTGGCCAAGGGCAGAGCCGTGCGCTCGATCAGCCTGCGTGCGGCCTGAAGCCGCACTTCAATGAGGTAGGCGTGAGGCGTCAGGCCAATAGCCTGGGTGAAATCGCGCAGAAAGCGCAGTTCGTTGTGCCCATAGGTGGCAGCCAATTGTTCCAGCGTCAGGGGGTGCTGGGACTGCTCGGCGATCTGCTCCATGACTCGGGCGAAGGCCTTGGGCGTGGCACGCAGCGTTGTATCGGTTATCGAACCCGCGACGCCAACCAGCGCGACGGCACATTGCTCAAGCGCCAGCAGGTCGGGCTGCGTGGCGAGCAGCTGACGCCGTATATCTCGCGCCAGGGTCAGCGCACGCCGATTGCCGCAAGATTGCATGCGGTGAGCGGCGACCGGTAACAGTTCACTGGCGAACGGCTCATCCAGCCGCATCAACAGATACTCGCCACCAGTGGCCGATTCGGAAAACACCTCCACGCCGACCGGCGTGTACGCCAATACGCCCGGCCAGGTATCGAAATCCGTCCGTCGGTCAGAGTCGATCGCATGCACGCCTTGCTGACGTTCCAGCGTCACCCCGAGGGTTCGCGACTGCGCCGGATCCCGCGCACTGTAAGGCGCACGGGGCAAGAGTCGCAGGCAGAGTCTGCCGCCCAACAGGTTCTCGCTCAGCACACCCGGCATGTGAAATTTCCTGATAGATCGGAACAAGGATCCACTGGACACTCTCCCCAAGGGTTTGCCATTCACAGGAGCACGACATGCGCACCATCGGCCTTATCGGCGGCATGAGCTGGGAGTCCAGCGCTGAGTATTACCGCCTCATCAACCAACAGGTACGCGACCGCCTCGGGCCGTTGCGTTCGGCGAAATTGCTAATGTACAGCGTCGACTTCGGCCCTGTCGAACAGGCCCAGCATGCCGGGCGCTGGGACGATGCGGCGGCGATTCTGGTGGATGCCGCGCGACGTCTGGAGGCTGGCGGTGCCGACTGCGTGGTGCTGTGTACCAACACCATGCATAAGGTGGCCGGGCAGATTCAGTCTGCGATCGATATTCCGTTCCTGCACATTGCCGACCCGGCCGGTCAGGCGGCACTGGACGCCGGTGCGTTGCGGGTGGGTTTGCTGGGGACTGCGTTCACCATGGAACAGGATTTTCTCAAGGCGCGCCTGACGGACTGGGGCCTGACGGTGCTGGTGCCGGAGGTCGAGGAGCGTCAGGCGGTGCACCGGATCATCTATGACGAGTTGTGCGTCGGGATAATCAGCGAGGCGTCGCGCCAGGTCTATCGACGGGTAATCGAATCGCTGACCGAACGCGGCGCTCAGGCGATCATCCTCGGCTGCACCGAAATCGGCCTGCTGATCAAACCCGAGCACAGCACCCTGCCCTTGCTCGACACCACCGAACTGCACGCGCAGGCGGCGGTGGCGTTTGCCTTGGGCGACTGACTCAATCGGCCTTGGGCGTGCGACGCAGGCGCGCCATGCTCAGGGTATCGACCAGCCGACCGTCACGCACGGCGTAGTCGCGAAACAGGCCTTCGGTCTCGAAGCCAAATTTCCGGTACAGGCCGATGGCCGCTTCGTTGTCGGCGTACACCGAGAGTTCGACCCGTTGCAGGTTCATCCAGTTGTCGGCGACATCAAGCGCCGCCGCCAGCAGTTTCGAACCGACACCCTTGCCCTGCCAAGCCACGGCAACCCCCATGCCGAAGCTGCCTGCATGGCTGCGGCGGATTCGCGAAAACTGTTCCAGGCCGATGTTACCGATGACCGAGCCCTGATGCAGCGCCACCAATTTCACCGCCCGTTCGTTGTCCGCCATCAGGCGTTGGCGCCAGACCTCGGTGGACTGAAACGGCATTTGCAGCACCTGACGGGCCACAGCCGGGTCGTTGTAGAGGGCGGTGACGCCCTCGATGTGGGATTCGCTGAAGCGCTCGAGGGTAATGACGGAGTCGGCGGGCATGAGTGTTTCGTCCTTGATGCGTACGTGGCCGCTTACTCTATAACGGTGCAAACCTCTGTGGCGAGGGAGCTTGTCGGAACGCCGCACCGCCCCGTTGGGTTGCGAAGCAGCCCCCATTCTGAGAACCCGGTTTGTCTGATGCACCGGTTTGAATGGTTTTGGGGGTGCTACGCGCCCCAGCGGGAGCAAGCTCCCTCGCCACAAAAGTGTTCTTGCCAGAAGATCCGTCGAGCTACTCGAACCACTCCCTTCGCTCATTAAAGGTATTGTGGATCAGCTCGACGATCGCCTGCACCGCAGCTTCATTTCGGGAGTCGGCATTGATCGCCATCCACACCTGGCGCTCCATCGGTTGGCTGAAGAGCCCTGGCAATGCCACCAGCCCCCTATCGAATTGGCTCATGTAGTGCGGCAGCAAACCGATACAGGCGCTGCAGCGGATCATCTCCAGCATCAGCTCATAGGAATGCAACTGCACCACTCCCGCCAGACGCTGCTCCACCAGACTGTTCCACGGCCCGAAGGCGCCGACCTGGCGGTCGTGTTGCCATTGCACCAGCATGAAATCGGCCAGGTCGCCCAGGCTGTCCGGGCGGGCCGCGACCCGCGAATAGCGTTTGGCGATGTGCGGCAGGTAGTCCAGCCGTGCCAGACGCCGGGGCTCGGTGATGGCGAAACTGGGGCCTGGTAACGGCGAATCTGTGCCCGCCAGCCACACCACCACATCGGCGCTGATCGCCCGCAGGGACAGTTCGCTGTCGAGGGAGATGATGTCCAGGCGCACGCTGGCGTTGCGTCGCAGCAGCGAGACCAGGTCGCGACCGAGGATGTCGTGCAGGATCGACTCGGCCACGGCCAGGCGCACCAACGGCTGTTCGATCACTGGCAAATCGCGCTCACGGGCCAAGGCCATCAACTGCGCCTGAAGCTGCAACCCGTCACGACTGAGGGCAAAGCCATTGCCCGAATGGCAGAACAGCGAGCGCTGCAGTTGTGCTTCAAGTTGCGCCAATTGTTTACGCAACTGGGTCGACTTGATGTTGAGACTGCGGGCCGCTTGCATGAAACAGCCACAGCGGGCGCTGACCCTGAAGGCCAGCAGTAACACCGGATCGATTCCGGCTATCCGTGCGTGAGAGGCGTTGCTGTGTTCTACGGGCGAACGGTACTCGGCCACGCCCTGACGCCCGGCGGATTCCATGAATGACATCGATGACTCCCTGTCGATCTGTCCTTGACCGTTTCATCCTGCTGATCGTTCATGAATCTGATGTGACAAACGGGTAAAAACCAAACCAATAATCAACTGCTGGGCGTTTGCCGAAAGCTCACCGCCAGGCGATTCCAGCTGTTGATGGCGCTGATGGCCATCGTCAGGTCGACCAGTTCCCCTTCACCGAACTGCTCCCGGGCCAGTGCATAAACATCGTCCGGCACATGGCTTTGCGCGAGCAGGGTCACCGCTTCGGTCCAGGCCAGGGCCGCCCGCTCCCGAGGGCTGAAAAAGCCGCTGTCGCGCCAGACCACGATTGCATACAGCCGCCGATCGGTCTCGCCGATACGACGTGCGTCCACCGAGTGCATGTCAGTGCAGAAGGCGCAACCATTGAGCTGCGAGGCGCGGATCTTGATCAGGTTCAGCAACGCCGGTTCGATGCTCAGATCACGGGTCAAGGCCTCCATGGCGATCATGGCTTTCATCGCCTTGGGCGATGCGCTGTAGTAATCCAGGCGAACGGTCATGGCGGCGGCCTCGTGGCGCGAATCGGTATCTCCACGTTAGGCGCTGATGCACGAGCGTTACAGAGCCAATTCAGCGAAAAAGCCATGGACCGCCCGACAGAAGACCAATTGCCGGTTTTTCGCCCACACAACTTCTGTGCAGTCACTCATGCAGGTAATCTGGCGCGACGCACAGTCGCCTCACAATCGCCCCAGGAGCCCCGCCGGTATGGAACTTCACGTTGTCATCAACGGCCGCAAGGATCTGGCAGGCCAGCTGTACCGGCAACTGCGCAGCGCCATTGAATCCGGGCGCCTGGCAGCCGGCACGCAGCTGCCGCCCAGCCGTTTGCTGGCCGAACAACTGGGGATTTCGCGCAAGACCATTTCCGACACCTATGCGCAACTGACCTACGAAAACTTCCTCACCGGGGTGATCGGCAAAGGCACCTACGTCAATGCCCGGGCGGCAAAAGTCGTCCGTAAACAGAGCCATTCGGAATTGGCCAGCTTCGATGTCATCGAGAGCTGGCGCAAGTTGCCGACGTTCTTGCGCCACCCGACGCTGGAAGGCTCGCTGCGCTACGACTTTATCGGTGGTGCAACCAGCAAGGGCCAGTTTCCGCAGGACGACTGGCGCCGTTGTACCTCCCATGCCTTGCGCCAGATCGCCGGTTCCAAGGGTTTCTACAGCCAGCCCGAAGGCCTGCCGGCGTTGCGCAATGCAATCGCACAGCACATCGCATTTTCCCGCGGGGTCAATTGTCGGGACGAAGACGTGGTGGTGTGCAATGGCGCGCAGCAAGCGCTGGACCTGATTTCCCGGGTGTTGACCCAACCGGGCAGCCTCGTGGCCATGGAGGACCCCGGTTACCCTCCGGCGCGCCTGTTGTTCGGGACTCATGGCGCAACGGTGGTCGGCGTGCCGGTCGATGCGCAAGGCATCCAGGTCGAGCACATTCCCGACGGCACGCGGCTGATTTATGTCACCCCCTCGCACCAGTTCCCCTTGGGCATGCCCATGAGCCACGAGCGTCGGGTGGCGCTGCTGGAGCGGGCCCACGAACTGGGGGCGATCATCATCGAGGACGATTACGACAGCGAGTTCCGCTATGAAGGCCGGCCCACCGACTCGCTGCAAAGCCTGGATGAACGCGGCATCGTCGCCTACGTCGGCACCTTCTCGAAGACCCTGTTGCCGGAGTTGCGGCTGGGGTATGCGATTTTGCCGCCGGCGATTCTCGAAGCGGTGATCAGCGCCAAGCAGCTCACCGACCGGCACACCTCCACCCTGCCCCAATGGGCGCTGGCCAAGTTCATCGCCGAGGGCTGTCTGCTCAAGCACATCCGGCGTTGCCATACGATTTACGCCGGGCGCCGCGAACGGATCCTGGCGCGGATGGCGGGCGACCTTTCGCCATGGTTCGAAGCGGTGCCGACCACAGCCGGGTTTCACATGGCGGTACTGTGCAAGGTGCCGGTCGATATTCCGTTGGTGATCGAACTCGCGAAAAAAGTCGAAGTGGGACTCTATACCCTGGACGACTTTTTTTACCAGCAAACGCCACGGGCCGGGCTTTTCCTGGGGTTCGGGGCGATCGAAACCCTGGACATCGACATCGCCCTGGACCGTTTGCGGGACATTTTGCAGCAGGTTGGTTGAGGGATTGGTCTGCGGTTTTATCCGGTGATTGGCTATTGGCGGCCCAAGGGGGCAGGCCTATCCTGCATGGGCGTTATCCCTCAATGAGCAGGATTCGTCCGGCCTGATTCAGGAGTGTGAGTAATGTCCAACCAAGTGTTCAACACCGTAAAGATACGAGCTGCCGCCGGTCGCTCGGACGAACTGGGCAAACAACTGCAAAAGATTGTCGACACCCTGCGCGAACTTCCGGGCTGTGACGCCTATATGGTCGACCGCTGCCCCGAGGACGACACCCGCTGGACGGTCAGCGCCCACTGGCAATCGGAAGCGGCGATGCAAGCGCATTTCAACCGCCCCGAAGTGCAAGGTTTTATCGGCCTGATCGACAGCCGGTTGGCCAATGCCGTCGACTTCAACAGCTTTCCTATCGTTTGAAACAAGATCAAAAGATCGCAACCCCGATAGCAGCTTGCGTTCGCTTGTAGCAGCTGTCGAGCTTGCGAGGCTGCGTTCGGCTGCGAAGCAGTCGTGAGTCCGGCTGACACGGTCTGCCTGACGTACCGCAAGCTCTGGTTTGACGACTGCTTCGCAGCCGAACGCAGCCTCGCAGGCTCGACAGCTGCTACGGGTAATGTAGCCTCGGTGATTGGTCCCCTGATCTTCCGGAAAATTGGCCGTTTGATTAGCCGATAGCGCCGCTTACTGTGGTCCCTGACGACTCACCACCACAGGTAATCAACCATGAATGCGCTTCGCTTTTTTGCTGCCTCTTTCGCCGCCCTGACGCTAACCGTTTCAGCCTCGGTATTCGCCCACGAAACCGCCGCCCCTTCGGAAAATGTCACCATCCTGCAAGACCAGATGCTGAAAAACGCACCCGGCAAAAAAGCCCTGATGATCGAAGTCGATTACCAGCCGGGCCAATCTTCCATTGCCCATAAACACCAGGGTACGGCCATGGCCTACGTGCTATCGGGGGAGATCACTTCTCAAGTCAAAGGCGAAAAAGCGACCACCTACAAGGCTGGCGAATTCTGGTACGAACCGGCCGGGTCTGAACATCTGGTGTCGAAAAACGCCAGCGCTACCCAACCCGCCAAGCTGTTGGTGTTCATGGTGTTGGCCCCGGATGAGAAAGTGCTGATTCCTTTGGAAAACTGATAGCTGAGGCCATCAGCCACCACAAAATCTTCAGGCATAAAAAAGCCCCGCCTCTTTCGAGAGCGGGGCTTTTTCATTCAGCGCTTATCAGGCCGCCGGCTCCAGCTCGGCGTCTGCGCTGCTAGTGACAGCCGCAGGCACCACCGCTTGACCGCTCAACGCCACATCCAGCAATTCACGGTTGGCCACCGCGTACATGGCGTAGTCAGTGCCGCTGGCGGCACGGATTTCCACCAGCATGGCGCGCCAGCGTTCGATCATGCCTTCGTTCTGCTCCATCCACAGCTCCAGGCGTGTTTCCACGTCCTGGGTGCCGTCGCCCTGTTGCAGGACCGAGATGGTGATCGCACGTTGTTGCCAGTCGACGTCATCGCGGAACGCTTCACGGGCCAGGGCCTGCCAGTTGTTTTCAACCGGCAGAGCGCTGATCTGTTGCAGGTACCAGGTAATGTCCAGCGCGCTGCCCACGGCGAAGTAGGCCTTGGCCACGTCCGCTGGGTCCTGGCCGGTCACGTCGGAAGCCTCGATGATCGGCAGCAGGGTGTACAGGTGCGTGGTGCCAGCCACCATGCGTGCCAGCAACTCCGGAACACCGGCTTCGACGTACGCCTGATAGCGAGCCTGCCAGGTGTCGCGAATCTCGCCACTGAGCAGTTCGTCAAGCTTGAGGCCCAACTCTTTCAGGTGCGGACCGAAATGCGCGACGTCGCGGGCAGCATTCTGCTCGTTGCGGCGGGCACGCAGGAACCAGCGCGTAGCGCGACGGCCCAGACGCATCAGCTCGTCCATCAGCTCCAGTTGCACATCAGCGGAGACCAGGTAGTCCAGGGACTCGATCTGACGGAACCAGTGCGGGAGGTGGAAAATGTCACGCACGATCACATACGCACCGGCCACGTTCGCCGGGCTCATGCCGGTCGACTCTTTGAGCCGTTGAACGAAGGTGATGCCCATGTGGTTGACCAGATCGTTGGCGATCTGGGTGCTGACGATTTCGCGCTTCAGGCGGTGACGGCGCATGGCGGCAGAGAACTTGCTGACCAGCGTCGGCGGGAAAGCGGTTTCCATGTCGCGGGTCAGGTAGTCGTCGTCCGGCACCAGGGAGCCCAGCAACTGCTCCTTGAGGTCGATCTTGCTGTAGGAGATCAGCACCGACAGCTCGGCACGGGTCAGGCCATGGCCTGCCGCGACGCGCTCGTTGATCGCATCTTCCGACGGCAGGAACTCGATGGCGCGATCCAGCTTGCCACGGGCTTCCAGATCGTTCATCAGGCGCTTGTATTCAGCGATCCGTGGCAACGCGCGACGGGCCGCCAGCGACAATGCCTGGGTCTGCTTGTAGTTGTTGCCCAACACCAGGCCACCGACTTCGTCGGTCATGCTCGCCAGCAACTGGTTACGTTGCTTGTCGGTCATGTCGCCGGCCTGAACCACTTCGTTCAGCAGGATCTTGATGTTCACTTCGTGGTCGGAGCAGTCCACGCCACCGGCGTTGTCAATGAAGTCGGTGTTGGAACCGCCGCCATTGAGGCCGAACTCGACGCGACCCAGCTGAGTCATACCGAGGTTACCGCCCTCGCCCACAACCTTGCAGCGCAGTTCGTTACCGTTCACGCGCAGTGCATCGTTGGCCTTGTCGCCGACATCGGCGTGGCTTTCGCTGCTGGCTTTGACGTACGTACCGATACCGCCGTTCCACAACAGGTCTACCGGTGCCTTGAGCAAGGCGTTGAGCAGTTCGGTCGGGGTCAGCTTGTCGGCCTGAATGTCGAAGCGCTCTTTCATCTGCTCGGAGATGGCAATGCTCTTCGCGCTACGGGAGAAGATACCGCCGCCTTCGGACATGATGCTGGTGTCGTAATCCGACCAGGCCGAACGCGGCAGGTCGAACAGGCGCTGACGCTCGGCGAAGCTGCTGGCAGGCTCCGGGTTCGGGTCGATGAAGATGTGCAGGTGGTTGAAGGCTGCGACCAGTTGCAGCTTGTCGGACATCAGCAAGCCGTTACCGAACACGTCACCGGCCATGTCGCCGACGCCCACCACGGTGATGCTGTCTTCCTGGACGTTGATACCGCGTTCGCGGAAGTGGCGTTGTACGCCGACCCACGCGCCCTTGGCGGTGATACCCATTTTCTTGTGGTCGTAACCAGCGGAACCGCCAGATGCGAACGCGTCGCCGAGCCAGAAGCCGTAGTCGATGGCGATACCGTTGGCGATGTCGGAGAAGGTCGCAGTGCCCTTGTCCGCTGCTACCACCAGGTACGGGTCATCGTCGTCATGACGCACGACGTTGGCCGGCGGTACCAGCGCGCCGTCTTTCAGGTTGTCGGTGATGTCCAACAGGCCCGAGATGAAGATGCGGTAGCAGGCGATGCCCTCGGCCGCGATCTCGTCACGGCTGCCGCCCAGTGGCAGGCGACGCGGCAGGAAGCCGCCCTTCGCACCCACCGGCACGATGACCGAGTTCTTCACTTGCTGGGCTTTTACCAGGCCCAGGACTTCGGTGCGGAAGTCTTCTTCACGGTCGGACCAGCGCAGACCGCCGCGAGCCACGTTGCCGAAGCGCAGGTGCACACCTTCGACGCGCGGCGAGTAAACGAAGATTTCGAACTTCGGAACCGGCTTCGGCAGCTCTGGAATCTGGTGCGGGTTGAACTTGAAGCTGAAGTAGGACTTGTTCTGACCGTGAGCATCGGTCTGGTAGAAGTTGGTCCGCAGGGTCGCCTTGATCAGGTCCAGGTAACGACGCAGGATGCGGTCTTCGTTGAGCACCTGAACATCGTCCAGTGCGCTCAGAATCGCGTGTTCCAGGCGTTGTTGCTTGTCTTCCAGATCGTCACTGGCCAGCTTGCGCGCCAGATAGAAACGGGTCTTGAACAACCGGGTCAACTCGCGAGCGATGTCGGTGTGGTTGTTCAGGGTGCTGGCGATGTAACCCAGGTCGAAGCCCAGACGGATCTGCTTCATGTAACGGGCATAGGCACGCAGCAGCGCCACGTCGCGCCATGGCAGGCCGGCGGTCAGCACCAGACGGTTGAAGGCATCGTTCTCGGCATCGCCACGCACGATGTGGACGAAAGCGTCCTGCAAGGTGTCGTTGAGTTGCTGGATGTCGAGCTCCAGGCCTTCGGCAGCCGTGAACGCGAAGTCGTGAATCCAGAACTCGCGGCCGCTGTTGTGGCGCAGGCGATACGGGAATTCACCCAGTACGCGCAGGCCGAGGTTTTCCAGGATCGGCAGTACATCGGACAACGCCAGCGGCGTGTCGGCGTGATACAGCTTGCAGTGCAGCTCACGTTGGCCCGATACCTGACCCAGTGGCTGATAGAAGCTCATCACCAGCGGATTCTTTTCGCTCAGGCTCAGCAGATGCTGCATGTCGACCACAGCCGAGTGGGCGGCGAAACGCTCGCGGTAACCGGCCGGGAAGCCTTTCGGGAAGTCGGCCAGCACGTTGGTGCCCTGGGCTTCGCCGAAGCTCTCGACCACCAGGCTGGCGTAGTCGTCCTGCCAGCTGCGGCAGGCCTGCACCACTTCTTTTTCCAGCAGAACCGGGTCGATGTCCAGACGGTTCTTCGGGTCGACCCGCAGAATCAGCTGCACACGGGCCAGCACGGATTCGGAGAAGAAGGTCCAGAACTCGCAGTCCGAGGCTTTCAGACGATCCATCAGCACTTGCTGGATCTTCTGGCGCACTTCGGTGGAGTAGATGTCACGCGGCACATAGGCCAGGCAGTAGCAGAAACGGCCGTACGGATCTTTGCGCAGGAATACGCGGATCTTGTTGCGTTCCTGGATCTGCACGATCGACATCACGGTGGCGAACAACTCGTCCACCGGCGTCTGGAACAGGTCATCGCGAGGCAACACTTCAAGCACCTGGGCCAGTTCCTTGCCCAAGTGAGCCTTGGCCTGGAAGCCCGAACGCTGCTCGATGATCTCGACCTTGCGACGGATGTATGGAATGACCCGCACGCTTTCGCCATACACCGACGAGGTGTACAGGCCCATGAAGCGGCATTCCTTGATGACCTTGCCGTTGGCATCGATCTGGCGGATCGACACGTAGTCCGGGTACGCCGGACGGTGGACACGGCTTGGATGCGCAGCCTTGGCGAACGACAGCGGCGTCGGTTCACGCAGATAGTTGACGGCGTAGTCTTCGATGCGCAGGTCATCGACGGTCAGGCCAGCGCGCAGCAGCTTGGTCAGGCCGAGGAACGAGCTCTGATCATAGTCGATGTGACCGCCGTTCTGATCTTCGCCCACCACGAACTCTTCGTAGCCCAGGAAGGTGAAGTGGTTGCCCACCAGCCATTCCAGGAAGCTCTTGATTTCGGATTTTTCTTCGGCGTCGATGGCGAACTGGCTATTGTCGATGCCTTCGATCAGCTCCTGGACCTTGGCTTTCATCGGTTCAAAATCGGCGACCGCAACGCGGACTTCACCGAGAACCTGCTCCAGCTCTTTGGTCAGGACATTCAATTCGGCCGTGTTGGCGCAACGGTCGATTTCCAGGTACATCAGCGATTCTTGCAGAATGCCTTCACCCTGGGTGCCTTTCGGCAGGATTTCCAGTAGCTCGCCCTTGCTGCCGCGACGCACGCTCAGCACAGTGGTTTGCAGGGTATGGATGCTGTAGCCGCGACGGTTCAGCTCGGTACGCACCGAATCCACCAGGAATGGCAGATCGTGGTGCAGCACTTCGACCGCGGTGTGGGTCGACTGCCAGCCGTGGCGTTCGTAATCGGGGTTGTAGACACGCACTTGCGATTGAGCGTGATCGAAGCGCTCAAGCAGGCGCCATGCAGAAAGGGTGCAACCGGCGAGGTCGGATAGCCGACGCTGAGTCAGCTCGTCGAGGGAAATAATGCCGAAAAATTGTTCGGCGAACAGCGCCACTTGTGGCAGTGCCTGTTCACTGATGTGCTGCGCCAGTGCCGCTTGCAGTTGGTGCTGGAAGTCGGCTTTGCTGGCTGCGGTGAAGAACGCCATCTGTGGTACTCCGCTTGGGCTTGTTATTGATGGAAGCGTCGCGTGCAACCCCCTTTCGGGGTATTCCGTCACCCTGTTCCTGATTCTCGGGCAGAGGAAACAGGACGACAGTTGGGTGAAGCTGGACGAGACACTCAGGTCACATTCACCTTCCATTGAATGGGCATCTGCAAAAACGACTGTCGGGGCTACCATTGAGCCATCGACAATGCCTTTACGGGTGCTCATCCGTTGCGCAGCTTAACCAGTGCGGCAAGGGCCGTGCTTGCAGCGCTGCGACATATTCGGTCATCGGCACGTAACTCGCGGCATGCGCCTCGAACAACACTAGCAGCCGTGCAGAAAAATGGGCGTTTTATGCCCGGATTTACGGCACCTTCGTCCCAGAAATGACTCGAGATGCATCAGATGTTCACGACACATCCTCTGACACTCAGCCAAGCAGAAATTCCCGAGGGCTGGCAGAATTGCCGTTTGTTGTGTTCACAACGCTCGCCGAGCCAGGATTTTTCCCATGCAAATGACAACCGACCTCTTGATCGTCAACCCGTGCGATGACGAAGAAGACAATCTGGCCATGCTCTGCTGCAACAGTGCCGAGGGCGAAATGTTCCTGATGAGCCGCTTTCCGGACGAGGACGAGCTGGAGATCATCTTCCACGACAAGCCTTCGGCCCTGGATGGCGTGAAAGTCACCCTCAGCCCTGACCGTCTGCTGATCGAAATCGCCGCCGTGGACGCCGATGCGCTGGATGGCAATGATTCGCTGGAAATCCTGCACAGTACCGATGCCAGCGATCTGGCCGAGGTGGAAGAGACGCTGCAGAACATTCTCGAGGGGATTGGTACTTACATCAGCGAAATCTGATGGTGGCTGAATGGGCGCCCTCGCGGGCAAGTCGGATCGCCGCACCGCTCGCTCCTACCGGTTTTGAGGTGATCGTTCCCACGCTCTGCATTCCCACGCAGAGCGTGGGAACGAGCGTTAATCCGCACATTTCTACAAAATGCCGTTAGTCGGCGCCCCCCGCGATGGATTAAAGTAACGCCCCCAGCCCTGGCGTTATTCGAACGTCTTCGGTCACCCTTTCCAGGAACAGTCATCGATGGAACATCGTGAAGCGCTGCTCGCGCTGCGAACCTTTCTTTCAACGCAGATTCTCGGCCAGGAAAAACTCATTGAGCGCTTGCTCATCGCCTTGCTCGCCGACGGTCACATGCTGGTCGAGGGCGCCCCGGGGCTGGCCAAGACCAAGGCCATCAAAGAACTCGCCGAAGGCATCGAAGCACAGTTCCATCGCATCCAGTTCACCCCCGACCTGCTGCCGGCCGACATCACCGGCACGGAAATCTATCGCCCGGAAACCGGCAGCTTCGTGTTCCAGCAAGGCCCGATCTTCCATAACCTGGTGCTGGCGGACGAAATCAACCGTGCCCCGGCCAAGGTCCAGTCGGCCCTGCTCGAAGCCATGGGCGAACGCCAGGTCAGCGTCGGGCGCAGCACCTACGAGCTGTCGCCGCTGTTTCTGGTCATGGCCACGCAAAACCCCATCGAGCAGGAAGGCACCTATCCACTGCCCGAAGCCCAGCTCGACCGGTTCCTGATGCACGTGAAAATCGGCTTCCCCGACGCCACCGTCGAACGGCGGATTCTGCAACAGGCCCGTGGCGAAGCACTGCACGGCGAAACCAAACCTGAACGCCGGGTCAGCCAGCAGGCGATCTTCGCCGCGCGCAAGGAAATCCTCGGGTTGTACATGGCCGACGCCGTGGAGGAATACCTGGTGCAACTGGTCATGGCCACGCGGATCCCGGCCAAGTTCGACCCGGAAATGGCCGAATGGATCGCCTACGGCGCCAGTCCGCGCGGCTCCATCGCCCTCGACCGTTGCGCCCGGGCCCACGCCTGGCTGGCCGGTCGCGACTTCGTCAGCCCCGAAGACATTCAGGCGGTGCTGTTCGATGTGTTGCGTCACCGCATCATTCTTTCCTTTGAAGCCGAAGCCGCTGGCATCGACCAGGACCGGGTGGTCCAGCGGATTCTCGACGTCGTAGCCGTCGCTTGACCCCGATGAACACCCTTCTGCCGCCCGAGCCGGGCATCCGCATCAGCCTCGCCGAGCTGATCGAGATGCGCCATCGCGTGCGCGAAGTGCAGCTGTTTTCCACGCCGAGCCAGCGCAGCCCGCTGATCGGCCTGCACCACTCCAAACTGCGCGGGCGCGGGGTGGACTTCGATCAGGTGCGGGTCTATCAGGCCGGCGATGATGTGCGCAGCATCGACTGGCGCGTCACCGCCCGGACCCAGGAACCGCACACCAAGCTGTTCCATGAGGAACGTGAGCGGCCGATCTTCATCATGGTCGAACAGAGCCGTCGGCTGTTTTTCGGCTCCGGGTTGATGTTCAAGTCGGTGCTGGCCGCCCAGGCCGCGAGCCTGATTGGCTGGGCCGCGCTGGGGCACAACGACCGGGTCGGCGGGCTGGTGTTCGGCGACAACGAGCATTACGAAATCAAGCCACGACGCAGTAAGCAGAGCCTACTGCAACTGCTCAACCGGCTGGTGCGGGTCAATCAGTCGCTGCACACCGAACGCGAGCCGGACCGCGACGCCTTCGGCATTGCCCTGCGCCGCGCCCGGGAAGTGCTGCGCCCCGGCAGCCTGGTGATCGTGATCTGCGACGAACGCGCCCTGTCCGACAGTGCAGAACAACAGCTGAGCCTGTTGTCGCGCCATTGCGACCTGTTGCTGTTGCCGGTGTCCGACCCGCTGGATCACGCCCTGCCCGCCGCCGGTCTGCTTCGTTTTGCTGAACACGGCGCACAACTGGAACTCGACACCTTGAATTTCGACCTGCGCCAGGCCTACCGCGCCCAAGCGGAAGCGCGCATCGCCCGCTGGGAATTGCTGGCGCAGAAGCTACGGGTGTTGCTGATGCCGTTGAGCACCCAAAGCGAGATGGTCGAGCAATTGCGCGAATACCTGAACCCACAACGTCCGGGGAAAGGTCGATGAGCAGCCTCGATCAACTGCAACCGTTGATTTCCCCGCCACCGATCGGTTTCTGGCCGCCGGCACCGGGCTGGTGGCTGCTGCTGTTGTTGCTGCCGGTGATCGGTTTCGGCGCATGGCAGTTGCGACGCTTCATTCCGGACAAGCGCCCGATCGTCCGTGCCGAACAACCGCTGGACCCGGTGCGCCTCGCCGCCCTGGCCGAACTCGCGTTGATGCCCAAACCCTACGACGGCGCCCCGGCCGGTGCCTGGCTGCAGCAACTCAATGGCTTGCTCAAACGCCTGTGCCGCAACCACTACCCCTATAGCCAGAGCCACACCCTCAACGGGCGCCAATGGCTGGCGTTCCTTGATAACCGCTGCCCGGCTGCCGGCCTCACGCGCTGGATGGTGTTGGTGGAAGGTGCCTACAAGCCCGAATGCAAACTCGACGACAAGGCCATCGCCGGCCTGACTCAAGCCGTCGACACCTGGATTCGCAAACATGTTTGAGTTCGCCTGGCCGTGGATTTTCGCCCTGCTGCCGCTACCGTGGTTGATGCGGGTGCTGTTGCCGGTGGCCGACAGTGGCGAACCGGCGCTCAAGGTCAGCTTCCTCAGCGACCTCGAAGGCCTCGCTCGCCGCCGCGCCCGGGCCAACCTGCCGACCTGGCGCCAGCAAGCCCCGTTCATTCTGATGTGGCTGTTGCTGCTGATCGCCGCAGCGCGCCCGCAATGGCTCGGCGAACCGCTACCGATTGCCGCCAGTGGCCGCGATTTGCTGGTGGCGGTGGACGTCTCCGGCTCAATGGACTTCCCCGACATGCAGTGGCAGGACGAAGACGTCAGCCGACTGTCACTGGTGCAGCATTTGCTCGGTGATTTTCTCGAAAGTCGCGATGGCGACCGGGTCGGGTTGATCCTGTTCGGCAGCCAGGCCTATCTGCAAGCGCCGCTGACCTTCGACCGCCATACCGTGCGTGTCTGGCTCGACGAAGCGCGAATCGGCATCGCCGGCAAGAACACCGCCATCGGCGACGCCATCGGCCTGGCCCTCAAACGCCTGCGCCAACGCCCGGCACAAAGCCGCGTACTGATTCTGGTCACCGACGGTGCCAACAATGGCGGCGAAATCGATCCGCTGACCGCCGCACGCCTGGCGGCGAATGAAGGCGTAAAAATCTACCCGATCGGCATTGGCGCCGACCCGGAACAAAGCGGCACCCTGGGCTTCCTGGGTATCAACCCGAGCCTGGACCTCGACGAGCCGGCCTTGAAAGCCATTGCCCAAGCCACCGGAGGCCAGTATTTCCGCGCCCGCGACGGCCAGGAATTGCAGGCGATCAAGACCACCCTCGACAAACTGGAACCGGTGGCCCAGCAACCTACGCAGGCCCGTCCGGCCCAGGCGTTGTATCACTGGCCTCTGGCGATGGCGCTACTGTTGAGCATGCTGCTGGTGATCCGTGAGCGCTGGCCGGATAACCCGTTGCAACGTCTATTCACCAAGAAGCTGTTTACCAAAGAGCGGTTTCTGCATACGCAACTGCCCGACTGGCGTCAGCGCCTCAAACGCCTGCGTCTGCGGAGGCGCCGATGATCGCTCTCTGGCCATACTGGTTCCGCCCTTGGTGGCTGCTATTGCTGCCGTTGCTGGGCTGGTTGCTCTGGCAACTCTGGCACCGGCAGAAGCGCGCGGGTCGCTGGCAAATGATTCTGCCACCGGCCTTCCATGCCGCGTTGCTCAGTGGTGGCAGCGGTCGCGAGAGCAAACTGCCGTGGGTCGCCCTGGGCCTGGCCTGGGTGCTGACTGTGCTGGCCCTGCTGGGGCCGAGCTGGCAACGCGTCGAGCAAACCGGCCAAAAACCCGCTGACCCGCTGGTGGTGTTGCTTGAGTTGACCCCGGAAATGCTCGCCACCGACGTTGCGCCAAACCGATTGGAACAGGCTCGGCGCAAACTGCTGGATCTGCTGCAAAACCGCAGCGACGCGCAGACCGCCATCGTCGTCTACGCCGGCAGCGCCCACACGCTGGTGCCACTGTCGGACGACCTGTCGACCAGCCGCAATCTTTTGGATGCACTCAAGCCGTCGCTGATGCCCCAGGCCGGTCATCGCGCCGATCTGGCGGTGGCCAAGGCCCTGACGCTGCTGGATCGGGGCGCCCTCGGCCAGGGGCGGATCCTGCTGATCGGTTCGTCGCTGACGGAACACGAACGCCAAGGGATTCGTCAGTCGCTGGACGCCAAGTCCACACAATTTCTGATGCTCGGCATCGGTACCGCCGAAGGTGCGCCGGTCGCGCAGGACGACGGCAGTTTCCTCAAGGACGATCAGGGCGCGATTCTGGTGCCGCATCTGGACGGCCCCAGCCTGAAAGCCTTTGCCAATGGCCTGGGTGGACGTTACGCCCAGGCACGCCTGGACGATGCCGACCTGCGCGACCTCGGCCTGCTCGACGGCCCACGGGACCTGCGTAACGACGGCCAGACGTTGCGCCTCGACACCTGGGCCGATCAAGGCTACTGGCTGCTGCTGCCATTGTTGTTGCTGGCCGCCTGTGCCGGGCGTCGCGGCTGGCTGTTCTGCTTGCCGCTGCTGTTCCTGCTGCCGCAACCGAGTTACGCCTTCGATTTCGAAGACCTGTGGCTGCGGCCCGATCAGCAGGGTTTGCACTTGCTCAAACAAAAGCGCCCTGCCGAAGCCGCGCAGCATTTCGAAGACCCGCAATGGCAAGGTGTGGCGCTCTATGAAGCCGGCGACTACAGTGGCGCCGCCCAGCGGTTTGCCCAAGGCAACGACGCCCACGCCCACTACAATCGGGGTAACGCGCTGGCCAAGAGCGGCGAACTGGAAGCAGCGCTGGACGCTTATGAGCAAGCGCTGGAACTTCAGCCAGACCTGCGCCCGGCGCTGACCAACAAGGCTCTGGTGGAAACGCTGCTCAAGCAGAAAACCGCTACATCGCCCGTCGAGCCGGACAAAACCGCCGAGGGCGAAACCGAAACCATGCCTCAGGAACCGCCACCGGGCAGCGCCACCCAGCCGAGCGATGGCGAGCCGAAAACCGATGCCCAACAGGCCACGCCGGACGCCGAGCAGCCGCCCACGGCACCACCGCAACCGGGCGCCAATGAAGTTCCGGGCAGCGAATTGGGGGATGAACAAAGCACCACGCCACCACGGCGCCCCGCCAGCGACATGCTCGAAGGCGAACAGCAACAGGCGTTGGAGCAATGGCTGCGCAAGATCCCGGATGATCCCGGCGAACTGCTCAGGCGCAAATTCTGGTACGAACAGCAACAACATCAGGATCAGGGAAAAACTCGATGACCCGCTTCACCGCCTTCTTGCTTGCACTGCTTTTCTGGACCGCTCAGGCCCAGGCTGCGGGACTGGTCGCCAGTGTCGATCGCAGTCGCCTGAATTCCGGGGAGACGGTCGAACTGACTCTGGAATCCAGCGACGTGACCCAGTTCGGCAAACCCGACCTGACTCCGCTGGAACCGCAGTTCGAGGTGCGCGGTACCCGTCAGGTCAACCAACCGAACACCCTCAACGGCAACACTCAAGCGACCACCCGCTGGATCATCACCCTGCTGCCCCGGCAGAACGGCAGTGTGGTGATTCCGTCACTGCAACTGGGCGAGGCGCAGAGCCAACCGATTACCGTGCAGGTGATAGAAAGCGAAACCCAGGACAGCAGCAACACGCTGGCGCCGGTGTTCATCGAAGCCAGCCTCGACCAGAACAGCGTCTATGTGCAGGCTCAGGCGATCCTGACCTTGCGCATTTATCATTCGGTGTCGCTGTACGACGACAGCAGCCTGACCCCGTTGCAGATTCCCGATGCGCGCATCGAACAACTGGGCGAGTCGCGCACCTACGAGAAAGCGATCAACGGCCTGCGCCACGGCGTGATCGAAATGCGCTACGCGATTTACCCGCAGCACAGCGGCGTGCTGACCATTCCGGCGCAGGTATTCAGTGCCACATTGGTCGATGCCCAACCGTCCCAGGACGGATCGCCCCAGGGGCCAAAACCGGGCAAATTGATGCGCGTCAGTTCCACCGAGATTCTGCTGACGGTCAAGGCCAAGCCCGGCAGTTATCCAGCCGATGCTCCCTGGCTGCCGGCCCGCAGCCTGAGCCTGAGTGAAAGCTGGAGCCCGGAACCGGATCATGCGCAGGTCGGCGACTCGCTGACCCGCAGCCTGACCTTGAGCGCCGAAGGCCTCGCCAGTTCTCAACTGCCACCATTGCCCGCCACCGAGATCAACGGCCTGCGGCGCTACCCGGATCAACCGGTGCTGAGCAACCAGAGCGGGGAGCGTGGCTTGGTCGGCAGTCGCGAGGACCGTGAAGCCCTGGTTCCGATCCGCACCGGCGACATCGACTTGCCGAGCGTTGAAGTGGTCTGGTGGAACACCTTCGAGGATCACCTGGAACACACCAGCCTGCCGGCCCGCACGCTGCAAGTGGCGAGCAATCCGAGCCTGATCGTCGACGCCCCGGCGAGCAGCCCGCTGGTGATGTCCGGCGCCAGCAACGAAGCCCTTTGGTGGTGGAAACTCAGCACGGCAATTCTGGCCTGTACCACCCTGCTGGGCTTCGGCCTCTGGTGGCGCGCCCGCTCGCAACCGGCAGTCCTGCGGGCAGCGCAGACCGGCCCGAGCCCTCGCACGCTGCTCGACGACCTCAAACGCGCCTGCCAGGCCAACGACACCCACGCCACCCGCCAGGCCCTCGACGCCTGGGCCCGGCAACAACCGGAAACCCTGGCCGACATGGCCGCCCGCTTCGTACCGCTGTCCGATGCCCTCGACGGCCTGAACGGCGCGCTCTACAGCGAAACCGGCCAGTACTGGCAAGGCGAAGAACTCTGGCGCGCCATCCGGGCGATCCCGACGGCCGAAGGGGTTCAAGGCGTGGTCGGCGACAGCGGGTTGCCGCCGCTTTATCCTAAATAGTCCCGACCAATGGGATGAAGGGGCTTTTGTGGCGAGGGGGCTTGCCCCCGTTGGGGTGCGAAGCGCCCCTTACAATTCTTCAGTGCCACCGAGTCGCCTGGATTCACGACTGCTTCGCAGCCGAACGGGGGCAAGCCCCCTCGCCACAAAATCAGTGCCTGACCACATCCCATGTGTTTGCCAGTAAACTCTCCCCTCTTTAGCCGCCATCATTCTTCTTGCGGCCATCACCTTATTTTGTTGCGGAGTACGCCTTGCGTCTGTTCCACACCTCCGACTGGCACCTTGGGCAGAACCTGCACGGCCAGGAGCGCGATTTCGAGCATGCCTGCTTTCTCGACTGGCTGCTGCGTCAGCTGAAGCTGGAGCAGCCCGATGTGCTGCTGATTGCCGGCGATATCTTCGACACGGTCAACCCGCCGGTCAAAGCCCAGGAGCGCCTCTACGATTTCATCGTCAGCGCCCACGAGCAGCAGCCGTTGCTGACTATCGTGATGATCGCCGGCAACCACGACTCCGGCTCGCGGATCGAACTGCCCGCGCCGTTGATGCGCCGCTTGCGCACTCACGCCTTGGGTCGCGTGCTGTGGCTGGATGACGGTCAACTGGATGCCGAACGCCTGTTGCTGCCGTTGCCGGATGCCAGCGGCGCAATCGCTGCCTGGTGCCTGGCGCTGCCGTTCCTGCGCCCCGCCGAAGTGACCGGCGCGCAGCTGGGTGACAACTATTTGCGCGGCATCGGCCAGGTTCACGAATGGCTGATCGAGGCGGCGAACGCCAAGCGCAAGCCGGGTCAGGCGCTGATCGCTATCAGCCATGCGCACATGGCCGGCGGTTCGGTTTCCGAGGACTCCGAGCGCAGCCTGATCATCGGCAACGCCGAAGCCCTGCCCGCCAGCCTGTTCGGACCGAGCATCAGCTATGTCGCCCTCGGGCATTTGCACAAGCCGCAGAAGGTCAACGGCGAAGAACGCATCCGCTACAGCGGCTCGCCGATTCCGTTGTCATTCTCCGAGATCGGTTATCAGCATCAGATTCTCGACATCAAACTGGATGGCGAAACCCTGCTCAGCGTCGAACCGAAGCTCATTCCCCGACCAGTGAACCTGCAACGCCTCGGCCCCGCGCCGCTGGCGGAAATCCTGCTGCAACTGGCCGACCTGCCCAACATCGACCTGCTCGCCGACATCCAGCGCCAGCCGTGGCTGGAAGTGCGGGTGCGTCTCGACGAGCCGCAACCGGACCTGCGCCATCAAGTGGAAACAGCCCTGCAAGGCAAAGCGGTACGGCTGGTGCGGATTGCCGCCGAATACGCCGGCAACGGCAGCCGCGACGGCGTCGAGGACGGCGCCACCTTGATCGAACTGGACCAACTGACGCCGCAGGAACTGTTCAGCCGCGCCTGGCAGGACAACTATGGCAGCGAGGTCGACGAGCAAACGCTCAGGGACTTCGCCGAGCTGCTGCAAGACGTGCAGATGGAGAGCGAACAGCCATGAAAATCCTCGCGATCCGCCTGAAAAACCTCGCCTCCCTGGCCGGGCCATTTGAAATCGACTTCACCGCCGAACCCTTGGCCAGTGCCGGCCTGTTTGCGATTACCGGGCCGACCGGCGCCGGCAAAAGCACCCTGCTCGATGCGCTGTGCCTGGCGCTGTTTGGCGCCGTGCCGCGGCTGAACAACGCTCAAGCTTCCGCCAAAACCCCGGACGCCGATGGTGAAATCAGCACTGGCGATCCGCGTACGCTGTTGCGTCGCGGCACCGGTGAAGGCTTTGCCGAAGTGGATTTTGTTGGCATCGATGGCCGCCGTTATCGCGCGCGCTGGGAAGCCAATCGCGCCAGGGAAAAGGCTGCTGGCAAGCTGCAAGCCAGTCGCCAGAGCCTGCGCGACATCGATCAGGATCAACTGCTCGCCAGCCAGAAACTTGAATTCAAGAGTCAGATCGAGTCCGTACTGGGCCTGAACTTCGAACAGTTCACCCGCGCCGTGTTGTTGGCGCAGAGCGAGTTCAGTGCGTTCCTCAAGGCGGACGACAACGACCGCAGCGAACTGCTGGAAAAGCTCACCGACACCGCGCTCTACACCCGCCTCGGTCGCCGCGCCTTCGACAAGACCAAAGAAGCGCGCGAAGCCCACAAGCTGTTGCAGGACCAGGCCACTGGGGTCACGCCACTGTCGCCTGAAGCCCGGGCCGAGCTCGATGAGCGCTTCAATGACGCGCAGCAGCAACTCAAGACCCAGCAGGCGCAGCTCAAGCAATTGGAGTTGCAACACACCTGGCTCAAGGACCTGCGCCAGTTGCAGGACGCGCAACAGAGCGCCACCGAGCAACTGCAATCCGCCCAACAACACTGGGACAGCCTGGCTAGCGAGCGCTTGAAGCTGACCCGTCTGGAGCAACTGGCCCCGCAACGGCACCAATTCGCGCGAAAGACCGAATTGACCACCCAGCTCGCACCGCTGGCGGCGCAGATTCAGCAGCATACCCAACAGCAAACCGAACTGAGCGCGCGTCAGGCTCAGCTCGAACACAGTCTGAGCGCGGCGCAAACGGCGCTGGTTGAAGCGCAGAGCCAACACAGCAACAGCGCGCCACTACTGCGTCAGGCCTTCGAAGAGCAAAGCACCCTCGCCCGCCTGGTCAACGACGCCAGCCTCAGTGCCGACCTCAAGCAGCAGGCAGAACTGGCCTGCGCTCAGGGCCAAAGCACGATTCAGGGTTTGCTCGACCAGCAGAAACAAGTCGCAGAACGGTTGCAGCAAATTGCCGGTGAGCTTGAGCAAAGCACTCATCTGGCGCCGCTGAGCGATGCCTGGAACGCCTACCGCGATCGTCTGCAGCAACTGATGCTGATCGGCAATCGCCTGAACAAGGGCCAGTCCGAACTGGCTGCCCTGGAGCAAAGCGCCACCCGCGCCGCCGAGGATCTGGCCGCTCAACGCCAGAACCTTGAGCTGCTGTACAAAGAGGCTGGCGCCGAACCCGAAGCCGTGGCCGAGCAGATTCAGATCCTCGGCAGCCTGCTACAGGACAACCGCAAGCAACTGCGGGCCGTTGAAGAACTGACGCGGCTGTGGGCCAGCCAACAGGAACTGGACAAGCGCGGCACCGAACTTCAGCAGCGCCAAGTCGCCGCTCAGCAAGAGCGTGATCGTCTGACCCAGGACGGGGTGAAGACCAAGACCGAATTGACGATCGCCGAACAGACCCTGACCGTCACCCGCGAACTGCTGGAACGTCAGCGCCTGGCGCGCAGTGCCAGCGTCGAAGAACTGCGTGCGCAACTGCTGGACGATCAGCCGTGCCCGGTTTGTGGCAGCCTGGACCATCCTTATCATCAGCCCGAAGCCTTGCTGCAAAGCCTCGGCCGCCACGATGAAAGCGAACAGGCCAACGCCCAGAAAGCCGTCGACCTGCTCAAGGAAAAACTCACCGAGCTGCGCGCAGAAGTTGGCGGCTTGATTGCTCAACAAAAGGAATTGCTGCAGCAGCAAGAACAACTCGCCACTCAACAACAGAGCCTGGCGCCTAGCCTGGAAGCGCACCCGTTGTCCGCCCAACTGTTGGCCCAGGACGCGAACAAACGCGATGCCTGGCTGAGCCAACAAAGCAGCCAGTTGAACCAGAGCATCACCCAGGACGAACAGCGGCAAACCGCCCTGCTCACCCTGCAACAAGATGCCGCGCGCCTGGCGCAACAACTGCGCAGCGCCGAAGCGGCGAACCAACAGGCGACACAACACCTGCTCAACCAGCAACGGGAGTTGAGCAGCGATCGCCAACGCCTGGACGAAGAACTGAGCGCGTTCAGCAGCCTGCTGCCAGCCGAGACGCTGGAAGCCCTGCGCAATGAACCCGCCGCGACTTTCATGCAGCTCGACCGGCAGATCGCCCAGCGTCTGCAACAACTCGAGCAGCAGCGCGATGAACTCGATGAACAGCAACAACGCCAGCAGACGCTGGACAAAGAGCAGGACCGCCAGCAGACCCGCGCCCAGCAGCTGGACGCCGCGCAGCAGCAGTTCACCGCGCTGGCCGGGCAACAACAGGCTTGCCAGGAAAAACTGACGCAACTGCTGGGTGAACACGCCAGCGCCGAACAATGGCAGCAGCAACTGGATCAGGCCGTCGAGCAGGCACGCAATGCCGAAGCGACGGCCAATCAGGAACTGCAAAGCGTGCGCACAGGGCTGGTGCAACTGGCCGCCGAACTCAAGGCACAACAAGAACGTGCGCAAGCCCTGGAAAGCGAAGACCGCGAGCTGAGCAGCAAGATCGCCGACTGGCGCGCGCAGCATCCAGAACTGGACGACGGTGGGCTGGAAGCGCTGCTCGGCGTCAACGACCAACAGCTCAGCGAGCTGCGTCAACGATTGCAGCAAAGCGAACAAGACATCGCGCAAGCCAAGGTGCTGTTGCAGGAGCGGGATCAGCGCTTGCGCGATCATCAGGCGCAGCACAACGGCAACCTGGACGCCGGACAACTGGCCACGGCACTGGCCGAGCTGCAAAACCTGTTCGCCGCCAGCGAGCATCGCTGCGCCGAATTGCGTGCCGAACAAACCGAAGATCAGCGTCGACAAAACGCCAATCAGGCGCTGGCGCAGCAGATCGCCGACGCCTACGCCGAGTACCAGCGCTGGGCGCGCTTGAGTGCGCTGATCGGTTCGGCCACCGGCGACACCTTCCGCAAAATCGCCCAGGCCTACAACCTCGACCTGCTGGTGCATCACGCCAACGTCCAGTTGCGGCAACTGGTGCGGCGCTATCGCCTGAAACGGGGCGGCAGCATGCTCGGGTTATTAGTGATGGACACCGAGATGGGCGATGAACTGCGCTCGGTGCATTCGCTGTCCGGTGGCGAGACGTTCCTGGTGTCGCTGGCGCTGGCGCTCGGTTTGGCATCGATGGCATCGAGCACGCTGAAAATCGAATCGCTGTTCATCGACGAAGGCTTCGGTAGCCTCGACCCCGAATCCCTGCAACTGGCCATGGACGCCCTCGACGGCCTGCAAGCGCAGGGACGCAAGGTCGCGGTGATTTCCCACGTACAGGAAATGCATGAACGGATTCCGGTGCAGATCCAGGTCCACCGTCAGGGCAACGGCCTGAGTACCCTGGAGGTGAAATGAATACGCTGTATTCGTTCCGCCGCTGCCCCTACGCCATGCGCGCTCGCATGGCCCTGCGCTATTCGGGGGTTGCAGTGAATATCGTCGAGGTCAGCCTCAAGGCCAAACCGGCCGAAATGCTCGCGCTGTCGAGCAAAGGCACGGTGCCGGTGCTGAGCGTGGATGGCCGGGTGATCGATGAAAGCCTGGAAATCATGCGCTGGGCGCTGGCGCAGAACGATCCGCAGGACTGGCTGCTCAAGGATGACCCTGTCGGGCAGCAATACATCGGCGGGCTGATCGAAGAAAACGATTCGGTGTTCAAGGTGCACCTCAATCGCTACAAATACGCCGAGCGTTATCCCGAGCAGCCGATGACGTTTTATCGCGCCGAGGGCGAGGTGTTCTTGCGCAAGCTGGATCAGTTGCTGGAGGGGCGCGACTACTTGCTGGCCACGCACCCGAGCCTGGCGGATGTCGCCTTGATGCCGTTCGTGAGGCAATTCGCCCATGTGGATCGCGAGTGGTTCGGGCAGACGCCTTATGTGCGATTGCAGGGCTGGTTGCAGCGGTTCATCGACTCAGATCTGTTTGCTGACGTGATGGCAAAGCAAAAATAACAGCATTCCTTTGTGGCGAGGGGGCTTGCCCCCGTTGGGGTGCGAAGCAGCCCTGAATCAGGTTATCGCGATTTGTCAGATGAACCTCAGTCGCCGGTTTTACGACTGCTGCGCAGCCGAACGGGGGCAAGCCCCCTCGCCACATTTGACTTCATCGGCCGGGGATTCAGGCCAACACCGAGCACATCCCCAACGCCGAGCAATCCACCTGGAATGGCCCGAAAAATTCGCCATTGGATTTGCTCGGCGGATTACCCACCAGCAACTCCAGCGCTTTGGCGGTCTGGATGTTGTGGGCGATGTTGTGGTTGCATTCGATGGCCCGCGCCACCGACCCCGCCGAGCCCTGCCCGATCCCCAACAATGAAGCGCCGTTGGTCATGAACGCCAGGAAAGCGATGACCCAGAGTCTACGTCCTTTCATGCCCCTGCCACTCCCGCCAAGTCGACGTCATCAACCACCGCATGTTGAGCGCGGTGTTCGAACTGGATACCGGGATAAGCGACCTGAATCGGTGCTTGAAGGCTGTGTTGCGATTGAGCCGAAAGGCTGACGACCAACACCATGGCCACGTAAAGACCAATGGCCAGGTAGGCGCCGTGTTTGGCAGAAGTGAGGATGGTGCTGGCCATGGTGTTCTCCGTGGGCATGTTTCAGTGCCCACAGAATCGATCAAAAAACAGAAGATAACTAGCGACCTTTATGCATAGTAGCTATCAGTTTTATTGATCTTTAACCCGGCGTGTTTCAGTCCTCGATAAAACTCATCAAGCGCTCACGGGCCGCTTCCGGCTCGTTGGGAACGGGCTGGGCAGCCGACAGAATCGGGGTGGAGTAGAGAAACAGGAGAACCACTGCCAGACGCATCGCCATGCTGTCGATCCTTTTAGGGAAGGAGTCAAAAAATCAGCGTCAAATTTAAACACATGGCCATGTGATATCAAGCACTACATTGATAGCAATATGATGCTGTCGTAAATGCGTTATGCAGGAGCGACATCACTTCGGCGCTTTTCGACGCCTGTGGGCCGATCGGCAAGTGACTTCGCTCCTGCATAAAGGGTGCAGGGCTGACATTTCAGTGTTGGGTTTTGTGATCCAGCGCGGCGTAGAAGTTGGCGCTCTGTTGCAGGTATTTCTGGGTATAGCTTTGGGTGTGGGATTTTTTGTCGCTGATCTCAACGTTGGCGCTGGCAGGCAGAGCAACAGTGGCAGAGATAGCGGAAGCGGCGATGACAGAGAAGAGATTGAAGTTCATGGCGGTATTCCTCGATTCAGTTGGCTTGCTTGCCCGGTTGGGCCGTGAAGCAAACTTAACTCCCGAGGGTCGGCGCCTTGAAATGCTTTGTAGCATTAGCCGATATCAGTCTCATTAATAGAAGGTTGCAGGCCCCATCAACCGGGGCCTGCGGCCTATTGACGCAGCAGGAACTTGAGATCGCTCGGGGCATCCATCGGCAGTTTTTGCACGGTTTTGCCCAACAGACCGGTCTTGATGTCACGCTCGATGACGACAATCTGGTTGCTCTTCTGGTTGGCAATCAACACGAACTTGCCGCTCGGGTCGAGACTGAACTCGCGCGGGTGATCGCCGTCCACCGAGCGGCGCTGAAGCTCCTTGAGGTGGCCGGTTGCCGGGTCGATGGCGAACACCAGCAACTGATTGGCGGTGCCACGGTTACTGACATAAAGGAACTTGCCATCGGCCGAGGCGTGAAGCGCAGCCGCAGCCTTGCCCGATGTGGGCAGCCCCGCCGCCAGATCGACCAACTGCGTTTGTTCGAGTTGGCCGTCCTTGTAATCGAACACCGCCACCTGCGCGCTCATCTCCATGGTCAGCCAGGCGTGCTTGCCATCGGCGCTGAACAGCAAATGTCGCGGCCCGCTGCCGGGTGGCAACTGGACGGACGCCGGTTTGGCAGCGGTCAACGGCCGTTCCGGATTGGCCTTGGGGTCGAAGCGATAGACAAAGATCTTGTCCGCGCCCAGATCGTTGGAAAACACGTAGTGGCCGTCCGGCGAAGAAACCACCGAGTGCACGTGCGCCGACATCTGCCGCTCGGGGTTGACCCGGCTGGCCGGATGACTGCTCATCTGCACCACCGGTTTAAGCGCGCCATCGCTGCCCACCGGTAACACCGCCAGGGTGCCGCCCGGATCTTCTGCCACCGAGTAGTTGCTGACAAACAGATGACTGGCATCACCGCTGATGCTCGAATGCGTCGGCTCGTTGCCCAGGGTCTGCACCTGGTTGATCAGGCTCAGTTCATGGGTTTTCGGATCGATTGCGTAACTGCTGACGCGCCCTACCGGATCGGCCTGCCCCGGGCCGTTTTCGTTGACCGCGAACAGGCGATGTTGATCCTTGGACACGGTCAGCCAGGACGGGTTGGCGCTCTTCACCACTTGCAGCGGCTTGGCGTCGATCTGCCCGGTGCGGCTGTCGAAGTTCAGGCGATAAATCCCCTGGCTCTGGCCGGCGGTGTACGACCCCACCAGCAACTCGTAGTTGTCGACCGGCGCCGCCTGCACGCCCATCGCGCCGACGCTGCCGGCGATCAACAGTGGCCAGAAGTTACGCATCCTCATTCGTTTCGTCCTCGTCATCCTGACCACCAAACGCTTCCATAGGCACCAGCCGGTGTTCACCGGAATCACCGGTGATGATCCAGCTCTTCAAATCGGGATCGAAAGTCGCCGCCTTGATCTGCGCCATGCTGAACTCCCAGCGCTTGAGCGCCCGACCGTCCATGCATTCGATGTGCAGGTTATCGTCTTCATCGAGAGAGAAGTCGAAAGCGTGCAGCCCGTCGATCTCCAGCATGTCGCAATGTTCGAGGGCGTTGAGCAAGGTGTCGTTTACGGCAGTCATGGCAGTCAATCTTTGAATGGGAAAGTCGCAATGATAGCTCAATGCGGGAGCGGACTGTGGCGAGGGGGCTTGCCCCCGTTGGGCTGCAAAGCAGCCCCAATATCTCTGATGTGCCAATGATTTTGTGAGTGCTACGCACCCAAACGGGGGCAAGCCCCCTCGCCACAGGGGGTTGCGTTCAGCGGCTAGAGAGCATCGCGCGATGGTTTGCCATCGACCAGACGTTGGATGCGCAACGGATTGCCATTCTTCAACGCGTCCGGCAGCAGGCTATCGGGGTAATTCTGGAAGCACACCGGGCGCAGGAAACGGTCGATGGCCAGGGTGCCCACCGAAGTGCCGCGCGCATCGGAAGTCGCTGGATACGGTCCGCCATGGACCATCGAATCGCAGACTTCCACACCGGTCGGATAACCGTTGAGCAAGATCCGCCCGACCTTCTGCTCCAGCAATGCCGTCAGCTCACCGAAGCGTTCGAAGTCCGCCGGCTCACCGATAATCGTTGCCGTCAGTTGCCCGTGCAGGCCGTTCAGCGCAGCACTGAGTTGCGCCTGATCCGCCACTTCAACAAACACCGTGGTCGGGCCGAACACTTCCTCTTGCAGCACTTCGTCGCCATCAAGCAACAGGCTCACATCTGCCTTGAACAATTGCGGCTGCGCCTGATTGCCTTGTTGCGGGTTCCCGGCCAGGTGCTCGATCTGCGGATGGGCGAGAAGCTTGTGCAGGCCTTTGCCATAGCTGCTCAAGGTGCCGGCGTTGAGCATGGTTTGCGCCGGCTGATCGCCGATCAGCCCGGCCACCTGTTGCACGAACGCACTGAACTGCGGCGAACGAATGCCGATCACCAGCCCCGGATTGGTACAGAACTGCCCGCAGCCCTGCACCACCGAAGCCGTGAGGTCACGGGCGATGATTTCACTACGAACTTCCAGCGCCTGAGGCAACACGATCACCGGGTTGATGCTCGACATCTCGGCAAACACCGGAATCGGCTGCGCCCGTGCCGCAGCCATGTCGCACAGCGCCCGACCGCCTTTCAGCGAACCGGTAAAACCGACCGCCTGAATCGCCGGATGCTTGACCAGCGCTTCCCCTACCCCACCGCCGTAGATCATGTTGAACACACCGGCCGGCATGGCGGTTTTTTCAGCGGCGCGAATCACCGCGTCGGCCACCCATTCAGCGGTTGCCATGTGGCCGCTGTGGGCCTTGAACACCACCGGGCAGCCGGCGGCCAAGGCGGCAGCGGTATCGCCGCCCGCCGTGGAAAACGCCAACGGAAAGTTACTCGCGCCAAACACCGCCACCGGCCCCAGGCCAATGCGGTATTGGCGCAGGTCCGGACGCGGCAGTGGCTGGCGTTCCGGCAGCGCCAGATCGATCCGCGCGCCATAGAAATCACCACGCCGCAGCACCTTGGCGAACAGACGCATCTGGCCGCTGGTGCGCCCACGCTCACCTTGAATCCGCGCCGCCGGCAACGCGGTTTCGCGGCAGACCACGGCCACGAACTCATCGCCCAGGGCGTCCAGTTCATCGGCAATCGCGTCCAGAAATTGCGCACGGCGCTCGGCGCTCAGGCTGCGATAGGCCGGGTAAGCAGCGGCGGCAGCCTTCGCGGCGGCGTCGACTTCTGCAGCAGTGGCCTGGAAGAAATCGTGGGGCAAGGCCTCGCCAGTGCTGGCATCGACGCTCTGCAGTTTGACGGTGCCAGCGGCGCTGCGCTCACCGCCAATGTAGTTGTGACCAAGAATCCGGGTCATGGGTGTCTCCTTAAAGTGTGCCGACGGTGCCGGGTTCGAATGCCGCTTCAACCGGTGCGATGCCGTTGATCAAGGGGGCGCCGAACTCGGCCTGGCTGATCTCGAACACATCGCCCGGCCGGGTACGGATGCCGTCGGCGAAGGACAGGGTCGCGGTGCCGAAGAAGTGAATGTGCACATCGCCGGGGCGCAGGAACTGGCTGTACTTGAAATGGTGATACTCGAGGTTTTCCAGGCTGTGGCACATGTTGGCTTCGCCACTGAGGAACTCGTTCTGCCAGAGCACTTCGCCGTCACGCAGGATGCGGCTGGTGCCCGCCAGGTGTTGTGGCAATTCGCCGACCCGAAGCTCCGGGCCATAGCTGCAACTGCGCAGTTTCGAATGAGCCAGGTAAAGGTAATTCTTGCGTTCCATCACGTGATCGGAGAACTCATTGCCCACTGCAAAACCGAGGCGATACGGTTTGCCGTCGTGGCCGATGACATAGAGGCCGCTGAGCTCTGGCTCTTCCCCGGCATCTTCGGCAAAGGGCGGCAACGGGAACGGTTTGCCCGGTCGCACGACGATGCTGCCGTCGCCCTTGTAGAACCATTCCGGTTGCACACCAGCCCAGCCGGATGCGGGTTTACCACCCTCCACGCCCCATTTGAAGATGCGCATGGTGTCGGTCATCGCCGCTTCGTCGCCGGCCTGCTGATGCATTTTGTCCCGGGCCGAGGCGCTGCCCAAATGGGTCAGGCCGGTGCCGCTGACCAGCATATGCGCCGGGTCCGGGTGATCCAGCGGCGGCAGGATGCGCTGCTTGGCCAGCAGCTCGGCATAGTTGTGGCTGATGCCCAGCCCCAGGGTTTGAACCTGTTGCTCAAGATTGACCCCCGCCTCGATCGCCGCCAGCGCCAGATCCCGCACCGTGTGCGCATCCCGCACTTCGCGCACCAGATCGTCTTCGACCACGCCGACGCGGCGCTCGCCATTACTCAATTCGAACTGAACTAAACGCATGAACCTTCTCCTGTTAATGCAGAACTTGTTGGCCAGTTTCCCGTCAGGTGCGGGTAGCACCGCGAGCGCTGGCGGCGAACTGGTCGGCCGGCAGCACGTGCTTGCGCTCCAGCAGGCGATACACCACGCCGGTCAGGACCAGGCCGAACACCATCACGCAGGACAGGAAGTACAGCCCCGACGCCAGGTTGCCGGTGTATTCCTTCAGCGCACCGATCACGAACGGGCCGATGTAGCCGCCGAGGTTGCCCACCGAGTTGATCAAGGCGATCCCCGCCGCCGCACTGGCGCCGGCGAAGAATCGCCCCGGCAAGGTCCAGAACACCGCCGTGCAGGAAAACAGCGCGAACGCCACCAGGCACAGCGCCGCCAGTTGCAGCACCGGCACCGACAGCCAGGCGCTGAGGAACAGGCCGATGGCACCCAACACATACAGCACCGCCAGATGACCGTAGCGATCATTCAGGCGGTCGGAACTGCGCGGAATGATCAGCAAACCGATGATCCCGAAGATGTACGGCACCGATGACACGAACCCGGTCACCAGGTCCGTGCCACCGAACTGCTTGATCAGCGTCGGCAGCCACAAACCGAGACCATAGATGCTCAGGGTCACCGGCAGATAGAACAGCGCCAGCAGCAACACCCGTTTGTCCTTCAGTGCATGCAGCGGATTGCCGTGGCAGGTCTGGCCATATTCGGCGAGGTCTTTTTTCAGCTCCCCGGTCAGCCAGTCTTTCTCGGATTGATCCAGCCATTTCACTTGGTCCGGGCCGTCCGGCAAGTAGCGCAGCACCGGCCAGGTCAGCAGGATCGCTGGCGTACCGATGACGATGAACAGCCACTGCCAGCCGTGCAGGCCAAGGACGCCGTCCATGCCGAGCAAGCCGCCGGACACCGGGCCGGTGATCATCATTGCGATGGGTTGGGAAAGGATGAACAGCCCGAGGATCTTGCCGCGATGACGAATCGGGAACCATTGGGTGATGTAGTACAGCACGCCCGGGAAGAACCCGGCTTCGGCCGCTCCGAGCAGAAAACGCATCACATAGAAGCTGTTCGGGCCCTGGACGAACGCCATGCCGATGGTGATAGCGCCCCAGGTGACCATGATCCGCGCGAACCAGCGTCGGGCGCCGAAGCGGTCGAGCATCAGGTTGCTGGGGATCTCCAGCAGAAAGTAGCCAATGAAGAACAGCCCGGCGCCAAATCCGTAAGCCGCGTCACCGATGCCGACGTCAGCGCCCATGTGCAGCTTGGCGAACCCCACGGCGGAGCGATCCACATAGGCGATCAGGTACAGCAGGATCAGGAAGGGAATCAGTTTCAACGTGATGCGACGGATAAGCCGCAATTCCTGGCTCATGAGTTCGGTCTCCGATTGTTGTTGTTATAGAACCTCGGGGGACGCCTCTCGCGGAAAACCATCAGGGCCATCCCTCCGTTGAAAACGACTATATAGTATTACTATTTAACCAACAACACTTCCAAACAGCCGAAATTGCGCTTATGTTACGCCACAGCTCGAACAATATAGTCATACAATAAGAGAACCGATCATGACTGATAAGAAACCCACCCTGCGCTCCGCCCAATGGTTTGGCACTGCCGACAAGAACGGCTTCATGTATCGCAGCTGGATGAAGAATCAGGGCATCGCCGACCATCAGTTCCACGGCAAGCCGATCATCGGCATCTGCAACACCTGGTCGGAACTGACTCCGTGCAACGCGCATTTCCGCCAGATCGCGGAGCACGTCAAACGCGGGGTGATCGAAGCCGGTGGCTTTCCTGTGGAATTTCCGGTGTTCTCCAACGGCGAGTCGAACCTGCGCCCCACCGCCATGCTCACCCGTAACCTGGCGAGCATGGATGTCGAGGAAGCCATTCGCGGCAACCCGATCGATGGCGTGGTGCTGCTCACCGGTTGCGACAAAACCACTCCGGCGCTGCTGATGGGCGCGGCCAGTTGCGACGTGCCGGCGATCGTCGTCACCGGCGGGCCGATGCTCAACGGCAAGCACAAGGGCCAGGACATTGGTTCGGGCACGGTGGTGTGGCAGCTCAGCGAACAGGTCAAGGCTGGCACTATCACCATTGATGATTTCCTCGCGGCCGAGGGCGGCATGTCCCGTTCCGCCGGTACCTGCAACACCATGGGCACCGCCTCGACCATGGCTTGCATGGCCGAAGCACTGGGCACGTCCCTGCCCCACAACGCGGCGATTCCGGCAGTCGATGCGCGCCGTTATGTGTTGGCGCACATGTCGGGTATGCGTGCGGTGGAGATGGTTCGCGAAGATTTGAAGCTGTCGAAAATCCTCACCAAGGAAGCCTTCGAAAACGCCATCCGGGTGAACGCTGCCATCGGCGGTTCGACCAACGCGGTGATCCACCTGAAAGCCATCGCCGGACGCATCGGTGTCGAACTGGACCTGGACGACTGGACCCGCATCGGTCGCGGCATGCCGACCATTGTCGACCTGCAACCGTCCGGTCGCTTCCTGATGGAAGAGTTCTACTACGCCGGCGGCTTGCCCGCGGTGCTGCGTCGCCTCGGCGAAGCCAACCTGATTCCGAACCCGAACGCCCTCACCGTCAACGGCAAAACCCTCGGCCAGAACACCAAGGACGCGCCGATCTACGGCCAGGACGAAGTGATCCGCACTCTCGACAACCCGATCCGCGCCGACGGCGGCATCTGCGTGTTGCGCGGCAACCTGGCGCCACTGGGTGCGGTGCTCAAACCCTCCGCTGCGAGTGCCGAGCTGATGCAACATCGTGGGCGCGCGGTGGTGTTCGAGAACTTCGACATGTACAAGGCGCGGATCAACGATCCGGAACTGGACGTGGACGCCAACTCGATTCTGGTAATGAAAAACTGCGGGCCGAAGGGTTATCCGGGCATGGCCGAAGTCGGCAACATGGGCTTGCCGGCCAAGCTGCTGGCCCAGGGTGTAACGGACATGGTGCGGATTTCCGACGCACGCATGAGCGGCACGGCGTACGGTACCGTGGTCTTGCATGTGGCACCGGAAGCCGCCGCCGGCGGGCCTTTGGCGGCAGTGAAGGAAGGCGACTGGATCGAGCTCGATTGCGCCGGTGGACGTTTGCATCTGGACATTCCGGATGCTGAACTGGCCGCACGCATGGCCGATCTGCAACCGCCACAACAGTTGCTGGTGGGCGGCTATCGCCAGCTGTACATCGACCATGTGCTGCAGGCGGATCAGGGCTGCGACTTTGACTTCCTCGTCGGTTGTCGTGGGGCTGAGGTGCCGCGTCACTCTCACTAAAATCAAAAGATCGTCCGAACGCGGCCCGAGCCTTCGGCAGCTCCTACAGGAATCGGGTACGGCGACGAAATCGCGGCGCACACGGTCGGTGTAGGAGCTGCCGAAGGCTGCGATCTTTTCAGGGGCGCCTGCTATCATGCGCAGCACCCCATCGCACAGGACCGCGCCGTTCCCCATGGATTACCGCAAACCCTCCGACCGCAAAAGCATGCACTCGCGCATCGTCCAGGAACTGGGCATGCAGATTGTCTCGGGACGCTTCAAACCGGACGACAAACTGCCCGCCGAAGCCCTGTTGTGCGAGGAATACGCGGTCAGCCGGCCAGTCCTGCGCGAAGCGACCCGAGTGCTGGTTGCCAAGGGCCTGGTGTATTCCCGTCCGCGGGTCGGCACCGTGGTCAAGCCGCGCCGGGAATGGCACATGCTCGACCCGGACGTGTTGCACTGGCTGATGCAAAGCAGCCCGCAGAATGAGTTCTTCAGCCTGCTGACCAGCGTGCGCAGTATCATCGAACCGGCCGCTGCAGCCTTGGCCGCGCAGTTCGCCACCGACGCAGACATCGCCTCCATCGGTGAAGCCTACCAGCGTATGGAAGCCGCACCGACGCCTGAAGCCTTGTTGCAGCCGGACCTGGATTTCCACAGCCGCATCGCCGACGCGACCCACAACGACCTGCTGGCAAACCTGTGCAACATGTTGTCGGTGGCGATTGCCGAAGCCTTGAAACACTCCAACCAACGGCCGAACCTGCATGAACTGGCGTTGCCTCGGCACAAGGCGATTCTCACGGCGATCGAGAATCGCGATGCGCTGGGCGCGCGGCATGCGACGTTGGTGCAACTCGACGATGCGCGTAATGCGCTGAATGTGGTGCTCGGCACCGATCCCGCATAACCACCACAATTCCCCTGGGCTCATTGCCACCACGTAGTCATCACTTAGATCATCGAATTGTCGGATCTGCGGTATCCCGTTACCGTACATCCATTCCGGCCTCGCCTTACTTTGCGTAACTCAACCCATGCAAAGGATTGCATCATGCCGATACCTGCGTCCCCCCCTGCCACGGCGGACATGACCGATATCATCGCGCACGCCGTCAGCGCCCGCTTCAGCTCCCGCCCCACCCTGCGCTCGGAAACCGCTCGCCAGCTCAAGGACGGCGTACTGGAAAAATACCCGCAACTGGACTTCGACCCTGAGCGAACCAAAATCGCGCAGCCGATTCCCAACGGGGCCTGGCGCCTCGCGTTGCTGCTGGACTTGGTACTGGATTATCTGGCCAGCGGCACACCTGTCGATTTCAGCGAGCAGTTCAGTCGTGCCTGCTTTCTGACCAACCGTGCGCCCGCGCAACTGACTGTCGGCAAAACCACATCGAGCCTGCCTGATCTCCAGGTGATTGCGGGGGTCATCCTTGAGCTGCCCGACTTGCTGCACATCGGGCTCCAGGAATCGCTGACTCTTTACTGGAACCAGAAGGACGAGGCCGGCGTCAGCCGCTGGCAATGGCTGGGAAACTTGCTGGCCGGCGTCCTGCAGACATCCGCGACCCGCCTGTCGAAAAGCAACCCGGTGCAGGCCGGGATTCTCGCGGAGCTGGCCAGCCACCCGGACAACCTGCAGCGTCTCCAGCAATCCTGGTCAAAAGGCCCCATACAAGCCTGCACCCTACAAACCACCCTGACCAACGGTGACGTCTCCATTACGCTGCAGGCCCCCGAGCTCCTGGTGACTTGTGGTGAAACCCATTTGTTGTGCAGCGTGACCGGCAAAATCGAGCCCTTCTCTTCCCTGGAAGCTTTCGGCCTGGCTTGGGGCGCACGGTTTCAACAGGCATACAAAGCCGATGTCATCACCTGGAAGCGATTTAAGCCGGACGGCAACATCTTTGACATTCAGGCTGCCCTGCTCCTGAACCGGCAGCTGGAAGATCTGGCTGCACTCAAACTGCCCGCCAGCCGGGGCTTGGGCGAGTTGGCGAAACACGTTGATGCGATCACCGAAGTCGCCACGCTGTTCATCGACAGCCAACCGGTCGATGCGGTTTTTCAACCGATACAGGCATCGATTTCCGAGTGGTTGCAAGCAGCGACACCCACTGACCGCATGGCCTATCGCAAGCACGTCCTGGCCATGGCCAGCGTCAAGCAACAGACTCAGGGGCGCACCTTCAACGATGGCATCGACGACCTTCATACGTTTGCCCGAAAAGCCTTGCACAAGCAGATGCAGGAAGATTATCCGCTGGCGCCCGGTTACAACTCCGACGAGCTGGAACTGACCTTTCATGTACCCGTCGGTGACCTCGGCAGCGGCTACATCGAAACCGTCAAAATGACCCTGACCGAGCTGGCAATCAACAATCTCGCCGCAAAACCCAAGGGCCGCATGACTGTCCGTCACACGGGAGACCAACTGATTCAGGAGTGGACTACCGACGCCTATCTGCTGGACCTGGTAAGCCGGGTCAATGTCGGCCAGCACTATCCCGAACTGATCGAAACCTTGCTGCTCGGCGAGACCGACGACGCACGGGAGCGGGAACGATTGTTCACGCTGGAACTGTCGGTTCATCTCCCCCTGCTGGCCCTCGAGCATTCGATCAAGGGTGAGCACGGGTTCACCCATCTGGGGTATCGCTATGTCGACGCGTTGATGAATCGCACCGCCGCCGAACGGGTCGTCAACGAACAGGCCGTGGTCATCCGGCCCCTGGCGTTCCAACGCAAGGACGGCGCCGACTGTGATGTGGCCGCCAACATGTTCATCATCGAGCCCAAAGACTTGCAGGCCACTGGCCCGCATATCCTCTATCGCCCTTTGTACACCCCGTCACTGCAGCAATACGCCGCACGCAGCGACTTGCTCAAAGCGGTCGCGCAACAGGGCGCGCTGCAAACCAGCGTGCTGACCTGGCTCCCGGACCGCGCACGTCCGGTTTACGACAACAACGGTTTCAACGAACCGCATATCAACCACTTTCACATCGGCGACGAGTTCTCGCCGCCCGACAAGCCGAAACCGGCGATTCTGGCAGGCGACGAAGCTGCGGCCCAGTGGCTCAGTGCTATGGAGGAAGGTCGATTGCCGGCCAGCCTGTTCGCCAGCAACGCCCGGGCGCTGGCCGATCTGGCTGACAGGCAATCGGTGTCCAATGCCGAAAGCCGTTGGGCGATCATCCTTGAGGGTGGCTGGCTGGTCTTTAACAACCTGGTACTGCCACTGTTGCGCGGCCCGGCAATGCTGGTGGGCTGGATGCTGCAAATCACCCATAGCCTGATCAACGACCTGCCCGCACTGGACAGTGATGACCCAACTACCCGGAATCTGGCCTGGGTCGATGTGCTCTTGAACATCGGCCTGCTCCTTTTGCATGTCGCACGAACTCAAGGTGAACGGCCTGCACTCGCGCCAGAGCGCATGGGCGAAGACGCTCCGGTGACCCTCGATCCGCTGCGCCGTCTGTTGCCACTGGACTTGCTGCATCCCGAGACAACCATCACTCAAGAAACACCCGGACTGCCCTCCGAACCGCCGGGCAGTGGTAATACGTTGCTGGATTTCAACCTGTCGACCGCTCGGGACTCGACCTCGGCGCGGCTGTTCAACAAGCTGCAGGCGGTCAAGGTTGCATGGCCCGCGTCTCTGCCAGAGCCTGTTGCAACCGGTCCGTTCAAGGGGCTGTACCGGATCGACAACAAATGGCACGTCACGGTCGCCGGCCTGCTGTTTCGCGTGAGTGTCCTGCCCGGTTTCGGTGAGGTCTACCTGGTACATCCCGAGCATCCCGACCATCCGGGAATCAAGCTCAAAACCGATGGATACGGCCGGTGGACGCTGGATCAAGGGCTGAAACTGCTCGGCGGAGGACGTAACGCCAGGCGGGATGCCCTGCGCGAGAGCAAACAGCAACGCATCAGCCTGCTGGAACTGAACCACCAGGAATTTTTGCAGCAACAGACGCAGGTGCAAAAACGCGTTGATATCGCGGAAAAGCTGATGGAGCTGAAAACAAACGACCCCGCCAGCAGCGAGCAGGATCGCGCCACTTTTCGCCAACGGTTCGCAGACGAGCTGGACAAACAGAGCGAAACCTATGTCACGGCGCTTGCCGAAATCCGCGAAAAAAGCGCTCTGAGCAAAACTGATCCCGATTCAAACCTGCAGCGCAGCCTGCTGGAGAATCTCATCAACAACGCGCGCAAACGTGTTGTCATCGCCGACCGGGAACGGGAAGCCACCAATCGAACTTACGCGGACTTGACCCGCGGTATCGAACACTTGCGCGAAGCAATCAAGGACAAGGGCAACGTCGTACTGGATCGATACTTCGAATTCATGCGCAGGACCTCCGAAGTCAACGAAACCATGATCAGGTTCTACGAAGAAACAGAGAGCCGACTTACGGAGCTTAAACACTTGTCTCGCTTGGGCTTGGAGGACTGGAAACGGTTGACCGACAATCGCTCCGAGAATGAATTGACCGCTTTGCGAGTCAAGTCCTACCAACTGAGCATCTTGCGTATTCTCAGCCTGAAGGAACTGGGTAGCGCCACCATGGCCCCACTCGAACGCGCGCTCGATCCCCTGATGTTGCTGTCTCGCTCTCATTCCGAACTGCAAACGTCTCGCACATATAACAGCAGCGATCGGATCGCCGTTCTGGACAACCTGGTCGATCACTACCGCAAAGCACTGGACGGGCTTGAAAGTATCGGCATCTTCAATGCCGAAGAATTACAGCCAGCGGCCTTCAATCGCCTGCGAGAGATCATCGGTGAACTGCGCCTCGATGCCGAGCGACGTCTGGCCGACGACCTTCAAAATCTCCCGCAACCTTCGGTCTCCGAGCCTGGTCCGTCTTCACCCGGAACCAGCAAGCCCCCGATCCAGCGCCCCTCTTCATGGGCCAGTCGCAAGCGGGTCATCAAAACCGCCAAGGGCACTCTGATCGGCGATATTCGCCCCCGCGTGGCTAACCAGGGCGCAGACATTGTTGATATCAGCGGTCCACTCGAAGATGCACCACTGGCTTCGTTCCATGAACATGAACCGAATGTCTGGGTAGAAATGATCGAGGTCAGGCAGCCCGCACCCAAGGCCTCCGCGCACTCCTACGCACAGCTCAAAGGGGATGCCCGCAAGGCCATCGCCAATGTCGACAAGCAGGTAAGGAAAATCGAGGGTTACGCGCAACGCGCAAGCTCACCCAAGGAAATTGAAGAGCAATTGCAACGCGAAGCACAAAAGCTGACCGGGTATGCCGAGGGTCTGGAACACCATGAGGCACCCTCGCCAAACCGGGAGCAAGATGCCTCGTTAATCAGCGATTTACGCGATCACGCGCGAGCCCTCGACAGCAAGGCATCGGAACTGCGCATCCGCATGACACTGGCCCAGCCCCCCAGCAGTGAGGGTGTGGCGTTTCTGTTACGGTGCAAGGAGGTTTACCCACGCATGATCGGTAATCGCGTACAACTGAAAACCGGACGTAAAGACTTCATGCAGGAGTACGTCCTGTTGAACAAAGACGATCAACCCTGGGGGTACGCGCATTTTCACTATGAGCGCTTCGATGATGCCAAGACGCACTATACCCAGGCCCATCTGAAAACCAGGGAACAACGCTTCGAAACCTACGAATCGGCGATGGCCAAGGCTACAGATCCGAGACAGAAAATCGATATCCACCGCGGGATCATCAGCAAGGAACTGGCCAACAGTGCATTCCTGACGCTACAACCACGCTGAGTGCTCGGTCCCCCATAAAAAAAAGCCGCAACCTGAGTTGCGGCTTTTTGGGTCAGGCTGACGCCTAGTGAGCAAACAGCGAGTTGCCCTTCTGCCCTGCCAGTTTTTCCGGCTTGATCAGGAACCGCGCCAGCGCCGGCAACAGCCACAACGCGCCAAACATGTTCCAGAGCAGCATGAAGGTCAGCATCAGGCCCATGTCGGCCTGGAACTTGATCGCCGAGAAAATCCAGGTGCACACGCCGATCGCCAGGCACAGGCCGGTGAACAGCACAGCCTTGCCGGTGGATTTCAGCGTCTGGTAGTACGCCTCTTGCAGCGGCAGACCAGCACGCAGGAAGCTTTCCAGGCGACTGTAGATGTAGATCCCGTAATCCACGCCGATCCCCACCCCGAGTGCCACCACTGGCAAGGTCGCCACTTTCACACCGATGCCCATGAACGCCATCAGTGCGTTGCCGAGCACCGAGGTCAGCACCAGCGGCAGCACGATGCACAAGGTCGCCGTCCAGGAACGGAAGGTGATCATGCACATGGTCGCGACGCAGATGTACACCAGCACCAGAATCGTCAGTTCGGAACGCTTGATCACTTCGTTGGTGGCGGCCTCGATCCCGGCGTTACCGGCGGCGAGGAGGAATTCCAGGCCTTCCTTGTTGTTGTCCTTGGCGAAGTCCTGCACCGCATGAACAGCGCGATCCAGGGTTTCGGCCTTGTGATCGTTGAGGAACACCAGCACCGGCGCCAAAGAGCAATTGTTGTTGTACAGACCATCGGCACGGGCGATGGAGTTGTTCAACACGTCCGGATTTCGCGACAGGGTTTCCCATTTCAGGTTGCCCTCGTTCATGCCCTTGATCATTTGCTTGGACACGGTCACCAGCGAGATCGCCGACTGCACGCCCTCGGTGTTCTGCATCTTCCACATCAGCTCGTCGATCGGTGCCATGGCTTCATAGCGCGAGCAACCTTCGGGCTTGGTCTTGACCATTACCACCAGCACGTCGGAACTGGTGGAATAGTTGTTGATGATGAAGCTGTTGTCCTTGTTGTAACGCGAGTCCGGACGCAGTTCCGGCGCGCCCTGGTCGAGGTCGCCGATTTTCAGGTTCTGGCTGTACCAAAGGCCACCGCCGAAGGCGATCAGTGCCAGGAGAATGGAGACCGGTGCGACTTTCGGGCTGGCAAAGTTCGCCAGCAGACGCCAGAACGGATGCTCGCGGTGCGCGTCTTTCTTGCTGCGGTCGACGGCGCGTTTGCTGATACCGACGTAGGAAATGGCTACCGGCAGCAGGATCAGGTTGGTGAACACGATCACCGCCACGCCGATGGACGCGCCGATGGCCAGTTCACGAATCACGCCGATGTCGATGATCAACAGCGTGATAAAGCCCACCGCATCCGCGAGGATCGCGATCATCCCCGGCAGGAACAACTGACGGAATGTTCGCCGCGCCGCAGTCAGCGCGTTGTCCGCCTCGCTGGACTGCAAGGCGATACCGTTGATTTTCTGCACGCCGTGGGAAATCCCGATGGCGAAGATCAGGAACGGCACCAGCATCGAGTACGGATCAAGCCCGAAGCCGAAAAAGTGCATCAAGCCGAGCTGCCAGACCACCGCCACCAGCGTCGTACTCAGTACTGCCACGGTGCTGCGCATGCAGTTGGTGAACCAGTACAGCAGGATCAGGGTGATGACGAAGGCGACGCCGAAGAACATCACTACCATGACCAGCCCATCGATCAGGTCGCCGACTTTCTTGGCGAACCCGACAATGTGGATCTTCACGTTAGGGTTCTGGGTTTCGAACTTGTTGCGGATCTTGTCTTCAAGTTCATGCGAGAACTTGCGGTAGTCCAGTGCCAGCAACTTGCCCTGGTCTTGCGGGTCCGGGTAGGACTCCAGCAGCGGGATGTCGACGATGCTCGACTTGAAGTCGTTGGCCACCAGCCGCCCGACTTGCCCGGACTTGAGCACGTTGTTGCGCAGCAGGTCGAGGCTCTGCTGGGAGCCGTTATAGCTCTGGGGAATCACTTCACCACCGGCGAAGCCCTCCTCCGTCACCTCGGTCCAGCGCACGCTCGGGCTCCACAGCGACTTGAGGCCGGAACGGTCGACACCGGAGATGTAGAACACCTCGTCGTTGATCTGGCGCAGGGTCTCCATGTACTCCTTGGAGAAGATGTCGCCATCGGTGGCTTCAACGGAAATCCGTACGGTGTTGCCCAGGTTCGCCAGATCGTTGCGGTGCTCCATCATTTTTTCAATGAACGGATGCTCGAGCGGGATCATTTTTTCGAAACTGGTGGACGGCCGGATCAGCGTCGCCTGCCAGAACAGGAAAATACTGACCAGCAGGCAGATGACGATCACCGCCGGGCGGTTGTTGAAGATCAGGCGCTCAAGAAACGTCGCCTTGTCCTGATGAGGAGTGCTTAAGGATGTCATAGACCCGCCTTCTTATTATTTGCCCGGCTCATTTGGACGACCCGTTTGTGCCATTCTCTGCGCCCGTTGGCGAGGTGACGCGCACGCCGCCCTGGCCTGCCAGAATCAGATTACCGTTACCCGCCGCCGTGACCGACGAGACGGAAATGCGATCGGGACGGTTGAACACGCTGAAGGTCTCGCCGTCGTCGCTGCTGCGAATGACACTGCCGCCGTTGCCGACGATCACGATGGAACCGTCGTCGAGCAACGTGGCGCCGGACAGGCCGAATTCCAGCGCACCGCGTGCAGCCTTGAGTTCGACCTGCTCCCACGTGGTGCCGAAATCCGTGGAGCGGTAGAGATTGCCCCGCAAGCCGTAGACCAGCAGCGTGGCCGGTTGCGCGGTGCCGATCACACCGAACAGCGAGCCCTCGTAGGGGCCTTCAAGCTTTTCCCAGGTCTGCCCTTCATCGGCGGAACGGAACATGCTGCCCTGCTCGCCGACGATGAAAATGCCGGAATCCTTGACCGCGGCGATGGCGTTGAGGTGGTACTGATCTTCGTTGTTCAGGCGATCGCTGACGTCTTCCCAGTTTTTGCCACCGTCGGTGGTTTCCAGCAAGGCACCGTAGGCGCCCACGGCAAAGCCGCTGTTGACGTCCTTGAACCAGACGTCGAGCAGCGGCGATTCGCGTCGCAGGTCTTCGAATTGTTTGCTCCAGGTGACACCGCCGTCTTCACTGGCGAGGATCTGCGCGTCATGGCCGACGGCCCAACCGTGCTTGTCATCGACAAAAAATACCGCTGTCAGCAATTGCCGGCTCGGCACCTTGGCTTGGGTCCAGGTCGCGCCCTGGTCATCGGAAAAAAGAATGTGCCCGCGATCGCCGACCGCCACCAGGCGTTTGCCGGCATGCACGACATCAAGCATCAGGCCTTTGCTGGCCTTGGCGGATTCAATGGAATAGACCACGTCGGCGGTCGGCGCGGCAGCGGCCAGCACAGGAGCCGACAACACGGCACAACCCAACAGCGAGAGCGCTGTAGCCAGCAACGCGAACCTGCGTAACGCCGGCGGGCGGCAAATACTCACACCCATGACAGGCTCACTCATAGACCTTCCCCCATTATTATTGTTAGGTCATTCAACCTTTCAGGGCGCCGTAAGGGGGTGCTCACCGGGACTGCCCTATTCCAGAGCATAGTCCTGAAACCCGCAATCCAGAGCCCCTTCGGAAGCTGGGCTTATCCTATCGGGGTTTGGAAAGGTCTGACAATCGACGCCACGTTATGTTTTGTTAACCGGGGGGATATGGGGTGTGGGTGAATGGGGAGGCATTCGGAGCGGTGATTGGAGTCTGGGGTCTGGGGTACATATCCGTTTCTGCGGTAACGGCGGCTATTGGTTCCGCTCTTACAGCGGGTCACTTTGGAAAAGCGCCAAAGTAACCAAAGCGCTTTTGCCCCTTTCGTTCGGTGCCTCGCCGAGGCTCGGCATGCCCTCGCTCCGGTCCTGCTCCGTGGGCCCGCCGCCATCGGCCATCCATGGCCGGGGGCGGCTAACCCGGCATCCATGCCGGGTTGCCCACTGCGCAGAACCTCCACTCGGCCTCTCGATGGGGCGGTGCGTCAAAATCAAAAGCAAGGCGGCCTCCCGGCCGGCCTGATCTCAAGCGGACGCATTTCCCTGTAGGAGCTGTCGAGCGAAGCGAGGCTGCGATCTTTTGATCTTGCATTTGCTTTGCTTTGCTTTGGCTTTTGATCTTGATCTTGATCTACCCGCCCCTTCGGGAGGCTGAGTGGAGGTGTTCATCTGGGGATGGGCGCGCAGCGCCGTTCGACGCAGTCGAACCCATCGCATGTAGGTTGAAGCGAAGCCAACCGTAGGGCGATGCCCCCAGATGGATACCGGAGCGAAGGAACGCCGAGCCTTAGCGAGGGGCCGGACGCTTGGGGCGAGCGTTTTTTGCTTCCTTTTTTAGGCGCTTGTAAAAAAGGGAGTCGCCGTAAGGGCGAAACCATAAGTAGCCGTTACCGCAGAAACGGATATGTACACCATCAAAAACCCGGCCGGCCATCAGGCCGCCTTCGCGGGCAAGCCTCGCTCCTACAGGGTCCAAGTGAACCCTGAGGGAGCAAGGCCAAACTCAGGCCAGGCTTTTGCTGACCACTTCGTACACGTCGCTGGACAGCTGCCCCGAAGCGAGAATCCGCTCCAGTTCGCCTTTCATCAACGCCTGACGGGCGCTGTCGTACTTGCGCCAGCGGGTCAGCGGCGCCAGTTGGCGAGAAGCAATCTGCGGATTGAAGCCGTTGAGCTCAATCACCAGATCCGCCAGGAACCGATACCCGGAACCATCCGCCGCGTGGAAGTTGATCAGGTTCTGCCCGGCAAACGCGCCGACCAGTGCCCGCACCTTGTTCGGGTTCTTGATGTTGAACGCCGGGTGCTGCATCAAGGCTTTGACCCGCGCCAGACCGCCGGGCAATACACTGCCGGCCTGAACACTGAACCACTGATCCATGACCAACGGATTGTCCTTGAAGTGCTCGGCGAAGCTCGCCAGTGCCTTGGCTTTCTGCTCTTCGAATGGCGAATTCACCAACACGGCCAACGCGGTCAGGCGCTCTGTCATGTTGTCGCACGCGTCGAACTGCTCAAGGGTCACGGCCAACACTTCTGGTTTATCGCTGAGCATCAGGTACGACAGCGCAATATTCTGCAACGCGCGACGAGCGAAATGCCCTGCCTCAGCAACATAAGGGGTTTTCTGAGACAGATCGCGATTGGCCTGATAGCGCTGCCACAGCGCATCAAACAGGTTGTCCGCCAATTGCTTGCGAGCGAATTCACGAGCGGTGTGGATCGCTTCCACATCAGCCACTTCGCTGATTTCGGTCAGGTATGCCTCGCTTGGCAGCGAGAGCATTTCAGCGACCATCGCCTGATCCAGCGTCTCGTCGGACAGCACGGTACGCAGGGCTGCAACCAGACGCTGATCCAGCACCAGCGCCTCGCCCTTCTGCTGCTGGGCGATCAACTCTTGCAGCACCTGCACCGACAACTGCTGGCCGGCATCCCAACGGTTGAAACCGTCGCTGTCATGCTGCATCAGGAACATCAGTTGATCGCGGTCGTACGGGAAGCTCAGTTTCACCGGCGCCGAGAAGCCGCGCAGCAACGACGGCAGTGGTTTTTCAGCAATGTCGACGAAGGTGAAGGTCTGCTCGGCTTCAGTCACCGAGATCACCCGCGAAGTGCCTTGAGCACTGGCTTCACCGGACAGACGCAATGCAATCGCCGCGCCTTTCGAATCAAGCAGACCCAGCTCCACCGGAATCACGAACGGCAGTTTCTCAACCTTGTCAGGGGTTTCCGGGCAGCTCTGGCGGAAGGTCAGGCTGTAGGTTTTCGCCGTGGCGTCGTAGGACTCGCTCACCGCCAGACGCGGTGTGCCGGCCTGGCTGTACCAGCGCTTGAACTGGGTCAGGTCGACGCCATTGGCATCTTCCATGGCCTTGATGAAGTCGTCGCAGGTCACGGCCTGGCCGTCATGGCGTTCGAAGTACAGGTCGCTGCCTTTGCGGAAGCCATCGGCCCCGAGCAAGGTGTGGATCATGCCGACCACTTCCGAACCCTTTTCGTACACGGTCAGGGTGTAGAAGTTGGAAATCTCGATGAAGCTGTCCGGGCGTACGGCGTGAGCCATGGGGCCGGCGTCTTCGGCGAACTGGTGGGTGCGCAGGTACGCCACGTCCTGGATACGCTTGACCGTGGCCGAGTTCATGTCGGCCGAGAACTCCGAATCGCGGAACACGGTGAAGCCTTCCTTGAGCGACAGCTGGAACCAGTCGCGGCAGGTCACGCGGTTGCCCGACCAGTTGTGGAAGTATTCGTGGGCAACAATCGCCTCGACCCGCTGGTGCGCGGCGTCGGTAGCGGTTTCGGCGCGGGCCAGCACAGCGCTGGAGTTGAAGATGTTGAGGCCTTTGTTTTCCATGGCGCCCATGTTGAAGTCGTTGACCGCAACGATCATGAAGATGTCCAGGTCGTACTCGCGACCGTAAACCTCTTCGTCCCAACGCATGGACTTCTTCAGGCTGTTCATGGCGTGCTGGCACTTGTCGATGTTTTCTGGCTCGACATAAATGCGCAGCGCCACGGAGCGCTCGGTCATGGTGGTGAAAGTGTCTTCGACACACCACAAGTCACCGGCCACCAGCGCGAACAGGTAGGCAGGCTTCTTGAATGGGTCTTCCCAGGTCGCCCAGTGGCGGCCGTCTTCGCCGGGACCGGAGGCAATCGGGTTGCCGTTGGACAGCAGCACCGGATAGCTGTGCTGCTCGGCGACCACTGTGGTGGTGAACGTGCTCATCACGTCCGGGCGGTCGAGGTAATAGGTGATCTTGCGGAAACCTTCGGCCTCGCACTGGGTGCAGAACATCGTGCCGGATTTGTACAGGCCTTCCAGGGCGGTGTTGGTTTCCGGGTGGATCCGGACGCTGGTGTCGACCGTAAAGCTCGTTGCGGTCGGGTGCAGGGTCAGATGGTTCTCGGTCAGTTGGTAGTCGGCGGCGCTCAGCTCCTGGTCGGCCAGGGTCACCGACAACAGCTCGAGTTGCTGGCCGTCGAGCACCAGCGGCGGCAGGCCCGGGCCACGTTCAGGGTTGCGGCGCATCACCAGTTGCGCATGGACCAGGCTGTGGTCCTCGAACAACTCGAAGGTCAGGTGCGTCTCGTCGATCAGGTACTCGGGCGCCTGATAGTCCTTCAGGTAAATCATCTTCGGTTGTTCGGTGCGCATACTGGAGTCCTTACTGATGCACGGCGAGCTGGTAGGCCGTGTATTTACGAATATTGATCACGCCGGTGTCGAAAATCAGGTATTGACCCTTGATCCCCAACAGCGTGCCTTCGGCAATCGGGTTCTTGTCCAGGTTGAAGCTGACGATTTTGGCCGGGTACTGCTCGACCGGATAGCGGATTTCCAGAGGTTCGACATCGGTAATCGTCTGGATTGCTTGTAGGCCGAATCGCTCCTGCAAACTGTGCAAACCTTCGGCGCAGCTTTCAAACAGCTGATCGCGAACCTGCGCCAGGTCCACCGACACCGCATCGCCCTTGAGCAAAGCACGCCAGTTGGTCTTATCAGCGACCTGACTGCGGAACAGGTCTTCGACGAAGCCCGACTGCTGGCGGGTCGAGACGCGCACGATCGGCAAGGCCTGGCTGGCACCCTGATCGAGCCAACGGGTCGGCAGTTGGGTGGCGCGGGTAATGCCGACCTTGATCCCCGACGAATTGGCCAGGTAAACCACGTGGTCGGTCATGCAGAACTTCTCGCCCCACTCAGGCTCCCGGCAAGTGCCAGCGTCGTAGTGGCAGCGCTCCGGGCTCATGATGCAGATGTCGCACTGGGCCAGTTTGGTCATGCACGGGTAGCAGTAACCCTGGCTGAAACTGGTTTTGGTCTTGCGTCCGCAATGGGTGCAGTGGATCGCCCCCAGGTATTCCAGGCGCACCGTGGTGCCGATCAACGGATTGACCGGCACCTCGACGTCGCCCAGACGAAAAGCGTACTGCACGTTCGGCCCGTCAAGGCGCGCCGACATTTTGCTGATTGCACCGCGGCCAATCTCGATCAATGGATGGCATCCGACTTGAACAGAATATTCGGCACTTCGATCGACTTCGACGCGCACTCCTGCGGGCCCATGTAGCCGGTGCGCTGTTCCTCGGGCAGGTTCTGGATTTCCCAGGCGATCATCGCTTGCAGGGAAAGTTCGCGCTGCTCGGCGGTGAGCTTGCCACCGTCGGACCATTTGCCGATTTCCACCGCCAGTTTCAGGCTCTGGTAGATATCCGGGGTAATGTTTTTGATCATTTCGTTAAAAGAGGACATCAAGGGCTCCGCGCTCTTTATTCATAACTGTTTAGACGGCCAGTTTACGGCGGTTGTACAAACCGCCCAACAAACCGGTGAAGCATCCGATGAGTAACCCGCCGACGTGGGCCGCGTTGGCAATCTCGCCGAAGCCGATCATCGAGACCAGCCCCGACAGGCACAACAACAGCCACACCAGCATCATCACCAACACCCCTCGGGGCAGGCGATAAGCCGGGTTCGGCGACAGAAGCTGGAAGATCCAGCAATGCCCGAGCAGGCCGTACAGCACCCCGGACAACCCGCCAAACAGGGTCGGGCCGCTGAAATAGAACTGGGCATAGTTGGACACCAGGCTGAACAGCAACGTCAGGCCGATCAGGTTGATGCTGCCCTGCCGCGACTCGATGCGCCGCCCCAGTTCCCAGTACCACATGCCGTTCATGGCCAGGTGCAGGATACCGAAGTGGATCAGCATTGGCGTCACCAGACGCCACCACTGCCCCGCCGCCAGGCTGTCGGCCAGTGGTGTGAAATGGATGTATTCGCCGACCACGCGGAAATCGAGGAAGGTCAGCCAGCGCATCGTCTCGAGGTTCTCGCCCAGCAGTGTCACCACGCCGACGATCAGGCTCAGCAACAGCACGAACGCCGTGGCCTTGCTGTGGCGCAACTGCTCGACAAAACCCGGACGCTGCAGGGTCGGCGCCACCGGGATATCCAGTTGCTGATCGGGGTCGCCGGCCGGAAAGCGTTCATACAACGAGCGCACGTCTTCGCTGATGCTGGCCGGCACCCACAGCACCTGCTCGCCCGCCTCTTCGCTGACCCGATGGGGCACTTGCATGCGCTGCAGCAGTTTGACGAACCCGCTCAAATCCACCGCCAGCGGCAGGCGCAATACCGCCACCGCCGTCATTGCATCACCTCCGGCCGCTCGACATCCACCCAGACAAATTTATGCGGGTCGAGACGGGTTTCCTGATCCAGACGATACGCCACCAGTTTGCCGTAGAGCACCGCGCTGTAATCCAGGCACGCCAGGTTCGGGCGGATCGGCGCCGGTTTGCCGCTGCGCCAGTAGTGGCCGACGAACAACATCGGCTCTTCGATACCGTAGCGCAGCAAGTTGTCTTTTTCGCTGGACGACAGCGGTGTGCGGGCCACCGGCTCGGGCAAGGCGTCGGGCTGGAACACGATGTCTCCGTAGGTTTGTGGGTCGTCTTCCCAGAATTTAGTGCGGAAGAACGAGCGCGTCAGGCCGTCGCCGCTGGTCATGGTCAAGCCGTGGGGCAAGCGCATGTCGGTGCCGCGCAGCAGGCGATCGAACACGGTGCAGGCGAAACTGCCGGGCACCGCGGAGGCCTGGAGGAAATGCTCGTCGATGCAACCGTCGGGGAACAACCCGCGCAACGGCTCGATCAGGCTGGCATCCCAACAGGCATGCACCACGCGGAAACGCTCGGCATCGACGAACAATGGCAGCTTGTAGAACCATTGCAGGAAGTCGTGCCAATCCTGGGGATGATCTTCGAACTGGGTCAGGGTTTCCTGAAGCAGGCGGGCGTGGCGCGGGGTGTGCTCGCGCACGAACTGTTTGCCGCTGCCCGGCAGCGCCGGCGTGCTCCAGCCGAGGGCGTTGAATTCATGGTTGCCCATGATGCACAGCGCCTGGCCGGCCTCGACCATGTCGTGGACGATGTGCAGCGCCTCGCGAATCCGCGGGCCGCGGTCGATGATGTCGCCGAGGAACACCGCCATGCGCGACGGGTGCCGCCAGACACCTGCCTGTTTGTGGTAACCGAGCCGGTCGAGCAAGTGCTCAAGGGTCAGAGCGCAACCGTGCACGTCACCGATCAGGTCGTAGCTACGCGCGGGATCGAGCATCAGTCGCCTCCACCACCCAACTTGCTGCCCCAGCCGAGCTTGGTCCGGCAGACTTCGTAGTAGTTGTGGTCGAGTGGGTGAATCAGCCGCAGCTTCTGCGCTTTCTTGCTGATGGTGATGGTGTCACCGGGCGCGCAGGTGAAGTGGTTCTGCCCGTCACAGGAGACTTGCGGGTAAATCTGCATATCTTTGGACACGACGATTTTCAGCTCACTGTTGCCATCGACCACAATCGGCCTACCCGACAAGGTATGGGGGTACATCGGCACAATCACAATAGCGTCGAGCTTGGGATGCATGATCGGGCCGCCCGCAGACAGCGCGTAAGCGGTCGAACCGGTCGGCGTGGCAACGATCAGGCCGTCGGCCTTCTGGCTGCAGACGAACTGGCCGTCGATGTACAGCTCGAACTCGATCATTCGCGTCGACTTGCCGGGGTGCAGCACTACATCGTTCAGCGCATCGCCCTGGCCGATGGCCTCGGCGTGGCGCCGGACTTCGGCTTGCAACAGGAAGCGGTTTTCCACCAGGTAATGGCCGTCGAGCACTTCGGCGACTTTGACTTCCAGCTCATCGGGGCGAATATCGGTGAGGAATCCCAGGCTGCCACGGTTGATACCGAGCACCGGGATGTTGTGCCGGGCCAGCGCCCGGGCAGCGCCCAGCAGGCTGCCGTCACCACCGACCACAATCACCATGTCACAGACTTCACCGAGCATCTTGCGCGACGAAGTTTGCAGGCCATGGCCCGGCAGGACTTCGGCGATGGTGTCTTCGAGGATCACGTGCAGGTGACGATCGAGCAGAAACCGTTTCAGTCGGCGGACGGTATCCAGCACCTGAGAACTGCCCAGGCGACCGATGATGCCGATATTACGAAATTGCTCCATGAGGCCCCTAACGCGTGTGGCGGCGAAAAACACGATTATGGGCGAAAGCGCGGCGTAGACAAAACCCTTTCAGCTACAACGGTGTGCTCTAGTTTCGGGCTATGCTCGCAAGATGATCCTATTTCCAGACTTGCTCCAGTTACCTCACCAGTTGCGCCACCCTGAAGTGCGCGACCTGGCTTGGGTCATCCTCGCGCCGCCGATGCTCGACGCCACCCCGTGGCCGCAGCGTCACCCCCTGGCCGGCAGTGATTGGGTGCAGGCGCCGGAGCGTCTGGAACACTGGCTCAGGCAACTGGATCGTGACAGTTACGATTTGCTGCACTGGCTGGCCCAGGCCAGGACCCGGCGCCTGGGCTTGTACTACGAACGGCTGTGGCAGTACGCCGTGCGGCACGCGCCGGGGATCGAGCTGATCGCCGCCAACATGCCGATCCGCCGTGAAGGCCACACCTTGGGTGAACTGGACATGCTGCTGCGCGATCGCGATGGCGTGCATCATCTGGAACTGGCGATCAAGCTCTACCTCGGCCCGCAGAACGGTGACGGCCATGACACCGCGCAGTGGCTCGGACCGGGTTGTCATGATCGGCTGGACCGCAAACTGGAACACCTGAGCCAGCATCAATTGCCGATTTCCGCGCGGGCGGAGAGCCGTGAGGTGCTGGCGTCGCTGGATATCCAGCAGTTCAGCGCGCATCTATGGCTGGGCGGTTATCTGCTCTATCCGTGGCCAGGGCAGGCCGAACCACCGAGTGGCGCCCACCCTCAGCATTTGCGCGGTAGCTGGCTGCACCAGAAGGACTGGGCGGAGTTTGTCGTGCAGCGTCCGTTCGGTCGCTGGCAACCTCTGCCCCGCCACGCCTGGCTGGCGCCGGCGCACTATCCCAAGGAGCAGACCTGGAGCGCTGAACAGCTGGACACGTGGCTGAGCGATCTGGACCCGCTGGCACCGGCACAATTGATGGTGCGGCTGACAGAGAATGCCAAAGGGGATTGGGAAGAGGCCGAGCGGCTGTTTCTGGTGTCCGATCTTTGGCCGAATGTGCCGGGCCAGAGTTGATTCGATTTTTGTAGGTACAGCAAAAAAGATCGCAGCCTTCGGCAGCTCCTACAGGAATCGGGCATGACGGCGGAAATTGGGTCGTCCACGGTCAACGTAGGAGCTGCCGAAGGCTGCGATCTTTTGATCTTGATCTTCAGCAACCTAAAAGGACAACCGCAACGCCAAGGCCGCCAACGTCACCAGCAACACCGGCACCGTCAGCACAACCCCGACCTTGAAGTAATACCCCCAGCCAATCCGGATATTCTTGCGCTGCAGCACATGCAGCCACAGCAAGGTCGCCAGACTGCCGATCGGGGTGATTTTCGGCCCCAGGTCGCTGCCGATGACGTTGGCGTAGATCATCGCCTCTTTCGCCACGCCGGTCGCCTGACTGGCATCGATCGAGAGCAAGCCGATCAGCACGGTCGGCAGATTGTTCATCACCGACGACAGCAACGCCGTCAGCACCCCGGTGCCCATGGCCGCGCCCCACACGCCGTAACCGGCAAAGCCATCCAGCCAACCGGCCAGATACCCGGTGAGCCCGGCGTTGCGCAGGCCATACACCACGAGGTACATCCCTAAGGAAAAAATCACGATCTGCCACGGCGCTTCTTTCATCACCTTGCGCGTGGAAATCTTGTGGCCACGAGCGGCAATGGCCAGCAGCAATGCAGCGCACACCGCGGAGATCGCGCTGATTGGAATGCCCAACGGCTCAAGGGCAAAGCAGCCGAGCAGCAGAATCACCAACACCACCCAACCGGCATAAAACGTTGCGGTGTCGTGAATTGCGGTGGCCGGGTCTGCCAATTGCTCGGGATGGTAATCACGGGGGATGTCGCGACGGAAAAACACCATCAACATCGCCAGGGTCGCTGCCACGCTTACCAGATTGACCGGGATCATCACCGCGGCGTAGCGGTTGAAACTGATCTTGAAGAAGTCAGCCGAAACAATGTTCACCAGGTTCGACACCACCAGCGGCAGGCTCGCGGTGTCGGCGATGAAACCGGCCCCCATCACGAACGCCAGGGTCGCCGCCGGGGAAAAACGCAACGCCAGCAGCATGGAAATCACGATCGGCGTAAGAATCAGCGCCGCGCCGTCATTGGCGAACAACGCCGAGACCAGTGCGCCGAGCAGCACCATATAAGCAAAGAGCTTGCGCCCGCTGCCCCGCCCCCAACGGGCCACATGCAACGCGGCCCAGGCAAAGAACCCCGCCTCATCCAGCAGCAGGCTGATGATAATCAGCGCAACGAAGGTGCCGGTGGCATTCCAGATGATCTGCCATACCAGCGGAATATCGCTCAGGTGCACCACCCCGGACAGCAGCGCCAGCACCGCGCCGAATACCGCACTCCAGCCGACGCCCAGGCCTTTGGGTTGCCAGATCACCAGGGTGATGGTCAGCAAAAAAATCAACGATGCGATGAGCATATAGACCCGGTTCCAGCCCGACGGAAAAACGAAGCGCGGAATATAGGGAGGTTTGAATAGACCGTAAAGTGAAGGCTGGATGAAATGCCTGATGTAGCAGCTGCCGAGCCTGCGAGGCAGCTGCTACGAGCTAAAAGGAAGCGGTCATGGCTTTTTATGCTGCTCGACCCACTGCGCATACGCATTGATGAATTTCTGCAGGAACGGCTTGAGCGACTCCGACAATTTGCCCGCCTCATCGAACGCTGAACCCGCGCCGCCCAGATAAGCTTCCGGCTGCTGCATGCACGGCACATTGAGAAACACCATCGACTGGCGCACATTGTGGTTGGCGCCAAATCCACCGACGGCGCCCGGTGAAGCGCTGATCACTGCACCCGGCTTGCCGTCCCAGACACTCTGGCCATAGGGACGCGAACCAACGTCAATCGCATTCTTCAACGGCGCCGGCACCGAACGGTTGTATTCCGGGGTCACGAACAGCACCGCGTCGGATGAACGCACCTGTTGTCGGAAAGTGCTGTAGGCTGCCGGCGGTGAATCGCCATCGATGTCTTCGTTGTACAGCGGCAAATCGCCGATTTCGACGATAGTCAGCTTCAGATTGGCAGGCGCCAGCTCGGCCAGCGCCAGCGCGACCTTGCGGTTGATCGATGCTTTTCTCAGGCTGCCGACCAGAACGGCGATCTCGTAGACGTTGCTCATGGAAGATACTCGACTGTTCGATGGAAAGAGCTTCTAGTTATAGATGATCAAATGACGATTCAACCAGCGGGCGACGGAAAATCACCGCCCCTGACTATTTTTTTCCTGTAGGAAAACTTACCTCGCCCAACCACGGTCTACAGAGCCGCAAATTGAGTGATTTATCTCCAGAGGTTCTAAGCAGATGGCAGCAGTACTCGTCGGTCAGTTCCATGCAAGAGACGCGGAAGGCCGTGTTTATTCCGTGCATGAGTTCCAGGAATCCACCCTGTCGCACGACGGCCTCGCCGGCTCTGCGCCTGTCACCACCTATAAACTGGCCATTGGCGATCGGGTCAACAAACTCGACGACAACGCGTTTGTGCTGGTGCAAACCGGTGTCACCCTCATTCGCGAGCCTGAAACGAACGTCGCTTCATAACCCGCTGTTATGAGCAGAAGTCATATGCGCGCACTTGAGTTAGGATTCAGTCACTGACTCCCTCACCTGCTGAACATGGACTTCACGCATGCGTTTACGTCATATCGAAGTGATCCAGGCGCTCCTGCAGACCGGTCACCTGGGCACCGCCGCCGAATGGTTGCAGTTGCCCGTGACCGAGGTTGAACGCACGCTGCGCGATGCCGAGGATCAGTTGGGTTTCATGCTGTTTGCCAGCGTGCGTGGCCGTCTGCAAGCCACGCGCGAGGCGCGGGAGTTGCAGGTCGAGATCGCCCGCGTCTACGAGGCCCTTGAGCCGGTCCAGCGACTGGCCAGCAGCCTCAAGCAATATCTGGCCCCACCCTTGCGAATCATCTGCACCCCGCCATTGGCGCAACAGCTGTTGCCGCAAAGCATTGCGGCGCTGCGCCGACGCCTCCCCGATGCACCTTGCACCCTCCTGAGCCAACCGACCCGCGAGATTGTCAGAAGCCTGCTGCTGCGCGAAAGCGATCTGGGCCTGAGCCTGCACGACCCGGACCACGCCGATATCGATTGCCAGGTCATCGCCCAGGGCAAGCTCCAGCTATTGGCACCCCATGGCTGGCTGCAACCGAAACAGAAGTACATCTCGCTGCAAGACCTGGCCGGCCAGTCGATGGTCGGCCTGGAAGGTCACGACCCGCTCAGCCCGGCGCTGGACAACAAGCTGCATGCGCTGCGCCCTGCCCCGGTCATCCAGACCCGAGTGCAGACGCACCAAATGATGCGCAGCATGGTCGAGGCCGGCGAAGGCCTGGCGATTGTCGATCCGTTTACCGCCCTCGGCGCCAAATCGGCCGGGCTCGATGCCTGCCCGCTGGCGCCTGCGGTACCGGTCAGCGTCTACGCCCTGCGCCTGAAAAACGCCGAGCCCTCTTCGGCGGTTCAGACGCTGCTGGACATCATCACGGAACAAGCCGTGGCGATGCTGGCGAGCTGATCGGTTTTTCCAGCGGGTTATCGAACAATCGATACCAGAACAATGCGACTTCGGCGGTGTTCGGGTCGATCCCGCGATAACGCAGATGATCGATCCCGCCAACCACGTAGCCACAGCGTTCATACAGCCGGCAGGCCCCAAGATTATTGTTCTGGGTTTCCAGCATGATGCCCGGCAGCTTTTTCTTGCGGCTCCAGAACTGCGCTACGTCCAGCAACGCCTTGGCCACGCCATGGCGACGCGCCGGTGCATGCACCGCCAATTCATCGATATGGGCGAAACCGTTCCAGTTGGTGCTGACCACCAGGTGGCCCACCGGCTCATCATCCAGATAGGCCATGAAAATCGCACTGTCGGCGGCGTCGCGAAAGCTGCTGAACTCTTCGGGATCGATGCCGTAGCACTTGCGATACGGGGTGATTGGCGTCACCGGCCACTGCGCCACCGGCTTGCCGATTTCTGCTGCGCCATAGGCGGCGACTTCAAAACTGAAATCACTGCCCCAGATATAAGCCGCAAAACCCTCATCGGCGACACGCACCGAGAGGCCCGGGTATTTGGGATTCATGACGGGCTGCATACTCGCAAAGGTCCTCATTCCTTGATGCAATCGACGGTGTAGTGCCGTCCATTGCCCTCGTCTTCATGTTGCAAGCCATGCACATCGGCGACAAACCCGGGGAAGCTGCTGTCGAACGCCCGGGCAAACTTCAGGTAATCGATGATCGAGCGGGTCGACTCGGTGAAACGCTCGCCGGGCATGATCAACGGGATCCCCGGCGGGTATGGCACCAGCATCACTGCCGCGATCCGCCCGTCCAGGGCATCGATCGAAACGGCCTCCACTTCCCCGCGTACCAATTGATCATAGGCGTCCGCTGGCTTCATCGCGACTTCCGGCAACACCGTGTACATGCGTTTGAGGTGTTTGGCCGTGGCGTTGCTGCGATAACAGGCGTGCAATTGATCGCACAGATCGCGCAACCCCATGCCTTGATAACGGGCCATGTTCTGTTGCGCCACGCACGGCAGGCAGGTGGCCAGGCTGACGTTGGCGTCGTAGCTGCGCTTGAACTCCAGTAACTCGGTCAGCAGCGTGCTCCATTTGCCCTTGGTAATGCCCATCGAGAACAGCACCAGGAACGAATACAGCCCAGTCTTTTCCACGACCAGCCCGCGCTCCCAGAGGAACTTGCTGACCACCGCCGCCGGAATCCCGCGCGCACTCAGCGCGCCGCCCGCCGTCAGCCCCGGCATTACCAGCGTGACTTTGATTGGGTCGAGCAGCACGTAGTCGTCGGTCACGCCGCCAAAGCCGTGCCAGTCAGCGTCGGGTTGCAGCAGCCAGTCTTCGCTGACCACCTGCTCGATCGCTTCCGCCGAGGGCGGCTGCCAGATGGAAAACCACCAGTCATCGGCGGCGATATGCTGGCGCAGATTGGCCAGCGCCCGGCGAAAACTCAGCGCTTCGTCGAACATTTCCTGTAGCAGCGAACGACCGGCCGGCCCTTCCATCATCGCCGAGGCCACGTCCAGCGAGGCGATGATGCTGTACTGCGGCGAGGTCGAGATGTGCATCATGAACGCTTCGTTGAAACGATCGCGATCCAGCTGCCGCGCGCCGCCGTCCTGCACGTGAATCATCGACGCCTGGCTGAACGCCGCCAGCAGTTTGTGTGTGGAGTGAGTGGTGAACACCAAGGGGCTGTCTTCGCTGCGGGACGTGCCCATGCCATAACGGCCGGCGAAGAACTCGTGGAATGCCGCGTAGGCGAACCAGGCCTCGTCGAAATGCAGCACCTCGACGCTGTTGCCCAGGCTCTGTTTGATCAGTTCGGCGTTGTAACAGAGGCCGTCATAAGTCGAGTTGGTCACCACCGCCAACTTGACCTTGGGCTCGCGGCCTTGGGTCAGCGGGCTCGCGTCGATCTTGGCCTGGATTGATTCGCGGCTGAACTCACTCAACGGAATCGGGCCAATGATCCCCAGCTCATTGCGCTCCGGGCACAGGTACAGCGGAATCGCGCCGGTCATGATGATCGCGTGCAACACTGACTTGTGGCAGTTGCGATCCACCAGCACCAGATCATCGCGTGCCACCATGGAATGCCAGACGATCTTGTTGGCGGTCGAGGTGCCATTGATCACGAAAAAGGTGTGATCGGCGCCGAAGTTGCGAGCCGCTCGCGCCTCCGCCTCAGCCAGCGGGCCAGTGTGATCGAGCAGCGAACCGAGTTCCGGCACCGACACCGACAAATCCGAACGCAGGGTGTTTTCCCCGAAAAACTGGTGAAACGCCTGCCCTACCGGGCTCTTGTGATACGCCACGCCGCCGCCATGCCCCGGCGTGTGCCAGGAATAATTGGAGTCTGCGGTGTGCTGCACCAGCGCCTTGAAGAACGGCGGCAACAGGCCGTCCAGGTACTTGCGCGCCGCGCGGGCAACCTGACGGGCAAGGAATGGCACGGTGTCTTCGAACAAATAGAGAATGCCGCGCAGCTGATTGAGCTCGGCCATGGCGTCGGCCGGGGCGTTTTCCAGGGTGACTTGCTCGCCCAGGGCGAAAATCGGCAGCTCCGGCGCCCGAACCCGCGCCAGGCGAATCAGTTCGGCCATGTTGTGCAGAAGATGCGCGTGGGTGCTGGCGTCTTCGGCGGCAATCAACATGCAGGCAAGGCCGTGATGGGTCGAGGCGACCAGACGCCCCTCGGTGTAATCGACCGCCGAAACGATACTGAAACCTTCCTGCTCCAGCTCCCGGGCAATGCCACGCACACGATCACCGGCAACGGTGTCGGCCTTGATGTCGCGGTGGACGATCAGGACCGGGAATTTCAAATCTTTATACATGAGGCTCGGCGTCCTGAGGCGGCAGACCGTGGCCTGCCAATCACCTCAGGGTAGAGGGTTGGAGCGCATGTGGCGAGGGGGATGCCCTGAAGTGGGCCGGCCGGCGCACCATCATGTGGCCAGCAAACTCGGTGTCGAGAAAGATACCTGTGGCGAGTGAGCTTGCTCCCGTTGGGCTGCGAAGCGCCCCCCCTGCATTCGCTCGGAACCATATTGGCAGGATTTGCGACTGCTGCGCAGTCGAGCGGGAGCAAGCTCCCTCGCCACAAAAAACCTTCCGCTCGAAGGGACTCAGGCCTGGGCCTTGGCCTCGGCCAATTGCTGCCACAGCGACGGCGCGCCGGCGGATTTGGCGATGGCTTCCAGGCGCGCAACGTGTTGGGCCAGATCCTCTTCACTGGCGCGGATGATCCGGGTCGGCTGACGATCGGCCGGCAGACGACGGATTTCCGTGGCGGAATTATCGGCGCCTTCGCCCGAACCGTTGCCATCGGACGCGTTACCGGCCAGCGACAGGCTGGTCTGGCCGCCGGTCATGGTCAGGTAAACGTCGGCGAGAATCTCGGAGTCGAGCAAGGCGCCGTGCAGTTCACGGCCGGAGTTGTCGACGCCATAGCGTTTGCACAAGGCGTCGAGGCTGTTGCGCTGCCCCGGGTGACGTTCCCGGGCCATTATCAGGGTGTCGAGGATCGTGCAGTGTTGTGTGATGTCCGCGCGATCGTGCTGGCCCATCAGGGCAAATTCGTTGTTGATAAAGCCAACGTCGAACGCCGCGTTATGGATGATCAGCTGTGCGCCCTTGATGAACTCGAAAAATTCATCGGCCACTTCAGTGAAACGCGGCTTGCCCACCAGAAATTCGTTAGTGATGCCGTGGACGCCGATGGCGCCTTCGTCACTCTCGCGATCCGGTTGCAGGTAAACGTGGAAATGCCGGCCGGTCAGCCGCCGACCGATCAACTCGACACAACCGATTTCGATAATCCGGTGGCCGTCGGTCACCGGCATGCCGGTGGTTTCGGTATCGAGTACAACGGATCTGGTGGCCATCAGTGCTCAGCTCTCAACGGGTCAATCGTGCAAAAGCGGCGATGTTAACACGCTCGCGTGGGTCTTTCAGATAGACCGTGTTACGCCGGAATCAAGCCTGCTTGTACCCGCGCACTTCATCCACGCCACGGTTGGCCAGTTGGTCGGCCCGTTCGTTGCCATGATGGCCGATGTGCCCGCGCACCCATTTCCAGGTGACGTTGTGGCGGTTGACCTGCTCGTCGAGCAGTTTCCACAGGTCGGCGTTTTTCACTGGTTCCTTCGCGGCGGTTTTCCAGCCGCGTTTCTTCCAGTTGGCCATCCACTCGTTGATGCCTTTCATCACGTACTGGGAGTCGGTCACCAGCAGCACGTCGCAAGAACGCTTGAGCTCTTCCAGGCCACGGATCGCCCCCATCAGCTCCATGCGGTTGTTGGTGGTGTTGGCTTCGCCGCCCCAGAGTTCTTTTTCAACGCCCTTGCACACCAGCAACGCGCCCCAGCCGCCTGGGCCAGGGTTGCCCTTGCAGGCGCCATCGGTGAAGAGTTCTACGCTATCGCTCATGCCAATCTATCCAGAAAATGCGCTGGCTCGCCGATCGGCGACCGACGATGCCCGAGGCCGGGGCATACCCGGCCGGGAATATAAAAAAGTGTATTACGGCTCGATGTGACGACGATTGACCTTGGCCATCGGCAACGGAATCAGCTTGCCCATCGGTTCGCGCCGCACTTGGCGCACCGGCCGCAGCCCCACCACGATCTTGCGCGCGACTAATAAATAGAAGCCGCCACCCGACAATTGCCAGTCACCGGCCTTGCGCTCCCAACCGGCCAGACGAGCTTGCCAGGCAGGTGACGCAAGCGGCGGACGATAGCACCCGAAGCGGCGTTTCTCCAGCGCGAAGCCCAGCAGGTTCAGCCAGTCGCTGACCCGCGACGGCGAAATGCAGCGCGCCTTGCGCAAGGCGTCATGGGCGAACACATGACGCAGGCCCCAACTGCTCCAGGGGTTGATCCCGATAATCAGCAGATGCCCGCCGGGGCGCACACTGCTCGCCGCTTCGCGCAACAAGCCGTGTGGCGACAGGCAGAAATCCAGCCCATGCTGCAACACCACCACATCGGCGGCATGCTCGCTCAAGGGCCAGGCCTGCTCTTCGCAGACGATCTCGACCCCCGGCAACGGCGCGCCGAGTCGCACATTGCGCTGCACCTGCGGCGCCGCCGGTGGCGTCTGTGCCGAGGGGCCGTAATGCACCAGATAGCCGCCGAAGAAGCGCCCCAACTCGTCTTCGAGCATGCGTCGTTCTTCGTCCAGCAAAAATTGCCCGATGGGACCGGACAGCCAGTCACGGGCCGCGCTGATCAATGCCAGCCAGTCAGGATCAGCCTGAGCGAACGCTTTATCGGTCATTGCATTCTCCAACGCGCCAGGAAGCTCTAAGATGCGCCAATGTTTTCCGCTTGGCGAATCCGACGATGATACAGATCAGTGCCCTGCCCGCCTTCACCGACAACTACATCTGGTTGTTACAAGACCACAGCACCCAGCGCTGCGCCGTAGTCGATCCGGGCGATGCCGCGCCCGTAGAGGCGTGGCTCGCGGCGCACCCGGGTTGGGTGTTAAGCGATATTCTGATCACTCATCACCATCATGACCATGTCGGCGGCGTCGAGCGGCTGAAAAAAGCGACAGACGCAACCGTCCATGGCCCGGCCAGCGAGACCATCCCGGCACGGGACGTGGCCCTCAAGGACAGCGACCGGATCAACGTGCTGGGCTGGGACTTCGATGTCATCACAGTACCGGGCCATACCCTGGGGCATATCGCCTATTACCACCGTGGTCATTTGTTTTGCGGCGACACCCTGTTCGCTGCCGGTTGCGGACGCTTGTTCGAAGGCACGCCCGAGCAAATGCATCACTCGCTGAGCCGCCTCGCGGCGCTTCCCGAAGACACGCTGGTCTACTGCACCCACGAGTACACCCTGAGCAATCTGAAGTTTGCCGTGGCGGTCGAACCGGGCAATCCCGACACCCTCGAACGACTGGCCAAAGTCACCCGTCAACGGGAAGCCGGAATCATGACGCTGCCTTCGACCCTGGCGCTGGAAAAGCTCACCAATCCGTTTTTGCGTACCGGCGAAACATCCGTTAAAGAAAAAGTGGACGAACGGAATGGAACCGAAAACCGGGCGCCGAGTGCGGTCTTTGCTGCATTGCGGGCTTGGAAAGATACGTTCTAAGCTGCCTGCGCAATGGTACAAAAATTCTGAATGGTTGACCGCAGGGGGTGTGCTTTCTAGAATCGCCCGACATTTTCGCCCGGAACTTACTTCCAGCCAATGTCGTCACCTATTCGTAAAGCCACCAATTCAGACGCATTGACCCGCTTGGCTCAAGCCATCGCGGTGGCTGTGTCCGCCACTTTGGCGGGCTGTTCAAGCCATGTGCCGCAGACCGAAGCGACACACACACCGAATATCGCCGCGCGAGCCAAGCAAAAACCAATCTGGCTCAGCGAAAAACCAACACCGCAAGTTCCCCAGGACGTCTGGGAGCGCATGCGCCAGGGCTTCCAGTTGCAGGACAACCTGGGCGTCAACCCGCGCATCGAGCAGCAGCGCCTGTGGTTCGCCAGTAACCCGTCCTTCCTCGAAAACGCCGGCGAACGCGGCAGCCTCTACATTCACTACATCGTCGAACGCCTTGAAGAACGCAACATGCCGCTGGAACTGGCGCTGTTGCCAGTGATTGAAAGCGCCTACAACCCGATGGCCTATTCCCGGGCCGACGCGGTGGGTCTTTGGCAATTCATTCCTTCCACCGGGCGTTACTTCAACCTGCGTCAAACCCGTTTCTATGATGGCCGTCGCGATATCACCGCCTCGACCACCGCGGCCATGGATTACCTGACCCGCCTGCACGACATGTTCAACGGTGACTGGCTACTGGCCCTGGCGGCCTACAACGCCGGCGAAGGCACGGTCAGCCGAGCCATCGAGCGCAATGAGAAGCTCGGCCTTCCAACCGATTATTGGAACCTGCCGCTGCCAGCGGAAACCCAGGCCTATGTGCCGAAGCTGCTGGCGCTGTCGCAAGTGGTGTTGGCGCCCGATGCCTATGGCGTGAACCTCAAGTCGATCGCCAACGAACCGTACTTCCAGGTCGTCGAAATCAACCAGCGCATGGACCTGTCCAAGGTTGCCGCGGTGGCCAACATCGACGAAGACGAACTGTTCCAGCTCAACCCGGCCTTCAAGCAACGCACTACCATCGACGGCCCCCAGCATCTGCTGGTGCCGACGTCCAAGGCGCAACTGCTGACTGCCAGCCTGTCGACCATGCGTCCTGAAGAGCTGATCAGCCAGCGGCCGCTCAAGCCGGTGTTCGAAGGTGCCGACGAGCGCGAAATCGCCAGCATCAAGCGCGCCTACCGGGTCAAACGCGGCGAAAATCTGGCCTCCATTGCCAAGGCCAACAAGGTCGACGTCAAAGACCTGCAACGCTGGAACAAACTGAACGGCAAGAACCTCAAGGTCGGCCAGACCCTTGTGATGCAGGACACCAGCAAGCGCAGCGGCGGTCGCATCAACACTGTCGTGGCGGCGAACAGCAAAACCAGCGGCAAGTCAGACAAACAGAAACCGCAGACCCAGTACAAGGTCCAGCAAGGCGACTCGTTGTACATGGTTGCCAAACGTTTCAATGTCGAAATGCAACACCTCAAGCGCTGGAACCCTCGGGTAGGCCAGGCGCTGAAACCGGGGCAGATGCTGACGGTTTCTTCCCCGCATTAAACAGCACGCCCTGCCTAGGGGCTTTTGTGGCGAGGGAGCTTGCTCCCGCTGGGTTGCGAAGCAGCCCCAAAACCTGAAATCCGGTAACTTCTGACACGCCGCGTACTAGGGTTTACGACTGCTTCGCAGCCGAGCGGGAGCAAGCTCCCTCGCCACAGGTTCTGCGATCCGCAGGGCTATCGAGGCAGCGGTTAACAACGCATTAAGCCCCCGTCTTTTTCCTGTCGATACAAGCTGTTACTGTACGGCCCACAAAGCCCAAGCCGCCTGGATCGGATCTCTGACTTGAAGCGTCCCCTCCTCCTTCTCCTGATCAGCCTGGCCTTGAGCTCCTCCGCAAGCGCGACGATCAGCGAAAGCCACGGTTATGCGCAGTTCGGCACGCTCAAGTACCCGGCCAGATTTACCCACTTCGACTGGGTCAACCCGCAAGCGCCCAAGGGCGGTACGTTGCGGGTAATGGCGTTTGGCACCTTCGATACGCTCAACCCTTACACCTTCAAAGGTTCGAGCCCGGTTTCCACGCCCAACTTCCTGCAATACGGCATCAACGAACTCAACGAACCGCTGATGGTCGGCACCGGCCAGTACGCGCCGTCGGGCGATGAGCCGACGTCCAGTTATGGCCTGATTGCCCAATCGGTGGAATACAGCGAGGACCGCAGCTGGGTGGTGTTCAACCTGCGCCCCGAAGCGCGCTTCCACGATGGCACGCCGATCACCGCCTATGATGTCGCGTTCTCCTATCGCCTGCTGCTCAAGGAAGGTCATCCGCAATACCGCACCAACCTGCAGGAAGTGTCGCGGGTCGACATCCTCAACCCGCAGCGCATTCGCTTCGTCTTCAAGCGCTCCGGCAATCCGTTGCTGATCCTGCGCCTGGGCGAGTTGCCGGTGCTGCCCCAGCATTACTGGAAAGATCGCGATTTCAAGGCCACCACCTTCGAACCGCCATTGGGCAGCGGGCCGTATCGCATCACTTCGGTAACCCCCGGGCGGCAGATCGTCTTCGAACGGGTCAAGGATTACTGGGGCAAGGATCTGCCGGTCAATCGCGGCAAATACAACGTCGATCGCATGGAAGTCGAGTTCTACCGTGACAGCGACGTGGCCTTCGAAGCGTTCAAGGCCGGCGAGTTCGACATCTACATCGAGCATCAGGCGAAGAACTGGGACAACGGCTACGACTTCCCGGCCGTGCGCCGTGGCGAGGTGATCAAGGCGCAGATCCCGCACCAGATCCCGACCCAGAGCCAGGGCCTGTTCATGAACACTCGGCGGTCGACCTTCGCCCAGATCAAGGTCCGTGAAGCGCTGGGGCTGATGTTCGATTTCGAGTGGACCAACCGCACGCTGTTCAGCGGCGCCTACACACGCGCCATGAGTTACTACCCCAACAGCGAGTTCTCTGCCACGGGACTGCCGGTCGGCCACGAGTGGCTGTTGCTCAAGCCCTATCGCGATCAGTTGCCCGCCAAGCTGCTCACCGAGCCGTTCAGCCTGCCGCAGACCGAAGGCCGCGGCATTCCGCGCGAAACCATGCGCAAGGCCTTGGGCCTGCTCGCCGAAGCCGGCTGGAAGCTCAATGGCCAGCGGCTGCAGAACAGCATCGGCCAACCGCTACGCTTCGAGATCCTGCTGGTCAACCCGAACCTGGAGCGGATCCTTCAGCCCTACGTCGAGAACCTCGCCAGCATCGGTATCGACGCACGGCTGCGCACGGTCGATCGCGCCCAGTACAAACAGCGCCTCGATCAATTCGATTTCGACATGATCCTGATGACCCTCAACCAGACCCTCAGCCCGGGCCTGGAGCAATGGCAGTACTTCCACTCCAGCCAGGTCGGGATCAAGGGCAGCAAGAACTACGCAGGCATCGCCGACCCGGTGGTCGACCATTTGCTCGAACAGCTGCTCGGCGCCCAGACCCGGGATGAACAAGTCGCCGCCGGCAAGGCGCTCGACCGGGTGCTGCTATGGCAGCACTACATCATTCCCAACTGGTACCTCAATTATCACCGTTTGGCCTACCGCAACCGGTTCGCCTTCGTCACCACGCCGCCCTATACCCTGGGCCTGAGCGCGTGGTGGCTGAAATCTTCGGAGAAAGATCAATGACTCCCTTACGCGCCCTGCTCTTGCAGGCCAGCGGTCTGTTGTTCGCCGGGCTGGCCTGCGCCGCCCCGCAACATGCCTTGACCCTGTACAACGAGCCGCCGAAATACCCGGCCGACTTCAAGCACTTCGATTACGTAAACCCCGATGCGCCGAAGGGCGGGATCTTCCGTCAGGCCGGGTTCGGTGGCTTCGACAGCCTCAATCCGTTCATCAGCAAAGGCGTGCCGGCCGACGACATCAGCATGATCTACGACACCCTGGCCAAACAGGGTCTGGATGAACCCTTCACTGAATACGGCCTGATCGCCGGCAAGATCGAGAAAGCCCCGGACAACAGCTGGGTGCGCTTCTATCTGCGTCCCGAAGCTCATTTTCACGACGGCCACCCGGTACGCGCCGAGGACGTGGTGTTCAGCTTCCAGACCCTGATCAAGGATGGCGCCCCGCTTTATCGCGGCTATTACAGCGACGTGGAAGAAGCGATCGCCGAAAACCCCCTCACAGTGCTGTTCAAGTTCAAGCACACCAACAACCGCGAGCTGCCACTGATTCTTGGCCAACTGCCGGTATTGCCCAAGCATTGGTGGGCCTCCCGCGACTTCAACAAAGGCAACCTGGAACTGCCGCTCGGCAGCGGCCCGTACAAAGTCAGCGAAGTGAAGGCCGGGCGTTCGGTGCGCTATGAACGGGTCAAGGACTATTGGGGCAAGGACCTGCCGGTCAATCGCGGGTTCTACAACTTCGATGTGATGACCACTGACTATTACCGCGACAACACCGTTGCGCAGGAAGCGCTCAAGGCCGGTCAATTCGACTACTGGCTGGAAATGTCCGCGAAAAACTGGGCCAAGGCCTACAACATTCCGGCGGTGACCGAAGGGCGGCTGATCAAGGAAGAGATCCCCAACGGCAACCCCACCGGCATGCAAGGCTTCGTGTTCAACCTGCGTCGTCCGGTGTTCCAGGATGTGCGCGTGCGCCAAGCGCTGACCCTGTTGCTGGACTTCGAGTGGACCAACAAGCAACTGTTCAACGGCGCCTACGTGCGTACCCGCAGTTACTTCGAAAACTCGGAGATGGCCGCCACCGGCCTGCCGGACACCGACCAACTGGCGATTCTCGACCCGTTCCGCAGCAAGATTCCCGAGCAGGTGTTCAGCGAGGCGTTCCAGAACCCGCTGACCGACGCCAGCGGCATGATCCGCACTCAGCAACGCAAAGCCTATCAACTGCTGCAAGAGGCCGGCTGGCGGATCGTCGACGACAAGATGGTCGACGCCACCGGCAAACCGGTGACCATCGAGTTCCTGCTGGCCCAGACTGAGTTCGAGCGGGTACTGCTGCCGTTCAAGCGCAACCTCAGCGACCTGGGCATCGACCTGGTGATCCGTCGGGTCGACGTCTCGCAATACATCAACCGCGTACGCTCCCGGGACTTCGACATGATCGTCGGCAGCTTCCCGCAATCCAACTCGCCGGGTAACGAACAGCGCGAGTTCTGGATGACCGCCGCCGCCGACAAACCCGGCAGCCGCAACTCCATGGGCCTGAAAGACCCGGTGGTGGACCAACTGGTCGAGCAACTGATCAACGCCGATTCACGCAAAAGCCTGGTGGCCCACGCCCGGGCGCTGGACCGGGTGCTGCAATGGGGCTATTACGTGATCCCCAACTGGCACATCAAGACCTGGCGCGTGGCGTACTGGAACCACATCGGCCACCCGAAGGTTTCGCCCAAATATGACATCGGCATCAACACCTGGTGGGTCAAGCCCGACGCGACACCTGCGATAGAAGTCGAAACCAAACTGCAAGCCGACCCTGCGGGCACGGAGTAATCAGATGCTGGCGTATATTTTTCGGCGACTGCTGCTGATCATCCCGACCCTGTTTGGCATTTTGCTGATCAACTTCGTGATCATCCAGGCCGCCCCCGGTGGGCCGGTGGAACAGATGATCGCCAAGCTCGAAGGCTTCGAAGGCGCCACCAGCCGCATTGCCGGCGGCGGTGCCGAAGTGTCGGTGGCCGGCTCGGCCTATCGTGGGGCGCAAGGCCTGGACCCGGCGCTGGTCAAGGAAATCGAGCACATGTACGGCTTCGACAAATCGGCGCCGGAACGCTTGTGGATCATGATCAAGAACTACGCCACCCTGGATTTCGGCGACAGCTTCTTCCGCGACGCCAAGGTCATCGACCTGATCAAGGAAAAGATGCCGGTGTCGATCTCTCTCGGGCTATGGAGCACGCTGATCATGTACCTGGTGTCGATCCCGCTGGGGATCGCCAAGGCGACGCGACACGGCAGCCACTTCGATGTGTGGACCAGTTCAGCGATCGTTGTCGGCTACGCGATCCCGGCGTTCCTGTTCGCCATCCTGCTGATTGTGGTGTTTGCCGGCGGCAGCTATTTCGACTGGTTCCCGCTACGGGGCCTGACCTCGAACAACTTTGATGAGCTCAGCACCGGCGGCAAGATCCTCGATTATTTCTGGCACCTGGCTCTGCCGGTCACTGCACTGGTGATCGGCCACTTCGCGACCATGACGCTGCTGACCAAAAACAGCTTCCTCGACGAAATCAACAAGCAATACGTGGTCACCGCCAAGGCCAAGGGCCTGACCCGTCACCGCGTGCTCTACGGCCATGTGTTTCGCAACGCGATGCTGTTGGTGATCGCCGGTTTCCCTTCAGCGCTCATCGGGATCTTCTTCACCGGCTCATTGCTGGTGGAAGTGATCTTCTCCCTCGACGGCCTCGGCCTGATGAGTTTCGAAGCAGCGATCAACCGCGACTACCCGATCGTCTTCGGCACGCTGTTCATCTTCACGCTGCTGGGGCTGGTGCTGAAGCTGATCGGCGACCTCACGTACACCCTTGTCGATCCGCGCATCGACTTCGAAAGCCGGGAGCATTGAGATGAACCTGTCCCCTCTCAATCGCCGACGTTTCGAGCTGTTCAAGGCCAACAAGCGAGGCTGGTGGTCGTTGTGGCTGTTTCTGATTCTGTTCGGCGCAAGCCTCGGCGCCGAGCTGATCGCCAACGACAAACCGCTGGTGGTGCATTACGACAACGCCTGGTACTTCCCGGCGCTCAAGCGCTATCCGGAAACCGCGTTCGGCGGCGAATTCCCGCTGGAAGCCAACTACAAGAGCCCGTACATCCGCGAACTGCTCAAGGCCAAGGACGCCTGGGTGGTGTGGGCGCCAATCCCCTACAGCTACCAGAGCATCAACTACGACCTGAAAGTCCCGGCCCCCGCGCCGCCGTCCGCCGACAACCTGCTGGGCACCGACGATCAGGGCCGCGACGTGTTGGCCCGGGTGATTTACGGTTTCCGGATTTCGGTGCTGTTCGCTTTGACGCTGACCATTCTCAGCTCGATCATCGGCGTGATCGCCGGCGCCTTGCAGGGCTTTTATGGCGGCTGGGTCGACCTGGCCGGGCAGCGTTTCCTGGAGATCTGGTCCGGGCTGCCGGTGCTGTACCTGCTGATCATCCTCGCCAGTTTCGTGCAGCCGAACTTCTGGTGGCTGCTGGGGATCATGTTGCTGTTTTCGTGGATGAGCCTGGTGGATGTGGTACGCGCCGAGTTCCTGCGCGGGCGGAATCTGGAATACGTGCGCGCGGCCCGGGCGCTGGGCATGCAGAATGGTGCGATCATGTTCCGCCACATTTTGCCCAACGCCATGGTCTCGACCATGACCTTCATGCCGTTCATCCTGACCGGCGCCATCGGTACGCTGACCGCCCTCGACTTCCTTGGCTTCGGTTTGCCGCCGGGCGCCCCGTCGCTGGGTGAGTTGGTGGCGCAGGGCAAATCCAACCTGCAAGCGCCGTGGCTCGGTATGAGTGCGTTTGCGGTGCTGGCGTTGATGTTGAGTCTGCTGGTGTTTATAGGCGAGTCCGCTCGCGATGCCTTCGACCCGAGGAAGTGAAATGAATCAGGACAATCTGATCGAAGTGCGCGACCTGGCCGTCGAATTTGTCGTTGGCGAGCACGTTCAGCGGGTGGTCGAAGGCGTCAGCTTCGACATCAAGCGCGGCGAAACCCTGGCGCTGGTAGGTGAAAGCGGCTCCGGCAAATCGGTGACCGCCCACTCGATCCTGCGGCTGTTGCCCTACCCGCTGGCCCGGCATCCGTCCGGCACCATCACCTATTCAGACCGGAACCTGTTGGAGCTGAAAGAGAAAACCATCCGCCACATCCGCGGCAACCGGATCGCGATGATCTTTCAAGAGCCGATGACCTCGCTCAACCCGCTGCACTCGATCGAGAAGCAGATCAACGAGGTATTGGGCATCCACAAGGGCCTGACCGGCAAAGTCGCGACCAGGCGCACGCTGGAGCTGCTGGAGATGGTCGGCATCCCGGAACCCGAGAAACGTCTCAAGGCCCTGCCCCACGAATTGTCCGGTGGCCAGCGCCAGCGGGTCATGATCGCCATGGCCCTGGCCAACGAGCCGGAACTGCTGATCGCCGACGAACCGACCACCGCGCTGGACGTGACTGTTCAGCTGAAAATCCTCGAATTGCTCAAGGAATTGCAGGCCCGCCTGGGCATGGCGCTGTTACTGATCAGTCACGATTTGAACCTTGTACGAAGAATTGCGCATCGCGTATGTGTCATGCAGCGCGGTTGCATCGTCGAACAGGCATCGTGCGAAGAATTGTTCCGCGCGCCGCAGCATCCATACACCCGGGAACTGCTGGCAGCAGAGCCCAGCGGCAAGCCTGCGACCAATTTGATTGGCCCGCCCTTGCTGCAAGTCGAGGACCTGAAAGTCTGGTTCCCGATCAAGAAAGGCTTTCTGAAAAAGACCGTCGACCACATCAAGGCGGTGGACGGCATCAATTTCAGCCTGCCCCAGGGACAGACCCTGGGGATTGTGGGAGAAAGCGGTTCCGGCAAGTCGACGCTCGGTTTGGCGATTTTGCGGCTGATCGGCAGCAAAGGGGCAATCCGTTTTGAAGGCAAGCAGCTAGACTGCCTGACGCAGCAACAGGTTCGGCCGCTGCGGCGGGAAATGCAGGTGGTGTTCCAGGACCCTTTCGGCAGCCTGAGCCCACGGATGTGCGTGAGCCAGATCGTCGGTGAAGGCCTGCGGATCCACAAGATGGGCACCGAGGCCGAGCAGGAACAAGCGATTATTGCGGCACTCAAGGAGGTAGGCCTGGATCCGGAAACCCGGCACCGCTACCCCCATGAATTTTCCGGTGGGCAGCGGCAGAGAATCGCCATTGCCCGGGCTTTAGTGCTAAAACCGGCGTTGATTCTGCTGGACGAGCCGACTTCGGCCCTCGACCGCACCGTGCAACGCCAAGTGGTGGAGCTGCTACGTTCACTGCAAACCAAGTACAACCTGACGTATTTGTTTATCAGCCATGACCTGGCTGTCGTCAAAGCGCTGAGCCACCAACTGATGGTGGTCAAGCATGGCCAAGTGGTCGAACAGGGAGACGCGCAAAGTATTTTTGCCGCCCCCCAACATCCGTATACACAGCAGTTGCTGGAAGCCGCTTTTCTGGCACCAGCCACTGCGCAATAAACCTGAAAGAGAGGAGCAACACATGGGTTTTCTCGCCGGTAAGCGCGTACTGATCGTCGGTGTCGCCAGCAAGCTGTCCATCGCATCCGGCATCGCTGCCGCCATGCATCGCGAGGGCGCTGAGCTTGCCTTCACTTATCAGAACGACAAACTCAAGGGTCGTGTCGAAGAATTCGCACAAGGCTGGGGGTCGAGCCCTGAGCTGTGCTTCCCGTGCGACGTGGCCAGCGATGCCGAAATCGCCAAGGTCTTCGAAGAGTTGAGCAAGAAGTGGGACGGCCTGGACTGCATCGTGCACTCCGTCGGCTTCGCCCCGGGCGACCAACTGGACGGCGACTTCACCGAAGCCACCACCCGTGAAGGTTTCCGCATCGCTCACGACATCAGCGCCTACAGCTTCGTGGCCCTGGCCAAGGCTGGTCGCGAAATGATGAAAGGCCGCAATGGCAGCCTGCTGACCCTGTCGTACCTGGGCGCCGAGCGCACCATGCCGAACTACAACGTAATGGGCATGGCCAAGGCTTCCCTGGAAGCTGGCGTACGTTACCTGGCCGGCTCCCTGGGCCCGGACGGCACCCGCGTCAACTGCGTATCGGCTGGCCCGATCCGCACCCTCGCCGCTTCCGGCATCAAGAACTTCCGCAAAATGCTGGCCGCCAACGAAGCGCAAACCCCGCTGCGTCGTAACGTCACCATCGAAGAAGTCGGCAACGCCGGCGCCTTCCTGTGCTCGGACCTGGCGTCCGGCATCAGCGGCGAAATCATGTACGTAGACGGCGGCTTCAACACCACCGCCATGGGTAACATCGAAGAGTGATCTTCGGTTAGCCGTTAAAAAACCCGCCTCTTCAGGCGGGTTTTTTGTGCCCTCAAATTCAAAAGATCTTCACAACAAACACTGGGCAAACAACTGCTGGATCGGCTGTGTGCGCTGGCTATAACGCTGCAACAGCACGATCTCCCGGTAGAACGTCAGCTCTCCCAGCGGGATGATCCGGACCTTCGCCCCATGCTCCAGCCACAGCCCTGCCTCGGGCAGCAGTGAAACGCCGAGTCCGCACTCAACCATCTTCACGATCGCTTCCAGCTCGTCGAGCTCCAGCGCTACTTGCACGTCAATCTGCTTCTCGCGCAAAAAACGCGTCACCAATCGCCCACCGAATGAATTGCGGTCGTAGCGTACGTGGGGATGGCTGGCGAGTAACTGCAGCGGGTCATCCCCCTCGAGGTCGGCCGGCACGATCAGCACAAACGGCTCCCGGCGAATGACTTGCACCGATAATTCCTTGGGTAATTCAAACGGCGGCTTGATCAGAATTGCCAGGTCCACTTCGCCAGTGTCCACCTGGCTCAGCAGGTTCAGGGATACCCCCGGCACCAGTTTCGCCTCCAGCAATGGCGCCTGTTGCCGGAGTCGCAACAGCGCCCGTGGCAACAAACCGGTCTGGACGGTAGCCACCGCGCCGATCTTCAATTCGCCACGAAACTCGCTGATGTCATCACTAACGGCCATGCGACTGAAGATCTCGAGCATTTCCTGAGCCATCGGCAACGCTCGTTGCCCTGCGGCATTGAGGAGCGCCTGACGCCCGGTGCGATCGAACAGACGTATGCCCAACGCCTGCTCCAGATTGCGGATCTGCGCGCTGACCGCCGACTGAGTCAGGCCGATGTGCATGCCTGCCGCTGCGAACGTGCCATGGCGCGTCACGGCAATGAAGGTTTTCAGTTCCCGCAGCATACGGCTCCCCAATTGATCGAAATAATTTGAGCTCGCTGCAAAAACTATCGTCTTTTAATCAAAAAGCACAGGACTAAACTCAGCCTCAACGCTCAACCCGTCGAGGCACATCCGATGCAACTGTCCCCTTTTCATTTGGCCATCCCGGTTTACGATCTGGACGCTACCCGGCGTTTCTATGGCGAGGTGTTCGGCCTGGAAGAAGGTCGCTCCAGCGATCACTGGGTCGATTTCAACTTTTTCGGCCATCAACTGGTGATTCATCTGGCCCCGAAAAACGCTTCTCAGGAAGCCGCCCATACCAACGTCGTGGATGGCCACGACGTACCGGTGCCGCATTTCGGTGTGGTATTGCCGATGGAAGAATGGGAGGCGCTGGCCGAACGCCTGAAAGCCCTGGGCACACACTTCGTGATCGAGCCGGGCATCCGGTTTCAGGGATTGGTGGGCGAACAAGCCACGATGTTTCTTTTCGATCCCTGCGGCAATGCTCTGGAGTTCAAGGCGTTCAAAAATATCAATCAGTTGTTCGCCAAATGACCCGCTCGCCCCTTGACGCCACCACCCTCAGTCAAGCGGTGGTCAATGGCGAAACTACCGCCGCCATCATCGCCGAAACCTTTCTTCAGCGCATTCAGGCGCGGGAGCCGGAGATCCAGGCTTTTGTCTCGTTCGACGCCCGGCAGGTCCGCGCCGATGCGGCGCAGCACAACGGCCAGGGCCTGCTGGCCGGCGTCCCCGTGGGCATCAAAGACATTTTCGACACCGCTGCCTACCCCACACAGTTCTATTCACCCATTTATACCGACCATCAACCCTCCCGGGACGCCCACGTCGTGACGCTGCTGCGCCAGGCCGGGGCGCTGATCATGGGCAAGACCCATACCACCGAGTTTGCGTACATGCACACCGGTCCAACCCGCAATCCCCACGACCTTACGCGAACGCCGGGCAGCTCCAGCGCGGGCTCGGCGGCCGGGATGGCTGCAGGGTTCTTTGCCCTGGCGCTGGGCACCCAGACCGCAGGCTCGTTGCTCAAGCCGGCATCCTACTGCGGCCTCTTCGCCTTCAAACCGTCGCTGGGGCTGGTGTCGCTGGAAGGGGTAAAACCGTTGGCGCCGAGCTTCGACACCGTGGGTTGGTATGGCCAGTCAGTGCGCGACCTGCACCTGGTAGCGCGCGTGTTGATTCCCGGGTTCGTGATGCCTGGCATCGAGCGGCGTCCACTGCAATTGGGGTTCTGCCGCACGTCACGCTGGGATCAAGTGGACTCCGACGTGGTCCTTGCCCTGGAACAGGCGGTGGATCAGTTGCGCAGCGCCGGCCATCACGTGAGCGAAGTACGGCTGCCGGATGAGTTTGCCGGTGTATTCGACGATCATCAGTTGATTAACGATTGCGAAGGTGCCCGCTCGCTGGCAAAGGAGTTTCAACAACACCGAACACAATTGAGCCCTTCGACCCTGGCCATGTTCGAGCGGGCGGCGACCACAACCTGGCAACAGGAATCCGCTGCCAAGGCGCGCCTGGCTGATCTTGCCCCACGCTTGAGCGAGCTTTGCCGCCCTTTCGACGCCATGCTCGGCGCCTCTTGCGGGATGGTCGCGCCGGTCGGCCTGGAAAGCACCGGGCCGTCGGACTTCATCAAGTTTTGGGGGGCGTTTGGCTTGCCGCAACTGAACATCCCGCTGAGGCCCGGCCAAGCCATGTTGCCTGTCGGGCTACAGATGATCGGAAGGTTCAGAGAGGATGGTCAGCTGTTACGAACGGCCGAGCACGTTGCAGCGGTTTTGCAAGGCGCCATTCAAGAATGACGAGCTTCGAACTGTCGGGCACGCAACGCCTTATCGACCAGAGCCAGCAGGTCTTGCGCCGTTTGGGTTAGCTGGGCATCAAACTCGATCTGCCCGACACTGAAGCGAATGTCATAGCCACGATGCACCGTGGCATTACGCTCATCGAGTATTTCTTCGAGGCGCGCCCTGATTGCGGCAATCTCCACCGTGTTGGCACCGGTCAACAAGGCAGCAAACTCATCGCTGCCCAGCCGACCGATCACATCGCTTTCACGAAAAGCGATGCGCAACACGTCGGCAAAGGTTTTCAGGGCGTTGTCGCCCTCGGCACGCCCATACAACCGGTTGATGTGCTTGAAGTCATCAAGGTCGAAAAACAACAGGGTCGCAGGTTGGCCCAACTGCCGACAGGCCTCCAGCGCCAATTGGGCCAGAGCCTCGAAGCCATGACGATTGGACAGCAGCGTCAACTCATCCATGCTCGCCATCTGCACGCCCATCAGTTCTTGCTCGGCCTTGCGCGCCAGGTCGCGCAGTACATCGCGGTCCTGCACGGCGCCGTCGAGGACGTTCGGCGTGCCCGCGCCGGGTTTGAGCGGTTTGTCTGGGGTTAGCATTACTCACTCCCTTGATGGATATAAACGTTAGAGTCGTTCACACCCGGTTTGACTCCTTATAAACGCGCCGCTGGTCAGCTACCCGCCACCGGACACGGCCCTCCAGCGTCCGCCCAGAGTTTGAACTGGGTGACGAAAATGTCGTGGGGCACCGGCACTGGCGTCCGTCCCTCACCTGGATGCCAGCCCCAGAGCACCAGTTTGTCCTCGCTGACATGTTTGATCAGTGCCGCAAAATCACGATCACCATTACTGGAACGGTCCTTGATCATCGCGCACAACCTGTCGGGCGGCAGACCGATCCAGGCCATTTTGTGCGCGGCCGGCGGCAGGCTCCAATGCGGCGCTCCGGGCGGTGCGTGAGGCCCATAACTGGCGGGCGGATTGCTTTCGGCATGGCAACTGGCACACGGCAGACCGGCCGCCCCTTTGCCATCCATCCCGCGAACCACCCTCATCGCGTGAGGATTGCCGGCGTCGAACTGTAAAGGCGAATCGCCGGGGATATGACAGTTCTGACAGCGCGGGCTCTGGAACACCTTCTGTACCGTGTCAAACGCCTTCAGCGCCTCTTTTTCATCAGCGAACAGGTCTGAGGCATAGCCAGTCAGCCCGATCAGCACCACCGCGCCCAGCAACAGATGTCGTTTCATGTCACACCCCCGACAATTGCAGCGGCAGTTCCCGCAGACGCTGCCCGGTCAAGGCAAACACCGCGTTCGCCACGGCCGGCGCCACGGGCGGTACACCGACTTCGCCGATGCCGCCGGGTTTGTCGGTGCTGGGGACGATATGCACTTCGACCACGGGCATTTCGTTCAGGCGCAGCACCTGATAGTCGTGAAAATTGGACTGCTGCACCTGACCGTTCTTGAACGTCAGTTTGCTGTGCAAGGTAAATCCGAGGCCGAAGGTGATGCCTGACTCCATCTGCGCGGCGATGCTCTGCGGGTTGACCGCAATGCCGCAATCCACCGCACACACCACCCGGTGTACGCGAATCGCCAGGTTGTCCTGCGACACCTCCGCCACATGGGCGACGTAGCTGCCGAAAGACTCATGCACCGCCACGCCCAATGCGTGGCCGTCCGGCAACGGCGCTTTCCAGTCGGCTTTCTCCACCGCCAGATTCAGCACCCCCAGATGCCGTGGATGCGCCTTGAGCAAGGTTCGTCGGTATTCCACCGGATCCTTGCCGGCCGCCTCTGCCAGCTCATCGATCAACGACTCCATGACGAATGCCGTATGGGTATGCCCCACCGACCGCAACCACAACACGCTGATGCCGGTTTGCGGGGAATGCAGGTCGATCAGGTGATTGGCCAGCCCCTCAAAATAGGGACTGCCGGCCACACCTTCGACGGAGGTTTTGTCGACACCGTCCTTGACCATGGTCGCCTCGAACGACGTGCCGGCCATGATCGACTGTCCGACCAGCACATGCTTCCAGGCGATCGGCATACCGTCGGCGTCCAGCCCGATGCGTGCCTGATGCAGGAATGCCGAGCGATAGTAACCGCCGCGAATGTCATCCTCTCGGGACCAGACGGTTTTCACCGGTTCGCCCGCCGCTTTGGCGACGTACACCGCCTCGCTGACAAAATCCGAGGTCGGGTTGGCCCGACGCCCGAAGCCGCCACCGAGGAATTGGGTGTGGATCTCGACCTGTTCGGGTTTGAGCCCGGTGATCTTCCCCGCGATCATCTGATCCAGGGTCTGGAACTGCGTGCCGGTCCAGATTTCGCATTTGTCCTTGGTGATTTTCACCGTGCAATTGAGCGGTTCCATCGGTGCGTGGGCCAGGTACGGCACGCTGTATTCGGCCTCGATAGTCTTCGCCGCTCTGCCCAACATCACCGTCGCGTCCCCGGCCTGGCTGACCGAGGTCCCGGGGGTGGCGGCGAGTTTACGGAAGCTTTCCAGCAGTTGCTGGCTGTCGAGCCCGGCGTTCGGCCCCGGTTCCCATACAACCTTCAGCGCATCGCGCCCCAACTTCGCCGCCCAATAATGATCGGCAATCACCGCGACTCCCGTGGGCACCTGCACCACTTTGTGCACGCCCGGCACCGCCAGCGCTTCGGCGCCTTCGAAGGATTTGACGCTGCCACCGAACACTGGCGGCCGAGCGACCACCGCGGTCATGAGCCCGTCGAATTGCACGTCCATGCCGAACTTCGCCTGCCCGGTGATTTTCTCCGGGGTGTCGAGACGCTTGGTGGGTTTGCCGATGACCTTCCAGTCCTTGGCCTCCTTGAACTTGATCGAGGCCGGATCCGGCACCGGCAACTTGCCGGCGTCATCCGCCAGTTCGCCGTAAGTAGCGCGCTTGTCGCCAGCAATCACCACGCCCGACTCGGTGCGGATCTGCGAAGGCGCCATGTCGAATCGCTTGGCCGCCGCGTCGATCAGCATCAGGCGCGCCGTTGCGCCGGCCTGACGATAGCGATCGAACTCCATCCAGGTCGAGGTCGAACCGCCGGTGATCTGCATTCCGCCAAACGCCGGCAGGCCATACTCGGCGGCCGAGGCTGGCGCGTGTTCGACGCGAATTTTCGACCAATCGGCGTCCAGTTCTTCGGCGATCAACATGGTCAGGCCGGTCCACATGCCCTGGCCCATTTCCGAATGGCCGAGCAGCACAGTGACGCTGTTGTCGTTGCCGATGCGTAAAAAGGCATTGGGCGCGAACACCTCTCCTTGATTCTCGGCGCCGAGGGCAAAGCGATGGCTGCCAGGGATGACAAACCCCACCACCAGACCGCCACCCAACACGGCACTGCTCTTGAGAAAACCGCGACGCGAGACAGAGTTGATGCTGTGCATGGCTCAGACTCCCTTCAACGTGGCTTCAACCTCAACCGATCTCGGCGGCGCGTTTGACCGCCGCGCGGATTCTTGGGTAGGTGCCGCAGCGGCAAATGTTGCCGGACAACGCCTGGTCGATGTCGCTGTCGGTAGGCTTGGGGATCTTCGCCAGCAACGCGGCCGCCGACATGATCTGCCCGGACTGGCAATAACCGCACTGAACCACGTCGAGTTCGGCCCAGGCCTGCTGCACCGGGTGCAAGCCGTCGCTGGACAGACCTTCGATGGTGAGAATTTTCTGCCCGTGGGCCACCGCCGTGGCGGGCGTGATGCAGGAGCGCAGCGGCGCGCCGTCGACGTGTACGGTGCAGGCACCACACTGGGCCATGCCGCAACCGAATTTGGTGCCCGTCAGGTGCGCGACATCGCGCAGAACCCAGAGCAACGGCATGTCCGCGGGGACATCCAGTTCCTGGTCCTTGCCATTGATGTTCAGGGTCAGCATGGCGGATTTCCTCAGACTCACAGTGTTCTGAAGGGGCGCCGCTGTGGCAGCGAAATACCTACGCGGCGCCTTGGGTCATCCCTACAGCTAAGCGCAATTTGACCCACAAGCCATGTTCATCGACCACCGGTCGCTCCCGTCCCGTAGCAGCTGCTACGGACTTGTCGATCTACGGTCCGTCCAATCGCCTACAGGCTGGCTAATCTGATAGTCCAGCGTGTACAACCTGCCGAGGACAACCGCCATGCAACGCTTTCCAAAGCTTACACCCTGCCTGTGGTTCGACGATCAGGCCGAAGCGGCGGCGAAGTTTTATTGCTCGATCTTCGATCACTCGAAAATCACCGCCATCACCCATTACGGCAAGGCCGGTCAGGAAATCCACGGCCGCCCGGAAGGTTCGGTGATGACGGTCAGCTTCGAGCTTGATGGCCAGACCTTCACCGGTCTCAATGGTGGGCCAGTGTTCACCTTCAACGAAGCGGTGTCGTTCCAGGTCAATTGTCAGAATCAGGAGGAAGTCGACCACTTCTGGGGCAACCTGACCGCCGGCGGGCCTGTGCAGGCGCAGCAATGTGGCTGGCTCAAGGATAAATTCGGCGTGTCGTGGCAAATCGTGCCGGTGGCGCTGATGCACATGATGCAAGACCCCGACACGGCAAAATCCCAGCGTGCCATGCAAGCGATGTTGCAGATGAAAAAACTCGACATCGCCGAACTGGAACGAGCCTTTGCCGGCCAGAGCTAATACACTGAGGTACTGGCCCGCCAAGGACACCGAGATGAAGCACATCGTCGCCAAAGATGCAGACAAAGCCCCGCGTTTCTGGCGCGACGACGCCCTGCCCTTCATCGAAGCCCGCTCCATCGCCGACGGCCGCGAGGTCTGCTACGCCCGGCATTCCCACGAACACTTTTCCATCGGTGCTATCACCGCTGGGCGCAGCACCTACATCCATGAGCAATCGGAGTTTCAGGTCAGCGCCGGCACCGTGGTGTTGATGAACCCCGGCGATGTGCATGCCTGCAATCCGATCGATGACCAGCCTTGGTCGTACCTGATGCTGTACGTCGAGACGCCTTGGCTGACTGACTTGCAGCATCAGCTCGGCTTCAGCCAGGATTCGGCGTTTCGCCGGTTTTCCATCACCCACAATCGCGATGTCGAGCTGTTCGCCGGCCTGAAGAACTTGTACGAGGTGTTGGTCGATCGGCAGCAGGATGTGCTGCACAAGCACAGCGCGGCGGTGGAGTTTTTCACCGAGGTGCAACAGCGGCTCAACCCTATAGATCAACCGTTGCGCGAGCCTAACTTCAAGCTGGAGCGGGCCGCCGACTACATCCGCGATAACTGCACGCACCAGCTCAAGCTCGAAGACATTTGCGAAGCGGCGCAACTGTCGCCGTCCTACCTTATTCGCGCCTTCAAACAGCATTACGGCATGACGCCCCATGCATTTCTGGTCAACCGGCGCATCCAGTTCGCCCGGGATCGACTGCGCAATGGGCGATTAATTGCCGATGTGGCGTTAGAGGCGGGTTTTGCTGATCAGGCGCATTTTCAGCGGGTGTTCAAACAGCATCTGGCGGCGACGCCTGGGCAATATCGCGGATAAGTTAATACATCGACAAGTTCCCCTATCAAGAACAGGTTAGTTAAAACCAACTCACGACCCTTGCCTGCAAAAGTCATATGAAGTCATATAAATAAAATGACAACGCGCCGAACTCTTATTTAAGCTCCCTTCCCACGCTACAACCCAACATCAGAAGATGGAGCTTCTTACTTGAACACGCAAAATAACTACGTATTTCATTCCAGCAACCAACGCGAGAAACAATCAGTCATTGAAGCCATTACCAACTTCCTCAGCGATGAAGACGTCATGGCAGCCGTTGGGTGGTTATGGGACCGTGTATCAGTTATCTGCGACCCGGATTCCGACTTCTCCCAACTACATCGTCCAGCTACTACCTGCCTGGCGAGGCTCATCCGGCAACCCGACTTCAAAAAAATCGGGGCCGAACAAGGCATCCCCCAAACAAACATCTTTCATGTCAACGAACACGGTCAACTCTTTTACTCCTATAACAACATCAGTACCCGTGAAGTCAACGGCGAGCTGGTCACCGTTGGTTTCTTCTCTGAGCGTAACGACATCGCCCGTCACTTCACTGGCGTTGCCGACATCGATGAACAGCTGCGCCTCCTTTCAAGCAGTGCCAAGCTGACCGGCGGATGGGTGACGTCCACCGAAAAAATCACAATAAGCCAGTGGTTGCGTTTTCACGGCCTGCCACTTCCGGCCAGCGTGGAAAGTGCGAAAGAGTTAATTGATCTACTGAATGCCACCACACTTCCAGTACCGTCGCCCTATGGGAACTACTGGCAGTTGCTGATTTCCCCCAAAGACTCACCATTCGAACTCACGGAGAAAAATCGCGCCCTCATTCGCGATGTGATCGAGGAAGAAACCGGAGGCGAACTTCCTTTGGTTTCGCTCTATGGCCATTCGCTGAAACTTGAAAGCTTTTCCGCCGACAAACTGCCCACCAGCCAAGGTTACCGGCTGACACGGCTGATCGATATTGCAGTGTCGAGCGCGAATAATGGGCATGCGTTCATGACGGCATTAGGCTGGTTCTCTGATGAAAACGGCCCCAAGCCAACCGCACAGTTCATCGAACAGCTGATGATTGCGGTGATGCTGCTTGACCTTGATCCGGAACTGGACAGCGCCAATACCTCATTTGCAGGTTTTGACCTCTACTCGAAACGCTATTTGCTGCTTCCCCCCTCAGCGGTCCGCACGCGACTTGAACAGCATCTGGTCAGCCAACTCAAGCTCGACGCCATGATTGCCCCGCTCGTCGCGGAACTGGTCCTGGGAGGCATGGCGCCGGAATATCTTGCCGATGAGCTGCCGTCAAACCTGCGTATTGGCACACCGGCCTGGGTCGTCTTCACGCAAGCCGTACACTTTGCCGAAGCGATCGTCCCCGGTGTTTCCCGGAGCATGACCTACCAACACCTGCTGGGGTTCGCCCGCGCATCGCAGTTGACCCCTGAACTCAAAACAGTGTTTGCCACGCACTCGGCTGACCCGGTGATAACCTGGGCGCTGATGAACGATCTGATCGCCCGGGATTCAGAGGACAACCTCAACCTGCAAGCCGTTACGGTGGCGAAGGATGAGTACAAGCAACATGCTGACATGATGACGAGCTCCTTGATTGATCTGGGCAAACCGCTGCCCCATCGCAAGGCGCTCGCACTTAAAGAACTCAAATCCCAGGTGCCGGATTGTGACCCTGAGGAACTGTTGGTCAAACATCGCGGAACGGGCGGTGGTGCAGGAAGGCGGGTATCGGTTGTCGATCTTTACCTGGGCGACGAGCTTCACACCCAGGATTGGGACCGAACCAAAGGGAGCAGTATTTACGAGGCATTCCCTGATCTGACTGACCTGTACCCCATTGCAGGTCTATTTGAACAAGCGATCCACAATCATTACAACTCAATGACCGAAGCGTTGTCGGCCATTATCAAAGTTACATTTTCGCAACTAAGCCTGACGGACAGGTCGTTCATTGAGGACGGCCACCTGGGTCTCTATTGTGTTCAGGAATATACCACCACCCGATTTACTAATATCCCCAACCCGACGGGTGCTGTAAGACCGGCAACGCCCACCCCCGGAAAGACCGGTCGTTATGGCGTTATCATTTGTGCGGTACTTGATTCAGAGCTTCGTTGTTATCAACTATTTCCGATGAGGACGGAATGCGTATACAGCGAGGAGCTTAGTGAAGTGTTTCGCCCTCTCTTCATGGCCAGTGGGTCCGCTGCCGCGACATTTGTGAACCACAAACAACATTTGGAAGGCCGTCTGGATATACAGGCTTATCAAGCGAACACGGCCCCCCGCAGCTATGCAAAATCCGCTTTTTTCATCCGCAAAATCGGTGAATTCAACCCATCAGCAAGTGCAGACACCACCACGCCGAACCCCTACTTTCGTTCAACGCGAAAAGAAGCAATCAGTAACCTTATTGCAAAAGAAAACCCCTATTTCACTGAAGATGAACTGATGCAACTGGGCCTCGACCAGACCAAACGTGAAAAAGCGATTGAAAAGACCGAAGCCATCTTCACTTTCATTGTGAACCTGATCATCCCGTTCAAGGAATGCGTCGAGGAGCTTTCCTCGGGGGTGCCTTCCCGACAAAACCGCGCCATTTTCGGCTGTGTCATGGATGCCGCGGCCCTCGCTGTTTCCGTTGCCGTCATCGGCATTAAAGTGGCCGCTATCAGCGCGAAGGCCACAACCCTGGTCTCGAAACTGCTTTCCACTTCCAAAGTGGTTGGCAGTACCGTCATCAGCCTCTTCGCTCCCATCGACAATCCTACAAAGTTACTCACCGGTGGCAGCCAGCTGCTGGCTCGAGGTGTAATGAAGTTGAGCGGCCACGCCCGCTCCGCTTCTCACCTGGCAAGACAGCAATTGCGTTTTATGTCCGGTGCAAACGGCTACGACTTGATCAAGGCCATCGATCATACCGGCTCGGCTTCTCGGATCCGCATGTCGCTGGACACGGTTGCCCATGGGCGTGCGCTGTTCAAGGACGACAGCATTGAGACCGTCGAACAGATTGTGACCCTTTTGGGGAACAAAGACAGTCGTTTGCCGAGTAACGTAACCAACATTGAACTAGAACATCTGTTCAACAATGCAGTTGTTGAATCGACAACAAAACTCAAGTCAGCACAAGATTTGGAGGCTTTGATTGGCCGAGCGGCCGTAGATGATCTGTTCAAGACCTACCTCAAAAATTTACCACACGACTACATCTCCGCCCGACCAGGATCAGGAGCCGATAATTATGGCGAGGCGCTGAAAGTCCTGGCCCAGCTCGACACGAAAAATGTCACCTATGTAAAAAATTACCAGCAAAATGTGTTGAAACAAGATCTGGGCAAGGCGCCTTTTGGCCAAATCATGCCGGAATCGGCTTTCAACCCAAGCGGCTTTACAGATAATTCGCAAAGGGCGGGAGCCTGGATCGTGAACGGTTCAACCACTCCAACTAACGACCTCGACAACATCGTTGCGGTATTGCGTGAGTATGCCGGGAATAAAAAGTCGCTGACCGATCCGGCATTGATCAGAGAGCTGAACGTCCGGATTGCACCAGATGCCGCAGGCATCGAGCGCATCGGACTACATTTTGAAACGACATACCCTAGCAATATCAGTGGGTTCGCTGCGATGAAGGAGCACCTGAAATTACTCAACACCAGCCATGAGCATTTCGATAAACATTTGCTCGCCACCGTCGTGGGCTTCCACGGTCTGGGCAACGGTAACGGCCGAACCGGTCGTGCGCTGTATGCCATCAGCCAGCTACGAAACAACCGGTTCACACCGCTGACAAAAAACGAGTTCAGCTTGCTACACGGCCTCGAATGAAATGATTGTCTGGGGGATGGTGCTAGGAAAACAGCAAATACGCTGCACTCCCCCCCAGCAATCCCGCCATCACCCGGTTGAACAAACGCATGCTTGCAGGATTATTCAGATAACCCTGCAGGCATGTCCCGGCATATGCCCAACAGCCGACAGACACATAGCAAATCACCAGATACACCGCCGCAAACTGCCAGACCAGCCGCGCCTCGCCGTCCGCGACGAACGCGCCCATGCCCGCTACACACGCCAGCCAGGCTTTCGGATTGAGCCATTGCATCACCGCGCCATACAGCATCGACGGTGCCCGGCGCGACTCTTTTGCATCGATGCGACCATCGTCCGCCGCCAGCTTCCAGGCCATGAACAGCAGAAACGCTACACCCGCCAGCTGCACCACCTGCGTCAGCGCCGGCCACAGCCGCAATACCTCATGCAACCCCAGGCCCATCAGCACCAACAGCAACACAAACCCCAGAGTCGCCCCGGCCACATGCCGCTGACTGGCGCGAAAACCGAACTGCGCCCCCGAACTCAACGCCACAATGTTCACCGGCCCCGGTGTAATGGAAGCGACCAAGGCAAACGCCGCCATCGAAAGAATCAGACTCATTGCATACCTTCTTCAATTCAGTTGAACCAGGGCTCAAGGTAAAGAGCCAGGGAAATGCTGTATTGAAGAAAACAACCCTTGCCTGTTCCGCGATGCATGTCGCGCCCTGTAGGTTGCAAGACTGTCACGAGGCACCTTATGGCGGGCCTATACTTCAAGAGTCGGCACACTCGATGCGGGGCGCGTCGAGTGATCGTTCACGCAGGCCACGGCCTGCCTTCATCGTAGGGAGGAGAAGATCATGGCGCGTAAATACATCGACTGCCGCGAGTTCCCAAGCGCTTCCAAATGCTCGGTCGCCCTGTCCGCAGACTCTGAAAACGAACTGCTGGAGGCCGCGGCACAGCATGCGGTCAGTGTTCACAAGCACACCGATTCACCAGAACTGCGTGCTCAACTGAAGACAATGTTCCACGACGGCACCCCGCCCGTAGAAGCACCACGTCCGGCGTAGGAGCTGCCGAAGGCTGCGATCTTTTGATTTCCCCGTAAAAAGGGACGGACCACGATTCAAGGCAAATGCCGAACAATCGTGGTCTGTCCCGTGTTTTTCTCTGTACGGCTATTTGCATCCACCGCTGTATGGGCCAAATCACCAACCACCCGTGATAAAAATACCGCTCTCGTTCCTGGAGCCCGTTCATGGACCTCGCCACCCTCTTCCTGTTTTTGCCGGCCTGCTTTGCCCTGAACATGGCCCCCGGCCCGAACAATCTGCTGTCAGTCAGCAATGCCACCCGTTATGGCTATCGTCGCGCCTGTGTGGCCGGCGTCGGGCGTTTGCTGGCGTTTGCCGGGATGATCGCTCTGGCCGCCGCCGGGTTGTCGGTGGTGCTGAAAACCTCGGAATGGCTGTTCTACGCGATCAAGATCATCGGCGCCGCTTACCTGTTGTACCTGGCATGGCAACTGTGGCGCGCCAATCCCGAGGCCGAGCAGCACATCACCGGCACGCCGGTGGGGATCCTGGCCCTGGCGCGGCAGGAGTTTCTGGTGGCAGCGGGTAATCCCAAGGCCATTTTGCTGTTCACCGCCTTCCTGCCGCAGTTCGTCGACCCGACCCAGGCGGTGGCGCCACAATTCGCGGTGCTCGGCGCGTTGTTCCTGCTGCTGGAATGGATCGCCATCAGCGCCTACGCCTACATGGGCCTGCACATGCGCCGCTGGTTCGCTGAACCACGGGGCAAACGGATGTTCAACCGTTGCTGCGCGGGATTGTTGTCGGCGGCGGCTTCGGTGCTGTTGATGGCGAAACGGGCCTGACCTTTACGCTTGGGACGGTCCTTTCAGTTCGACCTGGTTGCCGTCCGGATCGAAGCAATAGATAGACAGCCCGTTGCCTTCGGCGCCGAAACGCACGGCGGCTTTCTCGGGTTTCAGGCCAAAGGACTGCAAGTGCCTGACCAGTGCTTCCTCGTCAAACGGTTCGATGCGCAGGCAGAAGTGGTCGACGTTGCGCCGTTCGCGACCAGCGGCAGCACCGCCCGTGCGGCCGATTTCGCCCTGGATGTCGACGAGATCGATCATCGAGGTGCCCGCACGCAGATGCACCAGGCCCAGATCGTCGCGGCGCTTGACCAGTTCGGCGCCGAGTACCTCGCCATAAAACGCGATGCTGCGTTCGAGGTTCTCGACGCGCAGGACGATGTGATCGATGTGTTTAATCGTGAATGCTTGCATTGGGATGGATTCCTGAAAATAGCGTTTACAGCATTGCCGGTGACCCGATGACTGTAGCTCAGGGTACAAAAATTCTCTGTCGATTTTCCGGTGGAGGCACCAGGCAACGCGGCTTATGCTCAGCCCATGAACCTACAAAACGCTGTGCTTCCGCCCCACGCCGAGATGGTTCGCGCCATGCTCGAACGCGACACCGCCTACGAGGGGGTGTTCTTTACCGCGGTCAAAACCACCGGCATCTTCTGCCGCCCCAGTTGCACGGCGCGCAAACCGAAGCCGGAAAACGTCGAGTTCTTCGCTCATGCCGATGAGGCGATGTCGGCGGGCTATCGGGCCTGTCTGCGGTGCAAACCGCTGGACGCCGCAGCCATTGCGCCGGACTGGGTGCAGCAACTGCTGAAATCCGTCGACGCCGACCCCGACCAGCGCTGGACCGATGCCCAATTGCTCGCCGAGGGCATCGAGCCGCTGAAACTGCGGCGCTGGTTCAAGCAGCATTTCGGCATGACTTTTCACGCCTGGCTGCGCAGCCGACGGTTGGGCATCGCCCTCGGTGGCATCAAGCAAGGCGAATCCATCGACAACGCGGCGTTCGATTCCGGCTATGAATCCTTGAGCGGTTTTCGCGATGCGTTTCAAAAGTCATTCCACATCACCCCCGGTCGCGCCGTCCACAGCGAGCCGCTGCTGTTCACCCGATTGACCACGCCGCTGGGGCCGATGATCGCCATGGCCGAACGGCGTGGGCTGGTGCTATTGGAGTTTCTCGACCGACCGGCATTGACCAAGGAAATCGAAGAACTGCAGAACCATTATGGCTACGCCGTGGCCCCCGGACACAACAGGCATTTGCAGCAGATTGAAGAACAACTGGCGCAATACTTCGCCGGCAAACGGAGCGAATTCAACGTGCCCCTGCACCTGCCCGGCAGCGCTTTCGCCAAGCAGGTGTGGAACGAATTGATGAAGATCCCCTACGGCCAGACCAGCACCTATGGCGCGATTGCCGCGCAACTGGGCAAGCCCGGCGCCAGTCGCGCCGTGGGCATGGCCAACGGGCAAAACCGTCTGGCGATTGTGCTGCCCTGTCATCGGGTGATCGGCGCAGACGGCTCGTTGACCGGCTATGGTGGTGGACAACCGCGCAAAGCGTTTCTGCTCAGGCTGGAAAGCGCCGCGGTGCAAATCACCCAACAACTGGCATTCTGATCGCTCCACGGCTTTTCAAAAAAAGGTTTTCCAATAAAAAGTCATAAGGAGGGACATTCAATGGACACACTCGACACTCAATTCCATCAACTGCACCAGAGCGGGCTGTTGATTCTGACCAACGTCGCCGATGCCACCGGGGCGCGACTGGTGGAACAGCTGGGCAGCAAAGCCGTGGCCACCAGCAGCGCAGCAGTGGCCTGGGTGCATGGTTATCCGGATGGCAACACCTTGCCGCTTGAGCGGCTGGTTTCCACCGTCGAATCCATCGCCCGGGTCATCAGCGTGCCGTTGAGCGTGGACATTGAGGCGGGTTATTCCGATGACCTGGGGCGAGTTGCGCAAGTGGTCGACGCAGTGATCGCCGCCGGTGCCGTGGGGATCAATATCGAGGACGGCGCTGCCCCGCCCGACCTGCTGGCCCGCAAGATCGAAATTGCGCGCCAGGTTGCCAATCGCCGGGATGTGAAGCTGTTCATCAATGCCCGCACCGACGTATACCTCAGGGGCCTGGTGCCGGCCGAAGATCGTGTCGCCGAGACGCTCAAACGCGCCGCGTTGTATCAGGCCGCCGGTGCCGACGGATTGTTCGCCGCTGGCGTCACGGCGGCGTACGAGATCGACGCCCTGTGCCACGGCACAACGCTGCCGCTGAACGTGCTCGGCTTCCCGGGCCTGCCTTCGCCCGAGGAACTGCAAGCCCTTGGCGTGCGCCGTTTGAGCGCAGGCTCCGGCATCGCCGAATTCCTCTACGGCGCCATGGCCGGCCTGGCCAAAAGCTTTCTGCAAACCGGCACGCTCGACAGCAGTCACCTCAAGGCCTTCACCTACAGCCAAGTGAACGCCCTGCTGGCCCCGACCGGGAAAGTTTGACCGCAAGCAATGGAGTGCGGCGCTGCGGGGGGACGACTAGTCTTCCCGCAGCCACCCGCCCCTCAGGATGCTCCATGCCCGACACCTATCAACTGGCCAGCGAATTCCTCTCGGCCCTCGATGCCGACTGGCAGCGCCACATCAGCGCCATCGGCCCCTGCCTGCATCAGCCCCACGCGGCGCGCGATCCTTATGAATCGCTGGTGCGGGCGATTGCCTATCAGCAACTACATGCAAAGGCCGGCGATGCGATTGTCGGCCGGCTGCTGGCGTTGTTTCCCGCGAACACCTTCCCCAGACCCGAGCAGATCCTGGCGACTGACTTCGAGCAGATGCGCGGTTGCGGCTTTTCCGCCAGCAAGATCGCAACCATTCAGGGCATCGCTCAGGCGGCTCTGGACGGCGTGGTGCCGGACTACGCCACGGCGCTGGCGATGGACGATGAAGCATTGATCGAGCGTTTGATCACCTTGCGCGGTGTGGGCCGCTGGACCGTGGAAATGCTGCTGATCTACAGCCTGGAGCGGCCAGACGTTTTGCCGGCCGATGACTTCGGGGTGCGTGAGGGTTATCGCCGGTTAAAGGGGCTGGAACAACAGCCGAGTCGCAAGCAGATGGTGGATATCGGGTTGGCGTGGAGCCCTTATCGGACGGTGGCGTCGTGGTATTTGTGGCGGGTACCTAACCGGTAGACCGTGTAATCGTTCATCGCGGGCAAGCCCGACATCTGACGTTCAGAGCAACAACCGCGAAAAGTCGCAACACTGCAGCGCCAGTTGCGCGACATCCTGGTTCAGACCGAATTGACGATCGGTGCGGTGCAGCGCGGCGTAGCGAATCCGCGGCAGGCCCGGCGTCGTCACCAGTGCGCGCAACGCGCCTCGTTCGATCAAATGCGACAGGCAGGCCTTGGGCAAATAACTCACACCAACCCCGGACAAGGTCAATCCGACCTGCACCAGCAAGTTATGGCTGGTGATGGTTTTAGGCATCTGCACATTGTGGGAAGCCATCCAGCGCTCGTAGATCAAGCCTGTCCCGGACTGGGATCCCTGGGTCAACACCGTGCAACCGGCCAGGCGCTCGATACTCACCGGATCCGGGTCGGTAATCAGACCTGGCGCGCACATCCAGGCGTTTTCGACGGACTTCAGTGGGGTACTGACGAACCGCGCATCGTTGTAGACATCCGGGACGATGACCAGATCGAGTTGATCGTTTTCCAGTTTGCGAAACAGTTCGCTGCTCAGTTCCACCGAAGGCTCGATTTGCACCTTGGGGTAAGCCTGCCGTAGCGACTCGACCAGCGCCGGCAACCAGGTCAACGCCGTCAGTTCGGTGACCCCGAGGCGAAACCTGCGCACCAATACTTCACGGGCGCTGACCCGCTCCAGCAAATAGTCACGGCGTTCCAGCAAATCCTTGGCGTAATCCAGCAGTTCGCCGCCCTTCTCGGTCAGCCGTGCGTTGCGCTTGCTGCGGTCGAAAATCTCCACGTCGAAGGTTTCTTCCAGCTCCTGGATACGTTTGGAAATCGCCGACTGAGACATGTTCAGCTTGTTCGCTGCCGCTTCGAAGCTGCCCAACTCGGCAATCCAGAACAACGCGTCAATCTGCTTGAAGGTGATCATTGCAAACGCCACATGAAAAAAAGCGATACTACCGCATAATAAAATATCGCTAAAACTGTTTGTTTATCACTCCTAAGATCGAGCCACAGCCCTGATCGGCTGCTAACTCATTCTTCAGGAGATCAGCCATGTCCTTGCCCGGTTCACGCATTCTTCCCAACCCACCGCTGGCCGCTGCCGAAGTGCTCGAAGCGTTCGCCAATGTGGTCACGCCGCACATCAGCGACAACCTCGGCCGGCACATTGGTGCTCGCGGCCTGACCCGCTACAACCGCAGCGGCAAATTGGTCGGCACCGCCCTGACCGTCAAAACCCGTCCAGGCGACAACCTGCTGATCTACAAGGCCATGAGCATGCTGCAACCCGGCCATGTGTTGGTGGTGGACGCCCAGGGCGACACCAACAACGCGGTGATCGGCGAACTGGTCAAGCTCTACGCCCAGCAGCGTGGCTGCGTCGGTTTCGTGATTGACGGCGCGATTCGCGATGTCGCCAGTTTCGACGATACCCCCTGCTACGCCCGCGGCGTCGTGCACTGCGGCCCTTACAAGAGCGGTCCGGGCGAGATCAACGTGCCGGTGTCGATCGGCGGCATGCTGGTTCAACCGGGCGATTTGCTGGTCGGCGACGAAGACGGATTGGTGGCGTTTTCCCAGGCCGATGCGGCCGAAGTGCTGCGTCGCGCCGCACAACATGCGGCCCACGAAGAACAAGTCAAAGCCGAAATCGCCACCGGCGCCCTGCGTCAGAGCTGGATGGACAAGGTCTTGCAGCAGGCCGGCCTGGCCGATTAAGGGGGAACACAATGAGCACTGCATTTTTGTCTGATCGGGTGCTGGGCATCCAACCTTCGCCGAGCATCGCCGCCAACGCACTGGTGACCGAGCTGCGCGCCCAGGGTCGGGACATCGTCAACTTCACCATGGGCGAACCGGATTTCGACACTCCGGCACATATCCTCGACGCCGCCAGCACCGCGATGCACAGCGGTGACACGCACTACACGGCCACCCACGGCACACTTGCCTTGCGCAAAGCGATCTGCCTCAAGCTTGAACGCGATAACGGCCTGCATTACGGGCTCGACGAAGTGGTTACCGGCTGCGGCGGCAAGCACATCATTTACCACGCCCTGGCCGCAACGCTGAACCTGGGCGATGAAGTGATCGTGCACACGCCGTACTGGGTGTCTTACCCGGACATCGCCCGGTTGAACGACGCCACGCCGGTGATCATTCCCGGCGATGAATCCAACGGCTTCAAGCTCTCGCCAGCGGCGCTGGAGCAGGCAATCACCCCGCGCAGTAAATGGGTGATCCTCAACACGCCGAACAATCCGAGTGGTGCGGTCTACAGCGAAACCGAGCTGTTGGCACTGGCGGACGTCCTGCGTCGGCATCCTCATGTATTGATCATGGCCGACGAAATCTACGAGCAGTTCGTTTATGGCGACGCCCGGCATGTGTCGCTGACCCTGCTCGCCCCGGACCTGAAACCGCGCACGCTGATCGTCAACGGCGCGTCCAAGGGTTACGCCATGACCGGTTGGCGTCTTGGGTTTGGCGCAGGTCCGGCGTGGTTGATCGGGGCCATCGGCAAACTGCTGTCGCAGACCACCACGTGTCCGAGTTCGGTCAGCCAGGCGGCTGCGGTCGCGGCGTTTGCCGGGGATCAGGCACCGATTGCTGGCATGCGCGAGGTTTACCAACAACGCCGTGACCGCATGCTCGAACTGTTGCAACCGATCAACGGCCTGAGCTTCACCCCTCCGGACGGGGCGTTCTATGTGTTCGCCAACGTCAGCGGGCTGATGGGCAAAACCACCACCAGTGGCGAGCGCATCGACAGCGATACGCAACTGGTCGCCTACCTGCTCAAGGAGCACGGCCTGGCCACGGTCAGCGGCGCCGCATACGGCATGTCGCCGTATATCCGTCTGTCGTTCGCCAGTTCGCTGGACGTGATCGAAGAAGGTTGCCGTCGTCTCAAAGAAGCGTGCCAACGCTTGCGCTGACGGCTGATCGCAACACCCGACAGCCATCGGACGGCTGCCCATTGACTGCCTAGAACAACACTCATAATCATCGTCATCAAATGAGGCATCCCCCCATGCACAAGCCCCGCATCGCGCTGGTCTGGCAAATCATGATCGGTCTGCTCGCCGGCATTGCCATCGGCGCCCTGCTGCACAGCTTTCCCGAGTCTCGCCCGTGGCTGGTGAACAACCTGCTGCAACCGGCCGGCGACATCTTCATCAAGCTGATGAAGATGATCGTCGTACCCATTGTGTTTTCCTGCATGGTGGTCGGCATTGCCGGTCACGGTGACGGCAAATCCCTGGGGCGGATCGGGGTCAAGTCGCTGACGTATTTCTTCAGCATCACCACCCTGGCAATCATTGTCGGACTGGTAATCGGCAACCTGCTCAAACCCGGTGCCGGCACTGATCTGGCGAGCCTCAAGGCGGCCGCCGTTACCCTGCCGACCAGCAGCGCAGCCGGAGGGCACAGCCTGGGGCAGATCATCGTCGGTATTATTCCGGACAACGTCATCAACGCGATGGCCCAGGGCAGTCTGCTGTCGGTGCTGTTCTTCGCCGTGATGTTCGGCCTCGGTGTTTCGAAGCTTGGCAACGAACGCAAGGAGCCGTTGATCGCGTTGCTGCGCGGTGTCTCGGAAGCGATGTTCAAGGTCACGTCGATGATCATGGCCTACTCACCGATCGGTGTGTTCGGGATGATTGCCGTGACCGTGGCCAACTTCGGTTTCAGCTCTTTGCTGCCACTGGCCAAGCTGATCATGGTCAGTTACGTGGCGATTGCGTTCTTCGTGCTGGTGGTGCTCAACCTGGTGGCGCGACTGTGCGGGATCAACCTGTTCGCGCTGATGCGCCACATCAAGGATGAACTGGTCCTGGCCTTCTCCAGCGCCAGCTCGGCGGCGGTGATGCCGCAACTGATGAAGAAACTCGAAACCTATGGTGTGCCGCCGTCGCTAGTCAGTTTCGTGGTACCGGTGGGTTATTCCTTCAACCTTGACGGTGCGTCGCTGTTTCTCGGCATCGGCACCTTGTTCGTCGCCCAGTTGTACGGCATCGACCTGAGCCTGGGCGATCAGGCGTTGCTGGTGGTGACCATGGTCCTGACGTCCAAGGGGGCTGCCGGTGTGCCGGGGTTCATGTTCGTGATTCTCTCGGCCACCCTGGCCAGTGCCGGATTACCGCTGGAAGGCATCGCGTTCATTGCCGGGGTTTATCGGTTGATGGAGATGCCGACCACCGCCCTGAATGTGCTTGGCAATGCACTGGCGCCACTGGTGATCGCCAAGTGGGAGGGTCGCGAGGCTCATTGCCTGAGGGTGCCGCAGGGGCAGTGCTCGTAACTGAGACCGCGTCATCGTTCTTCGCGAGCAAGCCTGCTCCCACATTTGGCTTGCCCGCGAAGGCGCCCGAACGGCCACCATAAATTCAAGTGCAGAAACGCTTACGGTCTAGTCTGTCTTGAGTCATCCCCCCCATCGGAGGCTCCCATGCAGCTCGAAGGCTCCTGCCATTGCGGCGCGGTGTCGTTCAGCCTGACCAGCGCCCACCCCTACCCTTATCAACGTTGCTACTGCTCGATCTGTCGCAAGACCCAGGGCGGTGGCGGTTATGCGATCAACCTGGCGGGCGACGCCCAGAGCCTCAAGGTGCGCGGTCGCAAACACATATCGATTTACCATGCGCGGCTCAAGGACAAAGGCGATAAGCGCGCCCGGCGCAGCACCGCCGAGCGGCATTTCTGTTCCCTGTGCGGCTCGGGATTATGGCTGTTCAGCCCTGAATGGCCGGAGCTGATTCACCCGTTTGCCTCGGCCATCGACACCCCGTTGCCGGTGCCGCCCGAGCACACGCATCTGATGCTCGGTTCCAAGGCGCCGTGGGTGGAAGTCGAGGTGCATCCGGGGGACCAGCAATTCGAGGTCTACCCGGTAGAATCCATTGCCCAGTGGCATGAACGCCTGGGTTTGAGCCGCTAATCCAAATGCGCCCAGGTCATGCGAAACGACGCCCCGCCCCACGGCGAATCCGCCACTTCCACTTGCCCGCCATGGGATTGAGACACCCGCCGCACCAGCGCCAGGCCCAAGCCGAAACCACCGGTGCGACGGTCGCGGCTGGCATCGAGGCGCGAGAACGGTTCGAAGATTTTCTCCCGTCCGTCCAGCGGCACGCCCGGCCCATCATCGTTGACCTGCACTACGTAATGATCACCGGTGCGCACCAACGACACTTCTACCCGCTCGTTGGCATAGCGAATGGCATTACGCAGCAAATTGATCACCGCCCGGGCCATGAAACGCGGTTCGATGCGAACCTCGTCAACCTGACATTCGACAATCAGCAATTGCACCCCGGCGGCTTCGCCCTCCAGCGCCACGCTACCCACCACACTGTCGAGCCAATGGCTGGCCTGAATGTTCTCCCGCGAAATTACCGTAGCGCCACGCTCAAGGCTGGCGTACGTCAGCAACTCGGAAACCATTTCTTCCAGTTCGCCGAGGTCGGCGTACATGTCGGCAATCAACTCGCGGTTCTGGGTCGGATCCGGTTGTTGCTTGAGTTGATCGAGTTCGAACGACAACCGTGCAATCGGCGTGCGCAATTCGTGGGACACCGCGTTAGTCAGCTCGCGCTGATTGGCGATCAGCCCCTCGATGCGCGCGGCCATCAGGTTGAAGTGTTCAGCCAGGTCACGAATGTTCGAGCGCTTGGACAGCTGGATGCGCGCCGACAGGTCGTTGTCGCCAAAACGTTCGGCGGCCAGGCGCAGTGTCTCCAGATCGCGCCAGTGCGGGCGTACCCAGAAATACAGCACGAAACCGATCATCACCGCGATCATCAGATAGGCCGCGGCAATGTAGAACGGCATCAGACTCGGCTCGGCCGGCAGCTTGATGCTGAGCAGCTGCGAACCGTCGTCAATGCGCGAGATGAACTGCGTGTACTTGTCGCGCATTACCAGCAGGCCCTGGGCCAACTCGGCTTGTTCCTGATCGGTCAGAGACAATTGATCGGTCTCGATCAGAGCCAGGCCCAAGCCGTAGTGAGGGCGTATGGCTTCCAGCTGTCGCTCCCGGGCCGGACTGTCCAGGCCGCGCAATTGCTCGACCAGCGACCAGGCCTGACCACGCACCGCCTCTTGGTTGTAGCTGCGCATCTGGCCGTCGAGCAGCGCATCAAACGTGCGCTCGACGGTTTGCAGCCCCAGTACCAGGCCAACCGTCATCACCAGAAACAGTCCCAAAAATAACCGCAGCATTTACAGCTCCCACGCAAACGGATTGAACAGATAACCCTTGCCCCACACGGTCTTGATGCACATCGGTTCGCGCGGGTTGTCCTTGAGTTTGCCGCGCAATTTGCTGATGTACACGTCGACACTGCGGTTGAGGCCGTCGAAGGCGATACCGCGCATGCGGTTGAGGATGTCGTCGCGGGACAGCGTCTTGCCGGCGGCGCTGGCCAGCAACCACAGCAGTTCGAATTCCATGGTGGTGAGCTCGATGCCCTCGCCCGCCAGGCGCACTTCGCGGCAACTGCGATCGATGCTCAGATGACCGAATTCCAGTGAGCTGCACACACTGCTGTCCGGCAGCTGACGGCGTTGCAAGGCACGCAGACGAGCGAGCAGCACAGGGGGCTTGATGGGCTTGATCACGTAGTCGTCGGCACCGGATTCCAGGCCGAGAATGTGATCGAGGTCGTCTTCCTTGGCGGTGAGGATGACGATGGGTGTGTCGGACACACTGCGGATTTCGCGGCACACGTGCAGGCCGCTCTGCCCCGGCAACATCAGGTCGAGCACAACGACTTTCGGTTTGAATTCAAGGAAAGCGGCTACCGCGAGGTCACCGCGGTGCACCTGTCGAACTTCAAAACCGTGTTGGGCCAGGAAATGCGCAATCAGCCCGGCGAGCTTCTCGTCGTCTTCCACCAGCAATACTTTGCCAAAACCCAGTCTCTCCATGATGACCGTCTGCCAACCCTTGAATGAAATGGCCGGCATTATGGCGCCAATCGATGAAGGGACGGTTATCGCAGACAGCAAAAACCGGCCGCGGGGGCCGGTTTTTGGCGATGTTTCATTCTTTTAAGAGTTTTTAACAATTATTGAAGATGAAACGTTGTCACGCCGCGACCGGCACGCCACTGTGAAACCTGAACTCCACATCCGGCGACTCGATCAACGCCTGTTCGGCATCACGCACCTTGTCGATCACTTGGGCGATGTCCTTGGCGTCACCGTATTGATAAGCCAGTTTCAGATACCCCTGGAAATGCCGGGCCTCGCTTTTCAGCAGGCCGAAGTAGAACTTGCCCAGTTCCTCATCCAGATGCGGCACCAATGCCTCGAAACGCTCGCAACTGCGAGCTTCGATGAACGCGCCGACCACCAGCGTATCCACCAGTTTCACCGGCTCGTGGCTGCGCACCACTTTGCGCAGCCCCGAGGCATAACGCCCGGCGGACAGCTGACGCAGTTCAATCTTGCGCTTTTTCATCAGGCGCATGACCTGCTCGTGGTGCACCAGCTCTTCCCGGGCCAGACGCGACATCAGGTTGATCAGATCGACGTGGGAGTGATACTTGGCGATCAGGCTCAACGCCGTGCTGGCCGCCTTGAATTCGCAGTTTTTGTGGTCGATCAGCAGCGTTTCCTGATCGGCCAGCGCGGCCTGGACCCAACCGTCGGGCGTGCGGCAGCCAAGGAACTCGTGAATTTCGGGAAGGATCATGGGGCTCACGGATAAAAGGTTCAAAACGAAGGGCGCCGATTATACCGGCCTGCCGACAGACCACCAGTCGCCACCGTTGATATGCATCAAGTCCCCGAATCGCCGGCAGCAACTATAGTTGTGCAACGCCGTGCTTTTTCATTTTCAGGAGATCCCGATCATGCAAGCCATTCGCAGCATTCTGGTGGTCATTGAACCCGAACACTCGGAAAGCCTGGCGCTCAAACGGGCCAAATTGATCGCTGGCGTGACCCAGGCTCATCTGCACCTGCTGGTCTGCGATAAAAAGCATGATCACAGCGCGATGCTCGGCGTGCTCAAGGCGGCTCTGCTGGCGGACGGGTACAACGTCACCACCGAGCAAGCCTGGAACGAAAGCCTGCACGACACCATTATCGATGTGCAGCAGGCTGAAGGTTGCGGGCTGGTGGTCAAGCAGCATTATCCCGACAGCCCACTGAAAAAGGCCCTGCTGACCCCGGCGGACTGGAAACTGCTGCGCTACTGCCCGACTCCGGTGCTGCTGGTGAAAACCGCCAAATCCTGGGCCGGCGGCGTGATCCTCGCGGCCATCGATGTCGGCAACATGGACGGCGAACACCGCACCTTGCATGCCAGCATCATCGATCATGGCTACGACATTGCCAGCTTGGCCAAGGCCCATCTGCACGTGATCAGCGCCCATCCGTCGCCGATGCTGTCAGCGGCCGACCCGACGTTGCAGCTCAAGGAAACCATCGAGGCCCGCTACCGCGAGCAATGCAAGGCGTTCCAGGCCGAGTTCGACATCGACGACGACCACCTGCACATCGAGGAAGGCCCGGCGGATGTATTGATTCCGTTCATGGCCCATAAGCTGGGGGCCTCTTTGACGGTGATCGGCACGGTGGCGCGGACCGGGTTGTCCGGGGCGTTGATCGGGAATACGGCGGAAGTGGTGCTTGATGCGCTGGAGAGCGATGTGCTGGTGCTCAAGCCGGACGACATCATGGATCATCTGGAAGAGATCGTGACCCGGCATTGAGCAAGATCAAAAGATCGCAGCCTCGTTTCACTCGACAGCTCCTACATGAATCGTGTTCCCCTGTAGGAGCTGTCGAGTGAAACGAGGCTGCGATCTTTTGCCTTCAAAGACTATCCGCCGAAGGCGTCTTTTAGGAACCCCGGCGCAATGTAGCGCTGGTAATGCGCTTCCGAGAGCAGGAAAAACTCCCGATCAATGGCATCCCTCAGTTCCGGCAGGTTCCAGTCGCGGAACTCCGGCAGCAGCACCATTCCGTAGGCTTCCAGATTATTGATGACCCGCGCGCCCCGTGCGATCAACTGATAAGCCCAGCAATACTCCGACTGATGCGGCACAAAGCGGATCTTGCGCTGTTCCAGCTGCATTCTTAGCAACGCCGGATCGAAAATTTCTACCTTGGCGGCCATCACCTGGGACAACAACTGCTCAAGACGCAACCATACCGCGCGTTTTTCTTCCTCGTTGTAACCGTTCCAATGGATCACTTCGTGGTGGAAACGCTTGCAGCCACGGCACACCAAATCACCGTAAACAGTGGAGCAGAGGCCGACGCAGGGGGTCTTGATGGTCTGATTGGGCATAGGTAGACAAAACACGGGAAAGCAGAACAGGTCGGCATGTTAGCCCTTTGTCTAACATTCATCACCCCTCAAAGTTTTGGACCTAACTTACCTTTCAAATTTTTTTGCCGTAGAATCAGCCAGCCTTTTAAGGCGCCAATGTCCGTTAAGAAGCTGTTTTCAAAGCGTCACGAGCACAGTCGTTCCTTCAGAGCGGTGTTGGCGAAGGGTTTTTCCAGCGGGGAAAAGCCCAACGCCAACCCTCATCAGCTCCCCGTTCTGCAGGCGTAAAACTTTGAAAGCAGCTTCTGTAAGGAATTGCCGGTAATTCTGGCTAAGCGGCCCACAACGCCACGCAGCGCATGAGTACGGCAATTTCGGGATGAGCGTCCCGGACACCCATTTGGGACCACTGATGAGGGTAATAACTGTGCTTGAAGCCTACCGCAAACATATCGAAGAGCGTGCAGCACTGGGTATCGTTCCCCAGCCGCTTAACGCCGAACAAACTGCAGGCCTGGTCGAGCTGCTGAAGAATCCCCCGGCTGGCGAAGAAGCTTTCCTCGTTGACCTGATCACCAATCGCGTTCCGCCAGGAGTGGACGAAGCCGCCTATGTAAAGGCCGGTTTCCTGTCTGCCCTCGCCAAAGGCGAAGCAAAATCCCCTCTGATCGACAAGAAGCGCGCTGTTGAACTGCTCGGCACCATGCAGGGCGGCTACAACATCGTGACCCTGGTAAACCTGCTGGACGACGCCGAACTGGCACCAGTAGCTGCCGAAGAACTCAAGCACACCCTGCTGATGTTCGATGCCTTCCACGACGTGGCTGAAAAAGCCAAGAACGGCAACGTTCACGCCAAAGGCGTCCTGCAATCCTGGGCCGACGGCGAGTGGTTCAAGAAGCGCCCGGTACTGGCCGACAAGATCAGCCTGCGCGTCTTCAAGGTGACCGGCGAAACCAACACCGACGACCTGTCCCCTGCTCCAGACGCCTGGTCGCGTCCAGACATCCCGCTGCACGCCCTGGCCATGCTGAAAATGGCCCGTGACGGCATCGTTCCGGACGAGCAAGGCAAAACCGGCCCGATGAAGCAGATCGAAGAAATGCGCGGCCAGGGTTTCCCTATCGCCTACGTCGGTGACGTGGTCGGTACAGGTTCCTCGCGTAAATCCGCTACCAACTCGGTACTGTGGTTCTTCGGCGACGACATTCCTTACGTGCCGAACAAGCGCGCTGGCGGTTTCTGCTTCGGCAGCAAAATCGCTCCGATCTTCTACAACACCATGGAAGATGCCGGCGCACTGCCAATCGAGTTCGACGTTTCCAACATGAACATGGGCGACGTGATCGACCTGTACCCGCATGCTGGCAAAGTCACCAAGCACAACAGCGACGAAGTCCTGACCACCTTCGAAATGAAGACCCCGGTGCTGCTGGACGAAGTCCGCGCCGGCGGCCGTATTCCGCTGATCATCGGCCGTGGCCTGACCGAGAAGGCTCGCGCCGAGCTGGGTCTGCCGCCGTTCGACCTGTTCAAGAAGCCTGAAGCTCCGGCCGAAAGCACCAAGGGTTTCACCCTGGCGCAGAAAATGGTCGGCAAGGCTTGCGGCCTGGCAGAAGGCAAAGGCGTTCGTCCTGGCACCTACTGCGAACCGAAGATGACCACCGTAGGTTCCCAGGACACCACCGGTCCAATGACCCGTGACGAACTGAAAGACCTGGCGTGCCTGGGCTTCTCCGCTGATCTGGTGATGCAGTCCTTCTGCCACACCGCGGCGTATCCGAAGCCGATCGACGTGACCACCCACCACACCCTGCCTGACTTCATCATGACCCGCGGCGGCGTTTCCCTGCGTCCGGGCGACGGCATCATCCACTCGTGGCTGAACCGCATGCTGCTGCCAGACACCGTGGGTACCGGTGGCGACTCGCACACCCGTTTCCCGATGGGCATCTCGTTCCCGGCCGGTTCCGGTCTGGTCGCGTTCGCCGCTGCCACCGGCGTCATGCCGCTGGACATGCCGGAATCGATCCTGGTGCGCTTCAAAGGCAAAATGAAACCTGGCATCACCCTGCGTGACCTGGTTCATGCCATTCCTTACTTCGCCATCCAGAACGGTCTGCTGACCGTCGAGAAGAAAGGCAAGAAAAACGCCTTCTCCGGCCGCATCCTGGAAATCGAAGGCCTGGAAGGCCTGACGCTGGAACAGGCTTTCGAGCTGTCCGACGCGTCGGCCGAACGTTCGGCTGCCGGTTGCACCATCAAGCTGTCGAAAGAGTCGATCACCGAGTACCTGCAATCCAACATCACCCTGCTGCGCTGGATGATCGGCGAAGGCTACGGCGATGCACGTACCCTGGAGCGTCGTGCTCAAGCGATGGAAGCCTGGATCGCCAACCCGCAACTGATGGAAGCCGATGCCGACGCCGAATACGCCGAAGTCATCGAAATCGATCTGGCCGACATCAACGAGCCTGTGCTCTGCGCACCGAACGATCCGGACGACGCCCGTCTGCTCTCCAGCGTTGCTGGCGAGAAGATCGACGAAGTGTTCATCGGTTCGTGCATGACCAACATCGGTCACTTCCGCGCTGCCGGCAAGTTGCTGGAACAGGTCAAAGGTCAGCTGCCAACCCGTCTGTGGCTGTCGCCGCCGACCAAAATGGACGCTCACCAGCTGACCGAAGAAGGCTACTACGGCATCTACGGCAAGGCCGGCGCACGCATGGAAATGCCAGGCTGCTCGCTGTGCATGGGTAACCAGGCACGTGTAGAGCCGAACTCCACCGTGGTGTCGACGTCGACCCGTAACTTCCCGAACCGTCTGGGTGACGGCGCGAACGTCTACCTGGCTTCGGCCGAGCTGGCGTCCGTTGCGTCCATCCTGGGTCGCCTGCCGACCGTCGAGGAGTACATGGAATACGCTGGCAAGATCGACAGCATGGCGGCCGACGTTTACCGCTACCTGTCCTTCGACCAGATCGCCGAGTTCCGTGAAGCTGCCGCGAACGCCAACATCCCGGTCGTTCAAGCCTAACGCTACAAAGCCATAAAAAACGCCGCCCATCGTGAGATGAGCGGCGTTTTTTTATGCCTGACGCCAATTACCCAGCTATCTTTGCCTGATGTCGGCACCAGGACGGCGTGCCACGAGGCCCCACGGGCCTTATCTCAAGGAGGAGTCATGCGGGTCATCCTGATCGCCATCGGTTCGCCCGGTGACGTTTTCCCCTTCATTGGCCTGGCCAATGCGCTGAACCTGCGCGGTCATCGCGCGACCTTGTGCAGCCTGCCGGCGTTCAAAGCCACCGTCGAACAGTACGGGCTGGAATTCGAGCCGTTAGGTCAGCAAACCTGCGACGACACACCCCGCCCGCGAGACTCGAAAAGCGCTTTGGCAGAGCAGTGGAACGCGGTCTCGCACCTGCTCGAACCGACCTTTGACTACATCGCAGCGCGGCGCCATGAGGATATCGTGGTGGTGGGCTCGTTTTGGGCGTTGGGCGCACGTGTGGCCCAGGAGAAGTTTGGCATTGCCTACCTTTCGGTACAGATTTCACCGTTCTTGCGCGAGGCCCATCGGCTGGCGCTGGACCAGCTCTGTGCGCCATCGCTTAACGCCTTGCGCGCCAGAAAGGGCCTGGGTGGGACGGTTCAACACGTTATCAGCCAATGGATGCATTCGCCGGACGGCGTGATCAGCTTCTGCCCCGAGTGGTTCGCACCGCAGCAAGCCGCAGCGCCCGCCACACTGTGCAAGGCCTGCGAAAAAGCCGTTGCGGCTATCGAGCATTGCCGCCAGCGAACCAAAGGTCGTCTGGCCGGGCATTCGAAGGGGGCGATCAACCGGGGCAACCCCGATTGATCGCCCGCTGTTTCAGGCGCTGAGCGAGTAGATCAACGCCGAAATGGCCACCAGGCCCACCAGCGTCACGAAGACGTTGGAGGCTTGGCCACGGTAACGCGCCATGGCCGGCACTTTGCGGATCGCGTACATCGGCATCAGGAACAGGATCGCCGCGATGACCGGGCCACCGAGGGTTTCGATCATGCCAAGAATGCTCGGGTTCAGGGTCGCGACGATCCAGCAGACCACCAGCATGAACGCGGCGACGATACGGTCCAGGGTCTTCGGCGCCGGGCGTTTGCCGCTCTTGACGATCAAGCCCTTCAAGCCTTCGCTGGCGCCGATGTAGTGGCCCAGGAATGACTTGGAAATGGCCACGAAGGCAATCAACGGCGCCGCGAAGGCGATGGTCGGGTTGCTGAAGTGGTTGGCCAGGTACGACAGGATCGACAGGTTCTGCGCCTTGGCTTCCGCCAGTTGCGCCGGCGACAGGGTCAGCACGCAGCTGAAGACGAAGAACAGCACCATCACCACCATCAAGAGGTGGGCGCGGGACAGGATCTGCGAGCTGCGCTCTTGGGCATGAGTGCCGTAGCGACGTTTCTGGTCCACCGCGAACGCCGAAATGATCGGCGAATGGTTGAACGAGAACACCATCACCGGAATCGCCAGCCACAGGGTGTGCAGCAGCGCCGACGACTCAGGCAGCGTGGACGCGGTGCTGAGGATGCCGCCATTCCAGTGAGGAATCAGGAACACCGCCAGGAACAGCAGCGCGACGATGAACGGATACACCATCAGGCTCATGGCCTTGACGATCACCTGCTCACCGCAACGCACCACCGCCAGCAGGCCGAGAATCAGCACGAACGACAGCACGGCGCGCGGTGGCGGCATGATGTGCAGCTGATGTTCGAGGAAACTGCCCACGGTGTTGGTCAGGGCCACGCTGTAGATCAGCAGGATCGGGAAGATCGCGAAGAAATACAGCAAGGTGATCAGCGCGCCGGCCTTAATGCCGAAATGTTCTTCCACCACTTCGGTGATGTCTGCACCTTCACGACCGGACAGCACAAAGCGGGTCAGGCCACGGTGCGCGTAAAACGTCATGGGGAACGCCAGCAACGCCAGGATCAGCAACGGCCAAAAGCCGCCCAGCCCCGCGTTGATGGGTAAAAACAGGGTACCGGCCCCGATTGCCGTGCCAAACAGGCCCAGCATCCAGGTGGTGTCATGGCGATTCCAGCTTTCGAGGCTCGCTGGTGTCGCCGCTACGTAGCGTTCGTCGACGCTATTGGCCTGATCATTCATCCGGTCGGATCTCCGCTTTCCGGTCACTTGCCACTCGGTCAGGACGCGTCGGAAAAAACCGACAGACATGCTCCGGCCGAAACAGGGGCGGGATTCTCCGCGATAAACGAGCAGAAGCAAAGGCTTAGCTGAGCAATGGTTGTGCGGAGCAGATCAAAGGCCTGTCGCTTTTAGAAAAATAACTGTCGGCAGCGGGTATGCGATGTGTCGTTTTCTGACACGCTTTAGTAAGCCCTAATGTACGGTGTGCCTGACGGACCGCAGCGCCTGATTTTACGACTGATGCGCAGCCGAACGCAGCCTCGCAGACTCGACAGCTGCTACGGCAATTTCATCGCGGACAAATCCTCTCCACCTGCCGCGCACTGATCTAGTGTTGTATCTAAGAAGCTCGCCGGTATCGCCAACGCCTGCACAGGTGCTTGCCAACCAATAGCCTATGATCTCGGACCATTGCCAATCTGCTCTGGAGTCAGCAATCTGACGCGACGTTCGAGCCCCGACACTCCGCTGCCCACAGGAGCCCAGCATGACCGCAACCGTTCTGGTACTGGTTGAAACCATCAATGAATACCTGCCGATTCTCGAACATCAGGGGTTTCATTTGATCCTGGCCCCAACCCCGGCCGAGCGCGCTGCCGCCATTGCCCGCCAGGGCAGCCAGATCGATGCGGTGCTGACGCGTGGCCCGTTGGGCCTGTATGCCAATGAAATCGCCGCCCTGCCCAACCTCAAGATCATCTGCGTGATCGGCGCCGGTTACGAACACGTCGACCTGCAGGCCGCCGTCAACCGGGGCATCACTGTCACCAACGGTGCCGGCGTCAATGCCTCCTCCGTTGCCGATCACGCCATGGCGTTGCTGCTGGCACTGGTTCGTGACATCCCTCGGGCCGATGCTGCCGTCCGTCGGGGCGAGTGGCCGAAAATCATGCGTCCTTCGCTGTCCGGCAAACACATAGGCATCCTCGGCCTCGGTGCCGTTGGCCTTGCTATCGCCAAACGTGCCGCCAACGGCTTCGATATGAGAGTGAGTTACCACAACCGTCAGCATCGCAGCGATGTGCCGTATAGCTATTGCTCGACGCCTACCGAGCTGGCACGCCAATCAGACTTTCTGATAGTTGCCACCCCGGGCGGGATCGGCACCCAACACCTGATCAACCGGCAAGTGCTCGACGCCCTGGGGCCTAACGGTTTCCTCGTCAACATCGCCCGAGCCAGCGTGGTCGTCACGGCAGACCTGATCACCGCGCTCGAACAGCGGCGGATCGCCGGTGCCGCGCTGGATGTCTTCGACCACGAACCCCAGGTACCGGACGCCCTCAAGGGGTTGGCCAACGTGATTCTGACTCCGCATGTCGCCGGATTGTCCCCGGAGGCCACCCAAGGCACCGTCGAACTGGCCGGCAAAAACCTGACGGCTTTTTTTTCCGGTCAGCCGGTACTGACGCCCATTGCGTTACCGCCACCGTCGACAACCACCCGACTCAATCACTAAAGAACGCCCAACAGCGTCCAGAGTCGTCGGGATTCGGCATCGGCGCTGATCAGTTCGCCCAGCAGCTCGCTCAGGGGCTTGTTGCCCCACTCCACGCCCCGCTTGATCAGATAGGGCACCGGACTGTGGGGTTCGGTGCGCGCCAGGTACTCGGCGATCAGCAGCAATTGCCGGTACGCCTCTTCACGATTCGCCGGTTCGCTGAACACCTGGGGCACGGCAAGGACTTCAGGCGCGGCGGTCGGGCTGGGGCTCGATGCAGCCACCACTGGCGTTTCGACCGGAGGCGCCGGGGTCGGTTTTCGTGGATGCATGGCGATAAACTCCTGAACCAGCGTCAACAACGCGTCGATCACGTCCTGCAGCACCTTGAAGCCTGGGGCCTGATTTCCGAGAAAAGCGTCGCTCCACACCTCCAGGCGCTGCAAGTGCTGCTGGCTGAGCAGCAGACTGCCCTGGCTGCGCAACCAGAATGACAACGGTGTGGCGCGAATCTGTTCGGTGATTTTTTTCTGTTCGTTGCGCGCGTTCTCGGCCGAGGTCTTGGCCGCTTTACTGTCGCTGCCCTGCACCTGTTGCAACTGCAACCGGCGCCAGGCGTCCAGGCAGAAACCATCGAATTCGTGGTTGTGCGGCTCGAACAGCGGCACTCGGGTCAGCAACACTTCAGCGTAGCGTCGAGCCAGCCATTCCAGCGGTATCACTCGCCACGACTGGTCGCCGTCCTCAGCCTGCGGGTGCAAGTGTTCGGGATAGCGCTCGCATAACCCGGCCACCAGCGCCAGGCTGCCCGGCAACCCTTCAAGCCCGTCCTGATGCAGCCAGGCCTCCCCCAGCCAAGCGCTTAGCATCAAATCCTTGCTGCGCTCGAGCAGCAGGCTCGTGGCCAGTTTTTCCAGCTCCGGCCACTGGGCGCGCTTGATCGACGACTGCCACACCCCCGTCGGCAAACTGGTGTCATCCTCGCGGCGCAGTTCGCGCAACCGGTCGAACTCGGGTTCATAACGCAAATCCTGACCACAAGGCGCCTCCTTGCTGATCGGTTCGAGCAGTTGCGCAATCAGTTCCGGCAACGGTGTTGATGGTTGATTCACAGGCCCTCCTCCTCATGGGATTCAATCGCCGCGGTCGAGCGCGTCACCAGGAACGGTGAACGCGGAGCCCGGGTCGGCAAGGGCTGAATGGACAACGGCAATTTCGAGCCCTGGGTCATCAACGACAGGCGCACAAACATCAGGGTTTGCTCCGCTGCGCTGGCCTGCGTGGTCACGGGCAGGCGCAAGGTCAACGGAAAATCCGTGTAGTCCATGCTGGGTTGGCGTTGCACCGACATGTGCGAACGCATCAAGCGCAACAGCGACCATGGACCGCTGTACTCCCAACCTGCTTCCAGATCCCGCACCACCAGGCTCGGCTGTAACGGATCGTTGGCCGGACGCTGATAGCCATTTCTGGCCCAACGCAAGGTCAGCCGGACAGGTTGGCCGACCATCCAGCGCAGGTTCTGCTGAGCCTCGCCGGGATAGCTGATCTGTTGATTCCCGGCATTCAAGCCCCAGGCAATCACCTGGTCGGCACCGCGCTCTTCCTCCCGATCGGTGCGCCAGCGCACATCCATCTCCACCCCCAGCACGCCGCTCTTGTCGCGCACGAACATCGGCCCCAGCCAGGTACTGGCTTGCTTCAGACGATTGAGAAAGTCCTCGGCGGCTAAACGTTCCGGGGTCTGGCTCAGGGCCAACCCAGCCTGCGCCACCGGCAAACGCTTGTCGATCAGCTCCAGCAAATGCTGGACCCGGGCCGGGTCGGCGTCGCTGGCCTGCAAGCCATTGGCAAACGGAAAGCGCTCTGCCAGGTACTGGTTGAAATAATTGGCCAGCTCATTCCAGGCCGCCGCAGCCTGTTGCTGTTGCAGGGACTGGCAGCGCTGCATGGCGGTTTGTTGCAGTTCCACGGCGCGCAATGCCAAGGTTCCGCGCCCACCCGACAGATTGGCGGTTTGCAGAATCTGCCCGCAGGACGCGACGTCCATTTCGATGAAGTCGCGGCTCACCAACTGCTCGATCTGCGCTGGCGAACTGGCAGGGTTCTGTTCTTTGTATTTGAGCAGTTCATCGTTGAGCGCACTGAACTGCGTCACCCGTTCGTAATCCAGTGCCGAGAGGTTCTGTTGCTGGACTTTCAGCCATTCCAGCGCCGAAGTGCGGCGTTCGGTGATGCCGAGCATGGTGTTGAACTGCTGCTTGAGGCTCAGTTTCAGATCCTGCACGTCATTGGCGCCGTACAGTTGCAGGCCGAAGTTTTTCGAGCCGTCCCACTGGCTGATTTCGGTGCGCCCGCTGAACAGCGGCTGGGCGACGATTTCATCGAGGCCACTGACGATGTCGGCCAGGGCGCGGCGGTTCAAAGCGGTTTGCAAACGCGTGGCCAGATCGCTGCGGCGCACCTCGACAAAGGCCTTTTGCAAGGCAATCGCCTGAGATGCCTGCACATTGAAGACACCACTGTGGACCTGCGCATTGTGCTCGCGCAGGCTCGACAACATGGCCTTGACCACCGCGCCTTCGGCCGCTTGCAGCAACGCGCCACGATACGCCGGGGGAATGCGCGGCAGCTCTTCGGCGGCATAACTCTTGTAACTGGCGAAGTAGTTCAGCGCACTGTCGAGGTCGTCGCCATCAACACCGCGCCCCTGCCCATCCGGGACGTCGGACTGATCCGCCTGCAAGGCGATGGCGACAAAATCACGCTTGAACAGTGCCTGCACGGCGTTGTTCAACTGCACCACATGCTCCTGCAAGACCAGTTGCCCGCTGCCTTGCTGAATCAGCAAATTGTCCCTGGCCCCGGCCTGGGTGATCCACTGGTCACGAAAGCTCTGCTGCAACTTCGACGCCTGTTGATCCAGTTGCTGTTCGACCTGCGGGCCAAGCAATGTGCTTTGGCGCACCTTGTCCATCATCGCCCGGTAACCGGGCACCAGATCCTGTCCCTTGCCCCGGCTCCACGCCGAGTTGGTCAAGCCGACCAGCGCTTGCAGGTCGTCGATCAACGCCCGCAGATCTTCCAGCTCGGTGAGGGAATTGCCGCTGCCGGCCTCCAGTCGCTCCAGGTGCAATCTCAGATAACCGGCCTGGCGGACAAAGTTATCGGCAAGGAAATACTGGTCCAGCCAGCGCTCCATGAGCCCGAGGAAGTTTTCCTCGATCTGCGCGCGCTCGACGGTCAGGTCAAGTGGTTTCAACTCACTGTTGTCGACATCCAGCAGCGCCCGGTTGTAAAAACCGGCGCGGTGCAACGTGCCAGCGTTGAGGTTCAGCGACAGGGCGTTGTTGCTCAGCAACACAAGGTCTTCGAGCGGCGCCTTGGTGTTGTTCAGCGCCTGACTGAACCACTGGTTCTGCTGCTCCAGACTCACCGCACGCTCGACCAGCTCCGTGGCCTTGACGTAGTTTTGCCATTGGGCCGGGTCTTCGCTTTCGACGTTGCCCCGTCGTTCGGTGTTGCGAATGGTCTTGAGTTGCGCCAGATCCGCGCTCAACAGATCGCGCAGCGGCAACAACAAGTGACTATGTGCGGTCAGGCGCAATTCGTTCTCCAACTGCGCATCCAGCGAGGAGAACCAGGAGGTCGGAAACACCACCGAGGTGAAGCGCCAGCGCTGCGCCTTCTCCAGCACCCGCCAGAAACCCTGGACGTTACGCCGGGTCGCCTCCCGCCGATGAGATTCATCCGTGACCGCCACGTAATTTTTCTGCGCCCCTTGCATCAGGCGCGACAACTCATGGGCATCCTTTTCCGAGTCCTGCCACACCCACAGCATGCCAGCGCCCCAGAGCAGCGCGACCACCAGCGCCACCCCACCGGTCACGCGCTGCCAGCGCTGACGCAGGCGTAACAGACGCGGCACCACCTGAGCCAGACCGCGCTCGGCGACCACCCGCCGCTGCCACAGTTGCCGGGCGAAAGCGCTCTGCTGCAAGCCGGTGTCGTAGGCCGAAAACCCGTCGGCGCTGTCGTCCGAGGGCTGGTTGGCGGTGAAATAGACACCGCGAAAACGTGGCGCCTCGCCTTGCGCATTACCCTGGAAAACCGGTTCCAGCAAGGATTGCAGATGCCGCCGCAAGGCTTCGAAACGTTCCGGCAAGCCATACAAATCGACGCTCAACTGCCCGGACAAGGCGCCGATTTCGATGATCGATTCCGCCAGGGCCCGGTTGACCTGATCCAGCGCCTGATCGCTCCATTGCGCTTGCCACACCGCATCGGGCCCGTGGGGCGAAGACCAGCCGAGTGTGCGTTCGCGAGCCTCGACCGGCAGCGCGCTAATCAACTCCTGAAAACCCGGCAACTCTTCCATGCCGGTAACGACCACGTACACCGGCAGACTCAAACCGAAGCGCTGCAACAGATCGATAAAACGTCGACGCGCCGCCAGGCCGAGGGCCGCCGCCTGCTCGGCATTGCCCAGCCGACTGATCGGCACCGTCCAGATCACGCCGTCCAGCGGACGCTGACTGCGCAAGCGCAGGATCAACCCCAGCAAGCGCCACCAGCCACCCCGTTGCAGGTGCATGCCTTCATCCGGCAAAAACAGCGCCTGGGGCACCACCAATACGGCACCTTCGGGGTCCGACCACCAGCGACCGAACCAGCTCGGTTTGTCGGTGGGCTGCAAGCGCCACTGGGTGCACAACTGCGTGCCCTGAGTCTCGTTGCCGAGCATCAGCAGCCAGGGAATCTGGTAACGATCCCGGGTGCCTTGCTCCTGCTCCATCTGCCGCACCGCCAGGTAAAAACTGCGGATCGCCGCGCCGCTTTGCGTGCGCAACCACCAGACCGCCACGGCGACAATCGCCAGCACCAACAGCACGACGATGATCAGACCGATAATCCCCAGCGTGCTCATGAGTCTTGCTCCGAGGTGGCCACCGAATCGGTCAGTTGCAAGACCGGTTCGAGCTCCTGGCGAATGTCACGCCAGAACAACTGCCCCAAACCGGTCAGCAACAGGACCACGGCAAGAATTCCCAACCCCAGGCGAAAGCCATCGGGCAACGAAAGACGCACCGGCAATTGCAGCGGCGTCACCGCCGAAGGTTGTTCGAGCCGGGCGCTGACATCGGCATAATCCGCCTCGTGCTGCCAGGCAAAGGTGAACAGCGCCAGGCGCCATTTTTCATGCTGGGCCTGATTCTGTTCGCCCCGCAGACGCCCCTGAAAGCCCAGCACCAGGCACTGCAAATAGACATTGGCCAGATCGCGAGTGGTAGGGATTTGCTCATCCAGCAGCTCCTTGATCGCCAACGGTATCCGCTCGCCGGCCTGACGACTGGCGTACATCCGCGATTCCAGGGGTTTATCCTGCCAGGCCGACTGGCCCGGCCACGGCGTGAACAGCAAGGTTTCATCGACCAGCGCGACAAAGGCATAAACCAGCGCTTTGACTTGTTCGGTGGCGGCATCACCGACTTTGGCAAAAGCGGTTCGCCAGAGTCGCTGGGAGATTTGCGTGGAGAGTTCGACCACCGCTTCCACCAGCGCTTCGTCTTCGCTGTCCTTGGGCAACTGGCTCCAGTCCTGGGACCATTGCTGCCAGGCCTGGCGAAAAGCACTGCTCAGCGGCGCTTCGTTCAGGCCTCGTGTACCTGTCCCGGCATTCCCCTCAGACATATGACGTTCCTTCCTTGATCAAGCACTTTCACTCGCCTGGGCCACAAACAACACCACTTGCCATGGACTGCTGGCCAGCCTGGAAGCCGGTGCGGCAATCAGCAACGGCAACTGCCCGTCGAACCATTGGCCTTCGGCCGTCACCACGAACAACCGCGTATCGTCGCCGACGCCGTAGGCCACTTGCTCATTGCGGCTCATGGCCTCATGGGACAAACCGCTCATGCGCTGACGGCTGAGCAACGGGATGTGCGGCTGCGAGGCGATGATCGCTCCGCTCAGCCATTCGCTGGCGGCCTGCTCGCTGGCGCCATTGGGCATGCGCAAACCGATGACCAGCCGTTGGCTCGGTTGGTCGTCGGGCAATTGAATCGAGAAGGATTGTTCGTTGCGTTCGAACGCCAGGCTGCGATAGCCGGCGCGGATCAGTTCGAGGGTCTTTTCCAGCCAGTCGAGCACCGTTTCATAGCCGCGCTGCAACTCCAGAAAATCCAGCGGCGCGAATGCCGGAACCCCGGCTAATGGATCGAGCGCCGACCACGCGCCGGCCAGCCCGAGCAACGAGCCATACAGCGCCTGCGGCGCGGCCACGCGACTGTTCAGCAGACCTTCGACTTCCGGCAATCGCGCCCACAGCGCCGTCAACTGACGCCGGATTTCCATCGAATCATCCTGATTGCCGGCCTGCTGCGCCTGGCGCAAACGACCGGCGAGGAACATGCATTTCTCCCGCGCCCTGGCACACAGTCCCGCCACGCGCCGGCCCACCACCGATTCGGGCAACAGGCACGGCGTTGGCGGTGTGTAAGGCAACGCTAGAAAGCCGCCACCTTCCTTGCGAATTCTCAACAGCGGCAGGCAGACGGAATCCGCCTTGTTCAGTTGCGTGCACAAACGCGGATTCGGACGCCACACCGTGATCGATTCGGGGTACTCGCCACTGGTGAGGTCCGGCAGTGCATCGCCGACCACCGACTGCAATCGCCCCTTGAGCGGCAGCAACTGACCGGCACGCCACAGCGGGCTGACCGCCAGGTAAACGGTGACGGTGGCATTGTCCGTGGCGTCGATCGCCTCACTGACGTCGAGCTCCAGCATCGGCCCGACACCGGCCTGCAGATTGACCGGCAAACCATCCGGCAACGTCGCCTGCAAATTGAGCAGGCGCACCAGCCCGGCACTCAGTGCCGAGGGATCGAATTCAACGCGGGTCACGCCCCAGAACCATGGATTACACGCCTGGGCGAAATGCGCTACCAACGCCTCGGCCCGCAGCCCTTGCAACTGAAAATGCTGGGGCAGCAACTGCATGCCCTCATGCCAGCAAACCGCGTCAGGAAGCAGACTCATACGATTCCCTTCGACCTCTTGTGGTGCCTGGCTTGAACATCAGCCCTTGTGGGAGCAATCCTGTGTTCAGTTCGGGTGGTCGCTGACCAGTGTCATCTCGCGACTGTCGAACTTGAGCCAGGCGTTGCTTTGATCGTCCAGCCGCAACCGGTGTGCTCCGGGAGTGGTATAGCTGGCGAAGACTAAAAGTCCAGCCGCCCGCTTGCCCCCCAACGGGAAGGGTTGTTTGTCGATGAATTGACCGGGCACCAGCTCCAGTCCCCAGACCGACATCAGCTGCCGGTAGTCGCGCTGATACTGCTCGCGTTCGGCGAACCACTGGCGAGCGGTGATGCCCGACAATTGCTTGAGCAGATCCGCGTCGTTCACCGCAATGAAGTCCACCGCAATCGGGGTGTCATCGTTGGCGCGGGGCGCGACGTCCAGCGTCAGGTTATCGAGATCGACGCGAGGCCCGAACAACGAACACCCGGCGAACGACAGGAGCACAAGCAAAGAAAAAAGACGTGCGTACAAAATGAATTTTCCTTTTCTCGACACGGTCCAAAAACGTTTTTCGTTTGCTTTTTTATAGACCTGTTCTAGCGTCTTGGGTAGTTCGGTCGGCACGACGAATGTGGAAGGTTCGTCAAAGGAATGACAGGTCCTCTGCCCTCCCTTTCTAACCTACGGTCCAGTAAGGGAATGCGATGAAACGGGCCTCCCGATGCATTGCTCCCGCCTCATGCATCGGAGTCAGCCACCATGGCAGAAAGTACTCAGCACAAGCTAGACAGGGTTCGCCCACCCCGGGTGCAAATCACCTACGACGTCGAAATCGGCAACGCGATCGAGAAGAAAGAATTGCCATTGGTTGTCGGTATTCTTGCCGACCTCTCCGGCAAGCCTCTCGAACCACTCCCGAAATTGAATGAACGGCGTTTCACCGAAATCGACCGCGACAACTTCAATGAAGTCCTCGCCTCGATCGGCCCGCGCGCCACCTTGCAGGTCAACAACACCCTCAGCGGCGACGACAGCAAGCTCAACATCGAGCTCAACTTCAAACACATCGATGACTTCGATCCGGTCAAGGTGGTCGAGCAAGTCACTCCGCTGCGGCGCCTGTTCGAAGCGCGTCAACGTCTGCGCGACCTGCTGACCAAACTCGATGGCAACGATGATCTGGACAAGCTGCTGCGTGACGTCATTGCCAACACCGAGGGACTGCAAGAGATCAAGTCGGCTCGTCCGGACACCGCCGCTCCCGCTCCTGCTGGCGACAGCGAAGCACCGGCTGAACCGCAAGCCTGATCGCTCATCCACCCAGGGAGAATTTTGCCATGCCCGCCTCATCCGCCGCCCAGACCCAAGCCAGTGACAGTGCAAGCGAGACCTTGTCCTTGCTCGATGAAATAATCGCCAAAGGCCGCATGGCCCATGACGACAGCCAACAGGATTACGCCCGCGACATGCTCGCGGAATTCGCCACCCAGGTCCTCGATGAAGGCATGGCCGTCGACAAGGACACCGTGGCGATGATCAACGACCGCATCAGCCAGATCGACGAGCTGATCAGCGCTCAACTGAACGAAGTGCTGCACCACCCGGACCTGCAGAAACTTGAAGCCTCCTGGCGCGGCCTGCACTTGTTGGTAAAGAACACCGAAACCAGTTCCCGACTGAAATTGCGCCTGCTCAACGTGACTCAAAAAGAGCTGCAGAACGACCTGGAAAAAGCCGTCGAGTTCGACCAGAGCGCGCTGTTCAAGAAGATCTACGAAGAGGAATACGGCACCTTCGGTGGCCATCCGTTCAGCCTGCTGGTGGGTGACTACACCTTCGGTCGGCACCCGCAGGACATCGGCCTGCTGGAGAAACTGTCGAACGTCGCGGCGGCCGCCCATGCGCCATTCATTGCCGCCGCCAGCCCTCGGTTGTTCGACATGAACAGCTTCACCGAACTGGCCGTGCCACGGGATCTGTCGAAAGTGTTCGAGAGCCAGGAGCTGATCAAGTGGCGCTCGTTCCGTGAAAGCGAAGATTCGCGCTACGTATCGTTGGTGCTGCCGCACTTCCTGCTGCGCCTGCCTTACGGTCCTGACACGTCGCCGGTGGAAGGCATCAACTACGTCGAAGACGTCAACGGCAGCGACCACGGCAAATACCTGTGGGGCAACGCCGCGTGGGCCTTGTCGCAACGGATCACCGAAGCCTTCGCCAAATACGGCTGGTGCGCGGCGATTCGCGGTGCCGAAGGCGGTGGTGCGGTGGAAGGCCTGCCGGCCCATACCTTCCGTACAACCTCCGGCGACCTGTCGCTCAAATGCCCGACCGAAGTGGCGATCACCGACCGTCGCGAGAAAGAACTCAACGACCTCGGCTTCATCGCCCTGTGCCACAAGAAAAACAGCGACGTGGCGGTGTTCTTCGGCGGCCAGACCACCAACAAGTCCAAGGTCTACAACACCAACGAGGCGAACGCCAACGCGCGGATTTCGGCGATGCTGCCGTACGTGCTCGCGGCCTCGCGTTTCGCGCACTACCTGAAGGTGATCATGCGCGACAAAGTCGGCAGCTTCATGACCCGCGACAATGTGCAGACCTACCTCAACAACTGGATCGCCGACTACGTGCTGATCAACGACAACGCGCCGCAAGAGATCAAGGCGCAGTACCCGTTGCGTGAAGCCCGGGTGGATGTGACCGAGGTCGCCGGCAAGCCGGGAGCCTACAAGGCCACGGTGTTCCTGCGGCCGCACTTCCAGCTTGAGGAACTGACCGCGTCGATCCGCCTGGTCGCGACCCTGCCGCCACCGGTAGCCGCCTGACCACTGCAACCTGTGGCCCCATTGAGGTCTGTGGTTCCACTAAAACTTGTGGCGAGGGAGCTTGCTCCCGCTGGGGTGCGAAGCGGCCCCAAAAAATGGGACTGCTACGCAGTCCAGCGGGAGCAAGCTCCCTCGCCACAGGTTCGGTGTGTGGCCTTACAGGTTCGGTGTTCGGCTTAACAGGCTCAGTGTTTGGCTTAATTGATTGGATTGGGCATTCACCCCCACTTATCGCGATAATCTTCAGGAGTTTCATGCGATGGATGCAATCATTCTCGACCTCGGCGGCGACATCAAAGGCGATAGCTTGCTTGAGGGTTACAAGGACAAGATCGAAGTCATGTCCTACAGCCACAACGTGGCCATGCAGGTGACCAACGACGTCAGCAACTCGGAGCGCACCTCCGGCAAGCCGCACATCGGCGAGTTCACCCTGACCAAATTCGTCGACAGCTCGACGCCTTCCCTCAACGAATATTGCTGCGCCGGCAAACCGATCCCCGAAGCCAAGATCACCATCGGCCGTAACGCCGCCGAAGGCAGCGGTCAGTTGATGCCGTTCATCATCTACACCCTGACCAACGTGGTGCTGTCCAACGTCAGCGTCAGCGGCGGCACGGGTGGCAAACCGGTGGAAACCATTTCCCTGAACTTCACCAAGATCAAGTGGGAGCTCACCGCCCAGAAAGACGACGGCACCAAGGAAGGCACGGCCGCCTCGACCTGGGACATGGCCGCCAACAAGCTCGTCAAGTAAGCGGACGCGTCGGCCATGGCAGGCACCGGCATGCTCCCACCGTTGTTCGAGCGCCTCGCCGCCAGCGAGGTCGACACCGTGCAGGTGTTCGATCGCCAGGGGCTGCTCGACTCGGTGCACACGGAGTTGCTGCGCCTGTTCAACACCCGACGCGGCTCACGTCCGCTGACCTCTCCGCCGAGCATTCTCGACTACGGCATCGCTGACTGGACCGCCTTGCAACAGCAGCGCAGCGATGACCGTCGTCAGTTGGCACGGGAAATCCGCGAGGCCATCAGCCATTTCGAACCGCGCCTGCAACTGGGCGAGGTCCAGGTCAATCCGGTCCCCGGCCATCCGCAGCAACTGAGCATTCGGCTGGTGGGCGAGTTACGCAGCGGCCAGCAGCACTGGCCCGTGGCCTTTGTCATCGAGAAGGCCAGCCATGGTCTTGAGGTGCGTCATGAGCGACTCGATTGACCCGCAACTGCTCGATTACTACCAACGCGAACTGACCTGGCTGCGCCACGCCGGGAGCATTTTTGCCGAGCGATATCCCAAGGTCGCCAGACGCCTGGAACTGTCCCCCGGTGAATGCCCCGACCCACATGTCGAGCGGCTACTTGAAGGTTTCGCCCTGCTCGCGGCACGCCTGCAACGGCGGCTCGATGACGACTATGCCGAGTTCAGCGACGCCTTGCTCGAACAGCTTTACCCGTTGGCCATGCGGCCGTTGCCGTCCTGCGCGATCGTGCAGTTCGAGCCGGACCCGAGCAAGGGCAACTTGAACGATGGTTATCCATTGCCCCGCGACACACCGCTATTCGTCACCACCAGCAAAGGCGAGAGCATCCACTTTCGCACCAGCGCCGCGGTTCGATTGTGGCCGGTGGAAATCAACGAAGCGCTGCTGCTGGGCAGCGATGAAGCCCAGGCCCTGACCGGTGTGGCGCAAGCACGCTCGGCCTTGCGCCTGAGCCTGCGTTGCCTGGGTGAGAGCCAGTGGTCGACGCTGGCCATCAAACAATTACGCGTGCACCTGGCCGCCTCGCCGGTGATCAACGCCTGCCTGTATGACCTGCTCGGCGCCCACGCGGTGAAGGTGCTGGCCGGACCGGTCGGCAGCGTGCCGGTCATGCTGGCCGGGTTGCCGCAAATCGTCGGTTTTGCCAGCGACGAAGTGCTGTTGCCGGACGAGGATGGTGTGCATCCGGGCATGCGCCTGCTCGCCGAGTACTTTGCGTTCCCGGACAAATTCAACTTCTTCGACATTCCATTGGCCGGCGCCGCCAGCGACAGCCAGCCGCTGTACCTGTACATCGTGTTCGACCGCGCCCCGGCCAACCGCCTGCACCTTCAGGCCAGCGACTTCGCCCTGGGCTGCGCACCGGTGATCAACCTGTTTCCACGTACCTCGGAACCATTGCGCCCGGACGGCACCCGCAGCGAGTATCGCCTGGTCGCCGACAGTCACCGGGAAAACAGCGTCGAGATCCACAGCATCCGCGCCATGCGCGCCAGCTCAAGCCAGGGCGTGCAGCGGGTGCCAGCGTATTACGGCAGCCAGCATATCGGCGGCGACAAACAGTGCTATTGGCATGCGCGACGGGTCAGCGGCATGACCCCGAATCGGCTGGGCACCGACCTGATGGTGAGCCTGGTGGACACCCGACTCGATCCGCTGACCGAGGCCAGCGAATACAGCCTCACCGCCGAACTGCTGTGCACCAACCGGCATCTGGCCCAGAGCCTGCCGGCCCGCACGCCCCTGGGTTTCGAACGACCGGGGCCGGTGGCCTGGGCCCGTTTGCGCAACCCGCCGAGCCCGCAGAGTTTGCCGCGACTGGATGGCGAATCCCGTTGGCGGCTGGTGTCGCAACTGACCCTCAATCATTTGTCACTGGTCGAGGGGCCGCAGGCGCTGGACGCCCTCAAGGAAATCCTCCAGTTGCACAACCTGCGTGACGAGGCCAGCGCCTTGCGGCAAATCGACGGCTTGTTAAGCCTCGGCTGCGAACGAGTGATCGCCCACGTCGGCGAAGACGCGTGGCGCGGCTGGCGCAATGGGCTGGAGGTTCAGCTGCAACTCGATCCGCAGCATTTCGTCGGCAGCAGCGCGGTGTTGTTTTCCGCGGTGCTGGCGCAGTTCTTTTCACTCTATGCCACGGCCAATCGCTTCGTGCGCACGGTTCTGGTCCAGTCAGACAAGGAGGTCAAGACATGGCAACCCCAAGCCGGCATGCCGCTCTCCCTCTGAGCCTGAGTCAGAAGCTGCGGCGCGATCCGCAGGCGTTCCAGTTGCTGCAAGCATTGTTGCTGCTGGAGCGCGAACACCCGCAAGCCGAATCCCTGGGCAGCGGCACCGCCCCCCAAGCGGAAGCCTTGCGCCTGCGCGGGCCGCTTACGCCGCTGTTTTCCGCCAGTGAAATCGAAAGCCTGACTCAGGAAGCTGACCAGCCCCCGACGCTCACGACCCCAGTGTTTGGCCTCGGCGGGCCGGACGGCCCCCTGCCCTACGCCTATCAGGAATGGCTGCAACAACGGGCCCGCGCCAAGGACTATGCCCCGGCCGAATTCCTCGACCTGTTCCAGCATCGCTTGCTCAGCCTGCTGTACAAGGTGATGCGCAAACACCGGATCGCCGTCGGCTTCACAGCCCCCGGCGCGTCGCCGGTGCAGGCGCAACTGCGGGCGCTGACCGGGCTGTTGCCCAAAGCCTTGCAGGAACGCCAGGCCGTACCCGACTCTGCGGTACTGGCGTGCAGCGCGCTATTTGCCGACGGTCGTCGTTCCCTGGCCGGCTTCGCCGCGATCGTGCGCGAGCACTTCGAACTGCCAGTAGAACTCAGCGCCTATGAAGGTGCCTGGCGGGAGATTCCGCCGGCCAGTCGCAGTCGACTGCAACCGGGCGGGCGCAATCTGCAGCTGGGCCGCAACGCGGTGGCCGGCACTCGGGTCTGGGATGAACACGCCGGCATCCGTCTGACCCTCGGCCCGCTGACCTCGGCGCAGGCGGCGCGGTTTCTGCCGGACGGTGAAGCCCATCCGGCACTGGCCAGTCTCAGCGCGCTGTATTTCGGCCCCGACCTGGATTGCACACTGGTGCTGTTGGTGCGCGGTGCCAGTCCGATGAAACTCGGTCGCCAGGCCCCGCCCTTGCTCAGTTGGAACGGCGGCCTGCAACGCCAGACCAGCCTTGCCGTGCAACGGATCGAAACCCGCCTTCGTCAGCTGGAGATCACCTGAACATGGAACTGGCCAGTCTGATCGGACGCCTCAACCCGGACAACCGCCGTGCCCTCGAACGGGCCGCGCAGCGCTGCCTGCAACGGGGTCATCATTACGTCGAAATCGAACACTTGCTGTTGGAGTTGCTGGACATCGAGGGCGGTGACTTCGCCTGGCTGCTGCCGCGCTTCGGGCTGGAGCGCGATGCCCTGACGGCGGAAATCAACAAGGCCCTGGAACTGTTCAAATCCGGCAGCACCCGCACCCCGGCGCTCTCGGCGCACACCATCGGCCTGCTTGAAGACGCGGTGGTTCAGGCCAGTGTGCTTGGCCTGGAGAGCATTCGCTCGGGTTTGCTGCTACTGGCCCTGCTCGACCGTGATGAACGTCGCAGCCTGCTGCTCAATAGCGCCTCGTCGCTGTTGAAAATTCCACGGGAAGCCTTGCGCAGCAATTTGCTGGAGTGGACCGAAAACTCGCGCGAACACGTTGGCGGCACGCGGCCGGTCAGTACCGGCCATCCGCAACCGAAACAGGATTCGGTGCTCGACCAGTTCACCCAGGACCTGACCGCCGATGCCCACGCCGGGCGCATCGACCCCATCGTCGGCCGCGACGGCGAGATTCGACAGTGCATCGATATCCTGCTCAGACGTCGGCAGAACAACCCGATCCTGGTCGGCGCACCGGGGGTCGGCAAGACGGCGGTGGTCGAAGGCCTGGCGTTGCGCATTGCCGCCGGTGATGTACCGCCGTCGCTGCAAGAGGTCAGCCTGCGGGTACTCGACCTCGGTCTGTTGCAAGCTGGCGCCGGGGTCAAGGGCGAGTTCGAGCAGCGGCTCAAAGGCGTGATCGACGCGGTGCGCAGCGCCGACAAACCGATCATTCTGTTCATCGACGAAGCCCACACCCTGATTGGCGCTGGCGGCGCGGAAGGCGGCAGCGACGCGGCCAATCTGCTCAAACCGGCGCTGGCCCGTGGCGAGCTGCGCACCCTGGCCGCGACCACCTGGCTTGAGTACAAAAAATACTTCGAGAAAGACCCGGCCCTCGCCCGGCGATTTCAGTTGGTGCAAGTCGAGGAGCCGGACGAAATCACCGCTGTAGAAATGCTCCGGGGCATGGCCGCGAAACTGGAACAGCATCACGGTGTGCAGGTGCTGGACGCGGCGATCCACGAAGCGGTGAAACTGTCCCACCGCTACATCTCCGGGCGCCAGTTACCGGACAAGGCCATCAGCGTGCTCGACACCGCGTGTGCCCGGGTCGCCCTCGGCCAGCATGACGTGCCGCCACCGCTGGAAAGCCTGCGTCATCGCCAGCAAAGTCTCAAGGAGGAAGTCGAACGCCTGCGCCGCGAACAGGCCACCGGGCTTGATCACCGTGAACGCATCACCCTGCTGGAAACCGAATCCGTGGGTAACGTGCAGGCCATTCGCGAACTGGAAACCCGCTGGAACGAAGAACGGATCGCCGTGCGCGAACTGCTGGAAACCCGTCGCGAATTACTCACCTTGAGCGAACGCGCCGACAACGATAAACCGGACGAAGCCACCGACAGCCGCATCGATCATCTGGCCGCCGAACTGGTGCGCCTGGAGGCCGGTCTGGACGCCATTCGCCAGGACGATCCGCTGGTACCGGAACAGGTCGACGGCAAAACCGTGGCCGCGGTGATCGCCGGCTGGACCGGCATCCCGGTGGGCAAGATGCTCGCCGACGAAGCCCACGCCGTGCGCACCCTCGGCCAGCGCATGGGCCTGCGGGTGATGGGCCAGAGCACCGCGCTGAACACCATCGCCCAACGCCTGCAAGCCTATCGCGCCGGCCTCACCGACCCGCAAAAACCGGTCGGCGTGTTCCTGCTGGTCGGCCCCACCGGCGTCGGCAAAACCGAAACCGCTTACGCCCTGGCCGACGCACTGTATGGCGGCGAACGCAACCTGATCAGCATCAACCTTTCCGAATACCAGGAAGCCCACACCGTCAGCCAACTCAAAGGCGCCCCGCCCGGCTACGTCGGCTACGGCAGCGGCGGTGTACTCACCGAAGCGGTGCGGCGCAAACCCTATTCGGTGGTGCTGCTCGACGAAATCGAAAAGGCCCACCCGGACGTGCTCGAAGCTTTCTACAACGTCTTCGACAAAGGCGTGATGGAAGACGGCACCGGGCTGGTGGTGGACTTCAAAAACACCGTGATGCTGGCCACCAGCAACGTCGGGGCTGAGTTACTGCTCGACACACCGACCGCTCAACTGGGCACCGATGCCTTCAACGAAGTGCTGCATCACGTGCTGCTGAAAGCCTTTCGCCCGGCGTTTCTGGCGCGCATGACGGTGGTGGCGTATCGGCCGCTGGATGAAACGACGCTGGAAGGAATTGTGTTGGCGAAGCTGGAGAAATTGCGCGGCCGGTACAAGGCCGCGACCGGCAAGCAGTTTGAGTTTGACGCCGGAATTGTGCAGGCGGTGTTGGCCAAGTGCAGTGCTGCCGGGGCAAGGGATGTTGAGAATGTGTTGATGACCCAGGTGACGGGGAAGTTGGCGGAGTGGGTGTTGGAGTAATGCCAGGACGACCAGACTGAAACTTCTACTTATTGACTCACCGAGCGGACACAACTAATGGAGCACTTCCAGTAATCAAAGGAGATCCTCGTGAGACGACTAACCACTCGTGTGGACCCGCAGGAATTAATGGCCATCTATAGCCCGATCAGAGCAAGCATAGTCTCAACGACACTGCAACATCAGGGAGTGTTGCCGGTACAGAGGCTAGCCTCTGGGGTAAAGGTTGCCAGAATTATAGAAAGACGCCATGTCGACACTTTCGGAAAGCCCGATAAAAGCAAAGTAACTGTATTTGACAACAGTCTGAAGCCTTACCGATATAACGGGAACTCCCCAAACTCATTCCCACCCATACAGCAATTACTTACCGACTCAAAAATCTCTTTACCTAACCCCCAACCTGGCACTTACGTCGCTACAAAAGGAAACAACAATCTTTTTGCCAGCCTGGCTGCAGAACGTGCGTATTACCGGGATAACGAAACTTATAAAGCACTCTTGAGCGGAGACAAAAGAAAATTGCGCGAGTACTTCGACATGGAAAATCTTATGGAAGACAGGTACATCCTGGAACAAGAAGTCACCCGCCCAATCAATTACATCAACACAGCAGACCCTTCCACCCGACGAGCCATGCAGGAAATATACAAAGAACACATGAAAGAGCTTCTCTATCTTTATAAGGACTTCAACATCCCCAATCTGCCCGACGCCAATGAACCGAACGAATTATTGGATTTTTTTCTCTCAGGCCCTACTTACGATCTTTCTCAACCCATTGGCAATACGCTACTGAGCAACTCACTTGCGATTAAGTTTCCGTCTGCCCGAACGAATGCCGCCCCCACTCCGTTATATTTCGAGGGCTCCAGCAATTTTGTCATACCCAACAACCTGTTTGGTAGCCTTGAATACAACAATACTTACTATGCCCTTAACAACAAAACCCTTATCAAGTCTTCTAATGGAGAAGAAAGCGCCATAGCCAAAATAAAAGACAACACCAAACAAGGTGAACCATGACGAACAACCAAGTATAAACGGGACTTATTTATTTTTAAAACCACAGCTTAATTAGGCGACACTAAAAATAAACCTGTCCCCTTTCCAAAGCACAGACCCAAAAGGCGAACCAACCCGAGCGCCCATAACAATATCAAGGATGTGAATCATGCCCAGTACAATTGTCATTGGAACAGGTATTTCGGCGGCAGCCTATCTCATCTCAATCCAACAGTACTTAAAGTCCATCAACAAAACGCTGGGGGATATCCATTTACTGGGCGGCCCCGATCTGTGGCAAAAAATGTCACCACACCATGCCATGGGACAACCACAGCAATTACTAACGGGTAACCTTTTAGGTACTGGTCGCGAAGACCGTGGTTTTTCCAGTCAGCCGGTTCCGGGAGCCGATTTCATGAAGGCGGGTCTATTCTCGACCGTTATAAAGTACTATCTAAACCAACATTGCCATGTCCAGATCCCCTTCTCTTATGTCACCAACATAAGTAAAACCGGGGCTGCTTACTCACTGAAACTGGACGGCCGCGTGGGTGGGCGAATTACCTGTGACCAGGTAATTATCGCAATGGGCCCTGGCACCCCGCGCGCATTGATGGAAGAGGACGGCAAGCCCTCCGAGGTCAATGTCGAGGCATTCAAGGGCTCGATAGTCGGGGGCAATGAATTCATGGATCCGGACTGGACAATGCCTGACGACTCAAATATCGCTGATGCGACTGTTGCCGTTTACGGTGGTTCGGCGACAGCATCATGGGTGGTAGAGTTAGCCGCCATGAGAAAAATGCAAGTTCTTTTATGGTTCACTCGTCCCGGAAGCGGCGAGAATCCATGGGACGCTGAAGCTCGTTTTAGCGAAGCCTTTCCCGCCGGCAACAGAAACAGCGCGATAGAAAAAGACTTCGAGAAAGTCAGGGACGTTTTAAAACTTACGAAAGTTGTGCGCGACCTAGAGACAGGCAAACTGAAACTGACACTTAAAAACAAAGATGGACAATCCGTAGTACAACTTGTCGACCTATTCGTCTATGCACTAGGAGCAGACCATCTGACAAAAGGAATAAAAACAATTCTAGACCCTGGCATTCACTCCAGTCTGGTTGCCTTTTACGACAAAAATTTTGCTATCAGTTCAAAGCCCTCATTGCTGGCCATCGGCACTGAAAACCGTTCTCTCATTATCGTTGGCTCGGCAATGAGCAGTGAAGCCGGGTTCGGCAAGGACACACTATGGTTGCAAGGTGACCCGCAAAGACTTATTGAAAACAATACCAGAAGCATCAAGCTGGCCAGCTATAAAGATATCAGCAACACACTTCCTGCTGCTGCCAGACCCACAGAAGGAATCGCCATGGTTATGGCAAGTATTGAGGCACTCAATGAATATATGCCTGTCACGGTTTCCTCGCAAAGACGTCTCGTCATGCATTCAACACCCGACTTCACAACCAGTGCTGGCGTACTCCCCAAAGGCTCACCGAATCCAGACGCCGGGCATGATCGCCTGCATGATATAGATTTTGAATGGGATATAAACTTCAACACCAGCAACCGTACACAACTGGCAGCCTATATCGCTCAATCCACGGACCTTTCGCCATTTTCTGCAAACTTTGCGGTGGCGCTGATCGTGCACTTACGAACACGCCCCGGAAACGTTCTGGGTTTAAGCGACCCCCAAGTCCACTTCGTCATCTCAACTGCCGAACGCTTCACTCAAGCGCTGATAAAACTAAATCCGCACATCAATTACGGTGCCACCCGCCTGGTGTACGACAAACTGTGGGGACCTGACAAATACCTGGAGATATGCATCGAATACATCACCACACCCGAAGAGTGGAAACAATACTGGAAAGTTAACGGGATAGAGTGCTGACGGAGTAAAAGATGAAGACGAATCCAGGACAGATCAATATCTATAAAAAATATCGAAATAGCGAAAAGCTTATGCAGCCACTTTACTCAGGTCCGTTATAGGCTGGCTGCATGAGGCGGCTGATTCTATGTTACTGATGACAAAGGTGCTCCATGGCCCGCTCGATTGATACCAACACCAGCCTGTCGCTCATCGCTGCGTCCTTGGCGGCGCTTTACCCTGAATCCATTTCGGGCGAAGAAGCGCTCAACCGATTGGGTCGGCACACACTGAACGGCCTCAACGACGGCGCAACTCTCTCCCTGACCACCGCCGTCGCCACCCACGTCACCGCCACCCTGCACAACGACGCCCTGACTCGCCCGTTGGACGCGCTGGTCGCCGAAATCCGTCAATTGCCCGCCGATGCCACCGCCGAGCGCTATCAGCTTGTACTGCGGCCATGGCTCTGGTGGCTGACCCTGGCTAGCAATAACCGGGTGTTCCAGAACCTCAGTACCTCTGACATCGTCACTACGATATTCAAGGCCCACGCCTTCACCGACTTCAAGCTCTCACTCAGCGGCAGCTACACCCCGCGCGAATACTGCGTGCAGTACGGCGAAACCGATTTCGCGTTCGTCTCGCGGTTGCTGGAGGAAGACGGAATTTTCTGGTTCTTCACCCACGAGGACGGCAAGCACACGCTGGTGCTGGGTGACAGTAACGATGCGTTTGTGCCGATCCCCAATGGGCCCAAAGTGAGCTATCTCGGCCAGCAGTTGGGCGAACGTGAGCTACACGGTATTCGTTCCGGGCAGGTCTGCGTGCAGGCGGTGGCCGGAGTGTACCGGGCGACGGATTACGAGTTCACCACGCCGACCACATCGCTTTACGGCCAGGCCGAAGCGGTGGCCGGGCCGCGTTCGATGTACGAGCATCCGGGCGGCTACAACGCCAAGGCTCGGGGTGATGAGTTGACCAAGCAGCGGGTCGACGGCTTGCGCAGTCAGGAGAAGCGTTTCGTTGGAGAAAGCGACTGCCGCTGGTTGGTGCCGGGGCATTGGTTCACCCTCGCCGGGCACGATGATTCAACGTTGAACATCGATTGGGTAGTGACGGCGGTGACACATGACGCCAGTCACGACAGCTATCGCAATCGCTTCGAGGCAATCCCCAAGGCCACGCCGTACCGCCCGGAACGCATCACCCCCAAACCGCGCATGCACCCGCAAACGGCAATTGTCGTCGGCAAGTCGGGCGAAGAAATCTGGACCGACGAATACGGCCGGATCAAGCTGCAGTTCCCTTGGGACCGCGACGGCAAGAACGACGAAACCAGTTCCTGTTGGGTGCGAGTTGTACTGCCCTGGAGTGGCAAGGGCTTCGGCATGCAGTTCGTGCCGCGCATCGGCCAGGAAGTGATCGTGACCTTTATCGATGGCGATCCGGATCGACCGCTGGTAACCGGCTGCGTCTACAACGGTGACAACGCCCTGCCCTATGCGCTGCCGGCGAATCAGACCCAGTCCGGGATCAAGACCCAATCGTCCAAGGGCGGCGGCGGTTTCAACGAGTTGCGCTTCGAGGACAAGAAAGACGCCGAAGAGGTGTTTTTGCAGGCGCAGAAAGACCTGAAGATCAACGTGCTCAACGACAGCACCGCCACGGTCGGCCACGATGAAACCCTGACCGTGCAGAACGCTCGCACGCGCACGGTGAAAGACGGCGACGAGACCGTGACCCTGGAGAAAGGCAAACGCAGCGTGACCATCCAGACCGGCAGCGACACGCTCGATGTGAAGGACAGCCGCACGGTGACCGTGGGCGCCGACCAGACCCACAGTACCGGTGGCAATTACGCGCACAAGGTCACCGGTGATTACAGCCTGACGGTTGACGGCAACCTGACCATCAAGGTGACCGGCACCCTGACCTTGCAAAGCGGCGGCAGTTTTTCGATCAAGAGCGGCGCCGATCTGGCGGCCGAGGCCAGTACTTCGATCAGTCAGAAGGCCGGGACCTCTCTGAGCAATCAGGCTGGTACCTCACTGGAAAACAAGGCCGGCACGACCATGACCAACGATGCCGGGATCAGCCTGACCAACAAGGGTGCCGCTTCGCAGACCGTGGATGGCGGCGGCATGCTAACCATCAAGGGGGGTCTGGTGCAGGTCAACTGACAAGGAGAACCCATGGCCATCACGCCGCTGGATTTGCAACAGAACGATAAACAGCTCAAAGGGCGCCTGCTCGATGGCCAGCTCGACGGTGCGCTGCACATCAAGGATGACGGGCGCGCGCAGGCTGATTTGCACTACAACCGGGGCGAGCTGCAAGGCACCACCCTGCTCTACCACCCCAATGGCAAGGTCTCGGCGCAGTTGCCGTTTGTGCATGACAAGCTGCAGGGGGTTGCCAGTTTCTATGCCCCCGAAGGCAGTCTGCAGCGCAAGGCGACTTACCGCCGAGGGCTGCTGCATGGCGAGGCGTTCAATTACTTTCCCGATGGGCGACTGGCGGAGGTCGAGTTTTACCGCGACGGCGTGCGCGACGGGCGCTATCAACGCTTTCATCCGAACGGCAAGCCGGCCGTCGAAGCCCGGTATCTCAACGGTCAATTGCTGGAACCGGAACAGGGCTTCGCCAGCGACGGACGACCATTGGACGCCGACGGCAAGCCGATCTCACGAGTGCGCTGGTGGTTCAGGCGCTGGAGCGATCCCGAGCAAGCCTGAGCTCTGTAGCAGCTGCCGAGCAGCGCGAGGCCGCGTTCGGCTGCGAAGCAGTCGCAAGTCCGGCTGACGCAGTCTGCCTGATGTACCGCAGTCTCAGGTTTTACGACTGCTTCGCAGCCGAACGCAGCCTCGCAAGCTCGACAGCTGCTACGGCCGAACGCAGGCTTCGCCAGCTGTTACAAAGATTGTGGGATCAGGGAATCAGCATCTGCATTTGCCCCGGCATCACGATTTTGATCACTCCGGCCCAGTTGCACATCAAGGTGCTGTTGGCATCGATGGCCGGCATGCCGCCCAGCAGCAGGGTCGGCGCGCCGCCGGGGATCCACGGGGTGGCGGTGGCCGGGATGCACGGCATCGGCGTCAGCACGCCGAGTGCCGCGGCGGTGGCGGCCGCGACCATCGGGTTGGCCATGCTCATGCACGTGCCGAACGGCATGACGTTCACCAACGGAATGTGGTCCATGATGTTCGCCGCCGGCATGCCCCCGGTCATTGTGCGGTTCACTGGCAGCACGTTGAGTACCGCCGGCGCCGCGCCGAAACTGCATTGCAGGGTCGCGGTGGCGCAAACTTGCGGACAGCCCATGTCGAATCTCCTTCCTGGAAGCGACGCTCCCTGAACCATAGTCCGCCGCGCCTGTTCGCGCACATCAGGAACGCTGATTATCCGGCAACACGCTAACCTATAAGACCGTGCCGCGCTTGTGGCCACCCCAGCGCGCCATTAGATTAGCCAATGATGTCTGGCCTCCAAAATAAGCAGAAGGGATAAGCATGGCGCTTACTGACCAGTCCACCCGTATCCGCTCTGGCGAAGAACTCGATGCCAGCCTGATCGATCCGTACCTCAAGGCGCACATTCCGGGCCTGAGTGGCTTGCCTGTGATCAGCCAGTTTCCGGGCGGTGCGTCGAACCTGACTTACCTGCTGGAATACCCCGAACAGGAATTCGTCCTGCGTCGGCCGCCGTTCGGCCACAAAGCCAAGTCCGCCCACGACATGGGCCGCGAATTTCGCATCCTCAATCAGCTGCGGGACGGTTTTCCCTATTGCCCCAAAGCCTATGTGCACTGCACTGACGAATCGGTGATCGGCGCTGAGTTCTATGTGATGGAACGGGTCAAGGGCATCATCCTGCGCTCCGAACTGCCGCCGGAACTGGGCCTTGATTCAGCGAAGACCGAAACCCTGTGCAAGAGCTTCATCGACAAGTTCGTCGAACTGCACCGAGTCGACTACAAGGCTTATGGCCTGGGTGACCTCGGTAAACCCGAAGGTTATGTCGCGCGGCAAATCAAAGGCTGGAGCGAGCGCTACGAAAAAGCCCTGACCCCGGACGCGCCGAAGTGGGAAACGGTGAAGGCCTGGCTCAACGACAAGATGCCAGCCGATCACCCGACGTCGAGCATCGTCCACAACGATTACCGCTTCGACAACGTGATCCTCGATCCGAACAACCCGATGCAGATCATCGGTGTGCTGGATTGGGAGCTGACCACCCTCGGTGACCCGCTGATGGACCTGGGCAACACCCTCGCCTACTGGATCGAAGCCGACGACCCGGCACCGGTGCAACTGATGCGCCGCCAGCCAAGCCATGCCCCCGGCATGCTGACCCGCCGCGAATTCGTCGATTACTACGCCGAGCGCGCCGGCATCCAGATCGACAATTTCGACTTCTACTACACCTATGGCCTGTTCCGTCTGGCCGGCATCGTGCAGCAGATCTACTACCGCTTCTTCCATGGTCAGACCCAGGACAAACGCTTCGCACAGTTCATTCACATGAACAAACTGCTGGAGCAGATGAGCTTGCAGGTCATTCAGAAATCCAGCCTCTGATCAGGCCCCATAACAAGGAAAAATCATGTCCAAGACTCAGTTGTTCGACCTCGACGGCAAGATCGCTTTCGTCTCAGGTGCCAGTCGCGGCATCGGTGAAGCCATCGCCAAACTGCTGGCGCAGCAAGGTGCCCACGTGATCGTGTCGAGCCGCAAGCTCGACGGCTGCCAGCACGTCGCCGACGCGATCATCGCCGCCGGCGGCAAGGCCACCGCCATTGCCTGCCACATTGGTGAAATGGAACAGATCACCCAGGTATTCGCCGCCATCCGCGAACAATTCGGGCGCCTGGATATCCTGGTCAACAATGCCGCGACCAACCCGCAGTTCTGCAACGTGCTGGACACCGACCTCAGCGCCTTCCAGAAAACCGTCGACGTGAACATTCGCGGCTACTTCTTCATGTCGGTGGAAGCCGGCAAGCTGATGCGCGAACACGGTGGCGGCAGCATCATCAACGTCGCCTCGATCAACGGCATCTCGCCGGGGATCTTCCAGGGCATCTACTCGGTGACCAAGGCAGCGGTGATCAACATGACCAAGGTGTTCGCCAAGGAATGCGCGCAGTTCGGCATTCGCTGCAACGCCTTGCTGCCGGGTTTGACCGACACCAAGTTTGCATCGGCGCTGGTGAAGAACGAGGCAATTTTGAACACCGCATTGCAGCAGATTCCACTCAAGCGCGTGGCGGATCCGAGTGAAATGGCCGGTGCGGTGTTGTACCTGGCGAGTGATGCTTCGAGCTATACGACCGGGGTTTCGCTGAATGTGGATGGCGGGTTTCTGTCCTGATTCGGTTTTGCGAATAAACCAAAGGCAGCCTCAGGGTTGCCTTTGATGTTTTACCGGAGGACTCGTGGAAGACTCTCGCCTGTTTCTGAGATGCATCGGGTGTCAGGTAATCGTTTGATAGATGGGACTGGGCCAGAGACGGCACTATTCACCCCGCACAAACTCAACCGGCTTACCTGTCAAATCCAGAACTCTAAAATAGCCCTTGATACTCTTTACGTTACGGATCGCCAGCTGAACATGCGTTTCATGCATAAAGTCTGTATCAGGATAAAGACATTCGCCCTCCCAGAATGGTGAACGAACGGAATCATACGCAGGTGCCTCTGTAAGCTCCCGGAAGGTATGCAACGCATCAATGACCTGACAATCCAAACGACGTAGATACTGACTATTTTTCTTAAGAGGTTGACCGCCTTCTTCTTTTGAGGCGGCTTCAAGCCAGAGGTAGGTCTGACAGATTTCACGCAACGCACTCTCAGTTGTGAAATCCAGGCAACGCCCCAAGTCAATCACTGCCCCAATCACGAATGGATTTTTGATAGAGCTCCGTTTTTGTGCATTGGTCGCAAAACTTAACGCGCGCTGCGGGTTGTTTTCCCAAAAATAGGCGCCGCGACCAAGCCAATCATAGTCATTAGTGCTATCAAGGAGTGTTGCTTCTCCAGCCAGCACACGCTCCCCAATTTCTCGCTCACACCCATGGAAACCAAGAACAAAAGAAGGAGAAATGCAATACATCAGCGAGCCTTGGTTTCGCCATTCACACGTTTGAAGAACTCCCGAACCTTGTCCGGATCCTTGAGCATTTCAGTAGCGTATTCATCGATACGTACCGAAGCACAAGTGGCGGCTGATAGCCTGCTACCGTTAGAACCAACCATGACCCAGCCAGTCCCAGTCGATGCTTTGTGTCCCTCTCTATCCATATCCAGCATTACTCCTGATCCACTCTTTGCAACCGCTGCGGCGATAAGTCCGTATGTCTTCTCGGCGTTTATTCCGGCAGCACCGGTACGACCGCTAACGATTTTGCCATTCGTTAGCCGAACAATGCCGCCGTGCTGGAATCCTGCAGAATCACGTACAACCTTAGCTTCGTGACGGTCACCATCAACAAAAACATAGGCCGTTTTTTCGAGATCCTTCGACATAGCCACCTCTATTCGAGCTTGGTTGCATTGCTCAAACTTGATTAATTAGTGGCCAATATAGTCTGTGGTGTTTGTCCCGTCATTAATGCCCGCAATTTGTGGCTGATCTGCACACCTGGAAACGATAGAGGCCGCTAACAAGACGCACAAGCCGGCAGATTCCGGCGTTGTTGTAGGCAATGACGCAAGGCGATGTAGCCATTCTCAGCGCTTCCTGACCTCGCCAAGAAAAAGAATATTTATTCCACTTTATTGCATATTGAGAATTTTTATTCCATAAATAGCCCTCCTGAAAATAAAAATCCAAAGGACCCCGGCTATGCGCGAACTCGGTATCGGACTCATCGGCACAGGTTTCATGGGCCGCGCCCACGCCCTGGCCTTTCGCAATGTCAGCGCTGTTTTTGAATTGCCGCTGAAGCTCAAACTCACCGCCCTTGCCGACGCCGACCCGCAGCGCGCCCGCCACTGCGCCGACGCCTGGGGCTTCGATGCTGCTCACAGCGACTGGCAACAACTGATCGATGACCCCAAGGTCAACCTGATCGCCATCACCACCCCCAATCATCTGCACTACCCCATGGCCATGGCTGCCATCGCCGCCGGTAAACCGGTGTATTGCGAAAAGCCGCTGGCCGTGAGCCTCGAGCAGGCCAGTACCATGCACCTTGCAGCCAAAGCCGCAGGCGTGGTGACGCGGGTGGGTTACAACTATCAGCACAACCCGATCATCGGCCTGGCTCGGGATTTGATTCAAAACGGCGCGCTGGGGCAGATCATCAGTTTCCAGGGCGAGTTCAGCGAAGACTTCATGGCCGATCCCGTTTCACCCTGGTCCTGGCGCTGCGACGCCAATTACGCCGGCGGCGCCCTCGCGGACCTGGGCAGTCACTTGCTGGCCATGGCCCGTCATCTGCTGGGCGACGTCGAGGCGGTGTGCGCGGATACCCAGACCGTGCATGCGCAACGCCCCGTGACGGCGGGTGGTCAGGAACGACGCGAGGTCGCGGTCGACGATCAGGTCCACGCGTTGCTGCGGTTCGCCAACGGCGCACGAGGGACGTTCAGCAGTAGCTGGCTCAAACACGGTTACAAGAATCACCTGAGTTTTGAAATCAGCGGCACCCAAGGCACCCTGGCGTTCGATCAGGAACGCTTGAATGAACTGCGGCTGTATCGTGCCGGGCAAGGCGGTTTCCAACGGCTGCTGGCGGGGCCGGATTTGCCGGGTTACGCCGCCTTCAGCCCGGCGCCGGGGCACCAGTTGGGTTACAACGAACTCAAGACCCTTGAAGTGCATGAGTTGGTGATGGCGCTGGCCGGTCTCGGCCAGGACGGGACCGATTTCGAGCAGGCGTGGGAAGTCGAACGCCTGGCGACGGCAATTCGTCTGGCGGCACGGGAGTCGCGGTGGGTCAGGATCGAGGAAGTCTGAACCGACGCTCAGGTCATACACCGCCAGTTGCACGTGCTACTGGCGGTACACCGGACCCGGTTTACTGAGTGACGCAACGGGTCAGGGTCGTGGTTCGGGTCACCTGCCCTTCAGCCCTCATATCACCCTGTACATCGGTGCTTTCGGTGGTCGAACAGGTACGAACCGGTGTCGGTGGTGGTACGGCCGGGGGTGGAGGCGGCGGACTGGCGCAACCACCCAGAATCGCCACGCAAAGTGCGAGCGACAGAGGTGAAAAAGCACATTTCCCAAAACTGTTCATAGGCTGACCCGCGGTAAGTAATCGACATTTTCCGCGACTCGAAAACCACCCCGCGAACCCGCGGCCCTGTCACAGAAAAGAAATACCCTCGCATTCCTTATAGCTTAGCTACCCGCCAATGCCAGAAAGACAGTAACCACTGCATTACCGCAGGCCTGCGGGATATGACGCCTAAAGAGCGGAGGATCGATTCAAGCCACTGCTTTCAAGCTCATAGCGCAGCTCTTCAATCAACGCCGCCACTGCCTCCGGCGTCCGGAGCGTCGCCACGTTCAACCCGCTGACCACCAGATCCACCTGCCCTGTCGCCGGATGGTAAAGCTTCACCGTCAACGAATTATCCCCGGCAAGCGCACACTCACAGGCCAACGGCAAAAAGCTCCGCTCCAACTGCATACGCAATTGCACCAGGTAACTCATCCCGACTCACCTTGGCGACAGCGTAAAGTCGACTGCCCGCTTGTTCTTTTCGCACCCATGAGGTTGTTCCTTCAGCTGCATCGAAGAGGACGCGATACCGGGCCCAAGCCACGTCTCGCACCCCGACAGCCTAGAAAAAGCCCCATATGATCAATACATGAAATTGCACCACCCGCACTAGTGCATTTGCACCTTAACGTTGCCCCTTGATCCGCTTCACGCCGGAGAACAGACCTCGCTCGCGAGCCCAGACAATCGCCTCGCTACGGCTATGCACATCGAGTTTGGAATACACCGTCGACACATGATTTCGCACTGTATTGGGCGCGAGTTTCAGGCGCGCGGCGATCTCCTTGTCGGCCAGGCCTTCACAGATCAGGCCGAGCACATCGCGCTCCCGGGTGGTCAGGTCGGTGAACGATACACTGGGCAACTGCGGCGAGTTGACGTTCTTCACATTGGCCAGTTTTTCGATCAGCGTGCGGCTGAACCAGGACGCATCTTTCATCACCTCTTCGATCGCCGACACCAACTCCAGCTCGGTACGTTTGCGCTCGGTGATGTCCATCAACACCAGCAGGTAGCAAGAGCCGTCCTGAATGTTCACGGTGTCCGCCGAGACCGCACAATCAATCAGCCCGGCATCCTTTCTGCGCACCCTGACATCGACACGATCCACCCGCCCCGTCTTCTCCAGAGCTGTAAACAGTCGAGTGCGAGCGCCCGCTTCATCAATGAAACCGAGTTGCGCCACGGTCTTGCCGAGCACCTCATCACTGGGGTACGCCAGAGACTCGAGAAAGGCTTCGTTGACGTCCATCACCACTTGGTCGGCGGCGCGGCACACCAGGATCGGCACCGGAGTGAGGCGAAACGCTTTGGCGAACCGTTCCTCGCTCTGGCGCAGGGCGATTTCGGCCTTGTGCCGAAGCTCCATGTCGACGAAGGAAAACAGCATGCAAGCTTCGTCGTTGAGCTCAAGCGGTTGGCCGGCAACGATCACTTGCTTGCTGCCACCGTCGGCCAATCGCAGCTCGGCCTGCATCTGCGGAATGGTGGCGCCGTCACGCAAACGCTGCTTGGCCAAGTCCTTGTTCTCGGCGCGCTCCAGCACATCCAGCTCATAAGCCGAAGCGCCGATCACCTGATCACGGGCATAGCCAGTCATTTCCACGAAGCCCTGGTTGACCTTGATGTAGCGTAAATCGCTGAGGCGGCAGATCACTGCCGGGGCCGGGTTGGCGTTGAAGGTCTTTTCGAAACGCTGCTCGGCGCTGGCCCAGTCGGTGACGTCGTTCATGATCAGCACCAACGATTCCGGCTCACCGGCACGGTCCGCCAGCACCATGCTGCGCACGCTGTGAACCCAGGTGCGCTCTTCATTTTCCAGCTGCGTCACCTCCACCATCACATCGCTGAACGTCTCGCCACGGGCCACGCGGCTGATCGGATAGTTCTCGATCGCTACCGGATGATTGTTGCGATAACGCAAGGCAAAACGCTTGGCGTACTCCCCGGCATTGGCCCCCAACTCGCCAATCTCGCTGACACCGTGCATGGCCAGCGCGGCGTCATTGGCCCAGAGAATGGTCTGGTCGAGCTCCAGCAGAATCACCCCATCGGACAGGCCAGCGATGATTTGCTGCAACTGACGGCGATTGGTTTCAGTGCTCAGGACGTCCTGGCTCATTGGAACTCCACAATTGCGGCGGCACTTTTGCGCGCTGCCCAGTGAAGATTACGACCGCAGGCGTTTGTGATAGTGCATACATCCGCGCGATCACGGTGTACTGGTAGCGTATATCCACGTGATCACGAGTTTACTCGGCCTCCTGTAGGAGCTGCCGAAGGCTGCGATTTTTTGATTTTCAGCGCCCCCCAAAAGATCAAGATCAAAAGATCGCAGGCTGCGCCAGCTCCTACGGGGGTTGCGTGCATCCGTATGTCACCGATGTACGCCGTCTTGGGGTGCATTCGAAATATTCCGAAAATGCTTTCATCCACGCTACTCGCGCTAGCGGCTAACGTTCATCCGACAACACACTTCAAGGAGGCAAAGGAATGCCTGTCGCTGCAAATGGATGTCACCTGCGCAAAGCTCGATTTTCCGAATCTGGTCGTATTTATCTATTGACCGCCGTCGCTCATCAACGCGAGCAGGTGTTCGTGGATTGGCGGTTGGGACGGCTTTTGGTTGATCAGCTTCGTTGTGCCGATGAAGCATCACTCGTTATCTCCATGGCCTGGGTTGTTATGTCGGATCACCTGCATTGGTTGATGGAGTTGAAGCACGGCACATTGGCCGAGCTGATGTGTCGCATCAAGTCCAGAAGCAGCCGATCGATCAATCTTGTGCGTGGCGATCAAGGACGTCTGTGGCAGCGTGGATATTACGACCGGGCATTACGTCGTGATGAAGACTTGAAGGATGCCGCGCGCTACATCGTCATGAATCCGTTGCGTGCGGGATTGGTCAAGCGAGTCGGCGATTACCCCTTGTGGGATGCCATTTGGGTTTGAAAGATCAAAGTCAAAAGATCGCAGCCTGCGGCAGCTCCTACAGGGATTGCGTACATCCTCGGGTGTACACGATCCCTGTAGGAGCTGGCGAAGCCTGCGATCTTTTGATCTTCAGGCCCCCAATTCACCACTGGCAATCGCCTGCGACGCTGCCAGCATCGCCCGCAACAACACGGCGCACCCGGCGGCCAGATCATCCGGCGCGGCGTTTTCGATTTCGTTATGGCTGATACCACCTTCACAAGGCACGAAGATCATCCCGGCCGGGCCGAGTTCGGCGAGGAAGATTGCGTCGTGCCCTGCTCCACTGACGATGTCCATGTGCGACAGACCGAGCCCTTGAGCCGCACCGCGTACCGCTTCGACGCAGCCCTTGTCGAAATACAGCGGCGGGAAGTCGGCGGTGGGTGTCAGTTCGAAGGTCAGGCCGTGTTCCTCGCAGGTGGTTTCGATGACCTCGCGGACTTCGGCGATCATTGAATCGAGTCGCGCCGGTTCCAGATGACGGAAGTCCAGGGTCATGCGCACTTCGCCGGGAATCACGTTGCGCGAGCCGGGATAGGCTTGCAGGCAGCCGACAGTGCCGCAGGCGTGGGGTTGATGGCCGAGGGCGGCGCGATTGACTGCGCCGACGATCACCGCGGCGCCGACCAGCGCGTCCTTGCGCAAGTGCATTGGCGTCGGGCCGGCGTGGGCTTCGACACCGCGCAGTTTCAGGTCGAACCATTTCTGCCCCAGCGCGCCCATCACCACGCCGATGGTTTTGTGTTCGTCCTCAAGAATCGGGCCTTGCTCGATGTGCGCCTCGAAATACGCTCCCACGGCATGACCACTGACCTTGCGCGGCCCGGCGTAACCGATGGCGTTCAAGGCTTCGCCGACGGTCACGCCCTCGGCATCGACCTTGGCCAGGGTTTCCTCAAGGGTGAATTTTTCCGCGAACACGCCGGAGCCCATCATGCACGGGGCGAAGCGTGAGCCTTCCTCGTTGGTCCAGACCACCACTTCCAGCGGCGCTTCGGTTTCCACACCGAGGTCGTTGAGGGTGCGTAAGACTTCGACCCCGGCCAGTACGCCGAAGCAACCGTCGAACTTGCCGCCGGTGGGCTGGGTGTCGATGTGGCTGCCGGTCATCACCGGTGGCAGGTTCGGATTGCGACCCGGGCGACGGGCGAAGATGTTGCCGACGGCGTCGATGCTGACCGTGCAACCGGCCTCCTCGCACCACTTCACGAAGATATCGCGCGCCTGGCGGTCGAGGTCGGTCAGGGCCAGCCGGCAGACACCGCCCTTGACCGTCGCACCGAGCTTGGCCAGCTCCATGAGCGACTGCCACAAACGGTCGCGGTTGATGTGCTGATGGGTGGATTGCAGAACGTCTACGGCAGCGTTCATGGTGATCTCCTCAGGCAGTTGTTATTGGGTCATTCAGGCGAACTTTTGGTGTATTTGATGCTGTCTTCGCGAGCAAGCCCGCGCCCACATTTGGAATGCATTCCCCCTGTAGGAGCTGCCGAAGGCTGCGATCTTTTCGGGGCCGCCCAAGAGCAAGATCAAAAGATCGCAGCCTTCGGCAGCTCCTACATTGGAAATGCGATCCCCTGTGAGAGCGGGGCCACCTCTCACACCGCAGATTTCACGACAGTCGGACTCGGCCGCATCGAACTCAACCCGTAATAAATCAGCCCTCCCAGGGCCGAGCCGGTGAACCAGCCGTAGCTGTAGAACCAGCTGAAGGCATCGCTGCCCAGCGACAGCAGCGTCAACACCACCGGCACGCCGAACGCGATGAAGCCAAACCCGTTCCACGCCGGGTACACGTCGTCACGGTAGAGGCCGGCCAAATCCAGTTGCTGTTTCTTGATCAGGAAATAGTCCACCACCATGATCCCGGCGATCGGCCCCAGCAGGCTCGAATAGCCCAGCAACCAGTTGGAATACACCGTCTCCAGGCTCAGATCCGAGACAATCAGCCCGAGCTTTTTCAGCAGTTCATGGGCCATCAGCGCCAACCCGACCAACCCCGTGAGCATCACCGCCGTGGTGCGGTTGATGTACTTGGGCGCGACGTTCTGGAAATCGTTGGTTGGCGACACGATGTTGGCCGCAGTGTTGGTGGACAAGGTGGCGATGATGATCAGCGCCATGGCCAGTGCGACCCAGACCGGGCTCTGGATATGGCCGATCAGGGTGACCGGATCAGAGACAGTGACACCCACCAGTTTGACCGACGCGGCCGTCATCACCACGCCGAGGGAGGCGAACAGGAACATGGTCAGGGGTAAACCGATGATCTGCCCGACGATCTGGTCCTTCTGGCTTTTCGCGTAGCGGCTGAAGTCCGGGATGTTCAGCGACAGCGTGGCCCAGAAGCCGACCATGGCCGTCAGCCCGGCGGCAAAGTAACTGACCACGCTGGCGCCTTCCGGACGTTTGGCCGGGATCGCCAGCAACTCGGTCATCGACACGTTTGGCATAGCCCACACCAGCAGGCCCACGCCCACCAGCACCAACAACGGCGCCGAGAGGGTTTCCAGCCATTTGATCGAGTCCGCGCCGCGAATCACCACCCACAGGTTCAAGGCCCAGAACAGCATGAAGCCGATCACCTCGCCGGTACCACCAAGGGCCTTCCAGCCATCGAACACCGAGCCGAGAAACAGGTGAATCGCCAGCCCACCGAACATGGTCTGGATGCCGAACCAGCCACACGCCACCAGGGCGCGGATCAGGCACGGGATGTTGGAACCGAGAATGCCGAAGGACGAGCGCAGCAATACCGGAAACGGAATGCCGTACTTGGTGCCGGGGAAGGCATTCAGGGTCAGCGGGATCAGCACGATGATATTGGCGAACAGAATCGCCAGCAGCGCTTCGCCCACGGTCAGGCCGAAGTAGGCCGTGAGCACTCCGCCGAGGGTGTAAGTCGGCACGCAGATCGCCATGCCGACCCACAGCGCGGTGATGTGCCATTTGTTCCAGGTTCGTTCGCGCACCTTGGTCGGTGCCATGTCGTGGTTGTATCGGGGACTGTCGAGGACATCGCTGCCGGCTTCGAGCTCAAACAAGCCGTCGCGCTCGGTCACTTGCGATCTGATCTGTTGCATGGCCGCTCCACTGTTCTTTTGATTATTTTTGCTCATCAGAGGCTGGCGCAATGCGCGCGAGCCGGACGATGGCCGGAGAAACTGACAACTTTTACGGACCGGCCACGGTGTCAGCGGCGGCATCAATAAACGTGCCGGGTGCCCCGCTAGTGCCTCGGGCAGTGCCATAAAACTTTGCTAACCAACTGATGTTAATCAGCTTTATTTATCCAACTTGCGAGTCCCCGGTCAGTTGCCTGTCACTCAGGCCGAATGCCAGGCAAGTTGTCCGAACAGTCAAGACTCAATCTGGTGCGTCGATCTTTTTTTGAAAGGTTGCGCATCAACCATAGACCATCCTCAACCGGCTGATTTCACATAGAAAATCTTGACCATATTTCCAACCTGTCAAGTGCGTCAAAATGGTGAGCGGTCTCACCATTTTGGTGATTTTCATTTTTTATCGTTATTTATCAAACAGTTAAAACAGTAATAAGCTTATAAAAAATATTCTTGCTCAATCCACAAACTGCAGCTAGCGTCTATTCTTGACAGCGCTGACAGGAATACACCGATTGGCGTCTGCTTCATATAAAACATCTAGAACCGGCAATAGTCGGTCATGCCTGCGAGGAACTCGGAATGTCTCTGTTGATCCGTGGCGCCACCGTTATTACCCATGATGAAAGTTATCGCGCCGACGTCTATTGCGCCGACGGCGTGATCAAAGCCATCGGTGAAAACCTCGATGTTCCCGCCGATGCGCAAGTGCTCGACGGCAGCGGCCAATACCTGATGCCCGGCGGCATCGATCCGCACACCCACATGCAACTGCCCTTCATGGGCACGGTGGCCAGCGAAGATTTTTTCAGCGGCACCGCGGCGGGATTGGCCGGTGGCACCACGTCGATCATCGACTTCGTGATACCCAACCCACAGCAATCATTGATGGAGGCCTTTCATCAATGGCGCGGCTGGGCCGAGAAGTCGGCGTCTGACTACGGCTTTCACGTCGCCATCACCTGGTGGAGCGAGCAAGTCCGCGAGGAAATGGCCGAGCTGGTCAGCCAGCACGGGGTCAACAGCTTCAAGCATTTCATGGCCTACAAGAACGCGATCATGGCTGCCGACGACACCCTGGTGGCGAGTTTCGAGCGTTGCCTGGAGTTGGGCGCGGTGCCGACCGTGCACGCGGAAAACGGCGAGCTGGTCTATCACCTGCAACGCAAGTTGATGGCCCAGGGCATCACCGGGCCGGAAGCGCATCCGCTGTCGCGGCCTTCGCAGGTGGAAGGTGAAGCCGCGAGCCGGGCGATCCGCATTGCCGAAACCCTCGGCACGCCGCTGTATCTGGTCCATGTCTCGACCAAGGAAGCCCTCGACGAAATCACCTATGCGCGCGCCAAGGGCCAACCGGTTTACGGCGAAGTGCTGGCCGGGCATCTGCTTTTGGACGACAGCGTCTACCAACACCCGGACTGGCAAACCGCCGCCGGTTACGTGATGAGCCCGCCGTTCCGCCCACGCGGCCATCAAGAAGCCCTTTGGCATGGCCTGCAAGCGGGCAACCTGCACACCACCGCCACCGACCATTGCTGCTTCTGCGCCGAGCAAAAAGCCGCCGGCCGTGACGATTTCAGCAAGATCCCCAACGGCACCGCCGGTATCGAAGACCGCATGGCAGTGCTTTGGGATGAAGGGGTGAACACCGGGCGTTTGTCGATGCAGCACTTCGTAGCGCTCACCTCCACCAACACCGCGAAGATCTTCAACCTCTACCCGCGCAAAGGTGCGATCCGTGTCGGTGCCGATGCCGATCTGGTGCTGTGGGACCCGGAAGGCACGCGGACGATTTCAGCCAAGACTCACCACCAGCAGGTCGACTTCAACATCTTCGAAGGCAAGACCGTGCGCGGCGTGCCGAGCCACACCGTCAGCCAGGGCCGAGTGGTGTGGGCCGATGGTGATTTGCGCGCCGAGCGTGGCGCGGGCCGGTATATCGAACGGCCGGCGTATCCGGCGGTGTTTGATTTGCTGAGCAAGCGGGCTGAGTTGCACAAGCCGACAGCAGTGAAACGTTGATCTGCCCTCTGTGGCGAGGGAGCTTGCTCCCGCTGGACTGCGCAGCAGGCCCAAAGCCAGTCGACTCGGGGGGGCAGGACAACCGATTTGGCAGGATGTGGGGCGGCTTCGCCACCCAGCGGGAGCAAGCTCCCTCGCCACAGGATGATGCGAAAAAAACCAATGCCCATCAGAGGCAGTACCTCAATTAACCGTGAGGCCAACACCGTGATCAAGACCCTGAACCACCTCCCGCATCCCCATGAGGACGCGGCCGCCCTCGCCGGCCATTTCACCGACCTGGCGCCGCCGCTCAACGAGCGTCAAGCGCATCTGGAAGCCTCGCGCTGCCTGTATTGCTACGACGCGCCGTGCGTGAACGCGTGCCCGAGCGACATCGACATTCCATCGTTCATCCGCAATATCCATCAGGAAAACGTGCAGGGTGCGGCGCAGAAGATCCTCTCGGCCAACATCCTCGGTGGCAGTTGTGCCCGGGTCTGTCCGACGGAAATCCTCTGCGAGCAAGCCTGCGTGCGCAACAACGCCCAGGAATGCGCGCCGGTACTGATCGGCCTGCTGCAACGCTATGCCGTGGACAACGCACACTTCAGCGAACACCCGTTCCAGCGCGCCGCCGCAACCGGCAAGCGCATCGCCGTGGTGGGTGCCGGCCCGGCCGGTTTGTCCTGCGCGCACCGCAGCGCCATGCACGGCCATGACGTAGTGATTTTCGAGGCCAGGGAAAAGGCCGGCGGTCTCAACGAATACGGGATCGCCAAGTACAAACTGGTGGACGACTACGCGCAGAAGGAGCTTGAGTTCCTGATGGGGATTGGCGGGATCGAGATTCGTCACGGGCAGAAACTCGGCGACAACCTGACCCTCAGCGAACTGCATCAGCAATTCGACGCGGTGTTTCTCGGCCTGGGCCTGGCCGCCAGCAAACAACTGGGCCTGTCCAACGAGGATGCCCCCGGCCTGCTCCCTGCCACCGACTACATCCGCGAACTGCGTCAGGCCGATGACCTGACACAACTGCCGCTGGCCGAACGCTGCATCGTCCTTGGCGCCGGCAACACCGCCATCGACATGGCCGTGCAAATGGCTCGCCTCGGTGCCCGGGACGTGAACCTGGTGTACCGCCGTGGTGTCGCGGACATGGGCGCCACCAGTCACGAACAGGACATCGCCAAGGCCAATCAGGTGCGGCTGTTGACCTGGGCGCAACCCGAAGAGGTATTGCTCGACGACCAAGGCAACGTGCGCGGCATGCGCTTCGCCCGCACCCGATTGGTGGAAGGTCGCCTGCAAACCACCGGCGAAACCTTTGAACTGGTTGCCGACGCGATCTTCAAAGCCATCGGCCAGGCCTTCGACGCCGGCGCCCTCGCCGATCCGCTGGCCCGTGAACTCAAGCGTCAGGGCGATCGAATCCTCGTCGACGAACAGCTGCGCACCAGCATTCCCGGCGTGTATGCCGGTGGCGACTGCACCAGCCTCGATCAGGACCTCACCGTGCAAGCCGTGCAGCACGGCAAGCTGGCCGCCGAGGCGATCAACGCTCAACTCATGCTCAACGTGGAGGCTGCGTAAATGGCCGATCTCTCGATTGTCTTCGCCGGCATCAAGGCCCCCAACCCGTTCTGGCTGGCTTCCGCGCCGCCGACCGACAAAGCCTACAACGTGGTCCGTGCGTTCGAGGCTGGCTGGGGTGGCGTGGTCTGGAAAACCCTGGGGGAAGACCCGGCGGCGGTCAACGTGTCCTCACGCTACTCGGCGCACTTCGGGGCCAACCGTGAAGTCATGGGCTTCAACAACATCGAGTTGATCACCGACCGTTCGCTGGAGATCAACCTGCGGGAAATCACCCAGGTCAAAAAGGACTGGCCGGATCGCGCACTGATCGTGTCGCTGATGGTGCCCTGCGTCGAGGAGTCGTGGAAAAACATCCTGCCGCTGGTGGAAGCCACCGGCACCGATGGCATCGAGCTGAATTTCGGCTGCCCCCACGGCATGCCGGAACGAGGCATGGGCGCAGCGGTTGGCCAGGTGCCGGAATACGTCGAACAGGTTACTCGCTGGTGCAAGACCTATTGCTCGTTGCCGGTGATCGTCAAACTCACGCCGAACATCACCGACATCCGCGTCGCCGCCCGTGCCGCACACCGTGGTGGCGCCGATGCGGTGTCGTTGATCAACACCATCAACTCGATCACCAGCGTCAATCTGGAGCGCATGGTTGCCAATCCCGCCGTCGGCAGCCAAAGCACCCACGGCGGTTATTGCGGCTCGGCGGTGAAGCCGATCGCGTTGAACATGGTCGCCGAGATCGCCCGCGACCCGCAGACCCAGGGCTTGCCGATCAGCGGCATTGGCGGCATCGGCAGTTGGCGCGATGCGGCGGAATTCATAGCCCTGGGCAGCGGTTCGGTGCAGGTGTGCACGGCGGCGATGCTGCAAGGCTTCCGGATTGTCGAGGAGATGAAGGACGGTTTGTCACGCTGGATGGACAGTCAGGGCTACGCCAGCGTGTCGGATTTTTCCGGGCGCGCGGTGGGCAATACCACGGACTGGAAGTACCTGGACATCAACTATCAGGTGATTGCGAAAATCGATCAGGAGGCGTGCATCGGTTGCGGTCGCTGCCACATCGCTTGCGAAGACACCTCGCACCAGGCGATTGCCAGCCTCAAACAGGCAGACGGCACGCATAAATATGAAGTGATCGATGAGGAGTGCGTGGGCTGCAACCTGTGCCAGATCACCTGCCCGGTGCAGGATTGCATCGAGATGGTGCCGGTGGATACGGGCAAGCCGTTTCTGGATTGGAACCATGATCCCCGCAATCCGTATCACGTTGTGGTTTGAGAGTTAAAGATCAAGAGATCGCAGCCTCGTTTCACTCGACAGCTCCTACGGAGTGAAACGAGGCTGCGATCTTTTGATCTATGGCTCCAAACCGATCCCGCGCAAGATCACACTGGTCACCGTCTGCACCGCCCGTTCGAACTGCATGTCCGACAACGGCTGATGATCATTAAGAATGTTCACCTGATGATCGAAGTCGGCATAGTGCTGGGTCGAGGCCCAGATCATGTACAACAGGCTGGAAGGCTCCACCGGCAGGATGCGTTTGTCTTCCACCCACTGGCGAATTTTCGCTTCCTTCATCTTGGCCCAGTCGTACAGACTCGCGTCCAGCTTCTCACCGAGGGTCGGCGCGCCGTGGATGATTTCGTTGGCCCAGACTTTCGAACCGTACGGCCGGCTGCGGGAATGGTTCATCTTGGCGCGGATGTAGCTACTGAGCACCACGCGCGGGTCGTCGAACATCTCGAAGCACAGGGCGTCTTGCTTCCAGACCTCCAGCAACCCCAGGAGCACCGCGCTGTACAGCTCGCTCTTGGTGCTGAAGTAGTAATGCAGGTTGGAGCGCGGCAGTTGCACTTCGGCGGCGATGTCGGCCATGGCGGTGCTGCCGAAGCCTTTTTCGGCGAAGACCTTTTCGGCCGCCAACAGGATTTTTTCGACGTTACTGCGACGAATCTCGATCTTGTGATTGCCCATGAGGGCTCCCTGACAACAGCGTTGGTCAAGACTAGCATCCGCTCTACGTCGCGGCGACAGGGGAAAACGAAACTTCGTACAGCGGCCCTGCGGCAGGTAAACTGCCCGCCACTTTGAACCTGCCTGCGAGGTCTTCACGATGCTGCTCAAGAACGCCCTGACCACCGCTGCCCTGCTCGGCTCGCTTCTCGCCGCCTCATCGGTATTTGCCCACGCCCATCTGAAAAGCCAGACCCCGGCGGCCGACAGCACCGTGCAGGCGCCAACGGAACTGCGCCTGGTGTTTTCCGAAGGGGTTGAAGCAACGTTCACCAAAGTGAAAATCAGCAAGGACGGTGCCGACGTACCGGTAAAAAGCCTCGCCACCGAAGGCAGCGACAAGAAAACTCTGGTCGTCACCCCGGCAACGCCGTTGGCCGCAGGCGATTACAAAGTCGAGTGGCACGCCGTGTCGGTCGACACCCATAAAAGTGAAGGTGCCTACCGCTTCAAGGTGGGTCAGTAATTCATGACCGAGGCGCTGGTGCTGTGCCGCTTCCTGCATTTCACCGTGGTGCTGATGCTGTTCGGAGCCTGGGTATTCAGGCCTTTGCTGTTGGGCCGTGAAACGGCGCTGCTGGATCCGGCACTGGCGCGGGTGACCCGCTGGCTCAGCGTGGTGGCGTTGCTTAGCGGCGTCGGCTGGTTGCTGCTGATCACCGCCAGCATGGCCAGTTCCCCGGAGGCGGCATTCGACCCGGCGATGCTGAGCCTGGTGCTGAGCAATACCTTTTTCGGTCAGGTATGGCGCTGGCATCTGCTGCTCAATCTGTTGCTCGTGACTCTGCTGCTGACGCCCTGGCGCTCCAGCATGCCCTTGCGCATCGGCCTTTCCAGCCTGCTGCTGGCGACGCTGGCCCCGGTCGGTCATGGCGCCATGCTCGATGGCCTGCAAGGCCAACTGTTAATCCTCAACCAGATTGTTCACCTGACGTGCGTCGGCGCCTGGCTCGGTGGGTTGATGTTGCTGGTGATGATCCTGCGCCAACCGGACGCTCATCCCTTGAGCGCAATACTGCAACGCTTCAGCGGGATCGGTTACGCGTTGGTGGCGGGGTTGGTGATGACCGGCCTGATCAACGTGCGCGTACTGACCGGCGTGTTCTGGCCAACGCCGTTGCTGTCCGGGTTTGCGCTGATTCTGTTGATCAAGGTTGTTCTGGTGATCGCGATGCTGGGGTTGGCGCTGTTCAATCGGCTGCGGGTCAAGGATTGCCAGCAGCGTCCGGGGCTGTTGCGCACCAGCGTCATGCTGGAATGGATACTGGGGATCGGCGCAGTGGCGGCGGTTTCACTGCTCGGCACCCTGCCCCCAATGATCGCCAACTGAAACACACCCCACCTGTAGGAGCCCCCTGTGGCGAGGGGGCTTGCCCCCGTTGGGTTGCGAAGCAGCCCCAAAGTTTCTGTTGTACCAAAAATCCTGTGAGTGCTACGCACTCAAACGGGGCGGTGCGGCGTTCCGACAAGCCCCCTCACCACAGGTCACCCCCAACAAGAGGTATGCGTCAGTCAGGGGTACTGGGATCCCCTTCGGCAGCGGTATCAATACTCACCACCACCGACATCCCCGGCCGCAGCCGTTCGCTCTGTTCCTGATCGGCATCGACGCTGATCCGCACCGGCACCCGCTGGGCGATCTTGACGAAGTTGCCAGTGGCATTGTCAGCCTGCAGCAGACTGAACTCGGAGCCTGTGGCCGGTGAAATCCGCTGCACCCGCCCGTGGAATTTCTGGTGGTTCAGCGCATCGACGGTGAAGCTCACCGGCTGGCCGACCCGCACGTTGTCCATCTGGGTTTCCTTCATGTTGGCGATCACCCACAACTGGTTCGGCACCAACGCCATCAGCTGCGCCCCGGAGTTGACGTAGGCGCCGAGGCGCACGCCAATCTGCCCGAGTTGACCGTCGCGCGGCGCCACCACGCGGGTGTTCGACAGGTCGATCCGCGCCAGTTGCACCGCCGCCTCAGCACTGGCCACCGCCGCTTCCAGCGAGCCGCGATTAACGATCACCGTTTGCAGATCCTGGCGGGCGATGTCCAGATTGGCCTGGGCTTGCGCCACGGCGGCAACGGTCTGGGCATTGGCGGCCAGGGTCACGTCCAGCTCGCGTTTCGACACCGAGCCATCACCGACCAGTTCTTTGTTGCGGCGCAAATCCGCTTCACTTTTGCGCAACTGTGCCTGGGCGTCGGCGACTGCGGCCTGACGCAATTTGATGGTCGCTTCGGCGCTGTTGCGTTGCTGCACCACGTTGGCCAGCGCGGCTTTCTGCACCGCCAGTTGCGCCAGGGATTGATCGAGACGCTGCTTGTAGATGCGGTCGTCGAGGCGCACCAACAAATCGCCGGCCTTCACGAACTGGAAATCCTGCACCGGCACTTCGTACACGTAACCGCTGAGCTGCGGGCCGATGATCGTCACCTGCCCGCGCACCAGGGCGTTTTCCGTGGTCTCGACCGCGCTACTGAACGGTGGCAGTTGCCAGGCGTACAACACGATCAGTACACCGACGAGAGCAATCGCCGCAAAGCCCAGGGACGAGATGATCCGCACCCCCAGCGAGCGCGGTTCAGAGCCCGGCGAGGATGGCGGCGTCACGCCTTCGGGGGTGGCGGCAATAGTGTTGGTGGTCGTGGTGGTCGGTTCGGTCATGAAGAAGTGGCACCGCTGGATTGTTTGGTTGGAGTGGCAGGCGCCGGGGCAACGGCTTGGGTAGTGCTCATCAGCCACAGGGCGCGAATGGAAATCCAGATCATGGTCAGCACCGCGATCACGGCAATCAGCATGAACACATCGTTATAGGCCAGGACATTAGCCTCGCGGGTGGCGGCGGCGGCCAGGCTGCGAATGCCCTGCAGGTTGCGCAGGCTCGGGTCGGCAATCATTGAGCCGACCGCATTGCCGCCGCTCTGGACCCGCGCCGCCACACGCGGGTCAAGCAACGTCAGTTGCTCGACGATGTGGCTGGAATGAAACTTCTCGCGCGCGATCTGGAACGTCCCCAGCAGTGCCGCGCCAATCAGGCCACCGAGGTTCTGGCAGATACCGAACAGCACCGAGAAACTCACCAGGTTGCGCGGGCTGGACAGCACGTTACGCATGCCGTAGACCATGGTCGGCCCGAGGAAAAACGTCCCACCAAAAGCCAGCAGAAACTGACTGATATACAGGTTTTCCGGGCGGGTCAGGTTGTTCGAATAACTGTCCATCACCGAACCGACCGCCATCAGTGCCAAGGAGATGTTCAGCGGCATGATCAGGTGCTTGGGGTCGATGGTCAGGGCGCTGGTGGCAAGGCCGGCGATACTGCCGATCAACATCACCACATACAGGCTGTGCAGCTGCTGACTGCTCATGTTCAGCGCCTGCATGAACCCCACCGCGCCGGTGGACTGCTCCGACGTCACCATGCGGATCAGGATCACCGCCAGGGCCAGGCGAATCATCGCCCCGCTGCCGAGCCAGCGGGTCATCAGCATCGGGTTGCTGCGATTGTGCTCGATGGCCAGGCCCGTGAGGATCAACACGATCGAAGCCGCCGAAGCCACGCCGATCCACTGCGCTTCCAGCCACCAGTCGATACGCCCCAGGGACAGCACCGCGCAGAGCAAGGCCACGCCGCTGGCAAGGATGGCGAAAGTCAGGAAGTCGAGTTTTTCGAAGGTCTTGAAGCGATCACCCGGCGGCAGTTTCAGCAGAAACACGCAGCCCAGGGACAACAGCGCCATGCCCAGTTCGAACAGGTACAGCCCGCGCCATTCGGCGATCTGCAGCAGGTCTTCGGAAAACAACCGCGCCATGGGCAAAGCCAATTGCGAGGTGCCGAGGCCCAATACCAGCGCCTTCATCCGCCATTTCGCCGGGAAAGCCTGGATCATGTAATACAGGCCCAATGAACTCAGCGCCGCGCCGACCATGCCGTGGGCCGCGCGCACGGCGATCGCCGAACTCAGGTCGTTGACGAACAAATGGCCGAAGGTCACCAGCGCGTAAAGCATCAGGAACACTTCGGTGAAAGCCCGCAGGCCAAACTGCTGACGAAACTTCACCAGCAGCAGGTTCATCGACACGTTGGTCATGACAAAGGCCGCCGGCAGCCAGGCCATCTCGGCGGTGGTCGCCCCCAACGCGCCTTGCAGGTAAGGCAGGTTGGCGACCACCAGCGAGTTGCCGAGACCACCGGTCAATGCCACCAACACACCCACCAGCGCGTAGGCCAGCCGCCTGGGGTTGGAGTGCAACGGCGTCGATGGCGATCCGGGCAGGCTGGGTCGCTCGTGGGGCTGCCAGTCGCGCGGGGTGTAGTGATTCATTCAGTAGCCTTGGTTCAAGGAGTGTTGTCAGTTTGCCGCAAAATCACGGGGAGAACACACCCTTGCAAACACGAGCCTGTGGCGAGGGGGCTTGCCCCCGTTCGGCTGCGAAGCAGTCGCAATTCAGACAACTCGACATGCAGGAAAAAATAGGGGCCGCTTCGCGCCCCAACGGGGGCAAGCCCCCTCGCCACAGGACTTCTCCCACACTGGACTGTGTATTCGGCGGGATTCGTAAATTCTGTTTAAAAGTCTTCTCGCCCGCAGCGGATTTTTCCGGGGCAATCCAAATGACACCCTCACGGCACTGTTCAACTCAAAAGGTGCCCCCTATGACCACTGCCCGCTGGCAACGCTCCCCCCGCCTGCTGAAAAATCTGCTGGCCGCCGCCCTGCTGCTGCCATCCCTCGCGTTCGCCCAGGAACGCCCGTGGCCGGATGGCTCGCAACTGGTGATTTCGTTCTCCATGCAATTCGAAACCGGCGGCCAGCCTGACGGTGCCGAAAGTCCGTTCTCCGGCACTCCATTGCCCAAGGGTTACCCGGACATGCCGGCACAGACCTGGTTCGACTACGGCTACAAGGAAGGCCTGTGGCGGATGCTCGACTTGTGGGACCGCAACGGCATCAAGGTCACGTCCCATGTGGTGGGCGAAGCGGCGTTGAAACACCCCGAACTGGTGCGGGCGATCGCCGACCGTGGCCATGAAGTCGCCGCCCACGGCATGCGCTGGGCCGACTCTTACAACATGAGCTACGAACAAGAGAAGGCCTTCATCGGCGACGGCGTCGACGCGGTGCAGAAACTCACCGGCCAGCGCTCCGTGGGCTACAACGCCAATTGGCTGCGGCGCAGCCCCAATACCCTGAAAGTGCTGCAGGATCTGAACTTCACCTACCACATCGACGACGTCAGCCGTGATGAGCCGTTTGTGACGCTGGTCCGTGGCAAGAAATTCGCCGTAGTGCCATACACCCTGCGCAACAATGACATCGTGCTGATCGAAGGCCGGCACTTCTCGGCGCAACAGTTCTACCGGCAATTGGTGCTGGAATTCGATCGCCTGTACGCCGAAGGCGCCAACCGGCGGCGGATGATGTCGGTGAGCCTGCATGATCGTATCGGTGGCACCCCGGCGATGGTCGAGGCGGTGGAGCGTTTTATCCGTTACGCCAAGTCCCATCCGAAGGTCAGCTTCATGCGCAAGGATCAGATTGCCCAGATCGTGCTGACCGAAAAGAACCCGCTGATCGATAACACCGAGGCAGCGTACAACCACTGAGCCAAATTTTCGCCGAGGCCAGAATCAAAAGATCGCAACCTGCGGCAGCTCCTACGGGATTCGTGTTCGCCGATATTTCACGGGAGTATGCGAATCCCTGTAGGAGCTGCCGCAGGCTGCGATCTTTGCAACCATCACTACGCCAACAACTGACTCAACACCGCACGCAACTTGCCAGGCTTCACCGGTTTATTCAGCAGTGGCGCGTCGAGTCGCTGCAACGAGCGTCGACACTGATCGGTGCGGTCGGCAGTGATGATCACCGCCGGTATCGTCCGGCTGAAATGCTCGCGCAAATGCCGGACCACTTCACAGCCCACCACCCCGTGATCGAGGTGGTAATCCGCCAGAATCAGTTCCGGCGCCTGCCCTTGCAAGGCCGCCAGCGCGGAGGCCTCATCGGTGGCGGTGACCACCTCGCAGCCCCACTGCCCGAGCAGTGCGCTCATGCTTTCAAGGATGCTGACTTCATTGTCCAGCACCAACAGGCGTCGACCCGGCAGCGGATTGCCGGTGCTCGGCTGCGGCGCGACCTGGCTGATCGGCAGTGGAATCTCACGGGAAATCGGCACCTCGATGCTGAACATCGAACCGCGTCCTGGCCGGGAATGCACCTGAATCCGGTAATCGAGGATCTTGGCGATGCGTTCGACAATCGCCAGTCCCAGGCCCACGCCCTTGCGGTCGGCGGCGCGGCCAACGTCCAGTTGGTTGAATTCAAGGAAAATCGAGTCGAGACGATCCGCCGGGATCCCGCGTCCAGTGTCCCAGACTTCAATTCGCAGCGCGTCGCCCCGGCGTCTTGCCCCCAGCAGAATGCAGCCTTCGTCGGTGTAGCGGCAGGCATTGCTGAGGAAGTTGCGCAGAATCCGCGTCATCAGGCGCAAGTCGGTATGAATCGCGTAATCGCCCATGTGCACCCGCAGGCTCAACCCGGCCGCCGCGGCCACCGACTGAAACTCCGAAACCAGTGGCGCGAATAATTCATCGAGGCGATACAGGGCGATGTCCGGCTTTACCGCAGCCTGATCGAGCCGGGAAATATCCAGCAGGTCGGTGAGCAGGTCTTCGGCCCCTTCCAGTGCCTGATGGGTGCGCTCCACCAGTACCTGTTCGACGTCGGGCAAATGCCGTTCGCGCAAGGTCGAGATCAACAAACGCGCGGCATTGAGCGGTTGCAGCAGGTCGTGGCTGGCGGCGGCGAGGTATTTGTCCTTGCTGCGATTGGCCGCCTCGGCGGCATCACGGGCGTCGCGCAAGGCTTCGGCGATCTGTTTACGCTCGGTGATCTGTTGTTGCAGATTGCGGTTGGCGTCCAGCAACTCATTGGTGCGCGCGGTGACCCGTTGCTCCAGTTGATCATTGAGCTGTTGCAAGCGCTCCTGGGCCTGCTTTCGTTCGGTGATGTCGGCGACGAACCCCTCCACCAGGCCTTCCTGATCCGGTTTGAGCAGCAGGTTCATCAACACGTCGAGGACAGTGCCGTCCTTGCGCCGCAGCTGGGTTTCATAGCCCAGCAGGCTGCGCTCACGCTGGAGGGCTTCGCCGATGCCTTCCAGCTCTTGCGCGCCGCCGACGAACAGCGTGACCGCCAGGTCCGTCAGGGAAAACAGCACCTCCTGCGGGTCCTGATAGCCAAGCATCCGCGCCAGCGCCGGGTTGGCGGCGCGCATGCCTTCCTGCAGGCTGGCCTGGAAAATTCCGTGCACGGCGTTTTCGAACAGCCACTTGTAGCGATTGCGCTCGGCCTCCAGTTCATCCAGGCGCGCGGCCAGTTCCGGGTAATGACTCTTGCGCGCAGAGTGATTGCCCAGCCCGAGTAACCCGGTCAGCGCCCGTTGCTGTTCGTCAGAGGGCTTCGCCATAGACGACCTCGACGTCGCGCTGACTGGACTCGCGCGGGTTGGTAAGGATGCAGGGGTCATCCATGGCATGTTGCGACAGGAACGGAATGTCCGACGTACTCACCCCGTGCAGGCCCAGGGTTTCGTGGAAGCCGATGGCGTGTTTGAGGGCGATCAAGTGGTCGACCAGACGCCCGCAGATCTGCCGGTGGTTCAGGCCGCGACAATCGATGCCGAAGGTCTCGGCAATCACCTTGAAGCGCTCCGGCGCCGAGCTGTAGTTGAAGGCCACCACGTGCTCCACCAGCACCGCGTTGCACAAGCCGTGAGGCAGATCGAGGAATCCACCGAGGCTATGGGACATGGCGTGCACCGCGCCAAGAATCGCGTTGGAGAACGCCAGCCCGGCCTGCATGCTGCCGAGCATGATCTTTTCCCGCAGGGCGATGTCGTTCGGGTTGGCGATCATCTGCACCAGATTGCCGTTGATCAGCCGCATCGCTTCCAGCGCATGGGGATCGGTGAGCGGCCCGTGGCCGGTGGAAACGAAAGCCTCGATGGCGTGGACCAACGCGTCGATGCCGGTACAGGCCGACAGGAACGGGTCCATGCTCAGGGTGGTTTCCGGATCAATCAGCGACACGTCCGGCACCGCAGCCTTGCTGACGATGGAGAATTTCATGCGTTCTTGCTGATTGGAGATGATCACGAACTGCGACACATCGGCCGACGTGCCGGCGGTGGTCGGGATCAGGATCAGCGGCGGGCTGGGCATGCGCAGGGTGTCCACGCCCTCGAATTCAAGAATGTTGCGCCCGTGGGCGACGACGATGCCGATGCCCTTGCCGCAATCCATCGGGCTGCCGCCGCCGACCGCGACGATCACATCGCAGTGATTCTCCCGGTACAACTCGGCACCGAGCATCACTTCTTCGATCCGCGGGTTGGGCGAAACGTCGCTGTACACAAAGTAATCGATGCCCTGGGCTTGCAGGCTGGCCTCGACATCCGCGACCCAACCGGCGGCGATCACACCGGGGTCGCTGACCACCAGCACCTTGCGGGCGCCGAAGGTCTTGGCGTAGTTGCCGACGTTATGCCGACAGCCGGCACCGAAGATGATTTCAGGCGAAACGAATTTACGCAGTTGACTGAGATTCTGGCTCATTGGAAAGCCTGTTTTTATTGTTTTGAAAGGTAAAGCCAACACTAAAGCATCCGGCTGCGAATGCAATCAGACCAATGGGTAGCAACTGCCTGGGGTGGGGGCTTCGCGTTCGCAATTTATCCGCGATAGATCAGCCGCGAAGCTTTTTCATTGCGCAACGTCAGGTGTTCCATGCCCTGCCCCGGTGCTTCGGCTTCGTCCCGGGCCTTGAGAATAACGTTATGGTGCGGCGACTTGCTGCACACCGGGTCGGCGTTGCTCGCGTCCCCCGTTAGCATGAACGCCTGGCAGCGGCAGCCGCCCAGGTCCTTATGTTTTTCATCGCAGGAGCGGCATGGTTCTTTCATCCAGTCATCGCCGCGAAAACGATTGAAGCCAAAGGAGTCGTTCCAGATGTGTTCGACGCTGTGCTCGCGCACATTGGGGAACTGCACCGGCAGCTGACGCGCACTATGACAAGGCAACGCCGTGCCGTCCGGGGTGATGTCGAGAAACAGGTTGGCCCAGCCATTCATGCAGGTTTTGGGGCGTTCTTCGTAGTAGTCCGGGGTGACGAAAATCAGCTTGCACGGGTGGCCCTCGGCCTCAAGCCGCTGGCGATACTCGTTGGTGATGCGCTCGGCGCGCTGCAATTGTTCGCGGGTCGGCAACAGGCCGACGCGGTTGAGTTCGGCCCAGCCATAGAACTGGCAGGTCGCCAACTCGACGAAATCCGCCTCCAGCTCCAGGCACAGCTCGATGATCTGCGCGATCTGGTCGATGTTGTGCCGATGGGTGACGAAGTTCAGCACCATCGGGTAGCCCTGGGCTTTTACCGCTCGGGCCATGGCCAGTTTCTGGGCGAAGGCCTTGCGCGAGCCGGCGAGCATGTTGTTGACCGCTTCGTCGGCGGCCTGAAAGCTGATCTGGATGTGGTCCAGCCCGGCGACCTTGAAGTCGCGGACCTTCTGCTCGGTCAGGCCGATACCCGAGGTGATCAGGTTGGTGTAGTAACCCATGTCCCGCGCGGCCTTGATCAGCTCGGCCAGGTCCTGGCGCACCAGCGGCTCGCCACCGGAAAAGCCCAGTTGTGCGGCACCCATCTCCCTGGCCTCGCGAAATACCCGGATCCACTCTTCCGTGCTCAACTCCTCACCCTGTTGGGCGAAATCCAATGGGTTGGAGCAATACGGGCATTGCAGCGGGCAGCGATAGGTCAGCTCCGCCAACAGCCACAACGGTGGGCCGGGTTGCTGCTCGATCGCGTTCACAGGGCGATCCCCCGGTGCCAGACCCGCTCGGCGGTGACGGTGTGATACGGCGGGCGGTCCAGCTCATAGGCCATGCTCATCGCGTCGAGCATGCTCCACAGCACATCAAGCTTGAACTGCAAAATCTCCAGCATGCGTTGCTGGCCCTCGACCGTGACGTAATGCGCCAGGGTGATGCGCAAACCATGCTCGACATCGCGCCGGGCCTGGCTCAGGCGCGTACGGAAATAGTCGTAACCGGCCGGGTCGATCCATGGGTAATGGCTGGGCCAGGCGTCGAGCCGAGACTGATGGATCTGCGGCGCGAACAGTTCGGTCAGCGAACTGCTCGCCGCTTCCTGCCAGCAAGCGCGGCGGGCGAAATTGACGTAGGCGTCCACGGCAAAACGCACGCCGGGGAGTACCAGTTCCTGAGACAGAATCTGCTCACGATCCAGGCCCACCGCTTCGCCCAGACGCAACCAGGCTTCGATACCGCCTTCGCTGCCGGGGACGCCGTCATGGTCGAGAATCCGTTGCAGCCATTCCCGGCGCACGTCGCGGTCCGGGCAGTTGGCGAGGATTGCCGCGTCCTTCAGGGGGATATTCACCTGATAGTAGAAGCGATTGGCGACCCAGCCCTGGATCTGCTCGCGAGTGGCGCGCCCGGCGTACATGGCTTGGTGGAATGGATGATGAATGTGGTAATAGGCGCCTTTGGCGCGCAGGGCCGCTTCGAATTCGGTGGGGGTCATGGGGGTGTCAGTCATTGCGGTTCTCCGGGGAATAACCGTTGGGTTCTGCGATGAGGCAATCCGCTACAGCTCAATACTCATGCCGTCATAAGCCACTTCAATCCCGCGTCGCTCCAGCAACGCCCGCTCGGCCGAGTCTTCGTCGAGGATCGGGTTGGTGTTGTTGATGTGGATCAGCACCTTGCGCTGGCGATTGAAGCCCTCCAGCACTTCGAGCATCCCACCGGGGCCGCTTTGCGGCAGGTGGCCCATTTCGCGGCCCAGGCTCTGGCCGACTTCACATACGCGCATTTCATCGTCGCGCCACAGCGTGCCGTCCAGCAGCAGGCAATCGGCGCGCTGCATCCAGCTCAATACCTCGGCATCGACCTGCCCCAGACCCGGCGCATAGAACACCGATGCACCGTTGCGCAGGTCTTCGATGAACAGGCCGATGGTGTCCCCCGGCTGCGGGTTGCCACGATTGGGGGAATACGGCGGCGCGTTGCTGACCAATGGAATGGCGCGAAACTGCAGGTGTTGGCAGGCTGCGATGCTGAACGGCTCACGGTCCAGTTCGATCGGTTGCCACTGCAAACCACCGTTCCAGTGCTTGAGCATGGTGAACAACGGGAAGCCGCTGCTCAGGTCTTCATGCACCCGCTCGGTACACCAGACCGAATGCGGGCAGCCTTCGCGCAGGCTCAACAGGCCGGTGCAATGGTCGATCTGACTGTCCAGCAGGACCACGCCGGCAATCGCCGTGTCACGCAGGCGTCGGGCCGGTTGCAGCGTCGGGAAGCTTTCGAGTTGGGCGCGGATGTCTGGTGAAGCATTGCAGAGTATCCATTCCACTCCGTCGTCGCTCAGGGCAATGGACGACTGCGTGCGGCGTTGTGCGTGCAGGCTGCCGTGACGCATCGCCGCGCACTGGCGGCAGTTGCAGTTCCATTGCGGAAAACCACCGCCGGCGGCGGAACCGAGAACGCGGATGTGCATGGCAGGCTCCAGAAAGCAGGCCCGGCCAACGCGACGGCTGACCGGGCGATCAATCAACGGTTGGCGAAATACATCGTCACTTCGAAGCCAATGCGCAGATCGGTAAACGCGGGTTTATGCCACATGGGTCATTCCTCTTCTTGTGCCGGACGATTCCGGTAACGTCATTAATGCACGGGGCGCCAACTGCCCGAATGCTACTTTCGAAGGAGGCGGCGGCGTGCGTTGGTAGGGGGTGTCGCAAGGCCTTCAAGCACACACAGAACCAATGCGGGAACGGGCTGATGTGGCCAGGGGGCTTGCCTGTGCTGAGGGAGCTTGCTCCCTCAGCACAGGCAAGCCCCCTGGCTACAAAGGCTCGCTCCCACAGGGTTTGTGGTGTGTTTACGGGGTTAGAAGAACCCCAGCGGATTGATGTCGTAGCTCACCAGCAGGTTTTTGGTCTGTTGGTAATGGTCGAGCATCATCTTGTGGTTCTCACGGCCGACACCGGACTTCTTGTAGCCACCGAACGCGGCGTGGGCCGGGTACAGGTGGTAGCAGTTGGTCCAGACGCGCCCGGCCTTGATCGCCCGGCCCATGCGATAGGCGCGGTTGATGTCGCGGGTCCACAGGCCGGCGCCGAGGCCGAACTCGCTGTCGTTGGCGATTGCCAGGGCTTCGGCTTCGTCCTTGAAGGTGGTGACACCCACCACCGGGCCGAAGATTTCTTCCTGGAACACGCGCATTTTGTTGTGGCCCTTGAGCAGCGTCGGCTGGATGTAATAGCCGCTGGACAAGTCGCCTTCCAGACGCTCGGCCGCACCGCCGGTGAGCAGCTCGGCGCCCTCCTCCTGGGCGATTTTCAGGTACGAGAGGATCTTGTCGTATTGCTGCTCGGACGCCTGGGCGCCGACCATGGTTTCGGTGTCCAGCGGGTTGCCGCGCTTGATCTTGACGATCTTCTTCATCACCTCGGCCATGAACGGTTCGTAGATCGATTCCTGCACCAGTGCCCGGGACGGACACGTGCAGACTTCGCCCTGGTTGAAGAACGCCAGCACCAGGCCTTCGGCGGCTTTTTCGATGAACGCAGGTTCGGCGTTCATGATGTCTTCGAAGAAGATGTTCGGCGACTTGCCGCCCAGTTCAACGGTGCTTGGAATGATGTTCTCGGCGGCGCAATGCATGATATGCGCGCCCACCGGGGTGGAACCGGTGAAGGCGATCTTGGCGATGCGCTTGCTGGTGGCCAAGGCCTCGCCGGCTTCGCGACCGAAACCCTGGACGATGTTCAGCACACCGGCTGGCAACAAGTCGGCGATCAGCTCGGCGAACACCATGATCGACAGCGGCGTTTGTTCCGCCGGTTTGAGCACGATGCAGTTGCCGGCCGCCAGAGCCGGGGCGAGTTTCCACGCGGCCATCAGCAGCGGGAAGTTCCACGGAATGATCTGCCCGACCACACCCAGCGGTTCGTGGAAATGATAGGCAGTGGTCAGTTCGTTGATTTCAGCGGCACCGCCCTCTTGAGCGCGGATGCAACCGGCGAAGTAACGGAAGTGGTCGGCGGCCAGCGGCACGTCGGCGTTGAGGGTTTCGCGCACGGCCTTGCCGTTGTCCCAGGTTTCGGTGACGGCGAGGATTTCCAGGTTCTGTTCGATGCGGTCAGCTATTTTCAGCAGCACCAGCGAGCGGTCCTGCGCCGAGGTTTTGCCCCAGGCATCAGCGGCGGCATGGGCGGCGTCGAGGGCCTTTTCGATGTCGGCGGCGCTGGAGCGCGGGAACTCGGCAATCACTTCACCGGTGACCGGTGAGGTATTGGTGAAGTACTCGCCATTGACCGGGGCGACGAACTCGCCGCCGATGAAGTTGCCGTAGCGTGGTTTGAAGGAAACGATGGCGCCGGGTGTTCCAGGTTGTGCGTAGATCATGATGGGCCTCTGTCTGGGTCGATGCCTGTCAGGCCAACAGGCGATGAACCGATAGTAGAGAGCCCCGCCTGCCAGACGAATGCGCCGTTGGCAGGGGGACTCTCGTTATTTGGTAGTAGAAGGCGCCGCTGTGTCAGCAGGCTTTTGTGGCGAGGGAGCTTGCTCCCGTTCGGCTGCGAAGCAGTCGTAAATCCAAACGACTCGGTTGGGGCCGGGAACGTTGGGGGCTGCTTCGCAGCCCAGCGGGAGCAAGCTCTCTCGCCACAGTTCATTCATCGCCACTCAGGTTGTGGTTGCCAGGGTTAGTGCTTGGCAACCAGGTCCTTCGGCAGCTTGAAGGTCCACAGCATCCCGCCCTGGTTGAAGTCCTTGACGCGCTTGGCCACTTCGCCGCCCCACAGCGGTACCGCGCCGCCCCAGCCGGAGAGCACCGAAACGTATTGTTCGCCGTCCATTTCCCAGGTGATGGGCGAGCCGAGCACACCGGAGCCGGTCTGGAATTCCCAGACTTTCTCGCCGGTCTTGGCATTGAACGCCTGCAGGAAGCCTTCAGGCGTACCGGTGAATACCAGGTTGCCCTTGGTGGTCAGTACCCCGCCCCACAGCGGCGCGAAGTTCTTGTGGCGCCAGACTTCCTTGCCGGTTTTCGGGTCGATGGCGCGCAGCACGCCGATGTAATCTTCGTTCAATGGTTTGATGGTGAAACCGGCGCCGAGGAACGCCGCGCCTTTTTTGTAGGCGATGCCTTCGTTCCAGATGTCCATGCCCCACTCGTTGGACGGCACATAGAACAGGCCGGTGTCGCGGTTGTAGGCCATCGGCATCCAGTTTTTCGCGCCGAGGAACGCTGGCGCTACAAACACCGAACTGCCTTTGGCCTCGGAACCCGGCGCCCCCGGACGGCTGGCCTCGTTGTAGATCGGCCGGCCGTTTTTATCCAGGCCACTGGCCCAGGTGATCTTGTCCACGAACGGGAAGCCGCGGATGAATTTGCCGTTGGTGCGATCCAGCACGTAGAAGAAACCGTTACGGTCCGCGGTGGCTGCGGCTTTGATTTCCTTGCCGCCTTCGTTGTAGTTGAACGACACCAGTTCGTTCACGCCGTCATAGTCCCAGCCGTCGTGAGGGGTGCTCTGGAAGTGCCATTTGATCGTGCCGTCGTCCGGGTTCAGCGCCAGGCGCGAGGACGAGTAAAGGTTGTCGCCCGGACGCAGGTGCGAGTTCCACGGTGCCGGGTTGCCGGTGCCGAACAGCAGCAGATTGGTTTCCGGGTCGTAGTAGCCGCCCAGCCACGGCGCCGCGCCGCCGGTTTTCCACAGATCGCCCGGCCAGGTCTTGCCCGCTTCGCCGCCGGAGATACCGTTCTCTACGGCCTTGCCGTCTTTGTAGACGTAACCCATGTGGCCTTCGACCGTTGGCCGGGTCCACAGCAGATCGCCGTTTTTAGGGTCGTAGGCTTCGATCTTGCCCACCACCCCGAACTCGCCGCCGGCCACGCCTGTGATTAGTTTGCCGTTGATGACCAATGGCGCGGCGCTGATGGAATAGCCTTCCTTGTGGTCGGCGACTTTCTTGCTCCACACCACTTTACCGGTGTCTTTATTCAGGGCCACGAGCTTGGCGTCGAGGGTGCCGAAGATCACCAGGTCGCCATACAGCGCCACGCCACGGTTGATCACGTCACAGCACGGACGGATGTCATCCGGCAGGCGCGCATCGTATTGCCAAAGCTTGCGCCCGGTGCGCGCATCCACCGCGAACACCCGTGAGTAGGAGCCGGTCATGTACATCACGCCGTCCTTGATCATCGGCTGCGCTTGCTGACCGCGCTGTTTTTCACCGCCGAAGGAGAACGCCCAGACTGGACGCAGCTCCTTCACGTTGTCGACGTTGAGCGTATCCAGCGGGCTGTAGCGCTGACCCTGGACGCCCAGGCCATTGGTGACGACCTGTTCCGGATTCTTCGGATCCTGGAGGATGTCTTGATCGGAGACTGCGGCCATTGCCTGGCCGGACAACAGCATGGCACTGAGCAGCACGCTCAAGACGAAGGGTTGGCGACGTGCGGGTTGGGTCATGACGGCTACCTCTGCGGTTTTTGTTATACCCGGGAAATTTTCCCGGTCTGGTGCAGATTCTTGGGCGCCGCCGCCCTTGCAACAATTGCCCGCAATGCGGAGATTTCTAGTTCCTTGGTAGCGGGTCGGATGATGCCAACCAACGAAGGCTCACCATTTGTAGCAGCTGGCGGAGCCTGCGTTCGGCTGTAGCAGCTGCCGAGCCCGCGAGGCTGCGTTCGGCTGCGCAGCAGTCGTAAAACCGAAGCTTGCAGTACATCAGGCAGAACGTGTCGGCCGGATTCACGACTGCTACGCAGCCGAACGCAGGCTCCGCCAGCTGCTACAAAAGATGCGTCGCATCTGAAATGGATTACTGATCCTTGCCGGAATCCACCCGCGTCATCAGCGCGCGCTCATAGCGCGGGTACAAATGGCTGACGCTACGGATCAGCTCATAGCGGCTCAGGCTGATCCCGGCGAAACGTTCAGGAATGGGGCTGCGGATCATCTCGGCCATGTCGCTGCCGTTCGCCGCACCGTCGCGCATGAGTTGATCAAGCCAGGAGAGGTAATCGCGCATCTGCTCGAACGGTTTGCTGTCCGTTGCCACGGGGCCATGACCGGGGACGATCAGCGTCCACGGCAGGCCCTGAAGCGTGGCGATATCCGCCAGCCACACCGACAACCCCGGGCTGTTCGGCGTGGTCAGGGCCCGTTGATAAAACACCAGATCCCCGGCAAACAGCACGCCGGTTTTCTGGTCGAGAATAGCCAGATCCGCGCCGGTGTGCCCACCCAGACTCAGCAGCCGCAGATCGTGGTTCCCAAAACTTTGCACGCCAGGCGTCAGCGTCTGCGTCGGCAACACCACTTCGGTGCCGCGCATCCAGTCACCCACCAGCCGATACATGTTCTCGGCCATCGCATCACCCTGTTGATGCAACAGCTCGGTGGTGCCGGCCAGTGCGCCGATCGGCACGTCGGTGAAGGCCTGACTGCCCAGCACATGGTCGGGATGGTGATGGGTCAGCAACACCTGGATCACCGGCTTATCGGTGGTTGCGGCAATCGCTTGGCGCAGGGCTTCGCCATAGCGCTTCGATGGCCCGGTGTCGATCACCACCACCCCTTGCCCGGTGACGATGAACGCGGTGTTGACGATGTTGCCGCCGTTGTTCTTGGCGAAGTTATCGGTGCTGCCCTCCAGCAGCCAAGTGTCTTCGGCAATCTGTCGAGGCTTGAGTGCGTAATCGGGATCGGCCAGGGTCGGCAGGCTCACACAGATGAACAACAACAGCATCCAGCGCATCACACGCTCCTTGGGTCAGGGTATGGCCGCATCGAATTGATTGCCGCTGTTGTCGCGCAATATCAGGCGCGTCCGCCCCGCACCTTCGATGTCGAAAGCCAGGTTGGGGTTCTCGCTGACCGCCGGGAACAGCTCCAGACGCGCCAGTACCCGGTTGTCTGAGTCCCGCAGCTCGGCCTGGTTGAGGAAAAATTCCGGGATGCCGCTGACCATGCCGTTGTCCATCGGATGCGCCACCTGCAAACGCACGCGGCTGAATTCGCCACGGGGATAACGACCGCCGAGCACTTCGCCGATGTGTTCTTCCCAGCCCGGCTGGGTGCGCACCACGCTCGGCGCCGTGCAACCGCCGCCGGCCGCGTCGATCAGGGTCGAACCGACATGCCACAGCCCGTCGCGGGTCAACACCGCCGCGCGCAATGGCGTGGCCTGTTCAACGCGGATGCGGATCGACAGCCAGGGCAGCACACCGGTCAAAGGCTCGAAGTCGACGATTTTCGGCAGCGGGTTGAGTTCGGCCCAGGCAAGGATTCGCACCACTTCGCCCTTGAACGCCCGAGCGTCGATTTCCAACGGCACTTGCCGGGCGTCTTCGGCGAACGGCGGTGCCAGCAGCTTGACCCGCTCGTCGAACACGAACGGTGCGTCGCCAAGCATCTGCTTGTGATAGAACGCCCACATCACCGACGGCACCGGATCGACCTCAATCGCCTGCGCGGCCAAGGGCAACCAACAGGCCAACAGCCAACGCGCGCGCCAGTTCATTGTTGATACATCTCGGGCACGTCATAGCGCAGGCCGTAACGGGCATAAATGCTTTTGACCGTGCCCTCGCGAATCAACGTTTCCAGCGCCTCTTCCACGGCATAGGCCAGTTGCCGGTTGCTTTCATGCACCGCCATGCCGATCTCCCAGCGTTGCTTGCCCATGTTCGGATAGGCGTTTTCCGCCAGCGCCACTTGCGGGTCGGCGGCCTGATGAACCTGCCAGTCGATCTCGCCGCGCATCGCCATCACCGCGTCGACTTCACCGGCCTTCATCGCGGCAAACGCCTGGGGCACGCCGGGGTAATGGTGGGTCTTGGCGGCTAGCATGCCGTTGAACACCGAGGTCAGGTAAAACGAGGGCACACTGTCGACTTCGACGCCGATCGGGTGCTGCTGGAACACCGCGACGCTGGCCACCGAGTCCAGTCGGCGACGGTCATACGCCACTTGCCATTGTTCGGTCTGGTACGGCCCGAACATCACCACATGGCCGTTCTCCAGTTCGCCCAGCTCATTGCGTTTCTGTGAGTAATCGCGGTCGTAGGGCACGCGCATCATCAGGTCGGCCAGTTGCTGGTTGTGCAGCTGACTGGCCCGCCAGATGTAATCGCGTAGGTCGTCGTCGAGCTTCTCCCCGGCGGGTGCCCAGATCAGTTTCAGGTTTACCCCCATGGCCTTGGCCAAGGCCTGGGCGAGTTCGACATCGACTCCGCGAGGCTGGCCGGCGTCCTCGAAACTGTAGGGCGCGAAGTCCTTGTAGACCGCGACTTTCAGCTCGGCGGCGGCGATCATTTCGTCATAGGTTCGGACCTGTGCCTGCGCTGCCTGGCAGCACAACCACACAGCGCTGATCAACACCGCGAGCAGGCGCATGGGTCACTCCTCGACGTGCACGCTGTCCAGGTAGGTGCGTACCGCCCACAAGGCTTCCTGGCTCAAGTAGTCGGCCATCTTCGGCATGTACACCCGGCCATCACGCACGGCACCATTACGCACCCGTTCGACGAACCACTCATCACCAGCCTCGCCGACATCGAGCATGCGCAAGTCAGGGGCAATGCCGCCGGACTTGGCTTCCAGGCCATGACAGGCCGCGCAGTTCTGGTTGTAGGCCGAAGAACCGATCTCCAACGCTTTATCGTGTTCTGGAGAAGAACGATACGGGTTCACCGCCGCCCAACCATCGGCATTGACCTGCACGCCGGCATCCTTGATCGGGGTCAACCCCTTGGTTTCGACGGCCTGGGGTACCACGTTGCCGTGAGCCCAGACAGAACCTGCGCTGAGGAAGCCGGCCAGCAGTCCGGCGACGAGCAAGGCGTTGCGTTTTGTTGTCATTGTTATGCCCTCAAGATTGCACGCAAAACCTCTTTGCAGAGGCTATGGCAGCCATCTTAGGAACCCCGTCGTACCAGCCCTATGCTGCTTTGGTGGCCGCGGCCTACTTCCTTGGTAGTAGGGCTTGTGGTGAACCACCCAGGTGCGTTTCACACGCCGTTACTACCTTGGTACTGGCCCATCGATACTTTCTGCATATTTCCCCACCCGTCATGGGTTCCTATGCTGGCGCTACCTGTGATGGAGTGCCTTATGCGCCAGCTCGCCCCTTATGCCTTGATCTACCTGCTGGCGATTGCCTGCGCCGCCGGGCTGGCGACCCAGAGTCAGGCGGCGGATGCGCCGTTGCAGGTGCGGATCGGCTATCTGGGGTATCGCCCCGATCCCGGGCCGTTGCTGTCAAACGTCATTCCCGAGCCAACCGATGCCGGCTTGCGTGGCGCGGAACTGGCGATCATCGACAGCAACAGTACCGGGCGTTTCCTCAACCACAGCTACAGCCTGGTCAGCGCCAGCGTCGACAATCCGGATGCGCTGATCGACGCGGCCAAAGCCCAACACGAACAAGGCCTGCGCCTGTTTGTGGTGAATGCACCGGCGGAAAACCTGCGCCGACTCAGCACCGTGCTCCCCGACAGCCTGCTGTTCAATGCCGGCAGCCCCGACGACAGCCTGCGCACTACCGATTGCCTGCCGAACGTGCTGCACAGCCTGCCGAGCCGGGCGATGCTGGCCGATGCACTCGCGCAATTTCTGGTGCTGCGCAAATGGCAACGGGCGCTGCTGATCGTCGGCCCCACCGCCGACGATCAAGCCTATGCCGCCGCCCTGCGCCGGGCCGCAAAACGCTTCGGCCTGCAACTGGTGGCGGAGAAAGCCTGGAGCTTCGATAACGATCAACGGCGCAGCGCCCAGGCCGACATGCCGCTGTTCACCCAAACCGCCGAATACGACGTGGTGCTGGTCGCCGATGAACGCGGCGACTTCGGCGAGTACGTGCCCTACCAGACCTGGTACCCACGCCCGGTCGCCGGCACCCAGGGCCTGACCCCGGTGGGCTGGCACAAGACCGTGGAAACCTATGGCGCCGCGCAGTTGCAAAAACGCTTTGAAGCCCTGGCCGGGCGCTGGATGAACGATCGGGATTTCGCCGCATGGATGGCGGTGCGCAGCATTGCCAGCGCGGTGGGCAAATTGCGTCAGGCCGATGCCATGGCGATTCGTACGCTTGAAATCAGCGAGCAATTGCCGCTGGACGGCTTCAAGGGCCGCAAGCTCAGTTATCGGCCGTGGAACGGTCAGTTGCGCCAGCCGATCCCCATCGTGCAGCCCCGGGCGCTGGTCAGCACCTCGCCGCAAGACGGTTTCCTGCACCCCTTCAACGAAATGGACAGCCTGGGTTACGACAAAGCCGAGGTCAGCTGCCGCTTTCCCTGACAGCCCTACCACCACAATAAGAAGGAATCTGCCATGCGCCGCACCCTGCTTTCATGCGCTCTACTGCTCGCCGCCGGGCATGCGGCGGCCAGCACCGCCTGGGTCTCCAACGAAAAGGACAACAGCCTGAGCCTGATCGACATGCAGACCCTGCAGGTCACCGAAACCCTGCCCGTCGGCCAGCGTCCACGCGGCCTGTTGCTGTCCCACGACAACAAGCTGCTGTACATCTGCGCCAGTGATTCGGACCGGGTCCAGGTGATGGACGTCGCCACGCGCAAGATCATCAAGGAACTGCCCTCGGGCAAAGACCCTGAACAATTCGCCCTGCACCCTAATAATCGCTGGTTGTATGTCTCCAACGAAGACGATGCGCTGGTAACCGTGATCGACACCGAAACCTCCAAAGTGCTCGGGCAGATCAACGTTGGCGTCGAGCCCGAAGGCATGGCCGTCAGCCCCGATGGCAAATGGGCGGTGAACACCAGCGAAACCACCAACATGCTGCACTGGATCGACACCGGCACCCAGACCCTGGCCGACAATACGCTGGTGGATCAACGACCGCGTTTTGTCGAGTTCAATCCCGATGGCTCGCAGCTCTGGGCCTCGGCGGAAATCGGTGGCACGGTGACGATTCTCGATGTCGCCAGCCGCAAAATCCTCAAGACCCTGAGCTTTCAGATCAAAGGCGTGCACCCGGACAAAGTCCAGCCTGTCGGCATCAAACTCAGCGCCGACGGCAAGTACGGCTTCGTCGCCCTCGGTCCGGCCAACCATGTGGCAGTGATCGACGCCAAGACCTTCGAGATTGTTGATTACCTGCTGGTGGGCCGACGGGTCTGGCAGATGGCGTTCACCCCGGATCAACGGCAACTGCTGGCCACCAATGGTGTCAGTGGCGATGTGTCGGTGATCGATGTCGACACCCTCAAAGTCAGCAAATCGGTGAAGGTCGGGCGCTATCCGTGGGGCGTGGTGGTGACGCCATGAACGCCCTCGAGGTCAGCGACCTGAGTTTCGCCTACGGCCCGCGCGAGGCCTTGCGCAAGTTGAGTTTCAGCCTGGCACCGGGGCGTTTTGCGGCACTGCTTGGGCCTAATGGCGCGGGCAAATCAACCCTGATCGCCCTGCTCACCCGCCTCTATGATCTGCAACGCGGTGATATCCGGGTCGGCGGCTGCTCGTTGCGCGACGCGGCACGCCCGGCGCTCAAGCAATTAGGGGTGGTGTTTCAGCAAAGCACGCTGGATCTGGACCTCAGTGTCGAGCAGAACCTGCGTTATCACGCGGCGCTGCATGGTCTGTCCCGACGCCAGACCGGGCTGCGGGTCGACGCTGAGCTGGCGCGTCAGGCCCTGACCGAGCGCCGTCGCGAGCGGGTCCGCGAACTCAATGGCGGCCATCGCCGGCGGGTGGAAATCGCCCGCGCGTTGCTGCACGAACCACGCCTGTTGTTGCTTGACGAGGCGAGTGTCGGCCTTGACCCGGCCAGTCGCCTGGCGCTCAACCAGCACATCCGCAGCCTGTGCCGCGAGCAAACCATCAGCGTACTCTGGACCACTCATTTGCTGGATGAAGTGCAACCCAACGACGACTTGCTGATCCTGCATCAAGGCCGTTTGGTCGCCAGCGGACAAGCTGATGCGCTGAGCCTGGAACATGGCGGCGACCTCGATTCGGCCTTCGCTCGCCTGACCACCTCGGTCTCTTCAGAGGCAGTCATCCGATGAACGCTTACTGGCAATGTTTCAGCGGTATCGTGCTGCGCGAATGGCTGCGCTTCGTGTTGCAGCGCACGCGGTTTCTCAGTGCGCTGGTGCGGCCGTTGCTGTGGCTGCTGGTGTTCGCTGCCGGGTTCCGCGCGGCACTGGGCATCGCCATCATCGAGCCCTACGACACCTACATTCCCTATGAGGTTTACATCATCCCGGGCCTTGCCTGCATGATCCTGCTGTTCAACGGCATGCAAGGTTCGCTGTCGATGGTGTATGACCGGGAGATGGGCAGCATGCGCGTGCTGCTGACCAGCCCCCTGCCCCGGACCTTTCTGCTGTGCAGCAAATTACTGGCGACGTCGCTGATTTCGCTGTTGCAGGTGTACGCCTTCCTCGCGATTGCCTGGCTGTACGGCGTGCAACCGCCGGCCATGGGCCTGTTGCTGGCGTTGCCGGCGTTGCTGCTGGTGGCGTTGATGCTCAGTGCGCTGGGCCTGCTGCTGTCCAATGCGATTCGCCAACTGGAGAACTTTGCCGGGGTGATGAATTTCGTGATCTTCCCGCTGTTTTTCCTGTCGTCGGCGCTGTATCCGCTGTGGAAAATGCGCGACTCCAGCGAGTGGCTGTATTGGCTGTGCGCCTTGAACCCGTTCACCCATGCGGTGGAGCTGGTGCGATTCGCGCTGTACGAACGCTTCAACCCGTTGGCGCTGGCGGTGTGCGCGGGGCTGACGCTGGTGTTCGCCCTGCTCGCCGTGCTCACCTTCAACCCGCAACATGCGGCCTTGCGCAAAACCGGCTGACTACTCCGGAACGTTCTCACGCAGAGCGTGGGAACGATCAACAGGACAAAATTACTACTTTGGTACTGGTTTACCTGTCTATCGTCGCATTCACAACGCACCGCTACTGGCATGTAATGGGTCCATAACTATAAGGACTGACCCCCATGCCGCGTGCCCGACGTGTTCTGTTGCGCCCTTCTCTCGCTGCGCTGTCGCTGAGCCTGTTGCTGGGCACCGCGCAGGCCGAAACAGCGCTGTTCTCCGCCGACGGTTATCGCATCGGCCTGTACCGCAGCCCGACCCCGACTCAGCTCCAGGGCGCGAACATCATCGACACGCCCGCCCTGCAAGACCTGCTCAAGCAGACGCCCCGGCCGGTGCTGATCGATGTCTACCGTCGGCAATGGCTACAGGGCCGTTTCATCGAAGACCAGCCCCACGAAAACCTGCCCGGCAGCCATTGGTTGGCCAATACCGGTGACGGCGATCTGACGCCCGACTGGCAAGACTATTTTGCACGTAACCTGAACACATTGACCGCTGGCGATCACACGCAACCGTTGGTCTTTTACTGCCGCTCCGATTGCTGGTTGAGCTGGAACGCGGTAAAACGCGCTGCTTCCATGGGCTATAAAACACTGTATTGGTACCGCGACGGACTGGATGCCTGGCAAGCGGCGAATCTGCCCGTGACGCAGGCGAAGCCCGAGCCTTTTCCCTGACTTGAGCACTTGCGTGTTGTTGCCACACCCTGAAAAAAAATAATGAGGTGAAAGGCCATGTACAAAATTCTGATTGCCGACGATCACCCGCTGTTTCGCGAAGCCATTCATAACGTCATCAGCGACGGTTTCCCCGGCAGCGAGGTCATGGAAACCGCCGACCTCGACAGCGCCCTGGCCTTGACCCAGGAACACGACGACCTGGACCTGATCCTGCTCGACCTGAACATGCCCGGCATGCATGGCCTCAATGGCCTGATCAACCTGCGCAACGAGGCGCCGACCATTCCGGTGGTGATCGTCTCGGCCGAACAGGACAAGCAGATCGTGCTGCAAGCCATCACCTATGGCGCGGTGGGGTTCATCACCAAGTCCTCGCCACGGGTGCAGATGACCGAGGCCATCCAGCAGATTCTCAATGGCAATGTGTACCTGCCGCCAGACATCATCCGCACGCAAAAAAGTGGCGCCAGCCGGCGCCTGAGCGAGACCCCGAGCTTCCCGCCGGAGCTGCTCCAGGCGCTGACCCGCAAACAGCTGCTGGTGCTTGAGCGCATGACCAAGGGCGAGTCGAACAAACAGATCGCCTACACCCTGGAAATCGCCGAAACCACGGTCAAGGCCCACGTCTCGGCGATCTTGCGCAAACTCAATGTGCACAACCGGGTGCAGGCAATATTGAGTGCCGGGGATATTGATTTCGGGTCGTATCTTCGGCGGTAACTGCCCGGTCTGAAAGCTGACCTGTGGCGAGGGGGCTTGCCCCCGTTGGGTCGCGAAGCGGCCCCCTGCAAATTCTCAGATGCACCGAGTCGCCTGGATTTACGACTGCTTCGCAGCCGAACGGGGCGGTGCGGCGTTCCGACAAGCTCCCTCGCCACAGGTTAGGTGTTATCTGGATGGGCCGAGCAAATAACTCATCGCCGTCTTGAGCTTCATCGGCCGCACCGGTTTGTGCATCAGGGTGTGGCCCAGTTCGCGGATCTGCTGTTTGAGTTCGTTGCTGTAGTTGGCGGTGATCATCATCGCCGGGATCGCCGAGGCGCGACGGGCGTTGATGCGGGCCACAGCGTCGACGCCGTTCTGCTCGTCATCCAAGTGATAGTCGGCGATCAGCAGGTCGGCTTCGGCGTGATAATTATCCACTTGCCGCGCCAGGTCCTCCTCCGAGAGTGCCGTGACCACCCGGCAGCCCCAACCTTCGAGCAAGGTGCGCATCCCGGCACAAATTGCCGCGTCGTTGTCCAGCACCCACACCCGTGCACCGCGCAGGCGCTCGAGCATCGGTTCACTCATCAACAAACTCGGCAATGCCTTCGGCGCCGTGGCGCTCAAAGGCACTTCGACGGAAAACATTGAGCCCTTGCCCGGCCATGAACGCACGTGAATCCGGTGGCCAAGAATACGCGCGATTTTCTCGACGATCGCCAGGCCCAGCCCCAAGCCGCGATCTTGATCCGGACGCTGTACGTCACCGCGTTTGAACTCCTGAAAAATCTCCTCCAGACGGTTCTCGGCAATGCCCATGCCGCTGTCCCAGACTTCGATGGTCAGCCGCTGGTGATGGCGCCGGCAACCGAGCACCACCCGCCCGCTGTAGGTATAGCGAATGGCGTTGCTCAGCAGGTTGCGCAGGATCCGTGCGAGCAATTGAATGTCACTGCGCACCAGCGCCGAACACGGGATGAAATGCAGCTCGAGGCCTTCACTGCGGGCTACTTGGGTGTATTCGGCGGCGAGGTTTTCCAGCAATTCGCTGAGGGCGAACGGCGCAATGTCGGCCTTGATCACCCCGGCATCCAGTTTGGAAATGTCCACCAGTGTGCCCAACAGGTTTTCCACGTCCTCCAGGGAATTGCTGACGTTGCGCACCAAATTCTCGTTGGCCACTGGCTCCCGGCGCTCCAGCAACGCGCTGGTAAACAGCCGCGCGGCGTTCAGCGGTTGCAGCAGGTCGTGGCTGACGGCGGCGAGAAATTTGGTCTTCGACAGGTTGGCCTGCTCGGCCTCCAGCTTGGCCTCGCGCAAGCGTGATTCCACGCGCCGACGCTCGTCGATTTCACGCAGCAATTGGTCATTGAGGGTGGTCAGTTCGGTGGTGCGTTCGCGTACCCGCAACTCAAGGTTCTGATAGGCCTGATGCAGCGCCTCGGCGGTACGGCGGCGCTCGGTGATGTCGCGGATCAACACGAAAATCCCCACCACTTCCCCGCTGGCCAGGCGGTTGGGCACGTAGGAGCGCAGCATGTAGCGCTCCTGATTGTTGATGTTGGTTTCGGCGAACTCGAACGTCACGCTCTCGCCGGCCAAGGCACGAGCCACATAGGCCTCGAGGCGCTGATAGTGCTGCTCGCTGTGCACTTCGCGCAGGCTCTGCCCGAGCATTACGCCCCGGGGCCAGCAGTACCATTCTTCGTAGACTTTGTTGGTGAATTCATAGACCAGATCGGCATTCAGGTAGGCGATCAGCGCCGGCACGTGGTCAGTGATCAAGCGAATCCAGCGCTCGCTTTCGCTGAGGGCTTCGGCGTGCTGGTAGCGTTCGGTGATGTCGGTGAAGGTGTTGACGAAGCCGCCGGTGGGCAACGGATGGGTGCGGATTTCCAGGACCCGGCCATCGTAGAGGCGCTGCTCGCATTCCTGCACGTATCGCCCGTTGGCATCACGACTGGCCGGGGTCAGCAGGTTCAATTCGCTGTCGGCGATCACTTCGGCGAACGGCCGATGAGCCGCCACCGGGGCCAGGCCGCTGAGTTCCAGGAAGCGCCGGTTCCACAACTCCAGAATGCCCTCGGCGTTGACCATCGCCACCCCTTGGGACAGGTTGTCGACCGCCCGTTGCAACAGGTGCGACTTTTGCGCCACGGCCTGCTCGCGGCGCAGGGTTTCGCTGAGTTTGACGTCGGTAATGTCGGTGAACAGAATCACCCGCCCGCCTTCCTGGGTCGGCCGCTCGCTGACTTGCAGCCAGCGGCCATTGTGCAGGCGATAGAGCAGGCTTTCGTCGACAGGCGACCGGGGTTCTTCACTGAACAACCCGGTAGAAGTCATCAACCGTTTGACCTCACTCAGGCGCATGCCTGCGTTGATCCGTACCCGGCTGTTACCCCAAAACGCCTTGAAACGGCTGTTGAACAGCACGATCCGCTGCTCGGCGTCGAACAGCACAAAAGCGTCGGAGATGCTTTCGATGGCGTCGATCAAGTGTTGATGGGCGGTTTCGGCTCGTAGCCGCGCTTCGCTGAGCAAATGGTTGCCAGCCTTGAGTTCGGCCATGGCCTGGTTCAGGGCGTCGGTGCGCTCACGCACCTGTTCGGCCAGCACCACCGAATGCTGGAACGCCGCATACGGGTCGTTGCCCCGGGTGATGCCGGACTCGATGCGTTCGATCAGCGCGTCATTGATGCGCTGCAATTTTTGGTTTTCGTGCCGCAGGCTGGCGATTTGCGCCTGAAGGTCAGCGCTGTCCAGGGGCGCGTCCTCGGGCAATGGCAACCCCGGTGAAGGTCTGGTTGATGTGCATGCCATTGAACTGTTCTCCGTAGGTGTTGAAACCCATCACCCGCTGGTCCCGCAAAAACGCGCCGATTTGCTCGAGACTGCCGGCGTCTTCCAGTTCCAGGCGCCGGAGAAAACAGTCGCAGCCGATGGTCAGCAACAAGTCCCCGAGACGCTCGCGCAAACCCTCGAACAGGCCTTGCAGATTCGGCAACATGGGGCCGGGTTTCATGACGGTGAGGACGATGCCGTTTTCCACCGCACAGTAGAAACTCAGGCTCAGGTCTGGGTGAACCTGCTGGATCGCCCGCACGTAATACTGATCGTTGATCCGCACCGCCAACGGGTGTGCGGCAAAGGTCCGGTAATCGAGGTCGGCCACCGCCACGCCGATATGCCGGGCGTACTCCTCGGCGGCCGGTTCGGCGTTGAGCTCGAATACCCGGCGCGAAGTGCTGTCGGCGGCGGTGACCACCAGTTTTTCAGCCCTGGGCAGGATGTGGTGGGTGGTGAAGACTTCGAAGTCCAGCCAGGTATTGACCAGCACCACCACCGCCGCACCGCTGTGAAACTCGCCGCCGAAATACACGTGGGTGTGGGTCAGGTAATTGTCGTCGCCGGCCGAACCACCGAAATGCGGAATATCGCCCAATGCCGCGCTCAAGGCGGCGAGCACCATTTCTTCACGGCTGGACAAGCCATCGAGCAGGGTCAGGGCAAAGCTGTTGCCTTTGATCGGCGCCAGGGTGTTGCTACGACAGCCACTGACCAGGCGCTCGACCATTTGCTGGGCATCGATCAGGCTGAAATGCTCCATCTCATCGATCAGTTCGGTAGAGATGGAAAAGTGCCGATGATCGAAGCCCACCGCGGTCACGCAGCTGCGGCCATAACCTTGGGGGGTGATTTCGCCGGCACTGGTGCAACCCACCAGCCGAATGCCGCCGAAGCTCTGCTGCAACGCCTGCCCCAGTGCCTGCAAGTCGTACTCGGCGGAACAGAAGAACAGCACGAAGCCCAAATGCGGGTGCAAGAGTTGTCGCGCCAGATCCTGCGCCGCTTGCTGGGCATCGATGGCCTGGGACATGGCACTGACCACACCGTCGCTCTGAACCTGCTGCATCGTCGCCCCTCGCCTGTATGAGCTTCGAGTGTACGAAGCCTGCGGGTGGTGACGAATGCTACTTGGGTAGCGGGTGGGTGGTTCGATGGGATGAGAGGGGGATTTGCGTGTGGCGAGGGGGCTTGCCCCCCGTTGGACTGCGCAGCAGTCCCCAAAATTGGCCGATGCGCGACCAGAATCGGGGGTCGCTTCGCGACCCAACGGGGGCAAGCCCCCTCGCCACAGGCAAGCCCTCTAGCCACAGGCAAGCTCCCTCGCCACAAGTGGTGCTCAGTCAGCCAGTTACCAGGTCAACACCGCCCCCACCGCAAACGTATCGGTGTTCTCATTCTGGGCGCTGGTGTCGTGGCCGTTGATTTCGAACTGGTTGTACTCGGCCACCAGCTTGAGGTTGTCGTTGACGTCATGGAACAGCGCAACGCCGCGGGTTTCGTAATCAGCGCCGCTGCCGACCACGCCGTTACCGTCGTCCTTGGTCTTGCCGTAAGACAAGGCCAGGCGGTTTTTGCCCAGTTTGTAGGAGCCCTGCAACAAGTAACCGTTGCTGTCGACATTGCGCAGGGTCGGTTCGCCGGCGTTGTTGGTGAAGAACGGGTTGATGCCTTTGGCCTGGAAACCGGAACCGGTCAGCGACAGCCCGCCCATCTTCGCCTGCACACCGTAACCGACACCTTTGGAAGTGACGGACTCGACGTTGGAGTCGGTGTTGTCCGAGGTCTGGTAGCTGCCGTTGAGCCAGCTGTAAATCTTCGCTCCGCCAACGTCGAACTGATAGGTGATCTCGCTCTCGGTGCGCGGGTTCTTCTGGTAGGCCTTGCCGGTTGCACTACTGTCGTTGGTGTCGACCGGGTCCATGATCCCCACCGCGACCCGCAAGCCGTCCATCATTGGGGTGCGATAGGTAATCTGCGACGTCGGGAACGGGTACGGATAGCCGCTGCCGATATTGCCGAACGACACCCCGCCGCCGTCCACCAGGCCCAACGTATCGCTGACCTGACCGTAACCGGCGAGCAGTTCGTCGAGCAGGATGTTGGAGCGGGCAAACAGGCCGAAATCCTTGCCGATCAGCACCTCGCCCCACTCCAGGTTGGCCACCGTACCGTAGAACTGCCGCACGTCGATGGCGGTGTCGGTGCCGTTGGTTTCGCTGTCGTTGATGGTCACCCAGAACGAGGCCCGGGCGCCGAGCTTGAGGTCATCGACCTGCTTGCCCATGTTGAAACCCAGATAGTTAGGTAAAAAGCCCATCTTCACCCGCGCCTGGCGCCGGTCGTACTGATCGCCGGCCCGGTCCACGTTGCTGTTGACGTAGAAGGCGTTGATGTAGCCATCGGTGGAGAATGTGGTCTGGTCCTTGTCGTACAGCATGATCTCGGCCTGGGCCATTGAGCTCAGGCCCAGGGATGACAGACTAACGATGAAAGCCGGCAAGAAACGATGCTTGAAATTCTTATTGTTGTGCATGACGCGCTCCGCTACGGGGACTTGATGTCGGAGGCGATTATCGAAAGCGGACAGGCGGCGTCATACGCTGCCTTGGGGGCGGTTGTCAGGTGCTTTGGGCTGGCCGGTAGCGCGCGGCAAATTCGGCGTAAGACCGCCCGTCGGCCAGGCCCGGAACTTAGGACGTAAGCCTGTGGACCCGACTGGCGTCCACAGGAACTGGTGGCCGCTAGGCGAGCGCTCTAAACAGCATGTAAACGGCGATCACCACACAGACGCTGGCAAAGCCCATCTGCAGCCCCCGGGCCGGCACCCGCGCGCAGAGTTTTCGACCGAGGATCATCCCGACGATGCTGGCGACGATGAACGACACGCCCAAACCATCGATCCGCACCCCGGCGTGAAACGCGCCAATCACCCCGATCACCGAGATCAGGCTGATCACCATCAACGACGTGGCGACGATCCCGCGCATCTGCACATCGGTCAGTTGTTTGAACGCAGGCACTATCAGAAAACCGCCACCGACCCCGAGCAGCCCCGAGACCACACCGGTCACCGCGCCAAGCGTTGCAAGGGTCGCAGTGCATTTGGCGGTCCAGGAGAAACGCCCGGTCTGTTGATCGAGCATGCAGTTTTTCTGGCCCCAGTTGGCGTGGCCGTGATCGCTCGGGCCGGCGTCGAGCTTTTCCGGGCGCAGCATCCGCCAGGCCACCATGACCATCAGCAGGCTGAACAGAATCATCAGGATCTTTTCCGGTAACTGATGCGCGAAGTAGATGCCCACCGGCGAAAACACCGCGCCGAGCAAAGCAATCAACAACGCCGCGCGATAGCGCACCAGGCCATGGCGCAAACCGTCGATCGCACCAACCGCCGCCGCACTGCCCACCGCGAACAAGGCGACGGGCGCCGCTTGGGTCATGGTCAGACCCAGCCCAAGCACCAAGGCCGGCACCGCAAGAATACCGCCACCGGCTCCGGTCAAGCCGAGCACCAGGCCCATGACCAGGCCAAAAAAACTTGCCAACAACATAAAACACTCATGATCCGCGAAAAAAGGCCGGGTACGCCCGGTATCGATTGAGTGACAGGATAGAGCCCGCACAGTTTTTTTCATCAACTGAATGGATGCGGGGCTGGCCAATGCAGGGAAAATGAAACTACCCTCAAGACCTGTCCAAGAAGAAACGGCCACCATGCTCGCCTTGATTGAAGCCTTCCTCGACCCCGCATCCAAGACCTACAGCTACGTGATCTACGAGCACGACGGCGGGCAATGCGCGATTGTCGACCCGGTGCTCGATTACAACGCCGCCGCCGGGCGCACTTCGACCGTCCAGGCCGACAAGATTATCGACTTCGTTCGCCAACACCAGTTGCAGGTGCAATGGCTGCTGGAAACCCATGCGCATGCCGACCACTTGTCGGCCGCGCCGTACCTGCGTCAGGAACTGGGGGGCAAGATTGCGATTGGTCAGTCGATCAGCCAGGTTCAGGGCGTGTTCAAAACGCTGTTCAATCTTGAACCGGGATTCAGGGTCGACGGTTCGCAGTTCGATCACCTGTTCGCGCCGGACGAGTCATTCCGCATCGGCAACCTCAAGGCCACGGCCCTGCATGTGCCAGGGCATACTCCGGCAGACATGGCTTATTTGATCGACGGCGATGTGATTCTGGTGGGCGACACGTTGTTCATGCCGGACGTCGGCACCGCGCGTTGCGACTTCCCCGGTGGCAACGCCAACCAGATGTTTGCCTCGATCCGTAAGCTGCTGGCCTTCCCCGCCAGCGTGCGCCTCTTCGTCTGCCACGATTACCCGCCCGAGGGCCGCGCCCCGCAATGCCAGAGTACGGTTGGCGAGCAGCGCAAAAGCAACATTCATATTCACGACGGCGTCGACGAAGCCTCCTTCGTCGCGATGCGCACCCAGCGTGACGCCGGTTTGTGCATGCCGACGCTGTTGCTGCCGGCGATTCAGGTGAATGTGCGGGCGGGGAATCTGCCGCCGGCGGAAGATAATGGCGTGACCTACCTGAAAATCCCGATTAATAAGCTGTAAATCAAGATCAAAAGATCGCAGCCTTCGGCAGCTCCTACGGGGTCGGGTGCATCCGCAAGATCACGGTGCACACGGTCAATGTAGGAGCTGGCGAAGCCTGCGATCTTTTGATCTTCAATTGGCCAGGGTCAGGCCATTCGCCGGCAACGGCAGCGCCGTTTTGTACCTGACCTGCTTGAGCGCAAAGCTCGAACGAATGTTCGCCACCCCCGGCACCTTGGTCAGGAAGTCCATCATGAAGCGCTCCAGCGACTGGATGGTCGGCACCAGCACGCGGATCAAATAGTCCGGGTCGCCGGCCATCAAATAGCACTCCATCACTTCAGGGCGATCCGAAATCGCCTCTTCGAAATGCTGCAGCGCCTCTTCCACCTGCTTCTCCAGGCTGACGTGAATGAACACATTCACATGCAGCCCCAGCAAGTCGGCATCCAGCAACGTCACCTGCTCGCGAATCAGCCCTAATTCTTCCATCGCCTTGACCCGATTGAAGCACGGCGTGGGCGACAGGTTCACCGAGCGCGCGAGGTCGGCGTTGGTGATGCGCGCGTTCTCCTGAAGGCTGTTGAGAATGCCGATGTCGGTACGGTCCAGTTTGCGCATGAGATAAAAACACCTGTTTTTTATGTTTATGCAGATTTTTTATCCTCAAATGACCTTCAGTGCAACGAAACACAGAGAAATATTCTTCTTGGCCCGGCCTATGATTGTTGTAGGACAAGAATTCTTTTACCGAAGAATGACTGCCAGCTCACTACAAGAAATTCACAAGATCGAGCGTAGAAGCCATGAACCAAGCGTACGAACCGCTGCGCCTGCACGTTCCCGAACCTTCGGGCCGTCCCGGCTGCAAAACCGACTTCTCCTACCTGCATCTGACCGATGCCGGCACGGTGCGCAAACCCCCAATCGACGTAGAACCGGCCGATACCGCTGATCTGGCCAAAGGCCTGATTCGCGTGCTCGACGACCAGGGCAATGCCCTCGGCCCATGGGCTGAAGGCGTACCCGTCGAGATCCTGCGTAAAGGCATGCGCGCCATGCTCAAGACGCGGATCTATGACAACCGCATGGTGGTCGCCCAGCGCCAGAAAAAAATGTCGTTCTACATGCAGAGCCTCGGCGAAGAAGCCATCGGCAGCGCCCAGGCCCTGGCCCTGAACATCGACGACATGTGTTTCCCCACCTACCGTCAGCAAAGCATCCTGATGGCTCGCGAAGTACCGCTGGTGGACCTGATCTGCCAACTGCTGTCCAACGAGCGCGATCCGCTCAAGGGCCGTCAGTTGCCGATCATGTACTCGGTCAAAGAGGCCGGTTTCTTCACCATTTCCGGCAACCTCGCCACCCAATTCGTCCAGGCGGTGGGCTGGGGCATGGCCTCGGCGATCAAGGGCGACACCAAAATCGCCTCGGCGTGGATCGGCGACGGTGCCACTGCTGAATCGGACTTCCACACCGCCCTCACCTTCGCCCATGTGTACCGTGCGCCGGTGATCCTCAATGTGGTCAACAACCAGTGGGCGATCTCGACGTTCCAGGCGATTGCCGGCGGTGAAGCCACCACCTTTGCCGGACGCGGCGTCGGTTGCGGCATCGCCTCCCTGCGGGTCGATGGCAACGATTTCTACGCGGTCTACGCTGCATCCGCCTGGGCTGCCGAACGCGCGCGGCGCAACCTCGGTCCGACCATGATCGAATGGGTCACCTACCGTGCCGGCCCGCACTCGACCTCCGATGATCCTTCCAAATACCGTCCTGCCGACGACTGGAGTCACTTCCCGTTGGGTGACCCGATTGCACGCCTCAAGCAGCACCTGATCAAAATCGGTCAGTGGTCCGAAGAGGAACACGCCGCCGTCAGCGCCGAACTGGAAGCCGAAGTGATCGCCGCGCAGAAAGAAGCCGAGCAGTACGGCACCCTCGCCGGCGGTCAGATTCCGAGCGCCGCGACCATGTTCGAAGACGTCTACAAAGAGATGCCGGAGCATTTGAAGCGCCAGCGTCAGGAGTTGGGGATCTGACATGAACGATCACAACAATAATATTCAGTTGGAAACCGCCATGACCACGACCACCATGACCATGATCCAGGCCCTGCGCTCGGCCATGGATGTGATGCTTGAGCGTGACGACAACGTCGTGGTGTTCGGCCAGGACGTGGGCTATTTCGGTGGTGTGTTCCGTTGCACCGAAGGCCTGCAGACCAAGTACGGCACCTCCCGCGTATTCGATGCGCCGATTTCCGAAAGCGGCATCGTCGGCGTCGCCGTGGGCATGGGTGCTTACGGTTTGCGGCCGGTGGCCGAGATCCAGTTCGCCGACTACGTGTACCCGGCGTCGGACCAGATCATTTCCGAAGCGGCGCGCTTGCGTTATCGCTCGGCCGGCGAGTTCACCGCGCCGATGACCCTGCGCATGCCCTGCGGCGGCGGCATCTATGGCGGCCAGACTCACAGCCAGAGCATCGAGGCGATGTTCACCCAAGTCTGCGGCTTGCGCACCGTCATGCCATCCAACCCTTACGACGCCAAAGGCCTGCTGATCGCCTCCATCGAAAACGATGACCCGGTGATCTTCCTCGAGCCAAAACGTCTGTACAACGGCCCGTTCGACGGTCACCACGAGCGCCCGGTGACCCCATGGTCGAAGCACCCGGCCGCGCAAGTGCCGGACGGTTACTACACCGTGCCGCTGGATGTTGCCGCCATCACCCGTCCGGGCAAGGATGTGACCATCCTGACCTACGGCACCACGGTTTATGTGTCGCAAGTCGCCGCTGAAGAAACCGGCATCGACGCCGAAGTCATCGACCTGCGCAGCCTGTGGCCGCTGGATCTGGAAACCATCGTCAAGTCGGTGAAGAAAACCGGACGCTGCGTAGTTGTTCACGAAGCGACCCGTACCTGCGGATTCGGCGCCGAGCTGGTCGCGCTGGTGCAAGAGCATTGCTTCCACTACCTGGAAGCGCCAATCGAGCGCGTGACCGGTTGGGACACCCCCTACCCGCACGCGCAAGAGTGGGCGTATTTCCCTGGTCCGTCCCGTGTGGGCGCGGCTTTGCATCGGGTTATGGAGGTCTGAATGGGCACGCACGTTATTAAAATGCCGGACATTGGCGAAGGCATTGCAGAAGTTGAATTGTCTCAGTGGCACGTCAAGGTCGGCGACATGGTCGTCGAAGATCAGGTGCTGGCCGATGTCATGACCGACAAGGCGATGGTCGACATCCCCTCGCCGGTGAACGGCAAGGTGATTGCACTGGGCGGACAGCCAGGCGAAGTCATGGCGGTCGGCAGCGTGTTGATCAGCATTGAAGTCGAAGGCGCGGGCAACGTTAAGGAATCGACTGCGCCAGCGGCTGTTATTAAAGAAGCACCTGTGGCGGCGCCGAAAGTTGAAGCCGTCGTAGAAAGCACACCGGCTGCAGCGGCCCCGCGTCCGGCTGCCGCTTGCCAAGGACCGATGGTCGCGCGTGAAGCCGATGAACGTCCGCTGGCCTCCCCGGCCGTGCGCAAACATGCGCTGGACCTCGGCATTCAATTGCGTCTGGTGCGTGGCAGCGGCCCTGCCGGGCGGATTCTGCACGAAGACCTCGAGGCTTATCTGGCTCAGGGTCAGTCGAACGCATCGACCGCCAGCTCCGCTTACGCCCAGCGTAACGACGAACAGCAAATCCCGGTGATCGGCATGCGCCGCAAGATCGCCCAACGCATGCAGGACGCCACCCAGCGTGCCGCCCACTTCAGTTACGTCGAAGAAATCGACGTCACGGCCGTCGAAGAGCTACGCGCACACCTGAACGAAAAACACGGTGCGACCCGCGGCAAACTGACGTTGCTACCGTTCCTGGTGCGCGCCTTGGTCGTGGCCCTGCGCGACTTCCCGCAGATCAACGCCCGTTACGACGACGAGGCCCAGGTCATCACCCGCCTCGGCGCGGTGCATGTGGGCGTCGCCACGCAAGCCGACATCGGTTTGATGGTGCCGGTGGTGCGTCACGCCGAAGCCCGCAGCCTGTGGGACAACGCCGCGGAGATCTCCCGTTTGGCCACGGCTGCACGCACTGGCAAGGCCAGCCGCGATGAGCTGTCCGGCTCGACCATCACCCTGACCAGCCTCGGCGCCCTGGGCGGCATCGTCAGCACGCCGGTGCTGAACCTGCCAGAAGTGGCGATCGTCGGCGTGAACAAAATCGTCGAACGACCAATGGTGATCAAAGGCCAGATCGTGATCCGCAAGATGATGAACCTCTCCAGCTCCTTCGATCACCGCGTGGTCGATGGCATGGACGCGGCGCAATTCATCCAGGCCGTTCGTGGCTTGCTCGAACAACCCGCTACCCTGTTTGTGGAGTAAGTCAGGCATGCAAACTTTAAACACCACGCTGCTGATCATTGGCGGCGGCCCTGGCGGTTACGTGACAGCGATCCGTGCCGGTCAGTTGGGCATTTCGACCATTCTGGTGGAAGGCCAATCGTTGGGCGGCACCTGCCTGAACATCGGCTGCATTCCGTCCAAGGCGTTGATCCACGTCGCCGAACAGTTCCATCAGACACAGCACCACAGCCAATACTCGGCGCTGGGCATCAGCGTATCGGCGCCGACCCTGGACATCGGCAAAAGCGTCGAGTGGAAGGACGGCATCGTCGATCGCCTGACCACTGGCGTCTCGGCACTATTAAAGAAGCACAAGGTCCAGGTCATCCACGGCTGGGCGAAAGTGATCGACGGCAAAACCGTTGAAGTCGGCGACACGCGGATTCAGTGCGAGCACCTGGTGCTGGCCACCGGTTCGACAAGCGTCAACCTGCCAATGCTGCCGATTGGCGGGCCGATCATCTCTTCCACCGAAGCACTGGCGCCGAAAAGCGTGCCGAAACGACTGGTCGTGGTCGGTGGCGGTTACATCGGTCTGGAGCTGGGGATTGCTTATCGCAAACTCGGCGCCGAGGTCAGCGTGGTCGAGGCGCAGGATCGTATTCTGCCGGCCTACGATGCCGAACTGACCCATCCGGTGCACGAAGCACTCAAACAACTCGACGTGAAACTTTACTTGAAGCACAGCGTTGAAGGCTTTGATTCATATATAAATTCTCTACAAGTTCGTGACCCGAACGGCGACATCCTGAATCTTGCAACCGATCAGGTGCTGGTGGCCGTCGGTCGCAAACCCAACACCCAGGGCTGGAACCTCGAAGCCTTGAACCTGGACATAAACGGTTCGGCGATCAAGATCGACAACCGTTGCCAGACCAGCATGCGCAACGTCTACGCCATCGGCGACCTCAGCGGCGAACCGATGCTCGCCCACCGGGCCATGGCCCAGGGCGAGATGGTTGCCGAACTGATCAGCGGCAAACACCGCGAATTCAACCCGACCGCCATTGCCGCCGTGTGTTTCACCGACCCGGAACTGGTGGTGGTCGGCAAGACCCCGGACGAGGCCAAGGCTGCGGGGCTGGACTGCATCGTGTCGAGCTTCCCGTTCGCCGCCAATGGCCGGGCGATGACGCTGGAGTCGAAAAGCGGCTTCGTGCGGGTCGTGGCGCGGCGTGACAATCATCTGATTGTTGGCTGGCAGGCGGTAGGCGTGGGTGTTTCGGAGTTGTCGACGGCGTTCGGTCAGAGCCTGGAAATGGGCGCCCGGCTGGAAGACATCGCCGGCACCATCCACGCGCATCCGACGCTCGGCGAGGCGGTGCAGGAAGCGGCGTTGCGTGCGTTGGGCCACGCGCTGCACCTTTAAAGACTAACGCAACCCTTGGTAGCAGCTGTCGAGCACCGCGAGGCAGCGTTCGGCGGCGAAGCCGTCGCAAAACCGGTCATCGCATTCTTTCAGGCAGACCGCGTCAGGCGGATTACGACGACTTCGTCGCCGAACGCTGCCTCGCGGTGCTCGACAGCTGCTACAACGAGGTGCATCGATGGTCGCGGAGTTCGTAATCCGGGCTGCGATTTAGGCCCGGAATGAAGTATTGTTGTCCCCATCCAGAAAAATGTCAGAAGCCTTGAACCGTTTCGGCGGTTGTTAAGTGATAGAGGGTGTCATGGGTAACGAAAGCATCAATTGGGACAAGCTGGGTTTTGACTACATCAAAACAGACAAGCGCTATCTGTCGCACTGGCGTAATGGCGAGTGGGACAAAGGCACCCTGACCGAAGACAACGTGCTGCACATCAGCGAAGGCTCCACTGCCCTTCACTATGGCCAGCAATGCTTCGAAGGCATGAAGGCCTATCGTTGCAAGGACGGTTCGATCAACCTGTTCCGTCCGGATCAGAACGCTCTGCGCATGCAACGCAGCTGCGCGCGTCTGCTGATGCCGCAAGTGTCCACCGAACAGTTCATCGAGGCGTGCAAGGACGTGGTCCGCGCCAACGAGCGTTTCATCCCGCCTTACGGCACCGGCGGCGCGCTGTACCTGCGCCCGTTCGTGATCGGCGTGGGTGACAACATCGGCGTGCGTACCGCGCCCGAGTTCATCTTCTCGATCTTCTGCATCCCGGTCGGCGCCTACTTCAAGGGCGGCCTGACCCCGCACAACTTCCTGATCTCCAGCTACGACCGTGCAGCCCCACAAGGCACCGGCGCAGCCAAGGTCGGTGGCAACTACGCCGCCAGCCTGATGCCTGGCTCCCAAGCCAAGAAGGCACACTTCGCCGACTGCATCTACCTGGATCCGCTGACCCACACCAAAATCGAAGAAGTCGGCTCGGCCAACTTCTTCGGGATCACCCACGACAACAAGTTCGTCACCCCGAATTCCCCTTCGGTGTTGCCGGGCATCACCCGTCTGTCGTTGATCGAACTGGCCAAGACCCGTCTGGGCCTGGAAGTGGTTGAAGGTGACGTGTTCATCGACAAGCTGTCCGACTTCAAGGAAGCCGGTGCTTGCGGTACTGCCGCGGTGATCACCCCGATCGGCGGCATCAGCTACAACGACAAGCTGCACGTGTTCCACAGCGAAACCGAAGTCGGCCCGGTCACCCAGAAGCTCTACAAAGAGCTGACCGGTGTACAGACCGGCGACATCGAGGCGCCAGCGGGCTGGATCGTCAAGGTTTGATCTGAGGCGACTGTCCGTTTGAACACAAAAGCCCGGCCATCACATTGAAGGCCGGGCTTTTTTTCGCCCGCGTTTCGCGCAAAACGTCACTAGACTTGCCACGTGCAACCACCATCAACAGGTGCCACCAAAACCATGGGTAAATTCTGGCGAAAGTATCTGGCCTTGCTGGACACCGACTTCACCTCGCAAGTGTTCGACAACATCAAGAACCTACTGGTGTGCGCCCTGCTGTTCGCGGCGGGCACCAACGCGTTGCATGGCGGCCATCACGTGTTCATGGGATTGTTCGCTTCAAGCCTCGCCGGTTGGGGGTTGATTGCAACGTCAGCGCTGCTGATGTTGCTCAATATCAGCGACGGAATACGCCGGCTGTCCAGGTTGCAGTATCACACCTCGTTTCAGATCATTCTGTTTCTGGTTTACCTGGTGCTGGCGGTGCGGGTGGTGGAGATTGTCTGGGACTTCAGGGCGTAGCGGTCACGGCACGAGGTGTTTGCCAACTCAGCTCATCCTGAGCGATTCGGGCGAACAACCACTCCACAAAGATCCGCGTGTGCGCCGTCACGTCCGGCGCAACACCGTAGTAATAACGCGGCAACGGCATGCGCAACTCGGGCAGCGGGCAGATCAGGCGTCCGCTCGAGATATGGCTGCCCAACAAAGAGGTCGGGCACAGGGCAATGCCCTGTCCGTCGACTGCGGCCTCAAGCACCAGGTGCATGTGATCGAACTGCCGGGTTAGCTGAGTGGCTGACTGGCCTTGACCAAAGTGCATGGCCCAATTGTGCCAGTCTTCGCGGCGTGCCTTGGCAGTCAGCAATGTATGCCGACTCAGGGACGTGAGGTCTTCAAGTGGCAGGCGCTCGATCAGCGATGGCGCCGCGACCAGCAACAGTTCGTCTTCGAACAGCGCTCGCGCCTCAATCGCCGGTGCCCAATCATCGCGACCACGGCGAATGACGATATCGAACCCGTCGCGTGCCTGATCGGGTGCCTGGGTCTGGGTGATCACCTGCGGCTTGATGCCGGGGTGCTGCGCAACGAAATCCGCCAGCCTGGGCGTCAGCCAAAGCATGGCGAAGGACGGACGCACATTGATCTTCACCGTAGGCAGCGAGGCATGCTGCTTGAGCGCAGTGGCGGCATTGGCGATCTGCGACAGCCCGGCGCTGACCTGCTCATAGAAGCGCTGTCCGGCTGGCGTGAGCACCGATTGACGGATACGCCGCTCGAACAGCAGCACACCCAGGTACTCCTCGAGCAATTTGATGTGCCGGCTGACGGCACTGTGGCTGACATGCAGCTCTTCGGCCGCCAGGCTGAAGCTCTGATGACGAGCAGCAACGGCGAAGGCGCGAACAGCATTAAGAGGCGGTAGTTGATCCATCATGCGTCTAATTTAGTCACCTATGCGCCGTAATTAAAGCGTTTGTCACACCCTCCTCGCCACGCCAATCTGCCAGCACGCAGCCAATGCCACCTGACGGAGCAAGCCATGAACAGTTACGGACTCTTTGTACTCTTCGCCACCCTGACCATTTTGAGCCCGGGGCCTGGTGTGGTCCTGACCCTGTCCAACGCGGTGCGCCACGGTTGGAGGGGCGCCGTGCCGGGCATTCTGGGGATCGCGTCGGGGGCGTTTGTCGTCGCTGCCATCAGCGCCACCAGTGTTGGCCTGATACTCAGCACCTCCGCGAATGCCTTTACCGCGTTGAAATACGCAGGGGCTGCCTATTTGTTGTACCTGGGCTACAAAAGCTGGCGCTCGGATCGTTTCAGCACGCTACCTGAAACGCGCCCCTCAAGCCCGGGTTATCGCTTCCTTGAAGCGGCTTCGATGCAGCTTCTGAACCCCAAGGCGGTGTTTTTCTTTTTGGCAGTGTTCCCGCAATTCATCGACACTTCGGCGCACTTCTACAGCCAGTTCATCAAGCTGGTCGCCTCCTACGGCGTACTGGTGATCCTGGTGCATGGCAGCTATGCCTTGCTCGCCAACGCCGCCAAAGGCTGGTTGTCGAGCTCGAAGGGTTCCTGGCTGGCCGCGAAAGTCTCGGGCGTGACCTTCGCCGGCTTTGGAGTACTCATGGCCTCGACCAGTCGCTAAGTCGCAGGACTGGCGATCGCGCGGCGCCTGTTCTCGGTGGACGTGACTGGCGCTATCGTTCCCTGAACCGGCAGTTCAACGGCGAACCGGCGACTGAGTTCCTTGCGCCCCACCGCTGTCAACGCCAACGCCCGACTGTCCAGGTCCTGCGTCACCCATTGGCGTTTGATCGCCGTTTGCAACAACGCCGCGCCCAAGGCACCGCCAAGGTGCGGCCGGCGCATGCTCCAGTCCAGGCACGGGCAGGCGAAGCGGCGGCGCAAGGTGCCGAGGTCTTTGACGTCGATGCCCAATCCTTCGAACAACGCTTCACCACTGTCGCTCAATCGATAAGCCTGCTCATCGGTTTGCAGCAACCACCCCGCGTCGATCATCCGGTCATGTAGCACCACCGCCAACGTGCCGGCCATGTGGTCGTAACAGGTGCGGGCGAATTGCAGGCGGTCCGGGGTGCGCGGGTTGAACGTCGGCGCGGCGTTCTGGCCGATCACCATCAGTGCTTCGAGTGCCTGGGCCACGCGTTTGTCCGCGAGGCTGTAATAGCGATGGCGGCCCTGAACGTGCAAACGCACCAGCGCCAGTTCCTTGAGCTTGGCCAGGTGTGCGCTGGCGGTCGAGGCGCTGACTTCGGCAACCGCCGCCAGCTCGGTGCTGGTACGGGCGTGGCCGTCCATCAGCGAGCAGAGGATTTTCGTCCGCGCAGGCTCTGCAATCGCTGCGGCCACTTGAGAGACGCCGACGTCGTGTTGTTCTGCGTTCATATTTCGCTCCCGGACGAATCAAGGCCCTTTCGGACTAGAGATAGTAGCAACACTTTTCAACCATCGATAAGGCTGCGACCCATGGACCCGATCATCGCTGCGACTCACGCCGACCCTTACCCCTATTACGCGCAACTGCGTGCCGAGGGTGGATTGGTTTTTCATCAGGGACTGAAACTGTGGGTGGCCAGCAGCGCCCGAGCGGTCGCTGCCGTGCTGGCGCATCCGGATTGCCATGTGCGGCCGGCGCATGAGCCGGTGCCCAAGGCAATTGCTCAGGGCATCGCCGGTAAAGTGTTCGGTCAGTTGATGCGAATGAATGAGGGCGAGCGGCAGCGTTGCCCGAGGACGGCGATTGAGCCAGGGCTGGCGCTGATTGATGTGAACGAGGTCAACGAACGGGTAGCCGCTCGGTTGATTACCCCTGGCGCCGATGGGTTGTACACGGCGATGTTTCGCGGGCCGGTCTGCGTGGTGGCAGCGTTGCTGGGCTTTTCTCCGGCTCAGGGCCGGGCCATCAGCGAGCTGACCGCAGACTTCGTCGCCTGCCTGTCGCCCCTCAGCAATCAGGCACAACTGGACACCGCCCATGTTGCGGCAGAACAGCTGAAGGGATATTTCATCGAGCTTCTGGCTGATCCGAACAATCGAAGCGCCCTGCTCGCCGGTATCCGGCAGCGCTTCGCCACCTCGACCGACCCGGAAACCTTGATCGCCAACCTGATCGGCCTGTTCTCCCAGACCTGTGAAGCCACCGCCGGGCTGATCGGCAATGCGCTACTGGCATTGAATCGCAACCCGCAGCTCGATTTGACTCAGATTGGCGAGCTGATCGCCGAAGTGCAGCGCTTCGATCCTTCAGTGCAAAACACCCGCCGCTTCGTCGCAGCGCCCTGCGAAATCGACGGCGTGAACCTGAACCCCGGCGACGTGATTCTGGTGCTGCTGGCCTCGGCCAATCGTGATCCGCAGCTTAATGACGATCCCGATACGTTCCTGCTCGAGCGCCCAAACCGCCGCAGCTTCACCTTCGGCGCCGGCCGTCATCAATGCCCAGGGCAGGCGCTGGCCTTGAGTATCGCCCGCGCGACGCTGGTTGAGATCCTGGCGATGAAACCTGCTTTGGGTCGGTTGACCTGGCACTACCGCCCTTCCCTTAACGGGCGCATTCCTTTGTTTACTGATCTGCCGAACGCCTGACAGAGCGTGTCATCGTTCATCGCGAGCAGGCCCGCTTGGGTACGCATCGCAACACAGTACCTGGGGTTCAGCAGTCATCATATTGGGCAAGCTGGCGGTGAGTCGGGCGCTGGACAAGATCGATCCGCAGGAGGCTTAACGTGCTGATCGTTCCAACTTCTATGTGGGAACGATCATAAAACTGCGCCGATCCCAATGTAGGAGCTGCCGAAGGCTGCGATCTTTTGATCTTAAATGATTCAACTGCCGCCAAAGATCAAAAGATCGCAGCCTTCGGCAGCTCCTACGCCGACCGGGCACACCCGTAAAATCGAGCTCAGCGCATAGCGACAAGCGCCATTTGTAACTGCGGCCAGAGTTTCAGACCCGTCCTACATCTATCAAATGCCCTTTGATATAGCGTCCGCATCGCTTTCAAAAGATGAAACCAGGACGCTCATGGCTCGAAAAACAGACATACCTCGGGTTCAAAACCCACCGTCAGGCGACGGGCACCACATCACCAGCCGCTACATGACCGCCACTGAACTGGCAGAGCGCGACGCCAGGCAAAAATCCTATGATGACATGTTGGCCCGACAGCAGGCGGAGTTGGCACTGCTGGCACCGGGATGGGTGCTGCTGGCGCAGGCGTAGTGCCCGCTGGTGTTGCAGCTGGAGCCTTGGCCGGAATGGTTGCATTGCTGTGGCCGTCGAGTTTGGGCGACAGCAACCACGAAACAGGTGAACAGATAGACCCCGCGAAACCCGGCAGAACCACCACGAAATAAATTAGGAGGTTATTTATGTTTTTATGGATCAGTGGTTTTTTAAAAGGTGATGACGAAGATGATTCCCTAAAGTACGACTTTACAGTTCGACCTGAGATTGAAGTCGCGGTAATGGGTGTTCTTGGCTGGAAAAGTCTTGAAGAAAGCGCGGATGGAGAATGGTTACTAACCGGCGAGCAAATCCAACAAATCGCAATAGCTCTCAATGAGCAATTACCGACCGAACTGGATCTCTTCATAGGGGTGCGAGAGTAGGTACAACTGAGATGGGAGTTAAAAAGTGAGCCTTCTCTACCAAGATCCAACAATGAGCCACGAGGAAGCGACGAGACTTCTAGCTAGCGGCGTAGAAACCAGCGTTGTCGCCGCATTGATTTCTATTGGCCTGAATGAACAAGACAAGTCCAGGGCTCAGAACACCTGTCTGAAGTACCTTGAGAGTGAGTCCGAATCAGTTGCAGCATCTGCCATCACCGCGCTAGGCCACATAGCCCGCAGACATGTTGATCTGGACGTGGGTGCTGTCATCCCGGCCCTTGAGAAGGTGAAGGAGAAATTTCCCTCCCTGGAAGGGATTGTGGCGGACACCCTTGATGATATTGAGGCATTCCCTGATTCGCCGTTTAGGCAAAAGAACATTTTTTCCGCGAACCGAACACTGAATTGTGGCGAGGGAGCTTGCTCCCGCTCGGGTGCGCAGCAGCCGCAAAACTGGCGAGTGGAGATTCCCTGAAACGCCGCATGCACAGGTTTCAGGGTCGCTGCGCAACCCAACGGGGGCAAGCCCCCTCGCCACAGATAGCAAAAACCCCGCTCTCTCCTCTCAGAAACAGCGGGGTTAATCATTTCAATTCACTCGCCCATCAATCATCCCGCGTCAGCACTTCCAGCAATTCAATCTCGAAAATCAGATTCGAATTCGGCGTAATCGCCCCCATCGAGCGCTCGCCGTAGGCCAGGTGCGCCGGCACCAGCAACTTGCGCTTACCGCCGACCTGCATGCCCATGATTCCCTGGTCCCAGCCCTTGATCACCCGCCCGGTACCAATCACGCACTGAAAAGGCTTGCCCCGGCTGTAGGAGGAGTCGAACTCAGTGCCGTCTTCCAGCCACCCGCGATATTGGGTGGTGATCAGCGCTCCTTTGACGGCGGCTTTGCCGTCGCCCACTTCAAGGTCGATTACCTGCAACTCATCATTCATGACATTTCACTCTATCTGTGCGCCTGCCCGAGCGGGCTTGATGGGCGCCGTTTTCCCAGAAATGCAGGCCATTGGCAACCATTTCGCTCTGCATCCGGCAGTGGTCGTGAACTGGGCACTATACGAAAACTGCCTGATCGCCACTCGGCGACTTTTCGTACAGACCCAAATTTACACAACAGGACTTATGTAACCCGACAATACGCCGATACCGTGCAGCGGCACGGAAGCACCGAAGCAGCACTTACTCCATAGAAGGCAGGAGCCTGAACAATGTTTGAACACATCTGGCGCAGCATCCATTCCCCGGGCTACTTCCCCAACGTACTGGAGTGGATGATCAATATTCTCCTCAACCCGTTCATGGTGATTATGTGCCTGATGGTCGGAGCGCTGGCCGGTAAATGGTGGAGAGCCATCCCCTACGGCAGCCTCATTTGTTATGTGGTGTTCCTGAGCCGGTCGTCATTCTATCGGTGGGGAAGCATTTTCCCCGAAGCCGGCCTGCCTGCGCTGTTGATTGATGGCGCACTGCTGGCCCTCCTCGGCTTCTATCTGAAAGGCGTACTCAAAACCCGCTCAGAAGCAAAACCCGAAGGCCATTGGTTGCGTAGGCTTTATCAAAGCCTGAAGGTCGTCATGCTGACAGTCATGGTGATGTTCTGGGTACTCGTCGTGCTGTTTGTCGTGACCTTCACCGTCTCGGTCGCGACCCAACCGTCAGTGGCGCGCTGACCCACCTCCTGCTTGCCAGGGTCTGTACGAAAAGTCGCCGAGTGTCGATCAGGCAAAAACAGGCGAAGAAGCGGAGTTTACGGGTTGTAAATGAGCATTCCGAGCCTGTTTTTAACGCAGCATGATCGACACGCAGGCAGTTTTTCGTACAGAGCCTTAATATACCCGCCACCTCCCCCACGGTTCGATACGCCATGAGCGCAATTCCTCAATGAGTCAGCTCTGGACCGACGTCACCATCGGCTCACTTACCCTTGCCCTGATCATCGCGCTGATCTGGCGCGATCGTTCGTTGCAAAAGCAGTTGGCGGAGTGTCGTGCGCTGATCGACAGCCTCACCGAGGGACAAAGCATCCACCAGGAAGGAGACGCCGAGCGCTTCAAACGCAGCCAATACTTCGCCCGCATCGGCACCTGGGACTGGGAGGTCGATACCGACAAGCTCTATTGGTCGGATGCAATCTACGGGATGTTCGGGTTCAAGATCGGCGAGGTGACGCCCTCCTACGCCCTGTTCTGTTCCTGCGTACACCCGGACGACCGGGTCAAGGTCCGCGCCGGTGAACTGCGTTGCCTTGAAACCGGCGAAAACCACGACGAGGAATACCGCGTGGTCTGGCCGGATGGCAGCATCCGCTGGCTGCGGGAAACCGGCAATGTGGTCAAGAATGAGCATGACGCAACGATCAAGATGATGGGCGTGGTACGCGACATCACCGAAGAAAAAGCCTCCGCCAGTTACCTGCAACACCTGGCCCACTATGACCCGCTGACCGGCCTGCCCAATCGCCTGGTGCTCGAAGAACGCCTGTCCAATGCCCTGGAACAGGCCCGCCTCAGCACCACGCGGGTGGCACTGGTGTTTGTCGACCTCAATGGGTTCAAGGCGATCAACGACCACTATGGCCATGCGGCCGGCGACCGCGTGCTGATCACCACCGCGACACGCCTGAAGAGAATCCTGCGCTCAACCGACACCGTCGCCCGAATCGGCGGCGACGAATTCGTGGTCATCCTCCAGGGCCTTCCCCAAGGCAACAGCCTGCAAGACGAAGCTCGCAGCATCTGCCAGAAAATCTTCATCGAACTCGCACCGCCGGTGACCATCGGCAACGACCAGCGCCACATCGGCAGCAGCCTTGGGGTTGCGGTGTTCCCGGACCATGCGCCGAGCATGGACCGGTTGATTCACATTGCCGACCTGGCGATGTATGAGGCCAAGCGCAGTGGGAATAATCAGTATCGGTTGGGGAACATCAGCCCGATACGCGTTCACAGCGAATAGCCTTGGGTAAACGCCGCGTCTCTGGGTCGGCAGAATTGATCCGCTTCATGCATCAATACATACCAACTATGCAATTAACATATCGATGTCCCTGCTCCACTATCCACCCCAATAAGAACCGTGCACCGCGTCCAGGCAGTGCACGTCATAAAAGCGGTGGAGTACACGTCAATGACAGCATCAATCCATTCCGGTCGCTCCCGGACCAGTGCGATTTTCCGAGTGACCTCGGGCAACTTCCTCGAGCAATTCGATTTCTTCCTTTTCGGCTTCTATGCCACACAGATCGCTGCCGTATTTTTCCCTGCCAGCAGCGAGTTTGCGTCCCTGATGATGACGTTCGCGGTGTTCGGCGCCGGCTTCCTGATGCGTCCGTTGGGCGCCGTGATACTGGGCGCTTACATCGATGATGTGGGGCGCCGCAAAGGGCTGATCGTCACCCTGTCGATCATGGCCAGCGGTACGATTCTGATTGTGCTGGTGCCCGGATACGAAACCATCGGGCTGTTCGCCCCGGCCATCGTGCTGATCGGCCGATTGTTGCAAGGCTTCTCGGCCGGTGCGGAACTGGGCGGTGTATCGGTGTACCTCGCGGAGATCGCCACTCCCGGCAACAAAGGTTTCTTCACCAGTTGGCAATCAGCGAGCCAGCAAGTGGCGATCATCGTCGCGGCGGCTTTGGGCTATGGTCTGAACCAATGGATGGCGCCGACGATGATTGCCGATTGGGGATGGCGGATTCCGTTTTTCGTCGGCTGCATGATCGTGCCTTTCATCTTCTTCCTGCGCCGTAACCTGGAAGAAACCGAAGAGTTCGCCGCCCGCAAACATCGGCCAAGCATGGGCGACGTGTTCCGCACCCTGGGACAGAACTGGGTCATCGTGTTCGCCGGGATGATGATGGTCGCCCTGACCACTACCGCGTTCTATCTGATCACCGTGTACGCGCCGACCTTCGGCAAAACCGTGCTGCACCTGAATACCTCCGATGCGCTGTTGGTGACCTTGCTGGTGGGCGTTTCGAATTTTTTCTGGTTGCCGATTGGCGGTGCGCTTTCGGATCGCATCGGTCGTCGCCCAGTACTGATCACCATGGCGTTGCTGACGTTGGCCACGGCCTACCCAGCGCTGACTTATCTGGTGCAAGCACCGAGCTTCATCAACATGCTGTTGGTGCTGCTGTGGCTGTCGTTCATTTATGGCTTGTACAACGGCGCGATGATCGCCGCGCTGACGGAAATCATGCCGGTCGAGGTTCGGGTCGCAGGTTTCTCTTTGGCTTATAGCTTGGCGACGGCGGTGTTCGGCGGTTTCACACCGGCCATATCGACCTTCCTGATCCAGTACACCGGCGATAAGGCCGCACCCGGTTACTGGATGAGTTTCGCCGCGCTCTGTGCCCTGTGCGCGACGCTGTTTCTCTATCGCCGTGCCTCTGGCCGCCTGCAACCGGCCGTGTCGTGAACCACCCAACCTCTAACTGCGAGAGCTATTTGATGAAAAGGTTTTTCAACTTCACCGCCCTGGCCCTGGTGGCCAGTCTCGGTCTGAGTTCGATCGCCCAGGCTGAAGAAATCCGTGTAATGACCTCCGGTGGTTTCACGGCGGCCTACAAAATCCTCGGTCCGAAATTCGCCGAGTCTAGCGGCAACACCTTGGACACCGCCCTCGGTCCATCCATGGGAAAAGCCCCGGAAGCGATTCCCAATCGTCTGGCCCGCGGTGAGAAAGCCGACGTGGTCATCATGGTCGGCTATGCCCTCGACGACCTGATCAAGCAAGGCAAAGTCGATCCCGCTTCACGGGTCGAACTGGCGGATTCGCGGATCGGCATGGTGGTGCGTGAAGGTGCGCCGAAGCCGGACATCAGCTCGGTGGAAGGCCTGAAAAAAACCCTGCTCGACGCCAAGTCAGTCGCCTACTCCGACAGTGCCAGCGGCGTGTATATCGAGGATCAACTGTTCAAGCGTCTGGGCATCGAAAACCAGCTCAAACCCAAATCGAAGATGATCCCGAAAATCCCGGTGGGCTCGGTGGTTGCCACCGGCGATTATCAACTGGGCTTCCAGCAGGTCAGCGAATTGCTACCGGTGCCTGGGGTGAGTTTTGTGGCGAAAATTCCGGAATCGGTGCAATCGGTCACCCGTTTCGCCGCCGGTATTCCGGTCAATGCGCAACACCCGGCCGAGGCCAAGGCGCTGCTTGAGTACCTGGCCTCCAGCGCAGCCCAGCCGGACGTAAAAGCGACGGGGCTGGACTCAGTCAGCCACTGACCGAAGGTTGCTGGACTTTCATTTCCACCACCAGGCGCTCTAACGCCAATGCCGCCGGGGTTAACGTACGACCCCGGCGCTTGATCAAACCAACATTGCGCATCACCTGCGGATCGGTCAACGGTACCCGCGTCAGAATCGGGTGGTCCGCCGCCGGCATCGCCATCAACGGCACGGCCGCCACGCCCAACCCGGCCTCCACCAGACCGATCATGGTCGTCACATGACGGGTTTCGCAAATGCTCGGCCGCTGCGGCACCACGCCAGCCAGCGCTTGATCCAGCAAAAAGCGATTGCCCGAAGTCTTGTCCAGCGAGATGTAATCCTGCTGATAAAACTCATCCCATGTCACGCTGCTGCGTCCCGCAAGGGGGTGATCTCGTCTGCACGCCACCACATAACCTTCCTGCACCAGCGGCTCGAAATCGACTTCGGCCTCCAGGGTGCCCATGAAGCTCAGGCCAAAGTCCGCTTCACCGTTGACCACGGCACTCAATACCTCGTGAGCACTGGAGTCGAGCACCTTGACCTTGATCCGCGGAAATTGCCGATGGTAGTGGGCGATCACGCGCGGCATGAAGTAGTAGGCCGCCGACGGCACACAGGCGACGGTGACATGCCCGAGCCGGGTCGAGGCGACTTCGCTGATGCCCAGTAGCGCCACGTCCAGGTCATCCAGCAGGCGCTCGACGCTGGGCATGAAACCACGCCCGGCCTGAGTCAGGCTGACCCGGCGAGTCGTGCGCTCGAACAATTTGACGCCCAGAGCGTCTTCGAGCTTTTCGATCCGCCGGCTGAGGGCTGGTTGGGAGATGCGTACGGTGTCCGCAGCCTTGCGAAAGCTGCCCTGCTCCACCACGGCGCGAAAGGCTTGCAGATCGTTAAGGTCGAAATTGATGGCCATGGTACGCACTCGGGAACGAACAGTTTGATCAGCTTATCCTATGAATGTCACTAATTGATGCTAAATGTAACGACATCTTGGGTGCCTGCAAAACTGCCATCGCAAGGCCCAAACATTTTCGTTCATGGCTGACGCATCCGGCTCCAGCCTTTATCCTGTGCGCCCCCGCCGTATCGAGTTTTTGGAGTTTCCCATGCCCCACGAAGGCAACCTGTTACAAGCCGCTGTCGTTTTTTTATTCGCGGCGGTGCTCACCGTTCCCTTGGCCAAGCGCCTGCAACTGGGGGCGGTGCTCGGCTATCTGTTTGCCGGGGTGATCATCGGTCCGTCGGTTTTGGGCTTGATCGGCAACCCGCAAAGCGTCAGCCACATCTCCGAACTCGGAGTGGTGTTGCTGCTGTTCATCATTGGCCTCGAGCTGTCGCCGCGTCGTTTGTGGGTGATGCGCAAATCGGTGTTCGGCGTGGGCCTGGCGCAGGTGCTGTTGACCGGTTCGGTGATTGGCGTGCTGGCGTTGTTCGTGTTCGGCCAGTCCCTGAACAGTGCCATCGTGTTGGGCTTGGGCCTGGCGTTGTCGTCCACCGCGTTTGGCTTGCAAAGCCTGGCCGAGCGCAAGGAGCTGACCAGCCCCCATGGGCGGTTGGCGTTCGCGATTTTGCTGTTCCAGGACATCGCCGCGATCCCTTTGATCGCGATGGTGCCGTTGTTGGCCGGCGGTGATCACACCAGCAGCGCGGCCGAAGATTTGAACCATGGCTTGCGGGTGCTGGGCAGCATCGCGGTGGTGGTGATCGGCGGGCGTTATCTGTTGCGCCCGGTGTTTCGCGTAGTGGCCAAGACCGGTCTGCCGGAGGTGTCCACTGCCACCGCGTTGCTGGTGGTGATCGGCACGGCGTGGCTGATGGACCTGGTCGGCGTGTCCATGGCACTCGGCGCGTTCCTCGCCGGTTTGCTGCTGGCGGATTCCGAATACCGTCACGAACTGGAAGCGCAGATCGAACCGTTCAAGGGTCTGCTGCTGGGGCTGTTTTTCATCAGCGTCGGCATGGGCGCCAATTTGAGTCTGCTGCTCAGTGCGCCGGTCGTGGTGCTGGGGCTGACCGTGCTGCTGATCGCCATCAAGCTGCCGCTGCTGTTTGTGGTCGGTCGACTGGCCGGGGGGTTGGGCAAGGTTAATGCGATTCGTTTGGGGATCGTGCTGGCGGCCGGTGGTGAGTTTGCCTTTGTGGTGTTCAAGATCGGTCGGGACCAGGGCTTGTTCGAACCGCGCCTGTACGACTTGCTGGTGCTGACCATCACCCTGTCGATGGCGCTGACGCCGCTGTTGCTGCTGGCCTGCGCAAGACTGGTCAAACCCAAGGTGCAACCGGTGGAGGTGCCGCAGAAGTTCCGCGAAATCGACGCCGACACGCCCCGCGTGGTCATCGCGGGCATGGGCCGCATGGGTCAGATCGTGGCGCGGATTCTGCGGGCGCAGAACATCAAGTTCATCGCCCTCGACACCTCGGTGGAAACCATCGAACTGTCCCGCAGCTTCGGCGGTGTGCCAGTGTTCTACGGCGACCCGATGCGCCCGGAAATCCTCAGCGCGGCCAAGGTCGAGCAAGCGGAGTTCTTTGTGATCGCCACCGATGATCCGGACACCAACATCAAGACGGCCGAGGTGGTGCACAAGCTTTATCCGCACATCAAGATCATCGCCCGCGCCCGTAACCGTCAGCATGTGCACCGCTTGGTGGATGTCGGGGCGCAGGCAGTGCGGGAAACCTATTACTCCAGCCTGGAAATGACCCGGCGCACCTTGGTAGGACTGGGGCTGACCCAAGCCCAGGCGGATGCACGGATCAAACGCTTTACTCATCACGACGAACAGGTGCTGGAGGCTCAGCACGCGGTGTATGACGATGCGGCCAAGGTGATGCAAACGGCGCAGGAAGCGCGGGCGGAACTGGCGAAGTTGTTTGAGTCGGATCAGCTGGAAGAGCAAGCGGGCAAGGTTTGAGTTGATTGTGAGGGCCTCTTCGCGGGCAAGCCTCGCTCCTACGGAGTTTGTTGCGGCAAACACACTCCCCCATAGGAGCGAGGCTTGCCCGCGAAGAACGATAACGCGGTGCATTGGATAAATAACAACAACCAAGGAATCCACAATGTCTGAGCAACCCGCCCCCGCCCTGAAGGAAATCTTCAACGCCGAACGCCTCGCGCACATCGCCACCGAGATGACGGCGGTCTATCCCGGGTTCGATGCCAAGGCCTTCCTGAAGCTGGCCAAAACCGGTCTGGCGGACCTCTCTGTCATGCAACGCATGGCCCGCGTCAGTGAATGCCTGCACGCGGTGTTGCCGCTCGGTTATGAAGACTCCCTCGACGTATTGCGCGCCCTCGCCCCGCGCCTGAACAGTGCCTTCGTCAGCATGTTTTTGCCGCACTATGTCGCGACCTACGGCGCTCACGCGTTCGATCTGTCGATGGATGCGCTCAAATACTTCACGACCTTCGGCTCATCGGAATTCGCCATCCGGCACTTTCTGCGCCGTGATTTCGAGCGCTCGTTGGCGCTGATGCACGACTGGTCGCTGGACGACAACGAACACGTCCGGCGCCTGGCCAGCGAAGGCAGCCGACCGCGCCTGCCATGGTCGTTTCGCCTGGAGCCGGTCCAGGCCGACCCGACACTGGCGGCCGCGATCCTCGACAACCTCAAGGCCGACGACAGCCTGTACGTGCGCAAATCCGTGGCCAACCACCTCAACGACATCACCAAGGATCATCCCGAGTGGGTGCTGGACCTGATCGAAGGCTGGTCGCTGGACAACAAACACACGACGTGGATCGCCAGGCACGCCCTGCGTAGCTTGATCAAACAGGGCAACCCACGGGCGCTGGCGATCATCGGCGCGGGCGGCAAGCCTGAGGTTGAAATCATCAAGGTGAAGGTCGAGCCAGCGGTCATTCGCCTGGGTGAAAAAATCACTTTGTCCTTCGCAGTGAAATCCACGGTCCAGGACAGTCAGCGATTGGTGATCGACTACGCCATCGATTACGTCAAAGCCAACGGCAGCACCTCGGCGAAGGTGTTCAAACTCAAGGCCCTGACGCTTCCCGGCGAGGCTACCGAGTCCATTGCGCGCAGTCAGCACATCAAAGAACTCACCACCCGAAAGCATTACCTTGGCCTGCACGCCGTGCACATTCTGGTCAACGGCGAACGGCTGGCCAGCACCGCATTCGAAATTCTCGCGTGACGTGAAATACGGTCCCGTAGGAGCTGGCGCAGCCTGCGATCTTTTGGCGGCTGCAAGACCGCTGAACATCAAGATCAAAAGATCGCAGCCTGCGGCAGCTCCTACGGGGGAGCGGCGTCTTGCAGCAGATCAACGTCAGCTACCCACTCACCACAGCAGAGCGCACCTACTTGGGCAGATCAATTTTATCCAGCACCCGGTTCGCGGTGATCTCCGCCACCATGATGCTGTTTGAAATACCCAGCAGGGCGTAGCGCGACTCACCCTCCAGATGATCCACCAACTGATGGACCATCACATCGACCGAGGCCAGTGTCTCGACCAAAAAAATCGCCAGGGTTTCGGTCGTGGCCTCTGGGGCCACAGCAAACAGCCTGCTGGGTTTACGCGCGGTGGCTTTGATGTCGGCATTCGACGGAAAGTGGAAGTTCAGAGCCCGCTCGGCGGCCTCGTTGAGCTTCTTTGAATCGGGTTCGTACGGGGAGACCGGATCGGCGTCCGGCGGATTGGGCGTAACCTTCAACATAAGCTGGCTTCTCTGATTGGGTGCCACCCTCCTGCGACTAAACGAGAGGGAGGCAGCTGTACGCAGGTTAGTCGACCGGGGAAGCTAGCAAAGCCGGCGCGCCCGAAGGCGCCCTGCGCACAACCACCATCAAGTGCAGGCATGGGAATGCCTGACTGACAAGAGCTTGTACACCTTGCTTATAACCCCGAGCGACTAAACCCGATCACTGATGGGCAGTGACGGGAATCAAGTTACCGAGCGGGCCCAAGGCGGACAAGCCGGCGGATTCTGTCTTACGTGTAGGGGGTGGCGCAAGGCGTTGTAGCCTTTGGATGGTAACGGCAAGCTTCATTTAAACGATCGCGATTGTTCTTGTTTAAGCGCAAGAAAGCTCGCCGTTAACAAGCAACGATTAGAACTATTGCGAAGAGATCTAATGAACTGTCAGTTCTAACAGGTCACTTTCAGTTTGGCCGGGGCTAAGCTGCGTCCACTGGAATGAGTTGAGGTGTTCATCATGTCTCGCAATCGTTACCTGTTGCCGCTGGGCGTTCTCTTGTTGGCGACGCTGCCGGTGTTCCGCGATGTCCAAGGCGGCCAGTGGACGCCCTTACAATCCGAAGTGAACTTCCAATGCGACAACGGCGTCACGACGCTGGGCTACAGTGTTTATGTTGTCGGCAACCGTCCAGAGTTAGGGAGTTGGGATCCGACCAACGCCGTAAAACTCGCCCCTACTGCCTACCCAACATGGACCGGCAAGGTACTTTTCCCAGGCACGGACGATGGCAAAGATGTGGAGTGGAAGTGTGTCGTGCGCAACGAGACCATACCGACCGACGTGCGGAAGTGGCAGAGCAATCCCAACAACATAGTGAAGGTGAGTTTCAAAACAACAAGTGTCGGCACGTTCTGAGGCGTGAGTGAACATATGGAAAAGTGAATCTGTCACTCTTCCTAGATCAAAAGATCGCAGCCTTCGGCAGCTCCTACAAGGGAATGGAGCCTCGCAGCAGAGCCTGCTCACGCTCACACAACTCCACCACGTAATCCCACAACACCCGCAGCCGCACCGACTTGTGCAGCTCGCGCCGGGTGCTGATCCAATAACTGCGCTGGATGCTTTCGTCCGGCAGCAACGGCACCAGTTCAGGATCGGCGCTGGCCATGTAGCACGGCAGCACCGCGATGCCGAGGCCCGAGCGCGCGGCCTGTTGCTGGGCGATGACGCTGGTGCTGTGAAACACCACCTGGGGGTTGCGGCAGAAGCTGTTGAGGAACATCAGTTCCTGGCTGAACAGCAAGTCGTCGACGTAACCGATCCACGCATGGCGGCCGAGGTCTTCGCGGCTGCGCAGTGGTGGCGAGCGGTCCAGATAGGCCTGGCTGGCGTAGAGCGCCAGTCGATAGTCGGTGAGTTTGCGGGTGACCAGCATGTCGGCGGCCGGGCGTTCGAGGTGAATGCTGATCTCCGCTTCACGGTTGAGGATGCTGACGAAGCGCGGCACCGCCACCAGTTCCACTTCCAGCCCAGGATAGCGTTCGAACAAGCCGTTCATGCGGCTGGCGAGGAACATGATGCCCAGCCCCTCCGTCACCCCGACGCGGATCTTGCCCAGCGGCGCGGTGGATTGGGTGATTTCTTCCTGAGCCAGCAACGCGACGTTTTCCATGGCCTCGGCGTGCTTGAGCAGCGCTTCGCCGGCCGGGGTCAATTCGTAGCCCTGGGCATGCTGGACGAACAGTGCGGTGCCGAGGCTTTTTTCGATGGCCTCGATGTGCCGGGCCACGGTGGCGTGGGTGGTGTTCAAGCGGCGGGCGGCGGTCAGCAAACGGCCGCTGCGCTGCAATTCGAGAAAAAACCGCAGGTCATTCCAGTCGAACATGAACCATCCTTGACGTTATGCCGTTAATAACGCTGTTTAAAAACGCACAGCAGCTGCGCAAAAACTAACATTCTTTTAACGAAAGCTAACAACTAGGATGACCGACAACAAGAACAACAATACGAGGTCAGGGATGCAGACTTCCCTTGATGAATACGACTACATCGTGGTCGGCGCCGGGCCGGCCGGGTGTTTGCTGGCCAATCGACTGTCAGCCAACCCGCAACACCGCGTGTTGCTGCTCGAAGCCGGCGGCCGCGACAACTATCCGTGGATTCACATCCCCGTGGGTTACCTGTTCTGCATCGGCAACCCGCGCACCGACTGGTGTTTCAAGACCGAGTCGCAACCGGGCCTGCAAGGCCGCGCCCTGAGCTACCCGCGCGGCAAGGTACTCGGCGGCTGTTCCTCGATCAACGGCATGATCTACATGCGCGGCCAGGCTGGCGACTACGATGGCTGGGCGGCCGAGGGTAATCCTGGGTGGGGCTGGCAAGACGTGCTGCCGCTGTTCAAACAGAGCGAAAACCATTTTGCCGGCGATTCGGAGTTTCACGGCGCCGCTGGCGAATGGCGGATCGAGCGGCAACGTCTGTCGTGGCCGATTCTCGATGCCTTCCGCACTGCTGCCGAACAAAGCGGCATTGCCAGCATCGATGACTTCAACCAGGGCGACAACGAAGGCTGCGGCTATTTCCAGGTCAACCAGAAAGCCGGGGTGCGCTGGAACGCGGCCAAGGCGTTTCTCAAACCGGTCCGCCACCGCGCCAATCTCACGGTGCTGACCGACGTTGAAGTCGACCGCGTGCTGCTGGAAAACGGCCGTGCCTCGGCGGTCAGCGCCCGTTGGCAAGATAAGGCGAAAACCTTCAAGGCACGCAAGGAAATCATTCTGTGTGCCGGCTCCGTCGGTTCACCGGGCATCCTGCAGCGTTCAGGCATCGGCCCTCGTCCGTTGCTGCAAAAACTCGGCATCGGTGTTGCCCATGAACTGCCCGGCGTGGGCGGCAACCTGCAGGACCACTTGCAACTGCGGCTGATCTACAAACTGGAAAACGCCCGCACCCTGAACCAGATCGCCGGCACGCTGTGGGGCAAGATGGGCATGGGCCTGCGTTATCTGTATGACCGCAGCGGTCCGCTGTCCATGGCGCCAAGCCAACTCGGCGCCTTCGCCCGTTCGGGACCCGAGCAGACCTCGGCGAACCTCGAATACCACGTGCAACCCCTGTCGCTGGAGCGCTTTGGCGAACCGCTGCACGCCTTCCCCGCCTTCACCGCGTCGGTCTGCGATCTGCGCCCGCAAAGCCGTGGCCGCATAGACATTCGCTCCGCCGACCCGCGGGAAGCGCCACTGATCCAGCCCAATTACCTGAGCCACCCGGAAGACTTGCGTGTGGCAGCCGACGCGATCCGCCTGACTCGCCGCATCGTTTCCGCCCCCGCCCTGCAAGCGTTCAAACCGGTGGAATACCTGCCCGGCGACAGCTTGCAGAGCGAAGAACAACTGCACGAAGCCGCCGCCCGCATCGGCACCACCATTTTCCACCCGGTGGGCACCTGCCGGATGGGCAACGACGCGGACGCAGTAGTCGACGCTGAACTGCGCGTGCATGGCATCCCCGGCCTGCGCATCGCCGACGCTTCGATCATGCCGCGTATCACCTCGGGCAACACCTGCTCGCCGACATTGATGATCGCCGAGAAAGCGGCGCAGCTGATCCTCAACCCCAACACAAGGAGCGTGCCCCCCGAAAAACAACAGGTCACACCGGCCTGAAGCAACACGCAATCCCTGTAGGAGCTGCCGAAGGCTGCGATCTTTTGGCGCCCTTTAAAGCGCTGAAAGATCAAAAGATCGCAGCCTTCGCCAGCTCCTACAGTAGTGAGCGTGTTACGGAAAAGAAATCGATGCAGGTAGCGTCGAATTGACAGTAGCGGCACCCGCCCACAAGGCTGGCGCCGACAGTGGAACAACAAAAACAATCACTGTGAGGGATACCGATATGTCAGAACATGTTCAGCCCCTGGAAGCCGTCCGCAGCGCGGGCACCAGTCAGGAAACCCAGAAAGTCATCTTCGCCTCGTCCCTGGGGACGGTGTTCGAGTGGTACGACTTTTTCCTCTACGGCGCCCTCGCGGCGGTCATCAGCAAACAGTTCTTTGCCGGGGTCAACGACACCACGGCGTTCATCTTCGCGCTGATGGCCTTCGCCGCCGGCTTCATCGTGCGCCCGTTCGGTGCGTTGGTGTTCGGACGCTTGGGGGACATGATCGGGCGTAAATACACGTTCCTCGCGACCATCGTCCTCATGGGCCTGGCGACCTTCTGCGTCGGCTTGCTGCCGACCTACGCGAGCATCGGTATCGCCGCGCCGATAATCCTCGTGGTGCTGCGCATGCTCCAGGGCCTGGCGCTGGGCGGTGAGTACGGCGGCGCTGCCACTTACGTCGCCGAACACGCACCGATCGGCAAGCGCGGCTTCCACACCAGCTGGATTCAATCCACCGCCACCCTCGGCTTGCTGCTGTCGCTGCTGGTGGTGCTGGGCTGCCGTTACTTCACCGGCGACCAGTTCGAAGTCTGGGGCTGGCGTATTCCGTTTCTGTTTTCGATCGTGCTGCTGGGCATTTCCACCTGGATTCGCCTGAGCCTGCACGAGTCGCCTGCGTTCGTGAAAATGAAAGAGGAAGGCAAACTCTGCAAGTCGCCGCTGCGCGATTCCTTCGGCAAATGGGAAAACCTTAAAGTGGTGCTGATCGCCCTGTTCAGCATCAACGCCGGGCAAGCGGTGACCTTCTATGCCGCGCAGTTCTACGTGCTGTTCTTCCTCACGCAGTTCCTGAAAATGGACCCGGCCCTGGCCAACAGTCTGCTGATTGTCAGCGTGATCATTGGCGCACCGTTCTTCATTTTCTTCGGCTGGCTGTCGGATAAAGTCGGGCGCAAACCGGTGCTGATGATCGGCCTGCTGCTGGCGACTGCACTGTACTTTCCGATCTTCAAGTCCATCGCCCACTACGCCAACCCGGCCATCGACCAGGCCAGCCGTCAGGCACCGATCACCGTACTGGCCGACCCGGCCACCTGCACCTTCCAGTTCGACCCGGTGGGCAAGGCGAAATTTGATAGCCCGTGCGACAAGGTCAAAACCTTCCTGGTCAAACAGGGCCTGCCGTACAACAGCGAAGCGGCCCCGACCGGCAGCGGTGTGCAGGTGAGCGTCGGTGACGTGAAGCTCGACGGCTTTGACGAAGCGGCCCTGCGCGGTGCAGTAACCCTGGCCGGGTATCCGTCTAAAGCCGACATCCAGCTGATCAATAAACCGATGATCGTGGCGTTGATCGTCGCGCTGATCATCATCTCCGCCATGTGCTACGGCCCTCTGGCGGCGCTGATGGTTGAACTGTTCCCAACCCGTATTCGCTATACCTCGATGTCCCTGCCCTATCACATCGGTAACGGCTGGTTTGGTGGGTTCCTGCCGACGGTGTCGTTTGCCCTGGTGGTGTACACCGGGGATATTTTCTACGGGCTGTGGTACCCGGTGGTGATTACCGGGGTGAGCCTGGTGGTGGGGATGATGTGTTTGCGGGAGACGAAGAACGTGGACCTCGATAAAAACTGACGACACAAACCTCTAGCGAAGTCTTACCTGTGGCGAGGGGGCTTGCCCCCGTTGGGTCGCGAAGCGGCCCTGAAACCTTATTCGGTGTGTCAGGTACGCCGCGATTGCAGGTTCTGCGACTGCTGCGCAGCCGAACGGGGCGATGCGGCGTTCCGACAAGCCCCCTCGCCACAAAATGCTTTTTGCACATCAGGTCTTGAGCACCTCAAAAGTCACTTCGTCAGGGTAGAACGCCACATACCCGCCAATCTGCGCAACCGACACCTTGGGGTGCTCATAACTCCATACCGCATTGGCACTTTCATGCCCGGGGATCTGTAGGCTGTAATAGCTGGCATCGCCCTTGTACGGGCAATAGCTGGTGTGGTCGGTGCGGGCGAAATACTGTTCGGCGATATCCTCCCGCGGGATGTAGTACACCGGAGGATAATTGGTCTCATGCATGACCAGCGCCCGAGTGGACGACGCCACTTGAATGCCATGGAACTTCACCACCACGCAGCCGGGTTGGGGCTCGATGGTGATGGGTTTACCGGGACCAGGGGCTTTCATGGATAGGTTCCTCTGTTGCTGTTGCGCTGTATCCGTGACCCATCAGGTATACCCCATGTTTCGGCATCGCGAGCACTTCGCAGCCGAACGGAGTGTGCTTCAGTCGCAGGATTGACCGCTGTCATCAACGGCAACAGCTTAAGCTGTACATCCATACAGATAAAGATTGCTCCATCGCTCGTCAACAGCCATTCTGTGCACCTCTCGAACACTGATCGACGATGGTGGTTATGCGGCTGTACCTCTGTGAAAAACCTTCCCAGGCCAAAGACATCGCGGCCGTACTTGGTGCCAAGCGCCGGGGCGACGGCTGCTGGCTGGGAACGGACGTCACGGTGACCTGGTGCATCGGCCACCTGCTGGAAACCGCGCCGCCAGATGCCTACGACGCGCGTTACAAGCGTTGGGTGCTGGCGGATCTGCCGATCATTCCCGAAAAATGGAAAATGACCGTCAAGCCGCGCACGGCCAGTCAGTACAAGGCGGTCAAGCGCCTGCTCGGCGAAGCGAGTGAACTGGTGATTGCCACCGACGCCGACCGTGAGGGCGAGATGATCGCCCGGGAACTGGTGGAGCATTGCCGTTATCGCGGGCCGATCCAGCGGCTGTGGTTGTCGGCGCTGGACGATGCGTCGATCCGCAAAGCGCTGGCGGCGCTCAAGCCGGGGGCCGAGACGTTCAGCCTCTATCATTCAGCGCTGGGGCGCTCCCGGGCCGACTGGTTGATCGGGATGAACATGAGTCGGTTGTTCACCCTGCTGGGGCGTCAGTCCGGCTATCAGGGCGTGTTGCCGGTCGGTCGGGTGCAGACGCCGACTTTGCGCCTGGTGGTGGATCGCGACCGCAGCATTGCCGATTTCGTCCCGGTGGCCTACTGGGCCATCGACGTGCAACTGCTGCACGATGGCACTGCGTTCACTGCCCAGTGGCGCGCGGCGTCCGATGCTTGTGACGATCAGGATCGCTGCCTGAACCAGGCGCTGGCCCAGCAGGCGGCCGCGGCCATTGGCAACGCGGCGAGCGCTCGGGTGATCAAGCTACGTACCGAGCGCATGCGCGAAGTCGCGCCGCTGCCGTTCGACCTCGGCACCTTGCAGGAAGTCTGCTCGAAAAAACTCGGGCTCGGCGCCCAGGAAACCCTCGATATCGCCCAGGCCCTGTATGAAACCCATAAAGTCATCACCTACCCGCGCAGCGACTGCGGCTACCTGCCCCTGAGTCAACACAGCGAAGCGCCGGGTATTCTTGCCGCGCTCAGGCAAGCCGACCCGGCCCTGAACGCGTTGCACGATTATCTGGAGCCGCAACGCCGCTCGCGGGCCTGGAACGATGCCAAGGTCAGCGCGCACCACGGCATCATTCCGACCGCCGCGGCGAAGAATCTCGACCGACTGGTGGGTAAGCAACGGGCGGTCTACACCCTGATTCGTGCGCGTTACCTGGCGCAGTTCCTGCCCAATCATGAATACGACCGGACCCAGGCCGACTTCGACTGTGCCGGTGAAGCCTTGCGCGCCGTGGGCAAGCAGATTGTCGAGCCCGGCTGGAAACGCGCCCTGCCCGAAGCCCTCGCGCCTGCCAAGGGCCGCGAAGCACCGGCACCGCAAACACTGCCGACACTCGCCGAAGGGCGTGACTGCGCGGTGGCCGACGTGAAGCTCAAGGACCTCTGGACCCAGCCGCCCAAACCATTCACCGAAGGCGATCTGATCAAGGCAATGAAGAACGTTGCCAAACTGGTGGAAGATCCGCTGCTCAAGCAAAAGCTCAAGGACACCACCGGCATCGGCACCGAAGCCACACGCGCCTCGATCATCCAGGGCCTGCTCGACCGCGGTTATCTGATCAAGAACGGCAAGGCCCTGGCCGCAACGCCGGCGGCTTTCAGCCTGATCGATGCGGTGCCGCGCGCGATTGCCGACCCCGGCACCACGGCAATCTGGGAACAAGCGCTGGACATGGTGCAGAGCGGTGAAATGAGCCTGGAAGAATTCGTCACCAAACAGGCCGCGTGGATGAGCAAGCAAGTGGCGCGCTGCGCCGGCCTGAACCTGACCATCAGCGGGCCGGCAAGCCCGGCTGGGCGTGGCGCTACGCCATGGAAAAACAAACGCAAACCCGCCAAACGCAAGCCTTCGGCCGGCACCAAGCGCGCGGCGAAACCGACGGGCAAGGTTTGAGGTCTGCGAATCGAAATAGTCTAGTGTTCTTCAATGTCAGTTAAGAGACGGAAGGCACGACCATGACGACAATCAGGAGTCAGCCCTCGATAGAACTGCACGCCGCTCAGCGCGACGAACTGGAAACCATCGAAAACCTGATGCAGTTCTACATGTACGATTTCAGCGAATGGCTGCCGCTGAAGCTTGGGGAGCATGGCTTCTTCAACATCCAGCCCAAACTGGACTACTGGCGCAACCCGGCTACCCGGCCGTTTCTGATCAGGGTCGACGGCGAGCTGGCGGGGTTCGTGACCGTGGATAACGAAACCCATATCGTCGGCGCCGAGTACAACATCGGCTACTTTTTTGTCAGTCGAGGCTTTCGTGGCCAAGGTGTCGCGAAGTTTGTCGTCTCTGCCCTCTTGAGCCGTTTCCCCGGTCAATGGCAGATTTTCCACATCGATGCCAACCAGCCTGCTCGGCTGTTCTGGGCCAGGGTGATGCCCGATCTCACGGGCGGAGCGTTCACCGTGCATCAGCTGCCGATTGACGGTTATCCATGCACCGTTTACCGCTTTACAAGATCGCAGCCTTCAGCAGCCCCTACCCCGGCACCGTAGGAGCTGCCGAAGGCTGCGATCTTGGCGACTTCAACGACGGCACACCCCTTTAAGCGCTAGCCACGCTGACTTTCTAATTCCAAAACCACTTTGTCCGACAATATGTAGTGAACAAAAATATTCACTACAAAACCGTTGACGCCTCCGATTTGCCCTTGCATGATGCAGACGTCTCCCCGATCGGGAGTACAGGCAACACGTTTGAGCAAGTTCGTCTGACCGCCGAGCTGTTTTTCCCGGATACACGCTGCCCACAAGGCAGATTGAAGAAGCTGACCTGGCCTGAACGTCCAGTACAAGGGCGAGAAGCGCTGGCGATCAATCCTCATGAAGCTTGTGGCCGACCCTGAAAACGTCGGCAGTGGCCTCCAGGTTTTCGCTGCTTCTCTTCGTTGTGACGCTATTGCGTAGCAGTTATTCAACACGACTACATGCAACAGATGCGCGACCCCGTCGTATTGACGGTCGACCGCTGACGTCCTGGTTTCGGTGCCAGGGATCAACTAACCGATGGGCTACCTGTATTAGCGAATCAACTTTGAAAGATCACCAAATGGTCAAGGGGCTTACAATGAATCTGAACAATCAACCTACTATCGATGAACTGGCTCGCTTGTTCGCTGCGCAAAAAGACAGCCATGACAGCCATATTCTGTGGATCAGCAAATCGGGCCAGGTCCATATCGACTGCCTGTCGCCCCATGCCCACGAAGAAGAGTTCGACAAGAACAACCAGAACCTGCTGGCCCGCATGAAGATGTACCGTCGCGGCCAGGGCTATGTCGGCAAGAAAGCCGCGGCCGACAAGGACTTCATCGGCAACGTGCTGCAAACGCTGAAACAGGCGTGGGCCTCGCTGCAGAACCAGAATGAAGTCCGGGTGATTGATCGCTTGTACTGATCTCTCCCAAATACAAGAAGGCCCCGCTCGTTTTATCGAGCGGGGCCTTTTTTTTGTTTGTCGTGCCTGCACCTCTAACTTCGCACCGGGTCAAAAGAACAGGGCTATGGTTAACAGTGCGCTGGACATCGGTTTATCCGCTGGAGGTCTGCGATGAAAACAACCCTGACATTCATGCTATTGGCATTGGCAAGTGCAGCTTATGGAAACAGTGTTCCCGGCGTTCCCGCCTTCGATGTGGACTGCCCCGGGAAAATCATGGTCCACGCCGACCAGGATGGTCCGGTGATGATCAACAGCAAAGAAGCCCAGACCAAAATGATCAATGATCGCCTTTTCGAGGCCAAGGGACCGGACGTGACGATCTCGATCAGCATCGCGGATGACGACACGGTAGCCGTGACCTATACCAGTAAGAAAGGCGGCAATGGCATCTGCCAGTCGGTGGATGATTGATTCACACGCTGGCGCTGCCGGCCATCACCAGGTTCGCGAACGCCACAGACGCGGCACTGTGATAGTTGTTCTTCCTGCGCAGCAATGCCGCGTCGCGCCGGGGTGCCTCGCCCTGTAATTCAATTCGGCGCAATGCCCGTTCCGCAGTGGCGATGGGCTCCGGGAGGATGGTGGCCATCGGCGTGTGGCGAATGACCTCCAGCAACGTACTCACCGAATTCACCTCGATCGCCACCTTGGGCGTGATGTTCTGCTGCCGAAAATACTCGTCGACTGAGGATCGGGTGATGAAGTCCGGCGTCAGCAACGCGAATTCCAGTTGCGCCATCTCCTTGGGTGATAGCGGGTTCTGCCGCTCGTACAACGGATGATGCTGCCCGACCATCACCCCCAAAGTCTCGACAAACGCCGGCACGCACTCGATATCCGGGCTCCTAACCGGGGTAAAGGCAATGGCAATGTCCAGCGAGTCATCGAGCAACCCCGCCTCGATGTCATCCATCGACAACTCGAAAATCTGCAGATGGATGTTCGGAAACTTCGCCACGTAATCGCGCACCAACGGCCCCACCAGATACGCCATGAACGTTGGCGTCATGGCCAGTCGCAAGGTGCCGCGAGACAAGTCCTTCACGTCATGCAGCGCGCGTTTGCCCGCTTCCAGTTCCACCAGCACCCGCCGGGCACATTCGATATAGGCCTGCCCCGCGTCGGTCGCTCTGACCGTGCGCGAGGTGCGGTCGAACAGGCTGACACCCAGGGTTTCCTCCAATTGCCGGATCTGCTGGGACAACGTTGGTTGGGAGACGTGCAACGCCTCGGCGGCGCGGGTGAAGCCGCCGTGGTCGGCGACCGCCAGCAGGTAGCGCAAATGTCGGAGCAGCATGGGGCTCATCATCTATAGGCAGGACTTATGCAAAGCATTGTATATCGATCTTGGACGCTATGGATCAATCAACCGAAGATGGCTCCACATTTCAGCCACAACCGATAGGAGTCACACCATGCAACAGTCCCACGCTTACCAGGACACTAGTCTGGCCCTGACCACTTCGATCCTCGATGCCAAGGCGCGCAAGAATCTGTCCTGGCAGGATCTGACCGACGGCACCGGCCTGGGTCTGGCCTACGTCACCGCCGCCCTGCTCGGCCAGCATCCTCTGCCAGAAGCCGCCGCCAGAGTGATCGGCGAAAAACTCGAGCTGGACGCCGACACCGTGGCCCGCCTGCAAATCATTCCGCTGCGCGGCAGCCTGTCGGGTATTCCAACCGACCCGACCATCTACCGCTTCTACGAAATGATCCAGATCTACGGCACCACGCTCAAAGCCCTGGTTCACGAGCAATTCGGCGACGGCATCATCAGCGCAATCAACTTCAAGCTGGACCTGAAAAAGGTCGAAGACCCGGAAGGCGGCTCCCGCGCCGTGATTACCCTGGACGGCAAGTTCCTGCCGCTGCGTCCTTTCTAAAACAACCGCTCAGCCCCCCCATGTAGCAGCTGCCGAGCCTGCGAGGCTGCGTTCGGCTGCGAAGCAGTCGTGAAATCAAGCAGCGCGGTCTTTCAGGTAGACCGTGTGCACCGGGTTTACGACGGCTCCACCGCCGAACGCAGCCTCGCAGGCTCGGCAGCTGCTACGCCCCCTCATTCATTGCAAGGAAGTCCGCCATGAAAGCGCTCATCGAAGGTTTATTGAAATTCCAGAAAGAAGCGTTCCCGCAGCGTACCGACCTGTTCAAACACCTGGCCACCACCCAGCATCCCGGCACGTTGTTCATCACCTGTTCCGACAGCCGCGTGGTACCGGAACTGCTGACCCAGCAAGAGCCCGGCGAACTGTTCGTGGTGCGCAATGCCGGCAATATCGTGCCCTCTTACAGCCCGCATCCAGGAGGTGTGTCAGCTACGGTGGAATATGCGGTCGCGGTATTGGGCGTGACGGACATCGTGATCTGCGGGCATTCGGACTGTGGCGCCATGACCGCCATCGCCCAGTGCAAATGCATGGATCACCTGCCCGCCGTCAGCGGCTGGTTGCAGCACGCCGAGTCGGCCAAGGTGATCAACGAATCCCGCCCTCATGCCAGCGACGCCGCCAAGGTCAGTTCGATGGTGCGGGAAAACGTGATCGCCCAACTGGCGAATATCCAGACCCACCCGAGCGTGCGCCTGGCCCTGGAAAAAGGCCTGTTGAACCTGCATGGCTGGGTCTATGACATCGAAACCGGCTCGGTCGATGCCCTGGATGCCGGCAGTCACAGCTTCGTGTCGCTGGCCGAACATCCGGGTGCTTGCGCCGTGCACGGCAAAACGGTCGAAGCCGCCTGAAGGTGTCGACCGCACAAGCTGCGCCTGGCTTGGCGCGGCGTTACAAAGTGGACAGGCGCGCTACTGCGCCCGTCCTCGTTTCCCGGCCGGGAATGTGACACTCACACGATCGCCCTTGTTATTTGTCGTCCGTCTTGGCTGACGATTGTGGCCGACGTTCAGGTGTGTCTTCAGCGTTGGGCGCTTCTGGAAAACTGCCTGGGGTGAACACATGAGTGAGCAATTCGCTGGCATCGATGTTGACGATACCTGGAACTGTGCGGGCCAAAGCAACAGCCTGCTCGCACTGTCTATGGGTATTGACGCGCCCGCTCAATGCCACCGCACCCGCATGGGTTCTGACATGGACATTCAGGCCAAGGGTGGTATCGGCCAATGCCAGGGCCGACTTCACCCGGGTGGTAATCCACGTGTCGTGAACGACCGTTTCCAGACCATGGGAGTAATGTTGGAAGTCATGAAGTTTCATGGCGCAATCCTCTCACACGTAATCAGATGCGCTGTCCGTCCCCGCGCAGGCACGGACACACAATAAGTATAGTGCGTACCGTTGCCTGCGGCCGGGGGCTCCTGATGAGCGACGAAAATCCGTGGGAGCGTAGCTTAACTAACCGCTCTCAGCGTTTGACCGACAGATCCACCTGGGTCATGCGGCTGCGGATCGTGAACACGCCATCGCCCGAGAGAATCGCGCTGCGCGCAAACAGGCGGCCACTTTCCCAGTTCGAAAGCCCCAGCTCCGGCTTGTTCAGTGCGTACTGTCCGTCGACCCAGCGGGTGATCCCGTTGCCGACAAAAGGCGCGTTGACCGCGTTGTAGAAACGCGCCTGCGCCTGGGCATCTTCACTGATCAGCGACACGGTGAATTGCGGGCTGTAGCGGTTGAACAAGGCGATGGCCTGATCCAGGTCGTCGACGATCTTCAGGCTGACTTCCGGGGTTTCTTCCCATTCCCACTCGCGGCCCAATTGGTCCTCAGGCAGCGGTTCGGCCTGTGCTTCGGTCTGATAGCCTTCGGCGCGGTACACCTCGACGCTCGCGGTGCGCCAATCGCTCGGCAAATGCTGCTCGCTGCCCTCGACGATGTGCAGTTTGCAGCCCTGGCCCCGAGCGGTGCCGGCCTGTTGCAGTGCATCGAGAAACAGCGGTACCAGTTCGGCTGCTCGGTCGCGGTGGATCAGGCAAACGTTCAAGGTGTTGCAGACTTTGCGGTCCAGCGAATTGCGCACCACGGCGGCGAAGCGCTGGGCATCGGCATCTTTATTCGCGATCAGCCAGGCGCCACCGGTGCCGTGCAGGCTGACGGCGGTGCCGGCCTGTTGCGCGATGCTGCCCAACTGGCTAACCGCACGCCCCGAACCACGGGCCACGGCCAGCGACAGGCGCCGGTCGGCGAACATTGCCCAGCCGGCGGCGTGATTGACACTTTCGACCAGCGACACTGCACCGCTCGGCAACCCGGCATCGGCCAGTGCCGGATTCAACGCATGGGTGACGATGGCTTGGGCGGTGCCCAACGCGTCGCTGCCAATGCGCAGCACCGCAGTGTTACCGGTGCGCAATACACCGGCGGCGTCGGCGAAGACATTCGGCCGGCCTTCGAACACAAAAGCGACGATGCCCAGCGGCGAAACCACCTGTTCGACTTTCCAGCCGTCGTGCTCGACGCAGCTCACGACTTGACCGCGGGTGGCCGCTGCATCGCGCCAGGCCCGCAGGCCTGCGATCATGTCGCGGCGCATGCGCTCATCGGCCAGCAATCGCGTGGTGGAACGCCCGCGCGCCTTGGCCCGCTCGATGTCGGCCAGGTTGGCGGCCGCAATCAAGGCCCAGCATTCCGGGGTTTCCAGGCGTTGCGCGAAGCGATCGAAGAACTCGCTGATGGCGTGATCCGAAACACTGGACATCGCGGTGAACGCTGATTCGGCGCGCTCGATGGCGACCACAGCCGCTTGCTGATCCACCACCGGGATCAGCAACAACTCGCCGCTGACCTGCTCCACCAGCAGATGGTCGCCGGGCTGGAAGCGCGCCGCCAGTTCGGGGCTGACGACAGTGACACGATTACCGGCAAAAGGGATCGGCGTGCCAGCGACTAGACGTTCGAGCGCAAGAGACATGAAGCGGTTTCACCATGCAGGGGGCGGTCGGAAAATGTATAGCAAATTTCCCGTAGCGTCATTATCGCCCCCCGCCTACACCGCTCTAGAACACCGACCAGCCAATCCGCTGACTCAACAACTCCAGCGCCGCCATGCCAGCGAGCGAGTTGCCGGCGGCGTTCAATTCCGGGGACCAGACGCACACCGTGAATTGCCCCGGCACCACCGCGACGATGCCCCCGCCCACGCCGCTCTTGCCCGGCAGACCGACGCGATAGGCAAAGTTGCCCGCTTCGTCGTACAGCCCGCTGGTGGCCATGATCGAGTTGACTTGTTGGGTCTGGCGGGCGCTGAGGATCTGTGCGCCGCTGTGTTTGCAGAAACCGTCGTTGGCCAGGAAGCAGAACGCCCGGGCCAGGTCCACGCAACTCATGCGCAGCGCGCAATGGCTGAAGTAGCTACGCAGCACCGCTTCGACATCGTTATGAAAGTTGCCGAACGACTGCATCAGGTAAGCCATGGCCGCGTTGCGCGCGCGGTGCTGGTATTCGGATTCGGCGACCTTGCCGTCCACCATGATGTTCGGGTTGCCGGACAAGCGCCGGACAAAATCGCGCATCGACAACGCCGGAGCGGCAAAGCGCGATTGATTGATGTCGCAGATAACCAATGCGCCGGCGTTGATGAAGGGATTGCGTGGGCGCCCGCGCTCGAATTCCAGCTGCACCAGCGAGTTGAACGGCTGGCCGGACGGCTCGTGGCCCAGGCGTTCCCAAATCGCTTCGCCGGAGTGTTCGATGGCCTGCACCAGGCTGAACACCTTGGAGATACTCTGCACCGAGAACGGCGTGTCGGCGTCCCCCGCGCAAAACAACTCGCCGTCATTGCCATAGACGGCAATGCCCAATTGATTGCCCGGTACCTCGCCGAGGGCGGGAATGTAGTCAGCCACTTTGCCCTGACCGATCAACGGTCGGACTGCGTCAAGGATCTCGTTCAACAGCGCTTGCATGCCGGGTTCCGAAGTCTCGCCCCATGGGATTGCGGGGACACTGTCGCTAGACGCCGCTGAGCGGCGTTGAATCACAGTTTTGTATGGGAATGTATCTGTCGCGGTCCGGGATACACCAACTTGCACCGGGCGGTCTTTCAGACATATCGCCAATACAGCTGATTGCAACACTTCTGTCGTCCGCTGACCACCGGTAAACCGGGTCGGCCCTTGCTCAGGAGTGTTGTCATGATGACCCAAGTCCCCCGTTACCATGGCTGGTCGCTGTTTGGCCTGCTGGCCATGCTGGTGCTGTTGATGACCGGCCTGATTCTGCTGCTCAACCCCGATCTGGTGGAAGCCACCCGCAGCGCCATTCGCGCCACCGCACGCACTTCGTTTGCGCTGTTTCTTGCTGCGTTCACTGCATCGGCCCTGGCGGTGCTGGTGCCCTCGCCTTTCAGCCGCTCGCTGGTGCGTGAACGACGCTTCATCGGCCTGGCCTTCGCGTTTTCCCATCTGGTCCACGCCATTCTGATCTACAGCTACGGCCAATTGAACCCCGAGTTCTGGCCCGGGCGCACCACGGTCGGCAATATTCCGGGTTCGGTCGGTTACCTGTTCATTCTGTTGATGGCGTTGACCTCATTCAAAACCACGGCGCGCCTGATCGGCCCCAAAGCCTGGAAAACCCTGCACACCAGCGGCATGTGGGTGATCGCGGCGGTGTTCGCCTTTTCCAACTTCAAACGCATACCCCTCAGCGCCTGGTACGTCCTGCCGTTCGGCGTGATGTTTTCGGCGATTGTCATTCGGCTGCTGGGCAAGATTGCGCAGAAGTACAAACGTAGCCTGCCCCGCGCCTATCCCCTGACCAACAACACCCCGTAGCAGCTGCCGAGCAGCGCGAGGCTGCGTTCGGCTGCGAAGCAGTCGTGAATCCGACTGACGCGGTCTGCCTGACGCACCGCAACTTCAGGTTTTACGACTGCTTCGCAGCCGAACGCAGCCTCGCGCTGCTCGGCAGCTGCTACAGCGGCTACGAGTTATTGCCTGCCAACGATCAAACTCACGGAGATCAAACCCATGAACACTTCACTTTCGTCGGCCATCCAAGGCCTGCACCTGAACCTCGACCGCGTCGGCAACTGGATCGCGCCCCTCACCCTGCGGCTGTTTCTGGCCTGGGAGTTTTTCGAGTCAGGCCTGGAAAAATGGAACGGCCAGAACTGGTTCGCCGACATCCAGGACCGCTTCCCGTTTCCCTTCAACCACGTTCCCGCCTCGCTGAACTGGGAACTGGCGATGTGGGCCGAGCTGATCTGTGCCCTCACCCTGCTGGCAGGCCTCGGGACACGGCTCTCGGCGATTATTCTGGTGGTGGTCACGGTTGTCGCGACCGCTGCCGTCCATTGGCCGGCCGATTGGTCTACATTGAGTGAACTTGCCCAGGGTTATGCCATCAGCAACAAGGGCCACGGCAACTTCAAACTGCCGTTGATCTACCTCGTAGCCCTCATGCCGTTGTTGTTCTCGGGGGCCGGCAAACTCAGCATGGACGCGCTGTTGGTTCGACTCTTCTGGCGGCGCAGTCACCGCTGATACGCCAGCGTCTCGATACCCCATCCAACTTGTTTAAAGGAGCCATCATGAGCGTAACCAGCCAATGGATCGAAATCAGTAGCCCCGAAGGCACCTTCGGCGCTTACCTGGCTATCCCCCACACTCGTAAAGGGCCGGGGATCGTGCTGATTCAGGAAATCTTCGGGGTCAACGAGCACATCCGCTCGGTCGCCGAGCAATACGCCGCCGACGGTTATCTGGTGCTGGCGCCGGATCTGTTCTGGCGCCACGGCCACCGTATCGAACTGGGCTACGACGAAGCCGGCTGGAAACGCGCTGTCGAATTGATGAACGCCACCGACATCACCAAGGCCCAGGCCGACATCAAACTGGCCATCGACACTCTGAAGACACATACCGGGCTGGACGGCAGGATCGCCTCCATTGGTTTCTGCTTCGGTGGCATGCTGTCGTACAACACCGCGGCCAACGGTTTCGTCGACGTGGCGATCGCCTATTACGGCGGCGGCATTCAGAACCAGCTGGATCGAGCCAGTGAAATCAAGGTGCCGCTGCTGATGCACTTCGGCGAACAGGACAGCCACATCCCCATCGATGCCGTGAAGCAAATCGCCGAGCGTTTCGAGTTCAACGACGATGTCGATATCGAGGTCTATCCGGGTGCCGAACATGGCTTCAACTGCTCGCACCGTGACAGCTACAACCAGCGGGCGGCGGTCGAGGCGCATGGCAATACGTTGCTGTTTCTCAGCCAGAACCTTTGAACCAGAGGGCCCGGCGGCCGAATCGCATTCGTGCCGCCGGGAGCGCTGAGCGCTATTTCACGATTTCAATCGATGTGATCGTAGCGGTCGCACCCTCAAGCTGAAATTCGAAGTTCACCTTATCCCCGACCTTCACCGAGGCCAGTTGCTCCTCTGTGGCCCGAAACCCCATGGTCATCGGCGGCCATTGCACTGCCGGCACAGCACCGTGAGCAATGGTCAGTGTGTGTTTCGTACTGTCGATGGCTTTGACCGTTCCCGTCGCTTTAGCCACTGGCGCCTGCGCTGCCTGCTGCTTCGTCGGTGTGCCGTCCATGTTCATATCGTCCATCTTCATACCCGGCATCTGCGCTGCGTGGGCAGGAAAAGCAAGCGCGACCAAGGTGCTTGCCGTTGCGATCAGAGTCAGTTTCATTGGATTTTTCCTTGAGTGTGGTTGGGTTCAAGCAGGAGCTGACGGCGGCGCATCAAGCGATACGCCGCCGGGATGACGAACAGAGAAAGCAAGGGCGCAGTGATCATTCCGCCGACCATCGGCGCGGCGATGCGACTCATGACCTCACTGCCGGTGCCGCCGCCCAGCAGGATCGGTAACAGACCGGCAATGATCACCGCCACCGTCATGGCCTTGGGTCGGACGCGTTGCACCGCCCCCTCACGAATCGCGGCGACCAGCCCGCGCTCAGTGCAATCGCCAGCGTCTTCACGCTCGGCCCAGGCGTTCTTCAGATAGAGCAGCATGATCACGCCAAACTCGGCGGACACACCGGCCAGCGCAATGAAGCCGACACCCGTGGCCACCGACAGATTGAAGCCGAGCCAATAGAGAAACCACACACCGCCCGCAAGGGCAAAAGGCAGTGTTGCCATAATCAGCAAGGCTTCGTCGAAACGCGCGAACGTCAGGTAAAGCAGCACAAAAATGATCAGCAGCGTGGCCGGCACTACCAGCTTGAGTCGCGCGTTGGCCCGTTCGAGGAACTCGAACTGCCCGGAATAGCTGAGGCTCATGCCGGGCTGCAATTTGACCTGCTCATTGACCACCCGACGCAGGTCGGCGACCACTGAGGCGATGTCCCGCCCACGCACGTCGATATACACCCAGCCGGAAGGTCGGGCGTTTTCACTCTTGAGCATCGGTGGCCCGTCGGTCACCTTGACCTTGGCCACCGTGCCGAGAGTGATCTGGCTTCCCAGCGGCGTGTAGATCGGCAGTTGCTCCAGAGCGCCGAGAGAATCACGCCACTCGCGGGGATAACGCACATTGATCGGAAAACGCGCACGCCCCTCGATGGTTTCCCCAACGTTTTCACCGCCGATGGCACCGGCCACGATCGATTGCACATCGGCAATATTCAGTCCGTAACGAGCGGCAGCCTTACGGTCAATGTCCACATCGATATAGCGCCCGCCGGTCAAACGCTCGGCCAGCGCGGAACTGACGCCCGGTACGCCTTTGGCAGCGCGCTCGACACCCTGCGTGGCCACGTCGATTTGTGCCAGATCGCTACCGGAAACCTTGATTCCGATCGGGCTTTTGATACCGGTGGCGAGCATATCGATGCGGTTGCGGATCGGCGGAATCCAGATATTGGTCAGCCCCGGGACACGCACCACTCGATCCAGTTCTTCCACCAGTTTTTCCTGGGTCATACCTGGGCGCCATTGTTCATGTGGCTTGAACTGGATGGTGGTTTCGAACATCTCCAGCGGTGCCGGGTCGGTGGCGGTTTCGGCACGACCGGCCTTGCCGAAAACGTGTTCGACTTCCGGCACGGTTTTGATCAGCCGGTCCGTCTGCTGGAGCAACTGCGCCGCTTTCTGTGCAGACAATCCCGGCAACGCCGAGGGCATGTACAGCAGATCACCTTCATCCAGCGGCGGCAGGAACTCGCCCCCTAAGCGAGACAACGGCCACAACGCGCTGAAAAAGATCAGCAACGCAGCCAACAGGGTGATTTTCGGTCGGCGCAGCACTGCGTCCAGCAACGGTTGATAGAGCCTGATCAACCAGCGATTCAGCGGGTTCTGTCGTTCGTCAGGGATCCGCCCGCGAATCCAGTAGCCCATCAACACCGGCACCAGAGTCACCGACAGCCCTGCCGCGGCGGCCATGGCGTAGGTTTTGGTGAACGCCAGGGGTCCGAACAAGCGCCCTTCCTGAGCCTCCAGAGTAAACACCGGAATAAACGACAGCGTGATGATCAACAGACAAAAGAACAGCGCCGGCCCTACCTCCACCGCCGCGTCGATCATCACTTGCCAGTGACGTTCACCTTTGAGTGCTTCCGACGGATGAGCGATGTGCCAGGCCTCGATCTTCTTGTGGGCGTTCTCGATCATCACCACCGCGGCATCGACCATCGCACCGATGGCAATCGCGATCCCGCCCAGGGACATGATGTTGGCGTTTATCCCTTGATGACGCATGACGATAAAAGCAATCAGCACCCCAATCGGCAAAGAGATGATTGCCACCAGCGCCGAGCGTAGATGCCACAAGAAAATCCCGCAGACCAGCGCGACGACGATGAACTCCTCGATCAACTTGTGGGTGAGGTTCTCCACGGCTCGATCGATCAACTTGCTGCGGTCGTAGGTGGTGACAATCTCCACACCGGTCGGCAAGCTGCGTTTCAATTCATCGAGCTTCGTTTTAACCGCCGCAATGGTTTCGCGGGCATTCTTGCCACTGCGCAAAATAACCACGCCGCCCACGGTCTCGCCTTTGCCGTCGAGTTCAGTGATACCACGACGCATCTCCGGCCCCAGTTGAATCGTCGCCACATCGCCGAGGGTGACAGGCACGCTGCCCACGCCGAGCTTGAGGGGGATGGCACGGAAGTCATCAAGGGTCTTCAGATAGCCCGAAGCGCGCACGATAAACTCGGTTTCAGCCATCTCCAGCACAGCTCCGCCGGTTTCCTGATTGGCCTTGCCGATCGCCTCGGTGACCTGGGCCTGTGTGATCCCCAGGCTGGCCATTCTCAGCGGGTCGAGCTGAACCTGATATTGCTTGACCATCCCGCCCACGGTGGCCACTTCGGCAACGTTGGGCAGCGTCTTGAGTTCGAACTTGAGGAACCAGTCCTGCAGGGCGCGCAGTTGTGCGAGGTCATGCCCGCCGCTGCGATCCACCAGGGCGTACTGATAGATCCAGCCAACCCCGGTGGCATCCGGCCCCAATGCCGGTTTGGCGCTGGCCGGCAGGCGACTCTGGACCTGGCTCAGGTACTCCAGCACCCGCGAGCGCGCCCAATACATATCGGTTCCATCCTCGAACAACACGTAGACAAAGCTGTCACCGAAAAAGGAATAGCCGCGAACGGTCTTCGCACCGGGTACCGACAACATGGTGGTTGCCAGGGGATAGGTCACCTGGTTCTCGACAATCTGCGGCGCCTGGCCTGCATAGGGTGTACGGATGATCACTTGAACATCAGAGAGATCCGGCAGTGCATCGATGGGGGTACTTTGGACTGACCAGACGCCCCAGGCCGTGACAAACAAGGTCGCCAGCAGCACCAGGAAACGATTAGCCACGGACCAGCGAATCAGCGCGGCAATCATGGCTGGGCTCCGGTTTGTTCCAGGGGCTGAACAGTCAGCCCTTTGAGACTGGCTTCCGAGTCGAGCAAGAACTGGCCCGAACTCACCACCTGTTGCCCCTCCTCCAGACCGTTCAGAACCGCTGTTTGCCCATCGTTTTCCTGACCTGCCCGCACCTCTACCGGGCGATAGCGCCCGCCGTCTTCGGCAAGCATCACCAACACGCGTCGCCCGGTGCGAATCAATGCCTCACTCGGCACCCACAACACGCTTTGCTCAGTCGACCGATTCAACCGCACCTGCACCGTGAGGCCCGGGCGCAAGCGGCCGTCAGGATTGGGCAATTCAACCCGCACGCTGACGGTTCGGCTGTCCGCGCTGGTTTGCGGCAGGATCGCACTGACCGTACCGTGAAGGATTGCGTCAGGGAACGCCGCCAGCCTGGCCTCTACCGTCTGGCCGACCTCGACTCCCCCGGCTGCCGACTCCGGCACGGCCACCGCCAGCCACACACGATCAAGGCCGTTGACCCTGGCCAGCGTCTCGCCGACGGCCAGGGTCATGCCGGCACGTACATTCAACTCCTGCAACACGCCGGCAGTGGGAGTGGTGATGGTCTGGTTTGCCTGCACCTTGCCGCTGCGCTCAACTTGAGCGATCAACGCCGCCGGCATTCCGGTCAGACGCAGGCGTTGACGGGCCGCCGCCAACAGGCCGGCATCGCCCACGTTTTTGAGTGCCAGGAACTCTTCCTGGGCCGCGGCCCATTCAGGCACCAGAATGTCCGCCAATGGCGCGCCAGCCTTGAGTACATCGCCCGGTGCACGGGCATACACCCGTTCGACAAAACCCGGCGTGCGTGCCTGGATCACCGCGACATCCCGTTCGTTGTAGGTCAGCACGCCTGCCGCTTCGAGGCTGGAAGCCTGAGCGCCACGGGTTACGGTAGCCAGACGAACGCCCAGGTTCTGCGTCACGCTCGCGTCGATCTGCACCGCGGCTGTGTCCCGGGCGCCGTCGGCGTAGCGCGGCACCAGTTCCATGTCCATGAAAGGCGACTTGCCGGGCTTGTCGAACTTTTGCTGCGGGTACATCGGGTCGTACCAGTACAAGGCCTTGCGCTCGTCCTGGGTCATGGTGCCTTGAACGACGGGCTCAGCTTTATGGGCAAGCCAGTAACCGCAGACACCGCCCAGCGCCAGTGCGCCACCAACCCACAGAACACCTTTGAAACGCTGAATGCTCATTGACCCGCCTCCCCATACGCAAAATACAGCCGAGCACTGGTCAGCGCTTTCTGTTCGTTGACATCGATCTGTTTCAGGCGGGCGTCGATCAATTCACGCCGGGCGGCGACGACGGCCGACAAATCAGCTTTACCCGCTCGGTAACTGGCCATGAGCAACTCGACCTTTTCTTTGGCCAGCGGCAACAGGCTTTCCTGATAACGCCGCACAGCACGGTCGAGCCGTTGATAGTCGGCCAGTTGTTCTTCCAGTTGCTGGGTGTGCTCACGGGTCAGGGCTTCGCGTTCGGCCTCCAGTTGATTCAGCTCAGCACGCTTTGCCGCGATCTTCGGGTTCTGCCGGGTGTCGGGGAACAGCGGCAGATCGAAGGTGAATTGCACGCTGACCATGTCGCCAAATTCCCGACCGCGCCGCTGATAATCGACCTCCCAACTCCAGTCGGACCGTTTGTCAGCCTCGGCCTCACGAACTTTGGCCTGCGCCTCACGGGTCATTGGCGCAAACGCCGCCAATGAGGGGTGATGCTCAAGCTTGTGGACGTAACCCGACGTATCGATGGGCCATTGCGGCCAGTTTCCGACCGGTTGTTCGTTGGCGGCAGAACCAATCCAGCGCTTGAGTGCCGCGCGGGCTTGCGCACGTTGCAGCAGTAATTGGTCTTGTTGCTCTTCCAGTTGCGCCGCTTCCTGTTTCGGTGTCACCGCATCGGCAGGCTGAGCCCGACCGCTGGCGATCTGTGCACGAACGGTGTCGGCCAACAACCGATTCTCGCGGTAAAACGCCTGGAACAGCGTCTGTTTCAGCTCCACCGAATAACTGCCGATCCAGGCCAGCGCCGTGGCCTGCCGTACATTCAGGCGTTCGACACGCCCTTGCGCAGCGGCCAGCTCAACCGCGGCCTCGGCAACTTCAGTACGCGCCCGACGCTTGTCACCATTGGGCACTTCCTGCATCACACCGACCGTTTGCATGGTCATGAAATCGTGATCCAGCGTCCCGCGATCGGGACCGCCCACCGGAAAGTTCTGCACCCCCAGCACCAGCTTGGGGTCGGGCAACTCGCCGGCAGGAATGGCAGCGCTTCTGGCCGCCTGGAGTTTTTCGGCCTGGGCTGTGAGGGACGGCGCGTTGTCGTCAGCCAGCCGCAGGGCTTCGTCGAGAGTCAATGGGGCAGCAGCGCACGGCAAGGCCAGCACGCTTGCCGCCAGGGCAGCCGCCAGCGGCCACCCTGTGCGAAAGCACATGGAGTTCATGTTCACAATTCCTGTGATGATCCACTGCGCGCTTTCAAAGGCGCACAGCAACGCCATCCCGTGAAGGCGGAATGGGGCTCAGCGTGGAACAGGAATCAGGCGCGAGGGGGTCGCCATACCCCGGACGGGGTCTGGACAGGCAGTGCGTCTACAAAAAACGTGGTTACGACGGGGTTGAACAAGGTGACTGGAGGTTTGGCGATGCTGACTTGCAGCATGCCGCCGGTCTTGCACTCCTGGCCGGGCTTACAGGCTTTGCCGTGCTCGGCCGGGGTGCTCATGTCCTGGCAGCAGTCTTGGTCCATGTCGCCCATCATCGCCATGCCCGTGGTTTTCATCGGGCAAGGCTCCGTGGGCGCCTGAATGCCCGCCATTCCACTCAGCGGAAGCGCGAAGCACATCAGGAAAATGAGGCAACACCGCAAATAACGTTTCATGGGCCGAAGTCTAGCCAGAGGAATCGTTGCTTACAATGACAGCTGGGTGAAAAACATATCGCACGGTGCAAGCACGGCCTCGCGATACATCGACAGACTTTTGGCCCACAATCAAACACACGCAGGCTGCGACAGCCCACCAACGACCGGTGTTCAGATGAGGACTCGATGTGAACAAAAACCTCGCCAACGCCCAATCCACGCCACTGCGCATCCCACGAACAGTCTGGGCCCTGGGCTTTGTCAGCCTGTTCATGGACCTGTCTTCCGAGCTGGTGCACAGCCTGCTGCCGGTGTTTCTGGTCACCACCTTGGGCGCCAGCGCACTGACCGTCGGGGTGATCGAAGGCATTGCCGAGGCGACGGCGATGGTGGTCAAGATATTCTCCGGCGCCATCAGCGACTTTATCGGCCGGCGTAAAGGCCTGCTGTTGATGGGCTACGGTCTGGCGGCGTTGTCGAAACCGCTCTTCCCTCTCGCGCAGTCGGTAGACCTGGTGTTCACCGCGCGTTTTCTGGACCGCATCGGCAAAGGCATTCGTGGCGCGCCGCGCGATGCGCTGGTCGCCGATGTCGCCCCCGCCGAAATCCGTGGCGCCTGCTTTGGCTTGCGCCAGTCGATGGACACCGTGGGGGCGATTCTGGGTCCGGTTCTGGCGATCATGCTGATGCTCTGGCTCGGGCAGATCCATCTGGTGTTGTGGTTTGCGGTGATCCCTGCGGTGATATCGGTGGCGCTGATTGTCGGTGGCGTCAAAGAACCTACCGATGTCACCGGGAAGCACACCTTTCGCTCGCCTATCCACTGGAAAGTTTTACGGGAGTTTTCCCGCGGCTATTGGTGGGTGGTGATCGTCGGCGGGCTCTTCACGCTGGCCCGTTTCAGCGAGGCCTTTCTGGTCTTGAAAGCCCAGCAAACAGGCCTGACGGCCACTTGGGTGCCGATGGTGATGGTGGTCATGTCGCTGCTGTATGCGGTGTCGGCCTACCCTGCCGGCTGGTTGTCCGACCGGATCAGCCGCACCAAGTTGCTGTGTGTCGGCATGGGATTACTGATCCTGGCGGACCTGCTGCTGGCGCAAGCGGACTCAATCATGACCATGCTGGCAGGCGTGGCCCTGTGGGGCCTGCACATGGGGTTCAGCCAGGGCATTCTCGCGACGCTGATCGCCGACACCGCCCCCGAACATCTCAGGGGCACTGCGTTCGGCCTGTTCAATCTGATCAGCGGCGTGTGCCTGTTGATCGCCAGCGTACTGGCCGGCGCACTGTGGGAAACCTCGGGTTCCGCCAGCACCTTCATTGCCGGTGCGGTGCTGGCGGCTGCGGCGCTGGCGTTGCTCCTGTTGCGCAAGTCCTAATGCCGGCAAATTAAGCCGCAGCGCACTCTTTGTAGCAGCTGTCGAGCTTGCGAGGCTGCGTTCGGCTGCGAAGCAGTCGTCAAACCAGAGCTTGCGGTGTGTCAGGCGAGTCGCGTTAGCCGGATTCACGACTGCTGCGCAGCCGAACGCAGCCTCGCAAGCTCGACAGCTGCTACGGATCGCTGCGCAAGCCCTAGTCCGCGATAGCGGCGAACCCGCGTTGCAAATCCTCGGTCAACGCATCGACATCTTCCAGGCCAATGTGCAACCGCAGCACCGGGTTCAATGCGCGATCTGCCGCACTGTTGCGATCCTGGGTGTCGGCGACGGTGATCAGGCTTTCATAGCCGCCCCAGGACGCGCCCAGACCAAACACCTGCAACGCATCGATGAAGCGCTCTACGTACGTGGCGTCGGCATCGCGCAGTTCGAAGGACAGCAGTCCGTTACTGCCCGTGTAGTCCCGCCGCCACAGTGCATGATGGGGATGATCGGGCAACGCCGGATGGAACACCCGTTTCACCTGCGGTTGCGCCTGTAGCCAATGAGCGATTTCCAGGGCCTGGCGTTCGTGCACCTCCAGGCGTGGCGCCAGGGTTCGGGCGCCGCGCAGCACCAGCCAGGCGTCGTCGGGGCTGACGGCGATGCCAAAGGTGTCGCTCATGGACGCCAGCGGCTGCCAGACTTCTTGCCGGGTACAGACGCTGCCCATGACCACATCGCTGTGGCCGCACAGGTACTTGGTCAACGCCATGATCGAGATGTCCGCGCCCAGCGTCAGCGGCCGGTACAGGTAGCCCGAGCCCCAGGTGTTATCGACGGCCAGCAGAATGCCTCGTGGTTTGCACAGCGCGGCGATGGCCGGCAGGTCGCTGAGTTCATACAGCAGCGAGCCGGGCACTTCGGTGTAGACCATTTTGGTGTTGGCTTGCAGTTGCGCTTGCAGGCCGTTGCCGTCAGGCGCGAAGTAGCTGACCTGGATACCGAACGGCTCAAGCAGTTCGCGGGCCAGACGCCGCACGGGCGCATACACCGCGTCGGTGATCAGTACATGATCGCCGGGCCGCAGGTAGGCCAGGAACGTCTGCGCCACCGCCGCCAGTCCGGTGCCGAACAGGCGGGTGCGGTAACCGCCCTCCAGTTCCGTCACCAGGTCTTCCAAGGCAAAAGCGGTCGGATTGCCCCGAGCGCCATAGCTCAGCACCCGCTCCCGGTCACGGCGAGCACGGGCATCGCGCATCTGCGCCAGGTTGTCGAACAGCACCGTGCTCAAACGAGTGACGGGCACGTTGACACCTCGACTGCCACTGCCCTTTTCGGTACGCGCCGCCTGCACCAGACGGGTACGCACCCGCGCATCACGAGTCGCTTGAGACGGCGCACGCAGCGGTTTCAGGCTGGCGATTTCGTCTGCGCTCATTTGCGCCAACAGGCCGATTTCCCAAGCCAAATACTGACGCGCCGCGTCTTTGTTGCCGGCGTGGCGATCATGGGTAAAGAACAGAAAATCGATGCACTGCAGATCGGGCGGCGTGTTGGCATCCTCTTGCAACGCAAAACCCGCCGCGCGCCAGGCGTCGACACCGCCGCTCAACAACCGGGTTTGCGCACGTTGAACATCGGGCAATTCCAGCACCGCGAAAGCGGCCAGTTGCGGGTCATCGGCCAGCAACACCAGAGGTCGCTGTTCACCGGCCACTTCACTTGCCAGCAACGAACGGATCGACCAGCGTGAGCCGGCGATATGACCTTTGCGGAAGGTCATGCTCGGACGCAGGTCAATCAATGCCACCGCTCTGTCCTTCAACGCATCGGCCAGGGCTTGCGCCGTGATGACCGGCAACGCTTCGTGTGCGGGCGTCTCATGCGTCGGCAACGCCAGACCGCTACTCACCCCACCTTCCAGCACATAAGCTTCATGCCCCAACTGCCGAAGCCAACTGGCAACGATCGGTGCCCGTATACCATCGCTGTCGATCAGCACCAACCGCGCCTGACGCACGCCGATGTACAGGTCGGTAGACTGAATCAACTGCCCACCCGGCGTGTGTTGCGCACCCGACAGACTGCCGGCGACAAACTCCTCGGCAGTGCGCACATCGCACAGAAACAAACTGCGTGCGGCCTCCCCTGCCCACTGCTCGACCTGCGCCGCCGCAACGGTTTTTACCCCGGCCCGCTCGGCCAGTTGTGCCGCGGCGAGGCGTTGTTGCGGCAAGGTCTTCGATGACACCTCATCGGCATAGCGGCGAGTGCTGCCATGCTCCAGCCGGAAATCTTCCAGGTACCAGCCCTGCGTACCGTTTTCCAAGGCGTAGACCGGGTTCTTCAACCCCAGATTGATCAAGGTCTGGGCGCCGATAATGCTGCGGGTTCGACCGGCGCAATTGACCACGATCGGCGTGCTGTCGTCCGGCACCAGATCCTGTACGCGATAGCCCAGTTCGCCATTCGGGCAGCAGACAGAACCGGGAATGGTCATCTTGCGGTACTCGTCGAACGGCCGACCGTCCAGCACCACCAGCGGCTCGCCCCGGGCTTGCCATTCGGCCAGCTGCCTGGCGGTGACATGCGGCGTATCACTGGCCTCTTCCACCAACTCGCCAAAGGCTTTGGACGGCACATGCACACCCGCGAACAGTTGCAGGCCTGCCGCCTGCCAGGCATCGGCACCGCCGTCGAGAACATGCACGCGGCTGTACCCCAGCGCCTGCAAACGCCGAGCAGAGCGCACCGCGATGTCCCCGCCGTTCTGGTCATAAATCACCAGCCGCACCTGAGGATTCGGCGCCAGGCGTCGGACCTCCAGCTCCAGGCGACTGTAGGGCAGGTTCACCCCGTGAAACAGGTGGGCTTCGCCATATTGGCCATGCTCACGCACATCAAACAGGGCAATTTCCTGCCCGTCGAACAGCCATTGCTGCAGTTGCCCTGGGGTTACGGTCCGATTCATGTGTAGGCCTTGATCGACGGCGCCATTTGCGAGGCGTTGTAATTGAGAATGCGCCCGTCGGCCTCGACCCCGTAGCGGCCGTTGAGCGATTCCAGCGGCAAGCCATACAGGTGGAAATGCAGGGTCGGCTGCTCGCCTTCGACACGGATGCCATGCAGGTCTTCACCGAGAAACGAGATCGACGTGCCGGGTTGCACGATCACTTCTTTTTCCAGGTGCAACGTGGTGAACCCGGGCTCGCGGCCCTCGTCATCACGGGTGTAGACGTAGTTGATTTCCTGGCCTTCGACGGCGCTGATGATTGCCCAGGTTTCGTGGTTGTGCGGGATCGTACTTTTACCCGGCAACAATGAGTTGAGGTACAACGTCGGCGTGTCGCCATCGTCGTTCAGACGGTAGCGAAACGCGGTGCTGCCCTGCCCCGGCACTGGCGCCGGGAACACGTCGAAATTGAACAGATCGCGGCGCTCGGCCAGGGTTTCGAGCAAGGCGACGATCTCCGTCAACGCGGCACGGTCGACGCCACGCTGATGGATGACGCGGATTTTCTTGAGGAAATCCTCGATGACGGCGGCACGGTTATCGGTACTCATGAACAGACTCCTCGGTATTAGACGGACAGGCTGTAGCGGCTCAGGTTACTCAACAGATACGGATCGTTGGCGACACGGGGACGGCGTCCCGGATCGACCAGGGCGTGACGCAGAAACTCCTGGGTCCGCTCACTGGTGGGGTACTGGAAGATCTGCTCGGCACTGCCGCATTCGACAATCACGCCGTTTTCGGTGAAGTAGACGATGTCGCTGATCTCTTCGGCGAAACGCATTTCATGGGTCACCAACACACAGGTCATGCCCTCTTCGGTCAGCTCGCGAATCACCGTCAGCACCTCGCCAACAGTTTCCGGATCGAGGGCAGAAGTCACCTCATCGAACAGGATCAATTCCGGACGCATGGCCAACGCCCGGGCAATCGCCACCCGCTGTTGCTGACCGCCGGAGAGTTGCCCCGGATAAGCATCGGCCTTGTGCTCCATGCGCACCTTGGCCAGCAAGGCGCGGGCGTCTTTCTCGGCCTCGGCGCGATTGCGCCCCAGCACTTTGCGCGGGGCGATCATCAGGTTCTCCAGCACCGACAAATGCGGGAACAGGTTGTACTGCTGGAACACAAACCCCACACGCTTGCGTAACTCGATGCGCTGGGTTTCCTGGGCCAGGGTGTGAACCTCAGTGCTGCCGACGCGGATGGTGCCGCGTTGGGGCTGCAACAAACCGGTGATGCAGCGCAGGATCGTCGACTTGCCGGAGCCGGACGGGCCGATGATCGACACGGCCTGGCCGCGATGCACGTCAAGGTCGATGCCCTTGAGCACCGGGTTACTGCCAAACGACAGGTGCAGGTCGCGCAGGCTGACCAGAGGCTCGGCGACGGTTTCAGTAGAAGGCATAACGTCGCTCCAGGCGTTGGGTGAGTCGGGAAATCGGGTAGCAATAAGCAAAGAACAGCACCAGCAGGCTCAGGTAAATCACCACGGTGAAGCCGGTGAGGTTCACCGTGTTGCTGGCGATTTGCGCGGTGTCGATCACATCATGCACGCCCACCAGCGACGCCAGTGCAGTGCCCATGGTGATCACCGCGTAGAGGTTCATCCACGGCGGCAACATGCGCTTGAAGCACTGCGGCAGGATGATCGAACGAAAAATCTGCCCGCGAGTGAAGGCCAGGGATCGCGCCGCTTCCCATTGGGTACTGGGGATCGAGGCGACGGCGCCACGGAAGATCTCCGCAACGTTGGCGCTCGCCGGCAACGCCAGGCCAATCGTGACCTTGACCCAATCCGGGAACGAGACATAAGTGCTGCCGATGTGGATCTCGAACGGGAACACATAGGTGGTGAAATAGATCAGCACCAGCCACGGCGCATTGCGAAAAATCTGCACCCAGATCCGCGCCGGCAAGCGCAACAGCCACAACGGCGACAACGTCAGGGCACCGACCAACAACCCCAGCAACGAGCCCAGCCCGATTGCCACCAGACTGATCAGAATGTTCTGGCCAAACCCGGCGACCAAGGCCGGCGACCACTGCAACAAAGCCTTGAGTACCGGACTGTGCGGCACGAAATACACCAACCAGAGCATGCTACCCACCAACAGCAGCAACTTGCCTCCATGCCGACGCGGCCAGGCCAACGGCGCGGTGACGGACGATTCAATGGCCATAGCCGGGCATCCTCAGGCGCGCTTCGAGCAGGCGACCCACACAATTGACGGTAAAACTCAGCAGGCCGAAAAACGTCAGGATCAGAATCATCAGCTCCAACACGTTATCGCTCTGGGTCCAGATCATGATCGCCGCGTAGGTGATGTCGCCGACGGCAATGGCCGAGGCGACAGCGGTCATTTTTACCAGGTCGATCAGGTTGTTGATCAGCGACGGCAAGGCGAAGCGCAAGGCCAGCGGCAGTTGCACATTCCACAGCAACTGGCGGCTACTGAATGCCAGTGAACTGGCCGCCTCGATTGTTACCGCCGGCACCGCTTCGATCCCGGCGCGCAAGGCTTCGGCATGAAACGCGCCTTTGTGCAGCGAAATCACGATCACCACCCAGGCGAACGGCGTCAGCGGGTTGGCCGCGCCGACGGCCTGGGTCAGCAGCATGTTCAGGACCAGAAATGCGCAATACAGCTGCACCAGGGTCGGCGTGTTGCGGGTGACTTCGACAAACACCCGCGCAGGTTTTGCCAGCCAGGGTTTGCCCGAGGTCAACATCGCCGCCAAACCGACGCCCGCCAACAGGCTGCCGACGATAGTGAAGAGGCACAGCAACACCGTGGTCAGCGCGCCCTGCTCCAGGGTTCCGCGTTGATAAGCGTCCAGCAGAAAGCCGTAGTTCAGGCCGAATCCGGCGGCCCAGTGGACGAATAGCTCCAACAAATGACTCATGGTTCGCCCCGCAATTGCCTGCAGGCTTGAGCGATGCGGCATCCGGCTTCGACTACGGTGTCGGTCGCCGTGGCAATGGACAGGCGAAACCACGGCGACAAGCCATAAGCGCTGCCCGCCACGCCGGCCACGCCCTCTTCCAGCAAATACGCGACGACGTCGGCATCGCTTTGCAGACGTTGACCGTCCGGGCGATAGCGCCCCAACAACCCGGCGCAGCGCACAAACACAAAGAAACCACCTTGAGGTTCGAGCACTTCAAGACCGTCCACTTCGCGTAAGGCGCTGACCAGTGAATCCCGGCGTTGTTGATAGGCCGCGACTTGCGACCGCAAGAAATCCAGTCCACCTTCGAATGCGGCCAAAGCGGCGGCTTGTCCGACCGAGGAAGCACCCGAGGTGGATTGCGATTGCACCACCGTCATCGCAAGAGTCAGCGCTTGCGGCCCGGCGCCGAAACCGATGCGCCAACCGGTCATGGCATAGGTCTTGGACACGCCGCCCACCAGCAGGCAGCGCGCCTGCAAATCCGGCGCAACGTTGAGCAGGCTCTGGGCAGGCAAACCGTCGAAACGGATATGTTCGTAGAGTTCATCCAGCAGAATCAGCACGTGGGGATGGCGCCGCAGCACCTCGGCCAGGGCGCGCAGTTCGGCCGCGCTATACACCGCGCCGCTGGGGTTGCCGGGGCCGTTGAGGATCAGCCAGCGAGTCCGTTCGCCAATCCGTTGCTCCAATTGTTCGGCCGTCAGTTTGCAGCCCTGCGCCAGTCCACATTCGATAAACACCGGTTCGCCGCCGTTGAAGCGCACGCTGTCCGGGAACGACGGCCAGTACGGCGTTGGCACCAGCACCTGATCGCCGTCGTCGAGGGTGGCGGCAAAGGCATTGAAGATGATCTGTTTGGCACCGTTGGCAATCACGATCGATTCCAGCGGATAGTCCAGCTGGTTTTCCTGCTGGAGTTTGCGTTGCACCGCGATGCGCAAGGCCTTCACGCCCGGTGTCGGCGTGTACTTGGTGGCACCGGCGGCGATGGCGGCATAAGCGGCCTGCTTGATGTGCTCCGGGGTGTCAAAATCCGGCTCGCCGGTGGTCAGGTCGAGGATGTCGCGACCAGCCTCGCGCAATGCCGTGGCTTGAGATTTCGCGGCGGCATTGGCCGACAGCGAGACGTGCTGTACGCGTTTGGACAGACGAAGCGTCATGACTGACTCCCCTTCAAAACCTTGCCGGGGTTCAGCAGATTGTTCGGGTCCAGCGCTTGCTTGATCCGGCGCATCAGGTCGAGTTCCACCGGGCTTTTGTAGCGCCCGAGCATGTCCCGTTTGCGCTGGCCGACACCGTGCTCGGCGCTAATGGAGCCGCCGTGAGCGTGGGCGCTGTCGTGCACCAGTTGGCTGAGTGCTGCGTAATGGGCCATGTGCGCCTCGACCGTTGAGTTGTGCGGATGGGCGACGTTGTAATGCAGGTTACCGTCGCCCAGATGGCCGAAGGTGTAATGCCGCACACCAGGGAAATGGCGCTGCAACAGCGCATCGGTATGGGCGACAAATGCCACGACCTGGGAAATCGGCACCGAGATGTCGTGCTTCATGTTGCGACCGGCACGCTTCTGCGCCTCGCTCATGTTCTCGCGTAACAGCCAAAACGCCTGGCTCTGGGCGAGGCTTTCGGCGATCAGCGCATCGGCCAGCAGGCTCTGCTCGTAGGCCTCGCCCAGTACCTGTTCAAACGCTTCGCGGGCATGGCTTTCGCTGTGGTTATCGGACAATTCCAACAACGCGAACCAAGGCTGACGCGCACCGGAAAAGGGTTGTGGGCCTTCGGGAAATTGCTCGCGCAGCAACGCAAGGCACCCGGCACTGAGCAGTTCGAACGCGGTCAGGCTGGCACCGAAACCGGCGCGGGCATGGGACAGGAACGTCACCGTCTGGGCCAGCGAGTCGAAGGCCAACAGCGCTGTGGCCTGGGCCTTGGGCAACGGGAACAGTTTCAGGGTGGCGGCGGTGATGATGCCGAGGGTGCCTTCGCTGCCGATGAACAGGTCGCGCAAGTCGTAGCCGGTGTTGTCCTTGCGCAAACCGCGCAGGCCATTCCAGATGTCGCCCTGGGCGGTGACCACTTCCAGACCAAGGGTCAATTCGCGGGTATTGCCATAGCGCAGCACCGCCGTGCCACCGGCATTGGTGCCCAGATTGCCGCCAATGGTGCAGCTGCCTTCGGCGCCCAGACTCAGCGGGAACAGGCGCCCGGCATCGCGGGCGACGCCCTGAATGGTGTGCAGAATGCAGCCCGCCTCGACGGTCAGGGTGTCGTTGTCGGTGTCCACTGCCCGAACGCGATTCATCCGGTCGAGCAGCAACAACACCGCGCGGCCACTGGCGTCCGGAGTCGCGCCGCCCATCAGCCCGGTGTTGCCGCCCTGCACCACCACCGGCGTATCGCAGGCCACGCACGCGCGCACCACCGCCGCAACTTCTTCGGTGCTTGCCGGGTGCACGGCGGCAATCACCTGCCCCACGTAACGGCCCTGTTTGTCGGTCAGGTACGGCGCGGCCTCTTCGCTGGTCTGCACATGACGGGCGCCGAGCAGTTGCTGCAAGGCCACGAACAACGGTCGACTCATGACCGCACTGCCAGCGGTGCCGCGTTGCGGTATTGCTCGTGCAGGTCACGCAAGGCTTGCGACGGTGCCATGCCCGTGCGTTCGCCCAATTCGATCAGCCAGCCGCTGCGGTGCCAGTCGCGCACGATGGCATCCAGCTTCGCCTGGGTATCGTGCTCGCCCTTGCGTATCCAGATCACCGAGTTCGACGGGATCAAGTCACCCGGCAGCGGAATTTCATACCCGGCCCACTCGGCATCGCTCAATAAGGTATGCATGGTCGGGCTGACATGCACCGCCGCCACGCAGCCATTGCCGCGCAACGACAACAGCGATTCGGACTGGCTGCGAAACGCCTTGATCTGCGCGCCGTAGGTTTCCTGTAATGGCTTGATGAAGTTGCTGCCCTGGGACACGCACACCGGTTTGTCCTTCAAGTCGCTCCACTGGGTGATACCCGCACCCTTGCGAATCAACGCGGCGCCACCGACTTCTTCATAGGGCGTGGGCACGTAATCGAGAATCTCGGCGCGTTCTTCGGTGAACTGCATATTGGCGATCAGGATGTCGACCTTGCCCTGCTGCAGGAACTGCACCCGGTTGGGTGCCAGCACCGAAACAGTCTGGGCCTCGACACCCAGCGCCTTGGCGATGCCCCTGGCCAGTTCGACGTTGTACCCCAGGTGTTCGCCGGTCTTGGGGTCGAGGGTGCCGAACGGCGGACCACTGAGCATCACCCCGACGCTGATCGCGTGGCGTTGTTCGATCTTGTCCAGCGTGGCATCGGCCTGAGCGAGGCTGGCGCCGAGCACGGCGCATCCTGCCAGGCACAGCGTGGCCAGGCTTCTAGCGGAAAAATATCGGTTCATGCACGACTACCTTGAACGACCGCCGAATCCGTCGGCGGTCTATTGAAAACGATGAGGTGAACCGCTCAGGCGCCGTTGGCCTGGAACTGTTTCTGCAATTCCACCAAGGCCGGTGACGCGGGGGTGATGCGGTTGCGGGTCTGGGCGTCGATCAGCCAGCCGCTGCGGTGCAGTTCCTTGACGATGGGGTCGAGCCGAGCCTGGGTATCGCGTTCGCCAGGTCGGGTCCAGATCACCGAAGGGGCCGGGTTGAGCTCCGGACTCAGCGCGCGATAGCCCTGCCATTCGGCGTTGTCGGCGATCAACGGGTTGATCAGCGTGGCGTCATGCACTGCCGCGACGCAGTTGTTGCCACGCAGCGCAAGCAAGGATTCGGACGAGCTCTTGAAGGCCTTGATCTCGACGCCCAATTCGGTGAGCGGCTTGATGTAGCTGCTGCCCTGGGAGGTGCAGACGGGCTGGCCCTTGAGGTCTTCCCAACGGCTGATCTTGCTGTCCTTGAGCAGCGCCGCGGTACCGCCGACACGGTAGAACGGCGTCGGCACAAAACCGAGGATCTCACCGCGCTCGGCGGTCCATTCCATGTTGGCAATCAACAAATCCACTTTGCCCTGCTGCAAAAACTGCACGCGGTTGGCGGGCAATACCGGCACCAGTTGCACCTCGGCGCCCAACTGCCGGCCCAGTTCCTGAGCGAGGTCGACGTTCAAGCCCCGCGGTTTCTGAGTACCCGGATCGATACTGCCGAAAGGGCCGCCGGACAGTACGACCCCCACCGTCAGCACATGCCGTTGCTGGATCTTGTCCAGGGTGGCATCAGCCTGAGCCCCGGCACTGGCGGCCAATGAGATCAAGGCGCCCAGCATCACAGGCAACCATCGTTTTACAGGTGAGCGCTCAAGCAACATGGATTTCCCCTCATGGATGATCGGCGTTCCCCGACCTGATGAGGCGGCATCCTAGGTACAGTCCTGAAGTAACGGAAATTCAAATATCTAATATCGTTATAACTTGCCGTATTGCTGCTAAGCGAAAATCCTCACAGTGCCCGTAGTTACCGCATTAGCACTAAAATATCGCCAAAAATACATAAACAAATGTAATGTTTATGTTTGCAGCCCTGATATAAAAACAGCCCGGAAATGGCCATGTCGACCTCACCTACCCTCGATCTCGAATTGCTGCGCACCTTCATTGCCGTGGTCGATCACCACAGTTTTGCCGAGGCCGGCGCGCAACTGGCGCGCACACAATCGTCGGTCACCCAGCACATGCAACGCCTGGAACAACAAGTGGGGGTGAATCTGTTCGAGAAGCGCGGGCGTCAGAAGCAACTGACCGAAGCCGGTTTGCAGTTGTTGCGTCATGCGCGGCAGATGCTCTCGCTCAACGACGATGCGCTGAATTCCCTGCGCGAAAGCAACTTGAGCGGTGTGCTGCGGATCGGCTCGCCGCATGACATCGCCGACACCATCCTGCCGCCGATCCTCAGCCACATCGCCCGCTCGGCCCCGCGCTTGCGCCTGGAGATCGATGTCGGCCGCAGCCCGTTTCTGATGGATGACCTGCATCGGGGCAAGGTCGACATGGTGATCTCCACCCGCGAAGACCCGAGCCTCGAAGGCTTCGCCTTGCGCACCTCGCCGGTGTGGTGGATTTGCTCGGCGCAGTACATTCATACGCCGGAAGAGCCCTTGCCGCTGATTCTGGTGGATGAGCCGAGTATCTATCGTCGCTACGCCCTGGAGGCGCTGGAACGCGCCAATATTCCATGGCGCCAGGCGTACCTGGCGTCGAACCTGATCGGGATCAAGGCCGCAACGCGTGCCGGGTTGGGCGTCACGCCCAGAAGCATGGAAATGCTCGGCCCGGACATGCGCGTGCTCGGCGAAAACGATGGCCTGCCACGGCTGCCGGACGTGACCTACCACTTGTGGATTCGGCCCAACACCGTGAACCCGCTGGTGCGTCGGGCCTATGAGTTGATCAGGAGCAGTCGGGGGCTTTGACGCGGCCACTCATAAGAACCAAATAGAATTAATAAATACAAAATCAATATTTATAGTTATAAAAATATCCACGTACTCTCAGCTCATCCCGTCATTCATCACCACAGTGAAGTGCCCCATGAATCCGACTGACAACCTCATCGACTTCGCCAGCTACCGCAAACGCAAACAGGCTCAGCAACGGGCACGGGCCATGTGGGAAATGTACGCACGCAACGCGGGTCTACAGGCCTTTCAGTGGATCCAGGCCGCCCAGTCGACCGAGACCCGTCACGCATGAACGCGCAGCAACCCTCGCGCTTTCTGGTGAGCGCAGGCGAACCCGTGACGGACTTGAATAACCTCGAACAACTGGAAGAAGACCCGATCTGCGAGCGGGTCGCGCAGAACCTGCAACGGCTGCGGGGCAAGCGTCATCTATCCCTCGACGCCCTGGCCCGGCAGTGCGGCGTGAGTCGGGCGATGCTGGCGCAGATCGAATCCGGACGCAGCGTGCCGTCGATCAAAGTGCTGTGCAAAATTGCCAAGGGCTTGAAGGTTTCGGTGGCGGCGTTTCTCGAGCATCGGGCTTTCGAAGGTGTGGCCGTGCTGTCGGCGAACCAGAGCAAGCGCCTGGTCAGCGCCAGTGGCGCCTTCGTCAGCCGCGCGTTGTTTCCGTTCGACGTGGCACGCCAATCGGAATTCTACGAACTGCGTTTGAGCCCGTTGGGCGAAGACCACTCCGAGGGGCATGGCCCGGGTGTGCAGGAGAACCTGGTGGTGTCGCAGGGCGTACTGGAAATCAGCGTCAACGATGAACGCTACCTGCTGTCCACCGGCGACTCGATCCTGTTCTACGCCGACCAGCCCCACCGCTATCGCAACCCCGCCGACAGTGAGGCGGTGGCTTATCTGGTGGTGACCTACCCGGAACGCCTGGACTGAATTCCATCGCGCCGAACCGAGATCCCTTGTGGGATCTGTGGTGTCGCCAGAATGAAAAAGCCCCCGCAACCGTCAGGTCGCGGGGGCTTTTTAATGTCTGCTGCCAGGGATCAGCAGGTGCAGCACATCATTGGCATGCCGTTGCAGCTCATCATCATCGGCATGCTGCAATCGTTCATCATTTTCATCATCAGGGCGCAGCAGCTTTTCATCATGTCCATGTTCATGCCGGCCATCGGCATGATTTTGCACATCATGCCGTCGGCCATCATCGTGCATTCCATCACGCACTTCATCGACGGCATCGGCATGCCCATCATTGGCATCATCATGTTCATCATTGGCATGGCCATGCTCGCCTGAGACATGCACATCATGCTCATGTTGCCGCAATGCATCATCATCGGCATGCCGCAGTTCATCATCATCTGCATCATTTCAGCGCTGTTCTTGAACATCGCCATGTCCATGCCAGCGGCCGGCATCATTTTGCACATCATGCCGTCGTCCATCATTTCGCAGCTCATGGTCGCCATCATCATCGGCATGCCCATCATTGGCATCATCGGCATGTTGGCGTTCATCATCGGCATTGGCATCTGCATGGCGTTCATCATGGTGTAACTCCCTAAGCGATTCGATAGTTGGACGAAGCTGATGGAGGCGGATTCTAAGGACTGGTGAAGGGACGACAAGATGATGGCCGAGCAGCAGGATTTGATGTTGAAACCGCTTTAGTGCCGTGGCGGGGACGCCGCTGTCTGCTAGAGCGCCCCTATGGATTTCATTGCATACAGAATCAAAGCGAAGGCGTGGTTTTATCGGTTATGGATATTCGACTCAGCGCTATATAAAGAACCGAAAGAAATAATCGTTCTAAACAGCGCAGAGTTTTTTATCCGTACCAAAAGCTAGCAATACTCGTGGATTCGCAACCAGGCCTGCTGGCGCTGTTGCACTGACTCAGCCGACTCGCCGACCAGCGCCTCATAGACAGCTGGCGCGGTAGCCCCCTCGGTGTTGATGATGAGCACTCTCGAATTCTTGTTCAGGCCGACTTTTTCGGCATCGGCAGGAACACCCACGAGATTGATCAAACCAGCGAGCCCGGCGACACCGGATTCTCCTCCGACAACAGGAACATCATTACCTGAGCCTGCAGCGAGCAGCCGCATTGCGCCTACCGCATCGCTGTCATTGATGAGCATGAAATGGTCAACGCTCTCACTCAGGAATTTCCATGCAAGCGGTGACGTTTCGCCACAGGCCAAACCTGCCATGACGGAATCCACGGAGCCGGTCGCATGGGCAGCCCGCCCCTTCAGCGCGCTTTGATAAAGGCAATCGGCCTGAACCGGCTCAACCATCACCAGGGTCGGGCGATCGGCGCCATAGCGCTCCCAGAAGTAACTGACCAAACCTGCCGCCAGGCCCCCTACTCCGCCTTGCACAAAGATATGCGTGAACGGTTCTGACGCCTCGATGACTTCGGCGGCGATCGTGCCATAGCCTTGCATGACATCGCGCGGAATCACTTCGTAGCCTTCATACGAGGTGTCGGAGACAACCTGCCACTGGTTCTCTCTGGCCAACGTCGCGGCACGCTCGACCGACTCGTCGTAGTTGCCAGTAATGCGGACAATCTCTGCACCATAAGCGGCAATGGCTTGCTCGCGCTCAACACTCACGTTGGCATGAAGGACGATAACGCACCGACAGCCAACACTTTGTGCCGCAGCCGCCAGTGCTCGTCCGTGGTTACCGTCGGTTGCACTGATCGCCGTAAAGATGCCGAGCTGGTCCCGGTACTCACCCACGAGCAACGCTTGAGAATTAAAGTTCTTTTGCGGGAACAATCGCAAAATCAACCGCACCAGGGCAATCGGCGCGCCCAATGCCTTGAAGCTACCCAGCGGTGAGCGAACCGACTCATCTTTCACGCAGATTTGCCCGACATTAAGCTGCTTCGCCAGATCATCAAGATCCCACAGCGGCGTCGCTGTAACGCTGAGTTGATCCCATGTCGAAAGCCAGCGACGACTCTCTTCAGCCTGCTTGATGCTCATGATGTGTTGAAGTGACTCTGGGTACGCTTCGTGTGTGGCGTTCGGGTTGGAAAAAAGCATAAAACCTCCAATGTCAGGCAAAGAGATACCACCGCCGGGTCTTGAAACCCAGGCGCTGTGTTTCAGCGGAAAAGTTATCGGGTGGTAGCGAGTCGTCGAACAACCACGTCCAGCAGTACCTGAGCGCCCTTGATCAGTTGATCATCATCGGTGTGCTCCCGAGGGTTATGGCTGATGCCGCCCTTGCTTGGCACAAAGATCATCGCGGATGGCGCAACGCGCGCGATCATCTGAGCATCATGCCCTGCCCCGGAAGTCATGCGTCTATGGGTGAAGCCGAAACGCCTGGCGCTGTCTTCGATGACCTGCGCCAATTCGGAGTCGAACACGACCGGCTGAAATCTCACCAGCTGCTCGGTGGAAACCCGTACGCCCTCACGCTCTGCGATGTTGGCGAGGAACCGGGATAAACGTGTCTCAGCCGCTTGCAAACGAGCCTCGTCGGGATCACGCAGGTCGACCGTAAACGTCGATTTGCGAGGAATGACGTTAATGACATTGGGTTCAAATTGCATGCAGCCAACGGTCGCCAAGGTAGTACCACCCGACTCACTGGCGATCTCGCGCAAGTGATTCACCACCGCGCTTGCGCAATAACCGGCATCGTGACGCAAATGAGTGGGGGTGGTGCCCGCGTGGTTGGCGTTGCCCTGAATCGTCACCTGCTGCCACGAAATCCCCTGGAGATTTTCGACCACACCGATCAGCGTTGACTCGGCTTCCAGGATCGGCCCCTGTTCAATGTGAAGCTCCACATATTCGTGCGGAATCAGCGCGCCTGGCTCCATATCCCCAGCGTAACCAATACGAGAGAGCTCATCGCCAAGACGGGTTCCGTCCGTCCCGATGGTGTTGAGCGCTTCGTCGACACTCATGCCACCGGCAAAAACCAGCGAGCCCATCATGTCCGGCTGATAACGCACACCCTCTTCATTGGTGAACGCGCCGACCGTGATTGAGCGCTCAGGCGTTACGCCCGCGGCACGGAAAGCACGAATGACGGCAAGCCCCGCGAGCACTCCATAACACCCATCCAAAGCGCCGGCGTTTGTCACGGTGTCGATGTGCGAGCCCATCATGAAAGGCGCCTCTGTGCCGTCATCGGTGCTTGAGCGGAGGGTTCCAAACACATTGCCGATGCGATCGACTTTGACGTCCAGGCCCAACTCATTCATCCAGCAGACGAGCTGATCACGGCCCTCCCTCTCGGCATCAGTCAGCGCAATTCGGGTACGCCCTCCGTCCTTGAGGTCAACACCGATCTGGCCCAGCGTCGCGAGTTGCTCCAGGAGCTTTGGCCCGTCCAGGTTTAATCCGTCATTGGCGCTTGCAACACTCATTAAACTTCTCCGTGAGGCGGGATTCTTTCGTAAATATTAATTCAATGAGATGCTCCACAAATTGATATTTCCGGATCGCCCGCGCACTTCTGTTGCAAATATTGGCGCTTAATCGAAATAAAATTACCAGGATGCAGAAATGACCCTCGACGAGTTCGACATCAAGTTGCTGATTGAAATACAGCAAGACGCAACGCTCTCTCAGATTGAGCTGGGCAAGCGGGTTTCGTTGTCTTCCGCGGCAGTCAACCGCCGTCTGAAACGCCTGAATGACGAGGGCGTTATCAAGAAGACCATCGCGGTGATCGAGCCAGCGGCCATGGGGCATCCGCTGACGATCATTGCTGAGGTCGAGGTCGAGAGCGAGCGCATAGATTTGCTGGATGCCATGAAGCAAAGCTTTGCCGCGTGCCCTCAAGTGCAGCAGTGTTACTACGTCGCTGGCGAGTGGGACTTTGTGCTGATCTTCGCGGTCCGGAGCATGCAGCAATACACCGACCTGACCCGCGAGTTGTTCTTTGAGAACAATAACGTCAAACGCTTCAAAACCCTTGTTTCGATGAGCACCGTGAAGCTGGGTTTGAATATCCCATTGGGCGTTGAATAACTTACGGTGCAGTGGAAGCGTCAGCGACCAAGACTATCCGCCAGTCCCCTGGCCTGCTGAGTTGCGACCTCACGCGCGCCGAGGTCAACGTCTTCCCCCAGGATGGTTTTCTCCACAATCACCGAGTGCACATCCGTCACACCAATAAATTTCAGCCAGGCTTCCACATAGGGCTTCTGGAAGTCGAAGCGCTCTGCCGGCGTGATCGATTGCGCCGAAAAATCCAGGCCACGGGCGTACATCACCACGGCGGTTTTGTCGTGCAGCATGCCTTCCAGACCGCGCTCTGGATCGAAGCTGAACAGGATGTCTTTCTGCGATACCAGGTCGATAAAGTGCTTGAGTTTGTACGGGATGCTGAAATTCCACAGCGGAACGGACATCACCAGCACATCAGCGCTGTGCAAATGCGCGGCCAGATCCTTCAAGGTGTTCCAGGCGTCTTCTTGCCCCGGGGTCAAGGACGTGCCATTGAGTCCGGCGTATTTGGCCTCCATGGCCAGATCATTGAATTCCGGCAACGCCATGTTCCAAAGGTCGAGGGTGATGATTTCGGTGTCCGGGGTGTTTTCCTGATAGCGTGCAATGAAGCTGCGGGCGACTTCAAGGGAGGCCGAGCGCTGTTTGCGCGGGGAACATTCGATATGCAGAAGAGTAGTCATGGCACGCCTCGGGTAGTGGGAGATGGGGGCGATGAACATTGCAACATAGTTTTATTTAGAATATAAATCGCAAATAAATCATCTATTAATCACAGATTAAACTATGTTCGATGCTCTGCTGCTCAAGACATTTGTCACGGTCGTCGATGAAGAAGGCTTCAGCCGTGCAGCCGAGAAGCTGCACCTGACCCAGTCTGCGGTCAGTGGGCATGTGCGGCGACTGGAAGAACAGATTGGTAAACCCCTGTTGAGGCGTACTACCCGTTCCCAGCAACTGACGCCCGATGGCGAACGCCTGGTGGCTTATGCACGCACCATCCTCGCGCTGAACCGTGATGCCTGGGCAGAACTGACACGCACGCCGTTTCACGGGCGACTGCGGATCGGGGTATCCGAAGACTTTGTCGAATCGCGATTAATGCGGACTTTTCAGGATTTCGCGGCGCAGTACCCGGGGATGGAGATCGACGTGCAGGTGGGCATTCCGGGCACGTTGCTGGCCTCGATGAAACAAGGGCATCTGGAACTGGTCATCGGTTCTCTGTGCGAAACCAGCGACACGGGGCTGCTGCTGTGGCAAGAACCGCTGGTGTGGGCCTGGTCGGCGCAACCCGTCACCCAGTTACCGACGCCGTTGCCGCTGGCCCTGTTCCCCGAGCCGTGCCCTTATCGCGAGGTAGCCCTGACGCAGCTGGCTCGGGCAGGGATCGCCCAACGAACGGCGATGTTGTGCAGCAGCGCGGCCGGATTGCGAGCAGCGGCACTGGCTGGCTTCGCAGTAGCACCCATGCCAGTCAGCCAGTTGGGGCAAGGGTTGGCGGTTCTTGGCGCAGAACAAGGGTTGCCGGACTTGCCCGATGCGCAGTTTCGGTTGTTTAGCGCTCCTGAAGCGGATCAGGCGATTGTGGTAGCGGTCACTCAACTCATTGTGGAGTATTGCTCCACGCGCAGGACTTAAGAATCATACCTTGTTGACCCAATTACTCACTGCTCAGGGAGAGCGCCATGTCTGTAGAAATCCAGCTTTCGGAAAATGCGACAGAAGCAGAGCGACTAGGCATTTTGACCCCATTGCTGGCCCATAACCTGGCCAACGGTGGAGACGACGCCTATGAAACTTTTGCTCTGTTGCTACGAGACGCTGACAGTAACGAAGTTATTGGTGGGCTGTACGGCAAGATCTCTTATCGATGGCTGCTCATCGATCTAGTCAGCGTTCCCGAGTCAATGCGTGGTCAGGGCATCGGAGAACGGCTAATGCGCATGGCCGAAGAAGTTGCGCAGAAAAAACACTGCATTGGTATCTGGCTGGAGACCTTCAGCTTTCAGGCTCCCGGTTTTTATCAAAAACTTGGTTACTCCGAATTCGGACGCCTGGCAGACTATCCACCGGGACATACCCGGCTCTATTACCAGAAGTCGTTGTGCTGACCGCGTTTTCGATCCAGGGCCGATAGTTGCGCTTCGTCGTGGACGGCTATCGGCCAAACGCGAACCTTAACGATCGTGAATCAGTCTTCACCTTCATGCGCTCATTTGCCAACCCGGTGCCGTGCAGCTACTGTCAGCTTCATGAATCAGCCACGAATTGCCTTGACCACGACTACCACGACCGCCAGAGGCGGGTCGTGAGAGGTGTCGTGAGCCAATAACACACGAACTTCAAAGGCCCGCCAGTGATGGATAGGGCCTTTTCTTTTGCCCTTGTGTCGCTGGTCCAAACGCAAGGAAAAGCATTATGTATGCACTGCTGATTCTCGATATGCAGGTTGGGTTGTTTCATGGTCCGGATAAACCGGGGGCTGGCGAAGCGCTGCTAGGCTCTGTACGAAATCAGCTGAAACTCATTTGAACCCCGTATGCGTCGGGATTCAGTAGAGTCCGCGTCCATCAAAGGCAGGAGCCCACGATGGTCAAACGGTATGAACTCCCCGACGCAGCCTGGGAATTGGTTGCAGACCTCTTCATCGAAGCCCGGCGCGGTGGCCGCCCAAGGGTAGATAATCGCTTGATGCTCAATGGCATCCTATGGGTGCTCTGCTCAGGCGCCGCTTGGCGAGACATGCCGGAGCGCTTCGGGCCCTGGTCGACGGTTTATCAGCGCTTTCGTGATTGGCGCAACCGCGGCGTCTTCTATCAATTGCTCAAACGCCTCCATATCAGACTCAACGAGCAAGGCTTGATCGACCTGGACACCTGGATGATCGATTCCACTGCTGTGCGTGCAACCCGAGCCTCATCAGGCGCCGGGAAAAAAGGGGGCCTGAAGAACCGAAAGACCACGCGCTTGGACGCAGCCGGGGCGGCCTGACGACAAAGATTCACATGCTGTGTGATGCCAATGGCGTGCCTTTGCACTTCCTACTTTCAGGCGGGCAGGCCAGCGATATCGCCTATGCCCAACCGCTGCTGGATGAGGCTTACATCCCCAGTCTGCGCGGCCGTCCCCGCAAACGCTGTCGATGGCTGCTGGCCGACAAGGGCTATGACGCCGAGGCCTTGCGCCGTTACTGCGATCGTTATCGGATGCAGCCAATGATCCCGTTGCGAAGCATGAAGCGCAAGCCTCGACCGGGTTTGCCCAGGCTGTTTGATCGCCCCAAATACCGACAGCGCAACATCATCGAGCGCATGTTCGGATGGTTGATGGAGAATCGCCGCATCGTTACGCGCTTCGACAAGCTCGCGAAAAGTTTTGCCGCGATGGTCTCATTGGCCTGTGCCGTGCGGTGTTTGCGACATTACTTTTCTTACAAACCCTAGGAAAATGTCACCCGAAGCGGTTAGTTTGCATGTAGGAAGAGGCCGATAACAGGAGTTTATGGATGCCATTTCCACTGACGGAACATAATGCCCTGGTGGCCCGAAAGGGCGTAGGGCAGGCCTTTGAGCTTGCAAAGGGCTGTCAGTTGAGCGCACCTGATGCGTAAAGCTGATCGCTTATTTCAGTTGGTCAATCTGATTCGTGTCCATCAGCCAATCTCCGCTGAACGACTGGCTAGCCGAATTGGCGTTTCCGTTCGCTCAATCTATCGATACATCGACGACCTCTCCTTCAGCGGAATCCCAATCTATGGTACCGCTGGCGTGGGGTATGCCTTGGATGCCGATTTTGAGATGCCGCCTTTAACGTTGAACAGGCTCGAACTGGATGCATTGATACTCGGGATGGAAATGCTTTCAGCTTCTGCCGATAACGATCTAAGTGCTGCTGCAAGGATGTTGTTGAGCAAAATCTCAGCGTCCATGGTCCATCACAAGGTTGACCCCAGCACGGCAAAAATCAGGGCGCTTGGAACCACACCGTCCGCGACGCGTGGCCATCTGGCAACCCTTCGAAATGCCATCGAAAATGCTCAGGCGCTGAAGATAACGTATACCAGTTTGGAAGGTGTGGTTTCGCAACGTCTCATTTCCCCTCTTGGCCTTTTTTACTGGGGGGAAAGTGGACGGTTGGAAGTTGGTGCAGTACCAAGGCGGCTTACCGCGATTTCCGGGTCGATCGCATAGCCACCATCGCCATTGCCCAACAACCCTCACCCGGCAATCCTGCCCTTGATCTCCAAGCGTATATGAAGCACCAGGCAAGCCAGTGGAAAGCGATCACCACGACTGACACTACGCTGTCAGTATGAGGCACTGACAATAGGGACTTCCTAACACACAGAAGGTCATCCCTATGCAGTGCTCCCCTCATGTACTCGAACTAGCCATTTTCCAGGTCAAACAGGAATGCGTTGCGCAAGTGCCCACGCTCCGCGCCGGGCTTCGTGAAACGTTAAAGAGCTTCCCGGGTTTGATCGAGTACCGCGCTTACTGCCCTATGGGCGACGACCGAATCTTCGCGGACTTAGCCATGTGGGACAGTCTTGAGAACGCACAAAAAGTGGCAAAGGCATTCAACGATGGAGATCCCAGATTCTCTGGGTACATGCACGCTATTGAAAACCTGACGTTCATGAGCCACCTCGTTCCAGAGATGAGCTGACCCCGACGGACTGTCCGAGCAGGCAAGCGACACCGATGCCTTTGTCGCCAGGTATCGTTCAATTGCCTGCAAGGTTTTTCCGAGCCCACTGCTCGGCGGCAGGGACTTGAATTGCGCATCTACATCTACCGCTCAATCAGCTGTAAGTCATTGTAAGAAAAAAACATATTGGAGGTGGCGGCCTCTCAAAAGGTGGCCTATACATGGACAGGCTGGCACACAGATGTGTCAGCGTCTTTCCAATTTGATCGGACAAGGAGTCCGTTTTTATGGCTACAGAACTGGATACGTTGCTTTCAAGTATTCGCGACTGCAAAACCTACGACGCGGTAAAGAATCGCCTCTCTACCATCACCGAAAAAAAGGACAGCGCTACAGACCCTGATGTGGCGCGGGCGCTGCGGGATGCCCAGGTGTATGCACTGGTCTGGGGGGTGTTTACCGTCGCTCTCGACCAGGGCGCGCCGATAGTCGCCTTCGACAAAGCCCGCAAGGCACTCGAAGCTGCCCATGAAGCGAACGCAGATAACGAAACTCTTGAAGCGGCCTATACCGCCTACGAGCAAGCCCATGCCGCCCACCGTGAGGCCCAGAATGCAGGTAACAACCTCCTCACTGATGCCATCAAATCCGTAGCCGACGACGCAGCCAAAGTGGCACCCGGCAAAAACAGCAGCGACTCCATTGCCGATGCTGCCGCCGCCGAAATGGCCTACGCCGACGCCTACGACCACCTCGCAAGCCAGAGCTCTATCTATGCCTCCGAAGAGGTCGGGCTGGATCCCTATCAGGATTACTACAACAAGGAGCGGCAGATCATAAATATCACCAGCCCCGTCAGGGAAGCCTGTGATGCTTATGTCAATGAGTACGTCACCCGTGCTCAGGTGGCGGCCGAGCTCAAGCAGTCACTCAACCAGTACCTGCTCGTTTGGCGTAAGACAAAGACCGGAGGTGGGAACCCTCTGGCTGTTCAAGGCATCTTGGAAAGCATCGATGAGAAGAACGGGACGTTTGTGCTGAGAAGCACTGTCTATGAAGGTCGGCGCGACACGGCTTCGTTTTCCGACATAGAAACCATCGATACATCACGGACGGGCCCAGGGGCGCTATCCAGTGCGGTCACACCCGACTGGAGGAAGGTAGACCTCGGGAAATGGGTGCGCTCCGACGAATATTACAAAACTAAAAGTGCTTGATGCCTGCCTAGCGTAACCCTTCACGACAGCGACCGGATGCTGGCATCCGGTCGCTGTTCTTCGGGAACCTGTCCGCTGGGCAGCCGTCCGCGAGATTGCCCGGGTTTCTAGGCTCTGTACGAAAAGCCTTGATACTCGCTCATGCTGCGTTGAAAACAGCCTCGGAATGCTCATGTACTCCAGTACAGTCGAGCGCGACCCCGGCCGTTCCTCGGCTGTTTTCGCCTTGCCTGACCTTCGTCTCAAGACTTTTCGTACAGAGCCTAGACACGCTGAATAACCTGTTGAGTAAAGCCCGGCGTGCAGGTGCGCCAATTTTCCTTGCTCGTCACGTCGGTCCACCTGATTCCCCTATCGAGTCTGGAAATCCGTTGACGCAACTGGCCTGCTGCACCCTCTTCACGCTCACACCTGATCCATAGCCTCGACAACGTCCTGATCCTCACCCAGAAACCCGCCGCTTTGATGCTGCCACAGCCGCGCATAAATCCCGTTCTTCCCGAGCAATTCGGTGTGGGTGCCCTGTTCGATGATGCGTCCGCCGTCCATGACGATGAGCCGGTCCATGGCCGCAATGGTGGACAGTCGATGGGCGATGGCGATCACAGTCTTGCCCTGCATCATTTCATCGAGGCTTTCCTGTATGGCCACTTCGACTTCCGAGTCCAGTGCGCTGGTGGCCTCGTCAAGAAGCAGGATCGGGGCGTTCTTGAGCATCACCCGGGCAATCGCGACGCGTTGGCGCTGGCCGCCCGACAGCTTGATGCCGCGCTCACCCACAAGGGTGTCGTAACCGGTATGGCCTTGCCGGTCGCTCAGTTGGCTGATGAACTCGTCGGCCTGGGCATTGGCCGCGGCGCTGCGGATTTGCGCGTCGGTTGCATCGGGGCGGCCGTAGGCGATGTTGTCGCGAATGGAACGGTGCAGCAGGGAGGTATCCTGCGTGACCATGCCGATGGCGCCGCGCAGGCTGTCTTGCGTCACTTGTGCGATGTTTTGGCCATCGATGCGAATCTCCCCGCTGTCGACGTCATAAAAGCGCAGCAGCAAGTTGATAAGCGTGGATTTGCCAGCGCCAGAGCGGCCAACCAGACCGATTTTTTCGCCCGGACGGATGTGCAGGCTCAGGCCATCGAGCACCTGGCGTTCGCCACTGTAGTTGAAGCTCACCTTATCGAAGGTGACCGCCCCACCGGAGGTCACCAGGACGCCAGCGTCCGGCGCATCCTGCACCTTTGGGCCGCGGGTAAGGGTTGCCATGCCATCCTGCACGGTGCCTATGCTCTCGAACAGCGAGGTCATTTGCCACATGATCCAGTGCGACATGCCATTGATACGCAACGCCATGGCGGTGATGGCCGCCACGGCACCTGCGCCGACCTCACCCTGGTGCCATAGCCACAGGGCATAACCCCCTGCTGCCATGATCAATGCCACCACCAATGCCTGGTTGACGATCTCGAACTGGCTGACCAGGCGCATCTGGCGAAAGCCGGTTTGTTTGAAATCCTCCATCGCTGCACGCGCGAAATGCGCTTCACGATTGGAGTGGGAGAACAGCTTCACCGTCGTGATGTTCGTGTAGGCATCCGAGATACGCCCGGTCATCATCGACCGCGCATTGGCCTGTTCCTGCCCGACTTTCCCCAGGCGGGGCACGAAGTACCACATGGCCAGCCCGAACAACACGACCCAGGCAATGAAAGGCAGCATCAGTTTCAGGGCGAAACCGCCGGCCAGTGCGATGATCGCGATGAAATACACCCCGATCCCGGGGGCGATCTCGATCAGGGTGAATAGCATGTCGCGCACCGCCAGCGCAGTCTGCATCACCTTGGTAGTGACCCGGCCGGAAAACTCATCGGAAAAAAACGAAAGGCTTTGCCGCAGCATCAAGCGATGGAAGTCCCAGCGCAGCCGCAACGGCAAGTTAATCGCCAATATCTGGTGCTGCACCATAGTGCGCAACGCGACTAGCCCGACGCTGGTCACCATGACGATGCCCATGCCCCACAACACGCGACTTTCCTGCGCAGCCGCTTCACTGCCTGCTTGCCAGGTCGAGAGCAGGTCCACGACCTGCCCGAGGAAGGAAAACAACCAGGCTTCGTAAATCGACACACCGGCACTGAGCAGCGCAAACACCAGAATGTAACCGCGAGCACCCCGCGTACAGGCCCACAGGAAGCGAGCCAGACCGTCGGGTGGCGGTGGTACCTCGTCAGGAGGAAAAGGGTCGAGCCTTCGTTCAAACGCACGAAGCATGGTGTTCTCCAAAACGATCAAGTTGAGGAGATTCTGCCATTGAACGGTTGCTTTGAGGGGGTTGCGAAGTTAGAGGTATGGCGCTTAGGCAGGTCGCTCTGAGGATTGGGCTGCCGGGGGCGGCTTCTTATACTTCGCCAGAGATCCGGTCGGCAGCGATAAATGGCCGGTATCGAAGGGAACTGGCCAAGACCGGACGTTCATCGAAGGGCAATGATCAGCAGACACGGTGACACCGTCTCGAAGGTTAAGGAGTGACCTTCGAGGCTGGTTGATGACAACACATTCGCTCGGCGTCACCACACTTTTTAAGAGCGGTAGCGTGCTGCGGGTTGGGCGTTGCTGAAACCTTGTGCCAAGAGCCCGCGTTCACGCTCGAAAGCTTCCCATGCCGCAACGTCAGGCACAGGTGGAATGGTGACCAACTCCTTACGATCAAAACCTACCAGTGCCGCATCCACAAGATCATCAACATCCATGACGTCGGGCACCTTGCTGATGTCGCCACCCGCACGTTCGTAAATTTCTGTACGCGTAGCTGCAGGCAGTACGGCTTGAACGTACACGCCCTTCGACGTGACTTCTGCCGCGAGGCTCTGCGAAAGCGTCAGTACATAGGACTTTGTGGCCGCGTAGATGCCGTGGGAGTATTCAGGCAGAAGCGCCAGCACTGACGCGATATTGATGATCGAACCGCTGCCACGTTGCACCATCCCTCCAATGACGGCTGACGTCAGTAAGGTTGGGGCAAGGACGTTCAGTCGCAGTAACTTGTACATGTCGGCGGAGTCGGCCGTGGCAAAATCTCCCATTAATGCGGCCCCTGCATTATTGACGAGAATATCAATCGGCGGTTCTGAGCGCAGCCGTTGAAGTACGGGCTCGATTTGAACGCTGTCAGTCAAATCAGCAGTAATGACTTCGATGGAAACACCATGTTGGTCATGTAACTCAGTGGCAAGAATGTTGAGCTTGTCGGTCGCGCGCGCGACGAGAACAAGGTCATGACCACGAGCGGCAAACCTGCGGGCATAAACAGAACCAATGCCACTCGATGCGCCAGTGATAAGTGCAGTTGTCATGTCTGTATTTCCTGTTGTCGGCATTTGTAAATCAACTGGCGACAGCACAGCTGAGTGTAAAGTTAATAACTTCGATAAAACAGTTCAGCGACGTGGTAATTCACAACTCACCCGCGCGCTTTCAAATGAAGCATCGCGTAATGTTCGTAGTGCCCAAATCCGTTCTTTACGATAGGGTCTTGCGATGTGATTGCTGCAATATCCCGATCATCCTCAATTTGATACAGCGAAACACCGTAGCTGCCACCGGGATCAATCACCGGGCCGTGGGCAACGACCACTCCCTGTTCAAGAAGCTCGTTCAGATAACTGCCATGTTGAGTCATCCACTGACGCTCCTCGACAGTCATTGTTGCCAGAAAGTCCGCACGTGGCGGGATGTACTTACAAAGATAATATTTCATAAGTTAGTTCTCGCTAGCTAAGCGCATATGAATCGACAAAAGCAGAGCTGCATATGCCTCCTATAACTTCTTACCTGATGCAATGCTTTTGAATATTGCATTTTCAAATATTTTGGGCAGGTAGCTCTGAAGAAACAAAATCATGCCAGACATCTTCGCCACAGGATTACTGAACTTAGGCTCTTTCGTATCAATAAGCTTGGTGATGGCGTTCACAACGGCGTGCGGAGATTCTGCTTCATCTATCCCCTTTTGGGTGACCAGGTTCACTTTTTTACGGTAAAGGTCGTAGTCAGATATCTTGTTATCCGTTACCGAGAGAGCATTCAGCCCCAGATTTGTTTTAAACCAACCTGGTTCAACCACGCTGACGTTGATATTGAATTGTTTCAACTCAAAGCGCAGAGATTTGAAGTAACCTTCCACGGCGTGCTTTGATGCCGAATAGTAAGAAAGATTAGGTGGGCCTATTAATCCCACCATTGAACTGATAGTGATGATCTGGCCACTTTTCTGTTTACGCAATTGCGGCAACACCGCATTTGTAATCTTGACTGTGCCCCAGAAATTTGTCTCAAATTGCTGACGACCTACTTCTACAGGTGTTTCCTCTGCAATGCCGGTCACCATATACCCGGCGTTGTTAACTAACACATCCAAAGCTTTGATGTTTTTAAACAGCTCATCGATAAACGACTGAATGGAAATATCGTCGTCAATATCCAGACGCAGTAATTTGAATGGGACTGTGCTGGAATATTTTTCCGGATTGCGACTCGTGCCAACGACGTTAAAGCCTTGCTGGTGAAGACTGGTGGCAAGCATCAAGCCGAATCCCGATGAGGCACCGGTGATTAAAACTGTCTTTTTCATATGACTACCATTAGTGGAGGAAAAGCCCAAAACACGTCTTGATCTAGAAGATGCTTTGTTCTGTATTTTCTCGATAACGATGCGATCATCGAGATCGGGCAGTTCAACATCTCAGATAGGCATACATTGCTCGCCTAATGAACGGTTGGCACTCGCCTAACGCGCCAACTTGACCTCGAAAGGCGCCAATTTTTTCCTGGTATTTCTGGCGCAATCCGCCGTTGTCGTGGCGCGATTGGCGACCTAAACTGAGCCCTAAAATTGAAAATAAATCTCCCCATGAGTGCAGTACATTTCCCATGATCGGTAAGCGCAGCTCAGCTTTGGACTATTCAGTTTGGCCAGGATGGCGGGTATTGATGCAAGATGCGGGACTGGCAACTGCTCCCGTTTTGCGTCGCGCACAATTACCAGGCGATTTGTTTACGCGACAGAACGTTCGCCTGGACTCGGCAAACTTCTTCAAGCTTTGGGAGGCTATTGAAGCTGAAGCCAAATCTGTAAACGCCGATTTGCCCGCTCCCTTGCAAATTGCTCAGGTCATGTCGTCAGACTGGTTTGACCCGGAGCTTTTTGCCGCGCTGTGCAGTGCCAATATGGGCAGTGCCCTCGACCGGATCGCCAAGTATGTGAGGCTAATCGCGCCCATGGTGATTCTGGTTGTGCGTACTAATTCGCATACCACCGTCACTATGGATTTTTTAGACGCCTCCGAGCCACCTACTGTGTTTTTAGCATTCAAGCTCGTCTTCTTTGTTCAACTGGCAAGGTTGGCGACACGTAGCGCTGTGCAGCCGTTGCAGGTGAACTGGCCATCGCCGTCAACCCTTGGCCCGGACTTGAATGCGTACCAAGCCTACTTCGGCGTTCCCGTAACTGATGCGCCAAAAGCCAGCGTGGTATTTGCAGCAGCGGACGTCGAGCGCCCTTTTTTGACAGAAAACCATAAGATGTGGTTGTTCTTTGAGCCCAGTCTACGACAGCGTTTGTCCGACCTGGACAGGACATCTGGAATGGTAGAACGAGTACGCAGTACGCTGCTTGAGTCTTTACCGGCGGGCGCTGTATCGATGAAGGAAATCAGTAAAAAACTAGGGGTCAGCACCCGCACACTTCAGCGTAGACTGCGTGACGAAGGGACTACGTTCCAGCAGACACTGGATACTTTGCGCGACTCCTTGGCACGCCATTACCTGCGCAATACCGCTATGTCGAGCGCGGAGATATCGTTTCTTTTGGGGTTCGAGGACTCCAACTCTTTTGCTCGCGCATTTCAATCGTGGACAGGCAGTACGCCACGCAAGGTGAGGGCTCAAATGGATAATTCCAGCCATCCCTTGGTTGATAGTTCAGTCGAATAGGAGGGGGATCCGCCGATTATATAGACACTCGGGAGCGTCCGCTTATGGCCGATTCTGTTGAAAAACTCGGCTTCGGATTCCACGGCAGAAAAGTACGCGCCTGAGATTGAAATCTGTGTTTTGAGCAGAAGGTTCAGGACTCGGATTTCACGTAGCAGTGTGCAAAAGAGGTGTTTTCGCCCATCAATATTCGAGCGTTTTGGGCAATCCGACTTTTTCAACAGAATCGGCCGATTTCTGCCGTTCGTGAAGGGCAGAAATCGACCAGTAGCGGTCGCATTCGACAGGTGAACTTCTGAGCACCTCGCTCAGATATGCAGCCAAGCCAGCGAACCCAGCATGACGCCAACACCCGCGGCCCCAAACGAGAGCCGCTTGAGCCATTCCTTACGCGTCAGCAAGGTAATGGCCGCCAGTGAAATTGCTATTTGAATCGCTGTCATTGCCTGGGCCCAGCGGTGATGCTGATGCAACGCCTGCTCTGACTTCTCGTCCCACTCTCTTGCCCGTTGTTCGAATGCTTCAGCCTTCTTGCGCGCCTCCTCCTTCTGTTCCCCGTACCGCCGCGCCTCAGCAACATAATGGGCGGAATCCAGCCCTGGGAGATGGCTTGCCAGATCCGACAGGTTCTGCCGGCTGGACTTGGCCTGGTAATAATTCCACTCGTTGGCGGCTTCGGTTTTCTGGATAGCGGCGTTGTTTTTGTCCATGGCCGCCTCATTCTCCGTTGAGCCGGCCTGATAGCTCATCAGGGCGCCGACGGTCGCCATGATGGCTGTCATCACCGCAATCTTGCTGGCAAAGCTGTCGCCTTGTGCATGCGCATGATGGGTGGTGTGCTCAATGTGTTGCTCGTGTGGGCTGGGGACTTCGAACTCTTCAGGCATGGGTGTCGATCTTGGAGGTGTTAGTGGAGATGGACAGCATTATGAATTGTCCCTGATTCTTTGGACACAATTGACTGGCAGCCAGTGGTCCGTTGCAGACTATTCTTGATCTGGGTAACCAACCGGTCGCACCGAAGGAGGTCACTCGTTTATGCACTGTGTCCTTTTCGAAATCCGCCGCGGTTCGATCTGATGCATGAAGACAAATCGATCCGCGCCGTCATCGAGTTCCGATGAATTACCGGGTCTGGGGCACGGCCCCAGGGACTTTTGTCCGACACCCTGAAACGGAGACGCCAGCATGAGCACCTTGCAACTTCACCCTTCACTGGACAATGGTATCCAACCCGCCGCCGCGAATTTCACAGGTGGCACCCTGCAATGCCTGTGTGCGACCGACAAGGTCGAGATCAAGATCGACGCACAAACTCTGCATAACCACGCGTGCGGCTGCAGCAAATGCTGGAAACCCAAAAACGCGACATTCGCCGTTATCGCCGTGGTGCCTCGAGATAAGGTCAGCGTCATTGCCCACGGCGAAAAACTGGAGATTGTCGACGAATCCGCCACCATCCAACGCCACGCCTGCAAGCAGTGTCACGCCCATCTCTTTGGGCGCATCGAGAACAAGGACCATGCGTTTTATGGCCTGGACTTCGTCCACACCGAGCTTTCGCCACAGAGCGGATGGGCTGCGCCGGGATTCGCGGCGTTCGTGTCCTCCATCATCGAAACCGGCACACCGCCAGCGCAAATGAAGGCTATCCGCGAGCGCTTGCGCTCGATCGGCCTGGAACCCTATGACTGCCTGTCCCCGGAGTTGATGGACGCCATGGCGACTCATGTCGCCAGACAGAAAGGCCTGCTCCCCGCCGCCTGATCGGTCGGTCGCCGCGGTTTCTTTTCCGGACCGCGGCAATGGCTTCACCGCAAGCACACCGGTCTTTCCCCAAACGACTACCGGCGCCAGCGTCAGGGCTCTGCTGACCGCAGATAAGGCTCGATAAAGCCGCAGCCAAGGATCTCGTTCAGGCGTTGCGCATCGTTCATTCGGCGAAACAGTCCAATAGTCTTCCACGGCGCGTGACCATCGACATTGGGCGCTCCCAATCCGGCCAACAGGTCGGCGATCAGTATTGATCGGGTCTCGAAAGAGATGCGTGTCAGCCCGGTACTATTGCCAACGCCGGCATGGGCATGAGCCCCGGAAAAAGCGATCAGGCTCCCCGGAGCGATATCGACGGCAATCCCCTCCTGCGGGTCGATCGCTTCCAACAGATGTGGAATGGCTTCGTCGGCATCCACGGCATTGCGGCCGTCTCGATGGGATCGCTGCAGAATGGCGCGCATGTCGAAATCTGCGCTCGAATTACCCAGCGGCCGCCGCCAGAGGCCTGGATACAAGGCGACGGTACGCCCTGCCGCGATGGGATAGATGGGCGCCCACCAGTTGGTTTGTGCATAGATATTCGACCCCCAGGTATCGCGGTGAAACGCGATGGTGGCCGTCGTGCGGGCACGCGGTGTCGACTGCTCTGGCTCGCAATGTGGCTGAAAACGCAAATGCAGGCGATCGCACGCCAGGGTATCGGGGGCGATGCCAAGACTTTGCACGACGTCCTGCCAGCGCCGCCGGACCTCAGCCGAGCCTGCGAAGTCGTTCTGAATTTTCGCAAAGCGCTCAGTCTGCTCAGGGTGGCTCAAATGGCGATGGATCTGTTGCGGCGACCAGGGATGCAGCGCGTCTTCGAGGAACGCACGCGTATATTCCACCAGGGCCTTCATGGGCTGCAGGTCAGTGAAGCGAATGATCTCGCCAGCATAGATCCGGTCATGCAATTGGCGAGCGGTGCTCGGTATGGCAAGCGAGCTGTACATGACTGGAAGTCCCCTGAGGATGCGCCCCCTGACTTTAGATCCACGCCGAGTGTGGCGAAAGTGGCAGGTGAGGCGAAAAAGCGCGGATCAGGCCCTGGGAACGTGAGCAACAAGCGACCGTCAAGCCATGAATGGGACGCTTATGACAGTTCTTGGCAGGCAGTTAACAACCAGAAGCCGACACCAGATAGCAAACCTCAAAGAGACCGAACAATTAGGTCGCCGGCTATTTAAGCAGCGCTATCCTAGAACTTTTCTCTTTTTATCGGTCTATGTGGACAGGCACATCCTCGGTAAGCGCGACCTCGCAGGCTTCCCGCAGTCAGATGGCCACACGTCCATTGTCAATCAGAGGTTGTCTTCGCTCATGAAATTCCATGACCCACGGATGGTGCTCTTCGGCCTGTTCGCGTTCGCGGCAGTGGGCTCCGCATCGGCAACACAAATGAAGACCTCAACCCCTGTTTTCACAACTGAAGTGGCAGCCGTTCAGGCTCCGGTCGAGGCCGCCGGCAACCCTTGGCCAACCTTGGCCAGTATGGCTGGCAAACAGCCAGGCCCCTTGCTGGCCCATGACGACCGATACTGGCATGACGGCCGTTGGCACGATCGTAGAGACGATTGGCGCCGAGACGAATGGCGTAGAGAACAGTGGCGCAGAGAGCAAGCCCGTCGAGAAGCTGAACGCCATCGTTATTGGGAGCGCCACGATGATCGGCCCATGCGGCACCGCTACGAGGACGATCACCGCTACTATCGTCGCTAGTGCGACGCCACGAGACGGAAGTCTGACCATTCAACGCGACGGTCGTAGCTGGACCGTCGCCGACCAGCCAGAAGGCCACTCGGAAACTCAACCGCGCACCAGGTAGGCTCCCGACGGAACCCGATGCCGCAGCTTCTTGCATTTGCCGGGTGGGGGCTGATGCCCGGGCGGGCGATCAGGAAACCAGATTCGGCATTTACCCGGAGGCGGCCAATGGCCGCGGGGAATCTCAACTCCATCGTACGCGGGCGCTGGCTCGGCGGAAGCCGATTGCAATTCTCCTTCGGGCATTGCGCGAGCGAAGTTGCCAGCATCGCGCCCAGTATCCGGAGCGGCTTGTTCAGTAGCGGCCATTTCTGCTTCGCGGAGCCTTTGGGCCTCCTCTTCGAGCCCCTTCTGTACTGCAACCTGGTCCTCTTCTTTGGCGTTGGGTGAGGTGCTCGATGCGTTGGCCTGCTGCGCCGCCTGGATCAATTGGAAGTTGCGGTTGCGTAACGCTGCGTTGCTACCGACTCTCATGTTCGAGCGCACCGCCAACGTTTCAGCCTGCTGGTACTGCCCCTGCTGAAGACGCAACACACCGAGATAATGCAGCGTCGCGGGATTGTTTGGCTGGATATGCAGGGCACGCTCCAGCGTGGCAGCGGCTTGGTCCAACTGGCCATCTCCATACTGCCGCGAGGCGGTTTCGATCAGGGTGGTTGATGCGCTGTTGCTTTGCGAGGGCGCCCTTCGCTCGGCAGCAACCGAACAAAGCGACGTGACGACGCAGAACGCCAGGAGGAGACTCGGCAGAAAAATCTTGGTTGGCATCAGGGGGCGGACTCGGCTGATCTCGGACGGCACTGTCGTAAAACAGGCCACCAGCACTGCTCGGCATCTGCGACACAGGGCCCCCATTGACATGGCCGGTACCCTGAAGTTCCCGCCGCAATGGCCATTGCGGACGGAGTGGAATTCGCAGGCCGCCGCACCGGTATCAATTTTTACCTGAAATTTTAAGCTGGTATCATTCAAGCACTGACAAACCGAGCAGAAAATATGAATCGTCGTAAAAAAATAAATCAGTTATTAAAGGCTAACGCCAAAAAGGCCAGCGCCAAACTGGCACCGAAAAGCAAGACTAAATACATTAGTAAAGCTGACCGATTGAAGCTGGCGGCTGAAGCCGGTCAGGACTCAATCACTTGCGCTGAGAGCTGATCTACGTAGCCTTCACGACCGACCGCTTCCGCCCCAGAGCCCACTTCCCTGCCCAACCGATCTGACAGATTGCGCGGACGTTAAAACTGCTACAGCGGTTTTTTGTTGAGCTGCAGCAGTTCCCTTAGCACGAGTTTATAAACTTTCTTCTTTGTAGGATGACTGAAGAAATTCTGCTATCAGCGATGTGATCTGCTGTTGAATCACCCCACGTGAGCGACCGCCGTCGCCATCCAGGCAAATAATGCCATCGCCTGGTACATCGTCTTCGAGCAGTTTCTGCGCGCCAGGTTTGCACATCGACAAGAAGCTGAAATGGCTTGCGTCGCTGATTTCGACGTAACGGCTTGACGCCGCAGGCAAGCGTTTGGCCAGGTTGGCAGACTCCAGTTCAGCAGGAAGGTCGTGCGACGGTACGCCGGCAGCGATCACCAGCGTTGGTACCGGCAGCGCCGCCAGGCTTTCATCGGTCATGCCCCGTGAAAGGCCAATGTCCAATGTAACCACGGCAGTGACGCGTTTATCGCGCAAATCGGCGGCCAACGCGGCCTTTGATTCTGAGGTACTTGCAGGGTTTATCTTTCCATAGACGGTGCAACTTGCTAGCTGCGGGTGGGCTTTGCAGTCATGGGCGAAGCGGTCTGGATCGAAACGAGCACCGGCGATCTCCAAGGCGGTCATGCCACCGAGTGAATGGCCCACTACTGCAATTCGGTCATTGGCGACCAAGCCGAATTTTTCAGGTTGAGTCGTGACGCTATCAATGGCTCGACGCACATCAACGGGCCGCTGCCATAACTGCGCCGCCGCTTGAGGGCTACGGTCATGAGTGGTGGTGCCAGGGTGATTGATCGCGGCGACGATGTAACCCCTATGGGCCAGAGCACTGGCAAGCCAGATCTGGTTGCTCCAGTTCCCCCTGTACCCGTGGGAGAGCACCAACAATGGATGCTTGCCAGCAGCGGGCGGCGCGTTACGAACGGCAGAAGCACCGACAAACACCACATCATCGCCGATCAACTGCGTGGCGGCGGTAGTCGCACTGGGGTACCAAACGACCATCTCCAGTGAGCGGTCATTGTGCGAGTCCGCCAGTGTGGAAGATTGGAAGCCGACAGGGTTCTCGTCAGCGAGTGCGATAGAAGTCAGCCAGGTGAACAGCAGGACGCCGAAAGCTATTTTCAATGTCGTTTCTTCCTTGATTAGACAAATACATGGCAGCCTGAACCCGCCGTCAGGCGAATCCACCTTCGTACGAAGTCGAAGCTAACGTGGCTGCATAGTGAGCACGGACATTAAAGCCCACAATCGAATCCACGGGCATGAATTTCATCGTTAACTCTGTTCGCGGCCTTTAGTGAGAAGGCTGAATGCCCGCTTTTCCGCGTGTCTTTCCTGATGCCAGGAACCAATAGCGATTCAAGGCCAACCCTTTGGCATACACCTGAAAGAATTGGCCCATGCCCCCTCTTATGGCTCGTTTGGAAATTCGACATAAGCGATGACTTTACCGAACGGCGCACTTGTCATACCTATCGGCATATTCACTCCTGGGTAGCCTGCTATCGGTGTATTGATGATTGAAACCTGCTCCCCCGGGGCGCGGTTATCCGCAGCGATCAGCAAAAAGTAAGTGCCATCGGCGGGCGCGACGCCGGACCATTCAATTGCCAGCGCATTGGGGCCGACCAAATTATCAGCCACGATATTACCTTGTGCATCGAGCACCACTGCTTTGGGTTTCAGAGCACTTTTCGCAAACCCCATGCACATGTTGTTGCACATTGAGCTGACGTTGATCACGTAGGTCTGGCCCTTGAGCAAACGGAAGTTGAACAGTCGGTAGTTGCCTTGCTGCGTCCCCATGACAATGCGTGGCTCTGCTGGGCTGATCTCCCATCGCACCGGAAACAGGTCACGATTGATCGGCAGAGGAGTGACCGGTGCCTGGTGAATGGCTTCCTGGAATGAATGAGCGATTGGTGTATTGCTGGACTGGACCTGATCGATGTATTGGTTTTGCGAATTGCTTGAGCAGCCAGCCAGGGACAAGACAACAGCAAGTGGTAGTAAGCATTTGAGCATCGGGGGTCGTCCATTGAGTACAGGCGGGAGCCGTTAGTCGAATTTAAAAATGTAAACAGCCATTGTCGGCGGCTCTGGCTGAAGCTTGAATGTAAGTAGGTAAAATCGTTGCCCGTCCGCTAGGGAGAGAATGGAGAAGTCTCTTTTGAGACTCGCCCTCTTTTTCAACATAGGCCCCAACCGTTAAAGTGTGGGGTTCACGGATCGCTTAATGAACATGAACTCGATGAGACCTGTTGAATACGAGCGGAGCAACGATCATGGAATATGACGACAAACTGATTGAAGAAGCCGTGCTTGCCCTGTTGGCAACCTTCAGTTTTGACAACGGCAATGCCTGGAAAGGGTTCGACTTCGAGACCATGAACCGATTGCATGAACAAGGTTTCATCAGTAATCCGGTGAACAAGAACAAATCGATTTGGTTGACGGCCGAAGGGCTGGAGCAAGGTCGGCAGATAGCCGACCGGTTGTTTGAGGTAAGAACTCAAGTGGGGCACGTATCCGACTCGGATACCTGACTTCATGCTGCGGCAACCCTAGGTGCCCCTCGAAAAAAGCGCAAAAAAGGGGACGGATTTATTTCTCTCAAATAAATCCGTCCTCTTTTCGTTCCGTTCGCGGTCTTTTAGAGAGAAGGCTGAACGTCCGCGTTCCCGCGTATCTTGCCTAGTGAAAAGGCACTCACCACCCACTAAGCATCCTGCAATTTCTCACGCAGAAACTCGATAAACCGTTGGGTTTTCGCCGGTAACAGTCGCGTCTCGGTGAGGGCATAAACCGAGACGGGCGAAGCCTGCCACTGCGGCAAGACTCTGCGCAGCGTGCCATCGGCGAGGTCTTGCGCAACGATGCCTTCGGCCAGTAACGCGACTCCCAGATCCAGCGTCGCCAGACGTCGAATCATTCCCACGCTGTTGAGTTCAAATCGACCGCCCACCTCAACCTCCTCCTGCCCTTCACTGCTGGAAAGTATCCAGCGCTCAGCACGGGTTCCGCGCAGACGCAGGCATTGGTGATGAGTCAGGTCCGAGGGCTGGACGGGATCGCCGTACTGTTCGAGATAACGGGGTGAGGCGTAAAGACCGCGGCGCAAACTGGCGAGCTTGCGGGCGATCAGGTTCGAACTCGCGGGTTCACCCATGCGGATGACCACATCAATCGGCTCACTCACCAGGTCGACCTGACGCGGGGTCAGATCGAACTCGAAGCTGATGCCGGGATACAGCCGGGCAAACTCCGCTATCAGCGGTGCCAGGTAGATATTGGCGAAATCCACCGGCAAAGAGGCCCGCAGTACACCGCTGGGGTGGGCCAGCATTTCGCCGAGCTGCTCGTGCGCAAGCCTGGCTTCTTCGACGATGCGTTTGCAGCGTTCGAAGTACAACTGCCCCGCTTCGGTCAGCTCGATCTTGCGCGTGGTGCGATGCAAAAGCCTGAGCCCGATTTCTTTCTCGAGGCCGCTTATCCGGCGCGACAGCGTCGAGTTCGGCATGCCCATCGCCTCGGCCGCGCGGCGGAAACTTCGCGCCTTCACAACCTCGACGAACAGCGCCATGTCGTTGAGAAACTCCAAGGCTATTGCTCCATCAGTGGATCAGTCATTTCAATTTTACCCGGTTTATCCCGGATTCGGATTGATCAATGATAGTCCCATGCCGCCCCCCTACTGCCAGGAGAATCATCATGACGTATGAAAAATTCAGTGCCGACAATGCCGCCCTGCTGTTGATCGATCACCAGGTGGGAACGATGGGCTGGGTGAAATCCATCCCGTTCGAAGAACTGAAACGCAACGCGCTGATGCTCGCCAAAGCGGCCAGCATTCTGAAATTGCCGGTGGTGCTGACTTCCAGCATGGAAGAGTACGCACAGGGGCCTCTGCTGAGTGAACTGGAGCAGATCCTGCCTGCCGAGTTCGCTTCCCGCGTCAAACGCCTGGGCATCGTCAACGCTATGGACGATGAAAACTTCGCCGCCGCCGTCAAAGCCACGGGCCGTAAAAAGCTGATCATTGCCGGAGTCACCAATGACGTCTGCACGGTTTATCCGGCGCTGAGTCTGGTGCGTGAAGGCTATGACGTTCAGGTAGTGGCCGACGGTGGCGGTTCACCGAGTGTGATGGCCGATGACATCGCCCTGCGGCGGATGGATAAAGGCGGCGTGACGCTGACCACCACCAACCAGCTGATTGCAGAACTCGCCGGAAGCTGGGCTACGCCGCAAGGTGGGCAGTTGGTGCAAGTGTTGATGGAAGCACTTCAAGGCTAAAGATTGGGTGCAATACCTGTGGGAGCAGCGCACCGCCGCTCCCACAGGGATGAGTCGCTACATCTCAACCTGCGTACCCAGCTCAATCACACGATTGAGCGGCAAATTGAAGTATTTGAGGTTGCTGTTGGCGTTCTTCAGCAAGAACGCGAACAGGGTCTCGCGCCAACGGGCCATGCCGATACGCTTGGTCGGGACGACCGTCTCGCGGCTGAGGAAATAGGTGGTGCGCATCGGACTGAAATCCAGCTCTTTCAAATGGCACAGACTCAACGCCAGCGGCACATCGGGCTCCTCTATAAAGCCGAAGTGCAGACTGACCCGGAAGAACCCTTCGCCAAAAGACTCGATCTCGAACCGCTGATCCGCAGGCACACGCGGACGGTCTTCAGACACCACGGTGAGCAACACCACCTGCTCGTGCAGCACCTGGTTGTGCAACAGGTTGTGCAACAGCGCATGGGGAACTGCATCGGATCTGGCCGTCAGAAATACCGCGGTACCTTGCACTCGATGGGGTGGTTGCGCGCCGATGCTGCTGATGAACAACGGCAGCGGCAGAGCGGTTTCGTCCAGTCGCTCGACAATGATCTTGCGGCCGCGCTTCCAGGTGGTCATCAAAATGAACAGGGCAATACCGGCGATTACCGGGAACGCACCGCCCTGGAAGATCTTCGATATGTTGGCGGCGAAGTACAGGCTGTCGACCACGAGAAAACCCAACAGCATCGGAATCGCCAGCCAGCGCGGTGTTTTCCACAGCAGCAAGACCACGGCCGAGGACAGGATAGTCGTGATCAACATGGTCCCCGTCACCGCCACGCCATACGCCGCCGCCAGCGCACTGGACGACTCGAAGCCGATGACCAGCAACACGACGCCGACCATCAGCGCCCAGTTCACGAGGCCGATGTAAATCTGCCCCTGCTCCTGACTGGAGGTGTGCTGGATAAACATACGCGGCACGTAACCCAGCTGAATGGCCTGGCGAGTCAGTGAGAACGCCCCGGAAATTACCGCCTGGGACGCGATGATGGTGGCCAGCGTCGACAACGCGACCATCGGCAGCAGCGCCCAGTCGGGTGCCAATAGATAGAATGGGTTGCGTACCGCTTCCGGGCTCCCGAGGATCAACGCACCCTGACCAAAGTAATTGAGCACCAGGCCAGGCAGCACCAGCATGAACCAGGCACGGGCAATCGGTTTGCGACCGAAATGGCCCATGTCGGCATACAGCGCTTCAGCACCGGTCAATGCCAATACCACGGCGCCCAGAATGGCGATGCCAATACCCGGATGAACCACGAAGAATCGCACCGCCCAAACAGGATTGAGCGCTTGCAGCACTTCCGGGCGTTGCAGAATGCCGTATGTACCGAGAATGCCCAACACCACGAACCACAGCACCATGACCGGGCCGAACAGGATGCCGATACGCGCCGTGCCATGTTTCTGGATCAGGAACAGTGCTACCAGAACGATAACGGACAGCGGAACGACCCAATGCCCGATGCCCTCGAACGCAAGTTGCAGACCTTCAACCGCGGAGAGCACCGAAATGGCCGGGGTGATCATGCTGTCCCCGTAAAACAGTGCCGCGCCAAACAGCCCGAGCAGCACCAGGTTCCGGCTCATTTTCGGATACGGCGCCGAGGCCCGGCGTGCCAGTGCCGTCAAGGCCATGATGCCGCCCTCGCCCTGGTTGTTGGCGCGCAGGATAAACAGCACGTACTTGATCGAGACGACCCAGATCAGCGACCAGAAAATCAACGACAGAATGCCCAGTACACCGTCCTGATTGGCCTGGACGCCATAGTGGCCGGCGAACACTTCCTTGAGTGTGTAAAGCGGGCTGGTACCAATGTCCCCATAAACCACGCCGACCGCGGCGACGAGCAAGCCCACTCCTGATGTTTTGGCGTGGGAGTTTTCATGGGCGGGGATCGCTGTTTCGCTCACGGGTAGCTTCTCTGAGATTGAAGGAAATAAATGGCATGCCACCTTCGAGCAAGAGGGTTTGCGGGGCTACCGGGCAAACATTGGAACTCAGCCATGAAACCCCACGGCCTGATAATGAGATTAGTCCATGGGTGTCATGCCGTTCGTTCAGGCGACCTGGAGAGTTTGCAGGCCTGTCGACGATCAAAAAAACGCGGCAAGTATCCTCGCAAGGGAAAACACCTACCGTAAAGAAAGCGTAAAAATGTACGGGCAGCAGCGAGCGAATTTCGATCAAGCTTGTTGTGCGCGACCAAAAATAGTCCTTAATTAGAGGCAAGGTTCTTTCCGGGACCTCGCCACATCGCTATATCCTGTATTTCACCCCGAATCACCTGAATCGAGTGCCAAGGCACCACCAGCATGGAGTTTGCGAATGAGCCAAGGGCCTGTCCATGAGGGCGACACCGCTATTGGACCTACCTGTGCACCCTCAGAAGGTAGCGAGCAAACCTCCCCGTCCCTTCACGACCTGGGGTTGAGCGATGTCCTTGAGGCACTGCCCGAGGCCATCTACACCACCGATGCCAAGGGTCTGATCACCTTTTACAACCGTGCAGCGGTGGCGCTGTGGGGAGTGACCCCGGCGCTTGGGGAGAGCACCTTTTGCGGCTCCTGGAAGCTCTATTGGCCTGACGGCACGCCGCTGCCCCACGATGAATGCCCCATGTCCATGGCATTGAAGGAACAGCGTCCTGTCAGAGGGCTTGAAGCCATCGCCGAACGTCCGGATGGCACACGCGTTCGTTTTCTGGCGTGCCCCTCGCCGATATTCGATGCAGAAGGCGGCCTGATAGGCGCCGTTAACATGCTGATCGATCTGACCGACCAGACCGTCGCCGACGAGGCCGCGCTGATCCATGACGCGCTGGTCGAATCGTCCGCCGACGCGATCATCGCCAAAGACCTGAACGGCACGATTACCAACTGGAACGCTGGCGCCCAGCGACTCTTCGGTTACACGGCCGAGGAAGCGGTCGGCCAACCCATTGACATGCTCATCCCCCTGGATCGGCGGGATGAGGAACCCGGCATTTTGGCGCGCATCCGTCGAGGCGAGCGCATCGAACACTATGAAACCCTCCGGCGGCGCAAAGACGGCAGCCTGGTCGAGATCTCTCTTGCCGTCTCCCCCATCAGAAATCGGCAAGGCCGTATTGTCGGCGCGGCCAAAATCGCTCGCGATATCACCGAGCGACGACAGGCGGAAGAACAAAAGAGCCTGCTCATCAGAGAGATGGATCACCGGGTGAAAAACCTGTTTACCCTGGCGAACAGCGTGGTCTCACTGAGCGCCCGTTCGGCAACGACCCCCGGTGAACTCGCCTCCGCCGTTTGCGCACGGCTGAACGCATTGGCGCGAGCCCATACCCTGACCATACCGCACGGTTTGAGTAACGAGCAGCCAACGACATTGCATGCCCTCATACAAACCATTCTCGCGCCTTATGCCGATAGCGGGGATAACAGCCAGTCACGCGCCGTCGTGACCGGCCCTGACATAACGATTGACGGTGCATCAGTCACCAGCTTCGCTTTGCTGTTGCATGAGTTTGCAACCAACGCCGCGAAATATGGGGCGCTCTCTTTGCCTGAAGGGCTTTTGGATATTGCCTGTAGAGAGAGTGAGGAGGTATTCACCGTGGTCTGGAGCGAAAGGAATGGCCCGCTCATTGACCGGGAGCCCGACAGCACCGGGTTCGGCACCCTTCTCGCCAAAGCGACCGTGCATGGCCAGCTTCACGGCGAAATCCGCCGTGACTGGAAGCGCGAGGGGCTGACCATCACCGTAGCGTTTCCCACCCGTAGCATAAGCGGCCAGTAGAGGGTTGACTCCAGATGGTGCGAAGCGATTCGCACCTACTTTGCCGTCCCGCCACCAGGTTTATAGAACAGAAACTTCCGGGTCTCGCCCGTCTTGATGTACTGCTTCGCCCAGTCGGGTTTCACCGTTCTGTCGTGGAAATACAAGGCACCGTGGGTGCGGTCCGTAAGTTGCTTGTTGAGTGCCTTGCGCGCGATCTCCTTGGCGATGGCATATTCGTCGTCTTCCTTTACCTGATCCGCACGCCCGTCGCACCACCAGGAAAACTGGCAGGCATGCTTTTCGGAACCTTGCTTGACCACGGCGCACACCGTATCCGGAAAACCTTCGTGACCGAGCCGGTTCATGACCACGCTGGCGACGCCTTCCATGTCGGCAGCAGTCACCCCTTTGGCTTCCCAGTAGATACTGCGTGCAAGGCACGTTATGGCATCCTCCAGCGGCGCCGTGCCCGCCGGATCGACCGCCTGCGCTTCGGAGGGGGTGATGACCTCGGATTTGGGCACCGGAGCTTCGCTACCCTTCTCTGCCGCTTTCTGTTCCAGGACCTGCGCCTTTTCTTCGGCCACTTCCTTTTTTTGCTCCTGGTCGGTCGCCCACACCTGGCCGCACAGAAGGATGATTGCGAAGCAGGTGGCTACCCCTTTGAATCGCATGTTCCGACCCTTCTGATTGAAACCTTCGTGAGCAATGAAACGATCGCAGACCTGGGTTGATTGTAGTAGCCGCAATTCAATCCAACAGGCAGGCAATAAACTGCATTTGGGCGCGAAAAGGCATTGCATCGGGAGGGGGGACATCGCGCATCATGGGCACAGATCGTTCAAGGGAGATTTTCATGCGCAGCCTGTCATCCGTTTTGCATCTTGGCGTGTTGTCATTCGGGTTGGTGTTCAGCGTCATCGCGTCGGCGGCCGATGAACAACAGCTGGTGGAGTCGATCAACGTTTACCGCAGCCAGGTACAGCGCTGTGCCGGACAGGCGTCTTCGGAGTTACCACCGCTGGCCAGCGATCCGCGTCTGGTGCTGTCCGCCAACAGCATCGGCGACCTGCAGCAGGCATTGGCCCGCGCGGCATATCCGATGGTTAACGTGCAGGCGATCAGCTTGTCCGGCCCGCGTGATGCGCCCGCCGCGATGAAGGCGATTCAGGAGAGCTTCTGCCGGGTGGTGCTGGACCCGCAATTTGTCGATATCGGCGTCAGCCGGGAGGGCCGTGAATGGCGCATCGTGCTGGCACGCCCCCTGTTGACCGGGCGCTTGGGCGACTGGCAGGCGGAGGGACAGAAACTCCTTGAAGCGATGAACAGCGCCCGCACGCAAGCGCGCCAGTGCGGTGCCCAATCCTTCACCGCCACCACACCGCTGGCCTGGAACGCCACGCTCGGGTCAGCCGCCGAGGGCCACAGCCGGGCCATGGCCAACCATAACTTTTTCGATCACAAGGACCGCGACGGCCGCACGCCGGGTGATCGGGCTGAACTGGCGGGTTACGCCGGCCAACAGGTCGGTGAGAACATCGCCGCCGGGCAGGACACGGTGCGCAAGGTGGTCGATGGCTGGCTGGCCAGCCCGGGGCATTGCGCCAACCTGATGAACCCACAATTTCGCGAACTGGGTGCAGCCTACGCGGTGGACCCGAAGAGTGACGCAGGCATTTACTGGACGGCGATGTTTGGCACGCCGTGAAGAGTCGCCATCGGAAAAAGGAATCGCCATTTTGGCGGTGCATCTACTGCGCTAGCGCCCGACAAGACCATCAGTGAAGTTGCCGTTGCCGCTGTAGCTCGGTCTTCAACCAGAGGCTGGCCGGTTGTATGCCTGCCGGACAGTGCACTTCATAGGCGCGGCCACTCATGCTGCTTTGGGTGGCCGCCAGTTCAATGAAGTCTTCTGCGCTGTTCACCCTCTCCTGCTCTTCAAGGTACTCCAGCTTCTTCTCCAAATGCGCCCGGGCTTGAGGGCCAGCGTATTCGCTGCCGTTGCGCACAAACCGGCATTCACTGTGCTCGACAAAGTCCAGCAAGCTGTTTATTTCTTGAGTGGCTTTAGGTGGGATTTGTGCCTGTGCATTGAACACCACGGCAGTCAGGCCGATACCTGCTGCGATCAGCCATTGAGTGAGAGGCGCAGCAACATACCCAGTCAGCCTTCGCATGGTTATTCCTCAGGAGGAGGTTCAGAGCGGTTATCACCCCACTCTGAAGTCAGGCGATCAAGCGTCAATCGTCGCCCTGGTTATCATCGTTGCCACGGTCGCGGTGCCGACGGCGATCATCACGACGATCGTAATCCCGGTCATACCCTCGATCATCACGGTAATAATAGCCACGATCATGGTCGCGACGGTATTCACGGTGATCCCGATCGTACCTGTCTCCCTCTTCCCAGTAAGGAAAGCAACCTCCCAGCAGGAGAGTACTTGCAATGGCCAGGGTCATTATCGCGGTGCGCTTCATTTTAATGTCCTAAAAGGTCAGAACTACGGGGATGAGGTGACGCTAGCGGCGAATCGATCGCAGTGCGTTCAAACCCATAATTACGACCCTCAAGCCGGTCAATGATTCCGTTATCACCGGGCCTTACAGCGTTCTCTGGCTGTTACCGATGGTTTTGGCTTTTTCGATGGCCCACTCCATCGCCGCTTCCATGTCCAGCAGATGCGGCGAGGGGTGTTTGTCCTCAACGATGGCCGAGCCATCCGGCCAATAGACCCCCATGAACATCTTCAGCGAACCGTCTCTCAATATCTCGGCTTTAACCTCAATCGTGCATCCGTTCGACAGCGTTTCCGAGTGGATCATGTGGCGCTCAGTCATGACTGCATTCCTCCCGTCGTTGCTATCAGCGTAACCCATGCAGCGCCGGGCGCGATGACGCTCAGGCGTCTGCCTGCACCACCTCGATCCCCAGTCTTTGATAATCCTCGAGATTGCCCGAGGCCACGTGGCGCTCGGTGATCAGCGTATGCACACGGGCACAAGGCGCAACCACGAAGGGCTCCACTGCCCCCAGTTTGTCCGCGGTGGTCACGGCAATCACATGGGAGGCGCTGGCGAGCATCGCCTGCTTCACCGGCACTTCATCGAAATGCAGCGAGCTGAGGCCGACTTCCGGATGAATGGCACAGACCCCGGTGAACACCAGGTCGGCCTTGATGCTCTCGATCAACCGCAGGGTTTCATGCCCGCTGGAAGACATCGTCGCAGGGTTGAGCTGACCACCGGCGACGATCACCGTGATGCCTTTGTATTCGGCCAACGTGATCGCGATCATCGGCGACGCGGTGACAGCGGTGATGACAATGTCAGCGGCTAGCGAGCGTGCGATCTGCAGCGTGGTGCTCCCGGAATCGAACATCACGATCTGGCCGTCTTTGACCCGGCGCGCGGCAAGTTGCGCCAACCGGGTTTTCACCTCATCGGTTTCGCTGACCCGGGTGAAGTAATCCTTGCCCGTGTCCTTGGGCCGTGGCAACGCCCCGCCGTGCACCCGCTGCACCAGCCCGGCACTGGCCAGCTCCGACAGGTCCCGGCGAATGGTGTCTTCGGACACGGCGAAATGCTGGCTCAGCTCGGAAGCCATGACCTTGCCATCACGTTCGAGGATCAGCAGGATTTTTTGGCGGCGAAGTTGGGGGAGCTCTGCGGAGGAATGCTCGGCGTGCATGGTTATGCCTGTTTTTGCGTGTTTGTGCGAGATTAGCCAAACACCTCAATGAACACAAGGCGCTCCCACAAGGGATTGTGTTTGATTGATACCCATCACAAGGCACTCACGATGAACTCACGCAACCATTGATGCCCAGGGTCGCGGTGACAGCGCTCGGGCCAGAGCATCGACATCTCGTAACCCGGGACTTCAAGCGGGGGCTCGACCATGGTCAAAGCGTGCGTATCGCGAACCAGGCGAGCTGGCAGCATCGCGACCATGTCGGTGCTCTCCACCACCGACGGGACAAACAGAAAATGGGGGAGCGAAAGCACCACTCGGCGCGTCATGCCCAGATGGGAAAGCGCCTGATCGGTGACACCCTGAAAGCCTCCGCCATCCCGGGATACGATGACGTGGTCGAGTTCGCAGAACTGCGCGAGTGTCGGTCGCTTTCTCAACAGCGGATGGCCGGCACGCCCCACCAACACATAGTGTTCGGTAAACAACGTTCGACGCCGTAAACCGAGGGGAGCATCCTCGGTGGTATGAAACGCCAGGTCGATTGCCCCCTGCTCCGCTTGTTTGGCCAGCTGTGACGGCATCAGGTCAAACACCGCCAAACGCGTGCCGGGTGCCGCCGAACGCAGCCCGGCCAACGCAGGCAAGACGATGGTCGACTCGCCGTAGTCCGACGCCATGACATTCCACGTCTGCCGTGCCTCGGCCGGGTTGAAAGGGCTGGCGGGCGACACCGCGCGCTCCAGGGCTTCCAGGGCCTGGCGCAACGGCTCGCGCAACCCATCCGCCCGAGCCGTGGGCCGCATGCCCCGTGGCCCCGGCAGTAACAGCGGATCGTTGAAAATATCCCTCAATTTAGCGAGATGAACGCTCACCGACGGTTGCGACAAATTCAGACGTTGCGCCGCACGGGTCACGTTGTGTTCCGAGAGCAGGACATCAAGCGTCAGCAGCAGGTTGATGTCCAGACGTCGCAGATTACTCATGACAATACCTGGCATATTGGTTATTCATTTCCAATATACCGGGTAAGGCCTGATTCTGCTGGCTTCTGACAACGGAGACCCAGCCATGAATGTTCTGCTCGTTTACGCCCATCCCGAACCCAAATCGTTAAACGGTTCGCTCAAGGACTTTGCCGTCAAACGCCTGGAAGCTGCCGGCCACCAGGTACAGGTTTCCGATTTGTATGCGATGGACTGGAAAGCCTCGCTGGACGCCGATGACAGTTTCGGCCGGCCTGCCGACGCACGGTTCGATCCGTCGCAAGACTCCAAGCGTGCCTTCAAAGAAGGCCGGCAACGCCAGGACATCGTTCTCGAACAGAAAAAACTGCTCTGGGCCGATACCGTCATCCTGCAGTTTCCGCTGTGGTGGTTCTCGATGCCGGCGATCCTCAAAGGCTGGGTGGAACGCGTCTATGCCTATGGTTTTGCCTATGGCGTAGGGGAACACTCCGATGCGCGTTGGGGCGACCGTTACGGGGAAGGCACGCTGGCGGGCAAACGGGCGATGTTGATCGTCACCACGGGTGGCTGGGAATCTCATTACAGCCCACGGGGCATCAACGGGCCGATCGACGATGTGCTATTCCCGATCCAGCACGGCGTACTGTTCTACCCCGGCTTCGACGTGCTGCCACCGTTCGTGATCTATCGGACCGGCCGAATGGATGAGGTGAGATTTTCAGCAACTTGTGAGGCGCTCGGCCAACGGCTGGATGACCTGTGGGAAACCGCGCCGATTGCTTTCCGGGCGCAAAATTCAGGGGCGTATGACATTCCGCAACTCACGTTACGCGATGAAGTTGCTGCGGATCAGTCGGGCTTTGCGGCTCACGTCAGTCAGGCGACACACTCGTTGTAGCAGCTTGCGAGGCTGCGTTCGCCGTAGCAGCTGTCGAGCTTGCGAGGCTGCGTTCGGCTGCGCAGCAGTCGTCAAACCAGAACTCGCGGTGTGTCAGGCAGACCGCGTCAGCCGGATTCACGACTGCTTCGCAGCCGAACGCAGCCTCGCAAGCTCGGCAGCTGCTACAGCAAACACGAAAAAGCCCGCACAAGGCGGGCTTTGGAAATCGATGTAGGTGGCCAGCGCTGGTCTCTGGCTTACAAGGTTTATCGGGCCTCTCACAGAACAGGATTTTTAGCTTTAGGCTGTTCTGCCTCACACGGCATAAGGGCTGGATCTCAGCGCGGAGATCTTTCTAACCGTGTACCCTTGGGAGCGCGCCCCACGCCTCCTCGCTATCCCTTTGCGCATCAGTCTGCGTCTTCACCTACAACCTCAGAATAGCAAACCATTCGAAGCCTGGGCCGGAGTTTTTAGACTAATTGTTTTCAAGGGGCATGATGGGTAAATGGAAAAATACTAACGCCGCGAGACGAACTTCCGAGCTGCCTCCAACACCGCCAGAAGATCGCAGACGCTAGATCGGTAATTTGTATTCAAATGCCAGCTTTATAATATTTTACCGATCCAGGGGTGATCCCTAGTCTTGACCCAAGAAATGGCAGGCCACAACCGACCTGATTCCAACTTCGATGGGTATAGAGATGACCACTGAAAAAACAAAAATAGATACGCTGATTGTGGGCGCCGGTCAGGCTGGCGTGGCCATGAGTGAACACCTGAGCAAACTCGGCGTGCCTCACCTGGTGCTCGAGCGCAGCCGCATCGCCGAGCGCTGGCGCACCGGCCGTTGGGATTCGCTGGTGGCCAACGGCCCGGCCTGGCACGATCGGTTTCCGGGCCTTGAGTTCGACGATCTCAGCCCTGACGGCTTTGCCCCGAAAGAGCGGGTGGCCGACTATTTCGAAGCCTACGCGAAGAAGTTCAACGCCCCCATCCGCACCGGCGTGGACGTGAAGAAAGTCGAGCGCAATGTCGGTCGTCCAGGCTTCACCATTGAAACCTCCGAAGGCGTGATCGAGGCCAACCGCGTAGTGGCCGCCACCGGACCTTTCCAGCGCCCGGTTATTCCGCCGATCGCGCCGAAAGATCAGCCATTCACCCAGATCCACTCCGCCGAATACCGCAACCCGCAGCAACTGCCAGAGGGCGCTGTGCTGGTGGTGGGCGCCGGCTCGTCCGGGGTGCAGATCGCCGATGAATTACAGAGTGCCGGCAAGCAGGTTTACCTCTCGGTGGGTGCGCACGATCGCCCTCCTCGCGCCTATCGCAACCGTGATTTCTGCTGGTGGCTGGGCGTGCTCGGCGAGTGGGATCAGGCCGCGATGAAACCCGGCCGGGAACACGTGACCATCGCGGTGAGCGGCGCGCATGGCGGCCGCACGGTGGACTTCCGTGGGCTGGCCCATCGCGGAATGACGCTGGTGGGTCTGACCCAATCGTTCAATGGCAGCGTGGCGACGTTCCAGCCCAACCTTGCCGACAACCTGGCACGCGGCGATGAGAACTATCTGGCGCTGCTCAATGCCGCCGACGCCTACGTCGAGCGCAATGGCCTGGACTTGCCGGAAGAACCTGAGGCGCGGCATACCTTCCCGGATCCGGATTGCGTCGCCAACCCGATTCTTGAACTCGACCTGGCCAAGGCTGGCGTGACTTCGATCATCTGGGCCACTGGCTTTGCCACGGATTACAGCTGGCTGAAGGTCGACGCTTTCGACGACAACGGCAAGCCGCAGCATCAGCGCGGAGTGTCGAGCGAGCCTGGGGTGTATTTCCTCGGCCTGCCGTGGCAATCGCGTCGCGGCTCTTCGTTCATCTGGGGTGTTTGGCACGACGCCAAGTACGTGGCTGATCAGATCGCCATCCAGCGCTCATACCACGACTACCGCGATGCCCTGCAACGCGAAGCTGAAACCGCCCCCCTCGCGCATAAAACCACCGTCAGCGCTTAACGAATAGTTCTTCAGGAGCCTCAGATGTCCACGCCAACCCATACCCGTATTCGCATGTTCAACACCAAGGAAACCTACCCGAACCAGAGCCTGGACAATGACCTGTGCCAAGCGGTGCGGGCCGGCAACACCGTTTATGTTCGCGGCCAGGTCGGCACCGATTTCGAAGGCAACCTGGTGGGCCTCGGCGACCCGCGTGCGCAAACCGAGCAAGCCATGCGCAACGTCAAACAGTTGCTGGAGGAAGCTGGCAGCGACCTCAGCCACATCGTCAAAACCACCACTTACCTGATTGACCCGCGTTACCGCGAGCCGGTTTATCGGGAAGTGGGCAAGTGGCTCAAAGGGGTGTTTCCGATTTCCACCGGGTTAGTGGTGTCGGCACTGGGGCAGCCGCAGTGGCTGATGGAGATTGATGTGATTGCGGTGATTCCTGAGTAAGCAGGTAGACCGAGTCGCGGCCATCGCGGGCTTGCCCGCGATGGCGTCGAGACAGACAACCTATTTCTCCAAGCCCGAACAAGGAGCAAAACCATGACCTTCTCCATCGCCGCCCGTTGCCCCGAAACCGGTCAGTTCGGCATTGCAATCAGTTCCTCAAGCATCGCCGTCGGCGCCCGCTGCCCCTGGCTATTGCCCGGTGTCGGCGCGGTCTCCACACAAAATATCACCCTGCCATCCCTCGGCCCGGAAACCCTCGCCCTCATGGAACAAGGCCTCTCACCTGTCGAGGCTCTGGACAAGGCATTGACCCGCAACGGCTACAGCCAATACCGACAAATCACGGCGATCGACCACCTCGGTCGCACCGCGCATTTCAGCGGCTCAGAAACCCTGGGCAACCACAACGCCGTGTCTGGCGAGCAATGCGTGGCCGCCGGCAACATGCTCGCGGACCGAGCCGTGATCGAGGCCATGGTCGAGGCGTACGAACATGGCGAGGGCCAACTGACCGATCGCTTGCTCACCGCGATGAAAGCGGCGGTGGTCGCAGGCGGTGAAGCCGGGCCGGTGCATTCGGCTGCCGTTGTAGTGGTCGGCGAACTGACCTGGCCGATCATCAACCTGCGGGTCGATTGGGCTGATGAAGATCCGATAGGCAAATTGCAGCAGTTGTGGGACGCCTATCGCCCACAGGTCAAGGACTACATCGACCGCGCCCTCGCCCCCGATAAATCCCCTGGCTACGGTGTCGCCGGAGACGACCGATGAGCAACAGCCGCGATTTGCTTGAAGCCTTGGTGGCGTTCGACACCACCAGCCGCGAATCAAATCTGCAGCTGATCGAGTTCGTCCGCGACTACCTCGCCCGCTTCGATGTGCCTTGCGAGCTGGTCTACAACGACGAGCGCAGCAAGGCCAATCTGTTCGCCACCATCGGCCCGGCGGATCAGCCGGGCATCGTGTTGTCGGGGCACACCGATGTGGTGCCCGTCGACGGCCAGCCGTGGACGGTTGCGCCGTTCCAGCTCACCGAGCGCGACGGCAAGCTGTACGGTCGCGGCACCGCGGACATGAAAGGCTACATTGCCTGCGTACTCGCCCTGGTGCCGTCGCTGGTGAAGGCCTCGCTACGACTGCCGGTGCACATCGCGCTGTCCTACGATGAGGAAGTCGGCTGTCTCGGCGTTCGTTCGCTTTTGAAAGCCCTCGAACAGCGCCCGGTCAAACCGATGCTCTGCATCATCGGCGAACCGACCGAGCTCAAACCGGTGCTCGGCCACAAGGGCAAGCTGGCGATGCGCTGCGACATTCATGGCGAAGCCTGCCATTCGGCGTACGCGCCACTCGGGGTCAATGCGATTGAATACGCCGCCGAACTGATCGGCGAACTGGGGCGAATAGGTCAAAGGCTCAAGGCACCGGAACATCACGACGCCCGTTTCGATCCGCCGTTCAGCACCGTGCAAACCGGCGTCATCTCCGGCGGCAAGGCTTTGAACATCGTCCCCGCCGATTGCCGCTTCGACTTTGAAATCCGCGCCCTGCCCTCACAAGACCCTGGCCTCGTTGCGCAGGAATTGCAGACCTACGCCGAGCAACAAGTGCTACCGCGCATGCGCGCCGTGAGTGATCAGAGTGAAATCCGCTTCAGTGAGTTGTCGGCCTATCCCGGTTTGGCGACCGATGCGCACAGCAAAGCCGCTGAGCTGATCGCGGCTTTTTCCGGTTCTCGGGAGTTCGGTACGGTGGCGTTCGGCACCGAGGGCGGTCTGTTTGACGCGGCGGGTATTGCGACAGTGGTGTGCGGTCCGGGCAGCATGGATCAGGGTCATAAGCCGGACGAATTTGTCAGCCTCGAACAACTGAACGGCTGCGACCAAATGCTGCAACGGATGCTGTTATCAATCAGCCGCTGATGATTGGCCCGACGCTCAGGTATACAGTCGGGCCAGTTCTTCCTGGCAGTAATCCACGAATAGCTGTACCGGTTTGGTCAGCTGCGACCTTCTCAACCATGCCGCCGACAGACCCGAACCGGTCACGGTTTCGGCCAGCGGTATGCACACGACTTTCTGCCCGTCATAGGTGTATTCGGAAAACGGTTTGGTGACCAGAATCGAAAAACCAAAACCGCGCCCGACCATCCCTCGCACCATCTCGATCGAAGGTGAGCTGAACACGATGTGCGGCGTCAGCCCACGCTCTTCAAAAATGCTCACGAAGTAGGTCCGGCTCGGCACCACGTCCAGCAATATCATCGGCTCCAGCACCAGGTCATTCAGCGACACTTTCGCCTGTTGCGCGAAGCGGTGATCCGCCGGCAACAAGGCGTAGGGCTGTTGCGGCGGCATCAGCGGCACTGTCTCAATCGTGCTGTCCAGATCGTGTTCGAACAGCATCGCCAGGTCGATGCTGCCGGCGGTCAGTGCCTGCACCAGTTCCTGCTGCTCGCCATCGCGAATACGGATCTCCACACCTGGCCAACGCTCCTTGAAACCAGCGATCAAACGCGGCAGGTACAGCGGCGCCACCGTTTCAAAACAGCCAATATCGATTTGCCCCGCGACCACGTCGTTGTCCGCCAGCGCGTTCTGCTCAAACTCATGCGCGACCCGCAGCAGCTCCAGCGCCTTGCGATAAAACCGCGACCCGCTCGGCGTCAGCGAAACACCCTGGGCGTGATGCCGGATAAACAGCTGCACGCCAAAACTTTCTTCAAGGTGCTTGATCGCCGTCGACACCGACGGCTGCGCGATATAAAGCTTGCGCGAAGCCTCCGCCACGCTGCCGCAGTCGGCGGTGGTGACGAAATACTTGAGCTGTCGCAGGTTGTAAGCGGCCATGGGGACCTCCAGACACAACACATCAAAATCAAAAAACTTCCGCGGAACACAATTACTGTAAGAGCTGGCGAAGCCTGCGGGATCAGTCGATGCACAACTCTGTGGCGAGGGGGCTTGCCCCCGTTGGGTCGCGAAGCGGCCCCAAAACCTGCAACCATGGTGTATCAGGTGCACCGCATGCAGCGGTTTTACGACTGCTTCGCAGCCGAGCGGGGGCAAGCCCCCTCGCCACAGGTAACAAAACCAGGCATTACGGAGTATCCAAGGACGCTCAGGATCAAGGCTGAACATACCCGACACATCAAAACCCCGGGCATATATTTTTTAAGGTTTGAAGCAACAAACTTACTAATTTATCTATCCCGACGCATTGCACATCATCGCTCCAACAAGAAAAGCGTCGCTCGCGCGGCGCTCACCGAAGTACGTCCACGTACTCATCCTTGCCTTGGAGTTCACCATGTCCACCGCAGCAACACCCTCCGCTCCGCTCATCGAAAAACACACGATTGGATACGTCCCCCCGGAAGATCGCCACGGAAAGGTAAGAGACCTGTTCACCCTCTGGTTCGGCGGCAACATCGCGCCGCTACCCATCGTCACCGGCGCCCTCGGCGTGCAATTGTTCCAGCTGAACCTGGTGTGGGGCATCGTCGCCATTCTGGTCGGCCACCTGGTCGGCGGCGTGCTGATGGCCCTGCACTCGGCGCAAGGCCCGCAGATGGGCATTCCACAAATGATCCAGAGCCGCGCTCAGTTCGGCTCCCTCGGCGCCCTGCTGGTGGTGCTGATCGCCGGCATCATGTACATCGGCTTCTTCGCCTCCAACATCGTCCTCGCCGGCAAGTCCCTGCACGGCGTGGTCGACAGCGTGCCGGTGCCAGTGGGCATCGTCATCGGCGCGCTCGGGTCGGGCATCATCGGCATCATCGGCTATCGCTTCATCCACGTGCTCAACCGCATCGGCACCTGGGTGCTGGGCGTCGGCATTGTGCTGGGCTTCGGCTACATCCTCACCCACGTGCAAACCGCCGACTTCCTTACCCGCGGCAGCTTCAATATTTCCGGTTGGCTGGCCACCGTATCGTTGGCCGCGCTCTGGCAAATCGCCTTCGCCCCTTACGTGTCCGACTACTCGCGCTACCTGCCGGAAGACGTGCCCGTCGCCGCTACTTTCTGGACCACTTACCTCGGCTCGGCACTCGGCTCCAGCCTGTCGTTCATCTTCGGCGCCGTCGCAGTCCTCGCCACCCCCGTCGGCATGGACACCATGGACGCGGTCAAACTCGCCACCGGCTCCATCGGCCCACTGATGCTTGTGCTGTTCCTGCTCAGCGTCATCAGCCACAACGCCCTCAACCTCTATGGCGCCGTGCTGTCGCTGATCACCCTGGTGCAAACCTTCGCCTACCGCTGGATCCCCACCGCCAAGAGCCGCGCCATCCTCTCGGTCATCGTCCTCGCCGCCTGCTGCTTCGCCGCCGTCGGTGCATCAGCCGACTTCATCGGCCACTTCGTCGACATGGTGTTGGTGTTGCTCGTGGTGCTGGTGCCCTGGACCGCGATCAACCTGATCGACTTCTACGCCATTCACAAAGGTCAGTACGACATCGATTCGATCTTCCAGGTCGATGGCGGGATCTATGGCCGGTACAACCCGCAGGCGTTGTTGGCGTATGCGATCGGGATTGCGGTGCAGATTCCGTTCATGAACACGCCGCTGTATGTCGGGCCGATCTCGGCGCACATCAATGGGGCAGATTTGTCCTGGGTGGTGGGGTTGTTGGTGACTTCGCCGTTGTACTGGTGGTTGGCGAATCGTGACACGGCTTACAGACGTCGGCTGTCTACCGGAAAACTGGCCAACAGTCTGTAACCCTGTGGGATGAGGTTTGCCCGCGATGAGGCCTTCAAAAGCACCATCGCCGGCAAGCCGTTCTTGCTGTGGAACATCCGCAACGCGTTACCAACACCCGCTACGAACGCAACACCCCCATCGCCCGCCGATACTTCTCAACGCGCTCCAGATCCTCCCAGGACGGCTGGGCAATCCGCGACAAGTCGCTGTTCTCTTCCAGATCCGCCAGCTTCACCACCCGCCCGATCGGGTTCTGCGCCGCGCGCTCGACGAACGCCTCGTAGGACTCACCCGGCGCCTTGGTCACCGACGCAATCGCCGTCAGCACCGCTTCACTGAAACCTTCCTTGCGCAGATCGTCGAGGCCGATGCCGCAGTCCTCGACCACGTCATGTAACACCGCGACGATGCGCTCTTCCAGCGTGTTCACCCGCAGCATGACTTTCAGCGGATGCAGGATGTAAGGCGCCCCGCCCTTGTCCACCTGCCCCTCATGCGCCGCGGCGGCGATGGCAATGGCGCGCTCCAGTGTCTGACTCATGGGATTCTCCTCGGGTTAAATGCCGTAACGTCGCGGCCAGGATTTTGAAGTCTGCAAAATATGTAGGAATCTGCTCGTTGTGGCGAGGGAGCTTGCTCCCGGTGGGCTGCGAAGCGGCCCCAAACCCTGTTAGCCCATCTTGGTGAGCTGGTTTGAGCTGATCCAGAGCTCAGCTCACCAACGCTGAAGCACGAAGATAGAAGCCTCTTGCCCAGCCTTAAGATTGAGAACATTTTTTACTTTTTTTGTGCACGAATAAACCGTAAAGATTCCACCAAACCAGCCGAAAAAGACTAAACAGCAAATCGCCACTCATCCGTGTGATCCGGCTATTTGCACCGCACTTCCTCGGATGGTGATCGTCATAATGAAAATAAAAAACAAGCTCGTCCTTGCCTTTGTATTGGTCGCCTTCATTCCGGTGAGCCTGGTGGCGGTGATATCGGTGCTGAATATACGGGCTCAGGCGGTCGATCAGTTTCTCGATGGCAGCACCCGTGAAATACGCCAGATCGACGGCAATATGCGGCAGTTTTTCGACGGCACGCAGCAAAATGTCGATCAAATGGCCACCGACCCTGTATACACATCGATCGCAGGCCTAAAACACTATCAGGCCGCCGATGCCGCCAGCCTGCCTCTGCCACCGGCCGCCCGGCATGTCATTGATGCGTTCGCCCGTTATGGCGCGATGCACCCGGCCGCCGCCATCCTTTCCATCGGCCTGGAAGATGGCAGCTACGCGAAATGGCCGGACGACCCGCAGCTGTCGAACTACGACCCGCGTTTGCGCCCTTGGTACAAAGCCGCCATGGCTAGCCCCGGCAAAACGGTACGAACCCCCGCTTACTACTATGACAAGGACGCTGTGGCGCTGGTCGGCAGCGCCAGGGCACTGCTCGATGACGCTGGAAACGCCAAGGGTGTATTGGTCGTGAGCGTTTCGCTGAAAAACCTCACCGAACTGGTCAAAAGCATCAAGCTCGGCGAAAGCGGCTACGTGATGTTGATCGAGGACGGCACCGTGCTGGTCGACCCGCGTGACGCCGGGCACAGCTTCAAGCAGCTCAAGGACCTGGGCGAGCCCTACGCCAAACTGGCTGCCACCGCGCAGGGCTCCACCGAGGTGCAAATCAACGGGGTCAGGTACATGGCCAATGTCTGGACATCGCCCGGCCTTGGTTGGCGTTACGTTGGTTTGATCGAGTACAGCGAAGTCATGGCCGCGGCCACTCGCATGACCTACCTGACGGCGGTTATCGTGGTTGTGCTGGTGCTGTTCTTTGCGCTGCTCGCTGCGGCGTTCGCCAGGGTGATCGTCAAGCCTATCGGCCAGGTCAGCACCGGGTTGCAATCGATTGCCGAAGGCGAAGGTGATCTGCGCCGCGATCTCGAGGTGCAGGGCAAGGACGAAACTGCAGAACTGGCAGGCTGGTTCAACAAGTTTCTCGCCGCGATACGCCAGTTGATACAACGTATCGGCGCCGCATCGACCAACCTGCAGGATGCCTCGCGCGTCAACAGCGAGGTGGCCAATAACATGAATCAGGCGGCCGGTCGTCAGCGTGAAGCGGTGGAGTTGGTGTCCACGGCATTCAACGAAATGGTCGCTACCGCCAACGAAGTGGCCCGTTCGTGCAGCACCGCAGCCGACTCCGCCGAGAACGGACACCACCGTGTGGCCGAAGGCAAACAGCAGATCGAATTGACCACCCAGAACGTCAACCGCCTGGGTCGTCGCTTGACCGAGTCTTCCCAGGCCATGGTGGAGCTGGAAGAAGGCAGCCGCAGCATCAACCAGATTCTGGGCACCATCCGCGCCATCGCCGAGCAGACCAATCTGCTGGCACTGAACGCGGCGATCGAGGCCGCCAGGGCGGGTGACCAGGGCCGGGGTTTTGCCGTGGTCGCGGATGAGGTCCGAGCCCTGGCCAAGCGCACGTCCGACTCCACCGGGGAAATCGACCAGTTGCTCAACACGCTCGGCAGCAAGACCCAGGAAGTTTCGCAGAAGATGGAAAGTTGCCTGGACCTGTCGCGTGCCAGCGTGTCCTCGATCGAGAACGCACGTGACAGCTTTGAAGGCATCCAGTTGTCGGTCAATGAAATCCGGGATCAGAACCTGCAGATATCGGCAGCGGCGGAAGAACAGCACAGTGTGGCCGAAGAGATCAATCGACATATCCAGCAGATCTACGACGAAGCACGGCTGGTCGAAAGCCTGGCCAACTCCGCGCAAGAAGACTCAGGCCGGCTGTCGCACCTCTCGGATGAACTGAACGGGCTGGTGGGGCGTTTCAAGTCGTAGGGGTATTGTGGTTTGTAGTGGCCAACCGATGGGGACTCCGTTGGATGAGTGCCTTGATGGGTTTCAGCTGATAGTGGAAGAAAAGGTGACAGGTCTATTTATCAAATAGATCTGTCACCTTTTTTGGTCACCTTTTTTGAGAATCATTGACACCAGCGTCGCCTGATCGACGCCCGGATGACCATCCACCAGCTCAGCGACCCAGCCACAGCCGGACTTCTGCAAATGCAGACGCCACTCACCCGGCCAAGCCTCAAGCGCCGACACCGCCAACCACGCCGCCCCGCCCTGCTCGCAATGACCACCACCGATGGACTGTTCGAAACAAAAAGGCGCGTCCGGCCGGGAAAGGTCGATGTGGAAGAGGTAAATGTCCTGGGTTTTGTGCTGCGGCGTGGGAGCGTTGTTGCGGCTGCCGATTTCGATCATGGGCGCGTTCCATCCTTGATTTGCCATTGGCTTTCAGTCTACGACGGCGGCGGCGCTGAGCGGAAGCAAGCGACCTCACCGCCGAATATCCCGCGCCTGATCGTTCGATGAGCGCGCGGCCAGGATTTTGAAGTCTGCAAAACGTGTAGGAATCTGCCCTTTGTGGCGAGGGGGCTTGCCCCCGTTGGGCTGCGAAGCAGCCCCAAACCCTGCTAGCCCGTTTCCTCAGACACACCGCAACGCCCGGTTTTGCGGCGGCTGCGCCACCGAACGGGGGCAAGCCCCCTCGCCACAGTGACCGCGTGTGGTCCTACAGCCCGGTTGCGGCTACCAAAATCACTGCCTAGAGTGGGTCTGTCGCTGAGCGAATTCAGCGATAGGGTTTCGCAGCCCTGACGATACGTGTAGTAACCTTGCACCCCAAAACCAGCAACGGTCGCACAAACGCGCCCGTACTCCGTTTATGGTGGCTGTGTGTGGGAGATCTTCGGGTCTGCCGGGTTCCTCGTATCCTCGGTCTGCGAACCCGCACATAGCTACCACCCATTCGTTTCGCAGCGAACGGCAGTAGTTCTTCTTACAGATACGAGGAAGATTTACTTATGAGCACGAATACCCCGCTCCGCCACTACTCCCCAATGTCCCACTTCGCCACCGACCACCCCGTCCTCCTCATCGACGCCGACGCTCCGATACGCGAACTCCACAGTTGCCTCAGCGAACGCCTCAACGCCGTCCTCAAATACCTCAACCTCATGGCCTGCACCAGCCTCCCCGACTACGCCGAACACGACATCAACACCGTCACCAACATCGCCCGGATCATGGTTCAGGATGTGAGCGATGTGTTTCGGGTGATTGAGCAGCGTGGGTTTGATACGCCCAAGGGTCAGTGACTTAATTTCAGTCGTAGAAAAACCGCATTACTGCGGTTTTTCTGCTTCCTGCTCCGACTCTGACAACAACAATCAGTAAACCTGCACCCGCCACAACTCCCGCGACGAAGAACCCGCCGACATCGGCAGCCGCCCATGCAGCGTCCGATAGTTGTCGATCAGCACCAGATCACCCTCACTCCATTGATGAGCAATCAGACACTCCGGGTCATAAACCAGCGCATTGACCTGTTCCAGCAACGCCTGCTGAGCCTGCTCGTCATGGTCCTGCACAGACTGGCTCAAGGTCTGAAATGTCGAGTCGGTGCCCTCTTGGTAACGCAGGATGAGCTCGCCGCTGCGGGGGTGGTGATCCACCAGGCTGTACATGCGTGGCGAGCCGCCGAAGTAGGTCATTTTGGTGTAGTAGGTGATGTTCACGCCCAGCCATTGTCGGGCGACTTGCTGCCCGACCTTGCGCAGTACGTTGCGGCTGTCGACGATGGTGGTCTGGCCCTCGCCCGGCTGCGGCGCGGTCTTGCAGTACAGCATGAATTTGCTGGCGCAGAATTTCGGGTTGCGTTGAACTTGCGCATCGCTGTCGGGCAGCATGTTCAGGTCCCAGTGCAACGGTGTTTTCTCCAGCGAGTGCACCACGCCTTGGGGTTTGTCCGCAGGCTTGACCACGTGAACGGCACCGAAGGCCCATTCGTAGAGCGTGCCGAAACGTTCGCAGCTGCGAGCAAAGCTGTCCTGGTCATCGAAGCGGCAGCCTTTGAGGCAGACGAAACCGAAGGTTTCCACCAGTGCTTCCAGCAGGCCGGTGGAGAGTCGTTCGAAACCCAGCCCCAACGGGTCTCGCACCACCAGGCCAAACAGCGGAAGTTTTTGCAGTTCGTACTCGAAGCCTTGGGCCTGCGGGTTTTCTGTTTGATGGTAGAGCCATGGCCGCCCCTCATAGGTGATCAGCACATGGTGGTCCAGGTCGACCTGAGCACGGGTGCGAAGGGTCTGGCTGCCGTCGAGGTTGCACACCGGCACGGCGTGCCAGGGGCTGTACACACGCTTGAGTCCTTCGGCCAGGCCGAAGGTGAATTTGGGGCCGGCATTGCTGTATTGATGGACCGACAAGCGAATGTCATCGCCAAAGAAACGGTCCACTGCCGCGTTCAATGCCTGCCCGCGATACATCATTTGGTAGGCTTTGAAGTTGATTTGTTGCAGGTACTCGTCCTCGCTCTGCCCGTCTTCGCGGCACAGACGCAGGTCGTTGTAGAGGTGACTGCAGAGGTCGTCATGCGCCCGGCTGAGGGATTCATCGTCGCGGCTCTGCTCGATCAGTTCACCAAGGTTTTTCCACGGCAAACGGGCCTGCTTGATCAGGCTGGCGCGAACCGACTCGGCACTTTGGGCCTGGGGAAACAGGTCTTCCATGCTGACCCACTCAATCGTGTGGGTGGTGCACAGTTCACGCAACGCCCGGTTGTAGGCGGCGCGAACGTCGTCGGCCACGCCGACGATGTCATTGAAGGTCGTGCCGTCGCTGAGGATCGACACCACGCAGCCCGGTGCGTGCAACGCGGCAATGGCTTGGCCGAGTTGGTCGAGGCGCTCGATGGCCATGACCTCGCCGTAGTCCGGCAGCACGCCGAAGGTCTGGTCGCTGGCGTTTGGCGACTTGCAGGGAAAGCCTGGCAAAACCAGACGCACTGGCAGGCCCTGATCGAAGCAGTGCCCCAATCGAAGCGCCAGATGCGCCCTGCCTTGTGTGTCGAAACAATCATCCGTGCCTTTGAGCAGATAACCGGCCAGCAAATCGCTGACGGCAGCGATCCAGGCGTCTCTATGTTCCATAGAACAATTTCCTTGAGGGTGTGTGTATCAATAGGATTTGACGGTGTCGCCATGCTCGGTGAACGCATGCGCAGCCCCGCAGGCTTGCTGCAAAATGCGCAGCAATTCGGCCGGGTGTTCACAGCACAAGTTCGGGGCCTGGGCCTGCAAGTCTGGTGTCAGGCCATAGCCCCAAGTGACTGCCGCCGAATACATGCCTGCAGCACGGGCCGTTTGCAGATCGATCTCCGTGTCACCGACGAACAAGCAGCGTTGCGGATCAACCGACAACCGCCGGGCGGCTTCCCATGCCACCTCCGGTTGCGGTTTGAGCGACCTGCCTGCGCGATGTCCCAGAATTGGCCCGAAAGCATTCTGCGGCAGCAACGTTGTGGAAACCTGCAACGCCATTTCCTCGGCCTTGTTGGTCACGATAGCCAGCGGTAGCTGTAACTGTCGGCAGCCTTCGAGCAATTCCAAGACACCGCTGAATGGACGGGAAAATTGAACCAGGTTGTGCTGATAGAGCGCCACATAGCGCTGGTGCAAGGCGACCGCATCGACTATGCCAAACTGCGCGGCGACCCGCTCGCTCATCGCCGTGGTGCCGCCGCCGATATACCCCCGCACTGTTTCCGAGGTCAGCGCCGGGCAACCGTGTTCGAGCAGCACTTGGTTCAAGCACCAGGTGATGTCGGGCAAGGTGTCGACCAGAGTCCCGTCCAAATCGAAGAGTACGGCTTCGACCCGTAACCGAGACGTCATCATTGAGCACTGGCGTAATGACAAGGACGCCCCTTGCGGAACACCAGGCGGTGATAGCGCTCATCGACATTGCTGCGTTTTTCGAGCGTGACCACACCCCGTCGCTTGATGGCCACCGAATGCCAGGGCGTACGCCACAGGTCACTGGTTGGCACCAACCGGATACCGATCTTCGTCGAGACCGCCAGCTGCGGGTGAATCGACAGGCGCAGGCAATGCGGGTAACGCGCCTGTAACAGCGCACCCCAGGCTTCACTGCGCTGGATCACCCGCTGCGAGGCCGGCTTGGCGACCTTCTTCACTGCGTTGAGGCTCATGCCAGCGAATACTTTCAGTCCCGAGTAATCCTCGGAAAGAAAGCGATGGATGCCGCAGTACATCAACATCATGTGCGGATCATCCTTGAAGCGCTGCTGCAACAAGATCAATGACTGACCGTGCTCGATCATCATCTCTTCACGCATGGCGTCCAGACAATCCAGCTGAGGGTAGGCATCCCGGAGATCGAAATGGGCAAACGTACCGCGGTAGTGCTGCTCGGCGTAGTGCTGGATAGCGTCGGTGTAGGCCTTGACGTCGGAATCGGGAACATGCACCAAGTCAGAGAACACATAGCCATCGGAACAAATATGAATCAGCGCGCCCGGTGCGTAGATCTCCTGGATCTCTGTGCACAGGCGGTTTAACTCATCGATAGCATGATGTTCAGCAAGATCGGGCAGATGACTCAGGGTTTTCTTGCGGCTGGGCGATTTGCCGGGAAAGGCTGGCAAGACCATTTCAATCTTGCGACCGCTCTCGACCGCCTGCATGACCTTGGTCAGATGGGGTTCCAGCACCTGCGACGACAGTTCGTGATCCTGCCCCGGGGCGAGGCTACGACGGCGAAACAGACATTCGAGGATTTGCTCGGCAATGTTCATGTGTGGGGTGTTCTGATGCTCGTGCACCAGCTGACCGCACACCTGTTGAGCAACGGTGTTTGAACCTTGCATAGACAATCCTTTGTGTTGTGAACAACGGCCATCTTTTGGCCATCAGCAGATATCCCTTACCTGCGGGCGGCTAAATTCCTACAAGTTGTGAGGGCTGTCAATCGTGGCAATCCGGAATATTACGGCACCAAAATCACCGAAAAACCCTCACACAGGCTCATGCAACGTCCAGGCTGGCAAGGCCATACTGCGGCCACACAAGTGTGCCTGGTCCTGATTCCATTGCGCTCTCCTGAAAAACAGATCGGAAGGTGTGAACCTTGTTCAGGATGGGACACCGCCCCCTTTTCTCGTTAGCCTGACAATCTGGTCAGTGCCGACCACAGTTAGAATCAGCGGGAGGCTCAAAATTGAGTACGTTCGACAATGGACGACTAGATTTCCCGGACGGGACCACCTCATACACACTAAACGCACATATTGCCTGTCCGTTACCCTCAGCGGCGGGCCGATAAACAAGGCCGATATCGGCTTCATAGCTCTTGTTTTCTTCAAAGACAAAAAGCCGCGTGGCTTCGGGGCAGGTCTGATACGTACTGCCGTAACTACCGGCGAAAAGCTTCAAACGCTCCAACAAAAAAGGTTTGCCCGCAGGGACAAGGTATTCAGGGGCCATCTCGGTGTAGGCCCCCTCAGCCATTCTCGTCGCCCCCAGATACTCCGGCATTTTCGGTGCGAAGCGCGCAACCATATTCAGTTGCTGTGGCACGAGAGGCATCTGTGGGTAGTTCACGCTAGGCTGATGCTCACCGAAAAAACGACCCGCCTTCGCCAACACCTTGGTATCCGCGCTACACCCCGTGTATGCATTGCCACGCACATAACCATTGGTAATCACCCGAAGCTTCGCCGTCGGAACGTCCGACGCGGGTTCGATGTAGGGTTCCAGTGGTTTGATGCTGCAGGCGGTGAGTAGAGAGAAGGCGGTGATGAGTGTTTTTTTCTTGATATCCATATACTGACTCTTGCACAGCTCTGATGAATGGCAAAGTGCCCCGCCTACAACTCCAGACTTAAACTCTCCGAATCATTACTGCCTCTGATTCTAACTGGAAAAATACCACATCCTCCAACAATCCCATCCATACCCGGAAGACTCAAACTCTTAAAGCTCACCTAGGCACCGAAGAGTTAATACTTATCCCCCTCAAAAAATTGGGCAGATTTATTTTCTGACCACAGCACAAAGTCAAACAAATAATCCCTCCCTAACCCTCTCACGCCTGCTTAATAACTTGAAAAAAAGTAACAACAGGACCGTAGTCCTGATCAGAATTGGAGACTTCAACAGAAAACAACCTCTCCGGAAACTTATCCTTTAAAACCAAACGCCAAGATAATGCGACAATTTCGCACAACTGCTCAAAGACAGCATCATCCACCTTATCAGTACAGCCTGCAAAAACATCATATAGATGAGTGTGATTCAACATTCTCTCGACCGCACTAATATCACCATCAAAATTCTTCACCCAAGATAAAAAAACATCAGCATCATACTTATTTTCTAGAATAACAGCTTCACCCACGACGACAAAATCAGGAAATAATAGCCGACAAAACAACAATGAATCCTCAGGACTACACATATCACTCACGTAAGAAAATATATCAATGCCACTTTTATCCGCCCACTGGGATCGCCATAGCTCATACTTATTCAAACCACTAAACGGCTTAACTGTATTGATCTTTATCATGAAATTTCATCCAACGTAGCAGGTCTTGGTGGGGATTTCGTTGAGGGAGACTGAACTCTGACCGTCCCGTCCGGCAACGAACGAGAAATCGGGGACAGACCACGATTAAATTGAAGGAGCATTATCCAGCCCCTCGATAAATGTGGTCTGTCCCCGCTTTCGCTCCCCAAGTATTAAAGTTCTGCCACCCTCTAGCCTCTTGGATAGCTGGCGTCAATGGCTCATCAAATCCACGAACGCTAGCTTTAACATCGATCCCTGCCTCTCTGGCTGCGGCGATTCGAGTGTTATCCATGCTAGTCAGCTTGCCATCAGGCATTTTAACAACGTCAACTGGATCACCTTTCCAACCATTAGTCCGCATGCTTTGGACTAAATCGTCGTATGTGTAATTTGTACCCGTTACTCGGCCAGCTTTATTGAATGAGACGCTATTTTGCGAGAACCGAATATCATCAACCGCATGAGGTGTGACACTATCTGCCTCTTTTGCACCAACTAAATTTTAAGAGACACAGAAAATTCTGGCCCGAGCTCACCCCTCAAACTTATAACTAATCGCTCCCCCTCCAACTTAAACTCACGCTCCAACTCCTCACTCTTGAACCCGGAGTTCGGCGGATAATCAACATCCAGTGTTTCATCATAAATGGCGGCCCACTTTAACAGACGCTCCTGAAGCTCTTTAGAGATCGGAAGCTCACAAGGAGCCATGTCCCCATATTCGCCGGGGGACATATTCCAAATCGGATAACACTGATAATCCGCCATTAATTTTATACATTTCACTTAACGCTCCCCCTTGGATTTGCACCGACAACGAAGCCGTTATCACCAACAGTCACAGCTATTCGCTGCGTCTGACCGTTAATATTTAACTCATAAATCGGGCGCCCAACTCCAGAGCCTTGATAACCAACGAGCTTACCCTCAGAAACCGCCCTCATCACTACTCCCGGAATCTGAGCCTCTGACACACCCATCTGAGCGAATTGGCTACCATGCTCCTCAATGATGTGCTGCAACCCAGCTTTTGAGTTTCCGGTCTCTAGGAATACAACTTTCCCGCTAGAACTGCGAGTCGTTGCGATGACATTCTCTGGGGTAAATTTCACACCATTAGCAGTTAACTCATCAAGCAAGGATGTGTTCAACGTGCCTTTTGCAAACCAAGAACCGGCCCTCCCGAGTATAGCTGCTAATCCTAAACCGGTTAGCTCCCCGGCCACGAACTGGCCCCACGCCTTGACAAACTCATTCGCAGGCTGGACACCATCAAAGCCCTGCCCTTCAACGAGTGCTCGTTGTACTTGGGCAATGTCTTCAGGTGACGCTCCCTGGCTTTGCATGTATTCGGCGAGAGAGCTTGCCGCTTGTGCATACTCAGTCAAACCTGGCGGCAAGTGCATATCAAAATTGTACTTCGTAGCGTTATCCGCCACCCAAGCCCCAGTTTGCAAAGCATCTGCGTCTCCCCCTTGCGTCGACGCCGCTAACACCCCCACGATCTGCGACGCCATCGAGAGCAGATCAGGATTACCACCGACCAATTTATTCAGGTCGACGATGAGCGCTTCATTCGCACCCGCCGCCAAGGCTCCGGTTGCAAAATCACCACCTGTTACCTCTGAGAGCAGCCCACCCACCATGGCATGAATGACGACTTTAGTTGCAGAACCATCGTCAAACACGCCTTTGGTGTAATCGCCCACGGCGTTGAAGCTGGCTGCCGCCAATGTGTTGAACAAGGCAGTTTTCAACACATCACTAACGTTGACGTCTTCCCCCAGCGCCTTGCCCAGCAACGCGGACGTCCCGCCTTGCAACACCTGATTAACGCCAAACCGCCCAATCCCTTCCAGGCTGCTGAGGTCTACCTTGCCTGTAATCGTTGTTTTCAGAATGTCTTTAAAAAACCCAGCTGTTACACCAGCCGTCACACCCGAAATCACATACCCTTTGAGCGCTTCCGAGGACGTCACGTCCTGGAACACCGCTCCAAGATTCCCACCATTGTTGATAAAGCTGGTGGCCGCATTCGTTGCCGCACCAGAAGCCACTGCAGCAAGGCCTGCGGCTCCGATGGTCCCCATACCGGCAAAAGCACTCAGTGCCGCAGGGCCGACAAAAGCCGCCATGACGATCGCAATGATCATCTGAGAAGCAGGCCCAAGCCCCGAGGTTTCATACTTGAACGACTCGTGGATTTCCTTGACCAACTTCCAGTCCACATCGCCCCGTGCTTCGGCTTGCTTCAGCCAGGCCAGTTGCGGGTCGGCTTTGACCATCGCATCAATGGTCTGACTGACGCTTTGCTGATTCACCTCTTTGAGGTCGATTCGCAGACCTTCCACCGCCTTGATCGTGATGTTGCCTTTGGCAATCATCTGGGTCTGGCGCAATGTCTCGTCGGTGTTGCCCTTGCCTTTCGAGGACATCCACGCGGCGTTGCTATCGCTCTTGATATGGCTCTCGTCATGCAGATCCTTCACCGCTTCGAAGACAATCGCACCGCCGCTGTCGAGCGTGATGTTATTGGCACTTTCAAGCGAGGCCGCCTGATAGCGCTGATCGCCGCGGCTGGACAACGTCAGGTCGCCGCCGGACTTGATTTTGGTGCCCACATGGACGAGGTCGGTGACCTCATCGCGCTGGGTTTTCAGGCTGCCGAAGCTGCCCTTTTTCTTCATGTCGTACAGCGAGTAATCACTGTCCTGCGCGGCCAGCAGTTGCAGGTCGCCGTCGGCGTGCAGGTAGGCTTCTTTGCCGGCGCTGATGTCGCTGGCGATCAGGGTCATGTCCTTGCCGGACTTGAGGGTGAGTTTGCCGCCGGCCTCCAGCGTGGTGCCGATCTGGCTGACGTGGTCTTCCTGGCGGGTTTCCTTTTTGTCCTTGAAGTAGCTGTGTTGTTCGTCGGCGGCGGTGGCGAACAGCAGGTCGCCCTTGGCGTCGATCGTCACGTCGCCCTTGGCGTCGAGCTTGCTCGCCACCACGGTCACGTCGCCGCCGGAGTTGACCGTCAGGCTACCGCCCGCGCTGACGCTGGCACCGTGCTGGGTGAGGCTTGAGTCAAGGAAGTCGGTACGGCTTTCGGACTTGCGCTCTTCCACGGCGGTGATGCTGACGTCGCGCTTGGCATCGATGGTCATGTCGCCACCGCTTTTCAGCACACCGCCGCTATTGAGGACGTCGCGCCCGGCGTTGATCACCAGTTTGTTCGCGGCCTCGATGCGGGCGGCGCTGTCCACGAAGTCACGCGCATGGCTGTAGTCGCCGACGCTGCTGTCGTGGGAGGTCACCGTGCGCTCGTTGACGACGTCGCCGTTCGTGGCCTTGAGCGTCACGTCCCGCCCGGCAATGATCCCCCCCGCCTTGTTGGTTAAATTATTGGTGGCGAGCAAGTTCAACCGTTCCCCCGCCTCCACCAACCCGCTGCTCACCAAATCTTTCTTGGCCGTCGCATCCAGGTTCTGGCTGGCGCGCAGGGTGCCGGCGTTGTGCAGGTCCTTGTCGGCGATCAGGGTCACGTCGTGGCCCTGGATCAGCGCGCCGTTGGCCGCCAGGCGGTTGTTAGCGTTGGCCAGGTACAGCACCGGCACCAGGACTTTTTCGCCGTTCACTTCGTGTTCTTCGAGCCAGACGATGTCGTGGGTCAGGGCCGCGACTTGCTGTGAAGTGAGGGTTACGCCGAGGCTGAGGTTCAACGCGTCCTTACTGGCGATGGCGTTGTTCATCAGGTACTTGTAGAGCGCTTCGTCCGAGGTCTGGCCGTCGATGAAGCGTTGACCGGTGCGGGCGAGCACGGCTTGCTGGACCAGTTTCTGCTCGTAGAGCCCATCACCCAGGCGCTTGGCGCTCTGGTCGGGTTTGTAGCCCAGGCCGGACAGCAGGTAGTCCGAACTCATGAATTGCTTGAGGTCGGTGAGGACCGGGTTGGTTTCGATCAGGTATTTGTGCGGCTGGGATTTGCCGGCGTTGCTTGGCAGACCTTGGACGCGGTTGAGGGTGACCGGCGCACTGGTGGACGAGGTGACGCCGGCGCCGGTGAGGGTCCAGCTTTGTGGGCCGGTGGCGGTCGGGTTGGTGCTGCCTTCCTGGCTCAGACGGAATAGGCCGTTCTGGCTGCTGGGCAGGCTGAAGCCGGGAAGCGTGAGCGGGTTGACTTGCTGCTGGGCCAGGTCGGGAGCAAGTTGCTGGTTGATCTGGATCGGCGTCGAGTAGCCACTGCCTACTCCCGTGTCAGCCTTGGTATGACCTGCCGCCACATAGGCATAGAACGGGCGAACCACGCTGTTGTTGATGTTCTGGGTGGCATTGAGGGTGACATTTGCGCCGGCCTGGATGATGGCATCCAGGGACTCACCGTTGATGGTGCGACTGCTGGTTGGCAGTGTTTCGCCCATCCAGGCCAGAAAGTTGCTCAAGTCCTGTTCGACAGTGGCCGAAGGGGTCGGATTGTTTCGTTGGGTGAAGAGGTCAGCCATGTTGATGGCCGAAGCGGTTTCGTTGACCCAGCTCACGAATCGCCGGGTGGTTTCGATGTCCTGCTCTTGCACACCCTTGTTGTTGATCGTCGACGCCGTGATCGTTAAATTCCCGGCAGCCGTAACGTTGCTGCTGATGTTGTTCACTTCGCCGGCGTTAATCGTCAGGTTCGCGCCGCTGTTGATCGAGGCGGCTTCAGAATGAAGCGTGACCTTCAGGCGATCGGTTTCTGCAATTTCCCAAAGAGCGTTGATGCGGCCACCGCCACGGTCATCACACCCATACGAGATCAGTGCGCATGACAATTGAGTGATGGTCGCGACACTTTTCTCATGCTCGGTGTACTGCAACACATCCATGACGTTGTTAACCGTCGTGGCCGCGATCGTCAGGTCGCCGGTACTCTCAATCCCTCCAGACCTGTTATCCAGCAGATCAGCCTTGGTCTTGTTTTTGTCCCTGGCGATGAGCGTACTGCCCAGGCTGTAGACCTGCCCGTAGCGGTTAGTGAAGCTGGGGCTCAGGAGCTGCATGTCTGCGCCACTGAAGATCAAGCCGCGGTCGTTGAGCAACGCGCCTGTGGTCAACGTCAGGTTCTTGCCGGCGCCCACGGTGCCGGTGTTGTTTACGCTGCCGGCCGTCAGGGTCAGGTCGGCAGCCGATGTCAGGCGACCGGCGTTGCTGAGCTGTCCACCCACGGAAATGGTTGTGTTGCCGCCACCGGCGAGGCTCGATGCTGCATTGAGGTTCAGTTGTGCAGCGCTGAGGCCAAACGTTCCCAGGCTGCTGACCCGGCCATTGCCCGAGTACGTGCCACCGAGCGTCAGGCTCAGGCTGTCGTCACTCGCGATCAAGCCATCGTTATTCCAGTTACCGCCGCTACCGGTCAGTGTGCTGACCGCCAGCAACTGACCGCTGGCCGTCTGGTTGAGGCTGTTGATATTGACGGTCAGGCGATCAGCCTGGATCACGCTGCTGTTGGTCCAGCTGGCGGCGGCCAGAGTCAGGCCACCACGGGTGACGAAGTTGCCGCCAGCGCTGCCCAGTTGACCGGTGGCGATGTCGAAAAGGCCGGTGCCGACGTGCAGCACGTTGCCGCCGACGTTCAACAGACCACCGGCGCCGAGGCTCAGGTCATTGTTGGCGGATTCCACACGGCCGTTGCGGTTGTCGAACAGGCCCCCGATGGCGAACGCGGTTTTACCATTGGCGCCTAGCGCGCGCAGCTGACCGGTCTGGTTGTCGAGGCTGGCGGCGGTGATGGTCAGCGTGCTTTCACTTTCGATGATGCCCAAGCGGTTGTTCAATGCGCCGCGCAGGCTCAGGTCGATCTGTTGCCCGCCGATCTGCCCGTCGTTGTCGCCGCTGTTGTCGAAGTTATTGCCGGTGACGCTGACCCGGCCCTTGGCGTAGAGACCGCCATTGCGGTTGTCGAAGTTGCCGTTGGTACCGGTGTCGACGATGGCATCACCGGTTTGCGCAGTGATCCGCCCGCCGTAGTTGTCGAGGCCGGCCAATGCCTTGAGGTTCAGGCTCTGGGCCTGAATGATCCCGCCCTGACGGTTGTTGTTCAGGTCATAGCCGTTGCGCAGTACACCGGTGATCTGGCTGCTGAAGGCGCCTTGCAGACTGGAGAGCACACCGCCGCGGCTGTCGAGGCTGGCGGCGGTGATGTCGAGGTTGCCGCCCTTGGCGACGATGCGCCCGCTCTGGTTATCGATGGCGCCGCTGGTTTTCACCGTCAAGTCGCCCTGGCTTTGCAGGGTGCCCTTGGCGTTATCGAGGCTGGCGGCATTGAGCGTCAGGCCGGCGTTACTGCTGAAGATCTGACCGTTGGCGCTGTTCTGTACGACGCCACTGGCCGTGATCGTCAACAATTCACTGGCCGCGACAGTGCCGCCATTGCGGTTATCGAGGCCACCGGTCAACAGGCTCAGCAAACCCTGGCTGGCCAACTGGCCGCCCTGGTTGTCGACCTGCACCGCGCGCTGAATCACCAGCGGGCCATTGCTCGCCAGTTTGCCGCTGGTATTGGTCAGGGTGCCGAGCAGATCGAGGGTGATCGCGCCCTTGCCCGCCAAGGTACCGGCGCTATTGTTCAGATCGGTGCCGGTGAAGCTGATGTCCTGCTGGGCATTGATGGTTGCATTGGCGTTGCTGAGGGTTTGGGCCTGAATATCCAGAGCGGCGCCGCTGTCGATCAAACCGCCCTGGGCGTTATTCAGTGTTCCGGCAATGACGAAGGTTTGCGCACCGGCACTGGAAAGAATGCCGTTGTCGCTGTTGTCGAGGCTGGCCGCCGTGACCTTCAACGTGCCGTTACTGACCAGAGCACCGGCGTTGCTGTTACGCACAGCGCCGGTGAGGTCCACCAGCACGTCACCGTCGCGGCTCGACAAGGTGCCTTGATTGCGGTTGTCGAGGCTGCCGCCCAGAAGGCTCAGGCTTTGCCAGCCGGAAATCAGACCATTGAGGTTAGTGGTGGCATCGGCGGTGAGGTCCAGTTGCTGACGGCTGATGAGTTTGCCGTCGCTGTTGTCCAGGTTACGGCCCGTCAGCATGTAACTTTGGCTGCTGGAGAGTTCACCGCCACGGTTGTTCAAGTCCCGCAGGTTGCGGATGCTCAGTTGACCGGTGGTGGTGATCAGGCCATTGGCGTTGTTCAGGTCACCCATGGCGCCGCTGAAGTCGATGGCAATGGCGCTGCCGAGCAACGAGCCGCCGTTCTGGTTGTTCAAACTCGCCGTGTTGATGTTCAGGTTTTGGGTAGCGTTGATCAGTCCTTGATCCTGATTGTCGAGCTGGCCGTTAACCCTGAGTTCGAGGCCGGCGCGACTGGTCAGGGTGCCGCCGTTGTTGTTCAGGCTACCGGCCTGTACATCGACGCTTGCCGCCGCGATCAAGCCTTTGATGTTGGTCAGCGCCTGCTGCACGCGCAGGGTCACGGCCTGATTGCCGAGCAGTTTGCCGTTGCTGTTGTCGAGGCTGTCGGCCGCCAGCGTGAACGCCTGGGCACTGGATATTTCGCCGTTGCGGTTGTTCACCTGGGCGAGGTTTTTCAGCACCAGTGCCGGGGCATTGATCAAACCGTTCTGGTTATTCAGCTCGCCGTGATTCAGGTCCAGGGTCAGCGACGTGCCGCTGGTGAGTTGCCCGCCATCGTGTTGGTCGAGGCTGCTGACACTGACCGTCAGGGCCTGGTTGCTGGCGATCTGGCCCTTGCTGCTGTTATCGACCGTGCCAGCGTTGAGGCTCAAGCTGTCGAGGCTGGTCAGTTTGCCGCCCTGATTGTTCACCGCCCCCGTGGCGGTGATGCTCAAAGCCTGACCGGCGTTCACCAGCCCTGCCACGTTATCCAGAGTGCCCATGCGCAGCGTCGCGGTGGCCAGGCTCGAGAGTTCGCCAGTGCGGTTGTTCAGGTGGCCGAGGGTGGCGCTGAGATTACCGGTACTGGTGATCAGACCGTTGCTGTTGAGGACCTGATTAGCCGTGAGATTGAGATTGCCGCTGCTCAACACCCGGCCATTGTTCTGGTTGTCCAAAGTCCCGACGGTGATGTTGGCGGTTTGCGCAGCGCTCAACGTGCCGCCCTGATTGTTCAGGGTCTGACTGGTATTGACCGTCAGGTTGCGGCTGGCCACCACGCTCTTGCCGGTGTTGTTGAAGTTCTGCGCATTCAGGTTCACATCGCCATTGGCATTACGACTGGTATCAGCGTTGACCCCGGCTTCGATGATGCCGTTGTTGGTCAGCACACCACCGGCCGTCAGCGCGATGCTGTCCCGCGCGGCAAGGGTTTGCTGGTTGCTCAGGTTGCCTTGGGTTTGCACGTTGACGACGGTGCCGGCGTAGACCGGGCCACGCGCATCGAGGCTGGCGGCTTTGACGTTCACGGCCCCCGCCGCAGAAGTCTGCGCCAGGCTGAGATGGCCGTTGGCGTCGAGCTGGATATCACCACCGCTGGCGGCCAGGTTGCCGTCGAGTTTCACCCCGACCCCGGCTTCGGTGCCCACCAGTTTGATCGCCCCGGCGTACATGCCGCCCAACGCGGAAGAGTCGATCGCCAGTTGTGGTTTGGCGCTGCCGTCATCGGCACGGGCGGTGGCGTTGAGGCTGTCGGCGTTGACGTCGTTGCGACCAGCAATGATGGTCAGGTTTTTCGCCTGAATCTCGGCGTTGATCTTCGCGCTGCGGGTGATGATTTCGAAGCGATCGACGTTGTTGGCGTTCAGCCCGGCGCCGTCGATGGTGACGCTGCCCTGATCGACCTGGAAGCGATCGAGACGACCGTTGTCCAGCACCGGTTTGCCGGTGGTCAGGGTCACGCGCGGGGTGTTGATGAAGCCGCAGCCGTTGCAGCTGATGCCGTAGGGGTTGGCGACGATGACCCGCGCCGACTGACCCGCCACTTCGGTGTAGCCGCGCAACTGGCTGGGACTGCCGCCGACCACTTCGTTGAGGATGGTTTGCGCCGCGATCCCGTTGGTCAGGTTCGGGTTGCCGACGATGATCCCGCCCAACTGGGTGGCGCCGGTCTGGTTGGCGACGTTGTTGAGGATGACGCCCTGGGTGCCGACGTTGTAATCGTGAAACTGGTTATGCGACAGACCCGTGCCGTTGGGCGTGGCGATCTGGACGATCGGCACGCCATTGCCCGCCTGGCCGAGGCTGGTGCCGGGCGTGGCCACCACGATCCCGTCGGCCTGGGCCCACATCGGCTGCCAGAACATGACGTTGGCCAACAGGAACGCCAACCCGCGCTTGGGCATGCCCCAGAAGTGCTCGCGGTTTTTGACCGCAGCCGAGGGCTGGTTAGCGAGGAAGGCGTAATGGCGAACGTCCATGTCAGTGTTCTCGAAGAGGCGTATTTAGAGGAAGAAATCCACGCGGAAATAGATCGGCGCTTCGCGCTCGGTCAGCACGTCAGGGCGTTCCAGGGAATGGGCAAAAGTCACGCTGGCGGCCACATGCTGACCCCGGGCAAACAGCTCCACGGAGTCGCTGGACATGCGCCCGTGCTGATCGCCGTTGTAGCGGTCGCCACGGATCACGCCCTGGTCGTAACCCAGGCTGGTGCCGTACTCGGCGAACACCGGGCGCAGCCATTCCAGGGTTACCGGACGGCTCCAGCGCAGGTCGTTGCGCCAGTAGCCGCCGCTGTCACCGGACAAGGACTGGTCCTTGTAACCGCGAATCGACGACTGCCCGCCAAGGCTGGTGCGCTGCGGGCTGAACAGCACGTCTTCACTGCGCTGGCCGGTCATCAGGCTGCTGAAACTGAAGGACTCGCCCCACAGCTTGAACGGCTGCAGATAACTCGCAGTGGCGGTGTATTTGCGGTAACGCGCGTTCGGCTCGCCGGGGCCCGGATCACCGTTACCCTGGACGTCGAACGCGCCGATGCCTTGTTGCATGCCCAGGTCGAGGTTGACGAAGGCACTGCCGACCCGCCGACCGTGGTTGATGCCGAACTGCGCTTCGCTGATGCGGTTGCTGCTCAGCTTGAGCTTGCTGTCTTCGATGAAGTTGTTGGTGCGCAGGTACGAGAGACCGGTGCTGAGGGAGGTCTTGCTCAGGGCGTCGCGATGGATCACCCGCTCGGCGCGCAACTGATGGTTTTCGCTGTCGCCGGTCTGCTTGAAGTTGAAACCGTTGGCCTGGGCTTGCGAGCGGTACTCGCTCTGGCTGTAGGTGTAACTGAAGTTCCACCAGCCCCACGGCACGCTGTAATTGAGCATCGCGTTGTTGGAGGTGTGCTGGTGATCGCTCATCGCATCGTGACCGCCGCGCAGCATCAACTGATCGGCCAGGCCCAGCGGGCTGTCCCAATCGAACGTCGTGCCCCACTGCTGCTCGCCGGTGCTGCGCTGGCCGTCGTTACTGCGCGACAACCCGACACGCCACGGCTTCTGCGGGGTGTTCTTGACCAGCACCTCGCTGCCACCGACGTTCTTGCCCGGCGACAACTCCATCTGCGCCTGATTCGACGGCAAGCGGTTGAGCTGATCCACCATCTGCTCGATTTCCCGCAGATTGACCAGCTCCCCGCTCTTGCCGGGAAAAGCCATGGCCAGTTCACGGTCCGACAGCTGGCTGCCCTCCGCGCCCTTCAACCCTTCGAGCCGGCCCTCGACCACCAGCACCTTCAAATGCCCGGCGGACAAATCCTGCTGCGGCAAGTAGGCCCGGCTGGTGACCAGGCCTTTCTCGATGTACAGATCGGTGATGACTTTCAGCAACTCGTTGAGCTGTGTAACGCCCAGGCACTGGCCGATGTAAGGCTTGAGCAGGTGATTTTTCTCGCCGTCCGAAAGACTGTCGGCGCCTTTGAGCTCGATGTCCTTGATGGGGAAACAACGGGCGTCGGCCGGGGCCGTCGGAGGCGCGGGTTTGGCTGCCTTGCCGGGTAATTCCTTGAGCTCCTCGAGACGCCGACGCTGCTCGTCGAGCAAGCGATCCTGACGTTCGCGGATCAGATCGGTTTCACCGGGGGTGGGGGCGGCGTGAGCAAGATTCAGCGGAGAAAGGCACAGCAAAGCCAGGCACAACCTCGCCACGAGGGCGGGTGGGTACATGTTCGATCCCTCGAATGGAGACTGATAGCACAATAGTGGCGCGATATTAGATGGCCACTATTTTGACGTCAATGAACGGATTCATTCGAGGAGGTTAAGGGATGACTTGTAATGGCTAAATCGGGCGCTTCCGACGAGAGCGCAGGACGTTTCCTGATGTGGTGTAGAAAAATGCTCACAACACCAAGGCGCTGTAGTCCGCAGAGAAAAAGCGGAGTGCCAAACGGCAAGGTCTTTTTTACGTAATGAACAACCCGGGCTCTGTCCGGGTACGGGGCATGGAACAAAATTAAAGAGCTATATTTTTTGTGGCTACACTCATGGCTGGTAGCTATTGGCTACCAACGTGATGGGTCTCAACAGGAATTACAAATAGAAGGGAATCTGATGAACAAGTTAAAAGCCCCCCCGTTTGCCTGCGCTGCATTGTTGTTTTTCGGCGCTCATTCAATGGCTCAGGCTGCCGACATTCTGGATCAGGGATGGAGTGACACCACCCAGTCCAATTGGCTTGAACTTTCACAAGGATCGAGAATTCTCCCTCTCTCCTGGGCGCTTGCATTGGAAGAGCCTGGTTCAGAGGAGAAGTTCATGAGTGACAAAACGATCTCCGCCTACGGTTACACGCCTTATCGTCCGTCTTATAACGGTAAGCGCTTTACGTTGCCGATGGGTTTCGTTTTGGATGATAGCCACGACAGCAAGCTGTCTTTCACTAAACTCCGCTGGTTTTTTGGACAAGGGTCGAGAGAGCCGTGGGTGGGGATGAACTGTTCTGCTTGTCACACGGCTCAGATCAAATTTGAAGAGCAGAATCTTGTGATCCATGGCGGGCCAACGAACGCCGACTTTCAAAATTTCTTTAAATATTTTAGAGAGGCCTTAAGCAAAACGGCTTCCGATCCTGAAAAATTTGAGCGCTTTGCAAAGAGTGTCCTGGGTGATGACCTGTCGAAAGGGAATCGCCAACGGTTGAAAAAATCCCTGGATAGCTTGAATGCGTTTTATGCCCAAAACGAGACATTGAATGCCACAGATCTGCAATATGGCCCAGGTCGCCTTGATGCAGTGGGCCACATTCTCAACAAAATCAGTCAAGTCACCCAAGCGAAACCGCCTACCCCTAACCCCTCTGATGCGCCGGTGAGTTATCCATTTCTCTGGAATACGCCTCAACACAACGTTCTCCAATGGAACGGAATGGTCAGTAAAGCAAAACTCTTCTCGTTCACGGGCGAAGGCCTCGATGTCGGAGGTCTGGGGCGTAATGCAGGAGAGGCCATCGGTGTGTTCGCCGACATTCGCCCGGTTAAAGAATCCGCGGCCAAGGCAGGGTTTGTCTCCAGTGTGAACGTGAAAAATCTGGATGTTCTAGAACGTTCTCTTTATACCCTGAAGCCTCCGCGGTGGCCTGGGCAGTTGCCAAAAGACCTCACGCCTGGCGCCAAATTATTTACGGAAAATTGTGCCGGCTGCCATGCCCCCCTTGATAGAAACAATCTCGCCACGCCCATCAAAGCGGTCATGATTCCAATCTCCGCGAATGACAATTTCAATGCCCAGAGCCCAAAAGACTCGACCATTGGCACGGATCCCTGGATGGCGTGCAATGCCTATCAATTTAAAGCGGATTCTGGAGTGTTGGCGGGTTATTCCAAAGTCGATAAATCAGGACCCATCAAGTCAAATGACCTTCTCTACAACATGCTGGGTGTGACCGTCCTGGAGACATTACTGGGTAAAGGGCGCGATGTCGCCGAACTGGCTTTCGATGGATTGCTTGGAATAGATACCAAACCTCAAAAAGTCCCTGGCTTCAAGGAGCGTGCCTTGTTCAGTCGTTTGGATGAGAAAGCACTACGGCTATACAACTGCTACCGTGCCAGTTCAACCGTTCCTCTTCTCGCCTATAAAGCAAGACCCCTCACCGGCATCTGGGCCACAGCTCCCTATTTGCATAACGGCTCTGTACCGAGCCTGAATGACCTTCTGCTGCCACCCCATCAGCGCCCGTCGAGTTTTTACACAGGGACCAATGAGTTCGATAACAAACGGGTTGGATTCAAGACCGAGAAATCGGACAAGAACTGGTTTCTTTTCGACACCAAGCTTGATGGCAATAGCAACGCCGGGCATGACTATGGCGTGGGCAGCCTCAGTGATGTCCAAAGGTCACAACTTCTCGACTACTTGAAGTCACTTTGAACGGCGTCGCAGACGCTCTCACTTGAGGTATGGAGTGGTAATTGCTGGTAGGGGCGACCGAAAGTATTGGTCGCCCCGCCGGAGGCCTGTACAGATTTAATGTTTGCTTCAGGTATCAGAAGTTAGCCGGGGTGTTGGCGCTGATGATTTCTGCCTCATCCGCCCCAATATTGCGAAACCGATGCGGCAACGTCGTCGGGAAGTAATATCCATCCCCGGCATTCAACACACTAATCTGCCCATCCACCGTCAACTCAACCGTGCCGCGAGTTACGAGCCCACACTCCTCCCCCTCAGCATGCACAATCGGCTCTTCCCCCGAACTCGCCCCAGGCGCGTATTGCTCGCGCAACAGCCGCATCTGCCGACTCGGCACCGAAGCGCCAATCAGCAACAACCGCAGCCCATGACGCCCGAGGTCCGGCTGTTCATTGGCGCGAAACACATACTGATGCTCGCGTGGCGGTTGGTCGAAGGTGAAGAAGTCCGCCAAAGACATGGGGATGCCTTCGAGCAGTTTTTTGAGGGAGCTGACGGAGGGACTGACGCGATTCTGTTCGATCAGGGAGATGGTGGCATTGGTGACGCCGCTACGCCGGGCCAGCTCGCGCTGGGACAGTTTGTAGCTTTCGCGTACTAATTTGAGTCGTGAGCCCGTGTCCATGACAGCCTTATGTGAGAACTACTTAAGGGGTAATGGGGGTGGGTGGCGGGCGACTGGTGGCCGCGGATTACGCCGTTTCCCGTCCCGGAACCGTGGAAGGCGGGTATTAAATCACGTTTGTGGGTGTTGCTCAGCAGGTTCGATAAACGGCTGGCAAAAAAGCTGTCGGCTTCTGATGTCAGTCAGTTCTGGTGTCGAAACTGTGGCGAGGGGGCTTGCCCCCTCGGCCACGAAGGTTTGTCCCGCATGGATTGCATCAATGGCAAAAAGCGGGGCCGCTTCGCGCCCCAGCGGGAGCAAGCTCCCTCGCCACAGGGGTGATGCGTAGCCTTGGCCGGCGGAGACCGCCGGCAGGTTCAACCTAGATGCCGAAGCGGTCTCGCAAGGCGTAATACGCCGCGCCCATGGCGGTGAGTGGGGCCTGGAAGGTGCGGCCGCCGAGCATCGGCATGTGTGGCAGGGAGGCGAAGGCGTCGAAGCGTTCGGCGTCGCCGCGGATCATTTCCGAGATCAGTTTGCCGGCCAGGTGCGAGCAAGTGACACCGTGGCCGCTGTAGCCTTGCATGTAGTAGGCGTTTTTCTCGATGCGGCCGAATTGCGGCATACGGGACATGGTCAGCAGGAAATTGCCGGTCCAGCGGTAGTCGATTTTCACGTCCTTGAGTTGCGGGAAGGTCTTGAGGATTTTCGGGCGGATCAGTTGTTCGATGTCGTCCGGCTCGCGGGCGCCGTAGACCACGCCGCCGCCGTACAGCAGGCGGTTGTCGGCGGTGAGGCGGTAGTAGTCGAGCAGGTAATTGCAGTCTTCGACGCAGTAGTTATTGGTGATCAGGCTGCGGGCGACCTTCTCCGACAACGGCTCGGTGACGACGATTTGCGAACCGCAAGGCATGCTTTTGCGGGTCACGCGGTTGTCGAGGTCTTGTGGTAGGTAGGCGTTGCCGGCGATCAGCAGGTACTTGGCCCGCACCACGCCTTTGGCGGTGCGCACGGTGATTGGCTCGCCGTAGGAGATGTCCACGGCGGCGGATTGTTCGTAGATTTTGCCGCCCAGGCGAATGATCGCGGCGGCTTCGCCGAGGGCCAGGTTCAGCGGGTGGATGTGGCCGCCCTGCATGTCCAGCAGTCCGCCGACGTAGTTGTCGCAACCGACTTCGCGCTGGATGTCCGAGGCGTCGAGCATTTTCAGGTTGTTGTTGCCGTAGCGTTCCCAGTTACGCTTCTGCTCGGCCAGGCCATTGAGCTGCTTCTTGTTCAGCGCTGCGAAGATGCCGCCAGGGCGGTAGTCGCATTTGATGTCGTATTCCTTGATGCGCGAACGGATGATGTCGGCGCCTTCAAAGATCATGCTGCCGAGCACTTCGGCGGTTTTGTCGCCGTAGCGCTCTTCGATCACATCGACGTCGCGGCTGTAGGAGTTGACCAGTTGGCCGCCGTTGCGACCGCTGGCGCCGAAGCCGACTTTGGCGGCTTCCAGTACCGTTACGCTGTAGCCCGCTTCGCTGAGGAACAGCGCCGAGGACAGACCGGTGTAGCCAGCGCCGATCACGCAGACGTCGCATTCCACCAGCTCTTCAAGAACCGGGTAATCGCCAGTCTGGTTGCGGGTTGCGGCGTAGTAGCTGTTTACATGATTTTGTGTAGAGCTGTGTTTCATACATTTCTCCGAGGGCCGCCGACATGCGCCGGCGACCGCCGCTGTAAAGGTGTCAGAGCTTGATCCAGGTCGCTTTGAGTTCGGTGTATTTGTCGAACGCGTGCAGCGATTTGTCCCGACCGTTACCCGACTGCTTGAACCCACCGAACGGCGCGGTCATGTCGCCGCCGTCGTACTGGTTGACCCAGACACTGCCGGCGCGCAAGCCGCGAGCGAAGGTGTGCGCCTTGCTGAGGTTGCTGGTCCAGACGCCGGCGGCGAGGCCGAAGATGCTGTCGTTGGCGATCTGCAGCGCTTCTTCAGCGGTGTCAAAGGTGATCAGCGACAGCACCGGACCGAAGATTTCTTCCCGGGCGATGGTCATGGCATTGGTCACGCCGTCGAAAATCGCTGGCTCCACGTACAGGCCTCCGGTGCCTTCAAGGGTGCGATTGCCGCCAGCAATCAGTTGCGCGCCCTGGTCTTTGCCGACCTGGATGTAGCGCAGCACATTGTCCAATTGGCGCTGATCGACGACGGCGCCGACGGTGGTTTCAGGGTCGAGCGCATGCCCCGGTTTCCAGGCTTGCAGCGCTTCCACCAGCAACGGAATGAACTGCTCGCGAATCGAGCGCTCCACCAGCAGGCGCGAGCCGGCGGTGCAGACTTCGCCCTGGTTGAAGGCAATCGCACTGGCCGCTGCCCGAGCCGCTGCGCGCAAGTCCGGCGCGTCGGCGAACACCACGTTCGGGCTCTTGCCGCCCGCCTCGAGCCAGACGCGTTTCATGTTGCTTTGCCCGGCGTAGATCATCAGTTGCTTGGCAATCGCGGTGGAGCCAGTGAAGGCCAGCACGTCGACGTCCATGTGCAACGCCAACGCCTTGCCGACGGTGTGACCGAAGCCCGGCAACACGTTGAACACGCCCTTGGGAATGCCGGCGTCGAGGGCCAGTTGCGCGATGCGGATCGCCGTCAGTGGTGATTTTTCCGAAGGCTTGAGGATGAACGAGTTGCCCGCCGCCAGGGCCGGAGCAAACTTCCAGCTGGCCATGATCAGCGGGAAGTTCCACGGCACGATCGCGGCGACCACGCCTGCCGGTTCGCGGGTGATCAGGCCCAATTGGTCGTGCGGTGTAGCGGCAACTTCGTCGTAGATTTTGTCGATGGCTTCGGCGCTCCAGCGGATCGCGTTGGCGGCCGCTGGAATGTCGATGGCCATGGAATCGCTGATCGGTTTACCCATGTCGAGGGTTTCCAGCAGCGCCAGCTCTTCCCGGTTGGCCAGGATCAAGTCCGCGAAGCGAATCAAGATGCGCTTGCGTTCTGCGGGCTCCAACCGCGCCCAGATGCCGGATTCAAATGCACGGCGCGCGACGGCAACTGCCGCATTGGCGTCGGCTTCGTCGGTGCTGGCGATGTTCGCCAGAAAGCGGCCGTCGACCGGGCTGATGCATTCGAAGGTGTCGCCACTGAGTGCCGGGCAGTATTGGCCGTCGATGAATGCGCGGCCTTCTAGTGTCAAGGACTGGAAGCGTTGCTCCCAGTCGCTGCGAGTGTTTGTCATGGTTGTGACTCTACGCAGAGAAATAAGTGATCGTGTTAACCGATGGGCAAGCGATGAGTAACCTGTGGCGAGGGAGCTTGCTCCCGCTGGACTGCGCAGCAGTCCCCTTCTTTTCAGGTAGAAGGAGGGGTCGCTTCGCGACCCAGCGGGAGCAAGCTCCCTCGCCACAGGTTTAGTGTCAGCCCCCGTTAAACCGTATGCAGATACCAGTTGTACTCAAGGTCTGAAATGGAGTTCTCGAACTCGGCCAGCTCGCTTTCCTTGCACGCCACGAACACGTCGATGTAGAGCGGGTCGATGTAGCGCGCCATGACTTCGCTGTCGTCCAGTTCGCGCAATGCATCGCGCAGGTTGTTCGGCAGGCTTTGCTCGTTCTGCTCGTAGCTATTGCCTTCCACCGGGGCGCCCGGCTCGATTTCGTTGGTCAGGCCGTGGTGAATGCCAGCCAATACCGAGGCCATCAGCAGGTACGGGTTGGCATCGGCGCCGGCGACACGATGCTCGATGCGCACGGCATCCGCCGAACCGGTGGGTACGCGCACCGCCACGGTACGGTTATCGATGCCCCAGCTTGGCGAGTTCGGTACGTAGAACTGCGCGCCGAAACGACGGTACGAGTTGACGTTCGGGCAGAGGAACGCCATCTGCGCGGGCAGGGTCTCGAGCACACCGCCGATCGCATGTCGCAGCGCGGCGTTCTGCTCGGGATCCTCGCTGGCGAAGATGTTGTTGCCTTGTTTGTCGAGAATCGAAATGTGCACGTGCAAACCGTTGCCCGCCTGACCCGGATATGGCTTGGCCATAAACGTGGTGTCCATCTCGTGGTCGTAGGCGATGTTCTTCACCAGACGCTTGAGCAGCACCGCGTAGTCGCAAGCCTTTATAGGGTCGGATACGTGATGCAGGTTGACTTCGAACTGCGCCGGGGCGCTTTCCTTGACGATGGCGTCAGCCGGGATGCCCTGCTCTTTCGCGCCTTCGAGAATGTCTTGCAGGCAGTCGACGTATTCGTCCAGATCGTCGATCAGGTACACCTGCGTCGAGTGCGGACGCTTGCCCGACACCGGCGAGCGTGGCGACTGCGGACGACCGTTCACGTTGTCCTGGTCGATCAGGTAGAACTCCAGTTCGAACGCCGCGCAAATGGTCAGACCCATGTCATCGAACTTGCTTACCACCTGACGCAGCACTTCGCGCGGGTCGGCGAAGAACGGCTGGCCTTCGAGCTCGTGCATGGTCATCAGCAACTGCGCGGTCGGACGCTTCTGCCAAGGCTCGATGCTGAGGGTATCGGCGATGGGATAGCAGATGCGATCCGAGTCGCCAATGTCCAGACCCAGGCCGGTGCTTTCCACCGTCGAGCCATTGATATCCAGAGCAAATAGAGAGGCCGGCAGGTTGATGCCTTTTTCGTAGACCTTGTGGAGACTGGTGCGCTCGATGCGCTTGCCGCGCACCACGCCGTTCATATCCGCAATCAGAAGGTCGACGTACAAAACCTCAGGATGTTGCTTAAGGAATGCGTTTGCTTCGTTGAGTTGAACGGCACGCAGAGGGACCGACATGATGCACCTATTAGCTGTTAATTATTATGTTCACTTCACTTGCGAGAGCCAGTCAACCCGAACGGCAAAGTGAAGTCAATAGCGAACACCTGGCCTTTCAGCCTTTATTTTCTGGCCATTTTTGGGCACCAGAGTGCCAGATCAGGCTTGCGCACCGCGTAGATCCTCAGCACCGGACGATCGGCGTTTAGAATTTTTTACATGAGAGTTGTTAATTAAAATCAACAAGGCTAAGCTCCGGAAAAGCTCGTTCAAGTGTGAAACTTCGAGGTGATAAAAATGGCATTCAAGCCATTGATCGGCGTTACTGCGTGCGTCAAACAGATTGGCCTGCACCCCTACCACGTCAGCGGCGACAAGTACTTGCGTGCTGTCAGCGTCGCGGCTTTGGGGCTGCCCGTGGTCATTCCCTCCCTAGGCGATCTGACCGAAACCGATGCGCTGCTCGCGCAGCTCGACGGTCTGTTGCTGACCGGCTCGCCGTCGAATGTGGAGCCCTTCCACTATCAAGGCCCGGCCAGCGCTCCCGGTACGGATCACGATCCGCAACGGGACGCCACCACCCTCCCCTTATTACGCGCAGCGATTGCCGCCGGTGTTCCGGTGCTCGGCATCTGCCGGGGCTTTCAGGAAATGAACGTGGCATTCGGCGGCAGCCTGCATCAGAAGGTGCACGAACTGCCCGGCATGCTCGATCACCGGGAAGCGGACAGTCCGGATTTGGCGGTGCAATACGCACCGGCCCATGCAGTGAATGTGCAACCGGGCGGCGTGTTCGAAGCACTGGACCTGCCGCAGGTATTCCAGGTCAATTCGATTCACAGCCAGGGCATCGACCGACTCGCACCCGGCCTGCGCGCTGAGGCGATCGCGCCGGACGGTTTGATCGAGGCGATCTCCGTCGAGCACAGCAAAACCTTCGCCGTCGGTGTGCAGTGGCACCCGGAATGGCAGGTGCTTTCGAATCCCCCTTACTTGAGTATTTTCCAGGCGTTTGGCGAGGCGTGCCGACAACGGGCGGCGCTGCGCAATACGCGCTGACTTCAGACATTACCAATCGATTGACTGCCCCCGTGAGTCTGGCGGGCGTGCCTTTGCGCGCCGGTGGCTCACGTAATAGATGAACCGCAATAACAACAAGTACGACCAGGCAGCCAGGACGGCGGTGCCGAATAAGCCCGAGCGGTAAGCGTTGAATTCAATGGCATCGCCCGGCCCGGGTTTGCAATCCACTCTTAAGTCAGGCCGTGTTGGCCCGACGACTGAAACCTGTTGGGAGTTTCATATGGCAAACGCCTCCAGCATCTACAGGAAGGCTCTTGATGGTCACCAGGCACCGAAAAAGGTGCTGGTGAAAGTCGACCGCGTCACCAAGAAATTCGACGAAACCACCGCCGTGGACGATGTGTCCCTGGAGATCCATCAGGGCGAAATCTTCGCCTTGCTCGGTGGCTCCGGCTCGGGCAAATCGACGCTGCTGCGCATGCTCGCCGGCTTCGAGCGCCCGACCGAAGGGCGGATTCTGCTCGACGGGGTCGACATCACTGACATGCCGCCCTACGAACGGCCGATCAACATGATGTTCCAGTCCTATGCGCTGTTCCCGCACATGACGGTGGCGCAGAACATCGCCTTCGGCCTCAAGCAGGACCGTTTGCCCGCCAGCGAAATCGACGCCCGTGTCGAAGAAATGCTGCGCCTGGTGCACATGACCCAATACGCCAAACGCAAGCCGCATCAGTTGTCCGGCGGTCAGCGTCAGCGTGTGGCACTGGCGCGTTCGTTGGCCAAGCGACCGAAGCTGTTGCTGCTCGATGAACCGATGGGCGCACTGGATAAAAAGCTGCGCTCACAGATGCAACTGGAACTGGTGGAAATCATCGAGCGCGTCGGCGTGACCTGCGTGATGGTGACCCACGATCAGGAAGAAGCCATGACCATGGCCGAGCGCATCGCGATCATGCACCTGGGCTGGATCGCCCAGATCGGCAGCCCGGTCGACATCTATGAAGCACCGGTCAGCCGCATGGTCTGCGAGTTCATCGGCAACGTGAACGCCTTCGACGGCACCGTTGTGGAAGACCTGGAAGGTCACGCGATCATCCACAGCCCGGACCTTGCGCAGAAGATTTACGTCGGCCACGGCGTGAGTACCTCGGTGCAGGACAAGTCGATCACCTACGCCATCCGCCCGGAAAAAATGCTGGTCAGCACCCTCAAGCCCGAGACCCGCTACAACTGGTCCGAAGGCAAGGTGCATGACATCGCCTACCTCGGTGGCCACTCGGTGTTTTATGTGGAGCTGCCCGGCGGCAAGATCGTCCAGTCGTTCATGGCCAACGCCGAACGCCGTGGCGCACGACCGACCTGGGACGATCAGGTCTACGTGTGGTGGGAAGACGACAGCGGCGTGGTACTGCGCTCATGAGAACCTTCAATCAGCAGTTCCTGCGCCTGGTGCCCAGTGGCCGCAAAATGGTCATCGGCATTCCATTCCTGTGGCTGTGCCTGTTTTTCCTGCTGCCGTTCTTCCTGGTGATGAAGATCAGCTTCTCGGAAGCAGCCCTGGCTATTCCGCCCTACTCCGAGATTTATACCTTCGCCGAACAGAAATTCCAGCTGCTGCTGAACCTCGGCAACTACTCGCTGCTGACCGCAGATGAGTTGTACATCTCGGCTTACTTCGGCTCGTTGAAGGTCGCGTTTTTAAGCACGCTGATGTGCCTGGTGATCGGTTTCCCGATGGCTTATGCGATCACCAAGGCCAGCAAGGAAGCGCAAAACGTCTTGCTGCTGTTGATCATGATGCCGACCTGGACCGCGATCCTGATCCGCGTGTATGCGTGGATGGGCATCCTCAGCAACAACGGTTTGCTCAACGCGTTCCTGATGTGGACCGGGCTCACGTCGCAACCGATCGAGATCCTCAACACCAACACCGCCGTGTACATCGGGGTGGTTTACGCGTACCTGCCGTTCATGGTGCTGCCGCTGTACGCCAACCTGGTGAAGCACGATGGCAGCCTGCTGGAAGCCGCGTCGGACCTGGGTTCGAGCAACTTCAACAACTTCTGGAAAATCACGGTGCCGCTGGCTAAGAACGGGATCATCGCCGGCTGCATGCTGGTGTTCATTCCGGTGGTGGGTGAGTTCGTGATTCCGGAACTGTTGGGTGGCCCGGAAACCCTGATGATCGGCCGCGTGCTGTGGCAGGAGTTCTTCAACAACCGCGACTGGCCGGTGGCGTCCGCCCTGGCGGTGGTGATGCTGGCGATCCTGATTGTGCCGATTCTGCTGTTCAACCGTAGCCAGGCCAAAGAGATGGAGGGACGGGGATGAACCGTTTCGGATTTTCACGATTGATGCTGGTGCTCGGCCTGTCGTTTATCTACCTGCCGATGCTGATTCTGGTGATCTACTCGTTCAACGCCTCGAAACTGGTGACGGTGTGGGGCGGCTGGTCGGTGAAATGGTACGTCGGCCTGCTCGACAACACGCAACTGATGGGCTCGGTGGTGCGCTCGCTGGAAATCGCCTGCTACACCGCGATTGCGGCGGTGGCGCTCGGCACATTGGCGGCGTTCGTGCTGACCCGCGTCACCCGCTTCAAGGGCCGTACGCTGTTCGGCGGCCTGGTGACGGCGCCGCTGGTGATGCCGGAAGTGATCACCGGTCTGTCGCTGTTGCTGCTGTTCGTGGCCATGGCGCAGATGATCGGCTGGCCGCAGGAACGCGGCATCGTCACCATCTGGATCGCTCACACCACGTTCTGCGCAGCGTATGTGGCGGTGGTGGTATCGGCGCGCTTGCGTGAGCTGGACTTGTCGATCGAAGAAGCCGCCATGGACCTCGGCGCACGGCCGCTCAAGGTGTTCTTCCTGATCACCATTCCAATGATCGCGCCGTCACTGGCGGCCGGCGGCATGATGTCGTTTGCCTTGTCGCTGGATGATTTGGTGTTGGCGAGCTTTGTGTCGGGGCCAGGCTCCACGACCCTGCCGATGGAAGTGTTCTCGGCGGTGCGCCTGGGCGTGAAGCCTGAGATCAATGCCGTGGCCAGTCTGATTCTGCTGGCGGTGTCGATCGTCACGTTCATGGTCTGGTATTTCAGCCGCAGGGCCGAAGCCACCCGCAAACGAGCGATTCAGGAAGCGATGGACCAGACTGCGAGCGAGTCCTGGCAACAACCGAAAAAGCAAATGGCAGAAGCAACGGCTTAGCGCCACTGTCAAGTGAGCACTGACCTGTGGCGAGCGAGCTTGTTGTGGCGAGGGGGCTTGCCCCCGTTCGGCTGCGAAGCAGTCGTAAACCAGCGAATTCAGTGTGCCTGATACACCTCGTTTACAGGTTTGGGGGCCGCTTCGCGGCCCAACGGGGGCAAGCCCCCTCGCCACGGCAAGCTCCCCTCGCCACTGGCTTTGTGTTCACCGCATTTTTGCTTTATGTGATTTGAATAAAAAGAATGGAGTTGTACCGATGAAAATGTTTGGCAGGACTCTGCTGACACTGTCCTTATTGGGCGCAATGACCGCTGGCGCCCAGGCCAATGACAAGGTTCTGCGCGTCTACAACTGGTCGGATTACATCGCCCCGGACACCGTCAAGAAGTTCGAGGACGAGACCGGTATCCGCGTGACCTACGATGTGTTCGACAGTAACGAAACCCTTGAGGCACGGCTGCTGGCGGGAAAATCGGGCTATGACATCGTGGTGCCGTCCAACAGTTTCCTGGCCAAGCAGATCAAGGCTGGGGTCTATCAGGAACTCGACAAGTCAAAACTGCCGAACTGGAAAAACCTCAACCCGGTGCTGCTGAAAAATGCTTCGGCCAGCGACCCGGATAACAGCCACGCCTTCCCGTACATGTGGGGTTCGATCGGCATCGGCTACAACCCGGCCAAGGTCAAGGAAGTGCTCGGCACCAATGCGCCGGTGAATTCCTGGGACTTGCTGTTCAAACCGGAAAACGCCGCCAAGCTCAAGGCTTGTGGCATCAGCTTCCTTGATTCGCCGACGGAAATGCTTCCGGCTGCCCTGCACTATCTGGGCTACCCGGTGAACTCCCGGGACAAGGCGCAAATCGCCGAAGCCGAAGCGCTGTTCATGAAGATCCGGCCGTCGGTGGCCTACTTTCATTCGTCGAAATACATCTCCGACCTGGCCAACGGCAACATCTGCGTCGCCGTCGGTTACTCCGGCGACGTGCTGCAAGCCAAGGCCCGCGCCCAGGAAGCCGGCGACAAGGTCAAGATCGAGTACAGCATCCCGAAAGAAGGCGCCGGCAGTTTTTACGACATGGTCGCCATTCCCCGGGATGCCGCCAACGTCGACAACGCCTACCTGTTCATGAACTTCCTGATGCGCCCGGACATCATCGCCGAAGTCACCAACAGCATCGGCTACAGCAACGCCAACGCAGCGGCCACGCCGTTGGTGGATGAAGCGATCCGCGACGACCCGGGGTCGTATCCGCCGCAAGCGGTGATGGCGACGTTGTATGCCATTCCTGACATGCCGATTGCCACCCAGCGGATCATGACTCGGGGCTGGACGCGGGTGAAGTTGGGGAAATAACCCACACACCGGCACCGCAAATCTGCCCTGCCTTTGTAGGAGCTGCCGAAGGCTGCGATCTTTTGATCTTGATCTTTTCGAGACCGCTGAAAATCAAACGATCGCAGCCTTCGGCAGCTCCTACGGGGGGGGGGCGAATTCATTCGCGAAAGCGATCCTTTTCCGTTCACGCAGCGCCTTACCACCGCTGCACTCCTCTCTGATGAACGGCCTCACCTGGCTTCGTCGGTTAAGGTGAGTTTCGGGCGCCCTCGGGCGCCTTTTTTTGTGTTCGTTTAGGCAGAGACCAGTGGCCACTCGGCCAGCGCTATGTATCGGCCTTTATGGGACTCGAACAGGCTGAAGCGATCGGCGCGCAGGTAAAACTCGGGCGGCGTCGCGGATTCGGGGACCGGTGCCCGGTAGTCGCGCATCAAGGTCAAATGCGGGCGGAATTCCCGATGGGTGTCTTCAAAACCGAACGGCAGCATGGCCTGCTCCAGCGCATACACCAGGCGTAGCAACTCCGGTGCCGCCTGCGCGGGCGCCAGCAGCAACACCCCGGAGCGACGCCAGACGTCCAGCCGATCCAGCACCACCGTCAACGGCACGCCGGACGTGCGGATATTGGCGGCGGCCTTGCAGATACCCGCTATTTGCGCCATGCCCACCGTGCCGAGAAACAGCAGGGTCAGATGAAAGTTTTCCGCCGGCACCGGGCGCCCGACGTTGAGCCCCAGTGCGCTGCGCCATTGGGCGATGGCCCGGCGTTGTTCGGGGGCGCAGTTCAGGGCGAAAAACAGCCGTTTGAACGGCTCGCGGGTTTCATCGCTCATGTCGGGCACCTCAATGCTCGGGGACCCTCTGATTTTACAAAGGGATACCACGTCAGCAAGTGCATTTCTGGCACCTGTCGGTATGCGCGTTATAGTTGAAGCAACCGAATCGGCGGGAGGACGCCATGCGTCAGGTCATCAGCAAAGAGCCGTGGTGGGCCGTGCCACCGAAGCCCGGCCAGGATGAGTCCGAGCTGGAATGGGGCTGGCTGGTTCATTACAACGAAGGCGAGCCGCGCTTCGAGTTCATCAAGGAGCGGCCGTCGGACAGCGAAATTCGCAATCGTAAAAGCTGCAGGATCACCCCGACGCCGGAGTGATCCTGCCGCCTCTTCAGGCTTTGACGAGCATTTCGAAACCGCCAAAAATCGCCCGCTGGCCGTCGAACGGCATCGGATTGACGTCTGGTTGCATCCGCGGATCGCTCATCAGTTTCGCCATACCGGCGTCACGGGTGGCCTTGTCCGGCCAGACGATCCAGGAAAACACCACGGTCTCGTCTTCCTTGAGTTTGACCGCCATGGGAAACGACGTCACTTTGCCATCAGGCACGTCGTCGCCCCAGCATTCAGCGAGGCTGAGCGCGCCGTTTTCCTTGAAAATTGCGGCGGCGGACTCCGCGTGTTTCTTGAACTTTTCGCGGTTGGCCTTGGGTACTGCTGCGACGAAGCCATCAACGTAAGCCATGATCGTTCTCCTCGGGTTATGGGTTGATCTGCTGGGTAGTCGATCCAGCGTGGCTCCAATCGACAGATCCCGCACCCAAGCCGACCGACGGTTCGACGGGCTGTGCAAGAGGTTGTGCAACGGGCTGGGCCAGGCTGCCTTCGATTTGCCCGGCCATGTACAGCGTTCCGGCCATGACACCGGTGGTAGGGTTTTGCACCAGCTTCAGCCACGCCTTGTCGAATGAGTCGCCCAGGCTGCTGCGGATCAGCGCCTCGCTATCGGGTCGGTCGTTGGCTTGAATAACCGCACGCACCCCCGCCACTCCCAGGGAAATCACCGCCCCGGCCAGTTTCCCCGCTGCTGCCGCCACGGCACCGGCCGCGCCTCGTGGGGCCATTTCGGCTTCCATCCGCTTACTTGCGCGTTTGGCCACCGGCGTCATGCCGGCGTCCGTCGAGGCAATACCCTTCTCACCGCCTGCCGCGTGGATCTTGTCGATCAACGCCGCGTAGGCCGGCAATTTAGTCAGAGGTTCACTGTGCACCACCTGATACAGCGACGCGTCACGGGCGGGCGGTGGGCCCAGCGAAATCGCCGGAATTTTGCGGATACGCTCATTGAGCTGCGCCATTGGCACGCCATGACGCTGGGAGATGACCTGAAGTTGCTGGCCGAGAGCTTGCACGTAAAACGCCGTCGCCTGCCCGAGGATCTCGTCGGGATCGATCTCCACCGCTACCGGGTCCAGCACTTTCTGGTGATATTGTTCCAACAGATAGGCCGCCAGGCGTTTGGCCGAGGCATCTTGTTCGCCCCCGGCGTTGATGGTGTACCAGCTGACCTTTAACGACAGCCATTCCTGGGTCCAGTAGCTGCTGAACCACGGGATGAAGACTTCTTCGGTCTGTTCGTAAACCCGCGTGCGCCAATGTTCCATGGACCCGCGGGCGTATACCCTGGCCTGTTCGGTGGCCTGCTGCGAAGCCGCGACAATTTCCTGGTCCACCTGCTGCCAGGTGCTCTGGGAAACTACCACCGGCGCCACGGCTATCGGGGCACGCGCAGACGTGACGCATCCCGCCAGTACCACCAACACAGCGACGATCAGCGAACGCAGGTTCAAGATCGCAGTGTCCTACAGTCTGCGTCGAACGGAGCGTTCGACGCGTAAAAGCATGTTGATTTGAGTATAGATCGGGGCCGGGGGCCGTCCGTCAGGAAGCGTGGTTGCGCCCTGAAAAAAGCCTTCGCGAGCAGGCTCGCGAAGAGGCCCGCAAGACCACCGAAGAACGCCACCATCATCCACGTTGATACTCACCATCGCCGCGAATGCCTTCCGCAAAAAAACCGCCTGGTGCAGCATCAACTCATTACCACGTAAACCCCGCATCGGAGGGGCCCATCATGATTTATCCCGTCAGCCTTGCGTTCAGCTTTCCGGTGTTCGGCAGCAACTACTATTCGCAACAGGTCGTCTCTCGCAAAGCCGTCGCGCTGGTGTTCGACAAGCAATTCGAAACCTTGCTGATGCCAGCGGCCACCCACCACTTCAGTAACGAAGTGGTCGGGCTCAACGATCAGTTCCGCTTTTTGAATGATGTGCTGGTTGAGCATCTGCTGGAGACCGAGATGACTCAGCGTCCGTCACGCTCGGCGCAAGCGTTCACCTTCTGACAGGCTGGGTGCAGCCTGTCATTCAGGCCGGCGCACAGCCCTCACCTTCCCGCTGTTGCCACCGCCGCAGAAAAACCGGTCGTGTCCATCAAACTCAAGCCCCGACACGCCGACGCCAGCCGGCATCTGGACGCTCTCCAACACCTCGCCCGTGGCCGGATCGACTCGTCGCAGCTCGCTCTCGTCACCTTCCCAGGTGCCGTGCCACAGATCGCCCTCGACCCAGGTCACCCCGGTGACGAAGCGGTTGGATTCGAGGGTGCGCAGCACCGCTCCGGTCTGGGGGTCGACCTGATGGATCTTGCGCTCGCGATACTCACCGACCCAGAGCGTGCCTTCGGCCCACGCCAGCCCGGAGTCACCACCGCCACCGGGCGCGGGGATGGTGGAGAGCACGCGGCCAGTCTGCGGGTCGATTTTCTGGATGCGATCCTCGGCGATCTGAAACAGGTGCTGGCCGTCGAAAGCGGTGCCCGCGTGGGCGGCGACATCGATCGATTTCAGGGTTTTGCCGCTGGCCGGGTCCAGGGCGTTGAGTTTGTCGCCGGAGGCAAACCAAACACGTTGACCGTCATGGGTGACGCCATGCACGTGGTCGATGCCCGGAAAAGGCCCGTATTCGCGGATGATTTCAGCCGTTGAATGTTTCATCTCTTGCTCCTCGTTTACTGACTGCGTTCACTGGGTTTGTGAAGAGGATGCTAATCACTGGGCAGCAACGCCGTGAGTAACAATCCCGTCGCGAATCCGGGTACCGGCGGGAACATCCAGCGACGAGCCCGGCCATGACCGAACGACTGCACCTTGCCGGTCGCCGCCAGCGTGTCGAGGGCTCGTTGCACGGTGCGCTGACTGGCGCCGAGCGCCAACGCCAGGGCCGAACTCGACCACGACTCGCCGTCAGCGAGAAAGGCGAGCAGCGTCGCATGCTGCTCTTCGACAGGCCGCGCCAGCACCACGACGTCAGGCGCAAGCCGTGGCACCAGCGCAAACCCTCGCGGGGTCGCGACCACGTCGGCGATCAGGTGCAGCGCCCCGCGCAGCCGCCCGAGTTCGACGCGCAATCGCGCACGATGGGACTCATCCGCGTGCTTCATCCGAAAGGCTCGCGCAATCAGCGTTTCCCTCGGCACGTCGGCGGGCCATGCTTCGCCCAGCGCCCGGGCGAGCGCAAACAGCACCGGACGCCGGGCGAGTGAAACCTCCGAGCCTGCGTCGCGCACCACATATCGACAAGCGTCCACCACCAGCGTGGGGGATGCCAATAACGCTTCAATCTCATCGAGCAACAGCGACCGCTCCTGGCCACCGATAATCAGCCGTGCCGCCGGTGTGTCGAGGATGCGCGAGGCGCTTTCGACCTCAGCGATCAGTGCCGGGATGCCCGCGTGCTGCGCGGCATGCCCGGCCCATTCAAGTGCCGCGCGCGCCGCTTTCGTTTGCAGACGACGCATCGCGATGCCCGCCAGAACCAGTTCGTAAGCGGCCCTCGACGCGGGCAGTAATGGCGTGGGATCGAGTTCGGCGAGACGTTGCTCGGCCTCGTCGAGATGCCCGATCAGCAGCAAGCGGCGAATCTCGAGATAGCGTGCATGGGCGGCGTTGACCCAATCGCCGTGTGCCTGAAGCGTCGCCCGCGCGGCATCGAGCGCCTTCACCGGCCAGTTCAGGTCACGGGAGGCGAGCGCGATCTCGGCCTCGGCGACGACACACCGCGCGCGGGCCAAGGCCTCCTTCGCACCGAACGCCCGCGCGGCACTTCGCACCAGCGCCTTCGCCCGCACAAGGTCACCCAGTTGCGCCATCGCGATGCCTCGAAGGGCGAGCGCGGGCGCATCGTCACGCAAGGCGATGCGGTTCAGCGCGCCGAGCGGATCACCCGCCGCGAGCGCACGCGCTGCTGCGGTGATCAGCGAGTCCATGTGAATCGCGCCACCTGTCACCCCCTACGTCCGATGTCCGCTGATCAGTCTATCTCACGACTGCTCAGCCGCACGCCGATCTGCCAGGGGTACCGCTCACTCTCTGTAGCAGCTGCCGAGCCTGCGAGGCTGCGTTCGGCGGCGAAGCCGTCGCAAACCCTGTATACAAGGTTTTCCTGACACACCGCGATATCTGATTTCACGACTGCTACGCAGCCGAACGCAGCCGAACGCAGCCTCGCAGGCTCGGCAGCTGCTACTGAGAGTGCGTCCGTTACTCAGTAATCGACCCACACCCCACCCAGGTCCGCAGAATGGACGCAGCGCTCGACCCAGCGCACGCCTTCGACACCGGCATTGATGTCTGGATAACGCAGCGTTGCCAGTTGCTCATGATCACCACGGTTGGCGGCGTCCATGGCCAGGGCGAAACGGTAATAGAGGTTGGCCCATGCATCGAACAGCCCTTCCGGGTGCCCGGCACCGATCCGGTCATCAAGCAACGCATGGGGATGCAGATAGCCCATCCCGCGCTCCAACACCTGGGCGGGTTTGCCCTGGACTTCGAATGACAACTGGTTCGGCCGCTCGTCCCACCATTCAAGGCTGGCCCTGGAGCCGATCACGCGAATCTTCTGGCCATGCATGGAGCCGGCGTTCACCGCGCTCGACCACACACTGCCCATGGCCCCGCCTTCGTATTCCATCAGTGTGTAGGCGTTGTCCTCCAGCGGCGCGCGGCTTTTGACAAAGCTTTGACAGGTGCACAAAAGCCGTTTGATCTTGAGCTCGGGCAGCATGACTTCCGACAGGTACAGTGGGTGAGTGCCGACGTCGCCCAGCACATAACTGGGGCCGGCGAGGCGCGGATCGACTCGCCATTTGGTCGCCTCGCTCTGCGCCTCGACCGCCTCACAGTGGAAGCCATGGGCAAACTGCATGTGCACCATGCGCACCTCACCCAGCTCGCCACGGGCGATCATTTCCCGCGCTTGCTCGATCAACTGGTGCCCGGCGTAGCCGTAGGTCACCCCCACCACCCGGTTTCGCGACAACGCGATTTCGCGCAGGGTTTGCGCTTGCTCAAGGGTGAAGCACAGCGGTTTTTCACAGACCACATGCAGCCCAGCTTCCAGAGCGGCCTTGGTGATTTCAAAGTGAGTGCCATTGGGCGTCGCCACGGATATGGCCTGGATGCCATCCGCCCGCCCCGCTTCCCCTTCAATCAGGCTGCGATAGTCGGCATAACACCGCTCGGGGTCGACACCCAGTTGCACACCAAAGTCCCGACCGCGTTGCGGGTCCAGGTCGAAGGCGCCGGCCACCAGTGCAAACGACTGGTCACGCAGGGCCGCCGAACGATGGATGTAGCCGATCTGACTGTCACGCCCGCCGCCCACCATCGCCCAGCGGATTGGTTGAGGAATTCGCTTGCTGCCATTGATCATCGAAAAGTCCTTCGCATGAGAGAAATCAGAAACCCGCCCGGGACAGGTAGGCTCGGCTGGCAGCCACGTCGCGCAGACTGCCGTGGGCGTTACGTGGATCACGTTCTTGCTCGACCGTGATGTAACCCTGGTAACCGATCTCGGTGATCAGCTCGCGCAAGGCGCCGTAGTCGATGACACCCTGGCCGATCGGGCACATCACGCCTCTTGCGCACGCAGCGAAGAAGGTGATGTGTTCGCCCAGCACTTGATCGAACACGGCTTGATCGATGTCTTTGAAATGCAGGTAATCCACGCGGTCCGCGTACTGGCGCAGGGTCTGCACCGGGTCCATACCGGCGTAATACAGATGGCCGGTGTCCAGACACAGGCCAGCCACTTCGTAGGGGATGTCTTCGACCAGTCGGGCCAGCTCATCGGCGAACTCGATGTAGCCCCCGGCGTGCGGATGAATCACCGTGCGCACACCGAATTCCGTCCACGCCAACTCGGCGATGGCGCGGATATGGGCCATCATGCCCCGCCAGGCATCGGGCGCCAGGCGCGGTGCGCGGTCAGAGTGGCCAGCGGCGTAGTCACGCTCCTCATGCCCCCAATCGATAACCACCAGACACGGCATGGCGAAACGTTGCCCCGGCTCCAGTGAAATCGCCGGCAACTGCTTGAGCAATGCGCAGATATTGCGGGTTTGATTCAGCAGGCTGGACAGGTTGGCGGGGTCGACCAGATTGTCGAATATCGTACCGGCCACCACGTGCAGGCCGTGTTCGACCAGCACCGAACCCACCGCGTCGGCGTCCAGTGGCAGGTAACCGTATGGCCCCAATTCGATGCCGCGATACCCCGCTTGCGCCGCTTCGCCAAGAACCTGTTGCCACGCCGGCAGATGAGGATTGTTGACGTCGTCGACGCCCCAGCAACAAGGCGCGGTGGAGATGTGGAGGGTCATGTCAGGCTCCGGAAATTATTGTTATGGGTAGCGATGTTTCGCTGGAAGAAATCCTAAGGTGGGCAGATGCACGGCTGCTATAGTCCCTGAGCGATACCTGTCAAAACCCGTCAAAAGTTTCAGATAGGCTTTCATTTCATGTCAGAACATTCTTTGTCAGAAGCCGGCAACCCGCTCGGTCGTCGTGCAACCATGGAAGACGTGGCCTTGGCCGCCGGGGTGAGCCTGTCCACCGTGGACCGGGTGATGAATCTGCGGGCCAATGTGCGCGCCGATACCGCGCAACGCATTGCCGAGGCCGCCGCCCGACTGGGCTTCTACGGGCGTAATGTGATCGAACAACGAGTGCTGCAGCAGCGCCCGACCGTGCGCTTGGGGTTTCTGCTGCAAAAGCGTGGAGTGGCGTTTTATCAAGGGCTGGCCAAGGCCCTGGCCGAGGCGGCGACGGCCAGTGTGCGGGCCCAGGTTCGGGTGATGATCCACTACATCGACGACCTGGCCCCGGCCGCCACCGCAGAACGCATCCTCAAGTTGCAGGGCGAAGTCGATGCCCTGGGCGTGGTGGCCGCCGACCATCCGGCCGTGCGCGAGGCCATGGCGCAATTGCGAGCGGCCGGTATTCCTGTGGTCGCCCTGGTGTCCGAGCTGAGCGCCTCGGCCGGCGCCGGTTATGTCGGCGTCGACAACCGTGCCATGGGCCGCACCGCCGGCTGGTTCATCAAGCACTTGGCAGCGCAACCGGGGCCAGTGGCCGTGATGGTCGGCACCCAGCGCTTTCAGTGCCAGGAACTGTGTGAAATGAGTTTTCGCTCCTTCCTGTCGGAACAACCCCAGGACTGGGAATTGCTGGCTACGCGCCTGACTCTGGAGGACGAGGAATTCGCCTATGCCGGCACGCTCGACCTGCTCACCAGCCAACCCGACCTTGTCGGCCTGTATGTGGCAGGTGGCGGTATCGAGGGGGTCATCAACGCCTTGCGCGAACTGAAAGCCCAGCACATCGCGCTACCCGTCGTGGTGTGCCACGACCTGACCCCCATCACCCGGGCAGCCCTGCGTGACGGCATCGTTCAAGCCGTGCTGTCACACCCTGTCGAGGCGCTGGCGCAAATGGCGGTCAGGGCCATGGTGAATGCCGTGATAGATCCAGCGTCGGACAGCGCAGCGAAGTTCATGCTTTCGTTGCAGATTGATGTGGCTGAAAGTGTTTAGTGGTCGGCAGCAGGCCTAGAACATTCCGAGGTGCTTTGTCAGGAGAAAAACAAAAAATGAGCATGACAAAAAACAGCATTATTTCGGCAATAAAAATTATTATCATATTCACCACCCTGATAAGCGGATCGTATGCAGTTGTCATCCCGGCATTTGCACCCACCTATAAGACCTACTACATTCTAGTCATCGGAATCGCCACCTCTGCATTGCTTGGAGGTTTTATCGGCTATAAAGCCCTGGCAGATGAAATACGCCTCATCAAAATCGGCTTTGGTCTTTGCTATGCCACAGTCACAGCTATTTTTGTATTAGCACTTTCACTATTTATAATTTTAAACACTCGTGGAGCATGACTTGGAGCCATGCGCTATTTACCAGGCGACCGTGTTTATTGAAGCAATAAGATGAGCGTGCATCATGAGCGACTCAGATGAAATCGTTCGTAAATTTGCCTTACAGAGAATTGCGAGTCTCTTCAACATTTCCGTGGAACTTCTTAATGAAGAAGACGTATTTGGGGAAGATTTGAAAGCCACCCGTTCTTCCGGTCTATTCAGGAGAAATGAATATGATGCAATTGAAGGTGACATTCTTGATGTGTGCGACAGAGAGACGTTCAAGACTATAAGTTCTGGCAACCTGACCATTTACACGGTCGGCGATTACTGTGATCACATGGTTCGCTGTTATAAGCGCAAACCAAAAGATGTTATTGCGACATTGAAAATCACTTCGCCCAGCTAACTACGTTGGGCGGCAGGCATGCCGTAGGGAGCACCCGCCTGCTTGCCTTCCGAGTTTTCGAGCTGATTCACTAACGGCCCAACGATGAGGCTGTAAACTGGCCGCGCAAAAAAGGCGCTGCATCATTGAATACCCCGGCGCCCCTTCACCCCCACAAACAAGAGATCCCCATGGCAAACCACGACATCACGTTCCTCCCCGATCCCGACGCGGAATCCATCTCCTCCGACGTCGCCGGTTTCGGCGGCCTGCTGGTCTCCACTCAAATTCCTACCCGCGCCGACGGCAGCCTGGAGCTGGGCGACATCACCCTGCAAAGCGAGTGCACTCTGCAGGCGCTCAAGGTCGCGCTGGAGAACGCCGGCAGTTCCATGGACCGGGTGCTGCATCTGACTATCTACCTCACCGACATGGCCGACCGCGCCGCGTTCAACGAGGTCTACAAGCGTTTCTTCGCCAAACCCTGGCCGGTTCGCGCCGCTGTTGGCGTGGCCGCGTTGGCGGTCGAAGGCATGCGCGTGGAAGTCACCGCGATGGCGGCCAAGGGCTAAATCCGCGAACGTGCCCGGTGGGAGTGGCCATCGCCGGGCACGTTGGCGAGTGGATATCTGCGCGAAGCCGATTATGCTTCAAGAAACCATGCAGCAATGCGAGGCCGTCAGCCTGTTTCCATTATTCGTGCAATTGGTAATCCGACGACATCAGCCCTAGGGCCTGGGTGCGGCAAAATTGATGAGGTACTCCGGCCTTCAACAAGAGCAAGACGGAGAAGACTCATGGCCGCGATTGACACTACAGCCACGGGCAGCACGCCCAACCGAGGGATCACCAAGGAGGAACGCAAGGTTATTTTCGCCTCGTCCCTGGGCACCGTGTTCGAGTGGTATGACTTCTATCTTTACGGCTCCCTCGCGGCGATCATCGCCAAGCACTTCTTCGCGGGCGTCAATGAAACAACCTCCTTCATCTTTGCGCTGCTCGCGTTCGCCGCGGGTTTCGCCGTGCGGCCCTTCGGCGCCATCGTGTTCGGCCGACTGGGCGACATGATCGGGCGCAAGCACACCTTTCTCATCACCATTGTGATCATGGGTGTCTCCACCGCCGTCGTGGGTTTTCTGCCCGGCTACGAGACCATCGGCGTGGCGGCACCGGTCATCCTGATCAGCCTGCGCCTGATGCAAGGTCTGGCCCTGGGTGGTGAGTATGGTGGCGCGGCGACTTACGTGGCCGAGCATGCGCCCAAAGGCAAGCGTGGCTACTTCACTTCGTGGATCCAGACCACCGCGACCCTCGGCCTGTTTCTGTCGTTGCTGGTGATCCTCGCCTGCCGCACCCTCCTCGGCACCGAAGCCTTCGAGGCCTGGGGCTGGCGGATTCCCTTCCTGGTGTCGATCCTGCTGCTGATCGTCTCGGTCTACATTCGCTTGCAACTCGCCGAGTCGCCGGTGTTCAAGAAGATGAAAGAAGAAGGCAAGTCTTCCAAGGCACCGCTGACCGAATCCTTCGCCCGCTGGGACAACCTCAAGATTGTGATCATGGCTTTGCTCGGCGGCACGGCTGGCCAGGCCGTCGTCTGGTACACCGGGCAGTTCTACGCGCTGTTCTTCCTGCTGCAGACGCTGAAGATTGACCCGCAGACCGCCAACTTTTTGATTGCCGGCTCGCTGCTGATCGGCACGCCGTTCTTCATCCTGTTCGGCAGCCTGTCCGACCGCATCGGCCGCAAGGGCATCATCATGGCCGGGTGCATCCTCGCAGCCGTGACCTACTTCCCGATCTTCCATGCGTTGACCGAGTTCGGTAACCCCGACGTGTTTGCCGCGCAGGCGAAGAATCCGGTCACGGTGGTCGCCGATCCCGGCCAGTGCTCGTTCCAGTTCGACCCGGTGGGCAAGGCCAAATTCACCAGTTCCTGTGACCTCGCCAAGACTGTGCTGGCGAAGAAGGCCATCCCCTACAAAAACGAGAAAGCCGCGCCTGGCGCCGTCGCGCAGGTGCGCATCGGTGACAAGGTCATCCCGAGTTTCGAAGGCACCGGCATGCCGGCCGCTGACTTCAAGACCCACAATGATGCCTTCGTCGCCACCCTCGGCACCGCCCTCAAGGACGCCGGCTACCCCGAGAAGGCCGACCCGGCCAAGACCAACTACCCGATGGTGCTGCTGCTCCTGACCATCCTGGTGATCTACGTGACCATGGTCTACGGCCCGATCGCTGCCTGGCTGGTGGAGCTATTCCCGGCGCGCATCCGCTACACCTCGATGTCGCTGCCCTACCACATCGGCAATGGCTGGTTCGGCGGCTTTCTGCCCACGGTGGCGTTCGCCATGGTCGCGGCCACGGGTGATATCTACTACGGGCTGTGGTACCCGATCGTCATCGCCGTGATGACGGCCATTCTCGGCACTTTCTTCCTGCCGGAAACCAAGGATCGGGAGATTCATCACACGTAAGCGTTCAGGGTCGAGCAGCGATGGATTTGCACCCCACGCAATAAAAACGCCCCGTCAGTCCGTTTCTGACGGGGCGAATCACCGCCTACACCGACGGTGTTTAAGCTGCCTGTTTAAAGACACCCGGTGTTACTTCATCAAGGCTACAACGCCTTGCGTCGTTGCCTACGACTACGCCAGAATCCGCCGGCTTGTGCGCTTTGGGCTCGGGTTTTATCGTTTCCCGGTCACTGAAAAACAGTGATCGGGTTTGGTAGCCCGTTCGTATCACGGCGCACGGCGTCACCTATTATGGTGGCCATGCGCGGGGCCCTTTCGAGGGCGCCGGGTTCCTGATACGACCGGTCTACCAACCCGCGTATGGCCATCACCCTAATTCGTTTGGTAGCGAACGTGATGGCTCCCATTTAAATAAACTCGTATCAGGAGTTTCATCCATGTTCAAACCTACGCCCAATCCGCCGGTCACAGACCCAACGTCCCCCTACGAATCCCCCGACTCAAAAAAATTCCACGAAGCCGCCGAGCGTGCCCTCGACCACTACCTCAACCCGGCCGCTCAGATCATGGCCTCCACCAACGAACCCGAACCCATGTACTTGGCCAACCCGAAGTACAACACCGAAGCCCTGCTGGCCAACGCCAGTGAAACACTCGGCTCGGCCACCGAAATGCTCAACAATTTCGCGGCGCTGCTGGAGACCTCACATCGCAAAACCCTGCTGGGCATTGCGCAAGTGGTCATGCTCGGTGAACTGGCGGTGAACCAGGCACTGGATCACGTCGAACCGAAGGAATAACTAACGCAACCGGTGGCGAGGGGATTTGCTCCTCGCCACACCAGATTGGGGAAGCGATCTGTAGCAGCTGGCGAAGCCTGCGTTCGGCTGCGCAGCAGTCGTGAATCCGGCAGACGCGGCCTGCCTGACGTACCGAAATGTCTGGTTTGACGACTGCTTCGCAGCCGAACGCAGCCTCGCAAGCTCGACAGCTGCTACAGCCAAACGCAGCCTTCGGCAGCTGCTACAAAGAACGCGTCGCGACTGAAATTGCCTAAGTGAACAGCATGAATCATCAAGCCCCGCTCACCAAAACTTGCGCACACCACCAGTAGGCTAAGCTTTCAACAGCTCATTGCTCACGATGCTCGCGTCTGCAGGTTTTGGTTTTTTCTGGAGAGCGTCTGCAACAGCTATTTCAGACAGGTCCAGATCATTCATGCAGGACTGACGCGATGACCGAGCCCCTTCTCAGTTTCGAAGCACTTAAACGCGCCGCTGCCGCCGGCGAGATCGATACCGTGCTGGTGTGCATGGTCGATATGCAGGGGCGATTGGTCGGCAAGCGTTTCCAGGTCGAATTTTTCATCGACAGCGGCCACGAAGAAACCCACTGCTGCAATTACCTGCTGGCCGACGACATCGACATGGAGCCGGTGCCGGGATACGCCGCTGCCAGTTGGAGCAAAGGCTATGGCGACTTTGTGCTCAAACCCGATATGTCCACCTTGCGTCGCGTGCCATGGCTGGAATGCACGGCGCTGGTGCTCTGCGATGTGCTCGATCATCACCATAGAAAAGACCTGCCCCACAGCCCGCGAGCGATCCTGAAAAAACAGGTCGAGCGCCTGCGCGAGCGCGGCTATACCGGCATGTTTGCCTCTGAGCTGGAGTTCTATCTGTTCGATGAGAGCTATGAGGCGATCCACGAGCGCAACTATCACCAGCCGAAGACCGCCGGCCATTACATTGAGGATTACAACATCCTACAGACCACCCGCGAAGAACCGGTGCTGCGGGCGATTCGCAAACACCTGCAGGCATCCGGTATTCCCGTGGAAAACTCCAAGGGCGAATGGGGGCCGGGCCAGGAAGAGATCAACATCCGTTATGCCGACGCCATGACCATGGCCGACCACCACGTCATCATCAAGCACGCCTGCAAAGAGATCGCGCAACTGCAAGGCAAGGCGATCACGTTCATGGCCAAGTGGCGCTATGACGCCGCCGGTTCCAGCAGCCATATCCACAATTCGCTGTGGGACAAGAACGGCAAGAAGTCGCTGTTCTTCGATCCCAAGGCCGAATTCGGCATGTCGAAGCTGATGCGCTCGTGGGTGGCCGGGCAGCTCAAATACGCCAACGACGTCACCTGTTTTCTTGCGCCCTACATCAATTCGTACAAGCGCTTTCAGGCCGGCACCTTCGCGCCGACGCGGGCGGTCTGGAGCCGGGACAATCGCACCGCAGGCTTTCGGTTGTGCGCCGAAGGCAGCAAGGCCATCCGCATCGAATGCCGCATCGGCGGTGCCGACCTAAACCCCTATCTGGCCTTCGCCGCGTTGATCGCCGCAGGCCTGGCCGGTATCGACGAGAAGCTTGAACTCGCACCGCCGTTCGAGGGCGATGCCTACGTCGATGAGCATTTGCCTGAAGTGTCGAAGACCCTGCGCGAGGCCTGCGCCGCCCTCAAGGCGTCGAGCATGTTGCGCGAGGCGTTCGGCGATGAAGTGATCGACCACTACGTACACACCGCCGAATGGGAGCAGAAAGAGTACGACCGGCGGATAACCGACTGGGAACTGCAGCGCGGCTTCGAGCGCTATTGAGCACGCCATGACTGAGACCGTTCAACTCATCTCCCCGGTCGATGGCCGGGTCTATGCCGAACGCCGCCGTGCCGATGCGGTACAGATCGAGCAAGCCCTGACGGCGGCCGAAACCGCCCAGGCGCAATGGAAACGCCGACCACTGAGCGAACGCGCCGCGTTTTGCAGCGCTGCCGTGGACGCGATGCTGGCGATGAAGGATGAGATCGTGCCGGAACTGGCCTGGCAAATGGGTCGCCCGGTACGCTTCGGTGCCGGTGAGCTGCGCGGCTTCGAAGAACGTGCCCGGCACATGATTGCCATTGCGCCTGAAGCGTTGGCAGCGTTGGAACCCGCGCCTGTCGCGGGTTTTCAGCGCTATATCAAACGCGAGCCGCTGGGTACGGTACTGGTCGTCGCACCATGGAATTACCCCTACCTGACGGCGGTGAATACGATCATCCCGGCGCTGATGGCGGGCAACAGCGTGATCCTCAAACACGCCACGCAAACGCTGCTGGTCGGGGAGCGTTTCGCCGAAGCCTTTCGTCGCGCCCAGCTGCCCGAAGGGCTGTTCCATAACCTGCTGCTCAGTCATGTCTATGCGGCGGCGATCATTACCTCTGGACGGGTGCAGCAGGTAAACTTCACCGGTTCTGTCAGCGGCGGCGAGGCCATGGAACACGCAGCCGTTGGAGGTTTCCTCGGCGTGGGGCTGGAGCTTGGCGGCAAAGACCCGGCCTATGTCCGTGCAGACGCAAACCTTGAGCATGCGGTGGAAAACCTGGTGGACGGCAGCTTCTTCAACTCCGGGCAGAGCTGCTGCGCCGTCGAACGTATTTATGTCGATGAAAAAATCTACCCGGCCTTTGTCGAGCGCTTCGCTGCCCTGACCCGCCAATACGTGCTGGGCAACCCGCTGGACGAAGCCACCACCCTCGGGCCGCTGGTCACACCGAGCGCCGCAGAGTTCGTTCGCAAGCAGATCGCCGATGCGCTGGCACACGGGGCCAGGGCGCTGATCGATCCAAAGGACTTTGCCGCCGACACGCCGGGCAGCGCCTACCTCGCGCCGCAGGTGTTGGTGGACGTCACCCATCAAATGGCGGTGATGCGCGAGGAAAGCTTCGGCCCGGTGGTGGGCATCATGCCGGTGGCCAGCGACGACGAAGCCATCGCCTTGATGAACGACAGCGAGTTCGGGCTCAGCGCCTCGATCTGGACGCAAGACCTGACCGCCGCCGAACGCATCGGCAACGAGATCGCCACCGGCACCGTGTTCATGAACCGCTGCGATTACCTGGACCCGGCCCTGGCCTGGACCGGGGTGAAGAACAGCGGGCGCGGCGTAACGCTGTCGCGCCTGGGCTATGAGCACCTGACCCGAGCCAAATCCTTCCACTTGCGCCACGAGATCTGAGCCATGAGCCTGACCGCGAACTGGAACTACCCCACGAGCATCCGCTTCGGTGTCGGCCGCATCGCCGAGCTGGCCGAGGTCTGTCGCAGCCAAGGTATCCAGCGACCGTTGCTGGTCACCGACAGCGGCCTGGCACGTGCGCCGATCACCACAGCGGCGCTGGAATCCTTGCGCGCCGCCGGCTTCGGTGTCGCGCTGTTCTGCGACCTCAAACCCAATCCGGTTGAAGCTAACCTCGCGGGTGGGCTCGACGCCTGGCGCGACGGCAACCATGACGGCATGGTGGCGTTCGGCGGTGGCAGTGGCCTGGACATGGGCAAGCTCATCGCGTTCATGAGCGGCCAGACCCGACCGGTGTGGGATTTCGAAGACATCGGCGACTACTGGACACGCGCCGACGAAAGCAGCATCGCCCCGATCATCGCGGTGCCGACCACTGCGGGCACTGGTTCCGAAGTGGGTCGTGCGGCGGTGATCATCGACGAGCGCACACACACCAAACGCATCATTTTCCACCCGAAGATGATGCCGCGTGTAGTCATCAGCGACCCCGCCCTCACCGTCGGCATGCCGGCCAAGGTCACCGCCGGCACCGGCATGGACGCGTTTTCCCATTGCCTGGAATCGTACTGCGCCCCCGGTTTTCATCCCATGGCCGAAGGTATCGCGGTGGAAGGCATGCGCCTGGTGGCCAATGCCCTGGTGCGGGCGGTACACACCCCTTCCGACCTCGACGCGCGCGCGCAAATGCTCGCGGCTGCGGCGATGGGCGCCACCGCGTTCCAGAAAGGCCTGGGAGGAATGCACGCCCTCTCGCATCCGGTGGGCGCCCTGTACGACACCCACCACGGCATGACCAATGCCACCTTCATGCCCTATGTACTGAAGTTCAATCGCCCGGCCATCGAGGAGCGCATCACCCGTCTGGCGGCGTACCTGCGCCTGCCCTCCCCGGGCTTCGACAGCTTTATGGCCTTTGTCCTCAAGCTGCGCAAGGACATTGGCGTGCCGCATACGCTGGTGGAGCTGGGGGTGGATGATCAGCAAGCCGACCTGATTGCCGACATGGCGATTGTCGACCCCTGCGCCGGCGGTAATCCGCTGCCATTGACACGAAATGGCGCGGCAGAAATATTCGAAGCGGCTTATCACGGCCGTCTTTAGAACGGTCGTCCATCTATGGCCACGGGGCATGGATTGGTTTTATCCATTAGACGCAGGAGCAGTACGACAGGGGGTTGAAGACAGTCCCATTCGGCAACGCACTACGCGGATGGATGTGTATCAAACCTGACAAGGCACACATTATGAGTCCTGTAAGCCAACCCGGCGCCACTGCGCCACAAGACGACGACCTCAAGGTGTTGCACAGCATGGGCTATGCCCAGCAACTCTCGCGACGCATGGGTGTTTTCTCCAACTTCGCCATTTCCTTTTCGATCATCTGCATCCTCTCGGGTGGCATCAACTCGCTGGCACAGGGCACCTCGGGTGCAGGCGGCGCGGCCATCGGTATCGGCTGGCCACTGGGCTGCCTGATCTCCGGGGTTTTCGCCTTGGCCATGGCGCAGATTTCCTCGGCCTACCCCACCGCCGGCGGCCTCTATCACTGGGGCTCGATTCTCGGTAACCGCTTCACCGGCTGGTTGACGGCCTGGTTCAATCTGTTGGGGCTGATCACGGTGCTCGGTGCGATCAACGTCGGCACTTATTACTTCTTTTTCGGCGCCTTCGGACCGGCCCTGGGCATGCAAGACACGATCCCCACACGGATCGTTTTCCTGGCGATCCTGACCGGCATCCAGGCCTTGTGTAATCACTTCGGCATCGGCCTGACCGCCAAGCTCACCGACTTCTCGGGCTATCTGATCTTTGCCACGGCAACCGCGTTGACCATCGTCTGCCTGATCGCCGCCCCCAGCTATGAATTCGTCCGGTTGGTGACTTTCAGCAACTACTCCGGCGCGGCCGGCGGCGCTGTCTGGCCACAGGTGTCGAACGGCTGGATTTTCATGCTCGGCCTGCTCTTGCCGATCTACACCATCACCGGCTATGACGCCTCCGCTCATACGTCTGAAGAGACCCACAAGGCGGCCGTGTCGGTGCCGATCGGGATGGTCTCGTCGGTGGCCTGGTCGTTGCTGTTCGGCTGGATCATGCTCTGCTCGTTTGTACTGATGTTGCCGAACATGGATGAAGCGGCGAAGCAGGGTTGGAATGTGTTCTTCTGGGCGATGGACACCCAGGTGAACCCGGCGATCAAAATGGCGCTTTACGTGGCGATTTTCATCTCGCAGTTCCTCTGCGGGCTGGCGACCGTGACCTCGGTCTCACGCATGATCTTCGCGTTCTCCCGCGACGGCGGCCTGCCCTTCTCCAAAGCACTGGCCACGGTCTCGCCGAGCCATCGCAGCCCGGTGGCGGCGATCTGGACCGGTGCCACCCTTGCGGTGCTGTTCGTCTGGGGATCGTCGCTGGTGTCGATCGGAGAAACACCGGTGTACACGATCGTGGTTTCCTGCACGGTGATCTTCCTGTTCTTCTCGTTCATCATTCCCATCGTGCTGGGCCTGTTTACCTACGGGACCTCGAAGTGGCCGCACATGGGACCGTGGAATATGGGGCGCGCGCTGTACTCGTTGTTCGCCATCCTCTCGGTCCTCTCAATGGTGCTGATCTTCGTCATCGGCATCCAGCCGCCGAACGATTGGGCGTTGTACATCACCATCGGTTTTCTGATTCTGACGGCAATCATCTGGTTCAGCTTCGAAAAACGACGCTTCCAGGGCCCGCCCGTGGGCGAGATGATCATCAAGCGCCAGGCAGAAATCGCCGCGGCTGAGGAGGCGTTGAATAAACAGGCTGGGAGCTGAGCCCGACAGCCCCAAAAAAAGCGGGGTGCTGAGCACCTCGCTTTTTTTTGGTACACACCACACTTATGTGATTTTGATATCAGTCCTATACGATTAGCACCATTTATCAATCAATAGCCCAAGGGTAAGTTGCTGCTCTGCGATTTCAAATCGAGAGCCATCCATGACCCCAGACATCCTCCGCAAATGCATGCCCGCAGCAGCTCGGGCGGGCACCCTTTGTTTCGCTCTGTGCACCGGTGCGGTCGCTGGTGCGGATGATCGCAGCCCGCTGGTCATCAAGGATCAGGGAAGCCTGATTGCCGGCGGTGGGCTGATCGCTCAGCCGGGCGTTTTCGATCCCTACCACCCCATGAAACCCGACGGCCAGAGTTATCACGGCGACCATGTGTATGCGTTCTACCAGGTCCCGGTTGACGCTCGCCCGCTGCCAATTGTCATGTGGCACGGCGCCGGACAGTCCGCGAAGTCTTGGGAGACCACGGCCGATGGACGTGAAGGGTTCCAGAACATCTTTCTGCGTCGCCGCTTCGCAACGTATCTGATCGACCAGCCACGGCGTGGCGATGCGGGCCGCAGCCTGGTTGAAACGACAATCAAACCGGTTGCCGACGAGCAGATGTGGTTCAACCAGTTCCGCATCGGTCTGTGGCCCGACACTTTCGAGGGCAGCCAGTTTCCGCATGGGCAGGAAGCGCAGGAGCAATTCTTCCGTTCGATGACGCCCAACACCGGCCCCTACGACATTGAGGTCGTGTCCGATGGCGTATCTGCCCTGCTGGATAAAACCGGCCCCGCCATCCTGTTCACCCACTCGCAAGGTGGCGGGCCCGGTTGGCTGACGGCGATCAAGAGCCATAACGTGCGGGCCATCGTGGCGTTCGAACCGGGCAGCAGCTTCGTGTTTCCAGAGGGAGAGGTTCCCGCGCCGATTCCCAGCGCGTTCGACACACTCATCGCCCATGTCGTATCGACGACGCAGTTCGAAGCGCTGACCCGCATCCCCATCGTCATCTTCTATGGCGACAACATCCCCGCCAAACCGGTTCGTTTACCGGCACAAGACAGCTGGCGCGCCCGGCTCGAGATGGCACGCCTGTGGCGCGATACGGTGAATCGCCATGGCGGTGACGTAACGCTCATCCATTTGCCGGAGATCGGGATCAAGGGCAATAGCCACTTCCCGTTCTCGGACCTCAACAACGTCGAGATCGCGGATCTGGTTTCGAAATTCCTTGCAGAGAAACATCTGGATTGACTACGAGCACGGCGATGGCTGCCGTGCCCTTCAGAAACAGGAAACAGCAGGAGTACTCATACGATGCGAACAACGATAAAGGCCACCCTCCTCGCCGCCATGGTCGGGATTTCGGCAGCCGAGGTTGAGGCCGCGGACTACAAGCAGAATCCTTTCACGTTGACCTACGGCGGCGCGATTACCAAGAACGAACCGGGCAAGGTCAACATTCACCCGGTCACGTACACGCTCAACGGCCTGGACATTGCCGCCAACGTTTACACCCCCGCGAACTATGACTCGGGGAAAAAATACCACGCTGTCGTCGTGGCGCATCCCAATGGCGGGGTGAAGGAACAGGTCGCCGGTCTGTATGCCCAGCGATTGGCGGAACAGGGTTACATCACGATCGCTGCGGATGCGGCGTATCAAGGGGCCAGTGGCGGTCAGCCGCGCAACGTCGACAAACCCGCCTACCGCATCGAGGACATCCATGGCATGGCGGACTTCATCGCCCGCTATCCAGGCGTCGACAGTGCGCATCTGGGCTTGCTCGGCATCTGCGGTGGTGGCGGCTACTCGCTGGCCGCGGCGAAAACCGACAAGCGATTCAAGTCGATTGCAACGGTGAGCATGTTCAACTCCGGACGGGTTCGTCGCAATGGCTACAACGATTCGCAACTGGACACTGTCCAGCAACGTCTGGAGCAGGCTTCCGCTGCCCGAGCCCAGGAAGCGGCTGGCGGGGAAATTCTCTATGCCGGGGATGCCAACCTGACGGATGAGCAGATCGCCAAATTGCCGTTCGATCTGTATCGCCAGGGTTACGAGTATTACTGGAAGACGCATGCGCATCCCAACTCGACCTTCAAGTACACCATGAGCAGCTTGCTGGACTTGATGCGCTTCGACGCCACCGACCAGATTGAACTGATCCGGCAGCCGCTGCTGATGATCGCCGGCAGCAAGGCTGACAGCCTGTACATGACCGAGGATGCGTTCGCCAAGGCTACCGGCACGAAGGACAAGGCGTTGTTCAAGATCGATGGCGCAACCCACATCGAAACCTATTGGGTGCCCGCGTATGTGGACGCGGCAATGGGCAAGTTGACTGCGTTTTACGCCAGAACACTCTGACCTGAGGACCCGTCATCATGAACAAAACCCTTTTCGGGATCGCAGTGTGCGCCGCGACGCCCTTCGCCAGCGCGGCCAGCCAACCGGACACTGCCGGCGAATCCTTGGCCGCCCAGCAGATCATCCGCGCCGGCACACAGGCTTCGGCAACGGGACCGGCGGATTACTTCTCCGGGCGGGTGCGCGTCGATCCGTTGTTTCCCGCCAGCGGCGAAATCAATGCATCCGGCGCCTATGTCACCTTCGAGCCGGGCGCGCGCTCGGCCTGGCACACCCATCCCGCAGGACAGCGATTGGTAGTGGTTTCCGGCGTGGGGCTGACACAGGAATGGGGCAAGCCCGTACAGGAAATCCATCCGGGCGACGTGATCGTCTGCCCTCCGGGCGTCAAGCATTGGCATGGTGCTGCACCGACGAGCGCCATGACCCATTTGGCCGTAACCGGCGTGGTGGATGGTAAAAGCGTGCAATGGCTGGAGAAAGTCACCGATGACCCATCCAATGCGCAAAGTCCGGTGAAGCCGCAAGCAATGTCCGCCGAACTACCCGTTTCCGAGGTGCTGTCCGCCAGGCAGCAGTCCATCCCGTTGATTGCGGCGTTCATGGCCACGAGCAACATGCCCAGACTCAATGCCGCCTTGAACCAAGGGCTTGACGCGGGCCTGACCGTCAACGAGGCGAAGGAAATCCTGGTGCAACTCTATGCCTACGTCGGCTTTCCGCGCAGCCTCAACGCCATCGGCGAGCTGATGAAGGTGCTGGAGGAACGCAAACAACGCGGCATCCACGATGCCCCGGGACACGAGCCCGCTGGGGTGATTCCCAGCGGCGATGAATTGCTGGCGGTGGGCAAGGCTAACCAGACGCGCATTGCGGGCGCGCCCGTCCAGGGCCCGCTGTTCGACTTCGCCCCCGTTATCAACCAGTACCTGCAGGCGCATTTGTTCGGCGACATTTTCGAGCGCGATAACCTGGACTGGCAAAGTCGCGAGCTGGCCACCGTCGGAGCACTGGCCGCCACGCCCGGCGCGGAGCCGCAACTGCGCTCGCACATGGCCGCCAGCATGAGGGTCGGCCTGAGCGCTGCGCAATTGCGTCAGCTGATCCAGGTGCTGGCCGATCACGGCGATGCCGATGCCGCCCAGCGTGCCCGCGAGGCGTTGGCTAGAACCGCCGGACAGCCATGAGTCAGGAATCAACCCGCGTAGCGCAGGGCATCTCGCAACAACGTAAAGGCGGGAGAACTCTGGCGACGGCTTGGATAGTAGAGGTGGTACCCCGAAAACGGTTCGCACCAGTCCGCCAGTACGCGAATCAACCGCCCCTGCGCGACATGTGTCTGCACCAGGTCTTCCGGCATGTAGGCCAGCCCCAGCCCCTTGAGAGCGGCATCCAGGCGCATGGCGATGTTGTTGAACACCAGTTGACCCTCGACGCGCACTTTCAGTGCTTGCCCCTTCTTCTCGAACTCCCAGGAGAAGATGCCGCCGTAAGTCGGCATGCGCAGGTTGATGCAGTTGTGCTGCATCAGATCGCTCGGGACTTTTGGCCTCGGGTGACGGGAGAAATACTCCGGGGAGCCGACAACCGCCATCCGCATGTCGGGGCCGATGCGCACCGCGATCATGTCCTTGGCGACCTGCTCACCCAGGCGGACACCGGCATCGAAGCCTTCCGCCACGATGTCGGTCAGGCCGTAGTCCACAATGATCTCAATGTTGAGATCGGGATTGTCGGGCAGCAGCTTCGCGAGCACCGGTTGCAGGATCGTGATCGCGGAATGCTCGCCGGCCGTGATACGCAGTTTGCCTGCCGGCTTGTCGCGGAACTCGCTGAGCAGTGCCAACTCGCTGTTGATTTCTTCGAACCTGGGAGCGATTACCTGCAGCAGATGTTCACCCGCTTCCGTGGGGGAAACGCTTCGAGTGGTGCGCGCAAGCAACCTGACGCCCAGTCGTTCCTCCAGCTGACGCATGGCCCGGCTCAACGCGGGCTGCGACATGCCGAGCCTGGCTGCAGCGCGGGTAAAGCTGCGCTCCTGTGCCACGGCCGCGAAGATCGCGAGTTGGTCGTAGCTTTCAGTGGTCATTTATACGCCCTGGTTATGAACCCGCGACGATTATGCCATCAACCGGTTTAGTCCATTTCAACCTGATGAGAGATAGACCCATGAAAAATCTTACGAAGGTGACTGTCGTTATTGGTGCCGGCTCAATCGGTCAGGCCATTGCCCGTAGAGTCAGTGCCGGTAAGCACGTTGTGCTGGCGGATCTGCGGCAGGAGAACGCCGACGCGGCGGCAAAGGTCTTGTTTGAGGCAGGGTTCGAAGTCACCACAGCCATCGTAGACGTCTCTTCTCGTGAATCGGTGCAGGCGCTGGTGCAGACCGCGACGGCCATTGGCGATATCACCGGTGTCATCCACGCCGCGGGGGTTTCACCCTCTCAAGCGCCGGCGGCCACCATTTTGCGAGTTGATTTATATGGCACGGCAGTCGTGCTTGAGGAGTTCGGCAACGTCATCGCCGAAGGCGGCTCCGCGATCGTGATCGCCTCACAATCCGGCCACCGCTTACCCGCGTTGAGCGCCGAACAAAACAAAGCGCTGGCAACCACCCCGGCGGACGACTTGCTCGCGCTTCCAATGCTGCAAGCCGATCAAGTCACCGATCCGTTGAACGCCTACCAGATCTCCAAGCGTGGCAACTCGTTGCGAGTCATGGCTGAAGCGGTGCGCTGGGGTAAACGCGGCGCGCGGGTCAATACGATCAGCCCCGGCATCATCTTTACACCTCTGGCGCGGGACGAATTGAGCGGCCCACGCGGTGAGGGCTACCGACGCATGATCGAACTGAGCGCGGCAGGACGCGGCGGCACACCGGATGAGGTGGGTGCCGTGGGCGCGCTGCTGATGGGGCCTGAGGGCACGTTCATTACCGGCAGCGATTTTCTGATGGATGGCGGCGTCACGGCGGCTTACTGGTACGGCGATTTGGCTCCCGAGTGACAGGGGTGAAGCACTGGGCCGCTCCCCCGTCCGAAACCTGATTCTGGTGCCCGGGCTGTCCGACTCATCCCCACGTTTCTTTCAGCACAGAACGAAACAGTTCGGAAAGTAACGGCTCTACCTCTTTGCGCTCGCTACGGGTCGGCTTGATGGTTTCAAGTCGATACAGCTCACGCTCAATGAATTGCTGGATGGGTATGATCTGGGGCGATAGCCCCATCTCTGGAGACGCGCGTTTGATCGCGAGCAAGTCATCGATGGCTTGCTGGAGTTCGGGCTCTCCTTCGATGACGCCACGTAGTTTGTCAAACTCGATGGGAGCTGGCGTCTCAAACTGCTCCAGCCACCGCACCGATAACAAGGGACGCAGTACGTAAAAATACTTTTTCAGCGGTACTTGGGAGGCCTGCAAATACCCCCTGTAGTTGGTTTTGGCCATGCTGCGATAATGGTAGATGCCACTCTCGACCGAGTACACCTGCGGCAGTAACTCCTTGACCCGCTCGTGAAAAGATCCTGAGTGCTCGTAAATGATGGTGGACTGTATCCACTCCACAAAGCCTGGATTGGACTTCCAGAATAGCCTCAGTGCCTTGCGCAGATCCCAACCATTGATGTCCATGTCGTCAATGATCGGATACTCAATGACGTCGCGCTGTTCCTCAAGGCCGACCGAGAGATACCACTCAGGTTTATTTACATAAATGAATCGTGCGTCGTAGTCACTATTGGGAGAGGCAAATCCCCAAGCGCGACTACCTGATTCAACGGCTAAAAGCACTTTCGCTTCATGCTCGTCCTCAGCACGGCGAAGACGACCTCGAACCTCTTCCTGAACAGCCATAGAAACCATGAACTATCTCTAACCAGATGATATTTGGATTGCACGCTACTCATACGGGGGTGGACTGTCCAGTGACGGGTCAGTTGAGGGACATGTTGCACTGGCAAGCATCATCGACATTGATGTGGCTCAGCCTGCCCTGGTGGTCGAACAGCAACCAGTCGGCGCCCAGGCATCGTGCTTGCACATCGTGCAGCGGCCATTGCAGCGCAGCGCAGAGGCGGTCACTGCTGCGGTAGATGAATTGCCAGCGGGTGTCCTGGTCGGAGACGACATAGCCAATCAACAGCCAGTGGTCGCACAGAAACAGACGTACCGGATCCTCATAGGCCAACCCTTCAACACAGTCGAACAAACGGTAGCCCTTGCGATTGCCGCTCTGCTCCAGCACAAGAATGGGGTCGTCCTCTCTCTCGGGCTTGATCCGGAATTCAGCGACCTCGCTGGATGCGCTGAACAGCTGGAAGCCATCCTCGTGAATCCTCGCCGGCGTCGGCTCACGACTGACCAGCCGGCGATCAGGCAGGCGATAGTGCCAAAGCTGGCTGCCATGCTGAGGGTCAGACAACCATAGGTACTCACCTTGCGAATCGTCCTTCAAACTCAGAATCCGACCGGGCAAATCACTGACATGCCACAGAGTTTCAAACCCGCGGTCAACGTCAACCACTCGCAACTGATGCCCGCGGCCGATAGTCCACGCCGTACCATCGAATGACTTGGCGAACACATCCAGCATCAGCACGCCCAGATCCGTCGCGGTGCGGTTGACCAGGTCCAGTTTGCTGATTCGCCACACGTCGTCGCGTCGGGACAGAACCAGCGCCATCTGCCGGCTATGGGCCAGGACGATCGACTGCGCAGGCACCGGGAAATGAAAGAGCGTCTTGCCAGTTGCGTCGATGACCACTGCCCCAGCCTCACCCAGGGCCAGCAAGTACCGTGCATCTTCCAGCGGCACCGCATCGAAAATGGCCCGACTGCCCATCGCTGGCGCCGACCATTCAAGAGTCGTGACGACGTCGTCAAGGGACCGCACGGCGGGACGCACCAGCGACTGGCTCGGCAGGTCGGCTTGCAGCAGTTTGTCCTTGCTCATTTTGACCAGCGCTTGCAGCTGATTCTGGGTCAACCGCCCGTGGCCACAGGCCTGATCGGCAATGATGGCGTGTACCGTGGCGCGGGTGAGCCAAGCCAATGCACCGGCCTGCGTCTTGTGCTGCAACAATGCTTCGGCCAAGGCGGCGCGCTCTATGAAGCGCTGGGGGTCGTCCCGTAGCTGCTCGACCCAAGTCCCGTAGGCCACCAGGGTATCGGGCAATAAAATCGCCCGTTTGACCAGCGCACCGATGGCCAGACGTCCGCCGGCGGCTTCGGCATTGAGCAACCATTGCGCGGCCCGCTCGCGCTCGGCAGGCAGGCTCCAGATCACATCCACGGCTTGCAGCCAGAGCCCCTTGCCGGTCAAGGCTTCGGCCCATTCCAGACGCAAACGGTCGGCGCTCTCTGGCCACTTCTCCTGAAGCATCACCACCGCGTCACCAAAGGCATTGTCACGACGGGCCACCAGCAACGCACGCTGCCAGTTGTCTGCCAGGCACAGCAGACGCACGATCATCGCTGCGGGCATGTCCCACGCCAGGGCAAGGTCAGCTGCTTGCTGGTGACGGCCGTGTTTTTCCAGATAATCGAGGGATTCCTGGCGCACCTTGAGCAATTCGGCCAGAACAAACACCGCCTCTTCGATACGGCCCTCGCGGTCCAGGCGTTCGAACGTCTGTCGGTAGATTTGCTTGAGTCGGGCTTCCAGACCTTCCTCGAACATTATCGAGCGACTGGGTCCCAAGTGCTGATTGATCGTCAGTTCCTGACGCCGTTGTGGTGTACCGAACGCCTGTTCACCGCTGCTTTGCTCGCTGCCCAGCGGAATGGCGTGGCGCAGGGCTTCTTCCAGGTCACCGCTCTCGAACATCTCCAACATGCGACGCATGTACGCGGCCTGATGCTTGCCATACAGCGCGGACAGGCGTGAATGGAGGGTCAGACGCGTCAACCAGCGACGCCAGGCGGCAGGCTTGTGTTTGACCGGTGTGGCACGCGGTGCGAGCGGCGGCTGGGCCGGAGTTCGTGGTGCCGCACGTTGCCCAGACGTTGCGCCAGGCAAGACGTTGCGTACGCCCATCAATAACATCGTAATCAGCACCGCGCTGATCAACGTCCCCAGTAGCACAGTGTTGACATCAAACGACACAGCCGTTTCCGGACTCGGAGGCTGCGTGTGCACACCTTGTTTTCTGTCGTGGGAGCCCATCCAGAACACAGCCGCCAACAATACAACGCTGACGCCGAGTTTGAACCACGGCATTGATGAGTCTTCAGTATTCTTCCAGCCACTGTCCTTTGGAGTGCTGGTTTGACGGGGTATGGTTTTTGGCGCATTGCGCTGGCGTTCCAGCAGCGCCTGCATCACCCCTTCCCGCTCAGGGCTGACCGGCCGCAGCTTACCGCCAAGGATCTCCCGAACATCGGATGACACAGCCAGAGGTTCAAGCACCGGCTCCGGCAGTGTGCTGTGACAGTCATAGGTGTCCAACAAGGTGTAACCGCTGACGTCGATCCACTGCCCCGGTGAAAGCGGCGTGGCATCGCGCAGTTGCAAGGCGCTGACATGGCTGCCACGTACCAGCCAGACATCGGCTGCGGGCAAGCTGCGCATCTCCTGCGGGGCCAGCAGCGCGGAGCACAAGGCACGGCCCTGACGGATCAGCGGCCACCCGAGCAGCGCTTCGCACTGAACCGATACTGGCTGGCGAAAGCGCAGCAAGTCGCCGTCGGCGAAACGGTAGACGCTGGCGCCGGTTTGCCACTGGTTGAGGATCAATCGTGCGCGCTCGCCCTCGTTATAGCGCTCGCATGTAAACCACAACCCTTCAATCTGCTGATGGCCGGTCAGCACCGGACGGCGAATCAATGCTGCGGCATGTTCAAGCATTGGCGCCTTCCTTGAGTTTTTCCGGTATCTCATTACAAAACACTTGCAGGCGCTGGGTGCGCAGAGGAACCGAGTACACCAGCAACTCTCGGGCGCTGGTCAAGGCCGCGACCAGACCACTGAGGGGGCAGAAGCTGACCTTAGTCATGGCATGGGACGTCGTAAACAATACCTCCTGTTCCCCGTCGCAATACAGGGCGATAGATTGCTGATTGGGACTGAGCAATACCAGGCAATAGTGATCATCACCCTCTTGCAGCAGTAAACCCAGGCCCTTCCAGCCTCCGGCCAGATCAATTCGTTCCATCTGCACCGGGCAATCAGTGGCCGAGATGACCCGCCAGGTCTCGCGGCCATTCTCGACAGAGAGCAACGCACAGCCACCGAAAGAACCGCGCCACCGTGAACTGGCGGCAAACAGCACCTGGCTTACACCTTCGGCGACGCCAATCACATGGGCGGGCGATACGGTTCCGTAGGCGTCGACCGAATGGGCATACAACCGACCGCCATCATTGCGCACATAAGCCACCCTTTCCTTGGTGACCTTGGCCAGACCCACCACCCCGTCCGTCAAGCGGTGGGTTTGCCCGGTCTTCGGTCGTGCGGGAGACCTACCGGTTTCCACCGCCCAAAATGCCAGGTGACCTTGGGTATCCAGCAGAAACAGACGACCTGTCGTGCTGTTGCGCAACCAGGCCACGGGCTGGAACGTGCCCGTGCCGGGCGGGAGTTTCAACTCTTTGGGGTCTGGCTTATCAACGGCTTTCAGCCCAGGCATATTCCAGAATGACAGTTGCCACTGATCGCTCAACACCGCGCCAAGCGTGCTGTGCATGAAAGTGACGGTCAGTGGAACCTGTCCCGCCTTCCAGAGGTGGCGGCGAATCTCCAGCGGCTTTTTCTGATTGGCTGCCGGCAGCTTGATCACCACCATGCCTTGCTCGTCGAGCATTTTCATCGCGACATGAGTGCCCGCGCTGGCAATCACTGGCAGCAAGGTCAGGGAGACACGCGGCACACTGCCTTTAAGCGGTGGAGCGACCACCACCTCACCGTCAAACTGGCCTTTAAGCAACTGCAAGGCCAAACGCTCGTCAGGCATCGGCAGCGATACACGGCGGGTGGTCGTGGCCTGCAACTCAAAGGACAGGCTCTGCCCGTCAAGACTGCGATGCACCTGAACCCGGTGAGTGCAGGACTGGTTGTCAGTCTTGGGTAAACGCTGACCAACAATCCAGCACTCCCCGACATTGGGTTGCTGCTCGGCCAGCCAGACGCGCCAGGCCTGCCAGTGTTCCTCGCCAACCACCTCATAGGTGCGGGCGTTGAGCAGGCACTTGAGTTGCGCCGAGGTGTCGAGCTCATGGAGCCGAGGCACGCTTTGCAGGATGCCCCAGCGCAACTCGGCCCCGGCCTCCTGGGCGCGCCGCGCAAGCAACATCAATAAAGCGAGGTGAACCAGGCGAGCTGCGCCCAATTGCAAGGGGCCGGCATCCAGCAAGACGACAATCAAGCGGTTCGCCTGATGGGCGCGATATTGCGGAGCGAGGAACATGTGCTCGCCCACCGCCGCCCGGCGCATGAACTCGTCGGGCACTTCGTCGGCCAGCAACCATTCGCTGGACAACAGTCGCTCATAGGGGCCATGGCGTTGCAGATCGCCCAGGCCATCGGGCTCGGGAACACCACCCTGTTGCAGCCCGCGTAATGGACCCAGCATCGGGTTGAGACGGCCCAACAGGTCGGCGAACAGCGGCAATTGCTCGGGGACAAACCATTCCAGCCATTGCCGCCAGGGGTGCAGGGATTCGGGCAACTGCATCAGCGCTCCGCCCAATAGGCAGCGATTCGCTGCAGATGCTGCGCAGTCACTGGAAGTTGTCGATCAAGGGGAATCACCGCCGGCGGGTCGCGCCACAGCAACAATGGTGAGCGTGAAAACCCCGTCGACAACGCCTGCCCCACCAGATCAGTCGGTACATCGGGCTCCCAACTGGTGGGCAGCCATAACCCTGGTGCACGTTCATCCGTTGCGGCGTATTCCACACCGTCAACCCAGGGCAGATCGCTGGCAGCACCCGACACCACCATCGCGTCGCGATTGGCGGTGACTTGCAGGCGCGTTCCCTGTTCTGCGGGTATCAGCAGCAACCGTGCATGCAGGCGCCGGGCGGCATCGCCCCAGGCCACAGCGGCCTGCGGTTCGGCAGGCGCTAGCCGAGGCCGCCAGGCCCAGCCCTTTGCTGAGACACTCATACAGTGGGCGTCAACAGACGGGTCATTTGCCCACGCACTTCCTGCAACCGCGCCGGCATGGTCTGGCTATTGAAGTTGGCGTCGATCTCCCGCAGCAGACCTTCCAGTAAGGGGCTGGCTGGCGGTTCGGTACGAGTCAGGTACTCCTCGGCCGTTTCCAGCAGACGATTGAGCCGCGACATTGGCTGCAAGGTCGCCTCCTCCACGGCACTGAACAAATGGCTGTTGCTGGACTGTGCAAAGATTTCACGCAGCACCTCGCGGCCATGCTGCTGGGTTTCTTTGGTCGGTAATACATACAACAGCGGCCACAGATCCGCGTCGCTGGCTTCAAGACGCCCACCAAGCAAGGCGGCAGCAGCGATCAGCCGTTGGGATTTGACAATGCGTCGATCCGACAACTGGATACCGGCCTCCCGCAGACGGCGAATGGCCTGGGCCAATGAGGGACGAACCAGAGTAAGGTCAACCTGTTTCAAAGCCTGACCGAGGGTGTCTAGCTGACTCAAGCCGAGCAACTGCTGAACCGGCCGTTGCTCGGACTGCCATCCCCCCGCCAACATTGCTTCCAGCTGATTATCCGGCACCGACTCGACAAACAGGTGCAATAGGAATCGATCACCGAATGCCGCCAGGGCTTCGTCGTCCGGTAGACCATTGGCCGCCCCGACGCAGACCCGCAGCGGGCACTGGATCTGAGTATGACCTCGACGGAAGCGTCGTTCGTTAAGCACCCCCAGCAGCGTGTTGAGGATTGCCGTAGACCCCAGGAAAACTTCGTCGAGAAACACGATATCGGCTTCCGGAAGCATGCCGCTGACATCGGTTTCCACCGTACCTTCACGCAACTTTTTCAGGTCTACCGCGCCGAACAGTTCAGAAGGTTCGGTAAAACGACCCAGCAAGTATTCGAAGTAGCGCCCCCCCATCGATTGTGCAACTCGCCGCACCACCGCACTTTTGGCTGTACCCGGCGGACCGATCACCAAAATGTGCTCCTGGGCAACCGCGGCCAGAACAATCAGCTCAGCCAACTGCTCGCGCCCCACCAAGCCTTCAGTGGCGACACGAACGGCCTGGCGAATTTGCGCAGCGGCGCTCTGCAATGCAGCAATCATGGGCATCTTCCCTGGAACAAGAGCCGTGCATGTTGCCTGACTGAAACACTCTGTCACAAGTCAACCGGAGACAGGTGCAGCAATTTTTCAGCGTTTTCCATGCGGGCGTCCTTCGTTTGCATAAACAACACCTGCGATGATCTGCTCTGAAGGTTGACTTGGGTCGATAGTGCCCATTGGTGACCGGCAGCTTTCAGGCCCAAAACCCGCCATTGCTGAATAAGAGCGACCCGTTATTATCCAATGGCCAAGAATCCAATGGTCGAGTGACGGGGCTTAACAACAGATGCTTTCACAGATGAAAACCTACTGCCCATTGTTCTGGTCCGAGGATCTTGGCGTTGATTACAGCGCTCCGGTAATCAACCTGAAAGACATTTTGCCAACAGTGGGCAAAAACACATTCGCGTTCTTTGATAACACGGACAGTTTACTGCCCGGCGACACCATACTGCTCATTTGGTTCCCTCCCGCTTCCAACCTGAATGGCTGGAGTGACCAACCTTCAGAAATTGCACTAAGCCACCTCTTGAATGCGAACGTAGTCGGCGCGGCTCAAGCGTCAGAGCCGCCAGTAGAAGCCACGCATCCTCATTATGGAAAGCGCAAGTATGAACTCGACATCCTTTCCAGCGAGCGATTTCTGACGGTACTTCAAGCTCTTCAGGAAGACGCAACGTCCTGGCATTTGTCAACGATTGGAAGTGCACAAGGACCTTTCCTGGCGTGGGATGAAGTGAGTTGGTGTGGGAGTGCCGTTGTTGAAGGGTTCACCTATCTAACGGCGAGTACCCCGCACGAAGTCCATATGGAATTGATCGTCGAGATGGCTAACGAAGAGATAATCGGGCTTTTCTCGGTTCACATTGACCCAGGTGGCACCTTCTACGAATTTGGCAGGAGACGACTGACATGGTCGGAACTACGGGCAATCAAACAGGCACTCAACATTGCGCGCCCGCTTCATGATTCACAGGCCGCTTATCTTGCAACCTGACCAGCAGATTGAAGTAGACGGATCGGCTATCGGCCCCCAAGCGCTCAACCATCAACTCTGCCCCGCAGGACAGCATCAAGGCTCCATGAAAGAAGCGGACTTCAGTTATCCTTCTCACCGGTGAGCAATATTCGAGGCGCTGATAATGACCTGCGTACACGTTGTAAAAGTTGGGGTGACGAGTGTTGGTGAACGCCATTCGAGTACCCGTTTTGAGAGAAGTGATGTCCTTACCGGGCCGGTGGTAACAGCATGATCGAGGTGACCGAGGTTTCCATTGCCGAGCTGCGTGCCGCGCTCGAATCCGGCCGGACCACGGCGGTTGAGCTTGTGCAGGCTTATCTCGCCCGGATCGACGCCTACGACGGCGCCGATACGCCCACCGCCCTCAACGCGGTGGTGGTGCGCAACCCCGATGCGCTCAACGAAGCGCAGGCGTCCGATGCTCGTCGGGCCAGGGGCGAGACGCTGGGGCCGCTCGATGGCATCCCCTACACGGCCAAGGACAGTTATCTGGTGAAGGGGCTGACCGCCGCCTCTGGAAGTCCCGCCTTCGCTAACCTGATCGCTCATCGCGATGCGTTCACCATCGAACGGCTTCGCGCCGCCGGGGCGATCTGCCTGGGCAAGACCAATATGCCGCCGATGGCCAATGGCGGCATGCAGCGCGGGGTGTATGGCCGTGCGGAGAGTCCGTACAACGCCGACTACCTCACCGCCCCTTTCGCTTCGGGCTCATCGAACGGCGCCGGTACGGCAACCGCCGCCAGTTTTTCGGCATTTGGCCTGGCAGAAGAAACCTGGTCGAGCGGACGTGGCCCTGCTTCAAACAATGGCTTGTGTGCTTATACGCCTTCGCGCGGGGTGATCTCGGTGCGCGGCAACTGGCCGTTGACGCCGACCATGGACGTGGTGGTGCCGTTTGCCCGGACAATGGCGGACTTGCTCGAAGTGCTCGATGTGGTGGTGGCCGATGATCCCGACACACGCGGTGATCTGTGGCGGATGCAACCTTGGGTGCCAATTCCGAGTGTCGCTTCGGTGCGCCCCGCTTCCTACGGATCGCTGGCCGCGAAAAGCGATGCGCTCAAAGGAAAGCGCTTCGGCGTGCCTCGCATGTACATCAACGCCGATCCCGACGCGGGCACCAGCGATGCGCCTGGCATCGGTGGGCCGACGGGCCAGCGCATCAACACCCGCCCTTCCGTGATCGGGCTCTGGGAGCAGGCGCGCAAGGCACTCGAAGCGGCCGGTGCTGAAGTGCTCGAGGTCGATTTCCCGCTGGTTTCCAATTGCGAGGGCGATCGTCCTGGCGCGCCGACGGTGTTTAACCGGGGCCTGGTATCCAAAGAGTTCCTGCACCATGAGTTGTGGGATCTGACGGCTTGGGCGTTCGATGATTTTCTGCGAGCCAACGGCGATCCAAAACTCAATCGCCTGATCGACGTGAACGGGCCGCTGATTTTCCCCCACGACCCGGGGACGCTGCCCAACCGCGAGGGCGATCTTGCCGCGGGCATGGACGAGTACGTGCGGATGGCCGAACGCGGTATTACGCCGTGGGATCAGATCGACACGCTGCCGGATGGATTGCGCGGGCTGGAACAGACCCGTCGAATCGATCTGGAGGAATGGATGGATCGGCTGGGGCTCGACGCGGTGATTTTCCCGACGGTAGCCGACGTTGGGCCGGCGAATGCCGATGTCGATCCGGCGTCTGCCGATATCGCGTGGAGTAACGGGGTATGGGTTGCCAACGGCAATCTCGCCATCCGCCACCTGGGCGTCCCAACGGTCACGGTGCCGATGGGTGTCATGCCGGATATCGGCATGCCCGTCGGGCTGACATTTGCCGGTCGCGCCTATGACGATTCAACGCTGCTTCGCCTGGCTTCGGCGTTCGAGTCGACGGGGACGAAACGCTTGATCCCACCGCGCACCCCACCCTTGTCGGGTAGCCAAAAATAGAAAGATCGCAGGTTCCTGCAGAGGTTGAGTACACCCGTACCCATGCCCTGTAGGAGCCTGCGATCTTTGGGCCATTCATGCGAATTCCGGCAACAGTGTTTGTCCAGTCGGCTGCTATTTGAAAGAAGTTCAAACACCTAACATCGTCTCTACCCAGTGAGCAAATGGAGTAAGTATCCACTCGCTCACGAGGTAGCAACTCGCAAATCCGATATGACCTTTACGATCATCTCGGACGCAGAGTCAACCTAGGACGATACGGTGAATAAAATGAAAATTTTAAAGATTGCGGTGCTTCTGGCACTTGCCGGTATAGGCGCACACGCCTTTGCAGACGATGGCCATTCAACTAACGCGACCAGTAAAGCACCTGTTGAGATCTACACGTACGAAACGAAGCTCGACATTAAGAAAGTCATTTACCTCTCAGAGATTCCGGACGAGTGCAAACCGGTTCCGGTGCAAATGACCTATGAAGACTCTCACAATCAACGGCATGTCATGCAATATCAAGTGATGGGCACTGGATGTTCAAACGGTTGAGTACCGTGCGGACGATGGAGGGTCGACACTCCATGCCTGCGGTGCAACCCACTCAATAACTGATATTTTTTCCCGAACCTACGATTTTTTCATCGGATGCCAACATGCCCGGGATGTGATGTTTAAGAAACTCCACCCAAGTCTTTGTCTTCGCATCCACGAATTTTCGTGATGGGTAGATTGCAAATAGATTCAACTCTTCAAGCCGATACTCCGGCAGCACGCGCACTAACGTGCCGGCCCTGAGGCCATTGACCGCAGAAGCAATCGGCTGAATACCGATGCCCATCCCGTTTGTTATCGCGACAGTCATTCCATCAGCCGTATTGATATGAAAAGGAGACAATGGGACGTTGATTGACTCCGCACCTTCAGGCCCCTCAAATGCCCAGTGTTCAACCGGCATTACCGTATTAACAATCCTCAAGCAATCATGTGTACCAAGAGAACCCGGAGAGTCCGGGATTCCGCGTTTCTTCAGATAAGCTGGCGAGGCGCAGAGAATGCTGTAAGTGATGCCAAGCCGCTGAGCGACAAACCCCGAATCGGGCAGATCCCGCGCTAAAACAATCGACATGTCATACCCTTCCTCGAGCAAGTCAGGTAGCCGATTGGTCAGCGTCAAATCAAACATGACCGAGGGATGAGTCTCTCTGTATTTGGCAATGGCATCGATCACGTAGTGATTACCGATGGCTGACATGGCGTGAATTTTCAGCCTGCCCACGGGCCGGGTGTGAGCGGTTCCCGCTTCCTCCTCGGCTTCACGTACCTCATCCAGAATTTTCTCGCATCGTTGCAAGTAGCGCACACCCGCTTCGGTCAACGCCAGGCGTCGGGTGGTGCGGTTAATCAGGCGGGTTTGAAGCCTGGCCTCCAGACTGGAAACGGCTTTGGAGACGTTGGTTGTCGTGGTGTCCAATAGCTCGGCTGCCGCCGTAAAACTGCCGCTCTGAGCAACAGCCATGAAAAACCGCATGGTTTGGAAAACGTCCATCGTTTTCACCTCAAGGGCGTGGATAACAGAGGGCGGCCTTACAGAAGACCGCCCTCCTCGTCGTGTGTCACTTCTTCCGTGGAATAAATCCAGGCACACCGGTTTCCACGACCGAGTTGAATCGTACCCTGGTCGTAATATCTTCCTTGATCTCAAGCATCGCCCTATGCGGCAGGGTGGAAATATCCAGGTTTTCCTTGATATGACTTGGTGTAGCGGACGTGGTCAAAAAAGCAACGCCCCGCTGTACAGACCAGGCCAATGCCACTTGAGCCGGAGTCTTCTGCAAGCGCTTGGCGATCCCTGTAATCACCGATTCCTCCAACACTTTCGGCTCCATGCCATGGCCCAGTGGCGCGAACGCCAGAAGGACGATTCCATGCTGTTTGCAGAACTCAAGCAGTTCCCATTCCGGCAGATAAGGGTGGGACTCGACCTGCACCACGGCAGGTTTGATCCGGGCCACTGCCACAATCTCTTTTAACGTTTCCAGCGTGATATCAGACAAGCCGATCGACTTGCAGCGGCCTTCATCCACCAGGCGTTCGAGTGCTCTCCAGGTCTCGATCAGTGTCACGCCGGAGTCGTAGATGACGCGACCCTGTTCGTCTCTCGAGTCCTGATTCTCACCGGGTTGAAAGGCAAACGGCGTATGGATCAGGTAGCAGTCGATAGAGTCCACTTGGAGGCGGCGGCAGCTGGCCTCGAAGGCAGGTTTGACTCGCTCGGGACGATGGTTGGTGTTCCACAGTTTAGTGGTAATGAACACGTCCTCCCGGCGGATCTTGCCCGCCTCCAGCACCTCTTTGATCGCAACGCCGACACTCTCCTCATTGCGATAGCGCTCTGCGCAGTCGAAATGGCGAAAGCCCGCTTCCAAGGCGTCCTTGACCGCTTGTGTGGTGACGCTGAGATCACTGAACAGCGTGCCGAACCCAACGGCCGGCATCTCACCTGAACCGTGGTTCAGCGCAAACCGGGTATCGCGAAGTGCATCGTGAAAAGCTTCGTAAGACATCTCTTGACTCCAATGCTCGGGGCCGTAGCCGTTATTGATACGAAGGGTTCTGTGCTTCGCGACTGGCAATCCGTTGCTCAAACGCGCCGACGGAATTACCGCCGAGGGCTACATACAGTTGCACCGTGTCGAGATACTGCGCGGTCTTCACCCGGATTTGCCCCAGCAACGCTTGCTCGTAGGCACGTTCCGCTTCCAGCACCTGGAGAATGCTGTTCTCGCCTTGCGCGTAGGCTTGCTGGTTCAACCGAAAACTGGTTTCTGCAGCGCGTAACGCGTCTTCCTGCGCCTGGTTTTGCTCGGCGTCATGGTTGATCGCCTGCAACGAGTCCGCGACCTGGCCGAACGACTGAATGACCGTCTGCTGATAGCCGGCGAGCGTCGCCTTGTAGCCGTCGACGGCAGCCTGACGTTCAGCCTTGAGCGTTCCGCCGTCGAAGATCGGCCCCGCCAACCCTGCAGCCAAACCCCAGAGCGCGGCACCGCCATTGCCGGAAGCGGCCTGTACCAGCGAGGCGGACAGCGTTACATGGGGATAGAGGTTCGCAGTCGCGACACCGACTGCCGCGCTGGCCATGTGCAGTTCCGCCTCTGCTTGCAGGACGTCCGGTCGGCCGTGTGCCAGTTCCGAAGGCACACTCACCGGCACGTTGGCCGGCAATACGAATTCGGCAAAATCGAAGTCCGGCGCGATCCAGTCGCCAGGGCCTTTACCGGTGAGAATCGACAGCGCATGGCGCGCGGCATCACGCTGCTGAGCGAGGGGCGGCAACAGTGTGCGGTCCTGGGCGAGCCGGGTCTCGGCCAGCGAAACGTCGATCTGCGTGGTGACGCCGCTGGCATGTGCCCTGCGCACCAGGTCGAGGTTCTTGGCGTCATTGGCAAGCAGCTTTTCGACGGCTGCCATCTGCGCGTTCGCAGACGCCACCAACAATGCCTGGCTGGCGACATTCCCCGTCAGGGTCAGGTACGCCGCTTCGTATCGATGCTTCTGAAGATCGGTAAACGCTTGCTGCTGCTCGACCCGCCGCTTGTTGCCGCCAAACGCATCAAGGTCGAAACCGACCCGCGACCCGATCGCGTAGAAATTGGAGATCGAAGGCTCTTTAGCGTTGTGTACCCGCTGACGCCCCGCCTGGGCGCCAAAATCGACCTGCGGATAAAGCGCACCCTCCGCCGCCGCGACGGACGACGCCGCTTGCCGGATCGTTGCATCCGCCGCCACGAGCTCAAGATTGCCCTCGATGGCGCGACGCACAACCTGGTCGAGCTTCTGCGAATGGAAGGCCGTCCACCAGTCGCCGCTGACCTTTTGGCCAAGGTTGATGTGTTGCCCGCCAGGCTGGTTGCCGCCCTGGCCGAGACGCTGCTCGGCCTGTTGGTCGTAGTGCTGCGACAGGCTCGGTGGCTGCATTTGATAGTCGGGGCCGACGGTGCAGGCCGTCAGGAACGCAAGAACCGACACCGCACCGAACGTGGTGTTGAACGTCTGTCTGTTGATGAAGCGCGCATTGGATTTCATTGGGCAAACTCCACGAAAACTAGTTGGTCGGAACGGGCTTGCGAAGAAAGACAACCAGTGGACTGACCACCAGCATCGCCACCATCAACAGCTTGAATTGGTCGATCACCGCGATGAAAGCCGCCTGGCCGGTGATCATTTCGTTGAGCCCCGCCAGTGCTTGCAGGGACATCGGCGCGGCATGCGCAGCGGCGCGATAAGGCGTCAGATGGCTGACCAGTGCCAGGTGCATCGCTTGCGTATTGTTGAAGAAGAAAATCTGCACAATCGCAACACCGAAGGTGCTTCCGTAAACACGCGACAGATTGAAAAAACCGGTGCCTTCCGGGCGTAACTTGGGGTCGAGTGTGCTGAACGCGATCTTGGTGAGCGACGGCATCAAGATGCCGATGCCAATCCCCTGGATCGCCCCGGCAATCGCCACCGGCGACCAGTCCATCAACGGCGAATAACCGAGCATCAGCCAGTTGGCGTAAATCACCACGGCCACGCCAATCGCCACGAACAACCGACGGTCGAAACGCTCGGGAACACGACCCATCAGCAGGAATGCCCCTACCAGCCCCACACCGCGCGGTATCGTCAGCGAACCTGTCGCATCGGGTGGGTAGCCGAGGATCTCGTCCAGCATCGGCGACGTCAGTGCCATGGTCGACAACAGCACGAAACCCACGGCGAAAAAGATAATCGTCGACAGTACGAAGTTGCGGTCCTTGAACAGACGCTTGTTGAGGAAATGCACCTTCTTGCTCAACAGATGCACGGCGAACAGGTACACCCCCAACGCGCAGCCCGCCGCCTCCAGCCAGATTTCGGTCGAGGTAAACCAGTCCAGGCGTTCGCCGCGGTCGAGCAACATTTGCAGGCTGATCAACGCCAGCGTGAAGCTACCGAAGCCGAAGAAATCGAACGACGGAAGTTGCTCGGCCTTCTTCTCGGCAAGCAAAAGCGCCATCACCAGGAAGATGAATGCCGACAACGGAAGGCTGATGTAGAAGATCGGCCGCCAGCCAAAATGCTCGCTGACCCAACCACCGATGCTCGGGCCGCTGACGATTCCGAAGAGCACGATTGCCGTCCATGTCGCGCCAAATTTCGCACGCTTCTCCAGTGGCAACGTCTCCATTGAAATCGCCATCGACAGCGGCGCCAGCACGCCACTCGCCAGGCCTTGGATAATTCGCGCACCGACGAACTCCAGCGGAGTCGTCGCAACCGTTGCGAGCAGCAAGCCAAGAACGAAGAAGGCCAGCGCGGCCTGATAAACCCGCTTCAAGCCATAACGCTCGGCCAGCCACTGCGCTACCGGCATAGTGATTGCGCTCGCCGCGAGGTACGAGGTGAATACCCAGCCTGCCTGGTCGTCGGTCATCGACAGGCTGCCTTGGATAAACCTGAGTACCGCATTCGGCAACGGCAGGTTCGCCGACTGCATATAGGTCGCGAGCAGCGCGGCGAACCTCAATGTTCCCGCACCTTGAGGCCCGATAGAATTGGCGTTCATCAGAAGTTACCTGCGGTTAACAGCGCCTTGAGCGGATGCCACCACGGCGTGTGATACCCGGTATCGACCTTGACCGTGGCGCTGGTGCCCGAAAAAAGCGGAAACGCAGGGTCGGCCTCGTCGAGTTCAAGGCGCACCGGTACCCGCTGGACAACCTTGACCCAGTTGCCGGTGGCATTTTCAGGCGGCAGCAAGGCGAAGTCCGATCCGGCACCGGGGCTCATGCTGGTCACGTGGGCTTTGAAAACGTGATCGGGATAGGTGTCGATGCTGATGGTTGCTTCCTGGCCTGGACGCATGTGGGTCACCTGCGTTTCGCGGAAGTTGGCCTCGACCCAAATCTGCCGATCGGACAGCAGCGCAAAAGCCGGTGCACCGTTGCTGACATAGTTGCCAACCTGCAAATCGTCGACCTTGGCCACGATGCCATCGTCTGGCGCATACACCGTCGTGTACGAGAGGTAGAGTTGCGCCTCGTCCAGTTGCGCCCTCGCCTCACGAACCGTCGGGTGGTTATCGGCTTCGATATCTGGATTACCGTTCAACGCGACAACCGTGCTGGCGATCTGTTGCTCGATCGAGGCGATGCGTTGCCGGGCCACTTTAAGGTCGGTGTCGGCGCGCTCGTAAATCGCCCGCGAGACAAACTCGGTAGCGACCAGCGCTTTTTTGCGGGCAAACTCGCGCTGATCGAAATCAGCCGACTCTTTGGCCGATTGCAGTTCAGCCTGCTGCTGCCGGTAACCGGCCTTGAGCCCATCGATGCGCAGCCGCGCCACGCTCAGCTGTGCTTGCGCACGGTCAACTGCGATCTGAAACGGTTTGGGGTCGATCCGAAACAGCATCTGGCCTTTGTGAACCGGTTGGTTGTCCTCGACAGCGATTTCGACGACTTGTCCGGAAATACGCGCGTTGATCGACGCCTTCGCCACTCGGGCGTAGGCGTTATCGGTCGAAATGAACGCCTCGCCTGCTTGATAGCGGGCATAGCCCAGCGCGGCGAAGAGCACCGGCAAACCGACAATCAACAAGGGCCGAAATTTCTGCTTGAACGGTTTTTTGATGGGCGCGTCAGGCCTTGCGTGCTCGAAGGTCTGCGTAGCCGGGATGTCGAACTGTTTAGTCATGATCGAATACACCTTTAACCGGGAAATCGGGCCAGCACCTGCGAGAATCGCCTGCGGCCCTGATGGCAAAAATTGCTGTGAGAAAGCAAACCCGTGCACGGTCAGGGAGGATCGCTCCGCCGCACCGGTTTCGTCGCCGCAACACCCAGTTCGAGCTCAGCTACAACAAACCTGACGTTCAGGAACTTCTGGTTCCTTAATTTTGTGCGATGGTGTAAGAATATAGAGCAGCCCATCCCCACACAAGGATTTTGTACGACATGGCACAAAAAAAGATTACAGAGGGCAAAGGCCGAGGCCGCCCCCGCGCATATGACCCGCAGACAGCGCTGCAACAGGCGCTTGGGGTTTTCTGGAACACCGGATATTCCGGCGCTTCCCTGGACAGCATCGCCACTGCGGCCGGCATGAATCGCCCAAGCCTCTATGCGGCATTCGGTGACAAGCACGCGCTCTACATCAAGGCGCTTGAACAGTATTGGGAGTCTGCCTCCGCTGCCATGCAGGAAGCGCTTACGGACAAAGACCTGACTTTGGAGCAGGCGCTAATGGGCTTCTATGAGGGACAGTTGTCGATCTACTTCTCGGGCGAGGGGCAACCGCGTGGCTGCTTTGCGATCGGCACGGCGACGACCGAAGCCGTCGAGGATTCTGCAATACGAGAGGTTCTTGCGGACCGGCTCAGCCGGCTCGATGCCGATCTCGAAACGCGTCTGCGCGCGGCAGTCAGCGCCGGTGAGTTGAAAGACGATGTCGACCCAGCCGCCCTCGCCGTACTCGCGTCATCCCTGTTGCATAGCATTTCGATACGGGCGCGGGCGGGCAAATCCCGCGCGGAATTGACGGAGCTTGCCCGCAATGCGGTCAACGTGATTTGTGGTGTGTGAGGTGTAGGGTGGGTGAAGGACTCGAAGACATTCTCACCGAACGGCTTGCGGTGATTTTTTGTGGCATTAATCCGGGCGTGACTGCCGCCGCCCAGGGCCATCATTTTGCGGGTCGAGGCAATCGCTTCTGGCGCACACTCCATCTCGCCGGTTTTACGCCTACAGAGGTGCGCCCGGAAAACGACCGGATGATCTTGCAATATCAATGTGGATTAACCGCAGTGGTTGAACGGCCTACAGCGCGAGCCGATCAGCTATCCGTGCATGAGTTCACCGCTGCCGCCGCGGATTTTGAACAAAAGATCGCACGCTATGCGCCACGCTTTGTGGCGTTTCTCGGCAAAGCTGCGTACAGCGCGTTGTCCGGTCAACGGGAAATTGCGTGGGGGCTTCAGTCAAAAACTTTTGGTGATACCTCGGTCTGGGTCCTGCCCAATCCCAGCGGGCGAAATCGCGCATTCACGCAAGATCAATTGGTGGATGCGTATCGCCAACTCCATTTAGCGGCCCAGCAACCGGGCCAGGTCGAACAAAACACTGTTCGATAACCGTTGCGCCCCACTGCTGGCCCTCCTGCTCCTGTTCCAACTTGAAGCCAAAGTCTTCATACAGTTTGCGAGCCACATCCAGGCCTTTGAATGTCCACAACCGCGTCGCGCAAAAGCCCTGTTCGTCACAGAATTTCATGGCTTCAGCCAGCAAGCGTTTGCCTGCGCCCTTGCCTCGCGCCGAGTCATCCAGAATGAAACAGCGCAGAATCGCTTCGCCGCCCTCGCCTTCACCGTCGATCGCGATGGAACCGACAATTCGCTCGCCATCCAGAGCCACCCAGACTTCGTTGCGTGGATTGTGCAAACGCCCCATCAACTCCGCCATGGCCGATGCAACCAGGCTTTCGAACGGCTGGCCGAAATTCGAATGCCGTGCGTAGTAGTCGGCATGCATTTGCACCATGCGGCCGATGATTCCGGGCCGGTAGCCCCGAGCGATATCCAGCTGCGCGGGGGGCTGCGGCGCTGTACCGAGTCGATGGGCTTGCAGGGCACCGGCATAGTTGGCGATGCCCTCACTCACCGCTTGTTGTTGCTCATTCGTCAGATAAACCAAGGCAGCGTCCACCTGTTGCCTGGCGAACGAATCAATGGCTCGCAGGGTTTTCTTGCCCTGCACCGTGAGTCGCAGCTTCTTGGAGCGCGCATCCTCCTCGTGTGGAATTTCTTCGATCTCACCGGCCTCAATGAGCTTACGCACCATCCGGCTCACGGTGGATTTTTCCAGGCCGAGAAGCTCCACAAGCTCTCCCGCCGTCAGCGAACCACGATCCCCAATCTCCACGATCGTGTGAACAAACGAAGGCGAATAGTCCGTTGCCGCCAGCGTGGTTTGCATGAACCCCAACTCGCGCACCATGAGACGCGACGCCGAGCGGACTTGGTTAATCAGGTCTGATTGGGAATGGGTCACGGGGAGCACCTCGAACAAAATGTGTATTTAGTTGTATAGCACAACCAAATACCCGTCAAATCAAGAGTGCTCCATCAAGACATGAAACCAGGCAACTGCCCTACCCGTTCGGCCAGATACTGCATCAATAAACGCGTGCGCAGTGGGCGGTAGCGGCGTTCGGGATAGATCAGAAAAGCGTCGTTCGGTGGGCCGCTCCAGTCGGGCAGCACCCGGATCAACTGCCCGCTTTCAAGCAGGTCGCTGACCAGCCAGGCCGGCGTGATACACAGCCCCGCGCCCTGCAGAAGACCGTCGCGAATGGCCAATGAGCTGTTGGTTCGATAGCGCCCCTGAGTCGTGACACTGACCTGCTCACCATGGGGGCCGTTGAGCTCCAGACGGTCGCCCGCGGTCAACCACGCAAAACGCAGGAAGTTGTGTTCGCTCAAGTCCGCCGGGCTTTTCAATGGGGAATGGTTGCGCAGGTATTCCGGTGCGGCCACCAGATAGCGCGGTGAAGTCGCTATGCGTCGGGCAACGGCATTCGGCGGCAGGCTGCCCCCCAGGCGCAGGGCCAGGTCGACGTTTTCCTCAGTGAGATCGACGAAACGATCATTGAGGATCAGCTCCACTTCAATGGCCGGGTACTGCGCCATGAACGACAACAGCAACGCATTCAACCGCAACACACCGAGGCTGACCGGAACGTTGACGCGCAGAAAACCTTCGGGGCGTTCGGTCAGACCACGCACATCCGCAACGGCCTCGCCGTACTCTTCCAGCACGCCTTTGGCACGCTCGTAGAAACGCTTTCCCTGTTCGGTAGGCGTCAACCCGGTGGTGCCACGAATCAGCAGACGGGCTCCCAATTGCTTTTCCAGGGCAGCAACCAGTTTGCTGACGGTGGGCTGAGTGCTGCCTAACTCACGCGCGGCAGATGACAGGCTTCCGAGCTCAATGGCGCGGACAAAACAGTGCATCGCTTTAAGACTGTCCATGGGCATTCGATTCTGGAATGAGCTGTATGCAGTTCCTCCTTCTACCACACGCATTTTGAATAGACCAATCTGGCCTCCTTGAATCATTACCGCCCAAGGAGATACCTGGATGAAAGCCTTTCACTCGAGAATACCGTTGCCTCTCGCCTTGACTGCCCTGCTTGCCGCAAGCCCTGTCATGGCGGCGGAAAATTGGGTCACCACCTGGATGGCCAGCCCTCAACCCACCTGGGGCAACGAACTGCCGCTGCCCACGCGAATTCCTGAAGCGCTGACCGACAGCACCCTTCACCAGAGGGTGCGCATCAGCAGCGGCGGAAGCCGGGTGCGGGTGGTGGTTTCCAACGAATATGGCAAGCAACCGCTGGTCATCGGTGCCGCGCGTATCGCCTTCGTTGAGGGCGTCGATCAGATTCGCGCAGGCTCCGGGCACACGCTGAAGTTCAGTGATCAGGAACAGGTCACCCTCGCCGCGGGTGAAACGCGGATCAGTGATCCGATAGATCTGGCAGTGCCGGCGCTCAGTGAGCTTGCGATCTCTCTTTATCTGCCGCAGCACACGCCGTTGACGACCTTCCACTGGGATGGCAAACAAACCGCATTTATCACCCCTGGCAAACATGTCGACGCTCAGCGACTGGAAGGCAGCGAGCGGGTGGAGGCGCGGCTGTTTCTCAGCGACATCCTGGTGGATGCACCGGTCGACACCCGTGCCTTGGTGGTGCTCGGCGACTCGATTACCGATGGCAATGGCTCGACCCTGGACAGCAATCGACGCTGGCCGGACTTCCTCGCTCAACGCTTGGCCGCGCAGAGGCTCGCGGTGCTCAACGCTGGGATATCCGGGGCTCGCCTGCTCGAAGATGGCATGGGTGTCAGTGCACTGGCGCGTTTCAAGCGCGATGTGCTGGGCAAGCCCGGAGTAAAAACGGTGATTGTGATGCTCGGCATCAATGACATCAGTTGGCCGGGCTCCTCCTTCGCTCCGAACGAACGCCTGCCAGCCAAGGAACAGTTGATTGCGGGCTATCGGCAACTGATCGATCAAGCGCGCCTGAACAACATTCGCATCATTGGAACAACCCTGATGCCGGTCGAAGGCGCCCTGGATGGAACGAGCGTGAAGAATTATCACAGCGCCGAGAAAGAACAACTGCGCCAGGCCATTAATGACTGGATACGTAGCAGCCACGCATTCGATGCCGTGATCGACTTCGATCTAATGACCCGCGACCCTGAACACCCAAGTCGCTTACTGCCGACTATCGACTCCGGCGACCACTTGCATCCCGGCGATGCCGGCAACAAGGCGATGGCCGAGGATATCGACCTGAAAACGCTGATCTAGTCGTTTGAAACAAAACGCGAAAAACCATATGGAGCTTGAATTGCCCCAAGTTCGAGAATTGCATGAACTGTTGGCACCTGCGCAGTTCAACAGATAATGTAGTAGAAATTCATCCTAGGGGGTTTTGTGGAAAGCCGCTCCGAAGACAATACCCGCCACTCCCCTTTGCAGCCGAGAAGACTGCCGGCAACAGCGATCTCCGTCGTGTTCATGGCTTTAGTCACCCTCTCGATACTGAGTATTTACTGGCTTCAAGCCGCCCAAAGTAAAGCCTATGAACTCTCGCAAGCAAAACTGGTGTCAGGCAATTTGACGTGGTCGATGGCCCAACAAGCGACTGACACGTTTGATGAAGCCAACCTGATCCTGGATGAACTGATCGACAGAATAAAAGACAACCCAAGTGCCCAACAGCTCGATAAAACGCAAAAACTGCTTAAGCGCAGAGTCTTTACCACCGAGCAGTTGCACGGCCTTTTTTACTATGATGAAAACGGCAACTGGGTCCTGACTTCGTTCGATTCGAAACCTGAAGCCCCCAATAATGCCGATCGTGACTACTTCATCTTTCACAAAAACAACGTAACCCTGTCGCCTAGAATCGGCCGGGCCATACGCAGCCGCACGACCGGCGAATGGATTATTCCGTTCTCCCGACGAGTCAACGATAGCGAAGGCCATTTTAAGGGTGTCGCGCTGGCCACGATCAAAATGGCCTACTTTGATAAGTTCTTCTCAACGTTCTCCATTGACCGCAAAGGCGCAATTTTCCTGGCCCTTCCCGACGGAACGATAATCGCCAGGCGGCCTTTTGCTGAAGAGTTCATCGGTGCGTCGCTAGCCAAAGGGGAAATATTTTCCATCTATTTACCCAAGTCTCCGGCTGATACCGTCATGATCAAATCGATTATCGACGGCGTTGATCGACTCTTCGGCTACAGGCTTCTTCAAAAATATCCATTGGTCGTCGCTGCCGCCAATTCACGGGAAGCCATTTTTGCCGAGTGGAAAACCGGAACAATCAAGATGGCATTGATGATTGGCGCAGTGCTGCTGGTCAACCTTCTTGTCGGCCTCTTGCTCATCAAGAAAATACGTTACGGCGTCTCGGTAGAAAATCATTTGAAGCAGACCCGGGCAGCCCTGGAAAAACTGGTATTACAGGATGCGCTCACCGGACTTGCAAACCGACGCCACCTCGAAAACAGCTTGCAGCAGGAATGGCTTCGCGCGGTAAGACATCACTCTCAGATCAGTTTGATAATGCTCGATATTGATTATTTCAAAAGCTTCAATGATCAATACGGGCATATTGCCGGCGACCATTGCATCGCTTCCGTTGCGCAGGCAATCGCGCAATGCATTCACAGGCCATCCGATTTAGCCGCGCGGTACGGTGGCGAAGAGTTTGCGGTATTACTACCTGATACAGATGCCGAAGGTGCCTACTCCATTGCCGAAGACATCAGGCTCGCGGTGCTGAACCTTGCTATTGCACACGATGGCAACCTGGCCAAGAGTGTGACCGTCAGTTTAGGGGTTTATACCTGCGTGCCGGAGGCTGCCGAATATAAGCACCTGCTGACACAGGCGGACTCGGCACTGTACCTGGCGAAACGCTCAGGCCGGAATCAGACCGCCTGTTTGTCTTTGATCGAGGCCGGATAAGGCTTTAAGTCAGGATGCGCAAGACCGTTCCCGGCAGTCATCCCAGACCTCGCGCATCAATTCCTTCAACATCAACGCCTCGACCCAGCGGTCGGTGATGTCGCGTCCGTCGGCCCCCGTGATGGCATAGGGTGGCGGGCCGAGTTCACAGGTGAAGGACAGGCTGGCGGGTGTGTCCGGTCGGGCCAGCCAGTCCTCGATCCCATAGCGCCACCAGCCCAGGAAACGCTCCAGCCAGGGTCGATGCTGGGCAAAACTCAGAGGCACCTGGACCTGTTCGCTGTTGGCGACACGACCATGAAAACCCCAACTATTGCGCAGGATGGTCTGGATCTGTTCGTCGTCCTCGGCCGCAGCCGGCTCTGGCAGTTCGCGGCCCACGACATAGTGGGACAAGTCGGCCAACAGTTTGAGATCGGGCATTTGCGCGAGAATGTCGAGGGTGAACAACAGATCACTGGTGAGGCGATAACGGTGGGTTTCCAGCAGGATCGGAAAGTCCACCTGCTCTGCCAGTCGCTGCCACCCCTCGATCAACTTGATGGCTTGCGCCAGCGTGCGTGGCCGGACGTCGGCTTGCAGCGTGAGATGGTGGCAGCCGTAGCGGGACGCGACGTCGATCGCTGCCGCCAGATCATCCACGGTGCGGGGGAACACCTGTCCTTCGATTTGCAGGCCCTGCGCCTTGGCGGCTGCATGCAGGCGTGCGGCATGGTTCGCCACCCAGAAATGGTCGGTGATTCCGTCGAAACCGGCGGCGACGATTTTCTCCAGTTGCGCTTCCAGCGCAAGCTCGCATTGGCCACGGTGATCTTGCATGGCCCAAAGGGACTGGAAGACCAGGAATTCGCGCATGTCAGTTCCTCAGCAGTTGTTTAAGCGATACCTCGGCGTCGGCCAGAGCCTCTACCGAGAGGGGGTTATGCGAAGCGATCAGTCGTTCGCACAGCTTGATGTCCTTGGCGACGCTATTGCCCTGGCCCCAGCCGCAAGCACCTTGCAAACGCTGCTCGGCATCGAGGTAGAACAGCAGGAAACCGCCGCCCGGGGTTGTCCGGCTTACCGTGGGTTCCGTGTTTGCAATCACGCCTACGGTCTGTAATCCCCAGTCGTATTGATCGGACCAGAAACCGGGAACGACCTCGAAAGGCAACTCGCCGCCCAACAGATTCAGGGCGGCGTGGCGGCCCTGGGTTTCGGCGTTGCGCCAGGTTTCCTGACGCTGGAACCCCCCTTGTGGGTGCAGCCGAAATTCACAGACATCCCCCGCCGCAAAGATGTCCGGCGCGCTGGTGCGCAGTTGCGCATCGACACGGATGCCCTGGCCGACCTCAAGCCCGGCGGCCATGGCCAACTCAGTGTTGGGCTGCATGCCGATGCCCACCACCACCAGGTCACAGGGCAGCAGTTGGCCATCGACCAGTTGCACCGATTCAACATGAGTAGTGCCCTGCACCGCCTCGATCGCCACGTTGAGTCGGACATCCACACCCTGGCTGCGATGCAGTTCCAACAGAACGCTGGACAACCGTTCCGGCAACACCCGCCCCGCCAGACGCGGCCCGGCTTCGAGCAAGGTCACCGTACAACCCAAGGCTCGGGCGGTGGCTGCGACTTCGAGGCCGATGAAGCCGCCGCCGATGATCACCAGTCGGGTGTCGGGCCGCAACGAATTGCGCAGTGTCAGCGCCTCGTCATGGCTACGCAGATAAAGCACATTGCGCAGATGCTCGGGCACACAAGCAAGCCTGCGCGAGCGCCCTCCCGTCGCCAGCAACAATCGGGCGTAATGCAACCAGCTGCCGTCGGCCAATTGCAGACGATGCTGGTGCGGGTCCAGGCCTTTTACCGGGTTGCCGGCCAGGTGTTCGATGTCCAGTTCAGCGAGCCGAGCGCTATCGCACAGGCTGTAGCCCGCCAGATCGACCGTGCCCTGCAGCAACCCTTTGGACAGCGGCGGACGTTCATAGGGCGGGTGAAACTCGTCACCTATCAGGATCAGGCGACCGCTATAACCTTCGTCGCGCAGGGTCAGGGCCGCGCGGCCACCGGCATGCCCGGCGCCAACAATGACCAGTGGAGCATTGGCAGGACTCATGGCACAGACTCCGTGCAGTTAAACCGTGATGGCGAGCAACACACGCCCCGCCTCGACCCGGACTTCATAGGTCTTGAGGTTGACGCACACCGGTGCGCCGAGGGCTTTGCCGGAGCGGTAGTCGAAACGCCCGTTGTGCTTGGGGCACTCGATGACGTGCTCCATCACCAGGCCATCGGCGAGGTGAATGGACTCGTGGGTGCACAGGCCCGCCGTGGCGAAAAACTCGCTGTCGGCGGAGCGGTAGACGGCATAGGTGTGCGGGCCATGATCGAAACGAATGACATCTTCTTCGTTGATATCGCCCACGGCACATACATCGATCCATTGATCGGTCATGGCATTTTCTCTGGTAGTGGTACAGACAGGAGGGTGTCAGGCCGGCGTTACTTCAGGTTCTGCCTGGACGGTGGCGGCCGATGCTGCGCGTTGTGGCAAAGGACGACAGACGAAGTAGCTCGGGTCTTTGCGCTGTTTCCAGATAGTCGGGATGATTTCCTTGAAGGCCTCGGACAGGCTGCCGTAAGGCGGCGGGCAGTCGCGGCGGATCTCTTCGTGAAGCTGCGCCAGCGCATGAAAAGGCACCATCGGATACATGTGATGTTCCAGGTGATAGTTCATGTCGAGGTACATGAAGCGCAGCAGTCGGTTCATGTAAATCGTGCGGCAGTTGCTGCGGTGATCGAGTACGTCTTCCGCCAGGCCGACATGCTGCGAAAGGCCGAACAGGTAGGACAACCAACCGCCATAGAGGGTCGGCAGACCGATAAACATCAGCGGCAACCAGCTCTGCAGAAAAAGCGCCGTGCCCACGGTAAGCCCATAGATGACCAGCCAGACGCGTGCGTCTCGCGCCACTTTGGGCCATTCGGATTCGGGGATGAAGGTCTGCTCTTCTTCACCCATACGCCCGACTGCATGCCGGCAAACTGACCCCATCGTCTTCAACGCGTAAGGCATTCTGAACAGACTCAGCACCATCATGATCAGACTCGGTGGACGCGGCTCGACGATTTCCGGATCGCGACCGACGATAATGGTGTCGGTGTGATGCCGTGCATGGCTCCAGCGCCAGACCTGGGGTTCGAACATGAACATGAAGCTCGACAGCTGGTAGACCGCATCATTCATCCAGCGGGTCTTGAACGCCGTACCGTGACCCGTTTCGTGCCAACGGGCATTGGACGCCGTGCCGTAGAGCAGCCCATAGACGAAGAAGAACGGAACACAGGCCCAGGAGCCCCAGAACCAGTAGCCACCGAAGCCGGTGACGACCATCGCCGACAGCCAGATGGCGGTATCACGCAGGGCCGGGCCATCGCGACGCTGCATCAATTCTTTCATGCGTTTGCGGGAGATGGGCGATTGGTACCACGTTGCCGATACCAAACCTTTTTGCGCCGCTCGGGCGGCTTCGGGACCGGTCAATCGATAATCCCTTGGCACGGGTTTATCGGTTTTTTCAAAGGCTGCGTTGTGTTCGGGCATTTTATTGTTCTCCGCAAGCTTGATGGTTTTAAGCACTTGCTTTCGATGCGGGATGGCATCGCTGGAGAAAATATAGAGAGCGCACAAACCACCCTCAATCCCTTGAATACATTCCCTATCAAGCTATCATCCAGGCCCATTGCAGCTTGATAGTTTTCTATCAAAGCGACTCAAGGGCCCACCATGAACAACAAAAAACGCCCCACCATCGCCACCGTTGCCGAGCACGCTCGCTTGAGTGTCGCCACCGTGGACCGGGTGCTCAATGCCCGGGCTCCGGTCAACCCGGCCACCGCCGAGCAGGTGTTCCAGGCCGCCGAAGCCGTCGGTTATTTCGCCGCCCGGCTGATCGGCCAGCGCATTCGCGAACGTCGTCCCAGCTATCGATTCGGCATCCTGTTGCTCGGTACCGCCCAGGCGTTCTATGCCAACGTTGCCACCGCCATCACCGAGGCAGCGCAGCGTCAGGCCGGCGCCAATCTGAGCTGCCAGTTCGAATACGTCTTCGATCGCACACCCAGCGCGATCATTGCCCAGATCGAACAACTGGCCGTGCAGTGTGATGGCCTGGCGGTGGTCAGCTTCGCTCACCCGCAGATCAATGCCGCCATCGCGCAGATCAGAGCGGCGGGCGTACCGGTGATCGCCCTGCTGTCCGACATCCACGAGGCGGCAGAAGAACCTTACATCGGTCAGGATAATCATGAGGTCGGGCGCACCATGGGTTGGCTGCTGGCTCACACCTGCGGTGCACGCAAAGGCAGCGTCGGCGTATTGCTCGGCGGCCATCGTTTTCTTGGTCATCAGGCTCGGGTCGAGGGGCTGCGCAGTTACCTGGCGGAGCGCGCACCGGGGTTGCGGCTACTCGAAGCGGTGATCAACCTGGACAACTGCGATGTCACCGAAGAGGCGACGCTGGAACTCATCGCCCGCCATGCCGATTTGCGGGGGCTGTGCGTGGTCGGCGGTGGCGGCGACGGCATCATCCGGGCCCTGTCACAGCTACCAAAACGGCCGTCGCTGTGTTGCATCCTGCAGGAGTCGACCGAGCTGTCGCGACAAGCCCTGGATCAAGGGTTGATCGACCTGGTCATCGACTCACAGCCGCGTTTGCTGGCGGCCGCGCTGATCGACTTGCTGGTCGAGTTGCAGACCACGCCGGACTTCGATCCGCTCCGGCATCGGGTGCATATTCCGTTGCAGATCATTACCTCAGAGAACGCTAGAAGCTGCGTTCGCTGGTAGCAGCTGTCGAGCCTGCGAGGCTGCGTTCGGCTGCGCAGCAGTCGTGAATCCAGCTGACGCGGTATGCCTGACACACCGCGAGTTCTGGTTTTACGACTGCTGCGCAGCCGAACGCAGCCTCGCAAGCTCGGCAGCTGCTACAGATCGCATTACGGCTTAAGTGAACAGCATTACCCATCAGAGGTCGGTGCTCGCACGAAAAGCATCGGCGCTCAGCCCGAACCGATTCATCTTGTTGTACAGCCCGCCACGAGAAACGTTCAGTTGCCGGGCGGCCAGGCGGATGTTGCCTCGGGCATCCTTGAGGGCGGCGATGATCGCGTTCATTTCATGGGTGCCAAGGTCCAGCGCAGCCCGGAGTTCGGGCACACTTCCCGGCACCGATGGCCGCAGCCTTTGCTTGATTTCAAGTGGCAGATCACCCGGCTGGATCATCTCGGTCATCGCCAGATTGGTTGCGCGCTCGATGGTGTTTTCAAGCTCCCGAACATTACCCGGCCAGCTGTAGGCCGAAAGAATATCCAGCGCCTCTGGCGAGATGCCCTGCACCGATTTGCGCAATGACCGCGCGCAACGACCGAGAAAATATCGCGCCAGCAAGGGCACATCTTCCCGGCGCATCCGCAGCGGCGGAACCGTCAGGTTCAGGACGTTGAGCCGGTAGTAAAGATCCTCACGGAAAGCGCCATCGGCCACCGCCTGGCTCAGGTTGCGGTGGGTGGCGGCGATGATGCGCACATCCACCTGCTGCGATTTTTTCGCCCCCACGCGCGTCACCTCGCCTTCCTGCAAGACCCGTAGCAGACTGACCTGGGCATCGAAAGACATGTCGCCGATTTCGTCGAGGAAGATCGTGCCGCCATCGGCCAATTCGAACTTCCCGGCAGATCCGCCGCGAGCCGATCCGGTGAAGGCGCCCTCGACATGACCAAACAGTTCGCTTTGCACCAGATCGCGCGGAATGGCTCCGCAATTGACCGCCACGAAAGGACCGTCGCAACGCTCGCTGGCGTTATGGATCGCCTGGGCGAACAGCTCCTTGCCGGTACCGCTCTCACCCAGAATCAGCGTGGTCGATTCACTGCGACTGGCGATCCGTCCCAGGTGCAAGGCGTCTTGTATCGCTCGCGAATTACCTTGAATGGTCTCGAAGGTGTAGCTGGCTTGAGTGCCGATGACCCGGCGCGTAATTTCGCGGATGCGCCGGTTCTCACGCAACGAAACGATCCGCCCACCCTGCTCCAATGGGCATACCGACACCAGACACGCCAACTGACTGCGATCATGGAGCTCAAACGTACAATCCAGATCCCGTAGACCTTCCCCGCCGCGCAGTAATATTTCATCGGTCAGTTCGCTTTGCCCCAGACGCTGGAACGGGCTGCCGAGCAGATCCTGGCCCACGCGGAACAATTGCCGGGCATAACGGTTGAGCGCCTTGATGCAGCCCTGCTCATCCAGCACCACGAGTCCCTCGTTGAGCACTTCAAGCACGGTTTGCTGTTCTTCTAGCAGGGCTTGCAGCGCCATCTGCCGCGAGACCGCTTCGGCCGCGGCCTGGACGGTGCCCAGCGTATGAAAATGAAACCAGCCCGGCTCAGCGGTCAGGGTCAGCATGGCGAGCGTCCTGCCCTGCGCATCCCTGATCGGCGCGGCGGCGCAGTGCATGCGCCGTCGACGCAAGCCGCTGGCGAAGTTTTCCTCGGCCAGCACATACACCAATCGGTCCTCGGCAAGCGCCAGCCCCGTGCAGTTGGTGCCCTGCACCGACTCCAGCAACCGGCTGCCCACCGGCGTGAGGTCCAGGCCGCAGAAGTACAGGGTCGTGCCTTGAGCATCGGTCAGGTTGATATGGCCCCTGGGGTTGTAGGCCAGCAATCCCCCCATGACCTGCGCTGCCGCTGCAATCAACGTGCGATTGGCCGCCAGCGTCGCGGCCAGAACCGCAGGAGCAACAAATCGATATTCGCCATCCTCAGGATCGAGGCCCATGCCGACGCTGCGCCGCCAGGAATCCCAAATCACCGGCCTGACCCCGGCAGGTCGATCGGTACGCCCGTTCAGACACGCCAGCCAGGCCTGTTCCAGCGCGGCGATCGAGCCTTCGTTCAACGACGCAGGGCCGAGAGCGGTGATGTAATCGAGGTCTTGCGCGCTGAAGGCTGTTACCTGTGGGTTGACCATCATCGACATCCGCTTCCATGTTCATGTTTTAGACATGTCAGTGTAGACATGTCCTGAGAATGAACACTTCTTTCAAAAAGTATTGATTTACCCCTTAAATATCAATGACTTAAATACTGGCACAGCACTTGCTCAAAGGGTTATGCCAGCCGAGGACATTCCTGCGGCCGAGTCACTGAACAACAATAAAAGGGAGTCAATTCATGAGTACGTCCAAGATCATCCGCCTGGGCCTCATCGGCGCCGGCCGCATGGGCAGCTTTCACGGTCAGACGGCCGCCCGGCACATTCCCGGTGCCTGCCTGGCCGCCATCGCCGACCCGACACCCGGCCAGGCCGCTCGGTTGGCGGCAGAGTTGGGTGTGCAGAAGGTCTATACCGATCCACAGCAACTGCTCGATGACCCGGAAATTGACGGCGTCCTGATCGCCGCCCCGGCCCGCAGCCATGCCGAACTGGTAATCAGCGCGGCACGGGCCGGCAAAGGGGTGTTCTGTGAAAAACCCATGGCCATCACCCTGGACGAGGCCGACCGCGCCATCGCCGCAGCCACCGATGCCCGCGTGCCGCTGCAGGTTGGCTTCAATCGTCGTTTTGCCAAAAGCTTCCGCACCGCCCATCTGGACGTGGTCGCCGGCCGTATCGGTACGCCGCAACTGCTGCGCTCGCTGACTCGCGACCCGGCACTGAACAATCCCGCCGCTTCGCCGCAGTGGGTGATTTTTCTCGAAACCCTGATCCATGACTTCGATACCCTGCGCTACCTCAATCCCGGCACCGAAGCGGTCGAGGTTTATGTCATGGCCGATGCGCTGATTGCACCGGACTACAAGAGCAAAGGGTTTCTAGACACCGCCGTGGTCACGATCCGTTTCGACAACGGCGCCATCGCCACGGCCGAGGCCAATTTCCAGGCCGTTTATGGCTACGATGTTCGAGGGGAAGTGTTCGGCAGCGCCGGCATGCTGACCATGGGCAGCGTCAATGACTCAGACCTGCTGCGCTACTTGGCTAATGGCATCCAGGCCGACACCCAACGCATGGACACCGACCTGTTGCGGGATGCCTATGTGGCCGAGCTCAATCACTTTGTCGACTGCCTGCGCACCGGTGAAAAACCACTGGCCAGCGGTGAAGATGCCCGAGCGGCACTGGCCATTGCCCGCGCGTGTATCGAGTCCGTCCAACAGGGCAAAGCAGTGCGCGTGCAAGGAGCCCGTTCATGAGTTTCATCCCGTTCAAACTGGCGATCAGTGCCGAGATGGTGTTCCTCGACCTGCCGTTCACCGAACGCGTCAAACGGATTCACGCGCTGGGTTTCAGCGCCGAAATTTGGGACTGGACCCAGAAAGACATCCCGGCTCTGGTCGCCACCGGCGCTGACTTCACCTCGATGACCGGCTACATCTCAGGCAACCTGACCGACGCCGAAGGCATCCAGCATCTGCTCGACAGCGCACGGGAATCGCTGGCCGTCGCCGCCCAACTGAATTGCCCTAGCCTCAACCTGCATGGCACCGGCCTGGGCGATAAAGGCTTGCCGGTCAAACCCATGGCCCACACCACCGGACGCATGTGGTTGAGCGCCTGCAAGACCTTGGAAAAAATCGCTCGCCTGGGCGAAGACGCGGGCCGAGTGTTCTTGCTGGAAAACCTCAATACCGAAGTGGACCACCCCGGCACGCCCTTCGCTCGCGCCGACGATACCCTGGCGCTGATCGAGGCCGTGGGTAGCCCGCATTTGAAGATGAACCTGGACCTCTATCACGCCCAGATCGGCGAAGGAAACCTGATCGAACTGATCCAGCGCGCCGGCAGCGCCATCGGCGAAATCCAGGTGGCCGATGTCCCCGGTCGCATGGAGCCCGGCACCGGTGAAATCCATTATCCGACCATTGCCAAGGCCTTGTTCCGCATGGGATACACCGGGGTCGTCGGGCTCGAGGGCTGGGCCAGCGGTGACAGCGAAGTGGCACTTGAGCGTTTTCGGCAAGCCTTCACGCTGGATTGAATGCCGCTCTCTTTGTAGCAGCTGTCGAGCTTGCGAGGCTGCTGCTACGGGTCGCATTACGGCTTAACTGACTGGCTCATCTCATAACAACAAAAGGAAAACCATCATGCGTCGCTGCACACTATTCTTTGCCACGCTGTTATTACTCGTCAGCCAATGGGCCGCCGCCGACTATCGCATCGGCGTCAGCATTGCCAGGGTTGACGACAACTTCATGACCTATGTGCGCAGCGGCCTGGAAAATGCCGCCAGGAAGGAGAACGTCCAGATCCAGTTCGAGGATGCCCAGGGTGATGTGGTTCGCCAGCTCAATCAGATTCAGGGCTTTCTCGGTCAAAAGGTGGATGCCGTCATCGTCCTGCCCGTGGACACCGCCGCCACCGCCAACATGACCCGCGCCGCTGTCGAGGCGAAGATTCCGCTGGTCTACGTCAACCGCCACCCGGACGAACGCGTGCTGCCCAAAGGCGTGGTCACGGTGGCGTCCAATGACATCGAGGCCGGGCAACTGCAAATGCGCTACCTGGCCGACAAGCTGGGGGGCAAAGGCAACATCGCGATCATCATGGGCGACCTGGCACAGAACTCCACGCACGACCGCACCGAAGGGGTCAAACAGGTGCTCAAGGACTACCCCGGGATCAGAATCATCGAACAGCAAAGTGCCGAGTGGCAGCGCAACAAAGGCATGGACCTGACCAGCAACTGGCTGTTGGCTGGCACTGGCTTCGACGCCATCGTCGCCAACAACGACGAGATGGCCATCGGCGCGGCCATGGCACTGCAGCAAGCCGGCAAAGCCAAGGGCGAAATTGCGATTGTCGGCATCGATGGCCTGCCCGACGGCCTGGCGGCGATCAAGCGCGGGATGCTGGTCGCCTCCGTCTTTCAAGACCCCAAGGCCCAGGCGACCAGCGCGGTACAAGCGGCCATCAAGATGATCAAGGGCGAGCCGGTCGAAGCGGATGTCTGGGTACCCTTTCAGCTGATCACGCCGGATCAAGTGGCGATGTTTGAGCAGCATTACAAATAGCGTCAAAAGCCGATCGATGGCTGCCCTGCGGGACGGGGCAGCAATCGGGCCGGAAGTCAGGTGCGCAGAGGTGAAGGAAAGCCTTTATTTAACGAGCCGCTTTTCCTTGGAAGGTCTGTACCCGAAGTACGAGCTATAGCACTTGCTGAAATGGCTCGGCGACACGAAGCCACAAGCCACCAACACGTCGACCTGGGACAGTTCGGTGTGCTGGAGCAGTCGCCGTGCTTCGGTGATCCGCAGTTCCATGTAATACCGCTGCGGCGTTGTACCGAGTTGCTCCTTGAACAAGCGTTCCAGTTGCCGTCGGGAACGGCCGGCATAGGCCGCCAGTTGCTCCAGCTCCAGAGGCTCTTCGAGGTTGGCGTCCATCAGCTTGACCACCTCGCGCAAGGGCGCGCTCACACAGATATTTTCGGCCGGTTTGATGCGCCGATAGCGAGACTCCTCGAACGCCAGAATGTCCTCGATCCCCTCGACGAGGGCTTTATCGTGCAGGCCCTTGATCCAGTCCAGCGCCATATGAAATGCACCCGAGGGGCTGGACGCGGTGAGGCGGTCGCGATCAATGACATAGGGTTCACTGGTGACTTGCGTCGCCTTGGAGATTTCCGCGAGTGCGGGGCGATGTTCGGGGTGAATGGCGCAACGATACCCATCGAGCAAACCTGCGCTGCCCAGAAACCATGCGCCATTCCACAACCCGGCCAGGCAGATACCCTGGTTCGCCGCCATTCGCAACAGGCTGATGAACTCATCATCAGCCTTGAGCTCTGTCCTGTAGCCGCCACAAATCACCAGCAGATCCAAGTCGTGAATGGCTGAAGCATCCAGACGTGCATCCGGCCGGATGACCAGGCCCAGATCGCTGATGACCTCGCCGTCGTTCAAGCCGAACGTTCGCGAAGAGAACAGCCTGGGTCGTAGAAGATTCGCGGTGACAATGGTGTCCAGTGCCTGGGTGAACGCAGGCAGCGAGAAATGCTCGAGCAGCACAAAGCCTGCCCGGGTCATTCGAGCAAGCTCATCAGGGTTTTCATTCAGATAGCGGAGATTTTTCCCCTTCATGCCTCCGCTGAATTGACGTCGTTCGATCAATGTTCGACCCACTCGGTTACTGCGTAGATAAAGCCTAATGCTAACTGTAGAAGCGCAAAAAGCCCTAGCACCATTATGCGACCGATCAAGCCAGTTGAAAGCCGATCCGGCACCACCCAACAGACAGGTTCAAATCACAGAGGAAGGGAACGGTCCTGAATGACCCGTTTCATCACCAGGGTGGATGTCAGGCGCTGGACGTTGGGCAGCGTGGAGAGGCGTTCATCATAAAGCTGCTGGAAAGCCGGCAGATCCCGGGTGACGACGTGGAGCAAGTAATCGGGCTCTCCAAAAAGCCTTTGCGCCTCCACGATCTGGGGTATCTCCTGAAGCGCGACCTCGAATGCTTCAACCGCCCGGTGATCGCCCTCGCGAAGCGTCGCAAACACCATTGCCGAAAAGTTAAGGCCAAGTGCACTGGGGGCGAGTTGTGCGCGATAGCCCAGGATCACGCCTGATTCTTCCAGAGCACGCACTCGACGATGGCAGGGGGACAGGCTGAGACCGACCCGCTCTGCCAATTCAGTCACCGACAGGCGCCCGTCGGCCTGAAGCTCGGCAAGAATTTTCAGATCAATTCGGTCCATATAGAAGAATCTCCCTCAAACCAGTATCTGCGTTGGAATAATAGGGAAAATATTCTAGCCGGTTTCAATTATTCTTTTTCGCGAACTTTAGCGCTGTTGGTCGTCCGCACTTGGAAACAAGTCGGTCGCCCCTCCCTGTCTGCGAGATAGAGAAATGCAAAAAACCGTTGAAATCAGAAGGTGGCGATCATGACCCCTAGTGTTTTCGCTGCTTTCTGGGCCGTGTCGTTTTTGTTCGTGATTACACCGGGGGCAGATTGGGCGTATGCCATATCGGCGGGGTTATTCGGGCGTGTGGTGATGCCCGCCGTGGCCGGGCTGCTGATCGGGCATTTGGTTGCCACGCTGGTCGTGGCGGCCGGCGTCGGCGGACTTGTTGCGAGCAACCCCGTTGCCCTTTCAGTGCTCACTGTAGGCGGGGCTGCGTATCTGCTTTGGCTGGGCATCAACATGCTCCTGCATCCTTCGGTTCCTCGCGCGGGGCAAACCCAGCAATCCGGCTCCTGGGCGCGCTGGACCTTTAAAGGGGTTTGCGTGAGCGGCCTCAACCCCAAGGTCTTTCTGCTGTTCCTGGCGTTACTGCCTCAATTCACTGACCCGACGGCCTCCTGGCCGGTGCCGATGCAGATCATCGCGTTAGGCCTGCTCCATGCGTTCAGTTGTGGCGTGGTTTATTTGCTGGTGGGGTTCGGCTCTCGAGTCGTGTTGCAGGCACGTCCCGTTGCGGCTCAAGTGGTCAGTCGGCTCTCGGGAGCGATCATGATCATCATCGCGGTGCTGTTGTTGATCGAGCAGATCTTGCGCTGACCGTTATTTCATCTCGGAGGAAAAGATAATGAGTGAAACGCTCTCGCCTTATGGCAACAACGAAGTGTCGAATATGCAAGCACGCATCCGGATTCCTCATCTGCAACAGATGAAAGTACGTGGCCGGAAGTGGGCGATGCTGACCGCTTACGACATGTACACAGCCACGATTTTCGAAGAAGCCGGCATTCCTGTTCTGCTGGTGGGCGACTCGGCATCCAACAACGTCTACGGCCATGAATCCACGCTCCCAGTCACGGTTGACGAGCTGATTCCACTGGTACGCGCCGTCACCCGATCAACCCGCAGGCCGTTGGTGATTGCCGATCTGCCCTTCGGCTCCTACCAGGCTTCGGCCGAGCAGTGTTTCCACACCGCCGTGCGTTTCATGAAGGAAGGCGGCGCCCATGCGGTGAAAATCGAGGGAGACATCGAGATGCTGCCGCAGGTCGAGAAACTCACGCGCTCGGGAATTCCAGTGATGGCTCACATCGGCTTTACCCCGCAAGCCGAACATCAACTGGGCGGCTACCGTGTTCAAGGGCGAGGTGACGATGCGCAGCGACTGATCGACAGTGCCCGAGCCTTCGAGGCTGCCGGCGCCTTCGCGCTGCTCATTGAAATGGTGCCCGCAGAGGTCGCTGCACAGATCACCGCCGCCGTCGCCATTCCTACCGTCGGCATCGGTGCCGGCAACGGTTGTGACGCTCAAGTATTGGTGTGGCAGGACATGGCGGGATTGCGCACCGGACCTCTGCCCAGGTTCGTCAAACAATACGCCGACCTGCGAGGCGTGCTGCTCGGTGCCGCCCGCGACTTCGCCGGCGATGTGCAAGCAGGCGACTTTCCAGGGACCGAGCATTCTTTTTAGTCGAAGGAGAAAGCGCTTTAATGAAAAGCTTCAGACAGCGTGCAGCCGAAGGGCTCCAGACAGGCGATAGCTTCACCCTCTCCCGCCGCTTCTCGCAGGAAGACATCCAGCGCTTTGCGCAGATCTCCCGCGACTACAATCCAGTGCATTTCGATACGCATTTCGCGCAAGCGCGACACTTCAAGGCACCGGTCTCCCATGGCTTGCTGACGGCCAGCCTGATGACTGAAATCGGCGGCCAGATTGGCTGGCTGGCCTCGGCGATGACGTTCCACTTCAAGCACCCCGTTTATCCTGGGGACACCGTCACCTGCCATTGGCTCATCAAGGACGTGGATGAAAAAGGTCGTGCGACGGCGGTTATCACGATGACCAACGAGGACGGTATTACTGTGCTGGAGGGAGTAACCAGCGGTGTTTTGCCTGGCCCGAGGGAGCGGGAAATCATGAGGCAGATGCTGGCCGAGGGTGATCCTACAAACGCGGTGGTGCGTTCTGATGGATGATTGCCATGGGTTGTGGATTCAACCGGTCGATGCACCACACAACAATCGACCAATTGCACCCAGCATCGCTATCTCGCGCCCTGCTGGTATTCACGGGGCGTACATCCAAACTCGCGACGAAACACCGTGTGTAGATATTGTGCGGATTTGAAACCGCAATTACGGGCAACGTCCGCAATCGCTGTGTCGGTATTTTCCAGCCCGCTGGTGGCCGCCGCCAGTTTGAAGCGCAGAATCTCGTCGTGCACGCTGCAGCCTCGCACAGTGCGAAAGTGCGACTCCAGCGATGAGCGCGACACGCCGACATAAGCCGCCACCTGCGCCGTCTTGATGCCCTGGCAGGCATATTGGCGGATAAACAGCAGCGCTTGCATGACGTAGGGGTTGCCCAAAGGTTGGTGCAAACTCGACACCTGCACGTTGATCGCATCAGGTGGGATCAGGATGTGCGTGCCCGTGGACGGCTTGCCGTGCAGCATCTGATGCAGTAGTTGCGCGGCGGTGCGGCCCATGGTTTCGGTGCCCTGGATGACCGAGCTCAGGGGGACCCGGGTCAGGCTGCGTGTCAGGGGGTCGTTGTCGATGCCGATCAACGCCACCTGCTCCGGTACGGCGATTCCGGCGGTCAGGCAGGCTTGCAGCAACTGCCGGGCGCGGGCGTCACTGACGGCGATGATGCCAATGGGCTTGGGCAGGCTTTGGAGCCAGGCGATCAATTGTTCGACGGCGCTGTCCCAGAGCGGTGCGCTGGTACCCATGCCGCGATAGACCTCGGCGTGCAAGCCGTCACGTTGCATCAGTCGTCGAAAGGATTTTTCCCGCTCCTGAGCCCAACGATTCGCCTGCGCTTCAGGCAGGCTGAAGCAGGCAAAACGCTGCAGCCCTGCCTCGATCAAGTGCGTGTAAGCCAGTGTGATCAGTGCGTTATTGTCGGTAGCGACGTACGGGATCCCTTTGGGATAGGCCCGTTCATCCTGATAAGAACCACCCACCGCCACCACGGGCAGCTTGATGTCGGCCAACGCCTCACCAATCAGCGGATCGTCGAAGTCGGCAATGATTCCGTCACCTTGCCAGCGCTCGATCCCTTTCAACCGGCAGAGAAAATCCTCTTCCAGGAACAGGTCCCAGGACGCGCGGGTGCTGCTCAGGTAGTTGCCGATGCCGCTGATGATGCCGCGGTCATAGATCTTGCTCCCGTTGAACAACAGTGCGATGCGGTGAACAGGCGGTACGGTTTTCATTGTTTTCAGGCTTGTTCCGGGCCCCTTGTCACGGAGGCGGTTTGCACAGACTAGGCGTGCAGACGGCGAATCTCAATACGCAAAATCGCACCCGCTGTTGGTGATTTTCATAATCAGCAGGCACGGGGCCGTTGTTAGTATCGAGACACGCCCAAGAACAACAAGGACATTGCCAATGCCGTACTTCCCCGATGTCGACCGGATCCGCTACGAAGGCCCTGCCAGCGATTCTCCCCTCGCCTTCCGTCACTACGACGCCGACAAAATCATCCTCGGCAAACCCATGCGCGAACACCTGCGCATGGCCGCCTGTTACTGGCACACCTTCGTCTGGCCGGGTTCGGATGTGTTCGGTGCAGGTACTTTCAAGCGCCCGTGGCAACACGCCGGCGACCCGATGGAGCTGGCCATTGGCAAGGCGGCAGCCGCGTTCGAGTTCTTCTCCAAATTAGGTATCGACTATTACTGCTTCCATGACACGGATGTCGCCCCGGAAGGCAATTCGCTGAAGGAGTACCGCAACCACTTCGCGCAAATGATTGATCACCTGGAGCGACACCAGGAAGAAACCGGGATCAAGCTGCTGTGGGGAACTGCCAACTGCTTCAGCAACCCGCGCTTTGCCGCAGGCGCCGCCAGCAACCCGGACCCTGAAGTGTTCGCCTGCGCTGCTGCCCAGGTATTCAGCGCCATGAACGCGACCCAACGCCTGAAAGGGTCCAACTACGTGTTGTGGGGCGGTCGCGAAGGCTACGAAACCCTGCTCAACACCGACTTGAAACGTGAACGCGAACAACTGGGCCGCTTCATGCGCATGGTGGTCGAGCACAAGCACAAGATCGGTTTCAAAGGCGACCTGCTGATCGAACCCAAGCCGCAGGAGCCGACCAAGCACCAATACGATTACGACAGCGCCACCGTGTTTGGCTTTCTCCAGCAGTTCGGCCTGGAAAAGGAAATCAAGGTCAACATCGAGGCCAACCACGCGACCCTGGCCGGTCATAGCTTTCATCACGAGATTGCGACGGCCGTCTCGCTGGGGATTTTCGGCAGCATCGACGCCAACCGCGGTGATCCGCAAAACGGCTGGGACACCGATCAATTCCCCAACAGCGTCGAAGAAATGACCCTGGTCACCTATGAAATTCTCAAGGCCGGCGGGTTCAAGAATGGCGGGTTCAACTTCGACTCCAAGGTTCGCCGCCAGAGCCTCGATGAAATCGATCTGTTCCATGGTCACGTCGGCGCAATGGACGTCCTCGCCCAATCCCTGGAGCGGGCAGCCGCCATGGTGCAGAACGACCAGCTTCAGCTGTTCAAGGATCAACGCTACGCCGGCTGGCAGCAGCCGTTCGGGCAGGCGGTGCTGGCGGGTGAGTTCAACCTCCAGTCATTGGCCGAACACGCTTTCGCCAACGAGCTGAATCCGCAGGCCGTCAGCGGCAGGCAGGAGATGCTCGAAAACGTCGTCAACCGGTTTATCTATCGCTGATCGCCAACGGTGACTGCGGGCGCTGTGACATTTGCGCGACAAATCTGTAGTCCGTTGCGTCTGCCGATTCTCTACAGTTCTCCCAGCCCGATACTCATCGTCAGGCCGTGTCTTTCAAACAAAAATAAAAGGACGCACCACCATGAAGAACGTAAAACGCGCGCTATTTGCCAGCGCCCTGGCTCTGCTGTCGCTGCCGGTGATGGCCGATGCTGCCCATCCGAAAATCGGTTTCTCCATTGATGATCTGCGGTTGGAACGCTGGTCACGTGACCGCGATTACTTCGTTGCGGCGGCGGAGAAAATGGACGCCAAGGTCTTCGTACAGTCGGCCGATGCCAACGAGCAAAAGCAGATTTCGCAAATCGAAAACCTCATTTCCCGTGGCGTCGATGTGATCGTCATCGTGCCGTTCAACGCCACGGTCCTGACCAATGCAGTGGCCGAAGCGAAGAAAGCCGGAATCAAGGTCGTGTCCTATGACCGTCTGATACTCAACGCGGATATCGACGCCTACATTTCCTTCGATAACGAAAAGGTCGGCGAGATGCAGGCCAGCGGCGTGCTGCACGCAGCGCCCAAGGGCAATTACTTCCTGCTCGGTGGTGCGCCCACCGACAACAACGCAAAAGTCCTGCGCGAAGGTCAGATGAAAGTGCTGCAACCGGCCATCGACAAAGGTGATATCAAGATCGTCGGCCAACAATGGGTGAAGGAATGGAACCCTACCGAAGCGCTGAGCATTGTTGAAAACGCCTTGACCCGTAACGCCAACAAAATCGATGGAATCGTCGCCTCCAACGACGCCACGGCAGGCGGCGCCATCCAGGCCCTGGCCGCTCAGCAACTGGCCGGCAAGGTGCCGATTTCGGGGCAGGACGCGGACCTCGCAGCGGTCAAGCGAGTGATCGCTGGCACTCAAACCATGACCGTGTACAAGCCGCTGAAACTCATCGCCTCCGAAGCCGCCAAGCTCTCGGTGCAACTGGCGCGTAACGAGAAACCCGCCTACAGCTCGCAGTACGACAACGGCAGCAAAAAAGTCGACACCATCCTGCTCACTCCGACTCCGTTGACCAAGGACAACATCGACCTGCTGGAACAGGACGGGTTCTACACCAAGGCGCAGATTGCCGGAAAGTGATCATCACTCCGTAATGCCCCCGCAGGAGCTCGCTCCTGCGGGACCAGCCTCGTACGTGCCGCTTATGAGTCTCTGCCATGTCCGACTATCTGCTGCAAATGAACGGTATCGTCAAAACCTTCGACGGTGTCAAAGCGCTCAATGGCATCGACATCAAGGTCAAGCCGGGTGAGTGCGTCGGGCTGTGCGGCGAGAATGGCGCCGGCAAGTCCACGCTGATGAAGATCCTTTCCGCGGTGTACCCCCATGGCACCTGGGACGGTGAAATCCTCTGGGACGGTCAACCGCTCAAGGCGCAATCGATCAGCGAAACGGAAGCCGCCGGTATCGTCATCATTCACCAGGAGCTGACGCTGGTTCCCGACCTGTCGGTGGCCGAGAACATTTTCATGGGCCATGAACTGACGCTGCCTGGTGGGCGGATGAATTACCCGGCGATGATCCACCGCGCCGAAGCCCTGATGCGTGAACTGAAAGTGCCGGACATGAACGTATCGCTGCCTGTTTCGCAGTACGGCGGCGGCTATCAGCAACTGGTGGAAATCGCCAAGGCACTGAACAAGCGCGCGCGCCTGCTAATCCTCGACGAGCCTTCATCGGCCCTGACCCGTTCGGAAATCGAAGTGTTGCTGGACATCATCCGCGACCTCAAGGCCAAGGGTGTTGCCTGTGTCTACATCTCCCACAAGCTCGATGAAGTGGCCGCTGTGTGCGACACCATTTCGGTGATCCGCGACGGCAAACACATCGCCACGACCGCCATGGCGGACATGGATATTCCACAGATCATCACCCAGATGGTCGGACGGGAAATGAGCAACCTCTACCCCACCGAGCCACACGACATTGGCGAGGTGATTTTCGAAGCCCGCCACATCACCTGCTACGACGTCGACAACCCCAGGCGCAAACGGGTCGACGATATTTCGTTCAGCCTCAAACGCGGGGAAATCCTCGGCATCGCCGGGCTGGTCGGTGCAGGCCGCACCGAACTGGTGACCGCGCTGTTCGGCGCCTACCCCGGTCGCCACGAAGGCGAAGTCTGGCTGGATGGCCAACTCATCGACACCCGCACGCCGCTCAAATCAATCCGTGCCGGCCTGTGCCTGGTGCCCGAGGACCGCAAGCGCCAGGGCATCATTCCAGACCTGGGAGTCGGCCAGAACATCACCCTGGCCGTGCTGGACAGTTACTCGAAGCTGACCCGCATCGATGCCGAAGCCGAACTGGGCTGCATCGATCGAGAAATTTCGCGCCTGCACCTCAAGACCGCGAGCCCGTTCCTGCCGATCACCAGTCTGTCCGGCGGCAATCAACAAAAAGCCGTATTGGCGAAGATGCTGCTGACCAAACCCCGGGTGCTGATTCTCGATGAGCCCACCCGAGGTGTGGATGTCGGCGCCAAGTACGAGATCTACAAGTTGATGGGCGCGCTGGCGGCCGAAGGCGTGTCGATCATCATGGTGTCTTCGGAGCTGGCCGAAGTGCTCGGCGTTTCCGACCGCGTACTGGTGATCGGCGAAGGCCGGTTGCAGGGCGACTTCATCAACCATGAACTCACTCAGGAACAGGTGCTCGCCGCCGCACTCAGCCAGCCTGACAGGCATAACAATAAAGATCGGAAATCCGCGTAAATGAATCAGGTCAAACAACTCTTCACCCGCTACAAGATGCTCGCGCTGGTGTTTGCCGTGGCGTTTATCTGGCTGTTCTTCAGCTGGCAGACCGAGGGCGGATTCCTGACACCACGCAACCTCTCCAATCTGCTGCGCCAGATGTCCATTACCGGGATTCTCGCCTGCGGTATGGTGCTGGTCATCATCAGCGGCGAGATCGATTTGTCGGTCGGCTCATTGCTGGGCCTGCTCGGTGGCGTCGCGGCGATTCTCGACGTTATCTACCACATACCGCTGCTGGCGAACCTGAGCCTTGTCGTCCTGTGCGGACTGCTGATCGGCCTCGCCAACGGCTACATGGCCGCCTACCTGCGCATTCCGTCTTTCATCGTGGGGCTGGGGGGTATGCTGGCTTTCCGAGGCATTTTGCTGGGGATTACCGGCGGCACGACCATCGCCCCGGTGTCGCCGGAGTTCGTCTACATTGGCCAGGGTTATTTGCCACACACGATCGGCACGGGCCTGGGCGTTCTGCTGTTCGCACTGACGTTGTTCCTGACCTGGAAACAACGGCGCAATCGCGCCCTTCACGGCCTGGCGGCACATTCACTGGTGCGTGACGTCGTACGCGTGCTGCTGATCGGCGCGGTGCTGGCCGGCTTCGTCCAGACCCTCAACAGCTATGACGGCATTCCCGTGCCGGTCCTGCTTCTGCTGATCCTGCTGGGCGGGTTCAGCTACGTGACCAGTCAGACCGTCTTCGGCCGACGCGTCTATTCCGTGGGCAGCAACATGGAGGCCACGCGCCTGTCCGGTATCAACGTACAGGCCGTGAAGCTGTGGATTTTCGGGATCATGGGCGTGATGTGCGCGCTCGCCGGCGTGGTCAACACCGCGCGTCTTGCCGCCGGTTCACCCTCGGCCGGCAGCATGGACGAACTCGACGCCATCGCCGCCTGCTTCATCGGCGGCACCTCCATGCGCGGTGGCTCCGGTACTGTCTACGGCGCCCTCCTCGGCGCGCTGGTCATCACCAGCCTGGACAACGGCATGTCCATGCTCGACGTCGACAGTTATTGGCAGATGATCGTCAAGGGCAGCATTCTGGTGTTGGCCGTGTGGGTAGATGTGAGCACCCGGACCGGACGACGGTGATCCGCTGCGGATGAAGTCATTCACGACCGTCTGCTTCTGGCGAGATGCCAGTCGTGACGGTCGTAACGCACAGTCACCGATGAGAGTCAGTAGCCGGCAGATTTGGGTTGAAGGCTTCCTCTTGCGACGGGCAGCGGCCATTAGCTGCCTGTCGAAACCGGCTGATATCGACTAGACAACCACCACAATGCAAGCGGACACCGGGTGACGCTGCGCCAATGATCAGCACTAGCGCCGTTCCCAGATGACTCGGATCCAGGCTCCGTCAGCTTTGAAACTGGCTGAATCGGGCGGCCATTGCCTCCAACGGCAACTTGAGGCCATTGGCAATGTACGAGACGGTACGGTAGAAGCCTGCGAGCATCAGGACTTCTAGAATCTGATTGCTGTCGAAGTGCTCACGCAGCTTGGCAAACTCCTCGTCGGTAAGCGTCGCGCGGTCATGCAGTGCATCTACTGTCTCCATCAATGCAATCTCGTCGTCTTGCCATTTATCGCACTGGAGCGGGTATTCCAGTGTGCCTGCGATCTGCTCCTTGCTAAGCCCGGCGGCCTGAGAAAACCCAAGAATATGGACGCCCCATTCGTACTCGCAGCCGGTACGGGCACAAGTCCTATCAATAACCAGCTCCCGTTGGCGGAGTGTGAGCAATTCCCCGTCGAGCAACGAACCACCACGAAACTTACGCCAAGCGCGCTCACTACTCGCGATGGTGGTGAAGAGGACGAGAGGAGGGACATTCGGCCCAAGTAGTCGATCAAAGAACGCTTGAAGCTCATCGGGGTATGGCTTTTCCAGCGGGGTGATTCGAGACATCGTGTATCCTCCATGCTATCGAATGTGTAGCGAAAACCGATAATCGCTACTGAATTAATAGCAAGGCAAGGTCAATTCGCATGGTCAATGAGCAGCAATTCGCAGTGTCAATAAGCAGCAAAAAGCGTCCAATCATGGCGCTACTCGACCTTCTTGGGCGGCGGTGGGCAATGCGGATACTGTGGGAGCTTCGCGACGGGGCGCTGAGTTCCAGGGCCTTAAGGAGTGCGGCTGGGGAGATTTCACCGACGGTCTTGCAAGCCAGAATCCATGAATTGCGTGAAGCAGGCCTTATCTGCCTAGATAAGGATGGCTACTCCCTCAGCAAGTTAGGGAGAGAGCTAAATGACGTTTTTATTCCTCTCTTCCGTTTCGCCGAAAGATGGGCGGGCGCCAAGCACAGCCGAGAATAGGTACATACAGCGCGCCGGGCCTCTTCGGGCCAGAAACCGTTCTTGCCGAGTGATTGCTTCGGGTCGATTTCAGTCAGTCACGACCGGCAGAAAACGACCCATGGCAGCCAGTCGGCATAACAGTTTTCAACCAATCGCCGGAACAATGTGGCTGCTTCACCCAACCCCTTCTCGTATCATCAGCACCTTTGCATCTGGAACGAACTGTGTGAAATCGCCAACTGGAAAAGCTCCGGCTGCCCCTGACGGGACGAAGTGGGACGTAGGTGAGGCTGTCAATCAGCTCTCGTGGGACGACTTGCGCATCATCAAGACGCTCAGTGATTGCGGCAATCGTTCGGCTACGGCCAAGAAGCTTGGCATCAATGTATCCACCGTTTCGCGCCGAGTTGCTCAAGTTGAGCGAACGCTCGGCATCGCGCTGTTCGATCACCGCAAATCAGGGTATCTGCTCACCGCCGAAGGTGCTGAATTGCGAGCACTCGCCGAGCGAGTGGAGCTGGATATCGTCAGCGTCACGCGGCGTGTTTCACGTTCAGGCCAAGGCCCCCTCGGGAAACTTCGAATTACCACCAGCGACTCGCTGCTGCTGTACTTCTTCACCCCCATCATCGCGGACTTCAAGGCCCTGAACGAGGGGATCTCCATCGAGGTGCTGGTGGGCAATGAAACCCTTAGCCTCGCCCGGGATGAATCGGATATCGCGATTCGAGCGACGAGAAAACCTGCAGAAAGCCTGGTGGGTCGTAAACTGGCGAACATTGCCTGGGCACCTTACTGCTGTGCCAAGCAGATGACTGCCTTGCCCCTTTTCGAAGAGGGCCAGGCATGGGTGTCATACTCCTCAGCGCTCTGCGGTTTGAAGGCGACAAGCTATGTCGAAAGCAGAGTCGCTGCTGAGCGCATAGCGTACCGCACCGATTCTGTTGCAGCAGCAAGCGCTGCAATCGCGGCGGGTCTGGGATTTGGATTCCTTCCCTGCATGTTGGGCGACATAACCCCAGGGTTGGTACGCGCCGGCCCGGTGGTGCCAGAGCTTCAGGATGAGTTGTGGCTGCTGACTCACCAGGACATTCGAAAATCGTGGCGAGTCAAAGCATTCATGACCTTCTGCGCCGCTGCCGTGGCCAGTCAAAAGCCCTTGGTCGAGGGGCAATTGATACTCCCGGTCACCTAAATCGAGACCGGGAGTGCAGCTCAGATGTCTCGGGCGCCAATCACGGCCTTGCACACGATCTCAATCAGCTGCGGACGCTGGGCAAGTCTCGACACCCCAATGATATTGCTCGCGCACTGAGGCCGCTCAGTGCCATAGGCCGCCTTGCGCACTTTGCCGACCACCGCGAACGCAGCGTCCATGTCCAGCACATAAAGCGTTTCCTCGACAACATCTTGCATAGTTGCGCCATACAAGGCGAGCAGCTTCGAAATGTTGTCGTAAGAGACCCGCATCTGCTCTCCCATCGAAGAGAAATCACTGGGCTTACCGTCGGCGTTCAGCGGCGCCGGGGCTACCAGATTACCTGCCTCGTCATGGTTGAATTGACCTGATACGTAGATCTCGTTTCCTACCCGCCGTGCCTGCGGATAGCCATACGCCTCCTCCCAGGAAACGCCCCAGTAGGCGGTCTGCTTGTTGAACGGTTGTGAAGCTGTCATTGCATTCTCCTGCACATGAGGGACCGGCTTGATCCGAATGGGTAGGCGAATGCTAGCAGCGCGATCGCGCATTTTATGGCTCATAAATGAGCCGACAGGAGCGCAAAAATGCGCCACCGAAAGGCGCCTTGTTTCGTTATCTTTTGCTCGTCCTCAAGCAATGACGCTGAGGAGCGCACTCGTAGCTACGGTAATGCCTGCAAAGTGCGGGCCCCGAGACTTGTGCGATTGAACATCATCAAGCCGAAAGGAAACAAAAATGAGCAATCCTAAAACTGAAGTCCTGACTCCGCTGAATAGCCAACTGATCTTCATCGATCAGCAGCCACAGATGGCCTTCGGCGTTCAGAGCATTGACCGGCAAACGCTGAAAAACAATACCGTTGCCTTGGCCAAGGCAGCGAAGATTTTTAATGTCCCCACCACCTTCACCACGGTTGAGACAGAAAGCTTCTCAGGTCACACCTACCCCGAGCTACTCGCTGTGTTCCCGGACGCCCCGCTGCTGGAGCGCACCTCCATGAATTCCTGGGATGATCAGAAGGTACGCGACGCACTCAAGAGAAATGGTCGCAACAAGATCATCGTCTCCGGCTTGTGGACCGAGGTATGCAATGCCACCTTCGCCCTGTCGGCAATGAACGATGCCGGCTATGAAATCTATATGGTTGCAGACGCCTCCGGCGGCACCACCAAAGAAGCCCACGATTACGCCATGCAGCGCATGATCCAGGCCGGCGTGGTACCGGTGACCTGGCAGCAGGTGCTGCTGGAATGGCAACGGGACTGGAAGAACCGCGACACCTACGACGCCGTAATGGAACTGGTAAAGGAACATTCTGGTGCATATGGCATGGGCGTCGACTACGCCTACACCATGGTGCACAAGGCGCCTGAGCGCGTTCAGCATGGCCCCACCTTGGCGCCTGTCGCTGCATCTGTCTGAGCCATCGCCAGCCCCTGCCCTGGGGGCTGTTCACAGACTTGCGAAGGGTGCGCAGTCGACTGAACCGAGTCAACGAGCCTGGCCTGGAACCTCTGAGGATTTCCAATGCCCAGCGCTGTTCGAGTCAGGCACTCGCATCCTGTTACCTGGATTAATGGATGTGTATGAACAAGGACAAATCTACCGTGCTGGCGACTCTCACACTGGCTTCGACAGGGCAGCTCAAATCCTGGCAGATAAGAACTGCCAAACAACTGATGCTGGACAGGCTGGATACCGGCATTTCAGTGACTGAACTAGCCGAAGCTTGCGCATTGTCGCGTAGTCATTTCTCACGCAGGTTCAAGGCAAGCACCCGGATGTCCCCGCAGCGATGGCTGCGTGAACAGCGGGTCATGAAGAGCAGAGAGTTATTGAAGGCTTCCACGAAGTTGCTCACAGAGATCGCGCTGGAATGCGGCTTCAGCGATCAATCTCACTTCTGCCGTACATTCGTGAAGGCTGAAGGCATGACACCGAAGGCTTGGCAGCAACAAGCAATCTGCCCGATTCCGGTCGTTGCTTGAGACGGTAAGGCATCATCAACGCGCGGGCGAGCCCAAGCAGATTGAGGTGTAACCCCCTTGAAAATCAATTTGTTACAGCTACAGACGATTTTTTAAAAAGTTTGCGCGCTAAATTTTTTAGCGGCAATTTATTGCGCATCGTTATAACGCAAACATTTAAATCGCTAACAGAATCCCCGAAGACATTCAAAAGTGAGGAAAGCCATGAAAGTTCTCTACACCGCAGTCGCAACCGCAACCGGTGGTCGTGATGGCCGAGCCATCTCCAGCGACAAGAACCTCGACGTGAAACTGGCCACTCCGAAGGAATTGGGCGGTGCCGGTGATGATGCCACCAACCCTGAGCAACTGTTCGCCGCTGGTTACTCGGCCTGCTTCATCGGTGCACTGAAGTTCGTCGCCAGCCAGAGCAAACGCAGCATTCCAGCCGACGCCTCGATCACTGCGCGGGTCGGCATTGGCCAGATCCCAGGCGGCTTTGGCCTGGATATCGACCTGAACATCAACCTGCCAGGCCTGGAGCAAGCCGATGCACAAGCGTTGGTGGAGGCGGCCCACCAAGTGTGCCCGTACTCCAACGCAACCCGTGGCAACGTCGATGTCCGTCTGCACGTCACCGTCTAACTTCCCGCCTCACCAGAAACAGGAGATATGAAATGAACGTTTTGACCAAAACACTCGTTGGCTCGCTCCTTGCCTTGTCGATCGGTAACGCATTCGCTGACTCTGGCGTCGAACACAACACCCAGGCATTCCTCGATGCATTGAACTCAGGCAGTGGTAAACCCATCGAGCAGCTTTCGCCGAAGGACGCCCGCGCGGTACTGACCGGCGCTCAGGCCGGGGTAAAACTGACACTGCCCAAGGTGGATGTCAGCGAGAAGACCATCACCGTCGACGGCCAGGACATCAGCTTGACCATCGTGCGTCCGGCGGGTGTGAAGGGGGCCTTGCCTGTGTTCATGTACTTCCACGGCGGTGGCTGGGTGCTCGGCGACTTCCCGACCCATGAGCGCCTGGTGCGCGATCTGGTCGTCGGGTCCGGGGCAGTGGCGGTGTTCGTCAATTACACCCCGTCCCCTGAAGCGCACTACCCGACGGCGATCAACCAGGCCTACGGGGCAACCAAATGGGTGGCCGAGCACGGCAAGGAAATCAATGTCGACGGTAAGCGCCTGGCGGTAGCAGGCAACAGCGTCGGCGGCAACATGGCAGCCGTGGTCAGCCTGATGGCCAAGGATAAAGGTACCCCGGCCATTAAGTACCAGGTGCTGCTGTGGCCAGTGACCGACGCCAACTTCGAGACAGCGTCGTACAACCAGTACGCCGAGGGGCACTTCCTCACCAAGAACATGATGAAGTGGTTCTGGGACAACTACACCACCGACCCTAAGCAACGTGCCGAGATCTACGCCTCGCCGTTGCGCGCTACCACTGAGCAGTTGAAAGGCCTGCCGCCAGCGCTGGTCCAGACCGCGAGTGCCGATGTGCTGCGTGACGAAGGGGAAGCCTACGCTCGCAAACTGGACCAAGCCGGCGTGCCGGTCACTGCGGTGCGTTACAACGGCATGATCCATGACTACGGCTTGCTGAACGTGGTCAGCCAGGTTCCGGCGGTACGCTCTGCGATGCTGCAGGCTTGCGAAGAGCTGAAAGTTCATTTGAAGTGACCCCCACTCAAGACCGGAGATGTATGCCATGAACTGGTAATCACCGCCGGAAACGAAAAACCCGCTAAAACAGCGGGCTTTTTCGTTCCCGGTGTAGCGTTAGCAGCCCTCCGCCAAGGGCACCTATGGGTCGTAAGCGCTCCTTCTGGAAGGGCAGCTTTTGGTCCAGAGTGTGTAAAAACGCTAGATCCCGTTTCGATCTTCAAGGCTGAGAGGCAGTCCCGCTTCGCAGCCTGATCAAGGGCACGATGCCTTACTGATGAGCTAAACCGGTCCCGGCAATGCTCCAGATCATTGGGAGAAGTAAAAAACAGGCCGGCTTTTATGCCGTTAACGCCTTCATCAAGTGATGGGTACCGATGATTTTCATGACCCGTTTCATGTTGTAGGCGAGCACATTCAAACTCATCTCCGCACTCACCCCGGCCAGCTTTCGGGTCAGGAAGTGCGTCGCACCCATCCATTGTTTGAGCGTCCCGAAGGGATGCTCAACCGTCCGTTTTCGGACTCGCATCATCTCCGAGGCTTTGCTCAGCCGAAGCTGCATTTCCTCCAATACGGTTTCATGCTCCCAGCGTCGAACTCGTCGTTCCGTGCTCGGTGTGCACTGCGATTTCAACGCGCAGCCCTGGCATTTCGAACTCCAGTAACGATGCAACTTCAGGCCTTTTTCAACGTAGGAATAGTGCCAGATCAGCGCTTCTCCAGCCGGGCAAATGTATTCGTTTTTTGCCGCGTCATAGATGAAGGCATCGTTATTGAAGCGCCCGTCAGCCTTGGCTCCGGAGGTCATCGGCTTGGGCACATAGGCGGTGATGCCTGCATCGTGACAAGCCAGGATTTGTTCGCTTTTGAAGTAACCTCGGTCAGCCACTACCGACAACGTATCTGACGCCATCGCCTCGCGGGCCTGCTTGGCCATCGAGCTGAGTTGGTCGCGGTCGGAACCGACGTTAGTCACCTCGTGAGCAACGATCAAATGGTGCTGAGTATCGACCGCAGTCTGCACGTTGTAGCCGACGATTCCCGCGCCGCGCGTCATCATGGAGCGGGCATCTGGATCGGTCAGTGAGACCTGTTTATCCGGCGATTCATTGAGCTGGATTTCGATCGCCTGAAGCTCTTTCATTTGCGTTTTTAGCTTGGCGATTTTCTCTTCCAGTCGCACCGCGCTGGGCTCGGAAGCTGTTGGTTCTTGCCGATCGGCAGCATCGAGTGCCGCTAGATAACGGTTGATACTCGATTCAATTTCTTCCATTCGCCGTTTCAGTTTGGCGCTGGTGAAATTGCGGTCGCGGTTGTTGACTGCTTTGAATTTACTGCCATCGACGGCGACCAGATTTTCTCCGAATAGTCCCAACTGCTGACACAGCACGACGAACTGGCGACAGACGCCTCGGATGGCTTTGCTGTTGTCTTTTCGGAAGTTGGCGATGGTCTTGAAGTCCGGCATCAAACGACCGGTCAACCACATCAGCTCGACGTTGCGTTGAGCTTCTCGCTCCAAACGTCGGCTCGACTGGATGCGGTTGAGATAGCCGTAGATGTAGATCTTTAGCAATATCGCGGGGTGGTAAGCAGGCCGGCCAGTATCGGCTGGAATGGCACCGTCAAAACCCAGATTGACCAGGTCGAGTTCGTCGACAAAGACGTCGACTACGCGCACCGGATTGGTATCGCTGACGTAGTCGTCGAGGCTCTCGGGAAGTAAGGTGCCTTGGCCTCGATGTTCACCTTGGATGAAGCGCTTCATGGGCGATCCCTGCGATGAAATCCTCAGAAATCATAGCAAGTGTTCGCGAAGGCGTTTTTACACACTCTGGGCCGTTTTCAGCCTGCCCGCGACCGACTGAAAACGGCCCAAACTGTTCAGTCGTGACAGGCAGAAAACGCCCCAGGCTGTGAAAAAACGCGGGCACAGTCTTGAAGACTGCGTTGCTACGTAAAATTTGTCGGCGCTTGGTTGATCAAACAGACCAAAAATTTTCGTAGAAACGCGATTTTCGTCCCGATCCTGACAGTCAAACCTGCTCTTAGGCCCCATTGTGTGTCCGGGGCCGAGCGGCCAATTGCGAGCGGGGCGTCAAGATGGCCAAGACAACCGCCACGATGAAGAGCGCCGGCACGTCACCTGCCAAATGCCCCATTTGCCCCGGCTGGGTGAACGCCTGGACGGCCATGATTCCTCCGTGTAGGGCGCTAGACCACACGGTGAACCAGATTAGGCTTAGATTGGCCAATGGATCACGTGCGGCCAGGATCAAGAACACGCCAAGTGTGGCGTAGATGCCAACGATCATCATCGGGTAGTCCGAGTGACCGACGTGCCAGGCCCAGCCGGATGGCCAGAACAACATAAGTGGGTAGAGAGCAAGGCACGCGAGGCCAGCCAAAACTAGAACGACGCGCAAATACCTGAGGCGATCGACTACGGTCATGGCGGACTCCTCTTTGGGCCTAACTCTAAATTGACCCCAAGTGGGGTGATAACACCTTCACGGGCTTGGTGGATAACATTCCTTGTTCTGTCGTCTAACCCTGACTAGACCGGGCATTGTGACAGTCGGGTGACCGCTGAAGGGGTTTATACACCATGGATGGAAAGCCCAATCTGCTCAATCAGTTCCGGCAGTAGACCAAGCATAGCTACTCATTAGCAATCGCTCCGTCCACCGGCTGCTTTTGGCCCAGAGAGTGTAAAAACCCTTAGCCGCTTCCACTCCGGAATGTTTTGTCCTACTCAGCCTAGGTCAGACATCAGTTGCTCAGATTCAGTATAAGATTCCGGAGATCAGCAGGCACGGCGACAACGTGGGCTAGAGGCTAGAAATCTGGGGGTTGGATGATTGCAGGCAACGTTTCATATCTTTGTCCGGTTTGTGGATACGCCGGGCTTAAAGAGCCTCCATACGACGAGGTTGGTTGCTCTTCGTTTGGCATGTGCCCGTCCTGCGGTACGCAGTTTGGCTACGATGACGCGACATCTGCTCATGCTGATTTGCGGAAATTATGGATCTCTAAAGGAATGCTTTGGTGGAGCAAAGCTCAAGCGTCGCCGAGTGGTTGGGACCCGGTAAGACAACTACAGGCGGTCGAAAAACGCATCAATGTCTGAGCAAAACACCGCGGTTAGTCCTGCTATGATTTCTGAGGATTTCATCGCAGGGATCGCCCATGAAGCGCTTCATCCATGGTGAACATCGAGGCCAAGGCACCTTACTTCCCGAAAGCCTCGACGACTACGTCAACGATACCAATCCGGTACGCGTAGTCGACGTATTCGTCGATGAACTCGACCTGGTCAATCTGGGTTTTGACGGTGCTATTCCTGCTGACACAGGCCGGCCTGCTTACCACCCTGCAATCCTGCTGAAGATCTACATCTACGGCTACCTCAACCGCATTCAGTCGAGCCGGCGGCTGGAACGAGAAGCTCAACGCAACATTGAGCTGATGTGGTTGACCGGGCGTTTGATGCCGGACTTCAAGACCATCGCGAACTTCCGAAAAGACAACAGCAAGGCCATACGAGGCGTCTGTCGCCAGTTCGTTGTGCTGTGTCAGCAGTTGGGACTGCTTGGAGAAAATCTGGTCGCCATCGATGGTAGTAAATTCAAAGCAGTCAACAACCGCGACCGCAATTTCACCAGCGCCAAACTGAAGCGGCGAATGGAAGAAATTGAATCGAGCATCAACCGTTACCTGGCGGCACTCGATACTGCCGATCGGCAAGAACCTACAGCTTCCGAGCCCAGTGCGGTGCGGCTGGAAGAGAAAATCGCCAAGCTGAACATTCAAATGAAGGAGCTTCAAGCGATTGAAATCCAGCTCAACGAATCGCCGGATAAACAGGTCTCACTGACCGATCCAGACGCCCGCTCCATGATGACGCGCGGCACGGGAATCGTTGGCTACAACGTGCAGACAGCGGTCGATACTCAGCACCATCTGATCGTTGCGCATGAGGTGACCAACGTCGGTTCCGACCGCGATCAACTCAGCTCGATGGCCAAGCAGGCCCGCGAGGCGATGGCGTCAGAGACGTTGTTGGTAGTGGCTGACCGAGGTTACTTCAAAAGCGAAGAAATCCTGGCTTGTTACGATGCAGGTATCACCGCCTATGTGCCCAAGCCGATGACCTCTGGAGCCAAGGCTGACGGGCGCTTCAATAACGATGCCTTCATCTATGACGTGGCAAAGAACAAATACATTTGTCCGGCTGGAGAGGCATTGATTTGGCGTTTTTCTAGCGTTGAAAAAGGCCTGAAGATGCATCGTTACTGGAGTTCGAAATGCCAAGGCTGTGCCTTGAAATCGCAATGTACACCGAGCACGGAACGGCGAGTCCGACGCTGGGAGCATGAAGCAATACTTGAAGAAATGCAGGGCCGGTTGAGCAGCGCGCCGGAGATGATGCGAATCCGAAAACGGACTGTTGAGCATCCCTTCGGGACGCTCAAACAGTGGATGGGTGCAACGCACTTCCTGACGCGAAAGCTGGCCGGGGTGAGTACAGAGATGAGCTTGAATGTGCTCGTCTACAATTTGAAACGGGTCATGAAAATCATCGGCGCTCACGGTTTGATGAAGGCGTTGTTGGCATAAAAAGGCTGATTTGACCCATCCCAGAGGCGGTAAAAACAGCATTGACGTGTTCTAGGTCGCGACCGATGCGACCCGCCGCATTGACCGTGCGATCGCTCAACCAACAAAGGTCGATGTTCCAAGACAATGAGGTCAGAGCGTTTTTACACACTCTGGGCCGGTTGCTGCCTGTTGCGTCCACGGGTTGAATCCACACCCCTTAGCAGTCGTTCGACCTAAGCAAGAACTGACTGATAGAGTTATGTCTTCCCAGTGCGGGCAGTTCGGCTGGATTGATTCTATGGAGTCTGATGATGGGGTTCTCAACAACACTGTGGGAGTGGTACGGCCAGGATGAGTACAGGCGAGTTCTCGCCGTGTGTTAGGCAATCCCTGCCCTTCAATTCCTGGCACTGACCCCGGACTCGCAGCGTAACGCAATCCCATACTGTCCGGCATGTGAAGCCTGGTCCGAAATGATACTGCCGTTGAACGAGGTTCTTTCAATCTGCGGCAACGCGTTACCGACGGAGACCAGAACACGGCTACAAGGCATCTGGAAGCTATGCGATAGCCTTACTGAGGCTTCATTTCACTGTGATGATTGGTTCATATTTGATCATGACGAATGGTGGCCGATCAGAACTGCTGCTGAAGAGCTGGTGAGTCTAATGGAGTTGCTGGAAATCAATCCCTTCCGGGATGACTTGTTATTGGATTGTCGGAATGCTGTTCGCGGAATAAAGCGTTGATCTTTTGAGAAACCCTATTACGGTGTTTAGCGCGTATTTCGCCACACGTCCTATGTGACTGACCGCTTTTGGCCAACCCATTGCAAAGGCCCGCTCCACGGTACACAAGCTGCCGAATTAGCCCAGTCGCCTGCACTGCTAGAATGCACCTGTCTGCCCCATCCCCTGGAGAACCAAGATGATCAGCAAGAACACGATTTGTCTCTGGTATGACGGCACTGCGCTGGACGCTGCGACGTTCTACGCCGAGACGTTCCCGGACAGCGCGGTGGGAGCGGTCCTTCGCGCGCCTGGCGACTATCCGGCGGGCAAACAGGGTGATGTCCTGACGGTGGAGTTCACGGTGATGGGCATCCCTTGTCTCGGGCTGAACGGCGGGCCGGGAGTCAAGCACAACGAGGCTTTCTCGTTCCAGGTGGCGACCGACGACCAGGCCGAAACCGACCGTTTGTGGAACGCGATTGTCGGCAACGGCGGTCAGGAAAATGTATGCGGCTGGTGCCAGGACAAGTGGGGGCTGTCGTGGCAGATCACGCCACGGATCCTGACCGCCGCGATAGCCAATCCGGATCGAGCGGCGGCCAAGCGCGCGTTCGACGCCATGATGGGGATGGGCAAGATCGACATCGCAGCAATCGAAGCAGCTCTGAAGCGTTAACCAGCGCCGGCGGATGCGAGGGCATGCCGACGCGCGGGTTCAGACTAAGCCTGCGGTTGGTGACTGGTCACACAGTGGATACCGCCACCACCGGCGGCGATCGCGTCGATGTTGAGCTGTACCACCTCACGTTCCGGATAGAGTTCAGACAATAGATCAAAGGCCTTGGTATCGGCCGCCCGGTCACCGAACTCGGGCGCAATGATCGCCCCGTTGATGACGAAGTAGTTGATGTAGCCGGCGGCAAAGTCCGGGTTGTTGCGACTGAACTGACTCTTTCGTGGATTGAGCGGTGGCGACACTGTGTGCACCTGCAGCTTGCGGCCGTCGGCATCCGTGGCCTGTTTGAGAATTTCCAGGTGGGCCAGTGTCACGTTGTGGTCGTATGACTCAGGGTCGTTGTCGAGATTGGCGATCACCACGCCTGGCTTGACGAAGCGGGCGTAGAAATCGACGTGGGCGTCAGTGATGTCCTTGCCCTTGATGCCCGGCAGCCAGATGATTTTGCGCAAGCCCAGACGGGCTTTCAGTTCTTGTTCGACCTCGGCCTTGCTCCAGTCGGGGTTGCGGTTGCTATTGATCCAGCTGCTTTCGGTCATGATCCCCGTTCCGTGACCATCGACTTCGATACCACCGCCCTCTCCCACCAACTCGCTGCGCATGTGGCGGGCATCCACGGTGCGGGCAACCAAAGCGGCCAACTGTGCATCCTCGGCATGTCGCTGTTTATTGCCCCAGCCATTGAAGTTGAAATCCACAGCGCCGAGCCCGCCCTCCCCGTCGATGACAAAGTTGGCCCCGGTATCACGCATCCAGATATCGTCGAGTTCGGTGGTGACGTAAGTGATATTGACCGTGCCGCAGTGTTCTTCGGCCAGATCCCGCTCGCGCTCGCGACAAAACACCGTCACCGGTTCATATCGGGCAATGGTGCTCGCGATCAGGCCAATGGCTTCTTGTACATAAGGGGTGAAATCTTTCCAGATAGCCTTCTGCGCGCCAAAAGCGACGAAGGCGCGCTGGTGTTTGTCGGCCTCATCGGGCATACGCCAACGGCCCTGAGTGGCTGCTTGCACGCGCAAAGGTGTCAGGCCCAGTCCGAGGGACGCGACAGCGCCCAAACCGGCAACGATCGAAGCCTGCTTAATGAACTCGCGACGAGTCGACATGGGTTGATCCTTGGAATATGTACTCATTTCACGGTGGCCGTCTTGAACTTGGTCCAGGTTCGCATGCGCGCCCGCATATCGGGCTGGGGAATGTCCTTGCCAGGGATCAGCCGTTCGTACGCGGCCTCGTCGAGATAAATATCCGGGTTGTTGCGCATGATTGCGTCGACGCTCGGACGTGCCTTGGCGTTGGAGGTGGGGTAGCCGGTGAAGTTACTGATCGCGGCCATATTCTCCGGGCGCATGACGAAGTTGATAAACGCATAGGCGTACTCCGGATGTTTGGCGTCAACCGGAATCGCCATGGTGTCCATCCACACCGTAGTGCCTTCCCGGGGAATGCGGTATTGGAACGTGGTTTTCTTGCCCGCGGTATCCGCCGTCCGCTGCGCCTGGGTCATGTCCCCGCTGTAACCCAGCGACAGGCACAAGTTGCCGTTGACCAGATCGGTCACCGGCTGCGACTGGAACTTGCGAATGTATGGCCGTAGCTTGAGCAGCAACTCACTCGCTGCGGCCAGGTCCTCAGGCTTTGCGCTGCGTGGCTCCCGGCCCAGGTAATTGAGCACCACCGCCAACACTTCATCGGGCGAATCGATTATCGAGATACCGCAATCGGCAAACCTGGCGGCCAGTTCCGGTTTGAACAGCATGTCCAGGCTGTTGACCGGGGCATCCGGCATGCGCTGTTTGACCTGCTCGGCATTGTAGGTCAGGCCGATGGTGCCCCAGGTATACGGAACCGTGGCCTGGCTCGAATGCACATAATGGGTACGCAGCTTCTGCAAGCCGGGTTCGATGTCATCCAGAGCTGCGAGCTTTGAGTGGTCCAGCGGCAGCAGACTGCCGGCGCGCATCAAGCGTTCGGCAACGGTATCACCGGGGAAGATCAGGTCATAACCGCTTCCACCGGCGAGCATCTTGGCTTCCAGCGTCTCACTGCCATCCATGACGTCGTAGATCACTTTGATCCCGGTTTCGGCGGTGAATCGGGTCAGGGTGTCCTCGGCGAAATAGTCGGCCCAGTTGTACAGCCTTAAGTTTTTTTCCTCGGCGTGCAGCGATGGCATGACACCGCCAAGTGCCAATCCCAGGGTGCCGATCAACAGCTTTTTGCAAATGCGCATGTCAAATCCCCTGAGTATTCCAGCGTGCATGGATGTGACGACCGTCCTGGCTTAACAGCGCCCCGTACATCTCCGGGCGACGGTCGCGGTAGATGCCCCAGCTCTGGCGTTCTTCGCCCATCGCGGTCAAGTCCAGGCTGTGCACCAGCACACCGGTGCTGTCACGGTCGGCCTCGGCGAGCAATTTGCCCTTGTGGTTGCAGATAAAGGACGAGCCGTAGAAGCTCATCTGCAGGGTCGGATCGGTGGTCGCCACTTCTCGGCCGACACGATTGGCCGCCACGACCGGAAGGATGTTGGCAGCCGCATGACCGCGCATGGTCATTTGCCAGTGGTCCCGTGAATCCAGGGCTGCGCAGCCAGGTTCAGAGCCAATGGCGGTGGGAAACAACAAGACTTGCGCGCCCATCAACGCCAGGCAGCGTGCGGTCTCGGGGAACCACTGATCCCAGCAGATGCCCACACCGATGCGCCCAAACGCCGTGTCCCAGACACGGAAACCGGTATCGCCGGGGCTGAAGTATTCCTTCTCCTGATAACCGATGGCGTTGGGAATGTGGGTCTTGCGATACACACCCAACAAGCGCCCATCGGCATCGGCCACGCTCAAGGAATTGAAGTACGCATTGCCCGCCTTCTCGAACCAGTTCAGCGGCAGCACCACCCCCAACTCCCTGGCCAGTGCGGCAAAGCGCTTGAGTACATGGCTGTCTCGATATTCTTCGGCCAGCGCCAGGTGTTGGTGATTTTGCTCGATACAAAAATACGGTGTGGCAAACAGTTCCTGCAGCAGGATGACCTGGGCGCCCCTGGCCGCCGCCTCACGCACCAACTGTTCAGCCTGATCGAGGTTGTGTTGCAAGTCCCAGGTGCATGGCATCTGAGTAGTGGCAATCGTCAACAAAGTCATGACATCAACCCTCCAGTGGCCAGGCGGGCTGTTGCTGGGTGATGCAGTGCACACCGCCGCCGCCATGCGCCAGATGATTGATCCGCACCGGTACCACTTCGCGCTCGGGGAAAGCCTGAGCCAACACTTTCGCGGCCGCATGGTCGGCATCGATGCCGTAGGCCGGCATGATGATGGCGTTGTTGGCGATGTAGAAGTTGGTGTAGGAGGCACAGAACACTTCGGCGTCGGTGTCCACGGCATCACTCGCTTCATACAACTCGATCAGCTCAAACTGTCGGCCCTGGGCGTCTGTTGCCAGCTCCAAAGCACGACGGTTTTCCCGTACCACCTCGGCGTACACCGAGTGCTTGTCGTGAGTGGCGTCCACCAGTAGCACACCAGGGCGGGCGAAAGCGCACACGCCATCGACATGGCCGTCGGTCATGTCGCCGGTTACATGATCCGGATCACCTGGCAGCCAGATGGTCTTCTTCACCCCCAGCAGACGCGTGAAGATTTCCTCCATCTGCGCCTTACTCATGCCCGGGTTGCGATTGGCGTTGAGCAATACAGATTCGGTGGTGATCAACGTGCCCTCGCCGTCCACATGAATGGCACCGCCTTCGTTACTCAGGGGTGTGCCGAAGCATTGCACGCCTTGGTGATTGAGTGCGCGGCGCGCCAGGCTTTCATCCAGATCATGGGCCGACTTGCCGCCCCACGCGTTGAAGCGCCAGCTCACACCGCCCAACCCTTGTTGCGGGTGGCAGACGAAACTTGGACCGGAGTCTCGACACCAACTGTCGTTCACCGCCAATTCAATCAATTCGATGTTGGGCCCACACAACGCTTGGGCACTGGCGACAGCAGATGGGTCGACGACCATTTTCACCGGTTCGAAACGGGCGATGGCGTTGGCCACACGAGCAAAGTCCTCTTGCACCAGCGCCAATGTGACGCCCCAACCCGACTCCCAGAGTGCCTTGTTGTGCGGCCAGACCATCCAGGTCGCGGCGTGCCGGGCCCACTCTGCCGGCATCCACCAACCACTGTTTCGAATTTCATTCTGCTGCATGACAAAAAGCCCTTTTAGTTAAGTTATTGTGTTCACTAAAACTGCCTTGGCGGTCTTGGCATGCATGCTACGGCTGTAAAAACGGGCAAACAAACGATGGATTTTGTAGATAAATGATTAGAGGAACTTATCAGTATGCTCAAGCACTGGCCGCCTCTCAGCACCCTTCGCGGCTTTGAAGCCGCTGCCCGGCTGGGCAGTTTTCACAAGGCTGCTGCCGAACTGAACCTCACCCAATCGGCAATCAGTCAGCAAATCCGCAGCCTTGAGGCGTACCTTGAACAGCCCTTGTTCTTTCGCAGTGGCCGCAGCGTCAGCCTGACCGATGCGGGTCACGATCTGCTCAGTACCACCCAGGCGCTGTTGCAACAACTGGCCGTCGGCATACGCCGGCTTGGGCAGTATCAGAAACCCAATCAACTGGTGCTCAACACCACTCCGGCGTTCGCCCGTCATTGGCTGCTGCCGCGCCTGGGGGATTTTCGCCGTCAACATCCGGAAGTCGATCTGTGGATTTTCAGTACCGATGAAGTCCCGGACATGATCAGCCAGACCATCGACCTCGCCGTGCGTGACGACATCAGTTCTCAAGCCGAATGCAGCTTCAAGGTGCTGCACGCAGACCGCCTCTACCCGGCTTGTCATCCGAGCCTGTTGGCGGTGCCACGCGAGCAACGCACCACCCTTCATGGCGAGCGAGAAATGGACTGGAGTCACTGGGCAGTAGAAGCCGGCATCGATGTCGGCCAGAAAGATCAGGGGCTGAATTTCTCCGACCCCGGCCTGCTGCTGGATGCCGCGTGCTCGGGGCTCGGTATCGCCCTGGTCAGCCAATTACTGAGTCGGCAGGCGCGCGCCAACGGGCTGTTGCAACCTTTGGTGGAGCAAACCATTCGCGGCCCGAACTGGGCCTTGCTGACCCATCGCGACAGTGAAAACAATGTGCTGGCGCGAAGCTTCAGCGAGTGGCTGCTGAATAATCTGGAGGTTGCAAGTCCGACAGTCTGACGACTGGCGGCGATTTTCACTTCCGTTGCAGCAACCAGTGCAACAACCCGCTTTTCTTGATCTCTACGGGCTTTTGCATGACCACGGCCTGACGGATTTCCAGGCGCTTGTCTTGTAGAGTGCTCAGGGCAGACTTCAAATCGCTGAGGTGTTCCAACTGGTTTTCGAGCGTGGTTTTTTCAATCCTGAAAAGTCGGCCACTGGTGATACTGCGAAACTCCGCTCGCGAAGGACCTGCGGCGAGAATCCCCTCTTCGCCCATGACCTCCCCCGGCCCCATACGCATCGCTTCAATCAGTTTTTCGCCGTCGTGAATCGAGACGGAGACCACCCCGGTACTGATGACCATCAGGCAATCGGCAACCTCACCGATAGCCAGAATCACCTCATCAGCCTGATAGTCCACCGGGGTCATGTCACTGGCGAGCCGTTCACGCTCATCGCTGCTCAGCGAGCGGAAAATACGCACGTCCTCGAGCAACTGGCGTTGACGGTTCCAGGGTTGGTTTTCCTGACCGGCATCCCAGGAGACACCCGCCGCTTCGAGGTGACGGTGGGCGAGGTCGAACATCAGGTTGCACACTTCGGTCTTGTTCTGATCCGACGCTATATAGCCCTTGAGTTCGTACTCGGTGTACTCAAGATGAGAGCTCTTTACCGAAACTTTAGCGGACAACCCGGGCAACAAAGCCTGAGTCCCACGCAAGGTTTTTTCCAGGGCATCAATGACGCGACGCGGACGCACGCTGCTGGGTACTGCAATGATCACACTGACCCCGTGCACATTTCCGGGACGACTGAAATTGATAATTCGCGCTTTCGCTGCCAGAGAGTTGGGGACCACCGCCATGCCGCCCATCTCGGTGATCAGATGCGTCGAGCGCCAGTCAATCTCAACGACCTTTCCCTGGGTGCCATCAATGGAAACCTGGTCATCCAGTTGGTAAGGCTTGGTGGTGTTGATCACGATGCCTGAAAACAGATCGCTCAATGTGCTTTGCACCGCCAGACCGATAATGACCGCCATCGCCCCGGAAGTTGCCAGCAAGCCCTTGACCGGCAGCTGCAAGACATAGGCCGCGGCGCCGACAATGCCGATCAGGAAAATCAACGCCCCCATCAGATCGTAGAGAAATCGAGCATTGTGACCGGCGCGAGAGATCAGGCCATTGCCCAGGATCACGGTCAGTACTCTGGCCGCAAACAGCCACCAGCTGATGCCCAACACCGTGGCGATCAGGTTCAGTACTGGATCCTCCGGCCAGAGTGGTGGCTGCAAGGGGCTGATACCGACAGACAGCATGACCCAGCAGAACAGCACAAAAATACCGACGCGCACACACATCCGCAGGTTGCGCCGCGAGGCACCAATGAACTGCCAGAGCGCCAGTTCAATCACTATCAGGGTGGCGGCGCAGATCAAGGGGTGAGCCTGCAAGAACGTGAACATGGATGATTCTCCTTTATTCCGGCAGTCCCGCTTTGCGTAGACCGTCCACCAGTGTGGCGAGATTCTCCGGCCGGTGGATCGGTAGCCAATCAGAGATATTGCTGAGGCACAACGCAGGATCGAGCTTACGCAAATGGTCCATCGCACGCTGCGCTTCGGCCATCCGTCCGGCAAGCGCATGGCTCGCTGCGAGGATGGCGACGGCCAACAGAAAACCTGGCAAATCCCGAAGTGCTTTCTCCGCCCATGACGACGCCGTATCGAAGCGCCCCACGAAGAGATTCGCGACTGCCATTCCGGCTTGCATTCTGTACAGCTCCGGGTCGAGGGGACTGAACCGCATGGCGTGCGTAAAGTACTCGATGGCTGCATCGGTTTCGCCGTGCCAGAGCCTGAGGAACGCGCCGAGGAACCACGCGGCGGCGAGGTTCGGATTGAGCACGAGTGCCTTGTCCAGCAATGCAATGCCACCCCGCAGGTCGCCGGCAAGATAGCCAAGCGTATGGCCGCTTCTGGTGAGAGCGACCGCATCGCCCTTGTCCAACTCCACTGCCCGGCGAGCAAGTCGGATACCCTCCGCGACCTCCCGCGGGTGATCAGTCATCCAGCGATTGGCTTTGCGCCAACTATGACACCAGGCCGCCATCGCATAGGCCGATGCAAAATCCGGGTCGAACTCTATGGCCCTATGGAAGAGCGGCAGCGCCTGGTCGATGGCCTCCCGGGTGCCATGATGAAGCTTGGCCATTGCGCGCAGATAGTAATCGTAGGCGTCGAGGCTTTCGGTGGGCGTGTGCCTCGCACGTTCGATCTCCGCCCGCTCAAGCTCTGGCGCGATCGCACCAACCACGCTTTCGGTGATCTGGTCCTGCAGTTCGAAGATGTCTCCCAGCACACCTTCGAAACGACCCGCCCAATGGTGAGCCCCGGTTGTCGCATCGATCAGCTGGGCGGTGATGCGCACGCGATTGTTGGCTTTGCGCCAACTGCCCTCCAGCACATAGCGAACGCCCAGTTCGCGACCGACTTGTTTCACGTCCACCGTACGGGTCTTGTAGGTAAAGCTCGAGTTGCGCGCGACGACAAACAGCCAGCGATACTGCGACAGCGCCGCGATGATGTCCCCTACCACGCCGTCGGCCAGGTAGTCCTGCTCTTCGTCCCCGCTCAAGTTCACGAACGGCAAAACCGCGATGGACGGTTTGGCTGGCAGCGCCGGCTCGGATGCAGAGGCTTGAACCGAGGGGGCGGATTCGGTGCCTGGAAGGCCAACGCAATCCAGCGACTTGACGTCGGCGACGAACCGGAATCCCTTGCGGGCCACCGTTCGAATCACACGCTGCTGCTGACCGTTGTCACCGACCGCCTTGCGCACCGCATTGATGTGGCTGGCCAGGGTCGACTCCGAGACGATTCGGCCAGTCCATATCGCATTGATCAGGTCGTCCCGGCTAACGACGTGCTCGCGGTTCTGCGCCAGGTAAACCAGCAGGTCGAAAACCTGGGGCGCAGTGGCAACGACCTGGGAGGCCCGAAGGAGTTCGCGCCGGTCCAGGTCGAGCACGCAGTCATCAAACACCAATAGCATTCAGGGCTCCTGTCCCGTACTCACGCGCCGGGCACATGCCCGTGGTTACCGGCCGACGATTGGCGACCAGGTGACGTGATTTATAACACGGGTTCCTGGACAAATAGCCAAGCCAAATTCAATGGAAACCCAAGGCTTCGACAAAGTATCGCGCCCGGCTGGCGAGCATGCTCCCTACATCGATCACTGCAACGAATTTGATCGACACCCAACCGAGGAGCGGGACATGAAAATTGTCGTTATTGGCGGTAGCGGACTGATCGGGTCGAACATTGTCAGCAGGCTACGTCTCTATGGACACGAGACGGTGGCGGCCTCGCCACGTACGGGCGTGAACACCCTCACCGGCGAGGGGCTGGCCGAAGCGCTTGCCGGTGCCCAGGTCGTCGTCGATGTGGCGAACTCCCCCTCATTTGAAGACCGGGCCGTCATGGAGTTCTTTCAAACGTCCGGTCGAAACCTGCTTGCAGCCGAAGCGGCCGCTGGGGTGGAGCACCATGTCGCGCTCTCTGTCGTAGGCCCCGATCGTCTTCCGCAAAGCGGTTACTTCCGGGCAAAAGTCGCCCAGGAAGCGTTGATCAAGGTGTCGAAGATCCCCTACACCATCCTGCGTTCGACGCAGTTCTTCGAGTTCATCGAAGGCATTGTCAATTCGGGTGCCGACGGCGACACGATTCGCCTCTCGCCTGCCCTTATCCAGCCCATCGCATCGGATGACGTCTCGGCGGTGCTGGCCGATCTTGCGGTCGGGGCACCGGTCAATGGCATCGTCGAGGTGGGCGGCCCCGATCGCTTTCCTCTCGACGAACTGGCACGCAAGTTTCTTGCCGCGCACCACGACAAGCGGCAGGTCATCGCCGACGTGCATGCGCGCTACTTCGGCGATGAGTTGAATGATCGATCCCTGGTCGCGGGCGACGACGCGCACATCGGTCCGACACGCTTCCTGAACTGGCTCAGCCGCACATCGGCTTAAGGACCGCGCCAGTCAGCCAGGCAGGACGCTATCGAATCTCCACCTACGTATTTCTCACACAGAGGATTCACCATGACCCAGCGCATCGATTACCAGAAGCAATCCCCCGAGCTGTTCAAGAAGTTCGTCGAGTTCAGCCTTGCCTTCAAGCAATGCGCCATCGAGGAGTCGCTGCGCGATCTCGTGGATATCAGGGCATCGCAACTCAACGGCTGCGCCTTCTGCGTGGACATGCACGTGAAGGAAGCCACGATCCATGGCGAGCGGCCGCTCAGGATGCACCATGTCGCCATCTGGCGTGAGTCAACGCTGTTCAGCCCACGCGAACGCGCGGCCTTGGCATGGACCGAAATCCTCACCCAGATTCCCGCCCATGGCGTGCCTGATGAGCTCTATGAGCGTGTTCGTATACAACTGTCCGAGAAGGAGATATCGGACCTGACCTTCCTGATCATGTCGATCAACGCCTGGAATCGCATCAACGTGGGCTTCCAGGTCGTGCCCGGCTCGTACGACAAGGCATTCGGCGTAGACAAGTCCGGCCTGTCCTGATCAGGCATCGGCACACAGGCGCAGCCCCGCCAGGGTGCTGCGCCATCTACTAATCGACAACGAGGAACACGCCATGTCCATTTTCAGAACCTTCGCCATAGGGCTCCTGTTGACCACCGGCACCGCCGGCGCACAGGAGGCATTGCCACCGGCGCAGGTAACACCGCTGATGACCAAAGCACTGGCGGACTATCCCGGCAAGGAAGCGGTGATGATCACGGTGGAGTTTCCACCGGGTGGAGGCGATCCCGTGCATCGGCACAATGCACACGGATTCATCTATGTGCTGGAGGGTTCGATTGTGATGGGCGTGCGCGGCGGCGAATCCGTCACGCTGACACCGGGCCAGACCTTCTACGAAGGCCCGGACGACGTCCACACGGTCGGGCGCAACGCCAGTCTCACCAAACCCGCCAAGTTTCTGGTCGTCCTGTTGAAGGACAAGAGCAAGCCCATTTTTACTCCGGTGCACTGACAGCACCGCCCGCACACGCGGCCAGCTGCGTGCTCGGTGACGCCCTGCTCGGCCGACATCATCCGATATCGGCCTGGGGCGATCCCTTCCTCGACAGGACGCTGCAATGACTTCTCAACGGCTGCTTTCACAATTTCGGCAGTGCGCAATCGCAACCCTAGGCGCAGTTTCGCTGGCCGGCTGCATGGTCGGCCCCGACTTCGTGAAGCCTGAAAACGGTCTTCACCAAACGGTGCTAGCGCCCAGACAGGACTACCCAAACGCCGCCCTGACTTCCGACGCCGCAGTGCCCTCCCAGTGGTGGTTGTTGTTCAACGACGCCGTGCTCGCCGAGCTGCAATCACGTGCGCAGGCTGACAACCTCGATCTGCAAATAGCCTCCGAACGCATTGAACAAAGCCGGGCACAACTGGGCATTGCCTCCTCGCAGTTGCTGCCCAGCGTAGCAGCCAACGCCAGCTACGCGCGTGAGGGGCTCAGCGAACATGGCAAGTTCGCCGCCCTGGGAGCGCCTACTGCCCCCGATAATTTCTGGCAACTTGGATTCGATGCCAGTTGGGAACTCGATCTGTGGGGCCGAGCCCAGCGCACGCGCGAAGGTGCTGCGGCGACCCTGGAAGCCACGGTGTATGACCGCGAAGCGGCACGGGTGGCTTTGTCCGCCGAAGTGGCGCGCACCTATTTGCAGTTGCGCGGAACGCAGGCACAACTGGACATTGCGCAGCAAAATCTGAGGATTGCCGAACGCACCCTCGGCCTGGCCGAAAGCCGCGAGCGCAACGGCGTCGCTACGCGCTTCGAAACCTCGTCCGCTCGCGCGCAATTGGCGACGATCAAGGCCTTGGTCCCCGAACTGATCCAGCGTCGCAACGCCCTGATGAATGCGTTGGCGTTGTTGTTGGGAGAACCGCCTCGCGCACTCGATGCGCAACTGCGTGACGCCATGCCCTTGCCTTCGCTGCCGACCCGCGTACCGGTCGGTGTCTCTTCGGAATTGGCTCACCGGCGACCCGACATTCTGCGTGCCGAAGCGCAACTGCATGCCGCGACAGCCGCCATCGGTGTGGCCAAGGCTGATTTCTACCCACGCATCGGTTTGAAAGGAAAAGTCGGTGTGGAAGCTTTTGAAAGCAGCGATCTCGCGAGTTGGGACTCGCGCTTCTTTTCCGTAGGCCCGACGGTTTACCTTCCGATCTTCCAGGGGGGACGGTTGATGCAGCGTCTGGCCCTGAACGAATCACGGCAAAAAACCGCCGCGCTGGCTTATCGGCAAACGGTATTGCGAGCCTGGCATGAAGTGGACAACGCCCTGGATGCCTGGGCGGCACAACAACGCCGGCACGCTGAATTGCTGGATTCGTATGAACAGAACAAGCAAGCACTGCAGTCTGCCGAACGCGGCTATCAGCAAGGTGCTACGGACTATCTGAGCGTACTGACGGCGCAGCTCAATGTGCTTGCCAGCCAAACCAGTCTCAACGACAGCGCGACCAACGCCACGCTCACCGTGGTCAACCTCTACAAGTCGCTGGGTGGCGGTTGGGACCCGCAGGCTGGTATCGATCATCCGACGGCACCTTCATCGGTTGCCCTCGCGTCTCCGGTCGTTTCACCTTCGAAGGCCGACCAATGAACGGAGTCGCATTGTCGCCAGCGCACGTCCCTGCTACCACAACGCCCGTGGCCAATCCCTCGATACGCCCAATGGCAGGTCTCGTCGGGATTTTCATCGCAGCCATGATGGCGGGTTTGAACACCCGCGTCGGCGCATTGGCGTTGGCCGATGTACGCGGTGCACTCGGTTTTGGCCTCGACGATGCCTCCTGGCTGACCACGGCGTACAGTGCCGGGGAATTGATTGCCATGCCCTTTGCGGCGTGGTTCGCCATTACGCTTACGCTGCGTCGCTTCGAACTGTGGATGCTCGGCAGTTGTGCGCTGTTGGCGGTGATCCTGCCCTTCATCCACGATCTGAACCTGCTGCTGACCTTGCGGTTTGTGCAAGGCATTGCCTGCGGCACGACGATTCCGCTGCTGATGATGGCGGCGCTGAAATTCCTGCCACCGCCCATCCGGCTGTATGGGCTGGCGTTGTATGCGATGACCGCGACCTTCGCGCCCAATCTCTCGATCTGGCTGGCCGGGTACTGGACGGATGGGCTGTTTGACTGGCGCTGGGTGTACTGGCAGATCATTCCCCTGACCCTCATCGCCGGATTGTTGGTCGGATGGGGACTGCCTCGGGAGCCCATCCAGATCGCACGCTTTGGGCAGGCCAATTGGTCCGGCATGGCCTGCGGTGTGCCCGCGCTCGGCTTGATCACCGTTGCATTGGATCAAGGCGTACGGCTGGACTGGTTTCATTCGCCCTTGATCACCTTATCGCTGGTGGCCGGGCTGGCCCTGCTGGCCGTCTACCTGCTGACCGAGTGGTATCACCCCTCACCGTTCATCAAACTGCAGATTCTCGGACGCCGCAACCTGGGGCTGGGCTGCATTCTGTTCGTCTGCCTGTTGGTGGTGCTGATGTCCAGCTCACTCTTGCCGGCCAGTTATCTCGGCCCTTTGCAGAACTACCGGCCCTTGCAAATGGCATCGATCGGTTTGATCGTCGCCTTGCCGCAATTGGTCCTGGGGCCAGTCGTGGCGCTGCTGCTGTATCAGAAGCGGGTCGATGCGCGCATCGTGTTCACGTTGGGGTTGTTGTTGATCGCACTGGCATGCTTTTACGGCGCGCAATTGACCTCCGACTGGAACCGCGAGCAGTTCGTCGTGGTGCAAACGCTGCAAGCGTTCGGCCAGCCAATGGCGGTGGTATCGATGCTGTTTCTGGTCACCAGCGTTGTGCAGCCCCCCGAAGGACCTTATGTGTCCGGCACCATCAACACCCTGCGCGCCTTCGGTTCACTGGCCGGTGCGGCAGTGGTCGGACAGCTGATGACCGTGCGCGGTCGTTTCCATGGGGAAATGCTGCTGGACCATGCAGCCCTGGCAGATAACGCCCTGGCGCTTGAGCCGTCCCAATTGATGGACCTCATCGGACAGCAGTCGCAGGTGCTGTCGATCGCCGACGCCTATCGCGTGCTGGGCATTCTGGCGCTGGTATTGATTCCTCTGGTGCTGCGGCTGACCTACATCCCCGCACCCGACGTGCGTGTGGCCTCGCCCTCTTCCTCTTCTTCATCTTCCTCACACGGATAACCCATCATGGCCTTGCCAAAGAAAGCCAGGATCATCAGCGCGGTGCTACTGCTTGCAGTGACGATCGGCGGTGTTCTCTATCTCAATCGCCCCGAATCCAGCGCATCGACCCAGTCCACGGATGATGCCTACGTCCACGCCGACTTCACCACGGTCGCACCGCAGGTGTCGGGAACGGTCGACTCAGTGATGGTCGAAGACAACCAGCTGGTCAAGAAAGGCGATCTGCTTGCGATCATTGACGACCGTGATTTCGTTGCGGCCCTGAACGCGGCGAAGGCCGAGGTCGCCAGTGCCCGGGCCGGCATCGCCAGCCTGCAAGCGCACCTGATTCAGCAGGAAACCGCCATCCGCCAGGCCCAAGCGGCCGTTGCCGCAGATGATGCTGCGCTCAAGCTGGCCAGCGTCAATCAGACCCGTTATCGCAACCTGGCCACCGACGGCTCGGGAACGGTGCAAGCGCGGCAACAGGCCGAAGCGCAACTGAGCATTCAACAGGCCCGTGGGGAAACGAGCCAGGCGGGTTTACAGGCCGCTCGGCAGCAAGTGGATATCCTGAAAGCTGATCTGGAGAAAGCCAGGGCGGCTCTTGCCCACGCGCAAGCCGCACAAGGCACCGCAGAGCTGAAACTTTCCTATACCCGCATCACTGCGCCGATCGGCGGCACGATCGGGCAGAAATCGGTACGTATCGGCGCCTTCGTCAATGCAGGGAAACCCTTGCTGGCGATTGTTCCGCTCGATGCCGTCTATGTCACGGCCAACTACAGGGAGACGCAACTGGCGCGCGTACAAAAGGGTCAAGCCGTGGATATCGAGGTGGATGCCTTGCCCGGCGAGACGCTGCAAGGAACGGTGGACAGCCTGGGACCGGCCAGCGGAGTCACCTACTCCGCCATTGCGCCACACAACGCCACTGGCAACTTCACGAAAATCGTCCAGCGCTTGCCTGTACGCATTCGCATCGATCCCGATCAGCCCGCGGCGGCGAAGCTGCGAGTCGGCATGTCCGTGACACCGAAAATCCGTATCCGGTGATATGACGCCGGCGTGTCTTACAATGCTCCAAAAGCTACTCCCAAGAATGAGAATGACCTTGCAGAGCCTAACCCCGATACCCGCCCTCACCGCCCGCGAAGTCTGCCAACGCCTGCGAGACGCCGCCCTGGAAGTCCTCCCGTTGCGGCGCCTCCACGAACCGAGTGAACCCGGTCAGGTACAGGTCGATATCGAAGGCTGGCGTCTGACCCTCGACTTCGACGGCAACCGCTTGCACCACTGCCAACACTGCCGAAGTCCGGACGGTCGCGAAGGCACGCTCCAGGCCTGGCGTTACGGCACTGACCCGGTCAGTTTGCTGAGCACCTGGGAGTTGGCACAGGTTGAGCGACTATTGAGATAGCGACGCCCCGTCCACCGGCGAGGAGCGAGTTGGAATATTGGCCGTAACGTACTGGATCACCTCTTCAAGCGAGTCTATGTCTGGAGCATTGCTCACTAACGCTTGCGGGCAGCACCATGGGTAATCCAGATGCGATAGCCACTCCATGATGCAGTGCAGATCAGTCGCTGGCAGGGTTTTCATGTGCTCGATGGTGATAGTGAGCCTCTGGACAAGCCCCGACTCGGGGCTGAACTGCCATTCATACAGACCGCAACCGACCCGGGCGTCGCCGGAGTGCTTGTCGGACATGCCGACCAGCCATTTGCACTGAAATGTTTTGGCCTGCGGTTCAGGTGGGTGTCCCAGGCAGAAGGTATAGACGTTTTCGAAGGTCTGGCCGAACCGCCTGACCAGCACATCACCGATAGGCCCAAGGCCTTCGACGTGGGGTGGAAACGAGATGGATCCGGTGCGCACGACCATGTCCAGGATCGCGTCCGGCGCAAAGGCCTGGTCTAACAAATGTGGACGGTTGCCGTCCTTGGCTTTGATGTACTGTCGAATCGATAGTTGAGCAGTGTTCATTGTGTGTCCGTCGCATCCATACTGGGTTGAGAGCCGCCTCATGCGGGGTTCACATGACTATGACACATGAGCCCGTACGCCTTTACAAAGCACTATTTCATAAGTCCGTCACCCGCATACATCGGTTTGATTGCGGCACTGCTTGCGCAATATGCCTGGCTTATTCATCCTGCCTCTAGCTCATAGGCGGCCGTTCAAGGTGGCCATATCCGTTGTCTGACTGCCTCACTACGTGAAGCTGCCTCTGATCAGAAGCGGTATCAAAAGTGCGACTAGCAGCTAGTTATTTGACCCGCATCAATCCTGTTGATGCGCCCGTTGTCCGACCGGGTCCACAGCCAGTTATACACGTCGTATCCGCCTTCGCACTTGCCTTGCTTTCTGCCCTGGAAGTCGAAAGTCCGCCATGCGCCATTCTGATGTGAAGGCATCCCGAGCACTCTTTGAATATCTATATCTGTAGAACCTGGCCATAGGTGATTGGCAAATGACACAGGATGCAACGGTGCCGGTAACGCAGGACAGTCACTGCTCGGCTGTGCAGTCTTGAGTTTTTCGGCGACGACACTGGTCACATAGTGGCTGTCCCCGCCCATCTCGGCATTCGAGATGATCCATATCCGCACGCCGACACTTGGCTGGGTGAAGCACAACCAATACACACTTGCACCTGCATCGCCTCGATGTGCGAGGGTGCCAACGGAAGCTTCGCTCATCACCTGCGCTAGCGTTGTTTTCTCGAATTGAATGACGAACGCCCCAAGTGTAGCGCCTTGCGAAGGGGCCTCCTTCAGAGTGGCCGGCCATTCGATCACATCGAATGGGCCCATGGGCGGTGGAACAGCGGCTGTCGCGCTAAAGGCGATGCTGAACGATCCGAAAAATAGCGATGACCGATTCATTGCGCGCCTCCGTTTGACTACCAACACCTCAGATCTTAGTGAACGCGATGAATTTCTGCCCTTCGCGACCGGCTGCAAACGGCCAAAAGCGGTCCGTGGGGCGCGCCTCGTAATTCCAGGGCCACTCACAATTTTGACTCGATACGACTGACTCACTCGGGCCGGTAGTGGTATCGACTTTCCGACGCAGAATCATCATTCCCGCAGGTACAAGGCGAGTTGCACTGCGGCTCGCGGATGGCCGCCGGCCACCCGCGAGCCAGTGCCATCAAGCCAGCAGCTTAAGCTCGTCTTTACCGTACTTGAGCGATTTCTCGTCTGGAATCATCAGGCCAGTGTGCTCGTTGCGCCCCTGCAGGATGAAGCGGGCGTTCGGGGTGCCCAACTGGGTAGCGGCCTGCTGGCTGTCGGCGCCGATCTCGCCCTTCTTCATGCGGTTGACGATCACCCCCACCGCCGTATCGTTGAAGTCGCGCAACATCCAGGCATCGCCATCGCTGTCGCCAGCCACCAACACCGGGCCATAGCCCTTCTGTTTAACCAGCACGTTCTTGATGCCGACGGTCTTGCCCGGCCCGTAGTTGAAGTGCCAGTCCGGCTGATAACGAGTGGTGTACTTGCCGCCTTCCATCGCCATGCGCAGGCCGATCACGTTCTCAGGCGGCACGCCGTATCCGTAATGAGGATTGCCCGCGAACACGCGTACCACATCGTCGATCGAGGCGGTGCTGACATAGACGTCGATGCCGTTGGCGCGCAGCGTGTGCATCAGGCCGCGGATTTCCTCATGGATGCGGATGCCATGAAAGTGCGTATCCGCCACCACCCCGGCCTTGCCCGGCAACGTGCGTGAGCTCTCGTACTTGACCTTGCGCAGCGCGTCGCCGATGGCGTAGTTGTTGGAAGCCTCGGCCATCGCCTGCAACTCAGCCGTGGTCATGTTCTTGTAGAAATACAGAATCCACTTATAGCCGATCTCCACCGGGTAACTGTCGCAGATCGCGTCGTACATAAAGTAGAGCTTGGCGAGAAAATCCTTGTACTGCTCGCTGGCCTGAATCTCTTCCAGGCTCTTGTCGCCGGCGAGTCCCTTGTAGTTGGCGTGCAACCAGCGGTAATCCGCTTCCACGTCGCTGGCGATGTCTTCCATCTTGACCGGCTTGCCGTCCACCGTGGTGTAGTCCTTCATGAACGCGCCGTTCGGCACGTCCTGACGCACCACCTCAGCGAACTCATCGGGCGTCAGCTTGTACTGCAGATGATTGATCTGGTAGACCAGCAGCGCTTCTTCACAGTCGTTCATGATGCAGGTGTTGTCCCAGTCGAACACCGCGTACGGGCGCTGGTCAGGGCGGTAGGACGCGCTCTTGACGCCGTGCTCATCGATCACCGCCTGCAGACGCTTTTGGTTGAGCGGCGACCAGCGCGCCGGGTCCAGCGCACTTGGTGTGGCCGGGGGCGTGGCGGCTTGCGTTATGCGGGATGACAACAACAGCGGACTGACAACGGAAACGGTGGCGAGGGTGTTCAGAAACTGGCGACGCTGCATGGCATAGCTCCTACTTCTAGATGAGAGGTTGCAACCGAGGCGATGGCGAAAGCGAAAGCGTGTTTCGAAATGCGGACGAGGGGAAGAAACCGCCCGGCCACGAGGCTAGCTCCAAATACACAAAAAAACAATAATGCCTTAACATCGCACAAATATGACGCGCAGGCTGCGCCAGCCCAATGATCATGAGGCCGCGCCAAACTTGACAGCGACTGACGCCCCTCCACAATGCGTGCTCGGACAGCGACTCGAACAGCAGGGACACCCGGTATGTGGCAAGAAGAGCGTTACCAGCGGATCCGAGCACTACTATCGACTTTGCAGCGCGTCACCACCGACCGCATCGTCACGGAGCTGAACGTTTCACGCGAGACGGTGCGACGCGACCTGGTCGCTCTGGAAGAACAGGGGGAGTTGAAGCGGATACACGGCGGCGCCATCCGCGTTGAGGACGAAGCGCCCATCGCCGAGCGGGCGAACATCAACGTCAAATTCAAGCGTGACCTCGCGCGCGCAGCGGTCAGTCTGCTGTCGCACGGACAGACTGTGTTTATCGACGCGGGCACCACCACCGTCATCCTCGCCGAAGAGCTGGCCAAGCTGGGAGGGCTGACCGTGATCACCAACTCGTTCAACGTGGCGCTGCAATTGCGTAATCCCGCTGTGCCAGGCGGCCAGCACAACGAGGTGATCGTACTGGGCGGTTCGCTCGCCGACCGTGCTCCCGCTACGGTTGGCGGCACCACGGTGGCGGAAATTGGCCGCTATCGGGCCGACCTCGCGCTGTTATCGCCCGTCGGCATCGACGCCCAGCGCGGTGCCAGCAACTACGACCACCGCGAAGCCGAAGTGGCGCGCGCCATGGCCGACAATGCCGAAGGCGTGGTCATCCTCGCCGACTACAGCAAGATCGGCGTGGAGAGCCGCGTCGCTTTCTGCCCGCCAGAACGCATCGACGTGCTTATCACCAACCACAAGGCCAGTACCGAAGCGGCGTTCGCCGCACTGAACGCCAAGCTCAAACGTATTGTCCTGGCGTAGCAGTGGCTCGGCGGTTGCAACAGGCATTGACGCAGCGTGATGCTCTAGTGCGTCGACCGGTTGAATCCACAGCCGATTCGGGATCCTGCCAACGTCCGCGATGGGCCGTATGCCGCCCTTCGCAATAAACAGCAATAGCCCAAAAGCAGTCAATTTCGCTCCATTTCGGCTACCCTCACAAAGCGCCACGCAGCAATCACCTTGTGCCAGGCGCCTCGACATTCTTCCGTAAATGCACCGGAGATCTTCCATGCTCAAGCGTACCCTGGCACTGGCCGTCGGCTTGTCCTTGTCTTTTTGCACCCTGCTGGCGCAAGCCGCCGAGACCCTGAAAGTCAGCGCGATTCCCGATGAGGCCCCTACCGAACTGCTGCGCAAGTTCAAGCCGCTTGGCGCCTATCTGGAACAACAATTAGGCATGAAGGTCGAGTTCGTACCTGTCAGCGACTATCCGGCGGTGGTCGAGGCGCTGGCTACCGATCGCATCGATCTGGCCTGGCTAGGCGGCTTCACGTTCGTGCAGGCACGCCTGAAAACCGGCAATGCCATTCCGTTGGTGCAGCGCGAACAGGACGCCCAATTCACCAGCAAATTCATCACCGCCGACCCAGCCGTCAAGTCCCTCGCCGATCTCAAGGGCAAGACCTTTGCCTTCGGCTCGGTGTCCTCCACTTCCGGCAGTCTGATGCCGCGCTATTTCATGCTCAAGGAAGGCATCAAGCCGGAAACGTACTTTAGCCGCGTGGGCTACTCCGGCGCCCATGACGCCACCGTTGCCTGGGTCCAGGCCGGCAAGGTCGACGCCGGGGTGCTCAACGCCAGCGTGTGGGAAAAACTTGTCGCTGCCGGCAAGGTCGATACCACCAAGGTCAAAGTGTTTTCGACCACCCCAGCGTACTTCGACTACAACTGGACGGTGCGCGGAACCCTCGACCCGGCACTGGCAGCCAAGATAAAGGCAGCCTTCCTTGCACTCGATCCGGCGAACCCGAAAGACAAGGAGATTCTGGACCTGCAGGCCGCCAGCCGCTTCATCGAAACCAAGCCTGAGAACTACAAGGGTATCGAGGAAGCCGCACGCGCCGCCGAACTGCTCAAATGACATTGCATCTGACCCAGGTCAGCCTTACCCACGCCAACGGTGTCCAGGCGCTGCGTGGCGTGGATCTGCACATCGGTGCACGCGAACAGGTCGCGATCATCGGCCCGTCCGGCGCGGGTAAGTCGAGCCTGCTCAACCTGCTGGCCACCGCCCTGCGACCGGGCAACGGCGAGCTGCAGGTGCTCGGCGAGCGTGTCTGGCAGCTTTCTGCCCGTCAACGCCAGCGGCTGCGCGCGCGCATCGGCCTTATCCATCAGGCGCCTCCCCTGCCCCCGCGCCAACGCGTGGTCACCGCGGTGCTGGCCGGCAAGCTGGGTCAGTGGGGTCTGGGCAAGAGCCTGCTGAACCTGCTGCATCCGCTGGATGTTCCGGGCGCACGCGCGGCATTGGCCAGGCTGGATCTGAGTGACAAGTTGTTCGCGCATTGCCAGCAACTGTCCGGTGGACAGCTACAGCGCGTAGGCATTGCCCGCGTGTTATATCAAGCGCCCGAGGTGTTGCTGGCCGATGAGCCGGTATCGGCCATGGACCCGGTGTTGGCCCAGCACACGCTTTCGGTGCTGTGCCGCCATGCCCGGGAGCAGAACGTCACCCTGGTCGCCAGCCTGCACGCGGTGGACCTCGCCCTGGCGCACTTTTCGCGCATCATCGGCTTGCGTGATGGACAGATCCTGTTCGACCTTGCGGCCAGCGCCGTCGATCGCGAGCTGCTCGACAAGCTCTACGCCAATGAGCAGTTGCAATCCTCGCCGATTCCTCCGGCTCCCTTGAGTGTGCAGATCCCCCGATGCTGACGTCTGACACCCGCGATCCGGCCGCCCTGCCCCGTCTGCTGCTCACCCTGCTGGCCCTTGCCTTGCTGTGGCCCGGCATCCGCTTCAGCGAGTTGGACCTCCGTGTACTGGCGGCGAGTGATAGTCAGAGCGAGATGGGCCGGTTTGTATCCGCCTTCTGGCCACCGGCCCATGGCGACGAGTTCATCCAGTTGTTGTTGCAGGCCACCCTGCAGACCCTGGCCATCGCCACGGCCGGCATGGCCCTGGCGTTGCTGTTGGCTGTTCCCGCCGGCCTGCTCGCCAGTCGTGCTCTGTCGCTGTCTGCCGCCTCCCGCGCTGGCCACCCGAGCTATTGGGGCCAACTGCTGCGTTGGCCCATACGCGGTTTACTGATCTTCCTGCGCAGCGTGCCGGAAATCGTCTGGGCCTTGCTGTTCGTGCGCGCCGTCGGCCTCGGCCCGACTGCCGGAGTACTGGCCATTGCCATCACCTACAGCGGCATGTTGGGCAAGGTCTACGCGGAAATTTTCGAGTCGGTCGACCAGCGCCCGGTACACGCGCTACTGCAGTCCGGCAGTGGACGGCTTGCTGCCTTTTGCTACGGAATCCTGCCCAATGTCGCTGCGGAACTGCTGTCGTACACGGTGTACCGCTGGGAATGCGCAATCCGCGCCTCGGTGGTGATGGGCTTCGTCGGTGCCGGCGGCCTGGGCCAGCAAATGGATTTGTCGTTGCGTATGTTCGCCGGCGGTGAAGTGGCCAGTCTGTTACTGACGTTCCTCGTCCTGGTGCTGCTCGCCGATCAACTCAGCCGCCTGCTGCGCTGGAGGCTGACATGAATCGCCTGTTCAACCTGGCACTGCTTCTGTGCATCGGCGCAGCGGTCATCGCCTCGTTCAACTACCTGGGCATCGACCTCGGAGAGCTCGGCGGCGCCGGCAACCTGAAGCAGATGGGCGCTTATGCCCAGCGTTTTCTCAGCCCGGACCTGAGCTCGAGCCATCTACAAGCCATCGGCCACGGCGCCCTGGAAACCCTGGCCATGTCGGCCCTTGGCACCCTGCTCGCGGCGGTGTTCGGCCTGTTATTGGCATTGCCCGCAGCCGGGCGCTACGGCTGGCCTTTGCAGAGCGCGTCACGCCTGGTGCTCAACGCCTTGCGCGCGGTGCCGGAACTGGTATGGGCCGCACTGATGGTCCTGGCCGCCGGGCTCGGCCCCAACGCCGGCACCCTGGCCTTGGCCCTGCACACCACCGGCGTGCTCGGCCGGTTGTTCGCCGAAGCACTGGAAAACACCCCTCCGGAACCGGCCGACGCGATCCGCCTGCAGGGCGCCAATGCCGTATGGGCTTTCTGTTACGGCACCCTGCCCAACCTGTTGCCACAGCTACTGGCGTACATCCTGTACCGCTGGGAAAACAACATCCGCATGGCCAGTGTGCTCGGCTTCGTCGGCGCCGGTGGTTTGGGGCAAATGCTCTATGTCAGCCTCAGCCTGTTTCAGGAAGCTCAAGCCAGCACGGTTATCCTGGCGATGTTGTTACTGGTATTGGCTGTCGATACATTGAGCAGCTGGAGCCGTCAGCGTTGGGTCAAGGCCTGAGTGTTTTCGCGGAACGGATATATCTGCCCCCCTACAGCCCTGGGAAACGTCATGCCTGCACCGCTCATCTATTTGATCCATGCCACGCCTCTGTCCATCGCGCCGATAACCGAGGCCTTCTCTCGGCTTTGGCCTGAGGCCAGATTGGCGAATCTGCTGGAAGACTCTCTTTCCCGCGATCTGGCAGACGCCGGTGAACTCACTCCGGCGATGAGCCAACGGTTTTTGAAGCTCGCCACTTATGCCGCTGAGTCAGGCGCAGATGCCATTTTGTTTACCTGCTCGGCATTCGGCGATGCCATTGATTTGTGTAAACGCTCCCTGAGTATCCCGATCCTCAAACCGAACGAAGCCATGATCGAGGAGGCCATTCAACGAAGCCGGAAAATCTCCATCCTGTCGACATTCCCTCTGGCAATCACTTCCATGACCGAGGAGTTTCAAAGCTTCGCGCGGCAACAAGGCGTAGCGAGCGAACTCTCTGCACATGTCTGCCCTGAGGCATTCGACGAATTGCGCAAGGGTAACGCCGATCGTCATGACCAATTGATTACGGATATGGCTCGTACGGTCACAAACGGCGAACTGCTGTGCTTCGCGCAATTTTCCATGGCCCGTGCTGCGCAACAGGCAAGTCAGGCAAGCGGCCTCCCCGTTCTGACCACGCCCGACAGTGCCATCTTGAAACTTCGTAGCCTTCTGGAAGCGTGATGCTTGTGCAAAACATAAAATGAATAAATCGCCCGCGCGCCAACACGGCCGACGGGATCACCGCATCTCCCCTGCGTAACAACGAAAAATCCCGGAAACAGAAAATGTTTCCGGGATTTTTTTGTTCACATCAAGGATTGAGCCAGGAAGTCGGGACCCCTCTCACAATTTGTTACCGCATACCCCAGCCGGGCGTAAAAACTTGCTTGGGTAACAGCCTCACAGGCTGCCTCACCCCCTGCGCTCACCTGCCTGCCAAGCCCATCCCAGAGCGCTGTACGCGTTTTCTCAAACGCCCAATCGGCGAATTGGCCGGGTGATTGCATATGCTTGTCTGTACAAGTACTTGCGTGTGCATAGGACATTTCGCAACGCAGTACACGCGCTCTTGCGGCACAAGCGCTTTCGATGGTCCCTGGGAATAAAATAATGAAAAAAGCATTTCTCACTCTTTCTGCATTGGCTTTGTGTGTGGCTGCCGGTTCTGCGCTGGCCAAGGAGTACAAGGAGTTGCGCTTTGGCGTCGACCCCTCATATGCGCCGTTCGAATCCAAGGCCGCCGACGGCGGCCTGGTGGGCTTCGACATCGACCTGGGCAACGCGATCTGCGCGGAGCTGAAGGTCAAGTGCAAGTGGGTTGAAAGCGACTTCGACGGCATGATTCCCGGCCTCAAGGCCAACAAGTTCGATGGCGTGATCTCTTCCATGACCGTCACGCCGGCGCGTGAGAAAGTCATCGATTTCTCGAACGAGCTGTTCTCTGGCCCGACCGCGCTGGTATTCAAGAAAGGCGCGGCCATCGGCACCGATCCGGCCTCCCTCAAGGGCAAGAAAGTCGGTTACGAGCAAGGCACCATCCAGGAAGCCTACGCCAAGGCCGTGCTGGACAAGGCCGGGGTAGAGACACAGGCCTACGCCAACCAGGACCAGGTGTACGCTGACTTGATCTCCGGACGCCTCGATGCCTCGATCCAGGACATGCTGCAAGCCGAACTGGGCTTCCTGAAATCGCCACCAGGCGCCGACTTCCAAGTCAGCGAGCCGGTCGAAAATCCCCTGCTTCCAGCCAAGACCGCCGTGGGTCTAGTCAAAGGCAACGCCGAGCTCCAGGCCTTGCTGAACAAAGGTATCAAGGCACTGCACGACAATGGCACCTATGCGGCTGTCCAGCAGAAGCACTTTGGCGATCTGAATCTCTACAGCGGCAAATAATGACCCTGCGCCCATTTCCGGATGGGCTCTTTTTTGATTGACGTAGGGCTGCTCAATGCTAGAAAACCTATTGCAGATTCTTGGGCTGTCAGACTTTAGCCTTCAGGGTTTCGGCCCGTTGTTGCTGCAAGGCTCCTGGATGACTGTCAAATTATCCTTTCTGTGCTTGCTGGTGAGCGTTGGCCTGGGCCTGATCGGCGCCAGCGCCAAGCTTTCGAAATCGGCACTGCTGCGCGTCCCTGCGCAGGCCTACACCACGCTGATTCGCGGGGTGCCGGACCTGGTGCTGATGCTGTTGATCTTCTACAGCCTGCAAACCTGGCTGTCCTTGTTTACCGACTTCATGGAATGGGAATACATCGAGATCAACCCCTTTAGCGCCGGGGTCATTACTCTGGGTTTCATCTACGGGGCTTATTTCACCGAAACCTTCCGTGGCGCCATCCTTGCCGTACCGCGAGGTCAGATGGAAGCGGCTACCGCCTACGGCCTGACCCGCGCTCAGCGCTTTCGCCTGGTGGTGTTCCCGCAAATGATGCGTTTTGCCCTGCCGGGCATCGGTAATAACTGGATGGTGATCCTCAAGGCCACCGCGCTGGTGTCGATCATCGGCCTGGCCGATCTGGTCAAGGTGGCCCAGGACGCGGGCAAGAGCACCTATCAGCTGTTCTTCTTCCTGATTCTGGCCGCCTTGATCTATCTGGTGATCACCACCGTTTCGAACTACGTCTTGCGCCGGATGGAAAACTTCTACGCCGCAGGCACCCGGGAGGCCGTTCGATGATCGAGCTACTGCAGGAATACTGGAAACCTTTTCTGTTCCAGGACGGTAATCACATCACCGGACTGGCCATGACCCTCTGGCTGCTCAGTGCTTCGATCTTCATCGGTTTTGTGATGTCGATCCCGCTGTCGATCGCCCGGGTCTCAAGCAATGTCTGGGTGCGCTGGCCGGTGCAGTTCTACACCTACCTGTTTCGCGGTACGCCGCTCTATATTCAGCTGCTGATCTGTTACACCGGCATTTACAGCCTGGCCGCGGTGCGGGCTCAGCCAGTACTGGATGCGTTCTTTCGCGATGCGATGAACTGCACCATCCTCGCCTTCGCCCTGAACACCTGCGCCTACACCACGGAGATCTTCGCCGGGGCGATTCGCAGCATGAACCACGGTGAAGTCGAAGCGGCCAAAGCCTACGGGCTGACCGGCTGGAAGCTGTACACCTACGTGATCATGCCGTCCGCCCTGCGTCGCTCGCTGCCTTACTACAGCAACGAAGTGATTCTGATGCTGCACTCGACCACCGTGGCCTTCACCGCGACCATCCCGGACATCCTGAAAGTCGCGCGGGACGCCAACTCGGCGACCTTCCTGACCTTCCAGTCGTTCGGCCTCGCCGCGTTGATCTACCTGGCAGTCACTTTCTCCCTGGTCGGTCTGTTCCGCCTGGCTGAACGCCGTTGGTTGTCCTTCCTCGGCCCGGCTCACTAATTCAGGATGCTTGTTCATGTACAAACTGACCGTTGAAAACCTGCACAAAAGTTACGGCAACCATGAAGTCCTCAAGGGCGTTTCGCTGAACGCCAAGACCGGCGATGTGATCAGCCTGATCGGCGCCAGTGGTTCGGGCAAGAGCACCTTTCTACGTTGCATCAACTTCCTGGAAACACCCAACGACGGTGCCATGAGTCTGGACAACCAGCCGATTCGAATGGTCCATGACCGCCACGGCATGCGCGTGGCCGACGCCAACGAACTGCAACGCATCCGCACTCGCCTGGCGATGGTGTTCCAGCACTTCAATCTGTGGAGCCACATGACGGTGCTGGAAAACATCACCATGGCTCCACGCCGGGTGCTGGGTGTCAGCAAGAAGGACGCAGAGGATCGCGCCCGGCGCTACCTGGACAAGGTCGGTTTGCCGGCACGGGTTGCTGATCAATACCCGGCGTTTCTCTCGGGTGGTCAGCAGCAACGGGTTGCCATTGCCCGTGCCCTGAGCATGGAACCGGAAATCATGCTGTTCGACGAGCCGACGTCGGCCCTGGACCCGGAGTTGGTGGGCGAAGTGCTCAAGGTGATCCAGGGTCTGGCCGAAGAAGGCCGCACCATGATCATGGTGACCCACGAAATGAGCTTTGCGCGCAAAGTGTCGAACCAGGTGCTGTTCCTGCACCAGGGGCGGGTCGAAGAGCAAGGTGCGCCCGAGGACGTATTGGGCAACCCCAAGAGCGAGCGCCTGCAGCAATTCCTCAGCGGCAACCTGAAGTAACCGGAGCGCCTTCGAGCGATCGCAGGGTCGCTCGAAGGCGCTGGCTCAACCTGATAGTCCATCCCTCCTGCCCTCTGCCGAGCAGCTGGACTCATTCTTCCTGCAGCCCTGCCATACTGTTCAGCATGACCCGTGCAACTTTCCGCTTCTACGAGGAGCTCAACGATTTCCTGCCGGCCGAGCGACGGCGGCAGTCCTTCACTTGCGAGTGCGCGCGAGGGGCGACGGTCAAGCACATGATCGAGGCGCTCGGGATACCGCACACCGAAGTCGAGATGGTGCTGCTCAACGGCGAGTCGGTGGGCTTCGAGCGGGTGATCTTCGACGGTGACCGGTTGGCGGTGTATCCCAAGTTCGAAACGCTGGACATCAGTCCGTTGCTCAAGGTTCGTGCACAACCTTTACGGGTGCTGCGCTTCGTTGCTGATGCGCACCTTGGCGGGCTGGCCAGCCTGCTGCGCATGAGCGGCTTCGACACCCTCTACGACAATGGCTTCGACGATGCCGAGATCGCCGAAATCGCCGCGCAGCAAGGACGCATCGTGCTAACCCGCGACCGCGAACTGCTCAAGCGGCGGATCATCAGCCACGGCTGTTACGTGCATGCCCTGAAACCGTCGCTGCAGCTGCGCGAATTGTACGAGCGCCTCGACCTGGCGCGTAGCGCACGGCCATTCAGCCTGTGCCTCCATTGCAACCTGCCGCTGCACGAGATCAGCCCGGAACTGGCCCGGCCGCAAGTGCCGCCACGCGTTGGCGTCCTCTATTCGCACTTCCTGCGCTGCGATGCCTGCCAACGGATTTACTGGGAGGGCTCGCACTGGCGCGGCATGTGTGCGCTGTTGGCACCTCTACTGGACCGATAGTCGAGCGCATCGGCTCGGTTGCATGGTCAGGGACAACTGGCTTTTGCATCAGATGGATAACGGCCAGAAGCAGTCCTTCGAATGACAGTCAGCGCTGAGAATGAACGGCTTTGCTCGAACGAAAGACCAGGTAACTTGCCACCACCAGCACCCATGCAGCAATACCGCCATACAGCATCACCCAGCCAAACCCATGCGCCAAAGCTGCGTTGGCGACATCGACCGGAATCGTGATCCCTTGGCCAGTCGGCACCAACACGGCAGAGTTGCCGGCCGAAATATTCTCCGCCAGCCATCTCAGTTGCCCATCATCGGGCGAGCCAGACAACTGGTTGCGCAGGGAAGACAGGATACCTTCCACCAAGATGAATCCCATCAGCGCGATATTGATTGCAAGGCTGATCATGCGAGCGCTGATATCGATGCCCGATGCCATGCCGGCACGTTCACTGGGCACCGATCCGGTGGTGGTATTGGTCACAGGTGTATTGGTCAGCCCCAGTCCGATTCCGGCGATCAGACAGCCTGGAAGCATCGTCAGCCAGCTGGCGTGCGCGACACTGCTGCCCCATTTCATCAGCAGGAACCCCAATCCTATGGTGAACAAACCTGCGGGAATCACCACGTCAGGTCGATAGCGCAGCGCCAGCCGTTCACCTAACGGGGGAACAACCAGCGTCGGCAGCGTATAGGCCAGCAGTGCCAGACCGGTGCCGACACTGGCGTAGCCCAGGCTATTTTGAAAGTACAGCGGCAGGTAAATCATGAACGGCCAGAAGCTGAAGTTCATGCCTGCCGACCCTAGCAAGGCACCCGAGAAGCGACGGATGCGCAATACCGAGAAGTCGAACATCGGATCGACATAGCGTCGCTGCGCAACGACAAAGACGATAAAGCTGAGCATTGCCACAACCAGACAAGTGATGGCCGAACCGCTGGAGAAACCCTCCCCCGCGCCCTGGGTGATGAACCAGGAAAGGCCAAACACTGCCAGTGACAGCGAAATAATGCCCAACACATCCAGCCTGCGACGCTGCGGATCACGTGACTCATCGACACCGGCGATCACCAGCACCAGCGCGAGCACGGCAATGGGCGCATGCACCAGAAACACCCATTCCCAACTCGACAACGCCACGATAACGGCGCCGATTATCGGGCCAAACCCCAAACCGATACCGAACACGATTCCCCAGGCACTGAACGCTTTTCCGCGCGCAACTCCCGACTGGAACCGGTGAGACAGCACGGCCACCTGACAGATCAGCATGGCACCACCGGACATACCTTGCAGGAAACGGTTTGCGATCAACACACTGGCGCTTTGTGCCCATCCACAGCCCAGTGAGGTAATGCCGAAAAGCACCAGGCTGATGACAAACACTCGCTTGCGCCCATACCGATCCGCCAATGTGCCGGTGGCCATCAGCACCGTGGTGCAGGCGATGGTGTAGGCATTCATGATCCACTGCATATCTTTGAAATCGCTGTGCAGAACCGATTCAAGAGTCGGCAGGATTGCCGGCACGCTCGAGATTTCCAAGCCGAACATCAGCGACGCCAGGCACACGGCGGCGATGGTGAAAATATCCTTTTGCGAAGAAGAGAACTGCATCGTGATCTTCCAGATCAAGTTGATGGGCACTGGCAAGACCGCTCTGAACGCCGTCAGGAGTAGAGACGCGATAGCCTCGCCAGCGTCACCCGGCACAAGTCCAAGTGACCGGCCGCATTCTGGAAGCAATTAAAAAATGACAGAAATGATTTAATTTCGTAGGTTTTATTAATATTCGTCATGAGTTGACTTAATGGACTTCGACCCAGCTCTGTTGCGTGCTTTTTTCGCGATCAAGGACACCGGTAGTTTCACTCGTGCCGCAGAGCGGCTGCATTTGAGCCAGTCAGCGATCAGTCATCAGATCCGGCGTTTGGAAGAACAGGTCGGTACCACGCTATTGGTACGCACTACCCGACGTTTGACACTGACGGAAGATGGTGAAGATTTTCTGCGCCATGCCGAACAAATCCTCAGAGCACAAGACGCCCTCTCCCGACGTTTCGAAGCGTCGTCGGTATTCGGGGCCGTGCGCTTCGGTGTGCCAGAAAACTTTATCGGCGACGGCCTGCCGCCGTTACTGACTCGGTTCGCCAGACAATTTCCCGCCGTACGCCTGGATGTAACCGTCGGCACCTACCTCGATCTGCGCGCACTGGTTGATGCCGACGGGCTCGATCTGGCCGTGGTCATGGCATTGCCGGGCAGCCAGGCCGGCGGTACCGTGCTGCGCGAAACCCGGTTTGTCTGGGCCGCTGCGCAGAATTTCGAATTTACCGGCGATGCCCCTTTGCCACTGGCGTTTGCCCCAGCACCCTGCTTGCACCGCCAGGTGGCCGTAGATGCGTTGGAGAGTTCCACCGTAGATTGGCGGGTCGCCTTTACCTCTCCAAGTCAACAAGGACTGAGAGCGGCGGTATTGGCGGGACTTGCCGTCACCGCTCTACCGCTGGGCGATCTAGAGCCTGGCATGGTGGTCATTGACGGCCAACATGGCCTGCCACCGCTGCTGGATGCTGATTTCAGACTGATATGGAGTGTCACGGGAAAGACGCCCGCGGCCAATGCATTTGGACAACTGCTGGTGGAGATGTCTGAGTTGCCATCGATCTAGAACAAACTGACTACCATTGGCATTTCAGGTAAGTGCCCTGCTCTTAGAACACTCATTTGCGTAATGAACACCGTCCACAGGACTCGCGAGGAAACACATGATTGATGGTTCCGCCGTTTTGACGGTCTTTTTGGTCTACCTGGCCGGTGTCGTTATCCCTGGGCCAAATTTCGTTGCAGTGGTCCATAAAGCGGTAGCTGCTACACGGTCAGAAGCTCTGGCCTTGGTAGCAGGCATCGTACTGGTCAATTTGTTCTGGTCCACCTGTGCAATTGCAGGTCTCGGGGTTGTATTTGCTGCGCTCCCTTGGGCTGCGCTTGTTGTAAAAGTTCTGGGCGCCGCCTACCTGATGTGGTTCGGATTCCGACTGCTGATCAACGCGGGGAAGAATGCGCTTGGCCCGCTAAATGATTCCGTCGCCGGTAGTTGCCGGCAGTCCTTCATTCAGGGGGTGGTTACCAACATCGGCAACCCCAAGTCCATGGCCTTCTATGCCGCTGTTTTTTCAGCAGCAGCCCCCGCCCACGTTTCACCAGGCACGTTTTTGTCGATGCTGGCAGTTGTCGTGGTGATTTCAATGACCTGGTATGGAATGGTTGCAATCACTCTTTCGCAACCCAAGATTGCGTCCGCGTATCAAGGGAGGAAAAAAGCTATCGATCGACTGTGCGGCGGTTTGATTTTGTCTCTGGGGGTCCGCCAGTTGGTTTAGCAATCCCACGATTGATTCGCACTTCCTGCGCTGCGACGCCCGCCAACGGATTTACTGGGAGGTTCGCACTGGCGCGGCACTGCTGGCACCTCTGCAGGACCGATAGCCGGCTGCGTTGTCAGGGAAAACTGGCTTTTGCATCAGGTAGATAACGGCCAAAAGCAGCCATTCGGCTAGATACTTTCGACCCTTTCCGGTTCCTCGTGTCTGCGAGCTAACGCCATTTCTTAGCGTCCGAGTGAGGGCGGCCCATAGAGCTCAGTTTCCCAGTCTTCAAGAGGTGGCGTTACTTTGAAAGATGGGTCGCAGTATGACCTTAAGTAGTCAGTCGCTCTCCTTTGGGCGTAGGTGAAATTGAGCACGTTGCCTTCACTGTCCATCTCTATCACGTTCGCGAATATCGCGAAAACCATCTCAATTGCACTCGGCTCAGAGCCATAAATGTCGAGGTACTCAACGTTTTCAAGCATGTAATGGCTTCCACTTGCCATGAAGTATGCAAACGTTCGGAGTGCTCCACTGAAATCATTACTTAGCTTCTTCATGTACATTTTCTTTTAGTAAAAATTTTGGATTTAACTGCTTCATAATCAAGCATCTGCTTTTTTGCCGTTTTATTGCGGTCGAGACAGGCCGGAACCGGCCAGAAGCTGTCCCTCCTCTGACAAAATCCCCTACCCCGCACTCAATTCCCACAGCACATCCAGCACATGTTGCGTAGGCCGTTCGATGTCTCGACTACGGTGGGCAATACCCAGTTGCCGCCACAATAAGGGCTTTAATGGCCGCATGACGATCCTGGTATCGGGCAATGGCGTGGAGGCTTCATGCGGCAACAACGTCGCACCATAGCCAGCCGCCACCAGGCTTTTGATCGCATCGTTGTAGTTCAGTTGAATACGCGGCGCAGGCTGCGGCCCACCACTGGCGAACCACTCCGCAGTCAAACGCGAAAGACGAGTGGTGTTGTCATTCAGAATCAATGGCTGAGTGGACAGCCAGTCGGGGGTCACAACCTCCGGGGATTCCCAGCGAGCCGGCAGGAAGGCCATAACCGGGTCCCGTCGCCATGGCTCGATCCGCAAGCCCTTCACCGGGGACTGCGGCAGCGCGACCAAACCGATCTCCAAAGCGCCCTCGGCAAGCTTCTTCAAAGTCTCCTGCGACGTGAGCACCGCGACCTGCACATCGATAGCGGGATGGCGTTGGCTCAACGTCTCCAAAGCGTGCGGCATCAACTGTGCGATGGCCCCCGTGGAGGCGCCTAGCCGCACACGCCCGGCTAATCCCTGTACCTGACGTTCCACGTTCTCAAGCGCTTGCTCCGCATCCGCCAACAGGCGCCGCGCACGTTCCACCAGTGTGTTCCCAATCGCCGAAGGCTGAACGCGCCCACGCGTGCGCGACAACAGCTTGCCGCCCACGCGCGCCTCCAGGTCGGCGATATGCAAACTGACCGTGGGCGGCGCCAAGTGCAGCACACGGGCCGCCTCGGCAAACGAACCCAGGTCGGCAATCGCCACCAGCGTGCGCAGACGGTCCAGGCTGATTTCGCGCATGAGTGACTCCTCGTTCAGAAAAACTGAATTTCATCGTTTATAAATTCAACTTTTCCTATCTTAGCGCCTCACTGAAGATTGGAACTCCTGATTTCCAACGTCCGAGAGCATTCCATGGCAAGTCCCCTTGTATTCATCGATGGCGACCAAGGCACCACCGGGTTGCAAATCCATCAACGCCTACCCAACCGGAGCGATCTGCGGCTTATCACGCTCAGCCGCGAATATCGCAAGGATCCGCAACGTCGCGCCGAAGCCATCAATAACTGCGACATCGCGATTCTCTGCTTGCCCGACCAAGCCGCGCGCGACGCAGTAGCGACCATTGAAAACCCCGCCGTTCGGGTGATCGATGCGAGTTCGGCGCACCGCACCCATCCAGACTGGACCTATGGTTTCGCGCAGATGAATCCGCAGCAGAGCCAACGCATCGCCGCCGCACGACGGGTCAGCAATCCCGGTTGCTATCCAACGGGGGCGATAGGGTTGCTGCGCCCTTTACTGGAGGCCGGATTACTGCCCAAGGATTACCCGATGAACATTCATGCCGTGTCGGGTTATTCCGGGAAAGGACGTGTCGGGGTGGAAGAGCATGAGGGAGAAGGCGCAGCACAGGCGTCGGCGTTTCAGGTCTATGGGCTGGGGCTGGCACACAAACATATTCCGGAGATTCAGCAGCAAAGCGGTCTGACGGAGCCGCCGATGTTTGTGCCGGCCTATGGCGCTTTTCGGCAGGGGATCGTACTGACCATCCCCTTGCAAACCCGGTTGTTGGCGCCAGGTGTGAGTGCGGTGCAGTTGCATGCGTGTCTGATGCGGCACTACGTCGATGCGAGCCATGTACAGGTGATGTCGATGCAGGAGGCTAAAGGGTTGACGTACCTTGATCCTCAAGCACTTAACGGGACTGATGATTTGCGATTGTCAGTGTTTGAGAATGATGAGACGGGGCAGGTTTTGTTGGCTGCGGTATTTGACAATCTTGGGAAGGGAGCCGCTGGAGCAGCAGTGCAGAATCTGGATCTGATGCTTGCAGGAACATGACTCCGATTACCCGCGCGAATTAGCGTGATGCCCTCATCCCGAGCCAGGATTAGAGGTCAGGCCAGGTTCGCACCTGAAGCCGTGAGCCCATTTAACGGTAATACCCAGACTAAAACACCGACTTCAACTTGTAGAGAAAACATCTTGTTTTGGCATAAAAAATCGAGCAAACAGCTCGGACTGCGACTTGATATTTAATTTTGCATAAATGTTACGGCGATGAACCTTTATCGTTTCCACCGAGAGGGAAAGCTTTCCGGCTATCTCTTTATTAGAGAAGCCACTGAGCAACAATCTGAGCACATCGCTTTCGCGCGCTGTTATTTGCGTGCCAAGCTGGGTAATCGTTTCTGGCCATAGAGGTGGTTCAGTGAGATTTTTCTCTACATCAATTTCAAAACACATGCGCTGATGCATTAATGCAGTCACCCACGGCTTGATAATATCAAGCATCGTTATTTGCTCTTGATTAAAACGGACTTTGCTACCCACGGAAATGCATAACGTTCTATCGGCGTCGAGCTGAACGTTGTACTGAGCCTCATCCACAGAGATATATTGTGCAAAATATTGATGATAATACTCAGTTTCAAGAAAGTATTCCGGCGCAATATCCAGCAAATGAAAGAAACCGCTCTGGGGGTTTTCTCGATTAGCTATATAAAATGGATCCAGCAGGTAAAGCCCCTTCACATAGCGATGAATGAACGCGTCTACCTCTTCGACATCCGCGACCTCAGGAAGACTTACAACTTGCACTTGTTGATTGCTAAAGATCAATACAACCCAATTATCGATTTGCACGTATTCGTTTAATATACGAACAAGCGAACTCCAGAATTCTGGACGGTTCAACTGCATGATCAGCTTCCCAATCGATCGGTGCCAAGCCAGGCTATGAAGGTCGAACGGCATTTTCTACCCCTTTAGGGTTAGGGATTCGTAGGTCAGAGATAAGTATTCGTAGGTATTTACTATTCGGTAACGCCCGGTATATTCGCTAGCAGGACTTACGATGGCCATGAGGGCACATCGTCTTGACAAGGATGTTGCATGAGAAAATCACGTTTGCGAACCCTTTTTTCGGCCTCGCTTCTCTGTGCTGGGATGAGCACATCAGTGGGGGCTGTAGAGCCTGGGGTGTATCTATACAACTGGTTCGGGCTTCTCGCACCGGAGACCCCAAAGGAGTTTGAGCAGGCAACCGGCACCAGAGTGCATATGGATGCTTTCGACAGCGCCGAAATCATGCAGAGCAAGGTAATGGCTGGGCGCACGGGGTATGACGTGGTTGTGGCCACCTCCAATGTGTTGCCAAGCCTGATCCAGGCGGGAGTACTTCAGCCGCTGGATCGTAATCAACTGAGTAATTTGTCCCATATCGATCCTGATATCTTGTCCCAGGTCGCGGTCAATGATCCTGGTAATCGCTACGCCGTGCCCTATCTATGGGGCACTACCGGCATTGGCTATGACGTTGACAAAGTCAAAGCGGCATTGGGTGATAATGCTCCGGTGAATAGCTGGGATTTGATCTTCAAAGAAGAAAACATCAGCAAGCTCCAGTCGTGTGGTGTGGCAATGCTTGACTCTCCAAGTGAGATCATTTCGATTGCTTTGCATTACCTTGGGCTCCCCAGCAACAGCAGGAACCCGGATGATTACCAGAAAGCTCAAGCCCTACTGTTAAAAATCCGTCCCTACGTCCTCTATTTCGACTCCTCCCGAATTGACGCTGACCTGGCTGACGGCAATATTTGTGCAGTCGTGGGATGGGCTAATGGTGCCCTTGCTGCGCAGGCCATAAACGAGAAGACCAACACTGGACGCAAGATTACCTACAGCCTTCCTCGCGAAGGAGCGCTGGTCTGGTCGGAAAATCTGGTTCTTCTAAAAGACGCGCCCCACCCAAAGGAAGGCATGGCGTTTATTAATTACATGTTGCGGCCAGAAATTATTGCCAAGACCTCAAACCACACTCTCTACCCTAACGCTAACAAAGATGCCGCTGAGTTTGTCGAACAGAAGTTGCGAGACAACCCCTGGATTTATCCAGACAAAAAGACTGTTGCCACACTTATCCCACTTGAGCCATTGCCATTGAAGCTGGAGCGAATCCGCACACGGATTTGGACCAAAGTGAAGAGTGGTGTGTAATCTGACTTGATTTGTCACCTGTTGCTCCATGCATGTCTTTGTTTTATACGCGGACATGCTGTGAGCAGCAGGCTGAGGCTAATTATGTCCGGAAAGTAAGACGCAAACGCCGATATACAGGGGCGCCAAATTAGTGGGTTAGTGCCTGTTATAGGCTCTTGCCCTGAGCTGGGCTTACCCGGCTTCCTGACATTGACATCTGCGACAGCGCCGATTCAACACCTTATGCAAGAAGAGAACAGTGGATGTTCAGCCCAGCCAATCAGACGCCTTTCAGTTTGACCATCGACGGTTTTGCGCACGATTTTCAAGTACTCGCATTCACCGGAGATGAGGCGATCAGCAGGCCTTACCTCTTCAACGTGGAGCTTGTTAGCGAGCGGTCTGACCTGGATCTCGAAAGCCTCTTCGACGTAGAGGCTTTTCTGACCTTCGACACGAAGGGCAACGGCATCCACGGACGGGTTTATCACATCGCCCAAAGCGGTAAGGATCAGCGTTTGACACGCTACAATCTGGCCCTCGTACCGCACCTGTCCTACTTGCGCCACCGCATCAACCAGAGGATCTATCAACAGTTCTCGGTGCCGAAAATCGTCGCCTTGATACTGGAAGAACACGGGATTGTGGGTGAGGCTTATCGGTTTCATCTGGGGTCGACCTACCCCGAGCGTGACTACTGTACCCAGTACGATGAAACGGATTTGCACTTTATTCAGCGCTTGTGCGAAGAAGAAGGTATCCACTTCCACTTCCAACACAGCGCCCAAGGCCACGTGCTGGTCTTTGGCGATGATCAGGCAGTTTTTCCCAGGATTGGGCAACCCACTGCTTATGGACAAGAGAGCGATAGAGTGGCCAACGAGCCACTGATCAAGCGCTTCAACCTACGCCTGGGGAGAAACGAGCAACAGCCAGGCATGGAAAACGATAACAAGCTGAAGCCTTTCACAAGCCATGAGCACGGCAAGCAGATAAGTCTGCGTGCTATGGAGCGCCGCCACGCGGCTTATCGTCAAGCTGAAGGGCAAGGTGACCAGACCCGGTTAGTCAGTGGCCATGTTCTGAAGATCTCTGGCCACCCGCGCCAGGAATGGAACGACCTATGGTTACTGACTCAGGTCATCCACGAAGGCAAGCAACCACAGGTATTGAGCGAGAACGTCGCCAGTGGCAGCACAGACAACGAGGATGACTTTCATCAGGGTTACCGCAACCGCTTTATCGTTCTTCCGTGGGAGGTGTCCTATCGTCCGCCTTTGGCTCACAAGAAACCTCAGGCACCAAGCAACCACACCGCTGTGGTCATCGCTCTGGAAGACGAGGAGATCCAGGGTGATAGGCGCCTCGGAAGGGTCAAGGTCAAGTTCCCCTGGGACCGCGAAGGTAGATTTGACGACAAGAGTTGTTGTTGGCTGAGGGGGACCTCCAATTGGAGTTGTGAAATGACGCCCCCCCGAACGGGCATGGAAGTCATGGTTACATTTCTCGAAAACGACCCCGACCAACCGCTGATCAGCGGTTGCCTGTGCTGCCGCTAACCGCAAACCCTATAAGGGCAGCAACAGTCAGGTTGAAATAATTACTTAGTCAAGGGCACAAGCCAGCAGGTCGGTGATCCACCGGGCCTGCCGGGCGACGTCCTGCACCTTCTCCTCGGGCACGGCCTGCCGCGCCTTGGCGAAGTTGCTCAGGGTCCGCTGCTTCTCGCGCAACAGGCGCTGCCACTTGATCAGGAATGCCGAGCTGCGTGCCCGCATCTGCAGCGGACCGAAATACAGCTCCTCGGCGGTGTACATCACCGGCCCGGTGCGCTCGGCGACGATGATTTCGTAGTCGAAGCGGTTTTCCCGCAGCACTTCCTCGCAGAGGATGCAGTAACCATTTTCCATCAGCCATTGGCGCAGTGGCTGCTCGCCGCCGTTGGGTTGAAGGATCAGCCGCTCCTGGCCGCTCAGACGTGCCTTGCCGCTGTCGAGGATGTCGCGGATCGTCTCGCCGCCCATGCCGCAGATGCTGATTGCCGTGATCCCGTCTCCCGGCTCGATTGCCGTCAGGCCATTGGCCAGGCGCACGGTGATCCACTGGTCCAGGTCGTTCTCGCGCACGGTGCGTTCGGCCGAGCGAAATGGCGTCAATGCCAGCTCTCCGGCCACCGCCGCCACGATGGCGCCACGGCGCATCAATGCCACAGGCAGGTAGCCGTGATCCGAGCCGATATCGGCCAGGCGCGCACCTGCTGGCACATGTGCCGCCACGCGTTCCAGGCGCATGGACAATGTCTGTTGGTTCAACTGCTGCCCCTTTTCACCACGAGCGTCCGGCACCTTTGACCGGATCGGCCCGCGATTCTGGCGAGCAACGCTGTGCATTTCAAATTTATGCGACCAGGGTCATGGCTCGACCCGCACCTACCGCTTGAGTATCGGCCCAAAGCGACCCCTGGTAATGGACCGCTTTGGGCCGACCTGAGCCCTACTGCTGAGTTGTCCAAACGGCCAGTTCATAGCCATCCGGATCAATGAAGTGGAATCTGCTTCCACCAGGGAACGAGAATATTTCGCGGGTGATAACAGCGCCCAAGGCTCTGAGGCGTTGCTGCGCCTCATCGAGATCATCCGAATACAAAATGATCAAAGGGCCACCAGGTCGAACCGGCTCTCCCGTAGTGAAGCCACCGGTAAGGCGGCCATCACTGAATTCCGTATAGGTCGGGCCGTAGTCGATGAATGTCCAGCCGAACGCACTGCCGTAGAAAGCTTTGCTGCGGGCAATGTCGTCAACATTAAATTCAATATTGTCGATCTGCCGGTCTTTACCACGCACACTCATGGATGCCTCCTTGGCTGATTTCAAAGGAACAATGATATTGCAGCTGTCGGCAAGGAGCAGCCCCCTTCGGCGAAATGCAGACTTTAACGCTGGCACGCGGTTATGATCCGGGATAATCAGGTTCCCTTGGATCCACGCTTATGCCCACCTCGAAAATCCGCCCCTCACCCGCGCCGCTGCTCAAACCAGGAGAGACGGTGGTCTTGTTCGACGGTGTCTGCAAGCTGTGCAATGGTTGGGCGAGGTTCTTGATTCGCCATGACCGCCAGCAGCGCGTGCGGTTAGCGGCGGTTCAGTCCCCCGAGGGACAAGTCCTGCTCGCGTGGGCAGGTTTACCCGTGGATCAATTCGACACCATGGCGGTGATCCGCGACCGACACTACTGGGAGCGTTCGGATGCATTTTTCGAAGTCATCGCCCAGTTACCCGCACTCTGGCGCCCAGTGAACCTGTTGCGCATCTTCCCTCGCATGCTTCGAGATTGGGCATACGACCGCATTGCGCTTAATCGTTATCGGCTCTTCGGGAAATACGACACGTGCCTGTTGCCGGATCCTGATCATGAACAGCGCTTTTTGAAAGCGCCCCTATGAACACCCTCACACGTATTAACTGGATCGCCCGTGGGGGGCTGGCGTTCATGTTTGGCTACCACGGTCTGATTCCCAAGTTGCTGTGGCTGAGCCCTGGCGAGCGAACAATGATCCAGTCTCACGGGATCACTCAGGTTGAGCTGTTCGCCAATATTGCCGGGGTCGCAGAAATTGCGCTGGCCTTATGGATACTGATCGCGCCGCGCAGTGCCTGGCCTCTTGCCGTCGCCGCGACGGCGCTGTTTGGCCTGCTGCTGGATGTAGCAATTTTCAATCCATCAATGCTCAAGGAGGCCTTCAATCCAGTCTCGTTGAATGTGGCGGGACTTACCCTGTGCGCAGTGGCCTGGAACACCAAGACTTGAGCCAGCCGATCCTGCTATCCCAATAGCCCAACCAGTTGCACCGGCGTCATCTTCGTCACCATCATCAGCACAATCACAAACATCCCGACAAATCCGACTACCCCCATCCACCACCATTTTTTGTACACGGATCGGTATTCATCATCGAGTCCGCTTCCGGCCTCAACTGCGCACGACGCCATCAGGTACAGCCGCTTCTGCAACACCAGTACCGGCAGCCAAAGCGAACCCACGCAGAAGAAGATAATCAACGAAGTCAGCACCCACTCCGTGGTCATGGGAAGTCCGGCGAGCCTCATCAGCAGGTAACCCGTGATGATCTGTACAAAGCCTGCCGGCGTGGTAATCCAGGTGTCGAAGCGCACGACCATTCGGGCCACATGCGCGATCACTTGAGGGTTGGCCGTGCGGCTGGCGGCGATCAGGTAGAGGTAGGAGCCCATGCCGAATCCGAACAGGAAAATCGCGGCAATGACGTGGAGGTACTTCAAGCACAGATAGAGCATGTCAGCGGGGCCCGCCAGAGAACTGCACGGACAGGCTCAAATTGTCCGGATCGTTGATCGCTGCCATGTAATCATCGACGGTAATTTCGCCCACGCAAGCCCTGGCACCGGGTTGCGGCACATACCCCTGGGCCATTTTTGCGGCCAAGGCTACAGATGCGCAGCTTGGGATTTGCGGCCCCTTGTCATTCATGGCCGTCAGTTGCACCGTCATGGCCAGCGGTTTCCCGTCAACTCCCCTGCCCTGAACGTCGATGTACATCGCGCTTTTGCCATCGCCGAAACGTTCAAACCGGGTCCCCAGCCGATGCAGTCTGGCGGCCCAAAGGGCATGGTCGCGAACCAGCCCGATCTTCAACGCCTGAGCCAGCAGATAGTTGGCGACACCACCCAGCTTCAAGCCCGCGCCGGCCTTGAAGCTCAGGGTTTGCGCGCCATAGCGGCTGGCGAAAATATCCATGTCCGGCACATCAACGTTGGCCAGCACGCGAGTGCCCAGACGCGGCATCTTGCGCAGCGTCAGATCCTGCCAACCCGACACTTCATGCACCTTGCCATTCTTGAGTTGCCTGATCGGTTTACCTGCGTAGGCGAGTACGCCTTCGACAGTCGACAATCCCGGCATCTTCGCCGAAGAGGAAATGCCATGCTCGATCGAGTCGATACGACTGAAGCGATAGCGCTGCTGATCGATGATGGCTGACGATAGCGTCGGCACCGAACTGCAGCCACTGAGGATCGCCACTCCTGCCTGTTTCGCCAAGGCATCGAGTACGCCAACGCCGTTGACGAAGGTTCGGCAGTCAGACAGGTCGCAGTAGTTCACGCCAGCCTCGATGCAGCTCTCGGCGACCGCATAGGATTGCCCCTGAAACGGGCCGCCGGTATGGATAACCAACTGGATGTCCATCGAGCGCAAAACGGATTTGAACTCAGTGCCCATGGCATTGCCGCACCAACTTTCGGCGACAGTGCCCGATTGGCTCTTCAACTCATCGACTTTGCGCTGCAACTTGTGTGGATCGCGGCCCGAGATCACCAGTTCCACATCTGGCATCACCGCCAAATGCCTGCAAACGATGCTACCGAAGTTTCCGTAGCCACCGACCACCATCACCCTGAACACCATTCAACTCTTCCCTAACTGACAGGCTGCTTTCAGCCAATAATGACTGCTTTATGCCTGTTATGTCAGGCGGCTTCGCTACCCTTCAGTGAGCCTCTCCCCGCACCGACCGTCGAACCTCAGCCTGTATGGCATAAGCCGGCGCCTCCACAGCGTTGAAATCTTGTGTATAGCGCTGGGCAAATCCTTCTACCCCCCATTCCCGAAACTGCTGCACGTGCTTCAGTTCGTGAGCCCAGAGCGCGATGTCCTGTTCTGCGGTTTGAGTGTCCCGGAAGAGGATGATGTCGATCAGCGTCACGGCACCGACGTCGGGGTTTTGCAGCATGGAAGTGGCGGCGCTGAATTGGCCGTTGTCGCTCACTTTGTAGTGCGCGGCATCGAGGACGCTGGGGTCGTACCAGCGCAGCAGTTGCTCCCGGATGTGCGGTGGAATGGGTTGGATCTCGGCGCTGGCTGCTTCAGCGCGTGCCTGGGTCAGCCACAGCGCCAAGGCAGGTGCCGCGACCTGGTAGACGCCATCAGGCATCTGCCCCAAATCTGGCAGGCAGATGCAGCCGTTCAGGCACACTTGTTTCTCGCCAGGTGGGCAGGCGTTAGTCTGGGCTTGCACTACAGGAGTCAGGCCAAGAACAGACAGCGCCACCAAGCATGTAATGATGGGCGGCATCGGACCCTCCAGGGACGGAAGCAGGGCGGACAATCGACGACCCGCATAACTTTAGCGTATCCCTGTCGGGTCTCTTTTCGATGGATGCTTGGGGTCGTTTGCTGCCCGCCCGGAGAAGCCTCTCTCGAGCCTCGCCCTCTCCCCGTCCTAAAGGTTTTGATGGTCAAGCCGATCAGATGAACTCGATACTCAGATACCGACGAAGGACCGTCTCCCCTCGATATTTCTTGGCCTTCGACTACCACGGACATTGTCTCGACCACGTCGCAACAATGTCAAAACCTCGATCCCCTCACAAGATGCATCCGCTATCACGATGAATTACGGGTGCGCCAAGGAGCTGTTTGCAGTGAATCTTCTATTTCGCCTGGCGGGTGTTGCCATCGCTGTGACCCTGGCGGGTTGTGCCCTGCAAGGCAACGGGATGGCCAACTACTATAAGCGCGAGGCTGCCGAGCAGGAGGCGCAAAATCGAGCCATGGCGACCCGAGTACAATCCCGGCCGCTGCCGTTGGATAGCACTTTCAGACTCGACCAAACTGCCGTGCTGACGGTTGACGTACCGGCTGAAGGCACCGAGCCAGCTACCCGGGCCCGGCTTTTCGCGACCTGCGGTTCGTTGACATTGGCGATGGATTATCGACAGGCAAAGAGGTGGAGCAGTCCCTATGTTCTGCCAGCAGACAAGGCGCGGAACATCGCTCAGCAGATGTGCCAAGCGCTCCGAGACAGCGTTTGGAAGCAGCTTCCCGGTGACAGCGAAGACCTTTTGTTATTGGACCCTGGCACCCTGGGCATCGTGAATTCCCGACGCTCGATCTGGGCGGGCATCGACTTCAGGCGCACCCGTCTGGACGAAAGCGAAGGAAAGCCCTACGACCGCCAGTTCGAGCGTGTCGAGGTGGACTGTGCAACCCGCCAGGCCAGCACTCGCCAGGCTTATCGTTTAGGCGATCAGATTTTGCTGCCGCCGCCCGTTAAGCCAATCGACAGTGCATTGGACACTGAACAACGTGCCCGGCTAATTGGCGCCGTGTGCGCCGAGCCCACCAACCTGGCGAAACTCGCCACGCCAGTCACTCGGCAAAAATTGCCGCCGGACATGCGTACACCGGAGCTACCGGCGACATTGTTGACACAGGTCAGCGCCCTACCCCTGGGACAACCGACCCACACGCTCAACCATCTGCAATTCACCTACAACGCTAGCTCTCCGCTCGTGCCGCGCGCCGTGGTCAACGACCATCCAATGGACTTGTATTTGCAATCGGGCCCGGCCCGCGGCATATGGCGCGAGCAAGCGACGGGAGCACTGGGCAGCCAGCGTGTAAGCCTACGCTGGCGTGGGCTGATCGAACTCGCCGCGACGAGCAGCACTGAGCTCGCTGGCAAAACCGACCAGCAAAGCACCCTCACGAACATCGACCTGGATGGTGATTGGCAAAAACTCAAACCTGGGAGTGTTGTCACTTACAGCAAACACTTCACTCAGAGCACCGGCAAACCATTCGTGCAGAAATTTGAGTGTTCGGTAGGCGAATCCCTTCCCGCCACACATACAGTCGCCTCACTGCAAGGCATGGCCCGCAAGGTTACTTGCGTCACCAATAATGCCCTGCAGACAAGTAACGAATACCTCTATCTAGAGGCCTATGATCTGTTCGTGGAAACCGCCGATATTTCTAAACTCATAGTCCAGATCAACACACTCAGGGCGGCAGAATAATGCGCAATCACGGGCGTATTGGGTCGATTGCAGCCCTTCGCAACAGACGTCACCGACTAGAAACGGACCTCAACGATCAATACAAGCAGTAACCGCCACGCAGGTCACGCCCCCTTGCCAACCAGATACCGTGCAGATACTGTCCACTTTATGAATCAGCCACGCATTGCCTCGACCACCACGACCACGACCGCCCAAGGCGGGTCGTGAGAGGTGTCGTGAGCCAATAACGCACGAACTTCAAAGGCCCGCCAGCGATGGACAGGGCCTTTTCTTTTGCCCTTGTGTCGCTGGTCCAAACGCAAGGAAAGCACTATGTACGCACTGTTGATTCTCGATATGCAGGTTGGATTGTTTCATGGTCCGGATAAACCATGGGCTGGCGAAGCGCTGCTGAACACTTTGAATAACCTGTTGAGCAAGGCCCGCACGGCTGGCGCGCCAATTTTCCTTGCTCGCCACGTCGGCCCACCTGGCTCGCCAATCGAACCTGCAAGCCCGTTGGCGCAACTGGTACAGGAACTGCTGCTACAAGGCGACGAAGTAATCTTCGAAAAAAACCGACCCAACGCTTTCGCCATGACTGACCTGGCCGATCGGCTAAAGGCTTGTGGATCTCAAGGTGTGGTTATTGCCGGAATGAAGACCCAGTATTGTGTCGACAGCACCTGCCGCGCCGCACGCGATCTTGGATTCGATGCAGTACTGATCGCCGATGGTCATACCTGCACCGATACCCCTGAGTTGAAGGCCGAACATATCATCGCTCATCACAATGCGACCCTGGCGGGTCCATTCTGTCGCGTCGTTCGCGCTGAGGACTGGCATTTTTAACCGTTTACATCGCCGTGGAAGAAACCGCATCGGCCAACCCAAAACGTACCTTGAGCAAACGCGGCTAGGCGCGTTTACACCGTTATAGTCGATTCTATTGCCGACCGTACTTCCAGGAGCCTTTTCCCAGTGTCTGACATGCCGAGCAACTTCGCCTACACAAAACGCTTCAACGCCGTACTCGCCTACATCGATGCCAATCTTGAAGGTGACTTGTCGGTGAAGACGTTGAGTCATGTGGCGAACTTTTCGGTGTTTCACTTCCATCGACAATTCAGCGCGTTCGCAGGTGTGCCGGTCTCACGTTATGTGCAACTGATGCGGCTACGACGCGCGGCACATCGCCTGGCCTCCCTCGCTGATCACTCGGTACTGGACGCGGCACTCGGTGCCGGCTTTGAAAGCCCCGAGGCATTTTGCAGGGCGTTCAGGCGGGCGTTCGGTATGACCCCGAGTGCGTTCAGGAAGGAACCGAACTGGCAGGTCTGGAATGCGGTATTCGCAATCCCTCATTTTTCCAGGACTATCATCATGCAAGTACGAATCGTGGAATTCCCAGAAGTCAGGGTCGCAGCGCTTGAGCACTGCGGACCACCCGGGCTAGTCAATGAGAGCGTGCGCAAGTTCATCGAGTGGCGCATGCAGAGCGGACAGTCGCCGGTGGCATCGAGTCGCAGCTTTGGCATTCCCTATGGCAACCCCGACACGACACCTGCACAAGCATTCCGCTTCGCCATCTGCGGCGAGATTCACGAGGCTGTGGCGCCGAATGAGTTCGGCGTACGCGAGATCGTCATTCCTGGCGGTCGCTGCGTCGTGGTGCGACATACGGGGTCACCGGATCACATCGGCGAAACGATCTATCCGATTTACCGCGATTGGCTTCCTGCCAGTGGCGAGGAACTCCGTGACCACCCGTTGTTCTTCAATTACCTGAGCGTCTATCCCGAGACGCCGCAGGATCAATGGCAAACTGACGTGTATATTCCGCTTCAATAGCGGAGCAAGCAGCTTTCGACCCTGACGGACATTGACGAGTGTCCGCTCAGGGTTGGCATCCGCATCAACGACGACAGCTTCTTTGCCCGTAACCCAGGGCCTGTTAACGCTTCGCGACAAAGTCAACGAGGGGAAAGCGCAAACCCGCGAAATCCTCGACTGCAGAAAGCCATCCTGACCGGTCGCTTTCCAGTCCCATTGGCAAGTTTTCAAACCCTGTACTACTGTCATCTCGTGCTGGATGCTCGGGATCGCGGACGTTCGATCTCCCCCAAGGTCATGGAATGAAGACCCCATCGTGAACACACAAGTGTTCCAACCGCTGTGCATACGACGTGTACGACGAGCCCAATGGCTCCGGTTCACAGGGAGGTGCTTATGGTGGCTTCAGGTCTAAAGTCTCGGCAGCAAATGCTGAGTATTCACCAATGTATTGATATAAAACATTCTGCTTTTCTCCCCTACCTCCCCTCGCATCCTGGCTCCCTATTTCAGCCCGCTACGTACCAGTAATTGAGCATGCGCAGAGTGCACTGCCTGAGCATGTGCCTAGTGTTGTTGCCTGCCTGCCGGCATGGTTATGGCTGATGACATTCCATTTCCCGGAGGTACTGCTCGAGATGTACAGTCAATACTAGGCACAACCACCTTTTTCATCCCCCAAGGTGGCCCGATTCATGGACCTGTACTGTATGCACTCCCCAAGTACAGCGGGCAATGATGCGAAGAGAAAATGATGAATACTATTAAAGGCAGCGCACCAAAAACCACTATCAAAAAAATACTGCTTTGGATGCTACTACTCGCCACAACATCATACGTCACATCATGCATATTTATTTCAAAACAGAAAAGCATAGCTTTTGAAGCAATCAATATTGGCGATACACAAGGGGTTGTTATCAACCGACTCGGGATCCCTTCTCATGTAGAAAAACCAAGCACTTTATTTACCCGCTACGCATCGCACCACTGTCAACATCCTTGCGTTGAGCGACTATGGTTTGAAAACCGTTTATCCTTTGATATAGAAGCATGGTCGGTAGAACTGGATGAAGGTGGCCGAGTAGTTAAGAAAGCTTATTGGGCATCGCCATAACTGGCCATGTACTGCTCTTTGAAACGCGCTTAATCCTAGTGCAGGAACTGGACCATGAGTCAACTAGAAAAAAGGAGCAAAGTAGGACTCCGTATTGCATTAACTATTGTCTTGTTATTGACATGCATTGTTTTTTTTATTGGCATTGAGCTGTATTCTGGAATTGCACCACAAAAAGCCGTTGGCTACCCCAATTCCGGCCAACTTAAGCTTTATGTATTATTTCCAGCCGCATCAGTTCTTATTAGCGCTTTAATGCTGACCTTCTCAAAAAAGCTGCCGAACTGGTTGTTGATTGTTTTTATACCGATTCAATTCATCGCTATTTTTACGGTTTTTATTTTTTTTGGTGGTGGTGTGTAAGGGCGTCGCTTGTCGGGAAATGGAATTAACGCTACCGCTGGCTGCTGGGGGGGCGTTTCTGATTCGTGGTCACTAGGTAATGGGTCCGCATCAGGGTTTGGATTCGTTTCTCCACAACTAGGTGCTAATTACAACTACTCCTTCCAGGCTGCATGGAAGATTGGATCAGGATGGTGAGAATGAAGAGTATTGGGCTGTTAGTTTTTATTATATCAATGTGCTTACTGGGAATAATGTGCTTGTTTTTTTCTGAGAAAACGCAAGGCATTATAATCAAGTTGATTGACCGGGCAGGCGCATCAAAAAATTACCCATTCAAGAGCCTGATCAGGTCAAGCAATTATCTATATATTCTTAGATCAGTTGGCGCATTAGCTCTTCTAATGTCTTTTTTCTTAACATGGGGACTGATAAATAACTTATAAAAAAAATACACACAGATGGAGATCACTCTTGGCATCTGCATGGAAATACCCCACCCCGGCGAGCTTCCAGATCAGAAAGCATGTCCGGCCCGGCCATTGGCTTGCCCGCAATTGGTGCGGTGCTAGCGGGCGAAAGTGAGCCATCAAAGTCAGGGTGTAAAAATGACCGACGGAAGCGAACACTTATTTATCGGAAGGCTGGCAATCCTGCCATTTGCCTTTGTTCAGTGGGGCGTTTTGCTTTGGTATGTGAGTTCATTGCGGCGATTACGTGACAATTTTCTGAAAAGATTAATAGGAGGAGCCGTATCTATTGCGACCATTTTCGCAGTGACATTCGGACAAATGGAAGCTTACACAATAATCACTTCTATGCCGCACCCAATGACTGACAACTTTTTCTTTATTGCATTCTCCATCGAGCACGCTGCGTCCATCTTCTTTATCTTCTACACTGTAATTAAAAGACGAAACCACCGAAGGAGAGGGATATACCGATAGCGGCTCACAAGATCAATCTGTAATCAGAGGCAATCTGGCGATACAAAATCTGGGAGGCGAGAGAATGAATGCACTTAAATGCGTCGTGGGAGTACTGGCCTTAGGCTTTTGGTTTTCTTCATTTTTTGCCTGGAATTACTTTGATGCTCACGGACTGAGAACGCCGGATCTTCAAAGTGGAAAAACCTACCCGCTGGATACGCACGGTTCGGTTGTATATCTAACGTCCCATGAGCATTACTTTTTGTACGGTTTGATCATCGCTGGCATAGTGTTTTTCCTGCTCAGCGCTGTTTTTTATTTTGTCGGGAGCAAGCGACCATAGTTTGTTGCCAGTGGACACAATGAAGAAGCACCATGGCGCTAACCAGCAAAATTTCACTCTACGACAGTCGATGGCCCACGCTCTTCCTTAGCGCCACGGTTTATGGGGGTCAGTCTCGACATCCGCTCGCAGTGACCACGTAGAGCCTGGACCAATCGGCTAGTCAGCGTGGCAATGCCGAGCGCCCTCCCTCAGCCCTCCTCGGCAAATGCATCCTTGATAAATGCCTCCAGCTCTTTCTCTTCAAGCAACTCAATAGAAAAATGCCCGAAGCGTTTCGGTAACCAGAGTATGCGTGTCCCACTTGGCGTCTGGAGGTTATCGCGAGACAGCGGCTTGCCGTTTTCATCTTCCGGCTGGACGCCTGCGTCGATCAATTCGTCGTAGGCTGCCTCGATGTCCGGTGTGGAATAGCAGTGCCGGTAGATGGTGCCTTCGCCGTTGGCGTCCATCAGAGCCTTGAGATTTCCGGTAAACGGTTGCACCAGCATAAGGCGCTCCGTACCAAACATGACGATCGCATAGCGCACATGCAAACCGTCGCGCTGCCAATCAAGTGTCTTTGAAATTCTGGCGCTGAAGACACGGGCGTAATACCTGCACGCTTCCTCGAGGTCTTTGACGAGAACATCAACGTGGCTGAACTTTAATTTCAATGGCCCCACCTTCTTCAGATATGCGATTTGATACCGAGATCTCTCCCTATGTATCACAGTGTGTCTGATTAGCCTCTCGATACATGGCTTTTCACTTGGCCTGCGATTCGACACAGGCCAGATACGTCGCCGCGTTCAAATGCAAGCAAGGTTTCGAGGGGATCAGCCAGAACCCCTGGCCAACGGCTTGCAACGGAGATATCACATGAAGATGGCACTGCAGAACAAAACCGGCAAAACCCGCCACCGCCTGCTCGGTTCATCGATCCTCGCGTTTACCCTGTTCGGTATTCTCGGCGCGGCCCACGCACAAACGACCGCCGCGCAGCCAACCGCGATCGATGCTGGCGCCACTCATGCAACACCCTCCCCGTTCGGCCCGCTCAAGCATGTCAACGCCGGCCTGCTGGACGTGGCATACGCCGAAACAGGCCCGGCTAATGGGCCAGTGGTGATTCTTCTGCACGGCTGGCCGTACGACATTCACAGCTATGACGAGGTCGCCCCGTTGCTTGCCGCGAAGGGCTATCGAGTGCTGATGCCGTATGCGCGTGGCTATGGCGATACGCATTTTCTGTCCGATAAAACCGTTCGCAATGGCCAACCGGCTGCGCTGGCCAGTGACGTCATCGACTTCATGGATGCGCTGAAGATCAAACAAGCCGTGCTCGGTGGTTACGATTGGGGCGCACGCTCGGCCGACATCGTCTCGGCGCTGTGGCCAGAACGGGTCAAGGCGCTGGTCTCGGTCAGCGGGTATCTGATCGGCAATCAGGCGGCCGGCAAGAACCCGCTGCCACCCAAGGCTGAATTGCAGTGGTGGTATCAGTTTTACTTCGCCACCGATCGCGGTCGCGCCGGGTACGAGAAAAACACCCACGACTTCGCCAAGTTGATATGGCAACTGGCTTCGCCGAAATGGGCGTTCGACGACGCCACTTTCGACCGCAGCGCCAAGGCGCTGGAAAATCCCGACCATGTCGACATCACCGTGTTCAACTACCGCTGGCGCCTGGGCCTGGTCCAGGGCGAGAGCCGATACGAAGCGCTGGAGCAGAAACTGGCCACGGCGCCTTCCATCAGCGTGCCGACCATCACCCTTGAAGGCGATGCCAACGGTGCGCCGCACCCGGCCCCCGAGGATTACGCCAAGCGCTTCACCGGCAAATACGAGTTCCGGCTGATCAGCGGCGGCATCGGCCACAACCTGCCGCAGGAAGATCCGCAGGCGTTCGCCAAGGCTGTGATTGATGCGGATCACCTTTGAGGTGATCTGAAATCCATGCACTTGCCCCGATGAACACCTTCACAGCAACGGCTCGTTTTATTTAACGAGCCGTTTTAACCAAGGCAGGCGCAACACCGTCTAATCTAAATAGAACACGACCACAAACACGCCTCCAGCCTCTTGATACAGGGGAAACGGGATGATCGGCAAAACAGCACGCCAATGCTCGTCATGGATCCTCCCTTCCCTGCTCGCCATCAACCTGGCCCTGACCGCGGGCTGTGCGGGCAAAACTTCCACGGCCCGCTACTCGGCCTCAAGTACAGACTCAAGCGCAAGCTCAAGTTGCTATGCAAAAGCGCTACCCACTGCTGGCGAGGGCGGCCTGGCCTGGGGCTCGACCCTGGACATGGCTCGCCAAAAGTCCATGGATAATTGCATACGCTATGCCGGCCAATCCGGTGGCACGCCGACGACCTGTCATGTGGTGATGGCGGAGTGCAAAAACTGATAGGAGCGGCAATTAGTACCGATACGTTGCCTGCACTGAAATTCCATTCGCACTGTTTTTGTAATGGGCACTGTATTCCGGTTGAAGACCGGAGTCGTTCGAGTGTGTTACGGAGGCTTTTGAATCCCAGAGATAACCATAGGCAAAGTCGATCGTCAGATCGGGATTCGGCAAATAAGCGCCGCCCAAGGTCACCGCCTGGCGATTGCCGACCGGAACACGCACGCTGCGATCGGCATTTCCAACAGGCGCCGGGTCATAGGCATAGCCTGCGCGTATCAGCCATTGCGGGTTCAATTGATAGGAGGCGCCAACCGCGGTGGACCATGTGTCGTGCCAGTTCATTTGTTCGGCCACATTCCCCAGGCCGGCAGCCTGGCCCATGGCGGAAACACCACTGTTGATTGCCTCGACCTTCTGGATCCGGCTCCAACGCGTCCAGGTGGTCCCCAGGTATCCGGTCCAGCGACTATTGAAATGATGGGTGATGGACGTATCCACTTTTTCGGGCATCGTCAGATCTATCCGGGTGTCATAGTTTCCGTCCAGCGGGATAACGCTCGGGGAGCCGGAAACCTCGGTATGCCCTTTGAGGTGATAGCTCACTTTCGAGTGATAAGTAATCCCCCAACGGGTGGCCTCGCTAAAGTCAACCAGGAGGCCGACGTTGTAGCCAATGGCCGTGTCATCGCCCTTGATGGTGACCAGAGTGTCCTGGCCGTTGTTCAAGGCGCCGGTTGCCATGTAATTCTGAAGCTTTGCATCGAAATGGTTCAGGGTCGGTCCGCCACCAATGGACACGTAATCATTGATCCGATAGGCCAGTGTGGGCTGCAGGGTTATCTCCTTGGTCGTGCTGTAGGAACCATGGTAACGACCCTGAAAAGTGCTCTCGTAGTCATTGATCAGACCACTCGGCGCATACAGGCCCAGCCCCATCGAAAAACGATCATCAAGCGGTGTCGACAGATAGGCGAAGGGCACGACCCCCAAAGGAACCGAATCCCCCTTGTTCGTTCCTGTGGCACTGCTCTGTGCATCACTGATGTCGTCGCTCACCGAGACGATTGCGGCCCCGCCGGAAATCTCACTGCGCCGCAACTTGGTCAGGCCTGCGGGGTTTCCGTAAATGGTGCTGGCGTCCAGCGCCGATGACGACCGTCCCGCATAAGCAGTTCCCGCACTGCTTGCACTTTGTTCGTTGAGACCAATGCCATTGGCGCCGGCAATGGTCGAGGCGCTGAGCAGTGCCATGGCACTGGCGAACTTAATCCAGACAGCACACTTTCGCTGAACAGAAAGACACGGAATCACACGGCTATTCAGTTTCATTTTCCACCTCTGTTTATTGTTTTTGTTGATTGCACGCAGGCAAGGCTTCGCCTTCCTGTGAACTTTTCAGCACCGGTTGGAGTTGAATCGAAGTTGTGTAAAAGACCCTGGCGGAACAGCGCCAGGGCATGGCTGCTGGACTGACAGATGCGAATCAGAGACTCAAGTAAGCCACTCGATCTGGAAGCTGTAGTGTCCCAAGAGCGGCGCCAGGATTTCCTGGTCGGCTCCGGCCCGGATGCAGGCGACAGGCCCACGACGAGTGTCCTGCACGACCTCGACAGCAATATCCGCAAGCCCCAGGCGCCCCGCTTCCTGCTGGACGACTCTGGCAATCTCCCGCTGCTGCAAAGCAGGTTTGAATATCTTGCCCACGGCCGTCAGTGGCAATGCTTCGAGGATTTCAATGCGCTTGGGAACGGCGGCCCGCTCACTGATGTGGAGATGGGCGAACGCCTCCAATTCTTCGGCCTTGCAAACTTGCCCGGGGCGCAACTGAACGTAGGCCACCGGCACCTCCCCCGAGTAGACGTCGGGGCTGCCGATTGCAGCGGCCAGGGCGACGGCGGGATGCGCCTGCAGAACCTCTTCGATTTGCTTGGGATCGATGTTGTGGCCGCCGCGAATGATCAACTCCTTCTTGCGCCCGGTTAGCCAAAAGTAACCCTGCGCATCCTGGCGACCCAGATCACCCGTATTCAGCCAGCGCTGACCGTCGATATCGATCCAGAGGCCCTGGTTATGACGCTCCTCCAGATAGCCATCGAAGAGGTTCGGACCACTGATCGTGATGAGCCCGATTTCATCCACGTTGGCATCGCGCAGGTATTCACCCGCGTCATTGAGCACGACCGCGCGCATATTCTGGTAGGCGATCCGTATCCCGATGGAACCGATGCGGCGCTCGCCATGGGGCGGATTGATTGAGGAAACGCAGGCGCCCTCGGTAAGACCGTAACCTTCAAGGATCTTTAACCCGGTCCGGCGCTCGAACTCTCGCAGAAGCTCAGCCGGCATGGGCGCCGCGCCACACATTGCGTAGCGAAGACTGGACAGGTCGCGACCCTGCCATTCATTTTGCAGAAGTGCGGCATAGACCGTTGGCACGCCGGAAAAGAAGTTGATACCGAAGTGCTCGACCATCTCCCAGAATCGCGGGATCACCCCCTCGCCACGATACCCTTGAGGCGTCCCGAGGATCACATGGTCGCCTTGGGTCCAAGGCATTAGTCCCGTCACCATTTGTCCATTGACATGAAACAGCGGCAGGCCACAAAAGATAACCTGGCCACTCGTGCGAGGTTGCATGTGAGCGGCCATGGCCCATGCATTGAATACTTCCGAGCCATGGGTTCGCGCAGCGATCTTGGGGAGCCCGGTGGTACCACCCGTACAGATGTAGGAAGAGCACTCATCCTGGCGGATTTGTCGACCGCTAATCAGGTGTGTGTGCGGCTGAGTATTCATCAACGATAGCCAATCGTGGATCGCGATACCGCTGTGTAAGTCTCGCTCCTTCAGTGCCATGGCTTGCAGGATCCCGCGCACCGGTTCGGCGACATAGGGCTCCATGCTGACCCAAACGACAGACCTGACCGCGGGCAACTGATCCAGCTGCGAAGCCAGTTTTGGCCACAGATCGCTACCCGGAGTCGGTGCGAGCGTCACCACCACGGAGGCCTTCGCGGCATTCAGCAAGCCGGCCATCTGCTTGGCCTCGAGCAGAGGATTGATCGCCATGACGATGCCAGCCGCCTCCCCGCCCCATATGGTGAAATGGGTTTCCGGCAGGTTGGGCAGGATGAAGGCAAGCACCTCACCCGGTTTGATGCCCAGGTCATGGAAGGCATTCGCCGCGCGGGTGATATCCGCGAAGAGCTGGGAGTAGTTCCACTCGCAGGTGCGCTTGAAATCGGCGGCATTGGCGAAGAAGCTCAGCGCCGGCGCCCGAGGGGTGCACTTGGCGGCCTGCCGCAGCGCTTCATAGGTGCTGGATGCCAGGCCACGCTCCGACAAGGGGACTTGTTCGAGACTTTCGATGTCACTCAGGGTCTGCACTGTCATCAGGCTTCCTCCACGACTCGGTTACGTTGCACGCCGAGGTCGATCACACCATCAGCGCTGCGAATGCGCGCCTCGACCACGTCACCTGGCTTGAGATACTGCATCCGGCTTTCCTGCGCCTTGAGGAACAGCTTCCACTTGGCAGCTTCTGGCATCAGGGCCGCAATCCGCTGTTTGGCAGGCGAAGGAACGGTCAGTGCACAGCCGGCGGGCGTACCGGTGGCAATCAGGTCTCCAACGGCGAGGTCTTGCACGGCGGAGAGTTCGGTAAGGGTTTCGGCGGGGCCGTAAACCAGGTTGGCCGTGCTGTCGTTCTGGCGCACCTGGTCGTTGACCGTCAGGCGCAACTGCAATGCCTTGAGGTAAGGCATGCTCTTGGCATCCAGAAGGCAGAGATACGGGCCGACCGGGCCAAATGTGCGGAAGCTCTTGCCCTTGTAGAACTGCATCTGAGGAATCTGAATGTCACGAGCCGAGTAGTCATTGACGATGACGACGCCTGCGATGAACTCATGCAGATTGGCGTCGGTAACAGCCACAGCGCCGGTGATCGCGCGTTTCATCACCAGCCCCAGTTCGATCTCGTAATCAAGGAAGCGCACGGTGCGCGGCTTGATCAGGTCGCTGTCCGCCGCCACCAGGCAACTGGTCGCCTTGGTGAAGATCATGTTGAATTTCTTCGCATCCGGGTCCATGCCCGACTCGATCATGTGCTGACGGTAATTGGCGCCCTGGCAGACGAACTGCTGGTTACGGGTGATCGGCGACAGCAGTTTCACTTCGCCCTCCGCAAGCTCCGTACCTTTTATTTGAGCAAGGTCGTCGAGGCTGTTCTGGCGAATGAAATCACCGGTGGTTTCAAAAACACCGGGGACAACCGTGATACGGCCCTGGCGTAGCACGCCCCAGTGGATACCGTTCTGAAATTCAAAGCGGACTACGTGTACAGCAGACATTGAAGGTACTCCTGGAGCAGCGTTTGTCCCGCCCGCGGCGGCGCGAGATCTGTGGTGTTGTTCTGTGGAAAGGCTGGCAGCCCTACCCGAACATCCGCATGAGTGTTACCAGCTTGCGAAGGGTCAGGTCGGGGCTGCGTCGCAGATTCCGGATCAGCGCACGCAGCTTGCTCAAACTCATCCTGGGTTTTGTAAAGCTCTTGGGCATGCGCTGCCCCCACTGCGCCATTGCCTCGGGGCTTACGGGATGAATACCCGTAGGCTGTGCGGCCGTGAACACATCCCCGTCGCAGTAATGCTCGTGCTTATCGCCCCAAGGGTCTTGCCAGTAATCGAAGATCTGACTGCCCAGAATGTGCCGGCCAATGCCCCATGAGTGCTCCCAACCGCGCTCGCGCAGGACGCGCTGCCCCATTCCCACCGCATCGGCATCGACAACTTCATAGGCGCTATGGCTATAGGTGGCCATGAACCCTTGTGCTATCGCGAGCGTATGGTGAGCGGCGGGAACTTCACCGAGGTCAAGGCGCATGAAAGTGACGATAGGTGTGCCATCGGGGAGCACCTGCACATCGCTGGGAATGAACCCGAAATGCTTGGTATACCAGGCACAGGTCGCCTGGTAGTCGGCCACTTCGATGACGATGTGACCGAGTCTGAGTACTTCAGGGGGAGCGATCGGCGGACGCTGCGTGGCGTTGACTCGCGGTTGCTCGTGCGCCAGATTCCAGGCAAGAGGCGCTCTGTGTACCAGCGTTTTACCTGGAATCTGCTCACAAACAGCTTCCACGATGAAACCGGAAGGATCGGTCAGTCTGACGTAATACCCCCCACCCGGATGTTCCGATTTCTCGACCGCTGACGCGCCCGGGATTCGCGTCAGTTTCTGCAGATCCTTGAGCGACTGGACTGCCAATCCGAACCCGACAAAACGTGCCTGTTCTGCACGATGGACTCGGTAACAGTATGCAGTGGGATCAGTGGCGCGCAGATAAAGCGTATCGGCGTCCTGCTGACTGACTGTCAGGCCGAAATCGGTCAAAAACCGCGCCGCCTCGTTCAAGTCCGGCCGCTGAAAGATCAGGTGAGTCAGCCCCTGGGCCTTCACCGTCGGCTGCGGATGCCGGGCGGGTTGTTGCGTTGCCAACCGGTGCAATTGGTTTTTGTTGTTCATTGTTCTTGTTTTCCGGGTTTTTAGGGTAAAGCCGTCCCCGCGCCCCTGAAAATCCAGAGGCGTTTAGTTGAATCGGCTTACGAACTAGTCGAGAGAAGGAAGTGTTGGCAGCTCTGTAGTCGCCAGCGCACGAGCCTCCTCTGGTGCCACACCCAATGCCCGCAGCACCAGCTCGGCCGTGTCAGAGCCCGATTCGCGCCACGTTCTATGCCCTTCCAGCACCAGGAAAATCGAGCCCAGCACACTGCTCGATATCAGCGTCAAAACTGAGAGCAATTGCTCCTGCGCAAACGTGTACCGCCCACTGGCAAGTCCACTCAGAAGATCGGTAGTCGCCTGGCTGCTGAACATTTCGCGCAACGAAGCATTGCTCATGGCGAACTTATGGATAAACGCCCCCCAATGGGAGTCCTCATGAGCGCGACGAATGAAGAGTCGAATGCCATTGGCAAGACGCTGAGCCGGATCGGTGAGAGCGTCGAAGCTCTTGTTGACGCGCTCATGCATCTCCCTGGCGAGATGGCTGGCAACTGCCTCGAACAGGTTTTCCATGCTGTCGATGTTGCTGTAGATCGTTCCGCGCGCTACTCCTGCCTCTTGTGCGAGGTCAAGGATGTTCACCTGGGAGGTACCTCTTTCAGCGAACAGGCGGAAAGCGGCTTGATGAATGCGGCGCTGTGTCGGATTCAGGGATTCCACGTTCTCTCTCCAAAATTACCTTATGGCTCAATTGAACACTCGTGTTCAGTCGCAGTCAACAAGGTTTTTTGAATCAAGAACGAATCCATCCAGGAAAACCGTTCTATGCCGCATAAAAACGGATTCCTCGAATGTTTTTTCAAGGTCCACGAAAAGATTTGGAGTTCTATTCACCAACAAAAATGAACATGAATGTTCAGCAGAAGGCCTGGCGAATCGAGAATGACATCAGGGGCTAAGGTAGCGGCTTACCGGCGATTTTCTTGGCTCTGGCCGGTGTTACGCCCAGCGCCTTGAGAATCATCTCGGCGACCAGCAGATCGTGCTCTGCCGCCGCACGCCCCTCGACAACCGAGCGCATGGCTCCGGTTGTGCACGATACGACCATGTCCAGGGCGCCCCCTTCGTCCTCGTAAGCGAAAGTGCCCGCGCGCAGACCGTCACGCAGGTCGCCCAGCACATGGTCAGCCAAGCGCGAACGCATGGCCTGATCGGAATGGATGATGCGCAGCAGTGCGTTAGCCCATTGATGGTCGTAGGCAGCCCGACGGACGAACATGCGCACGCCGATCGAAAGCCGCTGTGCGCCGCAATGCACGTCCGAGCTCAAGGCGGAAATGGCATCGGAGAACTCGGACGCCATGGCGATGCCAACCGCCTCGAGCACTTCGTCGCGCGTTCGAAAATAGTTGTAGATGGTGCCGTTGGATACCGCAGCCTCTGCGGCGACCTCGAGCAGTGCAATCTCCCCCACCTCCTTGCGCGCAACAAGACGCAATGCCGCGTCCACCAGGCCGCGACGGGTGCGTTCACGCTTCTTGTGACCTCGAGTGAGAGGTTCTTGCGCAGTTTCTTCTGAAGGAAAAGTGGGGGACGGCATCTTCACGCTCTTAATCGAGGGGGCTCGTTGATGGTAATGGAAACGCTATCGGCAGTGGAATCGACGCTGGCCATCAGGATCTGGCACTCTCGAACCAGACTGTCTGCCTCTGTGCCGGGAGCGTGGTGCATGATGATACGGTCGGGGCGAATCGCAACGAGCGTGCCTTTGCCAGCCAGCGGCAGGATCTCATGGTTCAGGTCTTCGATGAAGTCGCAACCGCTGTCGGAGCGCTGACCGCAGGGCCCGATCTGCAAGAAGTGACCGCCCATCTTGATCCAGGAAAAGACTTGAGCAGTGCTCAGCAGTGATAACGGGTCAACACCGAACCCGACCAGGGTCAGGTTATGTCCCAGCGCATCGTCACTCAGCTGGATCCGCTGTTGCGTGTTGCGCACCCAGGCCTGGGGAAACAGACTGCCACGAACCAGTTTGTCGCCACGACGATGCTGCATGAACAGACCCTGCTTGAAGATGTTCTTCGACTTGATGTCCAGCTGTTCGAAGTATTTTCTGGACGCGGGCGTCAACGCCAGCGTGCGCATCATGCCGTGGATGAAGAAAGCGGCGACCTTGTTTCTCGGCATCACCAGGCGGCCCATGAGTTTCGCCAGATTGATCATCGCCTGGGCATGGGGACGACGCTCCATGTCATAGGTATCGAGTATTGAAGGCGCGGCTTGCCCGTGAAGGACCCAGGCCAGTTTCCAGGCTAGGTTGGCGCCATCTCGAAGTCCTGCGACGAGACCTTGCCCGACAAAGGGCGGGGTGATGTGGGCCGCATCCCCTGCAAGGAAGACTCGCCCCTTGCTGAATCGGTTGCAGCAGCGCGCGTGGAATCGATACACCGCCTTGCGCTCGATTTCCAGCTCCTGCGGATTGATCCATGGCGCGATCAGCCGGGCGATGCTTTCCGGGCTTTCCGGGCTTTCCAGCTCTTCCCGGGATTCGCCGGGGTGCAGCATGAACTCCCAACGTTCCCTTCCGCCAGGAGCTGGCATGTGCGGTGTCGGGCGCCGTGGATCACAGATAAATTCAACGTGATCAATCGCTGATTGATGCCGGTTCCTGGTATCGACAATCAGCCAATCCTCTGCATAGGTTTGTCCTTCGAATTCCTGGCCAATCAACGCCCTGACCCTGGAACTTGCACCATCGGCACCTATCAGGTATCGGGCGCGAACGGAATGCACATGGCCATCCTGGTCCCGTACGGAGGCCACGACACCCTCCGACTCCTCGACCAGATTCTCAAGCTCGAATCCACCCAGGCTGGTCACTGTCTTCAGTCGGGAGACCTGGTTGCGCATCGCATGTTCAAGGTCGGGTTGATAGAACGTCACCAGTTTGGGATGACCGTCGATGCACCCTGCGGTATTGGCCCGACTGAATTGCCCGAGGACCGGGGAATGCATCTTCACTTCAGGGATAACGATCTTCTCGAAAGCATCCTCCGACAATCCGGCGAGTTGCAGGATGCGAAGCGCCTCGTTGTCCAGGGCAATGGCGCGGGGCATCAGCAGGACCTCATGGGACTTGTCCAATACCAGCGTCTTTACACCATAGCGGCCGAGCAACGCCGCGATTGTCGCCCCTACCGGACCGTTACCGACAACCAGCACGTCGACAGCGGTGGAAGGCAATTCGGAACCTTTCTTGTTGTTGTTCATCTCGAGCCCTTGTTGTGATTGAAGTCGTGAGACACGCAGGTCTCATCGTCAGGCAAGGTGAAGGTATGTAAAATTGAAACATTTTTCAATATTGAAATTCTCGTCATTAATTTTCCGGCACCAGTTTCCGACCGACGAGGCTTGGCTTCCGAGCCGATCAGCGTTGTTATTGGAGTGACCACGTGCCATGCCTCACGGCGCATAACTCTGTTTCAGTTCTCAGGAATCCAACGTGGCACGTCCGCAGTCCCATCCGAACCCGGTCCAGCTCCGCTTCGTCGAGTTCGAACTCGACGAAACCAACGCCTGCTTGTCTCGTAATGGAGAAGCCGTGGCGTTGGCGCCAACGCCCTTCATGCTGCTTTGTGCACTTGCACGCCAGCCGGGATCGCTGGTGACCAAAGATGCTTTGCTGGATGAAGTGTGGGGACATCGGTTTGTCAGCGATTCAGTGTTGAAGACGGCCATCAGCGATCTGCGCAAGGTGCTGGGCGACGACCCCAGGCAGCCCCGCTTCATCGAGACGGTGTCGCGGCGCGGCTATCGGTTCATCGCCGGGCCATCCCCTGCCCCTTCGATACCGTCTGCATCCACGACGGTGCCGGCGGTTGTTGCCTATCCGTCGACACCATTCATTGGTCGCACCGACAAACTCTCAAGACTGCAGCGGGTATGGGAGCGGGCTTGCGGCGGGCAGCGTGCAGTGGTTTGGCTGGCCGGAGAACCTGGGATTGGCAAGACCACGTTGATCGAGCATTTCCTCGCGAGCCTAGGCGGCATCGCCTGTGCCCGCGGCCACTGCGTGGAGCATTACGGCCCCGGCGAACCGTACCTGCCGGTGCTGGAGGCGTTGGCCGATCTGTGCCGCAGCGACCCTGCCCTGCCGGCACTGCTGCGCACCGTGGCGCCGACCTGGCTGCTGCAACTGCCGTGGCTGAGCACAGCGCAAGAGCGAGACGCGTTGCGGCGCGAGCTTGCCGGCATCGGCCCGGATCGCATGCTGCGAGAAATGGGCGAACTGTTGGACCGCTACACGGAGCAGCGACCGCTGCTGCTGGTGACCGAAGACCTGCACTGGAGCGATCGGGCAACGGTCCAGCTCATCGACTATGTGGCGCGGCGACGTGGCCGCGCGCGGCTTATGTGGCTGTCGAGCTTCCGTGTCGCCGAGGTGGTAGCGCTCGAACATCCGCTTAACTCATTGCGCCACGAACTGCGCCAACAACGTCTGTGCGAGGAAGTGGTGCTCGATCCGTTCTCGGAAACCGAAGTCGCTGACTATGTCGCGCTACGTTCGACGTCGCTGGCGCGCGATGAATCCTTCGTGCGTGCCCTGCACGAGCGCACCGACGGTGTGCCGCTGTTCGTGTCGTCAGTCATCAGTGAAGTGATGGACCCTGCGGACGACGACGCCACCATCGAAGCCCGACTGGCGGGAATGGCGGTTCCCGAAAACCTCGCGGCCATCATTGATCACTACATCACCAGGCTCGGGCACGAGCAGCGTGCGCTGCTCTCGGCGGCAGCAGTCTGCGGCGTCGAATTTCGGGTCGAGACGGTTTCGCTGGCCCTCGAGCGCGATCTCGCTTGCGTGGTCGACACCTGCGAGGAACTGGTGCGTGAGCAGATGTGGCTCACGCGGTCGCGGGTCGCCGAACCTGATGAAATGGCGGAGCTGCCCTACTCGTTCCGCCATGCCCTCTTCCGCCAGGTACTGTACGACCGCACGCCGCGCTCGTTGCGCACCCACCTTCATCACCAGGTTGGCGCTGCGCTCGAACACGAACGCATGGCCGGCGTGCCGGTGGCGGCCTCGGAACTGGCGACACACTTCGACCGGGCTCGGCAGCCGATGATCGCGCTGCGTTATTACGCCGAAGCCGCGGAAGCCGCGCTGCTGCACTTCAGCCCGGCCTTGTGCATCGGTCTCACCGAGCGCGCGCTGGTCCTGCTGCGGCAAGCACCGGAAGGGATCGAGCGCGATACGCTCGAAATTACCCTGGCGACGCTGCAGGGCGTATCGGCGTTCCATACGCTCGGTGTCGGCAACGAAGCCAGGAACGCGTTCGAACGCGCGTACACGCGGCTAGCGGAGCTACCCGAACATCCGATGCGCGGGCGCCTGCTGCACGGCTTCGGCTATCTGCTCGGGCTGCGCGGCGACTATGCGCAGGCGCTGGCGGTAGCAGAACGCGCCGAAACCCTCTCGTGCGAGGCGAATGATTCAACACTCATGCTGGTGGCATGCATCGTACAGGGCGAGGTGCATCATCTTCAGGGGCGTACACAAGAGACCCGCCAATGGCTGGAGCGCGCGCTTGCAATCGCCGAGCCGCTGGATATCGGGGCGAACGAAATCTTTGCGGCCGATCCTCAGGTCATGCTGCACGGTATGTTGGCCATAGAACTCGTGCGCTCCGGTCTTGTTGTGCAAGGCCGGGACCACATGCAGCAGGCGCGAACCCGCGCACAGGCGCTTCGCCAGCCCATGACCTGGCTGGTCGCCACCTGGCAAGAGGTGTTGATCGAGGTGCGGATGGGCAACCCTGTGCGGGTGGCAGCGCTGGCTGACGACATGCAGGCGCTGGTCGACGAGTATTCGCTGGCACTGGGGCGCACGGCTTGTCGCTGGTGGCGCGGCTGGGCCGAGGCGCGCAATGGCGCTCCACGTGACGGCTACCGCAGCATCCGCGAAGCCTACGACGAACACACCGGACTCGGCATGCGCTCCGGTGCCAGCGAAGTGCTCGGCTACGCCGCCGAGGCGCTGCTGCTGGCGGGTGATTTAAACGCTGCGCAAGTCGAGCTACAGGAAGCACTGCGAGTGGGGGAAGAACTGGGCGAGCGCGTGTACCTGCCGCAACTGTTGCTGCTGGAGGCAGCGATTGCGCGGATGCAGGGCCGGCTCGATGCCGGCAACACCGCAGCGCGGCGGGCAATTGAGGAAGCGCGCGCCCAGGCGGCACCGGGGCTGGAGCTGCTCGCGCTGGTCGAGTTGTGCGAGCACCACGACGCGGCTGCCGAGGACCGCCAGGTCCTGGCGGCGCTGGTTGAGCAATTGCCCGAAACCGATGGAACCGAGCTGGTGAAACGTGCGCGCTCGCTGCTTCAGGCTGCAAAGCCCGTGAATTAAAGACGCAAAACCTGTGGGAGCGAGCGTGTGTGGCGAGGGGGCTTGCCCCCGTTGGGGCGCGAAGCGCACCCGAATCCAGTCACCGCGATTTTGAGTTAGAAAGCGGCGACCGGTTTTACGACTGCTTCGCAGTCGAACGGGGGCAAGCCCCCTCGCCACAGAGGCAGGCTCCCACAAGGGCTGCAGTGGTCCCGACCGAAGTACGACCTTTCGCTTACGACTCGACCAGGGGGACGGCCTACGCTGTCGTCGAACTTTCTGATCCCCTGGTCTGCAATGAGCCTGAACCCTGAATCCAAGTACCCGAACCGCCGCTCATATGTCGTGAAGCTGCGTAGCGACGCCACGCCCGGGGCGCTCGTGGGCCGCCTCGAAAACCTGGTCACCGGGCGTCAAAGCGAGTTTTCGTCCGCCGAAGCGTTGCTGGAGTCGATTGACTCCGACCTCGCGTCAGCGACCGGCGAGCACGCGGCAGATGCCGACAGCGAATGACACCTCCAACCTGAATCAACACTCGATATGGCGACCGAACGGCGACGCTTCGCTGACGACTTCGCACACACCGGGCCCTACGCTGATGCCACCTCGAATCTACACGAGTCCAATGCGATGCCGCGACTTCCAGTTTCCTTTCCACTGTCCCTCCACACCGGTCGGACGACCTTGCAACGGACCGGGCTCGCCGTTGTAGCGGCCGCCCTTTCCACTTCGATCGCCCTTGCCCTGGCCGGTTGCTCCACGCCAGTCGTCAAGCCGTCGGTCGACCTGCCGAGCAACTACGCCGCGAGCACGGCCTCCGAGATGGAACCCGAGGCAGCGTGGTGGGAGGTCTACCACGACCCGATGCTGACAGATCTGGTGCGCCGGGCAGCGCGCGAGAACCGCGACGTCAAGATTGCCGCCGAGCGTCTGCGCGCCGCGCGTGCCGGCGAAACGGTCAGCCGTTCCTGGCTGTTCCCGAGCGTTGGCGCATCCGCCTCCGGCAGCGATCGCAGCAGCGGCTACAACTCGGCCACGAAACAGGGTTATCCGGATACCAAGACCACCAGTGTGGGCCTGGACGTCTCGTGGGAGCTCGACCTGAGCGGGCGTCTGCGCGCTGGTGCAGCAGCGGCCGACGCCGATGCGCTGGCTGCGGAGCACAGCATGCGCGGCGTGCGCCTGCTGGTGATGAGTGACGTCGTCAGCAACTACTTCACACTGGTCGGCGCGCAGCGCCAGGTCGCGACCCTGCGCGCCATCTCGGCGATGCAGGACGAGACGCTGCGTCTGGTCACCGCGCGCCAGCAGGTGGGGCTGGCATCCGCCTTCGACGTCGAGCGCGCGCAGACCGACGCCTTGTCGGCGCGGGCACAGATTCCGCCGCTGGAAACGCTGGCGGCTATATCGCGCCATCGTATCGCGGTGTTGATCGCCGATCAGTCCTTCAATACCGCGAACATCCAGCCCTCGAACGGCGATGCGGCGGTGCCCGAAGCCAAGCCGGGCCAGCCGGCCGAACTGTTGCAACGCCGACCTGACGTACTGGCGCTGATGGCGCAGCTCGACGCAGCCAACGCGCGCCGTCAGCAGGCCGCGGCCGAGTGGTTCCCGCGGCTCTTCCTCGGCGCGTCCTTCGGCCAACAGGGCCTGACCCTGAACGGCGCGAGTCTCGGCGCTGCGCGCTTCACCAACGTGGCGGGCCTGCTGGCGATGCCGATCTTCAACGCCGGGCGCACGCAAGCGATCAACGAGGCTGCCGAAAGTGCTCAACAAGAGGCAGTGCTGCGTGCCGAAGACGGCATCGTAAAAGCGCTCGAAGATGTGGAGAACGCCCTCGTCACGCTGGCGCAGGAACGGCGCCGCTCCGGGTCGCTGCAATTGGCCGCCGCATCCGCGGAGTCTGCGCAGAACCGCGCCCAGTCGCTCTATAACCGCGGGCAGATCGATCTGCTGCCGCTGCTGGATTCACAGCGAGCGCGTCTGGCGGCTCGCCTGAACGCCAACGAAAGCAACACCCGCCTGCTGCTCGACAGCGTGCAGCTCTACAAGGCTTTGGGCGGAGGCTGGCAGGTGTTCGAACACCCCGCTACTCCCACCGCAACCATCGAAGCCGACCGGCCACCACTTTCCTAAGAATCTGTCGTTTTCCAAAGAGGAACCGCCTTGAAAACCTCCCTTACTGCGGCCGGCGCCCTGGCCGTAGCCGTCATGCTGTCCGCGTGCAGCCCGGAGCAACCCACCGTGCAGGCACCACGACCGGTTCGCACCGCTGAAATCAGCTACGACAATGCCCGCGATATCAGTCGCTATGTCGGCACCGTACAGTCGCGGCACGAAGTCGACCAGGCCTTCCGCGTGGGCGGCAAGGTCGCCCAGCGCAAGGTCGATGTCGGCCAGTATGTGCACGACGGCGACATCCTGGCTGTGCTGGATGACAGCGACTACCGCCTCGCTGAAGACGCGTCGCGACAACAATGGACGGTTGCCGTCGAGCAGACGCACCAGGCCGATTCGGACCGCCAGCGCCTGACCGCGCTGAAGGCTGACGGCTCGGTCAGTGCAGCGGATGACGAGCGCGCGCAGACCAACGCCCAAACCGCGCATGCGACCGCCGAGGCCGAGGCACGAAAGCTCGAACTCGCGCGCAACCGGCTCAAATACACCGTGCTGCGCGCCTCGCGTAGCGGTGTCGTCACAGCTGTGCGCTTTGAGGCGGGACAGGTCGTGGCGGAGGGTCAACCGGTCGTCTCGGTTGCGAATCCGGATGAATCCGAGATCGTCATCGATGTGCCCGAGGATCAGCTGTCGGTCTTCAAGGAGGCGCGTTTCAAGGCTTCGCTGACCAGTGCGCCGAACGAAGTCTTCGATGTCACCCTGCGTGAACTGTCGCCGCAGGCTGCGGCGCAGACGCGCACCTATCGCGCGCGGCTCAAGCCGGTGCAGGCGCTGCCACTGGGCGCCACTGCCACGGTTACCGCCGAGCGGATGATGACAAATGTCTCCGTGGCGGCGGTGCCAGCCACGGCACTGACACAAATCGGCGCCCAGCCAGCGCTGTGGGTGGTCACGCCCGAGGGCAAGGGTCCGGCGGGCATCGTTGAACTGGTGCAGGTGGCGGTGTGGGGCTATCGCAATGACGAGGTGCTCGTCTCCGGACCGCAGGCCGGCGCACTGGTCGTCACCGCCGGGGTGCAGAAGATGTCCTCCGGACTGAAAGTCGCGCTTCCCGGCGCGTCGATTGTTGATGCGAACACCACGCAGCAGGCCGCCCGATGAACAACTTCAACCTCACCGACTGGGCGCTGCGTCACCGCGCCATCGTCCTGTTCATGCTCATCCTCGTCGCGGTGGCCGGTGCCTTCAGCTTCACCCGGCTCGGTCAGCTCGAGGACCCGAATTTTTCCGTGCCCTCCATGACCACCATGGTCATCTGGCCGGGCGCTACCGCCCAGCAGATGCAGGATCAGGTCCTTAACCGCATGGAGAAGAAATTCGAGCAGATCGACAACTTCGAGAAGGTGGTCACCTATGCACGCCAAGGCTACGCGGGCATGACGCTCACCGTGCGCGGCGGCACCTCCAAGGCTGACCAGCGCGAGGCCTGGTATCAGGCGCGTAAAAAACTCAACGACCTGAGCCTCGAGCTGCCTGACGGCGTGATCGGGCCGATCGTAAACGACGAGTACGGCGACGTGTATGGCCTGATGTACGCCGTCAAGGGCGACGGCATCGGTCACGCCGACCTGTCGGACGCGGCCGAAGACATCAAGCGCCAGATGCTGAAGGTGCCGATGGTCAAGAAGATCGACCTCATCGGCAAACAGGCCAAGCGTGTCTACGTCGAGTTCTCGCACGAGCGCCTGGCAGCGCTGGGCATTACTCCGCTGGCCATCGCCGAAAGCCTCAAGAGCCAGAACGCCCTGTTGCCCGCAGGCCAGATCGACACCCGAGGCGACCGCGTGATGGTGCGCGTAAGCGGCCAATTCGCCAGTGAAGAAGCTATCCGCAACGTGCCCATCACTGCGGGCGGTCGACTGATCAAGCTCGGCGACATTGCGACCGTTACCCGTGGCTTCGAAGATCCGCCCACCTACACGGTACGCCACAACGGCCAGCCAGTGCTGATGCTCGGTATCACGATGACCAGCGACGGCAACATCGTGGACCTTGGCAAGGCGATGAATACGGCAGTCGCCAAGATCCAGTCCGAACTTCCACACGGCGTGGAGCTGGAGCTGGTGGCCGACCAGCCCACCACGGTGAAGGACGCCATCCTGGACTTCGGTCATGCGCTGGCCGAGGCGCTGATCATCGTGATCGCGGTGAGCCTGGCCAGCCTGGGCTGGCGCGCCGGCCTCGTGGTCGCGACCACGGTGCCGCTGGTGCTGGGCGGCGTGGCGCTGGTGATGCTGGCGATGGGCTGGAACCTCGAACGTATCTCACTCGGCTCGCTGATTATCGCGTTGGGGCTGCTGGTGGATGACGCCATCATCGCCATCGAGATGATGGTGGCGAAGATGGAAACCGGCATGGACCGCGTGAAGGCGGCCGCCTTCTCCTATCAGTCCACCGCCATGCCGCGCCTGACCGGCGCACTCATCACCGTCGTGGGCTTCCTGCCGATCGGCCTCTCGAAATCCACCACCGGCGAGTACGCCGGAGGCATTTTCTGGATCGTCGGTGCCGCGGTGCTGTTCTCGTGGATCTGCTCCGGCATCTTCACACCGTACTTGGCAGTGAAGATGCTGCCCAACGATTTGGGCAAGCACCAGCACGGTGATTTGTATGACACGAAGTTCTACCGCAGCCTGCGCCGCCTGATCGACGCCGCCATCGAGCACCGCTGGGCGGTCATCGGTGCGACGTTTGGCGCCCTGGTGCTGGCGCTGGCCTGTATCAAGCTAGTGCCGCAGCAATTCTTCCCCAACAGCTCGCGCCCTGAACTGGTGATTGACCTGCGCGTCAAGGAAGGCTCCTCGTTCGCCGCGACGACCGAGCAGGTCAAGCACATGGAGGAAATCCTGGCGAAGGACGAAGACGTGCGTTTCTATACTGCCTACACCGGCGCCGGCGCACCGCGCTTCTATCTCTCGCTCAACCCCGAGTTGCCGAATCCTGGATTTGCCCAGTTCGTTGTGATGACCAAGGACCTGGATGCACGCGAGCGAGTCCGTGCACGGCTGATGACCTCGACCGACCAACAATTCCCGCAGGCGTGGGTGCGGGTGACCCGGCTCGAGTTGGGGCCGCCTGTCGGCTACCCGGTGCAGTTCCGCGTCGTAGGCCCCGATACCCAGGTGGTGCGCCGGATCGCTCGCAATGTAGAGAAGGTGGTGGCGTCCAACCCGAAGGTGCGTGACCTCCAGCTCGACTGGAACGACCCGGTGCGTACGCTGAAAGTGCAGCTTGATCAGGACAAGGCGAGCGCGCTGGGCCTCACGCCGGCCGACGTGTCGCTGGCGACCCAGACCGTGATGAACGGCGCAACCCTGTCGCAGCTGCGTGAGCACGAGGACCTGATCGACATCGTGGCCCGCGCCGTGCCTGAGGAGCGCTTGAACCTCGACACACTCAAAGACATCAACCTCTATACGCGCCAGGGCACGGTGGTGCCACTGTCGCAAGTCGCACAGGTGCGCTCTGAACTGGAAGAGCCGGTGCTGTGGCGCCGCAACCGCGACATGGCGATCACGGTGCGTGCCGACGTGAAGGATGGCGAGCAAGGTGTATCGGTGACGCAGGAGATCCAGCCGTTGCTCAAGGAGATCGAAGCGAAGCTGCCGTCGGGCTACCGCATCGACGTGGGTGGCGCGGTGGAAGAAAGCGACAAGGCCAACAAGGCGCTGCTGGCGGTGGCCCCGCTGATGATGATCAGCATCTTGCTGCTGCTTATGCTGCAACTGCAGAACTTCTCTCGCATGTGGATGGTGGTGCTGACCGCGCCGCTGGGCTTGATCGGTGTGGTGCCGGCGCTGCTGGTGTTCCAGTCGCCGCTGGGCTTCGTCGCGATCCTGGGCATCATCGCACTGGGTGGCATGATCATGCGCAATTCGGTGATCCTGATCGACCAGGTGCAAACCGAGATCGCCGAAGGGCGCGACCCGTGGAATGCCGTGCTGGATGCCGCCATTCACCGGGCCCGTCCGGTGATGCTGACGGCGTTGGCCACCGTGCTTGCAATGATTCCGCTGACGCGCAGTGTGTTCTGGGGACCAATGGCAATTGCGATCATGGGCGGCCTTACCGTGGCGACGCTACTGACGATCTTCTTCGTCCCGGCGTTGTACGCCGCATGGTTCAAGGTGGATCGCCAGACGGCCGCTGACCCCCGGCAGGAACTGGGGGATGCCGCGCTCGCTTCTGAGTGACGAGTGCCCCCGCCCATGTGATGGGTAGCATTGCGATCTTGATCGACCGTTCTGCTACCCATCGAATGCCTGCATTCAATATGCAGGAGCGAACCCTCACCCTCCGCTCAATAGTGTCAGGCGGCACCAGGGACATTCGTTCCCATGCCCGCCGGCAGGAACGGTCGAATTTCATCGATTTCCGCAGCGCTGAGGCGCAACTCCAGGGCTGCAATCAGCCCGTCTACTTGTGCGCGATGGCGGGCTCCGACAATGGCGCCCGTCACGACCGGTTTGCGAAGTACCCAGGCGATGGCGACCGCAGCAGCGCTCACCCCGTGCCTTTCTCCAATACGTGCCATGACGTCAACCAATGCCAGGTTCGCACTCAAACGGGGTTCCTGGAAATCAGCACTTCGGGCCTTGCGCCAATCGTCTTCGGGTAGTTGCGAAATGCGTTCGCGCGTCATGCTGCCGGACAGTAGCCCTGATTGAAGTGTGGAATAGGCAAGCACACCCATCCCGGCCTGCTCGCAGAATGGCAGAACGTCCTGCTCGATGTCCCGCATCAAGGCCGAGTACGGCGGCTGGAGCGAAACGATCTCCGTCACCGCCTGCGCCCGCTTGAGTTGAGCGACATCGAAATTCGATACACCGATCGCGCGGATCTTTCCTTGATCGCGCGCGGCGGCCAAAGCCGAAAGCGCCACTTCAATGCCTTCACTGCTGGCGTCGGCAGGAAAAGCAGGCCAGTGGATCTGATAAAGATCGATCGTCTCGACTTGAAGCCGGCGCAAGCTTGCGTCGATCTCGGCGAGCAAGGATTGAGGGGCCAGTGAATGCGAAATCTTCTTCGTGACCGGGTCCCAGACCAAACTGCCTTTGGTGAACACCAAAGGACGCCGTGACGCCGGCACCCGCCGCAGCAATTGCCCCACCAATTGCTCTGCATGGCCCAAGCCATAAACCGCAGCGGTGTCAATCCAGTTCACGCCGCGTTCGACGGCATATTCAAGTGCGCCCAGGCTGTCCTTGTCATCCTGCGCTCCCCAACTGTACTCCCAGCCGGTGCCGGCGATTGCCCAGGTTCCCAGGCCAATCGGCGAAATCAGAAAATCCGATGATCCAAGACGATTGTTTTGCATAGCGAGCTCTCCACCAATGATGGAGGAAGTATCCGGCAGAGGTCTCATGACGATAAGATAGGTAATCGTATTTGAACTACTGAATAAAACTCATGAGTTATCACCCCGATCTCTCTGAACTCGACGCCTTTGCCGCCGTCGCTCGCCATCGCAGCTTTCGCAAAGCCGCCGACGAGCGTGGCGTTTCAGCTTCCGCGTTGAGTCACGCAATGCGAGCGCTGGAAGCACGTTTGGGCATCAGACTGCTGAACCGAACCACTCGTAGCGTGACCCCGACCGAGGCCGGCCAGCAGCTATTGGCGACGCTGGTCCCGAGCCTGCACCAGGTTAACGATGCATTGGCGCAATTGACCTCAATGCAGGAAGTGCCCGCTGGCAAACTTCGCCTCAACGTGGCGCGCCCGGCGGCTCGCATTGTGTTTGCGAAAGTGCTCGCGCCCTTCGTGGCCAGGTATCCACGTATTCAGTTGGACCTGATCACCGATGATGGATTGACCGATATCGTCAATGAGGGATTTGACGCTGGAGTCCGCTTCGGTGAAAGCCTGGCCGGTGACATGATCGCAGTCCCTGTCGGCGCACCTCAATCGTTCGTGACCGTCGCTGCGGACGCCTATCTGGCCGCGAAGGGAACCGCGCACGTCCCCCGCGACTTGCTCGACCATGCGTGCATTGCCAGGCGTTTTCCCAGTGGAAAACTTTACGCTTGGGAGTATCAAGCCGACGGTCAACCGATACGGTTGTCCGTCACCGGCCCGCTGATTCTGGAAGATGATGCGCTGATGATCCAGGCAGCGAAAGATGGCGCTGGTATTGCCTATGTCTACGAGGAGCTGGTGCGCGACGATCTCCGGAACGGGCATCTCAGAGAAATACTCCAGGAGTGGAAAGCACCGCCAAGCCGATTCTTTCTTTATTATTCCAGCCGGCGGCATGTGCCACCGACCTTGAAAGCGCTCATCGAATTTATCAGAGCGGGCCGAGCTCGCGAGGCTGAGTAGCCGTCGTCAAATCAGAACTTTGAACCCACGATTTTTTCCAACAAACGGAGTCACCTACATGGAAGTCATCAATCAGTTGCAGCCCGCAGAGTGTGCAGGCATGGAAGATATCCGACGCGAAATCGACACCCTTGATCAGGCCGTTATCAAGCTGCTGGGCAAGCGTTTTCACTACGTGCTGGCCGCCTCGAAGTTCAAGACCTCGGTGACTTCGGTGCGCGCTCCGGAGCGTTTCAAGGCCATGCTGGCAACACGACGCGAATGGGCCGAAGCCGAGGGCCTGAGCCCGGATGCCATCGAGAAGATGTACAGCGACCTGGTGAACCACTTCATTGCCGAAGAGATGAAACACTGGGCGGCTCATCAATCCGAAGCCTGACGCTAGTGTCCTGACTGTCCGCCAAGGTCTATTTTTGTCAGCCATGACAGGCTGCGATAGGCCTGGAGCGGACTTGCGCTCGACTCACAGAAATCGCTGATGGCAAAGGAACTGCTATCGGCTGACTCTGTTGAAATACAGGCCAATTACACTGACGAACACTTTCTTCAAACATCATCCCCTATTAATACGTTATTTACCCTTTCACAAAAACTTATTACCCTACTGCATCGCGACAATATTCAGGCGTCATTTAAGTGACCGCTACAACCACCATTCTTCAGAGAGACAGACCCTTAACAGCGCCGACGCGACCGTTACAACCCATGAACAATTCATACGCACTGACGAACGGAGTAAGAATATAAAATAGCCATACAAATCAACAATATAAATCCTAAATAATACTTAAATAAAAACCTCATAAAATCATTAAAAACCATAAGTGACCGACCACGAATATAAAAGTTTCAAACTTTATAATTAAATAAAAACCCACACATAACGCTTTAAAATATTCACCTTTGATGCTAATAATCCGGCAGCTTCCGGGTTTCCAGGCGACGTCCCCTCTCACATGAAGTGAACATCAGCGCTCACGCTGACTATCCCGGCCTTTACTAAACTCAAATAACGCTAGCGTGGCTCAAGTTTCAATATAACTTGGGGCAGCTTTTGTGTTGCGCACTAGAACTGCGCGAGGAAGGCATCATCGTCCGCCATCATTCAAGGCTTAAAGTCCTTTCGATCTTCGGTACCCGTCCTGAAGCCATCAAGATGGCGCCTTTAGTCAAAGCCCTCGCTGCGGAACCTGGCATTCATTCGCAGATATGCATCACCGGCCAACATCAAAGCATGCTTAAACAGGTGCTGGATCTGTTCAACCTCAAGGCCGATTACACCCTCGATGTGATGACGCCGCGCCAGACGCTCAATTCGCTGACCGCGGCGCTTTACGAGGCGATTGATCCCGTGCTGGAAATGGCCCACCCGGACCGGGTGCTGGTACATGGCGACACCACCTCGGCCATGGTGGCCGCGATGGCTGCGTTCCATCGACGCATCCCGGTCGGCCATGTGGAAGCCGGCCTGCGTACCGGTGACATCTACAGCCCGTGGCCGGAAGAAATGAATCGTCGCTGCATCGACCTGGGTGCAGACATGCTGTTTGCGCCGACCCACGAGTCGCAAAAAAACCTGCTCGACGAGCACTTGCAGGGGCGCTCTTTCGTGACCGGCAATACGGTGATCGACGCTTTGCAGATGACCGCGCAGCGCATCGAACAGGACGCTGACCTGCGTGCAGGCCTGGATGAGCAATTCTCGTTCCTGCAACCCGGCCGCAAGGTATTGCTGGTCACCGGGCATCGTCGGGAAAACTTCGGCGAAGGCTTCCTCGACATCTGCAAGGCCCTGAGCCATTTGGCCCGGCGTGCCGACATCCAGATCGTCTATCCGGTGCACTTGAACCCCAATGTCATGGGCCCGGTCACCGAGCAGTTGGGCGACCTGCCCAATGTGCACCTGATCAAGCCACTGGACTACCTGGCTTTCGTGCGACTGATGCAACGGGCACACGTGATCCTCACCGACTCCGGTGGTGTGCAGGAAGAAGCCCCCTCACTGGGTAAACCCGTGCTGGTCATGCGTGACGTTACCGAGCGCCCCGAAGCGGTCGCGGCGGGCACTGTGCGCCTGGTCGGGACCTCGCCGGACTCGATCATCGCGAGTGTCAACGCGTTGTTCGATGACGAGTTGCTGTGGCGTCGATGCTCCCAGGCGGCCAACCCATACGGCGATGGCAGCGCCAGCGCGCGCATCGTCGACGCGCTGATGGGGCGTCCGGTCGATGAGTTCGTCGTCGCTCGGCAGTCATTGCCCAAGTTCCTGCATTACCCGACAGCGGTGCCTGTGCCCGAGGAAAATTACCCGGCTTTCACCTCTCTCTAAACCGAACCGCTCCTCCCCTTATCAGCTCGAGATCTACCTGAATGAAGTCTTCCGTTGCCATCCATACGGGTGCGCTCAGCGCCCTTGCCTGTGGCGTGAGCCTGCTCGCGCTCATGCCGACCTTCGCCTTGGCCGCGGACAGCCCGCTCACCCAGGCGATCAACCGACTCAACGCCGACACTCGGCAGGAGCGTGAGATCCGCTTGAGCGATCTGGGGATCGACGCCCCCATCATCCTGGGTTCCACCGATGCCCGGCGCGAATTGTATTTACCCGTGCCGGCGGGTGTACCACTGACCGATGCCACGCTGAATTTCGACGCCAGCTACCTCAACGGCGAAGGCGGCCGTAACACCTTGCTGCTGTCGCTGGACGGTTATCCGGTGCGCGCCGAAGGGCTCAGCGAAGCTCAAGGTGACGCCAGCGCCACGCTGGGCGTGGACAAGACCGCGCGTGACAGCGGTTCGGTGCGCCTGGGTATTGCCTGGTCGTCGATCGTGTCCCGCGTGTTGTGCGAAGACGAACGCGCCATCGGCAACGTATTGCGTATCGAACCGGACACCCGCCTCAACTACAGCTACGACGCCAGCCAGTTACAGGACGTTGGTGCGGCCTGGACGGCATTACCTGGCAAACCGGGGATCATGGTTGCGCCGGGCACCTTATCCGCCGAAAGCTACGACGCCGCCTGGCGTCTGGGCGTGGCACTGGAACGGATCGGCAAGCACAGCCACATCCTGCCCTTTCCCGCCGTACAGGACAGCGTTGACCTGACCGGCCTGCGCATCCCGGCCGAACTGCAAACTATTCCAGCGTTCGCCAGCCTCAACGGCAAAGGCCCGCACGTCCTGGAGAACCCGGCGCAAATCGGCGCGCTGCTGATGTTGGGGCAAACCCCGAACGTCCAGGCGGATCTGGCCATCAACGACCCGCAACTGCTCAAGGCCGTCAATGAGTCTCTGGATGCGCTGCAAAGTCAGATTCAAGGTCTCGACGCCACCGCAGCCAGCGCCTTCGCGCAATGGCGTGTACGGCATATCAATGCAGGCCTGGCCGCCACCGGCACGGACAATGTGCGACTGGCATTGCTGGGGACACGCCCAGTGCTGACGATCGCGCCGCAAGCGACCGGCAAGGCCTTGGCCTTGTTCAGCTCGGCCTGGAACACACTGGCACGCAGCCGCCAATTGACCGTCAGCGAAGCACAGTTGCCATTGAGCGCCGACGGCCGTGTGGCCTTGTCGCGCCTGGGCGGCAAACCCGGCGCGATCGACGTGCTGGCCAAATCCGACTGGAGCACCTCGTTCCCTCTGGGCAGCGTGGCCTACGACGGACGTCTGCCGGTGAAGGCGGTGATCGATGTGTCCGCCGCACCCGGCGCCTCGGACACCGCGCCGGTGGCCTCGCTGTTTCTCAACGATTATCTGATTGGCGCACAACAGCTCGTGGCCAACGGAGAAAAGCAACGCATTGAAGCGCGGATACCACGTTACGCCGTGGGCTCGACCAACGTGCTGCGTGTGTCGTTCCAGCGCCAGCCGGTCAGTGATCGCTGCCTCGAAACGCCACAAGCCTTCCCGGTCTCGGTGCTGCCGACCAGCCATATCGTGTTGGAAAAGACTGCGCTGGATGATGACTTTTCCGGCATGGCTGCACGCTTTGCCGTGAACGCGCAGATCCTCGTGCCGCAGGCCTACCTCGAACACCCGGCAAGCAGTTTGCCGCAGGTGATTTCGGTGGCTGACGCCGCCGGTGTTTCGCCGCTGCGTGCGCAATTGAATATCAGCGCAGACCCGAAAGTCTCAGTCACGCCAGACAAAGCCTTCCTGGCCTTCGAGTTGCCGATCAAGGACAGTAAAGAGTCGGTGCAGGTCGACGAGCAGGGCCGCCTGCGTATCAATCACAAGGATCAGGTGTTGCTCGACGTGCATCCCCTCAACCACCTGGCTTCGTTGCAAGCCGTGGAAAGCGGCGGCCAGCACGGTCTGGTCTATCGCACACTGGGCACCGACGCCCCCCGCTTCGCCAGGCAGGTTCTGCTGAGTCGCGGCGACGTCGCCATCCTCGGTGACAACGGTACGCTGACCACCTTCGACACCCAGGACCCCAGTGGCAGCCAATTGATCGACCACGAAGAACCCAAGGGGCTGGACGCCTGGCGCACACCGTCGCTGTTGTGGCTGATTCCCGGTGGCATCCTGTTGGTCCTCATCCTGTTGCTGGCCGGCCGTAACGCCCGTCGCAATCGCCAGTAACGGTAACCCTCGATGACGTCGCTTTATTGGCCCTATTGGCTGGCCCACTACTACAGCTTCCTGGAGACCTCGACCATCGTGGTCGCGGTGCTGATTCTGATTTCCAGCCTGGACGATCTGTTCATTGACCTGTGGTACTGGTCTCGTCGCCTGTTCCGCAAATTCACCGTGGGTCGCAAGTACCGGCCGCTGACCGCCGAGCAACTGATGGCCCGGGATGAACAACCGCTGGCAATCATGGTTCCGGCCTGGCTGGAATACGACGTCATCGCGCCGATGATCGAGAACATGGTGTCGACCCTGGACTACCAGAACTATGTGGTCTTTGTCGGCACCTACATCAACGACCAACGCACCATCGATGAAGTGGAGCGCATGCGTCGGCGCTACAAGCAGCTGCATCGCGTGGAAGTCCCGCATGCCGGGCCGACCTGCAAGGCCGACTGCCTGAACTGGGTGATCCAGGCGATTTTCCTGCACGAGAAAACCCACGGCATGACCTTCGCCGGCGTCGTGCTGCACGACAGCGAAGACGTGCTGCACCCGCTGGAATTGCGCCTGTTCAACTACTTGCTGCCGCGCAAGGACATGATCCAGTTGCCCGTGGTTTCGCTGGAGCGCAACTGGTACGAATGGGTGGCCGGCACCTACATGGACGAATTCGCCGAATGGCATGGCAAGGATCTGGTGGTGCGAGAAAGCATGACCGATACCGTGCCATCTGCCGGGGTCGGCACCTGTTTTTCACATCGTGCCTTGCAAGTGTTGGCCGGGGAAACCCAGAACCAGCCATTCAACACCGACAGCCTCACCGAGGACTACGACGTCGGCGCACGCCTGGCCAAGGTCGGTATGAATGCGATCTTCGTGCGCTTCCCGGTGCAGTTTCGCGTGCTGCGCAAATCATGGTTTCGCAAGCCTTACGAATCGACCCTGAAGATGCCGTTGTGCGTGCGCGAATTCTTTCCCGACACCTTCCGCACCGCGTTCCGCCAGAAGGCCCGCTGGACATTGGGCATCGGGCTGCAAGGCTGGGAACAAATGGGCTGGAGCGGCTCGCTGGCCAACCGTTATCTACTGTTTCGCGACCGCAAAGGCGTAGTGACGGCGTTCGTCAGCATCATCGCCTACGTGATTCTGGTGCAGTTGCTGGGCCTGATTGTTTTGCGCCAGAGCGGACTGTGGGACGTGAGTTTCCCGACGCCGTTTGAAACCAACGGTTTTATCCAATACCTGCTGCTGGCCAACGGTCTCGCGCTGGCCTGGCGCATCGCGCATCGCTGCTATTTCACTACCGTGCTATACGGCTGGCAGCATGGTTTGCTGTCCATCCCGCGCATGGTGGTGGGCAACTTCGTCAACTTCATGGCCGCGTCACGGGCCTGGCGCATGTTCCTGGTTGGCAAGGCGCTGAACCGCAAACTGGTGTGGGACAAGACCATGCACGACTTCCCGTCCACCGACCTGGTCGCTGCCGCACCTCGCAAGCTGGGCAGCGTGTTGCTGTCCTGGCAGGCGATCAACGAAACCGACCTGCAAAATGCTCTCGTCGAACAGAAAACCCGGCACATCCCATTGGGGCGGATTTTACTCAGCAACGGCTGGCTGGACGACGAAACGCTCGCGGAAGCCATCGCCTTTCAGAACGACTTGCCGCGGGTGTTCGATGTGGCCGCCAAGGCGCGGGATTCGAACCAGATGCTGGACGATGAATTCGCCCTGCGCTGGCGCGTGGTGCCGCTTGGCTTGAATGCCGACGGCTGTGCGCAAGTCGCCGTGGCCAGCCCACTGCCGGCCGAAGGCCTGCAACAGGTCAGCGACGAACTGGGCAGCGAACCGGTGCAGCTGATTGCCCGGGAGAGCGAAATCGTCGCGCAATTGCGTCAACTGAACGTGCGCGAAGGCCAATCCGTGCCGGATGCCCGAGCTCCATTGCTGGGCGACCTGTTGATCGAAATGGGCCTGCTGGATCGCGATGTGTTCAGCCGCGCGATGTTGCAGTACCGCCCGCAGCATCATGGCCGCATTGGCGACTATCTGGTCGACAGCGGCGTGCTGCCTCGCGCCACCATCGAAAAAGCCGTGGCACGTCAGCACAGCCACTACCCTGCGGAGCTTCCTGCATGAATCGCCCCTTACTGACCCTCATGGCCACGGGGCTGAGCCTGATACCTGCGTTTGCTCATGCCCAGACGCTGCCATTGCCATTGACCGGTCCGGCCTATGTCACCGCCAACGAGGCGTACAGCGCTTACGAGCGCAAAGACTATGACCTGGCCATCGCCAAGGCTCGCGAAGCGCTACGTCAGCGCGCCGATATCCAGCGTTTGAACACGCTGATTGTGCTGGCTCAGCGCGACAAGGACCTGCGTGATCATCCCAGGCGCTACCCGCAATCACGTCAGGCTCCGGGCTTCGGTGCTGCTGCCCAGGCCTTCAAGGCCTATGACCGCGATGACTTCGGCGCTGCTGCCCAGGCCTTCAAGGCCTATGACCGCGATGACTTCGGCGCTGCTGCCCAGGCCGCACGCAAGGCCATCACTCAGGCGCCCAAACGCATGGACTATCGACTGCTGCTGATCGAGTCCTTGCAGCGCCAACCGCATCTGCAGGAAGCGGATCAAGCCACCACCCAGGCGCTTGCGATGTTCCCGGACGACGACGCATTGCTGACGCGTCGCGCAGCGATTCGTCGTCAACTGGCGGTGCCGCTGGCGGTTCAGGGCTATCGCGCCCTGCAGCAAGGCCATGTGCCGCTGGCCGTGGACCAGGCCAGAAAAGCCGTCGCCTGGGCCCCGGAAATCGGCGCCAACCAGCAACTGCTGATCAGCGCCCTGCTCGCCGCCAACGATTACCCTGGGGCCGAGCAAGCCGCGTCCGCTGCATTGGCACAGGATGACGGGGAAATCGCACCGTGGATTCTGCGCAGCTACGCCCTTGATCGGCAGGGTAAGACTCAAGCCGCTCAAACTGACCTGAAGCAGGCCCTCGCCATCGATGGCCTGCCGCAAGCGCAAGTCCGCAACATTCGTTTCTTCGCCGCCGACGCCGCACTGGCCCATGGCGAGCCTCAGCAGGCGCTCGATGATCTGCAGCCACTGGTCGATGATGAAGGTGGCGAAATAGCCCGCCGACGCAGCGCCGCACAAATAGCGCTGCGGCAGAAAAACAATGGGGATCTGAACACTGTCGCTCACGTCCCTGCTCCGGCCCTGAACTGTCAGGAAACGGCCTTTGGCCTGGTGTGTGATATCTGGCCGGGCAACCAGCGCGACGGCGGAACTGACCTCGCCGCCCAGGCTTACGCGGCCCTGGCCCGCAAGGACTTCGAAACGGCGGTTGCCCAGGCGAACCAAGCCGTCGGCCGCACACCGCAGAACCCGGCGTATCGACGCCTGCTGGTCAGCGCCCTGACCGAGCAGAAGCATGTGCCCGAAGCCATCGCGGCGGCCAGCGATGGTCTCAAGGCCAATGGCGATGACGCCCGGCTGCTGAGCCAGCGCGGCTTCTTGCGTCAACAATCGGGGGACGATACCGGGGCACGCCAGGATTTTACCCGGGCCTTGGCCCTGGGCAGCTTGCCGGCTTACGAAGAGGCCAGTCTGTACGCCGCCATCGGCCAGAGAAGAACTGCGCGCGAACGGCTGCAACAGGCGCGGGACACCGGCGAACTGGAAACGATGAGCGACCTGCAGATCGCCTACTTGTCGGTCCAGGCCGGCGACGATGACCACGCCCGTGAATCGTTTCGCAAGGCCGATGCTGGCAGCCGACTCTCACCGACGGCAACGCAGGATGCCGCCTACAACGCCATGCGGGTCAATGACGATGAGCAAGCCGTCACCTATTTCAAGCGAGTCATCGACGCAAAAAATGCCGGTGAACTCGACACGTCCCCGCAGCAGCTCTTCGACACCCGTCGCGCGGTGGCCGATGTGTCGCGTACCTGGGGCTTGATCAGCACTACCAGTTATCGCGGCAACAGTTCCAGCAGCGGTCTGAGTTCAGCGCCGAGCAGCGGCAGTAACAGCAACGACAGCCTGCAAAACAGCACCGAACTGTCCTGGCGCCCGTTGGGCTATCGCAATGCACGCTTTGTCGAACTCTACGGTCGCGTCACCGACACGCTATGGAGCAAGAACAGCGATTCGGCTAGCGGTATCGATGCCCTGCAAGGCGCCGTTGGTGTGCGGGTCAAGCCGTTCACGGCGCTGAACGTGATGGCTGCCGTTGAGCGCACAGTCCCCTTGGGGTCGTCAGACGTCAACGGTGACTGGCTGGTGCGCCTGGGCTATAGCTCAAGTATCGGGACCGATTTGCGGGTCGATACCTCCAGCTGGTGGACTTCGCAGCTGTTTGCTGAAGGCGGTCATTACATCAATGACTCGCGTGACTATTTCAACAGCGAATGGCAGGTCGGCCGCAGTTACGCCATCGGCGGCGCAGGTTCACACTGGGTGAGCTTCCCCCATGTCGTGGCCGCATTCGACTATGACTCAAAGATGAACAGCGAGACCGATACCGACGGCAGCACGAGCTCATCATCCGGCAAGGCCGCAGGCATCGGCGTCGGCAACAACGTCCGGTACTGGTTCCGCGAAGATGCCTACAACGCCCCACGCTCCTACGTGGATTTTTCTCTGCAGTACCGCGTGAAGGTGCTGGGCGATGACCGCGCTCAAGGCGTGTTCGCTCGCCTGACGTATTCCTATTGAGGACTGGTATGAACGTTCGAGTTTATTTGTGCCTGGGGTTTAACCTGCCCTCGACGTGGGCATATCCCCCGCCCCTGAAAAAGGCAGCCCTGTGAAAATCTTTGGCTATACCGCCAGTCGCGCGACCGTTGTCGCCCTGTTGCTTATCGCTACCCTCGGCGCAGGTTCCGGCATGCTCTACGTGACACACACCAAGGCTCTTGACCCGGGGATTGTCGGCATCGTCTGGCAGCCGGACAACAAGACCGTCGGCATCAACGGCCACTGGGAAAAACTCGGCGCCCATGAGCTGCTGGTGCAATGGACCGTCGTCGACGATCAGGCATTCGTTCCCGGTACCGGCTTGCCCACCGTGCCGGTGTTGCCCGACTGGACCCGTATCGCCAAGGCGCCCTGGGCGCAGGATGTCATTCTCGGGCTGGCCGGTTACTTCAGCGAGAACCGCTCACGGGACAACATCGAGCAACTGGCCGCTGTCTCGGAACGCATCGCCAAATTGCCTACGCCGCTACACGTCACCGGCTGGTATTTCCCGGCCGAAGTCGACCCCAGCTGGACCCGCGCCAAAGAACTGCCCGCCCTGCTGGCCAAGCTGCCGCGACCGTTATGGATCAGTGTTTACGACGGCGCCAACATCGGCCCCGCCGCCACCGCCGATTGGCTCAAGCAATGGCTGCCGGATGACATCGGCGTGTTCTTCCAGGATGGCGTCGGCGTCTACGCCCGCACCGCACCGGTGGCCCGAACCTACGCCGACGCCATGCGCCAGCGCTTGGGCAAGGACCGTGTGCGAATCATCGTCGAAGCCTTTCGCCCCAACTTCGGCGGCGGATTCCGCTCCGCGACCGCGGCCGAACTCAAACCGCAACTCGCGGCCTATGACGGTTATCCGCTCTACCTGTTCGACGGACCGCACTACGTGACGCCTGAGTTGCTGGAGCAACTGGTGCGGTGAATCGCAAAGCAGCCATTTATAACGTCGTGGCTAACCGACGCCTAAAAGATATGAAGCCGACTGAAGCCCCCCCGGTTGAGCCGAAACGAAGCAGGTAGTTTGGAATCGTAATCAGGTAGGTGCTGAATTAGTCCCTGCATTCGGGATCGCCGACTCCCGAGATCGAACCGCATACAATGCCGTAAAGATATCGCGGATATATTTCGGGCGTTCGGAGGCGGGAATTACCGGAAGAAAATCCAGCATGTCGATAATTGATTCATAGGCAAAACGCATTTCACGGTGATAACGCCAACGGGCACCGAATCCGAGGGCTCGCTCCATTGCGACGAACAACCCAGCGAGCGCAGAACACAAAGGTGCCACCCAAGTAAAGTTTGTAGCGGGTAACAGCGTCGCCAGTGTCGTCAACAGCAACACCAGGATAGTGCCGCCGTTAAACATGATCGGATCGGCCAAGACATCATGCAACTTGGCCGCGTCTGTCAATCGCACCTTCAACTGTTGAATCATTTCCGGAGGCAAGTCCGTTACACCGCTTACATCGGGCGCGACGGGCGCTTCAAAATTGGCGTCATCTGGCATACGAAACTCTCCTGAAGGAAGAGATCAATCCGCCCAACGGCAAACTTCTAGGCATGAGGAATTCAACTAACGAGCGAGTATAGATCATGGCATACCGAATGCGATTCCTGGATACCGACAGGCTATGCCCCCCGCCCGGTCCTGTGGCGAGGCAAAATTGGCCGACCCGTCACTGCGGGTTGAAGTGATAGTCTGCGCCTTCCCGGGATTGAATCGAGCAATTATTCAAGTAGTGCTACCAGCAAGGAGAGCGACCTTATGAAGCCCGTCAGAATTCGTACCCTGCAAAGTACTGATGCCGAGGCGTTGCTGGCGTTCGAGCTGGACAATCGCGAATGGTTCGAGCGCCACATTGACGCGCGCGGTTCTGCCTTTTACTCGATGCAGGGCGTCACCGACCACATTGACGCTTATTTAGCTGATTTTGCCGCCGGAACCTGGCACCCATTCGTCATCGAAGATGACGCTGGAAATATAGTGGGTCGAGCGAACCTCAAAGGCATCGATATGACCGAGCGGTCGGCAGAAGTCGGCTACCGGATTGCCCAAAACGCTTGCGGACAGGGACTGGCAACGCTGGCGGTGAGGCATCTGATCCAGCAGGCGCAGTTGCATTGGAACCTTAAACAACTGGTGGCCACCGTATACGCTGAAAATATCGGATCGGCAAAAGTACTCGAACGGTGCGGCTTCTTGATCGAACATGTGTCTCGAGAAGGGGCAGAGCACGAATGTCGGTTTGGTCTTTCGATTTAGCTGAGTGAGTCTCCATCGGCTCCGGAACTTCTCATGCTGATTGTCTGCGCCAAGTGCCGGGTGATGTGCCGAACTGGCGCTTGAATGCGCGACTGAACGCAGCTTCGGACTCGTAGCCAACGGCAAAGCCAATTTGCGCCACATTGCCGCGACCTTCGCGTAGGTGTTGAGCCGCCACGTGCATACGCCAGAGCGTCAGGTATTGCATCGGTGGCTGTCCGACCAATGCCGTGAATCGCTCCGCGAATACCGAGCGCGACATGCCCACTTCAAGCGCCAGGGCTTCTGCAGTCCAGCCCTCGGTTGGACGAGCATGGAGTAGCGCCAGCGCGCGCCCGATATGCGGGTCCCGCAACCCCGCCAGCCACCCGCGCCGCTCAGCGGGAAGGCTTGCGACATACTGGCTGACGGCTTCGACGAATAGCAATTCGGATAGCTTGGCGATGACCGTTGTCGAGCCGACGCGTCCCGCCGCGATTTCACTCACCGCAAAACGGAATGAGCTTTCGATCCAGGTGCCCGAAGCCGTCGCGCGCAGGTCCAGTTTCAATAAGGATGGCAGCGACGAAAGCAACGGACTGAAGGGTGTTTCAGAGCCGAGGAATCCACACAATAACTGCGTGGCCTCACCGCCCCCGCCATACTTGATTCGTGAAATGCCGCCGACTTCCGGCGGCTGAATAACGTCCCTCGCCGGCATGGGCGCAATGCTCAGGTCACTGCCAAAGGAATGGGCGTCATTGCGAGGAAGCAAAACGAGTTCGCCTGCCCCCACGTCGAGGGCGGCACCACCGTTTATTCGTATTTGCATGTGCCCTGCGGCGACAAAATGCGACGCAATGATATGTCGAGGAGCCGTCAGGAACGGTTTGCAATCATCCGCCGAGATTCTGCCGTTGATGCACCAGGGCGCAGTGAGCTCCGCCTCGAGGAAGACCCCTCCAGACAGCCTGATCACACGCAAGACATCAGAAAGCGCATCCAACACTTGCCCGTCCTCTTTTCCGGACTCCGGAGCAGGTATTCAGGCGCATCGGTCATTCACCACCTGAACCGCGATGCCTAGATTAGCACCAACGCGGACTCAGAGATCGATGGTCATTGGCTCCGACGTCAACCGTAATTGCCCCATTCCAACTCGACCAAGGCAGCAGGAGATCTAGATGAACACCATCGCTACCCTACCCGGCTCAGAGTCAGGCAACGCCGCCCGTTATGCTCAAATGGTCAGATCATCGAAAAAAGCCGAATGGCAGATCGATCGCGATTTGCTACAGGACCGGAGCTTCGACTTCTCGCGCAAATTCTTGCCCGATGGACTCTCGCAGATCGACCGTCTGACCTTTCTCGCCGAGGCCGAGGCGTGTCTGCTCAGTCAGATTCAGGGCCGGACCTATGCGTATATCTTTGGCCTGGTCGAGCGGTTTATCAGTGCCAAAATGCTCGATCAAGGTCGAGCCCATGTATTTGACGATCAGCTTGCACTCGAAGCGCTGGTGCGCTTTTCCAACGACGAGATCAAGCACCAGGAATTATTCCGGCGCATGGAGACGATGATTGGTTCGCGATTGCCAGCGGGATATCGTCAAGTTGCCGATCCAAACGATGTAGCGCGTGCGGTACTTGCAGCCAGCACTTGGTCGGTGCTGGCGCTGACCTGTCATATCGAGCTGTTTGTTCAGGCGCACTACGCACAGAGCATCGCACCGCGCGAGGAGTTGTGCCCCCTATTCAAGGATGTCTTCAAATTTCACTGGAAGGATGAAAGCCGGCACGTCGTACTCGATGAACTGGAGTGGAAGGCGGAGCATGCGAAACTGTCGCCAGCCGAGTGTGACCAGGCAGTGAACGATCTGATTGCGCTGGTGGCGGCCGTCGATGCAATCCTGCAGGCACAATCGGCATCCGATGCCGACTACTTTATTCAAAGTGTCTCGCGATCGTTCAGTGTCGATGAGACAGCGCAGATCCATGCCTGCGTGCTGAGCGCCTATCGCTGGCAGTACATTATCTCGGGCGTGCAGCATCCACACTTTGGCCGGCTGCTGACGCGCATGACAACGCCAGCACAGATGTCCAGGGTTCAGACCGCACTGGCCCCCATCATGATCCATTGATCGACAGCGCGCGACCGACCGTTTGTCGGCCGCGCGGCTGTGAACGCGACGGGTAGAAACGGCCAAGCACGGCCTTTCAGGTAATGTGGGAAGTGGCCTGAAAAAGCTGTGGGCTCTGAAGGCAACAAACGGTGGCCGCAACGGTCCAACGCGCGGTTGAACACCAGGTGAGAGCTACCAGAAGCATCACCTGCCGACCGCCACTACCTCTGGGAGAACCAATTGTCAGCTGTCTTTTTGCGTCAAGCTTTCCGGTTATCGGTACTGCTCTTTTCCGTTGGCACTTCGTTCTCTGTTTACGCCTGCCCAGCAGGGCAGTACGAAGCCTGCGTGGTCACTTGTTTTTGTGCTCCAGGCTCCAAAGAGGAAATGGGGCCGATCTTTGAAAGCATGAACAAAATGGCTTCCACTGGATTACAGAGTTGGATTGTGCAATCGCGCAACACCGCGGCAAATGGCGATATTCAGACAATCCCGCTGAATATCCGAGCCCAGCTCGAACCCTACTATGACATTCAAGTGCTTGATTCGGCTCGCTACAAGGTAGGCGATGATGTGGAGCTTAACGCCGCAAACACCATGCTGCAGAATCCCGATGTCACTGCGGTCACCCTGATAGACATCATCGTCTTTCGCAGTGCCGATGATGCACTTAACAATGTCGCGCTGTGGGCGCATGAATTGAAGCACGTGCAGCAGTACCAGCAATGGGGGGTTCGGGAATTTTCCACTCGCTATACCCGTGATTACACAACCGTCGAGGCGCCTGCTTACGAGATTCAAGCCAAGGTAGCCAGAGCGCTAAGAGCCAGCGTGGCCCAGTCGGAACCTCCTCGACATCCTTGATGTTCAAAGGGTTGGGCGTTTGCTCCATAAATGGATCAGTTAAATCCAAAAGCCCATATTTATCCCAAAAACAATAAAGCGGATGATGCGCCTCCAGCCATTTATGTGAGAGCCATCATGAAGCGTGACACCAGCCTGACGTGGCGCCATGTCGATGCACAGAACCTTGACCTAAACGGGATGCGGGTCGCCGTCGTGGGTGGCACCGGTGGCATCGGTCAGGCATTGAGTCGCTTGCTGGCCTCTCGCGGCGCTCGCGTCCTGGTCGTCGGGCAAACCTTTCGTGATGCTGGCACGCAGGGAATCGAATTTCTCCAGGCGGACCTGAGCCTGATGAGTGAGGCTCTGCAGGTCGCCAGGCTGCTGCCGGCGGAATCCCTGGACCTGCTCATTTTCACCACCGGTATCTTTGCCGCCTCCCAACGTCAGGAAACAGCGGAGGGCATTGAGCGCGATCTGGCGGTCAGCTATCTGAACCGCATGGTCATCCTGCGCAGCGTCGGGTCGAAGTTGGGTACAGACAGGCCCACGACCAAGACCAAACCAAGGGTGATTGTCGTGGGGTATCCCGGCACAGGCCAGATAGGGACGTTCGACGACCTCAATGCTGAAAGGTCCTACAAGGCCATGTCCGCGCATATGAACACGGTGGCCGGCAACGAAATACTTGTTCTGGATGCGGTGAAGCGCTACCCGCACCTGGACGTTTTTGGCCTGAATCCCGGCCTTATCAAAACCAGTATCCGCGATAATTTTTTCGGCAAGGGCTCGCTGAAATCGCGCATCGCGGAGGGCCTGATCGGGCTGCTGACACCCACCGCCGAAACTTATGCGAAGAGAATCGTCCCGCTACTGGTTGCCCCTGAGATCGAGGATCGCAGCGGCGCGATGTTCAACAACAAGGGCCAAGCGATCCTGCCGTCTGCAGGCATGACTGAAGCGCACATCAGACAGTTCATGATCGCGTCCGAAACACTGGTTGCCCGGACGGGTATTTCAGTCGCGACCTCTTGATCGCGGAGGCAATCGAGAATGACCGTTCAGGGTCGTTTGACGCCCTACTTCTGAAGGAGAGCTTTCCCATCGCCTGAATCAGGATTAAGGTAGCAATACCTACATAACACGTAGAATTCGCTACATGGAAAATTGGCTAACGTTGATTCTCGGTCTGCCGACCGCCAATGCCACCGAACGCATGCGTGCCTGGCGCGCGCTAAAAGCCTCTGGAGCGGCGGTCTTACGCGATGGCGCCTATCTCTTACCTGATACCGCTGCCTGTCGAGAAGCGCTAACGTCTGTCGAGCGCGACATCTTGGCCATCAATGGCACTGCCTACGTCCTGCCTGTCGTTGATCCTGATGGAGAGCGCTTTATTGAGCTGTTCGACCGTAGCGATGATTACAGCAAGCTACGCGCCGAGATCGAAGCATGCCGGGCACAGCTCAATGCCGAGAATGCGCTGGCCACCACCAAACAAATTCGCAAGCTGCGCAAAGCCTATGAACAGCTCGCCAGCATCGATTACTTTCCAGGTAAACCGAAACAGCAGATCGATTCGGCTTTGCAGGAATTGGAGACAGCGGTCAGCAGAGCGCTGTCTGCGGATGAGCCGCATAGCCGCGACCAGCCAATCACGGCGCTGAGCCTTGGCGACTTTCAAGGTCGTGTCTGGGCAACGCGTAAACGCCCATGGGTCGACCGCCTGGCTTGCGCCTGGTTGATTCGGCGCTTCATTGATCCGCAGGCTCAGATCCTCTGGCTCAACACTCCACAGGACTGCCCGGCAGATGCCTTGGGTTTCGACTTCGATGACGCAACTTTCAGTCATGTCGGCAACCGCGTGACCTTTGAAACCCTGCAAGCCAGCTTTGAACTTCAAGAGCCAGGCCTGAACCGCATCGCTGCACTGGTGCATTACCTCGATATCGGTGGCATTCAGCCGGTGGAGGCTGTCGGCATCGAACGGGTGCTGGCAGGGCTACGCGAAACCATTACCCATGATGACCACTTGCTGGCTGCTGCCAGCGGCATCTTTGATGGTCTGCTCGCCGAGTTTGTGAAAGAGGAACATCCCAATGATTAAGGTTTCCCCATCAGCGGCTGAAGAGGATCTGTCGAGGCCTGAACCGATCAGTTTGCGTGAGGCATTCTGGTTCTGGCTGAAGCTGGGATTCATTAGCTTTGGCGGGCCTGCAGGACAGATCTCGATCATGCACCAGGAGCTGGTAGAGCGGCGGCGCTGGATTTCCGAGCGGCGGTTTCTGCACGCCCTCAACTACTGCATGCTGTTACCAGGGCCGGAGGCTCAGCAGCTAGCCACCTATATCGGCTGGTTGATGCATCGAACCTGGGGTGGGGTGATCGCCGGGGGGCTGTTTGTGCTGCCCTCACTGTTCATCCTGATCGCGCTGTCCTGGATGTACATCGCCTTCGGCGAAGTACCGGTGGTGGCCGGGCTTTTCTATGGAATCAAGCCTGCCGTGACGGCCATCGTCGTGCAAGCGGCCCATCGGATCGGCTCACGGGCATTGAAGAATAATTGGCTGTGGGCAATAGCGGCGGCGTCGTTTACCGCGATCTTCGCGTTCAATGTGCCGTTCCCGCTAATCGTGCTCGGAGCTGCGTTAATCGGTTATGTCGGCGGTCGCCTGGCGCCCGAGAAATTCAGAACCGGAGGCCACAGTGCCGCCAAAAAGTCCTTCGGCCCGGCATTGATCGATGACGACACCCCGTCTCCGGAGCATGCCCGGTTCAGCTGGTTGAAACTGGCACTATTGGCACTTATCGGCGCCGCGTTATGGGCATTGCCAATGGGAATCTTGACCTCACTCTTTGGCTGGGAAGGTACCTTGACTCAGATGGGCTGGTTCTTCACCAAGGCCGCGCTGCTGACGTTTGGCGGTGCTTATGCGGTGCTGCCTTATGTCTACCAAGGCGCGGTCGGTCACTATGGGTGGCTGACGCCGACACAGATGATCGATGGCCTGGCGCTGGGTGAAACCACCCCGGGGCCACTGATTATGGTGGTGGCTTTTGTCGGCTTTGTCGGCGCCTATGTTTCGCAGGTGTTCGGGGCCGATCAGGTGTTTCTGGCTGGTGCCGTCGCCGCCACGCTGGTGACCTGGTTCACCTTCCTGCCTTCGTTCCTGTTCATCCTCGCAGGTGGCCCGCTGGTGGAGTCGACTCACAATGAACTCAGGTTCACCGCACCGCTTACCGGGATTACTGCCGCTGTGGTTGGGGTGATTCTCAATCTGGCGTGTTTCTTCGGCTATCACGTTCTTTGGCCCAAAGGCTTCAGCGGCAACCTGGACTGGCCTTCCGCGCTGATCGCGATTGCGGCGGCGATTGCCTTGTTCCGCTTCAAGCGCGGCGTGATTCAGGTACTGATGGCCTGCGCACTCGTTGGTTTGGCTGTGCACCTGCTGCGCTAAAGCGCGCAATGATCAACTATTCTCTGGCGGGCACCGGGCCTGCCAGATCACCCAGCCTACTGAATTAGGCAGGAGGTGTTCCATGAGGTGGATTACCCGTGAACGACCCAAAATTGATCGCATTGCCTGTCCTTGGCTGATCACCCGTTTTATCGACCCTGAGGCCGAGTTCTTGTACGTGCCCAGCAGAGAGGTTTTGCAGATTGCCGTTGAGAAAAATGCAACGCCTTATGACATTCCGGGCGTTGAGCTTTCCCACGTAGGTGAGCTGTGCAGCTTCGATGCGTTCCTGAAGAAGTACCAGCTCAGTGATCCTGCCTTGCAGCAGTTGGCCGAAATCGTGCGCGGCGCAGATACCTCCCGCCTGGATCTGACGCCGCAATCGGCTGGGCTCTATGCGATTTCGCTGGGACTATCGCAGCGTTATGCCGATGACCACGAAATGCTGGCACATGGTTTGATCATGTATGACGCCCTCTATGCCTGGTGCAAGGAGTGTCAGGGCGAGTCGCATAATTGGCCTCCGCAGATGTGAATGTCGGGCCTGAACTTACTCCTGCCTGACAATATCGACCGAGATCTCCACTGCCGCAATCGTGCCTCTGTTCTCAAGCCAGTGCGTGGTGTTCCTGTCCTCGGGCCAACCCACGCCCGGCCCATAATCCGTGGCGACGCCATTTCGATGGTCGGTGATGGTTCCTTGCAGTATGTAGACGGTGCCGGGTCTGTCTATATGGTTGTGAACCGGCCCGAAGACGCCTCCAGGCTCAATGGTCACCATGCGCATTCTAAGTTGGCGCCCTGCCATGCCTTCGATCTCGGGGCCAAGGTCAACCGTTGCCAGTAACTTCACCGTAACACCTTGCGTTTCGGGTGCCGCCTGTTCGTTGCTCATTGTTCTCTCCTATCTGTACATACGGGGCCTGACTGGAAGTAAAGACCCTGAGAACCGACAGAGGTGTAAATCCGCCCGGCGACGGTCGCCGCCAACCGTCGCTAGACTGCCAAAAGTGGCCGGTGGTCGTGGCATGTCGCTTGTCACCGACGTTTGGCTAAGCTGAATAAATCGGGGGTGAACTGATACCGGAGTGATGGCGGCCATCAGCGGATCTGGATGGGCATCAAGACGGTACTCCCAGAGGAGACGACTATGTATGCGGTGATAAGAACTTACCTGGGTGCTGGAGCAAAGCAGCTTTTCGAGTTTCTGGAAGAGCGCAATACCGATGTCGAAACGGCCCTGCGGACAGTGCCTGGCATCGTAAGCTACACACTACTCAATACGGGTGATGGCGGTACATCAGTGACGGTTTGCACAGACAAGACCGGCACCGATGCAAGCTTGAAAGTCGCGCGCGACTGGATTCAGAAAAATGCTTCGCATATCCAGGCGAAACCGCCGATCGTGACGGAAGGTCCGGTGATTGTGCAGATAAAATAGATTCAACCGATCGATGCAACACACTAAACACTGTGTAAACAGGAGGCGTGTTGCATCGACGGAATACATCACGATCAAAGCTACAACTACCCCATGGGCAAACCCGATCATAGCGCTCTATGATTGAACCCCATGACGACCTCTCTTCCGATCCGCCAACCCTGCCCTCCCGGTGCTTGCATCTGCGAGCGTGAGCAGCTGTTGGAAACTCCCGGCACGGACCTGCGCATCCTGAGCCTGACCCAGTCGGAAGAGAAACGCCTGATCGAACGCCTGGAAAACCTCCAGAGCCTGAGCGACCTGGAGCGTCTGCAACGGCGAATGTATGAGCAGTTGGGTCTGCGCGTGGAGATCGCTCCGGGTTTCAATGAAGTGCGCACCATGCGCGGTATCAATATCACCTTGGGCGAACTGCCGGGCCTGTGCCGCAAAACCCGTCAGTCGATCCCGGCGGCCATTCGCCGAGGGCTGGAGAAACATCCGGAAGTCGCCTACGAGCTGCTCAATGCCAACGACTTGTTGCGTGATGCCTGATGGCTTGCACCGTTATCCCGATACGTTCATTAGAATGCCCTGAAACAGGATCAGCGGTCGTACGCGCGGCACGGTCCGCTGCTATGCCTTCTCATGGGAGAACAGGTTTCAGGCCAGCCAGGACGTAGCTGGAAACTCAGGCGTGACCGTGGCCCCGGCGCCAGCCAGGAACGCGAAGATAAAAGGTGCCAGTCCGTAGCAGGAGGTGGCAGATGTTATTCATGGTCCGTTGGTCCATCAGTCCGCAACAACGTAACAGCGCGATCGAACGCTTTCTCAAGACCGGTGGTGCCCCACCCGCAGGCGTCAGCATGCTGGGGCGTTGGCATGCTGTCGGCGGCTCCAGCGGTGTGGGCATTGCCGAGGCCAGTGATCCGGTGGCGATTCAGAAGTGGGTGCTGGAATGGAGCGACCTCATGAACATGGAAGTCCACGCCGCATTGACCGATGAACAGGTGGCGCCGCTGCTCGCTGCCGCAGTCGGCAAGCAATAGTTGTTGTGGTGAGGGGGCTTGCCCCCGTTGGGCTGCAAGGCAGCCCCAAAATCTCCGATGTCCCAAAGATCTTGTGAGTGCTACGCACTCAAACGGGGCGATGCGGCGTTCCGACAAGCCCCCTCGCCACAGTCTTCTGATTCACTATTTTTTCATCCCTATCCGCCGCCGCATCTCGGCAGTAATTGTCTGCCGGGTTTTCTTCAGGTCGGCCCAGGGCTCATCGCCCACCTCGGCCAGGCGCTCATGCACGGTGTGCAGGTTCCATTGATTAGCCCCCTTGAGCTCAGCCACTTCTTCGCGAAAGATCGGCACCGACACTGGCAGCCCTTCGCGGGTGCGCACGGCGTAGGCGCAGATCGTGGTGGCGCCCAAACCGTTGCGCAGGTAATCGATGAAGATGCGCCCAACCCGATTTTTCGGCCCCGACACCGCGGAAAAACGTTCCGGCAGCAGCTTGGCCATGTGACTGACAATCGCGTGGCTGAAGTCCTTGACCTCGTTCCAACCGTGTTTGCGAGTCAGCGGTACGACCAGGTGAATCCCTTTGCCGCCGCTGGTCTTGAGAAATGCCTTGAGCCCCAGCTCATCCAGCACCGTGAGGGTCAGCCGGGTCGCTTCGACCATGCTCTTCCAGGGCAACGCCGGATCCGGGTCGAGGTCGAGGACGAAGCGGTCGGGTTTGTCCAGATCGACCGACGTGGCGTTCCAGGTGTGCAGCTCCACGGTACTCATCTGCACTGCGCCAATCAGGGCTTCGGCATTGTTGATGACCATCATCGGTTGGCCGGTCAGTGCCTTGTCCAGAGTGACAATGCCGGGTATGGCCAGATTCTCGGCGTTCTTCTGAAAGAACAGTTCGCCGGCGATGCCGTCCGGTGCGCGCACCAGCGCCACCGGCCGGTCCTTGAGTTGCGGCAGAATCCACTCGGCGACACTGGCGTAATACTCCGCCAATTGCATCTTGGTGGTGCCGCTGCTGGCATCGATCACCCGATCCGGATGCGTGATGCGCACCTTGCCCTGCTCCAGGCCGACTTGTGACGGTGCCGCTTGGGAGGTTTTAGTTTTAGTGGTTGAGGTTTTCACGGTTGTCGGACGCTCCTCGGTGATATCGGCGGCAGGCTTGTCCTCGCGCAGCCCATGGAACACGGCCTGGCGCACCGAGCCGTCCTTGGTCATCTCGGCGAAGGCCACTTCCGCCAGCAGAACGGGTTTGAGCCAATGCACACCCTTGGCTTCAACACCGGTGGGCGGGTTGACCACCGACGGTTTTTTCGTCTGCAGCGGTTTCAGTTGTTCGTAAAGACGCTTGAGGCTCGCCTCGCTGAATCCGGTGCCGACCTTGCCCGCATAGCACAATTCCCCGCTGTCACGGTCGTGCAGCCCCAGCAGCAACGCGCCAAAGGCACTGCGCGAGCCTTTGGGATCGGTGAAGCCGACCACGATGAATTCCTGCCGATGCTTGCACTTTAGTTTGATCCAGTCACTGCTGCGCCGGGACACGTAAGGCGAGCCCAGGCGTTTGCCAATCAACCCTTCCATGTGCATTTTACAGGCGCTGTCGAGTAACGCCTCCGGGGACTCGTTGAACGCGTCGGAGAACCGCAACAGCGGGTTTTCATTGGGCTTGAGCACAGTCGCCAGGGCCGCCCTGCGCGCTTCGACAGGGACTTCGCGCAGGTCCACGCCATTGAGATAAGGCAAATCGAACAGGTAGTAAACGATGCTGGCGCTACGTCCGGCATCGAAGGCATTTTGCAGCGCCTGAAAATCCGGAACACCCTGCTCGTCCGCCACCACTATTTCGCCGTCGAGCCAGGCCGATTCCAGGCCCAACGCCGCCAGCGCTGCAGCCTGCTCCGGCAATTTGTGGGTCCAGTCGTGACCGTTGCGGGTGAAGAGTTTGACCTCATCGTGGTCGATGCGCGCCATGACCCGGTAACCGTCGAACTTGATCTCATAGCTCCATTCGCCGTCCGGTGCGGATTCCACCAGTGTCGCCAATTCGGGTTTGAGCAGCTCCGGCAGTTTGGCTTTGCGGGCGCCTGTCAGCTGTGATGATGTATTTCTGCGCGTCCTCGCCGCTGGCTTTTTAACGGGACCGGGTTTCGACTTGGCGACGATGGTGCGATCGCTGAGCACGCTGTCGGGCTCGGCGGCGACCACATCGTAATCGCTTTCGGGCCTGGCCGCGCCGTCCTGATGCTTGATCAGAAACCATTGCTCCTGCTTGCCCGGCATGTGCGTGCGCACGAGGTTCCACAGGCCGCCGAGCTTCTCCCCTTGCAACTCGAATTTCAGCCGGCCCTTGGCGTACGCCTTGGCCGGGTCGTCCTGGGGAATCCATACCCCACGGTCCCAAACGATCACCTCGCCGGCGCCGTAATGCCCTTCGGGAATGGTGCCTTCGAACGTGGCGTAATCGAGCGGATGGTCTTCGACGTGGATTGCCAGGCGCTTGACCTTGGGGTCCAGCGACGGGCCTTTCGGCACGGCCCAACTTTTCAGCGCGCCATCGAGCTCCAGGCGAAAGTCATAGTGCAGGTGCGAGGCATCATGTTTCTGAATGCAGAATTGCAGCGCATGATCCTTCACCGTTTTTTTGCCCGAACGCTTGGCGGCGGCCGGTTCCGGAGTCGCCACAAAGTCACGCATGCGGTTGTAATCGTCCAGGGTCTTGTTCATGGCTTACCGGGTGCTCGCTGGCGGACGCTGAATCGGCACGTCTCTACATCAGCAGAGCGACAGGTCCGGAAAAAAATTCCATCGCCACTGGAATTGCCCGGACAGACGGCTGGGTCTATCGGGATGATCGCTCATAGCCTTGATGCGCAACTTCTTGCGCAGTTATTCGTCCCAAAAACACCTCGACAACGCTGAACGCCAGGTGGATCAAGCCCTCCAGCCGAGTGCGCAACTTCTTGCGCACCACTGCGCAAGAAGTTGCGCACTTTTTCAGGTGATCGCTGCCGAAAAACCTCTCCACGTTTAAAAAATATCCTCAACCACCTGATTTATATGACAAAAAATATTTCTGGCACGCTCCTTGATAACAGTCAGGCACCCACCGGGCGATACCGCCTCCCGGGCACCCTCACTTTTAGCAAGGAGCACATCCATGGCTACACCAGCGTACATGTCCGTTACTGGCGAGAAACAAGGCCTGATCACTGCCGGCGCATTCACCGCCGACTCCGTTGGCAACACCTACCAGGAAGGCCACGAAGACCAGGTCATGGTTCAGGCTTTCAGCCACGACGTGATCATCCCGCGTGACCCACAGTCCGGCCAACCGACCGGTCAGCGTGTACACAAGCCAGTCGTGATCACCAAGGTATACGACAAGTCTTCGCCACTGTTGCAAGCGGCGCTGACCTCCGGCGAGCGCATGAGCGAAATCGTTATCCAGTGGTACCGCACCTCTGCTCAAGGTACCCAAGAGCACTACTACACCACCAAACTGGAAGACGCGATCATCGTCGCCATCAACAACAAAATGCACAACTGCCAGGATCCGTCGAACTCGCACTTCACGCACCTGGAAGAAGTGCAATTCACCTACCGCAAAATCACCTGGACCCACGAAGTATCCGGTACTTCGGGTTCCGATGACTGGCGTGTTCCAGTCGCTTAATCGCGGCTGACGGTTCCAAACATCGGCCAGCTCTGCTGGTCGATGTCATTTGCGCCTTCCAGGAATTTTCGCGTCCGCAAGCGCCCGTTTGGGTGTAGGCGTGCGCCGCAGCACTGCACGAGGAACAAGGGATGTTCGCGCCGGCCAATCAGACTCACTTTGCCCTGACTGTCGAAGGTCTGGAAAACGATCTCCAGGTCCTTGCCCTGCAAGGTCGGGAAGCCATCAGCCAGCCTTTTGTGTTTGAGGTGGAACTGGTCAGTGAGCAGCCGTCCCTGGACCTCGAAACGCTATTGCACAAACCGGCCTTTTTGCAGCTCTCGCCTGACGGCAGCGGCATTCATGGCCAGATCTACCGCGCCGCCCAGGGCGATTCGGGCAAACGCCTGACCCGCTACGCCGTGACCTTGCGCCCGCAGCTGTCCTACCTGGCGCACCGCATCAACCAACGCATCTTCCAGAACCTCACTGTGCCGAAAATCATCGGGATGGTCCTCGAAGAGCACGGCATCCAGAGCAATGCCTACGAATTCAAAGTCGGGGCGATTTATCCCGAGCGCATTTACTGCGTTCAGTACGATGAATCGGACCTGCAGTTCATCCAGCGCCTGTGCGAGGAAGAAGGTATTCACTACCACTTCCAGCACAGCGCCACGGCCCACAAGCTGGTGTTCGGCGATGACCAGACGGTGTTCCCGAAACTCGCGCCCGTGGCCTACCAGCAAGACTCCGGCATGGTCGCCAACGACCCGGTAATCAAGCGCTTCGACCTGCGCCTGGAAACCCGCACCAGCCGCACCACCCGCCGCGATTACGACTTCGAAAAACCGCGCCTGAAACTGGAAAGCGAGAACCGTGGCGACGCCCTGCCCGACCTCGAAGACTACGACTACCCAGGTCGCTTCATCGACCGCGAACGCGGCAAGCACCTGGCCAAACGCGCCCTTGAGCGTCACCGCAGCGACTTCCAGTTGGCCGAAGGTCGAAGCGATCAGCCGTTGCTGGTCAGCGGCCACTTCCTGGCCCTGACCCAACACCCCAAGGCCAAGTGGAACGACCTGTGGCTGCTGACCGAAATCCTCCACGAAGGCAAACAGCCGCAAGTGCTGGAAGAGTCGGTGACCAGCAGCACCACCAACCTCAAAGACGATTTCCACCAGGGCTACCGCAACCGCTTCCAGGCCACCCCCTGGGACGTGCCGAACCGTCCGCCGCTGAACCACCCCAAGCCACGGATCCTCGGCAGCCAGAGCGCCGTGGTCACCGGGCCAAAAGGTGAAGAGATCCACTGCGACCAATACGGCCGCGTCAAAGTGCAATTCCACTGGGACCGCGAAGGCCAGGCCGACGACAAGACCAGCTGCTGGCTGCGCGTCTCCTCCGCCTGGGCCGGCGCCCACTACGGCGGCATCGCCATTCCACGCATCGGCATGGAAGTGCTGGTCAGCTTCCTCGAAGGCGATCCCGACCAACCGCTGATCAGCGGCTGCCTGTACCACAAGGAAAACGTCGTCCCGTACGCCCTGCCGGCGAACAAGACCCGCAGCACCTTCAAAACCCTGAGCTCTCCGGGCGGCGGCGGTTTCAACGAACTGCGCATCGAAGACAAAAAGGGCCAGGAGCAGATCTTCCTGCACGCCCAGCGCGACTGGGACGAAAACGTCGAGCACGACCAGAAAATTCGCGTCGGCAACGAACGCCACGACACCGTCGAGCAAAACAGCTACAGCGAATTCAAGGCCGAAGAACACCACACCGTCTACGCCGACCGCAAAGTCGAAGCCCGCGCCAACGACCACCTCACTGTGGGCGTCAACCAGCACATCAAGGTCGGCACCGGCCAATTCATCGAAGCCGGCCAGGAAATCCACCTGAGCAGCGGCATGAAAGTCGTGCTCGAAGCCGGCAGCGAACTCACCCTCAAGGCCGGCGGCACCTTCATCAAGATCGATGCCAGCGGCGTGACGCTGAGCGGACCGGTGATCAACATGAACTCCGGCGGCAGCCCAGGCAGCGGCACCGGCGCGGCACCGCTGATGCCTGGAGCGTTGAAACAGGCTGATGCGGATAAGGCTGGTGCGGTGTTGACACCGGCTCAAGTCAACACCCTCAAACGCAACGCACCGTTCTGTGAAGAGTGCGAGAAGTGCAAGGCAGGTGCTTGTGCGATCTGATCCGATGACTCCACAAGCGTGGCTGGCTGAACGGCCGTTGCGGACGGGTGAGCGGTTGTACTTGATTGTGAGTGCGGCCAGTGATGCCGAGCCACTGAAGGCCTTCTACCAGCAACATATGGCGCCGGAACTGATTCCGATCTGGAGCGGCACGCCTTACGCCGATTGGCAGCCCGTCATGCCTTACCTCGCCGAGCTGAAACCCAATGCTGGTTTTCTGCAATGGATCACCGAAACCGATGCCCAGGACTGGGGTTGGCTGGCAGTGTCCACCAGTACGCCGGACGTGGTGTTCGAGCACCTGCGCAGTTTGACCCAGGTGCGTATGCCCGATGGGACCGAAGTGTTTTTCCGGTTCTGGGACGGGCGACATATTTACCCGATTCTTGAAGGGCTAGGTGCTGGCGCGGGTGAAGTATTGCCGGTGTTTGACCGTTATCTGATCAATGGCCAGAGCCTGGAAGTGGGGCCGAGGGCCGTACCGCCAGCGAAGGAATGGCCGTGGTGGGAGGTGCCGCAAAAGTTGCTCGATAGTTTGACGGAAAAAGATCACACCACCGTTGTCGACAACCTGATGCAGTGGCTGGGAGAGGACTGCCCGGAACTGTTCTTCGCCTTTCCCGAAAATAACTTGCGCCAAAAGGTCGAGCGCTTCGTTCGCCAACAACCCAATACAGAAGATTTGGCAGAGCGTCTTGCTGCTCAGCTGACAAAGGAAGTCACGTCATGAATACCCCGATTGGTACCTTGGTCCTGCGCGTGCTGGACGCCAAAACCCCTGACGTGAACCTGATTCTCAAAGACTTCAAGAACTGCCTGAGCGATTACAAGGAATGGGCGGATGGCTTCCTGACCGGTTGGGCACTGGATGTCGACCAAACCTTCAAGGTCGGCAATGAAGTCAGCGTGACCAAACGCAAGACCAAAACCGGTAAGGTCGAGACCTACGCGACCTGCCCTCTGGCAGGCGACTTCACGCTGATCCACATGTTCGAGTCAGCACGATTCGTACCGATCGGCAACACACCAGTGAAACTGGAACCCGTCACCAAAGGTACTTTCTACGACGACGTCACCGGCCCCGTTATTGAAACAACGATCGGCCCGAGCGGCATCAAGGTGATCGACGGCTGCAAGAAGGGCCAGATGTATCGCATCACCTTTTTCCCGAACGTATCCCAAAGCAATGTCAAAGCACTCTACGACTCCTACCAGGGAGTGATCGGCAATCTGAACGGCTGGTTGCAAAGTGAATGGTCGAGCAAGTTCCAGCCTCAGTGGGACAGTTACTCGGCTGCTGACCGCGCGGGCCGTTCCGTCATTCTGTTGAAACGGGCGATGGATGGTCTGGAGAAGGCGCTGCTCAGGTTGTGGGATGACATCAAAAGCCTGTTCGAACTGCTCGCACACCCAAAGGAAAACCTCGAAAAGCTGCGCAAGTACCTGTCGGATGTCGAGATCGACAAGCTCTACGCCGCGTCCAAGGAGTCCATTGCTTCGGGTCTGCTGATCCTCAGTGACGAACCATTGATGTTCATTTACGTCTCGGCGATTGTGGCGTGGGTCGGCATGCTGCCACCGCAAGTCATCGTTGACGTGGTGACGGCCATTGCGTCGGAATTCCTGATCAACGTGGTATTGGGTATTTGCCTCACTGGCGGTGCCGGGATCGCGGTGCGGGTGGGGACCAAAACCCTGTCCACGGTCAAGTCCGGCACAGCGCTCAAATACCTTGAAGAACTGGCCGCGAAACTGATGAGTCTAAGCGGCAAGCACAGCCTGCCAGCGCACGCGGAGGTTTCCAAGCCACTGATTGCCAGTGCCAAGAGCGTACCGATGAAGCCGACCAAAACGGCGGCGCTCAAAATCGACGAGGCAGCCGCCAACGGTTCTAAAAATCAGCTGCCGAAGACTACGGATACGCCGAAGCAGGAAGTGAAAGACGCTTCTTCGTTTCCGCGTGGCAAGAAAGAAAAACAGACTACTCTCGCACCAAAGGAAAAGGTCGACGACGCTTCTACTCAGTCGAAAACACCTGACGACAAAAGCGCTGCCTGTGCAAAGAAAACCTGCACCAATGGTTGCCCGGTATCGATGGTTACTGGCGAAGAGCTGCTGACGCTGACCGACGGTGAACTCGGTGGCCTGCTGCCCTTCAGCTGGACGCGCCTCTATCGCACCAGCGCCGCAGAAATCGACTGTGGCCTCGGTTACGGCTGGAGCCATGCCCTGGCGCAACGCGTCGACATCAACGACGGTGAGGTGGTCTGGACCGACCACGAAAACCGCGTCACCACCTTCCCGTTGCCCAGCGTGCAGCGCCCGGCGATCACCAACAGCCTGTCGGAAGCGGCAATTTTCCTTGGCGACGATCCGTCCGAATTGATCCTCACCCAAGCCGGCGAACGCACCCAGTTCTACCACTTCCGCTACAACAGCAAAGGTGCGACGCTGATCGCCATCAGCGACAACTACGACAACCGCCTGCACATCACCCGTGACATTCACGGACGAATCAAACGTGTCGATAACGGCGTCGGTCGCGCCCTCCTCGTGCGTTACGACCGCAAACACATCGTCGCCATCGACTACCAGCAGTTTAGCCCGGCGGATAACCTGGAAGATGCCTGGAGCACTGTCCAGACCCTGGTCACCTATGGCTACGACGCCCAGCACCGCCTGATCGAAGCCAAAAACGCAGCCGGTGAAGCCGAGCGTTATGCCTATAACGAGCAGAACGTCATTCTCGAGCGGCAACTGGCGGGTGGTGCCAGCTTCTACTGGGAATGGGAAAAAGAAGGCAAGTCAGCCCGCTGCATCCATCACTGGGCAAGCTTCTCGCAGATGGACGCGCATTACGCCTGGGATGACAAGGGCAGCGTCACCGTTACCAACGCTGACGGCAGCGAAGAGGTCTACACCCACGACGATCAGGCTCGACTGGTCGCCAAAGTCGACCCGGATGGTGCCGAACACCTGAAGGCCTACGATGACAAGGGCCGTCTGATCGCCGAAAAAGACCCACTCGGCGCCGTCACCGAATACCAGTACAACGAAGCCGGTCGACTGGTTGCGGTGATTCCGCCGGAAGACGCCACCACCACTTACGAGTACTACCACGGCTACGTCCGTGTGGTGAACCGTGGCCCGGCAAAGTGGACATACTGGCGCAACGATCAGGGCGACATCACCGAACAAGTCGACCCGGACGGCAATTCGACCCACTACAGTTACAACCGCCAGGGCCGTCTGCTGGAAATCCGTCACCCCGACGGCAGCCGTCATCAACTGGGCTGGAACAACCTCGGCCAACTGCTCGAAGAACAGCTACCGGACGGCGGCCAGCGCAAATATCGCTACGACGCCTTGGGCCGGCAGATCACCCGTCAGGAAGAAACCGGCGCCATCACCCACTACCAATGGGACGCTGCCAACCGCCTCGCACAAATCACTTTGCCTGGCGGCGCTACGCGCGCATTCACCTACAACGCCTACGGCAAAGTCACTGCCGAACGCGATGAACTGGGCCGCGTCACCCGCTACGAATACGCCGATAACCTGCACTTGGTCAGTCGTCGCATCAATCCGGACGGCAGCCAGTTGCGCTACCGCTACGACAACTCGCGCCTGCTGCTCAGCGAGATCGAAAACGAACGTGGCGAGCACTACCACCTCGATTACTACCCGAACGGCCTGATTCAGCAGGAAACCGGCTTCGACGGTCGCCGCACTGCATACGAGTACGACCTCAACGGCCAACTGCTGAAGAAAACCGAATTCGGCGAAGACGGCAGTGAGTTGGTCACCGAATACCAGCGCGATGCCGCCGGCCGCTTGCTGGTGAAAACCCTGGCCGATGGCGAGGAAATTCACTACACCTATGATGCATTCGGCCGTTTGGTCAACGTCGACGACGGTCATTGGCCCCTCGCCTACGAATATGACCTGCAAGACCGCTTGATCACCGAACATCAGGGCTGGGGCACCACGCGTTACGAATACGACAAACTCGGCCAACTGAACCACTGCCGCCTCCCCGACGGCAGCAAACTCGACTACCGTCACCAACCCGGCGGTCGCCTGAGCAGCATCGACCTCAACGGCTCGCGCCTGACCACGCACCAGTTCAGCGCTGGTCGCGAACAACAACGCCAGCAAGGCTTGCTGCTCAGCCAATACCAATACGACGAACAAGGCCGACTGCAAGCTCACACCGTCAGCCAGCAGGACCGTAACCTGTTTCGTCGTCGCTACGCCTACGACGCAAACGGCAATCTTGCGGGTATCGACGACAGCCGCAAAGGCAACCGCAGCTACCATTACGATCCGCTCGATCGTCTGATCAGTGTGCGCGGAGCTACGCCTGAAAGCTTCGCCCACGACCCGGCGGGCAACCTCCTGGGACAAGGCGACCAGCCGGCCGCGAATCTTGCCAACGTCAAAGGCAACCGCCTGCTCATGCAGGGCGACCGCCACTATGACTACGACGCCCACGGCAACCTGATTCGCGAACGTCGCGGCACCGGGCAGAAACTTGTCACCGAATATCGTTACGACTGCCAACATCGCCTGATCGGTGTCAGCCTCCCCGGCGGCAGCATCGCAAGCTACAAGTACGACGCCTTCGGCCGCCGCATCGCCAAAACCGTCGATGGCCACACCACGGAATTCCTGTGGCAAGGCGAACGTCTCATCGCCGAAAGCGCTGACAACCGCTATCGCAGCTACATCTACGAACCCGGCAGCTTCCGCCCACTGGCCATGCTCGATGGCGAAGGCCCACTTGAAGCCACGCCGTTCTACTTCCAACTCGATCACCTGGGTACGCCGCAGGAACTCACCGACTACAGCGGCGAGATCATGTGGTCGGCGAAATACCGCGCTTACGGCAATCTCGCTACTCTCGATATCGCAGAAATCGAAAACCCGTTGCGTTTCCAGGGCCAATATTTCGATGCTGAGACGGGCTTACATTACAACCGGCATCGCTACTACAATCCGGGCACTGGGCGATATCTGACGCCGGATCCGATCAAGCTTGCGGGTGGGTTGAACAACTACCAGTACGTGCCTAACCCTACGGGGTGGGTGGATCCGTTGGGGTTGAGTTCAACGTGTCCTGGTCCTGATTGCAAGCTGCCCAATAATTCGGCAAATGCAACGAAACCCGACAATATTCCCATGTCCCAGGCTAAGTACGATGAAGTGATTAACCTTGAAAAAGGAAATAGGCCTGCTGACACACGTGAATATCTACCGGAGCATTATGTAAATATGCACGAAGAAGCCTTCAAGCAGCAGGGAGGCTCCTTTGTCGTTATTGACGAATGGATTGAACGCTCTAGTTATCCAACATTCCCTCCTAGAAAATTTGTAGGATTGCCATCAGAGATGGATACCGTGGTTGCCAAATACAAAGCTAGTGGGGGTAACTGGCAAGTGCTCAACAAGGAGCTCAACCTTGGTTCCTCGGACCTTTCCTCCGCCAAAATTTACCTCGTCAAAATCAAGCCTGATGATCCTAGATTTAAATATGAAATTCCAAATGGCAATGAAGCAGGTGCCTATCCAAAAGAATGGGTACCTGGAGGCGAAACAAAAAGCGGAACGAAGGAAGCAGCCCTGATCGGGTCCGAAAAAATCAATCACGGAGCTGACATGAACAAACTTCTGAGCCAATTTGACGACTGGGAACAACTCCAATGATCAGCAACTTTGAAAAAGCGCTAAATAGAGACGAATTCCCAGCCTACTTCAGAGGGGCTGGCGTTTATTTCACGAAAGATCCTGACTGGGGAACTCAGCTACACATCATTAACTGGCAAGGACTTTGCGGCTTTCTAAAAACACAAAAAAGTCCAGAGTCCATATTAGCAAACGCGTTCAAAAAATACGTAGCAACCATTAATAACACCGTAGAAGATGCAAATGATCTTCTCGAAAATATTGGCTGTTATTACTACATGCGAAAAAAGATTCCAGCCCTAGCTGCAAATGGGTTCGATCTAATCCGCGACTTGTCTAGAAATGAAAAGCAGATAATATCTAACTCCATGGGATTCCTGCGTCAAGAACTGAACAAAGCCAACAACGCACAAGACATTGAGCTTTACAATCGGCGAATGACAAAACTTCTAAATGATGGCGGACCAACAAATCTAGAAAATTTATAAGCATAAAATAAGGACAAAGGGACAGATTTATTTTCTAAGCGCTCATGAAAACAAACCTGAGAATCGTCTGGCCGACCTCCCCCTCCTCACGGAGGAGGCGCAAAATTCAAGGTGCGAACTTAGACTTTGCTAGGAGTATGCCAATTGCCTTATCCCGATCTGCAAAATGCTGTTCAACATGCTGGATTCACCGTCACCGAGTTCTCGGATCAGCGAGTATATTTCGGCTGTTGGTCGCTGACCGTCGAAGCTCATGGGTACACCTACTTAATAGTCAACGAAGGACGAGACGGTTGGTTAATGTTTTATCGCATGGGCACCGCAGGAACATTTACGGAACTGGACAAGAAAGTATCGACTTGGATGGACGACTCCGATAAAGCAACTCAATGCCTGATCTGGCTTTCTAGCTACCGTCCTCCCCTACAGCCCCACAAAGTCCGAAATTATTATGTGATTGCCGAAAAGGATCTTGTACCGGAGCAACCCCACAGCGCTGACTGGCCAAAATTGATCGGCTACTGCTACGACGATGACTACTTTTTGTTTTTCGAAGGCAAGGGTCATGGACTGAGTGGGACAGCAGTACCCGCTTGCGAAGGCAAAAAAGCTGAGTGGCGAAAGATATTCGTGGCACTGGACGTCGAGTGGTTTATGAGCTGGCTGGAAACACTGAAGTTCACGTCGGAGGAGGCATTTACCTTAGCGTTAACCAAGAAGACAGGCTCGCTCGGAGTTCGTCGATATTAAAAACCATGGTGGAGACAGATTTGTTTCTACGTGACCATGAAAATAATCTGTCCCCCTTTTGCTTCCGATGCATTGCCATCGACAAGTCACTCCCAAAGAAACCGGATCACCACCCAACAAAGGAATGAACCCTTGGTTACCATTGCACGACCATTCGCCATGCTTCTGGCATTGACCCTTTCTCTTGACGCCGTTGCGCTGTCACTTCGATCAGAAAAGCGCGAAGACGGTGCCACTGTGCTGCTGCTCACCAACGACCCTGCCCCGGAGCACGCACCACAGCTCAACGAAGATCCGGCGATACGGGCCGCCTTGATTGACTTCATCGGTTACGCGACAGGCAGCTACACCAACGATGGCTCGTTGATCGTGACGCAAGTACTGGAATCTCTCGATTCAGAGTTCTCGACGTTTGAGGAAGGTGTGCCTGCCGGGCGCAAGATGCTTACCGCCATGGATGACGGTAACCACGGCGACGAACGCGGCGCGCTGTTGCTGGACGAAAAGGGGCAGTTGATCGCCGTTGGGCTGGTCAATGGGCACTGTACCGTCAAATCACGCACAGAGTCGTTGTCCTGCAATCCCGGTCCAGAAACCGTGCTGACCATCTTCCAGGCGAAAGGCGCCAAGAAGAGCGACGCTGACCCAATCATTGTCTGGAGCAAACAGTTGCCGCCATTGATCGCGTATTGGGCCGAAAGTGAAGATCCCGAAACACGCGCTCGAGCGCAAAAAATTGCCACGGTCGAATACATCACCACTGATCCGAAAAAAGACTCCTGGAACGCCTCGCAATTACCTTCCGACTTCCCGAAGGCGATGCTCCCGTTGCTTCCGAAGAATGCCCATCTGGCGGGCGCCGGCGTCGATGGCGTGTACACCACGCCCGGCATGAAAGGCGCACCGATTTACGGTGACTTCGACGAATTGGCAGGCCGCCCACGACATGATTTCGAGGTCATGCTGAAAACCTATACCGAGTTCTCCGACGTCGTCGAGTTTTACAAACAGAATGCCAAGGGTGCCGAGTTAAGTGCGAACGATGAAAAGGCATTGATTGAAGGCGTTGCGGGTGGTGCCACCTACAAGATCGAGATCAAGGATAACGAGGAAGAAGGAACAGCCATCACCTTTTCCGCATGGAGAAAAGAAGTCTGACTTTCTTTAACTAGATGATCGAACGCAAGACGCAGACTTATTCAAATCTTCGTGACGGGTAATCTGTAGTGGTCAACTAATCCCGGACACGACGTTAAGTTTTTCCTCGGCCCGAGCTGGTGCCAACCCACCATTGAATTGGTGAGGCCGAATCCAGTTGTACCGATGCATCAAGAAGTGGCTGATATCGCGCTTGGCTTCTTGAGTCGTTCTGTAGCCCGTGGTCGGTATCCATTCCGTTTTTAGGCTGCGGAACACGCGCTCCATTGGCGCGTTGTCCCAGCAATTTCCCCGGCGACTCATGCTCTGGCGCATGCGATAACGCCACAATCGCTGACGAAATAGCCGGCTTGCGTATTGCGACCCCTGATCCGAGTGAAACAGCAGACCCGAAGGCCTGCCACGCTGCTCGTAGGCCATATCCAGGGCCTTGATCACCAGTTCAGCGTCCGGCTTTTCCGACAACGCCCAGCCCACCACCCGGCGCGTGCAGAGATCCAGTACGACCGCCAAGTAATGCCATTTCCCCTGGGCCCAAATGTAGGTGATGTCGCCGCACCAGACTTGATTCGGGGCTGGCACATCAAACTCACGGTTCAAGGTATTCGGGATATCGAGTCTTTCTACTGTCGCTCGTTTGTAGGCATGTGAGCCGGGTTGTTTACTGACTAAATCAAGCTCGCGCATCAAGCTGCGCACTTTGAATCGACCAAGTTGTTCACCGTCTTCAAGCATCAGCGACAAGATACTGCGGCTGCCCGCAGCGCTACGACTTTGCGTGAACAACTCGTTCACCCGGCTGCGCAACCGAAGTCGTTCAACATCAGGCGTGCGGCGCCTAAGGCGCTGGGCGTAGTAGCACGAACGAGTGACTTCAAACAGCTTGCACAGCCAATCAACCGGCTCATGGACGCTCAACTGATTGATCAGCGCGTACGCTCGTGATCTTCCGACATCAAGAGCGCGGTAGCCTTTTTTAATATCGATTTTTCCCGTTCAAGCCGGGCAATCCGGGCTTCCAGCTCCTGAATTTTCTGTTGTTCCGGGGTCAATGCTTTGCTCTGCGGCGTAACACCTTGGCGCTCTTGCTGAACCTGATCAACCCAGCGGCGCAGGGCCGACTCGCCGACGCCAAGTGAACGGCTGGCTTCGATGTAGCTGTAGTTTTGCTTGAGCACGAGGTCGGCAGCCTCGCGTTTGAATTCAGCAGAAAAGGAACGGCGTTGTTTGGTCATCTGACACCTCGATCTGGCGAGCATTCTCGCCTAAATGGGTGTCCGGTTTCATTAGACCACTACAAATCTGCCCTTTGCCCAATTTCGTTCAGGTGGTTCGACCATGACTCGATACGGCATCGACTACACGATCCCTCCCTTGCTTGCTCGACACCGCAGCGCCTGTCGAGGTGCTGCATGCTGGACGTAGTCGGACGACGGTTACGGGCGCAGCTTTAATTCAGCCAATAAAAATGGGCGACGCCAGGGTCGCCCATTTTTATATCCGACGTTTAATATCATTCCTCAAATTGATCCACACAGCATTTCGCAAGAGGCTGCTAAAACATCACCTGCAAATTTATTGATACAGGAGCAAAAGCCTTCAAACTTCCACTATATTGGACTCTTCCGCAAAATCTTGACCACCCAAGAAACCCAAAAAACTGGCGCTTCGGTCAAGTAATTTCCACACTGAGAAATATTGGTTTTCAGCCAGTCTTCAATTTATGCTTGAGCTCACAGTATGGAGGCTGTGATGAATGTTCAAACTCAGACGGAAAACATGGGCGTTACTTTTGGTCTACATCGTAGGTGTCAGTGGTTATATCTACTACCTTTACGTCGAGACTCAAGGCATCCTCACTGACAACATTAATAACAAGCTGCTGCATGCCGCGTTGGGCGCTTCGGCCATCCTCGGCGACCGCTACCATGACAATCTGATCGACAAACAGTCGAAAACGGAAGCGCAAGACTGGGATGCCATTCAGCGGCTTTCCAGGTTCAACGAGTCCATGGGCACCGCGTTTGTCTACAGTGTGGTCAAACGCGCTGGGGAAGCCTATCTAGTCAGTTCCAGCGCATCGAAAAAAGAAATTCAAGAGCAGAATTTCGTACGTTTTTTCGATCCTTATCCCGATGCCAGTCAGGCTTTGCTCGACAGTTTTGAGCGCACCGAGCCCACCTGGATCGATTACTCGGATCACTGGGGAGACTTTCGCGCTGTCTTCGTCCCGATGAAGTCCCAGGACGGAACGGTTTATGTAGTGGGGGCGGAGATGACGTTGGCGGATTACTACCACCAACTCAATCAGGACTCCCTGCACCATATCCTCCTTGCCATTCTGGTATTTCTCGCCTTCAGTCTTTTACGCATGCGTGCGCATCTTCAGCAATTGCAAATAAACGAACAGGTATTGAATCAGGCAAAAAATGCCGCCGAGGACGCTGATCGTTCAAAAACCAGATTCTTGGCCACCATGAGTCATGAAATCCGCACCCCCATGTACGGGGTTATCGGCGCGACCGAGTTGTTGGCTGGGTCTGCCCTCACTTCCGAGCAAAATAATCTGGTAAAAACGATTCATACCAGTGGACGAACCCTGTTGTCTCTTATCGACAATATTCTTGACTTGGCAAAAATCGAAGCGGGCAAACTTGAATTGAAGCCTCGTGTATTCGACGTGAGAGTACTGGTTTCATCCAGTATTGAAATGATCCGGCAAAACATTCAGGACAAACCAATAGTCCTTGAGGCCCAGGTCTCACCGGACGTACCGCCGTGGGTCAAAGCCGATAGCGATTGCCTTCGCCAGATATTGATCAACTTGTTGGGCAATGCGGTCAAATTCACCGAAGCCGGACAAGTATCACTCGTGGTCACGACTCGTGGTTACGGCCCTCGAGCGCGCCTCGACTTCTCCATACGCGATACCGGCATAGGTATCCCCTTGGCTCGGCAAAGCAGCCTGTTCAAGCCTTTTACCCAGTTTAAAGGGCCGACCAGTCAACGCTTTACCGGGAGCGGGCTCGGTCTTTCCATTTGCAAGAATCTGGTCGAGGCACAACAGGGGACGTTGTCCTTCACCAGTCAGCCTGGCGTTGGATCGACGTTCTTTTTCTCACTCCCCATGGAGCTTTTTTCAGTTTCGGAGATACCCATCGAGAGCAATCAGGCAGCGGTTGGTTTCGACGCTTCTTTTGCCCAGGATTATCCACTGGATATCCTGCTGGTGGAGAATCATCCAATTAACCAGAAAGTTGCTCTGGCGATGTTACAGGCATTGGGTTATACGCCTGACCTCGCGTCAAATGGCCTGGAGGCGGTCAATCAGTGTATGACATCGACTCCGGATATCATTTTCATGGATATCAATATGCCTGTTATGGATGGATTAGCGGCCATGCGTAAAATCCGCCAACGACCGCTGGGCGATACTTGCTATATCGTTGCTTTCACCGCAAACGCTTTTTCGAGCGAGATTGAACGTTTCAGGGCCGCCGGAGCCAATGATATTTTAACCAAACCGACAAACTTTCAGTCCTTGACCCGAGTGCTTCAACGAGCAGCCAATTACCGACAGCAGCTCCAGGCCGGCACGCGGGGAGTGAATACCATTTCAAGTTGACGCCAGAATCTGGCTGTTGATGGCGTACACCGTATCCTGACCCGGATTGGCTCCATCAGCCAATAAAAATGGGCGACCCCAAGGTCGCCCATTTTTATATCCGAAACTTTTAAACAGCACCTCCCAAAGAAGGTGTTCGCCCAGTGTAATGGCCTGGCAATCCATGCACCGGTAAAGAGCCCTGACACCGGGCGAACGGGAAGGATTTTAATAGAATTTGGCAGATATGTCCTCGTGTACAAACATGAAATTTATGCACGTAATATTTCGTAAGGCCCCGCTTACACAACGTCTACAAACTTCCTAAACGCACCGGTTCGACCATTAAAATTGATTGTTCTTATACAGCTATCCGCACAAGAACAATCAATACGTACAAGTAATGATCAGCTTGGGTGCTGGCAGGCCACTTTCAGCACATCGCTACAGGTCAGCACAACGCTCTACCCTGCTTTCAGATCTTTCAATTTCGCCGAACAGCGTGGCGCCGAGAGTTCCGGGTCAATAACCAGTCATCTCCAGATACCCCTGCCCCCCATGACTGCCGCTCAGCCGCACCGGCCCTTCCCAGTAAGGAATGCGCAAGTCCATCCAGGCTTTGGGGTTGAGGGCGTCGATAGTAATTTCGAGGCGCTTGCCCGGGATGTTGATCGACCAGCGCACAGGCATCGAACGCCCGGCGACCTTGGCGGTGTCTTGCGGTGTGAGGCTGATATCGTCGGCGTGCAGCAACTGCGTCTGCCCCTGAGCGTCGATCCAGGTGCCGGTGAGGTATGGCGCGCCGTCCTTTTGCCGCATGCGGTAGAGCATCACTTGCTCACCGCTGTCCAGGTGCAGGGAGAACCAGTCCCAACCGGTCTGGTTGGCGGTCAGCGGTTGACTGCTCCACTCGCGGTCGAGCCAGGCCGGGCCGTTGACCGTGTAGGTTTTGCCGTCGATTTCGAGGGTGCCGCTGGCCTGGAAAAAAGGCTGGCTGTAGTAGTACGACGCCTGGCCTTGTTCGGATTTCTGGCTGAAGCCTTTGTCTCCCTGAAGTACCAGTGGCCGGGTTGACGTCAGTCGAAGCTGGTAGCTGAACGCCTTGTCGCGGGCGCTGAGTTGCAGGTCTGCCAGTGGGTTTTCGTCGGTGGCCTGACTGCTGAAACGCCAGTCATCGATCCATGCATTGAACGGCTTAAGGATCACTCCGGCCTGGCCGACACCGCCTCGGGCATAGCGTTCGGCGGCATGGTGTGCGGCGGCGGATGTCACGGCCGCGTGGCCCAGCCAGATAGTCTGATTGGCCCAGCCAGGTTGCTCGGGCGTCGCTTTCAAGGCGCTGCGAAACAGCGTCCATTGCGCGCCGAACTCGCGCCCCTGATCGTCCTTGAGGTTGGCGGTGACGTACCACCATTCAATGCGAAAGCCATCATGGGGGCCATGGTCCGCCGGGAAACTGAACACTCGCTCAGGCACCACCGGGGTAAATGCGGCAGCCTGATGGCCGAGACCGGCGAAGCCTTTTTCCGGCGCAGGCGTGTTGTCGCAGCCACTCAGCAACGCCAGTAACAACACGCCGACTTTAATCTTCATGAGCAAACGTCCTCAGCAGATCCGCCGGTTGCGTGCGATATAGCGAATACAACGGCCACGCCGACGCAAGCAACGTGGCGAGCAAGGCCAGGCCCATCAACTGCAACAGTTGCAGTGGAAACACCCGTAGCGGCAAGCGCCAGCCGAAGGCCTGAACGTTGATCACCGTGTCCAGGCACCACGCCAATGCGATGCCCAACGGCAATGCCAGCACCAACGTCAGCACCGCGAGCAACCAGGTCTGCCCGAGGTTGAGCAGCATCAACTGTCGCCGCGTCACGCCCAGCGCCCACAGCGGCGCGAGTTGTCCGAGGCGGCTCTGGCTCTGAGTCAGCAGGCTGATGAACAGCGCCACGCCCGCGACGCAAAGCGTCAGACTGTTGAGTGCGGCGGTGGCGGCGAAGGTGCGCTCGAACACTTGTGTGGACCAACCCTTGAGCCGGGCCTGATCGACGATGCGGCTGTCGTCCAGGGCGAAGCGCGCTTGCAGCGCGGCCAGGAACGCGGGAATCGACGCGGGCTCGATGCGCAGGTTGAAACGGCTGGGTGTCAGCTGCGGCCAGCCGCGCAGCAGGTGATTGATGTTGACCAGCAGATGGCCCTTGGGATTGCCGTAGTCGGCGTAGATCCCGACGATCCGTGGCGACCATGGACCGTTGGGCGTGGCAATGGTCATGTGATCACCCAGGCGCACCTTCAACCGCCGGGCCAGTTGTTCGCTGAGCATCAGCGCGTCGTCCTTGGCCAGTCGTTCCCAAGGGTCGTCGCCCAAGGCCTCCAGCAACGGCCAGTGCTGACGATAGGTCGGGTGATCGATCACGCCGAAGACATCCGCCGGCCAGCCCTGTAACTGAATCGACACTTGCCAGTTGGGTAGCACCGCGCTGACTTGGGGTTGTTGTTTGAGCCATGTGTAAAGCTCTCGGGCCTGGGCCGGATTTTGCGGATTGACATACAACTCGGCGGTCAGGCGTTGTTCGAGCCAGTTGTTGAAGGTCTGGCGGAAACCGGCGGTCATGCTGCCGGCGCCGATGTTCGCCGCCAGCGCCAATAACAGCGCCATCAAGGCCAGGCTCAGGGCCGGCAACTGCTGACGGCAGTCGGCGACAAACCATTGGCCGAGCACTGAATGACTGTGCCGAAGCACCCGGTTGAGCACGCTGTTCAACACCACCGGCAAGGCCAGCGCGGCGCCGATCAACAACGCGGCCATTAGCACGAAGCCACTGCTCAGGCTGTCGCCGAACATCAACGCCAACACCGCGATCAGCGCAGCCATCGCCGCGACCCAACCCTGACGCCGCAACCAGCGCGCGTGGGCCTGATGCCAGGCTTGCGGATCGGCCAGCGCCAGCAACGGCAAACGTGCCGCTCGCAGCAAACTGTTGGCGCCGGCCAGCAACGCGCCGAACAGGCTCAGACCAATACCGCTGAACCACCACAGCGGGCTGAGACTCAACTGTCCCGGCACTTCCGCGCCGTACAAGCCGCGCAAACTGGCGGCAACGTCCGGCAACAGCACGCCGGCCAGCAGGTAGCCGCTGACCACGCCGGCGACACCACCGATCAACGCCAGACCTCCCAGCTCGACGGCGAGGCCGGCAATCAGCATCCGCGCGCTGATGCCGCAGGCGCGCAGGGTTCTGAGCAAGCCTCGACGTTGCTCCAGCGCCAGGCCGATCGCCGCGTGCACGATGAACAGGCCGACCACGAACGACAGAAAGCCCAGGGCATCGAGGTTCAGGTGGAAGCTCTCGGTCAGGCGCGCAAGATTGTTTTCTTCGCCGCTGCTGATGAGCTGGAGTTGGCCCTTGAACTGATCAGGCAGGGTCGCGGTGAAATCCTTGGGCAGCAACAGACGTGACAGTTGATTTGGCAATTGCAGAATCTGCTGGGCGAAGCCGATGTCCACCAGCAACACACCGGGGGCCATGTCGGGTTGGGCACGCAGTGGCGGCAAGGCGATGCCGCTCTCGGCCGTCGGTGTTTCACCTTCGCCCAAGCCCAACGCCTGCAAGGTCTGCGGCGAAATCCAGGTGCTGCCCGGCGCCGTAAAGAACTCGACAACCTGCTCGATCGGTAATGTCTGCCCGGCCACTGCGGAACCGGCCGGCAGCGACACCGGTTCAATGCCCATCAACTGCAAGCGCTGGTCTTCATGGCCCTTGAGCGTCACCCGGCCTCGCAACACGGGCGATACCGGCCAACCTGCGCGACGCAGGTCGATAAACAATTGCTGCGGGAACACCCCGCCGCCGGGCGCACTGAGGCTGGCTTGAGGTTCGCCACCGATCAGCTGACTGGCCCGTGCGTAGCTTTCCCGTGCCTGACTGTTCAGCGCTTGCACGCCGGTAAGCAGGCTGGTGGCGAGCCAGAGCCCGGTCAGCACACTGAAAAATTGCACCGGGTGTTGCCGCCAATGGCTGAGCAGCGCCCGCAATGTCTCGCGAAAAACCCGCACTTCAGCGCTCGTCCGCGCCAGCCAGACGGCCATTGTGCAGCACCACTTTTTCCGCCAGCCGCGCGGCGACCCTTGGGCTGTGAGTGACCATCAGCAACGTCGTCGGGCTGTCGTCGAGCAGCTCCAGCAACAACTTCAACACCTCATCGCTGGTGGCTTCATCGAGACTGCCGGTGGGTTCGTCGGCCAGCAGCAGTTTCGGTTGCGAGGCCAACGCCCTGCCAAGCGCAACTCGCTGTTGTTGCCCGCCAGACAGTTGTTCCGGATAGCGCTGCAACAGATCCACCAACCCAAGACGCTGCACCAGATGCGCCTGCCAACGCGGATCGTGGCGCCCGGCCAGACGCGCCTGAAACGCCAGATTGTCCTCGACCCGCAAGCTGCCGATCAGGTTGAACTGCTGAAACACCAGGCCGATTTCGGTGCGCCGCCAGTGGGCCAATTGGCCTTCGTTCATCTGTTCCAGCCGATGCTCGCCGCTGCGAATGCTGCCGCGATCGACCTTGTCCAGGCCGGCGATCAGGTGCAGCAAGGTGCTTTTGCCACTGCCCGACTCGCCCATCAACGCCAGGCTGCTGCCGGGTTTCAATGAGAGGTCGACGCCTTGTAATACCGGCAAAGGGCCTTGGGGGGTGGCGTAGCTTTTGAAGACGCCCTGGACCGAAAGCATGAGAGGAGGCTCGTTGAAGGCAGTGGGCCTAGGATAGCGGACGGCAGCAGGACCGCGTTATCGTTTATCGCGAGCCTGCTCGCGATAAGGCCAGGCCATTTCATCAAAATCTCACTGCCCCACCGCCACACTCGGCACCACCGGCCCCGGCGTCACAATGCTCTTCAGATCGATGTACTTCCACGCAGGCACAGCGCCGAGCCGCGCATTGAAGCGATAGTTGAAGGTGAAATCATCCGCCGTCGACACACTCAACGGTTTGCCATACACCGCCTCGATCCCCGCCAGGTCATAGCCCATCAACTGCAACAACGTCGGGAAGATGTTGTAGTGACTGGAGCGATCCTTGTTGGCCGGCATTTGCGCCTGCCAGTCCAGGGTCTTCAAGTCGCTGCCCGAAATCACCACCAACGGCACCAACCCCTCTTCCTCCACCGGATCACTGCCGCAGTGAGTGTTGAGCCCCGGGTTCCCTCGCTCATGCAGATCCTGCCCATGGTCCGAGGTGTAGATCAGCAACGCATTGCGCAAGTCCGCCTGGGCGAAAACCCGTGCGAAGAACTCGCCGACATTCCACAGCACGGTATTTTTATAGGCATTGCGGTACAACACCCAATCATCCGGCTGACCGTTGAAGCCATCGCGCTTACCGGTGTCCGCCACCTCGACAAACTGCCCCCGAGGCAATGTCGGGCGGTAGGCCATAAACGCATCCGGGTATTTGTCGTGTACCGGGAAATGCGCGCCGACCTTGTTGATCACCACCAGCTCCGGTATGCCGTCGTTGAGCAGATCGATCAGCTTGGCCGCCGCAGCCATGTCGCGCTCACGCACGCTGGTCTGGTCGAATTGCACGAACTCGTCGATGTCCTGTTTCTCGACATTGTTCATCAGGTTCTGCAAGTTGCCGCCCGTACGCTGGGCATCGATGTAAACCGTGCGCAGCCCGGCTTTTTTCGCGTACTGCCAGATCGACGGCAGTGTGGTGTTGATCCGCATGTAATCGCCACGGGTGCCGCCATAGCGCAACGTGACGTTGGTGTCGGCGCTGCAATTGGCGATGGACGCGGCATAGCCGTAATTGAAGATGTCCACGCCCGGGTGCGCTTCCTTGAGGTTGCTGTGCACACCGAATGGCGTGTTGATGTCCAGGTAATTACCGGAAATGCTCTCGTCGATGATCAGTACGATGTCGTGGTCCACCGGCTGATCGATGCGCGCCAGACTCACCGGCTCGCGCGGGCCGACGGTGTTGTGCAGTGCTTCATAGGTAAACAGATTCAGATAGGCCAACGGCGTGTACATGATCGGCAAGCCACGGGCGCCCTCGCCGGCCCGCACGAACAACACGACACTGAGCAGCAGCACGCCGAGCACCGGTGCCGCCACCAACAGCGCCCCCGGCAATGGTAGCCGTCGACGCGGCTTGAGCCCGATACCCAACAGCAGCAACAAGCCACTGACCATCGCACCGATGATCGCATCGCGGTACTGGTAAGCCGCTTCCTGAATGAACCCGCCGGAATACACCAGCGACACAAAGCTGCTGTAAGTCAGGTAACTGGCGGTCACGTGCGTATACACGTCAAAGAAAATCGCCGAGCCAAACAGCGCCAACGCAAACAAATGACGGACCAGTGTCTGACGAATATAGGCGGTCATGAACAGCGCGATCGTCAGCACCACGAACATCCCGCCATACAGCAACATCGGCAAACCGATGCCCAATGCCTCGAGACGATCGAGGTAATAGTCGTAGCTTTTGAGTAAATACAGAACCAGCAACAGTTCCTTGAAGTATCGGATCATGGTGGATGCAGTACCTCCATGGCTGCCATTGGCCAATGGAAACCAATGATTATCAGCCATTTTCTGACACTAGCACCGAGCCATGAAAGCGCAAGAAATGCCGGTTTTTTGCCAAAAGCGTCAAAAAAACATTAACTCAAATCTGACGCTTCAAAACGGCTGTAACCCTTGTAATACAAGCCTTTCGACCGTTTATCGTTTTCTTGAAACCCCTAAAAACTGCGACAAATCCAGCAACGGCAAGCACTTGATAGCAAATAGCCCGTGAAATCAGGGTTTTCAGCCCGCGCTACCCGTCATTTTGCTGACACGCTTTCCCAAGGCTGGGCTATACCCCTTTTGACAGTCTCATTTCAGTTACATCCACCGTCTTACGAGGCGCGCCAATATGGACGTAAGCGTATTTGGTACGGGCTACGTCGGCCTGATCCAAGCTGCGGCATTGGCTGCTCCCGAGGCGCCACGATCATGAAGATACTCGTCACTGGAGCCGCCGGCTTCATTGGTGCCCATTGTGTGTTGCGGCTGTTGAGCGACGGGCATCAGGTGTGCGGGCTGGACAACTTCAATGACTACTACGACCCGCAACTCAAACATGATCGCGTGGATTGGGTGCGCGAGCAGGTCGGCGATTTCCCCCTCGCAAAAGTCGACCTGGCCGACGCCGAGGCCCTCGACGCACTGTTTGAGTGTGAACAACCGCAAGTGGTGATTCACCTCGCGGCCCAGGCCGGGGTGCGTTACTCCCTGGAAAATCCTCGGGCCTACCTCGACAGCAATCTGAGCGGGTTCCTCAACATTCTCGAAAGCTGCCGTCACCACCCGGTCAGGCACTTGATCTATGCCTCGTCCAGTTCGGTGTACGGCGCCAACCAGCACACGCCTTATACGGTCAAGGACAACGTCGACCATCCGTTGTCGCTGTACGCCGCGACCAAAAAAGCCAACGAGTCGATGGCCCACAGCTACAGCCATCTGTTCGGCATTCCCTGCACCGGTTTGCGTTTTTTCACCGTGTACGGGCCCTGGGGCCGGCCCGACATGTCGCCGATCCAGTTCGCCCGGGCGATCGCCGAAGGGCAGCCGCTGAAACTGTTCAACTACGGCCAGCACCAGCGGGACTTCACCTACATCGACGACATCATCGAGAGCATCGCCCGCCTGATCGAACGCGCCCCCCAGCCGGCACCGGACTGGAACCGCGAGCAACCGGATCCGGCCAGCAGCATGGCGCCATGGCGCATTTACAACATTGGCGGACAGCAGCCGGTAGCGCTCAAGGACTACCTGGCGCTGCTGGAAAAGCACCTCGGGCAAAAGGCCCTCGTCGAGTTGCTGCCCCTGCAACCGGGCGACGTGCTCAACACCTGCGCCGATGCCAGCGATCTGGCACTGGCCACCGGTTTCCAGCCACGGATAGAGCTGGATGAAGGACTCGGACGATTCATCGCCTGGTTCCGTGACTACTACCCACTGCGTAGCGCCCACTCGCCATACATGGCCGGGCTTTAGCGGAGGACTCTATGACTGGACATGAAAAAGGCATGTTGCTCGATCACATGCAGAGTGATAACCGCCTGGATCCCGAGCACCGGATGCGCCTCGACAAGGCGATCCACGTGCAGGGTCACGGCTGGGTGACCGGCCGCAGCGGTGGTCGGTCCTGGACCCTGTCGCGCACCAATCGGGTGCTCGCCTGCCTCGGTGCACTGGTGATTTTGCTGTTGATCTCCCCGGTACTGCTGGGCCTGGCACTGGCGATCAAGTTCAGCAGCCCGGGGCCGGTGATGTTCGTGCAGAAACGCACCGGCTACCGCGGCCGCATGTTCGGCATGTACAAGTTCCGCACCATGGTGGTCAACGCCGAGGAGCTCAAGGAGTCCCTGCGGCATCTGAACAAGCACGGTGCCGACGCCATCGACTTCAAGATCGACAACGACCCGCGGATTACCCCCATCGGCAGCTTCCTGCGGCGCAGCAGCCTCGATGAATTACCCAACCTGATCAATGTGGTGAGCGGCGACATGCGTTTAGTAGGTCCGCGCCCGACCTCGTTCAACGCCCATCGTTACAAGGACAGTCACCTTGCACGCTTGAGCATCTACCCCGGCATGACCGGCCTGTGGCAGATCTCCGGGCGCAGCAATATCGACTTCGACCAGCGCGTTGAGTTGGACCTCACCTACATCGCCGAGCAGAGCCTGTTGCTTGATCTGAAGATTCTGTTGAAAACCCCCTTCATCGTATTCAACGGCCACGGAGCGAGTTAAATGGACGGTTCATCGAATAACAGCCTGACCATCGCCAGCCCGAGCGAGTCCAACCTGACCTCGACCGTGCTCGACCTGGATCTGCGGATCCTTTTTCTGACCGCTGCCAACGCAGGCACGGGCACCACCACCAGTGCCCTGGCGCTGGCCAGCCAACTGGCGTCAATGAGCAACGGCCAAGTGCTGCTGGTGGACGCCAGCCAGTCGACGGGCAACCTCACGCAACAGCTGGGGCTGAGCAAAGAACGCGGCTTTCGCGACCTGCTGTTCAACGACTCTCCGCCGCCGCTGCAGGACTGCCTGGTGACCGTCTCCAGCCTGCCCTTCCACGTCCTGCCGAACGGGCGGCACATCCGCGGTACCGAGCACCTGACCAGCGAACAGCTGATCCCGTTGCTCGAACAGTTGGTCGATCGGTATCGCTTCGTGGTGATCGACGGCGATGCGGTGTATGAGGCCGTCGACACCCTGGTCATCAGCACTTTGGTGGACGGCGTGATCATGGTGGTGCGCGCGGAAGACACCCGCTGGGAAGTGGCCCAGGCCGCGGCCCAACGCCTGACCCAGGCCGGCGCGAAACTGGTGGGCAGCGTCTTCAACCGGCGCAAGTACTACATGCCCAAATGGCTCTACAAAAACCTGTAAGCACCCACCTGAAGGATGAAGTCATGAATGCCAAAGTGCTTGTCCTGCTGTTGCTACCGCTTGCAGGTTGCTCCAGCACCAGTGAAACCCAGAACATGCCGGTGCAGATCCTCACGGCCGAGCCGGCCAACGCCCAGGCCACCGATATGCCCAAGGTCGAACAGACCTTGCGGCCCAAGGACGTGCTGGATGTGATCTTCCACGTCAGCACCAGTGGCTCGGAGGCTTACCGCATTCAGCCCGGTGACCAGGTCGCGCTGAACTTCACCGCGGCCAGCCAGCTCAACGGCACGCAACTGGTGCTGCCCGATGGCACCATCGAACTTCCGGGGGCCAACACCTCGGTGAAAATCGGTGGGATGACCTCGGTCCAGGCCCGGGAGGAAATCCAGCGCGCCTATAACCGCAAAGCCCTGTTCCAGCCCAATCGCAACCAGTTGACCGTGCTGGTCACCAGCCCGCTGAGCAACGAGCAAAACCTCAAGAGCGCCCTGAACCACCCCGCTACCGGCATGAGCCGGGAGATCACCGTGGGCAACGACGGCTATGCGAGTTTTCCGGAAATCGGCTCCGTGCCGCTGCAAGGCATGACCGTCAACCAGCTCGAAACGTTCCTCAATCAACGTTACGCGCAATTGCCGGGGCGGATGACAGTCGACGTCATGCTCAAATCCACATCGGGCAACGAAATCTATGTGCTGGGTGAAGTCGGGCAGCCGGGCTCCTACCCGATTCGCCGCCCGGTCTCGGTGCTCGAAGCGTTGACCCTGGCCCGTGGCACCAGCGTCAAGGCGCGCCTCGATTCGGTGGTGATCATGCGCCGCAACGGCAACCAAGTGCAGGCCGTGCGCTACGACGTGGAGAAAGCCTTGTCCGGTGACGCGTCGCAGATTGCTTACCTGCAACCGGACGACATGCTCTACGTGCCCAAGACCAAACTGGCCAGCGCCGGTGAACTCGCGCGGCAACTGGCGGACGTGGTGTTGTTCCAGGGGGTCGGCTTCAGCTTCGGCTACCGCGTCGACAACAAAGGCAGTAACAACTAACGCTCAGGTGACCGATCATGAACCCAAAGGAAAACTACCTGCATGAGTTCTTCAGGATTTTCTTCGCCAACAAGCGGTTGGTGAAGCGAATCTTCCTGATCTTTGCAGTGATCGCCCTGCTCCTGCCACTGGTGCTCAAACAGAGCTTCGATATCACCGCGCAGGTGCTCGTGCAGTCCAAAAAACTCTCTCAGGGAGACGCCACCACATCCCTGACCCAAGGTGATGCCTCTTTCATTCCGCCGTCACTGGCGGATATGGAAACAGAGAGCAATATCCTGCGCTCGCCGGCCCTGATCCGTCAGACCATCAGCGACCTGCAGGCCAAAGGCGAGTACACGCCCAACCCCGGGGCCTTCAACAAACTGGTGACCGTACCGATCCAGAGTTTCGTGACCAACCCCTTGCGTGAATACGTGATCAACCCGGTGCGCGGCGCGCTCGGGCTTGCAATCGATCCGGTGCGGGACACCACCCTGGATACTTTCACCCAGGAGGCCATCGATAACCTGAAGATCGACACCCTGCCCGGCTCCAACGTGATCTCCATTATCTACAGCTCAAGCGATCCGGCCCAAGGCACCCGGTTTGTCGCAACGATGTTGCAAAACTACCTGGCCAGCCGTCAGGAACTGCAATCGATCGACCTGCCACAGAGCTTCTACGAAACCAAGAAGAAGCAGTATCAGGTGCGGCTCGATGGCCTGGAAGGCACTCGACTGGCGTTGCTCGAAAAGATCGGTGCGTCCGATCCGAAGGAAGAAATCACCTTCCGCCTCAACGCCATCAACACCGAGGAAGAGAACCTGAACCAGTATCAGGATCGCTTGCTGCAAAGCCAGCGCTGGCTCGACTACCTGAAAACCGCGCTGGCGGCGGCCAACAATACCACTCGGCTCAACGACTACACCTTCCCCTTCACCTTCACCACCACGGTGGACAACATTGCCTTCGAAGACCGGGAGATCCGGCAGATCGGTGAGCAACTGACGACTCAAGTCAGCCGCTACATGAACGACCTGGCGGTGTTCCAGCCGGGCAGTGAACCGATGTTGCTGGCCCGCGAGCAAATTACCCGCACCCGCCAGCAGTTCCTGAAAATCGTCAGCAACCGGATTCAGGAACGCACCAGCGACCTGGCCATTGTCACCTCGGTGATCAACCAGAAAACCGCGCGTATCGCCGAGTTCAAAAATCGCATCCACCAGTTGCAAGTGGCTCAGAGCAAGCTGCAGCAGATGGATACCGAGATCAATGCCTTGCACGCGGCGTTCTCCACCTACGCCCAGCGCTTTGCCGAAAGCAGCACCGCTCGCGCGCTGGACAGCGATTTGTCTAACGCCCGGGTGCTCAGCCCGCCGTTCGAACCGAGCGAGGTGGCGTTTCCCAAACCGCTGCTGATCATTCCGTTCGGGATGCTGACCGGTCTGCTGCTGGCGATTGCCTTCGTCTACGTGCGTGAGTTCTTCGATCACAGCTTCAAACATCCAGCGCAAATCACCCATGAACTGGGCTTGCCGGTGCTGTTGGTGATCAACGATCAGGACGTCCTGCCGAACAACCCGCACAAGAACTGGACCGTGCCTAGCCTCATGTATTGGGTGCGCCATTGAACGGGCCGCTCAACGCCAGCGCGCTGCCGATCATGCATTTGATCAGCAGCGGCGGCTTTTATGGCGCTGAGCGGATGTTGCTGGACCATTGCCTGGCGACGCCGGGGCACCACCAGGTGCTGTTTCTGGATGCGCCGCCGGCGCTGATCGACCGGTTCCGCGAGGCCGGGATCGACTGCCGCGCTTTCGCGGGAATTGGGCAATTGCTGGGTCATTTACGTTATCGGCGGGCTGAACATCCGCTGATCAATACGCACAATTTCAAAGGCCTGGTGTTTGGCTGGGTCGGCGCGACATTGTTTGACTTGCCGTTGGTGATTACCCAGCACGGGTTCACCCCGCGCAGTCGCAAGCAACGCTTCTACGGCTGGCTGAGCCTGCAACTGTGCCGCACCGCGTCGGTGAATCGGGTGGTGTGCGTGGCCGAAAGCATCGCGGCGCTGCACCGCAAGGCCAGTGTTCGGAAGGAGAAGCTGCAAGTGATTCCCAATGGTCTGCCAACCGCCAACGGCTTGCTGCCCCACAACGCCAGACACCCGCGCTGGCTGGCGGGCTACGTCGGTCGGCTGACCCATGAAAAAGGCCCGGACCTGTTTCTCGATGCGCTGATTACGCTGTGTCAGCGACATCCGCAACTGGACGCGGTGATGCTCGGCGATGGCCCGGAACGGGAAACCCTGCTGGCGCGAATTGCCGCCGCCGGCTTGCACAACCGCATCACCCTGCCGGGTTACCAGACCGACATGAACCGCTGGTGGCCGCAACTCGATGCGCTGGTGATCAGCTCGCGCACCGAGGGCACGCCGATGATTTTGCTCGAAGCAATGCAGGCCGGAGTGCCAGTGGTGGCATTCAGCGTCGGCGGAATTCCCGATGTGCTGGAGGATCGGCACAACGGTCTGCTGGCGCCCCCCACCGACAGCGTCGCCCTCGCCCGGCAGCTCGACACGCTGCTGAGTGAGCCGGCACTGGCTGGCGAACTGATCGACAACGCAAGACGTACGCAACAGGACCGTTACGACCTGAAGGCCTTGGCCGAACGCTGGTCGCAGCTTTATATCCGTACTGCACGGGAGGCACGCGCGTGATCTTTCCGCTCTCGATCGTCAGTCTGCTCGCCCTGGTCTGCCTCGGTTTGCTGGCCAGCCCTTACCCCTATCTGGCGCCCGGCGCGGTACTGGGCATGGTCGCTGTCGGTGTGCTCTACCGAAAACCCGCCTGGGGGTTATTGGGCATCGCGGCGCTGGTGCCGTTCGAAGGTTTCTTCAAGGGCAACGCGCTGTCGGGCACCAAATTCATCGGTGCGTCACTGGCCCTGGTCCTGATGTTGCAACTGGCCATTCACCAGATTCCGTCCGAGCGCCTGCGCAGCAACATCTGGCGCTACCTGATCGGATTCATGGTGTTGTACGGGTTGAGTATGATCAATACCGACAGCATGGACATGTCCCAAAGTCATCTACGGGATTTGAGCGTCGGCCTGGTGCTGTTTGTGATCACCTTGCTGATTGGCCGTGACTTGAACCTCGATCTGTTCGCCCGGCTGGTGACTCTCAGCGTCGCCGCAACCTCTGTGCTGGCCATGTTCTCCACCAAGTATCAGGACCAGGGCCGTGCTGCCGGGCTGTTGGAAGACGCGAACTCGTTTGCCCTGCTGATCGCCTTCGCCGTGCCGCTGGCCCTGCTGCTGGTGATCCGCGGCCCGAACCTGTTGCACCGATTGTTCTGGGGCGGCTGCTGCATTTTACTGTTGGGCGGCATGACCAAAACCGATTCCCGCTCCGGGCTGGTGGTCCTGTTCCTGAGCTTGATGATCGGCGCCTGGCACTACCGCGCGCAGTTGCCACGCATCCGGCCGCGCCACTTGGGTTTTGCCATGCTCAGCATTGCGCTCGTGATCCCGGTGGGGATTTATTCGATGCCGGCCGGTTACCTCAAGCGCATCCAGTCCTTGAGCGTCTTGAAAGAAGGCGCCAAAAGCCAGGACGAATCCCTCGGCCGCCGCACGTCATACCTTGTGGTCGGCAGCCAGATCATTCGTGAACACCCGTTACTCGGCTCCGGCCCCGGCACCTTCCCGCTGCACTACGCCACCTCCGGGTACGCCAAGGTGTTTTCCGCCAACCGCAAACCCGGCGACTTGTACCGCCGTGCTCACAACACCTACATGGAAATCTTCAGTGAACTGGGGATTCCCGCCGGGCTGTTGTTCGTCGGCATGCTCGGCCTTGGGATGTATAACCTGGTCCGCGCCCGTCAAGCCTGGATGCTGCGACGGGATTGGGAACAGGCTGACCTGATCACCCACCTGGGGATCAGTTATCTGTCGTTGACACTGTTTTTGATGTTCCTCAGCGCACCGAATCACAAGTACCTGTGGATCATGCTCGCCCTGACCTGGGTGTTGCGCCTCAAGGCTGAGGAACGTCCGCCGACGGAGGCCAGGGCATGAACCGCATCAGCATTGCCATCCCGATGTACAACGAGGCCAGACACATCGGCCGCACCTTGCTTGCCGCGAAAAAAGCCGCGCAGGCTGCCGGGATGGAATGCGAGCTGATTGTGGTCGATAACGGCTCCAACGATCAGGGCCCGCACATCGCTCGCCAGCTCGGGGCGCAGGTGCTGGTGCTGCCCGGGCTGCTGATCGGCGCCCTGCGCAATCGCGGGGCGGCGATGGCGACAGGCGAATGGCTGGGCTTCATCGATGCCGACATCGAGATGCCCGAGGACTGGCTCACGCTGTTGTTGAGCATCCAACACGCGGTTCAGGTCGACGTCCTGGGACTGGACCTGCACACCCCGGCCGAAGCCCCGTGGTATGCCAACGCCTGGCAACGCCGCACGTTGCGCCCGAACGATGAAACGGTGAAAGCAGTGCGATGGCTGCCCAGTTCCAACCTGTTGATGCGTCGTCCATGGTTCGACAAGGTCGGCGGCTTCAACGAAAACCTGCGCACCGGCGAAGACAAAGATTTCACCATGCGCCTTTCCCACTCTGGCGCACGCCTGCTGTCCGTCAACCAGAGCGTTGCCCTGCATTGGGGTTACGAGAGCAGTTGGCGCGAATGGCTGGGCAAGGAGTTCTGGCGTCAGGGCAGTCACCTGCAATTACTGCGCAGCCACGGCATGAATCTGCGTTTACTGCGTTTCCCGATGCTGTCGATCATCGCCTGGGTGTTGGATTTCATGGCGCTATCCGCCCTGCTCAACGGTTCCCCCCTACTGGCGCTATTCATGCTGTTCGTCACCAGCCTGCCAGCGCTCGCCCAAAGTCTGCGCCAGAGCCTGATACACCGCGACCTGCGCCTGATGCTGCAACTCTGGGGCCTGCATTGGGTGCGTCTGCACCTGGCGGGTGCCGCGCTCATCCTGAGCCTTTGTCGCTGGAATGCCAGGAGACCCGCCCGTGGCTGAATTCATTTTCTGGTGGTGCCTGTTATTGCCGGTGTACGCCTGGTTCGGCTACCCGCTGCTGCTGACGCTGCTCGCGCCGCTATTTCCCGCGCGCCGTCATGGGCCGGCACAGCCGATGAACGTGAGCATCGTCATCGCCGCGCACAACGAGGCCCAGTACATCGAAGAGAAGTTGCGCATCCTGCTCGCCCAGGATTATCAGGCGCGCTCGCTACAGATCATTCTGGCCAGCGACGGCTCCACCGACGACACCGTGGCCTGCGCCCGCAAGGTCATCGACCCGCGCATCAGCGTGCTCGACCTGCCCCGTCAGGGCAAGGCAGCCACCTTGAATGCCGCCGTTGCCCTAAGCACGGGCGAGATTCTGGTGTTCACCGATGCCGACAACCAATGGTCGACAGACACCCTCGGCCAATTGCTCGCGCCCCTGGCCGATCCACAGGTCGGGGCCTGCGCCGGGCACATGTTGATCCCGGTGGCGGGCCAGGGCCTGAGCCTGGGCGACAGCCTTTATCGGCACTACGAAGGCTGGCTGCGCATGGTGGAAAATCGTACCGGCTGCATGGTCTCCGCCGACGGCGCCCTGCTCGCCCTGCGTCGCGAGTTGTTCCAGAACGTGCCGTCGGAGGTCAACGATGATTTCTTTATCAGTACCTGCGCGCCGGTGGCGCACAAACGCATTGTCTATGTGCCCACAGCCCGGGTGATCGACCAGGGCGTCGATGAGATCGACAAACAATGGCGCCGTCGTCTGCGCGTCACCGTCGGCGGTTTGCAGAGCCTGGCCCAGCGTCGGGAGCTGTTGAATCCCTGGCGCCATGGCTTGTATGCGATTGCGCTGATCAGCCACAAACTGATTCGACGCCTGGCACCGATCCTGTTGCTGCCGTTGTTGCTGAGCAACTTCTGGTTGTGGAACGTCCATGGCTTCTATCGCCTGAGCCTGATCGCGCAACTGCTCGGTTATGCGGTGGCCATCGCCGGCCTGCTGGATGTGCAACACCGTTTGCCCAAACCCTTTCGCCTCGCCGGCTTCTTCCTGGTGACCCTTGCCGGGATGAGTATCGGTCTGTGGCAGTTCCTGCGTGGACAGCGGTACGCGCAGTGGAACCCCGAGCAAAATCGTTGACAGGACCGCGTCATGGCGATCAGACAATTATTAAAACGCACCAGTGGCTGGCTCTATCTCAACTCGCCGGTAGGCCGCCACCAACTGCACGGTGCCGGGGTGATCCTGATGCTGCACCGGGTGCTGCCCAATGACCGCGCCGCCGACCTGCCTCATCGAAATGAACTGTGCGTGGGGCCGAAGGCCTTTGCCCATCTGCTGCTCTGGTTGAAAAAACACTTCGACTGCGTGCCGCTGATGGAAATTCTGCAACCCGGCACCGCCATGTCGGAGCGCCCCAAAGTCGCACTGACCTTCGACGATGGCTGGCGCGACAACGCGCTGAATGCCTTTCCGTTGTTGAAAAGGTATCAGATGCCGGCGAGTATTTTTCTCTCCACCGATTTCATCGGCAGCCGGCAACGCTTCTGGTGGGAAAGCCTGGGGGAAACCCTGTGGCACAGCCACGGTGAAAAAGCCCGGACGCACTTGATTGAATGCCTGCGACAGATCGGGCGACCGTTACCGGTGCTGCTCGATGATCTGGATGTGCAGCGCCGTAGCCTGGCGCTTTTGCATTTTCTGCAAAGCCTGAAAAACCTGCCGCCGGGCGAACTGAACCGGCTCACCAATCAATGCCCTGAAGAGTCGTTGCCCCAGGCCCTGGACTGGCATCAAGTGCGCGCGCTGGAAGCCAGCGGGTTGATCCGCTTTGGCCCTCACGGCGCCAGCCACACGATCCTCACCGAGCTTGACGATCAACACCTGGATGAAGAATTGAGCCGCAGCCGCAATGCACTGTTGAACGGCTGCAACCGGCCGCTGCCGGTCTATTGCTACCCCAATGGCGACCACGATGCGCGGGTGCGCGAGCATGTGGCCGACCACGACTTTGCGTTTGCCCTGGGCACCGCCAGCGGGATTTACCGTGGCGTCGACGATCCATTGGCCTTACCACGGATCGGCATCAGCCAGCGCACGGCACGCAACCCGGAGTTGCTGTCGTGGCGCATCTACCGCGGAGCCCGGCCATGAGTCGCAGCCACTACCTCAAACACCTGGCCCTGAGCATGGGCACCAAACTGGCGATGATCGGCCTGCGCCTGCTGCGTAACGTGTTGCTGGCGCGGATTCTGGGGCCCAGCGAGCGCGGCCTGTTTGCGCTGCTCAGTACCCTGCCCGATTTGATCAGCGCCGCCACCAGCGGCGGGCTGAATTCGGCGGTGGGTTATCAGGCGGCCAAGCAACGGCCCATGGGTTTGCTGCTGAGTCAGGTGCTGGTATTCGGTTGCCTGCTGGCGGGTTTGCTGACGTTGCTGGTGGTGGCGCTGACCCGCGAGTTCGGCAGCGAACTCGATATCACCACACAACTGGGATTGCTCGCCTGGCTGTTGCTGCTGGCGGTGCCGTTGACCGTGCTCAAGAGCGGCCTGCTGACCTTGCACAACGCGTCGGGCGGTGTGGTGGCGTTCAATGCCTTGCGGCTGGTGGAATCGCTGGCGCCACTGCTGCTGTTTATCGCCTTGTTCTGGATGTGGAAAGACGCCGCACTGGAAGCGGCGCTGATCAGTTGGCTGGCCGGCATCAGCCTGGTGGTGCTGGCCGGCTGGGTCTGGCTCAACCGTGCGCAACCCTTGACGTTGCAATGGGACCGCGCCAGCCAGAAAGAACTGTTGCGCTACAGCGCTCGTAGCCATCCCGATTTGTTGTTCCAGCAAGTCATTCTGCGCTCCGATTACCTGTTCATCGGTGCCTTGCTCGGCAGTACGGCATTGGGTCATTACGCCATGGCCAGCGCTGCCGCCGAGTTGCTGCTGATCGTCCCGGAAGCGGTGACCACACCCCTGATGAAACGCCTGCTGCAACAGGACGAAGGCATGGAGCGCCTGACGCCGTTGGCCTTGCGCCTGACCGCCACGGTGATGCTCGGTGCCTGCCTGACCATGGCCGTGATCGGGCAATGGCTGATCGTCACCCTGTTCGGCATTGCCTATCAACCGGCCTACCCAGCCTTGCTGGCGCTGCTGCCGGGGCTGCTCGGTCTTTGCTACGCGAGCATCCTGCGCCTGGACTTGCTGGGCAAGAATCGCCCCGGCACGGTTTCGCTGCTGGTGGGCCTCGGCGCGCTGCTGAACCTGGCCCTGAACCTGTTGCTGATCCCGCTGTATGGCATCGTCGGTGCCGCGGCGGCATCGTCCATCGCCTACCTGGCGGTGACCGTCGCGCTGCTGGTGATGTACTGCCGGTTGAGCGGCGTCCCCTTCTGGCAAACCCTGATCATCCTGCCCAGTGATGTGGCACCGATGCTTCAGATACTGCAACGGAAATCAGCATGAAACCCCTGGTGCTGCTGTTGAGCCTGGGCCTTGGTTTGAGCGCTCAGGCGGCGCCCATGCGCTGGACCGACATTCGCGACGGCAGCCTGTACCTGCAAGCGGATCGCCCCGACACGTTGACCATCCAGTGGGTCCCGGCGTGGCAGGCCGATGCCAACGAAGAACACCTGTACCTGCTCGACGGCAACGGCAACCTGAAGGGCGATCGCCTGATCGCCGCCAATGAAACACGCGGCAAGCAGAGCTGGCCGCTGGCGCCGGGTGCCGCCAGCTATCGACTGGAAATTCCGGGCTACAGCTTCCGCCGCTACACCGTCGAACACGACGAACGCACCGTGGCATTGTTCGCCCCGGCCAAGGTGCATTTCAGCGCCGAAACCCGTGGCGGCGATGAGCTGTATTTCAAAGTCGCACCGGGGGAACACGCGGTGCTGGCCGGCAAATTTCACGGTGGCGTCAGCACTCTGCTGGCCCAACGTGTGGGTGATAACAAACAAGTGTCGCTGATGCTCAAGCCCTATCGCGCCTATTGGCAATTCGATCAGCTCGAACTGCCCGTCACCCAGGACGAACAAGTCTGGCGCCTGCGCCTGCAAGGCAGCGGCAAGGTCGCGTTCTGGCTCGATGGCACGGCAAACCTGTTCGCCCAGAACCCGCAGCAACTCAAGCCGCTGCGCGAGGACGCTGGCCAGGCCCGGCTGACCCTGCATAAAGAGACGCTCGGCCCGACCCCGAACCTGGGCATTTATTTGCCCTACGTGCTGCCGCCGCAATCCAGTTTCGCGGCGCTCGACGCCCTCAAGCCTCAGGCGGGCTCCTATTACAGTTTCGTCGACGTCACGGCGCAAAATCCGCACCACGAAGATGCGTTCCGCCAGCTCTATCAGAACCGCTTCGGCATCACACAGGACATCACGCTGTTGGCCGGCAGCCAGCGTCAGGCCGATCTGCGCGCCGACACCACGAGCAACGCCGGCCTCGACGCCTGGCTCACCGCCACCCGCGCCCTCGGTGGCGGCGGCACTCACTACATCGCGTTCGCCGACGAGCCGAACCTCAACTACTCGAGCTACGCCAACTACCAGGCGATCTTCAACAGCATGGCCAAGCAAGTGCGCAATGACCCGGCCAACGCCAAGGCCGGCATACGTATTGCCATGCCCGCCAGTTCGCGCTTCGTCAACGGCCCGTTCACCGACGATGCCGCCGACAAGCGCGGTATCGACTGGGCGCGGCGCCTGCTGGCCGAGTCCGGCGAGCAGATCGACGCCCTCGCCTGGCATGAATGGATGGTTCGCGACCTGCTGGCGACCCGGGTCTACCGCGACAGCGTGCGCCGCGCTGCCGAACTGGTGGGCCTCGATGCCAAGGGCCGGCCACGCAAGGCCTTGCTGCTGGACCAGACCAACCTGTCCAGCGGCTCAAGCCTGAGCCCCTACGATCAGGAAACCCATTTCGCTTCGCTGTGGTGGGCCTCGGTGGTCATCAACTCGGCGCAGGACGGCTTGCTGGACATGCTCAACTGGTTCCAGGCCGCCGACGAACCGAACTACCCCAAAGGCATGGTGCGGGTGCTGGCCGGCGATCGTTTCGAGCTCAAACCGGTGGGATTGGCTCAACAATTCATCCGGCAGCACTGGCTGAAAAACGTCATGCGCCTGGACAACGACGCCTTCGAAGTCGACGTGCTGGCGATGGCCACCGAACACCAACGCAGCCTGTTGGGCGTCAATAAGGGCGCGCGCTTGCAGCGTGTCGATCTAGCCGGGGCGACCTGCCCGCTGACCAAGGGAGCGCTGGTGTATTTCGGTGCCGACAGCCGCAGTCGCGAAGGCAAATTCAACTGTCAGGACGGTCGCGTCAGCTTCGACCTGCCAGGGCAAACCCTGTTCGCCCTGAGCTGGAGCGCCTCATGAACGTCCATGAGTTATGCGGCGGTCTGAATCTATGATGGCTCGATTCGAATGGCGCACGTCGTTGTGCGCTCCGGACTTTCCAACAGCCGCTTATGAGGGGTTGCGCTGGCGCATGACGGACCACACGCCGTTCAACACCCTCGCCTGGCTGCGCGCATCGGAACAGGCACTGGTTGCCGGGGAGCGCTTGCACGTTCTGCTCGGCTGGCACGGCGATGAATTGGCCTTGTGCCTGCCGTTGGTGGTGTCCGTGGAGCGCTTTGGCGGGTTACCGTTTCGAGTCCTGCATCACCTCGGCTATCCCCTCACCGATCGCTTGGCCCTGCTCAGTTGCCTCGATGCCGAGAGCATGCGCAAGGCGCTGGTGATCATCCGCCGTCGCGTGCCCCACGCGATGCTGCAACTCAATGAATTGTCCGAACCCATCGGCGAGGAAAGTGCGCTGACCACCTGGATGACCCACAGCTCGACTGGCGAACGCCGCCTCAGTTGTCGGGTGCCGGTGCACCTGATCAGCGACGCCGACCACCAGGAGGTATCCGGCGACCCGCGCTACAAACTGCGCCGTGCGCGTAAACGCATCGCGGCCTGCGGTGCCGAGGTCCGGCGGATAACCCCCGACGCCGCCACCATCAGGCCACTGTTGCGGACCCTCGGCAAAGTCGAAGCACTGAGCTGGAAAGGCCTTCAAGGCGTGGGAATTTTCACCAATGACCGCTACCGGCAATGGATCGAGCAAGCGTTCACCGCCCTCGCCGAACTGGGACTGGTGCGAGTGGTGGTGCTGGAACTGGACGGGCGCTGCATCAGCTACCGTATCGGCTTGCTGGAACAGGGCCGGTTGTACGATTACAACCTGGCGTTCTTGCCGCAATACGCCGGCCTGGGCAGCGGTCGCGTGCTGCTCGAAGAGTGGATCCGCTGGGGGCTGGACGACAACTGGCACTGGGTCGACGCCTCGCGGATCAGCCTGGAAAACTCCAGCCATCAACTCCTGGAACGCATGACCGGGCAACTGGAGCACTGGCGCTGGAGTTTCTACTCCTGGCGCCCCAGCGGCCTCACCCTGGGGTTGGCGCTGCGACTCTGGCACCGCATCAAACCCTGGTTAAAAAAATGGCAAGCCAGGCGTGCAGCGGCGCTGGTTACTCCTACGCTTACACCTATACAGGCTCCTATTGTCGCGAAAGACGCTGCACCCACCGAACAAGAAAGAGAGGGCAGCCATGCCTCGCCAAGTCATAGTCAACGCTGACGATTTCGGCCTCAGCCCGAGCGAAAACGCGGTGATACTGGGGGCCTTCCACGCCGGGGTCATCAGTTCCGCGACCGCCATGGCCAACATGCCGGCCTTCGAAGCGGCCTGCGTCCTGGCCCGGCAGCCATTGCTCAAGGGGCGGATCGGGCTGCACTTCAACCTCACGTATGGCCGGCCGTTGAGTCTGTCGATTCTCACACGTTCGACGTTCTGCGACAGCCAGGGTGAGTTCGACCTCAGCCTGCCCCGCCACAGCCTCTGGCTCAACCGCCTGGATCGCGACGCAGTGCTGGAGGAACTCGAAGCCCAATGGCAACGCTGCCTGGACAACGGCCTGCACCCCAGCCACCTCGATTCCCATCAGCATGTGCACAACATCTGGCCCATCGGAGAAATCGTCGCGCGGTTTGCCGCCCGCCAAGGGGTGCCCGTGCGACTGGCACGCGATCTGGGCAGTAATTTGAGTGTGCCCAAGCGAGTGTTCAAGACGTTGCTCAACCATCGCTTGAACAGCCTGTCCGGAGCGACCGCCCAGAACGTCTGCACCCCGGTCGACCTGCGCACCGTGGCAATGCCAATCGACGGCCTGCTGGAAATCGTCGTCCATCCGATCCATATCGGCGCCGACTTTGGCGATGCCTATCTGGACCCGGGCGAGTCGCTGAGCCTTGTGCTGGAACAGCGTCTTGCGGGTGTTCCAAGGGTGTCCTATGCCGTTGTGCCGAGGGCGTCCAAAGAGGAGCCGCACTACCCGACCGAACTGCACCCGTTGAAATCCTGATTTTTCGCCATCGAAAACGTTACCCACCACACCCGGGCTTCGGCCTCGGAGGACTTCATGAGCGCCATCGACAAGATTCGCGAACGCATCAAACAAAAAGGCCTGCTCCACACGCTCCAGTCGCTCTGGAAGCGCTATGTGTACTTCCATCGAGAGTTGCTGTGGCTGGGACGTGATCTGGTGACCCCGGTGGCGCCGCAAAATCTACGGCCCTATTCGGGCTTGCGCCTGGTGAACATCACCCCGGAAAACGCCACCGCGTTCACCAAGTATTACGGTAACCGCGTCAAGGCCATGGCCGAAATCGCCGCCGAGGGTCACACCGGACACATGTACGTGAACGAGGAAGGTGATGCCATAGGATTCATCTGGGGCAGCGCCAGGGACTACTTCGACCGGCACTATTACGGCTGCTGGTTCCGGATCAACCCCGGTGAGTTTTTCGAGTTCGGCGGTGAAATGATCCCGCTCTACTTTGGCACCAGCCTGTCGATGGACGCCCAGTTCAAGCTCTGGGACGCGATGCGGGCCAAAGGCTGCAACAAGATCGTCGACGTCTGCGACACCCGCAACATCCAGGCGATGAAAATGCACATCCGCATGGACTACCAGGAGCAAGGGCGCATCACCCACGTCTACGACCTGTTCGGTCGCTGGCGCTTCTTCCGCGAAACCTACTACAGCGGCTCGCGGCTGACGGCACTGCGCAAACCGGAACAGCAGCCGGTGACGGCGGCGCAGGCGTGATTGGCTTCCGCTCCCACATTTGGCCGCATCTCCCTGTGGGAGCGGGCTTGCCCTAATGCCAGTCAGTTAAACAATTTCAGCCGCGACGCACTCCTTGTAGCAGCTGGCGAAGCCTGCGTTCGGCTGCGCAGCAGTCGTAAAACCAGAGATTGTGGTGCATCAGGCTGACCGCGTTAGTCCGACTCACGACTGCTGAGCAGCCGAACGCAGGCTTCGCCAGCTGCTACAGATTGCATTACGGCTTAACTGACTGACATTAGAGCTTTCCCGCGATGGGGTCAGTTGCCTACACAGTTCAGGGAAAAATACACCCATCACAAAAGAACCAACTGACTCCTCATGCCTGCGCTAACAGATACATTCGCACAGGAATGAGGAGCCAGAAGCATGAATCAAAAATTAACAAACTTCGACATGGCGGCACTGCTCGACAATGACGAAGCCATCAGCGAATACCTCTCTCAGGTATTGGCAGACGGCGACAACGAAGAGTTTCTTCGTGCTATCGGCTACGTGGTAAAGGCCCGCGGCATGACACAAATTGCCAAAGATTCCGGAATGGGGCGCGAAAGCCTGTACAAGGCCTTCGCACCCGGGGCGAAACCACGTTTTGATACGGTTCTAAAGGTCATTCATGCCTTGGGCATTGATCTCTGCGCGCAACCAGGGCACGCGGCAAATCACTCAACGCTCTGAAAATACCCCTGGCACTACGTCGCTCGCTTCACCGCCACCAACGTGTAACACAACGGCAACTGCGCCTTTTGCTGCTGATACTTGTCGTAGAGTTCTTCGCGATTGGAATGCGGGTACTCCTTGAAATGGCAGATCTGCAACCCCGCTTCGACGGCACCGGTGAAGATGGCGCCCAGGGTGTGGACGAACCAGTAGGACGCCGAGGCCTGCTGTTCGACTTTGCCTTCGTAGACGATCGGTTGGTCCTGGACGAAAGGCTCACTGCGAAAATACGAGCTGTCCGGGCGATAGGGATCGGCTGACTCGGGGTCGAACATTTCCAGGAACGGGTGGGTTTCGTAAACCACCAGGCTGCCGCCGGGCTTGAGGGTTTGCGCGACATGGCGCATGAACTCGCCGATGTCCGGCATCCAGTTCAATACGCCGATGGTGATCAGCGCCACGTCGAAGCGTTGGTGCAGCTCTGTCGGCAGGTGATGGATATCAGCCTCGATGAATTCGGGCTGATGAGGCGAACGGGATGCCAGCTCCCGGGCCTGATCGAGAAAGGCCCCGGACTGGTCGACGCCCACTACGCTGCGGGCCCCCAGCGCAAACAGTGAAAGGCTTTCCCGGCCATTGTTGCAGCCCAGTTGCACCACATCCTTGCCGTCGACACCGACCTGTTGGAGCAACCCGGTGAGGGTGTCATCCAGGCAGGAAAAATCGCCATGGCCCACGGCACTCAAACGGGTCTGCCACTCGGGGGTGTCCTTGTGGTGTTGGGCGGAGTCATTCCATGCATCGCGATTGCTGGCGATGGCTTTTTCTTTTGTCGGCATTTCCATTGCACGCTCCAGATTCCGGGCCTTTGATTGACCGGCACGAGTCTAGATCAGCGTCAGGAAAATCCACATCAGGGGTTTGTTGCGATCTTGTAATCAACGATGGCGTGCACCCTCCTATTGGTTCAACCGCTCACGCAAGAACTCGATCAACACCTGCACCGGCCGCGAGGCCTGACGGTGCTGCGGGTAGACCGCCGACAAAGTCAGCGGCTCGGGGCGGAAATCATCCAGTACCGGCACCAGCCGGCCGTCTTCCAGGGCCGAATCGACGATGAAGGTCGGCAAGTACGTGATGCCCATGCCGGCGATGGCCGCGTCCTTGAGCAGTTCACCGTTGTTGACCCGCATCCGCCCGGTGACATTGACGGTCAGCGGTTTGCCCCGCCCTTCGAACCGCCATTGCACCTGGCGACCGTGGCCGTAGGGCAGGCAATCGTGGCTGTGCAAATCCTCGGGTTTGAGCGGCGTGCCACGTTCGGCCAGATACGCCGGGCTAGCGCAGTACACCCGCTCGATGACGGCGATGCGACGGGCGATCAGCGTCGAGTCTTCCAGCACGCCGATGCGCAAGGCCAAATCGTATCCCTCGCCGAGCAAGTCCACCGGCCGATCGCTCAGGTCAACCTCCACGGTGACATCGCGATAACGTTGCAAAAATACCGGCAGCAAACAGCCCAAATGCGCCACGGCAAACGACAACGGTGCACTCAGGCGAATGGTCCCGCGAGGCTCGATGGTCTGGCCGGCGATGCCCTGCTCCACTTGCTCGACTTCACTGAGCAGGCGCAGGGCCGATTCGTAATAACTCTGCCCCAGCGGGGTGACGTCCAGCCGCCGGGTTGAGCGGTTGAGCAGGCGCACGCCGAGGCGCTCTTCGAGTTGCATCAGCCGGCGGCTGACGAACTGCTTGGACAGGCCCAACTGATCGGCCGCCGCGGTGAAGCTGCCGGAGTCCATGACCTGGCAAAAAATACGCATGTCTTCGAACGGGTTCATTGTCACTCTCTGGTTGACAGTTAATCGCTTTATAGCCGCTTTTTCACTTTCCGGCATCTCATTAATCTGTGTTCACGGTGTTGCTGAGGCCTGAACCCCAGCGCCACAGCAGCCCGATCCCAAGGCATAAAAACTCAAACGATTTAAAAAGGATTTGCACATGAACATCAAGAAAACCCTCGCCACTTCCGTTCTCGCCCTGTCCATCGGCAACGCATTCGCCGCCGGCAGCCCCGGTGTCGAACACAACACCCAGGCCTTCCTCGATGCCCTCGCCGCCGGCGGTGGCAAACCGCTGGAACAACTGAGCCCGAAAGACGCCCGCGCGGTGCTGACCGGTGCCCAGGCTTCGGTGAAGGTTGATCTGTCGGGTGTTGAAGTCAGCGACAAGGCGATCAAGGTCGACGGCCAGACCATCAACCTGAAAGTGGTGCGTCCGGCCAAGGTCAAGGGCGAGTTGCCGGTGTTCATGTTCTTCCACGGTGGCGGCTGGGTATTGGGCGACTTCCCGACTCACCAGCGCCTGATCCGTGACCTGGTAGTGGGCTCCGGCGCAGTCGCGGTATACGTCGACTACACGCCGTCGCCGGAAGCGCAATATCCGACCGCCATCAACCAGGCCTACACCGCGACCAAATGGGTAGCCGAGCATGGCAAAGAGATCGGTGTCGATGGCAAGCGACTGGCGGTGGCCGGCAACAGCGTCGGCGGCAACATGGCGGCGGTCGTGGCGCTGATGGCCAAGGAACAGAAAACCCCTGCCCTGCGCTTCCAGCTGTTGATGTGGCCGGTGACCAACGCGCAGTTCGACGACGGTTCGTACCAGCAATTCGCCGAGGGGCACTTCCTCACCAAAGGGATGATGCAGTGGTTCTGGGACAACTACACCACCAACCCGGCCGAGCGTGCGCAGATTCATGCCTCGCCGCTCAACGCCAGCGCCGAACAACTCAAGGGCCTGCCTGCGGCACTGGTGCAGACCGCCGAATTCGACGTGCTGCGTGACGAAGGCGAAGGCTACGCCCGCCACCTCGATGCGGCCGGTGTGCCGGTGACCTCGGTGCGCTACAACGGGATGATTCATGACTTTGGCCTGCTCAATCCGCTGAACCGGATTCCGGAAGTCAAAGCGGCGGTACGTCAGGCTGCGGCTGAGCTCAAGACGCATCTGAACTAAGCCCAACCTCTCGCCACACCTCAGGGTGTGGCGAGTTTTTTTGTGCCCGCTGGAGTGCAATCCATGAGCCTTTTCTCTGCCCACCTGTTGCCTTGGAGCGCCCTGCTGCTGGTGCTCGACGCCCTGCTCTGGCACCTCGTCCCGTTCAAGCATCGCGCGCCAAAGGTCGGTGTGCGGCTGGTGCTGTTTCTGGCGTTCAGCGCGCTGATTATCAACGCTGGCGTCAGCCCGTTGCAGACACCGTTGGTTGCCGATGACCAGGTGGCGCAACTCGGTGCAACGGCGCTGGGGATTATCTGGTGGTTGTACGCCGCACGAGTGCTCACCGAGGTGTTCGGTCTGGTGCTGATGCGTCGCATAGGTCACAGCGGCCGTTTGCTGCAGGACGTGATCGGTGCGCTGGTGTTTCTGGCCTCTATCGTCGCGGCCGCCGGTTATGTGCTCGATCTGCCGGTCAAGGGTCTGCTGGCGACTTCCGGCGTGTTCGCCATCGTGGTCGGTCTGGCGTTGCAGAGTACGTTGGCTGACGTGTTCTCCGGCATTGTGCTCAACACCACCAAACCCTATCAGGTGGACGACTTTGTGGTGATCGATGGCGTCGAAGGCAAAGTGCTGGACATTAACTGGCGCGCCACGCACCTGTTGAGCAGCGCCGGCACGATGGCCGTGGTGCCGAACTCGGTGGCGGCCAAGGCCAAGATCGTCAACCTCAGCCGCCCGAACAACCTGCACGGGGTGTCGATCAGCATCAAGGTGGCGAACCACATCCGCCCACGCCGGGTGCTCGACGCCCTCGACCGCACGCTGCAAGGCAGCAGCAGTCTGTTGCTCTCGCCCGCGCCAAAAGCGGTGCTCAAAGAGGCTGGCGAAGAGATGTCCGAATACGTGGCCAGCGGGTTCATCGCCGAGCTGGGCAAAAAGAGCGACGTGCGCAATCAACTGTTCGACCTCGCCCATCGCCATCTGGAAGCGGCCGGCATCTCGCGGCACCCCGACGGCGTGATCGAACCCTCGACCCGCGCCCGCGCACTGCTCGATGAAGTGAAGATTTTCCGCTCGCTGAGCCATGAGGAACGCGACCGCCTCGCCGAATCGATGGTCGCGCAACAATACGCCGCCGGCGAGGTGGTGCTGGATCTGGCTGAAGTGCCGGACAGCCTGTTCGTGATCGCCACCGGCGTCGTCAGCGCCAGCGTGCCGGACGGCAATGGTTTCACCGAGGCCGGTCGCATGGGGCCGAGCGAAGTCATGGGCGAACAGAGCATCCTGGCCGATACACCGTCGCAGGCGACGTTCACCGCGCTGACATCTTCGATCATCTACCGTCTCGACAAGAACCTGACCCGCCAGTGCATGGAACAGCGCAGCGAAGTGGGCCGGGCGTTGAACAAGTTGCAGGCAGTGCGGCAGCAGAACAGTCGGCAGGCGTTGATGGCCAAACCGGTGCCGATCAGGAAAGGTGGGTTTCTGGGATGGTTGCAGAAGCGCTGATGCAGCGGACATTCGAGCAGCACAAAAAAATGCCCGCACATCGCGGGCATTTTTCTTCAACACCTTACTTGGCGGTGAACTTGGTGTAGCTGTTGATCAGGTTGCGGTAGTTCGGCAGACGCTGGGACAACAGGTTGGCCAGGCCTTCCATGTCGTTGCGCCAGTCGCCTTGCAGCTCGCAGGCCACGGCGAACCAGTTCAGCAGGTGTGCACCCGCCGCCGACATCCGCGCCCACGCCGCTTGTTGCACGGTGGTGTTGAAGGTACCGGAAGAGTCGGTTACCACGAATACTTCAAAGCCTTCGGCAATGGCCGACAGGGTCGGGAACGCTACGCACACGTCAGTCACCACACCCGCGATGATCAGTTGCTTGCGACCGGTGGCCTTGATGGCTTTGACGAAGTCTTCGTTGTCCCAGGCGTTGATCTGGCCTGGACGCTGAATGAACGGCGCGTCCGGGAATTGCTCGCGCAGTTCAGGCACGATCGGGCCGTTCGGGCCTGCGTCGAAACTGGTGGTGAGGATGGTCGGCAGGTTGAAGAACTTGGCGATGTCGCCCAGGGCCAGCACGTTGTTCTTGAATTCGTTGGGCGAGAAATCCTGCACCAGAGAGATCAGGCCGGTCTGGTGATCGACCAGCAGCACAACGGCGTCATCTTTGTTCAGACGTTTGTAAGGAACGTTGCTCATGTGAAACTCCTCGGAGGGTGGTGAGTGAAGCGTCGACCACACATGGTCGACGCTTTTGTTGCAAGACTCAGAACGCGAAGCAGGAACAGCCGAAGGCGCCCCAGAAACCGGCGAAGTCACTCACCGGCACGTTCGACATACGGGCCTTCTCATGGCTGTGGGTATGCACGGCGCACGGGCCGCTGCACTGGTGCACCTGCGCCTGCATTGGCGCGTTCGGCCGCCAGTGTCCCGGAACCTTCGCCACCGGCGACCAATCCGGCAGCACCGGCAGGCTGACAGGCCCGAGTTTTTCGAAGTCGCCGGCGGCGTACACCACCTTGCCGCCGACCACGGTCAATACCGACTCGATCCACTTGATCGCTTCTTCCTCGACGCTGAAGAAGTCCGCGCTCAGTGCTACCAGGTCCGCCAGTTGCCCGACCTTGATCTGGCCTTTCTTGCCTTGTTCCGACGAGAACCAGGCGCTGCCATGAGTGAACAGTTCCAGTGCAGTGGTGCGCGGCAAACCTTCCTCGTACAGCGCCAGACCACCGACGGTACGGCCGCTGACCATCCAGTACAGCGAGGTCCATGGATTGTAGCTGGACACTCGCGTGGCATCGGTGCCGGCGCCGACCGGTACACCCTCGGCCAGCATGCGCTTGATCGGTGGCGTAGCTTCGGCGGCCTGCTTGCCGTAGCGGTCGACAAAATATTCACCCTGGAACGCCATGCGGTCCTGGATCGCAATGCCACCGCCCAGCGCCCTTACCCGCTCGATGTTCTGTGGGGTGATGGTTTCAGCGTGGTCGAAGAACCATGGCAGGCCGTTGAACGGAATGTCGCGGTTGACCTTCTCGAACACGTCGAGCATGCGGCTGATGGATTCGTTGTAAGTAGCGTGCAAACGGAACGGCCAGCGCTGTTCCACCAGATGGCGGACCACCGGTTCCAGCTCCTGCTCCATGGTCTGCGGCAGGTCCGGACGCGGTTCGAGGAAGTCCTCGAAATCCGCCGCCGAGAACACCAGCATCTCGCCGGCGCCGTTGTGCCGCAGGAAGTCGTCGCCTTGGTGCAACTTGACGCTGCCAGTCCAGTTCTGGAAATCGGTCAGCTCTTCTTTCGGCTTCTGGGTGAACAGGTTGTAGGCGATACGCACGGTCAGTTGGTCATCTTTCGCCAACTGCTCGATCACCTGGTAATCGTCCGGGTAATTCTGGAAACCACCGCCGGCATCGATCGCGCTGGTCAGGCCGAGGCGGTTGAGCTCACGCATGAACTGGCGGGTCGAGTTGACCTGATATTCCAGCGGCAGCTTCGGCCCCTTGGCGAGGGTCGAGTACAGGATCATCGCGTTCGGCCTTGCGACCAGCATGCCGGTCGGATTGCCATTGGCATCACGCACGATTTCGCCACCCGGCGGGTTCGGCGTATCGCGGGTGTAACCGGCAACCCGCAATGCAGCGCGGTTGAGCAAGGCGCGGTCGTACAAATGCAGCACGAACACCGGGGTGTCTGGCGCCGCCTGGTTGAGCTCTTCCAGGGTCGGCATGCGCTTCTCGGCAAACTGGAATTCGTTCCAGCCACCGACTACCCGTACCCATTGCGGCGTCGGTGTGCGGTCGGCTTGCTCCTTGAGCATGCGCAACGCATCAGCCAGGGACGGCACGCCTTCCCAGCGCAGTTCGAGGTTGTAGTTCAAACCGCCACGGATCAGGTGCAGGTGCGAGTCGTTGAGGCCAGGGATGACACAGCGGCCCTTGAGGTCGATCACCTGGGTGCCCGAGCCGCGCAGGGCCATGGCTTCGGCGTCGGTGCCGACCGCGACGAAGCGGCCGCCCTTGATCGCTACGGCGCTGGCGAGGGGCTTTTCGCGGTCTACGGTATGAAATTGACCATTGAACAGAATCAGATCGGCGTTCATCGCAGTTCCTTCGTCATCAGTGAAATGAAGCAAAAAAGCGCCGGCTCAGCGCGGCGAATTTGCGTTGGATTCGAGGTGCTCCCGCGGCTGACTGGCCGTCAGCCACGGCGCAAACAAGCGAGTCGCAGCCGGCATGCACACGTACACCACCGACACCACGATGGTCAGGGTGATCAGGAACGTGGCGACCAGGTAGTTGGAGAGAAAAGCGTTGAGTTTGAGCAGTGGCCCCCAGAGCAGCGGCACCAGCAAGGTGTGCGGCAGAATTACCAGCAACGACACCACGGCCTGCTTCCAGCGCGGTGGCGGCGAAGCAGCATCGGCCAGCGGCGCAAACCAGAATTCGTTGACCGGGTTGACCTCGGTCTGGTCGCCGTCGGCCAGCATCGGCGCGGCTTCATCGATCAACGACTGACGTTGCGGCGAATCGAGCCAGTGCTGCATGGCCTCGGTGGAGCAAAAGCGCAGCACGCAGGTGAACATGTCCAGGCCAGCGTTCTTGCCGCGGATCACGTCCACGCCCAGATGCCCTTCCGTGCGCCCCGCTACGCTGACGATGTTGCGCAGCCAGGCTTCATAGGCTGCTTCGAAACCGGCCTTGACCCGGTGCTTGACGATCAGCGTCACGATCTCATCGGACCCCGGCGCTTTTTGAGTTTGGGCTTCAGACATAACGGAGCACTCCGGGCAAACGAACATTGAGCGCCAGCCGTCCAGGCCCGGCGATAAACACAGAGGTGAAGATGATCAACAACAGCCAGCCGAATTGCCCTTCGGCCACACTCCATTGCGGGTGCACGACCAGCAGCGCCACCAGCAGCACAAACAGAATAGGCAAGCACGCCAGACGCGCCAGAACACCAGCGACAATCAGCAGCGGGCACAGCACTTCGGCGAAAATCGCCAGGCTGAGGGTAAGGTGGGCACCGAGGTGGAACGGGTCTTCGATCAGTTGCAGCTGCGCACTGAAGTCCAGCAGCTTGGGCAAGCCGTGAACCCACAGCAGAAACAGACCACCGCTGACCCGCAGAAACAGCAGCCCGACATCCCGCGCCTGTTCATCCCGTTGCGAAGCGTTCATGACTCACCCCTGTTCAATCATTGGATTGAATAGTGCCGCCAAGGGGTAGGGAAAAATTGAATGTACGTGCTCTCTTTGTACCGCGGGAATTGTGGCGAGGGAGCTTGCTCCCGCTGGGCTGCGAAGCGGCCCCAAAACCATTCGACCCAATTGCATCAGGTAGACCGCATGTACAGGGTTTACGACTGCTGCGCAGCCGAGCGGGAGCAAGCTCCCTCGCCACAGGGGTCAGCGTTTGACCTCAGGTCATAGGGCCGGGTTGGCCTTCAGCTCCAGACTGTCCAGCGCCCGATTCACCGCCAACTCGCCGAACATGATGAGCTGCGCGACGCCCAGTATCGTATTGCGCTGCGGCCCCTCCAGAAACCCGGCACAGTCACTGGCGATCACCTTGGCCGAGGCAAAGGACTCGCAGGCATTGGTCAGTAGCTCTTCGATGTTGATGTTGGGAGCGACGGTGTAAATCGTGCTCGGTTTGCGCGGGGGCTTGGGATCGGACGGCTTGAGGTAGTGATCGAGGGCGCGTTCGGCGGCTTCGTGGAGTTTTTTGGGATCGAGGGGATCGTAGGGGGAAACGTCGTCGGTTTCTGGCGGGTTAGGTGTGGCTTTGAACATGGAGAATCTCCGTTATACCTGATGGAACCACCAGTACCTGTCGCTAAACAAGTAAGGGTGGCGGCTGTACGCAGGTTAGCGAACCGAGAGGTATAAGACCCGGCAGACCCGAGGGTCTCCCGCGCACAGCCACCATATCGAAACTGCAGACATGGAATGCCTGCAATATGACGGAGCGCTGTTGCGCTTATACCTGTTCAGGTCGCTAAACCCGATCGCTGATTGGCAGCGATACGGAAACGATAAAGACCAGGCCCAAAGCGCACAAGCCGGCGGATTCTGGCGCAGTCGTAGGCAACGGCGCAAGGATCTGTAGCTTTCATCAAGTAACGATAAACGCCGTTAAACACAACACGCTGAACGCCAAAACCTCCCGCCAGCTCTTCTTCAAGGAATGGCCCGAATGGTGTACTGACGTGCGGCGAAGACCACCGCCGTCGCCGGATTCGGGACCTGATCCATATTGACCCTGAAGTGAATGGACAACGTGCTGCCTTCCGCCAGATCCTTCAAATAGCTGAACAAAACGGTAACGCTGTAGCGGCCGTTCAACACCCAACTTCGATGCACTGCGAAGTTGAGGCCCGTCCACATGGTGAGATTGTGGCTGCCCCCGCTGGCGTTCTGGCCCTCCAAATCCAGCCAGATCGGCTGACCGGAGGCAATAAGCGGCCAAATACCAAACAGGAGAGTTGCCCCAAGTTGCACATCGGCCAGATTCAGCACCGTCGTACCGTTCGCCTGGGTGATCACCGGAGGGTCGAACCGGTCTGCCGGAATAGTCCCGATGTTCAGGACAAGCGGCCGTGAAACCACCGGTGGTGCTGTTCCGCGATCATATTCGAAGCTCACCGTCACCCGTTTGCCCAAGCTGAACGCCAACAGCGTAACGGGCAGCTGGATTATCCTGGGTCGGATGGTAGTGCCGGCCTGAACGGTATTGGTGATGTGTGAGCCCGCCGCGGGTGTTCCTGGCGCAGCCGTCCAGATAACCCTGATCCTGTCATTGGCCTGCATGTTGTAATCCAGGACAGCCGTCAGCCTCGTCAAGGCCGCAAGAGGATCCAGATTGCCGTTATCGGGCGCCTCTGCAATCGTCAACTCCAGGTTTAGCAGCACGACGTCGATCGTCCACGGCGTGGAGCCCCCACCGCCGCCATTCAAGGGCCGGGCGGTGAATACGTGCAGGCCGCCCGTCAACGCAGATACCGCAAGCTCCCAGACACCGGAAACTGCCGTGATCATGCCTATGACGGTCTGCCCGTCCAGTATCTCCAGTGGTTGGCCGGCCATTGCGCTGCCGCTGATCGTCACCTGGGTGGAGTTGGTGGGTCCACCATTGGTTATGTCATCGCCGGCAGAGTCTTTCACCGCCAGGATCATCGGATCCGGCGGTATCGGTCCGCCCGTTTTGACGGTGTACTGTTTCGCTGGAAACTTCACTGCTGAACTTTTGCTCAGGCTTTTGTCCAGTGCCACCCTGAGTTGCACTGTCAGTGCGCTGCCATCCATGAGCAGGTTTAGCGGGGTGGTTGAAAAGATCTGCGAAAAGAAATCGTGGGTGACAAACAACTGGTCGACGGGGGGTGAGGGGCAATCACGTACTCGACATTGAAAACGCCGCCATCGGCCAATGTTCCAATCAGGCTTACCCAGAAATACTGGCCGACGGCGATCAGCGGCCAACCCTCTATGAACAGGGTGAACGCCGAGATAGAGCTCACGTCCAGCTCGTTGCCATGGCCATTGCCCAATGCTTCCCTGATGATCGGCTGGGGCAATGCGTTCTGCGCGAGAGGCAGCACGTTCAACATCAGCGGCAGCGAACTCACGGCGGGAGCGTTGCCGACCATCAGGTCAAAGATGACCGTCACCGTTTGGCCCAGGTTAAAGGCGACCACCGAATTGCGCAGCGACACGTCTTTAGTACCGGTAGCACCGGCATCGACATAAGCGGTGACGACTGAACCCTCTGGCGAAGTGCCCGGCGCACCTATCCAGCGCACACGGACCCTGGCGCCCGTTATTACGGGAAAGGAGAGACGAGCCGTGAGGTTGTATCGGGCCGCCAGCGGGTCCAGATGAGGGTTACCTTTGGCTTCCACGATAGAGGGAGCCAACAGTCGCGTTTGGGCATCGTTATTGATGGTGTAGTGACGCGGCGCAAACTTCAGTGCTGCATTCTTGTTCAGTTTTTTATCCAGCGCGGCCCTGAAATCCAGTGTCAACGTGCTGCCATGCTTGAGCCTCTTGAGCGGCAACGCCGAAAACGTCTCGGCATGAAAACCGGACTGCAGAAATGCCTGAGTAACTACGCTGTTGGGCGCTATCCAGTATTCAATGTAAAAAGCGCTGCCGTCGTCGTTGATGCCACTCAGGCTCATCCAGAAATACTGCCCGTCCGTTATCAGCGGCCAGCCATTGATGCGCAGGGTGAAATTCGTCAAGAACACCACGTCCAGCACGCTGCCTATGCCATTGTTGGCCGCTTGGGTGATCAGCGGGATGGGCAGAGCGCTCTGCGCAAGCGGCACAATGGTGACCGTCAGCGGCAATGAGGTCGCGATCGGTGTGGTGCCGTTCATGACGACATAAGTCACCGTCACCACGCTGTTCAAGCTATAGGCCACTATCCAGTTGGGCAGCGGGACTTTCCATGGCGCAGTGCCGCCGACCGGAAAGAAGACGGTCGTGAATGAGGCCTCGCTCGGCGCTCCCGGCGCAGCCTCCCAGATCACTTGCAAGCTCTCCCCAGGCTTCATGCGGTAGTTGATGACAACCGTCAGGTTATTGCGGACCAACACTGGGTCAAGTGGCGGGTTACCCGGGTTTTGCTCGAGTTCAGGGTCTGGCAGAGAGTTGGTGAGCGCTGCGGCAACTGGGCTATTCATCATTCGCTCCCTGTGCATGATTGAGGTCGCCCCATGGGCACTGACTCATCACACACCGGTTGGCGACATCGCGCTACTATCAGAAATTACAGGTCAGGAAAAAAACGGATGAACGGTAAGAGCAAAAGCGCTTGCTCGCAGCACGTGTTCTGCCTGTTTACACCGCCGCAATATCCAGCGGCGCCGACATGAACTGACTGATCCGCGATCTCAACCAGCGCTCTGCTGGATCGTTGTCATGCACCCCGCTCCAGGCCATCGACAGCTGCGCCGCGTCAATGGGAAACGGCGGATCTTCCGCGCGCAACCCACACCCCTCCACCAACGCACACGCGGCGTAATCCGGCACGGTGGCGATCATCTCGGTGCCAGCGAGCAACGCGCGCAAACCACTGAATTGCGGCACGCCGAGCACCACGCGGCGGGTGCGGCCGACCTTGGCCAGGTCGAGGTCGATGTTGCCGCTCAGGTCACCGGAGAACGACACCATTGCATGGGGCCGCGCACAATACTCGTCCAGCGTCAGCGGCCCCGGGCGGTCATCGCCGCGCAGGACTTTGCAGGGGATGTCCCGCAGCTTCTTGCGCTTGGCATTGGCCGGCAGATCGGTGGTGTAGCTCACCCCCACCGAGATTTCCCCTGACGCCAGCAACGCCGGCATCAGCAGATAGTTGGCGCGGCGCACCACGACCACGATCCCCGGCGCCTCTTCCTGCAACTGGCGCAGCAACGGTGGAAACAGCCCGAACTCGGCATCGTCCGACAGCCCGATGCGAAACACATCGCAGCTGCTGGCCGGCTCGAACTCCTTGGCGCGGCTGACCGCCCCCGAGATGGTGTCCATCGCCGGTTGCAGCTCCTTGAGAATCGCCAGCGCCCGCGCCGTCGGCTCCATGCCGCGACCGTTGCGCAGCAACAACGGATCGTCGAACAAATCACGCAACCGGCCCAGCGCGGCGCTCACTGCTGGTTGGCCCATGAACAGCTTTTCGGCGACGCGGGTCAGGTTTTTTTCGAACATCAGCGCTTCGAAAATCACCAGCAGGTTCATGTCGACGCGGCGCAGATCGTTACGGTTCATGGGCACGGTTCCCCTTTGTGTTCAGTCAGGCGCAAGTGTGTCGGACTTTACTCGATCATCGGCACTTTCGCCGCTCGTTTATAAGGCCCGTACTCGATCGGTACCCACTGGAAATGCTTGTCCACTGCGGTGATATGGCCGACACCCGGAAACGGTAAATGCGCTGCCGTGACCCAGATCTTGCTGGCCGCCGCATCGCTGAACACCTTGGCACGGCTCTTGATCGCCTGCTGATTGTCGACGTCGAAACGGATCGATACCTCGGGATGCTCGAACTGCACCGCCAGGTTATGCACCAGATCACCCATGAACAGAATGCTCTGGCCTTGGGAGTTGAACCGATACGTGGTACTGCCCGGTGTGTGCCCCGCCTCCAGTTCGGCATCGACAACGCCCGGCACTGGCGACTGCCCGGCAGTAAAGGTCTTGAAGCGGCCCGCCGCGATGTAGGGCGCGGTGGAGTCCTGGGCGATCTTGAAGAATTCCCTGGCACCGGCCGGTGCCTTGACCATGGCCTGAGGGTCAAGCCAGTAATCGGCTTCCGCCTTGGCGGCGTAGACCGTGGCGTTGGCGAACACAGGCTTTTGCTGCCCATCCACCAATCCGCACACATGGTCCAGATGCAAGTGGGTGAGCAGGATGGTATCGACCTGTTCTGGCTTATAACCAGCGGCTTGCATGTTCGCCGACAATTGGCCCGCAGTGGCACCGATGCACTGCCCTGCCCCGGTATCCACCAGAATCAGTTGTTTGCCGGTATTCACCAGAAACGCGTTGAACGCGGTTTGCACCCCCGGCGTTTCAATCGAACGACGAGCCAGCAACGCGCGGATCTGGTCTTGGGTCAGCCCCTCGAGCAGTTTGGGCGACAGGTCGTTGTAGCCATCGAACAACGCCGTCACCTCGTAGTCGCCCACCGCGAGCCGGTAATAACCGGGCACCTGAGTGTTCACCTGAGCTGGCGCCTGGGCCAGGCTGATGCTGGACATCAGCGCCAATGCCAGGCCAAGTCCGCCAAGTGTGCAAACGCGGGATTGCTTCATGAGATCACCCTTGATCGAGCCAGAAAAAGCGGCCCAGTCCAGGCCGCTACACGTCGCCCATCTTGCATGACCGTGCATCCGCACGAATTGCAGCGATGTGCTCAGTTGGCGCACTTTCACCCTTAAGCCTGACTGCGGAATTAACAACGTTTAACTCGCAAGCCAAAGCCCCCGCGACCAAGAATGAAGCCTTCTGCGCAGAGCTCTTTTTCTAGAGTTTTTAGAAAAAGAAACGTGCTGACCCACCGTGCAGTGCACCCGCGCGCGCCCACCGACACGGACATTGGCCATGGCTCTCATTCAGCAAAACGCGATCAAGGCGTGTGCCATTGAAACGCAAAAAAAGACCACGGGAGGCCTTAGCCCCTGGCGTGAAAACCTGGTTAAACAGTTGATCCTCGACCACCTCGGCGAAACCCTGGAAGTGACCGAACTGGCACGGGTCTGTGCCCTGTCGCGCAGTCATTTTTCCCGTGCGTTCAAATGCAGCACCGGTGTTTCACCGCAAGACTGGATCCGACAGCAACGCATTGCCCGGGCCAAACAGTTGATCCGGAACACCGACCTGACCCTGACGCAAATCAGCCTGGAATGTGGCTTCTGCGATCAGGCACATTTCTCTCATATCTTCACCCGCAGCGAAGGCATCACACCGTTTGCCTGGCGCTGCCGTGCGATGCGTGTTCTTCCCTCTCTCAACAGCAAAAGATCGCAGCCTTCGGCAGCTCCGGGTATTCACATCACCTTGTAGGCGCTGATGAACAACAAAGATCGCAGCCCCTCGCCAACCCCCACGGGCGTTCACATAACCCTGTAGGAGCTGGCGCAGCCTGCGATCTTTTGATTTTGATCAGCCCTTGATGAACGCCAGCAGATCTTCGTTGAGTTGATCCTTGTGGGTATCGGTCAGGCCGTGCGGGGCTCCCGGGTAGACCTTCAACGTAGAGCCCTTGACCAGTTTCGCCGAGGCGATGCCCGCCGCTTCGATCGGCACCACCTGGTCGTCGTCGCCATGCACCACGAGGGTTGGCACATCGAACTTCTTCAGGTCTTCGGTGAAGTCGGTTTCAGAGAACGCCTTGATGCAGTCGTACGCATTCTTGTGGCCGGAAGCCATGCCCTGCAGCCAGAACCAGTCGATCATGCCTTGCGAAGGTTTGGCACCCGGCCGGTTGAAACCGAAGAACGGACCGCTGGCCAGATCCTTGTACAACTGCGAACGGTCGACCAAAGACGCCTGACGAATACCGTCGAACACTTCCATCGGCAGGCCGCCCGGGTTGGCCTCGGTCTTGAGCATCTGCGGCGGCACCGATGAAATCAGCCCGGCCTTGGCCACGCGTCCAGTACCGTAGCGACCGATGTAGCGCGCCACTTCGCCACCGCCAGTGGAGAAACCGAACAACACAGCGTTTTGCAGATCCAGATGCTCGATCAACTGCGCCAGGTCATCGGCGTAGGTGTCCATGTCATTGCCGAACCATGGCTGGCTCGAACGGCCGTGACCACGGCGGTCATGGGCGATGACCCGGTAGCCTTTGGAGGCCAGGAAGATCATCTGCGACTCCCAACTGTCGGCGTTTAACGGCCAACCGTGGCTGAAGACGATCGGCTGACCGGTGCCCCAGTCCTTGTAGTAAATCTCGGTGCCGTCTCGGGTAGTAAAGGTGCTCATTACGACTCTCCTGATGCATGGGTTTACGACGATTAACAAGAGGTTTGAGCCAGGCGTTCGGCCAGGCGCGCCACCCGCTCGCCCAAATGTGCGGCGGTACGGCGGTCTTCCAGTGGAGGTGCAAATTCAGGGGATTGTTCGACGTTCGATTGGGCCATCGCCCCCAGCGAACTGCCGAGTCGGTTCAACTGCCCGTCGAACAGGCCCACGCTGCTGCGCGCCGGCAGCAGGTCGAGGCCGACCCAGATCATCGAGTGCTGGGCGGCGAACACTGCCATCTGCAGCAAGGTGTTGAGCTTGTCGCCACACAGGCATCCGGAGTTGGTAAACCCGGCAGCGAGTTTGTCGCGCCAGGGCTGGGCCAGGTAGAACGAGGCGGTGGCCTCCATGAAACCCTTGAAGGCTGCCGAGGCGCTGCCCATGTAGGTCGGGGCGCCGAAGATGATTGCATCGGCACGGTGCAAGCGTTCCCAGTGGTCGTCCACTTCCTCCACCGGAATCAGCCAACAGGTGCTGCCCAAGTGTCGTTCTACCCCCAGGCCCACGGCTTCGGCCATGACCCGGGTGTGCCCGTATCCACTGTGATAGACCACCACCACGTTGCTCATTCCGGCTCCTCCAGAAGTGTTCGTCCTTTTTGCGGCACGCTTTTTGTTGCACTTTCTGTTGCAAAAAGGCCGATACCTTCGGCTACTTGAAGAAATGGATTTTTGAGCGTAGACCGGATCGGTACGAGTTAAACGTTGTTAATTTTCTGCCGTACACCCATGGCCCCGGTGTGCCGTTCACCAGCGCTGAGTCCAATAAATACGGGACCGCCGGGCACTGACGGCAAGGCCGCAGCCGTTGCACCTGCTGCCGAGATGTATGGCGCCACGTTGCGCTGCCGAAAAAACCTCAGGAATATGCCTGGATACCGCGTGATAGACGGATGCAAGCAGGAGTGACCCGTTGACCCTTACCCCCGAACAGGCCATCCGTTTCGGCCCCTACCGGATCTACCCTGGCCAACGCCTGGTGATGGAGGCCGACCAGCCCCTGCGCCTGGGCAGGCAAGCCATGGACATTCTGTTGATGTTGCTGGAGCACGCAGGCCAGGTGGTGAGCAAGCAGCAACTGATCGCGCGGGTCTGGCCCAAAAGCGTAGTGGAAGACTCCAACCTGCGCGTGCACATGGCGGCACTGCGCAAAGCCCTTGGTGACGGTCAGGCCGGCCAGCGTTACATCATCACCGTCGCCCAGCGCGGCTACAGCTTTGTCGCGCCGTTTTCCCTGGAGTCCATCGAACAACATCCCCAAAACGACGCCAATGAACCGGGCGGCCATAACCTGCCGGTGCGCCGGACTCGCATGATCGGCCGTCAGGCGCTGGTCGACAGACTGTTGGCGCAACTCTCGCAGCAGCGTTTCATCACCCTGGTAGGCCCCGGCGGGATCGGCAAGACGACCGTGGCGCTGCGCGTCGCCGAGCAACTGATCGGTCGCTATCGAGACGGCATTCGCCTGGTGGACCTGGCACCGATCAACTGCCCTTTGATGATCGGCGCGCACTTGGCGTCAGCGCTGGGCTTGTCGTTGCATGACGCCGACCCCATAAACGGGCTCGCCACATGCTTGCGCGAACGGCAGATGCTGCTGGTCATCGACAACTGCGAACACCTGATCGATGCCATTGCGTTGCTCAGCGAAAGCATCCTGCGCGCGGCACCCCAAGTGCACATTCTGGCCACCAGTCGCGAAAGCCTGCGGGCCGAAGGCGAATACGTGCAGCGCCTGGAATCACTGGACTGCCCGCCGCCCATCGCCCTGCTCGACCGCGCTCAGGCCCTGACGTTTTCGGCGCTGCAATTGTTTGTCGAGCGGGCGATGGCCAGCCACGACAGCTTCGAACTGAGCGAAGCCGACCTGCCGCTGGCGATTGAAATCTGCCGACGTCTGGACGGCATTCCGTTGGCGATCGAACTGGCAGCGGCGCAGGTCGGCAACCTGGGTTTGAGCGGCTTGCTGTCGCAACTGCAAGACAGCTTTCGCCTGCTCGCCCAAGGCTGCCCGACCACCATGGGCCGCCATCAGACCCTGCGCGCCACGCTGGACTGGAGCTTCGAACTGCTCAATGCCTGCGAGCAGACGTGCCTGCGCCGACTGGGGATATTCCGGGGCGCTTTTACCCTGGAATCGGCGGCTGCCGTGATTGTCGGCCAGTACGTCGAGCCCGATGTGGTGTTTGCCTCGATTACCCAATTGGTGGCCAAGTCATTGCTGAACGTGGAAGTCGGCGATGAAGAAGTGTTCTACCGTCTGCTCGACACCACACGTGGCTATGCGCTGGAAAAACTCGACCAGGCCCAAGAGCTGGCGGACACCCGAGAGCGCCACGCCGAATGCTGCCTGGCCTTGATGCAGCAGGCGCAGAGTGATTGGGAACACACCCAGAGCGAGCGCTGGACCGAGCGTTACGCCCGCAACCTGGACGACATTCGTGCAGTCCTGGATTGGGGCTTGAACGCTCAAGGGCCGCAGGCCTTGGCCATCCGTCTCGCCGCGACCTCGGCACCGCTCTGGCAAGAGCTGTCGCTGCTCAAGGAATACGGCGCGTACGTGCGCAAAGCCCTGGCGTTGCTCGAAACGACGCATCAGCCCTGCCCGCGCTTGACCATGAACCTCAAGCTTGCCCTCGGCAGTTCCTGCTATCACACCCTGGGCAGTAGCGCCGAATCCGTCGAAGCCTTCGTCAGCGCCAAACACCTGGCCGAACACTGCAATGATGTGGCCGGTCAGCTCAAAGCGATTTCCGGGCACCTGGCGGTTGATCTCAGCTGCGGCCACTACCAACTGGCTCTGGAGCAGAGCCGACAATTCGAGCGGTTGAGGCCGCACGACGACGCGGTGACGGCCCTCAGCACCCAACGTTTGCGGGTCCTGGCCCTGCATTTTGCCGGGGATCAGGTACTGGCGCGGGAGAATGCCGAACAGGTCATTCAACGCCTGGCCCAGAGCGGCCAGCTCAACCGCTTCACCCATGGTTTTGGCGTGCAATACGACCAGAGCGTGGCGACCCTGACGATTCTGGCGCGCATTCTCTGGCTGCAAGGGCTTCCGGAAAAAGCCTGGCATACCGCACGACAGGCGCTCGACATCGCGATGCAAATCAATCATGGCACGTCCATCTGCTACACCCTGGCGCTGTCCGGTTGCCTGATCGCCCACTACAACGGCAACACGCCGGTCGCCCGCGAGCTCCTGGCCTTGCTGCTTGAGCAGGCGAAGAAACACTCGGTGTTGCTGTTCTACACCTGGGCCAAACATTACGCGCAGGTGATCGACGGAACTGATGCGCCCTCATCTCCGCGACCAGACACCGGGTTGATCAAGGAAATCATGGTCACTCTGGGCAGCCGTTTCATCGATGATGCGTTGCTGGAGCGGGCCGAAAACGGCGCGGCGGGCTGGAGCACGGCAGAGATTCTGCGGGCCCGGGCCGACGCGTTACTGGCAGAGGATTGCCCGAGCAGTGCTGACGCGGCCGAGGCGGTGCTGCTCAAGGCTTTAGCCGTGGCAAAAACCCAGGGAGCGCTGGCCTGGGAACTGCGCAGCGCCACATCACTGGCCCTGCTGTGGCAGCGTCAGGGCCACTTCCGGCAAGCCCATGAGCTGCTGGCGCCGATTTACCAGCGCTTCACCGAAGGCTTCGCCACACCGGACCTGATAAAAGTCCGGCGGTTACTCGGCGAGTTGCAGCACCACCTGTCCGACTGATGTCCAGTGGGCCCGGCTGATGTAGCGCTCATAACGCAGTTCGAAGGCACGCAAGTAACCGCTGTGTTCGAGCTTCTCCAAAGCGTAGGTGCGCGTGGTATTGAGGAAGCGGTAGCGGGTCACACCGTTACCCTGCTCCACCGACAGCAGCGATGTATTCGCCAGACTCTCCACCACACTGACCAGGCTAGCAGGCAGCAGCATCGCGTCACTGATCACGCCAATCGCCGCGTCCAGCGTAAACGCCATCTTGAACACCGCCAGCCGCTGCAACACGATCTGCTCCAACGGACTCAGCCGTTCATAGCTCCAGTCCAACGCCGCTTTGAGATTCTGATGCCGTGGCACGGCGGTGCGTCGACCTTGGCTCAACAGTTGTAAACAGTTGCCGAGTTGCGCTTGCAACCCCACCAGCGCCAGTGCATCGATTTGCGCCGCCGCCAGCTCAATGGCCAGGGGCAAGCCATCCAGCCGACGACAGATTTCACGCACAGCCTTCAGATCCTGTTGGCGCAAAGCAAACCCTTGCTGACGGGCTCGGGCGCGGCTGACCAGCAGCTGCACCGCTGAATACCCCATGGCCTCGGCCACGCTATATATCGCCGAGGCTGGCGGCACCGTCAGGGCGGGTAACCGCAGCAGCGTTTCCCCCGCTGCTCGCAGCGGTTCGCGACTGGTGGCGAGGATCGACAATCGAGGCGCCGAGGCCAACAGATCGTCCACCACTGTCCTGCAACGTTCGAGCAGGTGTTCGCAGTTGTCGAGCACCACCAAGGCATGCCGTTGCGCCAACGCGTTTGCGCCGATGTCCAGTTCCAGGGTGCGCGACAGATGATCGACAAGCTGCGACGGGTCATCGATGGCCGCCAGGTCAACCATCCAGACACCATCCCGATAGTGCTGCAACAGCAACTCGGCCACGCGCAACGCCACGGTGGTCTTGCCAATGCCAGCAGGGCCGATCAGGGTCATGAAGCGTCGAACCGGCAACTGCCGAACCACGCTGCCGACGATCGAGTCGCGACCGATCACCGGTGTGAGCCGCGCAGGCAGGTTGTGTTGAGGCTTGTGCACGGTTTCGAGCAGCACCGGCGTGCCCGCCCGATCGTGCTGCACCGGGGCGATGAAGCTATAACCGCGCTGGGGAATATTAACGATATAGGGCTGCCCGTTCGGCCCATCGCCGAGCGCTCGACGCAGGGCGGCGATATGGACGCGCAGGTTGATTTCCTCGACCACCGACGTTGGCCAGACGCGGGCAATCAGCGTCTCTTTGCTGACCACCGCACTGGCGTGCTCGATCAGCACCTGCAAAATTTCCAGGGCTCGCCCACCCATGCGCAGCGGCCGATCACCGTCCAGGATCAGCCGCTGATGCGGGTGGAACGCATAGGGCCCGAACCGTACCACTATGTCGCTGTTTATGTTTCTGAGGCTGTTCATGCACGTTCATGCGCTGAAAACCTGGCTCGGCTCAAGGAACTTCAAGCTCCATCGAACCCGCCCATCCAGGCTCCCGCACCTCCAAAAAAAGAGTTCACGGGTATCTTGGCAGGCATGGGTGACGGTACAACGGCCATGGGAGGAGCATCACGGTCATCGCGGTGCGCACAACGGACAACAGCGCGTTAACTGAACTGCTCGCGGTACTGGGTGGGGGTCAGGCCGAGCTTTTCACTAAACAGAAAGCGCATATGGCGCACGCTGCCGAAGCCACTTTTATAGGCCACGGTCTTGAGCGGCAGCTCGCTGGTTTCCAACAGATTCCTGGCGTGATCGATGCGCGCGCTTTGCAGAAACTCCATCGGCGTCATATTCACTTCCCGAGTGAAAACCCTGGCGAAGTGCCGCGCACTCATGTTCACCAGACTGGCCATACGCTCAATACCGAACGCTTCGTCGAGGTGCTCGAGCACATGGTTCTGCACCCGGGTGACTGGCGTTTCCTGGGGGCCCACCGCGGCCATCAACGGACTGAACTGCGCCTGCCCGCCCTGGCGTTTCATCACTACCAGCAGCACTTTGGCCACATCCTGGGCGACTTTCTTGCCGTGGTCCTGGGCAACCACCGCCAGCGCCAGGTCGATGCCGGCGGTGACACCGCCGGAAGTGATGAGGTTGCGGTCCTGCACGAAAATCTGATCGGTCTCGACGATGGCCTTGGGGAAGCCTTTGATCAGTCGTTCGGTGTAATGCCAATGAGTGGTCACGCGAAAGCCGTCCAGCAATCCGGCATGCCCAAGCACGAACGCGCCGGTGCAGATCGACCCGTATCGGTTCGCACGGCTGACGGCACCCTGAAGCCAGTTGAGCAGCGGCGGATGCTTTTCGTTGTAAGCCCCCGGCCCGCCCGGCACCAGCAGCACGTCATAGTGCCCGTTCGCCTGATCGATGTGCAGATCGGCCTGGACGCTGACGCCATTGGAGGCCCGCAATGCGCCCTGCTCGGTGCCGATGGTCAACAGCTCGTATCGGTCCGCCGGTTGCAGATAACGATTGGCGATGGAAAACACTTCCATGGGACCGGCCATGTCGAGCAGGAGAAAGTCTGGGAACAACACCATTGCCACGGTTTTCATGGATTCAAAGTCACTAATAGAGAACTGTTCAATACCACTGCGCCGCCCACAGGTCTGGCGCCCGGCATTATGGCCACATGTAACAACAAGCATACATGAACCCGCTCACATAACTGTCAACCTGCAAGAGACAGTATTTCAATTTTCATCTACTTATTGCACTTAAGCGTAACCATTAACCTTCTCCTCACTCGGACGAATTCACGTCCTGACAGGAGATTTCATAATGCTGACCCTTCGCAAAGCTTCGGATCGCGGCGCGGCCAATCACGGTTGGTTGAAGTCGTTCCATACCTTTTCCTTTGCCAACTACCGCAACCCGCGGGAACAGGGTTTTTCCGACCTGTTGGTGATCAACGACGACCGCGTGGCCGCCGGCAAAGGCTTTGGCCAGCACCCTCACCGCGACATGGAGATTTTCTCCTACGTGCTCGAAGGCGCGCTGGAACACAAGGACACGCTGGGCACCGGTTCGGTGATCCGCCCTGGCGACGTGCAATTGATGAGCGCCGGCAGTGGCGTGGCGCACAGTGAATACAACCACTCATCGACACGCCCGGTGCACTTCCTGCAAATCTGGATCGTGCCCGACGTCAGCGGCGCCAAACCGCGTTATCAGCAAGAGCATTTCAGTACCCAGAAAAAACGCGGCCGCTTGCAGCTGATCATCTCCCCGGACGGGGCCAACGGTTCGCTGAAAGTCCGGCAGGATGCGCGAGTGTATGCCGGCCTGTTCGACGGCAAGGAAAGCGCCACGCTGGAACTGGCCGCCGATCGCTACGCTTATGTGCATGTGGCGCGGGGCAGTGTCGAATTGAACGGTATGCAGCTGCGCGAAGGCGACGGCGTACGGGTTCGTGAAGAACGGGTGCTGACCTTGAGCAATGGCGTGGACGCCGAGGTGCTGGTGTTTGATTTGCGGCCGCAAGAGTTGCCGGAAATGCCGTGATCCCCTTGTTCCAGCGCGCAAAAAAAACGGCCTGATCAAGGCCGTTTATGGGCTCTGATCGCGCCCAACCCTGTGGCGAGGGGGCTTAACCCCGTTCGGCTGCGAAGCAGTCGTAAACCGGTGCATGCGATGTACCTGAAAACATGCAATTGCGGGGGTTTGGGGCCGCTTCGCGACCCAACGGGGGCAAGCCCCCTCGCCACAGATAACGGCGCAAGCAAGCACGCTCGCCAAAGAACGCACAGTTTCACCGCGCACAGGAATACCTAAATCGTCGCCCGCAATTCCCGTGGCGACAGGCCATAGTGTGAGCGAAAGCGCACGGCAAAACGTGAGGCCGAGGCGTAGCCGCTGGCGCCGGCAATTTCACCGATGGGCCGAGAAGTGGTTTGCAACCATTGCAGCGCCGTTGCAAGTCGAACACTTTCCAGAATATTCCTGAAACTGCTCCCCTCATTGGCCAGTTGGCGCCGCAACGTCGACTCACCAAGGTTCAGGTGTTGTGCAACGCTCGCAACCGTCCAGTCGCTCTCAGGGCTGCCCATCAGCAACTGCTGCACACGTTCGCACAGTGGATCATTGCGATCCGTCAGCAGCGGTCCGGCGTGGCCATTGAGGCCCAGGCTGAGCAGAACCGCTTCCCCATAGTGGGTGCGCAATGCATCCGGAGCGTTCGCATTGATGGCGGCCAATAACTGCTCCCATGCCTGCGTCGTATGCCTGTCCAGAGGCACACACAGATCTGTCTTCGGGGCACGGTGACCACTCATGATCTGCCGGCCATATCGACTGCTGAAGTTGCGCAGTGTCGAAGCGGGAAAGGTCACGACATCAGCGATGTAGTGACCATGAAGGCCGGGGAAGTTCGAGATGCCAAGCTCGCGCCCGGCCGGCATAAGGATCAAGTGTTGCGGCCCTGCACGCATCTCCCGGTCATCCCATTGCAACAGCTTTTCCCCCTGCCGCACTCGACACAAGGTGGTCGCGAAGATCGGCACCCGTTGCAAGGTATGAGGCTGCCGCGCCCGGATGACACACGCATCGATAATGTTTTCCCGGTGCTGGATGCCGTCACAAGGGCGCATCGTTCTTAACGTCCGTAAGTTGAAGTGATGGTCGCTTTGGCCAAGGCGTTGGCATTGAGCATATAGCCCACCAAGGCTCCGCTGGCCTGGCTGTCGAGTGGCAGCTTATCGACTTTCAACGCCCATACGGTGAATTGATAGCGATGGGGCTTATCTCCCACAGGAGGGCACGCTCCGCCAAATCCCGGTTGGCCATAATCGGTTCGTCCTTGTACGGCACCGGCAGGCAGGTTCGAACCGACCCCGCTTGGCAGACTTTTGGTTGAAGCCGGTAAGTTGACCACCGTCCAATGCCACCAGCCGCTGCCGGTCGGCGCATCAGGGTCATAGACCGTGATTGCGTAACTTTTAGTCTCCGCCGGGGCGTTGGACCAGGACAGTTGCGGAGACGTATTTCCCCCTTCACAACCGAAACCCTGGAATACCTCGCGACTGGTCAGCGGGCGATTTTCAGCAATATCCTGGCTCGTCAGCGAGAAGTCGGCTGCGTGCCCAGTGAGGACGACCCCCATGGACAATGCGGATAGGATAATTCGAATGTTCATCGTGACCTCATCGGTGTCTTGGCGTGAAGCACGAGTCTAGAGAGAGCGCTGGGCGATTACTGTGCCGAAACGCTCGACCATTGTGCCTGAACGCTCTCTCGATCCAGGCACACCCCGCCGACTCAGACCGGTCCGAAAATGTCCTTCATCGCCGCATACTGCAGCAGCATGATGGTCTTGGCATCGCAGATCTCCCCGCGATAAAACGCCTCAAGGGCGTCGTCGAATTTCCACTCCAGCACTTCCAGTTCTTCGGTTTCGTCTTCCAGCCCACCGCCCTCGCTGACCTTTGAAGACGCGTCGTATTCGGCGATAAAGAAATGCAGTTTCTCCGTGACCGAACCGGGGCTCATGTAGGACTCGAACACCTTCTGCACATGGTGGACGCGATAGCCGGTTTCCTCTTCGGCTTCAGCGCGAATGCGCTCTTCAGGCGCAGCGCCTTCCAGCAGCCCCGCCGCCACTTCAATCAACAAACCATCATGGCCGTTGACGAACACCGGCAACCGGAACTGGCGAGTCAGCACGACAGTTTTTTTCTCGCGGTTGAACAGCAGAATCGCCGCGCCGTTGCCACGGTCGTAGACCTCGCGGCTCTGGCGCTGCCAGTCGCCGTTGTTGCGCAGGTAATCGAACGTGATTTTCTTCAGCAGATACCAGTTGTGGGACAACACCTGGGACTCGATGATGTTGACCCGCTCGGCTGTGTTCGACATGACAATTCATCCTTATTTTCGTCAGAGGGCGTCCATGTTAGGCGAAAACAGAAAAGCCCGGCATGGTTGCCGGGCCTCTTTTTTTAACGCTTTGTCCAATCCTTCAGAACGTGTTGATTCAGAGGGTTGGAGTTACTAGAAATCCAATTGGACTACACGCCAAAGTAACAAATGATTGTGTGCTTCAGGTCAGCGGCCCGAGAGTTCCAAACAAACTACGATCGCGATAGGCTCTCTCTTTGCCATATGGATGTAGCCCATGACCCTGCGAATTGAACTGTCGGAAAACGCCACCCAGGAAGAACGCGAAGCGATCCTCACACCGCTGCGCGCCTACAACGCCTCAAAAGCCGGGCCCACGGTGTCAGAGCAGATTGCCTTGTTGGTGCGCGATGACAACGACGAGATTCTCGGCGGGCTTTATGGCCGAGTGTTTTATCGGTGGTTTTTCATTGAATTGTTGTCGGTACCGGACCAGGCACGGGGACAAGGGCTGGGTTCGAAGCTGATGCAGATGGCCGAAGACCTGGCGCGGGAGAAAGAGTGCATCGGGATCTGGCTGGACACCTTCGACTTCCAGGCGCCGGAGTTTTACAAGAAACACGGCTACAGCGAGCTGGGGCAGATTGCCGATTACCCGCCGGGCCATAAGCGCTTCTTTTTCCAGAAGCGTTTGATGGATTTGTAAGCTTCGGTTTTTGGGGTGCCTTAAAAGATCGCAGCCTCGTTTCACTCGACAGCTCCTACACAGCTCCTACATGGGTTTTGTATTCCCCTGTAGGAGCTGTCGAGTGAAACGAGGCTGCGATCTTTTCTGGATCTTCGATCTTGCTTACAAACAGGTCGCCAACGCCGCCAAACGGCGCTTGGCGACAAAATCATCATGCTGGGCGTAGTAGCTCAAGGCCGTGCCTGAAGCATCGCTGGTCACGTCCACGAAAGATTCGGCCGAACGGGTGTAGACCGTCGAGCCGCCCTTCTTGCCCGGCTGCAAATACGCACCGGCATCGACGCCGAACACCGCCTCGTCCTGCCAGGCAAACTGCACGCACTGGGCGACGACTTTTTCCGGTTTGTCCGAGGTCAGGGTTTTGTACGGGGTTTTGGTGCGGGCGTCGTTCATCGCCGATCCGGCGCAGCCCGCCAGCAAGGTTGCGGCCAGCGCCACCATCAGAATTCGCATTGCGTTCGCTCATCAGGAAAAAGCGGACTTTACCACCGCGGCGCGGCGTATCGTTCTGCTTTACTTCATTTATACCGCGACACCGCGCAACGATTCGCGCACCCTGTCGCGCCGATATCGTCGCATCGCCCATTTTTCAGGAAAGCCATGACACCCAACGCCGAGTTCTACAAACCGTCCACCGACTACGCCGACAAACTGATCAGCCAGATCGGTCAGACGCCGGCCTGGATCGCCAAGCGAATTGGCGTCACCGACAAGCGGATTCGCTACATTCTCGACGGCGAAAGAACCGTCAAAGGCGAAACCACGCCGATCCAAATGACCTACACCGAGCAGTTTGCCCTCGAGTGCCTGGCCGCGGCTGCCAAGGCGAGCAAAAAGCAGTCTTCGTAATCCCCTCAAGGAGTGACCATGGCGGCAACCGAACAGCAACACGAACAGGCGCTGAGAAAATTCCTCGATGAACGCCCTGAGCTGCGTCTTGAGCTAGACAATCTCAATCCCCTGCTCGCCCAGGCCAAAGGCGAGACGATGGCGCAGTACCGCGACGAACGCTTGCATGAAGCGTTCGAAGCCGAGGCCGAGCGCCTGGGTTTGTTTGCCTGGGAGCTGACACTGCAATTGACCGCCGCCACGCCTGAGGATTACCACGCCCAACGCCTGGAGGTGCACAAGGAAGTTGCCGAGATGGCCGGTATGGACTGGCTTGAGTATTGCGAGTTGTATGGGCTGACCAAGTAACCGTCGCAATCTCACCTACCCAAAGCCCTTCGCCGCCCTGCCGATAAAGCTTTATCATGGCCGCAGTTTTGCTGATCGAGTCCGTCATGAAATTCGCCATTGCGCTGTTTTCCGCCGCCCATGCGCCCTCCTCGCGCCGAGCCTTGCTGTTCGCCCAAGCCGCGCTGGCCAGCGGACATGAGATTGTCCGGCTGTTTTTCTATCAGGATGGCGTCTACAACGCGTCCGGCAGTGTGGTCACGCCTCAGGATGAGCAGGACTTGCCGAAACAATGGCGCACCTTTGTCAGCGAGCATCAACTCGATGGCGTGGTCTGCATCGCCGCCGCCCTGCGTCGTGGCGTGCTGAACGAGGAAGAAGCCCAGCGCTATCAGCGTGAAGCGGTCGCAGTGGGCGCGCCGTGGGAATTGTCCGGCCTTGGCCAGTTGCATGACGCGGTGCAGGACGCTGACCGCCTGATCTGTTTCGGAGGCGCGTGAGATGGCTAAATCCTTGCTGATTATCAGCCGTCAGGCGCCGTGGTCCGGGCCGAATGCGCGGGAAGCGCTGGACATTGTATTGGCCGGCGGTGCTTTCGATTTGCCAATCGGCCTGCTGTTTCTCGATGACGGCGTGTTCCAGCTCGCTGCGAAACAGGACGCCAAGGCGTTGCAGCAAAAAGACCTGAGCGCCAACCTGCAAGCCTTGCCGATGTTCGGCGTCGAAGACCTGTTCGTATGCGCTGACAGCGTAGCGGCCCGAGGCCTGGACCCCAAAGGTCTGTCGCTTGAAGAAGCCCGGGTACTGAGCGCCCAGGACATCACCGCCCTTATTGACCGTTACGACCAGGTGATCACCCTCTGATGTCGACTTTGCATGTGTTGTCTCATTCCCCTTTCGGCGACGAGCGCCTGAGCAGTTGCCTGCGCGTGATCGGCCCCAACGATGCGCTGCTGCTGAGTGGCGATGCGGCCTATGCCTTGCAGCCAGGCACCGCGCCATTCAGCTCTTTGCATGCTCGCAACCTGAAACTGTTCGTACTGGCCGAAGACGCACAGGCCCGTGCTGTGCAAGTTCCGGACTGGGCCAGTGCCATTGACTACCCGGCCTTCGTCGAACTGTCGATTCACTATGACAAGGTCAACAGTTGGCTATGAAATCCCTGACCGTTGGCGCCCGCGCCATTGAACTGGACAAGGACGGTTTCCTGGTGGAACTGAGCGACTGGTCTACCGAGGTGGCCACCGCTCTCGCCGCCGCCGAAGACATCGAGTTGAGCCAGGAACATTGGGAAATCCTCGAACTGCTGCGCAGTTTCTACGATGAATTCCAGTTGTCCCCGGCGACCCGCCCGTTGATCAAGTACACCGCATTGAAGCTCGGCCCCGACAAGGGCAACAGCCTGCACCTGAACCGACTGTTCAAAGGCACCCCTGCCAAACTCGCCGCGAAACTGGCGGGCCTGCCCAAACCGACGAATTGCTTATGACCGACTATCCAGCGCTGACCCTCGAAACGCCCGCCGAGCACCCGTTCGCCCAGTTCGTGCGGATCTTGGGCAAAGGCAAACGTGGCGCCCGTGATTTGACCCGCGAAGAAGCCCGCCAAGCCATGGGCATGGTGCTCGACGACAAGGTCGAGGACACCCAGCTCGGCGCGTTCCTGATGCTGTTGCGGCACAAGGAAGAGAGCGCCGAGGAAATGGCCGGATTCACCGAAGCCTTGCGTGAACGCCTGAATCCACCGGCGCTGGCGGTCGATCTGGACTGGCCGACGTACGCCGGCAAGAAGCGGCATTTGCCGTGGTATCTGCTGGCGGCCAAGTGCCTGGCGCAGAACGGCGTGCGCATCTTCATGCATGGCGGTGGCGCACACACGGCGGGTCGGCTGTACAGTGAACAACTGCTCGAGACGCTGAACATACCGTTGTGCCGCAACTGGCAGCAGGTCGGTGCGGCACTCGATCAGGGCGGCCTGGCGTTCATGCCATTGGTGGACTGGGCCCCCCAGCTTCAGCGAATGATCGACCTGCGCAACACCCTGGGCCTGCGCTCGCCGATCCATTCCCTGGCGCGGATTCTCAACCCATTGGGCGCCCGTTGTGGCCTGCAAAGCATTTTCCACCCCGGCTACCAGGCGGTGCATCGCGATGCCAGCGGTCTGCTCGGGGACACGGCAATCGTCGTCAAGGGCGATGGCGGCGAGATTGAGATCAACCCGGACGCCGACAGTCACCTGTATGGCACCACCGGCGGCGAAAGCTGGGATGAAGAATGGCCGCAGCTGTCGAGCCAGCGCCACGTCAAACCGGCGAGCCTGGATCCCGAGCACTTGAAAGCCGTATGGCGTGGCGATGTGGTCGACAGCTACCCGCAGATGGCGCTGATCTCGACCATGGCCCTGGCCTTGCGCGGCCTCGGCCAGCCTCGCGACCAAGCCTTCGAAACCGCCCAGCAATATTGGGACGCCCGGGACCGATCGATTTAATCGATCATAACAGCCCAACCTTTGCGCTTTTTGTTCAAACCTATGCGCATAGACTCCTCTCCAACGCTTATAGGTTGAGGAGTCAGGCACATGGGTTTGTTAGTCGAAGGTCGCTGGCAGGATCAGTGGTACCAAAGCAGCAAGGATGGCGCGTTCCAGCGTGAACAGGCGCAGCGTCGTAACTGGCTGACCGCCGATGGCAAGCCAGGCCCGAGCGGCGTCGGTGGTTTTGCCGCCGAGGCCGGTCGCTATCACCTCTATGTGTCCCTCGCCTGCCCGTGGGCCCATCGCACGCTGATCCTGCGCAAACTCAAAGGCCTGGAAAGCCTGATCGATGTGTCGGTGGTCAGCTGGTTGATGCTGGAAAACGGCTGGACCTTCGATAAAAACCTCGGATCGACCGGCGACAAGCTCGATCATTTCAATTTCATGCACCAGCGCTACACCGCCGATACCGCCGACTACACCGGCCGTGTCACCGTGCCGGTGCTGTGGGACAAACAGACCAACCGCATCGTCAGCAATGAATCGGCGGAGATCATCCGCATGTTCAACAGTGCGTTCGATGACTTGACCGGCAATGACCTGGATTTCTACCCGGCACCGCTGCGCAGCGAAATCGACGCCCTGAACGAACGGATTTATCCGGCGGTGAACAACGGCGTCTATCGCGCCGGATTCGCCACCTCGCAACAGGCTTACGAAGAGGCGTTCGATGAGTTATTTGCTGAGCTGGATCGGCTGGAGCAGCTGCTGGGCGCCAATCGTTACCTGACGGGCGAATACCTGACCGAAGCGGATATCCGATTGTTCACCACGCTGATTCGTTTTGATGCGGTGTATCACGGCCACTTCAAATGCAATCTGCGGCGGATTGCCGATTATCCGAGCCTGTCGAACTGGCTACGGGAGATTTATCAGTGGCCCGGGATTGCCGAGACGGTGGATTTCACCCACATCAAGAACCACTACTACGGCAGCCACAAGACCATCAATCCGACCGGAATTGTGCCGAAAGGGCCGGCGCAGGATTTCAACATGGCACATGATCGGGGGCGGTTGAGCGGGAAAGGGGTTTGGCGCAAGGCCTGAGGCTTGTGCAAGATTTGAGGGCCTCTTCGCGGGCAAGCCTCGCTCCTACAGGTCGATGGAGAACCGTAGGAGCGAGGCTTGCCCGCGAATGGAGCGACTCGGTCTCTAGACCTGCGCCTGAGCCCCTTCGAACCACGCCAGTTTCTCGCGCAGTTGCACCACTTCCCCAACGATCACCAGTGTCGGCGCATGCACTTCATGTTCCGCCACCAGCCGTGGCAGGTCGGCCAGGGTGCCGGTAAATACCCGCTGATTGACCGTGGTGCCCTGCTGGATCAACGCCGCCGGGGTATCGGCCGCGCGACCGTGCTTGATCAACTGCTCGCAGATGATCGGCAAGCCCACCAGCCCCATGTAGAACACCAGGGTTTGCGCCGGCGCAACCAGGTCGGCCCACGGCAAATCGGTGGAACCGTCCTTGAGGTGCCCGGTGACAAACCGCACTGACTGCGCGTAATCGCGGTGAGTCAGCGGAATCCCGGCATACGCCGCGCAACCGCTGGCAGCGGTAATGCCCGGCACGACCTGGAACGGGATGCCATGGGCCGCCAGTTCTTCGATCTCTTCGCCGCCACGCCCGAAAATGAACGGATCGCCACCCTTCAAGCGCACCACGCGCTTGCCGGCCTTGGCCAGATCCACCAGATGCTGGTTGATCTGTTCCTGAGGCACGGCGTGATCGGCGCGGCGCTTGCCGACGTAGACCCGCTCGGCATCGCGACGGCACAAATCCAGAATCGCCGGCGCCACCAGACGGTCATACAACACCACGTCGGCTTGCTGCATCAGGCGCAAGGCGCGGAAGGTCAACAGGTCGGGATCACCCGGCCCGGCGCCCACCAGATAAACCTCGCCAGTGGCTACAGGGGCTTCGCCATTGATTTTGGCCAACATCAAGCGCTCGGCCTCGGCGCCCTGCCCGGCCAGTTGCCGGTCGGCAATCGGTCCCTGGAACACTTCCTCCCAGAACGCCCGACGCTGCTGCACATCCGGAAACAGGCCTTTGACCTGGTTGCGGAAACGCGCCGCCAGACCGGCCAGCTGACCGTAAGTGGAAGGAATCCAGGTTTCCAGCTTGGCGCGAATCAACCGCGCCAGCACCGGCGCATCGCCGCCACTGGACACGGCAATGATCAGCGGCGAACGGTCGACGATCGCCGGAAAGATCACGCTGCACAGGGCCGGCGCGTCCACCACGTTGACCGGCACGCAACGCCGATGGGCATCGGCGGAGACTTGCGCGTTCAGCGGTTCGTCGTCGGTAGCGGCGATGATCAGCCCGCAACCGTCCAGATCCGCCTCGACGTAGCCCCGCACCAGGCACTCGCCACCGCTGCCGGCTACCAGCTCACGCAATTGCGGTTCGATTTCGGGCGCGACCACTCGCAGCAGCGCACCGGCCTCGGCCAGCAGGCGGGATTTGCGCAAGGCAATCTCCCCCCCGCCGACGACCAACACACGACTGCCGCGAAGGTTATGAAACAGCGGCAGATAGTCCATTTAGCCGATGACCTCAAGGCCACCCATGTACGGCTTGAGCACTTCAGGCACGCGGATCGAACCGTCGGCCTGCTGATAGTTCTCAAGTACCGCCACCAGGGTACGACCGACCGCCAGGCCGGAACCGTTCAGGGTGTGCACCAGCTCAGGCTTGCCGGTTTCCGGGTTGCGGAAGCGCGCTTGCATGCGGCGGGCCTGGAAGTCGCCACAGTTGGAGCACGACGAAATCTCGCGGTACTTGTCCTGGCTCGGAATCCACACTTCCAGGTCGTAGGTCTTGACCGCGCTGAAGCCCATGTCGCCGGTGCACAGCGCCAGGGTGCGGTACGGCAGCTCCAGCAGTTGCAGGACTTTCTCGGCGTTGGCGGTCAGGTTTTCCAGCGCTTGCATCGAGGTCGACGGCTCAACGATCTGGACCATCTCGACTTTGTCGAACTGGTGCTGACGGATCATCCCGCGAGTGTCGCGACCCGACGCACCGGCCTCGCTGCGGAAGCACGGCGTGTGCGCCACAAACTTTATCGGCAACAACTTCGAATCGACGATTTCGCCGGCCACGATGTTGGTCAGCGACACTTCAGCAGTCGGGATCAGGTACAGGTCGGCTTCGCCGTCGCGGCTGATCTTGAACAGGTCTTCTTCGAATTTCGGCAACTGACCGGTGCCTTGCAGGGCCGGCGCTTGTACCAGATAAGGCGTGTAAGCCTCTTCGTAACCGTGTTCGTTGATGTGCAGGTTGATCATGAACTGCGCCAGTGCACGGTGCAGACGGGCGATCGGGCCGCGCAGCAGGGCGAAACGGGCGCCGGACAGTTTGGCGGCGGTTTCGAAATCCAGCCAGCCGAACTTCTCGCCCAGGGCCACGTGGTCCTGAACCGGGAAGTCGAAAGTCTTTGGCGTGCCCCAACGGCGCACTTCAACGTTGCCTTCTTCGTCATCGCCGACCGGCACCGATTCGTGCGGCAGGTTCGGAATGCCCAGCAGGATCGAATCCAGCTCGGTCTGGATCGCGTCCAGCTCGACTTTACCGGCGCTCAACTCGCCCGCCATGCGCTCGACATCCGCCATCAGCGGCGCGATGTCTTCGCCGCGCTGCTTGGCCTGGCCGATGGATTTGGAGCGCGCGTTACGTTCAGCCTGCAGAGCTTCGGTGCGGGTCTGGACGGTCTTGCGCTGTTCTTCCAGCGCTTCGATGCGCGCAACATCCAGGGCAAAGCCACGGGATGCCAGGCGGTCCGCTACGTCCTGAAGGTTGCTACGTAACAGTTTGGAATCGAGCATGTCGGTTTCTCGTTATCAAAGTTTGGTCAAGGACAGGCCAGCCCAGGTGGCGAGCAGCCCGCCGAATACGCTGATGGCCGCATAGCCCAAGGCCAGCGGCACTTGCCCGGTTTCCAGCAGGCGCACCGTATCCAGTGAAAAGGATGAAAAAGTCGTCAGCCCCCCGAGGAAGCCAACGATCAACCCGGCGCGTACCGCAAACGATACCTCCGGGCGAATCAAAAACAGGCCGTATAGAACGCCGATCAGCAAACAGCCCACGATATTAACGGCCAGCGTCGCGGTATAGAAGTGCCGCGGCCAATTCGCGTTGATCCAGTTACCGGTGGCGAAGCGCAACAGCGTGCCGGCGACACCGCCGACAGAAACCGCAACGATCAAAGGAATCACTATTTTCTCCGCTGTCGAGGGCTTAAACGGTCAAGCTGCGCGAGGTGGTTGAGCTTTTCGCCGATCTTCAGCTCCAGGCCGCGGGGCACGGGTTGATAGAACCGTTGTGGCTCCAACTCGTCCGGGAAGTAATCTTCGCCAGCGGCGTAGGCATCCGGTTCATCGTGGGCGTAACGATATTCATCGCCATAGCCCAATTGCTTCATCAACTTGGTCGGCGCATTGCGCAGGTGCAGCGGCACTTCCAGCGAACCGTGTTCGGTAGCGCTGCGCATCGCGGCCTTGAAGCCCATGTACACCGCGTTGCTTTTTGGCGCGCAAGCCAGATACGTAATGGCCTGGGCCACCGCCAATTCGCCTTCGGGGCTGCCGAGGCGCTCCTGCACTTCCCACGCCGCCAGGCACAGGCTCAGGGCGCGGGGGTCGGCATTGCCGATGTCTTCGCTGGCCATGCGCACTACGCGTCGGGCCAGGTACAGCGGGTCGCAGCCGCCATCGATCATTCGCGCGAACCAGTACAACGCGCCATCGGGGTTGGAACCGCGCACCGATTTATGCAGCGCGGATATCTGGTCGTAGAAGGCTTCGCCGCCCTTGTCGAAACGCCGACGGGTATCGCCGAGCAGGCTTTGCAGCAGTTCTACGCCGATTTCGCTGTGGTCTTCGGCCAGGTCCGAGGCATTTTCCAGCAGGTTGAGCAAACGCCGGCCATCGCCATCGGCGGCGGACAGCAGCATCTGGAAGCCCTCGTCGCTGAGGGTCAGTTGCCGCTTGCCCAGCCCGCGCTCTTCGGTCAGCGCGCGATGCACCAGCTTGCGCAGGGCGGCTTCGTCGAGGCTTTTGAGCACATAAACGCGCGCCCGGGACAGCAGCGCGTTATTGAGTTCGAACGAGGGGTTTTCCGTGGTCGCGCCGATGAAAATCAGCGTGCCGTCTTCAACGTACGGCAGGAACGCATCCTGCTGGGACTTATTGAAGCGATGTACTTCATCAACGAACAGGATGGTGCGTTTACCGTACTGCCCGGCCTGCTGCTTGGCGACTTCCACCGCCTGACGAATCTCTTTGACCCCGGCCAGCACCGCCGAAACCGTTTCGAAGTGCGCATCCGAGACTTCCGCCAGCAGCCGCGCCAGGGTGGTTTTACCCACGCCCGGCGGCCCCCAGAAAATCATCGAGTGCAGGGCACCCTGCTCCAGGGCTTCGCGCAAAGGCTTGCCGCGAGCGAGCACGTGTTCCTGACCGACGTACTCGTCCAGATTGGCCGCACGCAAACGGGCGGCCAAAGGCTGAGCAATCGGGGCACTGCGAAACAGGTCCATCACGTACTTTTAAAACCTCGAGTCAATTCTCAAGTTTGGCGAACACCCTGTGACAAGAGCAGCTACCTGTGGCGAGGGGGCTTGCCCCCGTCGGGTCGCGAAGCGGCCCCAAAAGCTTTACGACTGCTTTGCAGCTGAACGGGGTGATGCGGCGTTCCGACAAGCCCCCTTGCCACACAAGCCCGCTTCTACAGGTTTACTCCTGGATCACATCGGCACCCTTGGGAATGTCGAACTTGAATTTTGAGGCCGGGATCGGCTCGTTGGCCTTCACGCCGGTGAACAGGATATTGGTGCGCTGGCCGACGCTGTCGATCATCTGCATATCATTGACCAGACCATTGCGGAACGACAGGCGCAGGCTGTCGAACAGGGTGTCCTTGGTTTTCGGCTTCAGGGTGAAGTCGATCACGCCGCCGGCTTCCTTGGCGCTGATGTCGAAGCTCTGGCTGATCTTGGACACATCACCGGACAGCAGCAACGCCGGGGTCTGGGTCAGGCGCTGGTCGAGGGTCTTGATGGTGGCCTGTTCCAGATCCGGGTCCCACAGGGTCACTTTCTTGCCGTCCGATACCATGGTTTGCTCGGCAGGCGCGTTGGTGTGCCAGTAGAACAGGCCCGGACGCTGCAAGGACATTTCACCCGCAGTTTCTTGCAACTGGGTGCCGCTGCCATCGAGGGTCAGCTGGGAGAAGCGCGCGGTCAGGGTCTGGGATTTTTCCAGCAGTTGAGTCAGACGCGCCACGTCCTTGTCGTCGGCGTGGGCCGAGAGCGTGGTCAGAGCCAGTACCGGCAGCAACAGCATGCGGATAAGACGCATGGGAGTCCTCATAAACATTCGTGGGAGTGCGGGCGGCGTCTCAAGACGCCGCCCCTTTCAATACCGGATCAGTCGCGCACCGGGCCAGGGGCCAGGACTTCACGCGAACCGTTGGTGTTCATGGACGTTACGACCCCGGCCATTTCCATGGCTTCGATCATGCGCGCCGCGCGGTTGTAGCCGATTTTCAGCTTGCGCTGAACCGCGGAGATGGATGCGCGACGGCTTTCCAGGACGAACTGCACCGCTTCGTCGTAGAGCGCGTCGGTTTCGGCATCATCTTCACCGCCACCGCCGCCATTTTCAAAGCCGCTACCAGCCTCTTCGACACCGGCGAGGATGTCATCGTTGTACTCCGGCGCGCCGCGCAGTTTCCAGGCTTCAACCACCCGGTGCACCTCGTCATCGGACACGAATGCGCCGTGAACACGAATCGGCAGGCTGGTGCCCGGCGGCATGTACAACATATCACCGTGGCCCAGCAGTTGTTCGGCGCCGCCCTGGTCGATGATGGTCCGCGAATCGATCTTGCTCGATACCTGGAACGCCATACGCGTCGGGATGTTCGCCTTGATCAGACCGGTGATCACGTCCACCGACGGACGCTGGGTCGCGAGGATCAAGTGGATACCCGCCGCACGCGCCTTCTGCGCGATACGCGCAATCAGCTCTTCAACCTTCTTGCCGACGATCATCATCATGTCGGCGAATTCGTCGACCACCACGACGATGGTCGGCAGCTTCTGCAGCAGCGGTGCCTCGTCGTGGATGCTTTCGCGCTTGTACAGCGGATCGCTCAACGGCTCGCCGGCGTCCTGGGCTTCCTTGACCTTGGCATTGAAGCCCGACAGGTTACGCACGCCCATCTTCGCCATCAGTTTGTAGCGCCGTTCCATTTCGGCGACGCTCCAGCGCAAGGCGTTGGCGGCGTCCTTCATGTCGGTGACCACCGGGCACAGCAGGTGCGGGATGCCTTCGTAGATCGACAGCTCAAGCATTTTCGGGTCGATCATGATCAGCTTGGCGTCTTCAGGGCCAGACTTGAACAGAATCGACAGGATCATCGCGTTCACACCCACCGACTTACCGGAACCGGTCGTACCGGCCACCAGCAAGTGGGGCATTTTCGCCAGGTCAGTGATGACCGGTTTGCCGCCGATGTCATGACCCAGGGCCAGGGTGACCGGAGACTTGAAGTTATCGTACTCGGGGGTCGACAAGACCTCGGAGAACCGCACGATCTGCCGGTCTTCGTTAGGGATCTCGATACCGACCGTGGTCTTGCCCGGAATCACTTCCACCACGCGCACGCTGGTCACGGCCAGGGAACGAGCCAGGTCTTTCGCCAGGTTGGCAATGCGGCTGACTTTCACCCCGGCGGCAGGCTGGATTTCGTAACGGGTAATGACCGGGCCCGGATGAATCGAGTCTACCGAGACTTCGACGCCGAATTCCTTGAGCTTGATTTCCAGCAAGTGGCCGACGGCCGCCAGGGATTCAGGCGAATAATTGAGTTGTTTCTTTTCCGCCGGGTCGAGAATCGAAATCGGCGGCAAGGTGCCTTCCACGGCGCTGTCGACGAACAACGGCGCCTGTTTCTCTTTTTCCACGCGCTTGCTCGGAGCGGCCGGTTTGGGCGGCGCGGGAGCAATCACCGGCGGCACCTGCTTTTCACGCTCGGACATGTGCTTGCTCAGGGCCTGCTCGCGCTCGATCAGGCGTTCCTTGACCTTGGCCTGCTCACGCTTGTCGGTGACCGTCGGCGCAACCACGTCATGCACGCGATCGTCGACTTCACGTAGCTGGGCGACCAGTTGCTTGCGTTCGGTACGGGCTGCCCACCAGCGATTGGCCGCGCCCTGAAACAATTCGAACAAATCGAGGGTGATCTTGCCGGTGACGTCCATCACCTTGAACCACGACAGGTCGGTGAATACCGTCAGGCCGAACAGGAACAGCGCAATGAACAGCAGCGTGCTGCCCTGAATATTCAGGGCATTCTTCGCCAGGTCGCCGAGGCTTTCACCCAAAGCGCCGCCCGCGCCGGCCGGCAGACCGGTCGCCGCATGGAAATGGATATGGGCCAGCGCCGCGCCCGACAGCACCAGAAACACCAGGCCGATCAGGCGCCAGGAAAACAGCCAGCCGCTCCACTGCCATGGCTCGTGGCGCTGACGGAAGATCTGATAGGCTTTGATCGCCAGCAATAGCGGGAAAATGTAGGCGAAGTAACCCAGGACCATGAACAGGATGTCGGCGCTGTAAGAGCCGGCAGGCCCGCCGAAGTTCTGTACGTCGTCGATCTTGCTGTTATGGCTCCAGCCCGGATCGTCCTTGCCATAGGTCAACAAGGCCATCATCAGGAACAGGCACAAGGCACCGATGGCGATCAATGCACCTTCCTTGAGCCGGTAGTGCAATTGCTGGCGCCAGAGCGGAACGACTGTTTTAGGTGCTGCGGTGGATTTCTTCAAAACGCTTCTTTTCCTGCGCCCTTGGCGCGTCCATCTGTTGAATGACTATAAAAACTGCCCAATCCAGGCAGGTAAAAAAGTTAACAGTCCCAACCGGGACTACTTTTAACACTGTGCCCCGGCTTTTCGAAATACGGCACGCAGCGCTTTTTTGATACAAACACTGTTACAAGCGGGCATTGTACGGGTTTGTTCGCCCAATGCCATGCTTGAGACCCTTGGTTCCAGCATAGCCAACAGCACAATACGCGCAGTCCAATTTGAGCATGCATTCTCTTTTGTGACAAAGGCTTATGAGGTGTTTTTATGAGTGAAGCGAAGCATTCCCGCCTGATCATTCTGGGTTCCGGCCCTGCCGGTTACAGCGCAGCCGTTTATGCCGCTCGCGCCAACCTCAAACCCGTTGTCATTACCGGCATACAGGCCGGTGGCCAGCTGACCACCACCGTCGAAGTCGACAACTGGCCCGGCGACGTCGAAGGCCTGACCGGCCCGGTGCTGATGGAACGCATGCAGAAACACGCCGAACGCTTCGACACCGAGATCGTTTACGACCACATCCATACCGCCAAGTTGCAACAGCGCCCGTTCGAGCTCATCGGCGACAGCGGCACCTACACCTGCGATGCGCTGATTATCGCCACCGGCGCTTCGGCCCAATACCTGGGGCTGCCATCGGAAGAAGCCTTTGCCGGCAAAGGGGTTTCGGCCTGCGCCACCTGCGATGGTTTCTTCTATCGCAACCAGGTGGTCGCAGTGGTCGGCGGCGGCAACACCGCGGTGGAAGAAGCCCTGTACCTGTCGAACATCGCCAAGGAGGTTCATCTGATTCACCGTCGCGACAAACTGCGCTCGGAGAAGATCCTGCAGGACAAGCTCTTCGAAAAAGCCGCCAACGGCAATATCCGCCTGCACTGGAACCAGAACCTGGACGAAATACTCGGTGACGCCAGCGGCGTGACCGGCGCCCGCCTGCGTCACAGCCATACCGGCGAAACCGCTGAACTGTCGCTGGCCGGCGTGTTCATCGCCATCGGCCACAAACCCAACACCGACCTGTTCCAGGGCCAGCTGCAGATGCGCAACGGCTACCTGCTGGTCAAGGGCGGCAGTGAAGGCGACGCCACCGCCACCGCCATCCAGGGTGTATTCGCCGCCGGCGACGTGGCCGACCACGTTTACCGCCAGGCAGTGACCTCTGCCGGAGCCGGTTGCATGGCTGCGCTGGATGCCGAGAAGTATCTCGATGACATTCCCGGCGTTTGACGGTTAACCTTCTATCTGGCGGGTTTATCGGCCCGCCACCGCCCTCCCCTTCTGCAAGCCCGGATGCCATGCTGACTTGGTTACAACGCAATACCCTGACTTTTCCGCCGCTGGAAAAAGCCATGCGCGACCCCAACGGACTGCTGGCCGCGGGCGGCGATCTGTCCGCCGACCGTCTGATTCAGGCGTATCGCCATGGCTGCTTTCCGTGGTTCTCGGAAGGCCAACCGATTCTCTGGTGGTCGCCGGATCCGCGCACGGTGCTGTTTCCCGACGAACTGCATGTCTCCCGCAGCCTGAATAAACTGCTGCGCCAACAACGCTATCAAGTGACCTTCGATCGGGATTTTGCCGCAGTCATCAGCGCCTGCGCCGCGCCGCGCGAGTACGCCGATGGCACCTGGATCACCCAAGCGATGCAGGACGCCTACGTCGAACTGCACAGGCGCGGCTACGCCCATTCGGTGGAGGTCTGGGACGATGGCGTGCTGGTCGGCGGGCTCTACGGCCTGGCCATGGGACAGCTGTTTTTCGGTGAGTCGATGTTCAGCCGCGCCGACAACGCCTCCAAATATGGCTTTGCCACGCTGGTGCGACATCTGAAAGACTCAGGTTTTGTGCTGATCGATTGCCAGATGCCTACCGATCATCTGCATAGCCTGGGCGCCCGAGCGATTCCCCGCACCGAGTTTGCCGGCTACCTTGCCCGGCACCTGGATCAACCCGGTCGTGCCACCTGGGTTTGCTGAGCGACATTGGCCCGTGTGGCTTACACTTAATGCGGGGAGACGAATTGAGAAAGTCCCCTTATCAAAAGTTTATCCCGAGGGTTGATCATGACCGAGTTGGCGCGTTTGAAGTTCTATGCCACTCAGCCCCACTCTTGCAGTTATCTGCCCGAGGAGCAGGCCACTACGCTGTTCCTCGATCCCAGTCAGCCCATGGATGTGCATGTCTACGCAGATCTGTCGGAAATGGGCTTTCGTCGCAGTGGCGATCATCTCTACCGGCCCCATTGCCAGAATTGCAATGCGTGCGTACCGGCGCGCATTCCTGTAGCGCAATTTACCCCCAACCGCCAGCAGAAACGCATTCTCAAACGCAATGCCGACCTGCAGGTACGCCCGGCCCGACCAACGTTCAGCGAGGAGTATTTCGACCTCTATCAGCGCTACATCGAACAGCGCCACGCCGACGGCGATATGTATCCGCCGAGTCGCGATCAGTTCTCGACCTTCCTGGTGCGTGACCTGCCGTTCTCCCGCTTCTACGAATTTCGTCTCGAAGGCCGACTGGTGGCGGTGGCCGTCACCGACTTGCTGCCCAATGGCCTGTCAGCGGTGTACACCTTCTACGAGCCTGGCGAGGAGCGTCGCAGCCTTGGGCGTTACGCGATTCTCTGGCAGATTGCCGAAGCCGGGCGCCTGGGGCTGGAAGCGGTCTATCTCGGCTACTGGATCAAAAACTGCAAAAAAATGAGCTACAAGACCCAATATCGCCCTATCGAACTGCTGATTAATCAACGTTGGGTCATCCTGAACTAGAACCCCTTGGCTTAAACCCCACTTTTCGGGCACAATGCACGCCGCTTTTGCCTGGCGCAGTTGCACCGGGCCATTCATTGGACACCGAGGGCTTTACTGCATGTCGAAAGAAGACAGCTTCGAAATGGAAGGCACTGTCGTCGACACCCTGCCCAACACCATGTTTCGTGTGGAGTTGGAAAATGGGCACGTCGTAACCGCGCATATCTCCGGCAAGATGCGCAAGAACTACATTCGTATTCTTACCGGCGACAAAGTGCGCGTCGAGCTGACGCCCTATGACTTGAGCAAAGGGCGCATCACCTACCGCGCTCGCTAATCAAGTCAATACAAAACGCCCGGCTATGCCGGGCGTTTTTGTTTGCCTGCGATTTAACGGCCGCCGAAACCCGATTGCGCAGGGGGGGGTGTCGGTGTGTCGGCCAGACAGCAAAAAGGCGCCTTTCGGCGCCTTTTGCTTTGTTGCGGTTAACGTCAGGCCATTTCAGCCGTGGTCTCGTACTCGAAGGTCAGCTCGCCGTCCTTGATGTCGATGTGCACCACACCGCCATGCTCAGCCAGTTCGCCAAAGAGAATCTCCTCCGCCAGCGGACGCTTGATCTTGTCCTGAATCAAGCGCGCCATTGGTCGAGCCCCCATGGTCACGTCGTAACCACCGGCAGCCAGCCAGCTGCGAGCAGCGTCGGTGACTTCCAGCAGCACACGCTTGTCTTCCAGCTGCGCCTGAAGTTCGGTAAGGAACTTGTCCACCACGCTTTTGATGACCTCATGACTGAGGCGACCAAACTGGATAATGGTGTCCAGACGGTTGCGGAATTCCGGCGTGAAGCTCTTCTTGATCACTTCCATCGCATCGGACGAGTGGTCCTGATAGGTGAAACCGATCGAAGCACGCGCTGCAGTCTCGGCACCGGCGTTGGTCGTCATGATGACGATCACGTTACGGAAGTCCGCCTTGCGCCCGTTGTTATCGGTCAGCGTACCGTGGTCCATGACCTGCAACAGCAGGTTGAAAACTTCCGGATGCGCCTTCTCGATTTCATCGAGCAACAATACGCAGTGAGGCTGCTTGGTGATGGCTTCGGTCAGCAGACCGCCCTGGTCGAACCCGACATAGCCTGGAGGCGCACCGATCAGACGCGATACGGTGTGGCGCTCCATGTACTCGGACATGTCGAAGCGAACCAGCTCGACCCCCAACGCCTTGGCCAGCTGACGCGCAGCTTCGGTTTTACCGACACCGGTCGGGCCTGCGAACAGGAACGAACCGACGGGCTTGTCAGGCGACTTGAGGCCGGCACGGGACAGTTTGATCGCGGTCGACAGTGAGTCGATCGCCGCATCCTGACCGAATACCGTGAGCTTCAGGTCACGCTCAAGGTTGCGCAGCAGCTCTTTGTCGGAGCTGGTGACGTGTTTTGGCGGAATTCGCGCGATTTTCGCAACGATGTCCTCGACCTGAGGCACCTCGATGCGTTTCACGCGTTTCTCGACCGGCTGCAGACGCTGATAGGCGCCCGCCTCATCGATGACGTCGATGGCTTTGTCTGGCATGTGCCGGTCATTGATGTAACGCGACGCCAGTTCGGCAGCGGCGCGCAGGGCTTCATCACTGTATTCAATGTTGTGATGGAGCTCGAAACGCCCTTTCAGGCCACGCAGGATACCGATGGTGTCTTCCACCGAAGGCTCCGACACATCGACCTTCTGGAAGCGCCGGGCCAAAGCACGGTCCTTCTCGAAGATCCCGCGGAATTCCTGGAACGTGGTCGAACCGATGCAACGGATATCGCCCGACGACAGTAATGGCTTGAGCAGGTTCGAGGCATCCATGACGCCACCGGACGCAGCGCCCGCACCGATGATGGTGTGGATCTCGTCGATGAACAGGATCGCCTGCGGACGTTTTTTCAGTTCATTGAGCAACGCCTTGAAGCGCTTCTCGAAATCGCCGCGGTATTTGGTTCCGGCCAGCAAAGCCCCCAGATCGAGGGAATACACCACGCTGTTGGCCAGCAGGTCCGGCACCTGATTGTCGACAATGCGTTTGGCCAGACCTTCGGCAATCGCGGTTTTACCCACGCCCGCCTCGCCCACCAGCAACGGATTGTTTTTGCGACGACGCGCCAGGATCTGCGCGACGCGCTCGACTTCGAGTTCACGGCCTACCAATGGATCGATACGACCCTGGCGCGCGAGCTCGTTGAGGTTGCTGGCATAAGCATCCAGAGGATTGCCTGAAGAAGAAGACTCACCGCCCTCGTCGTCCTGCATATCTTGTTCACCTTCAGAGTGATCGCCATGCCCTGGTACTTTGGAAATGCCATGGGCGATGTAGTTGACGACATCAATGCGCGCAACGCTCTGCTGTTTCAGCAGAAACACTGCCTGACTCTCTTGCTCACTGAAGATCGCGACCAGCACGTTGGCGCCAGTCACTTCGCGTTTGCCCGAGCTCTGTACATGAAAGACAGCACGTTGCAGTACACGCTGGAAGCCCAGGGTTGGCTGGGTTTCACGATCCTCGTCATGCAAGGGGATCAATGGCGTGGTGGAGTCGATGAACTCCTGCAGGTCATGCTTGAGTTTGTCGAGGTTTGCGCCGCAGGCACGCAAAACGGTAGCGGCAGCCTCATTATCCAATAGGGCCAGCAGCAGGTGTTCGACGGTCATGAATTCATGACGCTTCGAACGAGCCTCCTTGAAGGCTAGATTGAGGGTGACTTCGAGCTCGCGGTTTAACATAGCTTCACCTCATACCCAAGTGGTCGGCGATTAACCGTCCTTCTCGATTTCACAGAGTAGCGGATGCTGGCTTTCCCTGGCGTACTGGTTGACCTGCATGGCCTTGGTCTCGGCGATGTCGCGGGTAAACACTCCACATACTGCCCGTCCTTCTGTATGGACGGCCAGCATGACCTTGGTCGCCAGCTCGCGATTCAGGTTAAAAAACACCTCGAGCACTTCGACGACGAAATCCATCGGTGTGTAGTCATCGTTGAACAAAACCACCTTGTACATAGGCGGCGCCTGTAAAGCAGGCTTAGCCTCCTGAACAGCAATGCCTGCGGAATCGTCGTCGTGTAAATCAGGGCGATCCTGATTGAATGTTAGTCGAATCTGGCTGATTGCATGCATGGAAAGAAAGGTTCGTCAGTTGTGCAAATACAGTGGTGGGGGCGCCCATCGACGATTTCAACTCCGACTACCCGGTCACCTTGACTATCGGGAAAACGGTGTTACAACCAATAGAGCCCACAGTGGGTAAAAAAGGTCCGCGGAGTCAATCCTGTTTGCAAGATTAGACTGCGGATTAACTGGATGATACTCCAGTGATGGAGTCTGTTGCAGAGGGATATGGGTATGGCTGTCGGTAAGGTGAAATGGTTCAACAATGCCAAGGGGTTCGGTTTCATTAATACCGACGCCAGGGAAGGTCGTGACGAGGACGGAAAAGAAATCGATTTCTTTGCCCACTACTCAGCCATTGATATGAATGGATACAAGACCCTCAAGGCCGGGCAAGCCGTATACTTTGACATTGTTCAAGGCCCCAAGGGGCTGCATGCCGTCAAAATTATGGACAAAGTGGCCATTGACGCAGCAGCCGCAGCAGCCGCAGCAGCAGCCGCTACCAGCAGCCACGCCAAAGCCGTGAGCTGATTCATACCACCCAAGGCATCCAGTCATAAAAAAACCGCCCGACTCGATCACTCAAGCCGGGCGGTTTTATTGCAGCCGCTCTTCGCTTACATGTGCGAGATCAGCGCATCACCGAAGCCCGAAGACGACACCAGTTTGGCACCGTCCATCAGACGCTCGAAGTCGTAGGTCACGGTTTTAGCACCAATGGCGCCATTGGTGCCCTTGATGATCAGATCGGCCGCTTCGGTCCAGCCCATGTGGCGCAGCATCATTTCAGCGGACAGAATCAGCGAACCCGGGTTGACCTGGTCCTTGCCGGCGTACTTCGGCGCGGTGCCGTGGGTGGCTTCGAACATGGCCACGGTGTCGGACAGGTTCGCACCCGGCGCAATACCGATACCGCCCACTTCCGCCGCCAGGGCGTCGGAGAGGTAGTCACCGTTGAGGTTCAGGGTGGCGATCACATCGTACTCGGCCGGACGCAGCAGGATCTGCTGAAGCATGGCGTCGGCGATGGCGTCCTTGACGATGACGTTCTTGCCGGTTTTCGGGTTCTTGAACTGCATCCACGGACCGCCATCGAGCAGGGTCGCACCGAATTCTTCGGCCGCCACTTCGTAGGCCCATTCCTTGAAGGCACCTTCGGTGAACTTCATGATGTTGCCTTTGTGCACGATGGTCAGCGAGTCGCGGTCATTGTCGACCACATATTGCAGAGCCTTGCGCGCCAGACGCTTGGTGCCTTCCAGGGAAACCGGCTTGACGCCGATACCGCAATTCTGGTCGAAACGGATCTTGGTGACGCCCATTTCTTCTTTAAGGAACTTGATGACCTTGGTCGCTTCCGGCGAACCGGCCTTCCATTCGATGCCGGCATAAATGTCTTCCGAGTTTTCGCGGAAGATGGTCATGTCGACGTCGCCTGGTTTCTTGACCGGGCTCGGTACGCCTTCGAACCAGCGCACTGGACGCAGGCACACATACAGGTCGAGTTGCTGGCGCAGCGCCACGTTCAGGGAACGGATGCCACCGCCGACCGGCGTGGTCAGAGGGCCCTTGATGGAAACCACGTAATCCTTGACCGCGTCCAGGGTTTCCTGAGGCAGCCAGGTGTCCTGATCGTAAACCTGAGTCGCTTTCTCCCCGGCGTAGACTTCCATCCAGGAAATTTTGCGCTCGCCGCCGTAAGCCTTCTTAACAGCAGCATCGACAACCTTGATCATGACCGGGCTGATATCAACACCAATACCATCGCCTTCAATGAAGGGGATGATCGGGTTGTTAGGAACATTGAGAGAATGGTCCGCGTTGACGGTGATTTTTTCGCCGACGGCTGGAACCTGAATCTTCTTGTATCCCATGCTGAACTCCATTGTTTGGATTGAACATCTGGCTTGTCCCGAGCGTACCCCAGTTGAATCGGCGCGCAAACCCTATGTTCCGTCCATCTGCCGCAAAGCTGCACAGTTCGCGACCTACAAGCCTGAAAGTAAAGGGAAAAGCGCCAAACTCAAGCACGCCATACAAGGCTACTCCCCACACCTGCCTGCGACCTTTAGACCAATGGACGAGAATCGTTGCATATGAACCATCGGCAGATTGCCAGCTACCTATGTATAATGCCGCCGCTGACCACAGAGTCACGACGGCCGATCTCTCTATTACGAGACTCCGGGCCCGAAAAAGCAGGATTGTTACCGCAGTCCACCCGCTTGACGCTCGACCGATGCACCCAACATCACAGCAAAGAAACCTCGACATTCGGCTCATGGATGACTTTGAACGAACGCGCTTACCCGGCGCCCCTCGAGTTTCTGTGCACGCTTTAGCAAAGAAGAGAGAGTTAATCCGAATATGCCCACCCGCTCGAAGATCATCTATACCTTCACCGACGAAGCCCCAGCCCTCGCCACCTATTCACTGCTGCCTATCGTAGAGGCCTTCACCGCCTCCGCTGATATCGCCGTTGAAACCCGCGATATCTCTCTTGCAGGGCGCATCCTGGCCAGCTTCCCCGAGCAATTGGGTGACAAAGCGGTAGCCGACCACCTCGCCGAACTGGGCGACCTGGCCGTTACACCTGAAGCCAACATCATCAAGCTGCCGAACATCAGCGCTTCGGTTCCGCAACTGCAGGCCGCGATCAAAGAGCTGCAAGCCCAGGGCTATGCACTGCCGGACTACCCGGAAACCGTGACCAGCGACGCCGACAAAGAAGCCAAGGCCCGCTACGACAAGATCAAGGGCAGCGCCGTAAACCCGGTTCTGCGTGAAGGCAACTCCGATCGTCGTGCACCGCTGTCGGTCAAGAACTATGCGCGCAAGCACCCGCACAAAATGGGCGCCTGGGCCAAGGACTCCAAGTCCCACGTGGCTCACATGAGCACCGGCGATTTCTACGGCAGCGAAAAAGCCGCCCTGATCGACGCCGCTGACGCCGTTAAAATCGAACTGATCGCTCAAGACGGCACCACCACCGTCCTGAAAGAAAAAACCACCGTACAAGCCGGTGAGATCCTCGATTGCGCGGTCATGAGCAAAAACGCGCTGCGCAGCTTCATCGCAGCCGAGATCGAAGACGCCAAGGCCAAAGGCGTGCTGCTGTCGGTTCACCTCAAAGCCACCATGATGAAGGTCTCCGACCCGATCATGTTCGGCCAGATCGTTGCCGAGTTCTATAAAGACGCACTGGCCAAGCACGCTGACGTGCTGGCGCAGATCGGCTTCAACCTGAACAACGGCATCGGCGACCTGTACGCTCGCATCAAGGCTTTGCCTGGCGATCAACAAGCGCAGATCGAAGCGGACATCCAGGCGGTCTACGCCGTTCGCCCTTCGCTGGCTATGGTCAACTCCGACAAAGGCATCACCAACCTGCACGTGCCGAGCGACGTCATCGTCGACGCCTCGATGCCAGCAATGATCCGTGACTCCGGCAAGATGTGGGGCACCGACGGCCAGCTGCACGACACCAAGGCCGTGATCCCGGATCGCTGCTACGCCACCATCTACCAGGCGGTGATTGAAGACTGCAAGGCAAACGGCGCCTTCGATCCGACCACCATGGGCAGCGTGCCAAACGTTGGCCTGATGGCGAAAAAAGCCGAAGAGTACGGCTCGCACGACAAGACGTTCCAGATCAAGGCCAACGGCGTTGTTCGTGTCACCGACAGCAAAGGCACCCTGCTGCTGGAACAGTCGGTTGAAGCCGGCGACATCTTCCGCATGTGCCAGACCAAAGACGCACCGATCCAGGACTGGGTCAAACTGGCCGTCAACCGTGCTCGCGCAAGCAGCACTCCGGCGATTTTCTGGCTGGACCCAATGCGCGCCCACGACGGCGTAGTGATCGAGAAAGTTCAGGCTTACCTGAAGGATCACGACACTTCTGGCCTGGACATCCGCATCATGTCGCCAGTCGAGGCGATGAAGTTCACCCTGGAGCGTACTCGCTCCGGCCTCGACACCATTTCGGTGACCGGCAACGTATTGCGCGACTACCTGACTGACCTGTTCCCGATCATGGAACTGGGCACCAGCGCCAAGATGCTGTCGATCGTTCCGCTGATGAATGGCGGCGGTCTGTTCGAAACCGGCGCTGGCGGTTCGGCACCGAAGCACGTTCAGCAACTGCTGGAAGAAAACTTCCTGCGTTGGGATTCCCTGGGCGAGTTCCTGGCCCTGGCCGCTTCCCTTGAGCATTTGGGTGTGACTTACAACAACCCTAAAGCGCTGGTGCTGGCCAAGACTCTGGATCAGGCCACTGGCCAGTTCCTCGACAACAACAAGTCGCCATCGCGCAAAGTCGGCAACATCGACAACCGCGGCAGCCACTTCTACCTGGCGCTGTACTGGGCTCAGGCCCTGGCCGCCCAGACCGAAGACGCTGTACTGCAAGCGCAGTTCGGCGAGCTGGCCAAAACCCTGACCGCGAACGAAGCAACCATCGTTGCCGAGCTCAACGCCGTTCAGGGCAAGCCAGTGGACATCGGCGGTTACTACCACGCCAATGCCGAGCTGATCAGCAAGGCCATGCGCCCGAGCGCAACCTTCAACGCCGCGATTGCTGCGCTGGTTTAAGGTTGTAAGGATGCAAGGAAGCCCCGGCCCAGTGCCGGGGTTTCTGTTTGTGGCACACGCAACCTTTGTAGCACCCCATAATGAATCGAGGACATTTCATGGATTGGCTACCCCACATCACCGTCGCCACCATCGTCGAAGACAACGGTCGCTTCCTGATGGTCGAAGAATCCAAACACGGACGAACGGTGCTCAATCAGCCCGCCGGTCATCTGGACCCGGACGAAACCCTGATCGAGGCCGCCGTACGCGAAACCCTCGAAGAAACCGGCTGGGACGTCGAGCCAACCGGCGTAATAGGCATTTATCTCTACACCGCCCCGAGCAACGGAGTGACCTATCAACGCGTCTGCTTCACCGCCAAAGCGCTGAAACACCATCCCGATTATCAATTGGACGACGGTATTGTCGGCGCAAAATGGCTGACGCGTGACGAACTGCTGCAACAGCGCGCAAACTGGCGCAGTGAGCTGATCATCCGCTGCATCGATGATTATCTGGACGGTAAACACTTCAGCCTCGAGCTGATCCGCCCTTCTCTTTAGCCTTGCAGGCTTGAGCCTGCTAGAATCGCGTCCTTTTTCAAGACACTCATTAAATCCCTATGCGTGATCCAGCCCCTTCTGCCACACAAAAGAAGCGCGTCATTGTCGGTATGTCCGGCGGCGTGGACTCTTCCGTTTCCGCTCTCCTGCTGATCGAGCAGGGTTATGAGGTGGAAGGCCTGTTCATGAAGAACTGGGAAGAAGACGATGGAACGGAATACTGCACCGCCATGGATGACCTGGCGGACGCACAGGCCGTGTGCGACAAGATTGGCATCAAGCTGCACACCGCCAACTTCGCCGCCGAGTACTGGGACAACGTGTTCGAGCACTTCCTGGCCGAATACAAGGCCGGCCGCACGCCGAACCCGGACATCCTGTGCAACCGCGAGATCAAGTTCAAGGCGTTCCTCGACTACGCCATGATGCTCGGCGCCGACCTGATCGCCACCGGCCACTACGTGCGTCGCCGCGACATCGATGGTCGCACCGAACTGCTCAAGGGCCTGGATCCGAACAAGGACCAGAGCTACTTCCTGCACGCCGTCGGCGGCGAACAGATCGCCAAGACGCTGTTCCCGGTCGGCGAGCTGGAAAAACCCGAAGTGCGCGCGATTGCCGAGAAACACGACCTGGCCACCGCGAAGAAAAAGGATTCCACCGGAATCTGCTTTATCGGCGAACGCCGCTTCAGCGACTTCCTCAAGCAATACCTGCCGGCCCAGCCCGGCGAGATCAAGACCACCGACGGTGAAGTCATCGGCCGTCACCATGGCCTGATGTATCACACCATCGGCCAGCGGCAGGGTCTGGGCATCGGCGGCCTGAAAGACGCCGGTGAAGAGCCATGGTACGTGCTGATCAAGGACCTGGAACACAACGAGTTGATCGTTGGCCAGGGCAATGACCACCCGTGGCTGTTCTCCCGCGCCCTGCTCGCCTCGGACATCTATTGGGTCAACCCGATCGATTTGACCGAGCCGCGCAGGCTGACCGCCAAGGTGCGTTATCGCCAGAGCGACCAGCCTTGCACCCTGGAAAAGACCGCCACCGGCTACCGCGCCACCTTTGATGACCCGCAACGCGCGGTCACTCCGGGCCAATCCGTGGTGTTCTACGACGGTGAAATCTGCCTCGGCGGCGGCGTGATCGAAGTGGCCGAACCCTGGACCAGCAAGGACCAGCGTTCATGAGCCCGACTCAGGAGCAACTGACGGCCCTGGGCGGCGTGTTTCTCGCCGCCGTGCTGGTCGACAAGATAGCCAAGACCGGCCAGACCAACGAAGCCGGCCTGACTTGCATGCTCGGCAGCCTGTTGATTCGCGACCCCAAGGACACTCTGGAAGTGTACGGCGGCGACGACATCAATTTGCGCGAAGGCTATCGCGCATTGATCGGCGCCCTGGAACGCGACCCCAGTACCCTTCAGCGTGAACCACTGCGCTATGCCCTGGCGATGCTGGGGCTGGAGCGCCAATTGGCCAAGCGTAATGACATGCTGGACGTGATCGGCAAACGCCTGCCGCAGATTCAGTCCCAGGTCGAACACTTCGGCCCGGCCCACGAAAACGTGATCGCCGCTTGCGGTGCGCTGTACCAGGACACCCTGAGCACCTTGCGCCAACGGATTCAGGTGCATGGCGACATGCGCAACCTGCAACAACCGAGCAATGCCTCGAAAATCCGCGCACTGTTGCTGGCCGGGATTCGTTCGGCACGCCTGTGGCGGCAGTTGGGCGGTCATCGCTGGCAGTTGGTGATCAGCCGACGCAAGTTGCTTAAAGAGCTTTACCCGCTGATGCGCAGCAGCTGAACCGCGCCCGCAATACCGTTTTGTAGTCAGTAACGCGTAATACGCCGGTCAGTTGGCAACGGACCGGCGGATTTTTTTCATGTATGATACGCGCCCCATTTCGTTGCCCGACTGTCCGAGAACACCCCATGCAGCTCTCTTCGCTCACTGCGGTTTCCCCTGTTGACGGCCGCTACGCCGGCAAAACCCAGGCCCTGCGCCCAATTTTCAGCGAATACGGTCTGATCCGTGCTCGCGTTCTGGTTGAAGTGCGCTGGCTCCAGCGCCTGGCCGCTCACCCTGCCATCAGCGAAGTGCCGGCGTTCTCCGCCGAAGCCAACGCGGTGTTGAACACCCTGGCGGAAAACTTCTCTCTGGAGCACGCCGAGCGTGTCAAAGAGATCGAGCGCACCACCAACCACGACGTCAAAGCCATTGAATACCTGCTTAAAGAGCAGGCGGCCAAGCTGCCGGAACTGGCCAAGGTCAGCGAGTTCATCCACTTTGCCTGCACCAGCGAGGACATCAACAACCTGTCCCACGCCCTGATGCTGCGTGAAGGCCGTGATGACGTGATGCTGCCGCTGATGCGCCAGACCGCCAACGCCATCCGCGAACTGGCCATCCGTTTCGCAGACGTGCCGATGCTGTCGCGCACCCACGGTCAACCGGCATCGCCGACCACCCTGGGCAAAGAACTGGCGAACGTGGTTTACCGTCTGGAGCGTCAAATCGCTCAAGTCGCTGCCGTTCCGCTGCTGGGCAAGATCAACGGCGCCGTCGGCAACTACAACGCTCACCTGTCGGCCTACCCTGAGATCGACTGGGAAGCCAACGCTCGCGCCTTCATCGAAGACGAGCTGGGCCTGGGCTTCAACCCGTACACCACGCAGATCGAACCGCATGACTATATCGCCGAGCTGTTCGACGCGATCGCGCGCTTCAACACCATCCTGATCGACTTCGACCGCGACATCTGGGGCTACATCTCCCTGGGTTATTTCAAACAGCGCACCATCGCTGGCGAAATCGGTTCGTCGACCATGCCGCACAAGGTCAACCCGATCGACTTCGAAAACTCCGAAGGCAATCTGGGCATCGCCAACGCACTGTTCCAGCACCTGGCGAGTAAACTGCCAATCTCCCGCTGGCAGCGCGACCTGACCGACTCCACCGTACTGCGCAACCTCGGTGTCGGCTTCGCCCACAGCGTGATCGCGTACGAAGCCAGCCTCAAAGGCATCAGCAAACTGGAGCTCAACGAGCAAAAGATTGCCGCCGACCTGGACGCTTGCTGGGAAGTATTGGCCGAGCCAATCCAGACCGTGATGCGTCGCTACAACATCGAAAACCCGTACGAGAAGCTCAAAGAGCTGACGCGCGGCAAAGGCATCAGCCCTGAAGCACTGCAAACCTTCATCGACGGCCTGGACATGCCAGCCGCCGCCAAGGCTGAGCTGAAACTGCTTACCCCGGCCAACTACATCGGCAACGCTGTGGCACAAGCCAAACGCATCTGATCGACCGCTCTACCCGTTTGAGACGCCCGGCGCCGCCGGGCGTTTTTATTCCCGTCTGAAAAGTGCATTTTTTCAATAGGTTACACATGAATCCTGATATTCCTCTTCAACTTCTGGGCGGCATCACGGCACGGGAATTCCTGCGCGACTACTGGCAGAAAAAACCCCTGCTGATCCGTCAGGCGATTCCTGATTTCGAAAGCCCGATCGACGCCGACGAACTGGCCGGCCTGGCGCTGGAAGAAGAAGTCGAATCGCGCCTGGTGATCGAGCACGGCGAGCGCCCTTGGGAATTGCGCCGCGGCCCGTTCGCCGAAGACGAATTCAGCAAACTGCCGGAACGCGAATGGACTCTGCTGGTGCAAGCCGTCGACCAATTCGTGCCGGAAGTTGCCGAACTGCTGGAAAATTTCCGTTTTCTGCCGAGCTGGCGCGTCGACGACGTGATGATCAGCTTTGCCGCCCCGGGTGGTAGCGTCGGTCCGCACTTCGATAACTACGACGTGTTCCTGCTGCAAGGCCACGGCAAGCGCAACTGGAAAATCGGCCAGATGTGCGATTCCGAGAGCCCGCTGCTGCAACACGCCGACCTGCGCATCCTCGCCGATTTCGAAGCCACCGATGAGTGGGTGCTGGAACCGGGCGACATGCTCTACCTGCCGCCGCGCCTGGCTCATTCTGGTGTGGCTGTCGATGATTGCATGACCTACTCGGTCGGCTTCCGCGCCCCGAGCGCCGCTGAAGTGCTGACCCACTTCACCGACTTCCTCAGCCAGTTCCTGACGGACGAAGAGCGCTACACCGACGCCGACGCCCTGCCGGCGGTCGATCCCCATCAGATCCAGCACGATGCCCTCGATCGCCTCAAAAGCCTGCTGGCCGAGCACATGAGCGACGAGCGCCTGCTGCTGACCTGGTTCGGCCAGTTCATGACCGAGCCGCGCTACCCGGAACTGGTGGTCGGCCCGGAAGAAGTCGAAGAGCAAGACTTCCTCAGTGCGCTCGAAGAAGGTGCCGTGCTGATTCGCAACCCGAGTGCACGTCTGGCCTGGTCGGAAGTCGACGACGACCTGCTGCTGTTCGCCAGCGGCCAGAGCCGTTACCTGCCGGGCAAGCTGCGCGAGCTGCTGAAAATGATCTGCGCCGCCGACGCCCTGCATATCGATAACCTCGGCCCATGGCTGAGCGACGAAGACGGCCGTGGCCTGCTATGTGAACTGGTCAAGCAGGGCAGCCTGGGGTTTGCCGATGAATAAGATTCACGTACGTGTCGCAGACTGGCAAAAGGACAACGCCGAGATCCGGCGCATTCGTGAAGCGGTATTCGTCGCCGAGCAATCCGTTCCGCCTGAACTGGAATGGGATGCCGATGACGCCACAGCGGTGCATTTCCTGGCCTTCGAAGGCGACTTTCCGATCGGCACCGCCCGCCTGTTGCCCGACGGTCACATCGGCCGGGTGTCGGTACTGAAAGACTGGCGCGGCATGAAGGTTGGCGATGCGCTGATGCAAGCGGTGATCGGTGAAGCCGAGAAGCGCGGGCTGAAGCAGCAGATGCTGAGCGCGCAAGTGCAAGCCACGGCGTTCTATGAGCGCCTGGGTTTCAGCATGGTCAGTGAGGAATTCCTGGAAGCCGGGATTCCCCATGTAGACATGGTGCGTCACTCGACTTGATTCCCTGTGGTGAGGGGGCAAGTCCCCTCACCACAAATACATATCAAGAACACCACAAAACGCCCCGCCATTCTCGGATGCCGGGGCGTTTTGCTGTCTGTGATTCAACTCGCACCACGCCAGGCCGACAAACTGGCAATATCATCAAGACTTTGAAAGCGGAGATAACGGATATGTCCCTACGCACCCTGCTCACCACGCTGCTGCTGACCTGCAGTTTTTCGGTCATGGCCGCCACCGAGATCGTGCCCCTGAATTACCGCACCAGCGCCGACCTGCTGCCAGTGGCGCAGGATTTCATCGGCAAGGACGGCAAGGTCAGCGCCTACGGCAACCAACTGATCGTCAATGCCGACCCCGGCAAGATCGACGAACTCAAGGCCTTCCTCGCGCAACTCGACACCGCCCCCAAACGCTTGCTGATCACCGTCGACACCAATGAAAACAACTTTCAGGGCGATCAGGGCTACTCGATAAATGGCGCCGCACCGAATCAGACCCGCATCATCAATCGCAGCACCGACAGCCGTGAAGGCGGTATCCAGCAGGTTCAGGCCAGCGAAGGCGCACCGGCGCTGATCCAGGTCGGCCAAAGCGTGCCGCTCACCAGCACCCAGACCGACAGCTACGGCGACCCGCGCAGCCAGACTGAATACCGCAATGTCACCCAGGGTTTCTACGTCACCGCCAGCGTCACCGGCGACATCGTTCATCTGGCTATCAGTACCAACCGTGACCGGATGAGCCAGGAACGTCCCGATGTAGTGAACGTGCAAAGTACCGACACAACTGTCAGCGGCCGACTGGGCGAGTGGATCACCCTGGCCGGCGTGAATCGTCAGACTCAGGCCGACAAACAGGGCCTGACCCGCAGCTACTCGACTCAGGGCCGGGATGACATGACTTTGCGGGTGAAAGTCGACACCTTGGACTAAAGCACCAAAAACTGACTGATTAGTCGTATTAGACCAAAGATGTAGTGCTTGAAAAAAAGCACTACAAAACGTTTGACGAGCCAAAAAAGCAAAGGCATGATGGCCTCGCTCCCGCTAATCAGAGGCCCTGGCAAGGGCTTTCGAGTCGCTGTTCGCACCCTACCCCGCGAACCGATTCGTGTCTGTACCGCCCACAAGGTGTGTTTGACGAGGTTGCCGACTGGAACGAAGTTGTCCCGAGGGACGGAAGCGTAATTAGGTAACCCGGCTCCACACTGAAGTTCGCACCAAGGCCCACGACGCCCGAATGCGCTCGCCAGTTCGCCCTTACCTGCTCACTTCCCCTCGAGCCCATCGTTCATCCCGTCGCCATCCCCGCCAAACCCGACTTGACCGCCTAAGCTTCTGGTCAGCGAGCAGCCTCTTACGCCTGATTTGCGTAGTGGGCAGGAGCAGGAATTTTCCACCCCAGACCTATGCGACGAGGTTTATCTCCATGGCACTGACACGCGAACAGCAAATTGCAGCCCTCGAAAAAGACTGGGCTGAAAACCCACGCTGGAAAGGCGTGACTCGCGCTTACTCCGCTGCTGACGTCGTCCGCCTGCGTGGCTCGGTTCAACCTGAGCACACCTTTGCAAAAATGGGCGCCGAGAAGCTCTGGAATCTGGTTACCCAGGGTGCCAAGCCGTCCTTCCGCCCTGAGAAAGATTTCGTCAACTGCATGGGCGCCCTGACCGGCGGCCAGGCTGTGCAACAAGTCAAGGCCGGCATCCAGGCGATCTACCTGTCGGGCTGGCAAGTAGCCGCGGACAACAACTCCGCCGAATCGATGTACCCGGACCAGTCGCTGTACCCGGTGGATTCGGTTCCAACCGTGGTCAAGCGCATCAACAACTCGTTCCGTCGTGCTGACCAGATCCAGTGGAAAGCCGGCAAGAACCCGGGCGACGAAGGTTACATCGACTACTTCGCACCGATCGTGGCTGACGCTGAAGCCGGCTTCGGTGGCGTACTGAACGCCTACGAGCTGATGAAGAGCATGATCGAAGCAGGCGCCGCCGGCGTTCACTTCGAAGACCAACTGGCTTCCGTGAAAAAATGCGGCCACATGGGCGGCAAGGTACTGGTTCCGACCCAGGAAGCTGTACAGAAGCTGACCGCTGCCCGTCTGGCGGCTGACGTTGCCGGTACACCGACCATCATCCTGGCCCGTACCGACGCTAACGCAGCTGATTTGCTGACGTCCGATTGCGACCCGTACGACAAACCATTCGTGACTGGCGAACGTACTCAGGAAGGTTTCTACAAAGTGCGTGCCGGTCTCGACCAGGCCATCGCTCGCGGCCTGGCCTACGCGCCGTACGCCGACCTGATCTGGTGCGAAACCGCCAAGCCGGATCTGGACGAGGCTCGTCGCTTCGCCGAAGCGATCAAAAAGGAATACCCGGACCAACTGCTGTCGTACAACTGCTCGCCTTCCTTCAACTGGAAGAAAAACCTGGACGACGCGACCATCGCCAAGTTCCAGCGCGAACTGTCCGCCATGGGTTACAAGCACCAGTTCATCACCCTGGCCGGCATTCACAACATGTGGCACAGCATGTTCAACCTGGCGCACGACTACGCCCGCAACGACATGACTGCCTACGTGAAGCTGCAAGAGCAAGAGTTCGCCGACGCCGCGAAGGGCTACACCTTCGTGGCTCACCAGCAGGAAGTGGGCACCGGCTACTTCGACGACATGACCACCGTGATCCAGGGCGGCACGTCTTCGGTAACCGCGCTGACCGGTTCGACCGAAGAAGAACAGTTCCACTGATCTGCTTCGCTTAAACAAACGGCCCTTGCGGACCGAATAAAAAGCTAACCGCAAAGCCGCTCATCTGACGCCCCGACTGGTTCGGGGCGTTTTTTTTGCCTGCGATTCCTTGAACACCGCAAAACCCTGTAGGAGCTGTCGAGTGAAACGAGGCTGCGATCCCTTGATCTTGCTTCTGAAAAAGCGCCAAAAGATCGCAGCCTCGTTTCACTCGACAGCTCCTACAAGGGGGAGCGCCGGCAACCTGCGCAAAAACCTTGATCCAGAGCAGTTTCACGATCAGGAAAACAAGGTAAAACCACCCCGCGCGCTACTTGCAGTAACGCGCATATAAGACAACTTCCCGAACCGCTGCCCACTAAACAGTTTGAAAACCACACCAAATAACATTGATTATCATTTAGCGACAACTATGTTCGTTACATTCCCTACAAAACATATTTGACAAAACCCCCGCTAATGCCCGGACCGCATGGGCTACAGGGCTTTGGAGGTGCGCCATGTCCTTATTCCAATAAATAATTTCGCTATAGGAATTTTACTTGCAGGGTGTTTAGCCATAAAATCAGTGGGATTGATTGCTGCGACATATCGTCACTGCCATATTTCTTTATCAAGCTCAGAGACCTTTGCTCTCTGTTAAGGATTACCAGCATGCCCGAAGCGACCGGACTCATGGCCCACAACTGGGGCTTTGCCATTTTCCTTCTGGGTGTCGGCGGCCTTTGCGCCTTCATGCTCGGCGTCTCCAGCCTCCTCGGGTCAAAAGCCTGGGGCCGCAGCAAAAACGAACCGTTCGAGTCCGGCATGCTACCTACAGGTGGCGCCCGCTTGCGGCTCTCAGCCAAATTCTATCTGGTCGCGATGCTCTTCGTGATCTTCGATATCGAAGCCCTCTTTCTCTTTGCCTGGTCTGTGTCCGTCCGCGAAAGCGGCTGGACCGGATTCGTCGAAGCTCTCGTTTTCATAGCAATTCTGTTGGCAGGTCTTGTCTACCTATTTCGAGTGGGCGCCCTTGACTGGGCTCCGGCAGCTCGTCTTAAGCGGCAAGCGAAGCTGAAACAATGAGGCTTTGGCAATGCAATACAATCTCACCAGGATCGACCCCGATGCTCCTAACGAGCAGTATCCGATTGGCCAACGGGAAACCGTTTCCGATCCGTTAGAAGATCAAGTTCACAAAAACATTTTCATGGGCAAGCTCGAAGACGTGCTCAACGGCACGATCAACTGGGGGCGCAAGAACTCCCTGTGGCCGTATAACTTCGGTCTTTCGTGCTGCTACGTGGAAATGACCACCGCCTTCACGGCGCCCCACGACATCGCGCGCTTTGGCGCCGAGGTCATCCGGGCATCGCCGCGTCAGGCGGATTTCATGGTTATCGCCGGTACCTGCTTCATCAAGATGGCGCCGATCATTCAGCGTCTCTACGAGCAGATGCTCGAACCTAAATGGGTCATTTCCATGGGTTCGTGCGCCAACTCCGGTGGCATGTACGACATCTACTCCGTCGTTCAAGGGGTGGACAAGTTCCTGCCCGTGGACGTCTACGTGCCTGGCTGCCCACCCCGCCCTGAAGCTTTTCTGCAAGGCTTGATGCTGTTGCAGGAGTCGATTGGCCAGGAGCGTCGCCCACTTTCCTGGGTCGTTGGCGATCAAGGCGTTTACCGCGCCGAGATGCCTTCGCAAAAGGAACAGCGCCGCGAACAGCGTATTCAGGTAACCAACCTGCGCAGCCCCGACGAAGTCTGATCCAGCTCTGCTTCTTTTATAGAACGAGAAACTGGCTTCATTCTTTACGTTGACCGAAAGCGATAAATAACCATGACTGCAGGCAGTGCTCTGTACATCCCGCCTTATAAGGCAGACGACCAGGATGTGGTCGTCGAACTGAACAACCGTTTTGGCCCAGAGGCGTTCACCGCCCAGCCTACCCGCACCGGCATGCCGGTGCTTTGGGTTGCCCGTGCCAAACTCGTCGAAGTCCTGACTTTCCTGCGCAACCTGCCCAAGCCGTACGTCATGCTCTATGACCTGCACGGCGTGGACGAGCGTCTGCGCACCAAGCGTCAAGGGCTGCCAAACGGCGTCGACTTCACTGTGTTCTATCACTTGATGTCGATCGAACGTAATAGTGACGTAATGATCAAGGTCGCCTTGTCCGAGAGCGACCTCAACCTGCCGACCGTCACCAGCATCTGGCCGAACGCCAACTGGTACGAGCGTGAAGTGTGGGACATGTACGGCATTCACTTTGCCGGCCACCCGCACCTGAGCCGCATCATGATGCCGCCGACCTGGGAAGGTCACCCGCTGCGCAAGGACTTCCCGGCCCGTGCCACCGAGTTCGATCCGTTCAGCCTGACCCTGGCCAAGCAACAGCTCGAGGAGGAAGCCGCGCGCTTCAAGCCTGAAGACTGGGGCATGAAGCGTTCCGGCCCGAACGAGGACTACATGTTCCTCAACCTGGGTCCGAACCACCCTTCGGCCCACGGTGCGTTCCGTATCATCCTGCAGCTGGACGGTGAAGAGATCGTTGACTGCGTACCGGACGTCGGCTACCACCACCGTGGTGCCGAGAAGATGGCCGAGCGCCAGTCCTGGCACAGCTTCATTCCGTACACCGACCGTATCGACTACCTCGGCGGCGTGATGAACAACCTGCCGTACGTGCTCTCGGTCGAGAAGCTGGCCGGCATCAAGGTGCCCGAGAAGGTCGACGTCATCCGCATCATGATGGCCGAGTTCTTCCGGATCACCAGCCACCTGCTGTTCCTGGGGACTTACATCCAGGACGTCGGCGCCATGACTCCGGTGTTCTTCACCTTCACCGACCGCCAGAAGGCGTACACGGTGATCGAAGCCATTACCGGTTTCCGCCTGCACCCGGCCTGGTACCGCATCGGTGGTGTCGCCCACGACCTGCCGCGCGGCTGGGAAAAACTGGTCAAGGATTTCGTCGAGTGGATGCCAAAGCGTCTGGACGAATACCAGAAAGCCGCACTGGACAACAGCATCCTGCGTGGCCGGACCATCGGCGTTGCCGCCTACAACACCAAGGAAGCCCTGGAATGGGGCGTCACCGGTGCCGGCCTGCGTTCGACCGGTTGCAATTTCGACCTGCGTAAAGCTCGCCCCTACTCCGGCTACGAAAACTTCGAATTCGAAGTCCCGCTGGCGGCCAATGGCGATGCCTACGACCGTTGCATCGTTCGCGTCGAAGAAATGCGCCAGAGCATCAAGATCATCGAGCAGTGCCTGCGCAACATGCCGGAAGGCCCGTACAAGGCGGATCACCCGCTGACCACGCCGCCGCCAAAAGAGCGCACGCTGCAGCACATCGAGACCCTGATCACGCACTTCCTGCAAGTTTCGTGGGGCCCGGTCATGCCGGCCAACGAATCCTTCCAGATGATCGAAGCGACCAAGGGCATCAACAGTTATTACCTGACGAGCGATGGCGGCACCATGAGCTACCGCACCCGGATTCGTACCCCAAGCTTCCCGCACCTGCAGCAGATCCCTTCGGTGATCAAAGGCAGCATGGTCGCGGACTTGATCGCGTACCTGGGTAGTATCGATTTCGTTATGGCCGACGTGGACCGCTAAGCATGAACAGCCCGCTTATCCAGACAGACCGTTTCGCCCTCAGCGAAACCGAGCGCTCGGCCATCGAGCACGAGCTGCATCACTACGAAGACCCGCGCGCGGCGTCGATCGAAGCCCTGAAGATCGTTCAGAAGGAACGTGGTTGGGTGCCTGACGGCGCGCTCTACGCCATCGGCGAAATCCTCGGCATCCCGGCCAGCGACGTTGAAGGAGTGGCTACTTTCTATAGCCAGATCTTCCGTCAGCCAGTCGGCCGTCACATCATCCGCGTCTGCGACAGCATGGTCTGCTACATCGGCGGCCATGAATCGGTGGTCAGCGAAATCCAGAGCAAGCTGGGCATCGGCCTGGGCCAGACCACCGCCGACGGTCGCTTCACCCTGCTGCCGGTCTGCTGCCTCGGCAACTGTGACAAGGCGCCGGCGTTGATGATCGACGACGACACATTCGGTGATGTGCAGCCTGCCGGCGTTGCCAAATTGCTCGAGGGCTACGTATGACCCTGACTTCCTTTGGTCCTGCCAACCGCATCAAGCGTGTCGCAGAGACTCACCCGCTCACCTGGCGCCTGCGTGACGACGGCGAAGCCGTATGGCTCGACGAGTACCAGGCCAAGAACGGTTACGCCGCCGCACGCAAGGCCTTCGCCGACATGGCCCAGGACGACATCGTCCAGACCGTGAAAGACTCCGGCCTCAAAGGTCGCGGCGGTGCAGGCTTCCCCACTGGCGTGAAGTGGGGCCTGATGCCCAAGGACGAATCCATCAACATCCGCTACCTGCTGTGCAACGCGGATGAAATGGAGCCGAACACCTGGAAAGACCGCATGCTGATGGAGCAACTGCCCCATCTGCTGATCGAAGGCATGCTGATCAGTGCTCGCGCGCTGAAAACCTACCGTGGCTACATCTTCCTGCGTGGCGAATACACCACCGCCGCCAAGCACCTGAACCGTGCCGTGGAAGAAGCCAAGGCAGCAGGTCTGCTGGGCAAGAACATCCTGGGCAGCGGCTTCGATTTCGAGCTGTTCGTCCACACCGGTGCCGGGCGTTACATCTGCGGTGAAGAAACCGCACTGATCAACTCCCTCGAAGGCCGCCGCGCCAACCCGCGCTCCAAGCCGCCCTTCCCTGCCGCCGTGGGCGTGTGGGGCAAGCCGACTTGCGTGAACAACGTTGAAACCCTGTGCAACGTGCCGGCAATCATTGCCGACGGCGTGGACTGGTACAAATCGTTGGCCCGCGAAGGCAGCGAAGACATGGGCACCAAGCTCATGGGCTTCTCCGGCAAGGTCAAGAACCCGGGCCTGTGGGAATTGCCGTTCGGCGTTACCGGTCGCGAGTTGTTCGAAGACTACGCCGGTGGCATGCGCGACGGTTACAAGCTCAAGTGCTGGCAGCCAGGCGGCGCCGGTACCGGCTTCCTGTTGCCGGAACACCTGGACGCACAAATGTACGCCGGCGGCATCGCCAAAGTGGGCACCCGTATGGGTACCGGCCTGGCCATGGCGGTGGACGACAGCGTCAACATGGTGTCCCTGCTGCGCAACATGGAAGAGTTCTTCGCCCGTGAATCGTGTGGTTTCTGCACCCCATGCCGTGACGGTCTGCCGTGGAGCGTCAAGCTGCTGCGCGCGATCGAGAACGGTGAAGGGCAAGCCGGCGATATCGAGACCCTGCTGGGTCTGGTCGGTTTCCTCGGCCCAGGCAAAACCTTCTGTGCTCACGCACCGGGTGCCGTGGAGCCGTTGGGCAGTGCCATCAAATACTTCCGTCCAGAGTTCGAAGCCGGCATCGCGCCTACCCGCGCCGTCGTCCCGCCTCTGGCAAAGCCGATCGTAGTCGGCGCTTAACGCTTTAAAAAAGGCGAACGGTCCGTGCCGTTCGCCTTTCGTCCGATGACGCCTTTCGAGGCTGTTTGGATTTGGACGGATAACAAGATTCCATTAGCCACGCCCGCTGACACCGGGCCAACGAAGAACTTTGAACCATGGCCACTATCCACGTAGACGGCAAAGAGCTCGAAGTCGATGGGGCAGACAACCTGTTACAGGCATGTCTGTCGCTAGGCCTCGATATCCCTTATTTCTGCTGGCACCCAGCCCTTGGCAGCGTTGGCGCTTGCCGCCAGTGCGCGGTCAAGCAGTACACCGACGAGAACGACAAGCGTGGTCGGATCGTCATGTCCTGCATGACCCCCGCCACCGACGGCAGCTGGATCTCCATCGACGACGAAGAAGCGAAAGTGTTTCGCGCAAGCGTCGTTGAATGGCTGATGACCAACCACCCTCACGACTGCCCGGTCTGTGAGGAAGGCGGTCACTGCCACCTGCAAGACATGACGGTGATGACCGGCCACAACGAGCGCCGTTATCGCTTCACCAAGCGTACTCACCAGAACCAGCAACTGGGCCCGTTCATTTCCCACGAAATGAACCGCTGCATCGCCTGCTACCGCTGCGTGCGCTTCTATAAGGACTACGCCGGCGGCACCGACCTCGGTGTGTTTGGCGCCCACGACAACGTGTACTTCGGTCGCGTTGAAGACGGCACCCTGGAAAGCGAGTTCTCCGGCAACCTCACCGAGGTCTGCCCGACCGGTGTGTTCACCGACAAGACTCACTCCGAGCGCTACAACCGCAAGTGGGACATGCAGTTCTCGCCGAGCATCTGCCATGGCTGCTCCAGCGGTTGCAACATCTCCCCGGGCGAGCGTTACGGCGAACTGCGCCGCATTGAAAACCGCTTCAACGGTTCGGTGAACCAGTACTTCCTGTGCGACCGTGGCCGTTTCGGCTATGGCTATGTCAACCGCAAGGATCGCCCACGTCAGCCACTGCTGGCCAACGGCGCGAAACTGAGCCTGGACGAAGCACTGGATAAAGCCGCCGACCTGCTGCGCGGTCGCAACATCGTCGGTATCGGTTCGCCACGCGCCAGCCTCGAAAGCAACTACGCGCTGCTCGAACTGGTCGGCGCCGAGCACTTCTACTCCGGTATCGAAGCCTCGGAGCTGGAACGCATTCGTCTGGTCATGCAGGTGCTCAAAGACAGCCCGCTGCCGATCCCGAACATGCGCGACATCGAAGACCACGATGCGATTTTCGTCCTCGGCGAAGACCTGACCCAGACCGCTGCGCGTATGGCCCTGGCCCTGCGTCAATCGGTCAAGGGCAAGGCCGAAGACATGGCCGACGCCATGCGCGTTCAGCCATGGCTCGACGCCGCGGTGAAGAACATCGGCCAGCACGAACTGAACCCGCTGTTCATCGCCAGCCTGGCTGAAACCAAGCTCGACGACATCGCTGAAGAATGCGTTCACGCCGCACCGGACGACCTGGCCCGCATCGGTTTCGCCGTGGCTCATGCCCTCGACGCCAGCGCACCGGCCGTTGAAGGTCTGGACACCGAAGCTCTGGCGCTGGCCAAGCGCATTGCCGACGCCCTGCTCGCCGCCAAGCGTCCGCTGATCATTGCCGGTACCTCGCTGGGTTCCAAGGCGCTGATCGAAGCGGCGGCGAACATCGCCAAAGCCCTGAAGCTGCGCGAGAAGAACGGTTCCATCAGTCTGATCGTGCCGGAGGCCAACAGCCTCGGCCTGGCCATGCTCGGCGGCAACTCGGTCGACGAAGCGCTGCAAGCCGTGATCGACGGTAAGGCCGACGCCATCGTCGTGCTGGAAAACGATCTGTACACCCGTACCGACAAATCCAAGGTCGATGCTGCCCTGAACGCCGCGAAAGTGGTGATCGTGGCGGACCATCAGAAGACTGCCACCAGCGATCGCGCGCATCTGGTACTGCCAGCGGCCAGCTTCGCTGAAGGCGACGGTACGCTGGTCAGCCAGGAAGGCCGCGCCCAGCGTTTCTTCCAGGTCTTCGACCCGACTTACCTCGACGCGAGCATTCTGGTTCACGAAGGCTGGCGCTGGCTGCATGCCCTGCGTTCGACCCTGCTGAACCAGCCGATCGACTGGACCCAACTGGACCACGTCACCGCTGCCGTTGCTGCAAGCACGCCGCAACTGGCGCGTATCGTCGATGCCGCACCGTCCGCCGCATTCCGGATCAAAGGCCTGAAACTGGCGCGCGAACCGCTGCGTTACTCCGGTCGTACCGCCATGCGCGCCGACATCAGCGTGCACGAACCGCGTACCTCCCAGGATAACGACACTGCATTCTCGTTCTCGATGGAAGGTTACTCGGGCTCCGCCGAACCGCGTCAGCAAGTACCTTTCGCCTGGTCTCCGGGCTGGAACTCGCCGCAAGCCTGGAACAAGTTCCAGGACGAAGTCGGTGGTCACCTGCGCGCTGGCGACCCGGGCACTCGCCTGATCGAAAGCACTGGTGATTCGCTGAACTGGTTCGCCAGTGTTCCGCGTGCGTTCAACCCGGCTCCAGGCACCTGGCAGGTCGTACCGTTCTTCCACCTGTTCGGCAGCGAAGAAAACTCTTCCAAAGCCGCGCCAGTGCAAGAACGCATCCCGGCCGCCTACGTGTCGCTGGCCAAGTCCGAAGCCGATCGCCTGGGTGTCAATGACGGTGCCCTGCTGAGCTTGAACGTTGCTGGTCAGACTTTGCGTCTGCCGCTGCGCATCAACGAAGAGCTGGGTGCCGGTCTGGTCGCATTGCCTGCAGGTATCGCCGGCATTCCACCAGCCATCTTTGGCAAATCCGTTGACGGTCTGCAGGAGGCAGCGCTATGACCTGGTTCACTCCTGAAGTGATCGACGTAATCATCGCGGTCCTCAAGGCCATCGTGATTCTGCTCGCCGTAGTGGTTTGCGGCGCGCTGCTGAGCTGGGTCGAGCGTCGTTTGCTCGCCCTCTGGCAGGACCGTTACGGTCCGAACCGCGTCGGCCCGTTCGGCGCGTTCCAGATTGCGGCCGACATGATCAAGATGTTCTTCAAGGAAGACTGGACCCCGCCGTTCGCCGACAAAGTGATCTTCACCCTGGCACCGGTCGTGGCCATGAGCGCCTTGCTGATTGCCTTCGCGATCATCCCGATCACCCCGACCTGGGGCGTGGCGGATATCAACATCGGCATCCTGTTCTTCTTCGCCATGGCGGGTCTGTCGGTCTACGCGGTGCTGTTCGCCGGCTGGTCGAGTAACAACAAGTTCGCCCTGTTGGGCAGCTTGCGGGCCTCGGCACAAACCGTGTCGTACGAAGTGTTCATGGGCCTGTCGCTGATGGGCATCGTGATCCAGGTTGGCTCGTTCAACATGCGCGACATCGTTGAATACCAAGCGCAGAACATGTGGTTCATCATTCCGCAGATCTTCGGTTTCCTGACCTTCTTCATCGCTGGCGTCGCCGTGACTCACCGTCACCCGTTCGACCAGCCGGAAGCGGAACAGGAACTGGCCGACGGTTACCACATTGAATACGCCGGCATGAAATGGGGCATGTTCTTCGTAGGTGAGTACATCGGCATCGTGTTGATCTCGGCGCTGCTGGTTACGCTGTTCTTCGGTGGCTGGCACGGCCCGTTCGGCCTGCTGCCGCAGATCCCGTTCATCTGGTTCGCACTGAAAACCGCGTTCTTCATCATGTTCTTCATCCTGCTGCGCGCCTCGATTCCGCGCCCACGGTATGACCAAGTGATGGACTTCAGCTGGAAGTTCTGCCTGCCGCTGACCCTCGTCAACATGCTGGTGACCGCTGCGATCGTGTTGCTCAACACGCCCGCCGTCGCGGCTCAGTGAGGATAGAGAATCATGAAGTACATTTTTGACATCGTGCATGGCTTCTTCACCCAGCTTCGCAGCCTGGTGATGATCTTCGGCCACGCCTTCCGCAAGCGCGACACGCTGCAGTACCCGGAAGAACCCGTGTACCTGCCGCCGCGTTTCCGTGGCCGTATCGTCCTGACCCGCGACCCCGACGGCGAAGAGCGTTGTGTAGCCTGCAACCTGTGCGCCGTGGCGTGCCCGGTGGGTTGCATCTCGCTGCAGAAAGCTGAAACCGAAGACGGTCGCTGGTACCCGGACTTCTTCCGCATCAACTTCTCGCGCTGCATTTTCTGCGGCCTCTGCGAGGAAGCCTGCCCGACCACCGCGATCCAGCTGACACCGGATTTCGAAATGGCCGAGTTCAAGCGGCAGGACCTGGTTTACGAGAAAGAAGATCTGCTGATCTCCGGTCCCGGTAAAAACCCTGACTACAACTTCTATCGTGTTGCAGGTATGGCGATTGCCGGTAAGCCAAAAGGCGCCGCGCAGAATGAAGCCGAGCCGATCAACGTGAAGAGCTTGCTGCCTTAAGGAAGAACGATGGAATTCGCTTTCTATTTCGCATCGGGTATCGCTGTTGTGTCCACGCTTCGCGTGATCACCAACACCAATCCCGTGCACGCCCTGCTCTACCTGATCATTTCGCTGATCGCCGTGGCCATGACGTTCTTCGCCCTTGGCGCACCGTTTGCCGGTGTACTGGAAGTGATCGCCTACGCCGGCGCCATCATGGTGCTGTTCGTGTTCGTGGTGATGATGCTGAACCTGGGCCCGGCCTCGGTTCAGCAGGAGCGCGTCTGGCTCAAGCCCGGTATCTGGCTGGGTCCGGTCGTACTCGGCGGCCTGCTGCTGGCTGAACTGCTGTATGTACTGTTCAGCCACTCCAGCGGCCAGGCCCTCGGCCACACCACCGTAGACGCCAAGGCCGTGGGCATCAGCCTGTTCGGTCCTTATCTGCTGGTGGTCGAACTCGCCTCGATGCTGCTGCTCGCCGCAGCCGTCACGGCGTTCCACTTGGGCCGCAACGAAGCCAAGGAGCAATGACGATGCCTGCTATCCCTTTGGAGCATGGTCTGGCGGTCGCCGGCATCCTGTTCTGCCTCGGTCTGGTCGGCCTGATGGTCCGGCGCAACATTCTCTTCGTGCTGATGAGCCTGGAGGTCATGATGAATGCCTCCGCACTGGCGTTCATCGTTGCCGGTAGCCGTTGGGCGCAGCCGGATGGACAGATCATGTTCATCTTGGTGATCAGCCTGGCAGCCGCCGAGGCCAGTATTGGCCTGGCGATTCTGTTGCAGCTGTATCGCCGCTTCCACACTCTCGATATCGACGCTGCCAGCGAGATGCGCGGATGAACCTTCTCTATCTGACTTTCCTGTTCCCCCTGATCGGTTTTGTGCTGCTGGCGTTCTCCCGGGGACGCCTCTCGGAAAACCTCTCGGCGCTGATCGGCGTCGGCTCCATCGGCTTGTCGGCGATCGTCGCGGCTTATGTGATCTGGCAATTCAACGTTGCACCGCCCGAGGGTGGCCACTACACCCTGGTGCTGTGGCAATGGATGGCGGTGGAAGGCTTCACGCCGAACTTCGCCCTGTACCTGGATGGCCTGTCCGTGACCATGCTCGGCGTGGTGGTGGGCGTGGGTTTCCTGATCCACCTGTTCGCGTCCTGGTACATGCGCGGTGAAGCCGGTTACTCGCGCTTCTTCGCCTACACCAACCTGTTTATCGCCAGCATGCTGTTCCTGGTCCTGGCCGATAACCTGCTGTTCGTGTACTTCGGCTGGGAAGGCGTGGGCCTGTGCTCGTACCTGTTGATCGGTTTCTACTACAGCAACCGCAACAACGGTAATGCGGCACTCAAAGCCTTCATCGTGACCCGCGTCGGCGACGTGTTCATGGCCATCGGCCTGTTCATCCTGTTCCAGCAACTGGGCACGCTGAATATCCAGGAACTGCTGGTCAAGGCGCCTGAGCACTTCAAGGCCGGCGACTTCTGGATCGTTCTGGCGACCCTGATGCTGCTGGGCGGCGCTGTCGGTAAATCCGCGCAACTGCCGCTGCAAACCTGGCTGGCGGATGCGATGGCCGGCCCTACTCCGGTTTCGGCACTGATCCACGCCGCGACCATGGTAACCGCCGGTGTCTACCTGATCGCCCGTACCCATGGCCTGTTCGCACTGGCGCCGGATATCCTGCACCTGGTAGGTGTCGTGGGTGGCGTGACGCTGGTGCTGGCAGGTTTTGCCGCACTGGTTCAGACCGACATCAAACGTATCCTCGCCTACTCGACCATGAGCCAGATCGGCTACATGTTCCTGGCCCTGGGCGTCGGTGCATGGGATGGCGCGATTTTCCACCTGATGACCCACGCCTTCTTCAAGGCGCTGCTGTTCCTTGCATCCGGTGCGGTGATCGTTGCCTGCCACCACGAGCAGAACATCTTCAAGATGGGCGGCCTGTGGAAGAAACTGCCACTGGCCTACGCCAGCTTCATCGTCGGCGGCGCGGCCCTGGCGGCCTTGCCTCTGGTGACCGCGGGCTTCTACTCCAAGGATGAAATCCTCTGGGAAGCGTTCGCCAGCGGTAACGAAGGCCTGCTGTATGCCGGTCTGGTCGGTGCCTTCATGACCTCGCTGTACACCTTCCGCCTGATCTTCATCACGTTCCACGGTGAAGCGAAGACCGAAGCCCATGCCGGTCACGGCATTGCTCACTGGCTGCCGCTGTCGGTGCTGATCGTACTGTCGACGTTCGTCGGCGCGATGATCGTTCCACCGCTGCACGGTGTGCTGCCGGAAAGCGTCGGCCATGCCGGCGGCGAAGCCAAGCACAGCCTGGAAATCGCTTCGGGCGCCATCGCCCTGTCCGGTATCCTGCTGGCCGCGCTGCTGTTCCTCGGCAAGCGCCGCTTCGTCACGGCCATCGCCAACAGCGGCATCGGCCGCTTCCTTTCGGCCTGGTGGTTCGCTGCCTGGGGCTTCGACTGGATCTACGACAAACTGTTCGTCAAGCCGTACCTTGCGATCAGCCACATTCTGCGCAAAGACCCGCTCGACCAGACCATCGGTCTGATCCCGCGTATGGCCAAAGGCGGTCACACCGCCCTGAGCCGCACCGAGACCGGTCAACTGCGTTGGTATGCCGCCTCGATGGCTGCTGGTGCCGTGCTGGTAATCGGCGCCGTCGTGCTGGTAGCGGTCTGACTATGAACCTTGCGAACTTGCGAAAGGAAACGAGCCCGTCATGATTCTGCCATGGCTAATCCTGATCCCCTTCATCGGCGGCCTGCTGTGCTGGATGGGTGAGCGCTTCGGCGCCACCCTCCCCCGCTGGATTGCGCTGATCACCATGTCCCTGCTGCTCTCCCTCGGCCTCTGGCTGTGGGCCAACGGTGACTATTCATTTGCACCAAAACCTGGCGCCGATCCGACCTGGGCGCTTGAGTTCAAACACGTCTGGATCCAGCGCTTCGGCATCAACGTGCACCTGGCCCTCGACGGCCTGTCGCTGTTGATGATCCTGCTGACCGGCCTGCTGGGTGTCCTCTCGGTACTCTGCTCCTGGAAAGAGATTCAGCGTCATGTGGGCTTCTTCCACCTGAACCTGATGTGGATCCTGGGCGGTGTCGTTGGCGTGTTCCTCGCCCTCGACCTGTTCATGTTCTTCTTCTTCTGGGAAATGATGCTGGTGCCGATGTACTTCCTCATCGCGCTCTGGGGTCACAGTTCTTCGGACGGCAAGAAAACCCGGATCTACGCGGCGACCAAGTTCTTCATCTTCACTCAGGCTTCCGGCCTGATCATGTTGGTGGCGATCCTGGGCCTGGTACTGGTCAACTTCAACGACACCGGCGTGATTACCTTCAACTACGCCGATCTGTTGAAAACCAAGATGTCGCAGACCACCGAGTACATCCTGATGCTCGGCTTCTTCATCGCCTTCGCGGTCAAGCTGCCCGTCGTACCGTTCCACTCCTGGTTGCCTGACGCTCACGCCCAGGCACCGACTGCGGGCTCCGTGGACCTGGCCGGTATCTTGCTGAAGACTGCTGCGTACGGCCTGCTGCGTTTCGCCCTGCCGCTGTTCCCGAATGCCTCGGCCGAGTTCGCGCCGTTCGCCATGACCCTGGGTCTGATCGGGATCTTCTACGGTGCGTTCCTGGCCTTCGCGCAAACCGACATCAAGCGACTGATTGCCTTCTCGTCCGTTTCCCACATGGGCTTCGTGCTGATCGGCATCTACTCCGGCAGCCAACTGGCGCTGCAGGGCGCGGTCATGCAGATGCTGGCTCACGGTCTGTCGGCTGCGGCACTCTTTATCCTCTCCGGTCAGCTGTACGAGCGCACTCATACCCGCGATATGCGCGAGATGGGTGGCCTGTGGTCGAAGATTGCCTACCTGCCAGCCCTCAGCCTGTTCTTCGCAGCGGCGTCGCTGGGCCTGCCGGCGACCGGTAACTTCGTCGGTGAGTTCCTGATCCTGATCGGCACCTTCGCCAGCGCGCCATGGGTCACCGTGATCGCCACGTCCGGCCTGGTATTCGGCTCGGTCTACTCGCTGATCATGATCCACCGCGCCTACTTCGGCCCGTCGAAATCCGACGCGGTGCTGCATGGCATGGACGGTCGCGAACTGATCATGGTGGTTGGGCTTGCGGCACTGCTGCTTTACATCGGCGTGTACCCGCAACCGTTCCTCGATACCTCTGCCGCGACGATGCATGGCGTGCAGCAGTGGCTCGGCTCCGCCTTCACTCAACTCGCTTCGGCCCGGTAAGAGCGCTATGGAATTCACGACTCAACACTTTATCGCGCTTGCGCCGTTGTTGATCACCAGCGCCACGATCATCGTGGTGATGCTGGCTATCGCGTGGCGCCGCAACCACTCGCAAACCTTCCTGCTGTCGGTGGCAGGTCTTAACCTGGCCTTGCTGTCGATCCTGCCAGCCCTGAAAGTCGCGCCACTGGCCGTGACTCCACTGCTGCAGATCGACACCTTCGCCTGCCTGTACATGGCGCTGATCCTGGTCGCCACCCTCGCCTGTGTGACCCTCGCCCACGCCTACCTGGGCGATGGCGGTACGGGCTACCCGGGCAACCGTGAAGAACTTTACCTGCTGATCCTGATGTCCGCCGCCGGTGGCCTGGTGTTGGTCAGCGCGCAGCACCTGGCCGGTTTGTTCGTCGGTCTGGAACTGCTCTCGGTACCGGTCTACGGTTTGGTGGCTTACGCCTTCTTCAACAAGCGTTCGCTGGAAGCCGGCATCAAGTACATGGTGCTGTCGGCCGCCGGTTCCGCGTTCCTGTTGTTCGGCATGGCCCTGCTCTACGCCGAAGCCGGCAGCCTGAGCTTCAACGGCATCGGTCAGGCCCTGGCGGCCACCGGCCTGCCTAGCCCGATCGCGCAACTGGGCCTGGGCATGATGCTGATCGGCCTGGCGTTCAAACTGTCGCTGGTACCGTTCCACCTCTGGACCCCGGACGTTTACGAAGGGGCTCCGGCACCGGTGGCAGCGTTCCTGGCCACGGCCTCCAAAGTGGCTGTGTTCGCGGTGATGGTGCGTCTGTTCCAGATCTCGCCAGCGGCGAGCAGTGGCGTACTGAGCAACGTGCTGACCATCATCGCCATCGCGTCGATCCTGTTCGGTAACCTGCTGGCACTGACCCAGAGCAACCTCAAGCGTCTGCTGGGTTACTCCTCCATCGCGCACTTCGGTTACCTGCTGATCGCCCTGGTGGCGAGCAAGGGCCTGGCCGTGGAAGCCATCGGCGTGTACCTGGTCACCTACGTGATCACCAGCCTCGGCGCGTTCGGTGTGATCACCCTGATGTCCTCGCCGTACAGCGGCCGTGACGCGGATGCCCTGTACGAATACCGTGGCCTGTTCTGGCGCCGTCCGTACCTGACCGCCGTCCTGACCGTGATGATGCTGTCCCTGGCCGGTATCCCGCTGACCGCGGGCTTCATCGGCAAGTTCTACATCATCGCCACCGGCGTCGAATCGCACCAATGGTGGCTGGTCGGCTCCCTGGTACTGGGCAGCGCCATCGGCGTTTTCTACTACCTGCGTGTGATGGTCACCCTGTACCTGATGGAACCGAACCTGCGTCGCCACGATGCGCAACTGCACTGGGAACAACGTGCAGGCGGCGTGATGCTGCTGGCGATCGCCGTACTGGCGTTCTTCCTCGGCCTGTACCCACAACCGCTGCTGAACCTGGTTCAACAGTCGGGGTTGGCGGGTTGATCGCTTAAGCGATACTCGGTAGAAAACAGAAACGGCACCTTCGGGTGCCGTTTTTGCGTTTGTGGGATTTGTTACCGCTGCCCTCCCCTCCTTCTGCAATCCCCGAAACCTCGCGCGGGAATGTCCGTTTCGTCCTACATCCAGCACTGCGCACTTGGCTCTATCTTGAATGACTGGCTGGATCGATAAATCAACGCGAGAAATAACAATGAACCGTGACATCGTCGTTCCGTTGGCCGAAGCAAAAAACAATCTGTCCAAACTCGTCGATGACGCAGCCGCCGGGCAGATCATCACGATTGCCAAACATGGTCGGGCCCTTGCACGTCTGGTTTCGGTAGGAAAACCCTACGGCCAGCGTATCGGTGTGATGAAAGGCAAACTGGTGCTTCCCGAAGACTTTGACGCCTCACTGCCGGACGACATGCTCGATGCTTTTCAAGGCACTCAAAAATGAAGCCGTCACAGTTTCTTCACCATGGGAACGCAGGCCAGTTGAAGACCGGAGGGGGAATGGTAAACCGCAGTTTTCTCCCCAATGTAACCACAGCGTCGATAAAAATCGGCGGCATTCAAAGTCGCATCCAGACGAACTTCCACCAGGCCAAGATCCCGCGCCAGATCTTCGAGAAAGCTCACGATGCGCTTGCCCAAGCCTCGCTGCATAAAGTCAGGATGTATAAAGATTGCACCGATTTCGCGGTTCTCCAGATCCAGCATGCCTGTCGCCACGGGCTCACTCTCAACGCACCCCAGATAGAAGTACTTTTCCATGAGTGCGCAGTAACCGTCCTCAGCTGCCCCCGATGTCCAGGTCAGCATTTGCTTCTCGGTATAGGCACCGATGCATTGATGCCGGATGGCTAGCAGCCGTATGTCGAATGCAGTCTGGGCGTCGCTTTGGGTGGCTTTTCTAATTTCGAACATATCACTCTCCATCAGCCATGTGAGACGGAGAATCAAAAAGCCCCGTCCATCTCTGGCGGGGCTTTGGGTAACACGTCAAATGCCAAGCACGTATGACCTTATGGCCCGCCGGAAGCGGTCATAGAGGAACACATCATGTTCATTCGGCGTTGATCATTCATCGGCAGATAGTGCTGTGGATGATCCGATGAGTCAATTGCGAAGTCCCCTTTCCCCAGCATTACTCGAAAACTCTCACCGGCCTGGTCGCTTCGTCCTACAGGCGTTTTTACGACCGGGGTCTACCTTGAAAACGGGGAACGAAAAGGATGGCTTCGATGCCTTGACCTATTCGATTATCGAGACAACACTATACGCAGGTGACGTACAGAACATGGATGCTCTTTTTATCGAATTACCTGCGTTTCAGAAACACCGAGACGATTACCTGGATGACGATCTGTTCCGCAGCTTTCAGTTGGAGCTGCTAAAAAACCCCGAAGCGGGCGATCTCATTGAAGGCACGGGCGGGCTGCGAAAAATCCGCTTTTTCGATCAACGTCGGGGTAAAGGCAAGCGCAGCGGGCTTAGGGTGATTTATTACTGGTGGTCAGGTTTCGATCAATTCTGGCTGTTCACCGTGTATAGCAAAAACGAGCAAGACGACCTGTCGCCGTCCCAGAAAAAACTTTTCAGACAAACGCTGGATAGAGAAATCAACACGAGAACCCACTATGAAACGTGACATTTTTTCCGAACTGATGGAAGGCCTCGAAGCCTTGGCCGACGAGCGCCAAGGCAAGGTCACGCTGCGGACCCACAAGGTCAAGCTACCGAAACTGGTACCCATCACTGCCGAGGAAGTGGTGGCCATCCGTCAACAGCTCAATCTTTCCCGGTCGGTGTTCGCCATGTATCTACGCACCAACACCCGAACCCTCGAGAACTGGGAACAAGGACGGGCAACACCAAATGCCCAAGCCACGACACTGATCCGCTTGGTTGAACGCTTTCCGCAGACGATCGAACAACTCGCAGCGCTGACCTGAACGTGCAGGGTTGTCATTCCACCCACATGACGAAATTGTAATTCCCCCATCACCTTGGCGTTATCCGCAGCTTGCAACGATGTCACCCGGCGACCATGCCGGCGGGCCCTTGCCCGTCGAACAATAAAACCCACGCCGAAGCACGTTCCCGTTCTGCCGAACCCAAGGAGTGATTGATGGTTAACAATACAAAAATGTCGATAGCCGCTTTAGTTGTGGTTGTCGGCTCCGGGCCGTCCATGGTGTTTGCGGAAGAAAAACCCGAGGGGTTTATCGAGGGCAGCAGCCTGACGGTGCTCAACCGCAACTTGTACTTCAATCGTGATCACCGTGACGGCCAGTCGAGTCCCACCGGCAATGGTTATTCCGAGGCCTGGGCACACGCGGTTATCAGCAAGTTCGAATCCGGCTTTACCCAAGGCACCGTCGGGGTCGGTGTCGATGCGTTTGCGATGATCGGCTTGAAACTCGATACCGGTGACGGGCGCAACGGTGGCCGTAGTTCTTTCGACGTGTTGCCGGTCGACAGTGATGGCAAAGCGCGGGATGAATACACCAAGGTCGGTGGCGCCGCCAAAGTGCGCGCCTTCGATACGGTGGTGAAGGTCGGCGATGTGTTCCCCGCCAACCCGGTGGTTGCGGCGGGTGACTCCCGACTGTTGCCGGAAAGCTTCCGGGGTGTCACGGCCACCAACACCAGTATCGAAGGTCTGTCGGTACAGGGCGGTCGCCTGCATGCGATGAGCCAACCGGTGTCCAGCAACATGCGCGAAAACTTCGCGACCTTCTACGCCGGTCCAGTCAATTCGCCGTGGGTCGGCTATTTCGGTGGCGACTACACGCTGAACAAAAACCTCAGTTTCAGCCTGTATTCCAGTCGCCTCAAGGATGCCTGGAATCAGTACTACGCCGGCACCGCGTGGACTTATCCGCTGTCGGACGACCTGTCGCTGTTCGGTGGCCTGAACTATTACAAGGCGGTCGACGAAGGCAAACAACTGCTCGGCGAGTTCGACAACAACATCTGGAGCGGCCGCGTCGGAGTGAAACTCGGCGCCCACTCCGTTGCGTTATCGCACCAGCGCAATAACGGCAACGACGACTTCGATTACCTGCGCCAGTCTGACTCGATCTTCCTCGACAACTCCATCCAGTACAGCGACTTCAACTCGCCCAAGGAACGTTCGTGGATGGTGCGTTACGACCTCGACATGAACAGCTATGGCGTGCCGGGTTTATCGTTCATGACCCGTTACGCCCGCGGCACCGACGCCGACTATTCCAACGCCAACGCCGTGTACATGCGCCGCGATGCCGACGGCAACCCGCTGACTGACCAGAAGCGCTGGGAGCGCGACATCGAAGTCAAATACGTGGTGCAGAGCGGCTCGCTGAAAGACATGTCTCTTCGTCTGCGCCAGGCCACAACCCGCGCCACGGCGTTTGAGTCGGATCTGGATGAAGTGCGGGTGATTGTCGAGTATCCGCTGGCGATTCTCTGACTTCGCGGCTAATGCAAATTCACCTTTAGAAGCTCCTTGCTCCTTTGGTAAGAGGTGAATTTTTTGGCGCCCTTCGGGGCGCCTTTTTTATGCGCGTAGATTGAGCACTGTAGGAGCTGCCGAAGGCTGCGATCTTTTGACTTTGATTTTAAAGATCAAAAGATCGCAGCCTTCGGCAGCTCCTACAGGGATTGCGTTGCGGGAGGGTTACTCAGCCGGCTCGACGTTATCCAATGCCTGATTTACCGCCAGCTCCCCTAGCATCACCACTTGAGCAATGCCCAGAAGAGTCTTGCGATGGGTCCCTTCCAGTAGCGCGGCGAAGTCACCGAGCATGACCGTGGCCGAGGACAACGATTCGCTGGCATTGGCCAGCAGGGATTCGGTATCGGCTTTGGGATTGGCGAAATACATCTGGTTGGGGGTGTAGGGCGTGGCCATAACGTGGGCGGTAGGGTTCAGGTAGTAATCGAGCGCACGTTCGGCAGCTTCGTGGAGTTTTTTGGAGTCGATGGAGGCGTAGGGAGATGTTGGGTCGGTGTCCGTAGCTGTGCTTGCTTCGGGAGGGTTTGGTGTTGGTTTTTTCATGGTGAAACTCCACTGAAAGTTGGAGCTGCCCCATTCGGTTTCCGGACGAAGAGGTGGCAGCTGTACGCAGGTTGGAAACCCGGGCAGCGGCGACCCGGTCGACCCGAAGGTCTCCCACGCACAGCCGCCATAACGGAGTGCACACATTCAAGGTGCGCAAGGATACGTCATGAAAGGCGTGTTGGCGCCACTGTTACTGATCGGGGTTTCCAGACCCGGTCGCTGAATTGGCAGCGACGTGCACAGGCTAGAGAGCGGGCGTCCGACGGACAACCTGAAAACATTGTGGGAAGCGTCTGTACTTGCGCCACATCCGTTAAACATACCGAATTGAAATACTCAACGTAGGTTGGAGGCCCTCTGTGCCCTCACCCGCCCTGTCGGCGGCAATCGCCTGCCACGGTGTATTTGATCGTATTGAGTTGGCCCTTTGAATCTTCATAGGTCATGGCAGTAGGCACCACGGCACAAGCAACTTGCGGCCGCACAACGCTCACCACTTTCACCACATCCAGTTTCATCCCGTATTCGTAGTCTTTCACCACTGGCGCAGGTTTGCCCTGGTTGGCCGCGTACTGCTCCATGGCTTTGACGTTGGCACTGAGCGCCCTCTCAAACGTCCGGTCACCGCCGCCTTCTGCCAGCGCATTCAACGACATCGCCATCACACCGACGAACGCCATCAACTTAAAAACTTTCATATCCAATACCTTCAAATCGAGGCTCAAAAAAAAGCCCACCATCGGCCTTCGATGACGGGCTAGTTCAGGTGCGACACGCTTACAAGTCTTTGGTCTTGTCGTCCTTCTTTTCATTCAACACGACGGGGTTACGCGCCTGTTCTTTGGCGACAAACGCCTCCACCGAGCGGTCATTGGCCGCCATCATTTTCTCAAAGACTCTGTCGCCGCCACCTTCAGCCAAAACAACAGAAGACATCACCAACGCCGCTGCAAACGCACTCAGTTGTACAAATTTCATGCTTGATTCCTCATTTAATTAACTAACGAGGTCAAGGTAACAATCCGAACCTTTCATGACGGTGGCGCGCAAATTACATATCCGTTATGTAACCTGAAAGGCACCTGTGGCGAGGGAGCTTGCTCCCGCTGGGTCGCGAAGCGGCCCCTCCTTCACCCAAAAAAGAAGGAGCCTGCTGCGCAGTCCAGCGGGAGCAAGCTCCCTCGCCACAGATAGTGGTATGTCTGAAACATTGGTTTAGGGGGTGGGAGTTACTTCCTCATCCCGCCGATGCGCCAACTGATACAGCGCCGGCAATATCAGCAGCGTCAGGATGGTCGAAGACAGAATCCCGCCAATCACCACCGTCGCCAACGGTCGCTGCACCTCTGCGCCGGTACCGGTTGCGAGGGCCATGGGAATGAAGCCCAGGGACGCGACCAGCGCCGTCATCAATACCGGGCGCAGACGTGTGAGCGCACCCTCATTGATTGCATCAGCGAGCGAACGCCCCTCCTCCCGCAAATTGCGGATAAACGCGATCATCACCAGGCCGTTGAGCACCGCAACCCCCGACAGCGCAATAAACCCCACGCCCGCCGAGATCGACAGCGGAATATCCCGCAACCACAACGCCATGACGCCACCCGTCAACGCAAACGGAATCCCGGTGAACACCAGCAAGCCGTCCTTGAGGTTGTTGAACATCATGAACAGCAGCCCGAACACCAACAGCAAGGCCACCGGCACCACGATCTGCAGGCGCTTGGCCGCCGATTGCAGTTGCTCGAACTGACCGCCCCACGTGGTCCAGTAACCCGCCGGCACCTGCACATCACGCTCGATGACCTCGCCCGCCTCGGCGACAAAAGATCCAATGTCACGCCCACGCACGTTGGCGCTGACGATCACCAGCCGCTTGCCGTTTTCGCGGCTGACCTGATTCGGCCCGAGCACTAGATCAAGGCTGGCGACGTCCTTGAGGGCGATGAAGCCAATCTGATCAGCCGCGCCATTCAGGGGCGCTGGCACCGGAATCAACAGTGCCGACAAACCTTCGATGTCCTTGCGCATGGCATCGGACAAACGCACCACCATGTCGAACCGCCGATCGCCTTCATACAGTGTCCCGGCCTGACGCCCGCCGACCGCCACCGCAATGGTGTCTTGCACGTCACCGACGTTGAGCCCGTAACGCGCCGCCTTGTCGCGGTCGATGTTGATGGTCAGCACCGGCAGGCCAGTGGTTTGCTCGACCTTGACCTCGGACGCGCCGTTGACCTTCTGCATGGCGGCGGCGATCTTCGCCGCCGTGGCGTTGAGCACGTCCATGTCATCCCCGAAGACCTTGACCGCGACATCGCTGCGCACGCCGGAGATCAGTTCATTGAAGCGCAACTGGATCGGCTGCGACAGTTCATAGTTGCTGCCCGGCAGCGTCGCGGCGGCTTGTTGCAGTTCGGCCATCAGTGTTTCGCGGGACTTGCCCGGATCCGGCCACTGCACCTTCGGCTTGAGCATCACATAGCTGTCGGAGATGTTCGGCGGCATCGGGTCGGAGGCGATTTCGGCGGTGCCGGTACGGGCGAACACACGCTCGACTTCGGGCACCTTGTTGAGGATCAAGGTCTCCAGACGCTGCTGCATATCCACCGATTGCGTGAGGCTGGTGCCCGGCACGCGCAAGGCTTGCAGGGCAAAATCGCCCTCACTGAGGCTCGGCACAAACTCGCTGCCCATGCGGCTGGTGAGCACGCCGCTGAGCACAATCACAGCCAGCGCCGCCCCCACCGCCATGGCGCGATGGGACATCACCCACGCCAGCGCCGGCGCATAAACGCGACGCGCGCCGCGCATGACCACGCCCTCTTCTTCCTTGACCTTGCCGGTGACAAACAGCGCGATGGCCGCCGGCACAAAGGTCACCGACAACAGCATGGCGCCCAACAGCGCGATGACCACCGTAAAGGCCATCGGGTGGAACATTTTTCCTTCGACACCGCTCAGGGCGAAGATCGGCAGGTACACGACCATGATAATCAACTGGCCGAAAATCAGCGGCCGCCGCGCTTCTTTGGCGGCCGCGAATACTTCGTGGAAACGCTCGGAACGGCTCAGTAAACGCCCGTGATGCTGCTGCGCATGGGCCAGCCGTCGCAGGGTGTTTTCGACGATCACCACCGCGCCGTCGACGATGATGCCGAAGTCGAGGGCGCCTAGGCTCATCAGGTTGGCGCTGACTTTGTTGGTGAACATGCCGGTGAAGGTGAACAGCATCGACAGCGGAATGACCATCGCGGTGATCAACGCCGCGCGAATGTTGCCCAGGAACAGGAACAGAATCGCGATGACCAGAATCGCCCCTTCCACGAGGTTTTTCTTCACCGTGGCGATGGCCTTGTCCACCAGGTGCGTGCGGTCATACACCGGCACCGCGACCACGCCTTTGGGCAGGGAACGGTTGATCTGCTCAAGCCTGGTCGCCACTGCCTGGGAGACGGTCCGGCTGTTTTCGCCGATCAGCATGAACACCGTGCCCAGTACCACTTCGCGACCGTTTTCGGTGGCGGCACCGGTACGCAGTTCGCGGCCGATGTCTACGGTCGCGACGTTCTTGATCCGGATCGGCGTACCGTCGACATTGGCCATCACGATATTGGCGATGTCGTCGGTGCTCGCCACTTGCCCGGGCGCACGAATCAGCAGTTGCTCGCCGCTGCGCTCGATGTAACCGGCGCCAACGTTGGCGTTGTTGCGCTCCAGCGCCGTGACCAGATCGGTGAGGGTCAGTTTGTACGCCGCCAGCCGTTTCGGGTCGGGGGCGATCTGGTATTCCTTGGCGAATCCGCCGATGGTGTTGATCTCGGCCACACCGGGCACGTTGCGCAATTGCGGCTTGATGATCCAGTCCTGAATCACCCGCAGGTCGGTCGGCGAGTAGGCGGTTCCGTCGTCCTTGAGCGCACCTTCCTGCGCCTCCACCGTCCACAGGAAAATCTCGCCAAGCCCGGTGGAAATCGGCCCCATCAGCGCTTGCGCACCCTCGGGCAATTGCTCCCTGGCGATCTGCAAACGCTCATTGACCAATTGCCGGGCAAAGAACAGATCGGTGCCGTCCTTGAAGATCACCGTGACCTGCGACAGCCCCGAACGCGACAGCGAGCGGGTCTGCTCCAGCGCCGGCAAACCGGCCATGGCGGTTTCAATCGGGAAGGTGATGCGCTGCTCGGTTTCCAGCGGCGAGAACCCGGCCGCGCCGGTGTTGATTTGCACCTGGACGTTGGTGATGTCGGGCACGGCGTCGATCGGCAGCTTTTGATAACTGGCGATGCCGAGGCCGGCCATGAGGAGAACGGCGAGCAGCACGATGATGCGCTGCTCGATGGCAAACTGGATCAGGCGTTCGAACATGAGAACCTTCCGGTCGAGGTTGACGGATCAGTGGGAGCCTTCAATGAGAGTGCTCGGCCGAGGCTTTGCCCAATTCCGATTTGAGGACGAAGCTGCCGGCACTGGCGACTTGCACGCCCGGCTCCAGCCCTTGGGTGACTTCCACCAGACCGGCCGCGCGACTGCCCAACTCCACCGCTTGCGCCTTGAAGCCGTCATCGGTGCGCACGAACACCGTGGGTTTGTCCTCGACGGTCTGGATCGCGGTCTCGGGTACGGCGACCCTGGCTTGGCGACTGTCGGTCGCCACCAGCGCGTTGACGAACAGGCCGGGGCGCCACGAGCCTTGCGGATTTTCCAGGGTCACGCGGACCATTGCAGTGCGGGTCTGTTCACCGAGCAAACTGCCGACGTAGGCCACGGTGCCGGCGACTTCGGCATTGAGTTCCGGGGCGCTGACGGTGACCGGTTTGCCCACTCGCACCTTGTTCAGATCCTTGGGCGAAACGCCGAACGTCACCCACACTCGCGACAGGTCGGAGAGCGTAAACGCCGCCGTGGTTTCATCGACCACCTCCCCCGGCGTCAGGTGTTTTTCCACCACCACACCGTCGAACGGCGCGCGCAGTTCATAGCGATTGCCGCCGGTGGCGACCACGCTGCCACTGAGCACGCTGATTTTTTGTCGCGCATTGGTCAGGGCAATTTCGGCTTCTTCCAATGCCTGGCGTGCCTGAAGGAAATCCTGCTCGGCGGAGATCTTGTCCTGCCACAGTTTTTTCTCGCGTTCGTAGGTGGTGCGCGCCAAGGTCAGGCGACGCTGCGCGGCAGCCTGTTCGCTGCGCTGATCAGAGATCTGCTGACTGGCGATCACCGCCAGCAACTGGCCCTTCTTCACCGACTGCCCAAGATTGACCGACACCGACTCGACCACGCCGGGCACCCGAGGCACCACGTGCGCAGTGCGGTCTTCGTCAAAGCGCACTTCGCCGGGGAACGGCAAGCCGAGGCTGATGTTCTGCGCCCGCGCTTCGGCCAGTTGAATGCCCGCCGCGGTGATCTGTTCGGCGCTCAGTTCCAGGTGCCCTTCTTCTGCATGTTCGCCGTCGGCTGCTGCGCCTTCTTCAGCGTGATCCGCGTGCTCCGCCGCTTCATCGGCGTGCGCGTCGATGGACGCATCGCCCGGCCACATCGAGCCAATACCAATGCCCAGCGCCAACGTCGCCGCAGCCACCACGATCAGTTTTTTTTCCATGGAAACTCCTCTGCGCCATGCCATCGCGCAGTGATTTGAAAGATGAAATTCAAGGGCTGACGGTGAGGTCGCCGAAGATGCGTTCGATGCGTACTCGCGCGTCCGTCGCCTCGCTGACGGCCTGGATGTATTGGCTGCGGGCGCTGATCAGGGTGCGCTGGGCGTCGAGCACGTCGAGGAAGCCGAACTTGCCCATTTCGAAGCCGCGCGTGGCGCTGTCGACCGCACTTTGCGCGGCGGGCAGGATGGTCTGGTTGAACGCTTCGACTTCGCCGTTGGCGGTCTGCCATTGCTCAAGGCTGGTCTGGATTTCCGTGCGCAAACGCAGCTCGGTGGCGTTGCGCAGATCCCGCGCCTGATCGCTGCGCCGGGCTGCCGCCAGCACGTTGCCCTGGTTGCGGTTGAACAGCGGAATCGGCATCGACAGCCCGACCACGTTGACCCGCTCGCGCTCGGTTTCGTTGTATTGACTGCCGATGCTCACAGTCAGATCTGGAATGCGCTGCGACTTCTCCAGACCCAATGAGGCTTCGCGCTGATCGATCTGCAATTTGGCCAGACGCAGTTCGGCGGTCTCGTTCAGGCGCTCCAGCAATCGGCTCGCCGGCGGCACGGTGGGCATGCTTTGCGTGGCCGCTTGCACGGTGGTCGAGGCTGGCAACGGTGCGCCCATGACCTGCGCCAATTGTTGATAGGCGTTGGCCTGATCGCGTTCGGCGCGGCTCAGCTCCAGGCGCACTTCCAAGAGTTGCACTTGCGCCCGAGTGCCTTCGACCGGCGATGATTTACCGGCCTCGATGCGTCCTTGGGCGACGCGCAAACCGTGTTCGGCGAGTTGCAGCGACTGACGCGACAACTGCAAGCGTTGTTGCGCGGTCCGGGCGCTGTTGAACGCCTGAATCACATCGGCGCGCAAGGCATTGCGCTTGCGCTCCCATTCGATCCCGGCGGCGTCCTGCGCGCGGCTGGCGACGTCGATCCGTGCGCTACGTTTGCCGCCCAGTTCGATCGGTTGGCTGAGCATCAGCGTGGTGGTTCGCGAATCGCGCCGGGTGTCTTCAGCCTCCCATGACACTTCGGGGTTGGGGATCAGACCGGCCTGTTTGCGCTCACCCTCGGCGATGCCGATTTCCCACTGCGCAGCCGCCAGATCCGGGTTACCGGCGAATGCTGTTTGCAGGGCTTGATCGAGGGTCAGGGTCGATGCATGCACAAGACCCGTGCCGGCCAGCAATACAACGCTGGCCGTCACTGTCCTCGCTGTTTTTTTCAGGCGTGATCGCGCCGTCCGTTCTTTTAAACCGGGCAATGGAAGACTTCCTTTATTCAAGAATCTTTGATGCCGCCACGGTAGGGTTTTGAACTTATCGGCAAGGTGACTGGAACATTACAAATCCGTTATCCGCGGCATGTAGAAGTTGTTTTGATTTAGGATGCGAAGTGCGAAAGACGACATAGCAATACATGGAAACAAATACGCGGTAGTTATCTGCCAAACAGCACTTGCCTGAATGTGGCGCATGGGCATTCGGGTTTGCTTGCTGCGACAGGCTGTCGCAGATCGCCATATTCAGGGCTCAAGACCCAGCATTTCAGTTGACCCTGTAGCCACTACAGCCTTTACCTTGCACGCCATCACACAGGAAAACCGCTGTAGGAAACCAGCAACTCACAACCCCCAGCCATTATTCAAATCCGTCCGGAAGCCCCTACAAAAACAACAACTTTCCCGGCCACCTTAATTAAATATCCATTAAATAAAAGTGGTGATAGATCATGCGAATCCTTGTCGTCGAGGACGAGCTTAAAGCTGCCGAATACTTGCATCAGGGACTGACGGAAAGTGGTTATATCGTTGACCATGCGGCCACCGGCGCCGATGGACTGCATCTGGCGCAACAGCAGGCGTATGACCTGGTGATTCTGGATGTGAACCTGCCGGAACTCGATGGCTGGGGCGTGCTGGAACAATTGCGTCGCACCCATTCCACCCGAGTGATGATGCTCACCGCGCGCGGGCGTCTGGCCGACAAGATTCGTGGTCTGGATCTGGGTGCCGACGATTATCTGGTCAAGCCATTCGAGTTTCCGGAATTGCTGGCGCGGGTGCGCACGCTGATGCGCCGCAGCGAAAACATCCCGGTGCCGCAGGTGCTCAAAGTTGCCGACCTGGAACTTGATCCGGGCCGTCACCGCGCCTTTCGCGGCGAGCAGCGCATCGACCTGACCACCAAGGAGTTCGCCCTGCTGCATCTGCTGATGCGCCAGTCCGGCGAGGTGCTCACCCGTACCCAGATCATTTCGCTGGTGTGGGACATGAATTTCGACTGCGACACCAACGTGGTCGAAGTGTCGATCCGGCGTTTGCGGGCGAAGATCGACGACCCGTTCGACAGCAAACTGATCCACACCCTGCGCGGCGTCGGCTATGTCCTGGAGGCGCGGGAATGAAGCCGGCCAGCCTGTCGATGCGCCTGGGCCTGACGGTGAGTATTCTCGGCGCGCTACTGGTGGTGTTCCTGGCGATCCTTGCCTACTTTGCCCTGACCCATGAGTTGAACACGTTATCCAGAAACAGCCTGGCCCAGAAGGTGGAACAGGTGGAACACAGCCTGTCGCTGTACGCCGATCCCGCAGAAATTCGTTCGGCGCCGCACATTCTGCTCGATCAGGTCATGGGCCATGACAACCTCACCCTGACGATTTATGACCGCAGTAACTTGCGCACGCCTCTGTTGAAATCCGGCTCCGGCATGGCCGACCCGCGCCTTGAACGCAAGGCAGTACTGGCTGCCGACGAACCACTGGCGTTCTCCGACGGTACCGACGATCAAGGCAAGCACTACCTGACGGCCTCTCGGTTGGTCCGCATCAAGGACGGCACCCGCGTCCCGGTGCTGCTGTCGATGGACGATGCCCACAATCAGGCGTTGCTCAGCGCCTATTTGCGCTCGACGCTGATTGCTTTGCCATTGCTGCTGATCTTCATCGGCCTCAGTGCCTGGGCCGCCGTACAGCGGGGGCTGATGCCGTTGCGCGAGTTTCGCAAAGTGGCGGCGATGGTCTCGACGCAAGACCTCGACCATCGGTTGTCGGTGCTCGACATGCCCCAGGAACTCAGTGAACTGGCCCGGGGGATCAACGTCATGCTGGATCGCCTCGACAATGGTGTGCAGCAGTTGTCGCAGTTCTCCGATGACCTGGCCCATGAACTGCGCACGCCGATCAACAATTTGATGGGCAAGGCACAAGTGACGCTGTCCCGGGAACGCACGGCCGAGGCGTACAAAAACGTCTTGGTGTCCTGCACCGAAGAACTGGAGCGCGTCGCGCGGATTGTCTCGGACATGCTGTTTCTGGCGCAGGCCAGTAACCCGGCAGCGCTCACGTCCTTCGAGCCGGTCGCCCTGAAAGAAGAAGCCGAGAAAGTGGCCGACCTGTTTTCCTTGTCGGCGCAAGACAAGCGCATCAGCCTGAGCGTGACCGGCGCCAGCGCGCGGGTATTGGGTGACCGCCTGATGATTCAACGGGCGATCTCGAACCTGCTGTCCAACGCCCTGCGCCACTGCCCGGCCGGGCAAACGGTTTCGCTACACATTGAGCAAGAGGCGACTCAGGTTTCGCTGCGGGTCAGCAACCCTGGCGCGGGCATCGAAGCGCAGCATCTGCCGCACCTGTTCGACCGCTTTTACCGGGTCGACAGCAGCCGCTCCCGCTCGCAAGGCAGCACCGGACTGGGCCTGGCCATCGTGCGCTCGATCATGAGTTTGCATCAGGGAGTGGCCGAGGTTGAAAGCCTGCCCGGTGCGATGACCGTGTTCAGACTGGTTTTCCCCAAAGACGAAAATGCAATGTAGGTCACCGCAATACCTGGCGGTGGGACAGGCACAAAGTAAAACGGCACCTTTCGGTGCCGTTCGCGTTTCACATGACAGACAATTACTTACGCGCATCCGCCCATGATTTCAGCAGTTCGTTGTAGCTCACAGTTTCACCCTTGGGCTTCTCGTTGGCCAGTTTCGGCTTCGGTGCGCCCGGTTGGTCGAACCAGTATTGCGCGTCGCGTTCCGGGTTCATTTTCGGCGCGCAAGTGGCCTGGGCCTTGGAGCGTTCCAGACGGGTCATGATCGCGTCCTGATCCTTGGCCAGACCATCGAGCGCCTGTTGCGGGGTTTTCTCGCCGCTGGCGGCTTCGGCGATGTGGCTCCACCACAACTGCGCCAGACGCGGATAGTCCGGCACGTTGGTGCCGGTCGGGGTCCATTGCACCCGCGCCGGGCTGCGATAGAACTCGACCAGGCCACCGAGCTTCGGCGCCAGGTCGGTCATGGCTTGAGAGTTGATGTCCGACTCGCGGATCGGTGTCAGGCCGACGATGGTTTTCTTCAGCGACACGGTTTTCGAGGTCACGAACTGCGCGTACAGCCAGGCCGCGAGTTTCTGTTTCTCAGGCGTGGACTTCATGAATGTCCAGGAGCCCACGTCCTGATACCCAAGCTTCATCCCCTCTTCCCAATACGGCCCTCGCGGCGACGGCGCCATGCGCCACTTCGGCGTACCGTCGGCGTTCACCACCGGCAGGCCCGGTTTGGTCATGTCGGCGGTGAACGCGGTGTACCAGAAAATTTGCTGGGCGATGTTGCCCTGGGACGGCACCGGGCCGGATTCGGAGAAGGTCATGCCCGCCGCTTCCGGTGGCGCGTACTTCTTCAGCCAGTCGACGTATTTGGTGGTGGCAAACACCGCTGCCGGGCCGTTGGTATCGCCTCCGCGGGTCACGCTGGAGCCGACCGGATGGCAGTCTTCGACACGAATGCCCCACTCATCCACCGGCAAACCGTTGGGCAAGCCCTTGTCACCGCCGCCGGCCATGGAGAACCAGGCATCGGTAAAGCGCCAGCCCAGGGACGGATCTTTCTTGCCGTAGTCCATGTGCCCGTAGACCCGCTTGCCGTCGATTTCCTTGACGTCTTCGCTGAAGAATTTGGCGATGTCTTCATAGGCAGACCAGTTCACCGGCACGCCCAGTTCATAGCCATACTTTTCCTTGAACTTGGCTTTCAGGTCCGCCCGCTCGAACCAGTCGGCGCGGAACCAGTAGAGGTTGGCGAACTGTTGATCGGGCAATTGATAGAGCTTGCCATCGGGCGCGGTGGTGAAGGAGGTGCCGATGAAGTCCTTGATGTCGAGGGTTGGCGAGGTGAAGTTTTTACCTTCATTGGCCATCAGGTCGGTAATAGCTTCAGTCTTGCCGTAACGGAAATGGGTGCCGATCAGGTCCGAGTCGTTGACCCAGCCGTCATAGATGCTCTTGTCCGACTGCATCACGGTCTGCAGCTTTTCCACCACATCGCCTTCTTGCAGCAGGTCGTGGGTGACTTTGATCCCGGTGATCTCGGTGAAGGCCTTGGCCAGCACCTTGGACTCGTATTCATGGGTGGTCAGGGTTTCCGAGACAACCTTGATGTCCATCCCGCGAAACGGCTCGGCCACCTTGATGAACCACTTCAATTCCGCGAGTTGCTGATCGGCCGTCAGGGTGGACGGTTTGAATTCGCCGCCGATCCACTTCTTCGCGGCGTCTTCGTAGGCATCAGCCCAGGCCGATGCGCTCAAACCGCTGAGTGCCAGCATGGCTGCCAGTGAAATGCTATGTCGCAGCTTATTGTTTTTATCGAACATAAGACCTCCTTTATGGGTTTCGGAGCAACATTGCCGAGCGATTCGACTAGCCCCAACGCATCACAGCCAACAGCCACACCAGGGACAACGCGAACGCTATCCAGATGCTCCAGTCGGTGACGCCGATTACCAGCAAATGCAGGTAGGCGCTGCCGAGAAGACCGATAAACAGCCGATCGCCACGGGTGGTGGTAATCGGCAGAAAACCTTTTCGAAGAATGCTTGGCGAACGCAACTCCCAAGTCGTCATGCCCACCAGGATCAAGGCTATGACGCCGAAGAACGCCGCCGTCGGGCTGGTCCAACTCATCCATTCCATCATCAGTTCCTCATACCCGGCCCAGGGCAAAGCCCTTGGCCACGTGGTTGCGAACAAACCAGATCACCAGCATGCCCGGCAGGATGGTCAACACCCCCGCCGCTGCCAGCACGCCCCAGTCGATGCCGGAGGCCGAGACCGTGCGGGTCATCACCGCGGCGATGGGTTTGGCGTTCACCGATGTCAGGGTTCGCGCCAGCAACAGTTCGACCCAGGAAAACATGAAGCAGAAGAACGCCGTGACACCGATCCCGGAGCCGATCAGCGGAACGAAAATCTTCACGAAGAACTTGGGAAAGCTGTAGCCATCGATGTAGGCGGTTTCGTCGATTTCCTTGGGAACGCCAGACATGAAGCCCTCAAGAATCCACACTGCCAGCGGCACGTTAAACAGACAGTGAGCCAACGCCACCGCGATGTGCGTGTCGAACAAGCCGATCGAGGAATACAGCTGGAAGAACGGCAGCAGGAACACCGCCGGCGGTGCCATGCGGTTGGTCAGCAGCCAGAAGAACAGGTGCTTGTCGCCGAGGAAGCGATAGCGCGAAAACGCATACGCCGCCGGCAACGCCACGATCAGGGAAATGATTGTGTTCATGCTGACGTAGTACGCCGAGTTGAGGTAGCCGGTGTACCAGCTCGGGTCGGTGAAGATCACCTTGTAGTTGGCGAAAGTGAAATCCTGGGGAAACAGGGTCAGGCCGCCGAGGATTTCGGTGTTGCTCTTGAAGGACATGTTCAGCAGCCAGTAGATCGGCACCAGCAGGAACAGGATGTAGACCAGCAGTGGAATCAGCTTTCTCTTGCTCATGGCAGGCCTCACCGATTGGCGTCAGAGTGAGTCATGGCGGTGTAGAACAGCCACGACACCAACAGGATGATCAGGAAGTACACCAGCGAGAAAGCCGCTGCCGGGCCGAGGTCGAATTGCCCTACGGCCATTTGGGTCAAGGTCTGACTCAAGAAGGTCGTGGCATTGCCCGGACCACCACCGGTCAGCACGAACGGCTCGGTGTAGATCATGAAACTGTCCATGAACCGCAGCATCACCGCGATCAGCAGTACGCTCTTGAGCTTGGGCAACTGGATGTGCCGGAACACCGCCCAGGCCGACGCCCGATCGATCCGTGCCGCCTGGTAATACACGTCCGGAATCGCCCGCAGCCCGGAGAAACACAACAACGCCACCAGCGACGTCCAGTGCCAGACATCCATCACCAACACCGTGACCCAGGCGTCCATGGTGTTGGCCGCATAGTTGTAGCTGATGCCCATGCCGTTGAGGCTGGACCCGAGCAAGCCGATGTCGGCCCGGCCGAAAATCTGCCAGATGGTACCGACCACGTTCCACGGGATCAGCAGCGGAATCGCCAGGATAATCAGCACCAGCGACGACCAGCGGCCCTTGATCGGCATGGTCAGGGCGATGGCAATGCCCAACGGAATTTCGATCAACAACACGCAGGCGGAATAGATGAACTGACGCAGCAGCGAGTCATGCAACCGTGGGTCGAGCAGCACCTGTTTGTACCAGTCGGCGCCGACGAAATAGCGGCTGGACTGGTCGAAGATGTCCTGCACCGAGTAGTTGACCACGGTCATCATCGGGATCACCGCACTGAACGCCACCAGCAGGAACACCGGCAACACCAGCCACCAGGCCTTGTTGTTCTGCACCTTGTTCATGGCTGCACCTCGTTAATGGCTTTCGCTTCCAGCAAATAATCATCGGCATAAACCATCAGCCATTGCCCCGGGAAACTGATGTACGCCGTGCCGTCGGGCACCGGTTTGTCTTCGGCCAGGCGTACTTTCAGCAGAACGCCGTCGAGGTTCAGGGTCATGATTTTGTAGGTGCCCAGGTCCTCGACGTGTACGACCTTGGCCCGCAACGCGTCATCAAAGGCCTCCTCCCACACATGAACGAACTCCGGACGGATGCCGACCTTCAGGGTTTTCCATTGGCTGTCGGCGATGCGTTTCTGCATCGCGTCGGACAATGGCAAATGAGTCCCGGCAAAACCGACACCGCCGGCCTGCGGCTGGACGTCGATCAGGTTCATCCCCGGGCTGCCGATGAAATAACCGACAAAGGTGTGGCTCGGCCGTTCGAACAATTCCCGTGGCGTACCGAACTGCACGATCTGCCCGCCGTACATCACCGCGATCTTGTCGGCGAAGGTCGAGGCTTCGAGCTGATCGTGGGTGACGTAGACCATGGTGATGTTGAACTGCTCGTGGATCTGCTTGAGCTTGCGCCGCAGCTTCCACTTCAGGTGCGGGTCGATCACCGTCAGCGGTTCATCGAAGAGGATCGCCGACACGTCATCGCGCACCAGCCCACGGCCCATGGAGACTTTCTGCTTTTCATCGGCGGTGAGGTTACGCGCCTTCTTGTGCAGCAACGCCTGAAGGTCGAGGACTTCGGCGATTTCATGCACCTTGCTGAAAATCTTCGCTTCGACCATGCCCTGATTGCGCAGCGGGAAAGCCAGGTTGTCGAACACCGTCATGGTGTCGTAGACCACCGGAAACTGGAAAACCTGGGCGATGTTGCGCTTTTCCGGGGTCAGTTCGTTGACCACTTTACTGTCGAACAACACCTGGCCCTGGGACGGGCTGAGCAACCCGGAAATGATGTTGAGCAAGGTCGACTTGCCGCACCCCGATGGCCCGAGCAGCGCATAGGCGCCGCCCTGTTCCCAGACGTGGTCCATCTCGCGGATCGCGTAATCCTCGGGGCCGGTCGGTGTGTGGGTGTAGCTGTGGGCAAGGCTCTGCAAACGGATTTCGGCCATCAGGCAACCCTCGCAATACGGCGACCGGGCGCCTGGACCAGCCGCCCCTGCATGTCGAACACAAACAGTTTATGAGTCGGGATATAGATGCGAATCGGCGCATCGACGTCGTATTCGTGCACCCCCGGCAAGTGCAGCACCAACAGGAAATACTCGTTGCGCACATGGAGGAAGGTTTCCGAACCGCTGATCTCGGCCACCTCGACGGTCACCGCCAGTTCCAGATCGTCGTCGTTGCTCGGCACCAGCGAGATATGGCTGGGACGCACGCCGAAACGGAACTCGCCCTCGCCCACCGGACGCAGATCGACGTTCAACGGGAAGTGCACGAAATTGGCGAAACTGACTTCGTTGCCGGCAATGCGCCCCGGCATCAGGTTGATCGGTGGCTCGGAGAACAACTCCGCCGCCAGCACGGTTTGCGGCTGGTGATACACCTCGGAGGACTTGCCGCTCTGAATCACCCGGCCTTCGTGAAGAATCGTCGTGGTGCCGCCCAGCGCCAGGGCTTCGTTGGGTTCGGTGGTGGCGTAAATCGCGATGGTATTGCGCGCCTTGAACAGCTCGCGCATTTCCTGGCGCAGCTCTTCGCGCAGCTTGTAGTCGAGGTTGACCAGCGGCTCGTCGAACAGAATCAGCTCGGCGTCCTTGACCAGCGCCCGGGCCATGGCCGTGCGCTGCTGCTGGCCGCCGGAGAGCTCCAGTGGATGGCGCTGGAGAAACTTCTCGATGCGCAGCATCTTCGCGGTTTCCAGCACTTTGCTCTGGATCAACTCATTGGCAACGCCGCCCTGACGCAGCGGCGAGGCGATGTTCTCGAACACCGTCATGGTCGGGTAATTGATGAATTGCTGATAGACCATCGACACGTTGCGCAAACGCACCGGGCGCTGGGTGACGTCGACGCCGTTCATCAGGATGCGACCGCTGTCGGGCTTGTCCAGACCGGCCATCAGGCGCATGAGGCTGGTTTTGCCGGACAGCGTGCGACCGAGCAAAACGTTGAACGATCCGGGTTCGAAATTAAGGCACGCATCGTCGATCCAGGTCTGGCCTTCGATGGTGCGGCTGACGTGTTCCAGGATTAGTGACATGGCTCGGCCTTTTTTTATTTTTTGAGTCAAGCGACCGGAGCTACATAGCGACATCCGTGCCAAAAATCTCAAGCGTTTGATTTTGCTGGAAATTCCTTCAAACAAGCTAAAAATCGCATTCGTTGCTGAACAGAAATGAACAACCACGAATGAACAATTGAACAGTTCAACGATTGACAATGAACAAATGTGAACAACACTCTACGGATGCTTTAGCAAGACGATTACTCGAATCCCCCACATCCTGTGTAGCAGCTGGCGAAGCCTGCGTTCGGCGACGCAGTCGTCGTAAGACCTGTTTGCGTGGTCGTCCTGATACACCGCGACGCCTGATTTCACGACGACTGCGTCGCCGAACGCAGGCTTCGCCAGCTGCTACATGAAGCGTGTTACTCATAACAAAAATAATAATGCCCAGAGATCGACCGCCATGGCCGTACCTGTCTCAAAGCGCTCCCACGATGCCATCATCCAGGACTCCTGGTCCCGCTGCCGCGCGTTCGGGCTCGATCATCAGAGCGCTCCGGCGTTCGATCAGCTGCCGGCAGACGGCATCGCCCACTTGCTGGAGAGCCAGCATTCCCTGGTGCAAACCACCCATCAGGAAGTCCTGCCGTATTACGAAAACATCCTCAGCAACTCCAATTGCCTGATCATGCTCGCCGACAATCACGGCCAGGTGCTGACGTCGTGGGGCACCCAGCGTTTCATCGAGCCGAGCCTGACCCGCGGTTTCAGCGTCGGCGCCAGCTGGATGGAGCATTGCAGCGGGACCAATGCGATCGGCACCGCGTTGGCCTGCGAGCAGGCCGTGCACATCGAGCACGATGAGCATTTCCTCAAGGCCAACCGCTTCATGACCGGTTCCGCCGCGCCGATTTTCGATGCCGAGCGCAAGGTGATCGCGGTGCTGGATGTGTCCAGCGACAGCTACCTGCCGCCCTCCCACACCCTGGGCATGGTCAAGATGATGAGCCAGACCGTGGAGAACCGGCTGATCCTCAACCTGTTCCACGGCCAGCATTTCCAACTGACCTTCAACACCGGGCTGAACAACCTCGACAGTCAATGGGCCGGGCTGTTGATCTTCGATGAAACCGGCCAGGTGCTGTCGGCCAATCGCCGGGCCGACAATCTGCTGGGCATCAGTCTGTCGCGGGTCAGCGTCGAAAGCCTGTTCAAAGTTTCGTTGATGGAGCTGCTGAATCAGCCGGACGGCCTGCCGTTTTCCCTGCAAGCATCAGGAAGCAACCGTTTCCAGTGCGTGCTGAAACGACCGAAACAGGCGTCGATTCAGGCGCGGCTGTTTGCAGAAAAAAAGAGCACTGAAACGAAAAGCCCTGAAATAAAGTGCACTGAGCCCGCCCTGGCAGCACCCGCCGCAATCAGCCTCAACACCCTGCACTTCGGCGACAGCCGCGTGGAAAAAGCCGTGCGCCAGGCCGAGCGTTTGCTGGAGAAGGACATTCCATTGTTGATCCACGGGGAAACCGGGGTCGGCAAGGAAGTCTTCGTCAAAGCCCTGCACCACGCCAGCTCACGCAGCAAACAACCATTCATTGCCGTCAACTGTGCAGCGATCCCCGCCGAACTGGTGGAGTCCGAGCTGTTTGGCTACGAGAAAGGCGCGTTCACCGGCGCCAACCAGAAAGGCAGCATCGGGCTGATCCGCAAGGCCGACAAAGGCACCCTGTTCCTCGATGAAATCGGCGACATGCCGCTACCGACCCAGGCACGGCTGCTGAGGGTGTTGCAGGAACGTTGCGTACAACCGGTGGGCAGCAGCGAGTTGTTCCCGGTGGACATCCGGATCATCTCGGCGACCAACCGCTCATTGCGCGAGCAGGTGCAGTTGGGGCGGTTTCGTGAGGATTTGTATTACCGCATCGGTGGTTTGACCCTGGAACTGCCACCGCTCAGGGAACGCAGCGACAAGCAGGCACTGTTCAAGCGCTTGTGGGAACAACACCGCGAACCGTCGCAGTGGGCCGGGTTGAGCCCCGAGGTGTTGGAACTGTTCAGCCGCCATCCGTGGCCGGGGAATTTGCGCCAGGTCAGCAGCGTGATGCAGGTGGCGTTGGCCATGGCCGAAGAGCAACCCGTGCGACCGGAGCATTTACCGGATGATTTTTTTGTCGATCTGGAAATGGAGCCGGTGGATACGCCGGAGCCGATAGCCGTTGATTTGAATGATGCCGAGGCATTGAATCGGCAGTTGCAGGCGGCCGGGGGGAATATCTCCCATTTAGCCCGCAGGCTCGGGGTTAGCCGGAATACCCTTTACAAGCGATTGCGCCAGACAGGCGACTGATTGATCGTTCCCACGCTCCGCGTGGGAATGCAGCCCGGGACGCTCTGCGTCCCATGCCGAAGCGGACGCGGAGCGTCCATTGAGGCATTCCCACGCAGAGCGTGGGAACGATCAATCAGAGCGCGGGACGATCATCAGTCAGCCAGACGCCAGGTCGTGCCGCCCTTGCCGTCTTCCAGCACCACGCCCATGGCGGTGAGCTGGTCGCGGATGCGGTCGGATTCGGCCCAGTCCTTGTTCGCGCGAGCGGTCAATCGCGCCTGGATCAGTGCGTCAACCTCAGCCGCATCAACCCGCCCTTCGGCACCGGCCTGCAGGAAGTCATCGGCCTCAAGCTGCAACACACCCAGCACACTGGCCAGCTCTTTCAAACGCGCCGCCAAACCCGCCGCAGCAGCCAGATCGCTCTCGCGCAGACGGTTGATCTCGCGGACCATCTCGAACAGGACGGCGCAGGCTTCCGGCGTGCCGAAGTCGTCGTTCATCACCTGGGTGAAACGCTCGACGAAGGCTTCGCCACCCGCCGGTGCCACTTTCGGCAAGCCTTTCAACGCATGGTAGAAACGCTCGAGGGCGCCCTTGGCGTCCTTGAGGTTGTCTTCCGAATAGTTGATCGCGCTGCGGTAGTGGCTCGACACCAGCAGGTAACGCACGACTTCCGGGTGGTACTTGTCGAGCACGTCGCGAATGGTGAAGAAGTTGTTCAAGGACTTGGACATCTTCTCGCCATTGATGCGAATCATGCCGCAATGCATCCACGCGTTGGCGTAGGTCTTGCCGGTGGCCGCTTCGCTCTGGGCGATTTCGTTTTCGTGGTGCGGAAACTCGAGGTCGCTGCCGCCGCCATGAATGTCGAAGGTCTCGCCCAGGCAGCAGGTGGACATCACGGAGCATTCGATGTGCCAGCCCGGACGACCGTCGCCCCACGGCGATGGCCAGCTCGGTTCGCCCGGCTTGGCGCCTTTCCACAGCACGAAGTCCAGCGGGTCCTGTTTCGACTCGTCGACTTCGATTCGTGCACCGATACGCAGGTCTTCGATCTTCTTGCGCGACAGCTTGCCGTAGCCCATGAACTTGGCGACGCGGTAGTACACGTCGCCATTGCCCGGTGCGTAGGCGTAGCCCTTGTCGATCAGGGTCTGGATCATCGCGTGCATGCCCGGGATGTGATCCGTGGCACGCGGCTCCATGTCCGGCTTTTTGATGTTCAGGCGCGCTTCATCTTCGTGCATCGCCGCGATCATGCGCTCGGTCAGCGCTTCGAACGACTCGCCGTTCTCGTTGGCCCGATTGATGATCTTGTCGTCGATATCGGTGATGTTGCGCACGTAGGTCAGGTCGTAACCGCTGAACCGCAACCAGCGGGTCACCAGGTCGAACGCGACCATGCTGCGGCCGTGGCCCAGGTGGCAGTAGTCATATACGGTCATCCCGCAGACGTACATGCGCACCTTGTTGCCATCCAGCGGCTTGAAGACTTCTTTGCTCTTGGTGAGCGTGTTGTAGATCGTAAGCACTTTAATTTCCTTGAATCACTGGCCCCACGAATCACGCAGGGTCACGGTACGGTTGAATACCGGAGCGCCCGGTTTCGAGTCCTTGATATCCGCGACGAAGTAACCTTCGCGCTCGAACTGGAAACGGTCTTCCGGCTGTGCGTTGCCCAACGAGGGTTCAGCACGACAACCGGTGAGGACTTGCAGTGAGTCAGGGTTGATGTTGTCCAGGAAACTGGCGCTGTCTTCGGCCTTCTCCGGGTTCGGAGAACGGAACAGACGATCGTACAGACGCACTTCGCACTCGACGCTGGCCGCGGCCGGCACCCAGTGGATCACGCCTTTGACCTTGCGACCTTCAGGGTTCTTGCCCAGGGTTTGCGGGTCGTACGAGCAGCGCAGTTCGACGATGTTGCCATCGGCGTCCTTGATCGCTTCGTCGGCACGGATCACGTAGCTGCCGCGTAGACGCACTTCGCCGTTCGGCTCCAGGCGCTTGTAGCCTTTTGGCGGCTCTTCCATGAAGTCATCGCGGTCGATGTAGATTTCACGGGCGAACGGCAGCTTGCGCACGCCGAGTTCTTCTTTCTGCGGATGACGTGGCAGTTCGAGATTCTCGACTTGGTCTTCCGGGTAGTTGGTGATCACGACTTTCAACGGACGCAGCACGCACATGGCGCGCGGGGCATTCGCGTCCAGGTCCTGACGGATGCTGAACTCGAGCATGCCGAAGTCGACCACGCCATCGGAACGGTTGGTGCCGATCATGTCGCAGAAGTTGCGGATCGACGCCGGGGTGTAGCCGCGGCGGCGGAAGCCCGACAGCGTGGACATGCGCGGATCGTCCCAGCCGTTGACGTGTTTCTCGTCCACAAGCTGCTTGAGCTTGCGCTTGCTGGTGATGGTGTAGTTCAGATTCAGACGGCTGAACTCGTACTGACGCGGGTGCGCCGGTACTGGCAGGCTGTCGAGGAACCAGTCGTACAGCGGACGATGGCTTTCGAACTCCAGGGTGCAGATCGAGTGGGTGATGCCTTCGATGGCGTCCGACTGACCGTGGGTGAAGTCATAGTTCGGGTAAATGCACCACTTGTCACCGGTCTGGTGGTGATGGGCATGACGAATGCGGTACATGATCGGGTCGCGCAGGTTCATGTTCGGCGAGGCCATGTCGATCTTGGCCCGCAGCACGCGTGCGCCGTCCTTGAATTCGCCGGCCTTCATGCGGGCGAACAGGTCGAGGTTTTCTTCAACCGAGCGGTCGCGGAACGGGCTGTTCTTGCCCGGCTCGGTCAGAGTGCCGCGATATTCCTTGGCCTGTTCAGGGGTCAGGTCGTCGACGTAGGCCTTGCCGGCCTTGATCAGCTCTACCGCCCAGTCGTGCAACTGGTCGAAATACTGCGAGGCATAGCGCACTTCACCGGACCATTCGAAGCCCAGCCATTTGACGTCGCTTTCGATCGCGTCGATGTATTCCTGGTCTTCCTTGGCCGGGTTAGTGTCGTCGAAACGCAGGTGCGTGACGCCGCCGAACTCCTGGGCCAGGCCGAAGTTCACGCAAATCGACTTGGCGTGACCGATGTGCAGGTAGCCATTGGGCTCAGGCGGGAAACGAGTAACGATCTGCGTGTGCTTACCCGAGTCCAGGTCCGCCTGGATGATCGGGCGCAGGAAATTGACCGGCACGGCAGGGCCGGTCTTGGAATTCGAGGTAGGGTCGACAGTGGGCTTGCTCATAGGATCCTTGAACGTACAAGTGCGCGGCCAGTTGGCCAAATCAAAGCGGCTGTTATAAATCAAAGGGGCTTATCATAGCCGATGCTGTCAAGTGGCTGACAGAGCAGGCCGGCAATCGGTTGCATTTAATCGGCCGGCGATGAAAAACAGCCTCGAAATTCACGCCCGGCACGCTAAACTGCGCACCTTGGCCGACACTGGCCGGACCGGTTGAGGGCCAAAGCGCCCTGAAACCCACGAATTTCTATAAAGAGTACTGATCATGACTCAAGTCAAACTGTCTACCAACTTCGGCGACATCGTCCTGGAACTGAACGCTGAAAAGGCACCGCTGACCGTTGCCAACTTCATCGAATACGTCAAGGCCGGTCACTACGAAAACACCGTTTTCCACCGCGTCATCGGTAACTTCATGATCCAGGGCGGCGGTTTCGAGCCAGGCATGAAAGAAAAGAAAGACAAGCGCCCAAGCATCCAGAACGAAGCCGACAACGGCCTGCCGAACGTGAAGTACAGCGTGGCCATGGCCCGCACCATGGAGCCGCATTCGGCTTCCGCCCAGTTCTTCATCAACGTGGCTGACAACAGCTTCCTGAACCACAGCGCCAAGACCGTTCAGGGTTGGGGCTACGCCGTATTCGCCAAAGTAGTTGAAGGCACCGACGTCGTCGACAAGATCAAAGGCGTGGCCACCACCTCCAAGGCCGGTCACCAGGACGTACCTGCAGACGACGTGATCATCGAGAAAGCCGAGATCATTGAGTGATACTGCTGATTTCAGACTTGCATCTGGAAGAGGAGCGCCCGGACATTACCCGGGCGTTTCTGGATTTGCTCGCTGGACGCGCCCGCTCGGCGAGTGCGCTGTACATTCTGGGCGACTTTTTCGAGGCGTGGATTGGCGACGATGCCATGACAGCCTTCCAGCGTTCCATCTGCCAAGCCCTGCGGAACTTAAGCGACAGCGGCACGGCCATTTTCCTGATGCACGGCAATCGCGACTTCATGCTCGGCAAGGCCTTCTGCAAAGCAGCCGGCTGTACCTTGCTCAAAGATCCGAGTGTCGTGCAGTTTTACGGCGAGCCGGTGCTGTTAATGCACGGCGACAGCCTCTGCACCCGCGACGTCGGTTATATGAAGCTGCGACGCTATCTGCGCAACCCGATCACCCTGTTCATCCTGCGCCATCTGCCCTTGGGCACCCGGCATAAACTGGCGCGCAAGCTGCGCAGCGAAAGCCGTGCGCAGACGCGGATGAAGGCCAATGACATTGTCGATGTCACGCCGGAAGAGATTCCGCGGATCATGCAGCAATATGGTGTGAAAACCTTGATCCACGGCCACACCCATCGCCCCGCCATCCACAAGTTGCAGATTGGCGCGCAGGCGGCCAAGCGTATTGTGTTGGGGGATTGGGACCGTCAAGGCTGGGCGTTGCAGGTGGATGAGCAAGGGTTTGCGTTGGCGCCGTTTGATTACGTTACGCCATAAAAACCTAAGATCAAAAGATCGCAGCCTCGTTTCACTCGACAGCTCCTACATTGACCACGTTAGGCAATGCACCTGTAGGAGCTGTCGAGCGGAGCGAGGCTGCGATCTTTTAACAGGCGCCACCAAATCAATGCCCTGCCGAAGCCGGCCCCGCCTTCGCCGCAAACGGCGGTTTCGCCAGCCACACCAGCAGAATCAACCCCATGAACGCCCACCCCAGCAACGTGAAGTAATCCATGGTGGAGAGCATGTACGCCTGACTGGTCAGCACATGATCCAGCTGCGCGTAGGCCGGGTTGCCCGCCCCGCCCAGCGTGTTCAACGCCTCCCGGGTCGCCGGCTCATAGGTGGTGATGCTTTCACTCAGATACGCATGGTGCTGATCGGCCCGGCGAATCCAGATCCAGGTGGTCAACGACGCCGCAAAACTACCGCCCAGGGTCCGCAGGAAGGTCGCCAGCCCCGCACCGTCGGCAATCTGGCTCGGCGGCAGGTCCGACATCAAAATGCTCAAGGTCGGCATGAAGAACAGCGCCACGCCGATACCCATGAACAGCTGTACCAGAGCGATGTGCTGGAAGTCCACTTCGTTGGTAAACCCGGCGCGCATGAAACAACTCAAACCGATGCACAGGAACGCGCCACCGGCCAGCAGTCGCAGGTCGAACCGGTGCGCATACTTGCCGACAAACGGCGACAACACCACCGGCAGAATACCGATCGGCGCCACCGCCAATCCGGCCCAGGTTGCGGTGTAGCCCATCTGGGTTTGCAGCCATTGCGGCAGGATCAGGTTGATGCCGAAGAACCCGGCGTAACCACCCACCAGCACAATGGTGCCGATGCGGAAGTTGCGGTAGGCGAACAGCCGCAGGTTGACCACCGGGTGTTTGTCGGTCATTTCCCAGATCACGAACACCGCCAGCGCAATCACCGAAATAGCCGCGCCGATGATGATGAAATTCGACTCGAACCAGTCCAGGTCATTGCCCTTGTCGAGGATCACCTGCAACGCGCCGACGCCAATGATCAAGGTGATCAGACCCACGTAATCCATCGGCTGGTAACTGGTCTCCACCGGACGCGCCTTGAGCTGCTGGCGCACCACCATCACGGCGAAAACCCCGATCGGCACGTTGATAAAGAAGATCCACGGCCAGCTGTAGCTGTCGGTGATCCAGCCGCCGAGGATGGGGCCGGCAATCGGCGCCACTACCGTGACCATCGCCAGCAACGCCAGGGCCATGCCGCGCCTCGCGGGCGGATAGACCGCGATCAACAGCGTCTGGGTCATCGGGTACAACGGCCCGGCCACCAGGCCTTGCAGCACCCGAAAGCCAATCAGCTCCGGCATTGAGGTCGAGATACCGCACAGAAACGACGCCAGTACGAACAGCATCGTCGCCCACAGAAACAGTTTCACCTCACCAAAGCGCCGGCTGAGCCAACCGGTCAGCGGCAGCGCGATGGCGTTGCTCACGGCAAACGAGGTGATTACCCAGGTGCCCTGCTCCGAACTCACGCCCAGGTTGCCGGAAATCGTCGGCAAGGCCACGTTGGCGATGGTGGTGTCGAGCACCTGCATGAACGTCGCCAGCGACAGGCCGATGGTGCTGAGCACCAGGCTGGGCGGCGAGAAAGAGGCGTTATGGCTCATCGCGAATCCTTTGGAGCTGAATTTTTTGGAGCGGGATTGGCACAGCGCCTGTTACTGACGCAGCTGACCTTGTGGGAGCAAGCTTTTGTGGCGAGGGAGCTTGCTCCCGTTGGGTCGCGAAGCGGCCCTAGAAGATGGGACTGCTGCGCAGTCCAACGGGGCGATGCGGCGTTCCGACAAGCCCCCTCGCCACAAAAGCTCGCTCCCACAGGGTCGGTGTGATGGCGAATCAGCGGTGCGCGGTTTTGCTGACCGCGGCGCTGTTGTCGTGGATCAACTGGGTGATCATCGCATCGGCTTCGGCCAACTGACGGTCGTAGATGCCGGTGCTGAATGAAGCCTTTTGCGGCGGCTGTTGCGCCAGCACCGGACCGCTCTGGTCACGCAGGTTGACATCAACCTGAGTCGACAGGCCGACCCGCAACGGGTGCTTGGCCAGCTCTTCGGCGTTGATATGAATCCGCACCGGCACCCGCTGCACGATCTTGATCCAGTTACCGGTGGCGTTCTGCGCCGGCAGCAAGGCAAACGCGCTGCCGGTCCCGGCGCCGAGACTGTCGATGGTGCCGCTGTATTTGACGTTGCTACCGTAGAGATCGGCTTCAATGTCCACCGGCTGACCGATGCGCATGTCACGCAGTTGGGTTTCCTTGAAGTTCGCATCAATCCACAGCTGATCCAGCGGTATCACCGCCATCAGCGCGGTGCCCGGCTGGACACGCTGACCGAGTTGCACGGTACGTTTGGCGACATAACCGGTGACCGGCGCGATCAAGGTGCTGCGGGCATTGTTCAGGTACGCCTGACGCACTTGCGCAGCGGCGGCCATCACGTCCGGGTGCGACGACACCACGGTGTCATCGACCAGCGCGCTGGTGGTCTTGAGCTGTTGTTGGGCGTTGGCCAGGGCGTTCTGCGCCGAGGTCAAGTCATCACGGGCGTGGGACAGTTCTTCCTGGGAAATCGCCCCGCCGGCGGCGAGGTTTTTCCGCCGATTGAAGTTCTCCTGAGCCTTTTGCACTTCGGCCTGCTGCGCATTGACCTGGGCTTTCATGCCGTCGACGTTACTGTACAAACCGCGCACCTGGCGCACAGTGCGGGCCAGGTTGGCCTGAGCGCTTTGCAGACCGACTTCGGCGTCGTTCGGGTCGAAGTTGATCAGCACCTGGCCTTCGTGGACCAGATCGCCGTCGTCGGCGCCGATGCTGACCACGGTGCCGGTAACCAGCGGAGTGATTTCCACCACGTTGCCGTTCACGTAGGCGTCGTCGGTGCTTTCGCTCCAGCGACCGAAGAATTGGTGATAACCCCAGACGCTGGCTCCGGCGAGGATCACCAGGATCGTCAGGACAAACAGCATCACTTTGCGCTTGCGCGGGTTGTTCGTGCCTTGAGTGTCGTCAGGGGTTGTATCTGCAGTGGCCATGACAAGTACCTTGAATTAGTTGTGCTGCGTGGCTGGGGATGCGTTGGCGGCGGTCAGGGTTTCGCCCTGAAATCCGCCACCCAGCGCTTGCATCAGTTGGATCGACAGGTCGATCTGCTCGGCATTCAGGTTGGCCAGCTGACGCTGGGCCTGGAGCAATTGCTGCTCGATGCTGAGCACATCGAGGTAGTTGCCGATGCCGGAACCGTAGCGCTGAACCACGGTGTTGTAAGAATCCCGGGCGATGTCGGTGGCGTGTTGCTGGGCACCGATTTGCCGGCCGATATCGTGCAACTGGTTGATGGTGTCGCTGACATCGCCTAAAGCTTTCACCAGGCTTTTGTTGTACTGCGCCACCGCGAGGTCGTAATCGGCGTCGCGGGAATCGAGGTCGGCACGCAGGCGGCCGCCGTCGAAAATCGGCACCGAGATCGTCGGCGCGATGTTGAAGAAGCGACTGGCGGAACCGAACATCGCATCCCCCAGCAACGACTCGACACCGGCCGCCGCGCTCAGGTTGAGGTTGGGGTAGAACCGGGTCTTGCTCGCCGCGATGTTTTTGCTCGCGGCTTCAACCCGCCAGCGTGCCGCCACCAGGTCCGGGCGACGACCGAGCAATTCCGCTGGCAACACCGATGGCAACGCGACGGCGCTGGCCTGAAGGACTTTCGGCCGGGCGATTGCGTTACCGCGATCCGGACCTTTGCCCAACAGCACCGCCAAGGCGATTTTCGCGCTTTGCAGGCGTTTCTCGGCGTCGATCAGGCTGGCTTCGGCGCTGGCTTCAAGGCTTTCGGTTTGCTGGAACTGGTACTGACTGTCGATCCCCGAGCTCAGGCGACGCTGGCTGAGGTCGAGCATTTGTTTGGTGCGCTTGAGGTCTTCGCTGGCCAGGTCATGGATGATGTGCGCCTGCCCCAGATCGCTGTAGGCACGGGCGACGTCGGCGGACAAGGTCAGTTGCGCGGCCTGCTGATCGACCTCGGCGGCGCGAGCCTGGCCCAACGCGGCTTCCCAGGCATCGCGCTGGCCGCCCCAGAGATCGAAGGTGTAATTGAAGCTGGCGCCGAGATTACGCACGGTGGAGTAAGTGCCACCCTGCCCGCTCGGGTCTTTGTCGCGGGCCAGACGCGAACGGCTGACACCGGCGTTGGCATCGAGGGTGGGCATCCGCGCAGCATCGGCGGCATAGGCGGCAGCACTGGCCTGGTGAGCGCGGGCGTCGGCGATTTGCATGTCGGGGCTGTCGTGCAGGGCTTCGCGGATCAGGCCGTCGAGCTGCGGGTCGCCGAGGCTTTTCCACCAGTCGCTTTTCGGCCATGCGGCGGGTGTCAGGGTCACGCCATTGAGCGACTGCCCGGCCTTGAGGTTCTTCGCATCGAGGCTGACGCCTTCGGTGCTCAGGCCACTGTAACTGGCGCAACCGGCGACGCTCATGGCCAACAACACCAGGCTCAGTCCGGTACGCAGGCGTTTACTGTTCATTGCCACCTACCCGCAGCAAGGTGATCGAGTCACCCGCCGCTACCAGGATTTTCTTCAGGATGTGTTCCAGGGCTTTCAATTCTTCCGGGGTGATGGCACCGGCCAGTTCATTCATGGCATCGGCGCCGATTTCCGGCAGACGGTCAGTCAACTGTTGACCTTGTTCGGTCAGCACCAGTTGCACCTGACGGCGGTCTGCCTCGGAGCGTTGGCGGGCGAGGAAACCTTTCTGTTCCAGACGATCTAGCATGCGGGTCATCGAACCACTGTCCAGCGACAGGTGGCGGCACAGCTCGGCCGGGGTATCGACACCGAACTGGGCCATGATGATCAGCACTTTGAACTGCGCGGCGGTGATGCCGTGGGGTTCCATGTGCGTGTCGATGATCCGGTCCTTGAGCAGCGCGGCGCGGCCGAGCAAGAGGCCAAGATGGCAATTATGGAAATCGTATGAGGAGAAATGTTTCATCTGACCACCAATTAGCTGCCTAGGCAGTGAATGTATGTCGAGATATTACTGCTTAGGCAGCCAATGTCAACGCAATAGTTAGGATGCTTTGTATTTGACTGATAAATGGTGGGACTGAAAGCAAAAAGATCGCAGCCTTCGGCAGCTCCTACGGGATCGCGTACACCCTTGAATATGGTGAGAACGCTTCTGTAGGAGCTGCCGAAGGCTGCGATCTTTTGATCTTGGGGGAGTTAGAAATCCCGCTTGTAGAAGATGTCCAGCGAACTGGCCACGCCGCTGGCGGCTTCGAGGTAGACCTTTTTGCTCAGCTTGTAACGCAAGGCGATGGTGTTGGCCGGTTCGAACACGCCTACGCCATAACGCAGGCTGAGCTTCTCGGAGATGTTGCCGCTGGCGACCACACTGGTGGTGTTGCCGCTGCCTTGGGTATCGAGCTGGAAGTCCTGAATGCCCAGATCCTTGGCCAAACCGCTGGTGACCCCGGAGCTGCCCATCAAACCCAAACCGAGGGCGGCCTGGGCGAGCATGTTGTTGTCTTCACCGGTGGTACTCAGCGGACGCCCCAGCACCAGGTAGGACAATGCCTGCTCCTGACTCATCGCCGGCTCGGAAAAGATCTGCGTGGTCGGCTGTTCGGCACTGCCGCTCAAGCGAATGCCGGCAATCACGTCGTCGGTCTGGCGAATCGCCTCGATGTCCAGGTACGGCTGATCGATGGGACCGGCAAACAGCAAGCGGGCCCGGCGCACCGTCAGGCGCTGGCCGTAGGCGCGATAACGCCCGTCGTTGAGCCAGAGTTCGCCGCGTGCGTCCATGTTGTCGCCAATGTGCACATGACCTTGCAGGTTGGCGGTCAGGCCAAACCCGGCAAAACTCAGTTTTTCCTCACCGACCACCACGTCGATGTCCATCGCCATGGCCATCGGCGGCTTGCCCTCTTCGGTCTGCTGACCGACGATCACCGTGTCGTCGGAGACCTTGACCGTCGACGGCGGCAGTTCGCGCACGGTGATTTCGCCCTTGGGCACCAGCACCTTGCCGACGATCGCCAGTTTGTCGTCCTTCATGGAGATCTTCAGGTCCGGCGCGACTTCCAGCTTGGCATAAGGCTCGACCGTGACCGGCAATTGCGAACCTTTGAGCGCCAGATCCACCACCAGCGCCTGGCCCCAGGCAATGTTGCCGTTAAGGCTGCCCTGCCCGGTCTTGCCGCTTTTCCAGCCGCCGCTCAACTGAACGGTTTCGCCGACAATCACGGCTTGAAGTTGCAAGGCTTCCAAATCCATCGGTAATTCAGAGCCGGATATTTCACCGTCGCGCAGCTCAAGGTTGCCGTTGACCAGCGGCGCCAGCAACCCGCCAGACAACGTGCCGCTGCCGTTCAAATGCCCGGTGAGTTTCTCGACCATCGGCACAAACGGCCGCGCCACCGACAAATCCAGGCCATTGAGGCGGAATGAGCCGGTCAGCGGTTTGTTCTTCGGCAACGGGTTGATCTGCGCCTGGAGCATCAGCTCACCAAGCTTGCCACCGACAAAGCTGAGGTCGGTGTCGATGCGTTTTGGCGTGAGTTTGCTGGTGAGTTTCAGGGTCTGGTAGGGGAAATCCAGCCACTGATCCTTTTCCTTCATGCGCAACGTGCCGCCGCTGGCATCGACGCTGATCTGGCCGTTCGGGCCGCTGGCCGGCAAGTCCAGTTGCAGGTCGGCGTTGAGCCGGCCCTGCCAGGCAAAATCCTTCGGCAGCCATTGCGCCAGGCTGTCGATCGGGAACTGCTTGAGGTGGTAACGCAGCTTTGGCTCGGGCATCAAGCGCTGGTCTTCGCCACACAGGCTGGCCGGGCCGGACATCCAGCAATGGGCGCCGAAGTTGATTTTACCGTCCGCCAGTCGTTCAAGCTTTGCCGGGGTCTGCAGCTTCCAGTCCTGACCACCGGCCTGGATATCGCCACTGGCCAGACGCCCGCGCCAGTTACCTTTATCCAACGCGCCGTCGAGACCGAGCGCCAGTTTCAGCTTCGGCCCTTGCAGGTCGAGGGTCAGTTTCTGGTTTTTGATGTCGCCCTGGCCGCTGGCGGTCAAGGTGCCCAGTGACGTGTCGCCAGTCTGGATGCCGCTGCCCTTGAGGTCGATCTTCGCCCGTTGGGCGCTGTCGAGGGTGGCGTCGAGATTGAGGCTTTGCAGGCGGTTGTCTTCGAAGACCAGTTGCGTGCCTTGCAGGTCGAGTTTGCCTTGCGGTGCCTTGAGCGTGCCGGCGACATTGACCCGACCATTGAGCTGGCCGCGCAGTTGCGGCCAGAGTTGGGCCAGACGCGGCATTTTGATGTCGATCTGGCCGGCGAGTTTCTGTTGCAGGCTGCCTTGGCCATTGATGCTGTTGTCACCCAGGCGAACCTGCAATGCGCTGAGGTTCCATTGCTCGCCGCCGCCATCGGCCTTGGCTTGCAACACCGCCGGCTGCCCGCGCAGTTTGCCTTTCAGGTCCAGGTCGGCGGTCAGGCTGAGCCTGTCGTTTTTCATCTCGCCTTTGCTGCGCAACGGGCCGGCCAAGGTGCCCGGCAATTCCGCGAGCCAGTACGCCGGGTTGATCGCCGAGAGATCCAGCGCGGTATCCCAGGCGATGCCGTCGGCAAATTGCAGGCTCAGGTGCCCTTCGGCCTTGCCCTGCCCGGCTTCGAGCTTGAATTGCGGTAGATGAATTTGGCTCAGGTCGCCGCTGAACGGGCTGTTCAGGCTGAACGCCCCGGCCGGACCATCCAGTGCGGCCTTGAAGTTACCTATGTAATTGCCGTCGGTGTAGGAGACTTCACCGTTGAAGCTGCGCAGTGCCACTTGCGGCTCGTCGATCAGCGGATAGAGGCGGTGCCAAGGGAAATCCAGCCAGTCGATTTTCGCTTCGGCACTGAAGCCTTTGCTCCAGTCCAATTGCCCGGTGAGCTTGAGGCTTTGTTTGTCGCTGGCCGTCAGGTCGAGAGCGGCGATCTGCGCGCCCTTGGCGTCGACCTTGCCTTGCAGCAACAACGCGACCGGGCCTTGTTCGGCGGGCAACGTGGCTTTGCCCAGCAACTGGTAGCCGTTTTTCAGGTCGCCGTCGCCGGTGAGTTCCAGTTGATTGAGTTGCAGGGTGTCCGGTAGATCGGCGCTGGCCTTGAAGCCGTCAGCGGTGATGCGCACTTTTGCCGGCAGGTTTTCCACCAGCGGCTGCAATTCGCCAGTCAACTGCCCGTTCAGGTAACCGCTGCTGTCGGCTTTCAGGTTCAGGGTTTTCAGCAGGTCACCGTCGACCTTCAAAGCCAGGGCCCAGGGCTCGGTGCCGGGTGCCGGCAAGGTCAGTTTGCCTTCGGCGGTCAGCGGCCAGTTGCCGCTCGGTTGCAACAGGCCGGACAGGTTCAGGCTCAGTTCATCCCGCTGCAAGTGCACCGAGTCGATCTGCAAACCCTTTTCGGTCCAGTGCGCCGCCAGTTGCAGGCCTTTGAGCTCTTCGCTGCCATTGAACAGCAGACGGCCGACCTTGACGTCACCCAACTTGATGGCCAGCGGCAATTTCAAATCCGGAAGGCTGATCGGCCCGCTGCTTTGCTCTTCTGCGCCGGGCGGGAATTGCAGGCTGACCTGCTCGGCCTGCAACTGCTCGATGCACAGCGTCATGCGCGTCAGGCACAGCGGCGACCAGGCGAAAATCGCCTGGTTCAGCTCAACCCGGCTGTTGTCCTGCTGCCACAGCAGATGGTCGGCGCTCCACTGTCCACCCAAACGGCCCTGGAAATTCTCCACGGTCAAACCCGGCACCAACCCGAGCGCCCAGCGACTGCCCGTCGCCGTACCCAGCACGATGATCAAGGCCAGCACGACCAGCATCAGCAGCGCCGGGATCGCCAGCAGCGCTATTTTCAAACCACGCTTCACAGCTCAGGCCCCATGGAAAAGTGCAGTCGAATGCCGCCGTCGTCGTCCATCGCGTGGGCCAGATCGAGGCGAATCGGCCCCACCGGCGAAACCCAGCGTAAGCCAATACCGACGCCGGTCTTCAGGTTCGGCAATTCAAGGGTGTTGAAGGAGTTGCCCTGGTCGATGAAGGTTGCGACCCGCCACTTTTCGGCGATGGAGTATTGATATTCGACGCTGCCGGCCACCATGTAGCGGCCACCGATACGGTCGCCCTCGGAGTTCTCCGGGGACAGGCTCTGGTAGTCGTAACCGCGTACGCTCTGATCGCCACCGGCGAAGAAGCGCAGAGACGGCGGCACCGACTTGTAACCGTTGGTGGCGCTGCCGCCGACCTGCACCCGACCGAGGAAGCGGTGTTTATCGAAGACCGTGGTCAGGCCTTTGACCAGTGCCGTGCCGTAGATAAGGTTGGTGTCCGAACCCAATCCTTCCTTGGCCACCTTGGTTTCGAATTGCAGGCGATAGCCGTTGTGCGGGTCGATGCGGTTGTCGCTTTTCAGGTACGAATAGCTCACGCCGGGCATCAGCAAGGTGCTGAGCCCCGAGTCGTCACCGAGTGTGTATTCCTCGCGTTGCCATTTAAGCGACACCACCCGCTGCCAGCCGCTGGGCAACTTGCTGTGCCATTCGGGGCCGAGGGTCAGCAATTTGCTGCGGGAGTCGGTGCCAGCGATATCTTCATATTGATAGCCAGCGGCCCAGCGCAGTTTGTCGGTCAGCGGTGGGTCCAGGGGAATGTCGTAAAACACCCCGACGTTCTGCCGCGGTGCTGATAGTTCGGCTTCCCAGCCATAGCTGTCGCCTTGCGGGTTGACCCAGTGCCGGGTCCAGTTGGCCTTGATTCGCGGGCCGACGTCGGTGGAAAACCCCAGGCCCAAGCCCATGGTCCGAGGCTTGCGAGTGTCGAGCTTGACCGCCACCGGGATCACGTCGTCCTTGGACGCGGTGGGCGCTGCGTCGACGCGCACGCCTTCGAAATAACCGCTCGATTGCAGCGCCTGATTGAGCTCGGCGATCAGTTCGGAGTCATAGGGCGTACCGGCCTTGAACGGCACCATGCGTTGCAGCAGGTCTTCGTCGAACGGCGTGTCGCCTTCAAAACTGACTTTGCCCAGCGCATAACGCGGCCCGCTGTCGTAGATCAATTCGATGTCGGCGACGCCCGCGCGCGGGTCCACCAACAGCTTCTGGCGGGTGAAGCGCCCACTGAAGAAGCCGAAGCGCGAGGCCTGGTTCTGGATCATCCGCTTGGCGTCTTCATAATGACCATGATTCAGCGCTGCGCCGGGTTTCAGCAGGTCGCTCTTAGGCACACGAAAGGATTTAAGCGAGGCGGCAGGACCGTCGACACGTATCGTGACGTTACGCAAATGGATTGGCTCGCCGGGATCGATGTTCAGCACCAGGCGCGGCGTCTTGCCGCCCTTCACGTCGCTGTCGATTTGCGGCTGGTAATACCCCAAGGCCTGGGCGGCCTTGCGCGCCTGTTCTTCGGCGCCGCGACTGAAGCGCAGCAAGGCTTCTTCATCGCGATCGCCGAGGCTACCGATATAGCCCTCTATATTGGCCTTCAGTTCATCGTTGGACGGTTTGATCCGCACATCCAATTCACTTTGCGCCAGCGCCGCGCAGCTGGATAACAGCATCAACAGGCCGCTGGTCATTCTTCCTGGAACATTCATAGGCGCGGATGCTATCACGAGCTTGGGAGCCTGATAGAGCCGGACTTGTCCCAAAAGTTCGGCGATTACGCTGTTGCTGTTTGTAACACCTGCGGGTTGGCGTGGAAAAACACGTGCTCACGAATCGGTCCTACGGCCACTTCGCCGATTTCCTCATAGCCCTGACGCTTATAGAACTCCAGATAGCGAGGATTCCCGGTGTCGAGGATCACGCCTTGGGAGTGCTCATCGACCGCGCACCAGTTGTGCACCGCTTGCAGCAACTGTTCGCCAAAGTGCTTGCCCTGGAATTGCGGGTGAACCCCCAGCAATGGCAGGACGTGCACCGAGTCGGACGGCACGCACGCCATCACGGCGGCGTGGTAATCGAGGTAGCGTCGGGTACAGCGAAACCCGGTGCTGAGCACCATCCGCAGGCGCCAGGCCCAGCTTTCGGTGATGCCCAGGCGGCGTTGCGGCGGCGCGATCAGGGCGATGCCGATCAAGCGGTCATTCACCAGCAGGCCGATGGCCGGTAAATCCTGCAGAAAGTGCTGTTTGATCAGTTCGCGCACCGTCGCCCGGACCCGCTGCTCATAACCGGGGCGTTCGGCTTCGAACAGATAGCCGAACGTCGGCTCGTGCCGGTACGCCTGGTACAACAGGGAACGCGCTTCGCGGGAATAGCCGCTGTCGAGCATGTGAATATCGGCGATGGCGGTCGAGGTTTCGGGCATAACGGCGGATCTCCCTGGGGCACAGCTCAGATGGCTGCGCTCTTCTTGGTACGAGCCTTGGGGTGGCTTCACAGTTCCCCAGACAGGTATAGACCAAGCGAGGAGCTTCATCGACTGGGTTTGCCCGCGCCAACACATCTCTGACAGGACACAACGAATCCCCTCACCCCAAAGCTGGCCCCATTCCTACATGTCAGCTAGCATCGCACTTTTGCCAGGACTGCCGACCATGAAGATCGTCTCCTTCAACATCAACGGGCTGCGCGCTCGCCCGCATCAGCTGGCGGCGCTGATTGAGAAACATCAACCAGACGTGATCGGATTGCAGGAAACCAAGGTCCATGACGACCAGTTCCCCCTGGCCGAGGTTCAGGCGCTGGGTTATCACGTGCATTTCCATGGGCAAAAAGGCCACTACGGCGTCGCCCTGCTGTCGCGTCAGGAGCCGATTGCGCTGCACAAAGGTTTCGCCACCGACGAAGAAGACGCCCAGCGGCGCTTCATCTGGGGCACGTTCGCCGACGCCAATGGTGTGCCAGTGACCATCATGAACGGCTATTTCCCACAGGGCGAAAGCCGCGATCACCCCACCAAGTTCCCGGCCAAGGAACGTTTCTACAGCGATTTGCAACAATTGCTGGAAAGCCAGTTCAGCAACGACCAGCCGATCGTGGTGATGGGCGATGTGAACATTTCCCCGGAAGACTGCGACATCGGCATTGGCCCGGACAACATGAAACGCTGGCTGAAAACCGGCAAATGCAGCTTCCTGCCCGAAGAACGCGAATGGATGGCCCGCCTGAAGAACTGGGGTCTGGTGGACAGTTTCCGTCACCTGAACCCGGACGTTGCCGACCGTTTCAGCTGGTTCGACTACCGCAGCCGCGGTTTTGAAGATGAGCCCAAGCGCGGGCTGCGGATTGACCTGATCATGGCATCCAACGGGTTGTTGCCTCGGGTCAAGGACGCGGGCGTGGATTACGAACTGCGCGCAATGGAAAAGCCTTCCGATCACGCGCCGATCTGGCTTGAGTTGAGCTAAGAGCAAAAGATCGCAGCCTGCGGCAGCTCCTACATGGGCTCGGCATACATCCTGTAGGAGCTGCCGCAGGCTGCGATCTTTTGATCTGTCATCGTTCAGAAACCTTACTGACTTATTCTCCCGGCACTTTCTTTGGCTTATTAAGGTGCCGGCATGACCCTGCGCGTGTTGTTCCTGCTGCTCGGCGCCGTGCTGCCGTTGACGGTGTCGGCCGGCGATTTGCCGACACCCGAACACGGCCCGGTGCTGCGCATCCAGGGTTCCAACACCATTGGCGCGGCGTTGGGGCCGGCGCTGGTCGAGGGGCTGATGCATGAGCAGGGTCTGTTCAAGGTGCACCGCGAAGCCCCGGACAAAGCCAACGAACAACGCATCGTCGGCGAAACCGCTCAGGGCCGTCGAGTCGAGGTGGAAGTCGCGGCCCACGGTTCCAGCACCGGATTCAAAGCCCTGAAAATCGCCTCCGCCGATCTTGCGGCCTCGTCACGGCCGATCAAGGACAGCGAACGACTGGATCTCGAACCGCTGGGCGACCTGAAAAGCCCGGTTGCCGAACAAGTCATCGCCATCGACGGGCTGGCCATCATCCTTCATCCGCACAATCCGCTGAAGCAGCTCAACACCGAGCAACTGGCACGAATTTTCAGCGGCGAAACGAAAACCTGGGAAGAACTCGGCGGCAGCGGTGGGACAATTCATCTTTACGCGCGGGATGACCAATCAGGCACCTACGACACGTTCAAGGAGTTGGTCCTCAGCCTGCATGGGAAAATGCTGAGCGGCAACGCGAAACGCTTCGAATCCAGTGAGCAATTGTCCGACGCGGTGAGTCTGGACCCGCAAGCCATCGGCTTCATCGGTTTGCCTTATGTGCGCCAGGCCAAGGCCGTGGCCATTGTCGATGGCGACTCCCAGGCCATGCTGCCGCTCAATAGCCTGATCGCGACGGAAGATTACCCGCTGTCCCGTCGGCTGTTCTTTTACCTGCCGCCGAACGGGAAAAATCCCTGGGCCAAGGCGCTGGTGAAGTTCGCCCAGAGCAGCAATGGCCAGGCGATTGTTGCGGCCAATGGTTTTATCGCGCAAACCGTTCAGGCCATGGCCGTCACACCGAATGCGCTGATGCCCGAGGGTTATCAGGCACTCAGTCGGCATGCCCAGCGGCTGACGGTGAATTTTCGTTTCGAAGAAGGCAGCGCGACGCTGGACAACAAAGCCCGCCAGGACCTGTCGCGGGTGCTCGACTATATAAAGCAGCACGACAAAACCAATCGGCAGGTGACGTTGGTAGGGTTTGGCGATGCCAAGAGCGACCCCGCACGGGCCGACCTGCTGTCGAAACTGCGGGCCATGGCGGTGCGGCGAGAACTGGTGAAAAGCGGTGTGGTGTTTCGCGAGATTCGCGGTTTTGGCGCCGAGATGCCGGTGGCGGCCAACAGCGGGGATGAAGGGCGGATCAAGAATCGGCGGGTTGAGGTTTGGGTGCATTGAAGTAAGCACCAAACATTGTGGCTTGGGGGGCTTACTGTGGCGAGGGGGCTTGCCCCCGTTGGACCGCGAAGCGGGCCTCAAACCGGCCACCGCATTTTTCCTGGAAAGACGCGGTGTACAATTTACGACTGCTGCGCAGCCGAACGGGGGCAAGCCCCCTCGCCACAGGACTCAGTGCCCGCTGCGCATCATTTCCTTAGGTACGTACTTGCCAATCTCGAACTTGCCAATCGCCGCGCGGTGCACTTCGTCCGGGCCGTCGGCCAGGCGCAGGGTGCGTTGCATGGCATACATGTAGGCCAGCGGGAAATCGTTGGACACCCCTGCCCCGCCATGGATCTGGATCGCCCGGTCGATCACCCGCAATGCCACGTTCGGTGCAACCACTTTGATCTGTGCGATCTCGCTCTTCGCCACTTTGTTGCCGACGGTGTCCATCATGTACGCCGCTTTCAACGTCAGCAGTCGCGCCATGTCGATCTCCATCCGCGAATCGGCGATTTTGTCGATGTTGCCGCCCAAACGCGCCAGAGGTTTACCGAACGCGGTGCGGTTGACCGCCCGTTTGCACATCAGCTCCAGCGCGCGTTCAGCCATGCCGATCGAACGCATGCAGTGGTGAATTCGGCCCGGGCCGAGGCGACCTTGGGCGATTTCGAAGCCGCGTCCTTCGCCCAACAGGACGTTTTCGTACGGCACCCGGACATTTTCGAACAGCACTTCGGCGTGTCCGTGAGGCGCGTCGTCATAACCGAACACTGGTAGCGGACGCACAATCTTCACGCCGGGCGTATCCACCGGCACCAGAATCATTGAGTGCTGCGCATGGCGCGGGGCATCCGGATTGCTCAGGCCCATGAAGATCAGGATCTTGCAGCGCGGATCGCAGGCCCCTGAAGTCCACCATTTCTTGCCATTGATCACCCACTCATCGCCGTCACGCACCGCACGGGCGGCCATGTTGGTGGCGTCGGACGAGGCCACGTCAGGTTCGGTCATGGCGAACGCCGAGCGGATCTCGCCGCGCAACAGTGGTTCGAGCCAGCGCTGCTTCTGCTCTTCGTTGGCGTAACGCACCAGCACTTCCATGTTGCCGGTGTCGGGCGCCGAGCAGTTGAACGGCTCAGGGCCCAGCAACGAGCGGCCCATGATTTCCGCCAATGGCGCGTATTCGAGGTTGGTCAGGCCGGCACCCAGTTCGGACTCAGGCAGAAACAAATTCCACAGGCCTTCAGCCTTGGCCTTGAGTTTGAGCTCCTCCATGATTGCCGTCGGCTGCCAGCGATCGCCCTCGGCGACCTGGCGTTCGAACACCGCTTCGGCGGGGTAAACGTAGGTGTCCATGAACGCAGTCACGCGCTCACGCAGTTCCTGGACCTTGGGCGAATAAGCGAAATCCATGGCAGCTCTACCTTTTTATCTGGGGTTCAGAGGAGTTGTTCAGGTCATGCAATCGATGCTAGAACAGCTACGAAAATTTACCTAACCTATTCTCGGCGTGTATTAACATTCATCACCGATATATGATCGGCTGATTGCCAAGGCCAAAACCGCCCCTACAACAAGAGAGCCGCGTAATGAATCTGAGCAAGGTCGACCTCAACCTTTTCATCGTCTTCGACGCGATCTACACCGAAGCCAACCTGACCCGCGCCGGGCAGATTGTCGGCATTACGCAACCGGCGGTGTCAAACGCTCTGGCCCGCCTGCGCGAAACCTTCAACGACCCGCTTTTCGTGCGCACCGCCCAGGGCATGGTGCCGACGCCGATGGCGCAGAACATCATCGGCCCCGTGCGTAACGCCCTCTCCCTGCTGCGGGTGTCGGTGCAGGAAAGCCGCATCTTCAACCCGTTGCAGGCGGTCAAGACCTACCGCATCAGCATGACCGACCTCACCGAAGCGGTGATCCTGCCGCCGTTGTTCCAGCGCCTGCGACGCTTGGCGCCAACGGTGATCATCGAAAGTTTCCTGTCCAAACGCCGCGAGACCACCAAGGAACTGGCGGCCGGACGTCTGGATTTCGCAGTGGATGCGCCGCTCAACACCGATCCGCAGGTGCGTCACGTCAAGTTGATGGAAGACCGTTATGTGTGCGCCATGCGCAAGGGCCATCCGCTGGCGGGCAAAGAGAAATTCACCCTCGACGATTACCTGTCCCTGACCCACATCCATATCTCCAGCCGCCGCAGCGGCCTGGGCTATGTCGACCTGGCCCTGGGCAAAATGGGCATCCAGCGCAAGATCGCCCTGCGCTCCCAGCATTACCTGATGGCGTCCCAGGTGTTACAGCAGACCGACATGGTCATGACCGTGCCGGAACGCTTCGCTCGTCGCCATGATTTGTACTCGGTGAACCTGCCGGTCAAAGAAGTTCCGCCGGTGGAAACCCACCTCTACTGGCACGAAAGCACCGACCAGGACCCGGCCAACCGCTGGATGCGCGAGCAGATGATCGAGTTGTGCCAGCAGGTCACGGCGCACGAGAAGAAGCTGGATACGGTGTAGGACGTTACCGTGTCATTGTTCTTCGCGGGCAAGCCCGCGAAGACGCCGGTGATACCAACGAAGATCCATGCCCCTTGACGTAAACGTCAACCTGACATTAGCTTAGCGCCATGACCTTTTTCGAGCGCTTCCATGAGCAGCCAGACCTATAGCATTTCCGACCTCGCCCGCGAACTCGACATCACCACCCGGGCCATTCGCTTCTATGAAGAGCAAGGCCTGCTCAGCCCCGAACGTCGCGGTCAGGAACGCATTTATTCGCCCCGTGACAAGGTCAGCCTGAAGCTGATCCTGCGGGGCAAGCGCATTGGTTTTTCCCTGGCCGAATGCCGCGAGCTGATCGAGCTCTATGACCCCTCCAGCGGTAACACCAAGCAATTGCACAGCATGCTGGCGAAAATTGCCGAACGTCGGGAACAACTCGAGCAGCAACTGCTGGACATCGAACAGATGAAGCTGGAACTCGACACGGCCGAAGAGCGCTGCACCCAGGCGCTGGAGCAAACGATCAAGAGCCAGCAGCTCGTGTAGGAGCTGTGAACATTCATACAATCTCAACAGGTCGATTCCCATGTCCCTCCCCACCCACGTACGCCTGGTCGAAGTCGGCCCCCGTGACGGTCTGCAAAACGAAGCCCAACCCATCAGCGTCGCGGACAAGGTGCAATTGGTCGATGCGCTCACCGCCGCTGGCCTCGGCTATATAGAAGTCGGCAGTTTCGTCTCGCCCAAATGGGTGCCGCAAATGGCCGGTTCCGCCGAGGTCTTCGCACAGATCCAGCGCAAGCCTGGCGTGACTTACGGCGCCCTCGCCCCCAACCTGCGGGGCTTTGAAGACGCTATCGCCGCCGGGGTCAAGGAAGTCGCCGTGTTCGCCGCAGCGTCCGAAGCGTTCTCCCAGCGCAATATCAATTGCTCGATCAGCGAAAGCCTGGAGCGCTTCGTGCCGATCATGGACGCGGCCAAACAACACGGCGTCAGCGTGCGCGGTTACGTGTCCTGTGTGCTGGGCTGCCCCTATGAAGGTGACGTCAAGCCTGCGCAAGTCGCCCGAGTCGCTCGCGAGCTCTATGCGATGGGCTGCTACGAGGTTTCGCTGGGAGACACCATCGGCACCGGCACCGCTGGCGCGACCCGCAAGATGTTTGAAGTGGTTTCGGCCGATGTGCCACGGGAAAAACTGGCCGGGCACTTCCACGACACCTATGGCCAGGCCATGGCCAATATCTACGCCAGCCTGCTGGAAGGCATTTCGGTATTCGACAGTTCCATCGCCGGCCTTGGCGGCTGCCCGTACGCCAAGGGCGCCAGCGGTAACGTCGCCACCGAAGACGTGGTTTACCTGCTCAACGGCCTGGGCATCGAGACCGGGATCGACCTGGACGCCTTGATTCGCGCCGGCCAGCAGATTTGCGCGGTGCTGGGGCGCCCTACCGGTTCTCGCGTGGCCAAGGCTCGCAGCGCACAGTGACAATGTGGATGTGTCCGGGTGTTACCGCGTGTTCTGGAACGTGGGGCGGAAACGAGTAACACGGAAACAAATTGTCAGGTTTGGTACGGATGAAAAAATCTCACAAAATTCAAATCATTGATTTTAAAGGACTTTTCAAAGTTGGCACGGCTTCTGCTATCTCTATGGCATAACAAGAATAAAAAGCTGCAAACCAATAAAAATAAGACGTAACGACTCTGACATAACAAGAACAACACGGCAGAGACGCAGCTAACAGATTTTTTTGGAGAAGGTGTGCTTTTCAGGGTGCTTTTCGGAGTAACCCGCAACCGGGCAGAGAACAATAAAACTACCTTCAGGTAGCTCCCGAACTGGTTGGATCGCTTGGCGAAAAAGTAGATCAGCGCTCAAAAAAATACGTTTGCTCTTGATCCCGGATGGGGATCGACAAAAACAGCGGTAAAGGGCCACGGTTGCCAAAAACAACAACAGACCGCCCCTCAATAATAAAAAAAGAGCACGTAACGACAAAATTAAAGGGGAGCTTCGGCTCCCCTTTGTGCTTTCCTGCTTTCCTGCTTTTCTATTTTTCTCGACCCTCATGTGGAAGCAGGCTTGCTCGCTCCCACACTGGTTATGTGTCAGGCGTTTTTGCTGCGCAGCTCCTCGATGCTGATCTCGCGCATCCGAAACTTCTGGATCTTGCCGGTCACGGTCATCGGAAACTCCTCGACGAACTTGAAGTAACGCGGCGTCTTGAAGTGCGCGATACGCTCCTTGCACCAGGCCTGCAACTCCTGTTCGGTGGCGCTGTGGCCGGGATGGAATTTGATCCAGGCGACAATCTCTTCGCCATACCGGGAGCAAGGAATGCCGATCACTTGCACGTCTGCAACTGCCGGATGGGTGAAGAAGAACTCTTCCAGTTCCCTCGGGTAAATATTCTCACCGCCGCGAATGATCATGTCCTTGTTACGCCCGGCGATGCACACGTAGCCTTCGTCGTTCATGCTCGCCAGATCGCCGGTGTGCATCCAGCCAGCGTCATCGATAGCCTCGGCGGTGCCTTGCGGGTTGTTCCAGTAGCCGAGCATCACGCTGTAACCCCGAGTGCACAGCTCGCCAATGGTGCCGCGTGGCACCAGATTGCCCGCCTCGTCTATGATCTTGCTTTCCAGTTGCGGCTGGGTGCGGCCGACCGTGGTGACGCGTAATTCCAGGTCGTCTGCCGGACCGGTCTGCAAAGACACGGGGCTGGTTTCCGTCATGCCGTAGGCAATCTGCACTTCGCTCATGTGCATTTCGCTGATAACCCGACGCATCACCTCGATCGGACACGTCGCCCCGGCCATGATCCCGGTGCGCAGGCTCGACAAATCAAATTCGGCGCGCTTGGGCTGATCGAGCATGGCGATGAACATGGTCGGCACGCCATAAAGCGCGGTGGCTTTTTCTTCGGCGACGGTGGTCAGGGTCAACAGCGGATCGAAGGCATCGTTGGGGTAAATCATGGTGCTGCCGTGGGTGACGCAGCCGAGGTTGCCCATGACCATGCCGAAGCAGTGATACAGCGGCACCGGAATCACCAGCCGATCATCGGCGGTCAGGCCGAGGCTTTCGCCGACCATGTAACCGTTGTTGAGGATATTGTAGTGGCTGAGGGTCGCGCCCTTGGGGAAACCGGTGGTGCCGGAGGTGTACTGGATGTTCACTGCCTGGTCGAAATGCAGGCTGTCCTGGCGTTCGTGCAATTGCTCGATCGACACGCTGGCCGCCAGATCGGCCAATTGCGACCACGGCAGGAAACCCGAGGGTGGCTGCGCATCCAGACTGATGACCCCGCGCAACTCCGGCAGCCGTTCGCTCTGCAAGCGGCCGATGGATTGCTCCGCCAATTCCGGCACCAACCCTTGCAGCATGCCGTGATAGTCGGAGGTCTTGAAGGCCCCGGCACAGACCAGCCATTGGCAGCCGGATTGCTTCAATACGTATTCGAGTTCTGAACTGCGATAAGCCGGGTTGATGTTGACCAGGATCACGCCGATTTTCGCACTGGCGAACTGGCTGATGCACCACTGGGCGCAGTTCGGGGCCCAGATGCCGAGCCGATCACCGGTTTGCAAACCCAGCGCCAGGAATGCTCTGGCGTGCAGATCAACAGCATCCGACAGCTGCTGCCAGGTGTAACGCAGTTGTTGGTGGCGCACGACCAGCGCCTCCCCGTTCGGGTATTGCGCGACGGTGTTATCAAACGCCTGGCCGATGGTCATCGCCAGCAAGGCTTTGTCCTGGGAACCACGGGTATAGCTGCGCTGCGGGTTTGCACTGGGTTGATCCATGACGACCCCTATTGTCTTTATTAATGGGCTGTACCGGCGACCTGTAGGAGCCGGCTTGTGTGGCGAGGGGGCTTGCCCCCGTTGGGCCGCGCAGCGGACCCAAGATCTGCGAGCGCTGCGCACTCGAACGGGGGCAAGCCCCCTCGCCACAGTCTTTCAGAACTGGCTCTACTCTCGCTCAAGTTGACGTTAACGTAAAGGGTGATTGACAGCCATTCGTCACAGGCTTACGTTAACGTAAAGGTGAGAGCTGAATCACTGCCCTCCCCACCCTACAAAAAAGCCAAAAGGTGCCCCATGAGCTACCCATCCCTGAACTTTGCCCTCGGTGAAACCATCGACATGCTGCGCGATCAGGTTCAGTCCTTCGTCGCCAAAGAGATCGCCCCGCGCGCCGCTCAGATCGACATCGACAACCTGTTCCCGGCCGACCTGTGGCGTAAATTCGGCGACATGGGCCTGCTGGGCATCACCGTGCCGGAAGAGTACGGCGGCGCCGGCCTGGGTTATCTGGCGCACGTGGTCGCCATGGAAGAAATCAGCCGTGGTTCGGCGTCGGTCGCCCTGTCCTACGGCGCGCACTCCAACCTCTGCGTCAACCAGATCAACCGCAACGGCACTCACGAACAGAAAAGCAAATACCTGCCGAAACTGATCAGCGGCGAACACATCGGTGCCCTGGCCATGAGCGAGCCTAACGCCGGTTCCGACGTGGTCTCGATGAAGCTGCGCGCCGACAAACGCGGCGATCACTACGTACTCAACGGCAGCAAGACCTGGATCACCAACGGTCCTGACGCCAACACCTACGTGATCTACGCCAAGACCGACCTGGAAAAAGGCCCGCATGGCATCACCGCGTTCATCGTCGAACGCGACTGGAAAGGTTTCAGCCGCAGCAACAAATTCGACAAGCTCGGCATGCGCGGCTCGAACACCTGCGAGCTGTTCTTCGATGACGTCGAAGTGCCGGAAGAAAATATCCTCGGCGTACTCAATGGCGGCGTGAAAGTGCTGATGAGCGGCCTCGACTATGAGCGCGTGGTGCTTTCTGGCGGCCCGACCGGGATCATGCAAGCTTGCATGGACCTGATCGTGCCGTACATCCACGACCGCAAACAGTTCGGCCAGAGCATCGGCGAATTCCAGCTGATCCAGGGCAAAGTCGCCGACATGTATACCCAACTCAACGCCAGCCGCGCCTACCTGTATGCGGTGGCCCAGGCCTGCGAGCGCGGCGAAACCACCCGCAAAGACGCCGCCGGGGTGATCCTCTACAGTGCCGAGCGTGCCACGCAAATGGCCCTCGACGCGATCCAGATTCTCGGCGGCAACGGCTACATCAACGAATTCCCGGCCGGTCGTCTGCTGCGTGACGCCAAGCTGTACGAAATCGGCGCCGGCACCAGTGAGATCCGTCGCATGCTGATCGGTCGCGAACTGTTCAACGAAACCCGCTAAACGGAGCTGTCCATGGCTATCCTGCATACCCAGCTCAACCCCCGTTCGGCGGAGTTCGCGGCCAACAGCGCGGCGATGCTCAAACAGGTCGACGCCCTGCACACCCTGCTCGCGCAAGTGCAGCAAGGTGGTGGCCCGAAGGCGCAAGAACGTCACACCTCGCGGGGTAAATTGCTGCCCCGTGAGCGGATCAATCGCCTGCTCGATCCGGGCTCGCCGTTTCTCGAGATCAGCCAACTGGCGGCCTACGCGGTGTACGGCGAAGACGTTCCCGCCGCAGGCGTGATTGCCGGGATCGGCCGGGTGGAAGGCGTCGAATGCATGATCGTCGCCAACGATGCCACCGTGAAAGGCGGCTCGTATTACCCGCTGACCGTGAAAAAACACCTGCGCGCACAAACCATCGCCCAGCAGAATCGCCTGCCGTGCATTTATCTGGTGGACTCCGGTGGCGCCAACCTGCCGCGTCAGGATGAAGTGTTCCCGGACCGTGAGCACTTCGGGCGGATCTTCTTCAACCAGGCCAACATGAGCGCCATGGGCATTCCGCAAATTGCGGTGGTCATGGGCTCTTGCACCGCCGGGGGCGCCTACGTTCCGGCGATGGCCGACGAGGCGATCATGGTTCGTCAGCAGGCCACCATCTTCCTCGCCGGCCCACCGCTGGTGAAAGCCGCGACTGGTGAAGTGGTCAGCGCCGAAGACCTCGGCGGGGCCGATGTGCACTGCAAGATTTCCGGGGTCGCCGACCACTACGCCGAAAGCGATGAACATGCTCTGGCATTGGCCCGGCGCAGTGTGGCCAACCTCAACTGGCGCAAGCTCGGCGAACTGCAACAACGTACGCCGATCGCGCCGCTGTATAGCAGCGACGAGTTGTACGGCGTGGTCTCGGCCGACGCCAAGCAACCGTTCGATGTGCGCGAAGTGATCTCACGACTGGTGGACGGCTCGGTGTTCGATGAGTTCAAGGCGCTGTTCGGGACGACTTTGGTGTGCGGCTTCGCCCACCTGCACGGCTACCCGATCGCGATCCTCGCCAACAACGGCATCCTCTTCGCCGAGGCCGCGCAGAAAGGCGCGCACTTCATCGAACTGGCCTGCCAGCGCGGCATTCCGTTGCTGTTCCTGCAGAACATCACCGGGTTCATGGTCGGCCAGAAATACGAGGCCGGCGGCATCGCCAAGCACGGCGCGAAATTGGTGACCGCCGTGGCTTGTGCCAAGGTGCCGAAATTCACCGTGATCATCGGCGGCAGCTTCGGCGCCGGTAACTACGGCATGTGCGGCCGGGCCTACGATCCACGCTTCCTGTGGATGTGGCCGAACGCGCGGATCGGCGTGATGGGCGCCGAACAGGCGGCGGGTGTGCTGGTGCAGGTCAAGCGCGAGCAAACCGAGCGCAGCGGGCATCGTTTCAGCGCCGAGCAGGAAGCCGAGATCAAGCAACCGATCCTCGATCAGTACGAAGAACAGGGTCACCCCTACTACTCCAGCGCCCGGCTATGGGACGACGGCGTCATTGACCCGGCGCAGACCCGCGACGTGTTGGCCCTGGCCTTGTCGGCGTCGCTGAACGCACCCATCGAACCGAGCCGCTTCGGCGTGTTCCGGATGTGATCTGGAGAAAACCATGAGCGACTTCAACACCCTCGAGCTGCAGACCGACCCGCGTGGCTTTGCCACCCTGTGGCTCAGCCGGGAAGAAAAGAACAACGCGTTCAACGCCGAAATGATCCGCGAACTGATCCTCGCGCTGGACAAAGTGTCGGGCGATGCCAGCCTGCGTTTTCTGCTGATCCGCGGGCGCGGCAAGCATTTCAGCGCCGGTGCCGATCTGGCCTGGATGCAGCAATCGGCCGAACTCGATTACCACACCAACCTTGATGACGCCCGGGAACTGGCGGAGTTGATGTACAACCTCGCCAAACTGAAAGTCCCGACGCTGGCCGTGGTGCAGGGCGCGGCGTTTGGCGGCGCGCTGGGCCTGATCAGTTGCTGCGACATGGCGATTGGCGCCGACGACGCGCAGTTCTGCCTGTCGGAAGTGCGCATCGGCCTGGCGCCAGCGGTCATCAGCCCGTTCGTGGTGCAAGCCATCGGCGAGCGCGCGGCGCGGCGTTATGCCTTGACTGCCGAACGTTTCGGCGGGCAACGGGCTCGGGAAATCGGCCTGTTGTCGGAGAGCTATCCCGTCGCCGAGCTGGAGCAAAAGCTTGAACAGTGGATCGACAACCTGCTGCTCAACAGCCCGGCAGCCATGCGCGCCAGCAAGGATCTGCTGCGTGAAGTCGGCAACGGCGCGCTGACCCCGGCGCTGCGGCGCTACACCGAGAATGCCATCGCCCGGATTCGCGTCAGCCCGGAAGGCCAGGAAGGCCTGCGCGCCTTCCTGCAAAAACGTTCGCCCACCTGGCAAGCCGAAATCACCCTCAAGGAGCCGCGTTGATGAGCGCACCTGTTCTCACCACCCTGCTGGTGGCCAACCGTGGCGAAATCGCCTGCCGGGTGATGCGCACCGCCAAGGCTCTGGGCCTGACCACTGTGGCCGTGCACAGCGCCACCGACCGTGACGCCCGGCACAGCCGCGAAGCGGATATCCGCGTCGACCTGGGCGGTAGCAAAGCCGCCGACAGTTACCTGCAAATCGACAAACTGATCGCCGCCGCGAAAGCCAGCGGTGCTCAGGCGATTCATCCCGGTTATGGTTTTCTCTCGGAAAACGCCGGGTTCGCCCGGGCGATTGAAGCGGCTGGCCTGATCTTCCTCGGCCCGCCCGCCTCGGCCATCGACGCCATGGGCAGCAAGTCTGCGGCCAAAGCCTTGATGGAAACCGCCGGTGTGCCGCTGGTGCCCGGTTACCACGGCGAAGCCCAGGACCTCGACACCTTCCGCGATGCCTGCGAACGCATCGGTTATCCGGTGTTGCTCAAGGCTACGGCGGGCGGCGGCGGCAAAGGTATGAAAGTGGTCGAGGACGTCAGCCAACTGGCCGAAGCCCTGGCCTCGGCGCAGCGTGAAGCGCAATCGTCGTTCGGCGATTCACGGATGCTGGTCGAGAAATACCTGCTCAAGCCACGTCACGTGGAAATCCAGGTATTCGCCGACCAGCACGGCAACTGTCTGTACCTCAACGAGCGTGACTGCTCGATTCAGCGTCGGCATCAGAAAGTCGTCGAAGAAGCACCCGCTCCAGGCCTGAGCCCGGAACTGCGTCGGGCCATGGGTGAAGCCGCCGTGCGTTCGGCTCAAGCGATCGGTTATGTCGGCGCCGGCACCGTGGAGTTTTTGCTGGATGCGCGCGGTGAGTTCTTCTTCATGGAAATGAACACGCGCCTGCAAGTCGAACACCCGGTGACCGAGGCCATTACCGGCCTCGACCTGGTGGCCTGGCAGATTCGTGTAGCCCGCGGCGAAGCGCTGCCGATGACACAGGATCAGGTGCCGCTGATCGGCCATGCGATCGAAGTACGGCTGTATGCCGAAGACCCTGGCAACGATTTTCTGCCGGCCACCGGGCGCCTGGCGTTGTACCGCGAATCCGCCGAAGGGCCGGGGCGTCGTGTGGACAGTGGCGTCGAAGAAGGCGACGAGATTTCGCCGTTCTACGACCCGATGCTCGGCAAGCTGATTGCCTGGGGCGAAGACCGTGAACAGGCGCGGCTGCGATTGCTGAGCATGCTCGAGGAGTTTGCCATTGGCGGGCTGAAGACCAACATCAACTTCCTGCACCGGATCATCGCCCACCCGGCGTTTGCCGCCGCCGAACTGGATACCGGTTTCATTCCGCGTTATCAGGAACAACTGCTGCCAGCACCTTCGCCGCTCAGTGATGAGTTCTGGCAAGCGGCGGCCCAGGCGTTTGCGCAAAGTCAGCCGTCTGTGTTGCGCGCCGATGATCCGAGTTCGCCGTGGGCCTTCAACAATGGTTTCCGTGCCGGGTTGCCGACAGAAATCACCCTGCATTTGAGTTGCGAAGGGCAAGACCGGGCGCTGACCCTGGGCAATGCCGACATGCATACCGCACGGCTCAAGGGTGAATACCTGCTGACCGAGCACAGCGGTTTGCGCCGTCAGCACCGGGCCATCCGGCGTGGCGATGCACTGTATCTGCAATGGGACGGCGAGTTGCGCCGCATCGAGTCGTTTGACCCGATCGGCGCCGTCGAAGCCAGTCACAGCCATCAGGGCGGGCTCACCGCGCCCATGAACGGCAGCATCGTGCGGGTGTTGGTGGAGGCTGGGCAAACGGTCGAAGCCGGGGCACAACTGGTGGTGCTGGAAGCCATGAAGATGGAGCACAGCATTCGTGCGCCCCACACCGGGGTAATCAAGGCGTTGTATTGCCAGGAAGGCGAAATGGTCAGCGAAGGCAGTGCATTGGTGGAGTTGGAACAAGCGTGAAATGAAGATCGGTCCTACGCGTTGCGAGGACCGATCCGATTAGAATTTGGCAGTCGCCTGAACCACCACGCCGATGATTCGGCATTCCTCGGTGTAAAGGGCTTTCGGATAGGTCGGATTGAGCGGGACCAGGTAACGCTGCCCGCCCTCTTCGATCAGCTTGCGAAAAACTGCCTCGGCACTGCCGGGCCATTGAGCGATCACCAGTTTGCCAGGCTCCGGCACGATAGCCGGGTCGACCAGAATCAGCATGCCCTCGGCAATGCTCGCACCCGTGGGTGCCGTCATCGCATCGCCGACCACCACCAGCCAGAACGCCGCGCCCTGTGCGTGGTAATCGGACAGCTCGAAACGTGGCTTGCTGACAGCCAGCGAGTTGCCGTAGGTCGATAGCTCTCCGTCGCGCACCTCCCCGGTTTCCCGCCAGTCGCTGACCGGGTAGCGAAAGTACGGGTTGTACTTTTGCGTCAGACAGATCTCCTCATCCTCTGAGGGCAGCGGCTCCCTGATCACCATCGCCACTTCCAGATAGTCCATGCCGAGCGCCCGCAAGACACGATTCATCTCTGCGATGCCGGGCTGACGACGTTTATTGAGCCAGTGGCCGACGCCACCCTGGGACATCCCGATGCGCTCGGCGAGTATTTCCTGAGTGACTTTGAGTTCACTCATTTTGGCCTTGACCAATTCAATCCATTTATCCATGTGCGGCACGATACGTGGGGTACTCCGACCATCAAAACACAAATTGTAGTATTAAAACTGAAGACACAAATACAGTACGTACTAAGCTGGGCTCACGGATTTGAATTTCTCACGGAGCTCGCCATCGTCATGACCATCCCCAGCAATACCCTGCCCGACATGCAAATCGACACCAGCCTCACCTCGCCAAAAGGCTCTGCCGCCGCGCAGCGGGCACTGGACTATTACTTGAAACCAGCTGTGTCAGAAGCGGCCAGCGAAGAACGCTTCTTTGATGTGAACCGTAACATCAGCAGCGAAGAGGCGCTGGTCCATGCTTCGGATCTGCTGCGGTGCGCCGTTGCCACCGCGCATGAGTCAGCCAACCAGCTGCAGGGCGCAAGCCGGGATCTGGCGTTTTCGACGGTGCACATGATCGACATGGCCAAGGCGATGGTCGACCGGGCCCTGGAGGGCAATCAGAACAATTGAGGCGGGAGCGTATTGGAGGAGGACAAGAAAATTTTTCCAATCGCGCAGGTAGAAACATTTGACTTGCAAATGATAATGATTATTATTGCATCAGCTGGTCGCGAGATCAGTCGATAGACCAAGAGACCTTAGGTCGGACTCCTGGACTATCTCCTCATCAGGCTAATCACGGTTTTTGACCCGGCTTTTTGCCGGGTCTTTTTTTTGCCAGTTCATCTGGCTTTGGCTTCAGGCTAATGAAGTCTGTAGGTGCTGCAAAATTCGATTGGCGCGGATGATATCAAAAGAATATCTACTGCCAAGAGAAGCCCGGCAGCACTGGGCCAAACTAACGAAAAATAGCACTTGAGAATCAATTGCGCAGTCTCTAAGCTGCATCGGCGTCAAGGAGGACGCCCCCCCTTCTACACCCCCGTAATTTCCCCCGGTTTCTCCCCCTCTTGCGTGTAAAGTAGCAGCCATAAAAATCGTATTCAGGAATTGATTATGGCCGGGGCTAAATCTTCTTTCGACATCAGCGCTAACTTCGACAGCGGCAACATTGATGTGCTGGACATCAGCAATCCTCTGCAAGCATTGCTGGCCATCAGGCCAGACACTCGCAGCCAGCATTTCCAGTGGTTCCATTTCAAGGCCAGCGGCCTGCATGTTGGTCAGGAGCATTGGTTTCGTCTGAACAACGCCAGCAAGTCCTCATACAACAAGGCCTGGGATGGTTATCAGGCGGTGGCGTCCTACGACCACGTCAACTGGTTCCGGGTGCCGACCATCTTCGAAGGCGACTGCCTGCGTTTCAGCCTTGAAGCCACTGCCACCCATGCCTGGTTCGCCTACTTCGAACCCTACAGCCGTGGCCGTCACGACTGGCTGATCGAACAGGCACAGACCAAGGCTGGCACCGAACTGTTGGCCACCGGCAAGAGCGTTGAAGGTCGTGACATCCAGTTGTTGCGCAAAGGGACTGGCGCCGAAGGTCAGCGCAAGGTCTGGATCATCGCCCAGCAACACCCCGGCGAACACATGGCCGAATGGTTCATGGAAGGCGTGATCGAGCGTCTGGAGAAACACGACGATCCGGTACTGAATAAGCTCCTGGCCAGCGCCGACCTGTACCTGGTGCCGAACATGAACCCGGACGGCGCCTTCCACGGTCATTTGCGCACCAATGCCATGGGCCAGGACCTGAATCGCGCCTGGCAGAACGCCAGCCAGGAAATCAGCCCGGAAGTGCTGTTCGTTCAGCAGCAAATGGAAAAGTATGGCGTCGACCTGTTCCTCGACATCCATGGCGATGAAGAAATTCCCTACGTGTTCACCGCCGGTTGCGAAGGCAACCCCGGCTATACACCGCGGATCGAAAAACTCGAAGAGCGCTTCCGCAGCCATCTGAAGCACCTGACCAAGGACTTTCAGACCAAACACGGCTACACCCGCGACGAACCGGGCAAAGCTAACATGACCCTGGCCTGCAACAGCGTCGGTCAGAAATTCGATTGCCTGTCCTTTACCATTGAAATGCCCTTCAAGGACAACAACGACGCGCCGAATGCGCTGACTGGCTGGTCTGGTAAGCGCTCGAAGCAGTTGGGCAAGGATGTGCTGACGACCATTGCCGACATGGTCGATACCCTGCGTTGATTATTTGAGATCAAAAGATCGCAGTGTAGGAGCTGCCGCAGGCTGCGATCTTTTGATCTTTTGATCTTTTGATCTTTTACTCAACCGGAACCCGCACACAATCCTGGGGCCCCAACAGCCGCCCATCCTCGGCGCGCAATTCCAGCGGCCGCACCGGTCGACCGTTCTCACGATCGACAACCCGCGAATGCGCCTCCCCCACCTCATAGAAAAACGCCTCGCCCCACTGCCGCAACCCGATGATTAACGGGAACAAGCCTTGGCCCTTCTCCGTCAGCACATATTCCTGATACGCGCTGCCATCCGACGCCGGCACCAGATCGAAAATCCCGTGGGCCACTAATGTGCGCAGGCGTGCCGAAAGAATGTTCTTGGCCATGCCCAGATTGCGCTGGAACTCACCGAAGCGTCGCAGGCCATCGAACGCATCGCGCACGATCAATAGCGACCACCAATCCCCAATCGCATCCAGTGAACGGGCGACCGGGCATTCGGCGCCTTCCATGCTTGTACGTTTAACCATGACCGCGTCCGCCGGCAACCAATGTGGTTGCAATATAAAACCAGACTCCTTACCGTACAACTGGTTTTATATTGAAACCACACAAGGAAGCCTGTGATGAAACCTGACCACCCGTTAAGCGGCGCCGTGGTGCTGCTGTTTGCCGTCGCCTGCGGCCTGGCCGTCGGCAATGTGTATTACGCACAACCATTGCTCGATGCCATGGCCGAAGCCTTCGCCATGGACCCGGCAACCATCGGTATCGTCATCACCCTCACTCAGATCGGTTATGGCGTGGGCCTGTTGTTGCTGGTCCCTCTGGGAGATCTGCTCAACCGTCGCCGATTGATCGTCTTGCAAACCCTGCTGTCGGCACTGGCCTTGTTGATGATCGCGTTAGCGCCGAGCAGCACCTGGCTGTTGCTCGGCATGGCGCTGACCGGGCTACTGGCGGTCGTGACGCAAGTCCTGGTGGCCTACGCCGCGACGCTGGCCATCCCGGCGCAACGTGGACGTGTGGTAGGCGTGATCACCAGCGGCATTGTCGTCGGCATTCTATTGGCACGAACGGTAGCCGGCGGCATGGCCGACCTGGCTGGTTGGCGCTCGATTTATCTGTTGTCCGCCGGGTTGACCCTGGTGATGGCGCTGCTGTTGTTTCGTGTGCTGCCCAGGCACGAAGACGCGCGACCGAATAGCGCTTACGGCGCGCTGATCGGCTCAGTCTTCACGTTGTTCAAGGAAGAACCGGTGTTGCGTCAACGGGCCATCCTTGCCCTGCTGACGTTCGCCAGTGCCATGGTGCTGTGGACCCCTTTGGTATTGCCGTTGAGCGCCCCGCCGCTTTCACTGTCCCACACCGAAATCGGGCTGTTCGGGCTGGCCGGGGCTGCCGGCGCACTGGCCGCGGCTCGCGCCGGGCATCTGGCCGATCGTGGCCTGGGTCAATGGACCAGCGGACTGTCGTTGTTGCTGATGCTCGCCTCATGGCTGCCCATCGCCCTCACTCAGTCCTCGCTGTGGGCGCTGCTGCTCGGGGTGATTACGCTGGATCTGGGTTTGCAGGCCGTCCATGTCACCAGCCAGAGCATGATCTACAGCGTGCGCCCCGAAGCGCAAAGCCGACTCACCGCCGGCTACATGCTGTTCTATTCGATCGGCAGCGCCTTGGGCTCGATCGGTTCGACGGCGATGTATGCCTGGGGCGGCTGGATCGCGGTGTGCTGGCTGGGTGCGGGCATCAACGCCGTAGCGTTGATCTATTGGTGGCTGACGCTCGCCGCCAAAACACCCAACACCTGTGGCGAGGGAGCTTGCTCCCGCTCGGCTGCGCAGCAGTCGTAAATCGATCAGACGCAGGAGCGTCTGACCAACCGCATTTGGGGCTGCGTTGCAGCCCAACGGGGGCAAGCCCCCTCGCCACAGTTATCGGCAGTCCCCCGACTCATCCACGGTCCCTGCCCCGCAACATGCTGTCCAGCACCTCATCGCGGCGCACCCAACTGTGAAACAACGCCGCCGCCAGGTGCAGCAGCACGGTCAGGAACAGTAGATACGCCAGATACCTATGTGCCTTGCGCAGGAATGCAAACACCTGCGCATTCGCCGGCAGGATCGACGGCAGTTGCAACGAGCTGCTGAGCATCACCGGATCGCCAGCCGCCGAAATCATCGCCCAGCCCAGCAGCGGCAAAATCAGCATCAAGGCGTACAGCAAGACATGCGAAGCCTTCGCCGCGAGCACCTGCCAACCCGGCAGGTTCGTCGGCAGCGGTGGTTGCCGGGTCGAAAAACGCACGGCCAGACGCACAACCACCAACAACAGAATCGCAATGCCCAAAGGCTTGTGCAGGTGGATCAACCACTCATGGCGCTCGGACACCGAGGCCACCATGCCCGCTCCAATAAACAACATCGCGATGATCATCAACGCCATCAGCCAGTGCAGCAGTCGCGCCAGGGGTGCGAAATGATTCGGTTGAGCGCTCATTGTCGAGACTCCTGTTTGGCGTTGGGCAATTGATTTACTTCGCTGGTGCGACGCAGATAGGAACTGGCGTAACCCGCTGAACGAGCGGCGAGCAACGGGTCGTCGGAACCTTCGATACCGCTGGGCAATACCAGTGGGTCGTAGTTGATGTCGCGGCACTCGCCATTGAGTTGCGGCTGGGTGCTTTCGAGCACCAGAGTGCCGGCGTTCACAACTTTTCGGTCGCTGGGCCAGGCCTTGCTCGCGTCGTTGACCGGGTCCCCAGAGTTCGCCAGGGTAATGTTCAACTGCCAACGCAGCGGTCCTGCGGACAAACGCTGAACCAGATCCTTCTCCAGAAAGTCAGCGCCCTCCGGTGCCGTCGCGCCCGCCCCATCCTGAGCAACCGGGGTCATGCTCCAACGCACCGCTTGCCGCTGCCCCGCTGCGTTCACCAGGTAAAACGCATTGACGCTGTTATACGTCTCGGTCGCATAACTGGCAGAAGGTTTGGCGGTCTTGATCCAGGCAAGAAACGGCGCGGTTTCCGGGTGAGAACCGAAGAACGCCGGCACCGCCGCAGGGTTCGGTTTGCCGGTGGCCGGGTCCGGTGACTGCGCCTGTTGCAGCTGATAGAACGCCTCGGGCGTGCCCACCGGGAACACCGGCATGCTGTTCATCCCGGTGCGCCACTGCTGACCGTTGGCCTGGGTAAAGCGCAACGCCAGGCTGCGGATCGGCACGCTGTTGTCCGGCGCGTAAGGGTTGCCGGCAGGCAGCGCGAAACGCCCGACCACCGGGGTCCGCGCTTCATTGAACACTTGGGCGCTGGAATACTCGCGCACCTGGCCGCTGCTCTCGAAATGCCCGATCACGCACACCCCTTTGGCGTGGTTACGACGGAACCCCGGGTGCACGCCGTTGTTTTTCTCCAGCACATTGATCAACGCTTTCGGCGTCAGGCGCTGTGGGTCGAGTGTGCCGTTGACGTAGGCAAAAGCCCCGGCCAGCGCGGCGACCACCACGGCAATGCCGGTCAGGCGCAACGTCAGGCTCGCGGTGCTCAGGGGCGGCCGAGATGGCCCTGATGTAGATGAGCGATCAACCATGAAAGTCTCCGGGGCCGTAGGCCACAGGGGGAAAGAGCTATGAGACGAACGTCACGTAGGATTATTCCCCCTGAACTGTAGTTTCTTTCAAAGCACCGCTAGCGACGAATCCTCAAGGTTGGTCAAACCGGGTTAAAACTCGGCTCACGCTTCTGCAAAAAAGCCTGCATACCTTCCTGTTGCCCCTCCGTGGCAAACAAACCATGAAACACTCTTCGCTCGAAAAGAAGGCCCTCACGCAGCCCTGACTCCAGCGCCCGGTCCACTGACTCGCGCGCAGCGAGTGTGGCGGTTTTAGCGAAACCGGCAATGATCTGCGCTGCGGCCAAGGATTGCTCCAGCAGATCGCTGGCAACGATTACCCGCGACACCAACCCTGCCCGCTCGGCCTCTTCGGCCGACATCGAGCGTCCGGTCAAAATCATGTCCATGGCCTTCGACTTGCCTATCAGGCGTGTGAGACGTTGGGTCCCGCCCATTCCAGGCATCACTCCCAACCTGATTTCCGGTTGGCCAAAACGAGCGTTATCCGCAGCAAAGATCAGATCGCACATCATGGCCAACTCACAGCCACCACCGTATGCATAACCGGCAACAGCGGCCAGCTTGGGCGTACGTAACGCGGCAAAGGCTTCCCAATCGGCGAAATAATCCTCATGGACCATGTCCAGGTAAGACTTTCCGTACATCTCCTTGATGTCGGCGCCAGCCGCAAAAAAATCTGCCGTCCCGGTGATCACGAAACAGCCGACTCCGGGGTCGCGGTCCAACCGTTGCAACGTGTCCAGTAGTTCGCGCATCAGGGCCGAACTCAAAGCATTCCTGGCCTGCGGGCGATTAAGACGAATCAATACGACTCGATCATGACGTTCGATCAATGTGTGCATGGTGATCTCATTAAATAGATGTGAAATGTTTGAATGACAAAACGCTCTTGGCACACTTCAGGAATCCCAGATTGCGCCATACGCCGGAATGCCCCGCCCTTCCATTTCCTCAACCACTCGCTGGGTGAGCGTCTGGTTCGAAATGCAGATCACCGCCTCGGCACCGAACGAGCGAACCGCGTCATAAGCCAGTTGCACAAGGTCTGGCTTGCCGAGCACATCGGTGTCCCAGATCAAGGCATCAGGATTGGCCCGCAGGATCTCTTCCACCAGTTCGTCACCGTAGGTTTTTCGCGGGCTGCGGGTCGACCAGACCAGCCGTATCGGTACTTGCCTGGCCAACAAATGGGGCAACACCGGGCCGATGCCGCTGCCCGTGGCGATGTACACCACCGATTTGAACAGGGTTTCGATGTGCGCCACGCCAGCGGTGGTAATGCCTTTGACCCAGACATGCGTCGGCATTTGCTCGATGAACTCGCCGGTCCAATCACCTGCCCGGGAAATGATCAGGCGAAAACCCGCTTCACCCGGTGCGGGAATATTGGCAAAGGAATGCCACTCCATCAGCGGGTTGAGACTGATGGCGTTGGAGGAGCCGGCAAACGGCGTGACATGGTCAAAACGGGCTATTACCGCATGAGAAGAAGGCCTGATCAGTTGCACCGGTACTTTGCGCAGACGAAACCATGGCAAGGCGATGCTGAACGTCAACACAATCAGCATCCAGAATGCCACCGACGTCGACAGCGCCTCGCTCACGGAGGCCTGCGGGCTCTGGTCCCGGGTAAACAGAACGCTCCATACCCAGAACAGGGCAAGTGCGGTCCACCCACCAAAGCGGTGCATTCGCTCGAAGCCGTTGTGAAAACGCCCGCGAATCCGCGGGTGAGCCATGACGGCCACCAGCAGCAAGATCCCCAGTAACCCGGTGCTCACCCCGAGCAGCGCCAGGGAAACGCCGCCCAAGCTTTCAGTCCAATGCCAGGCCAGGGAGCCGATCAACACCGCGAACCAGCCAATCGCCGCCAGCGCCCCGCCACTGTGCAAGCCGCCGAAGTGGTAAACCTTGGCCAGTGAGCGGCGTATCGCAAGCGGCCAGGAAGTGGGCGCCCGGGTTGCCAGCCAGAACAGCAGATTGATGATGTACTGCTGGCGAATCAAAATCGCCAGCGACAGATTCGCCACCACCAATCCCGACAGCGCCTCAAGGACTATCCCCGTGGATGTCCACCACTGCCCGGCGGTCAACCCATGCGCCAGTGCCGCGATATTGAGTGCAAGCACCAGGGCTAGCAGGCGGTTGTAATGCGAAAATATCGGCAACGTCCCCAATCGCCGCCACAGTACGCGCTTGACCGGCAGTGCGGTATCCGGATTCCCCCCCTTCATGCGCTCACCCCTTGCCGGGTCGTCGCGTCAGCCTGGTGCGTCATCGCCCACTCCAGCAGCAAGCGTTTGTCGACCTTGCCGCGTGAGGTCAGCGGAATGTGCTCCACGGCGAGGATCAGCGAAGGGACGCAATAATAGGCAAGCCGCTCTTCACAGCGCCGTCTTGCATCATCGATGTCCGTGGTAACGGGATAGACGAAGGCCACCAGATGGCGACTGTCGAGTTTCAACGTGACCGCCCGCTCGCAGCGATCAGATGACTCCAGAACCGTAGAAACAGAGTCAAGCTCCACCCGAAACCCTCTGACCTTGACCTGGTCATCGACACGTCCCAGGTGTTCCAGTTCGCCGTTCGCTGTCCAACGCCCCAGATCACGTGTGCGAAACATCATCCGGCCCTGCCCCAGAAACGGATCGGGCCGATAGCGTTCGGCGGTCAGCGTCGGGTTACTCAAATAACCGGCGGTCACACAGTCGCCACCCGCCCACATCTCACCTTGCTCACCCGCCTGACAGAGCTGGCCCGCCTCATCCAGCACGTACACCGTGTTGTTGGGCGTGGGTTTGCCGATCGTCAATGCACCTGCGCCCCTGTAATGCTGCATGGTGTTGACGATCGTGGTTTCGGTCGGGCCGCAGGCATTGTAAAAAGTGCAGAACGAGGACCAGCGATCAGCCAGGGGCTGCGGGCATGGCTCCCCGGCAAGGGCCACTACCTTGACTTGCTGACACCGCAATGGATCGAGTGTGCCGAGTATCGAAGGCGTAGCGATCAGCACATCGCATTGTTCGGCCGTCTGGGCGATGTCCTTGCCACGGATCATCAAGGTCGCACCATGAGCCAGACACCCGAGTATTTCCCAGGCCGCCATGTCAAAGGCGATGTTAAGTATCTGTCCGACCTTGAGCCCAGGCCGCATGCCGAGATTGCCAGGGGCTGTCAGCAAAATATTGCACACATTGCGATGGGTCACCCGAACCCCATTGGGCAGGCCGGTGGTGCCGGAGGTGAATAGCACGAAGCACAATCGATCCGGGCTCGATGACAGCGAACAGGCCACATTCAGGTCATCAGCGGGTGTTGACGCAACCTCCATGAACTCATCGAGGCAAGTGCAGTGTTGCTGCGACGTCAGAGGAATTCGCGACTCGAGGCTCGACAGTGTCAGCACCACTCGCGTCGAGGCCACGTCCATGATGTGGCGCAATTGCGCGGCGGGAGTAATCCCTACGTGCTGAGGGATGTAGGCAGCACCCACTTTCAATGCGGCCAACATTCCCACCAGCATCGGGATCGAACGCTCCACAAACAAGGCCACGTGATCACCCGGGGCGACGCCCTGCTGACGCAACAGCGTGGCCAGTCGGTTGGCCTGCCGGTTCAGCTCACCATAGCTGATGGTTTCGCCCTCACAATGGGCGGCAATGCCCTGAGGTCTGGCGGCGGCTTGCGCCTCGACGGCGTGATGGATCAGAAGATACTCAGGCTCAACCGTCGGCCCTCGACCGAATTGTGGCCACGCGTCATGGGTGTTGTTGTTCGGAAGCAGCGAACAAATCGATGCCGACTCAAGGGGAATTTTGCACTCTTGCATAAAAAAAATTCTCTTCAGGCTCAATATTTACGTTCAAGCACGGGTGGTTCTGCGCAGCCTGATGAGAGGCTGGGCTGACTGCCTGAGCTTGCTGCATGGGTTGAGCCGCGAAGTTCGATGCCATTACATGGATTACAAACCCCTCAGAAATCTCCTACACAAATAAGTAATAGTTTTCCCCGACGAAGGAATAAACCACGGTGGCCGGCGTCCTTCTTGTCAGTGCCATTCATCACAGCCAGAGAACACGCCTTTTCCATGAACAACATCGACGGACAATTGCGTGAAATCATTCCCAGGCTGCGGCGCTTCGCCGTGTCGCTGACGCGCAACCCCAGCAGTGCCGACGATCTGGTGCAGGCAAGCCTGGAACGAGCGCTGTCGAATTGGAGCGCTAAACGTCCGGAGGGCGACCTGCGGGCCTGGCTGTTTTCGATTCTTTATCGGCAGTTTCTCGACGCCCACCGCCGATCCCGGCGGTATGCGCGGATGCTCGAATTCTTTACCGGGCGCGACGATGCGCAGCCTTCGGTAGAACGCACGGTAATCGCCCAATCGACCCTGCAAGCCTTCGATCAGCTCAGCACCGAACAGCGCGCGCTGCTGCTCTGGGTGTCGGTGGAAGGCTTGAGTTACAAGGAGGTCGCCGAGATTCTCGACGTCCCCACCGGCACCGTAATGTCGCGCCTGTCCCGCGCGCGCCAGGCCTTGCGCCAGCTCAGCGACGGCGAAATCACCCGCCCTTCCCTGCGGAGACTCAAATGATCAGCATGCCGCCCAGCGAGCGTGACCTGCACGCCTACGTCGATCACCAACTCAGCGATGCCGACCGACATCAGGTGGACACTTATCTGGCCAGCAATGCCGAGGTGGCCGCGCAAGTGCGCGCCTGGCAGCAGGACGCCCAGCAATTGCGCGCGGCCCTGAGCGGCGCCTTGCAGCAACCGGCCAACCCGCAACTTGACCCGGCGCTGATTCGCCAGCGCCTCAAACGCCAGTCGCGCCGTCATCTGGCCAGTGCCGCGGTGTTGTTGATTGCGGTCAGCGTCGGCGGATTGGGCGGTTGGCACGCGCGGGAGATGACTCTGGTCAGTCCCCCACTGCCGATGGCCGATGCGATGCAGGCCTACCGACTGATTGCCCAGCAAGGCATCCTGCCGGCGGATTACCAAGTCAGCGACGATGGCGACATGCAAGGCTGGCTCGACCGCTATTTCAGCCAGGCCCATCGTCTGCCGAACCTGGCGGGGGCTGGCTACAAACCGGTCAGCGGCCGTTTGCTCAGTACCGAACAAGGGCCGGCGGCGATGGTGGTCTACGAAGATCAGGGCGGCCACAAAGTCAGCTTCTACGTCCGGCCACCGGGGCCGAAAAACTTCCTCCTGCCCCGTGGCAGCCGCAGCGACGGCGAACTGCAGGCCGAGTATTGGTCGGATGCCGGGTACAACTACGCGATGGTCAGCCCGAGTGACACACCGGCGGCGCAGATGCTCAAGCAGACACTGAAGTTCTGATCCGGGTTGTGGTCACCCCTGCCCAAACACCTGCGAAGGCCTGCGCAACAGCGGGTCGAACGGATTGATCCGCGGCCCGATCAACGCCGCTTCGCGCTTGAGCATTTCCACCACGGTCGGCAAACGATCCGGCCCCAGGCGATCACTGATCGTGGCCACGCTCAACGCCGCCACTGCCCGGCCGTCGCGATCGAGGATCGGCACCGCTACGCCGGCCATGCCTTGCAACACGCCGGTGTTGCGCCCGGCGTACCCGAGCGCGCGCACATTCTCGACTTCCGAGCGCAGGAACACTTCGTCATACAGGTGAAAATCCTTGAGCCGCGGCAAGTTGTAGTGAATCACCGTGTCGCGTTCCTCTTGCGGCAGGAATGCCAGAATCGCCAGGCTGCCCTGACCCACGCCGAGCGCCACCCGCCCGCCGATGTCACCGGTAAATGTGCGGATCGGAAACGGCCCTTCACTGCGGTCCAGACAAATCGCATCAAAGCCGCTGCGCGCCAGTAAAAACAGCGAATCACCCAACGATGCCGATAACCGCAGCAATGCCGGCCGCGCCAGTTCGCGCAGGTTGTTGGTATTGCCGGCGCGGGCCGCCAAGGCAAAAAACTCCAAGCTCAGGCGATAGCGCTTGCTGCGGGCGTCCTGTTCGACCATGCCCTCGTCCATCAGGCTGCGCAGCAAGCGGTGGGTAGTCGGTTGCGACAAACCGATGCGCTGCGCCAGTTGCGTCACGCGTTCGCCGCCCTCGACGGTGTCACCCAGGCTGCGCAGCACCGCAAACAGTCTTGAGACCGCACCGACACCGACTTCATTTTTGTTTTCATTCCGATCAGTGGAATCTGACATTTGATTTCTCATCAATAAATTTACTCACTGAATAAAACTGAAAATAGTCATCGCTTCAGTGAAATAGGTTATTGAGCCCATCCTATTCTTCGTCCTACTCTGCGTCCATACAGGGGCGATTCGAACAACAACGGCAGCCGACACACGTCGAGCGCCAACACCCCCCGCAACATCTTTTCGTATCTGCCCATACAAAAAAGCGCGCCGTTGGCGACGCATAACAATCTCAGGTGGAGCGCAGTCATGGCCTTTGTGCAGCTTGAAAACCTCGGCAAACGATATGGCGAGATCGACGCAGTCGTCGCCACCAACCTGTCGGTGGAAAAAGGCGAGTTCGTCTCACTGCTCGGCCCCTCCGGCTGCGGCAAAACCACCACCCTGCAAATGATCGCCGGCTTCGTCGAAGTCAGCAGCGGGCGGATTGTGCTGGACGGTCGCGACATCACCCACGCCAAACCCGCCAGCCGAGGCCTGGGCGTGGTGTTCCAGAGTTACGCACTGTTCCCGCACATGACCGTGCAAGACAACGTCGCCTTCGGCCTGCGCATGCGCAAAGTGCCCAACGGTGAGTTGCAGCAACGGGTGGACCGGGTGCTGAAACTGGTTCGCCTGCACCAGCACGCCGAGCGTTATCCACGGGAGCTTTCCGGCGGCCAGCGCCAGCGTGTTGCACTGGCCCGGGCGTTGGTGATCGAGCCGCCGGTGTTGCTGCTCGACGAACCGCTGTCCAACCTCGACGCCAATTTGCGCGAAGAGATGCAGTTCGAAATCCGCCGCATCCAGCGTGAAGTCGGGATCACCACGCTGATGGTCACCCACGACCAGTCCGAAGCACTGTCGATCAGCGATCGGGTGGTGGTGATGCAGGCCGGGCGCATCACCCAGATCGACGCCCCTTACACCCTCTACGAACATCCGCGCACCGAGTTCATTTCCGGGTTCGTCGGCAAAGCCAATCTGCTGCCCGGTGAGCGAGATGGCGCCGGTGTGGTTCAGGTGTGCAACACCGGCAACGGCGAACTGTCGTTAAGCCTGCGCCCGGAAAAAATCGATCTGCGGGAAAAAGGCCATGGTCGTCTGCAAGGCAAGATCGCCAGCCGCTTCTTCCTCGGCAGCCAGTGGTTGTACGGCGTAACAACAACCCTGGGCGAACTCTGCGTGGTGCGTCGCAACGACGGCTCGGCGCCACTGGCCGAAGGCACGGCGGTCGGCCTCGACTGGGACGCGGCACTGCTGCGGGTGCTGAGTGCCGACGAGGTGTCGGCATGAATACGCTCGCCGCCATCCGCCAGGGACGCCAAGGGTATGTGTTGTCGGCGCCGGCCCTGGCGTTGTACGTCGGCCTGCTGGCAATCCCGCTGCTGCTGACGCTGGTGTTGTCGTTGAACGTCTTCGACTACAGCGCGGGGATCAACAGCGACGCCTACACCTTCGCCCACTACAGCAGCCTGCTGGGCGATCCGTACTTCTACGAGATCTTTCTGCGCACGATGTGGATCAGCGCCCTGACCACCCTGCTCTGCGTGCTGATCGGCGTGCCCGAGGCCTACATCCTCAGTCGCATGGGCGCACCGTGGCGTTCGATTTTCCTGATTCTGATCCTCACGCCGCTGCTGATTTCGGTGGTGGTGCGGGCGTTCGGCTGGAGCCTGTTGCTGGGCGCCGACGGGCTGGTCAACCAGACCTTGCAAGCCTTCGGTGGCTCGCCGATGAAGCTGCTCTACACGCCGTTCGCAGTGGTGATCGCGCTGGTCCACGTGATGCTGCCGTTCATGATCATTCCGGTCTGGACCTCGCTGCAAAAACTCGACCCGGCCGCCGAGCAGGCTGCGCTGTCACTGGGCGCCAGCCACTTCACGGTGATACGCAAAGTGGTGTTGCCGCAGGTCATGCCCGGCGTGCTCTCCGGCACCTTGATCGTGTTCGGCCTTGCGGCCAGCTCCTTCGCCATTCCCGGACTGCTCGGCGGACGCCGGCTGAAGATGGTCGCCACGCTGATCTACGACCAGTACCTGTCGGAGCTGAACTGGCCGATGGGCGCCGCGATTGCCGTGGCCCTGCTGTTGCTCAACCTGCTGATCATGCTGTCGTGGAACCGGATGATCGAAGGCCGCTACAAGAAGTCATTGGGATAATTCGTCATGTCCAGAAACGGTCCTTTCGCCCTGCTGTTCCATGCCCTGGTGGTGCTGTTCATGCTCGCGCCGCTGGTGGTGGTTTGCCTCGTCGCCTTCACCCCGGAAAACACCCTGAGCCTGCCGACCACGGATTTCTCCCTGCGCTGGTTCCGCGCCGTGTTCGAACGCGCGGACTTTGTCGATGCGTTCTACAACAGCCTGATCCTGGCCTTCAGCGCGGCCAGTCTGGCGACGCTGATTGCGGTGCCGGCGGCGCTGGCGATCACCCGCTTCGAGTTCCCCGGACGGGACTTTTTCAACGCCCTGTTCCTGTCGCCGATCATCATTCCGCACCTGGTGCTGGGGGTGGCGTTGCTGCGCCTGTTCGCGCTGATGGGCGTCAACGGCAGCTTCGCCTGGCTGATCTTCGCGCATGTGCTGGTAATCACGCCGTATGTGTTGCGACTGGTATTGGCGTCGGCCATCGGCCTGGACCGCAGCGCCGAACACGCCGCGCAATCCTTGGGTGCCGGACGCTTCACGCTGTTCCGGCAAATCACCTTGCCGATGATTCTGCCGGGGGTCGCCGGTGGCTGGCTCCTGGCGTTCATCAACAGTTTTGACGAGGTCACGTTGTCGATCTTCGTCACCTCGCCGGCCACGCAAACCTTGCCGGTGCGCATGTACGTGTACGCCACCGAATCCATCGATCCGATGATGGCGGCGGTGTCGGCCCTGGTGATCGCGCTGACCGCGCTGACGATGATTCTGCTCGATCGGGTCTACGGCCTGGATCGGGTTCTGGTGGGTAAACAATGAGGGCGCCATGGCTCTGCTGAAACGACTGGCCGAAGGCGACCGCCCGGCCCTGGACTTTACCCTCGACGGCGTGCCTGCCAGTGGCTTGCTCGGCGACACCCTGCTGACCGCTGTGCTGACCTGCAGCGAACACCTGCGCGGCAGCGACTTCAGCGCCGAACCCCGCGCCGGCTTCTGCCTGATGGGCGCCTGCCAGGACTGCTGGGTACGCCTGGGCGATGGCCGCCGGGTGCGGGCCTGCTCGACGCTGCTTGAGGCCGGCCAGCAGGTCCGCCGCGAACCGGGGCGTTGCGTATGACATCCATTTATCCGGCGTCCCCAAAAGATCGCAGCCTTCGGCAGCTCCTACGCCGTACGCGATCCCCTGTAGGAGCTGGCGAAGCCTGCGATCTTTTGATCTTTAATGTCGTGGGGTTTGTATGAAGCCCGTCATCATCGGCGCCGGCCCCGCCGGAATCCGTGCCGCACAAACCCTCGTCGCCCACGGCGTGCGCCCTATTCTGCTGGACGAAGCAGCTCGCGGTGGCGGGCAGATTTATCGGCGGCAACCGGCGAACTTCAAGCGCTCGCCCGTCAAGTTGTATGGCTTCGAAGCCCCCAAGGCCAACGCGCTGCATCAAACCATCGACGCACTGCGCGAACAACTCGATTACCGCCCCGACACGCTGGTATGGAACGCCGAGGCCAACGCACTCGACACCTTGCACGAGGGCCGTGCCATACGTGTGGCGTTCTCTCGGGTGATTGTCGCCACGGGTGCCACCGACCGGATTCTGCCGGTGCCGGGCTGGACGTTGCCGGGGGTGTACAGCCTCGGCGCGGCGCAGATCGCCTTGAAGTTTCAGGGCTGTGCCATTGGTGAACGCGTGGTGTTCGCCGGCAGCGGACCGTTGCTGTACCTGGTGGCCTATCAATACGCCAAGGCCGGTGCCAACGTGGTCGCGGTGCTCGACAGTTCACCGTTCAGCGCTCAGGCCCGCGCCCTGCCCGGTCTGTTGTCGCAGCCGGCTACCCTCGCCAAAGGCCTCTATTACCGCACCTGGCTGACCACCCACGGCATCCCGGTGCATCAGGGCGCCAGCCTGTCAGGCATCGATGGCCAACAGCGTGTGCAATCGCTGAACTGGCGCAACGCAAAAGGCCAACATCGAATCGACTGCGACGCCGTCGCCTTCGCCCATGGCCTGCGCAGCGAAACCCAACTCGCCGACTTACTGGGCTGCGAATTCGCCTGGAACCCGCTCAACCGCGCCTGGCTGCCACAGCGTGACAGCGCCGGGCGCAGCAGTGTCGCCGAGGTGTACCTGGCGGGTGACGGCGCCGGCATCATGGGCGCCGACGCGGCGGAAATGGCCGGCGAACGGGCAGCCCTCGCCTTGCTTGAAGACAGCGGTTACCTGCTCCCGCCGCAACGTGCCACCCAGCTGGAACAGTCGCTGAAAGAAATCGGCAAGTTCCGCCAGGGTCTTGAGCGTGCCTTTACCTTCCCCGAAAGCTGGGCCACCGACGCTGCGGATGACCTGATGATCTGTCGCTGCGAAGAAGTACACGCCGGCGACATCCGCCAGGTAGTGCGCGAAGGTCATTGGGAGATCAACCGGGTCAAGGCCCATTGCCGGGTCGGTATGGGTCGCTGTCAGGGTCGGATGTGCGGGGCCGCCGCAGCGGAAATCATTGCCTGCGAAAGCCAGCGTTCGGTAGCCGACATCGGTCGGTTGCGGGCTCAGGCACCGATCAAACCCTTGCCGTTCGGTCTGGAGGTCGAGCCATGATCGAAGTCGAGGCAGTCATCATTGGCGGTGGCATTGTCGGGGCCTCCGCCGCCCTGTTTCTGAGCAAGGCTGGCCGACGCGTAGCGCTGCTGGAACGGGATTTTTGCGGTTCGCATTCCAGCGGCGTGAACTATGGCGGCGTGCGTCGTCAGGGCCGGCCGCTGTCGCAATTGCCGTTGTCGCAACGGGCCCACGAAATCTGGGGACAGCTGCCGCAATTGATCGGCATCGATGGCGAGTACCAGCGCAGCGGCCACTTGAAACTCGCCCGCAGCCTCAACGACCTGCACGCCTTGCAGGACTACGCCGCCAGCAGCCAAGGGTTCGGCCTCGATTTGCAACTGTTCGACCGCAGTGAGTTGCGCGCACGTTTTCCGTGGGTCGGAGACGTCGCGGTCGGTGCTTCGCTGTGCCCGGACGATGGCCACGCCAACCCGCGCCTGGTGTCTCCGGCGTTTGCCCAAGCGGCACGTCGGCATGGCGCGCAGGTGCATGAGCAATGTGCAGTCACGGCGGTGGAACACGATGGTCAGCGCTTTCGCGTCAGCACTCAAACCGGCCTCGAGCTACACGCGCCCTGGCTGCTGAACTGCGCCGGCGCCTGGGCCGGCAGCCTTGCCGCGCAATTCGGTGAAGCGGTGCCGATGCATGCCGGTCACCCGGCGATGCTGGTCACCGAACCGTTGCCGCTGGTGATGAATGCCAGCACCGGCGTCGAAGGCGGCGGCATCTATGCCCGTCAGGTCGCGCGGGGCAACTGTGTGTTGGGCGGCGGCCAGGGCTTTGCCCTTGATAGTGCCCGCGCCCGGCCTGGTCAGAGCGCGGTGATCGAGATCCTGCGTCAGGCCGTCGAGCTCTACCCGTTTCTTGAAGGCGCCCAGGCGATTCGCACCTGGAGCGGCACCGAAGGTTATTTACCCGATCGTCAACCGGTGATCGGCCACAGCAGCACCCAACCCGGTCTGTTGCACGCGTTCGGCTTTGCCGGCGCGGGCTTTCAGATCGGGCCTGCGGTGGGCCAGGCGCTCACCGAGATCATCTGTAGCGGCGCGTCAAAGACGCTGCTGGATGCGTTTTCCATCACCCGGTTTCACTCCATCTCCGTAGCTTGATAGAGGAAGGTCGCGCCAATGAATAACCTCAAACGCACTGCACTGCTCGGTTTGTCCTGCATGAGCGCCCTGCTCACGGTCACTCAGGCCCACGCCGAGCCGACGCTTTACCTGGGCATGAACGGCGGGACCATGGAGCGGCTCTACGCCGACAAGGTGCTGCCGGTTTTCGAGAAAGCCAATAACGTCAAAGTGGTGATCGTGCCGGGGACCTCGGCCGATATCCTGGCCAAGGTCCAGGCCAGCAAAGGCAACCCGCAATTGCACGTGATGTTCCTCGACGACGGCATCATGTACCGCGCCATTGCCATGGGCCTGTGCGACAAACTCGAAGACAGCCCGACCCTGGCGCAGATTCCGCCCAAGGGCCGCATCAAGGATCAAGCGGTGGCGGTCAGCCTCGGCGTTACCGGGTTGGCGTACAACACGCGGCTGTTCAAGGAAAAAGGCTGGAACGCGCCGACCTCCTGGATGGACATGGCCGACCCGCGTTTCAAGGACAAACTGGTGTTCCAGTCGATGGCCTCCTCGACCTTCGGCCTGCACGGTTTCCTGATGTTCAACCGGATTCAGGGCGGCAGCGAAACCAACGTCGAACCGGGGTTCAAGGCCTGGCCGAACACCGTCGGGCGCAACGTGCTGGAGTACATTCCGAGCTCGGCGAAAATCTCCGAAATGCTCCAGACCGACGAAGCGGCGCTGTTCCCGTTGACCCCGACCCAGGTCACCGCGCTGAAACTCAAGGGCATGCCGGTGGAATATGCCCAGCCGAAGGAAGGCTCGGTGGTGCTCAACGTGGCCGAATGCGCCATTGCCAACAACACCCAACCGGAACTGGCGCAGAAACTCGCAGCCTTCTTGCTGACACCTGAAGCACAGGCTGCGGCGCTTGAAGACGGCGATCAGATTCCGTCGAACCCGAATACGCCAACCAGCGACAAGACCCGCGGTCAGGTCGAGGCGATGAAGCACTATCTGGAAACGGCGATTGCCATCGATTGGGATCAGGTCAACGAACAGCGCCCGGCGTGGAATGACCGGTGGAATCGCAGTATCGAGCGTTAACCTCGAAGATCAGGTGAGAGGGCTTTTGTGGCACGGGAGCTTGCCTGTGGCGAGGGAGCTTGCTCCCGTTGAACTGCGCAGCAGTTCCTTTTTTGGGGCCGCTTCGCAGCCCAACGGGAGCAAGCTCCCTCGCCACAAAAGCCTTCTCGACACAAAAGCTTGGTCGGCAGCAGTGGAAGGGAAATTACCCACTTGGTTAAACTACGCCGCCGCGGCTCAGGGGGAGCCGGCCTGAAGATTACGGGGTGACATCACATTGGCCGTACGACCGCCCAACCGTCCGCAACTCACACCACGCTGGTCCGCGCTACGCCGTTTTTTCGGCAAGGCATTCGCGGCGCCAACCAGTGGCAGCGCGCAAGGCCGGGTGATCCACGACTACTTCCGCCACAAGGCCCATGTTCAGGGCTATACCCTCAGCCACAGCCAGTTGCGCGTGATCGACTGCATGGCGCAGCACGCGTCGGCGCTGCCGGGGTCATCGGCGCCACTCCCCGGGCTTTACCTCCATGGTGCGGTCGGGCGCGGCAAGAGCTGGCTGCTCGACGGTTTTTTCCAGGCCATCCCCGTCACGGCAAAACAGCGCCTGCACTTCCATGAGTTTTTTGCGCAATTGCACCAGGGCATGTTCAGCCATCGCGATCAGCCCGATGCGCTGGCAACCACCCTCGACGAACTGCTGCAAGACTGCCGGGTGCTGTGTTTCGATGAATTCCACGTGCATGACATCGGCGATGCGATGCTCATCACCCGGCTGTTCAAGGCGCTGTTTCGCCGGGGGATTCTGCTGCTGGTGACCTCAAACTACCCGCCGGAAGGTTTACTGCCCAACCCGCTTTACCATGCCCGTTTCAAACCGGTGATCGACCTGATCAACACGCGCATGCAGGTGATGGAAGTCGGCGGCCCCCATGATTACCGCAGTCAGGCGCGACCCCATGCGCAGCAGCTGTTTACCCAGGGCCAGTACGTCTGGCCGGCCACGGTGAGCCAGCGTCAGGCGCTGCACCTGCTCGAACACGACGCACCACCCATTCGGCTGCCCGTCGGGACACGACACCTACAAGCCCGATACTGCGAAGGGCGAACCATCGGCTTCACCTTCGCCGACCTGTGCGAACACCCCACCGCCGTCATGGACTACCTGGAACTGTGCCGGCGTTTCGACCGCTGGATCATCGACAAACTGCCCAGCCTCGCCGACTGTTCAATCGCCGCCCAACAACGCTTCATCAACCTGATCGACGTCTTGTACGACCAGGACAAACACCTGATTCTGCTCGGCCACCAGTCATTGCGCGAATGCCTGGATGGCGATGCCATCGACCTGGCGCGCACGCGCAGCCGGCTGGGGCAGTTGCTGGAGGTCAGGGAACTCGCCTGACAGCCACCACCACTTTCCCGCTATCATGTCGCCCATTTCCAGGCCCCCGCGCCTTCCCTCAGATCAATAGCGAACCTGCCTATGCACACCCTCGCACAACTGCGCGCCGGCCAACTGTCGGGTATCACCCGCCTGGACCTGGTCTGTGGCCTGACCGAATTCCCCCGGGAAATCTTCGACCTGGCGGACTCGCTGGAAGTGCTCAACCTCAGCGGCAACGCCTTGCGCAGCCTGCCGGACGATCTGCACCGCCTGACCCGTTTGCGCGTGCTGTTCTGCTCGAACAATCAGTTCACCGAACTGCCCTCCTGCCTCGGCCAGTGTACGGCGCTGACGATGATCGGTTTCAAGGCCAACGCCATCGAACACGTGCCGGCCGCCGCCCTGCCGCCGCTGTTGCGCTGGCTGATCCTGACCGACAACCGCATCACCGATCTGCCCACCGAACTGGGCGAGCGCCCGCACCTGCAAAAACTCATGCTCGCCGGCAACCGGCTACAGCGTTTGCCCGAGAGTCTGAGCCACTGTCATCGACTTGAGCTGATCCGCATTGCCGCCAATCAGCTCACCGAGCTTCCCGAATGGCTGCTGAGCCTGCCGAGCCTGACCTGGCTGGCGTACGCCGGTAACCCATTGGAAACCGAAGCCGATGCGGCCGCACTTGAAGCCACGACGAGCATTCCCTGGTCCGAGCTGAGCCTGGAGCAGAAACTCGGCGAAGGCGCGTCGGGGGTCATTCATCAGGCGTTGTGGGAGCAGACAAAACAGGTCGCGGTAAAACTCTACAAAGGCGAAATGACCAGCGACGGCTCGCCGTTGCACGAAATGAACGCCTGCATCACCGCCGGCATCCACCCCAACCTGATCCGGGTCGAAGGGCGGATCGTCGGGCATCCGCAGGCGCAGGCCGGGCTGGTGATGCAACTGATCGATCCAAGCTACCGCAACCTGGCCAGCCTGCCGAGCCTGGCGTCGTGCTCCCGCGACATCTATGCCGACGACACCCGGTTCAGCGCCGGCGTGGCCATGCGCATCGCCAGTGGCATCGCCTCGGTGGCCGAACACCTGCATCGCCAAGGCATCACCCACGGCGACCTCTATGGCCACAACATTCTGTGGAACGAACATGGCGATTGTCTGTTGGGGGATTTTGGCGCGGCATCTTTCCATGCCACCTCGGACAGTCTCGAAAGCCGTGCGCTGCAACGGATCGAGGTACGGGCGTTCGGGATTTTGCTGGGAGAATTGCTGGAGCGGATCGACTCGGGGTTGAGCGCTGAACAGCGGGTCGCGTTAGAGGATTTACAACAGCGCTGCTGTCAGCCGGATGTGTTGGCACGACCGGGGTTCAGTGAGGTGGTGCGGGAGATGGCCGCGTTCAACTAGCGGCAAAAGTAGAACCTGTGGCGAGGGGGCTTGCCCCCGTTGGGTTGCGAAGCGACCCCTAAAGCGACGGCTGCTGCGCAACCGAACGGGGGCAAGCCCCCTCGCCACAAGCAAGCCCCCTCACCACAAGCAAGCTCCCTCACCACAGGTTAAATCACAACGGTCAGAACCGCTTAACCCGCCAACCCGACAAACATGTCTTGCACGTCATCGTGGTTATCGAGGCCTTCGAGGAACGCTTCGACTTCTGCCATCTGCTCGTCGCTCAAGCCGCTCACCGGGTTCTTCGGCTGATAACCCAACTTGGCCGACAACACGGTGAAGCCTTGCTCCGGCAGCGCTTTCTGTACCGCATCCAGGTCCGCAGGGTCGGTCAGGAACAGCGTCGCGCCGTCTTCGCCCGGCTCGAAATCCTGGGCGCCGGCTTCGATCGCGGCCATTTCCGGATCGGCGTCAGGGCTGTCCGGGGACGCCTCGATCATGCCGACGTGGTTGAAGTCCCAGGCCACCGAACCGGAAGCGCCCAACTGGCCCTTGCGGAACGCGACGCGGATTTCAGCGACGGTGCGGTTGATGTTGTCAGTCACGCATTCAACGATCAGCGGCACCTGATGCGGTGCGAACCCTTCATACGTCACGCGATGGTATTGCACGGTTTCGCCGAGCTGGCCGGAGCCTTTCTTGATCGCGCGTTCCAGGGTTTCGCGAGGCATCGAGGCTTTTTTTGCCTGTTCGACCACCAGACGCAGGTGTGCGTTGGTGGCGGTATCGGCACCGTTGCGCGCAGCAATGGTGATTTCCTTCACCAGTTTGCCGAAGATCTTGCCCTTGGCGTTGGCTGCCGCTTCTTTGTGTTTAACCTTCCACTGTGCGCCCATTACTCACTCTCTTGATCTGTGGCGCCGAGACATCTATTGGCCGACGCGTAGCGCAAGTTTATACGGCCTAAAGATGCCAATCGACCAAAAATTCCAACATCTTCAGCCGATGACCGATCGACATCTTCAACAGTGTTTGTAGGGCAATTCTGAAAAGTCGATTTGCGGTGACGCTTCAGGGCTGTGGTTTCGTACCCTCTGCGCCCGTTCTCCATGGCAGAAGCGCATTCGATGCACAACGACAAGGAAAGTCCCTACACCTTGACACTCCTCGACGGCGGCCTGAGTTTGCAGGTGTTGCAGTTCAATGGCCGCGAAGGCCTCAACCTGCCCTATCGATTCGACATCGAGGTGATCGGCCTCGCACCGGCGATGAACCTGGACCGGTTGCTGCAACAACCGGCGTTCCTGAGGCTGTCGGCCGACCAAGGCATTCACGGCGTGATCCACAGCGTCAGTCGCGAACATCGCGGCCCGCATCGGGTCGGCTACTCGCTGGTGCTGGCGCCTCATGTCCAACGACTTCAGCTGCACAGTTCGCGTCGGGTATTTCATCGTCTCAGCGTGCCGGCGATCGTGCGTCAGTTGCTGGAGAAGCATCAGCTGCCCGAGCACAGCTATCGCTTCGACCTGACCTGCGGCCACTACCCGCTGCGGCCCTTTTGCATTCAGTACGATGAGAGCGATCTGGCCTTCATGCAGCGGCTGTGTGAAGAAGAAGGCATCCACTTCCACTTCGAACATCAGCATGACGGGCACGTGCTGGTCCTGGCCGATGACAGCCTGAGTTTCCCGCAGGAACCGCTGCTGATGCCGTTCCATGCCGATGTGTTCAACGACCCGCTCTTGCCGGCGATCAGCGAACTGTTCCAGCGCCATGACCCGGCCCCCGCCCCGGCACAATGGGATGCCAGAAACCGCGGCGCGCACCTGATCGGCGACGGTGCGGCCAACCACCCGCTTGCCGGAACGGGCCCGGTTACGGCAAGACCTGCGCCCGAACAGCTTCATCGCGAACAGCTCGGCCGCCGCTTGCTGGAACGCCTGCGTTGCCAGCATCGGCAGATTCACGGCCAAAGCACCCAGAATGAGTTGCGCAGCGGACGAATCGTACAAGTGGCGCAGCACCCGCTCTCGAGTTTCAACGATCAGTGGCTGCTCACCGACATCCAGCACCAGGGGCAGCAGCCGTCGATTCTCGTCGAAGACAAGCCCGGCCATGACATGGCCCGGCGCTACAGCAATCGTTTCACCGCCATTCCCTGGTCAACGGTATTCAGGCCGGCGCTCAAACAGGTCAGGCCGAGCATCCCGGGCTATCAGACCGCCAGGGTGCTGGGCCCCGTCGGGCAACCGGCGGCACTCGATGAGCAAGGCCGAATACAGGTCTGCTTGTGGCCGAAACCGGGGTTCGAGGCGGATGAGTCCGTTGGACTCTGGCTACCGGTCGCCCTCGCAGCACCGGACGGTCGGATCGATCCGTCCAGGCTGCCCATGGCCGGCACCGAAGTGTTGGTCAGTTTTCTCGACAGCGACCCGGACCGGCCGGTGTTGTGTGCCGGCATGAGCAACCTCCAGCCTTCCCGGCCCGCTCCCGAACCACGCCGCGATGCGCATCTACTGCTCGATTGGCTGATCAACCGCTCGGATCTGATGCCGTGACGCCTTTGTCGATTACCGGAGAGGGTTCGCGAGCCCCGTAGGAGCTGCCGAAGGCTGCGATCTTTTGACTTTGCTTTTAAATGCGAAGATCAAAAGATCGCAGCCTTCGGCAGCTCCTACAGAGGCCCCACGATCAACTCAGATTTGGTGCCAACCCAAAAAAAGCCTGTATCAAGCGCAAATCCCGCCGCCGCTCCATGCAGCCGATCATGTGCCGATTGACCAGCCCCTCGCCAATGATCGGCACCGCCGCCACCCGTGGGTCGTGGCTGACTTCCACCGACGACACCACGCCCACGCCCAACTCGGCGGCCACTGCCTCGGTCACGGCCTCGCGACTGTCCAGTTCCAGCAACACCCGAGGACTGACCCCGGCTTGAACGCACGCCTCGTCGAACGTGCGCCGGGTAATCGAACTCGGCTCGCGCAACACCATGATCACCTGGTCCAGCGCCTTGAGCGGCAGCCCTTTCGACTTCTGCGCCCACGGATGGCCAACGGGTACCAACGCGCAAATCCTCGACTCGCTCAACCCTTGCAGATGCAACCCTTTGCGCGGCTCGACTTCGGTCAGCACCGCCACATCCGCATGCTCCGACAGCAGCGCCGCGAGGGTTTCCTGGGCATTGCCCAACCGCAGGTTCACGGCGATCCCCGGATAACGCGCACGCAGGCTGGCGAGCATCGGCATGACCATGTGCGGGCCGTCCGCCGCCACTTCCAGGCGCCCGGTGAGTAGCTGCCGGTTGGCCTCCAGCATCGCCTGCGCTTCTTCGGCCAGGCCGAACATCGCCCGGGTGATCGCCGCGAGTCTGGTGCCCTCTTCCGTCAGTTCGACGCGCCGCGCGGTGCGGCGCAGCAAGGTGATCTGGTAGTGCTCCTCCAGCGCCTTGATGTGCCCGGTGACCGCCGGTTGGCTGATGAACAGGCGCGCTGCGGCACGAGTGAAGCTGCCCTCGCGGGCCACGGCGTCGAAGGCGCGCAGCTGGAACAGGTTCATGAATAACTCTCGCTGATGGTTGGCATAACAACAAACAATTTGATTGATAGCACTCCGAATTGCAATTTATGCCCCGTAGTTTCATCCCACTGAGCTTTTGCAAGGACACAAGAATGCGTACTGCCGAGCCCATCCTGCTCACCCCCGGCCCATTGACCACATCGCCGCGCACCCGTCAGGCGATGATGGTCGACTGGGGTTCATGGGATGACCGCTTCAACCAACTGACCGCCAGCCTGTGCGAGCAATTGCTGGTGATCATCAACGGCGGCGACAGCCACCACTGCGTGCCCCTGCAAGGCAGCGGCACGTTCGCGGTCGAAGCGGCGATCGGCACGCTGGTGCCCCGGGACGGCAAAGTCCTGGTGCTGATCAACGGCGCCTATGGCAAGCGCCTGGCGAAGATCTGCGAAGTGCTCGGCCGTTCGTTCAGCACCTTCGAAACCGCCGAAGACCAACCGACCACCGCCGCCGACGTCGACCGCCTGCTGCAGGCCGACGCCAGCATCACCCACGTTGCATTGATTCACTGCGAAACCAGCACCGGCATCCTCAACCCGCTGGCGGAAATCGCCCACGTCATCGAGCAGCACGGCAAACGCCTGATCATCGACGCGATGAGCTCGTTTGGCGCCCTGCCGATCGATGCGCAACAGGTGCCGTTCGACGCTCTGATCGCCGCCTCGGGTAAATGCCTGGAGGGCGTGCCGGGGATGGGCTTCGTTTTCGCGCGCAAAAAAGCGCTGGCGAACGCCGCCGGCAACTCGCACTCGCTGGCGATGGACTTGTTCGATCAGCACAGCTACATGGCCAAGACCGGTCAATGGCGCTTCACCCCACCGACCCACGTGGTCGCGGCGCTGCACGAAGCCTTGCTGCAATACAACGAAGAAGGTGGTTTGCCGGCCCGGCATCAGCGCTACACCAACAACTGCCAGGTGCTGCTCGATGACATGGCCAAACTGGGCCTGCGCAGCTTCCTGCCCGCCGCGATCCAGGCGCCGATTATCGTCACGTTCCACGCGCCGAAAGACCCTCGCTATCAGTTCAAGGAATTCTACGAACGGGTCAAGGCCAAGGGTTTCATCCTCTACCCCGGCAAACTGACCCAGGTCGAAACCTTCCGCGTCGGCTGCATCGGCCACGTCAACCAGGCCGAAATGCACGCAGCGGTGGCGGCTGTCGCCGAGGTGCTGCGCGAGATGGAAGTCATCGACATCTGATCCACCACGATCTGGATCACAATTCCCCAAGACAGGATATGAGACATGAACTACAGCAACCCAACCAAACTGCAAGCCGCCATCCTCGACTGGGCCGGCACTGTGGTCGATTTCGGCTCCTTCGCCCCGACACAGATTTTCGTCGAAGCCTTCGCCGAGTTCGACGTCCAGGTTTCCATCGAAGAAGCCCGTGGGCCGATGGGCATGGGCAAGTGGGACCACATCCGCACCCTGTGCGATCAACCGTCAGTTGCCGAGCGCTATCGCCAGGTGTTTGGCCGTACGCCGACCGACGATGACGTCACCGCCATCTACCAACGCTTCATGCCGCTGCAGATCGAAAAAATCGCCGAACATTCGGCGCTGATTCCGGGCGCCCTGGACACCATCGCCAACCTGCGCCAACAAGGGATCAAGATCGGCTCGTGCTCCGGCTACCCGAAACAGGTCATGGACAAAGTGGCGGAACTGGCCGCCACCAACGGCTATGTCGCTGATCACGTGGTCGCCACCGACGAAGTGCCCAACGGCCGCCCATGGCCCGCTCAGGCCCTGGCCAATGTGATTGCGCTGGGCATCGACGACGTCGCGGCCTGCGTGAAGATCGACGACACGGTGCCGGGCATTCTCGAAGGTCGCCGTGCCGGCATGTGGACCGTGGCGTTGATCTGCTCCGGTAACGCGCTGGGTCTGGACTACGAAGGTTATCGCGCGCTAAGCAGCGACAAACTGGCCAGCGAACGCAAGCGCATTCATGCCCTGTTCGAAGGCTCGCGACCGCACTACATGATCGACACCATCACCGACTTGCCCGAGGTGATCGCCGACATCAACAAGCGCCTGGCCAACGGCGAAATGCCGCAAACCAACTGATTGCACCTCTCGCCTCATAAAAAAGCGCCAGTTCCTTTGATGGAGCTGGCGCTTTTTTGTGGTCGATCACTTGATTTAGAGCATTGAACGGCCCATTTGCCTCGGGCAAATCCTGCGAAACAGGATTACAGTTAGTGCACGCCGTCGAACAAGAACGGTGACTTCAGACCAGAATTGTGAGGAAACACCGTATGCCCTGGAAGAATTCCGAATCACGCTACAGCACCGTATCGATCGCGTTGCACTGGTTGATGCTGGTTCTGTTAATACTGGTCTACGCCTGTATCGAATTTCGCGGGATCTTTCCCAAAGGCAGTGGCGGCCGAACGCTGATCAAGGAAGCGCACTTCATGCTCGGCCTGACCGTGTTCGCGTTGGTCTGGTTACGGTTGTTCGCCCGCAGCCTCGGGCCAGCGCCGCAGATCTTCCCGGCCTCGCCTCAGTGGCAAAGCGTGCTCGCCAAGCTGATGCACTGGGCACTGTATATTTTCATGATCGCCGTGCCGGTTCTGGGTTGGCTGACTACCAGCGCCGAGGGGCATCGGGTGATGTTCTATGGCGTTGACCTGCCATTGCTGATCGAAGAAAACAAGCCGCTGGCCAAGCAATTCCAGGGCTGGCATGAGCTCGGCGCCACCATCGGTTATTGGCTGATCGGGCTGCACGCCGTGGCCGGGCTTTACCACCACTATGTGGTGCGCGATAACACCCTGCTGCGGATGATGCCTAAACGCGGTTAGTCGCGACCACCTTGTTCGAATCCCCGGCGGCCCTGCAAGCCGCCGGTATGGATGAAGATCAGACGCGTGCCCTGAGGAAATTTACCGGCTTCGACCTGTTGCTTGAGTGCCATGAGCGCTTTGCCGGTGTACAGCGGTTCGAAAAGAATGCCGCTGGCCTGTTCGGTCTGCTCGATGAATGCAAGCAGCTGCGGATCGACTTTGGCAAAACCGCCACGGCTGGCGTCCAGCAGTTCATACAAGGGATCGACCCAACCGGCTTCCTGCACAATCATCTCGACCTGCTGCGCCACGCCATGATCATCGGGCACCGCCAACGCGCCATACACCGGGTGTTCACCCGCCTCGGCCAGCACCAGACCGGCCAGGGTCGTGCCCGTTCCGCAGGCCAGCCACCAGCCGTCATAGTTGCTCCAGCCCAGACCACTCAGTTGCTCGCGGGCCTGTGCCACCAGCTGCATGCAGCCCTTCGCCCCACGCAAGCCACCACCCCCTTCCGGCACCGGTTGCAGCTCGGGATACTGCGCCCGCCACGGCTGCCAGAAACCCGGTTCGTGCCGCGCCCGATAACCGCCATAACCCAGCCAGTGCAACTGCATGCCGAACGCCTGCAAGTCCGTTACTGTCGGGGTGTCTTGCGGGGGCCCGCGCAGCAAACCGACGGTGGTGAACCCGAAGCGCTTGCCCGCCGCGGCCAATGCGTGGAGATGGTTGGAGTGAGCACCGCCCAGGCTGATAATGCCTTGGGCGCCGTTCTGGTCGACGGCTTTCAGGTGTTCGCTGAGTTTGAACCACTTGTTGCCGCTGATCAGCGGGTCGATCTGGTCCAGACGCAGGATGGCGACGTCGATGCCGGCCGTGGTGAGCCAGTCGAGGTGAAGGGGTTCGAGGGGGGCTTGGGGGAGCCAGTCGGCAGGAGGAAAAAGCATTGATGCGTTACGTTCTGACGAAAAACAGGAGTCTATCAGCCAGCACGAACCCTGTAGCAGCTGCCGAAGGCTGCGTTCGGCTGCGAAGCAGTCGTCAATCCTGACACCTCGGTTTATCTGGAATACCGCGATGGCTGATTTTGCGACTGCTGCGCAGCCGAACGCAGGCTGCGCCAGCTGCTACAAGGGATAGCTGCGAACGTTAGAGTTCAGCCGCCAACCGCGAACCCTGGTTGATCGCACGCTTGGCATCCAGCTCCGCCGCCACGTCCGCGCCGCCGATCAAGTGCACGTTCTGCCCGGCCGCAACCAGACCGTCGTGCAACTCGCGCAATGGGTCCTGCCCGGCGCAGATCACGATGTTGTCCACCGGCAGCACCTGCGGTTCGCCGCTTTCGCCGATGCGGATGTGCAAGCCTTCGTCGTCGATCTTCAGGTACTCGACGCTGTTGAGCATTTGCACCTTTTTGTTCTTCAGACCGGTTCGGTGAATCCAGCCAGTGGTCTTGCCCAGGCCATCGCCGACCTTGGAGGTCTTGCGTTGCAGCAGGAACACTTCACGAGCCGGCGCATGCGGCGCAGCCTTGATGCCCGCGACACCGCCACGCGCTTCAAGGTGCGTATCGATGCCCCACTCCTTCCAGAACGCTTCGCGGTCCTGACTGGTGGCCACGCCTTCGTGCACGAGGAATTCCGACACGTCGAAACCGATACCGCCAGCGCCGATTACCGCGACGCGTTTGCCCACCGGTTTACGCTCGAGGATCACGTCCAGGTAGCTCAACACCTTGGCGTGCTCGACACCCGGAATCGCCGGAACCCGTGGCGCGATGCCGGTAGCGAGGATGATTTCGTCGTAACCGCCCTCGACCAGCTGCGCCACGTCCATACGGGTGTTCAGGCACAGCTCGACGTTGCTGGTCTGCAACTTGCGGTTGAAGTAGCGCAGGGTTTCGAAGAACTCTTCCTTGCCCGGCACGCGCTTGGCGATGTTGAACTGGCCGCCGATTTCACTGGCCGAATCGAACAGCGTCACCTGATGACCGCGTTCGGCGGCCACGGTGGCGGCGGACAGCCCCGCAGGACCGGCGCCAACCACGGCGATTTTCTTGATCTGCTGCACCGGCAGGTAATTGAGTTCGGTTTCATGGCAGGCCCGCGGGTTCACCAGGCAACTGGTCAACTTGCCGCCGAACGTGTGATCCAGGCAAGCCTGGTTGCAACCGATGCAGGTATTGATTTCATCGCCACGGCCGGCCGCCGCCTTGTTGACGAAGTCCGGGTCGGCGAGGAACGGCCGCGCCATCGACACCATGTCGGCATCGCCTTCGGCCAGGATCTGCTCGGCGACTTCCGGGGTGTTGATGCGGTTGGTGGTGATCAGCGGAATACTCACCGAACCACGCAGTTTCGCCGTGACCTTGCTGAACGCTGCACGGGGCACCTTGGTGGCAATGGTCGGAATCCGCGCTTCGTGCCAGCCGATGCCGGTGTTGATGATGGTCGCGCCCGCCTGCTCGATGGCCTTGGCTAACTGCACGATTTCTTCCCAGGTGCTGCCGCCTTCCACCAGGTCGAGCATCGACAGGCGGAAGATAATGATGAAGTTCGGGCCGACCGCTTCGCGCACCCGACGGACGATTTCCACCGGCAGGCGCATGCGGTTTTCGTAGGCGCCGCCCCAGCGGTCGGTGCGATGGTTGGTGTGGGCCGCGAGGAACTGGTTAATGAAATAACCTTCGGAACCCATGATCTCGACACCGTCGTACTCGGCTTTTTGCGCCAGGGTCGAGCAGGTAACGAAATCGCTGATCTGCTTCTCGATGCCTTCCTCGTCCAGCTCTTTAGGCTTGAACGGGTTGATCGGCGCCTGGATCGCGCTCGGCGCCACCTGTTTCGGGCTGTAGGCATAACGCCCGGCATGCAGAATCTGCATGCAGATCTTGCCGCCCGCCTCGTGCACCGCGCGGGTGACGATCCGGTGTTTGAGCGCTTCTTCCTCGGTGGTCAGCTTGGCGGCGCCGGAGTAAACCCCGCCCTCATCGTTCGGGCCGATACCACCGGTGACCATCAGGCCTACGCCGCCACGGGCACGCTCGGCGAAGTACGCGGCCATGCGTTCGAAACCGCCGGGTTTTTCCTCGAGGCCCGTGTGCATCGAACCCATCAGGGTACGGTTGCGCAACGTGGTAAAACCCAGGTCCAGCGGGGCCAACAGGTGCGGGTAATGAGCGGCGGCCATCGGTAACTCCACATCGAACGATCACGGAAAATTTGCAGGAGCTCTTCGGCCCCCGTCAGTCATGTTCGACAGACTAAGAGTCGCACCGCTGTCACTCAATGACCGTAACTGACAACTTATTGATCCAAATGCGCAGCGCCCCTTGGCAAGCGCAGGCATGGGCCCTACCCTAGTCGCGAACCCTGCACACGGCCGCTGACTGTTTTCCATGCGCAAACTTCTGTACCTGACCCTCTCCATGGCGTTGATCGCCGTTCTGACGACCTACGCGATGTGGGCCGCGGACCGTCCGGTGGGTCATTACCTGTCGGACCTGCGCATCAATCTCGCGGTCGATCAGGGCACGCCCGCCGATCGTGGCAATCTGCTGGGCATCCAGCCCGAACTGTTCCCCACCGACTATCAAAGCCCTGAACGCCTGCGCCGCAAGCTCGCGGCCTATTTGCAGAAGGCCCAGGACCAGGGCCTGCTGAATGAAAAAACCATCGTCGTACTGCCTGAACATATCGGCACCTGGCTGATGGTCAGCGGCGAGAAAGACGAGCTGTACCAGGCCACCACCCTCAAGGAAGCCTTGAACTGGCTGGCGGTGAGCAACCCGCTGCAGTTCATCCGCGCCCTGATCACCGCCGAAGGCAGCAACCGTCTCGACGACGCGCACTTGCGGATGAAAGCCAAACGCATGGCCAAGGATTACCAGGCGCTGTTCGGTGGCCTGGCGAAAGAATTCCACGTGACCCTGGTGGCCGGTTCCATCGTGCTGCCCGAGCCGAGCGTCAGCGACGGCACCCTGCACATCGGCCACGGCGCGCTGTACAACAGCAGCGTGGTGTTCGGTCGCAACGGCCTGCCAATCGGCCAGCCCCAGCGACAAGTGCACCCGACGTTCGCTGGACGTGGCACGCTCCAAGGCAATTCCGATCATCCGGTCAACGTCGTCGACACCCCGGCCGGACGCCTCGGCGTGCTGATCGGCAGCGACAGCTGGTACCCCGACAACTACCGCAAACTTGACGACCAAGGCGCGCAACTGGTGGCGGTCCCGGCGTTCGTCGTCGGACGTGGGTCTTGGGATCAACCGTGGCGCGGCTATAAAGGCCTGCCCGCGCCGGGCTCTGTCAGCCTCAAGGCCGGTGAACTCAGCGAAGGTCAGGCCTGGCAGCGGCTAACGCTGATCGCCCAACCACCGGGCAGCCAGAGCATCGCCGGCATGAGCGTGTTCCTGCGTGGTCAGTTCTGGGACAAGAGCAGCGCCGGTCAAAGCTTCCTCAGCAGCAACGGACAGCATTTCGCCGACGGCGATGCCCACGGCGCGCAATTGCTGAACCTCTGGTTGTAAGCGATGAAACCGCAGCCGATGCGCCTCGGGGATCTGTCGGTGGGCTTCGTCCATAGCCTGGCCGACGCCGTGCGCAGCCATGGCCTGGACCCACAACCGCTGCTCGAACAGTACGGCCTCGACGCCGCGCGACTGGCCGAAGCCGGCGCCCGCCTGTCGATCCCGCGCTACATGCGCCTGGGCCACGGCGCCATTCAACTGACCGACGACCCGGCGCTGGGTTTGCGCATGGGCCAGCTCAGTCGCCTGAGTCAGGCCGGCCTCGCCGGCGTCACCGCCGCCCAGGCCCCCACCGTGCGCGAAGCGGCGCGCTGCCTGATTCGTTTCGAAGCGCTGTACGGCTCCAACTATCGCGGCCAGTCGAGCTTTCACGAAGACGCCCAAGGCGCCTGGCTGCGGTTCTATTCGATCAGCCCCTACAACGCCTACAACCGCTTCGTGGTGGACTCGATCATCGCTGGCTGGTTGCAGCAATTGTCCAGCGTGAGCCCTGCCCCGCTGCGCGCCGAACGAATCGAGATCGAATTTGACGCTCCGGATTACCGTGATGCCTATGCCGTACTCGGCGACTGTCCGATCCAGTTTGGCGCCGAACAGAATCAACTGCGCCTGAGCCTGGATAGCCTCGCCCAGCGCAACCCGGAGCACTGCCCGAGCACCTGGCGGCACCTGCTGCAACTGTGTGAACGGGAACTTGAGCAACTGACACGTACCCGCAGCCTGCGTGAACGCATCACTCAGTTGCTGGGCCCGTTGCTCAATGGTGGCCGGGAACCCGACCTGGAAGAAGTGGCGGCACGCCTGAAGCTGCCAACCTGGACCTTGCGCCGCAAACTCGCCGAGGAAGGCACGCAATTTCGTGCAATTCTCAACGATACACGCCGCGACCTGGCCATGACCTACATCCGCGACACTGAACTGGCGTTCGGCGAAATCGCCTACCTGCTGGGGTTTGCCTCAGCCGAAGCCTTTCAGCGCGCCTTCAAACGCTGGAATGGCCAGACGCCCGGCGAGTTTCGCCGCAGTCATCGTCAATCCGCGTAATTGTAATTACAGCTCAGTAGCGTCTTCGGCCGGTTCCAGTGGGTCCAGTTCAAACGCCTGATACTCGAGCAGTTCTTCTTGATAATCGTCCATTATTAAACCCCCATCGCTTGTTGAAAAAACCGTCTGAATAAATGACCAACGCCTTGAGCATAAAGTGCCCGCATGAAAGAAAAATGACGCGGGCACGACACTGCGTCGCTACTGAATAAAACGTAGCAGGTGGTCAGGAATTTATCACTGGATTTTTCGATACGGGCTGTGGGAAAACAGCCCGACTTGATGTGGATCAGTCTTGAAAGACGTTACGGGAGCGGTATCGTCTGACCCGCCCCCATAACAAGCAAACCCATTACTGGCCGGAGACAGGTATCGCCGAAATCGGCTCGGTTGGCGGCGGCAGAGTGCTCGAGTCCGCTACTGGAGTGACCGTTTCCGTGGACGACGTCGGCTCGGTGCTCTTGGTCGGGGTAATCGGCGCTGTTTCAGCAGGCGGCGCAACAGGCTCCGAAGTGGCAGGCGCGGCGGCAGGTGCGGGCTCGGCTGCCGGCGCTGGCGCAGGTTCTGCCGCCGGTGCCGGGGTTGGCGCCAACTGAGCCGGTGCAGCCTTGGCTTCAGGCACCCCAAGTTCGGTTTTCGGCTTCTCGACGATGTGCGCGGCCTTCTTCGCTTCCGGCGGCAGGAACAATTCGACCAGAGTAAAGAAGCGTTCATAGAACTTGGCCGAAGACACGGTTTCGCTGGCGACCTTGACCATCGAATCGTCAGACGAGCCGATCGGCATCGATACCGACCCCAACACGCCGACGCCGAGGCTGGCGGAGTTGTTGGTCTTTTTCAGCGCATAGCGGTCCTGCAGGGCGTTGGCGAACATGGTCGCATGATGCCCCTCGCTGCCGTCATCGGCGCAGACCACACTGAAGCTGATCTCCATATGGGTTTCGCCGGTCTGCTGGAAGCTCTTGTGTCCACTGACCAGTTTCGGATCGCTGCTGGTGATGATGTAACCCTGGCTGAGCAAGGCCCGACGGGCGGCTTCGCAGGTTTGTGCATCGGTCACCGGGTAGCTGCGCGAAAACGTCCCGGAGTCGTCGAAGTTCTCATGCTCATAGACAGCGGCTTTCTTCGACGAACAACCGGCAGCGGCGGCCAGCACCAAGGCTAGCCCGACAACACGCATGGGAATTGATTTAAACATTGAACATCCTGAGAAAAACGGTTCGGGGCGTATTGTGCAACAGATCGATGCTTAGCGGAGTATCGATTGTGTCTAAAAAAGGCTACAGACTCATTGACCGTGATATCAGGAGAAAGTCCCGCCGGAGCAAAAATCAAAAGATCGCAGCCTGCGGCAGCGCCTAAAGATGACCGCGATCCCCTGAAAGCGCTAGCGCAGGCTGCGATCTTTTCGTGTCCCCCATAAAAAAAACCCCAACCTTTCGGCTGGGGTCCTTTATGTCGCGCAAAGCTCAGTCAGGCATCAGAAACGCTTGATCTCAGCTTCACGCTCCAGCAGCTTGCGGTAGGCCGCGAAGTCTTGCTGGCCAATGCGCGAGGCGAGGAAGCGACGGTATTGAGCCTTCTCTTCTTCGGTCGGCGCAGCGCCTTCATTCACGCCGTTCAGACGCACGACCACCAGGCTACCATCGGCCAGGGTCACGCTGCTGAAGGTCGGCTTGTCCTTGGAGACTGGCTTGGGCATGCGGAACAACGCTTGCAGCACGGTTGGGTCGACCCCTTCCTGAGCGCGAGTCGCGGTTGCGGTGACTTTCCAGTTCTGACCATCGATCGCCTTGTCCAGTGTGGTCTTGCCATCACGCAAGCTGGCGATCAATTGATCGGCCTTGGTCTTGGCGGCGGCACTGGCGTGCTCCTTGGTCAATTGCACGCGGATGCTGGCAGCCACGCTTTCCAGTGGCAGTTGCTCAGGCTTGCGGTGCTCCTTGGCGCGCAGCACGATCACGGTTTCCGGATCCAGTTCGATGGCGGTGCTGTTGGCACCCTCATCCAGGACTTCAGGACTGAATGCAGCGGTCACCACGGCACGATTAGCCGCAACGCCTTCGCCACCTTCACGGCCGAATGGCGCGGACGTGTGAACGGTCAGCTTCAGGTCTTGTGCCGGCTGGGCCAGATCAGAGGACTCGAACGAGGAATCTTCCAATTGCTTGGTCGCTTCGACGAAACGCTGCTCGACTTGCTGGGTTTTCAACTCGCGGGTCAGCTTGTCTTTCAGGCTGGCGAACGTTGGCACTTCAGGCGCTTCGACACCCAACAGTTTGATCAGGTGGAAACCGAAGTCAGTGCGAACCGGCTCCGAGACCTGATCCTTGGCCAACGAATACAGGGCTTTTTCAAACGCTGGATCGTAGACGCCCGGACCTGCAAAACCGAGGTCACCGCCGTTGTTCGCCGAACCTGGATCCTGGGAGAACTCCTTGGCCAGGGCCTCGAAACTCTCGCCTTTGGCCAGGCGCGCCTGAACTTCTTCGATCTTGGCCTTGGCTTGCGCCTCGGTCACCTTGTCGTTCACTTCGATCAGAATGTGCGCAGCCCGGCGTTGCTCGGACAGGTTCGCGGTTTCTTTCTGATACGCCGCTTGCAAGTCTTCGTCCTTGACGCTGACCTGATCGAAGAAGGATGCCTTCTTCAATTCAAGGTAATCGATGACCACCTGATCCGGCGTCATGAACTCCTTGGCGTGTTCGTCGTAGTAGGCCTTGACCTCATCGTCGGTCAGTTTCACTGCCGCCGGGTCTGCCTTGATGTTCACGGTGGCGAAATCGCGGGTCTGTTTTTCCAGACGGGCGAAGGCCAACACCTGTGCATCGGTGACGAAACCGCTACCGGCCAGGCCAGCGCGCAGCTGACCGATCAGCATTTCCTGAGCCAGCATCTGACGGAATTGCAGACGGCTGTAGCCCAGTTGACGGATCACCTGGTCGAAACGCTCGGGGCTGAACTTGCCGTTCACCTGGAATTCAGGCGTTTGCAGGATCACCTGATCCAAAGCAGCTTCGGAGAAAGCGAATTTCGATTTTTCTGCGCCTTGCAGCAGCAGTTTGCGATCGATCAAGCCTTTGAGGGCCGATTCGCGCAGCATTTTTTCGTCGAGCAAGGAAGCATCGAAATCCTTGCCCAGCTGTTGCATGAGCTGACGGCGTTGCATATCGACCGCCTGGCTCAGCTCGTTCTGGCTGATTTCTTCGCCGTTGACCTTGGCCGCGTCATTTTTGTGCGTCGTGGCCTTGAAAATAGCGTCGAAACCGGTCAAAGCCATCAGTGCAACGATGACCCCGATAATGGTCTTGGCAATCCAGCCTTGTGAATTGTCCCTGATATTCTGCAGCATGCGTCCCCCAGAAACGGTTGAACTTCAAAATTAGGCAACCGTGGAGCGTGGGTAGAATCCGGATAGAAGAAAGGCGCATCCGAGGATGCGCCTTCTCGTAACTGGCGGAGCGGACGGGACTCGAACCCGCGACCCCCGGCGTGACAGGCCGGTATTCTAACCGACTGAACTACCGCTCCGCTGCCAAGTCAGGAATGACCCCGACCCGGATAGGCAAAAACCTGAATCGAACTTAGTTGACAGCTTCTTTCAGTGCTTTACCGGCTTTGAAACCTGGCTTTTTGGCTGCTGCGATTTCCAGCGTCTTACCGGTCTGTGGGTTACGACCGATGCGAGCTGGACGATCAGTCACGGAGAAAGTACCGAAACCAACCAGAACAACAGAATCACCAGCCTTGAGAGCGCCAGTGACGGATTCGATTACAGCGTCCAGCGCACGGCCAGCAGCAGCTTTCGGGATATCAGCGGATGCAGCGATAGCATCAATCAGTTCCGACTTGTTCACTCTAAGTCCCCTTATATCTATTTGAGTTTGATTCTAAGTTTTTTGGTGAAAGCAAAAAAAACGAGTGCTGAATGGCCTACAGACACTTAAGAGCCGCTTTATAACAAGGGCTCTAAAAAACTGTCAAGGAAGCCCCCCAGGCAAATGCGTACTAATGCGTGCTAATTCTTTCCTTAGAGTCAGACTCGCGTTTGTCATCCTTTGCAACGATCTCCGGAACCACATCCGGTAAGGGTTCCGGCGCGTATTGCAGCGCAATTTGCAGGACCTCGTCAATCCATTTAACGGGTTTAATCTGTAGATCTTGCTTGATGTTGTCAGGAATTTCCTTCAGATCGCGTACGTTCTCTTCAGGAATGATCACCGTCTTGATTCCGCCACGGTGAGCAGCCAGCAGTTTTTCCTTCAAGCCACCGATCGCCAGCACCTGACCACGCAAGGTGATTTCGCCGGTCATGGCGACGTCCGCTCTTACAGGAATGCCAGTCAATGCCGACACCAGGGCCGTGCACATGCCTACACCGGCGCTAGGGCCGTCTTTCGGGGTCGCCCCTTCAGGCATGTGGATATGCGTGTCGCGCTTCTCGTGGAAGTCCAGGGGAATCCCCAGGCTCTTCGCACGGCTGCGGACAACGGTCAGGGCTGCGGTGATCGATTCGACCATCACGTCACCCAGAGAACCGGTCTTGATCAATTGGCCTTTACCCGGCACGACTGCGGCTTCGATGGTCAGCAATTCGCCGCCCACCTGGGTCCACGCCAGGCCGGTGACCTGACCGATCTGATCCTGCTGTTCAGCCAGGCCGTAACGGAATTTACGCACGCCCAGGAAGTGTTCCAGCATCTCGGCAGTCACCTTCACCGAGAAGCGTTTTTCCAGAGCATGCTCTTTGACCGCCTTGCGGCAAACCTTGGCAATCTGGCGCTCCAGCCCACGTACACCGGCTTCGCGGGTGTAGTAGCGGATGATGTCGCGGATCGCTTCGGCGTCGAATTCCAGCTCGCCTTTCTTCAGGCCGTTGGCAGCAATCTGCTTGGGCGAAAGGTATTTGACGGCGATGTTGATCTTCTCGTCTTCGGTGTAACCCGGCAGACGAATCACTTCCATCCGGTCCAGCAGCGCCGGTGGAATATTCATCGAGTTGGAGGTGCACAGGAACATCACATCGGACAGGTCGTAGTCGACTTCCAGATAGTGATCGTTGAAGTTGTGGTTTTGCTCGGGGTCGAGCACTTCCAGCAACGCCGACGCCGGATCGCCACGCATGTCGCTGCCCATTTTGTCGATTTCATCGAGCAGGAACAGCGGGTTGCGGACACCCACCTTTGTCATCTTTTGAATCAATCTTCCTGGCATCGAACCGATATAAGTCCGGCGATGACCACGAATTTCCGCCTCATCACGCACGCCACCGAGGGCCATGCGGACGAATTTGCGGTTGGTGGCATGCGCAATCGACTCCGCCAGAGAGGTTTTACCCACCCCCGGAGGACCGACCAGGCACAATACCGGGCCGCGAATCTTCTTCACGCGCTTCTGCACGGCGAGGTATTCGAGGATCCGCTCTTTGACTTCTTCCAGACCGTAGTGGTCGGCGTCGAGAATGTCTTCGGCACGGGCCAGGTCCAGGCGCACTTTGCTCTGGGCTTTCCATGGCACTTGAACCAGCCAGTCGATGTACGAACGCACCACGGTCGCTTCCGCGGACATTGGCGACATTTGCTTCAGCTTGTTCAGTTCGGCCTGAGCCTTGGCCAACGCATCTTTCGGCAGACCGGCGGCATCGATGCGCTTTTTCAGCTCTTCGATTTCGTTGTGGCCTTCGTCGCTGTCACCCAGCTCTTTCTGAATGGCCTTCATCTGCTCATTCAGGTAGTACTCGCGCTGGCTGCGCTCCATTTGCTTCTTAACGCGGCCGCGAATGCGCTTTTCGACTTGCAGCAGATCGATCTCGGCATCCAGCAACGCCAGAACGTGCTCGACCCGGACCGACAAATCGATGATTTCGAGGATTTCCTGCTTCTGCTCGATCTTCAGGGCCATGTGCGCGGCCATGGTGTCGACCAGGCGACCTGGCTCGTCGATGCTGTTGAGCGACGACAGGACTTCAGCGGGGACTTTCTTGCCCAGCTGCACATATTGTTCGAACTGAGCCAGCAGGCTGCGGACAAACACTTCCGATTCGCGCTCAGGGGCTTCGGTTTCGTCGATCAGCGAGACTTCGGCACGGCAGTGGCCGTCGACTTCGCTGAAGCGCTCCACGGCGCCCCGCTGCTCGCCTTCGACAAGAACCTTGACGGTGCCGTCAGGCAGCTTGAGCAGCTGCAGAACGGTAGCAATGGTGCCTACGCGATAAAGTGCTTCTTCACCGGGATCGTCGTCAGCAGGATTCCGCTGAGCCAGCAGAAGGATCTGCTTGTCGCCCGTCATCGCTGCCTCGAGAGCTTCGATGGATTTCTCGCGCCCCACGAACAGCGGGATAACCATGTGCGGATAAACCACGACATCACGCAATGGCAGGAGAGGCAATTCGATGGTCGTCTTCATGATTTCGCCTCTACGGCGGCCATAAGGCCGTAAACAGATGGAAGTAAGCTTGAAACCAAGATGGGGGCTGTTTTCAAAAAAAACAAGCGGATAAAAGAATCACTTAAAAATCAGAGCTTACGGTAGCGCCCGCATTTATCCCGGCGCATCCAGAAATTCAGGTTAGCTGCCCCGTCTCCCACAATAGCAAAGGGGCCCGAAGGCCCCTTCTTTATTCCAGCAGTGTGACGCTTAAGCGTCTGGCGCTGCCTTGGCAGTCGGCTCACTGTTCTCATAGAGATACAGAGGCTTGGACTTGCCTTCTATAACGCTTTCGTCGATCACTACTTTACTCACCTCGGACTGCGAGGGGATTTCATACATAGTGTCGAGCAATACACCTTCGAGAATCGAGCGCAGGCCACGGGCACCGGTTTTGCGTTCCAGGGCACGTTTGGCGACCGATTTCAGCGCGTCGGCCCGGAATTCCAGGTCCACGCCTTCCATCTCGAACAGCTTGGCATACTGCTTGGTCAGAGCATTTTTCGGCTCGGTGAGAATCTGCATCAGCGCAGCCTCATCAAGCTCGTCCAGCGTGGCAAGTACTGGCAGACGACCGACGAATTCCGGGATCAGACCGAACTTGACCAAATCGTCAGGCTCGACTTCACGCAGGGATTCACCGACTTTCTTGCCTTCTTCCTTGCTGCGCACTTCTGCGCTGAAACCGATGCCACCCTTGGTGGAACGGTTTTGAATAACCTTTTCCAGACCGGAGAACGCACCGCCGCAGATGAACAAGATGTTACGGGTGTCGACCTGAAGGAATTCCTGCTGCGGATGCTTGCGACCACCTTGAGGCGGAACGGAAGCGACCGTGCCTTCGATCAACTTGAGCAGGGCCTGCTGCACGCCTTCACCGGAAACGTCCCGGGTGATCGACGGGTTGTCAGACTTGCGCGAGATCTTGTCGATCTCATCGATGTAGACAATGCCCATCTGGGCTTTTTCTACGTCGTAATCGCACTTCTGCAGCAGTTTCTGAATGATGTTCTCGACATCTTCCCCCACGTAACCTGCCTCGGTGAGGGTGGTTGCGTCGGCGATGGTGAACGGAACGTTCAGCAAGCGGGCCAGGGTTTCGGCCAGCAGGGTTTTACCCGAGCCTGTCGGGCCGATCAGCAGGATGTTGCTCTTGCCGAGTTCGACGTCGTCATTCTTTTTGTCACGCTGGTTCAGACGTTTGTAGTGGTTGTACACCGCTACGGCCAGAACCTTTTTCGCGCGCTCCTGACCAATCACGTACTGATCAAGGATGCCGCTGATTTCTTTAGGCGAAGGCAATTTATGCGCGCTGCTTTCGGCCTGGGCTTCCTGCACCTCCTCGCGGATGATGTCATTGCACAGGTCGACGCACTCGTCGCAGATAAAGACCGAGGGGCCGGCAATCAATTTGCGCACTTCATGCTGGCTTTTGCCACAGAAGGAGCAATAGAGCAGCTTGCCGTTGTCCTCGCCGTTGCGGGTGTCAGTCATTCGTTCGATCCAAATCCGATAGGCTTGCAACACAAGATGAAGGCTATTGCGGGCTTTTTCAAGCCCGCCGGTGTCGGACCTGCCGACCAAGCCTGTTTTGGGCTGCTTATTTTAAACAGGGCGCTGGCTGATCACTTCGTCGATCAAGCCGTACTCACGCGCAGCTTCTGCACTCATGAAATTATCGCGATTGGTATCGCGCTCGATTTCTTCAAGAGTGCGACCGCTATGCGCGGCCATCAGCGTGTTGAGACGCTCGCGGATAAACAGGATCTCCTTGGCATGGATTTCGATATCCGACGCCTGCCCCTGGAAACCGCCCAGTGGCTGGTGAATCATCACACGCGAGTTCGGCAGGCAGTAACGCTTGCCGGGGGCACCGGCGGTCAGCAGAAATGCGCCCATGCTGCATGCCTGACCGATACAGGTGGTCGACACGTTTGGCTTGATGAACTGCATGGTGTCGTAGATCGACATGCCCGCCGTTACCGAACCGCCCGGGGAGTTGATATAGAGATGGATGTCCTTGTCCGGGTTTTCCGCTTCAAGGAACAGCAGTTGCGCACAAATCAGGTTAGCCATGTAGTCCTCTACCGGACCAACCAGAAAGATCACTCGCTCCTTGAGAAGACGCGAGTAAATATCATAGGCGCGCTCGCCACGAGCAGACTGCTCGACAACCATCGGGACCAGGCCGCCTGCGGCCTGGATATCTGAGTTCTGCTGAATATACGAATTACGGAACATGCTCTGCAGTCACTCCCAAATAGTTATGTCTTGAATACGCATAAGCCAGCACGAAGGCTGGCTTATGGTGTGTGCTTCTTACCGCAAAAACGATCAGTCGGCTTGTGGAGCTTCTACCGGCTTGACTGCTTCTTCGTAAGAGACCGATTTGTCGGTCACGCTAGCTTTCTGCAGAACAGTATCCACAACTTGCTCTTCCAGCACAACCGAACGGACTTCGTTCAGTTGCTGGTCGTTCTTGTAGTACCAGGACACAACCTGCTCAGGCTCTTGGTAGGCCGAAGCCATTTCCTGAATCATCTCGCGAACGCGGGCTTCGTCAGGCTTGAGGTCGAATTGCTTGACCACTTCAGCCACGATCAGACCCAGCACGACGCGGCGCTTGGCTTGCTCTTCGAACAGCTCGGCCGGCAGTTGGTCAGGCTTGATGTTGCCACCGAACTGCTGAACAGCCTGCACGCGCAGACGGTCGACTTCGTTGGACAGCAGAGCCTTGGGCACTTCGATCGGGTTGGTGGCCAACAGACCGTCCATCACCTGATTCTTGACCTTGGATTTGATCGCCTGACGCAGTTCGCGCTCCATGTTCTTGCGAACTTCGGTGCGGAAGCCTTCCAGACCGGTTTCCTTGATGCCGAATTGAGCGAAGAACTCTTCGGTCAGCTCTGGCAGTTTAGGCTCGGAAACGGTGTTCACGGTCACGGTGAACTCAGCAGTTTTGCCTGCCAGGTCGAGGTTCTGGTAGTCCTCTGGGAAGGTCAGGTTCAGAACGCGCTCTTCGCCGGCTTTAGCGCCAACCAGACCGTCTTCGAAACCAGGGATCATGCGGCCGGAACCCAGCACCAGCTGAGTACCCTTGGCAGAACCGCCTGCGAACACTTCACCGTCGACCTTGCCGACGAAATCGATGTTCAGCTGGTCTTCGTTCTGGGCAGCGCGATCGGCCACTTCAAAACGGGTGTTCTGCTTGCGCAGGACTTCCAGCATCTTGTCCAGATCGGCGTCAGCCACTTCGGCGCTCAGGCGCTCGACGGTGATGCCTTCGAAACCGGCAACGGTGAACTCAGGGAACACTTCGAATACAGCTACGTATTCCAGGTCCTTGCCCGCTTCCAGGGTTTTAGGTTCGATCGAAGGCGAACCAGCCGGGTTCAGCTTCTGCTCGACGACAGCTTCGTAGAAGGAAGACTGGATCACGTCGCCCACAGCTTCTTGACGCGCATCAGCCCCGAAACGCTGACGGATCACGCTCATTGGCACTTTGCCTGGACGGAAGCCAGCGATCTTGGCCTTTTGGGCAGTCTGCTGCAGACGCTTGTTGACCTGAGTCTCGATGCGCTCAGCCGGCACGGTGATGCTCATGCGGCGCTCAAGAGCAGAAGTATTTTCAACAGAAACTTGCATGGATATTCCTCGTTGCACAGACGTTAGCCGGCCGTTTCCGACCCCAGAATCAAGGGCATGCATTCTAGTGGGTCAAACTCAAGAAGTCACCCTACTGAAAACGGGTAAAAAAACAGCAGGCAATTTATAGGCGGGGACAAACGGTTGTGCCTCGCCCTGTTAGCAAATACAGCCAATCAAGCCAGGGCTCTGCACCCACCTTCCTATATATAGAAGGATTCGGCAATCCGTCCCTGACAGCCAACCCCACGAGGGGATCGGCGGGCAAATCGAGCATCATCGAGAAACATAAATACGACGAAGCGACCTGCCCCTGCGGCCCACAACCTGCAGCCGCCGACACTCAAACCACTGAAACAAAAAAGGCGCCAGACTGTTAAATCTGGCGCCTTTCGGAATATGGGGTGGACGATGGGGATCGAACCCACGACAACGGGAGTCACAATCCCGTGCTCTACCAACTGAGCTACGCCCACCATATTGCGTGACAAAGAAGCCAAACAACTTCTTTGTTGAACCTCAATCATGCCAAGCGGCATGAGTGAAGCTTTATTTGGTGCGGATGAAGAGACTCGAACTCTTACGCCTCGCGGCGCTGGAACCTAAATCCAGTGTGTCTACCAATTCCACCACATCCGCAGTTGAAGCTGTTAAAGCAAAGGCGCCAGACTGTTAATCTGGCGCCTTTCGAAATATGGGGTGGACGATGGGGATCGAACCCACGACAACGGGAGTCACAATCCCGTGCTCTACCAACTGAGCTACGCCCACCATATCGCGCTACTTGTGCCAATGCTGCCTAATGGCGCACCCGGCAGGACTCGAACCTGCGACCATCCGCTTAGAAGGCGGATGCTCTATCCAGCTGAGCTACGGGCGCCTTGTTAATCTGTACCCTTGAAGGACTACAAACTAAGTGCTTTTCAGTCTTGCGAAACCGTAACTCCGCTCGACCTTCTTAACCAGTGCTAGGCTGTGCCCGACAAGTGCGACGAATAGTATAGAGCCCCCTGAAGGTCGTCAAATCCTTTTTGAAAAAAATTCATTTAATTAAAGGAGTTAGGGGAATTTGCAGACCAAGCGCCTTTGCCCTCACCTCATGACATGCGAGAATGCGCTCTCTTTTTTTCCCCTCTCGATGGTTAATCACGCGCAATGACTGCACAACTAATCGACGGCAAATCGATCGCCGCCAGCCTGCGCCAGCAGATCGCCAAACGAGTTGCCGAGCGTCGCCAGCAAGGCCTGCGCACGCCCGGCCTCGCGGTGATCCTGGTCGGCAGCGATCCTGCCTCTCAGGTTTATGTCTCGCACAAGCGTAAAGACTGTGAAGAGGTCGGCTTCCTATCCCAAGCCTATGACCTGCCTGCCGACACCACCCAAGCAGCGCTGACCGATCTGATCGATCGCCTGAACGACGACCCGGCAATCGACGGCGTTCTGCTTCAGCTGCCGCTACCTGAACACCTGGACGCCTCCAAATTGCTGGAGCGCATTCGTCCCGACAAGGACGTCGACGGTTTCCACCCTTATAACGTCGGTCGCCTGGCGCAGCGTATTCCGCTGCTGCGCCCGTGCACACCCAAAGGCATCATGACGCTGCTGGAAAGCACCGGCGTCAATCTTTACGGGATGGACGCGGTCATTGTCGGGGCTTCCAACATTGTTGGTCGTCCGATGGCGATGGAACTGCTGCTGGCCGGCTGCACCGTGACTGTCACCCACCGCTTCACCAAGGATCTGGCCGGCCACGTCGGTCGCGCCGACCTGGTAGTGGTTGCCGCCGGCAAGCCGGGCCTGGTCAAAGGTGAGTGGATCAAGGAAGGCGCGATCGTGATCGACGTCGGCATCAACCGTCAGGAAGACGGCAAGCTGGTCGGCGACGTGACTTACGAGTCGGCCCTGGCCCGTGCCGGCTGGATCACTCCGGTACCGGGTGGCGTCGGCCCGATGACCCGCGCCTGCCTGCTGGAAAACACGTTGTACGCCGCCGAAACACTGCACAGCTGAGTTCACTCTCACCCTGCTGCACTCAAAAGAACCCCGCCCATCGCGGGGTTCTTTTTGCCTGTAGCAAACAGCTCGATCACAGAGGTCGGACAACTGCAAAGCCAAATAGTAAAGAAAGAGTTACAGCATTAAATATTCTTCACTTTTACCCCCTCTCTTACAGGCGCCTATGGCTTTCCTGGCACATACTCCTAAAATGCGACGTTTTTAAGAAACAGCCCGTTACAGAACGGCATATCCACCCTTTATGAGTCTGCCAGCGTGAAAATCCGTCTTTCCATCCTGAGCCTAGTTTTTGCAGTTACAGGGACTTTCATCACGCCAACGGTCAACGCCGCTGAAACCACCGCGGCGCCACGAGACAATTCACAACTGAAGATCGCGTCCGGCAGCGCTTTGCTGATGGATCTGCAAACCAACAAAGTCATCTATGCCAGCAACCCTGATGTCGTCGTACCCATCGCGTCCGTCAGCAAACTGATGACCGGCCTGGTGGTCGTGGAAGCGCGGCAGAACATGGACGAATACATTCCCGTCAACATCAGCGACACCCCGGAAATGAAGGGCGTGTTCTCCCGGGTCAAACTCAAAAGCGAATTGTCGCGCCGCGAGATGCTGCTGATCGCCCTGATGTCATCGGAAAACCGTGCCGCCGCGACGCTGGCGCATCACTATCCGGGCGGTTATGTCGCGTTCATTGCCGCCATGAACGCCAAAGCCAAGGCGCTGGGCATGACCAGCACCCACTTCGTCGAACCGACGGGCCTCTCCCCGCGCAACGTGTCCACCGCCCGCGACCTGAGCAAACTGCTGATCGCCGCGCACAAGTACCCGCTATTGACCGAGCTGAGCACCACCAAGGAAAAAACCGTCAGTTTCCGTAAACCCAACTACAGCCTGGGGTTCCACAACACCGACCATTTGATCAACAAGCCGAACTGGGACATCAAGCTGACGAAAACCGGTTTTACCAACGAGGCCGGTCACTGCCTGGTGCTGGTGACCAGCATGGGTAACCGTCCGGTTGCGCTGGTGATTCTCGATGCCTTCGGCAAGTACACGCACTTTGCCGATGCGACACGGATTCGTAGCTGGGTCGAAACCGGCAAGAGCACCAACGTGCCGTCCGTCGCCCTGCAATACAAGTCAGAGAAGAACCTCAAACATCGCCAGAGCGGTGTGGTTGAAGCCTCGAAATAAGGTCGAAACACCCGCCAACGAAAGCCCCGAATAATCGGGGCTTTTTGTTGGCGGGCGGTTTGTTGGCGGGCGGTTTTCGTCCGGCGGTCAATCATTGGGCAATGGCATCTGATCGTCATCCGGAATGCCATCCCCGGCACTCGGGTCTCGCCAGCCCTGTGGATGCTTCGTCGGCACCACCATCGGCCTGGCCAAGGGATCCCTTAACGGGCTGTCTGGGTCCATCACCGGGTCCACGTCCGGCTCAAGGGTTGTTGGAACACTGTCGGGAGAGTCTGGATGTTTGTCATCGAAGCTCGAATCGGTAGACATATGCACCTCTCACTAAGACTTGGGCCTCAAATTACCGAGTGGGTCGTAAGGCTTGGCCGGCTTCTTCTTGCCCTCCTCACCCGGCTTTATGTCCCTGGGCGCCCTGGCAGGTCCGATGGGGTCGACCTGAGGATCAGCAACGTCCGGAGAATCGGGGTCAAACCCCAACTCATTATCGGACGAATGCTCGGACGAGTGCGGGCCGTCGGGGGTATTGGGATGAGCCATGGGCGCCTCCTGGTCACGACCCGGCGAGAATCCGGGCCCTTTATATAAGAGACCAAAAACGCTGAGTCGTGCCTTGCAGATGACGAGCGGAAACTACTGCGCGGTCAGCGCCTTCTTCGCCCTGGCTGCCGCTTGCTCCTGACCAGATTGGGCAAGATCGTTCGCCGCTTTCAGCCAGCGCTGCTGATCGACGTTGGCCGGAATCTGGTCCGGCTTCTGGATCAAAACGGCCCAACCGCCTGCATTCTCGAGCGCCGACTCAAAGGCGCTGAACCCCATCAGCAACCGACGATCCATCCCGGTGCGCAGCAACACGGTCTGCTTCTGACGGTTGTAACCGGCAAGAATGGCGTATCGCGGCCCGGCCCAGAACGCCGAGCCTTCAGTAATGCGCACCATCACCGGATAACCGGCCGCGACCTGGGTCAGCAGCGCCGGCAATTGGCTGTCGAGGGGATAGACCACCATCCCGTATTCGCGGGCGAGGTTTTGCATGTTCTGCTGCAACCGGTCTTCGGCACCCGGTAAATTCAGGGGCTTTTCGAGCAACCCCGGAGTTATCACGATGTCCTGTTGGGACAACAGGCTGGCCAGCACTTGAGGCCCGCTCTGATAACTTTGCCCGCGGTAGAACGTACCGCTGAGTTCGACACGCTCCGGCAGACGCTTGATCTCAGGCGCTACGCTCCCCGCGCAGCCAGCCAGGCCGGCAACGCAGCCAACGATCAGTGCCAAAGATCGAATTCGAGAAAATACCCGCACCATCATCACTCTCTTGTTCAGACGCCAGGCGATCACGCAGCCGGCTTGGCCGTCGATCATAGGATGCCGCGCGACAGCGGTATAGCCTTAACCGGCAGTTGTTTGCATTTGATAGAGCGAACGGGTTGATGACAGGCGACCTTTGGTCAATAGCCTGAAACACAGCAACGGCTAGACTGTCCTTTACCAAGGAAGAGTGTGCGCCCGCGGCAGGGCAAAGAGGAGGCACTGATGAGCCTGACAATGACCATTGTGATGTTGATTTCCGGCTGGCTGGCAGTGGCCGCCGCCATGTTGTGGGGCGTATTGCGCATTACCCGTCGGCACCATCACCACCCGGTTCAATCGGCGCCCGTGGCCAAAACCGATAAACCGGCTACACACCCCATCACCGCGCACTGACTGGCGCTTTTCAGTCGTACAAACAAAAAACGGCCACCTGGACTCTCGCGAGTTCAGGCGGCCGTTTCGTTTATCGGCGATTAAGCTTCTGCGGCAACGCGCCTCTGTTTGGCCCGCCGCGACAGCATGTTCAAGCCTTCGATCGTCGCCGAGAACGCCATGGCCGCGTAGACATAGCCTTTCGGTACGTGGGCGCCGAAACCTTCGGCGATCAGCGTCATGCCGATCATGATCAAGAAGCCCAGCGCCAGCATCACCACCGTCGGGTTGTCGTTGATGAACTTGGCCAACGGGTCAGCAGCCAGCAACATCACCAGGACCGACACCACCACCGCGATGATCATGATCGGCAAATGCTCGGTCATGCCGACAGCGGTAATGATGCTGTCGATGGAGAACACCATGTCCAGCATCAGGATCTGACCGATGGCGGCGGCAAAGCCCAGGGTCACGGTCGAGGTGGCCGACGTCGGATCTTCCGGCGACGGGTCCATGCTGTGATGAATCTCGGTGGTCGCCTTCCACAACAGGAACAGGCCGCCGGCGATCAGGATCATGTCCTTCCAGGAGAACGCGTGGCCGAGAATGTCGATCACCGGTTCAGTCAACTGGACGATGAACGCGATGGTGCTCAACAGCGCCAGGCGCAAGATCAACGCCATGCCGATACCAATACGCCGCGCCTTCTGGCGATGCTGTTCGGGAAGCTTATTGGTGAGGATCGAGATGAAGATCAGGTTATCGATGCCGAGCACGATTTCCATCACCACCAACGTGGCCAGGGCGACCCAGGCGGTGGGGCTTGCAGCGAGCTCTAAAAGGTATTCCATGGGTCAGTCCTGACTCGTTGTAGACGGTTTAGATTTCCTGGGACGAAGAGTCGGTTTTGCCCGTCTCTTTGGCCGGTTGTTCTTTCTTGCCGATCAGGCCGCTCGTGGCCTCGCTCAACGCTTGTTCGGCGGCTTTGTGGGTATCGTCAATCGCCTGTTTGGCGCTTTCGGCGGCCTTGCCCATCAATTGCTGAGCACTTTTCTCGGCCTGGTCGCAACCGGCCAACACCAGTAAAGAGGTGATCAGCAGCGCGGTGGTTTTAAGCTTCATGATGCTTTCCTCGATAGAACAGACAGAACCCGAAAGGCGATCCGTCGATAGCGAGGCAGTCTAAAGAGACAAATACTTCAGGAAAATTCGTATTTTCAGCGGTTATACTTCGGTTTTTACGAATCGACATGTGTCGTATGTATGCTTGTAGGAGCTGTCGAGTGAAACGAGGCTGCGATCTTTTGATCTTGTTCGTTAAAAACAAAAGATCGCAGCCTCGTTTCACTCGGCAGCTCCTACAACAGCTCCTACAGATGATGGGAACAAGGGATCTCACCAACATGCTCAATTATCGACAGCTGCATTATTTCTGGGTGGTGGCCAAGACCGGCAGCATCGTGCGCGCCTGCGAGCAGTTGAACCTGACGCCACAGACCATCAGCGGGCAGATTTCCCTGCTCGAACAAACCTATGGCGTTGAATTGTTTCGCCGGGTCGGGCGGCAACTGGAACTCACCGAAGCCGGGCGTCAGACCCTGCCCTACGCCGAGCAGATGTTTCAACTTGGGGGCGAGCTGGAACTGATGCTGCGGGCGCAGCCCAATGAGCAACAGATTCTGTTTCGGGTGGGCGTCGCCGACGTGGTGCCCAAATCCATCGTCTATCGCCTGATCGCGCCGACCATGGAGTTGAGCGAGCCGCTACGCATCACCTGCCGCGAAGACAAACTGGAACGATTGCTCGCCGACCTGGCGATTCAACGCCTCGACCTGGTGATTTCCGACAGCCCGATGCCCTCGCATCTGGACATCAAGGGCTACAGCCAGAAGCTCGGCGAATGCGGTATCAGCTTCTTCGCCACCGCTGAACTGACGGCGCGATACGGCCAGGATTTCCCCCGCAGCCTGCACGGCGCCCCGCTGTTGATTCCCGGGCCGGAAACCGTGGTGCGCAGTCGCTTGCAACGCTGGTTTGCCGAACAGCAGATCCAGCCGCGAATCGTCGGCGAGTTCGACGACAGCGCTTTGATGCAGGCTTTCGGCCAATCCGGTAGCGGGATATTCATCGGCCCGAGCGTGATTGCCGACGAGGTGAAACGCCAATGCGGCGTGGAGTTGATCGGCCAGACCGACGCGGTGCGCGAGTCGTTCTACGCCATTTCGGTGGAACGCAAGGTCAAGCACCCCGGCATTGTCGCCATTACCGAAGGTGCCCGACGCGAGCTGTTCACCGAGATGTGAAGCCTCAGGCGCAGATTTCGCGAGGCTTGAAGGTCATCAGCGCCATGGCCAGGAGAATCGAAACCAGGATAAAACCGGCTGCGGCGAAACCCAGTCCGCCCAGGCCCACACTGTCGATCACCCGGCCGCCGACCATGGCGCCCAGGCCGATCCCGAGGTTGGCCCCGGCAATGTTCAACGACGCCGCGAAGGCCGGCGCTTCAGGCGCCGCCTTCATCAACCGCACATGACTGACCAGGAACAATGCCGCCTGGGTCACACCCCAAATCCCCATCGCCGCCGCCAGCCCCAGTGGCGAGTGAATGTTCGGCACCAGCGTCACCATGCCGGCAATCATGAATGCGCAAAACGTCATAGAAGCGATCAGCGGGTGACGATCCACCGCGCGACCGCCCAGCGAGTTGCCGATCAGCCCGACCGCGCCGAAGCCCATCAGGCACCAGCCGACCACGGTGCCGTTGAAACCGGCGAGGCGTTCAAGAATGTCGGCCAGGTAGGTGTAGGCGGTGAACATGCCGCTGAACACCAGGATCGACAGCAGTACATGACCCAGCATCAGCGGGCTGCGCAGGATCTTGAACTGCGAACGGAAACTCACCTGATGCTGGTGCAGGCTGGTTTTCGGCAAATAGATAAACAGCAACAGCGCCTTGGCAAACGCAATCACCGCCAGAATGCCGAAAGCACTGCGCCAGCCGAACGCATCGGAAATCAACGTGCCGACCGGAATGCCGAATACGGTGGCGCAGACGATGCCGAAACCAATCTTGGCAATCGCCCGCCCGGCGTAGTCCGGGCCGACAATGTCCACCGCGGTTTCACTGGCCAATGCCCAGAACACCGGCAACCCCAGCGCGGGAATCAACCGGGCAATGGCCATCACCCAAATGTTCGGCGCAAATGCCGCCAGCGTGTTGGCTAGGCCGAACATGATCAACACGCTGATGAACAGTTTGCGTCGTTCAAACCTTGCGAAATACGCCGTCAGGAACGGCCCGAACGCGGCCACGGTGAACGCGAACAAGGTCACCAGCAAACCCGCTTGAGGAATGCTGACGTCCAGGTCACGGGCGATTGCCGGCAACAGGCCGACGATGATGAATTCCGTGGTCAGCACCGTGAAACCGGCGGCGGACAACAGAAGAATGGGCAACAGCATGCAGAACTCCAGGAAAACGACGACACCAGCGACAGCCCGAAGGCCCACTGGCAGAACTAGAAAATGAGGATGGCGAAGCTTAACAGAGTGTTTCCGGGCGAAGTTGCACGAACCTGCAAATCGCGTTGAACAATCGGGTGGCAGATCGTCACAGGTCTGAAGGATCGCGGCTACGCTGTGATAAAGTCCGCGACCCGCGAGATTGACACCTTGCTCATCGGCCATTGATTGGCATTGATGTGGCGACCCCTTCGGTTCCCTCCATGTGGCCTGCCCGGCTTTTTGCTGCATGAGCCGAGGAACCCTGCACCCTAATAAAATCAGAGATACCGTTATGACCGCTTCATCCCCTTCTCTTTTTCAACGCCTGAAACGCAGCAGCCTGGTCACGCAAATCATCATCGGCCTGATCGCCGGGATTGCCCTGGCCCTGTTCGCGCCCGAGGTGGCGAAGTCCACCGCCTTCATTGGCAAAGTATTCGTGTCGGCGCTCAAGGCTGTCGCGCCGATTCTGGTGTTCGTGCTGGTCATGGCTTCGATTGCCAACCACAAACACGGTCAGGAAACCCATATCCGGCCGATTCTGTTTCTGTATCTGCTAGGCACCTTCGCCGCAGCCGTGGTGGCGGTGATCGCCAGTACGTTGTTTCCGTCGAGCCTGGTGCTGTCGACCCAGGACGTTGCGGTCACCGCGCCGGGCGGCATCAGCGAAGTGCTGCAAAGCCTGCTGCTCAGCGTGGTCGACAACCCGGTCAGCGCACTGATGAACGCCAACTTCATCGGCATTCTGGCGTGGGCGATCGGCATGGGCGTTGCGATCCGCCATGCCGGCGAGACGACGCGCGAAGTGCTGGGCGATTTGTCCAATGGCGTGACCGTGATCGTGCGCCTGGTGATCCGTTTTGCGCCGTTGGGGATCTTCGGTCTGGTGGCTTCGACCCTCGCCACTTCCGGTTTCGGCGCGTTGATCGGTTACATGCACCTGCTGGCGGTGCTGCTGGGCTGCATGCTGTTCGTGGCGCTGGTGATGAACCCGGTCATCGTGTTCTGGAAGCTGCGTCGCAACCCGTATCCGCTGGTACTCACCTGCCTGCGCGAGAGCGGCATCACCGCTTTCTTCACCCGCAGCTCGGCGGCGAACATTCCGGTCAACCTGGAGTTGAGCAAACGTCTGGGCCTGCACGAAGACACCTATTCGGTGTCGATCCCCCTCGGCGCGACCATCAACATGGCCGGCGCAGCGATCACCATCACCGTACTGACGCTGGCCGCCGTGCACACCTTGGGCATTGCCGTGGATATTCCGACGGCGATTCTGCTCAGCATCGTCGCGGCGATCTGTGCCTGTGGCGCTTCGGGCGTGGCTGGCGGTTCGTTGCTGCTGATTCCGCTGGCGTGCAGCCTGTTCGGCATCCCGAGCGAAATCGCCATGCAAGTGGTGGCGGTCGGTTTCATCATCGGTGTGTTGCAGGACTCGGCGGAAACCGCGCTGAACTCCTCAACCGACGTGCTGTTCACCGCGGCGGCGTGCCAGGGTGAAGAGTTGAAGGCGCAGCGTTTGGCCTAAAAAAGCCAAGATCAAAAGATCGCAGCCTTCGGCAGCTCCTACAGGGTGTACGCCGATCCAACGTAGGAGCTGCCGAAGGCTGCGATCTTTTGACGATAGTCGCAGCAATGACAATCAACCTGCAAAAAAGCCCGCCAAGGCTTACACCTTGGCGGGCTTTTTTGTACCTGGGTGGTTTAGAACGCGCCCATGTAATCGCGCTTGCCCACTTCCACACCGTTGTGACGCAGCAGCGCGTAGGCGGTGGTGACGTGGAAGAAGAACTGCGGCAGACCGTAGCTCAGCAGGTAAGCCTGGCCAGTGAAGCGCTTCTCTTTAGGAGTGCCAGGACGGGTCACGATTTCGATGCCTTCCTTGCCGTCGATCTGCTCGGGTTTGATCTCGCCGATGAAGGCCAGGACCTTGGCGATCAATGCTTGCAGTTCGGCGAAGGTGGTTTCTGTGTCGTCGTATTTCGGCAGTTCGACTTCAGCCAGACGCGCCGAAACGCCCTTGGCGAAATCAACGGCGATCTGCACCTGACGTACAAGCGGGAACATGTCCGGGTACAGACGGGCCTGCAGGAACGCGTTCGGGTCGATGTTTTTCGCGGTAGCGTGGGCTTCAGCCTTGCTCAGGTTGTTGCTCAGGGCGTTGAGCATTTGCTGGAAAACCGGAACGGAAGCGGCGTACAGGGAAATAGTCATGGCAGTCTCGTGTGGTGACGGGAGTAAAAAACGTGGAGCGATTATAGCCATGCCGGCGCGCCCTGCGACTTGTCTTTTATCCAGCAAGGATTAGGCTAGGCGGCTCGACTGCCTAGGGAAAAGCGCGATGAGCACTGAACAAGAGACGACCTTCGACGAACCGCGGCTCAACAGCACGGAAATCCGCATTCTGGGCTCGTTGATCGAGAAACAGGCCACCAGCCCGGAAACCTATCCGCTGACCCTCAATGCCCTGGTGATTGCCTGCAACCAGAAAACCAGCCGCGAACCGGTGATGAACCTCAGCCAGGGCCAGGTTGGCCAGAGCCTGCGGGCCCTTGAAGGTCGCGGCTTCACCCGGCTGGTGATGGGCAGCCGTGCCGACCGCTGGGAACATCGGGTCGACAAGGCGCTGGAACTGGTGCCAGCACAGGTGATTCTGACGGGGCTGTTGTTCCTGCGCGGCCCGCAGACGGTCAACGAACTGCTGACCCGCAGCGGCCGCATGCATGACTTCGAAGATGCCGAACAGGTGGTGCATCAACTGGAGCGCTTGATCGCCCGAGGCCTGGCGCTGTTGATTCCGCGCCAGGCCGGCCAGCGCGAAGATCGTTACATGCATGCGCTGGGCGATCCGGCGGATATCGAAGCGATCCTTGCGGCCCGACAGAACCCGGCGGAACGTGGCACCGGTGGCGGCGTGTCGGTTGAGCGAATCGAAGAGCTTGAAGCGCGAATCGCGGCACTGGAAGAACGCCTGGCGCGCCTCGAATAAAGCCCCGGTATCGGCCGTAGCAGCTGCCGAGCAGCGCGAGGCTGCGTTCGGCGGCGCAGCCGTCGTGAATTCATGCTATGCGGTGTTTCAGGGTAACCGCGTATATAGGGTTTACGACGGCTTCGCCGCCGAGCGCCGCCTCGCGCTGCTCGGCAGCTGCTACAGGAACGTGTTCAACGTTGAATGACTACTCCCCATCCCAATAATCCACGCCATCGGCCTGCCTCGCGACGGCAACGAAGCCTGACGCATTGCCCTTGGCATCGACTTTGAAGTCGTCCATCACCACGTATTTGCCGGAGTCCGGGTATTCGCAAATGTCCGGTGATTGCTGGCTGCTGACCGCCAGATAGCGCAACTCGCCCTGGCTGTTGTTGATGATCTGGTGCGCGGTTTCAGGACCGCCCGCGGGGCAGGCGATCACGTCCCCGGCGCGAATCGGGAAGCGTTCGGCGCCAAGGCGAACCTCCCCTTCCCCGGCCACGATGTAGAACATCTCCTCGTTGACCCGATGACTATGAAACGGACTGCCGCGCATGCCAGGCTCCAGGGCGTACAACCGATAACCCAGCTTTTGCGCGCCCAGTTGCTGGCCGATGCGGGCCTGGCGTTGCTGATAGCGGTTGGCGGCTTCACCGGTGGGGGCAAAACCTTCGGGCAGCGGTACAAGTTCGACCTGATCCAGGTTGAGAATGGCGGGATGCATGAGAACCTCGGTCTCGGTGACGGGAGAGCAAGTCTTCGCTTGCTGGCGAGCAGTATAGGCCGGGATTTTCACGGCAATGGCGGGTGACCGAGTCGCGGCAATCGCGGGCAAGCCACGCTCCCACAAGGTCAGCGCAGAACCTGTAGGAGCGTGGCTTGCCCGCGAAGGGGCCAGTACAGCCAACACATTTGGGGATGATCAGCTCCGGGCAAACGCCACGGCCTTCTGAAACTGCTCATCGGTCGGTCGCACGCCGGTGTACAACACGAACTGTTCCAGCGCCTGGATCGCAATCACTTCGAGCCCGGTGATCACCCGTTTGCCTTCGGCACGAGCACGCACGATCAGCGGTGTTTCCGAGGGGATCGCCACCACATCGAAGACCGTTTCGGCGGTAGCAATGGCTTCAGGGGGAAACGCCAGTTGATCGGCTTCCGGGCCGCCGGTCATGCCGATTGGCGTGACGTTGATCAGCATCTGCGGGCGTTGAGCGCCCAGTTCCGCCTGCCATTGGTAACCCAGCGATTCAGCCAGGGCACGCCCGGCGCGTTCGTTACGGGCCACGATCAAGCCGTTTTTGTAGCCGCCATCGCGCAAGGCGCTGGCCACGGCCTTGGCCATGCCGCCGCTGCCGCGCAGGGCGAAGGTCGAATCCTTGGGCACCTGGTGGGTTTCAAGCAACTGGGCGACGGCGATGTAATCGGTGTTGTAGGCCTTGAGGTGGCCGTTGGTGTTGACGATAGTGTTGATCGATTGAATAGCCTCGGCCGATGCATCCAGCTCATCGACCAGCGCGATGCAGGCCTCCTTGAACGGCATCGACACGCCGCAACCCCGAATGCCCAACGCACGAATACCGCTGACAGCCCCCGTCAGGTCCTGGCTGCTGAAAGCCTTGTAGTAAAAATTCAGCCCCAGTTGTTCGTACAGATGATTGTGAAACCGCAGGCCGAAATTGCCGGGGCGCCCCGAGAGTGACATGCACAACTGGGTGTCTTTGTTGGGGTTCATCTGCATCCGAATCTCTCCTTCAATAGCACTTTCAGATGGACGGAATTAACAATTCCACCCGATTGTGGTCGATCATAAGGGTATGTCTGTACCAGACAGCACCGTAAAGAAACCGGTACAGACCTTACACAAAATTTACCCAACGGCTGTGCTGATTTTCAAAAAAACGCTGTCTTAGAAGTATCCCCGCGACAACTTGCGTCTATTGCAGACGCGAGCGCCGGGTCGAAGAACCGAGGACTTATCATGATCCGTAAAATCCCCACAGTAGCCTTGCTGATCGGTGCTCTCGCTATCGCAGGGCAGGCAGAAGCAGGTGGTCGTGGCTGGGAAGGTCCGGCTGTGTTTGGTGCGATCGTCGGCTCGGCAATCATCGGCTCGGCAATCATTGGTCGCGACCGGCCGGTGTATGTAGAACAACCGGTTTATGTTCAACCTCAACCGGTCTACGTACAGCCACCGCCTGTCTACTATCAACCGGCGCCGGTCTACGTCCAACAACCGATGTACTACCGCCCGGCACCGATTTATTACGGTCCACCACGCGGCTACTATGGCCCACCGCGCGGTTACTATGGCCATCCCCATGGTTATTACCGTGACGACCGCTGGTAACAAGACTCATCAGGCCCCGCCTCAACAGCGGGGCCTTTTTTGTGGCCGCAGGGTGAGCGAAGTCTGAATAAATCTCGTCAAGGTCGCTGTCGGGACAGTACCGGCAGGTAAAGTTGGTCATATTTATGTCATCACAGGCCCGCAAGCTTGATCTGTCCATAAACAACAGTTTGATAAAAACAAGGACGACGCCATGCCCACACAAAACCCGCACCGCATTGTCGGCTTGTGCACTTCCAGCAAGGTGTACAACGCACTGACCGAGCTCAAGCACCTGGAAGGCCATCGCAGCGCCAAGTTTCTCTCGCTGCTGACGCAAAACCTGGTGCGCAAAGGCCTGCTCAATGAACAGGAAGTCATGCATATGCTCGATCAAGTCGTGGACTGACCGCCAACACTCACCGGCATCAATGACGACTATCGAAAGCGTTGATTGTCCGTTCAAGCGTCCGATCCGTAAGGTAGCCCCATAGATTGATGGAGGTACTTATGGCTCAGGTTCAGATTATGTCCGTTATCGGCAGCGCCGTTCCCGCACAACTCAGAGCGCTGGGATTGCTCGCCTGCTGGTATCTGGTGCAGGACGGCGAACCGATCAGCGGTCCGCTCACTTCGCTTCCCGACGCCCAGGCCCTGTCGCAACGCATCGGTTCAGGCCAGCTCAGCGCTTAAGGCAGCTGAACCCGCTGTTTGGTATCGACGAAAATCGCCCAGCTCGACATGAACAATGCGGCAATCAACGGGCCGATGACAAAACCGTTCAGGCCGAAAATCGCCAGGCCGCCGAGGGTCGAGATGAGAATCAGGTAGTCGGGCATTTTGGTGTCCTTGCCCACCAGGATCGGTCGCAGGACATTGTCCACCAACCCGATCACGAACACCCCGAACAACGCGAGCACCGTGCCCTGCCAGATCGCACCGCTGAGCAGGAAGTACGCCGCCACCGGCACCCAGACGATGCCCGCCCCCACCGCCGGCAACAACGACAGGAATGCCATCAACACCGCCCAGAGCAGCACGCTCGGGATATCCAGAAACCAGAAAATCAACCCGCCCAACGCCCCTTGCGTGATCGACACCAGCAAACTGCCCTTCACCGTGGCCCGCACCACCCGATTGAATTTGAGTTGCAAGCGACGCTTCTGGTTATCTTCCAGCGGTATCGCCGCGCGTACTTTGCGCGCCAGTTCGGAGCCGTCCCGCAGAAAGAAAAACAGCAGATACAGCATGATGAAAAAGCCCACCACGAAATCGAACGTCCCCTGGCCAAAACTGAACGCCTGGGACGCCAGAAATTGACTGCCTTGCATCATGCTCTTGATGATTTTCTCGCGAAGCCCGCTCAGCTCACCCATGCCGAAACGATCGAGCAAGTGCTGAAAGTACAGCGGCAGGCTGTGCTTGAACTGCGACACATGCCCGGCAATGTCCAGTTCGCCGCTTTCGATTCGGCCATAAAGCGCCGCGCCCTCCTGAACCAGCAAGGTACTGATGATGATTACCGGCAGGATCGCAATCAGCACACACAGACTCAAGGTGCACAGGGCCGTCAGGTTGCGTGACCAACCAAATTTCAGCTGCAATTGATGCTGCAAGGGCGCAAACAGAATGCCGAGGATGGCCGCCCAGAACACCGCACCGTAGAACGGCAGCAGAATCCAGACGAAGGCAACGGTCACCACAGCCAGCAAGACCATCAGCGAAGTGTTCTGGAGCTTCGTTTCGTTCATGTCCGGTCCATGCCAATGCGCAGAGGCGAAAATTCGCGTCCTTATGTTTAGTCCGCCACGGTTGGCGCGAGTGCCATCTGTTTGTTGGTCAAGCATAGATCCAGATCAATAAACCCCGCGTGCAGGCCGCTTACCCTTGCCGGCTTTTGCGATCGACACTGCCATGACTTGCGCCATGCCACTCATCCCCCCGGAACTGCTCGCCCCTGCCGGCACCCTGAAAAACATGCGTTATGCCTTCGCCTACGGTGCCGATGCGGTATACGCCGGCCAGCCGCGCTACAGCCTGCGGGTGCGCAATAACGAATTCGATCACGCCAACCTCGCGCTCGGCATCAGCGAGGCCCAGGCCCAGGGCAAACGCTTCTATGTAGTGGTGAACATCGCCCCGCACAACGCCAAGCTGAAAACGTTCCTCAAGGACCTGGAGCCGATAATCGGCATGGCGCCGGACGCGCTGATCATGTCCGACCCCGGCCTGATCATGCTGGTGCGCCGACACTTCCCGCAGATGCCGATCCACCTGTCGGTGCAAGCCAACACGGTGAACTGGGCCAGCGTCGAGTTCTGGCAGCAACAGGGCTTGAGCCGGATCATCCTGTCCCGCGAACTGTCGCTGGAAGAAATCGCCGAAATCCGCCAGCACGTCCCGGCGATGGAGCTGGAAGTGTTTGTGCACGGCGCGTTGTGCATGGCCTATTCCGGGCGCTGCCTGTTGTCGGGCTACATGAACAAGCGTGACGCCAATCAGGGCAGCTGCACCAATGCCTGCCGCTGGAAATACTCGGCGACACCGGCCAGCGAAAATCAACTGGGTGAAATCGTCCAGCACCACTCACCCGAACCCACCCTGGGCCTCGGCACGCCGACCGATCAGGTGTTCCTGTTGCAAGAGGCCAATCGCCCCGGCGAACTGATGCCGGCATTCGAGGATGAACACGGCACCTACATCATGAACGCCAAGGACCTGCGTGCCGTCCAGCACGTCGAGCGCCTGACACAGATGGGCGTGCATTCACTGAAGATCGAAGGCCGGACCAAATCGCATTTCTATTGCGCGCGCACCACCCAGGTTTACCGCCGCGCGATCGACGATGCGGTGGCTGGCCGGGTGTTCGATCGCAGCTTGATGACTGATCTGGAGTCCCTCGCTCAGCGCGGCTACACCGAAGGTTTTCTGCGCCGGCACGTGCATGACGAATACCAGAACTACCAGAACGGCAGCTCGGTTTCAGAGCGCCAACAGTTCGTTGGGGAGTTGACCGGCGAACGCCGTGACCGGCTGGCCGAGGTGCGGGTGAAGAATCGTTTTGGCCTGGGCGATCACATGGAATTGATGACGCCCAAGGGCAACTTCCACTTCGACCTGCATCAACTGCAGAACCTTAGAGGCGAGACGATAGAAGTGGCGCCAGGGGATGGGCATACGGTGTATTTGCCAATTCCGGATGCGGTGGATTTGCGGTTTGGATTGTTGATGCGCGATGTTGGTGTGAGTTAAGAAACCTGAGCGACGAGCCCCCCCTAAGCACTGACGAATCAGCTGCCGCCCGCCGAAAAGCGGTCGCGGCTGTTGGTCAGGTGCAACCACATCGCCGCCCGCGCAGCATCCGGATCCTGGCGCTTGATGGCGTTGAGAATCGCCTCGTGTTCGAGGTTGGCGAGTTGCCCCAGCTTGCTCAAATCCGCTGACCCGCGCTCGGCGGCATTGACGCGGGTGCGGGGAATCATCGCATTGCCCAAGTGCTGCATGATCTCGGTGAAGCACACGTTGCCGGTGGCTTCGGCGATCAGCAGGTGGAAACGTTTGTCGGCCTCGACGCAGCTGTCGTTGTTGGCCAGCAAACTTTGATAGTCATCCAGCGCTTCACGCATCTGCGCCAATTGCTGATCGGTGCGACGCACCGCTGCCAGCGCGGCGGCCTGGGTTTCCAGGCCCATGCGCAACTCCAGAATACTGCGCACGCCCAGCGCGGTATCGACATTCAGCCGCAACCCCTGCTCCGGTGCGCGCTCGATGACAAAGGTGCCGATGCCGTGACGGGTTTCCACCAGCCCTGAAGCCTGCAATTTCGAAATCGCCTCGCGCACCACCGTGCGGCTGACCCCATGCTCCTGAACAATCGAGTTCTCCGAAGGCAGCTTATCCCCCGGCAGCATCTGGCCGAGCAGGATGCTCTGGGTCAGCTTGGCCACCAGGTCATGGGCCAGGTTGTGAGCGCGCTTTCGGGCGGGTGCGTCGATCTCTTCTTGCATGGTGATTATCCGTAAAGCAGGGCTACCCGGATCGTAGCACCGGAATCGCCTGGAATCTTCAGAAAACAGCACCAAACTTGTATGACAACACTCAACAAATTGACCACTCCAACACCATCAAAGCCCCGCGCCCGACCACAAAAAGCATAGAAACCACCAAACAAATAGCCATTTTATTGGACCAAAGCGCTTGTCGAATCAAAAAAACCAGTTGTATGATGTCTATCAACAACGCAACATCCAGCCACACCCCGCATAAAAATAACGAGTGGGAGAAAAACAAGTGAATACATCCATACCAGGGATGCACGATGGCGCTGATTCGGTCCTGAAGTCCGCCATCTCGAAAGTGAAACGCCACGTCCTGCCGCTGTTCGTGATCATGTTCATCGTCAACTACATCGACCGCGTGAACATCGGCTTCGTCCGCGCCCACATGGAACATGACTTAGGGATTGGCGCTGCCGCCTACGGCCTCGGTGCCGGTCTGTTCTTCATCGGTTACGCGCTGTTCGAAGTCCCCTCAAACATCCTCCTGCAAAAAGTCGGCGCGCGAATCTGGCTGACCCGCATCATGCTGACCTGGGGCCTGGTGGCCGCCTGCATGGCGTTCATCCAGAACGAAACCCACTTCTACATCCTGCGTTTTCTGCTCGGCGTGGCTGAAGCCGGGTTCTTTCCCGGGGTGATCTATTACTTCACCCGCTGGTTGCCCGGTGTGGAACGCGGCAAGGCGATTGCGATCTTCCTCAGCGGCTCGGCGATTGCTTCGCTGATCTCCGGCCCGCTGTCGGGGCTGCTGCTGCAAATCAACGGTTTGGGCATGCACGGCTGGCAGTGGATGTACTTCATCGAGGGCATGTTCTCGGTCGGGTTATGCGTGTTCGTCTGGTGCTGGCTGGACTCCAAACCCCACGACGCCAAATGGCTGACCCTGGCTGAACAGGACGCGCTGGTCAAAGCCATCGATGACGAACAACTGGCCCGCGAAGCCGCGACGCCGATCAAACCGTCGCTGGGCACACTGCTCAAGGATCGCCAGATCATTCTGTTCTGCCTGATCTACTTCTTCATTCAATTGACTATCTATGCCGCGACTTTCTGGCTGCCAAGCATCATCAAGAAAATGGGCGACCTGAGCGACATCCAGGTCGGCTTGTTCAACTCGATTCCGTGGTTGCTGTCGATCGTCGGCATGTACGCCTTTGCCTCGCTGTCGGGCAAATGGAAGCACCAGCAAGCCTGGGTCGCCACTGCCCTGCTGATCGCTGCGGCGGGGATGTTCATGTCCACCACCGGCGGGCCGATCTTCGCCTTTGTTGCGATCTGCTTCGCCGCACTGGGTTTCAAATCGGCTTCGTCACTGTTCTGGCCGATTCCCCAGGCGTACCTGGATGCGCGGATCGCTGCCGGCGTGATCGCGCTGATCAACTCGGTGGGCAACCTCGGCGGCTTCGTGGCGCCGACCACTTTCGGTTTGCTGGAAGAGCACACCGGTTCAATCCAGGGCGGGCTCTACGGCCTGGCCGCCACCTCGATCATCGCCGCGATCATCGTCTTCGCCGCGCGCAATAAACCGAAACCCGTACCGGCCGTTGCACTGGGCAAACCAGCGCCGAATCACGCTTGAACATTGGTTTAAAGGACAAAAAATGAACCCACAAGAAGCCGCAAAAGCCCCGATCATCACCAGCATGCAGGTTGTGCCGGTGGCCGGCCACGATGGCATGCTGCTCAACCTGAGCGGTGCCCACGGCCCGTTCTTCACCCGCAATATCGTGATCCTCAAAGACAACGCCGGCCACACCGGCGTCGGCGAAGTACCCGGTGGCGAGCGCATTCGCCAGACCCTGGAAGACGCGCGCGCACTGGTGATCGGCAGCCCGATCGGCACTTACCAGAAGATCCTCAATCAAGTGCGCCAGACCTTCGCCGATCGCGATGCCGGCGGTCGCGGTTTGCAGACGTTTGACCTGCGTATCACCATTCACGCGGTCACCGGCCTGGAAGCCGCCCTGCTCGACTTGCTTGGCCAGCACCTGGACGTGCCGGTCGCCGCTTTGCTCGGCGAAGGTCAGCAGCGTGATGAAGTGAAAATGCTCGGCTACCTGTTTTACGTCGGTGATCGCAACGAAACCAATCTGGCTTATCGCGATGAGCCGGATGCCGACAATGACTGGTTCCGCGTACGTCACGAAAAAGCCATGAGCGCCGACGCCGTGGTGCGCCTGGCGGTCGCCGCTCACGCCCGCTATGGCTTCAAGGACTTCAAACTCAAGGGCGGCGTGTTGAGCGGCGACGAGGAAATCGAAGCGGTCACGGCCCTCGCCGAGCGCTTTCCAGATGCGCGCATCACCCTCGATCCGAATGGCGCCTGGTCGCTCAAGGACGCGATCCGCCTGTGCCGGGATCAGCATCACGTTCTGGCTTATGCCGAAGACCCGTGCGGGGCGGAAAACGGTTACTCGGGCCGTGAAGTCATGGCCGAGTTTCGTCGGGCCACGGGCCTGAAAACCGCGACCAACATGATCGCCACCGACTGGCGGGAAATGGGCCACGCGATCCAGTTGCAGTCGGTGGACATTCCCTTGGCCGACCCGCACTTCTGGACGATGCAGGGCTCGGTGCGGGTGGCGCAGATGTGCCATGAATGGGGCCTGACCTGGGGCTCGCATTCCAACAACCACTTCGATATTTCCCTGGCCATGTTCACCCACGTCGCGGCCGCCGCGCCGGGCGAGATCACGGCCATCGACACCCACTGGATCTGGCAGGACGGCCAGCGCCTGACCAAGGCACCGCTGCAAATCGTCGACGGCTGCGTGCAAGTACCGAAAAAACCTGGCCTGGGGGTTGAGCTGGACATGGATCAACTGGCCAAGGCCCATGAGCTGTACAAAAGCATGGGGCTCGGCGCGCGGGACGACAGCGTGGCGATGCAGTTTCTGATTCCGGGATGGAAGTTCGATAACAAGCGGCCGTGCCTGGTGCGCTAAACCTCTGGAAACACCGCTCCCACAAGGAGTGGTGTTCACACTATTTCATCTGGGCCGCTTGCAGCAGCCAGCCCCGGAACACCGCCATCGCCGACGTTTCGGGGCGCGACTGCAAGCGGGTCAGCCAGTAGCTGCCGGTGGTGATCCCGATGGCGAACGGTTGCTCGATTGCGCCCGCCGCCAGTTGCCGGGCAAACATCAGCGGCGGCGCCAATGCCACACCTGCACCTTGCAACGCAGCCTCCATCATCGCCAGAGAGGAATCGAAGACGATGCTCCGGGGCAGCACGGCATGGGCCGAAAGACCGGTCGCCTGAAACCACTCCGGCCACTCATCCGTGCGATAGGAGCGCAACAGTGTTTGTTGCAACAGATCCTCTGGCGCCTGCAATTGCCGGGCGATCTCCGGCACACAGAGCACCGACAGTGGTGCCTCGATCAACCGCACCGCTTCAATTCCATGCCACGCCCCCGCACCAAAGCGAATGGCGTAATCCAGACCTTCAGCGGCCACGTCCACCCGGTTGTTATTAGTCGACAGGCGCAAATCTATGTACGGATGTTTCTGCTGAAAATCCGCCAATCGCGGCAACAGCCAACCGACCGCGAACGTCCCCACGGCGCCCACCGTCAACACTTCACGAAAATGCCCACCCTCGAAACGCTCCAGGGTTTCGGCAATCCGGTCGAAGGATTCGCGCAATACCGGCAACAGCGTTTCACCTTCGCTGGTCAGCATCAGGCCGCGGGGCAGGCGTTTGAACAAAGTCACGTTAAGCTGGGCTTCAAGACTTTTGACCTGATGGCTCACCGCCGCCTGCGTGACGCACAACTCCACGGCCGCCCGGGTGAAACTCAAATGGCGCGCCGAAGCCTCGAAAGCACGCAACGCATTCAGCGGCAAATGAGGTCGAATCATGCCAGCCCCCAAAATTTTCTAATGGCTCATCCGAAATATCGTCGTTTGCCGGTCTTCGCCAAACTGCCTAGATTTGGCTCGCCCAACAGCGGACCGCCTTGAAAGACCGCTCGGAGTGTAGCGGTTAACACCACGAACAATCATGGACAGCGTCTCAATCATGCGTAAAAAAAATCAGAAGAAACTCATATCCTACAGCGCTTTCGCACTTCTCCTCGGTGCCAGCCACAGCTTTGCTGACGAGCGCATCGAAACCATCGTTAAAGCCGCCATCGAACCGGTGATGCAGCAACAGAAGATCCCCGGCCTCGCGGTCGCAATCACCGTCCATGGTCAGCCGCATTACTTTAACTACGGCGTGGCCTCGAAAGAAAACGGTAATGCCGTCACCGAAAACACCCTGTTCGAGATCGGTTCGGTGAGCAAAACCTTCACCGCCACTCTCGCCGCCTATGCCCAGGCGAGCGGCAAACTGTCCTTGTCGGACAACGCCAGTCAGGTGCTGCCAGCCTTGCGCGGCAGCGCGTTCGACAACATCAGCGTGCTGCAACTCGGCACCTACACCGCCGGCGGCCTGCCCCTGCAATTCCCCAGCGAGGCAGACCATCAGGACAAAATGCTCGGCTATTTCAAGCAGTGGAAACCCACCTACGCCGCCGGCACTCGTCGCCAGTATTCAAACCCCAGCCTTGGGCTGTTCGGTTATCTTGCAGCCCAAAGCATGGGGGCTCCGTTCGATGAGCTGATGGAAAAAACCTTGTTGCCGAAACTCGGCCTCAAGCACAGCTACCTCAAGGTGCCGCAGGATCAGATGGGGCTTTACGCCCAGGGTTACAGCAAGGATGACAAACCTGTGCGGGTCGAGCCGGGTGCGCTGGATTCCGAAGCGTACGGCGTGAAAACCAGCGCCACAGACCTGCTTCGCTATGTTGAGGCAAACATGAATCCCGCGTCGCTGGAAAAGCCTTTGCAGCAAGCGATCGCCATCACTCATACCGGTTACTACACGGTTGGTGGCATGACTCAAGGGCTGGGGTGGGAGCTCTACAACTACCCGGTGAAGCTCGACACATTGCTGGCTGGCAACTCGTCGCAGATGGCGATGGAGGCTCATGAAGTCCAGTGGCTGACCCCACCGCAACCTCAACGCGACACTGTGCTGATCAACAAAACCGGCTCAACCGGCGGCTTCGGCGCCTACGTTGCTTTTATCCCGGCGAAGGACATCGGCATCGTGATCCTGGCCAACAAAAACTACCCGAATCCGGAGCGGATCAAAATCGCTCACAAAATATTGAGTGCGCTGGCCGATTGATCCCAGTAACCCGACAAGCCCCCTCGCCACAGGGTTACCTCACAATGGATCACCAAGTTTCAGATTTCCGTTGGCAAACAAAATGGGCGACCTGTTGGGGTCGCCCATTGGGGTAAGCCTTCTCACCACTACTCAACTCAATTCAATCATCCGGTTGCTCAGCTGGTTTGGCAGGCTTCGCCGGTTTGCCTTTGGTACCTTTAGCACCTTTGACCGGTGCGACTTCAGCCACCGGCGCTGGCACCGGTACCGTTGCTTCCTTCTCGGCCGTCGGCAGCTGGTCGACGGTGTTGAATATCTCTTTCAACTCGACCGCATCCGACTGCTCAAGCTTCTTTTCGCCATCCTTGCCGATCAGGATGATTTTGCTCTTCGCGCCGGCGCCCAGTTTGAGCGAGCGGATCAGCGCCATCGTCGATTGCGGGTCGAGGTCTTTGCCGTCCCGTTGGCCCATCGTATTGATCACGGTGTACAGCACCATGTTTCGATCGGTGAAGCCCTTGCGGTTGGCAGAGTCGTCCAGTGATTTTTTCAGGTTGAGCCAAACCGGGTCCACCGAACTGGGCGCGATGACAATCAGGGGTCGAGCCCGGCCCACGTCTTTAACCAGAGGGGAATCGTCATCGGCGGCGAATGAAGGACCGACGAAAGCCAACAGGGTAGCCAGGGTCAAAGACCTGATGAGCATGCGCATCTCCTTTTGATATCCACGCTCTAATGATTGCGCATCGCGGTGATCGTTCCGGGCGATGCACCGCGATTGTGTTCCGCCTTGCCCAAGCTTAGGTCAGGGCGGTCATTGCGCAACAGCCTGAGCTAATCTCATAGCTGATTCATCGTGAGGGTTTATCCATGAGCGCTCAGCTGAACCACACCATCGTCTGGTGCCGTGACAAACAGGTTTCGGCACGCTACCTGACCGACCTCCTCGGCCTGCCTGATCCCGAGCCGTTCGGGCCGATGCTGGTGGTCAAGTTCGATAACGGGGTGTCGCTGGATTTCTACAACAACGACCCGCCCATCGCGTCCCAGCACTATGCGTTCTTGATTGGTGACGACGACTTCGATGCGGCCTTCGCTCGCCTGCAGGCGATCAAGCAGCCGTGGTGGGCCGACCCCGGTAAGCAGCGGCCCAACGAGATCAACGATTACGCCGGTGGCCGGCGGGTGTATTTCGATGACCCGGACGGGCATCTGCTGGAGATTTTTACTCGGGAAGCGGTATCGGATCAGAACGCCAGTTTGTAGCCGATCAGCACCAGCATCGTCGCCAGGCACGGACGCAGCAGTTCGTCGGAGATGCGCCCGGTCAAATGGCTGCCCAGGTAAATCCCTGGCAGCGAACCAACCAGCAAGAAGCCCAGGACGTGCCAGTCCATGTTACCCATGCTCGCATGGCCGAGGCCGGCGACCAGGGTCAGGGGCACCGCATGGGCGATTTCGGTGCCGACCAGGCGACGAGTGGGCAGCAGCGGATACAGGATGAACAGCGCAACGGTGCCCAGGGCGCCGGCGCCGATGGAAGTCAGGGCCACCATGGTGCCTAGCACCAGACCGGTGATCACGGTCAGTGCATTCAACCGGGAGCCGCTGGGGTTGTATTGGCCACCCGCCCGTTTGTGAGCGAAATCGAGCAAGCGTTTCTTGAAGAAAATCGCCAGCGCCGTGGCGAACAATACGAAGCCCAGCGCCTGTTTGATGACGGCGTTCATCGCCTCGGGCGAGGTTTGCAAAGTGCTCAGGAACCACAGCGTCAAGGCTACCGCCGGCACACTGCCGAGGGTCAGCCAACCGGTGATCGCCCAGTCGATGTTCTTGTTCTTGCGATGAACCAGCACACCACTGGATTTGGTAATGGCCGCGTACAGCAAGTCCGTGCCCACCGCCGTGGCCGGGTTTACGCCGAACCACAGCAGGATCGGCGTCATCAACGAACCGCCCCCAACACCGGTCATGCCGACAATAAAGCCGACCACCAGACCCGCTACGACCAACCCGAAATTACCGAAATCCATTAATACGCCCAGAAATTCGCAGGAAACAAACCGGTCAGCAGCATAGCGATTTTTCTTATAACCACATATATCGATGCGGTCTATCGTTATGCCAATTCACCGATTTGAAACAGCGACTTCCCCCTCAATACCAACCCCACAAGAATTGCGCTTTATCCGACATCTCACTGCACCGGCAAAAAATTCAGGAACAGCAGACTCTGGGCGTAGTTCAGGCCGATCCGCCGGTACCGCTCGTCGAGCATCTGGGTCAGCAGGTCCAGTCGCGCGACGATTTTGCCGAACTCCACGGCAAAGCTCAGGTTGCTGCCCTCCTCCGAGATTTCGTTGGAAAACAGCAAGGGCTCGCCTTGCCTGTTTTGCCGCTGGCTCAAGATCCAGGTGGCTTTTTCGATGTTGCGCGCAGCATTGCTGACGAAGGTCGGGTTGAGCGCATCCGTCATGTAGAACTCCAGTCGATTGCCATGGGCCGTCACCAGCATGCTGCCGATGGCATAGATGAACGCGCCGACCCGGTCACCGAGGAATTCCGGGCTCATGGCAAAGCTCAGCGCCGCGAGGTCTTTTTTGCCGCCGAGGGTGGGCAGCGGCTCTTGCTGTTCGATGGCCATGCGCACCTGCTTTTCTGCGGTGCCGACATCGAGGAAGCCGGATTTTTTCAGCTCCTGCGGGTTGCGCAGGTAGAGCTTGTTCATCAGCAGGTAGAGGCTTTCGAGGTTGTCGCGCATCGTCAGGGTCGCCATGCGGTCGACGCTGGTCTGGAGGAATTCCTGGGGTTTGCCATCGCGAAACTGGCTGATGACATCGTTGCCCGGCTGATGGCTGCAACCACTGGCGAGGAGCATCGACAGGCTTATCAGCAGCAAGCAATGACGGCGAATGTGCAGGGTAAAACGGGGTAAAACTCGAGCCATGGGTTCTTGAACTTGGGCATGGGCCGGCGGTGGGGATCGCCGCAGGCTGCCCAAGGATAGAACCGTGAAAGCTGGAAAAGTGCAGTGCCGGTGGTCCGTAAGCGCTGGTCACCCTGAAAGCGCCCCTCATTAGTAATGCTTTTTAATTGCATTACTCAAGACATAGACTATAAATCCTTCCTTGATCGCGCTAAAGCACGATCATTAGTATGACTACTTCTTAAAAACAACAAAAAGGAAGGTCAACCATGCTTCAATCCCGACACCTGCTCTCCGGCCTCGGACTCTCCCTGATGATCGCCACCCTCTCCGCTCACGCCACTGGTTTGTCCAGCGAACAAAAAGCCTTCGGCAAAACCAATGACGGCACACCCGTCGAGCAATACATTTTGCGCAACAGCCATGGCCTGCAGGCCACGGTCATTACCTACGGCGGGATTCTCCAGTCGCTGAAAGTGCCGGACAAAAACGGCAAGCTCGACGATGTGGTGCTCGGCTTCGATGACGTACAGAGTTATCAAAGCGGCAAGGCGTTCTTCGGCGCGACCATCGGCCGCTTCGGCAATCGCCTGGCCAACGGCGCCTTCGAGCTGGATGGCAAGCGCTTTCAAGTGCCGCTCAACGACGGCAGCAATTCGCTGCACGGCGGGGCTCAAGGTTTCGACAAGCGGGTGTGGAAAGCCGAACCGAGCAAGGGCAAGGATTCGGTGGGTGTGACGCTGACGTACCTGTCCTCGGATGGCGAAATGGGTTTCCCCGGCAACCTGAAAACCGAGGTCACCTACAGCCTCACCGAGAACAATGAGCTGCGCATCGACTACAAGGCCAGCACCGATAAGCCCACGGTGCTGAACCTGACCAACCACAGCTATTTCAACCTCGCCGGCGCGGGTAACGGCGATGTGCTGAAGCAGTTGGCGACCTTGCACGCCGCCCGTTACACGCCAGTCACCGGCAAACTGATCCCCACCGGTGAGCTGGCCCCGGTCGCCGGCACGCCGATGGACTTCACTCAACCGACCGCCATCGGTCAACACATCAAGGCCGATCACCCGCAGTTGAAATTCGCCGAACCGAAACACGGCGGTTTTGACTTCAACTGGGTGCTGGATGCCAAGGGCGACCTGGGCAAACTCGCCGCCGATGTCAGCGATCCGCAATCCGGCCGTCGCTTGCAGCTCTATACCACCGAACCTGGCGTACAGTTCTACACCAGCAACTTCCTCGACGGCTCGGTCAAGGGCAAGGCCGGCAAGATTTACCCGCATTGGGGTGCCTTTACTCTGGAAACCCAGCATTATCCGGACTCGCCGAACCAGCCGAGCTTCCCGTCCACGCGGCTGGATCCGGGCAAGACCTATGCCCAGACCACGGTGTTCAGGTTCTCCGCCCGGTAGATCAAAAGATCGCAGCCTTCGGCAGCTCCGATATCGCGGGTACACCCCGCCCCCGCGGGCTGCGATCTTTCATGATGGCACGGAACCACCCTGCTATTTTGCTGCCAACTGTAGTATCGATCGGACTTCGATAAGGAGGATTCATGCGGACTCTTGGGCTGGCCGGCAGCCCTGTGCCGGTCATCGGCCAAGGCACCTGGCACATGGGAGAGGAACGCTCCCGACACACCAAGGAAGTTGCAGCGCTGCGCCTGGGCATCGAGTTGGGCATGACCCTGATCGACACCGCTGAGATGTACGCTGAAGGGGGCGCCGAAGAGGTGGTGGGTGAAGCCATCACAGGCCTGCGCGACCAGGTTTTTCTGGTCAGCAAGGTCTACCCCTTCAACGCCAGCCGCAAAGGCATCCCCCAGGCCTGCGAACGCAGCCTGCGGCGGTTGAATACCGATTACATCGATCTGTACCTGTTGCACTGGCGCGGCGAGTATCCCCTCGAGGAAACCGTCGAAGCCTTCGAGCGCCTGCGCGAAGACGGCAAGATCGGCCGTTGGGGCGTGTCCAATTTCGACCTGGACGACCTGGAGGAACTGGCCTCACCGGCCTGCGCGACCAATCAGGTGCTGTACAACCTGGAAGAACGCGGCATCGAATTTGATCTGCTGCCCTGGAGCCAACAGCAAAAAATGCCGGTGATGGCTTACTGTCCGATCGGCCAGGGCGGGCATATGCTGGCCAATCCGACGCTCAAGCAGGTTGCCGCCCGTCACCAGGCGACACCTGCGCAGGTAGCGCTGGCATGGATTCTGCGTCAGAACGGGGTGATCGCCATCCCCAAAGCGGTCCACCCCGAGCATGTGCGGCTCAACGCGCAAGCGGCACAATTGCAGCTTGAAGTCGGGGATCTGGAGGCGCTGGACCAAGCGTTTCGCGCGCCACAACGCAAGCAGCGGTTGGCCATGGTCTGAGCCATCGCGGAGCTATCAGAGGGCATCGGCATGAGAAGTACCGATCAGCTCGACTCTTTCAACTTGCCACGCTTTATCCAGGCACAGGATCCTGTGTTCGAGTGGGTTCAGGATGAACTGCGCGCCGGCCAGAAGCGTCGGCACTGGATGTGGTTCATCTTTCCGCAGTTTGCCGGGTTGGGTGACAGCGAAATGTCCCGCTACTTTGCCATTCACTCCAGCGAGGAAGCTGTGGCGTACCTGGAGCATCCGCTACTGGGTCCGCGCTTGCGCACCTGCACGCAATTGGTGCTGGACGTTCCTCAACGTTCGATCACCAAGATTTTCGGGCACCCCGACAACCTCAAGTTTCATTCATCGATGACGCTGTTCGCCCAGGTTTCGCCAAAAGGCAGCCTGTTCCATCAGGCGCTGGATCAGTACTTTCACGGCATACCGGATGACTGGACGCTGTCGCTGCTGGACTCAAAACAGGCCCAACTGCCCCCCAATCAGCGTTGAGAAATCGTCATCCACGAACGGCAGGATGGCATCCGCCACCGGTTGCAGCTGCCGGGTGACGTAATGGTCGTAGTCGATCGGCGCGCTGCGCACTTCCAGCGGCTCGGGGCCGGCGACCGTGATCACGTAGCTGATCCAGCCGCCGTTGTGATATTGCCGTGGCCGCCCCTGTTGATCGTTGTAGTCATCGGCGATCCGCGCGGCCCGCACATGGGGCGGCACATTGCGTTGATAGTCATCCAGGGGCCGACGCAGGCGTTTGCGGTAGATCAGGCGCTCATCGAACTCACCGGCCAACGTCTTGCGCACATAGTCACGCACGTAATCCTGATAGGGCTTGCGTTTGAAGATGCGCAGGTACAACTCCTGTTGGAATTGCCGGGCCAGCGGCGACCAGTCGGTGCGCACGGTTTCCAGGCCTTTGTAGACCATCTCGTCGGTGCCATCGGCACGGGTAACCAACCCGGCATAGCGCTTCTTGCTGCCCTCCTCGGCACCGCGAATGGTCGGCATCAGAAAGCGTTTGTAGTGGGTTTCGAACTGCAACTCCAGGGCACTTTCCAACCCGTACTCCTGCTTCACATGCTCGCGCCACCATTGGTTGACGTGGTCCACCAGCGCGTGGCCGATCTGCGCCGCTTCGGCCTGACCATGGGGGCGACGCAGCCAGACGAAGGTCGAGTCGGTGTCGCCATAGATCACCGCATGGCCCTGAGCTTCGATCAGTTGGCGGGTACGCAACATGATCTCGTGCCCGCGCAAGGTGATGGATGAGGCGAGTCGCGTATCGAAGAAGCGGCAACCACTGGAACCGAGGACGCCATAGAAGGCATTCATGATGATCTTCAGGGCCTGGGACAGCGGCGCGTTGTGTTCGCGCTTGGCGGTTTCACGGCCTTCGGCAACCCGGGCGACGATGGCCGGCAGGCAATGCCGGGTCCGTGAGAAACGGGCACCGCGAAAACCCGGCACCGATTCGCTGTCGTCGGGATGCTTGAGCCCTTCGATCAAGCCCACCGGGTCGATCAGGAAGGTGCGGATGATCGACGGATAGAGGCTTTTGTAATCGAGCACCAGCACCGATTCGTACAGCCCCGGTTGCGAGTCCATGACAAAACCACCGGGGCTGGCCTGCGGTGGTTTATTGCCAAGGTTCGGTGCGACGAAGCCCTGACGGTGCATCAGCGGCATATACAGGTGAGTGAAGGCCGCCACCGAGCCACCGCTGCGGTCCGCCGGCAAACCGGTGACGCTGGCGCGCTCCAGCAGGAAGGTCAGCAACTCGGTCTTGGCGAAAATCCGCGTCACCAGTTCGCAATCCTTGAGGTTGTACTTGGCCAGGGCCGGTTTGTCTTCGGCGAACATACGGTTGATTTCGTCCATGCGCTGGTACGGGTTGTCGATCGACTTGCCTTCGCCCAACAGGGTTTGCGCGACGTTTTCCAGACTGAACGAGGGGAAGCTCCAGGTCGCCGAACGCAGTGACTCGATGCCGTCGATGATCAACCGGCCGGCAGCCGAGGCGAAATAATGATTGCCGCTGCCGTGCTCGCGCCACTGCATTTCTTCGCCGCCACGCCCCAGCTTCAGCGGCACCGCCAGGCGGCGAGCATGTTCGTGCAGTACGCGCAGGTCGAACTGCACGACGTTCCAGCCGATGATGGCGTCGGGGTCGTGCCGGGCGAACCACTCATTGAGTTTTTTCAGCAGCAGGGTTCGCGAATCGCAGTATTCGAGCTGGAAATCCACCCCGTTGTCATCACCATTGGGCGACCCGAGCATATACACCTGACGCTCGCCGCAGCCTTCCAGGGCGATGGAGTACAACTCGCCCTGGGCGGTGGTTTCGATGTCCAGCGAGACCAGCCGCAGGTTCGGCCGGTAGCCGGGGGCGGGTTTCATTTGCGCGTCGAGCAGCAGGCCGTCGGCACCGGGTGTGCCGCCGAACAAAACCGGCGCGGTGATGAACCGCTCCATCATGTAGCGTTCCGGCGGGCGGATGTCGGCTTCGAATACCTCGACGCCTGATTTGCGCAGCGCGGTTTCCAGGCGCATCAACTGGCCGTGCTGCTGGCAATACAGTCCGAGCACCGGGCGGTGCTCGAAGTCCAGCAGCGCCAACGGCCGCAGTTCGACGTTCTTTTCGCCGCGCAACACCGCTTCGGCTGGCTCGCGCATGGCCTGTGGAATGAACGCGACCGACGGTTGATGCGGCAGGCGGATGCGCCGGGGACCGGCATCGGTCGCCAGCCAGAATTCGACTTCGGTGCCGGCCGGGGTATCGCGCCAATGCCGGGTCAGGACGAAGCCCTGCTGTAAATCCACCACTGCAACCTCAACGATCTGATTCAAGTGGTGATTCTACGCGTGATCGCCGGCTAAGCCGTAATGCGATCCGTAGCAGCGGGCCAAGCCTGCTGCTACAAAGGGAAAGCCCCCTCGTCACACATCTGTATGTACCGGACTTTTACAAAGAAAAATCACTGAATGACGCTATTTGCGTGTTATCTGCCGCTTTGCGCCTTGCTCTGTGAGCCTGTCTCTACGATTCTTCAAGGACAACGACAACACCCGAGAAGCCGTCATGAAAACCGTCGCCCAGTTGCTCAAGTTAAAGGCCCAACAGAATCAGGCAGTCCACACCATTGCGCCTCATCAAATGGTGCTGGAAGCGCTGATGGTGATGGCCGCAAAAAACGTCGGCGCGTTACCGGTCCTGAAAGATGGAAAGGTCGTCGGCATCATCAGTGAGCGGGACTATGCGCGCAAACTGGTGCTCAAGGGGCGCTCCTCCGTCGGCACACCGGTCAGCGACATCATGGTGTCGCCGGTGATCACCGTGGACACCCATCAAACCGTCGAAACCTGCATGGGCATCATGTCCGACAAACGCCTGCGGCACTTGCCGGTGGTGGAGGACGGTGAGCTGATGGGCTTGCTGTCGATCGGCGACCTGGTCAAGGAAGCCATTGCCGAACAGGCTGAACTGATTCGGCAGCTGGAGCAGTACATTCGCGGCGAGTGATCCCACACTGTGCGAGGGGGCTTTTGTGGCGAGAGGCTTTGTGGCGAGGGGGCTTGCCCCCGTTCGGCTGCGAAGCAGTCGCAAAGCTTTTAGGGCCGCTTCGCGACCCAACGGGGGCAAGCCCCCTCGCCACAAAAGCTCCCTCGCCACAGACAAGCCCCACTCCCACAAAGGCTCGTTCCCACATTGGTTTGATGTGTTCCTATGGCCAATGCCGCGAGAAGACCGGCGCCAATACCGGGTGGCGGTCGAAGCGTTCGAGCCAGGCGAAGAACCCCGGCCGCGCAACGCGCAAGTGTTCCCGGGTACCCGCCCACCGCGTCACCACCGCCGCCAGAATATCCAGCGCGCCCGGCTTGCCATCGCCCAGGTACAGCTTGCCGGCGAATTGATCGGCAAACACCTCCCAATTCCAGTGCAGGCGCCGGCGGGCACCGGCCATGAGGTTTTGCCGGGACGACTCGTCCGCCTCGCCCAGCCAGCGCTCGGGGTAATCGATGATACCGATGGCGCTGTAGCAATTGCTGACGATGTACACCAGACCATGAATCACCTGATCGCGCTTGATCGGATTTTCCGGCAACAGGTTCGACTCCGGGAACGTAAGGCCCAGGTGAATCAGGATGGCCGCACTCTCGGCAAGAACGCCGCCATCGGGCAGTTGCAGAGTGGGAACCTGCTTGAGCGGGTTGAGCTTCTCCAGCGCATGCACCGCCTCCGGGGACGATGATACGTCGATGAAGCGATAAGGAACCTCGCACAGTTCCAGCGCGGCTTCGATGGCGGCCGCACCCGAATTCTGATACCCATAGAGCTGGTACATGACTAAATCTCCTCTGCGACTCTCTCTTTGTAGCAGATGCCAAAGACTGCGCGCGAACCATGTGGGTGGGAGCTTGCCCGGTTACCCTCCCGCGCGTTTCATACAGCGCTGATAGCGCTCGTCGACCCGCTTGGCAAACCACGCCGTGGTGAGTTTTCGGGTGATTTTCGGGCTTTGCAGCACGATCCCCGGCAACACCGCCCGGGGTAATGGCCGGCCTTCGGCCTGTTCGGCCAAAGCGAAGACGCGTTGATAGAGCGTGGTGTCCTCAAACTGAAGACTTTTACCCTCCTCCAGCTGATCCCGAATGGTCGGGTTGCGCATGTCCAATTGCTTGCCGAGGGTGCGCACCGCCAGTTCCGTGGTGCCGGGCATGATCGAGTCGTAGCGCACCAGATCACCATCCAGCGCCAGCGGGATACCCGTCGCACGACTGACCGCGTTCTGAAACGCCGCATTGCGGCTGGCGTACCAACCGGCATTGAAATCGGCGAAGCGATACAGCGGCTGCTTATAGCTCACCGGATAACCGAGCAAGTGGGCGATACCGAAATACAGGCCACCGCGACGGGTGAACACTTCGTGACGAATCGAGCCGTTCACCGGGTAGGGATAATCCCGCACATGCTGCTCGGCAAAGTCGATGCTGACCTGCATCGGCCCGCCAGTGTGTACCGGGTTGAAGCCGCCGAACAAGGTCCGGCCCATGGGCACCATGCCGATGAAGTCATCGAAAATCGCGCTGAGCTCTTTTTCGCTGCGCGCGGCACTCAGTCGGTCGCTGTAGCTTTTGCCGTTGGGTGAACGCACCTGCAAGGCACCGCTGACCAGCAAGCTGGGAATGTGGGCCTTATCGGCGCGGCGGTCGATTTCATCCCGGGCGATCTTGCCCAGGCCTGGCACCAGCGGGTCAGCCTGAAACGTCGACTCCTGCTCAGCGACCGCAAGTACCGAACACAGGTTTTGCGTGGTCGGCGAAATCTTTTGCGCGGCAAACGCTGCGTAGATATCCGTGGCCCAGCCCTGGCGGTCGACCGTTTTGGCCGGCAGCAGGCTGACGATTTCGGCCTTGACCTCGGCAGGCTTGCGGGCCGGCGGTTCCTGGGGGCGCTGAGTGCCGCAACCGGCCAGTACCAACAGCGCGGCCACGCTCATGATCAATCGATTGGCTTGCATGGTGCTCCATCAAATCCGTTGAGCCGGGTTAACCATACGATCAATGGCATGGCGCAGGCTATGACTATGCCGCCCTCTCCCTGTTCCGTAGCAACTCGTTCGCCGTAGCCGCTGTCGAGCCTGCGAGTGCCCCCCGGTTGAACCATACTTGATCCACACACCGAGGAGGACAGGCTCATGAACCGTAGCGATGTGCTGATCATCGGTGCCGGCCCGACCGGGCTGGTCCTGGCACTGTGGCTGAGCAAGCTGGGGATTGGGGTGCGGATTATCGACAAGACCTCGGCCCCCGGTACTACCTCACGCGCGTTGGCAGTACAGGCCCGAACGCTGGAGCTGTATCGCCAGCTCGACCTCAGCGACGCCGTGGTGCAGAACGGCCATAAAGTGTGCGCCGCGAATTTCTGGGTCAAGGGCGAACCGGTCGCGCACCTGCCGCTGAGCGCCATCGGCGAGGGTTTGACGCCCTATGCGTTCCTGGAAATCTATCCGCAAGACGAGCACGAACAACTGCTGATCGAACGCCTGGAGACCTTTGGCATTACGGTGGAGCGCAACACCGAATTGCAAAGTTTCGAGGAAACCGGCGACGGCATCACCGCAACACTGCGCTTGCCCGATGGCCAACAGCAAACCTGTCAGGCCTGTTACCTCGCTGGCTGCGACGGCGCCCGCTCGATCGTGCGCAAATCCCTGGACACCGATTTCCCAGGGGGCACCTACCAGCAGATTTTCTACGTGGCGGATGTGCAGGCCCGCGGCCCGACGTTCAACGGTGAATTGCATGTGGACCTCGACGAAGCCGACTTTCTCGCCATTTTTCCTTTGTCCAGCGAAGGTCGTGCCCGACTGATCGGCACGGTTCGCGACGAACGCGCCGAGCGCGCCGAAACCCTCCAGTTTGCAGACGTCAGCAGACGGGCCATCGAGAATTTAAAGGTGCAGATCGATCAGGTGAACTGGTTCTCGACCTACCGCGTGCATCACCGGGTAGCGGATCACTTTCGTACCGGACGCGCGTTTCTGTTGGGTGACGCTGCCCATGTCCACAGCCCGGCGGGTGGCCAGGGCATGAACACCGGGATTGGCGATGCGATCAATCTGGCCTGGAAGCTCGCGGCGGTGTTGAGCGGCAGCGCCACGGCCAAACTGCTCGACAGTTATGAAACCGAACGCATCGCCTTTGCCCAGCGCCTGGTGGCCACCACTGATCGGGTGTTCAATTTCGTCACGGCCGATGGGCCAATTGCCGACGTAATGCGCATGCGCGTGGCGCCCTTTTTGATCCCGAAAATGATCTCGTTCGAGGCGGTCCGGGAGTTCATGTTTCGCACGGTGTCACAGACCACCCTCAACTATCGCGGCATGCCGTTGAGTGAGGGCGTTACCGGCCATATTCACGGCGGTGATCGCCTGCCCTGGGCCCACGACGATGAAGGGGACAACTTCGAATCGCTGAAATACCTGACCTGGCAGGTGCATGTGTATGGCGAAACCAGCGACGAGATGATCGCCTGGTGCAGCGCGCATCACCTGCCGTTGCAGGTGTTCGACTGGCGACCGGTGTTTGAAACCGTGGGACTGGCGCGCAACGGGTTTTACCTGCTGCGCCCCGATACCTATGTGGCGATCGCCGATTACAGCGCCGATCCGAAGGTGATCGAACGGTATTTCCGCGATCATGGGATACGGCCTTTTATCGTCTGAAGATCAAAAGATCGCAGCCTGCGGCAGCTCCTACAGGATCGATGTTTACCCGCAATATTGCGGCGAACGCATTCAATGTAGGAGCTGCCGAAGGCCGCGATCTTTTGATTGTTTAGATCCCGGCCAGGGCCAGGTCCATTGCGAAGTAGGTGAAAATCAAATCCGCCCCCGCCCTTTTGATCGCCCCCAGACTCTCACGCACGACGCGATCTTCATCGATCGCCCCAGCCTGGGCGGCGAATTTGATCATCGCGTATTCACCGCTCACCTGATACGCCGACAACGGCAGACGCGAGGCTTCGCGGATGTCGCGGATGATGTCCAGGTACGCGCCGGCCGGCTTGACCATCAGCGCGTCGGCGCCTTCCTGTTCGTCCAGCAACGACTCACGCATCGCTTCACGACGGTTCATCGGATTCATCTGATAGCTTTTGCGGTCACCCTTGAGCGCACTGCCGCCGGCTTCGCGGAACGGGCCATAAAGCGCCGAGGCGAATTTGGTCGAATAGGCCATGATCGCGGTCTGGCTGAACCCCGCTGCATCGAGCGCCCGGCGAATCGCCTGGACCTGCCCGTCCATCGCCGCCGACGGCGCGATCACATCGGCGCCGGCCCGGGCGGCGGCCACGGCTTGTTTGCCGAGATTGATCAGGGTCTGGTCGTTATCAACTTCGTGCTGGTGCAACACGCCGCAATGGCCGTGGTCGGTGTACTCACAAAAACAGGTGTCGGACATCACGATCATTTCCGGCACGGCGTTTTTGGCGATGCGCGACATGCGCGACACCAGGCCGTTATCGTTCCAGGTGTCGCTGCCGTTGCTGTCCAGATGATGAGACACGCCGAACGTCATCACCGACTTGATCCCCGCCCGGGCGTAACGCTCGATCTCGCCGGCCAGTTTCGACTCAGGAATGCGCATCACCCCGGGCATGCTCTTGATCGGCACGAAATCGTCGATTTCTTCCTCGACGAAAATCGGCAGCACCAGATCGTTCAAGCTGAACTCGGTTTCCTGGAACAAGCTGCGCAGGCTCGCATTGCGGCGCAGACGGCGTGGACGTGCTTCGGGGAACTGACTGGACATGGACCTTCCTGAAGAGACGAAATTCGTAGGGCGCAAAGCTTATGCCCTGCAAGGTGCGGGACACAAACCTCGATCGCTCAAGACAACGTTACCGCGGCGGCAACAATCGCCCGCATCGAATACCGCCTGCTCTCACAGGTTAGATCGTCAGCGTTCCGGTAATACACGTCACTACAGCACCACCAATCCAGATCTCATCCCCCACCTGCTCCACCCGAATCCGCCCGGCGCGGCCCATGGTCAGGCCCTGACTGACGACATAAGACGCCGGAGCCAGCCCTTCGCTGAACAACCATTGAGCGATCCCGGCGTTCAGGCTGCCGGTGGCCGGGTCTTCCGGCATGCCGTCGCCGGAGATGAATGCACGCACTTCGAACTGCGCGTCAGCACCATCATTCTCGGGGTGCCATGGCGCGATGACACCGACGGCGAGGCCGAGCAACTGTGCATGATCCGGCTGCAAGTCCAGAATCTGCTGACGGTCCGCGACCATCACCGCCAGCCAACCGGCACCGTTGTCGACCCATTGCGTGCGCACAATCGCCCCCGGCGCCAACCCCAGCCCCTGCCGTACGCGCTCGACCAGCCCGGCGTCCACCGGGCCGGACCTGAGCAGCGGTGGCGCGAGAAACGCCAGCTCCGTCCCCTGCCGACGCACCCGCACCAGGCCGACACCACACTCCTGAATAATCTCCTCACCCTTGGGCACCCCACCGGCCTCGAGCCAGGCATGGCACGTGCCCAACGTCGGATGACCGGCGAACGGCAACTCTTGCAGGGTGGTGAAGATACGTACTCGATAGTCGGCCCGGGGGTCTCGAGGTTCGAGCACGAACGTGGTTTCGCTGAGGTTGGTCCAGTTCGCGAACGCCGCCATGCGTTCATCGCTGAGCTTGTCTGCGCCGAACACCACCGCCAACGGGTTGCCCTTGAGCGCGACGGGGCTGAAAACATCTACTTGCTTGAAATCGAATGCGCTCATTGCCTGCCTTGGTGATGAAGGATTCAAAGGGATTGCCTGGGGATTTCCAGACCGCGAATTACCGCCGGTCTTGCCAGGAAACGCTCCAGCACGCGGGTGACGTTGGGGAAATCCTGGATGCCGACCAGGTCGCCGGCCTCGTAGAAGCCGATCAGGTTGCGCACCCACGGAAAAGTCGCGATGTCGGCAATGGTGTAGCGCTCGCCCATGATCCAGTCGCGCCCTTGCAGACGGCCATCGAGGACCTTGAGCAAGCGCTTGCTTTCATCGACGTAGCGATCACGCGGACGCTTGTCTTCGTAGTCCTTGCCGGCGAATTTGTTGAAAAAACCGAGCTGGCCGAACATCGGCCCGATACCGCCCATCTGAAACATCAGCCACTGAAGGGTCTCGTAACGCGCTGCCGACTCCTGGGCCAGCAGTTGCCCGCTCTTGTCGGCGAGGTAAATCAGAATCGCCCCGGACTCGAACAGCGCCAGCGGTTGGTCGCCCGGGCCGTGGGGGTCGAGGATCGCCGGGATCTTGTTATTGGGGTTCAGCGACAGAAACTCAGGGGACAGCTGATCCTGGGTGTCGAAGCCCACACGATGCGGCTCGTAGGGCAGCCCGATCTCTTCGAGCATGATCGAAACCTTGACGCCATTGGGCGTTGGCAAGGAATAGAGCTGAATCCACTCCGGGTACTGGGCCGGCCATTTTCGAGTGATGGGGAATGCAGACAAATCGGTCATCGGGAGCTTCCACGGGAAAATCGGAGTGAAGATCATAAGGGGGACGGGGCCAAGATGTGTACTGTGTCCATGAATCCGAAACATCCTGTCGATAACCTTCCCCCCAATCCGTTCAAGGTTGCCGCTAAAGTGTCAGGCACCTCGCTCGGATCGAAGCTCGAATCGAACCAAAAGGGCTTCATCGGACTCTGAGCATTGCCCTGTTAGAAATGGGCCGGGTCAACGACATGGAAAACACCCTATGCTAGGAGCTTGAGGTGTCAATGTTTGTCAGCCTTAACCAAATGCGCTGAAGATCACCTATTCGATGATGAATCCTTTGAAATTCACCAACCGCTTCAAACATCGTGCTTATATCTTCCTGCCCGCTCTGTTGGCGGCCAGCGCGTTGCTTTTGTCGCTGGAGTCCAGTGTAAGCCGCGCCCAGCCGGTGGACGGTACACAGACGCTGGTGTTTTTGCGTCACGCGGAAAAACCGGCCGGCGGCCTGGGTCAGCTCAATTGCCAGGGACTGAACCGCGCCATCGACCTGGCCACCTTGCTGCCGGAAAAATTCGGCAAGGCCAACTACGTGTTTGCCGCCAACCCGACGCGCAATGTCGAGGAAGGCGAACTGGATAACTCCTACAGTTACATCCGCCCCCTGATGACCATCAGCCCCAGCGCGATCAAGCTCGGCTTACCGGTGAACATCGAATTTTCGGCCAACGACACCAGCGACCTGGCCGATGAACTGCTTCGCGACAAGTATCACAACTCGATCATCTATACCGCCTGGTCCCATGGCTACCTGCCCGAGCTGATCAACAAGGTCGCCGGGGAAGCCGTCGGCTCAGAACAGCGCATCACCGATGACTGGGCATCCAGCGACTATGACTCGCTGTACGTGCTCACGCTGACCTGGCACAACGGCAAGGCCAGCCTGCAGAGCCACAGCTACAAGCAAGGGCTCAATAACGGCCCGGAGAGTTGTCCGACGTAAGCGGTCGGGCACCTGCTGGCCCCATCGCGAGCAAGCCCGCGAAGGGGCCAGCAAAAACAACATCACCCCCGCTGCTTACCCCGCTCCCGCAAATATTCGAGAACCGCCCCCCGATCCCCGACAAACTCGATCCGCGCGCCCTTCTTCTCCCGCTGAAACACATACATCGGGTCGTAATACTCACGCAGCAACCCTTCGATCCAGCCCCGGTGCAAGTCCACCGCGCCGCTATTGGCCTGTTCCGCCAGCGCATCTTCCATCAAGGTCAGCATCCGCCGATGACGTTCGCCGCCCAGGCGTTTCTGGACATTGTTCAGGCTCGCCAACATCCGCTCGGAAAACAGCGTGAAGCCTTCATCGCCATACACCTCGGTGAACTCGGCGCATAAATCCACCACGTAATCGCGCAGGATCCGCTCGACGCGCCCTTCCAGGCTGTCTTCCAGCCAGACCATCGGAAACTGCTGCATGCCCTGATACAGCGGCAACGGTAGCGCGCAACTGCCGATCGCGCGGCTCTCGTCTTCGAGCACAAACTGCCCGATACCGCTGGCACGCTTTTTCAGCACGTCCACGGCCAGGCGGTTTTCAAAGTCGATGTTGGAGGGTTGGCCAGTGGCGCGTTTGCCGAAGCTGGAGCCGCGATGATGGGCGTGACCTTCAAGGTCCAGCGCGTTGCTCAATTGCGTGAGCACCTCGGTCTTGCCGGTGCCGGTCATGCCGCCCAGCAAAACGAAATCGCACTGGGCTACGGCCTGGTCGAGCGTGTCGAGCAAGAAGGTGCGCATGGCCTTGTAGCCGCCACCGACCCGCGGATAGTCGATGCCCGCTTCGTCCTTGAGCCACTGCTGGGTGATCTGCGAACGCAGTCCGCCGCGAAAACAATACAAATAACCATCCGGATGCGCCCGGGCAAAATCGGCCCAGGCCTGGATGCGCTCGGCCTTGATCGCGCCGGCCACCAATTGATGCCCCAGCGTGATGGCCGCTTGCTGACCGTGTTGCTTGTAGCAAGTGCCGACCCGTTGCCGCTCGTGGTCATTCATCAGCGGCAGGTTGACCACGCCGGGGAATGAGCCTTTGAGGAATTCGATCGGCGCGCGCACATCCATCATCGGCCGGTCGTTGAGGAAGATGTCGCGGTAATCGGTGAAGTCTCTGGACATCAAACCACCTCAACCGCGTGGGTCTGTCGCTCAACCAGTTCGCCGATCGGCTGAAGGGCCAGCCCAAGTTCGGCCGCCACCGCCAGGAACGCTGCGTCGCCTTCGGGCGTGACTGCAATCAGCAAACCGCCGCTGGTCTGCGGGTCGCAGAGCACGCGTTTATGCAACTCCTGGAGCCGGCCGACCTTGCTGGCGTAGCTGTCGAAATTGCGCAGCGTGCCGCCGGGCACGCAGCCCTGATCAAGGTAATACTCGACGCCCGGCAGGCGCGGCACACGGTCATAGCCGATGCGGGCGGTCACGTTGCTGCCGTCGGCCATTTCCACCAGATGCCCGAGCAGGCCGAAACCGGTGACGTCAGTCATTGCGGTCACGCCGTCGAGCTTGCCGAAACGGCTGCCGGGTTTGTTCAGGGTGCACATCCAGTCGCGGGCCAGGCCGATGTCGGCATTGCGCAACTTACCCTTCTTCTCGGCGGTGGTGAGGATGCCGATGCCCAAGGGTTTGGTGAGGTAGAGCAGGCATCCGGCGGTGGCGGTGTCGTTGCGCTTCATGTGGCGCTTTTCCACCAGTCCGGTCACGGCCAGGCCGAAGATCGGCTCAGGTGCGTCGATGGAATGGCCACCGGCCAAGGGAATTCCCGCTTCATCGCAGACCGACCGACCGCCGCGAATCACTTCCCGGGCAATCTCCGGCGCCAGCACATTGACCGGCCAGCCGAGGATCGCAATCGCCATCAACGGATCGCCGCCCATGGCGTAAATGTCGCTGATGGCGTTAGTGGCGGCGATACGGCCGAAATCGAACGGGTCGTCGACAATCGGCATAAAGAAGTCAGTAGTCGATACCACGCCGCGCTCTTCATCGATGGCATACACCGCCGCGTCATCGCGCGAGGCATTGCCAACCCAGAGTTTCGGGTCCAGGTTCTGCGCCCCGCTGCCGGCCAGAATCACCTCCAGTACCTGGGGCGAAATCTTGCAGCCGCAACCTGCGCCGTGGCTGTATTGGGTCAGACGAATCGGCTCGCTCATGGGATGCACCTTGTGAAGTCAATGCCCAGGATTCTACAGCAACCCCCATTTGTAGGAGCCGCAATAAGTGATCCATTGTGGCGGGGGAGCTTGCTCCCGCTCGGGTGCGAAGCACCCGCAAACCTGGCGGACAGGGATTCCCAGAAACACCGCATGCAAGGTTTTGGGGCTGCTGCGCAACCCAGCGGGAGCAAACTCCCTCGCCACAAAAGCTCAGGCCACAGATCAGGTGACACCACTTTGGTGCATGTCCTGTCCAGATCCCCTTCGCCCCGAGTTCCATTCGTTTTACCTATCCTCCCGTAATCCTTGACCGAAAGGACAGCAAAACCGCCAATTCCTCCGGCTTTTCAGCGCTTTGAGAAAATTGGTATAGCTTGTGCAAACGTTTGCGAGTCGCCGATACCGGCCTGTTCACCACTTAAACCGCACAAGCCCGCACCATCGGGCCTTCGATACGCACGAAAAGGGACTTTTAATGCATTGCACCTCCAGTCGCGTGACTTGCTCGCGCACGTTTGCTGTTTCCTTGCTGTTGGCCAGCGTTACAGGACTACTCAGCAGCTCCGCGTTGGCCCAACCGGCCACCACCGAAGAATCCGCCCAGGGCGAAGCCCTCAGCCCTGAAGCCAACCCACCGAAAAAAGGCGCGTACCTGTCGGACTGGTTCAATCAGGACCTGACCGTCATCGGCAGCAAGGACATCAGTTTCGGCCCGCAACCGGCCGACGATATTTACCTGGAGTACGAATACTTCGGCCGCAAGGGGCCGTTCGAGTTGTACGGCTACATCGACATTCCGAAGATCTTCGACATCGGCAACAGCCATGACAAAGGCGTGTGGGATCACGGCTCGCCAGTGTTCATGGAGCACGAACCGCGGATTTCCATCGACTACCTCGCCGGCCGCAGCCTGGCCGTCGGGCCGTTCAAGGAATGGTACGTGGCGTTCGACTGGATCTACGACCACGGCAGCAACAGCGCCAATCGTGCCAACACGCTGTACAGCGGCCTCGGCACCGACATCGACACCCATTCGCGGGTCAACCTGTCGGCCAACTTCTACGGTCGCTACCAGTGGGAAAACTACGGCGCGAGCAACGAGTATTCGTGGGACGGCTACCGCGCCCAGCTCAAATACATCGTGCCCATCAGCAGTTTCAGCAACGGCGCTTCGTTGACCTACATCGGTTTCACCAACTTCGACTTCGGCTCCGATCTGCACAAAGACAACCCGGCCCGCACCGCCAATGCCACCGTGGCCACCAACGTGTTGCTCTACGCCTTCACCCACTTGCGTTTCACCCTGGTCGGCCGTTACTTCCACAACGGCGGCAACTGGGAGGACGGCAGTGAGTTGAATTTCGGCGACGGCGACTTCCGCGCCCGTTCCAACGGCTGGGGTTACTACGCCGGTGTCGGCTATCAGTTTTAAGGCTCATTTGAATCAGGAGGTTTTATGAAGGCAATGACGCGTCTTTCCCTGTCTGTCGGTTTTGCGGCAAGCACCCTGCTCTCTTCCTCTGCCTGGGCGGTAGAAGCGCCGATCCAGCCGAAAGTGATGCTGATCACCATGTTCGCTCCCGAGGCGCAGAACTGGATCGATCGCCTGGAACTCAAGCAGGAAGTGCGAGTACCGGGCCTGTCCGCCGAGTACCCGAACATTCGCTGCAACACCGAACAGGTGTGCCTGATGGTCACCGGCATGGGCCAGACCAATGCGGCGGCCTCGACCCTGGCCCTGGCGCTGTCGCCGAAATTCGACCTGCGCAAAAGTTACTTCCTGATCGCCGGGATTGCCGGCATCAGCCCGAAACACGGGACCATCGGCACCACCGCGTGGGCGCACTACCTGGTGGAGTTCGGCACCCAGTGGGAACTGGACTCCCGGGACGCGCCGAAAGACTGGCCGACCGGTTACCTGGGCATCAACACCAAAGGCCCGAACGAAAAACCGCCGCTGGATTACAAGACCGAAGTCTTCGAACTCAATCCAAAGTTGCAGGCCAAAGCCTTCGCCCTGAGCCACAAAGTCGAACTGAGCGAGAGCAAGGAATCGGCGGCGTGGCGCTTGAAGTATCCGTCGGCCCCGGCCAATCAGCCGCCGGTGGTGACCCAGTGCGACACGCTGGCGGGCAATACCTGGTTTTCCGGGACGCGCTTGAGTGAGCGGGCGGAAGTCTGGACAAAATTGCTGACCAACAACGAAGGTGTCTACTGCACCACTCAGCAGGAAGACAACTCCACCTACGAGGCACTGCTGCGGGCCAGTCGCGAAGGTCTGGTGGATGTCCGCCGTTTGGCGGTGGTACGCGCCGGTTCCGACTTCGACCGGCCGGCGCCGGGCCAGAGCGAAGTGGATAACCTGCTCAAATACGCCGATCAGGGCGGGTTTGTGCCGGCACTGGAGAACCTGTACCGCACGGGGAATCCGTTGGTGCAGGAGATTTTGCAGAATTGGTCGGCTTGGGAGAAAGGTGTGCCTGAAGCCTGATCTGATAGGTGGGAGCGGGCTTGCCCGCTCCCACATTTGATCCGGGGTGTATTTCCAGTTGCATCCATTTCAAGGCAACAAAATCACCTTGTCGCCACTGCCCTGATTCACCTCGGCATACCGTTCCAGCCCCTCGGCCAACGGCGATTCAACTAGCCCTTCCGGCAACGGCAACAGGCCCTGATCGAAAAAGCTTCCGAACTGTTCGAGCATCGCCGCACACGCCTGAACCCCGTACAGCAACGAATTGATCCCCACCACCGAACCGCCCTTGCGATACAGCGCCAGGGCCGGCAATTGCACATGCCCATCCGCCGGTGCGGCGATGATTGCGATTCGGCCGAACGCGGCCAGCGCCGGGACCGAGGCCGGTAGCCAGAAACCGGTGGTGTCGAAGATCACGTCGGCGCCGCCGGCATACACAGCGTTGACCTGTGCGCCCAGGTCCTCAGGCTTATCCAGTTGCAGCGTCTGATAACCCTGAGCCTGCAAATCCTTGACCTGTTCCGGCCGCCGCGCCGCCGCCAGCACCTGGGCGCCCCGGACTTTGGCCAGCGCCAATGCTGCGCTGCCCACCGCCCCGCCGCCGATCACCAACAACCGCGTTCCGGTCGTGACAAGACTGCGTTCCAGCGCATCCCACGCCGTGGTGTACGGCACACCGAGGCTGGCAGCCTGGGCAAAGCTCAGATGCGTCGGCTTCAGCGCCACGCCATTGGCCGGCAGTTTGACGAATTGCGCGTGGGAACCGTCGGCAAAGAAGCCCAGCTCCCGGCCGGTGCCCCAGACTTCCTGGCCGATCAGCGCCTGCGGGCCTTCGACGACGATACCGGCGAAATCACGCCCGGGAATCCGCGGCAACGTGGTGTAGGGAAAGCGCCCCAGTACGTTTTTCACATCACTGGGATTGAGCCCCGCCGCCTTGATCTGGACCAGCACTTCGTCAGCGCCGGGAACGGGGGTGGGCACCTCAACGTAGCGCAGGGCCGAGAGGTCGCCGGTTTTGTCGAATTGCAGTGCTTTCATGGGCATTTCCACCAAATGGATAAGAGGTTTCAGGAGATCCAGCCCGCCACCAGTTGCCGGCCCAAGGGCCACAACTGCTCACCGGCGAGCATGCCCAGCAGACCCACCAGCGCGATGGCCGGTGGTGCGGGGGAACGAAAATCCAGCGCGCCATAGAGCAGGCCGACGCCCAGACCGATACCCAACGAGATAAGGTAGTTCATGACAGACTCCGTGGCATAAGGGGGTATGCGCAGAGTCTAGAGAGAGGTCGCCACGGGCATCGGCCAAGTACTTCTGAATGTCGGCCAAAGCGCTTTTGACGCAGCGCCGCCCCGTTGCTGGCTCACGCAAAACTGCGAAGGCGCGACGCCCAGTTCCCGGCGGAACATGTCGCTGAAGCTGCTCGGCGAATAACCCAGCTCCCGGGCAATCGCGCTGACCGGTACGCCCTGAATCAATTCGGCCGCCGCGGTCGCCAGTTGCACCTGCCGCCGCCATTCGGCGAAGCCCATGCCCAAACCGTCCTTGAACAACCGCGCCAGGGTACGCACGCTGGCACCGGCATTTTCGGCGTGCTGCTCGAAGGGAATGTCCAGCGACGGTGAGGCCATGACCGCCTGGCACAGGTTCATCAGTCGCCGGTCGGAATCGTCCGGCAGCGGTATTTTCAGCAATGAACGTCGGGCGCGCTTGAGCTCCAGCAAGGCCAGGCCGACCAGCGCATCGTAGTAATCCGGGGCACCGTCGTCGCCCTGCTCCACCAGCCCGACGATCAGTTCGCGCAGCAAGCCGCCGACTTCAATCACTTGCACACTGTCGTCCAGTGTCGCCGCCAATGACGGCCGCAGGTAGATGTTGCGCATCTGCAAGTCAGAGACCACGCGAATCCCGTGCGGCACACCCGGCGGCAGCCAGACCGCCCGTTGCGGCGGCACCACCAGTGCTTCATGGGGTGTCTCGACCCACATCACACCGCTCATCGCGTACAGCAACTGGCCCCACACATGTTCGTGAGGCTCGATATACAACCCACGCGGGTAAGTACGTGCCAGCGGTTGCACCGGCACATCGGTATCACTTAAATCAGGGGGTGCGGCCTTGGCCATAGGCTAGGATCATTGAGGGGCGGAAAGGCTCCATGGTAGCGAGGCGTGCAGCGTGTCGCCAGTCACTGTAACCGACTGACAATCCGACTGAATTTTTCGCGCGCCTGGCGATCCTTCTATTACAACAGGGAGGAATACAGGTTTTATGAACAACGCAAAACTTTTCGTCATTGAATACACACTTCATGGCAAGCCCAAGTCTTTCATCATCCGCCAGGACAAAATGGACAACGCAGAAGCCTGGCACTGGGCAAGTTGCGACGCCGGCATAGGCCGGATCCCGCGTTTTGGCCGTGAGCGGGTGCAAAAGACCAGCAAACCAGTGGCGGAAAAATTCGGCGTCGAGAACGTGACCTGGCGGCCGACGAGTTGAGCTTTGAAAGGGAGGGTGAATATTCAAACTGAAAGTGGAGCCGCAGCGGCTCCACTTTTTTTGGGTGAACGGTCAGTGCTTAGCGCACTTGCAGCCTTTGGTGGAACATTCTTCGCCGTGTTCGTGATGTTTGGCGCAGCCTTCGCAGCAATAGTGCTTGCCGTGACGCACGATGGGGTGATCGCCCAGTTTGCAGGAGCATTTCGGGCAGTCGCAGGTACCGTCGTTCATGAGTCTGACTCCATGGTTATGGTCGTCCGGGTGCGACGGATGCGCACCGTAATACCAGTGTAGGAGTTGGAGCCAGCCCTGCCCCGCTCACCGCATCAAATACGGAATTGCCCGACCAATTGCCCCAGGCGCTGACCGAGATCGGCCAGGCTGCGCGAGGTTTGTGCGCCGCGCTGGGTCTCGTCGGCGACGCTGTCCACCGCCACGGCGATCTGGTGCACGCTGCGGTTGATCTCTTCGGCCACGGCGGTTTGCTCTTCGGCGGCGCTGGCAATCTGCGCGTTCATCGAGTTGATGGTGCCGATCAACTGGGCCATGGCATCCAGCGACGCCCCGGCCTCGTTGGCCTGGGCCGACGTGCCGTCGCCGGCCTCGCTGGAGCGGCGCATGGACTCGACCGCCGATTGGGTGCCGGCCTGCAAGCGGTCGATCATGCCCTGGATTTCCTGGGTACTGATTTGCGTGCGACTGGCCAGCGCCCGCACTTCGTCGGCAACCACCGCAAAACCACGTCCGGCCTCACCGGCACGGGCAGCTTCAATGGCGGCGTTGAGCGCCAGCAGGTTGGTCTGCTCGGCAATCGAACGGATCACCCCGAGCACGCTGACAATCGACGACACGTCTTTTTGCAGGCTGTCGAGGGACACGCCGCTGCTGCGAATGTCGTTCACCAGTGCATGAATCTTCACGATGCTGCCGGCCACCACGCGCTTGGCGGCCTGGCCTTCTTCGTCGGTCTGCTGGGCAGCGACCGCGGCGTTTTGCGCGCTCTTGGCCACTTCCTGGGCCGCCGCCGACATTTGGTTGATCGCCGTGGCCACCTGATCGGTCTCGTGACGCTGGCGCTCCATGGCCTGATCCGAGCGTTGGGCCTGATCGGAAACCTGATTCACCAGCCCGGTCAGTTGCGAGGTCATTTCGGTGATCTGCCGCACCAGGCCGTGGATCTTGTCGACGAAACGGTTGAACGAGCCGGCCAGTTCGCCGAGTTCATCCTGGCTGGTGATGGTCAGGCGCCGGGTCAGGTCGCCCTCGCCCGCCGCGATGTCGTCGAGGTTGGCTTTCATCAGGTTCAGCGGACGCAGAATGGTATTGGCCAGCAGCATCCCGGCCGCGGCGATCACCAGCAGCACCACCACGGCAATCCCGACAATGCTCAGCACCACGCCTTGCATGCGTTCCTGGACCTTGGTCTCGACCAGCGCCACTTGCGCTTCGATGCCGTCGAGGTTGACCGCGGAGCCGACCGCCATGTCCCACTTCGGCAGGTATTCGGTGTAGCCGAGCTTGGGCACCAGCACTTGGCTGTTACCGGGCATCGTCGAGCTGTATTGCAGGTAGTGGGTCCCGTCCTTGGCGACTTTCACCAGATCGCGGTTAACGTAGACGCCGTTCGGGTCGCGGTTGTCCTTGAAGCTCTGGCCCACGCCTTCGGGGCTGTTGGCCCTGAACAGGCGCACGGTGTTGGAGTCGTAGCCGAAGAAGTAGCCGTCCTTGCCGTAGGTGATGCTCGACAACAACTTGATCACCTGCGCCCGCGCCGCGTCATCGCCGGGGGCGGCCACGTCGTAGAGCGGCTTGATCGTGGTCATAGCCACGGCAACGTAACTTTGCAGGGTCGCTTTGGCGTCGTTGAGCAGGCGCTGACGGGTTTCCTCGACTTCCTTGCGGGCCTGTTCCTGCAGGATGAACAGCGTGGTCAGACTGATGACCAGCGCAAAGAGCAACACCGGGAGGACGGCAAGGGACAGGACTTTGGCCTTCAGGCTCATGCGCATGACGTTCACTCTTTTGATTTTGTTGGCGTGGTTAAAGGCTATAACGGCACGCCAGATCAAAAGTTGAACGCGGTCCTACAAGGTAGAGTGGTTACAGAACCATCGCCGCCACCCAACCGAACGCCAGCAACGGCAGGTTGTAGTGCAGGAAGGTCGGGACCACGGTGTCCCAGATGTGGTGATGCTGGCCGTCGATATTCAGACCGGAGGTCGGGCCCAGGGTCGAGTCCGACGCCGGTGAACCGGCATCGCCCAACGCGCCGGCCGTGCCGACGATGCACACGATGGCGATCGGGCTGAAGCCCAGTTGCACGCACAACGGCACGAAAATCGCCGCCAGAATCGGTACCGTGGAAAACGACGAGCCGATGCCCATGGTCACCAACAGGCCCACCAGCAGCATCAACAGCGCCCCGATGCCTTTGCTGTGGTCGATCCACGAGGCCGAGGACTCCACCAGTGTCTGCACATGACCGGTGGCTTTCATCACTTCGGCAAACCCGGACGCGGCGATCATGATGAAGCCGATCATCGCCATCATCTTCATGCCTTCGGTGAACAAGTCGTCGGTTTCACGCCACTTGACGATGCCCGACGCCGAAAAGATCAGGAAGCCCACCAGCGCCCCGATAATCATCGAGTCCAGCAACAGCTGAATAATGAACGCCACGACAATCGCCAGACCGGCGACCATCAGGCTCAAGGGGTTGTACTGCACCGCGACCTGTTCGACTTGCTCGATCTTTTCCAGGTCGTAAACGCGCTTCTTGCGGTAGCTGATGAAGGCTGCCGCGAGGCCAAACACCATGCCCAGTGCCGGAATGCCCATGGCATGGGTGACGTTGATGCCGCTGATGTCCACTCCGCTACGGGCGACGTTGGCCAACAGGATTTCATTGAGGAAGATGTTGCCGAAGCCCACCGGCAGGAACATGTACGGCGTGATCAGCCCGAAGGTCATCACGCAGGCGATCAACCGCCGGTCCAGTTGCAGTTTGGTCAGCACATATAAAAGAGGCGGCACCAGCAACGGGATAAAGGCGATATGAATCGGCAAAATGTTCTGCGAGGCGATGGCCACCACCCAAAGCAGGCCGATCAGCAGCCATTTGACATTGCCGCCACCGTTGGCGTGCTGGCGATCGACCATGGCCAGGGCTTTGTCCGCCAGGGCGTGGGCCAGGCCGGACTTGGCAATGGCCACCGCAAATGCGCCGAGCAAGGCGTAGGACAACGCCACCGTCGCCCCGCCACCGAGGCCGCTGTTGAAGGCTTTGAGGGTCGCATCGATCCCCAGGCCACCCGTCAAGCCACCCACCAGCGCGCCCACAATCAGCGCGATTACCACATGCACGCGGGACAGGCTGAGTATCAGCATGATGCCGACCGCGGCAATTACTGCATTAATCATCGTTACCTCAAGGCAAGCGGAAAGAGTCCGTCCGGCAGTGCGCACAAGCGCCGCCAGCGGATTGAAGAGAGGGTTTTATTAGAGGGCGCGCACTGTGCCGGACCGCTGCCGCCTTGTCAAAGGGGGCTCTGTGGCGAGGGGGCTTGCCCCCGTTGGGTCGCGAAGCGGCCCCCTATATTCCTGCAGACACACTTGGTTGCCTGGATTCGCGACTGCTTCGCAGCCGAACGGGGGCAAGCCCCCTCACCACAGGCTCCCTCGCCACAGAGGTTGCAGTGATCGGGATTGGTTATTCAGCCTGCGACATAAAGAAAGCCAAATCACGGCCGCTACAGTGCAAAGTCTCAGATATTTATCGAATAAAAGGACGTTCCCATGTCGCTCAGACACCTTTCCATTCAATGGAAAATCACCCTGTTGGCCGGGCTGTGCCTGGCGGGCATCGTGACCCTGCTGGTAGGGCTTTCGCTGTATCGCATGGAGCACAGCTCGGCACTGGTGAAAGCCTCGAGCATGGAAATGCTCACCGAAGCCGCCCAGGCGCGCATTGAGTCCCAGGGTGAGGTCCAGGCGCTGGGGATTCGCCAGCAGTTCATGGACGCCTATCAATATGGCCATGGCTTTTCGCGGCAGGTGCTGTTTTTGCGCGATCAGGCCGAGAAGCGCTTTCTCGATGCCTTCGACCTGCGTGAAGACCTGACCCGGCAGGTCAAGTCGGCCCTGCAGGCCAACCCGGACCTGCTTGGCCTGTCGCTGGTGTTCGAGGCCAATGCGCTGGACGGCAAGGACAATCTGTTCGCTGGGCAGACGGAGTTGGGCAGTAACGACAAGGGCCGTTTCGCCCTGTACTGGTCGCAACCGACGCCCGGCAAAGTGACCTCCATGGCCCTGCCGGAAAGCGACATGGCCGACACCAGCACCGGCCCCAGCGGCGAACCGGCCAACGCCTGGTTCACCTGCCCACGCACCACGCTCAAGCCTTGCGTGATCGAACCCTACTTCTATGTGATCGACGGCCAGAACGTGCTGATGACCAGCATCGTGTTCCCGTTGATGGTCAACGGCAAAGTCATCGCCTCGCTGTCGGTGGACATCAACCTCAATAGCCTGCAAGCGATCAGTCAGAGCGCCAGCAAGAAACTCTATGACGGCCAGACCAGCGTCAGCATCGTCAGCCCGGTCGGTTTGCTGGCCGGCTACAGCCCGGACGCCAGCAAGCTCAGCCAGCGCCTCGACGCCGTGGACACCACCAACGGCGCCGAACTGCTGCGCCGGCTCACTGCCAGCAGCAAGACCGAGAGCCTGCACAGCAACCAGCAACTGAAAGTGCTGTCGCCGTTCCAGCCGATTCCCGGTGGCAAATCCTGGGGCGTGTTGCTCGACGTGCCGGAGAAGGTGCTGGTCGGCCCCGCCGAAGCGTTGAAAAAACAACTCGACGACAGCAACACCGCCGGCACCCTGGTTGAACTGTGCCTGGGTGTACTGGCGGCGCTCGTCGGTTTGTTACTGGTGTGGCTGATGGCCCGCAGCGTGACCAAACCGATCCTCGGCGTGGCCCGCATGCTGGAAGACATTGCCAGCGGCGAAGGCGACCTGACCCGGCGTCTGGCTTACGACAAAAAGGATGAGCTGGGCCAGTTGGCCGGTTGGTTCAACCGCTTCCTCGACAAGCTGCAACCGATCATCGCCCAAGTGAAACGCTCGGTGCAGGACGCCCGCAGCACGGCAGACCAATCGTCCGCCATCGCCACCCAGACCAGCGCCGGCATGGAACAGCAATACCGCCAGGTCGACCAAGTGGCCACCGCGTCCCACGAAATGAGCGCCACCGCCCAGGACGTCGCCCGCAGCGCCGCGCAGGCGGCACAAGCAGCACGCGACGCCGATCAGGCAACCCGTCAGGGTTTGACCGTGATCGACCGCACCACCACCAGCATCGACCATCTGGCCGCCGACATGAGCGCAGCCATGGTGCAGGTTGAAGGCTTGGCAGCGAACAGCGAGAAAATCGGTTCGGTGCTGGAGGTGATACGCGCCATTGCCGAGCAGACCAACCTGCTGGCGCTGAACGCTGCCATCGAAGCCGCCCGCGCCGGTGAGGCCGGACGCGGTTTCGCCGTGGTCGCCGATGAAGTGCGCAACCTGGCGCGACGCACTCAGGAATCGGTGGAGGAAACCCGTCAGGTGATCGAGCAGTTGCAGGGCGGTACTCAGGAGGTGGTGAGCTCGATGAACAGCAGCCATCGCCAGGCTCAGGGCAGCGTCGAGCAGGTGGGTCAGGCGGTGACGGCGTTGCGGCAGATTGGTGATGCGGTGACGGTGATCAGCGATATGAACCTGCAGATTGCCAGTGCGGCGGAAGAGCAAAGCGCGGTGGCCGAGGAAATCAATAACAACGTGGCGACCATTCGGGATGTGACCGAATCGCTGTCGGGACAGGCCAATGAGTCGGCGCGGGTGAGTCAGTCGCTTAACAGCCTGGCGAATCAGCAGCAGAGCTTGATGGACCAGTTTCGCGTGTGACCTGACACCTGTGGCGAGGGAGCTTTTGTGGCGAGGGGGCTTGCCCCCGTTCGGCTGCGCAGCAGTCGTAAACCTGCCAGCTCGGTCTGTCTGATTACACCGGAGTGAATGGTTTTGGGGCTGCTGCGCAGCCCAACGGGGCGATGCGGCGTTCCGACAAGCCCCCTCGCCACACCTTCAGTCCTCCGTTAGCGTTTGGGCAGTTCGATCATCACTTTCAACCCGCCCCACTCGCTTTCCTCCAGCCTCAACACCCCGCCCCACGTGTCGACGATGTCGCGCACGATGCCCAATCCCAATCCATGCCCATCGGTCTGTTCATCAAGCCGTGTACCGCGGCTGAACACCTGATCGCGCTGGTCTTCGGGAATCCCCGGCCCATCGTCTTCCACGCTCAACTGAAAACTTTCAGCCGTTTCAACCACGCTTAACCGAACCTCGGCATCCGCCCATTTGCAGGCGTTATCCAGCAGGTTGCCCAGCAACTCCAGCAGATCTTCGCGATCCCACGGCAGTTGCAAACCGGTCGGTGCTCGGTAGCTCAAGTCGAGGTGTTCGCCGTGAATCATGTTCAACGTGGCCAGTAACCCCGGCAGCTCGGCATCGCAATCAAACAACGCCCCCGGCAGCGCATCGCCGGACAACCGGGCGCGGTTGAGTTCGCGATTGAGTCGCTGCTGGACCTGCTCCAGTTGCGCTTGAATCACCTTGCGCAGCTGCGGGTGCGCATCGAGCTTCTCGCTGGAAGCCAGGCTCAACAACACCGCCAACGGGGTTTTCAACGCATGCCCCAAGTTGCCCAAGGCATTGCGCGAGCGCTTGAGGCTATCTTCGGTGTGGGCCAGCAAATGGTTGATCTGCGCCACCAGCGGCTCCAGCTCCACCGGCACGGCTTCGTCGAGTTGCGAACGCTGGCCCTGCTGCAACTGGGCGATTTGCTCGCGGGCCTTTTCCAGCGGGCGCAAGGCGCGGCGCACGGTGATCCGTTGCAACAGCAAAATCAGCAATAGCCCCGCCAGCCCCAACCCGAGGCCGACTTGTTGCATGCGACAGAAACTCTCACGCACCGGCGTGTAGTCCTGGGCGACGCTGATGGAAATCGCCTGGCCCAGCCGCCGGTAGTCCGAACGCAGCACCAGCAACTGTTGCCCTTCCGGCCCCAGTTGCAGGTTGCTGTTCAGGCCCGGGTGTTCGAGCCGCGGCAGGTCCTGATCCCATAACGAGCGGGAGCGCCAATGGCTGTCGGCAAAGTCGATACGAAAATAGTGCCCGGAAAACGGGCGCTGATAGGCCGGCGACAGATGTCGCTCATCCAGCTGCAACCCCTGCGGGCCACGCACCAGCGCCACCAGCAGGTTTTCACTGTCGTTGCGCAACCCGGCTTCGAGGTAGCGCTGCAAACCCATTTCGAACAGCCACAGGCTGGTTTGCGCCAGCACCAGGCCGACGATCACCATCACACTGATCAGGCCCAGGCTCAAGCGACGCTGGATCGACCTCACTGGGCTTGCCCGCCGAACAGGTAACCCTGACCGCGACGGGTTTCGATCACGCTGCGGCCGAGCTTGCGGCGCAGGTGGTTGACGTGGACTTCGAGCACGTTGGAATCGCGCTCGGTTTCACCGTCGTAGAGGTGTTCGGCGAGGTGGCTTTTGGAAAGGATCTGTTCGGGGTGCAGCATGAAATAGCGCAGTAGGCGAAATTCGGCGGCGGTGAGCTGGATGTCGGCGCCGTCGCGGGTCACGCACTGACGACCTTCATCCAGGTTCAGCCCGGCAGCCTTGAGCGTCGGCTGATTGGCCTGGCCGTGGGAGCGGCGCAGCAATGCCTGAATGCGCAGGTGCAGCTCTTCCGGGTGGAAGGGTTTGCTCAGGTAATCGTCGGCGCCGGCCTTGAGGCCTTCGATCCGCTCGGCCCAGGAATCGCGCGCCGTGAGGATCAACACCGGCGTCGCCAGGCCACCGGCCCGCCATTGCGCCAGCACCTCGAGCCCCGGCAAACCCGGCAGGCCGAGGTCGAGGATGATCAGGTCATAAGGCTCGCTGCTGCCCTGGTACACCGCATCGCGGCCGTCGGCCAGCCAGTCCACGGCGTAACCCTGCCGGTTGAGGCCGGCCATCAATTCGTCGGCCAGCGGCACATGGTCTTCCACCAGGAGCAAACGCATCGATCAATCTTCCTTGTCTTTCAGCAGGTGGCCGGTGGTGGCATCGACGTCCAGCTCGCGCACCACGCCTTCGGCGGTCAGCAGCTCGACTTCATAAACATAGACATCGTGTTTTTCTTCAAGCTCGGCTTCCAGCAACTTGGCCCCGGGATAGCGGTCCAGTGCTTGCTGCAAGAGCTGCTCCAGCGGCAGGATCACGCCCTGTTGGCGCAGGCGCAGGGCTTCGTCCTGATCCAGGTCGCGGGCCACGGCCACCGAGCAAAAAGCCAGAAGCATCAGCACCATGCGACTGCTGGCGCGCCGATTCAAAAAAAGCACCTTCATTACGTATCCTGATGATCCTTGAGGACCTGCCCGTTGACCGCATCCAGTTCCAGGTCCCACTCAATGCCCTGCGGGTCACGCAGTTCCACCTGGTATTTGTACTTGCCGTACTCTTCTGCAAGCTCGGTGCCGGTGATGGTCGAGCCGGGGTGTTTGGCCAGAGCGGTGGCGTTGAGCTTCTCGAAAGACACAATGGTACCAGCGTCGCGCAGTCTCAGGGTTTCGTCGGGGCCCAGGTCGCGGGCATGAGCGAGGCTAGCGGTCAGGCAAATGAGGGACGCGGTGAACAGGGCAGTCAGGATTTTCATGGGGTGGCTCCATATTTTCTTATGTGTTGCCTACGGAGCGACCTTAGCGATTCGAACTTAACTGAAACTGAATTGCCATCATTGGGAATAGCTGATGCATTCCCCGTAGGAGCTGCCGAAGGCTCGGGCCGCGATCGGACGATCTTTTGATCTTTGGCTGCGTCATAAACGCCAAAAATCAAAATCAAAAGATCGCAGCCTTCGGCAGCTCCTGCATTGATCGGGGACAATCGCAGCCCAAGAGGTGCTTATAATCCCTGCTTGCCAGACATCGAGACCGGTATGACCGCTATCCACATCAAGTTCCCTTCCCTGACCCTCAAGGCCGGCCCGCGTGCTCTGGCGCGCATCCGTGCCAACGGCTTGAGCGCTGCCGATGTGGGCACGTTGCCGGGCGCCGCCGGTGGCCCGAAAGCGCTGGGGATTCAGGGTCTGGACCTGGCGCTGTTTGGCGAATGGCTGCCGGCGGCGCCCCGGGAGCGTTCGCTGATCGGCGCCTCAGTGGGTTCCTGGCGGTTCGCCAGTGCCTGCCTGCCGGATGCCGCCGAAGGCATCCGCCGCCTCGGCCATCTGTACACCGAGCAGAACTTCGCCAAGGGCGTGACCATGGCGCAGATCAGCCAGAGCTCGCGGCGCATGCTCGATGACCTGCTCGACGGCCGCGATGCCGCGATTCTGGATAACGCCCACTACCGCCTGAACATCATGGTGGTCAAAAGCCACGGCCTGTTGGCGGACGATCATCGCGGCCGGTTGGGGCTGGGCCTGTCGTCAGTGATCGCCGACAACCTGCGCGGTCGCGCACGGCTGTCGCGGCATTTCGAGCGGCTGATCATCCACGACCCGCGCCAGGCGCCACCGGTCAACGCGCTGAATGATTTCCCGTCACGCTTCATCTCACTGAATGCCGGCAACCTGCGCCAGGCCCTGCTCGCCTCGGGTTCGATCCCGATGGTCATGCAAGGCGTACGCGACTTGCCGGGCGCAGGCGCAGGGACGTTCCGCGATGGTGGTCTGCTGGACTATCACCTCGACCTGCCCTATAGCGGCAACGACATCGTGCTGTATCCGCATTTCACCGACCGGGTGATCCCCGGCTGGTTCGACAAGACCCTGCCGTGGCGCCGTGCCTGCCCCGGGCGCTTGCAGGATGTTCTGCTGCTGGCACCGTCGAAGGAATACCTGGCACGCCTGCCCTACGGCAAACTGCCGGACCGCAACGACTTCAAGCGCTTCATAGGCGATGCCCCGAGCCGACAGAAGTATTGGCGCGCAACGATGGATGAAAGCCGTCGCCTGGGCGATGAGTTCCTCGAACTGACCGCCAACGGTCGCCTCGGCGAGCGCTTGCTGACCCTTTAGTCAGTGTTTTGCCCGGAGCTCTGGTAAACTCGCCACCTGCCCACATCGCCGCGGCGATCGCCACCTGAAAGAGCTGAACATCACTGTGGAAATCTTCAAAGAATTTACATTCGAATCCGCCCATCGCCTGCCCCACGTACCGGACGGCCACAAGTGCGGTCGCCTGCACGGTCATTCGTTCAAAGTGGCGATTCACCTGAGCGGCGACCTCGATCCGCACACCGGCTGGATCCGCGATTTCTCGGAAATCAAAGAGATCTTCAAGCCGCTGTACGAGCGTCTGGACCACAACTACCTGAACGACATTCCCGGCCTGGAAAACCCGACCAGCGAAGTGCTGGCCAAGTGGATCTGGAATGAGTTGAAGCCGTTGTTGCCGGAACTCAGCGCGATCCGCATCCACGAGACCTGCACCAGCGGTTGCATCTATCGCGGTGAGTAAGCCGATCCCAGGCACGGACGCTCCCGCAAAGGGAAATGCGTTTCGTCAGTGAATAGAGAAACAGCCTTCAATGGCTGTTTTTTTATGCCTATGCTTTTGGGCTCGCACACGCCAAGAGGACGCACCCATGACTGACTGGCCGCTGGCTCAGACCTATCGTTTCAACGGGCACTCCGTTCGCTACGCCGTACGTGGCGACGGTCCGCCGCTGGTGTTCGTGCATGGCACGCCCTTCTCTTCTCATGTGTGGCACCGGATCGCGCCGCACTTCATCACCACGCACCGGGTGTATTACTTCGATTTGCTGGGTTACGGGCAGTCCGCACAGCCGGACGGCGATGTGTCGCTGGGCGTACAGAACCAACTGTTGGCGCAATTGCTGGAGCACTGGGGCCTGGAACGGCCAGACGTGGTAGCCCACGATTTCGGCGGCGCCACTGTGTTGCGCGCGCATCTGCTCGATGGCAAGGATTACCGCAGCCTGACGCTGATTGACCCGGTGGCGCTGTCGCCCTGGGGTTCGCCGTTCGTGCAGCATGTGCGTCAGCATGAAGCGGCGTTCAGCGGGCTGCCTGATTACATTCAACGGGCGATTGTGCCGACCTATATTCGTGGCGCGATCAAGCGCGAGATTTCCGATCAGGAGCTGGCGCCTTACGTGCAGCCCTGGCTGGGTGATTCGGGGCAAGCGGCGTTCTATCGGCAGATCGCGCAGATGGATGAGCGTTATACCCGCGAGGTCGAAGCGCTGTACCCGACGATTCGCTGCCCGGTGCAGATTCTCTGGGGGGAAGACGATCAATGGATTCCCATTGAACGCGGGCGGGCGTTGCATCAGATGATTGCGGGGTCGCAGTTTCATCCCGTTGCGAATGCCGGGCATCTGGTGCAGGAGGATGCACCGGAGGCGATCATGGCGGCGATATTGCGGTTTTTACCGTTGGCACAGAACGCCTGATCGACGGAGACCCTGTGGCGAGGGGGCTCGCCCCCGTTGGGTTGCGAAGCAGCCCCCTATATGCCTACAGACACACCGGGTTGCCTGGATTAGCGACTGCTGCGCAGCCGAACGGGGGCAAGCCCCCTCGCCACAAGGTTTTGTGACTACCTGATTGCTGCGTCCCAATTTGAACCACAGCCGCACTGCTTTCGTGCCCCTCTTCAGGCTAAATCCGCCGGCTCGGCTATAAAGAACAACACCCTCGCGCCATTGGCACGAGCACTGCAACACCCTCGCGTCCTCCATCCAGCAAGGAATGCCACATGACGCAGAACGATCCGGGCAATGATTACCCCCTCAGCGAAGTTCCGATGCACGCCCGCAAGGGGCTCGCCTCCACGGCCATGGTGCTGCTGGGTTTTACCTTCTTCACGGCGACCATGTTTGCCGGCGGCAAGCTGGGGGTGGCGTTCAGTTTCGGCGAGATGCTGGCGGTGATCATCGCCGGCAACCTGCTGTTGGGAATCTACGCAGCCGGGCTTGGCTACATCGCCTTCAAAAGCGGCCTCAATTCGGTGTTGATGGGCCGTTTCTGCTTCGGCGAAGTGGGCAGCAAGCTCAGCGACCTGATCCTCGGCTTCACCCAGATCGGCTGGTACGCCTGGGGCACCGCGACCGCAGCCGTCGTACTCGGCAAATATTTCGAACTGAGCGAAAGCACCGTTCTGGGGCTGATGGTGCTGTTCGGCCTGGGCTTTTGCGCCACGGCGTATATCGGCTATCGCGGGCTGGAGATTCTGTCGTACATCGCCGTACCCGCCATGATGTTGCTGCTGATGCTGTCGATGTGGGTCGCGACGGTGAAGGTCGGCGGGCTCGAGGGTTTGCTCGCCGTGGTGCCGACGGCAACACTGGACTGGTCGACCGCGATTACCCTGGTGTTCGGCACCTTTGTCAGTGGCGCGACCCAGGCGACCAACTGGACACGTTTCTCCCGTTCGGCGCGGGTCGCGGTGCTGGCAAGCCTGATCGGTTTTTTCATCGGCAACGGCCTGATGGTGTTGATCGGTGCCTACGGCGCGATCGTCTATCAGCAACCGGACGTGGTCGAAGTCCTGTTGCTGCAAGGCTTCGCCATGGCCGCAATGGCGATGTTGCTGCTCAACATCTGGAGCACTCAGGACAACACCATCTACAACTTCGCCGTCGCCGGCTGCAACCTGTTGCGCACCGGCCGGCGCAAAACCGTGACCCTGGCCGGCGCGGTGATTGGCACGCTGCTGGCGCTGCTGGGCATGTACGACATGCTGGTGCCTTACCTGATTTTGCTGGGCACGGTGATTCCGCCGATTGGCGGGGTGATCATGGCGGACTTTTTCTTCCGTTACCGTGGACAATATCCACGCCTGGCCGATGCCCGGTTGCCGGCGTTCAACTGGCCTGGCCTGAGCGCTTATGCGGTCGGCACCGTCGCGGCATTCAGCTCCCCGTGGATCGCGCCGCTGGTAGGGATTGCCACTGCCGCGCTAACGTATGTGTTATTGACCGGCGTACTGGGTGCCCGTACCGCCGAAGCACCACTACAAGATCTCTAAAAGGACTCGCCTGATGCACATCATCAACGCCCGCCTGCGCAACCAAGAAGGCCTGCATGAGTTGCACCTGGAAAACGGCCTGATACACAGCATCGCCCGGCAAACCGAAGCCCCGTCACTGGGGCCGGATGACCTGGACGCCGGCGGTAATCTGGTGGTGCCGCCCTTCGTCGAACCGCACATTCACCTCGACGCCACCCTGACTGCCGGCGAACCGCGCTGGAACATGAGCGGCACGCTGTTCGAAGGCATCGAGTGCTGGGGCGAGCGCAAGGCCACCATCACTCAGGAAGACACCAAGACCCGCGCCAAAAAAACCATCCAGACCCTCGCCGCCCACGGCATTCAGCACGTGCGCACCCACGTCGATGTCACCGACCCGGAACTGATCGCGCTCAAGGCGATGCTCGAAGTCCGCGAGGAAAGCCGCCACCTGATCGACCTGCAAATCGTCGCGTTCCCCCAGGAAGGCATCGAGTCGTACCGCAACGGGCGCGAGCTGATGGAAGAAGCTATCCGCCTGGGCGCCGATGTGGTCGGAGGCATTCCGCATTTCGAATACACCCGGGACCAGGGCGTAAGCTCGGTGAAGTTCCTGATGGACCTGGCCGAACGCACGGGCTGTCTGGTGGACGTGCATTGCGACGAAACCGACGACCCGCACTCACGCTTCCTTGAGGTACTGGCCGAAGAAGCCCGCAGCCGCGACATGGGTTCGCGCGTCACCGCCAGCCACACCACGGCGATGGGCTCCTACGACAACGCTTACTGCGCGAAACTGTTTCGCTTGCTCGGGCACTCGGGGATCAGTTTTGTTTCTTGCCCGACCGAAAGCATTCACCTGCAAGGCCGCTTCGACAACTTCCCGAAACGCCGTGGCGTGACTCGCGTGAATGAGTTGCTCGAAGCGGGGATGAACGTGTGTTTCGGTCAGGACTCGATCGTCGACCCGTGGTATCCACTGGGCAATGGCAACATCCTGCGGGTGCTCGAGGCCGGTTTGCACATCTGCCACATGCTCGGCTATCGCAATTTGCAGAGTGCGCTGGACCTGGTCACGGACAACAGTGCCAAGGCGATGACCCTGGGCGATCGCTATGGTCTGGAACGGGGCCGGCCGGCGAATCTGCTGATTCTGTCGGCGGACAGCGATTACGAGGTGATTCGCAGCCAGGGTCTGCCGCTGTATTCGATTCGCGGGGGCAAGGTGTTGATGAAGCGGCAGATGCCGGTGGTTGAGTGGGCGGATCGGCTCTGAATCTTCGCTGACCGTTTGGGCGCCATCGCGAGCAGGCTCGCGATGACGGTCTCAAAATCACCCCATCAACCGCGCCGTCCCAAACAACCTGACCCGACTCAATTCGCCCTCCCGTTCTTCCAGCAGAATCGGTGCCGTGCCGCCGGGCATGACCACCTTCACTTCCCCGGCCGCCACCCAACCCACTCGCCACGCCGCGCACGCCACCGCACTGGCGCTGGTGCCCGACGACGCGGTCGGCCCTTCGCCACGCTCGAACACCCGCGCAACGATTCGCCCTTCGGACTCAAGCATCGCCCATTGCAGGTTCACCCCGGCCGCACACGGCTGCCCTGCCCCGGCTGGCGTGGCGTAAGCGATGCGGGTCAACCCTCCAGACAACTCCGGGTCACGCATTTGCGCGTTGCTCGGCAAGGCATCGGTGCCTGTCACTAACGTCACACAATGGGGATTACCGATGCGCACGAACTGGCTGCGGTTCCAGGCAGGGTCGAGCGTCGACAACGGCCGCACGTGACTGACATCGCACCCGTTCAACACCACGGTTTCGACCCCTTGCGCACCCACCGCTTCAGGCCCGAACGAAGGCTGCCCCAAGTCCAGCCAGAACCCTTGCACGCCATCGATTTCGGCGGGTTTCACCGAAGTCGCCACTGGCGAGAGCGCATCGCGCTTGTCGTGATGAACCCTGAGCAAGCAAGCCTCCTCCCTCGGCATCAGCCCTTGTTCACTCAGGGCTTGGGAAAAAATCGTCAGGCCATTGCCACTGCGCTCGGCCAGGCTGCCGTCGGTGTTGACGATCAGCAGGTCAAACGGCGGCGAAGATTGAAACGGCCCCACCAGCAAGCCATCGCAACGATGCGCCTTGCTGCCGGGCGGTTGTGTCCCGGGAGCCCAGCCGCAGAATGCCTCGATGGCCGACAACGCCCAGGCCTCACGGGTTTGCGCCGCCTGGCTGGCCAGTTCAGGCAGGTCGATACCGCTGCGGCGCAGGGCGTCAGGCGCCACGACCACGTAGATATTGCCTCGAGCATCGTACATCCGCGTCATGGCGCCCCCCCTATGAACAATTGATGCGTCGACAATATCGCGAAACAGCGGCTGGCTGTGCAAGGATGTCACCCTGCCTGACTGCTGCCCCCACCTGAACGTGGTGATCGAACCCTTTGCGGTTGTTCACTGTCCTTTGGGGACGCGACGTTTTTTGCCAAGGATCGATATGACCAGCCTCAACACCCAAGCCGCCTTCGTCCCCGGACGCCTGGAACAGATGTCCACGCGCATCGCCTTCTTCATCGCCGGTTTCGGCATCGCGGCCTGGGCGCCGCTGGTGCCTTACGCCAAGGCGCGGGCCGGGCTGGATGAAGGCACCCTCGGGCTGTTGCTGTTGTGTCTGGGGGTGGGTTCGATTCTGGCGATGCCCATGGCCGGGATTCTGGCGACGCGTTTCGGCTGCCGTCGGGTGTTGAGCGGCGGCACCTTGTTGATCTGCGCGGCGCTGCCGCTGTTGGCGACGGTGTCTTCGATTCCGGCATTGATCGCGGCGTTGTTCATGTTCGGCGCCGGCCTGGGCACGGTGGATTCGACGGTGAACCTGCAAGCGGTGATCGTCGAGCGGGCCAGCGGCAAGACCATGATGTCGGGTTTTCATGGGCTGTTCAGCCTCGGCGGGATCGTTGGCGCGGCGGGTGTCAGCGCCCTGCTCGGTTTGGGCTTTTCGCCGCTGGGGGCGATGTTGGTGGTGATCGTGATTCTGGTGCTGGCATTGCTTAAAGCCGCGCCGCACTTGCTGCCTTACGGCAGTGAAAGCTCCGGCCCGGCATTTGCCGTGCCCCATGGCATCGTGCTGTTTATCGGCGGGATGTGCTTCATCGTGTTCCTGGCCGAAGGTGCGGCGCTCGACTGGAGCGCGGTGTTCCTGACGCAGGAACGCGGGATCGACACCGCGTATGCCGGGCTGGGTTATGCAGCATTTGCGCTGACCATGACCGCCGGGCGATTGACCGGTGACGCGATTGTCCGGCACCTGGGCGCCACGCGGGTGATTCTGTTCGGCGGACTGATGGCCGCGGCAGGATTGTTTCTGGCGACCTTCACACCGGGATGGCAAGCCGCACTGCTCGGTTATGCGCTGGTCGGTGCCGGTTGTTCGAACATCGTGCCAGTGCTGTACACCGCCGTGGGCAAGCAGACGGTGATGCCGCAAAGCATCGCGGTGCCGGCCATCACGACCCTGGGTTATGCGGGGATTCTGGCGGGACCGGCGGCGATCGGTTTCGTGGCTCATGGCAGCAGCCTGAGCTTCGCGTTCGGTCTAATGGCGGTGCTGCTGGTGGCGGTGGCGATTGGAGGGAAAGTGCTGAAGGTCTAACGCTCAGCAGCACGAAAAACGACAGGAGGTCGCATTTTTCGCCGTTTTACTATCAGTTCTGACAGTAGACACGTTTTGGCTGCGGATCGCACCATGAGTTGAATATCCCAGACGGGTGAACTTCTCATGAACACGTTCAACCTCAAGGTACTGCTGGTTTTGTTGCTGCTGATGGGCGCGAACGGTTGCAGCAAATCGCCGCTTACCCAACATGACTGGGGCGAAGGCATTGAAAATTTCGCACCGGCACGTCTCTTGTCCAATGCTAATGGGCGATACGACCATTGGCAGTCCATCGCCAGGGTCAAGGTTGATGGAGACCGGATCTGCAGCGGCAGCCTGATCGATACCCGTGGAGCAAACGATGATCGCAGCGGCCCAGCGTATGTGCTCACCTCAGGTCATTGTGCAAAAGGTAATGTCGGTCGGTTTGTCGTGAACGAGCCTGCTACCGGACAGGTGACTTTCAATTTTTTCCAGGACACGATTCCACAACAAAAAAACTACCCTATCAGCAGAATCGCCTGGAGCACCCTGCGTGGCCAGGACATTGCGCTGCTGGTACTCGATCGCACCCTCGGCCAAGTGATGAACGACGGCATCCAGCCCTTGAAAGTTGCGAGCCATGCCCTGACCGAAGGCACCGATACTCTGGCGGTTGGCGCCGCTGTCGATGGTTTCATCCAGCGCTCGGCATGTCCGCAGGAACACCGCGCAGGAATTCTCGAAGCCGGGTGGATTTGGGTGGATCAAATCAGCAATCAATGCCTGGGGGTCATCAATGGAATCTCTGGCTCTCCACTTCTGAATCGCTACACCAACGAAATCGTCGCGGTGATTGGCACCACCACGCGCGACAGCGGGCGATCGCGATGCAGTATCAGCGCACCTTGCGAAGTGATCGAAGGCATGCCCAATAAAGCGCAAGACACCAATTACGCGACGCCCACCAATGGCCTGGACACCTGTTTTATCGGGGGGCGCTTCGTCGGGAACCGCGAGTCCTGTGTACTGGGGCCCGTGTCGGAATTCGGCTCGAACTACGGCGATAGCTTCCTCAAGCAGCCCCGCGATGCACAGGGAAACTACCTGCCGTTGTTGTGGGAGCTTCGTTTTTCGAGCGATCAACCCTTCTTTCGCTTCAAGTACACGCGCACTGTCAAAAATTGTGCGGATATCAGGGATTACAGTGAGGTGCGTACCACTGACCCGGGCGGCGATAACGAATTACGCAATGAACTGCGCCAGGGACCCGGGCTGTATTTCTTGTGCGTGATGGGGCAAAACCGTCAGGCGGGACCACCCGGGAAATGGGATGCGCGAAACGCCAGGATTTACTGGCGGTGGGCATTGGCAGAGCCAACTCAAATGGCGCCGATATTCCACATCACGAATCAAGGTAAGGGCGTATTTTCTGTAACGCCTTTTCAGGTCACGCCCGATCTGGATGTGACAAAGCATCAGTACAAGATCGGTACACCGGCAACCATTGATTGCCAACAAGCCGAGGGGTATAGGCCGGTCAGGCCGCCCCTGCTGGATTTTGAAGTGGACACGACCGACGGCGAGAAAAAAGTCTGCCTCAAGACCGTGGACATGGCAGGCAACCCTTCGCCTGTCATCGACTTCCGACTGCCAGACGCCGCCCCGTAAGCCTGTGTTGACACCTATCAGAAACTGATCGGCAACCCGGAATTGCCGACCAGTCACTCATCAGAACCCGACGCTGGCCTGCACAAAGAACGTGCGTGGTGCGCCGACGTACATCCCCGAGTTGTTGTCGCTGGAACGGGTGAAATACTGCTTGTCGAAGATATTTTTCACCCCGGCGCCGACTTTCAGGTTCGACAATTGCGAACCGAAGTCATAACCACCGCGCACGTTCCAGGTCACGTAACCCGGAATGTCACCGTACTGCCCGTCTGCGGAACCTTCGGTGATGTAGTTGCCGCTGAAGCTGCCATCGGCGTTCACACCGGTCCCCGGTGAACGCTGTTTGGACTGGGCAAAGGCATCGAGGTTGTAGGTCCAGCGGTTGATGTCGTAACGCAGCCCGGCGGTGGCCACCTGACGCGAGTAGAACGGCAGATCACGGCCCTTGAAACCCGGGATCTCGCCTTCATACGTGGCGCGGGTGTAGGTGAAACCGGCGTTGGCGGTCAGGCCGTCGAGCATCGGGTTGAGCGCCGACATGTCGTAATGCAGCGACGCTTCAAGGCCCTGGTGCTTGGTCGCGCCGAGGTTGGTCCAGCCCACGTCGTTGCTGATGTATTGCAGTTCGTCATCGAAGTCGATGTAGAACAGCGTCACTTCCCCGCCCCACACGTCATCGTTGTAGCGCGTACCGATCTCGTAGGTCTTGGCCTTTTCCGGGCTCAAGCCGTTGGCGGTGTTGTCACCCGAACCACCCTGGCCGAGCTGGAAATATTGCAGGCTGCCGAACGAGGTTTCGTAGTTGGCGAACAGTTTCCAGGCGTCAGACAGGTGATACATCACGCTCAAGGCCGGCAGCGGTTCGTTGCTGTCGATGCTGCGGCGTTTTTCCTGCACGCGTTTGCCAGCGGTGTCGAGCACCGGCCTGTCGTGCCATTCGGTGCTGATGCTTTCAAAACGGATGCCGGGGGTCACGGTCCAGCTGCCGACATCGATCTTGTCATCGATGTAAACGGCGTGGGCTTCGGTGCCGCCGGTGCGGTCCTGGAACACATGGCCATCGGACGTTTTGCTGACCACTGGCTGATTGTTCACCAGCGCCAGACGGCTCGACTCTTCGTGCATGCCTTCTTTCAGGTAACGATAACCGACGCTGGCTTCCTGCGTGGTCGGGCCCAGGTCGAACACATGGGACACTCGCGGCTCGATGCCGAAGGTGTAGTAAGTGCGTGGATAAGAGCTGAGGGTTTTCTGGTCGCGAGCGGCGATGGTGCTGCCACGGAAGCTGTCGGAATAGTAGGTCAGCACTTCGGCCTGGGTCCGGTCGTCGATCTGCCGCGCCCACTTGAACGACACGTCCTTGCGGCGGCCGCTGAAGTTGTCATGGTCGCGGTCGGACTGGAACGGATCGGCGTCGTACTGCTTCTGCGTCAGGCCGCCGGGCATGTCGGCGCTGGCATCGTAGTAATGGAAATTGAGGCTGAAATCGTCCTGATCGGTGGGCGCCCAGTGGGTCTTGAGGATCACGTCGTCGATGTCGTTGCCGTTGTTGCTTTTGCGATAACCGTTGCCGTTCACCCCGGAATACAACAGCGCCACGCCCAAGCCGTTATCGGCGGTGCCGCCGAGAAACGCGGTGTCGATGTGTTTCCAGCCACCGCGCTGGGTGGTTTCCAGGGTGGTGCCGATTTCACCGGTGGCTTTCTCCGGGATCGCGCGGGTGACGAAGTTGATCACGCCACCGACGTTCTGTGGCCCATAACGCACGGAACCGGCGCCACGCACCACGTCGATGCTGTCGAGGTTGCCGGAGGAAATCGGCGCCATCGACAGCTGTGGCTGGCCGTAAGGGGCGAAGGCAGCCGGCACGCCGTCGATCAGCACGGTGGAGCGTGGCGACAGGCGCGAGGTCAGGCCGCGCACACCGACGTTCAGGGAAATGTCGCTGCCGCCAGTGCCGTTGGCGTCCTGCACTTGCACGCCGGGAACACGCCGCAATACGTCGCCGACATTCATGGCGCCCTGCTCGACCATCGCTTCACGGCGGATCACCGTGCGCGCGCCGGGATGGTTTTGCACCACAGCGGCATTGGCATCGCCGAGCCAGTCACCAACCACCTTGATGTCGGTCACGCCCAATTCCAGCGGGCCATTTGAGGCGGAAGTCGGGGCCGGCATCAGCGTGACCGAACCTTCATCGATCTGGTATTGCAGACCGCTGCCTTGCAGCAATTGGCGCAAGGCCTGTTCCGGCGAGAGGTTGCCGTCGACTGCCGGGGCCTGTTTGCCGGCCACCAGTTCCGGGCTGAAAAAAACCTGCAGCGAGGTTTGTTGGCCCAACTGACTCAAGGCCTGGCCCAGTGGCTGCGCCTGAATATGAATGGCATCGGCAGCAAACGCCTGGGGCAGCGCCGAGCTGACCGCCAGGGCGAGAGCGAGGGGCAGCCAGGATGATTGGTTATTCTTAGCGGTGGTTTTCTTCACGTCGAACGTTGTCCTGTGGATCGCAAGAGTGTGCGTCTGTTAATGCAAACCAGTTGCAGTTGGACAAGAAGACGAAGAACTCGAAAAAAACCTGAATCTATCGGGAGATTATTTCCTGGCTGCCGTCACCGAGGGTGCGGATGGCCACCGGCAGAATGCTCGGCAAGGCCTTGAGCAGCGCGTCGGTGTTGTCGGATTTGAACACGCTGGTCAGGCGCAGGTTGCCCACTTGGGCACTGCCGACCGTCAGCGGTTTCTCTCGATAGCGCGACACTTCCTCGGCCACTTCGCTGAGGCTGGCGTTGTTGAACACCAGTTTGCCGCTGCGCCATGCGGTCAGCTCCGCAGGATTGACCGCATAAGCAGCGGTCACTTTGCCCTGGGCATTGATGCAAGTGCCGAAGCCGGCGGTAAGGCTGACGAAATCGTCGCCGCTCCCTTGAACCCTGACCGTGCCCTGCTCCACCGCGACCCGGGTTTCGGCGCTGTCGCGGCGCACATCGAACCGGGTGCCGGTGACCGTGACCTTGCCGCTGCCCGCCTCGACCACGAACGGTCGACTGCTGTCGTGCTCGACGCTGAACATCACCTCGCCTTGCATCAACTCGATGCCGCGACGGTCCTTTTCATAGCGTACCTGCACCCGGCTGCGGCTGTTCAGATCAATCACCGAACCGTCCGGCAACGCCACATGACGACGCTCGCCAAGGGCCGTGGAATATTCAGCCGTGTAGGTCGCCGGAGGGTTCAAGCCGCTGAACAGCCCCAGGCCGAGCACCACCGCCAACACGCTGGCGGCCACCGCGTAACGCACCAGCGGACGACGTTTACTGCGCACCGCCGGGGTTTCACACAAGGCGTGCAGACGCTTGGCCGGCAATCGATCGGCCGCCACCCACAGGTTCTGGAGTATCTGATATTCGTTGCGATGCTGAGGGTGTTCGTCCAGCCAGCTCTCGAAGCGGCGCTGCTCTTCGGCGCTGGCGGCAGGTTCCTGCAAACGCACAAACCACCGCGCCGCGTCGTCGCGAACCGTTGTTTGCCCGCACGCACAATCACGAGTATCCATCATGGCTGTGCCCCGTCCAGACGATCACGCAGATGCCGCAGGGTGCGGATCATATACTTTTCCACCATGTTCCTGGACAGCCCCAGGCGCTCGGCGATTTCGGCCTGGGTCAGGCCTTCGATCTTCTGCCAGACGAACACCTTGCGGCAGTTGAGCGGCAACTCGGCGAGCGCCCGCTCGATGGAATCCGCCAACTGGATCGCGTGCATGAAATGCTCCGGGTCGCCGGACGACGACACACTGTGATCGATCGCCTCCGACTCCATGGCGCCCCGCCGATCCTCACGCCGATAACCGTCCACCGCGATGTTGCGCGCGGTCTGGTGCAAATACGCCCTAGGTTGCTGCACCGCCGCCGAATCGGACTCGAGCACCCGCACGAAGGTGTCATGGGCCAGGTCCTCGGCCTGCTGACGATTTCTCAGGCGACGGGTCCAGGTGCCGATCAACTCTTCGTAATACTCGAAAAAGCCGGGTCTGCGGGGCAGCTTGGGGGTCATTGCGGCGTGCTGTGGGGGGGAGGTGCGAATAGTAATGCTTCCTATTAATGCCGGCAAATCATTCCTCCCCCACATCGACTCCCCAGATTGGTTCGTGGAAGTGCCAGACGACCGGTAGCAAAAATCCATTGCCACAAAATATTACTTGCATCATATTACACTTGTAATAAAGCGCCGTTTCCCACAGGTATTTGTCCATGACCAGCATGCCCAGCCTTGAACCCGACCTTGCTGTCGCAGTGAACCCACCCAAGCCTCCCCTGTTGAAACGGCTGGTGCTGCTGACGGCAGCCATCGCAGCCCTGGTGTTCATCGGGCTGTACGCGAACCATTGGTGGACTGCCGGGCGCTTCATCGAAGAAACCGACGATGCCTACATTGGTGGCGACGTCACGGTAATCGGCCCGAAAGTCGCCGGCTATATCGAAGAAGTGCTGGTGACCGACAACCAGAGGGTCAAGGCCGGCGATGTGCTGATCCGGATCGACGCCCGTGACTATCGCGCCAACCTGGCCAAGGCCGAAGGCGCGGTGGCCGCTGAAGAAGCGCTGCTCGCCAACCTCGACGCCACCGAACAACTGCAACACGCGGTGATCGGCCAGGCCCGCGCCGGCATCGATGCTGCGGGCGCCGAAACCGCGCGCTCGCGGGACGACAATGCCCGCTACAAACGCCTGGTGGGCAGCAATGCCGTCTCGGTGGAAAGCGCGCAACGGGCCGACGCCACCTTCAAGACGGCCCAGGCGCAGAGTGCCCGGGCCCAGGCCGAACTGCTGGCCGCGCAACGCCAGTTGAACGTGATCGAAACCCAGAAACAACAAGCCCGTGCCGCATTGGTACAGGCGCGGGCCGAGCGTGATCTGGCGCAGTTGAACGTCGGCTACACCGAGTTGAAAGCCCCCGTCGACGGCGTGATCGGCAATCGTCGGGCGCGGGTCGGCGCTTATGCCCAGGCCGGTTCGCAACTGTTGTCGTTGGTGCCGGCCAGCGGATTGTGGGTCGATGCCAATTTCAAGGAGGATCAGCTAGCGCGGATGACGCCGGGCCAACGTGTGATCGTGCATGCCGACGTGCTCAAGGGGCGTGAATTCCACGGGCATCTGGACAGCCTCGCGCCGGCCAGCGGTTCGCAGTTCAGCGTGCTGCCACCGGAAAACGCCACCGGTAACTTCACCAAAATCGTCCAGCGGGTGCCGGTGCGGATCCTGCTCGACCCGGCGGATGGCGTACTCGGTCATCTGCGTCCAGGCCTGTCGGTGACGGCCGAAGTGGACACCCGCGCCGAGCCTGAAGCGCAAACCCCAACCGTGGCCCGCGCGCCATGAGCCGCGCCCTTGCCGCCCCCGCGCAACCGTTCAACGCCGCCAACATGGCGACGGCGACCAAGGTGTTCGCCTTCGCCACGATGTGCATCGGCATGTTCATTGCGCTGCTGGATATCCAGATCGTCTCGGCGTCGCTGCGTGACATCGGCGGAGGGCTCTCGGCCGGCACTGACGAAACCGCCTGGGTGCAGACCAGTTACCTGATCGCCGAAATCATCGTGATTCCGCTGTCGGGCTGGTTGTCCCGGGTGTTCTCGACCCGTTGGCTGTTCTGCGCCTCGGCGATTGGCTTCACCCTGGCCAGTCTGCTCTGCGGCGTGGCCTGGAACATCCAGAGCATGATCGCCTTCCGCGCCCTGCAAGGGTTTCTCGGTGGCTCGATGATTCCGCTGGTGTTCACCACCGCCTTCTTTTTCTTCACCGGCAAGCAACGGGTGATCGCCGCCGCAACCATCGGCGCAGTGGCCTCGCTGGCGCCGACGCTGGGGCCGGTAATCGGTGGCTGGATCACTGACATTTCGTCCTGGCACTGGCTGTTCTACATCAACCTGGTGCCGGGGATTTTCGTCGCGGTGGCAGTGCCGATGCTGGTGAAAATCGACCAGCCGGAATTGTCGCTGCTCAAAGGCGCCGACTACCTGAGCATGCTGTTCATGGCGGTGTTTCTCGGTTGCCTGGAATACACCCTCGAAGAAGGCCCGCGCTGGAACTGGTTCAGCGACAGCACGATTCTGACCACCGCGTGGATCAGCGGCCTGGCCGGATTGGCCTTCATCGGTCGAACCTTGCACGTGGCTAATCCGATCGTCGATCTGCGCGCCTTGAAGGACCGCAACTTCGCCCTCGGTTGTTTCTTTTCGTTCGTCACCGGGATCGGCCTGTTCGCGACGATTTACCTGACGCCGCTGTTTCTCGGCCGGGTGCGCGGCTACAGCGCGCTGGACATTGGCCTAGCGGTTTTTTCCACCGGGGTGTTCCAGATAATGGCGATTCCGCTGTATGCCTTTCTGGCCAATCGCATCGACCTGCGCTGGATCATGATGACCGGCCTTGGGCTGTTCGCCCTGTCGATGTGGGATTTCAGCCCGATCACCCATGACTGGGGGGCTAGAGAATTGATTCTGCCGCAGGCCTTGCGCGGGATCGCGCAGCAACTGGCGGTGCCGCCGGCGGTGACCCTGACCCTTGGCGGGTTGGCACCGGCGCGGCTCAAACATGCTTCGGGATTATTCAACCTGATGCGTAACCTCGGCGGCGCAATGGGGATCGCTGCGTGCGCGACCATCCTCAATGACCGCACCAACCTGCACTTCACCCGGTTGGCAGAGAACCTCAACAGCACCAACGAAGCACTCAATCAGTGGCTGTCCCAGGTCGGCCATAACTTCGCCGCCCTCGGCCAGAGCGGTGACATCGGCGTCACCGCCAGCCTGCATCAACTGTGGCTGCTGACCTACCGCGAAGCGCAGACGCAAACCTACGGCGACGCGTTCCTGATGATCATGGTCTGTTTCATTCTCGCCACGGCGATGGTGCCCCTGATGCGCAAGGTACAACCACCAGCCGCGCCGAGTGCCGATGCTCATTGAGCCTGGCGGCACTTCAAAAAATCAGGCCTGAGGCATCTTGCGGAAACCCACAGCCAGGCGGTTCCAGCTGTTGATGGTGGAAATCGCCACAGTCAGGTCGACCATTTCCTTGGGGCTGAACTCGGCGCTGAGCAGCGCATAGTCTTCGTCCGGCGCGTGGGTCAGGCTCACTTGGGTCATGGACTCGGTCCAGGCCAGTGCGGCGCGCTCGCGATTGGTGAAAAACGGCGCCTCGCGCCAGGCTGTCACGGCGAACAGCCGACGTGGCGTTTCCCCGCCCTTGATGGCATCGGCAGTGTGCATGTCGATGCAGAAGGCACAACCGTTGATCTGCGACGCGCGCAGCTTGACCAGTTCGATCAGCGACTTTTCCAGCGGTAGTTTCGAGACCGCGGTTTCCAGGGCCATCATGGCCTTGAGGGCGTCAGGGGAGGCGGTGTAGAAATCGATACGGGTTTGCATGGCGAGCTCCAATCACAATGGGTGTTGGCGCTACGTTAATGCGGACCTGCGGTTGAACAAATAGCCAATTATTGGGAAGTTGAGGATGCCAATAGACCAGAAGACTTCAGTGATGGTACCGACGCCTTCGCGAACAGGCTCGCGAAGGCGTCGGTACAGGCAATCAACCTATCAGTGGCTACGGCTGCGCAACCACTGCAAAAACCCCTTCTTCGCCACCACCTTGGGTGTTTCCTGCATCAGCGTCTGAGCCGTATGCATACGGAAATCCAGCAAGGCTTTCATCGCCTCATTGATGTCATGACGCGCATCCAGGCACGGCTTGAGGTATTCCTTCTCGATGCGATAAAGCGTGCAAAAGGTCTTGGCCGTAAAGTCGGCGAGCGCCGATTCATCGGAAAGAACCCCGGCCTCGCCAATCACCTCTCCCGGCCCCATGCGCGCGGCTTCGAACTTGGTGCCGCCGCGGTTCAGGGCTACCGACACCACTCCGGACTCGATGATGAACAGGTGATCGCTGACCTCCCCCGCCGGCAGGATCATTTCGCCGGCGCGGAAGGTTTGTAGCGTCATGTTCTGGCTGAAGGTTTCTTTCTCTTCCTGACGCAGAGTCGAGAAAATGTTCGAGCTGTCCAGCAGCGCCCGCGGCCGAGACAAGGCAGCAGGCGCGTTAGGCTCGACGCTCGACAACAGGCTGATACCGGATGCCTGCAAATGCCGGAACGCCAGGTCGAACAACTGATTACGCACCATGCGTTTCTGATCCATGGACACCACGAAACCGCTGATTTCGTATTCCACGCCAGTGCTGCCGGAGCTTTTCAACGCCACGTTCGGCGCCGGTTTGCTCAACAGAAAACGGCACCCCTGCATGGCCCGTTCCAATGCATCGACCACTTTTTGCGGACGAGCATGGGGGCTCACTTGCAGGCTGATCGAGACACCGAAAATGTCGCTTGGGCGGCTGAAGTTGACGATCTTGGCCTTGGCCGCCAGGGAGTTGGGAATCACCGCCATGCTGCCTTGCGCGGTTTGCAGGCGCGTGGCGCGCCAGTCAATGTCGGTGACCCGGCCTTCGGTGCCATCGATGGAGATCCAGTCATCCAGTTGATAGGGTTTGGTGGTGTTCAGGACGATCCCGGAGAACACGTCGCTGAGGGTGCTTTGCAGGGCCAGGCCGACGACGATCGCCAACGCACCGGACGTCGCCAGCACGCCCTTGACCGGCAACTCGAGCACGTATGCCAGTGCGGCGATGACCGCGATCAGGAAAATCACCGCGCCGAGCAGGTCCTGCAACAAGCGCCCGGTGTGCCCGACCCGTTGCATCATCACCGCACCGAGCAACACCGTCAGGGTGCGCGCCGCGTACAGCCACCAACCGATCTGCAAACCGGTTGCCGCCAGGTGCAACGGCACATTATCGGCCCAGGGCGCCGGCGCCATGGGGTTCAAGCCTTCGTTGAACAGCAGCACGCTGAACAGCGAGAAAATCACCAGCCGCGCGGCCAGTTTCCAGTTGCTGCCGCTGGCCGTGATCAAACGCCACAACACCAGATCGATCAGGATCAGGATCAGCGCGCTAAGCAACGGGTGATTGGTGAGCAGTGACAGCATCAAGCAACTCCAACAAAGGCCAATGGCGTGAAGATCTCACAGATTGTAGGAGCTGGCGAAGCCTGCGATCTGCAAAACACCACAAAGCCGATGTGGGAGATACCAGGTTGCAGAGCAACCCACTACTGCGTCGTATTCAACCGCTCATCCGGCCGAACCGGCCCGACTGGAAGTCGCTGAAGGCCTGATGGATTTCCTGCTCGGTGTTCATTACAAACGGGCCGTGGCCGACGATGGGCTCGTCGATCGGCTCGCCGCTGAGCAGCAGCACGACTGCATCGTTGTCGGCTTCGAGGCTGAGCTGATCACCGTTGCGTTCGAACAACGCCAACTGCCCGTCACGCACCAGTTCCTGACCATTGACCTGAACCGTACCGCGCAGCACCACCAGTGCGGTGTTGCGTCCTTCATGCAGATCCAAGGTCAGCAACTTGCCGGCGTTCAAGCGCACATCCCATACGTCGATCGGCGTGAAGGTCCGCGCCGGGCCTTTGTGACCGTCGAACTCACCGGCAATCAAGCGCAGGCTGCCGGCATTGTTTTTCAGCGGGATACGCGCAATGTCGCCGTCGAGAATCGTCTGGTAACCGGGCTCGGCCATCTTGTCCCTGGCCGGCAAGTTGACCCACAGCTGCACCATTTCCAGGGTGCCGCCGGTTTTGGCGAAACCTTCGGAGTGAAACTCCTCATGAATGATCCCCGAGGCTGCGGTCATCCATTGCACATCGCCGGGGCCGATCTTGCCGCCGCTGCCGGTGGAGTCACGGTGTTCCAGCTCGCCCTTGTAGACGATCGTCACGGTCTCGAACCCGCGGTGCGGATGCTGACCCACGCCACGACGCTCGGTGGTCGGAGTGAATTCGGCGGGGCCTGCGTGATCCAGCAGCAGGAACGGGCTGATGTGTTTGCCCAGGTTGTCGTAGGAAAACAGCGTGCGAACCGGAAAACCGTCGCCGACCCAATGAGGTCGTGGACTGGTGTAGATACCGATGATGTTTTTCATCTTGGCCTCTGAATCTGTTGTGTGACGCGATGGATAAAGCTTAAAACCATGACCTTTGGCGCACTAGACTGCAAAAATCAGCCTCATCGTTCTATCTGGAGAACGATGGAGGAAGATTTTTTGATCTTCCAACAGCCCATTCATGACTTGCGGTAAACAGTGCTTTGCCAAACCAGCGGTTTTTCTCAAGGGTGCAGCCGGGGATACTCCCGCCCATTCCCACTGCAACCCCTGGAGTCATTGATGTCTATTCCCGCATTCGGTCTTGGTACGTTTCGCCTGCAAGGCCAAGTGGTCATCGATTCGGTAAGCGCCGGTCTTGAGCTGGGTTACCGGGTCATCGACACCGCGCAAATCTACGAAAACGAAGCCGAGGTCGGCCAGGCTATCGCTGCCAGCGGCATTGCCCGTGAAGAGCTTTTCATCACCAGCAAAATCTGGGTCGCCAATTACGCCAAAGACCGATTGATCGACAGCCTCAAAGAGAGCCTGGATAAGCTGCAAACCGACTATCTGGACCTGACCCTGATCCACTGGCCGTCGCCGGAAGATCAGGTGCCGGTCGAAGAGTTCATGGGGGCGTTGCTCGAGGCCAAACGACTGGGCCTGACCCGTCGGATCGGCGTGTCCAACTTCACGGTCGACCTGATGAAGCAAGCCATCGCTGCGGTCGGCGCCGAGAACATCGCCACCAACCAGATCGAGCTGCACCCGTACCTGCAAAACCGCAAGGTCGTCGAATTTGCGCAAAGCCAGGGCATCCAGATCACCTCTTATATGACCCTGGCCTATGGCGAAGTGCTGAAAGATCCGCTCATCCAGCAGATCGCCGATCGCCTGCAGGCGACACCGGCCCAAGTCACCCTGGCCTGGGCCATGCAACTGGGGTACGCGGTGATCCCCTCTTCCACCAAACGCACCAACCTGCAAAGCAATTTGCACGCCTGCACCCTGACCCTGAACGACGCCGACATGGCGCTGATCGCGGGCCTGGATCGCGGCCAGCGGCTGACCAGCCCCAACGGCATTGCGCCGCAGTGGGATTGAGTTTCAGCCCTGACTTAAATCTTGGCTCAAGCGTTTATCCAGCGATGACATCGCGCGCTGCAACTGATCGACAGCTTCCTTGAGCAGCACCGGATCTCCCCCGTTGATGACAAGCTCCAGTTGCTCGCAGCCCTCGATCAAGCGCTGTGCCCGAACCATGCGCGCACCGCCCTTGATGCGGTGCGCCAGGTCGAACAGCACACGGTGATTGCCATTGGCGTGCGCCTGGAGCAAATCATCCAGGTCCGTCCGGTTGGTCTGCGTCACTTCATGCAAAAGGCGATTAAGGAGTGTGCGGTCTGCACCGACGTATTGCTCCAGGCCACTCAGGTCCATCTCGGGCGTAGATGGTTCGTCGATGTGCTCTGGCGCCTGACTGGCAAACCTGGACGCCAGCCAAGCGTGCAAATCCGCCAGCAGGATGGGTTTGAACAGGCAGTCGTCCATGCCTGCCTCCAGACAGCGCAACTTCTCCTCGGGCCGCGCATTGGCGGTAAACCCCAGAATCAGCGTTGGCGACAATCCCTGGGCGCGCTCTTCATCGCGTATGGCACCGGTCAGTTCATAACCACTGAGCTTGGGCATATTGCAGTCGGTGACGACCAGATCAAAGCCATGCTCACGCCACAGTTCAAGCCCCCGTGTGCCCTCTTCGGCCTCCAGAACATGATGCCCCAGGTGGCTCAGTTGTCGTGAAAGCAACAATCGATTGGCCGAGTGATCGTCGACCACCAGAATCGTCAGTGACCGCGTCGGCGCCTGCAACCCGATATCGCCCCCCACACTAGAAGGCAACGGTTGCAATGCGATCAGCTCAAGGTTGATGTCGATCCGCGTGCCTTGCCCAGGAACGCTGTCGAGTTGCAACCGCCCGCCCATCATTTCGCACAGCGTGCGACTGATCACCAATCCCAGGCCAGAACCGCTTCGGGCTGACTGTCGGCCGTTATCGGCCTGGATAAACGGGCTGAACAATCGTTGGCGGTCGACGGTGCTGATGCCAATGCCGGTGTCTTCAATGCGTACGCTGACCGCCAGATGCCCCGCCGTAACGGGCGCTACCCGCAGCGTCAGGCTCACCTCCCCCTCATGGGTGAACTTGATGGCATTGCTCAGCAGATTGGACAGCACCTGTTTGAAGCGTGTGGGATCGATCAACACATCACAGTCACTGTGTTCGTCCAGATCGATTCGCCACGCCAGCTCTTTCTGCCGTGCCAGGCCTTCAAAAACCCGACACACCGATTCCACCAGCCCCCGCAGATTGGCGCGCTCAGGGGTCAGGGATAAATGCCCTGACTCGATACGCGCGATATCCAGGATGTCGCCGATCAGCGCCAGCAATTGTTGGCCGGCACTGGACGCCACCTCAATGGCAGAACGGTCGATGACGCCTTCATCCGCGCGCATCAGGGCCAGTTCAAGCATGCCGATCAGCGCGTTCATCGGTGTGCGGATCTCATGACTCATGGTCGCCAGAAAGGTGGTTTTGGCGCGATTGGCGTCGTCCGCCACGTCCTTGGCGTCCTGCAATTGCTGCAACCATTGCTGGCGCTGGCGAATCTGTCGGCGCTGCCAGGCAATCCAGACCAGGGCGAGCAACAGCAAGGCGCCAGCCACGGTAAAGGCCTGAAGAATGCCCTGGCGATGACGCAGCCAATAGCTGTCATCCACCACCACGTCATGGCTCCAGCGCGCCACCAGATCGTCCATTTCCTGCGGCGAAATACTCAGCAATGCCTTGTTCAGAATCGAGTGCAGCTCCAGCGCATCACTTCCAGTCGCCAGAGCGATGCGTGCCGGTTCATCGCCCACAGTACTGCTGATGCGCAGACGCCCGCCGTAATACCGGGCAATCAGGTAGCGGGTCATGAACAACGAACTGAGCGCGGCATCAGCTTCCCCCTTCATGACCATTTCCAGGCCTTGGGCCGGGCTTTGCACATCCAGCATCCGCACCTGCGGTGCCCTGGCAAGAATGAATGCGCGCATTGGATGACTGTGATAGATCGCCAGGCGTTTGCCGGCCAGATCCTCCAGAGTTCTCGGGCTGCCGGGGGTGACTGCACTGACCAGCGTGTATGGATTGGTGACGTAAGGGCTGGTAAAACGCAGCCCGGCCACACCTTCAGTCGTGGGGATGAGCGCCGGCAGTATGTCGATCTCGCCAGCCTTGAGTCGCTGGATCTGCTCGTCCAGGGATTGGCCCCGCTGCACGTCAAAGTTCAAACCGCTACGCTGGCTGATCAGCGTCAACAATTGCGCGGTCAACCCGCTGAATCGCCTTTCGGCATCATAGAAAGTCAAAGGCGCAAAGTCCCCGACCACTCCGACGCTCACCGTCGGATGCCGAGCACGCCATTGCTGCTCACTGGCGCTCAGACTCACTCGCTGCAGACCCAGCCGATTGGCACGGCCGGCACTCCATCGTTGCTCGATGGCAGAGCGTTGCTCCATCGGGATCGCCGCCAGCGCCTTGTCGACAATGTTTTTCAGGCGCGTATTGTCCCGCGCCAATGCGAAACCGAACGGGTTGGCGTCAAGGCCGGATGGCCCCATCAACTGAACGTTATTGTGGTAGTTGTTGTTGATCAGGTAATTGGCACTGATAAGATCCCCGAGATACACATCATCCTGCCCATATGCCACGGCTCCGAGTGCATCGAGCGGCGATGAGTAACGTTGCAGATCAGCCTTGGGATAGAAGGCTTTGACGGTCTGCTCCGGCAGATAGTCGGCGACCATGGCAATGCGTTTACCAGCCAGATCCTCGGGCATGCGCTCGTCCAGTCTGGTGACCAGCATCGGCTGATCTTCGGCATAGGCGCTGGTTCGATTCAGTTCGGGATCGGCGGCCTCGAAGCTGTTGGAGGTTCCCAGCAGATCCAGGTCTTTGCGTTTGAGTGCCGCCATCGCTGACTCGCGTGTGCCATAGCGCAGCACCTCGACGTTGACGTGCAGCAGTTGCGCAAGCAGCCCGACGTAATCGGCGGTAATGCCCTCCAGTTCATCGTGATTGCGCGTCAATTCGAAGGGCGGGTAGTCCGGCCCCGTTACTCCGACGCGCAACACCCGCTTGCTGATCAGCCAATTGCGATCATCCACATCCAGCTGGACAGCGTTGCTCTCCACCGTGGAGCGCCCCAGCAGACGCAATGACCTAGGCTCGTCGGCTACCGCGACCAGGGCCTGCGATACAAGACACAGCATCAACACCCACAGGAAGATGCGCACGGTCGGGTTCACTCAGATCAGCTTATTGCGCTTGGCGAAATCGCGCAGGTGCACCGCTGCATTCACCCCCAGTTTTTCGATCAAGCGGGTCTTGTAGGTGCTGACGGTCTTGTGACTCAAGTGCATAAGCTCGGCGATAGCCTTGTTACTCATGCCCTGGGCCAAATACCGCAGGATTGTCAGTTCACGGTTGGAAAGTTTGTCGATCATCTCTTTTTCGCTGCGTTGCCGGGGGTCCTGCGATCCCGCAGGCAACCGCGCGAAAAAGGTGTAACCGGCCATGACGGCGTGCACGGCTTTTTGCAATTGTTGCAAGGAGCGGGTCTTGGCGACATAAGCCATGGCCCCGGCGCGCATGCAACGCTCTTGAAAAAACAGCGGATCCAGGGAAGTAAAAACCAGTACCAGACACGACAGGTCACTGGCCTTGATCCGTTCCAGCAGATCCAGCCCGTCGCCTTCGGACATGACCAGATCCAGCACCACCAACGTGGGTGAATGCTCACGGATCATCGACAACGCCTCGCTACCGCTGGAAGCCTCGTAAATCCGTTCGAAACCCTCATTCACCAATACGATTTTGACTGCGGTACGTACCACCGGATGATCGTCCACAATCAGCGCTGACTTCATGGCAATTCCTTGTGCAAAAACTCAACGATTGCCCGCCGCTAACCGCCGGGATAGACGCAGCGGCTGCGCAATGACTTTGCACGGAATGCTGGAAGAATGTACCTGTCAGAAATGATAGTACCGACGAACGGCAACCCGGGACTCAACCGATCCGTTGTCGATTCCGCTCGTGATCCAGACTCGGTGCAGCTTCACACGCAGGCGGATCGATGAGCGCCATCAGCCGTCGGATGGACGCTAAATCCGGCAGCGTCGTGTGGTCATCGTAGATCAAGGAGTAATGAACCTGAGAGTTATCGAGGAAGAACCCAGGCAGGTCCAACGCCCCATCCGCCAATGAGGCATTGACGACCACCAGGTCGAACGGCTCGCAACCGTACTCCACCAGGTTCAGCATATCTGCAAGGCTGTGCACCGGTGCCACCCGGTAATAACCGAGCTGATTGAACAACCGCTCGGTTTTCAGCCGGTGAAAATGCTGTTCGTCGGCGATCAGGATGCGCAAGGCTTTATTGGTCATCGCGGGCCTCCAGGTCAATGGCTGATGAGTGAGGCGGCAAGGCTACGGAAGACTCGGGGAGCGCTCTGTAGGACTTTTCCTAAAAATAGAGGGTTCTGTCCGACTTGAAGATCAAGAGATCGCAGCCTGTGTAGGCGCTGCCGAAGGCTGCGATCTCTTGATTTTTATTGAAGCAAGATCAAAAGATCGTCCGAACGCGGCCCGAGCCTTCGGCAGCTCCTACGTTTGGCAGCATTACTGCCAACCAAACCTGCGGATGTAGAAGCCTTTCACCGCCTGGGTCAGTGCCATGTACGCCAGCAGAATCACCGGCAGGAACACGAAATACAGCGACGGCAGCGCCTGCAGTTTGAAGTAGTGCGCCAGCGGCCCCATCGGCAGGAAAATCCCCACGGCCATGATGATGCCCGTCATCACCAGCAGCGGCGTGGCGGCGCGGCTTTGCAGGAACGGGAGCTTCGGCGTGCGGATCATGTGCACGATCAGCGTCTGGGTCAGCAGCCCGACCACGAACCAGCCAGACTGGAACAGGGTCTGGTGGTCCGGGGCGTTGGCATCGAACACGTACCACATCAAGGCAAAGGTGCTGATGTCGAAGATCGAACTGATCGGGCCGAAAAACAGCATGAAGCGCCCGACGTCCGCCGGCTGCCAGCGTTGTGGTTGTTTCAGCATGTCTTCATCGACGTTATCGAACGGGATGGCGATCTGCGAAATGTCATAGAGCAGGTTCTGCACCAGCAGGTGCATCGGCAGCATGGGCAGGAACGGAATGAACGCACTGGCCACCAGCACCGAGAACACATTGCCGAAGTTCGAGCTGGCGGTCATTTTGATGTACTTGAGCATGTTGGCGAAGGTCCGCCGCCCTTCCAGCACGCCCTCCTCCAGCACCATCAGGCTCTTTTCCAGAAGGATGATGTCCGCCGCTTCCTTGGCGATGTCCACCGCGCTGTCCACCGAAATGCCGATGTCGGCAGTGCGCAGGGCTGGCGCATCGTTGATGCCGTCGCCCATGAAACCGACCACATGGCCGTTGCCCTTGAGCAGGCGGACGATGCGTTCCTTGTGCGACGGCGTGAGTTTGGCGAAGACGTTGGTGGTCTCCACCGCCACCGCCAGCTCGGCGTCGCTCATGCGCTCGATGTCGTTGCCCATCAGCAGGCCTTGCTGCTCCAGCCCGACTTCGCGGCAGATTTTCGCGGTCACCAGTTCGTTGTCGCCGGTCAGCACTTTCACCGCCACACCGTGCGCGGCCAGGGCCTTGAGTGCCGGCGCGGTGCTTTCCTTCGGTGGATCGAGGAAAGCCACGTAACCGATCAGCGTCAGCGCCTGTTCATCGGCCAGGCTGTAAGTGTCGCGGCCCTCGATCATCGGCCGCGCCGCCACCGCCACCACCCGCAGGCCTTCGGCATTGAAGGCGGCGGTGACCTGGCGAATCCGTGCCAGCAATTCATCGCTCAGCGCCTCGTCGGCATCGCCGTGGCGCACCCGGGTGCACACCGCCAGCACTTCTTCCACCGCACCTTTGCAGATCAGCAGATGCGGCTGATCACGCTCGGCCACCACCACCGACATGCGCCGACGGGTGAAGTCGAACGGAATCTCGTCGACCTTGCGAAACGCCGTGCCGACTTTCAGTTCACGGTGGATTTCCACGTGCTCCAGCACGGCCACGTCCAGCAGGTTTTTCAGGCCGGTCTGGTAGTAGCTGTTGAGGTAGGCCATTTCCAGCACGTCATCGGAATCGTTGCCCCAGACATCGACGTTGCGCGCGAGGAAGATTTTGTCCTGGGTCAGCGTGCCGGTCTTGTCGGTGCAGAGCACGTCCATGGCGCCGAAGTTCTGGATCGCGTCGAGACGTTTGACGATGACTTTTTTGCGCGACAGGAACACCGCGCCCTTGGCCAGGGTCGAGGTGACAATCATCGGCAACATTTCCGGGGTCAGGCCCACGGCGATCGACAGCGCGAACAGCAACGCTTCGGTCCAGTCACCCTTGGTGAAACCGTTGATGAACAACACCAGCGGCGCCATGACGAACATGAAGCGGATCAGCAACCAACTGACTTTGTTGACCCCGGTCTGAAACGAAGTCGGCGCACGATCGGTAGCGCCGACCCGCTGCGCCAGCGCGCCGAAATAGGTGTTGTTGCCCGTGGTGAGAATCAGCGCCATCGCCGTGCCGGACACCACGTTGGTGCCCATGAACAGGATGTTGTCGAGGTCCAGCGGGTTGTGGGTGCGGTTGTCTTGCTGACGAGGGAATTTTTCCACCGGCATCGATTCACCGGTCATCGCGGCCTGGCTGACGAACAGGTCCTTGGCGTTGAGCACTCGGCAATCGGCAGGAATCATGTCACCGGCCGAGAGCACGATCAGGTCACCCGGCACCAGTTGCTTGATCGGCAATTCGAGGCGTTGCGCACCGTTGTTCGCCACCTCCCGACGCATCACCGTGGCGGTGTTGCTGACCATCGCCTTGAGCGCGTCGGCGGCCTGGTTGGATTTGGTTTCCTGCCAGAAACGCAGCAAGGTCGAGAGCACCACCATCGAGAAAATCACGATGGCGGCTTTCATGTCTTCGGTCAGCCAGGAGATCACCGCCAGCAACGTCAGCAGCAGGTTGAACGGGTTTTTGTAGCAGTGCCACAGGTGCGTCCACCACGGCAGCGGTTGCTCGTGCTCGACTTCGTTGAGGCCGTACTGTTCGCGCAGCGCATCGGCCTCGGGTTCAGTCAGGCCGTCAGGGTGGCTGCCGAGGTTATCCAGCAATTGGCCGGTGTCGCTGTTGGCGGCGGCGACCAGGGTTTGCGCGAGCGTCGGCGGGACTTCACGGCTGACCGTGGTGTCGATGAAGCTTTCCAGCAACGCCAGTCGACGGAAGTGCCGGGCGATGTGACGGTTTCGCAGGAATCCGGCGAAGAATTCTTTCAGCCAGGTCAGGTTCATGGCAGTGCCCCCCAGGGTCAGCCGGGAAACCGTCGAGCAGGCGTGTCGAGGCGCTGCGATGACGACACGGGGTCGAACATCACACGCTGTTCAGCGTCGATGAGAGGACGTCGGGAGTCGGGCCAAACCGGCCACGATCGGGATGCCGCTGCTCGCTTTACGGCGAGACAACGGCACAAAAAGGCTGCGCGTTATCTTGCCGGGAAAATGCCGGTTACCGAGACCGGCCGACAACTGTCACTCGAACAAGTACCCACTGTGGGTCTCCGCTAATTGATGAAAACGCGCGAAGCTTACGCCGCGATACCTAGAGAGTAAACGCTGCACAGGGGTGTGATGGGGGGAATCGCAGGGTTCTTCAGGAAGGGTTCAGGATTGGTTTTTTTCCGGCCATGAAAATCAAAAGATCGCAGCCTGCGGCAGCTCCTACAGAATTTGTGTCCACCCGATATTTCATGGGTGTACGCGATTCCACGTAGGAGCTGCCGAAGGCTGCGATCTTTTCGAGGCCCCCTTATCAGCTAGCTGTAGCCAACAACAAATCCCTCACCGACCGGCCATGCCCACGGGATTTGCCATGGTCATACAACGAGCCGGCGATTTCATCGGCGCGGATCGGCAGGATCGACAGCAAGGTGTCGCTCAAGCCGTGGCTGGCCTGGCAGAAGCCCTGCATGTAGATACCGGCCTTGCAACGCTCGTCGGTGATCAGCCTGTAGTTGCGATCGACCTCGAAATCACCCAGGTATTGTTCCAGCGGCGCCAACAACTTTCGGTGCATCTGACGCTCGTAACCGGTGGCCAGCACCACGGCGTCGTAGCGGTGAACCGTGACTTCACCGGTGGCGTTGTTGCGCATCGCCAGCTCGATACCGCGTTCGGTGGCGGTGGCTTTTTCGATAGTGGTCAGGGTGCGGAACGCATGGCGCGCGATGCCCGAGACTTTCTGCCGGTAGAAGATCCCGTAGATGCGTTCGATCAGGTCGATGTCCACCACCGAATAGTTGGTGTTGTGGTACTCGTTGACCAGACGTTCACGTTCGCTGCTGGCCTGCTGGAACACCAGGTCGGTGAACTCCGGCGAGAACACTTCGTTGACGAAGGGGCTGTCATCGGCCGGTTTCAGGGCCGAACCGCGCAGGATCATGTCCACCTGCACCGACGGGAAGCTGTCGTTAAGGTCGATGAAGGCCTCCGCCGCGCTCTGCCCGCCGCCGATGATCGCGATGTTCATCGGTTGGTTGTTCAGGCATGGCTGCTCGGCCATGCGCTCCAGGTACTGGGAATGGTGGAACACCCGACCGTCATCCTTCAGTGCCTTGAACGCTTCGGGAATCCGCGGTGTACCGCCGGCGCTGACCACCACCGAACGGGTGGTGCGCACATGCTGCAGCCCCTGAGTATCACGCGAGATCACCCGCAACGCCTCGACCTGCTGGTTGTGCAGCACCGGCTCGATGGTCAGCACTTCCTCGCCGTAGCGGCTCTGCCCGGTAAATTGCCCGGCGACCCAGCGCAGGTAGTCGTTGTACTCCATGCGGCACGGATAGAAGGTGCCGAGGTTGATGAAGTCCACCAGACGACCGTGGTGCTTGAGATAGTTGACGAAGGAATACGGGCTGGTCGGGTTGCGCAGCGTCACCAGGTCCTTGAGAAAAGAAATCTGCAGTTCGCTCTGGGTGACCAGGGTGTTGCCGTGCCAGCGGTAGTCCGCCTGCTTGTCGAGAAACAGCACATCCAGCTCGCCCTGGCTCGGCCCGCGCTCTTGCAGGGCGATGGCCAGGGCCAGGTTCGAAGGGCCGAAACCAACGCCGATCAGGTCGTGAACGATGGGCGATGCAATTGCCTGTGTCATTTCCAGTGTCCTCTGGATAAACCCCGCAGCTGCGGGGATAAAGCCTGGGTGACCTGACCGGCCTTTGGCGGCAGCAGATCGTCTGTTGAATAGGAACGAGGACAATGAAAAAAAATTTAACGAGGCCTGATTTAAGCGACATCCCACTGGCGCATGCGTACCCGGCAATGCTTCATGGCGTTAACGATGTGCTTTTCCACCAGCGCCTTGGAAATCCCCAGGCGTTCGGCGATTTGCGGGTGTGACAGGCCTTCGATCTTGCGCAACAGAAAGCTCTCGCGACACAGCCGTGGCAACTCCGCCAGCGCGCGCTGGAGCATGTCCAGGCGCTGACCGTGATCGAGGCTGTTGTGGGGCGAAGGGATGAAGTAGCGTTCTTCGCTGTCGAGCACGTCCAGGGACTCGACCTGTCGCAAGGCATTGCGTCGATGGTCGTCGATCACCAGGTTGAGCGCGGTGCGATAAAGGAACGCCCGGGGTTGCTCGATCGGCGTGTCGCTGGAACGCTCCAGTACCCGCAGATACGCGTCATGCACCACATCTTCGGCCACCTGGCGGTTGCCTAGCCTGGCGTTCAGGAAACACACCAGCTCGCGATAGTAGTTTTCCAACATGACTCCCGGCCGCACGGGGTGCGGTTTCTATCCTTGAACCAGATCCGCCATCGCCCAAATAGGCAGTGGCACGATGATGGCGATTTCGAGTGTGTAATTTATAGTAATTCTCATATAGATTTAAAGCGCTGTTTCTATTTGCCTGCTAAATAGTGCTGTCCTATACCTTTGACTTTGTCTGTCACTCAAAGCCTCAACGCTTAAATTCCCCACCCCGTCCCTCGTCTACAGGACAGCTCCCCGTGGCTGTTGGTCCTCCGACAGCGTTCAGCTGTCGCCAGGTTTGGCACGCCTGCTGAATGACGGGCCGAATCCTATTGGCCGGAACCCTGCATGAAACGTCCCCGTCACACCCGACGCGCCCTGCTTGTTGCCCTTTGTCTGATCCCCGTTATCGCCATCGCGGCCTGGCAGGTTTTGCCAGCGGGTCGTGACCGCTTCGCTACGGTCCAGGTCGCGCGCGGCGACATTGAAAGCAGCGTCACGGCACTGGGAACCCTGCAACCGAGGCGGTATGTCGATGTCGGCGCCCAGGCCTCCGGGCAGATCCACAAGATCCATGTGGAGGTCGGTGACGTGGTCAAGGAAGGCCAGTTGCTGGTGGAAATCGACCCTTCCACCCAACAGGCCAAACTCGACGCCGGGCGTTTCTCCATCGACAACCTCAAGGCGCAGCTGCAGGAACAACGGGCACAACACGACCTGGCCCGGCAGAAATATCAGCGCCAGCAGAACCTCGCCGCCGGCGGCGCGACACGCGACGAAGATGTGCAAACGGCCCAGGCCGAACTGCGCACCACTCAGGCGCGCATCGACATGTTCGAGGCGCAGATCCGTCAGGCCCAGGCCAGCCTGCGCAGCGATCAGGCCGAACTTGGCTATACGCGCATTTACGCGCCGATGAGCGGAACGGTCGTGGCCCTCGATGCCCGCGAAGGCCAGACCCTCAACGCCCAGCAGCAAACGCCGCTGATCCTGCGCATCGCCAAACTGTCGCCGATGACGGTCTGGGCCGAGGTCTCGGAGGCTGACATCGGCCACGTCAAACCCGGCATGAGCGCCTGGTTCACCACGCTCAGCGGCGGTAACCGTCGCTGGAGCAGCACGGTGCGGCAGATTTTGCCGATACCGCCCAAACCACTGGATCAGACCAGCCAGGGCGGCGGCAGTCCGGCCAGTTCCAGTAAAAGCGGGACGGCCCGCGTGGTGCTGTACACGGTGCTGCTGGACGTCGACAACGCCGACAACGCGCTGATGGCGGAAATGACCGCCCAAGTGTTCTTCGTTTCCAATCAGGCAAACAACGTCCTTACCGCTCCGGTCGCGGCGTTGCAGGGCGGCCCGCAAGCGGACAGTCAAACCGCTCGGGTGGTCGCCCAGAACGGCAGCATCGAACAACGGACTGTGCGCACCGGCATCAGCGATCGCCTGAAGGTGCAGATCCTCGACGGACTGGCCGAAGGCGATCACCTGTTGATCGGCCCCGCCGACGGCAGCGGAGGTTGAATGCAAACGCCTCTGATCGACCTGCAGGACATTCGTAAATCCTACGGTGGCGGCGACGCGCCTGAAGTTCATGTGTTGCGCGGCATCGACCTGTCGATCCACGCCGGGGAATTCGTAGCGATCGTCGGCGCTTCCGGCTCCGGCAAATCGACGCTGATGAACATCCTCGGCTGCCTCGACCGGCCAACGTCCGGCGAGTATCGGTTCGCCGGCGAAAATGTCGCGGCACTCGACAGCGATGAGCTGGCCTGGCTGCGCCGCGAGGCCTTCGGTTTCGTGTTTCAGGGCTACCACCTGATTCCGTCCGGCTCGGCTCAGGAAAACGTCGAGATGCCGGCAATCTACGCCGGCACCCCAGCGGTCGAACGCCACGCCCGCGCCGCCGCCCTGCTCGACCGTCTGGGCTTGGCCGAACGCACCGGCAACCGTCCGCACCAGCTCTCCGGCGGCCAGCAGCAACGGGTGTCCATCGCCCGCGCATTAATGAATGGCGGCCACATCATCCTCGCCGACGAACCCACCGGCGCCCTCGACAGCCACAGCGGCGCCGAGGTCATGGCACTGCTCGACGAACTGGCGAGCCAGGGCCATGTGGTGATCCTCATCACCCACGACCGCGACGTGGCGGCGCGGGCCAAACGCGTGATCGAGATCCGTGACGGCCTGATCATCAGCGACAGCGCCCGCGACAACCCCGCCGTGCAGGCCTCGGCCAATCCCGGTGCGTTGCAAGCGGTGGATTTGCGCAAGCGGCTGAGCGAAGGCAGCGAGGCCACCGGAGCCTGGAAAGGTGAATTGGTGGATGCCGTACACGCGGCCTGGCGGGTGATGTGGATCAACCGTTTCCGCACCGCCCTGACGCTGTTGGGGATCATCATCGGCGTCGCCTCGGTGGTGGTGATGCTGGCCGTCGGCGAAGGCAGCAAGCGTCAGGTCATGGCGCAGATGGGCGCGTTCGGCTCGAACATCATTTACCTCAGCGGCTCCGCTCCCAACCCGCGCACGCCGCCCGGTATCGTAACCCTGGATGACGTCGCGGCGCTGGCCAGCCTGCCGCAGGTCATGCGGATCATGCCGGTCAACGGCGCCGAAGCCGGGGTGCGCTTCGGCAACCTCGACCACCTGAGCTACGTCGGCGGCAACGACACCAACTTTCCGGCGATCTTCAACTGGCCGGTGGTCGAGGGCAGCTACTTCACCGAGGCCGATGAACGCAACGCCGCAGCGGTCGCGGTGATCGGCCACAAGGTGCGCAGCAAGTTGCTCAAGGATGTCGCCAACCCCATCGGCCAATACATCCTCATCGAAAACGTGCCCTTTCAGGTCGTCGGCGTGCTTGCGGAAAAAGGCGCCAGTTCCGGCGACTCCGACAGTGACAACCGGATTGCCGTGCCCTACTCGGCCGCCAGTGTCCGGTTGTTCGGCACCCACAACCCCGAATACGTGGCCATTGCCGCGGCCGATGCGCGCAAGGTCAAAGAGACCGAAAAGGCCATCGAGCAGTTGATGCTGCGCCTGCACGACGGAAAACACGATTTCGAACTGACCAACAACGCCGCGATGATTCAGGCCGAGGCGCGCACGCAAAATACGCTGTCGCTGATGCTCGGTTCGATTGCGGCGATTTCTCTGCTGGTGGGCGGCATCGGCGTGATGAACATCATGCTCATGACCGTGCGCGAACGAACTCGCGAGATCGGCATCCGCATGGCCACCGGCGCCCGTCAACGCGATATTTTGCGTCAGTTCCTCACCGAAGCAGTGATGCTCTCGGTGGTCGGCGGGATCGCCGGCATTGCCCTGGCGCTGATCGTCGGCGGCGTATTGGTGCTCAGCAAAGTCGCTGTGGCCTTTTCCCTGGCGGCGGTCATCGGCGCCTTCGCCTGCGCACTGATCACCGGCGTTGTCTTCGGCTTCATGCCGGCCCGCAAAGCTGCCCGGCTCGACCCGGTCACGGCCCTTACCAGTGAATGATCGATCTATGAAACCGCAACTGAGCCTGTTGACCCTTTGCCTGGTACTCGGCGCGTGCAGCCACCCGGCTGCGCGCCCGGACAGCGGCATTCCACCACCGTCGGCCTGGCAATCGCCACACGATGAAAGTGCCTCCCGGACGAGTCGACAATGGTGGACGCAGTTCGGCAGCCCGCAGCTTGATCGCCTGATCGAACAGGCCCGCGTCGGCAGTTATGACCTCGCCGCCGCCATCGCTCGGGTGCATCAGGCCCGGGCCGACACGGTGATTGCCGGCGGCTCGCAGTTGCCGGAGATCAAGGCCGGCATGAACGCCAACCGCCAGAAATTGCTGCGCGGCAGCGGCTATAGTCAACTCGATGCCGACAGCAGCAACAAGGCCGTGGACTACTTTGACGCCAACCTCAGCGCCAGTTACGAGATCGACTTCTGGGGCGGCAAACGCGCGTCCCGGGACAGTGCGCAGTTCGGGCTGCGCGCCAGCGAGTTCGATCAGGCCACGGTTGAATTGACCTTGCTCAGCGGGGTGGCCAACAGCTACACGCAAGCCTTGTCGCTGGATGAACAAAGTCGCATTGCCGGGCTGAACCTGGCCAACGCGCAGAACGTTTTGAAACTGGTGCAGACTCGCTTCGACTCAGGCTCGGCCACCGCACTGGAACTGGCGCAACAGAAAAGCCTGGTGGCGGCGCAACAACGGCAACTGCCGCTGATTCGCCAGCAAGCCGAAGACGCCCGGATCAGCCTCGCCGCCCTGCTCGGCCGGCCGGTTCAGCAACTACCACCCAGTCAGGAATCCTTTGATCAACTGCAGTGGCCAGCGATCGGTGCCGGGCTGCCCAGCGAATTGCTCAGCCGCCGCCCGGATATCGCCCGCGCCGAAGCGCAACTGGCCGCCGCCCAGGCCAACGTCACGGTCGCACGCGCCGCCATGTTGCCCGCCGTGACCCTCAGCGCCAACATCGGCTCGGGCGCCAACACGGCCAGCGATATTCTGCGCAGCCCGTTCTACAACCTCACCGCCGGGCTGGTCGCGCCGATCTTCAACAACGGCCGCCTCGGCGCCGAGCGCGACAAGGCCACGGCCCGCCAACAAGAACTGCTGGAAGCCTACCGAGGCGCAATCATCAATGCTTTTGCCGATGTCGAAAAAGCCCTCAACAGCATTCGCGGCCTGGATGAGCAGCGGCAGTGGCAACGCGAAGAGCTGAACCAGGCCCAGGCCGCGTTCAACATTGCGCAAAGCCGCTATCAGGCTGGGGCCGAGGATTGGCTGACGGTGCTGGAAACGCAGCGCACGCTGTATGCGGCGCAGGATGCGAATGTGCAACTGCGGTTGTCGAGGGTGCAGGCGAGCATCGCGCTGTACAAGGCGTTGGGTGGGGGGTGGCAGGTGCTTTGATCGAGGTTATCTGTCACCCAAAACTATGTGGCGAGGGAGCTTGCTCCCTTGCCACAAGTGCCTGGCTTACGACCTCAGCGGCTTGACCTTCAGATTCCGCGCATACCACGGCCGTTGCGGCACTCGCCGGAACAAATCCGCGAGTTTCTTTTCATCCGTGCCGAAGGTAATGCGCAGCGCCAGCTTCATGGTTTCCGGGTCCATTTCCACCGACTTGCCGACCTGCAATCCCGGCGTGGTGCTGCAACCGTGGGTGCTCGGGCCGAGCCATGGATCATCGACTTCAACCCAGCGTCCCGGGGCGAACCAGGGCACGCCATTGACCTCAAGCCGACTGAGTTCACCCGGATGGAAACGCTCGTGGGCGCGGAACCAGTCTTCCAAACGATCGTCGATCCAGCCATGGAAATGCCAGAACACCGGGTTCACGTGGGATGAAAACGGGTCACCGAGGAAATCGTTTTCCGGCGCATACCAACGCGCGGCAAAGTCCGCCGGATCCCTGGCGAAAGGCACCGGCTGACCGTTGGAAGGATCGCGTGGCACCGAGGCCCAGCGCATGTGCAGCCAGTCATGCAGCCCCAGCTCGATCTCCGAACCGAACTGCCCCAGGGTCAGCTTCGACAGATAACGCGGGTCGCGGTAACGGGATTCCCACACCTGAAAATTGCTGTGGTAGGTCTCGGCAGTCTTGATGTCGCTGACCCACTGGGTGTACTCGGTGTCTTCGGCGGCCAGCCAGGTAGGCGGCAGCGCCGTGCCATCGTGATTGTCGAAATAGCGGGCGAAGCCCTGACGGTCGCGCTCAAGCTCCGGCTGCGGCATCGGGAAGCTCGACCAGGACGGCAGGTCCTGCATCGAACGCGCCGTGCCGAGCATGTGTCGGTGCATGAAGAAAAAGTCGCCCCCCGAGCCATTACGGTCTTTGCGCGGCCCCCGGGCATCGCGCTCATTGCCTCGCGGGCCCGGCTGCCAGCCGATGCCGCGCAAGGCGCCCTGTTGGTCCTTGGAGAGTTTGTGCCATTTGTCCCGCGAGGCGTGCCAGAGCTGGTGGAACAAGCGGTGTTCGGCGGATATCAGCCACGCCAGCAACGGCGGATTCAGACCGACACGCTCACGGGCTTCGGGAAACAGCCGTTTGCGCGCGACAAAGCGATTGTCCAGTTCCGGCAAACCGAGCGGGCGATCCAGACGCAGAATCCGCCCGCTGAGCGTGCCACTGCCGGCATTGCCGAAATCGGCCCAGACCTCATCGAGCGTGACCGCCAGCTCATAAGTCGGTGCGCCGTTGGCCGATTGCCGATCGATCAGGCGCCAGTACAGCTGGCTGGCGTCAGGCGACACCAGGTCGCCGATCAGCCGGTAACGCGGCTCGGCTGCGCTGCGTAACTGCTGCGCGGTATCGAGGCAACCACGCAAACCGCGGCCGCGCTGGGCGATGTCGAGAAACAGCTCCAGCCCGTGCTGCGGTAACCCGTCGAGGCCCGCTTGCGAACCTTCGAAACGGATATCCCAGATCCCCCGCAGCGAGTTGGCCAACTGCTGACCCGCGGTGTCCGCCAGGTCGACCGTCGCTTCGCCGGGGGTGATCGTCGGGTCCGGCTTCGTCCATTCGCGATGCCCATAATAAGCCGCAGGCACGGCAGCGCCAGTCAGCGCCAGGCCTGCCATGAACCATCGTCGAGAAATCGTCATTGCCCTACCTGTGTCAGCCATGAAGCAGGCTTTATCCAAGCTAGAACGTTTGTTGCCGCTACAAATTTATGGGGCCTTAAAAGATCGCAGCCTTCGGCAGCTCCTACAGGTGTACGCCGTGCATTTGTAGGAGCTGCCGAAGGCTGCGATCTTTTGCAAGCCACCTAAATTCCCTGGCCAGCCACTCGTTCCTCCCAGATAGCAAAGGCCCCTGCGCCTGCACCGGGGCGGCGAACCTGACAGAGATGGCAATGACAAAACCACGTTCGAAAAAGGCTCTTTACATCGGCCTGCCGCTGGCCCTGGCGATCAGCGCCGGCGCGGGCTTCGCAGTCTGGTATTACGGGTTCAAGGACAACCCCGGTTACCCGATCAAGGTCATGCAACAGGCCGACGAGTTGCACGAGCGCATGCTCTCCTTCGACAGCCACATCACCCTGATGCAGAACTTCGGCACCCAGGGCAACGAAGCCGATAAGGATGGCGAGGGCCAGTTCGACCTGGTCAAGGCCAACCGCGGACGCCTGTCCGGCGCGGCCCTGACGATTTTCGGCTGGCCGGAACTGTGGAATGGCGCCAACGCGCCGCACAAGCCCACCGCCGGTTTTGTCGAAGAGGCACGCAACCAGCAGGAGATCCGCTACAAGATTATTTCCGGGATGGTCCGCGACTTTCCCAATCAGGTCGCCATTGCCTACACCCCCGACGATTTCCGTCGTTTGCACGGCGAAGGCAAGTTCGCGATTTTCATCAGCATGCTCAATGCCTACCCGCTGGGCCACGACCTGAAGCTGCTGGATCTGTGGGCGGCACGCGGCATGCGCATGTTCGGCTTCAGCTATATCGGCAATAACGACTGGGCCGACTCTTCGCGTCCCTTGCCGTTTTTCAACGATTCGCCGGATGCCCTCGACGGCCTCTCGGACCTGGGCAAGCAAGCGGTGCATCGCCTGAATGACCTGGGCGTGATCATCGACGTGTCGCAAATGTCGACCAAGGCCCTGGAGCAAGTCGCGCAATTGAGCCGCACGCCGATGGTCGCTTCGCACTCGGCGCCACGGGCGATGGTCGATATCCCGCGCAATCTCAGCGACAAGGAAATGCAGCTGATCAAGAACAGCGGTGGCGTGGTGCAAGTAGTCGGCTTCTCTCAATACCTGCGCCCGCTGACCCAGACCACCCAGGACAAACTCAACGAACTGCGCAAAGAGTTCGACCTGCCGCCCCTGCCGAACCTCGCCATGGCATTGATGCCGGGCGACCCGGTCATCGCTGCCTGGCCCGAGAAAAAATTCGGCCAGTACGCCAGCCGTCTCTACGCAATTCTTGAAGAAGAACCCAAAGCCAGCCTCAAGGACCTCGGTGACGCCATCGATTACACGGTGCGAAAAATCGGCATCGATCATGTCGGCATCAGCTCCGACTTCAACGAAGGAGGCGGCGTCAAAGGCTGGGAAAACGTCGGCGACATTCGCAATGTCACGGCGGAACTGATCTCGCGCGGCTACTCCGAAGCAGACATCGCCAAGCTCTGGGGCGGCAACTTCCTGCGAGTCTGGGATCAGGTACAGAAAGCCGCCAAGCCGGCGCTGATTTCACAACAAGGCACGAGCACACCATGAGCGATCGTCGCACTTTTCTGAAACAGGCCGGGATCCTCGCCGCCGGCCTGCCCTTGACTGCCGGCCTGGACAACGTCGCCAACGCCACACCACTGCCCTCGCTGCCTGGGGACAAATGGGCGCAACTGCGGCAACTGTTCGACCAGGAACCGGATTACCTGCATTTCTCCAACTTCCTGATCACCTCGCACCCAAAACCTGTGCGTGAAGCGATCGAGATGCACCGTGCCGCCCTCGATAAAAACCCCGGGCTGGCGATGGACTGGGACCTGGGCGTGATCGAGCAGCGTGAAGAAGAGGTGCGTGTCTGGGCCGGTCGCTACCTGCAAGCCAATGCCAGACAGATCGCCTTGACCGGCAGCACCACCGAAGGCCTGGCGATGATTTACGGCGGCGTTCATGTGCGCCCCGACCAGGAAATCCTCACCACCGCCCACGAGCATTACGCGACCCACACCATTCTCGACTTGCGCACTCAGCGGGACGGCACCCGGGTGCGCAAGATCAGGTTGTTCAAGGATCCGCAGACGGTGTCCAAAGCGGAGATCCTTGCCTCGATCGACCAGAACATCAAACCCGAAACCCGTGTGCTTGGCATGACCTGGGTGCACTCCGGCAGTGGCGTGAAACTGCCGATCGCCGACATCGGTGCGTTGGTGGACAAGCACAACCGCGGCCGTGCCGACCAGGACCGCATTATTTACCTGGTCGACGGCGTGCACGGTTTTGGTGTCGAGGACTTGAGTTTTCCCGCCATGAACTGCGACTTCTTCATCGCCGGCACCCACAAATGGCTGTTCGGCCCCCGTGGCACCGGCATCGTTTGCAGCCGCAGTGAACAGGTCAAATACGTCACGCCGATCATCCCGACCTTCTCCGAAGCCACGGCGTTCTCCACCACCATGACACCGGGCGGCTACCACTCGTTCGAGCACCGCTGGGCACTGAACGAAGCCTTCAAGCTGCATTTGCAATGGGGCAAGGCCGATGTTCAGGCGCGTATCCACGCGCTGAACAGCTATATGAAAAAACGCCTGCAAGCGCACCCGCAGATCGAACTGGTCACGCCCCTGAGCCCCGAGCTGTCATCCGGTTTCAGCTTCTTCCGGGTCAAGGGCCAGGACAGCGACAAGATCGCCGCCTGGTTGATGCAACACCGCGTGATCGCCGATGCCGTGGAGCGCGACGTCGGCCCGGTGATCCGCACGGCACCGGGGCTGCTCAACACCGAAGCTGAAGTCGACCGCTTCATCGCGTTGCTCGGCAAACAGCTCTGATCGCCAGCCCCATGGTTAATGTCGTAATGCGATCTGTAGCAGCTGGCGAAGCCTGCGTTCGGCTGCGAAGCAGTCGTGAATCCGGCTAACGCGGTCTACCTGACGCACTGCAGTTTCTGATTTTACGACTGCTTCGCAGCCGAACGCAGGCTTCGCCAGCTGCTACAGAGATTTGTGTCGCGGCGGAAGTTGCCCCCCTGATTCCTTTCAACTTTTTATCGAGAGCAATGATGAACAGTGAGCTGCGTAGCTTTTCCCTGAAGACGCTCCCCGCACTGGCCTTCGCCGCCGTGGTTGCAGGCCTGCTGCCCGGCGCCGCTCAGGCTGCCGCACCCGCCCAGCCCGGCAAGGTGTTCAAGGACTGCAAGGACTGCCCAGAGATGGTCGTGCTGCCCACCGGGACCTTCACCATGGGCACCCCGGACAATGAGGTGGGTCGCGAGCCCGACGAAGGTCCGTTGCACCCGGTGACCTTCGCCAAACCGCTGGCCATCAGTCGCTTTCAGGTGCTGGCCGGCGAGTGGGACGCGTACCTGCGCGACAGCGGTTACGTCATGCCCGACGGCGACACCCGGCCAGGCCGCGAGTGCAAGGCTGGCGTGCCGCGCTATGAACGTACGGCCAGGCATCCGGCGGTGTGCATGAACTTCCCCGAGGTCAATGCCTACGTGGCCTGGCTCTCGAAGAAGACCGGCAAACACTATCGACTGGTCAGCGAATCGCTGCGTGAGTATGCCGCCCGCGCAGGCAGCAGCGGCCCGTTCCCCTTCCCGTTCGATGAAGGCAAGGAATACAGCATCGCCAAACACGCCAACACCTACGGCGCCGCCGATGGCTACAACTTCACCTCTCCGGCGGGCAGTTTCCCGGCCAACGCCTTCGGCGTGTACGACATGCACGGCAACGTCTACGAGTGGACCGCCGATTGCTACAACGACAACTACGTCGGTGCACCCAGCGATGGCAGCGCCTGGTTGACCGGCGAATGCACGGCCCGGCGCATTCGCGGCAATGACTGGGGCGAAGCTCCGGTGTTCTCGCGTTCGGGCAACCGTAATGCCACCTACCCCGACACCCGTGGCGACTGGATCGGTTTTCGCGTCGCGCGGGATCTTTGAGGCTCCCACCTGCTGTCGCATGACCTGCAACAAACCCGTGCGCGGCTAAATCGTCGCCCACGGGTTTCGTCTTTTAAGCAGCCAAACTCTTGAACCTTTGCCCTTTAGCGGCACTTGAAGCGGAAACTTCCATGACCTCAAAATCCCGCGGAGCCTTCAGTGAAGTCCTCGGCCTGCTCAGGCCTTTCCGGGTCATCGTTGTGGTGTCGATCATGCTCGGCATGCTCGGCGGCCTCAGCATCACCGCGTTACTGGCGACCATCAATGACGCGCTGAACGCCGCCGCCACCCCGTCAACCCGAGTGTTGGCAACCTTTATCGGCCTGTGCGCGGTGGCGTTGCTGACGTCGATCCTGTCGGACATCGGCACCAACCATGTCGGGCAACACATCATTGCCGGGCTGCGTAAATCCCTGGGGGAAAAAGTCCTGTTGGCACCGATCGAACAGATCGAGCGCTTCCGCAGTTATCGACTGATTCCGGTGCTGACCCATGACGTCGACACCGTCAGTGATTTCGCCTTTTCCTTCGCGCCGCTGGCCATTGCGTTCACCGTCACCCTCGGCTGCCTGAGCTACCTGGCCTACCTGTCGTTGCCGATGTTTGCCTTGTTGCTGGTGGCCCTGGTGATCGGCACCGCGCTGCAATACGTGGCCCGGACCAAGGGCATCAAGGGTTTCCAGGCGGCTCGCGAAGCCGAGGACGAACTGCAAAAGCACTACAGCGCGATTGCCGCCGGCGCCAAGGAACTGCGTATCCATCGTCCGCGCCGCCAACGCATGTTCAGCCAACGTATCGAAGGCACCGCTGATTTCATCTGCAACACGCACATCCGCGCGGTCAACACCTTCGTGGTGGCCAAGACCCTTGGCTCGATGCTGTTTTTCGTGGTGATCGGCCTGGCGCTGGCCCTGCAATCGCTGTGGCTGGGCACCGATAAAGCGGTGCTCAGCGGGTTCGTGCTGGTGCTGCTGTACATGAAAGGCCCGATGGAATACCTGGTCACCACCCTGCCGGTGGTCAGCCGCGCCAACATTGCGTTCAAGCGCATTGCCGACCTGGCGGAGCAGTTTTCCTCGCCGGAACCGCACCTGCTGCTCAGTGACAAAGACGCGCCGAAACCGGTGGTCGAACACCTTGAAATGCGCGATGTGCATTTCGCCTTCCCGGCGGTGGACGGCAGCAAGCCCTTCGCCCTCGGACCGGTCAACCTGTCCATCGCTCAGGGCGAGATCGTGTTTATCGTCGGCGAGAATGGCGGCGGCAAGACCACGCTGATCAAGTTGTTGCTGGGGCTGTATGCGCCCCAGGGCGGGGAAATCATCCTTAACGGTAAGCCGGTCCTGGCGCATAGCCGCGACGACTATCGCCAGTTGTTCACCACGATTTTCGCCGACTACTACCTGTTCGACGAATTGGTGCAAGGCGAGCAGAACGTTCCCGAAGACGCCAACCGTTACCTGGAACGCCTGGAAATCTCGCACAAGGTCAGCATCCGCGATGGCGCCTTCAGCACCACCGACCTGTCCACCGGCCAGCGCAAACGCCTGGCCCTGTTGAACGCCTGGCTGGAAGAACGCCCGGTGCTGGTGTTCGACGAGTGGGCGGCCGACCAGGACCCGGCCTTCCGGCGCATCTTCTACACCGAGCTGTTGCCGGAACTCAAATACCTGGGCAAGACCATCATCGTCATTTCCCACGACGACCGTTACTTCGATGTCGCCGACCAATTGGTGCGAATGGAAGGCGGCAAGCTCGTCGCGCAAAAAAAACCGTTGGCGACCGCCTGAACGATCCACCGCCGACTACGAGAGCCCCGATGAACGACTTGATCGATGATGATGTACTGGCGCTGTTGCTGGCCGATGCCGGTGATCAACCCCAAGGGATAACCGCCCGCGCCAACCAGCGCCCGGCGCCGCTGTCTTTCGCCCAGCAGCGGCTGTGGTTTCTCCAGCAACTGTCACCGGACAACGCCGCCTACAACCTGCCCCGTGTCATGCGCATCACCGGCCCCCTGGCGCCCCGGCGGCTGGAAACAGCCCTGAACAAGGTGCTTGAGCGTCACGATATTTTGCGCAGTGCCTTCGTCGAAATCGATGGTTGCGCCATGCAGGTGGTCGATGCGCAGGCAACACTGGTGCTCGGCCATGAAGACCTGTCAGGTTTGTCGGACGAAGCCCGCACCAATCGGATCGCGCTACGTATCGAGACCCAGGCCGGCACGCCGTTCGACCTGCGCCAGGCGCCGCTGATGCGCGCGACCTTGCTCAAGATCGGCACCGAAGAACAGCTGTTGCTGATGAACATGCACCACATCGTCTCCGATGCCTGGTCCAACGCGATACTGATGCAGGACCTGAACCGTGCCTTCGCGCAGGCCAGCGACGCAGACGCCCCGCCGCTGCCACGTCCGGCGATTCAATACGCCGACTACGCCGCCTGGCAACGCGGTGACTACCTGCATAGCGCAACCTGCGCCAACAGCGCCGACTACTGGCAAAACTACCTCGGCACTCCGTTGCCGACCCTGGATATGCCGGTGGATTTCCCCCGCAGCGCGCAACACCGCCATCCGGCCGGCCAGCATGAGTTCGAACTGCCGGGGTCACTTTCGGCTGCCCTGAACCGCTTCTGCCAGCAACAGGGCCTGACGCCGTTCGTAGTCGCGCTCGGGGCCTGGCAACTGTTGTTGAGCCGTTACAGCGGTCAGCAGGACTTTACCGTCGGCGTGCCGAATGCCACGCGCAATCGCAGCGAAACCCAAGCGCTGGTCGGCTTCTTTGTCAGCAGTCAGGTGTACCGCGTACGCCTTGATCCGTTGCTGTCCGCCAGCGATTTCCTGCAGCGCCTGCGCCGTGAATCCCTGGCGGCGCTGGACCACGCGGATTACCCGCTGGAGTTGAGTTTCGATGCCCTGCAATTGCAGGCCAGCGCGCAAGCCAATCCACTGTTCCAGGTGCTGTTCAACTGGCGTGCCGACAGCGCAGAGCCGGCGCACATCGATCTGGACGGACTGACGCTGGAGTTCCTTGACGCGGGGTCGAGCCAGGCCAAATTCGATGTGTCACTGGACGTCACGTACTCGCCACACGGCGTGGCAGCGAGCCTGGAATACAGCCGCGATCTCTACACCCCTGTAACCATCGAGCGTCTGGCCCGGCACTGGCAGAATCTGCTACAGGCACTGGTCGATGATCCTGATCGCGCGCTCGGCGACCTGCCGTTGCTGGGCGAGGATGAGCGACAGGTGCAGTTGCAGCAGTGGAACCCGCCCGTGTCGGCCCAACCCGAGGAAGGCGTGCATCAATTGTTCGAACGCCAGGCGCTGGCCACACCGCACGCGGTGGCGCTGATCTGCGACGATCTTCAGCTCAGTTACGCCCAGCTCAACGCCGCCGCCAATGGTCTGGCCCACGCCTTGATTGCACAGGGTGTCGGACCGGAAGTGCTGGTGGGCATTGCCGTGGAGCGTTCGGCGCAGATGATCATCAGCCTGCTGGCGGTGCTCAAGGCTGGCGGCGCCTATGTCCCGCTGGATCCCGATTATCCGCAGGAACGCCTGGCCTGGATGATTGAAGACAGTGGCCTGAGCGTGTTGCTGAGTCAGCGTTCGCTGCTTGGTCGGCTGCCATCGATGCCCGGCGTCCAGCGACGCTGCGTCGACGACATCGATGTCCGGGGGACGCTGCCCGCACTTGACCCGCCCTGCCGCACCACCGGCCAAAACCTCGCCTATGTGATGTTCACGTCCGGCTCTACCGGTCGTCCCAAAGGGGTCGGCATCACCCAGGCGGCGTTGACCCGTCACGCCCAGGTGGCGCTGGAGTTTCTCGGCCTGACCGCACAGGACCGGTCCCTGCAGTTCGCCACGTTCAACTTCGATGCCTTTGTCGAGCAGCTTTACCCGGCGTTGATCTGCGGCGCCTCGGTGGTGCTGCGCGGGCCGGATATCTGGGACAGTGAAACCTGGTACCGCGAACTGCTCGACAAACAGTTCAGCGTCAGCGACCTGACCACCACCTACTGGAACATGCTGGCCAAGGACTTCGCCGCTGCCGGTCAGCGCGACTACGGTGCACTGCGGCAAGTGATCGTCGGTGGCGAAGCGATGCCACCGGAGGGCGTGGCGGCCTGGGGCAAGGCCGGCCTTGGGCACGTGAAGCTGCTGAACACCTACGGGCCGACGGAAACGACAGTCAGCGCCACGGTGCTGGATTGCAGCGACTACGTGACAGGGCAAATCGCCCTGCCCAAAAGCATGCCGATCGGCCAGCCTCTGGCCGGACGGGCGATTTACCTGCTCGATGCCGGCGGCCAGCCAGTGCCGGTGGGCGTCGTCGGTGAACTGGTGATTGCCGGCGACCTGCTCGCACGCGGCTACTTCAAGCGACCTGAGCTCACGGCCGAGCGCTTCATCCCCGACCCGTTCGATGTTCAGGGCGGCGGTCGTCTCTATCGCACCGGCGATCTGGCGCGCTATCGCGCCGACGGTGTGATCGAGTATGCAGGCCGGCTGGATCACCAGGTGAAGATCCGCGGATTCCGCATCGAACTCGGGGAAATCGAGTCATGCCTGCTGCAATCGCCGCAGGTCCGCGAAGCGTTAGTAGTTGCCCGGGAAGGCGCGGTGGGTTTGCAGTTGGTCGGCTATGTCGTGGCCCAAAGCGACTCGCTGAGCGAGCAGCAACAACTCGACCTGCGCGAAACCCTCAAGGCTGAGCTCAAGGCCAATCTGCCGGACTACATGGTGCCCAACCATCTGCTGGTACTGGCCGCCATGCCGTTGAGCCCCAACGGCAAGCTCGACCGCAAGGCCCTGCCGCAGCCCGACCTCAGCCAGACGCAGCGGCACTTCATTGCTCCTGAAACGCCCCTGGAAAAGGCGCTCGCCGAACTCTGGCAAGAAGCGTTGCAGGTCGAGCGTGTCAGCCTGGACGACAACTTTTTCGAACTCGGTGGCCATTCGATTCTGGCCATTCAATTCATCTCGACCCTTAACGCGCGCCTGGGCATCAAACTGGCGCTGCAACACATGCTGGCTCACCCCAATGTCCAGGCACTGGCCAGATTCATCGCCCTGGAGCATCAGCAGCATGTGCAATGCGTGGTCGAACTCAATGCCTCGACAGCGTCGGCACCGCCACTGTTCTGCCTGCACCCCAGCGGCGGTATCGTGTTCTGTTATCAGCCGCTGGCGAAAAAACTCAGTGCCCATGCCCGGACCTTCGGCGTGATGCACAAAGGCTTTGCCGACAAAGACTCGAACGCACAGAGCTGGGCGCAGATGATTGCCGACTACAGCGCACAGATCGTCGAGAAGCAGCCCCACGGTCCCTATCGATTGATGGGCTGGTCATTGGGTGGCGCGATTGCCATGGACGTCGCCGCCCACCTGGAACGCCAGGGCAAGGAAGTGACCTTCCTCGGCCTCGTCGACACCACTCTGCCGGAACGTGACCTGCCTGCCGACCTGCCGCGCAAGCCTCTGGAAGAAGACAACCCGAACCACCTCAGCGTGGAAAACGAACTGCTGGCGGCACTGGAAGTATTCAACCTGATGTTCGCGCATCTGGAACCGGCGGCGGCGAGCTTCATCGCCCGGAACCCGACGGCCGACCTCAAGGCCTTCTATCGCTGGGCCAGCGAACAGACGGCCACCGGCGAGCAAGAGATGATCGCGACCCTGGAAGGTATCAAGCAGGAGATCATGAACGCCCAGGCCTATGCGATTCACGATCGCCTGGTGGACGCGTTCAATGCCTTCTCGCTGCCGCTGCTCAAGGTCAAGGCCAGTTGCTGGTGGTCGCTGTCGCATAAAACCCTGGAGCAAGTGCTGTATTCGGAACAACTGCTCATGGCCCACAACGTGACAGGCCAATTGCACACCTCGATCCACTCACCACTGCCGCACCGCAGCATGATCTACAGCGAGTCGCTACTGGAGTCGTTTACCGAAGTGTTCCTCGGCTGCCAGGGCGAGTCATGTAGCTGACCAAGCGACGGCAAACAAAAACGCAGAAGCCATGGCTTCTGCGTTTTTGTTTGTGCTTCCGGCAATACCGTAGCAGCTGCCGAGCAGCGCGAGGCTGCGTTCGGCTGCGAAGCAGTCGTGAAATCAGGCACTGCAGTCTGTCAGATACACCGTGCATTTAGGGTCTACGACTGCTGCGCAGCCGAACGCAGCCTCGCGCTGCTCGGCAGCTGCTACAAGATTAGCCCGCGCCCCTGGTAAAAGGGCGCGGACCGGGACTTTGACGCTAGTGCAAAGGACTCAGAACTGCGGTGTGTATTTCACGCTGAACATCACGTTGCGTGGATCACCGTAGTTGTTGTTGCCGTTGATCTGGTTGTAGGCCGCTGCGAAGTAGGTCTTGTCAAACAGGTTGTTGGCGTTCATCGCCAGCTCGATTTCCGGGGTGAGCTGGTAACCGACGCGGGCATTCCACACGGTGTAACCCGGAACGTTGACGGAGTGGTCGAAACCTATCGTGTGGGTTTGTGCGGTAAAGCCCAGGCCTGTACTCACACGGCTCCAGTCGCCGCTCAACTGATAATTGCCCCACACACGCAGCATGTGTTTAGGCGTCCACCAGCTGAAGATTTTGCCTTCGTTGTCAGGGTCGTCGAGGTATTTGGTGGTGTTGTAGGTGTAGCCGGCAAACAGTTGCAGATTGTCGATCACTTCGCCGCTGATTTCGGCGTCCAGACCCTGGCTGCGCACTTTGCCCGATGCCGTCGAGCAAAACCAACCGTCGCAGGTTTGCGCACCCTGCGTATCGAGAACGGCACGGTTTTCCTGGTCGTAACGGAACAGGGCCACGGAGGTATTGATCCGGCCATCCATCAACTCGCCCTTGAGACCAATCTCGTAGTTACTGCCGATAATCGGTTTGAGTACCGCGCCGGCGGTATCGCGTTCGGTCTGCGGTGTATATACGTCGGTGTAACTGGCGTAGACCGCCCATTCGCGGCTCAGGTCATAGACGACACCGGCATAGGGCGTGACTTCCCCGGTTTCGGTGGCGGTACTTTTTGGATCTTCTGTAATGCCGGTCGCGGTCTGGGTCGAAGACTTGTAATTGTAGTCGTACCAACTGACGCGCGAGCCGAGCACCAGGGTCAGGTCTTCAACAGGCTTGACCCGCCAGCTGCCGTACAGGCCTTTCTGGCGGATGTCGTATTGGCTGGGAGTCCCACGACCACCGGGGCTATTGATCAAGCCTTCGTAGCTGATCTCCGGACGGTTGTGATCAATGTCGAAGATATTGTCGGAGCTGTCATTGAAGGTTCGGGCGTATTTGTCGTCCGAGGTGTATTTGGAATAGTTGCCGCCCACCATGATTTCCTGCGGCATGGACAAGGCTTCGAACTTGCCGGTGAGGTTCATGTCCAGAGCGACTTTGGTGGAGTCCATGTCCGTCACGAAGTCCGCGTATTGCACGCCGCTGCCATCGGGATTGATGCCATCGCCGGTGGATTGCACCCGCTGGTTCTTCGCCTTGTTGGTTTCCGTCATGCGCACGGCGCCGATCTTGAAGGCCCAGTCGTCGTTGAAACGGTGTTCCAGATCGGTGTAGAGCGTGGTGACGTCGATATCCGAATGGTTCCACTTCGCCCCGGTGTACGTGCTGCGCGGCAGGTCGATGGGTTTACTGTCGGAGTAACGCGGGAAGCCGCGGACATTCGAGCGCGATTCGCCGTCGGACTGGCTGACCGCCACGCCCACGGTGGTGGCTTCGCTCAGATCGAAGTCCAGCGCGCCGTACAGCGAGGTGGTCTTGTACCATTCGGAATCAACGAACGTGTGGGTGTCGTCCTGATCGGCCACGAAGCGTCCACGAATGGTGCCGTTCTGGTTCAACGGCCCGCCGGCGTCCAGTTGCAGACCGTAGTGATCCCAGGAGCCGGCCTTGCCGGTCAGGGTCACGGTCGGTGTGGCCTGACCGCGCTTGCGCACCAGGTTGACTGCGCCACCCGGGCTGCCGGTGCCTTGCAGCAAGCCCGACGCACCGCGCAGCACTTCCATGCGGTCGAAGAAAATCAAGTCCTGCGTGGCCCAATTGCCCAGCGCGTAAGTGTTGCGCGGGATCGGCACACCGTCGTACTGCCAGTCATCGATCTGGAAACCGCGCGAAGAGAGGATCAAACCTCTGCCAACGCCTTGGGCACCAACCAGTCCGGTGGTCTTGTTGGCCGCGTCCTTGAGATCGACGATTTCCTGATCATCCATTTGCTTGCGGGTCATCACCGTGACCGACTGCGGGATTTCCTTGAGGGTGTGGGTGCCCTTGCCGATGGTCACGGCATTCGAGGTGTAGGAATTCGAACCTTCGGTGGTCGCGCCCACCTGTTGCGCGTTGATGGTGGTAGCGCCCAGTTCCAGACCCTCGGTCGAACTGCCGCGTACCACCATCAGCGTGTTGCCTTCAAAGCTGTAGTGCACGCCCGTGCCCTTGAGCAATTGGGCAATCGCCGCTTCGCTGCTCAACTTGCCGCTGACGCGTGTGCTGCGCAGGCCGGCCATGTCATCGGCGCTGTAGATCACCTGCTGATTGGTCTGCGTGCCAAACGCCTGCAGCGCCTGGGGCAAAGGCTGGGCAGGAATGTCGAGGGTGAAGTCTTCGGCGTGGACCTGCGCGCTGAGCGGCAGCAGGCAAGCCATGCCCAGGCCGGCCAACGAGCGACGCGAGCGCAGGGTTCGGGCAATGACCAAGGCCTTGAACAGAGGTTTCAACTCATGAATTGCTGACATCGTGCTCTCTATTTTTAATTGAAATGGATAGGATCCATGGGCAACCGAGTGCCCTGCCGCTGCCTGGACCTGTGAACCGCCTGGATCGGCTGCCATCTCGGGCAACACGTCGCAAGTCGATGACCGGCCCCTCCCCGGGCTCGATCGTTTGTCCGGGCAGCGGTAAAAATGTGTACGGCTGGGAAAAACTGAACCCTGTGGCTACCCTGCCCGGCTCGATTTATCTGCTTACGTAAGTAAGACGCAGCACCGTGCAAAAACCGGAATGAGTTTATTTATCATTTGCGCAAAAATTCAAAAAAAAGGCCGACGCATTGGGCGTCGGCCTTTTTTTCTGCTACTTCAACCGTTTTGTGCAGCCTTGGCGTTCTGCAGTTGCCGGGCTTTTTCGGTGAGCAACGCTTTTTCTTCGGGGCTCATGTTGTCCAGACGCAACCGCGCCTGGGCGATTTTCTCCAACTGACCCGGACTGCTTTCTCGGGAGCGCAACGCCGCCGCCAGACCCGCCACGGTCGGATGGTCAAACACCACGCCCGGCTGGATTTCGCACTGCAACAACTTGCGAATGCCGGCCACCAGTTTGATCACCAGCAAGGAATGGCCCCCGGCGGCGAAAAAATCCCGGTCGATGCCCAGACGCCCAACCCCCAGCAACTGCGCCATGCGCGTCACCAGCAATTGTTCAAGAGCATCGCGGGGCTGCATGCCTTCATCGTCAGCCGAGGTGGACGCGAGTTGTTGCAAGGCCTTGCGGTCAACCTTGCCGTTAGCCAGTCGCGGGAAGCTGTCGATCAACTGCAAGTGCTGCGGCAGCATCACACTGGGCAGACGCAGCGCCAGTTCGTCGCGAACGGCATCGAGCAAAGTCGCCGAAGGCGCCTGATGCGGCACGATGAACGCGAGCATCCCGTCTTGTGCGGACGGCCCCGGCAACACCAGTGCTTGCGCGACCTGCGGCACACGCAGTAACTCGGCTTCGATCTCTGCCAGTTCGATGCGAAAACCCCGTACCTTGATTTGCTGATCGCGCCGACCGTGCAACGCAATCGCCAGATCCGGGCGATAGCGGGCCAGGTCGCCGGTGCGGTACAGGCGCTCCTGCGGATTGAACGGGCTCTGGATGAACACTTGCGAATCGGCCTCGACATTCACGTAGCCACGACACAACTGCGCGCCGCCGAGGTACAACTCGCCCAGCACACCGACCGGTGCCAGTTGCAGGTTATCGTCGAGTACAAACACCTGATTGTTGCCCAACACCCGGGACAGCACGCCGGCGTCAGGCACAGCCGCCTCCAGATCCAGCGGATGAACCAGCACGCCAACCGTGGCCTCGGTCGGGCCGTAGTGATTGAACACCCGGCAATCACTGCGCAAACCGGCGATCCGTTGCACCAATGCCTGGGCAATCGGCTCACCGCCCAGCACCAGCGTGCGCGGCAGTTGCGCGCGTTCGCTGTCGAGCAGCGCGGCCAGGTGCGACGGAACGATCTTCAGGCAATCGATGGCTTGCCGTTGCAGGAAGTCGGCAAACAAATTGCCGTCCTGCATTTGCTCATCGCTGGCCACATGCAGCGCGGCGCCGTTGAACAAGGCGCCGAACAGCGCCGTGTTGCCCAGGTCCGCCGCCACCGTGGAGGTGAAACCAAACTGCTGGCATTGATCCAGCCCCAGGGCCTGGCTGACGTGAGCGGTGTAATTGAGCAATTGCCGGTGCTCGATGACCACGCCTTTCGGCATACCGGTGGAGCCGGAGGTGAACAGCACGTACGCCGCCTGATCGCCCTGTGTATCGTGGGTGATGGCCGACGTGCTCGCCGGGGTCGATTGCAGCACACGATCCACGGTCGCCAGAGGCAACGGATAATCGTGCCATTGCGCGATGTGCCCGGCGTCCACCAGCAGCAACGCAGCGCCGGCCTGTTCCAGCATCAAGGCTTGACGGGCTTGCGGCCATTGCGGGTCCAGCGGCAGGTACGCGGCGCCGATGCGCCACGCCGCGAGCATGGCGATCACCAGCTCCGCCGAGCGTGGCAAGGCCAGCGCGACGATAGCCCCCGGCGCCATGCCCTGGGCTTTTAATGCCTGGGCCAACACCTCGACCTTCGTCTGCAACTGCCCGTAACTCAGGCGTCGATCGCCGTCAGTCAAGGCGATGGCTTGCGGCGTGGTCCGGGCCCAGTCGGCAATGCGCTGCGGCAAGAACCGGCTATCGACCCGTGCTCGCGCTGGCGGGTTTATCGACAGCAAGCGCTGTTGTTCGGCGGCTCCCAACACGTTCAGTTGACCGAGTTCGGCGTGAAGATTGGCAACGATGTTTTCGAGCAATACGCGCAGCTGCTCCAGCAACCCTTCCATCGCCTGAACCGAGTAACGGGACGGGGTGTAATGCAGGTGGAACCCGTGGGCGCTGCCCGCCTCGTCCGTTTCCAGTTCAAGCATTAATTCAAACCGTGCTTCGCGCACCGCCAAACGCGGAGTCCATTGCAGATCAGCGGACGTCGCGGCTTGCATGGCCCGGCACACGGCAAAACCATAGGCCGGGCGAGCCGCCGTCGGCGCCAGTTCAGGCGACCAGTATTCCTGCCACGTACGGTGCTCATCCAGGCGCGCCGCCAACTCCGCCACCCAAGTGCTGAATGCTGCATTCGCCGTCAGTGACAGGTTCAGCGGCAGGGTTTTCTCGAACACGCCCACGGCATTACTGAAGTATTGGTAATCTTCGCGACTGTCATGCCGCACCCCGACCAGCACCTGTTGATGCCCGCTGAGCCGACCCAGCAACAGCCACCAGGCCGCTTGCAGCACCACACTCGGCGATTGCTCCAACGCCCCGACCACTTGCTGCAAACCGCTGCGCAGTGCCGGATCGAGCGTGAGCGCCAGCGATTCAGTGGCCGACGACAATCCAGGATTCGCGTTGCGATAGGCCAGCCACGGAGTACTCAAATCGGGATCGGCGCCTTGCAGGTGTTCCTGCCAGTAAGTACGTGCGCCGGCCGCGTCTTCGTCGAGCACCACTTCACTGCGCCATTCCAGGTACTGGGTGAATTCACCGGTCTCTTCGTCGTCCGCCGCCGACTGTTGCCCATAGGCCCGCACCAATTGCTGATACAGCAACCGCACGCCGCTTTGATCGAGGCTGTGCCGGGCCAGGCCCAAGACCAATTTCCATTGATCATCGGCCAGGCGATAGAGCACCGCTTGCGCGCCTTCGGATTCACCGACGACAAAAGCACGTTCCGCCCATTCGCTGAGCTGAGCCTGAATACCGGCCGGGGTATCGACCCGCGCCTGCACGCTCAGCGGGTAGCGCTCCGCCCCCCCGACGAACTGTCGGACACCATGGAATCCCGGCGCCTTGCCCAGCCGCGCAACCAGCATCGGCTGTTGCGCCAGCAAGCGATCCAGTGCGTTTTGCACCCGCTGCGGATCGAGGGCGCCGCGGATCTCGATCTCCAGGAAATGCAGCGCATCACCACAGGCCGGGGCCTTGGGCAACTGCTCCAGCCACCGTTGCTGTTCAGGCGTCAAGGCGTAACCCAGGTCCTGCTGGTCCATCGATACCTCGTTCATGCTCCGGTTTCCTCGGTGTTCATTTCGCGTTCAAGGGCGCTGCGGTCGAACATGTCGCCCATGGCCACGACAATCTTGCGCGGGCCTTCGAACGGGTCACGGGCGTGGGCCACCAGCATATTGTCCAGCAGGATGGCGTCGCCTTTTTGCCAGTCGAAACGCACCGCGCATTCTTCGTACAAGTCACCGATGCGTTGCATCACTTCGTCTTCGATCGGCGTGCCGTCGCCGTAGAACACGTGGCGCGGCAAGCGGTCCAGGCCGAACATCGACAACAGGTCTTCCCGCACGTCCGGCTCCAGCCAATAGATGTGATGCAGTTGCACCTGGTTGAAGAACGATTTGGCGCCGGTCACCGGGTGACGAATGATGGCCGGGCCTGGGGTGCGGGTTTGCAATTCGTTGTTCTCGAGCCAGCGCCATTCGATGCCGCCGGCCCGGCAACGGGCCTCGACTTCGGCACGGTCTTCAGTCTTGAAGAAGTGCTGCCAGGACACGTCGAGGTTGTCGGTGAAGGTGCGCACGTAAAGCAGGCCTTTTTCCTCGAACCTGTCGCGCAGGTCCGCCGGCAGTTTTTCGTACATCAACCGACAATCCACCACCGGAGTCGCACCGCCAATGGGCGCGGCTTGCTCGCAATAGAACATTTGCTTGCGCGGCCAGCGGTCCTGATGGGAGCTCTCGTTGTGGAACAGGATCATCTTGCGTTCCGGGTACGGCGTGGAGCGGTAGGTGTTCTTGCCGCCCTCTTTCTTCGGCAGATCGCCGTACTGGCCGTAAAGCCCTGGCTGGATCGCTTCGGCAAACGCCTCGAAGCCCTGAATGCCGTCCAGTTCGAAACCACGGAACAGAATCCCGGCGTGCCTGGCGAGTTTTTCTTCGATCAGCGGCCGGTTGTTGTTGATCCACTCGATCAAGTCCAGATGCGGCTCATTCGGTTCCAGCAGCAGCGGGAACGGCTGTGGCGCAGCGATCAGCGATTCGCGGATCGGCGTCGGTCGGGCCTTGGCCGCCGGGGCGGCGCCGCGCTTGAGGAACTTACCGAGTTTGTCGGCCTTGGGTCCGGGGACGGCAGGCTTGGTGGCCACCGCTAAATTGTCGACTGGCATGCTGATAGCTCCCAATTGAATGTCCTGATCAGCGACGATCTGTTCCAACAGGGCTATCCAGGCCTTCACCAGGTACTGGATGCGCTCGTGTCCGAACAAGGTTGTGGCGAATTGCCAATTACCCAGCAATTGCCCTGCTTCATCGTCAACGAACAACGCCATGTCGAATTTAGAATGGGTCTCCAGCGCCGGCAGCGATTCCACGCTCAAACCGCCGATGGCCTGGGTGCGTCCCGGCAGGTTGTTCATCACGAACAACACTTGCACCAGCGGGTTCATGCCCTTGTGCCGCGGCACGTCCGAGGCGTCAACGATCATGTCGAACGGCAGGTCCTGATGCTCCAGGGCACTGAGTAGGGATTCCTGGGTCTGGCCCAGGAATCGGGCGAACGGCGTGGTGGCGTCGAACTGCGAACGCAACGGCAAGACGTTGACGAAGAAGCCGATCAACCGTTCAAGCTCCGGCTGTTCACGCCCGGCCACGTCGGCGCCGACCAACACATCCGCAACGCCGCTGACCTGGTGCAACAACACCTGGAACGAGGCCAGCAGCGTGCTGTACAGCGTGACGCCCGCGTCCATCGACAACTGGCGCAAGGCCGTGCTGAGTGGCGTGGTGAGCTGGAACTGCACCGAGTCACCCGCATAGGACGGTGTCAAGCCACGGGGGTTGTCCGATGGCAACTTCAGTTGCCCGTCATAGCCCGCGAGCCGCGCTTTCCAGTACTCGGCCTGACGCGCCAGCACGCCTTGCTGTTCCAGCTCCTGCTGCCACAGCGCGAAGTCGGAATACTGCACCTCCAGCGCCGGCAACGGGGTCAGGTCACCGGCCTTGGTGCGGTGGTAAATCTGCACCAGTTCGTTGACCAGCAAGCCCATCGACCAGCCATCGGAAATGATGTGGTGCATCGCATACAGCATCACATGCTCGGTCGGCCCCAGGTGCAGGATCCGCCCACGCAACAGCGGTGCGTGTTCCATATCAATCGGCGTGCGCGCGTTTTCCAGTGCCGCTTGTGCCACCCATTCTTCCTGGGCACTGCGGGACAGACCGGACAAATCGATCACCGGGAAATCCAGTTCAACCTGCTCGGCGATCACGGCAATCGGGTCACCTTCATCGTCCTGGGTATACGCGGTGCGCAGTACTTCATGGCGGCGCACCACCTCGGCGAAACTGCTGATCAGCCGTTCCACCGACAACTCACCACGCAAACGCAAGGCCATCGGCATGCCATAGGCCGCGGTGCCGCCGGACAATTGCTCGGCGATCCACAAGCGACGCTGCACCAGCGACAACGGTGCGCTGTGCCGGCTGTCATGGGCCTTGAGCACCACACCGTGGCCGTTCGGCTCAGGTGTGCCCTGCTGCCGCGCGATCCACTCCGCCAGGTCCTTGAGTCGCGGATGGCTGAACAGGTCGCGCAGGCTCAAGGTACAGTCCGTGAGTTTGCGCAGGCGCGAGACCGCTTGCGTCGCGAGCAGGGAATGCCCGCCCAGTTCGAAAAAGTGATCGTCGCGGCCGACCCGGTCCAGTTCCAGTACGTCCTGCCAGACCGTGGCGATCTGCTGTTCCAATGCACCTTCAGGCGCGACAAAGTCCGACGCCAGCAGACTGGCATCGACGCCCGGCAAGGCCTTGCGATCGATCTTGCCATTCGGGCTCAGGGGCAGGCATTCGAGGAACAGTACATGGGCCGGAACCATGTAATCCGGCAGGCTGGCCTTCAGGCGTGCCTTGATGTCACCGCGCAACGCCGCCAGCGTGGACGAATCGGCACTGGCTTGCGCCGGATCGTCGAACACCACGTACGCCACCAATTGCTGACCGATGGCGCCCGGTTGCGCCACCACCAGTGCCTGACGCACCGCAGGAACCCGCAGCAGATGGGTTTCTATTTCACCGAGCTCGATGCGCAAACCACGAATCTTCACTTGATGATCGACCCGCCCGACGTACTCGATCACGCCGTCGGCGCGATAACGCGCGAGGTCGCCGGTGCGGTACACGCGGCCACCGCCCAGTGGATCGAACGGGTCGGGAATGAAGCGCTCGGCGGTCAATTCCGGGCGCTGGAAGTAGCCCCGTGCGAGCAGCTCACCGCCAATCACCAGTTCACCGACCACACCGGCCGGCGCCGGCTGGCCCTGGGTGTCGAGTACATGAATCGCCCGGCCGCCCAACGCCCGGCCAATAGGCATGGTCACCGGCAACGGGTTGCGGCCGGACACGTAGTCGCTGCAATCGAGCAGCGTGGCGCTGACCGTGGCTTCGGTCGGGCCGTAGGTGTTCAGCAGGCGCACATGACCCAGCCCGGCCCGGCCCCAGGCGGCAACACCTTCCGGCGGCATGGCTTCGCCACCGACGATCACCTGGCGCAACGCGCCATAGTCACGATGACCCGCCGCCGCGAGGTCCTTGGCCAACATATTCCAGTAGGCAGTGGTCAGGTCGCTGACGCTGAACTGCTTGTCGAGCAATTCGCGATACCAGGTTTCGCTGTCCCAGATGTCCGGCCCGCGCAGCACCACCGAGGCACCGCAAATCAGCGCCGGGTAAAGCTGCTCGACAAAGGCATCGAAGTTGAACGTGGCAAATTGCAGCGAGCGGTCCTGCGGCGTGAGCCCGAGGAAATCCAGGGCCACCCGGGCATGACGGGTCAGCGCCGATTGAGTGATGCCAACGCCTTTCGGGCGCCCGGTGGAGCCCGAGGTGAACATCACATACGCCAGGTTTTGCGGGCCACTGCGCTGCGGCAGATTGTCGGTCCGGGTAGGGTAATCCAGTTGATCCAGGCGCAGGACGGTCACACCCGCAGCTTCTGGCAACTTCGGCGCGAGGTGGCTTTGGGTCAACAGCACGCGCAGACCGCTGTCCTCGATCATCGCGCTCAGTCGCTCGGCCGGGTACTCCGGATCCAGCGGTACGTAGGCGCCACCGGCCTTGAGCACCGCCAGCAGGCTGATGATCATCTGCGTCGAACGCTCGACCGCAATGCCCACCAGCACTTCGGGGCCGACGCCGTGTTGCAGCAGCACGCGGGCCAATTGGTTGGCCTGGGCATTGAGCTGGGCATAACTCAGGCGTTGCTCGTCGAAAATCAGCGCCCATGCGTCCGGCGTGCGTTCGGCTTGCAGCTCAAACAAACGCTGCACGCACACCTCATCGACCGGTAGCGCCAGCGGCTCGCGCACAGCGGTCGAGACCAGGGCCAGATCGCCCACGGCACTGGCGGCAGGTGCCTCGACCATCTGCAACAGCAGGTGCGCGAGATGCCCGGCCAGTTGTTCAATCGCGGCGTCATCGAACTGCTGACGATCGAAACTCAGTTGAAACGACAACTCGGCGCCGAGGTTTGCCGACAAGGTCAACGGGTAATTGGTTTGTTCGAAGTTACCCACTTCACCGAAGCGCAGATCTTGCGGTGCGCCCTGTTGCAGGGCTTCGGAGATCGGGTAGTTCTCGAACACCAGTATGTTGTCGAACAGGGCTTCGCCGCCCTGCCCGGCCCAACGCTGGATGTCGAACAGCGCGGTGTGTTCTTGCTCACGCAAGGCCAGGTTCTGCGCCTGCACCTGTTGCAACCACTGCGCCAGCGGCTGTTCGGCCCGAGGGCTGGCGACCACCGGCAAGGTGTTGATGAACAGGCCGATCTGCTGTTCGACCCCGGCCAGTTGCGCCGGACGTCCGGACACCGTGGCGCCGAAGCTGACCGTGTCCAGCCCGGTATAGCGTTGCAACAGCAGCAACCAGGCGGCTTGCACCAGGGTGTTGAGGGTGACTTTCTGTTCCCGCGCCAAGCCATTGAGCCCGGCGGTCTGCGCCTGGTCCAGGGTCAGGAAGTGCTCGCCTTGAGCGGTGTTGGCCGCATCGCTGCCGGTCCACACCAGCGCCTTGGCCAACCGGGTCGGCTCATCGAACGCGGCCAACTGGCCCTTCCAGAAACCTTCGGTGACCTGCGCGTCCTGTTGCGTCAGCCATTCGATGTAGTCGCGATAACGCCCCGCCGTGTTCGCCGGCACCTGGCCGCTGTAGCGTTGCAGCACTTCCCCGAGCAGCTGCGAATTGCTCCAGCCGTCCATCAAGATGTGATGGCTGGTGTAGATCAGGTGAAAACGCGCGGTGTCGAGACGCACTACCGTCAGGTTCAGCAACGGTGCGGCGGCAAGGTCAAAACCCTGCTGGCGCTGCGCGGCCGCCAGTTCGCTGAGCGCCATGGCCACATCGCTCCGGGCGCGCCAGTCATGGAAGGTGAACGGCACGGCCAGTTGCTTGTGGATCACCTGCAACGGACGCTTGAACTCGCCGTCCCAGACAAAACTGCTGCGCAGCACATCGTGCGCATCCATTGCCGCTTGCCAGGCCTCGCGGAAACGCTCGACGTTCAAGCCTTCGACGTCCACGCACAGCTGATTGATGTAATCGCCGGCCTGCTGCTCGTAGAGGGTATGGAACAGCATGCCTTGCTGCATCGGTGACAGCGGGTAAATGTCTTCGACCTGGCGTGGCGTCACGGGCAACGCATCGAGCTGGCGTTGCGTCAACCCGGCCAGCGGGAAGTCCGACGGCGTCAGGCCCTGATGCCGAGCCTCACAGCAGTGCTCGATCAACAGCCCCAGTTCCTGCGCATAAGCCTGCGCCAATCGGGCGATGGTCGACTGATCGAACATCTGCCCGCTGAACGTCCAGCCGATACTCAATTCGCCGCCATACACCCGGCCATTGAGGGTCAGCCAATTGTCCAGCGGTGCCAGCGGACTTTGCTCCGCGCCCGCCGATTCGCTGGCCGGGGTGAACAGTGCGCCCGCCTCGTCGCCGAACCCGGCATCGAACTGGCCGAGGTAGTTGAAGGTAATGCGCGGCACGGGCAAGGCTTGCAGCGCCTGGCGGGTGCGGTCGTTGCCCAGGTAGCGCAACGCGCCAAAGCCCAGGCCTTTATCGGGGATCGCCCGCAGTTGTTCTTTGATCGTCTTGATCGAGTCCTGCGGCGTGCTCGCCGGGGTCAGCCGAACCGGGAACAGACTGGTGAACCAACCCACGCTACGGCTCAAATCGAGTTCGTCGAACAGCGCCTCGCGACCGTGGCCTTCGAGCTGGATCAGGGTCGAGGCGTCGCCCGTCCAGTCCGCAATCACCCGCGCCAGCGCCGTCAACAACAGGTCGTTGACCTGCGTGCGATAGGCCGCCGGTGCCTCCTGCAACAGCTGGCGGGTCTGCTGTTTGTCCAGGCGGGTGTGCACATGCAAGGCGTGGCGGTTGTGCAACTCGCCCTGCGGTCGATCGCAGGGCAAGTCATTGCGCGCATCCTGCAATTGCCCTTGCCAGAACCTCAGCTGAGCCTGCATCGCCGGGCTGTCGGCGTGTTGTTGCAAGCGTCGCGCCCAGGCCTGGGTGGCGCTGGTCTTGGCCGGCAATTTGAGCGTTTGGTCCGCCTGCAACTGCTCGTAGGCTTGTTGCAGGTCTTCGAGCAGAATCCGCCAGGACACGCCGTCGACCACCAGGTGATGGATCACCAACAGCAGACGCTGACTGCCATCGGCCATGTTCGCCAGCACCGCGCGCAGCAGATTACCGTTCGCCAGTTCGAGGCTGCGCTGTGCCTGTTCGCCCAACTGTTCGAGTGCCGCCGCATCGGCGACATCGGCGGTCCACAGCAGCGGCGACTGTTGCCAGAGCGCCTGTTGCTCGGCCGGGGAGCGATGCTGCGCGGTCCATTTATTACCCTGACGGGTGAACGCCAGACGCAACGCGTCGTGATGGCTGACCAGTGCCTGCAACGCACGCTCCAGGTGTTGGGCGTGCAGCGGTTTGGCTGGCTTGAGCAGCACCGACTGATTCCAGTGGTGCGGCTCGGCCATCTCGCGCTCAAAGAACAACTGCTGGAATGGCAGCAACGGCGTATCGCCAGTGACCGGGCCCTGGTCGATGCGCAAGCCGCTGTCGCCGACCTTCGCCACCGCCGCGAGGCTTTGTACGTTCTGGTGCAGGAACAGGTCTTTGGGGCTGAAATGAATCCCCGCCTGACGCGCCCGGCTGACCACCTGGATCGAGATGATCGAATCGCCGCCCAGCTCGAAGAAGTTGTCGCTGATTCCCACCTGCGGCCGACCCAGCACGCTTTGCCAGATCTCCACCAGCGCTTGTTCGATAGCGCTGGTCGGTGCGGTGTAAGCCTTGCTGCTGGCCGTGGTGTCGGCCTTGGGCAACGCCTTGCGTTCCAGTTTGCCGTTGGGACTGACCGGCATTTTTTCCAGCCACAGCCAATGCTGCGGGACCATGTAGTCCGGCAATGTCTGGCTCAGGTGTTCCTTGAGGCTGCGCTGCAAGGCGTTGCGAGTTTCGTCGTCGGCGTGCAGCAATGCGTCGCGGGCCGGCACCACATACGCCACCAGCAGCGTGCCGTCCTGGGCGATCACCACGGTTTCACGGACTTCGGCGTGTTCGGCCAGGCGCGCTTCGATCTCGCCCAACTCGATGCGCAAGCCACGGATTTTCACCTGATGGTCCATGCGCCCGGCGTATTCGATCACCCCGTCGGCGCGATAACGCGCCAGGTCGCCAGTGCGGTACAGACGCTGGCCGTCACCGAACGGGCTGGTCGCGAAGCGCTCCGCCGTGAGCGACGGGCGACGGTGATAACCCCGGGCCAGGCCTTCGCCGCCCAGGTACAACTCGCCAACCACGCCCACCGGCACCGGCGACAACTCGTGATCGAGAATGTAAGTGCCCAGGTTGGCGATCGGCTGGCCGATCGGCACGCTGTCGCGCCCTTCCTCGATGCACGTCCAGTGCGTGACGTCGATGGCCGCTTCCGTCGGGCCATAGAGGTTGTACAAACCGGCATTCGGCAGCTTGGCAAACACTTGCTGCTGCGCATCCACTTGCAGGGCTTCACCACTGCAGACGATGCGGGTCAGGCTGCTGCACTGGCCCACCGAAGGGTCTTGCAGGAACGCCTGCAACATCGACGGCACAAAGTGCAGCGTGGTGATGCGTTGCGCGGTGATCAATTCGATCAACTGCGCCGGATCACGATGAACACCCGGCGCAGCCACCACCAGGGTCGAACCGGTCAACAGCGGCCAGAAGAACTCCCAGACCGACACGTCAAAACTGAACGGCGTTTTTTGCAGCACACTGTCCGTGGCGTCGAGCCGATAGGCCTGTTGCATCCAGCACAGGCGATTGACCAGTGCCGAATGACGGTTGCCCGCACCTTTGGGTTTGCCAGTGGAGCCCGAGGTGTAGATCACATAAGCGAGGTTTTCGCCGTCGAGGTCAATGCCAGGGTTGGCGTCGCTGCGGCCTTCCAGCCAGTCACCGTCCTGATCCAGCACCAGGCTGCGAATGTCGGCCGGAATCGGCAATTGCTCAAGCAAATGGCTCTGGGTCAGCAACAATTGGATGCCGCTGTCTTCAAACATGTAGGCCAAACGTTCCTGCGGGTACTCCGGGTCCAGCGGCAAATAAGCACCGCCGGCCTTGAGAATCGCCAACAGGCCCACGACCATTTCCACCGACCGCTCGACCGCGATGCCCACCAGCACATCCGGGCCGACACCCTGCTCGATCAGCACGTGAGCCAGTTGGTTGGCGCGGCCATTGAGTTCGGCGTAGCTCAAGCGTTGCTCGGCAAACACCAGCGCACACGCCTGCGGGGTTTTACCGACCTGTTCTTCGATCAGCGCCTGCACGCTGCGATGCAACGGGTAGTCGACGGCGGTGGCGTTCCAGTCGACGACTGTCAGTTGTCGCTCGCGGTCATCGAGCAACGCCAATTGCCCGACCGGACGGTGGATGTCCTCGACCAGGCCCTGCAACAGGTTCAGCCAATGCCGGCCCATGCGCTCGATGGTCGATGGCTCGAACAAATCAGTGGCGTAGGTCAGCGAGGCGTGCAGGCCTTGCGGGTTATCACTGGTGTCCAGGGTCAGGTCGAACTGCGCGGTGCGGTGTTCCCAACTGAGGTTTGCCAGCTCGATGCCCGGCAACGATTCGGCCAGCGTTGAGGCCGCTTCGCTGCGATGGTTGAACATCGCCTGGAACAGCGGGCTGTGGCTCAGGTTGCGTTGCGGTTGCAGCGCATCGACCAGTTGCTCGAACGGCAGGTCCTGATGCATCTGCGCCGCCATGGCCGTCTGCTTCACCTGTTGCAGCAATTGCGCGCCCGTCAGCTGGCCGTCGAACTCGGCGCGCAGCACCTGGGTATTGACGAAGAAGCCGATCAGACGCTCGGTTTCCAGGCGGTTGCGGTTGGCAATCGGTACACCAACGCGGATATCGGCCTGGCCGCTGTAGCGATGCAGCAAGGTCTGGAACGAGCCGAGCAACAGCATGAACAGCGTGACGCTTTCACGCCGGGCCAAGGCCTTCAGGGCATTGCTCAGGGATTCGTCGAGGGTGATCGGCAGACGCGCCCCGCGAAAACTTTGCTGCGCCGGACGCGGATGATCCAGTGGCAGCTCCAGCAGCGGCTGTTCGCTGCCGAGTTTTTCGCGCCAGTAGGCCAACTGCCGATCCCGTTCGCCGGCGGCCATCCATTGACGCTGCCACACCGCGTAGTCGGCGTACTGCACCGGCAATGGCGGCAGTTCAGCCGGCCGGCCTTGGCTGATCGCCGCATACAGGGCCATCAGGTCATCGATCATCACCTGCAACGACCAGGCGTCGGAGACGATGTGGTGCAGGGTCAGAATCAGCACGTGATCCTGCTCGCCCACCTGCAGTAGAACGAAGCGCACCAACGAGCCGTCGAGCACATCGAACGGGCGTTGCGTCTCCTGTTCGACGAAGACCCTGATGCTCGCTTCATCGCTGGCAGCCAGACGTTGCTCGACAAAACTGATGCGACCTTGCGGGCGGATCACCTGCCAGGTGTGGCCATCTTCCTCGACGAATGCCGTGCGCAAACTTTCGTGGCGCTCCACCAACGCCTCGAAGCTGCGTTGCAGGGCGTTTTTGTCCAGCTCGCCGCGCATCCGCAGCGCAGTCGGGATGTTGTAGGCGGCGCTGTCGGGGTCCATTTTCCACAGGAACCATTGGCGTTCCTGGGCAAAGGACAGCGCCAGCGGTTGGTTACGGTCAACCCGAGTCATCGGCGGCGACTGCTCGCCCGGTTCGGCGCCCAGTGCCTGGACGAAATCCTCCAGGGTGCTGTGCTCGAACAGGCTGCGCAACGGCACCTGGATGTCCAGCACCCGCCGCACCCGCGACACCACTTGGGTCACCAGCAGAGAGTGCCCGCCCAGCTCGAAGAAGTTGTCGGTGAGGCCCACGCGGTCCAGCTTCAGCACGTCCTGCCAGATGGCGGCGACTTGCTGTTGCCGTTCGCTCTGCGGCGCGACATACCGCGCCTGCAACTGGCTGGCGTCCACCGCCGGCAACGCCTTGCGATTGAGTTTGCCGTTAGGCGTCAGCGGCAGGCTGGCGAGGAACAGCACATGCGCCGGAACCATGAATTCCGGCAGGCATTCCTTGAGCCGCGTCTTGAGTTCATCGCGCAGACGCAGTTGATCGTCGGCGGCATCGAGGTCCAGTTGCGGTGCGACCACATAGGCCACCAGTTGCTGGCTGCCCAGGGCTTCCTGCGCCAGCACCGCCACTTCGCGGACCGCTGGCTGCTCCAGCAGACGCGCTTCGATTTCACCCAGTTCGATGCGGAAACCGCGGATCTTCACTTGATGGTCAATGCGCCCCATGTATTCGAGTACGCCGTCGTGACGATGGCGCGCCAGGTCGCCGGTGCGGTACAGCCGCGCGCCGTTGCCGAACGGGTCGGGCAGGAAGCGCTCGGCGGTCATTGCCGCACGGTGGTGATACCCACGGGCCAGGCCGTCTCCACCGATCAGCAGTTCACCAATCGAGCCCGCCGGGTTCGGCGCCAGATCGTCGCCCAAAATGTACAGCGTGGTATTGGCAATCGGTTTGCCGAGGTACGGCTGGCGCTGCTCGCGGGTCAACTGCCAGGCCGCCGACCAGATGGTGGTTTCGGTCGGGCCATAAAGGTTCCAGACCTGCCCCGCCAGACCGAGCATGCGCTGGGCCAGGTCATCGGCCAGCGCTTCGCCGCCGCAGAGGAATTTACAACCCTGGAGGATGGGCGCCTGTTCGTGGTCGAGCAACATGCGCCAAGTCGACGGCGTGGCTTGCACCACCGTGACCTCCTGTTGCCGGATCATCTCCAGCAGCGCTTGCGGATCCTGCGCGGTTTGCTTGTCCACCAGCACCACGCGGGCACCGCTGAGCAGCGGGCCGTAGATTTCCAGGCCGAAAATATCGAACGAGAACGTGGTAAGCGACAGCATGCGGTCCCGGGCATCAATGCCCGGCGCCTTGACCATGCTCACCACGAAATTCACCAGCGCCTGATGGCGCACCATCACCCCTTTAGGCTTGCCGGTGGAGCCGGAGGTGTAAATCGCATACGCCAGGTGTTCACCGCTGAGCGATACCTGCGGATCAGCTTCGCTGTAACCGCGGGCGTGTTCGCCTTGCGGGTCGAGCAACAGGGTTTGCACGCCGGTCGGAATCGGCAAGTGCCCGGTCAAATGCGCCTGGGTCAGCAGCAGTTGCAGACCGCTGTCCTCGATCATGTGCGCCAGACGGTCTTCAGGGTATTGCGGGTCCAGCGGCACGTAGGCACCGCCCGCCTTGAGAATCGCCAACAGTCCGATCAGCATTTCCAGGCTGCGGTCGATGGCGATACCGACCAACTGATCCGGGCCGACGCCCAGTTCGATCAGCCGATGGGCCAATTGATTGGCCTGGCGATTGAGCTGGGCGTAGCTCAGCGATTGCCCGTCGAACACCAACGCCGTGGCCTCTGGCGTGCGCAGGGCCTGGGCTTCGATCAATTGATAGATGCAGCGGTCAGTCGGGTATTCGGCGGCGCTGCGGTTCCAGTCGACCAGCACCTGCTGTTTTTCGGCTTCATCGAGCAGGGCCAGTTCGCCCACCCGCTGCTGTGGATCGGCAACCAGGCTGCCCAGCAGGTTTTGCCAATGCCGTGCCAGCCGTTCGATGGTCGCGCCGTCAAACAGGTCGGTGGCGTAGGTCAGTTGTGCGCCGAGGCCCTCGGGGCCGTCGAACGTTTCCAGGGTCAGGTCGAATTGCGCAGTGCGCGATGGCTGATGCAAGTGGCGGATCGTCAGCGCTGACTCGCCGGTGCCCTGGCGGCTTTGGCTGGCGCCGGTGCTCTGGTGGTTGTACATGACCTGGAACAGCGGGCTGTAGCTCAGGCTGCGTTCCGGCTGCAAGGCCTCGACCAATTGCTCGAAAGGCAGGTCCTGATGCGCCTGGGCGGCCATCGTGGTCTGCTTGACCTGGGCCAGCAGCGTGCTGAACGTGGCCTGAGCATCGAACTCGGTCTTGAGCACCTGGGTGTTGACGAAGAAGCCGATCAGCCGCTCGGTCTCGACCCGGTTGCGGTTAGCAGTGGGCACGCCGACGCGGATGTCGGCCTGGCCACTGTAGCGATGCAACAAGGTCTGGAACGACGCCAGCAACAGCATGAACAGGGTGACGTTTTCGCTTTTGGCCAACGCCCTCAGGAGCTCGCCCAGTGCCGGCGGCAATGCCAGTTCATGACGGGCGCCACGCAGGCTCTGCACCGCCGGGCGCGGGTAATCGGTGGGCAATTCCAGCAGCGGATGTTCGCCGCCCAAGTGCGCCTGCCAATACTCCAGCTGCCGCTCGCGCTCCCCGGCTTCCATCCAGTGCCGTTGCCAGATGCCATAGTCGGCATACTGGATCGACAGTGGCGGCAAAGCGAGTTCGTGGCCCTGGCGGTAAGCGCTATACAGTTGCAGCAGTTCATCGACCATGACCCGCATCGACGCGCCATCCGAGGCGATGTGGTGCTGGGTCAGGGTCAGCACATGCTCCTGCGCGCCAAGGCGCAAGAGGCTGACGCGCAGCAGCGGCCCGTTGATCAGGTCGAACGGCTGCCCGGTCTGTTCGGCGACGAACGCTTGAATCTGCGCCTCTGGCGGCAGGGCATCGGGGCTTTCATCCAGTTCATGCACGGCGACGGTCAGGTTCATGTGCGGATGAATCACTTGCACCGCTTGCTCATCCTGCTGCCGGAACGTCGTGCGCAAGCTTTGATGACGGGCAATCAGCGCATTGAAACCGCGCTCGAGCGCCGCCACGTCAAGCTCACCCTGCAATTGCATGGCACTGGGGATGTTGTAGGCGGCGCTGTCGGGGTCCATCTGCCAGAGGAACCACTGGCGCTCCTGAGCAAAAGACAGCGGCACCGGATCGAACTGCGACTGTGTTTCGGGAATCGGCAGGTTCGCCGGCGAAACGCCCTCCTCGAGCATCTTCTGCAGATAGACCCTGCGCTTGTCGAGCGGCAAAGTAATGAAGCGCCGGGCGATCTTCAAAGCGACATTGGTATCCATCAAGCTTCCTCCATTTCGTCAAGCAGGGCGTCCAGCTTGCTCAGTTTCAACGTATCGACCTGCTCACCTGCGGTTGCCAGACTGCTGACGAAATCCGTGAGTACGGGGTGTTGAAAAATCAGTTGTGGGGTCAGTTTCAAGCCCAGTTCCAGTTGCAGGCGTGAAACCACATTGACGGCCAGCAACGAGTGGCCGCCCAGTTCGAAAAAGTGATCCAGCAGGCCGACACGCTCGACTTGCAGTACGTGCTGCCAGATCGCCGCGACCTGCTGCTCCCGCTCGCTCTGCGGGGCGACATAACGCACCTGCAAATGACCGCCCTCCACCGTCGGCAACGCCTTGCGGTCGAGTTTGCCGTTGGGCGTCAGCGGCAATTGTTCGAGGAACAACAGGTGCGCCGGGACCATGAATTCCGGCAGGGACGCCCTGAGCCGTGTCTTGAGTTCATCGCGCAGGGACTGCTGATCGTCGGCGGCATCGAGGTCCAGTTGCGGCGCAACGACGTAGGCCACCAATTGCTGATTGCCCAGGGCTTCCTGCGCCAGCACCGCCACTTCGCGGACCGCGGGCTGCTCCAGCAGGCGCGCTTCGATTTCACCCAGCTCGATGCGAAAGCCGCGGATCTTCACTTGATGATCGATTCGGCCTCGGTACTCGAGCACGCCATCGGCCTGATAACGGGTCAAATCGCCGGTGCGGTACAGGCGCTCGCCGTTGCTGGCGAACGGATTCGGCACGTACTTCTCGGCGGTCATGCCCGGCCGCCCCAGGTAACCCCGGGTGATACCGGCACCGGCCAGATACAGCTCGGCCGACACGCCCAGCGGCACCGGCTGCAAGTCGGCATCCAGCAGGTAACTGGCGGTGTGCTTCAACGGCCGACCAATGTTGGCGCTGCCACCCGCCTCGCGACGGGTCCAGGTGGAATAGGTGGTGTCTTCCGACGGACCGTAGAGGTCGTAGACATGCGCCACGGTCGGTTGCTGATACAACGCGTCGACCAGCGACTGCTTCAGCGGCTCACCGGCGAGGTTGATGATGCGCACGCCCGGCGGAATCTGCCCGGCACTGTGCAGCGCATTGATCGCCGACGGCACGGTGTTGATCAGGCGCACCTGATCCCGCGCCGGCAATTGCGGCAGCTCTAGGGCATTGCGGGCGATGATCAGCGAGCCACCATTGGCCAGGGTGACAAACAGCTCCCAGACCGACAGGTCGAAACACACCGAGGTCGAGGCCAGTACACCCTGAATGTCGTCGCGGTTGTACACCGATTGCGACCAGTCGATCAGCGCCAGCACGTTGCGATGGGCGATGGCCACGCCTTTGGGCTTGCCGGTGGAGCCGGAGGTGTAGATCACATAAGCGAGGTTATCCGGCGTGATACGGGTGACCGGTGCGCTGCTTGGGTAAGTGGCCAGCCACGACTCGGCGCTGTCCATCAACAACACTTGTGTCTCGGCAGCGATGCTCAATGTTGCCGCAATAGCCTGCTCGGTCAGCAGCACCAAAGCGCGGCTGTCTTCGAGCATGTAGGCCACGCGGTCGGCTGGATAATCCGGGTCCAACGGCACATAGGCGCCGCCAGCCTTGAGCACCGCCAGCAGCGCTACCAGCAGGCTGTCGGAACGCGGCATCGCCACGCCAACGCGGACTTCCGGGCCCACACCCAATTCGATCAGCTTGTGGGCAAGTTGGTTGGCGCGGCTGTCGAGTTCGGCGTAAGTCAGTTGTCTGGCCGCGAAGGTCACCGCCAGCGCGTCCGGTTGGGCGGCGACCTGGCGGTCGATCAACTGGTGAATGCACAGCTCCTGGGCGAAACTTTCGTCAGCTGGGTTCCAGTCCAGCAACACTTGTTGCTGCTCGGTTTTATCCAGCAACACCAGCTCGCCGAGGCAGCGTTCACCGGCGTCGATCATCTGGCTCAACAAGTGCTGCAAATGAGTCGCCAATCGCGTCACTGTCGTCGGCGCAAAACTGCCGCGCTGATAGCTGAAGTGCATCGACAGTTGCGTGTCGAGGCTCACCAGCAAGGTCAACGGATAGTTGGTCTGCTCGCGACTGGCCACCGGACCAAAGCGCAGCCCTTGCGGGGCTCCCTGCTCCAGGGCCTGGGCAATCGGGTAGTTCTCGAACACCAGAATGTTGTCGAACAGCGCTTCACCGCCCTGCCCGGCCCAGCGCTGGATATCGAACAGCGCGGTGTGTTCGAACTCGCGCAACGCCAGGTTTTGCCCTTGCACCGCTTGCAGCCAACCAGTAAGCGATTGCTCGGCCCGAGGGCTGGCGATCACCGGCAAGGTGTTGATGAACAGCCCGATCTGTTGCTCGACACCCGGCAAGTCGGCCGGACGACCAGCGACCGTCGCGCCGAAGGCCACGGTGGTTTTGCCGGTGTAGCGTTGCAGCAACAGCAACCAGGCCGCCTGCACCAGCGTGTTGACGGTGACTTTCGCGGCCCGGGCGAACTCGCCCAGACGCAGAGTCAGATCGGCCTCCAGCACCTGGAAATGATCGCCATAACCTTGGCTGTCGATAGACGCTTGAGGTTTCGCGACGGTCTGGGCCAAGCGCGTCGGCTCGTCCAGCGCGTGTAGCGCCGGGGTCCAGAACGCTTCGCTGGCCGCCGAGTCCTGGCGTTGCAGCCAGGCGATGTAATCACGGTAACGTCCGTTGTGTGCGCCGTTGAACTGGCCGCTGTAACGCTGCAGCACTTCGCCGAGCAACTGCGAGTTGCTCCAGCCGTCCATCAGGATGTGATGGTTGGTGTAGATCAGGTGATGACGGTGGTCGTCGATGCGCGCAATCACCAACCGCAACAAGGTCGGTGCGCTCAAGTTGAGGGCTTGGCGTTCCGTGTCGGCGAGCGTCTGCAAGGCCTGATCGCGCTGCGGATGGGCGCGTAAATCGTGCAGGCTGTAAGGCATCTGCGCGTGCTTGCAGACCACCTGCACCGGGTTTTCCAGTTCGCCCTGCCAGACAAAGCGCGTGCGCAGAATATCGTGGGCCTCCACCGCCGCTTGCCAGGCCTGATGGAAACGCTCGGGGTCGAGCCCTTCCACATCCAGGCGAATCTGGTTGATGTAATCGCCGGTGGTTTCCTCGTACACGGCATGGAACAACATGCCCTGCTGCATCGGCGACAGCGGATACAGGTCTTCGATCGATTGCGGCGCCAGCGGCAAGCCGTCAAGTTGGGCCTGGCTCAAGCGCGCCAGCGGGAAGTCCGACGGGGTAACCCCGTGCTGCCCGACCTGGCAGCAATGGGCGATCAGCGCTTGCAGTTCCAGTGCGTAATCGTCGGCCAGCGCTTGAATGGTCGACTCATTGAACCGTTCGCGGCTGAAGGTCCAGCCCAAGTTCAGTTCACCGCCATACACCTGACCATTGAGGGCCAACTGGTTGGCCAATGGCGCACGAGCATCCAGTTCATCGCCGGCCGCGTCGCTGCACGGAACGAACAAGGCGCCGTCGGCTTCGGTGAAGCTGCCGTCGAACTGCCCCAGGTAGTTGAAGGTCAGGCACGGCACCGGCAATTGGCTGAGGATTTGACGTGCAGCGTCGTCACCCAGATGGGCCAGCGCACCAAAACCGAGACCCTTGTTCGGGATCGCGCGCAGCTGTTCCTTGATCTGTTTCAGCGAGCCACCGAGGTCCACGACCGGCGTCAGTTTCGCCGGGTACAGGCTGGTGAACCAGCCGACGGTGCGGGTCAGGTCAACGCCGTCGAACAGCTCTTCACGGCCATGACCTTCGAGCTGGATCAACGCGCTGTCGGTCCCGGTCCAGCGCACCATGACGCGGGCCAGGGCGGTCAGCAGCAGGTCGTTGACCTGAGTGCGATACGCCGCCGGAGCGTCTTGCAGCAGTTGCCGGGTCAGTTCCTTGTTCAGTTGCGTGCGCACCGTCAGTGCATGCTTGTTCTGCTGCCCGCCCTCGGGATTGTCCACCGGCAACGCCACGTCGGCGCCGTGTAACTGCTGTTGCCACCAGGCCAGTTCGCTGTGCAGTTCAGCACTGCGGGCGTAGGTTTGCAGGTGCTCGGCCCAGACCTTGGCCGCACTGGTTTTGGCCGGCAATTGCAGGGGCTCGCCGCTCAACAACTGACGGTAAGCGGTTTGCAGATCGTCAAACAGAATCCGCCACGACACGCCGTCCACCACCAAATGATGGATCGCCAGCAACAGGCGCTGAGTGCCGTCATCGAGATTCGCCAGCACCGCGCGCAGCAGCGGCCCGTGTTGCAGGTTCAGGCTGCGTTGCGCTTCGTTGGCCACCGCTTCCAGCGCCGTGGCGTCGGCAACGTCGACCGCCCAGAGCAACGCCTCGGTCTGGCTGCCCGGCGCACGGTACTGTGCCTGCCAGCCCTCGACCTGTTCGACGAAACTCAAGCGCAAGCCATCGTGGTGAGTAACCAGTGCGCCCAACGCCTGCTCAAGCAGCGCAGCCTCCAGAGTTTTCGTCGGCTTGAGCATCACCGCCTGATTCCAGTGCTGACGCTCGGGGATGGCCTGCGTGAAGAACACCTGCTGCACTGGCAACAACGCCAGTTCGCCGGTCACCGGCCCTTGATCGATGACCTGAGCCTGCTCACCCAACCGCGCCACCGTGGCCAGTGCCAGGATGGTCTGGTGCTGGAACAGGTCTTTTGGCGTGAAGCGGATTCCCGCCTGACGAGCACGGCTGACCACTTGAATCGAGATGATCGAATCGCCGCCCAGTTCGAAGAAGTTGTCGCTCAAACCAACCTGATCGAGTTTCAGCACGTCCTGCCAGATCGTCGCCAGTTGCTGCTCCAGAACACTTTGCGGCGCCACATAAGCTTGCTGCAATTGGCTGACGTCCGGCTTGGGCAGGTTCTTGCGGTCGAGTTTGCCGTTGGGGGTCAGCGGCAGGCGCTCAAGCAGCCGCAAATACGCCGGGACCATGTGCGCCGGCAGCGCGACTTTAAGTTGCTCGCGCAGGCTGTCGGCGAAATCAGCCCGTTCGGCATTGAACACATCGGTGACCACAAAAGCCACCAGGCGCTTGCCGCTGCCGGCGGTGCCTTCCTGAGCGACCACCACCGCTTCGCGCACGCCATCGAGGGCTTGCAGGCGCGCTTCGATTTCCCCCAGTTCGATGCGGAAACCGCGAATTTTCACCTGGTTGTCGATGCGATCCAGATAATCGAACGTGCCATCGGCACGCTGCCGCACCAGGTCGCCGGTGCGGTACAGCAAGCCACCAACCGCGCTGAACGGATCGGCAACAAACCGCTCAGACGTCAGGCCGGGACGGTTCAGGTAACCCCGGGCCAGGCCGGTGCCGCCCAGGTACAGCTCACCGGCCATGCCTTGGGGCAGCAGGTTCAGGTCGGCGTCCAGCACGTAAGCGCTGCGGTCCCCGATGCGACTGCCGATCGGCGCGTAGGCTGCGCCGCACTGTACGTCGTGCCCGGCCTTCCAGATCAGCGGCGTGACCACGGTTTCGGTCGGGCCGTAGCCGTTGATGATGTAGTCCGGATCGAGCGCACGCTTGACCCGCTCGAAACTGGCGTTGGGCACGGCATCGCCGCCGAAGCAGTAGATCCGCACCTTCGGCGGGTGGCCTTCACGCTCGGCGTGTTCGGCCAGTTGCTGCAGGTAGACCGGCGGGAACGCCACCACCGTCACGCCGTGTTCGCGCATGGCGTTGTAGGTCTGTTCCGGGGTCCACAGGCTGTCGTCGCGAATCAGCAGCGAAGCGCCGTGAGTCAGGCTTGTCAGCCAACGCTCATGGGCACCGTCGAAGGCGAAGGACATGAAGTGGAATTCGCAGTCGCTGTCACGCATTTCATAGCGTTCGCCGATGGCCTGGCAATGCATCGCCAGCGGGCCATGGGCGACGCTCACGCCTTTGGGGTTACCGGTGGAACCGGAGGTGTAGATGACGTAAGCGAGGTTCTGCGGATCAAGCTGCACCTTGGGCGCAGTGAGGGATTGGCTGCGCAGATCGAGACGGTCGAGCTCCAGCACCGGGACCGAATCATCCACCGGCAACTGCGCCGAAACCAACGAATCGCTGAGCAACAACGCCAGCCCCGAATCCTCGATCAGATAGGCCAGGCGTTCGCGCGGGTAGCTGGTGTCCAGCGGCACGTAGGCACCGCCGGCCTTGAGCACCGCCAGCAGCGCGACGATCACCCCTTCGCTGCGTGGCAAGGCCACGCCGACCCGGGTTTCCGGGCCGACACCCCGGGCGATCAGCGCATGGGCCAACTGATTAGCGCGTTGGTCAATGTCTCCATAGCTGAACCGCTGGCCGGCGAAGATCACCGCCGTGCGTTCCGGGCGCAGGGCGGCGAGTTCGGCGATGCGCTGGTGCACGGCGACGTTCACCGGGTACGGCTGCGGCTGGTTATTGGCCTGTTGCTGCGCCCGTTCGGCGGCGCTGGCCAGGGCGATTTCACCGAGGTTGCGTTCAGCCGACTCGGCGAACTGCTCCAGCAGTTGCAGCAGGTGCGCACTGATGCGTTCGATCGCCGGCGTTGCGAAATGCGCCCGGTCGAAGCTGTAATGCAGCGCTAGGGTCTGGCCCAATGTCACGGCGACGCTCAACGGATAATGGGTTTGCTCAAGGTTGGCGACATCGCCGAACACCACGCCTTGCTCCGCGCCCTGTTGCAGCGCCTGGGCAATCGGGTAGTTCTCGAACACCAGAATGTTGTCGAACAGCGCTTCGCCGCCCTGCCCGGCCCAGCGTTGAATGTCCGCCAGCGGCGTGTGTTCGAACTCGCGCAGGCTTAGGTTTTGCGCCTGTACCGCTTGCAACCAGTGGCCGACGCTTTGGTCCGGACGCGGCGCGCCGATCACCGGCAAGGTATTGATGAACAAGCCGACCGCTTGCTCGATGCCGGGCAAGTCTGCCGGGCGCCCGGCCACCGTGGCGCCGAAGGCCACGGTTTCATGACCGGTGTAGCGTTGCAGCAATAACAGCCACGCGGCTTGCACCAAGGTGTTGAGGGTGACTTTTTGTTGCCGGGCAAAGGCTTCAAGGCCTTGGGTGCGACTGACGTCCAGGGTCTGGAAGTGATCGCCATGCCCGCTCAGGGTTTCGTTGTCGGACATCACCCGCGCCAGTCGGGTCGGCTCTTGCAAGGAGGCCAACGGCTCGCGCCAGAAGTCCTGGCTCAGTTGCCCATCCTGACGCTGCAACCAAGCGATGTAATCGCGATAGCGTCCGCCGGTAGCTATCGGCGGGCGACCGCTGTAACGCTGCAAGACTTCGCCGAGCAGCTGCGAGTTGCTCCAGCCGTCCATCAGGATGTGGTGATGGGTGTAAATCAGCTGCCAGCTATCGGCTGCGGTGTGCACCAACACCAGTCGCAGCAATGGCGCCTGGCTCAGATCGAATCCTTGTTGGCGCTCGGCATCAGCCAGTTCATTCAAGGCCTGAAGCTGATCGCCACGCTCACGCCAGTCGAGCACGGTGAACGGCAACTGCACCTGTTTGTGGACGATCTGCACCGGTTGCTCCAGTTCGCCCTGCCAGACAAAACCGGTGCGCAAGATGTCCTGAGCATCGAGCGTGGCCTGCCAGGCGGCGCGGAAACGCTCGGGCTCGATGCCTTGCACATCCACCCGCAACTGATTGATGTACTCTCCCGCCGCCTGCTCGTACAAGGTGTGAAACAACAGCCCCTGCTGCATCGGCGACAGTGGATAGAGGTCGTCGAGTTGGCCGACGGCCACCGGCAGTGCATCGAGTTGCGCCTGGGTGATGCGCGCCAACGGGAAGTCCGACGGCGTGGCCTGTGGCGCTTCGAGGGTGCAGCAATGCTCGATCAAACCGTTGAGTTCGACAGCGTATTGATCAACCAGCTGCTGGATGGTCGCGGTGTCGAACATCTCGCGGCTGAAGCCCCAGCTCATCGACAGCTCGCCGCCGTACACCTGGCCTTCGACCGTCAGCCAGTTGGCCAGCGGTGCCGACGGATCCTGGGCTGCGCCGCTGCCTTCGCTGGACGGCACAAACAACGCCGCATCGTCGAACTGACGGTCGAACTGCCCAAGGTAGTTGAAGGTGATGCGCGGTTGCGGCAAGGCCGCCAGCGCGGCGCCAATCTGTGGCTCGGCCAGGTAGCGCAGCGCGCCGTAGCCCAGACCTTTGTCCGGCACCGCGTGCAGTTGCTCCTTGACCGTTTTGATCGATGCGCCGAGGTCGCCGGCCGGGCTCAGGTTGACCGGGAACAGACTGGTGAACCAGCCGACAGTGCGGGTCAAATCGATGTCGTCGAACAGGTCTTCGCGGCCATGACCCTCGAGCTGGATCAGCGTGCTGCTCTGCCCGGTCCAGTGGCACACGGCCCGCGCCAGCGCGGTCAGCAGCAGATCATTGACCTGCGTGCGATACGCCGCCGGCGCCTGTTGCAGCAGTTTGCGGGTTTGCTCGGCGTCGAAGGTCAGTTCGACTTTCTGCTCGAAACGGTTTTGCAGCGCGCCGTCAGGGCGGTCGCACGGCAAGTCGTTTTGCGCTGCATCGCGCAGTTGCGCCTGCCAATAATCGACGCTGTGCTGGAACGTTGGCAGATGGCTTTGCAGACGCGCCACCCAGCGCTGGTATGAACTGGTTTTCGTCGCCGTCGTCAGCGTCGAGCCGTCGCGTGCCTGGCGATAGAACTGCTGCAGATCCTCCAGCAATACCCGCCACGACACACCGTCCACCGCCAAGTGGTGAATCACCAGCAGCAGCCGCTGAGTGCCATCGGCCATCTGCACCGACAACGCTCGCAGCAACGGGCCGTTGCCCAGATCAAGACTGCGCTGGGCTTCATCGCACAGGGCATTCAGCTCTTCGAGCGATTGCGCCGAGCGTTGCCACAGCAACGACTCAACAGTCGCTGCGTCATAGGCCTGCAGCCAACCGGCATCGGTCTGTTGATAACGCAGACGCAACCCATCGTGATGCTGGAGCAACCGCGCCAACGCTTGATCCAGCGCCCCGGCATCCAGCGCTTCGCGCGGCACCAGCAGCAGCGACTGGTTCCAGTGATGACGCTCAGGAATGGCTTGCTCGAAGAACCAGTGCTGCACCGGGCTCAGGGCTACCGCGCCAACAGCCGGACCTTGATCGATCAGGTTTTGCTCACCGCTGCGGGCCACTTGCGCCAGGCTGCGCAGGGTCTGGTACTGGAACAGGTCTTTGGGGCTCAACAGGATGCCCGCCTGACGCGCGCGGCTGACCACTTGCATCGACACAATGGAGTCGCCGCCCAGCTCAAAGAAGTTGTCTTCCAGGCCGACGGTGTCGATGGCCAGGACGTCCTGCCAGATCGCCGCCAGGGACTTTTCCAGGGCCGTGCGTGGCGCCACGTGTTCACGTTGCTGCTGGGTGCCGTCGACCGCAGGCAAGGCCTTGCGGTCGAGCTTGCCGTTGGGGGTCAACGGCAATTGTTCGAGGAACAGCAGATACGCCGGGACCATGTAGTCCGGCAAATGTTGGCGCAGCGCAGCTTTCAGGGTTTCGCGCAGGTTCGCTTGAGCATCGGCATTGTCCGCCAACACTGCTACATCGGTGGGCACGATGTAGGCGACCAGTTGTTGACCGCTAACGCCATCCTGGGCCAGCACCGCCAGTTCGCGTACCGCGTCCTGCTGCAACAGCCGCGCTTCGATTTCACCCAGCTCGATCCGGAAGCCACGAACCTTGACCTGATGGTCGATGCGACCGACGTATTGCAACGCGCCGTCGACCTGATAGCGGGTCAGGTCACCGGTGCGATACAGACGCTCGCCGTTGCTGGCAAACGGGTTCGGCACGTATTTCTCGGCGGTCATGCCCGGTCGCGCCAAGTAACCCCGGGTGATGCCCGCGCCGGCCAGGTACAGCTCAGCCGATACGCCCTGCGGCACCGGTTGCAGATCGGCGTCGAGCAAATAGCTGGCGGTGTGCTTCAACGGTCGGCCAATGTTGGCGCTGCCGCCGGACTGGCGGCGGGTCCAAGTGGAATAGGTGGTGTCTTCCGATGGACCGTAGAGGTCGTAGACGTGCTCGATGGTCGGCTGCTGATACAACGCCTCCACCAGGCTTTGCTTCAGCGGTTCACCGGCGAGGTTGATGATGCGCACGCTCGGCGGAATCTGCCCGGCACTGTGCAGCGCATTGATCGCCGATGGCACCGTGTTGATCAGGCGCACCTGATCGCGGGCCGGCAGTTGCGGCAGCTCCAGGGCGTTACGAGCGATGATCACCGAACCACCGTTGGCCAGTGTGACAAACAACTCCCACACCGACAGGTCGAAACACACCGAGGTCGAGGCCAGCACACCTTGAATGTCATCGCGGCTGTACACCGATTGCGACCAGTCGATCAGCGCCAGCACGTTGCGATGGGCGATGGCCACGCCTTTGGGCTTGCCGGTGGAGCCGGAGGTGTAGATCACGTAGGCGAGGTTATCCGGCGTGACGCGAGTGACTGGTGCGCTGCTTGGGTAAGCGGCCAGCCATGGCTCGGCGCTGTCCATCAACAACACTTGTGTCTCGGCAGCGATGCTCAATGTTGCCCCAACGGCCTGCTCGGTCAGCAGCACCAATGCACGGCTGTCCTCAAGCATGTAGGCCACGCGGTCGGCCGGGTAATCCGGGTCCAGCGGCACGTAGGCGCCGCCGGCCTTGAGCACCGCGAGCAACGCCACCAACAGACTGTCGGAACGCTGCATCGCCACGCCGACCCGCACTTCCGGGCCCACGCCCAACTCGATCAGCTTGTGGGCGAGTTGGTTGGCGCGGCTGTCGAGTTCGGCGTAAGTCAGTTGTCTGGCCGCAAAGGTCACCGCCAACGCGTCCGGCATGGTCGCGACCTGTCTGGCGATCAGCTCATGAATGCACAGATCATCGGCGAAACCTTCGTCAGCGCGGTTCCAGTCATGGACGATGCGTTGGTATTCCTCGGCTTCAAGCAATGGCAAATCGCTGATGCGCTGCTGGCTGTCGTTGACCATGCCGTGCAGCAAATGGGTCCAGTGCCGCGCCATGCGCTCGATGGTCGGCGCATCGAACAGATCATTGGCATAGGTCAGCGCGGCATGCAGTGTGCCGGCCTTTTCATACGTATCCAGCGTCAGGTCGAATTGGGTGGTGCGCCCTTCCCATTCGATCACGCCCAGCTCCAGGCCCGAGGCGGTGGTCACCGTGGAAATGTCCGCCACTTGCGGCTGATGGTTGTACATCACCTGGAACAACGGCGTGTGGCTGAGGCTGCGCTCCAACTTCAACGCTTCCACCAGCCGCTCGAATGGCAAGTCCTGATGGGCCTGGGCGCCGAGGGCAGTTTCCTTGATGTCACTGAGCAAATCGGCCACGCGGGTCTGGCCGTCGAGCCGGGTGCGCAGCACTTGGGTGTTGACGAAGAAACCGATCAGGCCTTCGATTTCGCCGCGATTGCGGTTGGCGATCGGCACGCCGACGCGGATGTCGGTCTGCCCGGTGTAACGGTGCAGCAACGCGTTGAACGCACCAAGCAACAGCATGAACAAGGTGATGTTGTGCTTCTGCGCGGTGGCTCGCAGTTGCTCGGCCAGTGGGCCGTCGACGCCGAACTCGTAACGCGTGCCGCGATAGCTGGGCATCGCCGGGCGCGGGTGATCGGTGGGCAGCTCCAGCACCGGATGCTCGAAGCCCAATTGGGCTTGCCAGTATTCCAACTGCCGCGCCTGCTCCCCGGCCTCCAGCCAGCGGCGTTGCCACAAGGCGTAGTCGCTGTATTGAATCGGCAACGGCGCGAGCTGCGGTTGCGCGCCGGCATCATGGGCGTCGTAGCAGCGGATGAACTCGTCGATCAGCACGTTCATCGACCAGCCATCAGAAACGATGTGGTGCAGGGTCAGCAGCAGCACGTGCTCCTGCTCGGTGAGTTTGAGCAGCTTGACCCGCAGCAGTGGCCCGACGGCCAAATCGAACGGCAGCAACGATTGCTGCTGGGCGGCCTCGGTCACGGCCTGTTCGCGCTCAAGGGTTGGCAGCGCGCTGAAATCGACCTGCTCGATCACCAGCGGCGCATGGGTCGGCGCTTGTTGCAGGGACTCGTCGGCCTGGCGCTGGAACACCGTGCGCAGGGTTTCATGACGCGCCACCAGGCTGGCGAACGCCTGCTCCAGGGCCGGCAGGTTCAGTTGCCCAGTCAGGCGCACTGCGCCCGGCAAGTTGTAGGCGCCGCTGTGCGGGTCCAGTTGCCAGAGGAACCACATGCGCTGCTGGGCGTAGGACAGCGCTTGCCGGTCTTCGGCCTCGACCCCTTGCGGAATCGGAAAACGGGCGAAGTCCACGCCCTCCTTGTGCAAGGCCGCAAGGAACATCTGGCGCTTTTCCAGGGGCAACCCGATAAACCGGCGAGCAAGTTTCAAGGAGTCTTCAGCATTCATTTCTTAGCATCCGGATCAGTAGGCAGGAAGCACAAAGGCACGTCGTCCCTATGAAACGAATGCAGACCGGAAAAATTAGCGTTTGAGAACAAGTATCAGGAAGGGAGGTCGAAGCGGCTGGAATCGGCGGTGCGGCGAAGAAATGACGGCCGAACACAGACCTGTGGCGAGGGAGCTTGCTCCCGCTCGGCTGCGCAGCAGTCGTAAACCGGCGAATGCGGTATTCCTGACACAGCGAGGTCGCAGGTTTTAGGGTCGCTTCGCAACCCAGCGGGAGCAAGCTCCCTCGCCACAGAAATCACCAAACTGAAGCATCGTGTTAACCGACAGCCGCCAAGGCATGCCGCCGATGATGCCCCCCCAGCTGATCCTTGATCAGCCGCAGCACCTTGGCTTCGTGTTCATGAATGAAGAAGTGCCCACCGGCCAGCATGTCCACCGAAAAACTGCCGTGGGTTTCCTTGCTCCAGCCGATCAACTGTTCGGTGGTGGCCTTGTCGGCCTTGCCACCCAGCACATGCACCGGGCACTTGAGCAATGGCCGCTGTACCGGCTGAAAACGCCCGCACAATAGAAAATCCGCGCGCAGAATCGGCAGCGTCAGGCTCATCAGCTCTTCATTGGCCAGCACCTCTTCGCTGGTGCCATTGAGCGTTCGTAGCTGCTCGATCAACTGCGCATCGGTTTTCGGCTCGGCAAAACCACGGTCGTAATCGGCCCGCATCGTCGGCGCCGCCGTTCCCGAGGCAAACAGCGCCACCGGTTCCGGACAACCCAACGCACGGAAGGCGTGGGCCAGTTCACACGCGAGCAAGGCGCCCAAGCTATGACCAAACAAGGCATAAGGCGCCTTGAGCGTCGAACGCAACTCCTTGGCCAATTGCATCGCCAGCGCGCGCATGTCGGTGTGCAACGGTTCGCCGAACCGTGCGCCCCGCCCCGGCAGCTCCACCGGTTGCAACTGCAGCCACTGCGGCAACTTGCGCCGCCAGCGACTGTAGACCATGGCACTGGCGCCAGAATACGGCAGACACAGCAGGGTCAACTTGGTCACCACGTTTACCTCAAAAAGTCGTCTGTATGGGAAGACGACCCACGAGGGGCGAAAATTAGTCGGCGCCGGTAAATCCCGCCAGGGAGAAAGCGTCGAATTATTGGTTGAGTGTGAACGCCGGTTCGTCGCCAAATGAACTCTCTGTGGCTTAAACCAGTCAGCTGGTTAGGCCCTCGAATCCCGGAGTTCTGCGGCAATGGCTGATCATTCCGAACGACAAAGCGCGATCGACGCCCACGGCATCATTGGCGACATGCGCAGCGCGGCGCTGGTCAACGACAAGGGCAGCGTGGACTTTTTCTGCTGGCCGGAATTCGACAGTCCGTCGATCTTCTGCTCGCTGCTGGATACCCCCGATGCCGGCATTTTCCAACTGGCCCCGGACCTGCCCGACGCCCGCCGCGAGCAGATTTACCTGCCCGACACCAACGTTTTGCAAACCCGCTGGCTCAGCGATAACGCAGTGGTCGAAGTCATCGACCTGCTGCCGATCGGCGACAGCGAGGATGATTTGCCGATGTTGATGCGCCGGGTGCGCGTGGTCAGCGGTCAAGCGACGATACAGATGCTCTGCAACCTGCGTCATGACTATGCGCGAGCTCACACCAAGGCCCGGGCGCGTGGTCGGAGTGTGTATTTCGAGGCCTCCGGTCAGCCACCCATGCAGCTGTGTTCGGATCAGCCCTTGCGCGTCGAAGGCAATGCGGCGATAGCCGAGTTCACCCTCGAACAGGGCCAGAGCGCCGAGTTTCTGCTCGGCGGCGTTGACGATCCGCGCTTCAAGGAAGGCGCCGCTGCACTGTGCCTGGAGCGCACCCTGAAGTTCTGGCGCGACTGGATCGGCCAGTCCAATTACCGCGGGCGATGGCGGGAAATGGTCAATCGTTCGGCCCTGGCGCTGAAGCTGCTGACCTCGCGCAAACACGGCGCCATCCTCGCCGCCGCCACCTTCGGCCTGCCGGAAACACCCGGCGGCGCACGCAACTGGGACTACCGCTACACCTGGATCCGCGACGCCTCGTTCACCGTCTATGCCTTCATGCGCCTGGGCTTCGTCGAGGAAGCCAACGCCTACATGCGCTGGCTGCGTGGCAGGGTCAGCGATTGCCACGGTAAGCCGATGAAACTCAACATTCTCTACGCCATCGATGGCCGCCAGGAGTTGCCGGAAACCGAACTTGCGCACCTGTCCGGCCATGGCGGCGCGACGCCGGTGCGCATCGGCAATCAGGCGTACGAACAAATCCAGCTCGACATCTTCGGTGAGCTGATGGATGCGGTGTACCTGGTCAACAAGTACGGTGAAGCGATCTCCCATGAGGGCTGGAAACACACCGTGGAAGTGGTCGATCAGGTCTGCGAAACCTGGCAGCAAAAGGACGTTGGCATCTGGGAAATGCGCGGCGAGCAGCATCATTTCCTGCACTCGCGACTGATGTGCTGGGTGGCGCTGGATCGGGCCATCCGGCTGGCCTCCAAACGCTCGCTGCCCGCCCCGTTCGCCCGTTGGGACCAGACTCGTCAAGCGATCTACGCCGACATCTGGAGCAACTTCTGGAACGAAGAGCGCGGGCATTTCGTCCAGCACATCGGCGGCACCGGCCTCGACGGCTCGATGCTGCTGATGCCGCTGGTGCGCTTCGTCAGTGCCAAGGATCCACGCTGGATCGCGACCCTCGAAGCCATCGAAAAAACCCTGGTGCGCGCGGGCATGGTCTACCGCTACCGCAACGACGACAGCCAGATCGACGGCCTGCCCGGCACCGAAGGCGCCTTCGCCGCCTGCTCGTTCTGGTACGTCGAATGCCTGGCCCGCGCCGGCCAGGTGGAAAAGGCGCATCTGGAGTTCGAGCAATTGCTGCGGTACGCCAACCCGCTGGGGCTGTACGCCGAAGAGCTCGACAGCCACGCCCGACACCTGGGCAACACACCACAAGCACTGACGCACCTGGCGCTGATCAGCGCGGCGAGCTTTCTGGATCGGAAGTTGAGTGGGGAGAAGAACTTCTGGCAGCCTTGAGGCTGAGGTGCTGGCTTCGCTGTAGGAGCGAGGCTTGCCCGCGAAAGGGCCACCAGCCTCAACACATGGCTTGCTGCTCCCGTTCCTCAACTACAACCGTCAAAACTCGTCGGAAATATCCACTTTTACGACACTTTTTGTAGGATCAAGACCTACCCGCGATGAACTTAAACACGCACCGCCAGCCACTATTGACCTCCCGTGGCGAGGGGGCTTGCCCCCGTTGGGTCGCGTAGCGGCCCCTCGAATGCTCAACCACATTCCTCCAGAAGCACCGTATTTACTGGCTTAGCGACTGCTACGCAGCCGAACGGGGGCAAGCCCCCTCGCCACAAGAGTGTGTAGGCCAATCGCCTACATTCACTAAACAAACCAGCCCAATCAACACCTGGTAACTGATTCCTACATCCGGAAATACCTTGTTGCCAGCGCCTATATCCATCCCTACCATCCACGCTCAACGGGCACAGCGGAGCTGTCCAACAAAACCCGAATTCAAGGAACCAGAATGACCCAGCGCATCCATCGCAGCATCGATACCCCACTCCGATCAGGCCTGAACCGGACTGAACTATGGGAGGGCCACGACAAAGGCCTGATCAAATGCTGGGAGATCGGTCGCCAACGCGCCGCCCGCTTCCCCGACCTCGCCCGACAATGCCTAACCGGCGAACTCCCGGTGCTGGGTTGGAAAGGTGGCGTCAGCCGCAGCCTGAAGAAACTCGAAAAATACGGATCCCTCAAATACCTCGCCCAATGGCAGGGGTTGCGCGGGGAAGATCTGGATATTGATCTGAGCGCAGAACGGGCGCTGACCTGTTCCAGGACCAAAATGGTCGTGACGTATACGCCGGACCGGTCGAAGTACTTCAATCAGATGGACGTGGAAGCCTGAGGAAAGGGCCCGGGTCGATCTGAATCAGCCGTTGATAGACAGCCTATGGAGCATCGAATGCAGACCCAACATGTCCTGACGCCAAACCTCGATATTGCCTGCGAAACACACGGCCCCAGCACCGGCGACCCGATCATTCTTCTGCACGGCTTCCCCTACTCCCCCCGCGCCTACGACGAAATCGCCCCAACCCTCGCTGCGAAGGGCTACCGCGTCATCGTCCCGTACCTGCGCGGCTACGGCCCGACCCGTTTCAACGCCCCCGACACCCTGCGCTCCGGCCAGCAAGCCGCCCTCGCCCAGGATTTGCTGGACCTGATGGACACTCTCGCCATCAAACAAGCCGCGCTGTGCGGTTACGACTGGGGCGGTCGGGCGGCGTGCATTGTCGCGGCGCTAAGGCCAGAGCGGGTGCGCTGCCTGGTGACCGGGGACGGTTACAACCTGCAGAACATTCCCCGCTCCACCGAGCCTCTGGATCCGCAGACCGAACATCGTCTCTGGTATCAGTATTACTTCCACACCCCACGCGGCGTGGAAGGCTTGACCCAAAACCGCCGGGCCCTGTGCGAACTGCTCTGGCGCCTGTGGTCGCCGACCTGGGCGCAAAATGTCGAACGATATCCCTTGAGCGCGCCAGCCTTCGATAATCCGGATTTCGTCGACGTAGTAATTCACTCGTACCGGCACCGGTTCATGTATGCGCCCGGCGACCCGGCGCTGGAGTGGATGGAAGAAGCGTTGACCCGACAACCGGCAATCAGCGTGCCGACGATTTCCCTGTGCGGCGCCGATGATGGCGTGGGCCCCGCGCCGGACATCGATGAAGACGCCGAGCATTTTACCGGCCCTTACGAACGCCGAGTGTTGGCGGGCGTCGGGCATAACATTCCCGAGGAAGCACCCGAGGCGACGCTCAAGGCAATACTGGATCTGCTGGAGGACTGACGGAAAACCGCTCGCGATAAGCCTGCGGTGTCACGCCCATGGCCCGCAGAAAACTGCGGCGCAGGGTCTCTTCGCTACCAAACCCGCATTGCACCGCGACCCGTTTGATCGGTACGCCGGTGTCGCTGAGCAGTCGTCGCGCGGTCTCGACCCGAATCAGCTCAATGGCCCGCGCCGGGGTCTGGCCAGTGTCGGCGCGGTAGTGACGGACGAAGCTGCGCTCGCTCATTCCGGCCTGCAAGGCCAAGGTCGGAATGCCGAGGTCCTTGGTGAGGTTTTCGCTGATCCAGGCGTGAAGCTCGTCGAATCGGTTGCCTTCTTTCTGCAACGACAGGGTCACGCTGAACTGCGACTGGCCCCCCGGACGCTTGAGAAACACCACCAGTTGCCGAGCGACTTCGAGGGCCATGGTTCGGCCGAGATCCTGTTCGACCATGGCCAGCGCCAGGTCAATGCCTGCGGTAACCCCGGCCGAGGTCCAGACCGGACCGTCGTTGATGAAGATCGGGTTGGGTTCGACCTGCAGTTTGGGATGCTGCTGCGCCAATTGCTCGCAGCGGGTCCAGTGCGTCACCACCCGTCGACCATCAAGCCAGCCGCTGGCCGCCAGCAAAAACGCCCCGGTGCACACCGACGACACCCGCCGGCAATCTCGCGCATGCTCACGCACCCACGCCACCAGCGACACGTCCTGCGCTGCCGCGTAAACGCCCCAGCCACCGGCAATGATCAAGGTGTCGCTGCCCCGATCCGGCAGCGGCTCCGCCAACAGCGCCAACCCCGCCGACGACATCACTGCCCCGCCACCGCTGGCAATCACTGACGGCGCATAGGGCGGCGGCAAACCTTGCTGGCGGGCAATGTCGTTGGCCGAGGCAAACACCTGCAACGGCCCGGTGACATCGAGCACTTGCACGTTGGCAAAGGCCAGCACATGAATGGTTTTCGGGTGGCTTGGCATGTTTGGCGTAATTCGTGGGGTTATTGGCGTATTCGCCAAATCCTACGAGCCTACAGTGAAGCCGTCCACCCCAATCAGGAGAAAAACGCCATGACGTTGCAGATCGGTTTACTGTTGTTTCCACAGGTTCAACAACTGGACCTGACCGGCCCTTATGACGTGCTGGCCTCGCTGCCGGACGTGAAGGTGCATCTGATCTGGAAAGACCTGGTGCCCGTCACCGCGAGTACCGGGCTGGTGTTGAAACCGACCATCACCTTCGACGATTGCCCGCCGCTGGATGTGATCTGCATTCCCGGAGGTGGCGGCGTCGGCCCATTGATGGAGGATGAACAAACCCTGGCCTTCATCAAGGCTCAGGCCGCGACGGCGCGGTATGTCACCTCGGTCTGCACCGGTGCCCTGGTGCTTGGCGCGGCGGGGTTGCTCAAGGGCAAGCGCGCCACCACTCACTGGGCGTATCACGAATTGCTCGGGCTGTTGGGGGCGATCCCGGTGAAGGATCGGGTGGTGCGCGACGGCAATCTGCTGACCGGTGGCGGGATCACCGCAGGCATCGATTTTGCCCTGACCCTGGCCGCTGAATTGTTCGATAAGGACACCGCGCAACTGGTGCAATTGCAGCTGGAATACGCCCCGGCACCGCCGTTTGCGTCGGGCAGCCCCGAAACGGCGCCAGCCAGCGTGCTGGAGGAAGCCCGTAAACGCGCTGCCGGGTCGTTGAAATTACGTACGGAAATCACCGAACGTGCAGCGGCGAAACTCGATCTCCAGTGAAAGAGATGGCCGCGGGGGGCTATCCCCCCGCAGTCAGTCATTCAGGCCGGGAATCCGTCGCGGAAAACCTCGCTCAAGCATTCGCCGCACGCCGGCCATTCGGCACAAACAGCTCGAACGAGTCATCGCCATAAGCCCGCTCCACTTTAGCGATCACCACTTGATAACCCGCATACCACTTGCGGTACTGACGCTTGGCCTCCAGGTGTCTGGGATGGCTGGCGAATTCCCGGATAGAAGCTTCGTCCTGCCAGTAGTAACTGGCGTTGACCAACTCACCATCGGCCGAGCACCAGGACTGGGTACCGACGAACCCTTCGATGCTGATCGCGACTTCGTCGATCAACGTGCTCAACCGGTTGAACTCCTCGTCTCGTTGCCCGGGTTTGTAGATAAACGATGCGATGTACATGCAGAGGTTCCTTTTCAGTGAATGAGTCAGGCCGGACGTGTCATCAGGGCCAGCCGGACGGCGAGCAACAGCAATACCGCGGCCAGCCCCAATGACTGCCATCTGGCGAATGTCGACGTGCTGGAAATACGCCGGCTGACCGTGCTGCCGAAAACCCCGAGCAGGGTGTGAAACACGCCACTGACCAGGGTCAGCACCATGCCCAGCAGCACCAGCTGTACGGCAATCGAGCCTCGTTGCGTGTTAACGAATTGCGGCAGGAACACCATGAAAAACAGCAAGGCCTTGGGGTTCAACAGGCTGTTGAGCATCGCCCGGATCAGCAGGGTCTTGAGCGGCACCTGCGCAACATCCGACATGCCGCCGGCCGATGGCTTTTGCAACGCCTTGAGCGCCAGCCACAGCAGGTACAAGACACCGGCATAACGGATCAGGTCGAAGGCCGGCGGCCAACTGGCAACCAGTGCCGTAACGCCCATCGCGGTCAGCGCCGTCAGGATCAGATCGGCCAGGCCAATGCCCAATCCCGACGCCACACCACCGCGCCAGCCATAACTGGCGCCATGGCTGATCACGAAGGCCATGTTCGGTCCGGGTGACAGCAACAACAACATCACCGCGCCGACGAAAATCGATAAGGTCGCAAGGTCAATCACAGCGCAGTCTCCCTCCTGGAAAGCCTGTAGGTTAGAGCGCCAATCTGATACAAACAAAAAATTGATCCAGATACAAAGAGCCCTCACCCATGACCCGTATTCGCTACAAACGCCTGGTGGATCAGTTCGCCGGGAAGATTCGCAGCGGTGAACTGCCACCCGCCACGCAATTGCCGACCATTCGCGCATTGATGCAGCGCGAACGGATCGCCCTGGCCACGGCATTGCGGGTCTATCACGAGCTGGAAGCGATCGGCCTGGTGGTTGGCGAAATCGGTCGTGGCACCTTTGTGCGCGACACGTCCTTGCCACGCGGACTGGGTCTGGAACAGCAACCACTGGGCGTCGGCATGGTGGACCTGACCTTCAATTACCCGTCGGTACCCGGCCAGGACGAGTTATTGCGCGAGGGTTTGCGAGCGATTGCCGCCTCCGGGGATATCGATGCGCTATTGCATTCCGCGCCTCAGGGCGGGCGGCCGCATGAACGGCAGACGGCGGCCCGGCATTTACGCAATCGGGACATTCGAGTGGGGGGCGATCAGGTTCTGATCGTCAACGGCGCCCAGCAAGGTCTTGCCGTGACGCTGATGGCACTGCTCAAGCCGGGAGATATTCTGGCCCTCGACGCCCTCACCTACCCCGGCCTGAAAACCCTGGCCCAGGCCCATCGGCTGGACCTCGAAGCCCTGCCGCAAATCGCCGGACACACCGACCTCGACGCCCTGGAAGCACTGTGCAAGCGGCGCCCCGTGCGGGCGCTCTACAGCATGCCGACGATGCACAATCCGCTGGGGACGGTGATGTCCATCGCCGACCGTGAGCGCCTGGTGCAATTGGCCGAACGCTACGACTTTCTGATCATCGAAGACGGCGCCTATGCCTTCCTCGCAGAACCGGCACCCAAACCGCTGTTTACCCTGGCCCCGCAGCGCACGCTGTACATCAGCGGCCTGTCGAAAAGCGTTGCCTCAGGCCTGCGCATCGGTTTCATCGTTGCACCGAAAGCGATGATGCCGGCGCTGGAACAAGCCATTCGCGTGTCGACATGGAGCACCCCGTCGCTGACCGTCGCGCTGGCCTGCCGCTGGATCGATAGCGGCGAAGTCGACAACCTCGAAGAGCAAAAGCGCCTGGACGCCCGGCAGCGACAGAACCTGGCTCGGCAAATCCTGAAAAATTGCGAACTGGTGGCGCATCCCGCGTCCTACTACCTCTGGCTCAGATTGCCCGAAGGCTTGCGGGCCGAAACGGTGGTTGCCGAGCTGGAACGTAAAGGCGTGCAGGTGACCAGCGCCGATCCCTTTGCCACGACCACTCATGTGCCTCCTGCACTGCGGGTGGCCATGGGATCGATCAGCCTCGACGTGTTGAAGCGCGCCTTGGAGACTCTGCGTGCAGTCGTGGACATCTGACGGACTTTTCTGACACCCATAAAAAAACCCGCCTAAGCGGGTTTCTCAAGACCATTACGACATCCTGTCGGTAGCCATCCTGGCGTATGGTCGATCATCCGTGATCCTGAACACGTCCTGTGTTCAGTTGATGGATCCAGATTAAACACATCGATGAAGCTTCAAAAGACGACATAACAGCGGCTGCGTGTAAGCCATTGACCATTCAGCGCCTGAAAGCAGCCCCTGTAGCAGCTGCCGAAGGCTGCGTTCGGCAGCTGCTACTAGCACGGGTACAGGTACGGGAGATCGGTCGCAGTTTCCTGCAGACGAAAAAAAACCCGCCGAAGCGGGTTTTCCCAAGACCATATCGACTCCCTGTCGGCAGCAATCCTTGCTTATGGTCGATCATCCGTGACCCTGAGCACTTCCTGTGCTTCAGTTGATGGGGCTAGATTACGCTTCGGATCCAATCAGCAATAGACGATATAGCTACTACCACGTGTAAGACATTCGCTATAGCCGCCCTTCCGAAAACCCTTAGACGTATCAACCATCACGGGCCGAAGCCGCGAATTTCGCGGCTTGCAGCCATCAACTTCCCTGACGCTCGTGGGCCTTGGTGTTTTCTGCCAGAAACTGTTCGATGTTGTTCATCTGCTCATCCCAGCCACGGCTGTCCATGCGGAAAGCCTTGAGCCTGCGCGACTGGGGAACGTGATCGAAACCGGACTCGACGACCGTCAACAGCGTGCCTTCGTCCATGTCCTGGAGTTCGAATTTCACCAGCGTGGTGGGCTCCTGAGAGTAATCGACTTCCGGCTCCACCGCATACGGGTGCCAGCGAAACGAAAACACCCGCTCCGGCTCGACCCGCTCCACCAGTACATTCCACAACAAGTGCTCATAACCAGGATACGTAATCTGCCCCTGGGTCCACTCGCCGGCGACAAAGCGCTTGCCTTCGAGTGCCACGCCGAACCATTGTCCGAACATTTCGGCATTGGCCAGCATGCGCCAGACCCGCGAGCGCGGCGCCTTGAGCAGGATCTTCCTTTCGATGCGATCTGATGCTGGGTTCATAAGTCACCTCCTGTATTGAACAGTAGGCCCGTAAAGACCAGAAGACCAACCTAAAAGTTGTATCAAACGGCTGATGCAATCAACCGTACCTGAAATATTCGGCCTCGATTTTGGCCATAAGTTCTGGTTTGAAAGGCACAGTCAACGGATTGAAACTGCTAACGTTTGCAACGACGTGCAACCTTACAAGGAAGATTCATGCAGCCTTCACTCACGGAGCGTTATCGCGCAACCCTGTTTGGGCTTGCTTGCGCAGATGCTATCGGCACCAGTGTCGAATTCCAGCCACGCGGCTCGTTCGAGCCCCTGACCGATATGGTTGGCGGCGGCCCGTTCAATCTGAAGCCGGGGCAATGGACCGATGACACATCCATGGCACTTTGCCTGGCTGAAAGTCTGCTGAACAAAAAAGGTTTTGATGCGGCTGACCAGATGGGCCGTTACCTCAACTGGTGGCAATGGGGTTACCAGAGTTCGACCGGCGAATGCTTCGACATTGGCATGACCGTACGTGACGCGCTGGTTCGTTATCAGAAAACCGGTCAGCCATTCGCAGGCTCCTCCGATCCCGACACGGCGGGCAACGGTTCGCTGATGCGGCTGGCGCCGGTAGTCTTGTACTACTTTCCCGACCGCGACCGGATCAGGACGTTTTCCGTAGACAGTTCGCGTACTACCCATGCCGCGCCGGAGGCACTTGAATGCTGTCAGTTGCTTGCCGAACTGCTCCGCAAGGCATTGCTAGGCGCCACCAAGCCGGATTTGCAGCGCCTGCCAGAGACAATATTCCTGGAACCAAAAGTCATGGCCATCGCCCGAGGCGACTACCTCGACAAGTCCAAAGACGATATCCGGGGCAGCGGCTACTGCGTTGCATCACTGGAAGCGGCCTTGTGGTGCTTTCACCACACTGACAGTTTTGCAGCCGCCATCCTCGAAGCCGCGAACCTGGGTGACGACGCCGATACCACTGCCGCCATCGTCGGTCAGTTGGCCGGGGCTCACTATGGTGCGCAGGCCATCCCTGAAGGCTGGCTGGCGAAGTTGCACAGGCGCGCTGACATCCAGGTTTGTGCGGACCAGTTACTCGCGGCTTCAGGCGCCCTTTCTACAAGCTGAAGCCTGCGTCTTCGCTACACTGCAACCTCCTCTTTTCAATTGTCACAGCGAGAATTCCCATGCACCCACGCTTGCTCCTGGCACTGACGCCGCTGCTGTTCACCCCTCTTGCGCATGCCGTCGACTGCGACAACGCCACCGACCAGACGACGATGAATCAGTGCGCAGCGCAGCAGAACAAGGCCGCCGACAAGGAGCTGAATGCGCTTTACCAGCAGATCACCACGCGATTGAAGGACAGCCCTGACGCCAAGAAGCTGTTGGTCGGTGCCCAGCGCTCATGGATTGCGTTTCGCGATGCCGAGTGCAAGTTCTCGGCGTCCGGAGTGGAGGGAGGCAGTGTTTACCCGCTGATCTATAGCAACTGCACCACGGCGCTGACCAAGGCGCGGGTCGAAGCCTTCAAGACTTACTTGAAGTGTAAGGAAGGGGATTTGAGTTGCCCGGTGCCTGAGGCGTGATGCGGCGGCGTTCTTGATGCCGCCGCGTGCCAGCTTAACGATCACTATAAAAATCAATCAGTTACTTGAAATAACTGGCTTATGGGCGCGTCTGAACGAGATCGCCCGCGTCTAATATCGCGATACCTGTTGCAGTGTGAGACAAGCATAGAGGCCCCCGGCCGGAACACTTCATCGCCCGGCGATTGACGATGCTGCAGTGCAGGCGCGAAATGTGGGTTCACCGATTGCCAGTCAGAGGGTAAGAACATGGCAAGCATAACGGTCCTGGCGGGGGACTTTCTGCAGGGTGATGGAGAGTACACAGACGGCGTTTTCACGCTCAGGACGTCGCTTCACCCGTGGCCCGGCATCACCCTCCCGCTCTCATTGTTCAAGAGTGTAGAAGTGGCCAACGAGGATTCGATCAACAACATCAAGGATGTCATCGGCTTCGGCGTGGCGGGGGCCATGTTGCTGGGGCCTATCGGCGCAATTGCCGGCTTCATGTTGGCTGGCAAGGAAACCGAGGTAACCTTTCTGGCCACACTCAAGGATGGAAGAAGGTTGCTGGCGGCTGTAGACAACGACACGTTCGATGAGATTTCCCGAAAAATCCCGTCCTGACATGACAGACGCACGCCGCACCATCGACAGGTGCGGCGTGACATCGGTTCAGCTGTAGAACGTCGGGTGAACGCCTTTGTGAGCCTCGATTTCCAACCGCATATCAGCCACCAGCGATGCAATTGCATGGGGACTGTCCAGTGTCCATACCGGTACGTGAGTGGCCACCAGATCCACTTTGCCGGTCATGCAATCGCAGACCCGAATCGTCAGGAACTGGTCTGCCTCCATGCTACAGGTGCACACGGCGGGCAGAAAACTTTGCTCGATGATGTTTTGGATTTCCAGGGGTGATAGGAACATCGCTACCTCCCTCACGCCAGATGGATGCCGGGCAAATGCTCCGTCATTTCACCCTTTAGCCTGAAAATTCTAATCCTCATTAGCGGGTGTCTCAAGGCTGTGACAGGTTGCTCGTCGTCTCATCGGGCTGTCGCGATTTGCGACACCTCCAAGCGAGTCGCCCGCCCCCTCGCATCACTCAAAACCCCGCTGTCACTGAGCTATCAGCCCCTTCCCGACACTTGGCACAGCCATTGCCAAACAGTGAGCAAGCCCCCGTTTTCACGCACAACAAGAGGTCTTGCCATGCCCCTCCCTTATCTGCTTCCCGCCACCTCGGCGTTCATCCAGCGCGCACCGCGCATGCTCATTGGCGGTGACTGGGTCGAGGCCGCCCGACGGCCAGACCATGCCCCTGCGCCAAGGGTGATGTCTTGCAGGCCGCTGCCCTTGAGACGGTCGGCGCGACCTTCGACGGCGAGGATGGTGGCGTCGGAATTGGCGAGGATGATCAGCCCTTCCTTGCCTTGGCGATCGGCCAGATAGTCGATGGCCGGCATCGCCGCATCGATCAACAACCGATTGCTAGCCAGCAGCCCGTCGAGACTGGCGCTCGAGAGTGTCGAGCTTAGCCTTTCAATACCCGCGCCAACGTCGACTTCACTTTGCCCATGCCATCATGCAGTGCCTGTTCAATCTCGGCCATGGTAATGACCGCCGTCGATTTGCCCGCCGCGGGGTTCACCACCAGCGCCAGACAGGCATAGTCCAGTTCCAGTTCACGCGCCAATGCGGCTTCTGGCATACCGGTCATGCCGACGATATCGCAACCGTCACGTTCCAGCCTCGCGATTTCAGCAACTGTTTCCAGACGTGGCCCTTGAGTGCAGGCGTACACGCCATGGCTGCTGTAGCCGACGCCTTCAGCCGCCAACGCCGCGATCAATTGCTGACGCAGGGGTTCGCTGTAGGGATAGCTGAAGTCGATGTGTGTAACGTGTTCCAGGTCATCGGCGAAATAGGTGTGTTCGCGACCGCTGGTGTAATCGATCAATTGATGCGGCACGCAGAAATGCCCGGTGCCCATCGCGGCATGAATCCCGCCCACGGCGTTGACCGCGAGAATCGCTTCGGCACCGGCCTGCTTCAAGGCCCACAGATTGGCGCGGTAGTTCACCTGATGCGGCGGGAAGCGGTGTGGGTGGCCGTGACGTGCGAGAAACAGCACTTCCTTGCCGGCGTACTCACCGATCTGCACCTCGGCTGAAGGCGCACCGTAAGGGGTGTCCACCGCCAATGACTGGCGAATGCTCAGGCCTTCGAGTTGAGTCAGGCCGGTGCCACCGATAATCGCGTAAACCGTCATAACGAAAAGTCCTTAATCAATCAATTGAGCTTCTTTGAGCGCGCCGACGGCCGTCAGCCAGCGCGGGTCTTGACGGTATTCGGTGCTGGCGTACGCCTGCCCACGCATCCGCGCGATACGCGCCGAAGGCTTGACCTTCAACCGCTGGGCGGCACTCAAAGCCAACTCGGCAGCCGCGCGGTCGTTGCACACCAAGCCCATGTCGCAACCGGCGGTCAACGCCGCTTCGATGCGACTGGCGGCATCGCCCACCACGTGTGCACCGGCCATCGACAGGTCGTCACTGAAGATCACGCCATCGAACTGCAGCTCGCCGCGCAGGATGTCCTGCAACCAGCGACGGGAGAAACCGGCAGGCTGGGAATCGACTTGTGGATAAATAACGTGGGCCGGCATGACGGCGGCCAATTGCTTGCTCAATCGCGCGAATGGCACCAGGTCGTTGGCGCGGATTTCGTCAAGGCTGCGTTCGTCGTTGGGAATCGCAACGTGGGAATCGGCCTCGGCCCAGCCATGACCGGGGAAATGCTTGCCGGTGGCAGCCATCCCGGCGCTGTTCATGCCACGGATGAATGCACCGGCGAGCAAGGCTGCGCGCTCGGGATCACCTTCGAACGAACGAGTGCCGACAACGGCACTGCGTTGGTAGTCCAGGTCCAGCACCGGGGCGAAGCTCAGGTCGAGACCGACCGCGAGCACTTCGGTCGCCATGATCCAGCCGCACTGCTCGGCCAGGTATTCGGCATTCGGATTGTCGGCGATGGCGCGCATGGCGGGCAGTCGCACGAAGCCCTGACGCAGCCGTTGAACCCGACCGCCCTCCTGGTCCACCGCCAGCAGCAGATCAGGACGAATGGCGCGGATCGCGGCGCTCAACTCGCGTACCTGACGCGGGTGTTCGATGTTGCGGGCAAAAATGATCAGGCCGCCCACTTCGGGCTGGCGCAACAATTGGCGATCTTCAGACGTCAGCCAGGTACCGGCGACGTCCACCATCAACGAGCCTTGCAGGCCAGCAGTCATAGAAGTTCCTTGATTACGATAAACCCGGCTCGCACGAATTCGCCGCCATGGGCTGAGCCCGGCAGGTCGGCGATATCAATGAGGGGGTTCAAAACGAGAGTCGGCATGGGCGGCTAGCTTAGCGGATGTCAGCTGCCGCGCCCACCCGTGTGCGGTTAAACCTTGGCGGCCACCGGGGTCGATTTGCTGCGTGGACGCAACTGTGCGGTAGCCATGGCGGTGTCGGTGACGCCGGTTTCGGCACGCATGCCCGCAGCCAGGAATGGCACCATCAGACGCATCACTTGCTCGATGGAAGTGTTGACGCCGAAATCGGTCTCGGCAATCGCGCGCAAGGCCTTGATCCCCGACATGCTGAACGCCGCGGCACCGAGCATGAAGTGCACGCGCCAGAACAGTTCAATCGGTGGAATGCGTGGCGCGGCTTCGTTGACCAGCAGCATGTAGCGGCGGAAAACCTTGCCGTACATATCTTCCAGATAACGACGCAAGTGCCCTTGGCTCTGACTGAAAGCCAGCCCCAGCAAACGCATGAAGATGGACAGGTCGTTGCCGCTGCGTGGTTGCACCACCAGGGCTTGCTCGACGAGGATCTCCAGCAATTCTTCGAGGGTCGGTTTGTTCTCGGGTTTGGCCTGACGGCGCTCCAGCTCTTTATCGAGACTGAGGCAGAACGGCCCGAGAAAACGCGAGAAGACCGCTTGAATCAGCGCCTTCTTCGATCCGAAGTGATAGTTCACCGCCGCCAGATTGACACCGGCCTTGCTGGTGATCAGACGCAACGAGGTTTCAGCGAAACCTTTTTCCGCGAACAATTGCTCGGCAGCATCGAGAATGCGTTCAACGGTTTCCGACTGGGCCATGGCTACTCCGCCTGACAAACACTTGTTTGAAACATACGTTTCAGCCCAGGCCTTGTCAAGTCTGGCGGGTTCGTTTTGGGAATGGTCGGTCAGCTATTTAACCATACAACACTGGCGCTTCAATCGGCGAGCTGAATGACCGTCCAGCGGCCGGCAAAAAAAGGGGCATTGCCAAGACCGGTTCACTGTATATAATCCCAGTCACTGTATAAAAAGACAGAGCGATCAATATGCTAAAGCTGACGCCACGCCAAGCAGAGATTCTGGCCTTCATCAAACGCTGCCTCGAAGACAACGGCTACCCGCCGACCCGCGCGGAAATCGCTCAGGAACTGGGCTTCAAGTCGCCCAACGCGGCGGAAGAACACCTCAAGGCACTGGCCCGCAAGGGCGCGATCGAGATGACCCCGGGCGCCTCCCGCGGCATTCGCATCCCCGGCTTCGAAGCCAAGGCCGACGAATCTACCCTGCCGATCATCGGCCGAGTGGCAGCGGGCGCTCCGATCCTCGCCCAGCAGCACATCGAAGAATCCTGCAACATCAACCCTTCGTTCTTCCACCCTCGCGCTGACTATCTGTTGCGGGTCCATGGCATGAGCATGAAGGACGTCGGCATTTTCGACGGAGACCTGCTGGCCGTCCATACCACCCGCGAAGCCCGTAACGGTCAGATCGTGGTGGCGCGGATTGGCGATGAAGTGACCGTCAAGCGCTTCAAGCGCGACGGCAGCAAAGTCTGGCTGATTGCCGAAAACCCTGAATTCGCCCCTATCGAAGTCAACCTGAAAGATCAGGAACTGGTGATCGAAGGCTTGAGCGTCGGCGTGATTCGCCGCTAAAGGAGGCTTTATGCAGTTCCCACACACTTCACAGCAAGCCCAACTCCCGTTGTTCGAGGCGTTCATGGCGCAGCCGCTGGCGCCGATCCTGAAAGACGTGGTCGAGTCGCCCTGGAGCGCCGAGCCCGAAGTCTTCAGCGAGCTGTCATTGCGTGGCGCGGCCGGGAACTGCCTGAACCTTCTGGCACCCATCCTCAGGGAACTGAGTCAGGACCAGGACGCTCGCTGGCTGACTCTGATCGCCCCGCCCGCCAGCCTGACCCAAGCCTGGCTGCGAGACGCCGGCCTGAACCGTGAACGCATTCTGCTGCTGCAACCACGCGGCACGCAGAGCGCTCAACAGCTGACCTGTGAAGCTTTGCGACTTGGCCGCAGCCATACGGTCGTCAGCTGGCTAAACCCGTTGAGCACATCGTCGCGGCAACAGCTGATCAGTGCCGCCCGTACCGGGGATGCGCAAAGTCTGAATATTCGGCTGGGTTAACTGACAAAACAGTGTTTGCACTGAACAGCGCGGGGCTTCTCCAAGGATAGAGAAGCCGGTCTGTAGAGGTATCCGCAAAATCCGACGGGCGGGATCAATGAAGAACCCGTGGCCCCTCTTCCTTATCAAATTCGCCTTCAACCAGGCGTCCTGCCATCTGAACACCGACGCTCAACATCGCCTTGGCGACTTCCACGTGCTGGCCTTGCAGGAAAGCCTTGGCATCCTCGGAGAAATCCAAAGTAACCAGGGAACCCTCGTCCTCGGCCCTACGCAGCTCGATTCGGCCGTCTGGTAACTCGACAATTTCTAGAAAGGACGTTGGCATAAAGGACTGTTCTCCACGAAAGGCAGGGATTATATAGGCATCGGCCAAGCTTCGCTCGGGATCTTGACCAGATGCCATCACGAAGAGAAATTTCTGACATCATGCTTCTTTGAGCGGGCCATTCGCCAAGCACTCAATCCTTCAGCACTCGTTCAGCCCTTCGCGAAACCGGATCGCCAGGCTTTTCAGACTCTGGCGCCAGCTCTCCAGTTCTTCCCGGCTCAGCTCTTCAGGCGCCTCTTCTTCGTCCAGATTGACCGCCAGAATGAGCGGTTGCGTCACATCACCCTTGGGTTTGTGCGGCGCACGAGGCGGCTGAAACAGTGCGGCATAAGCCGACAGCAGTTTGGCCAGCCAGGTTTCAGGGTTTTGCGCCAACTCGACCATCTCGGCCATTTCCGGAATAGCGATGGTTTCGAGCACTTCGCGGGTCAGCAGCATCTCTGCCCGCGGCGCATTGGCCTGAGGCAAGCGATAGAAACCGGCGATTTCATGGCACAGCCCCAACAGCGCTCCGTACAGGTGAAACAACGCCGATTCGCGCCCGGCCTGAATCAGTGCCAGGGAGTTCATCGCCCGCCCCTCTTCAGCCTTGGCGAGCGCTTCCAGCGAAAGGCCGGCGAAATAAATCTTCTGGTTGGTACGGGTATAGAGTTCGTGGGCCATGACGGCAGCCTCCACAACGAAATAATTGCTTCACGCAGGTCTGACAGTGTCGTGGATCACCCAAGCTCACCGCAAGCCCAAAACAAAAAGGCCGCATGAAAACCCGAGGGTTGTCATGCGGCCTTTTATGTACAGCGGCTTTTAAGCCTTGGCTGCTGGACGCTTGTCTTCAACCGTCCACTTGCCGCCATCGTAATACGCTTTCCAACCAGTCGGCTTACCGTCGACTTCTGTCTGCACGTATTGCTCTTTGGTCTTGCGGCTATAACGGATCACTGCTGGCAGACCGTCAGGATCTTTCTTCGGCGCTTCGCAGAGGAAGTGGTACTTCGGATCGATCTCATCCTTGTGCGGCACGATCTCGACGACCAATGGCGCACGGGTCTCGCGGTTTTTCGGGAACTGGCTGGCCGCCAGGAACAGGCCGGAAGCACCGTCACGCAGGATGTAGGTGTCGTTGACCTTTTCGCATTTGAGCTCAGGCATCTTCACCGGATCCATCTTCGGCGGCGCCGCATCACCGCTCTTCAGCAGCTTGCGGGTGTTCTTGCAGGTTGCGTTGGTGCAACCGAAGAATTTGCCGAAACGGCCGGTCTTGAGCTGCATCTCGCTGCCGCACTTGTCGCATTCCAGGCTCGGACCTTCGTAGCCCTTGATGCGGTAAGTGCCCTCTTCGATCTCGTAGCCTGCGCAATCCGGGTTATTACCGCAGATGTGCAGCTTGCGCTTCTCGTCGAGCAGGTAAGCGTCCATCGCCGTGCTGCAGATCGGGCAACGGTGCTTGCCGCGCAGAACCAGCGACTCCGACTCGCCCTCGTCGTCCGCAGCGATTTCGTCGCCCGGCACTAGGTTGACGGTGGCCTTGCAGCGCTCTTTCGGCGGCAGGCTGTAACCCGAGCAACCGAGGAACACGCCGGTCGATGCAGTACGAATCTGCATCGGACGACCGCACACCACACAAGGAATATCAGTCATTACCGGCTGGTTGGCGCGCATACCGCCTTCGGCGCTTTCGGCCACTTCGAGCTTCTTCTTGAAGTCGCCATAGAACTCGTCGAGCACGTTTTTCCAGTCGCGCTCGCCCTGGGCCACGTCATCGAGATTCTCTTCCATGCCGGCGGTGAAGCCGTAGTCCATGAGATTGGAGAAGCTCTCGGCCAGACGCTCGGTGACGATGTCGCCCATCTTTTCCGAATAGAAACGACGGTTGTGCAGCGCCACGTAGCCGCGGTCCTGGATGGTCGAAATGATCGCCGCGTAGGTCGAAGGACGACCGATGCCGCGTTTTTCCATTTCCTTTACCAGGCTCGCTTCCGAGTAACGCGCCGGCGGCTTGGTGAAGTGCTGGGTCGGATCAAGCTTGATCAGCTTCATCGCATCGCCCTGAGCCATGTCCGGCAGCACGTCGTCATCGCCAGGCTTGGTGATTTGCGGCATGACGCGGGTGTAACCGTCGAACTTCAGGATGCGGCCCTTGGCCCGCAACTCGAAGTCACCGGCACCGACGGTGACCGTGGTCGACAGGTATTGGGCCGGCAGCATCTGGCAGGCGAGGAACTGGCGCCAGATCAGCTCGTAAAGCCGCTCGGCATCACGCTCCATGCCCGACAGCTTGCTTGGCTCGGTATTGGCGTCGGACGGACGAATCGCCTCGTGAGCCTCTTGTGCGCCTTCCTTGCTGCTGTAGACGTTCGGGGTTTCCGGCAGGTACTTCTTGCCGAATTCGCCTTCAATATAAGTACGCGCCATCGTCACGGCATCGGCCGAGAGGTTGGTGGAGTCGGTACGCATATAAGTGATGTAGCCGGCTTCGTACAGACGCTGGGCCATCATCATGGTTTTCTTCACACCGAAGCCCAGGCGGTTGCTCGCGGCCTGCTGCAGGGTGGAGGTGATGAACGGTGCCGACGGCTTGCTGCTGGTCGGTTTGTCTTCGCGCTTGACGATGCTGTAGCTGGAAGCCTTGAGCTTCTCCAGCGCGGCCATGGCCTGGGCTTCGTTGAGCGGCTTGAAGGCTTCGCCTTTCTCGCGAGCCACGTCGAAGCGCACAGTCGCGCCCTTGGCGGTGCCGAGGTCAGCGTGAACTTCCCAGTACTCTTCCGGGTTGAACGCGCGGATTTCACGCTCACGCTCAACCACCAGCTTCACGGCAACCGATTGCACGCGACCGGCGGACAGGCCACGGGCGACCTTGGCCCACAGCAGCGGCGAAACCATGTAACCCACCACGCGGTCGAGGAAGCGACGCGCCTGCTGGGCGTTTACGCGATCGATGTCCAGCTCGCCCGGTTGGGAGAAAGCTTCCTGGATCGCTTTTTTGGTGATTTCGTTGAACACCACGCGCTTGTAGCGGCTGTCGTCACCACCGATGGCTTCGCGCAGGTGCCAGGCAATGGCTTCCCCCTCGCGATCCAAGTCGGTTGCGAGATAGATGGTGTCAGCATCTTTGGCGAGCCGGCGCAGCTCTTCGATAACCTTTTCCTTGCCCGGGAGGATCTCGTACTTGGCTTTCCAGCCATGATCGGGATCGACACCCATGCGCGAGACCAGCTGCTTGCGCGCTTTCTCTTTCGGCGTGAGCACCGGACCTTCGCCTGCGGCGGCCTTGCCACGCTTGGCGGCAGGCTCTTTGCTGGCGCTAGCCGAACCGCTGGTGGGCAGGTCTCGGATATGGCCGATACTCGACTTCACCACGTATTGGTTACCCAGATACTTGTTGATGGTCTTGGCCTTAGCCGGGGATTCCACAATGACCAGCGATTTGCCCATGGATCAGAAAATTCCTGAATTCTAGAAGTGAAAGGCGGTTGGCGCCTGACGCGGCACCGCTATATATAGTGGCTACAAGGTGAGGTCAAGCGCAGGGTTCTGCGCGCACTCCCCTTATGGCTGCGGAAAAATGCTCGGTTCGGCTTGCACCAAAGCAAAGCGTGGCACCTGTTCGCCGTCAACCTCGACCGACTCCAGGAACATGCTCAAGGGGCGCACCCAAAAGCCGTAATCGCCATACAGGGCTTGGTAGAAGACCACTTCTTCTTCGGTCTCCGAATGCCGCGCAACACTGAATACGCGGTACTGCGGACCTTTGTAATGTTGGTAGAGCCCAGGTTGTATCGGCATGCTTTGGCCCTCACTCAAATTTTTTCAAAATAAAAACAAAAATAAATCCGGAAAAACAAAAACCGGGGCACTTGGCCCCGGCTTCCATCGACGAAACGCTTAAACGCGTTCGAAGACGGTGGAGATACCTTGGCCGAGACCAATGCACATGGTGGCCACCCCGAAGGTGCCGCCATTCTGCTTCATCACGTTCAGCAAGGTGCCCGAAATACGTGCACCGGAGCAACCGAACGGGTGACCCAGGGCGATCGCGCCGCCGTGCAGGTTAACCTTCTCGTTCATCTTGTCGAGCACTTTCAAATCTTTCAGCACTGGCAGGGCCTGTGCAGCGAAAGCTTCGTTGAGCTCGAAGAAGTCGATATCGTTGATGCCAAGGCCCGCGCGCTTCAATGCTTTCTGCGTTGCCGGTACTGGACCATAGCCCATGATCGCCGGGTCCACACCTGCCACTGCCATCGAGCGAATCACCGCCAGCGGCTGGATGCCCAGGTCCTGGGCACGCTGTGCCGACATCACGATCATGCACGAAGCACCATCGGTGATCTGCGACGAAGTACCAGCGGTCACGGTGCCGCCCTTCGGATTAAACGCTGGTTTCAGAGCCGCCAGGCTTTCCAGGGTGGTTTCCGGACGAATGGTTTCGTCGTAGTCGAACAGTTTCAGGAAACCGTTCTCGTCGTAGCCCTGCATCGGGATGATTTCGTCCTTGAACTTGCCTTCCACGGTCGCCTTGTGGGCGAGTTGGTGGGAGCGCACGCCAAAGGCGTCCTGCTGTTCGCGAGTAATGCCGTGCATTTTACCGAGCATTTCTGCAGTCAGGCCCATCATGCCCGAGGCTTTCGCCGCGTACAGGGACATGTGCGGGTTCGGATCGACACCGTGCATCATGCTCACATGACCCATATGCTCGACGCCGCCAACGACGAACACGTCACCGTTGCCGGTCATGATTGCTTGTGCGGCAGTGTGCAGCGCACTCATCGAGGAGCCACACAGACGGCTGACGGTCTGGCCGGCCGAGGTGTGCGGGATCTGAGTCATCAGGGACGCCATGCGGGCGATGTTCCAGCCCTGCTCCAGGGTCTGGTTCACGCAGCCCCAGATCACGTCTTCGACTTCGCTCGGGTCGACCTTGACGTTGCGTTCCAGCAATTTGCTGATCAGGTGTGCCGACATGTCTTCGGCGCGGGTGTTGCGGTGCATGCCGCCCTTGGAGCGGCCCATCGGCGTACGACCGAAGTCGACAATCACGACGTCTCTAGGATTCAAGCTCATATACTTTCACTCTCGCTCTAGTGTGGGCGCTTAACCGAAGAAGCTCTGACCGTTCTTGGCCATTGCACGCAGCTTCGCGGTCGGGTGGTACAGCGCGCCCAAATCAGCGTACTGGTCAGCCAGGGCAACGAACTCTGCAACACCGATCGAATCGATGTAGCGCAGCGCACCGCCACGGAATGGAGGGAAACCAATACCGTAGACCAGACCCATGTCGGCTTCGGCGGCGGTTTCGACGATGCCGTCTTCCAGGCAGCGCACGGTTTCCAGGCACAGCGGGATCATCATCCAGTTGATGATGTCTTCGTCAGTGACTTCAAGCTGTTGGAAAACGATCGGCTTGAGCACTTCCAGCACCGACGGATCGGCGACTTTCTTCTGCTTGCCGCGCTTGTCGGTCTCGTAGGCGTAGAAGCCCTTGCCATTTTTCTGGCCCAGGCGCTTGGCTTCATAGAGCACGTCGACGGCCGAACGGCGATCGTCCTTCATGCGATCCGGGAAGCCTTCAGCCATGACGTCACGACCGTGGTGGCCGGTGTCGATGCCGACCACGTCCATCAGGTATGCCGGGCCCATTGGCCAGCCGAATTTTTCCATGACCTTGTCGATACGGACGAAGTCCACGCCGGCGCTGACCAGCTTGGCGAAACCGCCGAAGTACGGGAACAGCACGCGGTTGACCAGGAAGCCCGGGCAGTCGTTGACGACGATCGGGTTCTTGCCCATTTTCTTGGCGTAGGCAACGGTGGTGGCAACGGCCACTTCGCTGGACTTCTCGCCACGGATCACTTCAACCAGCGGCATCATGTGCACCGGGTTGAAGAAGTGCATGCCGACGAAGTTTTCCGGACGCTTGAGGGCTTTGGCCAGCAAGGTGATGGAAATAGTCGAGGTGTTGGACGCGAGGATGGTGTCCTCTTTGACCTTGTCTTCGACTTCGGCCAGAACGGCTTGCTTGACCTTCGGGTTCTCGACCACGGCTTCGACGACCAGATCGACGTGACCGAAATCGCCGTAGGACAGGGTCGGACGAATACCGTTGAGCACTTCGGCCATCTTCGCCGGGGTCATGCGACCTTTATCAACGCGACCAACCAGCAGCTTGGCGGCTTCAGCCAGACCTTGCTCGATACCATGCTCGTTGATGTCCTTCATCAGGATCGGCGTGCCTTTGGAGGCCGACTGATAAGCGATACCGCCACCCATGATGCCGGCGCCCAATACGGCGGCCTGCTTCACTTCCTTAGCGATTTCGTCGTAGGCCTTGGCCTTTTTCTTAAGCTCCTGATCGTTCAGGAACAGACCGATCAAGCTCTGCGCGGCAGAGGTCTTGGCCAGTTTGACGAAACCGGCGGCTTCAACTTCCAGGGCCTTGTCGCGACCGAAGTTCGCGGCTTTCTGGATGGTCTTGATCGCTTCGACCGGCGCCGGGTAGTTCGGGCCCGCCTGGCCGGCCACGAAACCTTTGGCGGTTTCGAACGACATCATTTGTTCGATGGCGTTGAGCTTGAGCTTTTCGAGCTTCGGCTGACGCTTGGCTTTGTAGTCAAACGTGCCGGAGATGGCGCCCTTGATCAGGTTCAGCGCCGCTTCGTGCAACTTCTGCGAGTCGACCACCGCGTCGACGGCACCGACTTTCAGTGCGTCTTCAGCGCGGTTTTCCTTACCGGCGGCAATCCACTCGATGGCGTTGTCGGCACCGATGATGCGCGGCAGGCGCACGGTACCGCCGAAGCCTGGGTAGATGCCCAGCTTGACTTCCGGCAGACCGATTTTGGCGGTGCTGGCCATGACGCGGAAATCCGCTGCCAGGCACATTTCCAGACCGCCACCCAGTGCGATGCCATTGATCGCGGCAACAGTCGGGACGTTGAGGTCTTCGAAATCGCTGAAAATCTTGTTGGCTTCGAGGTTGCCAGCAACAAGCTCGGCATCCGGCAGCTTGAAGTTGTCGACGAATTCGGTGATGTCGGCGCCGACGATGAATACGTCCTTGCCACTGCTGACGATCACACCCTTGATCGAAGCATCTGCCTTGATGGTGTCTACAGCCTGACGCAGTTCGTTCAGGGTAAGACGGTTGAACTTGTTGACGGACTCACCCTTGAGGTCGAACTTCAGTTCGACGATGCCACTTTCAAGAGCCTTAACCGTGATGGCTTTACCTTCGTAAATCATCAACTGATCTCCACGATATGGAAGCTGAACAGTACACGTCGGACGCAGGCGGCTGGCTCGGCAGGGACGTTTATCGTCAATGCTAACGCCAACTCACCCGGCACACCCGCCAACGCGATAGTCGGGATTCTGTAGGAGCAGTCTGTAATACAAACGCTCAATTCATACGCCCGTTTGATTTGGGTGTGTCACCTTCACGGAATTTCCGGCAATTGTCAATCGCCCAAAATACTGGTTGAAACGCGACTTTCCGGTCACTTCCGTACCACGAAGCCCTGCAACACGCGGATGCATGTGAGGCCATTCATAGAATCAATAGTTAGAAAAGTCGCCCTAATTCGCGGCAACCTGTGTTTAACAGGCTACGCTGGCGGGACCCTGAAGAAAAAATTGAACGCTTTTGACGAATGCCAAGCGTAAGATCTGTGCCACAAAGAATTACCGGCCTGCCTGGCCAACCCCAGCCCGATGATGATGTCGGGCTTTTTATTGCCTTCCGCAGCAGATCGGGGTTCAGGCGAGTGCCTTGAGCGTAGCGTCGATCTGTTGCAGAACCTCGGCTTCGCCCTTCTCGCCCCAATACAGGGCAATCATTTGCTTGTCTGCCTCGACCTTGTAGACGTTGGCAGGCAATTTTTCGAAATGATTCAGCAGCACTCCATCCTCGCAGACTTCCTGCCACTGATTGACCCACACACCCGGCGTCTTCTGCCAATAGCTCCAGCACGCCGGCTGAGTGCCACGGCGCGGTCGGTGGTACTGGGCGCAAGGGCTTGGCGGCTCCTGGCTCAGCCAGTGCGGCCACTCTTGGGGCGCCAATTGCATGGCAAGGCCGATGCGCCGCGCCTCCATGCGCAGGGCCATGCGACCGCTCTGGACACGAGACGGTCGCAACCAGGCCAGCGGGCTCAGCACCACCAGCAGGATTGACACCACTATCCAGACCGTCATATCTGTACTCCCGATTCTTGATGAGCCCATTGGGTCACGTTGAAACCAATGCGCTTGAAACCAGCCATACTTACCAATATTGCAATCCTCAGGAGGAGCACCTCATGCCCTACCACCATATTCTGGTCGCTGTAGATCTAACCGAAGAGTGCGATCCTGTAATCCACCGCGCCCGCGAACTTTCGGTGAGCAATGGCGCAAAGCTGTCCCTGGTGCATATCGTCGAGCCGATGGCCATGGCCTTTGGCGGCGACGTGCCGATGGACCTTTCCCAGTTGCAACAGCAACAGTTCGATCAGGCCAAGGAGCGCCTTGAGCGGTTGATCCTGAAATACCCGGAGCTCTCCAAGGAATACAGCCACCTGACCTACGGCCAGCCGCGACAGGAGATTCACCATCTCGCCAAGGAGCAAACGTGCGACCTGATCGTGGTGGGCAGTCATGGCCGGCATGGCCTGGCACTGTTGCTCGGCTCCACTGCCAATGACGTGCTGCACGGCGCGCCTTGCGATGTACTTGCCGTGCGCCTGCAAAAAAGCTGACAACAAGCAACAATTAAACCGTTACGAAAAGCCCGGCATTCACACGAGTGAAGCCGGGCTTTTTTATAGCCGGATCAATCAGGCATCCAGTTCGGCCCAGCGCTCGACCATCACGTCGAGTTCAGCCTGCAACTGCTCAAGCTGAGCGATCACTGCAGCCGTCTCGGCAGGAGGACGCTGGTAGAAGCCGGCGTCCGCCATCTGCGCTTCAACCACCGCGATCTGCTGCTCCATGGCTTCGATCTGGCCAGGCAAGGCTTCCAGCTCACGCTGCAACTTGTAGCTGAGTTTCTTTTTCGCCACCGGCGCTGGCGTTTCCACTGCAGCAACCGGCGCAGGTTCGGCCGTCACGACAGCCGAGTTCAGGTCGGCCTTGCCGGACTTGCTCTCGGTCACGCCCAGCAGGCGCGGCGAGCCGCCCTGACGCAGCCAGTCCTGATAACCACCGACGTACTCGCGAACCTTGCCTTCACCTTCGAAGACCAGGGTGCTGGTGACCACGTTGTCGAGGAATGCCCGGTCGTGGCTGACCATCAGCACAGTGCCGTTGAAGGTCAGCAAGACCTCTTCCAGCAGTTCGAGGGTTTCCACGTCGAGGTCGTTGGTCGGTTCGTCGAGCACCAGCAGGTTCGCCGGCTTGCTGAACAGTTTCGCCAGCAGCAGACGCGCTCGCTCACCACCGGACAGCGCCTTGACCGGCGTGCGGGCACGCTGCGGGCTGAACAGGAAGTCGCCAAGGTAGCTCAGCACGTGACGGCTCTGGCCATCGATATCGATGAAGTCGCGACCTTCAGCGACGTTGTCAATCACGGTCTTTTCCAGATCCAACTGATGGCGCAACTGGTCGAAATAGGCCACGTCGATGCGCGTCCCCTCTTCCACTGTGCCGCTGGTCGGTTGCAGACCGTTGAGCATCAGCTTCAACAGCGTGGTCTTGCCGGTACCGTTGGCGCCGAGCAGACCGATGCGGTCGCCGCGCTGCAGGACCATCGAGAAATCCTTGATCAGGAACGGGCCGCCCGGGTGCGCGAAGCTCACGTTCTCGAGCACCATCACCTGCTTGCCGGACTTGTCGGCGGTATCGAGCTGAATGTTGGCCTTGCCGGTACGCTCACGACGCTCGCTACGCTCGACGCGCAGGGCTTTCAGTGCACGGACACGGCCTTCGTTACGGGTGCGACGCGCCTTGATGCCCTGGCGGATCCAGACTTCTTCCTGGGCCAGTTTTTTGTCGAACAGCGCGTTGGCGGTTTCTTCAGCGGCCAGCGTGGCCTCTTTGTGCACGAGGAAGCTGGCGTAATCGCCGTTCCAGTCGATCAAGCCACCGCGATCCAGTTCCAGGATACGGGTTGCAAGGTTCTGCAGGAATGAACGGTCGTGCGTGATGAACAGCACGGCGCCCTGGAAATCCTTCAGCGCTTCTTCAAGCCAGGCAATGGCACCGATATCCAGGTGGTTGGTCGGTTCGTCGAGCAGCAGCAGGTCCGGTTCGGAAACCAGCGCCTGAGCCAGCAGGACGCGACGACGCCAGCCGCCGGACAATTCGGCGAGGGTCTTGTCGGCAGGCAACTGCAGACGGCTCAAGGTGCTGTCGACCAGTTGCTGCAAGCGCCAGCCATCGCGGGCTTCGAGGTCGTGCTGGACGTGCATCAGCTTGTCCAGATCGGCGTCGGTGACGATGTTCTGGCTCAGGTGATGATATTCGGCAAGCAACGCGCCAACGCCGTCGAGGCCTTCGGCAACCACGTCGAACACAGTCCGCTCGTCGGCTACCGGCAATTCTTGCGGCAATTCGCCAATCTTGAGGCCGGGCGCGCGCCAAACGGAGCCATCGTCAGGCTTCTGGTCGCCCTTGACGAGCTTCATCATGCTGGACTTGCCAGTGCCGTTGCGGCCGATGATGCACACCCGCTCACCACGGGCGATCTGCCAGGACACCTTGTCCAACAACGGCATAGCGCCGAAAGCAAGGGACACATCGCTGAATTTGAGCAGGGTCATGAGCTTCTCCAAAAACCGGGCGCGCATTCTACCTGACTTGAGGCTACAGAAGGCCGGCAATTTCAATGTCGAAGCACTCTGCACAACAATTGTTGCGAACTTGTGCCGACAGCTCGGCAAAGCTTTCGCCCGTTGCTGGCAAAAGGCTAAGCTACAGACAATTCAGTGCCGCTCCTGCTGGCACTTGTCATGATTTCTCTGCCCGGACGTCTCATGCGCAGTCGCCTTTTCAGTCTTTTTTCGTGTTTGCTTCTTACAGCCGCTGCCGTTCAATCCGCCCAGGCGGTAGACCTGTCTACCCAACGCCAGTATTACGACGAAGCCAAGCGTGCCTTGGCCAAGGGCGATTCCGGCCCTTATTTCCGTTATAGCCAGGCGCTCAGCGATTATCCGCTGACCCCCTACCTGGCTTATGACGAACTGACCGCGCGGCTGAAAACCGCGAGCAATGCCGAAATCGAGAACTTCCTCGCCGAACACGGTGACCTGCCGCAAGCCAACTGGATGAAATTGCGCTGGCTGCGCTGGCTGGCCGAACGCGGCGATTGGGCGACCTTCGTCAAATATTATGACCCCAAGCTCAATTTCACCGAACTGGACTGCCTGAACGCGCAGTATCTGATCAGCCATAACCGTAAGGCCGAAGGCTACGCCAGCGCCGACAAGCTCTGGTTGAGCGGCAAAACCCGGCCCGAGGCATGCGATGCAGCGTTCGGCATGTGGGCCGCCGATGGTCAACTGACTGAACAGAAACGCTGGGAACGCACCAAGCTCGCCGCCCAGGCCAGCAACTACCCGCTGGCCAACAGCCTGATCAATGGCCTGACGACCCTCGCCCCGCGCGGTCGCCTGCTGGTGGATGTGGCGCAGAAACCCGAACTGCTGAATCAGCCGTCGCGCTTTATCCCGGCCGATGAGCCGATGTCCGATATCGTCAGCCTTGGCCTGCGCCGCCTGGCCCGTCAGGATCCGGACAGGGCTATGGCCCTGCTCGACGGTTACGCCAGCACCATGCACTTCTCCCGTGATGAAAAAGTCGCGATCGCCCGGGAAATCGGGCTGACCCTCGCTCGACGTTTCGACAGCCGCGCGCTGGACGTGATGACCAAATACGACCCGGAACTGCGGGACAACACCGTTTCCGAATGGCGCTTGCGCCTGCTGTTGCGTCTGGCCCGCTGGGACGATGCCTATCAGTTGACTCGCCGCCTGCCTCAGGACCTGGCCACCACCAACCGCTGGCGTTACTGGCAGGCTCGCACCCTGGAACTGGCGCAGCCACAGAATCCGCAAGCACAAACGCTTTACAAGGGCTTGGCTCGCGAACGCGACTTCTACGGTTTCCTGGCAGCCGATCGCTCGCAGTCTCCCTATTCGCTGATCAACAAACCGCTGGTGCTCAGCCAGGCGCTGATCAACAAGGTGCGCAATACCCCAGGTGTGCGCCGCGCGCTGGAGTTCCATGCCCGCGGGCAGATCGTCGATGGCCGACGCGAGTGGTACCACGTCAGCCAGCATTTCAGTCGTGACGAAATGGTCGCCCAGGCGAAACTGGCCTATGACCTGAAATGGTATTTCCCGGCAATCCGCACCATCAGTAAGGCGCAGTACTGGGACGACCTGGACATCCGCTTCCCGATGGCTCACCGCGATACCCTGGTGCGTGAAGCCAAGGTCCGTGGCCTGCACTCGAGCTGGGTGTTCGCGATCACTCGTCAGGAAAGCGCCTTCATGGACGACGCCCGCTCCGGCGTCGGCGCCAGCGGCCTGATGCAACTGATGCCCGGCACCGCCAAGGAAACCGCGCGCAAGTTCAGCATTCCCCTGGCCTCGCCGCAGCAAGTGCTCGATCCGGACAAGAATATCCAACTCGGCGCCGCTTATCTGAGCCAGGTCCATAGCCAGTTCAACGGCAACCGCGTGCTCGCCTCCGCTGCCTACAACGCCGGCCCCGGCCGCGTGCGTCAATGGCTGCGCGGCGCCGACCACCTGAGCTTCGATGTGTGGGTGGAAAGCATCCCGTTCGACGAAACCCGCCAGTACGTGCAGAACGTGCTGTCGTATTCGGTGATCTACGGCCAGAAGCTCAATTCACCGCAGCCGCTGGTGGATTGGCATGAACGTTACTTTGACGATCAATAAAATGCCGATTACGTAAGAGCTGCGTAGGAGCTACGTAGGAGCTGGTAGGAGCTGTCGAGTGAAACGAGGCTGCGATCCTTTGATCTTGCTTTAAAAAAAATGCCCACATCAATCGATGCGGGCATTTTTTGTTGTGGTCTCAAAGCAAGATCAAAAGATCGCAGCCTCGTTTCACTCGGCAGCTCCTACGATTGAAGTTTCAACCTTGCCATCGTTGAACTGCAACGCAGCCAATCGCGCATACAACGCATTGCTCGCAATCAACTCCTGATGCGTCCCCACCGCCACCAGTTTCCCTTGGTCCATCACCGCGATTCGGTCAGCGTTTTTCACTGTCGCCAGTCGATGGGCGATGACCAGTGTGGTGCGGTTTTTCATCAGGCTGGGCAGGGCTTGCTGGATCAGATGCTCGCTCTGGGCGTCGAGGGCGCTGGTGGCTTCGTCGAGCAGCAGGATCGGCGCGTCCACCAACAGTGCCCGGGCGATGGCCAAGCGCTGGCGTTGACCGCCGGACAAACCGAGACCCGCGTCGCCGAGGTGGGTCTGGTAGCCGTTGGGCATTTGCTCGATGAAGTCGTGGGCGTAGGCAATTTTCGCGGCTTCCTGGACCTGGGCCAAAGTCGCCGTCGGGTGGCCGTAGCGAATGTTCTCTTCGATGCTGCCGAAGAACAGCGCCGGGGTTTGCGAGACGAGGGCGAAGCAGCGACGCAGGTCCAGAGGGTCGAGTTGGGTCAGCGGCACACCGTCCAGCAGGATGCGTCCTTCAGCGGGGTCGTAAAAGCGCAGCAGCAGGTCATACACCGTCGATTTGCCGGCACCTGACGGCCCGACCAGGGCGAGGGTTTCGCCGGCGTTGATCGTCAGACTCAAACCATCGACGGCATAGCTCTCAGGACGCGACGGGTAGGAAAAGCGCACATCTTGCAGCACCAGATCGCCCTTCACCCGTTCAGGCAAGGTCACCAGCCCATGGGTCGGTGGCTGGATGATGTTTTCCGAACGCAACAGCTCGGCAATCCGTTCCGCCGCTCCTGCTGCTCGCTGCAGTTCGCCGATCACTTCACTCAGTGTGCCGAAGGCGCCACCGACGATCAGGCTGTAAAAGACGAACGCTGCCAACTCACCCGCGGAAATCCGCCCGGCGATGACGTCCATGCCGCCGACCCAGAGCATCACCCCGACCGCGCCCAACACCAGCAGGATCACCAGGGTAATCAACCAGGCCCGCTGGAAAATGCGTTTGCGGGCAGTATTGAAAGCCTCTTCCACGGTCGCGGCAAAACGCTGCTCGTCCTGCACCTGATGGTTGTAGGCCTGCACGGTTTTGATCTGACTCAGGGTTTCGGAAACATAACTGCCAATGTCGGCAATCCGGTCCTGGCTCTGTCGCGACAGGGTGCGCACCCGGCGGCCAAAAATCAGGATCGGTGCGACCACCAGCGGCAATGCGATCACCACGATGCTGGTGAGTTTGGGGTTGGTGATAAACAGCAAGACAATCCCGCCGATTACCATCAGCCCGTTGCGCAGGAACAGCGACAGCGAAGAACCGATCACCGATTGCAGCAGCGTGGTGTCGGCAGTCAGTCGTGACTGGATCTCGGAGCTGCGGTTGTCTTCATAAAAACCCGGATGCAGATAGACCAGGTGGTTGAACACCCGACGACGGATGTCCGCGACAACGCGCTCGCCGATCCACGACACCAGGTAAAAGCGCACAAAGGTGCCGATCGCCAGACCGATCACCAGCAACATGAACAGGCCGATGGATTGATTGAGCAAATGCGTCGACTGGGTCATGAAGCCCTGATCCACCAACAGGCGAATCCCCTGCCCCATGGACAAGGTGATGCCGGCAGTGACAATCAACGCCAGCAAGGCGCCGAAGGCCGGCCAACGGTAAGGCGAGATGAAACGGCTGGCCAGGCGAATGGCGCGGCGGTGACGGGCAGAGAGCATGAAGATCATCCGAAGGCTTAACCCATTGCTTTGACCCGATCAAGCCTACACTGCTCAATCGGATTGAACGCTGTAAATCACAATGAGTCGGGTTAATTATGACCGCCTAGACTAGTAGCTAGAGATTATTGGTCTAAAGTCCGGGTGGAAACATCAGGGTATTTCTGATGGACTGAAGATGCCGACCTGAAAGATCGCAGGGAATTGTCACAGCCCGGTCACCTGGCGGTTTTACAGTAAGCGCACAACCTGATGAGGAGACAGGCCATGTCCTTGCAAAACAGCAGCGATGACAAGATTCAAGTGATCCGCACACAGCCAGACCAGTCTCTGGGTTGCTCGATTATCGATGAGGAAGGACGCGAAGTACCGATCACTGAAAGCATGATCCAGGACGCTTGTCGCGAACTGGAAAAGCGATTGGTCAAGCCTGCCGAACAAAAGTGATATAGCCACCGTCTTCTTGACCCGGCCCTGTTGGCCGGGTTTTTTATGGGTGCCTGTTTCGCGTAGCTTGTGTAGGAGCTGCCGAAGGCTGCGATCTTTTGATCCTGGCTTTTGATTTCCGAGGATTACAAGCAAGATCAAAAGATCGCAGCCTTCGGCAGCTCCTACAGGGGTCCGGTCAGTTTGCTAGGCCGAGGTTGCGCCCAAGGCCGCCACGATCTGCTGCAACGCCGGCGAATCCCCGTCAATCCGCACTTTCAATCCATCGATCTCACGCCGCAGCGGGTAATGCTTGCGCAGCGCATCGAACGCCGCACGCTGTTCACTCACATTGCCTACAAGGCTGCGACGGAAATCCGCGTCATCACGGCGCGGGTCGTACACGCCACGGCACAACATCGCCAGCGCCCAGGCCGGATCGGTATCAGCATTCAACGTAACAGCCGACAGCCATGGCGCTGGCAGCAAATCGTTCAGGCTGACCTGTTCCGGTTGCCCAAGAAATTTGCAAAACGCCTGATAGATCTGCGCCGTCCCGCGCTGTTTGCCGTCGAGGCTGTAGCCGGCAATGTGCGGCGTCGCGATGACACACAACTCCGCCAGCGCTACATCGACTTCAGGCTCAGCCTCCCAGACATCCAGCACCGCTTGCAGATCTTCACGCTGCAACAGCACCTGACGCAGGGCGGCGTTGTCGATCACCGGGCCACGACTTGCGTTGATCAGCCAGGTGCCGGGTTTGAGTTGGTTCAAACGGTTTTTATCGAACAGATGCCAGGTTGCCTGAGGGCCCTGTTTGTCCAGCGGCGTGTGCAGGCTGACGACATCGCATTGCTCGATGATCTGCTCGAGACTGACGTAATCGCCCCCTTCAGCGGCTTGCCGTGGCGGATCGCAAACCAGCACGTTCCAACCCAGGCCTTGCAGAACCTTGACCAGCCGCCCGCCCACCTCGCCAGCGCCGACCACGCCGTAAGTGCGCTGAGCCAGGTCGACTCCTTCGATTTCGGCCAGGGTCAGCAGACTGCCCAGCACGTAATCGACCACACCCCGGGCATTGCAGCCTGGCGCGCTGGACCAGGTGATGCCGGCCTGCTGAAAGTAGTCCAGGTCCAAATGATCGGTGCCGATGGTGCACGTGCCAACAAAGCGCACGTTGCTGCCTTCGAGCAATGCACGGTTGACGTTGGTCACCGAGCGCACCAGCAGCACATCGGCCTGCTCGACAGTGGCGCGGTCGATGGAACGTCCCGGCACTCGGCGGATTTCACCGAAACCTTCGAAGAAGGCATCGAGCAGCGGGATATTTTCGTCGGCAACAATCAACATGGCAGGCTCCTTTGGCGGACCGGCAGTTTAGGCGCAGATGACCGTCATGGGCCAGCGGGCATTGCGCAGCTCGAAGTGATGAGACAGCACCGCCCCTGTGGCGAGGGGGCTTGCCCCCGTTGGGCTGCGAAGCGCCCCCTTGAAGCTGCGCGTGCAACTACAGACACACCAGGTGCAATGGATTGGCGACTGCTTCGCAGCCGAACGGGGGCAAGCCCCCTCGCCACAGAGAATGTCGCAACGTTCGAAACCATTTACAAATCGGTAACACAGGATTTTTCCTGACCATTGCGTCAAGGCGTAGAATGCGCCGCCTCGCGCATCAAAATCCTTTGGACGTTTCGCCTTGAATTCCGTGACTGATCACACCGCCGCTATTTCCCTCAACCGCCCGGCCCGGGTTCGCCTGGAGCTGAAAAACCTGCTCGGCCTGGCGTTGCCGATCATGATCGCGCAACTGGCGACCACCGCCATGGGCTTCGTCGATGCGGTGATGGCGGGACGGGTCGGGCCTCGCGATCTTGCGGCCGTCGCGTTAGGCAACTCGATCTGGGTGCCGGTGTTTCTGTTGATGACCGGTACGCTGCTGGCCACCACCCCGAAAGTCGCCCAGCGCTTCGGTGCCGGCACTCACAGCGAGATTGGCCCGATCGTGCGTCAGGCCTTGTGGCTGGCGCTGGTGGTGGGTTTGATGGCGACCGGCCTGCTGTTCAGCGCCGAACCGATCCTGCATATCATGAAGGTCGATCCCGAGCTGATCGGCCCGTGCATGCAGTACCTGCACGGCATCGCCAGCGGCCTGCCCGCCGTCGCGTTCTATCACGTATTGCGCTGTTTCAGTGATGGCCTGGGTCGCACGCGTCCGGCCATGGTCCTTGGCTTGTGCGGGCTGACGCTGAACATTCCGCTCAATTACATCTTCATCTATGGTCACTTTGGTGTGTCGGCGATGGGTGGTGTCGGCTGCGGCTGGGCCACGGCAATCGTGATGTGGGTGATGGCGCTGGGGATGGCCGGCTGGGAACGGTGGGCGCCGGCCTATCAGTCGAGCCAGTTGTTCAGCCGTTTCGACTGGCCCCAGTGGGCGGTGATCAAACGCTTGCTGGGCATCGGCCTGCCGATCGGCATCGCCGTTTTCGCCGAGTCGAGCATCTTTGCCGTGATCGCCCTGCTGATCGGCAGCCTCGGCGCCACGGTGGTCGCCGGGCACCAGATCGCCCTGAATTTCAGTTCACTGGTGTTCATGATCCCCTACTCCCTGGGCATGGCCGTGACCGTGCGGGTCGGCCAGGCACTGGGCCGTGAAGAACCACGCGAAGCACGCTTCGCCGCCGGAGTCGGCATGGGCACGGCACTGGCTTATGCGTGTATTTCCGCAAGCATGATGCTGTTGCTGCGTGAACCCATCGCCGCGATCTACACCGCCGACCCGACGGTGATTCACGTGGCCGCGATGCTGATTGTGTACTCGGCGCTGTTCCAGTTTTCCGATGCGATCCAGGTGACGGCGGCCGGTGCACTGCGCGGCTATCAAGACACGCGAGTGACGATGATCCTGACGCTGTTCGCTTATTGGGGCATCGGTTTGCCGGTGGGTTACGCCTTGGGCCTGACCGATTGGTTCGGTGCGCCGAGCGGCCCGAGCGGGCTGTGGCAGGGCTTGATCGTCGGCTTGAGTTGCGCGGCGCTGATGCTGTCGATCCGCCTGGCGCGCAGCGCACGCAAGCGGATCCGCATTAGCCGTTCGGCCGGTTAAGCGAGCGCAAAAAAGGGCCTGGCTATGCAGCTGGCTATGCAGGCCCTTTTTTTGTGCCCGTTAAGCGAGTTTCTTGCGGATCCAGTACAGGTAGGTGCCTGCCTCTTCGTGCTGCGCCACCAACTCGTGGTCAAGGAACACGCAGAACTTGGGAATGTCGCGACGGGTCGACGGGTCAGTGGCGATCACCTTCAGCAGGCCGCCGGGCACCAGATCACGGATGTGCTGGTGCAGCATCATCACCGGTTCCGGGCAATTGAGGCCGGTGGCGTCGAGGGTGCCGTCAACCGGCGTATCGATCATTTCACTCATGGTTTACTCCTGAAACTTGCCGGCATTGTCGCGCATTGCCGGGTATGTGGCGAGGGAGCTTGCTCCCTCGCCACACAAGTCCGCACATTAATTCGGGTGTATCAGCGGGATTTCGGTTTTTTCACGTCAAGCCGGCGCAAATGGCAGGTCACTTCTTCACGGTCGTGATACAGCTGCTTGCAGCCGATTTCAACCCGAATGCCCCGCGCCTTGAACCCATCGGCAATACGCTCCAGCAAGCGCTTCACTTCGGCATAACGCTGTTTCATCGGCAGCTTGAGGTTGACCACCGCTTCCCGGCAATGCCCCTCGCCAATCCATTCTTCCAGCATCGCCGCGTTGCGCGCCGGCTTCTCGACGATGTCACAGACCATCCAGTCCACCGGCTGCTTGGGCTTGAAGGTGAAACCGTCGGCCATCAAGTGCTGCACCAGACCGGTATCCATCAGGCTTTCGGCCATCGGGCCGTTGTCGATGGCGGTCACCAGCATGCCGCGATTGACCAGTTGCCAGGTCCAGCCGCCAGGGGCGGCGCCGAGGTCGACACCGGTCATGTCGCTGTGCAGACGCTCATCCCACTGGTCGCGGGGAATGAAGTGATGCCAGGCCTCTTCCAGCTTCAACGTCGAACGGCTCGGCGCTTCACGGGGGAACTTCAGGCGTGGAATGCCCATCGGCCACATCGCCGAGTTGTTCGACTCCGCCAACCCCATGAACACTTCGCGGCCGCTCTTGAAGGTCAGCAACAGCCGTGGCTTGTTGGCGTCTTCCACCAGTTTGCCGGCCGCCATCAGCGCCTTGCGCAGGTGCACTTCGAATTTCTTGCAGAAGTTCGACAGCTCTTTGCCATCGTTGGTGTCGACCATCTCCAGCCACAGGCTGCCGCACAGCGGGAAGTCCGCCATGTGCGCGAGGATCACGCTGATGCGGTCGGTTTCCGGCAGATCAATAAAGATCCCGCGGGCCCACTGGCGCGGGAAGATCAGGTCGGCGAAACGCTGGCCACGCATCAGGCGCTCGGCACCGTCTTCTTCGGTGCAGATGAATTCGGCATAGGCGCTGGCGGTCTTGGCCTTCGCATAACCGGCCACGTTCAGCCGCGCGGCATGTTCGGAAATCTCGGAACAGACTTCGCCTTCGAAGCCCGGCCGGCAATGCATAAAGAGGGTGTTCATTCTTACTCCTGGGCAGTTGGCGGAAAAATTGCGCCACTGCGCGATGCCCAGACTTGCGTTGAAGCAAAGCCTGTCACGAAAACCGGCGCATGATAGCCGAGTTCGGAACCTTGGACTTGCCCTTAGGGTCCAGTTATTAGCCTTAAGCACCAAACAGGACTAGGTTTAAACCTCTGCCCTTCCCTCAGTCCGTAGCCGTGTGGACTTAAAGGAGTCATTTCAATGCCGTCCCTCGATAGCCTGAAAACCCTTAAAACCTTACAAGTCGACGACAAGACCTATCACTATTTCAGCCTGCGCGAAGCCGCCAAGAGCCTGGGCGATCTGGACAAGCTGCCGATGTCGTTGAAAGTGTTGCTGGAAAACCTGCTGCGCTGGGAGGACGAGAAAACCGTCACCGGCGCCGACCTCAAGGCGATTGCCGCCTGGCTCAAGGAGCGTCGCTCCGACCGCGAAATCCAATACCGCCCCGCGCGGGTATTGATGCAGGACTTTACCGGTGTCCCGGCCGTAGTCGACCTGGCCGCCATGCGCGCCGCCATGGCCAAGGCCGGTGGCGACCCGCAGCGCATTAATCCGCTGTCGCCGGTGGACCTGGTGATCGACCACTCGGTGATGGTCGACAAATTCGCCAGCAGTAGCGCCTTCGAACAGAACGTCGACATCGAAATGCAGCGCAACCACGAGCGTTACGCCTTCCTGCGCTGGGGCCAGAGCGCCTTCGACAACTTCAGCGTGGTGCCGCCGGGCACCGGCATCTGTCACCAGGTAAACCTTGAATATCTGGGTCGCACCGTCTGGACCAAGGATGAGGACGGCCGCACCTATGCCTTCCCCGACACCCTGGTCGGCACCGATTCCCACACCACCATGATCAACGGCCTCGGCGTACTCGGCTGGGGCGTCGGCGGGATCGAAGCGGAAGCGGCGATGCTTGGCCAACCGGTGTCGATGCTGATTCCGGAAGTGATCGGCTTCAAACTCACTGGCAAGCTCAAGGAAGGCATCACCGCCACCGACCTGGTGCTGACCGTCACCCAGATGCTGCGCAAGAAAGGCGTGGTCGGCAAATTCGTCGAGTTCTATGGCGACGGCCTCGCCGACCTGCCGCTGGCCGACCGCGCAACTATTGCCAACATGGCTCCGGAATATGGCGCCACCTGCGGCTTCTTCCCGGTAGACGAAGTGACACTGGAGTATTTGCGCCTGTCCGGCCGCACAGCACAAACCGTGAAACTGGTGGAGGCCTACAGCAAGACTCAAGGCCTGTGGCGCCTACCTGGCAAAGAGCCGGTGTTCACCGACAGCCTGGCCCTGGACATGGGCAGCGTCGAGGCCAGCCTCGCCGGGCCGAAACGCCCACAAGACCGTGTCTCGTTGCCGAATGTCGCGCAAGCGTTCACCGACTTTCTCGGCTTGCAAATCAAACCGACCAGCAAGGAAGAAGGTCGCCTCGAAAGTGAGGGCGGCGGTGGCGTCGCGGTAGGCAACGCCGATCTGATCGGTGAAGCGGACTACGCCCACGAAGGCCATACGCATCGGCTGAAAAACGGTGCGGTGGTGATTGCCGCGATCACCTCCTGCACCAACACCTCCAACCCCAGCGTGATGATGGCGGCTGGACTATTGGCAAAAAAAGCCGTGGAAAAAGGCCTCAAGCGCAAACCCTGGGTCAAGAGTTCGCTGGCCCCCGGTTCGAAAGTGGTCACCGACTACTACAAGGCAGCCGGCCTGACCCACTACCTCGACCAACTCGGCTTTGCCCTGGTCGGTTATGGCTGCACCACCTGCATCGGCAACTCCGGGCCGTTGCCGGAGCCGATCGAAAAAGCCATCCAGAAAGCTGACCTGACCGTCGCCTCGGTGCTGTCGGGCAACCGCAACTTCGAAGGCCGTGTGCATCCGCTGGTGAAAACCAACTGGCTGGCCTCCCCGCCCCTGGTCGTCGCCTATGCATTGGCCGGCACGGTGCGCATCGACATCAGCACTGAGCCCTTGGGTAACGACAAGGACGGCCACCCGGTTTACCTGCGAGACATCTGGCCGAGCACCAAGGAAATCGCCGACGCGGTGACTCAGGTGAACACCGCGATGTTCCACAAGGAGTACGCCGAAGTGTTCGCCGGCGACGAGCAGTGGCAAGCCATCGAAGTGCCGCAGGCGGCAACTTATGTCTGGAACAACGATTCGACCTATATCCAGCATCCGCCCTTCTTCGATGACATTGGCGGCCCTGCGCCAGTGGTCAAGGATGTCGAAGGAGCGAAAGTCCTCGCGCTGCTCGGCGATTCGGTAACCACCGACCACATCTCCCCCGCCGGCAACATCAAGGTCGACAGCCCTGCCGGCCGTTACCTGCGTGAGCAAGGGGTGGAACCGCGGGACTTCAACTCCTACGGCTCGCGTCGAGGCAACCACGAAGTGATGATGCGCGGCACCTTCGCCAACATCCGCATTCGCAACGAAATGCTCGGTGGTGAAGAAGGCGGCAACACGATTTACATTCCGACCGGGGAGAAGCTGCCGATCTACGACGCGGCCATGCGTTACCAGGCGTCGGGCACGCCGCTGGTGGTGATTGCCGGGCAAGAATACGGCACCGGCTCGAGCCGTGACTGGGCGGCCAAGGGCACCAACCTGCTGGGGGTCAAAGCCGTCATCGCAGAAAGCTTCGAGCGGATTCACCGTTCAAATCTGGTGGGCATGGGCGTGTTGCCGCTGCAGTTCAAGCTGGATCAGAACCGCAAAAGCCTGAACCTCACCGGCAAGGAAACCCTGGACATTCTTGGCCTGACGGGCGTCGAACTGACTCCGCGGATGAACCTGACACTGGTCATCACCCGTGAAGACGGCAGTAAGGAAAAGGTCGAGGTGCTGTGCCGGATTGATACGCTGAACGAGGTGGAGTACTTCAAGGCCGGAGGGATTTTGCATTACGTGTTGCGGCAATTGATTGCCTCGTAACAGCCAGCTGACAACGACACCGCCTTCGGGCGGTGTTTTTGTTTGGGCGACGTATGTCTCTATAATTGCGCGCCCCAAGAAAACAGGCACCTCCGCCCTCAAGGACTTCAAATGATCGCTCTGCCATGGATCTATCTGGCACTTCTCTCGCTCGGCTACAGCCTGGCTTTGATCTACGGCCATCTCGGCTGGCTGGCTGCCATTTCTTTCGGGTTACTGCTGATCGCCGGTTTCGCCGTTCGCCAACAACAGATTCCCCTCGGCCGCCACCTCGGCCACGGCTTGTTCATCGTCCTGGCGGTGGCGCTGGCGACACACTGGCTTCCCGGTTTCTACAACGGTCGCGCTATCGATCCCCTGCGTTTCACCGACGATGCCGTGCGGTTCGCCATGTACCTGAATCAGGACAAACCCCTGATCGGCTTTTGGCTGTTGCTGGTTTGTCCGTGGATTATCGGCCGGCGCTCCCTGCGCCTGTCCGTGTATGCCACCGCCCTCGCCCTGACCGTGAGTGCCGTACTGGCTCTGGGTGGTGCGCTATTGCTGGGCGTGATCAGTTGGGCACCGAAATGGCCGGATCAGGCCTGGCTGTGGATGCTGAACAATCTGTTGCTGGTGACGCTGGTGGAAGAAGCGCTGTTTCGCGGCTACATCCAGGGCGGTCTGAGCCGGCAGTTCAAACACCTGCCTTATGGCGAAAGCCTCGCGCTGGTGCTCGCATCATTGCTATTTGGCCTCGTTCATCTGGGCGCAGGCTGGCAATGGGTGTTACTGGCCAGCCTGGCCGGTGTCGGCTATGGCCTGGCTTACCGTTTCGGTGGGTTGGCCGCCGCCATCGCCACCCATTTTGGTTTGAATCTGCTGCATTTCGGCTTGTTCACGTATCCGATGCTCGCGGGATGATGACGCAGCGGTCGTTTTGCGACGCGTTACTGATTTATTGAAAAAAAACTTCAATAAATGCCTGACGATGCCGATACACCATCAAAGCCTTGCGGATTGAAAAAGCCATGCGTAACAACCAGCCCATTACACAACGCGAACGGACCTTCCCGGCGCAGCAACGGTTGATTTCCACCACCGATGCCAAGGGCATGATCACCTACTGCAACGATGCTTTCATCGAAATCAGCGGGTTTTCGCGTGAGGAACTGATCCGTGCGCCGCATAACCTGGTTCGTCATCCCGACGTCCCGGCTGCGGTGTTCGCGCACATGTGGGGCACACTGAAACAAGGCTTGCCATGGATGGGCATTGTCAAGAATCGCTGCAAGACCGGTGACCACTACTGGGTTAACGCCTATGTCACACCGGTGTTCGAAGGCAATCAGGTGATCGGCTACGAGTCGGTGCGGGTCAAGCCCACCGCCGAGCAGATCCGCCGTGCCGAAGCGCTCTACCAACGCATCAATCAGGGCAAGTCAGCCGTTCCTCAAAGGGATAAGTGGTTGCCGGTGCTTCAGGACTGGCTGCCGTTCATTCTGGTCAGCCAGTTGAGCTTCATGATCGGCGCCACCCTGACGTCGCAATGGGGCTTCGCCCTCGCCGCCGGTCTTTCGGTGCCGTTGGGCTTGATGGGCTTGAGCTGGCAACAGCGCGGCATCAAGCGTTTGCTGCGCCTGGCCGAACAGACCACGTCCGACCCGCTGATCGCGCAGATGTACACCGACAGCCGCGGTGCCCAGGCACGCTTGGAAATGTCCATTCTCAGCCAGGAAGCTCGCCTGAAAACCTGCCTGACGCGCCTGCAAGACACCGCCGAGCATCTGAACGAACAAGCGAAACAGTCCGACACCCTGGCCCACAACAGCTCCACCGGCCTGGAACGTCAGCGCGTCGAAACCGAGCAAGTGGCGACCGCCGTCAATCAGATGGCCGCTACCACTCAGGAAGTCGCCAGTCACGTGCAGCGCACCGCCGACGCCACTCAGGAAGCCAATCGCCTGACCGGGCGCGGTCGCGACATTGCCGGCGAAACCCGCGAAGCCATCCAACGCCTGTCGGTGGTGGTCGGTGAAACCGGCCTGACCGTTACGCAACTGGCCAAGGACAGCGACGAAATCGGTGGCGTGGTCGATGTGATCAAAGGTATTGCCGACCAGACCAACCTGCTCGCTTTGAACGCTGCGATCGAAGCCGCACGTGCCGGTGAGATGGGCCGTGGTTTTGCGGTGGTGGCCGACGAAGTGCGCCAATTGGCGCAGCGCACCAGCGAATCCACCGGGCAGATCCACGCCCTGATCGCCAAGCTGCAACAAACCGCCAGCACGGCGGTACAAACCATGGAGGCCGGTCATCGCCAGGCTGAAGAAGGTGTTGCGCGGGTATTGGAAGCGGATCAGGCGCTGGTGGGCATCAGCGAAGCGGTGGCCCACATCACTGACATGACCACCCAAATCGCTGCCGCGACCGAAGAGCAAAGTTCGGTGGCCGAAGAAATCAGCCGCAACATCAGCAACATCTCACAACTGGCAGACCAGACCTCGGAACAGGCACAGAACTCGGCGCTGCTGAGTGAAGAACTGACCAAAACCGCGAATACACAGTATTCGTTGGTGGAGCGGTTTAACCGCTGACAACAAAGTCAAAAGATCGCAGGCTGCGCCGGCTCCTACATTTGAACGGCGTACACCCCGTAGGAGCTGCCGAAGGCTCGGGCCGCGTTCGGACGATCTTTTGATCTTGCTTCTCACAGAAACCCGGCGACCTTCTTCGCTGTCGCGTCCAAATGCTGCTCATGCGTAAACCCTGAAGCTTTCAACGGCTTCAGATCATGATCCGCCGCCTCCAGCCAGAACACCTCGATACCCGGCGCCAACGTATAAGCCTCAACGGCCTCACGATTGCCCAGCGCATCGCGCTCGCCCTGCACAATCAACGTCCGTGTCTTTAGCGCAGCCAAATGCTCAACCCGAGGTTTCTCCGGTTTGCCGACGGCATAAAACGGATAACCGAGGCACACCAGCGCATCCGCTTCCAGCTCATCGGCCAAAAGACTGGCCATCCGCCCGCCCATGGACTTGCCGCCAATGGCCAGACGCCCAGTGACATGGCGTCGCACCACGGCGTACACCTCGCGCCAGCATTCCAGCAACTTCGGCGCTGGATTCGGTGGGCGCTTGCCGCCGTCCACTCGCCGCTGGGCCATGTACGGAAACTCGAAGCGCAATACGTTGACGCCTTGATCGGCGAGGCGTGCAGCCATGTCGCTCATCCAGCCGCTGTCCATCGGCGCACCGGCGCCATGGGCGAGAATCAGTGTCGCCGAGGCCGGCACCGAGGCGGCATTCCACAGCCATCCGTGATCCCGCACGCACTGCGCCCATTGATCCCCGTCAATACTGGCCTTGTGCTGTTTGTCCATGCTTGCCTCGCTTTTAGTCTGCCTATAACTCCAGGCGAAGGGAGCGTCTGCCTTGCGGCTTACTCGCAAAGACAGGCCCTCACTTCGGCTGAACCGTGGATGGGGAACCATGAACACTTCTATCAGTACCGCCTACAACTACAAGGTGGTCCGCCAATTCGCCATTATGACGGTGGTGTGGGGCATCGTCGGCATGGGGCTCGGGGTTTTTCTCGCCGCCCAGTTGGTCTGGCCCGAACTCAACTTCAATCTGCCATGGACCAGTTTCGGCCGGTTGCGCCCGCTGCACACCAACGCGGTGATCTTCGCCTTCGGCGGCTGCGCGTTGTTCGCCAGTTCGTTCTACTCGGTACAGCGTACCTGCCAGACTCGATTGTTTGCGCCGAAAATCGCCGCGTTCTGCTTCTGGGGCTGGCAACTGGTGATCCTGTTGGCGGCGATCAGCCTGCCGCTGGGTTACACCAGTTCCAAGGAATACGCCGAACTGGAATGGCCGATCGACATCCTGATCACCATCGTCTGGGTGGCCTACGCCATCGTGTTCTTCGGCACGATCATGCAGCGCAAGACCAAGCACATCTATGTCGGTAACTGGTTCTTCGGTGGATTCATCATCACCGTGGCAATCCTGCATATCGTCAACAACCTGGAATTGCCGGTGAGTCTGACCAAGTCCTACTCGCTGTACTCCGGTGCGACCGATGCCATGGTGCAGTGGTGGTACGGCCACAACGCCGTAGGCTTTTTCCTCACCGCAGGTTTCCTCGGAATGATGTACTACTTCGTGCCGAAACAGGCCGAACGCCCGGTGTATTCCTATCGCTTGTCGATCGTGCACTTCTGGGCGCTGATCACCCTGTACATCTGGGCCGGTCCCCACCACTTGCACTACACCGCGCTGCCGGACTGGGCGCAGTCGCTGGGCATGGTGATGTCGCTGATCCTGCTGGCGCCGAGCTGGGGCGGGATGATCAACGGCATGATGACCCTGTCGGGTGCCTGGCATAAGTTGCGCAGCGACCCGATCCTGCGCTTCCTGGTGGTGTCCCTGGCGTTCTACGGCATGTCGACCTTCGAAGGGCCGATGATGGCGATCAAGACGGTCAACGCCCTCTCCCACTACACCGACTGGACCATCGGCCACGTTCACGCCGGCGCGCTCGGCTGGGTGGCGATGATTTCCATTGGTGCGCTGTACCACATGATCCCGAAAGTCTTCGGCCGCGAGCAGATGCACAGCATCGGCCTGATCAACGCGCACTTCTGGCTCGCCACCATCGGCACCGTGCTGTACATCGCCTCGATGTGGGTCAACGGCATCGCCCAGGGCCTGATGTGGCGCGCAGTCAACGAGGACGGCACGCTGACCTACTCCTTCGTCGAAACCCTGGTGGCCAGCCATCCTGGCTTCATCGTGCGACTGGTGGGCGGCGCGATCTTCCTCAGCGGCATGCTGCTGATGGCTTACAACACCTGGCGCACCGTGCGGGCCTCGCAGCCTGCCGAAGCCGTCGCTGCCGCGCAGATCGCCTGAGGAGTCCGCCATGAAACACGAAACAATCGAGAAAAACGTCGGCCTGCTGATGTTGCTGATGGTGTTCGCCGTGAGCATCGGCGGCCTGACCCAGATCGTCCCGCTGTTCTTCCAGGACGTGACCAACAAACCGGTGGAAGGCATGAAGCCCTACACCGCGCTGCAACTGGAAGGTCGCGACATTTACATCCGCGAAGGCTGCGTCGGTTGCCACTCGCAAATGATCCGCCCGTTCCGCGCCGAAACCGAACGCTACGGCCATTACTCGGTAGCCGGGGAAAGCGTGTGGGATCACCCGTTCCTCTGGGGCTCCAAGCGCACCGGGCCGGACCTGGCGCGAGTCGGCGGGCGCTACTCCGAAGACTGGCACCGCGCGCACTTGTACAACCCGCGCAACGTGGTGCCGGAATCGAAGATGCCGGCGTATCCATGGCTGGTGGCCAACCCGCTCGACAGCAGCCACACCGAAACCAAGATCCGCGCCATGCGCACCCTCGGCGTGCCGTACACCGACGAAGACATTGCAGGCTCAGTCGCTTCGCTCAAGGGCAAGACCGAGATGGACGCGCTGGTCGCCTACCTGCAAGTGCTCGGCACTGCCATCAAGAGCAAGAGGTGAGTCATGGTCATTGATATGAGCACAGGCCTGATCCGCGGCCTCGGCACAGTCGTGGTGTTCGTGGCCTTCGTCGGCCTGACCCTGTGGGTGTTCAACAGCAAGCGCAATCCGCAATTCGCCGAAGCGCGCCTGCTGCCGTTCGCTGACGAGCCGCAACCCGAAACTACCCAAGAATCTGCAACAACAAGGAGTGCCCGGCCATGACCACCTTCTGGAGTGCGTGGATCTGCGTACTGACCATCGGCAGCCTGATCGGCCTGACCTGGCTGCTGATCGGCACTCGCCGGGGCGAAACCAAGGGCAGCGTCGACCAGACCATGGGCCACAGCTTCGACGGCATCGAGGAGTACGACAACCCACTGCCGCAGTGGTGGTTCATGCTGTTCGCCGGCACCCTGGTGTTCTCGGTCGGCTACCTGATTCTTTATCCGGGCCTGGGCAACTGGAAAGGCATCCTGCCCGGTTATGAAAACGGCTGGACCGGCGTGCACGAATGGGAAAAGGAGATGAGCAAGGCGGACGCCAAATTCGGGCCGATCTTCGCCAAATTCGCAGCAATGCCGGTGGAAGAAGTAGCGAAAGACCCGCAAGCGCTGAAAATGGGCGGCCGCCTGTTCGCCTCCAACTGCTCGGTGTGCCACGGCTCGGATGCCAAGGGCGCGTTCGGCTTCCCCAACCTGGCCGACAGCGATTGGCGCTGGGGCGGCAGTGCCGAGACCATCAAGACCACCATCATGGGTGGCCGGATGGCGGCCATGCCGGCCTGGGGTGAAGTGTTGGGTGAGACCGGGGTGAAGAACGTCGCCGCGTACGTGCGTCACGAATTGGCCGGCCTGCCGCTGCCAGCCGACAGTGGTGCCGACGTGCAAGCCGGACAGCAACTGTTCAGCACCACCTGCGTAGCCTGTCATGGGGCAAACGGCCAGGGCACTGAAGCCATGGGCGCGCCGAATCTGACGCACCCGGCCGGTTTTATCTACGGTACCAGCCTGGCGCAACTGCAACAGACTATTCGCCATGGTCGCCAGGGCCACATGCCGGCGCAAAACGAACTGCTGGGCAACGACAAGGTGCAATTGCTGGCCGCTTATGTGTACAGCTTGTCCCACGGAGTCGGCACCGAGCGTTTGCAGGCACAAGGCAAAAGCGAATAATTTTTGACCGCTCTGCTGCCGCATTCTGCGGAATGCGGCAGTTCCCTGCCTCTTTGCGACCCATTGTCGCACCCTCCCGTTCCCCTTCCTTTCGGTTCACCAGATTCGGGTCTAAGCTTGCTCGGTGCGGACTGGCATGAGTCGGTTCCAGGTCGATTTTACCCGATGTGTTCGACGATTCTGTTCGATGACAGGCCGCAAAGGCTGGTAGATACCGGCTGTCGCGCAAATTGCCGTCTGTCCCTCGATCGTTACGTTTGAACACACCCCGTTACATCTGACTTGAACCCCTCGCCTTTTTCATCCGCTGCGACATTTTGTCAGAGGGCAATTTTGTCCTTACGCGGCGCATGGAAAGGCCGCAGAATCAGGTTTTGAAAGCATTGACCCAGGTCATGGCGCGTTGCAATGACCCCCCGCTTTCTCCATACTTGCGGCCGATTTTTACTCCTAATAAAACACCCAAACCGTGGAACCTTAGAATGAGCACAGCAATCAGTCCGACTGCTTATAACTATAAGGTAGTCCGCCAGTTCGCCATCATGACGGTGGTCTGGGGGATCCTTGGCATGGGGCTTGGTGTCTTCATCGCCTCACAGCTCGTATGGCCGGAATTGAACTTCGGTCTGCCGTGGACGACTTTTGGACGCTTACGCCCGTTGCACACCAACCTGGTGATTTTCGCCTTCGGTGGTTGTGCTCTGTTTGCCACTTCTTATTACGTCGTGCAGCGAACCTGCCAAACGCGACTGATCTCCGACAGCCTCGCGGCCTTCACCTTCTGGGGTTGGCAAGCGGTGATCGTCGGCGCGATCGTGACCTTGCCGATGGGTTTCACCACCACCAAGGAATACGCGGAACTGGAATGGCCCCTGGCTATTCTGCTGGCCATCGTCTGGGTCACCTACGGTCTGGTGTTCTTCGGCACCATCGTCAAGCGCAAGACCAAGCACATCTATGTCGGTAACTGGTTCTACGGTGCCTTCATCGTCGTGACCGCGATGCTGCACATCGTCAACCACATGTCGCTGCCGGTCAGCCTGTTCAAGTCCTACTCGGCCTACGCGGGTGCGACCGACGCGATGATCCAGTGGTGGTACGGCCACAACGCCGTGGGCTTCTTCCTGACCACCGGTTTCCTGGGGATGATGTACTACTTCGTGCCGAAGCAGGCCGAGCGTCCGATCTACTCCTATCGCCTGTCGATCGTGCACTTCTGGGCGCTGATCACCCTGTACATCTGGGCCGGTCCGCACCACCTGCACTACACCGCACTGCCGGACTGGGCTCAGTCCCTAGGCATGGCGATGTCGATCATCCTGCTGGCTCCGAGCTGGGGCGGCATGATCAACGGCATGATGACCCTGTCGGGCGCCTGGCATAAGCTGCGCACCGACCCGATCCTGCGTTTCCTGGTCGTGTCGCTGGCGTTCTACGGCATGTCGACCTTCGAAGGCCCGATGATGGCCATCAAGACCGTCAACTCGCTCTCGCACTACACCGACTGGACCATCGGCCACGTACACGCCGGCGCCTTGGGCTGGGTAGCGATGATCTCGATCGGCGCCATCTACCACATGATCCCGAAACTGTTCGGCCGTGCACAAATGCACAGCACCGGCCTGATCAACGCGCACTTCTGGCTCGCGACCATCGGTACCGTGCTGTACATCGCGTCGATGTGGGTCAACGGCATCACCCAGGGCCTGATGTGGCGTGCAATCAACGACGACGGCACCCTCACCTACTCGTTCGTGGAAGCGCTGCAAGCCAGCCACCCTGGTTTCATCGTTCGTGCCCTGGGCGGCGCGTTCTTTGCCAGCGGCATGCTGTTGATGGCCTACAACGTGTTCCGTACCGTTCGTGCCTCGGACCCGGCTGAAGCTGAAGCCGCCGCCAAGATTGCTGTAGTTGGAGCTCACTGATGAAGCATGAAGCAGTCGAGAAGAATATTGGCCTGCTGGCCTTCTTCATGGTTATCGCCGTCAGCATCGGCGGCCTGACCCAGATCGTTCCGCTGTTTTTCCAGGACGTTACCAACAAGCCGGTCGAGGGCATGAAGCCTCGTACCGCCCTTGAACTGGAAGGCCGCGACATCTACATCGCCAACGGTTGTGTCGGCTGCCACTCGCAGATGATCCGCCCGTTCCGCGCTGAAACCGAACGCTACGGCCACTACTCGGTCGCCGGTGAAAGCGTCTGGGACCACCCGTTCCTGTGGGGTTCCAAGCGTACCGGTCCGGACCTGGCCCGTGTCGGCGGTCGTTACTCCGATGACTGGCAGCGTGCGCACTTGTACAACCCGCGCAACGTGGTGCCCGAGTCGAAAATGCCGGCTTACCCGTTCCTCGTGGAAAACAAGCTCGACGGCAAAGACACCGCCAAGAAAATGGAAGTCTTGCGCACGCTCGGCGTCCCTTACACCGACGAAGACATCGCCGGCGCCAAGGATGCTGTGAAGGGCAAAACCGAAATGGACGCGCTGGTGGCCTATCTGCAAGGCCTGGGCACCATCATCAAAAGCAAACGGTGATTTAGATGGATATCGGGATGATTCGTGGCCTGGGCACCGTTGTTGTGATGGTGGCCTTCATCGGTCTGGCGTTGTGGGTATTCAGCCCCAAGCGCAAGTCGGAGTTTGAAGACGCGACCTTGCTGCCTTTCGCGGATGATCCCGAAGCCATCAAGCACGTCGAGCAAGCTTCTAGGAGTAACAAAGAATGACTACGTTCTGGAGTCTGTACGTCACAGTCCTCAGTCTCGGCACCATCTTCGCCCTGACCTGGCTGCTGCTGTCCACCCGCAAGGGCCAGCGCGCCGAGCAGACCGACGAGACGGTCGGCCACTCCTTCGACGGGATCGAGGAGTACGACAACCCACTGCCAAAATGGTGGTTCATGCTGTTCGTGGGCACCATCATCTTCGCCCTTGGCTATCTGGTCCTGTACCCGGGCCTGGGTAACTGGAAAGGCCTGCTGCCGGGTTACAGCTACCTCGATAACGACAAGCAGACCGCGTTCGCCAACGGCCAGACCGGCTGGACCGGCGTCCACGAGTGGGAAAAGGAAATGGCCAGGTCGGACGCCAAGTTCGGCCCGATCTTCGCCAAGTTCGCTTCCATGCCAATCGAAGAAGTCGCCAAGGACCCGCAAGCCCTGAAGATGGGTGGCCGCCTGTTCGCCTCCAACTGCTCGGTCTGCCACGGTTCCGACGCCAAGGGCGCTTATGGCTTCCCTAACCTGACCGACGCCGACTGGCGCTGGGGCGGTGAAGCGGCAACCATCAAGACCACCATCATGGGCGGTCGTCACGCCGTGATGCCGGCCTGGGCCGAAGTGATCGGCGAACAAGGCGTCAGCGACGTTGCCGCTTACGTGCTGACCAGCCTCGATGGCCGCAAACTGCCGGAAGGCGCCAAGGCTGACCCGGTTGCCGGCCAGAAGCTGTTCGCTGCCAACTGCGTGGCTTGCCATGGTCCGGAAGGCAAAGGCACCCCGGCCATGGGCGCCCCTAACCTGACTCACCCGGCAGCGTTCATCTACGGTTCGAGCTTCGCTCAACTGCAGCAGACCATCCGTTACGGCCGTCAGGGCCAGATGCCTGCGCAAGAACAGCTGCAAGGCAACGACAAGGTTCACCTGTTGGCCGCTTACGTCTATAGCCTCTCTCACGGTGAGAAAGCGCCGGTGGCAGACGCCCAGTAAGGCAAATGCTTGAAGCAAAAAACGGCCCCGCCAATGAGAATTGGCGGGGCCGTTTTGTTTTAGACACTCTTGCCTGCCCCCTACCGACCAGTGGTAGCGGACCCGTCACCCATGAGGTTGCGATACGATCTGCCGAGTAGTAACGTTTCTACAAAGTACTTTCAAGAGGGTCAACCATGATGGCCATCACCACCATTTCCAGCCGTAAATTCAATCAGGACACAAGTAGTGCCAAAAAAGCCACGCGTCAGGGGCCGGTTATCATCACCGACCGTGGCAAGCCCGCTCACGTACTGCTAAGCATTGAGGAGTACCAAAAATTGACTGGCATAAACGCCAACATCGTCGATCTGTTGGTGATGCCAGAAGCAGCCGACATCGAATTCGAAACCGAGCGTGCCGTGATCATTCATCGCCCCGTGGACCTGTCCTGATGTTTCTACTCGACACCAACGTGATTTCTGAACTACGCAAACCCCAGGCCGATGTAAACGTCGTCGCCTGGGCCAAAAGTGTCATCGCACCACGTATGTTTATTTCGGCCATTACCTTGAAGGAACTGGAGACAGGGGTATTACGAATGGAGCGACGTGACCCCGCGCAAGGGAAGGTTTTGCGTGCGTGGCTGAAGCGACATGTCATTCCGGCTTTCGATGCCAGAATCTTGCCGGTCGACGCCGCTGTGGCGCTACGCTGTGCCAGCCTGCATGTTCCGGACCGCGCCAACGAAAGCGACGCCCTGATCGCAGCGACCGCGCTGGTTCATGGCCTTACAGTGGTCACCCGTAACATCAGCGATTTTCAATCCAGTGGTGTTGCCCTGATCAATCCATGGGCCGATTGAGCGCCAACACTCGCGTAACCGTCCATAATTCACAAGTCAATTGATTCAAGTCATTACACTGTCAGTTGATTTCCACCAACGTGACCAAAGGTCGCACCCTTGAGTTAGAGCTACAGGCGTATCATTGCGCCACTGCAACACCTCTTTTTGACCGCGGTCGGCACGTACTGACCGAGGCATTTTTCCACTGCCGTGGGATGCAATGATGAGCAATCAGATTCCGGTACACGACGTCACTCCACCTGCCAAGAACGCGAACAACAGCGTCGACCTCTACGCCTCTCGAGAAAAGATCTACACCCGCGCCTTCACCGGTCTGTTCCGTAACCTGCGGATGACGGGTGGTGCCGCACTGTTTCTGCTGTATTTCGGCACGGTGTGGCTGAGCTGGGGCGGTCATCAGGCCGTCTGGTGGAACCTGCCGGAGCGTAAGTTCTTCATTTTTGGCGCGACCTTCTGGCCCCAGGATTTCATCCTGCTCTCGGGCATTCTGATCATCAGCGCCTTCGGCCTGTTCTTCATTACCGTGTATGCCGGTCGGGTCTGGTGCGGCTACACCTGCCCGCAAAGCGTCTGGACCTGGATCTTCATGTGGTGCGAAAAGGTCACCGAAGGCGACCGCAACCAGCGCATCAAGCTCGACAAGGCGCCGATGAGTGCCAACAAATTCCTGCGCAAATTCAGCAAGCACACGATGTGGCTGCTGATCGGCTTCGTGACCGGCATGACCTTCGTCGGCTACTTCTCGCCGATTCGTGAACTGGTGATCGACTTCTTCGCCGGTGAAGCCGATGGCTGGTCGTATTTCTGGGTCGGTTTCTTCACCCTCGCCACCTACGGCAACGCCGGCTGGTTACGCGAACAGGTGTGCATTTACATGTGCCCTTATGCACGCTTCCAGAGCGTAATGTTCGACAAGGATACGCTGATCGTCTCCTACGACCCGCGCCGTGGCGAAAGCCGTGGTCCGCGCAAGAAAGGCATCGACTACAAGGCTCAGGGCCTGGGCGATTGCATCGACTGCACCATGTGCGTCCAGGTCTGCCCCACCGGCATCGACATCCGCGACGGCCTGCAAATCGAATGCATCGGCTGCGCGGCCTGCATTGACGCCTGCGACAGCATCATGGACAAGATGGATTACCCGCGCGGCCTGATCAGCTACACCACCGAGCACAACCTGTCGGGGCAAAAAACCCATAAACTGCGCCCGCGCCTGATCGGCTACGCCTTGGTGTTGCTGACCATGATCGCGTTGCTGGTGACCGCGTTCTTCATGCGCTCGCTGGTCGGTTTCGATGTCAGCAAGGACCGCGTGCTGTACCGCGAGAACGCCGAAGGCCGGATCGAAAACGTCTACAGCCTGAAGATCATGAACAAGGATCAGCGCGACCACACCTACGTGCTCGAAGCCACCGGCCTGCCGGACCTCAAGCTGCAAGGCAAGCGCGAGATCAAAGTCGCGGCCGGGGAAATTTTCAGCCAGCCGGTCGAGTTGTCCAGCTCACCGGAGCAACTGCCGTCAAGCACCAACGAGGTGAAATTCATCCTCAAGGATGCCGATGACGCCAGCGTCCACGTTGAAGCCAAGAGCCGATTCATCGGCCCACAAATTCGTTGAGAGAAGTGATCATGCCCGCAGCAACTGCCGCAAGTCCCTGGTACAAGCACCTTTGGCCGTGGATCATCATCGCCATCCTGGCCTGTTCGGTGACCTTGACCCTGTCGATGGTGACCATCGCAGTGAATCACCCGGACAACCTGGTCAACGACAACTATTACGAGGCGGGCAAAGGCATCAACCGCTCCCTGGACCGGGAACTGCTGGCCCAGACCCTGCAACTGCGAGCCAGCGTGCACCTGGATGAGCTGACCGGCGAAGTCGACCTGCGCCTGAGCGGCAACAGCCAACCGAAAACCCTTGAGCTGAATCTGATTTCGCCGACCCAGCCAGAGAAGGATCGCAAGATCACCCTGGCCCGCAGCGAAACCGAACAGGGCCGCTACATCGGCCAGCTGAGCGACAAGGTTGAAGGCCGGCGTTTCGTTGAGTTGTTGGGTGTGCAGGATGACAAGACCTGGCGCATGTTCGAAGAAGAACAGGTCAGCCATGCCAAGGATCTGTTGCTCGGTGATGAGCCGTTGCAAGGTGCTGAAGACCTGAAAAAATAGTCACAACGATCTCCTGTGGCGAGCGGGCTTGCCCGCGTTCGGTTGCGCAGCAGCCGCAGGTTGTCTACTCGATCTATCGAGAAGTTCGCGCTGACTGTCTTTGGGACCGCTGCGCGGTCCAACGGGGGCAAGCCCCCTCGCCACAGAGGCCTTTGGGCCTGCCACAATGGTTTCCATGGCAACAAACATGACCACTCCAACCCCCTGCTACCACTGCGCCCTGCCCGTCCCGGCCGGTAGCCGCTTTACCGCCGCCGTCCTCGGGGATACCCGCGAATTCTGCTGCCCGGGTTGCCAGGCGGTGGCCGAGGCCATCGTGGCCGGTGGGCTGGAAAGTTATTACCAGCATCGCAGCGAAGCCTCGGCCAACCCCGAAGCCTTGCCGGTGCAGTTGGTCGACGAGTTGGCGCTGTATGATCGCGCCGATGTGCAGCAACCCTTTGTCCGCCACGAAGGCGAACTCGCCGAAACCACCCTGTTGATGGAAGGCATCAGTTGCGCCGCCTGCGGCTGGCTGATCGAAAAACATCTTCGCAGCCTGCCGGCAGTGGCCGAGGCGCGCCTGAACCTGTCCAACCATCGCTTGCACGTGCGCTGGGCCGACGCGCAATTGCCGTTGAGTCAGGTGCTCAGCGAATTGCGCCACATCGGTTACGCCGCTCACCCTTATCAGGCCGACCGCGCCAGCGAACAACTGGCCAGCGAAAACCGCCTGGCCCTGCGCCAACTCGGCGTTGCCGGACTGCTGTGGTTTCAAGCGATGATGGCGACCATGGCCACCTGGCCGGAATTCAACATCGACCTCAGCCCCGAACTGCACACCATCCTGCGCTGGGTCGCATTGTTTCTCACTACGCCGATCGTGTTTTACAGCTGCGCGCCGTTCTTCAAAGGGGCAATGCGCGATCTGCGCACCCGGCACCTGACCATGGACGTCTCGGTGTCACTGGCAATCGGCAGTGCCTATATTGCCGGGATCTGGACTTCGATCACCGGGGTTGGCGAGCTGTATTTCGATGCGGTGGGAATGTTTGCGCTGTTCCTGCTGGCTGGGCGCTACCTGGAACGCCGTGCCCGGGAGCGAACCGCCGCCGCGACCGCACAACTGGTCAATCTGTTGCCCGCCTCCTGCCTGCGGCTGAGTGCCGACGGCCAGAGCGAGCGAATTCTGCTCAGCGAGCTGCGCGTGGGCGATCAGGTGCTGGTGCACCCCGGCGCGATCCTGCCGGCCGACGGCAAGATCCTCGACGGTCAGTCGAGCATCGACGAATCCCTGCTCACCGGCGAATACCTGCCGCAACCACGGACCCTGGGCGACGCGGTCACCGCCGGCACCTTGAACGTCGAGGGTGCGTTGACCGTAGAAGTCCTGGCGCTGGGTCAGGACACGCGCCTGTCGGCCATCGTCCGCCTGCTGGATCGCGCCCAGGCCGAAAAGCCGCGGCTGGCGGAAATCGCCGACCGCGCCGCGCAGTGGTTCTTGCTGCTGACGCTTATCGCAGTGGCCGCCATCGGCCTGCTCTGGTGGGAGCTGGATTCATCGCGAGCGTTCTGGATTGTCCTGGCGATGCTGGTTGCGACCTGCCCGTGCGCATTGTCCCTGGCCACGCCGACCGCCCTCACCGCCGCCACCGGCACACTGCACAAACTCGGTTTGCTGCTGACGCGCGGCCATGTACTGGAAGGCCTGAACCAGATCGATACGGTGATTTTCGACAAGACCGGCACCCTCACCGAAGGTCGTCTGGCCTTGCGTTCGATCCGGCCGCTTGGGGCTCTGGCGAGCGATCAATGCCTGAGCCTCGCCGCCGCCCTGGAAAACCGTTCCGAACACCCGATCGCCCGGGCTTTTGGCCGCGCGCCGCTGGCCGCCGAAGAGGTCCACAGCACGCCGGGCCTGGGCCTTGAAGGCTTGGTCGGCGCGCAACTCCTGCGCATTGGCCAACCGGGTTTTGTCTGCGAGCTCAGCGGTGCTCAACTGCCGATGATGCCCGATGAACCCGGCCAATGGCTGCTGCTCGGCGACAGCCAGGGACCACTGGCGTGGTTTGTCCTCGATGACCGTTTGCGCGCCGACGCCCCCGCCCTGCTGGCGGCATGCAAGGCACGCGGCTGGCGCACCTTGCTGCTGTCCGGCGACAGCTCGCCGATGGTCGCCAGCGTCGCCGCCGAACTGGGTATCGACGAGGCCCGTGGCGGTTTGCGCCCGGACGATAAATTGCAGGTGCTGCAACAGCTGCACCTGGAAGGTCGCAAGGTGTTGATGCTCGGTGACGGGGTCAACGACGTGCCGGTGCTGGCCGCCGCCGACATCAGCGTCGCGATGGGCTCGGCCACCGATCTGGCAAAAACCAGTGCCGACGCGGTGTTGCTGTCGAACCGACTCGACGCGCTGGTGCAAGCCTTCAGCCTGGCCCGTCGCACCCGTCGGGTCATCATCGAGAACTTGCTGTGGGCAGCGCTGTACAATGGCCTCATGTTGCCATTCGCCGCCCTCGGCTGGATCACTCCGGTATGGGCCGCGGTCGGCATGTCCATCAGTTCGTTGACCGTGGTGTTGAATGCTTTGCGCCTGACTCGCCTGCCGAGCGCGCCAGCCACCAGCGCCACGCCAGAAACCCGTCCGCTGCCGGCTTGAGCCGCGCGGGCATGGAGTCCAGATGCCAGCTCTCTACGTGATGATCCCGGCCGCGCTGCTGATCGTGGCCATCGCTATCTACATCTTCTTCTGGGCGGTCGACAGCGGTCAGTACGACGACCTCGACGGCCCGGCCCACAGCATCCTGTTCGATGACCAGGACCCGAAGCACACGGCAGCAGTCGACGAGGCCAGCGGCCATCCGGTCAAACCGGACGACAAGGCGCCACCCCATGCTTGAGTTGGCACCGCTTCTGGTCTCTGCGCTGATCCTCGGCTTGCTCGGTGGCGGCCATTGCCTGGGCATGTGCGGCGGCTTGATGGGCGCGTTGACCCTGGCGATCCCCAAGGAACAACGCAGCCGACGCTTCCGATTGTTGCTGGCCTACAACCTGGGGCGGATTCTCAGCTACGCCGCGGCCGGCCTGCTGATCGGCCTGGCCGGTTGGGCCGTGGCCAATAGCCCGGCGGCGATGTTCATGCGCATCCTCGCCGGATTGCTGCTGATCGCCATGGGGCTGTACCTGGCCGGCTGGTGGAGCGGATTGACCCGCATCGAAAGCCTCGGTCGCGGCCTGTGGCGGCATATCCAGCCTATCGCCAACACACTGTTGCCGGTGTCGAACCTGCCCCGCGCCTTACTGCTCGGCGCGCTGTGGGGCTGGCTGCCATGCGGGCTGGTTTACAGCACATTGCTGTGGTCGGCGAGTCAGGGTAATGCGCTGGACAGTGCGTTGCTGATGCTGGCGTTCGGGTTGGGCACCTGGCCGGTGCTGCTCGCCACAGGCCTGGCCGCCGAGCGGGTCACGGCGTTGTTGCGCAAACGCAGCGTGCGCATGACCGGCGGCTTGTTGGTGATGGTGTTCGGCATCTGGACCTTTCCGGGGCCGCATCAGCATTGGTTGATGGGGCATTAAAGGGCAAAAGATCTTGATCTTGACACCCGTTGATGCAAATCAAGATGCCGCAACGTCGCAGCCCCTAGACTCGCCGACACTGCCAGCCTATCCGGGGGAATGCCCGCATGCTCGACGCCATTCGTTGGGACACAGATCTGATCCGCCGTTACGACCTGGCGGGGCCACGCTACACCTCGTATCCGACGGCCGTGCAATTCGACAGCCAGGTCGGCACCTTCGACCTGTTTCATGCCCTGCGCGACAGCCGCAAGGCGCTGCGGCCGTTATCCCTGTATGTGCACGTGCCGTTCTGCGCGAACATTTGCTACTACTGCGCCTGCAACAAAGTCATTACCAAGGACCGCGGCCGCGCCCTGCCCTATTTGCAGCGCCTGGAACAGGAAATCCAGCTGATCGCCTGCCACCTCGACCCCATGCAAAAAGTCGAGCAACTGCATTTCGGCGGCGGCACACCGACCTTTCTCAGCCACGATGAACTGCGTCAGCTGATGGCCCGGCTGCGCAAGCATTTCAATCTGCTGGACGACGATTCCGGCGACTACGGCATCGAGATCGACCCGCGCGAAGCCGACTGGTCGACCATGGGCCTGCTCCGGGAACTGGGCTTCAACCGGGTCAGCATCGGCCTGCAAGACCTCGACCCGGCGGTACAGCGGGCGGTCAATCGCCTGCAAAGCCTGGAAGAAACCCGTGCGGTGATCGACGCCGCCCGGACCCTGCAATATCGCTCGATCAACATCGATCTGATCTACGGCTTGCCGAAGCAGACGCCCGAGAACTTCGCCCGCACCGTCGACGAAGTCATCAGCCTGCAACCGGACCGGCTCTCAGTGTTCAACTACGCCCATCTGCCAGAGCGCTTCATGCCGCAACGGCGGATCAACAGCAACGATCTGCCGGCGCCGGCGCAGAAACTGGAAATGCTCCAGCGCACCATCGAACAACTGACGGCCGCCGGTTACCGCTACATCGGCATGGACCACTTCGCCCTGCCCGATGATGAACTGGCGATTGCCCAGGAAGAGTCGACCTTGCAACGCAACTTCCAGGGCTACACCACCCACGGTCATTGCGATCTGATCGGCCTGGGGGTATCGGCCATCAGCCAGATCGGCGACCTGTACTGCCAGAACAGCAGCGACCTGACCCAGTACCAGAACGCTTTGGCGTCCGCGCAACTGGCCACCAACCGTGGCCTGCTGTGCAATGCCGACGATCGCTTGCGTAGGGCGGTGATTCAGCAACTGATTTGCCATTTCAACCTGGAATTCGCGGACATCGAACAGGCCTTCAATATCGATTTTCGCGGTTACTTCGGCGAGCTTTGGCCACAACTGCAGGACATGGCCGAGGACGGACTGATCGTGTTGGACAATGAAAGAATCACCGTGCTGCCCGCAGGCCGGCTGCTGGTGCGTTCGGTGTGCATGGTGTTCGATGCTTATCTGGGACACAGCAATCGCCAGCGTTTCTCACGCGTAATTTAGAGTATGAGGTTAAATTGTCGCAGGCTGGCCCGAATGTCCTCCCGTGGGGTACCCTTACGTCTTATGCGTGTTTTCCCACAAGGATTAAAGAAATGTCCGAGCCAGTAAAACTGCGCGCTCATAACCAGGCCCATTGCAAGGATTGCAGCCTGGCCCCTCTCTGCCTGCCACTTTCTCTGAATCTGGAAGACATGGATGCGCTGGACGAAATCGTCAAACGTGGTCGCCCGCTGAAAAAAGGCGAGTTTCTGTTTCGCCAGGGCGACACGTTCGATTCTGTTTATGCAGTCCGCTCCGGTGCCCTGAAGACTTTCAGCCTGAGCGATGGCGGCGAAGAGCAACTCACCGGCTTCCATTTGCCGAGTGAACTGGTCGGCCTGTCAGGCATGGACACCGAAAAGCATCCGGTCTCGGCGCAAGCCCTGGAAACCACTTCGGTGTGCGAGATCCCGTTCGAGCGCCTCGACGAACTGGCCCTGCAACTGCCACAACTGCGCCGTCAGTTGATGCGCGTGATGAGCCGCGAGATTCGTGACGATCAGCAAATGATGTTGCTGCTGTCGAAGAAAACCGCCGACGAGCGCATTGCCACCTTTCTGGTCAACCTGTCGGCCCGTTTCCGCGCCCGGGGGTTCTCGGCCAACCAGTTCCGGTTGAGCATGTCGCGCAACGAAATCGGCAATTACCTGGGCTTGGCGGTGGAAACCGTGTCCCGGGTGTTCACCCGCTTCCAGCAAAACGAACTGATCGCCGCCGAGGGCAAGGAAGTGCACATCCTCGACCCGATCCAGCTCTGCGCCCTGGCCGGTGGCTCGATCGAAGGTTGATCCTTTCACGGTGGCTGAGCGAAACGGTTCAGCCGCCGTTATACTGCGACGTTTGCAGCCCGCCAGGACACTTCGACGATGGTCTTCGACTCCTTCGACATCAAATCCCTGATCCGCCCCGTGATCGACTTTCCCAAGCCGGGCGTGATCTTTCGCGACATCACCCCGCTGTTCCAGTCGCCCACGGCCCTGCGCCTGGTGATGGACAGCTTTGCCCATCGCTACGTCGAGGCCGACTTCACCCACATCGGCGCCATGGACGCGCGCGGGTTCCTGATCGGTTCGATATTGGCGTATCAGTTGAACAAGCCATTGGTGTTGTTCCGCAAGCAGGGCAAATTGCCTGCCGACGTGCTGGCCGAAGGTTACGCGACCGAATACGGCGAAGCCTTCCTTGAAGTCCACGCCGACAGCCTGTGCGAGGGGGATTCGGTGGTGCTGTTCGATGACCTGATCGCCACCGGCGGCACGCTGATTGCGGCGGCCAACCTGGTTCGGCGCATGGGCGCGCGGGTGCATGAAGCGGCGGCGATCATTGACTTGCCGGAGCTGGGTGGTTCGCAACGGCTGGAAGACATGGGGATTGCGACTTTCTGTCTGACGCAGTTTGCGTTGAGCGATAAGTAAGCGGCGTCTGGAAGGACGCCTTCGCGGGCTTGCCCGCGATGGCGTCAGTTGCCACACCACCAACTACAGCCCCATCTGCTTGCTGATAATCTCGTTCATCACTTCCCGCGTCCCGCCACCAATCGACAGAATCCGGTTATCGCGGTACAGCCGCTCCACCAGACTTTCACGCATGTAACCCATACCACCCAGAATCTGCACCGCGTCGGTGGTAATGCGATCTGCCGTGTCTGTAGCGAAATTCTTCGCCATGGAAATCTCTTTGATCACACTCTGCCCGGCTGCCATTTTCGCCGCCTGGCGGTAGGTGAATTCCCGAGACACCTCCAATGCCGTGGCCATTTCCGCGAGGCGGTGCTTGAGCACCTGGAACTTGCCGATGGGTTTGCCGAAGGCTTCACGCTGACCAGCCCATTTCAGGCTCTCCTCCAGCGCCAACTCTGCGGTCATGTTGGCCATCAGCGCCAGAGCCAGACGCTCGCTCTGGAAATTACCCATGATGCAGGCAAAGCCCCCGTTTTCGGCACCGATCAAATGGCTGGCCGACACCCGGCAATCATCGAAAAACAGCTCGGCGGTGTCGGACGCCCACCAGCCCATTTTCTTCAACTGACGACCGACGGTGAAACCCGGCGTGCCCTTCTCGATCAGCAGCAAACTGATGCCGCCGAATCCCGGCTCGCCGGTGCGCACCGCCACGGTGTAGACATCCGCGCGAACGCCGCTGGTAATGAAGGTTTTGCTACCGCTGACCCGGTAAAAGTCGCCATCACGCACGGCGCGGGTTTGCAGGTTAGCGACGTCGGAGCCGCCGCTGGGCTCGGTGACGGCCAGGGCGCTGATCTTCTCGCCCGCCAGCACCTGAGGCACTACGCGATCGCGGACTTCGGGCCTGGCCCACTTGAGGATCGGCGGCAGGCCGATGTCCAGCGAGCCCAGCCCCGCGACCAGACCACCGGAACCGCAGCGCATCAGTTCTTCACTGGCGGCGATCTTGGCGAACACATCCCCTTCGTGGCTACCGCCCAAGGCTTCGGGATAGCCGATGCCCAGAATCCCCGCCGCGCCGGCCTTGAGGTAGAGCTCACGAGGGAAGCTTTCAGCTTCTTCCCACTGATCGATGTCCGGAAGAATCTCGCGCTCGACGAAACGTCTGACGCTGTCGCGGACCAATTGGTGGCTGGGGTCGAAGTATTCCTGGAAGGCAGGCATCGGCGAACTCCACTGAAGGTTCAGCGAAGTTAACCGAGCGCTTGCTTGGTATTCAAGTGAGGATTGAAGATGCGGTTACAGCGAAATCGGCTTACGCCCGGCAAACGAATGCGCCAATGTCCCGCCATCCACCAGTTCCAGCTCGCCACCCAACGGCACGCCATGGGCAATACGCGAGGCAACCAGGCCTTTGTTGCTGAGCAGTTGGGCGATGTAATGCGCCGTGGCTTCGCCTTCCACCGTCGGGTTGGTGGCGAGGATGACTTCGGTAAATGTGCCCGCCTCTTCGATCCGCGCCATCAGTTGTGGGATGCCGATGGCTTCCGGCCCCAAGCCGTCCAGAGGCGACAGGTGGCCCTTGAGCACAAAGTAGCGACCGCGGAAACCGGTCTGCTCCACCGCGTACACGTCCATCGGACCTTCCACCACACACAGCAAGGTGTCGTCGCGGCGTGGATCGGCGCATTGCGGGCACAGATCGTCTTCGGTCAGCGTGCGGCACAAACGGCAGTGGCCCACCCCTTCCATGGCCTGGCTCAGCGCCTGGGCCAGTCGCGAACCGCCGCTGCGATCGCGCTCAAGCAGTTGCAACGCCATGCGCTGGGCAGTTTTCTGACCCACACCCGGCAAAATTCGCAGGGCATCGATCAGTTGGCGAATCAAAGGGCTGAAGCTCATGGGGAAAAGTCCGACATAACAACGAGACGCGGTTTATACCCGCGCCTCTGTTTAGCGTCAAATAGCAGCGTCAATTACCCTGTGGCGAGGGGGCTTGCCCCCGTTCGGCTGCGCAGCAGTCGTTAAATCAGTCAATACAGCTTTCAATGCTGGGCCCGCTTCGCGAGCCAACGGGGGCAAGCCCCCTCACCACAGGGTAAACCGCAGGCAGAAACAAAAATGCCAGGCGCGATGCCTGGCATTTTTTTTAACCCATCCGACCCGCGCTGGCGAATCAGAATGGCAATTTCATACCCGGTGGCAGTTGCATGCCAGCGGTCATGCTGCCCATTTTGTCCTGGCTGTTGGCTTCGATCTTGCGCACGGCATCGTTGACGGCGGCGGCGAATACAGCCTCCAGCATCTCTTTGTCGTCTTCGCTCAGGCCTTCGACCAGGCTTGGATCGATGGTCACGCGCTTGACGTCGTGACGACCGGTCATTACCACGGTGACCATATCGCCACCGGCCTTACCGGTGACTTCGGCGTTGGCCAGCTCTTCCTGCATCTTGGCCATTTTTTCCTGCATCTGCTGCGCCTGCTTCATCAGGCCGGCCATGCCACCTTTCATCATGGGAATCACCTCAAAAGTACTTGGATAAAAACAGCGCCCGGCGAGTGCGGCCAGGCGCCTTCAGTTATTAGCCCTGACTGACCAGGGCCTCGACAGGTTCAATAGTATCGTGACGGACCACCGCCCCGAACTGCTGCATCATTTGCTGGATGAACGGATCGCCATGGATCGATTCCTCGGCCTCGCGCTGACGGTCGGCACGACGCCGGGACGCCGCCTGGGCCGGGGTTTCCTGCTCGGGCTTGATCAGCTCAATGCTCAGGGTCAGCGTACGCCCGTGATGCTGGTTCAGCGCATCGTTGAGGCGACGTTGTTGCGTCGCGTTGAACAGGGCGCTGTGGGCCGGGTCCAGGTGCAACAGCCAATTGTCGCCATCGACGGCGATCAGCGTGCAGTTGGCGGCGATGCTGCCGGTCATGCCGGACACCGGCAATTTCGGGAACAACTCCAGCCATTGCAGGGCCAGGCCGGTGGCCGGCATCGCGGCCGGTTCAGGCTCGGGCTGCGCCGCAGGTTCGGCGGTATGCTCACTGGCCAGATCGTCGAGGTAGCTGTAGGCCGAATCCATGTCCGGCTCGATGTAGTCCTCGTCCAGCGGCGGTTCGTCATCCAGGTCGATGCCCGGCGTGGCGGCATCGACTTCGGCCACGGACGGTTCCGGAATCGGCGCAGCGGCCCACTCAGGCGCATCCGGCACCACGCTGTCGGGCGTCGGCATGGGCATCGGCGGTAATTCGGGTTGTTCACCGGCCGTCTCCAGCACCGGCTCGACAGCAGGCTGCTGGACAACCTCGGGCTCTACCGGATCGTTCCAGGGCAGATCGACGACTTCTTCGACCGCTACGGGCTCGACCACTGGCTCGGGCTCAGGCACCGCCACCGGCGCGACGGGTTCAGGCGCAACGGCCGGGACAGGTGCTGGTGCAACCACGGGCGCCACTGGAACCGGTGCCACGGCCGCAGCGACTACCGGCGCAACAATCGGCGCGGCAGCCACTGAGTTTGCGGAATCAACTGTGGCCTGGCTGATCCCCACTGGCTTTAGCGGTTGCCTCGGAGCGTCCTCGGTGTCTGCTGGCCTGAATGCGAGCATTCGCAGCAGGACCATTTCGAAGCCGCCGCGCGGATCCGGTGCCAGCGGCAAATCCCGGCGACCGATCAGGCCCATCTGGTAATAGAACTGCACATCTTCGGCCGGCAGTGCCTGGGCCAGTGCCAATACGCGATCACGGTCGCCATGGCCGTTGTCGACACCTTCAGGCAGGGCCTGGGCGATGGCAACACGGTGCAACACGTTGAGAATTTCCGAGAGCACGCCGTTCCAGTCCGGGCCTTGCTCGGCCAGATGGCGCACGGCTTCGAGCAACGCCTTGGCATCGCCTTCGATCAGCGCATGCAGGACGTCGTAGACCTGGCCGTGATCGAGGGTGCCGAGCATCGCCCGCACGTCGGCGGCCAGAACCTTGCCTTCACCGAAGGCGATGGCCTGGTCGGTCAGGCTCATGGCATCGCGCATCGAACCGTCGGCGGCGCGACCCAGCAGCCACAGCGCATCGTCTTCGAACGGCACGTTCTCGACGCTCAGCACATGGCTCAGATGCTCGACCACCCGCTCAGGGGTCATGTTCTTCAGGGAGAACTGCAGGCACCGCGAGAGAATCGTTGCAGGAAGTTTCTGCGGATCGGTGGTAGCCAGGATGAACTTGACGTAGGGCGGCGGCTCTTCGAGGGTTTTCAACAGCGCATTGAAGGAATGGCTGGAAAGCATGTGCACTTCGTCGATCAGGTAGACCTTGAAGCGCCCGCGGCTCGGCGCGTACTGCACGTTGTCGAGCAGCTCGCGGGTGTCTTCGACCTTGGTCCGGCTCGCGGCGTCGATCTCGATCAGGTCGACGAAGCGGCCTTCATCGATTTCGCGGCACACCGAGCACTCGCCACAGGGCGTCGAAGTGATACCTGTTTCACAATTCAGGCATTTGGCGATGATCCGCGCGATGGTGGTCTTGCCGACCCCGCGGGTACCGGTAAACAGGTAGGCGTGGTGCAGCCGCTGGCTGTCCAAGGCATTGATCAGAGCCTTGAGCACATGGGTCTGGCCGACCATTTCGCGGAACGAGCGCGGACGCCATTTACGTGCAAGAACCTGATAACTCATCGAAAACCGTCGCAGCGAAGGAAGCAGAAGCGGCTAATGCTAGCGGAGCAAGGCCAAAATTGCATCCGGTGCGCTCGTCTATTCTGGCTAAGCTGCACTTTGAGGAGCTTTTATCAGCTCAGGCTTGAGCCGTACCGGAGCATTTATGCACTTTGCCTTGGGGGCACTGCTATTAGTCAGCCTGAGCGTCGCGGCCGCCGAAGTGCCGTTGCGCTTTGTCGTGCCGGACAGCTGGGCCATGCCCTTGGTGCAAATCGAGCGCGACCGGCCGACCCAGGGAATTCTGCACGACATCATGCTTAGCCTGGCGACTCAGGTCGGCGCGCCGGCGCAATTTCACGTGTTGCCTCGGCCGCGAGTACAGAACGCCATGGAACACGGCGAAGCCGATGTGCGCTGTTTCGTCTCACAAGACTGGTTGCCGACCCCGTCCGGCGACTATATCTGGAGCGTTCCGCTGCTGGTTCAGCGCGACATGCTGATTGGCCGGCAAGGCCCACCCGATTCTGTCAATCCAGCGGAACTGCCACAACAGTCGATCGGCACCGTCCTCGGCTATAGCTACCCGACCCTGCAACCACTGTTCGACGCCGACCGGCTGCACCGCGAGGACGCACGCAATCAGGAACAGGTGCTGGAAAAGCTGCTGGCTGGACGCTATCGCTACGCGGTGAGCAACCAATGGACCCTGGACTGGTTCAACCAGCGCCTGCTGCCCGACCAGCAACTGAAAAGCGTTGCGCTGGTGCAGGAACAGCCTATCAGTTGTTACGTGCGCAATGACCCGAAAGTGCCGGTACAACGCATTTTGCGTACGTTGCAGCAAATGAAAACGTCGGGGGAGATCAATGACATCATCCGGCTCTATACCGGTAACCCGCCCCCGTAGCAGCTGCCGAAGGCTGCTATATAGAGCGAGTCAGGCTATTTGATCGAGTGCCTGCCATTGCGACGGGGCGACAAACCCCGCCACCCAGGCCGGCACCTCGGAGGGCGGCATCGGACGGGCGATGAAATAGCCTTGAGCGACTTCGCACCCCAGCCGCAACAACAACTCACCGTGCTCAAGGCTTTCCAGCCCCTCGGCAATCACCTGCCGACCGAATGCGCGGGCCAGGCCAATCACCGCCGTGGTCAGGGCCAGGTCATCCCGGTCATTCAGAATGTCACGCACAAATGACTTATCGATCTTGATAGTCTGGGTGCGTAAACGCTTGAGATAACTCAGGGACGAATAGCCGGTGCCGAAATCACCCAGGGAAAACTGCACCCCCAACGCCTGACAGGCCTGCAAACAGGCGCTGACATGCTGGATATTCTCGATCGCCACCGACTCGACGATTTCCAGGTCGAGCATCCGCGGGGCAACCTGAGCATGCCGAGCGAGTACCTCTCTGAGCCGGTCGACGAAATCCGCGCGCTGAAAATGTCGCGCCGCGATGTTGATACTGATCGGCCAGCCCTGCCCCGCTTGCTGCCAGCGGTGCAACTGCGCCAGCACCTGGTCCATCACCCATTCGCCGATATCGATGATCAGGTCGGTATCCTCTACCAGCGGCAAAAACTCCCGAGGCGGCACCATGCCGTTTTGCGGGTGCTGCCAACGCAGCAAGGCCTCGAAACCGACGACCTCGCCACGACGCATGTTCACCTTGGGCTGAAAGTGCAGGCGAAATTCACCGGCGACCAGCGCCTGACGCACCCGCTCGACGGTCTGGTGCGTGGCCTTGACCTCTTGATCCCGGGACACATCGAACAGATGAAAGCGGTTTCGCCCGCGCTGCTTGGCCACATACATCGCCTGGTCGGCATGGCGCAGCAGGGTTTCGGCATCTTCGTTGTCATGGGGAAACAGGGTGACGCCGATACTGGCAAACACATTGATGTCCTTGCCGTGCAATGTGTATGGCGCCGAGATCGCCCCAAGCACGCGACTCAACGCTGCGCGCAATTCCGGCAGATCACGCACGTAACGCAACACCAGCACGAACTCGTCACCGGCCAATCGCGCCACCACATCTTCGCCGCGCACAATGTCACGCAGACGCTTGGCCACTTCCACCAGCAACATATCGCCACTGGCGTGACCGTAGCCGTCGTTGACCGCTTTGAACCCGTCGAGGTCAAGCATGCACACTGCCAGCGGAATGTTTTCCTGCCGGGAAAACTCCAGCGCCTGATCCAGCAAATCCGACAGGAACGCCCGATTGGGCAGCCCGGTCAGCACGTCATGCCCGACCCGCCATTGCAGGGATTGCAGCAATTGGCGTTTTTCGCTGATGTCGAAACGAATCGAGAGGTATCGATCAACGAGCCCGGTGGTGTCGTCGAGCACCGGCACCATGGTGCTGTCGACCCAATACAACCTGCCATCCTTGGCGCGATTACAGATTTCGCCCTTCCAGATATTGCCCAGGGCAATGGTGCGCCACATGGCAGCGAAGAAATCGGCGGAATGCAGGCCGGAGTTCAGCAGGCGATGGTTTTGCCCCAGCAATTCCTCGCGGCTGTAGCCGGACACGACGCAGAATTGATCGTTGACGTAAGTAATCCGGCCGTTCAGATCAGTCTCGGAAAAAATTGCGGCGGCATCCACGGCCCTGCGGTATTTCTCATCCATGAGTGAGGCTCACTGTCGCTAGCGGAGGTACCGCTCGACCAGTGCAGGATGCCCGGAAGAGATGTTTTGAGACGTACAGCGCAGAGACACGTTATCACTCCATGAACAGCATTTGATGGCCCCCGGACCGCCGAAGATCAACTAGTCTCGGGCAAGGTAGCAACACCGACTCTGGTAACATTTCGCGAGGGTTTCAGACCGCCAACGGCTTCTCTGCACACCCGGCAAGGGAAGACAATGCTGGCTGTTTCATATCGCCTAAACTTCAGACAGCAGATCATCAAACCCCCCTCCGAAGCGGCGATTCTACGAAATGCATCACATTTTGCAAAGCAAGGTGATGGATCATGCAGTTGCCTAATGCAAAAATCTATCGTTAAGTTCTTGATTCTAAATGGGAATTGAGCGATGCAAATTTCAAGTTTGGGTCCAGCCATCCGACGCTACCGCAAGGTCGCAGGGCTTACTCAGGCTGAACTCGGCGAAAAAACCGGTTTTGACCCCAAAACCATCAGCCGCTTCGAAACTGGCACCTATACCCCCAGCGTGGAAGCATTGTTCCTGCTTGCCGACGTGCTGGGTGTGAAGCTGAAAGCCTTTTTCGCAGATCTAGGCGACGAAGATGAACAGCGAGCGTACCTGTTCAGCGTCATACACAAAGCCACCCCGAAGGATCTGGGAAAGCTGATCGCAGCGGTTGACCAGGCCTTGTCCAAGCCTTGATGCTAACAAACAAAAAAAAGAGGCCGACCTGTCGAATGCGACAGATCGGCCTCCTTTTTTATATCCCGCTGTTTCATTCGGAAACGCGATAAACCGCCCTGGATGAGCTCCATGGCAGGGAAAGCAAAACAGTATTTTTAGATAGAACACACGAAAGAGGGTTCGTGTTGCGTTATGGAGGCAACCCCACCAGCCACACCCCGGCACACAATGTTCCCGCTGTGGCTGCTTCCTTCCGGATCTGACCAGGTTCACGGGTAATCGTTGCGGGGGGACCGATGGGGTCACCATAACGACGCTCACCTGACGGCGAGCCGCGCCATTGTACCTATCTGAGACGAAGTTACAACCGTTCGGGCGGATTAAAAAACATGAGCCGCTTCAAGGACATGCGCAGGCCTGAAAAGATCGCGACCTGTAGCAGCTGGCGCAGCCTGCCTTCGGCAGCTGCTACAAGGCTGCGATCTTTTGATCTTCTATTGCACCAACACTTCATCTGCCCGGCCGCCCTCTTGCTGGATCACCAGGTGAATGAAGTGCAGCCTGGCGATCACCGCCGGCGGCAAGACGAACGGATAGAAATCCGGCTGCCCCATGCTGCGTGACAGCTCGTTAAGCATGCCGGCCAGCTCGATCCACGCATTGACGAACGACAGGAACGCCGGACCGCCGGGGTGCTGCGGATCAAACAGCGTGCTAGGTGGAAACGGCTGATAGTCGAAATCCATTTCCCGCGCACTCATGCCAAAACACAGGGCGGTGTCCACCGCATCCATCATGTGCAGGTAGTGAGCCCAGGTTTCCGCCCAGTCTTCCCAAGGGTGCATGGTGGCGTAGGCGCTGACGTAATGTTGCTGCCAGTCGAGCGGCGCACCTTGTTGATAATGCTGTTCAAGGGCCTCGGCGTAGCTGGCACGCTCGTCGCCGAACAGGCCGCGGAACGGTTCCAGCCAGGCACTGTTGGCGATCAGTCGGTCCCAGTAGTAATGCCCTGTCTCGTGCCGAAAGTGACCGAGCAGCGTGCGATAGGGCTCGTGCATCTGCACGCGAACCTGCTCGCGGTGGGCGTCGTCGGCTTCTTTGATATCGAGGGTGATCAGGCCGTTGGCGTGCCCGGTGGTCGGCGGCTTGCCTTCGAGGTCGATACCGATGAAATCGAAGGCCAGACCAGTCTCTTCGTCTACTGTTTTGGGAATGACCTGCAAGCCCAGGCTGAGCAACTGCGCCACCAGACGACGCTTGGCGGTTTCCACTTTGCCCCAGCGCTCGTGGTTCTCGGGAATCGACAGGTCGGGGATGGTGCGATTCAGGCTACAGGCGATGCACAACCCATCGTGATGATTGGCCGGCAATAACCAGTTGCACGCAGCCGGGGAGTCGAGATTGGCGCAACGGCGGAAAATACCGGCGTCAGGGTCGGCGTCAAGCAACCAGGTATCCGCTTGCGGGCCGGGTTGCAGCGACGACAAGCGACTTTGCTGCGACTGATAGCCCAGCGCCGCCGAACAGGCCAGGCACTGGCTGTTGCGAAAGAACAGCGACTGCCCGCAGCGACAATGCCAGACCTTGCTGTTGCGCGAATGCTCACCCATAAAGGGCGCGGCGATGCGCGAGCTGAGCTGTTCGAAGAAGCGGTACATGGCGATCTCTCTTTGGGGACTGCCAAGACTAGATCATTCCTCTGCAATGATCGTTCCCACGCTCTGCCTGGGTAAAATCAAAAGATCGCAGCCTTCGGCAGCTCCTACAGTGGAAAGGCGTACACCCGTAGGAGCTGTCGAAGGCTGCGATCTTTTGGCGATCTTAAACGTCGATACCGTGCTTCTTCAGAAACTCGACAAACGCCTCTTCATCCAGCACCTTCAACCCCAGCTCATTGGCCTTGGCCAGCTTCGAACCTGCGCCCGGCCCGGCGACCACGCAATGAGTCTTGGCCGATACCGAACCGGCCACCTTGGCCCCGAGGCTTTCAAGTTTGTCCTTGGCAACGTCGCGACTCATCAGTTCCAACGAACCGGTCAGCACCCAGGTCTGCCCGGCCAGCGGCAATCCTTCGACGACTTTTTTCTCGCTCTGCCAATGCATGCCAAAATCGCGCAGCTGCTTTTCAGCGGACTCGGCGAGCTGACGATTTTCTGCGACCGCAAAAAACTCACGCACCGAATTTGCCTGTTTCTCCGGCAGCGTCTGACGCATGTCCAGCCAGTCAGCATTCATCACCGCTTCAAGCGAGCCGAATTTGTCGGCAAGCTTCTGCGCCCCGCCCGGCCCGACCGAAGGAATGTTCAGCTTGTCGAGAAAACCGCCAAGCGTGGTGCTTGCAGCGAATTCGGCAGCCAACGCTCCCTGATCCTGAATCTGCAGGCCGTGCTTCAACAGATTGGCGATCACCTGCTGATTATGCGGGTCTTCAAAGAAGCTGTGAATCTCGTGAGCCACTTCCAGCCCGACATCCGGCAGGTACGTGAGCACTTGCGGCAACGCCTGCTGAACACGCTCCAGCGAGCCGAGAGACCGCGCAAGCACCTTGGCCGTCTCTTCGCCGACATCAGGGATACCCAAGGCATAGATGAACCGCGCCAGACTCGGCCGCTTGCTGTCTTCGATAGCGCCGAGCAGGTTCTTGCTCGACAGCTCGGCAAAGCCTTCAAGGTCGACGATTTGTTCGAAGGTCAATGCGTACAAATCGGCTGGCGAATTCACCAGACCTTCATCCACCAGTTGCTCGACGCTCTTCTCGCCCAGCCCTTCGATGTCCATGGCGCGACGCGAAACGAAGTGAATGATCGCCTGCTTGAGTTGCGCACCGCAGGCCAGACGGCCGACGCAGCGATACACCGCGCCTTCGCTGACAGTCTCGCGACCCTTGCTGCGCTTGACCAGCTGCGTACGCTCGACATGCGAACCGCAGACCGGGCACTGCTCGGGAATCTGTACCGGTCGTGCATCCTCAGGACGACGCTCGATGACCACTTGCACCACTTGCGGAATAACGTCACCGGCGCGACGGATGATCACGGTGTCGCCGATCATCAGCCCCAACCGCGCAACCTCATCCATGTTGTGCAGCGTCGCATTGGCCACGGTAACGCCGGCGACCTTGACCGGTTTCAAGCGTGCCACCGGCGTCACGGCACCGGTGCGGCCGACCTGAAACTCCACATCGAGCAACTCGGTGAGTTCTTCCATCGCCGGGAATTTATGCGCGATAGCCCAACGCGGTTCGCGAGCACGAAAACCCAACTCGCGCTGGGAGGCAATGCTGTTGACCTTGAACACCACGCCGTCGATTTCATAGGGCAGCGCATTGCGGCGTTCGCCGATGTCGCGGTAGTAATCCAGGCACTCATCGATGCCACGAGCCGATTTCAATTCATGACTGATCGGCATACCCCAGATCTTGAGTTGCTGCAGATTGCCAATGTGCGTGTCGGCGATATCGGCGGAAACCTGGCCGATGCCGTAGCAGCAGAATTCCAGCGGACGGTTGGCGGTGATCTTTGAATCCAGCTGCCGCAAGCTACCTGCCGCCGCGTTCCGCGGATTGGCGAAGGTCTTGCCGCCGACTTCCAGTTGCGTGGCGTTGAGCCGCTCGAAACCGGCCTTGGACATGAACACTTCGCCGCGCACTTCCAGGGTCGCCGGCCAGCCGCTGCCATGCAGCTTGAGCGGGATATTGCGCACGGTGCGCACGTTGACGCTGATGTCTTCGCCCGTGGTGCCATCGCCGCGAGTGGCGCCGCGCACCAGCATACCGTCCTGATACAGCAGGCTGACCGCCAGGCCATCGAGCTTGGGTTCGCAGCTGTACTCCACCGCTGCGCCGCCACCGAACAGGTCGCCGACCGGCAGGTCCAGCCCTTCCGTCACCCGACGGTCGAACTCGCGCATGTCGGTTTCTTCGAAGGCGTTGCCAAGGCTGAGCATCGGCACTTCATGACGCACCTGAGTGAACGCCGACAGCGCCGCACTGCCGACACGCTGGGTCGGCGAGTCACTGGTGATCAGCTCGGGATGGGCCGCTTCAAGGGCCTTGAGCTCATGGAACAAGCGATCGTATTCGGCGTCCGGAATGCTCGGCTCATCCAGCACATGGTAGCGATAGTTGTGCTGATCGAGCTCGGCGCGCAGCTCTAGAATGCGGGTTTCGGCGGCAGTCATGGGTGTTCTCTCATAAAGCAAAAGAGCAGCCGAGGCTGCTCAATCTCATTTCATCAAGATCAAGGGATCGCAGCCTCGTTTCACTCGACAGCTCCTACAGAAAATCGCGAACCCTGTAGGAGCTGTCGAGTGAAACGAGGCTGCGATCCTTTGACCTCAGCGCTTCTGGGTCAATGCGCGGCGTTCGAATTCGACGATGCGCTGACGGTAGTGCTCAATTGTCTGGGCGGTCAGCACGCTGCGCTGGTCGTCTTTCAGCTCGCCGTTCAGCTCCTGGGACAGCTTGCGCGCCGCCGCTACCATCACGTCGAAGGCTTGCTTCGGATGACGCGGGCCTGGCAGGCCGAGGAAGAAGCTCACCGCCGGGGTGCTGAAGTGGTCGATATCATCCAGATCGAAAACGCCCGGCTTGACCGCGTTAGCCATGGAGAACAGCACTTCGCCGTTACCGGCCATGCTTTCGTGGCGGTGGAAAATGTCCATCTCGCCGAAACGCAGACCGCTTTCCAGAATGTTCTGCAACAGCGCCGGGCCCTTGAAGCCGGCCGGGTCGCGGCAGATCACACTGATCACCAGCACTTCTTCGGCTTGTGGCTGATCTTTTTCAGGCGAGCTGGCGGACTTGCTGTCATCCGGGAAATCGTTGTCACGGCTGCTGAAGCTCGGGCCGCCGTCCAGGTCCAGGCTGAGGTTCATATCGCCTTGCGACGGCTCGCCATGGCCACGCTTGCCACGCTTGGAACCCGATTCGCGCGGTTCACGGGCAGGCATGCTCACCGACGGCAAGTCGTGCTCGTCCAGTTGCGGTTCTTTCTGGGTGTCCAGCACGCGGGGCGGGCCCAACAGCTCGGCGCTGGTGTCCTCGTCGGGCAGGTTGGACAGACTTCGGTCAAGACGGAATTTCAGTTTTCCCTTGCCGCCGCGCATGCGACGCCAGCCATCGAAAAGAATACCGGCAATGACAATAATGCCGATGACGATCAGCCACTCGCGCAGACCGATTTCCATGTAATCCCGTGCCTCTATAAAAAATGCTGAAAAATAAGGGGTTTACATTGTGTAAACCGCTTTAAAACGTGGCGCCAACTCTATGTTCTGACAGGCGTTTTGCCCACGCATACGAAAAATTGACATTAAACTAGCACGACCAAAGATAACTTTACACCGTCTGTCACATTGGCTTGCGCGAATATGTCGATTGGCCAGCAAGTCAAGCCAGGTAAAAAAGCCCTACAGCTCAAAATTACCTGCCCTACATGCAATGACTCAGGCGTCCACCATGGCCATCGCCTCCTCCACATCCACTGCCACCAGACGCGAGCAACCCGGTTCGTGCATCGTCACCCCCATCAATTGATCGGCCATTTCCATGGCGATCTTGTTGTGGGTGATATAGATGAACTGCACCGTCTGCGACATCTCTTTGACCAGCCGCGCGTAGCGTCCAACGTTAGCGTCATCCAATGGTGCGTCAACCTCATCGAGCATGCAGAACGGCGCCGGATTCAACTTGAAGATGGCAAATACCAGGGCCAATGCGGTCAGGGCTTTTTCGCCACCGGAGAGCAAATGGATGGTGCTGTTCTTCTTTCCTGGCGGCCGCGCCATGATCGTCACCCCTGTATCGAGTAGATCTTCGCCCGTCAGTTCCAAATAGGCGCTGCCTCCACCGAAAACTTTTGGGAAAAGGGCCTGTAAACCGCCATTGATCTGATCAAAGGTATCTTTGAAGCGGTTCCGGGTTTCCTTGTCGATCTTGCGAATCACGTTCTCGAGAGTGTCCAGTGCTTCCACCAGATCGTCGTTCTGGGCATCCAGATAACGTTTACGCTCGGATTGTTGCTGGTATTCGTCGATGGCCGCGAGGTTGATCGCGCCGAGGCGCTGAATCCGCGCGGCAATACGCTCGAGTTCTTCTTCGGCGTCTTTCTCGCTGACCCCGGCCACCAGTGTGGCGAGCACGCCATTGAGATCGTAGCCGTCTTCGAGCAATTGATCCTGCAAGGTCTTGCGTCGCACCGTCAACGCTTGCCATTCCATGCGCTGCTGTTCGAGCTGGCTGCGAATCAACTGGGATTGCTGCTCGGCCTGAGTCCGGCGCTTTTCGGCATCGCGCAGTTCACGGTCGGCGTCTTCCATGGCGATTTGCGCGGTCTTGAGCTCTTCGTCGACAGTCATGCGTTTGTCGAGCAACTCTTCGAGCTTCAGCCGCAGCTCTTCCAGCGGCGCCTCGCCCTCTTCCAGGTTGAGGCTCAGCTGTTCGCGCTTCTCGGTCAGGCGCTCTGCCTGCATTTCCAGCCGCTCAAGAGCCTGACGGGTGGAATCGTGTTGCGCCTTCAGCGACCCCAGGCGCACCGCCAATTGATGCGCATGGTCCTTGTGCTGCCGGGCTTCCTGGCGCACCCGGTCGAGGCGTTCGCGCAGGCTGTCGCGCTGGGCCAGCAGCAACTCGCGCTGCTCGGTATCCACCGCCATGCTGTCGAGGGCTTCCTGCAATTGCAGGCGCGCTTCGCCGATGTTTTCGTGTTCCAGGGCGCGCTGTTCGCTGAGCTCGGTGAGTTCTTCATCGAGACGGCTGCGGCGCAGGGTCAACTGTTCGACCTTGGCTTTACCAGCCGACAACTGGGCTTTCAACTCACCCTGCTGACGCGCTTCGTCTTGCAGCAGACGGCGTAAATGTTCGCGGCCGTTTTCCTGCTGACGCTGTTGCGCCCTGAGATTCTGAAGCTGGGTTTCCAGAGTTTCAACCGTGGCTTCGCGCTCTTCGCGCTCAAGCCCCAGCCGCTGGATTTCCTGGCCACGGGCGAGCACGCCGCTTTCTGCCTCGCTGGCCCGACGCACGCGTAAAAAGTGCCTGCCGACCCAGTAACCGTCGCGGCTGATCAGGCTTTGGCCGGCAGCCAATTGCCCGCGCAAGGCCAAGGCCTGTTCAAGGCTGTCGACCGGCTTGACCTGCCCCAGCCAAGGCGACAGATCGATCTGCGCCTCGACCTTGTCGAGCAAACTGCCGGGCATGCGCACGCCATCGCTGGCCGGGCTGAGCAGGCGCAGATCGCCTTGGGCAAACCCGGCCAGATCGAAATCACCGAAGTCGTCCACCAGCACCGCTTGCAGGTCGGCGCCGAGCACGGTTTCCACCGCCAGCTCCCAACCCGCTTCAACTTTCAGGCCTTCGGCCAAACGCGGACGATCCGCCAGATGCTGTTCGCGCAGCCATTCGGCGGTGCCGGTGCCCGGATCGAGCGCGGCTTGCTGCAAGGCTTCCAAAGATGCCAGCCGACCGTTGAGCCGCTGCAAATCACCTTGGGCTTGTTGCTGTGCCGACAGCGCTTGCTGCAATTCCTGACGCAGTTGCTCGAGGCGTTCAACTTGCGCTTCTTCACTGGCCTGCAAGTCTTCCAGCGTCGCCTCGGATGCGGCCAACTGCTCGCTGAGTTCCATGATCGCCGCGTCTTCCGGGTCTGCCGAGAGCAGCGCGCGCTCTTCGGCCAGACGCTTCTGGCGATCGGCCAATCGCTCCATGCTGGTTTCCAGCTGCTGGATCCGCGACTGCTGAACTTCAGCCTGGCGACGCGGCTCGGCGGCGGTGAGGTTGAAAGTGTCCCACTGCTCCTGCCAGCCGTGCATGGTGGTTTCGGATTCTTCCAGTGCGGCGGCGGCTTCTTCGGCGGCGGCGCTGGTGACTTCCTGTTCCGGCGTGAGCATGTCCAGCTCTTCGCCCAGGGTCAGCAGCAAGGTGCGGTCATGGCCCAAGTGCGATTCGGTTTCCAACCGCGCGCGCTCGGCTTCTTTCAGATCGTCCTGCAATTGACGCAAGCGCTGCTGGCCGTGCTGGATGCTCTGCTCGACCCGGGCGATGTCGCCGCCGACCGAATAGAAGCGCCCCTGCACCAGATTGAAGCGCTCGGACAGGTCGTGATGCCCGTCACGCAGGCGTTCGATGGCCGCGTCGGCGTTGCGCTGCTCGGCCACCAGGGCTTCGAAGGTGATTTCCTGGGTGCCGATGATCGCTTCGCGCTGGCCAACCTGCTCGTTCAGCGCCTGCCAGCGCAGGGCTGACAACTGGGCCTTGAGCTGACGCTCTTCGCCCTTGTATTCCTGATACTTCTTGGCCGCCTCGGCCTGGCGGTGCAAGCGTTCAAGCTGACGCTCGAGCTCTTCGCGCAGGTCGGTCAGGCGGGCCAGGTTTTCGTGGGTGCGGCGGATGCGGTTTTCGGTTTCGCGTCGACGCTCCTTGTACTTGGAGATGCCCGCCGCTTCTTCGATGAAATTGCGCAGGTCTTCGGGCTTGGATTCGATCAGCTTGGAGATCATCCCCTGCTCGATAATCGAATAGCTGCGCGGGCCGAGGCCGGTACCCAGAAAAATGTCGGTGATATCGCGGCGGCGGCATTTGGCGCCGTTGAGGTAATAGGTGGTCTGGCTGTCGCGGGTCACTTTGCGGCGAATGGAAATTTCCGCATAGGCCGCCCATTCGCCGAGCAAGGTGCCGTCGGAGTTATCGAACACCAGTTCGATGCTCGCCTGGCTCACCGGCTTACGGCTGGTTGAGCCGTTGAAGATGACGTCGGTCATCGACTCGCCGCGCAAGTTCTTGGCCGAGCTCTCGCCCATCACCCAACGCACGGCGTCGATGATGTTCGACTTGCCACAACCATTGGGCCCGACCACCGCCGCCATGTTACTGGGGAAGTTCACCGTGGTCGGGTCGACGAAGGATTTGAACCCCGCCAGTTTAATGCACTTGAGCCGCACGCTTAAGCGACCGTCAAGGCAGAAACCACCAGATCGCAACTGCGCTGGGCATACGCCGTCAGCACCACGCGGATCTGCGCAAAGTCACGGGCCAGCACGGCGGCCAGCAGGCGTTCGAACAGTTCCAGGAACTCGCTCATCGAGGCCTTGCGCTGCTCCAACGCCAGGAAATACGCACGGCTCATGGCCGGCTGCAGATTCTCGACGGTTTCCTGCAAGTACGGGTTGTTGGCGAACGGATACGCGGCGCGCATCACGCTGAAGCTGTCGTCGACGAACGTGCGGATGTCCTGGCGTTCGTAGCTGGCGGTCAGGCGCTGCTGGATCTGCAGGAATGGCACCATGTCGGCCTGGACTTGCCAACCGCTGGCCACGGCGTTGCCGAGCAATATGTACAACTCGCTCATCAGCGTGCACAGGCTCTGCACCTTGTGCGCCGTCAGTTCGGTCACGTGGGCGCCACGTCGCGGCAAAATCGCGATCAAGTGGCGGCGTTCGAGGATCAGCAAGGCCTCACGGACTGAACCGCGGCTGACATTGAGGGCCAGCGTGACCTTCTGTTCCTGGATGCGCTCCCCCGGCTTCATTTCGCCGCGAATGATACGTTCGGCGAGGTGGTGAGCGATTTGCTCGGCGAGGCTGTCCGGCGCCTTGAACGTCATGGTTGTCCTTCAAACTCTTCGATCTGCACAAGCGGCGCAGTGTAGCGCAATTGAGGGGTCATGGCGGAGTGCCCACCCAGCGGTTTTTGGCACGATTCAAGCAAAAAGCAGGCTATCCCGTGAGGGTCAATAATGAAGGAACGAGTCGTTGATCGACAAAACGCTATTTCCTGACCTTTAAGTCAGAAAATCATTGACCGGAAAGTCAGACCTGATAAATTCGGTTCATGTCGGTTAACAACAATAATGAGTCTGCGAGGCCATCCGTGATCCAGTTTTTACTCAACCAGGAACTCCGTAGCGAGCACGCCCTGGACCCGAACCTGACTGTGCTCAATTACTTGCGCGAACATGTGGGCAAACCCGGCACCAAAGAAGGCTGCGCCAGCGGTGACTGTGGCGCGTGCACTGTGGTGGTCGGCGAGCTGCAGACGGATGACGATGGCCGCGAACACATTCGCTATCGCAGCCTCAACTCGTGCCTGACCTTTGTTTCGTCGCTGCACGGCAAGCAACTGATCAGCGTCGAAGACCTCAAGCACCAAGGCCAACTGCACAGCGTGCAAAAAGCCATGGTCGAGTGCCATGGCTCGCAATGCGGTTTCTGCACCCCGGGCTTTGTCATGTCGCTGTTCGCCCTGCAAAAGAACAGCGATCAACCGGACTCCCACAAGGCCCATGAAGCCCTGGCCGGCAACCTCTGCCGCTGCACTGGTTATCGGCCGATCCTGGCCGCCGCCGAGCAATCCTGCTGCGGCAAGCAACCGGACCAGTTCGATGCCCGTGAGGCTGACACCATCGCTCGCCTGAAAGCCATCGCCCCCACCGACATCGGTGAACTCAACAGTGGCGACAAACGCTGCCTGGTGCCGCTGACCGTGGCCGATCTGGCCGACCTCTACGACGCTTATCCACAGGCCCGCCTGCTGGCCGGCGGTACCGACCTGGCGCTGGAAGTCACGCAATTCCACCGCACCTTGCCGGTGATGATCTACGTCGGCAACGTCGCCGAAATGAAGCGCATAGAACGCTTCGACGAGCGCCTGGAAATCGGCGCCGCCACCGCCCTCTCCGACTGTTACGACGCTTTGAAGGCCGAGTACCCGGACTTCGGCGAATTGCTGCAGCGCTTCGCTTCGTTGCAGATTCGCAACCAGGGCACCCTCGGCGGCAATATCGGCAACGCCTCGCCGATCGGTGACTCGCCACCGCTGCTGATCGCCCTTGGCGCGCAGATCGTGCTGTGCAAAGGCGAGACTCGCCGCACCCTGGCCCTGGAAGATTACTTCATCGATTACCGGGTCACCGCGCGCCAGGAAAGCGAGTTCATCGAGAAGATCATCGTGCCTCGCGCCAGCGTTGAACAACTGTTCCGCGCCTACAAGGTGTCGAAGCGTCTGGACGACGACATTTCCGCAGTCTGCGCAGCATTCAACCTGCGCATCGACAATGGCGTAGTCGCCGACGCCCGCGTTGCTTTCGGCGGCATGGCGGCCATCCCCAAACGTGCGAAAAACTGCGAAGCCGCGCTGGTTGGCGCACCGTTCAACAACGCCACCATTGAACGCGCCTGCGCCGCACTGGCCGAAGATTTCACACCGCTCTCGGACTTCCGCGCCAGCAAGGAATACCGCCTGCTCAGCGCGCAGAACCTGCTGCGCAAATACTTCATCGAACTGCAAACACCGCACATCGAGACTCGGGTGACCGCTTATGTCTAATCATCACGCCGTAGAGAAGACCCAAGCCGAACTGGCTGAATTGTTCGCCAAGGACCTGACCACCGGAGTCGGCCGCAGCGTCAAGCACGACAGCGCCGCCAAGCATGTGTCCGGTGAAGCACAGTACATCGACGATCGGCTGGAATTCCCCAATCAGCTGCACGTTTATGCACGGCTGTCGGACCGCGCCCACGCGAAAATCATCAGCATCGACACCAAGCCCTGCTACGCCTTCGAAGGCGTGCGCATCGCCATCACCCACGAAGACGTGCCGGGCCTGAAAGACATCGGCCCGCTGTTGCCGGGCGATCCGCTGCTGGCCATCGATGACGTGCAATTCGTCGGTCAACCAGTGCTCGCCGTCGCCGCGAAAGACCTGGAAACCGCGCGCAAAGCCGCGATGGCGGCGATCATCGAATATGAAGACCTCGAACCCGTCCTGGACGTGGTCGAAGCCCTGCGCAAACGCCATTTCGTACTCGACAGCCACACCCATCAGCGTGGCGATTCGGCCAATGCCTTGGCCACTGCCGAGCATCGCATTCAAGGCACGCTGCACATCGGCGGCCAGGAACACTTTTATCTGGAAACCCAGATCTCTTCGGTGATGCCGACTGAAGACGGCGGGATGATCGTTTACTGCTCGACCCAGAACCCCACCGAAGTGCAGAAACTGGTGGCGGAAGTGCTGGACGTGTCGATGAACAAGATCGTCGTCGACATGCGCCGCATGGGCGGTGGTTTCGGCGGCAAGGAAACCCAGGCGGCCAGCCCGGCGTGCCTGTGCGCGGTGATCGCGCACCTGACCGGACAACCCACCAAAATGCGTCTGCCGCGTGTTGAAGACATGCTGATGACCGGTAAGCGTCACCCGTTCTACGTCGAGTACGACGTGGGCTTCGACAGCACCGGCCGCCTGCACGGCATCGCCCTGGAGCTGGCCGGTAACTGCGGTTGCTCACCGGATTTGTCGGCCTCGATTGTCGACCGCGCGATGTTCCATGCCGACAACTCGTACTACCTGGGCGATGCGACCATCAATGGTCACCGCTGCAAGACCAACACCGCGTCGAACACCGCTTACCGTGGTTTCGGCGGCCCGCAAGGCATGGTCGCCATCGAAGAAGTGATGGACGCGATTGCCCGCCATCTGGGCCTCGACCCACTGGCGGTGCGCAAGGCCAACTACTACGGCAAGACCGAGCGCAACGTTACCCATTACTACCAGACCGTCGAGCACAACATGCTCGAGGAAATGACCGCCGAACTGGAAGCCAGCAGCCAGTACGCCGAGCGCCGCGAAGCGATCCGTCGCTACAACGCCAACAGCCCGATCCTGAAAAAAGGCCTGGCGCTGACCCCGGTCAAATTCGGTATTTCCTTCACCGCCAGTTTCCTCAACCAGGCCGGTGCGCTGGTGCATGTCTACACCGACGGCAGCATCCACCTGAACCACGGCGGCACCGAAATGGGCCAGGGCCTGAACACCAAGGTTGCGCAAGTCGTGGCTGAAGTATTCCAGGTAGAAATGGACCGGGTGCAGATCACCGCGACCAACACCGACAAAGTGCCGAACACCTCGCCGACCGCCGCTTCCAGCGGCGCCGACCTCAACGGTAAAGCCGCACAGAATGCCGCGGAGATCATCAAGAAACGCCTGGTGGAATTCGCCGCGCGGCAATACAAGGTCAGCGAAGAAGACGTGGAATTCCACAACGGTCATGTGCGGGTTCGCGATCACATCCTGACGTTCGAAGCGCTGATCCAGCAGGCGTATTTCGCCCAGGTATCGCTGTCGAGCACTGGCTTCTACAAGACTCCGAAAATCTACTACGACCGCAGCCAGGCTCGCGGTCGGCCGTTCTACTACTACGCCTTCGGCGCGGCCTGCGCCGAGGTGATCGTCGACACCCTGACGGGCGAGTACAAGATGCTGCGCACCGACATCCTCCACGACGTCGGCGCCTCGTTGAACCCGGCCATCGACATCGGTCAGGTCGAGGGTGGTTTCATCCAGGGCATGGGTTGGCTGACCATGGAAGAACTGGTGTGGAACGACAAAGGCAAACTGATGACCAACGGCCCGGCCAGCTACAAGATCCCGGCCGTGGCGGACATGCCGTTGGACCTGCGGGTGAAGCTGGTGGAAAACCGCAAGAACCCGGAAGACACGGTGTTCCATTCCAAGGCTGTGGGTGAGCCGCCGTTCATGCTTGGCATCGCCGTCTGGTGCGCGATCAAGGACGCCGTGGCGAGTTTGGGCGACTACCGGCATCAACCGAAAATCGACGCGCCGGCGACGCCGGAGCGGGTGTTGTGGGGGTGTGAGCAGATGCGCCGGTTGAAGGCTTTGAAGCCTGTTGAGGCTGAAGCCGAGTTGGCTTCGCTGTAAGACCTAGGCGCGGCCATCGCAAGCAAGCAAGCTCCCACAGGTACGATGCATTCCTTGTGGGAGCGTGGCTTGCCCGCGATGAGGCCCGAACAGACAACAGAGATGTTGAGGTGAACCATGTACAACTGGATCGACGCCCTCGCCGACCTGCAAAACCGGGGTGAACCCTGTGTGTTGGTGACCATTATCGAAGAGCTCGGCTCAACGCCGCGCAATGCCGGCTCGAAGATGGTCATCAGCGCCACGCAAACATTCGACACCATTGGTGGCGGGCATCTGGAATACAAGGCCATGCAGATCGGCCGCGAGATGCTTGCCAGCGGTCGGCAGGACACCCATCTGGAGCGCTTCAGCCTCGGTGCCAGCCTGGGCCAGTGCTGCGGCGGCGTGACCGTGCTGCTGTTCGAACCGATGGGCCAGGTGCAAGCGCAGATTGCTGTATTCGGCGCCGGCCACGTCGGTCGGGCGCTGGTGCCGCTGCTCGCCAGCCTGCCCTGCCGGGTGCGCTGGATCGATTCGCGGGAAGCCGAATTCCCCGAACAGATCCCCCACGGCGTGCGCAAAATCGTCACCGAAGAACCGCTGGATGAAGTCGATGACCTGCCCGCTGGCAGCTACTGCATTGTCATGACTCACAACCACCAACTCGACCTCGAACTCACCGCCGCGATCCTCAAGCGCAACGACTTCGCCTACTTCGGCCTGATCGGTTCGAAGACCAAACGGGTGAAGTTCGAACACCGCCTGCGTGATCGTGGTTTCGACAGCGCCGTGCTGCAACGCATGCGCTGCCCGATGGGGCTGGGCGAAGTCAAAGGCAAGTTGCCTGTGGAAATCGCCATATCCATCGCCGGCGAAATCATCGCCACTTACAACGCGAATTTCGGCCAGCACACCGCCAGCGCCGGATCATCGATCGCCAAACTGCTGCCTGCTTCACGCCGCAGCCAAGCTTCTAACTGAAAAGCTTTGAACTAATTGAGAACCCCATGCCAATGACTCGCAAAGCCTACCGCGCCGCCATTTTGCACAGCATCGCCGACCCTGCCGAAGTGGGTATCGAAGCCTCGTATGAGTATTTCGAAGACGGCCTGCTGGTGGTCGAGAACGGCCAGATCAACGCCATCGGCCACGCCAGCGAATTGCTGCCAACGCTGCCGGCCAACATCGAGATCACCCATTATCAGGACGCACTGATCACCCCCGGCTTCATCGACACCCACATTCACCTGCCGCAAACGGGCATGGTCGGCGCCTACGGCGAGCAACTGCTGGACTGGCTGAACACCTACACCTTTCCGTGCGAAAGCCAGTTCGCCGACAAGGTTCACGCCGATGAAGTGGCAGATATTTTCATCAAGGAACTGCTGCGCAACGGCACCACCACCGCCCTGGTCTTCGGCAGCGTGCATCCGCAATCGGTGAACTCGTTTTTCGAGGCTGCCGAGCAACTGGATCTGCGGATGATCGCCGGCAAGGTAATGATGGATCGCAACGCGCCGGACTACCTGACCGACACCGCCGAATCGAGCTACGTCGAAAGCAAGGCGCTGATCGAGCGCTGGCACGGCAAGGGCCGCCTGCATTACGCCGTCACCCCGCGCTTCGCCCCGACCAGCACCCCGGAGCAACTGACCCTCGCCGGTCAGTTGCTCAGCGAATACCCGGATCTGTACATGCAGACCCACATCAGCGAAAACCTCAAGGAAGTCGAGTGGGTCAAGGCACTGTTCCCGGAGCGCAAGGGCTATCTGGACGTCTACGACCACTACCAACTGCTCGGCGAGCGCTCAGTGTTTGCCCACGGTGTGCACCTGTGCGACGACGAATGCGCGCGCCTGGCACAGACCGGATCGGCGATTGCCTTCTGCCCGACCTCGAACTTCTTCCTCGGCAGCGGCTTGTTCAACCTGCCGATGGCCGAGAAGCACAAACTGAATGTCGGACTGGGCACGGACGTCGGTGGCGGCACCAGTTTCTCGCTGCTGCAAACCCTGAACGAAGCGTACAAGGTCATGCAGCTGCAAGGCGCACGGCTGAGCCCGTTCAAGTCGCTGTACCTCGCCACCCTCGGCGGCGCCCGCGCGCTGCGGCTGGAAGACCAGATCGGCACCCTGCAACCGGGTACCGACGCGGACTTCCTGGTGCTGGACTACAACGCGACGCCGCTGCTGAGCTATCGCCTGAAGCAGGCCAATAACATTGCCGAGACGTTGTTTGTGTTGATGACGCTGGGGGATGACCGGACTGTTCTGCAGACGTACGCGGCGGGGAATCTGGTGCATCAGCGTTAAGGTTTTCAGGGCATAAAAAATCCCCCGCAATGATTGGTTGCGGGGGATTTTTTTTGCCTGTCAGAATGCCAAAAGATCGCAGCCTTCGGCAGCTCCTACGGGTGTACGCATTGCCCCTGTAGGAGCTGCCGAAGGCTGCGATCTTTTCGGCGGCCCCGACAAATCAGAGCTTGGCAGTCGAGCGCCCTGGCTTCTTGGTCTGCAACAGATGCGAGAACACCGCATGCAAATCATCCGACGCGCTTTCTTCGTCGAGGTTGAGTTTGCTGTCGATGTGGTCCATGTGATGCATCATCAGGTCCACTGCCAGCGTCGCGTCCCGCGCTTCGATGGCATCGATCAACTGGGTGTGTTCATCGTAGGAACAGTGCGAACGGTTGCCGCTCTCATACTGGGCGATGATCAGCGATGTCTGGGACACCAGGCTGCGCTGGAAGCTGATCAGCGGCGCGTTCTTCGCCGCTTCGGCCAGTTTCAAGTGAAACTCGCCCGACAGACGAATACCGGCACCGCGATCGCCACGGGAGAAGCTGTCGCGCTCGTCGTTGACCATCTGCCGCAAGTCGGCAATCTGCTCGGCAGTGGCGTGCTGCACCGCCAACTCAGTGATCGCCCGCTCCACCAGACGCCGCGCCATAAACACCTGACGGGCCTCTTCGACACTCGGGCTGGCAACCACAGCGCCGCGATTCGGCCGCAGCAACACCACGCCTTCATGGGCCAGACGCGACAGCGCGCGGCGAATGATGGTGCGACTGACCCCGAAAATTTCCCCCAGCGCTTCTTCGCTCAACTTGGTGCCGGGCGCCAGACGCTGTTCGAGGATGGCCTCGAAGATATGCGCGTAGACAATATCGTCCTGGGTACCGCTGCGGCCGGCTTTGCCTGCTCGCGGTTGTTTCTTGAGGGGTTGCAACTGTTCGTTCATGGGCACTCGAGTCGGGAGAACTGCGGCGAATTGACCGTGACTGTAATACGGCACAGTGGGTCGCTGGCAAGTATCGCGTAAAAAACACTGCAATTGTACACAATGGCGGGTGGCAACACGACTGTACGGCTGTTTGTCGCCTTTGCTGTATCGCAACGACCGGTTACGTTTCAGTTTAGGCTTGAACGCAGAATCCTGTAGGAGCTGTCGAGTGAAACGAGGCTGCGATCTTTGATGTTGATTTTCCAAGATCAAAAGATCGCAGCCTCGTTTCACTCGACAGCTCCTACACATCTTCACCCGTATAAGGAACACCGCTGTCATGACCGACGTCACGCACACGCAGCTTCGTCCCCTGACCGACACGTCGCCCTCGGCCATTGTCGCCGGGTTCATCGCCATGATGACCGGTTACACCAGCTCCCTGGTGCTGATGTTCCAGGCCGGGCAAGCGGCGGGCCTGAGCAGCGGGCAGATTTCGTCGTGGATCTGGGCAATCTCCATCGGCATGGCGGTGTGCTCGATCGGCCTGTCCTTGCGCTATCGCACCCCGATTACCATCGCCTGGTCGACCCCCGGCGCGGCGTTGCTAATCACCAGCCTGGGCGGTGTTTCCTATGGCGAGGCCATCGGCGCCTACATTACTTGCGCAGTGTTGGTGACCGTGTGCGGCCTGACGGGCAGTTTCGAACGGCTGGTGAAAAAGATTCCGGCCTCATTGGCGGCAGCGTTGCTGGCGGGGATTCTGTTCAAGATCGGCAGCGAGATTTTCGTCGCCGCCCAGCACCGCACCGGGCTGGTCCTGGGGATGTTCTTCACGTATTTGCTGGTCAAGCGCCTGTCACCGCGCTACGCCGTGCTCGCGGCGCTATTGATTGGCACCGCACTGGCCGGTTTCATGGGGTTGCTGGATTTCAGTGGCTTTCACCTGGAAGTCGCGACGCCGGTCTGGACCACGCCGCATTTCTCCCTGGCCGCGACCATCAGCATCGGCATCCCGCTGTTCGTGGTGGCGATGACCTCGCAGAACATGCCGGGCATCGCCGTTTTGCGCGCCGACGGCTACAACGTGCCGGCCTCGCCGCTGATCACCACCACCGGGATTGCCTCGTTGCTGTTGGCGCCGTTCGGTTCCCACGGGATCAACCTGGCCGCCATCAGCGCAGCGATCTGCACCGGGCCGCACGCCCATGAGGATCGCAACAAGCGCTACACGGCAGCGGTCTGGTGCGGGATTTTCTACGGGATTGCCGGGGTATTCGGCGCGACGCTGGCGGCGTTGTTTGCCGCGTTGCCTAAAGAACTGGTGCTGTCGATTGCCGCGCTGGCGCTGTTCGGCTCGATCATCAACGGTCTGAGCATTGCCATGGCGCAAGTGCAGGAACGCGAAGCGGCGCTGATTACCTTTATGGTGACGGCATCGGGGCTGACGCTGTTTTCCATCGGCTCGGCGTTCTGGGGGATTGTTGCGGGTGTGCTGACGTTGCTGATTTTGAACTGGCGTAAAAGCTAAAAAGATCGCAGCCTCGTTTCACTCGACAGCTCCTACAGGGCAACGCATCCGATGGTGGGTGCTGCGTAGGAGCTGTCGAGTGAAACGAGGCTGCGATCCTTTGATCTTCACAAAAAAAAACGGCGACCCTCTTGGGTCGCCGTTTTTTAGAACATCAGGCTACCGGATTGATCGGCTTTTCCGGGTACCAGACGTCGATCAGCGGGCTGACTTCAGCGCTGGTCAATTCGCTACGGCCCTTGAGCCAGGCTTCAACAGCGGCACGCTGTGCTTCGGTCACCGAGCCACGCTTCTGCAGGCACACCAGACCGAAGTCATCGCCGCCCACATAACCCAGACCGTTGGCTTCCATGGCTTCTTTCAGGAACGCGTCGAGGAAAGCATCAATGGCTTCATCAGCCAAATCTTCTTTGAAATCCAGGTTCAGTTCGAAACCCAGCTCTTGAAATTCATCGACGCACAGTTTTTTGCGCAGACGCTGGGAACGGTTAGTCGCCATTGGAACAATCCTCATAAGTAATAACGGGCGGCACTTTAGCAGTTTAAGGCGCCGATTACCCGCCTCAGAACGGCGCGACGTCTACCGTCGGTAAAAAAATAGCGGATTAGTCGACCAAGGTGCGGCACAAGCCCCTGCACCTTGGGGCATAATGCCGACACTTTCATGACCGCTGAGGGAATTTATCACCGTGCCCTCGTCTTTTTCCCCCTCGGCTGTAGGGTTTTATTTCAGATGATCAAATCTTTGCGTCCATTGCTGCTGGCCAGTCTTCTTCTGCCCCTGGCCCTCCCCGTTTCCGCCGCGCCAATCAACACCGCCCTGTCGCCCAACGTTGAAAAGGCCCTCAAGGCCAGCAAATTGCCGGACAGCGCCTTGTCGCTGGTGATGATCCCGCTTAACGGCCCGGGCACCCCAACCGTTTATAACGCTGACGTTTCGGTCAACCCGGCCTCGACCATGAAACTGGTCACCACCTATGCGGCGCTGGAAATGCTTGGCCCGAACCACCAGTGGAAAACCGAGTTCTACACCGATGGCACCCTCAGCGGTGGCATCCTCAACGGTAACCTCTACCTCAAGGGTGGCGGCGATCCGAAGCTGAACATGGAAAAACTCTGGCTGCTGATGCGCGACTTGCGCGCCAATGGCGTGACCCAGGTCACCGGCGACCTGGTGCTGGACCGCGGCTTCTTCGTGCAACCGCAACTGCCCGAGTTCAACGACGACGGCAATGACGAGAACAAACCGTTCCTGGTCAAGCCCGACGCACTGCTGGTCAACCTCAAGGCCCTGCGCTTCGTGGCTCGCAACGACTCGGGCAAGGTTCTGGTGTCGGTCGAGCCGCCGATTGCCAGCATCCGCATCGACAATCAGGTCAAGGCGCTCAACTCCAAGCAGTGCACCGGGGGCGTGCGCTACAACCCGGTGACCCAGGCTGATGGCAGCGTCACCGTGACCGTCGGCGGCCAGTTGGGCGAAGGTTGCAGCTCCCAGACCTACTTGTCGCTACTCGACCACGCGACCTACACCGCCGGCGCCGTGCGCGCGATCTGGAAGGAATTGGGCGGCAGCATCCAGGGCCAGGATCGTCTGGCACCGACGCCGAGCAGCGCCAAGGTGCTGGCCCGGGCCTACTCGCCAGACTTGGCGGAAATCATTCGCGACATCAACAAATACAGTAACAACACCATGGCTCAGCAGTTGTTCCTGAGCCTGGGCCAGAAATTCCGCACCGACGCCGACAGTGATGACGCGAAAGCGGCCCAGCGTGTGGTGCGTCAGTGGCTGGCGCAGAAAGGCATCACATCACCGCACCTGGTGATGGAGAACGGTTCCGGCCTGTCCCGCGCCGAACGGGTAAGCGCACGTGAAATGGCCGCAATGCTGCAAGCCGCCTGGCGCAGCCCGTACGCCGCCGAGTTCATCAGCTCGATGCCGATTGCCGGCACCGACGGCACCATGCGCAAACGCCTGAAACACACGGCCATGACCGGTGAAGCCCACGTCAAGACTGGCACCCTGAACACCGTGCGTGCCATCTCCGGCTTCAGCCGCGATGTCAATGGCAATACCTGGGCGGTGGTGGCGATTCTTAACGACAAGGCTCCGTTTGGCGCGTCTTCGGTGCTGGATCAGGTGCTGCTGGACCTGTATCGCCAGCCGAAACTGCCGACCACGGCATCGGTGTTGTAAGCCTTTAGAGTCAAAAGATCGCAGCCTTCGGCAGCTCCTACAGGGTGTACACATTCCCATGCAGGAGCTGCCGAAGGCTGCGATCTTTTTCTGTCCACACAAACATCCCGCCTGACCTAGCTCATCTGCCCTTCAACCCGATCCCTTCCCGCCTGCTTCGCCGCGTAAACCCCCGAATCCGCCCGCAACAGCAACGCATCCGCGCCTTCCCCGACCCGCCAGCTGGCAATCCCGAAACTCGCGGTAACGATCCCCACCTCGTCGATCGGCGAACTGCGCAACCCTTGCCACAGTTCCAAGGCCAACACATGCGCCTGTTCGCCGTCGATGTCCGGGCAGAGCACCATGAACTCTTCGCCCCCCAGGCGACAGAACACATCGGTGCGCCGCAGACGACGGCCAATGCGTTCACACACTGCCTGCAATACCCGATCGCCCACGGCATGGCCGTGCTGGTCATTGATGCGTTTGAAATGGTCGATGTCGAGCATGATCACCGACAACTCGCCACCGCCGCGCTCGACCCGGGCCATTTCGGTGGTCAGGCGCTCCTGGAAATAGCGGCGGTTATGGATTCCGGTCAATGAGTCGGTCACCGACAGCGCGCGCAATTCCTCTTCAACACGCTTGAGGTCGGAAATGTCCGAAATGTAGCCATGCCACAGCACGCCGCCACCGGGCAGCTCCTCCGGCGTCGCTTCGCCGCGAACCCAGCGCAGGCCACGCTCGGGCAATTGCACGCGATACTCTTCGCGCCATGGGCTGAGGTTGTCCGCCGACACCTGGATCGATGCGCGGACCCGGCGCGAGTCCTGAGGATGAATCCGCGAGAACACCGCTTCGGCATTGCTCAGCAGTACCTCCAATTCGAGTTCGTAGATCTCGCGCATCCCGTCGCTGGCGTAGATCACGCTGAAGCGCCCATCGAACTCCATCTTGAACTGGTAAATCCCGCCGGGCACATGGGCGCTGAGTTTCTTCAACAACAAGTCCCGCGCCGCCAGGGCCTCGTGAACGCGCTTGCGCTCGGTGATGTCGATACAGATCGCCAAGTGCCCGACCCACAAACCCTGCTCGTCGAGAACCGGGGTCGCCAGCATGTTCACCGTCAAATGGCTGCCGTCGCGGCGCACCAGCGTCCACTCCCGGGCTTCGTGACCGCCCTCTTCTCCGCCTTCGACCAACATGGCCTGACAGGTCGGAATCGGCTTGCCATAGCGCGCGCTCAACTCCGCCGACCGCGCCTCGAGCTCCCGGGGCAGGTGCAGGTTTTCCAGGGTCATGTGGCCCACGGCCTGCGCACTGGAGTAACCGAGCATGTGCTCGGCACCGGCGTTGAAAGTGCTGACGATCCCGCGCAGGTCGGTGGCGATAATCGCCACCTGAGTCGCAGCATCCAGCACGCCGCGCAATTGGCCATGCGTGCCGCGCAGCTCTTGCTCACGGGCGTGCAGTTCCTCGGTCCGTTGCTCGACCATTTTCAGCGCCCGTTGCCGCTGGCTGACCAACACATAGAGAAACACGCTGAGCAGCAAGCTGAGTAAACCACCCAGCACCACCTGGCTGGTCACCGAGGAATGGTTGGCTTGCAGGAACGCCGCACTGGGGCGCATATCCACTTGATAATCGTGGTCGGCCAGACGCAGCAAGCGCGTGGAGGACAAGTCACTGGCCCCCGCCGGGTTGGTCGACTCGTACAGCACTTCGTGTTGGTCATCGGTGGACAAGTCGAGAATGCGCACCGAGAGAGAATCATGATTCTCTTCCGGCAGCCCGTCCGCCAGCAGCTGGCGCATGCTGATCACCGCCATCACATACCCGACGGGCGTGGTGTCCGGCAGGTGCTGACGGCTGACGGGGGCCACCAGCAACACCCCCCGTGAATAGGCAGGCTCAATGCCTACCAGATGCAATGGTTGCGAGACAGCCATGCGGCCAGTTCGATCGGCACGCTCCAGGGTCGAACGGCGCAGGGGCTGAGCCAGCAGGTCGTAACCCAGCGGCGTGGGCAGTCGGCTCTGGGTTTGGGTATAGAGCACCGGCACGTACTCGTCCCGCTCCGCGGCCGGTTGCAACTGGCCGTCGGCGGTGAGTTCGCGAAAGGTGAAATTGCTCAAGCCTTCGTCATGCACGAAGCGTTCAAGCAAGGGGCGTTCGGCGCGGGAAACCCGTGGTGCCCAGGAATAGGCTTGGGTGCGCCGCAGAAGAGGTTTGGCGTAACCGTCGAATTCCTCGCGGGACACCGACTCGGAATTGGCAAAGAACCGGCGCAGGCCATCGAGGCGCTGCTCCTGATCTTCGAAACGTTCTTCGATACGGCTGTAGCGTTCACTGGCGAGCAGTTGGAAACGTTGCCGCATTTGCTGATGAAACTGATTGAGCGTGGCCCAGGCCAGTAACCCCGTAAGAATCCCGCCGACGAGCAATACCAGCAGCGCGACCAGCCAGGCCGAGACATCTTCGCTGATAAAACCCAGGATCTTGGGGCGCACGGCGTGTAACGACATAAACGCAACTCATAACGCCAGGTGCCGGAAAGCCCATTGGCCATGAGTTGAGTTATAGCTATTAGCCACTAATTTGACCAGCACTGAAAGAACCAAAGAGCCTTTAAAAATCAAGGCTCTGTGGATCCAATCAGCTCAAGTGTCAGCGAGCAGTGATCTTCCAGGCACGGTGGATTTTGCCATTACGGGCGAAATCCGGATCGATGGTCTGGGCCGTGATTTCTTCAACGGCATAACGCTCGGTGAGGTTTTCCTCGAGCTGGAACTTGCGGAAGTTGTTGGAGAAATACAACACCCCGCCCGGTGCCAGTCGCGCCATGGCCAGGTCAATCAATTGCACCTGGTCACGCTGCACGTCGAAGATCCCTTCCATGCGCTTGGAGTTGGAGAAAGTCGGCGGGTCAATGAAGATCAGGTCGTATTCGTCACGGCAAGCATCGAGCCAGGCCATCACATCGCCCTGTTCCAGACGGTTCTTGTCAGAGAAGCCGTTCAGCGACAGGTTGCGACGCGCCCAGTCCAGGTAGGTTTTCGACAGGTCGACGCTGGTGGTGCTGCGCGCGCCGCCCTTGGCCGCATGCACGCTGGCGGTCGCGGTGTAGCAATACAAATTGAGGAAGCGCTTGCCGACCGCCTCTTTCTGAATCCGCATGCGCATCGGCCGGTGGTCGAGGAACAACCCGGTGTCGAGGTAGTCGGTGAGGTTCACCAGCAGCTTCACGCCGCCTTCGTTGACCTCGTTGAACTTGCCCTGGGCGCTCTGGCGTTCGTACTGCTTGGTGCCGCTCTGACGTTCGCGACGCTTGACCACCACGCGGCTCTTGTCGATGTTCAACGCCTGCGGGATTGCCGCCAGGGCATCGAACATCCGCGCCGAGGCTTTTTCCGGATCGATGGATTTCGGCGCGGCGTATTCCTGAACGTGGACCCAATCGTGATACAGGTCGATGGCCATGGAATATTCCGGCATGTCGGCATCGTAGACGCGGTAGCAGTCGATGCCTTCACGCTTGACCCACTTGCCCAGCGCCTTGACGTTCTTTTGCAGACGGTTGGCAAACATCTGCCCGCCCTCGCTCAGGCGCGGCTGCTCGATCACCGGGGCGGGTGCCGGAGCCGGTTTGATCGGATTGCCGTTTTTGTTGTACTTGCGTTCTAGCGGCTCGCTCGGTGCTTCATCGTAGGCCGCCTGTTCACGCTCGGCCTGACGCTGTTCCGGGGTGCGACGCTCGCCGGTGACGAACTGGTCTGGCGTGACCTTGATCAGCAGCAATTTGCACGGCAACGCGCCGTTCCAGAACGAATACTGTTTGTGACTGCGGATGCCCATGCGCTTGCCCAGGTCCGGAGCGCCGGTAAATACCGCCGCCTCCCAGTTCAAGCACGCCTGACGCAGGCGCTCGCCGAGGTTCTGGTAGAGGTAGAGCAGGCTCGCCTCATCGCCCAGACGCTCGCCGTACGGAGGGTTGCAGATCACCAGGCCTTTCTGGTTCTGGTCCGGGCGCGGCTCGAACGTTGCCACTTCGCCCTGGTAAATCTTGATCCACTCGCTCAGGCCGGCACGTTCGACGTTGTTGCGGCCCGGTTGAATCAGACGCGGGTCGGCTTCGTAACCGCGAATCCACAGCGGTGGCTTGGCCAGGCCGGCCGCGGCGCGTTCGGTGGCTTCTTCGTGGAGTTTTTTCCACAGCGCCGGCACGTGACCGAGCCAGGCGGTGAAGCCCCACTGCTCACGGCGCAGGTTCGGCGCCATGTCAGCGGCGATCATCGCGGCTTCCACCAGGAACGTGCCGACACCGCACATCGGGTCAGCCAGCGCGCCGCCATCGGCGGCAATGCGTGGCCAGCCGGAACGGATCAGAATCGCTGCCGCGAGGTTTTCCTTCAGCGGCGCAGCACCTTGCTGCAAGCGATAACCGCGCTGGTGCAGGCTGTGCCCGGACAGGTCGAGGGACAGGATGGCTTCGCCACGGTCCAGACGCAGGTGAACGCGCAGGTCCGGGTTGAGCTTGTCGATGGACGGGCGATCGCCCTGCGGGGTGCGCAGTTTGTCGACGATGGCATCCTTGACCTTCAAGGCGCCGAAGTGCGTGTTATCGATGCCAGAGCCGTGACCGCTGAATTCGACGGCCAAGGTGCCGTCGTTGAGCATGTGGTCTTGCCACTCGATATCCAGCACGCCGTGGTAGAGGTCTTCGGCGTCCTTCATCGGGAAGCGCTTGAGCACCAGCAGCACCCGGTTCGCCAGACGCGACCACAGGCACAGGCGATAAGCGGTTTCCATGGTGGCCATGCCGCGCACAGCCGAGGTGTGCTCGCGTGCTTCCTCAAGGCCAAGCCCGACGGCTTCCTCGATGAGCAGACCTTCAAGGCCTTTGGGGCAAGTGAGGAAGAGTTCGAAACGATCGGACATGGTAATTCCAGAGCCTTTAGCTAAGTGAACCGACAACGCGTTGCCGATCCGGATTTCAATCAGGCGTTTTTCTAACAGAACGCCCGCGTGGCACGAAGGTGTGCCGTCCCACCCCGACTGCTCGGGTTAAAAGAGCTTAGATGCCAGGGCAGATTAAAAAGTTGATGCAACAAAATGTCATAAGTCGACCCTTCGTCGAATAATCCCCAAGGGCAACAGGTGTCATTCTCGTTAAAGGCGCAACCCCCACCATCCAGCGCAGGGCCGATCATACCGGGCTTTGGCCAAGAAACACGGGACAAATATCGTGTTACTTATGGCCATACCATCTTTATGGTTACGTTCTTATGACAAAACGGTCATTCCCTCGATGTGACGCATTGGTTAGAACTCAACTCAGGTTGACGTCGCAACGGCGTCAACACCTTGGCTCGCGACGCCGGCAGCGAGCCACCAACGGCAGAATTTTTCTGCCTGACCTCGATTGAGGTCGACGCGATACATACAGTCAACAAGTGAGGGAAACACCCTATGAGAAGACTTAAGCGTGATCCGTTGGAAAGAGCATTTTTGCGCGGATATCAATATGGCGTTGGTGGTAAATCCCGTGAGCTTTGCCCTTTTACTCTACCGTCGGTACGCCAAGCCTGGATCAATGGCTGGCGAGAAGGACGCGGCGACAATTGGGACGGTATGACCGGCACTGCGGGAATCCACAGACTCAACGAACTTCACGCCGTCGGCTAATACAGGGCACACACTCCGACACGACAATCTGATTACGCTACGACTTAACCACGCACGTCCTATCCGGACGGCGGGCTTCGGCCCAGGGGCTCCTTCGAGGAGCCCTTTTTTATGCCTGCAAAGAACTACGGTGGTGAAGTCGTTTCTGTGGCGAGGGAGCTTGCTCCCTCTGAGCTGCGAAGCGGCCCCAAAACCAATCAACCCGGTGTGTCAGGTAAAACGCGGTTGCAGGATTTACGACTGCTTCGCAGCCGAGCGGGAGCAAGCTCCCTCGCCACAAAAGCCCTCAGCACAAGGCCCCTACACTGCCTTCAGCACAACGCGGCGATGGCATCTACCGATTCACGAATCAGTGCCGGGCCTTTATAGATAAAGCCCGAATATATCTGCACCAGGCTCGCACCCGCAGCGATTTTCTCAGCCGCGTGCTTGCCTTCGGTGATACCGCCCACGGCGATGATCGGCAAGCGACCGGCCAGTTCCGCCGCCAGCACCTTCACGGTGTGGGTGCTCTTGTCGCGAACCGGCGCGCCGGACAACCCGCCCGCCTCGTCACCATGCTCCAGACCTTCGACACCAACGCGACTCAGGGTGGTGTTGGTGGCGATCACCGCATCCATTCCGGTTTCGATCAACGCCTGGGCGACTTGAGCGGTTTCTTCATCACTCATGTCGGGCGCGATCTTGATCGCCAGCGGTACATGTTTGCCGTGGCGCTGGGCCAATTCCGCCCGGCGCGTGGCCAGGTCGGCGAGCAATTGCTTGAGCGAGTCGCCGAATTGCAGGCTGCGCAGGCCCGGCGTGTTCGGCGAGCTGACGTTGACCGTCACGTAGCTGGCATGGGCGTAAACCTTGTCCAGGCAGATCAGGTAATCGTCGACCGCACGTTCAACCGGCGTATCGAAGTTCTTGCCGATGTTGATACCCAGCACGCCCTTGTACTTGGCCGCGGCCACGCGAGCGAGCAAGTGATCGACGCCAAGGTTGTTGAAACCCATGCGGTTGATGATCGCCTCGGCTTGCGGCAAGCGGAAAATCCGTGGTTTCGGATTACCCGGTTGCGGGCGCGGGGTGATGGTGCCGATTTCGACGAAACCGAAACCCAGTTGGGCAAATCCGTCGATCGCCGCGCCGTTCTTGTCCAGACCGGCCGCCAGACCCACCGGGTTCGGGAATTCCAGGCCCATGACCGTCACCGGCATTTTTGCCGGTGCCTTGCACAGCAAGCCGTTGAGGCCCAAACGCCCGCCCGCGCCGATCAGGTCCAGGGACAGATCGTGGGAGGTTTCCGGGGAAAGTTTGAACAGCAGCTGACGGGCCAGGGTGTACATGGGCAGGCTTGACTCGGTTGGCGATGAGAGGCGGCGATTATAGCCGTGCATCAGAGCTTCACGCGAGGCGCGCGACAAAATCAGCCGGCGATGGCATATGCCTTGCACCAACATGGTCATCAGCACTCATGCCAACGACGGGATGAGTGGCAGGACAATGGCGTCGTCACCGGCTCTGCTCGCGCAGAGGCCATGGGACGACGTTTTTTTTGGAAGGTGCAAATCGATGAATGAACCATCAGCCGGCCCACTGGCCTGGGTCAACGGCAGCGATGCCCCGGAAAAAACCGAAATAAACCTTGGCTTCATGGCCCTGAGCGACTGCGCCTCAGTGGTAGTCGCCGCCACCCAGGGCTTCGCCCAGCCTTACGGCCTGACCCTGAACCTCAAGCGCCAGTCGTCCTGGGCCAACCTGCGGGACAAACTGGTCAGCGGCGAACTGGACGCCGCCCACAGCCTGTACGGCCTTATTTACGCCGTGCACCTGGGCATCGGCGGCGTAGCGTCCACCGACATGGCCGTGCTCATGGGCCTGAACCAGAACGGCCAGAGCATCAACCTCTCCCACGGCTTGCAGGCCTTGGGTGTGACCAGTCCTGAAGCACTGGACCACCACGTGCACCAAAGTCGCCCAAAACTGACCTTCGCCCAGACATTTCCCACGGGCACCCACGCCATGTGGCTGTATTACTGGCTGGCGAGTCAGGGCATTCATCCGTTGCAGGATGTCGACAGCGTGGTGGTGCCGCCGCCACAAATGGTCGCGCACCTGCAAGCCGGGCGCATCGACGGGTTCTGCGTCGGCGAACCGTGGGCTGCCAGCGCGGTGCAACAGAATCTCGGGTTCACCATGGCCACCACTCAGACCATCTGGCCCGATCACCCGGAAAAAGTCCTCGGCTGCACCCGCGCCTTCGTCGAGCAATACCCCAATACCGCCCGGGCCTTGGTGATGGCGATCCTCGAGGCCAGCCGCTTCATCGAAGCCAACCGCGAAAATCGCCGCAGCACCGCGCAATTGTTGAGCGCCCCCGAATACCTCGATGCCCCGCTCGATTGCATCGAACCGCGCTTGCTCGGTGACTACATCGACGGTTTGGGCAATCACTGGCAAGACCCGCACGCGATGCGTTTCCACGGTGGCGGCGAGGTCAATCTGCCGTATTTGTCCGACGGTATGTGGTTCATGACCCAGTTCCGTCGCTGGGGCTTATTGCGCGACGACCCGGATTACCTCGGCGTGGCCCGTCAGGTCCAGCAACTAGACTTGTACCGAGAGGCCGCCACCGCTGTCGGTGTACCCGCCCAGGCTCAGGAAATGCGCAGCAGTCAACTGATCGACGGCAAAATTTGGGACGGCTCGGACCCGACCGGCTATGCCCGCAGCTTCACGCTGCACGCCATGAGCGACAGCGCTCCCCTTCTCGCCAGCCGCTGACAGGAGCCTGCGAATATGTTGCGTATCCTGCTGATCAATGACACCGCGAAAAAAGTCGGGCGTCTGAAAGCGGCCCTGACCGAAGCCGGGTTCGAGGTCATCGACGAGTCCGGCCTGACCATTGACCTGCCCGCGCGCGTCGAAACGGTGCGTCCGGACGTGATTCTGATCGATACCGAGTCACCGAGCCGCGATGTGATGGAGCAAGTGGTGCTGGTGACTCGTGATCAACCTCGGCCAATCGTAATGTTCACCGACGAGCACGACCCCGGCGTGATGCGCCAGGCAATCAAGTCCGGCGTCAGTGCCTACATCGTTGAAGGTATTCACGCACAACGCTTGCAGCCGATTCTCGATGTGGCCATGGCGCGCTTTGAAAGCGACCAGGCCCTGCGCGCGCAACTGCACGCCCGCGACCAGCAACTGGCCGAGCGCAAGCGCATCGAGCTGGCCAAGGGGCTGCTGATGAAGATGAAGGACTGCAACGAAGAAGAGGCCTACACCCTGATGCGCCGCCAGGCCATGAGCCGCCAGCAGAAGCTGATACAGGTGGCGGAGCAGATCATTGCCATGAGTGAGTTGCTTGGCTGAAGGCCTCGACTCGGTTTCCCTTGTTGGCACAGATCTCGCTAAGTAATCCCTGCAAGGTAACCAACGGCGGTTGCCCCACCTACGACAAAGACGTCGCTCACCTCATTCGCCCCCTTTTGCGAATCAGGTAGCGGCGTTTTTACGTTTTGGCCCCAGAGACCGGGGCTGGTGGTGCGGCCGTTGCGGCGCCCCACCTGCAAGCTCATGACTCCTTCTTGATACGCCTGACAGCTGAGGTGCGCGATGAATTCAAGCTTCTGGAAATCCGGCCATACCCCGACACTGTTCGCAGCCTTCCTCTATTTCGATCTGAGCTTCATGGTCTGGTACCTGCTCGGCCCCCTGGCGGTGCAGATCGCCGCTGACCTGCACCTGACCACCCAACAGCGCGGGCTGGTGGTGGCCACGCCGATTCTGGCCGGCGCCGTACTGCGCTTTGCGATGGGCCTGCTGGCTGATCGCCTGTCGCCAAAAACCGCCGGGATCATCGGCCAGATAATCGTCATCAGCGCCCTGCTCGTTGCCTGGAAAGTCGGCATCCACAGTTACGAGCAGGCGCTGTTGCTGGGCCTGTTCCTCGGCATGGCCGGTGCGTCCTTCGCCGTCGCCCTGCCGCTGGCCTCGCAATGGTATCCGCCGCAGCACCAAGGCAAAGCCATGGGCATCGCCGGTGCCGGTAACTCGGGCACCGTGCTCGCCGCCCTGATCGCCCCGGTGCTGGCCGCCGCGTATGGCTGGAGCAACGTGTTCGGCTTCGCCCTGATTCCGTTGATCCTGACCCTGATCGTCTTCGCCTGGCTGGCCAAGAATGCCCCTGAGCGGCCGAAAGCCAAGTCCATGGCCGACTACCTCAAGGCCCTGGGTGACCGCGACAGCTGGTGGTTCATGTTTTTCTACAGCGTGACCTTCGGCGGTTTCATCGGCCTGGCCAGCGCCCTGCCCGGCTACTTCAACGACCAGTACGGCCTGAGCCCGGTCACTGCCGGTTACTACACCGCGGCGTGTGTATTCGGTGGCAGCCTGATGCGCCCATTGGGCGGCGCGCTGGCGGATCGCTTCGGCGGGATTCGCACCCTGTTGGCGATGTACACCGTGGCAGCGATCTGCATTGCAACAGTGGGTTTCAATCTGCCGAGTTCCTACGCAGCGTTGGCGCTTTTCGTCTGCACTATGCTCGGTTTAGGTGCAGGTAACGGTGCAGTATTCCAGTTGGTCCCACAGCGTTTTCGTCGGGAGATCGGTGTGATGACCGGTTTGATCGGCATGGCCGGCGGCATCGGTGGCTTCGCACTGGCGGCCGGCATGGGCGCGATCAAGCAAAGTACCGGCAGCTATCAAATGGCCTTGTGGTTGTTCGCCAGCCTCGGCGTACTCGCCTGGTTCGGTCTGCACGGGGTGAAACGTCGCTGGAGAACCACTTGGGGTTCGGCAGCCGTCACCGCTGCTCGAGTGTGAGGGCTGAATGAGCCTGCAACTGAGTTTTGCCGAAGCCAGCGCCATCGGGCCTCGCGAAGAGAACCAGGACGCCCTGCGCCTGGTCACTCCGGCCCCGGCACTGGCGGCGAGCAAGGGTTACCTGTTCGCCATCGCCGACGGCGTCAGCCAATGCGCCGATGGCGGTCTCGCGGCCCGTTCGACCTTGCAGGCGCTGGCATTGGACTACTACGCCACCCCGGAAACCTGGGGTGTCGCCCAGGCACTCGATCGTCTGCTACTGGCGCAAAACCGCTGGTTGCAGGCCAACGGCGGCGGGCAGCCGCTGCTGACCACGGTCAGTGCCTTGGTGATGCGCGGCAGGCGTTTCACTTTGGCGCATGTCGGCGATTGCCGGGTTTACCGCTGGCACGCCGACACCTTGCAACGGGTGAGCGAGGATCACGTCTGGGACCAACCGGGCATGCAGCATGTGCTCAAACGGGCCCTGGGGCTGGATCAACATCTGGTGCTGGACTTTCTGGATGGCGAACTGCGCCTGAACGAGAGTTTCGTGCTGCTCAGCGACGGCATCTGGGCCGTGCTGGGCGACACTGCCATCGCGGCGATTCTGCGCGACCAACCGGACCTCAACAGTGCCGCCCAGACCTTGGTCAGCGCCGCGCACCTGGCCGGCAGTCAAGACAATGCCAGTGCTCTACTGGTACGAGTCGATGCCCTCGGCGAAACCAGCATTGGCGATGCGCTGATTCATTTGCAGCAATGGCCGCTCCCACCTGCACTGAAACCGGGCCAGACCTTCGAAGGCTGGCAGGTCGAAGGGGTCCTCGGCCAGAGCCAGCAATCGCTGCTCTACCGGGTGCGCGACGGACAACAACAGCCCTGGCTGCTGAAAACCTTGCCCGGCGCTCTGCGTGACGATCACCAGGCCGGACAGGCCTTGTTGTCGGAGGAATGGTTTCTCAAGCGCGTGGCCGGTCGGCATTTCCCTGAAGTCCATGCCGCCAGTCAGCGTCAGCATTTGTACTACGTGATGCGTGAATATTCCGGGTCGACCCTGGCCGAGTTGCATGAGCGCGTCACAACACTGCCACTGGCGCAATGGCAGGACCTGGCCGAACGCTTGCTGCGGGCTGTCGGCATCCTGCATCGACGGCAGATTCTGCATCGCGATATCAAACCGGAGAACCTGCTGCTGGGGGACGACGGCGAGTTGCGTCTGCTGGATTTCGGCCTCGCCTACTGTCCGGGGCTGTCCGAAGATCAAGCCTTCGCCCTGCCTGGAACGCCCAGCTATATCGCGCCGGAAGCGTTTCGCGGCGACCCGCCGACACCACAACAGGATCTGTATGCCGTCGGCGTGACCTTGTATTACCTGCTCACCGGGCATTATCCCTACGGCGAAATCGAAGCGTTCCAGCGCCCACGGTTTGGCGTGCCTGTCAGCGCCAGTCGCTACCGGCCCGACCTGCCGGAATGGATCGCGCAGAGTCTGGAGCGCGCGGTGGCGGTAACCCCGGATCAGCGCTTTGAAACGGCCGAAGAATGGTTGTTGCTGCTGGAACAGGGAGAACGACGCAGTTTGAGCGTGCGCCCCAGACCGTTGCTGGAGCGCGAACCGTTGAAGGTTTGGCGGACGTTGGCGCTGGTGTCGTTACTGGTGAATCTGGTGCTGCTGTTTTTGTTGTTTCACGGTTAAAAGATCAAAAGATCGTCCGAACGCGGCCCGAGCCTGCGGCAGCTCCTACGGGTGCCCACGATCTCCTGCAGGAACTGCCACAGGCTGCGATCTTTTGATTTTTCTGCTTCAAAACCGGGCGTCGCGCCTTGAACCGGTGCACGCAAACACCCTCCTCCCATGACGAGAGCCCATAAATCCGGCCCTTGCGAGACTTGGCACAACCACTGCATTACCTTTCCCAACAGACATAAAGCCCGGCCTTCAACGTAGAAGGCTGCGCTGCCCGAGAGAACGGGACAAGGACAAAGGCGTCCTCGCTAGTTAGCTAGCGGGACGCCTTTTTTTGTTTGCGCAAAATTTTGTCGAGCAAGGCCTGAATGCCCTGATGAGGCAGGCCCGAGCTCCCCGGAGAACCTGATGAAAAAACTAAAACTGGTGATGATCGGCAACGGCATGGCCGGGGTTCGTACCCTGGAAGAACTGCTCAAGCTGAGTAATGAGCTGTACGACATCACGGTCTTCGGCGCCGAACCGCATACCAACTACAACCGCATCCTGCTGTCGCCCGTGCTGGCTGGCGAACAGACGTTCGAAGAGATCGTGCTCAACGATCTGGACTGGTACCTGGAAAACAACATCAAGCTGCTGCTCAACCGCAAAGTGGTGGAGATCGACCGGGTCAAACGCCGGGTCATCGCCGAAGACGGCACTGAGGCTGAATACGACCGCCTGCTGATTGCCACCGGCTCGACCCCGTTCATCCTGCCGATCCCCGGCAATACTTTGCAGGGCGTGATCGGCTACCGCGACATCGCCGACACCCAGGTGATGATCGACACCGCCAAGACCCACAAGCACGCCGTGGTCATCGGTGGCGGCCTGCTGGGCCTTGAAGCCGCCAACGGCCTGATGCTGCGGGGCATGCACGTCACCGTGGTGCACATCGGCGAATGGCTGCTGGAGCGCCAACTGGACAAAACCAGCGGCCAACTCCTGCAAACCGCCCTGGAAGCCCGCGGCCTGCATTTCCGCCTGTGCGAACAGACCCAGGCCTTGCACGACGCCGGCAATGGCCGGGTCGGCTCGGTGCAGTTCAAGAACGGTGACATCATCCCCGCCGACCTGGTGGTGATGGCCGCCGGTATTCGCCCCAACACCGAACTCGCGGAAAAAGCCGGCATCCCTTGCAGCCGCGGGATTCTGGTCAACGACACAATGCAAACCTACGACCCTCGGGTGTACGCCATCGGCGAATGCGCCAGCCACCGCGGCACCGCCTACGGCCTGGTCGCGCCGCTGTTCGAACAAGCCAAGGTGTGCGCCAACCACCTCGCCCAACTGGGCTTCGCCACCTACAAGGGCTCGGTGACGTCGACCAAATTGAAAGTCACCGGCATCGACCTGTTCTCCGCTGGCGACTTCATGGGCGGCGAAGGCACCGAAACCATCACCCTCTCCGACCCGATCGGCGGGGTGTACAAAAAACTGGTGATCAAGGATGACGTGCTGGTCGGGGCCTGTCTGTACGGCGATACGGCAGACGGCGGTTGGTATTTCCGGCAGATCCGTGAGAACCATGCCATCGGCGAGATCCGCGATCACTTGATGTTTGGCGAAAATGCTTTAGGCGATGTAGGACATCAAGGCCAGGACAAAGCCATGAGCATGGCCGACACCGCCGAAGTCTGCGGCTGTAACGGCGTGTGCAAAGGCACCATCGTCAAAGCCATTCAGGAACACGGGCTGTTCAGCGTCGACGACGTGAAGAAACACACCAAGGCCGCCAGCTCCTGCGGCTCTTGCGCCGGCCTCGTCGAACAGATCCTGATCAACACCGTGGGCGGTGCGGCAGACGTCAAACCGAAAAGCGAAAAAGCCATCTGCGGGTGCAGCGACCTCAACCACGGGCAAATCCGCCAAGCCATCCGCGACCAGCACCTGCTGACCATCGCCGGCACCATGAGCTACCTGAACTGGCGCACCCCGAACGGCTGTGCCACCTGCCGCCCGGCGCTCAACTACTACCTGATTTCCACCTGGCCCGGCGAGGCCAAGGACGATCCGCAATCGCGCCTGATCAACGAACGTGCCCACGCCAACATTCAGAAAGACGGCACTTACTCTGTCGTCCCGCGGATGTGGGGCGGTGTGACCAATCCTTCAGAACTGCGGCGCATCGCCGACGTGGCCGACAAGTACAACGTGCCGATGGTCAAGGTCACCGGCGGCCAGCGCATCGACTTGCTGGGGATCAAAAAGCAAGACCTGCCGGGCGTCTGGAAAGACCTGGACATGCCGTCCGGCCACGCCTACGGCAAATCCATCCGCACCGTGAAAACCTGCGTCGGCAGTGAGTTCTGTCGCTTCGGCACCCAGAATTCCACACAACTGGGCATTGAGCTTGAGCATGACCTGTTCAACATGTGGTCGCCGCACAAAGTGAAACTGGCCGTCTCCGGTTGCCCACGCAACTGCTCGGAAGCAGGGATCAAGGACGTCGGAATTATCGGCGTGGACTCCGGCTGGGAGATGTACATCGGTGGCAACGGCGGGATCAAAACCGAAGTCGCGGAATTCTTCGTCAAGCTGAAAACCGCCGAAGAAGTGCGCGAATACAACGGTGCTTTCCTGCAGCTGTACCGCGAAGAAGCCTTCTACCTCGAGCGCACCGTGCATTACCTGCAACGGGTTGGCATGGAACACATCAAGAAAGCCGTGCTGGAAGACCCGGTACGGCGCAAGGCCTTGAACGAACGCCTGCAATTCTCCCTGTCGTTCGAACAGGACCCGTGGAAGGAACGCCTCGAACAACCACTGCTGAAAAAAGAATTCGAGGTCATTCCCGTGAAGAACCTGGAGGTGTCGGTATGAACTGGCTGGATATCTGCGCACTGGAAGAGATCAACACCCTTGGCTCGCGGATCGTCGCCGGCCCGAAAGGCGACATCGCGATTTTTCGTACGAGCGACGATGAGGTTTTCGCCCTCGACGACCGCTGCCCGCACAAGGGCGGACCGCTGTCCCAGGGTTTGATCTACGGCAAACGGGTCGCCTGTCCGCTGCACAACTGGCAGATCGACCTGGAAACCGGCGAGGCCCAGGCTCCCGATATCGGCTGCGCCCACCATCATTCGGCACGGGTCGAGAATGGCCGGGTGTTGCTGGCCTTGCGGGAAGCAAGCTGATGGACCGCCAAATCACCGCCTCTACCTGCTGCTATTGCGGGGTCGGCTGCGGCGTGCTGATCGAGCACGACGGCGAGCGCATTCTCGGCGTCAGCGGCGATCCGGCGCACCCGGCCAACTTCGGCAAATTGTGCAGCAAAGGTTCGACCTTGCATCTGACTGGCGACCTGACGGCCCGGGCGCTATACCCGCAACTGCGCCTGGGCAAGGGCCTGGCCCGCAGCCGCACCGATTGGGACAGCGCCCTCGATCACGCCGCCAGCGTCTTCGCCCAAACCATCGCCGAACACGGCCCGGACAGCGTCGCGTTCTATATCTCCGGGCAATTGCTGACCGAGGATTACTACGCCTTCAACAAACTGGCGCGAGCGCTGGTGGGCACCAACAACATCGACAGCAATTCACGGCTGTGCATGTCTTCAGCGGTGGTCGGCTACAAACGCAGCCTCGGCGCCGACGCTCCGCCCTGCAACTACGAAGACCTGGAACTGAGCGACTGCGTGATGATCGTCGGCAGCAACATGGCCTACGCCCACCCGATCCTGTTTCGTCGCCTGGAAGAGGCCAAATCCCGCCGTCCGCAGATGAAAGTCATCGTCATCGACCCACGGCGCACCGACACCTGCGATTTGGCTGACCTGCACCTGGCGATTCTGCCCGGTACCGATGTCGCCTTGTTCCATGGGATTTTGCACCTGCTGCTGTGGGAAGACTGGATCGACCGCGACTTCATCAAGGCCCACACCGAAGGCTTGGCCGAGCTGAAAAACCTGGTACGCGACTACACCCCGGCAATGGTCTCGCAACTCTGTGGCATCAGCGTCGAGCAACTGCAGCAATGCGCGGAATGGGTCGGCACGTCACCGAGCTTTCTGTCGCTGTGGTGCATGGGGCTGAATCAGTCCACTGCCGGCAGCGCGAAGAACAGCGCGCTGATCAACCTGCACCTGGCTACCGGGCAAATCGGCCGGCCCGGCGCAGGACCTTTCTCGCTGACCGGTCAGCCTAATGCCATGGGCGGTCGGGAAACCGGCAGTTTGTCGAACCTGCTGCCAGGCCATCGTGAAGCGGCCAATGCCGAACACCGCGCGCAAGTGGCCGCCTACTGGGGCGTCGATCAACTGCCCGAAAACACCGGGCTAACAGCCATCGAACTGTTCGAGCAGATGCGCAGCGGCAAGATCAAAGCCCTGTGGATCGCCTGCACCAACCCTGCCCAGTCGATGCCGGACCAGACCGCTGTGCGCGAGGCGCTGCAAGCCTGCCCGTTCGTGGTGCTGCAGGAAGCCTTCCACACCACCGAAACCGCCGCGTTCGCCGATCTGCTGCTGCCCGCTGCCAGTTGGGGTGAAAAGGACGGCACGGTCACCAACTCCGAGCGACGTATTTCCCACGTCCGCCGAGCTATCGGCACCCCCGGTGAAGCTCGGCCCGATTGGGCGATCACGGTGGATTTCGCACAGCGCCTGGAAAAACACCTGCGTCCTGGAGCCTCCAGCCTGTTTGCCTTTGAAACCCCGGCACAGGTCTTCGACGAATACAAACAACTGACTCGCGGCCGCGACCTCGACCTGTCAGGTATCAGTCATGAGTTGATCGACCAGCTCGGACCGCAGCAATGGCCCTTCCCCGCCGGAGCCCGCGAAGGCACCCCGCGGTTGTACCTTGAAGGGGTTTTCCCGACCGCCAGCGGGCGTGCGCAGTTCGTGGCCGACCCCTATCGCGCCGCCAAGGAACAACGCGATGCGCGTTTCCCGCTGACCCTGATCACCGGCCGCCTGCGCGACCAATGGCACGGCATGAGCCGCACCGGCACCGCCGCGCAGCTGTTCGGCCATGTCAGCGAAGCCGTGTTGAGCCTGCACCCGGATGAACTGCGTCGGCATCGCCTGCAACCTGGCGACCTGATCAATCTGAAAAGTCGCCGGGGCGCGGTGATCCTGCCGGTCAGCAGCGACGACAGCGTACGTCCGGGCCAGGCTTTCCTGCCGATGCATTGGGGCGACCGTTTTCTCAAGGGCGGCGTGAATACCCTCACCCTTCCCGCCTTCGATCCATTGTCGAAACAGCCGGAACTCAAACATAGCGGCGTGCGACTCGAGCCAGTGAATTTGCCTTGGCAGCTTTTCGCCCTGATTGAAGGCGATGTTCAACAGCACCTGGAGACACTGCGACCACTCTGTGAGGCGTTTTCCTACGCCAGCCTCAGCCTCGCCGGCCGTGAACGCCCTGCGCTGCTGATACGCGCTGCCAGCGCCACCGCGCCAGAGCCACAGCTATTGCGTGATATCGATCAATGCCTGGGGCTCAACGACGGCCCGGTGTTGGCCTATGACGATCCCCGGCGCTCGATCGGTAAGCGGGTGCGTATCGAGAACGGCCGGATCACCGCGATTCGCCTGGCCGGTGAAACACTCGCCCAACATTGGCTGCAAAGCCTATGGCTCGAAGGTCGCGCCGACGAACAGCTGCGCCGTTGGCTACTGGCTCCGTTGAGTGCGCCTCCAGGCAACGCTGGCGCCCCTGCATCCGGCAGCAAAATCCTGTGCAACTGCATGAACGTCAGCCAGAACGCAGTCTGTGCCGGCATTGGTCGTGGCCTGGACTTGCAGGGTTTGAAACAAGAATTGGGCTGCGGCACGCAATGCGGTTCCTGCGTCCCGGAAATCAAGCGTTTGCTGGCCGCCACTGCGCAGCCAGTCGCCGTCACCTCGTGAGGAAAACACTATGAGTGCAAAAGTCTGGCTGGTGGGTGCGGGTCCCGGCGATCCGGAATTGCTGACCCTCAAGGCAGTTCGTGCGTTGCGCGAAGCGGACGTGGTGTTGATCGACGATCTGGTCAATCCTGCGGTACTGGAGCATTGCCCGAATGCGCGAATTATTCCTGTGGGCAAGCGCGGCGGCTGTCGCTCCACGCCTCAAGCCTTCATTCATCGCCTGATGTTGCGTTATACCCGCCACGGCAAATGCGTGGTGCGGCTCAAGGGTGGCGATCCGTGCATCTTCGGGCGCGGCGGTGAAGAGGCGCAGTGGTTACGTGAACGAGGGGTCGAGGTTGAATTGGTCAATGGCATCACCGCTGGCCTTGCCGGCGCGACCCAATGTGATATTCCGCTGACACTGCGGGGCGTCGCCCGTGGCGTGACACTGGTCACGGCGCACACTCAGGATGACAGTAGCCTGAACTGGCAGGCTCTGGCTCAAGGCGGCACCACACTGGTGGTCTACATGGGCGTGGCGAAACTCAGTGAGATCCGCGAACAACTGCTGGCCGGCGGAATGGCAGCCAACACACCCGTGGCAATGATCGAAAACGCTTCGCTGCCGCACCAACGGGAATGCCGGAGCAACCTGACAACAATGGAAGAGGATGCCCTCAGCTTTCAGTTGAAAAGCCCGGCGATCCTGGTGATCGGTGCCGTGGCAGCCTGTGCAACTTCATCTCTGTGGGAGCGCGACTTGCCCGCGATGGTGGCCGATCAATCAGCCTGAACCCTACCTATTACTCCCTCTTCACCAAATCGCAGACAAAGAAAAGCCCGGCCTAAGCCGGGCTTTTCTTGAGCTGCGAGCTAATTACTTAGCTGGAGCTTCAACCTTCGCTTCTACGCGACGGTTTACAGCACGGCCAGCTTCAGTGGCGTTGTCAGCAACTGGGCGGGATTCGCCGTAGCCAACAGACTGAACGCGGGACGACTGAACACCGTACTGGTTGGTCAGAACTTGCTTAACGGCGTTTGCACGACGCTCAGACAGTTTCTGGTTGTAAGCGTCAGGACCGACGGAGTCAGTGTGACCTTCAACAACAGTAGTGGTGTTTGGGTACTGCTTCATGAAGTCAGCCAGGTTTTTGATGTCGCCGTAGCTGTTAGGCTTGACTGTCGACTTGTTGAAGTCGAATTTCACGTCCAGCTCAACACGAACAACTTCAGCAACTGCTGGGCAGCCATCAGCGTCAACAGTTACGTTGGCTGGGGTGTCAGGGCACTTGTCAACGTTGTCGCAAACGCCATCGTTGTCGCTGTCGGAGCACACTTCAGCTGGTGCTGGAACTGGAGCAGCAGCAGGCTTGGAGCCGCCACCGAAGTTCACACCGATACCGACGCTAGGAGCCCACTCGGTGTCGCCCTGGTCGATGTTGTACTGAGCTTCAACACCAGCACGGGCGTAGAAGTTTTCAGTGAAGTACAGCTTGGCACCGCCGCCAACGTTGGCGAAAGTGGAGCGGTTACGACCCGAACCGTTCTGGCCAATGCTCTGGTCCGAGAAACCGGCAGAAACGTATGGACGGATCATGTCGCCTGGGTTGTTGAAGTGGTACAGAGCGTCCAGAGCGGTATCAGCGCCCTTCACGTTGCGACCATCATCTGCACGTACGTTGTGCACTTCGTCGTAGGCCAGACGCACTTCTACGTCGTCGGTCAGGAAGTAACCAACCGAGCCGCCGAACAGGTTGCCGTTGTTCTTGAAGTTACGATCGCTGTCGTACTGTTCTTTCTTGGCGAAGCCTTCGATTTCAACTGCGCCTTGGCCTTGTGCCAGCGCGCCGAACGAAGTAGCGGCAATAAGAGAACCAATGGCCAAGCCCAAGGTGTTTTTCAGTTTCATCCGTTAAATCCCCATCTGGTGATTGTGAAGCAGTCCCGCAAACCGGGGGACAACTCGGCGGCAAGTCTATCAGAACTTGCCTACACGTAAGAGATATTTGCGCCAAACTAAGTTTCGGCAATGCCTGCAAATTTCTCACGCAATTTGTCTAGAGCGCGTTTGTACCGCATTTTTGTTGCACTCAAACCCATGTGCATGATGTCTGCGATCTCCTGAAACTCCAGCTCTGCGACAAAACGTAGCACCAGAATTTCACGGTCAATCGGGTTCACATACACTAGCCAGCGATCAAGTCCGCCCTTCTCCTCGGGTTTCGGCGCCTTTTCTTCAGACGCTTCCTCGAGGGGGTCCAGACTCAAAGCGTCCATCAAGCGACGCTTACGCCGTTCCTTCCGATACTGTGTGATGCACTCGTTGTACGTGATGCTGTAGAGCCACGTTTTGAACTTCGATTTGCCCTCGAAGTTCTTCAGGCCGTACAGCACCTTCAACATCACTTCCTGACAGACATCGTCTGCATCACGATCGTTCCCCAGATATCGTGCACAAACGTTAAATAATGTTCGCTGGTAACGCCGCATCAGTTCTTCATAGGCGCGCGTTACGTGAAACAGCTCGGAGTGCGAGCGCGCGACCAACTCCTCATCAGAGAGCTCGCGGGGGTCGTAGCGCGTGGAGAGCGATTGAGCTTTATTCAAAACAAGTCTGGCCGACAGTCAGGTCAATGTCCGCCGCAGCCCTTCAGGGCAATTTGCGGCGGCATACATTAGCAGGATTTGCCGGGTTAGCGGCTACTCACATGCTGCTCCAGGAGAATCCGATTCGAGAGAGAGACTAGCTCACCCTCGTCGGTCAGCACCGTGGTTTTCACCGTGCCGATCTCTTCGATCTGCCCTTCGACCTCGCCAACACGCACTTGTTGCCCAACCTGATACAACTCACGCACATAGATTCCCGCAAGAATCTGACCGGCAATTTCCCGGCTTCCCAACCCCATGGCCAGCGCAACCGCCAGACCAACGGTAATCAAGACAATCACAATCACGTGGTTGAGCAGGTCTGTCTTGACCTCCAACTGGCTGATCGCAACCGAAATACTGATAATGATCACCAGGCCCTGGGCAATCCGCCCCAGTCCCGCGGCGTAATCCAGCCCTACGCCTTCTGCCGCGCCACGCACCAGCCCATTGGCCAGTTGCGCCAGCAAGACACCTACCAGCAGCACCAGCGCCGCGCCGAATACTTTCGGAACATACAGCGCCAGCATGTCCAGCGTAGCCGAAACTCGCTCAAGCCCAAGGGACTCTGCGGCAGAAACCAGAAAAATCAGCAGGACGAACCAATAGACAATTTTGCCGATCAGCGTCGAAATAGGCACCTGGAGGCCGGCACGAGACAACAATTTGGTCAGTCCGGTGCCACCCATCAGGCGATCAAGGCCCAATTTGGCGAGCAATTTTGAGAGCAGCGTGTCCAGCAGCTTGGCCACGACAAAACCCAGCAGCAGCACAACCAGTGCGCCAAACAGGTTCGGAATGAAGTTCGCAACTTTGGTCCACAACGCAGTCATTGCAGTGACGAGGCTCTGAGTCCAGAGATCAAGTTCCATATTCAATCAGCCTTATCAGCAGTGCGAGCGGTAGGTTTACGCAGACGAGAAACCGGCGCGACATGGGCCGATCCGTTATTCAGGGCGATCATCAGCGCGGGCAGCCAACGGCCCAGCAGGCTGAACAGATCGCCGGCACCGACCTGGCGGTTGGCGGTTTTCAGTACACGCCCCAGACAGGCATCGTCGTCACGGCTGGACGGCGATGCTTTGAGCATGTCACGCAAAGACTGTTCAAACGGATCGTGCATACGCACCTCTCGTGATGTCTGTCAAAGACGCGGTTAAATTTGGTCGGGTCACATGGCTCATCGTCAGACCCAACGCAAACGTCGGAATAACCACCACTGCCCCAGCGCCACCAAGACCATCAACAGGCAGGCGATCAGGAAGCCGTAGGGGCTGGCAGAGAACGGAATACCACCGACGTTGATGCCCAAAAGACCGGTCAGAAAACTCATCGGCAAAAAGATCCCGGTGATGATCCCGAAGCGGTACATCGTGCGGTTCATGCGCACGCTCAAACGCCGGTCTTCAGCCTCCAGGACCAGCCCCACGCGCTCACGGGTCAACTCCAGCTCCTCGAGATACCGGGTCAGGCTGTTGTTCAATTCGTTCCAGTAATCGCCATCGTCTTCGCAGAACCACGGCAGTTTTATCCGCGTCAGCTGACCGAAAATATCCCGCTGCGGCGCCAGAAAACGCTTCAGTCCAGCTGCCCTGCGGCGGATTTGCAAAACAGCCCCATGCTCAGGTGTATACCGTTCGTCGGCATCCAGCTTTTCTTCTTCCTCATCGACAACTTCCGAGAGGTCGCCGACCAGATCCTGCACTTTATGGGTGAGGTATTGCGCCATATACAGGATCAGCTCGGAAGCGCTTCTCGGTCCTTTGCCGTCGGCCAGTTGCACCAACAACTCTTCGGTGGCACGCAACGGCCGCAAACGCAAGGAAATCACCCGTTGGGCCGAACCGAAGATCCGCACCGAGACCATGTCTTCCGGCTCCGCGCCCGGATTCAGGTTGACCCCGCGCAGAAACAGCAGCAGTTCAGAGTCCGGCAGCGGCAAAAGACGCGGTCGGGTGTTTTCTTCCAGCAACAAGTCGCAACTAAATTCATTCAACCCGCTGGATTTACGCAGCCAGGTCTGGGTTTGCGGGTGACTGCGATCCCAGTGCAGCCACAGGCTTTCATGGGCCTGCAGCTGCAAGTCATCGAGTTCAGTCCGGGCTATCGAACGCGCACCGCCTTTACCGTCCAGCACCAGGGCATGCACCAGCCCCCACTGCGCGTTTTCTTCCTCGAACATCCTCACCCCTAATCTTGAAACAAAAAGCCAGCAGCGCTTATTCAGGCATTTTCAGCGGGCTTGGCGAGATGATCACGCCGTTGTTGTCCGCATAAACGTAGTGGCCCGGGTGAAAGGTCACGCCCGCGAAGGTCACGGCAACGTTGAGATCGCCAACACCGCGCCTGTCGGTTTTCATCGGGTGACTGGCCAGGGCCTGAACCCCCAGATCAGTTTGCGCGATGACGTCGACGTCGCGGATGCAACCGTAGATCACCAGCCCTTCCCAACCGTTGTTCGCGGCTTTCTCGGCCAGCATGTCGCCCAACAGCGCGCGGCGCAGGGAACCGCCACCGTCGACCACCAGCACCTTGCCGTTGCCCTTGAGCTCGACTTGCTCCTTGACCCGCGAGTTGTCTTCGAAACATTTGATGGTCACGATTTCGCCGCCGAAAGAATCACGGCCGCCGAAATTGCTGAACATCGGTTCCAGCACCTGCACCAGCTCCGGATAGGCGTCGCACAGGTCAGGCGTGAGGTAATGGTTCATCGAGAAACTCCTGTAACAAGGAAGACAATCGAGTATGCAGCATACTCGGGCCAAGGCTGGACGGTTGCAAATCGCTCCGCTCGCACGAACCCAGCGACCGCATCAGCCACTCAAAGTGACCAGAACCACTCAATGCGTCACATATTAGCCGCAAGCCGACCAGAGAGAAATGCCCTTGTTAGAGCATCAGGCTCAAATCGCTGTGGCCAAATCCGGCTTTTCACCCAGTAAAGGTGTCTGTTGATCCGCCAGCCAGCGAGCCACCAACGGCCAGACTTCAGCCTGCGCAGCCTTGCTGACCAGCATTTCCACGTGACCGAAATTATCGCCAAAGCCGTGCTCGCGGCCAAGGGTGATGAACTGCTTGTGCTCGGAGCCGACTTGATCAAACAACTTATGGCAGGCCCAGGTCGGGTCCTGATGATCGCCCGCGGCACTCACGGCCAGCACCGGCAATTGCACCTCGGCCAAACCCGCCCACCAGTCTTTGTCGGCATCGCCGAAGCGGCCGAACAGCCCGTACCAACGCATGCTTTCCAGGGCCAGGCCTATCGGCTCGTCCTCCGGGCCGCGCTTGAGCCGAGAGCCCGACAATTGGGCAAAACGCTTGAGAATGAAGCGCCCGCTCCACTCCACCGGTGGAAACTTCAACGGCCAGTAAGTACGGCTGACTTGCGTGCCGAAAAACGCCGCGGAAGCCACGGCGGGCTCGCCCAGGTACTGGCCGCCCAATGCCGCGGCCAGGGTAATGCCCCCCAGCGAATGGCCGATCCAGTGCGGGATCTGGCCGCTTTGCTCGCGCACGAACGCGCCAATGGCCGGCAAATCGTAACGCGCATAGTCGGCGACGCTGTTCTTGCGATAGTTCTGGTTGCGTTGAGACAGGCCGTGACCACGCATTTCCGGAATCCACACATCGAATCCCAGACGCGTCAGGTAAGCGCCCAGGCCCAAGCCTTTGGGAGAGAACCAGAACCGCCGATTGGAAAAGCTGCCGTGCAGCAGAATCACCGGCACGCCACGCACCGCCGGCTCATCGGCCAGGCCCAGGCGTGTCACAGCCAGCTCAACGGTGCCGTCGGGGCTGTTGCCGGGTTTCAAACGATAGACGTCTTCGCTCAGATCGCCGCGCCGCTCGGCGCTGATCAGGGCGACAGGAAATAGGTTGCTGCTACTTTGCATATGCTCTTGCACAAAAAAGGGCGGCATCCACATGGAGCCCGCCCTACTTGAACCTTAAAGCCTCGGCCACTTGACCGAGGCTTCATTCACGAATCAGGCCTGAGCCTGACCTTCAGCCAGGAAGAACCAGGTTTCCAGTACCGAATCGGGGTTCAGCGAAACGCTTTCGATGCCCTGCTCCATCAGCCACTTGGCCAGGTCCGGGTGGTCCGAAGGGCCCTGACCGCAGATGCCGATGTACTTGCCGGCCTTGTTGCACGCGGCAATGGCGTTGGCCAGCAGCTTCTTGACTGCAGGATTACGCTCGTCGAACAGGTGCGCGATGATCCCGGAGTCACGGTCCAGGCCCAGGGTGAGCTGGGTCAGGTCGTTGGAGCCGATGGAGAAGCCGTCGAAGAACTCGAGGAACTCTTCAGCCAGGATCGCGTTGGACGGCAGTTCGCACATCATGATCACGCGCAGACCGTTGTCGCCACGGGCCAGACCGTTTTCAGCCAGCAGATCGACCACTTGGCTCGCTTCGCCCAGGGTACGGACGAACGGCACCATGATTTCAACGTTGGTCAGGCCCATCTCGTTACGCACGCGCTTGAGGGCGCGGCATTCGAGCTCGAAGCAGTCACGGAACGATTCGCTGATGTAACGCGAAGCGCCACGGAAGCCCAGCATCGGGTTTTCTTCTTCCGGCTCGTAGAGTTTGCCGCCGATCAGGTTCGCGTATTCGTTGGACTTGAAGTCCGACAGACGCACGATGACCTTTTTCGGCCAGAACGCTGCCGCCAGGGTGCTGATGCCTTCGACCAGTTTGTCGACGTAGAAGCCGACCGGGTCGTTGTAACCGGCAATGCGCTTGTCGACGCTGTCTTTGATTTCCTGCGGCAGGCCGCCGTAGTTCAACAGCGCCTTGGGGTGCACACCGATCATGCGGTTGATGATGAATTCCAGACGGGCCAAGCCCACACCGGCGTTCGGCAGCTGCGCGAAGTCGAAGGCGCGGTCCGGGTTGCCGACGTTCATCATGATCTTGAACGGAAGCTCCGGCATGGCATCCACGGAGTTTTTCTTGATGTCGAAGCCCAGTTCGCCTTCGAAGATGTAACCGGTGTCGCCTTCAGCGCAGGAAACGGTCACGCCCTGGCCGTCTTTCAACAGCTGGGTGGCGTTGCCGCAACCGACCACGGCCGGGATGCCCAGCTCGCGAGCGATGATCGCCGCGTGGCAGGTACGGCCACCACGGTTGGTGACGATGGCGCTGGCGCGCTTCATGACCGGTTCCCAGTCCGGGTCGGTCATGTCGGAAACCAGAACGTCGCCCGGCTGGACTTTGTCCATCTCGGACACGTCCTTGATGATCCGCACCTTGCCGGCGCCGATGCGCTGGCCGATGGCGCGACCTTCCACCAGCACGGTGCCGGTTTCTTTCAACAGGTAACGTTCCATGACGTTGGCCTGGGTGCGGCTCTTCACGGTTTCCGGACGGGCCTGCACGATGTAGAGCTTGCCGTCATCGCCGTCTTTGGCCCATTCGATGTCCATCGGGCACTTGTAGTGCTTCTCGATGATCATCGCCTGCTTGGCCAGCTCGCTGACTTCGGCGTCGGTCAGGCAGAAACGTGCCCGATCGGCCTTGTCCACGTCGATGGTCTTGACCGATTTACCAGCCTTGGCTTCGTCGCCGTAGATCATCTTGATGGCTTTGCTGCCCAGGTTGCGACGCAGGATGGCCGGGCGGCCGGCTTCCAGCGTGCCTTTGTGGACGTAGAACTCATCCGGGTTCACCGCACCTTGTACGACGGTTTCACCCAGGCCGTAGGCGCCGGTGATGAACACCACGTCACGGAAGCCCGATTCGGTATCGAGGGTGAACATCACGCCGGCAGTGCCGGTTTCGGAGCGGACCATGCGCTGCACACCGGCCGACAGGGCCACCAGCTTGTGGTCGAAGCCCTGGTGGACGCGGTAGGAAATGGCGCGGTCGTTGAACAGTGAGGCGAACACCTCTTTGGCGGCGCGAATGACGTTTTCGACACCACGGATGTTCAGGAAGGTTTCCTGCTGACCGGCGAAGGAAGCGTCCGGCAGGTCTTCGGCGGTAGCGGAAGAGCGCACGGCCACGGCCATGTCAGGGTTGCCGGCCGACAGCGTGGCGAACGCGGTGCGGATCTCGGCGTTGAGCTTCTCGGGGAACTCGGCTTCCATGATCCATTGACGGATCTGGGCGCCGGTCTTGGCCAAGGCGTTTACATCATCGACGTCCAGGGCGTCGAGGGCGGCATGGATCTGATCGTTCAGGCCGCTCAGTTCCAGAAAATCACGATAAGCCTGAGCTGTCGTGGCAAAGCCACCTGGCACCGATACACCGGCGCCTGCAAGGTTACTGATCATCTCGCCCAGGGATGCGTTCTTGCCCCCCACATGCTCTACATCATGGACGCCGAGCTTATCGAGGGAAACTACGTACTCTACCAAGGTGATCTCTCCACTAACTGTGTTGGAAAAGCTCAGAAGCCGGCGACTCGGGGGAGCCTTTGCCGGCTGTATGGCCTGGACCTGGAAAATAAGTGAGAATGCGGGCCATCGGTGGCCGACAAATCGCGCCTACTATATCCAAGAATCGATACTAGCTTAAGGCCCAAGGTGCAAATGAAACGATCTGCTTTCTTTATCTCCGATGGCACCGGCATTACCGCCGAAACCCTCGGCCAAAGCCTGCTGGCGCAGTTCGAAAACATTACCTTCAGCAAAATCATACGACCGTACATCGACGACGCTGATAAAGCGCGGGCAATGGTACAACAAATCAACAAAGCCGCCGAAAACGATGGTTTTCGTCCGATTATTTTCGACACCATTGTCAATCAGGACATTCGTGAGATTCTCGCAACGTCGAATGGTTTCATGATCGACATTTTCTCGACCTTCCTGGCGCCCCTTGAACAGGAGCTGACCGAGCATTCTTCCTACACCGTCGGCAAATCCCACTCCATCGGCCATAACTCCAATTACATGGAGCGCATCGAGGCGGTGAACTTCGCCCTCGACAATGACGATGGCGCCCGCACGCACTATTACGACAAAGCTGATCTGATACTAGTAGGCGTGTCGCGATGCGGCAAAACACCGACGTGTTTGTACATGGCCATGCAATTCGGTATCCGCGCGGCCAACTACCCGCTGACCGAAGACGACATGGAGCGCCTGCAACTGCCGACCGCCCTGCGCGCCCATCAGCACAAGCTGTTCGGCCTGACCATCGACCCGGACCGCCTCACCGCAATCCGCAACGAACGCAAGCCCAACAGCCGCTATTCGAGCTACGCGCAGTGCGAATTCGAAGTGCGCGAGGTGGAGAATCTGTTCCGACGCGAGAACATTCCCCACATCAATTCCACGCATTTCTCCGTGGAAGAAATTTCGGCGAAGATTCTGGTGGAGAAAGGTGTGGAGCGGCGCTTTAAGTAGGAGCTGCCGCAGGCTCCTACCGAGTGTCGTGTACACCCGGTTCAGATCACAAACAAATCCACAAACCGGTTCACCGGTGTCGCCTCAAGTGCTGCCGGGTCCTTGCACAGCGCAAGGATCTCGGCGCTTCGCTGAGCCGTGAAGCGCGTCGCCAGATTGGCCTTGAACTTGTCTTCCAGCAACGGAATGCCATCAGCACGGCGCCGGCGATGACCGATCGGGTACTCCACCATCACGTTATCGGTGCTGGAGCCGTCCTTGAAGAACACCTGTACCGCGTTGGCAATGGAGCGTTTGTCCGCCTCCAGGTATTCGCGGGTGAAACGCGGGTCTTCGACAATGACCATTTTGTCGCGCAGCAAATCGATAATCGGGTGCGCGGCGTGGAAGTCGTCTTCGTACTGCTCGGCCACCAGATTGCCGAATACCAGAGGTACGGCGGTCATGTATTGGAGGCAGTGATCGCGGTCCGCAGCGTTGGCCAGCGGGCCGACCTTGGAGATGATGCGGATCGCTGATTCGTGGGTGGTGATAACGATCCTGTCGATTTCATGCAGGCGATTCCTGACCAATGGATGCAGGGTGACGGCAGCCTCGCAGGCCGTTTGCGCGTGGAACTCAGCGGGGAAGCTGATCTTGAACAGCACGTTTTCCATCACATAGCTGCCGAACGGCCGGGAAAAACTGAAAGCTCGCTTGCCTTCAGGCTTGAGCCCCAGGTCGTTGTTGGTGTGGCTGAACAGTACATCGTAGAAACCCCATTGCTTGGCGGTCAGTACGCCGGGGATGCCCATCTCACCACGCATCGCAATGTCCGCCAGACGCACGCCCCGACTGGTCGCGTCTCCGGCCGCCCAGGATTTACGCGATCCGGCGTTCGGCGCATGTCGGTAAGTGCGCAGCGCCTGGCCGTCGGCAAAGGCATGGGACAACGCCGACAGCAGCTGCTCGCGATTGGCGCCCATGAGTTTGGCAGTGACGGCGGTCGAGGCGACTTTCACCAGAATCACGTGATCAAGACCGACGCGGTTGAACGAATTCTCCAGGGCGATCACGCCCTGAATCTCGTGCGCCATGATCATGGCTTCCAGCACAGCGCGAATGGTCAACGGGGCGTCGCCATTGGCCAGGCGCTTTTGCGACAGGTGGTCGGCCACCGCGAGAATACCGCCGAGGTTATCGGACGGATGGCCCCATTCGGCGGCGAGCCAGGTGTCGTTGTAATCGAGCCAGCGGACGATGCAACCGATGTCCCAAGCGGCCTTGACCGGGTCGAGACGATAGCTGGTGCCGGGCACGCGGGCGCCGCAGGGGACGACAGTGCCTTCGACGATAGGACCCAGGTGTTTGGTGCATTCGGGGAAACGCAGCGCCAGCAAGCCGCAGCCGAGGGTGTCCATCAGGCAATTGCGGGCGGTATCAAGCGCCTCGGGCGACTGGATGTTGAAATTGAGGACGTAGTCGGCGATGTCCTGCAGAACCGTGTCGTAGTCGGGGCGGGTGTTCAGGTCGACGTTGGCGCTCATGTTCGATTCACTCGGTCAGTGGTTCGTTGATGGGACCTCGGTTCAGGGTAGTCTCTGTCAGTTACTACTTTCTTATTTTGGCAACAGGATCAACTGTAGGAGCTGCCGAAGGCTGCGATCTTTTGATCTTGATCCTGAAAAGCAAAATCAAAAGATCGCAGCCTTCGGCAGCTCCTACGGGGGATACATCAAGCTAGAAAGAATCCCCCGGCACGCGAACGTAACCTTCCATCAACACCCGGGCACTGCGGCTCATGATGGCTTTTTTCACCGTCCACTCACCGTTGACCTGAGTGGCCTCGGCGCCCACGCGCAAGGTGCCGGACGGATGGCCGAAGCGCACGGCGTTGCGTTCGATACCGCCCGCCGCCAGGTTGACCAAGGTGCCGGAAATCGCCGCCGCCGTGCCGATCGCCACCGCGGCCGTGCCCATCATGGCGTGGTGCAGCTTGCCCATGGACAGCGCGCGCACCAGCAAATCAATGTCGGTGGCAGTGATCTTCTTGCCGCTGGACGCGATGTAATCCGCAGGTGGGGCAACGAACGCCACCTTCGGCGTGTGCTGACGCTTGGCGGCTTCGTCCAGATGCTGAATCAGCCCCATGCGCAGCGCGCCGTAAGCGCGGATGGTTTCGAACATCGCCAAAGCCTCCAGGTCACTGTTGATCGCGCCCTGCAACTCGGTGCCGGTGTAGCCGATGTCTTCGGCGTTGATGAAAATGGTCGGGATGCCAGCGTTGATCAGGGTTGCCTTGAGCGTACCGACACCCGGCACTTCGAGGTCATCCACCAGATTGCCGGTGGGGAACATCGAACCACCGCCACCCTCTTCTTCCGCCGCCGGGTCCATGAATTCGAGCTGCACTTCGGCCGCCGGAAAGGTCACGCCGTCGAGTTCGAAATCACCGGTTTCCTGCACCTCGCCATTGGTGATCGGTACATGAGCGATGATGGTCTTGCCGATGTTGGCCTGCCACACGCGCACCACCGCCACACCGTTGTGCGGAATGCGGCTGGCATCCACCAGGCCATTGCTGATGGCGAACGAACCGACCGCCGCCGACAGGTTGCCGCAGTTGCCGCTCCAGTCGACGAAAGGTTTGTCGATGGCGACCTGACCGAACAGGTAATCGACGTCGTGATCGGCCTTGATGCTTTTCGACAGGATCACGGTTTTGCTGGTGCTGGATGTCGCGCCACCCATGCCGTCGATTTGCTTTTCGTACGGATCGGGGCTGCCGATCACGCGCAGCAACAAGGCATCGCGGGCGGTGCCTGGCATCTGCGCCGCTTCGGGCAAATCCTTGAGGCTGAAGAACACGCCTTTGCTGGTGCCGCCGCGCATGTAGGTGGCAGGGATTTTTATCTGAGATGCGTGAGCCATATTGATCCTGTATGGCCAGCGCGGGACTTGAAATCCCGCGCGGCTCGTCGTGTTAAACGGCAACCGCCGACTCTTCGAGGAAGTCCTGAGCGAAACGCTGCAACACGCCGCCGGCCTCGTAGATCGACACTTCTTCGGCGGTGTCGAGGCGGCAGGTCACCGGCACTTCGACGCGGTCGCCGTTCTTGCGGTTGATCACCAGCGTCAGAGTCGCGCGCGGGGTGCGATCGCCGATCACGTCATAGGTTTCGCTGCCGTCTATTCCTAAGGTTTTACGATCGGTGCCCGGCTGGAACTCCAGCGGCAGCACGCCCATGCCCACCAGGTTGGTGCGGTGAATGCGCTCGAAACCTTCGGCGGCAATCGCTTCCACCCCCGCCAGACGCACGCCTTTGGCCGCCCAGTCCCGGGACGAACCCTGGCCATAGTCGGCGCCGGCAATGATGATCAGCGGCTGTTTGCGCTCCATGTAGGTTTCGATGGCTTCCCACATGCGCATCACTTTGCCTTCCGGCTCTACGCGGGCAAGAGACCCCTGCTTGACCTTGCCGTTTTCCTGCACCATTTCATTGAACAGTTTCGGGTTGGCGAAGGTTGCGCGCTGCGCGGTCAAGTGGTCGCCGCGGTGCGTGGCGTAGGAGTTGAAGTCCTCTTCCGGCAGGCCCATTTTCGCCAGGTACTCACCCGCTGCGCTGTCGAGCATGATCGCGTTCGAAGGCGACAGGTGATCGGTGGTGATGTTGTCCGGCAGCACCGCCAGCGGGCGCATGCCCTTGAGCGGACGCGCGCCGGCCAGCGCGCCTTCCCAGTACGGCGGACGACGGATGTAGGTGCTCATCTCGCGCCAGTCGTACAGCGGCGTGACTTTCGGGCCGGTGTCTTCGTGGATGGCGAACATCGGAATGTACACTTGGCGGAACTGCTCCGGCTTGACCGAGGCCTTGACCACCGTGTCGATTTCTTCGTCGCTCGGCCAGATGTCTTTCAGGCGGATTTCCTTGCCATCGACCACGCCCAGTACATCTTTTTCGATGTCGAAACGGATGGTGCCGGCGATGGCATAAGCCACCACCAATGGCGGCGATGCGAGGAACGCCTGCTTGGCGTACGGGTGAATCCGCCCGTCGAAGTTACGGTTGCCGGAGAGTACGGCGGTGGCGTACAGGTCGCGGTCGATGATCTCTTGCTGGATCACCGGATCCAGCGCGCCGGACATGCCGTTGCACGTGGTGCAAGCGAAGGCCACGACGCCGAAGCCGAGTTGCTCCAGCTCTTTGGTCAGGCCGGCTTCATCCAGATACAGCGCCACGGTTTTCGAACCGGGTGCCAGGGACGACTTGACCCACGGCTTGCGGGTCAGCCCGAGTTTGTTGGCGTTACGCGCCAGCAGGCCAGCGGCGATAACGTTGCGCGGGTTGCTGGTGTTGGTGCAGCTGGTGATGGCGGCGATGATCACCGCGCCATCGGGCATTTGCCCCGGTACATCGTCCCATTGGCCGGAGATGCCTTTGGCGGCCAGATCCGAGGTCGCGACACGCGCATGCGGATTGCTCGGGCCGGCCATGTTGCGCACCACCGAGGACAGGTCGAAGCTCAGCCCACGCTCGTACTGCGCGCCTTTGAGGCTGTCGGCCCACAGGCCGGTCTGTTTGGCGTAGTTCTCGACCAGTTGCACTTGCTCGTCTTCACGGCCGGTGAGTTTCAGGTAGTCGATGGTCTGTTGGTCGATGTAGAACATCGCTGCCGTAGCGCCGTATTCCGGGGCCATGTTGGAAATGGTCGCGCGATCGCCGAGGGTCAGCGCGGAAGCGCCTTCGCCGAAGAACTCCAGCCATGCGCCAACGACTTTTTGTTTGCGCAGGTATTCGGTCAGCGCCAGCACCATGTCGGTGGCGGTGATGCCCGGTTGCAGCTTGCCAGTAAGCTCGACGCCAACGCTTTCCGGCAAACGCATCCACGACGCGCGGCCGAGCATCACGCTTTCCGCTTCCAGACCGCCAACGCCAATGGCGATCACACCCAGTGCATCGACATGTGGGGTATGACTGTCGGTGCCGACGCAGGTATCAGGGAAAGCCACGCCGTCGCGCACCTGGATCACCGGCGACATTTTCTCCAGGTTGATCTGGTGCATGATCCCGTTGCCCGGCGGGATCACGTCGACGTTCTTGAAGGCTTTCTTGGTCCAGTTAATGAAGTGAAAACGGTCTTCGTTACGACGGTCTTCGATGACGCGGTTCTTTTCGAAAGCCTCGGGATCGAAGCCGCCGGACTCGACGGCCAGCGAGTGATCGACGATCAATTGCGTCGGCACCACCGGGTTCACTTGCGCCGGGTCGCCGCCTTGCAGGGCAATGGCATCGCGCAAGCCGGCAAGGTCCACCAGGGCGGTCTGGCCGAGAATGTCGTGGCACACCACGCGGGCCGGAAACCACGGGAAGTCGAGGTCGCGTTTGCGCTCGATCAGTTGCTTCAGGGAATCGGTGAGCGTGGCAGGGTCGCAGCGACGCACGAGGTTTTCCGCCAGCACGCGGGAGGTGTACGGCAGGGTGTCGTAGGCGCCGGGTGTAATGGCATCGACCGCCGCACGGACGTCGAAATAATCCAGAGAGCTGCCGGGCAGCGATTTGCGGAATTCAGTGTTCATCGTCAGGACTCGGTCACGGTAATTTCAAAAGGTGGGCGCCTGGCACCGGGCTGAACCCCGCCCCTACAGAGGTCGGGATTCAGTAACCAGTACCGGCGCCCTCCTCGGTCAGCGTTGTTCGATTGGCACGAACTTGCGCTGTTCGACGCCGACGTACTCGGCGCTTGGACGGATGATGCGGTTGTTGGCACGTTGTTCGAACACATGCGCCGCCCAGCCGGTCAGGCGTGAGCAGACGAAGATCGGTGTGAACAATTTGGTCGGGATGCCCATGAAGTGGTACGTCGAGGCGTGGTAGAAGTCGGCGTTCGGGAACAATTTCTTCTGTTCCCACATGGTTGCGTCGATGGCTTCTGAAACCGGGAACAACACCGTGTCGCCCACTTCGTCGGCGAGTTTTTTCGACCAGCCCTTGATCACCTCATTGCGCGGATCGTTGTCCTTATAGATCGCGTGGCCGAAGCCCATGATTTTGTCCTTGCGTGCCAGCATGCCGAGGGTGCCCTCGACCGCCTCTTCCGGCGAGCTGAAGCGCTCGATCATTTCCATCGCCGCTTCGTTGGCCCCGCCGTGCAGCGGGCCGCGCAGGGAACCGATGGCGGCTGTAATGCAGGAATACAGATCCGACAGCGTCGAGGCACACACCCGGGCGGTGAAGGTCGAGGCGTTGAATTCGTGTTCCGCGTAGAGGATCAGCGAAACGTTCATCACCTTGACGTGCAATTCGCTCGGTTTCTTGTCATGCAACAGGTGCAGGAAATGGCCGCCGATGCAGGCTTCGTCGGTCACGCAGTTGATGCGCTTGCCGTCGTGGCTGAAGCGATACCAGTAGCACATGATCGCCGGGAACGCGGCCAGCAGGCGGTCGGTTTTGTCGTGCTGCTCGGAGAAATCCTTCTCCGGCTCAATGTTGCCCAGGAACGAGCAGCCGGTGCGCATCACATCCATCGGATGGGCGTCGGCGGGGATGCGCTCCAGCACTTCTTTCAGCGCTTGCGGCAGGTCGCGCAGCTTGCTCAGTTTCTCGGTATAGCCGGCCAGTTGTAACTGGGTCGGCAGTTCGCCGTACAGCAGCAGGTAAGCCACCTCTTCGAACTGTGCGTCCGCCGCCAGTTCGCGAACGTCATAGCCGCGATAGGTCAGGCCGGCGCCCGACTGGCCCACGGTGGACAGTGCGGTTTGCCCGGCAACCTGGCCACGGAGCCCGGCGCCACTGAGTACTTTTGCTTCGGCCATTGCTGTCTCCAGTTTTCTTGAATTTGTTAGGGAATCGGCAAATTGTGATTCATCAGGTTATTGGGTGATGCCCAAAGATCGCAGCCTCGCTTCGCTCGACAGCTCCTACAGGGGCTGCGCGATCTTTTGATCTCTATTTCATTTCTTTGCCGCAAACAACGCATCGAGCTTCTGCTCGAACGTGTGGTAGTCGATGCGATCGTAAAGCTCCATGCGCGTCTGCATGGTGTCGATGACGTTCTGTTGCGTGCCGTCGCGGCGAATCGCGGTGTAGACGTTTTCGGCAGCCTTGTTCATCGCGCGGAACGCCGACAGCGGGTACAACACCAGCGACACATCGGCACCGGCGAGCTGCTCGGTGGTGTACAGCGGGGTCGCGCCGAACTCGGTGATGTTGGCCAGGATCGGCGCTTTCACGCGGCTGGCGAACAGTTTGTACATCTCAAGTTCAGTGATGGCCTCCGGAAAGATCATGTCGGCGCCGGCCTCGATGCACGCGGCGGCGCGATCCAGTGCAGACTCCAGACCTTCCACCGCCAGGGCATCGGTGCGGGCCATGATCACGAAGCTGTCGTCGGTGCGCGCATCAACAGCGGCTTTGATGCGGTCGACCATTTCCTGCTGCGAAACGATCTCTTTATTGGGACGGTGACCGCAGCGCTTGGCGCCGACCTGGTCTTCGATGTGAATCGCCGCCGCGCCGAACTTGATCATCGACTTCACGGTACGAGCGACATTGAACGCCGAGGAGCCGAAACCGGTGTCCACGTCCACCAGCAGCGGCAGGTCGCAAACGTCGGTGATGCGGCGTACGTCGGTCAGCACGTCATCCAGGCCGGTAATGCCCAGGTCCGGCACGCCGAGGGAGCCGGCAGCCACCCCGCCCCCCGACAGGTAGATAGCCTTGAAACCGGCGCGCTTGGCCAGCAGCGCGTGGTTGGCATTGATCGTGCCGACCACTTGCAGCGGATGCTCGCTGGCGACCGCATCGCGGAAACGCTGGCCTGGAGTGCTCTTGTTGGAACTCATGACTCACCTCGTTCAGTGGCTGTCGGGTTAGCGCCGTCCTGGTAGTGACGGGCGATATTGCGTTTGGAAGCGCCGATGTGACGGCGCATCAACAACTCGGCCAGTTCACCGTCACGGTCGGCGATGGCGTCGAGAATGCGGTGGTGCTCGGCAAACGCCTGGCGTGGCCGATTGGGCGTGGTGGAAAACTGGATGCGGTACATGCGCACCAGTTGATAGAGCTCGCCGCAGAGCATCTGGGTCAGGGTGCGGTTGCCGCTGCCCTGGATGATCCGGTAATGAAAGTCGAAATCGCCTTCCTGCTGGTAATAGCCGACGCCTGCCTGAAACGCCGCATCGCGCTCGTGGGTTTCCAGCACCCGGCGCAGGTCGTCGATTTCTTCAACGGTCATGCGTTCAGCCGCCAGACGGCACGCCATGCCTTCCAGGGATTCGCGGATTTCGTAGAGTTCCAGCAATTCGGCGTGACTCAACGACACCACCCGCGCCCCGACGTGCGGCACGCGAACCAGCAGGCGCTGGCCTTCCAGACGGTGGATCGCCTCACGCAACGGCCCGCGGCTGATGCCATAGGTGCGCGCCAGCTCCGGCTCGGAGATCTTGCTGCCCGGGGCGATCTCGCCTTTGACGATGGCCGCCTGAATGCGTCGGAAGACGTTTTCGGAAAGTGTTTCCGAGTCGTCCTGAACCGTGACCGGGGGATCGAGTTGATCCAGCATATTGTCGACACCTTTAAAAGCAATGCCGCAAAAACTAGCGAATAAGGCCGGTTACGTCAAAGGATAAATAGACATTGTCGACAATCGTCTAATAACCGCTTGCACCATAACGAAGCAGCACCCCCGGTTACAGCCGTCCGCCAGCGCTGGCGCCATAAAACCACCGTGCTAGAATGCCGCCCGCATTTGCTTGTCATCTGCATTGCCTGTCATAAAAAAAGGATAGGCATACGAGGGAGCTTGTGCAGCAATGCCAGGGCCTTGAATTGAAGAACGGACCGCTGCGCATCAGGATTTATGAGACTCAAGCTCTTCACCACATTTCTTTGTCTTCTTGGCCTGTCAGGTTTTGCCGCGGCAGGGGAAAAGACTGTGTACGGCCTCAATGAGTACGCGTCGCTGGATGGCATCAACCTGGAAGTTGCCGCCAAACTCGACACCGGGGCGAAAACCGCCTCGCTGAGCGCCCGCGACATCAAACGTTTCAAACGCAATGGTGAATCCTGGGTGCGCTTCTATCTGGCCATCGACGCCGCGCATTCGTACCCGATCGAACGACCGCTGGCCCGTGTCAGCAAGATCAAGCGCCGGGCCGGCGACTACGACCCGGAAGAAGGCAAGAAGTACACCGCCCGTCCGGTCATCGAGCTGGATATCTGCATGGGGTCGGCTTTACGCAGTATTGAAGTGAACCTGACCGACCGCAGTGCCTTCCAATACCCGCTCTTGATCGGCTCCGAGGCACTCAAGCGTTTCGATGCGCTGGTCGATCCAAGTCTTAAATACGCTGCTGGCAAACCTGCCTGCGCCACCGACGCACATACCGCAGAGTAATTCCAATGCGCTCTCTTACCCTCCATCTGAAATTGCTGATCGCCATCCTGGTGGTGCTGGGCATTTCAGTTACGGCCTATCAGATTTTCGTGCTCGGTATTCCGGTGACTGAAGACGCCACCGATGACTTGTGGAACATCGACGCCAAGGTCGAGTTCGTCGCCAACGCCAAAGACCCGATCAAGATCCAGATGTTCGTGCCGCCGCTGAGCCGCGACTACGTGAGCCTTAACGAGAGTTTCATTTCCAATAACTACGGTGTGGCAGTGAACCGTGTCGACGGCAACCGCAAGGTCACCTGGTCGGCGCGTCGGGCCAAGGGCAACCAGACCCTTTATTACCGCCTGGTGCTGACCAAGCGCTACACCGGCGAAAAATCCAAGGTCAAAGGGGCGACCTTCCGCGACAGCATCGCCGTCGAAGGTCCGGAAAAAATCGCCGCCGAAGCCTTGCTCGCGCCGATCCGCCAGCATTCGGCTGACGTCGAAACTTTCATCGGCGAAGCCATCAAGCGTGTCAACAACCTCAACGACGACAACGTGAAACTGCTGCTGGCCGGCGATCCGTCCACCGCGAACAAAGCCAAAATCGTCGAGCTGGTTCTGTCCATCGCCCACGTGCCGGTGGAAAAGGTCCACACCATCCGCCTGGTGGCCGATCAGCCGCAAACGCCTGAACTCTGGTTGCGCAGTTTCAACGGCACCGACTGGCTGTACTTCAACCCGGAAACCGGCGAACAGGGCCTGCCCACCGACCGCTTGCTGTGGTGGACCGGCGATGAAAACCTGATCACCGTCGATGGCGGCAAGAAAGCCAACGTCACCTTCAGCCTGAACAACAGCGAAATGAACGCCATTCGCCTGGCCAAGCTGACCGACGAGAACTCCGACGCCAATTTCCTCGATTACTCGCTGTACGGCCTGCCGCTGCAAACCCAGCAGACCTTCATGATCATGGTGATGATCCCGATCGGCGTACTGGTGATCCTGATCCTGCGCAACCTGATCGGCATCCAGACACTCGGCACCTTTACCCCGGTGCTGATCGCCCTCGCCTTCCGGGAAACCCAGCTCGGCTTCGGCATCGTGCTGTTTACCATCATCACGGCGCTGGGGCTGTCACTGCGTTCCTACCTTGAGCACTTGAAACTGCAAATGCTGCCGAGATTGTCGGTGGTGCTGACCTTCGTGGTGGTGCTGATCGCAGCAATCAGCCTGTTCAGCCACAAACTCGGGCTGGAGCGCGGGTTGTCGGTGGCGCTGTTCCCGATGGTGATTCTGACCATGACCATCGAACGCCTGTCGATCACCTGGGAAGAGCGCGGCGGCGGCCATGCCATGAAAGTGGCGATCGGCACGCTGTTCGCCGCCTCCCTGGGGCACCTGATCATGAGCGTGCCGGAGCTGGTGTACTTCGTGTTCACCTTCCCGGCGGTCCTGCTGATCCTGGTGGGCTTCATGCTGGCCATGGGTCGTTATCGCGGTTATCGCCTGACCGAACTGGTGCGTTTCAAGGCTTTCCTGAAGGAGGCTGACGCCTGATGTTCGGTCTCTGGAAGACCTGGAAAGCCCTGGAGGCCCGGGGCATCATGGGGATCAATCGGCGTAACGCCGACTACGTGCTCAAGTACAACAAGCGCAGCCTGTACCCGATCGTCGATGACAAGATCATCACCAAGGAGCGCGCCATCGCCGCCGGCATCCACGTGCCGGAGCTGTACGGCGTGATCTCCACCGAGAAGGAAATCGATAACCTCAAGGAGATCATCGGCGGGCGCACCGACTTCGTGATCAAACCGGCCCAGGGCGCCGGCGGCGACGGCATCATTGTGGTTGCCGACCGGTTCGAGGGGCGCTATCGCACAGTGTCCGGCAAGATCATCGAGCATGAGGAACTCGAGCACCATATCTCGAGCATCCTCACCGGCCTGTATTCCCTGGGCGGGCACCGCGACCGTGCGCTGATCGAATACCGCGTGACCCCGGACCAGATCTTCAAAAGCATCAGCTACGAAGGTGTACCGGACATCCGCATCATCGTGCTGATGGGTTATCCGGTGATGGCCATGCTGCGCCTGCCGACCCGCCAGTCCGGTGGCAAGGCCAACCTGCACCAGGGCGCCATTGGCGTCGGTGTCGACCTGGCCACCGGCCTGACATTGCGCGGCACCTGGTTGAACAACATCATCAACAAACACCCGGACACCACCAATGCGGTAGACGGCGTGCAACTGCCCTACTGGGACGGTTTCATGAAACTCGCCGCCGGCTGTTATGAGCTGTGCGGGCTGGGCTACATCGGTGTCGACATGGTGCTCGACCAGGAGAAAGGGCCGCTGATTCTTGAGCTCAACGCCCGGCCCGGGTTGAACATTCAGATTGCCAACGATTGCGGGCTGACGTCGCGCACCCACGCGGTCGAAGCGCGACTCGAAGAGCTGAAGGCGCGCGGGATCACCGAAACAGTGCAGGAACGCGTGGAGTTCGTTCAGGAATTGTTCGGGCATATTCCGGCGGTTGAGGGCTGACCTGTGGCGAGGGGGCTTGCCCCCGTTCGGCTGCGCAGCAGTCGTATAACCGGCTAATGCGGGTTATCTGGTACACCGGGGGAGAATGACGTGGGGTCGCTGCGCAACCCAACGGGGGCAAGCCCCCTCGCCACAGGTCTTGCGCAGCCGCTTTCAACCTGCCAATCCCCGACATCCCCTCTAGGAGCAAATCCTGCGGAGGACTACAATCGCTCCCCCGCCTCGTTGGCTGATCTGCCCCGCCCATGTTGACCTGTTCTGTACACCCGCTGCCCTATCGCGCCAACCCTGCCGAGTACTTCGCGGCGATTCGTCATGCCCCTGGTGCCGTGCTGCTCGACAGCGGCCGGCCGAGTGCCGAACGTGGGCGTTTTGACCTGCTCAGCGCCTGGCCGCTGGAGCAACTGGCCGTGTTGCCGGATGAAAGCGGCAGCCATTTCCTGCAACGCCTTCGCAACAACCTTACACGGCTCGGTGAAGCAACCGTCCCTGACGACCTGCCCTTCGCCGGTGGCCTGATCGGCTACCTGAGCTACGACTTCGGCCGGCACCTGGAAAACCTGCCGAGCCAGGCGCGGGACGATCTGCAATTGCCCGACGCACGCTTCGGGCTGTATGACTGGGCGCTGATCAGCGATCACCACCAGGCCACCAGTCAACTGGTGTTCCACCCGACACTGATCGAAAGCGAGCGACAACGGCTGATCGAATTGTTCACTCAGCCCACCACCGAGAACATCCAGCCATTCAAACTGGACAGCCCGATGAGCGCCGACCTGAGCGCTGACGACTATCGGCAAGCCTTCGAACGCATTCAGCAGTACATCCAGGCTGGCGACTGCTATCAGGTCAACTTCGCCCAGCGCTTTCGCGCCCAATGCCAGGGCGATCCGTGGGCGGCCTATTGCGCGCTGCGGGCGGCTTGCCCGACACCGTTTTCCGGCTTCCAGAGCTTGCCCGACGGCGACGCGGTGCTGAGCCTGTCGCCGGAGCGCTTCGTCAAAGTCAGCGAGCGCCACGTCGAAACCCGCCCGATCAAAGGCACCCGCCCCCGCGGGCTGACCGCTGCCGAAGATGCGGCGAACGCCGCCGAACTGCTGGCCAGCCCCAAGGACCGCGCGGAAAACCTGATGATCGTCGACTTGCTGCGCAACGATCTGGGTCGTACCTGCCGCATTGGCTCCGTACGGGTGCCGGAGCTGTTCAGCCTGGAAAGCTATCCGAACGTGCATCACTTGGTGAGCAGCGTTACCGGCGAACTGGCGGATGACAAGGACGCACTGGATTTGATCGCCGGCAGCTTCCCCGGCGGCTCGATTACCGGCGCGCCAAAGATTCGCGCCATGCAGATCATCGATGAACTGGAACCGACCCGTCGCGGGTTGTATTGCGGTTCATTGCTGTATCTGGACGTGCGCGGGGAGATGGACAGTTCCATCGCCATTCGCAGTTTGTTGGTCAAGGATGGGCAGGTGTGCTGCTGGGGCGGCGGGGGGATCGTCGCGGATTCGGATTGGCAGGCGGAGTATCAGGAATCGATCACCAAGGTGAAGGTGTTGCTCGATACGTTGCAGAACCTGTAATCCTTTTACTGGCCAACACCATCCTCTGTAGGAGCTGCCGCAGGCTGCGATCTTTTGATCTTGTTTTAAAAGCAAAATCAAAAGATCGCAGCCTGCGGCAGCTCCTACAGGGATCGGGTTTACAGGCTCAGATTGCGGTTCGAAGCCTTGATAAATTCCTGCTTCAACTCGGCAAAGCTGTGCACCGCCGGGAACTGCGGGAACTCGCGAATCACATTGTCCGGCGCATGGAACAGAATCCCGGCATCCGCCTCGCCCAGCATCGTCGTGTCGTTGTAGGAATCCCCCGCCGCGATCACTCGGTAGTAGAGGCTCTTGAACGCCAAAACCGACTGACGCTTGGGATCTTTCTGACGCAACTGATAGCCCGTGACCCGACCGACATCGTCAGTAATCAGACGATGGCAAAGCAACGTCGGGAAGCCCAGTTGACGCATCAGCGGCTGGGAAAACTCGTAAAAGGTGTCCGACAAAATCACCACCTGAAAGCGCTCACGCAGCCAGTCGACAAATTCGCTGGCGCCTTCCAGAGGCTTGAGCGTGGCAATCACTTCCTGGATATCAGATAGCTTCAGGCCGTGCTCGTCGAGAATCCGCAGGCGCTGCTTCATCAACACGTCGTAGTCGGGAATGTCCCGAGTGGTGGCCCGGAGGGACTCGATCCCGGTTTTTTCGGCAAAGGCGATCCAGATTTCCGGGACCAGCACACCTTCAAGATCCAGACAGGCAATTTCCACAAGACACTCCCATTAGTATTATTTATGAGTCGAGCGAGCAAAAGGACTGCCGAACTCTAGCGACTCGCCCCCCTCCGTGCAACGCAGAGGACGCGCCAGCCACCGCAGGATTTTGTTACCATCGACGCATATAGAGCGCCCAGCGCCACCGACCTGTAGGAAGCCGCCCTGATGAGCCCATCGTTCGATGTCGTGGAACTCGCCACGACCTATGCCAACAAATCCGCCCAGGACATCCTGAAACTCGCGTTCGCCGAGTTCGGCGATGACCTGTGGATATCTTTCAGCGGCGCCGAGGATGTGGTGCTGGTGGACATGGCCTGGAAGCTGAACAAGAACGTCAAAGTGTTCAGCCTCGACACCGGCCGCTTGCATCCCGAGACCTACCGCTTCATCGAGCAGGTGCGCGAGCACTACAAGATCGATATCGAAGTGGTGTCGCCGGACTACAGCAAGCTCGAACCTTTCGTGAAGGAAAAAGGCCTGTTCAGTTTCTACAAGGATGGCCATGGCGAGTGCTGCGGCATTCGCAAGATCGAGCCGCTGCGCCGCAAACTGTCTGGCGTGACCGCCTGGGCCACCGGCCAGCGTCGGGACCAGAGCCCGGGCACACGCAGCGCCGTCGCGGTGCTGGAAATCGACACCGCGTTTTCCACCCCGGAACGTACCCTGTACAAGTTCAACCCGTTGGCACAGATGACCAGCGAAGAGATCTGGGGTTACATCCGCATGCTGGAGCTGCCGTACAACAGCCTGCATGAACGCGGATTCATCAGCATTGGTTGCGAGCCTTGCACCCGTCCGGTGCTGCCGAACCAGCATGAGCGCGAAGGTCGTTGGTGGTGGGAAGAAGCCACGCAGAAAGAATGCGGGCTGCATGCCGGGAACATCATCAGCAAGTCCAAAGCTTAAAAGATCGGGCCCGTAGCAGCTCCTGCAGGAGCTGGCGAAGCCTGTGATGGTTTTACTTTAAAAAAGTGTACACAGAAATGTCACCATAAGTGCCATATCTGTGTGCACTTTTAGTTTCAGTGCCCCAAAAAGTTACATTCCCCTGTCCTGACTTCCTCAGTCGAACACTCCGACAAAACCCCGCCCAAAATAAATACCTGTTCAATCGGTCAATTTATATCGTCTTTTTTTCAACTACTTATCTTCATTCAATAACAAAACGAAATTAGCCTTAAATTTTATAGATCACCGACTGGCACATATCTGGCTTAAGTGAACACATGTTTTGTATACAATAAATACAAAAACATACACACACTTTAGATCCGCAAGCCTGAAGCGCCCTATCCCGTACAGGCTGCAGATGCCCCGTAACCAATGATGCTCTCCCACCCGCGACGAAGATTTTTCGAGCCCACGCTCATGCACAGTCATCGCGGCAACGAGCTTCAGGAGCCTGCCGGAATGCGTACTAGCCTCCCCAATAACAATATTGCGCTGGATCTGCCCTCTCCGCTTTCTACCTCAGTGATTCACGATCAAACGTTTCAACCACCCGTCGTGCTCAGCCCCCGCCTGCACAACAAGGACCTCGCGCCGACCAAGGCCGAAGGTCGACGCTGGGGCCGTTACAGCATCTTTGCCCTGTGGACAAACGATGTGCACAACATTGCCAACTACTCCTTTGCCATTGGCTTGTATGCACTGGGCCTGAGCGGCTGGCAGATTCTGCTGTCCCTGGGAATCGGTGCGGCGCTGGTGTATTGCTTCATGAACCTTTCCGGTTACATGGGCCAGAAAACCGGGGTGCCGTTTCCGGTGATCAGCCGGATCAGTTTCGGCATCCATGGCGCGCAGATTCCTGCATTGATTCGCGCCGTTATCGCCATTGCCTGGTTCGGAATTCAGACGTACCTGGCGTCAGTGGTCTTTCGCGTATTGCTGACGGCGGTGCATCCCGGACTCGCCGATTACGACCACAATTCGATACTCGGGCTGTCGAGCCTGGGCTGGGTGTGTTTCGTGGCGATCTGGTTCGTGCAGTTGGCGATCCTGGCCTATGGCATGGAAATGGTGCGACGCTACGAGGCGTTTGCCGGCCCGGTGATTTTGTTGACCGTCGCCGCCCTCGCCGGCTGGATGTACTTCCAGGCCAACGCCACCATCGCCTGGTCGATTCGTGAACCGCTGAGTGGCGGTGAGATGTGGCGCAATATCTTTGCCGGCGGCGCCTTGTGGCTGTCGATCTACGGCACGCTAATCCTCAATTTCTGCGACTTCGCCCGCTCTTCTCCCTGCCGCAAGACCATCCGGGTCGGAAATTTCTGGGGCCTGCCCGTCAACATTCTGGTATTCGCCGGGATCACCGTCCTGCTGTGCGGTGCGCAATTTCAGATCAATGGCCGGATCATCGAAAGCCCGACCGAGATCATCGCATCGATTCCCAATACCTTCTTTCTGGTACTCGGTTGCCTGGCGTTCCTGATTGTCACCGTGGCGGTGAACATCATGGCCAACTTCGTGGCCCCGGCCTTTGTCCTGAGCAATCTGGCGCCCAAATACCTGACCTTTCGCCGCGCCGGGCTGATCAGCGCGACCATCGCAGTGCTGATCCTGCCGTGGAACCTCTACAACAGCCCGCTGGTGATCGTGTATTTCCTGTCTGGCCTCGGCGCCCTGCTCGGCCCGTTGTACGGGGTGATCATGGTCGACTACTGGCAGGTACGAAAAGGCCGGATCAACGTGCCGCAGTTGTACAGCGAAGATCCCGATGGCGATTATTACTACAGCCGTGGGGTTAATTTGCGCGCCGTGGCGGCGTTCATTCCGGCAGCCTTGATCGCCATTGTCCTGGCCCTGGTGCCAGGTTTCGACAGTGTCTCGCCATTCTCCTGGCTGATTGGCGCCGGGATTGCAGGGATGCTCTACCTGATCATCGCCAAACGGCAGCCTTACTACGCCGATGTCAGCGGTGAAACCATCGCGGTCGATAACGTCAGCCATTAATCCTCTTGGCGGCCCGGTGACATCGGGCCGCAAACCACCTCGCTATAAGGACCTCCCATGCGAATTCTCGTGGTCAACGTCAACACCACCGAATCCATTACCCAGGCCATCGCCCGCCAAGCGCAGTCCGTGGCCGCGCCCGGCACGGAAATCATTGGCCTGACCCCGCATTTCGGCGCCGACTCCATTGAAGGCAATTTCGAAAGCTACCTGGCCGCCATCGCCGTGATGGACCGGGTCATGTCCTACGATCAGCCCTTCGATGCGGTAATCCAGGCCGGCTACGGCGAGCACGGCCGCGAAGGTTTGCAGGAGTTGCTCAACGTGCCGGTGGTGGACATCACCGATGCCGGCGCCAGCACCGCGATGTTCCTCGGCCATGCCTATTCGGTGGTCACCACTCTCGACCGCACCGTGCCGCTGATCGAGGATCGCCTCAAATTGTCCGGGCTCTGGGACCGCTGCGCGTCGGTGCGGGCTAGCGGGCTCGCGGTGCTGGAGCTGGAATCCGATCCGGAACGTGCACTGGAGGCGATTGTCCGTCAGGCGGAACTGGCGGTGAGCGAGGACAAGGCTGAGGTGATTTGCCTGGGCTGTGGCGGCATGGCCGGACTGGATGAACAGATTCGTCAGCGCACCGGCGTACCGGTGGTGGATGGCGTGACGGCAGCGGTGACCATTGCCGAATCACTGGTGCGGCTGGGGTTGTCGACGTCGAAAGTACGGACGTATGCGACGCCGCGGCCGAAGACCATTATTGGTTGGCCTGGGCGGTTTGGGCGGTAGACCGCGTTATCGATCTTCGCGGGCAAGCCTCGCTCTCACAGGCTTTTGCATCATTCCGTGGGAGCGTGGCTTGCCCGCGATGGCCTCCCCTTGGTCCCAAGCCGGGCTCAAACTGCACTGAACCGCTGCCCCAACCCCTGCTCGGCAAACTGTTCAATGATGAAGTCGACAAACGCCCGGGTCTTGCCCGGCAGCAGTTTGTGCTCGGCGTAATAGATGGAGATGTTGCCATCGTCGACGTACCAGTCGGGCAACACCCGCTGCAAGGTCCCGGCGTCCAGATAGCCCACGGCGAACGGCATGCTCACCAATGCAATGCCCAAATCCTGGGTCGCCGCAGCGCAGGCCGCTTCCGAATCGCTCATGGTCATTCGCGCCTTGAGCGTCAGCGGGCTGTGTTGCCGGTTGCGACAGGTCAATTGCCAGGAACGCACGCGCCCCGTCTGCGGCGACCGTATCAGGATGCCATCGTGGCGCTGGAGGTCATCGGGCTCGATGATCGCTTCGTGCCCCGCCAGATACCCGGCTGAAGCCACCAACACTCGATGGGCGGGCGTCAGCTTGCGCGCCACCACGCCCTGGGGCAGGTCGAATCCACCACCAATCGCCGCATCGAACCCCTGGCCGATCAGGTCGACCTGACGGTTATCGAAATGCCAGTCCGGGTTGATCGCTGGAAAGCGTCGCAAAAACTCTCCGAGCAACGGCACGATGTACAAGCGCCCGAACACCGTGCCCATGCTGACCTTCAGCGTTCCCGCCGGACGTCCTTCGGCGCTGGCCAGGTTGGCCACGGCATTCTGGATCGTATGCAAGCTGGCGCTGACTTCGCCGAGAAACAGCTGACCGGCCTCGGTCAGCGTCAGGCTACGCGTGCTGCGCTGGAACAGCCGCACACCGAGTCGCGCCTCCAGCTTGGCGACGCTCTTGCCCACCGCAGCAGGCGTCAGGCTCAAGCGCCGCGCAGCCTCGGCGAAGCTGCCGACCTCAGCGCTGCGCACGAAGCATTCGATACTGCTGAAGGTTTCCATAAGCACCACTATAAACTTCTGGTTTACACAGACTATAGCAATCACGGTCTACCCGCCGGGTAATGCGAAGCCGATACTCGACTCCGACAACAAGGCAGCCTGCCTTGAACTTCTGGAGATCGACATGACCACTCAACACCTCAGCGGTAAAGTAGCTCTGATTCAAGGCGGTTCACGCGGTATCGGTGCTGCCATCGTCAAACGCCTGGCCGCAGAAGGCGCAGCCGTCGCCTTCACCTATGTCAGCTCTACCGCCAAAGCCGAAGACCTGCAAAACAGCATCATCTCCGCCGGCGGCAAAGCCCTGGCCATCAAGGCCGACAGCGCCGATGCCGTTGCTATTCGCAATGCCGTCAACGCCACCGTCGAGACCTTCGGCCGCCTGGACATCCTGGTCAACAACGCAGGCGTTCTGGCCGTCGCACCGCTGGAGGACTTCAAACTCGAAGACTTCGACCAGACCCTGGCCATCAACGTACGCAGCGTGTTCATCGCCACCCAGGAAGCCGCCCGCCACATGACCGAAGGCGGTCGCATCATCAACATCGGCAGCACCAATGCCGAGCGCATGCCTTTCGCCGGTGGCGGCCCGTACGCCATGAGCAAATCGGCGCTGGTCGGCCTGACCAAAGGCCTGGCTCGCGACCTTGGCCCGCGGGGTATCACCGTCAACAACGTGCAACCAGGCCCGGTCGACACTGACATGAACCCCGCCAGCGGCGACTTCGCTGATAGCCTGATCCCGCTGATGGCCGTGGGTCGTTACGGCAACGTGGAAGAAATCGCCAGCTTCGTCGCTTATCTCGCAGGTCCCGAAGCTGGCTACATCACCGGTGCCAGCCTGACCATCGACGGTGGTTTCGGCGCCTGATACACCGCTCGACTGACACAAAAAAACGCCGGCAATCGATTGCCGGCGTTTTTTTGTGTCAGAGATTATCGAATGATCACGCCCATTCAAGCGCCGGCAAGCCACATGCGCTGGGCTTGAACGCCTTCAACGTACGAAGAATGCCGTCGGCGTGTGCGTATTTTTCGTCGGCCATCGCCGCATCCGGGACCGCAATCGCCGTCATTCCTGCCGCTTTGGCTGCAGTGACGCCGAACGGCGAATCCTCGAATACCAGGCAATCCCGGGGCGCGACCCCAAGACGTCGTGCCGCCGTCAGGAAAATATCCGGCGCCGGTTTCGCCGCCCCCACTTCCGGGTCATCAGCGGTGACAATGAAGTCAAACAGCGCGAACCAGTCGCGGTGCAAAGTGGTTTTCTGACCAAACGACTGACGCGAAGAACTGGTGCCCACCGCGATAGGAATGTTGTTGGCTTTCAAGTGCCGAACCAGTTCCTCTGCTCCGGGCATCGCCAGCGCCGTCGGAAAACGCTCGCGCATCAAGGGCTCGCGGATCACCAGAAACTCTTCGGCGGTGATCGGCAAGTCCAGCGCCTCGACCACATAGCGCGCCAGATCTCCCGCGCCACGGCCAATGATGTTCTGTTTGACGCTCCAGTCGAAGGTCCGCCCATAACGCTCGGCAATGATGGACGTGACCTCGGTGTAAATGCCCTCGGTGTCCAGCAGCAAACCGTCCATATCGAAAATCACGGCCTTGATCGGACCGAACTCATCCAAGGGTGCACTCATCGCATCTGATCCGTTTTCTCATGACATCCCAGGACGGCTCAGGTACGGCCGGATCCGTGATGGATTAAAGGGTTCAGCAGCATAGCGAGCGCGATTGGTCGAGAGCAACGGGCAATGCCTGGCGGATATAAAATCCTCTGCCGAGGGCGCCGTGATGATTTAGCGATTTCCCCTACACCAAACACCTCCTTTCCCGACTTCTTTCCTTTTTGATCCCCCGCAAAGTCTCTCGCTCCACATTGATCAGCGCGAGGGATTGCGAATGTTCGAACCTGACAAGGTCCTGGCCTTGAACAACGCCATCGGTCTGCTGGTGGTCGCCGCCATGAACCCCGAGCAGCCGAACATCGAAGCGCTGCTCGGTGATTTCCGACTCTGCCTCAACGACTACGAGGCCTGGGCGGAAAACTTTTGGACCGCTGGGGCGCTGAACGTCGAGCAAGTGTTCAAGGTCGGCAACGAAGTCCGGCTCAGCGCACCGAAGGACTCCACCGCGCCTGTCAGTTCGACACTCGCCATGTGCCCGACCAGCGGTCCGTTGACCCTGGTGCATATGTTTGAAGCCGCGCGTTTCGTGCCAATCGGCGATACGCCGGTGATGCTCGAGCCGGTTATCTCCCTGCACAACGGTGAGCTCACGTTCGGTGAGCCCGTCCACGTAACCATCGGCCCCAGCGGCATTCTCGAAATCCCCGAATGTTGGCGCGGCCATCGCTATCGCATCACCTTCTTTCCCAATGTTTCCACTGAACACGTTAAAGCACTCTACGCCTCCTATCAGGGAGTGATCGGCGAGCTGGAAGGCTGGTTGCGCAACGAATGGACGAGCGAATTCGAACCTTTATGGGCAGATTTTTCCAAAGCAGGTTTCACCCAACGCTACGGCCTGCTGCAACAGGCTGACTGGCACGGTTTCGAGCGTTCGCTGCACGGCTTGTGGGATGACGTGAAGCAGGTCTACGCCCTGGTGGCGGACCTGCAAGGCAGCAGCGAACAACTCCTTGAGTACCTGACACAAGGCGAGCTTGAGACGCTGCTGAACGCTTCGGCTGAAACCATTGCCAATGTGTTGCTGATGTTGAGCGATGAGCCGTTGATGTTCATCCATCTCGCCGCCTTCACCAGTTGGCTGAGGATGTTGCCGCCGCAGTACATCGCCGAAGTCGTGGCACAAGTTCGTACGGAAATATTAATCAGCTTCCTGCTGGTGCGTCTCACAGGTCCTACGGGCCTGAAGCTCGGCATGAGCGCCAAAGTGCTGGACAAGATCAAGTCCCATCGGGCTCGACAATGGTTGGCGACTGCCAGTTTGCGACTGGCCGAACTGACGGCCAAATCCGATCTGACAGCCCACGCTGGCGTCCTCAAACCGCTCGTGGTCAGCGCGCGCAATGCACCGCTGAGACCTGCACCGACGGTTCCACTGCAGATCAGCGCCGGCAACTCACCGGCTGTGCAGGTGAACAATCCGCTCGCCATTGCCCGCGACAAGTCTGCAGCCAAGACCCGGTTGGGCCGTCACGAACCCCACGACGACGCACCGAATCAAGCGAAAAATCCCAATGGCGACAGCGCCGATTGCGCGGCACTGACCTGCACCAACGGCTGTCCTGTGTCGATGGTTAGCGGCGAAGAACTGCTGACCCTGACCGACGGTGCGCTGGACGGGCTGCTGCCGTTTGCCTTCACCCGGTTGTACCGCACCAGCGCGGTGGAGATCGATTGCGGGCTGGGCTGGGGGTGGAGCCATTCGCTGGCGCAGCGGTTGGAGCTGGGCGTTGAACAGGTTGTCTGGATCGACCATGAAAACCGCCGCACCACGTTCCCGCTGCCGAGCAACGAACGCCCCGCGATCCACAACAGCCTTTCGCGCGCGGCGATTTATCTCGGTGATGACCCCGAGGAACTGATCCTCGCGCTAGCCGGCGAGACGAGCCGGTTCTATCACTTTCATAACGGTCGACTGACGGCGATCAGTGACGCCTACAACAACCGCCTGCGCATCACTCGCGACCGACAGGAGCGTATTCAACGCCTCGACAACGGTGCCGGTCGTGCCTTGCTGTTGCGCTACGAGCGCAGGCACCTGGTTGCCGTCGAATACCAGTCGTTTTGCCCCAGCGATGACTTGGGTGAAGCCTGGCGTACAGAGCAAACACTGGCTTTCTACCGCTATGACGCCCGCCAGCGCTTGATCGAAGCGATCAATGCCGCCGGCGAAAGCGAGCGTTACGACTACGACGACAACCACGTAATTTTGCAGCGGCAGCTGGCCGGTGGCGCGAGTTTCTTCTGGGAGTGGGAACGGTCCGGCAAGTCGGCGCGCTGCGTGCGGCATTGGGCGTCGTTTGCGCAGATGGACACGCGCTATGTCTGGGATGATCAGGGCAGCGTCACGGTCCGGAACATCGACGGCAGTGAAGAGGTTTACGTCCACGACGACCGGGCGCGACTGGTGCGCCGGGTTGGGCTGGATGGCGGCGAACAGCTCAAGGCCTACGACGAGCAGGGCCGGTTGGTGGCCGAGCAGGATCCGCTGGGGGCCGTCACCGAATACCGTTACGACGACGTCGGACGGCTGGTAACGCTGATTCCACCGGAAGACGAACCGACGTCCTACGAGTATCGCAACGGTTTCCTGCATGCGCGCTATCGCGGTCAGGCGGTGTGGAAATACCAGCGCAATGCTCAGGGCGATGTCACCGAGGCGACCGATCCCGACGGGCAGGTCACCCATTACCACTACGACGGACAAGGCCGGCTGCTGTCGGTCCGCTACCCGGACACCAGTCGCCATGTGTTCGTCTGGAATGCCTTGGGGCAGTTGCTCGAAGAGACCTTGCCGGACGGTGGGCAGCGGCGGTTTTCCTACGATGCGCTGGGGCGGCAGATTACCCGTCAGGACGAACACGGTGCCGTTACCCAGTACCAATGGGATGCCGTCGGCCGACTGATCCAGACCACATTGCCTACCGGGGCCACGCGCGGATTCAGCTACAACGCCTACGGCAAGATCACCGCCGAACGCGATGAACTGGGCCGCGTCACCCGCTACGAATACGCCGACGACCTGCACTTGGTCAGCCGCCGGATCAATCCCGACGGCACCCAGCTTCAGTACCGCTACGACAATGCGCAGCTGCTGCTGACGGAAATCGAAAACGAATCCGGCGAAAAATATCAGCTGGACTACACGCCCAGCGGATTGATCCGACAGGAAACCGGCTTCGACGGTCGCCGCACTGCCTACGCCTACGACCTCAATGGCCATCTGCTGGAAAAAACCGAGTTCGGCGATGACGGCTCGCAGTTGGTCACTGGCTATCAACGGGATTCGGCCGGACGGTTGCTGGTCAAAACGTTGCCCGACGGCATCCAGGTCGAATACCGCTACGACTCGCTGGGCCGGCTGACCAGCGTCGACGACGGCCACGATCATCCGCTGGAATTCGAGTACGACCAGCAGGACCGGCTGATCACCGAACATCAGGGCTGGGGCACCTTGCGTTATGGCTACGACGCCTACGGGCAGCTCAACCGCCTGCGCCTGCCGGACGGCAGCAAACTCGACTACCGCCACGCCAAGGGCGGTGCGCTGACGGCCATCGACCTCAATGGCGCACGACTGACCTCGCATACGTTCCTCGCCGGTCGCGAACAAAACCGTCAACAAGGCCTGCTGCTCAGTGAATATGCCTACGACGAACAGGGCCGTCTGAAGGCCCACGCTGTCGGCCAGCACCAACATCCGCTCTACCGCCGCGACTATGCCTACAGCCTCAATGGCAATCTCGACAGCATCGCCGACACCCGCCATGGCCAGCGCAGCTATCAGTACGACCCGCTCAATCGACTGATCCGCGTGCGCCACTCCCGCGACCAACAGCCGGAAAGCTACGCCCACGACCCAGCCGGCAACCTGCTGATGCAGGACCGCCCCGGCCCGACGACCGTCAAAGGCAATCGCCTGTTGATACAGGGCGATCGCCACTTCGACTACGACACCTTCGGCAACCTGATCCGCGAGCGCCGTGGCACCGGGCAGAAACTCGTCACCGAATACCGCTACGACTGCCAGCATCGGCTGGTCGGCGTCACTACGCCGGACGGTCGTTATTCAAGTTATCGCTACGACGCCTTCGGCCGCCGCATCGCCAAAACCGTCGACGGCAAAACCATCGAGTTTTTCTGGCAAGGCGACCACCTCGTTGCCGAACACAGCCAGGACCACCATCGCAGCTACGTCTACGAACCCGGCACCTTCCGCCCGCTGGCCATGCTCGACGGCAAAGGCCCGCGTAAGGCATGTCCCTTCTACTACCAGCTCGACCACCTCGGCACCCCGCAAGAACTCACGGACTACAGTGGCGACATCATCTGGGCCGCCCGATACACCGCCTATGGCCGCCTCACCCGCCTCAACCGCGACACCCACCAGGTCCTCGATCAACCGCTGCGCTTTCAAGGGCAGTATTTCGACGCGGAAACCGGCCTGCATTACAACCGGCATCGCTACTACAATCCGGATGTCGGACGGTACCTGACGCCGGACCCGAGCAAGTTGGCAGGCGGGTTAAACAGCTATCAGTACACGCGCAATCCGGCGGGTTGGGTTGATCCGTTGGGGTTGAGTGAGTGCCCTGGGGGGGATGAGTGTAAGAAGCCGTCGTTTGGGGATGAGGATCCGGCGGGTAAAGCGGGGGTTGATGAGGGGGAGCCAAAAACTCCCTCCCCCAAAAGAGAAGAGGATTACTTATATCGCGGGGACGAGCGAGAGCCTGATGATGTATTTCAAAATGGTTTTAGAAGCAAAGGAAAAAGCAATGATTTATTGCTCCACTCTATAGACAGTGAAAATCCACCCAGTAATTTTATCAGCACATCACCGTCGCGAAATGTTGGCAAGCTTTTCGCCACTGGATATCACACAAAAGTAGGTTACCTCTATACTCTTCAAAAAATAGATGGGTATGACTTACAAAAAGAGCTTGGACAAGCTTATCTTTTCGGACCAGAAAAAGAGATAGCCATAGCTAACCGTATAGATAATGTCGACGTACTTGGCGCAACGCTAATCATAGATGACGGCAGAGAGCTCGGCTATTCCATACCAAATCCGTACAGGAAAATAAAAAAATGATATCAAAGGTTGAAATCACCATAAGCATTGACGGCATAAAGGAAGTCGCCAACCTTATATGCGACAACAAAGAAACAACCATAACTTTCACAATGAAAAATGGCTTTAACAAAAAATATTCGGACAGTGACTTTTATAGATGCTTCGCACGTGTCCGAGAGGACAATCCCAATATACAATTTCTCTGTAAGGGATCAAAAATCAACGTGCATCCTTCCAGCATGTCATCACAAATGTCTCTTGGGTTGAAAGCATATGAACTGACATTGGGTAAAGCGTCGTCACTCACCGATGTAGTTTATATTTTTGATTATGATGAGAGCAATCTAACAAACGATCCAAATGAACAGCGATCTTTCTACAGATGCTGGATTGAATCAGAAAAGATCTAACCATCAAAGCCCGGTTCACGTCCGGGCTAAATCAGCTTAAGGAACTCTAACCTCCCGCGCTATCATCTGTCCTATCCGTCCCAATACTCCCAGAACCACCCGATCCTCCAGACCCACTTCCAGAACCACTCCCCATCGAACTTCCACCACTCACCGACCCGCTGCGCTTCCCCGAGTCGATGCTCCTCCCGTTGGTATCACCACCATTCCCACCACCAAGGGTGTCCGGTAGCAGCGCCTTCCCATCCGAGGTACCTGCATTCATTTCCGAGTAGGGCGGCATCCCCCCCTTATCGACCGGTGCGTCGCGACCAGTAGATTGAGCAAACGCCGCCAATGAGCTGATCGACAATAAGCCGACTATCGTCAGCGCCGTCCATTTTGATCTGATCATGGTGCATCTCCTTTAAAGAGTGCTTTACCTGATCTCTGGCAGTGATCGCTTTTTAAAGGTGCCGTGCTATCGACAAGCGGCGATGCACCACCGCGCAGGCTTCAGCTCGGTTCGCCCGAGGCGTCATCACCGGCGATGTCCGGGTCTTCCGGGTCGGCTTCCACATTCCCGCGCCTCACATCATCGGCGGGCACCTGCTCCACAGCGGTGTCGTCATCGTCGGGCGGGCGCTGGTCACGGCGCAGGGAGTTGGTGGGCGAAGGCAGCGGATATTCGGGGGTATCGTCGATATCGGAGTCTTTCGGATCGGCGTTCATAACGCACCTCTCATTGGACCTGAAAAGCAGATCCTTGTCTTTCGAGGCCAACACGATAGACGCGGTTCGATCAGAGGGATCGAGGTCGGCCCGACCGCAAAATCACTCGTCGTCTTCCTCGTCATACTCATCATTCTCCAGGTTGCCCACATCGCCTGCGTCATCGGCATCGTTGAGCGGCACCGTGGCGTCGTCCATCAGAGACCCCGGATCTTCGTTGCCAGGATCGTTGATCGGACCTTCTTCTTCCTTGTCTTCAGTTTCCGGAGTCATGGCATGCCTCACAACGTTCAGTGTGTATATTAAGTTCGAGACGTCCTACGGCCAATCGTTCCGGGGTCCTATTGATAGAAACGAAAAACCCGGCACTCGGCCGGGTTTTTACTGTCACTCGATATCGAGTTAGTGATTCTTGTACTTATTTTTATGCTTGTGTTTGTAGTAGCCACCACCGGAATGCGAACTGCCGCGGTCATCACCCATGTTGCTGCCCACCGCGCCACCGGCTGCGCCGCCCAGGCCTGCGCCAATGGCCGAACCAGTGGAGCCACCCAGGCTGTTGCCGATCACCGAACCACCCGCCGCGCCGAGACCACCGCCGACGGCTGCTTCTGTGCGACTGCCCTTGCGCGCACCTACCGCACTGCCTGCCGCACCGCCGACGCCAGCGCCCACCGCGGCCCCGGTGCTGCCGCCCAACTGCCCGCCGACTACGTTGCCCAACACACCGCCAAGACCACCGCCGACTGCAGCGTCACCGTTGCCGCCCGCCATTGCGCCCTGAGCGACCAAAAGCCCCAAAAACACCGTGGACAATGTCAAACGCATGAAACGCATGATATGCACCTCTAATTTCCGCATTGGGGGAAGAAACGTGCCGCGGATAGGCATCAGCCTGCATCTGGGTCTGTTATACAGAGAACCAATGCCGACTGTATGAGATTTGAGCCACATGATGCAGAAACGTTCCAAAACGAAAAAGCCCGGCATTGAGCCGGGCTTTTTCAGCTGACCTTCAGGATCAATGACGTTTTTTGGACAGGTTGCTGCCTACGCCGCCGCCCAATGCGCCACCCAGGCCTGCGCCGATGGTGGAGCCGTTCTTGCCGCCCAAGCTGTTACCGATTATCGAACCGCCCGCCGCGCCAACACCGCCACCGATGGCCGCTTTGGTGCGGCTGCCTTTACGTGCGGCAACAGCGCTGCCGGCTGCACCCGCTACGCCCGCACCAATCGCTGCGCCAGTGCTGCCGCCCATTTTTTGGCCAACCACGTTACCCAACGCACCACCCAGACCACCACCGAGCGCGGCCGTGCCGTCGCCGGCAGCCATCGCACCTTGAGCAACCAAAAGGCCCAGAACCAGAGCAGGCAGTGTCAAACGCATAACAAGAACCTCAAAAAAGTGGAAACCGAAAGGCCGCAGATTGAATGCTTTAGCGGAGGGAAAGTCCAGACACAAAACCAGAACAACCTCGCCATTGGCGACGGTTGGACAGCGTTTATGCAAAAGGTTTTATGACAGGCAAAAAAAAGCCCGCTGGGGAGACGGGCCAGGGTACTGCTTTCTAACGGATGAGTTGAGCCTACGTAGGCCGGTGTGAAAAGTTTGTGAAAAAAATACCAGTGCTCGCAAAGTTGTAGGACATTTCTCAGCATTGCCACCGAGCCACCCTTCCTGCCCTTCAGAAACAAGAAACCCCGCTCAATGACGGGGTTCGTGCTGTGATCGGTTTACTTCCTGGAGGGCGCCCCCAGCTTGGGCATAAATTTCGATTTCGGCCCTCGGGTCCGGGGCACTGCAGATTTGATTTTGTTGATTTTGATACGGTCTTCGCCGAAGCTCGGCACATAGTCCGTCTGACCACACTGCACGCAATCATTGATTGGAAACTCTGCACCGTCGTCTTCGATATACGGCTCAGCCATATCTTCGCTCCTCTCAAAACGGGTCGATACCGGCAAGCCCTTTTTGCCTGAAAAATATCGACCACCCTGGTTTTTGAGACTAGCCGGTCATTCCCAGACTTGTGATTCAGATCGTTACATGCCCGACGAATGGCCAGTACCGAGCAACCTACCTCAGCTTGACCGCCGTCCCGGTCACAAACACCACCACCATTCCACCCTTGCCGGCAGGCATGCTGATCTCATAATCGAGCCCCACCACCGCATCCGCCTGAAGCGCCCGCGCCCGCTCCTTGATCTCCTCGGTCGCCTGAACCCGCGCCTCCTTCAATGCCCGCTCCAACGTCTGAGAACGCCCACCAAAAAAATCCCGCATCCCGGCGAACATATCGCGAATCACGTTAACGCCCTGCACCGACTCGGCGCTGACGATGTCCAGGTAGGCGGTGATTTGTCGACCCTCGATGGTGTGAGTTGTAGTGGTGATCATGAGATGTCCTTGTTCATAGAAGCGCGCATTATTCCTCGGTAGCCAGGTGATGAAAACAAAAAGCCCGGCACCTGTTGAGCTTGGGATAACGATGGGTCAGAGCAGCTTGATCAACACCGCAGTGACAGTCGCCACCGTACCGATCAAGCCAGTCGCAACAGCTACCGGGTACCAAAAAGTTTCACGGGTCATCTTGCCCGCTTCGGCATTCAGCTTGCGCTGCTCAGCCATCAGCTTGACGATTTCCACGTGAACCTTTTCCAGCTCCGCCTGCTTCATGGTGAATTCCTGCATAACGTGCGTGCGTCCATTCCGGATAATGGGGCGCGTCGTGTGCGCTGCCCTTTGGGTCATTTTGTACCTTAAAGGCGCAAAACGAATACCCCCTTCCGATGCGGCTCATGCGAGGTGCCAAAACCTATGAAAGCCCCCAAACCATATGGCTTTCCAGCATTGCTTCCCACACGCCTATCCATCGTCCTACATCAATTTCGGAAGCGCCTTCGCTGATACCGCCATGCATAAAATCCAGACGCCAGAAACCACAAAACCCCTGACTTCTCTCGAAATCAGGGGTTTTGTGTATATCGAATTTGGCGGTGAAGGAGAGATTCGAACTCTCGATACAGTTTCCTGTATACACACTTTCCAGGCGTGCTCCTTAAGCCACTCGGACACTTCACCGTATCTCGTCAAACTTATTCAGTCTGTCGAGGCGCGCTAATGTAGTCGAAAGCTTTTCTGATGGCAAACATTTTTTTCAGAATTTTCATGCGCTTAACGCGATTAGCGCTTTGGGGGCGTTCAAGGGCATGGCAAACCTGCCAATCTCCGGCTTCGCCTCCCCTTCTATATAGAAGCCAATGCACGATGGGCGGGGCGGACAATGCCTGGAGGGCCGGAAAAGGGTGACTGGCGGGTCAGTCACGGCGCTTTACCTGGCCTACAGCGGTGGGTAACGTCTGCCCTACTTTATTAGAAGGATTGGCGTCATGAGTGAGTTGATTTCTTACCATCTCGAAGACGGTATCGCGACCCTGACCTTGAGCAATGGCAAGGTCAATGCCATCTCTCCAGACGTGATTGTCGCGTTTAACGCTGCGCTGGATCGGGCGGTAGCGGATCGGGCGGTGGTGATCATTACCGGTCAGCCGGGAATTTTGTCGGGTGGTTATGATTTGAAGGTGATGACGGCCGGCCCTAACGAGGCCATGGCGCTGGTGGCTGCAGGTTCGACCCTGGCTCGTCGCCTGTTGTCGCATCCGTTCCCGGTGGTCGTGGCGTGTCCTGGTCATGCAGTGGCCAAGGGTGCGTTTCTTCTGTTGTCGGCTGACTACCGCATCGGTGTCGATGGCCCGTTCAGCATTGGCCTGAACGAAGTGCAGATCGGCATGACCATGCACCATGCCGGTATCGAACTGGCCCGTGATCGTCTGCGCAAGTCGGCGTTCCATCGCGCGGTGATCAACGCCGAGATGTTCAACCCACAAAGCGCCGTGGACGCCGGCTTCCTCGATAAGGTGGTGTCGGCCGAAGAGCTGCAAGACGCGGCGCTGGCGGCGGCTCGTCAGTTGAAGAAGCTCAACATGATCGCCCACAAGAACACCAAGTTGAAAACGCGCAAGGCGCTGCTGGAGACGCTGGACAACGCGATCATCCTGGATCAGGAGCACATGGGCTAAGCCCGAACGCGTTGCACCGAAAAGCCCGACCGTCGTGTCGGGCTTTTTCTTGGGCGTCTGGTTTAAAACCTTACAACCGCTCTAGGCCGCATCTGACCCACAAGTCGGAAACATGCGCTAAAAAATCGGCTATCTCCCACTTCTATAGCGGCAATTGCCGAAAACAGTGCACATCCGTACACTGCGCCACCTTTTGTCCCGGTGGGCCTTTAAATGCTGTTTGTGTTTCGTATGTTATTGATGGGCCTGCACTTTATTCTGGCCGGTGTGCTCGGAGTGATTCTCGGGCTGTGCCGTCCGTTCAATCCGGACAACAGCCGTTTGTGCGCCCGTCTGTATGCGTGGCCGGCAATGTGTATTTTACGCTTGCGGGTGAAGGCCGATGTCGGGCCGTTGATGGATAAACCCGACAGCTGCGTGATCATCGCCAACCACCAGTCCAACTACGATCTGTTTGTGTTCGGCAACGTGGTGCCCCGCCGCACCGTGTGCATCGGCAAAAAGAGCCTGAAGTGGGTGCCGCTGTTCGGGCAGTTGTTCTGGCTGGCGGGCAATGTGTTGATCGATCGCGGCAATGCGCACAAGGCACGCCAGTCGATGCTGACCACCACTCACACCCTGCAAAATGAAGACACCTCGATCTGGGTCTTCCCCGAGGGCACCCGCAACCTCGGCGAAGAGCTGCTGCCGTTCAAGAAAGGCGCGTTCCAGATGGCGATTGTCGCCGGCGTGCCAATCGTGCCGGTGTGTGTCAGCAGTTACGTCAAACACATGCGATTGAACCGCTGGCGCAGTGGGAAGATTCTGATCCGTTCGCTGCCGGCAATTCCTACGGCTGGATTGAGTCTGGATGACATGCCGATGTTGATCGCCCAGTGCCGCGAACAGATGCGTGAGTGCATCGACTCGATGGATCGGCAACTGCAAGCCGCCTGAATGAAACCCGCCCTGTGCGGGTTTTCTTTTGCCTGCGAACTCTACCGATTTTGCTGACTCTCAAGCAGTAGACAAGGTTAAGCTGAAACCTGCCTGGCACCGCCAGTCTTTACCAATAGAAAGCGACCGATAAGAAGTGAATCATCATGGGTAGAGTCGTTGCTGCTGCGGTTTACAGCGCCGGTAAGAAAGTCACCAACATCACCCTCGACGAAGGCGCTGCCTGGGCTGCCAAGCCTGGCCACTTTGTGTGGATTGGCCTCGAAGAGCCCAATGCGCAGGAGCTGTTCAACCTGCAACGCCAGTTCAACCTGCACGAACTGGCCATCGAAGACGCCCTGGAAAAACACAGTCGACCGAAGCTGGAAACGTTCGGCGATGCGCTGTTCATCGTCACGTATTCGCCGATCCGCCATGAAGGCAAATTGCAGTTCATCGAGACGCATATCTTCGCCGGCAAGGGTTACATCATTACCGCGCGCAATGGTCACTCGGCGTCCTACGCCCATGTCCGACAACGCTGTGAGGCACGTCCGCTGTTGCTGGAGCATGGGGAAGATTTCGTACTCTATGCCATCCTCGATTTCGTGATTGAAAACTACCAGCCGATGGGCGAAGCGATTCATGCCGAGATCGATGAGCTGGAGAGCAATGTCATCTGCGGTTCCCTGAACGAGCGCGACATCCAGAAACTCCACGGCCTGCGCCGCGATGTATTGCGCTTGCGCCGGTTTGCGGCGCCGATGGTGGAGATCGGTGAAGAACTGCAAAAGCTGAGCTTTCCGTTCATCGACAAAAACATGCGCCCGTATTTCCGCGATGTGCAGATTCATGTCACGCGGCAGATGGAAGACCTGACGACCCTGGCGGACATTGCCAGCCAGACCATTGAGGTCGGGGTGTTGCTGGAGGCGTCACGGCAGAGCGTGGTGCAGCGCAAGTTTGCGGCATGGGCGGCGATTCTGGCATTCCCGACCGCGGTGGCCGGGATCTATGGGATGAACTTCCAGAACATGCCGGAGTTGAGCTGGCATTACGGGTATTTCGCGGTGCTGGGGTTTATCACCGTTGGGTGCGTCGGTTTGTGGGCAAGCTTCAAAAAGTCTGGGTGGTTATAGTCGGAACCTAGGCGTCTGCAAAATTCTCGGGCAGCCTCGCTCATACAGGGTTATCCGTAGGAGCGAGGCTTGCCCGCGAAGCTTTTAAGGCTTAACCGAGTCAGTCTCAGGCTTGTGCGCCACAAACCGCATCATCCACTCTGCGACGGTAGTGCCGTGATGCTCGTGTTCAAGACTCGCCATACCTTTCGAATAAATCTGCTCGCCCAGCGCTTCCTGACGAATATCCAGCAACGCCCGTGAGTAATCGTGAATGAACTCCGGATGCCCCTGGAAGCACAGCACCTGATCGTTGATGTGGTACGCGGCGAACGGGCAGAAATCGCTAGAAGCAATCACTGTAGCGTTTTCCGGCAGCGCGGTGACCTGATCCTGGTGACTGATCAGCAACGTCAGTTCTTCCCTCACCGGGCTCATCCACGGCGCCTTGGCCGCGAGTTTGTATTTGTGGGTGCCGACGCCCCAGCCCTGGGTCGCCCGCTCGCTCTTGCCGCCCAACAGCAGCGCCAACAGTTGATGGCCGAAGCACACGCCCAGCAGCTTGTCGCCGCGCTCGTAGCGTTTCAGCAGATACGTCTTGAGGGTTTGAATCCACGGATCGGTGCCGAAGGAATCAGCCTTGCTGCCAGTGACCAGATACGCATCGAAGGTCAGGTCATCGCTGGGATAATTGCCCTGCATCACGTTGTATACGGTGAATTCGGCCGCGATGGGTTGCTGCGAAAACAGACGCTGGAACATCTGCCCGTAACCCTGATATTGATCGACCAGTTCCGGACGCAGGATGTCGGTTTCCAGAATGCAGATGCGTAACGACATAAAAAATACCTGACACATGGTGGGAATAATGCACACCCCAGAGCCTGCCTTGAAACACGGTGGCAAGGCAAGCCCCGGAAGGCGTCATCGGTCCCTTAGAACGCCTCCTCAGAACAGCGCGTCCTTGGCGGCTTTCTCCAGCAACAGCGCAGGCGGCGTGAAGCGTTCGCCATATTGCTCGGCCAGGTACTGGGCGCGGGCAACAAAGTCTTTCACGCCGTACTGGTTGATGAATTGCAGCGCACCGCCGGTCCAGGCCGCGAAGCCGATGCCGAAGATCGAGCCGACGTTGACATCCGCCGTCGAGGTCAGCACGCCCTCCTCCACACAGCGCACGGTTTCGATGGCCTGGATGAACAGCAGTCGATCACGCACATCCTTAGGCGAAATCTGCCCATCAGCTTTCTCGAAGCGGGTTTTCAGCTCCGGCCACAAATGTTTCTGCCCGGCGGCCGGGTAATCGTAGAAACCACCTCCAGCGGCCTTGCCCGGACGCTTGAATTCCTTGAGCAGCAAGTCAATCACGGCGAACGCCGGGTGCTCAATCAGCGGTTTCCCTTCCGCTTGCAGGTCTTTGGCAGTTTGCTGACGGATATGGCTCATGAGGCTGAGGGAAACTTCGTCAGAGATCGCCAGAGGCCCGACAGGCATGCCGGCCTTGCGCGCTTCGGTCTCGATCATCGGCGCACTCACCCCTTCGCCGAGCATCGCGATGCCTTCGTTGGTGAAGGTACCGAACACACGCGACGTGAAGAAGCCGCGACTGTCGTTCACCACAATCGGAGTTTTCTTGATTTGCAGGACGAAATCGAACCCGCGAGCCAGGGTTTCGTCGCTGGTATGGACGCCTTTGATGATTTCCACCAACGGCATTTTCTCCACGGGACTGAAGAAATGCAGGCCGATGAATTTACTCTGGTCTGGCACGGCGGTAGCCAGGCCACTGATCGGCAACGTCGAGGTATTGGAGGCGATCACCGCGTCCGGGCCGACAACGGTTTGCGCTGCCGATGAGACCCTGGCTTTAAGCTCGCGATCTTCAAACACCGCTTCGATAATCAAATCGCAACCAGCCAGATCCGCATCATTTTCGGTGGTATGGATTCGCGTCAGAATCGCCTCGCGCTGCTCCCGACTCAATTGGCCGCGCGCAACCTTCTTGTCCAGCAACGCCGCCGAGTGGGCCTTGCCCTTCTCTGCCGCAGCGAGGTTGATGTCTTTGAGCACCACATCGATACCGGCCGAGGCGCTGACAAACGCGATGCCCGCGCCCATCATCCCGGCGCCGAGCACGCCGACTTTTTTCGTCACGTAAGGCGCTATGCCCTGAGGTCGCGAACCGCCGGCATTGATCTCATTGAGCTGGAACCAAAAGGTGCCGATGAGGTTTTTCGACACCTGGCCCGTAGTCAGTTCGGTGAAGTAGCGGGTTTCGATCAGATGCGCGGTGTCGAAATCCACCTGGGCGCCCTCCACGGCAGCGCAGAGGATTTTCTCCGGCGCGGGCAGGCAGCCTTGGGTTTTGCTGCGCAGGATCGACGGCGTGATGGCCAGCATCTGCATGACCTTCGGATCCGACGGCGTACCGCCAGGGATCTGATAACCCTTCACGTCCCAACGCTGCACAGCCACCGGGTGCGCGACAATCCACGCCCGCGCCTTGGCCATCAATTCATCGTGATCGGCGGCCAACTCGTCGATCAACCGCGCTTGCAGCGCCTGTTGTGGGCGGATTTTCTTGCCTTCCAGCAGATACGGCAGAGCTTTTTCGATGCCCAGCATGCGCACCATGCGCACCACCCCGCCGCCGCCCGGCAACAGGCCGAGGGTGACTTCCGGCAGGCCAAGCAGCACCGACGGGTTGTCGAGCGCTACACGGTGATGGCATGCCAGGCAGATTTCCCAACCGCCGCCGAGCGCCGCACCGTTAATGGCGGCAACCACCGGTTTACCGAGGGTTTCCAGGGTGCGCAACTGGCCCTTGAGGGTCAGCACCATGTTGTAAAAGGCTTGGGCTTCGGGCTTGCCGACCTTGATCAGTTCATTGAGGTCGCCACCGGCGAAGAAGGTTTTCTTGGCCGAGGTGATGATCACGCCGGCAATCGCATCCTTGTCGGCGACCAGCCGCTCGACACAGGTGGCCATGGCCTCGCGGTAGACCGCGTTCATGGTGTTGGCGCTCTGGCCCGGCATGTCGATGGTCAGGACGACGATCCGGTCCTGGCCCTTTTCGTAACGAATGGCTTGGGTCATGGCAATTTTCCTTGAGTCGGATTTTCTTAAACGCAGGCTCAGAGGCGTTCGATGATGGTGGCAATGCCCATGCCGCCGCCGACACACAATGTCGCCAGGCCATAGCGCAGGCGCCGGGTTTCCAGTTCATCGAGCAGCGTGCCGAGAATCGCGCAACCGGTGGCGCCGAGCGGGTGGCCCATGGCGATGGAGCCGCCGTTGACGTTGACCTTGTCGGGGTCGATGGCCATGTCCTTGATGAACTTCAACACGACCGAGGCGAACGCTTCGTTGACTTCGAACAGGTCGATGTCTTCGACCCGCAGCCCGGCCTTGGCCAGTGCCTTGCGGGTGGCCGGCGCCGGGCCGGTGAGCATGATGGTCGGGTCGGTGCTGGTGACCGCCGTGGCGACGACCCGCGCCCGTGGCTGCAAGCCCAGCGCCCGGCCCTTCGCTTCGGAGCCGATCAGCATCAGCGCCGCGCCATCAACGATCCCGGAACTGTTGCCCGGTGTGTGAACGTGGTTGATCCGCTCGACCTGGCTGTACACCCGCAATGCCGTGGCGTCGAAGCCCATTTGCCCGATCATTTCGAAACTCGGCTTGAGCTTGCCCAGGCCTTCCATCGTCGAATCGGCGCGAATGAACTCATCATGATCGAGCAGGATGATGCCGTTCTGGTCCTGCACCGGCACCAACGACTTGTTGAAGGAACCATTCGCCCGCGCCCGCGCCGCCTTCTGCTGCGAGTGCAACGCGAAGGCATCGACGTCCTGACGACTGAAACCTTCGATTGTCGCGATCAGGTCAGCACCCACGCCCTGGGGTGTGAAATGGCTGTGCAAGTTGGTTTCCGGGTCCAGCGCCCAGGCCCCGCCGTCGCTGCCCATGGCCACGCGGGACATCGACTCGACGCCACCGACCACCACCAGATCTTCGAAGCCGGAACGCACTTTCATCGCGCCCAGGTTCACTGCTTCCAGCCCCGACGCGCAGAAGCGATTGAGTTGCACACCCGCCACGCTGACGTCCCAATCGGCCACTTGTGTGGCGGTCTTGGCAATGTCGGCGCCCTGATCACCGATAGGCGTCACGCAGCCAAGCACCACGTCGTCGACCTGACTGGTGTCCAGGGAGGTGCGCTGCTGCAACGCCGTCAGCAGCCCGGCCACCAGGTTCACTGGCTTGACGCTGTGCAAGGCGCCATTGGCCTTGCCTTTGCCACGGGGCGTGCGTAACGCGTCGAATATCAAAGCTTGGGTCATGGCGTTCTCGAACCTGAGGGTGATCTCTATACCCTCACCTTATGCCGAGCAGCCGTGGATTCAATGACCACAGTGCTCATTGGCGTTGACGGTCACGCTCAGACGAACGGTAGTCAGCTATCGGATTAATCGATTCGTGTCACCAAGCTGTCTAGCCAACGGGCGCCCAAGAAGCTGGCCATAGGCCTCATGTCTTTTTGGCAGCGATTATTGCTAATGCCATACGAAATGGATCTAAGCCAAGCGTGACGCGGGCCCTAATGTAAACCTGTACGAAGTTGTCGTCGGGTTTTGCCGAGGCTCTCGTCCTACAGGAAGTGCAGCGCTCTGCCGTCATGGAGATATGCAGGCAGGCAACCAGGAAATAACAAAAAAGGCGGTCAAGCCATGTTCAAACATTCGAAAGTACGTCAAGCCGGGCTCATTCTATTTGCTACTACGCTGTTGTTGATTTTGCCGAACCTGACCAAGGTGCTTGGCTGATCGAGCAGCGGGGGTTTTCATTTCGCCTGATAAAAATGTGACTGGCTCGCTATCCGGGCCGGCGTGGCTGTGCCAACCTTTGCGGCACTTCCACGACAGGGACGACGATCAATTGAAAGCGCTCATTCTGTTTGGGGCCTTGCTGCTCAGCACGCCTCTGTCTGCCGCGCAGCTGAATCTTGAGCTGGGCGCGAACCCTCGCACCTGGCAGACCGAGGAATTGCTCAAGCATCCTCAGGTTCAGACCATCACGATCACTAACGACGTTTCCTACAAACGGGACATGAGCTATCGCGCCGTGCCGTTGGCAGCGTTGTTGACGGGCATCAAGCCTGACGACCACTTGCAAGCCGTGGCCCTGGACGGTTTTGCCGCCGAACTGGCCGCCGCGCCGTTGCTCAATACCCAAGGCGCGCGGGCCTGGCTGGCGATTGAAGACCCGGCCAAGCCGTGGCCGCCGCTGTCCGAGGGCAAACACAGTGCCGGGCCGTTCTATCTGGTCTGGACCGATCCGCAGGCGGGCAATATCAGCCCCGAGCAATGGCCGTTCGAAGTGGCGAGCATCAAGCGCATGGCCCCGGTGGATGAGCGCTTCCCTGCCCTGTTACCCGATCCTGCATTGAAGGCGGACCATCCGGTGAACAAGGGCTTTGCGCTGTTTCAGAAGAACTGCCTGGCCTGTCATCGACTCAATGGCGCGGGGGACGCGCAGTTCGGGCCGGACCTGAATATTCCGTTCAACCCGACCGAGTATTTCGGCGCAGACTTCCTCAAGCGTTACATCCGTGACCCGCAGAGCTTGCGCCAGTGGCCGCAGGCGAAGATGCCCGGGTTCTCGCCGACGGTGTTGCCGGAGGGGGATCTGGAGTTGTTGGTGGGGTATTTGAAGCACATGGCGGGACGCAAGGTGTCTACGGCCAAGTAAACATCCACCTGTGGCGAGGGAGCTCGCTCCCGCTGGGGCGCGAAGCGGCCCTCAAATCAGGCGACGCGATCCGTCAGGCAAACCGCATTCGCCGGGTTTGCGACTGCTGCGCAGCCGAGCGGGAGCAAGCTCCCTCGCCACAATGAATGACTGCTACTGCTGTTGGACGGAGATCACCGGCGCAGGCGTCGGTGAGACCAACACCTTCGCATGCATCTGCTCGTACCCACCACCACGGCGCATGCCGCGCACCGGGCAGGCGTCGAGGTAGTCCAGGCCCACGGCCAGTTTCAAGTGACGCTCAGGGCGGGCCAGTTCGTTGGTTACATCGAAGCTATACCAGGCGTCATCCAGCCAGGCTTCCGCCCAGGCGTGACTGGCCAGGTGCTCGCTGTTCTCGCTGTACAAATACCCCGACACATAACGCGAAGGAACGCCCAGGCTGCGGGCGCAGGCGAGAAACACATGGGTATGGTCCTGGCAGACCCCGGAACGCCCGGCGAACGCTTGCGCGGCGCTGGTCTCCACTTCAGTGGCACCTGGCGTGTAGGTCATGTGCTGGTTCAGGCCATGCATCAAATCGATCAGCGCCGTACGGTCCCGGCGTTGTTTGCACGCCTTCGCGGCAAACGCACGCAGGGCTTCGTCGGCTTCGGTCAGCCGGGTGAACCGCAAAAACGGCAGCGCCGACTGGCTCTCGTGCTCGGCTTCGCGCAGCTCGTCGATGTCGACCTGGCCACGTGCGCCGATGATGATCGCTTCATGCGGCTCATCCAGGGTCAGCACATGCAGGATGTTGCCGAACGGATCGAGTTGCGCGCGCACCGGGCGCGGCAGGTCGAGTTGCCAGCTCAGCACGTGCTGGCGCTCGCTGTCGTGAGGTGTCAGTCGCAGGTACTGGATGCTCGCCCGCACCTGATCTTCGTAGTGATAGGCGGTCTCGTGGCTAATGGAAAGTCTCATGCAGCCTCCAGATAGGAACTGTGTATGGCATTGCCCAACTGGCGCACCAGCGGGATGAACTCGGTCAGCCAGGCGTGCAGGCCTTCGTCGAGGATTTCGTTGATACCGGTGTAGCGCAGGCGCGCGTCCATTTCCGCCGCCAGGCGTTGTGCGGGACGGCCGTTGGCCCCCGGCAGTTGAGCGAGAATCTGGTCGACCTCTTCGGTGCAGGCTCGCAGGGATCGCGGCACATCGGCGCGCAGCAACAACAGCTCGGCGACATGCCGGGCGCCGGGGGCGTCGCGGTAGATTTCGGTGTAGGCCTCGAACGACGACAAGGCCCGCAGCAAGGCGCTCCACTGGTAATAGGCGTGGGCCGTGCCGTCACTGACCGCTTCGGCCTGATCGCCGGCCATTTCGTAACGGGCATCGAGCAGGCGCAAGGTGTTGTCGGCCCTTTCGATAAAGGTGCCCAGACGAATGAAGCGGAACGCGTCGTTACGCATGATCGTGCCGTAGGAAGCGCCGCGGAACAGGTGGGAACGCTCCTTGATCCACTCACAGAAGCGGCTCATGCCGTAGCGACCCAAGCCCTGTTCGGCGATCCCGCGAATTTCCAGCCAGGTGGCGTTGACGTTTTCCCACATGTCGGCAGTGATTCGCCCACGCACCGCATGGGCGCTGGCTCGCGCGGCACCGAGGCAGCTGTAGATGCTCGCCGGGTTGGCCGCGTCCAGGGCGAAAAAATGCAGCAGCCGTTCGGCATGCAGATCGCCGTGGCGCTCCAGGTAATCGTCCAGCGTGCCGGTGATCAGCAACGGCATCGCGAGTTCGTGCAAGCCGTCGCCACGACCGTCCTGGGGCATCAGCGACAGCGAATAACTGATGTCGAGCATCCGCGCGAGGTTTTCCGCCCGCTCCAGGTAACGCGACATCCAATACAGATCCGAGGCAGTTCTACTTAACATGGAAAGCTTCCTTCAATCCTCGACCACCCAGGTGTCCTTGGTTCCGCCGCCCTGGGAGGAGTTCACCACCAGGGAGCCTTCGCGCAAGGCGACTCGGGTCAAACCGCCGGGCACAACCCGGGTTTCGCGGCCAGACAATACAAACGGACGCAGGTCGATGTGGCGCGGTGCGATGCCGTTTTCGACAAAGGTCGGACAGGTCGACAAAGACAACGTCGGTTGCGCGATGTACGCGTGGGGTTTGGCTTTGATCCGCTCGCGGAAAGATTCGATTTCCGCCGCCGTCGCCGCCGGCCCCACCAGCATTCCGTAACCGCCGGAGCCTTGGGTTTCCTTGACCACAAGCTCCGGAAGGTTGGCCAGCACGTGGGACAGTTCCGAAGGATTACGACACTGCCACGTCGGCACGTTCTTCAGGATCGGCTCTTCATCGAGGTAGAAACGAATCATGTCCGTGACGAAGGGATACACCGACTTGTCGTCCGCGACCCCGGTGCCGATGGCATTCGCCAGCACCACATTGCCGGAGCGGTAGGACGACAGCAGCCCCGGAACGCCGAGCATCGAGTCGGGGTTGAACGCCAGCGGATCGAGGAAGGCATCGTCGAGGCGACGGTAGATCACATCGACCGCTTTCGGCCCGTCCGTGGTGCGCATGAACACCTTGTCGTCGCGCACGAACAGGTCGGCGCCTTCCACCAGTTCAACGCCCATTTCCCGAGCGAGGAACGCATGCTCGAAAAACGCGCTGTTGAAACGCCCCGGCGTCAGCACCACCACGCTCGGGTTGTCGATCGGGCTGGAGCTTTTCAGGGTGTCGAGCAACAGGTTCGGGTAGTGGTCGATCGGTGCGATGCGCTGGGCCGCGAACAACTCGGGGAACAGGCGCATCATCATCTTGCGGTCTTCGAGCATGTAGCTCACGCCGCTGGGGGTACGCAGGTTGTCTTCGAGCACGTAGTAGGTGCCGTCGCCATCGCGCACCAGGTCGACGCCGGATATGTGCGAATAGATATCGCGGTGCAGATCCAGCCCTTGCATCGCCAACTGATACTGCTCGTTGGCCAGCACTTGCTCGGCCGGGATGATGCCGGCCTTGATGATGCGCTGCTCGTGATAGAGGTCGGCAAGGAACATGTTCAATGCCTTTACCCGCTGGATGCAGCCACGCTCGACGACCCGCCATTCACTGGCGGGGATGCTGCGGGGAATGGTGTCGAAGGGAATCAGGCGCTCTGTCCCCTGCTCATCACCATAGAGCGTGAAGGTAATCCCGGCACGATGAAATAACAGATCGGCCTCGCGTCGCCGTTGTGCCAAAAGCTCGTCAGGCGTTTCGGCCAGCCAACGGGCAAACTCCCGATAATGCGGACGGACCTGGCCGCCGGCATCGTACATTTCATCAAAAAAGGTGCGGATCATGCCGTACTCCTTGTCACACGGACATCCAGGCCTTCGCAAGGCCCGTGCCATAGGCAGAAACGCTTTGATATCAATCAGTTGGATAATGTCGCTGCGCGCACCGCACCAATCCTGTGCGGTAAATGCCCCACCCTGATCGCCCCCGCTTCATGGCGAAGCAATGCTGTCGCCTATCAGCAGCATAGTCAGAGTTGATTTCACTGCTCGGGAGGGAGATGCGGATAATCCGTGCATTCGCTGGAAAGATGACCGAACTTCCCTTTAGCCGCCTGTTCAGGTGGCTTTTTTTTTGCCTGTCTGAAATGTTGTGAAATAAAAACAAGATCAAAAGATCGCAGCCTTCGGCAGCTCCTACATTGGGATAGCGTTTCTACATTGGAACGGCGTACACCCTGTAGGAGCTGCCGAAGGCTGCGATCTTTTGATCTTTTGATCTTTCCAAACCCACAAACAAAAACGGCCAACCCAAAGGTCAGCCGTTACTAAGTGTCACTGTTCATAAGCTTATGCGAGTAGCCCTCGTATCTCCTGTTTGACGCCCCATCCCTCGATGATGCCGCCCAGAGGCTCGACCACCGCCTCGAAGTCCTGCTCGAAGTCGCCGATCCCGTCGTAGGTGGCGTACATCACTTTGCTCAGTTCCAGCGACCACGCGCCGTCGTCACGCGCGCTGATCTGGGCATTCAAGGATTCACCACAAAAATGACCTGCCGCCCTGCGTGCCCGCTCCTCGTCCGGGAAAATGGCGTAGAACTCGATGGGATGGAATCGTGAAAAATCGAAACCGCCTTCTTTCATGCGGCGCAGCACGCTGCTGCTGATGTCTTCTTGATAGGCTGTGCTCATGAAACGTCCCCCTCAGACTGATGGATAGACTTTCCGTATTCCCTGCACTTTCAATCGATTGATGAAAGCGATACGACAACAGAGGTTGCCGCCGGGAAACAAGCATGTAGCTGACAAGACCAGACCTTAGCGAGTCATTCGCTGATCTCGGTTGCAGAGTAGCCTCAACACAGAGCCGCTGCCAAGGCCTGGTGGTGAATGTGACAGGAGATGTATCAAATTGGAGTAATGCTGAGGATTTCAATGCTGTTTTGGGATTTCAGACTTTTGACAGTCGGATCAGCGGTACGCCCCTCCAGATCATTGAGATCAAGTTCAGCTGCGACCGGCAGGCGCCGGGCACGAATGAGTTTGGCGGCTTGCTCGCTATTCGGGCATTCCTCGCACTCGAAGAGTTCGTCGACTGATTCACCGTGTTCATCCACGAAAGTGATTTTCCACTTTTGCATCGGTGCCTCCTCGGTAAAACCCATGGATGGGCTTACATCTATCTCGACTCGTGCATTGGCCGATCGTTCCAAGGGATCCTAAAAGCGAGACATGAAAAAAGGCCGTCACCCGCGTGTCTCACACACCGGCGACGGCCTTTCTTATCGACGAAGCATCAGTCGTTGCTAGGTTTGTTCACCGCTTGCAGCACGTACTGCGGCAACGCGAAGGCACCAATGTGGATTTCCGGGTTGTAGTAGCGAGTGATGATGCCGCTGCCGGCGAAGCGCTGTTGCAGGATTTCGCGGGACAATTTGCGATAAGCGGTATCGGTTGCGCCCCAGGCGAAGGTCATCGCGCCGCCGATGTAGGTCGGCACGGCCGCCTGATAGAAGTGCCAGTCCGGGAACAGGCTGCGCAGGCGACCGGCGGTGGTTTTGACTTCTTCGATTTGCATGAATGGGGTGCCGTTCTGGGTCACCAGAATGCCGCCTTCGTTCAGGCAGCGGTGGCAAGCCTGGTAGAAGTTTTCGGAGAACAGCACTTCGCCCGGACCGATCGGGTCGGTGGAGTCGGAAATGATCACGTCGAACTTTTCGGTGGTGGTGGCGACGAAACGCATGCCGTCGTCGATCACCAGGTTCAGGCGTGGATCATCGAACGCACCCTTGGAGTGGTTCGGCAGGAATTCCTTGCACATGTCGACCACGGTGCCGTCGATTTCGACCATGGTGATGTGCTCGACGCTGCGGTGCTTGGCCACTTCACGCAGCATGCCGCCGTCGCCGCCGCCGATGATCAGCACGCGCTTGGCGGTGCCATGGGCGAGGATCGGCACGTGGGTGAGCATTTCGTGGTAGATGAATTCGTCGGCTTCGGTGGTCTGGATTACGCCATCCAGCGCCATCACCCGGCCCATGCGCGGGTTTTCGAAGATCACCAGGTGCTGGTGTTCGGTGCGCACTTCGTGCAGCAGTTTTTCCATGCGAAAACGCTGGCCATAGCCTTCGTAGAGGGTTTCCAGGTAATCGCTGGTTGGGGTATTGCTCATGGGAAGTGCTCCGATGAATGCGGGTGGCAACGGACGGTTACCCGCCCATGATGGCCAATCGATCGCCTTGATTGACCGGGAAAGGCGCGCATTCTACGTCGCGGAACATGACAGGTCGAACCTTCTGATGCTCGCTCCTGCGATGAAGATCGTCAGATCCGCACATCACCTCTTGGCCCGGCGATGGCCCAGATGATCAGGCCCAGCACCGGCAACAGCAGGATCAACAGCACCCACAGGACTTTCATCCCGGTTTCGGCGCCACTTTTAAGCACGTTGATGATGGCCCAGATATCCAGGGCAAAGATAATCAGGCCGATCAGGGTGTTGAACGTGGAACCCATGGTGTCGCTCCAAAAAAATGGTAGGCACTCTTAGGATAGTCGGGCCTGGCGAGGGTTCCGTTTTATTACCGTTGTAGACGGTTTCAGACGTGGATGGCCACTTTCAGGGCTTCCAGGGAGGGCGCGGCGGCGATGCCGACTTCGGCGCACAGTTCCAACACCCGTGGCACGTCGTTGCCATAGACCAGCACCACTTGCAGTTCGTCGTCGAGCAACTGGCTGAAATTCATCAAGGTGTAGCCACCGTTTTCCTTGTTCAGGCTGCTCATCTGCACTTGAATGCGATTGAGCGCCGTCAGGGCTTCGGTTTTGGCCAGTTGCTTGGGCTTGATGTTGAACTCAACGCCGGGGCCGAACGAGGCGACGATCTGCGCGAACAGGTCCATGTAGGTGTCGGCCTGGAACAACACGGTTTCCGGCAGACTGCCGACGACAACCCACTCGCCCAACGGGATCGGAAAGGTGTCGTCGTAGTTGATATCTGGGTTGGCCGCCAGAAAAGCCTCGGGATCGGCGTAGGCCTGAGCCGCTTCGTCAGCGATTTTCAGGATTTCGTCCTCGCCCATGCACCCGGAGCTGATTTTGCTGATGAGTTCGACGAGTGCGGCTTTCATGAGGTGGATCCTGTAGCGAGGGAATTTTGAGGGCGCGAAGGATAACGCATTCAAGGGTGGATTGCGGGCCTGTGGCGAGGGGGCTTGCCCCCGTTCGGCTGCGAAGCAGTCGTTAAACCAGAGAACTGGGTTTGACTGAGATACCAAAAGGGGGCCGCTTCGCGGCCCAACGGGGGCAAGCCCCCTCGCCACAGAGCTCCCTCGCCACAAAAGCCCCGCGACACCACAGAGGTCAGGCCAGGAGTTTTTGCAGTTGAGCCGTGGTATCCGCCGCACCCATGGTCTTGGCCGCGTCCAGCGCAGACACGCCATTGGCGTCCTTGGCTTTCGGATCGGCGCCTTTGCTGATCAGGTAGTCGATGATTTCGACGCGGTTGAACATCGCCGCCATCATCAACGCAGTGCGTCCGTCGAAGGACGAACCTTCCACTTCAGCGCCACCCTCAACCAGCGCCTTGACCACCGCCAGATCACCCTTGAATGCCGCGCCGGCAATCGGGCTCTGGCCGTTGTCGTTGCGAATCTCGGGATCGGCCTTGTGTTCGAGCAGGACTTTTACGGTGTCGACATGGCCGTGGTACGCGGCGAGCATCAGTAAAGTGTCGCCCTTGTGGTTGCGCAGGTTCGGCGGCAGGCCCTTGGTCAGCAGCGCAGCCATCATGGCCGCATCGCCCTCGCGCGCTTTGTTGAACACCTGTTCGGCAAATTCAGCAGCCTCTTCGGGGGTCATCTGGCGGCTTTTGTCTGACATTGGGGACTCCACATTCGGTCAATCGGAAAGCCGATAGTTTCCCGAGCGTTCCGGAACCTGTCACTTGTTTTTTCTCATGGACGGTCATAGCGATATTCAATAGCGACCCTTTCAATAGCGATGCCTGCCTCCGTAAATATCCGCCAGCACCTGCTCGGTGACTCGCACGTAGGTTTCGGTGCCCGGCAGCCAGGCATAAATCGGGTCATCGCCGGTTTTGCTCGGATCGAAGGCTTCGTCCTTGAGCCGGGTCTTCTGGTATTTGAAGGTCCCGGTGGTTTCCATTTTCACTTTCACCCGCAGGAACAGTGGCACCGCATAGGCCGGCATTTGTTGCCTGGCGAACGCCAGCAACTCACTGAAATCCAGGGTCGCCAGGGATTCGGCCGGTGTAATGGCCGCCATTCCCGCCCGCCCGTTGGTATTGTGGATTTCCACGCCATAGGCCACGGCTTCGGCGATGTGCGGGTGTTGCAACAGGATGTTCTCGACCTCGGTGGTAGAGACGTTTTCGCCCTTCCAGCGGTAGGTGTCCCCCAAGCGATCGACAAACTGCGCGTGACCGAAACCGATGTTGCGCAGCAGGTCACCGGTATTGAAGTAACGGTCGCCCTTCACGAACACATCGTGGAGCACCACTTTTGCGGTCTTCTGCGGATCGGTGTAGCCGTCCAGAGGCGCCTTATCGTCGATCCTCGCCAACAACAGCCCCTGCTCGCCCTTGGCCACTTTGCGCATGAACCCCTTGGCATCCCGCGTGGGGGCGCCGCTGTCGTGGTCGTACGCCACCAGCTCCCAGGACATCAGGGAAAAGCCAATGGTGTTGTCGAAGTTGAGGATGTTGGTGAAGCCGATATTGCCGTCGCTGGCGGCGTACAGCTCGCAGATATGGTCGACGGCAAACCGCGTCTTGAACTCGCTCCACGCGCCGGGGCGCAGACCATTGCCGATCATCTTCCTCACGCTGTGCCGACTGTCGTCGACGCTACGCGGTTGATCCACCAGGTAGCGACACAATTCGCCAACGTACCCGAGGGTGGTCGCCCGGTATTTGCGCACGTCGCTCCAGAACTGGCTGGCGCTGAACTTGCGGCGGATGGCAAACCCCGACGCCCCGCTGATCGCCGAGCCCCAGCACACGCAAAGCCCGGTGGCGTGGTACAGCGGCAAGGTGCAATAGACGACGTCCTGCGGCTGCATGTCCAGGGCGATCAGCCCGAAGCTGGCGGAGCTGCGCATCCAGCGGCCGTGTTTGAACACCCCGGCCTTGGGCAACCCGGTAGTGCCCGAGGTGTAGATATAGAAACAAGGGTCGTCGAAAAAAACCTGCCGGCTGCTGACGGGATTGTCACTGGGCGCGTCGCAGCTGGCCGCCATCAGGTTAATGAAACCATCGGGCGTTTTGCCCGGATCACGGTCAGTGTCTTGATCGGCGACAAACCAGGTGCGCGCCACATCGATGGCCACCCGCTCGCGGACCGCATTGAAGGCCGGAACCAGCTCTTCTCCGACCACAATCCCTACAGGCGCCACCAGATTCAGGCTATGAACCAGGGTATCGCGGGTCTGGGAGGTATTCAGCAAGGCGCTGATCGCACCGACCTTGGCCACCGCCAATATCGTCACCAGCAGTTCCACACGGTTCTCGATAAACACCGCGACCACATCGCCCTTGCCGATGCCTTGGGCAATCAGGTGATGGGCGATGCGATTGGCCCACTGATTGGCCTGTGCATAAGTGAGTATCACGTCGCCCTGCAGCAATGCCGGGCCATCGGGATTGCGCAACGTCGCCTGCTCGAAGCTCCAGCCGAGACCACACGGTTGGGTCGGGTCCTTGACGTTGGCGACTTTCATGCCCTTCACCACGCGAGGGATGGCTTTGGCAATGGAAGGCAGCTTGCGGAGCATCATGCCCCAGGTAATCGTGTCGTGCAGCGTGCGGCTCATGGTTGCTCCCGTTCGATCTTCTTATTGTCGGGTGGCGTTGATTGAGGCCGAAAATACGTCAGGGCTTCTTGAGCTGTACACGCGGTTTTTGCAATGTTTTGTATCCACAGCCGAATACTTGGGAAGCCGGAACTCCGGCGTTGCAATTGGTTCCGTCCAATTGTCGCCGATCTCGCAAAATGCAGGATGCACGATGGCCATTCATGCAAATTGCACGAAAGCCAAAAAATCATAAAAATATAACTTACTGATTTATATGAAATTTTAAAAATATAGGTGCTGGCACAATCACTGCAACTACCCCTCCATGTTGCCCTTCAAGCACAAAATGGAGCTGATAGACATGAGCCTGATCCAGGAAAAATTTTCGTCGCTGTTCTCCAACTTCGAAGTGACCACCCAGCCCCGGCCGGATGGCGGCATTCTGCTGACCCTGCGCAGCCACGACGGTAAAGTCTTCAAACGTTCGATTTCCTACCAGCAATTGCATGCCGGCGATCAGCTGTCATGGGTCATCAGCGCGATTCGCCGTGACGTCGCCGAACAGGCCAGTGAACTGCCGCAGATTTCCATGCTGCAAAGCCAGCAACGGTTCGCGCTGCCGACCTATCACTCGGCGTAACCCGTAACAGCGCTATAAACGATCAGGCCGTGAGAGCTTTCGCTTCACGGCCTGAGTTGTTTCTACGGCTGATGCTTAAAAGGCAGAAGGATTGATCCCGGCAAAACTGTCCACCGTCACATGCCCTGCCAATTCCCCGCCCTCGCGGGCCAGGCCACAGGTTGCCATGCCGGCCGTGTGCGCCGCGTCCAGTTCCTGAACGATGTCGGACAGAAACAGAATCTGCGAAGCCTCGACACCAATCGCCTGGGTGATGCGCTGGTAGGACTGCGCTTCGCGCTTGGGCCCTGAAGTGGTGTCGAAATAGCCACTGAACAGTGGCGACAGATCCCCCGCCTCCGAACAACCGAAAATCAGTTTTTGCGCCTGAATCGACCCAGAGGAATAAACAAACAGTTGATAGCCTTCCTGATGCCAGCGTTTCAGCGCTTCAACGGCGTCCGGGTAAACATGACCCTTCAACTGCCCGGCCTGATACCCCTGCTCCCAGACCATGCCTTGCAACGCCTTGAGCGGCGTGGCCTTGCGGTCTTCGGCGATCCAGCCCAAGAGGTTTTCGATAACCCGCTCGACGTCGGCTTGTGGTTCACCGCTGTCACGACGAACGGCGGCAAGCTGTTCGGCGACGTCAGCACGTTCGGCATTTTCGCGAACGAAGTCCGGCAGGTGTTTGGCCGCGTACGGAAACAACACGTCGAACACAAAACTCACCGCGCTGGTGGTGCCTTCGATGTCGGTGAGAATCGCTTTGATCGGCATCGGTTCAGTCCTCAAGACACGGGAAGTGGCTGGCGATGTCATCGCCGGTGAAGTTGGCCACCCAGCCTTCGGGGTTGTTGAACAGGCGGATTGCGACGAAATGCGGGTTTTCACCCATGTCGAACCAGTGCTTTGTGCCGGCAGGCACCGAGATCAGGTCGTTCTTCTCGCAGAGCACGGCGTACACGTAATCGTCGATGTGCAGGGTGAACAAGCCACGGCCAGCGACGAAAAATCGCACTTCGTCTTCGCCATGACGGTGCTCATCGAGGAACTTGGCACGCAACTCGGCTTTTTGCGGGTGATCGCTGTTCAGGCTGACCACATCGACGGTGATGTAACCGCGCTCGGTCATCAGCTTGTCGATTTGCTCCTGGTACGCGGCGATCACTTCTTCCTGACTGGCGCCAGGCTGGATTTTCGCTGCGGCTTGCCAACGGTCGAAACGCACGCCCTGCTCGGCCAGGGTCGAGGCGATGTCTTCAAAGTGGGTCAGCACCTTGTTCGGAATGTCAGGGCTTGAGACGTGGTAAACGGACAGGCTGCTCATCAGGGCAACTCCTTAACAGTTCATGCATTACGGTTAAAGAGCGAGCGCGTCTTCAACTCGCACTCGAACAAAAATTCAAAAGCCTCGATCTGCCGCAGTGCGTCGCTCATGCGCGCGCCCCACGTGTAGAGGCCATGACCGCGAATCAGGTAACCGACGCAATCAGGATGGGCGTCGAGCCAAGGCTGCACCTTGGCGGCCAGCCGCGCAATGTCCTGGTCATTGTCGAAAATCGGCACGCGAACGCGGGACTCGTGAGTCGAAACGCCGCTGAAGGCCTTTTGCAGTTCGTAGTCTTCGAACTCGATGAAATCTTCCGGCGTCAGGCGCGACAGCACCGTGGCGTTCACCGAATGGGTGTGCAGCACCGCGCCGATCTCCGGACGCCAGCTATAGAGCTGGGTGTGCAACAAGGTTTCGGCGGACGGCTTCTTGCCTGGCTCCAGGCTGTTGCCTGACAAGTCGGTGGCCAGCACATCGTCCGGGCCCAGTTGGCCCTTGTGCTTGCCGGACACGGTCAGCAAGGCTTCGGTCGGCGACAGGCGGGTCGAGTAATTGCTGCTGGTGGCCGGCGACCAGCCGCGACCATACAGAAAGCGCCCGGCATCGATGATTTCCTGGGCGAGGTGTTCACGGGTAAGGCTCATGGCCTGTCCTCTTGCATACGTGTGGCAATGATAACGGCAGCGGCAAAGGCTGCGAGGCTGGCAATACTAAAGGTCAATGTGGCGCCGAGGGCATTCCAGCTGTAGCCGGAATACAACGCGCCCAGTGCACCGCCGGTGCCGGCCAGCGCCGCATACAACGCCTGGCCCTGCCCTTGCTGGCGCGCGCCGAAGCTACGTTGCACGAACTGGATGGCAGCGGCGTGAAAGCTGCCGAAGGTGGCGGCGTGCAGCACCTGGGCGAACAGTAACACCCAAAGAAACTCGGCAAACGAGCCGAGCAACAACCAACGCAAAGCCGCCAGCAGGAAACTCGCCAGCAGCACCCGGCGTACCGAGAAGCGCGCGAGAATCTTGCTCATGAACAGAAACATCAAGACTTCGGCGACCACGCCGACCGCCCAGAGCATGCCGATCAGCCCGCGACTGTAACCGAGTCGCTCAAGGTGCAAGGTCAGAAAGGTGTAATACGGCCCGTGACTCATCTGCATCAGCGCCACGCACGCGTAAAACGCCAATACTCCGGGGTTGCGCAATTGCTGGAGGAATCCGTCCCCCGCCAACCGTTCACCCTGAACTGGTTGCGCGTTGGGCACCCACAAGCTGCTGACGACGATCCCGGCCATGATCAGCACCAGTGCCACCGGGTAAATGTCGAGGCTGAGCCATTCGAACAATCGGCCCAGCGCCACCACGGTGATGATGAAACCGATGGAACCCCACAGGCGAATCTGACTGTAGCGCGAGGTCTGCCCCCGCAAATGAGCCAGGGTGATGACCTCGAACTGCGGCAATACCGCGTGCCAGAAGAACGCGTGCAAGGCCATGACCATCGCCAGCCACGCGTAGCTTTTGCTGACGAAAATCAGTGAGAAGGTCAGCAAGGTGCAGGCGGCGCCGAAACGCACGATGGCCAGCCGTCGCCCGGTGTAGTCACCGAGCCAGCCCCAGATATTCGGCGCCACGCAACGCATCAGCATCGGGATCGCCACCAGTTCGCCAATGCGTGCGGCGCTGAAGCCCAGATGATCGAAGTACAGCGCCAGAAACGGCGCTGTCGAACCGAGCAAGGCGAAATAGAACAGGTAGAAGCTGGAAAGCCGCCAGTACGGGAGCGCCGCCGCTGCCATCAGACTGTAGCGGCTTTCAGATCAGCCATTAAAGCTGCCCCAACACCGGAGTGCTCACGCGCACATCGGCGTTCTGCCCGCGGTGACGCAGCAAGTGGTCCATCAGCACGATGGCCATCATCGCTTCGGCGATTGGCGTGGCGCGGATGCCGACGCACGGGTCGTGACGGCCCTTGGTGACGACCTCCACCGGGTTGCCATGGATATCGATGGAACGGCCCGGCGTGGTGATGCTCGATGTAGGCTTGAGCGCCAGGTGCGCAACGATCGGCTGACCCGACGAAATGCCACCGAGAATGCCGCCGGAGTTGTTGCTGAGGAAACCTTCCGGGGTCATTTCATCGCGGTGTTCAGTGCCACGCTGGGCGATGCTGGCAAAACCGGCACCGATTTCCACGCCCTTGACCGCGTTGATGCTCATCAGCGCATGGGCCAGTTCGGCGTCGAGGCGGTCGAAGATCGGCTCGCCGAGGCCCGGCATCACGCCTTCGGCGACCACGGTGATCTTCGCGCCGACCGAATCCTGGTCCCGACGCAACTGGTCCATATAGGCTTCCAGCTCCGGCACTTTGTCCGGGTCGGGACTGAAGAAAGCGTTCTCTTCCACCGAATCCCAGGTCTTGAACGGGATTTCGATCGGGCCGAGCTGGCTCATGTAGCCACGAATGACGATGCCCTGGGTGGCCAGGTATTTCTTGGCAATCGCGCCGGCGGCTACGCGCATGGCGGTTTCACGGGCCGAACTGCGACCGCCGCCGCGGTAATCGCGCTCACCGTATTTGTGGTGGTAGGTGTAGTCGGCGTGGGCCGGACGGAACAGATCCTTGATCGCCGAGTAGTCCTTGGACTTCTGGTCGGTGTTGCGGATCAACAGGCCGATGGCGCAACCGGTGGTGCGGCCTTCGAACACGCCGGAAAGGATCTCGACTTCGTCGGCTTCCTGGCGCTGGGTGGTGTGGCGGCTGGTGCCGGGCTTGCGGCGGTCCAGGTCGCGCTGCAGGTCCTCAAGGGAGATCTCCAGGCCCGGCGGGCAGCCATCGACAATGGCGACCAACGCCGGACCATGGCTTTCGCCCGCGGTGGTGACAGTGAACAGCTTGCCGTAGGTATTGCCGGACATGCAGGACGCTCCGTGAAATCGAACCTAAAATACGTAATGCGCGCCAGTATACGCAGGCTACCCAAGTAGTTCATCCTCGAACCTTATGGGTGCCTGCGAGTCCAACCGGCACCTTGTTGATGATGGCGTGATGATGCTGCGAGTTCTAGCCTTGAGCCTTACCCTGTTTACCGGTTTTGTACAGGCTTCAGTCCTGCAACGCCCGATCACCCTGGACACCGGCAGTGGCGAGCTTTTCGGCTCGCTGTTGCTGCCCAAGTCCGACACGCCGGTACCGGTCGTCCTGATCATTTCCGGCTCCGGTCCCACGGATCGTGACGGAAACAACCCCGACGGCGGGCGCAACGACAGCCTCAAACGGCTGGCCTGGGTGCTGGCCAAACACAACATCGCCAGTGTGCGTTACGACAAACGCGGCGTGGCGGCGAGCCTTGCGGCAACGCCGGATGAACGCAATCTGTCGGTGGAAGCCTATGTGGCCGATGCCGTGGCCTGGGGGCAGAAGCTCAAGGCCGACCCGCGCCTGGGCAAACTGATTTTGCTGGGCCACAGCGAAGGTGCGTTGATTGCAAGCCTGGCGGCGCCAAGTGTCGACGCCGCGGCGGTGATTTCCCTGTCCGGCAGCGCCCGGCCGATCGATCAAGTGCTGCGCCAGCAGTTGAGCAATCGCCTGCCGCCAGCCTTGATGCTGCGCAGCAATGAACTGCTAGACAGCCTCAAGGCCGGCCACACTGACGACAACGTGCCGCCGCAGTTGCAGGTGATTTTCCGCCCCAGCGTGCAGCCGTACCTGATTTCGCTGTTCCGCCAGGACCCGGCGGCAGCCTTCGCTAACCTGACGATGCCGGCACTGATCATTCAGGGCAGCAACGACATCCAGGTCGGCGTGGGTGACGCCAGGGCGCTCAAAGCCGCCAAACCGGACGCCGAACTGGCACTAATCGAAGGCATGAACCACGTCATGCGCATCGTGCCCAACGACGTGAAGCGGCAATTGGCCTCCTATAAAGATCCGCAATTGCCCCTGGCGGCGGAACTCGGCGCACGAATCCTCGGATTTATTGACGGACTTCGCCCCAGTTAAGCTCCAGTCCTGAAAAAAACGGCCGATAAGCCTTTGTCGCCAGCGCTATGACTGGCGGCAACAGGGCTTGGACAGGATCTCGCCGTTATGACTGATACCCAGACTTCACCCGACTCCACCGCTGAAAAAGACACACCGCCAGCGGTCGAGCTGCCGTGGGCGGACGTCCACGTCGAGCACCACAAAATGCTCCGCCTGGCGCCGTTGCAAACCGACCGTAACACCGGCGGCCGACCGCTGCGCTTTGTCGAATTCGGTTACGCCGAACGCAACAGCAAGGAGCACAGCCTGCTGCGCATGGCCATCAAGCTGCCAGGCCAACGGGTACGCAAAGAACAGAATCATCTGGATGTGTGGGTCGATCACGCCGCCAAACGCGTGCATTTCGCTCCGGAAAGCGGCTTGCAGATAGAGCCGATGAACCGTGGCATCGGGCGCTATATGGCATCTCAGGGTGTCACGTGGGCAAAGAAACGATGGCCCGCCTACACCGTCGACGGCACCGACCTGAACAACAAGGACGCGTTGAACGAAGACACGCGCCTGCGCCGCGACCACTTTCTGCGGGTGCACGGTTTTGACGTGGCCTACGCCGATGCCCAGCATTTGAAGGGCAGCGTCAAAGAGGTGCAGATCGGTGATTTGCTGGGCGACTGGAACAGCGAAAAGCTGCAACAGGTGGAAATCCTCGAAGCCGCGCAGATGCTCCAGCAAGCCGAGCAGAACCTGGCGGAACAGGAAGTCAAACTGAAGAAACACGAAGAAAAGGTCAGCAAGTACAAGCGTGAAGACGCTGGACTGCGTTTTACCATTACCTGTCTGGTGGCGTTTGCGGTGTTTCAGGCGGGGTTGTTGATCTGGATTGCCACGCACCGGTAAACCGGCGTTAGTCGCAAGAAAAGATCGCAGCCTTCGGCAGCTCCTACATTGGTTCGGTATACACCTGTAGGAGCTGCCGAAGGCTGCGATCTTTTGCTTTTATAAGGGGTCAGACGCGAGAAGCGAACAGCGCCTGATGATCGCGGCACTGCTCGGCTGTCAGCATGAACACCCCATGCCCACCGCGCTCGAACTCCAGCCAGGCGAAATCGACTTCCGGGTACAACGCCTCGACGTGAACCTGGCTGTTACCCACCTCGACGATCAACAAACCTTTCTCGGTCAGATGATCCGCCGCTTCGGCGAGCATGCGGCGCACCAGATTCAAACCGTCGTCGCCACAGGCCAGGCCCAGCTCGGGTTCGTGTTGATATTCGTCCGGCATGTCGGCGAAATCTTCCGCATCGACGTAAGGCGGGTTCGACACGATCAGGTCGAAACGTTGCCCTGGCAAACCATCGAAACCATCGCCCTGAACGGTGAACACGCGCTCGTCGACACCGTGGCGCTCGATGTTCTGGTTAGCCACTTCCAATGCTTCGAACGACAGGTCAGCCAAAACCACTTCGGCGTTCTGGAACTCATAGGCACAGGCAATACCGATGCAACCGGAACCGGTGCACAAGTCGAGAATGCGCGCAGGTTCGGCGCCCAGCCACGGCTCGAAACGCTTTTCGATCAGCTCGCCAATCGGCGAACGCGGGATCAGTACGCGTTCGTCGACGATGAACGACAAGCCACAGAACCAGGCCTCGCCCAGCAGGTAAGCGGTCGGAATGCGCTCTTCGATACGGCGCTTGAGCAAGTTTTGCAAATGGGCCAGTTCGTCGTCTTCCAGACGGCAGTCCAGATAGCTGTCGGCGATTTCCCACGGCAAGTGCAACGCGCCCAATACCAGTTGGCGGGCTTCGTCCCAGGCGTTGTCGGTCCCATGGCCGAAAAACAGATCCTCCCCATGGAAGCGGCTGACGGCCCAACGGATATGGTCACGCAGGGTACGAAGTCGGGAAGTGGTCACGGGATAAACTCCAGAAAAAACGACTGGCGATTCTAACAGCCAAACGGCGCCACGACGACGCAGGAAAAACACCGTATCAGATGTAGGACTCTTCTATTTTTTCAGCGAGCTATTGAACAGAACGAGTATCTTGACAAGGCTGCGAGCCAGCAACGGCGGTGCCTACGATGGTAGCGATTCACAGAAGCGCTCAGCCAGAGGAGAATGTCGCAAAAGCCCCACCCGAAGGAGCCCCAGAATGTCCGTTCCAAAAACGATGTTTCAACTCAGCGGCCGTGGTTACGCAGCGGCCAATCTGGGTCATGCGACCCTAGTCATCATCGATGCCCAGAAAGAATACCTCAGTGGTCCGCTGGCCCTGAGCGGCATGGATGCTGCCGTCGCGAACATCAAACACCTGCTGGCCGCTGCCCGTGCAGCCGGTCGGCCAATCGTGCATGTGCGTCACCTCGGCACCGTCGGTGGGCTGTTCGATCCCCAGGGCGAACGCGGTGAGTTCATCCCGGGCCTGGAGCCACAGGGCGACGAAACCGTCATCGGCAAATTGCTGCCAAGCGCGTTTCACGGCACCGAACTGTACGATCGCCTGCAACAACTGGGCTCGCTCGACCTGATCGTTTGCGGTTTCATGAGTCACTCCAGCGTCAGCACCACCGTGCGTGCGGCGAAGAACCTGGGCTTTCGCTGCACCCTGGTGGAAGACGCCTGCGCGACGCGGGATTTGCCTTGCAAGGGCGGGATCCTCAGCGCCGAACACGTTCAGCAGACCGAAATGGCGATCATGGCGGACAACTTCGCCACCCTCGCCCTGACCCGCGATCTGATCTGATCTGATCGACCGTCGATGAGCGGCCCATACCGCCGCTCATCCGCAAAAGCCTCTCATTTGCCGTAATTGCCCTAGCCTCAGGAACATCCCGGTCAACTCCCGGTCGAAGGGCCGATACCCATTGAGGAAGGTCGGAATGAAGTTATCCGATGGTTTTGATGCACGCCGCTTGCGGCCCAAGGGCCAACGCAACTGGCGATTTCGCTTCGGCGCAGCGTTCGCTGCCCTGCTGGCGATGTGCGGCGTATTGCTGGCGATGGCCGGCGCGGCCAGCCTGCTGGGGCGGCCACCGGCGTTGGGCGAGTTGAATGCCAGCCCGCTGGGCTCGTCGATCATTCTGGCGGTGGGCGTGTTCGTGCTGTACCTCGGCGTGTTGCTATGGCGCCGCTGCCGTCGCCGTTCGCGCCAGTCGCGAGAACTGAACATAGCCCCGCACCTGATGAAAAAACACGACTGAATCAAAGGCCCGGCGTTTTGACGGGCCTCAATTGTTATGGATAGCGCTCCGACTTGGGTAAACTGCCCCCCTTCGCGGAGGCTGACATGCAAGACGACGATTTTTCCCTGTTCAAAAGCGCGATCCAAGGCGTCAAGCCGATCAAGCACGATCGCGCCGAAACCGGCAAACCCAAGGCCGACCGCGCGCAAATCGCCAAGCTGCGCCAGGCCGCCACTGTGCGCACCGATGCGACCACCGTTGACGGGCTGTCCGATCAGTTTGTGATTGATGTCGGCCCGGAAGACGAGCTGATGTGGGCGCGTGACGGTGTTCAGGAAAGCCAGATGCGCAAGCTCAAGATCGGACAGATTCCGTTCGAAGGCAGCCTTGACCTGCATGGCATGAACGTGGAAAAGGCCCGTGAAACCCTCTGGGCGTTTCTGGCCGAAGCAACTAAATTCGAAATCCGCTGCGTGCGCGTCACCCACGGCAAAGCCGTGCGTCTGGACGGCAAGCGGCCGATGATCAAGAGTCACGTCAACACTTGGCTGCGTCAGCATCCACAGGTGCTCGGCTTCACCTCGTGCCAGCCGAAACACGGCGGCGCTGGAGCGGTTTACGTGATGCTTAAACGAACCATGATGGAAGGTCGTGACGAGTAAAGCTGTCGCTTCACGCTTGCAGCGCCGTGTTTGCCACCGTACCCTTGCCCTTTGCGTAAAATCCCACAGGTAGTTTCATGTCCCTGGAACAGAATTACACCGCGATTCTCGGCCAATTGGGCGAGGACGTGTCCCGCGAGGGCCTGCTCGACACGCCAAAACGTGCCGCCAAAGCCATGCAGTACCTCTGCCGCGGTTATGAACAGACGCTGGAAGAGGTCACCAACGGTGCCTTGTTCAGCTCCGACAACAGCGAGATGGTGCTGGTCAAGGACATCGAGCTCTACTCGTTGTGCGAGCATCACCTGCTGCCGTTCATCGGCAAGGCGCACGTTGCCTACATCCCGAGCGGCAAGGTACTGGGACTGTCGAAAGTCGCGCGGATCGTCGATATGTACGCCCGCCGCCTGCAGATCCAGGAAAACCTCAGCCGCCAGATCGCCGACGCGGTCCAGCAAGTCACCGGCGCCCTGGGCGTGGCGGTGGTGATCGAGGCCAAGCACATGTGCATGATGATGCGCGGTGTGGAGAAACAGAATTCGACGATGATCACCTCGGTGATGCTCGGTGAGTTCCGCGAAAACGCCGCCACCCGCAGCGAGTTTCTCAGCCTGATCAAGTAATTCGCAGCACGAAGAAAACCGGCACTGATCGCCGGTTTTTTTTCGCCTGCGAAAAATCAGGTAAGCTGCGCGCCTTCTGTTTGCCCTGAGAGACTTATACCGTGTTCGTCAAAGCGCTTCGTATCGGCCTCGGCCAACTGATCATCTTCATCGACTTCATCACCCGTCCAGGTAAGAAGCAGCGCCCCGCCGCCGCTCAGGCCCAAGTGGAAGCGGCCGCCAAGGACCTGACGCTGTATCAGTTCCACGCCTGCCCGTTCTGCGTGAAAACCCGCCGCACCCTGCGTCGCCTGAACGTTCCGGTGGCCTTGCGCGATGCCAAGAACAACGAACAGGATCGCCAGGCCCTGCTGGAGCAAGGCGGCAAGATCAAGGTGCCGTGCCTGCGCATCGAAGAAAATGGCCAGACCACCTGGATGTATGAGTCCAAGGTGATCATTGATTATCTGGATAAGCGGTTTGCTGCGGTCTGACGCCTCTGTTGCACCGGTGTAAACACCGCAAAATCCAGACAAAAATAAACCGGCCGATTGGCCGGTTTATTCGTTTCTGCACCCTCTCCCACCAACAGCCTCAGGCCGCTTCTGCCGCCAGGGCCTGACGCACCACCGCCGCCAATCGCTTGAGCCCTTCGTCCAGCCTTGCCGGGTCAATGTGGCTGAAATTCAGCCGCAGATGGCCGGGGTTGTTATCCGGCTCAGGGAAAAACGGTTCGCCCGGCATGAACGCCACATCTGCTGCCAGCGCCGCTTTGAGCAGCGTGCGGGTATCCAGCGGCTGCTTGAGCGTCAGCCAGAAAAACAGCCCACCCTGCGGCACGTTCCAATCCGCCAGATCGGAAAAATGCCTTTCCAGTGCTGACTGGAACGCATCCCGACGAACCCGGTAGAAGTCCCGCAACTCGCCCAGGTGCTGCTGGTACTTTTCAGTACCGATCCATTGCAGCGCTTGCCACTGCCCGATGCGGTTGGTGTGCAGATCGGCCGATTGCTTGAGCCGTAGCAAATGCGGGAACAGGTCCGGACTGGCAATCAAGTAACCAACCCGCAGGCCCGGCAACAGGGTTTTCGACACGGTGCCGGTGTAGATCCAGCTGGCCTTGGTCAAGCGGCTGACGATCGGCGTGGCGCTGCCGCCGTCGAAGGTCAGTTCGCGGTAGGGTTCGTCTTCGATCAGGGTCACGCCAAATTCATCGAGCAACGCTGCCACCGCGTCGCGCTTGGCTTCGCTGTAACGCACCGCCGACGGATTCTGAAACGTCGGGATCAGGTAGATGAACGCTGGCTTGTGTTGTTCCAGACGGCTGCGCAGTTGCGCCAGGTTCGGGCCATCGGCCTCCAGCGGGACGGTGATGCAGTCGGCGCCAAACAGCTGGAAAATCTGCAACGCCGCCAGGTAGGTCGGCGCCTCGAGCAGAATTTCGGTGCCTTTGTCGATGTGGAGCTTGGCCGCCAGATCGAGGGTTTGTTGCGAACCGCTGACCACCAGCACCTGACTCGCTTCGCACGGCACGCCCAACGCCCGGGCTTCGGCCGCCAACGCTTCACGCAACGCCGGCTCGCCTTCGCTCATGCCGTATTGGCCCATGGACAGCGGCATGTCCGCCCACTCGACTTTCGGCAGCATGGCTTCGGCTGGCAAACCGCCGGCGAACGACATCACTTCCGGACGCTGGGCGGCGGCGAGGATTTCACGGATCAAAGAACTTTTAAGGCGCGAGACACGTTCGGAAAAAGCCATGGGGGTCACCGGTAGCGAGGCCTGAGGAAAATGAGTCAAACTGATTGACCGAAATTACGACAGACCGAGCGGATACGTCAACATGCTTGACCTTAAAAACCCCACCACCCAGCAACAAGCCATGGAAGCGTTTTTCTTCGGCTATCAGGCCTTCACCGCCAAGGCTGATGAAATGCTCGAGCGTCGCGGCTTGAGCCGGGTGCATCAGCGCATCGTGTTTTTCATCGCGCGTTATCCGAACCTGAGCGTCAAGGAGTTGCTGGCGTTGCTCGGCGTGACCAAGCAGGCGCTGAACATTCCGCTGCGGCAGTTGGTGGAAATGCACTTGGTGAACAGCGTCGCGTCCCAGACCGACAAGCGTAAGCGGCTGCTGGAACTGACCGTGGAAGGCGCGCGGTTCGAGCAGTCGTTGCGGCGCGAGCAGGTGAAATTGCTCGAGCGGGTGTTTGCCGAGGCTGGGGAGACGGCGGTGAATGGGTGGTTGGCGGTGAATCTGGCGCTGGGGGAAGTAACCAGAGTTGACCGGGACGACACCTGACTGTGGCGAGGGAGCTTGCTCCCGTTCGGCTGCGCAGCAGTCGCAAAGAACGATAACGCCAGTACGCCTGAAAAATTGCCACCGCCTGAGTCGGGCCGCTGCGCGCCCCAGCGGGAGCAAGCTCCCTCGCCACAAAAAACTCGCTACACATCACATTTCATATCTATATACCCCGCCTGCCATTTTTTTCGTCTACAAAATCAAAAACATTATTTGCTTTATTTGTATACAAAAGCATAATTCGCTTCGTGCGAGTTCCTGACCATCAGGTCAACAAATTCGCAAGTACCTCAAAGGGTCGCTGCCACCCTCATGGGTCCGGCCCTGGAAATAACAATAAAACTCTTGAGGAGTACTCGCTGTGGAAAGCCGCAAATCCGAAGCCTCGACGCTGGAACTCTCGCCGCCGTTACGCAATGGCTGGCTGGAGCGCATCTTCAAACTCAGCTTGCACGGCACCACGGTGAAGACCGAGCTGATCGCCGGTCTGACAACCTTCATCACCATGGCCTACATCATCTTCGTCAACCCCAACATCATGGCCGACGCCGGGATCGATCACGGTGCCGCGTTCGTGGCCACCTGCATCGCCGCCGCGCTGGGTTGCCTGTTGATGGGCCTGTACGCCAACTGGCCGGTGGGCCTGGCGCCGGGCATGGGCCTGAACGCGTTCTTCACCTACACCGTGGTCGGCACCATGGGCTACAACTGGGAAACCGCCCTCGGCGCGGTGTTCGTGTCCGGTGTGTTGTTCATGTTCCTGACCTTTTCCCGGATTCGCGAATGGCTGCTCAATAGCATTCCGGTGAGCCTGCGCTTTGCCATGGGCGCTGGTGTGGGGCTGTTTCTGGGGCTGATTGGCCTGAAAACCGCGGGTATCGTCGTCGATAGCCCGGCCACCCTGATCAAGCTCGGCTCCCTGCGCGAGCCCGGCCCGCTGCTGGCTGCCATCTGCTTCCTGATGATCGCCGTGCTCAGCTACCACAAAGTGTTCGGCGCGATCCTCATCAGCATCATCACCGTGACCCTCGCCGGCTGGGGCCTGGGCCTGGTGCACTACGAGGGCATCATGTCGGCCCCGCCAAGCCTGGCACCGACCTGGATGGCCATGAACATCGCCGGCGTGTTCAACGTCAGTATGATCAGCGTGGTGCTGGCCTTCCTCTTTGTGCACATGTTCGACACCGCCGGCACCTTGATGGGCGTCGCCCAGCGCGCCAACCTGGTGAACGCAGACGGCCGGATCGAAAACCTGTCCCGCGCCATGAAAGCCGACAGCGCCTCCAGCGTTTTCGGGGCGGTGGTGGGTGTTCCGCCGGTCACCAGTTACGTGGAAAGTGCCGCTGGCGTAGCAGCGGGTGGTCGGACTGGTCTTACCGCCGTGACCGTAGGTGTGCTATTTATTGCCGCAATGTTTTTCGCACCGCTGGCTGGCATGATCCCCGCTTATGCAACCGCCGGTGCGCTGATTTATGTAGCGATGCTGATGATGGGCGGCATGGCGCACATCGAATGGGACGAAGCGACCGACAGCATTCCGGCGATCGTCACCGCGATCATGATGCCCCTGACCTTCTCGGTCGCCGACGGCATCGCGCTGGGCTTCATCACCTACGTGGCGCTGAAGGCCGGCACCGGTAAGTACAAGGAAATTTCGGTGAGCCTGTGGGTGCTCTGCGCGATCTTCATCGCCAAGTTCATCTTCTTGTAAGCGTCACGCGGTACGCGTTTCAAACCAGCCTCACCCCGTCGGGTGGGGCTTTTGTGCATAGGGAGGAAAGTGATGAGTCTGGAAACCTGGCTGCTGTTCAGCGGCGCTGCGCTGGTGGTAATCCTGATACCGGGGCCACTGTCTTTGCTGATGATCAGCAACAGTCTGAATTACGGTTTGCGCCGTTCTTACCCGGCGTTTCTCGGGGGCGTGTTTGCCTCGATCTGCTTGCTCAGCGCTTCGGCGCTCGGCCTGGGTGCATTGCTGCTGGCGTCGGAACAGCTGTTCAGCACCCTGAAAATCGTCGGTGCGCTGTATCTGTTCTACCTCGCCTGGCAGAGCTGGCAGCAATCACGCCAACCCTCCCAGGGCGCTGAAGTGCCCCAGGCTGCGCCGGTGCCGCGCTTTCGTGCACTGTTCGGGCGCGCATTCATGCTCGGCGCCAGCAACCCGAAAGACATTTTGTTCTTTGCCGCGTTCCTGCCGCAGTTTTTGAGTGCCGAACAACCGTTCCTGCCGCAGTTGCTGGTGATGATTGCCACCTGGACCGTGCTGGATCTGCTGTGCAAGCTGGCTTATGGGCTGGGGGCTCATGGTGCTGCGCGGTATCTGCGCAGTGGCAAGGGGCAGAGCTGGTTTAACCGGGTCAGTGCCGGGTTGTTCAGCGGGGCTGGTGCGGCGTCATTGTTGAGCCGTTGAGTAAAAGCAAGATCAAAGGATCGCAGCCTTCGGCAGCTCCTACGCGCCTGTGGGCGCCGCCGAAGGCTGCGATCTTTTGACTTTTCTACAAGCAAAAAAAAGCCCGCAGTGTGAGCGGGCAAAAGACCAAAGAAGCTATATGCGCAGGATTTTTGGGGGGAAAGTCCTAGCTTCCTCTATAGGTCGAATAGCTATACGGCGAAATCAGCAACGGCACGTGGTAGTGATCCTGTTCGGCAGAGATGCCGAACCGCAGCACCACCACGTCGAGGAACGCAGGCTCAGGCAACTGAACGCCACGGGCGCGGTAGTAATCGCCCGCATGAAATTGCAACTGATAGACCCCGGTACGGTAGTCATCGCCTTGCAGCAGCGGCGCATCGACCCGGCCGTCGCTGTTGGTGAGCACCGTGGCGACCAGTTCCAGCTGCGAGCTTTCGACGCGGTACAGCTCGACCTTGATCGAACTGCCCGGGCAACCGTGTGCAGCGTCCAAAACGTGTGTAGTCAAACGTCCCATTGATTCTGCGCGCCTGCCTGCGTGGAGCAGTCAGACCTCGCGCCTCCCGAAGTCAGTTGAAAAGGAGACCGCACCGTTCCGGAGCACGAAAAGTTGCGGCGAGCGACTGATTAAGACATTTTTCAAAAAAATTGTACACAATAAAAACGACATTTTTACTGCCACCAATGGCATTCATGGTTTGCAGGCGAATCTTGCGCCAAACCATAAGATCAGTGGACCTTCTATCCATTAGCTGACCAGTCAGGCAGGTTTCTTGCAGTACCCTCCAATGAGAGCAGTCAGTGAAAAATGCAAAAAATCAGGCTTACAAAGTGAATATAAAGTTGTATACAATCACTCCATCGCTGTGACGCCAGCCTGCCCTCTCATCGCCAGGCTGCCACACACACCCTGACTTTGAACAAGTCGACACGAACAAGAAGGAAGACTGCAGTGAGCGCTGACTACCCACGCGACCTGATCGGTTACGGCAGTAACCCTCCTCACCCACACTGGCCGGGCAATGCCCGCATCGCCCTGTCCTTTGTGCTCAACTACGAGGAAGGTGGCGAGCGCAATATCCTTCACGGCGATAAAGAGTCCGAAGCCTTCCTCTCGGAAATGGTCTCGGCGCAGCCGCTGCAAGGCGAGCGCAACATGAGCATGGAATCCCTTTACGAGTATGGCAGCCGTGCCGGCGTCTGGCGGATTCTGAAACTGTTCAAGGAATTCGACATCCCGCTGACCATCTTCGCCGTGGCCATGGCCGCCCAGCGTCACCCGGACGTGATCCGCGCGATGGTCGAGGCCGGCCACGAGATCTGCAGCCACGGCTATCGCTGGATCGACTACCAATACATGGACGAAGCGCAGGAACGCGAGCACATGCTCGAAGCGATCCGCATCCTCACCGAAATCACCGGTGAGCGCCCGCTGGGCTGGTACACCGGCCGCACCGGCCCGAACACCCGTCGACTGGTGATGGAAGAAGGCGGTTTCCTCTACGACTGCGACACCTACGACGACGACCTGCCCTACTGGGAACCGAACAACCCGACCGGCAAGCCGCACTTGGTGATCCCGTACACCCTGGACACCAACGACATGCGCTTCACCCAGGTCCAGGGCTTCAACAAGGGCGATGACTTTTTCGAATACCTGAAAGACGCTTTCGACGTGCTGTATGCCGAAGGCGCCGAGGCACCGAAGATGTTGTCGATCGGCCTGCACTGCCGGCTGATCGGCCGCCCGGCGCGTCTGGCCTCGCTCAAGCGCTTTATCGAATACGCTAAAAGTCATGAACAGGTGTGGTTCAGCCGCCGCGTCGACATCGCTCGCCACTGGCAGCAAACCCATCCGTATCAAGGGGCTGCCAAATGAGCCACTTCCAGACACTGAAGCCATCGACCCTGAGCCGCGACGCGTTTGTCGCCGCCTTCGCCGACATCTACGAACACTCGCCATGGGTGGCCGAGAAGGCCTTCGACCTGGGCCAGGACGCTTCGATCGACCAGATCGAAACCCTGCACCAGCGCATGAGCGACATCCTGTTGAGCGCCGATCACGCCAGCCAACTGGCCCTGATCAACGCGCACCCGGACCTGGCCGGCAAAGCTGCCGTCCAGGGCCAACTGACCGAAGCCAGCACCCATGAACAAGCTGGCGCCGGTATTCACCAATGCACGGCCGAAGAGTTTGAGCGCTTCACCGAGCTGAACGACGCCTACAAGGCCAAGTTCAAGTTTCCCTTCATCATGGCGGTAAAAGGCAGCAACCGGCATCAGATCCTCGCGGCGTTCGAAACGCGCATTCACAACCCGGTCGACACCGAATTCAAATGCGCGCTGGCGGAGATCAACAAGATCGCGTTGTTCCGATTACTGACCCTATAGCAAGCCTGGCCCGACGTTGACGAACGCAAAAAACGCCCCGGGCCCTGCAAGCATCCCAAGCCAACTTATTTAAAGGCAGACAAGAAGAATGAAAGCTTACGCCGTACCTTTCGAGAAGTTCGTCAACCTGGCCGACGCCCGTCTGGGCACCAAAATCATCTCGGTCACCGATGACTGGTTCGCAGACGCCAACCGTCTGTTCCAGCCGACCCCGGCCGTGTGGAAGGAGGGCGTGTTCGATGACAACGGCAAGTGGATGGACGGCTGGGAGTCGCGCCGCAAGCGCTTCGAAGGCTACGACAGCGCGGTGATCCGTCTGGGCGTACCGGGTTCGATCAAAGGCGTGGACATCGACACTTCATTCTTCACCGGCAACTACCCGCCATCGGCCTCCCTGGAAGCCTGCTTCCTGGCCTCGGGCGAGCCGGACGAAAACACCCAGTGGACTGAAGTACTGTCGGCCGTCGAGCTGCAGGGCAACAGCCACCACTACCACGAAATCAATAACGACCAGGCGTTCAGCCACCTGCGCTTCAACATCTATCCGGATGGTGGCGTGGCCCGTCTGCGCGTGTACGGCATCCCGTTCCGCGACTGGTCGGCCGTTGGCGACAACGAACAAGTCGACCTGGCTGCAGCCCTGAACGGCGGTCGCGCCCTCGCCTGCTCCGACGAACACTTCGGCCGCATGAGCAACATCCTCAACCCGGGCCGTGGCATCAACATGGGCGATGGCTGGGAAACCGCACGTCGTCGTACCCCGGGCAATGACTGGGTGATCGTCGCGCTGGGTCATGCGGGTGAAGTCGAGAAAGTCATCGTCGACACCCTGCACTTCAAGGGCAACTACCCGGACAGCTGCTCGATCCAGGGCGCATTCGTGAAGGGCGGTACCGACAGCCAGATCGAAACCCAATCGCTGTTCTGGCGCGAACTGCTGCCAAGCCAGAAGCTGGAAATGCACGCCGAACACACCTTCGCCGAGCAGATCAAGGCGCTGGGCCCGATCACCCACATCCGCCTGAACGTGTTCCCGGATGGTGGTGTGAGCCGCCTGCGCGTTTTGGGCAAGGTCGCTAAATAAGGTTGAACCCTGTGGCGAGGGAGCTTGCTCCCGCTGGAGTGCGTAGCGCTCCCATCTTTCTTGGGGCCGCTTCGCAGCCCAGCGGGAGCAAGCTCCCTCGCCACAAAAGCAGAATAAACAACACAGAATTTTGGATAAGAAGACCAGCATGCGCACATTGACGATTGAACCGCTGACCAAAGAAGCCTTCGCCCCTTTCGGTGACGTGATCGAAACCGACGGCAGCGATCACTTCATGATCAACAACGGTTCGACCATGCGCTTCCACAAACTGGCGACGGTGGAAACCGCCACGCCAGAGGACAAGGCGATCATCAGCATCTTCCGCGCCGACGCGCAGGACATGCCGCTGACCGTGCGCATGCTGGAGCGTCATCCGCTGGGCAGCCAGGCGTTCATTCCGCTGCTCGGCAACCCCTTTCTGATCGTGGTCGCGCCACTTGGCGATGCACCTGTATCAGGCTTGGTCCGCGCCTTCGTCACCAACGGCAGGCAGGGCATTAATTACCATCGCGGCGTCTGGCACCACCCGGTGCTGACGATCGAAAAGCGGGATGACTTCCTGGTGGTTGATCGCAGTGGCACAGGCAATAACTGCGATGAGCATTTTTTCCAAGAGGATGAGTGTTTGATCCTCGCCCCCCACCAATAAGAGAAGGTCTGATCACTCGACAACAAGGGTGACAGGCGAGAGGTAAAGACTGTGGAAGCACATCTGTTGGAATGGCTGAACCTGAGCGTGCGCTGGGTTCACATGATCACTGGCGTGGCCTGGATCGGCGCGTCGTTCTATTTCGTCTGGCTGGAAAACAACCTCAATCGGGTCAACCCGAAAAACGGGCTGGCGGGCGATTTGTGGGCGATCCATGGCGGCGGTATCTACCACCTGGAAAAATACAAACTGGCTCCACCGACCATGCCGGACAACCTGCACTGGTTCAAATGGGAAGCCTATTTCACCTGGCTGTCGGGGATCGCACTGCTGTGCGTAGTGTTCTACTCCAACCCGACGCTGTACCTGCTGGCTCCGGGCAGCACCCTGAGCGGCCCTGAAGGCGTGGCCATCGGCCTCGGCTCGTTGTTCATCAGCTGGTTCATCTACTCCTTCCTCTGCGACTCGGCCCTGGGCAAACGCCCTGCCCTGCTAGGCGCAATCCTGTTCGTGCTGATCATCGGCGCCGCCTACGGCTTCAGCAAAGTGTTCAGCGGTCGTGGTGCTTACCTGCACGTCGGCGCGATCATCGGCACCATCATGGTCGGCAACGTGTTCCGCATCATCATGCCAGCCCAGCGCGCCCTGGTCGCAGCGATCGCCGAAAACCGCACGCCCGATCCGGCGCTGCCGGCCAAAGGTTTGCTGCGTTCGCGGCACAACAACTACTTCACCTTGCCGGTGCTGTTCATCATGATCAGCAACCACTTCCCGAGCACGTACGGCAGCCAGTACAACTGGCTGATCCTGGCCGGGATCGCGGTGCTGGCGGTGTTGGTGCGTCACTACTTCAACACCCGTCACGACAGCCACAAATTCGCCTGGACCCTGCCCGTTGCGGCGGTCGGCATGATTTGCCTGGCCTACGTGACCGGCCCGGCGCCGATGTCCAGCGCACCTGAAGTGGCCAAGGCTCCTGGGACCATCGAGTACCAGCCGCTGCCGGAAACCGCCCTGGGCGGTGGTGCCAAACCTGAAGCGGCGAAACCTGATGCGCCCGCCGCTGCACCGGCCCAAGCCTCGAATCAGGGCCCGACGTTCGACAAGGTTCACAGCGTCATTCAGGAACGTTGCGCGGTCTGTCACTCGGCCAAACCCACCAGCCCGCTGTTCAGTGCCGCACCGGCCGGCGTGATGTTCGATACGCCAGAACAGATCCACCAAAACGCCGCTCGCATCCAGGCTCAAGCGGTCACCAGCCAGATCATGCCACTGGGCAACATCACCCAGATGACCCAGCAGGAACGTGACCTGATCGGCGCGTGGATTGTTCAGGGAGCTCCGACCAAGTAAGTAATAAGCCATTGTGGAGATAGGGTTTGTGTGGCGAGGGGGCTTGTCGGCGCGCCGCACCGCCCCGTTCGACCGCGAAGCGGTCGCAAAACCTGCAGATGCGGTCCTCTAGATAGAACGCGATTGTTGGGTTTGGGGGCTGCTTCGCAGCCCAACGGGGGCAAGCCCCCTCGCCACAGCAAGCTCCCTCGCCACAGGTCCCCCTGATACAAAAATCACAAGAATAAAAAAGATCCGAGGTGTTGCATGTCCGAGCTATCCGAAGCGCGCATCCCCGACGCACCCGCTATTCAACGTTTACCCCTTGTGCAACTGATTCTGGTCGGTCTGCAACACGTTCTGCTGATGTACGGCGGCGCCATTGCAGTGCCGCTGATCATCGGGCAGGCCGCCGGCCTGAACCGTGAAGAAATCGCCTTCCTGATCAACGCCGACCTGCTGGTTGCCGGCATCGCCACCATCGTCCAGTCGCTGGGCATCGGCCCGATGGGCATCCGCATGCCGGTGATGATGGGCGCCAGTTTCGCCGCGGTCGGCAGCATGGTGGCCATGGCCGGGATGCCCGGCATCGGCCTGCAAGGGATTTTCGGCGCGACCATCGCCGCCGGCTTCTTCGGCATGCTCATCGCACCGTTCATGTCCAAGGTCGTACGCTTCTTCCCGCCGCTGGTGACCGGCACCGTCATCACCTCAATCGGTTTGTCGCTGTTCCCCGTCGCCGTGAACTGGGCCGGTGGCGGTGCTGGCGCGGCTCAATTCGGTTCGCCTGTCTACCTGGCCGTTGCCGCATTGGTGCTGTCCACCATTCTGTTGGTCCATCGCTTCATGGCCGGATTCTGGGTCAACATTTCGGTGCTGATCGGCATGTGCCTGGGTTACGCGATTTGCGGCGTGATCGGCATGGTCGACCTCAGCGGCATGGACCAGGCGCCGTGGCTGCAAATCGTCACCCCGCTGCATTTCGGCATGCCGAAATTCGAACTCGCACCGATTCTGTCCATGTGCCTGGTGGTAGTAATCATCTTCGTCGAGTCCACCGGGATGTTCCTGGCGCTGGGCAAAATCACCGGCCAGGACGTCACGCCGCGGATGCTGCGTCGCGGCTTGCTGTGCGATGCCGGCGCTTCGTTTTTCGCCGGTTTCTTCAACACCTTCACCCACTCCTCATTCGCTCAGAACATCGGCCTGGTGCAGATGACCGGCGTGCGTTGCCGCTCGGTGACCATCGTCGCCGGCGGCTTACTGATCGTGCTGAGCCTGCTGCCGAAAGCCGCGTTCCTGGTGGCGTCGATTCCGCCGGCGGTACTGGGCGGTGCGGCAATCGCGATGTTCGGCATGGTCGCCGCCACCGGGATCAAGATTCTTCAGGAAGCCGACATCGGTGACCGGCGCAACCAGTTGCTGGTGGCGGTGAGCATCGGCATGGGGCTGATCCCGGTGGTGCGTCCGGAGTTTTTCGCGCACCTGCCGATGTGGATGAGCCCGATCACCCACAGCGGCATCGCCATGGCCACGCTTAGCGCCCTGGCATTGAACCTGTTGTTCAACATCCTCGGCGGTCACGAACGCGCAGCCGTCAACGACTGCCACGCCCACACGCACTAATCGAACCTGTGAAGGCGCTCCCTGTGGCGAGGGGGCTTGCCCCCGCTCGGCTGCGAAGCAGTCGCAAAACCTGCTGACAAGGTATGGCTGGGGAAATACCGGGGCCGCTTCGCGCCCCAACGGGGGCAAGCCCCCTCGCCACAAAACAATAAAAACAAGAGGGAGCAACAGATGATTCGTACCCCGACAAGCCTGTCGTTCAGCGACGCCGGGCTGACCGCCCATAACTGTGCCCCACACCTGTCGCCAGTGCTCTGTTGCGGGGCACTTGAGACCTGGCCAAGGAGTCAGTATTCTCCGCGGCCGCCCGAATCCGGTCTAAAAAAAAGCCCGGATTTAATTCCTGACCAGAAAGCCAACTTACCCCGGCTCTGGGCAGTATCAAGGCATTCAAAAATAACGCTCGATCGACTGTTTTCGAACAGCCGAACGGGCGTTCTTTGGCTTTTTGAAAGCCTTGGCTCAGCTCTTGCTAACAGCACCAAAGCTGACCGCATGGATGATTTTTTACAGCAGCAAGAAAAGGCGCCACACCAGAGCGCCGACCTTAGAAAAATAACGTGGAACCACCTACTTTTTGGGAGCAACCGAATGAAACGTACGTGCACCAGCCTGATGCTCGCGGGATCCTTGCTGGCCGGGGGCCAGGCCATGGCCGGCGACTTGCTGCAATGGCAGAACAACAGCCTGACCTACCTCTATGGCAAGGACTTCCAGGTCAACCCGCGCATTCAGCAAACCGTCACTTTCGAGCACGCCGATGCATGGAAATACGGCGACAACTTCGTGTTCGTCGACAAGATTTTCTACAACGGCAAGGACGACCCCGGCGTCGGTTCGAACACCTACTACGGCGAAATCAGCCCACGCTTGTCGTTTGGCAAGATCTTCGACCAGAAACTGGAGTTCGGCCCGGTCAAGGACGTGCTGCTGGCCATGACGTACGAGTTCGGTGAAGGCGATACCGAGTCTTACCTGATCGGTCCTGGTTTCGACCTGGCGATTCCTGGCTTCGACTACTTCCAGCTGAACTTCTACCAGCGTCACACCGAAGGCAGCCGCCCGGGTGACAACGTCTGGCAGATCACCCCAGTCTGGTCCTACACCATTCCGGTGGGCGATTCGAACATCCTGATCGATGGCTTCATGGACTGGGTGGTCGACAACGACCAGAACAGCAAAGGCACCTACCACGCCAACCTGCACTTCAACCCGCAGATCAAATACGACTTGGGCAAAGCGCTGAACATTGGCGAGAAGCAGTTGTATGTGGGTGTCGAGTACGACTATTGGTCGGACAAGTACGGGATCAGGGACAGCCAGTACTTCAAGACCGATCAGAGCAACACGAGCTTCCTGGTGAAGTTCCACTTCTGATTTAAAGTCAAAAGATCGCAGGCTTCGCCAGCTTCTACGGACGTGCGCATCCGGGGTAGGAGCTGCCGCAGGCTGCGATCTTTTGCTTTATGGCAACCCCAGAAACCGACACAACTCATCGCGCTTGGCCAACGCATCGCGCCGTCCCAGATCGATCAATTCGCTGCAATACCCCGCCTCGAACAGCAGATAACTCAGCACCCCCGCCCCGCTGGTCTTGGTCGCCCCCGGCCCGCGTAAAAACAGGCGCAAGGCTGCCGGCAGTTCCTGGCGATGCCGCGCGGCAATTTCATCGATTGGCTGACTCGGTGAAATCACCAACACATCCACTGGCGCCGCTCCCAATGCACGACTCGCGATGCCATCGGGCAGCAGATGGCTGAACTGGTTCAGACGCTGCAACAACTCGATGTCACTTTCCAGGCTGTCAATGAACGTACTATTGAGCAGGTGCCCACCGACTTGCGCCAGGGTCGGCTGCTGACCGGTGTAGGCACGTTGCAGTGGTTGTTGCGGATCGATCCCGCGCGGGTTGCCGCTGACGCCCACCACCAGCACGCGACTGGCGCCCAGGTGCAGCGCCGGGCTGATCGGTGCCGATTGACGCACCGCGCCATCGCCGAAATATTCTTCGCCGATCTTTACCGGTGCGAACAGCAATGGAATCGCGGAACTGGCCAGCAGATGGTCGACAGTCAGCTGGGTCGGTACGCCGATCCGCCGATGGCGCAACCAGGATTCGATGGTGCCGCCGCCCTGATAAAACGTGACGGCCTGACCGGACTCGTAGCCGAACGCTGTAACCGCTACGGCCCGCAATTGCTTTTGTGCAATCGCTTCGGCGATCCCGGGCATGTGCAGTTTGTGATTGAGCAAGCGGCGCAGCGGCGAACTGTTAAGCAGGGCCACCGGCACCGGCGAGCCAATGCCCATCAGGTTGTGACTGATAAAGCGAGTGGCCTGATGGATCACCCCCGGCCAGTCGCTACGCAACACCAGATGGCTGCGAAAACTTTGCCAGAAGGCCGTCAGACGCTCGATCGCGCCACGAAAATCCATCGCCCCACTGGCCAGGCTGACCGCATTGATCGCACCGGCCGAGGTGCCGACGATCACCGGAAACGGATTCGCCGCCCCCATTGGCAGCAGCTCGGCAATCGCCGCCAGCACGCCTACCTGATAGGCCGCGCGAGCCCCACCGCCGGAAAGAATCAACCCTGTAACCGGTTCAGCAGGACTCATTGCAACACTCCATGGTGCTTAAAGGGATCGGTGACTCAACCGCGTTTGGCGTACAGTTTCGGCTCGCCCGGTGGGCGGCTCTTGAAGCGGCGATGCGCCCAGAGATATTGCTCCGGACATTCGCGCAACGCACCTTCCACCCATTGGTTGATCCGAATGCAATCGGCCTCTTCCGTCTCGCCGGGAAAGCCTTCGAGCGGGGCATGAATCACCAGTCGATAACCGCTGCCGTCAGCCAGGCGCTCCTGGGTGAACGGCACCACCAGCGCCTTGCCCAGCCGTGCGAACTTGCTGGTGGCGGTGACGGTCGCCGCCTGAATCCCGAACAGCGGCACGAAGATACTTTGCTTGGCGCCGTAGTCCTGATCCGGTGCGTACCAGATCGCTCGCCCTGCGCGCAGCAGTTTGAGCATGCCACGCACGTCGTCGCGCTCCACCGCCAGCGAGTCGAGGTTATGCCGCTCGCGGCCACGGCGCTGGATGAAGTCGAACAGCGGATTCTTGTGTTCGCGGTACATGCCATCAATGGTGTGTTGCTGACCGAGCAACGCTGCGCCGATCTCCAGCGTGGTGAAGTGCACAGCCATCAGAATCACGCCCTTGCCTTGCGTCTGAGCCTGTTTCAAATGCTCATGGCCTTCGACATGGGCCAGTTTCGCCAGACGCTTGCGCGACCACCACCAGCTCATGGCCATCTCGAAGAAGGCGATGCCGGTGGACGCGAAGTTTTCCTTGAGCAGGCGTTTGCGCTCGGCAGCGGACTTTTCAGGGAAACACAGCTCAAGATTGCGCTTGGCAATGCGCCGTCGGTCGCCGGCCACTCGGTACATCAATGCGCCCAGGGCGCGACCAATCGCCAGCAACGCCGGATACGGCAACTGCACAATCAGCCACAACAGCCCCAGGCCACACCACAGCGGCCAGAAACGCGGAGAAAGAAATGCTGTTCGAAATCGCGGGCGTTCCATTAAAGGTTCCGGAAAGTTAATGGCCGCGCATTCTACATCGTTCGACCCGGCTTGCGGCCTGCGGGCGTTCTCGTTATAAGTCTCGGCACTTTTAGTGACAAGCCGTTGTATGCCGACCATGAGCCAAACCGAACCGCTAGACCAAGATCCCGTGTTCCAGTTGAAGGGCAGCATGCTGGCCATTACGGTGCTGGAACTGGCCCGTAACGACCTCGAGAACCTTGATCGGCAACTGGCCGCCAAGGTCGCCCAGGCGCCCAACTTCTTCAGTAACGCGCCGCTGGTACTGGCCCTGGACAAACTCCCGGCCAGCGAAGGCTCGGTCGACCTGCCGGGATTGATGCGCATCTGCCGCCAGCATGGCCTGCGCACCCTGGCGATCCGTGCCAGCCGCATCGAAGACATCGCAGCGGCCATTGCGGTCGATCTGCCAGTGCTGCCGCCGTCCGGCGCGCGGGAACGCCCGCTCGACCCGCTCGAAGGCGTCGTAGCGAAAAAACCCGAAAAACCACCGGAGCCGACCATCAAACCGACAAAAATCATCACGTCGCCAGTACGTGGTGGCCAGCAGATTTATGCCCAGGGCAGCGATCTGGTGGTGATTTCGTCGGTCAGCCCGGGGGCGGAACTTCTCGCCGACGGCAACATCCATGTATACGGCGCGATGCGCGGTCGTGTGTTGGCCGGCGTCAAAGGTGATACGAAAGCCAGGATTTTCTGTCAGCAAATGACCGCTGAACTGGTCTCCATCGCCGGTCACTACAAGGTTTCCGAGGACCTGCGCCGCGATCCATTGTGGGGCGCCGGAGTACAAGTCAGCCTGTCGGGTGACGTGTTGAACATCATTCGGCTTTAACGGATACTGCCGCATTTTCCAAGCATCTCTAAAACGTAGCGAAAACGGCTCAAACGAAGTAGGAAAAAGGCTAAAAGCAGTGTTTACCGGGGGTAGACACCGCTCAAAACCGGATTCCAGCCAAGGCTGTCCGACTGCAGTAGTTTTTCAAGAGATGTTTTTCAGGGGCTAAACGTCCTTTTTCCTTAGGGGTAAAACACCTTGGCCAAGATTCTCGTGGTTACATCCGGCAAGGGTGGTGTGGGTAAGACCACCACCAGCGCCGCTATCGGTACCGGCCTCGCTCTGCGTGGTCACAAAACAGTTATCGTCGACTTCGACGTCGGCTTGCGTAACCTCGACCTGATCATGGGTTGCGAGCGCCGCGTGGTGTATGACTTCGTCAACGTGGTAAACGGCGAAGCCAACCTGCAACAGGCCCTGATCAAAGACAAGCGCCTGGAAAACCTCTACGTGCTGGCCGCCAGTCAGACCCGCGACAAAGACGCGCTGACCCAGGAAGGCGTAGAAAAAGTCCTGATGCAGTTGAAAGAAGACTTCGAATTCGTGGTCTGCGACTCCCCGGCCGGTATCGAGAAAGGTGCCCACCTGGCCATGTACTTCGCTGATGAAGCGATCGTCGTGACCAACCCGGAAGTCTCCTCCGTACGTGACTCGGACCGCATGCTGGGCCTGCTGGCCAGCAAGTCCCGTCGCGCCGAAAACGGCGAAGACCCGATCAAGGAACACCTGCTGCTGACCCGCTACAACCCTACTCGCGTCAGCAACGGCGAAATGCTCGGCGTCGAAGACGTCAAGGAAATCCTCGCGGTGACCCTGCTGGGCGTGATTCCAGAATCGCAAGCCGTCCTCAAGGCCTCCAACCAGGGCGTGCCGGTGATTCTCGACGACCAGAGCGACGCCGGCCAGGCGTACAGCGATGCGGTCGATCGTCTGTTGGGCAAGACCGTGGACCATCGTTTCCTCGATGTCGAGAAGAAGGGATTCTTCGAGCGACTTTTTGGAGGTAGGTAATGAACCTTTTTGACTTCTTTCGTGCCAACAAAAAGCCAAGTACCGCCTCGGTAGCGAAAGAGCGTCTACAGATCATCGTGGCGCATGAACGCGGCCAACGCAGTACGCCGGACTACTTGCCAGCCTTGCAGAAGGAACTGGTGGAAGTGATCCGCAAGTACGTCAATATCGGGTCCGATGACGTGCACGTCGCTCTGGAAAACCAGGGCAGCTGCTCGATTCTGGAACTCAATATCACCCTGCCCGATCGCTGAGTCGATCCGGCGGGAGCCACGGCGGCTCAGGGCCCTTCCATGACTGGAGGGGGCCTGAGTCGCCGTTGGCGTTTGTTACGAGGCTGTTTTAATGCCGTTGTCCAACATCCGCATCATCTATCAGGACGCCGCCGTACTGGTGGTGGATAAACCGACCCTGTTGCTCTCCGTCCCCGGACGGGCCGATGACAACAAGGACTGCCTGATTACGCGCCTGCAAGAAAACGGCTACCCGGAAGCGCGAATTGTCCATCGGCTGGACTGGGAAACCTCCGGCATCATTCTGCTGGCCCGTGACCCGGACACTCATCGCGAGCTGTCTCGGCAATTTCACGACCGCGAAACCGAAAAGGCCTACACCGCCCTGTGCTGGGGACAACCGGAACTGGACAGTGGCAGCATCGACTTGCCCCTGCGCTACGATCCGCCGACCAAGCCACGGCATGTGGTGGACCACGAATTCGGCAAGCACGCCCTGACCTTCTGGCGTGTACTGGAGCGTTGTGGCGACTGGTGCCGCGTCGAGCTGACACCGATCACCGGCCGTTCTCACCAGTTGCGCGTGCACATGCTCTCCATCGGCCACCCGCTGCTGGGTGACGGGCTCTACGCCCATCCGCAAGCCCTGGCTGCCTGGCCACGCCTGTGCCTGCACGCGAGCATGCTGAGCTTCACTCATCCGCAAAGCGGCGAACGCCTGCGCTTCGAGTGCCCGGCACCGTTCTGACTGTGCCTAGGGAGCCTCTGTAGCGAGTGCGCTGTGTGGCGAGGGGGCTGTTGTGGCGAGGGAGCTTGCTCCCGCTGGAGTGCGGAGCACTCCCAAAACCAGCGACCGTATTCTGTCGGGCACACCGTGCAAGCAGGATTTGCGGCCGCTGCGCAGCCGAGCGGGAGCAAGCTCCCTCGCCACATTAAATCTCACGCGCCGCCAACATCAGGCCCGCCGCACTTTGCGCTTTCAATACGTTAAACTGGCGCCACTGCTGTCTGGAGCTTCTTATGCGCGAAGAGTTGAACCAAGGCCTGATCGACTTCCTCAAGGCCTCCCCTACCCCGTTCCATGCCACCGCCAGCCTTGTCCAGCGCCTGGAAGCGGCCGGTTTTGTGCGCCTCGACGAGCGTGAGCCGTGGGCCACCGAAGCCAATGGCCGTTACTACGTCACCCGTAACGACTCTTCGATCGTCGCGTTCAAAATGGGCCGTCATTCGCCCCTGCATGGCGGCATTCGCCTGGTCGGCGCACACACCGACAGCCCGTGCCTGCGGGTCAAACCCCAGCCGGAACTGCAACGCCAGGGCTTCTGGCAATTGGGCGTCGAAGTCTATGGCGGTGCACTGCTGGCGCCGTGGTTCGACCGTGATCTGTCGTTGGCCGGCCGCGTGACCTTCCGTCGCGATGGCAAGGTCGAGAGCCAGTTGATCGACTTCAAGGCTCCCGTTGCAATCATTCCGAACCTGGCCATTCACCTCAACCGTGAAGCCAACATGGGCTGGGCGATCAATGCCCAGACCGAGCTGCCGCCGATTCTCGCGCAATTCGCCGGTGACGAACGCGTGGACTTCCGCGCCGTGCTCACCGATCAGCTGGCCCGCGAACATGGCCTGAACGCCGATGTGGTGCTCGATTACGAGCTGAGCTTCTACGACACCCAAAGTGCTGCGGTCATCGGCCTGCATGGCGATTTCATCGCGGGCGCTCGCCTGGACAACCTGCTGTCGTGCTACGCCGGCCTGCAAGCATTGCTGACGACCGAAACCGACGAAACCTGCGTGCTGGTCTGCAACGATCACGAAGAAGTCGGTTCCTGCTCGGCCTGTGGCGCCGACGGTCCGATGCTTGAGCAAACCCTGCGTCGCCTGTTGCCCGAAGGGGATGAATTCGTACGGACCATTCAGAAATCCCTGCTGGTCTCGGCCGACAACGCCCACGGTGTACACCCGAACTACGCCGACAAGCACGACGCCAACCACGGCCCGAAACTCAACGCCGGCCCGGTAATCAAGGTCAACAGCAACCAGCGCTACGCCACCAACAGCGAAACCGCCGGGTTCTTCCGTCATTTGTGCATGGCCGAAGAAGTACCGGTGCAGAGCTTCGTGGTGCGCAGCGACATGGGCTGCGGCTCGACCATCGGCCCGATCACCGCCAGCCACCTGGGCGTGCGCACCGTGGACATCGGTTTGCCGACGTTCGCCATGCACTCGATCCGCGAGCTGTGCGGCAGTCATGACCTGGCACACCTGGTCAAAGTGCTGAGCGCGTTCTACGCCTGCCAGGAATTGCCATAACCCAGTCCCTGTGGCGAGGGGGCTTGCCCCCGTTGGGCTGCAAAGCAGCCCCAAAACCTGCCATTGCGTTCTGTCTGGCACAGCGCATGAGCCGGCACTGCGACCGCTTCGCGGTCGAACGGGGGCAAGCCCCCTCGCCACAGGAAGCTCGTTGCTCAAGCAACAGTCATACCCCATCCCTGCCACACATCACCAACGCCCGCCCGAAAGCCGCCTAGACTTGCAGTAACCCCTCCGACAAGGCTGTCACCATGATCTCGATGTCTTCGTTTCACGCCATGCTGATCCCGATTCTTTCCGGGATGATCATGCTGGCCATCGGTTTCAACTTTCGCGACAAGAACGCTGGTGTGTTCGCGATGTGGGTCGGCATGCTGATGATCCTCGCCACCGTGATCTACAAAATCCTCGCCAAACTCAACGAATAAATCCTTACGCCCGGCTCGCATTGATTTTGACGGGCTCGTACACTCGGCCGATTCGCTCATCCGAGGTTGACCGCCTAGTGTTCGCTCGTCTTTTTGCCCTGCCTTGTTTGTTCCTTGTCTGCCTGATGACGCTGCTGCCGCTGACGCCTGCCCAGGCGGTCGGCTTGCCGGGGCTGCTCAGCGGCTCGGCGAAAACCCAGCCCGAAGCGCAAGCTCCACTGGGGCAGTCGCTGGACGAAGTCATCAAGTCGCTGGAAAACGATCAGCAGCGGACCAAACTGCTGGCGGACCTGAAAAAGCTGCGCGACGTCAGCAAAAAAGCCCAACCCACCACAGAAGAAGGCGTGCTGGGCCTTATCGGCGGCACCCTGGCCAGTTTCGAAAAGCAATTTTCCGGCGCCGACAGCCCCCTCACTCGCTGGTCCGAAGAAGTCAACCTGGCCAAGGATGAACTGGTGGCACTGATGCTGCCGGCCAATGAATGGCTGCCAATCATTTTTGCCTTCGCCATGATCCTGATGGTCTGGAGCCTGCTGGCCGCCGCCCTGATCTGGCTCGGCCACCGGGTGCGCATGCGCTTCGGTCTCACCGAAGAACTGCCGCAACACCCCAAGGCCCTGGACATGCTGCGCTTTGCCTTGCGCAAACTCGGGCCGTGGATGATCGCCCTGGTCATGACGGTTTACATGACCTACGCCCTGCCCTCGTCACTGGGCAAAAGCCTGGCCATGGTGCTGGCTTATGCGCTGGTGGTCGGTACCTGTTTCTCGGCGATCTGCGTCATCGCGTTTTCCCTGCTCGATGGCCCGCATCGTCATCGCGCCCTGTACATCCTGCGGCATCAGGCCTTCCGCCCGTTGTGGCTGATCGGCAGTTTCGCCGCCTTCGGTGAAGCCCTGAACGACCCGCGCCTGATCGCCAGCCTCGGTGAGCATCTGGCCCACACGGCGGCGACGTTCGCCAATGTACTGGCGGCGATCTTCACAGGTTTTTTCATCCTGCGTTTCCGCCGGCCCATCGCGCACCTGATCCGCAACCAGCCGCTGTCCCGGCGCCTGACCCGCCGCGCCTTGAGCGACACGATCGAAATCCTCGGGACCTTTTGGTATCTGCCGGCGCTGGTGCTGGTGGGCATTTCGCTGTTCGCCACCTTCGTCTCTGCCGGCGACACCAGCACCGCGTTGCGTCAGTCGCTGATCTGCACCGTGTTGCTGGTGTTGTGCATGGTCATCAACGGGCTGGTGCGCCGTCATGCACTCAAGCCACAACGCGGCCCTAAGCGCCATGCGCTGTATTCGGATCGCCTGAAAAGCTTCTTCTACACCCTCGCCCATCTGCTGGTGTGGCTGGCGTTCATCGAGCTCGGCCTGCGGGTCTGGGGCATGTCGCTGATTCGCTTCACCGAAGGCGAAGGCCATGAAGTCAGCGTCAAACTGTTCAGCCTCGGCGGTACGCTGATTTTTGCCTGGCTGATCTGGATCCTCAGCGACACCGCCGTGCATCACGCCCTCACCCGCTCGCGCAAAGGCCTGGCCAACGCCCGCGCGCAGACGATGATGCCGCTGATCCGCAACGTGCTGTTCGTGGCGATTTTCATCATTGCGCTCATCGTCGCCCTGGCGAACATGGGCATGAACGTCACGCCGCTGCTGGCCGGCGCCGGTGTGATCGGTCTGGCCATCGGTTTCGGTGCGCAATCGCTGGTGGCCGACTTGATCACCGGGCTGTTCATCATCATCGAAGACTCCCTGGCCATCGACGACTACGTGGACGTCGGCGGCCACCTGGGCACCGTCGAAGGCCTGACCATCCGCACCGTGCGTCTGCGGGACATCGACGGCATCGTCCACACCATTCCGTTCAGTGAAATCAAAAGCATCAAGAACTACTCCCGGGAGTTCGGCTACGCGATCTTCCGGGTGGCGGTGCCCTCGAACATGGACATCGACGAGGCAATCAAGCTGATGCGCGACGTCGGCCAGAAAATGCGCACCGACCCGCTGCAACGGCGCAACATCTGGTCGCCGCTGGAGATCCAGGGGGTCGAAAGTTTCGAGTCAGGCAATGCGATTCTTCGCGCGCGCTTCAAGACCGCGCCGATCAAGCAGTGGGAAGTGTCCCGGGCGTTCAACCTGTCACTCAAGCGGCATCTGGACGAGGCCGGATTGGATCTGGCGACACCGCGCATGAGCATTCAGGTGATCACCCCCGGTGGCGAACAATCTGCGTAGGTGGGGTTCAGACCACATCCACCCCGACATGAATCGCATCATGGCGCCAAAACTCCAGGTCACAATCGATCAGCCGCTGATGCTGATCGTAGTTGACCCGGGCAATCCGCAACCCCGGGCTGCCCACCGACACCCGTAAAGCCGCCGCGGCGTCCACCGACAGCGCGGTCGGCACGATCTCGAAGCGTACCCGCCCGTAGTGCAAGTCGTAATGCCGCGCATACAGTTCGGTCATCGACTGATTCAGATCGAAGTCCAGGATCCCCGGAAAATATTGCGGGTTCAGGTAGTGCTCCACATACAGCACCAATCGCCCGTCAATCCGTCGCGAGCGGCAGATCTGGATCACGCTCGACAGCGCTGGCAGCTGCAGCCAGGCACACACCGCCGCTGACGCCGGTTGCAAACGCGCGGAAATCACCTCGGTGGACGGCACCCGCCCCTGGGCGCTGACCATCGCGTGAAAGTGGCTGCGCTGCATCAGGTTATAGGCCAGCCGCGGTGGCGACACGAACCAGCCGCGCCGCTCTTCGCGATAAATCTGGCCCTGTGCCTCCAACTGCAACAACGCCTCACGCACGGTAATCCGCGTGGTACCGAACAACTCACTGAGCTTGCGCTCGGCCGGTAACTTGCTCCCGGGCGCCAACAGCCCGTGGTCGAGCTGTTCTTGCAGAACCTGCCCGATCGCTGTCACCGCTTTGGTTGTCTCGATGCGCATCAACGTTACCTATCTGGACTAGACCAGCACTGATTCAGGGCAGAGCCGCGATTGAAACCGGGCTCCATCAATTGCCTGCAAGCCTAGGCACTGCAGATGACTGACAGATGACAAAGCCGCCGAACGGTTGCTTCAGACACCTGCAATTTCATGGCCAAGTCCCTTTCATATCAGCCCTTTAGCCATGGTCTACGCTTATCTCGCACCCCGCGTATCCGAGCGCAGGAAATTCAGGCCGACCGGTCGTCGACATCAAAATGTCATCCAGGACGCCTAAATTGGCTCAGGTATTGCTGACCTAGACCAACACAACCGCAATCGCAGCGTTGAAAACGCCCAAAGGAGCTTCGGATGAAACAGTTTTTCCTGGCATCACTGTTAGGCTCGACCATTGCCCTGTGCACTGCCGCCATGGCGGCGGATACCGATCTGAAAACACTCGAAGCCGCTGCGAAAGCGGAAGGCGCCGTCAACAGCGTCGGCATGCCCGATGACTGGGCCAACTGGAAAGGCACCTGGGAAGACCTGGCCAAGAAATACGGCCTGAAACACATCGACACCGACATGAGCTCGGCCCAGGAAATCGCCAAGTTCGCCGCCGAAAAAGACAACGCCACAGCCGACATCGGCGACGTCGGTGCCGCCTTCGGCCCGATCGCGGTCAAGCAAGGCGTGGTGCAACCTTACAAGCCGAGTACTTGGGCACAGGTTCCGGACTGGGCCAAGGACAAGGACGGTAACTGGGCACTGGCCTACACCGGCTCCATCGCGTTCATCATCAATAAAAAGCTGCTGCACGGTTCCGAAGCACCGACCAAATGGGCCGACCTCAAGAGCGGCAAGTACAAAGTCTCCATCGGTGACGTAAGCACCGCAGCCCAGGCTGCCAACGGCGTACTGGCCGCCGCCCTCGCCAATGGCGGTGACGAGAAAAACATTCAGCCGGCCCTGTTGCTGTTCGCAGATATCGCCAAGCAAGGCCGCCTGTCCATGGCCAACCCGACGATCGCCACCATGGAAAAGGGTGAAATCGAAGTCGGCGTGGTCTGGGACTTCAACGGCCTGAGCTACAAGGCCAAGATGGCGAATCCGGATGACTACACCGTGCTGATTCCATCCGATGGCTCGGTGATTTCCGGCTACACCACCATCATCAACAAATACGCCAAGCACCCGAACGCCGCCAAACTGGCCCGCGAATACATCTTCAGCGACGCTGGCCAGATCAACCTGGCAAAAGGCAACGCCCGTCCAATTCGCGCCGAGCATTTGACTCTGCCGGAAGAGGTCAAGGCCAAGCTGCTGCCTAACGAACAGTACAAAAAGGTCACGCCGATCAAAGACGCCGACGCGTGGGAAAAGACCTCCAAGTCGCTGCCGCAGAAGTGGCAGGAAGAAGTCATCATCAATATGCCGTAATAAAACAGCCGTAGGAGCTGCCACGGGCTGCGATCTTTTTTGGGGTCACTTGAGTTTCAAGTGAAAGATCAAAAGATCGCAGCCTGCGGCAGCTCCTACGACGTTCAGTTTCGATTTCGGAGTCTTCGCCCCCTATGAAGCACAACGTCATCCTTGTCGTGCTCGACGGCCTCAATTACGAAGTCGCGCGCCACGCCATGGGGCATCTGCAGGCTTACGTTGGCGCAGGACGCGCGGCACTCTACAAACTGGAATGTGCACTGCCGGCCCTGTCCCGACCACTTTACGAATGCATCCTGACCGGCGTTGCGCCGATCGACAGCGGCATCGTTCACAACAACGTCTCGCGCCTGTCCAACCAGCGCAGCATCTACCATTACGCCACCGACGCTGGTCTGAAAACCGCCGCCGCGGCCTATCACTGGGTCAGCGAGTTGTATAACCGTTCACCGTTCGTGGCTGCCCGGGACCGTCACACCGACGACCCGAAACTACCGATCCAGCACGGTCACTTCTACTGGAACGACCACTACCCGGATTCGCACCTGTTCGCCGACGCGGAAAACCTGCGCCTGCGCCATGCGCCGAACTTTCTGTTGGTCCACCCCATGAACATCGACGACGCCGGGCACAAGCACGGCCTCGACACCCCGCAATACCGCAACAGCGCCCGCTCGGCGGACGTCATCCTCGCCGACTACCTGCAAGGCTGGCTCGACGCCGGATACCAGGTGCTGGTGACCGCCGACCACGGCATGAACAACGACCGCTCGCACAACGGCCTGCTGCCTGAAGAACGCGAAGTGCCGCTGTTCGTCCTCGGCGATGCCTTCAGCTTCAGCCAAAGCGCAGCACCGAAACAAACCGAACTGTGCGGCACCGTCTGCGAACTGCTGGGCGTGCCCCACGACAAACCTGTGTGCCGGGAGCTGCTCAAGTGAATGCCATGACCCGCGGTAAATGGCTGGCCGCTCTGTGCCTGGTGCCCTTCGCAATTTTCTTCTTCGTGTTTGAGATCGCCCCGCTGCTCTGGGTGATGATCAACAGCCTGCAATCGGAAGAGTTCGGTTGGGGCCTGGCCAACTTCAGCAAAATCTTCAACTCGAAGTTCTATTTGCAGGCGATCCAGTACAGCCTTGAGATCAGTTTCTGGTCCAGCGTATTCGGCATCGTCATTGCCGTACTCGGCGCCTATTCCCTGCGCCGGGTCGACTCGAAGCTGCGCAACTTCGTGAATGCCTTCGCCAACATGACCAGCAACTTCGCCGGTGTGCCCCTGGCCTTCGCGTTCATCATCTTGCTGGGGTTCAACGGCACCTTCACCATCATGCTGAAACAGGCCGGAATCATTCAGGATTTCAACCTGTACTCGAAAACCGGGCTGATCATTCTCTACACCTACTTCCAGATTCCCCTGGGCGTGCTGTTGCTCTATCCGGCCTTCGATGCCCTGCGCGAAGACTGGCGTGAGTCTGCCGCGCTGCTCGGGGCCAATGGCTGGCAATTCTGGCGACACATCGGTCTGCCGGTGCTGACCCCGGCGCTGCTGGGCACGTTCGTGATTCTGCTGGCCAACGCCTTGGGCGCCTACGCCACGGTCTACGCGCTGACCACCGGCAACTTCAACGTGTTGCCGATCCGCATCGCGGCCATGGTGTCCGGCGACATATCCCTCGACCCGAACCTCGCCAGCGCCTTGGCCGTGGTGCTGGTGGCGTTGATGACCCTGGTGACCATCGTGCATCAGCTGCTGTTGAAGAGGAGCTACCATGTCTCGCGCTGAACTGGGGCCCGTCGGTATCTACCACCGGGTCATCGTGTATTTGCTGTTTGCCATTCTGTTATTGCCGCTGCTCGGAACCTTGATTTACTCGATCGCCAGCAGTTGGTCGGCGACGATTATGCCCAGCGGCTTTACCTTCAAGTGGTACATCCAGCTGTGGAGCGATCCGCGCTTTCTCGATGCATTCGGTCAGTCGTTGCTGGTTTGTATCGGCTCGCTGATTCTGTCGGTGGTGCTGATTCTGCCGCTGTTGTTCGTGGTGCATTACCACTTCCCGAAGCTCGATGCGCTGATGAACATCCTGATTCTGCTGCCCTTCGCGGTGCCGCCGGTGGTGTCGTCGGTGGGGCTGTTGCAGCTCTACGGTTCGGGGCCGTTCGCGATGGTGGGTACGCCGTGGATTCTGATCGGTTGCTACTTCACCGTGGCGCTGCCGTTCATGTACCGGGCGATCACCAACAACCTGCAAGCGATCAACCTGCGCGACCTGATGGACGCCGCACAACTGCTCGGCGCCAGCACTTGGCAAGCAGCCTTCCTGGTGGTGTTGCCGAACCTGCGCAAGGGGCTGATGGTAGCGTTGCTGCTGTCCTTCTCGTTCCTGTTCGGTGAGTTCGTGTTCGCCAACATCCTTGTCGGCACCCGCTACGAAACTCTGCAGGTCTACCTCAACAACATGCGTAACAGCAGCGGCCACTTCACCAGTGCGCTGGTGATTTCCTACTTCTTCTTTGTGCTGGTTCTGACCTGGGTGGCCAATATCTTGAACAAGGACAAAAGCGAATGAGCTATGTAAGCGTCCAACATCTTCAGAAAGATTACTCAGGCACCACCGTCTTCAGCGACATCAACTGCGAAATCAAAAAAGGCGAATTCGTCACCCTGCTCGGCCCGTCCGGTTGCGGCAAGTCCACGCTGCTGCGTTGCATCGCCGGCCTGACCTCGGTGGACGGCGGCCAGATTCTGCTGGAAGGTCACGACCTCGTCCCGCTGAGCCCGCAGAAACGTGGGATCGGCATGGTGTTCCAGAGTTATGCGCTGTTCCCGAACATGACCGTGGAGCAGAACGTCGCCTTCGGTTTGCGTATGCAGAAGGTCAACGCCGACGACAGCCAAAAACGCGTCGCCGAAGTGCTGAGACTGGTAGAGCTCAATGACTTCGCCGCCCGCTACCCGCATCAGCTGTCCGGTGGCCAGTGCCAGCGTGTCGCTCTCGCTCGTTCGTTGGTGACCCGGCCTCGGCTGTTGTTGCTGGATGAGCCGCTGTCGGCGCTGGATGCGCGGATTCGCAAGCACTTGCGCGAACAGATCCGTCAGATCCAGCGCGAACTCGGCCTGACCACGATCTTCGTCACTCACGATCAGGAAGAAGCCCTGACCATGTCTGACCGAATCTTCCTGATGAATCAGGGAAAGATCGTACAGAGTGGCGATGCCGAAACCCTCTACACCGCGCCCGTCGACGTGTTCGCCGCAGGCTTCATCGGCAACTACAACCTGCTGGACGCCGACAGTGCCAGCAAACTGCTGCAACGGCCGATCACCCACCGCATCGCGATTCGCCCGGAGGCCATCGAACTGAGCCTGAACGGCGAACTCGACGCGCAGGTGCGCAGCCACAGCCTGTTGGGCAACGTGATTCGCTATCGGGTGGAAGCTCGGGGGTGGAATTGGTGGTGGATGTGCTGAACCGCTCGGCGTCCGACCTGCATCCCGATGGTCAGCGCCTGGCACTTTCCATCGATCCGACAGCCCTGTGTGAGGTAGCCTGATGACCTTGCTGATGTTGAAGAGAGAACCGTACTGATGGCCCTGGCAATTTTTGATCTGGACGAAACCCTGATCCACGGCGACTGCGCCTCGCTATGGAGCGAACAGATGGCCCGCCTCGGCTGGGTCGATGGCGAATCCTTCCTGCGTCGCGACAAGGAATTGATGGATGCGTACGGCAGGGGCCACCTGGCCATGGAGGACTACATGGCCTTCAGCCTGGAGCCGCTGATCGGTCGCACGCCGCAAGAGCTCGAGCACTTGGTGGCGCCCTGGGTGGAAGACTTCATCGAACCGATCATCTTCAGCGACGCCACCAAAACCATCGCCGCCCACCGCAAGGCCGGTGACCGGATTCTGGTGATCTCGGCCTCGGGCACGCATTTGGTCAAGCCGATTGCCGACCGTCTGGGCATCGACGAGATTCTCGGCATCGAGCTGGAAGTGGCGCACGGGGTGTACAGCGGCAACACGGTGGGCACCCTGACCTACCGCGAAGGCAAAATCACCCGCTTGCTGGAATGGTTGGATGCCGAAGAGGAAAACCTTGAAGGCGCGAGTTTCTATTCCGATTCACGCAACGATTTACCACTGCTGCTGAAGGTGGATTTCCCGCATGTGGTGAATCCAGACCCAGTGTTGCTCGAACACGCCGAAAAAGCCGGCTGGCCGATCCATATCTGGAAGTAAAAGCAAAAGATCGCAGCCTTCGGCAGCTCCTACATGGAAATCGTGTACACCCGTGAATCATCGGGCGGCACAAATTCTGTAGGAGCTGTCGAGCGAAGCGAGGCTGCGATCTTTTAGCAGCCAACCCGATTTCAGCTCAGGCTGTCGTCAATCACCAGCACCAGCTTGCCCGACACCTGATTGGTCGCCAGCTCCGCAAACGCCGCTTCGGCGTCCTCGATCGCAAACGTCCTGGCCAGTTGCGGGCTCAAACGCCCTTCGGCAAACAGCGGCCAGACGTGCTGGCTGAGATCGCTGAACAAATCGGCCTTGAACTGCTCGTCGCGATTGCGCAGGGTCGAACCCAGCAGTTGCACGCGCTTGGCCAGCACCTGCGCCAGATCCAGCTGCGCTTCACGACCGCCCATCAAACCGATCAACACCCAACGGCCATCGCGAGCCAGCAGCTTGAGGTTCAGCGCCGCATAGTTACCGCCCACCGGATCCAGGATCACATCGAACGGCCCCAGATCGTTCAGGCGGTCCAGATCCTTATTGCGCACCACTCCACCCTGGGCACCCAGCGCTTCACAGTAGGCCAGACGATCCTCGGAGCCGACGCTGACCCAGCACGGGTTACCAAACGCCTTGCACAGCTGAATGGCAGCTGAACCAATTCCACTTGCTCCGGCATGCAGAAGAACTTTCTCACCCGGTTTGAGCGCAGCCAGTTGAAACAAATTCAGCCAGACGGTCGCATACACTTCCGGCAACGCCGCGGCCTCGGCCAGGGACAATCCTTCGGGAACCGGCAACACATGCCGTCCGTCGACAACTACCTCTTCGGCCATCCCACCCCCGGCCAGCAAGGCGCAAACCCGATCTCCGACCTGCCAGGACGAGCCCGGGCCGACCTCGCTGATCACCCCCGAACACTCAAGACCCAGTGCTTGACTGGCTCCCGGCGGCGGCGGATACAGGCCCGCTTTCTGCAACAAATCGGCTCGATTGAGTCCCGCTGCCGCCACTCGGATACGAACTTGTCCTACATCGCACGTAGGACTCGGCTCCTCAACCCACTCCACTCGCCCCTCAACGCCTTGCAATGCTTTCACAGTGCCTCCATAGTGAGTCTGGACTGAGCCCGAAGCTATAGCGCCGGGCTTTCTTGCATTATGCGACCGGCCCTTGTGGGAACCGGCGACTTCAAAGACGGCCTAATATGCGTGATCAATTGTCCCCGCGTCGAATCAGCATGAAGCATTTTTTCCCCAGCACCGCCCTCGCTCTTGTCATTGGTCTCGGTCTCTTGCCGATGTCGAGCAATTCGTTCGCAGCCAACAGCTGGGACAAGCTTCAGCCCGATCGCGACGAAGTCATCGCCAGTCTGAACGTCGTCGAGTTGCTCAAGCGTCACCATTACAGCAAGCCGCCGCTCGACGATGCGCGCTCCGCGATCATCTACGACAGCTACCTCAAGCTGCTGGATCCATCGCGCAGCTACTTCATGGCCAGTGACATTGCCGAATTCGACAAATGGAAAACCCAGTTTGACGACTTCCTCAAGAGCGGCGACCTGAACGCCGGGTTCACCATGTACAAGCGCTATCTGGACCGCGTCAAGGCGCGTCTGGACTTTGCCCTTGCCGAGCTGAACAAGGGCGTCGACAAGATCGACTTCACCACCAAGGAAACCTTGCTGGTCGACCGCAAGGATGCCCCTTGGCTCAAGACCACCGCCGAGCTCGACGACCTGTGGCGCAAGCGCGTCAAGGACGAAGTGCTGCGGATGAAGATCTCCGGCAAAGAGCCGAAGCAGATTCAGGAAACCCTGACCAAGCGTTACAAGAATCAGCTGGCGCGTCTGGACCAGACCCGCGCGGAAGATATCTTCCAGGCGTACATCAACACCTTCGCCATGTCGTACGACCCGCATACCAACTATCTGTCGCCGGATAACGCGGAGAACTTCGACATCAACATGAGCCTGTCCCTGGAGGGCATTGGCGCCGTGTTGCAGAGCGATAACGATCAAGTCAAAGTCGTGCGCCTGGTGCCTGCCGGCCCGGCCGACAAGACCAAGCAGGTGGCACCGGCCGACAAGATCATCGGCGTGGCCCAGGGCAACAAAGAGATGGTCGACGTGGTCGGCTGGCGCCTGGACGAAGTGGTCAAACTGATTCGTGGGCCGAAAGGCACCGTGGTGCGCCTGGAAGTGATTCCGGCCAGCAATGCGCCGAATGACCAGACCAGCAAGATCGTGCCGATCACCCGCGAAGCGGTGAAGCTTGAAGATCAGGCGGTGAAGAAGTCGATCCTCAGCCTCAAGCAGGATGGCAAGGACTACAAGCTCGGCGTCATCGAGATCCCGGCCTTCTACCTGGACTTCAAGGCCTTCCGTGCCGGCGATCCGGACTACAAGAGCACCACCCGCGACGTCAAGAAGCTGCTGACCGAACTGCAGAAAGACAAGGTCGACGGCGTGGTCATCGACCTGCGTAACAACGGCGGCGGTTCCTTGCAGGAAGCCACCGAGCTGACCAGCCTGTTCATCGACAAAGGTCCGACCGTGCTGGTGCGTAACGCCGACGGCCGGGTCGATGTACTGGAAGATGAAAACCCGGGCGCGTTCTACAAAGGCCCGATGGCGTTGCTGGTCAACCGTTTGTCCGCCTCGGCGTCGGAGATCTTCGCCGGTGCGATGCAGGACTACCACCGTGCACTGATCATCGGCGGCCAGACCTTCGGCAAAGGCACCGTGCAAACCATTCAGCCGCTGAACCATGGCGAACTGAAACTGACCCTGGCCAAGTTCTACCGGGTTTCCGGTCAGAGCACCCAGCATCAGGGCGTACTGCCGGACATCGATTACCCGTCGATCATCGACACCAAGGAAATCGGCGAAAGCGCCCTGCCGGAAGCCATGCCGTGGGACACTATCCGTGCGGCCATCAAGCCGGCGGTCGACCCGTTCAAACCGTACATCACGCAGCTCAAGTCCGAGCATGACGTGCGCTCGGCCAAAGACGCGGAGTTCGTGTTCATCCGCGACAAACTGGCCCTGGCCCAGAAGCTGATGGCCGAAAAAACCGTCAGCCTCAATGAAGCCGACCGTCGTGCACAACACGCCGATATCGAAGCCAAGCAACTGGCCATGGAAAACATCCGTCGCAAGGCCAAGGGTGAAGAGCCGCTCAAAGAGCTGAAGAAAGAAGACGAAGATGCCATCGCGGCCGAGCCGGACAAGACCAAGCCAGAAGACGACGCCTACCTGAGCGAGACCGGGCGGATTCTGCTGGATTACTTGAAACTCAACACCGCGGTCGCCAAGCACTGAGTGGTGACAATCAGGATGATGGCAATTTAATGCTGACGCTCCCCGGAGTGTCATCAAATAGACATCATTCTGTCGTGAAATAAAGGACCGGGAGCTTTGCGCTCCCGGTCCTTTTTTTATCGCCAGAGATCGCCATGACCACAACCGAACAGCTGAGTGCCTTGAGCTCAATACTGACTCAAAGCGGTTTGCACAGCCTGTTCCAGCCGATCATTTCTCTCTCCGAACGACAAATCATCGGCTACGAAGCCCTCAGCCGTGGCCCCTCCAACAGCCCGCTGCACTCCCCCATCGCCCTGTTCGCGGTAGCCCGCCAGGCCGGTCGCCTCAGCGAACTGGAGATCGCGTGCCGCCAAAGCGCTTGCCGACGCTTCAATGAACAGCAACTGCCCGGCAAACTGTTCCTCAATGTGTCCCCGGAATCCCTGCTCGAAGCCGCCCACCAGCCCGGACGCACCCTGCAACTGCTGCAGGATTTCGGCATACCGCCGAGCCAAGTGGTGATCGAACTCACCGAACAGACCCCGACCGACGATTTCCAGTCGCTGCAAACCGCCCTGCATCACTATCGGGCGATGGGTTTTTCGATTGCGCTGGATGATCTGGGCGCGGGTTATTCGAGCTTGCGGCTGTGGTCGGAATTACGCCCGGATTACGTCAAGATTGATCGGCACTTCATCGACGGCATCCATCAGGACGCACTCAAACGTGAATTCGTCGGCTCGATCCTGCAAATCGCCAAGGCTTCGCGGGCAAAAGTGATCGCCGAAGGCATTGAATTGCCAGAAGAACTCGCCGTGTTGACCGAAATGGGCGTCGATCTTGTGCAAGGCTATCTGCTCTGCCGGCCCCAGGAGCATCCGCCCCGCGATGCCCGAACCTTGATGCCCAAACCAACCAGCGCCGCAGCGATGCTGAACGAGGACGCCAGTGACCTCAGCGCCCTGCTCAACGACCAACCGGCGATGGCCAGCGACACCCCGACCGCCACCGTACTGGAAGCCTTCCGCCGCCAGGCCAACCTGAACTCCCTGGCGGTGCTCGACAAGCAAGGCAGGCCGTGCGGCATTGTTCACCGTCACTCACTCTCGGACGCCCTGCTCAAGCCCTTCGCCACCGACCTGTTCGCCCGCAAACCGATCAGCCGCTTGATGAGCGACGACTTCCTCGCCGTGGAACTGAGCCAGTCGCTGCAACAGGTCAGCCGCTTGATCACCAGCCGCGCCCGCCAACGCATCGAAGAAGACTTCATCATCACCCTCAATGGCGGCTATCTGGGCCTGGGCCGAGTGATCGACGTACTCAAACTGATCACCGAACTGAAAATCCAGCAAGCCCGCTACGCCAACCCGCTGACCCTGCTGCCAGGCAACGTGCCGATCCAGCAATGCCTGACACGGCTGCTGCAACAGGAACGGGAATCGGTGATCTGCTACGTGGACATCGACAGCTTCAAACCCTTCAACGACATCTACGGCTACGGTCGCGGGGATGAAGTCCTACTGTGCCTGGCGCAATGCCTGAACGACCGCGTCGACCCGTCCCGCGACTTCGTCGGCCATATCGGCGGCGACGACTTCCTGCTGGTGCTCGGCCCGGAAGACTGGCGCAAACGCCTGAACCAACTGCTGGACGACTTCCACAGCCAATGCCGACGCTTCTACCGCAGCGAACACCTCGAAGCCGGCTGCTTCATCGCCCCCAACCGCCAGGGCGTGCGGCAGGAATTTCCGCTGCTGTCACTGTCCATCGGCGTGGTGCACCTGCATCCACAGGCCTGCGGACAGCTCGATGCAAGCCAACTAGCGGAAATGGCCTCGCAGGCCAAACACCACGCGAAGAATGTGCCGGGGTATAGCGTGCATGTGATTGATAGTCTGGCGGTGCCAGTCGGCGAAGAGACACTGATCTCAGGCCGGCGGTGATCACCAAAAAGATCGCAGCCTTCGGCAGCGCCCACAGCCGCGGAGCTGCCAAAGGTTGCGATCTTTTGATCTTGCTCTTGTGTGGCGAGGGAGCTTGCTCCCGCTGGGCTGCGCAGCAGCCCCAACCACCACAACTCCACCCTGTGGCGAGGGGGCTTGCCCCCGTTGGGCTGCGGAGCGGCCCCAAAACCTGCATTCCGGATTTGTCAGGTACACCGCGGGGCTTGGTTTGGCGACCGCTTCGCAGTCGAACGGGGGCAAGCCCCCTCGCCACAAAAAGCCGCTAGACGCTACTCCGAAGACCGAGCCCGCAACCGCCGCCCAATCACATCCAGCACATCACAGCCATCGCGCAGTGGAATGGCGCAGAGCAAGGCAAAATCACTGAGAATCATCGAATCGCACTCGACTGAGCCACGCATGGACAAGTTCTCAAGCACTTGGGTGACGGCGCGAATTCGATAGCTGGCGGCTTCGGTCAGAATATCCAGCGGCGCGTGGGTGTCGACGAACAGGGTGGGCATTTCAGTGCAATTACTGGTCAACGCCATGAAGCGGTTTTTGGGGTGGGGGATTGGTTTTTCGTAGGGTGGATCAGGATGAAGTGTTGGCATTTGAGACCTTCCGATGAAAATGGGAGCTGCCAAAAGCCTTCCTACAGGCTTGGGTGGCAGCTATACGCGGGGTAGGAATACCGAGCATCGGAAACTCGACCACGCCGAAGCGTGCCCGCGCATAGCCGCCGCGACAGATATTACGGACGCACATAGACGGCCGCAAATCTGACTTCGATTGCTAACGCATTACCGATGCTTAAAGGGTTCCTACACCCCCTCACTGATATTCAGTGACCACCAAAGCCTATCGATTGAACTCACTGCGCACCAGTTCACGAAAACCGCCACAACTTGAAGGAAACTTCCGAAGACCTTGCCCAGAAATTTCGCTCAAAAAAGGCGAACGTGGCGGAAGGCTTCGCTGAAGCCTGGCTTGATTTCTCCACCGGGGGTTGGCCCGTTTCGACCTATAGCTGCCGGTGGCGACAGGCAGAAATCGGCCAAAAGCGGACACTCAAAGCATGTACTAAGCTAGGATCGACTCACCTCGTTATGAGCGTCATTTTTAATACTGGGATATGTCTACTAAGTCAGGGGCAACTAAATGGCGAAGCTTCCTCCGAGGACAGAAGGGCAAAACGGCAAGGTAAAAGTTCGAATAATCGAGTTTGAGATGGAGGGGAGTGATCTTTCATTACAGGAAAGCCTCAAAAGCATCGCTGCGGCACTATCGCGACCAAACCTCGCACCGCCGCCCCGATCAACTGCGCGAATCGAATCCAACAAGCCTGGCGCGCCTTTGCATAACGGAGAATCAATTGCTGACGAGGAACTAGACGACTTCGAATATTTGGACGATGCACCACCCTTGGAGACGTCAGCTCCGATTATTACTCGGAAGCCTAGGAAACCCTCAAAGCCTGTTGCCCCCAACCTCGTTGCAATACGTTTCGACGATGTAAATCCGACGTTCACTGACTTCGTAGCTGATCGGGACCCCAAAAATGACATGCAGAAATACCTTTGCGCGGCGTATTGGCTGAAGATACATAAGGACGTGCATGAGGTTAGCATCGACCACATCTACACGGCATACCGGTCACAAAGCTGGGCGCTGCCCGCAAAAGCCGTTCAACCGATGCGCGAGCTTGCTGCCACCCGTGACGGACGCTTCAGTAAGGGAGTAGAAAGAGGCCATTACTCTATTAATCACATAGGTGAGGGATGGGTAGCGACAAAAATGGGACGTGGAGCGTGACGAGTATTGTTAACTTCACGCAGAGCATTCCGAACTTCGACAGTAGGACATTTATTTCCAAGATCGAAATTTTTGGTTGGTACCTGCATGAAATTGACGGTAAGGCGAAATTCGCGGTGAGCGATATCGCTCAATGTTTCGAAGAAACACACTGCCAGAAACCGAGCAACATCCGTAATCTGCTGAGGCAGCTGTGCGACAAAAAACCCGCACACCTTTTGAAAGATGCGCAGGGCTATCGTTTGGCCTCGCCGATTCGCGTAAAACTCGGCAACATCTTGGCTAGACCTGTAGGAGTGCAGACTAGCTCATTGCTGTCCGGCCTGATCCCTCATGTGACGGATATCTCAAAGAAGTCGTTCCTGAACGAAACTATCGCTTGCTTTAACAGTGGCGCATATCGTGCGGCAACTATCATGGCGTGGAACCTTGCGTACTCGCACGTTTGCGACCAAATTTTCGGTGTACATCTTATTGTGTTTAATACCCAACGTATCAAAGTTTTTCCAAAGATGCCTGAGCTAACCAAGCGAACTGATTTCGAGGATTATAAGGAATCTAACGTCATCGAGATCTGCCGCGGCGCTCGAATTTTTGACGCCACTGTCTGTAAAATCCTTACCAGTCGACTTGACCGGCGAAACTCTGCAGCCCATCCCTCGTCAGCAGTTTTCTCATCGATCCAGGCGGAAGATCAGATCACCGATCTAGTCAACAATGTCCTGCTAAACACAAACGTATGAATTGGCCTCTTGCGCTTCTCGCATGCGCAGTAGCGGCGGTAGGAGCTACGATGCAGCCCATGCTCAAAACACCTCATAGCGCTTCCTAGAAGGTTACTGCTCTTGATCGGCGGTCAGTACACTGAGACATTTCTAACGGAGCTGGGGACAAGGAACGATGGCAAGCCCAACTGAGATTCCCTTTGAAACAGCAGAAGAGCTGCTGAGCTTCGTTTCTCCCCTAAATCCCATTTGGGATTCTGGGCAACATATCTTCAGGGGGCAGCCAAGTGATAATTATAAACTCACACCGTCTATTTTCCGTAGAGGTGAGGGATCGTTTGGGCATGGCTCGCCTCGAAAGGCATTTGCAGACACCGTTTCTAGTCAGATTCACTACGAACTAGAAGTTATCAGCAGATTCTTGGACGGATGTGATCGGTCGGGTCTTGTTGTGCCGGGATACACAAAGGAAATCAAACGAAAGCTTGCCCATGAACGAGATTCCTTCTTGAGTGCACATAGATTGTGGCCTCAACCGGAGATGTACGAAATCATGGCTGTCGCCCAGCATTACGATGTACCCACTCGGTTGCTAGACTGGACTGAAAGAAGCTTTGTCGCCTGTTACTTCGCAGCTTCTTCTGCAAATTTCGAAGTAGACAGTAGCAAGATGCCAAGAATAGTCATTTGGGCATTGGATACCACGCATTCGAACCACTGGGAAACGGTGTCAATCATTAGAACGCCGGGCGGCACAAGTAGAAACCAAGCTGCTCAGTCTGGATTGTTCACTACGCACAATGTCAGAGAACCAGGCTTCACAGACTACTATCAGCCAGAAGCACTAGAAGACGTTCAGGAGATTTACGGGGTAGGCAATACCGTAAGCGCGCTATTCAAAATTACATTACCGTTATTCGAAGCCCCCACTTTGTTACTGCTTTGTTCAAAACTTGGGGTTGATGGGTCGACACTCTTCCCCGGTTATCACGGGGTAGCGAAGAGCGTAAAGGATTGGGCCAACATTGAGGTGGGTGTGAGGATGTCTCAATCAGCTATAGACCAAGCTAACGTTGATAGCTATGAGAGCGATCCAGATTTTGATTGAGCGCAGATAAACAATGAATCGCTTCTGCTTAGACAGACACCATTGAACGTCCGCTTTCGGCCGATTCTGTTGAAAAAGTCGGTTCTTCCAGACCGCTTGCATACTGACCGCCGAAAATGCCTTTTTTGCGCGCCGCTATGCGAAATCTGAGCCTGGAATTCCTCTGTTCAATGCAAAGATTTTAATCTCACGCGCGTATTTTTCTACCGTGGAAACCATGGCCGACTTTTTCAACAGAATCGGCCAAAAGCGGACTCTCACGATAGCTGCTTTTTGGACGCCAGCGCACGACGCGGCGTCTGACCCAAAATGGATCTCAGTCGCGCGCTAACTGTCGAGAAATTCAAACGACGAGTTTTAGCAGATTTTCCAACAGCTCTTTAAACTCAGCGCGATCTGTATAATGAATCGCCCTTACCCTCGCAGCTCTATTGAGCGCATGCGCAATCCCTTACGAAACCCCGGAAGCCCGCGCCAATATTGAACGCGATCTGAAGCTCAGCGCAGACGAAATCGTCACTATCACCGAAACCAACTAGTGCTTATCTCCCTATGGTGATTTGCAAGTGTGCAGACCCAAGCAAGGCATGGGTGTGCTGACCAAGAGCAAGCTAGTGCTGGCCTTCTATAAGGGCGGCATCTACCAGCAAGCTGAAGTCATCAACGCCAGCGATGTGCAGTGTGCCCACCTGCAAAGTGGCAGAACCGCAGCCGATACCTTCTACCTATTCAGTGAACGTTGGGCCGCCATGCTGGCGCCAATTACCGTGGGAGGTGCCTTGGCCCTCGACAAGAAAGCCCAGTTCCTGAGCGTGCCAGTGCCGCCAAACACTGAGAGCTTCACGGCTGCGCAAGGAAATTTTATTCAGGTCACCGATCGCAAGAATTACTCGGCTGTGGCGGCACCAGGTACCAAAACCTATGTAGGAACCAGCGAGAGTATTCGCCAGATTTTTAATCCGTGTACGCAGGGAAAGAATCGCTCAGCCGCATCCTAAGTCCTGACCTAACCTTTCGAGTGAAACAGTCCCAGCAGCAATTGAAGCGCAAGTAGTTCAATGCAAGCCCGATGCGCCGGGCCTGTCGAGAGCCGACAGTTACAGACACAATGAAAAAGAAGGGCTGCATTGGGTCGATTGCTGCCCTCCGCGACAGGCAGCAATCGGCCAAAAGCGGTCGGTGGACAAGCTAATGGCAAATTAGTAGCTAAGCTTGGTCTGCTGCCGAATCGATTTGAGCAGCCTGGGCTTGTCGTCCATGTCGTATTTCTCCTCGAACGGTGTCGCGTCCCCAGTGAGCACCGTGTGGAATAACAAAGGTTTATAGGATGAAAAGGAGCGTTATCCGACATACCGCCGCGACAGGAAATAGGAGGAAAAAATGCGTAAGGAAGCACTGATTTTGACCGCTCTCGTCCTTGCGGGGTGCTCTGCGGCTGGCCCTACGAACACAGGCGGAACCTCAAGCGCTAACACGCAAGAGCATTTTGAAACTGGCATGGTTCGCCTGGAATGCGAAATTATGTGTTCAGGCCGCTGGGGTGCGAATCGGAAAGAAGCCGCTGCTTTCTACGAGCTGAAAAGCTGGAAAATGTTAGCTGACAAAGTGATGGAAATTGGCTATGGCTCCGACCTTACCTACTACTATCTCGCCCAGTCAGCAGAAAAGCTTGGCTATCCAGATGCTGCAAAAACCTATTACACGCTAGCAGCAGCTAATACTTACAAATGCGATGCGCTGTTCAACAATTGCAATGACCTAAAACCTACACAGCTTTCCAAGGCGAAATTGACTACGCCGAATGATATTGCGACTGTGCCAACCGCACCAGTTGCATCGAAAGCCGTAGTAGCAACACAGGCTGCTCCCGCACCAGTAGCACCTGCCACGAATGGTATTTCCCTTCCCCAAAAGGAAGCAAAGGTGGCGCTTGAAGAGTTTTTAGATGATGCGGTGCGCGGCGGTGCATTGAGTGTGAGGTTCTGCAAAGCCAACAGGATTCTTGCTGCTGATCTCTTCGCAGTGAGGAGCTACGAAATTCTACCGGCATGGGATTTGAAGCCGCAGGTCGTAAAAGGGGTTCCATCAGCCTCATACAAGGTCAGGGTCAATTCTAGCAACCGTGCAGGAATGCCAATCAGCAAAGACTGGCTGTTCATGATGGACGCCGAGATGCAGCACGGCGAATCACAATGGTGCCTAGGGTGGATTACAGGTTGATCACGAATTCATCTGAGATAACCTTGCGCGGTGAATCCCCCAGGTTTGCTAGACGCGCCACCGTCCGCTGTGGGTCCAGGCTGTGTGAAAACGCACTGAGTACATCGAAAGCTGAGAGTTACGGACGTTGCCTGAGAAACAAACAGGACGGATTTATTTATATGATCGCGTAAAGAAATAGATCTGTCCCCGTTTCTACACTAAATCATCTGACCACTCTGAAAGGATATCCTGTGACTTTTCCATTATCGGTAAATGCTACAATTCCTGGCTATAGTGAAACTTATAAAAGAATGATTACGCTAAACAGTGGCCTAACTGTGATTTTGGGAGCAAATGGATCAGGTAAAACTCAATTGCTCCGCGGGTTGATTGGAGATATCGCTAAATACTCAGCAGATCGAAAGGTCCGCTTTATATCTGCCGGCCGAATAGGAAGCATTGAGACTTATCGCTCTAATTACGACGGCCACCGCACAAATAGCATCATGTATGACCAAGCAAATTTTGGAAGTAAGAGCGATATAGAAAGACGCCACATCAATGAAACGTTGAATGGTGATTTTCAAACACTTTCACAGCGGCCAGATATTCAAGTAAAAATACAAGAGCGACTTAAAAAACTTTTTCGTCGTGATTTGATTGTCGATTGGGATGGTGGCAATTTAAATGTTAGATTTGCCAGGCTTGAAGCTGGCGCAAAACCATACTCTTCTGGCCGGGAAGCGTCAGGATTGTTACATCTTATTGGGATACTTACAGCGCTTTATGATGATGAGGTAGGATCATTGCTCATCGATGAGCCAGAGGTTTCTCTCCATCCACAATTGCAGGCCTTTCTAGCAAAGGAAATTAGATTAGTCGCGGGGTTACCGCAAGAAGGCCCCACCAAAAAACTTGTCGTGATAGCAACCCATTCCACGGAAATGCTTCATATCACTAAACCAAGTGACTTATCTAATTTGGTGTTTTGTTATGACGTAAAAGAAAACCCCATTCAGTTAGCTCCCTCCACTGATGAACTACAAGGAAAAAAAATAAAAGCACTGGTTGCCCGCCTTGGACAAGAACATAAGCTGTCTTTATTTTGTAAACGTCCCTTGTTAGTAGAAGGCCCCTCAGATGTAATTATTTGTACAGCAATTGCTGCAAAAATGGATATGCACTTGGAAGCTGCTGGTTCGCAATTATTGCCAGTAGTCGGTAAGGGGCAAATGCCAGTTACTAGAAAACTGCTACAATTGCTTGGGAAACAACCAGTTATTCTAGTAGACGCAGACGCTATCGCTGATGGTATGGAATTGATATCAGATGTGCTTTTCGAAAATACCGTCGCAGATGCTAGAGCCAGCATTAATGGTTTTCCCACTGCATTGAGGATGGCGAAAACTATATTTTCGGATTTTTGCGATTTCGTGGATGTGGAGTGGACGGCGCTTAGATCTATGGCAGAGACTCACCCGTATTGGATAAATCGTTCTGCCGAAGATGAAAAGCAAGCGAAGCGACGTGCAGCATTTTGCACGTTATTTATTAACTCAGATGCACAGTTGGTTACATTAGATAATAGGCAGGTTTGGTTAGGTATGAAAAGCCGGCTGTCGGCACTACTGGTTTTGTTAGAGAGTGCAGATTGTTTTGTACTACGCCGGGGATCTATTGAGTCTTATTATCAGTCCTCCGATCAATTAACATCGCAAGAAAAACCAAGCGCAGCTGCAGTAGAAATGGAATATATAGATCAACTTGAGCCCGCGCAGATCCAAGATCACTACGCTGACATTGCTAGATGTATTGTATTTGCAGCAGATACACTGCCAATTAACGAGAGTGAGTCAATACGCAATATCTTGTTATCAGTTGTCGCGCCAATTTTGGCGGGACTTCATTCTAATGCCCAAGGTGATGAACTCAAAATCTTGGCTCAATCACTGGTCGGAGATAAAGCAAAACTCTTTGAATTTAAAGTATCACAGGACATCCTCGAAGTATCGCTTTCGAGCAAAATATTGAGCGTACCAGGCATGCCATTTAGGCTTGTGATTGGGGACAACGTCATTGACAAGGTTAACGAAGCGCTTGGATTATAGAAAAATGGTTCGCGCGATTCAGAAGTTAGCAATGGGGGCTAGATGAGGGACGAGCTTAGTGCTCGGGCAAAAAAATCTTTGACATACTTAGATATAGGTACAAGCCCTTCGCTGTAGTAAAAAAATATTGGGGTGAGACTAGCCGGTAGCGGAAATGGCCGATTGCTGGCTGTTACTAAGGGCTGCAATTAGCCGAAAGCAGCTCACCATAGAATTTATAATTGACCATCGTTAGGATCCCCCCACAACGCTTGCTCATCGAAGAACATCGAATCACTGCTCAACATCACCACTCGCCAACCCTTTCAACTTAATCTCAGCCAACGGATGCCCGGCCTTCAAGGCAATACGCCAAAACCGCGCCGCTTCCACCGGATCCGGCGCCTTGCTCGGCGTCCCCGCGAGGCAGATCACGCCCACTTGATACGCCGCCTTGCCATCCCCCGCCAACGCAGCCAGGCGCAGTAGTCGTACGCCTTCCTCGCGAGCCCCAAGACCGACACCGCGAAAGGTCAGGATGTGGCCGTAGAAGCTCTGGGCGCCGACGTCGCCCAGGTTCGCCATGCGCGCGAACTGGCCTTCGAGCCAGCGCCAGCCTCGTGGCTGGCGCACAAACCACGACCAGTGGAACAAACGGCGGGCCAGCCAGTAACCGGTCCGCGCCTTGAGTCGTAGAAACACTCAGGCTTCCGCCGACTCGGGGTACTCGTATTCGAACACCCGCACCACTTCCGAGGCATGCCAGGACGCGGCAGCCACGCCATCGGACGGTCCGGAGAAGCGCCCGAGGCGCTCGACACATTCGAAGAAGCCGGTGCGCGGCAAGCGGCTGGCGCCCTGGCTGATTACCAGTGAGCTGCGCAGCGGCTGCTCGGCCTTGGCATCCAGCGCGGCCAGGTGTTCAAGGGCGGCGGTCAGGGTTTGCATGGCGGGCGTGGGTAGCTGCAAACGCTCCAGCAACGCCCGATAAGTCAAAAGATGGCGCTGACGGCGCGCCTGATCCAGTTCCCCCAACAATCCATCCCAATGTTGACGACTGATGCGTACGCTCACGATTCATCCCTCCATCCCGGCACCGTCAATTCCCAGGCGAGGCTGCGGCGAATAGCAGCGTCAGGTTGACGCTCACCGCTTTCGATCAAGGCGAGATATGACGGGCTGATGCCTACCGTGCGGGCAAGCGCCTCAATGGCGATGCCCTTCCCTTCGCGCAAACTGCGTAGTTGATCCAGACCCGGAAGAGTCTGGTCTGATGTGGCCGCGGGACGCACTGAGGCTTCGCGCGGTGGTTGTTCGTTGATGCCTGCTGCTTTCAGTAGAGCCTGATACTGAGCCCATGGCAGAACCGCATATTCTGGTTCGCCTTCGCGTGTAATTATCTGAATATCCATGACTACCCCGTAGGACAACGACACGTAGCGAGTCGGCACTTTTCCCTAGAAGTGTAATCCTAACAGCGGCCAAGGTCGCGGGGGGGTATGAATATGGATGATCCTGAATCGGTTCAGTTTTTTTTCGGGCCCTGAAGTTGCAGCTGTTCCGGGGTATCGGGCAGGCGTTCAACCACCGCGAGTTTTTCCGGCGCCTGATGTTTGCGCCAGGCGCGGAAGGCGTTGAGTTCGTCATCGAGGACTTTCATCAACCAGGCCAGCACGGCAATGTCGTCGAGCATGCCGAACACCGGGATGAAATCCGGGATCGCATCCACCGGGCTCAGGAAATACATCAGGCCGGCCACCACCGAAACCATCGCTTTCGGGCTGATGGCCCGGTACTCGCCACGCCAGTAGGCCAGGCAGAGTGCCTGTAACAAGCGCAGATCGTCCTTAAGTTTGCCCAGACGATTACCTTGGCTCGCGCCTTTGCTGGCAACCGCGAACAGCAGGGTCGGCAAACGACCACGGGCGAGCAGGCGCCCGGCCATTGGCAGGAAGCGGGCGAAATTCCAGGGCATTTTCATCTTTTCCTCCCACTGAAATGTTATCCACACAAATTGTGGATAACCTTGTGAACAGAGCTGCATTTCACCGCTGGAAGCCCCGTTTCACAAGGGTCTTGCTCAGATCGGGCGTTTTTTACTCACATAAAAAAACCCAAGATTTCATTGACTTGGCGCACCGGTCCGTCTAGCTCGGGCACTCTCACTGGCTATGACTCCAGCGTACCGCATCCGTTCGCTTTGTTTACCTTCACCAAACCCCAGATGCAACAACGCCCCGCATAAGCGAGGCGTTGTTTTTTCGAGCAGACGCGGATTACTTGGCGTCGTCTTGTTTGGCTGGATCCTTGATGGCCAGCAGCTCCAGGTCGAATACCAGCACCGAGTTGGCTGGAATCGCCGGGCTAGGGCTTTGGGCGCCGTAAGCCAGGTCGCTAGGGATGTACAGTTTGTACTTCTCGCCAACGTGCATCAGTTGCAGGCCTTCGACCCAACCCGGAATCACACCGCTGACCGGCAGATCGATCGGGCTGCCGCGCTCGACGGAGCTGTCGAAAACGGTGCCGTTGGTCAGTTTACCGGTGTAGTGAACAGTCACTACGTCGGTCGGCTTAGGCTGTGCGCCATCGGCCTTCTTGACCACTTCGTATTGCAGGCCGGAAGCCGTGGTGACGACACCGGCTTTCTTGCCATTCTCTTCGAGGAATTTCTTGCCGGCGGCTGCCGACTCTTCGCTCATCTTGGCCAAACGCTCTTCGGCACGCTTCTGCAGCGCTGCGAAGGCTTCAACCAGTTCCTCATCCTTCAGTTTCTGTTCTTTCTTGCCGACGGCATCTTCGATGCCTTGGGCTACGGCTTTGGAGTCCAGATCATCCATGCCTTCCTGAGCCAGACTTTTGCCCATGTTCAGGCCAATGCCGTAGGAAGCTTTTTGCGCCGGGGTTTTCAGCTCTACGCTGGTCTGCGAATCACAACCCGCAAGTACCAGGCCAACCAGGGCCACCGCCGCCGCCAACCGATGCTGTTTCATGCTATTTCCTTGTTCATGCGCCTAAAGGGCAATCGAGTAAAGCCGCGAGCTTATCAGGCGGCCACGACCAATGGCTACCGGCATGAGAGCAGGAAACTTCCGATAAGTTCAGGTGTTTAAACGCATTTCGGGATTAGAACGATGAAGCTTCTGTCATCTGGCTCTCACAGACCCCGACGCCGGTTCCCACAGCCCTTGGCGTAATGGCCTCTTGCCGCACTTCATCAGCTGAGGCATAAGAGAGCTACAAATTGACAAGGATGTTTATCGTGCGCCTCATAATCCGCTTGCTGATTCTGATCGTAGCACTGCTGGGGCTAGGCCTCGCCGTGGTGCTGTACTACGTCGCCAACCCGAAATTACCGGCCTGGTCACCGGCGCAACAGGTGCATTACCTGGAGCAATGGAGCGCCGCAGACCGCCAGGCCTACTACTTCACGCCCCAAGGCACCCAAGTCAAAGGCTTGCGCTATGACTGGTTCAACGCCCTGGAACTGCCGTTCTCGCAAAAACGATTCGCCGCCCCCGAATACCTCGCACGCTTTGGTTTTCTGATCGATCCAGGCCAGAAAGCCACGCCAGACAACCCTGGCAACCTGCCCGTCGGTTTCGCCCGTCATCAGAATCCGGGCAGCCAGGAAGAGTTTCTGGACATCACTTGCGCCGCCTGCCACACCGGCGAATTACGCTTCAATGGCCAGGCCGTGCGCATCGACGGCGGCTCGGCCCAGCATGTGTTGCCGTCCAGCGTCCCGACCCTGCGCGGCGGCAGCTTCGGCCAGGCACTGGTGGCCAGCCTTGCCTCGACTTACTACAACCCGTGGAAATTCGAACGTTTCGCGCGCAACGTTCTGGGCCAGGACTATGACGCCCGGCATCAACAGCTACGCCAGGACTTTAAAAGCTCACTCGATACCTTCTTGAAAGTGGCCTGGAACGATACCCATCGCGGGCTCTACCCCACCGAAGAAGGCCCCGGCCGTACCGACGCCTTCGGGCGCATTGCCAACGCCAGCTTCGGCGACGCCATTTCGCCCGCCAACTACCGCGTGGCCAACGCGCCGGTGGACTACCCGCAACTGTGGGACATGTGGACCTTCGACTGGGTGCAGTGGAACGGCTCGGCGCAGCAACCGATGGCCCGCAACATCGGCGAGGCCTTGGGTGTTGGCGCCACGCTGAATTTCTTCGACGCCAGCGGGCAGCCCCTCAAGGGCGACGACCGCTATCCGTCCAGCGTCCGGGTGCGCAATCTGCACCGGATCGAACAAACCCTGCAACGACTCAAGCCGCCCGTCTGGCCGGAAGCCTTGCTGGGCACCATCGACAAGCCGTTGGCCGCAAAAGGCCGCGCACTATTCACCGAAAACTGCGCTGGGTGCCACGTCCCCCGCGTCACCCAAAGCGACGGCAGACCGGTGCAACATCTGAAATTGCTGCCCGTGGAGGTGATTGGCACAGACCCCGGCGCCGCCAACAATATTGCCGACCATCGCTTCGACCTGACGGCCTTGAAGTGGGATCCGGCAGAGCTTGCGCAACTGGACGTGCAACTGCATCCAAAACCCACGGAACCGTTGGATTTGAGCCAGTTGTCAGTGGCCAAGGGGCTGGCCTACGTCACTGCTTTCGTGGGGAACCAGGCCTATCGCGCTGCCAATGTGACACCGGCGGAGCGTCCGAACCTGGACGGTTTCGGCCTGCCTATCGGTGTCCAGGAATTACGCAGCTATAAAGCCCGACCACTGGCAGGCGTCTGGGCCACGCCGCCGTTTCTGCACAACGGTTCGGTGCCGAGCATTTATCAACTGCTCTCGCCCCAGGATGAACGCGCAACAACGTTCTACAAGGGCACCTTCGAATACGACCCCAAACACCTGGGCTATCGCACCGAAGCCTTCACCAACGGTTTTGTGTTCGACACGCGTATTACCGGCAATCACAACAGCGGCCACGAATTCCGCGACGGCGAGCGCGGTAATGGCGTGATCGGTCGTCTGCTGCAGCCGCAGGAACGCTGGGCGCTGCTGGAATACCTGAAAGTGTTGGGCGGCCCGCTGGAGTCGCAATTGCCAGACCACCTCATCAGTCAAAAGGAATGACCCATGCTGATCACGCTCTGGCTGCGTCTGGGTGCCTTCCTTGGTAAAACCCTGCTGTGGTTGCTGGGGTTGGGGGTCCTCGGCTGGGCGCTGACCATGGCATGGCTCGCCTGGCAACATCGCGGCCCGGTATCGGCTGAAGAACTGATTCCGGACGGCGAAGCGGCGATGACCCGGGACATCATCCAGACGGCGGTACGGATCGTCGATCAACACCGCGAAAGTACTCGCTATCTGCGCGACGCTCACGCCAAGGCCCATGGCTGCGTGAAGGCCGAGGTTCAGGTGCTGCCGGATCTGGCGACGGCGTTGCGCCAAGGCGTGTTCAGCGAACCCGGCAAAACCTGGCAAGCGACGATGCGGCTGTCCAACGGCAATGCCTATCCGCAGTTCGACAGCATCCGCGATGCCCGGGGCATGGCGATCAAGTTGTTCAATGTGCCGGGTAAACAGTTGCTGAGTGATCGACAAGGGCGCAGCGAACAGGATTTCGTGATGTTCAACCATCCGAACTTCTTTGTCAGCGATGTCGCCGAGTATCGTCAGAATGTGGCCGCTCAGGCTGACGGCAAAACGATAATGGCGTTCTTCCCGGCTTGGGACCCGCGCACCTGGCAGGTTCGTCATCTGTTTATTGCGCTGGCGACACTCTCCCCTGCCCCGGCGAGCCCGACCCAGACCACCTACTTTTCGGTTTCGCCGTACAAGTTTGGTGAGGCCAACGTCAAATTCCGGGTAATACCGGATCCGGAGAGCTGCCCGACCTACACGCTGCCCACGCAAAATCAAAACCTGCCGAACTTCCTGCGCAGTGCGCTGAACCAGCAGCTGTCGACTGATCGGGTGCCGGCCTGCTTCGTGTTACAGGTCCAGCGCCAGGATCCGAGCCAATACATGCCGATCGAAGACACCAGCATCGAGTGGCGTGAACGAGACGCGCCCTTTGAAACCGTGGCCAGGATCAAGCTGCCCGCCCAGGATTTCGACACCCCGGCGCTGAACCTGCAATGCGACAACCTGTCGTTCAATCCATGGTTCGGCCTTGAAGCCCATCGGCCGATTGGTGGGATCAACCGGTTGCGCAAAGCGGTGTACGAGGCCGTCAGCGACTATCGACACAGCCGCAACGCCGAACAATAAATAAGGCAGAAACGAAAAAAGCGACCGGAACAGGTCGCTTTATTCAGTGAATCCGGTAAAAAGCCAAATCCCAGACAGCAAAAAGCCCGCATTAAGCGGGCTTTCTGTGGTGATCTGGCGTTCAGTGTTCCAGATACCGAATATGGCGCAGCGGACGGGACTCGAACCCGCGACCCCCGGCGTGACAGGCCGGTATTCTAACCGACTGAACTACCGCTGCGCGAAACGCTTGAAACGAATGGTGGGTGATGACGGGATCGAACCGCCGACATTCTGCTTGTAAGGCAGACGCTCTCCCAGCTGAGCTAATCACCCTTCGCTTCGTTACGGGACGCATTATGCCACAAGTTTTCGTAAAGTGTTGATTTAATTGAAGTTTTTTTCAAAAAAATCCGAAAACCGGTGAAACGACACAACCCGATTGAACAAGGTACAAACTTGAGACAGAAAAAAACCCGCATCAGCGGGTTTTTCCGTAGTGACCTGGCGTTCAGTGTTCCAGGTTACCGAATATGGCGCAGCGGACGGGACTCGAACCCGCGACCCCCGGCGTGACAGGCCGGTATTCTAACCGACTGAACTACCGCTGCGCTAAACACTTGAAACGAATGGTGGGTGATGACGGGATCGAACCGCCGACATTCTGCTTGTAAGGCAGACGCTCTCCCAGCTGAGCTAATCACCCTTCGCTTCGGTGTGGCGCGCATTCTACGGAGCGACCCAACCTCTGGCAAGCACTTTTTTAAATAATTTTCTCAGGCCTTCCAAAGGCTTAGAGAAGGGTTGGCCTATGACCCGGCGAAGACAATAATGCCCCCCTTTGTATAAAGGAGAGACTCACCCCATGTGGTTCAAAAACCTGCTTATCTATCGCCTGACCCAAGATCTGCCTTTTGATGCCGAGGCGTTGGAAACTGCACTGGCCACCAAACTGGCGCGTCCATGTGCAAGCCAGGAGTTGACCACCTACGGTTTCGTCGCGCCATTCGGCAAGGGCGAAGACGCACCGCTGGTACACGTCAGCGGAGACTTCCTGCTGATCGCCGCCCGTAAAGAAGAACGCATTCTGCCGGGCAGCGTCGTGCGTGACGCAGTGAAGGAAAAGGTCGAAGAGATCGAAGCCGAACAAATGCGCAAGGTCTATAAAAAGGAGCGCGATCAGATCAAGGATGAAATCATCCAGGCCTTCCTGCCCCGCGCCTTTATCCGTCGCTCGTCGACCTTCGCCGCCATCGCGCCGAAACAGGGCCTGATCCTGGTGAACTCGGCCAGCCCGAAACGTGCCGAAGACCTGCTGTCCACCCTGCGTGAAGTGATCGGCTCGCTGCCGGTACGTCCGCTGACAGTGAAGATGTCCCCGACCGCGACCATGACCGAGTGGGTTACCACTCAGAAAGCTGCGGACGATTTCTTTGTGCTGGACGAGTGCGAACTGCGCGACACCCACGAAGACGGCGGCATCGTGCGTTGCAAGCGTCAGGACCTGACCAGCGAAGAAATCCAGCTGCACCTGAGCACCGGCAAAGTGGTCACTCAACTGTCGCTGGCCTGGCAGGACAAACTGTCGTTCGTGCTCGACGACAAAATGGTGGTCAAGCGCCTGAAGTTCGAAGACCTGCTGCAAGATCAGGCGGAACAGGACGGTGGCGACGAAGCTCTGGGCCAACTGGACGCCAGCTTCACCCTGATGATGCTGACCTTCGGCGACTTCCTGCCGGCACTGGTTGATGCGTTGGGTGGTGAAGAGACCCCACAGGGTATCTGATTGCCTTAGGGCGCCGGCCTTGATCGGCGGCGCCTGGTAAGAAAAGATCGCAGCCTTCGGCAGCTCCTACAGAGGATCGCATTTCAAATGCAGGAGCTGCCGAAGGCTGCGATCTTTTTGCAGGCAACCCAAGTTCCAAGCCCTACCCGCTTTTAAACACATAACAAGGATCAGGCCATGCGCGCACTCGCTGCATTGAGTCGTTTTGTCGGCAACACCTTCGCTTACTGGGTACTGATTTTCGCCATCGTGGCGTTTCTGCAGCCGGCCTGGTTCATCGGCTTGAAAGGCGCAATCGTGCCGCTGCTGGGGCTGGTGATGTTCGGCATGGGCCTGACCCTCAAGCTCGAAGACTTCGCCGAAGTCGCTCGCCATCCGTGGCGCGTGGCCCTGGGCGTGGTCGCCCATTTCGTGATCATGCCCGGCATGGCGTGGTTGCTCTGCCAGGTATTCCACCTGCCGCCAGAGATTGCCGTCGGGGTAATTCTGGTCGGCTGCTGCCCGAGTGGCACTTCGTCGAACGTGATGACCTGGCTGGCTCGCGGCGACCTGGCGTTGTCGGTGGCCATTGCCGCCGTCACCACCCTCCTCGCGCCATTGCTGACACCGGCGCTGATCTGGCTGCTGGCCTCGGCCTGGTTGCCGGTGTCGTTCATGGAGCTGTTCTGGTCGATCCTGCAAGTAGTGCTGTTGCCGATCGTACTTGGCGTGGTTGCCCAACGCGTGCTCGGTGATCGGGTTCGTCACGCGGTAGAAGTGTTGCCACTGGTGTCGGTGGTGAGCATCGTGATCATCGTCACGGCCGTGGTGGCTGCCAGCCAGGCGAAGATTGCCGAATCCGGTCTGCTGATCATGGCCGTGGTGATGCTGCACAACAGCTTCGGCTACTTGCTGGGTTACTTCACCGGGCGCCTGTTCAACCTGCCGCTGGCCCAACGCAAATCCCTGGCACTGGAAGTCGGTATGCAGAACTCCGGCCTGGGTGCGGCGCTGGCCAGTGCGCACTTCTCGCCACTGGCGGCGGTGCCGAGCGCGCTGTTCAGCGTCTGGCACAACATTTCCGGGGCGCTGCTCTCGACGTATTTCCGTCGCATGAGCGAGAAAGAGGATCGGAAAATCGCTGCTCAGCAGGTGGCTGACTGATCCGAAAACTTGATCCTCGGGTTAATGATGGGCACTCTATTGCGCAACGCGGGGACGACCTCGCGGCTCGATCGAGTGCTTAATCCGGGGACGACCCCATCCATCGATGGAGGTCTTCCATGTCCTGGATCATTCTGTTTTTCGCCGGCCTGTTCGAAGTCGGCTGGGCCGTTGGCCTGAAATACACCGACGGCTTCAGCCGCCCTCTCCCTACCGCATTGACCGTTGCCGCCATGGCGATCAGCCTTGGCCTGCTGGGCCTTGCCATGAAGGAATTGCCGCTGGGCACGGCCTATGCGATCTGGACCGGCGTGGGTGCGGTGGGCACGGTGATCGCCGGGATCATTCTGTTTGGTGAGTCCATGGCGCTGTTTCGGCTGGCCAGTGTGGCATTGATCATTACCGGGCTGGTCGGGCTCAAGGTTAGCGCTTAGGCTTATGGCGCCATCGCGGGCTTGCCCGCGATGGCGCCCACCCACTTACCAACTATCTAACGGCCCCACGCAAATCCCCCACCAACGCCTGCAACTTCGCTGGCTCCGCCACTTCAACCGCCACCGCCGGCCCTGCCACCAAGGTCACCCGCGACCACAACCGACGGAACAAGCCCTTGTTCGGATCGCGGCTGAAGAAACTCCCCCACAACCCCTGCAACGCCAGCGGAATCACCGGCACCGGCGTTTCTTCGAGAATTCGCGTCAGCCCGCCCTTGAACTCGTTGATCTCACCATCGGCGGTCAACTTGCCTTCAGGGAAAATGCACACCAACTCGCCATCCTTCAGATACTGGGCGATGCGGGTGAAGGCTTTTTCGTAGATCTGAATGTCTTCCTGGCGCCCGGCTATCGGAATCGTCCCGGCCGTGCGGAAGATGAAGTTCAGCACCGGCAGGTTGTAGATTTTGTAATACATCACAAAGCGAATCGGCCGACGCACTGCGCCGCCAATCAACAACGCATCGACGAACGACACATGGTTGCAAACCAGCAGCGCGGCACCCTCATCGGGAATCAGTTCAAGGTTGCGATGCTCGACGCGGTACATGGAATGGCCGAGCAGCCAGATCATGAAACGCATGCTGAACTCGGGGACGATTTTGAAGATGTAGGCGTTAACGCCGATGTTCAGCAACGACACCACCAGGAACAGCTGCGGGATCGACAGCTTGGCGATGCTCAGCAAGACGATCGACACAATCGCCGACACCACCATGAACAGGGCGTTGAGAATGTTGTTGGCGGCGATCACTCGGGCCCGTTCGTTCTCGACAGTGCGGGACTGGATCAGCGCATACAGCGGCACGATGTAGAAACCGCCGAAAACTCCAAGCCCGAGGATGTCGATCAACACCAGCCAGGTGTGACCGAACCCAAGGATTTCGATCCAGCCATGGCCGGTAACGCTGTCCGGAATTCCACCGGAATGCCACCACAGCAACAGGCCAAATACCGTCAGACCGAATGAGCCAAACGGCACCAGACCGATTTCGACTTTGCGCCCGGAGAGTTTCTCGCAGAGCATCGAACCCAGTGCGATACCGACCGAGAACACTGTAAGAATCAGCGTCACCACGGTCTCGTCGCCGTGCATCCATTCCTTGGCATACGCCGGGATCTGCGTCAGATAAATCGCCCCGACAAACCAGAACCATGAGTTGCCGACGATCGAACGCGAGACCGCAGGGGTCTGCCCCAGGCCCAGCTTCAACGTAGCCCAGGACTGGCTGAAGATGTTCCAGTTCAGGCGCATTTGCGGCGATGCCGCCGCGGCCCGGGGAATGTTGCGGCTGGCCAGGTAACCGAGCACCGCGATGCCGATGATTGCCGTGGACACCACCGGCGCGTAGTTACTGGTAGACATCATGATCCCGGCGCCAATCGTCCCGGCGAGAATTGCCAGGAAGGTGCCCATTTCCACCAGGCCGTTGCCACCCACCAGCTCTTCTTCGCGCAAGGCCTGCGGCAGGATCGAGTACTTCACCGGCCCGAACAGCGCCGAGTGGGTGCCCATGGCAAACAGCGCCAACAGCATCAGCGACAGGTGATCGAACATGAAACCGACCGCGCCCACCGTCATGATGACGATTTCCCCGATCTTGATCAGACGAATCAGCGCGTCCTTGGCGAACTTCTCCCCGAACTGACCGGCCAGGGCCGAGAACAGGAAGAACGGCAGGATAAACAGCAGCGCACACAGGTTGACCCAGATCGAACGGTCACCCTCGATGGTCAGCTTGTACAAAATGGCGAGGATCAGCGACTGCTTGAAGATGTTGTCGTTAAAGGCCCCAAGGGACTGCGTGACAAAAAAAGGCAGGAAGCGCCGAGTGCGAAGCAAGGTGAACTGCGAGGGGTGACTCATCTTCCATGTGTCCCTGATATTGGGTAGCTGATTTTGGGTAGAGAGCGGCGTGGATACTGTTATTGGAATGTCGAACGTCGATCCAGGCCACACACATTACCTAATCTTTGCCGGTTATTTGTTTAATCCTGCGATGCACGGCGAGACAAACAATTCGCCCTTCCACGCGCCCTGTACCGTGCGTTTGGCGACAATCAGCCACATCACCGCCAGCATGGCCACCAACACGCAACCAAAGACACTGAAAAACGTCAGGTTCAAGGTGCTGGCCAGTTTCAGCGTAGTCAGGGAATAGACACCCAGCGGGAAAGTGAACCCCCACCAGCCGAGATTGAACGGGATACCGGCGCGCAAGTAACGCACAGTGATCAGCAGCGCTATCAGCATCCACCAAAGCCCGAAGCCCCACAGCGTGATACCGGCGACTAACCCAAGCCCCTCAGCTATTTCACCGATCCCCGGCAGACTGTTGGCGGCAAAGATCGCCGGTGCGTCGGCGCCCATCAACAACATGCCCAGCGCACCCGTGCCAATCGGCCCAAGCGCCAGCCAGCTCGAGGCGGCCATGTTTTCGTGGGGCAATTTATGCAACGCCATGCGCAGCAACAGGATGGTCAGAATGCTGAACGCCACCGGCAGGGAAAAAGCCCAGAGCACGTAGCTGGTTATTAGCACGACCAACTGGGAATGAGCATCGGCCAGGTGCGGCGCCAGCAAGCCACCGCTGGCAGCCGCCACTTCCGCCGCCACCACCGGCAACAGCCAAACGGCGGTCATCTGGTCGATGCTGTGCTCCTGACGGGTGAACATCATGTAGGGAATCAGCACGCCGCAGGCCAGCGACATCGCCACGTCCAGCCACCACAGCACTTCGGCGAGATGAATCACACCGTCGCCCCAACGCGGCAGGCCGAACAGCAGAAAGCCATTGATGATGGTCGCCAGGCCCATGGGAATGGTGCCGAAAAACATCGAAACCGTGGAATGGCCGAAAATCCGCCGCGCCTCGTCGAAGAACATGACCCAACGCGCGGCATACATGGCCGTGAACAACGCAAACAGAACAATATTGAACAGCCACAAACCTTCGGCCAACTCACGCAGGCCGGGTATTGCGAGGGGCAGTTGCGCGAGCGCGAGTGCCAATACCCCGGTGCCCATGGTCGCGGCGAACCAGTTCGGGGTGAATTGGCGGATGGCTTCTCTTGGGTGCTGCAGATGACTGAGCGGTTTGATACCGGGTTTAACGCTACGGGTGCAGGTCATGGTGAACTCCTGTCCTCTAATGAGGTAGGCGCTCATGATAGATCTGAATAGAATATCGATATAACGGGTAATTTCTCTAACTGTTATCTGTTTTACAGATATAGCATCAGACGCTGCCCTCAGTCTCGATCACCAATATCCTCGCCACGCCCTGCGGATGAGCCACATGTTCGGTGCCCACCGAGGCATAAAAAATATCGCCGACCTCCAGCAGGGTTTCCTTTTCGAGGCCTGCTTCGCGATAACGCATCTGCACCTGACCGTCGAGCACCACGAACACTTCCTGACCATCGTTGACGTGCCATTTATACGGCTGATCGGTCCAGTGCAAACGGGTGGTGATGCCGTTCATGTTGGCGATATCCAGCGCTGCCCAGGCGCGGTCACCGGTGAAGGATTTGCTGCGGATGATCTTCATGGGTCGGTCCGTCGAAATGAATGGCGGTGCCTAGGCTAACGGTCATCGAACATCGACGCCACAGGCTTTGACGGGCCGCTCACGAAGCAAGCCGATCAGCGCAGCGAGCGACAGGATGATCAGTATCGCGCCGTAACCGTCGGTGGTCGCTACCAGCCCAAAGGTGCGGGTCAGATTACCGGCCAGCAACGACGGCAAGCAGAACGCCAGATAACTGAGCACATAAAACGCCGACATCAACCCGGCCCGTTCATGGGGCAAGGCCAGCGGCACGAGGCTGCGCAAGGCACCCAGGAAACCCGCACCAAAACCGCCGCCCGCCACCAGCGTGCCGAAGAAAAACAATGGCAGGCTGGCGCTGTGGACCGCCAACAAAATCAGCGCAACGCCTGCGGGCAGCAAGCTCGCGCCCAGCAGCAAGACCTTGTCGGCCGGCCGATTGCGCAAGGTGTAGATCATCGAGGCGCCGGTCACCGTCAACACGGCCACCGTCGCACCGCCAATCAGGTTCGACGTGGACCCGGTGGCTGTCCGCACCAGGGACGGCGCCAGGGAGGCGAAAAAGCCACCGAGCGCCCACACAGCGAGGTCTATCGGCAGCACGCGCCACAACATACGCCGCGCCTGAATCGGCACATGCAGGGTCGGGCGCAGCGAGGCCCAGGCACCCGGTTGTCGGCTGACGCTTTCCGGCAGGCGCCAGACGTACAGCGCTTGCATCACAAACAGCGCGAACAACACCCAATAGGTCAATTGCAGCGGCAGGGGCGCAAACTCGGCCAATAATCCGCAACCCATGGCCCCCAGCGCCATGCCCAGCAACGGCGCAACACTGTTGACCATCGGTCCTTGCTGGCGATCAGTGTCCAGCAGCGCCGCACTCAAGACGGCGGTGGCCATTCCCGTCGCAAACCCCTGAAGTACCCGCGCTCCGATCAACCAGGCGACGCTGTCGGCGTTGATGAACAGCAACATCGCCAGCATATTCAGCAACACGGCGGTAAAAATCACCGGTTTGCGCCCCAGATAATCCGACAGCGAACCGACCGTGAGCAGCGCCGCCAGCAAGCTGAGGGCGTAGACACCGAAAATCAGGGTCAGGATCGCAGCCGAGAATTGCAGGTGTTCCTGATAGAGGTGATACAACGGGGTCGGCGCGGTGGAAGCGGCGAGAAAACTGAGTAAGGTGATCGCCAGAAACCACAGGCTGGAACGATTTGTCGCTGGAAGAGACATGAGCACACTCCGCAAAAGCTAATTTTTTGCTTTTGCGGAGTCTGCTACTGGTCAGCGCTTAAAGCAAATTCTTTGTGTTAAGGTCCGCCGCATGGCTATTAAAGAAGGTTTACGCCCTGGTGGCAGAAGTGCCAGGGTTCAAGAGTCGATTCATTCGGCTGTCCGCACGCTCCTCCAAGAGCAGGACCGCGCCTGCGTGACTGTGCCGCAGATTGCTGCCCGGGCCGGGGTGACGCCGTCGACTATTTACCGGCGCTGGGGTGATTTGTCAGCACTGCTGGCTGATGTCGCCCTCGCCCGCATGCGCCCCGACAGTGAGCCGGCCAATACCGGCAGCTTGCGCGGGGACGTGCGGGCTTGGGCCGAGCAGTATCTGGATGAAATGAGTTCCGAACCCGGGCGCAACATGATGCGCGACGTGCAATCCAGCGCCACGCCGGGCTATTGCGTGACGATCATTGGCGGGCAGTTGCAGACGATTCTGGATCGCTATCCCGATCAACCACGGCCAAGTGTCGACCGGCTGATCAATATGGTGGTGGCACCGACGGTGTTTCGCATCCTGTTTGCGGCGCAGGCGCTGGAGGTTGAAGAGTTGCATCGGCTGATCGATATTGCGTTGAGTCAGTGAGGCTTGCCCGCGAAGAGGCCCGAAAAGACTCCAGCAATCCAACTGACTGCCAACCTGCGACACCCCGCCACGCCACGACCTTGGTCGACACTGACTAACTCAGGCGGTCATGCGAGACTGTCTGGATCGGGCACAGTCCCGGATGTCTTTTGTCTGGAGTTACCATGTCGCTGTCCACCGGGCTGATCGCCACTGTCGCCCTGGCCTATATGGCCATCCTGTTCGCCATCGCCTTTTACGGCGACCGTCGCAGCACGCCGTTGCCGCCACGGGTGCGTGCCTGGGTGTACAGCCTGTCGCTGGCGGTTTATTGCACCAGCTGGACGTTCTTTGGCGCCGTGGGCCAGGCGGCCGAACAACTCTGGTCCTTCCTGCCGATCTACCTCGGGCCGATCTTGCTGCTGGTGTGCGCGCCGTGGGTCCTGCAAAAAATGGTGATGATCAGCAAGCAGGAGAACATCACCTCCATCGCCGACTTCATCGCCGCCCGTTACGGTAAATCCCAGTCCCTGGCGGTAGTCGTCGCGCTGATTTGCCTGGTCGGCGTGCTGCCCTACATCGCCTTGCAGCTCAAGGGCATCGTGCTGGGCGTGAACCTGTTGATCGGCGCCGGCGCCGACGCCATGGGCACGCGCGCGCAGGACACGGCGCTGATCGTATCTTTGGTGCTGGCGCTGTTCACCATCGTTTTCGGTACCCGCAACCTCGACGCCACGGAACACCACCGCGGCATGGTGCTGGCGATTGCCTTTGAATCGCTGGTCAAGCTGTTCGCTTTTCTCGCGGTCGGCGCGTTCGTGACCTACGGCCTGTACGACGGTTTCGACGACCTGTTCGACCAGGCCATGCTCGCCCCGCGCCTGGAAGAGTACTGGAAGGAAACCATCAACTGGCCGTCCATGGTGGTGCAGACCGGTGTGGCGATGATGGCGATCATCTGCCTGCCCCGGCAGTTCCATGTGACCGTGGTGGAAAACATCGACCCCCAGGATTTGCGCCTGGCCAAGTGGGTGTTCCCGACGTATCTGGCGCTGGCGGCGCTGTTTGTGGTGCCGATTGCACTGGCCGGTCAGATGTTGCTGCCCAGTTCGGTGCTGCCGGACTCATTCGTTATCAGCCTGCCTCTGGCCCAATCTCACCCTGCCCTGGCGATGCTGGCGTTCATTGGCGGCGCTTCGGCGGCGACCGGCATGGTGATCGTCGCCAGCGTGGCGCTGTCGACCATGCTCTCCAACGACATGCTGCTGCCATGGTTGCTGCGGCGCAACAACGCTGAACGGCCATTCGAAGTGTTCCGCCAGTGGATGCTTTCGGTGCGCCGGGTGAGCATCGTGGTCATTCTGCTGCTGGCCTACGTCAGCTATCGCCTGCTGGGCTCGACCGCGAGCCTGGCGACCATCGGCCAGATAGCATTCGCCGCCGTGACCCAACTGGCCCCGGCCATGCTCGGCGCGCTGTACTGGAAACAGGCTAACCGCCGTGGCGTGTTCGCCGGGCTGGCCACCGGGACATTCCTCTGGTTCTACACCCTGGTGTTGCCGGTTGCCGCCAACAGCCTCGGCTTGCCCTTGAGCAGTTTTCCGGGCCTGGCCTGGCTGCAAAGCAACCCGCTGAACCTGCCGATCACGCCGCTGACTCAAGGCGTGGTGTTGTCCCTGGCGGGTAACTTCACCTTATTCGCCTGGGTCTCGGTGCTGTCACGCACGCGGGTTTCGGAGCACTGGCAGGCCGGTCGTTTCATCGGCCAGGAAATCAGCCCCCGCCCCAGCGCCCGCTCGATGCTGGCGGTACAGATCGACGACTTGCTGCAACTGGCTGCCCGGTTTGTCGGCGAAGAACGGGCCCGTCAGAGCTTCATCCGTTTCGCCTACCGCCAGGGCAAAGGTTTCAACCCGAACCAGAACGCCGACGGTGAATGGATCGCCCATACCGAACGCTTGCTGGCCGGTGTACTCGGTGCCTCTTCGACTCGGGCGGTGGTAAAAGCAGCCATCGAAGGTCGAGAAATGCAACTGGAGGACGTCGTACGGATCGCCGACGAAACCTCGGAAGTGCTGCAATTCAACCGCGCCCTGCTGCAAGGCGCCATCGAGAACATCACCCAGGGCATCAGCGTGATCGACCAGTCGCTGAAACTGGTGGCCTGGAACCGGCGCTACCTGGAGCTGTTCAACTACCCCGACGGTTTGATCAGCGTCGGCCGGCCGATTGCCGACATCATTCGCTACAACGCCGAACGCGGCCTGTGTGGCCCCGGCGAAGCTGAGGTGCATGTCGCCCGCCGCTTGCACTGGATGCGTCAGGGCCGCGCCCACACCTCCGAACGACTATTCCCCAATGGCCGAGTGATCGAGCTGATCGGCAACCCGATGCCCGGCGGCGGTTTCGTCATGAGCTTCACCGACATCACCGCGTTCCGCGAAGCCGAGCAGGCGCTGACCGAAGCCAATGAAGGCCTTGAGCGGCGGGTCGCCGAACGGACCCACGAACTGTCGCAACTCAACCTTGCCCTGACCGAAGCCAAGGGCACCGCCGAATCGGCCAACCAGTCGAAAACCCGTTTCCTGGCCGCCGTCAGCCATGACTTGATGCAACCGCTGAACGCCGCGCGGCTGTTCTCTGCCGCCCTCTCCCATCAGGAAGAGGGTTTGTCCAGCGAAGCGCAGAAGCTGGTTCATCACCTGGACAGCTCACTGCGTTCGGCCGAAGACCTGATCAGTGATCTGCTGGATATTTCCCGCCTGGAAAGCGGCAAGATCAACCCTGATCGCAAGCCCTTCGTGCTCAATGAGTTGTTTGACACGCTGGGGGCCGAGTTCAAGGCACTTGCTCAGGAACAGGGGCTGAAATTCCGCGTCCGGGGCAGCACGCTACGGGTCGACAGCGACATCAAACTGCTGCGACGGATCTTGCAGAACTTCCTGACCAATGCCTTCCGCTACGCCAGAGGCCCCGTGCTGCTCGGCGTTCGGCGGCGCAACGGCGAGCTGTGCCTGGAGGTCTGGGACCGTGGACCGGGTATTCCGAAAGACAAACAACAGGTGATTTTCGAAGAGTTCAAACGCCTCGACAGCCACCAGACCCGGGCCGAGAAAGGCCTGGGCCTGGGACTGGCGATTGCCGATGGACTGTGCCGCGTGCTCGGTCACACTTTGCGCGTACGCTCCTGGCCGGGACGCGGCAGTGTATTCAGTGTCAGCGTGCCATTGGCTCGGGCACAAGCCGCGGTGCCGGCCAAGGTTGCCGAACTCAATGGCCATTTGCTCGGCGGCGCGCAGGTGCTGTGCATCGATAACGAGGACAGCATTCTGATCGGCATGAACAGCCTGCTCACGCGCTGGGGTTGCCAGGTCTGGACCGCGCGCAACCGTGATGAATGCGCGACGCTGCTCAACGACGGGATGCGGCCGCAGTTGGCGCTGGTGGATTACCACCTGGACGATGGCGAGACCGGAACCGACTTGATGGCGTGGTTGCGCACGCAATTGGGCGAGCCGGTGCCGGGGGTGGTGATCAGCGCCGATGGACGGCCGGAGACCGTGGCCCAGGTGCATGCAGCGGGCCTGGATTACCTGGCCAAACCGGTGAAGCCGGCAGCGTTGCGAGCGTTGTTGAGTCGGCATTTGCCGTTGTAATAAATGCGTCTGGCTAGCCCAGAACCTGTGGCGAGGGAGCTTGCTCCCGCTAGACTGCGCAGCAGTCGCAAAACACGCAACGCGGATTGCTTTACGGGAAACGGGGGCTGCTGCGCAGCCCAACGGGAGCAAGCTCCCTCGCCACAGCAAGCCCCCTCGCCACAGATGCCATCGTAAAAGATGGCTTATTCGGGCAACTCGGCCAAGCCATCGACATCCGTCATGGCCCGCTCCAGCAGGTCCGCCGGCAAGCTCTTGCTGGCCCGCGCGCCAAGCAATTTGAGCTGTTCGCTGCGACTGACCAGGTTGCCACGGCCTTCTGTCAGCTTATTGCGGGCAGAGCTGTAGGCCTTGTCCAGTTGCTGCAAGCGATTGCCGACCTCATCCAGATCCTGAATGAACAACACGAACTTGTCGTACAGCCATCCGGCGCGCTCGGCGATTTCCCGAGCGTTCTGGCTCTGGCGCTCTTGCTTCCACAGGCTGTCGATGACCCGCAAAGTGGCCAGCAACGTGGTCGGGCTGACGATCACGATGTTGCGGTCGAAGGCCTCCTGAAACAACGTCGGCTCTGCCTGTAACGCCGCGGAAAACGCCGCTTCGATCGGGACGAAAAGCAGGACGAAATCCAGGCTGTGCAACCCGTCGAGCCGCTTGTAGTCCTTGCCGGCCAGGCCTTTGACATGATTGCGCAGGGACAGCACGTGCTGCTTGATGGCGATCTGGCCGATGCCGTCGTCTTCGGCGGCCACATATTGCTGATAAGCCGTGAGGCTGACCTTGGAATCGACCACGACCTGCTTGTCGCCAGGCAGGTAAATAATCACATCCGGCTGGAATCGCTCGCCGTCCGGCCCCTTTAGATTGACCTGGGTCTGGTACTCGCGCCCCTTCTCCAGGCCCGCGTGTTCAAGCACCCGTTCAAGAATCAGTTCACCCCAATTGCCTTGGGTTTTCTGCCCTTTCAAGGCGCGGGTGAGGTTGGTGGCTTCGTCGCTCAGGCGCAGGTTCAGTTGTTGCAGACGCTCCAGTTCCTTGGCCAGGGAAAAGCGCTCGCGGGCTTCGGCCTGGTAACTTTCCTCGACGCGTTTTTCGAATGACTGGATGCGCTCCTTCAACGGGTCGAGCAATTGCCCCAGACGCTGCTGACTGGTTTCGGCAAAACGCTGTTCGCGCTCGTCGAAGATCTTGCCCGCCAGCTCGGCGAATTGCGCTCGCAGCTCGTCTCGCGAGCCTTGCAGGTCGTTGAGGCGCTGCTGATGGCTTTCCTGCTGCTCACGCAACTCGGCGTTGAGGGAGGCAGCCTGAGCGTCCAGGCGACGCAACTCAGCTTCTTTGCCGGCACGTTCGATGTTCCAGGCGTGGGCTGCGTCGCGGGCATCGTCGCGTTCGATCTGCAGCAACTCGACTTCACGGCGCAGGGCTGCCAGATCGGCTTGTTTGGCGGCGTTGGCCTGGCTCAGGTCAGCGACTTCATCACGGCAGGTGTCGAGCTGGGCGTTCAAGCCATCCTGCGTCAGCTGGGCCATGGCCAGGCGCTCTTCCAGCAATGCCAGTTCGGCCTGCCCCGTACTCGCCCGACGCTGAAGTTGCCAGGCCAGTACCAGCAACGGCAGTGCAGCGCCCGCCAGCCCCAGCAATGCGCTGGTCAAGTCCATCGCCATAGCCACTCCTGCCGATTAGATAAAGCGTGAAGGTTAACCAAGGCGTCAGGTCTTGGACAGCTCAGTCTTCGATCAGGCCGAGTTCCTGCTGGGCGCGTCGGTCCCCGGCGCGCGCAGCCTGGCGCAACAGGTCCTGGCCAATACGGCGATCCCGGGCATTCCCGCATTCGCGGCACATCAATTGGCCGAGGCGGCTTTGCGCGGCCACTACGCCTTCACGGGCAGGTTGCTTGAGTAAACGTCCGGCGAAGTGTTTGACGTTGGGGTTTTCGCCCAGGCGCGGGCTGTCCAGTAGCCACTCGGCCACACGCATCGAAAAGCGCTTGGGTGGGTTAATGCTGGAGGGTGCTGAGGCAGCAGAGACTGGTACTGAGCGAAACTTCATAAAGCACTGTGGGGCAAATCGGAAGGCGCGCCACTCTACTCTTTTTTTCGCACAGGTAAAGTCGAAAAAAGCCTGCACGCCCGTCCTAGAGCAAGCGCTCGGGACAATCCACAGAAGCTGTGGATAACTCAGTGGACAACCGCCCTTGAAGTCGCGCAAAGCCGTGTGGAATGGGGCTCGCAGTCAAACTGACGATTTTTTCACCAGTAAAAAAAAGCGATGTTTTTCATTGACTTAAATTTTCGTTACAGGCACCCACCCTCGGTGAAGCGAGGATGACAGTGGGATGACAGTGCGTGCAACTAATGTGCACAAGTACCTGCGAGGCGGTTATATCGGTGCGCTTTTTCGGCGCGTTTTTACGGTAACGCCTGGGGATAAACCCCGCAACCCGCGCCACAGATTGATCCTGGCTCGATCGCCCTCTCGGATCAACGGCCGTTTTTTGGGCGATTGCGGGGCACGTGTCGGCCGATGACATTTTCCGACAGCACTTGCGGATGTGGTCGGCCGGCACTTCAGTGTTTTTTTGCGAGCAGGCTTCCCTTCGGCCATTCAATCCGTTAGTATCCGCGGCGTTAGTACCAAGCTGAAAGTCAATTCTGGTCGAACAAATCCCCCCGGTCAGCCTTCCCTGAGAGAAGCCTTCACCGACAAAGCGGGATCGACCACCTCGATGGTTTCCAGGTAAATCTTGCGTCAACACAGCCTTTGAATCGAAAGCAAAGGGTGTTGCGAAGTTCACTTACTCTGACCGAACCAACCTGCAAATTGATCAGGATCTTCACCCCGGGCCCAGAACCTTTGCCCCTGATGTGTTGCCTGCCCTCCTAAGTACCTACCTGCCAGCCCAAGCGCGCCAACTTATCAGCGCTTCAAACTGGCTGCTTTGTTCCAGTCGGGTTCTTCGTTCGACCAATGGTGGTCGTCGTCACTGGAACGTTTTAATTTTGCACGGCTCTTATCCGTGTCGCTTGTAGGAACACCCGATTATGTCTACTCAAATCCACACTCAGGATGCCATTCGCACCCTAACCAACGCTTTTGCACCAATGAACTGCCTGATCATGGCCGCTCGCAAAGGCTGCTTCAGCTTCACTCTGGTCAACGAACACGGCATCGCTCGTCACAGCGAACGCCTGTACCCCGATCAATACTCCAGCGCCGAGCCGCTGCAGGCAGTGATCGAGCGTACTCGCCAGGCACTGGTTGCCTGAGACGCCAGAAAGGCTGAAAACCTCAAAAGCCCTGCTGAAAAGCGTAATGCTGTTCACTTAAGCGGAGCAGCCTTACGGTCCACTGGAAACCGGGGCTTTGATATTTTCACCGTCCCAGGCCTTGAAGGCCTTGGACGGTGATCCAGAAACACCCCTCCGATACCGGTTCTCAACTCTGCCAATCATCTGCCTGTACCTGAAATCGGGTTGGCCGCGGCCATCACGATCAGTTGCATGGCAATGTCCCCGCACAACCGCCGGATCTACGCACAAGATTACGCCCATGCCTGGCGCACCCATAAAAATCCGACGCCAGAGGTCTGGCATCGGATTTTCGAGGAAGTCCGGCTGAGGCTCAAATACTCAAGTGAACAGCATTACGGTCAGGCGAAACACTCGCTCCTTATCAGGTGAGCGGTTTGCGCAGCAGGATATCGACCGCGAAGACGCCCAGGACAGTCCCGGACACCCAGCGTTGGGTGCGCATGGCAGAAGGTCGCTTGGCCAGGAATCCACTGACCCGGGAGGCGGCGAGAACGATCATGCCGTTCACGGTGACGGCAATGGTGATCTGTACCAGCCCCATCTGGATGAATTGCTGGAAGGTAGATCCTGCGGAAGGGTCGATGAACTGCGGGATCAGCGCGGAATACATCAGCGCAATCTTCGGATTCAGCAGGTTCGTCACAAGCCCCATGGTGAACAGCCGTCTCCGCGAGTGAGGTGGCAGCTCCCGCGCCTCGAAGGGGGAACTCCCCCTGGGCTTCAGCATGTTCCAGGCCAGATAGCCCAGATAAAATGCGCCTGCGATCCTGACGACATCGTAGGCGACTGGCACTGCCTTGAACAAAGCGGCCAGTCCCAGTCCCGCCGCCAACAAGTAGCACACGAAGCCTAGCGCCACACCCGCCAGCGAAATCATCCCGGCCAGCCGCCCCTGGGAAATCGCCCGCGAGGTCAGGTAGACCATATTGGGACCCGGTGTCAGCACCATGCCCAAGGAGATGATGGCCACACCGGCCAGGCTTTCCAGCGCCATCATTGGCGTGCTCCATCGTTCAAAGGGGATGTGTCGGCCCGCTGCGGCTCGAACCAGCCGAGGCTGCCGCGGAACAGCGCATGCTGAGCACGCTGTGCCACTGGCCGAACCACGATTTCATCGACATTGACATGTGCGGGCTGATCGGCAACCCAAGCCACGACCTGGGCGACATCGTCCGCGCTCAAAGGCCGGTCGACATCCTTGTAGAGGGCACTGACCCGTTCGGCGTCGCCGCGAAAACGATTCAAGGAAAACTCTGGCGTATGCACCATGCCGGGGAGCACTTCGGTGATGCGCACCGGTATACCCTTCATCTCCAGTCGCAAGGAATGGGTCAGTGCGCGCTGGGCACTCTTGGCCGCGCAATAGCCGCCTCCCCCCTCATAACCGGCTAGCGCAGCCGTTGAGGTGATATTGATGATGCACCCTTGGGACGCGATGAGCCTAGGCAATAGCAGTTGGGTCATCCGCAAAGTCCCAAGGACGTTACTGTTGAACATGTTCGTCCAGTCCTCGGCACTGGCCGCGTCTACCCCATCCAGGCCGATCGCCCCGCCCGCACAGTTCACCAGAAGATCGCACTCGGAAACCTGCACCAAGTCCTCCTCTCGCGCTTGTGTCACATCCAGCACAATGGCGCGTCCGCCGGTTTCGCCGGCAATCTGCTCGAGCCGATCCCCCCTGCGCGCCACAAGGAATACCCGCCAACCACGACTGGCCAAGGTACGAGCGCATGCCTCGCCAATGCCACTGCTTGCACCGGTAACAACTGCTGTTTTCAAGATTGAGCTCCCCATGATTCGGATAACTGTTCGAAAATCTTCCCCACGTCACGTACCAGCGCGGGACGATCGAAGCTGCGCAGACGAAGGCGCGTGCCAGCGCCCTCATAAACACCGCTGGCGAAGCGATCCAGGTTCTGCGGTTGAGCCCAGTACAGGGTACCCAAGCCTTCACGCGGCGAGCTGTTGCGGCGGGCGATCACCCATGCCCCCCGCTCGCGGTGCAATGGCCTGCCCTCCTTGCTAAGGCTGCGCGCAAGGTCCCGGTAGCGGGTAGACGCCCCGGTCTGGATTTCCCAAGCGATCCCCAGCAGGTCGATATCCCTAACCTCTCGCCAGAGGAACGGGATTTCGGCGCCACCGACCCGGGCACCGATTTCCAGGAACAGCAATTTGTCATCCAGGTCGAACAGTTCGAGGTGGAAGACGATTTCTCGCTCAGGCGCGAAGACTGCCAGCAGTTGTTCGACGCGCCCCGCAATCCGCCGTTCGTCGTCGCCCTCCTCGAGTTCGATACTGCCCAGCGGGCTATCCGGACCGAAATCGGCACAGCTGTTCACATAACGCGACGCCGTGACTACCACAATCCGTTGCCCATCCCACCAGCCGTCAACGTGCAGGATGGGGGCCGCGCAGCAAGCCTGGACCATCATCGGCTCCGTGGCCTGTCTGATCTGATCAAGATCCCTTGGGCCACGAAGAAACTTTACGCCGCGACTCGCCGTGCCGTAGCGCGGCTTGAGCACCAGCGGATAGCCGTGTTCAGCGGCCAGTCGCTCCACCGCTTCGCGGGAATCAGCAGGCGACGCGGGCAGCACGCCGATCGACGATTGCCGGCCTGCGACCTCCAGCATGGTGAGCTTGTCGCGGAACCGCTCGGTCCACGCGACAAGATCTCCCGGTACCTGCCATCGCTCACGGATAGAAGCCGCATTGAGCAGGTCGCCCTCATTGAGGGCAACCACCAGCGCTGGAACCCCATGTTGCTCGACCAGACGCTCGGCCTCAGCCATGACCGCCTCAGCATCGTCCAGTGAGACGAGCACCGAGCTTGACGCCAGGCGCTCGCTTGGCAGGGACGCGCAGGATTCGGGCGTACAGATCGCCCGAATCTGCATTCCTGCCGGCAGTTCGTATCGGTCGTATAGCGCTTGGCTACCGACCCAACGGTGCAAGCAGAGGACATATTTCATGCCGTGGGATCCACGATGAAGTTGACCGCCGCCACCAGTTCGTCACCGATACGCACGGCATCCTCGCGCGAGGTGCCAGTTGCCAGGACATACCCTGAAACGCAGTCGGCAACGGTGTCGAGCGGTGGAATCGTATCGCCCTCATGCTTCTGGATGACTACGGCACGCTCGGCTGCTCCCAGTTCGAACAGGAACGGCAAGAACACCCGTGGAGTCTCGCCTGACTTGGTATGGCGCACATCGACGTCAGGCTTGAGATCGAGCTCGACCTTTCTGACCTTGCCAGGTGTCGGTACGAAGAACTGGATCGCGGCACCCGCTTTCGGCTCGGGCGACACATCCGGCAGAGTGTCGATACCCAGCGGCACAGTCAGGAACATGCGGTTCAGGTCCAGGCCGAACGCACGCCGCACCAGTTCAGGGGCACCCGAGCCCGCCAGGCGAGCATGGGATTCGAGTACACGAGGCCCCTTGGGGGTCAGCACGAACTCGCTATGAGAGGGCCCCTCTTCCAGCTCTACGGCGTCGAGCAGGCGGCAGGTCATTTCTTTCAGCTCGCTCAGCCATTTCCTGGCCTCGGTGCTCGGCGTGCTGACTTCCCACTCAACATATTTGTCGTTCATGCGGTACTGGGAGTAACCAATGGGAAGGTGGCGCCCCTTGAACGAGAAGGAGTCGACGCTGACGACCGGCCCCTCCAGGTACTCCTCGATGATAATGTGCTTGACGTCGGCATCCTGAAGCGCCTGCCAGGCCTTGGAAGCAGAGGCTGCGTCATCGCAGGGATGTATATGCAGGCTGGCCACGCCTTCGGCGGGCTTGAGAACCGACTTGCCATGCTCTTTGACGAACGCGACGGCATCCTGCGCACGGGTGACATGGCGATAGGCAACCGGGCTCAGGTTGTGCTCGACCAGCAACTCGCGCATGGCCACTTTGTCCTTGAGCAGGCGCGCAGTCTTATAGGAAACCCCGGTGAGGCCGAAGTGATCGACCACTTTGCCCGTTGACTCGCCGGCCACTTCGGTAGTGGTCATGATGCGATCGAACGGACGGTCGCGGTGCAGGGGCTCGAGGACCTTGATGATGGCCTCGGCGTCGTCAATCCTGGCATGCACCACCTGCTCGCAATGGGCGAGGATTTCCTGCTCGTAGTCACCCTCCTGATGCACCAGCACTACGTCGATGCCCAGCTCCTTGGCACCATGAATGGGCGAGGGACGACCACCGACTACTGCGATACGCTTATTCATGCATGAACTCCCTGTCTACTGTGATGTTTGTTGTGTGATGGTTCTTGAAGCAAAGGCTCAACTGCCGTACACCCGGCGCAGCCAGCGCGCCTTGCCGTTGAGCAGAGGCTGGAACGCCTTGCGGCGGTGCAGCACGCGGGCATTTTTGAAAATGAAGAAGTCGCCTGGTTGCAACACCACCTCTATACCCTGGGCATCGCGCAGGCACTGGCGCAGGAGCCCAAGTGCCTTTTCGCTGTCCAGGTCGAGGGCGGCCACGATGCCATCGTCAAAGCGCAGGCGATAACCGCCCTCATCGTGCTCCAGCACCGGCAGCACCCTCGGCTGGCCATCGAAGCCCTCGTTGGAGGCAGGGGCACCAAAGGTGTAGGCAGACTTCTGCAACTGGGCGATCGCCCAGCCGGGCAGCTTTGAAAGGACATGATCCACACAAACAATGTCGGTGGAGGCGCCTTCAAAGTTGCGCACGGCGGTAAAGGCCAAGAAGTTCGGCACCGCGGTCGCGACATTTCGGCTTTGATCGGCGAAGGGCCAGTTGGGATTGTCGGTGTGCCAGAAAAACTCCACATCCGCGCCCCAAGAGCTGGTGGTGCCCGCGGCCTCCGGAACCGGAACGACGTTTCTGACCAGCTTGCCGAAGTTCTCATACTCGACTGCATGCGGCCTGACACCCAGCAGCCACAACATGCCAAAGTGCAGCAGATCGAAGTCAAGAACACACTCGGCGTTGGGCAGGAAACCATTGCGCGGCGTCGCGACGTCCGTAGAGAGCGAAATGCCTCTGATGAGCAGCGCTTTGTGCGGGCTGTCAGGAAATGCGCGAATTGCCTCGACGATGTCCCGGCCCAACACTGTGCCGAGCCAATCCCCGCCGACTGCTCCCACACTCTCAGCGCAGTGCGGCGTTTCGGCCAGCCTCACGCGACAGCCCTCCAGCCCGGTCAGGTCGGGATCATTGACGACCACCACCTGTACCAATGAAGCCTCCTGAACATCCATGGCCATGACGCTCATGATTTGCGGTTCAGGTATGAGGTGACCTTGGGGTCCGGCTGATGGGCGAACGCCTTGGTTCGTCGGATAAACATCCCCAACGGCAGGATCAGGTAGAGCAGAACATAATCCATAGTGCACCTTCCCTAGTGTATGAAAGAGTTAATCCAGCGGTACTGTCTCGCGCCAGTCGACCGCCTCCTCGAACTGAGGCTGCTCCGATTTATCGAGGTAGAAGTCGCCAATCGCCAGCACATCCATGTTGGTACGCATAAAGCAGCGATAAGCTTCGAACGGTGTGTTCACAATCGGCTCACCGCGCACGTTGAACGAGGTGTTGACCAATACAGGACACCCTGAACGCTGATAGAAGTGTTCAAGCAGCGCCCGGAACCGCGGGTTGCGCTCCCGGTCCACGGTCTGCACCCTTGCCGAGAAGTCCACGTGGGTGATTGCCGGCAGATCGCTACGCACCAACTTGAGCAAGTCGATCCCGGTAAGCCGCGCACTCTCCTGTGGGATCGCCTTGCGAATGCCCGTTGCAATTGGCGAGACCACCAGCATGTAGGGGCTTTCCTCGACGATGTCGAAGTAGTCTGCCGCTTTTTCCTCAAGCACCACGGGAGCGAAGGGGCGGAAGGACTCGCGGAACTTGATGCGCAGGTTCATGTTTGACTGGGTGTCCGAACGGCGCGGATCACCCAGGATCGAACGGCTGCCAAGCGATCGCGGACCGAACTCCATTCGCCCCTGGAACCAGCCGATGACCCCGCCGTCCTCGATGCTGGTGCTCACCCGCTGGTCGAGCTCTTCCGGCGAAAGCCTGTGAAAAACAGCGCCGCAGGCTTCCAGTTCATCCCTGATCTGCTCTTCGCTGTACTCCGGCCCAAGCAATGCTCCGCTCATGCCATCACGCACGCCAGCAGGCAGTTCGCGGCTTGCCACCCTGCGATGCTTGCGGTCAGTCAGCAGCGCGGCGCCCAGCGAGCCACCCGCATCGCCAGCCGCCGGTTGCACCCACAGACGGTCGAATATCCGCTCACGCGAGATCACGCCGTTGGCTACGCAGTTAAGGGCAACGCCCCCGGCCATGCACAGCGCGGTCTCGCCAGTGAGCTCACGGGCGGTCTTGGCCAGGCGCGAAACGACGATCTCCGTGACTTTCTGCACCGATGCGGCCAAATCGAACTCGCGATCGGTAAGGGGGGCCTCGGGCAAGCGCCGGGGGCCACCGAACAGCTGCTCAAAGGCATCGCCCGTCATGACCTGGCCTTTGATGAACTCAAACTTGGTCCAGTCGAGCCTGAAGCTGCCATCGGGCTTCACATCGATCAGATGCGAGAGGATCGTGTCGACGTAATGAGGCTTGCCATATGGCGCAAGTCCCATGAGTTTGTATTCGCCGGAGTCCACCTTGAAGCCGCAGAAATAGGTGAAGGCCGAATAGAGCAGGCCCAGCGAATGGGGAAAGGACAACTCGGCAACCAGCTTGATACCTTCTGGCCTGCCGTGCCAGATGGTGGTCGTCGCCCATTCGCCGACACTGTCGATACACAGGATCGCGGCGCTCTCGAAAGGACTGGGGAAGAATGCCGATGCGGCGTGGGACTCGTGGTGACCATGCACTTCGATTCGGCGACCGTCCCGGTCTCCCATCGCTCTGAGATGACGCACGACCTCACGGTCCATCCGGCGCTTGGTTGATAGCCATTCGCCAAGCACCGGTGCGTAGGTGCGCGCTGCCGAAAACCCGGCCACGGCGGCCGTCGAGAGTACCCGACGGAACTTCAGTGCAGGGTCTTCGTAATAGGCGACATGGTCGACATCGGCCAGGTTTATACCTGCGTTCCTCAGGACGTACTCGATGGCCTTGCGTGGAAAACCCGGGTCATGCCGTAGCCGGCTGAAACGCTCTTCCTGGGCCGCGGCAACGATCTTGCCGTCCACTACCAGAGTGGCCGCGCTGTCGTGATAAAAGGCAGAGATGCCAAGCGTAATCGTCATAGCAGCGACCTCACTTTTTCGCGAAACTTATCCAGCATTGTTTGCTCCCTGGGTGGATTGAGCGCGACGAATCCATTACGGACGCGCGCCCAGAGTTCATCACGGTCACTACGAGAAAAAGCACAAAGGTAGGTATCCAGACTCGCGGCAGCCCATGCCGTATGCCCGGTGGAGATGTTGTCGATGGAGTTGTGCAGATCGACGAACATCGTCGGATAGCCGTAGGCAACCAACGCCTTGTGGGTACGCCGATAACCGCCCCCTACTCCGGACAGCTCCATCGCCAGGTTCAGCCCGAGAATCTCCGGGCAGTAGGTTTGGGGATATCGCCCGATAGACAACCAGAACACGGGCAGCTCGAAGTTCTCGTCGTTGAAGCAAGCGGCGTTGGCGTATCCGGGGTCAGCGGTGGCCGGCAACTCGCCATGTACTGCCTTGAGCAGATGGCGGTAGATGACGGGATGGTTCTGCGCCTCGATTCCGTTGCCCAACTCATCGAAAAGCGTTTCGAACAGTCTGCTGCCGTACGCCGTGGAGGCTACAGCCGGGTGGGCGAACCCGGCCAGCCAGGCCCCGTCGATCATTGTCAGCGGCGCCAGGGACAGGATATCGGCGACCACCTCATCGCGAGACGGCAGCTCTTCGTCCGGCTCCAGTGCCTGGTTGGAAGCTTCATGCTGGCCCTGCAACCACTGCTGCAGGACACCGGGAGCCCAACGCTCCGGCAACGAGCAATGCCCCTTGGTGACGCCACGGGCGGCCCTGGCCAGCCAGCTCTTCACGTAGTGACCGGCATAGGATTCCTCCGACGGCGTGAGCTCCATTCGCAACAGGCGCGGATAGGCCTGTCGCGGGCTGAATCTGGCGACCAACGCTTGGGTTTCAGCGACATCGCGAAGAGCCCCGGCGAGTTTGCCGTCGTCTTTCCATACCTGGAAAGCCGGGGTCTGCCTGGGCGCATCGGAGTAAGGCAAGCCGCAGATCCAGCGGTGAAGAATGGCAATATCGTCGCGACTGAAGATTCGGAACATCTTGCCCCGCGGCGAAATCAGGCTGGTGAGCAGTGGACTCGATTCCGGCCTGCCCGCCCGCACGTAGGCGCTGGCGGCAAGATGGTCGAGAAACTTCAAGGAGTCGTCGACTGCGAGCAAGGGCTTCATCGGCACCTTATTCAACTGAGTCTTGTCATGGTATTGACAAGCATCCAGCCGACGTCGGCTGATCAGGTGGCGCGCCGCCTCTCTCGGATCGAGCCAGCGCTCAAGCACATCGAGCAGCGCTTCGTTCATCTCCTCGGCCTGCCGGCGCGCCCACAGGTAGCCTTGGCGTACCCCATCGTTTCCGGCAGCGCCCATTTGCACGAGAAATTCCCGGACTGCCGTTTCGGCGAGCACGGCAAGATCATCGGCACTACCAGCGGGATCGCGACGCAGATCGAGAAATTGGCGGGCAGACGGCTCGTTATGGGCGATGAACTCAAACGAGGGCAACAGCCCGCAATGACGCAGGTAAAGGTTGATCCCCAGGATCTGGGCCGTCAGCGACTCCGGAAAATGCCCCAATACGAGCAGGGTCGAGGCAAAGTTGAAGGCTCCGTCCGAGATCCTTGGGTCGGCCACTGCCCGCAAGAGATCTTCGCCAGCATCTGCCAGCGCATGCTGACGCAGCAATTCCAGGTAGCGCTGGATACGACTGGCCCCTGGCTGACCGGCACCCACATCCGCCGCATGGATACTCAGCGCTGCCATGGCATGGCGCGCTTCATTATTCCAGCTGCCGCACACCCCATGAATCAGGTGCTGACTGCCGATCAGAAAGGGAGCCGACTCCAACGCCGCCTTGGCACGCAACGCCTGGGCATTCGCTTCGCTCCCCTCGATTGTCTGTGCCAACCTTCGGAATCCGTCCCGCAACGGCCCAAGCCGCTCGCATGCACCGCTCGCCAGCCCCGCCAAAGCCGCCGGGCTGGTGAAGTCAACGTCCACCAAGTCCGTCCCATGCACCGCACCCAGGCAAGTGCGCAGGTTGACCGGCGTGAACATGCGCCTGGCCTCTCCCCCGGTCTCTGCCCCGAGGAAGCTGGAAAAGATTTGCCTATTAGTTTTCATCAGTGCATTGGATATATGGAGGAATTGTTTTTCTTCTTGGCTTTTTTCTTTTTCTTGAACAAAGAACCAAGTGCCTTGCGAATTCGCTTTAACATAGAGCCCCCTAAATTTTCATTGCAGGTATCGATGAATGGCGCGTGCTACGACATCACTGCCAAGGTCGGTAAAGTGCGCGCGATCAACGTATAACCATTCATCATCCGGACGCTCTCTAAAATCATCGATCAAACTGGCAAATCGAATACCCAAGTCATGACAACTGTTGGCCAGACTATCGGCGTAATATTCCGCGACAGTGGGAGCGGATATGTCGCCATATAAATGCTGCCAGGTACCAAACCGGGAAATCCGATCAAGCTCATTGAACAGCTTCTGCTCTTCGGCACACGGCGTTCTTACCCAAGTCGCCAAGGGTTGGAGAACAAACGTAAGTTCTGCACCCAAAGAATCCGCGAGGCGTTTCCAGGTAGTCAGACAATTCATGGTGTCTTGCAGAGCGCGTACCAGAGTTTGCGAAACAGGCGGAACCTCAGTCGTTTCGTTCGGCCATTTTGGAAGTTTGCCAGGCGGCAGTTCTGCACCATTTTCCTCAGCAATTTCATCAAACTTTTCGTAATAGTCACCGCAGAAGTAGAACGGTGGCAGATCACCTCGAATGAACTCAGGAAGACGCGCCATGACCAGAGTATTGAAGCCGCCCATGATCACGATGCGTCGCACTTTGGGCAGTCGATGAGCATGCAGCACGAACAGCATCAATTCCTGGGTCGCATTAAAGGTATGCCCCGCGAAATTCAGCCATGGCGTAGCGTCGGGATCGTGCGTGGACAGGCGGCTCGCGACCGAGGCGGCATCACTGGAAGCCCCGTAACCCAAGGCTGACGAGGCCCCGACCAGTAAATTCACCTCTGATAGCGTGCTGGCCTCGAGGGTGCCGACACTGACCGGCCGACCTTGCGCATCATAGGCCAGGCGAAATCCGAGCCGATCGGTATTGATCGCTTCCGAACGGTAATCGGCGGCATTGAAACCCATCACATAAGGCAAGTACTGGGAACGACTGCGACTGGCGAATTGATCGTAGGTGAGCATCTGGGGTGTTAACTTCACACGTTCCAGACTGGGATCATCCAGCGCGGTGCGCTTGCGTCTTTTAAACATGGCCAAGCCACTCCTTTAGCGAGAATCGGAATTCCATTTGATCAGCCAACTTTTTTTGGGACGAACGTCCACTTCGATTATTTAATATCGAAAGTGCGAACCTGCCAATAACGGCCCACAGCAAGCCAGGCACCATAAGTTTGGGATATCAACAATCCAAACTGTTAGATGCATGAAGGTCGAAATTAATTAAAACCGTGCGCGAGCAAAATAATTCACAGCACAATGCGACGAGGCGGGAAATTCAGTGATGATTTTTGCGAGATGCAATTTGAAGGTATTGCAGACTGCAATACGCTGATACGGATAGCTTCCATGCATTGTATCTTCCTTTTTACTTTTATTCTTTCTGGCCCATCCGAGGGGCTCATGCGATCGATTCTAGACATTGGATCCCAAATGTCAAATGAAGCACCTGCAATTTATCCAAGAAAAAAAATATTCATGAAAAGGCGCGTAAATCAACAAACCCTATGAATGCCCGGTCAAGTTGCCGGACTACACGCTGCTGCTGACCGTGTCGCTGATTCTGGTGTCGTCGCTGTTTGCTTTTGCAATGTCAACATGAAGAGCAAGGACAACTCCTTCCAGGGCTTCGTAGCCGCGTACGCCGACTCCTGAGCACCCTCATCCAAAACATCCCCATAGAGTGGGTCGCGTCTGCACCGCCCAAGGCCTTCAAGGCCAAGGACGGTGAAAATATCAAAGACCCGGTTTCCAATGGACCGTAAGGCGGCTCCGCTTAGGTGAACAGCATTACCCTGAAAAGCGGGGTTTTTATCGCCCGATATTTCTCTTTTAGCCGCCATTGCTTAAGCACCAACCGATATAACGGTTATAACTCGAAGCCAGAAATATTTTAAAAACAGTCCTTTACAGCAAAATAATGACACTACACTTCAACTCAAGCGGCTTGATCCGCTTCCGGCGAGCCTGATTCGATCCACAGCTGCCAAGGCCCCCTTCAGGTATCGCCGACCACTTCATGTTTCGAGGGTGTTATGGGTATCGCTGCCAGCGAACTGTGCCGTTATGTGATCCGTCCGACATTGATCTACCTCGGACGCCATAGCGCGACTGCCGAATCCCTGCTGCTGGGCATCGCCGCCAGCCAGTCAGCCCTTGGTTCAGCCCTGCATGACCGCCGTGGACACGGCTTGTACCGAATCGCCGAACCCCGCCACCAGGCCCTCTGGGATCACTACCTGGCCCTGGACCCGGAGCGGGCGAGCCTGGTTCGCGGCTTGGCCAGCCAGCATGCTTTTCTCAGCGGACCGCACCTGGAATTGACCGTCAACCTGCGTTACGCCACAGCCATCGCCTGGCTGCTGGTAGAAGAACAGAACACTCCCCTCCCCGCCTCCGATGACTTGCTGGGAATGGCCCGAATCTGGCGCCAGACCTTCCAGCCCCAAGGTCGTTTGCGAGACTTCACTTACGCCTGGCAAACCTGTGTTTCATCGTTGAATCAGGTCGCCTGCTGATCCCCCCCATTTCCGAAGATCGCCCAACAGGTCGCGATTTTGGTCGGATTGTCCTACAAAACCGCTCTAAATCAAGCGATACGGGCTATGGCGCCCGGACGAAAATGTTGGTAATTTTCGCTCCGGTGATCACCAGGAGTTCTAATAATGAAAAAAGTAATGCTCAAAACCACCCTTAGCCTCGCCGTTGCCTTGGCATCCACCCAGATCTTCGCCAGTGGCTTTGCCCTCAACGAACAAAGCATCAGCGGGATGGGGACAGGTTTTGCCGGGCGATCTTCTTCTGCCGACGACGCATCCACTGTTTTTGGTAACCCTGCCGGCATGTCTCGCCTCAAGCGCGAACAAGTGACCGGCGGTGTTGCATTTATCGACGCGCACGCTGACATCAGTGATGCCAGCTCCCGCCCGAATGGTGGTACCAACAAAGGTGACATGGTCCCTTTCATGGGCGTGCCCATGGGCTACTACGTAAAGCCACTCGATGACCAGTGGGCAGTCGGTTTCGGCGTCTATGCTCCATTCGGTCTGGTGACCGACTACGAGAACGGCTTCGCCGGCCGTTACTTCGGCAGTAAAAGCGAAGTCAAAATCGTGACTCTCCAGCCAACCATCAGCTATGCCTTCAACGACAAGGTGTCGATCGGTTTCGGTCCGACCATCAACCGCATTGACGGCACCCTGGAATCGAACCTGTCGCTAAACCCGCGCGCAGCGGACGGTAACGTCAAGATCAAGGGTGACGACACCGCGCTGGGGTACAACATCGGCATCTTGGTACAAGCGACCGACAGCACTCGCGTTGGCCTGACCTATCACTCGAAAGTGAAGTACAAGCTCGAAGGTGACACCAAGGTCAACTACAGCCTCCTCGGGGCTCTGGGTCAGAACCCTAACCAGAAGTACGATGCATCCCTGGACATAACGACTCCTGAATCGGTTGATATCTCGCTCACTCATCAACTGGATGACAAGTGGACCCTCTACGCGGGCAGCACTTGGACTCGCTGGAGCCGCCTGAAAGAAATCTCCGTTGAGAACAGTGGCGTTCCTGCTGCCCTGAACGGCCGTTTTGGTACCATCACCGAAGAACAGAACTGGCATGACACCTGGGCTCACGCCATCGGTGCTTCGTACCAGTTGAACAAACAATGGGTTCTGCGTACCGGTCTGTCCGTCGACCAGGCACCAACCAACAACGAAAACCGCTCCCCGCGCATTCCGACTGGCGATCGCAAGATTTTCAGCCTTGGCGCGGGCTGGAGTCCGACCGACGACCTGACCATCGACGTAGCGTACTCGTACCTGCGCGAAGAGTCGGTCAAGGTCAACAACAGCAACGGCCGCCAGAGCTACAACGCCAAGTATGAAAACTGGGCGAACGGTTTCGGTGTAGGCGCGACCTACCGTTTCTGATCATTCACGGCGAACCTGAACCCCTCGCCGCCTGAATTGAAAAAGCCCCGCACTCTTGTACAGAGGCGGGGCTTTTTAGTGCGCGTCGATCAGGGTTTCGAGGCCAGGGCTTTCTCCACCGCCTCAATGAACTCGGGATTGTCGGGCTTGGTCAGGCTGGAAAAATTGGCGATCACGTTGCCTTGGCGATCGACCACGTATTTGTAGAAATTCCACTTCGGCGAACTGCTTTGCTCGGCAAGGACCTTGAACAAATGCGTGGCATCATCGCCGCGGACTTTCTGCGGTTCGGTCATGGTGAAGGTCACGCCGTAATTCACGTAACAGACCTTGGCAGTCTCTGCGCCATCCTTGGACTCTTGCCTGAAGTCATTGGATGGAACACCGACCACCTCAAGCCCTTGATCCTTGTAGCGCTGATACAGCGCCTCAAGACCTTTGAACTGCGGGGCGAAGCCACAGAAGCTTGCGGTATTGACCACCACCAGCGGTTTGCCGGCGAAGCGCTGGCACAAATCGATGGATTCCTTGGCGCGCAGCTTCGGCAATGAGCCTTGCAACAGCTCCGGGCATTCTGCTGCCTGAACCAGCCCGGAAAAAACCATCAGCAACGCAGGAACTGCAAGCCAGCGCATCGGCATGTCGGTGCATCCTTGAGCAATCGTCAGAACGCGAAACTACTCGCCTTCGCCGCTCGCTAGCAAGCAGCTCGCTAGCAAGCCCCCATGCCCAGCTGCATCAATGCCAGCCCACCCTGATGCCAGCCCCACCAAACCAGGGCCAGCAGCAATACGCCGACGGCGATGGCTGCCATCCGCGGCCAAAGACTGTTCATGCGGCACTCACCTGGGTTTGCAGGCGCGCCACCGGCTGCTCGCGCACTGGCCAGTTCAAGGCTGCGGCCATCAGACTCAAGAGAATCGCCACCTGCCAGATCAAGTCGTAGCTCCCGGTTCGGTCATACACCACCCCGCCCAACCAGCCGCCGAGGAACGAGCCCAGCTGATGGAACAGGAAAACAATCCCACCCAGCATGGACAGATTTCGGACACCAAACAAGGTTGCCACCGTGCCGTTGGTCAAGGGCACCGTCGACAGCCAGAGGAAACCCATGGCCATGCCGAACAAATAGGCCGTGACCTGAGTGACGGGTGCCCAGAGGAACAGTGCAATCACCACCGCCCGCAACAGATACAGACCGGTGAGCAAGCGCGGTTTGGACATCCGTCCGCCAAGCCAGCCTGCGGTATAGGTACCGAAGATATTGAACAGCCCGATCAGCGCCAGCACCGTGGTGCCGACGGAGGCTGGCAGGTGTTGATCCACCAGATACGCCGGCAAGTGCACACCGATGAACACCACTTGAAAACCGCAGACAAAAAAGCCGAACGCCAACAACCAGAACCCTGAATGGGAGCAGGCTTCGTGTAGCGCTTCAGAGAGGGTTTGCTCATGCCCGAGCACCGGCAACGGCTTGTCTTTAAGCATGCTCACCAGCGGCACGATCAGCGCCACCAGCAGGCCCAGCACCAGCAATGCCGAAGACCAGCCCAGCCAGCCGATCAGCCCCAGCGTGCCAGGCAACATGGCGAATTGACCGAAGGAACCGGCAGCACTGGCGATCCCCATGCCCATGCTGCGTTTTTCCGGTGGTACGGCACGGCCGACCACGCCGAGAATCACCGAGAACGAGGTGCCGGACAGACCGATACCGATCAACAACCCGGCGCTCAAGGACAAGGTCACCGCCGAATCGGACAACCCCATGAACACCAGACCCAGGGCGTACAGAACACCACCGATCAACACCACCTTTGCGGCGCCAAAGCGGTCGGCCAATGCGCCGGTGAATGGCTGCGCCAGGCCCCAGATCAGGTTCTGCAGGGCAATGGCGAAGGCAAACACTTCGCGGCCCCAGCCGAATTCGGCACTCATCGGCGCCAGAAACAACCCGAAGCCGTGTCGCACCCCAAGGGACAACGCCAGAATCAGCGCACTGCCCAACAGCACCCAACCGCACGTACGCCACATCGATGTCATTGTTGTTCTCCGGTAGCGGGTATATACCCGCTTAAGATCGAACAAACTGGCCTCAAGCCAGTTCGTCCAGCAGTTTCAGCAAGGTTTCACGCTTCTCGGCACCCAGGCGGTCGATCAACCGCTGCTGCGCCGCTTCCCAGGCCGGCAAGGCAGCTGCCAGACGTTCGCGCCCTGTCTCGGTGAGCAGGACGATGCGATTGCGCATGTCTTCGCCCTCGACCAGCGTCACCAGACCTTCACCTTCCAGCACCCGTAGATTGCGCCCCAGGGTGCTGCGATCCAGGCCCATGGCCTCGGCCAGTGTCGAGATGCTCGGCTGATCCAGACGCTGCAGGTTGCACAGCAGAGAATACTGGGCAACGTTGATCCCGAAGCCGTCGAGCGCGCCGTCGTAATGCCTGCTGACGCCACGAGCGGCGCGACGCAGGTTAGTGCACAAACATTGAGAAGGAAGCATGGTGCGTGTATATACCCGCGGTTAAATGAAAGCAAATATTTCGACACATTTTCTCGACGGGGATTCAGAGCAGCGCCAACCCCACCAGCAGCGCCACTTCCAGCAATTCCAGCAACGCCCCGGCAGTGTCGCCAGTCGTCCCGCCCAATCGCCGCATCATGACTTGCCGCAACCAGACAAACACCACAGCTGCCAGCGCAAGCGCCCACACACCGCTGAGGCCCGCGATCAACACACAGGTCACCGCACTGATCAGCAACACCTGTTTCCCGGCCAAACGCGGCAGATGATCGGCCAGCGCCTGCCCCAATCCACCGGGACGCACGTAAGGTGTGGTCAGGAATAATCCCAACAGCGCGCTGCGAGCAATCAGTGGAACGATGATCAACACTACGCTGTGCTGCTGCTCAATCAACGCCAGCAACGCGGCGAATTTGAGCAGCAGCACCAGCACCAGCGTTACCACCGCGATCGGCCCGCTGCGCGGGTCTTTCATGATCGTGAGAGTGCGCTCACGGTCGCCATAACCGCCGAGCCACGCATCGGCGCTATCAGCCAGGCCATCCAGGTGCAATGCGCCACTGAGCAACACCCACACGGTCAGCAGCAACGCCGCGTGAAGCAACAATGGCGCGCCCTGCAACAGCCCGTTCAACGCCCACAGAATGGCACCGAACAGCACGCCGACCAGCGGATAAAACAGCAGCGACCGGCCCAATTCCTCGGGTGTTGGCATGCCCGGCAGGCGAATCGGCAGGCTGCTGAGAAATTGCAGGGCGATCCAGAACGGCAACATGATCAGATCGCTTCCCTTAACAAGGCGCCAGATTCAACCGTCAACGAGAACAACGCGCCATGGCCAACCTCAACGTTGAGCAACTGCTCACGCGGCAATCCGCGCGCTTGCGCCAGCAACAATCGCATGACGCCGCCATGGCTGATCAGCAGGACCCGCTCACCCGCATAGACCGCGTGCAGCCGCTCGATAGCTGCCAACACCCGCGTCGAAAAGTCGGCAACCGGCTCACCATCAGGCGGCGTGAACGAATAGGGATCGGCCCAGAACAAGCCCAACGCCTCGGCACTGGTTTCCATCAACGCCGCGGCGCTCTGCCCTTCCCAGGCGCCGAAGTGCAGCTCTTGCAAATCCTTTTCCAGCTGCACCGGCAACCCCAGTTGCGCCCCAAGCTCTTCAGCAAAGCGTGCACAACGCTGCAACGGCGAGCTGACCAAGCGATCCCAAGGGCCCTGCTCAACCACCGCAGCGCGCATCTGCTCCCAGCCCTTGCCGGTCAGCGCGTCATCGAGGCTGCCGCGCAGGCCGCCACCGAGTTCGGTTTCGCCATGACGCAACAGGTCCAGGCGCAAGGTCATGCCGGGCGATCCGCCACTGCGGCTTCGGCGAATGTTGCCATCTGCCCGTGCAGGTCGCAGGCCAGGCGCAGCAATGGCACGGCCAATGCCGCACCACTGCCCTCGCCCAACCGCAGACCGAGGTCCAGCAACGGTTCGGCGTTCAGGGTTTCCAGCACATGGCGATGACCAGGTTCGGCACCACGATGACCGAACAGCAACCACTCACGACAGGCCGGATTCAGACGCACCGCCACCAGCGCGGCGACGCTGCAAATAAACCCGTCGACCAACACCGCGACACCTTCCTGAGCACAAGCCAGGTACGCGCCAACCAGCGCAGCGATTTCGAAACCGCCGAGGTTGAACAAGGTTTGCAGCGCATCGCCACGTTGAGCGCCATGCAACGCCAAGGCGCGTTCGATGACCTGGGCTTTATGGCTGACACCTGCAGCGTTCAGGCCGGTGCCCGGCCCGGCCAGGTGCACCACCGGGCAATCGAGCAAAGCACAAGCCAAGGCGCTGGCCGCCGTGGTGTTGCCGATGCCCATTTCGCCGCCGATGAACAACTGCGCGCCTGCTGCAATGGCGCGCTGCACACTGTCGCGACCAGCCTGCAAGGCGAGTTCGCCCTGGGCCTGAGTCATCGCCGGGCCCTGGACGAAATTCGCCGTGCCCGGGCCGATGTTCAGGTGACGCACACCCGGCAGATTCAACGACGGCGTAACGGTGCCGAGGTCGACCACTTCAAGGGACGCCCCCAACTGCCGCGCCAACACGCTGATCGCCGCGCCGCCGCTGACGAAGTTGTGCAGCATCTGCCCGGTGACTTCCTGCGGAAACGCCGACACCCCTTCGGCGACCACGCCATGGTCACCGGCGAAAATCGCGATCCACAGCTGATCGAGGGTCGGCTTGACCTGCCCCTGCAACCCGGCCAGTTGCACCGCCACCGCTTCGAGCTGGCCGAGGGAACCGGCGGGCTTGGTCAATTGCTGCTGACGTGCCTGCGCCTGTTCGACCACTTGCGTATCGATTGGCTTGCACGGGTTCAGCCACCAGGTGTGAGTCATAACGCAGTTCCTTTCAAAGTCAGGGGCAGGCCGGCGACGGTCAGGACGACACGTTCGCAGCGCTCGGCCAAGGCTTGATGCAGCCAACCGGCTTCATCGACATAGCGGCGAGTCAATTCGCCCAGCGGCACGACACCCATTCCGGTCTCGTTGCTGACAAAAATGATTTCACCCGGCAACGACGCCAGGCAGTCCAGCAGGGCTTCGCGCTCGGCCGACAGGCGCTCGGCGTCGTCGAGCATCAGCAGATTGGTCAGCCACAGCGTCAGGCAATCCACCAGCAAGCAACGATCGGCATTGGCGCTTTCGCGCAGTACGCGGGCCAGCTCCAGCGGTTCCTCGATCAACGCCCATTTGGCCGGACGACGGGCACGGTGATGGGCCACCCGCTCGTTCATTTCACCGTCCAGGGGTTGGCTGGTGGCGATGTAAGTGACGTGGAGCTGACTGTCAGTCGCCAGCTTTTCAGCCAGACGACTTTTGCCGGAGCGGGCGCCGCCGAGGATCAGTTGCAGCATGGTTCATTCCTTAAAATCTTCGATGAGGCCAGTGCAGCCACCTCAAAACCCGCAGAGTTCACGCAACAGCGAGGTATCCAGATGCTTCTCCACCAGATCCGCCAACCGCTCGATATCGCGCTCGCGCAACCCGTGGTAATCCACCTCCTGCACCTCCTGCAAACCAGCCCAGCGCAACAGTGCACTGCACGCCGCCGGTGATTCGAACAGGCCATGCAGGTACGTACCGAAAATCTGCCCATCGGCACTTCGCGCACCATCGCAGCGACCATCGTCCAGCTGCACGGCGGCGTTTTCCAGCGCCGGCCCGGTGGTCACGCCGGCATGAATTTCATAGCCGCTGACCTGCGCATCCTCCAGCGCCAGACGCCCACGTACGTTGCGCAACTGCTTCTCTTCTTCGAGCTGCGTTTCGAATGCCAGCAAACCCAAACCGGCACTAGAACCCGGCGCGCCTTCGAGGCCCAGCGGGTCATGCACCTGCTCGCCGAGCATTTGCAGGCCGCCGCAGATTCCCAGCACTTTGCCGCCGTAGCGCAAGTGCCGCGCGATCGCCGAGTCCCAGCCGTTGCTCCGCAGGTACGCGAGGTCGCTGCGTACGCTTTTCGAACCTGGGAGAATTATCAGGTCGGCCGATGGAATCGCCTGGCCAGGGCCGATGAATTGCAGGTCCACTTGCGGATGCAGGCGCAGTGGATCGAAATCGGTGTGATTGCTGATGCGCGGCAGTACCGGCACCACCACGTTGAGCACTTGATCGGCCTTGTCGGTCTGACGCTGATCGAGGCCGTCCTCGGCCTCCAGGTGCAGGTCCATCACATAAGGCAAAACGCCGATCACCGGTTTGCCGGTGCGCGCCTCCAGCCAGTCCAGCCCCGGTTGCAGCAAAGCGATGTCGCCGCGAAAGCGGTTGATGATGAAGCCTTTGACCCGCGCCTGTTCGCTCGGCGACAACAGCTCCAGCGTACCGACCAAATGCGCGAAAACTCCGCCGCGATTGATGTCGGCAATCAGCACCACCGGGCAGTCCACCGCCTCGGCAAACCCCATGTTGGCGATGTCGCCGGCGCGCAGGTTGATCTCGGCCGGCGAGCCCGCCCCTTCAACCATCACCAGCGGATACGCCGCGCTCAGGCGTTCATGGGAGGCCAGCACCGCCTGCATGGCGATGGCTTTGTAGTCGTGATAGGCGACAGCATTCATGGTGGTGACGGCGCGACCATGAATGATCACTTGGGCGCCGGTATCGCTGTTGGGTTTGAGCAGCACCGGGTTCATGTCGGTGTGCGGTTCAAGGTTTGAAGCCTGGGCCTGCACCGCCTGAGCACGACCGATCTCGCCACCGTCGGCGGTCACCGCACTGTTGAGGGCCATGTTCTGCGGCTTGAACGGCACCACGCTCACGCCTTGGCGCGTGACCCAGCGACACAGCGCCGTCACCAGTGTGCTTTTACCGGCGTCGGATGTGGTGCCTTGCACCATCAACGTTGTCATGGGTTTTCCTTGGCATAGATTTGCAGGGCTTGTTCGAGGCGCGACCAGTCCGCTTCATCCGCAGGTAAACCAAAACGCAGGCTGCTGTTGTGGGTGAACAACCGCAGCAGAATGCCACGCCGGGCCATGAATTCATGCAGCGCTTGGGCGCGCTCGGTGATCAGCCACTGGAACAACGCGCAACCGCCCTGAGGCTTGAAACCATACTGCTCAAGCAGCAACGCCAGACGCTCGCCAGCTTCGTCAGTGCGAATGCGCTGTCGGGTGTGCCCGTCCGTATCCGTCAGGCAAGCCTGGCCCAGTACGCGGGTCGGCCCACTGACCGCCCAAGGTCCGACCTGCTCGGCCAACAGTTTGAGCAACTTGCGCTCGGCCAGCACAAACCCTAGCCGCACACCGGCCAGGCCGAAAAACTTGCCGAAGGAACGCAGCACGATCAAGCCGATCTGGTTGGTGAACGGCGCCAGACTCAAATGCGGTGTGTTGTCCATGAACGCCTCGTCCACCACCAGCCAGCCACCGCGCTGGGCCAGCCGCGCATGCCAATCCAGCAGGCGGGCCGGGGTCAGGCTCAGACCCGTGGGATTGTTCGGATTGACCACCACCAGCACATCAAGGTTGTCGAGAAAGAAATCGACTTCCGACTCCAGGACTTCACGCACGACATAACCGTTGCGACGCCAGGCTTCGGCGTGCTCGGCGTAACACGGCGACAGCACACCGACCTTGCCGGCCCGGCGCAAACGCGGCAGCAACTGAATCGCCATTTGCGAACCGGCCACGGGCAACACCTGGGCCGCACCGTAATAGTCGCAGGCGGCTTGCTCCAGACCGTCATCGGTTTCCGGCAGGCGTGCCCAGGCCCGCAGCGGGATATCCGGAACCGGGAATGGCCAGGGCGCAAGACCACTGGACAAGTCGAGCCAATCGGCTTCGGCGATACCGTATTCAAGTGCTGCCTTGCGCAACCGGCCACCGTGTTCAAGCATAGAATTCAGCCCCCACGCAGAGAATCAGCAGCCATAACCATACCCCGCGCTGGACCAATTGCCAGCCACGGTCGATGGAATCGGCATCCGCCGGCACGCCTTCGCCCAACTGCGGACGCTGATGCAGTTCGCCGTGATAAATCGCCGCCCCGCCCAACTCGACACCCAACGCACCGGCACCAGCCGCCATCACCGGCCCGGCATTCGGGCTGTCCCAGGTCGGGCCCTGGGTGCGCCAGCATTTCAGCGCCAGTCGGGTTTTGCCCAACAGTGCGTAGGTCAACGCCACCAGGCGTGCAGGAATGTAGTTCAGGACATCGTCGATCTTTGCGGCAGCCCAGCCGAAACGCTCGAAGCGTTCGTTGCGATAACCCCACATCGCATCCAGGGTGTTGCTCAGACGATAGAGCACCACACCGGGCGCACCCGCCACGGCAAACCAGAACAGCGCGGCGAACACTGCATCGCTGCCGTTCTCCAACACCGATTCGGTGGCGGCGCGGGCGACTTCGGTTTTGTCCAGTTCGCTGGTCTGACGGCTGACCAGATAACCGACGCGTGTGCGCGCCTCAACCAGATCATCGCTGCGCAGGGCCTTGGCCACCGGCTCGACATGCTCGCCGAGGCTGCGCATGCCAAGCGCGCAATAGAGCGCGAGAATCTCGACGATCCAGCCAACATAAGGTGCCCAGGACAGCGCGGTGACCAGCAAGGTCAGCGGCACTACCGCCATCACCCAGGCCGTCACCCCGTGACTGCGCCAACCGCGGCCAGCGGAGTTGAAACGTTGTTCGATGCGATCGGCAAAACGACCGAACGCCACCAGCGGATGCCAGCGTTTGGGTTCACCCAGCAGCGCATCCAGCGCGACCGCGGCGACACTCAACAACGCCACACTCATTGACTCACTCCCCAATAATTTTCATACAGCAACTCGTTGAGCGGACGCGCTTGCGCCCAGCCTTCGAGTACCAGCATCGGCGCTGGATAGAATTCCTTGACCGGCCCCAGGCAAAGAACGGCCAAAGGCTTGGCCCCGACTGGTAAACCCAACAGGTTCGCCAAGGCTTGCGGTTCGAACAGCGACACCCAGCCCATGCCCAGGCCTTCGGCGCGGGACGCCAGCCAAAGGTTCTGGATGGCACAGGACAGCGAGGCCATGTCCATTTCCGGCAACGTACGACGGCCGAAGATATGCCGTTCGCGATCGTCCATCAGCGCAGCGACCAGCACTTCGGCGCAGTCTTGGATGCCTTCGACCTTGAGCTTCATGAATTCGTCGGAGCGCTCGCCGAGGGCTTCGGCGGTGCGGATGCGTTCTTCTTCCACCAGTTGCTGGATCTTGCCGCGCAGCGCCCGGTCGCTGATGCGGATGAACCGCCAGGGCTGCATCAGGCCGACGCTCGGCGCCTGGTGCGCGGCTTCGAGCAGGCGCCTCAGTAACTCGGGCTCGACCGTGCCGCCACTGAAGTGGCGCATGTCACGGCGTTCGCCGATGGCTCGGTAGACCGCATCGCGCTCAGCTTCGGAAAAGGCGTTGTCCGTCATGGCCTGCTCGCGATGGCGGGTTCACGATCGGGCGCCAACAACGCAGCAATCGCCGCCGGATTGGACGGAAAATAAAAGTGCACATAAGAGGCCGTCATCCGCCCCTCACGATAAACCGCCTCTGCCCCTCGCCCGCCATTGGGGCTCAGGCCACGCGCAATCGGCTCAAGCTCGGTGCTGGTCAGCGAGTGGTGATAAGTGTGTCCACGCAGCAAACCTTCAGGCAGTTCCACCGCCTGCAAGGCCAACGCCGCCAAACGCTTCTGCATCACCGCATCACCGGTCAGCAAGCCAACCAGTTCAGCGCGAGTGCCCTCGACATCGGTCAACGAATCCAGCAGGTACAACATGCCGCCGCACTCGGCCAGCAACGGTTTGCCCGCTGCGTGGTGAGCGCGGATGGCGGTCAGCATTGGCGTGTTTTGTGACAACGCCACATGGTGCAATTCAGGGTAACCGCCCGGCAGATAAAGGCTGTCTGCCTCCGGCAACTCGCGGTCGCGAATCGGCGAGAAGAAAGACAAATCGGCGCCCATCGCCCGCAGCAGATCCAGGCTCGCGCCGTAGGTAAACGCAAAGGCTTCGTCCCGGGCCACGGCAATCCGCACACCGGCCAGCAACGGTTCGGCGGCAATCATTTCAGGCGCGGCGAACTCCACGGCCGGCGGCAACGCCACATCGCAGCTGCTGGCCAGTGAGGCGGCCGCCGCATCGAGGCGCAGATCGAGGTCATTCAGTTCACTGGCCTGAACCAGGCCGAGATGCCGACTCGGCAATTCGATGCCGGTTTCCCGGGACAACGCGCCGTACCAGCGCAAGCCTTCCGTCAGGCTGCCTTCGAGCAATTGTGCATGACGCAGGGTGCCGACCCGATTGGCCAACACGCCGGCAAACGGCAAATCGGGCTGATAGCGCGCCAAGCCCAACGCCAGCGCGCCAAAGGTCTGCGCCATCGCGGTGCCGTCGATCACGCCGAGCACCGGCACACCGAAGTGCCGCGCCAGGTCAGCGCTGGACGGCGTACCGTCAAACAGCCCCATGACGCCTTCGATGAGAATCAGGTCGGCTTCGCCAGCGGCTTCCCACAACAGCCGACGACTTTCCTGCTCGCCGACCATCCACATGTCCAGTTGATAAACCGGCGCACCACTGGCGCGCTCGAGAATCATCGGATCGAGAAAGTCCGGGCCGCATTTGAACACGCGCACCTTGCGCCCCTGATTGCGATGCAAACGGGCGAGCGCGGCGGTGACGGTGGTCTTGCCCTGACCGGAAGCCGGCGCGGCAATCAGTACCGCCGGGCAATGATGTGGTTGAATCACAACTCGACGCCTTTTTGCGCTTTGATCCCGGCCTGGAAGGCGTGCTTGATCATGCCCATTTCGGTGACGGTGTCAGCCAGTTCGATCATCTCCGGTTTGGCGCCACGGCCAGTGACCACCACATGCTGCATCGGCGGACGGGCCTGCAAGTCGCTGAGCACCTGATCGAGATCGAGGTAACCGTGCTTGAGGGCGATGTTCAACTCATCAAGTACCACCAGGCCGATCGACGGATCGCTCAGCAGTTCGCGGGACACCGCCCACGCAGCTTCGGCAGCGGCGATGTCACGCTGGCGGTCCTGGGTTTCCCAAGTGAAGCCCTCGCCCATCACATGAAAACGCACCTGCTCCGGGAAACGCCGGAAGAACAGCTCCTCGCCGGTGCTGCTGCGCCCCTTGATGAACTGCACCACGCCGCATTGCATGCCGTGGCCCATGGAGCGCGCAAGCATGCCGAACGCCGAACTGCTTTTGCCTTTACCGTTGCCGCTCAGCACCAGCAGCAGGCCGCATTCATTCGGCGAATTGGCGATGCGTTCGTCGATCACGGCTTTTTTGCGCAGCATGCGCGCCAGATGGCGTTCGTCACGATCAGGGGTATCAGTCATGGGGGAGCTCTCCGTTGAGGCTGGATAACGGCGGGCAGGCACAAGAATAGACGGCAAGAAGCCTGGCATCGCCCACCGTGATGCCGCTGAATGGATCAGGCCGGTCTCCGGGCTCATGAGCGGCCTCAAGGCCAACTGCGCGCCTTCCCATGTCGAAACTCGACACAGTGGCTCTAGGCGCAGTCTTCACTCATTTACCGTTGCGGGGGCAGCGCCGGGATCGTGATCATTCTTCGCAGGAAGAAATCCACTCACCGGCTTCCCTGTTTCACTCTGTCGACCAAGGCCACAGAGCACCTGAAACAAGCCGCGAAGGTTAGAGGGTTGGGGGTGGAGCGTCAATTAAAGACGGGACGCCTTCCGGCGAATAACTGCCGCCGATCAATTATCTGACGCCAATCTTGTGCCACACTGCCAGCAGTGATATCAAAGAGCCACAACCTCATAACACAATAACAAGGGTGAGCCACATGCAAGGCATGATCATCAGCAATCCGAAGCTGGAATTCCTGCGCCCGGTGCTGGAACGCTGGTTTGACTGTATCGACCGCTACAACGCCGTGCGCGGCGATAACGATACGCCTTACTGGTACGACGAAAACGCCAACCTCGGCCTGCTCTCTGCCGCGGCCTGGATGGCGGAAATGGTCACGCTGCAGCAAACACCGTCGCGCAAACAGACCGAAGAAGGCGAACGCAACGCCCGCGCCGATCTGTTTATCGCCACCAGCGAAGAACGCGCGTACCTGCAGGCCACCCAGCGCTGGCCACGGGTCAATAGCTTGAACCTGACGCAGGCACTGGCGGACATCACCAGCGACGCGAAGCGCATCAGCTACGCCAGCGACCTGAAACTCGGCTGCCTGTTTGTCGCCCCACAAAAAGCCCAGCACAGCGCCACCCCGGAAGAACTCCAGGACATGCTCGACGACCTGCAAAAGGAACACACCTGCGCCGTGGCCTGGTATTTCCCTTACGCCTATCGCAAGTTGCGCAATGAAGCCGGCAACTACCATCCGGGGATCGCCGTACTGTTCAAGGAAGCCCGCGGCTGACCGGTTGAACCATCGGGTGTTTACGCTTCTCTATGATTACGTCAATGCATTCATAGGGAAGATCAGTAATGCACAAACCTCAGCTCGTTTTCATCATCGCGCTCGCCGGAGGGCTCGCCGCCTGTGGTGAAACCTCCAGCCTGCAAGTTTCGGACGGCACCGGACCGTCGCCCAAGCTGCCGGAACCGAACAAAACCCTGATCCCGACGGTGAACATCGCCCCGGCGATCGGCTGGCCTCAAGGTAAAAAACCCGTCGCCGCCGCAGGCACTCAAGTAGTAGCGTTTGCCGAAAACCTCGAACACCCGCGCTGGCTCTACGTGCTGCCCAACGGCGACGTACTGGTGGCCGAAACCAACGCACCGTCCAAATCCGATGACAGCAACGGCGTTCGCGGCTGGATCATGGGCAAAGTCATGGGTCGCGCCGGGGCCGGCGTCCCCAGCCCGAACCGCATCACTCTGCTGCGGGACAAGGACCACGATGGCGTCGCCGAAACCCGCACGGTGTTCCTGGAAAACCTCAACTCGCCTTTCGGCATGACCCTGGTTGGCAAAGACCTGTATGTCGCCGACACCGACCGCTTGCTGCGTTTTCACTATGAAAACGGCGAGACAGCGATCAAGTCACAGCCAATCAAAGTGGTCGATTTGCCGGGCGGCACGCAAAATCACCACTGGACCAAAAATGTCATCGCCAGCAAGGACGGCAGCAAGCTGTACGTCACCGTGGGCTCGAACAGCAACGTCGGCGAAAACGGCATGGATCAGGAGGAAGGCCGCGCGGCGATCTGGGAAGTCGATCGCGCCACCGGCAACCATCGAATCTTCGCCTCGGGGATTCGTAACCCGAACGGGCTGGCCTGGGAGCCGCAAAGCGGTGCTCTGTGGACCGCAGTCAACGAGCGTGACGAAATCGGCAGCGACCTGGTGCCGGACTACATCACTTCAGTGAAGGACGGCGGGTTCTATGGCTGGCCTTACAGCTATTACGGGCAACATGTCGATGTTCGCGTCGAGCCACAAAACCCTGATCTGGTCGCCAAGGCCATTGCACCGGACTACGCAGTGGGCCCCCATACCGCATCGCTGGGCCTGACGTTCGCCGAAGGCAGCAAGTTGCCCGCTCCGTTCACCCAAGGCGCCTTCATCGGCCAGCATGGCTCGTGGAACCGCAAACCGCACAGCGGCTACAAAGTGATTTTCGTGCCATTCAGCGCCGGCAAACCGAGCGGGCAGCCGCTGGATGTGCTTACCGGCTTCCTCAACGACGAGGGAAAAGCCATGGGTCGGCCGGTGGGTGTGGTGATCGATCAGCAGGGCGGCTTGTTGGTGGCGGATGATGTGGGGAACAAGGTGTGGCGCGTTTCCGCGGCTAAATAAACGTCAAAAGATCGCAGCCTTCGGCAGCTCCTACAGGGTGTACGTCATCCAATGTAGGAGCTGCCGAAGGCTGCGATCTTTTTTCAACAGGCGCCTACGCTATGGATTATGTGCCAAGTGCTCGGGCTGCAGGACGCGCTTGGCGCTCAGGTAGGCTTTCTGCCAGTAAGCCTTGGACAAGCTGTCCAGCTTGACCGTGCCGCCCGTGGCTGGCGCATGGACGAAGCGCCCTTCACCGACATAGATCCCGGCATGGCTGACCTGGGAGCCACCATTGGTGGCAAAGAAAATCAGGTCGCCGGTTTGCAGGCCTTCCTTGCCGACGTTGGGAGCCTGCATGCCGATCATCTCGCGTGTGGACCGCGGCAAGGAAATGCCTGCGACATCGCGATAGACGTAACCGATCAAACCGCTGCAATCGAACCCGGAATCCGGCGTGTTGCCGCCCCAACGATAAGGCGTCCCCACCAGACCGAGCGCGCGAAACAGCACGTCTTCTGCCGCAGGGGAAAAGGCTTGGGGAGAGCCGAAAACAATCGGTGCACGAACCACCGGCGCAGGAGGCGGTGTGCGGCTGGCGCAGGCGCTGAGCAGCGCTGCGAAGAACATGAGTGCGAGGCGGGCCGACATCGTCATAAACAGAACATCCTGATCTGGCTGCGGCTTTTTTCTGCCACAAAGACAGAAAAGAAAACCGCCTGCGCAGAACGCAGGCGGTTTGCCATCAATAATAGATCAGGATTCTAGCGGCTACGCGGCAAACTTCAAGTAAGACTTTAAGTTCGCCTTGTAAACTGTCCGCTTATTTGCGCGCAGTGACGATAGGCGCTGCAGCCGGTGCCATTGCGAGTGCACGCTTGGCTTCGATGAAGGTCTTGCTCCAGTAGCTGTCGCCCAGGCTATCGACCCGGACACCACCGCTTTTGCGGCTGCTGGAGTGGATGAACTGGTTGTCACCCACATAGATCCCGGCATGACTGACACGACCGCGACGGCCATTGGTGGCGAAGAACAGCAGGTCACCCGGCTTGAGGGCGCTGCGAGCCACCAGCGGAGCGTCAACGTTGATCATTTCGCGAGTGGAGCGCGGCAGGTTCATGCCAGCCTCTTCACGAAACAGATAACCGATGAAGCCGCTGCAGTCGAAGCCTGCCTCGGAGGTGCCGCCGAAACGGTAACGGGTACCGATCAGGGACATGCCACGTTCGAGGATGCTGTCAGCCAGAACCGGAAGCTGGTACGACTTGCCGCCGGCGAAGTCTGCCAGTTCTTTATTGGTTGCTAGCTCTTCCTGGAAAAGAACGGAAGAAGACTGTGCGGTAACTGAATTTGAAACCTGATGCTGTGGCTCTTGCTGGGACACTGGAGAGTGAGCAGCGCAACCGAACAACAGGGTGACGAGTGCGAGAGGCACGAGGGGTGCGAAGCGATTTAGCATGGGCACGACCGTGGCTGATAGTTGTAAAGAAGCCGAGACTATGCCCGCTATCGATCTCATTTGCAAATTCAATCGATCTTTATGTGACTTATCGGTTTCTCGTTTCCATCTAAGCGCTTAAGCCCATTTTGAACCTTTGCGCAGCCTGCCCCCTGCAGGAAAGCGGATTTGTTGACGCCTGGAATATGCCGGAACCCGCGAAAAACCTGGCCTTTACCAGCCCAACGTCTCCTTCAGGAACGGGATTGTCAGCTTGCGCTGAGCTTGAAGAGAGGCCTGATCGAGACGTTCAAGCAGCTCGAAAAGCGCACTCATGCTGCGAGTACCGCGAGTCAAAATAAAATGACCGACTTCGTCAGTCAGGTGCAGGCCACGACGGGAGGCGCGCAACTGCAAGGCACGCAACTTGTCTTCGTCAGAGAGCGGACGCATCTGGAAGATGAGTGCCAGTGTCAGCCGAGACTTGAGGTCCGCCAGCTTCACCGGTAGTTCGCGCGGGGATGTCGAGGCGGCGATCAGCAGACGCCGACCGCTGTCACGCAGACGATTGAACAGATGGAACAACGCCTCTTCCCAATCCGCTTTGCCGGCGACCGCCTGCAAATCATCCAGGCAAACCAGTTCGTATTGTTCGAGGTTGTCGAGGATTTCGATGCCGCGGTCCATCAACTCAGCCAGCGGCAGATACACCGCCGGTTCACCCATCTGCTCGAAACGCAGGCAAGCCGCCTGCAACAAATGCGTGCGCCCTACCCCGTGCTTGCCCCAGAGGTAAATCAGGCTTTCCGTCCAGCCGGCGTCGGCTTCGCACAGCCGCTCGACATAGCCGAGTGCAGCGGCATTGGCGCCTGGGTAGTAATTGATAAAGGTGGCGTCATCACGCAGACGCACACCTAGGGGCAGCTGAATCGGTTTCATGCTGACTGAACAGTTCCAAAGGAACCGTTAGTGGCCTCTGTGTAAAGTTTGCGAAGTTTATACCCGTGAAGCTGACGGCACAATGCGACAGACCACAAGCAAAATCAAAGGTTTGCGTTAACATGCTGGTTTTATGACAGTTTCTTTGGCGGTGCATGTGACAGCCGCGCGAGGGATACGGGCAAACCCGGTGTGAAACCAGGCTGCCCGCGACGAGCGATCAAGAAGCCTTACTTCTCAGACTCGTCGACACCACCGTAGATATCCGAATCTTTATACAAATCATGTACATGGCGCACCAGGACCATGATCACCGCCGCCACCGGCAATGCCAGCAGCACACCGGTAAAACCGAACAGCTCGCCGCCGGCCAGAATCGCAAAGATCACCGCCACCGGGTGCAGGCCGATCCGATCACCCACCAGCAACGGCGTCAGAACCATGCCTTCCAGCGCCTGGCCGACCATGAACACCGCGACGATACCGATCATGGGATACAGATCGCCACCGAACTGGAACAGACCGGCAATCAACGCCGCGCCAATCCCGATGACAAACCCCATGTACGGCACGATCGCCGCCAGACCGGCAATCAGACCGATCAACAGCCCCAACTCCAGTCCGACGATCATCAAGCCAGCGGCGTAGATCACACCCAGCGCCAGCATCACCAGCAACTGTCCGCGCACGAACGCCCCAAGCACTTCATGGCATTCCCCGGCCAGGGTCATGACCCGCTCTTCACGATCACGCGGCAGCAAGCTGCGGATCTTGGCCATCATCAGGTCCCAGTCGCGCAGCAGATAAAAACTCACCACCGGGATCAGCACCAGATTGGCCAGCCAGCCGATCAGCGCAAGGCCTGAAGCCGTCGCCTGACTCAGCACCACGCCGACAATGTCGGTGGTCTGGCCCATGTGCTCGCTGATCGCCGCCTTGAGCTTGTCGAACTTCCAGAAGCCCTCCGACAAACCCAACTTCGATTGCGCCCACGGCAACGCGGTGTGCTGCAACCAGTCGAGCATCTGCGGCGCCAGTTCATACAAGCGAAACAGCTGCTTGGCGAGCATCGGCACCAACACCAACAACAGCGTGGTGAGGACCATCGTGAACAACGCGAACACCGCCACCACGCCCCATGTCCGGGACAAGCCGAGCTTCTCCAGCCGATCCACCAGCGGGTCGAACAGATAGGCCAGCAACAGCGCCACCAGGAACGGCGTCAGGATCGGATGCAACAGGTAAACAAACGCGCAAAGCAGGGCCACCCCACCGAGCCAGAACCAACGCCGCGTATCGGCCATGTACCACTCCTGCTTCTATATAAAGAAAAAACTCACCAACGGAAATGCAACTCCGGCGTCGGGGCAGGCGCTGGCGCTGCGGCCGGCGCCGAACCCGCAGTCACCGGCTGAACAGGTGCCGGCGCCTGACTGGCCGGAACTTCCTGCAATTGCGCCAGGGACAACTGAGCTCGCAGCTGATCGGCGCTGCCGTTGACGCGATAAAGCACGCGGTCGCCATCGACACTTTGCAGACGCGCGCCAAAAGGCTCCAACAAACGCCCAAGCGTCGCATAACGCTCCAGATTCATGCCCTGCACTTCCAACAATTGCTCGCCCGACGCACCTGGCTTGGCGACGAAACGCGACGCCAGACGCTCGCTGACCGCCAGCATCACCGCATCGGCCACGGCGGCGGTATCGGCGCCCTGCACGCTACCGGCCTCTTTCTGATCGCCCAGCCACAGTCGCCACTTGGCTTGCCATTGCCCCCCTTCTTCACGGGCATGCACCGCCAGCAAGGCATCGGCATTGTAACGATCGGAGGCACTGCGCAATGGCGCAGGGTCGGCGCCTTCCAGATTCGGTGCCGTAGCGACGATCTGTTCATTCAGGTCAGCCAGCGGCAAACGCAGCGGCAGGCCACGGTGCTGAGCCGCCCGACGCAGGGGCGCAGCGCTGGCCTGACCATCACCGACCAGGCTCGAACCTTCGGTGGAATCGTTCAACCACCAGCCGAGGATCGACGGCCGATTGGCCCCCCACACAGCCAACCCGGCACGACGCAAGGCCTGCTCGGTGGTGGCCGGATCGAAATCGACTTTCAGCACTTGCGGTGGCCCGGCGTCGTAGCCGAACTGACTGATGATCTGCTGAGGGTCTTTGCGCACGGCCGCAAGCCCTGGGCTTTGCGCCGCCTTGGGATCGCCGGTCAAGCGCAACACCAGCGTTTCCAGCGCCTGCTGAGTCGCCTGATCGCGCTCCTCCGGTGTCTGGCCGCTGACCGGTTGGCGCACTTGATAGAGGCCTTTGACGGTTTCGGCATGGCTGGCCAGGCTGACCACGGATAAACAGCCCACGAACAAGAATTTAAGAAAACGCATGAAAGATTCCTGACGACAAGAGCGGCTGGAACAGACCGCATGAAGACGATTGAGCCAGGGCTGTGACCACACGCCCAAGCAAAACATTCACACGATCGCGGTAAGTTTTCGCACTGTCATAACGATAGACGGTTAACGTCGTACCTTATACAGCCATGTGGGACGCCGCCAACACGGGCAATATCAGTTTTTTTAACGCGATATGCCCCTGCCCGTCGGCACGAGGATGGCCGCTGCCCCTCAAGCCTGATAAAATCGCGCGCCTTCGCAGACCGGCTACAGCCGGGTGGTGTCGAAATAGCGCGTGAGGCAATTGCCTCATCAATTTCGACAGGCCCGCTGAACTCGGTCGTTACCCCTGAATCCCCCCTAAAGGCCTGGATCATGAGCAAGCAACCCTCCCTGAGCTACAAGGACGCCGGTGTAGACATCGACGCCGGTGAAGCATTGGTCGAACGCATCAAGAGCGTCGCCAAGCGCACTGCGCGCCCGGAAGTCATGGGCGGCCTGGGCGGTTTCGGCGCCCTCTGCGAAATCCCGGCCGGTTACAAACAACCGGTGCTGGTCTCGGGTACTGACGGCGTCGGCACCAAGCTGCGCCTGGCGCTGAACCTGAACAAGCACGACAGCATCGGCATCGACCTGGTGGCCATGTGCGTGAACGACCTGGTGGTCTGCGGCGCTGAGCCGTTGTTCTTCCTCGACTACTACGCCACTGGCAAACTGAACGTCGACACCGCTGCTCAGGTTGTAACCGGCATCGGCGCCGGCTGTGAACTGTCCGGCTGCTCCCTGGTCGGCGGCGAAACCGCTGAAATGCCTGGCATGTATGAAGGTGAAGACTACGACCTGGCCGGCTTCTGCGTCGGCGTCGTGGAAAAATCCGAAATCATCGACGGTTCGAAAGTCGCTGCCGGCGATGCCCTGCTCGCCCTGCCGTCTTCCGGCCCGCACTCCAACGGCTACTCGCTGATCCGCAAGATCATCGAAGTGTCGGGTTCCGACATCGAGAACATCCAGCTCGACGGCAAACCGCTGACCGACCTGCTGATGGCTCCGACCCGTATCTACGTGAAGCCGCTGCTCAAGCTGATCAAGGACACCGGCGCCGTCAAAGCCATGGCCCACATCACCGGTGGCGGCCTGCTGGACAACATCCCGCGTGTACTGCCAAAAGGCGCTCAAGCGGTGGTTGACGTCGCGAGCTGGACCCGCCCGGCGGTGTTCGACTGGCTGCAAGAGAAAGGCAACGTCGACGAAACCGAAATGCACCGCGTGCTGAACTGCGGCGTCGGCATGGTTATCTGCGTGGCTCAAGAACACGTTGAAACCGCGCTGAATGTCCTGCGTGAAGCTGGCGAGCAGCCATGGGTTATCGGTCAGATCGCCACCGCTGCCGAAGGCGCGGCCCAGGTCGAACTGAAGAACCTCAAGGCTCATTAATGTCCCAGACCTGTGATGTGGTGGTGCTGCTGTCTGGCACCGGCAGTAACTTGCAGGCCTTGATCGACAGCACGCGGACCGGCGACAGCCCGGCCCGCATTGCTGCGGTGATTTCCAACCGCGCCGATGCCTACGGCCTGCAACGCGCCAGGGACGCGGGTATCGACACCCGCACCCTGGATCACAAGGCTTTCGAGGGCCGCGAGGCCTTCGATGCCGCGCTGATCGAACTGATCGACGCCTTCAACCCCAAACTCGTGGTACTGGCCGGCTTCATGCGCATTCTCAGCGCTGGCTTCGTGCGCCATTACCAGGGTCGCCTGCTCAATATCCATCCCTCGCTGTTGCCCAAATACAAAGGGTTACACACTCATCAGCGCGCGCTGGAGGCCGGGGATACGGAACACGGCTGCTCCGTGCACTTCGTCACCGAGGAACTCGATGGCGGACCACTGGTCGTACAGGCAGTAATACCGGTAGAGTTGCACGATTCGCCGCAGAGTCTGGCGCAGCGAGTCCACACCCAGGAACACCTGATCTACCCGATGGCCGTACGCTGGTTTGCCGAAGGCCGTTTATCACTCGGCGAACAAGGTGCTTTACTGGACGGACAGTTACTCGCGGCCAGCGGCCACTTGATTCGAACCTAGGAGATTTTATGCGTCGTGCCCTGCTCTTCGCTTGCGCTCTGCTCGCCCTGCCGTTTGCGCAGGCCGCGGACCTTCAACCCTTCTCCGCCAGCTACACCGCCGACTGGAAGCAACTGCCCATGAGCGGCACCGCCGAACGCAGCCTGACCAAGGAAGCCAACGGCGTCTGGAAACTCAGCTTCAAGGCGTCGATGATGATCGCTAGCCTGACCGAAGAAAGCACCCTGACCCTGGACAAGGACACGCTGCTGCCGCAGTCCTACCACTTCGAACGCGGTGGCCTGGGCAAAGCCAAGAAGGCTGATCTGGATTTCGACTGGACCAACAAAATGGTCACCGGCACCGATCGCGGTGACGCCGTCAAGCTCCCGCTCAACCGCGGCATGGTCGACAAGTCCACCTATCAGCTGGCGCTGCAGCATGACGTGGCCTCCGGCAAGAAAAGCATGAGCTATCAGGTCGTCGATGCCGGCGAAGTCGATACCTATGACTTCCGCGTGCTGGGTTCGGAGAAAGTCGACACCAAGGCAGGCCAGATCGATGCGGTCAAGGTCGAGCGCGTGCGCGATCCGACACAAAGCAAGCGCATCACCGTGCTGTGGTTCGCCAAGGATTGGGATTACCTGCTGGTCCGTCTGCAACAGGTCGAAACCGACGGCAAGGAGTACAACATCATGCTCCTCGACGGTACGGTCAACGGCAAGACGGTCAAAGGCAGCTGATCCGGACCGACATGAAAGCCCCGCAAACGCGGGGCTTTTTTTCGTCTGGTGCTTAAACAACTTTGAACTGTGGCGAGGGGGCTTGCCCCCGTTCGGCTGCGCAGTAGTCGTAAATCCTGTGTCCGCGTTTTCCCTGATTCGCCGCGTTGCCTGGTTTTGGGGCCGCTTCGCAACCCAACGGGGGCAAGCCCCCTCGCCACAGATGTTGTGGCCAAATCGTCAGGCAAGAAAGTGGAACGCGAACGTGAAGGAATGCTCTATAAATTCAGGGTCTTTTTTGATCGAATGACTTTTTCCTGATCCCAGCGAGGTTTCCCATGACTGTTACCGTCAATACTGTCTCCGCCGAAGGCTTTCGTCACAGCGTCCAGATCGATGACCATGAACTGTTTGCCGATGTCCCCAAATCCAGCGGTGGCGAAGGCACGGCGCCTGAACCCCATGACTATTTCGACGCAGCCCTCGGTGCCTGCAAGGCCCTGACCTTGAAACTGTATGCTAAAAAGAAGGGCATTCCACTGACCGGCGTCGGGGTCGAGGTCAAGCGAGACAACAGTGAAGAGCTGAAAGGCAAATATGCCCTGCACGTCAAACTCACGCTCAAGGGCGTACTCACCGACGCCCAGCGCGACGAACTGCACCGCGTGGCCGACCACTGCCCGGTACACAAGCTGATGACCACCTCTGAAGTCAGCATCGAGACTCATCTGTCCGAAGGCGCCTTCAGCCAATAGCGGCAACGGCTGCGCAAGCGGGTTATGCTCCCTGCGTCACCCGCTCAGCCTGGAATGCACCATGAACACTCCGCTCGTGATCCGTCCCCGCGCCGAAGATGTCGAAGGCCAGCCGATCCTTCGCCCTTTGCCGTCAGCCAAATGCCGCAACGTCGGGCCCTTCGTGTTTTTCGACCACATGCTCGAAACCCGTTATCCACCGGGCAAAGGCATGAACATCCGTCAGCACCCGCACATCGGCCTGTCCACCCTCACCTACCTGTTCGAAGGGCAAATCCAGCACAAGGACAGCCTCGGTTCCGATCAGGTGGTGAATGCCGGCGATGTCAGCTGGATGACCGCCGGCAGTGGGATTGCTCATGTCGAACGCACGCCCGAAGCATTGAGGGACAGCGGCGGTACGATGCACGGCTTACAGATCTGGCTGGCTTCGCCCAAGGACCGTGAACACGGCCCGGGACACTACAGCCACCATCCCGCTGCCACGCTGCCCGTCAGCGAAAACCTTGGAGTGAAGATACGGATGATCGCCGGGACGGGCTTTTGCCTCGAATCGCCGGTCCCGGTGCTTTCGCCTACGCTATATGCCGAATTGAACCTGCAAACGGCAACCACGCTGCTGATTCCCACCGAGCATGAAGAACGGGCGCTGTATGTGTTGAGCGGCGAGGCGCAGCTTGATGGCGAGCTGCTGGAGCCCTACACGCTAGTAGTGCTGCCGGCCGGGGAAGAGATGACGCTGTTCGCCGAGAGTGACTGCCATGCCGTGCTGTTTGGCGGAGCGCCACTGGACGGGCCACGACGGATCAACTGGAACTTCGTGGCCAGCGATCCGGCATTGATTGATGAAGCACGTCGGCGCTGGGCGGCCGGGGATTGGCCGACGGTGCCGGGGGAAAGTGAGCGGATTGAGTTGCCGTAGCGCGTAAACATCAAAAGATCGCAGCCTTCGGCAGCTCCTACAGAGGTACGCGCCCCCTGTAGGAGCTGTCGAGTGAAACGAGGCTGCGATCTTTTGATCCGAGGGGCAATCAGCCCTTGAACACTTCATCCAGCAAGTTATGCATCGACGTGAACGCGCGAGCCGCGGTTTTCGCGTCATACATCATCGTGCCCGGCACGTTGGCATGCGGGTCGGTGAACGAATGCACCGCGCCACCATAGCTCAGCAATTGCCAATCCACACCGGCGGCATTCATCTCAGCTTCAAACGCTGGCAGTTGCTCTTTCGGCACCAACGGATCGGCAGCGCCATGCAGCACCAGCACCGAACCCTTGATGCTTTTCGCATCGTTCACGTTCGGCGTATCCAGTGTGCCGTGGAACGACACCGCCGCTCTCACCGGCGCACCGCTACGCGCCAATTCCAGCGCGCAGCAACCACCGAAGCAGAAACCAAAGGTCGCCAGTTTCGAGGTATCGACCGCCGCCTCGCCCTGCCCTTGCAGTTGTTCGAAAGCTGCCTGCATGCGTTTGCGCAGTAAGGCGCGATCATTCTTCAACGGCATCATCGCCGCGCCTGCCTGGTCGCCGTTCTGCGGACGAACCGATTGCCCGTACAGATCCGCGATCAGCACCACATAACCCTTGGATGCCACCGATTTGGCAATCTCCTCGGCGCCAAAGCTGACGCCCATCCAGTTCGGCGCCATCAACAGACCCGGACGCGGGCCTTTATGGTCGGCATCGAAGGCCAGACGGCTTTCATACGATTGGCCGTCGATCTGATAGGCGACGGATCGAACAGTGATTTGGCTCATGACTGACTCCCAGTAAAAAAGCACCAGAATGAAAAAACCCGCCGAAGCGGGTTTTTATACAACATGGTTAAACCGACAGTTCAACCAGCAGCTTGTTCAGACGACGCACATAAGCGGCCGGGTCTTTCAAGCTGTCGCCGGCCGCCAGGGCTGCCTGATCGAACAGAATGTGCGACAGGTCGCCGAAGCGCTCGTCGCTCTGCTCGTTGTCGAGTTTCTCGATCAGCGGGTGAGCCGGGTTGAATTCGAAGATCGGTTTCGAATCCGGAACCTTCTGACCGCTGGCTTCCAGGATCTGACGCATTTGCAGGCCCAGGTCCTGCTCGCCGATGGCCAGAATCGCCGGGGAATCGGTCAGGCGGTGGGAAACCCGCACTTCAGCAACGGACTCACCCAAAGCGGTCTTGAGACGCTCAACCAGACCTTCTTTGGACTTGGCGACTTCTTCCGCGGCTTTCTTGTCTTCTTCCGAATCCAGGTTGCCGAGGTCCAGGTCACCGCGCGCCACGTCGACAAAGCTCTTGCCGTCGAAGTCGTTGAGGTAGCTCATCAGCCACTCGTCGATACGGTCGGTCAGCAGCAGCACTTCGATGCCTTTCTTGCGGAAGACTTCCAGGTGCGGGCTGTTTTTGACTTGCGCGTAGGTTTCGCCGGTCAGGTAGTAGATCTTGTCCTGACCTTCCTTGGCACGGGCCAGGTAGTCGGCCAGACCTACAACCTGCTCGCCGTCGTCGCCCTGAGTGGACGCGAAACGCAGCAGACCGGCAATTTTTTCTTTGTTGGCGAAGTCTTCTGCCGGGCCTTCTTTCATGACCTGACCGAAGTTCTTCCAGAAGCCTTTGTATTGCTCAGGCTCGTTCTTCGCCAGTTTTTCCAGCATGTCCAGAACGCGCTTGGTCAGCGCCGACTTCATGGAGTCGATGATCGGGTCTTTCTGCAGGATTTCCCGCGACACGTTCAGCGACAGGTCGTTGGAATCAACCACGCCTTTGATGAAGCGCAGGTACAGCGGCAGGAACGACTCAGCCTGATCCATGACGAACACGCGCTGCACGTACAGTTTCAGGCCTTTCGGCGCTTCACGCTGGTACAGATCGAACGGAGCACGGGTCGGCACATAAAGCAGCGAGGTGTACTCGAGCTTGCCTTCGACCTTGTTGTGGCTCCAGCTCAGCGGGTTTTCGAAATCGTGAGCGACGTGCTTGTAGAACTCCTGGTATTCCTCGTCCTTCACTTCAGTGCGAGGGCGAGTCCACAGGGCGCTGGCGCGGTTGACGGTTTCCCACTCAACGGCAGGCTTCTCTTCGCCTTCAACGGCTGCCACTTCTTTCGGCAACTCGATCGGCAGAGCGATGTGGTCGGAGTACTTCTTGATGATGTTGCGCAGACGCCAGCCATCGGCGAACTCGTCTTCACCGGACTTCAGGTGCAGAACGATGCGAGTGCCGCGCTCGGCTTTATCAACGGTGGCAACTTCAAAATCGCCTTCGCCCTTGGACGACCAGTGCACACCTTCGCTGGCAGCGAGGCCGGCACGGCGGCTGAATACATCAACTTTATCGGCGACGATGAACGCCGAGTAGAAACCGACACCGAACTGACCGATCAGGTGCGAGTCTTTTTTCTGATCGCCAGACAGGTGCTTCATGAAATCGGCGGTGCCGGACTTGGCGATGGTGCCCAGGTGAGTGACCGCATCTTCACGGCTCATGCCGATGCCGTTGTCTTCGAGGGTGACGGTTTTAGCGTCCTTGTCGAAGCTCACACGGATTTTCAGTTCAGCGCCGCCTTCCAGCAATTCAGGCTTGGCCAGCGCTTCAAAACGTAATTTATCGACAGCGTCAGAGGCGTTCGAGATCAATTCGCGAAGGAAGATTTCCTTGTTGGAATACAGCGAATGGATCATGAGGTGCAGCAGCTGCTTCACCTCGGTCTGGAAGCCCAGGGTTTCCTTTTGAGTTTCCACACTCATGGTCATCAAACTCCAATCAGATGGCAGTGGCCGCGACCTTGAGGGTCGGCGGCGGGTTGTCCTCAGAGTTGGGGGCTGAGATCAGGATTTCAAGGGCTCTTCGATTTTGAAGTGGGCCCGGGCCGTGGCAATGGGCTCGGCTTCGGTGCTTTGCCAGGCGGTAATCGCCACGTTTGCCACCCGCCGCCCCTGGCGACAAACCTGGCATCGGGCCCAGGTATCGCGAAACTGCCCTGCGCGCAGGTAGTCGAGGGAAAAGTCGATAATCTTCGGCACACCGGGCGAGCCGGTGAAAATCAACAGGTGCAGCGCTGCCGAGAGCTCCATGAACCCGGCAATCACCCCACCATGAATCGCTGGCAGTAAAGGGTTACCAATGTTGTCCTTGTTGGCCGGCAGACGAAACAGCAGCTCATCTCCTACCCGCGAACATTCGACGCCGATCAGCTCGGCGTAAGGAATCAGCTGCAGCAGCGCGGCGTAGTCCCCCTGAGCATGGGCCTGTTGAAGCTGTTCCTTGAACGTGTCGGTCATTTCGCAACTCCAACAATGGCACCGGCAATGACACCGCCAAAGTTTTTGGTACCTTTGATGCCCTTACCCATGCGCATGAAGGTGCCCACCACGTGGGCGATGGGCTGTTCGGGGTCGTCCTGATAGGCAAAACCGCGCGCAAAAATCACATCGGTAGTCACTCGGTAGCATTGGGCGAAGCCGTAAACGTCCTTGTGTGGCTCGGCGGCGTGCATGTAGTCGATGCGCAAGTCGAGCGTCGGGCAGACTTCGAACTCAGGCAGCACGCAGAGGGTGGCCATGCCGCAGGCAGTGTCCATCAGCGAGGTCAGCGCACCGCCATGAATCACCCCCGTTTGCGGGTTACCGACGATCCGCGGGCTGTACGGCAGAATCACCGTCAGCCCTTCGCTGCTGGCGCTGTGAACGCGCATGCCGAGTACCTGACAATGGCGCAACGCCGACAGGAATCGCGTCGCACGCTCAAAAACGGGGTTTTCGGCCATTTGATAAAACTCTTCTTAGTGTCCGGACAAAGTAGCAGGCTAGCGGGCAAAAGTTCCGTTGCAAAACAAACATATATATCTGTGTGAATTGAGGAACTTAACCCTGATAACGGTGCTCGAAAGGCCAGTAGATATTTTCCATCAGGAGAAACACCCCATGCGTAAGACTTTAGCTATTGCCTTGATGTTGACCGCTTCCCTCGGTCTCGCCGCCTGCGGTAAAAAACCCGAGGACAAAGCTCAAGATGCCACCAAACAAACCGAGCAAGTTCAGGAAAAAATGAGCCAAGCTCAGGATAAAGTGAACGAAGCAGCAAAAGAAAACGCTGAAGCTGCCAAAGCTCAGACCGAATCGAACGCAGCCGCTCCGGCAGCGCCTACAGAAGCACCTAAAAACTAAAACAGTTTTTAGCGTGATAAAAGAAAACCCGCCATGTGCGGGTTTTCTTTTGCCTGTTACTTGGTGCATTAGAGCAAAACGGTTCTAAAAGTCGGACTAATCATCAGCAACAACGAACACACTAAATCCAGAAACCACACCAGACTGCGCTGCCAGGCAAATACTCATCAAGCCGCCTCTTTGTTCAGCTCAGGCAATGGCGCCTCTGTAGGTGTATAGACCATCACGTCAAGAACGTCGGAGTGAAACTCGCGGCGATACAACACAAACACGACACCGGCGCTCATCAACATGAACAACCAGGGGCTGACAAACCACGCCAGCATGCTCATGCCGAAGTAATAGGAACGCAGACCGAAGTTGAACTGGTTGGCCGCCAGGGAGATGACACGGGCGGCTCGGGAAGCAAAGGCGTTACGCTCTTGCTCGGACACATGCCGCTCACCAATCATTGGCGCCGAACCCACGAGAATGGCCGCAAAGTTGTACTGACGCATGCACCAGCTGAACGTAAAGAACGCATAGACAAACACCAGCGCCAGGCACAACAACTTGATCTCCGACATGCCTTGGGAAGCCTGTTGCACCATCGGGATATCCGCCAGCAACGACACGGCTCTTTCGGACGCCCCCAACACCGTGAGAATACCGGCCAGGATAATCAACGTGCTGGAAGCGAAGAACGAGGCGTTGCGCTCCAGGTTACCGATCACGCTGGCATCGGCGATGCGGTTGTCGCGCAACAGCATGCGGCGCATCCAGTCTTCGCGGTACAGGTGCAGCACACTGGCCAGGCATGCGGTGTCACGGCCCTTCCATGTCGCGTAACGGGTGTAGCCACCCCAGCAGACGACAAACCAGAGCGCGGCGAGGATGTGGATCAGATTGGCGTGGATGAACGACATGCAGTTCCTTGTGATGTGTAGACAATGATGAAACCTTCGGATAGTGCTTCGACGTTAGCCCAAGGAAAAAGACACTGCACCGCATCCATAAAAAATGCCCCGTATCGATTGATACGGGGCATTTCCATTTGTAGCTCAAACCCGCTTGTGGCGGGCCATGAAGCAACTTAAGCCAGCGCTTCTTCGCGCTTGCCCAGCAGACGGTCGCAAACCACGGCAACTACCAGGGTCATGAACGACGGCACCAGCCACGCCAGGCCCTGCTCGCTCAGCGGCAGGTGAGCCAGTTGAGCCGGCATCCAGTCGGCCAGGCCGGCGCCCTTGAGCGCGTCGATCATGCCGAAAATGAACGACACCAGCATCACCGGACCGACGATGCGACCCTGCTCATGCCAGAAGTCCTTGCAGAAGCTCAGGGCCACCAGGGCGATGCACGGCGGGTAGATGGCGGTCAGTACCGGAATCGAGAACGCAATCAGCTTGGTGAGGCCCAGGTTGGACACCAGCAGGGAGAACGCGGCCAGGATAATCACCAGCGTCTTGTAGGACAGTGGCAGCACACGGCTGAAGTATTCGGCACAGGCGCAGGTCAGACCGACCGCAGTCACCAGGCAGGCCAGGGAGATCAGCACCGCGAGGAAACCGCTGCCGAGCGAACCGAAGGTGTGCTGCACGTAGGCGTGCAATACCGCCGCGCCGTTGGTGGCACCGGCGGCCACTTCATGGCTGCCCGAGCCGAGACGGAACAGGCTGACGTAAACCAGCGCCAGACCTACACCGGCAATCAGCCCGGCGATGATCGCGTAACGGGTGATCAACACCGGCGATTCCACGCCACGGGAGCGGATCGCATTGACGATGACAATGCCGAATACCAGCGCACCCAGGGTATCCATGGTCAGGTAACCATTGATGAAGCCCTGGGAGAACGGTGCCGCCACATATTCAGGGGTAGCCACGCCAATGTTACCGGCCGGCAACGCGAACGCTGCTATACCGAGAACGGCCAGGGCGATGATCTTCAGTGGTGCGAGGAACCGTCCTACGGTGTCCAGCAGACGGCCCGGATAGAGCGAGATGAAGAACACCAGCAGGAAGTACACCGAGCTATAGAGAAACAGCGCCAGCGGGCTCTCGCCAGTCAGCGGCGCCAGACCCACTTCGAACGACACGGTCGCGGTGCGCGGTGTCGCGAACAATGGGCCGACAGCGAGGTAACACGCGGCTGCCAGCAGGCCCCCGGCGATTTTACCAATCGGGCTGCTCAAGGCATCCATTGCACCGCCGACCTTGGCCAGGGCGACCACGGTGATCACCGGCAGACCGACTGCGGTGATCAGAAAACCCAGCGCCGCCATCCAGACATTAGGCCCGGACTGCAAACCGACGATAGGCGGGAAGATGATGTTGCCAGCCCCGACGAACAGGGCAAATGTCATGAAGCCCAGTGCCAGGATGTCCTGGCCTTTCAACACTTTCATTAAGGAAATACCACACTACTGAATCGGAATTTAGAGAGGGATTTCCCTTATGGGTGAGGGAAATGCTGTCGATCCGTATAGGACTGACCCGTTTAGCGCGCCGCAGCCTTGTGGGCCGCAAACGCAAAATGGCGGCTAGCCTACCGAATTTGCCCGCCAAACGCACTATTACAGGGCGAACTATCCGATACGCGACATTTCAGTGTCGTGTTTACATATCTAAATTTCATCGAAAACAGCAAAGATCAAAAGATCGCAGCCTTCGGCAGCTCCTACATGGGATCGCATTCCAACTGTAGGAGCTGCCGAAGGCTGCGATCTTTGATCTTCGGAAATGACAAAGGCCACCCGAAGGTGGCCTTTGTTTGGTGGAGCGTCAGTTAAGCGCGAGGCTTACTTGACGGCCCAACCGGTCAGCTCGGCCAGGGCCTTGCCGATGTCTGCCAGCGAACGCACGGTTTTAACGCCTGCGTCTTGCAGAGCAGCGAATTTCTCGTCTGCAGTGCCTTTGCCGCCAGAGATGATTGCGCCAGCATGGCCCATGCGCTTGCCCGGAGGAGCAGTCACACCAGCGATGTAGGAAACAACCGGCTTGGTCACGTGTGCCTTGATGTAGGCAGCCGCTTCTTCTTCAGCCGAACCGCCGATCTCGCCGATCATCACGATCGCTTCGGTCTTCGGGTCTTCCTGGAACAGCTTCAGGATGTCGATGAAGTTCGAACCCGGGATCGGGTCACCACCGATGCCGACGCAAGTCGACTGACCGAAACCGGCGTCAGTAGTCTGCTTCACAGCTTCGTAGGTCAGGGTGCCGGAACGGGAAACGATACCGACCTTGCCTGGCAAGTGAATGTGACCTGGCATGATACCGATCTTGCATTCGCCTGGAGTGATCACGCCTGGGCAGTTAGGACCGATCAGGACTACGCCCAGCTCGTCGCACTTGACCTTGGCATCCAGCATGTCCAGGGTAGGAATGCCTTCAGTGATGCAAACGATCAGCTTGATGCCGCCGAAGGCTGCTTCCAGGATGGAGTCCTTGCAGAAAGGAGCTGGAACGTAGATCACACTGGCGGTGGCGCCAGTGGCAGCTACAGCGTCTTTCACGGTGTTGAACACTGGCAGACCCAGGTGCTCGGTGCCGCCTTTGCCTGGAGTTACGCCGCCAACCATCTTGGTGCCGTATTCGATGGCTTGCTGGGTGTGGAAACTACCTTGCGAACCGGTAATACCCTGGCAGATAACTTTGGTGTCTTTATTGATCAGGACGCTCATTATTTGCCCTCCGCAGCTTTGACAACTTGTTGAGCAGCGTCGGTCAGGCTGGTAGCAGCGATGATGTTCAAACCGCTTTCTGCCAGTACTTTAGCGCCCAGCTCAGCGTTGTTGCCTTCAAGGCGAACAACAACCGGGATTTTCACGCCGACTTCTTTCACAGCGCCGATGATGCCTTCGGCAATCATGTCGCAACGAACGATGCCGCCGAAGATGTTGACCAGTACTGCAGCGACGTTAGTGTCGGACAGGATGATCTTGAACGCTTCGGTAACGCGTTCTTTGGTAGCACCGCCGCCCACGTCGAGGAAGTTGGCTGGTTTGCCGCCATGCAGGTTGACGATGTCCATGGTACCCATGGCCAGGCCAGCACCGTTGACCATGCAACCGATGTTGCCTTCCAGTGCTACGTAGTTCAGTTCGAACTTGGCAGCGTGCGCTTCGCGCGGATCGTCTTGCGACGGATCGTGGAAAGTCTTCAGCTTAGGCTGACGGTACATGGCGTTGGCGTCGATGTTGATCTTGGCATCGAGGCAGTGCAGATCGCCGTCAGCCTTGATCACCAGCGGGTTCACTTCCAGCAGAGCCAGGTCGTGATCCTTGAACAGCTTGGCCAGACCTACGAAGATCTTGGCGAACTGAGCAACTTGCTTGCCTTCCAGACCCAGCTGGAATGCCAGCTCGCGACCCTGGAATGGCTGAGCGCCAACCAGTGGATCGATAGTGGCTTTCAGAATTTTTTCTGGAGTGTCGTGAGCAATTTTCTCGATGTCCACGCCACCTTCGGTGGAAGCCATGAACACGATGCGACGGCTCGAACGGTCAACGACAGCGCCCAGGTACAGCTCTTTAGCGATATCAGTGCACGATTCAACCAGGATCTTGGTGACTGGCTGACCATTGGCGTCAGTCTGGTAAGTCACCAGACGCTTGCCCAGCCACTGCTGTGCGAATGCTTTAGCGTCTTCTTTGCTGCGAACCAGCTTTACGCCGCCCGCTTTACCGCGACCACCGGCGTGAACCTGGGCTTTGACAACCCATTCGCTGCCGCCGATTTTGTCGCAAGCTTCTGCTGCTGCTTCCGGGGTGTCTACCGCGTAACCGGTGGATACTGGCAGGCCGTACTCAGCGAACAGCTGCTTACCCTGATACTCGTGAAGATTCATGCTTATTACCGTCTTCGTTAGGTACTGCGCATTCGGTGCTGCACTCATTCAAGTGCCGCACCACCTGTGACTGCTGCTTGCGTAACCTTTCCGGGTACCCGGTGCAGCTACGCAAGACTGCGTCCAGCGGACATTCCGCGGTGAGTCTTGCTCGCAAGGCTCACGACGGGCCGTACCGCCGTGGTTTCTTATTATCCGCTTAGCGTTTCTTGCGGTTGGCGATGTGGATGGCGCCGCCATTCACTGCCAACGCTGCTTCGTGCAAGGCTTCAGACAGGGTCGGATGGGAGAAAACCATCATGCCCAGGTCTTCAGCGCTGGTGCCGAATTCCATGCCGATCGCGCCCTGCTGAACCAGTTCTGCGGCGCTCGGGCCAATCACGTGGACGCCCAATACGCGGTCAGTCTTGGCATCAGCGATGACCTTGACGAAACCACCGGTATCGTTGGCGGCCATGGCACGGCCAGAGGCTGCGAACGGGAAGGTGCCGACGTTAACTTCTACGCCTTCAGCTTTCAAGGCCTGCTCGGTTTTACCGACCCACGCGATTTCCGGGTGAGTATAAATAACCGAAGGGATCAGGTCATAGTTCATCTGGGCTTTATGGCCCTTGATGCGCTCGACAACCATGATGCCCTCTTCCGAGGCTTTGTGAGCCAGCATCATGCCGCGAACCACGTCACCGATGGCGTAAACGCCCGGTACGGTGGTGGCGCAGTGATCGTCAACGTGCACGAAACCGCGCTCGTCCAGGGTCACGCCGCAATCGGCAGCCAGCAGATCAGTGGTCACCGGACGGCGACCAACGGCTACGATCAGCTTGTCGAAAGTGATGTTCTGTTCGCCGTTGGCATCGGTGTAGTTCACAACGACTTCGTCGCCGTTCACTTTGGAACCGGTCACGCGAGCGCCCAGCTTGATGTCCAGACCCTGTTTGGTCAGGGTTTTCAGCGCTTCCTTGGAAACAGCGGTGTCCGCTGCCATCAGGAAGGTATCCAGTGCTTCGAGAACGGTGACTTCAGCGCCCAGACGGGACCATACCGAACCCAGTTCCAGACCGATAACACCAGCGCCGATTACACCCAGGCGTTTTGGTACGGATTGGAATTCCAGAGCGCCAGTCGAATCGACGATCACATTCTGGTCGACCGGAGCCGGTGGAATGTCGATCGGACGCGAGCCCGGAGCCAGGATGACGTTTTCGGCTTCGATGACTTCAACCGAACCGTCAGGCTTGGTGACTTCGACTTTCTTGCCAGCCAGCAGTTTGCCGTGGCCCTGGATCGAAGTGACGCCGTTAGCCTTGAACAGCGTTGCAACGCCGGAGGTCAGGCCTTTGACGATGTTGGCTTTACGGCCGACCATTGCTGGCACGTCCATGGTCACGCCAGCGTGGTTGATACCGTGGATCGCGAAGCCGTCTTGCGCTTCGTGAAACTTCCAGGAGCTGTCCAGCAGCGCCTTGGATGGAATGCAGCCGACGTTCAGGCAAGTACCGCCGAGGGCCAGTTTGCCTTCCTTGTCGGTGTATTTCTCGATGCAGGCAGTGGTGAGGCCCAGTTGCGCTGCTTTAATGGCAGCCACGTAGCCGCCAGGGCCCGCACCAATCACTACCACGTCGAATTTCTGAGTCATGTGTCATTCCTTCTCGAATCAAACCGGACGGCCCCTTTTGAGGACCGTCGTGGGACGAAGCTGGTCATTACAGAAGGGCCGTCCATCATTGAACGGCCCGTGCAACGAAATCAGATATCCAGCAGCAAACGAGCCGGGTCTTCCAGCAGGTTCTTGATGGTCACCAGGAAGGTCACAGCTTCTTTGCCATCGATCAGACGGTGATCGTAGGACAGCGCCAGGTACATCATCGGACGGATAACTACCTGACCGTTGATCGCCATAGGGCGCTGGATGATGTTGTGCATACCCAGAATCGCAGCCTGTGGCGGGTTGACGATCGGAGTCGACATCATCGAACCGAAAGTACCGCCGTTGGTGATGGTGAACGTGCCGCCGGTCATTTCTTCCATCGACAGTTTGCCGTCACGGGCTTTCTTGCCGAAGGTAGCGATGCCGCCTTCGATTTCAGCCAGGCTCATCAGTTCGGCGTTACGCAGAACCGGTACAACCAGACCGCGGTCGCTGGAAACAGCTACACCAACGTCGGCGTAGCCGTGGTAAACGATGTCGGCACCGTCGATCGACGCGTTGACAGCCGGGAAGCGTTTCAGCGCTTCGGTAGCCGCTTTCACGAAGAACGACATGAAGCCCAGGCGTACGCCGTTGTGGGACTTCTCGAACAGGTCCTTGTACTTCGAACGCAGGGCCATGACTTCGGTCATGTCGACTTCGTTGAAAGTGGTCAGCATGGCCATGTTCGATTGAGCTTCAACCAGACGCTCGGCAACCTTGGCGCGCAGACGGGTCATCGGAACGCGTTTTTCTACGCGGTCGCCAGCAGCGAATACCGGAGCAGCGGCAGCAGGTGCAGCAGCCTTGGCAGGCGCAGCAGCCGGAGCGGCTTTCTTGGCGGCAACAGCGGCTACCACGTCTTCCTTGGTCACACGACCGCCTTTGCCGGTGCCGGCAACGGAAGCGATGTTGATGCCGTTTTCTTCAGCCAGCTTGCGAGCAGCCGGTGCAGCAACAGGATCGTCTTCGCCTACTTCGGCAGGAGCAGCGGCAGCAGCGGCAGGTGCAGCAGCGGCTGGAGCGGCAGCAGCACCGCCCTCACCGATCGAGCCCAGAACTTCGTCGGACAGAACGGTGTCGCCTTCGTTCTTGACGATCGCGCCCAGCACGCCATCAGCGGTGGCCAGAACTTCCAGTACGACTTTGTCGGTTTCAATGTCGACGATCAGTTCGTCACGCTTGACGGCGTCGCCCGGTTTTTTGTGCCAGGTGGCAACGGTGCCATCGGCAACCGATTCCGGGAAAGTGGGGGCTTTGATTTCGATAGCCATTATCTGTGGGTCCTTAAATTCGGTTTCAGGTGCGCGAAGGCGTTAAACAGTGAAAGCATCTTGCAGCAGTTGTTCCTGCTGCTCGGCGTGCATCGAAGCGTAACCGCAAGCAGGTGCGGCAGACGCCTCACGACCAGCGTATTCCAGGACCAGGCCTTGTTTATGGTTGGTCAGGCTGCGACGCATGTGATGCTGGCTGCTGTACCAGGCGCCCTGGTTCATCGGCTCTTCCTGGCACCAAACCACGTTTTCGAGGTTGGTGTAAGGGGCGAGCGCCTCCATCAGGTCGTCCTCAGGGAACGGATACAGCTGCTCGATACGCACGATGGCGATGTCTTCACGACCTTCGGCACGGCGTTTTTCCAGCAGGTCATAGTAGACCTTGCCGCTGCACAGGATCATGCGAGTGACCTTTTTCGGATCAAGCGCATCGATTTCCGGGATCACGGTCTGGAACGAACCTTCGGCCAGATCTTCCAGGGTCGAGATGGCCAGCTTGTGACGCAGCAACGACTTCGGAGTCAGGACTACCAATGGTTTGCGCAGCGGGCGAATCACCTGACGACGCAGCAAGTGGTAGATCTGGGCCGGCGTAGTCGGCACGGCTACCTGAATGTTGTGCTCGGCGCACAGCTGCAGGTAACGCTCCAGACGAGCCGAGGAGTGCTCAGGACCCTGACCTTCATAACCGTGCGGCAGCAGCATGGTCAGACCGCAGAGACGGCCCCACTTGTGCTCGCCACTGGTGATGAACTGGTCGATAACCACTTGGGCACCGTTGGCGAAGTCGCCGAACTGGGCTTCCCAGATAACCAGAGCGTTTGGCTCGGTGGTCGAATAACCGTATTCGAACGCCAGAACCGCCTCTTCAGACAGGAACGAATCGTACAGGTCGAAACGTGGCTGCCCCTTGTAGAGGTTTTGCAACGGGATATAGGTACCCGCGTCTTTCTGGTTGTGCAAGACAGCGTGACGGTGCGAGAACGTACCGCGACCGATGTCCTGACCCGTCATGCGAATCGGGTGACCTTCGAACGCCAGGGTCGCGTACGCCATGGTTTCGGCGTAACCCCAGTTGATCGGCAGGCCGCCGGCTTGCATCTTCTGACGGTCTTCGTAGATTTTCGAGACCTGGCGCTGCACCACGAAGCCTTCCGGAATTTCCAGCAGCTTGGCAGACAGTTCCTGCAAGGTTTTCAGATCGAAGCGAGTGTCGTGACGCGCGGTCCAGGCGTGGCCCAGATACGGACGCCAGTCCACGAACAACTCTTTGTTCGGCTCTTTGACCAGGCTTTTTACAACATGCAGACCGTTGTCCAGCGCATTGCGGTATTCGTCGACTTTCGCCTGAACACGCTCTGCGTCCAGTACACCACTCTGGGTCAGACGATCGGCATACAGCTCACGGGTGGTGCGCTGCTTGGTGATCTGCTGATACATCAGAGGCTGGGTACCGCTTGGCTCGTCAGCCTCGTTGTGGCCGCGACGACGGTAGCAGACCAGATCGATCACCACGTCACGCTTGAACTGCATGCGGTAGTCGATGGCCAACTGGGTCACGAACAACACGGCTTCCGGATCATCACCATTCACATGGAGGATCGGCGCCTGGATCATCTTCGCAACGTCGGTCGCGTACTCGGTGGAGCGCGAGTCCAGCGGGTTGCTGATGGTGAAGCCGACCTGGTTGTTGATCACGATGTGCACGGTGCCGCCGGTCTTGAAACCGCGGGTCTGCGACATCTGGAAGGTTTCCATGACCACACCTTGACCGGCGAATGCCGCGTCACCGTGGATGGAGATCGGCAGAACCTTTTCACCGGTAGGATCGTTACGACGATCCTGACGGGCACGGACCGAACCCTCGACCACTGGAGAAACGATTTCCAGGTGAGACGGGTTGAAAGCCATGGCCAGGTGAACTTCACCGCCGGTGGTCATGACGTTGGACGAGAAGCCCTGGTGATATTTAACGTCACCGGAACCCAGCTCGACCTTCTTCTTGCCTTCGAACTCGTCGAACAACTCGCGCGGGTTCTTGCCAAAGGTGTTGACCAGCACGTTCAGACGACCACGGTGGGCCATGCCGATGACGATTTCCTTGGTGCCGTAGGAGCCGGAACGCTGGATCAGTTCATCGAGCATCGGAATCAGGCTCTCGCCGCCTTCCAGACCGAAACGCTTGGTACCCGGATACTTGGTCCCGAGGTATTTTTCAAGACCCTCGCCGGCAGTGACGCGCTCGAGCAGGTGACTCTTGATGTCGGCGGAGTACGTCGGACGGCCGCGCACGCTTTCCAGACGCTGCTGGAACCACTGGCGCTGCTCGGAATCGGTGATGTGCGTAAATTCAGCGCCGATGGTGCGGCAATATGTCTGCTGCAACGCTTCGTGAATTTCGCGTAGGCTCGCCTCCTCTTTGCCGATGAACAGGTCGCCGGCACGGAAGGTCGTATCAAGATCGGCATTGGTCAAGCCGTAATGATTGATTGACAGGTCTGCAGGTGCAGGACGCTGCCACAGCCCCAGCGGGTCAAGCTGGGCTGCCTGGTGGCCACGCATACGGTAGGCCTGGATCAATCGCAGCACTTCAACTTGCTTCTTCTCGTGCTCACTGCTCACGCTACCGGCGGAAACCGGTTGGGCGCGGCGCTGGTTCTTTGCCAGCAAGACGAAATGATCGCGAATTGTGGAGTGCGAAACATCGGTGGCAGTGTTGCCATCAGCAGGCAACTTCTGGAAGTAGGTGCGCCACTCTTCTGGCACAGCGTTAGGGTCGTGCAGGTAGAGCTCGTAGAGCTCTTCCACATAGGCAGCGTTACTACCGGAAAGGTAGGCGCTGTTCCACATGCGCTGCATCACGCTTTCTTGCATGCTTGGTCACCCTCGGTTAGGGGAACACCACCGGCGTCGACACCGAGCAAACTTGCAGAAGTCCGAATGCAGCGACTAAAACAAGCCACTTAGGATCACGCTGATAGTCCGGGTACCAGCCCGGATGCCCCTGCTTGTCTCATTTCTTCAAAATAAGAGCCGCAGCCTTATGGGCTGCTGCTCAGGTTAAAACTACGGCGCCGGTTGAAGCCTGCGCCGCAGCATCTACGGGTACAGCGGTTCTACGGGTACAGCAGCTGAATCACACGCCGCTTTGCAGCAGCATGTTACGGATGTGACCGATGGCCTTAGTCGGGTTCAGGCCTTTCGGACAAACGTTGACGCAGTTCATGATGCCCCGGCAGCGGAATACGCTGAACGGGTCATCCAGCGAAGCCAGACGCTCGGACGTCTTGGTGTCGCGGCTGTCTGCCAGGAAGCGGTACGCTTGCAGCAGGGCAGCCGGGCCCAGGAACTTGTCCGGGTTCCACCAGAAGGACGGGCACGAAGTCGAGCAGCAAGCGCACAGGATGCACTCGTACAGACCGTCGAGCTTTTCACGCTCTTCAGGGGACTGCAGACGCTCGATGGCCGGAGCCGGCGTGTCGTTCTGCAGGTATGGCTTAACCTTTTCGTATTGCTTGTAGAAGATGCTCATATCGACGACCAGGTCACGGATAACCGGCAAACCTGGCAGAGGACGAACGATCAGCTTGTTACCTTTTACGACGGCAGACAGCGGCGTGATGCACGCCAGACCGTTTTTGCCGTTGATGTTCATGCCGTCGGAACCGCAAACACCTTCACGGCAAGAGCGACGATAGGAGAAACCTTCGTCCTGCTCTTTGATCAGGGCCAGCACGTCCAGCACCATCAGGTCTTTACCACCGGTATCAACCTGGAATTCCTGCATGAACGGCGCAGCGTCCTGATCAGGGTTGTAACGATAAACACTGACTTTCAACATGGTGGCCACCCTTAATAAGTCCGAATCTTAGGTTCAAAAGTCGGAACAGTCTTCGGCGAGAAGTTCACTGCACGCTTGGCAACGCGCTTCTCACCCGGGAAGTACAGGGTGTGGCACAGCCAGTTTTCATCGTCACGATCTTCGAAGTCTTCACGGGCGTGAGCACCGCGGGACTCTTTACGCACTTCTGCAGCGATGGCGGTAGCTTCGGCCACTTCCAGCAGGTTCTGCAGTTCCAGCGCTTCGATACGCGCGGTGTTGAACGCCTGGCTCTTGTCGTTGATCTTGACGTTGGCGATACGGCCACGCAGGTCAGCCAGTTGAGCAATACCCTTCTGCATGTATTCGCCAGTACGGAATACACCGAAGTAGTTCTGCATGCAGCTTTGCAGCTCGCGACGCAGGGTTGCCACGTCTTCACCATCGGTACGCTCGTTCAGAGCGGACAGACGCGACAGGGCCGCATTGATGTCGGCGTCGGTGGCGTCGTCGTATTCGATACCGTCGGTCAGCGCTTTTTCCAGGTGCAGACCGGCCGCACGACCGAAAACCACCAGGTCGAGCAACGAGTTGCCGCCCAGACGGTTGGCACCGTGAACCGATACGCAAGCCACTTCACCAACCGCGAACAGGCCAGGAATGATGGTGTCCTTGCCTTCGGCGTCCTGAGTGATCGCCTGGCCATGAATGTTGGTGGCAACGCCGCCCATCATATAGTGGCAAGTCGGAACAACCGGAACCGGAGCGACGACCGGATCAACGTGCGCGAAAGTCTTGGACAGTTCGCAGATGCCTGGCAGACGGCTGTGCAGCACTTCCTCGCCCAGGTGGTCGAGCTTGAGCATTACGTGGTCGCCATTCGGACCGCAACCGTTGCCGGCGATGATTTCCTTAACCATCGAACGGGCAACCACGTCACGACCGGCAAGGTCTTTGGCGTTCGGAGCATAACGCTCCATGAAACGCTCGCCGTGCTTGTTGATCAGGTAACCACCTTCACCACGGCAACCTTCGGTTACCAGTACACCGGCGCCGGCGATGCCGGTCGGGTGGAACTGCCACATTTCGATGTCTTGTACCGGTACGCCGGCACGCAGCGCCATGCCAACGCCGTCACCGGTGTTGATCAGGGCGTTGGTGGTCGAAGCGTAGATACGACCTGCACCGCCGGTGGCCAGTACGGTGGCCTTGGCACGGATGTAGGTGGTTTCACCGGTTTCGATGCAGATCGCGATCACACCGACGAACTCGCCTTGACCGTTCTTTACCAGATCGACAGCGTAGTATTCGTTCAGGAACACGGTGCCGGCTTTCAGGTTGCCCTGATAAAGGGTGTGCAGCAGCGCGTGACCGGTACGGTCGGAAGCGGCGCAAGTACGGGCAGCCTGCCCGCCTTTACCGTAATCCTTCGACTGACCGCCGAACGGACGCTGGTAGATACGACCTTGCTCGGTACGCGAGAACGGCATACCCATGTGGTCCAGCTCGTAAACGGCAGCCGGGCCTTCCTGACACATGTATTCGATAGCATCCTGGTCACCGATGTAGTCGGAACCCTTGACGGTATCGTACATGTGCCAGCGCCAGTCATCGTTCGGGTCGGCAGACGCGATGGCGCAGGTGATGCCACCCTGGGCCGATACGGTGTGCGAACGAGTCGGGAAAACCTTGGTGATCACGGCAGTCTTGTGACCGCCTTGTGCCAATTGCAGCGCAGCGCGCATGCCGGCACCGCCACCACCAATAATGATGGCGTCGAAAGAAATCGTTGGAATGTTAGCCATGGATCAGATACCCCAGAGAATCTGCACACCCCAGACGAAGTAAGCGAACATCGCAACGCCGCATACTGCCTGGAAAAGGAAACGTACTGCAGTCGCGGACTTGCCCAGCGCCATCGGCGTCAGGTAGTCGGTCGCGATGGTCCACATGCCGACCCAGGCGTGAGCGCCCAGGGCCACAAGGGCCAGCAGACTGAAGATACGCATCCCGTTGTGGGCGAACAGGCCATGCCATTGGGCGTAGCCAATGCCAGGATTCGCAGCGAGGTATCCGATCAGGAAAATAAAATAAGCCGCGAGAACAACCGCAGACACACGTTGCGCCATCCAGTCATAGAGGCCCGAACGCGAAAGGTTCGTAACGCTGGTTACCATATCCAAACTCCTGCCAGAACGATCAACACCACGGAAACGGCGATGATAATTTTCGAGCCCAGGCGGCCGCCTTCCAGCGTCTCACCGATGCCCATGTCCATGATCAAGTGGCGCACACCGGCTACCAGGTGATACAGAAGAGCGGACAGGAGGCCCCATGCTACGAACTTGGCCAGCGGGCTGGTCAAGCATGCCTTCACCTCGGCAAAACCTTCCTCGGAACCCAGAGACTTGCCCAATGCATAAAGCATGAAGCCAAGGCCCAGGAAGAGGATGATGCCGGAAACACGGTGAAGAAACGACGTAACGCCGGTGATGGGGAGTTTGATGGTCCTTAGGTCTAGGTTTACAGGTCGTTGGCTTTTCACGGCTTTTTTTTCACACTGAAGAGCCCCTAACAATCAGGGCAAAGTTGTTGGGGAGTGCACTGGTCAGGTAACCACCACCCAGGGATGCGACCCCCAATAAAGCAGGCCCAAAAGCCCCTGGCGGTCGGTGGCCGAGTATAGACAGTTAGGCTACTAATGACAACGCGTTCACCTTCCCCTAATAGCGGATTGCACAAGTGATATAAAAGGCGTAAACGGCAGGCAATTTCGAGAAAAAAGTCCGGTTAAAGCCTTCTGGAGCAAGACTTTAGGCAAATTGACATTCGAATTTATCTCACTATAGTGGTGCGGGCCCTGCGTGGGGGGTCTGTCTGATGATTTCAAGCATAAATAGGAGGCCACATGGCTGACAAAAAAGCGCAGTTGATCATCGAGGGCGCAGCCCCCGTCGAGCTGCCCATTTTAACCGGCACCGTTGGTCCCGATGTTATCGACGTTCGGGGCCTGACGGCCACGGGCCGTTTCACCTTTGACCCTGGTTTCATGTCGACCGCCTCCTGCGAGTCGAAGATCACCTACATCGACGGCGACAACGGTATTCTGCTGCACCGCGGCTACCCGATCGAACAGCTGGCTGAAAAGTCGGACTATCTGGAAACCTGCTACCTGCTGCTCAACGGCGAGCTGCCGACCGCAGAACAGAAGGCCCAGTTCGTCGGCACCGTGAAGAACCACACCATGGTCCACGAGCAGTTGAAGACCTTCTTCAACGGCTTCCGTCGCGACGCCCACCCAATGGCCGTCATGTGCGGTGTAGTTGGCGCCCTCTCGGCGTTCTACCACGACTCCCTCGACATCAATAACCCGCAGCATCGCGAAATCTCCGCGATCCGTCTGGTTGCCAAGATGCCGACCCTGGCTGCAATGGTTTACAAGTACTCCATGGGCCAACCCATGATGTACCCGCGCAACGACCTGTCGTACGCGGAAAACTTCCTGCACATGATGTTCAACACCCCGTGCGAGATCAAACCGATCAGCCCGGTACTCGCCAAGGCCATGGACCGGATCTTCATCCTCCATGCCGACCACGAGCAGAACGCATCGACCTCCACCGTACGTCTGGCCGGTTCGTCGGGTGCCAACCCGTTCGCCTGTATCGCCGCCGGTATCGCTGCACTGTGGGGCCCTGCCCACGGCGGTGCGAACGAAGCCGTGTTGACCATGCTCGATGAAATTGGCGATGTCTCGAACATCGACAAGTACATCGCCAAGGCCAAGGACAAGAACGATCCGTTCAAACTGATGGGCTTCGGTCACCGGGTTTACAAAAACCGCGACCCACGCGCTACCGTCATGAAGCAGACCTGCGACGAAGTGTTGAAGGAACTGGGCATCACCAACGATCCGCAACTCGAACTGGCCATGCGCCTGGAAGAGATCGCCCTGACCGACCCGTACTTCATCGAACGCTCGCTGTACCCGAACGTCGACTTCTACTCGGGGATCATCCTCAAGGCGATCGGTATTCCAACCAGTATGTTCACCGTGATCTTCGCCCTGGCGCGGACCGTCGGCTGGATCTCCCACTGGAAAGAAATGCTCTCCAGCCCGTACAAGATCGGCCGTCCGCGCCAGCTGTACACCGGTTACGAGTCGCGTGACATCACCCCGCTTGAAGACCGCAAATAAGACCTGTCTTGCGATAACGTCTTAAGTTGCACCGAGAACGGCCTCTATGTAGATAGAGGCCGTTTTTGTTTGTGCGCTTTGGTTGTGTGCATATCCGTTTCTTCGGTAACGGCGGCTCGACCTCCGGGAAAGGGGCAGACAGATCAAAAGCCAAAGCAACGGCAAGATCAAAAGATCGCAGCCTTCGGCAGCTCCTACAGGGGAACGCGTTCACTTGAAGTCAGGCCGGCCGGTAGGCCGCCTCGCTTTTGCTTTTGCGGTGCACGCCCCCTCGAGAGGCCGAGTGGAGGTTCTGCGCAGTGGGCAACCCGGCATGGATGCCGGGTTAGCCGCCCCCGGCCATGGATGGCCGATGGCGGCGGGCCCACGGAGCAGGACCGGAGCGAGGGCATGCCGAGCCCGGGCGAGGCACCGAACGAAAGGGGCAAAAGCGCTTTGGTTACTTTCGCGCTTTTCGAAAGTGACTCGCTGTAAGAGCGAAACCATAGGCGGCCGTTACCTCAGAAACGGATATGTACACACAAAGGGCGATAACCACCCATAAAAATGCCCCGATCTCTCGACCGGGGCATTCGTGTCAGTGCAGCTTATATATAAGAAGCCTTAGTGCGAAACCGCCCCACTCGCCCCCAACCCGGTCTGCGAACGGACAAACTGCGGGAAGAACAGCGCCCGCTCATTGTCAGCCGCAGTAGATTTGTCAGTGATCGAGAAGAACCAGATCCCGATAAAGGCAATGATCATCGAGAACAGCGCCGGGTATTCATACGGGAAGATCGCCTTCTCGTGACCCATGATCTGCACCCAGATGGTTGGCCCCAGCACCATCAAGCCAACCGCACTGACCAGCCCCAACCAACCGCCGATCATCGCACCGCGAGTCGTCAGTTTCTTCCAGTACATGGAAAGCAGCAGCACCGGGAAGTTGCAGCTCGCCGCGATGGAGAACGCCAGGCCCACCATGAACGCGATGTTCTGCTTCTCGAACAGAATGCCCAGGCCGATCGCCAGCACCGCCAAAGCGATGGTGGTGATTTTCGAGACGCGGATTTCGTCCTTCTCGTTGGCCTTGCCCTTCTTGATCACGCTGGCATACAGGTCATGGGACACTGCCGAGGCACCGGCCAGGGTCAGGCCAGCCACCACCGCCAGAATGGTCGCAAACGCCACCGCCGAGATGAAGCCCAGGAACACACTGCCACCCACCGCGTTGGCCAAATGCACCGCCGCCATGTTGTTGCCGCCCAACAGCGCGCCAGCTGCATCTTTAAAGGCCGGGTTAGTGCTCACCAACAGGATCGCGCCGAAGCCGATGATGAAGGTCAGGATGTAGAAGTAGCCAATGAAGCCGGTTGCATACAGCACGCTTTTACGTGCTTCTTTCGCATCACTCACGGTGAAGAAGCGCATCAGGATGTGCGGCAGGCCAGCGGTACCGAACATCAGTGCCAGGCCGAGGGAGAACGCCGAGATCGGGTCTTTCACCAGGCCGCCCGGGCTCATGATTGCTTCACCTTTGGCGTGAACCTTGATCGCCTCGGAGAACAGTGTGTTGAAGTCGAAGTTGACGTGTTTCATCACCATCAGCGCCATGAACGAGGCACCGGACAGCAACAGCACTGCCTTGATGATTTGTACCCAGGTGGTCGCCAGCATGCCGCCGAACAGCACGTACAGGCACATCAGGATACCGACCAGGATCACCGCAACGTGGTAGTCCAGGCCGAACAGCAACTGAATCAGCTTGCCGGCACCGACCATTTGCGCGATCAGGTAGAACGCCACCACCACCAGCGAACCGCACGCCGACAGCGAGCGGATCTGAGTTTGCCCCAGACGATAGGACGCCACGTCGGCAAAGGTGTACTTGCCCAGGTTACGCAGACGCTCGGCGATCAGGAACAGAATGATCGGCCAGCCCACCAGGAAGCCGATCGAGTAGATCAGGCCGTCGTAGCCGGAGGTGAACACCAGGGCGGAAATACCCAGGAAGGACGCCGCGGACATGTAGTCACCGGCAATCGCCAGACCGTTCTGGAAACCGGTGATCTTGCCGCCCGCCGCATAGTAGTCGGCGGCCGATTTGTTGCGCTTGGACGCCCAATAGGTGATGCACAAGGTTGCCCCGACGAACACCACGAACATCATGATCGCGGATACGTTGAGCGGTTGTTTCTGCACTGCACCCGTCAGGGCCTCAGCCGCCCAGGCGCCCGGTGCAAAGGCTGCGATGCTCAAGAGAGCGATTAGACGCCGGATCATTGCTGAGCCTCCTTGAGAATCGCATTGTTCAAGTCGTCGAATTCGCCGTTGGCGCGTCGCACGTAGATGCCCGTCAGGATAAAGGCCGAAACAATCAGCCCGACACCGATCGGAATGCCCCAGGTAATCGAAGACTCGGGGCTGATTTTCGCGCCCAGAATATGCGGCCCGTAAGCAATCAACAGGATGAATCCGGAGTACAGCCCAAGCATGATCGCTGAAAGAATCCAGGCGAATCGTTCCCTCTTGCTAACCAGCTCCTTGAAGCGCGGGCTGTTTTGAATCGAGAGGTAAATGCTGTCGTTCATTGTTTTTATCCTCGCAGCACAGATTTTAGTTGGAACGTTATCCACTCTATGCGGCTACCGGACAGGTTCCAGACGACCTTAGTATTAGAACGACATGACTGTTTCGCCCCGCCTTGCTCCCACAGAAAGCAAAAAGCCCCTTGGCATTTAAGCCAAGGGGCCTTGAGAAGTGCTGACCAGACGCTTCAGCTCAAATTATTTGGTCCATTCGGCAACGCGATCCGGGTGTTTGGCTACCCAGTCTTTCGCTGCGGCTTCAGGCTTGGCACCGTCCTGAATCGCCAACATGACTTGACCGATTTCGTCTTTCGACGCCCACTGGAAGTTCTTCAGGAACTTCGCGACTTCAGGCGCTTTGGTTGCCAGTTCTTTGCTGCCGATGCTGTTCACGGTTTCAGCTGCGCCGTAAACGCCTTTCGGGTCTTCCAGGAAGCGCAGTTTCCACTTGGCGAACATCCAGTGCGGCACCCAACCGGTGACGGCAATGGATTCGTTTTTCTTCTCGGCACGGGTCAGCTCGGCAATCATGCCGGCGCCGGAACTGGCCTTGAGGGTGTAATTGTCCAGACCGTAATCCTTGATGGCCTGATCGGTCTTGAGCATCACGCCTGAACCGGCGTCGATGCCGACGATACGGCCCTTGAAGCTCTCGTCGGTTTTCAGATCCTCAATGGACTTGGCCTTGACGTACTCCGGCACGATCAGGCCGATTTTCGCATCCTTGAAGTTCGGGCCGTAGTCGACGACCTGATCCTTGTTCTTCGCCCAGTATTCGCCGTGAGTCACGGGCAGCCACGCCGACAGCATGGCGTCGAGTTTGCCGGTGGCCACACCTTGCCACATGATCCCGGTGGCAACCGCTTGCAGTTTCACGTCATAACCGAGTTTCTGTTTGATCACTTCAGCAGCCACGTTGGTCGTGGCGACGCTGTCCGACCAGCCGTCCACATAACCGATCGTTACTGCCTTGCCTTCAGCGCTGGCTACGGTAGAACTGATTGCCAGCACCAAAGCGGCACCTGCGCCCAAGAGTCGTCGCATCTTCATCGTTACTTCCCCGAAAGTGCTGCACTCGACGGATGCCGAGTCGCTCAACGTATTTTTATGGTGCACAGCGCCCCCATCACGCCGACCGCAAACTCGCTCGATTATCAGTGGAGTACTGACGTGTCGATCATCAACCTGACGCCAACAGTGACCTGCTCTGCCAGCGACCTCAAGACATCGAGAAACGACATCAGAAGGCCATTAATCGCGACCGCTAAAAATGCACAGGCCATCCCGCCTGAACTTTGCATGTCAAAACCAAGCAGCCCACCAAGCGTAGGCCAAATGCAGGTAACATGCCCGGCTTTGCTCCCAGACGGCCTGAACATGCCCGCGACATCACGCTTTCCTTTTTTGGCTTATCTTTTCGCTTGCCTGCTGGGGCTGTTTGCCCTCGGCGGCTTCTGGTACGGCCTCGGCAAACCAGTGATCCTGCCGGACGTGGCCAGCGCAACGCACAAGCTGCAATGCGCCTCCTACACCCCGTTCGACAAGGACCAATCGCCATTCGACGTGCCGTTCAAACTGCGCCCCGAGCGCATGGACGCCGACCTCGCCCTGCTGGCGACCCGCTTCGAATGCATCCGCACCTATTCCATGACCGGCCTCCAGGATCTGCCCGACCTGGCGCGCAAGCACGGCTTGAAGCTGATGATCGGCGCCTGGGTCAACAGCAACCCGGTGGACACCGCCAAGGAAGTCGACCTGCTGATCGCCTCGGCCAATGCCAACCCGGATGTGGTGACCTCGGTCATCGTCGGCAACGAAGCCCTGCTGCGCAAGGAAGTCACCGGCGCGCAACTGGCAACGCTGATCAATAAAGTCAAAAGCCGGATCAAGCAACCAGTGACCTACGCCGACGTCTGGGAGTTCTGGCTCAAACACCCGGAAGTCGCCCCGGCAGTGGATTTCCTGACCATCCATTTATTGCCGTACTGGGAAGACGATCCGTCGAACATCGACGCCGCGCTGCAACATGTGGCAGAAGTGCGCCAGGTGTTCGGCAACAAGTTCGCGCCCAAGGACGTGTTGATTGGCGAAACCGGTTGGCCGAGCGAAGGTCGTCAGCGCGAAACGGCGCTGCCGAGCCGGGTCAATGAAGCCAAGTTCATTCGCAGCTTTGTGATCATGGCCGAGCAGCAAGGCTGGCATTACAACCTGATCGAGGCGTTCGACCAGCCCTGGAAACGCGCCAGCGAAGGTGCGGTGGGCGGTTATTGGGGACTGTTCGACGCCGATCGCCAGGACAAGGGCGTGCTCGCCGGGCCGGTCTCGAACGTGCCGTACTGGTCGCAATGGCTGGCGGTGGGTGGCTTGATCTTCATCGGCACGCTGATCCTCGGCGGTCTAGTTCGCAGCACCCGCGCAGCGTTGGTGCTGCCACTGCTCGGTGCCCTGGCGGCCTGCTCGATTGGCGCCTGGGGCGACCTGGCCCGCGTCACCACCCGTTTTGCCAGTGAATGGTTGTGGGTAGCGTTGCTGACGGGGTTGAACCTGTTGGTGCTGGCCCATGCCGCGCTGACCTTGAGCGCCCGCACCGGTTGGCGTGGGCGCGCCTTCAATGCACTCGAACGTCGAGCCGGCTGGTGGCTGGCAGCGACAGGTTTTGCCGCGGCGGTGATGATGCTGGAACTGGTGTTCGACCCGCGTTATCGCAGCTTCCCGAGTGTCGCCTTCATCCTGCCGGCGCTGGTGTACCTGTGCCGGCCGGTGAGCGTGCCGCGTCGGGAAATCGCCGCGCTGACCTTCATCATCGGCGCCGGCATTGCGCCGCAGCTGTTTCGTGAAGGTCTGCAGAATCAGCAGGCTTGGGGCTGGACGCTGGTGAGTGTGTTGATGGTCGCGGCGTTGTGGCGCAGTTTGCGGGTTCGCAAAGGGTAATCAACACAGCAAGATCAAAAGATCGCAGCCTTCGGCAGCTCCTACACGGGGATATGCGTTTCCCTGTAGGAGCTGCCGAAGGCTGCGATCTTTTTTATCAGACGCTACGAGAAGCCCGGACCAGACGCAAAGCAGCAATCACCACCGCAAACACCGCCAACGTGGTGGTGTACAACGCCAGCGCCGGAAACCCGAACACCAGCGCCAATACCGCCAACCACCACCCTGCCCGCCCCGACAGCACAAAACCGGTCACGGCTGCCGCCACTGCCGCCCAGCCCAGCACCTTGAAGTGAATCATCAAGCCCAGGTTCGAGCGCACCTGGCATTCCCAGCGACTGGCCTCGTCAACGCAGATGCCGACCCATTGAGCATCCTCCATGAAGCCATAACGCGCGCCATAACTGGCGGCCAGCCACAATGGCAGAAGAACGAGCAGCAGAATCACGGGTAGACGGCGGGACATGAAGCACTCCAATAAACGAAATCGGCCGCCAGCTTAATCCCCCGCCCGTGGTAAGCAAATAACATCAATTAACTGTTCATGAAATAACTGCAAAGTGTATCGTCCCGCTACCGTTGCTCCGAAATCAGGCCTGTTTGCGGCCAATGCATGGCACTTTGGCCCAAATCCGATGGTCATAGCCTGCGAACTTCATCTGGCACCTTCCTCTAAGGGATCTAGTCATGCTCCGTTCCTTGCGCTTCGTCGCCCTGTTTGGCGGCTTGCTTTTAAGTGCGTCCGTACTGGCGGCCGATATTGACGCCGCCAGTTATGGCTACCCCCTGACCAACCCGTTCGAGGCGACCATCGCCACGACACCGCCCGACTTGCGCCCGGAATTGCCGCTGGATGAAGACATCAATCAGTCAGACCGCAGTGTCACGATGCGCCCGGAGCGTGAGTTCAATCTGCCGGACAACTTCTGGCCGGTGAAAAAACTCACCTATCGCATCGCCACGCAGGATCATGCCGCACCGTTGATCTTCCTGATCTCCGGCACCGGTGCACGCTATGACAGCACCCTCAACGAATACCTGAAAAAGCTCTATTACAAGGCCGGCTATCACGTGGTGCAGCTGTCGTCGCCCACCAGCTTCGACTTCATGAGCGCCGCCTCGCGCTTCGCCACCCCGGGCGTAACCAAGGAAGATGCCGAAGACATGTACCGGGTGATGCAGGCCGTGCGGGCGCAAAACCCGAAACTGCCGGTCACCGATTATTTCCTGACCGGTTATAGCCTCGGCGCCCTGGATGCGGCTTTCGTTGCACACCTGGATGAAACCCGTCGCAGCTTCAACTTCAAGAAAGTCTTGCTGCTCAACCCGCCGGTCAATCTTTACACCTCGGTCACTAACCTGGACAAGCTGGTACAGACCGAGGTCAAGGGCATCAACAACACCACCACTTTCTATGAGCTGGTGCTGGGGAAACTGACCCGCTACTTCCAGCAAAAGGGCTACATCGACCTCAACGATGCCCTGCTCTACGACTTCCAGCAGTCCAAGCAACACCTGAGCAACGAGCAGATGGCAATGCTGATCGGCACTTCGTTCCGTTTCTCGGCGGCGGACATCGCCTTTACCTCGGACCTGATCAACCGTCGCGGCCTGATCACGCCACCGAAATTCCCGATCACCGAAGGCACCACCCTCACGCCGTTCCTTAAACGCGCGCTGCAGTGCGACTTCGATTGCTACATCACCGAGCAGGTCATCCCGATGTGGCGCGCCCGCACCGACGGTGGCAGCCTGCTGCAACTGATCGATCAGGTCAGCCTGTATGCACTGAAGGACTACCTGCACGACAGCCCGAAAATCGCCGTCATGCACAACGCCGACGACGTGATCCTCGGCCCTGGCGACCTGGGCTTTCTGCGCCGCACCTTTGGCGACCGCTTGACTGTTTATCCATTGGGCGGCCATTGCGGCAACCTCAACTATCGCGTCAACAGCGACGCCATGCTGGAGTTTTTCCGTGGCTAAATACCTCCTGCTGATCGCAGCGTTACTCTGTGCAGGCGTCGCCAATGCCGACAACAGCAAAGCCAACGCCCCAGTGGTTATCGATAAAGACGGCTTCAAGGAACCGCTGAGCAAACTCAAATTCAACCCGGGGCTGGACCAGCGCGAGTTCGAACGCTCATCGCTCAACGCACTGAACGTCTATGACCCGCTGGAAGAGTGGAACCGCCGCGTCTACCACTTCAACTACCGGTTCGACGAATGGGTGTTCCTGCCCGTGGTCAACGGCTATCGCTACGTCACCCCAAGTTTCCTGCGCACCGGCGTCAGCAACTTCTTCAACAACCTCGGCGATGTGCCGAACCTGGTGAACAGCCTGCTGCAATTCAAGGGGCAGCGCTCGCTGGACACCACCGCTCGCCTGCTGCTCAACACCACCATCGGTGTCGCCGGCCTGTGGGATCCGGCCACCGCCATGGGCCTGCCGCGCCGCAATGAAGACTTCGGCCAGACCCTGGGCTTCTACGGCGTACCGGGCGGCGCCTACCTGGTGCTGCCGATCCTCGGCCCGTCGAACCTGCGTGACACCGCAGGCCTGGCGGTCGACTACACCGGCGAATCGGCGATCAACTTCCTGAACGTGTCCGAAGTCAGTTCCAACCACCCGGAAATCTGGGTACTGCGCGGCATCGACAAGCGCTATCAGAACGGCTTCCGCTACGGGCAGATGAACACACCGTTCGAGTATGAAAAAGTGCGTTACGTGTATACCGAGGCGCGCAAGCTGCAGATCGCCGAGTAACTTCATCGGCAATAAAAAAGGCCATTCGATTTGCGTCGAATGGCCTTTTTTCATGCGCGGCGTATCAAACACCACCAATCACTGTAGGAGCGAGGCTTCAGGCTTTCACTGTCTTCCAAACCTTGCTGACAGCCATTACCCCAATCAGCACCGCCGCCCCTGCCACAATCCCGGCCACTGCATTGAGCAACGTCGGCACGATAAACCCGGCCCCACCAGACGCTGCGGTGACACTCTCGATCCAGTGATGAACCACCGGCACGCCATGGGTCAGAATCCCGCCGCCAACCAAAAACATCGCCGCCGTGCCGATCACCGACAGGCTTTTCATCATGTACGGCGCCGCGCGCAGAATCCCGTCGCCGATGCTTTTAGCCATCTGGCCCGGCTTCTGGGTCAGCCACAGGCCAAGGTCGTCGAGCTTGACGATGCCGGCAACCAGGCCATAGACGCCGATAGTCATGACGATGGCGATGCCCGAAAGCACGATCACTTGCTGAGTCAGCGAAGCGTCAGCCACCGTGCCCAGGGTGATGGCGATGATTTCCGCCGAGAGGATGAAATCGGTACGAATCGCCCCTTTGATCTTGTCCTTCTCGAACGCCACCAGATCGACTGCCGGATTGGCCACGGCCTCGACCAGCTCTGCGTGTTCAGCCTGATCTTCGGCTTTGCTGTGCAGGAATTTGTGGGCGAGTTTTTCGAAGCCTTCGAAGCACAGGTAAGCGCCACCGACCATCAGCAACGGTGTGACCAGCCACGGAATGAACGCACTGATGGCCAATGCCGACGGCACCAGGATCAGCTTGTTGAGAAACGAGCCCTTGGCGACTGCCCATACCACCGGGATTTCCCGTTCGGCACGCACGCCGGAAACCTGCTGGGCGTTGAGCGCCAGATCGTCGCCCAGCACACCGGCGGTCTTCTTCGCGGCCATTTTGGTCATCAACGCTACATCGTCCAGTACGGTGGCGATGTCGTCGATCAGCACCAGCAAACTGCTTCCTGCCATGAATCGGGTTTCCTTCTTGAATGAATGGTGCGCAGCATAACGCGACCCGAGGCCACACGGGGCATTCTTGAGCGCCGCGCGAGGCCGGTGCTACCATGCGCAACCGCCAGAACAGGCAAGGAACCCCTTGGTTTATGAGCACTATCCGCGAGCGCAACAAAGAACTGATCCTGCGTGCCGCCAGTGAAGAATTTGCCGACAAGGGCTTCGCTGCGACCAAAACCAGTGACATCGCGGCCAAGGCCGGGCTGCCCAAGCCTAACGTCTACTACTACTTCAAATCCAAGGAAAACCTCTACCGCGAGGTCCTGGAAAGCATCATCGAGCCTATCCTGCAAGCCTCGACGCCGTTCAACGCCGACGGCGTGCCCAGCGAAGTGCTCAGTGGCTACATCCGCTCGAAAATCCGCATCTCCCGCGACCTGCCCTTCGCCTCCAAGGTGTTCGCCAGCGAAATCATGCACGGCGCCCCGCATTTGAGCCCCGACCTGGTCGAGCAGCTCAACGGCCAGGCCAGGCACAACATCGACTGCATCCAGACCTGGATCGACCGCGGCCAGATCGCCCCGATCGACCCCAATCACCTGATGTTCAGTATTTGGGCCGCGACCCAGACCTACGCCGATTTCGACTGGCAGATTTCTGCAGTGACCGGCAAGGCCAAGCTGGATGAGGCTGATTATGAGGCGGCGGCACAGACGATTATCCGGTTGGTGCTCAAAGGGTGTGAGCCGGACTGATAGCGGCCCAGGATCAATGCCGACCGGCAGTCCATGAAAACTGCCGGTCGGCATTGCATGTTTGCGCTCTCTAAACCTTCGGCAGCGGATTCAACGCCACGGCTGCCCTGGGTTTTCTGAAGAAGATCCAGTAGACAATCGTGAGGATCAGCAGGAAAGGCACACCGAATACCAAGGTCATTTTGAAGGCATCGGTGAAGTAGGTGGTGATCATCACCGCGCCCATCAGCAGCAGCCCCAACAGCGTGGTGTACGGGAACAGGCGCATGCGGAAGGACAGTTTCCGTTCACCGTTGCGCTCGTGGTAGCGACGGAAACAGTAGTGGGTCAGGAAGATCATGAACCAGGTGAAGATCGCGCCGAACATCGAGATCGCCATCATCAAGGTGAAGGAGCTTTCCGGGTACAGCACATTGAGCAACGTTGCCAGGGCAATGCCGGAACTCGACAGCAACAAGGCATTCAGCGGGATTCCGGTCTTGCTCAACACCCCCATGGACTTGGGTGCATAACCGCCGCGGGACAGGCTGAACATCATGCGGGTGGTGATGTAGAGCTGACTGTTCATCGCCGACAACGCCGCAATCAGGATCACGAAGTTCATCACGCCGGTTGCGCCGGGAATGCCGATGGTCTGCATGACGGTGACGAATGGGCTCTGCGCTTGACCGGCCTGGACCCACGGCACAATCGCCAGCATCAGGGCCAGGGTCAGCAGGTAGAACACCACCAGCCGCACGATGGTCGCGCGAAAGGCCTTCTTCACCGCCCGCTCCGGGTCCTGCGCCTCGCCGGCGGCCACTGCGATCATTTCCACGCTCAGATAGCTGAAGATCGAGACGATCACCGCAATCCACATGCCTTGCAGACCATTGGGAAAGAAGCCACCGTGGGCCGTGTAATTGTGCATGCCGTAATCCGCGTTGCCGGAACCGAACACCACATACACCGCGAGGATGATGAAGCCGACAATCGCACCGATCTTGATGGTCGAGAACCAGTACTCGAAGGTGCCAAAGGTTTTCACGCTGATGGCGTTGAGCACGATCAGCATGCTCGAGAACGAAACAATCCAGATCCATTCCGGCACGTTGGCGAACCAGTACTTCATGTACATCGCCACCGCCGTCACTTCCGTACCCACTGCCAGCACAATCGCCGCCCAATAGGCATAGCGCACCAGGAACCCGGCCAATGGGCTGACATAGAATTCGGCATAGGCGCCGAACGAGCCGGAGGTCGAATGGGCCACCGTCATCTCCGCCAGGCAGCCCATCAACAGCAGGGTGATGATCGCGCCAATGGCGTAGCTGAGCAGCACGCTCGGCCCGGCATAACCAATGGCGTAGGCACTGCCCATGAACAGCCCGGTGCCAATCGCGCCGCCAATGGCGATCATGCTCATCTGACCCGAGGTGAGCTGGCGCCGTAGGCCCTGCTCACGCTTGGAGATGTTTTCAAAACCGGCGTTATCGGTCATTTTTCTTTCCTCTGAATATTGTCTTTCTTGAAGAGAGCAAATCGTTTGGGTTGCCGGTGGGGATCAGCCACGGATCAGAAAATATTCAGCGGATACTCGACGATCACCCGGACTTCGTTGTTGTCGGTGGTGTCCGCCCGGGCCACCTGGCCGGTGGAACGTATACTGGCCTGGCGCACACGTATCGACAGGTCCTTGGCCTTGCCCTCCTGCACCACGTAGCGCGCTTCAAGGTCACGCTCCCAGCGCTTGCCGTCACTGCCGTAACGTCCATAGGCACCATTGGGGCCGCCGTCGTAGTGGCTGTCGTCGATATGGTCACCACTCACATAGCGCGACATGAAACTCAGGCCCGGCACGCCAAAGGGCGCCATGTCCAGGTCATAACGCAGCTGCCAGGAACGCTCATTGGGCGCGTTGAAGTCGAGGATCTGTACCGAGTTGGCAAGGAATACCGAGGTGCCCGGCTGCTGATCGAAGCCGAGATAATCGAACGGCTCATCGCCATCGACCTGTTGGTAGGCCAGGGTCAAGCGGTGTGCACCCACCTTGTAAGCGGCGGCCAGCGACCAGGTGGTGTTGTCGATCTTGCCGGCCAGGCTCTGACCAGAGTCGGTGGTGCGATAGAGGTTGAAATCCAGGTTCAGCGACTGGTTTTCGCTCAGGGCATAGCTGTAGTTGGCGTTGGCGTAGTACTGCCGCCAGATATCAGCGAACTGTGAACCGTACAGGCTAACGCTCAATTGATCGCTCAAGGCATAACTGCCGCCCAGATAATCGACGCTGCGGGTCTCGACCCCGGCATACAGCGCCTTGAGAGCGCCATCGTCGTTGGTCGACGCACTGTCATTGCCTGAGGTGAAGTGCCCGGCATCGAGTTGCAGTCCTTTCAACTCGTTGCTGGTCAGCTGGAAACCATTGGCGTAGGTGGTGAACAGGCGCGCCGAGCCGGTGCCGAACACCGGGTTGAGCGGTGTCAGGTTGCCGTATTTGAGTTCGGTCTTCGAGATCCGCGCCTTGAGCGCGCCACCCGCTTCGGAATACTCATCCTCGGCGCGTCCATCGGAATCGACCGGCAACAAACCGGTGCCGGTACGCCCCCTGCCGCTGTCGAGCTTGAGACCCAACTGCGCGTAGGCGTCGACTCCGAAACCCACAGTGCCCTGGGTATAGCCGGAACGGTAATCGAGCATGAGCCCGTGGGCCCACTCCTCCCGATAGTTCTGGCCGCCCGGATTGTTGAGGTTGTTGCGGTAAAAATAGAAATTGCGATTGGTCAGGGTCAGGCTGCTGTCTTCAACGAATCCATTGTCGGGTGCGGCATAGGCCACTTGGCCGAGACAGCTGGTAATGGCGAGCGGCAAGGCGGGCCAGAGGGACAGTTTCATTCTGCGTGTTCCTTATTATTGTGTTTTCACAGAAGTGCTTATCGGAGGCGACCGAAGCCCTGCTGCCGGGAAATTCGCGGCAGCAAGACAAAGGCGTCGGGGGGTATCAGGTGACGCTGTGGCGGATCTGGAATTGCTCTTGCGACCAGGTTTTCTGATCGAGTATTTCGCCGAGGATCTGCACCGCATCCCAGACCTCGGTGAAGCTGGTGTACAGCGGGGTGAAGCCGAACCGCATGATCCGCGGCTCGCGGTAGTCGCCGATCACGCCACGGGCGATCAAGGCCTGGATCACCGCATAACCCTGGGGATGTTCGAAGCTGACATGGCTGCCACGCTTGGCGTGTTCGCGTGGAGTGACCAGGGTCAGCTCGTGAGCGGCGCAGCGCTGCTCGACCAACTGGATGAACAGGTCCGTCAGCGCCAGGGACTTGCTGCGCAGGCTGGCCATGTCGGTCTGGGCGAAGACATCCAGACCACACTCGATCATCGCCAATGAAGTGATGGGCTGGGTGCCGCACAAATAGCGGGCGATTCCGCTGCTCGGCTGGTAATGCGACTCCATGGCGAACTGCCGCGAATGACCGAACCAGCCGGACAGCGGTTGCGCCACCAGATCGCACAACTCAGGGGAAACCCAGACGAAAGCTTGCGAGCCCGGACCGCCATTGAGGTACTTGTAGGTGCAACCGATGGCGTAGTCGGCGCGCGCCTGATGCAGGTCGACCGGCACCGCCCCGGCGGAATGCGCCAGGTCCCAGATGGCCAGCGCGCCACATTCATGGGTCAGCGCGGTCAGGGCCTGCATGTCGTGCATGTAGCCGGTCTTGTAGTTGACGTGGGTGAGCATGACCACCGCGGTGTCCTGGTCAATCGCTTGCGCCAGCTCTTGCGGGCTGTCGACCAGACGCAGGGTGTAGCCCTGCTGCAGCATGTCCGCCAGACCTTCGGCGATATACAGGTCAGTCGGGAAGTTGCTGGTCTCGCTGACGATCACCCGCCGCGTAGGCGCCCGCGTGGCCTGCACGCGCAGGGCGGCGCTGAGCACCTTGAACAGGTTGATCGAGGTGGTGTCGGTCACCACTACTTCGCCGTCACCGGCGCCAATCAGCCCTGCCAGTCGATTGCCCAGACGTTCAGGCAGGTCGCGCCAGCCGGCGCTGTTCCAACTGCGGATCAGGCCATTGCCCCATTCATCGGCGATCACTGCCTGAGCACGCGCCAGCGATGCGACCGGGCGCGCGCCGAGGGAGTTGCCGTCGAGATAGATCACGCCTTCAGGGAGCGCAAACTGCTGACGCAGAGGGGCCAGAGCATCCTGCGCATCAAGCGCCAGACAATCGTTTCTTGTAGTCATTGGGTGTCCTGCTTTTTGAAAGAAGTGCCGTCCGGGCAAATCGCGATAGTCGGGTGTGAGTGTCGTGTTTCAGGCGGTATTTGCGCCTTCACGGTGAGGAAATAATGAACGAAGCTTTAGAGAATTTTCGTGCAAAGTAAGCAGCCATCTAGTATTTATCTCGAAGAAAATTCGAATCCAACTCCAAATATCGCGGATTTATTCTAGTCATGACTCTCGACCCGACAGACCTGCGGATCCTGCACCTCTTGCAACGGGACGGCCGTATCAGCAACCACGAAATGGCAGAGAAGGTCGCACTGTCGCCGTCGGCCTGTTTGCGCCGTTTACGCCTGCTGGAAAGTGAAGGAATCATCACCGGCTATCGCGCGATGCTGAACGCCGAAAAGCTGGGAGTAGAACTGGAAGCCATCGTCCATGTGTCATTGCGACAGGACGTCGAGGACTGGCACGAGACCTTCATCAAGAAGGTCCAGTTGTGGCCGGAAGTGGTCACCGCCTACGTGATTACCGGGGCGAGCAACTATGTGCTGCGGGTCCAGGCGCGCAACGTCAAACACTTCTCCGACTTCATCGTCAACCACCTCAACCGCACGGCGGGGGTGACTGATATCCGCTCGGAAATCGTGTTGCAGAAAATCAAGGAGCGGGAGACGTTGCTTGATTTGGTGGTGCGTAAGTGAGCGCCAGTTAATGGGTATCGATTATCAGGTGATCAATTGTGGCGAGGGAGCTTGCTCCCGCTGGAGCGCGAAGCGGTCCTGAAATCTGCAACCGAGGTTTATCAGAGACACCCCATCGCAGGCTTTAGGGCTGCTTCGCAGCCCAGCGGGAGCAAGCTCCCTCGCCACAAATATTCAGCCCCCGCGCATGCGCCGGGCTTCGTTACGCTGCAAGGTCATGCTGGGGGACTCGTCGAACAGCTTGCGGTAATCGGCGCAAAAACGTCCGAGATGGGTAAAGCCCCAGCCCATGGCAATCGCGGAAATATTGCGCGCCGAGCCGTGTTCGAGGATTTCCTGGCGCACAGCGTTCAACCGGTACTTTTTCAGGTAGACCATCGGCGACAGGGCGAAGTACTTCTTGAACGCCTCGCACAGCTTGAAACGCGAGACCCCGGCCGCGACCTCGATGTCCTCCAGGTGCAAGGCTTCGCGAGCATTGTCGTGAATGTATTGCTTGGCCCTGATCAGGTAGTGCGGCAGTTTCACCCCGAGCACGTTGCGCAATTCTTCGGAGTAGTTGTTCGGCTGGGCGAGGATCAAGCCTTTGATCAATGAGCTTTCGATGTCCCGAGTGAAGACCACCTGTTCGTACAGTTCATTGCTGCGTTCCAGCTCCGCGATGAAATAACGCGCCATGCGCCACCACGAGGCCGACGCGCCGTCCACCGCATCCATCACCGGCTCGAAACGCAGCGGCGTATCCAGCGGTCGCTGCAGCATGCCCTCCAGCGACTCGCTCATGGCGGCGCGGGTGATCACCACCTGAACTTTGCGACAGTCGCCGGAGATCGCCAGCATCTGGTTCTCGTTCGGGGAAATGATCACCCCTTGGTCGCGGTTGGATTTCGACACACTGCCGTTCTTGCTCAGCTCCTGCTCGCCCACCAAAGGCAAACTCAGGCTGTAACTGCTGAAGTGCTCGGCGTCTTCGATATCGATGGTGACATCGGTGCCGTATGAGAGCGTGCCCAGGGTCGTGGCCATCGACTTGAACACATTGGCGCTGTGATGAAAGCAGATCCGCTCGGGCGTCGAAGTCTGCAGGCGGTGCGGCCCGCAGATACCAGACATCCAGTTCCTCGCACCCTCGAGGTCATAGTGATCGATACGAATGTCGCGAAACTGCGGATCAGCGTTGCTACTCATCACGGCGCACCCACGGCAAAGGCTATTGAACTATCGGCAAGGCCCGATCCTTGGCCATACGCATCCGGTAAAAACCGAAGATGATCAACACCCACACCGGTATCGCGAAGACTGAAGCGCGTATCCCTGGAATCATCAGCATGACGCAGACGATCATGGCCATGAAGGCCAGGCACAGGTAATTACTGTAAGGGAACCAAAACGCCTTGAAGCCCGGCACGATACCTCGCTGGCCCATGATTTTGCGAAATTTCAGGTGCGTCAGGCTGATCATCGCCCAGTTGATCATCAGCGATGCGACCACCAGTGCAAAGAGCAACTCAAGCGCTTGATGCGGGGCGAGGTAGTTAACCAGCACGGACAGCATGGTGATCAACGCAGATACACCCAGCGCCAGTAGGGGCACGCCCTGCTTGTTCAGTTTCATCAGCGCCTTGGGTGCGTCGCCCTGTTCGGCCAGGCCATAGAGCATGCGGCTGTTGCAGTAGACGCCACTGTTATAGACAGAGAGCGCCGCGGTGAGCACCACGAAATTGAGGATGTGCGCTGCGGTGTCACTGCCGATCAAGGAGAAAATCTGCACGAACGGGCTGCCGCTATAGGCATCGCCCGAAGCGCCCAGTGTCTGCAGCAGTTGATCCCACGGATACAGCGACAGCAACACGGTGAGTGCGCCGACGTAGAAGATCAGCACGCGATAAACCACCTGGTTGATCGCCTTGGGAATCACCTTACCCGGCTCGCTGGCTTCAGCGGCGGTGATGCCGACCAGCTCCAGACCGCCGAAGGAGAACATGATGAACGCCATGGACATCAGCAATCCGGTGGTGCCGTTGGGGAAGAAGCCGCCGTGACTCCAAAGATTGCTGACCGAGGCCTGCGGGCCGCCCGTTCCGCTGAACAGCATGTAGCAGCCCAGGACAATCATGCCAATGATCGCGACGACCTTGATGATTGCGAACCAGAACTCCATCTCGCCGAAGACTTTGACGTTCATCATATTGATCAAATTGACCAGGACGAAGAACACCGCCGCGCTGACCCAGGAGGGGACTTCCGGCCACCAGAACTGCACGTACTTGCCGACAGCCGTCAACTCGGCCATGCCCACCAGCACATACAGCACCCAGTAGTTCCAGCCGGACAGAAAGCCGGCATAGCCGCCCCAATACTTGTGGGCAAAATGACTGAAGGAGCCGGCCACCGGTTCCTCGACAATCATCTCGCCCAGCTGGCGCATGATCAGAAAGGCGATGAAGCCGGCAATCGCATAGCCGAGGATCATCGACGGCCCGGCCGATTTGAGTACTCCGGCAGAGCCGAGAAACAACCCGGTACCTATCGCTCCGCCCAATGCGATCAGCTGAATATGACGATTTTTCAGCCCTCGCTTGAGTTCGCCTTGCCTCAAGATTTCATCCGCCATCTGGTTACCTTCTAATTGTTATGGTCAGGCATGGTTTGAATGCGTCAATTTACTCAATTGCCGCTCGGTTTAAGCGTTCAGACATCATTCTCGGTAATTTAAAGAGTTGAGCGCACTCGCCACAACTCCGGGAACAGCACGGTATCGAGCATCTTGCGCAGATAACCGACACCTTCTGTGCCACCGGTCCCTGGTTGAAAGCCGATAATCCGCTCGACCGTGGTCACATGCCGGAAACGCCATTGACGGAACGAATCCTCAAGGTCGATGAGTTTCTCCGCCAGCTGATAGAGATCCCAATAACGCGATGGGTCGGTGTAGACCTCGCGCCAGGCGGCTTCGACCGACGCATCATGCGCCGTCGGACTGCTCGGATCGCGTTCGAAACGCTGTGGGTCGATGGTCAAGCCTGCGCTGGCCATCAAGCGAATCGCCTCGTCATACAGCGACGGTGTGGCGATCGCCTTTTCCAGCGCCTGCAACAGTTCCGGCCGATGCGCATGGGGGCGCAACAGGGTCGCGCTCTTGTTGCCCAGAATGAATTCGATCTCGCGGTACTGGAACGACTGGAAGCCCGATGACTGCCCCAGAAACGGCCGTATCGCGTGGTACTCGGTGGGTGTCATGGTGGCCAGCACCGTCCAGGCATGCACCAGCTGATCAAAAATCCGCGAGACCCGTGCCAGCATCTTGAACGCGGGCGGCAACTCTGCGAGTCGAATGTGTTCACGAGCGGCTTTGAGCTCGTGCAGCATCAACTTCATCCACAGCTCTGACGTCTGATGCTGGATGATGAACAGCATCTCATTATGGTCCGGAGATAACGGATGCTGTGCACTGAGAATGCGCCCCAGATCCAGGTAGTCGCCGTAGCTCATGGAGTCGGAAAAATTCAGCTCGGCGTTATGCCATTCTTCCGTCTGGTTTGCAGGTGAATAGGGGCATTGGCTCATAGAGTCGGCTCCTCAAGTTGCGGTTTATTCAGTGGACGCAAAATCGCCCTGACCGGACTGGCGTCCAGATGGGCAAAACGCAGCGGCAGCGCGATCAGTTCATAGTCCCCTTCCGGGACGTCATCGAGCACGATGCCCTCGAGGATGGCCATGCCATGTCGGGCCACGGCATTGTGCGAATCCATGGTTTTGGATTGCTGAGGGTCCAGCGACGGCGTATCGATACCGATCAAGCGCACACCGAGGGTCGCCAGCAGGTCGATGGTTTCTTTGGCGACGGCGGTGAAATCCGGATCCCAGGCGCTCAATGGCGCTTGTTGCCAGGTGCGCAGCAGCACCCGTTCAGGCAGATCTTGCAAGCGACCTTCAAGCTGCTCGGGGTGCACCAGCCGGCCGCTGTTCAGGCAATGCAGCACACGGCAAGGCCCCATATAGACATCGAGCGACACATCGCCGATGGCCGCACCGTCTGCGCTGTAATGCAGCGGCGCGTCGACATGGGCCCCCGTGTGAGGCGACAGGGTGATACGCCCGACATTCACCGGACACTCGGGTCCGAAGCTCCAGACGCGCTCTTCCTGAAAAGGTGTGTCACCCGGCCAGGTAGGTGTAGCGGTGCTCAGAGGCGGGCTGATATCCCACCACGACAGTGTTGTTTTCATTGTAAAGCTCTCGGCCTGTTCCGAGAGAATGATACGAGTGATACCTATGAATTTTCTTGCGAAAATATTCGGCAACAGCCAAATGTTTCGCACAAAATTCTAAAAAACCGGAATTTACCGGATGGAAATTTCAACGGAGAAAGCAGGCAGCTAAAAAGCTGTTTTCGTCCGCAAGACGCTTTCGCGAGCAAGCTCGCGAAAGCGGTAAATCAGGCTCCGAAGATCAACCAGCCACCCCCGCATCCGCCTTCAACCCCTGCCCCTCGATCGCGCGGATTGCACATTGCTCATCGACATCTGACAGATCCCCGCTGATGCCCACCGCTCCCAACACAGTCCCGTCCTGATCCCGAACCAACACGCCGCCCGGCACCGGGACGACGCTGCCCTGCCCCAGGCTATTCAGCGCGGCGAAGAAGGCCGGGCGTTGTTGGGCGTCCTGTGCCAGCAGGCGTGAGCCCTTGCCCAGGGCAATCGCGCCCCAGGCCTTGCCGATGGCGATCTGCGGGCGTAGCAGACTGGCGCCGTCTTCACGTTGCAGCGTAATCAGGTGCCCGCCGGCATCCAGTACTGCAACGGTCAATGGCGCGGCAGAGATCGCCCGCCCCGCGGTGATGGCCTGATCGGCCAGGTTGACTGCGACTTTCAAGGTTAAAGCGCTCATGGTGCCGTCCTCATTTTGTTATAGGGAAAGCCGTTGGACTGCTTTGTGTTGCGCAATCCGATGCAACAAATAGAACACAATGAATTATTTTTTTGTATACAATAATTTTCGAAAGGCGCGACATGCGACGAAAAGCCACAGTTATTTGGGCTTCCGACGAATGAAACAGCCGCTTGAGAAAATGGATTGACCTGCGCCGTCCGCCGTGAATACACTCTGCGCAAAGCCACTTGTATACAATTACAAAACGTAAGAGGCACAAAACCATGAGCAAAATGAGAGCAATCGAAGCCGCCGTTCTGGTGATGCGCCGTGAAGGGGTCGATACCGCTTTTGGCATCCCGGGCGCCGCGATCAACCCGCTGTACTCCGCCTTGCAGAAGGTCGGTGGCATCGATCACGTCCTCGCTCGCCACGTTGAAGGCGCCTCGCACATGGCCGAGGGTTACACCCGCACCAAGGCCGGCAACATCGGCGTGTGCATCGGCACATCGGGCCCTGCCGGTACCGACATGGTCACCGGGCTCTACAGCGCCTCGGCCGACTCGATCCCGATCCTGTGCATCACCGGGCAAGCACCGCGGGCCCGTATGCACAAGGAAGACTTCCAGGCCGTCGACATCACCAGCATCGTCAAGCCGGTCACCAAGTGGGCGACCACGGTTCTGGAGCCGGGCCAGGTGCCTTACGCGTTCCAGAAAGCCTTCTATGAGATGCGCTCCGGCCGCCCCGGCCCAGTGCTGATCGACCTGCCGTTCGACGTGCAGATGGCCGAAATCGAATTCGACATCGACGCCTACCAGCCGCTGCCATTGGCCAAGCCGAGCGCGACCCGCGTGCAGGTGGAAAAAGCCCTGGCCATGCTCGACCAGGCTGAACGCCCATTGCTGGTGGCCGGTGGCGGCATCATCAATGCCGACGCCAGCGAGTTGCTGGTGGAGTTCGCCGAGCTGACCGGTATTCCGGTCATCCCGACGCTGATGGGCTGGGGCACCATCCCGGACGATCACCCGCTGATGGTCGGCATGGTCGGACTGCAAACCTCGCACCGTTATGGCAACGCCACGATGCTGAAGTCCGACGTGGTGCTGGGCGTCGGTAACCGCTGGGCCAACCGTCACACCGGTTCGGTCGACGTTTACACCGAAGGCCGCAAATTCATTCACGTCGACATCGAACCGACCCAGATCGGCCGCGTGTTCACCCCGGACCTGGGCATCGTGTCCGATGCCGCTGCCGCGTTGACCGTGTTCATCGAAGTCGCTCGCGAGTGGCAAGCCGCTGGCAAACTGAAAAACCGCAGCGCCTGGCTGCAAGATTGCCAGCAACGCAAAGCCAGCCTGCAGCGCAAGACTCACTTCGACAACGTGCCGGTCAAACCGCAGCGCGTTTACGAAGAGATGAACCAGGTGTTCGGCAAGGACACCTGCTACGTCAGCACCATCGGTCTGTCGCAGATTGCCGGCGCGCAGTTCCTGCACGTCTACAAACCGCGTCACTGGATCAACTGCGGCCAGGCCGGCCCGTTGGGCTGGACCATTCCGGCCGCGCTCGGTGTGGTCAAGGCGGATCCGACCCGCAAGGTGGTGGCGCTCTCGGGCGACTACGACTTCCAGTTCATGATCGAAGAACTGGCGGTGGGCGCGCAGTTCAAGCTGCCGTACATCCACGTCGTGGTGAACAACTCGTACCTGGGGCTGATCCGTCAGGCGCAGCGCGGTTTCGACATGGACTACTGCGTGCAGCTGTCCTTCGACAACCTCAACGCTCCGGAACTCAACGGCTACGGTGTCGACCACGTCGCGGTCGCCGAAGGCCTGGGTTGCAAGGCGCTGCGGGTATTCGAACCGGGTCAGATCCAGCCTGCCCTGCGCAAGGCTCAGGAGATGATCGAGGAGTTCAAGGTGCCGGTGATCGTCGAGATCATTCTGGAGCGCGTGACCAACATTTCCATGGGCACCGAGATCAACGCCGTCAACGAATTCGAAGACCTGGCGCTGGTCGGCAACGATGCGCCAACGGCGATTTCGTTGCTCGATTAAGAATGACCTGACACCTGTAGCAGCTGCCGAGGCACGAGGCCGTGGCAGCTGCTACAGGCACATATTTTTACAGGAGATCACCATGCCGCGTTTCGCAGCCAACCTGTCCATGCTGTTCACCGAGCAGGATTTTCTTGCCCGTTTCGACGCTGCCGCCAAGGCCGGCTTCAGTGGTGTCGAATACCTGTTCCCCTATGACTTCAGCTCTGCCGAAATCAAGGCCAGGCTCGATGCCAACGGTCTGACCCAGGTGCTATTCAACCTGCCAGCCGGTGACTGGGCCAAGGGCGAACGCGGTATCGCGTGCCTGCCGGATCGGGTCGAAGAGTTCCGCGCCGGTGTCGATCTGGCCATTGCCTACGCCCAAGTGCTGGGCAACACCCAGGTCAACTGCCTGGCCGGTATTCGTCCACAAGGCGTCGACGAGGCCACCGTGGAAAAAACCTTCGTCGCCAACCTCAAGTACGCGGCCGACAAGCTGCAAGCGGCGGGCATCAAACTGGTGATGGAAGCGATCAACACCCGCGACATTCCGGGCTTCTACCTGAACAACACGGCGCAAGCCCTGTCGATTCGCGAACAGGTCGGCAGCGCCAACCTGTTCCTGCAATACGACATCTATCACATGCAAATCATGGAGGGCGACCTGGCTCGCACCATGGCCTCGCACCTGGACGAGATCAACCACGTGCAATTGGCGGACAACCCAGGGCGCAACGAACCGGGCACCGGTGAAATCAACTACCGCTTCCTGTTCGAACACCTGGACCGCATCGGTTATCAGGGTTGGGTCGGCTGTGAATACAAGCCGCTGACCACGACTGAAGCGGGTCTGGGCTGGTTGAAAACCCATAACGCGATCTGACGTGTGGCGAGGGGGCTTGTCGGAACGCCGCACCGCCCCGTTCGGCTGCGAAGCAGTCGTAAACCTGCGAGCAAGTTTTATCTGGCACACCACGGCGGTTGGTTTGGGGTCGCTTCGCAACCCAGCGGGAGCAAGCTCCCTCGCCACAGAATGTGGTCTACCTCCGCTACGCGCACATTATTTGGCGACACAAAAACAAGAGGATTTTCTCATGGCTAAAATCGGATTTATCGGCACCGGCATCATGGGCCACCCAATGGCGTTGAACCTGCAGAAAGCCGGTCACAGCCTGTTCCTGTCGGCGCACCACGACCCTGCGCCTGCCGACCTGGTGGCCGCTGGCGCCGTCGCGCTGGCGAACCCGAAAGAAGTCGCCCAGGAAGCCGAATTCATCATCGTCATGGTTCCCGATACCCCGCAGGTCGATGACGTGCTGTTCCGCGCCGACGGCGTTGCAGCGGGCGTCAGCAAGGGCAAAGTCGTGATCGACATGAGCTCGATCTCGCCGACGGCCACCAAAACCTTCGCCGCCAAAATCAACGAAAAAGGCGCGCAATACCTCGACGCCCCGGTTTCCGGCGGTGAAGTCGGCGCCAAGGCTGCGACCCTGAGCATCATGGTCGGTGGTGAAGCCGATGCCTTCGAACGCGCCCTGCCGCTGTTCCAGGCCATGGGCAAGAACATTACCCTGGTCGGTGGCAACGGCGATGGGCAAACCGCGAAAGTGGCGAACCAGATCATCGTCGCGCTGAACATCCAGGCCGTGGCCGAAGCGCTGTTGTTCGCCTCGAAAAACGGTGCCGACCCAGCGAAGGTGCGTGAAGCGCTGATGGGTGGTTTCGCCTCGTCGAAGATCCTGGAAGTTCACGGCGAACGCATGATCAAAGGCACCTTCGATCCGGGTTTCCGCATCAGCCTGCACCAGAAGGACCTGAACCTGGCCCTGGCCGGTGCGCGCGAGCTGAACATCAACCTGCCGAACACCGCCAATACCCAACAGGTGTTCAGCACCTGCGCGGCGATCGGTGGCAGTAACTGGGATCACTCGGCGCTGATCAAGGGCCTGGAACACATGGCGAATTTCTCGATTCGCGGTAAGTAACGCCCTGCGCAAAAACCTGTGGGCGCGGGCCTGTGGCGAGGGGGCTCCCACAGGGAACCGAGTCGCCCTCCAATAACAAGAATTCCGGGAGCCCGCCATGTCGGTCAATCCGCAACAATTGCTGCGCGAGCTGTTTGCCACAGCCATCGACGCGGCCCATCCGCAGCATGTCCTTGAAGCCCATTTACCAACTGACCGCAGCGGTCGGGTGATCGTCATCGGCGCCGGTAAAGCCGCCGCAGCCATGGCCCAGGTGGTCGAACGCTGCTGGCAGGGTGAGGTGTCTGGCCTGGTGGTGACCCGCTACGGCCACGGCGCCCCGTGCGAAAAAATCGAAGTGGTCGAAGCCGCGCACCCGGTGCCGGACGCTGCCGGTCTGGCCGTCGCGAAACGGGTTCTGGAACTGGTCAGCAACCTGAGCGAAGACGACCGTGTGATCTTCCTGCTCTCGGGCGGTGGCTCTGCCCTGCTCGCCTTGCCCGCCGCTGGCATCACCCTGGCCGACAAGCAATCGATCAACAAAGCGCTGCTCAAATCCGGCGCGACCATCGGCGAGATGAACTGCGTGCGCAAGCACCTCTCGGCGATCAAGGGTGGGCGTCTGGGCAAAGCCTGCTGGCCGGCCACGGTTTACACCTATGCGATTTCCGATGTGCCGGGCGATCTCGCCACGGTCATCGCCTCCGGCCCCACCGTGGCCGACCCAAGCACCTCGGCTGAAGCGTTGGCGATCCTCAAGCGTTATGCCATCGAAGTCCCGACCTCGGTGCGCAACTGGCTGCAAAGCCCCGAGTCGGAAACGGTCAAACCCGGCGATCCGAGCCTGGCCCGCAGTCATTTCCAATTGATCGCCCGCCCACAGCAATCGCTGGAAGCGGCAGCGGTGAAAGCCCGTCAGGCTGGTTTCAGCCCGTTGATTCTCGGCGACCTGGAAGGTGAATCCCGGGAAGTGGCGAAGGTCCACGCCGGCATTGCGCGGCAGATCGTCCAGCACGGCCAGCCGCTGGCGGCGCCGTGCGTGATTCTGTCCGGCGGCGAAACCACCGTCACCGTACGCGGCAATGGCCGTGGCGGGCGCAACGCCGAATTCCTGTTGAGCCTGACCGACAGCCTCAAAGGCCTGCCCGGCGTCTACGCCCTGGCGGGTGACACCGACGGCATCGACGGCTCCGAAGACAACGCCGGCGCCGTCATGACTCCGGACAGCTATGCCCGTGCCGCCGCCCTCGGTTTGAGCGCCAGCGATGAACTGGATAACAACAATGGCTACGGCTATTTCGAGGCGCTCGATGCACTGATCGTCACCGAGCCGACCCGCACCAACGTCAACGACTTCCGCGCCATCCTGATTCTCGAGAGCCCTAAACATGACGCCTGACAAGAAGGTCAAAATCCTCGCCACCCTCGGCCCGGCCACCGACGGGATCGACGATATCCGTGAACTGGTGCGGGCCGGGGTCAATATCTTTCGCCTGAACTTCAGCCACGGCGATCACGCCGACCATGCGCAGCGCTATCAGTGGATTCGTGAAGTCGAGCGCCAGCTGAATTATCCGCTGGGGATTCTGATGGACCTGCAAGGCCCGAAACTGCGGGTCGGCAAATTCGCCCAGGGCAAAGTGCAGCTATATCGCGGCCAGGCGCTGCGCCTGGATCTGGATGCGACGCCGGGGGATGAGCGCCGGGTCAACCTGCCCCACCCGGAAATCATCGCCGCGCTGGAGCCCGGCATGGACCTGCTGCTGGATGACGGCAAGTTGCGCCTGCGGGTGGTGACCAAGTACGCCGACGCCATCGACACCACGGTGCTCAACGGTGGCGAGCTGTCGGACCGCAAAGGCGTCAACGTGCCGCAAGCGGTGCTCGACCTGAGCCCGCTGACCGCCAAGGACCGTCGCGACTTGAGCTTCGGTCTGGAGCTGGGGGTGGACTGGGTCGCGCTGTCGTTCGTGCAACGCCCGGAGGACATCCGCGAAGCCCGTGCGCTGATCGGCGACAAGGCGTTCTTGATGGCCAAGATCGAGAAGCCATCGGCCGTGACTCAGCTGCGGGAAATCGCTGAATTGAGCGATGCGATCATGGTCGCCCGCGGTGACCTGGGCGTGGAAGTGCCGGCCGAGAGCGTGCCGCAGATTCAGAAAAATATCATCGGCACTTGCCGCCAACTCGGCAAACCGGTGGTGGTGGCGACGCAGATGCTGGAGTCGATGCGCTTCTCCCCGGCCCCGACCCGTGCCGAAGTCACCGACGTTGCCAACGCGGTGGCCGAAGGCGCGGACGCGGTGATGCTGTCGGCGGAAACCGCGTCCGGCGAGTACCCACTGGAAGCCGTGCAGATGATGAGCAAGATCATCCGTCAGGTGGAAAACGGCCCGGACTATCAAACCCAACTGGACGTGAGCCGGCCAAAAGCCGAGGCCACGGTGTCGGACGCGATCAGCTGCGCGATCCGCCGCATCAGCAACGTGCTGCCGGTGGCGGTGCTGGTGAACTACAGCGAGTCCGGCACCTCGAGCCTGCGGGCGGCGCGGGAACGGCCGACGGTGCCAATCCTCAACCTGACGCCGAACCTGCAAACCGCCCGGCGATTGACGGTGGCGTGGGGCGTGCATTCGGTGGTCAACGATCGACTGCGCCAGGTGGATGAAGTGTGCTCGACGGCGCTGGAAATCGCCCAGGCACAGGGGATGGCTCAGCGCGGGGATACGTTGCTGATTACCGCGGGCGTGCCGTTTGGACAGCCGGGGTCAACCAATTCGTTGCGCATCGAGACATTGCTCTAAAGAACTACCCCTGTAAGAGCTACTCCGGTAAGAACTACCCCTGTGGCGAGGGAGCTTGCTCCCGCTCGGCTGCGAAGCAGTCGTCGCTTTGGCATGACGGTTTCAACAGAAAGACCGCATTGCTGATTTCAGGGCTGCTCCGCAGCCCAGCGGGAGCAAGCTCCCTCGCCACAGATTTGTGCAAGACCCTGGATTTTCCTCTGCCCTAGACCCCACCCATGCCTGCCAACCACTTCAACACCCACTGCCCCGACTGGGCGACCGCCCTGCTTAACGGCTTCAGCCAGATCTTTCTCCAGCGCCATCCGCTGTGCGGGCTGTTGTGTCTGTTAGCGATTCTTTTCACCGCGCCCGCTCTGCTCGGCGGTGCGCTGTTGGGCGGTGTCGCCGGGTTGCTTACCGCGCAACGTCGCGGGTATGCCAAGGCGGATCGTCAGGCCGGGCTGTTCAGTTACAACGGTATTTTGCTCGGCCTGCTGCTGAGCCTGTATTTCCCATGGTCAGCACTGTTGCCACCGCTGATCATCGCCTGCGGCGGCCTGAGTGCCATGCTCACTCAGCAATGGCTCAAAGGTGCTCGCGATGATCAATGTCTACCGGCGTACACCGCACCCTTCGTTGGGTTGAGCTGGTTATTGCTCGGCTTTGCCGCACCACAGCAACCCGTTCCGCTGATCGAACTGAACACCCTCAACCTGCTCGTCGCCGAATTGAAAGGCCTGGGGCAAGTCATGTTTCTCGGCCATCCCCTGGCCGGCGCGCTGATTGCCACCGGGTTGCTGATCGCCGATCGCCACGCCTTTGTGTGGGCGCTGCTGGGCTCCGCTGCCGGCCTCGGATTTGCCCTTCTGCATGGCGAAACTTCAAATGCCTTGCAGGGTTTGAGCGGTTACAACGCGGTACTCGCCGCCCTCGCCTTCAGCCCGCAACGTCGCCAACCCTGGCTGCCGCTGCTCGGCATTCTGCTCGCGGTATTGCTCACGCCGGGGTTCGCCGCACTGGGCCTGGCAACGCTGACCGCGCCGTTCATCCTTGCCTGCTGGCTGATTCGCGCAGGCATTCGGGTGTTGCGTCAGGCCGCCATGGACAGCGCACCTTGCGCTAGCGGGGAGAATCACCCTAGGCTGCGCTGATTCTCGATTCAGGCGTTATCCATGGACAGCAGCAAAAACTGGCGTGAAGAGCTTTACGTCATGATCTTCCAGACCGACACCCGGGCCGGTCGGCGTTTTGACAGCATCTTGCTGTTGATCATCCTCGCCAGCCTGGTGATCGTGGTTCTGGACAGTATCGACAGCGTTCACCAGAACTACGCCGACGTGCTGGCGTACATCGAGTGGGGCTTCACCGTCATTTTCATCATCGAATACGGCCTGCGCCTGTATTGCTCGCCCAAGCCGCTGCGCTACGCGTTCAGCTTCTATGGGCTGGTGGATTTGCTGGCGATCGTGCCGGGTATTCTCGCGCTGTATTACAGCGATGCGCAGTACCTGCTGATCATCCGGATCATTCGGATGTTGCGGATTTTCCGCGTGCTCAAGCTCAGCCCGTATCTGAAACAAGCCAACTATTTGATGTCGGCGTTGCGCGGCAGCAAACAGAAGATCGTGGTGTTTCTGCTCAGCGTCAGCACCCTGGTGACGGTATTCGGCACGCTGATGTACGTGATCGAAGGCCCGGAGCACGGTTTCACCAGCATTCCCAAAGGGATCTATTGGGCTATCGTGACGCTGACCACCGTGGGTTTTGGCGACATCGTGCCCAAGACGCCGTTGGGTCAGGTGATTTCATCCCTGGTGATGATCACCGGCTACTCGATCATCGCCGTGCCGACAGGAATCTTCACCGCGGAACTGGCCAACGCCATGCGCGGTGAACAACTGCAACACGATTGCCCGACCTGCAAGAAAAACAGCCACGAACACAGCGCGGCGTTCTGCTCTCGTTGCGGCAATGCGCTGTTCAAGAAAATGGAATAAGCAAAGTGCTTTTTAATCTTTAAACGACTATGAGAGCCCGGCTATAGTCGCTGGCAAATTGCCAACACTTTCCATCGAACACGTTTGATAAAACAAGGAATGCGCAGTGAAAAAACTCTTTGGCGCCTCACTTCTGGCCGCTGGCCTGGCCTTGAGCAGCATGGCTCAGGCCGCACCGACCCTGCTTAACGTTTCCTACGACGTGATGCGAGATTTCTACAAGGACTACAACGCTGCCTTCCAGAAACACTGGCAAGCCGAACACAACGAAAACATCACGCTGCAGATGTCCTTCGGCGGCTCCAGCAAACAGGCGCGTTCGGTGATCGATGGCCTGCCGGCTGACGTCATCACCATGAACATGGCCACCGACATCAACGCCTTGGCGGACAACGGCAAACTGGTTCCGGACAACTGGGTCACACGCCTGCCGAACAACAGCGCGCCGTTCACTTCGGCCACCGTATTCATCGTGCGCAAAGGCAACCCGAAAGCCCTGAAAGACTGGCCGGACCTGCTCAAGGACGGCGTGCAGGTGATCGTCCCCAACCCGAAAACCTCGGGTAACGGTCGCTACACCTACCTCTCGGCCTGGGGCTATGTGCTGAAAAACGGCGGTGACGAAAACAAGGCAAAAGCCTTCGTCGGCAAACTGTTCAAACAAGCGCCGGTGCTGGATACCGGTGGCCGCGCCGCCACGACTACTTTCATGACCAACCAGATCGGCGACGTGCTGGTGACCTTCGAAAACGAAGCGGAAATGATTGCTCGCGAGTTTGGTCGTGATCAGTTCGAAGTGATTTACCCGAGTGTCTCCGCGCAAGCCGAGCCGCCGGTGTCGGTGGTCGACAAAACCGTCGACAAGAAAGGCACTCGCGCGGCTGCCGAGGAATATCTGAAGTACCTGTGGTCGCCGGAAGGTCAGGAAATTGCGGCTGCCAACTACCTGCGTCCGCGTGACCCGGCGGTGTTGGCGAAATACACCGATCGCTTCCCGAAAGTGGATTTCCTGTCGGTGGAGAAGACCTTTGGTGACTGGCGCACCGTGCAGAAGACTCACTTCAATGATGGTGGGGTTTTCGACCAGATTTACAACGGCCAGTAATCACTGAGTTCAAATGAAAAAGGCGACCTGTGAAGGTCGCCTTTTTTTGTGGGATACCGTTACATCGGCGGTGTCACACCGTCCTTACCGGCCGAAATGGATTGAGCGGTCAGTGTCCCGTCGGCACTCTGGGTCACAAACGTCACGATCTTCACGCCCACCTTCAGCAAACTGCGATCCCCCGGCACCAGATTGACGATCGGCACATCCTCCGGCACCAGAATCGTCTGTTGGCCGCCCTTGTAATTGACGGTCAGAACCCGGCCGTTGCTGACCACCAGATCGCCTACGCTGCCGTTGGTCATGCTGCTGCCCTTGACCAGATCAAAAGGCCGATGGCCGTCGCCGCTGCCGGCCAGTTCCGGCGGGAAGACGTGGACTTCCAGCGCCTTGAGCGTGCCATCCTCCTGCGGCACGGCAGCCGAGCCGATGTAGCTGCCGGGCTTGATGTCTTCGATATTGGCCAGGGTGACGGCGCGGATTTTGGTGTCTTTGGTCAGGCTGATCACCACGTTTTCGCCGCTGTTGACATGGACTTTCATGACGTCGGCGCTGATGCCGGTGATCTCGCCGCGCACGCCAATGCGCATTCCCGGCGGCACATCGGCGGCCTGGGCAAGACCTGCCGTGAACAAGCTGATCAAGGTAACAACGCAAGCGCCGCGAATCAGGTGACGGAACATCGCATTCATATCGAAGTACCTTCCGGTTTATGGAGCGCAGGAGAACATAAGCACGCTATCGAAGAAGATGTAAGTGAATGTATCATCGGATCCCATTGTTCGGATGCATGGTTCATCGGCAGTCAGCGCATACCGGCGTCACTCATTCCGCAAAGGAATGATTACTATCAATCCAAACCCTCTTCCGCCGCTCTAGCCAGCCGATTAGCCTCTGCTCACTTTCTTCTTGCTCAGCGAGCCACGTTATGAATTCAGCGACTCAGGTGCCCCACGGTGCCGCGACAATGACCCGGGGCATGGTGCTGCTTTTCGCCTTCTGCTGCGGCGCGATCGTCGCCAACATCTACTACGCCCAGCCGATCATCGGCCTGATCGCGCCGGACATCGGCCTGACCGACACCATGGCCAGCCTGATCGTTTCGCTGACGCAGATTGGCTATGCGCTGGGCCTGTTCTTCCTGGTGCCGCTGGGCGATCTGCTGGAAAACCGCCGCTTGATGATCATCACCACCGTGGTGGCAATTGCCAGTCTGATGGGCGCGGCGTTCACCGATCAGCCGAACGTGTTTCTGTTGATCTCGTTGCTGGTGGGTTTCAGCTCGGTGTCGGTACAGATCCTGATTCCACTGGCCGCCCACCTGACGCCGGAAGCGTCGCGTGGCCGCGTGGTCGGCGGGATCATGGGCGGTTTGCTGCTGGGGATTCTGCTGGCCCGGCCGGTGTCCAGCGTAGTGGCCGACCACTTCGGCTGGCGTGCGATGTTCGTCATCGCTGCAGTGTTGATGGCTGCAATCAGCATCGTCCTGGCCCTGACGGTGCCCAAACGCCAGCCTGATCACAGCGCCTCTTATGGCCAGTTACTGGGTTCGCTCTGGACGCTGCTGCGCCAGCAACCGGTGTTGCGTCAACGGGCCTTTTACCAAGCCTGCATGTTCGCCACGTTCAGCCTGTTCTGGACCGCCGTGCCGCTGGAACTGACGCGCAATCATGGCTTGTCGCAAACCCTGATCGCGATCTTCGCCCTGGTCGGAGCGATCGGCGCGATTGCCGCGCCCATCGCCGGTCGACTGGCCGATGCCGGCCACACCCGCCTCGCCTCGCTGCTGGCGATGCTGTTCGCCAGCCTGAGCTTCCTGCCGGCCTTCATCCACCCGGCCTACAGCGTCATCGGTCTGGCCGTGACGGGCGTGGTGCTGGATTTCTGTGTGCAAATGAACATGGTCCTCGGCCAGCGCGCGGTCTACACCCTCGACGCCAAGAGCCGCGGCCGTCTGAATGCGCTGTACATGACCAGCATCTTTATCGGCGGCGCGTTCGGCTCATCGGTGGCCAGTGCGGTGTACGAACACGGTGGCTGGTTGTGGATCGTGATTGTCGGCAGCGTGTTTCCGTTGCTGGCGTTGTTGCGGTTTTTGAGTGTGTCGGAGAAGGCTGCATTGACGACTGCTTAAGACGCTAAAAGCTTCGCGGGCAAGCCTCGCTCCTACAAAGTCTTGCATTAATCCTGTAGGAGCGAGGCTTGCCCGCGAAGGCGATGTAACTGACCCTCCTCAATGCCGAATCAGCTTCTCCAGCGCAGCATCCGCGAGAAAGGAGGAACGACTTTTGACTTTGTGCTCTCGCACATAACGATCAATGCGCTGAATCACGTAGCCAGGCAGCGTCACGTTGACCTTCTCGGTCTTGCCCAGATACGGCGAGATGTCCAGCTCCAGCATTCCCCAACCCATGTCGGCAAATTCCGGATTCTCGCGGTGCGCGGCCGCAGAGGTCGGCATCGGAATTGACTCCCCGTCCGCCATGATCTCCTGCAGCATGATGTGGGCAATCTCGACTGCCGCGTTGTAAGCATCTTCAAACGTATCCCCGGCCGTCACGGCACCAGGAATATCGGGGATCTGAATACCGATGGCGGTGTTCTCGTCGCCCCACTCGATACAGATTGGGTATTGCATTATGGATCTCCTGCCAAACTGGCTCCCGGGCAATAAAGTCCGGCTCGCCTCCTGATGCTTTTGACCGTCCCGATCGGTAAATCCTTCTTCGGATGAGGGACGGGTATCGTGTAAGGGTTGTAACGGTGAGTGAAGATGTGATGACTGCCGGTGACCCGGTCCAGTGTCCAGCCCGCCTCCATCAGTTCCTTGATCAATAACCTGCTCTGCACCACCAGCCTCCTTGCTCCGGCCCAACAAAAATAACCCTAGGGTTACCTTTACTCAAGCACAAAAATCCGGATCGCGACGCTCGGTTGTTTTACAGGGTGTTGATTTGATCGGGTTGGCCATGTGCAGGGGTTGTTGGTGAGAAGGTCTGAGGCAGCATTCAATCAAGATCAAAAGATCGCAGGCTTCGCCAGCTCCTACATTAACCGCGTACACGCGCGATCATCGTCGTACGCGATTCTGTAGGAGCTGGCGAAGCCTGCGATCTTTTCAAATCTCAGAAAGCAAAACGGCGATCCCAAGATCGCCGTTTCCATTCACTGCCCGAATTGTCTGCCCAGCCCACCCGGCACACCGTGGATATCCGTCTCTTCCCACGGCCCGTTAGGGCTGATCGAGCGGCTCCAGCCGTTGTCCCAGCGGTAGTAGGTGCGCTGGCGGTAGAAGGTGTTGGTTTGATTGTCGAGGACGTAAACACCGAGTTTCGCATCCCAATGGCTGTTGCCCCCCGGTGGCGGGGCGAAGCTGGCGGAGGTGCGTGGCACCGGCTTCGATGGTTTGCTCGGTGTGGTCGGTTTGGTGCTCGGCTGCGAGGGCGGGATTGGCGGCAACCGTTCCGGTTCGTACTCCTGGACCGCACACGCGCTTAGCCCCAAAACCATCATGCTGAGGAGAGTGATACGAGCGAAGGCGGTCATGGTGGCGTTTCCTGTTATTTATCCGGGCTGTCGATGGTCAGTTTTTGTGGCGCGCTGGTGCTGGTGGCCAAAGGTTGGCTACGACCGATCCATTCGCCGGCAGTCGGTTGGCCGGCGCGGGAGATGCGCGCAACCAGTTGGACTTCGGGGAAGTTCGACAGTTTCAACTGGGGCATCATTGCATCGGCATCGCCCAGCTCGACGGTCGCTGGCAGGTCGGCAACGGTCAGACGCTTGGCGGCCAGCGGCGCGGGTGGGCCGGAAATGGCGCGGGCGAAGATGAACACGCTGTCGCCGGGCTGGACCCTGGCTTTCAAGTCGGGCGCCAGATCGACACGCACCTTGAGCAGCGCTGCAACCTTCACTGCCGGAGCCTGAACCTGAGCCACCTTGCCACCGCTGGCTTCAAGCTTCTCGGCGGCCTTGGCGATGCCGCCTTGCAGCGCGACACGGGACTGGTCATCCGGCGGCAGTTGCACCAACAGACGATTCCAGTAGTCGATGGCTTCCTGGTAACGCTCGCCTTCGAAGGCCGCGATGCCCAGCAGACCGAGGCTGGTGACCTCCTTCGGATCGGCTTTCAGTGCTTCGTCAGTCAGGGCCTGGACCTTGTCCGACCACTTCTTGCCATCGGCGAAGTATTGGGCCTGAGCCCACTGCCCGAGCAGTTCCGGCTGGCGACCGGCCAGGTTCACGGTACGCTCGAAGATCTTCGCCGCATCGCCAGGGCGGTCCTGAGCCATGTAAGTGCGGCCGAGGAAGTACAGGCCTTCGGCCGAATCCGGTTGGGCCGCAACCGCACGCTCCAGGCGACGGGTCATGTCTTCCATCGACTGCGGCGCCTGGGCGAACTCGCGGGTCAGCTCGACTTTGTCGCTGGCACCAAAATGCAGATACAGCCCAAGGCCCAGCACAGGCACCAGAATTGCCGCCAGCAACGGCAATGGCTTGCCCAGGCGCGACACTCGCGGTGCCTCGACGCCTTCGGTGTCGGCAAGCAGTTCACGGGCGGCTTCGGCGCGACCGGCATTCATTTGTTCGGCGTTGAGTACGCCTTCTTCCTGCTGAGTCTGCAACTCAGCCACGCGCTCCTGATACAGCGCGACGTTAAGCGCCGTACGATCCTCTTCAAGCTGGGCGCGACGACCGCGCAGAACGGGGATCAGCAAAAAACTCAGGGCTACCAGAAGCAGCAGGCCTGCAGCGAGCCAGAAATCAATCATGCTTGGTTTTATCCAACAGGTGGTCGAGGCGCTCGCGCTCATCAAAAGAAAGCGTGTCCGGGCTGTCAGCGCGTTGCACGCGACGACGGCGGACGATCACGGCGATGATCACAAAACCGCCCAGCAGCAGGCCGGCCGGGCCGAACCAGAGCAATGCGGTCTTGGCATTCAGAGCAGGTTTATAACGGACGAAATCACCATAGCGGTCGACCATGAAGTCGATGATCTGCTGATTGTCCTTGCCCTCGCCGAGCATGCGGAAAATCTCTTTGCGCAGGTCGGCGGCGATCGGTGCGTTGGAATCGGCAATGTCCTGATTCTGGCACTTGGGGCAACGCAGCTCTTTGGTCAGCTCGCGAAAACGCTCGCGATCGCCTTCTTTGGCGAACTCATAGGTATCGATGGCGGCGTGGGCCACGCCAGCCATGCTCAACCCCAGAACGGCGGCGGCAATCCAGCGCTTCATGGCTTAGCCTCGTCGACCAGCGCCTGATACTTGGCCGCCAGTTTTTCACGCCAGACTTGTTCGTCGATCACCCCGACGAATTTATCGCGGATGATGCCCTTCGCGTCGATGAAAAAGGTTTCCGGGGCGCCGTACACGCCGAGGTTCAGGCCCAGGGTACCTGCATCGTCACGGACGTCCAGTTGATAGGGGTTGTGGAACTCGGTCAGCCACTTCAAGGCGTCTGCATTGGTGTCCTTGTAGTTGATGCCGTAGATCACCACGCCCTTCTCGGCCAGTTTGTTCAGTACCGGGTGCTCGACCCGGCAGGAAATGCACCAGGTGCCCCACACATTGACCAGTGCCGGTTTACCCAGAATGTCCGCTTTGGTCAGGGTTTTGTCGCCCTGCACCGAGGGCAGGGAAAACTCCGGGAACGGCTTGTCGATCATCGCCGAGGGCAACTCGGCCGGGTTCAGGTACAGCCCCCGATACAGAAAAACAGCAACCACCAGAAAAATCGCCAGCGGCAACAGCATCAACCAACGTCTCATGCAGTGGCTCCCGTCATGCCGAGCGCTTCACGCACGCGGCTTTTTACCTTGACCCGATAACGGCGATCCAGCGCCGCCAGCAACCCGCCTACACCTGTGAGCAGCCCACCGAACCAGATCCAGCGCACGAACGGTTTGACGTGCACCCGAACCGCCCAGGCGCCCTCGCCCAACGGCTCGCCCAGTGCGACGTACAGATCACGGGTAAAACCGGCGTCGATCCCGGCCTCGGTCATCACCGAGTTCTGCACGGTGTACAGGCGTTTTTCCGGGTGCAGCACGCTGACTTCCTTACCATCGCGGATCACCCGTACGGTGCCCTTGTCGGAGGTGAAGTTCGGGCCTTCGAAGTGCTTGGCGCCTTCGAACACAAACTGATAACCGGCCAGGCTCATGGACTCACCCGGTGCCAGGCGCAGATCGCGCTCGGCACTGTTCTGGCTCGACAACACGACACCCAACGCGCACACGGCGATGCCCAAATGCGCAAGTTGCATGCCCCAATAGCTGCGGGTCAGGGTCGGCAGACCTTTGATCAGGCCTTTGTGGCGAGTCTTGTCGAAAATGTCCCGCACACCGGCCAGCAACACCCAGGCAGCCAGCATGAAGGTCGCCAGCACCGCCCAGTTGAAATCGCCGTAGGCGACACCCGCCACGACAGCCAACGCGGCGCTGCCAAGCAACACCGGGGTCAGCATGCTCATCAGCCATTTGACCGGGGTGTCTTTCCAGCGCACCAGCATGCCGACCGCCATCACCACCATCAGGATCGCCATCAACGGAATGAACAGCGCGTTGAAATACGGCGGGCCGACCGACAGTTTGGCACCGGTCATCGCATCAAGGATCAGCGGATACAAGGTGCCCAGCAGGATCATCGAAGCAGCCACCACCAGCACCAGATTGTTACCCAGCAGCAGGGTTTCCCGAGACCAGAGGTTAAAGCCCACATGGCTCTTGACCACCGGGGCGCGCAGGGCGAACAGCGTCAGCGAACCGCCGACCACAAACAGCAGGAAAATCAGGATGAACACGCCGCGCTCAGGGTCGGACGCAAAGGCGTGAACCGAGGTCAGCACGCCGGAACGTACCAGGAAGGTCCCCAGCAAGCTCAACGAGAACGCGGCAATGGCCAACAGCACGGTCCAGCTCTTGAACACGCCACGTTTTTCCGTGACCGCCAACGAGTGAATCAGTGCCGTGCCCACCAGCCAAGGCATGAAGGACGCGTTTTCCACCGGATCCCAGAACCACCAGCCGCCCCAGCCGAGTTCGTAGTAGGCCCACCAGGAACCCAACGTGATACCGATACCAAGAAAGGCCCAGGCGACGATGGTCCACGGACGGGACCAGCGTGCCCACGCCGCATCGAGACGACCGCCCAGCAGCGCGGCGATGGCGAAGGCGAAGGCCACGGAGAAGCCGACGTAACCCATGTACAGCATCGGCGGGTGAACGATCAGGCCGATGTCTTGCAGCAGAGGATTAAGATCGCGCCCGTCCGCCGGCATCTGCGGCAGGATCCGGGCGAAAGGGTTGGACGTCAGGATCAGGAACAGCAGGAAGCCGGTGCTGATCATGCCCATCACCGCCAGCACCCGGGCCAGCATCACTTGCGGCAACTGTCGGGAGAACACCGACACCGCGAAGGTCCAGCCGCCGAGAATCAACGCCCACAGCAGCAACGAACCTTCGTGAGCGCCCCACACGGCGCTGAACTTGTAGTACCACGGCAGCGCGCTGTTGGAGTTGCTGGCCACGTAGGCGACGGAGAAGTCGTCCGTCATGAACGCATAGGTCAGGCAACCGAAGGCGAACAGCAAAAACGCGAACTGCCCCCACGCGGCCGGCTGGGCCAGGCTCATCCACAAACGGTCGCCGCGCCAGGCACCGAGCAACGGCACCACGGCCTGCACCAGCGCGAAACACAGCGCCAGGATCATGGCCAGATGGCCGAGTTCGGGAATGAACAGCCCTGAACTGTAAAGTGCGGAAGTCATCCGTTAGCCCTCCTTGGCTTGCGTAGGTGCCGACTGGCCACTGTCTTTCAACGCCTTGGTCACTTCCGGTGGCATGTACTTCTCGTCGTGCTTGGCCAGCACTTCGTCGGCTACCACCACGCCGTCAGCGTTGAGCTTGCCGAGGGCAACGATGCCCTGCCCTTCGCGGAACAGGTCCGGGAGGATGCCGCGATAGCTGATGGTCACGGATTTGTTGAAGTCGGTGACGATGAATTTCACGTCCAGGGAATCGCCGGAACGTTGCAGCGAGCCTTTTTCGACCATGCCGCCCGCACGGATGCGCGTGTCTTGCGGCGCTTCGCCGTTGGCAATCTGGGTCGGGGTGTAAAACAGATTGATGTTCTGCTGCAGGGCGCTCAGGGCCAGGCCGACGGCAGCGCCGACACCGACCAGGATCGCGAGAATGATGACAAGACGCTTTTTACGCAGCGGATTCACTGGCCGTTCTCCCGGCGCAAACGACGCGCCTCTTGTTGCAGATACCGCTTGCGGGCCAGGATCGGCGCCGCCACGTTGAGGGCCAGCACCGCCAGGCAAATGCCATAGGCTGACCAGACATACAGGCCGTGATGGCCCATGGCGAGAAAGTCGCCGAATGAAGCGAAACTCATCGAGCGGCCTCCAGACTGTTCTGCACTTCGGATTTCACCCAGCTCGCCCGGGCTTCGCGCTTGAGCACTTCAAGGCGCATGCGCAGCAACAGCACCGCGCCGAAGAAACAGTAGAACCCCAGCACCGTCAGCAGCAGTGGCAGCCACATCTCGGCGGGCATCGCCGGTTTTTCGGTGAGGGTGAACGTCGCGCCCTGGTGCAGGGTGTTCCACCACTCCACCGAGTATTTGATGATCGGGATGTTGATCACGCCGACAATCGCCAGCACCGCGCAGGCCTTGGCCGCGCTGTCACGATTGCTGATGGCGTTGCCCAGCGCAATAAGACCGAAGTACAGAAACAGCAGAATCAACATGGACGTAAGTCGCGCATCCCAGACCCACCACGAACCCCAGGTCGGTTTGCCCCAGATCGCCCCGGTGACCAGCGCCACGGCGGTCATCCAGGCACCGATCGGGGCGGCGCATTGCAGGGCGACGTCGGCCAGCTTCATTTTCCACACCAGCCCGACAACGCCGCACACGGCCAGCATCACATAGATCGACTGCGCCAGCATGGCGGCAGGAACGTGGATATAGATGATTCGAAAGCTGTTGCCTTGCTGGTAGTCCGGCGGCGCGAAAGCCAGGCCCCAGACCACGCCGACGCTAATCAGCAGCAACGCCGCGACGCTCAGCCATGGCAGCAATTTGCCGCTGATGCCGTAAAACCATTTGGGCGAGCCGAGCTTATGAAACCAGGTCCAGTTCATTGCTGTTTCCATCACGGTTGCTGTTCGTTATCACGAAACAGCCAAAGGGTCTTTACTGGTTAAATTTTAACCAGACCTCATTATTCGCCGACACTGATCTTCAGGCCAGCAGCTATTGCAAAAGGTGCCAGGGTTATCGCCAGGGCGGTCAGGCTACCAAGCCACAAGAGATAACCGGTCGCCGGCATGCCCTGCAATGCCGCCTGCAAGGCGCCGCTGCCGAGAATCAACACCGGGATGTACAGCGGCAGAATCAGCAGTGCCAGCAACAGGCCACCACGCTTCAATCCTACCGTCAGCGCCGCGCCCACCGCACCGAGCAGGCTCAACACCGGTGTACCGAGCAATAAAGAAAGCAGCAACACCGGCAGACAAGCGGCAGGCAAACCGAGCATCAGCGCCAGCAACGGCGCGAGCAAAACCAGTGCCAGGCCGGAAAAGGCCCAGTGTGCCAGCACCTTGGCCAACACCAGAAGAGGCAAGGGGTGCGACGAAAGGACCCACTGTTCAAGGGATCCATCTTCGAAATCACTGCGGAAGAGCCCGTCCAGCGAGAGTAAAACCGATAAAAGCGCCGCCACCCAGACCAGCCCCGGAGACAAGGTTTGCAACAATTGAGTCTCGGGACCGACCGCCAGCGGGAACAAGGAAACAACGATGGCGAAAAATACCAGCGGGTTCGCCAATTCGGCGGGGCGGCGGAACAGCAAGCGAGCCTCACGGGCGACCAACAGGCCGAAAACACTCATACGGCCCAATTCCCCAAATCAATGTCGCGATAGCCGGCCGGCATCCGGCTCAGCGTGTGGTGAGTGGTCAGCACCACCATGCCGCCGCGCTCGCAGTGCGCGGCCAGGTGTTCTTCGAGTTGCGCCACGCCTTGTTTGTCGAGCGCGGTGAACGGCTCGTCGAGGATCCACAGCGGCGGGCTGTCCAGGTACAACCGCGCCAACGCCACACGACGTTGCTGGCCGGCAGACAGGGTGTGACAGGGAACATCCTCGAAACCGCGCAGCCCCACCGCCGCCAGTGCTTGCCAGATCGCCTCATGGGAGGCCGGTTGATGCAAGGCGCAGAGCCAGCTGAGGTTTTCTTCGGGGGTCAGCAGGTCCTTGATGCCGGCGGCATGGCCGATCCACAGCAGGTTGCGCGCCAGTTCGCTGCGTTGTTCGTTCAGTGGCTGGCCGTTGAGCAACACTTGACCGGCGGTCGGGTGCATCAAGCCGCAAAGCAGACGTAACAGGCTGGTCTTGCCACTGCCGTTAGGGCCGCTGATCTGTAACATTTCGCCACTGGCCAGTCGCAATTCGAGATTTTCGAAGAGCAGCCGAAGGTCTCGCTCACAGGCAAGGGCAACGGTTTGCAGGACAGGACTGGTCAAGGGTTCACGGGCCTTATGCGGTTCAAGTCGGCTCTGGCGCGGCCGTTAAAGAGATGCAGCATAGATGCTATGACGACTTGTTCTAGAGAGCTGCGTCAATCAATTGCAATGTTTTCGCCACTCAGCGAAAGACGGGCGGCATTATACATGGCGTTCCCTACTCTCAAGAGTGCAATTTCCTCAGGTTGTGTCCGCGTATGACAGGCGAAATGAACATCTTCCCGCTCCCGCCAACCACCCCGGCGACTTCGCGCCCTTTGGTGATCAGCGGCGAGTTGCTCAAGCTGCTGACGCCGATGGAGGGCCTGATCACGCCCGGTCAGACCGCCAAGGCTGAAGTGCTGTCGCTCAAGCAGGCGGATCAGACCTTTCAACTGTTGCTCAAGGTCACTCTCGACAGCGGCCGCCAGACCACAGTCCAGGCCACCAGCACTCAGCCGTTGCCCCAGGGCACCAGCCTGTCGATCACCCAGCCGTCGGCGGGCAGTCTGGCGGTTACGGTGCAACAGGCCATCGCCTCCAGCGTCGCCACCCTCACCCGTATCGATACCGCGCAACTGCCGGTCGGCACCCTGCTGCAAGGCAAAGTGCTGACCTCTCAGGTGATGCCGCAGGTGCCGGGCCAGCCGACGGTGTTTCGCTCGATGGTGAGCCTGCTCAACACCGCGCTGAGCGGCAACACGTTGAGCATCGACAGCCCGACACCGCTGCGCATCGGCACCTTGCTGAGCGCCTTGGTGCAGGACACCCAGACACTCAAATTCGTGCCGCTGAGCAGCCGTCAGGAACAGTTGGCGGTGACGCAACAACTGGTCAGCCAGCAAAGTCGCCAGGGTTCTCTGGATGGCTTGATCAAGCTCCTGCAAAACCTGCCGCCGTCGGATCAGACCTCCAGCGACCTGCGCGCCGCCGTGGACAAATTGCTCTCCGGCCTGCCGGACGTCCAACAATTGAGTACGCCCAAAGGCCTGGCCCAGGCACTGGCCAACAGTGGCCTGTTCCTCGAAGCCAAATTGCTGACCGGACAAAACCCGACGCTGGCGCCAGACATGAAAGGCGACCTGCTCAAGCTGATCGCCCAGCTGACGCCGAGCCTGCCGGCCAACACCAATCTCAACGCCATCATCGCCGCCAACACCCTGGCCCAGGCGATGCCGAGTTTCGTGCGCAATGCCCTCGGCATGCTCGGGCAAGTCAGCGCCAAGCCGTCACCGACCAGTTTTCCGCTGCCCGAGCGCCTGCTGCAAAGCGCGGAAGGCGAAGATGATCTCGAGCACCTGCTGCGCCTGGCTGCGGCGGCGGTTTCACGTTTGCAAAGTCATCAGCTGTCGAGCCTTGAGCAGACTGGCGTCACCAGTGACGGGCGGTTGATGAGCACCTGGCAACTGGAAATCCCCATGCGCAACCTGCAGGACATCGTGCCGTTGCAGGTCAAATTCCAGCGCGAAGAAGCCCCCGAAAAAGAACAACCGCGCGAACGCCGCGATGAACGCGAACCCAAGCAACCGCTATGGCGCGTCGAGCTGGCGTTCGACATGGAACCGTTGGGGCCGTTGCAGATTCAGGCCCAACTGATCAAAGGCAGCCTCTCCAGTCAGCTGTGGGCCGAACGGCCTTACACCGCGAGCCTGATTGAAAGCAATCTGGCCGCGCTGCGCGAACGCCTGCTGGCGTCAGGGCTGAACGTCGGCGATCTGGATTGCCACCTCGGCACACCGCCACAAGGCCCTCAAACCCGTCTCGAACAACGCTGGGTCGACGAAACCGCATGAACGAATCCACCGCACCGCGCCAGGCCATCGCCCTCAAATACGACGGCAGCCACGCCCCTACCCTTACGGCCAAAGGTGACGAGGAACTGGCTGAAGAAATTCTGCGGATTGCCCGTGACTACGAAGTGCCGATTTACGAGAACGCCGAACTGGTGAAACTGCTGGCGCGGATGGAATTGGGCGAGAGTATTCCGGAAGAGTTGTATCGCACGATTGCCGAGATCATCGCGTTTGCGTGGAATCTGAAAGGCAAGTTTCCGGCGGGGCATGATCCGCATGCGGTGACGGTGGAGAAGGACGTCACCGAGCGCGGGGGTGATTATTGAATCTTTGTTGAATGTAAAAAGATCGCAGCCTCGTTTCACTCGACAGCTCCTACATTGGGATGGTGTACGCCCTGTAGGAGCTGTCGAGTGAAACGAGGCTGCGATCTTTTGCTCTTCTCAGTTTCTGTGCAACTTGCTCATCAACTCCGCCTCAGCCTGGGTCAAGCCGCAAGACTGAGTCAGCTCATCGACGCTGGCCCCCATCCCCACCAGACGCGCGGCCTGGGCGAATGAAAGGCTCGATGGATCACGCTGCTCCAACTGCGCCAGCTTGTCCGGCAACGGCCCGACCACCGCACGCAGTTCGTGCAGGTCTTCACCCATGCGCACATTGCCGTTCTGGTAGTCGTCGACGCGCTTGGCCAGCTCCTTGATGCGCTGATCACGCAGCGCATCGCCCGAAGCCTGTTGTGCGGCGACCTGCCTTTGAGCGCGGATGTACGCCAGGAACATCGCCAGCGTGCCTGCCCACAAGAGGAACAGGACAATCACAGCCACCTCAAGAATCAATCAGATACTCTCCAGTTCCGACCATTCTTCTTCGCTCATCATCTTGTCCAGCTCGACCAGGATCAGCAGTTCATTGTTCTTGTTGCACACGCCTTGAATGAACTTGGCGGACTCTTCGTTACCGACGTTCGGCGCGGTCTCGATTTCCGACTGACGCAGATAAACCACTTCAGCCACGCTGTCGACCATGATCCCGACCACTTGCTTGTCGGCTTCGATGATGACGATGCGGGTGTTGTCGCTGACGTCGACCGTGCCCAGGCCGAAACGCTGGCGGGTGTCGATCACGGTGACCACGTTGCCGCGCAGGTTGATGATGCCCAGCACGTAGCTCGGGGCACCCGGCACCGGTGCGATTTCGGTGTAGCGCAGGACTTCCTGAACGCGCATCACGTTGATGCCGTAGGTTTCATTGTCCAGCTTGAAGGTGACCCATTGCAGGATCGGATCTTCGGAACCTTTTGCCGCCGTCGCCTTGTCATTCATACCCAGACCCCTCGAAAAACCGCCCTAGCGGTGTGTATTCAGTGCACCGGCACTTGAATGCCGATGCGTGTTTTTTATGTCGGTTTGTGGTTCGGCTTACTGCCGCCCATGTGCTTCGCCCCGCCGCTGGCGATCAATTCGGCCAGTGCGGCGACATCGAGCAAGGCGCACATGTGTTCAATCACCGTGCCGGCGAGCCATGGCCGCTGCCCCCGGTGACTTCTCCATTTGATTTCATTCGGGTCCAGGCGCAACGAGCGGCTGACCTGATGCACCGCCAGCCCCCACTCATAGCCCTGGACTGAAATAACGTATTGCAGGCCCTGGCGGAAATCGTCGCGGTAGCGGTCCGGCATGACCCAGCGTGCGGTATCCAGCACCTTCAGGTTGCCGGCCTGGCTCGGCAGGATCCCGAGGAACCATTCCGGCTGACCGAACAACGGCGTCAGCTCGTGGCCGGCCAGGGAATAAATCGAGCCCAGGCACACCAGCGGCACCGCCAGGGTCAACCCGGCGACATCGAACAACAGGCATTCGAACGGCTCGGCCGCCCAGGCCGGACGATCGTCATTTTCCACCGGAGGCGGCGTGTTGCTCGGCGGCAGATGAACTTCCACCACCGGCGGCACCAACGCTTGCAGCAACGGCGCAATCGTCGACACGGACGCCAGAATCGGTGCCGGCGCTTCGATCACGGCCACCGGTGCCTTCGCCACTGGCGCAACAACGGGGGCCGCGACCACTGCCGGCTTCTGCGCATCGCGCGCCTGCTCTTCGAGCACCGCCGCCTGAAACTCGTCCAGGGCAGCTCCAGCCTCGACAACCTCGGGCAGCGCCTCGACTTCAGGCAACAGCTCTTCGGTCGCGTCCTGCAGCAAGCCATCCAGATAAGACTGAAGGGCCAATTGCGGGCGCGAGGTGATCTTCACCGGCCGGGTCATGCGAATACCATCGTAGGGATCAGGCTCATCTCAAGCCACCTGCGGAACAAGTTGCTGAGCGAGCAGATGCTTGAGCAGTGCGCGGTAGGCGAGAACGCCGCGACTCTTGCCATCGAATTGCGACGGCGTCAGCCCTGCCCGGCTCGCGTCACGCAAGCGGGTGTCGATCGGGATGTAGCCTTGCCAGATTTCTTCCGGGTACTTGTCGCGCAACACGCGCAGAGTGCCTAGCGAAGCCTGGGTGCGGCGGTCGAACAGGGTCGGCACGATGTTGAACGGCAACGCCAGTTTGCGCGAGCGGTTGATCATCGCCAGCGTGTTGACCATGCGTTCCAGGCCTTTGACCGCCAAGTGCTCGGTCTGCACCGGAATCACCAACTGCTGGCTGGCCGCCAAGGCATTGACCATCAGCACGCCGAGCAACGGCGGGCTGTCGATCACGGCGTAATCGAAGTCTTGCCACAACTGCGCCAGACTCTTGGCGATCACCAGGCCCAAACCGCTCTGGCCCGGCGACTGGCGCTCAAGGGTGGCCAGCGCGGTGCTCGATGGCAACAGGGAAATGCGTTCGTCACTGGTGGGCATCAACAACTGACCGGGCAAGCCTTGCGGCACGCTGCCCTTGTGCAGAAACAGGTCGTAGCTGCTGTGCTCCAGGCTGTCGGGGTCGTAACCGAAGTAGCTGGTCATGGAGCCGTGGGGGTCGAGATCGACCACAACCACGCGCTTGCCCGCCTCCGCCAGTAAACCGGCTAAAGCAATGGAGGAAGTGGTTTTACCGACACCACCCTTTTGATTGGCAACTGCCCAGACTCTCATTCGGATTGTTCCTCCCGGTCGAAAAGGCCAACCGAGAAATAGCTCAACGTATTAATGCGGGTGACGGAGAATTGACGGCACTCTCGCGTCCCGGCGACTTGACCGGGGTCGGTGCAGTTTGTGTGCCAGCCCGCTTCAATGCGGCATCCGGTTGTGCATGAGCCGTTCCGGTACCGGTGAGGCTACGGCGTACATCAAGATTGCGTGACACCACCAGCACCACCCGACGGTTGCGCGCACGGCCTTCGGCGGTGGCGTTGTTGGCCACTGGCTGGAATTCGCCATAACCCACCGATGCCAAGCGACCAGGGTTCACGCCCTGCATCGCCAGCATGCGCACGATGCTCGCCGAACGGGCCGAGGACAGTTCCCAGTTGGTCGGGTATTGCGCGGTGCGGATCGGTTGATCGTCGGTGAAGCCTTCGACGTGGATCGGGTTGTCGAACGGCCGGAGGATCGCGGCGACCTTGTCGATGATGTTGAACGCGATGTCGCTGGGCATCGCGTCGCCGCTGCCGAACAACAGGCTGGAATTGAGTTCGATCTCGACCCACAACTCGTTGCCGCGCACGGTCATCTGGTTGGAACTGATCAAGTCGCCGAACGCCGCGCTGATGTCATCGGCGATGCTTTTGAGTGGATCTTTGGCGGCCTGGGCGATGCCGGCGTCGATCTGCTCGCTGTCCTTGACCAATGGCTTGGCCGGAGTCACGGTCTTCGGTCGCTCTTCGCCGATGGGAATTGGCTTGAGGGCGCGGTCAGTGTCGGTAAACACCCCGATCAACGCCTCGGAAATGATCTTGTACTTGCCTTCGTTGATCGAAGAAATCGAGTACATCACCACGAAGAACGCGAACAGCAAGGTGATGAAGTCCGCGTAGGACACCAGCCAGCGTTCGTGATTGACGTGTTCTTCATGCTGGCGACGACGTGCCATGAGGTTAGTCCCTTAATCCATGAAGCCCTGAAGCTTCAACTCAATAGAGCGAGGGTTTTCACCTTCGGCGATCGACAGGATCCCTTCCAGCAACATTTCGCGATAGCGCGACTGCCGTAACGCGATGGATTTGAGCTTGGCGGCAATCGGCAACAGCACCAGGTTGGCACTGGCCACGCCGTAGATGGTGGCGACGAAGGCGACGGCAATGCCGCTGCCCAATTGCGATGGGTCGCCCAGGTTGCCCATGACGTGGATCAGGCCCATCACCGCACCGATGATACCGATGGTCGGCGCATAGCCGCCCATGCTTTCAAAGACTTTGGCGGCTTCGATGTCGCGGCTTTCCTGGGTGTAGAAATCCACTTCCAGAATGCTGCGAATCGCTTCCGGCTCGGCACCGTCGACCAGCAGTTGCAGGCCTTTGCGCGAGTAGCTGTCGGGTTCGGCGTCGGCCACTCCTTCCAGCCCGAGCAAACCTTCCTTGCGGGCGGTCAGGCTCCAGTTCACCACGCGATCAATGCCGCCGGCCAGGTCCACGCGAGGCGGAAACAGAATCCAGGCAAGAATCTGGATGGCGCGCTTGAAGGCACTCATCGGCGATTGCAGCAGCGCGGCACCGATGGTGCCACCGAGGACGATCAACGCCGCCGGGCCGTTGGCCAGCGCGCCGAGGTGACCGCCTTCAAGGTAGTTGCCGCCGATGATGGCGATGAACGCCATGATGATCCCGATAAGGCTGAGCACATCCATCAGATGCAAGCCTCAACCAAGTGCCGACCGATGTCGTCGAGGCTGTACACAGCGTCCGCGAGTTCGGCTTTGACGATGGCCATTGGCATGCCGTAGATCACACAACTGGCTTCATCCTGGGCCCAGATCGCACTGCCACCCTGCTTGAGCAGACGCGCGCCTTCGCGACCGTCGGCGCCCATGCCAGTCAGTACCACCGCCAGAACTTTGTCGCCGTAGGACTTGGCCGCGGAACCGAAGGTAATGTCCACGCACGGCTTGTAGTTCAGACGCTCGTCGCCCGGCAGGATTTTCACCGCGCCACGGCCGTCGATCATCATCTGCTTGCCGCCCGGTGCCAGCAGCGCCAGGCCCGGACGCAGGATGTCGCCATCCTCGGCTTCCTTGACACTGATGCGGCACAGCTTGTCCAGGCGCTCGGCGAAAGCCTTGGTGAAGGCTGCCGGCATGTGCTGGATCAACACGATGGGTGCTGGGAAGTTGGCCGGCAACTGCGTCAGCACCCGTTGCAGCGCAACCGGGCCGCCGGTGGAGGTACCGATGGCGACCAGTTTGTAGGCTTTGCGTTTCGGTGCAGGAGACGACGGCGCCGCAGCATGGGTGCGTGCCGGAATCGGTGCCGGTGCCGGACGCGCAGGTGCGCTGCCGCCATAGCTGCCGACGCTCGAAGGCGCAGGAGCAGGCGTCGGGGCCGGCGCGGCGACCGGCGCCGGAGGTGTGTAGGCACTGACACGACGGTTACTGCGCGAGATGCTGAGAATCTTCTCGCACAGCAGCTGTTTGACCTTCTCCGGGTTACGGGAGATGTCTTCGAAATTCTTCGGCAGGAAGTCCACCGCGCCGGCGTCCAGCGCATCGAGGGTGACCCGGGCGCCTTCGTGGGTCAGCGAGGAGAACATCAACACCGGGGTTGGGCAGCGCTGCATGATGTGCCGCACCGCCGTGATGCCATCCATCATTGGCATCTCGTAGTCCATGGTGATCACGTCTGGCTTGAGGGCCAGGGCCTGATCGATCGCCTCTTTTCCGTTGGTCGCCGTACCGACGACCTGGATGTTTGAATCCGCTGCAAGAATTTCCGAGACGCGGCGGCGGAAAAACCCCGAATCGTCCACCACCAGGACTTTGACTGCCATAAACACTCCGTTAGACGGGGCGAGGCTCTGGCGCCCCGCTCCCCCAGAATCAAATACGCCGTGCGGCGTAACGCTTGAGCATGCTCGGAACATCGAGAATCAGCGCAATGCGGCCGTCACCGGTGATGGTGGCGCCGGACATGCCCGGGGTTCCCTGGAGCATTTTGCCCAATGGCTTGATGACCACTTCTTCCTGGCCCACCAACTGATCGACGACGAAGCCGATCCGCTGAGTGCCCACCGAAAGGATCACCACATGGCCCTCGCGCTGCTCTTCGTGAGCGGCGGAGCTGACCAGCCAGCGCTTGAGGTAGAACAAGGGCAGCGCCTTGTCCCGCACGATCACCACTTCCTGGCCGTCCACCACGTTGGTGCGCGACAGGTCGAGGTGGAAGATCTCGTTGACGTTCACCAGCGGGAACGCGAACGCCTGGTTGCCGAGCATGACCATCAGCGTCGGCATGATCGCCAGGGTCAACGGGACCTTGATGACGATCTTCGAGCCTTTGCCCTTGGTCGAGTAGATATTGATGGTGCCGTTGAGCTGGGCGATCTTGGTTTTCACCACGTCCATGCCCACGCCACGACCGGACACGTCGGAGATCTCGGTCTTGGTCGAGAAGCCCGGCGCGAAGATCAGGTTGAAGCAATCGGACTCGCTGAGACGGTCCGCCGCATCCTTGTCCATCAAACCTTTTTTCACGGCGATACCGCGCAAAACGTCAGCGTCCATGCCCTTGCCGTCATCGGAGATGGACAGCAGGATGTGGTCGCCTTCCTGTTCTGCGGACAGGATCACTTTGCCGCTGCGAGGCTTGCCCATCGCTTCGCGATCAGCCGGCTCTTCGATACCGTGGTCGACCGAGTTGCGCACCAAGTGGACCAACGGGTCGGCCAGGGCCTCGACGAGGTTCTTGTCGAGGTCGGTTTCTTCGCCGACCAGTTCCAGGTTGATCTCTTTCTTGAGCTGGCGAGCCAGGTCGCGAACCAGACGCGGGAAGCGCCCGAAGACTTTCTTGATCGGTTGCATCCGGGTCTTCATGACCGCGGTTTGCAGGTCGGCCGTGACCACGTCGAGGTTCGACACGGCCTTGGACATGGCTTCGTCGCCGCTGTTGAGGCCCAGACGGACCAAGCGGTTACGCACCAGTACCAGCTCGCCGACCATGTTCATGATTTCGTCGAGACGCGCGGTGTCGACCCGCACGGTGGTCTCGGCTTCGCTGGTTGGCTTTTCCGCGGGCGGCGCGGCCGGGGCACGAGCAGGAGCCGGCGCTGCGGCGGCAGCAGGCTTCGGTGCTTCTGCTTTGGGCTCGGGGGCTTTTGGCTCGGGTGCCTTGGCCACAGGTGCTGGTGCCTTGGCAACTGGAGTCGCTACCGAAGCAACAGCAGAAGCAGTGCCCACTTCAGTGAACTTGCCCTTGCCGTGCAATTCGTCGAGCAGCGATTCGAATTCGTGATCGGAGATCAGATCGCTACCGGCCGCAGCGGCGGTTGGCACAGCCGGGGCTGGCGCCGAAGCGATTGCCGATTCCAGCGCATCGACCGCAAAGTTGCCTTTGCCGTGCAACTGGTCGAGCAGTGCTTCGAACTCGTCGTCTGTGATGTCGGAGCTGTCGCCGGCGGCTTTCGGAGCAGCCGGTGCGGCGGGCGCTGCGGCCACTGCATCGGCGGCGAACTGGCCTTTGCCGTGCAGTTGATCGAGCAACGACTCGAACTCGGCATCGGTGATTTCGTCACTGGCTGCTGCATCGGCGGCAGGCTGCGAAACAGGCTGCGCAGCCGCTACGGGCGCCTCGGCCTGGGCCTTGACGGCGTTCAGCGAGTCCAGCAGTTGTTCGAATTCGTTATCGGTAATGTCGCCCGATTCGCTTTCGGCGACCGGAGCTTCAACCACTTCAGCGACCGGTTCCGGTGCGGCTTCCATTTGCGGCTCGGCCAGACGGGCCAGCGCCGCGAGTAATTCAGGCGTGGCAGCTGTGATCGGGCTGCGTTCGCGGACTTCGCTGAACATGCTGTTCACCGCGTCCAGCGCTTCGAGAACCACGTCCATCAGTTCCGAGTCGACGCGACGCTCACCCTTGCGCAGGATGTCGAACACGTTCTCGGCGATGTGACAGCACTCCACCAGCTCGTTGAGCTGGAGGAAGCCGGCGCCCCCTTTTACAGTGTGAAAACCGCGAAAAATTGCATTGAGCAAGTCCGCATCATCAGGTCGGCTTTCCAGCTCGACCAGCTGCTCGGACAGTTGCTCTAGAATCTCGCCGGCCTCAACCAGGAAATCCTGAAGGATCTCTTCATCGGCGCCGAAGCTCATTAAGGGGGTGCTCCTACAGGTCTAAAAACCCAGAAAACTAAAATCCAAGACTGGATAACAAATCGTCCACATCGTCCTGACCGGACACAACGTCTTCTCTTTTATCGGCATGAATCTGCGGACCTTCACCCTGAGAGAGATGTTTTTGTGGATCTTTTTCAGCAAGCATCGCCTCACGGTCGTGTTCGATACCCGCAAAGCGGTCTACGTGACTGGCCATGAGCACGAGCTTGAGCAGATTGCTTTCAACTTCGGTGACCAATTGGGTCACACGCTTGATCACCTGACCGGTGAGGTCCTGGTAATCCTGGGCCAGCAGAATGTCGTTGAGGTTGCTCGACACGACGCGGTTGTCTTCACTGCTGCGTGTCAGGAAACCGTCGACCCGCCGGGCCAGCTCGCGGAACTCTTCAGCCCCGACTTCGCGACGCATGAACCGTCCCCAATCCGTGCTCAGCGCCTGGGCTTCATCGCTCAGGCTGTTGATCAGCGGCGTGGCGTTTTCCACCAGGTCCATGGTGCGGTTGGCCGCGGCCTCGGTCAGCTTGACCACATAGGACAGGCGCTCGGTGGCATCCGTGATCTGAGACACTTCCTCGGCTTGCGGCATGTGCGGGTCAATCTGGAAATTGACGATCGCGCTATGCAGCTCGCGGGTGAGCTTGCCCACTTCCTGATACAGGCCGCGGTCACGGGTCTGGTTGAGCTCATGGATCAGTTGCACAGCGTCGCCAAACTTGCCTTTTTCAAGGCTGTCGACCAGTTCGACCGCGTGTTTTTTCAGGGTCGACTCAAAATCGCCCTGTGAAGATTCGTTATGCTCCATAGCTCCCCCGTGCGCAGTACATCAGCCGATGCGTTCGAAAATCTTCTCGATTTTTTCTTTCAACGCCTGGGCTGTGAAGGGTTTGACCACATAGCCGTTAACACCGGCCTGGGCCGCTTCGATGATTTGCTCGCGCTTGGCTTCGGCGGTCACCATCAGCACCGGCAGGTGCTTGAGCCTTTCATCGGCGCGCACCGCACGAAGCAGGTCGATGCCGGTCATACCGGGCATGTTCCAGTCGGTAACCAGAAAATCGAAGTTACCGCTTTGCAGCATCGGCAACCCGGTCAGCCCGTCATCGGCTTCGGCGGTGTTGGTGAACCCAAGGTCACGCAACAGGTTTTTTATGATCCGCCGCATCGTTGAGAAGTCATCAACGATGAGGATTTTCATGTTCTTGTCCAATTCGACCTCCAAGCAGTCTTAAACGCGCCCAGCACCTGGACGCGCCATTTCAATCAATCCGGCAAAGCACTCAATGACTGTCTGGAGCACAACAGATCGAGACCGGTGCAGTTCAACCCCACACCGGCTCCATTCGCAGTGTCCCCACACTGCCTTCAGCGCGCTCGCCACTCCCCCAAACGCCCCCGCAAACGGGCCGCGCACTGGCTGTGTAACTGGCTGACCCGCGACTCGCTGACCCCCAGGACCTCACCGATTTCCTTGAGATTCAACTCTTCGTCGTAGTACAGCGCCAACACCAGTCGCTCACGCTCCGGCAAATTGGCAATCGCGTCCGCCAGCGCCGCCTGGAAGCGTTCATCTTCCAGATCGCGTGACGGCTCGAGATGAGCACTCGCGCCATCCTCATGCAGCCCTTCGTGTTCGCCGTCCTGCAACAGATCGTCGAAACTGAATAACCGGCTGCCCAGGGTGTCGTTCAAAATCCCGTAATAATCGTCGAGACTCAATTGGAGTTCGGCCGCAACTTCGTGATCTTTAGCGTCACGGCCGGTTTTAGCTTCAATCGAGCGAATCGCGTCGCTGACCATGCGGGTATTGCGGTGGACCGAACGTGGCGCCCAGTCCCCCTTGCGCACTTCATCGAGCATCGCGCCGCGGATTCGAATGCCCGCGTACGTCTCGAAACTCGCGCCCTTGCTGGCGTCATATTTGGTTGATACTTCAAGCAGGCCGATCATCCCGGCCTGGATCAGGTCTTCGACCTGGACACTGGCCGGCAGACGCGCCAGCAAGTGGTAGGCAATGCGTTTGACCAGTGGCGCGTAACGCTCGATCAGCTCGTACTGCGCGTCACGTGCCGACTGCTTGTAGAGGTTGTAACCGCTGGCTGTCATAGCACGGGTCCTGCCGTTTGTTGCACGAGGCGCTCGACGAAAAATTCCAGGTGCCCACGCGGGTTGGCCGGCAGTGGCCAGGTATCGACTTTCTGCGCAATGGCCTTGAACGCCAGGGCGCACTTGGAACGCGGAAAGGCTTCATACACCGCGCGTTGCTTCTGCACGGCCTTGCGCACGCTTTCGTCGTAAGGCACCGCACCGACGTATTGTAAGGCGACGTCGAGGAAGCGATCCGTGACCTTGGTCAACTTGGCGAACAGGTTGCGGCCTTCCTGCGGGCTCTGCGCCATGTTGGCCAGGACGCGGAAGCGGTTCATGCCGTAGTCGCGGTTAAGCAGTTTGATCAGCGCGTAGGCGTCAGTGATCGAGGTCGGCTCGTCGCACACCACCAGCAAGACTTCCTGCGCGGCGCGCACGAAGCTGACTACCGAGTCACCAATGCCCGCAGCGGTGTCTATCACCAATACGTCGAGGTTGTCGCCGATGTCGCTGAATGCCTGGATCAGGCCGGCATGCTGGGCCGGGCTCAGATGAACCATGCTCTGGGTGCCGGAGGCGGCCGGGACGATGCGGATACCGCCAGGCCCTTGCAACAGCACGTCGCGCAGCTCACAGCGGCCTTCGATCACGTCGGCCAGCGTGCGTTTGGGTGTCAGTCCCAACAGAACGTCGACGTTCGCCAGCCCCAGATCGGCATCCAGCAGCATGACGCGCCGGCCGAGCTCAGCTAGAGCCAGGGACAAGTTCACTGACACGTTAGTCTTCCCGACGCCACCTTTGCCGCCGGTCACCGCGATCACCTGTACGGGATGCATGCTGCCCATGTTATTTCTTTACCTTGTCTTACTTAGACGGAGGCCACATTACTGGCTGCGCGTTCACCATCGGAACAATGCATGGCAGACCATCGATGTAGGTACAAAAAATGTTCATTAACACCTCAGCCAACCTGCTTGGTCGGGCTGTGGTAAATATCAGCGAACATGTCAGCCATGGCTTCTTCGCTGGGTTCTTCCTGCATTTGCACGCTAACGGCGCGACTGACCAACTGATGACGACGTGGCAGATGTAAATCATCCGGAATCCGCGGACCATCGGTCAGGTAAGCCACCGGCAACTCATGACTGATCGCCAGGCTCAACACCTCACCCAGACTTGCCGTTTCATCCAGTTTAGTCAGGATGCAGCCGGCGAGGCCGCAGCGTTTGTAACTGTGATAAGCGGCGGTTAGAACCTGTTTCTGGCTGGTGGTTGCCAAAACCAGATAATTTTTTGATTTGATGCCGCGCCCGGCCAGACTCTCGAGCTGCATGCGCAGTGCCGGGTCGCTGGCCTGAAGGCCGGCGGTATCGATCAGCACCACGCGTTTGCGCAGCAAGGGCTCCAGCGCCTGCACCAGGGATTGACCCGGGTCGACGTGGGTCACCGACACATTGAGGATCCGGCCCAGCGTCTTGAGCTGTTCCTGGGCACCGATGCGATAGCTGTCCATGCTCACCAGCGCGATGTTCTGCGCGCCGTACTTGAGCACGTAGCGGGCCGCGAGCTTGGCCAGTGTGGTGGTCTTGCCCATGCCGGCGGGGCCGACCATGGCAATCACCCCGCCCTCTTCCAGTGGCTCGACTTCCGGGGTGGCGATCATCCGCGCCAGGTGCGCGAGCAACATGCGCCAGGCCTGACGCGGCTCTTCAATGTCGGTAATCAGTGCCAGCAGATCGCGCGACAACGGGCCGGACAGGCCGATGCGTTGCAGGCGACGCCAGAGGTTGGCCTGCGCCGGACGGCTGCCTTGCAGCTGATTCCAGGCCAGCGAGCCAAGCTGCACTTCCATCAGTTCACGCAGGCTGTTGAGCTCGAAACGCATCGAATCGAATGCGCGCGGATCGACACCGGTCGCCGCAGCAGGCGCGGGGGCCGGACGCCGAGGTTCGGCGAGCGCCGGTTCGATCAGCGGTTCGGCAGCGGTCAACGGCAGGCCGGCGAACAACTGGCGATTGGTGGTCTTGTCGCTCTCGCCATCGCCGCGCAGGCTCAGTTCGGCCTGGGCGGTGACGATCCGCGACTGGGTCTTGCGCAGCTCATCCTCAAGTTCCATGTTCGGAACACGTGGGGCCAGCGCCGACAATTTGTAATCCAGGGCAGCCGTCAGCTCGACACCGCCGGCGATCCGGCGATTGCCAATGATGGCGGCATCAGCGCCCAACTCATCACGAACCAGTTTCATGGCCTGACGCATATCGGCGGCGAAAAAACGCTTAACTTGCATAAACCACTACCTCAGCCGTTGGGCCCTACTGTCGCAACGATGGTCACTTGCTTGTTGTCAGGAATTTCCTGGTAAGCCAACACGTGCAAACCCGGCACTGCCAGCCGACCGAATCGCGAGAGCATCGCGCGAACCGGACCGGCCACCAGCAGAATCACCGGCTGACCTTGCATTTCCTGACGCTGCGCCGCATCGATCAACGAGCGTTGCAGTTTTTCCGCCATGCTTGGCTCCAGCAGAACGCCCTCTTCCGAGCCTTGTCCTGCCTTCTGAAGACTATTGAGCAATATTTGTTCCAACCTTGGTTCCAAGGTGATCACAGGCAGCTCCGACTCAGTGCCTACAATGCTTTGCACGATTGCACGGGATACGCCGACACGCACCGCGGCCACCAAAGCGGCGGTATCTTGACTCTTGGCGGCGTTGTTCGCGATGGCTTCGGCGATGCTGCGGATGTCCCGCACCGGCACCTGTTCGGCCAGCAACGCCTGCAAGACTTTGAGCAGTTGCGACAGCGAAACCACCCCCGGCACCAGCTCTTCGGCCAGCTTCGGTGAGCTTTTGGCCAGCAATTGCATGAGTTGCTGGACTTCTTCGTGGCCGATCAGCTCGCTGGAGTGCTTGTACAGAATCTGGTTCAAGTGGGTCGCTACCACCGTACTGGCATCGACCACGGTGTAACCGAGGGATTGCGCCTGGGCACGCTGGCTGATTTCGATCCACACCGCTTCCAGGCCAAAAGCCGGATCTTTGGCGGTGATGCCATTGAGCGTGCCGTAGACCTGACCCGGGTTGATCGCCAGTTCGCGCTCCGGGTAAATCTCCGCTTCAGCCAGGATCACGCCCATCAGGGTCAGGCGATAGGCGCTAGGCGCCAGGTCGAGGTTGTCACGGATATGCACAGTCGGCATCAGGAAGCCCAGGTCCTGGGAGAGTTTTTTACGCACCCCCTTGATCCGCGCCAGCAACTGCCCACCCTGGTTGCGATCCACCAGCGGAATCAGGCGGTAGCCCACTTCCAGGCCAATCATGTCGATCGGCGTCACGTCATCCCAGCCAAGCTCCTTGGTTTCCTGAGCCCGAGCCGGCGACGGCAGCAACTCCTGCTGACGCTTGACCTCTTGCAGGGCCTGAACCTTGACCGCGTTCTGCTTTTTCCAGAACAGGTAAGCACCACCGGCCGCCAGGGCTGCCATGGACAGAAAGGAGACGTGCGGCATGCCGGGCACCAGGCCCATCACCGCCATCAAGCCTGCGGCCACCGCCAAGGCTTTCGGCGAGGCGAACATCTGACGATTGATTTGCTTGCCCATGTCCTCCGAGCCGGAAGCACGGGTCACCATGATCGCGGCGGCGGTCGACAACAGCAGTGATGGCAATTGCGCCACCAAACCGTCACCGATGGTCAACAGCGCATACACCTTGCCGGCATCACCAAAGCTCATGCCGTGCTGGAAGATACCCACCGCCATGCCGCCGATCAGGTTGATGAACAGAATCAGCAGACCGGCGATGGCGTCACCGCGCACGAATTTGCTGGCACCATCCATGGAACCGTAGAACTCGGCCTCCTGGGCGACTTCCATCCGGCGCAGTTTCGCCTGGTTCTGATCGATCAGGCCGGCGTTCAAGTCGGCGTCGATCGCCATCTGTTTGCCGGGCATCGCGTCGAGGGTGAAACGCGCGCTCACCTCGGAAATCCGCCCGGCGCCCTTGGTTACCACGACGAAGTTGATGATCATCAAAATCGCGAAGACCACGATACCGACCACGTAGTTACCGCCGATCACCACTTCACCGAAGGCCTGGATCACCTTACCGGCGGCGGCATGGCCGTCCTGACCGTGGAGCATCACCACCCGCGTGGAGGCCACGTTCAGCGCCAGTCGCAGCAACGTCGCCACCAGCAGAATGGTCGGGAACACCGCAAAATCCAGTGGTCGCAAGGCGTATACACAGACCAGCAACACGACGATGGACAGGGCAATGTTGAAGGTGAAAAACACGTCCAGCAGGAACGGTGGCACCGGCAACATCATCATGGCCAGCATGACCAGCAGCAACAGCGGCACGCCCAGATTGCCCCGACTGAGGTCGGCGACGTTTGTGCGGGCACTGTTGATTAACTGAGAGCGATCCACCGGTTTTCCCCGTTCCTTTAAAGCAAACTTTTGACGCCTGAAGCAGGCGCAGGGCGGCTATTGCAAGAAGCCTTCCAACTTTTGCCAAGGAGGGAAATAGATAGATTTGTTGAGCCCGGGGTAGCAGCTGCCGAGCCTGCGAGGCTGCGTTCGAGGACGCAGTCCTCGCAAAGGTTTACGACTGCTGCGCAGCCGAACGCAGCCTCGCAGGCTCGGCAGCTGCTACGAACAGGGTGGATCAGAGGCGGGGCATGACATCGCTCAAGTTCACTGCCCTGCCATTCGTCCAGAGACCTGCACAGCCGTAAGTTTTGATAGTAGCCAAAACGGCCTTATGGGTATTGGATGGTGATCATCAGCGTTGGTAATACCAAGCGCCGGAGCAGCGATCATGCCCAAGAAAGCGGTCAAGTCATTCAACGATGCCAAAGGCTTCGATCTGGTTGCGCCCAAGCAACAGGACGACAGGAAGAAACAGGAAAACAGTATTGCGAAAGAGCCCGGCAATGAAAAAGCCAATAGGCGGCATCAGCGCCCGTAGGCGCTGCCGAAGGCGGCTATCTTTTTGATTTCAGAGCCGTAGACCCGATCAGGAATCGCGACGCAGATCCGGCGGAATCGGCAAATCATCCTTCAGCGGATCCGGACGTTTGCCCTTGCCCGCGCGGTACTGGCGGATCTGATAGACGTAAGCCAATACCTGAGCCACCGCCAGATACAGCCCGCCTGGAATTTCCTGATCCAGTTCCGTGGAGTAGTAAATCGAACGCGCCAGGGCGGGCGATTCGAGTAACTGCACTTGGTTGGCCACGGCGATTTCGCGGATCTTCAAGGCCAGGAAGTCGCTACCCTTGGCGATCAGCATCGGCGCCCCGCCCTTCTCCGGATCGTACTTGAGCGCTACGGCGTAGTGGGTCGGGTTGGTGATGACCACGTCGGCGTCGGGGATCGCGGCCATCATTCGCCGCTGCGACATCTCGCGCTGCAATTGGCGAATGCGTTGCTTGACCTCCGGCCGCCCCTCTTGGTCCTTGTGTTCGTCACGCACTTCCTGCTTGGTCATCAGCAGCTTATTGTGGCTTTCCCAGAGCTGCACCGGCACGTCGACCAGCGCGATGATGATCAGCCCGCAAGCCATCCACAAAGTGCTCCAGCCGACCACTTGCAGGCTGTGAATGATCGCCATGTCCAACGGCTCATGGGCGATGCGCAGCAGATCGTCGATGTCTGACGACAAGACCGCCAACGCCACGAACAACACGATGAAAAACTTCGCCAGAGCCTTGAGCAACTCCACCAGCGCCTTGGTCGAGAACATCCGCTTCAGGCCCGCGAGGGGGTTCATGCGACTGAACTTGGGCGCCATGGAGCCGGCTGCAAACAGCCACCCCCCCAGGGAAATCGGGCCGATCAGCGAGGCCAACAGCAAGGTAATCATCAGCGGCTGAATCGCGTACAAGGCGATCTGCCCCGAGTGCAGCAGATAAGTCGCCATAAAGCGCTGATCCAGAATCACCTCTCGCGAGAGCGAGAAGTTCATGCGCATCAGCTCCATCAAATCCTGGGCCAGGGCGCCACCAAAAATCAGCAGCCCACCGGCGCCGGCGAGCATGACCGCCAGGGTGTTGAGCTCCTTGGAGCGCGCAATCTCGCCCTTCTCACGGGAGTCCTTTTTGCGTTTCTCCGTGGGGTCTTCTGTTTTGTCCTGACCGCTTTCGCTCTCAGCCATGACTCAGCGCGCCTGTGCCAGTTCGCGTAACAACTGCAAGGCCTCGACGGCCAGCGGTTGATACTGATTGAGAATGTCCGCCAGGCCGACCCAAACGATGAACAGCCCAAGTACCAGGGTCAGCGGGAAGCCGATCGAGAAGATGTTCAGCTGAGGTGCTGCCCGGGTCATCACGCCAAACGCAATGTTGACCACCAGCAACGCAGTGATCGCCGGCAACACCAGCAACAGCGCCGCACCGAATACCCAGCCGAGCTTGCCGGCCAGCTCCCAGAAATGATTGATCACCAAGCCACCACCGACCGGCAACGTGGTAAAGCTTTCGGTGAGGACCTCGAACACCACCAGATGGCCGTTCATCGACAGGAACAACAGCGTCACCAGCATGGTGAAGAACTGCCCGATCACCGCCACCGACACACCGTTCGTAGGGTCGACCATCGAAGCGAAACCCATGCCCATCTGGATCGCGACAATTTGCCCGGCGACCACGAACGCCTGGAAAAACAGCTGCAAGGAGAAGCCCAACACCGCGCCGATGATGATTTGCTCGGCGATCAGCAACAGCGCGCTCAGGTCCAGCGCATTGACCGCAGGCATGGGCGGCAGACCCGGCGCGATGACCACAGTAATCGCCAGCGCGAAGTACAAACGCACGCGCTTGGGCACCAGCGTCGTGCCGAAAATCGGCATGACCATCAGCAACGAGCCGATGCGAAACAGCGGCAACATGAACGTCGCCACCCAGGTGCTGATCTGCGTATCGGTCAGCTGCAGCAGCGACATGGCTTAACCGATGACCTGAGGAATGCTGTGGTACAGCTGCAGGATGTATTCCATGAATGTCTGCACCAGCCACGGGCCGGCAACGATCAGCGTCACCAGCATCACCAGCAGGCGCGGCAGGAAGCTCAGGGTCTGTTCGTTGATCTGGGTGGCCGCCTGGAACATTGCCACCAACAACCCCACCAGCAAGCTCGGAATCACCAGCACGGCGACCATCATGGTGGTCAGCCACAGCGCTTCGCGAAAGATGTCTACGGCAACTTCGGGCGTCATGGTGAAACACCGCCGAAGCTGCTGGCCAACGTGCCGATGATCAACGCCCAGCCATCCACCAGCACGAACAGCATGATTTTGAACGGCAGGGAAATGATCAGTGGCGAGAGCATCATCATACCCATCGCCATCAGCACACTGGCCACCACCAGGTCGATGATCAGGAACGGAATGAAGATCATGAAGCCAATCTGGAACGCGGTTTTCAGTTCCGAGGTCACGAACGCCGGCACCAGAATCGTCAGCGGCGCCTGATCCGGCGTAGCAATATCAGTGCGCTTGGACAGGCGCATGAACAGCTCCAGATCGCTGCTGCGAGTCTGGGCCAGCATGAAGTCCTTGATCGGCACCTGAGCCTTGGCGACTGCATCCTGAGCGGTGAGTTTCTCCGCCAGATACGGCTGCAAGGCATCCTGATTCACCCGATCGAACACCGGCGCCATGATAAACATGGTGAGGAACAGCGCCATACCGGTGAGGATCTGGTTCGACGGTGTCTGCTGCAAGCCCAGGGCCTGACGCAGGATCGAGAAAACGATGATGATCCGGGTGAAACTGGTCATCAGCATGACGAACGCCGGGATGAAACTCAGCGCAGTCATGATCAGCAGGATTTGCAGGCTGACCGAGTATTCCTGGGCACCATTGGCATTGGTGCCCAGGGTGATCGCCGGGATCGACAACGGATCGGCGGCGAACGCCAGTGGCGCAGCCAGCATCAGGGCCAGCGTCAAGACGATGCGTAACGCACCCATTACTTCTTATCCTTCTGATCCTTGCCAAGCATCTCCAACAGACGCTGGGCAAACTCCGGAGTCGCTTTCTCGTTTGTGCTCGGCACTTGTACCGGCTCCTTGAGCACATGCAACGCGGTGATGGTACCGGGGCTCAGGCCGAGCAGAATCTGTTCGTTGCCGACCTGTACCAGCATCAAACGGTCACGGGGGCCGAGGGCCCGGGAACCGATCAACTCGATCACTTGCCCCTTGCCGGCCGGCCCGGCCTGCTGGACCCGGCGCAGCAGCCAGGCGAGGAAGAAGATCAACCCCAGCACCAGCAGCAAGCCAAACACCAACTGCGTCAATTGCCCGGCCACACCGCTGCTGACGGCTGGCGCGGCGGCCGCTGTCGCAGCAGTCGTCACCGACTCGGCCGCCAGCACGCTGGATGGCAAGGCCAACAGAACCGCAAGAACCTTGTTCACTCAGCGCAGCTTCTTGATGCGTTCGCTTGGGCTGATCACGTCGGTCAGGCGGATGCCGAACTTTTCGTTGACCACTACCACTTCGCCGTGGGCGATGAGCGTGCCGTTGACCAGCACGTCCAGCGGCTCACCGGCCAGGCGATCGAGCTCGATCACCGAACCCTGGTTGAGTTGCAGCAGGTTGCGGATGTTGATGTCGGTGCTGCCGACTTCCATGGAAATCGACACCGGGATATCAAGGATCACGTCCAGGTTCGGACCGTCCAGCGTCACTGGATCGTTGTTCTTCGGCACGCTGCCGAACTCTTCCATCGGCAGACGGTTGGAGCCCGACGTACCGGCATCGGCCGCCAGCAGCGCATCAATGTCGGCCTGCCCGGCGTCACCGGTTTCTTCCAGGGCCGCAGCCCATTCGTCGGCCAGTGCCTGGTCGTCCTGGGCGTTCATATCGTCGTTCATCATTTGTCCTCGGCGGGCAACAATTCAGTTAAATGCGTAGGGGGTACGAGCGCCTGTCAGCGGCGCTCGATCGGCTCGATCACTTGCAACGCGAGGTTGCCTTTGTGCGAACCCATCTTGACCTTGAAGGCCGGCACGCCGTTGGCGCGCATGATCATTTCTTCCGGCATCTCGACCGGGATCACGTCGCCGGGCTGCATGTGCAGGATGTCGCGAAGGCGCAGCTGGCGGCGGGCAACGGTGGCACCGATCGGTACGTCGACGTCCAGCACGTCCTGGCGCAAGGCGTTGATCCAGCGTTCGTCCTGATCGTCGAGGTCCGACTGGAAGCCGGCATCGAGCATCTCGCGCACCGGCTCGATCATCGAATACGGCATGGTCACGTGCAGGTCGCCGCCACCGCCATCGAGTTCGATGTGGAACGTCGACACCACAATGGCTTCGCTCGGGCCGACGATGTTGGCCATGGCCGGGTTCACTTCCGAGTTGATGTACTCGAAGTTCACTTCCATGATCGCCTGCCAGGCTTCCTTCAAATCGACGAAAGCCTGCTCCAGCACCATGCGCACCACACGCAGTTCGGTGGGGGTGAATTCACGCCCTTCGATCTTCGCGTGACGGCCGTCGCCGCCGAAGAAGTTGTCCACCAGCTTGAACACCAGTTTGGCGTCGAGGATGAACAGCGCGGTGCCGCGCAGCGGTTTGATCTTGACCAGGTTGAGGCTGGTCGGCACGTACAGCGAGTGCACGTATTCGCCGAACTTCATCACCTGCACGCCACCGACGGCAACGTCCGCCGAGCGGCGCAGCATGTTGAACATGCTGATGCGGGTGTAGCGGGCGAAACGCTCGTTGATCATTTCCAGCGTCGGCATGCGTCCACGGACGATGCGATCCTGGCTGGTCAGGTCGTAGCTTTTGACACTGCCGGGTTCGGCAGCGTTATCGGTCTGTACCAGACCATCGTCGACGCCATGCAACAGCGCATCGATCTCATCCTGGGACAGCAGGTCCTGCACGGCCATGTCGTGTTCCTACTGCAGTACGAAATTAGTGAAAAGCAACTGTTCGATCACCACTTTGCCCAGCTCTTTCTGCGCCACTTCCTGAACGCTGGCCGTGGCTTTCTGACGCAACATCTCCTGGCCAACCGGGGTCGCCAGCGTGGCGAAATCCTGACCGGAAAACAGCATGACCAGGTTGTTGCGGATCACTGGCATGTGGACTTTGAGCGCCTCCAGATCAGCCTGATTACGCCCCTGCATGGTGATGCTCACCTGCATGTAGCGCTGACGGCCGTTCTGGGTGTAGTTGGCTACGAAGGCTGGAGCCATTGGCTCGAAGATCGCCGGCTGCTTGCCGACCACAGCGGTTTCAGCCGCGGCGGCAGGCTTGCTCTGGGCGCCGTGCATGAAGAACCAGGTCGCCCCCACGGACAAGCCGATCGCCAGCAGCAGGGCCACGACGATCACAATGATCAGCTTGATTTTGCCTTTGGTTGCGGGGTCTTTTACTACTGCTTCACTCTTCGCCATGCCAATAATCCGTCACTATTCGGGTTTTCACAGTCGCACGGCAAGGCAAGAGCAAGTGTTATGCCAGAAGTGTCTGGGGACATATGGGCGACAGCAGGCAGACACCGAAAATCAAAAGATCGCAGCCTTCGGCAGCTCCTACACCTGGATGGTGTACACCCTGTAGGAGCTGCCGAAGGCTGCGATCTTTTGAGGGGCGTCCTGATTTATCAGGCGTAGTAATCGACCGCGCTGGTGCCGATCACGCTGGTGGCGTTGGCGGCCACATCAGCGACCGTCGCAGGAAGCTCTTCATCCATCGAATCGAGTCGACCGCCACTGGCATTGGTGCGCCCGCCCTGCCCCTGTTGAGCCTGTTCCTGCCCCTGCCCCTGGCCCTGCCAGCCACGGGACTGATCGGAAACGTTGACGTCGACCTGGCCCATGCCCTGCTGCGCGAACATGTCCCGCAGGCGATGCATTTGCCCGTCGAGTGCTTCGCGAACGCTTGGGTGAGCGCTCATGAAGGTCACTTGGGTCTGCTGATCCGGAACCATGTTCACCCGAATATCGAGGCGTCCCAGTTCGGCCGGTTGCAACTGTATATCCGCCGCCTTGAGATTGGCGCTGGACAGGTACATGACCCGGTTGACCACCTCTTCGGTCCAACCGCTCTGATGCATGGCGATCGGTTGGTTCACCGGCAATGCATTGGCAGTCTTGGGTGTTGCTGCCTGGGTCAGAGCCGCCAGACGATTGGCGAAGTCATCGACACGGGTGTCGCTGCTGGCGGACTTGAGATCCTTGAGGCCGTCATCGATCAGGCCACTGAACGCCTTCTCGCCGCCCTGGCTGGTGCTGTCCTGATCGGCTTGCACGTCGAGCATGCTCGCCATGCCCGCGGCAAAAGTCTGTGCCGAGGTCAGCTCGCCGTCGACGTGAGCCTGAGTCGGCGCCGCTTTTGGCTGAGCCTGGCTGGCGGCCGAAACGTGCCCGCTCTGCTCCATCGCCATGCGCACGGCCGGCAGTGCATCGAGAGGATCGGCTTCGGGATCGAAATCAGGATCGGTGGTCGCAGCGGCTTGCGTCGCTGCCGTGGTAACGGCGGCCGCGACGGGTGTTTGAACGGTTGACTGCACGGCGGCGACAACCGGCGAGGTTTCCGGCACAGGGGCTGGCAGCACCGGCTGCACCACTTGCATCAACGCCGGATCAAGGGCTGGATCGACAGGCGCGCTATCGGCTATCGGCGTCGTCGGCTCAGCGGTATCGGGCGCGCCATCGTTAGCGGTCTTGTCATCGGTCTGCGCCGGTTTATCGGCGGGCAAGGATTTGCCGCTATCGGCAACCGTCGGTTCCTGGGCGGCAGACGAGTCGTTGCCCACGTCCTTTTTGCCAGTGTTGTCCGAGGCTTTGTCACGTACGGGTTTAGCCGATCCGTCCGCCGTAACCGAAGGCTTGTTCTGGGCCTGATTGGCGTAGACCTGAGCGAAGCTGGACGCCTTGTCCCCGGGCTCGGCCGTAGACGCCGGGGTATTGGCGGACGCGGCTTGAGTCTTGGCCGCAGCCGCGGCCTGAAGAAGAATGTTTGGGGTAACGGGCATGGAACGGTCTCCGCTGCACTGGGATCGTAGGTACAGTTGAGTGAGTTGACTGCAAGGGTCGAGCCAGCTTTGTTCGCTGGCCGCCAAAAGCGCCGGATGGTTAAGCTGTAATGCAATCCGTAGTGACTGGTGGTTGTCTTATTCAGCCAGGGAGCGCTGGCGCTCTGCCTCGAAAAGCGGTCGAACAATCGCGAATTCGCCGTCGATCTCTCCAACCAGCGCTTCTATGCCTTCGAGTTTTTTCTCTTTGGCTCGCTGTTCCAGTTCATGGCACAGCTCAGCCAGCCGAGTCGCGCCCATGTTGCTGCTGCTGCCCTTGAAACTGTGTGCCGTGGCACCTAACCGATCGGCATCGTCAGCCTTGCGCAGCAAGCTCAATCGCTCTTCGGAATCGCTGAGAAAGGTATCGAGCAATTCTGGATACCCGTCCTCCATAACTTCTTGCAACGCGCTCAGCACGTCGCGATCCAGATGTGTGTCGTCCACTTGTTCACTCCTTTGATCAAGAATGCCTGGGATTATGCCTGAGCCTCCCAGAAAAACTCCACGCGAGCACTGCGCCCATTATCGGACCAGCTCGCATGATGACTCAACTGTCGGATCAAACTGACGCCACGTCCCGACAAACGGACATCATCGACGGGACGCTCCATCACCCGTACCACATCGAAGCCCTTGCCACTGTCTTCGACTCGAACAGTCAGGCAACCGCCTTCGCCTTTTGGCGTCACCTGCAAATGTACGCGCACATAGCCGTCCTGCAATTCGTCCAGGCGCGCACTGCGCTGCTGATAATAACGCGCAAAACCCGAAGCATCGCGTTTGAGACTCGAATCCAGACCTAGCACGCCATGCTCCAGGGCATTGGAGTAAAGCTCTGCCAGCACGCTGTAGAGCGCACCACTCTGAGCGCGCAAGCCATGCACCTCAAACAGCAATTGCAACAGATACGGCAGCGGGTTGAAGCGTTTGAGGGTGGCGGCGCGGAACTCGAAACTTACCGACCAGTCGAGCGGGCTCGACTGGCCGCTGTCGGAATACACCAGCGCCGGCGGGCTCAGTTGCGCAGCTTCCAGCAGACGGACTTCAACCATGCTCACGTCATCGCGAGCCTCGCCGCGAAAGTCCCGCAGGGCCTGCTCGATTTCTTCGAACAGCGCATCAGGCTGACGATTGACTGCAAACACCTGCTCAAGTCGCTCGACACCAAACAACTGCTCATTGGCATCGCAGGTATCAATCACTCCGTCAGACAATAGGAACACCCGATCCCCGACGGCCATCGGGAACACCTCGGTGCGGTCATCGAAGATTTGCGGGCTCAGCACACCCAGCGGCAAGTGCCGTGCCGTGAGCGCTGTACGCTCGCCACTGGTGGCGTTGTGCAAATAGCCGTCCGGCATCCCGCCGTTCCAGACCTCCACCGACCCTCGCTGAAAGCTCAGGCGCAACAGGGTCGCGCAGCAGAACATGTCGACCGGCAGGATACGTTTGAGCTTGGCGTTCATCTCGCGCAGGGTTTCGGACAAACCATAACCCTTGGCGGTCATGCCATAGAAAACTTCGGCCAACGGCATGGCACCGACAGCGGCCGGCAAACCATGACCGGTGAAATCACCGAGCAACACATGCATGTCGCCGGCCGGGGTAAACGCGGCCAGCAACAGATCGCCGTTGAACAGCGCATAGGGCGATTGCAGATAACGGATATTCGGCGCATTCAGGCAACCGGAGTGGGCCACCTTGTCGAACACGGCTTTGGCCACTCGCTGTTCGTTGAGCAGGTAATCATGATGCCTGGCGATCAGGTCGCGCTGTTCCAGCACCGTGGCCTGCAAACGCCGCAAGCGGTCCATTGCCTTGATCTTGGCCGCAAGGATCACCTGGTTGTAAGGCTTTGCCAGAAAGTCGTCGCCCCCCGCCTCCAGACAACGAGCCAGGGCTTCGCTTTCGGTCAGCGACGTCAGAAAGATGATCGGCACCAGGGTTTCGCCGGCCAGCGCCTTGATCTGCTGCGCGGCCTCGAAGCCATCCATCACCGGCATCATGGCGTCCATCAGCACCAGGTGCGGCCGCTGCGAGCGAAACGCCTCGACCGCCTCGGCGCCATTACTGGCTGTCAGCACTTCATGCCCCTGACGACGGACAATAGTCGACAGCAGCATACGATCGGCCGCACTGTCTTCGGCGATCAGAATCGTCAGCGGCTCGAGCGGCTGCATGACAGTCAACTGATGTCGAACAGCTTGTCGAAGTTGGAGATGGCGAGGATTTTCTTCACATCGCTACTGCTGTTGACGACACGAATATCGGAGTTGTCGCCACCGGCGTGATCGCGCAGCAAAAGCAACATGCCAAGCGCCGAACTGTCGAGATAGGTGGCTTCCTTCAGATCTACGACGATGGACTCGGGTTTCTGGTTGAGTCGCTCGTAGGACTCACGAAACTCCTGATGACGACCGAAATCGAATCGCCCCTTAACCGAAATCGTCAACTTTTGCCCATCCGGGGATACTTCTGTAACGACTGACATTTCACGGCTTCCTTGTCATTGGCGAACGTACGTGTACAAGGTTTAGCACTTGCCGGGGGCTGGAGCAAGGTCAAAAGATCGCAGCCTTCGACAGCGTCTCCGGAATCAGGTTTGCATGCACCCGTGCAGGTGCTGCCGTAGGCTGCAATCCTTTGAGACCAACACTCAATACGAATCCTGACGCGGCAACCGCTGGGACAATTCATCCAGCAGCTTCTGCTCGCGCTTGTCTTCCAGTTGCCGTGCCTCATCCATGTAGCGCTGAACCAGTTTGCGCAAGCCTTCGACCCGGGCAAACGCCTGCTGCCAGGCTTCTCGGGCCTTGTTCAGATTGTTTTGATGCCAGTTCAGGCTCTGGCGCTGCTGGTCGATGGCCGTGCCCAATTGCGCGAGAAAACCCTGATAGCCCAGCAGCCACTGACCCGAAACGCCGCCGCTGCCGCGCACGATCCATTGTTCCTGGTAGTCGAGACGGAAGGCTTCGAGGTCGGCGAGTTTACTTTCTGCCAAACGAACCTGGCCCTGGAAGTGCCCCAGGCGCTGGACGGCGGTTTTCTCGGCCTTTTCAGCCATTTCCACCACGGGCGCCAGACGTGTTGCGCGACTCGGGGCCATGACCGGTTAACCGCCCGGCGCTGGCGCGAAGACCGACGCGAGATGGTTTTCGCTGGCGCCCATGCTGATGTTGTCGTTCAAGCCCTGACGCAGGTACATGGTCATGGCCGGTTGCAGATTGATCGCGGTATCGGTTTCCCGGTCCCCGCCGGGCACATAGGCGCCAACGCTGATCAGGTCGCGGCTCTGCTGATAGCGCGACCAGTATTGCTTGAACATCTGTGCGTGGTTCAAGTGCTTGATGCCGACCACCGATGGCATGACCCGGCTGATGGATGCCTCGATGTCGATGGCCGGGTAATGCCCTTCCTCGGCCAGACGCCGGGACAGCACGATGTGCCCGTCAAGCACGCCCCGCGCCGAGTCGGCGATCGGGTCCTGCTGGTCATCGCCTTCAGACAATACCGTGTAGAACGCAGTGATCGAACCGCCGCCCTTTTCGGCGTTACCGGCCCGCTCCACCAGTTTCGGCAACTTGGCAAACACCGACGGCGGATAGCCCTTGGTCGCCGGCGGTTCGCCGATGGCCAGGGCGATTTCCCGCTGGGCCTGGGCGAAACGGGTCAGGGAATCCATCAGCAACAGGACATTCTTGCCCTTGTCGCGAAAATACTCAGCGATCCGCGTGCAGTACATGGCAGCGCGCAGACGCATCAGCGGCGCATCGTCCGCCGGCGACGCCACCACCACTGAACGCTTTAGCCCCTCTTCACCGAGGATGTGTTCGATGAACTCTTTAACTTCTCGACCCCGCTCACCGATCAGCCCGACGACGATAATGTCGGCTTCGGTAAAGCGGGTCATCATGCCCAACAGCACACTCTTGCCGACGCCGGTACCGGCGAACAACCCGAGGCGCTGACCGCGACCGACCGTCAACAAACCGTTGATGCAGCGAATGCCCACGTCCAGCGGCTGGCTGATCGGGTCACGCTTGAGCGGGTTGATGGTCGGGCCGTCCATTGGCACCCAGTCTTCAGCCTTCATCCCGCCCTTGCCATCCAGCGCACGACCGGCGCCATCGAGCACCCGCCCGAGCATACTCATGCCCATCGGCAATCGACCGTTGTCCGCCAAGGGAACCACGCGTGCGCCTGGCGCAATGCCGGCGACGCTGCCGACCGGCATCAGAAAGACTTTGCTGCCGGAGAAGCCCATGACTTCGGCTTCGACCTGCACCGGGTGATAGCTGTCATCGTTGATGACCATGCAGCGGCTGCCCATGGCGGCGCGCAAGCCTTCGGCTTCGAGGGTCAGGCCGACCATGCGCAACAGGCGACCTTCGAGGATCGGCGCGCCAGCCAGCTCCGTGGCCTCGGCATAGCTGCCGAGGCGTTTGGCGAAGCTGGTGCGATCAAGGCGCATCGGGATCGTCCAGTTCCGGTTCGACCGGGGTGACGGCAGGCTTCTTGTCGATCGGCAATTCCAGGCTGAGGTCCGGCGCGGCCGGGTGCAACGCCTGATCGTGGAGTTGGTCGAACAGCTTGGCCATGACCTGGGTCACACGGGTTTCGATGGTCGCATCGATACGGCTGTGTTCGGTCTCGACCCGGCAACCGCCCGGCAACAAGGATTCGTCCTCGACGATGCGCCAGGTTTCTTCATGGCGCTCGCGCAGGGCTTTGACCTGTTCGAAATCCTGCGGGTTGACGTACAACCGCACATTGCCCACGCCCAGTGGCAAGAGCTTGAGCGCTTCACGCATGACGTGTTCGATCTGCGTCGAGTCGATGGCCAGCTCGCGCTGAATAACCTGTTTGGTGATGTGCTGCACAAGGTCGACCAGCGACTTTTCGATCTGGGTGTCCTGCTCGGCAATCGGTTCGAACAGGTTGGCCATCAGCTGTTCCAGGCCCGCGATCTTGGCCGTCAGGGCCACTTCGGCTTCCTGACGGACCTTGAGCGTGGTGCTGTGGAAACCTTCTTTCTCGCCAACCGCGAAGCCTTCGTTGTAGGCCTCCTGGCGAATGCTTTCGAGCTCTTCGAGGGTCAGTGGCTGGACTTCTTCCAGCGGCACTTCTTCCATTTCCGGCGGTTCGGGTTCCGGTTCCGGCTCGGGTTCCGGCACAAACGGGTCGAAGCTGGGCAGCGCCCAGACGTCGAAACCTGCGACGTCCTTGCCACGGATCAGGTCGGTCTGGGACTCATCATGTTTGGACGACATAGTGACCTTAGATCATCTCTTCGCCGCCCTTCCCGCCGAGAACGATTTCTCCGGCTTCGGCCATACGGCGGGCAATGGTGAGGATTTCTTTCTGCGCCGTTTCCACGTCGCTGACACGCACCGGGCCTTTGGCCTCGAGGTCGTCGCGCAACAGTTCGGCCGCTCGTTTGGACATGTTCTTGAAGATCTTTTCCTTGACGCCCTCGTCCGAGCCTTTGAGGGCCAGCACCAGGACGTCCGAGGACACCTCGCGCAACAGCGCCTGAATACCACGGTCGTCGACATCGGACAGGTTGTTGAACACGAACATGAGGTCTTCGATCTGACCGGACAGGTCTTCGTCGACTTCGCGTATCGAGTCCATCAGCTGACCTTCGATCGAGCTGTCGAGGAAGTTCATGATGTCTGCCGCGCGCTTGATGCCACCCAGGGTGGTACGCGAGGCATTCGAGTTGCCGGAGAACTGCTTCTCGAGAATCTGGTTGAGCTCTTTCAGGGCCGCCGGCTGCACGGTGTTCAGCGAAGACACACGCAGGATGATGTCCAGCCGCACCTTATGGTCGAAGTTGCCCAGCACTTCACCGGCCTGGTCCGGATCGAGGTACGCCACCACGATCGCCTGGATCTGCGGGTGCTCGTAACGGATCACGTCGGCGACGGCGCGCGGTTCCATCCACTTCAGGCTGTCGAGGCCACTGGTGTTGCCACCCAGCAAGATCCGGTCGATCAGGCCGTTGGCCTTGTCTTCGCCCAGGGCCTGGGTGAGCATTTTGCGCACGTAGTCATCGGAGCCGACGCCCAGGCTGGTCTGGTCGCCGACGATGTCGACGAACTCACTCATGACCTGTTCGACCTGCTCGCGGTGCACGTTACCCATCTGGGCCATGGCCACGCCCACACGCTGGACCTCTTTGGGCCCCATGTGGCGCAGCACTTGTGCGGCATCCGTAGAACCCAGGGACAGCAGCAGAATCGCGGCTTTATCAACCCGGGACAGTTTGGCGACAGCGGCTCGGTTATCACTCATCTGCGTTAATCCACTCTTTCACGACCTGGGCCACGCGACCCGGATCTTCTGCCACCAGACTCTTGATTGCGTTCAACTGTGCGTCATAGCCTTCGCTCGGGCTCGGCAGCAGGATGCTGGTCGGGCCACCGAGGCTGACGCGGTCGTTGGCCAGTTCGCCGTCCAGGCCGCCCATGCCACCGAGTTCCACGTCGCTGCCAAAGGCCGCGAGTTGCTTGCCTTTGCCGCCACCGGTGATGTTGTTGAGCACCGGACGCAGCACACCGAACACCAGCACCAGGATGAACAACACACCCAGCACTTGCTTGACGATGTCCCAGAACCACGGCTGGGAATAGAACGGAATATCGGCGATCACTTCACCGCGCTCGGCGGAGAACGGCATGTTGATCACGCTGACGCTGTCGCCACGGCTGGCGTCGAAACCGACCGCGTCCTGCACCAGGCGAGTGAAGCGCGCCAATTCATCGGCGCTCCACGGCGCACGGGTGGTTTCGCCATTGGCCGCGTTGACCTTGACCTGATCGTCCACCACCACCGACACCGACAGGCGATTCAAACGGCCCTGCTGTTGCTTGGTGTGGCTGATGGAACGGTCGAGTTCGAAGTTCTTGGTGGATTGTTGACGCTTGTCCGCCGGGTACGGCGCCAGCATCGGCTGACCGGTGGCCGGGTCCATGATTTGCTGACCGTTGGCATCGAGCAGTGGCTGGCCTGGCTGCACCATGCCGGCCGACGCGGTGGCGCCACCAGTGGTTTGCGGCGCCGAGGCAGGCGACGGCGGCTGGTTGCTCAAGGCACCCGGCACACCTTGCGGGCCATTGCTGGCGGTACGTTGTTCGTTGACCGACTGCTCGCTGCGCAACGCCGGTTGATCCGGGTTGAACTGCTCGGAAGTCGATTCGACGGCGCTGAAATCCACATCGGCCGAGACTTCGGCTTTATAGCGGTCGTTGCCCAGCACCGGTTGCAGGATGTTGTGCACGCGCTGAGTCAGCATGCTTTCCATGCGACGGCTGTAATCGAACTGCTTGCCGGCCATGGTCAGCTCGGAGTTTTCCGCCTGATCCGACAGCAGGTTGCCCTTCTGGTCGACGACGGTGATCTGCGATTTGCTCAGTTCGGGAACGCTGGTCGCCACCAGATTGATGATGGCGACGACCTGGCCTGGCTCCAGCGAGCGACCGGAATACAGTTCAACCAGAACCGAAGCGCTTGGCTTGCGCTCGTCACGCACGAACACCGAACTTTTCGGAATCGCCAGGTGCACGCGGGCACCCTTGACGTTGTTCAGGCTGGAAATGGTCCGGGCCAGTTCGCCTTCGAGGCCGCGACGATAACGGGTCGCTTCCATGAACTGACTGGTACCCAGCCCCTGTTCCTTGTCGAGAATCTCGAAACCGATGTTGCCGTCGCTGGGAGTGACACCAGCGGCCGCGAGCTTGAGCCGCGCACGGGACAGGTCATCGGCCTTGACCAGCAAGGCACCGGAATTCGGTTCGACGGTATAGGGAATGTCGGCGGCGGCCAGGGTTTCCATGACCTGTTTGGCGTCCATGCCGGCAAGGCTGCCGTATAGAGGCCGGTAGTCCGGCTGCTGGGACCACAACACGACGGCAAAACCAATCGCCACGCTCGCAGCCAGGCCGACCAACAGGCCCACCTGACGCAACATGGTCATCTCGGAGAGGTTTTCCAGGAAAGACAACCCGAACAACGGCGGTTTGCCGTCTATTGGAGTGGCCTTGGCCGGAACATTATCGGCGATTGCTTCTGCCATGACTCAATCTCGTCCTTAAACCGGCATCTGCATGATGTCTTGGTAAGCCTGAACCAGCTTGTTACGCACTTGGGTCAGTGCCTGAAAAGACACACTGGCCTTCTGTGAGGAAATCATCACGTCCGTCAGGTCGACGCCGCTTTTACCGATCTCAAAGGCACTGGCCAACTGATTGGATGCCTGCTGGGTGTCGTTCACTTTATTGACGGCCTGACCGAGCATGTCGGCAAAGCTGCTGCCACCCATTTCAGGAACTGCGGCAGTCGATTTCGGCGCAGACATGGCATCCATTTGCATGGCGCGCATATCCAGCATCAACCGGTTGAATTCAATACCTTGGCTCATGGTCTGCTCTCTTTGGCTACTCGCAATTTTTTGACACTCACTCGGCGAGTAGTGAGGTGTTAGCAACAAGGGTGCCAGCTCCGTGGCCGCTCTAAACAAAAGCTCTCATGTGCTTTTTTTGCCGACCGTTACGTGGCGAACAAATACGCTTCCACATCCATTCCGGCATCGCGCATCTGTGCCAGCTTGTAGCGTAAGGTGCGCGGGCTGATGCCCAGTCGCTCGGCGGCTTCCTTGCGACGACCGCGCTCGGAGCGCAAGGTGTCGATGATCATCTGGAACTCACGGCGCCGCAGGTCATCGCCGAGAGCGCCCGCCGATTCGGTGTCGACTTCCACTGCTCGTGCAGGCACCGGCGCCAATGCCGGCAATGGCGCACACGCCACAGGCCCGGCCAGGCAGAAATCCTGCGGCTGGATCAAACCGCCCTGTTGCAGAATCAAGGCACGTTGAATCGCGTTATCCAGCTCACGCACATTGCCCGGCCACGGATAGCCGATCAGGCACGCCTGCGCCTCAGGCGAAAGCCTTGCCGCGGCATGCTTCATTTTATTGACGTGTTTGGCCAGAAGGCGCTCGGCCAGCGGCAGGATGTCGGCGGTGCGCTCGCGCAGCGGACGCCAGGCCAACGGGAACACCGACAGGCGATAGTAAAGATCTTCGCGGAAACGCCCCGCCGCCACTTCACCGGCCAGGTCACGGTTAGTGGTAGCGACCACTCGAATATCCAGCATGATCGGCTTGCGTGCGCCGACTCGCTCGACTTCACGCTCCTGCAATACGCGCAGTAACTTGGCCTGTAGGCCGAGGGGCATTTCAGAAATTTCATCGAGCAGGATCGTCCCGCCATCGGCCTGCTCGAACTTGCCGGCCTGCGCCGCGATGGCGCCAGTGAACGAACCCTTCTCGTGACCGAACAAAGTGGCTTCAAGCATGTTGTCCGGAATCGCTGCGCAGTTGATCGCAATGAACGGCTGACTGGCGCGATGGGAGTGCTGATGGATGTAACGCGCCAGCACTTCCTTGCCGGTCCCGGACTCACCGGAGATCAACACCGTGGAATCACTGCGCGCCACCCGCGCAGCCAATTCCAGCAATTGCGCACTGGCCGGCTCGAACGCCACAGGCCCCTCGCTCTCGGTCGCGCCGAGATTGCCCAAGGCGTGACGCGCCACCAGGTCGAGCAAGGCTTTGGGCTCGAACGGCTTGACCAGGTAATCCGCCGCACCTTGACGCATGGCGTCGACCGCACGCTCGACCGCACCGTGAGCGGTCATCAACAACACCGGCAGTTGCGGCTGACGAGCCCGCAGCAATCCAAGCAGCTGATGACCGTCCATGCCCGGCATGTTGACGTCACTGACCACCAGGCTAAATGCCTCGGCGCCAACTGCAGCCAGCGCCTCTTCCGCCGAACCGACCGCCTTGTAATCGTGTCCGGCAAGTAACAGCGTATCGGCCAGTGCTTCCCGTAGCGCGCGATCATCCTCGACCAGTAAAACCTTGATGGTCATATCCTTCACTTCACTCCCTGAGCGCTGGGCTGCTCACCCGCGAAAAGCGGCAGGATCACCTGCGCGCAAGTGCCGCGACCCGGCCGCGAACGCAACTGCAATTCCCCCTGATGAGCACGGGCCACTGCCTTGACCACGGTCAGGCCCAGACCGGTACCGGTGGTTTTGGTGGTGAAAAACGGCTCGCCCAAACGTGCCAACACCTTCGTGTCGATACCACTGCCGCTGTCGCTGACCGATATGCGCAGGTTGTTGTCGCGGGTATACAGGTGAACCTTCAAACGGACGTTGCCGGCGCTGGCCTGAATGGCGTTTTCGATCAGATTGAGGATCGCTCCGACCAGCGTGTCGCGATTGCACAGCAACTCACCGGCATGACTGTCGCATTGCCAGCGCACCGGCAGATCCTGAACATGAGTCAGCGCCGCCGCCTGCAGCGACTGCATCAGCATTTTTGGGGTGACGCGATCGGTCAACGGCAGCTCACCGCGAGCGAACACCAGCATGTCGCGCACCTGGTGTTCCAGCTCATGCAGACGCTCTTTCAGGCGGCCGGCAAAACGCTGCTGCGTGGCGACCGGCAGTTCCTGCTCAGTCAAATGACTGGCATAGAGCAACGCGGCGGACAACGGCGTACGAATCTGATGGGCCAACGAGGCGACCATGCGACCGAGCGACGACAGGCGCTCATGGCGGGCCAGTTGATCTTGCAGATGACGGGTTTCAGTCAGGTCGTTGAGCAACACCAACTGACCGGGTTCGGCATCCAGCGAGCGGGTAGCGATCGACAGGCGTCGACCGTCCTTGAGGGAGATTTCGTGACCATCGTCTTCGCGCGGCGCAAAGCATCGCGCAATGACATGACGCCACAGCTCGCCTTCGAGGGGCAAGCCGAGCAACTCACACGCGGCGGGATTGGCTTCACGCACGATGCCTTGGGCGTCGATGACGATGACGCCGCCGGGCAATAGATCGAGGAGGTTTTGCAGCCGGTTGGCCAGACGCTCTTTTTCCGCCAGCTCCTGCATGCGCTGGGCGCTGACCACCGCCAGCTCACCCTTGAGCTCGGTGACCCGGGCTTCGAGCATGCTGTAGGAATCGGTCAATTGGCTCGACATCTGGTTGAACAGCGCAAACGCCTGCTCAAGGCCAAGCCGGCTTGCCTGCTCTACGGACGACGGTTGCCCCGAAACATCAGGGACAGGAGACATCTGGGCGGCTTGGGGCATTGTGCTCTCTCGCGTGGTTGACCGTCAGTTAAACGGAACGTTGCGAGGGATGTAGCAATACCCGTGCCTAAAAAAAACTGCCTATAAATGAAGGAGTTGAAAAACAGGCGTCAATCATCCGCCTGTTCATCACCATCACGACGACTCATGCCGTACTTGCGCATCTTCTCCACCAGGGTCGTGCGACGAATACGCAGCCGTTCGGCCGCCCGCGCCACAATGCCGTTGGCGTCATCCAGCGCCTGCTGAATCAACCCTTGCTCCAGACCGCCGAGGTAGTCCTTCAGGTCCAGGCCTTCCGGCGGCAGCAACGCATTGGCGGTGAAGTCCGGGGTATGACCGTTGATGGCCACCCGCTCTTCGAGATCACTGCGCAGGCTGTCGACCAACTGCTCGTCTTCGTCATCGACGTAGCGGAATTTCTTCGGCAACTCGACCACGCCGATCACCCCGTACGGGTGCATGATCGCCATGCGCTCCACCAGGTTGGCCAGCTCGCGAACGTTGCCCGGCCAGCCGTGACGGCACAGCGACATGATCGCCGCCGAGTTGAAACGGATCGAACCGCGCTTCTCGTGCTCCATGCGCGAGATCAACTCGTTCATCAGCAACGGAATGTCTTCGACGCGCTCACGCAACGGCGCCATCTCGATCGGGAACACGTTCAGGCGATAGTAGAGGTCTTCGCGGAACGTGCCGATCTCGATCATGCTTTCGAGATTCTTGTGGGTCGCCGCAATGATCCGCACATCGACGCTTTGGGTCTTGTTGCTGCCCACGCGCTCGAACGTGCGCTCCTGCAAGACGCGCAACAGCTTGACCTGCATCGGCAGCGGCATGTCGCCGATTTCGTCGAGGAACAGCGTACCGCCGTTGGCCAGCTCGAAACGCCCGGCACGGCTGGTGATCGCCCCGGTGAAGGCACCCTTCTCGTGACCGAACAATTCGCTTTCCAGCAACTCGGCCGGAATCGCCCCGCAGTTGACCGGAACGAACGGCGCTTCACGACGCTTGGAGTGGTAGTGCAGATTGCGCGCGACCACTTCCTTGCCAGTGCCGGACTCACCGAGGATCAGCACGCTGGCGTCGGTGTCGGCAACTTGCTGCATCATCTGACGGACGTGTTGAATCGCCCGGCTGGTGCCGACAAGGCTGCGGAAAAGATTCGGTTCACGGTGACGACCGCGCTCACGGGCCTGGTCATACATCTCGCGATAGACCTGGGCACGGTGCAGCGAATCGAGCAGTTTGCTGTAGCTGGGCGGCATTTCGAGCGTCGAAAGCACTCGGCGACGCTGGTCTTCCGGCAAGTCAATGGAAGAATTATCGCCCATTAACAAAACTGGAAGGAACTCATCCCAGGTTGAGAGTGTCTTTAACAGGCCCAAAAGTGCACCAGGAGCATTTACCGTCCCGATGAGGACACAGATTACTTCACGACTTGATGACAGAGAGCCGACCGCCTGCTGCCAGTCATGGCTGCCGCAGGGTAAATTTTCTTCGCCAAGAAAATTTAAAATCACCGCCAAATCGCGGCGGCGGACGCTATCGTCATCAATCAGCAGAATTTTGGTTTCACGCCACATGCAATAGCAACTTCCCTAGTCAACTCAATGCCCAAAATGAGGGGCAAGCTAGACGCTTGCAGACACGTTGTGCCTGTAGACGCCTGAAATCTGGAACCAGCCACTAGTTAAGTCAAAAAACCGTGCACAGTCAAATTTATGGCGCACTATGTTTGGATTAACTGAGGGTTAATTAACCAAACAGATGGTAAACCTTTGCCGCGTTCTGTGCTTGGTGGATCTGCGACATCTCGTCGACTATCGCTTGTCGCTCCCCCGTCGCCGCTTCCAGGAGCTGTTTATACACCCCCAGCAACTCCTCCAGGTTTTCGCGCAACGCGGTCTCGTCCACCGAAGCTTCACTCAAGACGTCTTCCATGCAGGAACGGCAAGCCAGGTCCAATTCACCGATGGCCTCCCAGTTACGCTCGGCCAATGCCTCGACCAGGGCGTCCCGGGTATGCTCGATTCGCTGCAATACAAGACTCATGGTGATCTCCTTAAAACTGGGGAGCAGGTGCGCCAATGGCATCCCAACCGTCTTTGACCGTGCGAAGCAGGTCGGCGACTTCGTCGAGGATTTTTGGATCGGTCCTGAGGTTGGCTTCCGCCAGACGCTTCATCATGTAAGCGTAGAGACTATCCAGCTCACTGACGGACTCCGCCTGCTTCTCCAGGTCCAGCCCCTCTCGCAAACCACCGATAATGCCGATGGCCTTGCCGATAAAAACACCCTTATTGGCGACGTCCTTGCGCTCCATGGCACCTTTGGCCTGAGCGATGCGATCCAGACCGCCTTCCATGAGCATTTGCACCAGACGATGAGGACTGGCCTCGGAAGTCTGGGCTTGCGCGCCAATCTTCTGGTACTGCCGAAGGGCTAACATCGGGTTCATGTTTACCTCATCCAAAACTCTGTGATTCGTATAATCAAGCTATCGACATAGCGTCAAAAATCTTTAATCCGAAACTAAAAAAGCCCGACAAGCGGAATCCGCTGCCGGGCTTTTGGCGTTTAGGCGCTATGAAGCGTTCTTCTGTGCGTTCATCGCATCGAACATCGAAGTAATATTGCTCGCCGTTGCCTTCAGCTTGCCGACAAGGGAATCCATGTCGTTGTACTTCTTGGTCAACACCGCCGTCAGCGTCTCGACCCGACGATCCAGGGCTGCCTGCTGGCTGGCCAGATTCGTCTTGGCCTTGGCCAGGTTAGTCGAACGGGTATCCAGGATCCCATCACTGCCAGTGACCGTGTAAGGGGTGATTGCATCGTTCATGCGCGTCAACAGACCCATGGAGGCATCGCCAGTCGCCGTCGGATCGCCCAGGAACAGCTTCTGAACTTCACCACCGAGCTTCTGGGTATCCATCGCGGTCGAGAACTTGGTGCTATCGAAATCCAGCGCACCGGTTTTCTGATTGGTGGTGATACCCAATTGCGACAGAACAGTGAGTTTGTCACCCGCCCCCGTTGTGACCAACGGCGTACGAATCGATGCCAGAACGCTGCGCGCCAACGGGTCACCGGTCAGTGCTGCAGCAACGGTCGGCTTGCCATTGCTATCCAGGGAAGGCTTGGTCAGCGTATTAACATTGGTCACAACCTGGTTATAGGCATCAACGAAAGCTTGGATGGATTTTTTCAGGCCATCACTGTTCGGGCCAACCGTCACCGTCGTGGTACCACCGGCGACCAAATTCAGGGTCAAGCCGGAAATAGCCGAGTCAACCTTGTTGCTTTTGCTAGTCAGCGCGAGCCCGTCCACGGTGAAACTGGCGTCCACCGCGAAATCGCCGATGGCACCCGCCGAAGTCGCTGTCGGTGCTGCACCCATTTGCTGGCCGGCATTAATCTCCAGACCCGCGATACCGCTGAGGGTGATGTCGGAGCCCGCACCGGTCGCCGTGGACCCCATCACCAGACGCGAGCCAAACGAGTCGGTCACGATGTTCGCGCTGAAACCGTTCGCACCCTGCTGGGTGTTGATCGCATCGCGAACCGACTGCAACGTCGCGCCGGCCGGAATGGTGACAGAACTGGATACGCCATTTTGCGTGATATTGAGCGTGCCGCTCGCAACGGCACTGCTGGCACCGCCGGCAAAGGCCGCGGTGGCCACTTTGGACGAGGTCGCAAGGTTATTGACCTTGACCACGTAGGAACCGTTGACGGCCGTGTTGCTGGCCACAGCGGTCAATACTTTCGCGTCGGCGGACGTGGCGTTGTAACCCAGGAACTGCGGAGCTTGCGTATCTTGCAGCTTCTTGATTGCAGCCTGGAAGTTCGCCAGGACACTTTTGAGAGTACCAATACCGGAAATCTGCGCAGTATTGGTGGTCGTCTGACGATCGATCTGATTCTGCTTGGCCGCCTTGTCGGCGTTGACCAGAGCCTTGACGATATCACCGGTATTAATACCGGAGCCTAAGCCCGTGCCCGGTAGAATTGGACTTGCCATGTGGAACTCCCTTCAGTGTGTCGCCGGCCTTTTGACCACTACAACGCCCAAAAGAACATAGCAACAAAATTCGTGCCAGTTGTCAGACTTTTGCGCTGAACAACAGACTGCTTGCATCATTCAAACTGTTCGCCAGCTTAAGGACTTCTTCGTTGGGGATTTGACGAATCACCTCACCGGAGTCACTGGCAATCACTTTGACCACAACTTTGCCTGAAGGCTCGTCAATCGAGAACTCCAGGTTACGCTTGACCGACTGAACGAACTTTTCGATTTCCTGAACGGCCATCTTCAGTTTTTCCTGCTCGGTCTGGTCTTTTTTACCTTCTTCCTTGACGGCAACCACTGGCGCAGTTTCCGCTCGAGGCTTTTCCGCAGGCTTATCGGCAACAGTCGTCGCCTGCTGGGCCGCAGGATAAGACAAGTTCAGCTTGACGCTCATATCCATGTCCATCACCTCTTAAAGTAAAAAGCGAGAGAGCGCGACAAGCGCACTCCCCCGCTAAAACTCATCGGCTATTACTGAAGCAGTTTCAGTACAGCGGATGGCAGTTGGTTGGCCTGAGCCAGAACTGCGGTGGAAGCTTGTTGCAGAGTTTGTTGCTTGGTCAGCTGTGCAGTTTCAGCAGCGAAGTCGGTATCTTGTACGCGGCTCAGTGCAGCACTGGCGTTTTCGTTGATGTTTTGCAGGTTGGAGATGGTGCTGGAGAAACGGTTTTGTGCAGCACCCAGGTCAGCACGAGTGCTGTTGATTCGCGACAGAGCGGCGTCGATAGCCGAGATAGCCGACGCTACAGCAGAGTGGTTGGCTGCGTTGGAGGTACCGGAAATGGTAGTACCGGTCATGCCCAGGGCGCTGGAGTCGAAGCTCGAAGCCAGGGTCAGAGTGATCTGGTTGTCGGAGGTGGTGTTGGAACCAACCTGGAACTCCATCGCACCAGCGGTACCGTCCAGCAGCGCCTTGCCGTTCAGGTTAGTCGACTGAGCGATACGGGTCAGTTCAGCAACCGACTGTTGGTATTCTTTGTCCAGAGCGGTACGGTCAGCAGTGCCGTTGGAGTCGTTACGCGACTGAACTGCGATTTCACGCATACGCTGCAGGATGTTGGTCGATTCTTGCAGAGCGCCTTCAGCGGTCTGAGCGATCGAAACACCGTCGTTGGCGTTTTTGATAGCCATGGTCTGACCACGGATCTGCGAGGTCATACGGGTAGCGATCTGCAGGCCGGCGGCGTCGTCTTTGGCGCTGTTGATTTTCAGGCCGGAAGACAGGCGAGTCATCGAAGTCGACAGCGCGTCGGAAGCACGGTTCAGGTTCTTCTGAACACCCAGAGATGTAGTGTTGGTGTTTACTGTTAAAGCCATGACGAATTCCTCGTTGGTTGGGTACTACGGCTTCCGGCCCTGGCAACCGCCCGGTATGGCCTAGAGAACCTTCGTAATAGTTATCGTCGCGAATGCAGGTTGCTTGAGGGGATTTTTGAAATTTTTTGCCATCACACTGCCACCCCCTGTAAAACCAAGCCATAGCGACGATCCAACCACCAAAAAATGACGCCAGAGAACTGCCACAACCCTTCCTTACGCCCCGCTTGCGTTGACCTGCCACGGCATTACGCGGAATTGACAGCCATCAGTAAATCAACCAGTTCGTATTCAAGGTAATCCGCGAGCGCCAGCCAGTCCTGTCGCTCCTGGCTATCCAGCATGCCTGTCAGCAATGCCATCCACCGGGCCGCGATCTGGCTGTCTGCCCCGCCGACCCGCGACTGCACCTGCTCCGCTACCTCGACCATGACCAGCGCCGCCTCGACATCCCTTCCCAGACGAAACAACGCTGAACATTGCCGGGCCTGATCAACGAGTAGCTCTTCGCTCATCGACTGAACTCCGGATGAAATGTCGTGCCGACAATCATGGCCCCAGCTCGACTGCTGTTGTAGAAGACGACGTGTGGATGCGCAGCGATATAGCGCTCCAGCTCACACAAGTAACTACGGAAATTGAGCTGAGTCTTGACCCGCTGCCCATGCCCATCCAACACCCAATGACGAGCCGCGACCAATTGCGGGCCAAGGTCGCCGTCATCCCAACCGGCATGGGTCTTGTTGTTGGGGAACGCGAAGTCCGCCCCGAACAGCGTGATCTGACTGGCACCCATTTTCACCGCCAGGTCCACCGCCGGATGAATCACGCTGCCGCCTGCAAACAACCCTGCCCGTGGGAGCTGCTTGCGCAGATCGCGAAAGACCGGGCTTGCCGAGTAGGCGACATAGCGCTTGCCTTGCCAGGCCTGCAAGACCGCAGGAGCCACCAGCGGCATGTAGACCAGCGTGATGTCTGCGCTGTCCTCGGGCGGCAGATGGCGCTGCGAGATACGCTGGTCGATCGTGACGACGACATCCGGTTTGATACCGTTCTCGATGAGCGGCCGGTAAGCGGTATCGACACAAACGAACAGCGGTCGCTGGGTCTGGCCGCGAATTGATCGCAAGGTTACGAAGTGTTGTTCCAGGCTCGGCCCGGTGGCGATGACGAACATCGGCTGGCCAGCGTGTGTGGCGAACAATTGTGCGGCGTCGCTATCGACGCGGATCTGTTCGACACTTTCCAGCAAGCGCGCGGCGATTTCCGGATTGTCCGGATCAAACTCACAGTTGTTGAACGTCAGATGGGTTTCGCTGACCAAGCGGTCACGGATCTTCGCGTTGAAGTCATCGGCCAGCACCAGCTCTGAAGGCAGGGCAAAGAACGGCAAACAAATTTCAGCCAAATCACCGGCGTAGTGCAGCTCGACCCGCGAATCGCTGAGCCACGACTGCTGATCGAGCAATTGCAACACCAGCGCAAACACTGCGCCGTTAAGTATATGTACGTGTAACTGAATCAGCCCCGAACGCTGTAGCAGCTCCAGTTGCAGATCACCCAGCCCTGTGCCGTAAACGTGTAACACCGGGCTGTCGACCGGCAGGCTTGCGGCCTGAAGCTGCGCTTCGCGGGTACGGTCATGGCGACTGGTCAGCTGAATGCCGTTGATGCTCAGGGTCGAGCCGAGCCCTTCCACCAGATCGGCCTGCAACGGGCCCGGATCTTCAGACAGCAGACGCTCAGCCACGGCCGGCCAGCGACGCTGGATGAGTTCGGCGTTGGGTTGAAAAAACTCGCTCATGGCGCCTCGCTGTGATTCGGGCAAAAAAATAGCGCTCAAGGTTACACCTTGAGCGCTTTTTTTGTGTCCGGCTTTTAGAAGATCAAGGGCGATAGATGATCGCCGAACCCCAGGACAAACCAACACCAAAACCGCTGAGTGCCACACGCTTCCACTTGGAGTCGAGCACGTGCTTTTCCAGCAGCAATGGAATGCTCGACGACACGGTGTTACCGGTCTCGACCATGTCCTTGAGGAACTTCTCGGGCTCGCCCTCGAAGCGTCGCGCCACGGCATCGACAATCGCCGCGCTGCCCTGGTGAATGCAGAAAGCATCGATATCGTCGGCCGTCAGGCCCGAGTCAGCGAGCAGCTCATGCAAATGCGCAGGCACTTTGAGCAGCGCAAAGTTGAACACCTGACGGCCATTCATGAAGAACACCCCGTCGGTAACCTTCAGGTGCGGCGCGCCGGAACCGTCAGTCCCGAACTTGGCCTTGCCCAACTGCCATGGCGCGTCTTCGCCCATCCAGGTGGCGGTGGCGGCATCGCCGAACAGCATGGTGGTGTTGCGATCTTCCGGGTCGACGATCTTCGAATACGGATCGGCGGTCACCAGCAGGCCATTCTTCAGGCCTGCGGCTTCCATGAAGCCCTTGATGGCGTAGATGCCGTAGACGTAACCGGAGCAGCCCAGGGAAATATCGAACGCGGCCACAGTCGTTGGCAGGCCCAGCTTGTCCTGAACGATGGCGGCGGTGTGCGGCAGGCCTTCTTCGTCGCCGTTCTGGGTCACGACGATCAGCACGTCGATCGCTTCACGCTTCAATTCAGGGTTGTTGGCGAACAGCGCGTTGACTGCTTCGACACACAGGTCCGAAGTTTCTTGCCCGGCGTCTTTGCGCGGCAGGAAGGCCGAACCGATCTTGCCCAGGATGAACTCTTCATCCTTCTCGAATTTTGCACCTTGTGCGTAATTGTCCACGCCGGCTACAGGAACGTAGCTCGCAATGCTCTTTATGCCAATCATTACGGCTTCCCAATAATAAACAGCCCAATACCACCGCTCGCAAGGAATCGAGGGGCGCCGACAAACAACGAATAACGTCGCCCTCAAGGAGGTGACAGCGGGAAGAGTAAAAGGCCATCACTGAGCCAAAAGCAGGCCAGGCGCCCTCTTCCCTATTTATACAATACAGTGAAGATGCGCGTAATGACTCGCAGGTCACGCTATTTTGCCGAATCAGCCCCACAAGCGGTTATTCGACCAGCGACCAGTCCAGCGGCGTTCCGCGCTTGATGGCCTGGCGGGCACGGCGGCCCAGAAGGGTTTCAGCGTGTTTCGGGGCCAGCCCCAGGCCTGGACGGATGGCCCGCAGATTAGCGGCGGTAAAAGGCTCACCGGCGATCATGTCCTGGGTGACATACAGCGACCGGCGGTACACCAGGGACTTGCGCTCGGCGTCAGTCACGCCGTAATGCACCTGGCCCATGGCCTGCCAGGCGCGCTCGGTTTCGACCACCAGGCTGGCAAGCTCGGCTGGTTCCAGGGAGAAACTGGCGTCCACACCTCCGGCGGCACGGTCGAGGGTGAAGTGTTTTTCCACCACCGTCGCCCCCAGCGCTACGGCGGCGACAGACACCCCGACGCCCATCGAATGGTCGGACAAACCAACTTCACAGCCAAACAACTCGCGCAGATGAGGAATCGTGCGCACGTTGCTGTTGGCCGGCGTTGCCGGGTATGTGCTGGTGCACTTGAGCAACACCAGGTCCTTGCAACCGGCCTCACGGGCGGCACGCACGGTTTCATCGAGTTCGGCGATGCTGGCCATGCCGGTGGAAATGATCAGCGGCTTGCCGGTGGCCGCAACCCGCCGGATCAACGGCAGATCAGTGTTCTCGAAGCTGGCGATCTTGTAGGCCGGCACATCGAGGCTTTCGAGGAAGTCCACCGCGGTGTCATCGAACGGTGTGGAAAACGCCAGCATGCCCAGCTCTTTGGCCCGGGCGAAAATCGGCGCGTGCCATTCCCACGGCGTGTGGGCCTTTTCGTACAGCGCATACAGCGAAGAACCGGCCCACAAGCTGTTGGGGTCCTTGATGAAGAACTCGCCTTCGGACAAGTCCAGGGTCATGGTCTCGGCGGTGTAGGTTTGCAGCTTCAAGGCATGGGCGCCGGCCTTGGCCGCGGCTTCGACGATTTTTATCGCCATGTCCAGCGACTGGTTATGGTTGCCGCTCATCTCGGCAATGATGAACGGCGGCGCATCGGCACCGATCGAGCGGTTGCCGATCTTGAAACTGGTCATTGTTCTGGATCCTTCAATACACGCGTGAACGCGCAAGCACTCTGAGTAAAACCACCCTCGCGGAAAACCTTCAGCGATGGCTGATTGGCCGGCAGCACCTGAGCCGTGATGGCCTCAAGTTGTGGCCAATGCGCCGTGACGAACGCTTCGCCCCGCGCCAGCAGCGCCCTGCCCCAGCCCAGGCCGAATCGGCCTTCGAACAAATAGATCGAGACTTCGGCCCGAGTACCGTCAAGGTCATAGCGCAGCATACCGACCGGGCCGTCATCCGCCTCGGCAATCAACAGCAGTCGCTGGGGATTGTTCAGGCTCGCAGCCAGCCAAACCTGGTGCCGTTGCCAATCGATGGCGTGGGTGTCCAGCGACCAGCGCCGTACCGCCTCGGCATTACGTCCCTCGAACAACAAATGCGCATCGTCCGCAGTGGCCCGACGCACCTGCAGTACCGCTCCCGCCAGTGCTGCCGCCACCCGCTGCGCGCCACGGCCATCGACCAACTGCCGTGAGCGTTCGGCCAAACTTTGACGAAAACCTTGATTGCCTACGACAAAACCAATGGCTTGGCGCAATTGCTCGACGCTGACATGCTCGCGGTTGCCCAGGAACACATGAGCGCCCGAGGTCGCCATCACCTCGCCGTTGGCCTGCTGATTATTCGAGACTGCAATGCAGATTGTCGGCAGCCCCATGGCTGCCCGCTCCCAACTGGTACCGCCACCGGCACCGATAAACAGGTCGGCCTCGGTCATAAGCCGATAGAAGTCGCTGACAAAACTGTGCAGGCGCCAGTTCGGACGATACGCCGCCAGCGCCTGCATCTGCTCCCAGGCCGGGTTGTCGGCCCCCGCCACGAAATCGACCTCCAGCTCATGAAGGTCCGCCAGCGCCAACATTGCGTGGTGGGTCTGCATGGCCGCATCGAAGCCGCCGAAGTTCACCAACACTCGCCTGGCCCGAGGCTTGATTTCGACCGCCGGGCAGCAGAACTCATCGCGCAACATCGCAAAACGTGGGCCGAGCAAGGTCTGGCAGTCGGGCGTCAGCAGCGTGGCATAAGCCTCTGGGGTGCCCGACAGATTTTGATTGAGCAGCAGATCGACGCGGTACTGCCGAGTGGCCAGGTCATCCACCGCGGCGATCCGTGGTGCCCAGCGACGGGCCGCAGTCTGCCAGTGATGATCGAGGCCATAGTGGTCAACGATGATCCAGTCGAAAGCCGGATGGCTTTCCAAGGCTTGCGCCAGCGCGGCGATGTCCGCCTGCCACGGCAGCATCGATTCGATGGCCTGCTGCGGATCTTCATCGGGGTAGCGCGCAGGCAGCGCGAAGGTCTCGAAGCCCTCGCTTGCCAGGCTGTCCAGTCGATGCCCCGGCAGCAGGCGACAGGCGAAGGCAACGTGCGTGCCCTGCTTGCGCAACACCCTGGCCAGGGTCAGGCAGCGGGCAATATGGCCGCTGCCAATGGTTGGCGACGCGTCAGCGCGGATCAGTACCCTCATTGCAACTCACCACCAGCCTTCAATGCGGCGTAAAGGTATTCGGCGCGTTTCCAGTCTTCAAGGGTGTCGATGTCCTGTACCAGGTAGCGCGGCAGAATCACCGGCAGGCTCGCCGGCGAAAACAGTGCATCACCACGCAACCAGGCCTCGCTGCGCCCCCAGTAGAACTGGCCGGCATCTTGAAAGGCTTCGGGCAAGTCCTGGGAACGGGTGTCACGAAACTCCGGATAGAGCGAGGTCAGGGCGCCCTGCTCGTCGAGGGTCAAGGCACGCTGCACCGGAAAACCAAAACCGGTGACTGAAAACGCGAAAGACTTGTCCGGGTGCTGCACCAGCAACTCATGCCCCTGACGCAGATAACGCGCTTGCAACAACGGCGCCGTCGCATAGATGCAGCAGGCATGGTCGAACGGCGGCAATTGATTCAAGGCATGCACAATCACTGCCGCAGTCCCGGTGAAATCGTCAGCCAGTGCCGCAGGCCGCATGAACGGCACCTGAGCGCCATTGGCTCGTGCGACTTCGGCGATTTCCTCATCGTCGGTACTGACGATCACCTGGTCGAACAGGTGCGACTCCAGCGCCGTGCGAATCGAACGGACGATCATCGGCACGCCGTCGAACGGCTTGAGGTTCTTGCGCGGGATTCGCTTGCTGCCACCACGGGCCGGAATGATCGCAACACAGCTCAAGAGTCACTACTCCTCAAGGATCAGTCGTCGCAATTGCTCGACCACATAGTCCTGTTGTTCATCGCTCAGCAGAGGAAACAGCGGCAGGCTGATGGCCTCGGCGTAATAACGTTCGGCCTGGGGAAAATCACCCACGGCAAAACCCAGGTCGCGATAGTACGGCTGCAAGTGCAGCGGAATATAGTGCAGATTCACCCCGACACCGGCTGCTCGCAAGCCTTCGAACACCTGTCGATGACTGAGGTTGATCCGCTCCGTCTGCAAGCGCACCACGTACAGATGCCACGCCGATTCGGCTTCAGGCTGCGTGCTGGGCAAGGTCAGCGGCAAGTACGCCAGCAACCGGTCGTAACGCGCCGCCAGTTCGCGTCGACGCTCGATAAAGCCATCGAGCTTGTTCAGCTGCGACAGACCGAGGGCCGCTTGCAGGTCAGTGATCCGGTAATTGAAGCCCAGTTCCACTTGCTGGTAGTACCACGGGCCGTGGCTGGGTTCGGTCATCTGCCCGGGGTCACGAGTCATGCCGTGGCTGCGCAGGCGCTGCAAGCGCTCGGCCAGTTCCGGGCGATTGGTCAGCACCATGCCGCCTTCGGCGCTGGTAATGATCTTCACCGGATGGAAACTGAACACGGTCATTGCCGCGAACTCACCGCAACCCACCGGGCGCCCGGCATAGGATGCGCCGACCGCGTGAGAGGCATCCTCGATCACCGTGAAACCGTAACGCTCGGCCAGTTCGGCGATCATGCGCATATCGCAGCTCTGCCCGGAGAACGCTACCGCCACCAGCACTTTCGGCAGCTTGCCGTCGCGCTCGGCGATTTCCAACTTCGACGCCAAGGTGTAGGCATCGAGGTTCCAGGTCAGCGGGTCAATGTCGACAAAATCGACGTCGGCGCCGCAGTAACGACCGCAATTGGCCGAGGCCAGAAAGGTGTTCGGCGTGGTCCATAACCGATCGCCCGGCCCCAGGCCCGCGGCGAGACAGGCAATGTGCAACGCCGCAGTGGCATTGCACACCGCCACCGCGAAATCGGCCTGGCACCGCTCGGCCATCGCCTGTTCGAAACGCTCGATGGTCGGCCCTTGGGTCAGCCAGTCAGACTGCAACACGGCGACCACCGCATCGATGTCCGCCTGATCGAGGCTTTGCCGACCGTAGGGAATCATGCCGACAGTTCCGCGTGCAGGTCGGCGATCTGGCCGACTGACAGGAAGTGCGGGTTGGTATCGGAACGGTACTCGAAATCTTCGCCCACCGGCCGGCCCTGCTCACCCAGTTTGTCCACGGCAAAATCCACGTCGACGCTGGTGAAACGGATCGACGGCTGAATGGTGTAGTGATCGTCGAACTCCAGGGTCATGCGCGCGTCGTCCAGTGGCACCATCAGCTCATGGAGTTTTTCACCCGGACGAATGCCGACGTGTTTGTGCGGCAAATGCTCAGCCATGCCCTGCGCCAGATCGACGATGCGAATCGACGGAATCTTCGGCACAAACACTTCACCACCGTGCATGCGGGCGAAGCTGTCGAGCACAAACTTCACGCCGTGATCGAGGGTGATCCAGAACCGCGTCATGCGCTCATCGGTGATCGGCAGCTCTTTGGCGCCCTCGGCAATCAGTTTGCTGAAGAACGGCACCACCGAACCCCGCGAGCCGGCGACGTTGCCATAGCGCACCACGGCAAACCGGGTCTGTTGTTCGCCGGCAATGTTATTGGCAGCAACGAACAATTTATCCGACAGCAGCTTGGTCGCGCCGTACAAGTTGATCGGGCTGGCAGCCTTGTCGGTGGACAGCGCGACAACTTTTTTCACGCCGTTGTCGATGGCCGCGGCAATGATGTTTTCCGCGCCGTTGACGTTGGTGCGGATGCATTCGGTGGGGTTGTATTCCGCCGCTGGCACTTGCTTCAGCGCCGCGGCGTGCACCACGTAATCGATACCGCGCATGGCCTGACGCAAACGGTCGGCGTCGCGCACATCACCGATGAAGTAACGCATGCACGGCGCGTTGAACGTCTGCTGCATCTCGTACTGCTTGAGCTCATCGCGGGAAAACACCACCACCCGCTTGGGCTGGTATTGCTCCAGCAAGCGGCGGATGAAGTTGCGCCCGAACGAACCGGTGCCGCCAGAGATGAAAATCGATTTACCGTTGAACATGCCTTGAGTCCTTTTACCTGTCAGCCAGGCTTATGCGAGCAACTGCGCCCAGTCAATGCTGGTCGGTTCGCCGAGGGTAAAGCCCTTGCCAGTCAAGGCCAGGTTCTGGTTGTAGGCTGAGTCCTGCTCGAAACGGGCCTGCCACTTGTCACGCAGGGCAGCTGCCGCCTGCGAATTGTCCGGCAAAGTCCCGGGGTGCGTAATCTGCACTTGTGGTGTCCAGACCGTCAGCAAACCTGCGTCGGCAACTTTCAGGCACAGATCGACATCGGCGTAAGCCTCGTCGAAATGCTCTTGGTCCAATCCACCGACGTCATCAAACACTTGCTTGCGAATCATCAGACAAGCACCAGAGACCGCCTGATAGTTCTGTTCGACGACCAAGCGACGCATGTAGCCCTGGGCATCTTTTTTCTCGCCTGCGAAAGGTGAAGCGACCCCGCCATTGAGGCCCAGAATCAAACCGGCCCCCGTCACATTGCCATTGGCATCCACCAGTTTGGCCCCGACCACTCCTACCTCAGGACGCTGCGCCTGGTTAAGCAGTGCCTCGATCCAGTTGGCGTTAACGACCTCGGCGTCCGCCGCCAGCAGCACCAGGTATTCGCCCTGAGCCTGTTCTACAGCCAGGTTAAGTAGTGCCGAAGTGCTCAGACGCTGCTCTGCCCTGACCAGACGAACCCGGCCACGACCGTTCTGCTCCAGGCTTTCCAGCCAGGCGAGCAGTTCGGCGGACTGGCTGTGATTGTCGACGATCACGATCTCATTGTTCTGATAGCGCGTGCGTTGCAACACGCTGACCAGGCAGCGCTGCAAACACTCCAGGTTGTCCTGGCTGTGAACGATGATCGAAACCTTCGGACGATCGGCGTGACGGTAGTCGATACGGTAGCCTCCCGACGCTTCGGCACTGACCTGGGCCTGATATCCGCGGGTCGCCAGATGACGAACCAGAGTCTGGCGTTCGTGTTCAATAGGCCCCGGCAGCGGTGCCTGGGTGATCAGCAAAGGCTCTGCCAGATGCGCGAGCCCGGCCAGGCCGCCGGCTTCGATCAGGCGCAGCAACAGGTCGAACTCGAGCGCCGAAGTGAACTCACGAGCAAAACCACCGACTTCCACCAACACCTCACGCCGGATCAGCCAATGCCGCGCAGTCAGCGCCGGCAGGCTCTGCAACAAATCGAGGTTGAAGGCGGGACGGAAGACATCGACCAGCGTGCCATTGGCCTGACGATGAATCTCGTCCACCGCCACCGCACGGCAACCCTCGGCGTTCTGCAACTCCAGGCTGGCACGCAACAGACCCGCGGCGGTGAACTCGTCGCCCGCCTCGGCCAGCAGCAACCAGTCCGAGGTCGACTGGCGAGCAATCTGGTTCAGCTTATCGACATAGTTGCTGGTGGTGACCTTGACGAAATGCAGGGTGTTTTGTTCGGTGGTGACTGCCGGCAGATCGCCGGTGGTGAAGACCACCACTTTGAAGGCCCGGAACGCGCTCTCCATCAGACTATCGAAGCTGGCCTGAAGCTTGTCCATGTCTGCGTCCAGGTCCAGCAACAAAATGCCGAACTGAGGTCCACCGTCATTGGCTGCCAGATGCTGGTTGATTTTCCTCACCGCAGTCTCATTTGGCTCCCGTGCCTGCAACCAGTTGAGCAGACGTCCCGACGGCATCGTGTCGAGCAACTGACGACTGTCGTGGGTCGGCACACTGTCCAGGCGCTGCACCCAATCGGCCAACACTTGGGCATCAGCCGTTTCCCCCATGTCCACCAGTTGCTGAGCGAGCTTTTGCACGACTCGACGGTTGAAGGCGCCGAGTTCCACGGCTTGAAGCAGGCGCGTCTGGATCGTCGCCGGACTGTCATTGGAGTAAGTACGCTGCAGTGTCTGCTGCTTGAGCAATGTCCCTTCCATTTCCTCGAGTTGCAAACGGCCGGCCGGCATTGCATGGAGCAGAAACTCGCACTCCGCCAGTTGCTCGAAGAAGGCGCTGTTGTAGAACGGCATCTCGACGTATTGCTCGGGGCCGAAGACACGCTTCGGGCCGACCGTCGGATCGGTCCAGTAAGACTCGAATATCGGTTCGATGGTCAGCGCGTTGCGGGCAGTCAGGCTGTCGGCCAAAGCGGCGAAGCTTTGCAGGGCCAACTGGGCGGTCTGCTGTTGGTCGAGACCGGTGATACCCGTCGGCAGCGATGACAGGAACCCGGCAAAGCGCTCGCGCTCGGCGACAGAGCGGGCGTCCTTGAAACTCAAGGTCGTCATGATTTCGGTGTTGTGATCCGAACGTCCGTAATTGACTTCACGTACCACATAGGGTGCCGGGAGAATTCGCGCCTTGGCCCGCGCCAGCATGTAGTACACGTGGCCGATTTCCTGCCACTGGAAGATCGTGCCTTCCGGCATCACTGCGTACCAGTCCCGCAACAGCGAGGTCCGATGCACGGCATAGAACGGCGGAATGTACTGCCCCATGTAATCGAGTACACGGTCCTGGCCTTGCTCGGCGTTGTAGTCCTCCTGCACCTTCTTGTCACGACGGTAGTACTGCACATAATTGGCGTGGGTCAGGTACATCAGGCAATAGCCGTGGCACAAACCGTAGTCGGGGTTGGCTTCGAGGAAGTTCACCGATTCGGTGAGAGCACCGTGCAACAGGAAATCATCGTCGGAGGCGAACACCATGTACGGCGTGGTGACCTGTTCGACACCGTATACCAGCTTGGCCTGGATGCCCCAATAGCCGAACTGCGGCAAATGCCGATAGTCGATGGTGTCCGCAACCGTCGCCGCGCCATCCAGAGCAACGGCTGACGAATCAAGGACCAGGATCCTGCAAGGCAGCGTGCTGTAGAACTGCAACGCCCTGCGCAAAAACGCCGGACGATTGTGCGTAATCAGCACCAGAGTGAACAGTTCACTCAGGGGCAACGTGTTTTCAGAACCGTAAATGCCTTGCATATCCTTCCCCGCCACAGACCTATTGCCTGATGAACACTTGAATGAAGTTGTCGTTTAACGCACCCGGCGCAGGTAGCCATCCGGCGCAACGGTGATCAGCAGTTTGCTGTGAATCGCCTGATCGATCTCGAAATCCCGGTTTTCTTCCAGGTACGCCCAAACGGCGGTTTTAGGGTTATCACCCTTGCCCCATGGACGGTCCGGAAAGGCGTCTTCCGGCATGTCTTCGACCACCGTATCCATGACCACGCAGTAGCTGCCGACCGAGACCATCGGTGCATACAGACGCAACTCTTCCAGCACGTGTTGATGGGTGTGATTGGAATCCAGCACCACCAGCACTTTCTTGCCCTGAATGCGCTCGCGCACCTGATCGACGATCGCGGTGTCGATGCTCGAACCCTGAATCATCTGGATTCGTTTGCTCATCGGATGGGCTTCGATCGCTTCGCGGTTGTGCTGACGAATATCGATGTCGACACCCAGTACTTCACCATGGCCGATCAGCTCCAGCATCGAGGCGTAAAACACCAACGACCCGCCGTGGGCGATCCCGGTTTCCACGATCACATCCGGGCGCAAGTTCCAGATGATTTCCTGCATGGCCACCATGTCCTGGGGAATTGAATGATCGGGCGGCCCATCCAGCTGAAGTTGTAGGTGTACTTGTGTTTGGCCGTGGTGCCGACCCAGTCCAGGGACTCGGCCTGCAGCGCTTTGTCTTTCTTCAAACCTTCGATGTTGCCTTTTACTTCTTCACGAAACTGCTCATGGGGATTCATCGCAACTCTCCAGAAAAATAGGGAAACGGCTTACTTGAATACCTTACCGTCGGGGTAAGGCACCGCGTTGGTCTTGATGATCCTGGCGGGATTGCCCGCCACGACCGAATAATCCGGAACATCTTTGGTGACAACGGCGCCGGCGCCGATGGTGACCCAGCGACCGATGCGCAGGCGCGGCAGGATGGTGGCGTTGGTACCGATAAATGTCCCGTCGCCGATTTCCACGCAACCGGCGATACACACCCCAGGTGCCATGAAAACCGAGTGGCCAATCCGTCCTTCATGCCCCACCACGCTGCCGGCACTGATACTGGTGTTGTCACCCAGCGTTACTTCGGCCTGCATGAGCACGCCTTCCTGTAGATAACTGCCCTGCCCCATGCGAATCATGGTCAGGTCGATACCCGGGTGAACGAATTGGCCCAGAGTGGCGCCGGCCTCGACCAGTTGGCGGGTGGTCTCGTAGCGCAGCCGGGTACTGCCGGTGATCAGGTTCACGAAGCGCGCCTGAGGCCCTTTGAGTTCGCTCACCCGATCCGAGCCGCCGATCACCGGTACCCCATAAAACAGCGTGCCCTGCTTGCTCGGGTCGTTATCCAGAAAGGCGAATTCGACGTTGGGGGTGCTGCGCTTCACCGCGTGAAGCATGCGCACCGCTTCGGGGTTGGCCGCGCCCAGCAAATAAATCTTCACGACAGCTGCCTTTTTGCGAGCAGGGCACGCACGACATCCACCACTCGTTGCTGATCGGCGTCGGTCATATCGTGATAACTCGGCAGGTTGAATGCGCGCTCCGGCAAGGCGAAAGCAACCGGTGTGTCGACAGAGTGTTCGCTGAACATCGGCAACGACGACAACGGCCAGAAGAACACCCTGGCATCGATATCGGCAGCCTGGAAAGCGGCGATCAACTCATCCCGACGAATCCCTGTCTCGGCATCGAACACCACTGTCGGCATCCAGTAGCCGTTACGCGAGTGCTCAGGCTCAGGGTTCAGGGAAACACCCGGCAGTAATGTCAGGGCGCGGGCGTAATTGGCGAAAATCTCACGCTTGCGATTGATCAGCTCATCGATACGCTCGACCTGAGCGCAACCGACGGCAGCCTGCAGGTTGCTCATCTTGTATTTGAAGCCGATGAACTCAGGCCAGAACTGTTTGGTGCTGCCAGCGACCCGGCCATGGTTGGATAAGGTCAGGACGCGCTCGTACAAGGCTTTGTCCGAGGTGACGAAAATCCCGCCCTCGCCGGTGGTCATGGTCTTGGTGCCATGAAACGAGAACGCACCGAATGCGCCTAGAGAACCGGCCGCCCGACCACGCCATTGCGAGCCGATGGCCTCAGCGGCGTCTTCGATCACCGGAATATTGTGTTCCCGACCGATCGCCAGCAAGGCGTCCATATCACACAGGTTACCGTAGAGGTGCACTGCGAGAATGGCCTTGGTTCGCGGGGTAATTGCACGCCTGACCTGCTCCGGGTCCAGGCACCAGCTATCCGCCAGAACATCGACGAATACAGGCGTGGCACCCAGGTAGGTAATGGGCGCCGCCGACGCGATCCAGTTAGTGTTGCCCAGGATCACCTCATCGCCAGCACCAATGTCCAACGCCGCCATCCCCATGTGCAAGGCGCCAGTACAGCTGGAGGTCGCGATGGCGTAGGTGGCGCCAAGATGCTCGGCAAAACCATGCTCGAAACGCGTCAGATATTCGTAGCAACGTGCGCCCCAACCGTTCTGAACGGCGTCCAGGGCATACCGGGCTTCCAACTCGCCCACGCTCGGCTTGGTGTAATGAATTCTGCTCATTGAATGCTCAACTCCGGAACGGCGACAACAAACCGCGCGCCCCACACTTTGACCGAGGCGAATTGTTGGGTGATTTCAGTCAACAGGTTCCAGGGCAAAACCAGGATGTAGTCGGGTTTTTCAAGATCGATGCGGTCGGGCGAAACCACCGGGATTCGACTGCCCGGCAAATACTTGCCCTGCTTGTGCGGGTTGGCATCGGCCACCCAGGCCAACAGGTCCGGTTTGACCCCGGCGTAGTTGAGCAAGGTGTTGCCCTTGGCTGCCGCGCCATAACCGACCACGCGCTTGCCGTCGGCCTTGGCTTGCAGCAGGAAACGCAGCAGTTCGTGCTTGATGCGTTCAGCGGCGGGCGCGAGAGTCGCGTAGTACTCGGGCGTTTTCACCCCGGCGTCCAGCTCAGCCTGTAATTGTTGCTGCACGGTCGGTTGCACCACGCGGCGCTCACCGTCCTTACGCTGCACGAATACCCGCAGTGATCCACCGTGAGTGCTCAGCAGACTGACATCGAACACTTCCAGCCCATTGCGCTCGCACAAGGTCTGCACGGCGGTCAGGGACAGGTAGGAATAGTGCTCGTGATACAGCGTGTCGAATTGCTGCCCGGCCATCAACGTCAGCAGTTGCGGAAACTCGAACGTCGCCACACCGGTCGGCTTGAGCAAGGTGGAGAAACCACCGAGGAAATCATTAATGTCCGGCACATGCGCCAACACGTTGTTGGCGGCCATCAGGTCGGCGGCCCAGCCTTCGTTTTTCAGTTGCGCGGCGGTGTCGCGACCGAAGAACAGTTCGCGAATCTCCAGGCCTTTTTCCCGCGCTGCTTGCGCGGTGCTACGGGTCGGTTCAACACCCAGGCAAGGGATGCCGCGCCCGGCGACGTACTGCAACAGGTAACCGTCGTTGGCGGCGATTTCCACCACGCGACTGTCGGCCGTCAGGCCGAAGCGTTCGACCATCTCCGCGACATAGCGCTCGGCATGGGCCAGCCAGGTACTGGAGAACGAACTGAAATACGCATACTCGGCATCGAACAGGCTGTCGGCGCTGGTGTAATCCTCGGTTTGCACCAACCAGCATTGCTGACACACCGCGACCTTCAATGGTACCCATTGCTCGGCTTGTTCCAGGCGATCGGCGTGCACATAGGCGTTGGATGGCGGCGAGGTGCCGAGATCGATCAGCGGCAAGGCCAGAGGAGTACCGCAACCACGGCAGTTCATAGACGCACTCCAGCGAAGTGTTCATCGATCAAGGGATGGCTGGAGTCCCTGGCCGACAGATTATTGACAGGCAACGGCCAGGCAATCGCCAGCCGTGGATCGTTCACCGACAACCCGCCCTCGTGCGCAGGCGTGTAATCGGCGCTGTGCAGGTAGAGCAATTCGGCGTCATCGGTCAGCGTCTGGAAGCCGTGGGCGAACCCGGCCGGGATCAGCAGGCTGCGACCGTCACCGGCCTTCAGGTGCTCGGCGTGCCAGTGCAGAAAGGTTTCGGAATCGGGGCGCAAGTCCACCGCCACATCCCAGACCTCGCCGCGCAGGCAGGTAATCAACTTGGCTTCCGGCGCATTGGAATTTTGAAAATGCAGACCGCGCACACTGCCCCGCTCACGGGTGCAGGAGTGGTTGATCTGGCGGATATGAAACGGCTGGCTGAAAGCGCTCAGGCTGCCTTCGCAAAACAACCGGGCGAAGTGCCCGCGATCATCTTCGAAGCGTTTGTGCTGCACGCTGAACAGTCCGGCCAGCGGCAAGGTCTTCAATAAAAACTCGCTCACAGCGCGCCTCGATACAGGTTCAACTGACGCAGGGTGATTTCACGCATGTCATCACCGTTCTGCCACGCCAGATGCCAATCGAGGGTCTGGGTCAGGCACTGCTGCAACGACCAGCGCGGTTGCCAGGCCAACAGTTGACGGGCGCGACTGCTGTCCAGGCGCAGCAGACCGGCCTCATGCAAATCACTCGGTTCAATGCGCAATCCGCGTGCTTGCGGCCAGCGGCTGGCAAGCAACTCGACCACTTCGCCGACACTGCACATGTCTGCTTCGCTCGGGCCGAAGTTCCACGCGCCGGCAAACTGCGGGCCTTGCTCATAGAGACCGGCGGCCAATTGCAGATAACCGGCCAGCGGCTCCAAGGCGTGCTGCCATGGGCGCACGGCCTGCGGGTAGCGCAGGGTTACCGGTTGGTCGGCCGACCAGGCCTTGAGCACATCGGGAATCAGGCGTTCAGGCGCGAAGTCACCGCCGCCCAGCACATTGCCGGCACGCGCGGTGGCCAACGCCAAGCCATGCTCGGCGTACTTGTCGGCCGGGAAAAACGATGCGGCGTAAGACTGCGCCAACAATTCGCAGCAAGCCTTGCTGCTGCTGTAAGGATCGTGACCGCCCAAGGCTTCGTCTTCGCGGTACGGCCACAGCCATTCCTTGTTGGCGTAGACCTTGTCGGTGGTCACCAGCACACAGGCGCGCACGCCGCCGACCTGGCGGATCGCTTCGAGCAGATTGAGCGTGCCCATGACGTTACTGGAATAGGTGCCGAGCGGATCGCGATAGCCTTCGCGCACCAGCGGTTGGGCCGCCAGGTGCAGGACGATTTCCGGCTGGGTTTCGGCGATCAGTTCCAGCAAGGCGCCGAGGTCACGCAGGTCGCCGCGCTGATCATTGATGCCTTCGTGCACCCGCGCCAGATCGAACAGGCTCGGCTCGGTGGATGGATCGAGCGAAAACCCGCTGACCTCGGCCCCGAGGCTTTGCAGCCACAACGTCAACCAGCTGCCCTTGAAACCGGTGTGGCCGGTCAGCAGCACCCGTTTGCCGCGCCAGAATTGCGGACTCAGTCCCATTGCTTCCATGGGGCCTCCCCGCTCTGCCACAGCGCCTCAAGGTGATTCTTGTCGCGCAGGGTGTCCATCGGATGCCAAAAGCCATCGTGCTGGAAAGCAGCAAGCTGGCCATCGCTGGCCAGGCCGGTCAAAGGTTCGGACTCCCAAACCGTCTCATCCGCGGTAATCAGCGGCAGCACCTTAGGCGACAGCACAAAGAAACCACCATTGATCCAGCCACCGTCCCCACGAGGTTTTTCAGTGAAACCGCGAACCAGATAACCTTCGCGCTCCAGGGCGCCATAACGACCAGGCGGCTGGACCGCCGTGACCGTGGCAAGCTTGCCGTGGGAAAGGTGAAAGTCCACCAGGGCGCTGATGTTCAAGTCAGACACGCCGTCGCCGTAGGTAAAGCAGAACGCTTCTTCGTTTTCCAGATAGCGGCCGGCCCGTCGCAAACGACCACCAGTCATGGTTTCCTCACCGGTGTCGATCAGCGTGACGCGCCACGGCTCACTGTAATTCTGGTGAACGTCCATACGGTTGTTGCACATGTCGAAGGTGACGTCGGAGGTGTGCAGGAAGTAGTTGGCGAAGAAGTCCTTGATCGCATAGCCCTTGTAGCCAAGGCAGATCACGAAGTCATGAATCCCGTGGGCGGAGTACTGTTTCATGATGTGCCAAAGAATTGGCTTGCCACCGATCTCGATCATCGGCTTGGGCTTCAGGTGCGATTCTTCGCTGATGCGCGTGCCCAGGCCACCCGCCAGAATTACTGCCTTCATCGTCTCCCCTCTTGTTCTTCACAGAGCTCGGCCAAGCTGTTTCAAGCTTTTTCGGGCTGTCTGGCTAAAACGCTCTGCCGTGTCAGGCGCTGGCGTACCGGCCGCAAGCGCTCGTTTTATGGCGATATGAGGAGGACTTGCAGGAAACGCGCCAGCTCATGAATCCAGATAGAAGGCACAAAAAAGGGACGAATCCGGATCATGCACACCGGGTTCGTCCCTAAGCGTAAAGCGGGCCCAAGACCGCTTGCAGCTGTACATCCAGATTCAATCAGTTCGGTAACCAACCCTCGGCCCAGTAGTTGAGGTTATTGCCCTTGAGCATGTAATCGCGCAGCACTTCTTCGCGCAGCGCATCGCCCATGCGGTAGCTCGCATCAGGGTCGGACAGGTGCATGCGGATTGCCTCAAGCCACTCCTCGGTACTGTTACTCACGACTTTGGTACACGGCAGATAACCGCGATAGGCCTCGGTGTCGGTGCAAATCACCGGGTAACCGCAGGCGCCGTACTCCAGCAGACGCAGGTTGCTCTTGCAGTCGTTGAAGATGTGGAACTCCAGAGGAGCCAGTGCCAGGTCGAGGTTCAGGCTGGCCAGTTTGGCGGGGTAAGCCTCAAGAGCGACGCCCGTGTGAAACTCATGCACAAATGGCCGTAGCGCCTCGGGGCACATTCCGAAAAACACCCATTCGACTTCATTGGCAAGCAGACGCACCACGTCGGCAATAATTGCCAGGTCACCGTCATGACTGGTGCCGCCACCCCAGCCTACACGGGGTTTGCGCGAAGTACGTCGATGACTGGTGAGCCCCGTCCACAGATGCGGTGCAAGCATGTTCGGCACCACCCGAATGTCGTGATGCATGTCACGCAAGGCATCCGCCAGCGGCTGAGTCGATACCACGACCCGATCACACAATCCGACACCACGCCGCACCAGTTTGTCGACACCCACTTCGGCCTTGCGGATGTGTGCGTTCTTTTTCGGCACATCGATCACGTAATCGTCGAGCTCAAAAATCCGGAAGGCTTGCGAACAGTTTTTGATTCGCTCGACCTCATCGACAGCCCCTTGGCTGTAGCGCCCCTGCAGGATGATCACGTCGGGCGAACACCGCTCAAGTTCAATGTCCGTCGGCGTATGGTAGGTCATATGCCCTACCACTCGCCCCGCCGCCTCCAGCTCGAGGAACGGCTGGCTGACCCGATAATGCCCCACCGCCGTGGCGTTGATCGGAATCGCCAGGATCTTGGGCAGGGGCTGACGGGTGAAGGGATCCCACCCGTCCTTGAACCCAGGCTCCAGACTGAAATTGCTGGTGCCCAGACTCAGGTTCCGGTTATACGCCGGATCCCTGGCAACCAGGGGCAACCAGTTCCGGTAGAAGTGTTTCTGCTCAGCCTGCAGCACTTTGGGTGCAGGCCCGACAGTGGAAGCCGGGATCGCCTGCACCAGCTCGGCGTATGGTGTCCATACCACCAGGTAGCCGGCCTGCCGTACACGCAGACAAAAATCAGGACCATTAAGCGCCTGGGCCAAATGTTGTTCGTCCAACCCCTGCAAATCGTCGAAAACCTGCTTGCGTACCAGGAGACAATCGACGCCGACCGCACTGAAGTTCTGTACGGTTTGCTGACGCTGCATGTAGCCAGGGGCGTTGAGCAACTCTCCGCGATTGGGGACACCAATGGCCCCCCGCAACCCCAGAACCAGTGCCGAACCCTCGATCCGGCCCTGCGGACTCAGCATCCGCCCGCCAACTACACCGACCTCTGGGCGCAGGCCGTGATTCAGCAACTCGTCCAGCCAGTCGGCATTGACGATGATGTTGTGGGGGCTGAGCAACAGCAGATAGTCGCCCCGCGCCTGGGCCGCGGCGAAGTTATGCACCGCTGCCTGGTTGTCGCCATAGTCACAGCGCAGCACTCGCAGTTTGTCGCTGCCCATTTGCTCCATGGCCGCCAGCCAGCTACAGGCATCTGCGGCAATGCTGGCGTTATCGGCAATCAAAATCTCGTAACGCGAATAGGCCGTTTTTTCCAACAGACTTTCAACACAGCGCTGCAAAGAACCGATCTGGTCCCTGGTGGAGATGATGATCGATACAAGAGGCTGCTGGTCATGGAGGTAGTCAACACGATTGATCAGCGCCAGACTGCCGCTACGGATGCGGTGTGGCGCCTCAATACGCTGTAGATGCGCGGCAAGTACCCGAGGATTCTGCTCGATGACCTGGGGTTGCGAGAGCCACTGAGACAGGCGCAAAGCAGACTCCACGAGCACTTCGCTCACATGGCCGATGGCGTGCGGGCCATTGCTCTCCACCAGACGCCAGACCAGATCGTGAACACCCAGCTCATCGTAGCCCGCAACAATGCCACCAAGCTCGAGCACCCGCTGACGCTGCAAAGCGAGGACCCGGCCGATGTAAGGATAACTACGCATCAAGTCAAGATTGAAGTCCGGCTTGAACACGGGCTCGATCGACACCTCATCGCGCAGCCCTCCCTCATCGCTATAGAGACAGCGCACGTCCGGCATTTCGACCATGCGCTCGGCCAGCAGCAACAAGGCCAGCTCGTTCAAACGATCGCCCGCCCGGACCAGATAGATCCAGTCTGCCTCATCCAGTTGCCTCAGCAGTCGATTGAACTGAGCGACCGGTTCTTCCTGCAAACGTACATGACGCACACCTTCGCAGGGCGCATGCTCCGAACGGGAAATCACCACCACCTGCTCGGCGGCATAAACCTGCTGACGAATGCTCTTGAGCGTATCTTCCAGCGCTACGCTATTACCTTCGCTATCGATGACGATCGGCACAATCCGCGGACGCCAGGCCCACCCCTGCAGGCGGGCAGGCAAAAGACGCTGTTGAGCGGGGTTCAATGTGCGGCAAGACAACCATTCACGATACAGGTCGACAAAACTGTCGCAGTCGTCACCCACCCGGGAAAGCACCAGGGTGTGTATGAAACTCAGGGATCGGCCCAACCCCGACTCTTCCCAGGCATAGGGCTGACCATCGACTGCATCGGCCAGAGCCATATAGCGCACCCAGCCTGGTGCAGGTGCCGGCTCGCCACTGCGCAATGCAAGCATCTGTTTGAGCCAGTCGAGCTCTGTCGCCAGCGCATTCCTGACGTGTGGCTGATTACTCAATCGCGCCGGGTGCAGGCGCTCGAGACTCAGAACCTGACTGACGACAACCAGATTGCCGCGACGTAACAAACAGGCAAACAAGGCGAAGTCCAGGCGAGCCACGAAACCTTCACCGACCTGGGTCAACGCCGGCAAATACTCCAGCGCATGACAGGTACGCAGCAGCGCCCCGCTCAAACCGCTGAGGAAGTTGACCAGGGTGCTTTCCAGAATCCCCAACAGATCCTCACCCTTGAACAGCGTGATGCCAGTAGAAAAACAGCAGTTTTCCAGCCGCTCGGACAACAGGATGTAATCGCCGTCGCAAAACTGTCGCTGGGCGATGACCAGATTCACATCATCACGATCGATAAAACCTTCGATCTGCTGCTTGATGCACTCAGGCAACAGTTGATCGTCGTCGCACAGCAGCTTCAGATAATCGCCGCTGGCCTCTTGTGCGCAAGCCATGAGGTTACCCTGAAACCCCAAGCGTCGATCATTGCGCACATAACGTAACCGGATCGACTGCGGCACCTCACAATCCTCGACGATCCGGCGGATTTCGTCGCCGACACTGTCGTCGCAGACAATCACTTCGAGGTTGCTGTAGGTTTGATTCAGCGCGCTTTGCAACGCCGCCTGAAAGAACTGCGGATTGAAGGCGGGGATGGCGATGCTGACAAGAGGGACTGGTTTCACGGCAGGGGAACTCTCGAGCGGCGGAAGCTCACTCTAAAAAGAGTGGAGCCCCCCGGAACCGCTGAAAAAAGACGGTTTGCACTCGGCAATCTGCAACCCTCGCGATAAATCGCGAAGGCCTAGATTCAGACTTTGTTGAACAGCCCCAACTGAGCGATCTTGCTGAACGCCAATTGCGAGGCCTGCAACATGGTTTGCTGCAGGGTCAGGCGGGTCATCACTTCGGCCGGATCGGAATCGCGAATCGACGACTGGGTCTGGGTATTGGCCAGCGCCAGACTCTGGTTGATCTCGGTCTGAGTAGTCAATGACGAACCGCGCCCCCCCACGGAACTGATGCCGGCCGCCAACTGGTCGATGCCACTGGACAGATTGCCAATGCCTGAACCGATCGCCGCGTTTAATTGCTGGATGGCGATCGGGTTGTTGTTGGTCGGTGTCGCCAGTGCGGTCTTCAGTTGGCTGACGGTATCCAGAACGTTCTGTGTCTGGTGTGTGTTGACTGCAACGGAGAACTGGTCACCCGCAGCCGGTGTACCGGCCAACGTAAAGGTAACGCCGGACGCGGTTGCCGTGGCACCGGCCATGGTGCCGCTGGACACCGGTTTGCTGCTGGCGGTCAGTGGCGCGGCGTACAAATCGTAGTTCGTGGCGCTGGTGAACTTGAGGATCGCACTACCGTTCGGGAAACTGGCGTGGTAGTTGGCGCTGTTGGTGACCGCGGTACCGGTGACCAGTGCCGCCGAAGGATTCCCCGGGCTGCGAGACGTAGTGAAGCTGTCCGGCTTGGCCGCCAGGGTGAAACTGTGCCCGGTGATCACTGTACCCGGGACGTCACCCGCTTGCAGGTTGATGTTCAACTTCAGATCAACGCCACGGAAATTGACAGTCTGTGTGGCCGCACCGTTGGTGGAGCTGAACGCGCCGTTCTGACTGGCCTCGGCGGTGACGTCGTTACCTAGCGAATCGGTAATTTTCAACTGCGTGCCGCTGACGAAATCCACGGTGTAAGGCTCGCCGCTGCGGAACTTGGCGTTGTAGGTGACATCGGAGCCGACCTGACCGTTGGACAACACCACACGACCGTCATCGACCGCAGGCGCGGTGAGCGTGGTCTGAGTACGGCTGGTGTTGATCGCCTGCTGGAACACATCCCAACCAGTGCTGTTGGTGGCCATCGACTGGGTATCGCCAATCGGCAGATCCAGCGTGACCTGATCACCGTTATAGGCGTAGCTGCCATCGGTGTTGCGGGTGAACGGCACCACATCGCCCTTGGACCCGGAGAAGATGTACTTGCCGTTTTCATCCTTGGTGTTCATCAGGCTGAGCAGTTGCTCTTCAATCTGCCCCAGTTCGGAAGCGTTCGCCTGACGGTCGGCATCGGTATAGCCAGCGTTGCCTGCGCCGAGCGCCAGCTCTTTGGCGCGCTGCAGCACGTTGCCAATACTGGTCATCACCGACTCGGTCTGGCCGAGGGTGCCTTTGATGGTGGTCATGTTGGCCGAGTACTGGTCAAGCATCGAAGCCTGCTGACCCAATTGCAGCAAACGCGAAGCGCCGACCGGATCGTCGGCCGCGGTATTCACGCGAACCAGGCTGCTGGCCTCTTCGCTGCTCTTGACCACGTTGGAAAAGTTCTTCTGATAGTTGGCAGCAGAGGACTCGTAAAACTGGGCGGTAGAAATGCGCATGGGCTACGACTCCTTAAAGACTGTTGATCAGTGTGCTGAAGATTTCCTGCGCAGCCTTGATGATCTGCGAAGACGCGGTGTAGTACTGCTGATACTTGACCAGGTTGCCGGTTTCCTCATCGAGGTCGACACCGGACAACGAGTCGCGAGCGCCCTTGGCGTTGGCCAAAATCGCGGTGGTCGCAGCACTGTCGAGCTTGCCTTGCGCGGCCTTGGCACCGACGCCCGAGACCAGTTTGCCGTAGGCATCGTTCAGGGAAATACCGTTGCTGGCCGAACCGGTGTCCACGGCCTGCTTGGTCTGCAAGGCGGCCAGTGTGGTGCCGTTACGGTTATCCAGCGAACCCGGCTGGCTGAGCGATACGTTGATCGCGGTGCCGTTACCTGGCGAACCGGCCACGGTCATGTCGAACGACACAGTGCGCTGCACAACGGGCGGTCCCGGATCATTGATCGCGGCACCGGTGCCGTCGACCAGCGGAATGGTCAGGCTCAGCGTATTGTTCTGGCCCGGCACGATGGTGCCGCTGCTGAGCGAATTGCCTTGGGCATCGAGCATTTGGTAAGTCTGAGTCGTACCACCGGCCGCACCGAACACGATCTTGACCGGCGTCGAAGTCTTCAGGCCGTTCTGGATTGTGGTGGTGGTCGCCGTGTCGTAGATATCGAACTTGGTGGTCAGGGTCGGTTGACCGCTGGCCGGAATCGTCAGCGTGCCGCTGCCGCCCGCCGCAATGGCCGCGCCCAACGGTGCCGCGATGGCCAGACGTTTGGAGTCGGTCATCTCGGTCTTGATGTTGGTCGCCGCGTTGCGGGTCGGGGTGATCTTGAACGTGTCGCCGGCGGCTGCTGTGCCACCGGAAAGTGTCATGGAGAAACCATCGATCACCGGCGGTGGCGTGGTCAGCGTGCTGAACGCGCCCATGGCGGTGCCTTCAGGCAGACGCTGCACGGTGTAGTTGGTGGCGCTGGTGAAGGTGACCTTGTAATCGTTGATGGTCAGCTTGCCGCTGTCCTCGATGCTCACATCGAAGTTGCCTGAGCCGGCGCTGTTGCCGACCGTGGCAACGCTGCGCTGAGCCATTTGCGCTGCGGTGTTGATGCTATTGAACAGGTTCGAACCGAAATCACCGTTCTTGTCGATGCCCTGGGCCTGGACGGTGTTCATCTGATCGGCGACGACCAGCGCCACACGCCCCAGCTCGTTCATGGCCGGGTCCAGCACGGTGCTGCGATAACGCAGCAAGCCGCCCATTTCGCCACCGGTCATCACCGAGGTGATGTCGATGGTGCTCGAACCGCGATTGAGCTGAATGGCCGAGCGCGACGGATCGTCTTTGCTCGGCACCACTTCCAGCTTGCTGGCAGTGCTGCCCATGACCAGCGGCTGACCGCTGCCCAGGTAAATGTCGAGGTTACCGTCACGCTCGATCACTTGCGCACCGGTGAAGGTGGACAACTGGCGCACGGTCTCGTTGCGCGCGTCGAGCAAGTCGTTGGGTTGGCCGCCGGCGTTGGAAACTTCGGAGATCTTCTGGTTCAACTGGGCCACGGTGGCCGCCAGTTTGTTGACCTGATCGGCCATGTTCGTCAGGTTGCCGTTGATGTCCGCGTTCTGCGCGGTCAACTGGCTGGAGATCGAGTTGAAACGGTTACTCAGGGCTTGCGCATCGCTGAGCAGCAGTTGGCGGGAAGCATCGTCGCCCGGTTTCGCGTTGACGTTCTGTACCGAGGCGAAGAACTTGGTCAGGGCGCCGTTGAGGCCGGTACCGCTGTCCGACAGCAACTTATCGAGCGGGCTGATCTGCCCGGCATAGGCAGCCGAGTCACTGTTGAGCGAGGTGGTGGTTTGCAGTTGCGCATCGAGGTAGCTGTTGTACACCCGACGCACATCGGCCAAGGTCGTACCCGTGCCGATGTAGACATTGCCGAACTGATTCGAGGCTTTGCTGCCCTGCACGGTTTGCTGACGCGAGTAGCCTGCGGTGTCGGCGTTGGCAATGTTGTTACCGGTCACCATCAACGCGCTTTGGCCTGCGGATAAACCCGACATCCCGATGTTGAGCAAACTCATGATTCAAACCTTATGCCTTGTGCCTATAAAGGCGTAGTGGAAGCGCCCGCTGCAGCGTAGTTTTGGTAACTCGTCATCTGCTTGGCTATCTGCGAAATCTTGCTTGCGTAATCCGGGTCGGTTGCATACCCGGCTTTTTGCAACTCGCGTACAAACTGTTCTGGGTTATCGGCCGACTTCAGCACATCTTGATAGCGATTGTTGCTTTGCAGCAGCGTCACAAGGTCATGGAAACTGTCCTTGTAAGAGGCGTAGGAACGGAACTCGGCCGTCTCCTTGACCATCTGGCCATTTCTGAATTCGCTGGTGATTGCCCGCGCCGAATCGCCCTTCCAGTTACCGCTGGCCTTGATCCCGAACAGGTTGTGGCTACTGCTGCCATCCTGGGCGCGCATGACCGATTTGCCCCAACCGGTTTCCAGGGCGGCCTGAGCCACCAGGTAACGCGGATCGACACCGATACGGTCGGCGGCTTCTTTGGCCATTGGCAGCATGGTGTTGACGAATTCGTCGGCGGAGCTGAAGGCTTTCTTCGCCGGCGCCAGGGGGATTTGAGCCATGGCACGACCATAAATCTGCAGGCGCCCGCTGGAGGTCGTATCCGTTTGGGAAGCCAGCCAGTCGCCGTTGTACAGCGGGCCGGAACCGGTCGTGGTGCTCGGCGGCACCTGGATTTTGTTTTGCGTTGCGGAGGCGGTCGTTGCCGTGGTCGATGCCGATGGCACCAGCCCGGCGAGCAAACGGTCGGCCAGTTTCGGTGGCAGCGCCAGACGCCGCTGATTGATCAGCGCCATGTCGTTGCGGTGTGCGCCCTCGCCCGCACCTGCCGGCGCCCGCACCGCGCGTGAAGCCCACAACGGGCGCTCGCCGTTGAGGCGCGACAGCGGCCCATTGGTGGCGACCGTACCGGCGGCAATCGGTGTTTCCACGGCGGCCTTCGCGGCGGCTTGCTTGGCGGCAGACGCTGCAGCAGCCTCACCCGGTGCCAACGGTTTGTTCTTCGACATCTGGCGCATCAGCACGTCAGCCAGGCCGATACCGCCGCCTTCACGGGACAGGGAAACGGCCAACTGCTGGTCGTACATTTCCTGGTATTGCTTGGCCGCCGGCGTGTTGAGCGGATTGTCCTTGCCCAACGCTTCGGTGGCCGAGCGCATGGACTTGAGCATTTCACCGAGGAACAGCGACTCGAATTCCTGCGCCACTTTGCGCATGTTCGCATCGCTGTTCTTGTCGCCGACCTTGAGCTGATTCAAACGATTCAGGTCCGAGTAAGAACCCGAATCGCTGCTGCTGACCAGACCGCTTTTGCGCATATCCATGTTCGCCGTCCTCAGATCACGATCAGGTCGGCTTGCAACGCGCCGGCCTGTTTCAACGCTTCGAGGATCGCCATCAAGTCACCCGGCGCTGCGCCGACCTGGTTCACCGCACGAACGATCTCGTCGAGGGTGGTGCCCGGGCCGAACTTGAACATCGGCTTGGCTTCTTGCTGAGCGTTGACCCGCGAACGCGGCACGACCGCCGTCTGCCCGTTGGACAGAGGGCCGGGCTGGCTGACGATCGGGTCTTCGGTGATGGTCACGGTCAGGCTGCCGTGGGTCACGGCGGCCGGGGAAACCTTGACGTTCTGGCCAATCACGATGGTGCCGGTGCGCGAGTTGATGATGACTTTCGCCACCGCCTGACCCGGATCGACTTCGAGGTTTTCGAGGATCGACAAATAGTCGACCCGCTGGCTCGGATCGAGTGGCGCAGTCACGCGGATCGAGCCGCCATCGATGGCCTGAGCGACGCCAGGGCCAAGCATGTCGTTGATCTTGTCGACGATGCGCTTGGCCGTAGTGAAGTCCGAACGGTTGAGGTTCAGGGTCAGGCTGTTGCCCTGATTGAAGCCGCTCGGCACTGCACGCTCGACCGACGCACCGCCGGGGATGCGACCGGCCGACGGAACGTTGACGGTGATCTTCGAACCGTCACGACCTTCGGCATCGAAACCACCGACCACCAGATTGCCCTGAGCGACGGCGTAGACGTTGCCATCGATACCTTTGAGCGGCGTCAACAGCAAGGTGCCGCCGCGCAGGCTCTTGGAGTTACCGATGGACGCTACGGTGATATCTATCTGCTGACCTGGCTTGGCGAACGCTGGCAAATCGGCGCTGATCGACACGGCCGCGACGTTCTTCAATTGCACGTTGCCGGAACCTGGCGGCACCTTGATGCCGAACTGCGAGAGCATGTTGTTGAAGGTCTGCAGGGTGAACGGGGTCTGGGTCGTCTGGTCACCGGTGCCGTTAAGCCCGACTACCAGGCCATAGCCGATCAATTGGTTGGAACGCACGCCGGAAATACTGGCGATGTCCTTCAGCCGTTCGGCTTGAGCATCGAAGGCTGCGCACAGCAAAAGAGCGCCCACCATCAGGTGTTTAAGATTCAACATAGCCACCTAGAAAGGGAACAGCGGGCTGAGGAAGAAACGGTCGAACCAGCCTGGCTGACTCGCATCGGCAAACGCACCGGTGCCCGAATAGGTGATGCGTGCATCGGCGACGCGGGTCGACGACACGGTGTTATCGGTGGCGATGTCATCGGCACGAACGAGGCCGGCAATCCGTACCAATTCGTCACCGGTGTTGAGAGTCAGCCACTTCTCGCCGCGCACAGCGATGATGCCGTTGGGCAACACGTCGGCAACGGTCACAGTGATCGAACCGGTCAGGCTGTTGCTCTGGCCGGTCTTGCTGTCGCCCTTGCTTGCACGATCAGCTTTGTAGCCGGCGTTCAGGCTCAAGTCGTTGCCACCGATCGGGTTGTTGGTGGTCAGGCTGGAGCCGAACAGCGAGGTCAGGCCGACACTGGTGTCGCTGGTCTTGTCGATCTGCGAGTTGGCGTTCTTGCTCGCCTGGGTGCGCTCGTTCAGGGTGATGGTGATGATGTCACCGACCCGGAACGCCTTGCGGTCGCTGTACAGGTTCTGTTCGAAACCGGCCTGGTAGATCGAGCCGTTATTGGCGGCAGCCGGCAGCGGCGTGCGCGGCAACACCGGGGCGTAGTAAGGGTCATTGGGCTTTGGCGTCGGACCGACGCACCCCGCCAGCGCGGCGACCCCACTCAGTGCCAGAACAGATACGAAGCGATTCATGACCCTACCTCACGGTGTTGCAGGCGACCTCATGGCCGCCTCATAGACTTGATTACAGATTCTGCGTTACGAACGAGAGCATCTGGTCGGCGGTGGAGATCACTTTGGAGTTCATCTCGTAGGCGCGCTGAGTGGTGATCATGTTGACCATCTCTTCAACGGTGCTGACGTTGGACGTTTCCAGAGTGTTCTGCAGCGTGGTGCCAAAACCGGCCAGGCCCGGGGTGCCGACTTGCGGCGCGCCACTGGCAGCGGTTTCCAGGAACAGGTTGTTACCCACCGCTTGCAGACCGGCCGGGTTGATGAAGTCGGCGGTTTGCAGGTTGCCGATCACTTGGGAGGCGGGGTTGCCGGCAACGGTGATGGACACGGTGCCGTCACGACCAACGGTGAACGTCTGGGCGTTGTTCGGAATGACAATGGCCGGCTCCAGGGCAAAGCCGCTGGCGTTGACGATCTGACCGTTGGAATCCAGGTGGAAGGTACCGTCACGGGTGTAGGACGTGGTGCCATCGGGCTGCAGGATCTGGAAGAAACCGCGACCGTCGATGGCCATGTCCAATGGCTGCTCGGTGGTTTGCAGGCTGCCGGCGGTGAAGTTTTTCTGGGTGCCGACGATGCGCACACCGGTACCCACTTGCAGACCCGACGGCAGTTCGCTGTCCTGGGTCGACTGGGCGCCTGGCTGGCGTTTGATCTGATACAGCAAGTCCTGGAACTCGGCGCGGTCACGTTTGAAACCCGTGGTCGATACGTTCGCCAGGTTGTTGGAAATGGTGGTGAGGTTGGTGTCCTGGGCGGACAGACCTGTTTTGGCAACCCATAGAGCCGGAAGCATTCGTTTCTCCTCGTGCGCCTGTTTTACGGCGCGACGTTCTGATAATTAGCTGATCTGCAAGACCCGAGCCATGGCCTGGTCATCGTCTTTGGCGGTGTTCATCATCTTGACGTGCAGCTCGAACTGCTTGGCCAGCGCCAGTACCGAAGTCATTTCTTCCACGGCATTGACGTTGCTCGACTCGAGAAACCCAGACACCAGTTTGACGCCGGCATCGGCCTGCGCCGGCTTGCCGTCCTTGGTGTGGATCGAACCGTCCAGGCCTTTGGTCATGTTCTTGAAGTCCGGGTTGACCAGCTTGATGCGGTCGACTTCGGCCATCACACGCGGGCCCTCGCCCATCGCACGGATGCTGACGGTGCCGTCTTCGCCGACTTCGATCTGCTGCTCGGGCGGCACGGCAATCGGCCCGCCATTGCCCATCACCGGCATGCCGTTGCCGGCGCGCAGTACGCCCAGCGCGTCAACGTTCAGGCTGCCGGTGCGCACGTAGCTTTCACCGCCATCGGGGTTTTGCACGGCGATCCAGCCGTTGCCTTGCACCGCGACATCAAGGTCGCGACCGGTTTGCACCAGGGCGCCCGGGGAGAAGTCGGTGGCCGGACGTTCGCTCATGGCAAACGCACGCGCCGGAAAGCTGTCACCAAACACCGGCATCGAACGGGCCTGCTCCAGGTCCTTCTGAAAACCATTGGTAGAGATGTTCGCCAGGTTGTTGGCATGGGCCTTCTGCGCCAGTGCATTCTGGCTGGCGCCGGTCATTGCCACATAAAGGTACTTGTCCACACTCTTTCCTCTGCATGCCGGACGTTTGCCGCCCACCGCTGTACTGCTGAGCCATAAGCAATTTGCAGACCAACTTTTTTCTGGCGGCGCCGGGCCCGGCAAACAAAGGACTTGAGGGGTTTAGAGGGGATTGGGGGAATGAATCAAAGACGAAAAACCGGCGGTGTCATGCCGCTTCGCGGCAACAAAGCAAAAGATCGCAGCCTCGTTGCACTCGACAGCTCCTACATTGGAATGCGATCCCCCTGTAGGAGCTGCCGAAGGCTGCGATCTTTTGATCTTAAATGCTGCTGTCCTTACCCACCTCATACTCGCGCAACTTATTGGCAATGGTGGTATGGGAAACCCCCAGTCGCTTGCCCAGTTGCCGACTGCTCGGATACTCGGAATACAAGCGCTCCAACACGGCTTTCTCGAAGCGCCCGACAATCTCGTCCAGCCCACCCTCGAGGGAGAAATCGCCAAGCGGCTGACGCACGCCGTAGTCCGGCAGACGAATGTGCTCGGCTTTGACGGTGCCGCCCTCGCACAGGGAAACCGCCTGAAACAGCACGTTTTCCAACTGCCGCACGTTACCCGGCCAGTGATAATGACTGAGCCGTTCCATCGCCGCCGGCGCCAGTTTCGGCAGTGGGCAACCGATCTGTCGACTGGCCTGATCGAGGAAGTGTTCCACCAGCGGCGCCAGTCCATCGAGGCATTCGCGCAGCGGCGGGATGTGCAGCGAGAGCACGTTCAAGCGGTGGTACAAGTCCTGGCGAAACTCACCGCGAGCACACAGTTCGGACAAGTCCACCTGAGTCGCGCAGATCACCCGCACATCCAGATAAACCTCTTCATCGCTGCCGACACGACGGAAGCAACCGTCCTGCAGAAAGCGCAGCAATTTCACCTGCAAGCGCGGGCTCATTTCGCCGACGCCATCGAGAAACAACGTACCGCCCGCCGTCAGCTCCAGGAGCCCGAGCTTGCCTTCGGCCCGCGCCCCTTCGAAGGCGCCGGGGCCGTAGCCGAACAATTCAGTCTCGGCCATGGACTCAGGCAGGCCGGCGCAGTTGAGCGCCATCAGCGGTGATTGCCCACGCGGGCTCGCCAGGTGGCAGGCCCGCGCCAACAACTCTTTGCCGGTGCCGGTTTCGCCTTCGATCAATAGCGGCGCATCCAGCGGTGCCATGCGCCGTGCTTCGCGAACCACCGCTGCCATCACTTTCGAACTTTGGAAAATGCTGTCGAAGCCGCGCAACTCCTGTTTGCGCACGTTATAGATGCGCTCGCCCACCCGGTCCGCCCGGTGCAGCGTCAACACCGCACCGGCCATGGCCTCGCTTTCGTCATGCTCCGATTGCAGCGGCGCGATGTCGGCGAGAAACACGTCACCCTTGACCTTCACCCGCAAGCCGTTGATCCGCGACTTGTTGGCGCGCACCAGTTCCGGCAAATCGAAGTCTTCGGCGTACCGAGACAGCGGAATCCCCGGCACCTCATCCACCCGCACCCCGAGCAATTGCGCCGCCGCACGGTTGGCCGCGACGATGGAACCGCCCATGTCGATCGACAGCACCGGAAACTCCAGAGCACCGAGCAAGGCATTGAGCTCCATGTGCCGACGCTCGCTGGGCATCAGCCCTACACGCTTGACGCCGAACACCCCGCCAATCGCCTCGAACTTCGGTCGCAACGCCTGGAACTGAATGTTGATCAGGTTCGGGCAGTGCAGATAGATCGCATTGCCATGCTCACCGCCCACCTCGCCGCGAGCGACGTTGATCCCGTACTCGACCAACAGGTTGAGAATGTCGCGCAGGATACCGATGCGGTTCTGGCAGTGAACTTTGATACGCATATAAAGGCCCGTAACAGGGGTGATTGAGGCCCGACGCAAGGAAATTTCTGCGCGAACGCCAAGTTAGTCGTCAAGATTATGTGACACTCGTGATCCATTTCAAACACGGAAATATCAATACTTACGCCACAGCAGCAAAACCGTAACGAATACTTTACGAAAAGCTTTGATTTTTCCTACATAGCGCGCGGATCACCTGCTGCAAAGTCGCACACCTTGGCGTATCTCTAATTCCAGAGCAGGACATAAAACAAGAACGTATCCCCTAGCAGGAGAGCAGTATGAAGCACACGCAATACGTGGCTCGCGAGCCCGATGCGCAAGGTTTTATCGACTACCCCGCTGAAGAACACGCGGTGTGGAATACGCTGATCACTCGCCAACTGAAAGTGGTCGAGGGTCGTGCGTGCCAGGAATACCTGGACGGTATTGAAAAACTCGGTCTGCCCCACGACCGCATTCCGCAACTCGGCGAAATCAACAAAGTCCTCGGTGAAACCACCGGCTGGCAAGTTGCCCGGGTGCCCGCGCTGATTCCCTTCCAGACCTTTTTCGAATTGCTGGCGAACAAGCAGTTTCCGGTGGCGACCTTTATTCGTACCCGCGAAGAGCTGGATTACCTGCAAGAGCCGGACATTTTCCACGAGATCTTCGGCCACTGCCCGTTGCTGACCAACCCCTGGTTCGCCGAATTCACCCACACCTACGGCAAACTCGGCCTACAGGCTTCCAAGGAAGAACGCGTGTACCTGGCGCGCCTGTACTGGATGACCATCGAGTTCGGTCTGGTCGACACGCCGCAAGGCCTGCGCATCTATGGCGGCGGCATTCTGTCCTCGCCGAAAGAAACTGTTTACGCCCTGTCGGACGCACCTGAGCATCAGGCCTTCGACCCACTGGAATGCATGCGTACGCCTTATCGCATCGACATTCTGCAGCCGCTGTACTTTGTCCTGCCGAACCTCAAGCGCCTGTTCGATCTGGCCCACGAAGACATCATGGGCATGGTCAAACAAGGCATGCAGCTTGGGTTGCACGCACCGAAATTTCCGCCAAAAGCTGCGTGACCCGCAGCTTTTAGAATCAAGTGAGCCTGTCAGGAACCAGCGCTTTGGTTTAGCGTGGTGTCACTGACGGCCGATTTCCAATAATTCGATTTCAGGAACCCATCATGTCCACATTGAACCAAGCCCATTGCGAAGCCTGCCGCGCCGATGCCCCTCAGGTCAGCGACGAAGAACTGCCGATCCTGATCAAGCAGATCCCTGACTGGAACATCGAAGTGCGCGACAGCGTGATGCAGCTGGAAAAAGTTTTCCTGTTCAAAAACTTCAAACACGCGCTGGCGTTCACCAACGCCGTTGGCGAAATCTCCGAGGCCGAAGGTCACCACCCGGGTCTGCTGACCGAGTGGGGCAAAGTCACCGTGACCTGGTGGAGCCACTCCATCAAGGGCCTGCACCGCAACGACTTCATCATGGCCGCGCGCACTGACGAAGTAGCCAAAGACGCCGAGGGCCGCAAATAATGCATTTCGACGCCATCGGCCGAGTACCCGGCGACCCGATTCTCGGCCTGATGGAGGCCTATGCGCAGGACCCTAACCCGCGCAAGTTCGACCTTGGCGTGGGTGTCTACAAAGACGCCCAGGGCCTGACGCCAATCCCTGAAGCGGTGAAGCTTGCCGAGCAGCGCCTGGTGGATCGCCAGGCCACCAAGACTTACATCGGCGGCCACGGCGATGCGGCGTTCGGCAAAGTCATCAACGAGCTTGTGCTGGGTGCTGATTCGGCGCTGATCGCCGAGCAACGGGCCGGCGTCACGCAAACGCCGGGCGGCACCGGCGCACTGCGCTTGAGCGCCGACTTCATCGCCCAGTGCCTGCCGGGCCGTGGCGTGTGGCTGAGCAGTCCGACCTGGCCGATCCACGAAACGATTTTCGCGACAGCCGGGGTCAAGGTCAGTCACTACCCGTACGTGGGCAGCGATAACCGCCTCGATGTCGAAGCGATGCTGGCGGTGCTCAATCAAGCACCGAAGGGCGATGTGGTGCTGCTGCACGCCTGCTGCCACAACCCGACCGGTTTCGACCTGTCCCATGACGATTGGCGCCGGGTGCTGGACGTGGTGCGCAGTCGCGACTTGCTGCCTCTGATCGACTTCGCCTATCAGGGCTTCGGCGATGGCCTGGAGCAAGATGCCTGGTCGACCCGGCTGTTCGCCGCCGAGTTGCCGGAAGTGCTGATCACCAGTTCCTGCTCGAAGAACTTCGGCCTGTACCGCGACCGCACCGGCGCACTGATTGTCTGCGCACAAACCGCCGACAAGCTGGTGGACATCCGCAGCCAATTGGCCAACATCGCCCGCAACCTATGGTCGACACCGCCGGATCACGGCGCCGCCGTGGTCGCGACCATCCTTGGCGATCCAGAGCTGAAAAGCCGCTGGGCCGACGAAGTGGAAGCCATGCGTTTGCGCATCGCCCAGCTGCGCAGTGGCCTGGTCGAAGCGCTCGAACCCCACGGCTTGCGCGAGCGGTTTGCGCACATTGGTGTGCAACGCGGGATGTTTTCCTACACCGGTTTGTCGCCGGAGCAGGTCAAGCAACTGCGCGAACATCACAGTGTGTACATGGTCAGCTCGGGCCGGGCGAACGTGGCGGGGATCGATGCGACACGCCTGGACCTGCTGGCCGAGGCCATCGCTGACGTCTGCAAGTAACACGATGCAATGGCGAGCTCCCTGTGGCGAGGGAGCTTGCTCCCGCTCGAGCGCGTAGCGGTCGCAAAAACTGCAACCGATTTCTAACGCAAAGAACCCATTGCCTGCATTGGGGCCGCTCAGCGACCCAGCGGGAGCAAGCTCCCTCGCCACAGTGGGTCTTTGCCTCCTGCAGACCTGTCTAGACAATCCCATCCGTCGTAACAAATGGATATAAAGTCTATTTGTCATTTTTCCTGCTGTATCCTGCCCAGGCTTTTTTAAAAGCGCGGATCTACCAGATCTATCAACAGACTTAGCGAGGAGCGCGAAACATGCACGAGATCCCTAATCTCCCCTTCCCAAGCCTGCACGAAACTGAGCAGACAACCACGCAACAAGCCGGCGCCCAACAGCCCGAGCCGAAAGAAGCACCTGAACGCCGCCAGGCCGACAGAGAAGACTGATACACCTGCAATGCCAGACCGTGTGGAAAGCGCTAACATGCGCTTTCCACACTGCCTGAACCGCGAGCCCGCACCATGAGCGATGATTTCACTGAAGCCCAGGCCAGCGTCCTGATCGGCACCGCCGAGAAGATGATCGAGATCTGGAATCGCCTTTCCCCCGAGAAACAAGCCGCCCTGCTGACCCGCTTCGGCAGCGAAGAAAATGCCCTGGCCGCCCTGGTCACGACGCAACTGGTCGCCCCCGCAAAATCCTGATTCATCCCGTTCGGCAATTAGTTTTACTTTTTCACGCCCTGCGACCGTCCACGCCGCTATCATAAGCAGCCTATCTATCCTGCTGCCCCGTGGACCTTTTACCCATGTCTGAAACCCAGCGCCCCCTGGCGGTCACGCTGCAAGTCGTTTCCATCGTCCTGTTCACTTTCATCGGTTACCTCAATATCGGTATTCCCCTGGCCGTATTGCCGGGCTACGTCCACAGCGACCTCGGCTTCGGCGCGGTGATCGCCGGGCTGGTGATCAGCGTGCAATACCTGGCCACCCTTCTCAGCCGCCCTTACGCAGGGCGCATCATCGATAACAAGGGCAGCAAACTGGCGGTGATGTATGGCCTCGCCGGCTGTGGTTTGAGCGGCGTGTTCATGCTGATTTCGGCCTGGACGCAAAGCCTGCCGATGCTGAGTTTGATCAGCCTGTTGATTGGCCGCCTGATCCTCGGCAGCGCGGAAAGCCTGGTCGGCTCCGGGTCGATCGGCTGGGGCATCGGCCGGGTCGGCGCGGCGAACACCGCCAAGGTCATCTCCTGGAACGGCATCGCCAGTTACGGCGCGTTGGCGGTCGGCGCACCACTGGGGGTGCTGCTGGTGAGTCAATTGGGTTTGTGGAGCATGGGCGTGAGCATCGTGCTGCTCGCCGTGCTGGGCGTGGCGCTGGCCTGGCCGAAAACCGCGGCGCCGATTGTCGCCGGTGAGCGTTTGCCGTTCATGCATGTGCTGGGACGGGTGTTCCCTCATGGCTGCGGCCTGGCACTGGGCTCCATCGGCTTTGGCACCATCGCGACCTTCATCACCCTGTATTACGCCACTCAGCATTGGTCCAACGCGGTGCTGTCCCTGAGTTTGTTCGGCGCCAGTTTCATTGGCGCACGGTTGCTGTTCGGCAATCTGATCAACCGCCTCGGCGGCTTTCGCGTGGCGATTGCCTGCCTCTCGGTGGAAACCCTCGGGCTGTTGCTGCTGTGGCTGGCGCCAGATGCTCATTGGGCACTGGCCGGTGCGGCGCTGAGCGGTTTCGGCTTTTCGCTGGTGTTCCCGGCCTTGGGCGTGGAAGCGGTCAATCTGGTGCCGGCCTCCAGCCGTGGCGCAGCCGTTGGGGCCTATTCGCTGTTTATCGATTTGTCACTGGGGATTACCGGACCGCTGGCGGGTGCGATTGCTGCAGGATTTGGTTTTGCCTCGATCTTCCTGTTTGCCGCCCTCGCCGCTTTGAGCGGATTGATGTTGAGCGTTTACTTGTACCGGCAGGCACCCAAGTATCGGGAAGAGCGTGAGGCCCGCTAAAAATCCACCTTGCCCCGCCCGGCCTTGATGCTGCCGCGCTTGGTCTTGGATTCGAGCCGACGCTTTTTCGAGCCCAGAGTCGGCTTGGTCGGGCGGCGTTTCTTTTCCACTTTGGTAGCGCTGAGGATCAACTCGGTCAGACGCTCCAGCGCGTCGGCGCGGTTCTGCTCCTGCGTGCGGTATTGCTGGGCCTTGATGATCAACACCCCTTCGCTGGTGATGCGACTGTCGCGCAACGCCAGCAGCCGTTCCTTGTAAAACTCGGGCAGGGACGAGGCCGGAATGTCGAAGCGCAGGTGCACCGCACTGGAAACCTTGTTGACGTTCTGCCCTCCGGCGCCCTGGGCGCGAATGGCTGTCAACTCGATCTCGGCATCCGGCAGATGCACGTTGTTGGAAATCACCAGCATGGAAAAGCGTCCGTATTCAGAGCGCGCAGGATACCGCGAATAGACAGAAGGAATACGCTCCCACAGGTATTGCATCGCCCACAAAAAACCCGGCGCATTGGCCGGGTTTGGTGTTTCTGCGCGTTGCGTTATTTCACCGCAACCTGCAACGCCTGCTGGGCGCTGCGCTTGTGCTTGATGCCGTAGCAGATCCACATGAACGCGACCCACACCGGAATCGCATACACCGAGACCTGGATGCCCGGAATCAGCAGCATCACGCCGAGAATGAACACTACGAACGCCAGGCAGATGTAGTTGCCGTACGGGTACCACAGGGCCTTGAACAGCGGCGTCTGCTTGGTGTTGTTCATGTGCTGGCGGAACTTGAAGTGCGAGAAGCTGATCATCGCCCAGTTGATCACCAGGGTCGCAACCACCAACGACATCAACAGTTCCAGCGCGTTTTGCGGGATCAGGTAGTTCAGCAACACCGCGATCAACGTCACAGCAGCCGACGCCAGGATCGAACGTACCGGCACGCCACGCTTATCGATCTTCGACAAGGCTTTCGGCGCATCGCCCTGCTCGGCCATGCCCAGCAGCATGCGGCTGTTGCAATAGGTGCCGCTGTTGTACACCGACAGCGCCGCGGTCAGGACCACGAAGTTGAGGATGTGCGCGGCGGTGTTGCTGCCGAGCATCGAGAACACCTGCACGAACGGGCTGCCGCTATAGGCATCGCCAGACGCATTCAGTGTCGTCAGCAGGCTGTCCCAAGGGGTCAGCGACAACAGGACCACCAGCGCACCGATGTAGAAAATCAGGATCCGGTAGATCACCTGGTTGATGGCTTTCGGGATCACGGTTTTTGGCTTGTCGGCTTCAGCAGCAGTGAAACCGAGCATTTCCAGGCCGCCGAAGGAGAACATGATGATCGCCATGGCCATCACCAGGCCGCTGACACCGTTCGGGAAGAAACCGCCGTGGGACCACAGGTTGGTCACCGAGGCTTGCGGGCCGCCGTGGCCGCTGACCAACAGATAGCTACCCAAAGCAATCATGCCAACGATCGCCACGACCTTGATGATCGCGAACCAAAACTCGGCCTCACCGAAGACTTTGACGTTGGCCAGGTTGATCGCGTTGATCAGCACAAAGAACGCAGCAGCGGAGACCCAGGTCGGGATATCCGGCGCCCAGTAGTGGATGTATTTGCCGACCGCGGTCAGCTCCGACATGCCCACCAGGATGTACAGAATCCAGCAGTTCCAGCCCGACAGGAAACCGGCAAAACCACCCCAGTATTTATGCGCGAAGTGGCTGAAGGAGCCGGCCACCGGCTCTTCGACGATCATTTCGCCCAGTTGGCGCATGATCATGAAGGCGATGAAGCCGCAAATGGCGTAGCCGAGAATCATCGACGGGCCGGCGGATTTGAGCACGCCGGCCGAGCCGAGGAACAACCCGGTACCGATCGCGCCACCGAGGGCGATCAGTTGAATATGGCGATTTTTCAGGCCGCGTTTCAGCTCGCCTGAATGCGAGTTTTGTCCACTCATGAAAAGGGTCTCACGCAAGGTTTGATGATGTTCAGTAGACGTTGCTGCTCGGTTGCGATTTCAAGCAGCGCCGATCAAACCCCAGCGCAGGCACCAGGAGTTCAGCGTTTTTACGACAGTCATGCGTCACCTGTTTGTTTTTATCTGTGACGAAATCGAACCCGACACGCTCGTGACGCGGCGGAGTGAACAAAGCGGATAGCCTTGAGGTTTGCGCTGTTGCGCAGAGGGTCACAGTTAAAACGCGGCGCATTGTACACCTGTAACCCCCTGCTGCCAGACACCGCTGGATCAGCGCGTCGGTTGCCGGGATTGCCTGTGTCCGCCTCGAGGGTCTCGGGCGGCTGCAAAAATTGAGTCAGACCTTTGCAGGTCTTCGACGGGGGCAGCGGAAAAATCGCCCCACGGAGAGAGATGGAGATGAGTCACGGCGTTCATTGCGCCTCCTTCTTGTTATGCACCTGCACGACAGGCATGGGGCGCATCTCACCTTTCAATCGAGGCCGAGACAAGCGCGCCAGAGCCCTTGAACAGCACCATCGCGGCGGCGGACGGCAGGTTTTCCTTACAGCCCTTTCCTCAGCGGCATTCCACGGGGTTTGGGGGCGCTTTTCGTAAGGATTTATTTACAGTGCGTAACGCAAGTTTTCCAAATCAGATCCAGAGACCCGCTGACTGTAAATTGACGATAGGAAGCTTCCTAAGGAGTTTTCCAACTTAGTTTTCTGTTTTTTATTAAGAAATTTACTTTCTACAAAATGGAATAATTAGTTCAAATGAAAATTGTTTAATTATTTTTTTGCATTTCAAAAACCTGTGAACTAGGTTTTCAGCGACTTGCCGAGCCGCATCGACCGGCAAGTTGACGCGCTCTTCAATGAATGAAAAACGCGCCGCTGTTCTTACCGAAAAAGTCATTCAGGAGATTCACCATGCAAGCACTGGACAAAGACTTGGACACTGAACTGCAACTGGACGATTGGTTTGAAGCACCGACCCATGAAGCCGCCGTTGAAATGATGCAAGCCGACGCGGTTGTTCCGTTCGGCACGGCGATGTGGCCTCTGTAAGACATCCCGGCGGGTACGATCCGGCCGGTCGTGCCCGCCACTTACCAGGTTTGTCAGGGAGGACTCCATGGATAAGCAGCGCGCCATCTCGCATTTCCTTTACTACCTCGAACATCACCCAGCCGTTGCCGGCATCAACCCGGCGAAGGTCTTGCTCGGCCATACCGCTGATTACGAGGCGCTGACCGGCGCCATCGCCGAACAGGCCGGCAACAGCCCAAGGTTCAGCTTCAGCGCAGTGCGCCTGGACCTCGAACCCACCGAATTACTGGCCCAGGCGATTGCCGACAGCGATCTGTACATTTTCTTCTACGACTCTTCTACCCTGCCCAACCCGCGTCCCGACGGCCCGGACTTTGTCCGCGCGCTGCAAGGCGTGATGGCGGAAAACTGGAAGAAGTCGCTGCTGTTCAAGGATTACGGCGATTATTTCTACGACACGTTCAGTGTCACCCCACAGCGGATTGCCGGGTTGAACAGCCACCTGATCCAGCGCATGTCCCAGGCCACCACTTTAAGTTTCAAAGATGATCATGGCTCGTGGTTCGAAACACCGTTGAGCAGTATCAAGAAGTGGACCGACATCAATGGTGTCGGCAACTTCGACCTGGCGCCCGGCGAGATTGCCACCCATAGCGAGGCGATTAATGGCCGGGTGAAGTTCATGGGGACGTTCCTCAGCACGATTCCGTTTGCCCGCAAGTACGGCGTACTCGAATCACCGCTGGAGTTGTGGATCGAGAACTCGACCATCAGCAAAATCGCCACCGATGTGCCGGGACTGGAACATGACTTCAACAAATACCTGGACGCCAATCCGTCCAACCGGCGCATCGAGGAGTTGGGGATCGGCACCAACGAAGGTGTGAAAGAGTTGTATGCGCGCAATGCCGGGTTCGAAGAGCGACATTGCGGTTTGCACTTGGGGTTGGGCGGAGGCGCCAAGGGCAGCCATCATCTGGACCTGATCTTCTCTGGCGGCGTGCTGGCGCTGGATGATGAGCCGGTGTTTGATGGGCGGTTTGTCTTCTGAGCAACACCGGCCCCTGTGGCGAGGGAGCTTGCTCCCGCTCGGGTGCGCAGCAGCCGCAAAACCTGCCGACGCGGCTTGCCTGACATAACGAGGTGAATGGTTTTGGGGCCGCTTCGCGACCCAGCGGGAGCAAGCTCCCTCGCCACAACTCTACCTACATATTGAGAACCGGTTCTGCCAGGCACAAAAAAACGCCATCCCGAGGGATGGCGTTTTTCATGGGGCGCTTACCGATTACTCAGGCTTGCGACGACCGAAGCCCGGACGCTGGCCGGAGCCGGCGGGTGCGCCGCGGCGCTTGCCCGATGGCGCGTCCTTGTCGACCAGCACGATGCCTGGGCGTTTCTTCGGCGCCGGCTTGGCCGGGCGCTTGGTGTCGGCCGGGCGGTCTGCCACTGGCGTACCACGGCCGGCAGGCGCACCGCGATCGCTACGACCACCGGACGGAGCGCCACGGCCTTCGCCACGCTCAGTACGACCGTTGGCCGGACGTGGCGTGCGTGGACCGCGCTCGCCGTCCTGGCGTGGCGCTGGCTTGCGGGCCGGGCGCTCGCCTTCGATCTGCGGCTCGCGAGATGGACGCGGGCCGGCAGCTGGAGCGCCAGCGGCTGGACGCAAGGTCCGTACGCGTTCGGTCTTGCCCACCGGGCGGGACGATTTGCGCTGCATACGCTCGAGCTTGTCTTTGCTTTTGGCGTTCATTTGCGGCATCGCCACCGGCGTCAGGCCGACTTCAGCACTCAGAATGTCGACTTCCTGCTGGCTCATTTCGCGCCAGCGACCCATCGGCAGGTCGGAGTTGAGGAACACCGGACCGAAACGCACGCGCTTCAGACGGCTGACCACCAGGCCCTGGGACTCCCACAGACGACGAACTTCGCGGTTACGACCTTCCATCACCACGCAGTGGTACCAGTGGTTGAAACCTTCGCCACCTGGTGCCTGCTTGATGTCGGTGAATTTGGCCGGGCCGTCTTCGAGCACCACGCCTGCCTTCAGACGCTCGATCATCTCGTCGTCGACTTCACCACGTACACGGACGGCGTATTCACGGTCCATTTCGTAAGACGGGTGCATCAGGCGGTTGGCCAGCTCACCGTCGGTGGTGAACATCAGCAGACCTGTGGTGTTGATGTCCAGGCGACCAATGTTGATCCAGCGACCTTCTTTCGGGCGCGGCATCTTGTCGAACACGGTCGGACGGCCTTCCGGGTCGTCACGGGTGCAGATTTCACCGTCGGGCTTGTTGTACATGATCACGCGGCGAACCGACTCGGCGGCTTCTTCGCGCTTGATCACCTTGCCGTCGATGGTGATGGCGTCATGCAGGTCGACGCGCAGGCCAAGGGTGGCGTCTTTGCCATTGACCTTGATGCGGCCGTGGCTGATCCAGGCTTCTACGTCACGGCGCGAGCCGACGCCGATACGGGCGAGGACTTTCTGCAGTTTTTCGCCTGCTGGGCCGATTTCCTGGTCGTCTTTCTGGTCGTTGATACTCATCTGGGCACCTCCCGGTGTGATCAAGTTCAGGCCTTGGCCTGAAGATGTGAAATCTGGTCGTTTGACGAAGGGATCGTCAAAGGGTCGCGAATCATACGCTCATGGAAGCGTTCGCGCATCAGAGACTAGCTGATCGACCGTCAGTTATTGGTTTTTCCGCCGGCCGGTGGTGGATGGAGGAACAAGATCAAAAGATCGCAGCCTCGTTTCACTCGACAGCTCCTACAGGATCGATGTTCGCCGAAATATCGCGGGTAAACACCGCCCCCGTAGGAGCTGCCGCAGGCTGCGATCTTTTGACGGCTTCAATCCTCGAACTGGCGGCGTTCGGCCTCGATCGCTTCGGCCAGGGCCCGGGCTTCGGCTTCTTCATCGCTGAGTTCAGGTTCGGGCTTGGGTTGTTCAAGCGCGGCAACCGCGGCCAGCAGTTTCTCGCGAGCCTCGGCAACGCCAAGAATGTCATCCTCAAGCTCTGGTTCCTGCTCTTCTTCGTCAGCAACTGACGCCTCAACCTGAAGCTCTAGCTCGACTTCCGGCTCCGGCTGCTCCGATACCTCTTCAGTCTCGGTCAACTCGCCATCGCGCAGCAAATCGTCGAAATCAGTCTTGAGCCCCTCCTCCATGGTGTCCAGTTCCAGCAACAAAGTGTGGAAGCTGGTTTCTTCCTTGGGCTCTTCCGGCTCGGCGCTGGCATCTGCCAACTCTTGCAACCCGGCCGGCACCGGTGCGTCGTCGAACTCGAGCATCGGCTCGGGCTCCAGCTCCCGAAGCTCGGCCAGCGGCGGCAGGTCGTCGAGGTTCTTCAGGTTGAAGTGATCGAGAAAGGCCTTGGTGGTGGCGAACATTGCCGGTTTGCCGGGCACGTCACGGTAACCGACGATGCGGATCCACTCACGCTCCAGCAGGGTTTTGACGATGTGGCTGTTGACCGCCACACCGCGCACGTCTTCGATCTCGCCCCGGGTGATCGGCTGTCGATAGGCGATCAGGGCCATGGTTTCGAGCATGGCGCGCGAGTAACGCTGCGGCCGTTCTTCCCACAGGCGCCCGACCCACGGCGCGAACTTTTCGCGGATCTGCAGGCGATACCCGGAGGCGACTTCCTTCAGTTCGAAGGCTCGGCCGTCGCAGGATTTGCCCAGAATTGTCAGCGCTTTCTTGAAAACCGCTGGTTCGGGCCGCTCGCCTTCTTCGAAGAGTTCGAACAGGCGCTCAAGCGATTGCGGTTTTCCCGAGGCCAACAGAAAGGCTTCAAGCAGCGGCGCCAGCTCGCGGGGTTCAGTCAGGTTCATGATTCAACTCGTTATTCGGCTCGGGCTCGCACATGTATCGCCGCGAACGGCTCATTCTGCACCAGCTCGACCAAGGATTCCTTGACCAGTTCGAGGATCGCCATAAAGGTCACCACTACCCCCAGACGTCCTTCTTCAGCGGTGAACAGCTCGACAAAGGGCACGAAACCGCCACCCTTGAGCCGCTCCAGTACATCGCTCATGCGTTCGCGGGTGGACAGTGCCTCGCGGCTGACCTGGTGGCTTTCGAACATGTCGCCCCGGCGCAAGACCTCGGCCATGGACATCAGCAACTCTTCCAGACTCACGTCCGGCAGCAGCTTGCGCGCCCGGGCTTCCGGCGCGTCGAGCTTGGGCACCACGACATCGCGGCCGACGCGGCTCAGGCCATCGATACCTTCGGCGGCGGCCTTGAAGCGTTCGTACTCCTGCAAGCGGCGGATCAGTTCGGCGCGAGGGTCGTCTTCCTCGTCTTCGATCGTTTCGGCTCGCGGCAGCAGCATCCGCGACTTGATCTCGGCAAGCATCGCGGCCATTACCAGGTACTCGGCGGCCAGTTCCAGGCGCACCGACTGCATCAGCTCGACATAGCCCATGTACTGGCGAGTGATTTCCGCCACCGGGATGTCGAGAATATTGATGTTCTGTTTGCGGATCAGGTACAGGAGCAGGTCGAGCGGGCCTTCGAAGGCTTCCAGAAAGACCTCGAGCGCATCCGGCGGGATGTACAGGTCCAGCGGCATTTCCATGACCGCCTGGCCATAGACCATGGCGAAAGGCAGTTCTTGCTGGGCGCCGGCCTGGCTGTCGACGGGTTCTGGTTCTACTGCAGACATCTACGCCTCGGCCATGAATGGCGTTGGGTCGCCGCAACCGACACGGATGACTTCCGGCTCGCCGTCGGCGAGGTTGATCACGGTGGACGCCTTGATCCCGCCGAAACCGCCGTCGATGATCAGGTCCACCTGATGCTCCAGCAACTGGCGCATTTCGTAGGGATCGGTCAACGGGTCGGTATCGCCGGGCATGATCAGGGTCACGCTCATCAGCGGTTCGCCGAGTTCTTCCAGCAGCGCCAACGCAATCGGATGGCTCGGCACGCGCAGGCCGATGGTGCGTTTTTTCGGGTGCAGCAACAGCCGCGGAACTTCGCGGGTGGCGTTGAGAATGAAGGTGTAAGGCCCTGGCAAATGGGCCTTGAGCAAACGGAAAGTACCGGTGTCGATCTTGGCGAACAGCCCCAGCTGCGACAGGTCGCTGCAGATCAGCGCGAAGTTGTGCTTCTCATCCAGCTGACGCAAACGACGCACACGCTCCACGGCGGTCTTGTCACCGATCTGGCAACCAATGGCGTAGGAAGAGTCTGTGGGATAAATCACCACCCCGCCGTTGCGGATGATCTCGACAGCCTGTTTGATCAGGCGCGCTTGCGGGTTTTCCGGATGAATCTGGAAAAATTGACTCACATTCTCTACCTGTTCAGACGGCGGCAATAATTGGGTCATGTTTGAATCGACACCACAGTGGTGGCAGATCCTCCGGGAGCGGGCGGTATTCACCGATCTCGGACCAGCCTCCAGGGCCATGAAAATCACTGCCGGCACTGACCAGCAGACCAAACTCGCGGGCAAGAATCGCCAGGCTGCCCACTTGCTCGGCGGGCTGATGGCCATTGACCACTTCAATCGCGTGGCCCCCGGCTTGAATATAGTCAGAAATCAGGCGGCGACGCTTGCTGCGAGTGAAATCGTAGTGCCAGGGGTGCGCCAGGCTGACCCAGGCACCCGCGGCGCGCAGGGTCTCGACGGTGTCTTCGAGGGTCGGCCAGTGCAGCTTGACGTCTCCCAGCTTGCCGGCGCCCAGCCATTTGCGGAACGCTTCGGCGCGATCCTTGACGAAACCTTCGCGCACCATCCAGTCGGCGAAGTGCGGACGGGCCGGCGCGTTGCCGCTGTCGCCCAGCTCCTGCTGAATCGCCCGGGCGCCGTCAAGCGCCCCCGGCATACCTTTCAGCGCCAACTTGCGGCTTATTTCTTCGGACCGAAGCCAACGGCCATCGTGCAGTTTGGCGATGGCCTCGACCAACGGCGCGGCATTGACGTCGAAACCATAGCCCAGCACATGAATGGTCGCCCCGCCCCAGGTGCAGGACAATTCGACGCCGTTGACCAGTTGCATCCCCAGCGCCGTCGCGGCGCTACGGGCCTCGTCGAGGCCTTCAAGGGTGTCGTGATCAGTCAAGGCCAGGACTCGCACGCCTTTCTCGAACGCACGCGCAACCAGTGCCGCAGGCGCCAGGGCGCCATCGGAGGCCGTGCTATGGCAGTGCAAATCAACATTCACAGGACTATGTAACCTCAAATCAGCGGACGCTATCGCGCGTCAATATGTTTGTTATTATGCCGCCACATCCTGCTTCTGGCTGCCACTGTGAAACAATTCATCGACTTCATCCCGCTTCTGCTGTTTTTCATCGTCTTCAAAATCGACCCGCGGGTCGTCGACATTGGCGGTCATCAACTGTCTGTCGGTGGTATTTACAGCGCCACCGCGATGCTGATCATCAGCTCCCTGGTGGTCTACGGCACGCTGTACATCAAGCAGCGCAAGCTGGAGAAGAGCCAGTGGCTGACCCTAATTGCCTGCCTGGTCTTCGGCAGCCTGACCCTGGCGTTCCACAGCGAAACCTTCCTGAAATGGAAAGCCCCGGTGGTCAACTGGCTGTTCGCCCTCGCGTTCATCGGCAGCCACTTTGTCGGTGACCAACTGCTGATCAAACGCATCATGGGCCACGCGCTGACCCTGCCGGAGCCGGTCTGGACCCGGCTGAACATCGCCTGGATCGTTTTTTTCCTGTTTTGCGGTGCCGCCAACCTGTTCGTCGCGTTCACCTTCCAGAGCTACTGGGTAGACTTCAAGGTCTTCGGCAGCCTGGGCATGACTTTGCTGTTCCTGGTCGGCCAGGGCATCTATCTGTCCCGCCACCTGCACGACGCCGACACCAAAACGCCAAAAACCGAGGACTGACATGCTTTACGCAATCATTGCCACAGACGTCGCCAACTCCCTGGAAGCCCGACTGGCCGCACGGCCTGCGCACCTTGAGCGTCTGCAAGTGCTCAAGGGCGAAGGTCGTATCGTATTGGCCGGTCCACACCCGGCGGTCGACAGCAATGATCCGGGCGCAGCCGGTTTCACTGGCAGCCTGATCGTCGCCGAATTCGAGTCCCTGAGCGCCGCCAAGGCCTGGGCCGACGCCGATCCGTACGTTGCCGCAGGCGTCTACGCCAATGTTCTGGTCAAGCCGTTCAAGCAAGTCCTGCCGTAAAGTTCTCGCGTGCGGTGAATCTCATTGATTCATCGCACGTTCAATCGCTCATTATTCTCGTTTACCGGCCGACAACCTGCCCAATACTCGTATTGGAATCAGGAGTTGCGATGCGCAAAGGTCCGTTGTGTCTGATGTTGGTGACGTTGTCGATCATGGCACCCGCCCATGGTGAAGAAAGCGCCAATGGCGGTAATTCGACGCCGCTGTCCTTGAGCGCCGGTAGCCAGATCACCGAGTTGCAGCAGCGCTTGAAAGAAAGCGAGCAGCAACGAGAAACACTGAGCAAACAATTGCAAACCACCGATGGCGAACGCGAAAGCGCCCAGCTGAGCCGGTTGCGCCAGGAGAATCAGCGCCTGAAGCTGCAACTCAAGGAAGCCCTGGCCAGCCCGCTACCGCGCCTGCTGACCGACCAGCAGCAGTGGTTCGTTATTGGGGCGGCAGTAGCGCTATTGGCCCTGCTCTGCGGTATCTTCGCCAGTGGTGCCACCAGAAAACGTAGGCAATGGCTAAATTGAGTGAGTCATGAGCGAGCTGTTACTAATTGATGATGACCAGGAGCTGTGTGAGCTCCTGAGCAGTTGGCTGAGCCAGGAAGGCTTTCAGGTTCGCGCCTGCCACGATGGCCAGAGCGCCCGTCGCGCGTTGGCCGAAACGTCTCCGGCGGCCGTGGTGCTGGACGTGATGCTGCCGGACGGCAGCGGCCTGGAACTGCTAAAGCAACTGCGTAGCGACCATCCGGATTTGCCGGTGCTGATGCTGTCAGCCCGTGGCGAACCGCTGGACCGCATCCTCGGCCTGGAACTGGGCGCCGACGATTATCTGGCCAAGCCGTGCGACCCACGGGAACTGACCGCCCGCCTGCGCGCGGTGTTGCGCCGCAGTCATCCGACGGCGGTCTCCAGCCAGCTCGAGCTGGGCGACCTGTGCTTCAGCCCGGTGCGCGGGGTGGTCAGCATCGATGAACAGGAATTCACCCTCACCGTTTCCGAAAGCCGCCTGCTCGAAGCCCTGCTCAAGCAACCCGGCGAACCGCTGGATAAGCAGGAACTGGCGCAAATCGCCCTCGGTCGCAAACTGACCCTGTATGACCGCAGCCTGGACATGCACGTCAGCAACCTGCGCAAAAAAATCGGCCCACACCCCGACGGCCGCCCACGCATCGTGGCCCTGCGCAGTCGCGGTTACTACTACAGCCTCTGAATCCAACGCGATCCCCCTGTAGGAGCTGCCGAAGGCTGCGATCTTTTGATCTTCAGCGTCATCACTTACGCCGAAAATCAAAAGATCGCAGCCTTCGGCAGCTCCTACGTGGACCGTGTCGGAATTGTCAGGAAGGCAGAAAACCGTCTTTACCCAAGCTTTACGCTCCGCTGACCGCCGTTGACCTTGATCTGCGTAATCTGCACACATCCGGAACGTACCGGGAACGAGACAAGGAGATACACCATGCGCAAGACTCTTATCGCTCTGATGTTTGCTGCCGCCCTGCCGACCGTTGCCATGGCCATGCCTGAAGGCACAGGCCCTATGGGTGATCACATGGACGGCTCACGCCACGGCGGTCAGATGCACGGCATGCACGGTAAAGGCCCTTACAGCCAACTGGACCTGAGCCGCGAACAGCGCGAGCAGATCCGCAAAATCATGGGCGAGCAGATGCACGAGCGTCAGCAACTGGTCGACAAGTACCTGGAAAAACTCTCGCCAGCCGACCAGAAAGCCCTGAAAGACGAGATGGAGGCCAAGCACAAGAAAGCCGAAGCCGACGTTCGCGCCCTGCTGAAACCGGATCAACAGAAGCAATTCGACGAGATCCAGAAGAAACAAGCTGAGCGTCGCGCCGAATGGGCCGAGTTCCAGGCCTGGAAAGCGCAGCAAGCGCAAAAAGCGCAATAATGCGTTAACCCCGGACCCAACGGTTAATCACCGTTGGGTCTGATGTCACTCAGTTCATTGTGTGGCGAGGGGGCTTGTCGGAACGCCGCATCGCCCCGTTCGGCTGCGAAGCAGTCATAAACCCGTTGCATGCGGTTTAGCGTTGAGATGCCGGGGCCGCTTCGCGACCCAACGGGGGCAAGCCCCCTCGCCACACATTGATTTGGGCTTGTTCGAGGATTTTCTGTGCGCTCATTGTTCTGGCGTATCCTGGCCAGCTTCTGGCTGGCCATCGCTCTGGTTGCAGGGCTTTCCATTTTGCTGGGGCACATGCTCAACCAGGACGCGTGGATTCTCAGTCGCCACCCGGGCCTCAATACCCTGGCCGAACAGTGGACGCAAACCTACGAAAGCCAGGGCGAAGAAGCCGCCCAGGACATCCTGGAGCAGCGCAAGCGCCAATATCACATCGACGTTCAGGTGCTCAACGAGGCAGGAGACCCGGTGGTACGCGGCACCTTCCCTCGGCGTGCAGCCGCCTTCGAAGCACGGCAGCAAAACGATGATCGGCGCCTGCCGTGGCGACGCCTGACCGATGAATACACCAGCGCCAAGACGGGCGACACCTACCTGCTGATCTATCGCATTCCCCACCCGGAACTGGACGCCTGGCACCGTGAGAGCCTGCTCTGGCCGTTGAGTGCGCTGGGTATTGCCCTGGTGGTACTGACCCTGTTCAGCCTGCTGGTGACCTTTTCCATCACCCGACCGCTGAGCCGTTTACGTGGCGCAGTGCATGAGTTGGGGCAGACGACGTATCAGCAAAACAGCCTGGCGCAACTGGCTAACCGCCGCGATGAATTCGGTGTGCTGGCCAACGACTTCAACCGCATGGGCGCGCGCCTGCAAAGCCTGATCGGCAGTCAGCGGCAATTGCTGCGCGATGTGTCCCACGAGTTGCGTTCGCCCTTGGCCCGACTGCGCATTGCGCTGGCACTGGCCGAGCGGGCCAATCCCCAGGAGCGGGAAAAACTCTGGCCGCGCCTGACCCGTGAATGTGATCGACTGGAAGCACTGATCAGCGAAATCCTGGTGTTGGCGCGGGTCGATGCCGACAACGCCAGTGCCGAAGAAGTGGATCTCAATGCACTGCTCAATACCCTGCAAAAGGATGCTCAGCTAAGTTCGCCGGAGCAGAACGTGCGCCTTGAGGCCGAGCCGCAACTGAACCTCAGAGGTTGGCCGACCATGATCGAGCGCGCCGTGGACAACCTGCTGCGCAATGCCCAGCGCTTTAACCCGGTCGGGCAACCGATCGAAATGCAGGCGTCGCGTCAGGGCGACAGGATTGTGGTCAGCGTGCGCGATCACGGCCCCGGAGTAGAAAACGAGCATTTGAATCAGCTGGGTGAGCCGTTCTATCGGGCACCGGGGCAGACAACGGCCGGGCATGGCCTGGGGCTGGCCATCGCACGCCGTGCGGCGGAACGCCATGGCGGCAGCCTGGTGCTGGCCAATCACCCTGGGGGCGGGTTTATTGCCAGCCTGGAATTGCCGTTGGTGCCGGGGGCGGTGGTGCAGCCGTAAATCGGGGGTGATGCAAAAAGATCGCAGCCTCGTTTCACTCGACAGCTCCTACAAGTGCAACGAGGCTGCGATCTTTTGATCTTCAGGCCTTACCAGGCCAGGCGCTGACAAACTCGGCCAGATCAACCTTCTCCGCCACACGCGGTTCTTTCTGCGGTGTACCGAGATAAAGGAACGCAATCACCTCTTCCCCTTCAGCCAGGCCCAACCCTTTGGCTACATGCGGCGAATAGGCCAGCTCACCAGTGCGCCACACGGCGCCAATGCCTTGCGCGTAAGCGGCCAGCAAAATCCCGTGAGCCGCGCAGCCTGCCGCCAACAATTGTTCGGATTTCGGGTATTTGACGTGATCCTGCAAACGCGCGATCACCACAACCACCAGCGGTGCACGCAGCGGGCCGTTACGGGCCTTGTCCAGCGCGGCTTCTGACACCTCGCTGTCTTGCAGTTTCGCCGCTTCGGCCAGCAACTCGCCCATTTGCTCGCGCGCTTCGCCTTCGACTGTCAGGAAGCGCCAAGGCTGCAAATGGCCGTGGTCTGGCGCACGCATCGCGGCGGCAAACAGCACTTCGCGTTGCTCGGCAGTGGGCGCCGGATCAAGCAGTCGTGGAACGGAAACACGGTTGAGCAAAGCGTCGAGAGCCTGCATCGGCCACCTCCTGAAAAAAATGTCTGCCTATTCTAGCGGTATCCGGCACAGGGCTGTCGGTTTACATGCCCTGCCCCGCAGGTAGAATGGCGCCCTTCCCTACTTCAGCCCGAGCGGACTTCATGGCGTTGCCGACCTTACGGATCATTGGTTTCATCATCGGCATCTTCCTGATCACGCTGGCCATTTCCATGGCCGTGCCCATGGCTACCCTGGTGATCTTCGAGCGCACCAGCGACCTGCCGTCATTCCTCTGGGCCAGCATGATTACCTTTGTCGCCGGCCTGGCCCTGGTGATTCCGGGGCGCCCCGAACACATCCATCTGCGCCCGCGAGACATGTACCTGCTGACCGTCAGCAGCTGGCTGGTGGTGTGCATCTTCGCCGCCCTGCCGTTCCTGCTGACCCAGAACATCAGCTACACCGACTCGTTCTTCGAAAGCATGTCCGGCATCACCGCCACCGGCTCGACGGTGCTCACGGGCCTGGACACCATGTCCCCCGGCATCCTGATATGGCGCTCCTTGCTGCACTGGATCGGCGGGATCGGCTTTATCGGCATGGCGGTAGCGATTCTGCCATTGCTGCGCATCGGTGGCATGCGGCTGTTTCAGACCGAGTCGTCAGACCGTTCCGAAAAGGTCATGCCCCGTTCGCACATGGTGGCGCGTTTGATCGTTGCGACCTACGTCGGCATCACCATTTTCGGCAGCCTGGCGTTCTGGTGGGCCGGGATGAGCCCGTTCGACGCGATCAACCATGCGATGTCGGCGATTTCCACCGGCGGGTTTTCCACCTCCGACCAGTCTTTGGCCAAGTGGCCAGAGCCTGCGGTGCATTGGGTCGCGATCGTCATCATGATTCTCGGCGCCCTGCCGTTCACCCTGTATGTCGCCACATTGCGCGGTAACCGTCGGGCGCTGATCAAGGATGAACAGGTGCAAGGCTTGCTCGGCATGCTGCTGGTGACCTGGCTGGTGCTCGGCACCTGGTACTGGTGGACCACCCAATTGCATTGGCTGGACGCCTTGCGGCATGTGGCGCTGAACGTCACTTCGGTGGTGACGACGACAGGTTTTGCACTGGGGGACTACAGCCTCTGGGGCAACTTCTCGCTGATGCTGTTCTTTTACCTGGGGTTTGTTGGCGGCTGCTCGGGTTCGACCGCTGGCGGGATCAAGATTTTCCGCTTCCAGGTGGCCTACATTCTGCTCAAGGCCAACCTTAACCAGTTGATTCACCCGCGCGCGGTGATCAAGCAGAAGTACAACGGCCACCGTCTCGACGAAGAAATCGTGCGTTCGATCCTGACCTTTTCGTTCTTTTTCGCCATCACCATTTGCGTGATCGCTCTACTGCTGTCGCTGCTCGGCGTGGACTGGATGACCGCCCTGACCGGCGCGGCCAGCACGGTGTCCGGCGTCGGCCCAGGGTTGGGCGAAACCATTGGCCCGGCGGGTAACTTCGCCAGCCTGCCGGATGCCGCGAAGTGGATTCTCTCGTTCGGCATGCTGCTGGGCCGACTGGAGATCATTACGGTGTTTGTTCTGTGTATCCCTGCGTTCTGGCGTCACTGACCGGCGTGAGCGCTTCCGTCAGCCGCGCCCGGTATTCGCCGGGGGTAGTATCGAACCAGCGTCGGAAAGCGCGGAAGAAGTTGCTCGGATCGGCAAACCCCAGCAGGTAGGCAATTTCCAGTAGCGTCATGCTTGGTCGCGCCAGGTATTGCTCGGCCAGTTCACGCCGCGTGTCATCCAGCAACGACTGAAAACTCGTGCCCTCTTCCTGCAAGCGTCGCTGCAAGGTGCGTTGCGACAGGTGCAGCGCCTGCGCCACTGCATCGCGCTTGGGTTCGCCCTGGGGCAGCAAGCGGCACAACACCTGCCGCGCATTGTGGGTCACGCGGCTCTCGGCAAACCGCGCCAGGTATTCACCGGCAAAGCGGTCGTGCAGCAGCGCCATGGCCTCGTTGGCGGTGGGCAACGGCGCCTCCAGGTCAGCGCGCTCGAAAATCAAGGCGTCATAGGGCGCATTGAACATCATCGGCGCGTGGAAGGCTTGCTTATACGGTTCGAGGTCGTCGGGTTGATCGCCCTGCAGCAGCACTTTGCGCGGACACAGCGTGCGCCCGGTCAACCAGCCGCAAAACGCCAGGGCACAGGCCATCGATGCTTCGGCGCTTTGTCGGGTCGGCGGCAAGTGGTCGCCATGCACCGTCAGAATCAGCGCATAACCCTCGTCCAGTATGCGAAAACTCAGATCGGCACTTTCGGCGATGATTCGCTGATAACGCACCAGACGTTGAAAGCCTTCGGCCAGGGTCCGGCTGGACATCAAGGCATAACCGGCGACGTGCAGGGACGCCGGTCGCACCACCTTGCCCATGTTCAGGCCGATCGCCGGGTTGCCGGACAGCTCGACCGCGCGCTGCCATAGCCGCGTCATGGAATCTTGCGGGAACCGCGCATCCGGATCATCCAGTGCCGCATAGTCGAGCCCTAGCTGTTTGAACAAAACCCGGCAATCCAGGCCGTCCATTTCCAGTGCTTTGACAATCCCCATCGCCCAGCTTGCAGAAGTCGTTCTTTCGCTCATGGCGTTTACTACGTGATGGCCGCATGCCACGACCCAATTCCGAAGGATACTAAAGTGGCGCCTATTGTCACTGGCTGATGCCAATGATCACTCTAGACTTAAATAGGCTACCCGCAGCGCAACTTGTCGCCTGCGCACACACCACAGAGATCGCAGTCGTGGAAAACATCAAACGTTTCAACAGCTTCGCTGCGTTTTACCCGTATTACCTCAGCGAACACCGCAACAGCACTTGTCGACGATTGCACTTTGTCGGCACCACGCTGGTTATTTTCATTTTGGCGCTGACCATCGCCAAAGGCCCATGGTGGCTGTTGCTGGCCCTGCCGCTGGCCGGTTACAGCTTCGCCTGGGTCGGGCATTTCTTCTTCGAGAAGAATCGTCCTGCAACCTTTCAGCATCCTTTTTACAGCCTGCTCGGCGATTTCGTCATGTACCGCGACATGATTGTAGGTCGCGTGCCGTTCTAGGCTCCTTTGGCCACAAAAGCGTCCTGTGCAGCCAGTGCAGCGCTCTGGATCCGAGTCCTACACTCCAAACATCCCTTTCGATAAGAACAAGAGGATAGCCGATGAATGCCCGCGCCCGTTTTACCCACATGCAGGACGGCACGCAGCAAGACTGGGCGATCATCGCCGCAGACTTCAGTGCCTATGCCCGGCAATTGCCTACAAGGATCGTGGCGCATTTGAAATTACTGGAAGGTGATTTCGGCGGATTCCCGGTGGATCGCCTGACCCACTCGCTGCAAACCGCCAGCCGTGCCTGGCGCGATGGCCGCGACGAAGAGTACGTGGTCTGCGCCTTGCTCCATGACATCGGCGACACACTGGGGTCCTACAACCACCCGGACATCGCCGCGGCGATCCTCAAGCCGTTCGTCAGTGCCGAGAACCTGTGGATGGTGGAGAAACACGGGATTTTCCAGGGCTATTACTTCTTCCATCACCTGGGCATGGACCGGCACTTGCGCGAGCAATTCAGCGCTCATCCGCAGTATCAGGCGACCATCGATTTTTGCGCCCGGTACGATGCAGCGGCGTTCGATCCGGCATACGACACACTGCCGCTGAGCTTCTTCGAACCGATGATGGAACGGTTGTTTGCGCAGCCGAAGAACTCGATCTACAAGGCGGCGATGGAAGAACAAGCGCCAGCCTGAAGATCAAAGGATCGCAGCCTTCGGCAGCTCCTACATGGGAATGCGATCTCCTGTAGGAGCTGCCGCAGGCTGCGATCTTTTGATTTTGCTTTTACGCCGGCTCAGCGACTTTAATTGCCTTCAATTCCGCCTCCCGCGCCTGCGCATCGGCCAACCGGTACAACTCGATCGAGCCGTCCCAATGCTCGATCAGCGCCGTGCACGATTCCACCCAATCCCCGCAATTGAGGTAATCCACCTCACCAACCTTGCGAATCTCGGCATGGTGAATGTGCCCACACACCACGCCATGCAACTCGCGTTTGACGCATTCGTGGGCAATGGCTTCCTCAAAATCGCTGATGAAACTGACGGCGGTCTTGACCTTGTGCTTGAGGTACGCCGACAACGACCAATAGCCGTAGCCATAACGGGCCCGCCAATGGTTGAGCCAACGGTTGAGGGTCAGGGTGAATTCGTAGGCCGAGTCGCCGAGGAACGCCAGCCAGCGGTGATAGCGAGTAATCACGTCGAACTGATCGCCATGAATCACCAGCAGATGACGACCATCGGCGGTCACGTGCACGGCTTCGTCCACCAGCTGGATATTGCCCAGCATCAGTTTCGAATAACGGCGCAGGAATTCGTCATGGTTGCCGGTGACGTAGATAACTTCTGTGCCGCGCTTGCTCATGGTCAGCAGGCGACGAATCACGTTGGTGTGCGCCTGGGGCCAATACATGCCGCTACGCAGCTTCCAGCCGTCGATGATGTCACCGACCAGGTAAATCCTGTCGGCATGGTAGCCCTTGAGAAACTGCGACAGGTGTTCGGCCTGGCAGTCCCGTGTGCCCAAATGCACGTCGGAAATCCATAAGGTCCGCACACGTTGCTTACGGCTGGGTTTGGCGAGCTCGGCGCTGGTCATGGGCAACCCTCTGGACAAGTTTTGGCAAGCTTGCGCCGGTCGGGTTAATTGCCCATGACAATCGCAAGTCAGTCCTGTGACAACGCGCGAACGCAGGGCCTCGGTGTAGACTGGCGGCTTCACTCATCAATATCGCCACGAGACCTGCGATGAGACCGATCCTCACACTGCGCCAATACACCCACGACCTGATCGTCCACAGCCACGACCACGCGCAACTGGTATTCGGGCTGTCGGGCGCACTGGATTTCGAGGTCGAGGGGCTTGGCAGTCAGGTGGTTCAGCAGAGTTTCGTGGTGGTGCCGTCCGGGGCGCATCATGCCTGCGACAGTGCCCATGGCAGTCGTTGCCTGGTGCTGGATGTGCCGAGCGATCAGTGGGTGTCTCAGTCACTGGGGGACCACGCCGAGGCCAGCCGCCGCTTGCTCGACAACGCCGGGCGCCTGTCGCTGGACGCCGGGCAAAGCCAATTGGTGAGCTGGCTGGCCGGCAGCCCGATCAGCGATCCGCTGATCGCCCAGCAAGGCGCGGTGTTACTGCTGGCCAGCCTCAACAACGCCAAGCCCGACACGGTCGGCGGTCGGCGTCTACCGTATGCGGCGCTCAATGCTCACATCGATCAATACGCGGCCTATCCACTGCAAGTCGCCGATCTGGCGCGCATTGTCGGCCTGTCCAGCGCTCGCTTGCACGCGCGGTTCGTGGCGGAATGCGGGCAAACACCGATGGACTACATCCGCAGTCGCCGGCTGCACATCGCCGTGCGCTTGTTGCGCGATTCGGCGCTGCCCATTGGCGAGATCGCGTGTCGGGTCGGCTACAGCTCCCAGAGCGCATTCGCCGCAGCAGTGCTACGTGAATTCGGCGCCTCACCCGGTAAATTGCGCCGCGAGGCTGGCGACAAATGACGCGAGTCTGGCGACAGACATAACCGGCTGAGCACGATTCAATGTAGGAGCTGCCGAAGGCTGCGATCTTTTGATCTTGCTTTTGGAGATCAAGGTCAAAAGATCGCAGCCTTCGGCAGCTCCTACAGGGGCCGACGGTGTCGTCGGCCAGATTCGATGCGTTATTCAAGGACTGCAATGACTCCCCGTACCGCCCTTGGCGCTCTGCATATCGGTGCACTGATGTTCGGCCTGACCGGCGTGTTCGGCAAACTTGCCGCTGCCTCACCGGCAATCATCGTGTTCGGTCGTGCCGCGTTTGCCGTCCTCGCCTTGGCGTTTTTCGCCCGGTTCGCCAGTAATACCCGTTGGCAGACACTCGACGCCGTGGACTGGCGCCGCCTGTTGCTCAGCGGCTTGCTGCTGACCGGGCACTGGGTGAGTTTCTTCATTGCGGTGAAGGTGGCCGGGGTGGCGATCGCGACCCTGGGCTTTGCCAGTTTCCCGGCGTTTACCGTGATCCTCGAAGGGCTGATTTTCCGCGAGCGCATCCGCGCCAATGAAATTCTGCTGGTGGTGCTGGTCAGCATTGGTTTGGTACTGGTCACACCGGACTTCGATCTGGCCAGCGGCGCCACCACCGGCCTGTTGTGGGCAGTAGCCTCCGGCCTGCTGTTCTCCCTGCTGTCCCTGACCAACCGCGCCAGCTCCGGGCGAATCCCGCCGGTGCAGGCGGCGCTGTGTCAGAACGTAGTGGTTGCGATCTGCCTGCTGCCGGTGGCGATGCCGCAGTTGAACGAAGTACGCGCCATCGACTGGCTGTGGATTGGCCTGCTCGGGGTGTTCTGCACCGGCGTCGCTCACAGCCTGTTCGTCGCCAGCCTGGCGGTGATCAAGGCCCGGACCGCGTCAGTGGTGTTTGCCCTGGAGCCGGTTTACGGCATCACCCTGGCCTGGTTGTTGTTCGATGAAAACCCGACGCTGCGCATGCTGATCGGCGGCGCGTTGATCATCGTGGCCATCGTGGTCTCCAGCCGGTTGTCCGGCGGTTCAAGCCACAAGACCGTTGCCGCGCAAGCGCCGTCTCACTGAGTGCGGTCGTTGTGGCCCAGGTCGCGGTCCGGATCGATCTGATCGCGGACCCGCTGCTTGAGCACCTTGGCCTCGGGGAAACCGCCGTCGGCCTTGCGTTCCCAGAGCTGCACATCGTCGCAGAAAATGTGGAATACCCCACCAGTGCCGGGCACCAGGGATACTTTGCCCAGGTCGTCGCCGAAGGTGCTGAGCAGTTCCTGGGCCAGCCAGGCGGCGCGCAACAGCCATTGGCATTGCGTGCAGTAGGTGATGACGATTTCCGGTTTACGTGCGGTCATGATTGGCAAAACTCCTCTGCCTGAAGGCGTCGCCATGATAAACCGCATAACCGAAATGATCTTCAGCGAATACCCGCCAACAGCGTTCGGGCCGTCTCCTTCAGTGGTTCGTCGCCTTCCTTGAGCAACTCGTTCAGCAGCTCGATGGCGCTGTCCAGATCGCCGTCGTCAATGCAGGTCTGGGCCTGTTCGAGTTTGCCCGCGCTGCTCGGCTCGGCCGGTTCAAGATCGATCAATTCAGCAGTCAGCGGTTCAAGCTCCAGCGACTGGCCCGGATCGCTGAATTCGTTGAGAAAGGTCTCGTCCAGAGATTGCGAGTCAGGTTCGGCGACCCATTCAAGCTCGGGCTCATCCAGCGTCGGCTCGTCGGGTATTTCGAAGACATCGGGCAACACATGCAGGTTCGAGGTGAATCCGGGCTCGTCTGCCGGTGATGGCTGATTCGACGGTTTGGCGCTGGGCGGTGAGTTGTCGAAGGGGCTGATCAGGTCCCAGTTCGCATCCATCGACAGGTCGTCGAGGTTCAGCTGGAACTCATCGCCAGGTGCCGCTTCAGGAGCGGCTACCGTCGGTGGAGCCACCGCTACGGCAGCGACCGCCGGTGCGACGGCGCCAATCAGTTTCGGATGGCGAGCGCGAATGTCCCGAAGTTGCTGCGCGTCAAACCCAGCCTCACGCAGGTTACTTTCCTGCGCGTCATATGCTTGCACATCACCCTGTTTGCCAAAAATTTCCAGCAGCTGTACGGCCAGATCGGTGCGCTGGGGTTCCTTGACCAACGCCTCTCGCAGTAAACCGGCAGCTTCGGACAAACGGCCATAGGCGAGGTAGATACTCACCCCTTCCAGCACGTCGCCTGCAGCAGTCTCATCCGCCGAGCCGGCCACCGATTGCGTCTGGGTGGCTGGCCTGGCTGTTTCTGCCGTGCGGTTGAGCACCGGTTCATGACGTGACGACTGCGCGGGTAGCGGCTCGGGTAAGGCCTGAACCTGCTGTCGTTGACGGCGAATGAACACTGCGAGCGACACCAAGGCCACCAACGACAGCAACCCGATGATCAACGGCCAATGGGATGCTTCGGACGTCTCGACAACCACCGGAACCGGCGCCGGCACCTCGGGTGCGGCAGGCGCCGCCGACGCCTGCTTGACTTCCGTCAGTTGGGTTTGCAGCTCAGTCACCTGTTTTTTCTGAACGGCGATCTGCTCGTCCTGCGCCTGCAGCTTCGCATTGAGTTCATCGATGGTCTTTTGCAGCTGCTGGTTTTGCAGCACGCTGGTGGCCAGTTGTTCGGCAACAGGATCATTCGCCGGCGTGGCGGCTGGTTTATCGACATCAGGCTTGGGTGCCGAACTATTCACCGCAGGTGGCGGTGCAACAGCCGGTTCAACAGACGGGAACGCGGAATCCTGAGGGCTCGGCGCGGGGTCGTCGTTGACGGGAACAATCCCAGGTGAACCCGGCGGATCGATCAGCACGGTGTACTCGCGCAGCAAACGCCCATTGGGCTGATTGAGCTGCACCAGAAAATTCAGAAAGGGTTCCTTGACCGGTTTACTGGACGTCACCCGGATCAGGTTGCGGTTGCCCCGCAGGATCGGCGTGAACTTCAGGTTATTGAGGAAGAACACCCGCTCGACACCGGCGCGGCTGAATTCTTCCGCCGTCGCCAGGCTGACCGACAGCTCGCCCTCCTCCAGCCCCCCGACATCCAGCAGGGCGATATCGGCGCTGAACGGCTGATTCAACGCCGAATGCTGGGTGATCTCACCCAAGCCTAGCGCGGGGGCCAATGCCGAGTAAGTGACGGCACCACCGACCAGCAGCAGCCGGGTGCAACACCGCAATACAACGTGCCAACTCTCGAGCATGAGCATCCCTTAGATAACCAGAACCAACCTGTATGCATTCGCACATCCGGTACGAACACGATATTGCCTAGTAGTTCTTTATAGTCTGCCCAACGGGGTATCTCAAAAGTCCGACGCGTGGTTGTGCCTCAAGATTTTTCCAGGTTGCCCAGGATGTGCGCGTGGACACGCATGCAGACCTTCAAATCCGCCTCATCAACGCCTTCGAACAATTCGTGGCGCAGTTGCGTGGCAATGGTTTCAATTTGTTCGATCAAGGGGCGGGCCGGGGCACAGAGGACGATTTTTTTCGCCCGACGGTCTTCCAGCACCGATTGGCGTTGCACCAGGCCCTGACTTTCCAGGCTATCGAGCAGCCGAGCCAGGGTAGGCCCTTCGACGCCGACGCTTTGCGCCAGTTCACGCTGGGTGGGAGCATCATCGAAACGCGCCAGGTGCAGCAGCACCAGCCAGCGCGCCTGGGACAGGCCCAGGCCAGCCAGTCGGCGGTCCAGTTCGGCACGCCAGCCGCGAGACATCTGGGCCAGTTGCATGCCAAAGCGGTGTTGATCGGTTAACGGCATAAAACACTCATGATTAGACTGAAATAGAGAAAAACTAATTATTAGTCAGCTAAGCATGACCTTTGGCTATAGGCAAGGTTTGCTCTGTACTGAATCGTTACATCTGCGCGACAGGCCATTCAAATTTCGAATTCCGACTGCAGCGCGGCACGTACGCAATACAAAACGCCTTCCGGCACCCGCCCTGCGAACAACGCGGCGATCTCCGCCACCGGCGGCAACTCGCCTTCGCCGTCGAGGAAGGCGTCCTGAACTTCGCCCATCAACTCTTCGGGCAGGTCCAGCGCCTGTTCCAGTGACAGCTGCTGCTTGCCGATGGCCTCGGCGAGCATCGTGTAGACGTTCTTTTCCGAGCATTGCAGCTGACCGGCGATCTGCAGCGGTGTCATGCCGGCCCGGGCCAGCGTGATCAGCTCGTGGCGCACATCGGCCACCACTTTCGGCGCCTCGACCTGACCGCCGAGCACTTCGAGGAAAGCCTCGCCGTAACGTTCCAGTTTGCGCGCGCCGACACCGCTGACCGTGGCCATTTCCGCCAGCGAGGTCGGCTGACTGCGGAGCATTTCCAGCAGCGTCGAATCGGGGAAGATGACATACGGCGGCACGCCATGTTCTTCGGCCAGTTTGCGGCGCAAGGCACGCAGCGCTTCCCACTGTTCGCGCTCCTCGAAACGGACCAGTTGGCTCGCCTGGCTCTTGCTGCTTTTGGCGGTGGTTTGCGGCTTGAGGTCGCGGCGCAGTTCCAGGGTCACTTCGCCCTTGAGCAGCGGCCGGCAGGTATCGCTCAGGCGCAGCCCGCCGTAGCCTTCGAGGTCGATGTCCGCCAGACCGCGAGCAACAAGTTGTCGGAACAAGGAGCGCCATTCACTTTCGCCCAGCGCTTTGCCTACGCCGTATACCGACAAATGCTGATGGCCGAAACTGCGGACCTTTTCGTTGTCCTTGCCCAGCAACACGTCCACCAGATGGCCGACGCCATAGCGCTGGCCGGTGCGGTAGATCGCCGACAGCGCCTGGCGGGCCGGCTCGGTAGCGTCCCAGGTCTGCACGCCGTCGACGCAGTTGTCGCAGTGGCCGCAGGGCTCGGGCATGTCTTCGTCGAAGTACGCGAGCAGGGTCTGGCGGCGGCAACGGGTTTCTTCGCAGAGCGAGAGCATGGCGTCGAGCTTGTGCTGCTCCAGACGCTTGTGGCGTTCGTCGCCTTCGGAGTTTTGCAGCATCTGCTTGAGCATCACCACGTCTTGCAGGCCGTACGCCATCCAGGCATCCGCCGGCAGACCGTCACGACCGCCGCGACCGGTTTCCTGGTAATACGCCTCAAGGGACTTCGGCAAGTCGAGGTGAGCCACAAAACGCACGTTGGGCTTGTCGATGCCCATGCCGAACGCCACGGTGGCGACCATGATCAGGCCTTCCTCGTTGAGGAAGCGTTTTTGGTGATGCGCCCGGGTTTCGTTGGCCAGACCGGCGTGGTACGGCAGCGCCGGGAAGCCTTGCTCACTGAGGAACACCGCCACTTCGTCGACCTTTTTGCGCGACAAGCAGTAAACGATGCCGGCATCGCTGCGCCGCTCGGCGAGGAACGCCAGCAACTGCTTGCGCGGCTGCTCCTTGGGCACGATGCGATAGAAAATATTCGGGCGGTCGAAACTCGACAGGAAACGCTCGGCATCCTGTAAATGCAGGCGATCGACGATTTCTTCCCGGGTGCGCTTGTCGGCGGTGGCGGTCAGGGCGATGCGCGGGACGCTGGGGAACAATTCCGCCAACTGGCCCAGTTGCAGGTATTCGCGGCGGAAATCGTGCCCCCATTGGGACACGCAGTGCGCTTCGTCGATGGCGAACAAGGCGATTTCGAGACTTTGCAGGAAGGCCAGCATCCGTGGCTGCACCAGGCGCTCGGGCGCCAGGTAGAGCATTTTCACCTCGCCGCGCTTGATCCGTGCAGCAAGATCACGCTGCTGCTCGGCGCTGAGGGTGGAGTTCAACGACGCTGCGGCGACGCCCAGCTCTTCGAGGGTGGCGACCTGATCGTCCATCAGCGCGATCAGCGGCGACACCACCACCGCCAGGCCTTCGCGCAGCAGCGCCGGCACCTGGAAGCACAAGGACTTGCCGCCCCCGGTAGGCATCAGCACCAGGGCGTCGCCGCCACTGGCCACGCGCTCAATGATTGCACCCTGACGGCCACGGAAACTGTCGTAGCCGAAGATGTCCTTGAGGACGCGTTGAGCCTGTTCGAGCATAAAAACTCCAAAAATCACCGAAACATCCCTGCAAGGCTGGTTCAGAACCACGAAAGCTGCACAGACAAATCGTAAGTGCGCATTGCGTGACGCTGCATATTTCAGCCGTGACGCCAGCAGGGCATCACAAAACGCGCGAGTATACCCGAGCCCTCCCCTGCAAAGGGCGCCGCTGATAAGACGCACACAAGCCAACCGCGGGAGCAAATATGCCGCGCGGCTGGCCTGAGCGCTCAAGAAGGCCTAGAATTCCCGCATCGTATATTCCCCAAGGTAGCCCTTTAATGTCCTTCGCTGAGCAACTAACCCGCCTGCAAGTCTTCCTCGACGCCGACGAGCTGCATGACGAGGCGCTGGACTACGTGGCCGCCCACGGCTACCTCACCGCGCTGTCGATCTGTTCCGAAAGCGTTCCCGACCGCGAATGGATCGATGCGCTGTTCGCCGAAGAACCGCATTACGCCGACGACACCGAGCGTGAAGCGATCGAATCCACCCTGGTGCTGCTCAAGGCTCACATCGCCCGCCAACTGGCGTCCGACGAAGAGTTCGAGCTGCCGTGCGACCTCGACCTGGGCGATGACCCGGACGATTCCGACCTGCGTGGCTGGTGCATCGGTTTCATGGAAGGCGTGTTCCTGCGCGAGGCCGCCTGGTTCGAAACTGCCGAAGACGAAGTCAGTGAAATGCTGCTGCCGATCATGGTCGGTTCGGGTCTGTTCGACGAACAGCCTGAGTTCTCCGACATCGCGGCCGACGCCAACCTGATGGACGACATGATCGTGCAAATCCCGGAAGCCCTGACCGCGCTGTACTTGCTGTGCAACGCGCCAGACGAAAAACCGGCGATCCTCAAGCCACGTCACCACTAAGGTTTTGCCTATGGACAACCCCATAGGCAACCGCCCCCTGATGTTGCGCTACGTGCTGCTGGCCATCGGCTGGCTGAACGTAGTGCTGGGGGTGATCGGGATTTTCCTGCCGGTGCTGCCCACCACACCGTTCCTGCTGTTGGCGGCAGCCTGCTTCGCCCGCAGTTCGCCGCGTTTCTATCACTGGCTGGTTGAACATCCACGGCTTGGCCCCTGGATTCGCGACTATCTGGACGGCAACGGCATTCCGCTCAAGGGCAAGGTCTACACCATCGGGTTGATGTGGGCGAGCATCCTGTTCTCCTGCTACCTGGTGCCCCTGCCGTGGGCGCGCGGGTTCATGCTGACCAGTGCGGTGCTGGTGACGATCTACATCCTCAAACAGAAAACCCTGCATCAACCCTGATCCCCGTAGCAGCTGTCGAGCCCCAGCGAGGCTGCGTTCGGCTGCGAAGCAGTCGCCAATCCGATCAATGCGGTGTGTCAGGAGAAGGTGGGTTGCAGGTTTTGGGGCTGCTTCGCAACCCAACGGGGGCAAGCCCCCTCGCCACGGAAAACAACCCGTCGACGTCCTTTCGTCCGACGACCTGCCCTCCCTCGCCGTAAACACCACCTAGACTTCAGGCATCTGCACCCGAGCAGCCAGACATGCCCCGCAGTCCGCGTAGTCCAGGATGGTCAACGCTCCGACTTCGGTTCGGCGGATGGCTGCTGCTGGCGAGTTTTCTGCTGGCCGGGTTGGGCAGTGTCTGGGCCGACTGGGATTTTGCGCAGGTCCTGCAAACGGCCGAAAAACGCTACGGCCCCCTTGGCGAGGCACAGGGGCGGATCAAGGCCTGGAGCCAAATGCTGCAAAGCGAACGCAACCAGCCTGAGCGCGAACAGCTGAACGCGGTCAATCACTTCTTCAATCAGCAACTGAGTTTTCAGGATGACACGCGCATCTGGCATCAGACCGATTACTGGGCCACGCCCGTGGAATCCTTGATCAAAGCCGCAGGCGACTGCGAAGACTACGCCCTGGCGAAATATTTCAGCCTGCGTCATCTCGGGATTCCCAGCGAAAAACTGCGCATCACCTACGTCAAGGCCCTGACCCAGAACCAGGCGCACATGGTGTTGACCTTCTACAGCAGCCCCACGGCCGATCCGCTGGTGCTGGACAACCTGATCGACGAGATCCGCCCCGCCTCCCAACGCAAAGACTTGCTGCCGGTGTACGCCTTCAACGCCGAAGGCCTGTACTTGCCGGGAGCCAATGGCGGTAAACGCAGCAGCGACTCGAAAAAACTGTCGCGCTGGCAAGACGTATTGAAAAAGATGCAAATCGAAGGGTTCGCCGTGGGCGAAGGCTAGCCGCCAATGCAAGGAGTGTTTTCATGTCACTGCGCAAACAGTTGTTCCTCGCCATTTGCCTGTTCTTGCTGGTGGCCTTCAGCGGCAGTTTTTTTGTCAGCCTGGAAAGCTCCCGTGAACAGATGCTCAGCCAATTGCGCTCCCACGCCCAGGACGCCGCCACGGCGCTGGGCCTGTCGTTGACCGCGCAGATCGACGACCCGGCGATGATCGAATTGATGGTCAGCTCGATTTTCGACAGTGGCTATTTCAGCAACATCCGGGTCGTCAGTATTGTGGATGAACGGGTGTTGGTGGAACGCAGCGTGCCGACGCAAATCGAGGGTGTTCCGGACTGGTTCGTCAGCCTGGTGAACCTGCACCCACAGGGTGGCGACGCGCTGATCACGCGTGGCTGGGACCAGGCAGCCCGGGTCGAAGTGCTGAGCAACCCGCAGTTCGCCCTGGCCAAACTCTGGGACAGCACCCTTGGCAGCCTGATCTGGCTGCTGATTTGCGGACTGCTCAGCGCCGTGTTTGGTGGCTGGCTGTTGCGCCGGCAGCTGCGGCCGCTCGACAACATGGTCAAACAGGCGGAAGCCATCAGCAAACGCGAGTTCCGCAGTTTGCCGAAACTGCCGCGCACGCCGGAGCTCAAACGCGTGGTGCTGGCCATGAACCAGATGGTCGAAAAACTCAAAGCGCTGTTCGCCGAAGAGGCCGCGCGCAGCGAAAAACTACGCTCCGAATCCTATCAGGACAACCTCACGGGCCTGGCCAACCGGCGCTTGCTGGATGAACAACTGGCCGACCAATTACTGGATTCCGAGCAAAGCCGCGACGGTCATTTGCTGATGCTGCGGATCAACGACCTGATCGGTCTCAATCAACGCCTGGGTGGCCAGCGCACCGATGCCCTGATCAGCGCCGTCGGCGAATTGCTCAAGCGCCTGACGCAACCCGCGGAACGTCGCACCTGGCTCGCGGCGCGTAATCGCGGTGGCGAATTCAGCTTGCTGACGCCGGGCCTGGACAGTAAGGATGCCGCGCGCCTGGCCTCCGAAATCAGCGCCACCCTGGAAAACCTGCGCCTGACCGGCGCCAGCGACTGCATGCCCGTGGCACATCTGGGTATCGTCGCCTACCACCCGGGCGAACCGGCAAATGATGTGCTGCTGCGCCTCGATCAGGCGCTGACCCAGGCCCGGCAACATCCCGAGCGGCCATGGATATACCAGGCCCAGGTCGATTCTGCGCCGAATCACTCGCAGCATGATTGGCGCAACTGGATCGACGACGCGCTGACCGAAGGCAAGATGCAGTTGTATTTCCAACCGGTGGTACAGTGCGCCGACACCAGCCAGGTGCTGCACCACAAAGTCCTCGCACGCTTGCTCGACCCGCAAGGCGAGGCGATTGCCGCCGGGCATTTCCTGCCGTGGATCGAACGCCTCGGCTGGTCGGCGCGGTTCGACCTGGCGATGCTCGAAACCACCCTCGAATACCTCGCCGCCAACCGCTGGCCGCTCGCGCTGAGCCTGTCCGGCAGCACCCTGCGCGATCAGACCCAGCTGAAACTGATCTGCGACATACTCGAATCATTGCCGGAACTGGCGCCTCTGCTGACCCTGGAAATCGACGAACGCCAACTGCCGCCCCCCGAAGAACTGCAACGCCTGAGCCACAGCCTGCTCAAAACCGGTTACCGCATCGGTCTACAGCATTTCGGCGGCAGCTTCAGCCAGATCGGCAACCTGACTCAACTGGGGTTGGCTTACTTGAAAATCGATGCTGCCTACATTCGGGGTATCGATGAGCAGAGTGATAAGCGGTTGTTCATCGAGGCGATTTTTCGCGCGACCAACAGCATTGATTTGCCGTTGATTGCGGAGATGGTGGAGACGCAGGCGGAATTGGAGGTAATTCGGGAGTTGGGGTTGTTTGGGGTGATGGGGCGGTTGATTGGGCCGCCGGAGCCTATGTGAGGGATTCGACCGTTCATCTTAAACCATGCACTACCTGTCAGATCTGACAGTAGCCAGTCTTCCCTACCTGGTGTGTGATAAGCCCGCGTCCCGAGAGGACTCAGGGCTTGTCACCTTCCAGGAGAACATGATGGATATCCAGTCCGCCGAGTTGAACAAATTGTTCGTGCTGTTTCCCGTGATCATCCCGGGCTGGGTCACCCCGGTGAAACCGGACGGCATCGCCCACGGCGGTATCCCCAATGCCCTTTATGACGGCCAGGTCCGGGGCCTTGAATGCCTGGTCGAGCCCTTGATCGAACTGCTGGGCTCCTGGACCATGGCGGCCGATGATCGCGTGGATTTGTATTGCAACGGCAATTTCGTCCCAGGAGCAGGCCAGACCGTCAAACCGGGGGAGGAACAACTGCGTCTACGTCTGTACCTGCCACATGGTTACCTGAACCAGGGCGTCAATACGTTGCATTACGTGGTCACCCGAGTCAGCGGGAACAGTGAACCCTCTCGGGATCTGCTAGTGCTGTACCACCTGCGGCCTGCGGACAGCCTGAATCTGGTGATCCCGGCCGACGTGCTCAAGGGCGGCGTCAGCGCCGAACGGGCGGCGCAAGGGGTGGCGTTCGGGTTCACCTATGCCAACCGGCGCAAGTATGACCGCATCGAGTTTCGGCTGGGCGACACCCAGGTCAGGTTCGACGTCCCCGACAGCACGGCGCCGATCACCCACACCCTGTTCACCGACACGTTCCGCAAGGCGGGCGACAACCTGAATGCGGTGGCCGAGTTCCATGTCATCGATCAGTTGGGCAATCGGGTCAAATCCCCGGAGAAACGACTGGACATCCACCTCGACCGTATCAAGTTGCAAACACCGATTTTGTTGACCCCGGCGAGGACTCCAATTGATGTATTGGCTTACACGGATGGAGTCACTGTTCAAATTGAACATCAGACAGCGGAGTTGAATGATCAAGCACTTCTGATTATTGAGAATCCGGGCGTCGACGACAAACCGTTTCCTGCGCGACCGTTCAATCAAAACAAAAGAGCCAACTTCAAACTAAACCCTGCGCTACTATTGAGCTGGATGGGGCGCGAAGTTAATTTGTCCTGGCAGTTGATACGCAATGGTCAGCCAGTAGGCAAGTCGTTGCCGCTGGTGCTCACGATTAATAAAATCGCCAATGGGGATGCTCGATTAAAGGTCGGTGTAATTGATCAGGCTGATAGTGCACGGATTGTGGACACCAATGAATTCAAAGGTGATGCCACCGTCTCTCACAAGAACTGGCCATTGCGGGGTGGAGTTTATAGCATTGACATAAATATCACAGGCACTGATACCAATGGAAATGCGTTTGTGATTTCAATTGTCAAAAGAGGTTCCCTAACACCTGCAGAGGAGCAAAATGGTTTCAGCAGGACACTATCACGTGCAAAGTTGTTATTGCTCAAGGACAGTTCAAATCTAGATATCAAGACAGAAGTTCACTTCAAAGAAACTACACCCTGGACACTCAAATTCCCAGCCTCCTTAATCTATATCATTCAAAACAAACCTCCCATCCTGTCAGAAAACCTTGATAGTGAACACTCTCGCTTTATATCATCGGGTGGTTCCATATCAATCCCCAGCATGAAGATACACCATCTCGGAGGAGAGGGTCTTCTAGGTATAAACTCTATCAATACAATACTCACCGGCCCTTACCCCCCAATACATAACCAAAGCGCGGCACAAGTCTTGGAGATGCATACGAACATATTGGGTCACGGGCAACATATGCGCCTCGAATTCCGTTGGGGTTACTCTTCTGTCGGCTTCTACTACAGATTTGTTCAAACCAACGGGATATTGGTTCGTTTCCTGGATAAAAGCGGGAGAAGTCTATCCGATCAACATCTCGTCAATAACCCTGGCCCACTGCCTGTTTTCTTCTCCACTTCAACCAACTCCATTTGGTTTATTGACATCATTACGAGCGTATATGACTTGATTACCTTTGACTATTTCACCATGGGTCGTACGAAATAAAGGGGGTATATTTATCACTCCTCTCTCGACGCTACCTGAGTGAGAAATAAACGCCGATGTTTAAAAGACATCTCCAGACACTCACTCAGGCTACACATCCTTGCGCCGCTGCCTACGACTGCGCCAGAATCCGCCGGCTTGTGCGCTTTCGGGTCGGGTTCTATTGTTTCCCGGTCGCTGACGAATCAGCGATCGGGTTTAGCGACCCGAACCTTTGTAGGCGCAACAGCGCTCCAAACTCTCTTGCAGATTGTTCATGTCTGCGATTGATGTCATGGCGGCTGTGCGCGGGAGACCTTCGGGTCTGCCGGGCGCCTACACCCGGTTCGCTAACCTGCGTGCAGCCGCCACCCTTACCTGTTTAGCGACAGGTCTTGGTGGCTCCATTTCCTGTAGGAGTTTCACCATGTTCAAAATCACACCCAACCCACCCGAAACCGACGACGTTTCCCCTTACGAAACCCCGGACTCCAAAAAACTCAACGAAGCCGCCGAGCGCGCCCTCGATTACTACCTCAAACCGTCCGCCCCCAAGCCCCCACGCAAACCGAGCACGATTTACACCGTTGCCCCGGACATCAACATCGAAGAGCTACTGGCCAATGCCTGCGAGTCCTTTGCCTCGGCCAAGGTGATCGCCAGTGACTGTGCCGGTTTTCTGGAGGGGACGCAGCGCAATACGATATTGGGCGTCGCTCAGCTCATCATGTTTGGTGAGCTGGCGGTGAATCGGGCGCTGGATAGTCTTGAGCTGAAGGCTGACCCGGCCCTGTGACCTGAGGTCAGACGCTGATCCCTGTGGCGAGGGAGCTTGCTCCCGCTCGGCTGCGCAGCAGTCGTAAACCCTGTGCATGCGGTTTGCCAGACAAACCGTGATTGCGGATTTTGGGGCCGCTTCGCAGCCCAGCGGGAGCAAGCTCCCTCGCCACAGGAGGTGTGCCGGGATGCAGCGTAGGCAGATCCCCCCAAACAACAAAAAACCCGCCATCCCCTTTCACCGGGATGGCGGGTTTTGTCGTTTCAGATCACACGGTATCCACCTTCAACGAATGGTCGTTCAACATGCCGTTGATAATGGTCGCGGTATCGTGACCGCCGGCAATCACACCATTCGCTCCGGGGGTGACGCCGTAATGGCTGGCCAAATTCACCCCCGCCAGGTCGATGGTCTGGCTCGGCGTGGCGCCGGCCATGGCGCTGATGTCGATGCTGGTGACCAGGGTCGCGCCGCTGCCGGTGACTTTGAAGTGCAGGTAGTCATCCAGCGATGCCGCGGTGCCGTTCTCGCCTTGCAGCAGTTGCGACAGGTCGAGTTTGTCGGTGCCCGGGGTGAAGTCGGTGATGACGTCGTGGCCGCTGTTGCCTTTAAGCCACTGGAAGGTGTCGGCGCCGCTGCCGCCGGTGAGGGTGTTGTCGCCCAGGCCGCCGATCAGGAAGTCGTCGCCGCCCCCGCCGTTGAGCACATCGTTACCCAGACCGCCGTTGATGATGTTGCCGTTGTTGTCGCCCGTGAGGCTGTCGTTGAAGTTCGAGCCCGCGAGGTTTTCGATGCCGGTCAGGGTATCGGTGCCTGCGCCAACGGTGTTTTGCGCGGTGAGCAGGCTGAGGTCGACAGTGACGCCGGCGGTGGCATGGGCGTAGCTCACGGTGTCGTTACCGGTGCCGCCGTCGAGCCAATCGTTGCCCGGCCCGCTGAACAGCAGATCGTTACCGGCGCCGCCATGCATCTCGTTATTGCCTGAGCCTGCGGTGAGCACATCGTTGCCGTCACCCGCATTGATAATGTTGTTGCCGGTGCCCGCGATCAACACGTCATCGCCCGAGGTGCCGGTCAGTGTATGGCCAGCCTGATAGGTGATGTCGACTGCCGCGCTGTCGCTGCCGCCGTGGTTGTCGCTGGCGGTGTAGGTGCCGTGGAAGTCTGGCGTAGAGTCCTGGGCTCCGGCGTAGTTGACGGTCATGGTCAGTTGATAGTTTTCCGCCCCCTTCCCGCTGTTGCCAGGTCCCCCGTCGTCGATGTTGGTGATGTGGATCTGGTACGTGCCGTCCGCTGCGGCGGTGATGGTCTGGCCATCGGCGAGAGCCATGTAAGCGCCGCCATTGACCGAGTACTCCATGGTGATGTGGCCGGCCGCCAGGTTGTGGTCCAGGTTGAGGGTTTCGCCCTGCTTGAGGTTGACGGTGATGCGGTCCTCATCGTTGGTATTGTTGGTGCTGACCGACCCCAATGCCCCGCTGACCACCAGCATGGCGGTCATGGCGGCAGCGTTGGCGACGAATGCACTGCGGGCGATGGTCACGGCCTGGAGGTTATTGCCGGTGAAACTGAAGCTCGAGTTGGTGCCGGTAAAGTCCGCCCCCCTGGCCGTCCAACCCGTGTTGAAGGTAGTCGGCGATGCCGTGAGCGCATCACCGTTGGGGTCGGTGTCGTTGGCCAATAGCAGCTCGCCCGGCACCACGATACTGCCCGACAGCACGTTGGTGATGATGTGATCATCGACCGCCACCGGTGGCGAATTCGGAATCACGTTGATTGTCAGGGTCGAGCTGGTGAGGTCGCCGTCGTTGTCGCTGGCGGTGAAGCCGATGTTTTCGGTGATCTGCACGGCCGTGGTTTTCTGCGAGGTGTAGGTGTACTCGCCAGTGTCGAGGTTCACCAGCAACGTGCCGCTGTTGTTGGTGGCGATGCTCAGGGTGTTGTCGGCGGTGTTGAAGGTGCCGTGGTTGGCGCCGCCGCTGAAGTTCAGCGAACCCTGATTGCTGTTGGCTTTCGGGTCGTAGGTATAGGTGGTGCCGTCGACCGTTAGAGTCTTGATGAATCCGCCATCGGCGCCGAACGTACCGCCCTCGCCCAGCAGCGACCCGGTGACCGGCGCGCCTTGCACGGTGCCCGAGAGGACCGAGTTGAGTTGGTTGAGGTCAGTCACCACCACAGCGTTGGTGTCGGTGTGCGTGCTGCCGTCATAGGCCACCGGATCGAGGCTGGCGTTATTGACGCCGCTGCCCAGGCCGATGGCGTAGTTCTTGATGCCATTGGCGTCGAGGAAAGCTTTGAGCGCGATCTCGTCCGCAGTGCCGATGTCGCCTTCGTTGGGTTTGCCATCGGAGAAGAAGTAGCCGACGTTCTGCGCCCCGGTGAGTTTGCCCGAGGTATCGAACGCGCTCTCCATGGTTGCCACGGCCGCGTCGTAGTTGGTGCCGCCACCTGCCGTCAGCGTAGCGATGATCGACTTGGCCGTCGCCACATCGACCCACACCGAAGTCTGGTCCGTGGCGCTGCTGCTGAAGGTGACGATCTGTACCTTCACGTCACCCAGATTGTCGTACTTGTCGAGCAGCGCGCTGATCGCCTGCTTGGCCAGCTCCAGCCGCGACAGGCCCGATACGCCGGAGGGGTCGTCCATGCTGCCGGATACGTCGATCACCAGCATCAGGTTGGAGTCGATCTGCACCGCCGGCACCGACCGCTCCGAGGCGACGGCGTGAGGCACGTCATCGACGATGTTGACCACAAGGGTGCCGGTGGTGCTGTTGCCGATGGCATCGGTGGCCTTGTAGGTGAAGCTTTCGTTCAAGGTGTTCGCGCCATCGTTGGCGTTGGGCGAAGTTATCGGCGCCGAGGTCAAGGTGTAAGTGTAGGAACCGTCGGGATTGAGCAGGATCTGCCCGTAGGTGCCGGTGGCGCTGCCGACCAGGGTGTAGGTGATCGCGCCAGTGGCGCCAGAGACCGAGCCTGCCAACGTACCGGAGCCGGTTTCACCGGTGTTGCCGGGCTCGCTGCCGGTGACGCTGCCCGCCGCCAGGTCCTGCCCACCCTGGGTCAGATCCAACGCCTTTTCGTAGACAGTCACATCGGCATCGGTAGTCGCTACGAGGCAGTTGTTGGACACGTCAACGGTGATCGTGGCGGTGCTTTCATCGCCGTCGGCATCACGTACGGTGTAGGTGAAGGTGTCCGTGGCGCCCGCTTCGCCGACCGAATTCGGGTTGCTGTGGTACACGGCGTTGCCGCTGGCATCCAGGGTCAGGTAGCCGTAGGTGCCGGTGATTTGCGTGTTCAAGCCACCGATGGCCGAAGTCGAGGTGTCGCTGCCAGCACGCACGCCGACCACTGCCCCACCCAAGGCCGGGCCATCAGCGCCGAGCACATCGTTGTCCAGCACATTGCCGCTGACCGTGCCGCCCTCCACCACCGAAACCGAATCGCAATGGGCCGTCGGCACGTCATCGACGATGTTGATCACGATGGTACTGGTGACGCTGTTGCCCAGAGAATCGGTGGCCTGATAGGTGAAACTTTCGCTCAGGGTGTTCGGTCCGTCGTTGGCGTGCGGCGTGGTCGTGGGCGCAGAAATCAGGGTGTAAGTGTAGGAACCGTCCGGGTTGAGCAGGATTTGCCCATAGGTGCCGGTGGCGCTGCCGACCAGGGCGTAAGTAATTGCACCAGTGCCGCCATTGATTGAACCGACCAACGTGCCCGAAGCAGTTTCACCGGTGTTGTCAGGCTCGCTGCCGATGACAGTGCCCGCCGCGAGGTCCTGGCCGTCCTTGGTCAGATCCAACGCCTTTTCGTAAACGGTCACGTCGTTATCGGGGGCCACCACGAGGGAACAGTTGGAGATGTCGATGGTGATGGTCGTGGTGCTTTCATCGCCGTCGCCATCGCGCACGGTGTAGGTGAACACGTCCGTGGCGCCCGGTTCACCGACCGAGTTCGGATTGCTGTGGTACACGGCGTTGCCGTTGGCATCCAGAGTGAGATAGCCGTAGGTGCCGTTGATGTGCGTATTCAAACCACCGATAGCCGAAGTCGAGGTATCGCCGCCGGCGCGCACGCCAACCACCGCGCCACCCAAGGCCGGGCCGTCAGCACCGAGCACATCATTGCCCAACACATTGCCGCTGACCGTGCCGCCTTCCGCCACTGAGACGACATCGGCATGAGCGGTTGGCACGTCATCGACGATGTTGATCACGATGCTGCCGGTGACGCTGTTGCCCAGAGAATCGGTGGCCTGATAGGTGAAGCTTTCGCTCAGGGTGTTCGCACCGTCGTTGGCGTGAGGGGTGGTCGTGGGGGGCGAGGTCAGGGTGTAGGTGTAGCTGCCGTCCGGGTTGAGCAGGATTTGCCCGTAGGTTCCGTTGGCGCTGCCGACCAGGCTGTACGTGATGGTGTCGCTGGTGCCGGTGACTGAGCCCACCAGCGTGCCCGAGGCGGTTTCGCCGGTGTTGCCAGGCTCGCTGCCGACGACCGTGCCCGCCGCCAGGTCCTGCCCGTCCTTGGTCAGGTCCAGCGCTTTTTCATTAACCGTCACGTCGGTGTCAGTGGCAGCTACGAGGGTGCAGTTGGCCACATCGATGGTAATGGTGGTGGTGCTTTCATCGCCGTCGGCATCGCGCACGGTGTAAGTGAACACGTCGGTAGCACCAGGGCCGTTCACAGCATTTGGATTGCTGTGATAGACCGCATCGCCGTTGGCATCCAGGGTCAGGTAGCCATAGGTGCCGTTGATTTGACTGTTCAAGCCACCGATGGCTGAAGTCGAGGTGTCGCTGCCGGCGCGCACGCCGACCACCGCGCCACCGAGTGCCGGCCCGTCGGCGCCGCCGATATCGTTGCCCAGCACGTTGCCCGAGACCGTCGCGCCTTCGGCCACTGAGGCGTGATCCGGGTTGGCGGTGGGCAAGTCATCGACGATGTTGACGTTGATCTGGCCCAACGCCGTGCTGCCGTCGACGTCAGTGGCGACGACGTTGAGGTTCTCGGTGATGCTGTTGGTGCCGTCGGCGTTCGGGTGGGTTTCGTGATCCACCAGGGTGTAGCTGTAGCTGACCACGCCGGTCGCGCTGTCGTAACCGGTGACGGTCAGCGTGCTGCCAAGCGGAGTGACGATCGACTGCGGGACGCCTGCGGCCACGCCACCGGTGACCACCGCGATGCCGCCCACCGTCAGTGTTTGCAAACCGTCGAGCGCGGTGACGGTGAAGGTGCCGCTCTGGGTCAGCGCCGGTGTGTTGGGGCTGCTGCCGTCGCTAAGGTTTTTTTCGTAGACGGTCAATTCGCCGCCGTTGACGTTCAGGCCATCGAGCGTCACCAGGTCGTCGTTGTTATGGATGTTCAGCACCAGCGTCGCGGTGCTGGTATCGCCATCGGAATCGGTAAGGGTGTAGACGAAATTTTCGGTGCCGTTGCCACCGCCGTGCAAGGCTTTGAAATCGGCGTCGCTGGTGTTCAGGGTGTAGGTGTATGTGCCGTTGGCGTTCAACACCAGGGTGCCGAACGTCCCGGTGAAGGTGCCGCCGATGATCGGCCCGCTGTCGGGGCCGGTGGCAATGCGGTCGGCGCCCTGGATGTCGTTGGGCAGCACGCTGCCGGTCAGGGTCAGCAGGGTTTCCGAGGCGGTATGGGTATTGGTGTCGTCGATGGCCTTGGGCACATCGTCGGTGATATTGACGTCCAGCGAACCGGTGGCGGTATCGCCGTTGCTGTCGCTCGCGACCACGGTGAAATGTTCGGTGAGATTGTTGGCGCCATCGCCGGCGGAATGGGTTTCGTTGCCGACCAGGGTGTAGCTGTAACTGACCACGCCGGTGGCCGGGTTGTAGCCGGTGATCGTCAGGGTGTTGCCCAGTTGAGTGGTGATCGACTGAGGAAAACCGATGGGCACCCCGCCACTGATCACACTGATCCCGCCGATGCTCAGGCTGCTCAGCCCGTCGGGCGCAGACACCGTGAACGTGCTGTGCTGAGTCAGTGCTCCCGGGTTGCTGGCCGAACCGTCCGCCAGGTTGGCTTCATTGAGGGTCAGTTCGCCGCCCGCCACCGACAGGCCGGTGAGGGTGACCGGGTTATTCGGCGCGTCCGCGGCAAACGGCGTAACGACGCCTTTATCGCCGTTGTCCGGCGCAGCGTCCCGGCGCTCCAGGGGAAATTCAGGAATACCGTTGAAGCCGGCGGTGGGGAAACCAATCGTGGGATCGACCCGCCCGCCCACTTCCTCCAGCAGCACAAAACTGTGGCCACCACCCAGCGCACCACCGGGCGCGCCCGTTGCGCCCGGTCCGGCGGCGGTGGCCTCAGCGGTCTGGGTCGGATCGGCACCGGCGGCAATGGCTTTTTGCAGTTGCTCGACATCGGTCAGTTGCGCCTGGCTCGGCGTCACCGCATCGGTGGTTTCCACATGCGGCACCTGGTGCGCCAGTAGCTGGGCAGTCATTTGCAGGCTGCTGTCACGCCCCAGCGTCAGCTCCTGACCGTTATGCAAATGGACCGCTACCGCGCCTTCGGCCCCGGTGACCAGCTGCTCGCCGGCAAACAGCCGATCGCCCTCGATCAGCGCCCGTCGAGTGCCGTCACCCGCCACTGCGTACACCTGACCGATGACCTTACTGACGATACCGATGAGCGTTGCCATGTGCATTCCTCCGCTGCCGATCACCGCGCCGGCACTGGTCTGCGAAGCTCGCCCATGGCTCAACCGGGTTGCCGGGTGACGCTCACACCTCGGCAGTTCGTTCGCAAGCCTTGCGGTGCAGCAGGCCTGCGAGCGCTACGTAACGGTGGTGAATCATCCGAGTGACAAAAAAATGTCGCTCAAAACCCGTTACGCGTCCCTCCCCTTCAGCATTACTCCGCTGTATGTCTCAAAGTGAGTGGAACTGTCTTCAAGCCTGTCCGCACTGTCGAGAGCACGTAAAACAAAGGCTTTCGAGTTGAACAATGTGCCGGATTTTACGGAGTACATAAGTTTTTTTTGGCATAGCCCTTATGAAAAATTTTTCTTAGCTACGCTTCAGGATGTTCTTAGCTCTGTTGTTACAGGCATGAAACGGTTTCATCTAAAAATATCGTCAAAAAAATGGCGACCGCTAAGCACCATCAGGAATCAGGGAGATGCACCCATGCGCGTTTTAACCCCCCTTTGCAGTGCGATTCTGCTGGCCATGGCCTGCGCTTCTCAGGCTCAGGCGATGTCATTGACCGAGGCGATCCAGAGCACCATTGCGACCCACCCGGAACTGGCGTCTCGGGTCGATGCCCGGCTCTCGGCCGACGAGCAGATTAAAGTCGCTAAAGGGGGCTTTTATCCATCGGTGGATTTGAACGCCGCCTACGGGCGCGGCTACAGCGATAACACCACCACCCGGTCGCGGGGCAATCACAACACCGAAATCCTCACCTACACCCAGTCGGAACTGCGCCTGCGGCAAATGCTGTTTGATGGTTTCAATACCGCCAACGAGGTCGCGCGTACCAAAGGCGTGTCCAACTCGCGGGCCTATTACGCTCAAGGCACCGCCCAGGACCTGGCCCTGCGCACCATCGAGGTGTACCTCGAAGTGCTCAAGCGCCGCGAACTGGTGACCCTGGCCAAGAACAACCTGCAAGCGCACATGCGGGTCAACGATCAGATCGGCCTGCGTACCCAGCGTGGGATCGGCAGCAACGCCGACGCCGACCAGTCCACCGCTCGCCGGGCACTGGCGCAAAACAACCTCGACACCGCCGAAGTCGATCTGGCCGATGCCGAAGCGAATTTCTACAGCGTCGTGGGGCGCATGCCCGATGAACTCGAAGCGCCGCCGTCGACCCGCGGCGAACTGCCCGCCACCCTGCCCGAAGCCCAACAGAGCATGGTGGAAAACAACCCGTACCTGAAATCCGCCCAGGCTGACGTGCAATCGGCCGAGAGCCAGTACGAAGTCGCCAAGTCGCCGTTCTACCCACGCTTCGACGCCGAAGCAGCGGTGGGCGCCAATAACAATGTGCAGGGCGATCAAGGCCACGACAACGAATGGCGAGTGGGCGTGGTGATGAACTACAACCTGTTCCGTGGCGGCAGCGACAAGGCCCGGTTGGCCTCCGATGCGCATCAGATCAACCAGGCGATGGACATCCGCAACAACGCATTGCGCCAGCTCAACGAGAACATCCACCTGGCCTGGAACGCCATGCAGAACGCCAAGAAACAAACCCCGACCGCCCGTGAATACGCCGAAACCACCACCCGTGTACGGGCGGCGTATCAGGATCAGTTCGGTCTCGGTCAACGGACCCTGCTCGATTTGCTCGACAGCGAAAACGAGCTCTACAACGCCAACCGCCGCTACACCGAAGTGCGCTACACCGAGGAGTTCTCGATGTACCGCGTGCTGGCGAACATGGGCCAGTTGTTGAGCAAGCAACGGGTGGTGCTGCCCGCCGATGCGATCGCCGCCACCGAAGTGAAAAACGAAGCGCGCTTGCCTGAACTCAAATGAAGTAACGCCGTGTAGGAGCGATCAATGTGACCAGCATGGAAACCGGCAACACGGGTGTCGATCCGCGTCTGAGCTTCGATGATCCGCTTCTGGACGGCCTGTTGATTCTCTGCAAACTCCACGGCGCGACGGTCAGTCGCGCCAGCCTGAGTGCCGGGCTGCCAATGGCACACCAACGCTTGAGCCTGGACCTGCTGCCGCGCGCAGCGGCCCGGGCCAGTTTGCAGGCGCGGGTGCTGCGCCGTGAACTGGCGGATATTTCCGCGCTCAACCTGCCGGTGATGCTGATCCTCAACCATGGCCGCTGCGCGGTCTTGCGCCGTTGGGGCGATGACGGTCAGGCGCTGATTCTGCCCAGCGAAGCCGACGGCGGAGAACAGTGGGTCAGCACGGACGAGCTGGCCGCCAGCTACAGCGGCCAGGCCTTGTTCGCCCGGCCACGGCATGAACTCGAAGACTTGCGCGCGCCGCTGGTGCCGCGGGTCGAGGCGTGGTTTCGCGACACGCTGAAGCTGTCGAAATGGCTGTACAGCGATGCGATTCTGGCAAGTTTCCTGATCAACCTGCTGGGCCTGATGGTGCCTCTGTTCGTGATGCAGACCTACGACCGGGTGGTGCCGAACCAGGCCACTTCAACCTTGTGGGTGCTGTCGATCGGCTTGCTGATCGGCACCGGTTTTGAGTTGGTGCTGCGGGTGGTTCGTGCGCACTTGCTGGACACTGCCGGGAAGAAAACCGACGTGATTCTTTCAGCGACCCTGTTCGAACGCATCACCGGCATGGCGATGAAAGCGCGACCCGCAACCATCGGTGGTTTCGCCCAAAGCATTCATGACTTCCAGGGCCTGCGGGAGTTTCTCACCGCCGTCACGCTGACCAGCCTGATCGACATGCCCTTCGCTGTGCTGATGCTGGTGGTGATCGGCCTGCTCGGCGGCTGGCTGGTGGTGATTCCACTGCTGGCCTTCCCCATCACGATTCTCTTCGCCATGGTGATTCAGGCGCGCCTGCGCGACACCGTGCAGAAGAGCCTGAGCCTCGGTGCCGAACGCCAGGCCCTGCTGATCGAAACCCTCGGCGGCCTGGAAACCCTCAAGGCCTGCAGCGCTGAAAGCGAGCGCCAGCACAAATGGGAAAGCACCCACGGCGCCCTCACCCGCCTCGACAGCCATGCGCGCAACCTCTCGGCGCTGGCCACCAACGGCACCCTGTTCATTCAGCAGTTCTCCGGCATGGCGACCATCGTCGCCGGGGTCTACAGCATCATCGCCGGCAACCTCAGCGTCGGTGCGCTGGTGGCGAGCTACATGCTCGGCAGCCGCGTGCTCGCGCCGCTGGGGCAGATCGCCGGGCTGATCACCCGTTACCAGCAAGCGCAACTGACCATGAAAAGTACCGATTCGCTGATGTCGCTGCCGCAAGAACGCGACGCCAGGCAGCGGCCGCTGGAGCGCACGCAACTGCAAGGCGCCCTGGACGTCAGCGGCGTAACGTTCCACTACAATGGCCAGAATGCGCCGGCCCTGGCCAATGTCAGCTTCAGCATGAAGCCGGGCGAGCGGATCGGCATCATCGGCCGCAGCGGTTCGGGCAAAAGCACGCTGGCGCGGTTGGTGATGGGTTTCTACGCACCCGAAGAAGGCCAGTTGCTGCTCGATGGCCTGGACCTGCGGCAACTGGACGTCGCCGACCTGCGTCAACAGATCGGCTACGTCGCCCACGACCTGCCCTTGCTGGCCGGCAGCCTGCGCGACAACCTGACCCTCGGCGCCCGTTATGTCAGCGATGCCCGGATGCTTGAAGTCGCTGAGCTCACCGGCGTGACTGAACTGGCGCGTCAGCATCCACAAGGGTTTGATCGGCCAGTAGGCGAGCGCGGTCAGTTGCTGTCGGGTGGGCAACGGCAAGCGGTGTTGCTGGCGCGGGCCTTGTTGCTCGATCCGCCAATCATGCTGCTCGACGAACCCACCAGCGCCATGGACAACAGCAGCGAAGACCTTCTACGGCAGAAACTCCATGGCTGGGTCCAGGGTAAAACCGTGCTGCTGGTCACCCACCGCAGCTCGATGCTCAGCCTGGTGGATCGGCTGGTGGTGCTGGACAACGGGCGGATCGTCGCCGATGGCCCGAAAGAAGCGGTGATCGATGCATTGCGCAAGGGCCGTGTCGGCTCTGCGACGGTCTAGGAGCGCCCACTCGATGCCAATACATACCTGTGGCGAGGGGGCTCCTGTGGCGAGGGGGCTTGCCCCCGTTGGGTCGCGAAGCGGCCCCAAAGCCATTCACCCCGTTGTATCAGACAGATCGAGCTGGCAGGTTTACGACTGCTTCGCAGCCGAACGGGGGCAAGCCCCCTCGCCACAGGAGCTCCCTCGCCACAAGTTTTTGATCGGCCTTATTTCTCTTAACTGACGGGTATCGCCTCATGTCTGCTCAAACACCGGATTCAGCGACCCGAAGCTACTTCGGCAGTTTCAGCAAAAGTGCCGAGAGCGAGTTCATGCCGGAAACCGCCGGCGCCTCGTTGCAGGATTCACCGCGCTGGTCGCGGATCACCGTGTGGCTGGCGGCGGCGCTGCTGATCACCGCGCTGGTCTGGGCCAAATTCGCGGTGTTGCAGGAAGTCACCATGGGCGAAGGCAAGGCGATTCCGTCGAGCAAGATTCAGGTGATCCAGAACCTGGAAGGCGGCATAGTCACCGAGATCTTCGTGCGTGAAGGGCAAATGGTGAACAAGGGCGACACCTTGCTGCGTCTGGATGACACGCGATTCCTGTCGAACAAGGGGGAAAGCGAAGCGGACCGCTATGCCTTGATCGCGCAAGTCGAACGGCTGTCCGCCGAAGCGGAAGGCCGGCCATTCACGCTGTCGCCGGAAGTGATCGCCAAAGCTCCGCAAGTGGCCGAGGACGAACGCTCGCTGTACGAACAACGCCAGCGCCGACTGGCCAGCGAACAGCGCACCTTGACCGAACAACTTCGGCAAAAAACCCAGGAGCTGGCGGAGTTCCGCTCCAAACAGGGGCAGTTCAGTTCCAGCCTGGCGCTGCTGCAACAAGAGATGAACATGTCGGCGCCGCTGGTGGGCACCGGGGCGGTGTCGCCGGTGGAAATCCTGCGGCTAAAACGCAGCGCGGTGGAAATCCGCGGCTCGCTGAATGCCACGACCCTGGCGATTCCCCGGGCGGAATCGGCGATCAATGAAATCAAAAGCAAGATCGACGAGTCCGAACAATCCTTCCGCTCGGACGCGGCGAAGGATCTGAATACGAAACGCACCGACCTGTCGAAAATCACCGCCACGAGCATTGCCATCGACGACCGGGTAACCCGCACCACCGTGGTGTCACCGGTTCACGGCATCATCAAAGTGCTGAAGGTTAATACCATCGGCGGCGTGGTCCAGCCGGGCAGCGACATGGTGGAAATCGTGCCCGTGGAGGACAACCTGCTGATCGAAGCCAAGGTCCGCCCTCAGGACGTGGCGTTCCTGCACCCGGGCCAGAAAGCCATGGTCAAGTTCAGCGCTTATGACTACACGATTTATGGCGGGTTGAGTGCCAGGCTTGAGTTGATCGGGGCTGACACCATCACCGATGACAAGGGCAACAGCTTTTATCTGATTCAGGTCAGGACCGACAAAAATCACTTGGGCGGGGATGTGAAACCGCTGCTGATCATTCCGGGGATGGTGGCGACGGTGGACATTATTACCGGGGAGAAAAGCGTGCTGGATTACCTGCTTAAACCGGTGTTGAAAGCACGGACCGAGGCGATGCGCGAACGCTAAGTCTCACGCTGTCCCCGTGGCGAGGGGGCTTGCCCCCGTTGGGTCGCGAAGCGGCCCCAAAACCATTCAACCCGGTTGTAACAGGTAAACCACGTTAGTCGGTTTTACGACTGCTTCGCAGCCGAACGGGGGCAAGCCCCCTCGCCACAGGGAATCATTGCCCGTGATTCTTCTGATAGGTCTCCTCCCCCATCGCCGCAATCTGCCCCTCGATCAACGCCTCGAACGGCTTTAATAACGGCTCGAAACTGCTCGGTGATTCGAGAGTCTGCAACGCCTGCACAATCGCCTCCACCGTCGACAACGCCCCTGGCCCAGGTGCCTTGCGCAAGCGATAACGGGACACCCCGCCCTCGGCCAATGTCACTCTGGGCAACGCCGCCAACAACGGATTGAGGTGCAGCATCTTGCGCGCCTTGCGCCAGGTACCGTCCGGAACCACCAGCAGCAGCGGCTTATCACTCACGGTGTACGCCTGCATCGGCTGAGCATCTTCACCGGGAAACAACAGCCGCGCCTGATAACCCGGTTGATTCAACAATGCCGGCAAATCCTCAAACACCTCGCCCACGATCAACTCGGCATTCTTGAGTCCCAACGCAGCCAATCGTGCGGTGTTCAACGCATGGTTCACTTCACTCGGATGCTGCAACAGCAAAACCCGCGTGAGGCTATCCAGGCTCGGGATCAGTGGGCACAGACAATGAGTTTGCGGACGAAGACAGCGCGGACACTGGATTCTGGACATTTTCTTAAGCCTGATTGAGCTGTGCTTTGAGCAAATCACGGAAAGTCTGGATCAGCGGCTCGCGGCTACGGCCACGGCGCACGATCATCGAGAATGGCGCCTGATAACCGAACGTCGCCGGCAGCAGCACGCGCAAATCCCCCTTATCGGCCCAGGCCTGGGCGTAGTGCTCCGGCAGGTAACCGATGTAGGCGCCGGACAGCACCAGAATCAATTGGGCCTCCATACTTTCCACGGTCGCCGCGCTGTGCTTGAAACCATGACGCGCCAGTTCGGCCTGGCTCCAATAGCCTCGACCGACCATGCGTTGCTGGGTGATGACCTGCTCGGGGATGCGCCGCTCGTTGAACAGCGGATGACGACTGCTGCAATACAGCCAGTGCTGCTCGCGGTAGAGCGGCATGTAGACCAGACCGCTCATGCGCGTGGAAAAGGCACCGATGGCCAGGTCGAGGCGGTTGTCCTGCACGCCGAGTTGCAGTTCGTAAGGGCTCATGACCGACAGATGCAAGTGCACCGCCGGGTGTTCCTGACTGTAGGCGCCGATGGCTTCGGCGAACGGCAAGGCCTTGTCGCTGACGGTGGAATCGATCACCCCCAGGTTCAAAGTACCGCGCAACTCGCCTTTAAGGGCGGCGGCGTATTGTTCGAAACCTTCGAGTTCGGCCAACAGACGCAGGGTTTCCTGATGGAACAGCTCGCCCTTGCTGGTCAGGCTGAAACCGCCGCGACCACGATGGCACAGCACCAGGCCGAGGGCCGCTTCGAGCTGGCTCATATAGGTGCTGATGGCCGACGTCGAGAGATTGAGCTCGTGCTGGGCGTTGGCGAACCCCTGATGGCGGACCACGCTGACGAAGATGCGCAATAGTTTCAGGTCGGGTAAAGCGTTGGCCATGGGGGGCTCCATTGCAAGGTAGTGCATGTTGCTTTGTGGCGAGGGGGCTTGCCCCCGTTGGGTTGCGCAGCAGCCCCAAAACCATTCACCCCGGTGCAATCAGACAGACCGAGTTGGCAGGTTTACGACTGCTGCGCAGCCGAACGGGGGCAAGCCCCCTCGCCACAGTGGTCTCCCTCGCCACACGGGTTCGGTGCATGGTGGGGAGTCTATCTTTCCGCCCGCCATTAGTTTAGAAAAATCTGAACTAAGTATTTGCCCGTAGCGATTCTTCCCGGTCACTACATTTCGCAGAATCGGCCCACAGCGGTACCCGTCTCTCCCCGAGCGGCTACCTGCATAAATAAAACAACGACGATGAGGCCTTACCCGTGGACAAGATTCTTCACCAACCACTGGGCGGCAATGAAATGCCGCGCTTCGGCGGCATCGCCACCATGCTGCGACTCCCCCATTTGCCATCTGCTGCCGGCCTGGACGCTGCCTTTATCGGCATCCCGCTGGACATCGGCACGTCCCTGCGCCCCGGCACCCGCTTCGGGCCGCGTGAAATCCGCGCTGAATCGGTGATGATCCGTCCGTACAACATGGCCACCGGCGCTGCGCCGTTCGACTCGCTGTCGGTTGCCGACATCGGTGACGTGGCGATCAACACCTTCAACCTGCTGGACGCCGTGCGGATCATCGAAGAGGCCTACGACAATATCCTCGAACACGATGTGATCCCCCTGACGCTGGGTGGCGACCACACCATCACCCTGCCGATCCTGCGTGCCATCCATAAAAAGCACGGCAAGGTCGGCCTGGTGCACATCGATGCTCACGCCGATGTGAACGATCACATGTTCGGCGAGAAAATCGCCCACGGCACCACCTTCCGTCGCGCTGTAGAAGAAGGTCTTCTGGATTGCGACCGCGTAGTGCAAATTGGCCTGCGGGCTCAGGGTTACACCGCTGATGACTTCAACTGGAGCCGCAATCAAGGCTTCCGTGTGGTTCAGGCTGAAGAATGCTGGCACAAATCCCTGGCGCCGCTGATGGCCGAAGTTCGCGCGAAAGTCGGCGACGGTCCGGTGTACCTGAGTTTCGATATCGACGGCATCGATCCGGCCTGGGCACCTGGCACCGGCACCCCGGAAATCGGCGGTCTGACGACCATTCAAGCGATTGAAATCGTGCGCGGCTGCCAAGGCCTCGACCTGGTCGGCTGCGATTTGGTAGAAGTCTCGCCAGCGTACGACACCACCGGCAACACCTCGCTGCTGGGCGCCAACCTGTTGTACGAAATGCTCTGCGTACTGCCAGGCGTGGTCCATCGCTGAGGATCGGTCATGAACGAACGTGATCAGGTACTCAATGCCGCCGCCGAACTGGTGTCGGCCTTTGCCCGAAACGATCGCGAAGCCTACTTCGGCGCTTTCAGCATCGACTCAAGCTTCGTGTTCTACACCCTCGAGCAGCCTCTGCTGTCGCGCGATGCCTACCAGGCGTTGTGGGACAGCTGGCGCGCCGAGGACGGCTTCGAGGTGCTGTCGTGCACCTCGAGCAACGCCTTTGTCAGCCTGCAGGGTGACGTGGCGATTTTCATCCATGACGTGGCCACCGAGCTGCGCATGCAAGGGGAGCAACACTTCAGCCAGGAACGCGAGACGATTGTTTTCAAGAAACAGGCGTCTGGCCAAGAACAACAAGGCCTATGGCTGGCCTGCCACGAACATTTGTCCGCAATGCCGGAAGGGCTGCCAACCCCTTAGCCAAACAGGTGACGCTCACGCACGATGAGCGCGCCTTTATGATCGGAGCAGATCATGAATAACAACAACAAAGACCAAAGCCTTACGCAAATTGAAACCTACGGGGTCGAGCAGATCCCGGACAACGAACGCACCGCAGGCCCGACGGACTTGTTCCGGATGATCTTCGGCGGTTCCAATACCTTCGCCACCGCCGTGCTCGGCAGTTTTCCGGTACTGTTCGGCCTGTCTTTTCAGGCGGGCGTCTGGGCGATTGTGCTGGGTGTGTTGCTGGGCTCGCTGATCCTCGCGCCAATGGGCCTGTTCGGACCGATCAATGGCACCAACAATGCGGTGTCGTCCGGTGCGCATTTCGGCGTGCACGGGCGGATCGTCGGTTCGTTCCTGTCGCTTCTGACTGCTATCGCCTTCTTCTCGCTCTCGGTATGGAGTTCGGGTGATGCGTTGATCGGTGGTGCGAAACGCCTGATCGGCCTGCCAGAAACCGACCTGACCCTGGGCCTGGCCTACGGTCTGTTCGCGATCCTGGTGCTGACGGTGTGCATCTACGGCTTCCGCTTCCTGCTGTGGGTTAACAAGATCGCGGTGTGGAGCGCCAGCCTGTTGTTCCTGCTGGGCGTCTTCGCCTTCGCCGGTCCTTTCGATGTGAACTACGCCGGCAGCGTCAGCCTCGGTCAACCGGGTTTCTGGGCGGCTTTCATCGGCGCTGCGCTGGTGGCAATGAGTAACCCGATTTCCTTCGGGGCGTTCCTCGGTGACTGGTCGCGCTACATCCCGCGTGACACCTCCAAGCGCCGGATCATGGCCGCCGTGGTGATCTCGCAGATCGCGACCTTCATCCCGTTCCTGTTCGGCCTCGCCACCGCCACCATCGTAGCGATCAAGGCACCGGACTACATCGCGGCCAACAACTACGTCGGCGGCCTGCTGGCGGTGTCGCCGAGCTGGTTCTTCCTGCCGGTGTGCCTGATTGCGGTGATCGGCGGCATGTCCACCGGCACCACGTCGCTGTATGGCACCGGGCTGGACATGTCCAGTGTGTTTCCACGGGTCCTGTCGCGGGTTAAAGCGACGCTGCTGATCGGTGTGATGTCGATTGCCTTCATCTTCATCGGGCGCTTTGCGGCGAACCTGGTGCAGAGCGTGTCGACCTTCGCCGTGCTGATCATCACCTGCACCACTCCATGGATGGTGATCATGATCATCGGCCTGCTGGTGCGTCGCGGCTTCTACTGCCCGGATGACCTGCAAGTGTTCACCCGTGGCGAAAAAGGTGGCCGCTACTGGTTCACCCACGGCTGGAACTGGCGTGGCCTGGGCGCCTGGATCCCGAGTGCCGCGGTCGGTTTGTGCTTCGTGAACCTGCCGGGGCAGTTTGTCGGGCCGCTCGGAGATCTGGCCGGCGGGATCGACATCAGCCTGCCGGTAACCCTCGGCCTGGCCTCGCTGGTGTACCTGACGCTGCTGAGCCTGTTCCCGGAATCGGCTGCGGTGTTCGGCCCCAACGATGCACGCAGCAAGGGCACGGATTCGCTCGGTAAACCGGCGATGCGACAAGCCGCCTGATTCAACTCGCAGAAATTGTGTCGAGGAGCTTTTGTGGCGAGGGGGCTTGTCGGAACGCCGCATCGCCCCGTTCGACTGCGCAGCAGTCGCAATACAAACAACCGGTTCTGACTGAAGAACCGCGCTATCAGGTTTTGGGGCCGCTTCGCGACCCAACGGGGGCAAGCCCCCTCGCCACAATTAAGTGTTCCATCGCATCACTGCTATTCAGCCTCACCATAAAAAAGACAATCGGAGACACGCCATCATGGCTTTGGATTTATTCGTCGTACTCATCTACGCCGCCGCGATGCTGATGCTCGGCTATTACGGCATGCGCAAGGCCAAGACCAACGAAGACTTTTTGGTCGCCGGTCGCAACCTCGGCCCGAGCATGTACATGGGCACCATGGCCGCCACCGTTCTGGGCGGCGCGTCCACTGTCGGCACCGTGCGCCTGGGCTACGTCCATGGCATCTCCGGTTTCTGGCTGTGCGCGGCACTCGGCTGCGGGATCGTGGCGCTGAACCTGTTCCTCGCCAAACCGCTGCTGAAACTGAAAATCTACACCGTTACCCAAGTGCTGGAAAAACGCTACAACCCGATGGCCCGCTCCGCGAGCGCGGTGATTATGCTGGCGTATGCGCTGATGATCGGCGTAGTTTCGATCCTGGCAATCGGCACCGTGCTGCAAGTGCTGTTCGGCCTGCCGTTCTGGGTCTCGGTATTGCTCGGCGGTGGCGTGGTTGTGATCTACTCTGCGATCGGCGGCATGTGGTCCCTGACCTTGACCGACATCGTCCAGTTCGTGATCAAGACCGTGGGCCTGATGTTCATCCTGTTGCCGATCTGCCTGTACCGCGTTGGCGGCTGGGATGAATTGGTGTTGAAACTGCCGGCCACTGCCTTCAGCTTCACCACGATTGGCTGGGACACCATCATCACCTACTTCATGATCTACTTCTTCGGGATCCTGATCGGCCAAGACATCTGGCAGCGTGTGTTCACCGTCAAGAGCGCCAAAGTGGCTCAGGTCGCCGGTACCTTCGCAGGCTTCTACTGCATCCTTTACGGCCTGGCCTGCGCCCTGATCGGCATGGCCGCTCACGTGCTGATCCCGGACCTGGACAACGTCAACAACGCTTTCGCCGCCATCGTCAAACTGTCCCTGCCGGACGGTATCCGTGGTCTGGTGATCGCCGCGGCCCTGGCGGCCATGATGTCCACTGCCAGCGCCGGCCTGCTCGCCGCTGCCACCACACTGACCGAAGACTTGCTGCCGAAACTGCGTGGAGGCAAACAGTCGAGCCTGGGCATGAACCGCCTGTTCACCCTGTTGACCGGCATCGTCGTACTCGGCATCGCTCTGGTCGTACATGACGTGATCAGCGCGCTGACCCTGGCTTACAACCTGTTGGTGGGCGGCATGCTGATCCCGCTGATCGGCGCGATCTTCTGGAAACGCGCAACCACAGCCGGCGCCATCGCCAGCATGGGCCTGGGCTTTGCCACTGCGCTGTTGTTCATGATCAAGGACGGTATGGACGCCAATACTCCGATCTACTACAGCCTCGGCGTGGGCCTGGTGAGTTTCGTGGTGGTCAGCCTTCTGTCCCGTCGCCCGGCCGTAGTGGCGAGCGCTGCCTAAGATTTCTATAACGACCTGATGCTTTCTTCGGCGGGTGTGGCGTCGGTTGCCACACCCGTTTTTTTTCGCCTGAAGGAATTTGCCCATGAAGATCGTCAGCCGCGATCAGTGGTTCGAGGTCAAACAGCTCAGCGACGGTATCCGCCTGATTCACGAGCCATACATTCGGCCTTTTTACCGCTGCAACCTCTGGCACATTCAGGGCCGCGACAAGGACTTGCTGCTGGACAGCGGTTCCGGGCTGGTCAGCCTGCGCGAGCAATTGCCATGGCTCACCGAACGACCGCTGGTAGCGGTGGCCAGCCATTGCCATTTCGACCACATCGCTGGCCATCACGAGTTCCCCGAACGGCTGGTGCATCCGGCCGAAGCGCAGATCCTCGCCGAGCCCGACGGAGACAACACCCTGAGCAAGGCTTTCGTCGGTGACGACATGTTCGAGGCTCACCCCGACTGCCCATTGTGCTACGCCGAATACCGGGTCAAAGCCGCGCCGGCCACCGGTTTTATCGAAGACGGCGACGTGCTCGATCTCGGTAATCGGGTCCTGCAAGTGCTGCACACGCCGGGTCATTCACCCGGTGGCATCAGCCTGTATGAAGCGGCGACTGAAACCCTGTTCAGTGGCGACATCATCTACGACGGGCCGCTGATCGAAAACGCCTACCACTCCAACCTCAATGACTACGCCCGCAGCCTGCAACGCTTGCGCGCGATGCCGATCCGCACGGTGCACGGCGGGCATTTCGGGAGTTTTTCCGGGAAGTATCTGCGCTCGATGATTGACGAGTGGCAGCGCCGACACGCCTGAAGCCTGCTGTACTCAGCGTCAGGGACCTCATAACGTTCTCGAAGAAGGACCTCATGACAAGAGCCGCCGTTCGCGCCGCCGTGCATCGTCGCATCCGCCGCCTGCTGGAAAACCAGGATGACTTCGACGACAACACCAACCTGATGCAGTTGGGATTGGACAAAGAGGATATTGAAGAGCTGATCTTCCGTCTGGAGGATCAGTTGGGGTTGACGGCGTTTACCGCCGAAGAAGACCGGATACTCAAGACGGCCAGGACGGCGAATGACTTGACCCGGTTTTTGATTGAGATTGGGCGGTATTGAAACGGATTGCTAAATACATTTTTTGTGGCGGATGCAATTACCTGTGGTGAGGGGGCTTGCCCCCGTTGGGCCGCAAAGCGGCCCCAAAACCATTCAGCCTAGCGTATCAGACAGAATGCGGTGCGCCGGTTTACGACTGCTTCGCAGCCGAACGGGGGCAAGCCCCCTCGCCACAACAAGCCAGCTAACCAAATAGGCCCAGGCGTTTACCGACGGCGCTGCTGGCGGCGACGTTGTTCGTCATCAGTGCGAATTGGCACCGGTTGCAGAGGCGGTTCAATCAAACCGAGTGCGACACCCAGGTCATGCAGCCAGTTTTGGATTTTCTCTTTCATGATGCCCCCCTTCAGGGTCGTGCCGAGCGGCCGAAGTTCTGTAGCCCCTTCGCACTGATAATAGTCCGAAGTCCTACGCAATGCTCGCTCAAGATCGCAATGATCTGTTACTGAATTGATCCAAATCCTTGGACGTTCGTTCAAACATTTGCCTGGGCCTGGACCGTTGCCGACGGATACACCGCCTGCTGCTGCTCGATCCACGCATTCAAATTGGCCCCGACCATGCCTTTGCGCCACATCAGCCAGGTGGTCGCGCTGGCAAACGGCTCGGCCAACGGGTGCAACGCCACGCTTTCACGCCCCGGCAGGCTGGCGAGCATCGACTCCGACATCAGCGCCACGCCAGAGCCGGCAATCACGCAGGCCAGCATTCCCGGATAAGACTCGATCTCCATGGCCCGGCCCATCGCCGCATGGTCATGGGCAAACCAGGCTTCCAGGCGCATTCGGTAGGAACAGCCCTGGCGAAACGTAAACACCGAACGCCCTTCGACATCCAGCGCACTGCGCACCGGCGGATGATCGGCCTCGCTGATCAACACCAACCGTTCGTCGCACAACGGCACGCCATCGAGCCCGGCCAGTTCCAGCGGACCGTCCACCAGTGCCGCATCGAGGCGCCCGGTGAGCAGCCCTTCGAGCAATTCGCCGCTGGGCCCCGACTGCACTTGCAGATTCACCGCCGGGTAGCGCCGGTGATAAAGCGCCAATAGCTCTGGCAAGTGAATCGCGGCGGTGCTGTACATGGTGCCCAGTACAAAATCCCCGGCCGGTTGCCCGCCCTGCACCGCCGCGTGGGCTTCGTCGTGCAAGGCGAACAGCTTGGCGGTGTAGTCCAGCAGGACTTTTCCCGCAGGCGACAACTGCAAACGCTGACGCTCGCGCACGAACAATTCGACACCGAGTTGCTCTTCGAGCTGTTTAAGCCGGGTCGACAGGTTGGAGGGCACGCGATGCAGGCGTTCGGCGGCTCGGGTAATGGACCCCTCCTCCGCCACTGCCTGGAAGATCCGCAATTGGCTGAATTCCACGCCATTCTCCAAATCAGAACAAGTTTCTCACTATTATTCATTTTTAAAGAAAGTCAATCAGTCCTAGCCTGACGGTCATTGATCCTCGAAACGGAACTCAGACCATGTCCCCGCTGATTCGCTTAACCGCCAGCTTTGTCGCCCTGATGATGGCCATGGGCATCGGGCGTTTCGCCCTCACCCCACAACTGCCGCACTTGCTCAGCGAGGGTCAGATCGACCTGACTGCCGCTGGTCTGATTGCCGCCGCCAACTACCTTGGTTACTTCGTCGGCGCGGTGGATGCGATGTTCGCCCGTCGCCCCGATCAGGTTCGCAGGCGCCTGCTCGGCGGTTTGTGGTTGTGTGTATTGCTGACCCTGGCCTCGTTCTGGGCCAACGGGTTCTGGGCGCATCTGGCGCTGCGTTTCGGCACGGGCGTGGCCAGTGCCTGGGTGCTGGTGATGATTACCGCGTTGAGCCAACCGCTGGCAGCGGCGGCCGGTCGTCCGCGACTCGGCGCCTTGGTGTTTGCCGGACCGGGTCTGGGGATTTTTCTGACAGGGTTGTTGGCCTTGGGCTCGAACCTGCTGGGGCAAACATCCGCGACCTTGTGGTTGGTGTATGCCGCTGTCGGGCTGGTGATGCTGCTGGCGATTCTGCCGTTCCTGCCGCAGCCGGCCGCCACTTCAAGGGTGACACCGCTTGCCACCAAGTCGGCCGCCCAAGGCGTCGGACGCTTACCGGTAATCTATGGGTTGTACGGTCTGGGCTACATCATCCCGGCCACTTTCCTCTCACAAATGGCCAGCGCGCAGTTCCATGGGCAATGGCAAGCCGATCTGTTCTGGCCGTGCTTTGGTCTGGCGGCGGCGGTCGGGGTCGTGTTGGTGAGCCTGCGTCGGCACAACCCGAACGCAACTCGTCATTGGCTGATGGTGACGCTATGGCTACAGGCCGCCGGGGTGTTTGCTTGCATGTTGGGCAGCGGTGCCGGCCTGGCACTGGGGGTGATTCTGTGTGGCGGGCCGTTCCTGGCCTGCATGCAACTGGTGATGCAGCGCTCCCGGGAACTGGCGCCCCACGCCACCCAGCGCAATGCCGGGCTGCTGACCGCGTGCTTCGCCGTGGGTCAGTTCAGCGGGCCGTTGCTAGCCGCGTTGAGCAGCCATTTCAGCGGTGGCTTGCAACCCGCGCTGGTGATCGCCGGCGGCGGTTTTATCATTGCCGCAGGTTTGCTGCTGCGCCCGATCAGGGTTGCCCAAGTGCTTTGCGCAAACGACGGCGCACCCACTGCTCTGCGCTCACAAAAGTGATCCCGAGCAAAACCAGTACCGCGCCGATCACAAAGTTCAGGCTCAGCTCTTCACCCAGCAGCACCACGCCGAACGTGACGCCGAACAACGGCGTCATGAACGAAAACACCGCGAGGTTCGACGCCAGGTAACGGCGCAGTAGCCAGAACCACGTCAGGTAACTGAAGAACGACACCACCAATCCCTGAAACAGCACGCTGGCCACCGCCACCGTGGTCAGGCTGACATGGGTGACCTGACCGCTGAGGATCGCGATCAGCAGCAGGCCGACGAAGCCGACGATCAGTTGATAAAACAGCGTCAGGGTCACTGGCGCTTCCGACAGACGCGAGGCACGCACAACCACGGTGGTCGCGCCCCACGACGCGCCGGCCAGTACACCCAGGGCATCGCCCATCAACATGCGGTGGTCAAGATTGTCCCAGGACACCCCACCGGCAAACGCAATGGCAATGCCAATGAACGCCAGAAAAATCCCCAGCCACTGCACCGGTCTTAAACGCTCACTCGGCAGCAACCAATGCACGCCCAACGCGGTAAAGATCGGCGCGGTGTAGAGAAACACCGACATGTGCGCCGCCGTGGTCAGTTGCAGACCTTCGGCAATGAAGAAGAACTCCAGGCCAAACAACGCGCCGGCCAGCAAGCCGCCGCGCCAGGTAGTCCCGACCTGATCCCAGCCGCCCTTCCAGCAGATCAACAATCCTACGAGCAACGCGGAAATACCCGACCGCCCCGCCGCCTGCATGACCGGAGCGATGTCGGGCGCCGCCCATTTGATCATCACCTGTTGCACACCCCAGATCAGGCACAGCCCGACCATCACTTGCAGGGCAAACCCATCGGCGCTACGCCGGGTGGCGCTCACCGGAACACCTCGACAACACAATCCATGGCAGTGACTCGACAGTAAAAGCAAAGCCCCGGCGTTCCTGCTGAACAGAGGGTGCCGGGGCGAAAAATTATGCTGTCGATTATTAACCAGATGGACAGAAAAAGGTGCCTGCAAAAGACCTTTAAATCGCCACGTACGTCATCCAGCGATGACCAGAGCCGCCGATTGCTGTGCCTGCTCTCGCCTGGCCAGCGCGAAGTACAGGACGCCGCCGAGGAAGCAGCCGGTGAACCAGGCGAAGTTGGCCATCGGCTGCAACACCGGGATGAAAGTGATCGCAACGCCCATCAGGGTGGCTGGAATCAACGCCTTGACCGCCGTCCAGTTGATCCCGCCGCTGTAGTAATAACGCCCGCTCGGGCCGTCATTGAACAGCGCATCGACGTCGATCTGCTGCTTTTTGATCAGGTAGTAATCCACCAGCAGAATCCCGAACAGTGGGCCGATGAACGCCGCCAGCACGTCGAGGGTGTAGTGAATCACTTCAGGGTTGTTGAACAGATTCCACGGGGTAATGAAGATCGATGCCACGGCGGCGATCATGCCACCCGCACGCCAACTGATTTTGCTCGGGGCGACGTTGGCGAAGTCGAACGCCGGGGACACAAAGTTGGCGACGATGTTGATGCCGATGGTCGCGGTGACAAAGGCAAAGGCGCCGAGCAGCACCGCCACGCTGTTGTCGATGCGCGCCACGGTGGCGATCGGGTCGTGAAGCATTTCACCGAACACCGGCAAGGTGCCGGAAACGATCACCACGGTCACCAGCGAGAACGCCAGAAAGTTTACCGGCAGCCCCCAGAAATTGCCGCGACGCACGTCATTCATGCTGCGGCAGTAGCGACTGAAATCACCGAAGTTCAGGGTCGGACCGGAAAAGTACGACACCACCAATGCCGTTGCCACGATCACCTGGCCAAAGGCTTCCCAGCCAGACAGGGATTTCTCCGCCAGGGTGAAGCTGATGTTGCTCCAGCCGGCCTGCCAGACGATCCAGCCGGCGAGCAGGAACATCACGCCATAGACCACGGGGCCGGCCCAGTCGATGAAGCGGCGGATCGACTCCATGCCGGTCCAGAACACCAGCGCCTGGACGAACCACAGGCTGAGGAAACCGAACCAGCCGAGGTAGGACAAACCGGCAAAGTGCGGTTCGGCGTAGGTCGCCATCGAAGGAAAAAACCGCAGCACGACGATGATGAGTGCACTGGACGCCAGGTACGTTTGAATCCCGTACCAGGCCACCGCAATCAGGCCGCGAATAACCGCAGGAATATTCGCCCCGAACACCCCGAACGCCAGTCGGCAGATCACCGGGTAAGGCACCGCGGCTTGCTGACTCGGCTTGGCCACCAGGTTGGCGATCAACTGCACGATGCAAATCCCGCCGAGCAAGGCAATCAACACCTGCCAACTCGCCAACCCCAGCGCAAACAGGCTGGCGGCGAACACATAGCCGCCGACGCTGTGCACGTCGCTCATCCAGAAGGCAAAGATGTTGTACCAATTCCATTTCTGCGGCAGCGGCCCCAGGTCCTGGTTATACAGGCGTGGGCTGTAGCCGTTGGGCAATTGTTCGGTCATCGCGGGGCTCCTCGAAAGTACAGGCGCGGCCCCCGAGATTGATGCGGCGACCACACTGCGTACGGGAGCCGGCATGGTTTGTATACGAGTTACTACGCAGAATGCGTGCCATACGATCTAAAGGTGTGACAAATCTGGCTTTCGGCCCTGTTCAGAGCACAACCTTCAAGACGTAGAGGGGGTGATAATGCCCATGAACAGGGCGTCCGCGCCTGCAAACGGTGCAGGACGTTATGTATACAAAGAGATGGGTGACTGCTACGCAGTCGATCGCGAGCAGGCTCGCTCGCACATGAAATTCGTGGTGAGCCCGGTTTTTTTGCGTCCAACGGCTACCGTAGGAGCTGCCGCAGGCTGCGATCTTTTGACTTTAAAAGAGATCGCAGCCTGCGGCAGCTCCTACGGGGGCCGGCGTAAGGTCAGCTGAGTTCGATACGATCAGCGTGAATGACGATCTGGCCGTTCTTGTACAACGCACCGATGGCCTTTTTGAAGTTGCCCTTGCTGACACCGAACATACTGCTGATCAGCGTCGGGTCGCTCTTGTCGCTGACTGGCAGGGTGCCGTTGTTGTCGCGCAACTTGGCGAGAATCTTCGAGTTCAGACTGGTGGCGGCGGCTTCGCCCACCGGTTGCAGGCTCAAGCTGATCTTGCCGTCGGCACGGACTTCTTTGATAAAGCCCTTCTCTTCTTTACCGGCGCGCATGAACTTGAAGATTTCGTTCTTGTGGATCAAGCCCCAGTGCTTGTTGTTGATGATTGCCTTGAAGCCCATATCGGTCGCTTCGGCTACCAGCAAATCAACTTCCTGGCCCGGGGTGTAGTTGGCCGGCGTCTTGTCCAGGTAACGGTCCAGACGTGCCGTCGCGGTGATGCGCCGGGTGTGTTTGTCGAGGTAGACGTGCACCACGACATATTCGCCGGCGGTCATCTGGCGCTTTTCTTCGGAATACGGCAGCAGCAGATCCTTCGGCAAGCCCCAATCCAGGAACACGCCGATGCTGTTGACTTCAACGACTTTCAAACTGGCGAATTCACCGACCTGAACTTTCGGCTTTTCGGTGGTGGCGATAAGTTTGTCATCGCTGTCCAGATAAATAAAAACGTTGAGCCAATCTTCATCTTCGCTGGGAATATCTTTGGGAATATAACGATTAGGCAGAAGGATTTCGCCATCCGCGCCACCGTCCAGATATAAACCGAAGTTAGTGTGTTTAACCACTTGCAAACTGTTGTAGCGCCCGACTAAAGCCATGTCCAATACCCTCATTGCGTGGGCGGCATTCTACCCGGTTTTGCGGGCGGCGTTCGGCGGGCCGGCCCGGTGGCGCGAGAAAATCCGCGCAAGGCCCTAATTTCCCTGGGTTTGGCGGGCGTGTTTGGCCGCTCGTCAGGCCGTTCGGGCGGTCTGGACCGTGGCCAGCCCATCCGAAAAGCACTATTTTTCCACTGAGGTTTTTAGTTAAAACAGCAGCTTAGGGGACTATTCCAAATAATAACTTGCGATTATTCGCGCACCTGCCGTGTGTATTTCGGGAGGATATTTACCAAGCAATTGTCAAGTATTTCCTGTACGATGCCTGGCCAAGTTAATTTCTACAGGTTAATGGCCGCCATGCGTGTAAAAGCATCCAACAGCAAAGCAAAGCCAGCTCCAGCCGTTGAAACCAGTGAATCGATCAACAATCAGATCGCTGCGTTCCTCAAGTCCGGTGGCGAGATCCAGCAAATTGCCAAAGGCGTCAGCGGCCAGACGTTCGGCCCGTCCAAGCAGATCACGCTGGGCAAAAAGTAATTCCCCCGCTTTAACTGGTCCCTAAGCGCTTTGAGCTTCGAAGCGCTTGGACTGGAACCCTCCAGCAACACCCCATAAAACAAATCAATATTTCAACAATCGACGAACGGCCCTCGATGCCGAACATTCGCCGGTATGCTTGCACGTGTCTGGATCAAGCCTTTCAGCAGGTTTTCACCACCTGCTCCTCGCAGCTCATGGAGTGACGCATGCTCAAACCCTCTCTTTTCCTGCTCGCCAGCCTGTTGTGGTGTTCGGTCGCCCATGCGCAAGTCTTCCAGCGCGAATTGGGCTAATCGGCTGAACTGCCGGGCTCGCCCCACGATCACATAAGAGAACCCAATAAGAAGCCAGGTCTTCGCAAGGACTCGCCATGTCTCATTGGCTGAAACAGATCACCGTCATCCTCACGCTCAGCCTCACCATCGCCGCCTGCACCCGCGTGGGTCTGGCTTACCGCAACCTCGACGTGATCATTCCCTGGACGCTCAGCGACTACCTGGACATGAACCGCCAGCAAAAAGACTGGTTGAACGAGCGGCTCAAGGAACACCTGCGCTGGCACTGCACCACACAATTACCCGGTTACCTCGACTGGCTGAATCGTTTACAGACCATGATCGAGACCAACCAGATCACCGACTCTGAGCTGCAAGCCCGTACCCAGGAAGCCAAACAAGCCATCGCCGAAACCGCCCGGGAAATCACCCCATCGGCCATCGAACTGTTGCAAGGGCTGGATGACAAGCAAGTCGCGGAAATGAACGACGCTTTCGCCAAGGACCTGCGCAAACGCCAGGAGGAATACCTCAAGCCACCTCTAGAGCAACAGATCAAAGAGCGAAGCAAGCGCATGGAAAAACGCCTGAATGCCTGGCTCGGACCACTCAGCCCAACCCAACAGCAACGGGTGATGGCCTGGTCGAACGCCCTGGGGGATCAGAACAAGGAATGGATTGCCAACCGCGTCCATTGGCAACAGCAATTCAGCGCGGCGGTAGCGCAACGTCAGAGTCCGCAATTCCCACAGCAAATCGAGACACTTCTGGTTGATCGCGAGAGTTTATGGACCCCCGCTTACCGTGTGGCCTATGCCAACACCGAAGCCCAGGCTCGGGCATTGCTGGTGGACTTGATGGCCGAGAGCACGCCGTTTCAGCGTCAACGGTTGCTGCAAAAGATTGAGGACATGCGCAAGGATTTCACTGATTTGAAGTGTCTGAAAGCGGCGCAACGAGGATAGGTTCTAAAGCTGCAAGCTTCACGCAATCTGAGCCTTCGACGCCACTTCATCAAACGTCAATTCATCCAGCGCATCTTCCTGCTCATCCAGCACCTGGCGCGGATGCTCATTTCCCGGGATGCTGCTGTCGATCAGGCTCAACAAACTCGAGCCCCGGGGTGTCAAAATGTAATTCTCGCCATTGCCACCCTGATCCTCCGGCCGAGGCTCGATATACCCCCGCAACAGTAATATTTTTTCGTACTCACCGGCCATCGTTTTCAGGCGATCCAGATTCTCGAACGGCTCGCCCGCGGAGGCTTTCGCCGCCGCATACTGCTCGGCATAAGGCCGTGGAGTGAAACTGCGGCCAGCACTGTTCTGCACTTCGTGCAGTAAATGCTCGATCAAATCCCAGTTATAAGTCGTCATCCTGATCAACCTCCAGTGCCCACGAGTGAAATGGCCTTCATAGGTTGTGACCGACAGGGAGTGCAGCCGTTCAGCCGAGTTCTTTCCCCCAACCGACCGGCGGCCTGTCGATTTGAGCGCAGGCCAAACGACTAGGCTGTGTAAGACGGTTTACCCCTCTGCGCGGATCGACTATCGCCACAGCAAGCAGGAGAAATCAGCATGAACATACAGAATCATCCGGTCGTGTCCCGGGAAGAATGGGTCGCGGCCCGCAAACAACACCTGGCCCACGAAAAAGCCTTCACCAAAGAACGAGACAAACTCAGCGCCGAACGCCGCGCCCTGCCCTGGGTAAAAATCGACAAACCCTACCGCTTTCAGGGCCCCAACGGCGAACTGAGCCTGACCGACCTGTTCGGCGGCCGCAGCCAGTTGATCGTCTACCACTTCATGTTCGCCGCCGGCTGGGACGAAGGCTGCCCCGGCTGCTCGTTCCTCTCCGACCACATCGACGGCGCCAACCAACACCTGGCCCACCACGACGTCGCCGTGGTCGCGGTTTCCCACGCACCGTTCGCCGAATTCCAACCGTTCAAACAGCGCATGGGCTGGAAATTCGATTGGGTCTCATCTGAAGGCTGCGACTTCAACTACGACTTCGGTGTCTGCGCCCGGGCCGAAGACGTCACCGCCGGGAAAGCGACTTACAACTACGAAAAAACTGACGGCGTTGAGGAAGAACTTCCAGGGCTTAGCGTGTTTTATCGCAACGAAGCGGGGGAGATTTTCCATACCTATTCTACGTATGCCCGCGGCCTGGATTTGCTGGTCGGCGCCTACAACTACCTCGACCTCACGCCTAAGGGGCGTAATGAAGAGGAGATCATGGATTGGGTGAGGCATCACGATCGGTATGAAGACAAGGTGTCAGCTAGTTGCTGCCATGGGGGGAATGCTGAAGGATGAAGACTATAGTCAGCCCGGTAGCCCAAAAGGCGACCGGGTTTGGCAACCCAACCACAAAGAGTCCCTATCTATGACAGAGATTCCACCCATGGATAGATATATGGGTCGCCCAATTTGCCTAGTGATTACAAATAACTGAGTGTCCTTTACGCAGAAGGCATGCTCTTCACGGGAATGCGTTCCTGAAGCTGAGTTATATCGTAGACATGCTGCTCACAGCGGCTACCAACAAACTGGAACTCCACCAAATAGACCTTGCTTCTTTCTGGTGTGAAAGTGGTTTTGATCGGGCCGCAGCTATAGATACTCCCAACACCCGCGCCATTCGAATAACCCGACACCTGGAATGGCTGATCGACATCCGCCTGCACTTCCAGCTGCGGGAAGCGTTTAAGCGTGGCGCTGTTGGCCGCTTCGTTGAGTTTGGCGATCCAGCCGAAGACCTTGCCCTGACCTGAGTCCACCACGGTTCCAAGCACCTCCATACGCTTGTCGGGATCCGCTGCGCGAAGGATCGAGAACTCTACCGGGGTAGTGCTACCTGATGCTTTCATGATGATCTTGGCGTGTTGCGCATCGACGGCCACTTTGTTCTGGTGCAGCTGAATACCGTCCGTCAACAGGCTGGGGGAAGAGTCCCGGACGTTGGAATGGCAGCCCGGTAATGCCAGAATCAGGGTGAGTGCTAGTAATGTGGTTCTTTTCACGTCTGAATATCCTTTAAAGCGTATGTTCAGTTGATGAGAAAATATCTGTCAAAGCGGAGTTTCATAAATTCTGAATTCTCCGTATGCAGACCTTTAAGGTCCAATCGCATATAGAGTAAGAACAAGGCACCGCCCCATTTTTTGCCATTCTCAGGATAAACGTGGTCTGTCCCCGTTTTTCATAAAACTAAACAAATATATCCGTACCTTCTTCTACTTTTCCGCTCAAAGCTCCATTGCTCTGCGTATCTTTACCCGTAGTGGCGGCACTGGTGATCACACTGCAACGCGCAACATTTTTATTTCTTGAGACTTACCATTCATACAGATTACACCTGCCACCAAAGCCCCCCTACTCATTGCAGCCTCTATCTTCATAGAATATCCAATAGTCTCAGAGTCAAGTTTCAGACATTGAACCAGGGCTTTTAACCAGGATGTCGAATATTGCACATGTGGGCCTAAAGATGAATTATCTAACTGCAACCCACCGTCATCATCAAGAATCTTCAATCCAAGAAGCAAAGTCACTTCCCCATCGACCTCAGAGAATCCCAACTGATCGTTATTGAAGTCTCCACCATATTGACCTGGAATCAATACAGCGCCATATCTTTGCACTAAGGACTCAAATAGCCGACTTCGAAGTATCGCTTGCTCCGGCTGATTATTCATAATAACGCTCCCGAGCCAATTAGAAGCTCACTTCAGAAAACTGTAAATTGGATTGTAATTAGCCAGGGGTTTAACCGGAAGCCACTCAACAGGTATGTAAGGTGTGTCAACCCGGACTTCATAACCATGACGCCAGGCAATTTTGGCATAAATCACGCCAAAAGTAGAAATCAGACCTTCGGAAAAGCCACTTTCAATACTGAGTCTTTTCTTTATTGAAGCCGGCGAGCTTAACTCTATCAAAGCAGCCTCCATTCCAGCTACATCACCGTTCGCAAGCGCCATAAAGAAATCATTATCCAGAAAAAACATTTTTTTCGGCCCTTTTGGTGGATTGGCACTCATCCGCAAGCAACGCTCGACTAATTGAGAAAAGTCCCCTTTAACTGCCAAGATTATCTGGTAGGCTAAAAAATCTGCGGTTGTCGTCGACTGAACTCTTTTTTCGTCAATAATTTCACTACAGTGACAAAACCAGTCAATAAGTGAAGCATTATCCGAGACAAGCGCCCTCATAAAGTCCATTGTTTTTGGAAGCAAATTCATTTTATCGCTTTGAAGCATAAACTGGTATTTATGCAGACATCCAGAGACGTAAAACCAGTTTTTCATAACCTCAAGATCGGCGCCTTCAAACCACGCATATATGCCTTTCGCGAAAGCATACGACGAAAGCCTTCCTGCACATGCAACAGGATTACCTTGATTGCTTTCAATATTGACTATATAGCCATCCACATCAAACCCACCATCTAGATGGGATTTGGTGTGCTCCAGCCTGTCTTTAGCCCTCGCCTTCCCCGGACCATAACTCTCAAATGAATTCACCCCAACAACCTCACTTCAACTTCGCCATTATTAATTGACCAACAGGAAAAGGGGACGGATTTATTTCCTAGCCACCGCACGAGCCAAACAAATAAATCCGTCCCCTTTCCTAGCCTTTCCTATGCAAATTCCCTAGACAAAAATCACTCCAGTTTCAGTTGCGCATCGCCTTGCCCTGCCAAGACTTCGTTCAAGCAGCGCATCCAATCCTTCCAAACTGCGGGATCGGCAGTCTCACCATCTGCAAGATAACTCATACTGCCCAACAGTGAACCCAACTCATCCGACTTTGTTCGCTTATACACATCTACTAGAAATTCATACATTGCAAGATACGCGAGTTCAGGTGTTAAATTTTCGGTGTTCATTGCTATTTCCCTTTCGACGGTCCAGTGGCTGGATTGAAACCTCGCGACGTCGTATTCAATCCGCCATTTGAACAACCCAGCTTCGCCAAAAGCGGGCTCCATCTTCCTGTAAAAGGCGTATTACAAAGTAGGCAGATTTATTTGGGAGCTCTCTATGCGCACTCAAATAAATCCACCCTCTTTAGTCTTTGCATCATTAAGATTGCGTTAACAAATACAATCTTTCTCTTTCCCCAATAACATCCAACCGGTCGAACTCCCTGACAAAGCTCTCCATCTCAGAAGCCATATCACAATTAAACTTCCACAACGCCGTTGCGCCAACATTCTGGATAAACTCCAGCCCATCTAAAATATCTTCTGAACCCTCAAAAGTTAACACCTTCATCTCCGCCATCAGATTTTTCAGCAAATTTAGCACATAACCGTTGCACTCTGAAGAGAAAAGCTCCTGGTACATGGCAGGCTCGTTACGGACAAAATCCTCCGAAAAAACGAAGCTCCCATCGATATAATTTATGCAGAATTCTAGAACAGGAAGCCGCCTTCCTTTTTGATGCAAAAATAAGAAATAAATAATCTGCAGGGTGATTTCACACATTTATAAACCACCTTAAAGGCTGAATATGCCAAACTTCTTTAGTTACAGGATTATAAACCATCTCCATCGAACCATTCGTATAACGATAGAATCCAGCCATCCTATCCGGGGTCACCGCCGTTGCTGTTTTTAAGACCTCATCCGCCTGAACAAAGGGTGCCCCAGTTAAGGGAAAAGGGGACAGATTTATTTCCTAGCCACCGCACGAGCCAAACAAATAAATCCGTCCCCTTTTCTGACTCCTTTTCTGACTCTTTTCACGTCTGAATGCCCTTTAAAGCGTATGGTCGACTGATGAGAAAATATCTGTCAAAGCGGCGCGTCATAAACACTGAGTTCGCTATAGGGGGACTGCCATCTCCAAAAGCGCGCCCTCCCCACTTTTCTTTCTCAGCACCTCTCGCCATTAAAATTAAAAATAGTCCAACCAATCATTCGAATCAATAAACGTTTTCTTCATCAGGTCAGGATATTTATTTTTAGCCAGCTCAACATACTCTGGCTTTAGATTAATTTCTATAAACGCCGAGCGCTCATCTTCCAACGACAAAGCTTTTACTTCAAATACCGCACCATCCCCCTCCGAAAAAGAGCCTATCACCTTGACCCGATGAAAAACAAAACTCTTCCCTCCTCCCAAAGGAGAGATACTATCTCGAACCGAAAATGCGATATCGGAATTCGCTATCTTTATCTTTTTACCAGACTTATATGGATCAGGAAACCGCTCTTCGATCACATACAACTCAGCATCAATAACGACAAGCCAGCCTGTTACCTCCACCAATTCCCTACTCTTTATTAACTGCTCTATTTGATCACGACCATACAGTTCACTAACATCCATAATCACTTACCTATCACGATAGCATTGACACCATGCGACATTGCACCATCCAAGATACTGGCCATGACACCACGTGGCCCGGTATATGAATCTCGCGTCATATAATATGTCGCGCCTCCCTCAGCCCGAACACTATCAACAATCATAAAGTGGCAACCATCACCAGCTTTAACTTGCACGATCACGGCAGTCCCGTTTTGCAGCGCATTATTTAACTGCCTTGGAAACATGTCTGTTTCTACAGTATTTCTAACACCTGCGGGAAAACGGGGACAGACCCTGAGGGATCCCCACAAATCTACCCCAGCGCCTGCGCCTGTTGATGTACCTCGGCTCGCAATACGTGCTCAAGTCTCTCCAAGGTTTTTCGAGAGTTCGAGCCGCGTCCGCTACGCCAGTATTCCAAACCCAGCCGCCACAGCGACAACACCCGTCGGCGTTTAAGGCTATTGCTTTGAAAGCGATGTTCATGACCCGCTTCACGGGCCTGCAACCCCGTTAAACAAATGATGTAGTTAGCCAAAGCTGAGATCAGTAAAAGCACTTCGATTCGGTGCGGGCAGTGACTCCGATGGCGAGCCACGCCAACTCCAAAGTACTCGTTTTTTACATCCCTGAAGCCTTCTTCTATCTGCATACGCTGCTTGTAAATGGCCACGATTCTCGATGGATTCCATTGATCCTCCGGCAGGTTGCTGGCCAATAACCAAGGCTCTCGTTCACGATTAGCCGATTGTCTGCTGAGTTTGTTTTTAGCGATTGAACCGGTGACACGCTGGTGTTTACGACCCTTTGCCGAATGCCTGACGCAGTACAAATGGATGAAGTGCGGAGCACTTTGGGTCATCTCGATCTGACCCAGTGATTTCGGTGAGGACGACGCCAGAGCGTAGAGGTTTTTAACCGGCAGCCAAGTGTGTGCGTCGTTGCGGTAAAGGTCCCGGTTACGCACTCGCCCCACGTAATACCAACCTTTCGCCTCGACGGCTTTGATCCATGGCCGGCGAAAACCCGCATCAGCGACAAGGATCGGAACGCAGTCTTTGGGGAGCATTTCGGCCAAGGTTTGCAACAACCGTTTTTGATATTTCGGACAACCCTCGCGTTCATGAACACTCTCGTAAATGGGGAACGAACGTCCTGCCAAAGGAATGGCAGCGCGCAACAAAAAGAACTCTCCAGCCGCATCGATCGGCGACCAATCGACCAGGATCAACGGATGTCTCAGCGACCCCAGCAAGGCTCGCAACATGACCCAGTAAAACAGCGAGCGCTCGGTTTGCAGATGCCGATTACCCAGCAACCGATCTACTCGTTTGATGGCGTGTTTGGGGTAAGCCTTGCCTGACATGAATCGACCAAGCCCCGTCAGAGTGAGCCGACGTCCTTGGAGTAATGCGCTGACACAACACATCAATGTTTTCAGACGACGAGAATGGACAGTGGGAAGTGCTTGAGCGAGCGCGCTGTGTAAGAATCGGATGGCCTGCATGGGTTCGGATCTTGTTTTTGTGTGGTGCAATACAAGCTGCCGCCCCATGCAGGTCTCTACAATTCCCAACTTCTTGATTTCTCGTAGGAAAAAGCGGGGATTTCTCAGGGGCTGTCCCCGTTTTTCTCAATCGGCTCTATTAGCTGACTGCTTACCTCGCGAACTGAGCTTCAAACACAGCCTTCAGCTATGGCTGGCGCTGCGACAATATGGCGGCTCTGACGAAGAGGATGGCCTGTCAAATTTATTGACGCTGATCGCTCAAAGGCGCGTTGGAAACCAACCCGGTCGTATCGAGCCGCGAGCCATAAAACGAAGACCTCAAGCCTACCCCTTGCTGACCAAATCACGTCGGTCAGCAAGGGTGGATGTCAGGAAAAATGGGCACGCTAAACATGTTAGGTAAGTGCCATTCAAATCCGCCCCCATTTCTTACCTTTAAGTCGCTTTATTATTCCCTATTGAAAATCTCATACACCCATTTGGCCAACACTTCCGGTGACGTCGTTTCTTTTCTTAGACATTCTTCACCGCGATCTTTCGCAACAATGGACAGCTTCCCAGCTTCAGAAATCTCAATATAGGGAGCACCAAACTCATCCACTTCAGTTCCTAAAGGAAATTTCTCATATGGATTTCCCTGCTCACGCGCATATTTGAAAAAATAATCGGCTAACTGCTCAAGATCCATTGTTGCTACCCTCAGGTTATTTTATCGGTCTGATGAAACCTTCCTTCACCAACTCATCAATGCTCATAGGTAATTGATACTGAGTCCCCATGCCAGGCTTTCCAAACCAAGGAGCCGCGCTTCCAGAGTTTACCTCTGGGATAGGCTTTAAGACCTCATACTGCCTATAGGGTGATTTCAGACTTGAGTCAGGCAAGGCGCGCTGATCAAACGGCACGTCTATCGGGGCCACAAATTTACCCTGATCAGTAAAGTTACCTTTCTCATCAAAACGGCCACCATACCTGTCAAACGTATGGCCCGGCTGAAGCGCAGTAATCGTCGGAGGCCCATTGAACCCTCCGTCAAAACCATTATTTGCTTTTGTTGGCCAATCGGGACTTCCGTCAGGTTTCACCCACCGAGGATCAACACCCAACTTATCAGCAGTGGCAACCTGCGCAGGTGTCGGGTTGGCTACTGGCTCCCGTACCCCGCCTTTTACACCACCAGTGCCATTCCCGGAAGCATCCGTCCCACCTTTCGTCCCCGATCCGCCTTCTTTGGTCGGGCCCTTACCACCACCCACCCCCACAGGCTTGACGATCGGATTCCACCCGGCCACGAACGTCGCAAAATTCTCGACGGCAGCAACGGCGGCCTCGTGGCTGAAGCCAAACTTTTGAACAAGGGTATCGGCAATCGCATCGACCGAATGCCCGGCGGTAACTCCCGCGAGCATGTTCTGGAAGCCGTTGTTCTCCGTGATCAACCGATCAAAGATCTTGACGGCTTCAGGCGATGCCGAAGCGGCCATGTCTTTGAGACTTTGGGTTTGCTTCTCAGCCTCGGCGACACGCTTGGAGATGGAAGCACAGTTGGCAGGATTCGCTGCACATTGCGCGACCGCATCAATATCCTGCTGGCGGCTCAGTTCGTGATAGTCGGCATACGCCTTGTTTATACATGCGGAGTCACTCCCGCAGCCCTTCAACTCGTTTGCCGCCCTCTCCAGATCCGAGTGAGACAGGTAGTTGTATTGGGTGGCCGTGGCAGCGATGTTCGCCGCAATGTTGGGATCAGTGCCTGAAACGACTGCCGTGAGTACCGCCAGCAACTGCGACATCGCCAACAAGTTGGCTTTGGCCTGATCGGCACCCGGCATGTTCGGGTCATAGTTGTCCGGAAGGATCAAATCCGCCAGGTACTGCACCATCGCTTCGTTGGCGCCGCCGGCCAACGCGCCCGTCTTGAAGTCGCCCCCCATGGCCATCGACTTCAAACCACCGACCAGCGCATGCGCCGCGATCTTTGTCGGGCTGCCGTCGACTAGATTCAGGTTGCCGACTTTATTGGCCGCAATGGCACCACCAATATTAACGATGGCACCCAGCAGGTTGTCGACAAAGTTGTCGCTCAGACTGCCGCCCTGGAGGACGGTTTGGGCCACGGTGTCTGCACTGGCCTTGAGAACGACTTGGCCAAGACTGTCCAAGTCGAACCCAATTTTGCTTGGGTCATAACCCAGGCTGGTGCTGCTGCCAATTCCACCCAACACCCCGGAGAGCACGTAACCTTTGAGGCTTTCGCTGCTGAAGGTGTCTTTTAAGACTGCCCCCAAGTTGCCCTTGTTACTGATGGCGCTGTTGGCTGCCGTAGTTTCCACCGCGATCAATACCGCGTTGGCAAAGCCTGCTGAAAAGGTACCCGCTGTGGCACCTATCAACCCGGCTCCTGCCCCGCCCGTGACCGCTGCCAACAAGATTGCCAAGGCCAGTTGTGCGGCGACGCCGAGTCCCGAACTTGAGTATTTGAAGCTCTTGTGGATTTCTTCCACACGGTGCCAATCAACATCGCCTCGCTGTTCGGCCTCTTTCAACCAGGCCAACTTAGGATCGGCCGCCACCATGGAATCGATGGTCTGGCTGACGCTCTTCTGATCGATTTGCTTGATATCGATTTTGAGACCATTCACCGCCTTGATCACCAACGCGCCGTTGGCCACCAACTCACTTTGACGCAAGGTTTCATCCGTGTTGCCTTTGCCCTTCATCGAGTTCCAGGCAGCGTTGCTGTCGCTCTTGGTGTGGCTCTCGTCATGCAGGTCCTTGACCGCTTCAAACGTGATGGAGCCACCACTGTCCAGCGTGATGTCCTTGCCACTCTCCAACTTCGCCACCTGATAGCGCTGATCCCCGCCGCTGGCCAGCGTCAAGTTGCCGCCTGTGGTGATTTCACTGCCGATGTATTTCACGTCGGTAACTTCATCACGTTTGGTTTTCTTCGCGCCGAAGGAGCCCTTTTTCTTCATGTCATACAGCGAGTAGTCGCTGTCTTTCGCCGCAAGAATATCGAGGCTGTCACCCGCCACCAGGTAAGCCTCATTGCCCGCGGTAATGCGGCTGGAGATGACGGCGAGATCCTCACCGGCTTTCAAATTCACGTTGCCGCCCGCCGTGACACCCGACATGACCTGGCTGACGTGGTCTTCCTGGACAGTGAGTTTTTTGCTCTTGGACAGGGAGTGTTCTTCATCCGCTGCTGAGCTGATGGTCAGGTTGTCGGTCGCCGTCATGGCGATGTTGCGCTTGGCATCGATCTGGCTGGCGATGACGTTGATATCACGCTTGGCATCCGCCGACAGGTCACGTCCGGCGCTGATGCTGGCGCCCAGTTGAGTGATGTCGCTGCTGTTGTGATTGCTATCCTTGAACACACTGTTGGTGACCTGCGTCGAGACCACATTGAGGTCTCGACCTGCATTCAGACTCATGTCCCGACCACTTTGCATGACACCACCGACAATGTTGATGTCTTGCCCCGCCTTCACGGTGAGGTCGTTGGCGGCCTCGATGCGCGCGGCGCTGTCGGCGAAGTCAGTCCGCTCGTCGCGATAGCCGCTGCCACTTTCATGAGTGGTGACGGTGCGTTCGTTGATCACGTCGCCCCGGGTGGTGGTCAACGTGACGTCACGGCCGGCGATGATGCCGCCGGCCTTGTTGACTATGTTGTTGCCGGCTTTCAGGTCGAGGCGATTGCCGGCTTCCACCAGGCCGCTGTTGACCAGGTCGTTGGTGGCGGTGGCCGACAGGTTGTTGGAAGCGCGCAAGGTGCCGGCGTTGTTCAGGTCTTTGCCGGCGATCAGGGTCACGTCGCTGCCCTGGATCAAGGCACCGTTGGCGGCCAGGCGATTGTTGGCGTTGGCCAGGTACAGCACCGGCACCAGTACTTGCTCGCCATTTACCTCGGCATTTTCCATCCAGACAATGTCGTGGGTGAGGGCCGCGACTTGTTCGGAGGTCAGGCTGACGCCCAGCGACAGGTTGAGTTCTGTTTTGCTGGCGACGGCGTTGTTCATCAAGTATTTGAACAAGCCTTCGTCGCTGGTCTGGCCATCGATAAAGCGCTGACCGGTACGCGCCACTACCGCTTGCTGGATCAGGCGTTGTTCATAGAGGCCATCGCCCAGGCGCTTGGCACTTTGGTCGGGGTCGTAGCCCAGGTTCGACAACAGGTAGTCCGAGCTCATGAATTGCTTGAGGTCGGTAAGTACCGGGTTGGTTTCGATCAGGTATTTCTGGGGTTTGGACTGGCCGCTGCTGGCCGGCAACCCTTGGACGCGATTGATGGTAAAGGCCGTGGAACGACCCGGCAGCGCCGAGCCGGTTGAATTGGCAGCCGGTGCGCTGACGTCGATCGCGCTGGCGCCGGCGCCCACGTTCGACGCCACATAATCAACGGGCTTCAGGTCAACGCTGCTGGCGGAGGCCTGAGTGTTGCTGACCGGTAGAATGTTCCTTGGCTGGACGTTAACCACCGGTTGCTGACGCTGGGTCGTGCTGACGCTGCCGCCGCCCATGGTCCAGCTTTGCGGACCGCTGGCCACTGGAGTGCTGCTGTCTTGGCCGCTCAGGCGGAACAGACCGTTTTGCCCGGTGGGCAGAGCGAAGCCGGGCAAGGCCAGCGGGTTGACTTGCTGTTGGGCCAGGTTGGGCGGCAATTGTTGATTGAGGGTGATGCGGGTGGAGAACTGGCTGCCCGCAGCACCGGTGCCCGTGCGCGGACCACTGCCCACGTAGGTGTAGCCAGGGCGTACGACACTGTTATCGATATTGTTCTGGGCGTTGATGTTGACCGCGCCAGCAGCCTGGATCACGGCGGCGTAACTTTGGTCGCTGGACGAGATTTTTGTGGTCGTAGCGAACTGAGGCAGTTCAGCTTCGGTCATGCCAATAAAGTTGGCCATCCCGGCCTCAAGCCCCCCCAGGTCGTTGGGGGTGTAGCCCGCGCTTTCGAACCAGTACTTGTCGGTGAAACTACCGGCCGCGTTGTACAGTCCGCCTGCGTTGCGGGTTCGTTCGGAGCGAAATACCCGGGAGGTCTCGGTTTCGCCGGTCTCGATACCGCTGTTGGTCAGGTTGACCAGCGAGGCGCTCAGATTGCCGCCGGTGGCGATGGTGCTGCTCTGGTTCAGCAGGTCGCCGCCGGTCAGGGTAAGGTCCCCGCCCGCCGTGATGCTGGACGCGGCACTGGCCTCAGTGACTTCAAATTTGTCGCGCTGCACGATCTCCCAGACATGGTTTTGCTTGCCGCTGCAGTCGCCCGCGTTCACCCCTTCGATACAGGTGATTTCGCCAATCCGGGCGGTGTAGATGCCCTGGTTATTGGTGGTCAGCACCGCGCGAATGTTCTGAATCGTGCTCGCCGCCAGACTCATGCTGCCGTCGCTTTGAATCGACGATGAGCTGTTGATGATGCTGGCGGCCTGGGCGCCTTGACCGTTACGGTCGATCGTCAGGTTGCCCAGGCTGTAGATGTTGGCGTAGCTGTTGTTCAGCGCATTGACCCGCAAGCCCATGTTGCCGCCGCTGAAGATCAGCCCGCTGTAGTTACCCAGCGATCCGGTGGTGGCAGTCAGTTGTTGAGCACTGGCCAGCGTCCCGAAGTTGTTGATCCCGCCGGCGTTAACCGTCAGGTTGGCGCCTGAGGTCAGGCGACCGGCGTTGTCCAGTTGACCACTGACATTGAGCGTGGTGTTGCCACCGCCAGCGATGCTGGAGGTGACGCTATTGAGGCTCACTTGCGCGGCATTCAGGCCAAGGGCCCCTTGGCTGCTAAGACGACCAGCACCCCAGTAAGCACCGCTCAGCCCCACGTTCATGCTGCCGTCACTGGCAATCAATCCTTCGTTGAACCAGTTGACACCGGTACCGACGAGGCTATCCGAGGCCAGCAACTGACCACTCGCCGTCTGGGTGAAACTATTGACGTTAACGGTCAGGCGTCCAGCCTGGATGACGTTGCTGTTGGTCCAGCTGTCGGCGTTGAGGGTCAGGCCGCCGCGAGTAACGATGGTGCCACCGGCGCCGGTGACGTTGGCGGTGGAAATGTCGAAAGTACCGTTGCCCACGTGCAGCAGACTGCCGCCACCGTTGAGGAAGCCGCCCACCGCCATGGTCAGGTCGGTGTTGGCGCTTTCCAGGGTGCCGTTGCGGTTGTCGAACAGGCCACCGATCTGGAAGCTGGTTTTGCCTTTGTCGCCGAGGGCGCGCAGTTGGCCGGTCTGGTTGTCGAGGCTGGCAGCCTTGATCGACAGGGTGCTGTCGCTCTCGATGATGCCCAGTCGGTTGTTCAGGGCACCGCTGAGGGTGAGGTCGATCTGTTGACCGGCGATCTGGCCGTCGTTGTCGCCGCTGTTGTCAAAGTTGTTGCCGGTGACGCTGACCTTGCCTTTGGCATAGAGGCCGCCATTGCGGTTGTCGAAGTTACCGGTGGCAATAATCGCGTCGCCGCTTTGCGCAGCGATACGCCCGCCGTAGTTGTCGATACCGGCCAGCGCAGTCAGGTTCAGGCGCTGGGCCTGGGTGACGCCGCTGCGGCGGTTGTTGTTCAGGTCATAGCCGTTTTTCAACACACCCGTCAGGTTGGCCGTGAACGCAGCTTGCAGGCTGGCGAGCACCCCGCCGCGGTTATCGAGATTGCCGGCCTTGATCGACAGGTCACCGTCCTTGGCGACAATGCGGCCGCTCTGGTTGTCGATATCGCCGCCGATGGTGAGGTTCAAAGCCCCCTGGCTTTGCAGAGTGCCCTTGGCGTTGACGAGGCTGGCGGCCTGGATTTGCAGGTCGCCATTCTGGCTGTAGATCTGGCCGTCGGCGCTGTTCTGTAGCGTGCCGCCCGTGGTGATGGTCAGTAGATCATTGGCCGCGATGGTGCCGAGATTGCGGTTGTCCAGGCCACCGGTGAGCAGCGTCATCAAGCCTTGGCTGGCGATTTGACCGCCCTGGTTATTGATTTGCGTGGCGCGTTGCACCAGCAGTGGGCCGGCGCTGGCCAGTTTGCCGTTGGTGTTGGTCAGGGCGCCGAGCAGGTCGAGGGTCACGGCACCGTTGCCGATCAGATTGCCGCCGGTGTTATCCAGTGTGGTGCCGGTGAAACTGAGGTCCTGTTTTGCGTTGACGGTGCCGCCGGCATTACCCAGGGTCATCGCCTGCATCGCCAGGGTTGCGCCGCTGTCGATCAAGCCGCCCTGAGCATTGTTCAGCAGGCCGCTGAGGGTCAGGGTCTGATTGCCGCCGCTGGACAGAATGCCGCCGTTGCTGTTGTCCAGGCTCGACGCGTTGACGCTCAGGGTTTTCCGGCTGACCAGTGCACCTTCGCCGCTGTTGAGAATGGCACCGCTGACGGTGACGGCCACATCGCTGTCATGACTCGACAGCGTACCTTTGTTGCGGTTGTCCAGGCTGTTGCCGGTGAGGCTCAGGCCCTGCCAGCCGGAGATCAGACCGCCCTGGTTGAGTACCGTGTCGGCGTTGACCGTCAGCAGGTTATTGCTGATCAATTTGCCGTTGTTGTTGTTATCCAGTGCACGGGCCGTCAGATCGAGGCTCTGGCTGCTGGAGATTTCGCCGTTCCGGTTATTCAGGTCACGCAGGTGCTTGAGGCTCAGCAAACCCGTGGTGGTGATCAGCCCGGCGCCGTTGTTCAGGTCGCCGGTGGCCGCCCCGAAGTCGATGGCGATGGCGCTGCCCAGCAAAGAACCGTTCTGGTTATTCAGGCCACTGCTATTGACCGTCAGCCCCGTGGTGGCGTTGATCAGTCCCTGGCTCTGGTTTGTCAGCAGCCCGTCGAGGTTCAGGTCGAGGTTGGCGCGGCTGGTCAGCGTGCCGCCACTGTTGTCCAGGCTGGCGGCTTTGACGTCGAGTGCTGCGGCGGCGATCAAGCCTTTGAGGTTGGTCAGCGCCTGATCGATGCGCAGGGTCAGGGGCTGATTGCTCAGCAGTTTGCCGTTGCTGTTATCCAGGCTGCGAGCAGCGATGGTGAAAGCCTCGGCGCTGGAGATTTCGCCGCCGTTGTTATTAACGTCGGTGAGGTTTTTGAGCATCAACAACGGCGCGCTGATCAGACCGTTCTGGTTGTTCAGCTGACCCTTGTTCAGATCCAGTGTCAGAGACGTGTTGCTGAACAGTTGCCCGCCTTGCTGATCCAGGCCGGTGACACTGGCCGTCAGGGCCCCGACACTGGCGATGCGGCCGCCGTCCTGGTTGGTCAGTTGAGTGGTGGTCAGGTCCAGACTGGCGCCGCTGTTCAAGCGACCGGTGTGGCTGTTATCCAGTGCACCAGTGTTGACGATCACCGCCCCCTTGCCACTGATGCTGCCGTTATTGCGGTTGTCGAGGCTGGCACTGTTGAGTGTGATGCCAGCATCCGTGACGATCTCGCCGCCCTGGTTGAGAATGGCTCCGGTGGTGGTCAACGTCAGCGGCCCTGCCGCGGAAACACTGCCCAGGGTGTTGGTCAGGCTGGCGGCCGTGACCCCGAGTGAGCCTTCAGCGCTGAGCAGACCCTGGCTGTTGTTCAGGTCCCCCCTGAGATCGAGCGTCAGGTTTTTCTGACTCAACAGCGAGCCGCCACTGTTATCGAGGTCGCGGCCGGTCAATGACAGGTCGGCCTTGCCCGAGAGCAGGCCTTTGGCGCGGTTGATGATGTTTTCGACCGTCAGGGACAAAGCGCCGCCGGCGAATACCTGGCCACCATCGCTGTTGTCCAGACTATTACCGACCAGGGTCACATCTGACTTGCTCGACAACTCGCCACCACGGTTGTCGACCGATCCAACGTTCAGTTGCAGCGCATTGGTTGCACCAACCAGGCCGCTGTTGCGATTGTCGAGGCTGGTACTGGTCAATGTCAGGCCACCGGCGGCAATCAGTTGACCGCCCTGATTGTTCAGGGTCGCAACGTTGGCCGTGACATCGGCTTTACCGGCGATCTGGCCATGGGTGTTGTCCAGGCTATCGGCGCTGAGATGCACATCACCGTCAGCGATGAAAGTGCCATCCTGATTGACGATCTGACCGTCCACCGTCATCCCGAGGGTGCCATGACTGCTGATCAAGCCGCCGGTGTTGTCCAGGCGCGCGCTGCGCACCTCCAGGGTCTGTGCGGAAATCAGGCCCTTGATGCTGGCGAGCAGTTGATCGATGTGCAGCGTCAGACCCTGATTACTGATCAGCTTGCCGTTACTGTTATCCAGGTTCTGGGCGGCCAGTGTGAAGGCCTGGGCGCTGGAGATTTCACCGTTCCGGTTGTTGACGTCCTTGAGATTTTTCAACATCAGCAACGGTGCATTGATCAGCCCGTTCTGGTTGTTCAGTTGGCCGTGATTCAAGTCCAGGCTCAGGACGGTTTTGCTGAACAGCTGACCGCCCTGCTGATCGAAACCGGTGACACTGGCGGTCAGGGCCTTATCGCTGGCGATTCGGCTGGCAACGCCATTACTGACCTGGGTCGCGGTCAGGTCGAGCGTATCGCCGCTGATCAATTGACCGCCCTGAGTGTTGTCGAACGTACCCGTGGTGACGGCGGTCGCGCTCTTACCACTGATCAGGCCGTTCTGGCTGTTGTTCAGGCTTTGGCTGTTGAGGGTCAAGCCGCTGTCGGTGGTGATCGACCCGCCCTGATTGTTCAGCACTCCTGTCGTCGTCAGCGCCAACGCGCCGGCGCTCGACACGCTGCCACGGGTGCTGTCGAGGCTCGCCGCGTTGACCGTCAGGGTGCCTTCACTGCTGATCAGGCCTTCGATGTTGCTTAGCGCGTTGTCGAGGCGGATATCCAGCCCAAGCTGAGTGACCAGGCTGCCACCGCTGTTGTCCAGACTCTGCCCCGTTACCGTCGTGGCGCCCTTGCCGAACAACAGCCCCTTGGTCTGGTTGATGATCTGCGCCACTTTCAGGCCCAGCTCGGTGCCAGCCAGAATCTTGCCGTTGTCACTGTTGTTCAGGCTTTGGCCTTCAATGGCCACATCAACGGCGCTGGAGATCTCGCCGCCGCGGTTGTCCACCTCATCGACATTGAGTTTCAGCGCTTTTGTCGCGCCTACCAGTCCGCCGTTGCGGTTATCGAGTCCGTTGCCATTGAGGCTCAACGTTCCTTGAGCGACAAGCTCGCCGCCCTGGTTGGTGAATTGCGCAACCTTGGCCGTCAGATCGGTTGTGCCGGAGATACGACCGCCGCTGTTGTCGACGCTGGCCGCCTGCAGTTGCACCGCCCCCGCCGCGCTGAGCAAGCCGCCGCGGTTATCCAGATGAGTGCCATTGAAGTTGATGGCGGCCTGGCTGTTGAGCAGACCTTGCTGGCGGTTATCGAGTTGTCCGACGGTCAGTTGCAGGTCTTTGCCAGCGCGTACTTTGCCGGTGCGGTTATCCAGCGAATCGCTGCGCAGGGTCAGGCGATCCTTGCCGGTCAGGCTGCCATTGCGGTTGTCGAGGCTGCCGGTTTGCAGGTCGACCACGTCTTTGGCACTCAGGTCGCCATTCTGGTTATCGAACAAGCCATTGATGCGTGCGGTGAAGCTGCCATCGCTAACCAGGCTGCCGCCATGACTGTTATCCAGGCTGGCGGCGCTGATGCTCACGCTTTGGCCGGAACCCAGCACGCCGTTCTGGTTATTCAGGGCGCCGATCAAGCCAATGTTCAGGGCAACGTCGCCCGTGACCTGGCCGTCACTGTTGTCCAGTGTTGTTGCGGTGAGGGTGGTGTTGCCAGCGCTGGAAACTTCACCATCGTGGTTGTTCAGGTGGCCGAGATTGGCCGTGAGGTTGCCGTTGCTGGTAATGACGCCCTGGGTGTTGAGGACCTGCGTAGCTTTTAGCTCCAGAGCGCCGCTGCCCAATACTCGGCCCTTGTTCTGGTTATCCAGCGTAGTAGCAGTGATGCTGGTTTTTTTCTGCCCGCTTAAAGTGCCGCCCTGGTTATTCAACGTCTGCGCGGTATTGACCGTCAGATTGCGGCTGGCCACCACGCTCTTGCCAGTGTTGGTGAAATTCTGCGCATTCAGGTTCACATCGCCGCTGGCATTGCGGCTGGTATCGGCGTTGACCCCGGCTTCGATGATGCCGTTGTTGGTCAGCACACCACCGGCCGTCAGCGCGATGCTGTCCCGCGCGGCGAGGGTTTGCTGGTTGCTCAGGTTACCTTGGGTTTGCACGTTGACGACGGTGCCGGCGTAGACCGGGCCGCGCGCATCGAGGCTGGCGGCTTTGACGTTCACGGCCCCCGCCGCCGAGGTCTGCGCCAGGCTGAGATGGCCGTTGGCGTCGAGCTGGATATCGCCACCGCTGGCGGCCAGGTTGCCGTCGAGTTTCACCCCGACCCCGGCTTCGGTGCCGACCAGTTTGATCGCCCCGGCGTACATGCCGCCCAACGCGGAAGAGTCGATCGCCAGTTGTGGTTTGGCACTGCCGTCATCGGCACGGGCGGTGGCGTTGAGGCTGTCGGCGTTGACGTCGTTGCGACCAGCAATGATGGTCAGGTTTTTCGCCTGAATCTCGGCGTTGATCTTCGCGCTGCGGGTGATGATTTCGAAGCGGTCGACGTTGTTGGCGTTCAGCCCGGCGCCGTCGATGGAGACGCTGCCCTGATCGACCTGGAAGCGATCGAGACGACCGTTGTCCAGCACCGGTTTGCCGGTGGTCAGGGTCACGCGCGGGGTGTTGATGAAGCCGCAGCCGTTGCAGCTGATGCCGTAGGGGTTGGCGACGATGACCCGCGCCGACTGCCCCGCCACTTCGGTGTAGCCGCGCAACTGGCTGGGGCTGCCGCCGACCACTTCGTTGAGGATGGTTTGCGCCGCGATCCCGTTGGTCAGGTTCGGGTTGCCGACAATGATCCCACCCAGTTGCGTCGCGCCGGTCTGCGCGGCGACGTTATTGAGGATCACCCCCTGGCTGCCGACGTTGTAATCGTGGAACTGGTTATGCGACAGACCCGTGCCATTGGGCGTGGCGATCTGGATGATCGGCACGCCATTGCCCGCCTGGCCGAGGCTGGTGCCGGGCGTAGCCACCACGATCCCGTCGGCCTGCGCCCACATCGGCTGCCAGAACATGACGTTGGCCAACAGGAACGCCAACCCGCGCTTGGGCATGCCCCAGAAGTGCTCGCGATTTTTGACCGCAGCCGAGGGCTGGCTAGCGAGGAAGGCGTAATGGCGAACGTCCATGTCAGTGTTCTCGAAGAGGCGTAATTAGAGGAAGAAATCCACGCGGAAGTAGATCGGCGCTTCGCGCTCGGTCAGCACGTCAGGGCGTTCCAGGGAATGGGCAAAAGTCACGCTGGCGGCCACATGCTGACCCCGGGCGAACAACTCCACGGAGTCGCTGGACATCCGCCCGTGCTGATCGCCGTTGTAGCGGTCGCCACGGATCACGCCCTGGTCATAACCGAGGCTGGTGCCGTATTCAGCGAACACCGGGCGCAGCCATTCCAGGGTCACCGGACGGCTCCAGCGCAGGTCGTTGCGCCAGTAGCCGCCGCTGTCACCGGACAACGACTGGTCCTTGTAACCGCGAATCGACGACTGCCCGCCGAGGCTGGTGCGCTGCGGGCTGAACAGCACGTCTTCACTGCGCTGGCCGGTCATCAGGCTGCTGAAACTGAAGGACTCGCCCCACAGCTTGAACGGCTGCAGATAACTCGCAGTGGCGGTGTATTTGCGGTAACGCGCGTTCGGCTCGCCGGGGCCCGGATCACCGTTACCCTGGGCGTCGAACGCGCCGATGCCTTGTTGCATGCCCAGGTCGAGGTTGACGAAGGCACTGCCGACCCGCCGACCGTGGTTGATGCCGAACTGCGCTTCGCTGATGCGGTTGCTGCTCAGCTTGAGCTTGCTGTCTTCGATGAAGTTGTTGGTGCGCAGGTACGAGAGACCGGTGCTGAGGGAGGTCTTGCTCAGGGCGTCGCGATGGATCACCCGCTCGGCGCGCAACTGATGGTTTTCGCTGTCGCCGGTCTGCTTGAAATTGAAACCGTTGGCCTGGGCTTGCGAGCGGTATTCGCTCTGGCTGTAGGTGTAACTGAAGTTCCACCAGCCCCACGGCACGCTGTAATTGAGCATCGCGTTATTGGAGGTGTGCTGGTGATCGCTCATCGCATCGTGACCACCACGCAGCATCAACTGATCGGCCAGGCCCAGCGGGCTGTCCCAATCGAACGTCGTGCCCCACTGCTGCTCGCCGGTGCTACGCTGGCCGTCGTTGCTGCGCGACAACCCGGCACGCCACGGCTTCTGCGGCGTGTTCTTGACCAGCACTTCACTGCCACCGACGTTCTTGCCCGGCGACAACTCCATCTGCGCCTGATTCGACGGCAAGCGGTTGAGCTGATCCACCATCTGCTCGATTTCCCGCAGATTGACCAGCTCCCCGCTCTTGCCGGGAAAAGCCATGGCCAGTTCACGGTCCGACAGCTGGCTGCCCTCCGCGCCCTTCAACCCTTCGAGCCGGCCCTCGACCACCAGTACCTTCAAATGCCCGGCGGACAAATCCTGCTGCGGCAAGTAGGCCCGGCTGGTGACCAGGCCCTTCTCGATGTACAGATCGGTGATGACTTTCAGCAACTCGTTGAGCTGCGTAACGCCCAGGCACTGGCCGATGTAAGGCTTGAGCAGGCGATTTTTCTCGCCGTCCGAAAGACTGTCGGCGCCTTTGAGCTCGATGTCCTGAATGGGGAAACAACGGGCGTCGGCCGGGGCCGTCGGAGGCGCGGGTTTGGCTGCCTTGCCGGGTAATTCCTTGAGCTCCTCGAGACGCCGACGCTGCTCGTCGAGCAAGCGATCCTGACGTTCGCGGATCAGATCGGTTTCACCGGGGGTGGGGGCGGCGTGAGCAAGATTCAGCGGAGAAAGGCACAGCAAAGCCAGGCACAACCTCGCCACGAGGGCGGGTGGGTACATGTTCGATCCCTCGAATGGAGACTGATAGCACAATAGTGGCGCGATATTAGATGGCCACTATTTTGACGTCAACAAATGGATCCATTCTGGTGGGGAGGTCGACGAACGGTAGGGTTGGCGATAAGCATTAGTAAATCTCCTATGCCAACCCCGCAAACATGCCTGTGGCTCTCGGAAGCTGAACTTTTCGCCACCCTCGCCGCCACCCTCACCTGCACCCTCCCCATCTGGGCGTGCCCTCCCGAGGAAGCCACCGCCAAGCGTGAACAACTGGCCAAGGAAGTCGCCAAGATCACTGAGCAGAACCCGGCCAAGGCCAAGGAGATCAATGACGAGTTGCAGAAGATGGACCTGGAGACGGCCAGCAAGGATTTGCCGGACAAGTGCCAGGTGATCGATCAGCGTTTGAAGGAGTTGGAATCGGCGAAGAACAAAGCCGGGGGTTAGATGGCAAGATCTTTTGACGTAAAAAAACCCGGACACTGTCCGGGTTTTTATTGAATCGCTACGGTGCTTTATTCAGCCGCCGGCGCTTCCGGCTTACGGCGTTTCAAAGGCGCCATGCCGTCCTTGCTGACCAGCGACAGGGCGTCGGTCTTCGGGCGGTTGGCGATCTTGCGCTTGGTCGGAGCCTTGGCGCCGGTTTTCTTCTTGTCACCCTTGGCGTCGACCTTTTTCTTCTTCACGCCAACGGCTTTGCCCGAGGCCTTGACCTTTTTCGGTCCGCCGTAGGTGCCTTTGACTTCCTTGATGGTACGGCGCTCGAAGCTCTGCTTGAGGTAGCGCTCGATGCTCGACATCAGGTTCCAGTCGCCGTGGCAGATCAGCGAGATGGCCAGGCCATCGTTGCCGGCGCGGCCGGTACGGCCGATGCGGTGAACATATTCGTCGCCGCTGCGCGGCATGTCGAAGTTGATCACCAGGTCCAGGCCTTCCACGTCCAGACCGCGGGCGGCGACGTCGGTGGCGACGAGGATTTTCACCCCGCCCTGCTTCAGGCGGTCGATGGCCAGTTTGCGGTCTTTCTGGTCTTTCTCGCCGTGCAGGACGAACGCTTTGTATTCCTGTGCCACCAGCCGGCCGTAGATACGGTCGGCCATGGCCCGGGTGTTGGTGAAGACGATGGCCTTCTGGTAGGTCTCGTTGGCCAGCAGCCAGTTGACGATCTGTTCTTTGTGCTGGTTGTGGTCAGCGGTAATGATTTGCTGACGAGTGGTGTCGTTCAGCTGGCTGACCGCGTTGAGCTGCAAGTGCTCAGGGTTGTTCAGGACCTTGGCGATCATCTCGCGCAGGCCCGAACCGCCGGTGGTGGCGGAGAACAGCATGGTCTGCTGACGGCTGGTGCACTCGTCCACCAGACGCTGCACGTCTTCGGCAAAACCCATGTCGAGCATGCGGTCGGCTTCGTCGAGCACCAGCACTTCGACTTCCTTGAGGTCGAGGTTGCCGGCGTTCAGTTGCTCGATCATCCGGCCTGGTGTACCGATCAGGATGTCCGGCACCTTGCGCAGCATGGCGGCCTGGACCTTGAAGTCTTCACCGCCGGTGATCAGGCCGGACTTGATGAAAGTGAACTGCGCGAAGCGCTCGACTTCCTTGATGGTTTGCTGGGCCAACTCGCGGGTCGGCAGCAGGATCAGGGTCTTGATGCTGACGCGGACTTTGGCCGGGCCGATCAAGCGGTTGAGGATCGGCAAAACGAAGGCTGCGGTTTTGCCGCTGCCGGTTTGCGCTGTCACCCGCAGGTCACGCCCTTGGAGCGCCAGCGGAATAGCCGCTGCTTGCACAGGCGTTGGCTCGACAAATTTAAGCTCGGCCACGGCTTTGAGCAGGCGTTCGTGCAGGGCGAATTGGGAAAACACGGGTGCTACCTCGAAGAAATACAAAAAAACAGCTGCATAGGGTAACGGTTTCGAGCGCGAAGGCCGAGTTTCTTTATACAAACGGCTGCAAACAGTGGCTTTTTTGTTGCCTGATTTGTCTCAAAACGTCATCCGCAACCTCTTAAATGCTCTAATCGCCCCGTCGCGCCCTACAGAAGAAGCGTTTTCACCCATGGATATCAAACAGCTCTGGCTCAACGCCCAAGACCTCTGGGGTGCCCTCGATCAGCACCCGCTCCTGCATTCCACACTCGCGCTGATGTTGCTGCTGGTGGTGGCGCTGGTGCTCGGACGAGTGGCGCGTTACCTCATTCTTCATGCGACCAAAATGCTCGGTCGCCAGCCGGCGTTGCACTGGGTCAACGACTTTCGCCACAACAAAGTGTTTCATCGCCTGGCGCAAATGACGCCATCGCTGGTGATCCAGTTCGGCCTGCACCTGGTGCCGGAGTTGGGCAAGACCAGCATGAACTTCCTCGGCAACGTGGCGCTGGCGTTCACCATCCTGTTCCTGGTGCTGTCCATCAGCGCGTTGCTCAATGCCCTGCTGGACATCTATGCCCGCACCGAACACGCCCGCACCCGCTCGATCAAAGGCTATGTGCAACTGGCGAAAATGGTGTTGTTCGTGTTTGGCGCGATCATCATCGTCGCCACGTTGATCGACCGTTCGCCGCTGTTGCTGCTGTCGGGTCTGGGCGCCATGTCGGCGGTGATTCTGTTGGTCTACAAGGACACCCTGTTGTCATTCGTCGCCAGCGTGCAACTGACCAGCAACGACATGCTGCGGGTCGGCGACTGGATCGAGATGCCGCAAGTCGGTGCCGACGGTGACGTGGTGGACATCACTTTGCACACGGTCAAGGTGCAGAATTTCGACAAGACAATTGTGTCGATCCCGACCTGGCGCCTGATGTCCGAGTCGTTCAAGAACTGGCGCGGCATGCAGCAGTCCGGCGGACGGCGGATCAAGCGCAGCCTGTTCATCGACGCCAGCGGCGTGCGGTTCATTCGCGATGATGAAGAGCAGAAACTGTCCCAGGTACATTTGCTGACCGACTACATGAGCCGCAAGACAGCCGAGCTCAAGGCCTGGAACGAAGCCCAGGGCAACGTCGCGGCGATGGCGGCCAACCGTCGGCGGATGACCAACATCGGCACCTTCCGCGCCTATGCGCTGGCGTATCTGAAAAGTCACCCGGAGGTTCAGCAGAACATGACCTGCATGGTTCGCCAGATGCAGACCACTGCACAGGGTATTCCGCTGGAAATCTACTGCTTCACCCGCACCACGGTGTGGGCCGATTACGAGCGGATTCAGGGGGATATTTTCGATTATCTGCTGGCGGTACTGCCGGAGTTCGGATTGAGTCTTTATCAGCAGCCGAGTGGCGGGGATTTAAGGGCCGGATTGCTTCCGGCCATGTTAGGCGCGAGCCACATTCCGGAGCCGGAAAAACACATCATGTAAACACCGCCCCTGTGCGAGCGGTGCGGCGATCCGACTTGCCCGCGAAGGCGGAGTATCAGTCAACATAGTTATCGACTGATACTCCGCCTTCGCGGGCAAGCCATGCTTCTACAAGGGTAACGGTGTTATTTGACCTGACGCTGCGGCGCCTTGTGCACCATGGTGTAGGCGTAATCCACGCCCATGCCATACGCGCCGCTGTGCTCCAGCACCAGTTCCATCACCGCCTCGTAAGTGTCTTTGTGTGCCCAGTCACGCTGGTATTCCAGCAGCACTTGTTGCCAGGTGACCGGCACCGCGCCGGCCTGAATCATCCGCTGCACCGACATGTCGTGAGCTTCTTTGGTGGTGCCGCCAGACGCGTCGGTCACGATGTACACCTCGTAGCCTTCAGCCAGGGCTTCCAGCGCCGGGAAGGTCAGGCAGACTTCAGTCCAGAGCGCGGCAATGATCAGCTTCTTGCGGCCGGTGGCTTTCACCGCGTCAACCAGCGCCTTGTCTTCCCAGGAGTTCATCGAGGTGCGCTCGATCGGCTTCTGCTCTGGGTGAACAGCCAGCAACTCCGGCCAGATGAAGCCGCTGAAGCTTTCGGTTTCAACTGAGGTGTAGATCGTCGGCACGTTGAAAATCTTCGCGGCCTTCGCCAGACCCACGGTGTTGTTCTTCAGGGTCTGACGGTCGATCGACTGCACGCCGAACGCCATTTGCGGCTGGTGGTCGATCAGGATCAGGGCGGAGTTGGTTGGGTTGAGCAATTCACGGTTAGACATGGCGCGTTCCTTTTGATGTCGATTTGTTTAATGAGTATTGGGTGAGTCACTTGCCTCAAGCTGTTTGCTTGCTGGCTTGGAAGTAACTTTACGGGCTAGATAAAAAAGGGACAATTCCCTAAAATCGAGAATAATTGATTCTAAAAAAGGGACAATCGTGGATCGGATCGAATGCATGCGCGCCTTTGTCGTGACGGTTGGCGAGAACGGCTTCGCAGCTGCCGCTCGCGCGATGGACGTGCCGCGATCAAAGGTGAGTAAACAGATTCAGGCGTTGGAGGAAGCAATCGGCGTGCAATTGCTGCAGCGCACCACGCGCAGCCTGCACTTGACCGAGGCTGGCGCCGAGTATTTCGAGGCGGCGCGGGAGGTGTTGTCCGCGCTGGACGAGGCCGAGCAGCGCGCTCGAGACGGCATCGGCGAGCTACGCGGGGTGTTGCGGGTGAATGCGCCGATGTCGTTCGGCCTGCATCGCCTTGGACGGTTGATTCCGCTGTTCCATGAGCAGCATCCGAACATCGAGCTTCAACTGGTGCTCAGCGATCAACAGGTCGATCCAGTGCGTGGCGGCTTCGATGTGACGATTCGCATCGCCAGCATGCCAGACTCGACCATGATCGCCCGGCAACTGGCACCGGCACCGCGGATCATGGTGGCCTCCCCCGCCTATCTGGCGCGTGCAGGCATACCGCGGACCCCGCAAGACTTGCGCGCGCATCAATGCCTGAATTACGGGTATCTGCAAAGCGGCGTGAGCCTGCAGTTGTGCAATGGCAAGGAGACGCAACGGGTCAACGTTTCCGGCCCGTTGCACGCCAACAACGGCGACTTGCTCGCTCAGGCCGCCGAAGCCGGGATGGGCATCGCCCTGCTGCCTGATTTCATTGTGGAAGACGCGTTGGCGGCAGGCCGGCTGGTGCCGGTGCTGTGCGAGTGGCAGGCACCAGCGATTACCATCAACGCGGTTTACCCTTCCTCGCGTCGCGTACCGCAAAAGACCCGGGCGTTTATTGAGTTTCTGGTGGCGCAGTTGGCGCCGAATTAACCCGGTTTAGTGTGCAATGACGGGTTGGCGTACACCCAACCGGCTGATCCACACCGCCGCCAGAATGACCGATCCACCCAACAACAACCGCCCCAACTCTTCATGCTGATTCCAGATCAGCAAATTGATCAGCAACCCCACCGGCACATGCAGGTTGTTCATCACCGCCAGCATCCCGCCATTCACCAGGCACGCGCCCTTGTTCCACCAGTACAAACCCAGCGCGGTCGAGACCAGGCCGAGGAACAGCAGCACGCCCCATTGCAGCGGCGCTTCGGGCAGGAAGTTCTGTTTGCCGAACAGCAGAAATGCCGGCAACGCCACCGCCAATGCGCCCAGATAGAAGTAGCCGAATCGCCGATAATGCGGCAGATCGCTCGGATGGCGGGCCACCAGATGTTTATAGAGCACCTGCCCGGCGGCGTAGGTGAAGTTGGCCAGTTGCAGCAACAAAAAGCCCATGAAGAAGTCCGGATTGATCCGGTCGTAGCGAATCACTGCCGCACCCGCCACGGCCACCAATGCCGCAATCAAGGCCCACGGATTGAAGCGCCGGTTCAGCGCGTCTTCGATCAGGGTCACGTGCAGCGGCGTGAGGATGGTGAACAGCAGCACTTCCGGCACCGTCAGCACGCGGAAGCTCAAATACAAACAGACATAGGTCACACCGAACTGCAGCGCGCCGATCAACAACATCCCGCGCATGAATGCCGGCTCGACCGAACGCCAGCGTGTCAGCGGAATGAACACCAGCCCCGCCAGCAGCACTCGCACAAGCACTGCGAAGTAGCTGTCGACATGACCGGCCAGGTATTCGCCGATCAAACTGAAGGAAAACGCCTGGATCAGCGTGACAAAAAGTAGATAGCCCATGCTCGCCTCGTTTTGAATGGCGGCGACGATAGCGTTTTTTGCCCGTTATCGCGAACGGTCAGCCAACACACAAGCCCGCGCCCACAGGTCCATCAGTGCCCATTAAATCCCAGGCAAAAAAAAGCCCGATCTCGCTAAAGCGTTCAATCGGGCTAGAGCACTCAGGAGCAATAAGTGCAAAGGGAGGTTCGATGCGCGTGCAGGCTTGAAGGGTTGCGCCAGGTCACTAGACCATCCAGTGATTATCTGGCGATTAACGGCTTAGGCGACCTGGGCCAGTTTGGCGTTGGCCTGGTTCAGGCCTTTCTCCTGGAAGTCACCGCCCAGGTTCATGCCTTCGGCGTGAATGAACGTGACGTCGTGGATGCCGATAAAGCCCATGACCTGACGCAGGTAAGGTTCCTGATGATCCGCGGTGCTGCCGGCGTAGATCCCGCCGCGAGCGGTCAGCACGTAGGCGCGCTTGCCGCTGAGCAAACCTTGCGGACCGGTCTCGGTGTATTTGAAAGTCACGCCGGCACGCAGCACATGGTCGAGCCAGGCTTTCAAGGTGCTCGGAATCGCGAAGTTGTACATGGGCGCTGCCATCACCAGCACGTCGGCGGCCAGCAGTTCGTCGGTCAATTGGTTGGAGCGTTCCAGCGAGGCCTGTTCGATCTCGTTGCGTTGTTCGACAGGTTTCATCCAGCCGCCCAGCAGGTTGATGTCCAGGTGCGGCACCGGGTTGACGGCCAGGTCACGGACGGTGATCTGGTCGGCTGGGTGTGCGGCTTTCCACTGGCTGATGAAGGTCTGGGTCAGCTGGCGGGAAACCGAGTCTTGCTGACGGGCGCTGCTTTCGATGATCAGAACGCGGGACATGGGATGTAGCCTCCATCTGAGAATGCTGTAGGTCGATGGAGTGAAGGTTAAACAGAGTCATATCGATGAAAAAGCGCAAATAACTGCTATAAAGCATCGATAAATTCGTTTATAAGCGAAGCATGCCCAGGCGACATGCTCCGCTTGAGGTCATTTCGGGGTGCAAGTCAGGTCGATACGCAGCTTGATGATGGTGCGGGTGAACTTGGCCGTGGCGTTTTTGTGTTTGCCGGCGGGTACGTCGATCTTGCGGGTGCGTGGCGCTTCCGGACCGTTATTGAAAACCACTTTGCAAGTGACGTCGGTGTCGCCGTAGTTGTTGACCTGAATGGAGCCGATGTCGGCGTCCGTGTCGTAGGCGTTGTAGTCGACCTTCAAACCGTTGAGCTGTTTATTGACATCGATCGGATAGGCAAACGCAGTCAGAGGCAACATCGCCAACAACGCACACCCTGCCATCACACAACAGATTTTTTTCATTCCGCAGTCTCCAATAAGAACTGCCAGCTTAGGACAAGAGGAGCTCAACATGAAAGCGCCCCGCGTGACCCTTGATCAATGGCGAACATTGCAGGCCGTGGTCGATCACGGCGGTTTCGCCCAGGCCGCCGAAGTGCTGCACCGTTCGCAATCGTCGGTCAGCTACACCGTCGCGCGCATGCAGGACCAGCTCGGCGTGCCGCTGTTGCGCATCGATGGCCGTAAAGCGGTGCTCACCGAGGCCGGCGGCGTGCTGCTGCGCCGCTCCCGGCAACTGGTGAAACAGGCCAGCCAACTGGAAGACCTGGCCCACCACATGGAACAAGGCTGGGAAGCGGAGGTGCGGTTGGTGGTCGACGCCGCGTACCCGAGCGCCCGCCTCGTCCGCGCCTTGACCGCGTTCATGCCGCAAAGTCGTGGCTGCCGGGTGCGGCTGCGCGAAGAAGTGTTATCGGGTGTCGAAGAGGTCCTGCTTGAAGGCGTGGCCGATCTGGCCATCACCGGTCTCAGTATTCCCGGTTACCTTGGCGCGGAATTGAGCGACGTCGAATTCGTCGCGGTCGCCCACCCCGAACACCCGCTGCATCGTCTGAACCGCGAACTGAACTTCCAGGACCTGGAGACTCAGATGCAAGTGGTGATCCGCGACTCAGGCCGTCAGCAACCGCGAGATGTCGGCTGGCTCGGTGCCGAACAGCGCTGGACCGTCGGCAGCCTGGCCACTGCTGCGACCTTCGTCAGCAGCGGTCTGGGCTTCGCCTGGCTACCCCGGCACATGATCGAGCGCGAACTTAAAGAAGGCACGCTCAAAGTGCTACCGTTGGATCAGGGCGGAAGCCGCAACCCGAGTTTCTATCTGTATTCGAACAAGGACAAACCCTTGGGCCCGGCCACGCAGATTCTCATCGAACTGCTGCGCACCTTTGACACCGCGCCGCTGGATGCGCCCTTCGCCGCGCCCGAACAAGCCTGACACGGAGTGTACCCATGGCCTATTTCGAACATGAAGGTTGCAACCTGCACTATGAGGAATATGGTCACGGCACGCCGTTGCTGCTGGTTCACGGGTTGGGCTCCAGCACCCTGGACTGGGAAATGCAGATCCCGGCGCTCGCCGCCCACCATCGGGTGATCGTGCCGGATGTGCGCGGCCACGGGCGCTCCGACAAGCCCCGCGAGCGTTACAGCATCGCCGGGTTCAGCGCCGACCTGATCGCGCTGATCGAACACTTGAACCTTGGCCCTGCTCATCTTGTGGGGCTTTCGATGGGCGGCATGATCGCTTTTCAACTGGCAGTGGACCAGCCGCAACTGCTCAAGAGTCTGTGCATCGTCAACAGCGCGCCCGAGGTCAAACGGCGCAGCCGCAACGACTATTGGCAGTGGTTCAAACGCTGGAGCCTGATGCGCGTGCTGAGCATGGGCACCATCGGCAAGGCCCTGGGCGCCAAACTGTTTCCCAAGCCGGAACAAGCTTCGTTACGACAAAAAATAGCGGCGCGCTGGGCAAGAAACGACAAACATGCTTATCTCGCCAGCTTCGATGCCATCGTTGGCTGGGGGGTTCAGGAACGACTTTCCAGGGTTTCGTGTCCAACCCTCGTCGTCAGCGCCGACCGTGACTACACCCCGGTCGCGCTGAAAGAAACCTATGTAAAACTGCTGCCCGATGCGCGGCTGGTGGTGATCGCCGATTCGCGCCACGCCACCCCGCTGGATCAACCCGAACGTTTCAACCAAACCCTGCTCGAGTTTCTCACCGCAGTCGACATCACCACTCAGGATCACTGACCCATGCTGAAAAAAATCGCCCTCGTCGCCGGCTCCGTTCTGTTTGCCGCCAACCTGATGGCCGCCACGCCGGCCAAGGCACCGCACGTGCTGCTGGAGACCACCAACGGCCAGATCGAAATCGAACTGGACCCGGTCAAGGCGCCGATCAGTACCAAGAATTTCCTTGAGTACGTCGACAGTGGCTTCTACAACAACACGATTTTTCACCGTGTGATTCCAGGTTTCATGGCTCAGGGCGGTGGTTTCACTGCACAGATGCAACAGAAGGAAACCAAGGCATCGATCAAAAACGAAGCCAGCAACGGCCTGCATAACGTGCGTGGCACACTGTCGATGGCGCGTACTTCGAACCCGGATTCGGCCACCAGCCAGTTCTTCATCAACGTGGCCGACAACGCCTTCCTCGATCCGGGTCGCGACGCCGGTTACGCCGTCTTCGCCAAAGTGGTCAAGGGCATGGACGTGGTGGACATCATCGTCAACTCTCAGACCACCACCAAACAAGGCATGCAGAACGTGCCTGTCGACCCGGTGCTGATCAAGTCGGCCAAGCGCATCGACTGAGTACACCGGCAGTCTTGAGCGGTGGCCGGTCGATATCCGGCGCCGCTCATATCGTTTAAAGGAGAGCCCGTACGCGGGCGGAGAACCGATGCTTTATCGCCGTTTCGAAAGACTGATCGACATTTTCCGCGATGCCCCGACGGCGGCTCCACCGAGCCGGGTTCTCTCCTTCTATACCTACTACCTGAAGCAGGTCTGGCCAATCTTCGCCGTTTTGTTGGTCGTCGGCCTGTTCGGCGCGCTGATCGAAGTGGCGCTGTTCAGCTACCTGAGTCGCATCATCGACCTGACCCAGAGCACATCCAACGTCGACTTCTTCAAGGTCCACGGCGTGGAATTGGCCTGGATGGCGGCGGTTGCGCTGATTCTGCGGCCGCTGTTCCTCGCCCTGCATGACATGCTGGTGCACCAGACTTTGAGCCCCGGCATGACCAGCCTGATCCGCTGGCAGAACCACAGTTACGTGCTCAAACAGAGCCTGAATTTCTTCCAGAACGACTTCGCCGGGCGCATCGCCCAACGCATCATGCAAACCGGCAACTCCCTGCGCGACTCTGCCGTGCAAGCGGTGGATGCGCTGTGGCACGTGCTGATCTACGCGATCAGCTCGCTGGTGCTGTTCGCCGAAGCCGACTGGCGCTTGATGATCCCGCTGCTGATCTGGATCGCTGCCTACATCGGCGCGCTCTACTACTTCGTGCCGCGGGTGAAAGAGCGTTCGGTGGTGTCCTCCGATGCACGCTCCAAACTCATGGGGCGGATCGTCGACGGCTACACCAACATCACTACCCTCAAGCTGTTCGCCCACACCAACTTCGAACAGCAGTACGCCCGCGAAGCCATCGCGGAACAGACCGAAAAAGCCCAACTGGCCGGCCGTGTGGTCACCAGCATGGACGTGGTCATCACCAGCATGAACGGCCTCTTGATCGTCGGCACCACCGGGCTGGCCCTGTGGCTGTGGACGCAGTCGCTGATCAGCGTGGGCGCGATTGCCTTGGCCACCGGGCTGGTGATCCGCATCGTCAACATGTCCGGCTGGATCATGTGGGTGGTCAACGGCATTTTCGAAAACATCGGCATGGTCCAGGACGGTTTGCAGACCATCGCCCAACCAGTCAGCGTCACCGACCGCGAACAGGCAAAACCCTTGGCGGTGGCCCGTGGCGAGGTGCGTTTCGAACACGTCGATTTCCACTACGGCAAGAAGAGCGGGATCATCGGCGGCCTCAACCTGACCATTAAGCCCGGCGAAAAAATCGGCCTGATCGGCCCCTCCGGCGCCGGCAAATCGACGTTGGTCAACCTGCTGCTGCGCCTGTATGACGTGCAGGGCGGGCGGATCCTCATCGACGGCCAGAACATCGCCGAAGTCGGGCAGGAAAGCCTGCGCGAACGCATCGGCATGATCACCCAGGACACCTCGCTGCTGCACCGTTCGATCCGCGACAATTTGCTGTACGGCAAACCCGACGCCACCGACGCCGAACTCTGGGAAGCGGTGCACAAGGCCCGTGCCGACGAGTTCATCCCGCTGCTGTCGGACTCCGAAGGCCGCACCGGTTTCGATGCTCATGTGGGTGAGCGCGGGGTGAAACTCTCCGGCGGCCAGCGTCAGCGGATTGCCATCGCCCGGGTGCTGCTCAAGGACGCGCCGATCCTGATCATGGACGAAGCCACCTCGGCGCTGGACTCGGAAGTCGAAGCAGCGATCCAGGAAAGCCTCGAAACCCTGATGCAGGGCAAAACCGTGATCGCCATCGCTCACCGTCTCTCGACCATTGCCCGGATGGACCGGTTGGTGGTGCTGGAAAACGGCAAGATCGCCGAAACCGGCAGCCACGCCGAACTGCTGGCCCATGGCGGTTTGTATGCGCGGTTGTGGCAGCACCAGACCGGCGGGTTTGTCGGGATCGATTGAGCCCGCGAAGATCAAAAGATCAAAAGATCAAAAGATCAAAAGATCAAAAGATCTTGGCGCCATCAACCACACAGCAGAACACCAGAAACCGCCAGAACCCGCCAACCACGGGCTCTGGCGGTTTTTTATGGTCACTGGAGTTCCGTAAAAATCCTGCTGTACTCAGCCAAGGTACTGGAGGTTCCGAAGTCCATCTGCTGGATGCACAACGACAGTGTTATCTCGATAGGGAAACTCGCTATGTCTTTGTTCAAACGTTCGGCTACAGAATTGGTAGGTACGTTCTGGCTGGTATTGGGGGGTTGCGGCAGTGCGGTTCTGGCGGCAGCGTTTCCAAACGTGGGGATCGGTTTACTGGGGGTGTCCCTGGCATTCGGTTTGACGGTACTGACGATGGCCTTCGCCATCGGCCACATCTCGGGTTGTCATCTAAACCCTGCGGTTTCGGTCGGACTGGTCGTCGGCGGACGCTTCCCTGCCAAAGAACTGCCCGCCTACATCATCGCCCAGGTGATTGGCGGGATCATCGCAGCGGCCTTGCTGTACTTCATTGCCAGTGGCAAACCCGGCTTCGAACTGGCCAGCGGCCTGGCGTCCAATGGCTACGGCGAACACTCGCCAGGTGGCTACTCGATGGCGGCGGGGTTTGTCAGTGAACTGGTGATGACCGCCATGTTCATCCTGATCATTCTCGGCGCCACCGATAAACGCGCCCCGGCCGGGCTGGCACCCATCGCCATCGGCCTGGCGCTGACCCTGATCCATCTGATCTCGATTCCGGTCACCAACACCTCGGTCAACCCGGCCCGCAGTACGGGTCCGGCGCTGATTGTCGGCGGATGGGCGATTCAACAACTGTGGCTGTTCTGGCTGGCGCCGATTCTGGGGGCGGTCATCGGTGGTGTGATGTATCGCTGGCTGGGCAAAGAAGACAGTTAATCTGCGCGACTGAGCCTGCAATCAACGGCGAAGCTCAGCCTTGTCGATAAGGCAAGGCGGTCTTCGCCTCTTCTGCATACCCCAGCACCCCGACGCGTTCGCGCTCGAGGAAGTCTTTCACCGCCGACTTCAAGCCCGGATGGCGTAGGTAATGCCAGGAATGGGTGATCACCGGTTCAAAGCCACGAATCAGTTTGTGTTCGCCCTGAGCGCCGGCGTCGAAACGCTGAAAGCCGTTGGCAATGGCGTAATCCATACCCTGATAGAAACAGGTCTCGAAGTGCAGGCGATCGAACTCCGCCAGGCAACCCCAGTAACGACCATAAAAGCTGTCGCCGCCGACCAGGCTGAAGGCCATGGCCACCGGCCGTGAACCTTGTTTGGCCAGCACCACGCGAATCGACTCCGGCATGCGCTCGGCCAACAGACTGAAAAATTCCCGCGTCAGGTAAGGCGTCTGCCGACGCACCGCGTAGGTATTGGCGTAGCAGGCGTACACGAAGTCCCACTGCGCCTGGGTCAGCTGCCGGCCTTCCAGCCATTCGAAGTCGATGCCCTGCCCTGCCACTTGCTCACGCTCCTTGCGCATTTGCTTGCGCTTACGCGAACTGAGGGCGTCGAGAAAGTCCTGAAAATCCCGGTAATCACGATTCTGCCAGTGGTACTGACAGCCAATGCGCTGCAACCAGCCTGGCTGTTCGGCCAATGCAGCGTCGGTGAACGGATCGGTGAAATTGATGTGGGCGCTGGAAAGTTTTTCTATCTCCAGATAACCCGGCAGGCTCTGCAAGAGTTCGAAACCGTCCTCGATCGTCGCCGCCAGCAATCGCGGCCCGCTGACCGGACTGAACGGCACCGCCGTCAACAGTTTGGGGTAGTAGTCGATGCCCGCACGCTCACAGGCATCGGCCCAGGCATGGTCGAACACGTATTCGCCGTAGGAATGCCATTTGCGGTAACTGGGCAGCGCGGCGATCAGGCGCTCGCCTTCGACATGCAGCAGATGCTCGGGCTGCCAGCCGGAATGCGGGCCCAGACTGCCGCTGTCTTCCAGTGAACCGAGGAACGCATGGCGCAGAAACGGCTGATTCTCCGGCACCAGGGCATCCCAGGTACAGGGTGCGATTTGCGACAGTGTATGCAGACATTGCAGCGGCATTTTCCTCTCCACATCTTGGCGTGACAGCTCCACGAGTATCGCCGATCGCAGGGCGATCCACACGCGTCAATCCGATACAAGGCTCTGAATCGGGCATTTCAGAAACGTTTGTATCGTCATCGACCTGCCATCACTTCGCCACTGACCTGTCATAAACCATCGCGATACTGGCGCCTGTTTTTAGAGCGTCGGGTTCTACCCGGCCACTGTTTTCCGACCTTCAACTGTCGGTTGTGTCCAGGATGGTTCAGCCATCCCTCTCATCTTCGGAGATTGCTATGCGTCTTGCTTCCACGAAAACTGCGGCGGCCTTGTGTGGTGGCCTGTTGCTGGCCATGAGTGTTCCGGCCAGTGCCGCAGTCGACGCCAAACTGCTCGACATGCTCAAGGCTAACGGTTCTATTTCCCAGGCGCAGTACGTTGAACTGCAAGCCGAACTTGCCAAGGATCAGAAGGCTCAGCAAATCGCGCAGCAGGCGCAGCAAGAGACCAACGAACAAATAGCGGTCGCCGCGAAGAAAGCCAACGAGTTGAGCGCCTTCGACCAGAAACTGGCCTGGGCCGCCAAGACCCAGTTCAAGGGCGACGTTCGCGTACGCCAGGAAACGGTCAAGATCGACGGCGAACCCAACAACGGTGGCCGTGACAAGGATCGTCAACGCATCCGCGCCCGTCTGGGTGCCTACAGCGAAATCAACCCGCAAGTGGACACCGGCATCCGCATTGCCACCGGCGGCGGTGACGATGCTCGCTCGACCAACCAGGACATGGACAACTACTTCGACAAGAAGCAGATCTGGCTGGATCTGGGCTACATCGACTACCACCCGGACGCCATCAAAAACCTGCATGTGATCGGCGGCAAGATGCTGCAACCATGGGTCAGCATGGGTGATGTGATCTGGGACAGCGACATCAACCCGGAAGGTCTGGCAGTGACCTACAAATACCCACTGGGCAGCAGTGCCGAACTGTTCGGTAGCCTGGGCAACTACAACCTCAAGGACAACGTCGACGGCGAAGGCGTGCAATTTCGTCACGACCTGCGTCTGACCGCCGGCCAGTTGGGCAGCCGTTTCGCCATCACCGACAACCTGAAACTGACCGTCGGCGGCAGCGTCTATGCCTACCAGAACGACGAAGACAGCCGTTGCACCGGCACGTCCACGCCGTGCGCCCTGGCCGTCAACGGCAACTCCGCCAACAACGAGTTCCGTCTGTACGAAGGTTTCAGCCAGATCGATATCGGCGGCCTGCCGATGCCACTGTCGTTCTACGGCCAGTATGTGAAGAACAACGATGCCGTGACCGATCAGGACACTGCCTGGCTGGTCGGTGCCAAGTCGAAAGTCTTCGGTTTCAACCTCGACTACAACTACCGCGACGTGCAGCGTAACGCCGTGGTCGGTGCCTTCACCGACTCGGACTTCGCCAACGGCACCACCGGTTCTCGCGGTCACAAGTTCAAAGTCGGTTACGACATCGACAAGAACTTCGCCCTCGGTGCCACTTACTTCCTGACCAAAGCCGACTTCTCCAGCCGTACCCAGCGTGATGCCAACACCAACACGCTGCAACTGGACGCAGAAGCGAAGTTCTAAGCTGCGAAGCAATACACTTCAAACGATGCGGTTTACATACGGTCGTGTCGTTTGAAGAGGTTCAACAGTCTGGCGCGGGGCAACGATCCCCATCATCCGTTCGTTTCACCCGCGCCGGCCTGTGCTTTCCTTCAGGAACGATCTTTACGCCGCTGCGCCGCCAGCCGCTCGGCCAGTGCCTCCACATCCTCGACCGGTTTCTGCGGCATCACCCGCAAGGTCGCCTGCATCAACCGCATCTGCCGAATGAATCGCCGACAATTGGGGCAAAACATCAAGTGATGCCGCATCATCAGACGCTCGCGAAAACTCAACTGGCCATCGAGATAATCACTGGAGCGCGCCACTTGTTCCTTACAGGTCAGCATTCGCCGGTTTCCTCAAAATGTTCTACGGTCGCAAAGACCTTCAACCGTGCCCGATGCAGCAGCACACGAACATTGGAGAGTGAGATTTCCAGAAGATTACAGATCTCTTCCAACTCCAGCCCCTGTCGCTCGCGCAACAGCAAGACACTGCTTTGCAGTTCCGACAGGCTGAGCAATGTGTGTTCCAGGCATTCGCGCAGTTCGTTTTCAGTCAACAGCGCCTCTGGCGTGTCCTGATGCCAGGCGAACGGCGCCACCAGCCAATGACCATCACTCGATGAAAAACGATCGTCATCGATCGTACCGTGAGGCGACGGCAGGTCATCGAGCAACACTTCCCGGCGGTTTTGCTTGTAGCGACTCTTGGCCGAGTTGGCGGTGATGGTCAGCAGCCAGGTCTTGAGACTCGAACGCCCCTCGAACCCGCCCAGATTACGCACTACTGACAGCCATGCGTCCTGCACCACTTCGTCGGCATGCCGGTTACCGACGATCGCATAAGCCACCGCACGCATGGCGCTCTGGTAAGTACTGACCAGTTCCTTGAAAGCCTTCTGCTCGCCCGTCAGCAGGCGTTCGAGCAATAGGGTGTCGTCAGCAGCAGCCATTGATGCCTCTTGTCCGAATCAGTGGGGACACAAAAAAAGATCGCAGCCTTCGGCAGCTCCTACAGTTCGATCGTATCCAACCACGATACCGGGTTGAAATCCAATGCTGTAGGAGCTGCCGCAGGCTGCGATCTTTTCAGGCTATATCAGCGCTTGCGCAGAATCACGCTGCCAATCGAGTAACCAGCGCCGAACGAGCTCAGTACGGCCAGCGAACCACTGACCAGATCGTCCTGATTCTTGTGGAACGAAATCACCGAACCGGCAGAGCTGGTGTTGGCGTAAGTATCGAGAATCACCGGGGCTTCTGCTTCGGTAGCTTCGCGGCCCAGCAGCTTCTTGACGATCAGGTGGTTCATGCTGAGATTGGCCTGGTGCAGCCAGAAACGCTTCACGTCACTGACGTTGAGCTGGTTTTCTTCCAGGTGCGTGGCGATCAGCTCGGCGACCATCGGGCAGACATCGCGGAACACCTTGCGGCCTTCCTGGACGAACAGCTTGTCGGGGGCACCGATGCCCTCTTCCGCGGCGCGGTTGAGGAAGCCGAAGTTGTTGCGGATGTTGTTGGAGAACTTGGTCAGCAGTTTGGTGCTGACCACGTCGAACTGGTACTTGGACGTCGCCAGGTCGGCGCGCTCGATGATCACCGCAGTGGCGGCGTCGCCGAAGATGAAGTGGCTGTCGCGGTCACGGAAATTCAGGTGACCGGTGCAGACTTCCGGGTTAACCATCAGGATCGCCCGGGCCTGGCCCAGTTGCACACTGTTGGCGGCGGCCTGGATGCCGAAGGTTGCCGAGGAGCACGCCACGTTCATGTCGTAACCGAAACCCTGGATACCCAGTGCTTCCTGAACTTCGATGGCGATGGCCGGGTAGGCGCGCTGCAGGTTGGAGCAGGCGACGATTACACCGTCGATGTCAGCGGCGGTCTTGCCGGCACGCTGCAAGGCTTGCTCGGCCGCGCCAATGGCCATCTGGCACAGCACCGACCACTCGTCGTTGGAGCGCTCGGGCAAGCGTGGCGCCATGCGTTGCGGGTCGAGGATGCCCTCTTTGTCCATGACAAAGCGGCTTTTGATGCCGGAGGCTTTTTCGATAAACGCTGCGCTGGATTCGGTCAATGCCTGGATTTCGCCGCGCTCAATGGCCTCGGCGTTGTCGGCGTTGAACTGCGCGACGTAAGCGTTGAAAGACTGCACCAGCTCTTCGTTGGAGATGCTGTTGGCCGGGGTGTATAGGCCGGTGCCGCTGATGACGACGTTATGCATGGTCGTTTCTCTAATCCGTTCAGGCAGAAAGCGCTGGCACCGACGTACCAACACACAAAGGGTCTATTCCAGGTTCCAGACGCAAACCTGGCATCGCTTTATTCCGATCCGCCCAGGCCCGGAAGGCTCAAAACCGCGGGGCCGGCGTTTATAGGCGCGAAGTTTGCCATAAACGCTGGCTTTTGGCCCCTTTTGCCAAGCGATGTAATGCAATACCTACAGTAGACCGCAGAGGCTCAAGGAGATCGGGTTTATGCCTCGACCTGGCTCCATTGCTTGCTCAAGCGCTTGTCGGAGATCGGCACCTTGGTTCCCAATTGCTGCGCGAACAGCGAAACCCGGTACTCCTCCAGCCACCAGCGATACAGCTCCAGCTGCGGATCGCGTTTGCCTTCCTGAGCGTGTTTGTTGGCACGGGTCTGGTATTGGGTCCAGAGCCCGGACAATTCTCCGCTCCAGACCCGGTCCTTCTGCACCTGTGCGCCGAGTTTCTCGAAACGCTGCTCGACGGCCTTGAGATAACGCGGCAGTTCCTTGAGCCACAGCATCGGCGTTTCCCGCACGAATCCCGGGTACACCAGATGGCTGAGCTGCTGCTTGATGTCGTTCAAGGCCACGGCTTGTGCCAGGTCGATCTTGCCCTTGAAGCGTTTTTGCAGGCCGTGCCAGTGCTTGAGAATCTCCAAAGTCAGCCTGGCCAGACGTTCGGCGTGCTCGGTCCAGGCGCCACGTTTGCGCTCGGCCAGGGATGCCAATCCAGCGCCATCGCGTGGCAACGGCTCTTCACCGTCGAGGATGCAACTGTCCAGACTGGCCAGCAGAATGTCTTCCACCAGGCTGTCGATGCGCCCCAGTTCGCGGTACATCAGGCCCAACTCGGTCAGCCCCGGCAACTTGCCGCGCAAGAACTTCGCCGGCTCCGCCAGTTGTTGCATCAGCAAGCGCTGCAAGGCCCGGCGATGCTGGAACTCGGCTTCGGCCGGGGTCGAGAAACGTCCTTCCTTGACTGTACCGCCCTCTTCCACCAGCGCCGGATACACCGTCATCGACAGCCCGGCAATCTTCTGTTGGGTTTTCTCGGCGACGGCGGCAAAGACCTTCGCCTCCACCGGTTGCTGACTTTTCGCGGTTTGCGGCACGGCCAAGGCGGCCTGACTGGCCTCGGCAAAGCGTGCGGTCAACTCCGCCAGATCACGCCCTTCGCCAAGGAACTTGCCCTGGCCGTCGACGATTTCCAGGTTCATTCGCAAATGGCTTTCGACCTGCTGCGACGCTTCGGCCCAGGCCTCATCGCTGACCCGCGCGCCGGTCATGCGCAATAACTCGCGGCCCAGCGCCAGAGGCAATGAGCCCTCGCCAAAAGTCATGCGCTGCATCGCGGCTTTGACGAAATCCGGCACCGGCACGAAATTCTTGCGCAGGGCCTTGGGCAGGTTGCGCACCAGCGCAATGCACTTGGCCTCGATCACGCCCGGCACCAGCCATTCCAGGCGTTCCGGCGGCAGCATCGGCAACAGCGGTGCGGGTACGCGCAAGGTCACGCCGTCACGCGGATGGTTGGGCTCGAAGTGATAACTCAGCGCCAGTTCCAGGTCGCCGATGTGCAGGGTGTCGGGGTAATGCGCGGCGGTGACTTCACTGGCTTCGCGGGCCAGCACGTCTTCTTCGCGCATGATCAGCAGCTGCGGGTCTTTCTGGCTGTTGATCCGATACCAACTGTCGAAGGTCGCGGTCTGATGGATCTCCGCCGGCAGGCGCGCATCGTAGAAGGCGAACAGGGTTTCTTCGTCGGCCAGAATGTCCCGGCGGCGCGCCTTGGCTTCCAGTTCGTCTAGCTGTTCCAGCAGTTGCTTGTTGGCTGTCAGGCACTTGGCTTTGGATTGAATCTCGCCGCGCACCAAGGCTTCGCGGATAAACAATTCGCGGGACACCACCGGGTCGACCGGGCCGTAATGCACCGGCCGGCGTCCGACCACGATCAGCCCGAACAGGGTGATTTGCTCGAAGGCCACCACCTGTCCACGCCTCTTCTCCCAATGGGGTTCGAAGTGATTTTTCTTGATCAGGTGCCCGGCTAGCGGCTCGATCCAGTCGGCGTCGATCTTGGCGACCATCCGCGCGTAAAGCTTGGTGGTTTCCACCAGCTCGGCGGTCATCAGCCATTGCGGGCGCTTCTTGCCCAGGCCTGAGGATGGGTGAATCCAGAAGCGTCGCTGACGGGCGCCGAGGTAATCGCCGTCTTCGGTTTTCTGGCCGATCTGGCTGAGCAAACCCGAAAGCACGGCTTTGTGCAGTTTCGGGTAATCCGCCGGCTCTTTGTTGAGGCTCAGCTGCATATCGCGGCAGATCAGGCTCAACTGGCGATGGGAGTCGCGCCACTCGCGCAGGCGCAGGTAATTGAGGAAATTCTTGCGGCACCAGTTGCGCAGCGGACTGGCCGTCAGGGCTTGGCGTTGTTCTTCAAAACCTCGCCACAGATTGACCAGCCCGGCGAAGTCCGAGTCCACGTCTTTCCACTGGGCGTGGGCCTGATCGGCGGCTTGCTGACGCTCCGGCGGGCGCTCGCGCGGGTCCTGGATCGACATGGCGCTGGCGACAATCAGCACTTCCTGCAAGCTGCCGAGTTTCGCCGCTTCCAGCAGCATGCGGCCCATGCGTGGGTCCACTGGCAGTCGCGCCAGTTGCCGACCGAGCGGGGTCAGCTGGCTGTTGCGATCCACCGCCGAGAGTTCTTGCAACAGGTTGAAACCGTCGCTGATGGCCTTGCCATCCGGCGGTTCGATAAACGGGAAATCAGTGATCTCGCCGAGACGCAGATGGAGCATCTGCAAAATCACCGCCGCGAGGTTGGTCCGCAGGATCTCCGGGTCGGTGAATTCCGGCCGACCGATGAAATCTTCTTCGCTGTACAAGCGCACGCAGATACCCGGCTCGACCCGCCCGCAGCGACCTTTACGCTGGTTGGCACTGGCCTGGGAAATCGCTTCGATCGGCAAACGCTGGACCTTGGCGCGGTAGCTGTAGCGACTGATGCGCGCGGTGCCGCTGTCGATCACGTAACGAATGCCCGGCACCGTCAGCGAGGTTTCCGCAACGTTGGTCGCCAGAACCACTCGACGCCCCGGATGCGACTGGAAAATCCGCTGCTGCTCGGCCGGCGACAGCCGTGCGTACAACGGCAGAATCTCGGTGTGCTTGAGCTGAGCCTTGCGCAGCATGTCCGCCGCGTCACGAATCTCGCGCTCGCCGGGCAGGAACACCAGCACGTCGCCGGGGCTCTTGCGCTCACTGCGTTCGAACGCGGCGATTTCGTCGAGGGTCGCGAGGATCGCCTGATCCACGGTCAGGTCATCCTCGACACGGTTGCCCTCCTCGTCCTGCTCCAGGGTCAGCGGGCGATACCAGGTTTCCACCGGGAAGGTGCGGCCGGAGACTTCGACAATCGGCGCATCGTCGAAGTGCTTGGAGAAGCGCTCCAGGTCGATGGTGGCCGAGGTGATGATGACCTTCAGGTCCGGACGACGGGGCAGCAGGGTTTTCAGGTAACCGAGCAGGAAGTCGATGTTCAGGCTGCGTTCGTGGGCTTCGTCGACGATGATCGTGTCGTAGCGTTCGAGGTAGCGGTCGTTCTGGGTTTCCGCCAGCAGGATGCCGTCGGTCATCAGTTTGATCAGGGTGTTGGCATCGCTCTGATCCTCGAACCGCACCTGATAGCCGACCAGCGCACCCAAAGGTGTCGCCAACTCTTCAGCGACCCGGCTCGCCACGCTGCGGGCGGCGATTCGACGCGGCTGGGTGTGGCCGATCAGGCCGTGCTGGCCGCGACCGATTTCCAGGCAAATCTTCGGCAACTGGGTGGTTTTACCCGAACCGGTTTCGCCGGCAATGATCAGCACCTGATGTTTGAGCAACGCCGCTTTGATTTCGTCGCGCTTGGCGGCGATCGGCAGGCTGTCGTCGTAACGAATCACCGGCAGGCTGGCGCGCCGCGCCAACACCTGATCACAGGACGCCTGCGTGCGCGTCACCCACTGGGCCAGCTTGGCCTCGTCAGGTTTCTTGCGCAGCTCAAGCAACTGCCGCCGCAGCCGGTGGCGGTCGGCGAGCATGGCGTGATCGAGGTTTTTCAGCAGTTTGTCGATGGAAGGCGATTCGTCAGTCATCAGGTACGCAAAAGTCGTCTAGTGGCGCAGGAGGCGGATTGTCGCAGATTTGGCAGGGATTGCGGGTGGTTCTACTGTAGGAGCTGTCGAGTGAAACGAGGCTGCGATCTTTTGATTTTGATTTTGATTTTGATTTTTAAAGACAAGATCAAAGGATCGCAGCCTCGTTTCACTCGACAGCTCCTACAGGGGAGTAATGTTATTCGTTATCCAGGCCCTTGCGCCGATACGGAAACACATCAATCACCTTCCCCGCCCGAATCGCTTCCTGCAGCCCCTTCCAGTAATCGGCGTTGTACAGCTCGCCGTGCAACTGATCGAACAACTTTCGCTGCCCGGAATCGGCAAACAGGAACGGTGGAAACTCCTCGGGGAACACATCCAGTGGCCCGATCGAGTACCACGGTTCGGAGGCCATTTCGTCTTCCGGTGTGCGCGGTTGCGGGATGTGGCGGAAGTTGGCTTCGGTCAGGAAGCAAATTTCGTCGTAGTCATAAAACACCACGCGACCATGACGGGTGACGCCAAAGTTTTTCAGCAGCATGTCGCCGGGGAAAATGTTCGCCGCCGCCAGTTGCTTGATCGCCAGGCCATAATCTTCCAGCGCCTCGCGCACCTGCGCTTCGTTGGCGTGTTCCAGATAAAGGTTCAACGGCGTCATCCGGCGTTCGGTCCAGCAGTGACGAATCAGCACCGTATCGCCTTCCACCGACACCGTGGACGGCGCCACTTCAAGCAGTTCTTCCAGGCATGCCGGCTCAAACTTGCTCAGGGGGAAACGGAAGTCGGCGAACTCCTGGGTGTCGGCCATGCGCCCGACCCGGTCGACGCTTTTCACCAGGCGATACTTTTCGATCACCGTGGCACGGTCAACGTTTTTCGACGGCGAGAAGCGGTCCTTGATGATTTTGAATACGGTGTTGAAGCCCGGCAGGGTAAACACGCTCATGACCATCCCGCGCACGCCGGGGGCCATGATGAACTGGTCGTCGGTGTTGGCCAGGTGATTGATCAGCGCCCGGTAGAACTCGGACTTGCCATGCTTGTAGAAGCCGATCGAGGTGTACAGCTCGGCGATGTGTTTGCCTGGCAGGATGCGTTTGAGAAAGCCGATGAACTCCGCCGGTACCGGCACATCGACCATGAAGTACGAACGGGTGAAGGAGAAGATGATCGACACCTCCGCCTCGTCGGTGATCAAGGCATCGATCTGGATGCCCCGGCCTTCGCGATGCAGCAGCGGAATCACCAGTGGCCATTGATCGTCCTGAGTATAAATGCGCCCCACCAGATAGGCGCCCTTGTTGCGGTAGAGCACCGAGGAAAACAGCTCGACACTCAGTTCCGGGTCCTTGCAGACCCAGTCCGGCAGGTTCTCGCGCAGTTGCGCTTCGAGGCGGCGCAGGTCGCCGGGCAAATCGGCGTAGTCCTCGCTGAAGCGGAAGTCGGTAAAGATGCTCGCGAGCATGCCCGACAACTGGCCATGGGGCTTGTAAGTGCGGGTTTGTGCCGCCCGGGCGCGGCGCAAACTCGGCCGCGTAGTGTGGATGAACATGCAGCCATCGCTGATCAGGTCGTGGCTGAACAGCCCGCAGAAAATCGAGTTGTACCAGGTCTCGGACAGTTCATCGTCGAAGCGCAGGTCGATCAGGCTGATATAGGCGCTTTTGACCAACGGCCAGCTGCTGACGTCCATCAGCACATCGGCGGCGAACGACTGATGCAGGCGCCCGACCGTTTCGCCGACTTTCTCTTCGTAGAGGTTGATCCGCGCCGCCGACGCGACTTGTGTCGCCTGCCACTGGGCTTGCTCGAAGCGGCCTCGGGCACCGTCGGTGATCTGACGGAAATGCTCGCGGTAATCGTCAAAGCCATCGAGGATCATTCGGGCGATGTCGGCGGCTGGCCATTGCTGCGGCATGATGGAACCTCTGCGGATATTCCGGAAGGCTGAGCTTATCCAGTGAACCGGGTGCAGGAAAAGCCTAATTTTCGAGCCAGACCCGCGCTGTCGCGACCGGCGAATTCAATGCTCGTTTTTCGGTTGCCATCGATAAGGCACTCGGCAACACTCTCGTCCCCATCAAGAGGAGTGCACCGTGAGCCCTGTCGATATTTTTCGTTTGCTGTCGTTGGCGGCTATCTGGGGTGCGAGCTTCTTGTTCATGCGCATTATCGCCCCAGTGATTGGCACAATCCCCACTGCCTTTTTCCGTGTATCGATCGCCGCTGTCGGGCTGCTGGTGATCGTCGGGCTGCTGCGTATCAGCTGGGATTTCAAAGGCAAACTCAAGACGGTGATGCTGCTCGGAGTAATCAACTCCGGGGTTCCGGCGACGCTCTATTCCGTGGCCGCGCAAGTGCTGCCGGCCGGCTATTCGGCGATTTTCAACGCCACCACGCCGTTGATGGGCGTGTTGATCGGCGGGTTGTTCTTCAGTGAAAAACTCACCGGAGCGAAGGTCTGCGGGGTGTTTCTCGGCCTGTTCGGCGTCGGCATCCTCACCCGCGCAGGTCCGGTGGCGTTCGATATGCAACTGCTGATGGGCGCACTGGCGTGCCTGATGGCCACCACCTGCTATGGCTTTGCCGGCTTCCTCGCCCGCCGCTGGCTCGACCAGGCCGGCGGCCTCGACAGTCGCCTGTCGGCCCTGGGCAGCATGCTCGGCGCCACCTTGTTTTTGCTGCCGCTGTTCGGCTACAGCGTGATCAACCAGCCACCGGCGAGCTGGGGCGGCTGGAGTGTCTGGTTGTCGTTGCTGGGATTGGGCTTGGGCTGCACCGCGTTTGCCTACATCGTTTACTTCCGTTTGCTCAGCTCGATCGGCCCGGTGAAGTCGATGACCGTGACCTTCATGATTCCACCGTTCGGGGTGTTGTGGGGCGCGCTGTTGCTGGATGAGCCACTGTCGATGGCGCACCTCTATGGCGGAGTGTTGATTGCGGCGGCGTTGTGGCTGGTGTTGAAGCCGGCGGTAGTGAAGCCGGTTGAGGTGGTTGCCCGATAAAACCGCCTTCGCAGGCAAGTCGGATCACCTACAAGGCCCGGAGCTCATGCCCCGGGCCTTGTTTGTTTCAAGCAGTCTTACGGAACACAAACACCAGACCGACAATGATCAGCCCCATGCCCAGCAGGCTCAACGCCGCCAGCCGGTTGCCGAATATCAGGTAATCCATCACCGCAGTCACCGCCGGTACCAGATAAAACAGACTGGTGACATTCACCAAATTGCCCCGGGCAATCAGCCGATACAGCAGCAGCGTCGCCAGCACCGATACCACCAACCCCATCCACAACACCGGCACAATGAACCCTGTGCTGCGTTCGACGTGAAACGGCTGGAACGGCACAAACACCCCGCACAGCAACAGCCCGGCCAGGTACTGCACCGGCAGTGTGCCGAGAGGATTGTCGGTGATGCGTTTCTGCATGATCGAACCGAACGTCATGCTCGCCAGTGCTAACAGTCCGCAGAGCATCCCGGCCAACGACATGCCTGCCAACCCAATGCCCTGATAGACCACCATGATCAACCCGGCCAAGCCCAGCGCCAGGCCGAACATTCGGCTTATTGATCGGTGCCGCTCCATGATCACTACGGTGAGAATCGGTTGAACGCCCATGATGGTTGCCATCACCCCCGGCGTGACGTTCGAGTCGAGGGCCAGCAAGTAGAAAATCTGATAAGCCCCCAGCAACACCACGCCCGTTGCCATCGCATACAACATCGGCTTGCCGCCCTTGGGCTGCTTCAGCTTGAGCAACGGCACCAGCAGCACCAACCCGCATAAGGCGATGGCGAAGCGAACCAGCAGAAAGGCAAAGGGTGAGGCGTGGGCCAGCCCCCATTTGGAGAAAATCGCCCCGCTGCTCCACAGCAGAACGAACAGGCACGTGGACGCCGCCGCAAGCGCGGACTTTTTCGAAAGGACAAACATGAATACCACCTGTAGTCAGGCAAAAAGCCAACTCAGCCGAAGCTGAAATTCAGTCGTTTTCAGACGGGCACAGGGGGACAGCGGAAAAAGCTGATCAGCCCGAGAAGCCAACGCCTGGCGGTGATACGACGACGCACACCGGCGTGCTACTGACAGGTGGAGGGTAATGACTGATCTGCGCAGGCTGCTGATTCCCGCACGGCACGACGCCAGCGTTGACCGCTGAATCGACTACCGCGTTGATAAGGGAAGCTGGCATGGGCTGATCTTTTTTGATGGGTGGAACGGTGGCTCAGAAAACCACCGAGCGCCGACTATAACCAGCGCGTGACATGGATTGCAATGACTTGACCAAATGGCCAGTAACGACAGCCAGGGAAGTGCTGCTTACTCTGGGAGAAATGGAATCGCCCGCTATGGGGGTCATGGAATGCAAGAGATCAAATGCCAAGGGAACGGACTCATCTTCGGTATCAGTTGTATCGGTCAAGGGCTAGAAAGCTTGCCACCGCTACCATCGCTCGGCTGCACCATGAGTTGGGTCAGGCAGGACCAATCGACGTGGATTTATCCAGGGTTCGCTTCGAAGCGATTAGCGCGCAGGCACTGGATGCATACGATCACTGGAACGATCCACATTTTTCATGGAGTGAAGTCGTTGGATGGAAGACCAGAGAGCCGATGGGTTTCGACCTGGCGATCTGGTTTGACCTTGAGTTATGTGGGCTTTGCTTTGCGAATCCAAACCAGAGCCGGTTGAGGGTAAAAATCGTGCGACTGGAAGGTAAACCAGATAAAGATCATCCCCTGAAGAGCCGGATTGCAACGCTGACATTGACCGCAGTTACCCACTATGCGCGAATCATTGGCAGCAAACAGATCGAAATTCAGGAGCCCTTAGAAGGTGCTATCGCGATATACCAAAAACTTGGTTTCGAATTCAACGTAGAGGGTCGGCTTGTGATGCTCGTAGAGTGCGACTAGTATCGGACCAATTGTTCATTTAACGATCAACGCTGGAGGTTCAATGAAAGCTCTCGTTGAAAGCAATGCTTCAGACAGACAATCAATCAAGACAAGTCGGAAACGTCCTTCCATGGAGCTACCCGAAAGTCATTTGCGTCGTATCAAAGAGGCGCTGGCTAACCCCATAGTTGAAGAGCCTGTCGGTGTTCTCGCCGGGGCATCTCTCAGCTTGTCCTCATAAAAAACCGCTCCCCAGGAGCGGTTTTTTCATTCCATGGTCAGCCTCAACCAAACAACCAGTACCCCAACAACGTCAACACCACCACCGCCAGCACCGGTCGCAGCACGCGATAGGCCTTGGGGTTGCGGCGCTTCCACTGCTTGACCACACCGCTGAATTTGTCGCTGAAGCTCTTGCTCCAGGCATAGGCCTGGTTGATCCCGCCAACGCGTTCATCGTCAAGGTTCTGTGGCGCTGTAGCGCGCCCCAGCCAGCCGCTGATCCAGCGGTTGATGCGGGTCATCAGGCGGTTGCTCAAGGGGCGTTCGATGTCGCAGAACAGGATGACGCGGGTTTGCTCGGTTTCGTTCTTGACCCAATGCACGTAGGTTTCATCGAACATCACGTCTTCGCCATCACGCCAGGCGTAGACCTGACCGTCGACGAAGATGCGGCAATCGTCGGAGTTCGGCGTCGACAACCCCAGGTGATAACGCAGGGAACCGGCGAACGGGTCACGATGCGGATTGAGGTGACTGCCACCGGGAAGCAGCGCGAACATGGCACCTTTGACATTCGGGATGCCGCTGACCAAGGCCACGGTTTTCGGGCACAAGGCTTCGGCCGACGGCAACGGTTTGTCGTACCACTTGAGGTAGAAACGCTTCCAGCCCTTCTTGAAGAACGAACCGAAACCGGCATCGTTGTTCTTCTCGGCGGCGCGAATGTAGCCCTCGTCGAACAGGTGCATGGCTTCGTCGCGGATAACTTCCCAGTTGTCCCTGAGCACGTCGAGTTCCGGAAACTTGCTGCGGTCCAGATAGGGCTTGGACGGCACACCGGAGAACAGGTACATCAAGGCGTTATAGGGCGCGAACAGGGCCGAGTGATTGACGAACTGACGCAAGACCGGCAAACGCGCCTTGCCACGCAAATGCACATAGAGCGTGCTGCCGAGGAACAGCAGCAACACCGACGCCTTCGCGACAAAGGAAAAGCTCATCTACGACTCCTTGAGAATAGGAAACTCCGCACAACGTCATTTACCCGACGTGGCAGTCGGCCATGATAAACACTACCGGCCTCGGGAAAAACCCGCATAACTCAACATTCAGTGTTAAGGATTGTGCAATAAAGCACTTCTTAACATAAGGTTCCTGAACGGGGGCTGACCTGAATCAACCCCCGTTCGGCTGCAAAGCAGTCATAAAACGTTATTGCTGATTTTCCTGCTCGGTAAACAAATCGCTGAACAGCATGCTCGACAGGTAGCGTTCGCCGGAGTCGGGCAGGATCACCACGATGGTCTTGCCCTGCATTTCCGGGGTTTCGGCCAGGCGTACGGCCACCGCCATGGCGGCGCCGCAAGAGATGCCGCTCAAAATCCCTTCTTCTTGCATCAGGCGCAGGGCCATCGCCTTGGATTCGTCGTCGCTGACCAATTCCACCCGATCGACCATCGACAGGTCCAGGTTCTTCGGCACAAAACCAGCGCCGATGCCCTGGATCTTGTGGGGGCTCGGTTTGATCTCTTCCCCGGCGATCGCCTGGGTGATAACCGGCGACACCACCGGCTCCACCGCCACCGAGAGAATCGGTTTGCCCTGGGTATTCTTGATATACCGCGAAACCCCGGTAATGGTTCCACCCGTCCCGACGCCCGCTACCAGCACGTCGACTGCACCGTCGGTATCGTTCCAGATTTCCGGCCCGGTGGTTTTTTCGTGAATGGCCGGGTTGGCCGGGTTTTCGAACTGCCCCGGCATGAAGTAGGTGGATGGGTCACTGGCGAGGATTTCGGCGGCCTTCTCGATCGCGCCTTTCATGCCTTTGGCCGGCTCCGTCAATACCAGTTCGGCGCCAAGGGCCTTGAGCACCTTGCGTCGCTCGATACTCATGGACGCGGGCATGGTCAACATCAGCCGATAACCACGGGCGGCGGCAACGAATGCCAGGCCGATACCGGTATTGCCCGAGGTCGGTTCGATGATAGTCATGCCGGGCTTGAGTTTACCGCTGCTTTCAGCGTCCCAGATCATGTTCGCGCCGATTCGGCACTTGACCGAATAACCGGGGTTGCGTCCTTCGATCTTGGCCAGAATGGTGACACCGCGCGGGGCGATACGGTTGATCTGCACCAGCGGCGTATTGCCGATGGAGTGGGCGTTGTCAGCATAGATACGGCTCATGGCTGGGTCCTTATACCGCGTTGAATTAGCCCACCAAGGTATGCCTGTTGCTCGTGGTCGTCCAGTCAGTCGAACGTCCGGCTGCCACAGCAGTCAACCGCTTTACACCGCCAGAGATTTGCCGCCATGAAGCGTCGATACAGTTGGCCCCTGGTGACCCTCGCGGGCCTCCTCATGCTGCTGGTTGCCGTGCACATCGCCCTGCCCTACATCGTGCGTGATTACCTGAACGACCGATTGGCGAATATGGGTGATTATCGCGGGCAGATTACCGACGTGGACCTGGCCCTGTGGCGCGGTGCCTACAAAATCAATGGGCTGAAAGTCGTCAAGGTCGAGGGCAAGGTCCCGGTGCCTTTCGTTAACGCGCCATTGATCGACCTCTCCGTCAGTTGGCATTCGCTCTGGTACGACCATGCCGTGGTGGGCGAGGCCGAGTTCGACAAACCCGAAGTGAACTTCGTCGATGGTGGCGCCAACAAGAAAAACTCCCAGACCGGTGAAGGCACCGATTGGCGAGCACAATTGGAGAAATTGCTGCCGATCACCCTGAACGAAGTGCGGATCAACGATGGCCGGATCACCTTTCGTAACTTCAATTCAAAACCGCCTGTCAATATGAATGCCACCCAGGTCAATGCCACCATTTACAACCTGACCAACGTGGTCGACAAAAAAGGCAAACGCGACGCACGTTTCGACGGCAAGGCCCTGTTGCTCGGGGATGCGCCGCTGGAAACCACGGCAACTTTTGATCCATTGAGCGACTTCCAAAACTTCCAATTCCGCCTGCGCGTCAAGGACCTCGAACTCAAACGCATGAACGACTTCGCCGCGGCCTACGGCAAGTTCGACTTCAATGCCGGCCATGGTGACCTGGTCATCGAAGCCGAGGCCAAAAAGGGTCAACTCACCGGCTACATCAAACCGCTGTTGCACGACGTCGATGTATTCAATTGGCAACAGGACGTGGAAAACAAAGACAAAGGGATTTTCCGTTCCATCTGGGAAGCGCTCGTCGGCGGCACCGAGAACGTGCTGAAGAACCAGCAGAAAAACCAGTTCGCCACTCGCGTCGAGCTCAAGGGCAACGTGCATCAGCGAGATATCAGCGCGTTCGAGGCTTTTTTGCAGATTTTACGTAATGGTTTCATTGAAGCATTCAATGCCCAGTACGAACGATCCAAGCCGGATTCTGGCTAAGATTTTCGTGTAACGGTGTAACGACCGGTTTCTTCCGCCGCCCGCGCCGGGTTCGATTGCTGCTGCAAAAAGTCCCAACCCAGACAAGCCAACGCCAGCGACCGAGGCACTGCTTCACGACCGCTGCTGTAGCGACTAATACTGCGGGCACTGACTCCCAGCGCCTCGGCCGCCTGATTCAGCGGCAACCCGGTGCGAGCACGCCAATCGATAAAAATACGAGTGTTTTCATCCGTTGCATTCTGCGCGAGCGCATCCAGGTACAGCGTGTCCGCGCCGATCTGGATATCCAGCTCGGGCCACTCCACGCTCCAGCCATCGTCACCCAGGGTTGCGCCTTCAAAAGCACCGCTCTCCAGCAATGGCTGCAACCCCGGGTATGAGCGCAGGTCGCGACTTAAATCGAGGCTCAGTTGCTGGCCATCGATAAAAGTCAGCGCCAGACGGTGATCCGGCAACGCCAGCACGGCCGACAGCCGTGGTCGTTTCATGGGTAACATCGTTTCCAATCCTCCAACAATTGCACCTGATGAGTTCTGACCCACTCCAGCGCTTCCTTGATAATCAGCGGCGGCGCCTTGCCCCTCATCACTTCGACAGTTTCGAGGCTAAGCATCACGTCCAACCCGCCACCGGTCAGGTGGACATGGGGTGGCGGATGATCCTTCTCGCGCAATTGAATGCGGTACGTATCGCGAAATCGATATTTAGTAGACATGCCCCGCAAGCTATCGCCAAAATGGCGATATCTCAATACTGGCCAGCAGCCGAGACTGAGTCAAGATGTGACGCCCCATTCAGAGACTGAATAAGCCGTCTGCGTTCACAGTCGACCGACCTGCGCGTTATAGTCGAGCCTGACAATTTATTGCGCCCCGCCCTGCCTCGTTCAGGTCGGCGTTACCGTTCGAGGATTAGCAGATGAAGTTCGAAGGCACCCAGGCCTACGTCGCCACCGATGACCTGAAGCTGGCGGTCAACGCCGCCATCACCCTGGAGCGGCCACTGCTGGTCAAGGGCGAGCCAGGCACCGGCAAGACCATGCTCGCCGAGCAACTGGCCGAGTCCTTCGGCGCCAAGTTGATCACCTGGCACATCAAGTCCACCACCAAAGCGCATCAAGGCCTGTACGAGTACGACGCGGTCAGCCGCCTGCGGGACTCGCAACTGGGCGTGGACAAGGTTCACGACGTCCGCAACTACCTGAAAAAGGGCAAGCTCTGGGAGGCTTTCGAGTCCGAAGAGCGGGTGATTCTGCTGATCGACGAAATCGACAAGGCCGACATCGAGTTCCCCAACGACTTGCTGCAAGAACTCGACAAGATGGAGTTCTACGTTTACGAGATCGACGAGACCATCAAGGCCAAGAAGCGTCCGATCATCATCATTACCTCCAACAACGAGAAAGAGCTGCCGGACGCTTTCCTGCGCCGCTGCTTCTTCCATTACATCGCGTTCCCCGATCGCGTGACGCTGCAAAAGATCGTCGACGTGCACTACCCGGACATCAAGAAAGACCTGGTCAGCGAAGCGCTGGATGTGTTCTTCGACGTGCGCAAAGTGCCGGGCCTGAAGAAAAAGCCCTCGACCTCCGAACTGGTGGACTGGCTGAAACTGTTGATGGCCGACAACATCGGCGAAGCGGTGCTGCGCGAACGCGATCCGACCAAGGCCATTCCGCCGCTGGCAGGCGCCCTGGTGAAGAACGAACAGGACGTGCAATTGCTTGAGCGTCTGGCGTTCATGAGCCGTCGCGGCACTCGCTAAGTACCAATAAGGGCGATCGCCATGCTGCTCAATCTGTTCAACGAAATGCGCGCAGCCAAGGTGCCGGTCTCGGTGCGTGAGCTGCTGGACCTGATCAACGCGCTGAAGCAGCGCGTGACCTTCGCCGACATGGACGAGTTTTATTACCTGTCCCGGGCGATTCTAGTGAAGGACGAAAAGCATTTCGACAAGTTCGACCGGGCGTTCGGTGCCTACTTCAACGGTCTGGAAAAGCTCGACGATCACCTTCAGGCGTTGATCCCCGAAGACTGGCTGCGCAAGGAATTCGAACGTTCCCTGACTGACGAAGAGCGGGCCGCGATCCAGTCCCTCGGCGGCCTGGACAAGCTGATCGAAGAGTTCAAGAAACGCCTGGAAGAACAGAAAGAACGCCATGCCGGCGGCAACAAATGGATCGGCACCGGCGGCACCAGCCCGTTCGGTTCCGGCGGTTTCAACCCGGAAGGCATTCGGGTCGGCGATGCCGGTAAGCGCCAGGGCAAAGCGGTGAAAGTCTGGGATCAGCGCGAGTACAAGAACCTCGACGATTCGGTGGAGCTGGGCACGCGCAACATCAAGGTCGCCCTGCGTCGCTTGCGTAAATTCGCCCGTCAGGGCGCGGCGGAAGAACTGGACATCGACGGCACCATCGACCACACCGCGCGCGATGCCGGGTTGTTGAACATCCAGATGCGTCCGGAGCGGCGCAACACCGTCAAGTTGCTGCTGCTGTTCGACATCGGCGGCTCGATGGATGCCCACGTGAAGATATGCGAAGAGTTGTTCTCGGCCTGCAAGACCGAGTTCAAGCATCTGGAGTACTTCTACTTCCACAACTTCATTTATGAATCGGTGTGGAAGAACAACATGCGCCGCACCTCCGAGCGCACCGCCACCCAGGACTTGCTGCACAAGTACGGCGCCGACTACAAAGTGATCTTCATCGGCGACGCCGCCATGGCGCCCTATGAAATCACCCAGGCCGGCGGCAGCGTCGAGCACTGGAACGAAGAAGCCGGTTACGTGTGGATGCAGCGCTTCAAGGAAAAATACAAGAAGCTCATCTGGATCAACCCGTACCCGAAAGACACCTGGGGCTACACCTCGTCGACCAACATCGTGCGGGACTTGATCGATGATCAGATGTATCCGCTGACGTTGCGGGGGTTGGAGGAAGGGATGCGGTTTCTTTCCAAATAACCGCCTAAAAAGATCGCAGCCTGCGGCAGCTCCTACAGGAGATTTGCGTACACCCGTGAAACATCGGGCGGACACAACTCTGTAGGAGCTGCCGCAGGCTGCGATCTTTTGATCCTCAAATAAACCGGCGCAAATACTCGACTTGTTCGCGATGCGCGACATCCTGCACCACCGGTTTCAACCGCACCTTCGCCCCCGGCAAACACTGCGCCAATCGCGCCAATGCCAACGGTGTCAATGCTCCCAACCGTGGATAACCGCCAATGGTCTGCCGGTCATTGAGCAGCACAATCGGCTGCCCATCCGGCGGCACCTGGACCGCCCCCAGCGGGATGCCTTCGGAAATCATCGGCTTGCCCTGATACTGCAAAGCCGTTCCCAACAGACGAATGCCCATGCGATCGGCGCGACTGTCGAGGGTCCAGACGCTGTTGAATGTGTCAAACAGACTCTGCCCGCTGAATTCACCGATTTGCGCACCAAGCACCAGGTCCAGCGGCGTATCGAGGTTGAAATCCGGAACGTGCTCGCGAGGCAGTTCCCGTACCAGCAGCGGCGCCTCGGTGGAGTACTTCAACGACGATCCCTTGGCCAACGCCCGGCCCATGCCGTCGAGGCCGCCGAGTTCCTCACGCACCACAGTCGCAGTGCTGCCCAGCACCTTCGGCGCATCAAACCCGCCTGGTGCCGCGAGGTACGCCCGAGCGCCAAGCAACGGTTGCGTGAATTGCAATCGTTGACCTTTGCCCAGTTTGAAACTGCGCCACGGCGCCAGGGGCTGGCCATCAATCTGCGCCCCAAGATCGGCACCCGCCAATGCCAGCAAGCAATCGTCCTCGGCCACCACACTGAACCCGCCGAGGGTGATTTCGATCACCGATGCATCCAGCCCATTGCCCAGCAACCAGTTGGCCCACGACATCGACCGCCAATCCAGCCCGCCGCCCTGGGTCACGCCCAGATGCCGCACACCAAATCGCCCGGCGTCCTGCAACAGGCAAAGCGGTGTACTTGCTTCAATCGTCAGTCGGCTCATGCCAAGGTCTCCAACGGCGTGTCGTCACCGCCCAGGTTGATGAACTCGGCATGACTGACCGCCTCGAAGCGCACCGTGTCGCCCGGTTGCATCAAGCTGTAGCCGTCGCGTTCACGGTCGAACAATTTGGCCGGGGTGCGACCGATCAGGTTCCAGCCGCCGGGGGACACTACCGGATAAGCCGCCGTCTGGCGTTCGGCGATGCCGACACTGCCGGCGGCGACTTTTTTGCGCGGGGTACTCAGACGCGGTGCGGCCAACACTTCTTCCACCAACCCCATGAACGCGAACCCCGGCGCAAAGCCCAACGCGAACACCTGATACTCGTGTTCGCTGTGACGGCGGATCACTTCATTCACCGCCAAGCCGCTACGCTGGGACAACAGGTTCAACTCCGGCCCAACGCTCAAGTCATACCAGACCGGCAGCACATGGCATTTCCCCTTGGCCCGAGCGTTGGGCGTCAGATCGATCAGGGCTTGAGCGATCAACTCCCGGGCCTGGGCCGGGGTCAATGCCATCAGATCGTAATGCACCATCAGCGTCGTGTAGGACGGCACCAGATCGATCAAATGGCTGGCGAATGCTTCTCGCAAACGCTCACTGGCAGCCAGCATCCACGGCATGTTGGCCTCGGCAATTTCATCGAACAGGCGCACCATCAGGCAATCGAGCGCCACCACTTCCACCCGTGGTTTCATGATGCGCTCTGCTGATTCAAGGCCTCGCGAATGCGTTGCACAGCGGCCACCGAACTGGCGTTGTCGCCGTGTACGCACAAGGTATTGGCCTGCAAGTGCAAGGCGCTGCCATCGCTGGCCGTGAGGTTGTCACCGCGGGCAATGATCAGCGCCTGCTCAATGATTTTCTCGGGATCGTGATGCACGGCCCCCGGTAGTTGCCGCGAGACCAGCATTCCGGCGCTGTCGTAAGCGCGATCGGCGAAGGCTTCAAACCACAGGGTCACGCCGTATTCGTCGCCCAACTGCTGGGCGGCGCTGTTGTCGCGAGTGGCCATCAGCATCAGCGGCAGTGTCCGGTCATAGGCCGCCACGGCCTGGATCACCGCACGCAATTGCGCCGGGTTGGCCATCATGTCGTTGTACATCGCGCCGTGGGGTTTGACGTAACTCACCCGCCCGCCCTGAGCCCGGCAAATGCCGTCGAGGGCACCGATCTGGTAGTGCAACAGGTCCTGCAGTTCCTGGGCGGTATACACCATGGAGCGGCGGCCGAAACCGACCAGATCCTGATAGGCCGGATGCGCGCCGATCTGCACGCCGTTGCTCAGGGCCAGGCTGACGGTCTTGCGCATGATGCTCGGGTCGCCGGCATGAAAGCCGCAGGCGATGTTGGCGCAGTCGATGAAGGGCATGACCTCGGCGTCCAGACCCATGGTCCAGTTGCCGAAACTCTCGCCGATGTCGCAGTTCAATAGCAGGCGGTTCACGGTGAACACTCCTGTAGGCTTTTATCTTTTTAGCTGAAGGGCATCTGCCCCTCAGATTATCAGTTACCGGACATTCGGTTATTCGGCGTCGAGTTGTTTACCACGGGTTTCCGGCAAGCTGAGCGCCGCCAGGATCACCACCCCGTAGGACACCGCCGCGAAAGCCCCGATTCCCACGCTCAACGGCACCTTCTGACTGAGCAAGCCGATCAGCAGCGGAAACAACGCCGCCAGTGCCCGACCGATGTTGTAGCAAAAACCCTGGCCCGAGCCGCGAATCCGCGTTGGAAACAACTCGGTCAGAAACGACCCCATGCCACTGAAAATCCCCGAAGCGAAGAAGCCCAAGGGGAAGCCCAGCCAGAGCATCACGCCGTTGCTGACCGGCAATTGGGTGTACAGCAAAACAATGGTGAACGAGCCGACGGCAAACAGAATGAAGTTCTTTTTACGACCAAGGATGTCAGTCAGATACGCGCTGATTACATAACCGACGTAAGACCCGATGATCACCATCGCCAGATAACCGCCCGTGCCGAGTACGCTCAAGCCCCGCTCGTTCTTCAGAAACGTCGGCAGCCAGGAGGTGATCGCGTAGTAACCGCCGAGTGCGCCGGTGGTCAGTATCGATGCGCGAATCGTGGTGAAGAGGATGCCAGGGGCGAAAATCTCGTAAAACTTCGCCGGGTTGCTTGGCTCTTGCCTGGCTTTGGCTTCGCGGTAAATCTCCGGATCCTTGACCAGGCGACGGACGAAGATCACGAAAATCGCCGGCACGATGCCAAGGATGAACAGCGCACGCCAGGCGTCTTCCGGCGGCAACACCGAGAACAGCAGCGCATACAGAATGGCTGTCAGCCCCCAACCCAATGCCCAACCCGACTGCACCATGCCGACGGCTTTGCCACGGTCCTTGGCGCGAATCACCTCACCGATCAGCACTGCGCCGGCCGTCCACTCACCGCCAAAACCAAAGCCCATCAAGGTGCGCGCAATCAGCAGTTGCTCGTAGTTCTGCGCGAAGCCGCAGAGGAAAGTGAAGAACGCAAACCACAGCACCGTCAGTTGCAGAGTGCGCACCCGACCGATGCGGTCGGAGAGAATCCCCGCCACCCAACCACCGATGGCCGAGGCGATCAGGGTGCTGGTGTGGATCAGCCCGGCCTGGCCGGTGGTGATGCCCCACATGGCAATCAGGGTCGGCACGACGAAGCTGAGCATCTGGGTGTCCATGCCATCCAGGCCATAGCCGATCTTGCAGCTCCAGAACGTGCGACGCTCCTGTTTGTTGATGTTGCGGTACCAGTCAAAAGGTCCCGGGCGAGCCGTGGACTTGGGGATATCGAGGGTGTCGGGCGCACTCATGGCAAAATCTCCGTGCATATTTTATTGGTATTGTTCTGAGCCCCGACGACGCCTATCGTGGGAACCGGATGGCCTGATTTTTGGGCGGTTGGCCCCGCTGCGTCCAACTAATAAAACCCCGCCCTAGACATAAGAAAAACTTTATCCACGAGCTGCCCCCATGAACCTGAAGTTTCTCGAGACGTTTGTCTGGGTCGCCCGACTCAAGAGTTTTCGCCTGACGGCAGACAAGCTCTTCACCACCCAGGCGTCGATTTCCAGCCGCATCGCCGTGCTCGAGAGCGAGCTCGGGGTGAAGCTGTTTCTGCGCGACTCCCGCGGTGTGAGCCTGACCCCCGAAGGCCTGAAAGTGCTCGAGTATGCCGAGCAGATGATGGACACGATGCAGGCGCTCAAGCAGGCGATCGAGACGCGTTCGAGCAAGGCCGGACGGGTGCGGATCGGTGTCATGGACACGGTGATCCACACTTGGCTCAGCCCGTTGGTGGCACAGATGATGGATCACTACCCGCTGGTGGAAATCGAGCTGGTGGCCGATACCGCGCTCAACCTCTGCGATCAGCTGCAAAAAGGCTTTCTCGATCTGATTCTGCAAACCGACCTGTTACGCCAGGAAAGCGTGCGCAGCCTGGAGCTGGCCAGTCATCCGATGGGCTGGATCGTGGCCAGCAATTCCATCTACAACCGTGAGTATTCAGGTGTCGCCGACCTGGCGCGGGAGCGGATCATTACCTATTCGAAAAACTCCCGTCCGCACCAGGACATCGTGAGCCTGATGCAAGCCAACGGGGTCATGGCGCCACGACTGAACTGCGTGAACTCAGTGTCGGCGATTACCCGTTTACTGCGGGACGGCTTCGGTATAGGCGCCCTGCCACCGGTGCTGGTGGCCGAGGAACTGGCCCGAGGAGAGTTGACCTTGCTGGCCATCGATCAACGGCCGCCGAATTTGCAGGTGGTGGTGTCATGGCGGGTTGGCGTGGAGTGGGTCGAGGAGATTGTTGCACTGTGCCAGCAGGTGCTGGAGCGGTATGCGCGGCAGATGGGTGAGGATTACATTGTTTTGAGTCGTTGATGATCAATATCAAAATCAAAAGATCGCAGCCTTCGGCAGCTCCTACGCGCCTGTGGGCACTACCGAAGGCTGCAATCTTTTGATCTTTTTCTTACAACCCGCGCAAATCCCGCTCTTCGATCGGTCGGCTCTGGCGCAGGCGTTTGCCGCCCAGCACCACCCAGTCGATCAGTCGGAACAGGCATTCAATGCCGAACGACAGCAGCAACGCGCCGCTCATGCCCCAGATCATCGCTTCCGGCGTCAGCAGAATCTGGTAGCTGTAGCCATTCCAGGTTTCCTTGCGAATGTCCGGGTCGGCCGCCAGCACCACTTGCAGGAAGCGGATGTACCACGGGCCCTGCATGGCCTGGAATTGCTTGTCGAGGGCCAGTTGACGGGTGAGCAAAGCGCTCAGGCTGTCGGCATCACTGCGAAAGATCGGGTCTTCGCTGGCACGGTAATGGGCCACCAGCGCCTGCATATCGCCCTTGAAAAACTGATTGGCAGTGCCCTGAAAACCGCTCAAACCGCTTTGCGCCTCGATCAGATGCGCCTCGACCCGCTTGGCATAGTCACTGATGAAACCAGGCACCTGGACACCGATCAACAGGCCTGCCGCGAACAACACCAGCCGTAGATAACTGAGCAACATGGGGGGGGAGATCCTTATTCGGTCTTGCCCTGGCTGACGCATTCACCGCGTCGCCACAGGCTCCATTGGCCCGGTTCGTAGCGGGTCCAGGTTTCGTTTTCGGTCAAGGGTTCGGTGGCGATCACCGTGACCACATCGTTGGGCGTGGTTTCGGCCTGGAAGTCGACGATCACATCGACGTCCTTCAAGCGTGCCGGGCCGAACGGGGCACGGCGAGTGATTTGCGCCAGTTTGGTCGAGCAGTAGCAGAACAGCCAGTCGCCGTCGCTGAGCAAGCAGTTGAACACGCCTTTGCTGCGGTACTCGGCACAAGCGGCCACCAGGTCCGGCAGCAGTTCTTCGATCTCTACCGGCTCAGGGAACGCAGCACGCACCCGGTTGAGCAAATCGCAGAATGCCGCTTCGCTGTCGGTATCGCCGACGGGGCGGTAGAAACTGGCGGTCGGGTTGAAATCGGCCAACTGCCCGTTATGGGCGAAACACCAGTTGCGTCCCCACAACTCGCGCACAAACGGATGGGTGTTGGACAGGCAGACCTTGCCGACATTGGCCTGGCGGATGTGCCCGATCACCACTTCGCTCTTGATCGGATAGCGCTGTACCAGGTTCGCCACTTCCGACTCGCTGCTCGCCGCCGGGTCCTGAAACAACCGCAGGCCACGGCCTTCATAGAAAGCGATGCCCCAACCGTCACGGTGCGGTCCGGTGCGGCCGCCGCGCTGCATCAGCCCGGTGAAGCTGAACACGATATCGGTCGGGACATTGGCGCTCATGCCCAATAACTCACACATGCTCGGACTCTCGATGAAAGGCAGGGGCACTGTTACAGACGTGGTTCAACCCGCAAACGCTGCGGGTTGCTCGGTACCGGTGGCCGGCCGTAACGATCATCACCGGCACCGCCGAACGGTTGATCGCCTTCAGGCTCGTCGGCCCGCGCCGCAGCCTTGGCGGCCTCCGCCCGCTCCTTGCGAGCCTTGGATGCGCGCTCGATCGGGAAACGGATCGCCACGAGCACCAGGTAAAGGCCGAAGGCAATCATGCCGTACATGAACAGATCGGAAATCGCCCGCCAGGCGTTGTTGCCGACCTTGAACAGCAGATCCAGCGCAGTAATGGCAATGGCAGGGGCGACCTTTTCCTTCACCGGGTCGATGATGGTCGGGCTGAACAGCAACACCGCCATCAGCAGCCGCAGCGGCTCACGCAGCCAGCGCCACATCCAGCGGGTGATGCGCATCCACACCAACAGGCAGCCTAAAGCGGCAAAGGCGTAGAGGCCCCAAGCGATCAGATAGTCGTTCTCGGTCATGGTGTCCATGGCAAGGCAGGCAAAGAGGCGCTTATAGTAACGACTTTTCGCACTTCAGGCTTGTCCCAATGTGGGAGCGGCAGATGTGGCGAGGGGGCTTGTCTGTGGCGAGGGAGCTTGCTCCCGTTGAACTGCGCAGCAGTTCCTTTTTGGGGGCCGCTTCGCAGCCCAACGGGAGCAGGCTCCCTCGCCACACAAGCCCGCTTCCAAAGGTTGCGAAGCCCTATTCCGTACTTTGTTCGAGAGCCATTCATGCCCTTATCCGCCAACGTTTCCGACGCGCCCATTGCCCACAAGGCCGACGGCGATGACCCGTATGCCTGGCTGCAGGAGCGCGACACCGACGCAGTGCTCGATTACTTGAAAGCTGAAAACCGCTATCAGGAGGCGCAAACCGCCGATCAGGCCGGGCTGCGCGAAACCCTGTTCGAAGAGATCAAGGGGCGGATTCTCGAAACCGATCTGTCGCTGCCCTCGCCCTGGGGCCCGTACCTGTATTACACCCGCACCACGGCCGGCGACGAATACGCCCGCCATTACCGCTGCCCACGTCCGACCGATGGCAGCCTGCGCATCGACGAAAGCCAGGAACTCCTGCTGCTCGATCCGAACGTGCTGGCCAAGGGCGGTTTCTTTTCCTTGGGCGCGTTCAGCGTCAGCCCGGACCACCAGCGCCTGGCCTACAGCATCGATTCCAGTGGCGAGGAGGTTTACACGCTGTTCGTGAAGGAATTGTCCAGCGGCCGCGTCAGCGAACTGGAATTCCAGGACTGCGACGGCAGCATGACCTGGGCCAATGACAGCCTGACGCTGTTCTTCGGTGAACTCGACGACACCCATCGCCCGCACAAACTGTTCCGCTATCGACTGGACGGCACCGCCGCCGAAGAAGTGTTCCATGAGCCGGACGGCCGATTCTTCCTGCATTGCTACCGCTCAAGTTCCGAACGGCAATTGCTGCTGTCACTGGGCAGCAAGACCACCAGTGAAGTCTGGGCGCTCGACGCCTCGCTGCCGCACCAGGCCTTTACCTGCCTGGCGCCGCGGGTCGAAGACCATGAATACGACGTCGATCACGGCAAACTCGATGGCGAGTGGACGTGGTTGATCCGCACCAACCGTGACGGCATCAACTTCGCCCTGTACCAGGCCGCCGACACCGGCGTCGCGCCGACCGAAGCCGACTGGCAGAACCTGATCCCCCACAGCGACACGGTGATGATCGATGGCATGAGCCTGAACGCCGAGGCCATGACCCTGAGCCTGCGTGAAGGAGGCCTGCCGATCATCGAAGTCTACCCACGGGACTTGGTGCCGTATCGCGTGCAATTACCGGATGCGGCTTACAGCCTGCATGTGCAGAACAGCCTGGAATTTATCAGCGACAGAATCCGTCTGCGCTACGAGGCCTTGAACCGTCCGGCGCAAATCCGCCAACTGATCCTGGCCACCGGCGAGCAGAAAGTGCTCAAGGAAACCCCGGTACTCGGCCCGTTCGACGCCGACGCGTACGTCAGCCAGCGGCTTTGGGCCACGGCCCCGGACGGTACGCAAGTGCCGATCAGCCTGGTGGTCAAACGCGAATTCCTCGGCAAGCCGACGCCGCTTTATCTGTACGGCTACGGCGCTTACGGCGAAAGCCTCGACCCGTGGTTCTCCCACGCCCGCCTGAGCCTGCTGGATCGCGGCATGGCGTTTGCCATCGCGCATGTGCGCGGTGGCGGTGAATTGGGCGAAGCCTGGTATCGCGCCGGCAAGCAGGAACACAAGCACAACACCTTCAGCGACTTCATCGCCTGCGCCGAACACCTGATCGCCAACGGCTTCACCACCTCATCGCAGCTGGCAATCAGTGGCGGCAGCGCCGGTGGCCTGCTGATCGGCGCGGTGCTCAATCAGCGGCCGGAGCTGTTCGGCGTGGCGATTGCCGAAGTGCCGTTCGTCGACGTACTCAACACCATGCTCGACCCGGAGTTGCCGCTGACCGTCACCGAATACGACGAATGGGGCAACCCGCAAGAACCAGACGTCTATGATCGGATCAAGGCCTACGCCCCGTATGAAAACGTCACCGCGCAAGCCTATCCGGCAACGCTGGTGATCGCCGGCTACAACGACAGTCGCGTGCAGTACTGGGAAGCGGCCAAGTGGGTGGCGAAATTGCGCGCGACCAAAACCGACACCACCCCGCTGCTGCTCAAGACTGAATTGGGCGCCGGGCATGGCGGGATGAGCGGTCGCTACCAGGGATTACGTGACGTAGCCCTCGAATACGCATTTGTTTTGAAGGTTTTGGGCATTGCCTGAGGAACTTGGCCCGGAGTCCCGGTCTTAACACCAGACGCCGGGCGCGCCTGGAACAGCAACAGACACAAGAAAAAGACCGTGACGATATGTCAGAACCGACCTTACTGAACAAAGAAATTCGCGACTGGCTGATGGACTGTGGCCTGTTCGATCAACTGCTGCCGGCGGACTTCGTGGCGGCTTCGGGTTACTTCAGCATCAGCACCATCGCCGAAGGCGAAGAGATCTTCCATGAGGGCGATGCCGGCAGTTTCATGTGCATCATCCACACCGGCCAGGTCGCGGTGCAAAAGACCAACAGCGAAGGGCAACGGGTGACCATGGCGACCTTGCGCAGCGGTCGGGCGTTCGGCGAAATGGCCGTGCTCGACGGCGAACGGCGCTCAGCCAGTTGTGTGGCCGCGAGCAACTGCCAGTTGCTCAACCTGGGCAAGGACTCCCTGGAAAAGATGCTCAACGAGGCACCGAAAATCGCCGCCAAGATCATCCGCGCCCTCGCCGTCTCCCTCTCCAAACGCTTGCGCATGGCCGACGGGCAACTGCTCTCGCAGCAGATTTAGACACTATCCGCCCGGCGTTTTGATTTTCGTCGTGCTCGGCTCAAGGCCCGGCAAGGTCTGGTCCTTGGGCGGGTTGGGCATTTCGATCGGCGGCAACAATGGTGGCCCACCGTTGCCGGTCTTGGGCACAGTGGTCGGGGTAATCTGCGGGTACGGCGTCGGCGTGGCAGTGCCGGGCGAACCGGGTATCGGCGTGGGGCCGGTGGGGATGGTTTGCTGCTCCTGGGCCTGCACTGCAGTTATCGAGAGCGCGGCCAGGGCAATGGCCGTTAGAATGGTGCGCTTCATCAATGGCTCCGTTGGCCTTGTGGTCTTTTGCAGGCTACTCCCAACCGCGTTCGTTTGCCTTCTTCCGTCTGTCCATTTCCCCCCAAGAGAGCCCCATGAAACGTTTCGTTCTGCTCGACACCACCCCCATTCCTGAAAACGGCGGTGCCCTGTGCCTGTTCGAATACGGCGAGGACTTCGTCATCAAGATCCAGGGCGGCGATGGCGGGCAGTTGATGAACACCCGCATGCACGGCTCCGAAGATGCCCTGGCCGAAATCCCTTGCCGCAAGGTCGCCGGCCGGCCGAATTCGCGGGTATTGATCGGCGGCCTGGGCATGGGCTTCACCCTCGCCTCGGCGCTCAAGCATTTGGGCAAGACCGCTGAAGTGGTGGTCGCCGAACTGGTGCCCGGCGTGGTGGAGTGGAACCGTGGGCCGTTGGGCGAAAAAGCCGGCAACCCGCTGCTCGACTCGCGTACGGTGATCCGCATGGAAGACGTGGCCAAGGTGCTGCAAGCCGAGCCGCAGGGTTTCGACGCAATCATGCTCGACGTCGACAACGGCCCCGAAGGCCTGACCCAGAAGGCCAACAGCTGGCTCTACTCCGCCGGTGGCCTGAGCGCCTGCGCCAAGGCCCTGCGACCCAAGGGCGTGCTGGCGGTGTGGTCGGCCAGCGCTGACCGGCAGTTTTCCGACAAGCTGAAAAAGGCCGGCTTCAAGGCCGAAGAAGTGCAGGTCTTCGCCCACGGCAACAAAGGCACCCGCCACACCATCTGGATTGCCGAGAAGCTCAAGGGCTAGGCTAAACTTCAACACATAACCGTCATTAGTCTTTTACAAAGGTGAACCCATGAGTTCGTCCACCCCAACCAACACGTCGAAGCTGGACCGCATCCTTGCCGATAACCAGCGCGACAAGGAAATGGGTTACCGCGACAAGGCCTTGAAGATGTACCCGCACGTGTGCGGCCGCTGCGCCCGTGAGTTCTCCGGTAAACGCCTGAGCGAGCTGACCGTGCACCACCGCGACCACAACCACGACAACAACCCGCAGGACGGTTCGAACTGGGAGCTGTTGTGCCTGTATTGCCATGACAACGAGCATTCGCGTTACACCGATCAGCAGTATTTCGACGAAGGCTCGCTGAGTACGCCGAAGATCGCCAAGGCAACGCATAACCCGTTTGCGGCGTTGGCCGGACTGATGAAGAAAGAAGACTGAAGATCTGCTGATCGTTCCCACGCTCTGCGTGGGAATGCATCCCGTGACGCTCTGCGTCACATTCGAAAGCGGAACGCGGAGCGTCCCTGGCGGCATTCCCACGCAGAGCGTGGGTACGATCATCTCCAAACTGAACACCCCTCCCCAATCCCCGTATAATCGCGCTTTTTTCCCGAAGGCACCCCGCTCGTGGCAGACAAACGGTACAGCTGCATTGGTTTGTATAACCCCAAATCACCGGAGAACGTCGGTTCGGTGATGCGCGCCGCCGGTTGCTATGGCGTGGCGTCGGTGTTTTACACCGGCAAGCGCTATGAACGCGCCGCTGATTTCGTCACCGACACCAAGAAAGTCCACTACGACATTCCCCTGATCGGCATTGACGACCTGAAGAAAATCCTGCCGCTGGGTTGTGTACCGGTTGCCGTGGAACTGGTCGACGGCGCCCGCTCGCTGCCGGAATACACGCACCCGGATCGCGCCCTCTACATCTTTGGCCCCGAAGACGGTTCGCTGGATAAAGAGATCCGCGACTGGTGCGAAGACGTGGTCTATATCCCGACCACCGGCTGCATGAACCTGGCGGCCACGGTCAACGTGGTGCTGTACGACCGCATGGCCAAGGGCAACAACACCCGCTCAGGCCCGAAATTCCGCTGAATCACCGCACATCCGATGGAACGAGCCGACCGCCTCGGCAGTCAGCTTAATTATCCATTCTTGAAGCCTGGAGACAGATCATGAGCGACCTCAAACGCGTAGAGCGCATCGAATCCACCCCGTTCCAGACTCAGCCCGCGCAGAACGTCCAGGGTTGGGAGCGCATCGGTTCCCTGGCCGGCGGCGTGGTAATGGTCGGCAAAGGCCTGCGGCGCGGTGGTGTGTTCGGGTTGCTTCAAGTGGCCATTGGCGGCGTAGCGATGGCGCGGGGTATTACCGGGCACAGTTCGGCGAAAAGCTTTCTGGAAAAGAGCCGTCAGGACATGGTTAACGCTCGGGCCAGGATTGAGCGTGCCGGGGAAGAGTTGAGTCGGTTGAAGGCCAATGCCGAGGCGGCGACCAAAACTGCGACCGTGACGGGCAATGATTCTTTGAAGTCGCCGAAAGCCGGGGTTTAACCTTTTAAGGTCAAAAGATCGTCCGAACACGGCCCTAGCCTTCGGCAGCTCCTACGCGCCTGTGGGCGCTGCCGAAGGCTGCGATCTTTTGATTTTCTATTGCAACAACCCGGTATCGAGCACCTTGGAAGACTCGCCAATAACGCTCTCACTGAGCTGAACGAATTCCTTGGTATCGACACTCTCCAAACGCATCGCCCCACGCAATACATCATCCAGCGAACGCTTGTTGCGGGTCTTCAGGCGAATCTCGCGATCCAGTTCCTGCAGCAACACCACCGCTTTGGCCACCTGCGCCGGATTGATCTGCTCCCCGCGCAAGGTGGTGACCTTCTGGCTGTCCTTGGTCAATTTGCTCTGCAGGCTCTCATACCGCTCATCACTCATGCCGCCCGCTCGGCGCACCAGTTCGATGGCGTAATACTCGGCAAACCCTTCGCTGATCCAGTCGCTGCGCTGGCTATCGTTGATCCGCCCGAACACCTGAGCCAATTCACGCATCAAGGCACTGGTGCCGCTTTCGCTGACCAGCGGCAGGCGGCTATTGAGATAGATCGATTCCCGCGCGGCGAGGCTGCCACGCCACATCGGGTCATTGGCGCCGACGATCAGCAGTTTGCTGGGGTGACGCGGAAAAACCTCCTGCACTTGCGGCCAGACGAACGTCAGCAGCGTCAGCACATCCATGCGGCGCATCCCCTGGCCTTGGGGCGAGGCCACGGTGACTTCGGTTTCCCCCAGTCGCGTGCGACGGCTGCCGAGGTTACCGGCGAGCATCCAACCGGTAGGACGGTCGAACAGGCGCGAGACGTTATCGATGCGGAACTTGTTTTTGCCGATCCGCGGCCAGCCGGTTTCGACGCTTTTCCAACCCGTGGGCAATTCGAATTCCAGGCGTGACACCAGCTCGATACCGTCCTGCTGATCGAGTTTGGCCGCGGGCACCAGGTCATCACCACGCATCAGCGCCCACGTTGGTGTCATGCGCGTGTCGAAACTGCCGTTCTTGCGCCCATGGCTGATGCGCACGCGGTAGGTCAGGCTGGCCTTGTCGGCGGCCGGGCGCCAGACACCACGGGCCTGCGTGCCCGGTTTGAGCTGCCATTGGCCGTCGGCCTTGAAATCGCTGTAGTGACTGCCATCGCCCAAATCGAAATCCAGACTGCGCACCGCCGAGCCTTGGGCCAGGGTCAGGCGTACTTCGGCCTGATCGCTTTGCGGCAACAGGCGCACGTGATAATCCAGATCGACTTTCTTCGCCGCCCACACGGGCGAACTCAGGGCCAGCAGCCCTACAGCCAACACCCGCAGCACTCCCACCGCCATACACACTCCTATTGTGGCGAGCGAGCTTGCTCGCGCTGGGCTGCGTAGCGGCCCCAATTTCTTGTAATTACCGCCGATTTTGTGTGCGCTGTGCACTAACCCGCGCGAAAAATCAGATGATCTTCCCAATCGTCTTCGGCCACGCTGCCTTCGGCGAGCATGCGCCCGGACTGGGAGATACGTTCGTGATGTACCGCATCACGATCACCGCACACCAGGTGATGCCAGAGCGGCAGGTCCTTGCCTTCGCTGACCAGTCGATAACCGCAGGTCGGCGGCAACCATTTGAACTCATCGGCCTTGCCCGGCGTGAGCTGGATGCAATCGGGGACAAAGTCGCGACGGTTGGGGTAATCGGTACACTGACAGGTTTTGAGGTCCAGCAGTTTGCAGGCGATACGCGTGTAGTAGACGGCGTTGTCGTCTTCGTCCTCGAGCTTTTGCAGGCAGCACAGGCCACAGCCGTCGCACAGCGATTCCCATTCCTCTTGATCGAGTTGATCGAGGGTTTTGCGTATCCAGAACGGTTCGACTTTGGCGGCCATGGCTCAAGCATCAACATCAGGTGGTGAAAAGGCCGCCAGTCTAGTGCCAAGGCACCGGCGGGCCAAGCATTGGCGACTGCCGGTACGACGGCACTTGTCAGTTTCTGCGCCACCCAGTAGCTTTGCCAGTCGCAAGGAACCCTGCCCAAGTGCCATTAACGCTCAACCGCGTTGCATTCAGGTGAACTGCCGGCTCAAAAAAACCTGGCGCTCAACTCAACTGTATCTGCCGGTTTTTACGACAACCCTCACTTTCAAACGTAAAGGAATCTCTTGATGAGTGCTAATCCACGCGTTGCCGACTACGCCATTCACCCTCAGTTCACCGATCGCTGGTCGCCCCGCGCCTTCACCGGCGAAACCATCCCCGAAGAGACCCTGCTGAGCTTCTTCGAAGCCGCCCGCTGGGCGCCATCGGCGTACAACTCGCAGCCTTGGCGGTTTCTCTATGCGCGTCGCGACACGCCGAACTGGGAGCGTTACCTGGGCCTGCTGAACGAGTTCAACCGCAGCTGGGCACAGCACGCCTCGGCGCTGGTGATCGTGATCTCGAAAACTACCTTCGTGGCACCTGGCGCCAGCGAAGAAACCCCGGCGCTGTGGCACACCTTCGACACCGGTTCCGCCTGGGGCCACCTGGCGTTGCAAGCGAGCATCAGCGGCTGGCACACCCACGGCATGGCCGGTTTCGATCAGGAGCTGACCCGCAAGGAGCTGAACATTCCTGAGGGTTATGCGCTGCACGCCGCCGTGGCGATCGGCAAGCTGGGCGACAAGGCGACACTGGCCGAGTACCTGCAAGCACGTGAAGAGCCAAGCCCGCGTCGTCCGCTGAGCGAGTTGGCGGCCGAGGGTGATTTCACCCTGTAAAAGCAAAAGATCGCAGCCTCCGGCAACTCCCACAGGTGTTCACAAAACCCTGTAGGAGCTGCCGAAGGCTGCGATCTTTTCAGCTGCGCCTCAATACCCGCGCGCGAAATCCACTTCCCCACGCAACGCTTCACCCGCCTGATACGCCCGCAGGTTCTCGACAAACAGCTTCACCATCGCCGGTGGCGAGGTCGGTGCCGAGCTGTGGCCGGTCAGCAGCAGGCCCCACGCGGTCCAGAACGGATGACGTTGCGGCAGTGGTTCCTGACGGCAGACGTCGATCACAGCCCCGGCCAGATGCCCTTCCTTCAAGGCTTCCACCAGATCCGCATCGACCACCGCAACGCCGCGCCCGACGTTGATGAACAACCCGGTCGCCTTGAACTGCTTGAACAGGGCAGCGTCATACAGGTCGTGCGTATTGGGGGTATTCGGCAGCAGATTGATCACGTAATCCACCTCACCGACCAGGCGCGGCAAATCGCTCAGCGCGCCGACTTCGACAAAGGGCGCCTGCTCCCGGGCGGTGCTGGCGATGCCGTATAACTCGACGCCAAACGGCAGCAGAAACTGCGCCACTGTCTGACCGATGTCACCGGTGCCGACAATCAGCACCTTGCGTCCAGCCAGGCTTTGACCCTGGCGATTGTCCCATTTGCGCTCGACCTGGCTGACCAGCCGCGCCAACACTTCGCGCTCGTGGCCGAGCATGTAAGTCAGCACATATTCAGCCATGACCTGACCGAAAATCCCTACCGCGCGAGTCAGCCGATAGTGCCGTGGCAAGCCATCGGCCAGCAGCGGCGTGATACCGGCCCAGGTCGACTGCAGCCATGCAGGCGTGTGGCCCTGACGCAACAGCGTCGCCAGCAGGTCCGGCTGACCGAGCCAGACCTGGCAGTCGGCGGCCTGACGGGCCAGTTCGGCGGAGTCGCCGCTGGTCAATACTTCCAGATCAGGCGCTGCCTGACGCAACAGTTGGGCATACACAGGGTGGTCGTGTTCAGCAATCAGAACGCGCATGTTTCAAACCTTTCAAAAACAGTGCAGACGACCGCCGACGGAGGATCACTCCATCGTCACGGCCATCGCCAAAATCATTCCAGTGTTTCATAAGGCTCTGAACAGAGCCTGTCTGCCGATTACATCGGGTCGTTGCGGCGCAGCAATTCTTCCGGCAAGTGTTCGATGTATTCATCCTCGGCCGGTGGCATTTGCAGGTGGTAGCCCTGCTTGTCGAGGTTCTCCAGTACTACAGCAATGTCTTCGCGCGACAGCTTGCGCTCGGGGGTCAACACCAGGTCGAAAGCGTGGATGGCTTTGCCGAAAGCCGCCATCAGGGGTTCAGGCACGCGCTCCAGTGCATCGCTTTTGAGCACATAGAGGTACATCCCGTTTTTCTTCGAGCTTCGATAAATCGAGCAAATACGTTTCAAGGCTGTTCTCCGGCGGTGGCCAGGCTGTCGAGCAGCGCCTGGCCCATCAATTCGCGGCGCCAGCCACGCAGCGAATCAGGCAATTGGTAAGGACCATTGGGGAAGCCGCTCTTGAGCAGCGCTTCCAGGGTTTTCTTGCGCAGCATCAGCTCCGGTGCGATGTTCAGGCGCTCGGCTTCGGCCTGGCCTATGGCACGCAGCTGTTTGACCAGCGCGGCGGCTTCCACCGGCAATGGCTCCGGCACCGCTGGCGGCCACTGATCAGGCGACACACTGCCAGAGCGCTTGATCAGATCAAGCAGAAATTCGCCGTCCTGACGCACGGTGCGCGGGTGCATGTCTTCGATTTTCGCCAGTGCGCCGAGGTTGTCCGGTTGGGTGCGTGCCAACGGCCACAGTGAATGTTCACGGATAATGCGGTTGCGCGGCAGATCACGGGCGCGGGCTTCACGCTCGCGCCAGGCGCAGAGTTCACGCAACACGGCGAGCTGGGCGCGGGACAGCTTCCAGGCCAGTTTGGCGTCGCGATAGACCTCGTACGGGTCGACCTCGCGCCGCAGATTGGCGACCAGCTCGGCACCGTCTTCCAGGACCCACGCGTATTTTTCGTCAGAAAGCTTCGGACGCAGCTGTACGAAAACCTCCGCCAGATGCACGGCATCTTCGGCCGCGTAACTGATCTGAGTCTCGGACAGTGGACGTTGCAGCCAGTCGGAACGGGTCTCGCCCTTCGGCAGGTCGATGCCGAGCACGTCCTGCACCAGCCGCGAATAGCCCATGGAGAAACCCAGGTTCAGGTAAGCAGCGGCCAGTTGGGTGTCGAACAGCGGCGCCGGCAGACTGCCGGTCAGACGCAGCAGGACTTCGAGGTCTTCGCTGCACGCATGCACGACCTTGACCACGGCCGGGTTTTCCAGCAACGCGGCCAGGGGCTGCCAGTTGTCGATGGTCAGTGGGTCAATCAGGTAAGCGCGTACGCCATCGCCGATCTGCAGCAGGCCTGCGATCGGGTAAAAGGTGTCGACCCGCATGAATTCGGTGTCGAGGGCAACGAATGGCAGCTGCTGCCACTCGGTGCAAAACTGACCGAGGCTATCGTTGTCGCGAATCCAGTGAATATCGATGGCCACACGGCTCTCCCTTGAAGAATGGCGCGCAGTATATATCGCCCCCGGCGATTTCCGCGCATTCACTGAACAAGAGCTTTAGCGAAAATACCTGCCGAACAGCAAGAATTGTCTGACAGTTGGAGACTAGCTGTCCTTACGCAACACGTAGACCCGCATCCGCGTGCAACCCGGTACCAAGTCCTGGTGACTGAGCAAGCAGAAACCCGCCTGCCTGAACTCGGCCTCAAGCTCGGCCTTGCTGGCCTGTGGCTGGGCCTGTGCGCCCTCCACGTCCGAACGCTCGAGCTTGAAACGCCCATCAACCCGCACCGCCACAATCACCGTATCGCGACTGACCCGGTGGAACTCGCGCAACATGGCCAATCGATGCTCGGGACAGGCGATGCGTTGAAACAGTTGCAGGCAAAAAATGCAGTCAACCGCATTCGCCGACAAGCCGATGGTGAAGGCTGAACTCTGAAAGGTCTTGATCCGTTTCAGCAGGTTCTGCGGATGGTGGGTGCTAGCATGATCGAGCATGTCCTGAGATGGATCGGTCGCGAGGATCACCCGGTTCGCATGCTCGGCCAGCACCGGCCAGAAACGCCCGACCCCGCAGGCCACATCAAGAATCAATCCCGGTTCGCCAGCGACCTGCAGCGCGTTACGCACCAATTGCTCTTCGCGCCAGAACGTCAAACGCCCCGCCAGGCCGCGCGGTCGCGGCTGTTTACAGACGCGGGCGTGTTCCTGATCGTAGCGCCGGGCGAACTCAAGCTCGAAGGCGGATGGGGGCTGCGCGGACATGTTTAATGGCTCTTGTTGGATGTTCCAGGCGCCGCAGATTAGCGGTCGTTACGTGAAAAAAAGGTCGTGTCGCTCATTTTTTGGCCAGCACACCGTCGCCCATTGCGCCGCGGCATCCGGCGAACATATCCAGCCCCGGGTTGTAGACCGTGCTGTTGACCTCCAGCAGACCGAGCATCGAATGGAACAGGTTGTCCTGGCTCAAGGGCTTTTCACGATTCTGCTGCAGGCAATGGGTGTCCACCGAGAACGACTTTTGATAGCTGTCGGAGAACCACGCCAGCATCGCTACATGCTTCTGTTGTTCCGGTGCGAGCATGTAAGGCGTGCCATGCAGGAACAGGTTGTATTCGCCCAGCGACTCGCCGTGGTCCGACAGATACAGCATCGCGGTATCGACTTTGCCCTGGTTGCTGCGCAACAGATCGATCAGGGTCGACAGCACGTGGTCGGTATACACCAGCGTATTGTCGTAGCCATTGACGATGCTTTCGCGACTGCAATTGTTCAGCGCATTGCTTTCACACACAGGCGTGAAGTGTTCGTACTCTTTCGGGTAGCGCTTGAAGTATTCCGGACCGTGACTGCCCATTTGGTGCAGGACCAGCACGGTGTCTTTATTCAGCGTGTCGATGAAGTGCTGCATGCCTTGCAGGAGAATTTCATCGCGGCACTCACTGTTGGCGCACAGCACCGGGTCTTTCAGGTCACTCACGTCGTCGACAGTGACCCGATCGCAGGTGCCTTTGCAGCCCGACTGGTTATCGCGCCAGATCACCTCGAGACCGGCACGCTTGAGCACGTCCAGCAGGCCTTCCTGGTTCTTCGCCTTGCTGGCGTCGTAATCCTTGCGGCCCATGTTGGAGAACATGCAGGGCACCGACACCGCCGTTTCCGTGCCGCACGAATGCACATCGGTGAAGGCAATCAGGCCGGATTCCTTACTCAGTTTCGGCGTGGTGTCGCGGTCATAACCCAGGATGCCGAAGTTCTCGGCCCGGGCACTTTCGCCCACTACCAGTACCGTCAGGGATTTACGGTCATGGGCCTGCCAGGCCGGTTTTTTCTGGGCATCTTCACCCAGTTTGGCGAATGGTTGCCGTGCAGACACCACTTGCTCACGCAGATAACCGAACGAGGCACCTATGTAGTTGCTCGGCACCACCATCAGACGCAATTCATGGTGATTGCGAAACAACGACGACAGGCCTTGATAGTTGACCAATGCGACACCGCCGATCACCGCAACCGACGCGACACTCACCAGCACTTTACTTAATAACTCACGGTGCCAGCGACGATAATTAACCGGGATTTTCCACAACAACCACGACGGCAAGACGCCGAGCAGCACGATATAAACAAACAGTTTTAGCGAGAGTAAGTCGCGTACTTCCGTGGCATTGGTTTCGGCGAAGTTACGCAACATACCGGCGTCGATCAGCACGCCATATTGGCTCATGAAGTACGCCACACCGGCACTGATCAGAAAGATCAGCGTCAACACGGGTTTCATCACGGGTCGGAATGCCAGCAAGGTCAGCACAATGTTGAAGGCCGCCAGGATCATCAGCCCGAACGCGACACGCATGACGATGCCTTGACCGTCTGCAGCGGTGATATCGAAGAGGTGTTGCCAGAGAACTAAATTGAACCCTGCCAATAGAAAGGCACTGGAAACCAACGTCACCCATTCGGGGCGCACGGCTTTGAACTTCAACATGTGATCGGCTGTTCCTGAAAAGAAGTGCCCGCGGCAAATGTGAAAATTTCATTGACCGAGACGCCACAAATCTTAATCAGTCAACCATCAATATTTCGTGAAAAAGAAGCCAACGAATAGTTGGCTTCTGGCATTAGGCCAAAACTTTCAATACTGGCGACCCGTTTCAAGCCTGATGCAGATACCAGCGCCAATCCTGCTCACCGACTTCGCCCATGAATTGCCGGTATTCGGCTCGTTTCACTGCCAGATAGACGCCAAGAAACTCACTGCCGAATGCTTCCCTGGCCCAATTCGAGCCTTCCAGCGCTCGTAACGTGGTCAACCAGTCGGTCGGCAACAATTGCGCAGCCTGGGCGTAACCGTTGCCCTCCACCGGCGCCCCGGGGTCAAGTTGCTCGCGGATGCCGCGATGAATACCGGCCAGGATCGCCGCCGCCGCCAGATACGGATTGGCGTCGGCACCACAAATACGGTGCTCGATATGCCGGGAGAATGCCGGCCCGCCGGGCACTCGCAAACTCACGGTGCGGTTGTCCACGCCCCAAGTGGCCGCCAGGGGTGCGTAGCTGTTGGTCTGGAAACGACGGTACGAGTTGGCATTCGGACAGAACAACAGCAACGCATCGAGCAATGTGGCGAGCATCCCGCCGACCGCGTGCTTGAGCAGCGGCGTGCCGTCCGAGGCCTCGCTGGCGAACAGGTTATTGCCGTCCTTGTCCGCCAGGCTGACATGCATGTGCATGCCGGTGCCGGCCAGATCATCGAACGGCTTGGCCATGAAACAAGCCGTCATCCCGTGCTTGTGCGCCACGCCCTTGACCAGCCGCTTGTAGCGCACGGCTTCGTCCATCGCCTGCAAAGCGTCGGTGCGGTGTTCGAGAGTGATTTCCACCTGCCCCGGCGCGTATTCGGAAATCGCCGTGCGCGCCGGAATGCCCTGGAGCTTGCAGGCACTGTAGAGGTCGGCCAGAAACGGCTCGATCTGTTCCAGTTCACGCAAGCCGTAGACTTGAGTCCCGCGTGGCCGCCCGCCATCGGCATCCCGCGCCGGTTGCGGCCGACCGTTGCCGTCGCGCTGCTGATCCAGCAGATAGAACTCCAGCTCCGCCGCCATCACCGGGTAATAACCTTCGGCCTGCAAGCCTTCGACGACCTTGGCCAGCAGGTGCCGTGGGTCGGCGATGGTTGCGGGCATGCCCTCTTGCGGATGCATGCTGACCTGCACCGCCGCCGTGGGAATCAATCGCCACGGCATGCGCTGCAAACTGCCGCTGACGGGATAAGCGCGGCAATCGATATCACCGACGTCCCAGACCAGACCGGAGTTTTCCACGTCATCGCCATTGATGGTCAGTCCCAGGATGGTACTCGGCAGTGGCCGACCGCTTTCATACACCGCCAGCAACTCATCGCGATGCAACAATTTGCCGCGTGGCACACCGTTATTGTCGAGGATGAACAGCTCGAACATTTCGATATCCGGGTTCTGTTCAAGAAACGTCAGGGCTTGTTCTTTCGTAGCGAAGGATGTCGTGGCACAGCTCATGGGAATTCTCGTCTATCCGCGTCAGGCAAACGCACAGGCGCCGCCGGGTTGATCCCGGCGCACAGCGCGGGACCTGTCAGAACAATCAGCGGGAGATGCAGGAATCCGGCGGGCGCGCGTGACGGCAGTGCCACAAGGCCCAGAAGGCGAGTTCGGAAGGGAGTGCGACTGGACAACCGTCCATAGAGAAGACCGCAGTAAACAGATGCGCAGCAGCGTCACACGGGCGGTTAAGCCGTTAAATCGGGATTTGAAGAACCTTGGGTGTGGATTGGCTAAACAATTGACTATTCGCGACCGGGGGATTAGGCGGGCGGTACAGTTATTTAATTTCTAAATACTGCTCCGGACTTTCTGATTTGCCGCCTCCAAGGCTCGCGCGCCTAATCGGCTCCTTGTTCCTGAAGGTCCGATTATGGAAAACGTTCGCGCAACCTCCCGCCCTGCCCTCTGGCTGATGTTCAGCATCATTCTTGTCGCCCTGAATCTGCGTCCGTCCATGGCCGCTGTCGGCCCGTTGCTGTCTGCCATTCGCGGTGACATCCCGCTGAATTTCAGCCTGGCCTCGCTGTTGACCATGCTGCCAGTCATGGCCATGGGACTGGCGATGTTCTTTGGTATCGGCATCAGTCAGCGCCTGGGCGAGCAGCGCACCGTAGTGCTGTCGCTGCTGATCATCGGCCTCGCCACGGTGTCGCGGTTGTTCCTTGATTCGGCGGCGGAACTGATCCTGAGCGCCGTACTGGCCGGCGTCGGCATTGCGCTGATTCAAGCGTTGATGCCAGCCCTGATCAAGTCCCGTTTCAGCGACAACGTTTCCGTGTGTATGGGTCTCTATGTGACGTCGATCATGGCTGGCGCGGCAATTGCGGCGTCATTCGCGCCGCTGGTGATGACCCGCACCGACAGTTGGCGAGTGGGGTTGGCGATCTGGGCGGCACTGGCGCTGGCGGCGTTGCTGTTCTGGTGCGTTCAACGCACGGGAATGCCGACATTGGGGGAAAAGTCGTCCCGCAAAGAATCTTTTTTCAGCAATTCCCGCGCCTGGTTACTCGCGATCTTCTTCGGCCTGGGCACGGCGTCCTACACCTGTGTGCTGGCCTGGCTGGCGCCGTACTACGTGGAAAAAGGCTGGAGCGAGCAACAGGCCGGCTTGTTGCTGGGCTTTTTGACGGCCATGGAAGTGTTGTCGGGGTTGCTGACACCCGCCATCGCCAACCGCAGCCGTGACCGGCGCCTGGTGCTGGTGGTGTTGCTGGCACTGATCATGGCCGGTTTTTGCGGGCTGATTCTAAGCCCACGACACCTGAGCCTGCTGTGGCCGTGCCTGCTGGGACTGGGCATCGGCGGGCTGTTCCCGATGAGCCTGATCGTGTCGCTGGATCATCTGGACAATCCCCAACGCGCGGGCGGGTTGACCGCCTTCGTGCAAGGCATCGGTTACCTGATCGCCGGCCTCTCGCCGCTGATCGCCGGGATGATTCGCGATCAACTGGGCAGTTTCGAATGGGCCTGGTGGTCACTGATGGGCGTCATGGCACTGATGATCCTGATGGTTCTGCGTTTCGATCCGCGGCATTACGCCAAACACATTCATTAACCCGGAACCCCCATCATGAAACGCACAGGTTTTGCTGCCGCTCACGTCGGCATGTTGCTATGGGCGCTGTTGATTGCCGTCTCGTTTTCCGCGGCAGCCCAGGTCAGCCAGGCCATCGACCCGATTCTGCTGACCGGGTTGCGCCTGTTGTGTTGCGCCCTGGTGTTTTTGCCCCTGCTGCTGTTCAAGGGCGATACCGCCATGACCGCCCGCGGCCTGCTCGGTCATGCCGTGCTCGGCATGCTGCTGGCGCTGTACTTCGGCTCGTTGTTTGAAGCACTGCGTTACACCTCGGCGGTGAACACCGGGACGATGTTCACTCTGGTGCCGTTGCTGACACTGCTGTTCGAAGCCATCCTGACACCCGACAGCCGCCTGAAACAACGCGTGTTGCCCATGCTGGTTGCCGCGGCCGGCGCCGTGCTGCTGGTATTGAAAGGCGCAGACCCCGGCGAACTGCCGTCGCTGTATGCGGTATTGGTGTATGCGGTCGGTTGCCTGGCAATGGCGCTCTACTCGCCCCTGAGTCAACGGCTCAAGGCCAACAGCCTCAAGGGGCGCGGTCCGGTGGGCATGACCTTCTGGAACATGCTGTTCGGCGCACTGTTTCTATTGGTGTTCTGTGGGTTCAGCGGCGGCTGGCGTTCGGCATTGTTGCTGAGCGCAAGCGATCTCTGGTGGTTGATCTACCTGGCACTGTTCGCCACCCTGGCGACTTTCTGGCTGCTGCATCGAGCCATTGGCGTGATCGCCCCTTCCTCAGTCATTTCCTACATCTACCTGAGCACCCTGTTCATCACACTGTTCCACTGGTTGTGGCTACGCCAGTCGCCACGCGCCCTGGAAATCATCGGTGCGTTGCTGGTGGGCGTCGGCATGTTGGCGCTGTTAATATCCAGCCGCGATGCGATGCCTGCACAGCAATCAGCGCTGAAGGCCTCTGGCCATGTTTCGGGGGATTGAATTCACAGGTCGTGTTCATAACACTATCTGTCCCACAACTGACCATGAAACATCCTACAAGGCATTCTCTTGGTACTATCGTTCCGCTAAGATCATTCGCACACGTTTGCGCACGGTCAGCGCAAGGAGCACAGCGAGACAGAACGGATGCTGAACAGTAACTTGCTTAGAAAGCTCGATATGCAAGACCTCATGGTGTTTGTCGCCGTGTATGAGCAAAGCAGCGTCACCGGTGTGTCGGAGGCACTTTGCGTCAGCCAGTCCACCGTGAGCTACTGCCTGAAAAAACTGCGCACCAGTTTCGAAGACGAGTTATTCATCAATACCCGCACGGGTATGCGCCCCACCTACAAAGCCAGCACCATGTATGCCCATGTGCTGAAGATTCTCGAAAGCATCAACCTGTGTCACGCCGGGACACCGACGTTCGATCCGACCTTGCAACCGGTCACCTTCAATATCTGCGCGCCGGAATACTTCGAGCAACTGGTCCTGCCGCGCCTGTTGAAGAGCTTCGATTTCGCCGACTTGCCAGTGATGGTCAACATGCACAAGTTCGAAACCGACATCCCGGCCGAAGAACTGCGCGACGGCAGCCTCGACCTGGTGATCTGTTTCGGCCCGGACTTTCATCGAAGCCACACCGACTTCAACTCCAGGCGGCTGCTGGAGGACGATCTGGTCTGCGTCTTCGACAAACGCGCCACGCCGCTGGAGCCGCGCTTGAGCCTGCAAGCGTTCACTGAACGTCGGCATGTGTTCCCGACGCCCTGGACGTCCACCACCAACATGGTTGACGGCTGGCTGGCTCAACAGGCCCACAAACGCCAGATTGTCGCGCGCTCCAACAGCTACAGCGCGGCACTGAAGATGATCACCGGCACCGACTTCATCCTGACCTTGCCCCGGCGCATCCAGCAATTGCTGGCCAATGAGGCGATCTTCAATCACTGCGAAGCGCCCAATGGTTTGCCGGGCTTCACCCTGAACATGCAGTGGAGTCAAAGCGTCGACCAGGACAGCGCCAACACCTGGCTGCGTGAGCAAGTGATCAAGGCCTGCGCCGAGCAGGAAATAGCCTGAAATTCAGAGGCCGATAGCAGTCTTGGTGTAGGACTCTCGATCGATGTCGATGATTTCCACACATAGCTGGACCTCAACACCGACCGGCCATTCGCACACATCCTGCACCACCGCCAGCAGGCTGTCTGATAACTGCTTCTTGATCTGCGGCGAGCGACCGCTCAACAACGACAGTTTTACATGCATGAACGCCCGCTCGCCCGGTGCGGTACCCACCCTGAAAGTCTCGACCTTCACCGCACGGGCCTTGATGTCGAACTCTTCAAACTGCCCCGAAGCGACCAGCGCGTTATTGAGTCGCATCAATGCCACATCGGCATTCAGTTCGGACAGGTTGGCGGTGTATTCCATGTGCAGGTGGGGCATGACGGGGTTCCTGAGGATTGGCAGAAAGGTCGTAGATATAACATAGAGCCGCCCTACTCACTGGACAGCGGAAGGATAGGACGCTCACTCATGAACGCCTCCAGACGCGAGCGCAGCCAGCGTTCGGCCGGATCGCTGTCGACATGGCTGAGCCAGACCATGGACAGGTCCAGGGTCGGCGTCTTGAACGGAAATGGCTCCTTGAACAGTTGGCCTGACGCGGCCATCGCCTCCGCCGTGTAATCCGGCAGGCTGGCGATCAAATCGGTGCCGGCGAGCAACGCTGGCAATGAGCTGTATTGCGGAACGGACAGCACTACGTGGCGCGTACGGCCGATCTCTGCCAGCCATTCATCGGCGTATCCACTGACATTGGCGGTGTGGGACACCAGCACGTGCGGCCGCGCGCAATATTCATCGAGGGTCAACGGAGTGTCCGATGCGTCTGCACGCAAAATACTGGGCTGGATATGTCGCAACAATTTGCGCTTGGCGTTGGCCGGCAAGCCACGGGTCTGGCTGATACCAACGGTGATATCGCCAGACGCCAGCAAGTCGGGAATGCGCCAGTAGTCGACATGCTGGACCACGAACACCACCTTCGGCGCTTCCTGGCGCAAAGAACGCAGCAGTGGCGGTAACAGACCGAACTCGACATCGTCCGACAGACCGATGCGAAACGTCATGGTGCTGCTGAGCGGATCGAAATCGTGGGTCAGGCTCAAGGCCACCGACAGCGAATCCAGTGCCGGCGACAGGTGCTGAATGATCTCCTCGGCCCGCGCTGTTGGCTCCATGCGATGGCCGACCCGAATGAACAGCGGATCGTTGAACATCGTCCGCAAGCGGTTCAGCGCCGCACTGATGGTCGGCTGACCGAGGAACAGCTTCTCCGCCACCCGTGTGACGTTGCGTTCGAGCATCAATGTCTCGAACACCACCATCAGGTTGATGTCGGCCTTGCGTAGTTCGTTGCGATTCATCCGTTGCACCCCGGTCCCCAAGACTGGCTGACAGTTTAGGGAGGTGTCGCGATCGGCGTCTATGCAGGTTGGCAAACGACCCGATCCATAAAAACCGAGGGCGCTCACAACTCAAGAGCGCCCGGCTAAAACGAAGCTGCCCTGACTGAGCAGCTTCACCGCCTGGAACCTATATCTCCTTGACCGGTGTCTGCTCTTGAGTCCCTTTGATCAAACCGATGGCATGCACGCAATCAGACTTGTTGACGTAAGCCTCCCCACTGGCAATCGTTTCATGATTCCCCGCCCGCAAACGCCAGCGCCATTGGCCCTTGCCGGTCTGTGAGGTGCCACGGGTTTGCCTGTAAATCTCAAAGTACATTGATCGCTCCTTGCGATGGCTGATTACGACAGATCAGTGACCTGCGAAACCAGAGTAGATGAGGATTTTTTGCGGCAACGTCTTTCAATGTCAGGGGATATTTCGAAGGAAAAACCTTGATTGCCGAAACGATCAATGAATACGGGGGACGGTAATTAGAACGACTTGGTGGAGTTACTTTTCCTGTGGACGGACATATCTTTCTTACATTGTTGTGCTGAATTTTCCGACACCAAAAACCCGGGGAAAAGCAGGACGGATGCGAAAGTGGTCTGATGGAAAAAGCTGTGCAAACGAAAAAGAAGCGACTCAAATCGATACTGATCTTGCCCTAGCTTTTGCGGCACCTGTGCGAGTAAAAATTTTGGAGATAAATTGGAGTTCATAGCCGTGAGCCACCATCCAAAACAAGTCTGATACAGTCAGCCTCGGTAAATTCGTTGACAGGAAGTCACACATGGCAAAGCCCGCCGCACGTATCACCGACCCCACCAGTTGCCCCATGCCCGGGCACGGCCCCAAAGCCATCGCCTCCGGTTCTCCTGATGTGTTCTTCGATGGACTTGCAGCCGCGACCAAAGGCGACACCTGCACCTGCGGCAGTACTTTAGCCTCGGCTGTGTCAGGTACCGTGTTCATCAATGGTAAGAATGCCGCACTGGTCGGCACTGTCGGCACCCATGGCGACGTCGTGATTGGCGGCTCGGGCACGGTGATCATTGGTGACTCCCATACGCCAGCACCGTTCATTCCGCCTACCCCGATGACCATCCACGGGAACTGGATCGGCTTTAAAATTCCCGCAACAGAGAGCTATGAAGGATTTGCCTGCACGGCTCACTTTGACGACGGGTCTTCAATGTCCGGGGTATTCGACTCAAATAACTCAGTCAAATTCTCCAATCCCACCGGAAAGGCTTGCCATACATTGGCATTCGCCCAGCACGAGAACACCTGCACAACCGCAGGTATCGACGGACTACTGAACGACATCTTGGGATAAGGATTTTCTCGTGACGGAACCAAACCTGGTAACCGGAAGCTATATCGTCAAAAGTGAACATACCCTCGATCAATCCCCCCTTGAGATGGCGGTTGCGGGTATGGAGGGAGCTGCAAGTCGTTTTTCCATCGATGCCATCAAAGACGAACGGGTCCGTGCAAGCTATGAGAAAAATATTCGACGAATGTCACAGCAGATATTTGCTGAGGTAAGAGCTGGCAACATCAGTGTTGAAGATGGCACAAAGTTCAGCAATGAGATGCGCAACAAGATCATGTTCGAACACCGAAAGCTTACATCTGCACAGGGCCTGGCCATCGTGCAAAAGAAGAAAAAAGCTGGCAGAACGCACACTGACGTTTTGAACGAAAAATCTCAAACCCAGTTTAATAAGAACTACGAGCAACTTTCAAAAGCACAACAAAAAGAAGTCCTGTACAGAGCACTAGAGCGCTCAGGCAGTGCCAATGCCAAGTTCACCTCCGGCACCAAAATCATGTCTGTCATGGGCAAGGTTGGCATCATCATGACGGCAGTGCTGGCCACCTACCAAATACTGAACGCTGACGACAAAGCCAAAGAAACGGCTCATCAAGCAACCATCTTGGGCGGCGGTGCAGCGGGAGGATTTCTTGCTGGCTTGGGCATTTCGGCTATTTGCGGTCCAGGAGCGCCTGCCTGCGCCATCGCCGTGGTGCTCATTGGAAGCATGGCCGGTGGCATAGCGGGCGGGATCGCTGCCGATACGTTCGACTCAGAGCTAGAGGAGCTGGCCCATTGGGACATATTCTGACCCCGGCAGAAAGAGCGCGCATTCAGATAGCGTTGGCAGAGGCATTTGTAGATAGCACTGTCGATTATGCCTCTATAGCGGAACGAATCCGGGGCTATGACCTGAAAGTCGTGGAGGACATCCTGTATTCAGAGGTAGCGCCTGTCTGTTTCGGCAACCTTGAGACGCCAGTCCCTCCTGTTTGGACAGGTTTCAAGGATGAGTGGCTACTGAGCGAAATAGAGAAGGAAATCAAAGCACGAGAGATCAGTGTGTTGCGACGCACATTCGACCTTCTAAAGGTTACGTGGCTACGTTACAGCTATAGGTACATTTGGAAGGAAATTATGAAATTTCATGATCTTCATATTTGACGTGTGCCTATCAAAACTAGCAGCCGCGCACCTAGGGCCATCGGGCATCATGATCGCTTATGAGCAATATGAGTTACTGGGGAAGGATGCGGCTCCATTTAGCGCATCAGCACTATGTTTGGGCCTTCTCCTTCATCGACGATGTAACCAAGCCAACCAACCTTCGCTCTTGCCCTAAAAATGCCCTAAACCAAAAAACCAGAAACGAAAAAGCCCCGTAGATTTTCATCTACGGGGCTTTTCTATGTATGGCGGAGAGATAGGGATTCGAACCCTAGGTACCGGTGAAGGTACAACGGATTTCGAATCCGTCCCATTCGGCCACTCTGGCATCTCTCCAACGGCGCGCATCATAACAGCACAATCGCCGGAAGCGAACCCCCTTTAGCGATTTTTTTCCGTGCTATCAGATGCTTGCGTCGATTAAAGCGGTACGCCCAGACGGTTGGCGACTTCTTCGTAGGCTTCGATGACGTCACCGAGGCCCTGACGGAAGCGGTCCTTGTCCATTTTCTTCTTGGTGGCCTTGTCCCACAGACGGCAGCCGTCCGGGCTGAACTCGTCACCCAGAACGATGGAGCCATCGGAGAACACGCCAAATTCGAGTTTGAAGTCGACCAGCAGCAGGCCGGCGTCGTCGAACAGTTTGCTCAGTACTTCGTTGACCTTGAGCGACAGTTCTTTCATGCGAACCAGTTGCTCGGCGGTGCCCCAACCGAATGCCACGACGTGGGATTCGTTGATGAACGGGTCGCCCTTGGCGTCGTCCTTCAGGAACAGTTCGAAGGTGTAAGGGTTGAGCTTCATGCCCTCTTCAACGCCCAGGCGCTTGACCAGGCTGCCGGCGGCGTAGTTACGTACGACGCACTCGACCGGGATCATGTCGAGTTTTTTCACCAGGCATTCGTTGTCGCCCAGCAGTTTGTCGAATTGAGTCGGCACGCCGGCTGCTTCGAGTTTCTGCATGATGAAGGCGTTGAACTTGTTGTTCACCATGCCTTTGCGGTCGAGCTGCTCGATACGCTTGCCGTCGAACGCCGAGGTGTCGTTGCGAAACAGCAGGATCAAGCGGTCAGCGTCGTCGGTCTTGTAAACCGATTTGGCTTTGCCGCGGTAGAGTTCTTCACGTTTTTCCATGATGGGCTCCGCTTGCTAAGTAGGTGGGCTAGGCGATGTGTCGCCAGTCGAGCCCTGAATCTTGATCGGCCAGTTGCAGCCAGTCCGGGTCGCACCCGAGGGTGTCGACAAAACATTGCCGGGCCAGCTGCGGCAGGTTGTTCTTGCTGCTCAGATGGGCCAGGACCAGGTGTTGCAGGCCTTGCCAGCCCAACTCGGCCACCAGGAATGCCGCCTGATGGTTGTTCAAATGTCCCAATTCACCGCCCACCCGCTGCTTGAGAAAGTACGGGTAGTGACCGCGAGCCAGCATGTCACGGCAATGGTTGGCCTCGATCATTAACGCATCGAGGTCCCGATAGCCGTCCAGCACCTTGTTGCAGTATGAGCCCAGGTCGGTCAGCAGGCCGAAACGCCGCTGACCGTCGCTGAAGACATACTGCGTCGGCTCCTGTGCATCATGGGCCACGGCAATGACGCCGATGCTCAGAGGGCCGATTTGCAGTTGCTCGCCGCCAGCCAGAAAGCCCGCGGGTTCAATCGGTTTGCGCATCCCGCGCAGGGTCCCGCGACTGAGGTAGACAGGCAGATTGTATCGCCGAGACAGCAAACCCACGCCATGCACGTGATCGGCATGTTCGTGGGTCACAAGTATCGCGCTCAACTGCGCAGGGTTTACCCCAAGGCGCAGCAGGCGTTTTTCGGTTTCCCGCAAGGAGAAACCACAATCCACCAGCACATACGTGTCATCGCTGGCTACCAGCGTGCCGTTCCCTTGGCTACCGCTGCCGAGAACGGCAAAACGCATGTGATCAGCCCAGGTTGTCCTGAATCACGGTCAACACTTTGCGCGCCACGTCTGCTGGCGCCACGGTGTTGATGTTTTTCTCGACGGTAACTTGTACGTTCTCGCCGACCTTGCTCAGGCGAACCTGATAACGCTCGGCGCGGGCTTCAACTTCTTCCTTGTTCGGCTTGCTGCCGAACAGGCTGCCGAAGAAACCTGGCTGCTCATCCTTCTTCTCGGCCTTTTCGGCGAGGTTGATGTAGTACAGGCCCAGGCTGCGGTTGATGTCTTCAACACGCCATTCGCCCTGTTCCAGCGCACGACCGACGCTCGACCAGGCACGATCCAGGTCGGTACCGACGTTGAGCACCGGGTTGCCACTGCCATCCTCGGTCAGGCTGACACGGCTTGGCGTGTCGAAATCACGCGAGGCCAGCATGGAGACCGAACCGCCCTTCTCCGAAGTGCGGCTCATGCTCGCGAGCATGTCGTCGACCAATGCTGCGTCCAGGCCGGTGTTGACCGAACGATTGGTGAAATCGACGTTGGCGGTGCTGCCGGCAGGACGCTCGGCGCTGACCACGTAGACTTCACTGGTGTTGCGCTGCACACCTGGCTCGATACGCACCCGCACGCGGGTTTCGCTGTCGGCGCCGACACCGGCCGCGCTCAGGCGCTTGGCCATGGCTGCGGACAGTTCGTCGGAATGCTGCCAGGTGGTAGTGAACTCACCGGTTTGCGGGCGCTGTTCGTCCAGACGGAAACCGTTGTCCTGGAAGAACTGCACGGCCACTGGCCAGACTTCGGCCGGTGGGTTCTGAGCCATGATCCAACGCGAATCGCCGCTCTTCTGCAAGGAGTAGGCGCTGATATCAGCCGCCGCCGACAGCGGCTGCGGACGAGGCACGACATATTCGCCCTTGGCTGTATCGTCAGCCACATTGCGCGGGATCGGCAACAGTGGATCCAGACGCTTGGAGGTGCTGACGTTTGGTGGCAGTTGCATCGGTGCAGTCTGTTGCGCTTCCAGGTAATCGCTACCACGGTCACGGAAGTAACCTTCCGGGCCCCAGATCCATCCGCAGCCACTGGTGCTGGAGATAATCAAGGCAAGTGCGGAAAGTCCGGCCATTCGCTTCATGCGTAGTACTTCCTCAATTAAACCAGGACGCCGGACTGGCGCATGGCCTGCCGCAGCGGTTCGTGACAGGCAGCACTGAGCCAGGTGAGCGGCAGACGGATACCGTCCGGCATCAGGCCCATTTCATGCAGCGCCCATTTCACGGGGATAGGGTTGGATTCGATAAACAAGGTTTTATTGAGCGGCATCAGCTTTTCGTGGATCGCCCGGGCTTTGACGGCATCACCGGCCATCGCAGCGGCGCACAGCTCGCTCATGGCGCGCGGCGCAACGTTGGCGGTCACCGAAATGTTGCCCTTGCCACCGAGCAGCATCAGCTCGACCGCGGTCGCATCGTCACCGGAGTAGACCAGGAAGTCGCTGCTCACGCCGGCCAGGATGTCCTTGGCGCGCTGCAGGTCGCCCGTGGCTTCCTTGATGCCGATGATGTTCTTCACGGTCGACAGGCGGATTACCGTCTCGGCCTGCATGTCGCACGCTGTACGACCCGGCACATTGTAAAGAATCTGCGGGATATCGACCGCTTCGGCGATGGCGCGGAAGTGCAGGTACAGGCCTTCTTGCGTCGGCTTGTTGTAATAAGGGGTTACCAGCAGGCACGCGTCGGCGCCAGCGTTCTTCGCGTTGGTCGTTAGTTCGATCGCTTCACGCGTCGAATTGGCGCCCGTACCGGCGATCACCGGAATACGCCCTGCAACCTGGGCAACCACGCGACGAATCACTTCGATGTGCTCGTTCACGTCAAGCGTGGCCGACTCACCCGTAGTGCCGACCGCCACGATGGCGTTGGTGCCCTCTTGCAGGTGGAAGTCCACCAGTTTGCTCAGGCTGTCCCAGTCGAGACGACCCTGTGCATCCATGGGTGTGACCAGTGCCACCATACTGCCCGCAATCATGCAACCGCTCCTGCCGGAAAAAGAGAGCGGTAATGGTACTGGCGCCAAGATGCTTGTACAAGCGAAGTACTGCGCTGCCGCCATTCCCCTTGGCGCTGCTTTTCGCTACCCTTCAGACTTTGATCGGTACTGATAAGCTCGTACGCCGGGTTCCAGCCTCCATTTTCGGCATCACAAGCCCCGATCCAGCGTTGCCACCCCTCGCTCTTGCCATACTGGAGCACGTTGCAACCTTCGGCTGGGGGTTTGTGAATTCGCATCCGCAGGCTCGTCCCCGGTAAAAATGCCCATAAACAGTATCGACCGCTCATCGCTTTAGGAATGCTGCATGTCCACCCCCACAGTTCGCGAACAATTCCTTGTCATCAGTGCCCTCGGCGCCAACCCCATGGAGCTGACTAACGTCCTGTGCCGCGCCAGCCATGAAAACCGCTGCGCCGTGGTCACCTCTCGCCTGACGCGTCATGGCGAATGCAGCGCGCTGATCCTCGAGATCTCCGGCAGCTGGGACGCCCTGGCGCGCCTCGAAGGCAGCCTGCCAGTGCTGGCCAAACGGCACGCCTTCACCGTCAACGTGGTGCGCAGCGCAGCCCTGGAGAACCGTCCCCAGGCCTTGCCGTACGTCGCCTACGTCAGCTCGGCCTACCGCCCGGACATCATCAACGAGCTGTGCCAATTCTTCATGGACCACAACGTCGAGCTGGAGAATCTGACATGCGACACCTATCAGGCTCCGCAGACCGGCGGCACCATGCTCAACGCCACGTTCACCGTGACCTTGCCGGCCGGCACCCAGATCAGCTGGCTGCGTGACCAGTTCCTGGATTTCGCCGACGCCATGAACCTGGACGCACTGATTGAACCGTGGCGCCCACAAAACCCAATGTAAGGAAGCTTTCATGGCCGTAGCCATCGACCAACCGGTTGCCGACTTCGAAGCACCCGCCACCAGCGGGCAGACCGTCAGCCTCGCGGCCCTCAAAGGCAAGCAAGTGGTGATTTACTTCTACCCGAAGGACAGCACGCCGGGTTGCACCACCGAAGGCCAGGGTTTTCGCGACCAGTATGCGGCGTTCAAGGCGGCCAACACCGAGGTGTTCGGCCTATCTCGCGACAGCCTGAAGTCTCACGAAAACTTCAAGTGCAAGCAGGAGTTCCCCTTCGAGCTGATCAGCGACAAGGACGAAGCCATCTGTCAGCTGTTCGACGTGATCAAGCTTAAAAAGCTCTACGGCAAGGAATATATGGGGGTTGATCGCAGCACGTTCCTGATCGACAAGGATGGCGTGCTGCGTCAGGAATGGCGCGGCGTGAAGGTGCCGGGGCACGTGGATGCGGTTTTGTCGGCTGCTCAGGCGCTGAACAAGGCCTGATTTTTTGGGCGTCTATTCGGACGCCTTCGCGGGAAAGCCCGCTTCCACTGGGATGGTATGAACCCTGTGGGAGCGGGGCTTGCCCGCGAAGAGACCCTCAAGTCGACGATCAAAGCAGCGGCGACACCTCCGGCTCCTTGCGAGGCCAGGCATCCAGCACGGCTTTGAACAACGTCGCCAGGGGAATCGCAAAGAACACGCCCCAGAAGCCCCACAACCCGCCAAACAGCAGCACCGCGCAGATGATCGCTACCGGGTGCAGGTTGACCGCTTCCGAGAACAGCAGCGGCACCAGCACGTTACCGTCCAGCGTCTGAATAATCCCGTAGACCGCCATCAAATAGATGAACTGATCGCTCCAGCCCCATTGGAACAGTGCAATCAGCAGCACCGGCACGGTCACCACCACCGCCCCGACATAGGGCACCACTACCGACACACCCACCAACAACGCCAGCAGCGCCGCATAGTTGAGCCCCAGCGCCACGAAAGCGATGTAGGTCACGCCCCCACAAATGAAGATTTCGATGACCTTGCCACGAATGTAATTGGCAATCTGCCGGTTCATTTCCTGGGCGACCCGAGTGATCAGCGCTCGCTCCCGCGGCAGGTAACCGCGCACCCACTGGCCGATCATTTCCCGGTCCTTGAGGAAGAAGAACACCAGGATCGGAACCAGTACCAGGTAGATCATGATGTTCACCAGCAGCGGCAAGCTCGACAACGAGAACGTCAGCGCCCACTGGCCGAATTTACCGATCTCGCCCCGCGCCACTTCGATGGCCTGTAGTACTTGCTCGTCCGACACCAGATGCGGATAACGCTCGGGCAGCAGCAATAGCAGTGATTGCCACTTGGCGAGCATGCCGGGCAATTCGTTGAACAGCGTGATCAACTGATGCCAGAGCAGTGGCACCACGACGATGATGAATACCAGCAGCCCCCCCATGAACAACGCGAAGACCAGCCCCACCGCCGCGGCACCCGGCAGACGCAGGCGCTCGAGGATCACCACCAACCCCTGCATCAGATACGCCAGCACCATCCCGGCCAGCACTGGCGCAAGCATTCCACCCAGGGTGAGTACGGCGGTAAATGCCAGAAACAGCAGCACCGCCAGCACCACAGCCTCTTCATCCGAGAAGTAGCGCTGAATCCAGTCGCGTAACACTTTGAACATCAATAATCCTTAAGAACGAACACAGCAGGTTTCAGGCTTTTTTCAACCAATAGCGGTAAACGCCCGCTTCATCTTCTTCACGAAGCAGCGTATGACCGGCCAATCGGGCAAAGGTGCGAAAATCGCGCTGAGAGCCCGCATCCGTGGCAATCACCTTGAGCACCGCTCCGCTGGCCAGTCGGTTGAGTTCCATCTTGGCCTTGAGCAACGGCAGCGGACAATTCAGACCGCTGGCGTCCAGCTCGGCGTCGTGGGTTACAGCGTCAGTCATCGAATCACTCCGGGGCTGGGGGTTTAGCCGTCTAGAATATCTGGTCCCAAGCGTAGTGTCCGGCTACAGTAACGTCTTTGTCGACTAAGGCTTTGTGCATGACTTTTTTGCGCCCTACCCTGCTGACGCTCGCTTGCCTGCTCGCCTCACCGGGCTTCGCCGACGACTTGCCGTCACTCGGTGACGCCAGTTCTGCCATCGTCTCGCCGCAACAGGAATACCAACTGGGCCGTGCGTGGCTGGCGATGCTGCGCAGCCAGGTGTCGCAACTCAACGATCCGCAACTCAAGGATTACGTCGAGTCCAGCGTCTATCGGCTGGTGGAAACCAGCCAGGTCAATGACCGGCGCCTGGAGTTCATCCTGATCAACAGCCCACAGCTCAACGCTTTCGCCGCGCCGGGCGGGATCGTCGGCGTCAACGGCGGCTTGTTCCTCAACGCCCAGACCGAAGGCGAATATGCCTCGGTCCTGGCCCACGAACTGGCCCACTTGTCGCAGCGTCACTTCGCCCGTGGTGTCGAAGCCTCGCAACGCATGCAAGTGCCTATGATGGCTGCATTGCTGGCCGGGATCGTGATTGCCGCTGCCGGCGCAGGCGATGCCGGGATCGCAACCATTGCCGGCACCCAGGCGGCGGCGATGCAGGAACAACGACGGTTCTCGCGCCAGAACGAACAGGAAGCCGACCGTATCGGCATCATGAATCTGGAGAAGGCCGGTTACGATCCGCGCTCGATGCCGACCATGTTCGAACGGCTGATGCGCCAGTACCGCTACGATGCCAAGCCGCCGGAATTCCTGCTGACTCACCCGGTGACCGAATCGCGTATCGCCGACACCCGCAACCGTGCCGAACAGGCCAAACCGGGCGGTATCGAAGACAGCATGCGTTATCAGCTGATTCGTGCACGCGTGCAGCTGATCTATGAAGAAACCCCAGGCTTGGGTGCCAAGCGCTTCCGCGCCCAACTCGATGAAAACCCGAAAAACGACGTCGCGCGCTATGGCCTGGCAATCGCCCAGATCAAGGGCGGCCAGCTGAATGAAGCTCGCGAGAACCTCAAGCAGCTGCTGACCAAGTCGCCGAACGAGATCATCTACAACCTGGCGCAGGTCGATCTGGACATCACCAATAATCGTCTGCCCGATGCTCAGTCACGGGTTGACCGGATGCTGACTCAGTATCCGGGCAACTACCCACTGAATCAGGTGCGTGTCGATCTGCTGCTCAAGCAGAATCGAGCAGCCGATGCGGAAAAAGCGCTGGAGAACCTGCTCAAGACCCGCCCCGAAGATCCGGACGTCTGGTACCTGGTGGCCGAGACTCGCGGCCTGTCGGGCAACATCATCGGCCTGCATCAGGCTCGTGCAGAGTACTTCGCACTGATCGGCGATTATCGCCAGGCAATCCAGCAACTGGACTTCGCCAAGCGCAAGGCGGGCAGCAACTTCCCGCTGTCATCGCGGATAGACGCACGGCAACGCGAGCTGATGGAGCAGGAACGCATGGTCAAGGACATGATGGGCTGACTGCTTCGAGGTCAAAATTCAGGCACAAAAAAACCGCCTCTTTCGAGGCGGTTTTTTATTCAGCCAACAACCGGTTTATTCAGCCAGTTTGAAGGTAATGAAGCTGGCGCGACCCTGGCGCAGAACCCGCATCGACACCGAGCGGTTCTTCGGCAACGCCTTGGCAATCTCGGTGAACTCCTTCGTGGAGCCGATCGCCTGGTTATTCAGGTGAGTGATCACATCACCAGGCTGCAAGCCGATCAGGGCAGCAGGACCGTCCTGCACGTCCTTGATTACCACACCACCTTTAAGGTCGTAGGCTTTCTTCTGCTCATCAGTCAATTCGGCCACGGAAACACCCAGGCGATTGCTGCTGCGCTCTGCGCCAGATTTAGGCTGGGCGTCCAGCTCTTTGCCTTCTTCAGGGATAGCGCCGACGGTCAGCTCGACATTCTTGCGTTTGCCTTCGCGGATCACCTCAAGATTGGCTTTCGAGCCGGCTTTCAGCGCACCCACCAAGTGCGGCAGATCGGCGGACATGACGATCGGTTGACCGTTCATGCTCAGGATCACGTCGCCCACTTGCAGGCCACCCTTGGCTGCCGGACCATCATCCTGGATCTGAGCCACCAACGCACCGGCCGGTTTCTCAAGACCGAACGACTCGGCCAGATCCTTGCTCACTTCCTGGATCACCACACCCAACCAGCCACGACTGACTTTACCGCCGCTTTTCAATTGATTGGATACGTCCATCGCCACATCGATAGGGATCGCGAACGACACGCCCATGAAGCCGCCGGAGCGGGTGTAGATCTGCGAGTTGATGCCGACCACTTCACCGGCCAGGTTGAACAGCGGACCACCGGAGTTACCCGGGTTGATCGGCACGTCGGTCTGGATGAACGGAACATAGTTTTCGTTCGGCAGGCTGCGACCGATGGCACTGACGATGCCTTGGGTCACAGTGTGATCAAAGCCGAACGGCGAGCCGATGGCCACGACCCACTGACCGGCTTTCAGATCCTGCGATTTGCCGAGCTTCAGAACCGGCAGGTTCTTGCCTTCGATTTTCAGCAAGGCGACGTCGGAACGCGGATCGGTACCGATCAACTTGGCTTTCAACTCACTGCGATCGGCGAGGCGCACGAGAATCTCGTCGGCATCGGCGATCACATGGTTGTTTGTCAGGATGTAGCCGTCAGGCGAAATGATGAAACCTGACCCCAGGGACTGCGCTTCACGCTGGCGATCGCCACGAGGTGAGCGTGGCTGCTGCGGCATACCACGCTCAAAGAACTCGCGCAGCATCGGCGGCAAGCCTTCAAGGTCCGGCATTTGCTCGCTGGACACTTTGCGTTCCGGCAACTTCTGGGTAGTACTGATATTCACCACCGCGGGCGAGGCCTGCTCGACCAGTTGCGTGAAGTCAGGCAAGTCGGCCGCTTGCGCAGTGACCGCCTGACCGAGCACCAGCACGGTGGCAAAAATGGAGAGATAAGACTTCAAGCGTGGTATCGACATACGGCTCCCGTTACGACGAGCATGGTTAAGCGATATGGAGCAAGGAACACCGGAAAAGATACGCCGGTATTTTTGTTCCGGGAACAACAAACAAGGCCAGAGCCGAGGGGCTCTGACCTATAAAAAATTTTCGGGATATTTGCAAATGAAAATGCTCGGCAAAACATTTCGAGGCCTCAACGACGGGGCAGCATTGCGACCTTGCGCACCATCCGGCCCCGATTGATGAGCATGGCTGATCAGCTCACTGCTTGCTGGTAGCCGCGGCATCGTTGCGCATGGACAGCGCAATCCGTTCGGCGGTGCCAATCGGTATTTCACCGACCACGGTCACCATTATTTCGCCTTGCGGAGTGGTCAAGCGACGGGACACAGCGACTGTTGGCCCCAGCTGAGTACGGGTGTCGGTGACTGTTGCCCCATTCAATGGCTCAAGGAACACCGAGAATCGGGCCAGACCGTCGTCGAACATCAGACTGCTGACCTGGACTTTGGTATCCGGATCCTTGTGAGAGGTACTGCTGGTCAGTTCGAAACCTGGCGGCAACCAGTCCGAATGCCAGACCTGCGCAGTCTTGACGGCGGACGCCTTGTCACTGTCCAGGTTAATGGGCTTGCACTCGGAACCTGCCTGCAAATCGCTGTCGGAAGGCACCTCGGCAGTATCCAGCCGGGTGAACTGGAACCGTTCCAGCAGTTGCCCTTTGTCATTGAGCAACAATGACTTCAACGGCAAGCCGGTTTCCTTGTCCAGATGCAGCTCAAAACCATAGCGGTGCTGATCGCGAGGCGTCAACGAGACGATCACCGCCGAACGCCCGGCCACACGCGACTTGCCGATGACGGCAAGGTCGTACCAATTCTTTAGCTTTTGTGGATCGAGTGCACGAGCGGCGGAGTTGGGTGAGTCCCCCAGCCCTGCTATCAGGGTGCCGCTGACGCATTGAGTATGCCCATCAATGCGCACGACTTCCTGCGCCGAACCGTCGAGCTGAAGTAAACGCTCTTGGACTTTGCCATCCTGGACGCGATGCCAGATGTTATGGGTAGAAAAACTACCGTTACGCTCGTAGACGAAAGTACCGTGAAAGCTCTGCGTTTGCTCCGCCTGTCCCAGACGCTTCAGCCAGTCCTGGGCTTCATCGGCGTGGGCTGGAACAATAAACCAGCCACTGAGCAGAAGCGTAAGTAGAGGTATGGCGCGCATGATCCTCCTTAACGGTTTTCCAGGCTTGCTGCACGAGCGTAAGGCAGAGCGCTCTCAGTACCTTTCAGTGCAGCCTGTTGAGCATGTTGGCGCAAGTAACCTGGCAGACGCTGATCGTGCCAGCCTGGCTGACCTTGCAATACGCCGTTGGCCATTGGGCCAGTGGCGTCCGAACTCTCATTGTAGCCTGCCAATACAGCGGGGCCCTTGACCTGAGGAGTGGTCAGACCTGGCTGATTCGAATGCTGAGCCAGTTCGACACCTGCGATCTCGTCCTGGTTGTACAGACGTACACCTGCCAGCACGGCAATGGTCACCGAAGCAGCGACTGCCAGACGACCCAGGCTGCGCCATGGACCACGAGAGGCTTTTGCCGGTACGGCTTCGTCAGCCAGCGCAGCAGAGACTGCCGCGGCGATGTCCAGACGAGGAAGCAGCAGGTCCTTGTGCATGACCGCTCGAGCGATCTGGTAACGAGCCCAGGTATCGCGGGTTTCAACATCGTCAAAGGCATTCAATACCCGACGTAATTCCAGTTCGTCCGCTTCGTTATCCATCACTGCGGACAGCGATTCCTGCAGGGCTTCACGACTCATGGCGTTCCTCTCTTGGCTGTCGCCGCTGTCTCAGTTTTCCTGCAACAACGGCTGCAGGGCTTTATCGATGGCCTCCCGGGCGCGGAAAATCCGGGAGCGCACGGTACCCACCGGACACTGCATGACACTGGCAATGTCCTCGTAACTCAGACCATCGAATTCACGTAAAGTTAAAGCCGTACGCAAATCTTCTGGCAGTTGCTGAATGGTTCGATGGACGGTGCCTTCGATCTCATCCCGCAGCAATGCACGTTCTGGCGACTCGAGATCCTTGAGGCCATGATCGCCATCGTAGAACTCTGCATCCTCGGAACTGACATCGCTATCCGGCGGCCGACGGCCGCGTGAAACCAGATAGTTTTTCGCCGTGTTGATGGCGATACGGTAAAGCCACGTATAAAACGCGCTGTCTCCGCGAAAATTACCAAGTGCACGGTATGCCTTGATAAAGGCTTCCTGTGCGACATCCTGGGCTTCATGGGTGTCGTGCACGAAACGCACGATCAACCCGAGAATTTTGTGCTGGTATTTCAGCACTAGCAGATCGAAAGCTCGCTTGTCGCCGCGTTGAACGCGCTCGACCAGCTGCTGATCCTCTTCCTGGGTTAGCATGAACACTCCTCGATAAGCTCGAAGGAGGCTTGCATTACTGAACGACCAGACTTGCAAACATAGACTCGGGCTTTTCGCAAAAGTTCTCCCCCTTCAAGCAAGTTTCCTGCGGGCTCTGATTTGGCACGCACGAAAAACGCAGCGCGGGAAACCCAGGCTGCGCGAATAATCTTGTCATCGGATTCGTCAGCAAGGACCTAACCGCAAGTCCCGCACCGAAACCGACACTGTTCCTTGTTTCAGGCAACCTTCTATTGATCTTGAGCCTTTGGCAAAAGTTCCATATTTATAGCCGCCTGACACCGACATTGTGCAACCGTGAAGCGAAAAAGACTGTTAAATCCACGATACAGTCGCCTTGTCGCCAAAGCATGCAAAAAAACTTCCGACGAAGCGTCCAGTCTTTTCCGTCACAGTAGTTTCACAATGCCATGTGGGCTCGACTATTGTGCCGCTCCCCCCCTCTATATACTAGAGGGCTGTGCGGTTGTCTGACCTCGCCTGTCCAGATGTCCAGCGCCACCCCGACCCGGGTCGCTTTGAGCGGAATCCTGAAATGAGCCAACAGTTTCAACACGATGTTCTGGTAATTGGCAGCGGCGCTGCCGGCTTGAGTCTTGCGCTGACCTTGCCCGGTCATTTGCGTATCGCCGTATTGAGCAAAGGCGACCTCGCCAATGGCTCGACCTTCTGGGCCCAGGGCGGTGTCGCCGCCGTTCTGGATGACACCGATACTGTCGAGTCCCACGTCGACGATACCCTCAACGCCGGGGGTGGCCTGTGCCATAAAGACGCCGTGCGCTTTACCGTCGAGCACAGCAGAGAAGCGATTCAATGGCTGATCGACCAAGGCGTACCCTTTACCCGCGACGAACAGTCCGGCACCGAAGACGGCGGTTTCGAGTTTCACCTGACCCGCGAAGGCGGTCACAGCCATCGACGCATCATCCACGCCGCCGATGCGACGGGCGCGGCGATCTTCAGAACCCTGCTCGACCAAGCCATACAGCGACCCAACATCGAACTGCTGGAGCAGCGGGTCGCGATCGATCTGATCACCGAAAAGCGCCTGGGCCTTGAAGGCGACCGCTGCCTTGGCGCCTATGTCCTCAACCGCAGCACTGGTGAAGTCGACACTTACGGCGCGCGCTTCGTGATCCTTGCATCGGGCGGCGCGGCGAAGGTCTACCTCTATACCAGCAACCCTGATGGCGCCTGCGGTGATGGCATCGCCATGGCCTGGCGTTCCGGCTGCCGGGTGGCGAACCTGGAGTTCAACCAGTTCCACCCGACCTGCCTTTATCACCCGCAAGCCAAGAGCTTCCTGATCACCGAAGCCCTGCGCGGCGAAGGCGGACACCTGAAGCTGCCCAACGGCGAACGCTTCATGCAGCGCTTCGATCCACGGGCCGAACTGGCACCACGGGACATCGTCGCCCGCGCCATCGACCATGAGATGAAGCGCCTGGGTATCGACTGCGTTTACCTGGACATCAGCCACAAGCCCGAAGACTTCATCAAGACGCACTTCCCGACGGTCTATGAACGCTGCCTGGAATTCTCCATCGACATCACTAAACAACCGATTCCGGTGGTGCCGGCGGCGCACTACACCTGCGGCGGCGTGATGGTCGATCAGCGGGGCCGCACCGACGTGCCGGGCCTGTATGCGATTGGTGAAACCAGCTTCACCGGCCTGCATGGCGCCAACCGCATGGCCAGCAACTCGCTGCTGGAATGTTTCGTTTATGCCCGTTCGGCGGCGGCGGACATTCTTGAGCAGTTGCCAGAAGTGTCGGTTCCGACCGCCCTGCCCGTCTGGGATGCCAGCCAGGTCACCGACTCCGACGAAGACGTGATCATCGCGCACAACTGGGACGAACTGCGGCGATTCATGTGGGACTACGTGGGCATCGTACGCACCAACAAGCGCCTGCAACGAGCCCAGCACCGAGTGCAGTTGTTGCTGGATGAAATCGACGAGTTCTATAGCAACTATAAAGTGAGCCGAGACCTGATCGAGCTGAGGAACCTGGCTCAGGTAGCCGACCTGATGATCCGGTCGGCCATGGAGCGCAAGGAAAGCCGCGGCCTGCATTACACCCTCGACTACCCGAATCTGCTGCCGGTCGCCCTGGACACTATTCTGGTGCCGCCCACCTACGCCGACTGAACTTGAGCCGAACCCGCAGGCGTCGGTGCACATCCGCCGCCTGCGAATCCCGCGGCACGCATATCGCCCTGATACGTCGCTCGCCCCGCAGACGAAAGCGCAGCACCACAACCAACGGCAGCGCCAGGCTGTCCGGCCGTAGCTGTACGGGTTGCCAACCTTGCGCCTGGCTCCACAACTGCCAGCCATCGGCATCGCGACGCAAGCCGCGAAAGGCCTGTGGGTGTGTCAGCAGAATCTGTCGCGGCAATGCCCACATGCTGTGAGCCACGCACAACGCTACGCCGAACAGGTTGGCCCAGAGCGGTATCGAGAGAAGAAACAGCGAACCCAACGCGAACAGCTGGGCGAGAAGATAAGCCGCCAGCAACTGCCGTGAGGCATGCCAGCGGCATTCGAACGCGTTACTTGGGCTGGACACGATCCAGGATCATGCGAACCATGCGCTGCAGCTCCGGATCTTCCGATTCGGCGCGTTCCATGAACCAGCCGAACATGTCCTGATCCTCACACTCCAGCAGGCGGACATACAGCGCGCGATCTACCTCGTTCAGATTCGCGTAAACCTCTTTCACGAACGGCACCAGAAGCACGTCAAGTTCCAGCATGCCGCGACGGCTGTGCCAAAAGAGGCGGTTCAGTTCAACGTTATCGACCATGGAGCGCTCCTCAAATAGGCCGCAAGTATACAGCCCCGAGGCGAGCCGAACAGTCGGCTTTGGTCGGCACTGACGATCCTTTGTGAACTACCCATTTCAAGGGCGTCCCCTTATGATGTCCCTCAGACTCTTTACCCTGCGATGACCCATGGCCGATTCTGCTTTTTTCTGCACACTGTCTCACGAAGGCGTTCTCGCGGTACGCGGCTCGGATGCCAGCAAATTCCTGCAAGGCCAATTGACTTGCAACCTCAATTACCTGAGCGACACACAGGCCAGCCTTGGTGCGCGCTGCACGCAGAAAGGCCGGATGCAATCGAGCTTCCGCATTCTGCTGGAAGGCGACGGTGTGCTCATGGCGATGGCCAGCGAACTGCTGGAGCCGCAACTGGCGGACCTGAAAAAGTACGCAGTGTTCTCCAAATCGAAACTGACCGACGAAAGTGCCGGCTGGGTTCGTTTTGGCCTTGAGCATGGCGATGCGGCACTGGCCAGCCTGGGCCTGGCGCTACCGGTCGACACCGACAGCGTTGTGCGTAATGACGGCCTGATCGCCCTTCGCGTCTCGCCTGAGCGCGCTGAACTCTGGGTGAACGCCGATCAAGCCGACACCATCAAGGGCAAGCTGTCCGCCCTGCTGGCCGAAGGCGAACTGAATCAATGGCTGCTGGGCCAGATCCGCGCAGGGATCGGCCAGGTCATGCCGAGCACCCGCGAGCTGTTCATCCCGCAGATGCTCAATCTGCAAGCCGTCGGCGGCGTGAGCTTCAAAAAGGGTTGCTACACCGGTCAGGAAATCGTTGCGCGCATGCAATACCTGGGCAAACTCAAGCGTCGCCTGTATCGCTTGCAACTGGAAGGTAGTGAACTGCCTGAACCCGGCACACCACTGTTCTCCCCGACTCACGGCAGTTCGATTGGTGAAGTGGTGATCGCGGCTCGCACCGAGCAAAACATTGAACTCCTGGCCGTGCTGCAAGCCGAAGCTGCAGAAGATGGCAACCTGCACCTTGGCGCACTCGAAGGTCCGGGCCTGCATCTGCTCGACCTGCCTTACCAACTGGATCGTGATCGCGAAATCCAGCGTTAACAGCAGCACTTGTCGCAATACCCTAGAGAAAAGAAATGAGTGAGCTGGCGGATAAGGTCCAACAGGATTTGGTTGAGGCCATCGATAATGATGACCTGGTTCTGCCAACATTACCGGAAGTGGCCCTGCAGATTCGCAAGGCCGCCGAAGACCCGGAAATCAGTGTCAGCACCCTGAGCAAAGTGATCGGCCGCGATACCGCGCTGTCGGCGCGCCTGATCAAAGTGGTCAATAGCCCGTTGCTGCGCGCGACCCAGGAAGTGACTGACTTGCACACGGCCATCACCCGGCTGGGCGTCAATTACAGCAGCAACCTGGCCATCGGCCTGGTGATGGAACAGATTTTCAATGCCCGTTCCGAAGTGGTGGAACAGAAAATGCGCGAGGTCTGGCGCAAAAGCCTGGAAATCGCCGGCGTCAGCTATGCGTTGTGCCGCAGCTACACACAACTCAAGCCTGATCAAGCGGCGCTCGGCGGGCTGGTGCATCAGATTGGCGTGCTGCCGATCCTGACCTACGCCGAAGATCACTATGAATTGCTGTCAGACCCGGTCAGCCTCAACCATGTGATCGAACGCATCCATCCGCTGCTCGGCGATAAATTGCTCAGGGTCTGGGATTTTCCGGAAATGCTGGTGCAATTGCCGGGGCTGTATCTGGATTTCAAGCGGCAATCGGCGCGGGTCGACTATGTCGATCTGGTGCAAGTGGCCAGCCTGTATTGCCACAAGGACACCGATCATCCCCTGGCCCGTATCGACCCGTTCAGTGTGCCAGCCTTCAAGAAGCTGGGAATCGATCCGGAGAACGAGGCGATGTGCAAGGATCTGGAAGAGTCGCGGTCGATGTTTTACTGATTTCTGTGGCGAGGGGGCTTGCCCCCGTTGGACTGCGCAGCAGTCCCTTCTTGGGGCCGCTTCGCAGCCCAACGGGAGCAAGCTCCCTCGCCACAACAAGCCTCTCTCCACAGGTGTGAGTGTGTTCACTCCCCCGCAATAAAACTCACCCGCACTTTCAGTCCCGCCAACTCGCCATCGTGCAGGCTGATCTGCGCCAGGTGGGCGCGGCAGATCTCGCCGACAATCGCCAGCCCCAATCCCGATCCCGCCACCTGCTGGTTACGCCGGTAAAAACGCTCGAACACCCGCTCCCGCTCCTCAAGGGGAATTCCCGGACCATCGTCCTCGACCTCCAGCACCGCCGGCGCCGTGACCCGCAGAATCACATTGCCGCCCGGTGGCGTGTGGGCCAGTGCGTTGTCCACCAGATTGCTCAACAGCTCGTTCAGCAGCGTCGGCTCACCACGCATCCACACCGGCTCGTCAGCCTCCAACGCCAGTGCCACGCCACGTGCATGGGCCAGCGGCGCCATGGCCATGCCCAGTTCACGGGCCAACTGACTGAGGTCGAGCAACTGCGCACCGCCCTCGGCGATGGCCCGGGCGCCGTTCTCGACCCGTGCCAGCGAGAGCAATTGATTGGCCAGATGAGTCAGGCGATCCGTACCCTGGGCGGCGGTTTCCAGGGTGCTGCGCCAGGTTTCGGGTTCGTTCGAGCGCAAGCCCAGTTCGAGTCGTGCCTTGAGCGCTGCCAACGGTGTGCGCAGTTCATGGGCGGCATCGGCGATGAATTGCGCCTGGCGCTCGAACTGCCCGCGCAACCGCTCGGTAAAGTGATTAAGCGCGCGCACCAGCGGCCCCAGTTCGTGCTGCACTTCCACCAGCGGCAAGGGCCGCAAGTCGTCGGGCTGACGCTCTTCCACCGCGGTACGCAAGCGCTCCAGTGGACGCAGCGCCGCACTGACCGCAAACCACACCAGCAACAACGCACCGATCGCCAGCATGCCCAGGCGCAACAAGGTGTCGGCCATCAGGCTGCGCGCCATGCGGACCCGCGCCTCATCGGTTTCCGCCACGCGGATCTCCGCCATGCCGTTCATGTTCGGTTCGCTGACCGCTTTGAGCAGGCTGACCACCCGCACGTTCTGCCCTTGATAGGTAGCATTGTAGAAACGCGCCAGCGCCGGATAGTCATCGGTGCGCGGCGTTCCCGGTGGCGGTGCCGGCAGGTTTTCGTAGCCCGAAATCAGCTTCTGATTGATGTCGTTGACCAGGTAAAAAATCCGCCCGGCGCTGTCGTAGGCGAACGTGTCGAGGGCCACGTAGGGCACGTTGGCGCTGAGGCTGCCGTCGCGCTGGGACAGGCCGGCGGCGATGGTCCGCGCCGAGGCCAGCAAGGTCCGGTCATACGCGGTGTCGGCGGCTTCGCGACCGTTCCAGTACGCACTCAAGCCACTGGCGATCATCAACACCACCAGCAGCAGCGCGAGGTTCCACAGCAACCGCCAACGCAGGCTGCTGAGCTTATGCATCGCGGCTTTCCAGCAAATAGCCAAGGCCACGGAAGGTCACGATGGCCACCGGTTGGCCGTCGAGTTTTTTGCGCAAGCGGTGGACGTAGATCTCGATGGCATCGGGACTGGCCTCCTCGTCCAGGCCGAAGACCTGAGCCGCCAATTGCTCCTTGCTCATCACCCGGCCGGGACGGGCGATCAGGGCTTCGAGCACTGCCTGCTCGCGGGAGGTCAGGGTCAGCAACTCTTCTCCGAGGGTGAAGCGCCGGGTGTCCAGGTCATAGGCCAGCACGCCACAGCGCTGCTGGCGTTCACCGCCGAGCACACTGCGGCGCAGCAAGGCTTTGACCCGGGCTTCGAGTTCGGTCAGTTCGAAAGGTTTGGCCAGGTAATCGTCAGCCCCCAGGTTCAGGCCATGGACCCGGTCCTTGACGTCGCTGCGGGCGGTCAGCATCAGCACCGGCAGGTTCTTGCCCCGGGCCCGCAAGCGCGCCAGCACTTCGAAACCGTCCATGCGCGGCAGGCCGACATCGAGGATCGCCATGGCGTATTCCTCGCTGCTCAAGGCCAGGTCGGCCGCCACACCGTCGTGCAGCACATCCACGGTCAGCCCGGTGCTCTTGAGCGCCTGGGCGACACTTTCGGCAAGCTGCAGATGGTCTTCGACGAGCAGAACACGCATGGATCTTTACCTCATTCAGGGATGGTCGACGCCATTCTTTGGCGCGGAGTTTACAGCCGCATCCGTCGCTGTGAAGCCCGAAAACCGTGAAAGTCAGCTGAAAGGTTAGCGAAAGGTAAGCCGGTTAGAGTCCAGCCACGGACAGTTTCGACTGCCGTCGCTACCGCACATAGCGTACGAAAAACGCCTCGAAGCGTTTTCGCCAAATAAGAACAATAAACGGAGTATGTCACCATGCTGTCCATGCAGCTTCAGGCTCGCCCGCCTGTTCGTTTTTCCCGCCTCAGCCAGACCGCCCTTGTCAGTGCCGCCGCCCTCGCCGGCTTTTCGCCGTTGAGCCAGGCTGCCTTCTTCGAAGACAGTAAGGCAACCTTCGAAACCCGCAACATGTATTTCAATCGCGACTTTCGCGACGGCACCAGCGCCCAGCAATCCAAGCGGGACGAATGGGCCCAGGGGTTCATGCTCAATCTGCAATCGGGTTACACCGACGGCACCGTGGGGTTCGGTGTCGATGCGCTGGGCATGCTGGGGGTAAAACTCGATTCGAGTCCGGACCGCACCGGTACCGGCCTGCTGCCAACCCATGACGACGGGCGCGCGGCGAACGAGTATTCCAAGCTCGGCCTGACCGGCAAAGTGAAGATCTCCGCCACGGAACTGAAAATCGGCAGCCTGATTCCGGAACTGCCGATCCTCAAGCCCAACGACGGCCGCATTCTGCCGCAGACCTTTGAAGGCGGGATGCTGACCTCCAAAGAGATCAAGAACCTGACCTTCACCGGCGGGCGTCTGGAGAAAGCCAAGGACCGCGACAGCACCGACTTCGAGGACATCGCCCTCAACAACAAGAACAGCCGCTTCGCCGGCACCGTGGCAGGCAAGCATTTTGATTTTGGCGGCGTGGACTACAAGTTCACCGACAAGATCACCGGCAGCTACCACTTCGCTCAACTCGATGAAGTCTACAACCAGCACTTCCTCGGTGTTGTCGCTTCGCAACCGTTCGGCCCCGGTACTTTCGGTACCGATCTGCGATTTGCCATCAGCGACGACGAAGGCGCGGCCCGCGGCGGCAAAATCGACAACAAATCCCTGATCGGGCTGGTGAGCTACGCCTTGAACGGGCATAAACTCAGCGCCGGCTATCAGCACATGTCCGGCGACAGTGCCTTCCCCTACGTCGATGGCAGCGATCCGTACCTGGTCAACTTCGTGCAGATCAACGACTTTGCAGGCGCCGAAGAACACTCCTGGCAGGCACGTTACGATTACGACTTCGCCAAACTCGGCATCCCCGGCCTGAGCTTCATGAGTCGTTACGTGAGCGGTGACAACATCAAGCTCAAGAATGGCGACGAAGGCAAAGAGTGGGAACGCAACACCGAGATCAAATACGTCGTACAAAGCGGCGCCCTCAAGGACGTTGCCGTACGCCTGCGCAATGCCACCTACCGTTCCAACTACTCCGCTCGCGATGCCGATGAAGTGCGTCTGCTGGTGAGCTATAGCGTTGCCCTTTGGTAATTCAGTACGTCCATAACAAAAACTTAAGGAGACTTGAATGAACCTATCACTGCGTAAAGTTGCTCTGGCCACCGGCATCATGCTGCTCGCCGGCCAATTGATGGCCGAACCCAAACGCCCGGAATGCATCGCCCCGGCCTCGCCGGGCGGCGGTTTCGACCTCACCTGCAAACTGGCGCAAAGCGCGCTGGTCAACGAAAAACTGCTGACCAAACCGATGCGCGTGACCTACATGCCCGGCGGTGTCGGCGCGGTGGCGTACAACGCTGTGGTCGCTCAGCGCCCGGCCGATGCCGGTACGCTGGTGGCCTGGTCCAGCGGTTCGCTGCTGAACCTGGCGCAAGGCAAATTCGGGCGTTTCGATGAAAGCGCCGTGCGCTGGTTGGCGGCCGTTGGCACCAGTTATGGCGCCATCGCGGTGAAAAGCGATTCGCCCTACAAGACCCTGGACGATCTGGTCAAAGCCCTGAAGAAAGATCCGAGCTCGGTGGTGATCGGTTCCGGCGGTACTGTCGGCAGCCAGGACTGGATGCAAACCGCCCTGATCGCCAAGGCAGCAGGGATCAACCCGCGCGACCTGCGTTACGTCGCCCTCGAAGGCGGCGGTGAAATCGCCACCGCCCTGCTCGGCGGCCACATCCAGGTTGGCAGCACCGATATCTCCGACTCCATGCCACACATCCTGAGCGGTGACATGCGTCTGCTGGCGGTGTTCTCCGAGAAGCGTCTGGACGAGCCGGAAATGAAAGACATTCCGACCGCTAAAGAGCAGGGCTACAACATCGTCTGGCCGGTGGTTCGCGGCTTCTACCTCGGGCCAAAAGTCAGCGACGAAGACTACGCCTGGTGGAAAAACGCCTTCGACAAACTGCTGGCCTCCGAGGATTTCGCCAAGCTGCGCGATCAGCGTGAACTGTTCCCGTTCGCCATGACCGGCCCGGAGCTGGACACCTACGTGAAGAAGCAGGTCGCGGACTACAAAGTGCTGGCCAAAGAGTTCGGCCTGATCCAGTGATCGCCTCTGTCTAGCGGCTACGGCCCCGGTTCTCGGGGTCGTGGCCCAGGAGTTCCCCATGCTCATACAACGCATTTTTGCTTCGGTGCTGTTGCTGGCCTGTGTCGGCCTGGCGCTGATGGCGTGGCCGTATCAAGCGGCTTTTTCCTACGAACCGGTCGGGCCTCGCGCCTTCCCCCTGCTGATGCTCGGCCTGATGGGCCTGGCTTTGCTGTACATGGTGTTTCGGCCGGCACCGATCGTGCACAGCGATGACGACCCGAAACTGGACCGCGAAACCCTGATCAAGATCGGCATCTGCGTGGCGCTGTTGCTGGTGTTCGCCGGGGCCTTCGAACCCCTTGGTTTCATCGTCGCCAGCATTCTGATCGGGGTCCCGATGGCACGCCTGTATGGCGGCCGCTGGCTGCCCAGCGCGGTGATCATCAGCCTGATGGCCATCGGTCTTTATCTGCTGTTCGACAAGTTGATGGACGTGCCACTGCCGTTGGGCGTGCTCGACGTTCTGGAGAACTGATATGGATACTCTTGGCTATTTGGGTCAGGGCTTCGGCGTTGCGCTGAGCCCGTACAACCTGGTGACCGCACTGTGCGGCACCTTGATCGGCACCGTCGTCGGCCTGCTGCCGGGGCTGGGTCCGATCAACGGCGTGGCGTTGCTGATTCCGATTGCGTTCGCCCTCGGCCTGCCACCGGAGTCGGCGTTGATCCTGCTGGCGGCGGTGTACCTGGGTTGCGAATACGGCGGCCGGATCAGCTCGATCCTGCTGAACATTCCGGGCGAAGCCTCCACCGTCATGACCACCCTCGACGGTTACCCGATGGCCCGCAAGGGGCTGGCGGGTGTGGCACTGTCGCTGTCGGCGTGGAGTTCGTTCATCGGTGCCTTCATCGCGACTTGCGGCATGGTGCTGTTCGCCCCGTTGCTGGCGAAATGGGCGATTGCCTTCGGACCGGCGGAGTATTTCGTGCTGATGGTGTTTGCGATTGTCTGTCTCGGTGGCATGGCCGGCGACCGACCGCTCAAGACCTTCATTGCAGCGCTGATCGGTCTGTTTCTGTCGAGCGTCGGGATCGACGCCAACAGCGGCGTATACCGTTTCACCGGGGACAACATTCATCTGACGGACGGCATTCAGTTCGTCGTGCTGGTATTGGGCCTGTTCTCCATCAGCGAAATCCTGTTGCTGCTGGAAAAAACCCACCGTGGCCAGGAAGCGGTGAAAGCCACCGGGCGCATGATGTTCAACTTCAAGGAAGCCTCGGCGGTGTTCGTGGTGAACATCCGTTGCGGTTTGCTGGGCTTCATCATGGGCGTGTTGCCGGGTGCCGGCGCGACGCTGGCCAGCGCGGTGGCCTACATGACCGAGAAACGTATCGCCGGTGCCAAGGGCACTTTCGGCCAAGGCGACATGCGTGGCCTCGCGGCTCCGGAAACCGCCATCGGTGGCGCGGCCTGCGGTGCCCTGGTGCCGATGTTGACTCTTGGTGTTCCGGGTTCGGGTACCACGGCAGTGATGATCGGCGCACTGTCGCTGTACAACATCACCCCGGGTCCCCTGTTGTTCCAGCAGCAACCGGACATCGTCTGGGGCCTGATTGCGTCGTTGTTCATCGCCAACGTGATGTTGGTGATCCTCAATATCCCGATGATCCGCGTCTTCACCCGCATCCTCGCCGTGCCGAACTGGGCACTGGTGCCGGTGATCGCGATCATCACCGGGATCGGCGTCTACGCCGTACACGCTACAACCTTCGACCTGTTCCTGATGATCGGCATCGGCATCTTCGGCTACATCCTGCGCAAGCTGGACTTCCCGTTGTCGCCAGTGCTGCTGGGCTTCATCCTCGGTGGTCTGATGGAGCAGAACCTGCGCCGCGCGCTATCGATTTCCAACGGTGCTCTGGAAATCCTCTGGTCGAGCCCGATCACATTCGGTTGCTGGGTGCTGACTGCAATCATGTTGCTGATGCCACTGCTGCGCATCTGGCGCAAACGTTCGGTCGCCCGGCGCGCTATCGCCGATGTCTGATCGAACACCTTTCAAAGCCTGGTGGGGTACACCGCTGGTCGGTCTGCTGGGCGGTTATCTCGCCAGCCAGATCGGCTGGCCTCTACCGTGGATGGTCGGCTCGTTACTGGCGATTATCCTCGTCCGCTGCCTGACCCCCTGGCAATTGGCGGAAATCCCTGGCGGGCGCAAGTGCGGCCAGTGGGTTGTCGGCATCGGCATCGGCCTGCACTTCACCCCGGTGGTGATGGAGCAGGTGCTGAGCCACTTTGGTCTGATCTTCTTCGGTGCGTTAGTCACCAGCCTGTCCGCGGTGGTCGGGGTCTGGTTGATGCGGCGTACCGGCGAAGATCGCGCCACAGCGTTCTTTTCCAGCATGCCCGGTGGCTCCGGGGAGATGGTCAACCTCGGCGCCCGCAACGGCGCGGTGCTCAGCCGTGTTGCCGCGGGGCAAAGCTTGCGGGTGCTGGTGGTGGTGCTGTGTGTGCCGGCGGCGTTCAAATATCTGTTGGGCGACGGTGCGCCGGTCTTGCATGCTGCGACCGTCAACTGGTGGTGGCTGGCCCTTCTGTTCCCGGCGGGCGCCCTGGCCGCCTGGATCTGGGAGCGCCTGCGGCAACCCAACCCCTGGCTGTTCGGGCCGTTGCTGGTGAGTACGGCAGTGAGCATTGGTTGGGACCTGCACATCGGCCTGCCCAACGGCGGCAGTCAGATCGGCCAGTGGCTGATCGGCAGCGGGTTGGGCTGCCACTTCAATCGACAGTTCTTCCGACGGGCGCCGTCCTTCATGGGCCGGACCCTGATCGGCACGGTCTTGACCATGTTGATCGCCACGCTGGCGGCGCTGGGTTTGAGTGTATTGACCCATCTGGATCTGCGTTCGCTGACGCTGGGCATGATGCCCGGCGGGATTGCCGAGATGAGTTTGACGGCTGAGACCCTGCAATTGTCGGTGCCGCTGGTGACGGCGATGCAGGTGATGCGGCTGTTGTTCGTGTTGTTTTTGGCGGAGCCGTTGTTCAGGTATTGGGCCAAGCAGCCCTGAATGACAAAAAACGGAGGTTCAGCAGAGCATCTCATACTTGCTGCCGTAGAGTTTGCTACCATCTCTAGCTTCGGGAGAGGTTGAACCTATGCATATTCAAACGCTGAAGATACAAAACTTTCGTTGCTTCGAAACCGCAACCGTCGAATTCAATCTGCCCGATACCGAGAACCTGCAATATCCCAATGTGAATGTCTTGTTGGGGGACAACGGCCTGGGGAAGACTAGTGTTCTGCGAGCGGTGGCCTTAGCAGTTTTGAGTCCACTCCTCAGCGGCTCCTCTGGATTCGTCCCCGCAGGATTTATTCGGCAACATCCCCGCCCCCAAAATGCACCACTCCTCGATCTCACGAAGCATGAGCCAACCAGCATTGATGCAGGCATCATTTCAACGGTAGAAGAAAAAAACTCAAAAAAAACATCATGGTCCATGCCTGAACGGTATGCGATAAAAACGTCTATACGCGCTCTTAGCACCTCCGAGCGACTGACGTGGAATATCTCACCAAAAACGTCAATAGATGCCATCGAGCACATGCAGTTCGATGAACAATCCCCTGCATTTTTCATAGTCGGTTACGGGGCAACCCGGCGGGTGGAGAGTTCATCGCGGGTTGATGAGAGTGCTCGGACCAAGTCACGGGCTCGTCGATATGAACGCGTCGCCAGTCTATTTGAAGATCATGTGACGCTCATGCCGCTTTCTTATTGGCTTCCCGCGTTTGCAGAACAAAACAAAGGGCGATACACGCAAGTCATAAACTTGATTAACGATTTGCTTCCCGCAAAGTGCAAAATTCAAAAAACGGCAACCCAGACTCAGTATGGACGAGAACACCTATTCGAAATAAATGGCATTGCATTGCCTTTCGGAGCGTTATCGGATGGTTTCAGAGCCTATATCGGCTGGATCGGCGACATGCTGTTCCATGTCTGCCAAGGTGTAGCATCCGGATTAAAACTACGTGAAATGCGTGGAATAGTCATGGTCGACGAAATCGATCTGCACCTTCATCCCGAATGGCAGCGCAGCGTAGTTCCCACGCTGGCCAAGGCGCTCCCCAACGTTCAGTTCATTCTGACGACCCATAGTCCGCTGGTTGTCGGCTCATTGATGTCGCAAAACCTGTTTGTGCTGGCCGAGGAAAACGGCTCGACTATTGTCAAACGTCTGCCTGAACATGTACGTGGAAAAAGCGCAGAGCAAATTCTGCTGTCGCCTTATTTCGGCCTTGAAAGCACCCGGGCCACCCCCACCGCAACCGCCCTCAGTCAACTGGCGCGCAGTGCTGTTTCCGGAAATACCAAAGCGTCTGTCGACTACCTGAGAATTCTCGCCGAAGGCATGAGTTTCGAAGAAATGGCCGGACCTGATAAACCGAAGGCGACCGCAGCTCGACGCGCGCCCAAAAAGCCGTCGAGGCCGGCAAAATGATTCGTTACGCCATCTCAGAGTCTGACCTGATTGCATTGATCAACAGCGAAAAACCAAGCTGGATGGGTCGCGCCCAGCAACGAATCCAGAGCTATATCGCTGCGGGCGGCTATACCGATGACACGGATTTCTGGGGGGAGATCAAACAGGTCTACATTACGCTACAGCATGAAAAATGCGCGTACTGCGAAACCAAACTTCAAGGGGCGGTACTGGCGAGCAAAGTCCACGAAGTAGAACACTATCGACCCAAAAGTGAAGTCAAGGCGTGGCCCAACCACAACGTTGTTCACTGGAAAGACTTTACGCCTGCCTGGGCCACTGGGACAGCCAGCAACATCGGTTACTACAAGCTTGCGTACCATCCCCAGAACTATGCCATTGCTTGCACCCGCTGCAATTCGACACTTAAATCCAGCTATTTTCCGATTCGCGGTAACCGCGACACTCAGAACGGCAATCCGGCGAACATGCAGGGCGAGTCGGCATTGTTGCTCTATCCAGTTTCATTGACCGACCCCGACGACCCTCAAGACATCATCACCTTTGAAGGGGTGCTAGCAGTTCCAAAACACAGCGCCGGACCAGCCTACGAGCGTGCAGTCACCAATATCGAGTTCTTCCAACTTAACCATGAAGATCTCACTTCACGCAGGGCCGTAGAAATTAGGACACTTTGGTTAGCACTGCAAATGTCCAAAAACAACCCACAAGACAAGCAGATGTATGACGACACAATCTCATTGATGTGCGGTCCCGAAAGTCCGTTCAGTTCGTGCGTGTCAGCCTTTTTTGCACTCAGTCAATCCGACTATCCAGCTGCGGAAACGATGGCAAGATTCATCATAAAAGCGTTGTTAACGAAACAATCGCTAACACCCTGATTCCTGCGACCTGGACAATCAGCCATCAAAGCCGCTCAAACCGGCGGCAAGCGCCACTCAATCGGCGTCTCGCCATTCTGTTCCAGAAACTTGTTCGCCCGACTGAAATGCCCGCAGCCGAGGAAGCCGCGATAAGCGGACAGCGGCGACGGGTGGACCGACGTCAGTACCAGGTGTTTGGTGGCATCGATGAGTTTCTGCTTGCTCTGGGCATGCGCCCCCCACAGCAGGAACACCAGATGTGGCTGGTGCTCGCTGACCACTTCGATAATCCGGTCGGTAAAATACTGCCAGCCCTTGCCTGCATGGGCGTTGGCATTCGCTCGTTCCACGGTCATGGTGGTGTTGAGCATCAACACGCCCTGCTCCGCCCAACTCTGCAGGTAGCCGTGGTTGGGGATGTCGATGTTCAGGTCGCGTTTCAACTCTTTATAGATGTTCACCAGCGACGGCGGCGCCGGTACGCCCGGTTGCACCGAGAAGCACAACCCATGGGCCTGACCGGGGCCGTGGTATGGATCCTGCCCGAGGATGACCACCTTGACCTTGTCCAGCGGCGTGGAATTGAGCGCGTTGAAAATCAACGGTCCCGGCGGATAGATCTCCTTGCCCGCCGCGCGCTCCTGTTGCAGGAATGTGCGCAACTCTGCCATGTAAGGCTGGTCGAATTCGGCACGCAGGGCCTCCTTCCAGCTCGGTTCGAGTTTGATACGGTCGTCAGCAGTCATGGTTACATCCGGCAAAAACAATGGGGCGAACCCTAGGAAAGCCCATCACGCTTGTCAATTGATCTGACGCAGATCCGGCATTTTCCTATAGAGCGATCATACTGAACGCTCAAATTCCCGATCGAGGTCATGATGAATCTGCACTTCGAAGAACTCACCGGCACCGACGGCGCACGCATCGGCATCGCCAGCCTGGATGCCGAAAAGTCCCTCAACGCCCTCTCCTTGCCGATGATCAACGCCTTGCGCGATCAACTGGACGCCTGGGCCAAGGAACCACAGATCGTTTGTGTACTGCTGCGCGGCAATGGCGACAAGGCCTTTTGCGCTGGCGGTGAAGTGCGCAGTCTGGTGGAAGCGTGTCGCGCCCATCCCGGGGAAGTACCGCCCTTGGCTGCGCACTTCTTCGCGGCAGAATATCGCCTCGACTTCAAGTTGCACACCTACCCGAAACCGTTGATCTGCTGGGGTCATGGTTACGTGTTGGGTGGCGGCATGGGGCTGCTGCAAGGGGCGGGCATTCGGGTTGTCACGCCGAGCAGCCGGTTGGCGATGCCGGAGATTGGCATCGGCTTGTACCCGGACGTCGGCGCCAGTTGGTTTCTGTCGCGGCTGCCCGGCAAGCTCGGGTTGTTTCTCGGCCTGACCGGCGCCTGGATGAACGGTCGCGATGCGATCGATCTGGACCTGGCCGATCGCTTTTTGCTCGACGAACAACAGCAAGAGCTGATCGAAGGCTTGCTGCAATTGAACTGGCAGGAACAGACCGCCATGCAGCTCAACAGCCTGCTCAAGGCCTTGCAACAAGAAGCACTCGTAAAAATGCCGGAAGCGCAGTGGCTGCCACGACGCCAGCAGATCGACGAGTTGCTGGATGTCAGCGATGTTCGTTGTGCCTGGAAGGCCATCAGTGCGCTACGCGTTCATAAAGACCCGCTGCTCAGTCGTGCGGCCTGCACCATGATCGAAGGCTCACCCCTGACCGCTCATCTGGTGTGGGAACAGATCGCCCGCGCCCGGCACCTGTCACTGGCTCAAGTCTTTCAGATGGAATACACCATGAGCCTCAATTGCTGCCGTCATCCGGAATTCAGCGAGGGCGTGCGTGCGCGGTTGATCGACAAGGACCAGAAACCTCACTGGCACTGGCCGGATATCAATACGGTGCCGGAAGCTGCGGTGGAAGCGCATTTTCACAAGGTCTGGGAAGGTCGGCATCCGTTGGCGGATCTGTCGGAATACTGATATCCAGGCACAAAAAAGCGGCGCTTCATGCGCCGCTTTCTATTGAGGAGTTAGCGACGGCCGCCTCGGCCATCGTTATCGCCATGATCGCCTCTTCCGCCATGGTGATCCCGTCCACTGTGGCCCCGAGAATCGTCGTTCCAGTTGCCGCGACTATGGCCGCCCCAACCGTCGCGACGACCATCCCAACCACCGCGGTCATGACGGTCCCATCCGCGATTCTGGTTGCCGCGGTAGTCGTAATAGCGCGGTGCCGGTTGATAAACCCGCGGCTGGTAGTAATAACGTGGCGATGGCTGGTAATACCGTGCAGGCGGCGAGTAGTACCTGCGCGGAGCTGTGTAGTAACCACCATCGGAGTAATACGGCGCCGGGGACGTGTAGACATCCGAGCGGTAGTAGCTGTCGCCATCGGAATAGGGCACGCACGCACCAAGAAACAATCCCGATAGAACGATCAGCAGAATATGGCGGAGCTGTTTTCGACAGAGCATGGCGGCCTCCTGGACCGCGAGTGAGCCATACCAGCGACGCTGGCAGGCGACAGTCAATTGTTCGGCGACTGTCGAAAGATCAGACAGTGAAATCGGGATCTGGTGCGTTTCTGCAACACGTAGAAACAAGTAGCCGATGAAAGGTTTTTCATCCTGCGCAAAAGAAAACGGCGCCTCCGCAAGACGGACGCGCCGTTGTATTCATGAGCTGATTAATGGTGCCAGCGATTGTATCCACCGCCGTAATGACCAGGTCCGTGTCCACCGTAGTAATAATAGCGATAGCCACCGTAAACACGCGGCCCGTAATAGCCGCCGTAATAGTAAGGCGAGTAATAGCCGGGGTAGTAATAAGGTGCCGGATAAGCATCGGCAGGACCTACGTAGTAGTAACACCCGGACAGACCCAAACCAAAAAACACACTGAGCAGTATTTGGCGGAGCTTTTTCTGACAGAACATGGAGGCCTCCTGAAAGACCTGCAACGGCAGTCGAGTCACACCTGTTTTGACTTTAAAACAGGCTCCGAGTGCCTGATCGCATCGACCTTCAGATCAGCGGCTAGCCGTCCTTCTACGGTGCATGCCCATGCGCAGCGCACCATGACAAGGCAAAGCGCCCTGTCCCTTTGATCTCCCCCCACCCTTCCATGCCCCAGCCAGAGCGCTCAAGCCAACTTGGCACGGCTCTCGCTTAACCAAAGGCGTGCAGGAGTCATCACAGGTTCGCGGCACCACAATTTGCAATGGCTGACTAGGGTTCCGGCTCGCAATCGCGAGTGACTGGTCCGAGAGTTGGCGACCTCCAGTTGAGGTTACACGGCGGGACAAAAGCCCGGGAGACAAGCCACCGTTCGCGGTGCCGCTGCCTTCCTGTCCGCCCTTGATCAACTGGAGAACCATCCCATGTCCCGACTTCGTTTACCCGCCCTGTTCGCCGCTGCTTTTGCAGCTCTTGTAAGTGTCTCGTCCCAGGCCGCACAGAAAGACCATTTCAGCGTCTGCTGGACTATCTACGCCGGCTGGATGCCCTGGGAATATGCCGGCAGCCAGGGCATCGTCGACAAATGGGCGAAAAAGTACGGCATCAAGATTGATGTGGTGCAGCTCAACGACTACGTCGAATCCATCAACCAATACACCGCCGGCCAATTCGACGGCTGCACCATGACCAACATGGACGCGCTGACCATTCCGGCTGCCGGTGGCGTCGACAGCACGGCGCTGATCGTCAGCGACTTCTCCAATGGCAACGACGGCATCGTGCTTAAAGGCGAAGGCAAGAAAGTCGCTGACCTCAAAGGCATGGACGTCAATCTGGTTGAGCTGTCTGTCTCCCATTACCTGTTGGCCCGTGCTCTGGATTCGGTAGACCTCACCGAGAAAGACCTGAAAGTGGTCAACACCTCCGACGCCGACATCTCCGCCGCGTTCAACACCGAACAGGTCAACGCCGTCACCACCTGGAACCCGATGCTCTCGGACATCAAGGCCAAGCCTGCGGTGACCGAAGTGTTCAATTCCAGCCAGATCCCCGGCGAAATCATGGACATGATGGTGGTCAACAGCGCCACCCTCAAAGACAACCCGGCCCTGGGTAAAGCCCTGACCGGCGCCTGGTTCGAAGTGGTTGAGTTGATGAACGCGAAAAACGCCGCCAGCCAAGCCGCCCTCGAACACATGGCCAAAGCCTCGGGTACTGACCTGGCCGGTTTCCAGGCGCAACTCGACACCACCAAACTGTTCGCCACGCCCAAAGAAGCCCTGGCGTTCTCCACCAGCAAGCAACTGCCCGACACCATGCGCAAGGTCGCCGAGTTCTCGTTCCAGCACGGCTTGCTGGGTGAAGGTGCCAAGGACACCAGCGCCATCGGCATGGCCTTCGCCAATGGCGTGACCAGCGGCGATAAAGGCAACCTCAAGCTGCGCTTCGACCCGACTTACGTGCAGATGGCCGCCGACGCCAAGCTGTAAGACAGGAGGAGCTGGCCATGCGCCTGATCAATCGCCACCCGGATCGCCCGAGTCGCCTGCTGTTGGTGATCCTGCCGTTCGCCCTGGTGCTGTTCGCCTACTTCATGGGCTCGGCCGAACGGCTGATGGACAACCCCAACGACAAACTGCTGCCCAGTGCCGTGCAGATGACCGACGCGGTGAAGCGCCTGGCCTTCACCGCCGACACCCGCACCGGTGAATACCTGCTCTGGCAAGACACCGCCTCCAGCCTGCGGCGGTTGGCCATCGGCCTCGGCATCAGTGCGTTGGCCGGGCTGTGCCTGGGCATCGCCGCCGGTACGCTGCCGCTGTTTGGCGCACCGTTGTCGCCCGTGCTGACGGTGCTGTCGATGGTGCCGCCGCTGGCGATTCTGCCGATTCTGTTCATCGTGTTCGGGTTGGGAGAGTTGTCGAAAGTGATGCTGATCGTGATCGGCATCACTCCGTGCCTGGCCCGTGATCTGGAACAGCGCGCCCGGGAAATTCCTGTGGAATTGCTGATCAAGGCGCAGACCCTCGGTGCTTCAACCTGGACTCTGATGCTGCGTGTGGTGCTGCCGCAATTGCTGCCGCGCCTGCTGATCTCGTTGCGACTGATGCTCGGCTCGGCGTGGTTGTTTTTGATCGCCGCCGAAGCCATCGCCTCCACGGACGGTTTGGGTTACCGGATCTTCCTGGTGCGCCGCTACCTGGCGATGGACGTGATTCTGCCCTACGTGGTGTGGATCACCCTACTCGCCTGGCTGATGGACTGGGGCCTCAAGCGCCTGACCCAACGGGCCTTTCCCTGGCACCAAGGTGCCTCCAAATGAGTTATGAAGGGGCGCGGGCATGAGCTTCATCACAGTGAAAAACGTCTGGCAGCAATACGCCGATCAAGTGGTGCTTGAAGGGCTGAACCTGAGCGTCAACGAAGGTGAGTTTTGCACCTTGGTCGGCGCGTCAGGTTGCGGCAAATCGACCTTCCTGCGGCTATTGCTCGGCCAGGAACGCGCCAGTCGCGGCGAGATTCTGTTGGACGGTCAGGCATTGGCTGGCGAACCGGATTCGAGCCGTGGCGTGGTGTTCCAGCGCTACTCGGTGTTCCCGCACCTGACCGTGCTGGACAACGTCGCCCTCGGCCTCGAACTCCCGCGCTCGCCATTACTGGGGCGGTTGTTCGGCAGCGCTAAAAAAGAGGCACGCGAACACGCCTCAGTGTTGCTGCACAAAGTCGGTCTCGGTCACTCGCTGGACAAGTACCCGGCGCAACTCTCCGGTGGCATGCAACAACGGCTGGCGATTGCCCAGGCATTGATCATGAAGCCGCGGGTCTTGCTCCTCGACGAACCGTTCGGCGCCCTCGATCCGGGCATCCGCAAAGACATGCACAGCCTGCTGCTGGAGCTGTGGCGCGAGACGCAACTGACGGTGTTCATGGTCACCCACGACCTGTCCGAAGGTTTCAGTCTCGGCACCCGTTTGCTGGTGTTCGACAAGGTCCGTGTCGACCCGCACGCCCCCGGCGCCTATGGCGCACGCATCACCTACGACATCCCTTTGAACAGCGACCGCCGCGCCAACCGCGCCGCCGTCGACGCCCTGCCAGCTCAGTTGGCAGGCACGCTTCGTATCGCTTAGAGGAATCTGCATATGACTGATTCGACCCAACTGTTCCCGCCGTTCGCCGAAGAAATGCTCCCCGGCGGCGGCCATCGTTCATTCGTCCTGAAACGCGGCCAATTGCTGCGCCTGACTGACCTGCGCGGCGGTGCCAACGTCAGCCTGACGTTGCTCAACGCCAACGAAAAAACCGAACGCCTGAACCTGCCCGACAGCCTCAAATGCCAACACACCGCCAAGCTCACCAGCGGCCATTGCCTGTACTCGGACATGGGTCGCGTGCTGGCGGCCATCACCGCCGACACCTGTGGCTGGAGCGACAGCCTCGGCGGCGTGCTCTGCGCTGAAGAAGTCGCACAAAAATATGGCCAGGGCCGCTATCAGGAACTGCGCAACGGCTTCTTCCGCAACGGCACCGACAACTTGTTGGTGGAGCTGGGCAAGTGGGGACTGGGCCTGTCCGACCTGCTGATGACGCTCAACCTGTTCAGCCGGGTGAACGTCGATGAGGCTGGCCGCTTCCACTTCGTCGAAGGCAATTCCAAGGCCGGTGATTACATCGAGTTGTACGCGCCGATGGACACCCTGGTGGTACTCACCGCGTTGCAACACCCGATGGATCCGTCGCCGGAATACGCACCGAAACCGCTGAAGCTGAGCTGGATGAACGCCGATGCCAGCGTCGCCGAACACTGCCGCACCTCGCGCCCGGAAAACGAGCGCGGCTTCATCAACACCGACCGTCTGTTCGCCTGAGGATCGCTGCCATGTCACTCGCTATCGCCACCGCCCACAAGCAACCAGAAACAGCGGTCTACCGCGCCACCATCCCGGCCGGTGAACCCTGGCTGATGGAGGTCAAGGCCGGCCAGACCCTGCGTATCCTCGACCTGGAAGGCAATCAGGCGGTCGACACTTTGTTCTACAGCCTTGCCAATCCCAGGGAACGCTATGACGTGCAACGCACGTTGCGTCGGCAGAACAGCGTCTACCTGAGCACTGGCAGCGTGCTCTATTCCAACCTCGGCAAGCCAATGCTGACCATCGTCGAAGACACCTGCGGGCGTCACGACACCCTCGGCGGTGCCTGCGCACAAGAGAGCAACACCGTGCGTTACGCCCTGGAAAAACGCTACATGCACAGCTGCCGCGACAACTACCTGCGCGCCTGCGCCCACGACGGGCGCCTGGGTAAGGGCGACATCGGGCCGAACATCAATTTCTTCATGAATGTGCCGGTGACGGCCGATGGCGGGCTGACGTTTGAAGACGGGATTTCAGCGCCCGGCAAATACGTCGACCTGCGCGCCGAGATGGACGTGATCGTGCTGATCTCCAACTGCCCGCAACTGAACAACCCGTGCAACGCCTACAACCCCACGCCTGCGGAGCTTTTGGTATGGAACTGAAACTTGCGCGTTTGCGGCGGTGGTTGTTTGCCCTGTGTCAGGCCCGCTCCGGCCAGTGCCTCAAACAACGCTGATCCCTGTGGCGAGGGAGCTTGCTCCCGCTGGGTCGCGAAGCGGCCCCAAACCCTGCTATCGCGCTATGTCTGACGGACCACAGCAGCAGGTTTTGCGACTGCTGCGCAGCCGAGCGGGACGGTGCGGCGATCCGACAAGCTCCCTCGCCACAAAAAAGCGTGAATTTTGTTCATCCGGGACGGCCCGGGTGCATCTCGAAAAACTGCGGGACGGCCCGCATCCCAGGTCGAGGCTGATGCGCTATCGCCTCCAGGGGTTATGCCATGTTCAAAAAAGTCCTCATCGCCAACCGTGGCGCCATTGCCTGCCGCATTCTGCGGACCCTGCGAGAGTTGCAGGTCAAGGGCGTCGCGGTTTACTCCGAAGCCGACGCCGCCAGCCTGCATATCCTGCAAGCCGATGAAGCCCACAGCCTGGGCGAAGGCGCGGCGGCCGGCACTTACCTTGCCGTGGACAAAATCCTCGCCATCGCCAAATCCACCGGCGCTACGGCGATCCATCCCGGCTACGGATTCCTCTCGGAAAACGCCGCGTTCGCCGAGGCCTGCGAAGCAGCCAATATCGCCTTCATCGGCCCCACGCCTGAGCAACTGCGCGTGTTTGGCCTCAAACACACCGCCCGCGCCCTGGCCAAACAACACGGCGTGCCGATGCTCGAAGGCACCGAACTGCTCGACAGCCTTGACGCGGCATTGATCGCCGGCGAACAGGTCGGCTACCCGGTGATGCTCAAAAGCACCGCCGGCGGTGGCGGCATCGGTATGCGCGTGTGCCGCAGCGCCGCCGAATTGGGCGAATCCTTCGAAGCGGTCAAACGCCTCGGGCAGAACAACTTCAGCGACGCCGGTGTGTTCATCGAGAAGTACATCCAGCGCGCGCGACATCTGGAAGTGCAGGTGTTCGGCGACGGCCAGGGCGAGGTGATTGCCCTCGGCGTGCGCGACTGCTCGGTACAACGGCGCAACCAGAAAGTCCTTGAAGAAACCCCGGCACCCAACCTGCCCGACGGCATGGCCGAAGCGCTCTGCCTTGCCGCGATCAAACTCGCCAAGGCAGTGAATTACCGCAGCGCCGGCACCGTGGAGTTCGTCTTCGACAGTGACGCCCAGCGTTTCTATTTTCTTGAAGTGAACACCCGTTTGCAGGTGGAGCACGGTGTCACCGAGCAAGTGTGGGGCGTGGATCTGGTGCGCTGGATGGTGGAACTGGCGGCCGGAGATTTACCGCCATTGAACGCATTGAGCCAAGGCTTGAAAGCCGACGGCCACGCGATCCAGGCAAGGCTCTACGCCGAAGATCCGGGGCGGGATTTTCAACCGAGCCCCGGCCTGCTGACGGCGGTAAGTTTCCCCGTCGCCGATGGCAAACACCTGCGCATCGACACGTGGGTCGAGGCCGGTTGCGAGATCCCGCCGTACTTCGACCCGATGATTGCCAAGGTCATCCGCTGGGCGCCGACTCGCGAAGAAGCCCGCGCCGATCTGCTTCAAACCCTGGGCGACAGCCTGCTGTACGGGGTGGAAACCAACCGTGATTACCTGCGGCAAATTCTGCTCGATGTGCCCTTTACCAGCGGCCAGCCGTGGACCCGTTGCCTGGAAGCGCTGGTCTACCAGGCCAACACCTTTGAGGTGATCAGCGCCGGCACCCAGACCAGCGTTCAGGATTATCCGGGGCGTCTCGGTTACTGGGCGGTCGGCGTGCCGCCGTCGGGGCCGATGGACAACCGAGCGTTGCGTTTGGGCAACCTTTTGCTGGGTAACGACGAGGGTGCTGCAGCGCTGGAAATCACCATGAGCGGGCCGATGTTGCGCTTCAATTGTGATGCGGTTGTGGCGGTGACCGGTGCGCAGATTCCATTGACGCTGAACGGCGAAGCGGCGCCGATGAACACCTCGCTGCTGGTTCCGGCCGGTGCCACAGTGCATCTCGGCACAATCACCGGTGCAGGCGCTCGCAGCTATCTGTGCCTGCGCGGCGGCCTGCAAGTGCCGGATTATCTGGGCAGCAAAAGCACCTTCACCCTCGGTCAGTTCGGTGGCCATGGCGGTCGTGCGTTGCGGGCCGGGGACGTGTTGCATGTACCAGCCTTGATCGACCGTAGCGCGGGTATTCAATTGCCTGACGAACAGGTCACCGAGTTACCGGCGGTGCGGCAAATCCGGGTGATCTACGGCCCCCATGGCGCGCCGGAATACTTCACCGAACACTACATCGGCACGTTCTTCGCCACCCAATGGGAAGTGCATTTCAACTCCAGCCGCACCGGTGTGCGCCTGATCGGGCCGAAGCCGGAATGGGTGCGGGCCGATGGGGGTGAGGCGGGACTGCATCCGTCGAATATTCATGACAATCCGTATGCCATTGGCGCGGTGGATTTCACCGGTGATATGCCGGTGATCCTCGGTCCCGATGGTCCGAGCCTCGGTGGGTTTGTCTGCCCGGTGACGGTGATCGAAGCGGATCTTTGGCAGCTCGGGCAACTGAAGGCTGGAGACAAGGTGCAGTTCCAACCGGTCGATCTCGAGACCGCCCGTAACCTCGCCTTGAAATGGGATTCCTGTGGGAGCTGGCTTGCCTGCGATGAGGCCCGATCAGACACCGCATCAGCTTCATCGCAGGCAAGCCAGCTCCCACAGGGGGTTGTGTCGCCTGTGATGCTGGATATCGGCCAGGGAGATACACGGTTGGTCGCCCGGTTGTCGGGGGATACTCACCTGTTACTGGAAATCGGCGCACCTGAACTGGACCTGGTCCTGCGCTTCCGCGCCCACGCGCTGATGCAGGCATTGGAAGGCAAACGCCTGCACGGGGTAATCGACCTGACGCCGGGCATCCGTTCGCTGCAAGTGCACTACCAACCGGAGCAACTGCCGCTCGCCGATCTGCTGGGCATCGTCGCCGGTGAGTGGGACGCCGTGTGCGCCGCCAAAGACTTGCAGGTTCCCTCGCGCATCGTGCACCTGCCGCTGTCCTGGGATGACCCGGCTTGCCAGTTGGCCATCGAGAAATACATGACCACCGTGCGCAAGGACGCCCCATGGTGCCCGAGCAATCTGGAGTTCATCCGGCGCATCAACGACCTGCCGAACCTCGACGAAGTGCAGCGCACGGTGTTCGACGCCAGCTATCTGGTGATGGGGCTGGGCGATGTCTACCTCGGCGCTCCGGTCGCCACCCCGCTCGACCCACGGCATCGTCTGGTCACCACCAAATACAACCCGGCCCGCACCTGGACCGCCGAAAACTCGGTAGGCATCGGTGGCGCCTATATGTGCGTGTACGGCATGGAAGGCCCCGGTGGTTATCAATTCGTCGGCCGGACCTTGCAGATGTGGAATCGCTACCGCGAGGTCGCCGCGTTCGATGGCAAACCGTGGCTGCTGCGGTTCTTCGATCAAATCCGCTTCTACCCGGTAAGCGCCGACGAACTGCTGCGCATTCGACGGGATTTCCCGCTCGGGCACTTCGCGCTGAACATCGAGCACAGTCAGTTGAACCTGGCGGATTACCAGGCGTTTCTGGCGAAGGAAGCCAACAGCATTGCGGCGTTTCGAGATCAGCAAAAAGGTGCGTTCAACGCCGAGCGCGAGCGCTGGATTGCCAGCGGTCAGGCGCATTTCGACAGTGAAGAACCGGCGCCGCAAGTGACCGAAGAGGCACTGTTGGCCGACGGTCAGCAGAGCATCGACAGCCACATCGCCGGCAACCTCTGGCAGGTTCAGGTGGAGGTCGGCAGCCAAGTGGTCGCCGGAGATGTGCTAGTGATTCTGGAGTCGATGAAGATGGAAATCCCGCTGCTCGCGCCCATGGCCGGTGTGGTGCGCGAGATTCGTGTGCAACCAGGCTCGCCAGTGCGCGCCGGACAACGCGTCGTGGTGCTGGAACTCGACTGAAGCCATTTCAACAAGGATCTGAACCATGAACATCAATCTGCAACTCGACGCCCTGCGCAACGCTTACCGTGATGGCCACATCACGCCTCGGCAATTGCTGCCGAGCCTGCGGGAAAAAGCCGCGGCGCTGAACCCGGACTATCACTTGTTCATCCATTTACTCAGCGCGGAGGAACTGGAACCGTACCTCGCCGCCCTCGATGGTCGTGACCCAGGCAGCCTGCCGCTGTACGGCGTGCCGTTCGCGATCAAGGACAATATCGATCTGGCGGGCATTCCGACCACCGCGGCGTGCCCGGCGTTTGCCTACGTGCCGGAGCGTTCGGCGACCATCGTCGAGCAACTGCTGGCGCTGGGCGCGATCCCGCTGGGCAAGACCAATCTCGACCAGTTCGCCACCGGCCTCAACGGCAGCCGCTCGCCGTATGGCGCTTGCCCGAACAGCGTGTTGCCGGAATATCCGTCGGGCGGTTCCAGCGCCGGCTCTTCACTGGCGGTGGCGCTCGGCGTGGCGAGTTTTGCCCTGGGCACCGACACCGCAGGTTCCGGACGCGTACCGGCGGCGCTGAACAATCTGGTCGGTTTGAAAGCCACCAAAGGGCTGATCTCCACGGCCGGGGTGGTTCCGGCCTGTCGCACGCTCGATTGCGTCACGACCTTTACGGCCACGGCTCGGGAAGCCAGTCAGTTGTTGGCACTGACCGCTCATCTCGACCCACGGGATGAATACAGCCGCAGCAATCCGCTGTGGAATGACGGCTCGGCCTTCGGCACGCCGCGCGCGTTTCGTTTCGGTGTGCCCCGTGCGCAGGACCTGGCGTTCTTCGGCTGCCCTGAAGGCCCGTTGTTGTTTGGCGACGCCATCGACCAGCTTAAAGCCCTAGGCGGTGAAGCGGTCGAACTGGATTTGTCGCCCTTCCTTGAAGCGGCGCGGTTGCTCTACGAAGGGCCATGGGTGGCCGAGCGTTACAGCGTGGCCGGCAAATTGATGGAGCAAAATCCTCAAGCCGTATTGCCAGTGATTCGTGCCGTGCTGGCCAAGGCCCCGGCAGTGACCGGCGTGCAAACCTTCCGCGCCCACTACCGACTGCAAGCCTTGAAGGCGCTGTGCGACAGAGTATTGGAGGGCCTCGACTGCGTGCTGACGCCAACCATTGGCCGTCCGGTGACATTGGCGGAACTTGCCGCCGAACCGGTACTGCGCAACTCGGAACTGGGCTACTACACCAACTTCATGAACCTGCTCGATTACGCTGCCGTCGCCGTGCCCAGCGGATTGATGGGCAATGGTTTGCCATGGGGCGTGACCTTGTTTGGTCGCGCGTTTACCGATCAGTATCTGTTGAGCGTGGCAGATGCCCTGCAACGTCAGCAGGGCCTGGCGTCACCCGCACCGGCCGCCATCGCGCACAATGACCGGGCACGACTGGTGGTCTGCGGCGCGCACCTGGAGGGGCTGGCGCTGAACTGGCAACTCAAACAGCGTGGAGCGCGGCTGGTAGAAACAACTCAGAGCTCTCCCGACTATCAGCTGTATGCCTTGGCCGGCGGCCCACCGTATCGCCCCGGCATGGTCCGCGTTAAAGAGGGCGGCGTGGCGATTGCGGTGGAAGTCTGGGAATTGCCGAGCAGTGAATTGGGTTCGTTCCTGACCGGGATTCCGGCACCGCTGGGGCTGGGCAAGGTGCAACTGGCGGATGGGCGTTGGGAGAGCGGGTTTATCTGTGAGCCGTATGGGTTGGACGGGGCGGTGGAAATCAGTCATTTGGGCGGGTGGCGGGCGTATTTGAAAAGCCTGGGTTGATCGCCTGATCACCGGCAAGACTCCTTCAGGAATGTGCGGGCGTTAGCTTGCACATGGCGGCTTGCGGGACGATCATGCGCAGCTCGGGCCAAGCAAACCGGCCATTACCGAATGCCCCTTTCATGAATAAGCCTGATCTCTGCCCGGCCTGCGGCGCCTCCAACGACTGCAGCCTGGCCGACCCACGAACCGTCGATCGTGCCTGCTGGTGCTACGGCGTCAGCATCGACCCGGCGGTGTTCGAAACGCTGCCGGCCGAGCTGCGCGACAAGTCCTGCCTGTGCCCGGCCTGCGCCCGGGTCGAGGCGCAGTTGCAAGCAGCCGCCTGGCCGATCACGTAACATACACAGCCCTTTTCCCACCGATCCCTGGCCATGCGCGTTGACCGTTTCCTCAGCAACCTGCCCCGCTTCAACCGCAAGCAGGTACGCCTGTTGCTGGTGGAAAAGCGCGTCAGGGTCGACGGAAACATCGTCAGCGACCCTCACGCCGAGGTTCTCGAGTTCAGCCGGGTGGAAGTCGACGACGAAGTGCTGCAGGTCGGCAAACCGGCCCGCTACTTCATGCTGCACAAACCGCCCGGTTGCGTCAGTGCCACCCGCGACCCGCAACACTCGACGGTGCTCGACCTGATCCATGAAGCGGACAAGGATGACCTGCACATCGCCGGTCGCCTGGACTTCAACACCACCGGCCTGATGCTGATCACCAACGACGGCACCTGGTCGCGACGCCTGACCCAGCCGCAGACCAAACTGCCCAAGGTCTACTACGTCGAGACGGAGCAGGAGATCACTGCCGACTACGCGATCACATTCGCCAAAGGCCTGTACTTCGCCTTCGAAGACCTCACAACCCAACCTGCCGAACTGGTCTTGCTCGGGGCAAAATCGGCGCGCCTGAGCATCGTCGAGGGCCGTTATCATCAGGTAAAACGGATGTTCGGCCACTTCGACAACAAGGTATTGCGCCTGCACCGCGAACGCATGGGGCCGCTGCTGCTCGACGACGCGCTGAAGCCCGGCGAATACCGGCCGTTGAGCGTCGAAGAGATCCGATTGATCTAAGCCGACGACCGCTCAGCAGAAGTTGTCGAACATTTTTCGAAAGATACTTGCGCGATGACGTGACCCCTGCTTGAATCAGGACGTCGGCGCGAAATGTGACCGACGAGTCACCAAAACTACTCTAAGAAACTTTTTGCCGGCAGAGAACCCTCAGGTTCCGCCTTCCCCCGGCAAACTGCCCGCTTATAACAATACCCGTCGACCGGCCTGCAATGGATCGACATGGGCCTTCAAAAATTCCAGGCGTATGCCTACCTGTCACAAAGCTCGTGCAATCTGATTTGCGCGCATACCCGCTTGCCAGGAGTCTTATGTCATGAGGCCAGAAATCGCTGTGCTGGATATACAGGGTCAGTATCGGGTTTACACGGAGTTCTATCGCGCAGACGCCGCAGAAAAGACCATCATTCTGGTCAACGGCTCGATGTCCACGACTGCGTCGTTTGCCCAAACCGTGAAAAACCTTTATCCGCAGTTCAATGTGGTGTGCTACGACCAGCCCTACGCGGGCAAGTCCAAGGCCCACAACCTGCATGAGAAAATGCTGACCAAGGAAATCGAAGGGCAGATCCTCCTGGAGCTGATCGACCACTTCGCGGCAGAACACGTGCTGTCGTTTTCCTTTGGTGGCGCCGCCACGCTCGTCGCCCTCGCCCACCGGCCACGGCGCATCGAAAAGGCTGTGATCAGTTCGTTCTCGCCGGTGGTCAACGAGCACATGCTCGACTACCTTCAGCGCGGTGTCGATTACCTCGGCAACCGGGACGGTGACCGCGTCGGCCATCTGGTGAACAGCACCATCGGCAAACACCTGCCTTCGCTGTTCAAGCGCTTCAACCACCGTCACGTCAGCTCGTTGGCCGAACACGAATACGGGCAGATGCACTTTCACATCAGCGACGTGCTCAACAGCGACCGCAACTGCTACCTGAACGCGGCAAAGAAAATCAATGTGCCAGTGCTGTTCATGAACGGCGAATGGGACGAGTACACCGCCCCCGCCGATGCCAGGCTGTTCGCCGGCCATGTGCAACACAGCACCTTCAGCACCCTTCAGGCCACCGGCCACTTCCTCGACATGGAACATAAAACTGCCTGCCAAGACAGCCGTAACGCATTGCTGGGCTTCCTGAAGCCGACGCAACACGAAAGCCGGCCGCGTTACCACTACGTCCAGGACCACCATGCATTGGCAATCTGAAACAGAGTCATCGCGAGCAAGCCCCGCCCTACTGTGTTGAACGCACTCCCGTAGGCGCGAGGCTTGCCCGCGAATGACCGCCAAGCGGTCCCTGTTTGTGTTTCACCCGGCGCTAAAGCCATCGCGCATAAAGAAAAACTTCAAATCCGCGCTCACATCTGGTACAAAGTCAGCCGCTCTGAGCGGGTGTCGTATAATGGCATTACTCCAGCTTCCCAAGCTGATAACGAGGGTTCGATTCCCTTCACCCGCTCCAATCAGATTTCAGTCTCACGTCGTTTTTTGACGGGGGATGCAGGTAAAAAAAACCGGCATTGATGGCCGGTTTTTTTGTGCCTGGGGTTTGGTGGAATCGGGCTATGAGGCATCTCCCCTTTGTCGTCCGTTGTTCGCTGATCGATGAGTAAGTGCTCTCGGGGCGTTAGCGACTATCCTGAAATCCGTTAGCGTTTTTTTCGAAAAATACGGATTTATTATCGAATTTCATCAAGCGTTAATATTTTCATATCTACGGAAATTAGCGTTTTCGCATATGATCGACGTTCTGTTAGCGTTTTTCTTGCCCCAGTAAAGGATTTCGTCAATGCAAGTCGGTTTCAAGACCCTCGCAAACCGTTACGACATCGCACTGGCACAGCCTCTACGAGTCGACTCGATGATCGGCACTGTACGTGTCAGTCGCGAAAGTGACGGCAATGTGGAGAACCGGTATCCGGTAAGCTATCGGCCCGCAGACGATTTCGCAGGACATTTCGAATTCGGCCTCAAGTACGAAGAGATCCATCTCGAGTTCTTCGCCCGCCTGTTTGCGACCATAGGTCCGCAGCCTGTCGAAGACTGGTGTCGACGGGAGCCATTCGGTCAGTATGCCCGTCGCACGGGATTCCTCTACGAATGGCTGACAGGGCAACGTCTGGATGTGCCAGACGTAACCAATGGCGGCTATGTTGATGTACTTTCGCCAAAAGATTACCTGACTCGTCGCGAGTCACTGCGAACTCGGCGTTGGCGAGTCAATAACAACCTGCCGGGGACGGCTGAGTTCTGCCCCTTGGTTCGTCGTACGGTGCCAGTGCAGGAGGCCCTGCAATTCGATCTACGCGAGGCATTGGATGAATTGGATCAGGCCTTTGGCCCCGACATCCTGATGCGTACCGCCAGTTGGCTGACGTTCAAGGAATCGCGCGCGAGCTTTCTCATCGAAAAGGAAGCCGACCAGGCCGATCGTATCCAGCGGTTTGCCCATGTCATCGCCCAGTACTGCGGACATATCAAAGACCCGTTGAGCAACGACAGCCTGCGCTCCCTGCAAGCCGGCATTCTGGGGCGTGATGCCATTGGACTGGGCCTGCGGCGCTCTCCGGTGTTTGTGGGACAAGCCACGATGCGCGAGGACATCGTGCATTACATTGCCCCACATTTCGCGGATCTCGCTCAGCTATTGGCAGGACTCAACGAGTTTGAAGTTGCAACGCGTGGCGCGGAATCATTGGCACGTGCCGCTGTGTTGGCCTTTGGCTTCGTGTACATCCATCCCATGCGCGATGGCAATGGCCGGATTCATCGTTTCCTGATCAACGACACCCTGATTCGGGATAAGGCAGTGCCCGACGGCGTGATACTGCCGGTGTCAGCCACAATCACGAGCTCGATCGACTTCAGGGCCGGCTACGACCGTACGCTCGAAGTGTTCTCGCGACCGTTCATGCGACGTTACGCAGCGGCCTATCGGTTCGGCGAACTCGTGACCTACGAGGACGGGACTCGCAGCAACTTCATCTTCGATGAATACGAGGACGCGTGTTTCGCCTGGCGCTATCCCGATCTGACCGAACACGTCCTGTACACCGCACGTGTCGTCGAGCACACGATTCGAAAGGAAATGGCGGATGAAGCCAGAGTACTGGTGATCTTTCAGCGAGCTCAGGAACAGCTGAAAGAGGTACTGGAAATGCCAGACCTGGATGCGAACCGCATCATCCGCTCCATCAAGGAGAACGGCTGGGTGGTGTCCGGCAAGCTAAAGAAAGGGTACCCGCAGCTTGAAGATGAGCGCATGGCGGAACGCGTTGTGGAGGCTGTGCGTTCTGCGTTTGAGGATCGAGAGATGGGTGCAGGCGAAGAAGGTTTTTTCGGCGAATCTGGGTAAGGCGCTGGGTTGATTAGAAAAAACGGCCTTGATAGCCGTTTTTTTGTACCCGGGGGAACAGTACCTTGGGTAGCGCCAACTGTCCATTTAACGAATGGTTAGCGGGATCCTAAACGCAGCATGAGAGCCTTACGCAGATTGCGACCAATGACCACCGCCTGACGAGTAATAACCATCACTAATGAGCAGGCCACGGCATAGGGCAATGATTGCCAGAAGCCCATTGTTTGAACCAGATCAACGGTGGCTTGGAAAACCTCATGCGATTTTTCCACGACCTTATGCAGTACATAGGGCAAAACCAGGAACGCGACGATGCGTTTGGCCAAGGATGTTTGGGTGTAGCTGTACAGCTTCTCAAGCTTGATTCTCAGTGCACTCAAGACAAATTTCCTCTTCGATGGGGAACGCCAATATGTTCCGCTTAGGAATGCTCTCCTAGTCCGGAACTTCGTGCATCCCAAAAAGGGTGTCAGAATTTCCCACACATTTGCCATTGCTGCGTCCGCTGCTTGCACAAAGCTCAAGCCGTCGCCCCTCACTCGCCCTGCGACCTGAGAGAAGGATTCAAACGATGAAACCCTCTGTGGTTTAGCGGCCCTCCAGACCTTGCCACCTCCGGCCCCGCATACTAGCGAATGCTATACTTCCTACGGATTGCATGAAGTGTGCAACGTTCCCCACGGGCGCAGATACCGACTGCAAATCTCAGTTTACGGCTGCGGGACAGAGGAGGCCTACGGCCAACACGAGATGGGAGGTGTGGCATGAACCGACACTATTACATCAGTGACAATCTCGACGATCTCGAAGCCCTTGAAACCGAACTGGAAGCCAACGGCATCAATACCGAACAAATTCATGTGCTCAGTGAACAAGTGGCTGATGTTGAAGAACATCACCTCCACGAGGTCAACTCGTTGATGAAACAGGATGTTGTTCACTCTGGCGAGATTGGTGCAGCGGTTGGAGTGCCACTCGCAGCGCTGATCCTTGGCGGTGCCTATTGGCTGGGCTGGACCGAAACCGCCGCAGGCTGGGTACCTTTTATCTTCCTTGCCATTGTTATATTTGGCTTCTGCATCTGGGAAGGCGGCTTTTTTGGTATTCAGGTACCTAACGCGCACTTCCGCAACTTTAAACAGATGGTGGAAGACGGCAAACATATCTTCTTCGTGGATGTTGATCCGAATCAGGAGCCGGTATTGGATCGGGTCATTGAACATCATCCAAAACTGAAGATCGCCGGCACGGGTACGGCATCCCCTCACTGGACAGTCGCCTGGCTGCACAAATGGCATCAGTTCAAGCGAACGATATAACGCCATTTATTGCTATTGCGGGTTAGCGCCGGAGGCTCAAGGCCATCCGTAAGCTGCTTATTGACCGAAGAAAATGACCCTGCTGAGGAAAACATAATCCGCCTCGGTGGCCATCAGCCCGACGAGCACCAGCAAACACAACGGTGGCACCAGTATGGCGTAGACCATGGCCAACCGTTCCCAGGCCATGTGCATGAAGATGGAGACAATCAAACCTGCCTTCAACAACATGAAAGTGATAATCAGGGCCCACCGAAGGTAGCCATGGAAGTGAAAATAGTCGACCAGATACGACATTGTGCTGAGGACGAATAACAGCCCCCAGATTTTGAGGTACAAACTAATCGGATGTTGTTGACCCTGAGCATGCGCCATCACCCGTGCTCCTCTACCATAAATAGAAGAAAGCAAAAATAAACACCCACACCAAATCCACGAAGTGCCAGTAAAGCCCGGCTATCTCAACGTTCTGATAGTTTCCGGAGCGCTCATAATCTCCTCGCATGACTTTCATCGCCACAATGCTGAGATAGATGGCGCCGATGGACACATGCAGCCCGTGGAAACCGGTAATCATGAAGAAGCTGGCCCCGAATTGCGCCGCCCCCATGGGATTCCCCCAGGGACGCACGCCTTCGGCGATGAGCTTGCTCCATTCAAATGCCTGCATGCTGACGAAGGTCACGCCCAAGGCCGCGGTCGCCAGCATCAGGGCCGTGGTTTTCGCACGATCACGGCGATAGGCGAAGTTAACGGCCATGGCCATGGTGCCGCTGCTGCTGATCAGTACAAAGGTCATGATGGCAATCAGAATAAGCGGGATTTCTCTACCGCCGATCGTCAATGCAAACACTTCACTGGGGTTCGGCCAAGGGGCGGTGATGGTCATGCGGACCGACATGTAGCCGGTTAAAAAGCAGGTGAATATAAACGTATCGCTGAGCAGGAATATCCACATCATCGCCTTGCCCCAGGGGACCTGCCTGAAAGCCTCCCTATCCGAGGCCCAGTCACTGGCGATGCCCTGCCATCCGGGTGCAGGCGGCAAGCCTGGTGGGTTGGATGAACTTGACTCGCTTGGGGCTTCTTGTGGGTGCGATGCCATGGCTTTTCACCTCAGGCCGCAGAATCTGGCGATGGCTTCATAGGTTTGCGGCGTGCTGGTCAGCAGCGCGAAGAGCACGAACCAAAGACCCAATAAGTAGTGCCAATAGGTGGTACAGAGCTCTACGCTGACGCGCAGTTGCGGCAACGGCACGTGACGCAGGAATTTAGCGACGGTTATGCCCCAGGCAATCAGCCCGCCCAGCAGGTGAAGGCCATGCACACCGGTCAACAGGTAGAAGAAACTGTTGGCCGGATTACTGGCGACAAAGTAGCCCCAGGCGACAAACTGCTGCCAGACCCAGACTTGTCCCGTCAGAAAGGCAATTGCAAATACCCCCCCCACGACAAAACCCATGACCGTTGCGTCCAGTCGAGCCTGTCGGGCGGCCATGCGCGACCACTGCAGTGCGATGCAACTCAGTACCAGAAAAGCCGAATTCACCCACAACGGCCATGGGTTGGCTAACGGCGCCAAGGGGTCTGTCAGGGGTAGCCAGTCGGCCATTTGTGAGCGGGCAATGAAGGCGAGCAGGAAGAGAAAGAATAACGAGCTCACCACAGCCAGAAACAAGCGCAGGCCTACCCTTGCGGTTCGGCTTCTATCGGCGTCGGCCTGAATACCTTCAGGATCGCGATTCCAACTGCCGCCGGGGTCAGCGTCGTCGGCATTTCTCAATAGCAGTCTGTTCATGTTTTAACGTCCGCTATCTTGGTTCCGGCACTGAGTTGCCGCATTTGCTCCAGCTCCTCGACAGAGACCGTTTGCGGCACGAAATCCTGCTCTATCCCCGGCACGCTGTAGTCATAGGCCCAGCGATGCACCACCGGCAGTTTCGCTCCCCAGTTACCATGTACCGGTGGGGTGTTCGGCGTTTGCCATTCCAGACTGGCCGCGCCCCAGGGATTACTGCCTGCGGGCTTACCTTTAAATACACTCCAGGCCAGGTTGAACACGAACAGCAACTGGGAAACGCCGACGATCAATGCGACCACCGTAATGAAGGCATTCAACTCTTGCGCCGACTGCGGGATGAACGCGTAGTTTTCATAGGCGTAGTAACGGCGCGGCATACCCTGGAAACCCAAGTAGTGCATGGGGAAGAAAATGGCGTAGGTACCCAGAAAGGTAATCCAGAAATGCAGCTTGCCCAGGGTGTCGTTAAACATGCGCCCGGTGACTTTCGGAAACCAATGATAGATGCCGCCGAATACCACCAGTACCGGTGCGACTCCCATGACCATATGGAAATGGGCGACGACGAAATAGGTGTCCGAGAGCGGAATGTCCACAATCACATTGCCGAGAAACAACCCGGTCAGACCACCCACCAGGAAGGTGACGATAAAGGCCAGGGCAAACAGCATCGGCACGGTCAGATGAATGTCGCCCCGCCACAGGGTCAGCACCCAGTTATAGACTTTCAGTGCGGTCGGCACCGCGATGATCAAGGTGGTGACGGCGAAGAAAAAGCCAAAGTACGGGTTCATTCCGCTGACATACATATGGTGCGCCCAGACCACAAAGCTGAGCACGCCAATCGCAATAATCGCCCACACCATCATTCGGTAGCCGAAGATATTTTTACGCGCATGGGTGCTGATCAAGTCGGAGACCAGGCCAAACGCAGGGAGAGCAACGATGTAGACCTCCGGGTGGCCGAAGAACCAGAACAGGTGCTGGAACAAGATCGGGCTACCGCCCTGATGATTGAGCTGCTGCCCCAGCGAGATCATCGCCGGCATAAAGAAGCTGGTGCCCAACAGCTTGTCGAACAGCATCATGACCGCACTGACAAACAGCGCCGGGAAGGCCAGCAAGGCCATGATCGAGGCCATGAAGATTCCCCATACGGAGAGCGGCATGCGAAACAAGGTCATGCCGTGCGTGCGCGCCTGCAACACCGTGGTGACGTAGTTCAAACCGCCCATGGTGGCGGCGACAATAAAAATCGCCAGTGAGATGAGCATCAGGACAATGCCCCACTCGACCCCCGGTGTCCCCTGAGAAATGGACTGTGGCGGATAGAGCGTCCAGCCCGACCCGGTGGGACCGCCCGGCACAAAGAAACCGGCGAGCAATACCAGTACCGCCACCAGGTAGAACCAGTAGCTCAGCATATTGACGTAGGGGAAGACCATGTCGCGGGCGCCCACCATCAGCGGGATCAGATAGTTACCGAAGCCGCCCAGAAACAGGGCCGTCAGCAAATAAATGACCATGATCATGCCGTGCATGGTCATCGCCTGATAGTAAGTATTGGCGTCCATGAACGCCAAACTGCCGGGGAAGCCTATCTGTAAGCGCATCAAGTCGGACAACACCACAGCGATAAGCCCCACGAACAGAGCCGTCAACGAATATTGAATGGCTATGACCTTGTGGTCCTGACTCCAGACATATTTGGTCAGGAAGCTTTTAGGCTCGTGCAGTGCTTCTGTTTCGGCTTGCTCCGCATAGGCCATCACGTCATCCTCCTGTCGAAGTTTCGGTGTACTGCTGGCTGCTTACGGCTATTTCCCTGGCTGCGCCTTGCTCGTATCAGCGTCGGCATTCGCTTTGGATTTGATAAAAGCGATCAGTGCATTCAACTCCTTATCGCTGGGAGCAAAGACCGGCATGACGGGTGCATAACCCTTGACGATTTTGGCAGCGGGATTAAGAACCGAATCTTTTATATAGCCCTCATCGACCTTGATGCTCGTACCGTCGGCAAGGGTTTCGGTCTTGCCGTACAGACCCTGCCAGCTGGGACCGATGCCCTTGCTGCCATCGACACTGTGGCAGGCCAGGCAGCCGAGCGATTCGGCCAACTGCTGTCCCTGCGCCGCCAGGTCCTCACCTGGGCCCGGCGCTTGGCCGGCAGCAGATTCGTCGCCTTGTCGCGCAGCACCCAGTGATTTGATCAGGGCGACGAGCGCACCCAGTTCATCGTCATTGAGAGTATAGGTCACCATGACCGGCGGGTAGCCTTGTACCAGGCGAGCCTTCGGATCGAGGATCGACTCTTTCAGGTAAGCCTCATCGACCTGCACACTGCTGCCATCGGCAAGCTGTTCAGTGCGGCCATACAAGCCCTTCCATCCCGGGCCGAGACTGGCACTGCCATCCTGGCTATGGCAGGCCCCGCAACCGTATTTTTCGACCAACTGGCGGCCCTTTTCCAGCACGCTGTCCTGACTGGGCCTGGCAGCTGTCGCTAATGTCTGCGCAAACGTCGGCTGGCTGGCCAACCATTGATCGAAGACGTCCTGTTCTTCCACGATCATATGGCCGCGCATGTTGTAATGACCTACGCCACAATATTCAGCGCAAAGAACTTCATACTTACCGGTTTTAGTCGGCGTAAACCAAAAATACGACACCATCCCTGGCACCATGTCCATCTTGCTGCGCATTTGCGGCACATAGAAATCGTGCAATACATCTTTGGATCGCAGTAAAACTTTCACCGGCTTATCGAGCGGAAGACGAACTTCATTGCTTTTTATCAGTACATCGTCCTGCCCGGCAGGATCATTGGGATCAAGGCCGAGGGGGTTGGTGGAATCAACAAACTTGATATCCGACTTACCCAACTTCCCGTCTTGGCCAGGGAAACGAAAGGCCCACTGCCACTGCTGGGCGATCACTTCAAGTTCATAGGCATTTTTCGGTACCCGGATAAAATCATCGTAAACAACCAGGCCTGGCGCCAGCATGGCGGCAATACCTACGGAGGTAACGATAATTAACCATAGTTCCAGTTTTTTACTTTCTGGTTGGTAGTGCGCCCTGGATCCCTCCTTGTGACGATAACGCATCACCGCCACCGCCATAAAAACCGTAATGGCGATGAAGAATATCCCGCTAATGATCAGGGTGATAAACAGGGTGGTATCTATTGATCCCCAGTTGGAAGCTGCCGGTGTTGCATGCCAAGGCGCGAGTATATGGAAGAGTACTGATGCAATAACGATTAGTATCAAGATAATTGCTATTGCCATGTTCTCTTCATCCTGTTCCTGTTGCTCATTGGTTATGCCAAAGCATCGCCACTGACGTCCAAGCAGGGCAGACAACTGCCACCCATCCCGGTGGCAAAGTCAGTAAGAAGTATAGAGCCATCGGGCTGTACCGTGAGGTGGGCAAGCGAGGCCCGGTTGCCAGCTATACTCAATTTCAGATTACGGACGGCAGAGATCGGCCAGAAGCGGCTCAAAAGACCAACCCTGCCCATGCGTAGTAGTCAGAAAAGTGATGGCCTTGAGGGGAGACAAGAGCCACAGAGTCCAGCAGTCCACGACGGAGGTTTCGTCATGAGTACCCTGACGATCGAAGGCTGGTGCAAGCCCAGACCCGACCAGAAGTCCATTCCGATCGGTGAGATCCATTTTTACGTCGACGGCCCCCTCCATCTGCGCCTGGAGGATGCTGAAGAACGCCTGCAGAAGACCCATGAGCGAGAAGCAATGGTCGATGTCGACATGAGCTCAATGGAGTTGATCTTGCCTGAGGGATACGCTCCCTTGTCCGACTGCCAAATGCGCGTCTATTTGCATGACGAGCGCGGTCAGTTCCATTTGGTCGGGCATCGAGCGAGCGATGGCAGCTTGATCTATAGCAATGCGGTTTTGATTGATCAGTTGCTTTAGCAGCGCCCCGAAGTATCCGCCTGGAAATAAAAATGCCAGTCAGCCTGACTGGCATTCCTCTTGAAGGGGAGCGCGTGTTGCTCGCAAGGATGCCTTGAAGATCGGCTAGAGCGTGTAAGAAATACCGACCTGGACGGTTCTCGGCTCACCAGGGTAGGCATAGACATTGCCAAAGGCGCCTTCTTCATAGTCACGGTCGAACAGGTTCTTCACATCGAGATTGAGCCTGACCTTGTCATTGACCTTGTAGAAACCGAGCAGATCGACAACGGTGTAACTGCCCATAGAAAACGCCGTGTTAGCAGTCTGGCCCGCACGCTCATCGACGTACTTACCACCCACGCCCAAGCCTAGCCCTTTGAACGTGCCATCCTGGAATTCATAGACGTTGAGCAGGCTGAAGCTGTTCCGCGGAATGTTCATCAGCCGGGTTCCCGACTGGATCACATTGTCCTTGGTGACCTCGGCATCGACATAGGCATAGCCGCCAATCACTCGCCATTCCGGAGTCAGATTGCCGGCCACGTTCAGATCAAAGCCACGGCTGCGCACCTCGCCGGCCGCTACGCTGAATGTAGAGTCCACAGGATCGGTGGTGAGGACGTTGCGTTTTTCAATCTGGTAGATCGCCGCATCAACACTCAACTGGCGATCCAGGGCTTCCCATTTGATACCCATCTCATAAGACTTGCCCTTTTCCGGGTCAAAACCTCCGCCCTGACGGCTGGCCCCCGTATTGGGCTTGAAGGAGCGCGCTGCATCGGCATACACCGCTACAGTATCGGTAAGATCGTAAATCACCCCAAGACGCGGCGTCACCGCATTGTCGCTCGCCGCCCAGCTCCTGCCACCCGGCACAAAAGTTTCGTAGTCGTGCTCAAAGCGCTCGAAGCGGGCGCCCGCCAAGACTTTTAAACGCTCGGTCAACGCCACCTGATCCTGAACGAAGGCTGCGTATGTCTTGAGGTTTTCCTTGTCGTTGGTCGGGGTACGGGTCAAGGCTGGACGCGGCTGGCCGTACACCGGATTGAAGAGGTCGATCGAATAGGCGCCGACCGCTCCGCTGGAGCGCTGGATGATGGACTTGTAGTCGTAATCCTCGTACTCGACACCGGTCAACAGCGTGTGCTCGAAGCCGCCGGTGGAGAAATGCCCGGTGAGGTTCAGTTGAGTGTCTTTATCCGTCCACTCCAACTTGCGGTAACTGAAGTTACGACCCAGCGTGCGCCCATCAGCGGCAACACCATTGGCTTCAATTGCGTTGCCCTGCAAGGTGCCATCGAGCCATTGAAAACCGCCACCCAATGTCCAGTTATCGCTTAGCAAGTGCTCGAACCGCAGCTGCGCCATGTTGTTGTCGTTGTGTAATTTGCCCGCGTCTTTTTCACCGAAGAAGGTGTCACGGGACGCTGTGCCAATTTGATTCGGATAGCGCGTCAGACCGCGGTCCAGAGGGTGATTGTTGCGCATGAAGTCGCCCTCGAAAATCACCTTGGTGTCGTCGCTGGCCTGCCAGGAAAGAACCGGCGTCACTCCATAACGTTCGGTTTCGACATGATCACGGAAGGTTTCCCCGCCCTCGCCCACCACATTCAGGCGATACGCCAGGCGACCTTCTTCATCGAGCGGGCCTGAGGCATCCAGCGTACCGCGCTGCATACCCTGGTCGTCGAGCTGACTCCCCAGAGTGACGGAGCGCTCAGCCAGCGGCTGTTTGGAGACCACATTAAACGTGCCACCCGGGTCGCCTCGACCGTAGAGCATGGTCGCTGGGCCGCGCAGCACCTCCAGTCGCTCGATGGTGTTTGCGTCAGGCATGTTCGGATAACCACGGTTGATCGGAAAACCGTTGCGATAAAACTCTCCGGTGGTGAATCCACGCACCGTGAAGGTGGTCAGCCCCTGACCACCGAAGTTGTTGGCCCGTCCCACTCCGCCGGCATAATCGAGTGCGTCCTGAAGGCGAGTTGCGCCGATGTCCTCTACAACATCCTTGGACACCACGCTAATGGACTGTGGCGTTTCGTGAATCGCAGTGTCGGTTCGTGTCGCACTGGCCGAGCGCGTTGCGTGATACCCCTTCACCGGCCCTTGTGCCGTTTCATAGTCCGTCGTACCGATGATGTCAGTCGCTTGCAACTCCAGACTGGTGTTTTCCGTAGCGGCTTGCTCTGCCCATATAGACGGAGAAAACGCCTGGAGCACACAGATAGAAAACAGAGTACGACGCATTGATGATGAACCTTGGTGGAGAGGCCAAATGGGACGGCATACGTGCCAATAATTTTCGGCGCATGATATACCGTATCGTTAGCCTTTGATACGTATTCGCATTTGAATGCTTTTACGAAACCCACCAATGGGACAATCGACCAAGCGTGTCCCTTTGTTCGTCAGCGCGTCGCCACCATGAACAACCGCGGAAACGGCAGCAGCACCGAACCATCGCTCAGCGCCGGATAGGCCTGCTCGATTGCCGTCTGATACTGCTTGAGATAGTGCGCCCGCTCCGCATCATCCAGTGGTTCGAGAAAAGGCCGCAAACCGGAGCCCTTGAACCACTCGACCACGCCCGATGCGCCGTCCGCGAGCGGATGATAGTAAGTGGTGCGCCATACATCGACCCGGCGGCAGTGAGCACGCAGCATTGAGTAGTAGCCGCTTGCACCCTCCATTTCCGTTCGCTGGCCAGCAGCCTTTGCCAGCTTGTCGGCCCAAGGGCCGTTCGCTGCGACCTCGCGCATCAACCGGTGCGACGGTTCGTTGAGGTTATCGGGCATCTGGATCGCCAGGCTGCCGCCGGGCGTGAGCCTGTTTACCAGCGATGGCAGCAGCCTGGCGTGATCCGGCACCCACTGCAGCACCGCATTGGCGAAAATCACATCGAACGGGCCGGTCTCGTTCCAGGTATCAATGTCAGCGGTGTCAAAACGTACCTGAGGCAGGCGCTTGCGGGCGGCCTCGATCATATCGGTCGAACTGTCCAACCCACGCACCGCGGCATCGGGAAAACGCTGCACCAGCAACTCGGTCGAATTACCGGGGCCGCAACCGATGTCGATGGCCGAACGGACATCCACCGCAGGGATGGCGGCCAGCAAGTCACGCGCCGGGCGCGTGCGCTCATCTTCGAAAGCTACGTATTGTTTGGCGGACCAACTCATATCGCTCTCCTGTCGGGTGCATTGTTGTCGCCAGGGGCAGACAACCGGTTGGCTACGATACATCGTCCGCGTCAGTTAACCCACGCCCCCACCCGCCAATGCCAGCCATCGTTACGTTGCTCCCAGTGCGGATGCACATAACGATACCCCGGTCGCTCCGGGACCCAATGGCCATGAACCGCGACATAACGCCCGCCTTCCCAACGCCAGTACCCCCTGGACCAGAGGTAACCCGGTCGCCCCGCGGGCTCTACCTCGATAACGCGTTCCGGTGGCGGCTGCGGTGCGATGACCTCAACATATTCACGCTCCACCGGACGCCGGTCATGAACAACCCGTTCCTGCACACAACCCGCTGCGCTAACCACCACTGCCAGCAACACCATGTAACGTAACAACATGCCGCCTCCTCTGGCTTGAAAGCCAAGTTGAGTGAACCAGCAAAAAAACGCCCCCCTTTTTCACCATGCTCCTGCCTGGTTCACTGCTTTTTTAACAGGTCTTATCTGTCTATTGCCTGAACCCGGATCACTTGATGACGGAAAAACACAGGGGATCTGGATGAGCCTTTTTTATCGCCAAATCGTTGGAAGCCATAACCAAAATGACCGTTCGTCGACCGACCGGCAAAGCAGTTTTGACAGTATAAAAATGGCATCTATAGTCCTATCGCGGCCTGTTGGAAGGAACCCGACTCGTCATTTCAAGGCAAGGAGCAAGGCTAGCTCGTCCCCGAGATCGAGTGGGTTCCCCAGTAGTGTGTTCGCAACGGCCACAAGGCAAACAAGCGTTGTCGTGCCTGGTAAGTAGCCAGACAATCACTATGTTAAAAGGAGCTTCACTATGTCTCGAGTCACGGATGTACTTGTTTCCATCGACACTGAAACCATTCTGAAAAACTACCCGAACATCAGCAAAAACCCTGCTTCGCCGACGCTGATCGACTGGAAGCACGTCTACATGGTCACCAATCAGGACAACGTGGTCAGCGGCCAGGCCGGTGGCGAGCTGGACCTCAAGGCCCAGGTTGGCGATCTGATTCGCTGGCGTGAAACCAGCCTGTCCCAGAGCTTCGAAACCGCCGTAATTTTCTACAAGTTCATCGGCAACGCAGGCAACGAGCTGATCTCCCCACCCTCGCCGCGCCGCGCTACCGCGTGCGTTGCAGTCCCCAACACCAGCAATCCGTCAGTGCCTAGCTGCCAGAAAGTCGACAACCATTACTGGTCCTCGGAAACCCTGGCGTGTGGTCGTGTGACCTACCACTTCAACTTCCTGATCGTCGACCGCAACTGCCAGATCATCGGCTGCTGCTCGTGGGACCCATTCATTTCCATCCATAACTGATGATGGAATCGACCCCTCGGCAACGAGGGGTCACCCCAGTTCGTTGCCGCCTCGGCTGGAACAGGATGTCTTGCTTGAAACCGAAGCGGCTACCGTTTTGCGTCAACATCATGAAAGGAATCCATGATGACTTCCGAACCGATTACCCCCCCTTCGGCGAGTACCCTGACCGCCAATAGCGTGCTGCTGGTCGTCGATGCCGAATCGCTGCTTTCGCGCTATCCGCAACCCAGCCTTGACCCGCAAAAGCCGACCGTGATTGAAGATGGTTTCATCTTCGGCATCAGCGCTACATCAGCCACAGAAAACATTAAAAATGACAGCAAAATTACACTGACCACCAACAACGGAAAAGTCTTTCATATTCGCGGCAGGACCGTCAGTTTGCTGGCCGAACACAGCGTGGTATTCCACAACATCACGGTGGACGATACCGGGATCCTTTCTCCGCCCAAGCTGATCGTCCATGGCGACCAGACCGTCCCCGCGCCCGACCCCGCCAACCCGAACCAGCCGGGCAGCCACAAGGCCGATGATCATTATTGGGAGTGCTCGCAACTGAGCACGGGCGTGGCAACCTGCGAACTGAGCTTCATGCTGATCAACCAGCGCTGCGAAGCGCTTGGGTATTTCAGCTGGAAGACCGAGGTGACGCTGTCGGCGTGAATAGAGATTATCGAGTAGGAGGCGGCTTAACAGCCGTCGTCCTCTCACACCACCGTAGGTACGGAGACGAGCAAGTCCAGGCACTTACAGTGGCAAGGTATTGCAGTGCTTGATCTCCTTGAGCGAAAAACCGGTGTACATTTCCTTAATATTGCCGAGCGTACGTACGCGATGCATGGCGAGTTCATGGAATGCCTCCATGTCTTTGACGACTACCTGCAGGAGGTAGTCGTATTTCCCCGACACTTTGTGACAGGCAATAATGTTGGGCAGCGCCAGGACGCCCGCTTCGAAATGTTCCATGGCTTGCTCGGAGTGACTATCGAGGGTGACGCTGATGAAAGCAAAAAGTCCCAGCCCTATGGTCTTCGGGTTCAAGTGCGCGTGATACCCGACAATCACCTCCTCTTCCAGGCGCTTCAGGCGCTTCCAGCAGGCTGGCGCTGACAGGCAAACACGAGCGGCGATCTCGGCGTTCGTCAGGCGACCATTCATTTGCAGAATTTCCAGAATTGAACGATCAACCTTATCCATTTCCGCCATGTGTTCTCTCCGTTTAACAATGAGTACGCGGTAGGGCGATTGGCCCCATCCCGCAGGTCCTTGATCAAGCATCCATTTCCAGAAACTACAAATATTAGAAAGAAAATTACATAAAGAGCACGTTTTGGATAATTAACGACTGAAAAAAAATCAAATACAGAGCCGTTTCGAAAGCTAATTTTCGAGGCGCTGAAATACAATTTCTTGTCGTTTCCGACACCCAAGCCACTGGCTCTGACAATAAAAATAAGTAACAACGGAGGCAATATTGAGCATTTTCAGAACAAAAGACCTGGACGCAATGATTGCTGCTACCCGAGCTCCTGCCGGGTTGAAAAAAGTGCTGGGACCGATGGATCTGGTCCTGATTGGTATCGGTGCAATCGTGGGGACTGGCATCTTTGTATTGACCGGAACCGGCGCATTGACTGCGGGACCAGCCCTCACGGTTTCATTCCTGTTAGCGGCGTTGGCCTGTGCATTTGCAGCGCTCTGTTATGCCGAGTTCGCCTCATCTGTACCGGTAGCAGGCTCTATTTACACCTACAGCTACGCGACGCTGGGAGAGTTGGTGGCCTGGATGATCGGCTGGGATCTGATGCTCGAATACGGACTGGCCAGCTCGGCTGTGTCTGTTGGGTGGTCGGGTTACTTCCAGTCCCTGCTGAGCGGATTCGGGCTGAGTCTTCCGGTTGTACTTACGGCGGCTCCAGGCTCTTTGCCTGGCGTGGAAACCTGGTTCAACCTACCCGCGCTGGTGATTATGCTGGCGATTACCTGGATGCTTTCTATAGGCATCAAGGAATCCGCGCGCGTAAACAACGTGATGGTGATCATCAAAATCGCCGTGGTGCTGCTCTTCATCGCCGTTGGTGCGCGACATGTTCAGCCGGCTAACTGGCAACCTTTCTCTCCCTTCGGCGTCAATGGCATTTTGAGTGCTTCTGCCTTGGTTTTTTTTGCTTTTATTGGTTTCGATGCGGTTTCCTCTGCCGCCGAAGAAGTGAAAAAACCGGCGCGTGACCTCCCCATCGGTATTATCGGTTCCTTGGCCGTTTGTGCGGTGTTGTACGTTGCCGTTTCAATGATCATGACCGGCATCGTGCCCTATGCCCAATTCCTTGGCGTTGATCATCCGGTCTCATTGGCGTTGCAACATGCCGGTGAAAGCTGGGTTGCCGGGTTCGTTGATTTAGGCGCAATCGTTGGCATGACGACTGTCATTCTGGTGATGGCTTACGGTCAAACCAGGATCATCTACGCGATGTCGCGCGACGGACTGCTTCCCCAGCGCCTTTCCAGGGTTCATACACGATTCGGCACCCCATTTTTCGCCACCTGGATGGTCGGAATAGTCTTCGGGCTGATCTCGGCACTGATTCCGCTGAACGTCCTCGCCGAGTTGATCAACATCGGTACGTTGGCCGCATTCAGTCTGATCTCGGTGGCAGTGATCGTCTTGCGCAAGACCCGACCCGATCTCCCTCGCGCATTCAGATGCCCGGGCGTGCCCATTGTTCCATTGCTCGCCATCGCGTTCTGCGTAACCTTGATGACCTTCCTCAAACAGACGACCTGGCTGGCATTTGGGGCGTGGTTGGCAATTGGCCTGGTGATCTACTTCGCCTATGCGAGACGCCGCTCGTTATTGCATTAATCCAGCATTTCGTCAGGTCTCTTTGGAGTGTCAATCAACCTCCAATAGTTTTCAGGTGCGAAACTGCACTCCAGTTGCGCACCTGATTGCATTCGCCAGTCAACCCTCACCTCATTTGTCCTGTTTTTAGACCCAGGAGAGCAGTGGCGCGCATTTGCAGTGGCACGCGAACTCTATTTATTCAGTTACCCCATTTAGCTCATGACCTAGGCCCGCCACGGTGGAAGAGCCCCTTCGAAAAGTGAAAAGGCTCGATGCAGGAAACCGTTGAAGCGAGCGGCATCACGCCGCAGCCCTGCCTGCTGACCACCAATCAGGCACAGATGGGCCACCTGAGCAATCACTTCTGCTTGGCCTGGCATATGGACCAAGCGGCGGCACGTGCGTATCGCGAAGTCCAGTCGTCTTGTATCAACACGCTGCTGAAACTCGCCTACCAACGGATCATGCAGCGACCAGGCTCGGATGGAAATTTCCCGCCCAGGTTGTTTCTCAGCGGCAATACTCAAGTAGCGTTTCAAGGTTTCGCCCGCGCTACGACCCTGCGCCGCATAAGCGAGCATGCGCTCCGTGTAGTCTTCTTCCCAAGCGGCCAGCAAGGTGCGGACAAAGTCTTCGCGATTGCGGAAATGGTGATAGAACGATCCGCGGGTCACATTCAATCGGCGCGATAGACTCTCGGCCGAAACGCCGATATGCCCTATTTGGTCGAGGGCCTCAAAACCAGCCGCGATCCAATGGTTACGAGTTAGTTTTCTCACCCGTTATTTCGCTCCATGTTTAGCGCCATACAGACTGTGTATGGTGCACAACCGATTGATACGCTGCGAACACCAGCAAAGATGGCCGTTGCGTTTTGCACGCCAGCACTTTTCATGGAGCTCGCCTTGAAGAAAATCGTTCTGGTTGCTTTCGACCAATTCACTGATATCGACCTATTCCTGATGTGGGACATCTTAGGCCGCAACACCGAGGACTGGCACGTCCGAATATTGGGTTCCAGCTCTATCGTGAGATCGGCGCACGGCCTGCCTGTTTCGGTGCACGGTCCGCTTTCCGAGGCCAATAGCGCCGACGCGGTATTGTTCGTCAGCGGCAAGGAAGGGATACCCGCTGCACTTGCCGCCCCAGATTTCCTGCCGTCGTTTGAACTTGACTCCAGACGCCAGCGAATCGGCTCAATATGCGCCGGAGCTTTCATTCTCGAACGGCTTGGGCTGCTCAGCGGCCAAGCAACTACACACCCGGATGCACGATCGAACTTGCAAGCTCTGGGACTTGAGTCCATGGACCAGCCTCTTGTCTGCCAGGGGAACGTTGCAACCGCTGGCGGATGCCTTTCGGCGCTCTATCTGGTGGGATGGTTGGTTGAATCCTGGTTCGATGTCGACAAGCGCCGTGCGACGTTGCTCCCTGTTCTGCCAGCCGGGCAGCAAGAGCTCTATGATGCCTTGATCGGGCTCAGTATCCGACAAGGAGAAGTTGGCGCCTCAACAACATCATCGCAACAAGAAACGCGACATGGCATGTCGTCTAATTGGTAGTTAGAACTCAGGAGAGATCCCCGATGCCCCGAGAATTTGAGCTCATTATGTCCGTGCCAGTCCCCTCGACGTCCGGCATCACCCACCTTTACAAGTCGATGAACCTGGCGGACGCTTTTGCGATTCGGCTCCCAGCGGGCACATCTGGCAATCCAGATTTGCTAGCTCGATTCATCCTTTCCCACCAGCCATCCTGGATCGGATGGCTCATGAAAGTCCGAGACACTATCGCTGCCTGTTTTGGTCTCAAGACCGCCAAACATTTGGCATCACTTGCTAATCGGATTGGAATCTTCAAGGTCTACAGCACGAACCAGACTGAAATCGTGTTGGGAGAGGACGACAAACACCTCGACTTCCGGATATCGATCCTATGTTCTGGAGGGGCAGAGCCAGAAGGCCGTCGCCAACTCGTTTTTTCAACCGTGGTCCAGTGCCACAACCGTCTAGGCCGGGCCTACATCTTCGTTATTGCCCCATTTCACCGCTTGGTTGTTAAGGCCAGCCTCCTCCGTGCTGCGCGCATCGGTTGGCCTCTGGCTACCTGCCCCTAAGGCTGAGAGCGCTGTGTGCCCCCCTGAGGTCTAACCCTTCCATCGAAGGCTGTTCTGGCAAGCCTGGCCAAGTCTCTCATGTCAAACGTCAGGCCTCTAAGATGCATTCAATATCTCTACGGCGCACCACAAAGAACCGGCCTCAAAGGCCGGTTCTTTTTATGGTACGCATCCAACAGTGCTAGTCGTAATAGCCAACAGTCTTCTTCAAGTGGTCCGAATAATCGTAAATCTCATCAACCGATCCAATTGGAGATTTGAATCAATGCTGAGCCATGCCCCCGCGAGTGACCAACGTCAATCGCGGGGCATGCAGCTAACGACTGGCTTGCAGCGCCCTGGCCATTTGCAGATGGTTTTGCAGCTTGGGCAGGGTTTCTTCGGCGAACGCTTTGATTTGCGGCACGTCCGTGGTCTGCGCTTGTTGTTGAAGTTGCTCGATGGCTTCTTGGGTGGTTTTTACCTGACTGTCGACGTACGCCTGATCGAAAGAGGTATCGTCCTTAATCTCCGGTATCAAGGCTTTGGCCTTGTCGACCACCTCTTCGCGTGGTGCGACCGGTAAATCGAGTAGCCTGGCAATTTTCGCCAGATGCTGGTTGGCGGTGGTGCGATCGTTGATCACCACGATGGTGTAATCCTTGACCTCCTTGGATGCGGTTTTCTGGTGCGCCAGGCGGCTGGCTTCGATGTCGGCCATGCCTTGGGCCGACGCCTCATTGACGAATTCGGCGGGAGACTGGGCAAAGGCATTGGTGGCGCACAGGCCCAATAACGTGGCAAAACCGGCATTGCGTAAACGGGTGGCCATCCAGCTCATGGTCGCGCCCTCCTTCTTGAAATTCAAACGGGAGCTTGCGCCCCCGTCTATTAAACAAAACCACCTTCACCTGTTACCGAGACTTCTGACCGCCTTTGCGGCCCATGCTTCCTTTCGAAGGGTCTTTATCAACGGTCGTCGTGGTGGTTTTCCCACCTTTGCGACCCGCTTCAGACGCCTTGGTTCGATCGTTGGCGAAGCCTCCCGGGTTCGGATTTTTTGAAGTAGGCATGGTTCTCATCCTCTTGGTGATGATCACAGCGAGCAATCGCCCGCATAGGATATGAATTTCCATGCCCAAAAAGGTTTAGAAAACCTGGCAACGCCGCGACGAACGGTGACGGATTTTCAGACCCCGAGACGTGAATGGTGCTGGCGCTTGGCGGCGTACATTGCCTCATCGGCATGCCTGAACAACTGCTTTTCTTCGGTGCCATGCTCGGGGTATCGCGCGACGCCGATGCTCGGCTGGATCGTCAGGTTGTGCCCGTCCAGACGCAGGGGCTGAACCAGCACCTGGCGGATTTTCCCCGCCACATTCTCGGCATCTTCGGCGGCGTGGATGTTGTGCAACAACACGACAAATTCATCACCGCCAATGCGCGCCACCGTGTCAGTTTCGCGCACGCAGCCCTTGAGTCGATTGGCGACCGCTTGCAGCAGCATGTCGCCGACCGCATGACCGAAGGTGTCATTGACTTGCTTGAAGCGGTCGAGGTCGACATAGAGCAACGCCATTCGACCGGAGTCTGCCCGGGCCAGCGCCAGCGAAGCTTTGAGGCGTTCGCGCAACAATTCGCGATTGGGCAGCTGAGTCAGTTGATCGTACTGGGCCATGCGCTGGAGCCGGGCGTGCAATTGCTTGCGTTCGATCGCGGTCGCGACCTGGGCGCAAACATACTGCAGCAACTCCTTGTCTTGTTCGGTGTAGCGCTCGCCACCCGGCACGCTTTTGACGATCAGCGCGCCAATGGTGCCGTTCTGCGAACTCAATGGCACGCCCAGCCAGCAGGGTGAATCCTGGCCCTCGACCAACGCTGCAAACCCCTCCGGCAGATTGTCCTGATCCGGGGTCAGCAGAATCGGCAAGCCACTGCGAATCACTTCTGCGCACAAACGCCCGGTAACAGTCCCGGGATCCTCGGGTTGCAGCTCATGGTCGTCGACGTGATAGGGGAAATTCAGCTGCGCACAGTGCTCGTCATACAGTGCCACGGAGAAATTCAACGCCGGCAGCCATTCGCCGATGATCGAATGGATGCGTTTGAACAGCGCCAGCAAATCTTCCGCCGCGTGGGCCGCTTCGGAGATCGCATACAGCGCCGCTTGTCGGGACTCGGCCTGTTTGCGCTCGGTGATGTCGCGCGCCACGGCGATACGCAACTGATCGACCTCCGACCAGCGTGCCGACCAGAGAATGTGCGCCACCCGGCCGTCCTTGCGCAGGTAACGATTTTCAAAGTTGAGCTTGGGTTCGCCCCCCATGATCTCTCGCGCGGCATCGAGGGTACGCTGTCGGTCGGCAGGGTGAACCAGGTCGATCATCGACTGGCCGATCAGCTCGTCGGGGGTGTAACCGAAAATGCGCTCGCAGGCCGCGCTGACAAATACGAAGCGACCTTGTTTGTCCACCGCACAGACGGCGTCCAGCAAGAGATCGATGTAACTCGCCAGTGGCGCGGAATTTCTGGTTTCCATGATGCCGAGAGCATGTCCGGATAATGCAACATTGAACAACCCTCCCTGACCGGTCATACGCCCGAGCGATGACTGTGCAGCCGACGCTTCCCTGCGTTCAGCCTCAAGCCTTGTTCGTCACCAGCCCCGGAAGCGCATGCACCAGGGCATTGATGGCGAAACCGATGAACATGACCCCGCACAAGCGGGTGATCGCCAGTTCATGACGCTGATACAACGTGCGCACCTGACGCGCACCGACGATGCCAATGAGAATAGCGTAGGCCAAAAGGCCACCAATGAAGCTCAACATGATCAACCAGGGCAACATGGACCAATGCAGCAACTCTGCTCGACTGGACAACAGCGCAGTAAAGGTCGCCACCGCCACCGGATAAGCCTTGGGATTGGTCAGGCCGAACAGGATGCCGTGCCAGAACGGCTGCCGCGCCGGCCCCTGAGGCGCCTCGGCACTGGCGCGACGAGCGCGAACCGCGCGCAGGCCCAGCCAGAACAAGTAAAGCCCGCTGAGCACACCCAGCACATCGAAGGCAGTGCTGCCGATTTCCCGCGCACCGACAATCGCAATCAGTGCAGTGCTGCACCAGACCACGTCGCCCAGCAAATGCCCGCACAGAAACCCCGCCCCGGCCCGCCGTCCGCGTGCCGCGCCGATGCCGAACACCGCCAACACACCGGGCCCCGGCGTAATGCCATAAATGAAGCCCGAGGCGAGAACGGCCATTAGCAGCGATGGAGTCATGGAAATTCCTGAGGACGCCGGGTGAAGGGGCGCAATTCTATCTCAGGACGCCGAACATCGACTCACTGATCGTCGAAGAACTTCATCCCCGCATAGGGTCGCTGCCGACAAGCCGCCAGCCGCGACGCCAGAGACCCGACATGCGCCTCGAGCTTGTGCCCGTCCGGGTCGAGAAAATAGAACGACGCACCTTCGCTGCGGTTATCCCGCCATTCCCGCACGTTGGCGGATCGCAGGCGTTCGACGAACGGCAGGAAGTCCACAGCTTCGAGGCTGAAGGCGTAATGGGTGTAGTCGGCGGCCGGCGCGGACTCGCGCAGTGGATCGAGAGAAAGGCACAGCCACAGACCGGGTAGCGAGAGATAGGCGCCGGTGTCCCAAGTGGCTTCAAGCTGAAGTTGCAGCAGATCGCGATAGAACGCCACGCTGCGGTTCAGGTCAGTGACGGCGAGGGTCAGGTGGTTGAGGCCGGTCAGCATGGATCCAGTAACCTTGAGTCGCTCTGGGTGGTTGCAAACGGAGAGTACAACTGAAACGCCCTTAAGCGTAGAACCACCAGGGCTTTGTTGGCTGTGAATCAGTCTTCGCGGGCAAGCCCGCTCCCACATTGACCGCGTCAGGCACAGGATCTGTGTCCGACGCCAAACCTTGTGGGAGCGAGCCTGCTCGCGATGGAATACGGCCCAGCACTGCACGTTTCAGAACTTGTCGAGCGTGCGCAGCTTCTGCGGCAACCCCCACAGCAACAATGCAGCGGCAATCAGTGCGGCGACGCCGATGACGTACAGCGCCGGGGTGGTGCTGCCGGTCAGGTCTTTGATCCGCCCGACCATGACCGGGCTGACGATCCCACCGAACTGGCCAAGGGTATTGATCACCGCGATCCCGCCAGCGGCGCCTGCCCCGGCACCGGCCAGGAGTTTCGGTGGCAGGGTCCAGAAGCTCGGGATGGACGCGATGATCCCCGCACCGAGCAAGCCCAGGGCAACAATCAGGAAAGTCGTGTGGTTGGCGAAAATTCCTGCGCAGAAGAAACCCACCGCGCCTGCCGCCACCAGACCTGCGACAAACTTGCGCCGCTCACCGGTGGCGTCGGATAACCGCCCGATCACCACCATGCTGATGGCGCCGCAGATGTAGGGAATGGCGGTCAGCAAGCCGATCATCACCGGGCTCTCGGTGCCGGCACTGCGGATCAGTTGCGGCGCCCAGAAATTCAAGCCGTAGGATGCCACCTGAATCAGAAAGTAGATCAGCCCCAGCATCAGGAAACCCGGAATCCGGAGTGCGGCCAGCAAGGAGCCGCCGCTCTTGTGGGGTTCGTGGTGTGCGATACGGCTGGCGAGCAGTGTCTTCTCCGACGGGGTCAACCAATGGGCATCTTCGATGCGGTCCTTGAGCACGGTCAGCACCAACAAGCCAAGGCCGATGCAAGGAACGCCACCGAGCAGAAACAGCCAATGCCAGCCGCGCATATCGAGGAAGCCATCAAGGTGTTGCAGCACCAACCCGGAGAACGGTGCGCCAACCAGCCCGGCAAATGCCGACGCGAGAAACAGCATCGAGGTGATGCGCCCGCGATAGTGCTGCGGGAACCACAGCGTCAGGTAATACAGCACGCCCGGCGCAAAACCCGCCTCCATCGCACCGATCACGAAACGCAGGGCGTAGAACTGCCATTCGCTGTTGACGAAGACCATGGCCGCCGTCGCGAGCCCCCACGACATCATGATCCGGGCGATCCAGCGCCGGGCACCCACCTTGTAAAGCATCATGTTGCTCGGCACTTCAAAGATCACATAACCGACTACAAACAGCCCGGCGCCGAGGCCGTAAGCGGTATCGCTCAGGCTCAGGTCGGCCTGCAACTGGAACTTGGCGAAGCTGATGTTGATGCGGTCGAAAAATGCGAACAGATAGCAGACCATGATCAGCGGCATCAGTCGCCAGGCGACTTTGCGGACCAGGGCTTTTTCGGCGTCGTGACTAACGGACGGGCTCACGCCCGCCTCCAGAACATTGAGGCTCATCGTGGTTTCTCCAGGCAGACGTCCCGTGGGCGTCCGATTGTTTTTGTTGTCTGGTTCGTTGCGGCTTTTTCAGGAGTTTGTTCGGTGGGTTCAGGACGGTGTCGGGTGCAGGTCGCAGTTACGTCCGGCCTTGGCGAGCTGCCCGGGCACTTCATGGCCCAGCAATGCAGGTAAGCCTCGCGACAATCGCAGCAACAACGGCAAGTCGATGCCGGTGTGAATGCCGACTTCATCGCACAGATTGACCAAATCTTCGGTGCAGATATTGCCCGAGGCACCCGGTGCAAACGGGCAACCGCCAAGGCCTCCGAGGGCTGCGTCAAAGCGCCCGGCTCCGGCCTCGTAAGCTGCCAGGACGTTGCACAGACCGAGGCCGCGCGTGTTGTGGAAATGCAGGGTCAGATCAGCCGGTGAAACCCGTTGCAACACCCGTCGCACCAAGCGATCGACCTGGCGTGGATTGGCCATGCCGGTGGTGTCGGCCAGGGTAATCCCCGTAATGCCGAGCTCCTGATAAGCCTCAACAATTTGCAGCACGCGGTCCTCATCGATCTTGCCTTCGAACGGGCAACCGAAAGTCGTGGCGATGCTGCCGTTGAGCCGCACCGGCGTGCCGCGAACGAACTCGACGATCTCGCCGAACGCAGCCAATGACGCCTCGCAGCGCATCCGCATGTTCGCCAGGTTGTGGGTCTGGCTGGCGGACATCACCAGGTTCAGCTCGTCGGCCCCCGAGTCCAGTGCTCGTTGTGCGCCTTTGAGGTTAGGGATCAACGCGACATAGATCACGCCCGGCTGTCGGGCGATGCCCTTGAACACTTGCTCGCCATCGCGCAGGGCCGGAATCGCCTTGGGAGAAACGAACGAGCCGGCTTCGATGCGGCTGAACCCCGCCAGCGACAACTGATCGATCAGCGCAATCTTGTCGGCGGTTTCGACCCAGGTCGGCTCGATCTGCAAGCCGTCACGCGGGGAGACCTCCTGAACGATCAGGGTCTGGGAATAATCAGTGATCATTGCACCACCCCTTCAGCTTTCAACCGTTCGATGTCCTGGTCAGTCAGGCCCAGCCCCGCGAGGATGCCGTCGGTGTGCTGACCCAGGCTCGGCCCCGACCAGTTCACGCCACCAGGGGTCTCGGACATTTTCGGTACGATGCCCGGCATCTTCACCGAGGCACCGCCGGGCAGTTCGGCGTTGAGCAGCATGCCCCGCGCCTGATAGTGAGGATCGGCAACGATGTCGGCCACCGAATAGATGCGCCCGGCCGGGACTTCAGCAGCTTCCAGAGCCGCCAACACCTCATCAATCGGCAGGCTGCTGGTCCAGTGGGTAATGGCTGCGTCGAGCACATTACTTTTGGCGGCGCGGCCATCGTTATGCGCAAACTCCCGCGCTTCGGCCAGGTCGGCCCGGCCAATCACCGCCATCAGACGCTTGTAGATCGGGTCGCTGTTGCCGGCGATCACCACGTAGGCACCGTCGGCAGTCAGGTAAGTATTGGACGGCGCAATACCCGGCAACGCCCCGCCACTGCGCTCACGCACATGACCGAGCATGTCGTATTCCGGCACCAGGCTTTCCATGACGTTGAACACGCTTTCGGCCAACGACACATCGACCACTTGCCCGCCGCCCTGCCCGGTCTTGACCCGCAGCAGCGACATCAAGGCACCGATGACCGCGTGCAGCGAAGCCAGGGAATCACCGAGGCTGACCCCCACTCGGGCCGGCGGCGAACCGGGAGTACCGGTGGTATAGCGAATCCCGCCCATCGCCTCGCCGATCGCCCCGAAACCCGGACGATCACGGTACGGGCCGGTCTGGCCGTAACCGGAAATGCGCACCAGCGTCAGGTTGGGATTGAGGGCATGCAACACGTCCCAGCCCAGGCCGAGCTTCTCCAGGGCGCCGGGGCGCAGGTTTTCGATCAGCACATCGGCGTCGCTCGCCAGTTGCTTGACCAGTTCGATGCCTTCAGGGGATTTCAGATTCAGCGCCAGGGACTTCTTGTTTCGCGATTGCAGGTACCACCACAACGAAGTGCCTTCGTGCAGCTTGCGCCATTTACGCAGGGGATCGCCCTGGCCCATGGCTTCGATCTTGATCACTTCGGCGCCGAACTCGGCCAGCATGCGCGCAGCAAACGGCGCGGCGATCAGCGTGCCGATCTCGATCACTTTGATTGCACTCAAGGGGGCAGTCATCGCGGGGGTACCTCTTGTTCTTGGAATATGCGCCAAGGCTAGAGGACCGAGTGGCATGGAATCCAACCTTCTGTTGGCAACGACCGTTCGCGAAACGCGAATGCCTGGCTGGAGATTACCGCGACCTCAAGTCAGGCTTGCCCGGGAAGAGGCCCGTCCATGCAATCGAAAACTGTCAGGCCTGGCCGCGCAAATGCTCAAACAACATCCGGCTCACCGGCGACAGCGCCACTTCATCGCGCACCACCAGAATCAACGCACGATCCGACCAGTCATCCGTCAGCGGCACCGCGTGCAACCCCAGCGCCCGGCCAAACAGTTCGTAGGCCTTTAGCGGCAGGATGCCGATGCCCATGTTGGCCTGGACCATCCGGCACATGGCGTCGAACCCCGGCACATGAATCCGCAACCTCAGCACCTTGCCGGCCTTGCGCGCGGCCGCATGTGTGCGCATGTTGATGGAACTGGCCGAATGCAGACCGACGTAATCGCTGTCCAGCGTGTCGGCAAAAGCCAAGGCCGAACGACTCGCCAGCGGATGATCGGCCGGCATCAGGACGACCAGTTTGTCCTGACGATAAACAACACTGTGCAGCCCCTTGACGTCGCTGTCGCTGGAGCAGATCCCGAGGTCCGCCACGCCATCGAGCACGCCTTGGATCACCCCGCTGCTGGGGCGCTCTTCGAGGTCGGTCTTGACCTGCGGATGGCGCGCGGAAAAGTCCCGCAGGTCTTCGGGCAGGAATTGAATGATCGCCGACAGGTTGGCGAGCATCCGCACATAACCGCGTACACCGTGGCTGTGTTCGCCCAGTTCGAGGCCCATTTTCTCGACGTTAAACAGCATCTGCCGGGCATGGTGCAGCAGGGTTTCACCGGCCGGTGTCAGCGTCATGCCCTTGGCCTGGCGCACGAACAGGCTGATGCCCAGCGCCTCCTCCAGCTCCATCAACCGCTTGCTGGCCGCCGACACCGCGATCGCTTCGCGGGCGGCGGCGCGGGTCAAGGTGCCCTCTTCGTGGACGGCCACAAACAGCTGGAGAGTGATCAGGTCGAGGCGGCGGATCAGGCTTTTTTGCAGCATGGCAGGGCTCGATGATTTCGGTTCGACTGAGTCGGCAGGATAGCCCGGATTAGATTCGTGTCCGCCATCCAATTACCCACAGCACTCCGGGGCATCGCCCTACAACTAATTCTCTTACAACTCTCAGTACTACCGGAAACAGCCGATTCAAAGCCCATCGGGACTCTCTGTAAAGTCTGGCAACACACACAAACTGCAACAAACCCACGGATAGATTCACTCAAGGAATGTCACTCACACATGAGCCAGATACCGTACACGGCGCACACTTTCACCAACTACCGCAAACTCGTTTCATTGGCCGATCATGATTGGGAGACCGCCGAAACCGGAAAAATCGCGGGGCTCAACGTTGAGATAAAAAGTGCCAACCGCATGCTCGATCAGTACGGGAGAGCGTTTCATCATTTCTGTACGACGTCATACCTGGGTCTGGATCACCATCCCGATATTCTCGACGGTGCCATGACCACGCTGTGGGAAACCGGCACACTTCGCATCGCCAATTCCAGGAGCCGCTGCAAGCTGGCGATTCTGGACCAATACGAAACCGAACTGTCCGAGTTGTTCGGCACCAGTTGCCTGAGCACTCTGTCGTGCAGCGCGGCGAGTGCCGGGATCCTGCCGCTGCTGGCCAGCGGCGTATTCACGGAAAATCGCCCTCCGGTGATGGCTTTCGACCGGTTGGCGCATTACTCGATGAATCACCTCAAAGCCGCCTGTGCCGATGAAACGAAGGTCGTGACGTGCCCGCATAACGACATGGACTTCCTCGAGACGCTGTGTCAACGACACACCAGGGTCGCGTATGTCGCCGACGGCGCCTACAGCATGGGCGGGGTTGCGGACATGGACAGCCTTTTGTATCTGAAGGACCGCTATGGGCTGTTTCTCTATCTGGACGATTCCCACGCGCTTTCCTCTGTAGGAACATTCGGCGTCGGTCTTGTGCGTCCCAGGCTGCATACCCTGGATGATGACTGCCTCATCGTCGCCTCGCTGGCCAAGTCGTTCGGCGCCAGCGGCGGTCTGGTGATGCTGGGCAGTGAACGGCAGAAGAAGCTCATTGCGCGTTACGGCGGCCCCAACAACTGGTCGCAAAGCCTGAACAGTGCAGCCATTGGCGCGGGCCGGGCATCCATCCAGCTACACCACACCCTGGAATTCGCCGCGCTGCAGGAAAAACTTCAGGTTAATATCCGCCTCTTTGACAGCCTCATACGAACCGCACAACACAACAGCAACATGGCGATTCGACTGGTCAATTGCGGTGAGGCATCGCTGGCCAACAACATCGCCATTGAACTGGCCAATCACGGATTCTTCACCTCGGCAGTCTTTTTCCCGGTGGTTGCACAAGGCAAGGCAGCCATCAGAATCACCCTGCGCGCCGACATGGGGACGACGCTGATCCGCCATTTCTGTGGACTCATCACCGAGCTTTTACGTGCTCACGGCCGGGACATCGGCGGCTGAAAAAACAGGGAAGATTAAATGAAGAGCAGCACCACCCTCCTGATCACCTGCTGTACGGTTTTTCTCGCCCAATTGGGCATGAGCATTTATCTGTCGGCGCTGCCGGATATTGCCCGGGATCTGTCCGCAGATGCTTCACAGGTTTCATGGGGGTTGGCGGTGTATCTGATCGGCATGGCGCTGCCGATGCTGTTCTGGGGCAGCCTGGGCCAGCGCATTGGCCGCAAGCCGGTATTGCTCGCGGCGCTCGGCCTCTATGGGCTGGGCAACCTGGCCCTGCCTCTGGGCCAGACACTTGAATCGTTCCTGGTTTTTCGCCTGATTCAGGGGATTGGCGCCAGCGGGATTTCAGTCATGGCCCGGGTGCTGATCCGCGACAGTTTTCGCGGCGATCTGCTGGCCAAGGCGTTGTCCTGGATATCGATTTCCTTTGTGGTGGCGCTGGGTATCGGTCAATACCTGGGGTCGATCATCCAGGTGACACTGGGCTGGTCAGCGATTTTCTACTTATTGGGTGGTGTGAGCCTGTTGATGGCGCTGGTGGTGGCGCGGGTCACGTTCCCGATGCTGGCAGAAGAGAACACACCATCATCGGCCTGGACGAGCTACGGGTACATTCTGCGTCATCGGGCCTTCCTGTTACCGGCCCTCGCCGGTGGCTTGGGGTATGGGGTGATTGTCGCGTTCAACACCGCTGCACCGCTGATTCTGCAAGGCGCCTTCAACTGGTCGGCAGTGGAATACGGCTTGTTGGGCTGGCCCATCAGCGCGGCGTACTTTCTCGGGGCCGTGGCGGTCAATCGCTTCGTACTGCAAACCGGTCAGCAATGGCTGATGACGGCGGGCGTCGGGCTGATACTGGCCGGCAGCGCAGTCATGTTGCTGGGTAGCCTCGCAGGCACGTCTATCGCGCTGCTGTTCTGGTTGCCCTATTGTTTTTCAGTATTCGGCCAATCGCTGATTTACCCGATCAGCTTGTCCCTGGCCAACCACGGTTCGCCGGTCGGCGGTGCTTATGCGATGGCGTTGAGCGGTTTCATTCATCAACTGATGGCCGCCGTTATCGGCGGTATCGCCAGCCTGATAGCCAGCCAGCAGGCATGGCCGTTGTCGCTGTTATGCACCTTGCTGGCCTTGGGCGCGTTGCTTTGCGTAGCGCTCGCGCCCGGCCGTCGAACCGCTTAGAACGCGCTGCGGAAAATCTCCTCGATCTGCCGCTGATCCGCCGCCCGAGGGTTGGTCAGTCCACAGGCGTCTTTCAGGGCATTGCCGGCAAGGACCGGGATGTCATTGAGCCTGGCACCAAGCTCACGCAAACCGGCGGGAATGTCCACATCCCTGGCCAGGCTGCGAATCGCCGCGATCGCCGCCTGCGCGCCCTCTTCCGGACTGAGCCCGCGAATGTCGGCCCCCATCGCGTGGGCAATATCGGTCAGGCGAGGGGCGCAAACCAGTGCGTTGAAACTCTGCACATGAGGCAGCAGCACCGCGTTGCACACGCCATGGGGCAGGTCGTAGAACCCGCCTAACTGATGGGCCATCGCGTGAACGTAACCAAGGGACGCATTGTTGAACGCCATGCCCGCCATAAATTGCGCGTAGGCCATGTTTTCCCGCGCGATCATGTCACTGCCGTCCTGCACGGCCTGGCGCAGGTTGTCGCTGATCAATGTGATGGCTTTCAGCGCACAGGCATCGGTGATCGGGTTGGCTGCCGTGGAGACGTAGGCTTCGACGGCATGGGTCAATGCGTCCATGCCGGTGGCGGCGGTCAGGCCCTTGGGCATGGCGACCATCAGTTCCGGGTCGTTGACTGACAGCAGCGGCGTAACGTTGCGGTCGACGATGGCCATTTTTACGTGGCGCGATTCATCCGTGATGATGCAAAAACGGGTCATCTCGCTGGCAGTGCCGGCGGTAGTGTTGATCGCGATCAACGGTAGCTGGGGTTTGGCCGACCGATCGACACCTTCGTAGTCACGGATCGTCCCACCGTTTGTGGCGCACAAGGCGATGCCCTTGGCGCAGTCGTGAGGCGAACCGCCGCCCAGAGACACCACGAAATCACAGCGACTTTCCTTGAGCAGGCCCAAGCCGTGCTCGACGTTGGCGATGCTCGGATTCGGCTTGGCGCCGTCGAAGATCACCGAGTCGATGTCCTGCAACGCCAGTTTCTCGGCAATCCTCGATGCCACGCCAGCCTTGGCCAGCCCGGCGTCAGTGACTATCAGCGCCTTGCGAAAACCATACTTGCCAATGGCGTCCATGGCTTCGTCGAGGCAACCGGTGCCCATGATGTTCACGGCGGGGATGAAAAACGTACTGCTCATGCGCGAGTCTCCTGGCTGAAACCAAATCGGCAATGCCGATTCGGCGGGTGCGCACAGGGTCGACCGATCAGTCACGCGGTATGTTGATCTGGCTCAACGCCCGGGCGTGATAAAGTCGCCGTCCATCAGACCTTTTGCTTCGAGACGACAAACGCAATGACCGATTTCCAGGATGTCGATGCCCAACTTGAAGACTGGAACGCCTTGCGCACCACCGCCTCGTTCGGCGGCCTGCTGGTGGGTAACGGCGCCAGCCGCGCCGTGTGGGACGACTTCGGCTACGACTCGCTGTTCGAAAATGCCCGCACCGTCGAAGAAAAACCGCTGAGCCAGTCCGAGCTGAGCGTGTTCGACGCGATGCAGACGCGCAGTTTTGAACAAGTGCTTGGGGCGCTGAAGACCACCAGCCGGGTCAACAAGGCCCTGGCCGTCAGCTCCGCAGCACCGCGCAATCGCTACTACGCGATCAAGGAAGCGCTGATCAACACCGTGCACGCGGTGCATATCCCGTGGCGGCTGGTGAAGCCTTCGACGCTGGCGACGATCAATCAGGAACTGGGCAGCTATCGGACGGTGTTCACCACCAACTACGACTTGCTCAGCTATTGGGCGATCCAGCATCGGCCGGACGTCGTGACCGACCTGTTCCAGGGTGCCGAACCCGGCTTCGATCTGAGCGCCAGCGCCACCGACAAACCGCGTTTGCTGTACCTGCACGGCGGCTTGCATCTGGTGCGCAATCAGGACGGCACCGCGCGCAAGTTGATGTCGACCGAGGGAACGTTGCTCGGCAATTTCGCGATCAACAATACGATCAAGACCCTCGACGACGTGCCGCTGTTCGTCAACGAAGGCCCGGCGCAAGACAAACTCAAGACCATTCGCAGTTCGGATTACCTGTCGTTCTGCTACGACCAGTTACTCGGCCACGGTGACGGGTTGTGCATCTTCGGGCATGCCCTTGGCGAGCAGGACAGTCACATCGCTCATGCGTTGCGCCAGGCAAAGCCGAAAGTCGTAGCGATCTCGATTTACCCGCGCAGCAAGGCGTTCATCCAGCATCAGAAGCGGCATTACGCGAAGGCGTTCGAGGGGACGGGTGTGGCGTTGCGTTTTTTTGATTCGAAGACGCATGCGCTCGGTAATCCTGAGCTGACCGTGCCGGTCGAGGTCTGACCTGTGGCGAGGGGGCTTGCCCCCTCGCCACAAAGGCCCGATAACCTCATTCCTCGCTGCTATGCACCACCACCAACAACTGCGCCTGCACCTCGCCCACTGACCTGAGGCGATGCGGTTTCTGCGCATTAAAGTGCAGCGCATCTCCACGATTGAGCAGCACCCGCTCGTTCATGAAGTCCACTTCCACCTGCCCTTCATGGACGAACAGAAACTCTTCCCCCAGGTGTTCCTTGAAGGTTTTGTCGGTGAACTCGGTCGGCGGGTAAATGATGAACGGCAACAGGCTGCGCTCACTGACCTGATGGGCCAGTACCGCATAACCCGGGCTCTGGTCGTTGGCGGCCAGGGACTGGCGTTCGTCGCTGCGCACCAGGCTGTAGCTGTCGAGGCTGACGTTGTCTTCGGAAAACAATTCCTCGACCTTCACGTTCAGCGCCCTGGCCAGTTTCAGCGCAGCGGCGATCGAGGGGGTATTCAACCCGCGCTCGACTTTCGACAGATAGCTCTTGGTCATGCCGGATTTTTCGGCCAAGGCCTCCAGCGTCACGCCGAGTTTTTTTCTCAGTAATTTCAAACGGATAGACATGTAGAACGGTTAATCCATCAAGGAGGCAACGATTTGTCCTTGCCAATGACACAAAGTGTCATATAGCCTCTTTAGTGTCATTTGCATGCCCCACCCAAAGGACACCGATATGGCCAAGACATTAGCACTACCCAAAGAGCAACTGGTCAAGCAAGCGCTGACACAGATGCAAAACACCCTGGCGGATAATACGTGGACCGACCGGCAAAAGCTGGCCCTGACCTGCCGCATTCTGTTCGAAAACGGCCACGACTCCGGCCTGGCCGGGCAAATCACCGCTCGCGGCCCGCAGCCGGGTACCTATTACACCCAGCAACTGGGCCTGGGTTTCGACGAGATCACTTCAGGCAATCTGTTGCTGGTCAACGAAGACCTGGAAGTGCTTGAAGGCCATGGCATGCCCAACCCGGCCAACCGCTTCCATAGCTGGGTGTACCGCGCCCGGCCGGACGTGAACTGCATCATTCACACGCACCCGACTCACGTCGCGGCGCTGTCGATGCTGGAAGTACCGCTGCAGATTTCCCACATGGACCTCTGCCCGCTCTACGACGACTGCGCGTTTCTCGAAGGCTGGCCGGGGGTGCCCGTGGGCAATGAAGAAGGCGAACTGATTGCCGGGGCCTTGGGCGACAAGCGGGCGATCCTGCTTTCCCACCATGGCCAGTTGTCCACCGGCGCGACCATCGAAGAGGCCTGTGTCATTGCGCAACTGATCGAACGTGCAGCGAAGTTGCAGTTGCTGGCCATGGCCGCCGGTGCAATCAAACCGATTCTTCCCGAGCTGGGCCGTGAAGCCCACGACTGGATATCCAAGCCCAAGCGCCACGCCGCCGCGTTCAACTACTACGCCCGGCAGAATCTGCGCCAACACGCCGATTGCCTGAACTGACCCCACGCATTCCTGACAGGAGAGACGCTATGTCGACCGCAAACATTCACGGCATCATCGGCTACACCATCACCCCGTTCACCGCCCAGGGCGAAGGCGTTGATCTCGACGCGCTCGGGCGTTCCATCGACCGCCTGATCGATAGCGGTGTCCACGCCATCGCCCCATTGGGCAGCACCGGCGAAGGCGCTTACCTGAGCGACGCGGAATGGGATCAAGTCAGCGAATTCAGCATCCGCCACGTCGCCAAACGCGTCCCGACCATCGTCAGCGTGTCCGACCTGACCACCGCCAAAGCCGTGCGCCGCGCGCGTTTTGCCGAGGCCCACGGCGCCGACGTGGTGATGGTGCTGCCGGCGTCGTACTGGAAACTCAGCGAGGCGGAAATCCTTGCCCACTACCGCGCCATCGGCGAGAACATCGGCGTGCCGATCATGCTCTACAACAACCCGGCCACCAGCGGCACCGACATGTCGGTGGAGTTGATCCTGCGGATTTTCAACGCGGTCGACAATGTCACCATGGTCAAGGAGAGCACCGGCGACATTCAGCGCATGCACAAACTGCAACTGCTGGGCGAAGGCCGGGTGCCGTTCTATAACGGCTGCAATCCCTTGGCGCTGGAAGCGTTTGCGGCCGGCGCCAAAGGCTGGTGCACAGCGGCGCCGAACCTTATCCCGCAGCTCAATCTCGACTTGTACGAAGCGGTATTGGCCAATGATCTGAGCAAGGCTCGCGAACTGTTCTACCGCCAGTTGCCGTTGCTGGACTTCATCCTCAAGGGCGGTCTGCCGGCGACCATCAAGGCTGGTTTGCGCCTGACCGGGCTGGAAGCGGGCGACCCGCGGTTGCCGGTGTTTGCACTCGGCGAGACTGGCCACAGTCAGTTGCAGGGTTTGTTGAACGCGTTGCGCTGATCGTCGGGAACACACAAAACAACAGTGGGAGCGAGCCTGCAGGCTCGCTTCCACATTGGGTATGCGGTGTGTTTAGAACACCGGCAAGGTCTTGTCCTTGATCACCGTGGTCGGGCCGTTGGCCTTGACGCTGGCGATGCCTTTTTCCCTCGCGGCATCGGATGAATAAGACTCGCTGCTGCCGATGATTTGATGGTTGGCGGCCTTGAGGTTGAAGTAAGGATGGCCATCCTTGGTGGCTTTTTTCTCGTAGCGTTCGTCCAGCGGGCTATTGGCCTGGACCGAGGCGATTCCGCTATCGACCGCACCGCGCGTGGTGTACAGCTCACTGACCAGAATGGTTTCGGCGTTGGCCGCTTTCAACACAAACTTGAACTGACCATTGCTGGTTTTGCTCACTTCGTACCATCCAGACATGCTTGTTCTCCTTGGCGATTGAGAGGTTTCGCGCTTCAGAGTAAAGACCAAGCCAGGTTTTCTGTCGCCTGTATCGGCCTCTTCGCGGGCAAGTCGGATCGATACAAAAACCGCCCTACTTCACCACCGCCCGCACCACCGACAACTCAGGTGCCTGCACCCGGCGCTGGCTCAAATAGCGCATGCAGCTGACCCGCAAGAACGAGGCGAAATTCACCACCTCGCCGCGGTAGTCCATCACCTCTTCATACAGTTTGGCGATCAACTGATTGGTGGTCATGCCGTCGACCTCGGCGATTTCGCTGAGGATATCCCAGAACTGATTCTCCAGCCGCAGGGTGGTGACCACCCCGCAGATGCGCAGCGAGCGGGAGCGCGACTCGTAGAGAATCGGATCAGCCTTGACGTAGAGCTCGCACATGGACAGGTCCCTCGTTACAGCGTGATTTTGGTGCCCAGCAACCCGAGAAAACCGGCCAGCCAGCTCGGGTGCGCCGGCCAGGCCGGGGCTGTGGCCAGATTGCCTTGAACGTGGCCTTCCGTCACCGGGATATCGATGTACGTGCCGCCAGCCAGGCGCACTTCCGGGGCACAGGCCGGGTAGGCGCTGCACTCGCGACCTTCAAGAATACCGGCGGCGGCCAGCAATTGCGCGCCGTGACATACGGCGGCGATCGGTTTGCCAGCCTTGTCGAACGCTTGCACCAGCGCCAGGACTTTTTCGTTCAGGCGCAGGTACTCCGGCGCACGACCGCCCGGGATCAGCAGCGCGTCGTAGTCCGCCGCATCGACCTTGGTGAAATCAAAGTTCAGGGCAAACAGGTGACCGGGTTTTTCGCTGTAGGTCTGGTCGCCTTCGAAGTCATGGATCGCCGTGCGCACGGTCTGACCGGCGGTTTTGTCCGGGCAAACGGCATGCACCGTGTGGCCGACCATCAGCAGCGCCTGGAAGGGCACCATCACTTCATAGTCTTCGACGTAATCGCCGACCAGCATCAGAATTTTTTTAGCAGCCATGGGGAGGACTCCTCTGGAAAATGCGTGGGCCTGCAGGAGTATTCAAGGTAGTCCTTATCCGGCGGGTCGGGTAATAACCGACTACTACGAACGATATGAACTGGATTGGCTTTTTGTGGCGAGGGAGCTTGCTCCCGCTGGGGCGCGAAGCGGCCCTACCGGCTTCGTCAATCAATCGATGGTCTCTGGTTTTGCGACTGCTGCGCAGCCGAACGGGACGGTGCGGCGATCCGACAAGCTCCCTCGCCACAGGGACCGCGCTTAACTGTACGGATAACTCTGCACCCAGCTGTAACAGCGGAAAGCCTCAGGTTTATGGCTAGATAAAGAAACTTCCCGCCACCCTGAATTCTGGTCATCCATCATGTCCTCGCGCGAAAACACCGGCATGGCCCTCGGCCTGCTCGGCGTCGTTATCTTCAGCCTGACCCTACCCTTCACACGGATCGTCGTGCAGGAACTCCATCCGCTGCTCAACGGCTTGGGCCGGGCGCTGTTCGCGGCGATTCCGGCAGCGCTGTTATTGCTGTGGCGCCGGGAAAAATGGCCCACCTGGAAACAGGTCAAAGGCCTGACACTGGTGATCGCCGGGGTCATCCTCGGCTTCCCGGTGCTGTCGGCCTGGGCCATGCAGACACTGCCCGCCTCCCACGGCGCACTGGTCAACGGTTTGCAACCGCTGTGCGTGGCGCTGTATGCCGCGTGGCTGTCCCATGAGCGCCCGTCGAAAGCCTTCTGGGCCTGCGCTGCGCTGGGCAGTGCGCTGGTGCTCGGTTATGCGCTGATCAGCGGCGCCGGCAGCATTCAGGCCGGTGACTTGCTGATGCTCGGGGCGATTGCCGTGGGCGGGTTGGGTTATGCCGAAGGCGGCCGGTTGGCCAAGGAGATGGGCGGCTGGCAGGTGATCTGCTGGGCGCTGGTGCTGTCGACGCCGCTGCTGATCGGGCCGGTGTTGTACCTGGCACTGCAACATCAGGGCGAGATTTCGGCCAGGACCTGGTGGGCCTTCGGTTATGTCTCGCTGTTTTCGCAGTTCATCGGCTTCTTTGCCTGGTACGCCGGGCTGGCCATGGGCGGCATTGCCCGGGTCAGTCAGATCCAGTTGCTGCAGATCTTCTTCACCATCGCGTTTTCGGCGTTGTTCTTCGGTGAGCACGTCGAGCCGATTACCTGGCTGTTTGCGGCCGGGGTGATCGTGACAGTGATGTTGGGGCGCAAGACCGCAGTGCGCCCGGCGCAACCGGGCACGTTACCGGCGGGGGTTCAGCTCAAGCCTTAGCGACCAGGAACCCGTCAGCCCGCAGCAGGGTTTCCAGGCAATGCTCGCTGATGTGGTAGAAGTCCTTCAGCTCCTGAATCTTCACCAACAACTGAGCCGGGTCCACCGGCTCGGCGCGTTTGACCGCCAGAATCATCTTGTTCTTGTTGGTGTGGTCCAGTGAGATGAACTCGAACACCTTGGTCTCGTAGCCGCAGGCTTCCAGGAACAACGCACGCAAACTGTCGGTGACCATTTCCGCCTGCTGGCCCAGGTGCAGGCCGTATTGCAGCATCGGCTTGAGCAGCGCCGGGCTCTGGATCTGCAGGCGGATCTGCTTGTGGCAGCACGGCGAGCACATGATGATCGCAGCGCCGGAACGGATGCCGGTGTGAATCGCATAGTCGGTGGCGATGTCGCAGGCATGCAACGCGATCATCACATCCAGCTCGCTCGGCGCCACGCTGCGCACGTCACCGCATTTGAACACCAGCCCCGGATGCTCCAGCTTCGCCGCCGCGCTGTTGCACAGTGTGACCATGTCTTCGCGCAGCTCGACGCCGGTCACCTCACCCTCGGCTTTCAGGGTGTTGCGCAGGTAGTCATGGATCGCGAACGTCAGGTAACCCTTGCCCGAGCCGAAATCCGCCACCCGCACCGGTTTGTCCAGCGCCAGCGGCGAGGAGGTCAGCGCATGGCTGAAGACTTCGATGAACTTGTTGATCTGCTTCCACTTGCGCGACATCGCCGGGATCAGCTCATGCTGGGCGTTGGTCACGCCGAGGTCTTTGAGGAACGGCCGGTTCAGGTCGAGGAAGCGGTTCTTCTCGCGGTTGTGCTCGGCGGACGGCACTTCGCGCAATTGCTGTGGTTTGCTCTTAAACAGCGAAGATTTTCCCTTTTTGCTGTATTCGAGCTGGGCTTCGTCGGTCAGTGACAGTAAATGCGCATTTTTGAACGATGCCGGCAACAGCGCGGCAATGGTCGCCACACCTTCGGCAATCGGCAGGTTCTTGGTGATGTCGCGGGTCTTGTAGCGGTAGACGAAGGACAGGCACGGCTGATCCTTGACCGTCAGCTGCTTGATGATCAACCGCTGCAAGTCCGCTTCGCCACCAACGTACTTGGCCAGCACCAGTTTGATGAAGGCGTTGGCGTCGAGGCTGGTTTGCAGCAGGTCGATGAATTGGGCGTGGTGATCCGGCGCGAGGCTGGCGGGAGTGGCGGTGACAGACATGGAAAAACGGCCTCGGGCGGTGCGAATCGGGGAATGGCGGGTATTTTAGGGGGGATGGCCGTTCGGGACACGCAGTTATTTACCAAACGGTGCGATCCGTAGCAGCTGGCGCAGCCTGCGTTCGGCTGCGCAGCAGTCGTAAAATCAAAATACGCGGTGTATCAGATAGACCGTATCCAGGCGAATTAGCGACTGCTTCGTCCGAACGCGGCCCGAGCCGAACGCAGGCTGCGCCAGCTGCTACAAGAACGCGTCATTGCCGGGATCTGGTTTTTAGCTCAACACCACCAACCGATTCGGCAATTCATTGCGCACCTGGGTCACCGGCACGTGCACCTTGAGCAACTCGCCGCACGCCTCGATGCACGTCACAAACCCCTGCAACGTCTGCCCCTGCTTCACCTGCTGGGTAAACGTCGCCACAATCGCGTCCCAATTCTTGTTGTCCAGCCGTTTTGAAATCCCTTCATCCACCAGAATCTCCACATAGCGCTCGGCCTCGGAGACAAAAATCAGCATGCCGGTGCCGCCCACGGTGTGGTGCAGGTTCTGCTCCAGGAACTGCCGACGCGCCAGGTTCGACGCACGCCAGTGACGGACCGAGCGCGGGATCAGGCGCGTGGTGACTTTCGGAATCCGGAACACCAGGCACAACACGATGAAGCTGACCCATTGCACCAGCAACAAACTGTGCATGGTCAGCCAACCGGTCAGGTAATGCACGATACCCGGCACCACCAGCGCCAACAGGCTGGCCCAGAGCAGCGGGATATACGCATAGTCGTCGGCGCGGGCCGCAAGCACCGTCACCAGTTCGGCGTCGGTATCGCGCTCGACCCGGGCAATCGCCTCGGCGACTTTGCGTTGTTCGTGTTCAGTCAGTAATGCCATGTTTATGAATGCCTGCTCGCTATTGTTGTTGTGTTTCCTGCCGTGTCATCACCAGCCGCCCGACGAACCACCGCCGCCGAAACTGCCCCCGCCGCCACTGAAGCCCCCGCCACCGCCACCGCCGCCAAAACCTCCACCGCCGAAACCTCCCGAACGGCCCCGGCCTCCCCCGCCTCCGCTCGGCAGAATACCGAACATCTGGCCGACGAAGATCGTCAGGATAAACAGCAGCACCAGGAACACGAATACCCCCGGATGCCGCGCAACGAAATCGCTCTCCTGATTGCCACGCGGCTCATACACCGTCGACGGCTCGTTCAGCGGATTGCCCCCCAGCACCACCAGCATCGCCGAAACGCCATCGCTGATGCCCTTGCTGAAATTGCCGGCCTTGAATGCCGGCGTGATCACCTGATTGATGATCACCGAACTCTGCGCATCGGTCAGGCGATCTTCCAGGCCATAACCGACTTCGATCCGCAATTTTCGCTCGGCACGCGCGACAATCAGCAGCGCGCCGTTGTTCTTGTCCTTCTGGCCAATGCCCCAGTAGCGTCCCAGTTGATAACCGAAATCCGCGATGTCGGCGCCCTGCAGGTCCGGCAACGTGACCACCACCAACTGCTCGCCGGTGGATTTCTCGTGGGCATTAAGCTGCTGAACCAGCTGCTCGCGGACCGCTGGCTCGATCATTTGGGCGTTGTCCACCACCCGTCCGGTCAGTTCCGGAAACTTCAACCCGGCCTGGGCCGACAGGGCAAAGACCCAGAGCAACAGCATCAGGCCCACTTTCATCACGCGCATTGGCAACCTCATCCTTGGTGGCACTTCAAACCCCGGTCCGGCGCCTACTGGAACTTCACTTCAGGCGCTTTCTCGGCACCGGGGCTGGTGGCCTCGAAAGTTTCGCGGATCGGCAAATCGCTGTACATCACGGTGTGCCACAAGCGACCGGGGAAGGTGCGAAGCTCGGTATTGTATTTCTGCACCGCGAGGATGAAGTCGCGACGCGCCACGGCGATGCGGTTCTCGGTGCCTTCGAGTTGTGATTGCAGCGCCAGGAAGTTCTGGTTGGCCTTGAGGTCCGGATAGCGCTCGGACACCACCATCAACCGACTCAGCGCGCCGGTCAGCTGATCCTGCGCCTGCTGGAACTGTTTGAGTTTTTCCGGATTGTCCAGCGTGCTGGCATCCACCTGAATCGACGTCGCCTTGGCCCGGGCTTCGACCACGGCGGTCAGGGTTTCTTCCTCATGCCGGGCATAACCCTTGACGGTCTCCACCAGATTGGGGATCAAGTCGGCGCGACGCTGGTACTGGTTCTGTACCTGGCCCCAGGCAGCCTTGGCCTGTTCGTCGAGGGTCGGGATCGTGTTGATGCCGCAACCCGCCAGCAGTGTGGTCAGCAACATCAAGGCTGCAACCTGCAGGCTCGACCGATAGGGGTGTCGTACATTCATCTGGTTGATGCTCCCTTGCACACTACGTTGATAAAACAACCGGCGAACTTTGACCCCGGCTCTTGGGGCATAATCTGCGCCGCTACTGGATTGCATCGAGCCAATGGGCTAAAAGATGCCCAGCGGAAAAACAGTAAGAAGTGTGCTGCATTTTTCTAAGCAACACCCAAACAACAATAGTCGCTCCCAAAATTTTGGCTGACCGGCGCGTATTCACTGCCGCTTGGGCCTTTTGAGAAGAACATTCATGAAGAAGCTGTGTTTGCTGGGCCTGTTCGTCAGCCTGGCCAGTCATACTGTATTGGCCGCCACGACGCCCGCACCGATAGAGAACAAGGACGCCTTCATCAGCCACCTGATGAAACAAATGACCCTCGATGAAAAAATCGGCCAGTTGCGCCTGATCAGCATCGGCCCGGAAATGCCTCGGGAGCTGATCCGCAAGGAAATCGCGGCCGGTAATATCGGTGGCACATTCAACTCGATCACCCGCGCCGAAAACCGTCCGATGCAGGACGCGGCCATGCGCAGCCGGTTGAAGATCCCGATGTTCTTCGCCTACGACGTGATCCACGGCCACCGGACCATTTTCCCGATCCCCCTGGCCCTGGCCTCGAGCTGGGACATGGACGCCATTGGCCGCTCCGGGCGCATCGCCGCCCAGGAAGCCGCGGCTGACAGCCTCGACATCACTTTCGCGCCGATGGTCGACATCTCCCGCGACCCACGCTGGGGCCGCACCTCCGAAGGCTTTGGTGAAGACACTTACCTGGTTTCGCGAATCGCCGGTGTGATGGTCAAGGCCTTCCAGGGCAGCGGTGCGAACGCGGCCGACAGCATCATGGCCAGCGTCAAGCATTTTGCCTTGTACGGCGCGGTCGAGGGCGGTCGCGACTACAACGTCGTCGACATGAGCCCGGTCAAGATGTACCAGGATTACCTGCCGCCGTACCGCGCCGCCATCGACGCCGGTGCCGGCGGGGTGATGGTTGCGCTGAACTCGATCAACGGCGTGCCGGCCACCGCCAACACCTGGCTGATGAACGACCTGCTGCGCAAGGAATGGGGCTTCAAGGGCCTGGCGGTCAGCGACCACGGGGCGATTTTCGAGCTGATCAAACACGGCGTCGCCCGCGACGGTCGTGAAGCGGCGAAGCTGGCGATCAAGGCCGGCATCGACATGAGCATGAACGACACGCTCTACGGCAAAGAGCTGCCGGGGCTGCTCAAATCCGGCGAGATCGAACAGAAAGACATCGACAACGCCGTGCGCGAAGTGCTCGCCGCCAAATACGACATGGGCTTGTTCAAAGACCCGTACCTGCGCATCGGCAAGGCCGAGGATGACCCGGCCGACACCTACGCCGAAAGCCGCCTGCACCGCGCCGAGGCCCGTGATGTCGCGCGCCGCAGCCTGGTGCTGCTGAAGAACCAGGGCGACACCCTGCCATTGAAGAAAACCGCAAAAATCGCCCTGGTCGGCCCACTGGCCAAGGCTCCGATCGACATGATGGGCAGCTGGGCCGCCGCTGGCCGTCCTGCGCAATCGGTCACTCTGTTCGACGGCATGACCCACGCACTCGGCGCGCAATCGACGCTGATCTACGCCCGTGGCGCGAACATCACCGACGACAAGAAAATCCTCGATTACCTGAACTTCCTCAACTTCGACGCACCGGAAGTGGTGGATGATCCGCGCCCGGCCAACGTGTTGATCGACGAAGCGGTAAAAGCCGCCAAGGATGCTGATGTGGTAGTGGCTGCGGTGGGCGAATCCCGTGGCATGTCCCACGAATCGTCGAGCCGCACCGATCTGAATATCCCGAGCAACCAGCGCGAGCTGATCAGGGCGTTGAAAGCCACCGGCAAACCGCTGGTGCTGGTATTGATGAACGGCCGTCCGCTGTCGATTCTCGAAGAGAAAGAGCAGGCTGACGCGATTCTGGAAACCTGGTTCAGCGGCACCGAAGGCGGCAACGCCATCGCTGACGTGCTGTTCGGCGACTACAACCCGTCGGGCAAACTGCCGATCACCATTCCGCGTTCGGTGGGTCAGATTCCGACCTACTACAACCACCTGAGCATTGGCCGGCCGTTCACCCCGGGCAAACCGGGCAACTACACCTCGCAGTATTTCGAAGACACCACCGGGCCGCTGTTCCCGTTCGGCTACGGCCTGAGCTACACCCAGTTCAGCCTGACCGACATGGCGCTGTCGTCGACCACGCTGAACAAGACCGGCAAGCTCGATGCCAGCGTCGTGGTGAAGAACACCGGCAAGCGTGATGGTGAAACCGTGGTGCAGTTGTACATCCAGGACGTGACCGGTTCGATGATCCGCCCGGTCAAGGAATTGAAGAACTTCCAGAAAGTGCTGCTCAAGGCCGGCGAACAGAAAGTCGTGCACTTCACCATCACCGAGGATGACCTGAAGTTCTACAACGCCCAGCTCAAGTACGCTGCGGAACCAGGCAAGTTCAACGTGGAGATCGGCCTGGACTCCCAGGACGTGACGCAGCAGAGCTTTGAGTTGCTGTAACCCCGTTTGAAAGCAAAAGATCGCAGCCTTCGGCAGCTAACCTGTGTAGGAGCTGCCGAAGGCTGCGATCTTTTGATCCTGAAGAACCTACCCCCGCCGATCCAGCAGATTCACCACCACCCGATCCACCCATCCCCATACCCTTTGCTTGACCCGCCGCCACAACGGTCGGCGCTTCCACGCCTCAAGACTGACCTCCTGGCTCAAGGCAAAGTCATTCTCGAAACTCGCCGCCACCGCCCGGGTCAGCCCGGGGTCCAGGGCTTCGAGGTTGGCCTCCAGATTGAAGCGCAGATTCCAGTGATCGAAATTACATGAGCCGATGCTCACCCAATCGTCGATCAACACCATTTTCAGGTGCAGGAAACACGGCTGGTATTCGAAGATCTTCACCCCGGCCCTGAGCAGTCGCGGGTAGTAGCGATGCCCGGCGTAGCGCACCGACGGGTGATCGGTACGCGGCCCGGTCAGCAGCAGACGCACATCGACGCCCCGATTCGCCGCCCGACGCAGCGAGCGGCGGACTTTCCAGGTTGGCAGAAAATACGGCGTGGCCAGCCAGATTCGCTGTTTGCCGCTGTTCAGCGCGCGAATCAGCGATTGCAGAATGTCCCGGTGCTGGCGTGCGTCGGCATAAGCGACCCGGCCCATGCCCTCGCCCATCACCGGCACTCGCGGCAGGCGCGGTAAACCGAAGTGCGAAACGGGTTTCCAGGCGCGCCGATAGCGGTTGGCGATCCATTGGCGGTCGAACAGCAATTGCCAGTCGATCACCAGGGGACCGGTGATTTCCACCATCACTTCGTGCCATTCGCAGGTGTCTTCGCCCGGTGACCAGAACTCATCGGTGACCCCGGTGCCACCGACGACCGCCAGGGATTGATCCACCAGCAGCAACTTGCGGTGATCGCGATAGAAGTTGCCCACCCAGCGTCGCCAGCTCAGCCGATTGTAAAAACGCAACTCGACCCCGGCGGCCATCAGGCGCTGACGCAAAGTCAGGGTGAAGGCCAGGCTGCCATAGTCATCGAACAGACAGCGTACCCGCACGCCACGCTCGGCCGCCTGGACCAGCGCCTGAACCATCGCCTCGGCGCAGGCCCCTGCCTCCACCAGGTACAGCTCCAGCTCGACTTGTTCTTCGGCGCGGGCAATCGCCACCAGCATGCGCGGGAAAAACTGCGGGCCGTCGATCAGCAGTTCGAAGCGATTGCCTTCGCGCCACGGAAAAATTGCACCACGCATTTCAGCGCGCCGTGAAAATCAGCACCGCACCCACCGGTACCGACAGACTGATGGCCGACAAACCGGCGAGCTTGCGCAAGCTTTCCAGGCCTGGGGCCAGGTCGAAATCTTCGGCGCTGATCACCAAAGGCTTGAGGGTCACCACTTGAAAGCGCCGGTCATCGAGACGGGTCGCCAGCAGTTCGGCGTTGTATTGGTGTTGCTTGCCATGCAGGTTGACGGTCACCGGCAAGCGCAGTTCCAGTTGCGCACCGGGCGCCAGGTCGTTGATTGGCCGCAAATCGATCTGCGTGGTGATCAGCGCTTCGGGAAACGTCTGGATCTGGAACAGTTCCTTGCGCATGCGTTCGTCACGCAGCGGAATGCCACTATTAACCGACTCCAGCTCGACTTCCACCTCGGCCAGCCCCTTGGGGTCGACCTTGCCATGCAGCACCAGAAAGCGCTGCACTTCGGAGATGTTGGCGTTTTTGGTGCTGACAAACGACAGCCGCGAGGACTCGCCGTCCAGATACCAATTGGCCTGGGCCGACACGGTGACACCGGCCAGCAGCAGGGAAGCGAGGGTTTTGTAGACGAACCGCTTGAACATAGAAACTCGGGGGCAGATAAACCTGAGCGAACCTTAACTGTCCGTGGGCGCATTGCAAACCGCGCAGATCAAAAGATCAAAAGATCGCAGCCTTCGGCAGCTCCTACAGGATCGGGTTTTCACTCGGTCAATGTAGGAGCTGCCGAAGGCTGCGATCTTTTCAAGGGATCAACCGACATCCCTGCCGCTCGCCAACCCAAGCGGCGCTATTGCTGCGCCCCATACCGCCGACCGTCACCCGCTTGCTCGCGGCATCATCGATGAACCCGCTGGTGGGTAAATACTGCTTCACATAACCCTGGCAATACGCCGCCGGATTGTTCATCACATACCGGCACGAGCAGTACTCCTTGGCGGTGTAAGCGCTGATGATGTCGGGAAAAGCCCACAACGCCACACGTTCCTGCCAGCCCCAGCCGAGCAAAGCGATCAGCAGCACCAGCAACAATGCGCTGATCGGCCGACGGCGAATGAAACTGCGACGGCTCATGGCTGCACCTTCATGGCAAACGCCTTGAGCGCGAGTTTGAGCAGTTCGTTATGCCGGTAACTTCCATCGCGATCATCGCCGTAGCGGACGATCACCAGCTTTACGCTGGGAATCACGTACATCGCCTGGCCCCAATGGCCCAGCGCAGCGAAGGTGTCGACGGGTGCATCGGGCCAGGGTTGTGCTGCACCGTCCACCGCTCGATTGAGCCACCAATGGCCGCCGGGCACCGCTTCATCCTGGTTGGCTCGGTAGTGGGCGAACGGCTCACGGCTGAAGTCGACCCACGCCTTGGGCAGCAGCTGCCGCTCGCGCCAGCGACCGTCGCGCGCCATCAACAGGCCGACCCGTGCCAGGTCCCGGGCGGTGAGGTAGGCATAGGACGAAGCGACAAATGTCCCCGTGGCATCCGCTTCCCAAACCGCGCCGCGAATGCCCAGGGGTTCGAACAATGCGGTCCACGGATAATCCGGATAACGGGCGGGACCGACGATGTTTTTCAACGCAGCGGAAAGCAGGTTGCTGTCGCCACTGGAGTAGCGGAAGGCCTGACCGGGTCTGGCGTACGCGTCGTGGTCGGCGGTAAACGCGGCCATGTCGCGATGACCTCGGGTGTAGAGCATGGCCACCACCGAGGACTTCAACGGTGCGTACTCATAGTCTTCCTGCCAATCCAGGCCCGAGGCCCAATGCAGCAAGTCGGCCATGGTCATGGCGGGGTGTTTTTCCAGCGCTGGATAGAACTGCACCACCGGGTCCTGCAAGTTGAACAGACCTTCGCCATAAGCCACGCCGAGCACCGTGGCCATCAGGCTTTTGCTGATCGACCAGGTCAGGTGCGGGGTGTTGGCACGGGTCGGGCCGGCGTAGCGCTCGTAGACGAGTTGGCCGTCATGGATCACCAGCAAGGCATCGGTGCGGATGCCCTCGCGGGTGGTGTCGTTGCGGAGTGGGAAAGCGTAGTTTTCCAGGGCTTGAACGGCCGGGCCGGTGACTGTCGGGCCGGGCAACCATTGCTCGGCCGGCCAGCTTTCGGCCTGGGCCGTGAAGCTGAACAGCAGGATGAACGTCAGGGACAAGCCTTTGAACATGGTGGGGTGCCCGGGAGACAGATCTGCTCACGCTAGTCGAAATACATGACAGTCTCACGCTAAACACGGTCACTGTAGGAGCTGCCGAAGGCTGCGATCTTTTGATCTTCAGCGGTTTCGAAAAGATCAAGATCAAAGGATCGCAGCCTTCGGCAGCTCCTACGGGGGAACGTCAGAATCCGGCGAGGCCCGTCACCCTAACGAAGATCCCATCAACGCCTTGGCCAACCGCTTGCCCCGCGCCCCTGCCGCCAGATCCATCACGGCCTGATCGCGCTGCCACACCGCCGCCCATTGGGGCGGGCCATCGGTCATGGCCTGATTCACTTCAGCCTTGAGCCCATCGAACTGTGCAAACAAACCGCCCAGCAACACATGCCCGGCCGGATTGTTCGGCGCCTGGCGGCTGACTTCCGCGCACCCGGCCAGCAGCGCCAGCAAACGCAGTTGCAAGGTGTGCGGCCAGTCGTTGTCCTGGCCGATGCCGAACAGCCACGCGGTCATCGCACTCAGCACATAAATGTCTTCCAGGGTGCGGAACGGTTTGACGTAAGCATCCCAGCCGTCCCCCGCCAGCAATTCGCACAGCGCGTTGTCGAGAAACAGCCGACCGTGGCTGATCTCGGGCATCAACGGCAACGGCGCGAGTTTCTCCAGACGCACGCCTGGTTCGCCGGGGTAAACCACCGCCAGACTCAGGCGCGGGTCGCTGCCTGGCTCTTCGCTGCGAGCGGCGACCAGCAGCCAGTCGGCGGCATCGCCGGCGGTGACGAAATCCTTGCGTCCGCTCAGACGCAGATCCCGCAGCCGGGTCTGCATGTCCGCCACCCGCAAACTGCGCTGTTCGGTCGCGCACAACGCACCGAGGCTCAGCGGCGCGCTCGGCCAGAGCATGCGCAACGCCGCCTGATACCCCACCAGAAACGCCAACCCCGGAGTCGCCATCAGCCGTCCGCCGTTCACCGCCAATTCGAACGGGGTGACCGTGCCCAAGCGGTGCAACAAGGTCGCGAAGCCTTCGCCAAGGTCGGTATCGGCGGGCAGGCGATCGCTGCGGTTCAACAGGGTTTGCCAGGGCATAAGAGGCTCCTTGTGGGCTGTCATATAAGCATCACCAAAGCTTCATGGCGATGACACCGGGGCTACATAGCCTGACTTTGCACAACACGGCTGCATAAAGAAAGTCGATCGGCTGCAACCCAAGACGGGTGGCCAGCCCGTACGGAGATTCGCAATGACTCAGATCGCCCGCATCAGCGACACCGGCAATGAACGCCGCCTGCAAGCCGAACGCCTGGTGGGCGCCGAGGCACTGCAGGAAGCCCAGGCCTTGCGCTTCAACGTGTTCAGCGGCGAATTCAACGCCAGGCTGAAAGGCGCGGAATTGGGTCTGGACATGGATGACTATGATGTTCACTGCGCCCACATCGGCGTGCGTGACTTGAACACCGGGCGCTTGGTGGCGACCACTCGTTTGCTCGACCACACAGCCGCCAGCAGCCTGGGCAAGTTCTACAGCGAAGAAGAATTCAGCCTGCATGGCCTGATCCATCTGAAAGGCCCGATCCTGGAAATCGGTCGCACCTGTGTCGACCCGGCCTACCGCAACGGCGGCACCATCGCCGTGCTCTGGGGTGAACTGGCCGAAGTGCTGAACCAGGGCGGCTACAGCTATTTGATGGGGTGCGCGAGCATTCCAATGCAGGACGGCGGCATCCAGGCCCACGCGATCATGCAACGCCTGCGCGAACGTTACCTGTGCACCGAACACCTGCGGGCCGAGCCGAAGAAGCCATTGCCGACGCTGGACATTCCATCGAACGTCATCGCCGAAATGCCTCCGCTGCTCAAGGCCTACATGCGCCTGGGCGCGAAAATCTGCGGCGAGCCGTGCTGGGACGAAGACTTCCAGGTGGCCGACGTGTTCATCCTGCTCAAGCGCGACGAGCTCTGCCCGCGTTACGCCAAGCACTTCAAGGCGGCTGTGTAATGAGCCGCTTGCGGGTGTACGCGCGAATTGCGCGAGTGCTGATGGTGGTGGCGCTGGGCTTGAGCATGGCCAGTGTGTTCGGCGCGTTCGAACGACTGGGGATTGCCCATTCGATGGTCCGTCGCCAGCGCTGGTCGCGGTTTTTCATGGCGCGGCTGAGCAATGCCCTGCCCTTTCATGTCACCGTCCATGGTCAATTGCCGAAGGCGCCGATGCTCTGGGTCAGCAACCATGTGTCCTGGACCGACATTCCGCTGCTGGGCATGCTCACGCCGCTGTCGTTCCTGTCCAAGGCTGAAGTGCGCACCTGGCCGGTGGCGGGCTGGTTGGCGGCCAAGGCTGGCAGCCTGTTCATTCGCCGTGGTTCAGGCGACAGTCAGTTGATCCGCAAACAGATGACTCGCCATCTGGAACAGGAACACCCGCTGCTGATGTTCCCGGAAGGCACCACCACCGATGGGCGTTCGCTGCGCACGTTTCATGGTCGTTTGCTGTCAGCGGCGATCGATTCCGAAGTGGCGCTGCAACCGGTGGCGATTCGTTATCTGCGCAACGGCGAGCTGGATACCCTGGCACCGTTCATTGGCGATGATGATTTGCTGTCACACCTGATGCGCCTGTTCGCCAATGATCGGGGTGAGGTGGAGATTCATCTGCTCAAGCCGATCGCTTGCCAGGACCGGGAACGCGCGGCGCTGGCATTCGAAGCACAGCAGGCGGTGCAGAAGGCGTTGTTTGGTGAAGTCGCGAAACCTGCCGAGCCGCGGCGTACCGGTGAGCTGATCGCTGCCTGATAGAAAAAGATCGCAGCCTTCGGCAGCTCCTACATTGGAATGGCGTACCTCTGTAGGAGCTGCCGAAGGCTGCGATCTTTTCTACACTCGACGCGCCACAAAATCCTGAAGCTGCGGATAGAACAACCGGAAATCCTCGCTCAACGGTTCATACAACCGCCGCAACTCTTGCATTGCCGCGGCCAGCTCCTCGGGTCGCGTCAGTCTGCGTGAAATCCCCCGCAGCACCTGCTCAAGCACTTCGAACTCCTGATAAGCCCCCAACCAGTCATTGGCCACCATGTGCGGCGCAATCTTCGCCAGGCGCTCCGGCAACTGCGGCTCGGCCAGCAGCACCCGGTAAACATCCGAGGTGAATTGCCCCAGCGGACGGTCGGCGTACAGCGCCCAGTCCCGCGCCAGGCAGTGGTCGAAAAACACATCGAGCACGATCCCCGCATAACGCCTGCGCGTGATGGAAAACCGTGACAACGAGACATCCACCAACGGATGACGGTCGGTAAAGACATCAATGCTGCGATGCAACTGGATGGCCGCTTCGATCTCTGGATCGAACTGCCCTTGCAGCCGTCCCTTGACGAAATCGCCATACAGACTGCCGAGCATTTGACCGGGGCGTTGGCCACCGAGGTGCAGATGTGCGAGATAGTTCATCCGCGCAGCTTAGCACTGCCCATACTTGTCTTTACATACATCATATCGTTATAACCCGATATACCGATTTACGCAGTCATCAGACCGAAATCATATTGGTATATCGCGAAATACCGATTTAAAGTTCGCCCCATCGCGATATAACGTTTTACTCATCACGAGTCCCAAGCCATGAACCTCGACCTCGACGAAATAATAAAAGCCCTGGCACACCCGGTACGCCGAGACATCCTCATCTGGCTGAAAGACCCCAAGGTCCAGTTCCCGGAACAGATCCACAACCATGAGTACGGCATTTGCGCCGGACAGATCGATCAACGCTGCGGCCTGTCGCAGTCGACCGTCTCCGCCCACCTGGCGACATTGCAACGGGCGGGACTGATCAGCAGCCAGAAAGCCGGTCAATGGCACTTCTTCAAACGCAACGAGGACGTGATTCAGGCGTTCCTCGACGCCATCGTCAAAGAGCTCAGCGCTCCGACAAGGAACTGATAATGCCCCTCTCGCTACTCATTCTGGCCTTGAGCGCCTTCGCCATCGGCACCACCGAGTTCGTCATCATGGGCTTGCTGCCCGATGTGGCGGCGGACCTAGGCGTGTCGATCCCCGGCGCCGGCTGGCTGGTGACCGGTTACGCCCTGGGCGTGGCCATCGGTGCGCCGTTCATGGCACTGGCCACCGCCAGGCTGCCGCGCAAGGCCGCATTGGTAGCGTTGATGGGGATTTTCATCATCGGCAACCTGCTCTGCGCCCTGGCCAGTGACTACAACGTCCTGATGTTTGCCCGTGTAGTCACCGCCTTGTGCCATGGCGCGTTCTTCGGCATCGGCTCGGTGGTGGCGGCAGGCCTGGTGCCGGCCAACAAACGTGCGTCGGCCGTAGCCCTGATGTTCACCGGCCTGACCTTGGCCAACGTCCTCGGCGTACCACTGGGCACCGCGCTCGGTCAGGAAGCTGGCTGGCGTTCGACCTTCTGGGCAGTGACCGTGATCGGTGTGATTGCGCTGATCGGCCTGATCCGCTTCCTGCCAGCCAAGCGCGATGAAGAGAAACTCGATATGCGCGCCGAACTGCGCGCCCTCAAGGGGGCCGGTATCTGGTTGTCGTTGAGCATGACCGCCCTGTTCGCCGCGTCGGTCTTCACCTTGTTCACTTATGTCGCTCCCCTGCTGGGCGAAGTCACCGGTGTTTCCCCGCGTGGAGTGACCTGGACCCTGGTGCTCATCGGCCTGGGCCTGACAGTCGGCAACATCATCGGCGGCAAGCTGGCTGACAAAGGCATGGCGGCGACGCTGATCGGCGTGTTCATCACCATGGCGGTGGTCTCCACCGTGCTGACCTGGACCAGCGTGGCCCTGATCCCGACCGAAATCACCCTGTTCCTCTGGGCCACCGCGTGCTTTGCCGCCGTGCCGGCACTGCAAGTCAACGTGGTGACCTTCGGCAAGGCGGCACCGAACCTGGTATCGACCCTGAACATCGGCGCCTTCAACGTCGGCAACGCACTCGGTGCCTGGGTCGGCGGCAGCGTCATCGCCCATGGCTTCGGCCTGACTCGCGTGCCACTCGCGGCAGCCGCACTGGCGGTGCTCGCCCTGCTGGTGACCCTGATTACTTTCCGTCAGAGCGGCGATGCCGAACTGGCCCCTGTTACTAACTGATTAACTAATCACTCACGAGGGTTGTATTTCATGACGACTATTTTCGATCCGATCAAACTGGGCGACCTCGAGTTGGCCAACCGCATCATCATGGCGCCGCTGACCCGCTGCCGCGCCGATGAAGGCCGTGTGCCGAACGCGCTGATGGCCGAGTACTACGTACAGCGTGCTTCTGCCGGCCTGATCCTCAGCGAGGCCACGTCAGTCACACCGATGGGCGTCGGTTACCCGGACACTCCCGGCATCTGGTCCAACGACCAGGTGCGCGGCTGGAGCAACGTGACCAAAGCGATCCACGGCGCGGGCGGCAAAATCTTCCTGCAACTGTGGCACGTGGGTCGGGTTTCCCACCCTTCGTACCTGAACGGCGAAGCACCGGTCGCACCGAGTGCCATCCAGCCTAAAGGCCATGTCAGCCTGGTTCGTCCATTGGCCGACTACCCAACCCCGCGCGCCCTGGAAACCGCTGAAATCGCCGACATCGTCGACGCTTACCGTGTGGGGGCCGAGAATGCCAAGGCCGCCGGTTTCGACGGCGTGGAAATCCACGGCGCCAACGGTTACCTGCTCGACCAGTTCCTGCAAAGCAGCACCAACCAGCGCACCGATAACTATGGCGGCTCCCTGGAAAACCGTGCGCGCCTGTTGCTGGAGGTGACTGATGCCGCAATCGAAGTCTGGGGCGCTGGCCGCGTCGGCGTGCACCTGTCACCGCGTGCCGATTCCCATGACATGGGCGACGACAACCTGTCCGAGACCTTCACCTACGTCGCTCGTGAACTGGGCAAACGCGGCATCGCGTTCATCTGCTCGCGCGAAAAAGAAGGCGCCGACAGCCTCGGCCCGCAATTGAAAGAAGCCTTCGGCGGCCCGTACATCGCCAACGAGCGTTTTACCAAAGACAGCGCCAACGAGTGGCTGGCCAGTGGCAAGGCCGACGCGGTGGCGTTTGGTGTGCCGTTCATCGCCAACCCGGACCTGCCAGCGCGTTTGAAGGCCGATGCACCGCTGAACGAGCCGCGCCCGGAACTGTTCTACGGCAAGGGCCCGGTCGGTTATATCGACTATCCGACGCTGTAAGCCTCGACCGTTGAAATGCAAAAGCCCCGACTCGAAAGAGCCGGGGCTTTGGCGTATGGAAGATCAAAGGTCACCGAGGCAAATGCGATGCCTTTGGTCGGCTATTCGGCGCCCTTGTAGCCGGGGCGTTCACACTCATTCACATACTCGACACAAAATCCCTACAAAATACGTAGCTCGCTACCTATCAACCTGGCGAACGTACGTATATAAAAGCATCCCATTGCAAAAAGGCGCGCGAAGCAGGGATATTCCCTGCGTCATGCCTTGACATAAACGGATCCAATTACGCATTTTGTTTCAATTGCGCAGGCTGGGACTCAAGCGCAGCATATCCAAACCTGTGTCGACCCAACGCTCGGCTTCGATGTGCAGTTGAAAACTGTCGGGAGCCAACAGCCACTGATACAGGATGCCATCGATGTAGGCATGCAAGCTGATGGCCGCGCGGGCAGCGTCGAGGTTTTCCGGTAACTGCCCACGATTCACCGCATTACTCAGGGCCAGCGCGATTCGCACATTGCAATCGAGACTGACCGTTCGGCGCTGCTGGCGCAGGTCGCACATTTCATCGGTGAATTCGCACTTATGAAACAGAATCTCGTTGATGCGTCGGGTTTTCGGGTCCAGTGCAACTTGATGAAACAAATGAATCAGCAACTTGCGCATGCAGCCCAGCGGGTCGAGTTCGTCTTCGCTTTCACTGGCCTTGGCCATTTCATCCAGCGGCTCATGCAGGGTATCGAGCATCGCCTGCAGCAGATCCGCCTTGTTACTGAAATGCCAGTAGATAGCCCCGCGAGTCACCCCGGCCAGGGTAGCGATATCCGCCAGCGTCGTGCGTGCCACGCCCCGCTCGAAAAAGGCTTTTTCTGCCGCTTCGAGTATCTGGCTTCGGGTTTCTTGAGCTTCCTCTTTGGTGCGACGGACCATGGCAGTAAAACCTCAATCAGGGTGCCTCAGCGATGTCTGAACATCCGCTGAATAGAAGTGAGGCGAGCGCTTTCGGGCTTCGTCCCAGGCCTACAATTCAAATCTTTGGACGGCTTTTGTAACGGTGTGGGTACGCCGCCAAGGTATTTACAAACAAGCATGAATGTAAGTATATTCCTTAGCAAGCTACTTATCCACCCGGTAAAATTTTTTAACCTTCCACCTTTCTTGTGCGCAACTTGCGCGCCTGACCCGAGGATCTTCATGCAATTCAAGCCAGCTGTTACCGCTCTGGTTACTGCCCTCGCCCTGGCATCGCTGCTCAGTGGATGTAAAAAGGAAGAGGCGGCACCTGCCGCACCCACCCCTCAGGTCGGCGTCGTAACCCTGCAACCACAAGCCTTCACCCTGACGTCTGAACTTCCGGGGCGCACCAGTGCGTTCCGCATTGCCGAAGTTCGCCCACAGGTCAACGGCATCATTCTCAAGCGACTGTTCAAGGAAGGCGGCGACGTCAAGGCCGGTCAGCAGCTGTATCAGATCGACCCGTCGGTCTATGACGCGACCCTGAAGAGCGCCGAAGCCAACCTGCGTTCGACCAAGTCGATCTCCGATCGCTACAAGCAACTGGTCGACGAACAGGCCGTCAGCCGTCAGGAATACGACACGGCACTGGCCAACCGCCTGCAATCGGAAGCCTCCCTGCAGACCGCCCAGATCAACGTGCGCTACACCAAGGTTTACGCACCGATCTCCGGTCGCATCGGCCGTTCGTCGGTGACGGAAGGCGCACTGGTCAGCAGCGGCCAGACCGACGCCATGGCGGTCATCCAGCAACTGGACCCGATCTACGTCGACGTGACCCAGTCCTCGGTGGAGCTGCTTGAGCTGCGCCGCGAACTGGAAAGCGGTCGCCTGCAAAAGGCCGGCGACAACGCCGCCGCGGTCAAGCTGACCCTGGAAGACGGCAGCCAGTACGCCGTGGACGGCAAGCTCGAGTTCTCTGAAGTCTCGGTAGACCAGACCACTGGTTCCGTGACCCTGCGCGCGGTGTTCCCGAACCCTGATCACACCCTGCTGCCAGGCATGTTCGTTCACGCTCAGTTGCAATCCGGCGTGAACAGCGCGGCGATTCTGGCGCCGCAACAAGGCGTGACCCGCGACCTCAAAGGCACCCCGACCGCGCTGGTCGTCGGGCCAGACAACAAGGTCGAACTGCGTCAGCTCAAGGCCAGCCGTACTGTCGGCAACCAATGGTTGATTGAAGACGGCTTGAAGGCAGGCGATCGCCTGATCACCGAAGGGCTGCAATTCGTCAGACCTGGTGTTGAAGTCAAGGCCACTGAAGCCACCAACGTCAACGCCAAGAGCCCGGTCCCCGCACAGGCAGCCAAAGTCGCTGTCGGCGGCAAAGGGGAGTAAACCATGTCGAAATTTTTTATCGACCGTCCGATTTTCGCCTGGGTAATTGCCCTGGTGATCATGCTGGTCGGGGCTTTATCGATCCTCAAGCTGCCGATCAACCAATACCCGAGCATTGCGCCTCCGGCCATTGCGATCTCCGTTACTTACCCTGGCGCGTCTGCACAAACCGTGCAGGACACCGTGGTGCAGGTGATCGAGCAACAGCTCAACGGTATCGACAACCTGCGTTATGTCTCGTCGGAAAGTAACTCCGACGGCAGCATGACCATCACCGCGACCTTCGAGCAAGGCACCAGCTCCGATACCGCGCAGGTTCAGGTCCAGAACAAACTGAACCTGGCCACCCCGCTGCTGCCGCAAGAAGTGCAGCAGCAGGGTATCCGCGTGACCAAGTCGGTGAAAAACTTCCTGATGGTCATCGGTGTGGTGTCGCGCGACGGCAGCATGACCAAGGACGACCTGTCCAACTACATCGTGTCGAACATGCAGGACCCGATCTCGCGGACCGCCGGTGTCGGTGACTTCCAGGTCTTCGGTGCCCAGTACGCGATGCGGATCTGGCTCGATCCGGCCAAGTTGAACAACTTCAACCTGACCCCGGTGGACGTGAAAACCGCCATCGCGGCGCAGAACGTCCAGGTCTCGTCCGGTCAACTCGGCGGCTTGCCCGCCCTGCCCGGCCAGCAACTGAACGCTACGATCATCGGCAAGACCCGTCTGCAGACCGCCGAGCAGTTCAAGGAAATCCTGCTCAAGGTCAACAAGGACGGCTCGCAGGTTCGCCTCAAAGACGTCGCCGAAGTAGGCCTGGGTGGCGAGAACTACAGCGTCAGCGCCCAGTTCAACGGCAGCCCGGCTTCCGGTCTGGCAGTGAAGCTGGCCAACGGTGCCAACGCCCTCGACACCGCAAAAGCCTTGCGCAAAACCATCAACGACCTGAAGCCGTTCTTCCCGCAAGGGATGGAAGTGGTGTTCCCGTACGACACCACCCCGGTGGTGACCGAGTCGATCAAGGGTGTGGTTGAAACCCTGGTCGAAGCGATCGTGCTGGTGTTCCTGGTGATGTTCCTGTTCCTGCAAAACTTCCGCGCCACCGTCATCACCACGATGACCGTGCCGGTGGTATTGCTGGGTACATTCGGGATCCTCGCGGCATTCGGCTTCAGCATCAACACCCTGACCATGTTCGGTATGGTGCTGGCCATCGGCTTGCTGGTGGACGATGCCATCGTCGTGGTGGAAAACGTCGAACGGGTCATGAGCGAAGAAGGCCTGTCACCCAAGGAGGCCACCAAGAAATCCATGGGGCAGATCCAGGGTGCTCTGGTCGGTATTGCCCTGGTGTTGTCGGCGGTACTGCTGCCGATGGCGTTCTTCAGTGGCTCCACCGGTGTGATCTACAAGCAGTTCTCGATCACCATCGTTTCGGCCATGGCCTTGTCGGTGCTGGTTGCATTGATCTTCACCCCGGCGCTTTGCGCCACCATGCTCAAGGCGATTCCGAAAGGCGAGCACGGCACGCCGAAACGCGGCTTCTTCGGCTGGTTCAACCGCAACTTCGACCGTGGCGTCAAAAGCTACGAGCGCGGCGTCGGCAACATGCTCGCGTACAAGGCTCCGTACCTGCTGGCGTACCTGATTATCGTGGTCGGCATGATCTGGCTGTTCACCCGCATTCCAACGGCGTTCCTGCCGGAAGAAGACCAGGGCGTACTGTTTGCCCAGGTGCAAACCCCGGCCGGTTCCAGCTCCCAGCGCACGCAGGTGGTCGTGGATGAAATGCGCGAGTTCCTGCTGCGTCCGAGCAAGGATGGCGGCGAAGGCGATGCGGTGGCCTCGGTGTTTACCGTGACCGGCTTCAACTTCGCCGGCCGTGGCCAGAGTTCGGGCATGGCGTTCATCATGCTCAAACCGTGGGACGAACGTAACGCCGACAACAGCGTGTTCAAACTGGCGGCCCGTGCCCAACAGCACTTCTTTACCTTCCGCGACGCCATGGTGTTTGCCTTCGCGCCACCGGCAGTACTGGAATTGGGTAACGCCACCGGTTTCGACGTGTTCCTTCAGGACCGTGCAGGTATCGGTCACGAGAAGCTCATGCAGGCACGCAACCAGTTCCTCGGCATGGCGGCGCAAAGCAAGGTCCTGTCGCAAGTGCGTCCGAACGGTCTGAACGACGAGCCGCAATACCAGCTGGAAATCGACGATGAGAAGGCAAGCGCCTTGGGCGTGACCCTCACCGACATCAACAACACCCTGTCGATTGCCCTGGGCAGTAGCTATGTGAACGACTTCATCGACCGTGGTCGAGTGAAGAAGGTTTATGTGCAAGGCCTGCCTGGCGCTCGCATGAGCCCTGAAGACCTGAAGAAGTGGTACGTGCGCAACAGCGCCGGCACCATGGTTCCGTTCTCGGCCTTCGCCCGGGGTGAATGGATCTACGGTTCGCCGAAACTGGCCCGTTACAACGGCGTGGAGGCGATAGAAATCCTCGGTGCCCCGGCGCCCGGATATTCCACCGGTGAAGCCATGGCCGAAGTCGAAGCCCTGGCCAAGAAACTGCCGGCCGGTGTCGGTATTTCCTGGACCGGTCTGTCGTACGAAGAACGTCTGTCCGGCTCGCAAGCGCCAGCGCTGTACGCCTTGTCGCTGCTGATGGTGTTCCTGTGTCTGGCGGCGTTGTATGAAAGCTGGTCGATCCCGATCGCGGTCATGCTGGTCGTGCCGCTGGGGATCATCGGTGCGCTGATGGCGACCAGCCTGCGCGGCCTGTCCAACGACGTGTATTTCCAGGTGGGGCTGTTGACCACCATCGGTCTGGCGGCGAAAAACGCCATTCTGATCGTCGAGTTCGCCAAGGAACTGCATGAGCAAGGGCGTAGCCTGCGCGATGCAGCGATCGAAGCCTGCCGGATGCGTCTGCGACCGATCATCATGACCTCGCTCGCGTTCGTACTCGGCGTGGTACCGCTGGCCATTTCCACGGGCGCAGGTTCGGGTAGCCAACATGCGATCGGTACCGGGGTGATTGGCGGTATGCTCACGGCCACGATCCTGGCGATCTTCTGGGTCCCATTATTCTTCGTCACCGTGTCGTCCATGGGCCAGCGCAAAGTCGCCGACCAGGATGACGCCATTGAAACTTCTCAAGAGGCTGGCTAATGAGCAAGTCGCTACTCTCCCTGGCAGTCACCGCTTTCGTGCTGAGTGGCTGCTCGCTGATACCCGATTATCAGCGGCCTGAAGCACCGGTGGCGGGCCAATACCCGCAAGGCCCGGCGTATTCGCCGGCCCAGGCGCCCAACCAGGCCGCCGCTGAACAGGGCTGGAAGCAGTTTTTCCACGACCCGGCGCTGCAACAGGTGATTCAGACCGCGCTGGAGAACAACCGTGACCTGCGCGTCGCGGCGCTGAACATCGACGCTTATGCGGCTCAATACCGCATCCAGCGCGCCGACCTGTTCCCGGCGGTTTCGGCCACCGGCAGCGGCAGTCGTCAGCGGGTTCCGGCACGGTCCTCGCAGTCCGGTAATGCGACCATCAGCAGCTCCTACTCGGCCACCGTCGGCATCAGCGCCTATGAACTCGACCTGTTCGGTCGGGTGCGCAGCCTGAGCGAAGAGGCCCTGCAGAAGTACTTCGCCACTGAAGAAGCACGGCGCAGCACGCAGATCAGTCTGGTGGCCAGCGTGGCCAATGCCTATCTGACCTGGCAGGCCGACAAGGAACTGCTGAAACTGACCCAGGAAACCCTCGGTGCCTTCGAGGAGAGCTACAAGCTCACCTCGCGCAGCAACGAAGTGGGCGTAGCCTCGGCGCTGGATCTGGCCCAGTCACGTACCTCGGTGGAAAACGCCCGTGCGCAACAGGCCAAATACACCCGTCAGGTCGCCCAGGATGAAAACAGCCTGGTGTTGCTGCTCGGCACCGGTATCCCGGCCAATCTGCAAGCAGCCAAGCCACTGTCGGACGACCTGCTGAGCGACGTGCCAGCCGGCCTGCCGTCGGACTTGCTGCAACGTCGCCCGGACATCCTCCAGGCCGAATACAACCTCAAGGCCGCCAACGCCAACATCGGCGCGGCACGGGCGGCGTTCTTCCCGAGCATCAGCCTGACCGCCAATGCCGGCTCCCTGAGCCCGGACCTGTCCGGTCTGTTCAAGGGTGGTTCGGGCACCTGGTTGTTCCAGCCGCAAATCAACCTGCCGATCTTCAACGCCGGCAGCCTGCGCGCCAGCCTGGATTACTCCAAGATCCAGAAAGACATCAGCGTGGCGAACTACGAGAAGTCCATTCAAACGGCCTTCCAGGAAGTCGCCGATGGCCTGGCTGCACGCCAGACCTACACCGAGCAGTTGCAGGCTCAGCGTGATTTCGTCAGCGCCAACCAGGACTACTACCGTCTGGCCGAGCGTCGTTATCGCATCGGGGTCGACAGCAACCTGACCTTCCTCGATGCCCAGCGTCAGCTGTTCAGTGCCCAACAGGCGCTGATCACCGACCGCTTGGCGCAGCTGACCAGCGCGGTCAACCTGTACAAGGCGTTGGGCGGTGGCTGGAATGAACAGACGGCGAAGAACGAGCCGTTGAAAGAAGAAGCGCCGAAGATGAAGTTGTTCTGATAGCGCCGTAAACACGAAGCCCACCACTTGGTGGGCTTTTTGTTGGCCGTGAATAAACCAGCCTGTTCACTTCACACCCCGACGCCATTGACCAGAAACACCGGCTCTTCCAGATAATCGAGCCCCAAGCGGTTTTCGAACATTTCGTCGCGTAACGCTGCGGTAGTGAAACTGCCCAGGCCCAGCGCGGTGGCCAGCAGGGAAAAGGTCTGACTCAGATGCCCGGCATCCATCAGCGCCACCCGCAGTGCGCGGCTGAATTCGTATTTCCAGGCCATTCGCTCGACCCGCGCCGTGGAAACGAACACCGCTGCCGCATCCTTGATCCATGTCTGACTGCCACAAGCCTCGCTGATCCAGGCTCGCGGGTCTTCCAAGGAAAGCAGCTCCAGCCCGTGACGACGCACCGAATAATGGTAAAGACCCCGCTCGAAACCTTGCACATTCATCAGCACCGCATACACCTCGGTGCCCTGCAGCGAACCGCCGGCCGGCGAGGTTTTCTTCAGGAAGTAGTCGCCCATGCGGTTGTGCTCCATGACCGTCGCGCCCCAGGTGTAATAGAGCAACAAAGACAGCTGCGCCGAACTCAACGGCTGATCACTGAAGGTTCGCGACGTGCGGCGATTGCACAGCGAGTCCAGCAGCGTCGGCTGAGCGATCGCGCAGGCAGGCAACAGCGGGTTTTCCAGGGCAATGAACGGATGGGACCAATAGTCCTTGAACGCCGACGGCTGGCGTTGCGCCGAAGCCTTTTGCTCCAGCTCCGTTTCCAGCTCGGCAACGCTGATGTAGGGCGTGTGCGAGCCGGTCCGGGTACTCAGGTAAAACTCCAGCGCCGCATCCCAGCGGTTCCAAAGGTTGAGCGGATGTTTATCCTCCTCGGACGGGGCGCTGTCCGATTGATTGGCGACGGGCAACAAAACACCGTGGCTGACCAGCGTTCTCAGGAATGCCAGGTTGTCGTCCTGTGCCGGACTCTGCAAAACCCCCGGCAGCAACAAGGCACTCTCCAGCGTCTGCGGGCTCAGGAAGTGGCGCAGTAACGGCAGCAACGTCACGTCAAACTCCAGGCTCAGGTCCTGCTGCCGGTCCCGGATAAAAAACGACGCCGAGCCAACGCTGAGCCAGGTGCTTTCCCTGAGTTTCAGCAGGGTCTGCGCGCCCTCCGACGGCGTCTGTTGATCGCCCTGTTGATCAAGCCCCTGCCAGAACAGGGCCTTGGGCCTCAAGGACTTGATGGCCTTGATCAAGGTCAACAGTTCCGCGTCATCGGTTTTGCGCGAAATATCCCACTCCAGGGTGATCGCTTTCACCGGGGATGACCTGAACAGTTCACGCAAAATGTCCCAATCCCGCCGCGGATGGCCGGTGTGAATTTCAATCAACCGGTCCAGCGGCAACGAACGCAAATAGTCGTTCAGGTCGTAACCCTGGGTTCTGGCGGTCGTGATCGCGCTGTCGAGATCCAGCAAAAATCCCGAGCCGCTGCGCTCCACCACACTGGAAATGAACTCGCCTTCGGACTGCTCTTGTGCGCCCGACAATGAAAACAACCGCGGTGCGTTTTCCAGCACCAGCAGTGTGGCCGTGAGCTCGCGCAATTCGATGGCATTGGCCACCACCGTGTCAGCCACCTCTTGGGCCAGGGTCGGCAAAATGAAATGCTGCGTGTCGCCACCGTGGAAACGCGACCAGGAAATATGCTCGGCCAGCCACGGCGAGCGGGTTTTGTCGCACAGTCGCCGCGTCATGTGCAGAAACTCGCGATCCATCGCGATGCCTACGCTGCCCAGGGACAAACTGGACGAATGCAGCAGGCTCGGTACTTGAGCGCTGACGTCAAGTAAACGAGGCTGAAGAATGCAGTGCGTCGGCTGAAACTCGACGTAATCGAAATGCGGCAAACCCTCAGCGAGAATTCGCTCGACCGTCGGGTCAAGTCCATCCTCCGACCGGTCATCCTGTGCCCTGCGCCGTGGCAAATGGTATTCCAGCCCTACTCCGGCCTCAGGATAGGACGAGGCATCAAACATCCCCATGTGAGCCTCCCCGGCTTCAGGCGGTCAGACCCAGCAAGCGTTGTTGCTCAGTATCAGTCCCCGATATCGCCAACAGCCCGGCATATTGGTTTTCCTGTGCTCTGACCTCTTTGGCGAGGTTTTCCAGAAGTTGACGTCCTTGTGGGGTGAATTCAGTGCTGGCCTCAAAGTCCGGCAATGCCTTGATCAAGCCTCGCAGAATGTACAAAAGACGGTTTTGCGCCCGTTGCAGCTCTTCGGTCGAACGCGAACGTACCCGCCCCAGGTATTTGACCAATGCGATGTACACGTAAAACGCGTGGAAGTAGCCATAAAAGTCACGCTTCTGTCCCGACCACGGCAAGGTGTACAACGGCTCCCGCGAGGTTTCTTCCTTAACGACCGGGCACGCCTCGACAATGTGATAGAGCAACTGATGGGTGGCCTCATGCACCAGGGACTCTTCCAGATCGAGTATCGAATCATCCCGGCTCGACAACAGGATGATTCCGGTGAAACGGGACGCCGAACAGCTTCGAAATGAACCATCGGGTAAATAAAAAATCGACTTGACCAGTTTTTTGATTTGCTCACGGCAGGCGGGCCATGTGTGCTCTATGCGCAACAGGGCAATATTCACCACGTCGCAAAAAAACCGTACGGAGTAACCGCTACGCTCCAACTGTTTGCGGACGGCTTCATCCTCCGGAAACTCATAGCTGGGCGGCATCACTATCGCCACCAGCGGATCGACATCAAACCGATGCACAGGGGGGCAATAATGATTCACGCGGGAACTATCGGATGCTTTGACACGCACTAACATCTCTGGAAATTCAAACAGCATTTTTTCCAGCTCACTCCTGTCCTCGGTCTTTTTCGTGATGACCAGATTGGCATGATGAGCCGTCAGTACATTCCACACTTGAAACACCGGATCATTAATAATCAAGCGCTGTTCACGGGTCGGAGGAACGATAAGATTAAACGCCTGTTCAAAGAACTCTGCCAGATGTGGAGCGTTGGGAAACAACTGAAAAAGTTCGGTGTACAGCGCAACAAAGCTGGTGTATCGATTTCGACTGACACGCTCCAGCAAGACTTCAAATCGCGAAGGCTCCGAATCCGCAAGGAAGGTCGTGCCCTGAAATAAATCCTCGACCGAGAGCTCACGTTGACCACTGTTACCGATGTCCATTTCTCAACCTTCCCTTAGGTTGGCGGCAACGGCTTCGCCATTGTCAGACTGGCAATGCCATAACCCAGTTGTTCATAAAGACGACGCGCCGCATCGTTGCGACCAAAGACATGCAACCGCACTTCCCTGCATCCCGCCTGGCTCGCCCATGACTCCAGGGCCAGCAGCGATTGTTTTGCATAACCCTGGCGGCGTTCGCCGGGGTCAATGTAAATATCCAGAATGAAGGCGATCCGACCGGCGCCAGCGTGGCGTTCGGCGACCCATAACTCACCGATACGCCGCGCTTGATCCTCGATCACCCAGAGTTGATTCTTTTCAGTCAGTCGCCCTTGCGGCAACAATTGCTCGAAGACACTTCGTGCCCTTTGCGACGCCTCCTCCTGGCCCCACTCGCCGGCGGCGACCATCCCGTCGCCATATTCAGCAAGGGCTCTTTCGGCGAACGTCACAAAGTCCGCGTCATTCATTGGAGCCAAGGTGACAGACATGCGTCATTCACTCCGCGCCCGAGCCGCGCCCGAGCGCTTCAGGTCATGAGTCTGATAAGGCCATTCGGCGTACCACCGTAAAAGCCCACCTTTCGTGGCACGCCAAATGGCATCACCCACCGTTAATCCATGCGCGCTTGTTGCTGCTGGTTCTGTGTATCAAATACCGCGCGTATCCCCAGGTTGTTCCGAATGCTGGAGGAAGCTGCCGTCAGTTTTGCAGCATCAATACCTTTAACCGCCGCGATCTCGTCAGTACTTAAGTGCACGCCAATATTTTTAGCCGCCCCTGCCGGATCACTGTGTAAGGCGCTGGCAAATTTTTCGTCCAGCACGGCCCGTCCCAGAACCGAGGCCAAACGTTCCTGATTGACTTTATTACCCATGGTACTTCTCCTTGTTATTTCGGCATGACGAAAAACATCCCCTGACGAAGCAAGAGAGTTTCTTTTGCCCGCCTGAGGAATTTGAATATAGCAAGACCTCTTTTCTTTTCCAGCCAAGCCCATGGCTCCCTTTAAATCTTTTTACGATAACCGACAACACCAATTCTTAAGTTTAACCGGCGATTATTGATCTACCTTTAATGACAGCCAACACTGTAGGAAACGTCTTACAACTAAAGCAATAAACACTTCCATCTAACATCAACAAAACAACAAGGCGCCATTAATAGAACACATCCGTGGATACCCCTTATCAACCTGAATAACTATGGGATTTTATTAAGAATGCCTCATACCGTCCGCGCCCAGGCTGGCGTCGATTAGTGTTCGTTAATCGCCCAAAACCCCACCCCCCCCAATTGAATCCCCCGCCCATCCCTCGCACCATTGTCCGCACCTGCAAAAATCAATAACAACAAGGTCCGACACCATGACTACGCGCCCTCTGCGCTCCGGCTGATCTCGCCCGCCCCCTTATCCGAATTCGATTTTTTGTCTGCGACCCCTTGGTTGCGGCTGTGTACTGCCTTATCCCTGACAATTAGAGAGACCCGAGTCCATGACTTCCTCCACCACGCAGTATTTGTTCCCCAGTCTGATCGCCATCGCACTGGCCGGCGCGGCCCTGCCCGCCTTGGCCGAGGAAGCAGGCTTTGTCGAAGGTGCCAAGGTCAACCTGAACCTGCGTAACTTCTACATCAACCGTAACTTCACCAATCCGACCAAGAGCCAGGGCAAGGCTGAAGAGTGGACGCAAAGCTTTATCCTCGACGCCAAATCCGGGTTCACCCAGGGCACCGTCGGGTTCGGCATGGACGTGCTGGGGTTGTATTCGGTCAAGCTCGACGGCGGTAAAGGCACCGGTGGGACGCAGTTGCTGCCGCTGGATCACGATGGTCGCCCGGCGGACAACTTCGGTCGCGCCAACGTGGCGTTCAAGGCGAAGCTGTCCCAGACCGAAGTGAAGGTCGGCGAATGGATGCCGGTGCTGCCGATCCTGCGTTCGGACGACGGTCGCTCGCTGCCGCAGACCTTCCGTGGCGGCCAGATCACTTCGAAGGAAATCGATGGCCTGACGCTCTACGGCGGCCAGTTCCGCGCCAACAGCCCGCGCGACGACAGCAGCATGAGCGATATGTCGATGACCGGCAAAGCGGCCTTCAAGTCAGACCGCTTCAACTTCCAGGGCGGCGAATACGTCTTCAACGACAAGCGCACTCAGATTGGCCTGTGGAATGCTGAACTCAAAGACATCTACAGCCAGCAATACGTCAACCTGATCCACACCCAACCGCTGGGCGACTGGACGCTGGGCGCCAACCTCGGGTTCTTCTACGGTAAGGATGACGGCAGCGCCCGGGCGGGCGAGCTGGACAACAAGACCTGGTCGGGCCTGTTCTCGGCCAAATACGGTGGCAACACCTTCTACGTCGGCCTGCAAAAACTCACCGGCGACAACGCCTGGATGCGGGTCAACGGCACCAGCGGCGGCACCCTGGCCAACGACAGCTACAACTCCAGCTATGACAACGCCAGGGAAAAATCCTGGCAAGTGCGCCACGACTACAACTTCGCCGCTCTGGGCGTGCCGGGCCTGACCCTGATGAACCGCTACATCAGCGGCGACAACGTCCACACCGCCACCACCAGCGACGGCAAGGAATGGGGCCGCGAAAGCGAACTGGGTTACACCGTGCAAAGCGGCGCACTCAAAGACCTCAACGTCAAATGGCGCAACTCCACCATCCGCCGTGACTTCAGCAACAACGAGTTCGACGAGAACCGCTTGATCGTCAGCTATCCGATCAGTTTGTTGTAAACATAAATCAAAAGATCGCAGCCTGCGGCAGCTCCTACAGGGGTTCACCATTCCTCTGTAGGAGCTGCCGCAGGCTGCGATCTTTTTTAGCCGTAACCCTATTCCCGCGACTCAACCCCCAACTCATCCCACACCGACTCGGCCAGGTGGAACGTCGCGTTGGCCGCCGGAATTCCGCAATAGATCGCGCTCTGCATGATCACTTCCTTGATCTCGCTGCGGGTCACGCCGTTGTTGGCGGCGGCGCGCAGGTGCAGTTTGAGTTCTTCGTTGCGGTTCATGCCGATCAGCATGGCGATGGTGATCAGGCTGCGGGTGTGGCGCGGCAGGCCCGGACGGGTCCAGATGTCGCCCCAGGCGTGGCGGGTGATCATCTCCTGGAACTCCGAGTTGAACTCGGTCAGCGCGTTCAGGCTGCGGTCGACGTGGGCGTCACCGAGCACTGCGCGACGGACTTTCATGCCCTCGTCGTAACGTTGTTTCTCGTCCACAAAAAATTCCTCAATGACCTGAAAGAAACGCCAGCACCCGCTCGCTGAACGCAGCGCCGGCCTGGACGTTGGACAGGTGCGCGGCGTAGAACTCGGCGTACTCGGCGCCCCGCACATGTTCCTGAATGAAATGCCCGCCAGACGGCGGTGTGACCGCATCTTCGGTGCCGGCGATCACCAGCAGCGGCGCCTTGATCGAGGACAACTGATCGCGGAAATCGGCATCGCGCACCGCCGCGCAATTGGCCGCGTAACCTTCAGGCGAGGTAGCCGCGAGCATGTCGGTGATCTGCTTCGCCGCTGCCGGATTGGCGGCGGAAAAATCCGGGGTAAACCAGCGTGCAATCGACGCATCACGCAATGCCACCATTGCCGCCGCGCCGTCACGCAGCACGGTTTCGATTCGTGGGTTCCACACCGATGGATCGCCGATTTTCGCCGCGGTGTTGCACACGATCAGTTTGTTCAAACGCTGACCGGCGTTGATCCCCAGCCATTGACCGATCAACCCGCCCATGGACAGACCACAGAAATGCGCGCGCTCGATGTGCAAGGCATCCAGCAGCGCCAGCACGTCGCGGCCCAGTTGCTCGATGCTGTACGGCCCCGGCGTCACCAATGACTTGCCGTGACCACGGGTGTCAAAACGCAGCACCCGGAAATGCTCGGCGAACGCCGGGATCTGCGCGTCCCACATGTGCAGGTCGGTGCCCAGTGAGTTGGACAGCACCAGTACCGGCGCATCCGCCGGTCCGTCGAGTTGCGGCCCTTGAATTTGGTAGTGCAGTTCGCCATCGGCGAGTTGTACGAATGCCACAGCAGTCTCCTTCAGGCAGTCAACGCAAAATGTTCAGCCACCGCTCGCTCGACCCAGGTATGGGCCTGACCGAGGTAATGGGCGGGGTCCAGCAGATGATCGAGTTCAGTGTCCGACAACTCGGCGGTCACTTGCGGCTCGTCGCCGAGTACCGCGCGCAGATGACGTTGCTCGGCCACGGCGCGCTTGCAGCATTGCTCCAGCAGATGGTGCGCGGTGTCGCGACCGACCCGTTGCGCCAGGACGATGCTCACGGCTTCGGCGAGCACCAGGCCCTGGGTCAGGTCGAGGTTGCGGGTCATGCGCATCGCGTCCACTTCCAGTCCGTCGGCCACCAACAGCGCTTGCTGCAGGCTGCCCGACACCAAGCAGCAGATCTCCGGCAGGGTTTCCCATTCGGCATGCCACAGGCCCAGGCTACGTTCGTGTTCCTGGGGCATCGCGCTGAACAAAGTCGAAAGCAAACCCGGCACCCGCGTCGCCGCACTGATCAGTACCGCCGCGCCCACCGGGTTGCGTTTGTGCGGCATGGTCGAGGAACCGCCCTTGCCCGGCGCCGACGGTTCGAACACTTCGCCAGCTTCGGTCTGCATCAACAGGCTGATGTCGCGGCCGAGTTTGCCGAGGCTACCGGCGATCAAGCCCAGCACTGCGCCGAACTCCACCAGACGATCACGCTGGGTGTGCCAGGGTTGTTCCGGCAAGGTCAGTTGCAGCTCCGCGGCCAAGACTTCGGCAATCGGCATCGCCTGCTCACCAAGGGCCGCGAGGGTGCCGGAGGCGCCACCGAATTGCAGCACCAGCAGGCGCGGTTTGAGTTCCAGCAAACGCTGGCGGCTGCGGGTCACCGCGCCCAGCCAACCGGCGATCTTCATGCCAAGGGTGACCGGTGTCGCGTGTTGCAACCAGGTGCGTCCGGCCAGCGGCGTGGCGACGTATCGCTTGGCCTGGGTCGCGAGGGTTTCCCCCAGCTGCGCCAGATCAGCTTCGATCAGCTCCAGCGCGCGGCGCAATTGCAACACCAGGCCAGTGTCCATCACGTCCTGGCTGGTCGCGCCCAGATGCACGTAGCGCTCGGCTTCAGCATCGCTTTTGGCGATCTGCTTGCCCAGCGCCTTGACCAACGGAATCGCCGAATTGCCCGCCGTGGCAATTGCCTCGCCGAGAGCGGCGAAGTCGTAATGCTCGGCCTTACAGGCCGCTTCGATAGACGCGACAGCCGCTTGCGGAATCAGGCCCACCCGCGCCTCGGCCCGGGCCAGTGCGGCTTCGAAATCCAGCATGGCCTGAACCCGGCCCTGATCGCAGAACACCCCACGCATATCGCGTGCCGTGAAGTAGGCATCGAACAATTGATTGCCCGGTCGCTGATTCATAAACAGTCCTTGCAGGCGAGGGCCAGTGAGGCCCCCGCATAAAGATCAAAGGTCGTTTTCCAAATACTTCGGCTGTTTCGGCAGACGCAGGCTGAACAGGAACGCCACCGCCATCATCACCGTCACGTACCAGTAGAACGAGTTTTCCATGCCTCCGGCTTTAAGGCTCAGGGCTACATATTCCGCCGAACCGCCGAAGATCGCGTTGGCCACCGCATACGCCAGGCCTACGCCCAAGGCGCGCACTTCTGGCGGGAACATTTCGGCTTTCACCAGACCGCTGATCGAGGTGTAGAAACTGACGATCGCCAGCGCCACGGTAATCAGCACAAAGGCCAGGAATGGATTGCTGACACTTTTCAGGCTCAGCAGGATCGGTACGGTGCACAGCGTGCCGAGAGCGCCGAACCAGAGCATCGAATTGCGCCGGCCGATCTTGTCGGCGAGCATGCCGAAGAACGGCTGCATGCACATGTAAAGGAACAGCGCGCCGGTCATGATGTAGCTGGCGGTTTTGGCGTGCATGCCGGCGGTGTTCACCAGGTATTTCTGCATGTACGTGGTGAAGGTGTAGAAAATCAGCGAACCGCCGGCGGTGTAACCCAGCACGGTGATGAAGGCGGCCTTATGATCGCGGAACAGCGCACCGATGCTGCCGGCGTCTTTATTTTCACGCATTTCCTTGCTGCTGGTTTCCTTGAGCGCACGACGCAGGAACAACGAAATCAACGCCGCCGCCGCACCGACCACGAACGGAATCCGCCAGCCGTAGGCACGCAATTCATCCTCGTTGAGGAACTGCTGCAGGATCACCACCAGCGACACCGCCAGCAACTGTCCGCCAATCAGCGTCACGTACTGGAACGACGCAAAGAACCCACGCTGGCCCTTGAGGGCGACTTCGCTCATGTAAGTCGCGGTGGTGCCGTATTCGCCGCCCACCGACAAGCCCTGCAGCAAGCGCGCGAACAACAGCAGGATCGGCGCCCAGACACCGATACTGTTGTAGGTCGGCAGGCAAGCGATGAGCAGCGAGCCGAAGCACATCATCAGAATCGAGATCAGCATCGAGTTCTTGCGCCCGTGCTTGTCCGCCAGCCGACCGAAGATCCAGCCGCCGATGGGGCGCATCAGGAACCCGGCGGCAAACACGCCCGCGGTGTTGACCAACTGCACCGTGGGGTTATCGGACGGAAAAAAGGCCGGGGCAAAGTAGATCGCACAGAAGGCGTAGACGTAGAAGTCGAACCACTCGACCAGGTTGCCGGACGAGGCGCCGACAATCGCAAAGATTCTTTTGCTGCGTTCTTCACCGGTGTAGACAGCTGTGGAGGTTGTCATTGTTTTTTCACTCTGTGGGGACCGTGAGAGTCTAGACATATTTCGCAATAGTCCCGTTCCGCAGATGGATGCATAACCTGAGAGCAATGCAATCTCTGTGGCGAGGGAGCTTGCTCCCGCTCGGCTGCGAAGCAGTCGTAAAACCGGTTGGCGCGGTTTGCCTGATACATCATGTCAGCCGGGTTTGGGCTTGCTTCGCAAGCCAGCGGGAGCAAGCTCCCTCGCCACAAGAGCAACGATCACTCAGTAATCGAAGAACACCGTCTCCGCATCCGTCCCCTGCAGAATCACATTCCACTGATAAACACCCGCAGCATCCTGCTTCGCCAACAAGGTGCCACGACGCTCGGCGGGCACGCATTCGAGCAGTGGGTCCGCCACGTTGGCTGGCTCACCATCAAAGTAAATCCGCGTCAGCAAGTGTTTCACCAACCCGCGAGCAAACACCAGCACCACCAGGTGCGGCGCCTGGGTCGTGCCCTTCAGGCCTTCCACGGTGCCCGGCTTGATCGTGGTAAAGCGAAAGCGCCCTTGCGCATCCACCGGCACCCGGCCAAACCCTTCGAAGTTCGGGTCCAGGGGTTTGTCCTGATCGTCTTCGGGGTGGTCGTACTTGCCAGCGGCGTTGGCTTGCCAGACTTCGAGCATGGCGTCGTTGACGAAGTCACCATTGCCGTCGACGACTTGCCCGGTGATCGCCACACGCTCGCCGAGGGTCTGTTCAACGGTCAGGTCTTCACGGTTCAGCCAGGTCAGGCCGATGTGGTAGTACGGTCCGACGGTGTGGGACGTGGTCGCGTTCAGCGTCATCTTATTTCTCCATCGGCGTGGCGTCGCGGCCGCGCAAAACGATGTCCCAACGATAAGCGAGGGCATAGGACGGGATGGTTTTTTCCAGATCGAAACTGGCGATCAAACGCTCTTTGGCGCTGGTATCGGGCACGCAGTTGTAGATCGGGTCGTAAGCCAGCAACGGGTCGCCCGGGAAATACATCTGGGTCACCAGGCGCGTCAGAATGCTCGGCCCGAACAGGGAGAAATGGATGTGCGCCGGACGCCAGGCATTGTGGTGGTTACCCCACGGGTAGGCGCCAGGCTTGATGGTCTGGAACTGGTACCAGCCATCGGCGTCGGTCACGGTGCGGCCGGTGCCGGTGAAGTTCGGGTCCATCGGTGCGTCGTGCAGATCGCGGGCATGGTTGTAACGACCGGCGGCGTTGGCCTGCCAGATCTCCACCAGAATGCCCGGCACCGGCAGACCGTCTTCATCCAGCACACGGCCGTGGATGATGATCCGTTCACCCAATGGCTCGCCCGAGTGCTGGGCGGTCAGGTCGTTGTCCCGCTCCTGAATACGCTCGGCGCCGATGGTCGGGCCGGTGATTTCCGACAGCGAATGAGGCAAAAACACCAACGGCTTGGACGGCGAGCGAAGGTTGGTGGATTGATAAGGAGGGTGCAGGTATTCCGGCTGAGTGCCCGCCTGCGGGCGACGGTAACCTGGTTTGTCAGTCATTGCGCTTTCCTCAATTCTTATTAGTCGCTTCTGTGCGTCAGACCCGTTCGATCGCCAGGGCCAGGCCCTGACCGACACCGACACACATGGTCGCCAAGCCTTTCTTGCCGCCCGTCTTTTCCAGTTGATGCAGTGCAGTCAGTACCAGACGCGCACCGCTCATGCCCAGCGGATGGCCCAAGGCAATGGCGCCACCGTTCGGGTTGACCTGGGCCGCGTCATCCGCCAGTCCCAGTTCACGCAGCACCGCCAGACCCTGGCTGGCGAAGGCTTCGTTGAGTTCGATCACGTCGAAATCGTTGACCGCCAGGCCCAGGCGCTCAGTCAATTTACGCACCGCCGGCACCGGGCCGATACCCATCACCCGTGGTGCGACGCCGGCGCTGGCCATGCCGAGCACTTTGGCGCGGGCGGTCAGGCCGTGTTTTTTCACGGCTTCGGCCGAAGCCAGGATCAGCGCTGCAGCACCGTCGTTCACACCGGAGGCATTGCCGGCGGTGACGGTTTTGTCGGGGCCGTTGACCGGTTTGAGTTTGGCCAGGGTCTCGAGTGTGGTATCGGCGCGAGGATGTTCGTCCTGGCTGACCACTGTTTCACCCTTCTTGTGGGCAATGCGCACTTCAACGATTTCTTCGGCGAAAAATCCTGCGGCTTGCGCGGCGGCTGTCCGTTGCTGACTGCGCAGTGCGAAAGCGTCCTGATCCTCGCGGGAAACCTGGTAATCGTCGGCCACGTTATCGGCGGTTTGCGGCATTGCATCGACGCCGTACTGGGCTTTCATCAGCGGGTTGATGAATCGCCAGCCGATGGTGGTGTCTTCCAGCTTCATGTTGCGCGAAAACGCCGCGTCCGCCTTGCCCATCACGAATGGCGCGCGGGACATCGATTCGACGCCACCGGCAATCGCCAACTCCATCTCACCGCTGGCGATGGCCCGAAACGCAGTGCCGATAGCGTCCATGCCCGAAGCGCAGAGGCGATTGAGGGTGACGCCAGGAATGGTTTCCGGCAGCCCCGCCAGCAGCAACGCCATGCGTGCCACGTTGCGGTTGTCTTCGCCGGCCTGGTTGGCGCAGCCGAGGAACACCTCGTCCACCGCGTTCCAGTCCACCGACGGGTTGCGCGCCATCAGCGCCTTGATCGGCACGGCGGCCAGGTCATCGGCGCGAACCGCCGACAGGCCACCGCCGAAACGGCCGATGGGGGTACGAATCGCGTCACAGATATAAACGTCACGCATCAGGCTTCTCCGGGTGCTTGGCCGTGGGCCGCCGCAGTGCGGGCTTCCAGATCTCGCAGCGCGGTCAGCTCGACCTCGGTTGGCTCGGCAGTGTTTTCAACCGTGTCGGCAAAACGAATCGGCCAACCGGTGGCCGCGATCACTTGCTCGCGGGTCACGCCTGGGTGCAGCGCGGTGACCACGAATTCATGGGTGCCGGCTTCCGGTTCCATGATGCACAGGTCGGTAATAATGCCGACAGGACCGGCGCCTGGCAGGCCGAGACGTCTGCGCGAATCACCGCCCTCGCCGTGGCCGACCGAGGTAATGAAGTCGAGCTTGTCGACGAACGAACGCGCCGACTGCTTGAGGATGATCAGCACGCTCTTGGCGGAACCGGCGATCTCCGGCGCGCCACCTGCACCCGGCAGGCGAACTTTCGGCTGATGGTAGTCGCCGACCACCGTGGTGTTGATGTTGCCGAAGCGATCGACTTGCGCGGCGCCGAGGAAGCCGACGTCAATGCGCCCGCCCTGCAGCCAGTAGCGAAAAATCTCACCGGTCGGGACGACGGTGTCGGCGGTTTCCGCCAGCTCACCGTCACCGATCGACAATGGCAATACGCTTGGCTTGGCACCGATCGGACCCGATTCGTAGATCAGGACTACATCGGGCGAGGACGTCAGTCGCGCCAGGTTGGCGGCTTTCGACGGCAGGCCGATACCAACGAAGCACACCGAACCGTTTTTCAGGCGGCGGGCGGCGGCGACGGTCATCATTTCATTGGTGGTGTAAGTCATTACTTGGCCTCCGAAGCAGCGGCCAGCTTGGCCTGGAACTCGCTGAAGTCAGCGCAGCCGTGGATGTACTCGTTGATCCACGCGGTGAAGGTTTCACGGTCGCGGGCAATCGGGTCCCAGGCCTGGTAGAAGCGGTTGTCACGCTCGGTGTAACCGTGGGCGTAGGACGGATGCGCGCCGCCCGGTACGTGGCAGACCGCGCTCAGAGCCCAGGTCGGCAGCACGCAAGCGTTCATCGGTGCATTGAGATCGTCGACGATTTCTTCGACGGTGACGATGCAGCGTTTGGCCGCCAGCGCCGCTTCTTTCTGCACCCCGAGAATGCCCCAGAGCAGCACGTTGCCTTGACGGTCGGCTTTCTGCGCGTGAATCACGGTGATGTCCGGACGCACCGACGGCACCGCCGCCAGCACTTCGCCGGTGAACGGGCACGTGACGGTCTTGATCAGCGGGTTGACCTTCGGCAGGTCGGAACCGGCGTAGGCACGCAGCACCGCGAACGGTAAGCCCGAAGCGCCCGCGACGTAGGCATTGGCCAGGTCGGCGTGGCTGTGCTCTTCGATTTCCAGCGCATGCGGCCACTGTCGCTCGACTGCGTCACGCAGACGGTGCAGCGAACCGACGCCGGGGTTGCCGCCCCAGGAGAAAATCAGTTTGCGAGCACAACCGGCACCGATCAACTGGTCGTAGATCAAGTCGGGCGTCATCCGCACCAGGGTCAGGTCTTTCTTGCCCTGACGAATGATTTCGTGACCAGCCGCCGTAGGAATCAGGTGAGTGAAGCCTTCGAGCGCGACGGTATCGCCGTCGTTGACGAACTGCTTCACCGCGTCATGCAGCGAAAGGATTTCAGCCATGGGGCAGGCTCCCGTTTATTATTAACCGACAGTGTGGGAAAAAGGCGCCGATGCGCAGCGCCGGAATGACTGAAGATTAAGCCCCTGAAATGACCCAAACAATCCGATAATCGACTGAGTGTTCGTTTATCGAACAGATTGTTACCTCACTATCGTTCTCTGTCGCCTGCAAAAAGATCGCAGCCTGCGGCAGCTCCTACGGGTGTTCGCTTTCCTTTGTAGGAGCTGCCGCAGGCTGCGATCTTTTCTGCTACCCCGCTATCTCAAACCTGATCAGGTCGCATCCGCATGGCTGACCATGCCCTTGATCACCACCGCCGTGGTCGCCAACGCGGCCGGAATCACCAGCGCCGTCAGCACCTGTTCGAAGTTCCAGCCCAGGCCCAGCAACGTCGCGCCCATCCACGCCCCCAGAATCGCGCCGAAGCGGCCAATCCCAAGCATCCACGACACACCGGTCGCCCGCCCTTGCGTCGGGTAAAAACGCGCCGCCAGCGACGGCATTGCCGATTGCGCGCCGTTGACACACATCCCGGCCACCAGCACCAGGGTCGCCAGCACGGCGATGTTGCCCAGGCTCTGCCCTACCGCGTAGGCAAACACTCCGGCCAACAGGTAGAAAGTGCCGATGACCTTGTGCGGATTGAACCGGTCCATCGCCCAACCCACGCCCACTGCGCTCAACACCCCACCCAGCTGGAACAGCGCACCAATGAATGCGGCCTGCTCCATGCTCGCGCCGCTGTCACGCATCAGCGTCGGCAACCAACTGGTCAGCAGATAAACAATCACCAGCCCCATGAAGTACGTCAGCCACAGCAACAATGTGCCGGTGCTGTAAGTGCCGGAGAAGATCACCGCGAACACATTGCGTGCCTTCACGGTTTTCTGTTCCGGCACGCTGAAGCTCGAAGCCTGGGCCACCACCGCTGGGTCGATCGGTGCCAGGGCCTTGCGCACTTTGTCGGTACCGCGATTGCGCACCACCAGATAGCGCGCCGATTCAGGCAACCACAACAGCAAAACGACGGTGAGTATCAGCGGCAGAATCCCGCCGATCATCAACAGGCTGTGCCAGCCGAAGGCCGGGATCAGTTTGGCCGAGATGAACCCGCCCCCGGCCATACCGAGGTTGAAGCCGCAGAACATGCTGGTCACCAGCAGGGATTTCTTGCGTTCCGGGGTGTATTCGGACAGCAGCGTGGTCGCGTTCGGCATGCCGGCGCCCAGGCCCAGGCCGGTGAGGAAACGCAGCACCAGCAGTTGATCGACATTAGTGCTGTAAGCCGATGCCAGGCTGAACGCACCGAACAACAACACCGCGCCTACCAGTACGACTTTTCGCCCGAAGCGGTCAGCCAACGGCCCGGAACCCAAGGCGCCAAAGACCATGCCGATCAGTGCCGCACTCATCACCGGGCCGAGGCTGGCGCGATCGATGCCCCAGTCCTGGGACAATGCCGGCGCGATAAACCCCATGGCCGCGGTGTCGAGGCCATCGAGGAAGACAATCAGGAAACACAGGATCACCACCCGCCATTGGTAGCGCGAAATGGGTTGAGCGTTGATGAAGGACTGCACGTCGAGGCAGTTCCCTACAGCAGACTGAGGCTGGTTCATTATTTTTATTCCACGCAAAGAACGCAGTCGAACAAGTGCCAGCCGAGGCTGACGCTGTCACAAGAAAAGAAGGTCGGGATCAGGCGATCCGGTTTCGGCAGCTAAGCCGGTGGGAACAGCGACAGTGGGGAAACGTGCACATGACGATGCCTCTTCTCATTATTATTGGGTCGTCGTCCGGCAACCGGCCGAGGGCCAGCAGCGCCGGATGACGCTGCCGCGACATTAATGATCCGAGAGAAACAGCGTCAATTCGATAAACGCGACTCTGTGCGTTTATCGAACAGCTTAGGCGAAGAGCTTAGGCGAACAGCTGCGCACTCAAGTCGCGGCTGGCACTCAACAAACCTGGCAGGAAACGTTGCTCCAACTCGCTGCGGCTGACCCGGCCGGCATGGGTGCTGACGTTCAGCGCCGCCACTACCTGGCCAGAAGCGTCATACACCGGCACGGCAATCGATCGCAGGCCCTGCTCCAGTTCCTGATCGACGATGCACCAGCCTTGTCGCCGTACTTCTTGAAGGCATTCGAGCAAGGCTTCGGGGGTATGCAGGGTGCGACTGGTCTTGGCTTGCAAGTCTGCATGGTCGAGGTATTCGCGCAGCGACGTGTCGTCCAGCGCGGCGAGCAGAATCCGGCCCATGGAGGTGCAATAGGCCGGCAAGCGCCCACCCACCGAGAGGTCGACAGAAATCAGCCGCTGGGTAGTCGCCGAGCGCGCAATGTACAAAATGTCATCGCCCTCCAGCGTGGCCATGTTGCAGGCCTCGTGCAATTGCTCGCTCATGCGGTCCAGGTACGGCTGAGCAGACACCGCCAGTGGAGTCGACGACAGATAGGCATGGCCCAGGGTCAAGACTTTGGGCAGCAGCGAATAGGTGCGCCCGTCGGTGGTGGCGTAGCCGAGCTTGATCAGGGTATGCAGGCAACGTCGCACAGCGGCGCGGGGAATTTCCGTACGGTGGCTGATCTGTGCAATGGTCAGGTGCCGCTTGCGCTCCTGGAACGCTTGCACCACCGCCAGGCCACGGGCCAGGGAAGTCATGAAATCCGGGTCACCGGTCAGGGCCTGGATTCGCTTGGCGGGCGAGGCGACGATCGGCGGCGCCACTGAAGCGAAGGAATTGCGCATTTGATCGTTCATATCAGGTTCCCCACTCGGATCAGCGACTATTACAAGCGGCCCCGGTCTGACACACAAGCCAGCGGCCGCCAGGATTGGGCGATTATCGAACCACAGGCCGATAATCGCAATCGTGCTGCGTACATTCAGCCATCCTGCTTTCACTCACCCACAATACGGTTGTTATTTTCGGTCACTGGTTTAAAGGAGAACGATGTAATAATTTGTCCGGCTTAATGGCGCCAGAAAGTCACCACTGCAACTGGCATCAGTCCACCGTAGTTACCGGCAAGTTGCGAGCAACAAAACAATCACACATGAGGAACTACTTTTAACTGCCAAGAGATAGTGTTCTTCGAATCGACCGCTATAATGCATTTCAGAGGCGACCGGTTTTTTGTACCGATTCCGCCCGCCGGCAGCGCGATATCCATCGCCGCTGTCCGCAGCAAGCGCTTGACGCTCATTTAATATGTTCCGCCAACGCGCTCGCTGAAACAGGAGACTGATGCTGCGTCAGCTGTTTTGCTCTGGTGCCGTGGCCGCCTGCAACATTGAAGTATTGATTGTGCCGTGGGAACGATGTCGTATCAGGCATTGTCCTTTCGACGAGCATGGTCAATAGATCGATGCAGCGCGTTTCACCAGAATTAATCTCAACTCAATCAGGTAGCACTGTGACGAAAGACGAACTGCGCGCGGAACTTGAGCGCCAGGAACAACGTTACAAGGAAGTTTACGGCGGGGAAGTCACCACCTACGCCGCTCAGCCCGAACCCGAACGCAAACCCTGGCGTAAACGCGCCACCGTTCAGGATCAGGCCTTCACCCAGGAATTGCAGAAGATGGAAAAGGAACTCAAAGCCGAAGAGCCATGACCGCCTCGACTTGAATCCTTTCAAGAGCCTGCGTCTGCACCCGTTAAAAGCGGGTTGTATCGATGGTGCTTTTCGCGCCCGCTACAAGCGGGCAGCGGCTTCCTCATCCATTCGATGAGGCAAACGGCTCTTGCCTGACCTTCTTCTCAGATATTTCACACAAGCGTTCAAGCCTCTCGTCCCAACGAGAGAAACCCTTGTGGCAGCTGCCTTTCCAAGCGAATTCAATGACTTGTAGGCCCCTGAAAAACCCTGGGATTCAGGGGATTGCCACCTACTAATTCATTGAAGAATGTAACCGATGAGCAGCAAGTGCATCGATTATCAGTCTTTTCTGGCATAATCGCGCCCCCTTACGAACGGGTCAGAAAACCTTCATGATCGATTTATTCAGCGGACTGGATGCTTGGGTGCTTGTGAGCCTCTTGCTCGCCCTGGCCTTTGTCCTCGCCTTCGAGTTCATCAACGGCTTTCATGACACCGCAAACGCGGTGGCCACTGTTATCTACACCAAAGCCATGCCGCCTCATCTGGCGGTGTTCTTTTCCGGTGTGTTCAACTTCCTCGGCGTGCTGCTGGGCGGTGTGGGGGTGGCGTATGCCATCGTCCATCTGCTGCCGGTAGAACTGTTGATCAATGTGAACACCGGTCACGGGCTGGCCATGGTGTTCTCGTTACTCGCCGCCGCCATCACCTGGAACCTGGGCACCTGGTACTTCGGTATCCCGGCCTCCAGCTCCCATACGCTGATCGGTTCGATCCTCGGTGTCGGCCTGGCCAACGCCCTGATCAACGACATTCCGTTGGCCGACGGCGTGAACTGGCAGAAAGCGATCGACATCGGCGCGTCCCTGGTGTTCTCGCCGATGGCCGGCTTCCTTGTTGCCGCCCTGGTGCTGATCGGCCTTAAATGGTGGCGTCCGCTGTCCAAGATGCACAAGACACCGGAACAGCGCCGCAAGATCGACGACAAGAAACACCCGCCGTTCTGGAACCGTCTGGTACTGGTGATTTCGGCGATGGCGGTCAGCTTCGTGCACGGCTCGAACGATGGCCAGAAAGGTATCGGCCTGATCATGCTGGTGCTGATCGGTATCGTCCCGGCGCAATTCGTACTCGACCTGGGCAGCACCACCTACCAGATCGAACGGACGCGCGATGCAACCCTGCACCTGAGCCAGTTCTACAAGCGCAATGCCGATACGCTGGGTGATTTCCTGGCCCTGGGCAAAAGCGTGGAAGGTGATCTGCCGGAGAAATTCCGTTGCAACCCGCAACAGACCGAACCGACCATCGCCGCCCTGCTCGACACCCTCAAGGGTGTAGCCGACTACCACTCGCTGCCGGCGGAAAGCCGCATCGAAGTGCGTCGTTACCTGCTCTGCCTGGACGACACGGCTAAGAAAGTCAGCAAGCTGCCTGGCCTCGCTGCCCGTGAAAAGGCTGACCTGGACAAACTGCGCAAGGACCTGACCACCACCACTGAATACGCCCCGTTCTGGGTGATTCTGGCGGTCGCACTGGCCCTCGGCCTGGGTACCATGGTCGGCTGGAAGCGCGTGGTACTGACCATCGGCGAGAAAATCGGCAAGCAAGGCATGACCTATGCCCAAGGCATGTCGGCGCAGATCACCACGGCGAGCATGATCGGCCTGGCCAACATCTTCAGCCTGCCCGTCTCCACTACCCACGTCCTGTCCTCAGGCGTGGCCGGCACCATGGTCGCGAACAAAAGCGGCCTGCAAGGCGGCACCGTCAAAACCATCCTGCTGGCCTGGGTCCTGACCCTGCCAGCCACCGTAGGCCTGTCGGCCGGCCTGTTCTGGCTGGCCTCCAAGGCACTGGGTAGCTGATACACCGCTACTGAAAAAGGCGCGTTCCGTGAGGTTCGCGCCTTTTTTATTGCCCGCATTTCGGTATTAGATCGTTCCCACACTCTGCGTGGGAATGCAGCCCGGGACGCTCCGCGTCCCTTTCGATCGCACAAAAAAAAAAGGGCGACCGAAGTCGCCCAAAATGCCTTGCGTGCTCATTGCTCCAGAAAGAACTACGGTTTTCTCCGCTTATGCGAATCCTTCCAGATAAAAAATCCAAACCCTGCAAAAAACAGAACCATGAGGCCGACTGTCAGCACTCCGGCGATCACCACGTTATCGAAAAACATGACTGGCCTCCTGGACTTGCCCTGTTGCGATGGGGCTAAGTTAACCAATCGGGCAGGAGAGAAAATTGACCGGGATCAATGCCGCCCGAGACTGGGCGTAAAGGAAGGGAAATAACTGACCTGCATCAACGGATGCAGGGTGTTTCAACGCTTTTTCGGTTTGTTCTTCGGCTTTTTCTTCGCTTTACCCAACGGCATGGCCTGCTCAAATGCCTGGCGCACTTCGTTCAGGCGCTTTTCATTTAGGTCATGAACCCGTTTGGCACGTTCAGAATTGAGGTCGATCAGCTTGTCATCTTGGCTCATGGCGTTCAGTGCATCGCTTGGAAATGAATTCAGCTGCCGGCTAAAGGCGACAGGATTGCGCCAATAATGCGGTCTGGCGCGGGCGCTGACCAGTCTCCGACACTTCAGATCTCAATATCGACCCACAACCCCTGACGTGGCTGATTCTCCATCAACGGCACCACCGGCACGGTATTGTCGGCATTGAGCTCATTACCGGGGATCGCCAGATGCTCTTCAGGATCCTCATCGGCCTCGCGACGGCGCCGCTCCCGTTCCTGTTGCCGACGCTGCTCCTCGCGCAGCTGCAGGCCCGCCTCTTCCGGGTCGCGGTTTTGCAGGTCGATCGTGCTTTCATTGGAGCTTTCCTGCACCGGCACCACGGGGGGAATATCCGGGCGCTGGCGGATCGGATCCTGCTGTGAAGTGATCGGCACGGCGCTCAAGGGGAGCATCGGTGGCAGCATATTATTAGTCTCCTGTCAGCAGGCTGTCGGCTGCGGGGATGGCGACTTGAGCCATCGGTCGAAAACTTGTAACCCAACGCACAGACAGGAGCTGCCGAAGGCTGCGATCTTTTCAGGGCTTGAAGATCAAAAGATCGCAGCCTTCGGTAGCTCCTACTGAGTAATCCTTTGGCCCTGAAGGCTCATTCCGTTAAGATAGCCCGCTTTTTCAAGGTGGGAGTCAGGCAGCATGGCGCAGCAGTATCAACCGGGGCAACGCTGGATCAGTGACAGCGAAGCCGAGCTGGGTTTAGGCACCGTTCTGGCACAGGACGGCCGCTTGTTGACCGTGCTCTACCCGGCCACTGGCGACACTCGCCAGTACGCGCTACGGAATGCGCCCCTCACCCGCGTGCGGTTTTCGCCGGGTGACTCGATTACTCACTTCGAAGGCTGGAAACTGACCGTACAGGAAGTCGACGACATCGACGGCCTGCTGGTCTACCACGGCCTCAATGGGCAGAACGAAGTGGTCACCCTGCCGGAAACCCAGCTGTCGAACTTCATTCAGTTCCGACTGGCGAGCGACCGTCTGTTCGCCGGCCAGATCGACCCGCTGGCCTGGTTCTCCCTGCGTTATCACACCCTGGAACACACCAGCCGCCAGTTGCAGTCATCGCTCTGGGGCCTGGGCGGCGTGCGCGCGCAACCGATCGCGCACCAGTTGCACATCGCCCGTGAAGTCGCCGACCGTATCGCGCCGCGGGTTCTGCTGGCCGACGAAGTGGGCCTGGGCAAGACCATCGAAGCCGGTCTGGTGATCCATCGCCAACTGCTCTCGGGCCGCGCCAACCGAGTGCTGATCCTGGTGCCGGAAAACCTCCAGCACCAGTGGCTGGTGGAGATGCGCCGCCGCTTCAACCTGCAAGTTGCGCTGTTCGACGAAGAACGCTTCATCGAAAGCGATGCCGCCAACCCGTTCGAAGACACCCAGCTCGCCCTGGTTGCACTCGAATGGTTGGTGGAAGACGAGAAAGCCCAAGACGCGCTGTTCGCCGCCGGCTGGGATTTGCTGGTGGTCGACGAAGCGCACCACCTGGTGTGGCACGAAGACCAGGTTAGCCCTGAGTACTCCCTGGTGGAGCAACTGGCTGAAGTCATTCCCGGCGTATTGCTGCTGACCGCGACCCCGGAACAACTGGGCCAGGACAGCCACTTCGCCCGTCTGCGCCTGCTCGACCCGAACCGTTTCCATGACCTGCACGCCTTCCGCGCCGAGAGCGAAAACTATCGCCCGGTGGCCGAAGCCGTTCAGGAGCTGCTGGATAAAGGGCGCCTGTCGCCTGAAGCGCACAAGACCATTCACGGCTTCCTCGGTAACGAAGGCGAAGCTCTGCTGACCGCCGTTAACGATGGCGATACCGAAGCCAGCGCCCGTCTGGTCCGTGAACTGCTGGACCGCCATGGCACTGGCCGCGTGCTGTTCCGTAATACCCGCGCCGCCGTGCAGGGTTTCCCGGAGCGCAAACTGCACCCATACCCGCTGCCGTGCCCGGCCGAATACCTCGAACTGCCGCTGGGCGATCACATCGAGCTGTACCCGGAAGTCAGCTTCCAGTCCCAGCCGGACGCCAACGAAGAAGAACGCTGGTGGAAATTCGACCCGCGCGTCGAGTGGCTGATCGACACCCTGAAAATGCTCAAGCGCACCAAAGTGCTGGTGATCTGTGCCCACGCCGAAACAGCCATGGACCTGGAAGACGCCCTGCGCGTGCGTTCCGGTATTCCGGCCACGGTGTTCCACGAAGGCATGAACATCCTTGAGCGTGACCGCGCCGCCGCCTACTTCGCGGACGAAGAATTCGGCGCCCAGGTGCTGATCTGCTCGGAAATCGGCAGTGAAGGCCGTAACTTCCAGTTCTCGCACCATCTGGTGCTGTTCGACCTGCCTTCGCACCCGGACCTGCTGGAGCAACGTATCGGTCGTCTCGACCGGATCGGCCAGAAGCACGTCATCGAACTGCACGTGCCGTACCTGGAAACCAGCCCGCAAGAGCGGCTGTTCCAGTGGTACCACGAAGCGCTGAACGCATTCCTCAACACCTGCCCGACCGGCAACGCCTTGCAGCATCAGTTCGGCCCGCGCCTGCTGCCGCTGCTGGAAGAGACCGACGATGGCGAATGGAAAGCGCTGATTGACGAGGCCCGCGCCGAGCGCGAGCGTCTGGAAGACGAACTGCACACCGGTCGCGACCGCTTGCTGGAACTCAACTCCGGCGGAGCGGGTGAAGGCGATGCGCTGGTCGAAGACATCCTTGAACAGGACGATCAGTTCGCCCTGCCGATCTACATGGAAACCCTGTTCGACGCCTTCGGCATCGACAGCGAAGACCATTCGGAAAATGCGCTGATCCTCAAGCCCAGCGAAAAAATGCTCGACGCCAGCTTCCCGCTGGGCGACGACGAAGGCGTGACCATCACCTACGACCGCAACCAGGCGCTGTCTCGTGAAGACATGCAGTTCATCACCTGGGAACACCCGATGGTTCAGGGCGGCATGGACCTGGTGTTGTCCGGCTCGATGGGCAACACCGCCGTGGCGCTGATCAAGAACAAGGCGCTGAAACCGGGCACCGTGTTGCTGGAACTGCTCTACGTCAGCGAAGTGGTTGCCCCGCGTTCGCTGCAACTGGGCCGTTACCTGCCGCCGGCCGCCCTGCGCTGCCTGCTCGACGCCAATGGCAATGACCTGTCGGCCCGGGTGTCGTTCGAAACCCTGAACGATCAACTGGAAAGCGTGCCCCGCGCCAGCGCCAACAAGTTCATCCAGGCCCAGCGCGACCAGCTGACGCCACGGATCAACGCCGGCGAAGAGAAGATCACCCCGCGTCACGCCGAGCGCGTGGCCGAGGCACAACGTCGCCTGGCGGCCGATACCGACGAAGAACTGGCGCGCCTGACCGCCTTGCAAGCGGTCAACCCGACCGTGCGCGACAGCGAACTGGTTGCCCTGCGCAAGCAGCGCGAGCAAGGCCTGGCCATGCTCGACAAAGCGGCATTGCGACTGGAAGCGATTCGGGTGTTGGTAGCGGGCTAAACCGCCCTGCTCCATCGCCAAAAATGAAAAGGCCCGCAGCGATGCGGGCCTTTTTGCTTTCTGAGGATCTGTGGTGAAACAACCGCCGCCAAGATCGCAGCCTTCGGCAACTCCTACAGGGGCCGCGCCGATCACGATGCCCTTGTAGGAGCTGCCGAAGGCTCGGGCCGCGATCGGACGATCTTTTGATCTTAAACCGCGGGCGCCGCTGCAATCCCGGGTTCAACCACCGCCACCAACCCTTCCTTCATCCGCTTGGCATCCCTGACAAAACACCGCGACGCCAAAAACAGAAACACCATGGTGAAAAACAGCGCCACCGGGATCAGGTACATCGCGTCATGCAAGCCAACTGCCTTGAACGCCTCGGTCATCTGCTCGGCACCCGCCGAGAGCATCGCGGTATGGGCGAAGTGATCGGACAGACCGCCCACCACCACCGGCCCCAAACCACCGCCCAACAGATACAACCCGGCAAAGAACAACGCCATCGCCGTCGCCCGCAGGCGTGGTTCGACCACGTCCTGGATCGCCGTGTACACGCAGGTGTAGAAGTTGTAGGCGAACAACCACCCCAGGCTGAACACCGCGACAAATACCCCGATCTCGATCCGCCCGGCATGCAGCGCCCAAGCCGTGCACAACGTCGAAATGATCAGGCTGAACGCGGCGAACAGCAGTCGCCCGTTGGCCACCCGCTGGTGAATCTTGTCGGCAATCCATCCGCCTAATGTCAGGCCGAACAACCCGGTCACTCCGACGATCAGCCCGGTCGCCACCGCCGCGTCCTGTAACGACATCAGAAAATAACGCTGCAGCATCGGCACCAGAAACGAGTTGCAGGCATAGGTGGCGAAGTTGAAACAAAGCCCCGCCATCACCAGCCACAGAAAAGTCGGCACCGCCAGCACTCGACGGATCGGCCGGTCCACGCGCTCCTGTGAAACCTGCACGCTTTCCGCCGCGCCACGTTTCGGCTCTTTGATGAAGAACATGAAGACCGCCAGGATCAACCCCGGCACCGCCGCGATAAAGAACGGCGCACGCCAGCTGTCGAACGCCTTCACCATCGCACCAATGGTGAAGAACGCCAGCAACAGGCCCAGCGGCAAGCCGAGCATGAAAATGCCCATGGCCCGCGCCCGACGATGCGCCGGGAACAAGTCGCCGATCAGCGAGTTGGCAGCCGGCGCGTAACTGGCTTCACCGATGCCGATGCCCATCCGCACGATCAGGAAACTCCAGAAACTGCCCACCAACCCGTTGACCGCGGTCAGCCCGCTCCATGCCGCCAGGCCCCAGCCCATCAGTTTGCTGCGCGAGCCAGTATCGGCCAATCGCCCCAGAGGCAGGCCGGCAATGGCGTAGACGATGGTGAATGCAGTCCCGATGATCCCCAGCTGAAAGTCGCTGAGGTGCCATTCCATGCGGATCGGCTCGATGATGATCGCCGGAATGGTGCGATCGAAGAAGTTGAACAGGTTGGCCAGGAACAACAGGAACAGAATGCGCCAGGCATTCGCCGCTTGGGTCGAGTTCTGCATGGGTCCGTCTCTTTTTATTGTTGTTGGGGCCGTCACTGTCCCCGGAACCTCCAATCTAGTCAGGCCCGTCAGGGCTGTCTGTCATTATTCGCAAGGCTGATATCAGCCCATGGCGCCACGCATAACCTGTGGGATCAGTGCTGTCAGGAAGCCAGTTTTTTCACCATCAGTCGCAGGCTGGAAAAATACCTCTGCGCCCCCCTTCCCAACGGCATGGCGAAGCCTAGAATAGCGGCCTTGTCTGCCCACCCCGTTCCCATTCCTCCTTTGATCATTGCCCATGTCCGAAGCCAGTCCGTGTCTGAATTGCGGTGCCTGCTGTTCTCATTTCCGCGTATCTTTTTTCTGGGGTGAATGCACCTCGGCCGGGGGCACGGTGCCTGACGAACTGGTCGCATCCATCAGCCCCAGCCGGGTGGCCATGCTGGGCACAGACTGCAAACCTGTTCGCTGTGTCGGTCTGGTGGGTGAAGTGGGCAGCACCGTGCAGTGCTCGATTTACGATCAGCGTTCCAGCACTTGTCGGGAGTTCGACGCCTCTTGGGCCAATGGCGAGGCGAACGTGGATTGCGATGCGGCACGGGCCGCGTTCGGGCTACCCGCCCTGCAACCTGAATTCGAAACGCCTTTTGAGCAGATCGCCTAAGGCTTGGCAACGACCGCAATCAAGCCATTCGAAAAATATTTGACATCATTGCGCTATCATCCCTTGCGCTCCGTGTAAGCCCTCTATACTGCCAGCATTCGCCAGCGCGCATGACGCAGGCCAAGATGACTCACAGACGGGACATGCTATGGAGTGGCTTGGTTTGCATTTCATGACCGGGCTGCCGGAAAGCGGGCAGGTCATACTCAATTGCACCCATAACCCGTTTCTGGTGTTGCTGGCCTATCTGGTCGCCTGCACGGCCGGTTTCGCCACGCTGGACATGACCGAGCGGGTGGGTCATGTGGAAAAGTCCGCCTCTCAACGACTCTGGCGCTGGGTCGGCGCCGGGTGTCTGGCGGGCGGTATCTGGTCCATGCACTTCATCAGCATGCTGGCGTTCCAGGTGCCGATCGAAATCCATTACCACCTGCCCACCACCCTGATCTCGCTGTTGTTCGCCCTGACCGCCTCGTGGCTGGCCATGTACACCCTGAGCCATCCCCAACTGAATTTCTGGCAATACCTGCGGGCCGCGGTGTGGATCGGCCTGGGCATCGCGACCATGCACTATGTGGGCATGGCCGCACTGCGATCGAATGCGCTGGTCTATTACCAACCCGCCCTGTTCGTGCTCTCCGTGGTGATCGCCATCGGTGCCAGTCTGGCTGCCCTGTTGATTTCCAGTCACTTGCGCGATGACACCGGTGCGTATCATCTACTGTTCAAATACACCGCCAGCCTGGTGCTCGGGGCCGGCATCGTCAGCATGCATTTCACCGGCATGGCATCGCTCAACCTGGTGCTGCCCGATGACAGCCTTCAACCGCTGCCCGGCGACAACAATCACCTGCAACTGGGGCTGACAGTGGCAGTGATGGCGCTGTTGATCATCGGCAGCAGCATCAGTGCCGCACTGGCGGACAAGAAGCTGCAACACAAGGAGTCCGACCTGCAGCGGGTCAACGCCCTGCTCGGTCAACTGGATCAGGCACGCATGTCGCTGCAACAGGTGGCGCATTACGACCCCTTGACCAACCTGCTCAACCGCCGGGGCTTCAACCAGCTCTTCGCCGAAAAACTCATCGAAAAAACCAACGAAGGCGGCATGCTCGCGGTGATATTCCTCGACATCGATCACTTCAAGCGGATCAACGACAGCCTTGGCCATGACGCCGGCGACGAATTGCTCAAAGTCCTCGCCAGCCATATCAAGGCTTCGGTGCGCAGCCACGAAGACGTGGTGGCGCGTTTCGGAGGCGACGAATTCTGCCTCCTCATCAACTTGTACGACCGTGAAGAAGCGCGGCACATGGCCCAGCGCATCATGCTGAAAATGAAGGACCCCATCGAGTTGTCCGGACGGCGCATGGTCATGACCACCAGCATCGGCATCAGCCTGTTTCCGGAAGACGGCAAAACCTGCGAAGAACTGCTGAAGAACGCTGACCTGGCGCTGTATCAGTCCAAGGGCAGCGGTCGTAACGGGTTGCACTTTTTCAGTTCAAACCTGAAAGCCCGCGCCACCCTGGAGTTGCAACTCGAAGAAGAACTGCGTCACGCCCTGCGCGAAGACTCCGGGTTGATGCTGTATTACCAGCCGATCTATGACCTGAGAATCGGCCGAGTCAGCAAACTTGAAGCGCTGGTCCGCTGGCAACACCCGGTTCACGGATTGTTGACGCCGGACAGGTTCATCGCCATCGCCGAGGCCAACGGCCTGATCGCCGAACTGGACAATTGGGTATTGCGCAAAGCCTGTGCAGACCTGGGCGAACTGTCCCGCCACGATTGCGAAGACCTCAAGATCGCAGTGAATTGCTCGCCCCTGAACCTGGCGCGAGAAGAACTGGCCGATGAAATCGAACACGCCCTGCGCATCTACGGGGTGACGCCCCAGCGACTGGAGCTGGAGGTGACCGAGAATGCATTGATGGGCAATATTTCCAACACCCTGGTGTTGCTGCGGCAGATTCGCGCCCTTGGTGTTTCGTTGTCGATCGACGACTTCGGCACCGGCTATTCATCCCTGGCCTACCTCAGGCGCCTGCCATTAAACACGCTGAAGATCGACCGCTCGTTCATTCAGGACATTCCCATGGCCACCCAGGACATGGAAATCGTCCAGGCCATTATCGTCATGGCCCATACCCTGCATTTGCAGGTCGTCACCGAAGGTGTCGAGACCCTCGAGCAATACGACTTTCTCCAACGCCACGGCTGCGATTTCGTCCAGGGCTACCTGCTTAGCCATCCGGTGCCGCTGGCCGAGTTGCGGCCGGTGCTGGCCGAAATCAACCAGCACACGCATGCCGTCAATCCGTTGAGTCTGGCTCACGGTACAACTGCACTAACGTCGAGGGATCCTTTTCCAGGAACCCCTGCCCCCCATGGAGGCGCATCAGTTGTGCGGCCAATCCGCTGATCGGCGTGGCCGAACCCCGTTCGCGGGAAAACTTCACGGCGGTATCGAGATCCTTAAGCAGCGTGCGTACGTGCCATTTCACGGGTTCGAAACGACTTTCGGCCATTTGCGGCGCGAGAATCTGCAACGGTTTTGAATCAGCGAAACCACCGGCCAGCGCCTCGGCAATCAGGCTGGCATCGACCCCGGAGCGCTCGGCCAGGGCCACCACTTCAGCAATGACCAAGGCATTGCAGGCGACGATCATCTGATTGCAGGCCTTGGTCACCTGCCCCGCGCCGACCGCACCCATGTGGGTCACGCGCTGGCCAAGGGTCAGCAACACCGGCCGCACGCGCGCAAGGTCTGCCGCCTCGCCACCGACCATGATCGCCAGGCTGCCGGCCTCGGCGCCGACCACCCCGCCGGACACTGGCGCATCGAGCCAACCCATCCCGGTTTTATTGGCCAGTGCTGTGGCCATTTCCCGCGTTGCGGTGGGCTCCAGGCTGGAAAAATCCACCAGCAACTGGCCGCTTTTCGCCCCCTCGGCAACGCCAGCCGCGCCAAACACCACCTCACGAACCACCGCGGTATCGGCCAGGCACAACATCACCACGTCGGCGTGCTGACACAGCTCGGCCGGTGTCGCCACTTGCCGCGCACCAGCCTCGACCAGCGCTGCACACTTGGCCGGGTTGCGGTTCCACACCGTCAGTGGATAACCAGCCGCCAACAGGCGTCGGCACATCGGCAAACCCATCAGGCCGATTCCGGCGAACCCCAGCGCAGGCAACGTTGCCATCATTTAGCCTCCCTTTGATTAAAGATCATCGAATATTGGCCGATTCATCATGGTTAAGGAAAGGATTCCCCCGAGCGATGTTCAGGCCAAGGCCCTGACGCTTGGGCCACATTCGCGCTAAAAAAAGACGCGAGATCCCATTCCGTGATGACTCGATGACACTTGTCGCCGAGCCGACCAGTCCAGGTATATGGCGCACAATGACTTCTAAAAACAATCCGGCCACCGCGGTATCCGACCTGACCCTGAGCCCCGCGGCGAACAGCCCCTCATCGTCGAAGCCATTGCCCCCGTCGCGTCCGCTGTCGACTCAGCAATACCTGTACTTCACCGAAACCAATACCGACCGCATCCTCGACAACCTCGACGGCCTGCGCGACCTGGTGTTCCCGCGCCCGCCCCATCTGGAAGGCGACAACGAACAGCACAACGACCAGGAATTCCCCTCGGTGTGCCTGATCGGCCTGGGCCGCTGCGGTTCGAACATCGCGCTGGACGTGGCGGAGCTGGTGTACAACGCCCGCAAGTTCTACCTCAACGAATTCAACAACGAAGACCGTCTGTCGCCGGATAAACGCTACGCCGAAAAGGGCTACAGCCCGGCGCAGTGGATTCGCAACAACCTGCGCCTGGGGCCGAACAAGGCCACCAAACCGGTGTTCCTGGTGGAACCGCTGGTGATGCTCGGCGACCTGGACAAGGACATCGCCGGTCGCATCCGTTTCTCGCGCAAGGGCGAAAAAAGCGGCTTTTTGCGCGACTACAGCAAAATGAAAATCATGGACTTGTCGGAAGTCCACGCTGGTGGCGCCGGTAACGCGCCGATCCTCGGCCAGTACCTGGCCAAGATCATCCTGAACAAGGACACCCAGCGCTTCTCCAGCCCCGACTGGAAGATGATTCACTCGTACCTGATCGACAGCTGCGGGATCAAGGCCAACCAGTCGCGCCTGTACTTCTCGATCTTCAGTGCCGGTGGCGGTACCGGTTCGGGCATGGCCTCGGAATTCGGCCTGGCCCAGCAGCACTCGTACATGAACAAGACGTTCGACACCAAGCCGATGGACGAACACGACGGCAAGAGCGGCCATTCCTTCGTCTTCGAGCCGATCTTCACCAGCGGTATCTGCGTACTGCCGAACATTTCCGATCACCGCAGTGAAATGTCCGAAGCGCTGCACATCAACGCCGGTCGCCTGCTGTGCAAATACCTGTCGGAAGAATGGGACTTCTCATACAACTTCGCCAACGAAGACAGCAGCGAAGCCAGCGTCATGGGCCGTATCCGCCCATGGAACGCGATGATGCTGATCTCCAACGACATCATGCGTTATGCCGAAGAAAGCGATGACGGCAACATCCAGAACATCGACGTCAACGCGATGGAAAAGCACGCCAACCAGTACATCTCACAGCAGATCTTCAACATTCTGACAGCGCAGGCGGTGACCACCGACTACGACCAGAACTATTTCCGTCGTGCCGGCATCGACATCGGCGAAACCATTCGCCTGGACGCCAACGACCTGTTCATGAGCCTGGCCGGCCCGGTGGCCATTGCCTACGCCGAGTCCGTGGTGCCGGAAACGCCGCCGCCAAGCAGCGACAAGTTCAAGGTGTTCGACAAAGAGCCGCAGCGCCTGAACATCGACGACCTGTTCTTCCGCTCCATCGACCTGCCGCACTTCAACAAAGTCACCCAGGCAATCGAAGGCATCAGCCTGTTGCCAATCGAGTCCAAGCGCTACCGCGCCTCGCTCGAGCAGTACAAGAATTCGGGCTATGACGCGGCCGCTCTGCACGACCTGCACTTCTTCAAGAATTGCTCGTCGGTGGTATCGATCGTCTCCCTGCCGAAAGACTACAAGCTGTCCTACATGGACCTGAACCGGTTGAAGACCCACCTCAACAGCCTGTTCCCCAACACCACGCTCAAGCGTTATGCACTGGTGATCGGCGCCTCGGCCAACCTGTCGCTGACCACCCTGATCGCCAAGAGCCCGTGCCTGTCGGACGACTTCCTGACGCTGATCGTGGCGTTCATCAAGCGTTGCTTCGCAAAAAATCCGTATCGCTTCGACGAAACGCTGGATAACTCGATCCTGGACTTCATCATCCATGAAGACTTCGACGAAGACCGGATCGACGACCTGCTCAACGAATTCGAAAACCCGGCGAAGATCCTCGACACCAACTGGTACGCGATCAAACCGATGTACGAGAAGAAGTACCGCGAGCTGATCAACGACAAGGACAAGTTCGTCTCGATCAATGACATTCGTTTGTCGCGCGATTGCGTGAAGAAGGCGATCAAGTACCTACGCGAGATCTACCGTCACCGGATTGGCAAGACCAAGGTTATTTCGCTGAATAACCATACGGGCAAGACGGCTTATTGAGGTCGAGCCTTTAAAGATCGCAGCCTTCGGCAGCTCCTACGGAGTGTACGCAATTCCTCTGTAGGAGCTGCCGCAGGCTGCGATCTTTTGATCTGATTTTTTGATCTTTTTTTTCCAACACCCAGAAACAATTGAGCAGCCCATCGGCTGCTCAATAAACTGTTCCCGTTACGTTTACGTCACCGTTATACCGGCCTTTCTGTGGCCTTTCTCCACGGCAACGTGCCATCACGCTACTCGGCTACACACTTTTGCCCGACAAAACCAAGCACCATATCGGTGCGAGCATTCAAGCCGTCGCCCTTTCCTGGATCATAATCCACGGCGAAACAACCACGGCCCACAGCTCCGGATCACGCTCGAAAATATCCAGCGCCCGCGTTTCAGACAGCTTGGCGACCTTGTCGGCGGCCAGCCAGGCAGCGACTTTCTCGCCTTCATCCGTCGCTACGGCCTCCGCCACCGCGATCAAATCCAGACCAGGATCGACCCACAATAGGGCACCCTTGGCAAAGAACGGCTCCAACTCTTTCCAGGTAATAGATGCGGTTTCACCAAGCAGCTTGGCATAGAGGGTGCTAGGTTCTTGAGTCATGGGTTGCTGTCCGCAAAAGAAATCGATGTGAATGATAACGTCGGTATTGCGCCAGAAAAACCCGGATGCAATTGCGTCACCGATTGAAAAACCCGGGAAAGCCAGGGAATGCTGTCGCTTCAAGTATTAGCCAGCTAACATCCTGCCGCGATTCTGTCTTTTTCTTTCAACAAAGCGACACCCTCAGGGTTTGCCCCCTGGCGCCAGCTTCCCAGGCTAACAATCGGCGCTCTACACTGTACCGGTACAGTTGCCGGGGGCATTTTCCGGAGGATATCGACGATATCTGACCCGGTTCTGCTGCTACGGCGCCAGGACTATAAAAACTACAACAGCAAGAGTGGAGCACTATGACTAAGGCTACTAAGCAGATTTCCAAACTGTTTGCCGCTATGGTTCTGGCCGGGGTTGCCAGCCATTCGTTCGCCGCCGACACCATCAAGATCGGCATCGCCGGCCCTAAAACCGGCCCGGTCACTCAATACGGCGACATGCAGTTCATCGGCGCCAAGATGGCCATCGAGCAGATCAACGCCAAAGGCGGCGTCGACGGCAAGATGCTCGAAGCCAAGGAATACGACGACGCGTGCGACCCTAAACAAGCCGTGGCCGTCGCCAACAAAGTGGTCAACGATGGTGTGAAATTCGTTGTCGGCCACCTGTGCTCCAGCTCCACCCAGCCAGCTTCGGACATCTACGAAGACGAAGGCGTGATCATGATCACCCCGGCCGCCACCAACCCGGACATCACCACCCGTGGTTACAAGCTGGTGTTCCGTACCATCGGCCTGGACAGCGCCCAGGGCCCTGCCGCCGGCAACTACATCGCCGATCACGTGAAACCGAAGATCGTTGCTGTGCTGCACGACAAACAGCAATACGGTGAAGGCATCGCCACCGCCGTGAAACAGACCCTTGAGAAGAAAGGCGTCAAGGTTGCCGTGTTCGAAGGCCTGAACGCCGGTGACAAGGACTTCTCCTCGATCATCCAGAAGCTCAAGCAAGCCAACGTCGACTTCGTCTACTACGGCGGCTACCACCCGGAGCTGGGCCTGATCCTGCGCCAGTCCCAGGAAAAAGGTCTGAAAGCCAAGTTCATGGGGCCTGAAGGCGTCGGCAACGACTCCATCTCGCAAATTGCCCAGAATGCTTCCGAAGGCCTGTTGGTCACCCTGCCGAAATCCTTCGACCAGGACCCGGCCAACAAAGCACTGGTACAAGCCTTTGCCGACAAGAAGCAGGACCCAAGCGGTCCGTTCGTGTTCCCGGCCTACTCGGCTGTCGAAGTGATTGCCGAAGGTATCAAGGCTGCCAAGAGCGAAGACACCGCCAAGGTGGCTGAAGCCATTCACAAAGGCACCTTCAAGACCCCGACCGGTGATCTGTCGTTCGACAGCAAGGGCGACCTGAAAGACTTCAAATTCGTGGTCTATGAGTGGCACTTCGGCAAACCAAAAACCGAAGTTTCCCCTCAGTAAGCTAGCTCCATGATTAATAAAGCCCACTGCGCAAGCAGTGGGCTTTGTTTTACGAGATTAATGAGTCAGAGTCCCGCGATCCGGGAGTTGGCTTACCTGAAAATCTTAAAACCGTCACCAGCGGTTCGCTGGCAAACGCTCGTGCGAAGGTGGCCACAGACCACACAGCCCGGGCCGGAACATGACTCCACCAGTGAAATGCGTATCAGGTTTTTAGGAGCGCTGTAATGCCTGAGATCTATCACTTCTTCCAACAGCTGGTTAATGGGATGACCATTGGCAGCACCTATGCCCTTATAGCCATTGGCTACACAATGGTTTACGGCATTATTGGAATGATTAACTTCGCCCATGGCGAGGTCTACATGATCGGTTCCTACGTGGCCTTCATTGTCCTTGCCGGACTGGCCATGCTGGGTATCCATTCTCTGCCGTTGTTGATGACCGCCGCTTTCCTGGCGACCATCGTAGTGACCAGTGCCTACGGCTACAGTATCGAACGGATCGCCTACCGCCCTCTGCGGGGCAGTAACCGTCTGATCCCGCTGATCTCGGCCATCGGCATGTCGATATTCCTGCAGAACTCCGTACTGCTCTCGCAGGACTCCAAGGACAAATCGATCCCCAACCTGATTCCGGGCAGCTTCAGCTTCGGTCCAGGCGGCGCAGAGGAAGTGCTGATCTCCTACATGCAGATCCTGGTGTTCGTGGTGACCCTGGTGGTGATGCTCTGTCTCACCCAGTTCATCTCGCGTTCACGTCTGGGACGCGCCTGTCGGGCCTGTGCCGAAGACATCAAGATGGCCAACCTGCTGGGCATCAACACCAACAACATCATCGCCCTGACCTTCGTCATCGGTGCCGCCCTGGCGGCCGTGGCGGCAGTACTGCTGAGCATGCAGTACGGCGTGATCAACCCTAACGCCGGATTCCTGGTAGGCCTCAAAGCCTTTACCGCGGCGGTACTGGGTGGCATCGGCAGCATTCCGGGCGCCATGCTCGGTGGTCTGGTGCTGGGGGTAGCCGAAGCATTCGGCGCCGATATATTCGGTGACCAGTACAAGGACGTGGTGGCTTTCGGCCTTCTGGTCCTGGTGCTGTTATTCCGGCCAACCGGCCTGCTGGGTCGTCCGGAGGTTGAGAAAGTATGACTAGGAATCTTAAACAGGCGCTGTTCAGCGCCCTGCTGGTATGGGCCGTGGCCTATCCGGTACTCGGCCTGAAACTGTCCATCGCCGGGATCAACCTCGAAGTGGAAGGCGCCAGCACCTCCACGCTGATCATCATCGCCACCTGCTCGGTGCTGATGTTCCTGCGTGTGCTGTTCGACCGCGAATACTCGGCGGCCATGAGCTCCGTGCCCAAGGGCAAACTGATCCCGGCCAGCGCGAGCCACTTCCTGACCCTGCCGACCACCCAGCGCTGGATCATCATGGCGTTGATCGTCGCGGCACTGGTGTGGCCGTTCTTCGGTTCACGCGGTGCGGTGGACATCGCCACGCTGATCCTGATCTACGTGCTGCTCGGCCTGGGCCTGAACATCGTGGTCGGTCTGGCGGGTCTGCTCGACCTCGGTTACGTCGGTTTCTACGCCGTGGGCGCCTACAGCTATGCGCTGCTGTCGCACTACTACGGCCTGAGCTTCTGGATCTGCCTGCCGATTGCCGGGCTGATGGCGGCCACTTTCGGCTTCCTGCTCGGTTTCCCGGTGCTGCGTTTGCGCGGAGACTATCTGGCGATCGTGACCCTGGGCTTCGGTGAGATCATCCGTCTGTTCCTGCGCAACCTGACGGGCCTCACCGGTGGACCGAACGGCATCAGCAACATTCCCAAACCGTCGCTGTTCGGCCTGACCTTCGAAAGAACGGCCGCCGAAGGCATGCAGACCTTCCACGAGTTCTTCGGCCTGACGTACAACCCGGTCAGCAAGGTGGTTTTCCTCTACCTGGTGGCGCTGTTGCTGGCACTGTTCGCGCTGTTCGTGATCAACCGCCTGCTGCGCATGCCGATCGGCCGTGCCTGGGAAGCCTTGCGCGAAGACGAAATCGCCTGCCGTGCCCTGGGCCTGAACCCGACCGTGATCAAGCTGTCGGCCTTCACCCTGGGTGCCTGCTTCGCCGGTTTCGCCGGTAGCTTCTTCGCCGCGCGTCAAGGGCTGGTCACACCGGAGTCGTTCACCTTCATCGAGTCGGCCACCATCCTCGCCATCGTGGTGTTGGGCGGCATGGGCTCGCAGTTGGGCGTGGTTCTCGCGGCTGTCGTGATGATCCTGTTGCCCGAACTGATGCGTGACTTCAGCGAATACCGCATGTTGATGTTCGGCGCCTTGATGGTGCTGATGATGATCTGGCGTCCTCAAGGTCTGCTGCCCATGCAACGCCCTCACATGGAGCTGCGTAAATGAGCAGAGAGATCCTGAAAGTAGATGGCCTGAGCATGCGCTTCGGCGGCCTGTTGGCGGTCAATGGCGTAGCCTTGAGCGTCAAAGAGAAACAAGTGGTATCGATGATCGGCCCCAACGGCGCCGGCAAGACCACTGTATTCAACTGCCTGACCGGGTTCTACAAACCCACCGCTGGCACTATCCAGCTCAATGGTGAAGCGATCGAAGGCCTGCCCGGCCACAAGATCGCCGGCAAAGGCGTGGTGCGGACTTTCCAGAACGTGCGGCTGTTCAAAGACATGACCGCCGTGGAAAACCTGCTGATCGCCCAGCACCGCCACCTGAACACCAACTTCCTGGCCGGTCTGTTCAAGACCCCGGCGTTTCGCCGCAGCGAACGCGAGGCCATGGAATACGCCGAGTTCTGGCTGGAAAAGGTCAACCTCAAGGAGTTCGCCAACCGTCCGGCCGGCACCCTGGCTTATGGTCAGCAGCGCCGCCTGGAAATCGCCCGCTGCATGATGACCCGTCCAAGCATCCTCATGCTCGACGAACCGGCCGCTGGCCTCAACCCGCGGGAAACCGACGACCTCAAGGCGCTGATCGGCACTCTGCGTGAAGAGCATAATGTGACGGTGCTGTTGATCGAACACGACATGAAACTGGTCATGAGCATTTCCGACCATATCTTCGTGATCAACCAGGGCACACCGTTGGCCAACGGCACGCCTGAGCAGATCCGCGACAATCCTGAAGTGATCAAAGCCTACCTGGGGGAAGCGTAAATGCTGCAGTTCGAAAACGTTTCCACCTTCTACGGCAAGATCCAGGCGCTGCACAGCGTCAACGTCGAAGTCCGCCAGGGCGAGATCGTGACCCTGATCGGCGCCAACGGTGCCGGCAAGTCGACCCTGCTGATGACCCTCTGCGGTTCGCCGCAAGCCCACAGCGGCAGCATCCGCTACATGGGCGAAGAGCTCGTCGGCCAGGACTCGTCGCACATCATGCGTAAAAGCATCGCCGTGGTTCCGGAAGGCCGTCGGGTGTTTGCCCGTCTGACCGTCGAAGAAAACCTCGCCATGGGCGGGTTCTTCACCGACAAGGGCGACTATCAGGAACAGATGGACAAGGTTCTGGGACTTTTCCCACGCCTGAAAGAACGCTTTGCCCAACGCGGCGGCACCATGTCCGGCGGCGAACAGCAAATGCTCGCCATCGGCCGCGCGCTGATGAGCAAGCCCAAGCTGTTGCTGCTCGACGAGCCATCGCTGGGCCTGGCACCGATCATCATCCAGCAGATCTTCGACATCATCGAACAGCTGCGCAAGGACGGTGTGACAGTGTTCCTGGTGGAGCAGAACGCCAACCAGGCCCTGAAAATCGCTGACCGTGCCTACGTGCTGGAAAACGGCCGGGTGGTGATGAGCGGGACCGGTGAAGCGCTGTTGACCGACCCGAAAGTGCGCGAAGCGTACCTCGGCGGTTAAGCCTTTGCGGTAAACAAAAAACGGCCTTCGGGCCGTTTTTTGTGCCTGGCACAAACCTCACCGAAGGCTGCTTCTACGGGGGGCTGTGTATCTTTAGCACAACCTGAATGATAAAGAAGAAGCCCTGTCGGAGGAGCCCCGCCTCATAAACGCCATTGATCTATAGAGTCATCTTGAATATATTTGTATCTACAGACAAACAAGAAGTGATCACCATGACAGCAACCTCCCAGGCACAAGGATTCACCAAAGACCAGTGCGTGACTGGTTTGCGAGCAGCTGTAGGCATACTCGAAAAGTGGCAGGCATCGGGCGATCAGGCCTGTCGTATCCTGCGCATTTCCCGCAGTACGTACTCACGGGCAAAACAGCGCGATCCCGATTGGTCCGTAAACCTGGATTCAGACCAGATGCAGCGCATCAGTTTTATTCTCAACATCCATGCCGCTCTGCGTCTTGTCTTTGATAACCCTGAGAACGTCTATGGTTTTCCGACGATGGCGAACGAAAACGAGTTCTTCAACGGGCGTACCCCGCTCGAAATCATGTCCCAGGGGGATATGATTTCCTTGTACGAGACGTTTCGGCGGATCGACGTGCTGCGAGGCGCACAATGGTAATGGTGAGCCAGTTGCCAGTATTGGCCGGTGAGCAGTTGCAGGCCTACCGATTGATCAATTCAAAGTTTCCGCCCATTGCGTTGTTTGACGACGTGGCGGACGCGAACGAATTTGATGTTCTGTATCAGATACAGGCCCTCACAAATCCGAGGCTGCAAAATGAGGTAGGTCGGCTTGAGCTGATACCGCGTGCGGAAATTCCCTTTGGCATCCCTGGATGCTCTTATGCGACAGCCCCTTTCACCCACGTCAACCCAACTGGCTCGCGTTTCAGCGATGGCAGTTTCGGCGTGTTGTACTTGGCTGCCTCGATGGAAACTGCTCTGGCTGAGGTACAGCATCACCAAAACCAGTATTGGTCGAATGTCCAGAGTCTCAATTACGAGAGGTTTGTTTTCCGGGGGTTATCCTGCACTTTCGTTGACGAAGCAATGAGGGATGCCGTATCCATTCCGATGCACGATCCTATCTACGATCCCGTCGACTACACGCACTCACATCGCTTGGGTAAGGCAGTCAAGGATGCAGGGGGCCTTGGCCTGCGATACAACTCCGTGCGTATGCATGGCAACTACTGCTGGGCGCTGATGACTCCCAGACCAGTCTCATCAGTCATTCAAACAGCCCACTACGAGATGATCTGGAACGGCCAGATCACTAGCGTTAATAAAATCAGCATTGCATGACTGTCTTATCGGCGCGATAGCACGAATCCGTTGTCAGTCAGCATCAATGCTAAATGTCATGACGCTATCGCGCGCCCTCCCACAGGGGATTGATGGTGTTTTGAGGATTTTTGAAAAAAATCTGCAGTCAGCTGTAACACCTCGCCCTGTCGTTTCTCTAGAGCGGTAAGCAAGCACAAACGCTTGCCAACCCAAGCTCAATTTCGGAGAAACATCATGACTGCTACCACCCGCACCCTGTCCGCCACCGCCCTGGTTCTGGCCCTTGGTTCTGCCCTGAGCATCGCCGTTGTCTCCACGGCCCATGCCGCTGACGCCAACATGGAAAAATGCTTCGGCGTGGCCATGAAAGGTCATAACGATTGCGCCGCTGGTGCTGGCACCACTTGCGCTGGCACCGCCAAAACCGACTACCAGGCCAACGCCTGGAAGCTCGTCCCCAAGGGCACCTGCGCCACCACAATGAGCAAGACCTCGCCAACCGGTTTCGGCCAGATGGAAGCCTACAAAGCCAAGTCGTAATCAGTCCCCCAGCCTGAGTGTCGACCATGAACCATTCATTCTCCGGGCTCCCGCCCCGCTCCGGGCTGGGGCTCAAGACCGAGCACTTTCGTGAAGTGCTCGGTGCACAACCGGACATCGGTTTCTTCGAAGTCCACGCCGAAAACTACATGGTGGCCGGCGGCCCGTTTCATCATTTTCTGGGATTGATCCGCGAGCAGTATCCGCTGTCGCTGCACGGTGTTGGCCTGTCCATCGGTGCCGAAGGTCCGCTGGATGGTCGGCACCTGCAAAGGCTGGCCGCGCTGATCGAGCGCTATCAACCCCACTCCTTTTCCGAACACCTGGCCTGGTCCAGCCATGGCCCGGTGTTTCTCAATGACCTGCTGCCCCTGGCCTACGATGCGCCGACGCTGAACCGCGTCTGCGAGCACATCGATCAGGTACAGAACACCCTCAAACGCCCGATGCTGCTGGAAAACCCGGCGACATACCTGGCGTTCCAGCACTCGACAATCGATGAAGCCGACTTCATCGGTGAAGTCATTCACCGCACCGGCTGCGGCCTGCTGCTGGACGTCAACAACGTTTACGTTTCCTGCATCAATCACCAAAAAGATCCGCTGGTCTACATCGACGCCCTGCCGCTGCACGCGGTGGCAGAGATTCATCTGGCGGGGTTTGCCGAAGACACCGACAGCCTTGGTGACCGACTGCTGATCGACGATCACGGCGCGCCCGTCGATAACGCGGTGTGGGCGCTGTACTCGCGGGTGCTGGAGCGGGTCGGCCCGATCGCCACGTTGATCGAACGCGACAACCGGTTACCGGCCTTCAACGTGCTGCACGCCGAAGCCCGGCATGCCGATGAGTTGTTGCACCGCGCCGGGAGCCGGCAATGAGCATTCAAGCCGCTTTTACCGCCGCCCTGCTCGATCCGCAACGGTCCTGCCCCGAGGGTTTGTGCAGCGCCAACGGTGCCGATCCGGCCAGCCGTTTCGCGGTGTATCGCAACAATGTGCAGAGCTCGCTGATCGACGCCTTGGCCGACAGTTATCCGGTGGTTGTGCAGCTGGTCGGTGATGAGTTTTTCCGGGCGATGGCACGGCTGTATGTGCAGAGTTGCCCACCGCAGAGCCCACTCCTCAACGACTACGGCAAGGACTTCGCCGAGTTCATCGACAGTTTTGAACCGGCAGCCAGCGTGCCTTATCTGGCCGATGTGGCGCGGCTGGAGCGCTTGCGCGTTCAGGCCTATCACGCCGCTGATGCGCAGCCTTTGGGCCATGAGCAAATCGCCGCCGTGCTGTCGAACCCACAGGCACTGAGCGAGCTGACGCTTGGGCTTCACCCCTCCCTCAATCTGCTGACTTCAGCCTTCGCCGTGGTCTCGATCTGGGCAGCGCATCAACAGGACGCGACGCTGGCCGGAATCGACCTCGGCCACGGGCAAAACGCGCTGGTGTTGCGCAATGAACTGGAGGTTGAGGTCTTCGCCATCGACCACGGCGCCAGCACCTTCATTCAGAACCTGCGACTCGGCCAGCCCTTGAGCCAAGCGTTGGAAAGCGCGTCTGCCTTCGATCTCAGCCAAACCCTGGCACTGCTGATCAGCCACAACGCCATCACTCATTTACACCACAACCAGGTATCGCTATGAACATTCAGCACAACCCCATCGCCCGCGCCATCGTGCTGCTGGAAAAAATCCCCCACAGCCTGATCGCCTTTATCGCGCGTTTTTCCATTGCCGCGGTGTTCTGGAAGTCCGGGCAAACCAAGGTGGAAGGCCTGGCCATCGACTTGATCGACGGCACCTTTGAACTCGGCGTGCCAAGGCTGGCGGACTCGACCATCCCGTTATTCCAGAGCGAATATCACCTGCCGTTGCTCTCCCCGGAACTGGCGGCGCACCTGGCGGCCTTCGCCGAGCATTTCTTTCCGGTGCTGATCCTGATCGGCTTCGCCACGCGCTTTTCGGCCCTGGCGCTGCTGGGCATGACCCTGACCATTCAGCTGTTCGTGTACCCGGATGCGTATCCGACCCACGGCACCTGGGCGGCGGTGTTGCTGTACTTGATGGCGACTGGACCTGGCAAGTTGTCGATCGATCACCTGATTGCCCGGCGTTACGCCCACTAAACGCTGGATAGAGATCCCCTTGTAGGAGCTGCCGAAGGCTGCGATCTTTTGATCTTGATTTTCAGCGGCTCCGAAAAGAGCAAGATCAAAAGATCGCAGCCTTCGGCAGCTCCTACGCCGATTACCATCAGCCGATCCAAATACATCGATCACCGTCAGCCAAGCCAATTGCACCAATCACGGTTAACCCTACAACCGATCCAACGCCTCACCACTGCGTTTGAACCAACCGATCAAATAGTCCGCCAGCACTTGGGTACGCTTCGGCAGCCCGCCCTGATACGGATGCACCAGATACATCGGCATGCTGCGGGTTTGATAATCACGCAGGAGCCAGCGTAAACGTCCATCAGCCAATTCCTCTTGCAACAGATAGGACGGCAAACGCGCAATGCCCGCACCGGTCAGTGCAGCTTTCTTCAAGAGGTTGTAATGGTTGCTGGCGAACGGACCCGACACTCGCACCCGCGTTAATTCGTGCTGTTGGTGGTAGAGCCATTCTTCGCGACCGCTGTAATGGCTGTTGAGCAGGCAGCGGTGTTCGGCCAGTGCCTGAGGCGTCAGCGGCTCACCGAATCGCTCAAGATACGCGGGGCTGGCACAGGTCATTTCGTGCCAGGCCAACAGCGGTCGGGCGACCAGGCGTTCGTCGTTGGCCACTTCCGAGCGGATCGCCAAGTCAAACCCGTCCCGGGACAAGTCGCGGTAGTGGTTGTTGAGCTCCAGCTCGATCTGCACCTCGGGGTACTGCCGGGAAAATTCCAGCAGTGCGCCGTCAAAGAACGTTTCCCCCAGTGAAACCGGCACCGTCATCCGCACAGGGCCGGCCATGTCGTCTTTCAGCCGCGCCAACGCCTGACGCGCACGCTCCACTTGCACCACCAGTGCCTGGGCTTGCGGTAACAACGCCGCACCCGCCGCCGTCAGGCTCAAGCGGCGAGTGGTGCGTTGCAGCAATACCACGCCAAAGCGCGTTTCCAGCAGGCTGATGCGCTTGGAGAGTTGCCCCTTGCTGCAACCCAGTTGCTGGGCGGCCAAGGTGAAACTGCCCGCCTCGATCAATACCGCGAACGCTGCCAGATCGTCCATTTCACTCATGGATTGTTTCCATTTGAAAACCAAAGGTTGCCCATTAGCACGCTTATTTATAAAAAAAACCACACTAGACTTAACTTTAAATCCAACCCATTTAAGGAACAGCACGATGAAAATTCTGTTGATTGGCGCCTCTGGCACCGTCGGTTCGGCCATTGACCATGAACTGTCCCAGCGCCACAAAATCATTCGTATCGGCCGTAAAAGCGGTGATTTCCAGGTCGACATCAGTGACAGCGCCTCGATCCGCAAACTGTTCGAACAGACCGGCAACTTCGATGCGCTGATCTGCGCTGCCGGCAGTGTCAACTTCGTGCCGCTGGCCACCATGACCGAACAAGACTTCGAACTCGGCTTGCGCGACAAGCTGATGGGCCAGGTCAACCTGCTGCTGATCGGCCGGGAATTCGCCAATGACGGTGCGTCATTCACCTTCACCACCGGCATCCTCAGTCACGATCCGATTCGTACCGGCAGCTCCGCGTCGCTGGTCAACGGTGCCCTCGACGCCTTTGTTCGTGCGGCGGCGATCGAACTGCCACGCGGTCTGCGCATCAACTCGGTCAGCCCGAACGTGCTGGTCGAAGCCATGGGCAGCTATGCGCCGTACTTCCGTGGTTTCAAACCGGTTCCCGCCGCCGACGTGGCATTGGCCTACGCCAAAAGCGTGGAAGGCCTGCAGACCGGCCAGACCTATCGCGTCGGCTAAACCACCAGAATCAAAAGATCGCAGGCTTCGCCAGCTCCTACAAAAGGCTCGGCGTACACCCAGTAGGAGCTGCCGCAGGCTGCGATCTTTTGATCTTGATTTCGGAAAAGCGAGGGCATCGCAGGGTTGTGATGAACGGTCAGGCTGAGTAACGTGGCGACACTTGTCTGGAGACTCAAAGATGCGTGTTGCCCGATCCCTGGTACTTGTTGCCCTGCTTCCGTTGTTCGCCGCTTGCCAACTGCTCGATGGCCCACGGCAAAGTGCTTCCCATGTGGGCCAGACCCGCATGCAGGGCCAATTGACGGCGGCCGACGGCAAGCTGCTGTTCCAGCCGTGTAATGAGCAGCGCAGTTTCGTGGTCAATGACATCGGTGGCACCAGCATCCTGCAAGAGGCCGCGACCCTGGCCGATGATCAGGGCAAGCTGTTCGCCGATGTGCGCGGCCGGATCGTTACCAGTGGTGCTGACAGCCAACTCGACCTTACGCAGCTGTACCGCGTCGAGCGCTCGGGCACGGCGTGCGACGATCCCAATTTCAAGCAGCTGATCCTGCGCGCCGCCGGCCACGGCCCGGAGTGGAACGTCAAGGTCAGTGGCAAGGGCATGATCATCGACCGCGCTGGTCAGCCGCCCCTGGCCCTGCCGTACGTTGAAGAGCAACTGGGCGATGGCCGCTTCAACCTCAGCACCGAAGCCAATAATCAGCGCATCGAGCTCTGGGTCGCGCCGCAACGTTGCGTCGACAGCAGCACCGGCAGCGTGCAGCACATGAGCGCCGAGTTGCGTATCGACGGCCAGGTGCAACGCGGCTGCGGGTATTTCGGCGGATCGCGTGACGACTGATCGTTTTAGCCTCACGGGAATCATCCTTTGAGGCTTATAATCGCGGGCTTCAAACGCCTTGGCGCAGTTGTGCGCCCCGCGAACCGGATCCCGCCATGTTACGAATCACCGAACTCAAGTTGCCGATCGACCATCCCGAAGAAGACCTGCGCCCTGCCATCGTGCAGCGCCTGGGCATCGCCAGTGATGACCTGCTCGACTTCACCTTGTTCAAGCGCAGCTACGATGCGCGCAAAAAGTCCTCCGAACTGTGTTTCATCTACACCATCGACCTCAACGTTCGCGATGAGGCGGCGGTGCTGCGCACGTTCGCCGATGACCGTAACGTCAACGTGGCGCCGGATGTCAGCTACAAAGTGGTCGGCCAGGCACCGGCCGACCTGAGCCAGCGTCCGATCGTGGTCGGGTTCGGCCCGTGCGGGATCTTCGCCGGCCTGGTGCTGGCGCAGATGGGCTTCAAGCCGATCATCCTCGAACGCGGTACCGAAGTGCGCCAGCGCACCAAAGACACCTGGGGCCTGTGGCGTAAAAGTGTGCTCAACCCCGAATCCAACGTGCAATTCGGTGAAGGCGGCGCGGGAACGTTCTCCGACGGCAAACTCTACAGCCAGATCAAAGACCCGAAATTCCTCGGTCGCAAGGTGCTGCACGAGTTCGTCAAGGCCGGCGCGCCAGAAGAAATCCTCTATGTCAGCAAGCCGCACATCGGGACGTTCCGTCTGACCGGTGTGGTGGAAAACATGCGTGAGCAGATTCGCGCCCTGGGCGGCGAAGTGCGCTTCCAGCAACGGGTGACCGATGTGCTGATCGACGACGGCCAACTGGTGGGCGTCGAACTCCATGGCGGTGAACAGATCCATTCGAAACACGTGATTCTGGCCCTCGGCCACAGCGCCCGGGACACCTTCCGCATGCTGCACGGCCGTGGCGTATACATGGAAGCCAAGCCGTTCTCGGTGGGTTTCCGCATCGAGCACCCGCAGTCGCTGATCGACCGCGCGCGCCTGGGCAAATATGCTGGCCACCCGAAACTCGGCGCTGCCGACTACAAACTGGTGCACCACGCCAAAAACGGTCGATCGGTCTACAGCTTCTGCATGTGCCCGGGCGGCACTGTAGTGGCGGCGACCTCCGAGCCGAATCGCGTGGTTACCAATGGCATGAGCCAATACTCGCGTAACGAGCGCAACGCCAACTCCGGGATCGTCGTCGGCATCACCCCGGAAGTCGATTATCCGGGCGGCCCACTGGCCGGCATCGAGTTGCAGGAACGCCTGGAATCCCACGCCTTTGTGCTGGGCGGCAGCAACTACGAAGCACCGGCGCAGCTGGTCGGCGACTTCATTGCCGGCAAGCCGTCCACCGAATTGGGCAGCGTCGAGCCGTCCTACAAACCGGGCGTTGCCTTGGGTGACTTGGCCCTGGCCCTGCCGGCGTTCGCCATCGAAGCGATTCGCGAAGCCTTGCCGGCATTCGAGAAGCAGATTCGTGGCTACTCGCTGCACGACGCCGTGTTGACCGGGATCGAGACGCGCACCTCTTCGCCACTGCGCATTACCCGTAACGAGTCGATGCAGAGCCTGAACGTGAAGGGCTTGTTCCCGGCCGGTGAAGGCGCGGGTTATGCGGGCGGGATTCTGTCGGCGGGCGTCGACGGGATTCGCATTGCCGAAGCAGTGGCCCGAGACATTCTTGGGCTTGAGGCTTAAGCCTTAACATCAAAAGATCGCAGCCTTCGACAGCTCCTACGTGGGATGGTGAACTCCCTGTAGGAGCTGCCGAAGGCTGCGATCTTTTAGCTTTCCTCAGATATTGGCGCGCAACACGGTCGCTGGCAGCGGCTCGCCGCGTTCGACGCTGGCTGCCACCGCGTCCATCAAACCACTCAACTCATACCCCTGGGCCTTGAGCCAGGCCTGATCGTAATAGGTGTCGGCATAGCGCTCGCCGCCATCGCACAGAATCGCCACGATCGATCCCGACTCCCCCGCCGTCGCCATCTGCTGGGCTGCCATCAAGGCGCCGATCAGGTTAGTCCCGCTCGAACCGCCAACCCGTCGCCCCAAACGTTGCGCCAGATAATGCATGGCCGCCAGCGACAACGCATCCGGCACCTTGACCATTGCATCGATGACTTTGGGCAAGAACGACGCTTCGACACGCGGCCGTCCAATGCCTTCAATCCGTGACCCGTGATCGAGGCGCAGGCTGGCGTCGCCAGTCTTGTAGTAATCGAAAAATACCGAACGCTCGGCATCGGCGCACAGCACACGGGTGCAATGCTGGCGATAGCGCACGTAACGGCCCAGCGTCGCGGTGGTGCCGCCGGTGCCAGGGCTGGAAATCAGCCAGCTCGGCTCCGGGTGCTGCTCGAAGCGCATCTGATGGAAGATCGATTCGGCGATGTTGTTGTTCGCTCGCCAGTCGGTGGCGCGTTCGGCGTAGGTGAACTGGTCGATGAAATGCCCGTCGTGTTCGTGAGCCAGGCGTTCGGACTCAGCGTAAATCTGCGTCGGATCGTCCACCAGATGGCTCTTGCCACCGTAGAAAGCGATTTGCGCGATCTTTTCTTTGGACGTGCTCGCGGGCATCACCGCAATGAACGGCAAACCCAGCAAACGGGCGAAATACGCCTCGGAAATCGCCGTCGAACCGCTGGACGCTTCAATCACCGGCGCACCGGGCTTGAGCCAGCCGTTACACAGCGCATAGAGGAACAACGAGCGCGCCAGCCGATGTTTCAGGCTGCCGGTGGGATGGCTCGACTCATCCTTGAAGTACAACTCGATGCCCGGCAACCCCGGCAGCGGCAAGGGGATCAGGTGGGTGTCGGCGCTGCGCTGGAAGTCGGCTTCGATGATTCGGATGGCTTCGCGGGACCACTGTCGGTTGTCGCTCATGGTGGTTTTCTCGTTGAATCGGGCAAGAGTTGGCCTTGTCGCAAGGCTCAGCCCACAAGCTTAGGAAAAAACCTACACCACGCACAGATACAGCTGGGGTCCAATACGTCCGGCAACTGCTAGGCTCAGGCCTTTGCTGACCGCCCACGTTGTAACGACATATAACAAAAAAGAATATAACTTTTGTTTTAACAACTAACAGTACGGGTTAGGGTGTGTCACCTTTTGAATTCATCGATGGAGAGCGACCTTGCCTCTGCGTAGCACGTTCACGCGTTTCTTTCAGTTGGAAGCTGCCAGCGGTCTGCTATTGATCGCCGCAGCTGTCCTGGCCCTGATCATCAACAATTCATCGCTGTCGTGGCTCTATAACGGCCTGCTGGACACCCCCGTGGTGGCTCAGATCGGCGCGCTGAAGATCGCCAAGCCGCTGCTGCTGTGGATCAACGACGGCCTGATGGCCCTGTTCTTCCTGTTGATCGGCCTGGAAGTGAAGCGCGAAGTCCTCGACGGCCAACTGTCGAAACCATCGCAGATCGTCCTGCCCGGCGCGGCCGCAATTGGCGGCATGGTGGTGCCGGCGCTGATCTACTGGTTCCTCAACCGCGACAACCCGACCGCACTGAGTGGCTGGGCCATCCCGACGGCCACCGACATTGCCTTCGCCCTCGGCGTACTGGCCCTGCTGGGTAAACGCGTGCCGGTGTCGCTGAAACTGTTCCTGATGACCCTGGCGATCATCGATGACCTTGGCGCAATCATCATCATTGCGATCTTCTATTCCGGCGCTCTGTCGACCCTGTCCCTGGCGCTGGCCGCGGCCTGCATCGCGGCCTTGATCGGAATGAACCGACTTGGTGTGGTGAAACTCGGGCCGTACATGATCATCGGGCTGATCCTCTGGGTCTGCGTGCTCAAGAGCGGCGTGCATGCGACGCTGGCGGGTGTGACCTTGGCCTTCTGCATTCCACTGCGCACGAAAAACGCCGAGCCTTCGCCGCTGCTGACCCTGGAGCATGCCCTGCATCCGTGGGTGGCCTACGGCATCCTGCCGCTGTTCGCCTTCGCCAACGCCGGCCTGTCCCTGAGCGGCGTGACCGTCGAAAGCTTCACCCATCACGTACCGATGGGCATCGCCGTCGGCCTGTTGCTGGGCAAGACCGTCGGTGTCTTCGGCCTGACCTGGCTGGCGGTAAAAATCGGCATCGCCGCCCTGCCCCAAGGCGCCAACTGGGGCCAGATCATGGGGGTGGCGATCCTCTGCGGTATCGGCTTCACCATGAGTTTGTTTGTCGGCTCCCTGGCCTTCGTGCCCGGCGCCAGTGAATTCGCCGGGATGGATCGGATGGGGATTTTGACCGGCTCGATCCTGGCGGCATTGATCGGTTATGCAGTGACGGCGGCGGCGAGTCGCAAGAGCGCTGCGCTGCCTTCCTGAGCGATAGAGAACACTCTTAGCGACATTGAGGATTCGTCCTACAGCCACGATTAGCCACGTTCGTTAACGTCGTGCAGCCCCTCTTTGGGGGCTGCCGATGGACGAGCGAAAGGACAATCAGTGGCTGGCCACAAGGACATCCCCCGGGTGCAAAACCCACCGTCAGGTGACGGGCATCACGTCACTCACCGATTCATGACGGCCACCGAATTGGCCGAGCGTGATGCCAGACAAAACGCCTACGACGCCATGCTCGCAAGGCAGCAAACCTTCGAAGACAGCCTTCAAGTCGCAGCGAGAAAGGACAACGTTGCCCGCGCGGGATGCGTATTCGCCAAGTCCTGCAAACTGCCTGATGCAATCATCGACTACACGAACACCTCCGGAGTTGTTCCGACCGACAGCCTGAAAGACTACGGCGAACTGGTTCTGCTCGGCGCCCGCGAGGCTGATGAAACCGGTGTGGTGCCGCTGAAGAAAATCAGTGGCACCGCCATCCCTGCGGGTTTCGGCAGCTTCGCCCTGGGTGGCTCAGCGTTCGCCGCATTACCCACCGTCGCCGCCAGCACCGCTGCGGCTACCTTGGCAGGCCTGGTGGCTCTGGTCATACCGTCAAGCCTTGGCGACAGCTCTCTCTACACCGAAGAACAACTGCGATCCCTCAAACAGGCCCGCACTCGCGTGCGTCTGCGGGTCGAGCAACAGGCTGATGGCAGTCTCAAGGGATACGGTTTCTACACCGGCAAGAACCGTGACTGGGAGATGGTCGACGTCGTGCAATTCAGCTTGCGCGGCAGTCAGCAAGTGGCTGATCTCGGGGACGGCGTTGAGCTGATCTGGACGCCGGCCGAGGACGGTTCAGAAATTCTCGGCATCCCCGCTTTGGAATCTGCGCCACAAGCGCCGCACATCTGGGTTTACCCGCCGACGAAGGCGGCTGACAGCATCATCGTGAACCCGGTGTATCCGCCTGAGTACAAGGATTTCATTCTGGTGTTTCCGGCGGATTCGGGGGTGTTGCCGGTTTATATTGTGGTGAGTGTTCGCCGCAAAGGTACGGCCGAAGCAGGTCATACCTACCACCCGGCTCCCGAAACCAAGGACATCACTGCATTTCCTGACCTAACGAGAGTAAAAAAGAAAACCCCGTACAAGGGAGGCCTCCGAGATCGCTGGATGGATGCAAAGGGTAGAACAATCTACGAGTGGGACTTTCTACACGGCGAGCTTGAGGCGTATCGCTCAAGTGATGGCAGTCACCTAGGCTCATTCGACCATAAAACTGGTGAACAACTAGACCCACCCAAGAAGAACCGCAGCATCAAAAAATATTTATGAGGATTCTATGGGACTAAAAATAAGACTTGAATGGTATGACAAAAAGACTGAAATAGGCCAAGGAGAGGAGTTATCGAAAGACTTTGGTAATGACGGTTCGGTAATTGAAGCATTGGGAATGCCAATTGAAAACAATATAAATATCGGCGGGTTTGATGTGAATTCCAACTGGGTCAGTATTCTTCAGCCCCACTTCCATCACATCATTAACTTATCCTCTTATGATTATCAGGTAGCGTTTGTCTATCGTGACAGCTGGTAGATTTCACACGACCAAGGACTTTCGAACATTGATCCGTCCCCACGCTCCGCGTGGGAATGCCGCCGGGGACGCTCTGCGCTCCGATGGCGACGTTAGGCTTGAATCCTGCGCACTGGTAACGCGGAGCGTCACGAGATGCATTCCCACGCAAAGCGTGGGAACGATCAATAAACAGGCGAGCAAATAGACCCACCTAAAAAAAACCGCAGCATTAAAAAGTATTTGTGAGGGCAAGATGGGACTGAAGGTCAGATTGGACTGGTATGACAAAGAAACGGAAATAGGAGCCGGAAAAGAATACTCCGCTGACCTCGGTGATGACGGATCAATAATCGATGCATTAGGTCTGATGGCGGAAAGCGAAATCTACGACGGCAGATTTGATGTTTTACCGGCTTGGATACCTGAACTCCAGCCTCTGTTCGCGCATAAAATCAATAGTGCCGCTTATGATTACCAGGTTGCATTCCGATATCGGCAAGTATGGTAATTTCCAAAAATACAAAACCCCGACCAGTCACCTGATCGGGGTTTTCTTTTACCCTACATTCCCGCTTAGTGCGAAACGCGGCTGGTCCCACCCACAGTGGAAATCCGCACACGCTCACCCACACGGAACACTTCGTTTGGCTGAACTTCCTGCACGTAGGCGCGCATGCTGCCATCGTCTTCGCGTACGGTGATTTCAACGCCTTGAGTACGGGTCAGGCCTTCTTCGGCAGCCGAGCCCACCAGGCCACCCGCTACAGCGCCGATGACCGCCGCAACGATGCTGCCGCGACCGCCGCCGACGGCGCTACCGCCGACACCACCCACGACTGCGCCCGCAGCGCTGCCGATTGGGGTTTTGGTGCCTTCGATTTTCACCGGACGCAGAGCTTCGATGGTGCCCATGCGAATCGTCTGCACGCGACGCGCTTCGTCACGGGAGTAGGAGTCACCGGTCAGGCTCGATTGGCAACCGGAGAGCAACATCGCCATCGTGGAAAAGGAAGCAACCAGCAAAACAGACTTACGCATAGCATCAAACTCCATAGGACAGGTATCCATTAAAACCCGCAGCTTGACGCCTGTCACGGCATCGCCCGGATAAAATTGGTTTCATTCAGGCCTGGTACAGGCACTTCTCGAACTCACCACAGTAGCGTCAAATTACAAAATCTGCGCCGCTGACCCAAGGATTATCATGGATTACTTCATCATTGTCGTCACGACCATCGCCGGTTTGTATTTCCATTGGTGGTTGTACGTGCGGATAAAACGCTGGGTGGACCGCGATCTGGCGTTGTCACTGGCGGGTAAAGACCAACAAAAAAGAGCCTTCATGCTCCAGCAATTGGCGAACGCTCAAGCGCAGAAGATCAAGCGTCGGGACCTGCCACAGTGGCTTGAGGCCGCTGCGGCAGGGTATCCCGATCGGTAGACCGTTTACGGGGCCAGGCGCTCACGCACCCAGTCCGCACCCTGCAAGCGGTAGTTGAGGCGATCGTGCAGACGGCTCGGACGGCCCTGCCAGAATTCGATGCGTTCCGGTAGCAAGCGATAACCGCCCCAGTGTTCGGGGCAGTGAGGCTGAGTGTCGCTGAAACGCTGCTCGGTGTCCTTGAGCAGCGCTTCCAGTTCGCCGCGATCGGCGATCACCCGGCTCTGGGGCGACGCCCAGGCACCGAGACGACTGCCCAGAGGACGAACCTGATAGTAGGCGTCGGACTCTTCAGGCGTGACCTTCACCACCCGCCCTTCGATGCGCACCTGGCGCTCCAGGGCCGGCCAGAAGAACGTCATGGCCGCAAATGGATTGGCTGCCAATTGCTGACCCTTGTCGCTTTCGTAGTTGGTGAAGAACGTAAAGCCCTGCTCGTCCAGGCCCTTGAGCAGCAGAATGCGGCAATGCGGCCGACCGTCCTGGTCGACGGTGGCCAGCGTCATGGCATTCGCCTCCACCGGTACTTGCTCGGTTTTCACCGCATCGGCAAACCACTGATGGAACAGTGCGAACGGCTCGGCCGGGGCTTGCGCCTCGGTCAAGCCATCTCGGGTGTAATCGCGACGCATATCTGCCAAGGGCCGGGTCATGGCGCATTCCTTTTGGTTAACGAATCACTTCTTTGTGGCATCGGTGGCGGTGGCGCTCTTCGAGTCGACAGCGGCTTTGGCCGGTGCGGCCTTTTTCGCGGGTGCCTTTTTGGCTGGAGCCTTGGCGGCCGCTTTCTTGGCCGGTGCCTTTTTCTTCGACGAGGCAGCCGCTTTTTTCGCAGCCGGTTCCGGGGTCACAGGCTTGGCCACTGGCTTGACGTCTTGCGCGACGACTTTGGTTACCGGTGCCGGAGCCGGCATATTGTACTTGCTCAGCAGCGCGGCCATGGTGTTTTGCGGCGTCAACAACAGCTCGACGCGACGGTTCAAGGCACGACCTTCAGCACTGTCGTTGGCGGCGCGCGGTGCGTCACCGCCCATGCCACGCAACATCAGGCGATCACGCTGCAGACCGCTGAGACGGAAGATCGCTGCCACCGCCTGGGCGCGCTCCTGGCTCAGTTTCACGTTGGCCGGTGCGGCACCCGACGTATCACTGTGACCGAGTACCAGCACGGCAGTCTTTGGATCGGCTTCGAGGATTTTCGCGACACGGGTGAACGGAGCGAGGGTCACCGGCAGCAGCATGGCCGGGCGGTCCGGGTTGAACGAGCCTTCTACCGGAGCTGTGACGACCAGCACGTTTTCACGGCGCTCGAGTTGCAGGTTGCTGCCCTTGACCGCCTCGCGCAGGCGCGGTTCGTAGTCGTCGAGCCAGGCTTGGGTAACTTTCGGATCGGGCATCGGCACGGCTGCTTTGGCGGTGCTGGTGCTCTGCTCCTTGCCGCCGAACGGCCACCACCATTTGCCACCGGTATCGGCTTCAGCCTTGGCGACGGGTGCTGCGGCAGCAGGTTTCAGGGGCGCCGGGGCCGGGGCGGGTTCTTTAGTCGCGACCTTGTCGGAAGAGCCGAACGGCCACCAACTGCTGCCACCTGCGGCATCATTTTGTGGGGTTTGTGCACAACCGGTGATAGCGAAGCACAGGGCCAGGGCGAGGGTTTTATTGGACGACATTGGGTATCCACAAAATGAGGTAATTAAAAGTCAGACCGGGTTGACCCCGGCCAAAACTGACGCTTTGAAACCACAAAGGCTTTCGGGTTCCAGCCCTGGCCCCCTTAAACGTGATTTACAGACAAGTGGCCAGTACTCGCACAAGCTTTTGCGCTCGTGGATCCATCAAGACGTACGGCCCAAGGGTATTTGTCACAAAACCGAAGGCCACATCATGTTCCGGATCAGCAAAACCGATGGAGCCGCCAGCACCCGGGTGACCGAACGCCCGTGGGCCGAGGCCGTAGGTGGCGTTGGGTACGTCCGGTTGATCGAGCATGCAACCCAGACCGAAGCGGGTCCGGGTCAATAAAGTCTTGTCTTCGCCAACGCTGTGTTCGCGGGTCAGCTCGTCGAGCATTTCGCTTTCCAGCAGGCTGCCATCAAGCAGTCCGGCGTAGAAACCGGCCAGGCTGCGGGCGTTGCCGTGGCCATTGGCGGCCGGCTGCTGCATGCGCCGCCATTCCGGCTTGTTGGTGCTGGTCATGATCGACGGCGGGTTGGTGAAGGCCCGAGTGGTCATGGCCGTCGGTTCGCGCATGGTCACCTGCAGCAAGCGCTGGGCCGCGGCATCGCCGACGTTGCCTTTACCACGGGCAATGTGCGCCACACGATGGAACTCTTTGTCGGCAAGGCCGACGTGGAAATCCAGCCCCAAAGGCTTGGCGACCCGCGCCACGATGGACTCGCCCGGCCCACGACCGTCGGCACGACGCAGCAATTCACCGACCAGCCAGCCATAGGTGATCGCCGCATAACCGTGACCTTCGCCCGGCGTCCACCACGGCGCTTCGGCGGCCAGGGCATCGACCATGGTCTGCCAGTCGTAAAGCGCTTCGGGGGGCAGCAACTCGCGCAGGGCCGGCAGTCCGGCCTGATGGCAGAGCAAGTGGCGCAGCGTCACGGATTCTTTACCGGCGGCGGCAAACTCAGGCCAGTAGCGGGCGACCGGGGCATCGAGTTGCAGCTTGCCTTCAGCCACCAATTGCAGCGCCGTCACGGCGGTGAAGGTTTTGGTGCAGGAGAACAGGTTGGCGATGGTATCGCTGTGCCAGGCCTCATGGCCGTCCTTGTCGGCGGTACCGGCCCAAAGGTCGAGGACGGTTTCACCACCGATCCGGATGCACAACGCCGCGCCGCGTTCCTGAGGATCGTCGAACAGCGCTGCAAACGCTTCACGCACCGCTTCGAACTTAAGCTCGTAATGACCCTGAATCTGCACCCGCAACTCTCCCGGATAAACGCTCTACAAAGTGGCCCGCATTGTTCCAGCCCTTGAGGGATTTGGGAACAGGGTTGGGCCGGGTGGTCGCCCGGTTATGGAAATGCCACAGACATCAACAATGCAATCCCCGTGGCGAGGGGGCTTGCCCCCGTTCGACTGCGAAGCGGTCGCAAAAACCTGTATTCGCGGTGCATCTGTAAGCATGGGGGCCGCTTCGCGGCCCAACGGGGGCAAGCCCCCTCGCCACAGGTCGATCAGGAATCAATGGCCATTAGCAGAATGCCCACCCGCATGCCCAGCGCCCTTGCCCGGGCCTTTGCCTGCCTCGCCTTTCCTGCCGCCCTCGACATCGTGACTGGCTTTATCCGCTTCAGCGCTGGCCTTCTCCGCCTCTTTGCCAAGCTGATCGATGATCTGCACATTGCTTTTACGCACACTGTCGACAAAGCCCTGGAACGGCAAATCAGTAATGCCCACCAGACCGAAGTGCCCGTTCTCGCCATCCAGCAGACGACCGGTCACCGGCTGGTCGAGGTACTGGAACCAGTGCACCCCGACAATCGACGGTTCGCTCATCGCTTGTTTGAGGAAGTGAGCGTAAGCCGTGCCGCGGTCTTCCTCCTTCGCCAATTGCGTCACGCCCCCCCAGAACGGGCCACGATCTGTCGAGCCGAAGTTGAATTCGGTGATCAGCACCGGTTTGTCCAGACTGCGCAGTTTGGCGAAGTCGTAACCGTCCTGGGGTTGCAGGGTGTACATGTTGAAGCTCAACACGTCGCAGTATTGTGCACAGGACTCGACTGCCTCCGGGGAACTGACGGCAAAGCGACCACCCAGCAACAACTGGTTCGGCGCGTGCCATTTGAGCGAATCGGAAACGGTCTTGAAGTAGGTGTCGGCGAAGACCTTCTGGAAGTATTTGAAGTCGGCTTCGATTTCCGGGTGTTCGGCGCTCGGCTCCGGCGGCACGAAGCCTGGGTCTTCCATCAACTCCCAGGCCGGCAGATCAATGCCCCAGGCTTTCGACAACCCCGCCTGGTTGCGGTACTTGTCGCGCAGTTGCTTGAGGAAGGCGCGTTTGGCCGGCACGTCGGTGGTCATTTTCAAGGTGCCGTAGGCCAGCGCATAGCGGGCCTTCGGGTCATTGCCGGGACCGGCCCAGGCCAGCTCGTTGTCGGCGAAGTAACCGATCAGCCACGGATCGTCGCGATGGTCGCGGGCGGCGATGGCCACGGCGCGTTCGGTGGCCATGGCGAAACGTGGATCGAACGGGTCAGGCATGCCGCCCCACCAATCGGTGCCAGTGCTGATGCTGGCGTAATCACCGACGATCGACAGCGGCAAGGTGTACGGCACACGGTCAGCGTTACCCAACACCGGTGCGCTCCAGTTGCCTAGGGTGTTGAAACCCCAGGCTTGCAGGCGATCGAGGGTATGACTGGCCCAGCGTTGTTCGTTGAAAGCCACTTTGCAGGGTTCGACGGCGGCCTTATCGACCGTCGCCTCAACCGCATCGGCCTTGGCTGCTTCGGCAACACCAGCCTTGGTGTCGCTGCCCGGCGCGCAAGGGTCGCCATACAGACGTTGCAGGTTGGCGCCATAAAAATCGTACCAACGACCGGCGTTGTAGGCTCGGCCCTGATCAACACCATTGCCGCCACGGTTGTCGCCTTCGCCATAGTGGCTGGCCAAGGCTTCGTCGGGTTTGGGCAGGGACTCGAACATCCACTCGCGCCCGGCGACGTAAGTCTGGTTGACGCTCGGGGTCACGGTGTTGACGCCGAGGGAATAGAACGGATGCCCCTCTGGAGTCACCAGGTACCAGCGACCATCACGCTTTTCGGTGCGGAAAAAGCCGCTGGCCTTGAACACCGGGCCTTTATTCAAGCCGCCGAACTTGTCCAGGGATGCCTTCTCACGCTCGGCCAGCCAGGTTTTCAGCTGTTGCTGTTCTTTGGCGGCGGCGGATTTCAGTTGTTCATCGCTGCTGATCTTCTCTGGCCATTTGGCCCGGGTCGATTGGCCATAAGCGTCCACCAGACCGCCATAAGCGGCTTTGGTCACGGCCTCGCCGTCCTGCACGCCGAAGCGCTCAAGCAGAATGCTTTGGGCGACTTTCGGCTGATCCATCGACAAGGTCACCGACACCACCTGGCTGCGGTCCAGCTCACCGGTACTGCTGGCCAGCAATACACGCTGCCCTTCGAAATTGATCGGCATCGGTGGGCCGGCTTTCATACCCTGGCTCAGCGGTGAACTCGGCTGCAGCGGTACCAACAAGGTCTGCGCCGGGCCGGCCGGCAGATCGACACGGCTGACCAGCGTCTTGCCGTCGTTACTCTGGATTTTCACGTACAGGGTCACGGCCCAGTTCATCGCGCTCTGGATCCGCAGGCTCATGACGCCCGACTGCGACCAATCCCAGGCACCGGTCTGTGGTGTCAGGCGCAAGGTAGGCTGGGCAGCCGGGTTGAAGGTCACGCGACGCAACACTTCGCCTTCGGCCGTTTGCTCCGCATTGGATTGCGGCAGGCTGGCGTCCTGGGTCGCCACCTGAACCACGTCGGCGGGACGCACAAAGTTGAACAGCGTCTGCTGGCCGGCAGGGGCCGCCAGCAAAGGGGCTGCGAACATCAAGGCAAAAACAGCGGGCAACGAACGGCGAATCATAAGAACGTGGTTCTCCCTAACGACCATCAATGGGCCAGTGGAAAGGCAGTGGCAGTGAGGTAGACAACGCGGTGGGCAAATTTGCCCACCGGCGCATCAGGAAATTTCACGACGAAATGGCGGCAACGCATTGAGAATAGCTTTGCCGTAGCGCTGCGTGACCAAACGACGGTCAAGCAAGGTGATGGTGCCGCGGTCTTCTTCGGTTCGCAGCAGGCGACCGCAGGCCTGGACCAGTTTCAGCGAGGCGTCCGGCACGGAGATTTCCATGAACGGATTGCCGCCGCGAGCCTCGATCCACTCAGCCAGCGCGGCTTCGACCGGATCGTCAGGCACCGAGAATGGAATCTTGGCGATCACCACGTGTTCGCAGTAGGCGCCGGGCAAATCCACACCTTCGGCAAAACTCGCCAGGCCGAACAGCACGCTGGAATCCCCGCCATCGACCCGAGCCTTGTGCTTGTTCAGGGTTTCCTGCTTCGACAGGTTGCCTTGAATGAACACTTGCTTGCGCCAGTCGCGATCCAGCCCGTCGAACACGTCCTGCATCTGTTTACGCGAGGAGAACAGCACCAGAGTGCCACGGGAGCCCTCGACCAGTTCCGGCAAGTCGCGAATGATCGCCGCCGTATGAGCTGGTGCATCGCGCGGGTCGGCTTTCAGGTCCGGCACCCGCAGCACACCGGCGTCGGCATGATGGAACGGGCTCGGGACCACTGCGGTCACGGCGGTTTTAGGCAGGCCGGCGCGCATGCGGAAACGGTCGAAGGTGCCGAGAGCGGTCAGGGTCGCCGAGGTCACCAGCGCCCCGTAAGCCACGTTCCACAGGTTGCGCCGGAGCATTTCCGCCGCGAGGATCGGGCTGGCATTGACCTCGATGTCGAACAGCGAACCGCTTTCGGCCAGCGTCAGCCAACGGGCCATGGGCGGGTTGTCTTCCGGGTCTTCGACGGTGAAGGCGGTCCACAACTCCCAGTTGCCCGAAGAACGCGACAGCAGGCTACCGAACAGCGGATACCACTCTTCGGCCTGGTTGCTGGCGATGCCAATGTTGACCTCGCCGTCCATGCCTTCCTTGAGCAGTTCGGTGAGCCGGGTGAACAGATCGGTCAGCCGGGCGAAGCCCTTTTTCAGCTCGATGCCCATTTCGCGCATGTGTTCGGGAATCACCCCGCCGACGAAGCGGTGACGCGGTCGCTCGCGACCTTCGACGTCTTCGCCGGGCTTGAAGTCGGCAACCTGCTCACAGGCACTGAACATGAACTGCTGCTGGGTCTTGATCTCCCGGGCCAGTTCCGGCACTTGCTCGATCAACTTGCCCAGATCCCCCGGCAGCGGGTGTTGGGCGAGCAATTTGGTGAGGTTCTTGGCGGTGCTCTCCAGCCAGTCGGCGGTGGAGCGCAGACGTGTGTAATGGGCGAAGTGGCCGATGGCCTTGTCCGGCAGGTGATGGCCTTCGTCGAACACGTAGATCGTATCGCGCGGGTCCGGCAGAACCGCGCCGCCGCCCAGGGCCAGGTCGGCCAGGACCATGTCGTGGTTGGTGACGATCACATCGACCTTGCCCATGCCTTCGCGGGCCTTGTAGAAGGCACACTGGCCGAAGTTCGGGCAATGACGGTTGGTGCACTGGCTGTGATCGGTGGTCAGGCGCGCCCAGTCGGCGTCTTCGAGCGCGGTGGACCAACTGTCGCGGTCGCCGTCCCACTTATTGCCGGCGAGCTTCTCGATCATGCTGGTGAACAGCTTCTGACTGGCCTCATCGACCTCGATCTTGAAGCCTTCTTCTTCGAACAGCTGCGCGGTGGCGGTTTGCGCGTGACCTTCCTGGAGCAACATGTCGAGCTTGGACAGGCACATGTAGCGCCCCCGGCCCTTGGCCAGGGCGAAGCTGAAATTCAACCCGCTGTTGCGCATCAGGTCGGGCAAATCCTTGTAGACGATCTGCTCTTGCAGGGCCACCGTGGCCGTGGCGATCACCAGACGCTTGCCGGCGGCCTTGGCAGCGGGGATCGCCGCCAGGCTGTAGGCCACGGTTTTGCCGGTACCGGTGCCGGCTTCCACCGCGACAATCGCGGGGTCGCCACTGCGCCGGCCTTCGTCGTCGGTGTCGATGTCACCGAGGACTTTGGCGATTTCGGCGATCATCAGGCGTTGGCCGTAGCGCGGCTTGAGGCTCTTGGCTTCGAGAAAACGCGAGTAGGCGCCCTGGATCGTGGTTTTTAGTTCGGTGCTGATCATGGATTGTCGGGCGCAAAAACGCTGGATAAATTTTCAGTAGTTGGGATCGGCCGCTATCATACCCCGCTAATTAATCCCGCGCAGAACGGAGTACCCCAATGACACCTTTTGGCATCGTTTATACCCTGCATGTCCTGTCCGCCCTGGTATGGGTCGGCGGCATGTTTTTCGCCTGGATGGTCCTGCGCCCCGCGGCGATGAAGGCGCTGGAAGGCCCTGCCCGGTTGAAGCTGTGGGTAGAAGTGTTTCAAGGTTTTTTCCGCTGGGTCTGGGTCGCGGTGGTGCTTTTGCCGATCAGCGGTGTGGGCATGATTCATTTGCAGTTCGCCGGGTTCGAAGCGGCGCCGCGGTATGTGCAGGTGATGATGGGATTGTATGTGGTGATGACCGCGTTGTTTATCCGGATTCAGGCGTTGCTGCTGCCGGAACTGCGCACGGCGGTAACGGCTCAGGATTGGCCGACGGGCGCGGCGACGCTGGGCAAGATTCGCCGGTTGGTGGGGATTAACCTGATGGTCGGGTTGGCGCTGGTGGCGATTGCTGCGGCTCGGCCGATGTTCTGAGCAATGCATAGTCTCTGTGGCGAGGGAGCTTGCTCCCGCTCGGCTGCGCAGCAGTCGTAATCGATCACTGCGCACGTTCTGAAAGAACAGAGTCGCCGGCTTTGGGGCCGCTTCGCGACCCAGCGGGAGCAAGCTCCCTCGCCACAGGGGTTCTCGGTCGCTCTTACAACCGCTGAATGCTCACCGAACCTGCCGCTCCAGCAGGCCCTGGCTGGCCGTCGACACCGGGGCGACCGTTCTTGCCGCCATCGGCTTTATAGACAATGCAGCCCTTGGCCTTGCCGCCCGCCCCCGGTTTGCCACCCGGTCCGGCCGCGCCACCGACTCCGCCCGCCACCTCGACCTTGATCTGCTCCGCCGGATAGTCACGCGGCACTTCCAGCCGAACCAGCGCCCCCGGCGCACCAGGCTGGCCGTCGCTGCCGTCACTGCCATCAAAACCGTGACCGGCCTGACCCCAGGTGCAACCCGGTGCTTGACCGTTGGCCCCGTCGAGGCCGACAAAACCCGGGGCACCCGCGCCACCGCGAGCGTCTACCAACAATTGCGGCGCTTTCAGCGCTTTGATCTGCAAATTCAGATTGCGCCCGGAGCGGGCAGCCTTGAGATAAGTCCCGGGGGCGCCCCGCGCGGTGATCTGGCTGCCTTCAGCCAATTCGGCCCGGCTGACCTTCAACGCCAGAGCCTGTTCGCTCGGCACAATGGCGATCCGCGCTTCGCGTCCCAGGTGCAGCTCGCCGACCGTCACTTCGGTCACGTTCGAGGGAATCAGCAAGGTGCCGTAATCGGCGACTTCCAGTCGTTCCAGTTGCAGGGAACTGGCGGTGTTGGGCAAACGCATCAGCGAGTTGGTTTCAACACTCACCACCTGAGCGCAGGCCAATGGGCTGATGAGTGCGGCGAGCAGACAGAGTTTACGCATGGGAAGCCTTCGCAGTGGCAGGGGCCGGAATGGTTTGCAGGTGGAAAACGCCGAAAAAGACAATTTTCAGGCGATCACGCCAGGGGTGGGCTCGACCTTTGAGGCTGCGATTGCAGAACACCAGCTCCAGAAGATGAGCCAGCGCCAACAGGCTGCCAGCCAGATCGACCAACAGGTGCAGTGGACGAACAAACGGTATGAGCAGATTGACCAGCACCACCAACCAGAACAGCAGGGTCAACAACTTCCCCAGCCCCCAAAACACCTTCATACGCTCCCCCGTCGAGAATTATTATTTGCACGCACAGTAACGGCTTACACGCGGGATAAGCCAGAGGGCAACGGAAAATTCTTCCGAAAGGCATCGAATGGCCGCCGGATCAACCTTGACGATCATCCGACGGCTCTATCACGGGCCTCTTGATCACGGAGCCTAGCGATTGATGTGCAACTCCACACGACGGTTTTTTGCCCGCCCTTCTTCCGTATCATTGTCAGCCACCGGCTGGGTTTCACCCCGTCCTTCGCTGGTGAGTTTGTTCGGCGCCAGCCCCCGGCTCAACAGGTAGGCCGCCACGCTGCTGGCACGACGTTCCGACAGTTTCTGGTTATAGGCGTCCGAACCCTGACTGTCGGTATGGCCGACGACCTTGACGCTCACCACATCGGCACTCTGCAATTTGGGCATCAACGAATCCAGCTCGCTGCGTGCCTCGGGCGTCAGGTCGGATTTGTTGTACGCGAACAACACATTACTGCTCAGCGTGATGACTTCGGATACCGGCGGTTCAGCAGGTTTTACGCTGGCCGGATATTGCGGTAGCGGGCAACCGCGATGATCGACAGGTGTATTGGCAGGCGTATCGGGGCAACGATCGCGCCGATCGAAAACACCGTCACCGTCCTCGTCGCCATCCTGGGCGTAACAGACCAAGCCACCGGTCAAGATACCGAGCGCCGCTCCACCTGCCGCCCAACCGCCACTTTCGATCGCGCCCAGACCGCCGCCAACCAGTCCGCCAATGACACTGCAGATCGGCCAGGTACGTTGATTCAAGGGGGCGGTGCCATCGCTGTGAGTCGCGCAGCCGGTCAGAAGACTGCCAAGCAGTAGAACCGGCAAGACGGTCCTTGTGAGAACGCTCATTGTGAATGCTCCTGTGTCACCGGCCCATACCGGTCACACAGGAGTAAAGACCCGCATCCGCGACTGCACAAGCCGCGGAATACAAGGGGGTTAGCGGTCGATTTTGATTTCCGTACGCCGATTCAGCGCACGGCCTTCAGCGGTTTTGTTATCGGCCACAGGCTGGCTTTCACCTGCACCGGTCACAGACACGAAACTGCTGCGTGGCACGCCTTGGGAAATCAGGTACTCCACCACCGAATGGGCGCGTTTGTCCGACAGTTTCTGGTTGTATTTATCGCTGCCGACGCTGTCGGTATGACCGGTCACGGTCAACCGGGCGCTGGCGGATTCCTGTTTCAGACGCGTGGCGACGGTGTTGAGTACCTCTTTATCGGAAGGGGTGAGCTTGGACGAGTCGAACTGGAAGTGAACATCACGGATAACGATGACTTCTTCCTTGACCACCGCCTTCTCTTCGACCACCGGCGCAGGCGCGGGTGGAGGGCAGCCGTCGGCATCGACTCGCACGCCTCTCGGTGTGTGCGGGCACTTGTCGCGGCTATCCGGCACGCCATCGCCGTCTTCGTCGCCATCGCCATGCACCCAGCAATAAGCCGCTGCCGTGCCGCCGACCAGCAGTGCGCCATACCCCGCCCATGAAGAGCTCTCTGTCGCACCGAGCCCTGCACCGACGACACCACCGACCGCAGCACAGGTCGGCCAGTCGGTTTTCTGCAAACCTGCGCAACCAGTCAACACACTGGTTAGCAGAACCAAAGGTAATGCTGTCCGAACTATGCTCATCTAGTTTTCTCCTGAGGGATCGGCTAATAACCGATTTCAAGGAGTAAAGACCGGACTTTTAATCTCCGCCAGCAATAGGCCATTGCTGTTTTGCCTTATGTTCACGGAAGATCGGCGCTTTTTGCTTAAACACGCTCGACAAGACACGTTAATCTTGGCGTTCTGATTGAGGATCTTCGATGACTGCAAGTATTTCTTCGCGCACGCCCCAGCAGGCGTTGGCCGCATTGCTTGATCGTTACGCCCCGACGCGTCTGTTGCTGATTGGCGCCAGTGAGTTCCCCGCGCTCGAGGCATTCAAACTCGCGCACCCGGATAGCATCGTGGCTTTTGCCGCACCCGGAGCATTGCCGGCCGAACTGGCGGCGCAGCGGTTTGATCTGGCGCTGGTGGTCGATTGCCTCGAACACTTGCCCAAGCGCGACGGCCTGAATCTGCTCGGCGGGATACGCAACCTCAATGCCAGTCGCATTGCGGTGTTGGCCGACTTGCCCGCCAGCGGTTGGCAGGAGACGGATTTTTTCTCCCTGGCCCTGCAAGCCAGCGAACGCTTCCAGCGCGACGATCAAGTGTTGACGTTGTTTACCTACGATCTGCTTGACTACAAACAGGTACCCGACTGGCTCAACTCACGCTTCTGGGCCAATCCGGAAAACTTCGGGAAATACTGGTGGTAACGCAATGAGTACATCCATTTGCCCTTGCGGCAGCGGCACGCTGCTCGATGCCTGCTGCGGTCATTACCATGCCGGCCATCCGGCCCCCAGCGCCGAAGTCCTGATGCGTTCGCGCTACAGCGCCTATGTGCTGGGGCTGGTCGATTATCTGGTAGCGACCACCCTGCCCGCGCAACAGGCCGGCCTGGATCGCCAGTCGATCAGCGACTGGAGCGCTCAGAGCACCTGGCTGGGCCTGGAAGTGGAAGGCGCCGAGGTCTTCGGCGGCCAGCCGGAGCACGCCTTCGTCACCTTCACCGCTCGCTGGCACGACGGCAGCGGCGAACACAGCCACCGCGAACGTTCGTCATTCGTGCAGAACGCCGGCCGCTGGTACTTCATCGACCCTACGGTGCCGCTCAAGGCCGGGCGCAACGATGCGTGCCCGTGCGCCAGCGGGCAGAAGTTCAAGAAGTGCTGCGCGAGTTATTTCGGCGCTTGAGGTGCCCCCTGTAGCAGCTGCCGAAAGCTGCGTTCGGCCGTAGCAACTGCTACAGCGAGGCAGCTGCTACAAAGGGAGAAACACGACCATGATCACTGGACGATTCGCGCTCTATCTGTTCACTTTGCTGCTTCTGTTTTCAGGAGTCGGCGGCTGCGCCTCATGGTTCAGCAACGACTTGCCAGACCCGCAAGTGCATCTGGTCAAGGTCGAGGTGGTCCGGGCCAAGTTGCTGGAGCAGAAATTCCTGCTGCATTTTCGCGTCGACAACCCCAATGACGAAGACCTGACGGTGCGCGCCCTGGAATATCGCATTCATCTGGGGGACGTCCTGCTGACCGAAGGCGAGCACGAACATTGGTTCACCGTCGGCCCCAAGCACAGTGCCTACTTCAAGGTGCCGATCCGAACCAACCTGTGGCCCAGGGTTCGGGATGTGGTGAAACTGCTGAAAAAACCCGAGCAACCGATTCCCTATCGTCTGGAAGGCACACTTGAAACCGGTTTATTCATCGCGCACTACGTGCACCTGGCGCGCAATGGCGTGATAATCGCCGCCGATTTAATTCCGGAGTGACCCCGATGACCCAGCAACCCCACGTCCATGGCCCTGACTGCAACCACGATCATGACCATCACGACCACCATGATCACGACCATGGCCATGTCCACGGCCCAAACTGCGGCCACGCCCACCAGGAACCGGTGCGCAACGCCCTGAAAGACGTCGGTCGCAACGACCCTTGCCCCTGCGGCAACGGCAAGAAATTCAAGAAGTGCCACGGGGCTTGAGGATTCGGGCGAATAACTTCTTCGCCTGTTGAATCGCCAATCCCTGTAGGAGCGAGGCTTGCCCGCGAAAAGGGCGCCACGATCAATCAGAAAAACCGCGTCATCGTTCTTCGCGGGCAAGCCTCGCTCCTACAAGTTGATCTGCACCCCAAAAGTTGGACACCAATCCTAATTTTGGGGTCAGTTCAAGGTTTCAGTCGATCATGAGAATGCTCGCGGCGCTAACGACCGTCGCATATTCCCCATGCAGATTCCCCAGCGACATCGCATGCACTTCTTCAGCTGAATGGGCATTGCCGAAAAAGTCCGCCTTGTCGAAGGTAAAGCACGCATCCTCCACAACCCACGCCTCAAACCCCAGATTCCCAGCCGTTCGCGCCGTGGATTCCACCGAGTTGTGCGTCGCCACGCCAACGATGATCAACTGATCGATCCCCGCCTCGCGCAAACTCGCTTCCAGCCCGGTCGAGCAAAACGCATCCGGCACTTGTTTCTGTATCAGCCACTCACCGATCGATGGCTGGAAGCGCTCCTGAAACTCCACCCCCGATTGCTGCGGCCAGAACACCGAATCCACAGAGCGGGACAGGTGCTGCACATGAATCACCGGCCGCCCGGTGCGACGCCAATGCCCCAATAACTCCAGGATGCGCTCTTCGGCCTGAGGGTTGTTTCGACGGCCCAACTTGGGATGCAGGATGCCTTTTTGTTGATCGATGATGATCAGCGCCGCGTTTGTCTTAAGTTCCATGCCGACTTTTCCCATGCGAGGCTATTGAATTTGCCGCACTTCAGCATCGCCTCTTGCTACCGGCAAGCCATCAAACGCAAACAGGACAACCTGATGCCGGCGATCACCGAAAAGAAATAACCCAGCCGCCGCTTGCGCGTCCACCTCCTGCTCACTAACGTAGCGCCTTCGTCGCGTCACTACCCCCGCAGGAGCTTTGCCATGGCCTCGCCAGCCCTTACACATTTTCTTCCCCGGTTCGGCGTTGCCGCAGCAGTGGCCGGTGTTTTGAGCCTGACCGGTTGTCAGACCTGGAATGCCCAGGACACCCTCCCGCCCACCTCTGGCGTGCAAGCGCTGAAGGGCCTGGCGCAAAACGTTTCAGTCCGCCGCAATGCCATGGGCATGCCGCTGATCGAGAGCAACAGCTTCCACGATGCGCTGTTCACCCTCGGCTACGTGCACGCCAGCGACCGCATCAGCCAAATGGTCACTCTGCGCCTGCTGGCCCAGGGCCGACTGGCGGAGATGTCCGGCGCGGACCTGCTCGATGCCGACCGCTACATGCGTGCGGTCAACCTGAAGAAAAGCGCGGATGAGCTGTATAAGGCCTCGTCGCCACGCCTCAAGCGTTTCTTCGAAGTCTATGCCCGCGGGGTCAACGCCTATCTGTTCCGCTACCGCGACAAGCTGCCGGCGGACCTCGCGGCCACCGGCTACAAGCCTGAGTACTGGAAACCGGAAGATTCGGCGCTGATGTTCTGCCTGCTGAACTTCAGCCAATCGGCGAACCTGCCGGAAGAAATTTCCTCGCTGATGCTGGCCCAGACCGTCAGCACCGACAAACTGGCGTGGCTGACCCCGTCCGCTCCCGACGAAAAACTGCCGGTGGCTGAAGCTGAAAAACTTCAGGGCATCAAACTCACCGGGCAAATCCCGGGGCTGAGCGAAATCAGCAAAGCCACTGGTCAACTGTCGGATCTGAATCTGCTGGGCGCTACCTCCTCGAACAACTGGGCGATCGCCCCGCAACGCAGCCGCAGCGGTAAGAGCCTGCTGGCCAGCGACAGCCACGGACCGCTGGGCGTCCCGTCGTTGTTCAGTTACGTGCAGATTCGCGCGCCGAAATACCAGGCCTCCGGCATAACCATTGCCGGGTTACCGATGGTGCTCGCTGGTTTCAACGGCAAAGTGGCGTGGAGCATGACCACGGTCATGGGCGACAACCAGGACGTGTTCCTGGAAAAAATCAAACGCCAGGGCAATGGCCTTTCCTACGAAGTGGGCGGCAAATGGCAGCCGGCGATCGTGCGCAACGAAACCTATTTCGTCAAAGGCCAGCGGCCGATTCGCGAAGCCGTGTACGAAACCCGCCACGGGCCACTGCTCAACAGCGCCCAAGGCATGGCGCTGGCGAATGGTTTCGGCCTGGCCCTGCAAGCGCCGGACTTCACTGACGACAAAACCCTGGATGCGTTTTTCGACCTGTCCCGGGCACAAAGCACCGAGAGAGCATCGGACGCCAGCCGTGAAATCCGCGCCATCGCCCTGAATCTGGTGTTTGCCGATGCCAGCAATATCGGCTGGCAAGTCACCGGTCGCTACCCGAATCGTCGCGAAGGCGAAGGCTTGCTGCCGTCGCCGGGCTGGGAAGGTCGCTACGACTGGGACGGTTACGCCGACCCGATGCTCCATCCGTATGACCAGGACCCGGCGCAGGGCTGGCTCGGCACCGCCAACCAGCGGGTCATTCCCCATGGCTACGGCATGCAGCTGTCCAATTCCTGGGCGGCGCCGGAGCGTGGCGAACGCATGGCCGAACTGGCGGGCGTGGGCAAACACGACACCCGCAGCCTGATCGCCATGCAATACGACCAGACCACCACTTTCGCCGCCAAACTGAAGAAGATGTTTGAAGCGCCGGGCATGTCCCAGCCGCTCAAACAGGCCATCGAAGCGTTGCCGGTGGCCGATCGCGGCAAGGCTCGCGAGGCGTATACCCGCTTGATGGCCTTCGACGGCAAACTCAGCCCGACTTCCGCCGACGCGGCGATTTACGAGTTGTTCCTGCAGGAAAGCACCAAACAGATTTTCCTCGACGAACTGGGCCCGGAAAGCAGCCCGGCGTGGAAAGCCTTTATCGCCAACGGCAAATTATCCTACGCCGCCCAGGCCGATCACCTGCTTGGGCGTGAGGACAGTCCGTTCTGGGATGACGTGCGCACCACACAGAAAGAAGACAAACCGGCGATCCTGGCCCGTAGCCTGGCGGCGGCGATCAGCGCGGGTGACAGCCAGTTGGGCGGCGATCACAAAGCCTGGCAGTGGGGCAAACTGCACCGCTACGAGTGGAAAAACGCCAGCGGCCAGACCGTGCGCGGCCCGCTGGCGGCCGGCGGCGATCACACCACGCTCAACACCGCCTCGTTCGCCTGGGGTCAGGACTTCAACACCACGCAGGCCCCGGCCATGCGCTTTATTGTCGATTTCGGCCAGGCCGAACCGCTGATGGGTCAGAACGCTACCGGCCAATCCGGCAACCCGGCCAGCCCGCACTATCTCGACAGCGTCGATCCATGGCTCAAGGGTCAATACATGAGCTTGCCGATGCAGCCGCAGAACTTTGACAAGGTGTATGGCAAGACGCGGTTGACGCTGACGCCTGGCAAGTAACAAAGATCGCAGCCTGCGGCAGCGCCTACAGGGCATTCGCCCCCATCTGTAAGCGCTGCCGCAGGCTGCGATCTTTTGTTTTTAATCTCTGTAAAAATAAATAGAACTTCTCGTTTCGGGCAAACCTCCTAGCTAACAGGCCTCTCCATTCTGGTAACAATATGGACCTTGTTATCGCACGTCCTGAAGGTTTGTACTGCCCGCCCGGGGATTTCTATATCGACCCGTGGCGCCCCGTCGAACGTTCAGTCATCACCCACGCTCATAGCGACCATGCTCGCCGTGGTAATCAACATTATCTGGCTGCGGCCCCGGGTGCGGGCATTCTGCGCGCGCAGCTGGGCCAGCACATCAACCTGCAAACGCTGCCTTATGGCGAGCAATTGCTGCACCATGGCGTAAAACTGAGTTTTCACCCCGCAGGCCACATGCTCGGCTCAGCCCAGGTGCGGTTGGAATGCGGCGGTGAGGTCTGGGTCGCCTCCGGTGATTACAAAACAGAGCCCGACGGCACCTGTACACCGTTCGAACCGGTGCGCTGTCACACCTTCATCACAGAATCGACGTTCGGCCTGCCGATTTACCGCTGGCAACCCCAGGCGCAGATCCTTGCCGAGATCAATCAGTGGTGGCGGGCCAACGCCGCAGTCGATAAAACCAGCGTGCTGCTCTGCCATGCCTTCGGCAAGGCTCAGCGGATTCTTCATGGCCTCGATACCAGCCTGGGTCCGATCCTGGTGCATGGCGCGGTTGAACCGATCAATCAGTTTTATCGTCAGAGCGGCATTCATTTACCGCCAACGATTTATGCCAGCGAAGTAAAAAAGCAGGATCCGATGATACGCAAAGCTCTGGTCCTCGCGCCGCCTGCAACGGGTACCAGCAATTGGGTACGGCGCTTCGGCGACTACAGCGATGCCCTCGCCAGCGGTTGGATGCGTTTGCGCGGCACGCAGCGGCGGCATGGCGTGGATCGTGGTTTCGTGCTGTCCGATCACGCCGATTGGCCCGGCCTGCTCTGGGCCATCGAACAGTCCGGAGCCGAGCAGGTGAAGGTCACCCATGGATCGATCGGAGTGCTGGTGCGGCATCTGCGTGAACAGGGCCTCGATGCCATGGGATTGCGCACCGAATACGGCGACGATGAGAACAATGCAGCCTTCGAACCCGAGAGCGCCGAGGTGCAGGCATGAAAGCCTTCGCCGAGCTGTATGCCGAACTCGATGCCACCACCTCAAGCAACGCCAAACTGGCGGCGATGCAGCATTACTTTGCCCAGGCCACGCCCGAAGATGCCGCCTGGGCGGTGTATTTGCTGGCCGGCGGGAGGTCTCGGCAATGGGTGCCGGTACGGGTGCTGCGCGACATGGCAATCGCGTGTTCCGGGCTCTCGCCCTGGTTGTTCGAGGAAAGCTACCAGGCGGTGGGTGATCTGGCGGAAACCATTTCGCTGGTGCTGCCCGAAACGCCTCACACGTCTACCGACAGACTGACGGTGTGGATTGAAGACAAACTGTTGCCGCTGCGCAGCGCGCCCCCGCGGATCCTCGCCGAACGTCTGCCCGCGCTGTGGGCGCAACTGGATCGCCAGGGCCTGATGCTGTGCATCAAACTGATCACCGGCAGTTTCCGTGTCGGTGTCTCCAAATCGCTGGTCACCCGCGCCGTGGCAGCTATGGCCGGGCTCGACGGCAAACACGTGGCCCAGCGGCTGGTGGGTTACACCGCCCCGTCGCACCGCCCGAACGCCGCCAGTTACCTGAAGCTGATTGCCCCCGAAGCACCCGATGAACACGCCCAACGGGATGGCCAGCCCTACCCGTTTTTCCTTGCCCATGCGTTGTCGCAACCGGTTGAGCAGTTCGAAGTCCTGCTCGGCCCGGCCAGCCAATGGCAAGCGGAGTGGAAATGGGACGGCATCCGCGCCCAGGTGGTCAAGCGCGATGGGCACTTGTGGGTCTGGTCGCGAGGCGAAGAACTGGTAACCGAACGGTTCCCCGAACTGGGCAGCCTGGTTCACGACTTGCCCGACGGCACGGTGCTCGACGGTGAAATCGTCGCCTGGAAAACCGCGCCCTCGGGCTCTGGGAACGCTTCTGACCGGCAATCGCCAACATCGCTGGCGGTGGCGCCTTTCGCCCTGCTACAAAAACGCAGCAGCCGTAACACGCTGGACAAGAAAATCCTCCATGAGGTGCCCGTGGTCCTCCAGGCCTTTGACCTGCTGGAATGGCAGGGCCAGGATTTGCGCAACCAGACTCAGGCCGTGCGCCGCGCTCAGTTGGAAAACCTCGTCACCGCCTGCGCAAACCCGGTGTTACGTGCCTCGCCCATGTTGATCGGCGAAGACTGGTTCGACCTCGCCCGCCAACGAGAAGCGTCTCGCAAACTGGGGGTCGAAGGCATGATGCTCAAGGCCCGCGATGCGCATTATGGCGTCGGGCGGAATAAAGACACGGGCGTGTGGTGGAAATGGAAAGTCGACCCGTTCAGTGTCGATGCAGTGCTGATCCATGCCCAGCAGGGTCATGGCCGCCAGGCCAGTCTCTACACTGATTACACTTTCGCCGTGTGGGACGGCCCACCCTATGCCCGCGAGCGGACACTGGTGCCTTTCGCCAAGGCCTACTCCGGGTTGACCAACGAAGAAATCCGCCAGATCGACAGCATCGTACGCAAGACCACGATTGAAAAATCCGGACCGGTGATCCGTGTGCAACCGAGCCTGGTGTTTGAGCTGGGATTCGAGAGCATTGCCCCGTCGAAACGACACCCGAGCGGGATTGCGGTGCGGTTTCCGCGGATATTGCGCTGGCGGCAGGACAAGTCGGTGGAAGAAGCTGACAGCCTGGCGACGTTGCAGGATTTACTGGCTTGACCCGACTCTTGTGGCCCTGCCTTTGTAGCAGCTGGCGAAGCCTGCGTTCGGCTGCGCAGCAGTCGTGAATCCAGCTGATGCGGTCCGCCTGACTCACCGCAAGTTCTGATTTTTCGACTGCAGCGCAGCCGAACGCAGCCTCGCAGGCTCGACAGCTGCTACATAAATAGCATCAAGATTTAATGGGTATCAGCTTCCCTGTGCACCATCCAGACGCAAGAATCTGGCAATGCCCGTTTTCGTGCACAAATCGAACTTTGCCATTTCTTGTATCACCTTTTAAAACGCTTGTTCGGGACTCTGGTTCGGAAATTGCTACTTTTAATAGGTCTTACGCTTTTCAGTAACAGTACTTCTGCGCCACAAGCGCTCATATTGGTTCTTAGGGATTGAATAATGAAAAAAGCATTGCTGACCCTTTCTGCACTGGCGTTGTGCATGGCTGCCGGCTCCGCGCTGGCAAAGGAATACAAAGAATTGCGTTTTGGCGTTGACCCTTCCTACGCGCCGTTCGAGTCCAAAGCAGCCGACGGCAGCCTGGTGGGCTTCGACATCGACCTGGGCAATGCAATCTGTGCCGAGCTGAAGGTTAAGTGCAAATGGGTCGAAAGCGATTTCGACGGCATGATTCCGGGCCTCAAAGCCAATAAATTCGACGGTGTGATCTCTTCGATGACCGTTACTCCGGCCCGCGAAAAAGTCATCGACTTCTCCAGCGAGCTGTTCTCCGGCCCTACCGCCTACGTGTTCAAGAAAGGCTCCGGCCTGAGCGCAGACGTCGCCTCATTGAAGGGCAAAACCGTCGGTTATGAGCAAGGCACCATTCAGGAAGCCTATGCCAAAGCCGTGCTGGACAAGGCCGGCGTGAAAACCCAGGCCTACGCCAACCAGGATCAGGTGTATTCCGACCTGACTTCCGGTCGTCTCGACGCCGCGATCCAGGACATGCTGCAAGCTGAACTTGGCTTCATCAAATCGCCAAAAGGCGCCGATTACGAAGTCAGCAAGCCCGTCGACAGCGAATTGCTGCCGGCCAAAACAGCAGTCGGTATCTCGAAAGGTAACAAAGAGCTGAAAGCACTTCTGGATAAAGGTATCAAAGCGTTACACGACGATGGCACCTACGCCACCATTCAGAAGAAACACTTTGGCGATCTGAATCTGTACAGCGGCAAATAATGCCCGGCGCCCATCTCGCGGTGGGCGCTTTTTTCATCCGATCAGGTTGCTGATTTATGTTCGAAAACCTATTACAACACTTGGGGCTCTCTGCCTTCAGCCTTCAGGGTTTCGGTCCGTTGCTGATGGAAGGCACCTGGATGACCATCAAATTATCGGTGATGTCGCTGTTGGTGGCCGTGTTGCTCGGCCTGCTGGGCGCCAGTGCCAAGCTGTCAAAAGTCAAACTGCTGCGGATACCGGCCCAGTGCTACACCACGCTGATTCGCGGGGTACCGGACCTGGTGCTGATGCTGCTGATCTTCTACAGCCTGCAAACCTGGCTGACCTCGTTTACCGACTTCATGGAATGGGAATACATCGAGATCAACCCATTCAGCGCCGGGGTCATCACCCTGGGCTTCATTTATGGCGCGTACTTCACCGAAACGTTCCGCGGGGCGATCCTTGCCGTGCCACGGGGCCAGGTCGAAGCCGCCACCGCCTATGGCCTCAAACGCGGCCAGCGTTTTCGATTCGTGGTGTTCCCGCAAATGATGCGCTTCGCCCTGCCGGGCATCGGCAACAACTGGATGGTGATGCTCAAGGCCACCGCGCTGGTCTCGATCATCGGCCTCGCCGACTTGGTCAAGGCTGCGCAGGATGCCGGTAAAAGCACCTATCAACTGTTCTACTTCCTGGTGCTGGCCGCATTGATCTACTTGCTGATCACCAGTGCCTCCAACGTTGTCCTGCGCTGGCTCGAACGTCGCTACGCCGCCGGTGCCCGGGAGGCAGTACGATGATCGAACTCTTGCAGGAATACTGGAAACCCTTCCTTTATACCGACGGCTACAACATCACCGGCCTGGCCATGACCATGTGGCTGCTCAGTGCGTCGATCTGCATCGGTTTTCTGGTGTCGATCCCGCTGTCCATCGCCAGGGTTTCGTCCAGGTTCTACATCCGCTGGCCAGTGCAGTTTTACGTCTACCTGTTCCGGGGTACACCGCTCTACATCCAACTGCTGATTTGCTACACCGGCATCTACAGTCTGGCGGCCGTGCGTGCCCAGCCGGTTCTCGATGCGTTTTTTCGCGACGCGATGAACTGCACGATCCTGGCCTTCGCCCTGAACACCTGCGCCTACACCACGGAAATCTTCGCCGGGGCGATTCGCAGCCTGGCTCACGGTGAAGTCGAAGCGGCCAAGGCCTACGGTCTGTCAGGCTGGAAGCTCTATGCCTACGTGATCATGCCGTCGGCACTGCGTCGCTCGTTGCCTTATTACAGCAACGAAGTGATCCTGATGCTGCACTCGACCACCGTAGCGTTCACCGCGACCATCCCGGATGTCCTGAAAGTTGCTCGCGACGCGAACTCTGCGACCTTTCTGACGTTCCAGTCGTTCGGCATCGCCGCGCTGATCTACCTGACCGTTACCTTTGCGCTGGTCGGCCTGTTCCGCCTCGCCGAACGCCGATGGCTGGCCTTCCTCGGGCCGACTCACTAGGACAATTCGTACATGCGCCACCAGATTCATGACCTGCTGGCCCCACTGCCGGGGACCGTGCGACAGATCCACAGCTTTCACTTCGGCCCCCAGGCGGCCAAAGGCAAGATCTACATCCAGTCCTCCCTGCATGCCGATGAATTACCCGGCATGCTGGTGGCCTGGCACCTCAAGCAGCGTCTGGCGGAGCTGGAAGCCGCCGGCCGGCTGCGCAGCGAAATCGTTCTGGTGCCCGTGGCCAACCCGGTCGGCCTGGAACAAGTGTTGATGGACGTTCCACTGGGCCGTTACGAGCTGGAAAGCGGGCAGAACTTCAATCGCTGGTTCATCGACTTGAGTGAAGAAGTCGGCAATGAGATCGAAGGCCTGCTGGGCGACAATCCACAACGCAACCTCGAACTGATCCGCAGCAGCCTGCGCAACGTATTGGCGCGCCAGACCGCCGGCACGCAACTGCAATCCCAACGCCTGACCCTGCAACGGCTGGCTTGCGATGCGGACATGGTGCTGGACCTGCATTGCGATTTCGAAGCCGTCGCGCACCTCTACACCACGCCCGAGGCCTGGCCTCAGGTCGAGCCTCTGGCGCGTTACATCGGTGCCGAAGCCAGCCTGCTGGCCACCGACTCTGGTGGCCAGTCGTTCGATGAATGCTTCACCCTGCTCTGGTGGCAGTTGAAAGAACGCTTCGGCGAGCATTTCGATATTCCGCCGGGCAGCTTTTCGGTCACCGTCGAGTTACGCGGCCAGGGCGACGTCAATCACCCGTTGGCCAGCCTCGATTGCCAGGCGTTGATCGATTATCTGATTCACTTCGGCGCGATTGCCGGTGAGCCGGCGCCCTTACCGGAACTGCCCTACCCGGCCACGCCGCTGGCCGGCGTCGAGCCGGTAGCGACACCCGTGGGCGGACTGCTGGTGTTTACCGCCCTGCCCGGGGAATACCTGGAGGCCGGGCAACTGATCGCCGAAGTCATCGACCCGATCAATGATCGCGTCACCCCTGTTCATTGCACCGTCGCCGGGCTGATGTACGCCCGTTCGCTGCGGCGCATGGCCACTGCCGGCATGGTAATCGCCCACGTCGCGGGCACCGAAGCCTATCGCAGCGGCTACCTACTTTCGCCTTGAGGATGCATGCCCCATGTACAAACTGACCATCGAAGGCCTGCATAAAAGCTATGGCGATCATCAGGTGCTCAAAGGCGTTTCGCTCAAGGCCAAAACCGGCGACGTCATCAGCCTGATCGGCGCCAGCGGCTCGGGCAAAAGCACCTTTTTACGCTGCATCAACTTTCTCGAACAGCCCAACGACGGCACCATGAGCCTGGACGGCCAGAACATCAGCATGGTCAAGGACCGTCACGGCATCCATGTGGCCGACCCGCATGAACTGCAACGGATCCGCACCCGCCTGGCCATGGTGTTCCAGCACTTCAACCTGTGGAGCCACATGACGGTGCTGGAAAACATCACCATGGCCCCGCGGCGGGTGCTCGGTTGCAGCAAGGCAGAAGCCGAAGACCGTGCCCGACGTTACCTCGACAAGGTTGGCCTGGCGGCGCGTGTGGCGGATCAGTACCCGGCGTTCCTGTCGGGCGGCCAGCAACAACGGGTAGCCATTGCCCGCGCACTGGCCATGGAACCGGAAGTCATGCTGTTCGACGAACCAACCTCGGCACTCGACCCGGAACTGGTAGGCGAAGTACTCAAGGTAATTCAGGGCCTGGCCGAGGAAGGCCGGACCATGATCATGGTCACCCATGAAATGAGCTTCGCCCGCAAAGTGTCGAGCCAGGTGCTGTTCCTGCATCAGGGGCTGGTGGAAGAAGAAGGCGCGCCGGAAGACGTGCTGGGCAATCCGAAGAGTGAGCGGTTGAAGCAGTTTTTGAGCGGCAACCTCAAGTAAAACGCCACCTTCCCGTGGGAGCGAGCGATGCTCGCCCCCACAAAAGCGGGTATCAGACCACAGGCGCGGGAGGTGGCTCATCCGGCAGGGTGGGCTCTCCAGGTTCTGTCGGATCTTCATTGGGGCTGTCGGGATCAGGCTGATGGGGGATGCCCCCTGCCATGCTGACTGGCGGATGCGCCAACAAGGACCAGGCCAGCACGCCAACCTGATTGGGCTCGAGCCTTGCCAGTTCGGCACTTATTCGCGGATCGATCTTCATGAAGCACTCCTGAGCGATGGCCCGATCCGCCTTGCGCGAATCGGAGCAGTACACCCCATAGAGTGTACGCCCGCCCAGGAATTCCAACGGTTTGTCAGACGGTTGACTCAGGTACGCGGCAGGGTCACGCCACGTTGGCCCTGATACTTGCCGCCACGGTCCTTGTAGGACACTTCACATTCCTCGTCGGACTCGAGGAACAGCATCTGCGCCACGCCTTCGTTGGCGTAGATCTTCGCCGGCAGGTTGGTGGTGTTCGAGAACTCCAGGGTCACATGGCCTTCCCACTCGGGCTCGAGCGGGGTCACGTTGACGATGATGCCGCAGCGGGCGTAGGTGCTCTTGCCCAGACAGATGGTCAATACGTTGCGCGGAATGCGGAAGTATTCGACGGTACTGGCCAGGGCGAAGGAGTTTGGCGGGATGATGCACACGTCGCTGTGGATGTCGACGAAGCTGCCAGCGTCGAAGTTTTTCGGATCGACGATGGCCGAATTGATGTTGGTGAACACCTTGAAATGATTGGTGCAACGCACATCGTAGCCGTAGCTCGACACACCATAGGAGATCACACGACTGTCGTCACTGCCGCGCACCTGACGCTCCACGAAGGGCTCGATCATGCCGTGCTCTTGCGCCATGCGGCGAATCCACTTGTCCGATTTGATGCTCATGGCGGGAGTCCTGAATAGCGAGGTGGAAAAATTCTGTCCGGCATCTTACCGGGCAGTCGCTCGGGTTCAAAGTCCGGGAGACAATTCTCGCCGTTTCCCCGTGAATTCCGGGGCCTCACCGCCATGTTATTAACCGTCAGTCATTAAAAAAGAGAAACCTTCGCAAGAACCATTGGCACGTTCCGGAAAAAGGGTTAAGGTGGCGCCACTGTGCTGCTTGTGTCACTGAGAATCTCTACACGATATGTTGAATTTCGATCCAACCATCTACAAGAATTTTTCCTGCTCTTTGCACTCAGTCTCGGCCAGGGTTCTTCCTGAGTCGCAGTTATCTTTGTTCAAGGAGTTACACCATGTCTAATCGCCAAACCGGTACCGTTAAGTGGTTCAACGATGAAAAAGGCTTCGGCTTCATCACTCCACAATCCGGTGACGACCTGTTCGTTCACTTCAAAGCTATCCAATCCGACGGCTTCAAAAGCCTGAAAGAAGGCCAACAGGTTTCTTTCATCGCTACCCGCGGTCAGAAAGGCATGCAAGCTGAAGAAGTTCAAGTTATCTAACTTGTACTTGCTTTAGTAAAAGGCCCCGCCCTTAAAAGCGGGGCTTTTTTGTGCCTGTGTGTTTTGTGTGGCAACAAAAAATCGCAGCCTTCGGCGGCGCCCACAAGTGCGGAGCTGCCGAAAGCTGCGATCTTTTGATCTTCGAGCGTGTTACCAGGCCACGCCAAACCCTGCGGTATATCGGGTCTTGTTCAGGTCCGCATTGTCAGTACCACTGATGATGTCTTTCTCGGCCTTCAGGTTCAGCGACGCCCAGTCGGTGACTTTGTAGCGCAGGCCGGCCTCGGTATCGAGTGCGTAATCGGCGACACCCGACAGCGGCTTGCCCACTTCGCCTTTGGTGAAGAACTCGACCTTCTTGCCAATCAGGTAGCGGTTGTAGTCCCACTTCACGGCCAGGGAATAGAAGTTTTGCTTTCCGCCATCGGAAAATTCGTAGTCCGTACGGTTGAGGAGCGAGCCCAGGGAGAAGGCACCCAGTTCGTCATCCCAGAATTGATAACCAGGGCCGGTACCGACGGTGCGCTGACGGGAGAGCTCTTCGACCTTGTCGCGCTTGTAATTCAAACGCCCCTGCCAGAACCACTTCTCGGTGAGGAAGCGGTCGAGAGAATACTCGGCACGCCAGTTATCAGTGGTAACCACGTCATCCTGAAACTCGCGGTTGTACTCACCTTCCGCCGTATGACGCCACCGACCGTGACGCGCGGTGGTTTTGAAGCCGACGTCGTAATCATCGGTATCTTTTTCTGCACGCTGATAATCCAGCGCCAGGTCGACGTTACCTTTAAACACCAAATCCTCGACCACCGGTTTGGGCTTGAGGATCTGCTGAATACTGGCCAGTTCCACGGTCTTGGGCGTCTCGCCATTGGCCAGCGTGACCTTGCCGTCCTCTGCCGCGTGCAGCGACTTGGCCTTTTCGCCGGTGTAGGCATCCTGCTTGACCAGCAATTGCTGATCGCTTTCCAGGGTTTTGACCTCTTTCCAGTCAATCGGGACCGCACCGGCATACGCGGTCTGGATCAACAGCTTGCCGCCATCGAAGAGGGTGATCTTGCCGCTCAGCTTGTCACCGTTCTTCAACCAGACCGTATCGGCGAGCAAGGGAGTGGAAGCACTGACGACAGCGAGGCACAGCAAGGTTCTGGACAACATAAGCGAATCAAAGGCTCAACTTTGCGAAAAAAAGTCGGCATTATTCTTGGAAATAAGGCCCTGGCAAGGACTGACCCGACTATTTCTATTGAGTTCATTTCTCAACTGACAATCAAGGATTTACTCTACAGACGGTCAATGCGCATTTTTTTCAGGAACCCCGGACGTGACCGACTCAACCGCTGAAACCGAAAGCGCGGCGCAAATCCGACGCACGGCGCTCTACTTGACCCTGGCACAAGTGCCCGAGGGCAAAGTCGTGAGTTACGGTCAGCTCGCCGAGCTGGCGGGACTGGGTCGCGCCGCCCGCTGGGTCGGGCGAACATTGAGCCAACTGCCCGGTGACACTAAATTGCCCTGGCATCGTGTGCTGGGTGCCGGTGGTCGGATCAGTCTGCCCGCAGGCAGCCCTTCGGGAGATGAACAGCGGGCCCGATTGCGCATGGAAGGCATCAGTGTTCTGAACAATCGTGTGGATATTCAGCGCCATGGCTGGCGCCCGGTAGAGCACAGCGGTTAGAGTGCGCGCTTTGTTTCCGTAATTCTTGAGGCAGACTCCAGCCCATGCCCCGTAAAACCTGGCGCGCCGCGCTCGCCGCCTATGCCAGCCCCTCGACGCTCGTGCTGTTGCTGCTTGGTTTCGCCGCCGGCCTGCCCTACATGCTGGTGTTTTCGACGCTTTCAGTCTGGCTGCGCGAGGCCGGTGTTGCCCGCGAAACCATCGGCTATGCAAGCCTGATCGGCCTGGCCTACGCCTTTAAATGGGTCTGGTCCCCGCTGCTCGACCAATGGCGCCTGCCACTGCTCGGCAAACTTGGCCGACGACGCTCCTGGCTGGTGCTGGCTCAGGCACTGGTGATCCTCGGCCTGATCGGCATGGGTTTCTGCGACCCGCAAAAACACCTGTCCTGGCTGATCGCCATCGCGGTGGTAGTCGCCTTTGCTTCGGCAACGCAAGACATTGCCATCGACGCCTATCGCCTGGAAATCGTCGACGATACCCGCCAGGCTGCACTGGCGGCCAGCTACATGGCCGGTTATCGGGTCGCGGCCCTGCTGGCAACGGCGGGTGCGCTGTTTTTTGCCGAAGGCTTCGGCTCCACCGGTTTCAACTACAAACATGCGGCGTGGACTGGCACCTATCTGCTGTTCGGCATCTTGATGATCCCGGCGCTGCTGACCTCCCTCTTCATGCGCGAACCGCCGGTGCCACTGCGCACTCAGCTTCAAGCCGGACGCTACAGCTTCGTGCACCAGCTGGCGTCGGTGTTCGTGCTGATCGTACTGCTGGTGTCCGTACCGGCCATGTTCACCCAGTTCTACAACACCGACTTCGCCAGCGTACTGTTCAACGGTGTCAGCCTGCTCGACCTGTTGCTCGAAGACCGCGCATTCCTGCGGGCAATCCTCTATACCACGCTCACCGCCCTGTGCTTGTCGGCCATGGGCCGCCGTGGCCTGGCGCCGGTGCTGACACCGGTCAACGACTTCATTCTGCGTTACCGCTGGCAAGCCCTGTTGCTGCTCGGGCTGATCGCCACCTACCGGATGTCCGACACGGTCATGGGTGTGATGGCCAACGTGTTCTACATCGACCAAGGGTTCACCAAGGATCAGATCGCCAGCGTCAGCAAGATTTTCGGCCTGATCATGACGCTGGTCGGCGCCGGCATGGGCGGCCTGCTCATCGTGCGCTTCGGCATTCTGCCCATTCTGTTCATCGGCGGTGCCGCATCGGCGGCCACTAACCTGCTGTTCCTGATGCTCACGGACATGGGCGCCAATCTGCAGATGCTGATCGTCACCATTTCCCTGGACAACTTCAGCTCGGGCCTGGCGACTTCGGCGTTCGTCGCTTACCTGTCGAGCCTGACCAACCTCAAATTCTCCGCGACCCAGTACGCCCTGCTCAGCTCGATCATGCTCTTGTTGCCGCGCCTGATCGGCGGCTATTCAGGGGTCATGGTGGAAAAATTCGGCTACCACAACTTCTTCCTGATCACTGCCCTGCTGGGCGTTCCGACGCTGCTGTTGATCGCCTTGCACTGGTTCCAGGAAAACCGCCGTGCCGGTCCGACCCCGACGCCTGAACCGGCTCAGACCCCGGTCACGGAAGAATCGCAGCCTCTTTGATACAGGTCGCAGAGGGCGAGCAGATTCTCGCCCTCCAGCCACACAGCCGGCCGCACGCCTGTACGCCAGCAGATCTCGCCCGTACAATGCCCCATTACTTCTCGTTATCAGCAACCGACAACGGCCAACCATGCGCACCAGTCAATTTTTGCTCGCCACACAGAAAGAAACGCCTTCCGACGCGGTCGTCATCAGCCATCAGCTGATGCTGCGCGCCGGCATGATCCGCAAACTCGCCTCGGGCCTGTACACCTGGCTGCCGATGGGCTTGCGAGTGATGCGCAAGGTCGAAGCCATCGTGCGTGAAGAAATGAACGCCGCCGGTTCTCTCGAAGTGTTGATGCCGAGCACTCAACCGGCTGAGCTGTGGCAGGAATCGGGTCGCTGGGAAGAATACGGCCCTGAATTGCTGCGCTTCAAGGATCGCCACGGTCGCGACTTCTGCGCCGGCCCGACTCACGAAGAGGTCATCACCGACCTGATGCGCAACGAGTTGAGCAGCTACAAACAGCTGCCGATCAACCTGTATCAGATCCAGACCAAATTCCGTGACGAAATCCGCCCACGCTTCGGTTTGATGCGTGGCCGCGAATTCATCATGAAGGACGCCTACTCGTTCCACGCCGACCAGGCATCGCTGCAGGTCACCTACGACCGCATGCACCAGGCGTACTGCAACGTGTTCACCCGCCTGGGCCTGAAATTCCGTCCGGTTGAAGCCGACAACGGCTCCATCGGTGGCGCCGGTTCCCACGAGTTCCACGTGCTGGCTGAATCCGGCGAAGACGACATCGTCTTCAGCAACGGTTCCGACTACGCCGCGAACATCGAGAAAGCCGAAGCCGTACCGCGGGAAACCTCTCGCCCGCTGCCTGCCGAAGAGCTGCGCCTGGTCGACACGCCGAACGCCAAGACCATTGCGCAACTGGTCGAAGGCTTCGACCTGCCGATCGAAAAAACCATCAAGACCCTGGTGGTGCACGCTGAAGAGAAAGGCAAGCTGATTGCCCTGATCATCCGTGGCGACCACGAACTGAACGAAATCAAGGCCGCCAACCAGCCTGGCGTTGCCAGCCCGCTGGTCATGGCTTCCGAAGCCGAACTGCGCGACGCCATTGGCGCCGGTGCCGGTTCCCTCGGCCCGCTGAACCTGCCGCTGCCGATCATCATCGACCGTTCCGTCGAGCTGATGAGCGACTTCGGCATTGGTGCCAACATCGACGACAAGCACTACTTTGGCGTGAACTGGGAGCGCGATCTGCCGGTTCCGACCGTTGCCGACCTGCGCAACGTTGTCGCTGGCGACCCGAGCCCTGACGGCAAAGGCACCCTGGAAATCAAGCGCGGCATCGAAGTCGGGCACATCTTCCAGCTGGGCAACAAGTACAGCAAAGCGATGAAGTGCGAAGTGCTGGGCGAGAACGGTAAACCGGTGACCCTGGAAATGGGCTGCTACGGCATTGGTGTATCCCGCGTAGTAGCTGCCGCCATCGAACAGAACAACGACGAGAACGGGATCATCTGGAGCGATGCTCTGGCCCCGTTCCAGATTGCTCTGGTACCGCTGCGCTACGAAACCGAACAGGTTCGCGAAGCCACCGACAAGCTCTACGCAGAACTGACTGCCGCCGGCTTCGACGTGCTGCTGGACGACCGCGACAAGAAAACCAGCCCGGGCATCAAGTTCGCGGACATGGAGCTGATCGGCATTCCACACCGGATCGTGGTCAGTGACCGCGGCCTCGCCGACGGCAATCTGGAATACAAGAGCCGCACCGAAGCCGAGGCGCAAGCGCTGCCGGTTGCTGACGTGCTGTCTTTCCTCCAGGCCCGTATCCGCCGCTGACACCAGATAGAGACGTCATGTTCAAGCGAAACACCTTAGGCCTCGGTGGTGCCGCCCTGTGCGGCACCCTGTTGGTCAGCGGCTGTGCCAATCACATGTCACAACGCAGCGAACACGAGGAGCGGGTCGAGCGGAAGTTGCTCGATCACAGCCTGCAGATCGATGTCGGCGAACCCAAAGTGCTGGAGCTGCCGCAACGCCGGGTGAAAATCCACGAGCAGAAGACCTTCGAAGTCACCGAATTCGAAGTCACACGCCACTATGACCGTTACACGCCTTACCAACCCTGGAGGGAGATCTATGAGATCCCGCTGGGGGCGGTGGCCGTAGTGGCCGGCGTCGGTGCGAACGTGGTCAACGTGTTCGCCCTCGGTAATCTGCCGGACAGCGTGACGAAGGATTGGCTCAGCTATGGTTTTGCCGGGCTCAACCCGTTCATGAACGTGCAGTCTCACGGTCGCGCGCAGCAGAACCTGGCGGGCATCGACGAAGTCCAGCGTGACAAGCGCACGGAATACTCGAGCCTGCCCTGGAGCGAGCGTCCGGTGCAGGTCAAGGCCGGCAAGGACACGTTCGAGCTGAACACCGACCGCAACGGTGTGTTGCGCCTGAACCTGCTGGACAGCCCGTTCGCCGAACATGACCTCAATCATCTGGGCAAGCTGCAGATCAGTGTCGAGGACAACAAGGACGATGTGCACACCGACTCGTCCCTGGCGATCAGCAACAACTTGCGCGGCAAGCTGCTCGAAGCGCATGAGCTGATTTACGACGACCTCGAAGACGACGAAGTGAGCCAGTGGGTGCACCGGGTCAAACGTCTGTCGGAACTGGGTCTGGAAGAAGAGGCCAGCGAACTGGAACAGAGCCTGATCGAACTGACCCGCAACGATCCCGAGTTGCAGGCTGAGTTCCTCAAGTCACTGACCAAGGATGCCGGGCGACTGGTGGCGGATCCGGGGGCGAATTAAGCCCCATTAAAAGATCGCAGCCTTCGGCAGCGCCCACAGGCGCGTAGGAGCTGCCGAAGGCTGCGATCTTTTGCTTTTAAATCTCACCGATCAAACAACTCCAACTGCTCAAACCCGCCCCGCAAATCTTCCAGCCTCACCCCAATCCCCAACAACCGCACCGGTTTCCCGCCGCGATTGAAGGCCTGGGTCAGCAACAGCTGATAACTCCCCAGATCCCGCCCTGCCCCGGCCTGCTCCAACGTAGTCTGGGTAAAATCGTGGAATTTCACTTTGACGAACGGCTTGCCCGGACGATAACTGCTGTCGATCCGCGCCATGCGGCCATTCAGGGACTCCAGCAATTCGGGCAACTTATCCAGGCAACTCACCAGATCCGGCAGGTCCACGTCATAGGTGTTTTCAACGCTGATCGACTGCCGACGACTGTCGTTGTGCACCAACCGCTCATCGATCCCACGGGCCAGGCTCCAGAGTCGCTCGCCGAAGCTGCCGAATTCACGCACCAACGCCAATTTGTTCCACTCGCGTAATTGCGCGCAATCGACGATGCCGAGCTTGCCCAGTTTGTCAGCGGTCACTTTGCCAACACCGTGCAACTTGCTCACCGGCAAGCCGCTGACAAAGTCTTCCACCTGATCAGGCGTGATCACGAACAAGCCATTGGGCTTCTTCCAGTCGCTGGCGATCTTGGCAAGAAACTTGTTCGGCGCCACGCCGGCCGACACGGTGATGTGCAACTGATTGGACACCCGGCGACGAATGTCCTGGGCGATTCGCGTGGCGCTGCCGCCAAAATGCGCACTGTCCGACACGTCGAGATACGCCTCGTCCAGGGACAGCGGCTCGATCAGGTCGGTGTAATCGCGAAAGATCGTATGAATTTCCTTCGACGCTTCTCTATAGGCTTCCATGCGCGGCTTGACGATGGTCAGGTCCGGACACAGTTTCAAGGCATGTCCGGAAGACATGGCCGAGCGCACGCCATACGCCCGCGCTTCATAGTTACAGGTAGCAATCACCCCACGCCGATCCGCCGAGCCGCCCACCGCCAAAGGCTTACCAGCCAGGCGCGGGTCGTCACGCATCTCGATGGCGGCGTAGAAGCAGTCACAATCGACGTGGATGATTTTTCGCTGCGTCATATAAAAGCGGTGTTCATGGCGAAGAAATGAAGTATCGGCGTGTCGTACCGGCAGTATCTCACTGACACCTGTATATAGCACCAGTAGTCTGAATCTTCTTTTCAAGCGGTAGGAAAAGTACTGGAGGAATTTATTTTCTCAATCGAAAGCCACCTACCGATAGAGCCGAAAGCCTTGCCCTGCCTGCGTTTCAGCCCGATCCACACCCCACTTTTTCACCTAAGCGATTGAACAGGAACAGATTTTACCGAGATTGAAGGTTGACAGCCCGGCGATCCTCTGTAGAATGCCGACACACAGACGCGGGATGGAGCAGTCTGGTAGCTCGTCGGGCTCATAACCCGAAGGTCGTCGGTTCAAATCCGGCTCCCGCAACCAAACATCGAAAAAGGCTACTCGAAAGAGTGGCCTTTTTTGTGCGCGCCTATTTTATAAAAAATCAGCGTTTCATGCCTTACCGAGCAGAAACGAGAAATCCTTCTGATTCCGAAACTTAGCGTTCCTCGGCGACCGTTCAGCGCTGATTCTTGTTTATTTGACCCATACTTGGATTAACGGTTGACACTCCGGCATTCGCCTGTAGAATGCCGCCACACAGACGCGGGATGGAGCAGTCTGGTAGCTCGTCGGGCTCATAACCCGAAGGTCGTCGGTTCAAATCCGGCTCCCGCAACCAAACATCAAAAAAGGCTACTCGAAAGAGTGGCCTTTTTTGTATCTGTTGAAAAAGTCCTTTCGCAACAATGATCTGTCACTGTGCAGTGAGCCGTTCAGGGTCGCCAGACTGTGAGTTCAGACCTAGGCTGAACCGCAAGGAAAACCCTCGACGACTGGTGATGCGCCATCGCCGATACCCGGTGAGACGCGTTAATATTTGTGATTATTTTTTTCTACAGGGATTGGTAACTTGGCTGGATACCCCCATCCTGTCGCGCACAATCCAAGAGGTGATTGATGCGCGCCAACTCGTCTGATCCACAAGACACCGTCACAGCGACACAACCGATCAAAGCCGAGCGTCTGCGCTTGCTGGATCGAATCAGCAAATACCGTCAACCCATCGGTCTGGCGGTCACTTTGCTGCTGTTCGCCATCGCGCTGATTGCCTGTCGTCACCTGCTGAGCGAACTCGATCTGTACGCGCTGCACGACTCGATCCTGGAAGTGCCGAGACCCGCCTTGCTGGGAGCACTGGGCGCGACCGTCGTCGGCTTCATCATTCTGCTGGGTTACGAATGGTCGGCCAGCCGTTATGCCGGCGTGACGCTGGCGCCGCGAGTCGTGGCGCTGGGGGGCTTCACCGCCTTCGCCATCGGCAATGCCATCGGTCTGTCGCTGCTGTCGGGGGGCTCGGTTCGCTACCGTCTATATGCACGGCATGGCGTGGGGGCTTCGGAAGTCGCGCACATGACGCTGTTTGCCAGCCTCTCGCTCGGCTGCGCCCTCCCGCCCCTGGCCGCCCTCGCCACCCTCAGCAACCTGCCCGCCGCCTCGCTGGCCCTGGGTTTCTCCGAGACGTTGCTGGGTGCGATTGCAGTGGCCGTGCTGCTGCTCGCCACGGTACTGGCGATCGGCATCTACCGCCGGCGCTTGCCGGAACAGCCTTACCCGGACAACCTGCTGGTCAAGGTCGGCCGCCGCACCTTGCGCCTGCCGGGCCGCCGCCTGACCTTCCTGCAACTGGTCATCACCGCCCTGGACGTGGCCGCCGCCGCGACAGTGCTCTATCTGTTGCTGCCCGAAGCGCCGCCCTTCGGTGCGTTCCTGCTGGTCTATCTATTGGCCTTGGCCGCTGGCGTGCTCAGCCATGTACCCGGCGGTGTCGGGGTGTTCGAAGCGATTTTGCTGGCGGCCTTCGCCGACAAGCTCGGTGCCGCGCCACTGGCTGCCGCCCTGCTGCTCTACCGCCTGATCTACGTGATCTTGCCGCTGCTGGTGGCTTGCGTACTGCTGCTGATCAACGAAGGCCAGCGCCTGTTTCAGACACGCCAGACGCTACGCGCCGCCTCAGGCCTGGCCGCGCCGATTCTGGCGGTGCTGGTGTTCCTGTCCGGTGTAGTGTTGCTGTTCTCTGGCGTAACGCCGGAGATCGATACGCGCCTTGAACACATCGGTTTTCTGATCCCGCATCGACTGGTCGACGCCTCGCACTTCGGCGCCAGCCTGGTGGGGGTTCTCTGCCTGCTGCTGGCCCAGGGCTTGCGTCGCCGCCTGTCGGCCGCGTGGATGCTGACCACCATTCTGTTGTTGGTCGGCGCCGTGCTCTCTCTGCTCAAAGGCTTCGATTGGGAAGAAGCCAGCCTGATGACCCTGACAGCAAGTTTGCTGGGGGTTTTCCGGCGTTCGTTCTACCGCCCCAGCCGCCTGACCGAGCTGCCGTTTTCGCCGCTGTATCTGGTGTCGAGTCTTTGCGTACTCGGCGCATCAATCTGGTTGCTGCTGTTCGCCTATCAGGACGTTCCGTACAGCCATCAGCTCTGGTGGCAGTTCACCCTCGACGCCGATGCCCCGCGAGGTTTGCGTTCGTTGCTGGGTGCCGCTGTGCTGCTGGTGGTGGTGTCCCTGACGTGGCTGCTGCGCACCGCGCGTCCGATAATCCACCTGCCAACCTCCGATGAGCTGGAGCGCGCGGCTAATATCCTCATGGCCTCCTCCCAACCGGATGGCGGCTTGGCCCTGACCGGTGACAAAGCGCTGCTGTTTCACCCCAACGATGAGGCGTTCCTGATGTACGCCCGCCGTGGCCGCAGCCTGGTAGCGCTGTATGACCCGATCGGCCCGACCCAGCAACGGGCGGAAATGATCTGGCAGTTCCGTGACCTGTGCGATATCCATCACGCTCGCCCTGTGTTTTATCAAGTACGTGCCGAGAACCTGCCGTACTACATGGACATCGGCCTGACCGCGATCAAGCTCGGCGAAGAAGCCCGGGTCGATCTCAAGCGTTTCGATCTCGAAGCCAAAGGCAAAGAGATGAAGGACCTGCGCTACACCTGGAACCGTGGCACCCGTGACGGGCTGTCGCTGGAGATCCATGAGCCGGGGCAAGCGCCGATGGACGAGCTCAAGGTGATTTCCGATGCCTGGCTGACCGGCAAGAATGTGCGCGAGAAAGGCTTCTCGCTCGGGCGTTTCAGCGATGACTACCTCAAGCACTTCCGTGTCGCGGTGATTCGTTTCGAAGGGCGCCCGGTGGCGTTCGCCAACTTGCTCGAGACCTACGGCCATGAACTGGCCAGCCTCGACCTGATGCGCGCGCACCCCGACGCCCCTAAGCTGACCATGGAATTCATGATGGTCGGCCTGATTCAACATTATAAAAATCATGGATACGCGCGCTTCAGCCTGGGCATGGTGCCATTGTCGGGGTTGCAACCCCGGCGCGGCGCACCACTGACCCAGCGCTTGGGCTCGATGGTGTTCCGCCGTGGTGAGCAGCTGTATAACTTCCAAGGTTTGCGCCGCTTCAAAGACAAGTTCCAGCCTGACTGGGAACCCCGTTATATGGCCGTGCCCGCCGGACTCGATCCGCTGGTGGCCCTGGCCGACACTGCCGCCCTGATTGCGGGCGGCTTGACTGGATTGGTGAAACGCTGATGATTCAACGCTCCCTGCGGTACGTACTGGCCACACTGGTAGTGCTGGCCCTGATTGTCGGTGGCGGTTACTGGTACCTCAAACGCCCGGCGCCAGAACCGACCCTTGAACTGCTGACGCCGGCCGATGGCGCCGTGATGACCCGCGTCATCCCCGGCACCACGCCGCGCGCGCAGGTGCTGGTGGCGGTCAATGAAGAGCAGAAGCTCAGCGATAAACAATTGATGACCCTGAGCCGCAGCGGCTCGGCGCAGATCGTCCAGGTGATTCTGCCCAAGGACTGCATCCAGCAAAGTCGTGCCCTGCAAGCAGGCCTCAGAGAACTAAAAGGCCCGGCAACCCTGGTCAGCGGTATCGGCCCTGGCGCAGTGCTGGCGTGGCGCTGGCTGTCCGAGCAGAAGGACGACAAGGCCCAGGCCATTTCGGTTGACCTGGCCCTGGAAAAACCCGGCTGCACCCACCTGTTGCCAAAAAGTGCTGCCCACGGTCACTGGCTGGTGGCCTGGAACGACAACCCGGACGACACCAGCGCCGGCTTCGTGCGTGACCAGCCCAACGCCGAAACCAGCATCAGCGACTACGACATCAACCTGCCGCAAGTGCTGAACAACGAACTGCGCAAAACCCTCGTCGGTGGCGATAAAGCCGCCGGCGGCCTGCAGATCCCGGTGGTCGAAGTGCCGGCCGGTCAGGCCAAGGACACCGTCACCCTGTTCCTCTCCGGCGACGGTGGCTGGCGCGACCTGGACCGCGACGTGGCCGGCGAGATGGCCAAGATCGGCTACCCGGTGGTCGGCATCGACACCCTGCGCTACTACTGGCAGCACAAGAGCCCGGAACAAAGCGCCCTGGACCTGACCGAACTGATGCAGCACTACCGGCAGAAATGGGGCACCAAGCGCTTCATCCTGACCGGCTACTCGTTCGGCGCCGACGTGCTGCCCGCCATCTACAACCGCCTGCCGGAAGCCGAACAGCAGCGGGTCGATGCAATCATCCTGCTGGCCTTCGCCCGCACCGGCAGCTTCGAGATCGAAGTCGAAGGCTGGCTCGGCAACGCCGGCAAAGAAGCCGCCACTGGCCCGGAAATGGCCAAGCTGCCGCCGGCGAAAGTGGTGTGCATCTACGGTGAGGAAGAAGTCGACGAGAGCGGCTGCACCGACAAGACCGCCGTGGGCGAAGCGATGAAACTGCCTGGCGGCCATCACTTCGACGAAAACTACCCGGCGTTGGCCCAGCGGTTGGTGGATGCGATCGTGAAGCGTCAAACGAAGGAGACGGCGGCTCAGGAGTGATCTGAGCTTCCGAACACAAAAAGCCCCCGTAACCTTAAGGTTGCGGGGGCTTTTTTACATGTACAAACATGAAGCGCCACCAGCCGTCATTCAATTTATCAGCCGGGGCTTCAACAATTCCTCAACCATGTTCGAATTCGACTCAGATTCCATCTGTCCAGAAAGATTTTCTTCCTGGGCGTGCAGGCTGGCCATCTTGAACAAAAGCAAAATGTCTTGACTCTTCATGAAGCTAGAAACGCCGAGTGTCCACATTCCATAAAACGTGGACACTTGCCTCATTGAAAATATCGAACCGTCAAGCCCTTTCGATTTATCAGGTTTAACTGGGAAACCCTACGAATCATCTGCTAATTCGCGAACAGCTGGGGGGTAGTGACAACTCCGTTTCATTCGTCTGCCGCAACAACGCAAAAATTCAGTGACTTGTAAAATCGCTCGTCACGTTTAGTTTCGTTTACTCAAGGTATCGCAATATCGGATGACGCCCGCAGACCTTGTAGGCAAACTCCGAATCTCGCTTTTTGGGCACTTTGCCGCCTTGTTGCGTTTTTCTTCGACGGGATACTCTCCGGACGTCGCTGACCATTCAGCGATCGGGCTTGGAAACCCGTCGGATACTAGCCGCAACAGCGCCCTTTCATGATTGCATTCGCTTTTTGTGATCATGAGTTATGGCAGCTGTGCGTGGGACGCCCTCGGGCGTGCCGGTTTCCTAGTTCCCGGTTTCCAACCTGCGTACAGCTGTCACCCATTCGCTTGGAAACGAATGAGTCAGCTCCTCAACTAGGATTTTTGACTATGACTAAAATTGATGTTTCCGCGATTTCAGAACTAAAAACCCTCGGCTTCACCCCTCTCATCTACTGCTCGGATCAGGCGCTATTCAACGTCCGCGCCGGCGTCCCCATCGTTGATGCATTGTCACAAGCCTCCGACCTGCTGTTCCTCGTCAGATCATTTACCGAGGATGCAGCCTACGCAAAAGACACCGACCGCCACGCCTGGGCCGCGCATTACCTGACGGCGATGAGTAAGGCGGTGATTGATGATGTGGTGAAGGTACTGACACCGCGACCCGCCCGAACAAAGACCGAATCTGAAGAAGAGTTGCCTGAAAGCAAGTAAAGGCACAGACACAAAAAAGCCCCCGCTACCTTCATGGCAACGGGGGCTTTCTCATGGGGGCTTACATCTCGACCTGGGTACCCAACTCAATCACCCGGTTCAGCGGCAGATTGAAGAAGCGCAGGTTGCCGTTGGCGTTTTTCAGCATGAAGGCGAACAACGCCTCGCGCCAGCGGGCCATGCCTTCGAGCTTGGAGGCGATAACTGTCTCGCGGCTGAGGAAGTACGTGGTGCGCATCGGGCTGAAGTCCAGGTCATCGAGATGACACAGTTTCAGCGCTTGCGGCACGTCCGGCTCGTCGGTGAAACCGAAGTGCAGGATGACCCGGAAGAAGCCTTCGCCGTAAGAGTCGACCTCGAAACGTCGTTGCGGCGGGACGCGCGGGATGTCTTCGTACACCACTGTCAGCAACACCACTTGCTCGTGCAGCACTTGGTTATGCAGCAGATTGTGCAACAGCGCGTGGGGCACGGCATCCGGGCGAGCGGTAAGGAACACAGCGGTGCCCTGGACCCGATGTGGCGGTTGCACACGGATACTGCTGATGAAGATCGGCAGCGGCAGCCCGCCTTCGTCCAGGCGATCGACCAGCAGTTGCTTGCCGCGTTTCCAGGTAGTCATCAGGACGAACAGTGCGATACCGGCGATCACCGGGAATGCACCACCCTGAACGATTTTTGGCACGTTGGCGGCGAAGTACAGACCGTCTACCAACAAAAAGCCCAGCAACACCGGAACTGCGAGAACCGGTGGCCATTTCCACAGCAGCAGCATCACCGCCGACACCAGAATCGTGGTCATCAGCATGGTCCCGGTCACTGCCACGCCGTAGGCCGAGGCCAGGGCGCCGGAGGACTCGAAGCCAATTACCAGCAGGATCACGCCGACCATCAGCGACCAGTTCACCGCGCCGATATAAATCTGCCCTTGTTCGGCACTCGACGTGTGCTGAATGTGCATGCGCGGAATGTAGCCAAGCTGGATCGCCTGACGAGTCAGGGAGAATGCGCCAGAGATCACCGCTTGCGAGGCAATCACCGTGGCCATGGTCGACAACCCCACCAATGGAATCAGCGCCCAGCTTGGTGCCAGCAGATAGAACGGGTTGCGGGCGGCTTCCGGATCACCGAGCAGCAAGGCGCCCTGGCCGAAGTAGTTCAGCACCAGCGCGGGCAGCACAAGGATGAACCAGGCCCGAGCGATCGGCTTGCGACCGAAGTGGCCCATGTCGGCGTACAGCGCCTCGGCACCGGTCAACGCCAGCACCACGGCACCAAGAATCGTGACGCCCATGCCTGGGTGATCCATGAAGAAGCGTACGCCCCACACCGGGTTTATCGCTTGCAACACTTCTGGATGCTGGCTGATGCCATACACGCCCAACGCGCCGAGCACCAGAAACCAGGTGACCATGATCGGCCCGAACAGAATGCCGATCCGCGCCGTACCGTGGCTCTGAATCAAGAACAGCGCCACCAGCACCACGAGCGACAGCGGCACCACCCAATGGTCGATGCCTTCGAAGGCTAGCCCCAGCCCTTCAATCGCCGAAAGCACGGAAATCGCCGGGGTGATCATGCTGTCGCCGTAGAACAGCGCCGCACCGATCAGCCCGCAGACCACCAGCAGCGTGCGCAATTTTGCATGCCCTCCCGCCGCTCGTCGCGCCAGCGCGGTCAAGGCCATGATCCCGCCTTCGCCCTGGTTGTCGGCACGCAGCACGAACATCATGTATTTGATCGAGACGACCCAGATCAGCGACCAGAAGATCAGCGCCAGAATGCCCAGCACGCCGTCATGGTTGACGGGCACGCCATAGCCACCGGAAAACACTTCTTTGAGGGTGTACAACGGGCTCGTGCCGATATCGCCATAAACCACTCCGACCGCCGCGACCAGCATGCCGATCGGCTTCGCCGCCGAATGTCCGCCGGCTATCGCCTGACTACTTGCCTGCCCCATCCATCACTCCTACTACTCAGACCCGGGCTTCTTCGAAGAAGCACTATGCTTTTATCGTGCAGCATGCACTGTTTTACTTGTTGTTACAGACGTTTTATTGACTGTAAAAAATCGGTAAAGCGTAACGGCGCGAAGCATAGCGCAGCACTCGTCGTATTTCCCTGCATAAAGCTGGTCAAGTGCGCCGCCCATCGTTAGAATTGCGCACTTTTTGACCAGAGGGTGCAACATAGCGCCCGTCTGTCGCCTTGCCGTCATCGGCTGGAGGCGTCACAAATACCGAGGTTAGACATGTCCACCACTCCTGCGCCGGCCAATCCAAAGGTTGGCTTCGTATCCCTGGGTTGCCCGAAAGCACTGGTCGACTCCGAGCGCATCCTTACCCAGCTGCGCATGGAAGGCTATGACGTAGTGTCCACTTATCAGGACGCCGACGTCGTGGTGGTTAACACCTGCGGCTTCATCGACTCGGCCAAGGCTGAGTCTCTGGAAGTGATCGGCGAAGCCATCAAGGAAAACGGCAAGGTCATCGTGACCGGCTGCATGGGCGTGGAAGAAGGCAATATCCGCAACGTGCACCCAAGCGTTCTGGCCGTGACCGGTCCGCAGCAGTATGAGCAAGTGGTCAACGCCGTGCACGACGTCGTACCGCCGCGTCAGGATCACAACCCGCTGATCGACCTGGTGCCGCCGCAAGGGATCAAACTGACCCCGCGTCATTACGCCTACCTGAAGATTTCCGAAGGCTGCAACCACAGCTGCAGCTTCTGCATCATCCCCTCGATGCGCGGCAAACTGGTCAGCCGCCCGGTCGGTGACGTGCTCGACGAGGCCCAGCGCCTGGTCAAGTCCGGCGTCAAAGAGCTGTTGGTGATTTCCCAGGACACCAGCGCCTATGGCGTCGATGTGAAATACCGCACCGGTTTCTGGAACGGCGCGCCGGTGAAAACCCGCATGACCGAACTCTGCGAAGCCCTGAGCACCCTCGGTGTGTGGGTTCGTCTGCACTACGTTTACCCATACCCGCACGTCGATGAGCTGATCCCGCTGATGGCCGCCGGGAAAATCCTGCCGTACCTGGACATTCCGTTCCAGCACGCCAGCCCGAAAGTCCTCAAAGCCATGAAACGCCCGGCCTTCGAAGACAAGACCCTGGCGCGGATCAAGAACTGGCGCGAGATCTGCCCGGACCTGATCATCCGTTCGACCTTCATCGTCGGCTTCCCTGGCGAAACCGAAGAAGACTTCCAGTACCTGCTGAACTGGCTGACCGAAGCCCAGCTGGACCGCGTCGGCTGCTTCCAGTACTCGCCGGTAGAAGGCGCACCGGCCAACGATCTGGACCTGGAGATCGTTCCGGACGAGGTCAAGCAAGACCGTTGGGAGCGTTTCATGGCGCACCAGCAGGCCATCAGCTCGGCACGCCTGCAAATGCGCATCGGCCGTGAGATCGAAGTGTTGGTGGACGAAGTCGACGAGCAAGGCGCGGTCGGCCGTTGCTTCTTCGATGCCCCGGAAATCGACGGCAACGTGTTCATCGACAACGGCAGCAACCTGAAGCCGGGCGACAAGGTCTGGTGCAAAGTCACCGACGCCGACGAATACGACCTGTGGGCTGAACAGATCTAAACGCAAAAAATACGAAAAGCCCCGCTCTCTTGACGAGATGCGGGGCTTTTTTACGTCTATCGTTTTGTGGGAGAAAAAACTCGCAGCCTTACGGGAACGGCTCTTAACAGAAGGAGCAAGCGGCCATGCGCCAACATTCGGTCATTTACACACCGAAACAGAGCGACTACGAAGAGCTCACCCACGTGTGGGAAGCCTCGGTGCGCGCTACCCATGACTTTCTGCCCGACAGCTACATCGACCTGCTGAAGAACCTGGTGCTGACCCGCTACCTCGACGCCGTCATGCTGATCTGCACCAAAGACTCGCGCCAGCGCATCACCGGGTTCGCCGGCGTGGCGGCGGGAAAGATCGAAATGCTGTTCATCGATCCGGATCACCGTGGCCAAGGCCTGGGCAAGCAATTACTGCGCTATGCCCTGGAACACCTGAACGCCGATGAGCTGGACGTCAACGAGCAGAACCCACAGGCCCTGGGTTTTTACTTCAAGCAGGGCTTCGAGGTGATTGGTCGTTCGGAGCATGACGGCATGGGCCAGCCCTATCCGTTGCTGCACATGCGTTTGCGCCAGCAACGTTCACAGCATGGCTGACACAACGCATTAAAAACACATGAGGCAAATGGACCCGCGATTAACCGGCGCCAGGCAGGTACAATGCCCACCCCTTTTTTGTTACGGCCCTGTCATGACTGACCCGATTCGTCTCTCCAAACGCCTCATCGAACTCGTCGGCTGCTCCCGTCGGGAGGCTGAGCTGTTCATCGAGGGCGGCTGGGTCACCGTCGACGGTGAAGTCATCGACGAGCCGCAGTTCAAGGTCGACACCCAGAAAGTCGAGCTCGACCCAGAGGCCAAGGCCACTGCGCCGGAGCCGGTGACCATCCTGATGAACGTTCCGGCAGGCATGGACGCGGACAGCGCCATGGCGACCCTCAGTGCCGCGACCCTGAGCGAAGAACACCGCTACGGCAAACGTCCGCTCAAGGGCCACTTCCTGCGCCTGACCGCCAGCGCCGACCTGCAGGCCAACGCCAGCGGTCTGCTGGTGTTCACCCAGGACTGGAAGATTCTGCGCAAACTCACCGCCGATGCCAGCAAGATCGAGCAGGAATATGTGGTCGAGGTCGAAGGCGACATGGTGGCTCACGGCCTCAACCGCCTGAACCACGGCCTGACGTACAAGGGCAAGGAACTGCCGCCGGTCAAGGCCAGCTGGCAGAACGAAAACCGCCTGCGCTTTGCCATGAAAAATCCACAACCGGGCGTGATCGCCCTGTTCTGCCAGGCCGTCGGCCTCAAGGTCGTCGCCATCCGCCGCATCCGCATCGGCGGCGTGTCCATCGGCAAAGTGCCCGTGGGGCAATGGCGCTACCTGTCCGGCAAAGAGAAGTTCTAAGGCTTTTCCCGCCGCCATACATTTCGGCGCCGCAGCTTCATGCGGCGCCCACAGCGAAATATCAGGACTGCACACATGATTCATAACGACGTACTGCGCAGCGTGCGCTACATGCTCGACATCAGCGACAAGAAAGTCATCGAGATCATCAAGCTCGGCGGCATGGACGTCACGCTGGAAGACCTGGTGACGTACCTCGACAAGAAAGAAGAAGACGAGGAAGGTTTCGTACGCTGCCCGGACGAAGTCATGGCGCATTTCCTCGATGGCCTGGTGATCTTCAAGCGTGGCAAGGACGAAAGCCGTCCGCCGCAGCCGATCGAAGTGCCGGTGACCAACAACATCATCCTGAAGAAATTGCGCGTCGCCTTCGAACTGAAGGAGGACGACATGCACACCATCCTCAAGGCCGCCGAGTTCCCGGTATCCAAGCCTGAGCTGAGTGCGCTGTTCCGCAAATTCGGCCACACCAACTACCGCCCGTGCGGCGATCAATTGCTGCGCAACTTCCTCAAGGGCCTGACCCTGCGCGTGCGCCCGCAGTAACGTGCGAGACGGATCTACTTTGTAGGAGCTGTCGAGAGCAACGAGGCTGCGATCTTTTGATCTTTCGCTTGGAAGAAAAGATCGCAGCCTCGTTTCACTCGACAGCTCCTACACAGCTCCTGCAGGGCTGTATAGCCCCCCATTCCGCGCAAAAATAGTGGCTCCGCTTCCGGCGGCTGAAGACTAGGGTGTATTGACCCTCAGCTCTCAGGACTCGCCATGCATCCCTACTTCTCTCTGCAAGGCCGCACCGCTCTGGTGACCGGCGGCACCCGCGGTATCGGCAAAATGATCGCCAAGGCTTATGTCGAGGCCGGCGCCATCGTGTACGTGTGCGCCCGGGATGCCGAAGCCTGTCAGCAAACTGCCGATGAGCTGAGTGCCTTCGGGATTTGCCACGCCGTGGCCGCCAACCTGGCTCATGAAGAAGGCATTCAACAACTGGCTGCGCAATTGAGCGAACAGATCGGTCAGCTGGATATCCTGGTGAACAACGCCGGTACCACCTGGGGTGCGCCGCTGGAGAGTTACCCGGTCAAGGGCTGGGAAAAGGTCATGCAGCTCAACGTGACCTCGGTGTTCAACTGCATCCAGCAATTTCTACCGCTGCTGCGCAAGGCCGGTTCGGCGGCGAATCCGGCACGGATCATCAACATCGGTTCGGTGGCCGGGATTTCTTCCTTCGGCGAACAGGCGTATGCCTACGGCCCGAGCAAAGCCGCCCTGCACCAACTGTCGCGGATTCTGGCGCGAGAGTTGGTGAGCCAGCACATCAACGTCAACGTAATCGCACCGGGACGTTTCCCGAGCAAGATGACTCAGCACATCGGCAACGATGAGCAGGCGCTGGCCGAGGACACGGCGTTGATTCCGATGAAGCGCTGGGGCCGGGAGGAAGAAATGGCGGCGCTGGCGATTAGCCTGGCGAGTACGGCCGGGGCGTATATGACCGGGAATGTCATTCCTTTGGATGGCGGGTTTAGTCTCTAGATCGGCGGCGCGGCTATCGCGGGCAAGCCACGCTCCCACAGGTTTTATGCCGTACACAACATTTGCGTTCACTCGAGAACCTTGTGGGAGCGTGGCTTGCCCGCGATGACGGAGTAATAGGCAGCACCGATCTCGAGGCCGCTCGGGTTATCATGCCGCCCTAATCCCGGCCTCGACCCCAGACCATGACCTACAGCGTTTCCCCCATCGGCTTCGTGCGCTCCTGCTTCAAGGAGAAGTTCGCCATTCCGCGTCAACCGCAACTGGCCCCGGCCGCTCGGGGCGTACTGGAGCTGGTGGCGCCGTTCGATCAGGGTGATGCGGTGCAGGGGCTGGAGCAGGTCAGCCATGTGTGGCTGCTGTTCCTGTTCCATCAAGCGCTGGAAGAAAAGCCACGCCTCAAAGTCCGCCCTCCGCGTCTGGGCGGTAACAAATCCATGGGCGTGTTCGCCACCCGCGCGACGCATCGTCCTAACGGCATCGGCCTGTCGGTGGTCAAACTGGACAAGGTCGAAGCCAATCGACTGTGGATCTCCGGCATCGACTTGCTGGACGGCACGCCAGTTCTCGACATCAAACCTTACGTGCCCTACGCCGACATCATCGACACGGCGTCCAACGACATCGCCAGCGCCCCGCCGCTGCTGATTCCCGTGCAGTGGACGGACTCGGCCCTGCAACAGGCCCACGGCCACGCTCAACGGCTTGGCGAGCCTCTGGTCGAGTTGATCGAGCAATGCCTGGCACAAGACCCACGCCCGGCGTACCAGATTCCTACGCCTGAGCGCGAATACGGCGCGCAGTTCTGGGATCTGGATGTGCGCTGGCATTACCCCGAAGCCGGGGTTATCCGTGTCCTGGAAGTCATCCCCGCCTCCAACCTGTAGGAGCTGTCGAGTGAAACGAGGCTGCGATCTTTTGATGTTACTTTTAAAAACAAGATCAAAAGATCGCAGCCTCGTTTCACTCGACAGCTCCTACAAGGTTTGTGTCCGGCATAAAAAAGCCCCCATTGCCTGCACAGGCAATGGGGGCTTTTCAGTGATGCGGTGTTCTTACTTCTCGACGAACGCACGCTCGATCAGGTAATCACCCGGCTCGCGCATCCGCGGCGAAACAGTCAGGCCGAAGCTGTTCAACACTTCGCTGGTCTCGTCGAGCATGCTCGGGCTGCCGCACAGCATGGCGCGGTCGTCCTGCGGGTTGATCGGCGGCAGGCCGATGTCGCTGAACAGCTTGCCGCTGCGCATCAGGTCGGTCAGGCGGCCTTCGTTTTCGAACGGCTCGCGGGTCACGGTCGGGTAGTAGATCAACTTGTCACGCAGGGCCTCACCGAAGAACTCGTTCTGCGGCAGGTGCTCGGTGATGAATTCGCGGTAAGCGACTTCGTTGACGTAACGCACGCCGTGGCACAGGATCACCTTTTCGAAACGCTCGTAGGTTTCCGGGTCCTGGATGACGCTCATGAACGGCGCCAGACCGGTACCGGTGCTGAGCAGGTACAAATGCTTGCCAGGCTTCAAGTCATCCAGCACCAGGGTGCCAGTAGGCTTCTTGCTGATGATGATCTCGTCGCCTTCCTTCAGATGCTGCAACTGGGAAGTCAGCGGGCCATCAGGCACTTTGATGCTGAAGAACTCGAGATGCTCTTCCCAGTTCGGGCTGGCAATCGAGTAAGCGCGCATGAGCGGCCGGCCGTTGGGCTGTTGCAGGCCGATCATCACGAACTGACCGTTCTCGAAGCGCAGGCCCGGATCGCGGGTGCACTTGAAGCTGAACAGAGTGTCGTTCCAGTGATGAACACTGAGGACACGCTCGTGGTTCATGTTGCTCATGTACGTGGGACTCCTGGAGATTTTGCCTGCGCCAATGATGTGCACAATTGCATCGCATTCTAATGGCAGCGACAATATCTGTTAAATGGATTATTAAGATAAGGGTTATCGGTTATATCGATATGCGATTTACTCTCCGTCAACTTCAAGTATTCGTCGCCGTCGCCCAGCAGGAAAGCGTATCCCGTGCTGCGGGCCTGCTCAACCTCTCGCAATCGGCGGCGAGCACCTCGATCACCGAGCTAGAGCGCCAGTGCAGCTGTCAGCTGTTCGATCGCGCCGGCAAACGGCTGAGCCTCAACGCCCTCGGCAAACAGCTGTTGCCGCAAGCGGTGGCCCTGCTCGATCAGGCCAAGGAAATCGAAGACTTGCTCAACGGCAAGTCCGGTTTCGGCTCCCTGGCGGTCGGCGCGACGCTGACCATCGGCAATTACCTGGCCACCCTGCTGATCGGCAGCTTCATGCAGCGTCATCCGGAAAGCCAGGTGAAGCTGCATGTGCAGAACACTGCCAACATCGTGCAACAAGTGGCTCACTATGAAATTGATCTGGGTCTAATCGAAGGCGACTGCAGCCATCCGGACATCGAAGTACAGAGCTGGGTCGAAGATGAACTGGTGGTGTTCTGCGCGCCCCAACATCCGCTGGCTCAACGCGGTATTGCCACCATGGAGGAGCTGAGTCATGAGGCGTGGATTCTCCGAGAACAAGGCTCGGGCACGCGGCTGACCTTTGACCAGGCCATGCGTCACCACCGCAGCGCGCTGAACATTCGCCTGGAACTGGAACACACCGAAGCGATCAAGCGCGCGGTGGAGTCAGGGTTGGGGATTGGCTGCATTTCGCGCCTGGCGCTGCGCGATGCGTTCCGTCGTGGCAGCCTGGTGCCGGTGGAGACACCGGATCTGGACCTGGCGCGGCAGTTCTATTTCATCTGGCACAAACAGAAATATCAGACCTCGGCGATGCGCGAGTTCCTCGAACTGTGCCGCGCCTTCACCGCCGGGGTTCAGCGCAGCGACGAGATCGTTCTGCCCGCCATCGCTTAAAGCAGGATCACCGCCCACACCAGCGCGATCATGCTCAACGCTACGAGTTGAGCGGCGCTGCCCATGTCCTTGGCGTTCTTGGACAATGGGTGCAACTCCAGGGAAATGCGGTCGATGGCCGCTTCCACCGCCGAGTTGAGCAATTCGACGATCAGCGCCAACAGGCAGACTGCAATCAGCAGCGCCCGCTCGACACGGCTGACGCTCAGGAAGAACGACAGCGGAATCAGGACCGCATTGAGCAACACCAGTTGCCGAAAAGCCGCTTCACCGGTGAAGGCCGCGCGCAGACCGTCCAGGGAGTAACCGGAGGCGTTGAGGATGCGTTTTAGGCCGGTCTGGCCTTTGAAAGGTGACATAGAGTAAGCAACTGACCAAAAAGGAGTGGGAAAGCTAGATTAAGCAAAGTCAAAAAAGCGTGAATACATAACACCTTAGTGGCTCGAAATTGACTCAAGTTGTTGCAAGAGCAGCGCCGCCTGAGTCCGGGTCCGTACATTCAGCTTACGGAAAATCGCCGTGACGTGGGCCTTGATCGTCGCTTCGGACACGCTCAATTCGTAAGCAATCTGCTTGTTCAGCAAACCCTCACAGACCATGGTCAACACCCGGAACTGCTGGGGCGTCAGGCTGGCAAGGCCTTCACTGGCCGCCTTGGCTTCGTCGGAAACGCTGACCGCTTCGAAGGCCTGGGGCGGCCAGAAAACGTCACCATCGAGCACCGCGCGCACGGCTTTTTGAATGACACTCAAGTCACTGGACTTGGGAATGAAACCGCTGGCGCCGAACTCACGAGACTTCACCATGATCGACGCTTCTTCCTGCGCCGACACCATCACCACCGGAATCTGCGGGTACTGACCACGCAACAGCACCAGCCCGGAAAAACCGTAGGCCCCTGGCATGTTCAGGTCCAGCAACACCAGGTCCCAATCGGCCTTTTCGGTCAGACGGTTTTCCAGCTCGGCAATGCTCGCCACTTCCACCAGCCGGACATCCGGGCCCAGGCCCAGGGTCAATGCTTGATGCAAGGCACTACGAAAAAGAGGGTGGTCATCGGCAATCAGGATTTCGTATGTGGCCATTTTTCAAATGATCCTGTTTTTCAAACAACTCCAGGTGCAGCCACGCAGATGCACCAACAGGGCACGTTCAACGCCAATCACATGGCTATTCACGTAAAAATACGGCGTATCAAACGATGGCCGCGCCCCAATCGGCGCCAAGCATGCCCAGCGAAACCGGGGTGGTCAAGATACATAACCGGTACAGTTCTTTGCAGTATGGGCGACAATCAGAACATGGCGGGGACGTCGTTATGAACAAACGGCATCAGCTCGGCGTGGGCCGGTGTGGCGAGGTTCATGTCCAGCTGGTTTTTCGCGTCCAGATAATGCTGACTGAACACGTCGAAATAAGCGTCCAGCGCTGACGCAGCCTCGGTATCACCAGCCAGATCGAGACACAGTGCAGCCACTTCAGCGGTGCATAAATGTTCGCTACGGGTGGAACGGCGCAGTCGATAACGTGACAGTTTTTCGGGCAGCAGGCTCAAGATCGGCAAGCGATCAAAATACGGGCTCTTGCGAAAAATCTTCCGGGCTTCGGTCCAGGTGGCGTCCAGCAGAATGAACAGCGGGCGCTTGGTGCTATCGACCGCGACACTGTGGGTAACTCGCTCGGGTTCGACGTATTCGCCCGGAAACACCAGGTACGGTTGCCATTGCGGATCGGCCAACAGCGCCAGCAGTTGCTCATCAATCTCGGTACGCGACCAGATGAATGCATGATTGTCACGCACCACATCAGCGATCAGCCAACCGGTGTTACTTGGCTTGAACACTTCTTTGTTGGTCATGATCAGGCACACGCCCGAGCGGGCCTCGACCAATGGGCGCCAGGCACACAGGCAATGACTTTCAATCACGCGGCAATTACGGCATCGCGGCGCCCTCCAGCCACGGGCCTGAATCGGCTTGATGCCCTCCTCCTCTCGCTGATCGCGCAAGCGGGCGACGGCGTTTGCGGCAAAGCGCGGGGTGACAGGGTTCATCGCAGGCAGCACCGTAGTGGATGGAAAATCGACACGAAAAACACTCGCAAGGGCAAAAAGTCGCGGCAGTTTATCAGAGCAGCCGGTGCAAGCCTGTACCGCTCAGACCTCCTCCCCTATAATTCGCCGCCACTGAACGCACAGTCATGTGCCTGGTCGAACCACCAGTCACTGAACCAGGAGAGTTTCATGCTGCGCCTTATCGTTCCCACCGCTGCCATTTTGCTGGCGTCGTCCTTTAGCGCTCAGGCTGCATCCTTGAGTGAGCAGAATCTCAACAGAGAGCTGCGAAACGTCGCCGTACAAAGCAGCGTTGGCACTCCACGGGCGATCAACGAAGACATTCTTGATCAGGGCTACACCGCCGAAGGAAAAGTGCTGATCAACCACTTGAGCGTGCAAAGCAGCCACGCCGAAAAAATGCGCGCCGATCCCAAAGCTGTGTACTTCCAGCTTGGCGCCTCCGTATGCAGAAACCCAGGGTTCCGCAAGCTGATGGCCAAGGGCGCGATCATGCGTTACGACTTCACCGAGGTGAAGACCAACCGTCCGGTCGGCTCCGCCAGCTTCCAGGACTCGGACTGCCCGAAAGAGACTCCCGCGAAGAAGAAATAATTACCTGGCATTGGCGCGCCGCTGTTCATCCTCGGCGCGCAGCTCTGCCAACAGCGCCTGCAAGTAACGCGAACGTCGCTCCCCACCCTCCAGACGTCGGCAGCACTCTTCTTCGAGACTCAAATGATGGGTCTCGGCTGATGCTTTCAGCAATCGATACAGTTGCGCATCGATCTCCAGAGTCACTCTGGGCATGGTTTCCCGCCTCCCTGCATGCATTGATCGCCGTTGATCACGCGATAAATCCCTGAATTGCTTGAATGTTGCGTCCTGCCGTTGACGCAAAGTTGTCGTGTCACGCCTGTAACTTAGTAAATCAGAGCGCGAGACATGCGGCTTGCGTTCAGACGAGCGGTGAAAGCACCTTGCAAATCGTCAATAAGCGGTTGCCAGGAAAGACTTTGCGGCGCAATGATCAAGCCAGCGAAAATCGTTGCGAGGGTCTAAATTCAATGTGTTCACGTTGATTTTTCGAGGGCAGAAAAGGGGCTGCCCATTACGGTGTCTTATTGTGCGAACGTTTCTTTCATTCAAGGGATAAGCAGAGCCCGTATGGATGACTTGATTGCAACCGAGTCAGGTAGAGCGCCCAGGCATGGGCTTGGGCAGACAGCGACACAAGGGGTGTCGCGGCGCCGACGATTGTTTTGTCGGGCCAAGGGTTCTGTGCAGAAGGAGAAGTTGAATGCCTTACCAACCGAATGACCTACTGAGCCGTCATTTTCAAGAAAGCGGCCACGACCTCACCAGCAAGGTCGAAGAACAACTCAACCTGGTTTCACCCAACAGCCCCAACATCCCGATTTACCGCGACATGATCCTGACCGTGCTGCGCATGGCTCAGGAAGATCACAACCGCTGGAATGCCAAGATCACCCTGCAAACCCTGCGCGAACTCGAGCACGCTTTCCGTGTGCTGGAGCAGTTCAAGGGACGGCGTAAAGTTACCGTTTTCGGCTCGGCCCGCACGCCGATAGAACACCCGCTGTATGCTCAGGCCCGAGAACTGGGTGCCGCCCTGGCGCGCTCGGACATGATGGTCATCACCGGCGCCGGTGGCGGCATCATGGCGGCAGCCCATGAAGGTGCCGGCCTGGAGCACAGCCTGGGATTCAATATCACCCTGCCCTTCGAGCAACATGCCAATCCCACGGTCAATGGCACCGCCAACCTGCTGCCCTTCCACTTTTTCTTTACCCGCAAGTTGTTCTTCGTCAAGGAAGCCGATGCGCTGGTCCTGTGCCCAGGCGGTTTCGGTACTCTGGATGAAGCACTAGAGGTGCTGACCCTGATCCAGACCGGCAAAAGCCCGCTGGTGCCCGTGGTGTTACTGGATGCACCAGGCGGCACGTTCTGGCAAGGCGCGCTGGACTTCATTCACCATCAACTGGAGGAAAATCGCTACATCCTGCCGACCGACATGAAGCTGTTGAGCCTGGTCTACAGCGTCGAAGAGGCTGTGGAGCAGATCAACCAGTTCTACAGCAACTTCCACTCCAGCCGCTGGCTCAAGCATCAGTTCGTGATTCGCATGAACCATAAGCTCAGCGACCGAGCGCTTGAACACATGCAGGAGGCATTCGCCGACCTGTGCCTGAGCGATCATTTCCATCAGCATTCCTACAGTGGCGAGGAGCACGACGAAGCGCAGTTCAGCCATCTGGCGCGCTTGTCCTTTACCTTCAACGCTCGTGATCATGGCCGTCTGCGGGAATTGGTGGATTACATCAACCTGCCGGAAAACTGGGTCCAGTCCAGACCCCAGGCGCAGCAACGCACACGGGAACCGTCCAAGGTAACGTGATGCAAAAAAACGGCCCGCTATCGAAATAGCGAGCCGTTTCAGTCAATCGTCCATCCCTCGGCCGCTGAACAAGCGGCTGATCATTTCCATGGAATATCCCCGATAACTCAGGAACCTGCCCTGTTTGGCACGTTCTCGAGCGTCTATCGGTAAATGCCCGGAAAATTTGCGCCGCCAGGTGTCTTCCAGTTGCTCCTGCCAATCGATACCACTCTCGCGCAAGGCGAGCTCAATGTCGGTACGTTGCAGGCCACGCTGGCTCAGCTCTTCGCGAATGCGCAAAGGGCCATAACCGGAACGCGCACGGTAGGAAACGAAGCTTTCGAGGTAACGGGATTCGGACAACAAGCCCTCTTCCGTCAAGCGGTCGAGTGCTGTGTCGATCATTTCAGGGGGGGCGCCGCGCTGACGCAGTTTACGCGTCAGCTCGACTCGACCGTGCTCGCGTCGCGCGAGCAGGTCCATGGCGGTTCGCCGCACCGCGACGAGTGTATCGAGTACGGCGGTCATCGGATCGATCAGATATCAGCGTCAGCCAGGTCGTCTTCGGTCTCTCTGACGGCCGAAGCCTTGACGTCCGGTGCTGGGGTCAGCAGTTTGTCGCGCAGCTGTTTCTCGAGGGCCGCGGCGACTTCCGGGTTGTCTGCCAGGAACTTGGCCGAGTTGGCCTTGCCCTGACCGATCTTGGTGCCGTTATAGGCATACCAGGCACCGGACTTCTCGACGAAACCGTGCAGCACACCCAGGTCGATCATCTCACCGTTGAGGTAGATGCCCTTGCCGTAAAGAATCTGGAACTCGGCCTGACGGAACGGCGAAGCCACCTTGTTCTTCACGACTTTGACGCGGGTTTCACTACCGACGACTTCATCACCTTCTTTCACCGCGCCAGTACGACGGATGTCCAGACGAACCGATGCGTAGAACTTCAGCGCGTTACCACCGGTGGTGGTTTCCGGGCTGCCGAACATCACGCCGATTTTCATGCGGATCTGGTTGATGAAGATCACCAGGCAGTTGGCGTTCTTGATGTTACCGGTGATTTTACGCAGCGCCTGGGACATCAGACGGGCTTGCAGGCCCACGTGCATGTCGCCCATTTCGCCTTCGATTTCAGCCTTTGGCACCAGAGCGGCCACGGAGTCGACGATGATCACGTCAACGGCGTTGGAACGCACCAGCATATCGGTGATTTCCAGGGCCTGCTCGCCGGTGTCCGGCTGGGAAACCAGCAGGTCGTCGACGTTGACGCCCAGTTTGCCGGCGTACTCAGGGTCGAGAGCGTGTTCGGCGTCGACGAATGCGCAGGTCGCGCCGGCTTTTTGAGCCTGGGCGATCACCGACAATGTCAGGGTGGTTTTACCGGAGGATTCAGGACCGTAGATTTCAACGATACGGCCTTTTGGCAGGCCGCCAATGCCGAGCGCGATGTCCAGACCCAGAGAGCCAGTGGAAATGGCCGGGATCGCCTGACGGTCCTGATCGCCCATACGCATTACGGCACCCTTGCCGAATTGACGTTCGATCTGACCCAGGGCCGCAGCCAAGGCTTTCTTCTTGTTGTCGTCCATTAAAGTCCTCACGTAATCAATAAGGCCTGACGGCCAACACCTGTATAAGTAGCCAGTATTATTCCACAGCGTTTCAGGATCGCCTACCCCTGATTTGAGATTTCTCCAGCGGTATGCCGCAGCAGCCCCTCTAGCGCGGCCTTCACCGTTTGTCGGCGGACCTCGTCGCGGTTACCTGCAAAGTGCTGGACCTCGCTGAACACCTGCTCACCGACGCCCCAGGCCAGCCACACCGTGCCCACGGGCTTGTTCGGCGAACCGCCATCCGGCCCCGCCACACCGCTGACCGCCACGGCAAAACGCGCCCGGCTTTTTTCCTGTGCGCCTCGGACCATGGCCTCGACCACCTCGCGACTGACCGCCCCGACGGTTGAAAACAACTCGGCCGGGACATTCAATTGCTGGGTTTTCTGACGGTTTGAGTAGGTGACATAACCGGCCTCGAACCACGCCGAGCTCCCCGGAATGCGGGTGATCGCCTCGCTGATCCCGCCGCCGGTGCAGGACTCGGCGGCAGTGACGTGGGCATTGAGAAGCTGCAAGCGTCTGCCGAGTAGATCGGCCAGATGAGTGATCTCTTTCACGGCTCTCTCCTGATCGAGCGGAATGAGGCCTACCGTACACGAGCGAATCGCACTTGCAAGGTTCAGGATCGATCAAAATGTTAGTGAGCGAGAGCCCTGACATAGGCCTGACAGGCCTGCAAAGGCAAAGTCCGCGGTCGCTGGCGTCGGTGATAGCGATAATTCGTTGAGCATGCGCCACATCATGGGAGGGTTGCTCCGAAAAGAAATCGGGCAGCATGCGGTATCAATTTACAGCCTTGAATGCGGGGTTCATGGCGTAGTTTCCGCCCTTTTACTTCTGCCCGTAGAAAAGGCGCCGATCGGCACTTGAAAATTATAATCTGGTCACGTATCCCGAGACCTAATACCTATCGGAAAACGAAAATCTTCAACCATTTTTGCAATACGCTTTCCTACCGGTGTTGAGGGACGCTCAATTATCAGATGAACAAGAATCGTTAAAACGACAACTGCAAACCCAGACAAAGCAAATGCTGCATAGGTTGAGTGCAAAAATTTGTAGGCCATATAAAAAAGAACATAACCACACGCACCATGCAGCAAATAAAGCGGATAAGAAATTTCTGCGACCTTGTCGATAAACTTGGAGTATGGAAGCTTCGCCCCCAGCAGCATCAAAACTATAAATATAAGAGCCGCATACACATGATTTGCATACATCATCCCGGACGTAGCACTCGAATAATACTGAAGAGTAAAATTATTCATAACCAACAGCGCAAAAGTCACAAACGCAGTCTTGGCAACAGGCCAGTTCCCCGAATGATAATTATACAAAGCCATACCAACAAACATAAGAACAATAAAACACCCATTCAACGCAACAAGATTTATATACTGTCGATAGTATTCAAACTTACCCATATCTTTTGTAAGAGCGATGCTCACCAGCAGAAAAGCCAGAGCCAGTGCCAGTATCACGGAAGCCTTCTTTTGCCCCGAAAAAAACGAGAGAACAAAACAAATTATGTAAAAATGAACCCCAACCTCCAACGTCCATATCGCGGTATCGATATATGGATGACCTAAAATATCGCGAACAAACGTAGCATTCGCAATGATCGTCTTAATTGAAAATGGTGCAACGGTATTCCCCTCCATGTATCGCCCAACGACTATCACACCTGCGGTTAGGATGGTACACGCCACCGCCGTCGGAAGTATTCTCGCAACCCTTCGAATAATATAATTAGCCTTAGTTCCGCGCTCAAGCGATACAGGAATGACAAACCCACTAATCATAAAAAACAGCGCAAGCCCAAGGTAGACTTCCCTAATCTCAAATGGCTTGACTTGATCTACAATGTTTCCGATTACCCCGACCAACGCTGGGGCAACGTAATCTGCGGGCATTCCCGACTGATAAATAAATCCGCTTAACACTCCGGGATTCATCAGAAATGTCTGCCAGTGCACGTACACAATGAGTAGACAGGCCACGCCACGTAGAAACTGCAAAAACCACAACTTATTATTTTCTTGTTCGAGCGCAACACGACTCATACAGCATCCTTTCTTAATAAGGAACGCTCACCTTCAATGTGGTCATTTGGGCGAGATAGGGCATTGTGAATGTATCAATTAGAACACAATACCAAACGGTAGCAAATCAACGTTTGTGCAATCAAAATTCACCTACTGCTTTCATTGTCGGACAGATATGGTCTTCACATACTCCTGACATGCAGCCAGCGCGATCAGTCCACGGTCACCGGCGTCGGTGATGGCGATAATTCGTTGAGCATGCGCCGGGTCAAGTCGGGCTCGTGCGGCGCCATGATCCACGCCGCCGGCACCGGAGGCGGCTGGCACTGCACAGGTTGAGGCAGCGTCATGGGCATCGAGGAGGACTGACAGGCGCACATCAGCAGTGGCAAGACGATCGCGCAGGCGACCTTGATCACGTTCGGCATCGCTAAGCGCTCGATAATGGGTTTGTTCACTGGCTGAAAGACGCTGTTCAAGCGCCAGACGCTTGTCCTGCTCGGCCTGTTGCTGCGTTGCCGCTGCCAGCGCCAGCCGACTCAACGTCTCGGTGTGCACGCGAGCCTGTTCCGCCAATTGCCGGCCATACCGCCAATCCTGGAAGTGCCAGGCCAGCGCCGCCGAGCTTCCGGCCAACATAGCCAGAAACACAACAAGCCCAATTGCCCGGCAAGAAACCGGCATCAGACCGAAGACTGGCATAGCACCGCCCTCGCCCGCGCCCACAACAACAGACGATCTTGCAGGCCGTTAAGCCCACTGTTGATGCGACGAGTGATGCTGTTGAACTGGTCGCGGTCGGCCAGTTCATTCAAACCGTTCAATTCCCAAAACCAGGCCGCAGACAGCGCGGCGTACTGCGGTTGTATCAGGAGATCTGGATTGCCGATAAGGTCGATACCGAGGTCATCACCGCACTCCTGATAGTTTGCTCGGCCGGTGATCTGGATCAGACCGCGACCGCGATATGTCCACCCATCACGGCTCGCGGCATTGCCATTACCCATGCGCGAGGCATAGGCAATGTTCGCGATCTTCTCCGGCTGACGCGCGCGCGCAGCAGCCAAATCAGCCGGGAACCGGCTTGGCCACGTCGCCATCAGACCCGGCGCATCGTAGTTCAAGTTCTCAACGACGCGGGTGAGTTGTCCGGACTCATGTCCTATCTGCGCGATGAAGGCCGCAATACGCCTAGCCGTGATGATCTGAAACCGGACCATGGCTGTATTCAGGACAGGAACAAAAACGCCGGCAACTGGGCCGGCGTTCGGGAGGATCTGCAGCAACTGCTGCTGGGTGATGGGCATACTTTTCTCCGGGAAAAAATAATCCGGCACTTGGCGGGCATCGGAGTTGCGCTCTCGGCTATGGAGAGGTCGGCCACGCAATAGTGGTTGGGTAACCAGGTTGCTGCTCAATCTTTTTCAGCGCTAACTGGTAGGCCGCGTAGGCCTCGAAGGTCGCCGTATCCGCTGCATCGAGCAACCCGGCAATGTAGGCGTCAACCATGCCGGCAGTGACTTGATTGGCCGCCGACATTAGCGCATTGCACTGAGCCTGAGCGACCGCAGCGACATCAAGCAGCCACGCAGTACCGCTCCAGACGTAGTAAGCACCGGGACAAGGGAGCAACGTATATTCGCTGGGGAGCTCGCCAAGTTCGGACCACTCCTGCGCTGCGCCGGTGGTCACGCTGTACACCGTCCCGCGATGATCGGCGAGTTGAACCGGCGCAGCGTTGACGAGCACCCAAACATTGCCCGGATCAGGCGTCGGCAACAAGTCGGCCAGCTCGACGGCATTGCTCGGCAACTGACAGCCCAAGCCGGGAACTTCGGGAAGAGAAACCGGGCCAACCAAGACACCCAGTGCATCAAACACGTAAATGGACATAAAACACCTCAGATCAATTTAATTCGGCCCGGGTAGGCAATGTTTATCGGGCGAGTCTCAGAACCTCCGGCGTACCCCGAGGCCCCGGCAACCCACTGCGCGTAGTTGTTAGTACCACCACCCATCATTGTCGTGCCAAATGTGCCTGCACCGGGCAGGGAGTGGTTGTGAGATCCGAGTTGGCTGGCCTGCGAGCTACCCGCCGCACGATTCAGGTCAATTCCGAGAGACTCATCAGCGGGGCGCTGGAATCGCCCCCGGGCATCTGGACAACGGAACGTGGTGGCACCGTCGCCAGAAGTCCATCCACCCTCCATGCCGGCGCGAGCGGCTTCCGTGGTCAGCATTCCTGACTGTTGCGCGTGGTCCCACAACCAGGGGAAGGAGGCCCGCGCCAACAGCGCACCGTTCATGGCGCCGTAACCACCGGGATTAAACGAGGACGTGGTTTCAAGTACCGACCGACCCAGCGGAGTACCGTCGTAACGACTTATCGGCCACCAGTTGCCCGCGCCATCACTGCGCAAATGCCAGTAATCGCACGCCCCCATCAGGACCAAGAATGAATATCCAGCCGCATTCAGGTGGGTGTGAAATTTGATTTTGTCGGTCCCTGACGCAGTGACAACAAGAGTATTGGCGGTGTTATCCAAGCGACGAACAATGAAGTCAGTCACGCCAAGTGCCGTGTTGGCGGCAGGCAGCGTGATCGTCCGGTTAGACGCCGTCGCGTCAATAATGACCAACCCCCTCTGCGCGGCGGTCAGCGTGGTATCCGCACTGATACTGGTGACATTGCCGGTTATCTGGCCCAGTTGGGCCGCGTGCTGGCTTTGCGTTGCTGGAGCGATTTGCTCAGCCGCGCCAGTGCAGAACAGCAGGATGTATGAGCCGCCGCCGATAGAGGTGTTCCACTGCACCCATGCGTCACCATTGGCGACCAGCTCGCCACCTCGAAGGGCTGAATGGGCACCCCCAACCATAGCGACGGCCCCCAGGCCGTCGTTGATCATGCAGGCGCCAGTGTTCGCCGTCTTGACCTTGAAGCGCAGGGGCTGGCCTTCGACGCGGGCGGTGATCGCCGGCGTGAAGTTGCAGACGTAGTTATTGGCCGTGCCGGTGTCGATGGCAAAGCTGCTTGCAGCAGATTGGCCAAGGGTACCGATGGCTTTCAGCAACTGCGTCAGGTCAACTTCACTGGGTGCCATTCCCGCCGCTGCAATCACATTCAACACCTCGCTCGTGATTGCGTTGCCCCATGTCGACGGAATCAAAGATCCCGGCGTCCCGGTGACCGGGCTCTCATCCACAAACTGTCCATTCACTAGCCCAACGCCGGGCACACTCTTTGGATAATCCACTTTTCTATCCTCTAGTCATAATTGATGTAAACCAGCGTATGCGCTGGTGCGCTGCGGTGTATCAAGCATTCCAAGGCATTGCCCGGGTTCATGCCAAAACGCTCGCCCCAGTAGCTGGCACCGAAACGCCGCCCAAGCAGCAGGCGGCCGCCGGTGTTGAGGGTCCACATGAACTGCGCCTGCAAGGTACCGAAGTGCGCCGCACCGAAACGCGAGCGCCCAATACGCGGCGCCCTGAGTTCGGTGATGGTGGCGTTCGGGTAGCCTTGGGTGCGGGCAATCTCGACGAAATAGCTGATGGTCTGACTACCGACTGCGAGCAGTCGCCGGCGCACGGCCAGGCGGCGGTCATCGAACAGTGGCGTGGCGCCCAGGCATGGGTCGGGAAGGTTCATTACCCGCTCCCAATCGGGTACCAGTTCGCTGACCCCAGCCGGGTCCATTTCGTTGAGCAGGTCGGCGGCGCGGGCGTCGAGGCGGGCCAGCTCCAGTGCCACACCTTCGAGCACTTCTTCGAGTTCAGGAACTTGTTCAGGGTCCCAGGCCGGCCCGCTGGGCAGCAGGCTGCGCAGTTGGGTGTGGTATTGCGCGGCGGTTCTTATGCCTGCCATACGCAACCTCCAAAGGTCAGCAACTGGTTGTTGGCTGCTGCTACATCGGCGATCGGCGACAAGAGTTTGTGGTCGTTTTCGCCGGTGGCGCTGCTGATGGCTTCGGCGATGTGGGTCAGCAGCAACGTGTCGCCGAGGCCCGCCTCGCGGTTATGCAGATCGCGTAGTTGTGCTTCGACAGTGGCGCGCACAGCGGTGGTGTCCGGGGTCAGGCTCAATCGGTAAGTGACAGGCACTTGCACTGGTGCCAGCACGTGCAACTCGGCAGTAACCGGGCGCAGCGGTTCGATGTAAGCCTGAACTTCGGCCAGTTGCGCGGCGGTCGGGATGGGTTCCGGGTCGTTATCGCGCATGATGAACAGCCCGACGGTGCCAGGACCAAGGTAGCTGCCGAGACACCACGCGCGAGTCACGCCGGGGCATTCCAGCGCCCAGGTTTCATAGTCCTGCGCGGAGCCGCCATGGGGAATGATGCGATAGGAACTGATGACCCGGGAGCGCAGGGATTCCAGGCTTTCCCGCGCAATGCCGCCGGTCAATCCCGGTGCCAGCACCGTGAAACTGTTACCGGCAATGCCCAGGATCGGTTGCACCGGAATCAACGTCATGCCGGCCTCGGCATTGCCCAGGCTACCGGCTTCGAGCGCGGCGATGGTGGTGCTGTTGAGGCCGTTGCTGGTGGTGCGCGCGGCGGTCACTTTGTAGGTGCGACCGTCGCTTGATTGCAGCAGGGTGTCGACATCCAGCACGGCACCGGCGCTGGCGGTAAAGCTGACGCTGCCGCTGGCCGCTTGTGCGGATTTGCGCGGCTGGTTCAAACGCAGTGCGGCGATCCGTTCCAGGGTCGACTCATCCGCCTTGTCCGGGAGGATCTGCTCGGCGATCCAGTCCAGGTAGCCATACAGGCCGTAGGCGGCGCCACCGAGGGTGCGGGCCAGCACTTGCGCATCGGACTGGCGCAGCGAATCGCTGGCCAGGTCGCTTTGGGTGCGCTTGATCAGCACCGGCAGCGAAGGGGTTTCAAACGGCATAGATCACCTGCCAACTGTTATCGGGGTTGATGTCCAGGCGTTCGCCGTCGGCCAGGGTCAGGACCGTGCGCAGGTTCAGGCGCTGGGCGTCGAGGCGTTCGCTGATGATGTCGATGGCGCTGCAGTGGCCGTCGTCGATCAGCCATTGCAGGGCTTCGCGGGCGTAGAACTCGGCGTCCATCTGGGTCTGGCGGGTCAGCTTGACCCGGCGCAACAGCCACAGCCGCGAACCTATGCGGTCGTCGGCCACCGTAGGAAAGCTGTCGCCCCACCAGCCGAAACGCTCTTCGTCGTCGAGGGCATCGTCATCGGCGGCCCGGCGCCAGGTGAACAGGCTGATCAGAACTGCGCGGGTCAGTGCGGCGTGGAGGTTTTGACTGATCAACATCACTGCCCTCCCGCCGGTACGCCGGTCTGGCCGCTGCCCGCTTGCACGCCGACGTGTACGTGTTTGATCTGGCTGATGCCACCGGCAATCTGATCGCCGGTGGAGACGATTTTTCCGGTCTGGTTGATCACCGGGCTGTCGATGTTCACCGCGCTGCTGGCGCGGATGTTCAGGGTGGCGGTTTCGATGTCGATGATCCGCCCGCGCTTGAAGTGGATCTTGTCGCCTTCGTCGGTGTAGATCGCCACTTCGCCCGCGGCCAGGGACTGGAGGCGGTAGCGGCGGTCGGCGACCACCAGCACGATGGCGTGGGAGCGATCACCGCCCAGAAACGTGGCGACACCTTCGGCACCGGCCAGTGGATTGCTGGTGAAACCGTAGGGTTCGAAGTGCTCCATGTCGTCGTTCACTTCGCCGGCGGTGAGGCGCATTTGCAGCGATTGAAGCTTGGTGGCCGAGTTGGCGAGCACGACAGTGCCGCGCGCCAGGAGGCGTGTCAGTAGGCTCATGTTGAATTCCTTGGAGGGGCGAGGCCGAAGGCTGCGACCTTTTAAGGGGCTATCAGGTTTTCTTCGGGGGCTCGGGATTGGCATCGAAGGTGTGCGGCGGTGCGACTTGCAGGGTGGTGACCGAACCTTGCGCCGACAACGAGTAGGTCACCTTGGAAATCAGCATGTCGTCATCGAACCCCAGCACCGGATCCTTGACCCGCACCAGCGTGTTATGCCGCCACAGATCGCCGTTGGATTGCCGCCAACCCTGCACCTGATAGGTGGTGGTTTTGGCCTTGCCGACGCGGGTGGCGCTTTCCCAGTTGGCCCGTTGCAAGGCGAGATCGGGATTGATCTGCATGCCTTCGTTGATCACCGTGACCCGCCGACGCTTGTAGCTCAGGTCGGCAGACACCGCTTCAACCTCACTGACCGCCGCCCCGCTCTTCTTGTCCGTGCCCTTTTGCTGACCGATGACCCGGTATTCGGAAAACACCTGGCTGTAATCCATCGGCGCGTTGGCCGACAGAATATTCTTGCCCAACTCCAGCGCATCGCTGGCTCGGCCACCACTGCCAGGCCGGGCCAACACCAACCGGCCCTGGGCATCATCGGTAGAAAACACCCGGAACAACGTCAGCAATCGGTCGATGGATTGAAACACCGTTTCCCCCGGCACGATGGTGTGACTGCTGAGCCGGGCGGTCTCGGGAATTTCACTGACCACAAAGACCTTGTAGGTAATCGCCAGCGCTTCGACGATGCTCAACAGCGATTGCTCATGCCATTGGTTCGGGCGGTTGGTCGCGGCGCAATCCACCAGGTCCTGAGTACAAGAACTGCCTTCGATGTTCAGGCTGATCTGTCGCCCGTCATAACTGATCGGCGCCTTGAACACATACCCGGTCAGCACCAGATCCTGGCCGATGCGCACTTCACAGGCATCACCGGGCTGGATGCGCTTGTCCACGGTCTGTCCCGGCCATTGCCAGGTGATGTTGAGTTTAAAGGTGCGGAACTGACGCTCCAGATCCGCCGTGATTTCCACGCTTTTCCAGCCACCGTATTCCAGGCCGCCGACCGTCAACGTGACGCGGTTATCCATCTCGTTCATGGTTCACTTCCCGGAGACTTTCACATCGTTCGGCGCGTACCCTGGATGGGCAATCCCGTTGCGCTGAATCACTTCGGTGACCCGCGTTGCGTCGGCAAATTGCTTGTACGCCACGACCAGCGCCGGAAGGCTTTCCTGAAAAGACTTGCTGACCTGTCGTACACCCGACGAAGCCACTGCCTTGAGATGCGCAAGCAGCGCCTGCTTCACATCGTCGATGGCCTGATAATGCGCGGGACTGGCCTTGTCCAGCATCGGGTTGATCGCCTCGACAAGCGCCTTTTGCAGCGCTTTCAAATCGTCGGTGACCGGCACTTCCTGCCGGGTGACCGGCAGGTTCGCCTGCTGCTCCAGCGATGGTGTCGACGACAGTTTCACCGGTGTCGACGCGACCGGCATCGAGGCGACCCATTGCGCCACTTTGACCAGCAGCGTGTCCTGTACCAGATCGGCCATGGCTTGCGCCGCGGCCGTGGTGTCCTTGCCGGTGGTGAGCTTCGGCGCATCGGCCTTGCGGATGGCTTCGAGCTGTTGGGACACGTCGGCAATCACGCCGCGATAACCCTCCTTCGCGAAGTCCTTGAGCGATTTGATATCGCCGAGCAAGCCCTTGAATTCCGCCGCCACTTCCTTGGGCAGCTCCTTGACCGCTTTGACCAGCTCGGTGATCTGCCGGTACTCCTCGATCAACGGTTTGAGCTGTTCCTTGATCACGTCATACACCCCGGTCAGGCTGTTGCGCAGATTGTTGATACCTATCCGCGCAGCCTGGATCCGGATCATGACCTCTTCGAACCGCGCCACCGCCGAACCCAGCAAAGTGTCGGCCTTGGCCAGCAGCACCTTCTGCGTGCTGATCGTGGCCGTCGGAAACGGCAGCGGTTCATCGGGGTAAAACTTCAGCGCGAAGGTCACCAGCCCGCCGTCCTGGCGGGTGTGGGTCATGTCGCATTCGCCGACCTTGACTTGTAGCCGTCCCAGCCACGGGTGGACCAGTTCACCACTGCCCTGCTCCAGCGCCTTGAGCAGCTTGTCGCGTTGCTCCAGGCAATCGGGGCCGACGATGAACGCCGTCAGATCGTGGATCTTCGCCTGCTGGCCAAGGCCCTCGAAAAACGGCAGGTCCCGCTGCGGATACTCGTGCAACTGGCCCTTTTTACCGACCGGGGTTTTCGCCTGATCGACCCAGAAACCGACACCGCGAAAGGACGCCGGCAACAAACGGTCACGCCAACTCATTGGAGCCTCCCAGGGAAAGTGAGCGGTAGCCGATGCGCGAGTTGAGCGACAGCCCCGGTTGATTGGTTTGCGGTTGATCGGTGCGCAGCCCGGCCGGCGCGTTTTCGAAGCGAACCGTCAGGCCGCCTTCGAGTTGCGTGCGATTGTTGGCGGCGCTTTGTTGGATCAAGGCGTTGGAGTTTTGAGTCAGAGAACCGGGCTGCAACAACGACGACTTGAGCGGCAAACTGCCGGGAGTCGCCAGCGCGTTTGAGGGCTGCTCGGAAGCGGCATTGATGAACGCCGCCACCGGCGCAAACTCCCCCTTGCCTTCAGCATTGGTTTTCTTTTGCACCTCGGTGAAGCTTTCGACCTTGCCGGTAATTTGGGCGATAAAACCACCAAAGCTACCGCCAAGCATCTCCTGGATGGGCGCCAGAATGGCCCGGAGCTTTTCCGCTTTTTCACTGAAAAACTGAACCACAGATGCCCATGTTTCGCTCAGTGCATCCAAGGGCGACCAAGTGAACAGCCCGCTGAGGTAGGAAAAGAACGCCTGCGCTCCAAGCTTGATCGACTCCCAGTAGCCCGAGAACATGGCAGGGACCTGATCCCAAGCGGCGGCAATGGCGTCCAGCGGCACCCAGTCGAACAGGCTGCGCAGTTTCTCCTTCACCGGCACAGTCAGTGCCACGAGCAGATCCCAGATCGCCGCAAACAAACCGACAACGGCCCCCCAGTTGTTCAGGATCATTCCGTAGGGCGTCCAGGCAAACCACGCCTTGAGGAAGTCGAATCCCGCACTCACGACTGCTTTGACTTGATCAAAAATTGCCGAGAAAACGCCGCTGATCGGAGCCCAATAACCGACAACCTTTTGCCAGAGCCCGGCGAAAAACGTCGAAATCGGCTCCCAGTTGGCAATGATCACACCGGCCGCCATGGCAATGCCCATGGCAATCAGCATGATCGGATTGGTCTTGAGCACCATGCTCATCAGATCGAACACTTGCGTCGCGCCAGTCACGGCCGTTTGCATTGCCGAAAATGCGATGGCACCTGCCGCCAGCCCTTCGACCAGTTTCGGGTTGTCATCGAGCAGGCTGCCAAATCCAACCAACAACGGTTGAAGACCTGCCGTTACGGTCGCGACAGCAGGCTGCAAGGCCGTGTTGGCCGCGATCGATACCTGCTCCATCGAGCGACTGAACACATTCATGTTTTGCGTAGCGCTTGCCGGCGCCTTCGGTAAATCAACGCCTTCAGCCGATTCGCTGACCTCGGTCAATTTGCCCTTGAACGCGTCGGACACCTTGATTGCATCCACGAACGGCGTGATCACGCTACCGCCCTTGAACAGACCGCTGATGTCCAGTTTGCCGAGGCCGGTCTGCTCCAGGTTTTTCTTGAAGCTCTCGACTTTTTCCCGAAGGGCGCCGAGTTTGGGTGACAGTTCGTCGATGCCCGTGAGCAGCACCGATGTTTTCCCTTTCGTTTGTGTGTCTGCCATCACTGCACCTGCTGCATCGCATTGATCCGTTGCGCGTGCTCCAGCGATTCGCGGAGCACATCCAGTGGCCTGGCCATCATCTGTTCGGGGTCAACCTTCCAGAACCAGGCCAGGTCATAGGCGACTGCGATCAGGTCGGTGATGGCTCCGATGCCGCACTCATGAAAAAACTCGCGACCGCCCAACTCAGCGTGTTGAGATCAGCCAGATCCAGCTGGTTGACTGATGACGGCGGGATGCCGGCGCACACGGCGATGTATTTGGCCGCGACGTCCATGTCGAGGCTGACCTCTTCGCTCTTGTCGATCTTGTACGGCAGCGCCTTGATCGCCCGCACTTCCTGCACCGTCGGGCGGCGCAGGTTGAGCTCGGTCAAGGGCTCGCCGTGGGCTTCGATCGCAACTTGAAGCTTCACGGCGTTGCTCATTGCCAGGTCCCCTTGATGCCTTCGAATTTCAGTTCGATGGTGGCGTCATCGCCTTTGGATACCGGCTCTTCCACCAGGTAGGCGCCGGCCAGTACGTAGACTTTGCCGTTGCTGAATTCGCAGGTGACGGTCATGTCGGAGCCTGCGATCAGTTGCTTGAGCGGGAAGTCTGCGGTGTGCAGCGCCGTCACTTTGAACGACGGCGCGATGTCGGTTTCCTTGTAAAAGCCCGGCACGACGGTTTCCCGTTTAACGGCCATCAATGGTGCTTCGCAGCCACCGTTGATGGTCAGTTGAGCGCCGTCCACTTTGACGTAGCAGGTGCCCGCAATCAGTTGCCCCATGGTGTTTCTCCCTTCAAATAAAAAGCCCACGCGCGGTGGGCCGAATTCACACAGTCAAAGGCAGCGATCAGGCTGCGTCGTCGTACTGCAGACGGAACTGGTTGAGCAGCGCGAACACGCGCAGGCCGTTGATGTAGTCCGGCGGGAACAGCACATTGACCCGGCTCGGGTCCTGGGTGTCGCGCTCGACGATCAGGTATTCGGCAAACAGCTCGGCGTTTTCCACATGGCCTTCCAGTTCGAGCTTGGCGTACTGGGCGATCAGCTCACCGCGAATGGTGCTCGGGGTAACGATTGGCTGGCCGGCGCCGAAACGGGTGCCGTCGGAGGCCAGTTTGTGGCGACCGTATTTGCTGGTGATCACGCTTTGCAGACGACGCACGATGAACGCCGACTGGTGCATGGTTTCGCTGTCCAGGTAGGAGTTGTCTGCCTGGCCGTAGGCGTTCTTCTGATAGGTGGTGATCGAACGCTGAATGCGCACGTAGCCGCCTTCGTAATACGCGGTGGCGATGCCGTAGTTGAGCAGCGACTGACGCTCGGTCAGGGTGAACCGCTCGCTCGCCGGGGCCGGGTCGAGACCTGGCAGGCTGCCGCTTTGGGTCGGACGGCTGGCGTCGGCCGAGATGAACACCGAGGTGCGCGCAGCCAGTGCGGCGGCCTGCACCCAAAACGGTTGCGGTACGCCCGGTTCCAGCGCCTGGATGGTCATGTGCTGGTCGTTACGCGCTTGCCCTGCCGCCACCAGCGTACCGACGGTGCCGCGTTTGGCGCTGTAGACGTGACCGAACAATTGCTTGGCCCAGGACCAACGACCGGTGCTGTCATCCATGACCGCTTGCCAGGTGTTGAGGGTCGACAGATCCGACCACGGCATGCAAATGAACTCGAACGGTTCATCGCCCAGCGCCGCCACGGCAGCCACTTGATCCGGCACACCGGCGCCGCCGGTCATGGCGGTGATCGCCGAGGTCAGGCCGGCCGGGGTTTCTTCGCCGTTGCTCTTGCCCAGGCGATTGAATTGCAGGCTGATGTCGTTGCCACTGTCGCCAGTCCATTTGGCGCTCAGGGTGACCACACCTCCGACCGCCGCCGCAGTGACCGGCAGATCGGCGCTGGCATTGATTTTCAACGCCAGGGCGGTGGCCGCTTGCGCCGCGGTGGCGCCGTTGACGATAGCCGCCTGAACGCGAACGCCGCCGACGTACAGGTTGAGCACGCCGCTTTGGGTCGCCGCACCGGTCAGAGTCAGCACGCCTTTGGCAATGCTGCCTTCGGTGCTGTGCAGCGGCAGGCACCAGATCTCGCCGATCGGGTCGGTCTTGCGCCAGGTTTCGTACATCGAGGCGAGCATCGAGCCCTGGCCGCCAATGCTTTTGGCCAGCGCCACGCTGGACACCAGCACCAGTTTGCCGGCATCGGCCGGCGCAATGTTGTCGTTGACCTGAGCGACGATCAGGCGGCGCATGGCCGACGACGCGCTATTGGCGGCCGAGTTGTCCATTTCGGCATAGAACAGCGGAACACGAATGTCCGCGGGGATGTTGCTGAATCCGATCGCCATTATTTGGCTCCCTGTGGTTTCGCCGCTTTCACGGCTTTGGTAGTGATATCGCCATCGGCCAGACGTCGACGCCACCAGGCGTTGTCCGGCACTTCACGGCCCTCGAGGGGCAACAGATCGCCCGCTTCCGGGTCCGGCACGACACGGCCCGGGGCCGGCAGCACGGTGATGCGTTTGCTCATAGGGTTACGTCTCCAGAGAAAGTCAGTTCCAGGCGCCCGTCGGGGCCCGGGCGTTGCAGATTGGGGTCCGCCGGGTCGATCGCATCGACCCGCACGGTGACCCCGGTAAAGGACGACAAGCCGTCCAGTTCACGCTCGTGCCAGCTCTGCGCCGGTTGCCCCGGCAGATTGCGGCCGAGCTGGAATTCGGCGAAAAAGCGCAGGCGATAGAGCACGCGGCTGCTGTTGATGGAAACCAGTTCGCCGCCGTCGTAGGCGATGGCGCTGTAGTCATTGCCGGGCTTGAAACCCACCAGTGCGCGCCACAGTTCGGCGCGCAGGTCGTGCAGTTGATCCAGCGCTGCGGCGGCGTCCGTGGTGTCGAGCACCAGGGTGACTTCGAAGCGGTCGCGGATCGGTTGCAGCATCAGGTGTTGCGCCACGCTTTTGCTCGCCACATCGGCGATGGGGACGACGTAGGCGCAAGGCGTGGCGAGCGGGTTGTTGGCTTGCAGGGTGGTGAGGTCAATGCCCGCCGCCACACGATTGGCCAGGGTCGGGCATTGCTCACGCAGCTGCGTGAGGATCGGCGTGATCTTCATGAGGGCGCTCCAGAATCGAATGAAATGAGTGAGCAGCGACGCAAATTTTTGTAGCAGCTGCCGAAGGCTGCGTTCGGCTCGGGCCGCGTTCGGACGCAGCAGTCGTGAACCAGGCGACGTGGTGTTTCAGACAAATCCGGGTATCAGGATTTACGACTGCTGCGCAGCCGAACGCAGCCTTCGGCAGCTGCTACGGGGCGGGGGTGATTTTGGGTGTGGGCTATGCCTTGGCGTCCAGGCAGGTCGCGTCAATCTTGCAGCGATAGCTTTTTTCCCGGTCGCCGCTGGCGGTGACTTTGTCGATTGACCAACGCCCGCGCATGAAATCCGGCCAGGTGGGGTCCAGCAAAACGATCCCTTCAGCGGATAACCCCGGATTGCCAGGGCATTCGACCGTCACCTTGAGTGCTTCGCGCATCATCCGGCGGGTCTCGCCTTCGGCGGCGGCCCGGGCATCGTCCGCGCTCTGAAACCGCTGGCGAAGGGTCTTGAACGGCGCGATGCCGCTCTCCTCGACCCGCACTTTACCGGCCGCCGCGTCCCACCAACTGGTCTTGCAGCCCTGGTATTTCGCCCGGGCGGTTTCATCCAGGACGGCGGAGATAAAGGCGTGATCGCCTGGGCGATTGTTGGTCGTCACCGACAGCTTTATGGTCGGCAGAACTTTGCCCGATAACGATTTCGCCTGACCGCGCCGTGCCAGCACATACAGCTCGTTGACCGGTTTGGCGACGGCATCATGCAGGTAGGCCAGTCGCGTCAGAAAACCCATGTCGGTTTCGTTGGACTGGTCGATGTGCGCGATTTTTATCAGCGACAGGTCCGGGGCCACACGAGGGGAAAACCCGTGCCTGGATGTCAACTGGCGGAACAAGGCACCCAAGGTCGTCGGACCATGGCTGACCGATCGGCGCTGTTTGAACCCGGTCTGATCCGTCGCACTGAACGGCGCCGCCGTGGCCACCAGCGTCAGACGCAGGGGAAACAGAGTCGGCGTGCGCCGGGTAATGACGAACTCGCCTTTATCCACCAGCCCCGATTCCAGATAACCGACCCGCAGGCCGATTTTTCCGCCCAGGCTGGGCAACCCTTCAAGCCCATCCAGACTGATCACGAGCGTCAGTTGATCGGATTCAATTCCCGCTGCGTCGATGTGTGTCCAACTGATTAATCGTTCGTTGAGCAGCGCAGCATTCGCGCCGTAAATTTCCACAGCAGGCGTGAAACCCAGTGACATGCTGCCTCCTTAATCCCAGGCCGAAACCGGTGTGGGTGCGACGGGTTTCGAATCCACTTCCGGCAGCACAACCCACAACCCCGCCGGCAATATTGCCCCCCATTCGGCAAGCTCCGGATTAAGACGCCAAAGCGCTTCTTCGGTGGCATCGTCACCACGCTCAAGCTCGCGGTACAGCAACAGATTCACCGAATCACCGGCGATACTTCGAACCCTACGCATTGGCGAACTCCGTCAACTCGATAATCCAATCGACCACCATCGCGGTGCCGTCATCAAGGATGTTGTTTTGGGTTTCCGACACCTTGTTGATCTGCCACAGACCCCAGTTGCGGCCGATGCCGTCAACCAAGGGCAAAGGGATGCGCAGCGCCTGCAAGGCACGCAGCTCATCGAGCCGATCCATGGCGGTCGCGTACATCGACTTGCCTGTTATCGTCAGCCCTTGCAGGCCTTGGCCGACCTGACTGGATTTGGGTTTGCTGGTGAGGATGTCGATGCTCTTCCAGCCGCCGTCCGAGGTGCGCACCAGACTGTGGTAAGCGAAGTTTCTGGACAGGCCGAAAATGAAACTGCCGAGTGCCATTTGCTGACGCATCACGTACCTCCATCAGTCAGGGCCGCATCACTTCGCATGGCGAGTGAGTTGGGCATGGTCATGAGTCCGAATTGACCCGTGATCTGTTGCACAACCAGGTTCGCCAATTGACTGGCGCTGGCCTGATCCTGGCCGTTGATGTAGATGTTCGCGTTAACCGTGTTCTGTTGATTACTCGTCTGGGCGTTGGTCAGGTCTTTGCTGACCTGATCTGGAGCGGCGAGCTTGTCGGCGGGTGTAGCGAGTTTCTCACCCAGCCATTCCCCTCCCCAACTGCCCGCCATTCCCCCCAACAAACCACCGATTACGCCACCGACCGCCGTGCCCAGAACAGGCACCACGCTGCCGATCAGGGCGCCGGCAGCAGCGCCAGCATAAGTACCGGCGAGTCCGCCACCGGCCGAGCCCAGCGCCCCGCCGACCGCTTTGGTATCACCCGCCTGCAAGCCTTTGACGGCATCGTAACCAGCACTGAGCAGCATCAGCGGCGCGACCCGCTTGGTGACTGCCGAGCCCATTCTGGCGGCACCCAGCAAGCGACTCCCGGTCGACATACGTGGCAGTTTGGCTGCGCTTTTTGGGATGGGCTTGATCGCGGCTTTTCCAGGAGCTGCGCTTTTTCCGGCCCTTGCGCCTCGGGATTGCTTTTTGCCCTTACGACCGCGTTCCTTGGCATCGGCTGTCAGATCCCCCGTTTCGGAAATCGGTCGCGCACCTGCCAGAACCAGAAGTTTTGTTGCTGCGGCGGTGATGGCCGAGGCCATCGCGACCTTGATTTCAGCACCACGCGCCAACGCAATGGCTCCCGCGAGCACCAGCAATCCTGCAGTAGCTTTCGGTTGTGCTTCAGCGACCCCGCTCAAGCCATCGGCCAATGCGCCGAGCGACACCATCAAACCATCAGTCAACGGCGCCAGGGCATTGCCGCCCGCCGCGAACATCCGGTTCTTACTCGCATCCAGCGCATTCCAGCGCCCTTGCGAGGTTTCCCCAAGCGCCTCGGCGGATTTCGCTACGGAACCGTTGAACTTCGGCAACGTCCCGTCGGATGTCCGCTCGGACACCAGTAAAAAAGCCTTTTGGACGTCTTCCGGTTTTTTCAACAGTTCAAGAATCGCCGCGTTATCACCAAACAATGTCTTGGTCAGTGACTGCTGTTCTTCTGCAGGTTTTTTCTTCAGTGCTTCAAGCACCAGGTTGATCGTTCCCGGCGCGTCCTTGCGCAGGCCATCAGCCAACATCCCTGGATTGAATTTGCCGTCCAGGTCAGACCAAGCCTTGCGCTGTTCCGGTGAAGCCGCGTCCCCCTTGGCCAAAACCGTGGTGAAACCTTTCAAAGCCTCACCGGCACCGGACTTGTCCGCGCCGCTGTTCAAGAACGCCGCCGCGAGGGCCGCCATCTGTTCCGGCGTCATGCCCGCGGCGATGCCCGCCTCGCCACTGCGTTGCACCACAGAACCGATGTCTGCCGCTTTGACATTCAGACCGCTGTTGCCGAGATGGTTGGTTGCATCCGCCAGACTCAGGCTTTGTCCGCGATCCAGCTTCATCGAATTACGCCAACCCAACAGCATCTCGCTGGCGGCCTTGACGTCGAGATTGAACGCCGACGCCGTCACCGCGCTATCTCGGGTGAAGTTCAGCAGTTCGTCCTGCTTTTTAGCCGGGTCGAGCCCGTCCCCGATACCCGCCTTCGCCGCCGCCAACTCGACCTGAGCCAGTTGAACCGCCGTTGCCCCGCTCGGAGCAACCTGCTTGTCAGTGGCCATTTTCAGGTTGGCCTCCGACAGTTTCTGCAACTGGACGTTGTCCAGTTTCAGCACTTGGTTGAGCTCAACCATCGCCAATTCGGTCGCCATCGCCGACTTGAGCAAATCCGGCGGCGTGCGCTGATCAACCTCAGCCTTTAACTTGGACTTTGGTTCACTGCTTGCCGCGGGCACCGAAGCATTCGCCTTGAGCAGCGACTGCTGCGACGACAGGGCAATGTTCAACAACGCCAGCGCTTCGCGAAGCTTGACCTGTTCAGACACCAGCAGACGGATGTCGAGGCTGGCCGTGGTCAGTGCCAGGTTCAGGCCCGACGTTTCAGAGGCGCTGCCCAGTTGCGGCAATTCGATGCTTGCCGCACCGGACAGCGAATACTTACTGTCTGCCATCCTGCTCTACTCCTGTTTCACGCCAAGGCGAGTGATCGCGATGTCGTAGCGGCGCAATGCCTTGCCGGCGTCCCACTCCAGAATTTCCGCCTCACTTACCGAGTAAATGAGCGGCACCACATCGAGGATTACTTCGATGTCGCGCTCCGAAAGAAGTCCGCCGGTTTGTTTAAAAAATCGTCGATGCGTACCTGAAGCTGTGTCCAGTCGGGCACGGTCAGCAGGTCCAGATCGGGCAGCATCAGCCCGGTGCAATGGGCGGTGATGAACTCGGCGCGTTCCTTGGCCGTCTTCAGTTTTTTCATCGCCTTGGTGGCGCGCAGCACCGGCATTTCCAGGGTCAGCGAGGTCATGCTGCGGCCTGCCACGTTGAGCGGTTGCAGCAGTGACACTTGATCGGGGTCTACCGATTGTTCGCCCTGCGCTTGCTGTTCCAGAAAGTACGAAGCCGGGCGAGTCGACATCTCATGCACGTACTGCGCGATGCTCACGTAGTCCGGGCGTTTGAGCTGGTCCAGTTCCTTGACCGACAACCCCGTGGCCAATATGGCCAGCTCGAAGAACTGATCGTCCTCATCATCGCCGGCACGGGCCAGGGCCTCTTTTTGCGCGGCGTAGTACAACGGTTTGAGTTGGATCTGCTCGATCTCGGATCCGTCATCACCGGTAATTGGTGACAACAGGACATGCTTGGGAGGTATCCAGGACATGTAAGAAATTCCTTGGTGATTCATGAAAGGCTGCTGCGCAGGGATCTGTTTGCCACAATCCTTGTGGGAGCGAGCCTGCCCGCTCCCACAGGTTGTGCGCCTTGGTTGGCCTTCGTGTTACGGCAGCAACACGGCGCGGCGGGCATCACCGAGAATGTCGACGCCGTTGAGCACGAACTTCTGGGTGCGCACGTCGACATCGATCACTGGAACGCCGTTTTCCAGGCGGTTGTAGGTGCGGCAAGAGAGCTCCAGGGTGGTCTTGGGTTTTTCACCCATTTTCACGATGGCTTCCTCGAGGACCTTCAGCTTGCCGCCGACGGTGTGGTAGGTGAACCAGGTGTTACCGTCCTGATCCTGACCGGCTTCACGCACGTTCAGCAGGATGTCGTCGCCCAGCTTCACGCCCAGCGCCAGCATCACTTCGGGACCGGCGCCCTGCAGGATCAACTTGGCGCCCAGGGCCTTGGCGCTCTTGGCCATCTCCTCGACGATGAAGCGGCCGCCGACCATGTTTTCCATGTCGAACTCGATCTTCGGCGGTGTGAACTCTTCCACGGTCGCCGACAACGGCAGGCCTTGCAGGGTGGCCGCGATGGCCTGTCTTACGCGGTTGGTAAACATTAGAGAACGTCCTCCAGGAACTGCTCGATGATTTCATCGCGGGCGTTGAGTTGATAAATCATGTGTTCGTTCGGTGCGTAGCGGCCGTAGTCGATGACCACGTACCAGGTACCGTTTTTGTACTTCTCGACGCTGTTCAATTCCGGGTGCAGGTACACGCTGCCGCCGGGGATGGTTTCGTCGGCGACCAGGGTTTGCAGCCAGTCGTTGATGCGCTTGACCTCCTGATCCATGAACGACTTGGTCAGGTTCTTGGCCATGGCTTTCTGACCGGCCTTCACCAGCTTGCGGCTGATCGCATCTTCAAGGCCGACGTAGCTGATGAACTTGCCGGTGACGGAGCGGTTACCCAGCAGCGAGAAGCCGCCGAGGATGGTCCGGGCGTAGTAGCTGATGCCGTAACGGTTGAGCAGATCGCCTTCGGTGGAGGTGTCGAGGATGTTGTATTCCACGACGCGCGAAACGTCTTCGGCGTAGGTCACTTGGTTGCCCGGGCTCTCCCATTGCTTGACCTTGGCGAGCGCGGCGATGGCCAGGCTCGATGGCGCCAGGAACACGTTTTTCTTCGCCGCCTTGGAGTACACCGACGGCATGTTGTGCACCAGCAGGCAACGGTCGAAACCGAGGTCCGCACCGCCCAGCTCCTGGCTGTAAGTCACTTGATCGGCGACTGCCGCATCCTTGCCGTCGAGTACCACGCGAGCCTTGATACGTTTGCCGAACGAGGCGAACTCACTGGCCACCGCTTTGGTGCCGGTGAAACCCGGTGCACCAATGATCGTCAGGTCTTCAGGCACGCCGCCAAGTGCGGCCAGACCCAGTTTGCGACCGGTCACTGGTTCGATGCCGCCGATCACGTTATTCAGGGTGTCGGCGGGGGTTGCGCCCTCTTCGACGATGACCACGTAGACCGGCACCTTGACCACTTTGAGGATCTGGAATACCGCGTGGAACAACGTGCCCGACTCGGTACCGGTCGGGTCCAATAGTGCCTGGGTGGTGAAGCTGTTGATGCGGAACGGGGCGTTACGCGGAATCAGCAGATCCGCTTTCGGCGCGGTGCCGACCAGACCGATGACGTTGTCGCCCAGGCCACCCATGGCCTCGGGAGATTCAGTGGCATTGACGGTAATGCCGTTGTGCTCGAAGTTCAAAACCTCAGCCATGGTTATTCAGCCTTCTTGGCAGCGGCCTTTTTGGCCGGGGTGGTTGTAGAGGCCGATTCGGCAGCCTCGGTTTTTTTCAGCTCCAGACGACCAGCGCTGCGCAACGCACTGGCCTCCACATCGAGCAGGTCGAGTTCTTGACCGATGCTCGACCAGTGGCCACCCCCGGTGGGGAATGGGACGAGCACGGTGTAGGTTTGGCGTAGTGCCATTTGGGGTTCTCCAGATACGAAAAAGCCCCTTTTGAGGAAGGGGCTGTCAGGGGTTGTTGGGTGCTTGACGGAAAAGAAAACGCCCCGACGGTGCGGGGCGTTACTCGGAAACGGTGAGGGTTTCCCGAGGTGGGTCGTCGAAGCCCTGAGCCACCAGCCAGGCAGCCGCCAAGGCATCGTTCGGGCTGATCGGCCATTCCTGGGGTACCCCTCCAACGGTATCGACACGATTGAGTTCAACGCCGTAGATTTTCCAGGAGCGCAGATCCGCGATCTCGGTTTCAGTGGCAATATCCAAATCCACTGCGTTTTGCAATGTGGCAATCATGTTTGTGCTGAACTGCGTCAGCAGCGCTTTCTTCCTGGCTGCTTTCTTTTTCAGGGCGTCTGTAGTTGCGACCTCATCGACGACCCATTGATCGTCCTGCCACTTATCGAACTGGGTCGCTGGAGCTTCACGTGTATAACCTTCGGGCAAGTCACCCAACGTCTCCCAGACTTGCGCCTCACCGGTCTCGGTGCTGTAGACCGTCGTTCCACGGTAGTCCGCAACAATTTTCCACCCGTCGCCTGAAACCCTGACCGCTGTATGACCAGGCTCCAGCGTTGGCGGCTCACACTGATAAGCATGCGCGGGGATCAACCAGGTGAAAGGTTCCAGAGGACTCGGGTCTGCTACCCCCGCGCCGATGAACTCACCGGTAACGGGGTGCACATTACAGATCGTCGGTGGTGCGACCTCATCGGCGAGCCACCAGGACACCTCGCCTTCAACGGCCATGCGTTCGTCTGACATTCTCAAAAACTCCAATGTGGTTCTGATTAATATTTGATACAGGCGAGAAAAGCCGTGTTGAGTGGCCTGGCTTCAGTGCCACCGGAACTGGCAATGGTGATCGCGTGAGTGTGATCACCGGCGGCACTGGTCGGCGCCCCCGCAGACCCGTAGTAGGGCTCGTCACCCCACACCGCATTGCCGTCGGTGCCCGGCCCACGATCCAGGTTTATCCAAATCGAGTGCGTATGATTCCCGGCTACTGCTGCACTACCCGCATGCACGTGAGCGGCGTTCTGACTCGTCTGAGCACTGCCGAGCACACGACCCGGATCGACGTTTCGCCCGTCATCGAGCCCCCGATCGAAATGAGCACGAGAGTCCGGCAGGTTGAACGTCGTAGAACCATCCCCCGCCCCGTACAGTGTCCCGATCCTGGCAAACAGCGCGGCATAGGTCGTTCGCGATACGGCTGCCCCATTGCGTTTCAAAAAGCCAGCCGGCGGCGTTGCCATGGCGAAGTGCGTGACCTCCCCCACACGATCACCCGCCACGCCAAGTGCAAATGCCTCGACCTGCGCCTTGGTGTAAACATCTGTCAGTCCGTAACCTGCCACCGTGGTCGGGTTGTCCCCCGCAATGGCCCGGCCGTACTTATCAACGGTCAGCCCTCGATAGCTACCCGGCTGAATGCCAGTCCTGCCCGCGAGCATTTCGAAGGTCAGTGCGGTAGTACCCAGCGTGATGGGTCCATTGGTTGTCAGGTGCCACAGAGAGTCGCCGTTGGCTATCCCTTCTTCGACCATGACCGTCAAGCCGGGCGTTACTTTGATACTGCTATTGGCATCGAAAGCCCGAGACCAACCGCTATTGGACACAACCCAGATGCCGCTGTCTTTGGCCGATGTCTGATAGGGCAATAACACACGATCTCCGGCGACCAACGCGACACCGTCAATCTGCTGAGCCCCACTCAACACAACATTGCCCGTAGCCGCCGCGCGAACTGATTGCTTACCATCAAGCTTGGCCAACTCATCAGCGAGATAGCCCATCACCCACGCCCGCGTCGCCTTGACCACCGTGTCGTCAATCAACAACGTCACCAGCGCCGCATTACTGGTCTCGAAAATCGAACGAATGTAGAACTCTTTCCCCGAGCCCGAAGTCGCCAGCACCGGCTTGAACGACTCCGGATATTTGACGATGGCGTAAAGAATCCCGGTATCAGTCCAGATCCCGGCCTCACGTACATACCAACCACCCACTTCAGGCGGGATAGTCACTTCGGCCAGCAACCAGCTCGGATTCTTCTCATCCTGGAACAGTGCATTGAGTGGCCCGCGCCACACTTCGCGCTTGAGCGCCGTGGCGGTTGCGGCCGGGTTGTAAACCGCGCCGCCGCCGTCGCCGACGGAAATCTGCGACAGCTTGATCGGTGTGCCCGCCGCCTTGCAGGCGGTTTCGTAGGCGATCCCCGCATTGGTGAGCAGGGTGTAATAGTCGGCCATTTAGGACCCCTGAGGATAAATTGTGGAGGTTTCGACGGTGTAGAGCCCTGCGGCCATAAAGGCCTGACCCGAGGCTTCAAGCCCTTCGATGACGATCGGATAAACCGTGGTCAGCTCGCCGCATACGGTGGCGGCGCCGATGACATGACTGCCGAATGCGCTCAAGCCGACGGACACCTTCAAGGTGTCGCGTTCGCTTTTGGCATCGGCCAGGCGTCGGTCGAGACGGGCGTCGATTTCTTCGCTGTAGGGCTGTTCGGTGAAGGCCCTGACGGAAAAGCTGTAAGGCGGGCCGGGTGGTGTTTGTTCGTACCAGGCGCGCACCTCAGGCATCAATTGCAAACCCTTGGCCGCATTTTCCAGTGCTTTTCGCGTCCCGGCCTGCCGTGCGGTAGGCCAGGCGAGTTCCACCGTCAGGCGTTTTTCCGCCTCTGTCGCCTCGGAGCTCCATTCGCTGACCCCGCGATCCGCGCCCAGGTACGGCAGGAATGCCAGCGGTGTTTTGGCGGGGTTCATCAGTTCGGGGAACGGCGGGTCGATACGCTCAAGCAATCGGGCAAAACCGAGATCAAGCGCCCTTTCCAGTGGTGAGCTGTTGGCTGGCAACAGGCTCGGGCGAGGTGTGTCGTCACTCATAACGTATCCACCTCGACCTCGACGCCCGTGCAATACGGCGCTTGAAAAGCGCTCGTCACAATCGGCGCTACCGGCTCAAGGATCTGCAGTTGAACCGCCCCGGCGCTGTGCAGCGTGTAGTCGATCCAACTCGGGTCCACTCGCCCTTCCAGGCGATGACAGGCATCGGCATACGCCTGCAGCTGCTGTTGCGCGGCAACCTTGGTCAGCCCTGAATCGGGGCCCGGGTTGATCTTCGCGATCACCCGGATTTTGTAGTTCTTGATTTGCGCGCCCTGCACAGTGACCAGGTCCGTTTCGGGCCGGACATCAGGCCGGGCGAAATGCTGGCGAACATCGTCGAGCAGCGCTTGGGATGGCGTGCCATCGCCCTCTCGGGAAAGCACCGTGACCGTGACTTCGCCGGGCGCGGTCCGGCGCCCGTTGCCGTCCTTGACCTGCGCGACATAGCCGTCCGGGTCGAAGGTGTAAGTGACCGTCACCACTCCCGCCGCGGTGGTTTCCACCTTCACGGCAGGCCGTTCGCCAAGGGTGAAAATCTCGCGCCGATACTGCATCCGCGAGCCCGCCGCCGGGGCATGGGGCGCCAGGTAATAACGCAACCGGGCGTCGTCATCGCTCTCGTAGACCGGATCGATCGGCGGGAATGCCGCCGGATCGCCCGGGTCCAGCAACTGGCGCTCAAGCCCCATGTCCGCGAGGCGGGCGTCGAGGTTGGTGCCGGTGGCCCACCACGCCAGCATCTGCTTGATGCGGGCGTTGTATTTGCGTTCGTGGGTTTGCAGCCGTACACAAAACGCCTCAAGGGCCAGGGTCAGCAACTCGCTTTCGTTTTCCAGGCTGACCGCAAGCTTGGCCGCGCTCTCGGAGGAACGGGCACCGACATACTCGACAACGAAGGTCTTGAACTCTGCGAGCAGATCCTCGAACACTTCGACCGTGACGATTGCCGGTTCGGCCAACTGGTTCTGGCCAGGTATCAACATACTCATGCCACCACCTCGAAGGTCTGTTGGCGGTTTTTCCAGATGCCGGCGAAACGCAATAACAACCCGGCACCGTAGCGGCTGGCCACAATGACCTGCGGCTCGAAATCGTCGATGCCGTTGTACTTGTTGTAAAACGCTTGGGCCGCATGGCTCTGGGCGAGAATCAGCAGGTCGTCGCCGAGGTTCTGCCCCAGCAACTCAGTGAGTGCGCAACCATACAAAGGGCGCTTCTGACGTGTGCCCAACGGCGTGGTCAGCGCCCGGGTGGCGCGCTGCACGAACTGCAGCCAGTCGTCGACCGTTGTGCCGGTGTTTCTATCGATTCCGATCATGGGAAGCTCTTTATGCAGTACTGATGACGCGACCCTGGTGATCCACCAACGGGCCGCTCAGATGCACACCGGAAGCGTCGAGCCGCAGGCCGACGGCGCCCAGTTGCAATTCGATGGCCTCTGGCCTCATCGCCAGCCTCGCCGGGCCGATGTTCAACTCGAGGGATTCACGGGAGCCGGTGAACGCCGCCGGGCCGTTCTTCCAGCGCAAGACATGACTGGCGTGGTCGTAACCGCTTTCCGTGCCGTCTTGATAGAGGCGACGCGTCAGCGATGCCTGTGTCGAGACGGGCGGGAACTGACCGCCGTTGAGACCGAACAACGCCACCGACTGCCCGCCGCCCTCGCCACCGCCGTGGTTCAGCAGCAAACACTGCTCACCCACGGAAGGAATCCGCGACTCGCTCTGTGCCCCGGCGCTTGGGTTGAAAAACCGGATCGCCGGGGTGAGCAGTTCCCCATGACGGACCTTGCAGGTATTGCTGGCCGCATCGACTTCCTGACACACGCCGATGCGACAGAAACTGTCGGCACGCCGGTGCAGGTCTTCGAGCTCGGTTTCCATCTCGGCCAAACGCTCGATGATCGGCCCCAGTTGCATACGTAACAGCGCATCAAACATGGATCAGCCCTCGAGTGCGGTGTATTGATCCGGGTCGTCGATGTTCGACACCTCCCAGGTACGGGCAAATTTCGGGATACCCAACGGGTCTTCGAGCAGCGTCGGGCCGAGGTACAGGGTTTGGGTAAATGAAACGGTCCAGGCGGTGTACTCCCGTGCATCGCTGATAAACGTGGACGGGATGCCATCAATGTTCATCGGCAGATCGCATTGCTCGCCCGGCAGTTTCCAGCGGTTATCGACGACCAGGCTTTTCAACTCACTGGCCAGATCGCACACTGCCAACCCTGCACCGGGCAACACGGCTTGCAAGGAAACCGTCAGGACATGAGCGATACGTCCGTCGTTGGCACGGATGCCCGGCGCATCGCGTTCGATGGCGATCAGCACCCAGGGCAGATCGACAGTGCCGTCGAAGTCTTGATGACTCCCGACCTTCAAGCCGGGAATGGCGGTACGCAACGTCTCGGCAATGGCAGAAAACAGCTGCGACGGTTTTTCGATGACAGCAGGCATCAATGGCCTCCTATTCCTATGGCAATACGAAGATCAGCGACGCCGGTTCACTGTTGATCGGGACGAGAATCGCGCGGTGGCACTTCACAAACGCCAATCCGCTTGGCGGCCCAACGTTCGTAAAGTCCGATGGCCACGTCCGCCCCGGCCATCGCCGTCAGGCAGCCAAAGGCGCCGGCGGCCCAGATCGACAGGCCCGCGGCGTACAACAGCATGATCGCCGAGACGCCGCAGATCATGCAGGCCCCGGACCGCAGGGCCAGGCGCCGCAGCAGTGACCAGCCACGGGCGCCCTCCTTGTCGGCGCGCCACATTTCGCCGGACACCCCGCCCGCCACGGCGAGGAGGATGACCAGCCAGATCGGCATGTCCAGCAACGCTTGTTGCTCGTTTGTCATGTCACGCCTCCTGGGGTGATTGATGAGTGATGTGTGTTGGATTCAATCGATGTCTCTTGAGGTAGGCATTCCAAAAAGCCCGGAGCATTCCGGGCTTTTCAGTAATGCGCTCCGTTTTTACGGCAGCTCAGGCCAAACGATGGTCAGCGGAAAACCTGGCTGTTTGTTGACCTGAGTAAAGGCAACGCAATACTCCTTGAAGGCAGTCAGGTAAGCCTGCTCGGCAGCAGTGGCCACGCCCAGATCAACTTTGAATTGCAATCCCGACGACGCCACGCTGGTCATGACACTGTCGAGCCGCTTGGTTTTTTCATTGCGCATTTGTTCACCTAGCGCAGATTGCGGCCAAGGGAACCCGGAATTGAACGACCAGAGGCCATCGCTGTTGACTGCGTTGTAGCCGTAGTCAACCTGATTGCTCGAACTGCCGGTGACGTCGACCCAGAGTTGATCGACTGGGAACTCGTCAGTGATCGGATTGACCGTCTCGTAGATGTTGTCGACTTTTCCGTTTACTACACGTGCGTATTTCTTCATTTTCATATCCTTATTGATCGCCGGGCATCCCGGCACACGTTGATCTGCCTGCATCAGGTAGGCATTCCAAAAAGCCCGGTGTGAAACCGGGCTTTTCAGTAATGCGCTCCTTCGCCTTCCTTTAATCCCGTGTCAAAAAGGAAGCTGACTTTTCGGCGCTACTGGCGCGGTACGAGTCCATTCAAATTGTTTTTCCGACCGCGGTCCCTGCCCGCCGGATAACTGCTTCTGGTGCTTTACGCTGCACACCCGGGTCAGTTGCCAACCCTCTGAACCGTTGAGGCCGATTCATCGCTGCCTTTGTGGTGGAACTAAAGAGCTTCGTTTCGAGCCGCTTTGTTGAGCGGCTTGAGACAAAGAATATGCATGGATGCATATACAGTCAATGCATAAATGCATTTATTTATGCACAAGAAATGCACAGGCGCATGAAAGTCCCACAGACAAAGGCGTTGGCGGTTTTTGGCAGGCGAAAAAAAACCCGTCGGGCGACGGGTTTTATCTGACAGTGGTGAGGTTAGCGGGCGTACATGCCCCACCAGAAGACGTGACCAAGGATGACGATTTGCTCTTCCTGGATTTCCTGGAAGCTGTAGTCCTCGTCCGGATGCTCATCGCGATTGAAGCTGCGCAGGCGAATCCCGGTCGGCAGGCGATAAAGCTGTTTCACCCGCAACTGGCCGTTGTGGTTGATGGCGTACAGGTCGCCGTCGATGATGTCGCCAATCCCGCATTTACCGGCATTCACCCCCACCGTGGCACCGTCGCGCAGTACCGGCAACATGCTGTTGCCACGCACAGTCACGCATTTGGCCTGGTCGAACTGCACACCGTTATGGCGCAAACTGCGCTTGCCGAAGCGCAGGCTAGAGCGCTCGCTCTCTTCGATGACGAATCTTCCTGATCCAGCAGCCAATTCAACCTCGCGAAGAAAGGGGACCGACACCTCGTCGTCATCGACAGGCGTATCGTCGTCCCACAGGCTTATGTCCTTGAGTTCCGAATGCAATTGATCGCGCCCGGCGCTGGCGGCCGGCGCGACATCCGCGCGGCCCCGCAATTGATCGGTGCTCACAGCAAAGTATTCGGCAATCTTCGAGATATGTTTATCCGAAGGATCGACGATCTTCCCGCTGAGGATGCGCGAGAGAGTGGATTGAGGCACGCCGGTGCGACGGTGAAGCTCCGTGGGGGAGATCCCGTGCTGATCGAGCAGCGCTCTTAAGACGGTAGAAACATTGCGTTTTTGCATAACGCGAATAGTGCTTGATCTTTTTTCGGAAGACAAATGCCAAATTGCATAATTTGTGCATAGACCCACGAAAAATAGCGTTGAGGCTTTCATGCCTGCGTCGGGCGGACCGCCCATGGTAACCTTGCGCCCATCGCGGAAAAGCCGGGCCGATGCCCCTCCTTTGCCCCACACCTTTCAACGAATTTGCCTATATCCGATGAATAAAGCCGTCTCCGATCTGTCCTCCCACACGCCAATGATGCAGCAATACTGGCGCCTGAAGAATCAGCACCCCGACCAGCTGATGTTCTATCGCATGGGCGACTTCTACGAGATCTTCTATGAAGATGCGAAGAAGGCCGCCAAGTTGCTGGACATCACCCTGACAGCTCGTGGGCAATCGGCGGGTCAGGCGATTCCGATGTGTGGGATTCCTTACCACGCTGCGGAAGGTTACCTGGCGAAACTGGTGAAGCTTGGCGAATCGGTGGTGATCTGCGAGCAGGTCGGCGACCCGGCCACCAGCAAAGGCCCGGTGGATCGTCAGGTGGTGCGCATCATCACGCCCGGCACGGTCAGCGATGAAGCGCTGCTGGATGAGCGTCGGGACAACCTGATCGCTGCGGTGCTGGGGGACGAGCGTCTGTTCGGTCTGGCGGTGCTGGACATCACCAGCGGCAACTTCACGGTGCTGGAGATCAAGGGCTGGGAAAACCTGCTGGCGGAACTGGAGCGGGTCAACCCGGTTGAGCTGATGATCCCGGACGACTGGCCGAAGGACTTGCCGGCGGAGAAACGTCGTGGGGTCCGTCGCCGTGCGCCGTGGGATTTCGAGCGCGACTCGGCGCTGAAAAGTCTTTGCCAGCAGTTTTCCACCCAGGACCTGAAGGGTTTCGGCTGCGAGAACCTGACCCTGGCCATCGGCGCTGCTGGCTGCCTGCTCAGCTACGCCAAGGAAACCCAGCGCACTGCCCTGCCGCACTTGCGCAGCCTGCGTCATGAACGCCTGGACGACACCGTGGTGCTCGACGGCGCCAGCCGGCGCAACCTGGAACTGGATACCAACCTGGCCGGTGGTCGCGACAACACGTTGCAATCGGTGGTCGACCGCTGCCAGACCGCCATGGGCAGCCGTTTGCTGACCCGCTGGCTGAACCGTCCGCTGCGGGATTTGACCGTATTGCTGGCACGTCAGACTTCGATCACCTGCCTGCTTGATCGTTATCGCTTCGAGAAACTGCAACCGCAGCTCAAGGAAATCGGTGACATCGAGCGGATTCTGGCGCGGATCGGCCTGCGCAATGCCCGTCCTCGTGACCTGGCGCGTCTGCGCGATGCCCTCGGCGCGCTGCCAGAGTTGCAGGTGGCAATGGCCGAGCTTGAAGCTCCGCACATCATTCAACTGGCAACGACCACCAGCACCTATCCGGAACTGGCGGCGCTGCTGGAGAAAGCCATCATCGACAACCCGCCAGCGGTGATCCGTGACGGCGGCGTGTTGAAAACCGGTTACGACAGCGAACTCGACGAGCTGCAATCGCTCAGCGAAAACGCCGGGCAGTTCCTGATCGATCTGGAAGCCCGGGAGAAGGCCCGCACCGGCCTGGCCAACCTGAAAGTCGGTTACAACCGCATTCACGGTTACTTCATTGAGTTGCCGAGCAAGCAGGCCGAATCGGCACCCGCCGACTATATCCGTCGCCAGACCCTCAAGGGTGCCGAGCGTTTCATTACCCCGGAACTGAAAGCGTTCGAAGACAAGGCGCTGTCGGCCAAGAGCCGTGCCCTGGCGCGCGAGAAGATGCTCTACGAAGCATTGCTCGAAGACCTGATCGCCCAATTGCCGCCCTTGCAGGACACCGCTGCCGCACTGGCCGAACTGGACGTGCTGAGCAACCTCGCCGAGCGTGCACTGAATCTGGACCTGAACTGCCCGCGTTTCGTCAGCGAGCCGTGCATGCGCATCAGCCAGGGCCGTCATCCGGTGGTCGAGCAGGTACTTACCACGCCGTTCGTAGCCAACGACCTGAGCCTCGATGACAGCACCCGTATGTTGGTGATCACCGGTCCGAACATGGGCGGTAAATCCACCTACATGCGCCAGACCGCGTTGATCGTGCTGCTGGCGCATATCGGTAGCTTCGTGCCGGCAGCCAGTTGCGAATTGTCCCTGGTCGACCGGATCTTCACCCGGATCGGTTCCAGCGACGACCTGGCGGGCGGGCGTTCGACCTTCATGGTCGAAATGAGCGAAACCGCGAACATCCTGCACAACGCCACCGAGCGCAGCCTGGTGCTGATGGACGAAGTCGGTCGCGGCACCAGCACCTTCGACGGTCTGTCCCTGGCCTGGGCCGCGGCCGAGCGTCTGGCGCAGCTGCGGGCCTACACACTGTTCGCCACCCACTATTTCGAGCTGACGGTGCTGCCGGAAGCCCAACCGCTAGTAGCCAACGTGCACCTCAATGCCACCGAGCACAACGAACGTATCGTGTTCCTGCACCACGTGCTGCCTGGGCCTGCCAGCCAGAGCTATGGCCTGGCGGTTGCGCAGTTGGCCGGTGTGCCGAGCGAAGTGATCGTGCGTGCCCGTGAACACTTGAGCCGGCTGGAATCCACGGCGCTGCCCCATGAAGTGCCGACGCCGGCCAAAGGCAAATCCGTTGCGCCGCAGCAGAGCGACATGTTCGCCAGCCTGCCGCATCCGGTGCTGGATGAACTGGCCAAACTTGATCTGGATGACCTGACACCACGCAGGGCTTTGGAAATGCTCTATACATTAAAGACACGGATCTAACGCACTTGCCTGCAAGCTGTTAGAATCTCGCGCGGTTTGGGATGCTGCAGGCTCATAGCCTGGCCTGCAGACTATCGCTCCCGAACCTGGCGACCCCGTCCTGAAGGGGCTCCGCTGCCGCCGCCTGAGGAGAAAATTAGAAATGACCTTCGTCGTCACCGACAACTGCATCAAGTGCAAGTACACCGACTGCGTAGAAGTCTGTCCGGTGGACTGCTTTTACGAAGGCCCGAACTTCCTGGTGATTCACCCGGATGAGTGCATCGACTGCGCACTGTGCGAACCAGAATGCCCTGCCGTGGCCATCTTCTCTGAAGATGAAGTTCCCGCCGGCATGGAAAACTTCATTCAGCTGAACATGGAATTGGCCGAGGTATGGCCAAACATCACTGAACGGAAAGATCCATTGCCCGATTCCGCTGAATGGGATGGCAAGCCAGGCAAGATCGAACACCTCGAACGCTGATTTCCCTCGCGTTCCCGAAAAGGCCCCTTGCGGGCCTTTTTGCTTTTCTGCAGGCAAAAAAAAGGGGCGGTTTGACCCGCCCACATTTTTTCCCTATTCCATGTATTCCTTTTCATCGTCCTGATGAATCGCATCCTGCGATGTCCGTTCCCCTCTTCCTTGAAGGGCGTGTCTATCCGTCGACACAGTTCAAATACTAGAGGATTCCCCACCAAGAGCAATCGGCCTCCATGGCTGAAATCATCTGCAATATGCTGTTAACTTAATAAAATAAATATATAAATCAATAACTTATAAATACAGCATCCTTCGAATAGACAACTACCAGGGTGTAAAAATAATGAACACTTACGAAAGAGTAAGCAATGACTTACACCACGAGACTACAAACCTGAGGTGGCGCCAATACCAACGCACCTCTCATCTTCCCGGTAACAAAAAGCCCCGAACCAGTCGGGGCTTTTTGTTACCGGTTGAGCGAATGGCTTATTGGAACAGCGACTCACTCGACAGGCCATTTTTCTCGAGAATCTCCCGAAGACGCTTGAGGCCTTCAACCTGGATTTGCCTGACCCGCTCCCGGGTAAGGCCGATTTCCAGGCCGACATCTTCAAGCGTACTGCTCTCGTGACCTCGCAAGCCGAAGCGGCGTACGACCACCTCGCGTTGCTTGTCGGTCAGCTCCGAGAGCCATTGATCGATGCTCTGCGACAGGTCGTCATCCTGCAACAGTTCACATGGATCGGTCGGGCGGTCGTCGGTCAGGGTGTCCAGCAGGGTTTTATCCGAATCCGGACCCAGCGAGACGTCGACCGAAGAAACCCGCTCGTTCAGGCCAAGCATGCGCTTGACCTCGCCTACCGGTTTCTCCAGCAGGTTGGCAATTTCTTCGGGTGAGGGTTCATGGTCGAGCTTTTGAGTCAGCTCCCGTGCAGCCCGCAAGTACACGTTGAGCTCTTTGACCACATGAATAGGTAGCCGGATGGTCCGGGTCTGATTCATGATCGCGCGTTCGATGGTCTGACGAATCCACCAGGTGGCGTAGGTCGAAAAGCGGAAGCCGCGTTCTGGATCGAACTTTTCCACTGCCCGGATCAGGCCGAGGTTACCCTCTTCGATCAGGTCCAGCAGCGACAGCCCACGATTGACGTAACGCCGGGCGATTTTCACCACCAGCCGCAGGTTGCTTTCAATCATGCGCTTGCGTCCGGCCGGATCACCACTTTGCGACAGGCGCGCAAAATGAACTTCTTCTTCCGGGGAGAGCAATGGGGAAAAGCCGATTTCATTGAGGTACAGCTGCGTGGCATCGAGTGCCCGGGTGTAGTCGATGTACTTGTGTTGCTTTAACGAAGCGGAGTGTCTGGATTTGGCACGAACGGAAGGTGGTGCATCCCCTTCATCATTCGACATCGAATCCATAGCGATGCCGGTCTCCATAAGGAGAACCTCATCGTCGATGTCAAACTCCGGCACTTCTTTACTGAGAGCCATTGTTATAGTCCTTTGGTGAGTTCGACCTCAAGCTCAAGCGGCGCCTTGATCCCTGGCAACGCTGGAGCCTGTTCCCTCTACGTGACGGAACAGGCTTGGCTAACAAATCAACGACGTGGCAGGAACTGCAGCGGATCTACAGGTTTACCTTGTCGGCGAATCTCAAAATGCAGTTTCACCCGGTCTGTACCCGTTGACCCCATTTCGGCAATTGTCTGTCCGACTTTGACCTGCTGCCCCTCCCGAACCAACAGCCTGCGGTTGTGACCGTAGGCACTGACGTAGGTATCGCTGTGTTTGATGATGACTAATTCGCCGTAGCCCCTTAAGCCACTCCCGGCGTATACCACCGTCCCATCAGACGCAGCTAAAACAGGCTGTCCCAAATCTCCGGCGATATCAATTCCTTTATTCAAACTACCGTTTGAAGAGAATTTTCCAATCAGAATGCCATTAGAAGGCCACCCCCAGCCCGTCGGGGCCGGACCGGCAGGAGGCAGTGGAGCGGGTGCCGGTTTGCTGGCGACGGACGGTGCGAGCACCGTTGTACTGGTCGTTGTGCCATTTGCCTGACGCCGAATTACCGTGGTTTTGCTCGACGACGAAGGCGAGGAACTGGACGAACTCACCACCGCTGCCGGCGTTGAATCGTTGCGACCGTCGAAGCGAATCGTCTGACCCGGATGGATCGTGTAAGGCGTAGGAATGTTGTTCCTTGCCGCGAGGGCTTTGTAGTCCCAGCCGTAGCGAAAGGCGATGGAAAACAACGTGTCCTTGGGTCGAACAACGTACTGGCCGGTGGTTACGGCCGGACGCTGGGCGACCGCATTGTTGCGATCGACAACTCCCGCGCTACTCGATTTGGTGCTGGAACAACCGACCAGCAAGGTACTCAAGACAAGACCAGTCACCAGACGCTGAAAGCTCGTTATACCCATTCGCTGCGCAACGACTGTGAGACTCACCCGCCGCTCCCTTTGTGGTGGCTGAAAATATGAATTGCCGTGTTTCGGCACGAAATGTCGCAAGTATAACGGGCCGAACAGGCTTTACCTTTAATGAAGCGGATTCGCTTCACGCACACGTTTGCTGCCTGACGATTAATTCTGTTTAACCCATCGATGCCGCTGTAAGACCCGGGCAATCGAAGAGAATTCAGCGCGCTGAAACAAATGCTCAGGCCAGCGGCCCGTTGAGTAGTGGCACAAAGCGCACTGCCCCCAGAACACGCCTGGAAAAGCCCTGCTCTTCACGGATGATCAGCATCAATTGTTGAACTTCACCAGAGCCGACCGGAATCACCAGTCGCCCGCCCGGTGCCAATTGATCGAGCAGCGCCTGAGGCACGTCGGTGGCCACGGCGGTAACAATGATGCCGTTGTAAGGCGCCAGCGCCGGCCAGCCCTCCCAGCCATCGCCCCAGCGAAATACCACATTGCGCAGGTTCAGCTCCACCAGGCGCTCCTTGGCTCGATCTTGCAGAACCTTGATGCGCTCGACGGAAAAAACCCGCTCGACCAGTTGCGACAGCACCGCCGTCTGGTAACCCGAACCGGTACCGATTTCCAGCACCTTGTCCAACGGGCCGGCTTCCAGCAGCAGCTCGCTCATGCGCGCCACCATATAAGGCTGGGAGATGGTCTGGTTATGGCCAATCGGTAGCGCCGTATCTTCATAAGCGCGGTGGGCCAACGCCTCATCGACGAACAGGTGACGCGGTGTGCGGCGGATGACTTCCAGCACCTTGGCGTTGGACACCCCTTCTTCATAGAGGCGCTGAATCAGACGCTCACGGGTCCGCTGGGAGGTCATCCCGATGCCGCGGTGCAGAATATCGTCTTGTTCACGAGCCATTAGCGCAGCCCCTCCAGCCAGCCATCGAGACTACTGAAGGCATCATTAAAGGTGCGATCCAGTTGCAGTGGCGTGATTGAAACATAGCCTTGCATCACCGCATGGAAATCGGTGCCCGGGCCGCCATCCTCGGCGTCCCCCGCTGCAGCGATCCAGTAACCGGATTTACCACGCGGATCGACCACTTTTATCGGCGCAGCAGCGCGGGCGCGATGGCCCAGGCGGGTCAGCTGGATACCGCGGATATGCTCCAGCGGCAAGTTGGGAATGTTCACGTTCAGTACCGTGCGCGGTGGCAGATCGAGGTCCGCGTGGGCCTCTACCAGTTTGCGCGCAAAATAGGCCGCCGTGGGAAGGTTCTCCACTTGCCGTGAGACAAACGAAAAGGCAAACGAAGGACGTTCCAGGAAACGGCCCTCAAGGGCGGCCGCCACAGTACCGGAATACAGCACGTCGTCCCCCAGGTTCGCACCCAGGTTAATACCGGAAACCACCATGTCCGGCTCAAACTCCAGCAAGCCGTTAAGGCCCAGGTGCACGCAATCGGTGGGTGTGCCATTGAGGCTGATAAAGCCATTGGCCAAGGTATACGGGTGCAACGGACGGTCGAGCGTCAGCGAGCTGCTGGCGCCGCTTTTGTCCTGGTCCGGGGCGATAACCACGCATTCGGTGTAATCCGCCAGCGCAGCATAAAGCGCGGCGAGACCGGGTGCGGTTACCCCATCGTCGTTAGAAATCAGAATACGCATGGGCTGTCCGTCTGCCCCACCGGCACCAGATCGACGAGTTCACGCACCAATACGGTGGCGAAGCATCCGGCCGGGAGGACGAATTCCAGTTGCAGAATGTCAGGCTCGGGATAATGCCACGTCAACCCGCCAATGGGCAGCCGCAGGATGCGACGTTCGTGGCTCATTCCGGCGTTAATCAACCAATCGCGCAGGTCCGCTTCGCGCGCAGCGATTGCCTGCTCCAGTTCATGGACAGCCCCCGACGCCGGCGAGTCACCTTCGCCCCACTGCGGTCCGGTCGGGTGCAGGTCGAGAATCGCCAGGCGCGGGTCGCTGCATTCGGCCTCACCTGCCGGGAAAAAACTGCGGCTATCGGTGAACGCCAGCAGATCGCCGACCTGAGCACGCTGCCAGGTACCATCGGCGACACGCGCCGCCAGCACCTGATTAAACAGAAAACTGCGCGCGGTTGAGAGCAGGCGCGAACGCACATTGCGTTGCTCCGGCAGGGCCTTGCGCACCGCCCAGGCACGGGCGTCGACGACGTTGCCGCCGTCATGCCCGAAACGCTGGGCGCCGAAATAATTGGGAATACCTTGCCTGGCGATCAGTTGCAGACGCTCCTCGATCGCTGCCTTGTCGCCAGCGAATTGAGTCAGGCGCAACGTGAAGCCGTTGGCCGAATGGGCACCGCGTTGCAGCTTGCGTCTGTGCCGACCGGTCTTGAGAATCTTCAGCGTGTCGTTTTCCGCTGCCGACAGATCTGGATCAGCCTTGCCGGGCAGTTGCACGCTAAACCACTGGCGAGTCAACGCCTGACGGTCCTTGAGGCCCGCGTAGCTGACGGTACGCAATGGCACGCCCGCAGCCTTGGCAATCCGCCGTGCCGCTTCTTCGGTATTCAGACCGCGCTTTTCCACCCAGATCCATAGGTGTTCGCCGTCGCCGCTAAGGGGAATATCGAGGACTTCATCGACCTGGAAATCTTCCGCCGTGGCTTTCAGCACCGCGCTGCCGAGAGCGTCACCATAGGCCCGCGGGCCGAGCAATTGCGCCTCGTTCATGCGCGCAGCAACAAGGCAACGGAGTGCACGGCAATACCTTCTTCGCGACCGACAAAGCCAAGCTTCTCGGTGGTGGTAGCTTTCACGTTCACTTGATCCAACTCAACTTGAAGATCCGCGGCAATCAGCGCGCGCATCGATTCGATATGCGGGGCCATTTTCGGGGCCTGGGCGACGATGGTGTTATCGACGTTGCCGACTTTCCAGCCCTTGGCGTGGATCAGTGCGACGACATGACGCAACAGCGCACGGCTGTCGGCGCCCTTGAATTGCGGGTCGGTGTCCGGAAAATGCTTGCCGATATCACCCAGCGCGGCAGCGCCGAGCAACGCATCGCTCAAGGCGTGCAGCAGGACATCACCGTCGGAATGGGCAAGCAGCCCGAAGCTGTGTGCAATCCGCACACCGCCCAGCGTGATGAAATCGCCTTCACCGAAACGGTGCACATCATAGCCGTGGCCAATACGCATAAAAAAACGCCCCGATTTTTGTCAGGGCGTGATTCTACCTGCATTAGAGGCCTAGAGCGCGTCCGTGATGCAGCAAGTGGTCGTCGATAAAACTGGCGATGAAGAAATAGCTGTGGTCGTAGCCCGGTTGCAAACGCAACGTCAGCGGATGATCGGCCAGTTTGGTCGCTTGTTGCAGGGCTTCAGGCTTGAGCTGGGTGGCGAGGAAATCGTCGCGATCACCCTGATCCACCAGCAGCGGCAGCTTCTCGCCGGCCTCGGCGATCAATGCACAGGCATCCCACTCGCGCCATTTCGACCGGTCTTCACCCAAGTAGCGGGAAAAGGCTTTCTGCCCCCATGGGCAATCGATCGGATTGTTGATCGGCGAGAACGCCGACACCGACTGGTAACGCCCCGGATTACGCAAGGCGCAGACCAGCGCACCGTGGCCACCCATGGAGTGGCCGCTGATGCCACGCTTTTCCGAAGCCGGGAAATGCGCCTCGACCAATGTCGGCAATTCCTGCACGACATAGTCATGCATCCGATAGTGCCGCGACCACGGTTCCTGCGTGGCATTCAGATAAAACCCGGCACCGAGACCGAAGTCCCAGGCACCATCCGGATCGCCCGGTACTTCGGGACCGCGTGGGCTGGTGTCCGGTGCGACGATAATCAGCCCCAGCTCGGCGGCCATGCGCATGGCACCGGCCTTCTGCATGAAGTTCTCGTCGGTGCAGGTCAGGCCGGACAACCAGTACAGCACCGGCAGCTTGCCGCCCTGCTCCGCTTGCGGCGGCAGGTACACGGCAAACACCATGTCGCAGCCGAGCACGTCGGAGCGGTGCCGGTAGCGCTTGTGCCAGCCGCCGAAGCTTTTCTGGCAGGAGATATTTTCCAGGCTCATGACCGACCTCAGAAATGGATGACGCTACGGATGCTTTTGCCTTCATGCATCAGGTCAAACGCCTTGTTGATATCTTCCAGGCCCATAGTGTGGGTGATGAAGGTATCCAGCGGGATCTCGCCGGTCTGGGCCATTTCGACATAGCTTGGCAACTCGGTACGGCCACGCACGCCACCGAACGCCGAACCGCGCCAGACACGACCGGTGACCAACTGGAATGGACGGGTGGAGATTTCCTGGCCTGCGCCGGCCACACCGATGATGACCGACTCGCCCCAACCTTTGTGGCAGCACTCAAGTGCGGCACGCATCAACTGCACGTTACCGATGCATTCGAACGAGAAGTCGACGCCGCCATCGGTCATGTCGACGATCACTTCCTGAATCGGACGATCGAAGTCTTTCGGGTTCACGCAGTCGGTAGCGCCCAATTGCCTGGCGATTTCGAACTTGGCCGGGTTGATGTCGATGGCGATGATCCGGCCAGCCTTGGCTTTGACCGCGCCGATCACGGCAGACAGTCCGATGCCGCCCAGACCGAAGATGGCGACGGTGTCACCCGGTTTGACCTTGGCAGTGTTGATCACTGCACCGATGCCGGTGGTGACGCCACAGCCCAACAGGCAGACTTTTTCCAGCGGTGCTTCTTTAGGAATTTTGGCGACAGAGATTTCCGGCAGCACGGTGTACTCGGAAAACGTCGAGGTGCCCATGTAGTGGAAAATCGTTTCGCCCTTGTAGGAAAAGCGCGAAGTGCCGTCCGGCATCAGGCCTTTACCCTGGGTTGCACGAATCGCCTGGCAGAGGTTGGTTTTGCCCGACAGACAGAATTTGCACTTGCCACATTCCGGGGTGTACAGCGGGATCACATGATCACCCACAGCAACCGAGGTCACGCCCTCGCCGATCGCTTCGACCACCGCGCCACCTTCGTGGCCCAGGATCGACGGGAAGATACCTTCCGGGTCCGCGCCCGAGAGGGTGTAGGCATCGGTATGGCAGACACCGGAAGCGACGACGCGCAGCAGGACTTCGCCCGCCTTGGGCATGGCGACATCGACTTCAACGATCTCGAGGGGCTTCTTGGCCTCGAAGGCAACGGCGGCGCGCGACTTGATCATGCTGACTCTCCAGTGAATAAAAACGAGACAATGAGTGTAATACAGCGGCATACGATGAATAATCAGGACAAAAGCAAAACATTATTGCCATGCAGGGATAATCCTGATGTCCGAAAACCGCTGGGAAGGCATCGATGAGTTCGTCGCCGTGGCCGAGTGCAGCCAATTCACCGCCGCTGCTGAACGCCTTGGAGTGTCGTCCTCCCACATCAGTCGCCAAATCGTACGACTGGAAGAGCGCCTGCAAACCCGCTTGCTCTATCGCAGCACCCGCCGGGTCACGCTGACCGAAGCCGGGCAAACCTTTCTGCAACATTGCCAACGTTTGCAGGACGGCCGCGAAGAAGCGTTGCGCGCTGTCGGCGACCTGACCAGCGAACCCAAGGGCATGCTGCGCATGACTTGCGCCGTGGCCTACGGCGAACGATTCATCGTGCCGCTGGTGACTCGCTTCATGGGCATGTATCCGCAACTGCGTGTCGACATCGAACTGAGCAACCGCCCGCTCGATCTGGTGCATGAAGGGCTGGACCTGGCCATCCGCCTCGGCCGCCTGCAGGATTCAAGATTGGTCGCGACCCGTTTGGCACCACGGCGCATGTATCTGTGCGCCTCGCCGTCCTACCTGGAACGGTATGGTCGCCCACACAGTTTGTCGGAGCTGAGTCGTCATAACTGCCTTATCGGCAGCTCGGATATCTGGCAACTGGAACAGAACGGCCGGGAATTTTCCCAGCGAGTACAGGGAAACTGGCGCTGCAACAGTGGGCAGGCGGTGCTGGATGCCGCGCTACAAGGGGTTGGGTTGTGTCAGTTACCGGACTACTACGTGCTGGAGCACCTGAAAAACGGCGAATTGATCTCGCTGCTGGAAGCCCACCAACCGCCGAACACAGCGGTTTGGGCGCTTTATCCGCAGCAGCGGCATTTGTCGCCAAAAGTGCGCAAGTTAGTGGATTATTTGAAGGAAGGGTTGGCCGAACGGCCGGAGTATCGGGTTTAAGAGCAAAAGTTCGCAGCCTGCGGCAGTTCCTGCATAGGCTGCGATCTTTTAACGGCGGTTAGCCCAGCGCTGGCGCAACCACTCAAGGTCTTCGGGGCGAGTGACTTTGATGTTATCGGATCGACCTTCGATCAAACGGGGTGCCATACCTGCCCACTCCATCGCCGAGGCTTCATCGGTGATGACCGCATCCGCCACCAGGCTATCCGCCAACGCCCGATGCAATGCTCCAAGGCGGAACATCTGTGGTGTATAAGCCTGCCAGATCACACTGCGATCCACTGTTTCCAACACACGCCCGTGCTTGTCGACCCGTTTGAGGGTGTCGCGCGCAGGCACCGCCAATAGGCCGCCCACCGGATCGTCAGCCAGTTCACTGAGCAATTTATCGAGATCATCGCGCGCCAGATTCGGTCGCGCGGCATCGTGAACCAACACCCAATCCTCATCGTCAGCGCCCTGGGCATGCAGATGCAGCAAGGCGTTGAGCACTGATCCGGAACGCTCGGCGCCGCCTTCAACCCGCTGAATACGCGAATCGGCAGCACAGGCCAGGTTCGGCCAGTAAGGATCGTCGATGGCAAGACTGACCACCAACCCCTTCAGGGCAGGATGGTCGAGGAAACAGCCAAGGCTGTGTTCGAGAATAGTGCGCCCGCCCAGCTGCAAGTATTGCTTGGGACGGTCCGCGGCCATACGGGCACCGACGCCCGCGGCAGGAATCACGGCCCAGAAGGCCGGTAACGACTCAATCATTGGGCCAACTGGTAAAGGGTTTCACCATCCTTGACCATGCCCAACTCATGGCGAGCCCGTTCTTCAACGGTCTCCATGCCCTTTTTCAACTCACTGACTTCGGCGTCCATCACTCGGTTGCGCTCCAGCAACGCCTCGTTCTCGGCGTGTTGATCCGCAATCTGCTGCTTCAGCTCGGCCACTTGCGCCAGACTGCCATTACCCACCCACAGGCGGTACTGCAGGCCGGCCAGCAGCAAGAGCAAGACGAGGAACAACCAATTGGGACTGCGCATCGAATATCAGGTATCCAGTGAAAAAAGACAGCCATGCCAAACTTTGAAGCTTCTGATAGCACGAAGCCTGGAAGAACCAGGCTTGTGCTCTTAAGGCATCAGATTAGTGGCAAATCCGTCGCTGTCGCGATTTTTCCGACACAATCCGGTGTCTTTTTATCGTTTACCACTCAGCCGCGGAATTCGCTACGGCCGTTGTACTTGGCTTTGCCATTCAACTGCTCTTCGATACGCAGCAGTTGGTTGTACTTGGAAACGCGGTCGGAACGGCACAGCGAACCGGTCTTGATCTGGCCAGCCGAGGTGCCCACGGCCAGGTCGGCAATGGTCGAATCTTCGGTTTCGCCGGAGCGGTGCGAGATCACGGCGGTGTAACCAGCGGCCTTGGCCATCTGGATGGCTTCCAGGGTTTCGGTCAGGGTGCCGATCTGGTTGAACTTGATCAGGATCGAGTTGGCGATCTTTTTGTCGATGCCTTCTTTCAGGATCTTGGTGTTGGTCACGAACAGGTCGTCGCCTACCAGCTGAGTCTTCTCGCCGATCTTGTCGGTGAGGATTTTCCAGCCAGCCCAGTCGGACTCGTCCAGACCGTCTTCGATGGAGATGATCGGGTAACGCTCGGTCAGACCTTTCAGGTAGTCGGCGAAACCTTCAGCAGTGAACACCTGGCCTTCGCCGGACAGGTTGTACTTGCCATCTTCGTAGAATTCGCTGGCCGCGCAGTCCAGGGCCAGGGTCACGTCGGTGCCCAGCTTGTAACCGGCGTTGGCCACGGCTTCGGAGATCACTTTCAAAGCGTCTTCGTTGGAAGCCAGGTTCGGCGCGAAACCACCTTCGTCACCAACGGCAGTGCTCAGGCCACGGGCCTTCAGAACGGCTTTGAGGTGATGGAAAATCTCGGTGCCCATGCGCAGACCTTCCGAGAAAGACTTGGCGCCAACCGGCTGAACCATGAATTCCTGGATGTCGACGTTGTTATCGGCGTGCTCGCCACCGTTGATGATGTTCATCATCGGAACCGGCATCGAGTAAACACCCGGGGTACCGTTCAGGTTGGCAATGTGAGCGTACAGCGGCAGGTCCTGGTCCTGTGCTGCTGCCTTGGCTGCGGCCAGGGAAACGGCGAGGATCGCGTTGGCGCCCAGGGTCGCTTTGTTTTCGGTGCCATCAAGCTTGATCATCGCGTGATCCAGCGCTTTCTGGTCGCTTGGGTCTTTGCCCAGCAACAGGTCACGGATCGGACCGTTGATGTTGGCTACGGCCTTGAGCACGCCTTTACCCAGGTAACGGCTCTTGTCGCCATCACGCAGCTCGAGCGCTTCACGCGAGCCAGTGGAAGCACCGGATGGCGCGCAAGCGCTGCCGATGATGCCGTTATCGAGAAGCACGTCTGCTTCCACAGTGGGATTGCCACGGGAGTCGAGAACTTCACGACCTTTGATGTCGACGATTTTTGCCATTGTTGTAAACACTCCAAAGTTGACGAAAACGACGCAGCTGAAGGAAATCTTTTATCGTCGGCAAGCGACAGACAACGGGCAGGCTTGCGGACGATAAGGCTCAAGCCCGAGGGCTTGAGCATTTATACCGTGCGGTACTTTACCGGAGAAATGAGGTTTACGCGGTTTCTACCGTCGGAAAACTCTTCACCAGTTCGTCCAATGCTTTGAGCTGGGCCAGGAAAGGCTCCAGTTTGTCCAGACGCAAGGCGCAAGGGCCGTCGCATTTGGCATTGTCCGGGTCCGGGTGCGCTTCGAGGAACAGCCCGGCCAGCGACTGGCTCATGCCAGCCTTGGCGAGGTCAGTGACCTGGGCACGACGACCGCCGGCGGAATCGGAGCGACCGCCAGGCATTTGCAGCGCGTGGGTCACGTCGAAGAACACCGGGTATTCGAACTGCTTCATGATGCCGAAGCCGAGCATGTCGACCACGAGATTGTTGTAGCCGAAGCTCGAACCACGTTCGCAGAGGATCAACTGATCGTTACCGGCTTCCACGCACTTGTTCAGGATGTGTTTCATTTCCTGAGGCGCGAGAAACTGGGCTTTCTTGATGTTGATCACCGCGCCGGTCTTGGCCATCGCGACCACGAGGTCGGTCTGGCGCGACAGGAAGGCCGGCAACTGGATGATATCGCAGACTTCAGCGACGACCGCGGCCTGATCAGGCTCGTGGACGTCGGTGATGATCGGTACGCCAAAGGCTTGCTTGATGTCCTGGAAAATCCGCATGCCCTCTTCCAGGCCAGGGCCACGGTAAGAGGTCACAGAAGAACGGTTCGCCTTGTCGAAACTGGCCTTGAACACGTAAGGGATACCGAGTTTTTCGGTGACCTTTACGTACTCTTCGCAGACCTGCATCGCCATGTCACGGCTTTCCAGCACGTTCATGCCACCGAACAGCACCATTGGCTTGTCGTTGGCAATCTCGATATCGCCTACGCGGATGATCTTCTGCGCCATCAGGTTTACGCCTTCTTCTGGTGTTGAGCCAAAGCGGCTTTAACGAAACCGCTGAACAACGGGTGACCGTCGCGTGGCGTCGAGGTGAACTCTGGGTGGAACTGGCAAGCGACGAACCATGGGTGATCCGGTGCTTCAACCACTTCAACCAGCGCGCCATCACCGGAACGACCGGAGATTTTCAGGCCGGCCTCAATGATTTGCGGCAGCAGGTTGTTGTTCACTTCGTAGCGATGACGGTGACGCTCGACGATCACATCCTTGGCGTAGCAATCGTGCACCAGGGAACCTGGCTCAAGCAGGCAGTCCTGAGCGCCAAGGCGCATGGTGCCGCCCAGATCGGACGATTCGGTACGGGTTTCGACGGCGCCGGTGGCATCTTCCCACTCGGTGATCAGACCGACCACCGGGTGACCGCTGGTGCGATCGAACTCAGTGGAGTTGGCATCTTTCCAGCCCATGACGTTACGAGCGAACTCGATAACGGCCACTTGCATGCCCAGGCAGATACCCAGGTAAGGAACCTTGTTTTCGCGAGCGTATTGAACGGCAGTGATCTTGCCTTCAACACCACGCAGACCGAAGCCGCCCGGTACCAGAATCGCGTCGACGCCTTCCAGCAGAGCAGTGCCCTGGTTTTCGATGTCTTCGGAATCGATGTAGCGCAGGTTGACCTTGGTGCGGTTGCTGATGCCGGCGTGACTCATCGCTTCGATCAGCGACTTGTAGGCGTCCAGCAGTTCCATGTACTTGCCGACCATGGCGATGGTGACTTCGTGCTCCGGGTTCAGCTTGGCATCAACCACCGCTTCCCACTCGGACAGATCGGCGCTGTCGCATTGCAGGCCGAAACGCTCGACGACGAAATCATCCAGGCCCTGGGAGTGCAGAATGCCCGGGATCTTGTAGATGGTGTCGGCGTCTTCCAGCGCGATCACCGCACGTTCTTCAACGTTGGTGAACTGCGCGATCTTGCGACGCGAAGAAATGTCGATCGGGTGATCGGAGCGGCACACCAGCACGTCAGGCTGCAGGCCGATGGAACGCAGTTCCTTGACCGAGTGCTGGGTTGGCTTGGTTTTGGTTTCGCCGGCAGTGGCGATGTACGGCACCAGTGTCAGGTGCATCAGCATCGCGCGCTTGGCGCCGACTTCGAAACGCAATTGACGGATCGCCTCGAGGAACGGTTGCGACTCAATGTCACCCACGGTGCCACCAATCTCGACCATGGCCACGTCGGCATCGCCGGCGCCCTTGATGATCCGGCGCTTGATTTCGTCGGTGATGTGCGGGATCACCTGAATGGTTGCGCCCAGGTAATCACCACGGCGCTCTTTGCGCAGGACGTGTTCGTAGACACGGCCAGTGGTGAAGTTGTTGTTCTGGGTCATGGTCGTGCGGATGAACCGCTCGTAGTGGCCCAGGTCCAGGTCGGTCTCGGCGCCGTCGTGGGTGACGAACACTTCACCGTGCTGGAACGGGCTCATGGTGCCCGGGTCAACGTTGATGTACGGGTCCAGCTTCAGCATGGTGACCTTAAGTCCCCGCGCCTCCAGGATGGCCGCCAATGAAGCCGAGGCAATGCCTTTCCCCAATGAAGAAACAACACCGCCCGTGACGAATATGTAGCGCGTCATGAAAAACCCTAGAAGTCTGCGTTAAAGCGGTCCGAGCCGCCGGGGAAAGCGAAGGAAGGCCGAAGCCCCCGATCACCTGCATTAATCACAGTGCACCTTTCAAAAAAACCGCCGCGTTGGGACAGACCGGAAGATGAAACACCGGTAGGTTGCTCGCTACACATTTTTTGGAATCGCCCAGCAAAGACTGCTTGGTAATCGGCAACTCCTGCGATTCAGGCGAATCCACAGAAGTTGTATCAAGAAGGGAGCGTAGTCTACCGGAAAGCCCCTTTCAGCTCAAACCTTGATCTTCGATCGGCGGCTGCCAATGCAAATACCAGCCACTGCACTCACTGCCATTCAGCCCCCGCAGGTTCGCCACCGCCAGCAATTGCGGGCCCTTGTAGACCAGCGGCAATCTGCCACGGGCGAAGCCCGGCACACCGCTTTCGTTGAGCAAACGCTTCAAGTCACGGTGACCGCGATCGGGCAAACTCATGACTTCGCCGCCCTGACGATAGCGGATCTGCAACGGGCCATCGGGGATCTGGCCGGTGAGTGTGAGCACGCCATTATCCGGTAACGCCAGCAATACCGCGGGGTCAGCCCAGGACACCGGGGATGGCGGAGTGCGCAACCATCCACCTGACAACCACCAGAGACGCCCACCAGCGCGATGCAGTTCGCCCGCCGCCAATCGCCAGATCGGACGTGCATCGCCGGTCGCATCGCGCAAACTCTCCCAACCCGACCAATGGTCACTGTCTGGCAAAGATGTCAGCGGTTTGAGCCAATGACTCAGGGCATTGCGCTGGCGTGCATCAGAGAGCTTTTCCAGGGGCGCCAGTTCCAGCGACGGCAACCCCAGCCAATCGAAATCACTGACGGTGCCGGCCTGGGCCAGATCAATTTGCGCCAGGTCGTCGAGCAACCCCTGCGCCTCACTCAGATGCGCAGCGCTGCGAGCTATGGTCGCCACTGCTTGCGGCCAGCGCGCGGTCAACACGGGGAACACCTGATGACGCAGGTAATTGCGCGAGAACTGCCGGTCCTGATTCGACGGATCTTCGATCCAGTTCAGCTGATATTCCGTGGCGTAGGCCTCAAGCTCGGCGCGAGTGACATCAAGCAGTGGTCGCAGCAGATGCCCATGCCCCAAAGGACGCTCACTCGGCATCCCCGACAAACCTCTCACCCCTGCCCCGCGCATCAGCCGAAACAACAGGGTTTCCGCTTGATCGTCACGGTGCTGACCTGTGAGCAGCACTTCACCGGCGTGAGTCGCCGCGATGAAGGCGCCGTAACGCGCATCCCGCGCCGCACGCTCAAGGCTCGCGCCGGGTTCAACCTGAACACGCACAACCTCCAGCGGCACACCCAACGCATCACAGACCGACTGACAATGCTCCGGCCACGCATCAGCCGCAGCCTGCAGGCCGTGGTGGACATGTATGGCGGTGAGCGCCGGCAAGGATTCGGTTTTTGCGAGGTACGCGAGAAGGTGCAGCAGGACGGTGGAATCGAGACCACCGGAGAAGGCGATGCGCCAGGTTGTGGCGTTACGCCACGGAACCAGCCCCTGGAGAAGCCTGGCTGGCAAATCAATCGTCTTAGGGCTCATAGACGTCAGTCGCTTCACATAGACCCATTGTGGGAGCGAGCCTGCTCGCGAAGGCTGCTTAACAATCAACATATTTGTTGATTGTTATACCGCAATCGCGAGCAGACGAACGTCGCCCGGCTCTTCCCACAAGGCTATAGCGCGATCAGATCAGAGACCGTAGCTCATCAGACGCTCGTAACGACGGGCCAGCAGCGCGTCGTTGTCGAACTTCTTCAGCATCGCCAGTTGCGAGCTCAGCTCGGCGCGGATCGAGGCAGCGGCAGCGGCCGGATCACGATGAGCGCCGCCCAACGGCTCGCCGATCACTTTATCGACAATGCCCAGACCCTTCAGACGCTCGGCAGTGATGCCCATCGCTTCAGCGGCATCCGGGGCTTTCTCGGAAGTTTTCCACAGAATCGAAGCGCAACCTTCCGGCGAAATCACCGCGTAGGTCGAATATTGCAGCATGTTCAGCTGATCGCAGACGCCGATTGCCAGCGCACCACCGGAACCACCCTCACCGATCACAGTGGCGATGATTGGGGTTTTCAGGCGAGCCATGACGCGCAGGTTCCAGGCAATCGCTTCGCTCTGGTTGCGCTCTTCGGCGTCGATGCCAGGGTAAGCGCCCGGGGTATCGATAAAGGTCAGGATCGGCATTTTGAAACGCTCGGCCATTTCCATCAGGCGGCACGCCTTGCGGTAGCCTTCAGGGCGCGGCATGCCGAAGTTGCGGCGAACCTTCTCACGCACTTCGCGACCTTTCTGGTGACCGATAACCATCACCGGCTGGTCGTCCAGGCGAGCAACACCGCCAACGATGGCAGCGTCGTCGGAGAAGTGACGGTCGCCGTGCAACTCATCGAACTCGGTGAAGATGTGTTCGATGTAGTCCAGGGTGTACGGACGTTTCGGGTGACGCGCCAGACGCGCGATCTGCCAGCTGGTCAGCTTGCCGAAGATGTCTTCGGTCAGCGTGCTGCTCTTGTCCTGTAGGCGGGAGATCTCATCGCCGATATTCAGCGAATTGTCATTACCGACCAAGCGCAACTCTTCGATCTTGGCTTGCAGGTCGGCGATCGGCTGTTCGAAATCTAGAAAATTCGGGTTCATAGGCGTCCGTCTAGGGTCGCGTCCAAGAAAGCTTGGGCCGGCCGGTTGTCTATTCGCGCCCTACCTTAAGGGACAGGCGCGTTCAGGTCGAGATTAAAAATTCGGGTCGGGATCAGGCGTGTTCCCATGGTAAGGAATGGCGCCTGACCGTCAACGGTATTGGAGGAAGACGTTGTCTCGCCCGAACTGGTCACGCAGGGCTTGAATCAAGGCATCCGCCGGGTCGATCCGCCAGGTCTCGCCAAACTGCAACAAGGCCTTCGCATCGGGGCTGGTGTAGTCCATGGTGATCGGGCACGCACCGCGATGACGCTTCAACAACTCGCCCAACCAGCGTAGCTGATCGCCCTTGAGGTCCTTTGCATGCAACTTCAGGCGCAGGCTTTCGGCCAGGTTGGTGCGCGCATCTTCCATGCTCATCACCCGCTTGACCCGCAACCGCAGGCCACCGGAGAAGTCGTCGTTGCTGACTTCGCCTTCGACCACCACCATCGCATCGGTCTGCAACAGTGACTGCGCGGAATGGAACGCATCGGCGAACAACGAGGCTTCGATCCGCCCGGAGCGGTCGTCGAGGGTGATGAAGCCCATCTTGTCGCCCTTTTTGTTCTTCATCACTCGCAGGGCGATGATCATGCCCGCGACCGTTTGCGTGTCGCGAGCCGGCTTCAGGTCGATGATGCGCTGACGGGCGAAGCGACGGATCTCGCCTTCGTACTCGTCGATCGGGTGGCCGGTGAGGTACAGGCCCAAGGTGTCTTTCTCGCCTTTCAGGCGTTCCTTGAGGGTCAGTTCCTTGGCCTTGCGGTGATTGGCGTAGACGTCGGCGTCTTCTTCAACAAACAGACCGCCAAACAGATCGGCATGCCCACTGTCGTGGGTACGAGCGGTTTGTTCGGCAGCCTTGATCGCCTCTTCCATGGCCGTCAACAACACCGCGCGGTTGCGGTCGATGTTGGCCTGATAGGCTTTCTGCTCATCGTGGAAATACGGACCAAGGCGGTCCAGGGCACCACTGCGGATCAAGCCGTCGAGGGTGCGTTTGTTGATACGCTTGAGGTCGACCCGGGCGCAAAAATCAAACAGATCCTTGAACGGCCCGTCTTGCCGCGCCTCGGTAATCGCTTCGACCGGGCCTTCGCCCACGCCCTTGATCGCGCCCAGACCGTAAATGATGCGGCCTTCGTCGTTCACCGTGAACTTGAACTCCGAGGTGTTCACGTCCGGCGCGTCGAGGCGCAGCTTCATGGTCCGCACTTCTTCGATCAAGGTCACGACCTTGTCGGTGTTGTGCATATCCGCCGACAGTACCGCGGCCATGAACGGCGCCGGATAGTGGGCTTTCAGCCACGCGGTCTGGTACGACACCAGGCCGTAGGCAGCGGAGTGGGATTTGTTGAAGCCGTAACCGGCGAATTTTTCTACCAGGTCGAAAATGTTACCGGCAAGGTCAGCGTCGATATTGTTGGTGGCGCAACCTTCAATGAAACCGCCGCGCTGCTTGGCCATTTCTTCGGGTTTTTTCTTACCCATGGCTCGACGCAACATGTCCGCACCGCCAAGGGTGTAACCAGCCATGACCTGGGCAATCTGCATCACCTGTTCCTGATACAGGATGATGCCGTAAGTCGGCGCCAATACCGGCTTGAGGCCTTCGTACTGGTAGTCCGAGTGCGGGTACGCGAGTTCGGCGCGACCGTGCTTACGGTTGATGAAGTCGTCCACCATGCCCGATTGCAGCGGGCCCGGACGGAACAGGGCCACCAGTGCGATCAAGTCTTCCAGGCAGTCGGGCTTGAGCTTTTTGATCAGCTCTTTCATGCCCCGCGACTCGAGCTGGAACACCGCGGTGGTTTCGGCTTTTTGCAGCAGCGTGTAAGTCGGTTTGTCGTCCAGCGGGATGAACGCAATGTCCAGCGGCGGTTCGTTGACCTTGGCGCGGTCGCGGTTGATGGTTTTCAGTGCCCAGTCGATGATCGTCAGGGTCCGAAGCCCCAGGAAGTCGAACTTCACCAGACCGGCAGCCTCGACATCATCCTTGTCGAACTGGGTTACCAGACCGTCGCCCGCTTCGTCGCAATAGATCGGCGAGAAGTCGGTCAGCTTGGTCGGCGCGATGACCACACCACCGGCGTGTTTACCGACGTTACGCACAACGCCTTCGAGCTTGCGCGCCATTTCCCAGATTTCCGCGGCTTCTTCATCGACCTTGATGAAGTCGCGCAGGATTTCTTCCTGTTCGTAGGCTTTTTCCAGGGTCATGCCGACTTCGAACGGAATCATCTTCGACAGACGATCCGCCAGGCCGTAGGACTTGCCCTGCACCCGCGCCACGTCACGGACCACAGCCTTGGCCGCCATGGAACCGAAGGTGATGATCTGGCTTACCGCGTTACGGCCGTACTTCTCGGCCACGTAATCGATCACGCGGTCGCGACCGTCCATGCAGAAGTCGACGTCGAAGTCGGGCATGGAAACCCGTTCCGGGTTAAGGAACCGTTCGAACAGCAGGTCATATTCCAGCGGGTCAAGGTCGGTGATCTTCTGCACATAGGCCACCAGCGACCCGGCACCCGACCCCCGGCCAGGCCCCACCGGCACGCCGTTGTTCTTGGCCCACTGGATAAAGTCCATCACGATCAGGAAGTAACCGGGGAACCCCATCTGGATGATGATATCCAGCTCGAAATTCAGCCGGTCGACATAGACCTGACGCTTGGCTTCGTAGTCTTCGGTGGTGTCTTTGGGCAGCAGAACCGTGAGGCGCTCTTCCAGACCGTCGAAGGAAACCTTGCGGAAGTACTCGTCGATGGTCATGCCATCGGGAATCGGGAAGTTGGGCAGGAAGTGCTTGCCCAACTTCACTTCGATGTTGCAGCGCTTGGCGATCTCGACCGTGTTCTCCAGCGCCTCAGGCAGGTCGCTGAACAGCTCGGCCATTTCCTCGGCGCTTTTGAGGTATTGCTGATCGCTGTAATTCTTCGAACGCCGCGGATCGTCGAGGGCGCGGCCTTCACCGATGCAAACGCGGGTTTCGTGGGCTTCGAAGTCTTCCTGCTTGATGAAGCGCACGTCGTTGGTCGCCACCAGCGGCGCGCCGATTTTCTCGGCCAGGGCCACTGCACCGTGCAGTTGTTCTTCGTCGTTGGGGCGGTTGGTGCGCTGGATTTCCAGGTAGAAACGATCCGGGAACACCGCCATCCACTCGCGAGCCAGGGTTTCGGCTTCGTCCGGGTTGCCGCCGAGCATCGCCAGACCGATTTCACCCTCTTTCGCCGCCGACAGCATGATCAAGCCTTCGCTGGCTTCGGCCACCCACTCGCGCTCGATGATGATCGAACCATTGCGCTGGCCGTCGATGAAACCACGGGAGATCAGTTCGGTGAGGTTGCGATAACCCGTGGCGTTCATCGCCAGCAGGCTGATCCGGCTCAAGGGGTTGTCCGGATCCTTGTTCGACAGCCACAGGTCGGCGCCACAGATCGGCTTGATCCCGGCGCCCATGGCGGCTTTATAGAATTTGACCAGGGAACACATATTGTTCTGGTCAGTGACCGCCACGGCAGGCATGTTCATGCCGACCAGGGTCTTGACCAGCGGTTTGATCCGCACCAGACCGTCGACCAGGGAATATTCAGTGTGCAGGCGTAGATGAACGAATGAAGCCGGCATAGTGATCCTGTCTAGAAACTAGAAACGTGAAGACAACAAGGCCCGGATTGTACCGGGCCTTGAGTAAAACATCAGCCTGCGACTAACCCTCGATCAGGTTTTCCCGCGCTTCATACGCCAGGCGTACCGGGGCGAACGAACGACGGTGAATCGGTGTCGGCCCCAGACGCGTCAGCGCTTCCAGATGAACGGGCGTCGGGTAGCCTTTGTGGCCACCGATACCGTAACCGGGGTAAATCAGTTCGAACGCCGCCATTTCACGGTCACGGCTGACCTTGGCCAGAATTGACGCCGCCGCAATGGCCGGGACCTTGCCATCACCCTGGATCACCGCTTCGGCGCGCATCGAAAGCTTCGGGCACCGGTTGCCATCAATCATCGCCAGTTTCGGCTGAATGTGCAGGCCCTCGACCGCACGCTGCATGGCCAGCATGGTGGCATGAAGAATGTTCAACTCGTCGATTTCTTCGACTTCGGCGCGAGCGATGCACCAGCTCAGGGCTTTTTCGCAAATCTCGTCGTAGAGCTTTTCGCGGCGGGCTTCGGTGAGCTTCTTCGAATCGTTGAGGCCAAGGATCGGCCGGCTCGGGTCGAGGATCACCGCCGCCGTCACCACGGCACCGCATAGCGGGCCGCGACCGACTTCATCAACACCCGCCACCAGATCTTCAACTTCATCGACCAGCATAAAATCCAGGCCCAGCTGCTTGCTTGCTTTGCTCATTATGCTCTGCCAATCAGGTTCAGTACCGCGTCCGCTGCCTGATTGGAGGCGTCCAGTCGCAGGGTTCGGTGGATTTCGTCAAAGCCTCGGGTCTGCTCCTCGCCACCTTCGATCAGCGGCGACAGAGTCTGGGCCAGGGCTTCGACTGTCGCATCGTCCTGCAACAACTCTGGCACCAGCAGGCGCTGGGCCAGCAAATTCGGCAACGAGACGTAGGGACTCTTCACCATCCGTTTGAGAATCCAGAACGTCAGCGGTGCCAGGCGATAAGCGACAACCATCGGCCGCTTGTACAGCAATGCTTCCAGAGTGGCGGTGCCCGAAGCGATCAACACCGCGTCGCACGCCGCCAGCGCCAGATGGGATTTGCCGTCGAGCAAGGTCAGCGGCAGATCGCGACCAGCCAGCAGCTCTTCCAACTGGGCCCGACGCTCCGGACTGGCGCACGGCATGACGAATCGCACGCCCGGACGCATGGCCCGCAGGCGCTGAGCAGTGTCGAGGAACAACGCACCGAGGCGCCCGACTTCACCGCCACGACTGCCCGGCATCAGGGCAACCAACGGCCCGTCCGGCAAACCGAGCTCAGCCCGCGCGGCGGCACGATCGGCCTCAAGCGGGATCGCATCGGCCAGGGAATGCCCGACAAACCGTACCGGCACGCCCTTCTCTTCATAAAATTTAGCTTCGAACGGGAACAGCGTCAGCATCAGGTCGCAACCTTCGCGAATCTTCAGCACCCGCTTCTGTCGCCAGGCCCAGACCGACGGGCTGACGTAATGCACGGTCTTGATCCCGGCCTGACGCAGCTTGAGTTCGATATTGAGGTTGAAGTCCGGGGCATCGATACCGATGAACACGTCCGGCTTCTCGGCGATCAGGTCCGCAACCAGTTTCTTGCGACGGGCCAACAGCTCGCGCAAACGGCCCAGCACTTCCACCAGCCCCATGACAGAAAGGCGTTCCATCGGGAAATACGAGGTCAGGCCTTCGGCCTGCATCAGCGGACCGCCGACACCAATGAACTCGACCGCCGGATGCTGTGCCTTGAGCGCACGCATGAGACCCGCACCCAGAATGTCACCGGAAGCCTCACCCGCCACCAGCGCAATACGCAGATTGGCCATGATTAGCGGGTGATGCCGCGGGTCGAAGACTGGATGGAATCACGGAACACCGCGACTTCCGGGAACTGCAGCGAGGGTTCGGCCAGCTCGGCGAGCGCTTGCTCGACTGTCAGGCCCTGGCGGTAAACCACCTTGTAGGCACGACGCAGCGCGTGGATCGCATCTTCGCTGAAGCCGCGACGGCGCATGCCTTCGAAGTTCATGCTACGAGCTTCAGCGGGGTTGCCGAATACCGTGACGTACGCTGGAACGTCTTTGCCAATGGCAGTGCCCATGCCGGAAAAGCTGTGGGCGCCAATGTGGCAATACTGGTGAACCAGGGTGAAGCCGGACAGGATCGCCCAGTCTTCAACGTGCACATGCCCCGCCAACGCGGTGTTGTTGACCAGGATGCAATGATTGCCGATAACGCTGTCGTGACCGATGTGGGCATAGGCCATGATCAGGTTGTGATCACCCAGGGTCGTTTCCGAACGGTCCTGAATGGTCCCGCGGTGAATCGTCACGCCTTCACGGATGACGTTGTGGTCACCGATGACCAGACGGGTTTCCTCGCCCTTGTATTTCAGATCGGGCGTGTCCTCACCTACCGAAGAAAACTGGTAGATGCGGTTGTGCTTACCGATTCGGGTCGGGCCCTTGAGAATCACATGCGGCCCGATCACTGTCCCCTCGCCGATTTCCACACCTGCGCCGACAATCGACCAAGGGCCGACTTCGACGTCGTCGGCCAGGATGGCCGTCGGATCGATGATTGCGCGAGGGTCAATCAAACTCATAGTTTGCGTTCCGCACAGATGATTTCAGCGGAGCAGACTGGCTTGCCATCGACCGAAGCCTGGCATTCGAACTTCCAGATCTGACGCTTGCAGCTGATGAACTTGGCTTCAAGAATCAATTGATCGCCCGGCAGCACAGGCTGACGGAAGCGCAGCTTGTCGGAGCCGACGAAGTAGTAAAGCGTGCCATCGGCCGGTTTCACGTCGAGCATTTTGAAACCAAGGATCCCGGCAGCCTGAGCCATTGCTTCGATGATCAGTACGCCCGGCATGATTGGATGCGCAGGGAAGTGACCATTGAAGAACGGTTCGTTGATGCTGACATTCTTGTAGGCGCGAATGCGCTTGCCTTCCACATCCAGATCCACGACCCGGTCCACCAGCAGGAACGGGTAACGGTGAGGCAGGTATTCGCGAATCTCGTTGATGTCCATCATTTCGGGGGGAAGCCTATGTAAAGATTGGGAGCGCGCGACTGACGCGCACTCCTCTAGCAAATCAAGGGAGGCAGTCTAGCGGCTGTGCACACTTGATATGGAAATGGTATCAGCCATCTGATGAAGCATTACCGTCAGGGGTCACGTCCCCTACACGCTTTTCCAGCTGTCGCAGACGTCGCGCGATGTCATCGAGCTGACGGATACGTGCCGCGCTTTTGCGCCATTCGGCTGCCGGTTGCATCGCCGTACCGGAAGAATAGGAACCCGGCTCGGTAATCGAGTGAGTCACCATGGTCATCCCGGTCAGGAAAACGTTGTCGCAAATGTCGATATGCCCCACCAGCCCTACGCCACCGGCGAGCATGCAATGCTTGCCGATTTTGGTGCTGCCGGAAATTCCCACGCACGCGGCCATGGCCGTGTGGTCACCAACCTGGACGTTGTGGGCAATCTGAATCTGGTTGTCGAGCTTCACACCATTACCAATGACGGTATCGGCCAGCGCGCCACGATCGATAGCGGTATTTACGCCTATTTCCACGTCGTCTCCAATCGAGACGCCACCGATCTGGGCAATTTTCTGCCAGACACCTTTCTCGTTGGCAAAACCGAAGCCTTCACCACCGAGCACGGCACCGGATTGAATCACCACCCGTTTGCCGATGCGCACGTCGTGATACAGCGTGACGCGCGGGGCCAACCAGCCGCCCTCGCCAATTTCGCAGCGTGCACCGATGAAGCAATGCGCACCAACGGTCACACCGGCGCCAATACGCGCCGCACTTTCGATGACCGCAAAGGCACCGATGCTCGCCGCCGGATCGACCACCGCATCCACTGCCACTACCGCTGTCGGATGAATACCGGCCGGCGCCTTGGGCTTGGGATCGAACAGATGGGAAATGCGCGCATAAGCCAAATATGGATCAGCCACCACCAGCGCATCACCAGCAAAACCTTCAGCGTCAGCGGCCTTCAGCAACACGGCTGCGGCCTGACTGTCAGCCAGGTATTTACGGTATTGAGGATTTGCCAGAAAGCTCAACTGAGCTGGGCCAGCCTCTTGCAAAGTGGCCAGCCCAGTAATTTCTTTCTCCGGGTCGCCACGTAAGGTGGCGCCGAGGAACTCGGCCAGCTGGCCGAGCTTTATAGTCGCTGTCATGGGTTACTTCAGCTGATTCATGCGCTCGATAACCTGGCGAGTGATGTCGTACTGAGGCTTGACATCAATCACTGCGCCACGCTCGAAGACCAGGTCATAAGCACCTTTCTTGATGACTTCTTCCACAGCGCTGTCCAGTTTCGGCTTGAGCTGCTTCAGCATTTCACGGTCGGCAACGGCTTTGGCTTCGTTCAGCTCCTTGGACTGGAACTGGAAATCACGGGCCTTTTGCTTGAACTCGAGCTCCAGACGTTCACGCTCGCCTTGCTGCATCTTGTCGCCACCGGCCATCAGACGGTCCTGGATACCCTTGGCGCTGCTTTCCAGGCTCTTGAGCTTGGTCAGTTGCGGGCCGAATTTTTTCTCGGCATCCACGGCGTATTTCTTCGCCGCATCGGATTCCAGCAGTGCCATCTGATAGTTCAGAACGGCGATTTTCATGTCGGCAAAAGCCGGACCTGCAACCAGCACGGTCGCCAGGAGAACCAATTGAGTCAACTTACGCACGATGCACTCCTACAAAATCCATTGTCATTATCTTGGGTCAGACGCTTAGAACGTCTGGCCGAGGGAGAATTGGAACACTTGAGTCTCTGCATTGCTGTCCGGTTTTTTGACCGGCATCGCCAAGGCGAAGCTCAACGGACCAAGGGCGGTAACCCATGTCACACCGACACCCACCGAACTGGCCATATTGCTCAGGCTGACGTCGTTACACTGAGTATTGGACTTGGAACCATCGGCGTTGGTGCTCTGCTTGCAAGTCGAATCGAACACATTACCCACGTCCCAGAATACCGAAGTGCGCAAGGAACGCTGATCTTTCACGAACGGCATAGGGAATAGAACTTCTACACCACCCTGAATCAGGACGTTACCACCAAACGGCAGTGGATCCTGGTCCGGGTCGGTTGCGGTGCCCGGGTTCACGCCCCGGCTCGGCGTACTACGAGGCCCCAGGGTGCTGTCCTTGAAGCCACGAACCGAGTTGAAACCACCTGCGTAATAGTTTTCATAGAACGGCAAGCCGTCGGTCGAACCATAACCATCGCCATAGCCCAGCTCGGTGTGGAGGCGCATGGTGTAGTTTTCAGACAACGGCTGGAACAATTGACCGCGATAATCGAGCTTGAAGAACGACAAGTCGCTGCCCGGTGTCGTGGCTTCCGCGGTCAAGCTCTGGGAGTGACCACGGGTCGCCAGTACCCCTTTGTTCAAGGTGGATTCAGACCAACCGGCCGATGCCTTGAAGTTGAGGTACTGATCACCTTCCTTGTTAACGAAGTCGAAGATTTCGTCGACGGTGTAAAGACCCGTCTTGATCTTGTCTTGTTGTGCAGACAAACCAAACGTCAGACGCGAAGTCTCGCTGATCGGGTAACCAACGTTGACACCTGCGCCCAGGCTGTCTACGGCGTAGCTGGCTACGTTGACATCGAGGTCTTTGTAGTCGGTCGTACGATAGAAAGCGTTGTAACCCAGGCTCACACCGTCAGCAGTCCAGTAGGGGTCGACATAACCAAAGTTATAACGGCTTTGGTACTGACTGCGAGTCAAGCCGATGCTGACCTTGTTACCGGTACCCAGGAAGTTGTTCTGAGTGATCGAACCACCAAGGATCAGACCGGCGCTCTGGGCGAAACCGACGCTGGCGGTAATCGAACCGGAAGCCTGCTCTTCAACGCTGTAGTTCACGTCAACCTGATCGTCGACACCCGGCACGGCCGGCGTTTCGACGTTGACTTCCTTGAAGAAGCCCAGACGTTCCAGACGGGTCTTGGATTGGTCGATCAGGTAGGTCGAAGCCCAGCCGCCTTCCATCTGACGCATTTCACGGCGCAGCACTTCGTCTTCGGACTTGGTGTTGCCACGGAAGTTGATGCGGTTCACGTAAGCACGCTTGCCCGGATCGACAGCGAACGTGATATCGACCGTGTGATCTTCATCGTGAGGCTGAGGCACGCCGTTGACGTTAGCGAAGGTGTAACCCTCGTTACCCAGGCGGCGGGTGATCAGTTCGGAGGTGGTGGTCATCAGCTTGCGCGAGAACACCTGGCCTTTCTGCACCAGCAGCAGGGACTTGACCTGGTCTTCAGGCACTTTCAGGTCGCCGCTGAGCTTCACGTCACGAACGGTGTACTTCTCGCCTTCGTTGACGTTGACGGTGATATAGACGTGTTTCTTGTCCGGGGTGATGGACACCTGGGTCGAAGCGATATCCATATTGATATAGCCACGGTCCAGGTAATAGGAGCGCAGACGCTCCAGGTCACCGGAGAGCTTTTCACGGGCGTACTTGTCATCGTTCTTGAAGAACGACAGCCAGTTGCTGGTCTTGAGTTCGAACAGGTCGATCAGGTCTTCATCAGGAAAGACCGTGTTGCCCACCACGTTGATGTGCTGGATCGCCGCTACGGTGCCTTCGTTGATGTTGACCTTCAGGGCAACGCGGTTACGCGGCTGCGGTACCACTTCGGTGTCGACGGTAGCCGAGTAGCGGCCCTGAGCGACGTATTGACGCTGCAGTTCGTTACGCACACCTTCGAGGGTCGCGCGCTGGAAGATCTCGCCTTCGGCCAGACCGGACTGTTTGAGGCCCTTCATCAGGTCTTCAGTGGAGATCGCCTTGTTGCCTTCGATCTCGATACTGGCGACCGACGGACGCTCGACTACAGTGATGACCAGGACGTTGCCTTCACGGCCCAGCTGGATATCTTGAAAGAACCCGGTTTTGAACAGCGCACGAGTGGATTCCACCAGGCGACGATCATCCGCCTGCTCGCCGACGTTCAACGGCAAGGCACCAAAGACACTACCCGCGGAGACCCGCTGGAGGCCATTGACGCGAATATCAGAGATAGTGAAGGACTCGGCGTGAACTTCGGCGATCATCAATACGGTGAGAACCGCAGTTAGCAGCAGACGTTTCATGAAGTCCTTTCTTATTCCAACTGGCAATAAAAACTGCCGCAAAATGCGGCAGATTCGCAATTCAGCGAAGCGTTACAGTCGACCCAGATCATTGACCAGAGCAAGCAACATCACCCCGACCACCAAACTGATACCGATCTGTATCCCCCAACCTTGCACCCGATCCGACAAGGGACGACCACGCGCCCACTCGATCAGATAAAACAACAAATGCCCCCATCCAGTACAGGAATGGGCAGCAAATTCAGAACACCCAGGCTAATACTCAGATAAGCAAGGAAATTCAGGAAATCAGCGACGCCCGACTGGGCAGAAGCGCCCGCCACTTTAGCAATGGTTATCGGTCCACTCAAGTTTTTTACCGAGAGCTCGCCGAACAACATTTTCTTGAGCGAGTCGAGGGTCAGTACGCTCATGGTCCAGGTGCGTCGGGCACCCTCCCCAATCGCGGCCACCGGACCGTAACTGACTTCGCGAATCATCTCTGGTGGCCAATCGACCGCTTTCACCCCTGCGCCCAGATAGCCACTGGGTGCCTTGCTCTCGCCGCGCGTGGCCAGCGTCACAGGGACGTCGATTTGAGCACCGTCGCGCTCAACGCGCAGCATGATTTTGGTATCTGGATGCAAACGGACGATGTCGACTACTTGCTGCCAGTCATCCAGTGCCTTGCCATCAAGGGCCAACAGACGGTCACCGGCCTTCAGTCCCGCAGCCTTCGCAGGCCCTTTCGGATCAATTTCGGCCAGCACCGGCGGCAATGCCGGACGCCAGGGGCGAATACCCAGCGAGTGAATAGGATCCGGCTCGTTAGCACCCTTGAGCCACTTGTCCAGCACCAGCTCACGAGGCGAATCCACGGTGGAGCCTTGTTCGCGGACCAGCACTTGAAGGGAACCGCTCTCGCCCAGGCGGCGGACCAGTTGCAGGTTCACCGCAGCCCAGCCGGAAGTTGGCTCGCCATCGATGGCAATAATTTCCTGCCCCGGGCTCAAACCTGCCCTGGAGGCGATACTGCCGGATTCGACCGCGCCGATAACCGGGCGCACCTGCTCGCTGCCCAGCATTGCCAATGCCCAGAAAAACACCATCGCCAATAGAAAGTTGGCAATCGGACCGGCTGCCACGATAGCAATGCGCTGACGGACGGACTTGCGATTGAAGGCGTGATCGAGCTGATCGGCCGGCACCTCACCCTCGCGCTCGTCGAGCATTTTCACGTAGCCACCCAGCGGGATGGCGGCAACCACGAATTCAGTGCCTTTGCTGTCGTGCCAGCGCAGCAGCGGCATGCCGAAGCCCACGGAGAAACGCAGCACTTTGACCCCACAGCGACGTGCGACCCAGAAATGGCCGAATTCGTGGAAGGTGACCAGCACGCCCAGCGCTACCAGGGTGCCGACAATCATATAGAGCGCGCTCATCTACTTTCTCCGCAATCCTATCGGTGCTGCATGGGCCAACGTATTGCAGCACTTATCGGCCGTGACGACTCAACCATTGCCCGGCCAGTACCCGTGCTTTCGCATCGGCCGTAAACACTGCCTCGAGATCATCAACCGCAACCACAGGCTCGAGGTTCAATACTTCCTCGATAATACTCGCGATTTCCAGATAGCGAACCCGTCCGTCGAGAAAGGCCGCCACAGCCACTTCATTCGCGGCATTGAGCATGGCCGGCGCGCTGTTACCAGCCTCGGCGGCTTGACGCGCAAGGCGCAGGCAAGGGAAACGCTCTTCATCGGGTGCCTGGAAATCCAGGCGAGCGATGGCGAACAGGTCCAACGGAGCAACACCCGAGTCGATCCGCTCTGGCCAGGCCAGGGCATTGGCAATCGGCGTGCGCATATCCGGATTACCCAACTGCGCCAGCACCGAACCATCGATATAGTCGACCAGCGAATGAATCACGCTTTGCGGGTGAATCACCACTTCGACCTGAGAGGGCGTAGCGTCGAACAGCCAGCAGGCCTCGATCAGCTCGAGCCCTTTGTTCATCATGCTGGCCGAATCCACCGAAATCTTGCGCCCCATGGACCAATTCGGGTGAGCACACGCTTGCTCGGGGGTAACATGCGCCAGTTCGGCCAGGGGCGTCTGCCGGAATGGACCACCAGAGGCTGTCAGCAAAATCCGGCGTACACCGACCGCACCCAAACCACGGGAGAAATCCTGCGGCATGCACTGGAAAATCGCGTTGTGTTCGCTGTCGATAGGCAGCAGTACCGAACCGCTTTTACGCACGGCCTGCATGAACAGCGCACCGGACATCACCAGCGCTTCTTTATTGGCCAAAAGAATCTTTTTGCCGGCCTCGACCGCCGCCAGGGTCGGACGCAAACCCGCCGCCCCGACGATCGCCGCCATCACTGCATCGACTTCTGGATCCGAGGCAATCTGACACAAGCCCTCCTCTCCCACCAGAACACGGGTCGACAGGCCAGCCGCATGCAATTCGTCCTGCAAGCCTCGGGCAGCGCCAGATTCCGGCACGACCGCGAAACGTGGCGTATGACGCACGCACAGCGCAAACAGCTCACTCAAACGAGTGAAACCGCTCAAGGCGAATACCTGATAGCGTTCGGGGTGACGGGCGATGACGTCCAGAGTGCTCAGACCAATCGAGCCGGTCGCCCCCAGCACGGTAATCTGTTGTGGGCGACTCACGATGCCGCCATCCACAGCAGCACGGCGAACACCGGAATCGCCGCTGTCAGACTGTCGATGCGGTCCAGCACACCGCCGTGCCCCGGCAGCAGATTACTGCTGTCCTTGATCCCCGACTGGCGCTTGAACATACTTTCAGTGAGGTCGCCCACCACCGAAATGAACACAATGATCGCAGCACCGAACAGGCCCATCAGCATCTGAGCGAAACTCCAGTCCCGCGCAAAACCGACGATTGCCGTGATCACCAGGCTCAGCAGCAAGCCGCCGTACACGCCCTCCCAGCTCTTGCCAGGGCTGACCTGTGGTGCCAGCTTGCGCTTGCCGAAGGCTCGACCGGAAAAGTACGCACCGATATCGGCGCCCCAGACCAGCACCATCACGGCCATGATCAGCCAGTTGCCCAAGGGCTCCTGCTTGATCAGGATCAAACCTTGCCAGGCCGGCAGCAGAATCAACAAACCGATCGCCAGTTTGCAGGCAGCGCTGGCCCAGTGTTCGCTGGACCGTGGATAAGTCAGCACCAGATAGGTGGCCACGCCCCACCAGAGCACCGAGGCGCCCAGCACCCAAGGCGCGAGCCCCGGCAGGATATGCATGACAAACAGCATCAACGCGACCACAGCCGCAAAAGCAACACGGATCGCTTGGCCAGCAAAACCTGCCAGGCGTGCCCATTCCCATGCCCCCAGCGTCACCACCAGCCCGATAAACAGCGCAAAACCGGACCCTTCAAGCAGGAAAAACCCGCACAGGGCAATCGGCAGCAGAATCAGTGCCGTGATGATTCGTTGTTTAAGCATTAAACCCGGGCTCCAGACTCGACCTGCTCGCTCGTTTTACCGAAGCGACGCTGGCGAGAAGCGAAATCAGCCAGCGCATTGCGCATGGCGTCGTGTTTGAAGTCCGGCCAGAACAGGTCGGAGAAGTACAACTCGGCGTAAGCCAGTTGCCACAGCAGGAAGTTACTGATGCGATGCTCGCCACCGGTACGGATGCACAAGTCCGGCAACGGCAGATCGCCGGTCGCCAGACAGGTTTGCAACAGCTCGGGAGTGATGTCTTCAGGGCGCAGATGCCCGGCCTGAACTTCACGCGCGAGACGCTGCGCGGCCTGCGCGATGTCCCACTGACCGCCGTAGTTGGCGGCAATCTGCAGGATAAAACGATTGGCGCCGGCAGTCATCGCCTCGGCTTCACGCATGGCAGCTTGAAGCTCCGGATGAAAACGCGAACGGTCGCCGATGATGCGCAAACTGATGTTGTTGTCGTTCAGGCGCTTGGCCTCGCGACGCAGCGCCCTGAAGAACAGATCCATCAAGGCACTGACCTCATCGGCCGGGCGCTGCCAGTTCTCACTGGAGAATGCAAACAGGGTCAGTACCTCAACCCCGGACTCCGCACACACCTCGATGACCGCACGAACAGCATCCACACCCGCTTTATGCCCGGCGACACCCGGCATAAAGCGCTTTTTCGCCCAACGATTATTACCATCCATGATGATCGCGACATGGCGCGGCACCGCGGACGGCGCAGTCTGCTTGGTCTTGTCCATTTGAAACTCGACCCTTATACGGCCATCAGGTCTTTTTCTTTTTCCGCCAACTTAGCGTCGATTTCAGCCACGAATTTCTTGGTCAGATCGTCGATCTCGCCAGTGGCGCGACGCTCTTCGTCTTCGCTGATTTCCTTTTCCTTGACCAGGTCCTTCAGCGAGCTGTTTGCATCGCGACGGATGTTGCGCACGGCAACACGGGCATCCTCAGCCACATCACGAGCCTGCTTGGTGAAGCCCCGGCGGGTTTCTTCGGTCAGGGCTGGCATGGAGATCAGCAGCAACTCACCCAGGTTGGTCGGGTTGAGGTTCAGGCCAGCGCTACCGATGGCCTTGTCGACCGCGCCCAGCATGTTGCGCTCGAAGGCAACGACCTGCAGGGTACGGGCGTCTTTAACGGTGATGTTCGCCACTTGCTTGATCGGAGTGTCGGCGCCGTAGTACGGAACCATCACGCCTTCCAGAATGCTTGGGTGCGCCTGGCCGGTACGGATACGGCCGAAGTTGTGCGCCAGCGATTCTACGGATTTCTGCATGCGCTCTTTAGCGTCTTTCTTGATTTCGTTGATCATTGTTGAACTTCCTCGATCAGGGTTCCTTCAGCGCCGCCATGTACGATATTCAACAGGGCACCGGGTTTGTTCATATTAAACACGCGCAACGGCATCTTGTGGTCGCGGCACAGGCAAATGGCCGTCAGATCCATCACACCCAGCTTGCGATCCAGCACTTCATCGTAGGTCAGATGATCGAACTTCTCGGCATGCGGGTCTTTGAACGGGTCAGCGGTGTAGACGCCATCAACCTTCGTTGCCTTGAGCACCACATCGGCATCGATTTCGATTGCGCGCAGGCAGGCAGCCGAGTCCGTAGTGAAGAACGGGTTGCCAGTACCGGCCGCGAAAATCACGACTTCCTTGGAGTTCAGGTGGCGCATGGCTTTGCGGCGATCATAGTGATCAGTCACGCCAACCATGGAAATGGCCGACATCACGATGGCCGAGATATTGGCACGTTCCAGCGCATCGCGCATCGCCAGGGCGTTCATCACAGTGGCCAGCATGCCCATGTGGTCGCCAGTGACCCGATCCATGCCGGCTGCGCTGAGCGCTGCGCCGCGGAACAGGTTACCCCCGCCGATCACCAGACCGACCTGAACACCGATGCCAACCAGCTGGCCAACTTCCAGTGCCATGCGATCCAGAACTTTCGGATCGATCCCGAACTCTTCCGAGCCCATCAGGGCCTCGCCGCTAAGCTTGAGTAGAATGCGTTTATAGCGAGCCTGATAACCACTGCCCTGCTGAGCCATTGCGAATCTCTCCTGCGGCGTATTTTAAAAATTCTTTGCGAGCTGTTTACAGCTGGCGTTCACTCTAGCTTGGCGCTGCTTCAGCACCATCGGAACATGGCTTTGTAAGCCAGTTCCAAAAGGAAACCAAATGAAATTGGCAACCCCATCTGAAAAGAGGCTGCGCGCGTAAGCGGGCAGCCTCTTCAGGGCGACAGTTAAAAAACCGTCTTATTGCTTGCTGGCAGCCAGCTGGGCAGCAACTTCTTCTGCGAAGTTGTCTACTGGCTTCTCGATGCCTTCGCCTACTTTGAAGTAGGTGAAAGAAACGATTTCAGCACCGGCTTTCTTGGCCAGGTCGCCGACCTTGATTTCAGGGTTCTTGACGAACGCCTGCTCAACCAGGCTCGCTTCAGCCAGGAACTTGCTGATACGGCCTTTGACCATGTTTTCAACGATGTTTTCTGGCTTGCCAGCGATCTTGTCAGCGTTGAGGGTCAGGAACACGCCCTTCTCGCGCTCGATCGCTTCAGCGGAAACTTCCGACGGCAGCAGGAATTCAGGGTTGGTAGCCGCTACGTGCATAGCGATGTCTTTGGCCAGCTCAACGTCGCCGCCCTTGAGAACAACCGCAACACCGATCTTGTTGCCGTGCAGGTAGCCACCAACAACATCGCCTTCAACGCGAGCCAGGCGACGAATGTTGACGTTTTCGCCAACCTTGCCAACCAGAACCAGACGATCAGCTTCACGCGCTTCGATCAGCGGAGCAGCATCGGTCAGTTTGTCAGCGAACGCTTTTTCAATGCTGGCAGCAACAAATGCCTTGAAGTCGTCCTGCAGAGCCAGGAAGTCGGTCTGCGAGTTCACTTCCAGCAGAACGGCGGATTTACCGTCTTCCTTGAGAGCGATTGCGCCTTCAGCGGCAACGTTGCCGGCTTTCTTGGCAGCCTTGATGGCGCCCGAAGCGCGCATGTCATCAATGGCTTTTTCGATGTCGCCGCCAGCCTTGGTCAAGGCCTTTTTGCAGTCCATCATGCCTTCGCCGGTACGCTCGCGCAGTTCTTTGACCAACGCTGCAGTAATCTCTGCCATTTTCAAATTCCTCTTGGATAGGTTTTCAACCATTCCACCCGATCGAACGGGCGATCAATTCTTCCCGAACCACCCTTGTTAGCTGCCGCACGTTACAGATAAAGCAGTGGGCGCCGACAAATGGTTTTCGAGGTGGCAAAAAGGGGGCCAAGCCCCCTTTTTGCTTACTGAGTCAACGCCAGGGCGTCAATTACTCAGCTGCAGCCTGAGTTTCTTCAGCTACGAACTCTACAGTGCCGCCAGCAACATTGTTGCGACCACGGATAACAGCGTCAGCCATCGAACCCATGTACAGCTGGATAGCGCGGATTGCGTCATCGTTGCCTGGGATGATGTAGTCAACGCCTTCCGGGCTGCTGTTGGTATCGACTACGCCGATAACCGGGATGCCCAGCTTGTTGGCTTCGGTGATCGCGATGCGCTCGTGATCAACGTCGATAACGAACAGAGCGTCTGGCAGACCGCCCATGTCCTTGATACCACCCAGGGAACGATCCAGCTTCTCAAGATCGCGAGTGCGCATCAGCGCTTCTTTCTTGGTCAGCTTGGCGAAAGTACCGTCTTCGGCTTGCACTTCAAGGTCACGCAGACGCTTGATGGAAGCACGGATGGTTTTGAAGTTGGTCAGCATGCCGCCCAACCAGCGGTGATCGACGTACGGCGAACCGCAACGTGCTGCTTCTTCAGCAACGATCTTGCCAGCGGAACGCTTGGTGCCAACGAACAGAATCTTGTTTTTGCCCTGGGCCAGACGCTCTACGAAAGTCAGAGCTTCGTTGAACATTGGCAGGGTTTTTTCAAGGTTGATGATGTGAATCTTGTTACGCGCGCCGAAAATGTACTTACCCATTTTCGGATTCCAGTAACGGGTTTGGTGACCGAAGTGCACACCGGCCTTCAGCATATCGCGCATGTTGACTTGGGACATGATAGTTCCTTAATAAGTCGGGTTTGGCCTCCACGTATCCCAATGACCAACCAGCAGCATCAGCTGAAGGCACCCAGGTCATCGTGTCGACACGTGTGTGGATTTAAGCTTTTCAGGGTATCCCCGGAAAGCGGCGCATTTTATACCACAAGGCCGGAAAAAACGGAACCCGGATTCTGAAAACCTGGCGAATGCTTTTGATCCCGCCCTTGGAATCCCCCAAGAATGCGCCATCCTATAGAGAGAAGCGATGCACAGAAGCTCAGATTTGCCCTGATCGTCTGGTAGAATCGCGTTTTTCAGGGCCGCGACGATCGTTCGCGCAGTGCCCATTTCGTTTTAGAAGGCGCCATTGAGCGCAGAGAGAGCCTGTATGACCGTCACCCTCAAAACCCCAGAGGACATCGCAAAAATGCGGATCGCCGGCAAATTGGCCGCCGATGTGCTGGAAATGATTGCCGATTATGTCAAACCGGGCGTTACCACCGAAGAGCTGGACCGCATCTGCCACGACTACATCGTCAACGAGCAGAAAGCCATTCCTGCCCCGCTCAACTACAAGGGCTTTCCGAAGTCGATCTGTACCTCGATCAACCACGTGGTCTGCCATGGCATCCCGAACGAGAAGCCGTTGAAGGATGGCGACACGCTGAACATCGACGTCACGGTGATCAAGGATGGCTACCACGGCGATACCAGCCGTATGTTCCACGTTGGCACCGTGCCGGTCTGGGCCGAGCGTCTGTCCCAGGTGACTCAGGAATGCATGTACAAGGCCATCGAGCTGGTCAAGCCCGGCTGCCGCCTGGGCGATATCGGTGAAGTGATCCAGAAGCACGCGGAAAAGAACGGTTTCTCGGTGGTTCGCGAGTTCTGCGGCCACGGCATCGGCAAGGTGTTCCACGAAGAACCGCAGATCCTGCACTACGGCCGCGCCGGCACCGGCATGGAACTGAAATCCGGCATGACCTTCACCATCGAGCCGATGATCAACCAGGGCAAGGCCGACACCAAGGTGCTGGGCGATGGCTGGACTGCGATCACCAAGGACCGCAAGTTGTCGGCGCAATGGGAGCACACCCTGCTGGTGACCGATACCGGCTACGAGATCTTCACCCTGCGCAGCGACGACACCATCCCGCGCGTTTCGGCCTGATCCCGCCCGCTCCGTTCCCAGCCTTATAGAAAGGAAAGCTAATCGATGCCGCAGGTGGATCCCGAACTCTTCGACCGCGGCCAGTTCCAGGCTGAACTGGCCCTGAAGGCAAGCCCTATCGCTGCTTTCAAGAAGGCGATCCGTCAGGCCCGCGAAGTGCTCGACGAGCGGTTTCGCGCCGGTCGGGAGATTCGCCGGTTGATCGAGGATCGTGCCTGGTTCGTCGATAACATCCTGCAAAAGGCCTGGGAGCAATTCAACTGGAACTTCGAAGCCGACATCGCGCTGGTCGCGGTCGGCGGCTACGGTCGTGGCGAGTTGCACCCCTACTCCGACATCGACCTGCTGATCCTGCTGGACGGCGCCGATCACGAAATTTTCCGCGATTCCATCGAGCGTTTTCTGACGTTGCTGTGGGACATAGGGCTGGAAGTCGGTCAGAGCGTTCGCTCGGTGGACGAATGCGCCGAGGAAGCCCGCGCCGACCTGACGGTGATCACCAACCTGATGGAAAGCCGCACCATTGCCGGCCCCGAGCGTCTGCGCCAGCGCATGCTGGACGTGACCAGCACCGCGCACATGTGGCCCAGCAAGGAGTTCTTCCTGGCCAAGCGCGCCGAGCAGAAAGCCCGTCACCACAAGTACAACGACACCGAGTACAACCTGGAACCCAACGTCAAGGGCTCGCCCGGTGGCCTGCGGGATATCCAGACGATTCTGTGGGTCGCCCGTCGTGAGTACGGCACCCTGAACCTGCGGGCCCTGGCCGGCGAAGGTTTCCTGGTGGAGAGCGAGAACGCCCTGCTGGCTTCGTCCCAGGAATTTCTGTGGAAAGTGCGTTACGCGCTGCACATGCTCGCCGGCCGCGCCGAAGACCGCCTGCTGTTCGATCACCAGCGCACGATTGCCGGGCTGCTGGGTTTCGTCGGCAACGACGCCAAGCACGCCATCGAAAACTTCATGCAGCAGTACTACCGGGTGGTCATGAGCATTGCCCAGCTCAGCGACTTGATCATCCAGCACTTCGAAGAAGTGATCCTGGCCCCCGAAGACGAAGCACCGCCCCAGCCGATCAACTCGCGATTCCAGCTGCACGATGGCTACATCGAGGCGCGCAACAACAATGTGTTCCGCCGCACACCATTCGCCATGCTCGAAATCTTCGTGCTGATGGCCCAGCAGCCGGAAATCAAAGGCGTACGCGCCGATACCATCCGCCTGCTGCGCGAGAACCGTCATTTGATCGACGACGACTTCCGCAACGATATTCGCAATACCAGCCTGTTCATCGAATTGTTCAAGTGCAAGATCGGCGTCCACCGCAACCTGCGGCGGATGAACCGTTACGGGATTCTTGGGCGTTATCTGCCGGAGTTCGGCTTTATTGTCGGACAGATGCAGCACGACCTGTTTCACATCTATACGGTCGATGCGCACACCCTGAACCTGATCAAGCACCTGCGTAAGTTGCAGTACACCCAGGTGTCGGAAAAATTTCCGCTGGCCAGCAAGCTCATGGCCAAACTGCCCAAGCCGGAGTTGATTTACCTGGCCGGCCTGTACCACGACATCGGCAAGGGCCGGCATGGCGACCACTCGGAAATCGGCGCAGTGGATGCCGAAGCCTTTTGCCAGCGCCATCAGTTGCCGATCTGGGACAGCCGCCTGATCGTCTGGCTGGTGCAAAACCATCTCGTAATGTCGACCACCGCCCAGCGCAAGGACTTGTCCGACCCGCATGTGATCCACGATTTCGCGCAGATTGTCGGCGATGAAACCCGCCTCGATTATCTGTATGTGCTGACCGTTGCCGACATCAACGCGACCAACCCGACGCTGTGGAACTCCTGGCGCGCGAGCCTGTTACGCCAACTCTACACCGAGACCAAGCGCGCCTTGCGTCGCGGCCTGGAAAACCCGGTGGATCGCGAAGAGCAGATCCGCCAGACCCAAAGCGCAGCGCTGGACATTCTGGTGCGCGGCGGCACCGACCCGGACGACGTCGAGCAGTTGTGGGCGCAACTGGGCGATGACTACTTCTTGCGTCACACAGCCGGCGACGTGGCCTGGCACACTGATGCAATCTTGCAGCAGCCGGCCGACGGCGGCCCGCTGGTGCTAATCAAGGAAACCACCCAGCGCGAGTTCGAGGGCGGTACGCAGATCTTCATTTATGCGCCGGACCAGCACGACTTCTTCGCCGTGACCGTGGCGGCGATGGACCAGCTCAACCTGAACATTCACGACGCCCGGGTCATCACCTCCAGCAGCCAATTCACCCTCGACACCTATATCGTGCTCGACACCGATGGCGACTCGATCGGCGACAACCCGGCGCGGGTCAAGCAGATCCGCGAAGGCCTGACCGAAGCTCTGCGCAACCCGGACAACTACCCAACGATTATCCAGCGTCGGGTGCCGCGTCAGCTCAAGCACTTTGCCTTTGCGCCACAGGTGACGATCCACAACGATGCCCAGCGTCCGGTGACCGTGCTGGAACTCAGCGCACCCGACCGTCCTGGGTTGCTGGCGCGGATCGGTACAATTTTCCTCGAGTTCGACCTGTCGCTGCAGAACGCCAAGATCGCCACCTTGGGCGAGCGTGTGGAAGACGTGTTCTTCATCACCGACGCCAACAATCAGCCGCTATCCGACCCGTTGCTGTGCAGCCGTTTGCAGGATGCAATCGTCGAACAGCTGAGCGTCAACCAGGAACCCGATATCAAACATTCGCGCATCAGCATCTGAATTAACCAATTTCCCCCTGTGGGAGCGCCTGTGGCGAGGGGGCTTGTTGTGGCGAGGGGGCTTGCCCCCGCTGGGCTGCGAAGCGGCCCCAAAACCTACACCGCGATGTATCAGATACACCGCATGCAAAGGTTTACGACTGCTGCGCAGCCGAACGGGGGCAAGCCCCCTCGCCACAACAAGCCCCTACACCACATTAGTCCTCCCACATTGAACGAGGCCCCCATGAACAACGCTCTGAACCAGTTGCAGCCCTACCCGTTCGAAAAGCTCCGCGCCCTGCTCGGCAGCGTCACGCCAAACCCGGACAAACGCGCCATCGCGTTGTCCATCGGCGAACCGAAGCACCGCTCGCCAAGCTTTGTCGCCGAAGCCCTGGCAAGCAATCTGGATCAGATGGCCGTGTACCCCACCACCCTCGGCATCCCGGCCCTGCGTGAAGCGATTGCCGCATGGTGCGAACGCCGTTTCAGCGTTCCGAATGGCTGGCTCGACCCGGCGCGCAACGTGCTGCCGGTCAACGGCACCCGCGAAGCGTTGTTCGCATTCACCCAGACCGTGGTCAACCGTGGTGAAGACGCGCTGGTGGTCAGCCCGAACCCGTTCTATCAGATCTATGAAGGTGCGGCGTTCCTGGCAGGAGCCAAGCCACATTACCTGCCATGCCTGGACGAAAACGGCTTCAACCCGGATTTCGACGCTGTTTCGCCAGACATCTGGAAGCGTTGCCAGATCCTGTTCCTGTGCTCGCCGGGTAACCCCACCGGCGCGCTGATCCCGGTTGAAACCCTGAAAAAACTGATCGCCCTGGCCGACGAATACGACTTCGTGATCGCCGCTGACGAGTGCTACAGCGAACTGTACTTCGACGAACAAACCCCGCCACCGGGCCTGCTGAGTGCCTGCGTCGAGCTGGGCCGCAAGGACTTCAAACGCTGCGTGGTGTTCCACAGCCTGTCCAAACGCTCCAACTTGCCGGGCCTGCGCTCAGGCTTTGTGGCCGGCGATGCGGACATCCTCAAGGGCTTCCTGCTGTATCGCACTTACCACGGCTGTGCGATGCCGGTTCAAACGCAACTGGCCAGCGTTGCCGCGTGGAACGACGAAGTGCATGTGCGGGCCAACCGTGCGCTGTACCGTGAGAAGTACGATGCGGTATTGGAAATCCTCAGCCCGGTGATGGATGTGCAGCGCCCGGATGGCGGTTTCTATCTGTGGCCAAGCGTTGAAGGCGACGACGCGGCGTTCTGCCGGGATCTGTTCGAGCAAGAGCATGTGACCGTCGTGCCGGGTTCTTACCTGTCCCGAGAGGTGGATGGCGTCAACCCGGGTGCCGGGCGTGTGCGGATGGCGCTGGTCGCACCACTGGCGGAGTGCGTTGAGGCGGCTGAACGGATTCGCGCCTTCATTACCCGCCACAAGTAACTAAGCAATGTCGCCCCTCTTGCAACAAGAGGGGCGACATTCAAACGAAAACAACAAGCAACAACTCCGCAACAAACACCCCTTCATTAAAAACCCGCCATTGCTTACTATTCGTTCGTCTTCTAAAAGGCACTAACTCATTTAAACCGGAACAAGGAAGTTCCCCATGACGGGCACGCACTACTGCGCAACACTTAAACCTGCAAGTAAAGAAGCATCGTATCTTGCCGCGATAACTGAAAACCCAGACAACGCGCCCAAGAAAAATCCTGACGAGTTCCAGCTACTCGTGGTGGCCGACCATACAAGGCTGTGGAAACAACATCGATGGCTGACCATCAAGTTCATGGATAACCCTCCAGAAGCCTTACAGGACGCTATCGAAAAAGTTATCTGGGAACTGGATCCACACGTCAACCTCCTCTTCGGTTTGTACAAAGGGGACAATGCCGATATCAGGATTTCAACGAATACAACTCATAATGCCTCTGCCGTAGGTACAGATGCACTCCTTGTCGAAGCGGACCAACCGACGATGTACCTCGGAGTAAAACAAGGGGACTCGGCTTTCAGGCAGACGATCCTCCATGAATTCTGTCATGCGCTGGGCCTGGAGCACGAACATCAGCATCCCAAGGCAAATATTCCGTGGAATGAAGCAAAAGTTTATGAATTGGGCAGATCGATGGGGTGGAGCAAAGACAAGACTTATGCAAACTTCTTTGAAACACTGCAGGATGGAAATCTGACCATCACAGAGTATGACCAGACCTCCATCATGCATTATCCGGTCGACAAAGAGCTGACTGACGGCGTTTTTGAAGTGGGCATCAATTCGGAACTCAGCACTACGGATATCTTCGCCATCCAAAGCCTTTACCCTAAATAAAACCCTCACTGACGCTTCTGGCATCCAGCACAGCACAAACTGACTAAGACACCCACAACTTACTGCAACCTTTAATTCAAAAAACAGGGAAATTTATAATGAACAACGGACTGTTTTGCCTCAACGAAAAGCCAACGGACATTAATGCTTCCTACCAAGCCGCCATTGCAGAAAACCCTGCCAATCGCCATGACTCTCATTCCGGCCGGCAAAAAAGAGCGGTGGCCCGACACACTAAATTCTGGGCGCCAGGCCGCACATTGCGCATTGCGTTTTTGAACGGCAATCAAGCGTTCAAAGATGCAGTCAAGAAAGCCGCGGACAACTGGTTGCCCCATGTCAATCTGAAGTTCGATTTTGTAGAAGGGACAGAAGGTGATATCCGCATCCGTAGCGAGCCTGGGGTTTACTGGTCCTACATCGGCACCAACGCTTTACTGGAAACAGAAGGCCCGACGATGTTGCTCTCACCGGATCTGCGCATGCCCGGTTTTTTTGCTGCCAATGTGATGCACGAGTTTGGCCACGCTCTGGGTGCCGAACACGAACACCTGCACCCTGAAATGAACATCCCTTGGAACAAACAAGCTGTCTACGAGCTTCATGGCACTAGCGAAGACGATGATGAGGACAGTTACATACGACGCGAAGTCGATCAACGCTACTTCAATCTACTCGACGCGAGCGAGGTCAATTACTCGCCCTATGATCCGCAGTCAATCATGCACTATGCCATCCACCAGGAATGGACTCACGGCGACTTCAAAATCCACCTCAACTTGGTCCTCAGCGAAAAAGACAAAGCGTTCATGTCCAAGGCTTACCCATATCCCACCGCAGAAAACGAGCAAGCATCTCATTGACGAGCCGCGCTAATTTGACCTGATCCAAGCCTCACTCAAATCCGCGCCCTCAACACTTCGCGCAACACGTCATCACCCATCTGGTGATGATGGCTCAGGCTATACAACTCAAGGCGCTGCGCCCGCAGCGCCTTCAATCGCAGACGCCGCTCCAACAAATCCATCTCAAAGGCCCATGCCTGGGCTTCGGCCGAATCGTTGAACACCTGGCATAAAGCACGGCTCCCAAGCAACCGACAGCATTGAAGTGCCATATTAGCCGCTTAGACTGCCGGCTGACCGTCGCACCAATGTCGCACCTCCGCTCACACAGGGTTTTGGGTTTTAACTGAAGGGTCATGGCATAATCCGTCACCTTTTATTTTCAGCACCTGCAAAGGGGGCAATTCCTTGACCGTTTCAAGCAAAACGTTGCACCTTTTCGGCATCAAAGCCTGCGACACCATGAAAAAAGCGCGCAACTGGCTCGATGAACACGCTGTCGGCTATGACTTCCATGATTACAAAGCGGTCGGAATCGACCGTGAACACCTGACCCAATGGTGCGAGGAGCACGGCTGGCAAGTGGTGTTGAACCGTGCAGGCACGACCTTTCGCAAGCTCGACGACGAACGCAAAGCCGATCTCGACCAGCCGAAAGCCATCGAACTGATGCTCGCACAACCCTCGATGATCAAGCGCCCGGTGCTCGATCTCGGTGACCGAACCCTGATTGGCTTCAAGCCAGATATCTACGCGGCCGCACTCAAGTAAGGCAGCCCGTTCCATTTTGTTAGAGGTATCAACATGTCCACTACCCTGTTCAGCCTGGCCTTTGGTGTCGGCACTCAAAACCGTCAAGGCGCATGGCTGGAAGTGTTTTACGCGCAGCCACTGCTCAACCCTTCGGCCGAACTGGTCGCGGCCATTGCCCCGATCCTGGGCTACACCGAAGGCAATCAGGCCATCGCCTTCAGCACCGCTCAGGCGTCGCAACTGGCTGAAGCGCTCAAAGGCGTCGACGCAGCTCAGGCTGCCTTGCTGACCCGTCTGGCCGAGAGCCACAAGCCGCTGGTTGCCACACTGCTGGCCGAAGACGCGCAACTGACCTCCACGCCTGAGGCCTACCTCAAGCTGCACCTGCTGTCCCACCGTCTGGTCAAGCCGCATGGCCTGAACCTGGCCGGGATCTTCCCGCTGCTGCCGAACGTGGCCTGGACCAGCCAGGGTGCGATCGACCTGTCCGAGCTGGCCGAGCATCAACTGGAAGCCCGCCTGCGTGGCGAGCTGCTGGAAGTGTTCTCGGTGGACAAGTTCCCGAAAATGACCGACTACGTGGTACCGGCCGGCGTGCGTATCGCTGACGCGGCACGTATTCGTCTTGGCGCTTATGTGGGCGAAGGCACCACCGTGATGCACGAAGGCTTCGTCAACTTCAACGCCGGCACCGAAGGCCCGGGCATGATCGAAGGCCGTGTGTCGGCTGGCGTGTTCGTCGGCAAGGGTTCGGACCTGGGCGGCGGTTGCTCGACCATGGGCACCCTGTCGGGCGGCGGCAACATCGTGATCAAGGTTGGCGAAGGCTGCCTGATCGGCGCCAACGCCGGTATCGGCATCCCGTTGGGCGATCGCAACACCGTTGAGTCGGGCCTGTACGTGACGGCCGGTACCAAGGTTGCGCTGCTGGACGAGCACAACAAACTGGTCAAAGTGGTTAAAGCCCGTGAACTGGCCGGTCAACCTGACCTGTTGTTCCGCCGCAATTCGGAAACCGGTGCCGTGGAGTGCAAAACCCACAAATCGGCTATCGAACTGAACGAAGCGCTGCACGCTCACAACTAAGCAGAGCGTCAAACGATCACCTGTGCAGGAGCGAGCTCCGCTCCTACACAGGTCAGGCGTACACCCGCCCATGTCACCAGGGCCGAACAACATGATGATTCCTTCTCCCTGGCGCGCCGATTTTCCGGCCATCGCCGCACTGCAACGGCAAGACCAGACTTATCTGGACAACGCCGCCACCACGCAAAAACCTCAAGCCCTGCTGGATGCCCTGGCGCATTACTACGCCAACGGCGCGGCCAACGTGCATCGGGCGCAACACTTGCCCGGCGCCCATGCCACCCAGGCGTTCGAGGACAGCCGCCGCAAAGTTGCGCAATGGCTCAATGCCGGCGATTGCGGGCAGATTATCTTTACCCACGGTGCGACTTCCGCGCTGAACCTCCTGGCCTATGGCCTGGAACACCTTTTCAATCCGGGTGATGAAATTGTCATCAGCGCTCTGGAGCATCACGCCAACCTGTTGCCGTGGCAGCAACTGGCTCACCGTCGCGACCTGAAGCTGGTGATCCTGCCGCTGAATGTCGACGGTTTGATCGACCTGGATGTCGCCGCGCAGTTGATCGGTCCGCGAACCCGTTTGCTGGCAGTCAGCCAGCTGTCCAACGTGCTGGGCGCCTGGCAACCGTTGCCCGCGCTGTTGGCGATGGCCAAGGCACACAACGCGCTGACCGTGATCGACGGCGCCCAAGGCGTGGTTCATGGTCGGCACGACGTGCAGGCACTGGGCTGCGACTTCTACGTGTTTTCCAGCCACAAACTCTACGGCCCCGATGGCCTGGGCGTGCTGTTCGGGCGCAACGAAGCGCTGCAACAGCTGCGCCCCTGGCAGTTCGGCGGCGAAATGGTGCTGGACGCCAACTACCACGATGCTCGCTTTCGGTCCGCACCGCTGGGGTTCGAGGCCGGTACGCCGCCGATCGCCAGTGTGATCGGCCTGGGCGCAACGCTGGACTACCTGACCGGGCTGGATCAGGACGCCGTGTCCGCCCACGAAGCGGCGCTGCATGACTATTTACTCAAAGGCCTGGAAGCGCGCAACGGCATTCGCCTGCTGGGCAAACCGCAACTGGCCCTGGCCAGTTTTGTCGTCGAGGGTGTGCATAACTCGGATCTGGCGCATTTGCTGACTGAACAAGGCATCGCCGTGCGCGCCGGTCATCATTGCGCCATGCCGTTGCTCAAAAGCTTTGAACTGGCCGGGGCGATTCGGGTGTCGTTGGCGCTGTACAACGACTCCGAAGACCTTGAGCGCTTTTTCGAAGCACTGGATCAGGCCCTGGAGTTGTTGCGATGACCTTGCCCGTCGATGCCGTTACAGCACTGGATACGTTTCAGCAGGCGGCGAGCTGGGAACAGCGGGCGCGGTTGCTGATGCAATGGGGCGACCGTCTGCCAGCGTTGAGCGATATGGATAAAGTCGACGCCAACCGCGTGCATGGCTGTGAAAGCCAGGTCTGGCTGGTCGGCACGTTGCAGGACGGACACTGGCAATTCAGCGCCAGCAGCGATGCGCGATTGATTCGCGGATTGGTGGCGTTGCTGCTGGCGCGGGTCAACGGGTTGTCTGCAGTTGAGTTGCAACAGGTGGATTTGGCGGATTGGTTCAGTCAGCTGGGGCTGGGTCGCCAGTTGTCCCAGTCCCGTAGCAATGGCTTGAATGCGGTGTTGCAGCGGATGCGTGAGCTAGCGCACTGATCGTTCCCACGCTCTGCGTGGGAACGATCGAACCACAACCATTAAACCTGAGGTTTGACCCGATCCGCCGGGCGTCGAACCCCAGCCACAATCTTATCCACAGCCTTGGTCGCCGCGACCATGCCAAACGTCGCCGTCACCATCATCACCGCGCCAAAGCCCCCGGCGCAGTCGAGCTTCACGCCGTCCCCGACAAAACTCTTCTGCAGGCAAATGCTGCCATCGGGTTTTGGATAGCGCAGTTGCTCGGTGGAAAACACGCACGGCACGCTGTAGTGACGGGTCACGGTACGGGAGAAGCCGTAGTCGCGGCGCAATGTAGAGCGCACTTTCGACGCCAGCGGATCGTTGAACGTGCGGTTCAGGTCGCAGACCTGGATCAGCGTCGGGTCGATCTGCCCTCCCGCGCCGCCGGTGGTGATGATCTGGATCTTGCGCCGCTTGCACCAGGCGATCAGCGCCGCCTTGGCGTTGACACTGTCGATGCAGTCGATCACGCAGTCGATGTTCGGCGTAATGTACTCGGCCATGGTTTCGCGGGTGACGAAATCCGCCACCGCATGCACCGTGCAGTCCGGGTTGATTCCGCGCAGGCGCTCGGCCATCACCTCGACCTTGGGCTTGCCGACGGTGCTGTCCAGCGCATGCAGCTGACGGTTGACGTTGCTGACGCAGACGTCGTCGAGGTCGAACAGCGATATCTCGCCAACGCCACACCGGGCAACCGCTTCCGCCGCCCAGGAACCGACACCACCGACGCCGACGATCGCCACATGGGCCGCGCGCAAGCGCTCCATGCCTTCAATGCCATACAAGCGGGCGATACCAGCAAACCGCGGATCTTCTGTACTCATGACCATTACCCCAAAAACCGGCGCGCATTATAGGGCTGTCGGCGGCCAAGAGCATCTTTGCACTATGAACGGCGGTGTCGACTGCTTTAATTGACAAAAAATTGATCGGAATTGGACTACAACGCTCTGGTCAAAGAACTTAAGTCGACCTGGATTGCCCAATGTCGGGCGTTTCCCTGTTCGCTGTACGGTCAGAGAACCTCCAGTGTAGGATGCGCGCCCCTGCCACCTGGCAGCCGGCCGCCAACCGTTCCTTCGTTCCACAGCCTTTGGAACCCGAAAAAGCTATGTCATCGCGTAAATTTGGACTCAACCTGGTAGTGGTTCTAGCAATCGCCGCCTTGTTCACCGGTTTCTGGGCGTTGGTCAATCGCCCGGTCACCGCCCCCAACTGGCCTGAACAGATCTCCGGCTTCTCGTACTCGCCATTTCAACAAGGCCAGTACCCGCAGAAAGACCAGTATCCGACCGACGATGAAATGCGTCGTGACCTGGAGATCATGAGCAAGCTGACGGACAACATCCGGACCTACTCGGTCGACGGCACGCTGGAGGACATTCCCAAACTGGCGGAAGAGTTCGGCCTGCGGGTGACCCTGGGGATCTGGATCAGCCCGGACCAGGAGCGCAACGAGCGCGAGATTCAGCGCGCCATCCAACTGGCCAACACCTCCCGCAGCGTGGTTCGCGTCGTGGTCGGTAACGAGGCGATCTTCCGCAAGGAAATCACTGCTGCCGAGCTGAGCGTGATCCTCGATCGTGTGCGCGCGGCCGTTAAGGTTCCGGTCACCACCTCCGAACAGTGGCACGTCTGGGAAGAAAACCCGAGCCTGGCCAAGCACGTCGACCTGATCGCCGCTCACGTTCTGCCCTACTGGGAGTTCATCCCTGTGGACAAGGCCGGTCAGTTCGTTCTTGACCGCGCCCGCGACCTGAAAAAGATGTTCCCGAAAAAGCCGTTGCTGCTCTCCGAAGTCGGCTGGCCGAGCAACGGCCGCATGCGTGGTGGCGCCGATGCGTCGCCGGCAGACCAGGCGATTTACTTGCGTACCTTGGTCAACAAACTCAACCGTCAGGGTTTCAACTACTTCGTGATCGAAGCGTTTGACCAACCGTGGAAGGCCAGCGACGAAGGTTCGGTGGGTGCGTATTGGGGTGTGTTCAACGCCGCGCGCCAGCAGAAATTCAACTTCGAAGGCCCGGTGGTGGCGATCCCGCAATGGCGCGTACTGGCTATCGGCTCGGTAGTGCTGGCATTGCTGTCCCTGACCCTGCTGATGATCGACGGCTCGGCTCTGCGTCAACGCGGCCGTACCTTCCTGACCTTTATCGCGTTCTTGTGCGGTTCGGTGCTGGTGTGGATCGGTTACGACTACAGCCAGCAATACAGCACCTGGTTCAGTCTGACGGTGGGCTTCCTGCTCGCCCTCGGTGCTCTCGGGGTGTTTATCGTGCTGCTGACCGAAGCCCACGAACTGGCCGAAGCAGTCTGGACCCACAAACGCCGGCGTGAATTCCTGCCCGTGGTGGGCGAATCAGACTACCGACCGAAGGTGTCGATTCACGTACCGTGCTACAACGAGCCGCCGGAGATGGTCAAACAGACCCTCAACGCCCTGGCCAACCTCGACTATCCGGACTTCGAAGTCCTGATCATCGACAACAACACCAAGGACCCGGCGGTCTGGGAACCGGTGCGCGATTATTGCGAAACCCTCGGCCCGCGCTTCAAGTTCTTCCACGTGTCGCCACTGGCCGGTTTCAAGGGCGGTGCGCTGAATTACCTGATTCCGCACACCGCCAAGGATGCCGAAGTGATCGCGGTGATCGACTCGGACTACTGCGTGCACCCGAACTGGCTCAAGCACATGGTGCCGCACTTCGCCGACCCGAAAATCGCCGTGGTGCAGTCGCCACAGGATTACCGCGACCAGAACGAAAGCACCTTCAAGAAGCTCTGCTACGCCGAATACAAAGGTTTCTTCCATATCGGCATGGTCACCCGCAACGACCGTGACGCGATCATCCAGCACGGCACCATGACCATGACCCGTCGCTCGGTGCTCGAGGAACTGGGCTGGGCCGACTGGTGTATCTGTGAAGACGCCGAGCTGGGTCTGCGTGTATTCGAAAAAGGTCTGTCGGCAGCGTATTACCACGACAGCTACGGCAAAGGCCTGATGCCCGATACCTTTATCGACTTCAAGAAACAGCGTTTCCGCTGGGCCTATGGCGCGATTCAGATCATCAAGCGTCACACCGCCAGCCTGCTGCGCGGCAAGGACACCGAGCTGACCCGTGGCCAGCGTTACCACTTCCTCGCGGGCTGGCTGCCGTGGGTGGCGGACGGCATGAACATCTTCTTCACCATCGGCGCATTGTTGTGGTCGGCGGCGATGATCATCGTGCCGCAACGGGTCGATCCGCCGCTGCTGATTTTCGCGATCCCGCCATTGGCGCTGTTCGTGTTCAAGGTAGGCAAGATCATCTTCCTGTACCGCCGCGCGGTCGGGGTCAACCTGAAAGACGCCTTCTGCGCCGCGTTGGCCGGGCTGGCGTTGTCGCACACCATCGCCAAAGCGGTGCTGTACGGTTTCTTCACCAGCAGCATTCCGTTCTTCCGCACACCGAAGAATGCCGATAACCACGGCTTCTGGGTGGCGATTTCGGAGGCTCGCGAAGAGCTGTTCATCATGCTGCTGTTGTGGGGCGCGGCGCTGGGGATCTTCCTGGTGCAGGGTATACCAAGCAACGACATGCGCTTCTGGGTGACCATGTTGCTGGTGCAGTCGCTGCCGTACCTGGCGGCGCTGATCATGGCGTTCCTGTCGTCGCTGCCCAAACCTTCGGTAGAAGCTGCGCCGGTACCGGCGTAATCCGTTATTAGATAACGTCAAACGGCGGCCTTCGGGCCGCCGTTTTGCTTTAGAATGATCGCCTTTTTCAATGCCAACAAACTCGGTAGGAGCTGCTTCGGCAGCCCCTACATGTTTACCGTGCGCACCTCGGAGTTCTTACATGACGGCCCACGCCGACCTTTCGCCGACCCTTCAACTCGCCATCGACCTGATCCGCCGTCCATCCGTGACGCCGATCGACGCCGATTGCCAGAAGCAGATGATGCAGCGCCTGGGCGATGCCGGTTTTATGCTGGAACCGATGCGCATCGAAGATGTGGATAACTTCTGGGCGACCCACGGCAAACACGACGGCCCGGTGCTGTGCTTCGCCGGTCACACCGACGTGGTGCCGACAGGTCCGGTGGCCGCCTGGCAGATCGATCCGTTCAACGCGGTGATCGACGAACACGGCATGCTCTGCGGCCGTGGCGCGGCGGACATGAAAGGCAGCCTTGCGTCCATGACCGTGGCGGCCGAGCGTTTCGTCGCCGACTATCCGGATCACAAGGGCAAGGTCGCGTTCCTGATCACCAGTGACGAAGAAGGCCCGGCCCATCACGGCACCAAGGCCGTAGTCGAGCGCCTTGCCGCCCGCAAGGAGCGTCTGGACTGGTGCATCGTCGGCGAGCCGTCGAGCACCACCCTGGTGGGTGACGTGGTCAAGAACGGCCGTCGCGGTTCCCTCGGCGCCAAATTGACCGTGCGCGGTGTGCAGGGCCACGTGGCGTATCCGCACTTGGCGAAGAACCCGATCCACCTCGCCGCCCCGGCCCTGGCCGAACTTGCCGCCGAGCACTGGGACCACGGCAACGATTTCTTCCCGCCTACCAGTTTCCAGATATCCAACGTCAATTCCGGCACGGGCGCGACCAACGTGATTCCGGGTGATCTGGTGGCGGTGTTCAACTTCCGCTTCTCCACCGAGTCCACCGTCGAAGGCCTGCAAAAGCGCGTCGCCGACATTCTCGACAAGCATGGCCTGGACTGGCACATCGACTGGGCGCTGTCCGGCCTGCCGTTCCTGACCGAGCCAGGCGCGCTGCTCGACGCGGTGTCGGCGAGCATCAAGGACATCACCGGTCGTGACACCAAAGCCTCCACCAGCGGCGGCACTTCAGATGGGCGCTTCATCGCGACCATGGGCACCCAAGTGGTCGAACTGGGCCCGGTCAACGCGACGATCCACCAGGTCAACGAGCGTGTACTGGCGGCCGACCTCGACGTGCTGACCGAAATCTACTACCAAACCCTGATCAAGTTGCTCGCCTGATGCTCGCCTGCCCGATCTGCAGCGAACCGCTGAACGCGGTGGACAACGGCGTGGCCTGCCCCGCCGGGCACCGTTTCGACCGTGCGCGCCAGGGCTACCTGAACCTGCTGCCGGTGCAACACAAGAACAGCCGTGACCCTGGGGATAACCAGGCGATGGTCGAAGCCCGTCGCGACTTTCTGAACGCCGGCCATTACGCGCCGGTGGCCAAGCGTCTGGCGGAACTGGCGGCCGGTTATGCACCCCAGCGCTGGCTGGACATCGGCTGTGGCGAGGGTTATTACACCGCGCAAATCGCCGAAGCCTTGCCCAACGCCGATGGCTATGCCCTGGACATTTCCCGGGAGGCCGTCAAACGCGCCTGCAAACGCAACCCTGCGCTGACCTGGTTGATCGCCAGCATGGCGCGGGTGCCATTGGCCTCGGGCAGCTGCCAGTTTCTGGCCAGCGTGTTCAGCCCGCTGGACTGGGAAGAAGCCAAACGTCTGCTCAGCCCCGGTGGCGGCTTGATGAAAGTCGGGCCGACCAGCGGCCATCTGATGGAACTGCGTGAGCGGCTGTACGATGAAGTGCGCGAGTACACCGACGACAAGCACCTGGCGTTGGTGCCGGAAGGCATGGCGTTGCAACACAGCGAAACCCTGGAGTTCAAACTGATGCTGGTCAATGGTCAGGATCGCGCGAATCTCTTGGCGATGACACCTCACGGCTGGCGCGCCAGTGCCGAACGCCGGGCAGCGGTCATCGAACAAGTGGAACCGTTCGAGGTCACCGTTTCGATGCGCTACGATTATTTCGTTCTGCAGCAGTAGTTAGAGAACAACTTTAATTTTTGGTCTTGAGCAACGGCCCAAGACCGGCTAAATCCGCGAATGGATTTTTCAGACCCGCAGCGAGGACATCCATGCGCCAACCGGACATCGAGATTTACCTGAAAGACGCCGACGTCGATCACAAAGCCATCGCGGCCTGGCTCGGCGCGGCTTTAGGCCCGTGCACCGACTGGGTTCAGAAAGGCCAGACCTACAAGTGCAAGGCTGGTAGCGTGCCAGTGACCTGGCTGCCCAAAGCCGTAGGAAAATGGAACAGCCTGTACCTGGAAAGCGACCAGACCCCATGGGAAGACGACATCGCTTGCGCCCGCGCCGCATTTGCCGCACTGAACGTCGAAGTGCGTTGCGCGCCGGGTAGCTGGGTCGAGGAAGAAGGTGAGGAAACGGCAGATCGCTGGATTCGCATCAGCGTCGATGGTGAAGAAGAGATCACCTGGAAAACCGCGTAAAACGAAAAAGATCGCAGCCTTCGGCGGCGCCCACAGGCGCGTAGGAGCTGCCGAAGGCTGCGATCTTTTGACCTTAAGCTTTACAGACCTACAACATCCTCAGCCTGCAAGCCCTTCTGCCCTTCCACCACCGCATATTCAACCTGCTGACCTTCAGTCAGCGAGCGATGCCCTTCGCCACGGATCGCGCGGTAGTGCACGAACACGTCCACCCCGTCCTGGCGCTGAATGAAGCCATAACCCTTGGCGTCGTTGAACCACTTCACGTTGCCGGTTTCGCGTGTTGCCATCTGTTCATACTCCTTTTTTATTATTGATCGGGCTTTTCGCAGGAAAGCCTCGGGAACATCGCTTGCACTGAGTAGGTGCCACTGTCTGGCCAGTGCGGGCTCGCCGAGTATATGACAGACGCAAAAACTCTCAACTGGAGTTTACTTCGCCGCTTTTTTGCCGATTTTCGATGAATCCGGCACACTATCGACCGCCCGAGCAAACGCTCGGTTTTATTCACTCACGCAGAAGCCGTATGACCCGTTCCCCGTTCCGCCGTCTTGTGTTTGGCACCCTGCGCCGACTGCTGTACCTCTGGGTTCGCTCGGAGACGATCAACCAGTCGTCGTTCACCCTTAACCTCGACCGCAGCCGGCCGGTGTTCTACGTCCTGCAAAATCCTTCGCTGACCGACCTTGCCGTGGTCGATACCGAATGCAGCAAGGCCGGCCTGCCCCGTCCGGTATTGCCTGTATCAGTGGGTGCGCTGGTGGAGCCCGCCGCGTTCTTTTACCTGACACCGGATCCCGACTGGCTTGGTCGTCAGGACAAACGCGGTGCGCCGCCAACCCTGACCCGTCTGGTCAGCGCCCTGAGCCAGAACGCCGCCGAAGACGCGCAGATCATTCCGGTCAGCGTGTTCTGGGGCCAGTCGCCAGACAGCGAAAACAGCCCATGGAAGCTGCTGTTCGCCGACAGCTGGGCGGTCACCGGGCGGTTGCGCCGGTTGCTGAGCATCATCGTACTGGGGCGCAAGACCCGCGTGCAGTTCTCCGCGCCGATCCACCTGCGCGAACTGATCGAACACAACAAGGGCCACGAACGCACTGTGCGCATGGCCCAGCGGATTCTGCGGGTGCACTTTCGCAACCTCAAAGCGGCGGTGATCGGCCCGGACATTTCCCACCGGCGCAACCTGGTCAAAGGCCTGCTCAACCAGCCGCTGGTCAAGCAAGCGATCCTCGACGAAGCCGAGCGCGAAAACATCTCCCCGGAAAAAGCCAAGGCCCAGGCCTTGCGCTACGGAAACGAAATCGCCTCCGACTACACCTACACCGCGATCCGCTTCATGGAAGTGGTGCTGAGCTGGTTCTGGAACAAGATCTACGACGGGATCAAGGTCAACAACATCGAAGGCGTGCAAAAGGTCGCCCCGGGTTACGAAGTGATCTACGTACCCTGCCACCGCAGCCACATCGACTACCTGTTGCTGTCCTATCTGCTGTTCCGCAACGGCCTGACCCCGCCGCACATCGCCGCCGGGATCAACCTCAACATGCCGGGGATCGGCGGCCTGCTACGCCGTGGCGGTGCGTTCTTCATGCGCCGCACCTTCAAGGGCAACCCGCTCTATACCTCGGTGTTCAACGAATACCTGCACACCCTGTTCACCAAAGGCTTCCCGGTCGAGTACTTCGTCGAAGGCGGCCGTTCGCGCACCGGGCGCATGCTGCAACCGAAAACCGGGATGCTCGCGATCACGCTGCGCAGCTTCCTGCGCTCGTCGCGCATGCCGATCGTGTTCGTGCCGGTGTACATCGGTTACGAGCGCGTGCTGGAAGGCCGCACCTACCTCGGCGAATTACGTGGCGCGAGCAAGAAGAAAGAATCGATCTTCGACATCTTCAAAGTCATCGGCGCGCTCAAACAGCGCTTCGGTCAGGTCGCGGTGAACTTCGGTGAGCCGATCAAACTGGCGGAGTTCCTCGACAGCGAACAGCCAGACTGGCGCCAACAGGCACACGGCCCGCAATTCAAACCGGCCTGGCTCAACGAAACCACCAACCGCCTCGGCGAGAAAGTCGCGCAGCATCTGAACGAAGCGGCGGCGATCAACCCGGTGAATCTGGTAGCCCTGGCGCTGCTGTCCACCAGCCGCCTGGCGCTGGACGATCGCGCCATGGCGCGGGTGCTCGATTTGTATCTGGCGCTGTTGCGCAAGGTCCCTTATTCGCCGCACACCACCCTGCCGGACGGTGACGGTCGCGCGCTGATCGAGCATGTGAAAGACATGGACCTGCTGTCCGAGCAGAACGATGCGCTGGGCAAGATTCTGTACCTGGACGAACAAAACGCCGTCCTGATGACCTACTACCGCAACAACGTGTTGCACATATTCGCGTTGCCGTCGCTGCTGGCGAGTTTCTTCCAGAGCGCGTCGCGCATGAGCCGCGAGCAAATCCTGCGCTACACACGCGCACTGTATCCGTACTTGCAATCGGAGCTGTTCATTCGCTGGACGCTGGACGAACTCGATGGCGTGATTGATCAGTGGCTCGAAGCCTTCGTCGAGCAAGGCCTGCTGCGTTTCGAGAAGGACGTGTACCTGCGTCCGGCGCCAAGTTCGCGACATTTCGTGTTGCTGACGCTGCTGTCGAAAAGCATCGCCCAGACCTTGCAGCGCTTCTACATGACCGTTTCCCTGCTGCTCAACAGCGGCCAGAACAGCATCAGCGCCGAAGAACTCGAAGACCTCTGCACGGTCATGGCCCAGCGCCTGTCGATCCTCCACGGCCTGAACGCCCCGGAGTTTTTCGACAAGAGCCTGTTCCGTCACTTTATCCAGACGATGCTCGATCTCGACGTGCTGCGCCGCGACGAAGCCGGCAAGCTGAGCTACCACGAACTGCTGGGTGAACTGGCCGAAGGCGCGGCCAAACGGGTATTGCCGGCGGAGATTCGTTTGTCGATCCGTCAGGTGGCGCTACATCGCAGTGAGGATGCGGCAGAAACGGCGGTCGTGCCTGACGCTTGAAACTTGCTGACAACTAACCGGAACGCGCAGATGTTTTCCGGTTAGTTGATTCGTGAATTAATAGACTCCCTTTAAATAATCGCGATAAGGATATCGAGATGAGTCTATTGAACGAAGAAACCCCAAACATCACTCTGACTTTCAGTTTGCCACCTGACTTTATTGCCCCCCTCGACGGCGACAGTGAAACAATTATCGACATCCAGGTCGCCAATGCCAATCAACCGATAAAAGTCAAAAACTGGCGATACCCTTCGATTACCGATGGCCAGTTCAGTTTTTCATTTGCGCACCACTACCTGGATATCAGCGTCAAGTACCGGATCAACATACAGATGTTCCATAACCAACAACCGTTGCTGCTGGAACAGGATTACTTCGTGATCGTCAATCACGCGCCCTATCACCAGACCCTGCACTTGAGTCCGATCGGGTATTTGTATGTTGAAGCACAAGAACCGAAGGCCGTAGCCGCAGAGCAAGCGGTGACCGTCAGCCTGCATGAAACCGGGAACCCTGAAGTTGAGCTGGTACGCGTCACTCACGATGAACAAACTGCAACTTCGTTTTATTTGAAATATGACCCAGACGATGTCGTCCCCGGCAAGCGCTACGCACTGAGCGGGATTGAAAACAGATATCACCAACGCATCTCGGTCTCTCCGGGCCCTATCGAGCTTTTACCGACACCACAACCAGCAAGTTCACGTCTATTGCTGACGTTCAATCAGTGGTTAGATACGCCCTTACGTTTGTTCACTGACACTATCGGCAAAATCCGCTAGATTTCCTTGAGCGCCGGCTTTCTTCCTATGCTCAAGTCCTGGAGGTTCCGATGAAAAAAATTGCTCTTCTTGCTGCTGCCACTTTGTTAAGCGCCTGCCAGTCAACGACACCGGCCACCAAAGTCAGCCTTGACGGCGAAATTTTCTACCTGCAACGCATCGCCCTGCCACCGAGCGCGACCCTGAGCATCACTCTGCAGGACGTGTCCCTGGCCGACGCGCCAGCGGTGGTGCTCGATGAACAGAAAGGTCCGGTCAAAGGCCAGGTGCCGTTGCCGTTTCATTTGAGCTACGATCCGGCCCAGGTCAAACCCGGTCATCGTTACTCAGTCAGCGCGCGGATTGAAGTGGACGGCAAATTAATGTTCATCACCACTGAACATCACGCCGTGCAACTGGACGGCAAAGATCCGCAGCCACTGAAAATCCGCGTCGATGCCGTCCGTTAACTGTCTTTTCTGAACTTTTTTTCTGAGCCTTTTTTCTGAATAAGGAAGCCGCCATGTTGCGCCCTACCCTTCGCTTCGCCGGCCTGTGCGCAGGCTTGATGATTTGCGCCAACGCCCTGGCACTGTCACTCAGTGACCTGTCGCAACAAGACGCCACCGGCGGCCTCAAGGACGCCCTGACCCAAGGCGCGCAGCTGGCCGTTAAACAGCTGGGCACACCCGGCGGCTTTAGCAACAACCCGGACGTGAAAATCGAACTGCCGGGAAAACTGGGTAAGGTCGCCAAGAAAATGAAACAGTTCGGCATGGGCGACCAGGTCGATCAACTGGAAACCAGCATGAACAAGGCGGCTGAAGCGGCGGTAACGCAGGCTCAGCCGATTCTGGTGGATGCGGTGAAGAAGATGACCGTGGAAGATGCCAAGGGGATTCTCAGCGGCGGCCAGGATTCGGCCACTCAGTACCTGAGCAAAACCAGCCGCGAACAGATCCGCACCAAGTTCTTGCCGATCGTCAAGCAAGCCACCGACCAGGTTGGTTTGGCTCAGCAATACAACGCGTTCGCCGGGCAAGCCGCGACGCTGGGTGTGCTGGATGCGAAAAATGCCAACATCGAAAGCTACGTTACCGAACAGGCGTTGAACGGATTGTTCGAGATGATTGGCAAACAGGAAGAAACCATTCGCAAGAACCCTGCGGCAGCGGCGACCAGTTTGGCGAAGAAAGTTTTCGGCACACTCTAAACCCGCCGGCAGCGGGCCTGTGGCGAGGGGGCAAGCCCCCTCGCCACAAACCCGCTCCCACATGGACTGCACTGACTGACGGGCATTACCCGCCTCCCGCCCCGATCACCCCTAATGGGCGACCGTCACAATTTGTCTCATCTTCAGTTATGCTCGCCGTTCGTCGTGAACGCCGGAGCCGCTGATCTTATGTCCCCCACTCGCCTGTTTGTCCCCCTCGCCCTTGCTCTGCTGAGTGCTTGCGCCTCGCAACCGAAACAGAACCTGACCGTGGAAAAACAAAGCGAATGCCCGGCGAAACTGCACAACGGGCAAACCCTGATCCTGACGCTGCCAAGCAACCCGACCACGGGCTACCGCTGGGCGATCCAGGATTCAGCCGGTGGTGTGTTGCGCGCGCTCAGCCCCGAGGTTTACAGCAACCCGGAAGACGCCGGGATCGTCGGCAGTGCCGGCGTCTCGACCTGGCGTTTCCAGGCCTTCGCCACCGGCACTGGTCGCCTGCGGCTGACTTACTCACAACCGTGGGCACCGGAAGTACCGGCGGTGCAAACCTTCGACTGCGCCATCGCGGTTAACTGATCGTGGGCTGGCTGATTCTGGCGCTGATGGGCGCGGTGACCTTTGTGTATGGCCTGAGCGTGCATGCCGCGCTGCTCTGCCTGCTGGTCAAACCGATGCCTGTGCTGGCCCTGCTCGGCTGGTTGCACGATGCACCGCCCAGCGCGTATCGGCGCTGGATCAGCCTGGGTTTGATTTTCTCCTTGGTCGGCGATGTGTTGCTGGCATGGCCGCAAGACTTGTTCGTGTTTGGACTTGGAGCATTTTTGCTCGCGCATCTGGCGTATCTGAAGGCTTATTTGAGCGATTGCCGGCGTCTGGCTGTGTTGCCGCTGATCCTCGCCTTCGGCGTGGGTGCCGTGCTGCTGGGGATTCTGATTTCCAATGGCTTGGGGCCGCTGCTGGTCCCGGTGATCGTCTACGGTCTGGCCATCAGCGCCATGCTCTGGCGCGCCCTGGCCCGACTCGGCACCGATGTGCCCAAACGCTCGGCGCTGCTGGCAGCGGCGGGCGCGGTGGCGTTTGTGTGTTCTGACAGCGTGATTGGCATTAACCGGTTTGTGATGCCATTTCATGCCGCGCCTTACGTAATCATTCTGAGTTACTGGCTGGGGCAATGGGGGATTGCGGCGTCGGCGTTCACCCAGAAACCGCGCTGAATCCTGTGGCGAGGGAGCTTGCTCCCGCTGGGCTGCGAAGCAGCCCCAACCCAGGCGACACCAACTTCCCAGACAAAACCCACTTACCGGATGACGACTGCTGCGCAGCCGAACGGGAGCAAGCTCCCTCGCCACAACAGCATGTCTCTGCGTTAACCGAGGTTAGTCCGGCGGTTTATCAGCAAACCCGCGCATCCCCGCGCCAAGTTGGCTAAAATGCCGGCCTTTTCCACCTACGCCGCTGGAACCGCCGTGAGCAAAGAATCCGATCGCCTTTTCGCCCAGCCTTTGGCCCAGGTGCCTGACTTCGCCTTTAACGAGGACGTGGTGCGGGTGTTCCCGGACATGATCAAGCGCTCGGTGCCGGGTTATCCGACCATCGTTGAAAACCTCGGCGTGCTCGCCGCGCAATTCGCTCAGCCAAACAGCGTGCTCTACGATTTGGGCTCGTCGCTGGGTGCCGTGACCCAGGCCTTGCGCCGCCACGTGCGTACCGACGGCTGCCGCGTCATTGCTGTGGATAATTCCGCGGCCATGGTCGAGCGTTGCCGCGAATACCTCAACGGCCAGGACTCGATGTTCCAGGAGTTGCTGCCGGTGGAAGTGATCGAAGGCGACATCCTCGCCCTGGAATTCCAGCCGGCCTCGGTGGTGGCGCTGAACTTCACCCTGCAATTCATCGCTCCGGACCAGCGCACCGCGTTGCTCGCGCGCATCCGCCAATCGTTGCTGCCCGGTGGCGCGCTGATTTTGTCGGAGAAGCTGCGCTTCAACGACCCCGAAGAACACGCGTTGCTCACTGACCTGCACGTGGCCTTCAAACGCGCCAACGGCTACAGCGAACTGGAAATCGCCCAGAAGCGCAGCGCCATCGAAAATGTCATGAAGCCCGACAGCCTCGAAGAACACCGCGAACGCCTGCTGGCCGCCGGGTTCTCGAAAGTCGTGCCGTGGTTCCAGTGTCTTAACTTTGCCTCGTTGATTGCCTTGCCATGATTGATTTGTCCCCCCTCGCCCGCCGTCTGGCCGGTACGCCGCTGGCCGAATGGGCCAACACCCTGCAAGTGCAACTCGACAAGAAAATGGAAAAAGGTCACGGTGACCTGGAGCGCTGGCAGAGCGCACTGGATGCGTTGCCGAAGATCCAGCCGAGCGAAGTCGACTTGTTGAACGGCCTTAAGCTGGACACCGATTGCGACGATGAAACCCGCGCGCAAATGCGCACCGCGCTGATGGGCTTGTCACCTTGGCGTAAAGGGCCGTTTGACCTGTTTGGCGTGCATGTCGACACCGAATGGCGCTCGGACTGGAAGTGGTCCCGGGTGGCTCCACATCTGGACCTGAAGGGCAAACGCATCCTCGATGTCGGCTGCGGCAATGGCTATTACATGTGGCGCATGCTCGGCGCCGGGGCCGACAGCGTAATCGGCGTCGACCCCAACTGGCTGTTCTTCTGCCAGTTCCAGGCGGTGCAGCGTTACCTGTCCGAACCCAATGCCTGGCACCTGCCCTTCCCTTTCGAAGACCTGCCGCCGAATCTGGAAGGCTTCGACACGGTGTTTTCCATGGGCGTGTTTTACCATCGCCGTTCGCCGATCGAGCATTTGCTGGCGCTGAAGGATTGCCTGGTCAAGGGTGGTGAATTGGTGCTGGAGACGCTGGTAATCGAAGGCGATCAACAGCAGGTATTGGTGCCGGAAGACCGTTACGCGCAGATGCGCAATGTCTGGTTCCTACCGTCGGTGCCGGCGCTGGAACTGTGGTTGCGTCGCGCCGGGTTCAGCGATGTGCGTTGCGTGGATGTGAGCATGACCACGGTCGAGGAACAACGCGGGACGGAGTGGATGAAGTATCAATCGTTGAGCGACTTCCTTGATCCGGATGATCACAGCAAAACGATCGAAGGGCTGCCGGCGCCGATGCGTGCGGTGATTGTTGCCCGCAAGTAAAAGCTTCGCGGGCAAGGCGGCCTACCTGTCGCCGCCTAATCCGCTGGCTTGGCCCTACGGGCCTTGAAGAATTCGCTCAACACTGCCCCGCACTCCTCGGCCAACACCCCGCCTTCGTACAGCACCCGGTGATTCAAAAAGCCCTGGGTAAAAAACTGCCCCTGGCTCTGCACAATTCCGGCCTTGGGCTCCAGCGCGCCATACACCACCCGCGCAATCCGCGAATGCACGATCAGCCCGGCGCACATGCTGCACGGCTCCAGCGTCACGTATAGCGTACTGCCCGGCAGGCGATAGTTGCTGGCGGCCTGGGCGGCGGCGCGGATCGCGACCATCTCGGCGTGGGCGCTGGGGTCATTGCCGCTGATCGGGCAATTGAAACCGCGCCCGATGATTTCACCGTCCTGCACCAGCACCGCGCCCACCGGCACTTCACCCAGCGCCGCGCCTTCGGCGGCGAGGGCCAGGGCTTCGCGCATGAAATCACGATCACGGCTGCGGTCGATAATCGCCGCGGGGCGTATCTGACGCATCAAGCCACCTCGATGGCGGCCATCAGGCCGGTTTCCATGTGGTCGATCACATGGCAGTGGAACATCCAGACGCCCGGGTTATCCGCCACCAGCGCCACTTGCGCGCGCTCGTTCTTGCCCAACAGGTAAGTGTCGGTGAAGTACGGGATGACCTTGTGCCGGTTCGAGGAAATAACCTTGAAGCTCATGCCATGCAAATGGACCGGGTGCTGATACTGAGTCATGTTTTTAAATTCGAAAATATAGCTTTTGCCCTTTTCGAGCCTGGCAATCGGTCGGTCGGCGCAGGTCTTGTCGGTGATGTCCCAAGCCTTGCCGTTGATCTGCCACAGGCTGGGCGGCTTGCCGTTGTCGACGTTGACCGACACCGAGCCCACCCATTCAAAATTGAAGTTGAGTTTCTCGGCATTGGCCAGGTCCGGCTCGGCCACCGGGTTGGCGGGCAGCGCTGGCGGCCATTCGGTCGGCGCGTCGGTATTGGCCACTGAGCGGAAGGTGCCCAGGCGTATCGGGCCATTGCGCAGCGACAGTTCTTCGCCGGCCGGCGGAGCCTTGATTGCCAGGCAAATGCGCATGCCCGGGCCCAGCCAGTATTCCTTGCCCAATGGACGTGGCTCGATGGGATTGCCGTCCAGCGCGTAGATCTGCGCTTCGACGCCGGGGATGTTGAGGCGATAAGTCAGGGTGTTGTCGAGGTTGAGCAGGCGTACGCGGGTGATCTGCCCGGCAGGCAAGTCGATCACTGCTTGCGAGATGCCATTGATGGTCGACAGGCGCCCAGCCGTACCGCCACGGGCCGCTTCACGAGGAATGCTGAACGGCACGAAAGCGCCTTCTTCATCGACATGCCAGCTCTTGAGGCTCAAGGTCTTTTCGTACTTGAAACCGGTGGGCTCGCGCTCTTCGATGATCAGCGGACCGACCAGCCCGCGACCGAGTTCTTCGCTGCTGTTCACGTGCGGGTGATACCAATAGCTGCCGGCGTCGGGCACACGGAACTTGTAGTCGAAGTATTCGCCCGGCAGTACCGGCAATTGCGACACGTAGGGCACGCCGTCCATTTCCAGCGGCAGACGGATGCCGTGCCAGTGAATGGTGGTCGCCACTGGCAAGTGGTTGATGAAGCGCACCCGCAGCCATTCGCCCTGACGCACGCGCAACTCAGTGCCCGGCGCCGAGGGGCCGAACGCCCAGGCCTCGGTCTTGTGCCCGGCCACCAGTTCGACGTCCAGCGGGGCGGCGATCAGCTCATAGTCGTGGCCGGCCTCAGCGTCGGCCATCTTGCCCAGCCAGTAACGCGACGCGCCACCGGCCCCCACGCCAACCACCACAAGACCGGCCAGACCACCGAGTATTTGTCGACGGGTAAAGGACATGAACTCAACTACCTCACGTATCAGCCACAGGCGCGGTGCCTGCAAAAGGCGAATACGATACACCTGCGGATGAGAAACAGTAAGGGCAACGCGTGGGAACGATCACTGCAAACCGGTGAGCAGATGCACCACTCCACCGTCCAGCATCATCACGCCTGGCACTCCAGCCGCCGTCAACGCCTGCCGATCCATCCGCGCCACATCCCGTAACTCCACCCGCATCCGGGTCAGCGCCACGGGCTGATGTGACTTGAGGTTATCCGCACCGCCCAGTGCGGCCACGACATTCGGTGCCAGCCCGGAAACGGCTTGAGCTACCGCTTTCGACTCATCCACCACCAGATCCGGGGTCAACGCTTTCCAGAACGCCCGCTGCATTTTCTCGAACATGCTCAGTTCTCCAGAACCAGTGAAGTATCGACCGTCGCCTCGTGGTGCAGCCGCAATGCCTCGCGCACCTGCCCGGCACTTTCCAGCCCCAGCACTTGCTGGGCGATGGCCTGACAGTCCAGCAGGTCGACTTCGCGAACCGCCGCCTTGATCGCCGGAATCAGCGGCACGCTCACCGACAACTCATCCACGCCAAGCCCCAGCAACAACGGCACCGCCAGATGTTCCGAAGCCAGGGCGCCGCACACACCGACCCATTTGCCATGGGCATGGGCGGCTTTCACAGTACCGGCGATCAAGCGCAGCACCGATGGATGAAAACTGTCGGCCTGACTGGCCAGCCGCGGGTGATCGCGGTCCATGGCCAGGGTGTATTGGGTCAGGTCGTTGGTGCCAATGGAGAAGAAATCCACCTCGGGCGCAAACAGATCCGCCATCAGCGCCGCTGCCGGCACTTCGATCATGATCCCCAGTTTCGGCAGTTCCGTGAGCCCTGCTGCCAGCGCTTCCTCTTCAAGCAGCTGACGGGCCAGCCGCAACTCCGACAATTGCGTGACCATCGGCAACATGATGTGCAGCCGAGCCAACCCGGCGCTGCTCAGGATCGCCTTGAACTGATCGCGCAACAGCTGCGGACGCTCCAGACACAAACGAATGCCGCGCATGCCCAGGAACGGGTTGGTTTCACGGTCCATCGGCACGTAGGCCAATGGTTTATCGCCGCCGACATCCAGGGTCCGCACCACCAGATTGCGCGCAGGCCCCAATGCTCGGGCGATGGCCCTGTAGGTGGACGCTTGCTCGTCATGGCTCGGTGCATGGTTGCGATCCAGATAAAGAAACTCCGAACGCAACAGACCGACGCCCTCGCCGCCCAGTGTCATGGCCTGCTCAGCTTCGGCCAGCGAAGCGATGTTGGCGGTGATTTCAACGTGATGACCATCGCGGGTACAGGCAGCCAGCGCGGCATTTTCCAATTCATATTGCCGGCGTTTCTTTTGTCGCTGACGATTGGCTTGCAACTGCTCGATGGCGGCCAGCTCGGGATCCAGCTGCAACTCGCCCTGGTCGGCATCGAGCAAAACCCGGGTGCCATTGGCCAGTGCCAGCACCTGAACCGGCAAACCGCAGATCGCCGGCAAGCCGAAGGCCCGGGCGAGAATCGCCACGTGGCTGGTGGCACCACCGCCGACCGTCGCGAACCCCAGCACCTTGCGCGTGTCCAGGCCAGCGGTCTGGGAGGGCGTCAGTTGCTCGGCAATCAGAATCGCCCCTTCCGGCAACTCCATCGCTTGATCCTCTACGCCGAGAATCAACTTGAGCACCCGTTGACCAACGTCGGCCAAATCCGCTGCCCGTTCGGCCAGCAAGGCATTGCCCAGTTTTTTGAACAAGGTAGCCGTCGACTCTGTGGCAGCCCGCCAGGCGAAACCGGCGCTTTTGCCAGCGTCGATCAGCGCCAGGGCCTGATCCAGCAGGCTAGGGTCTTCTAGCAGTTCCTGATGCGCCTTGAAGATATCTGCCTGGGCGTCACCCGTGGCCTGGTCACGCAACTGCTGCAGGTCCAGGACCGCCGTCGCCAACGCCTGGGACAGGTGCTCGCGCTCAACTTGCGCGCCCCGACCGGATTCAATGACTTCAAGGGTCTGCTGCGCGATCTGCACCACCTGACCAAACGCCGACCCCGCCGATGCACAGACGCCGTGCAGCACCTTCAGCGATGAAGCATCAGCCGCAACCGTTTCAACCTCTGCCATCACCGTCACGGCTTCTCCGCACCCGGCGGCCAGCAACTCGACCAGGGTCTTGATCGCCACTTCGGCATCCGCGCCCGCCGCGCTGACTTGCACGATGTCGCCGTGAGCGGTCTGCAACGCCATGATCGCCACCAGGGATTTGGCGTTCGCGCTGTCCTGCTGTTTATGCAAACAAATACTCGCCGAAAAACCTTTCGCCGCCTGGGCAAACACCGCCGCAGGGCGGGCGTGCAAGCCATTGAGATTGGGCAGCGTCAGCGGTTTTGAGAACAGTGCCTCGCCTTCCTCCAGCTCATCGGCCGCTACTTCAGACGGACTCAAACTCAGCAGCAACTGACCACTTTCCACTACGCCCGTTTCAGGCGTCAGCCAAGTGAACGGCTCACCGCTGACCACCAACATCAAGGTCAACAAACTGCGGGCGTTCAAGGCAATGTAATCGGCATCGAACTCGATCAGCGCCTGCCCCACCTCAACCCGCTGACCTTCCTCCACCAATCGGGTGAAGCCCTTGCCGGCCAGGTTCACGGTGTCGAGGCCAATGTGCATCAACACCTGCACGCCGTTGTCGTCGGTGATGCTGACGGCATGCCCGCTGGCCTGCACATTGCTGATCACTCCAGCCAGCGGTGCGCACAAGGTGGACGAGGTCGGGTCGATGCACAGACCGTCACCGATCACGCGACTGGAAAACACCTGATCGGGCACCTGGTCCAGCGGCATCAGCACGCCGGACAAGGGTGCCAGCAGTTGCAATTGTTGGGGTGTGGCCATGACGTCACCTGCTGTTTTGTTCTTTGAAGTGCCGATGGAGCGCGAGGCCCCGACAGCATCGCTTATTTCCACCAGTACTCGACCTGCAATCCGACGTTCGAACCATGCCGCGCCGTGCCGAAGGCACCGGTGTCGGATAACGCCGAACCTGCCGCCAGTTCATTGGCCGCCCGTTTGGCCGCCTCGTTCCAGCTGGCATAGGTGTAATACAGACGCACCTCGGGGCGCGCCCAGAATTCCGGGCCCTTGGGTGACCAGGTCGGAGCGATGGTGAACTTGCTCAGTTTGCGCGTGCCGCCTGTGGCCTCGACCTGATCGTGGCCCAGCTCGGTCACGAGTTTGATTTGCTCGGTGATCGCATAGGCCGGGCGAATTCCGAGGGAAATCCAGTTCTGGTCAGCGCCGTCGGGGCGAATGTCCTTCTGATAAACCGCCTCGACCTGCCCGCCGAAGCGCGGCGTCACTTGCCAGTCGAAGAATTCCACCACGCGATAGCTTTTACTGCTGTCGTCCAGCTTCACGTTACCGGTATAGCCCAACCCCGTGCCGGGGCCTTCGCCGTACTGAAAGGCCAGTTTGTTCTTGCCGCCCAGGAAACCTTTCTGCACATGCTGGGTGGTGATCGCCCAGCCACGGTGAGCGTCGCGGCTGTCGGGCTTGTCGATGTAGCTCAAGCCGAACTCCAACTCACCGCCGGGGTTGGTGTTGAAGCCGGCGACGTTGAAATCGTGACGGTTGATGTAGTCCTTCTGGTACAGGTTGTCCTTGCGCGAGAAGGCGTAGCTGTACTTCAGATCACCGATCAGCACGTCTTCGATACCGCCGCCGGTGGCGCTCTGGTTCCAGTAGTAGAAGTCGGAAATATGGATGTCGTTACGTTTGTAGTAACGCCGACCGGCCCACAGCGAACCACCATTGAGGCTGGGCATGTTCGACCATTGCGCATACAGCTGCGGCATGCGCACCGAGCCGTTGTCGCCGTTGAACGTCAGGTCCTTGTCGTACTGGTTATACAGCGATGCCATGCCGTCGACGCTGAGCACCGAACCATCGTCCAGGGTGTACAGATCCTGGCGCAATTCAAGTTCAGCGTACTGCTCACATTCGTTACCCAAGCGATATTTGGTCTGCGCTCCCGGTAGCTGGAAACACTGCTGTTTACCGCTGTTAACCGAGGTCCCGACGCCGCTGCGCAAGTAACCGGCGAATTCCAGCGCCTGGGCTGACAGTGGTAGTGCCAGGCACACGCCCGCCGCTACAAGACTGCGATTTATTGTTGTTTTCAAGAACCACCTCATTATTTTTATTGTGTGATGCAGCAAAACCGGCGCGCAAAACTCCCCCGCGCAGTGTTCTGCGTGTTGTTCGAAACAGTGTTTTTAAATGTTGGTCAGGTGCAGAACGAACGACTCATAGGGCCGTAAAAAGACCTGCCGATGTCGTGGCGGAGAGTCCGGGTAATTGCTGATCACCAGGCGTTGTGCCATCGCTTCGCTGATCACCTCCGGCGGCAGTTCAACTTCGCACGGTGTGCCATAAAAGTTATTCAGCACCAGCAAACGCTCACCATTGCCTTCACGCACGTACGCCCAGATTTGCGTGTGTTCAGGCAACAACTGCCGGTACACGCCATCGGACATCAGCGCTTCACTGCGGCGCAGGGCAATCAGCTGACGGTAGTGATGCAGCACCGAATCCGGGTCGTCGAGTTGGTGGGCGACGTTGATTTGCGTGGCATTGGCCGGCACCCCGATCCACGGTTCGACAGCGCTGAAACCGGCGTTCGGCTCGGCGCTCCAGTGCATCGGCGTGCGACTGTTGTCCCGGGACTTCTGCATGATCGCCGCCATGTTGTCGGCGTCGCTGGCACCGGCCTCGCGCTTGAGCCGGAAGATGTTCAGAGTCTCGACATCGCGGTACTGATCGATGTGATCGAACCCCGGATTGGTCATGCCCAGCTCTTCACCTTGATACACAAACGGCGTTCCCTGGAGGAAATGCAACGCGGTGCCGAGCATCTTCGCCGACACCACCCGATGCTCGCCGTCATCACCAAACCGCGAAACCACCCGCGGCTGGTCGTGGTTACACCAGAACAGCGCGTTCCAGCCACCGCCGGCCTGCATGCCGGTCTGCCAGTCGGAGAGGATGCGCTTGAGTTCGAGGAAATCGAAATCGGCGCGAATCCACTTTTGCAGGTTCGGGTAATCAACCTTCAAGTGATGAAAGTTGAAGGTCATCGACAGCTCTTTCGACTCCGGCCGCGAGTAGCGAATGCAGTGTTCCAGACTGGTGGACGACATCTCGCCGACGTTGATCAGGTCATGACCTTCGAACACTTCGCGGTGCATCTGCTGCAAGTACTCATGGACGTTCGGGCCATCGGTATAAAAGCGTCGACCGTCAGTGTTGTCCTCAGGGAAATCCGCCGGTTTGGAAATCAGGTTGATCACATCCAGACGGAAACCGCCCACGCCTTTGTCGCGCCAGAACCGCATCATCTTGAAGACTTCAGCGCGCACCCTGGGGTTGTCCCAGTTCAGGTCGGCCTGCGTGTGATCGAACAAGTGCAGGTAATACTGGCCGGTCTGGGCTTCGTACTCCCAGGCCGAGCCGCCGAACTTGGATTCCCAGTTATTCGGCTGGTCGCGCCAGATATAGAAGTCGCGGTAAGGGCTATCGAGGCTGCTGCGGGCCTGCTGGAACCAGGTGTGTTCGATCGAGGTGTGGTTGACCACGATGTCGAGCATCAGCTTGATCCCGCGCTTGGCGGCTTCGGCGATCAGCAATTCGCAGTCGGCCATGGTCCCGTAGCTCGGGTCGATGGCGTAGTAATCGCTGATGTCGTAACCGTTGTCACGCTGGGGTGAACGCAGGAACGGCGTGATCCACAGGCAATCGACACCCAGCCAGTGCAGGTAATCGAGCTTGGCCACGACGCCGAGCAAATCCCCCGTGGGGTTGCCGGCGTGGCTGTGAAAACTCTTCGGGTAGATCTGGTAGATCACCGAACGTTGCCAGTCTTGCATGGCGGGTTCCTTTTTGAATATGTACGGGCGAATGCGATCTATCAGGCGACCCGATACCCAGGCCGGACAATCTTCATGCTCAACCCGCAGGTCAGAACAAACGGCACGACCATTGCAATCACCATTCCGATCACGAACATCGGAATGAACTGCGGGATGATCGAGATGAAACCGGGCAAGCCGCCAACGCCGATCGCCGAGGCCTGGACCTTGTTCAGCGACAGGAAGATGCAGCCCAGGGCCGAGCCGGTCAGGGCCGCATAGAACGGAAACTTGTAGCGCAGGTTGACCCCGAACATGGCCGGTTCGGTGATGCCGAAGTAGGCGGAAATTGCCGAGGTCGAGGCCATGCTTTTGTCCCGCACATTGCGGGTCATGTAGAACACTCCCAGTGCCGCGCTGCCCTGGGCGAGGTTGGACATGACGATCATCGGCCAGATGAACGTGCCGCCCTGGGTGGAGATCAGTTGCAGGTCGACTGCGAGAAACATGTGGTGCATGCCGGTGATCACCAGTGGTGCGTAGAGCAGGCCGAAAATCGCCCCGCCAACCATCGGCGCCAGATCGAACAGGGTGACCACACCTTCAGTGATGAGAATCCCCAGATGGCGGGTCACCGGACCAATCACCGCCAGTGCCAGCACACCGGTGACGACGATGGTGGTGATCGGCACCACCAGCAATTGCACCGCGTTAGGCACCCGCGCCCGCAACCATTTTTCGATGACGCTCATCACATAGGCCGCCAGCAGGATCGGCAGGATTTGCCCCTGATAACCGACTTTCTCGATCTGGAACACACCGAGGATGTCGAAGTACGGCAAGCTCTGCCCCTCAAGCCCGGCCACCGCTTTGCCGTAGTTCCAGGCGTTGAGCAGATCCGGGTGCACCAGCATCAGGCCGAGCACAATGCCGAGGATTTCGCTGCCGCCAAAGCGCTTTGCCGCCGACCAGCCCACCAGCGCCGGAAGGAACACGAAGGACGTGTTGGCCATCAGGTTGATCAGGCTCCAGAGCCCGTCAAGCTTCGGATAGGCGTCCAGCAGGGTCTTGCCCTCGATGAACATGCCCTTGGCGCCGAGCAGGTTGTTGATGCCCATCAGCAGGCCGGCAATGATCAGCGCCGGGAGAATCGGCATGAACACGTCGGAAAACACCCGCACCAGTCGCTGCATGGCGTTGATCTTGTCGGCGCTTTTCTGTTTGACGTCGGCGATGGTCGAGACGGCGAGACCGGTCTGTCGGCGCAGCTCTGCGTAGACCTTTTCCACTTCGCCAGGGCCGATCACCACCTGGAACAGGCCGCCGGTATAGAACGAACCCTTGACCAGATCGATCTGGTTCAGCGTGGCGCTGTTGACCAGGCTCGGGTCCTTGAGGGCCAGGCGCAGCCGTGTGACACAGTGCGCGGCCTGCTCGAGGTTGTCGCTGCCACCGAGGCTGTGCAGCAGCTCGGTGACGATGTTCGGATAGTCATGGCTCATGCTTGTTCTTCCGCTGTAGTTTTTTGTTATTGGCAGCACGCCGAAGCGAAAAATACTCGTCTGTACGAGTTAAAGCAACAACTCGTACAGACGAGTTTGATTTTGTTTATCCTGAACCCGACAGGCGGCGATATTTCCTACCTCCGAAGTCAAAGAAACCCAAAGCCGCATGGACAAACCCCTACCCTGCCCTTAAGGTTCAAAACCTTGAGCACAACGCGGCACAGAGCCATCCCCATGAGTAAATACAACCAGATCTACAGCGATCTGCTTGCCAGCATCACCACCGAACGTCTGGAACGCGGCGCCCGATTGCCTTCCGAAACCGAACTGATGGACAGCTATCAGGCCAGTCGCGGCACCGTGCGCAAGGCCATCGAGCAATTGCAGGAGCGTGGCTTCGCCCAGAAAGTCCACGGCAAAGGCACCTTCGTGCTGTCCACCAACCCGATCGAGTTTCAACTCGGTGGCATCGTCAGCTTCCAGGAAACCTACCCGCGACTGGGCAACGACGTCAGCACCGAAGTGGTCGAGTTCACCCAGATTCCCCTCGAAGGCCCGCTGCTCGAACACATCAAGGCCGAAGAGGGTAGCCTGATCACCCGGATCAAACGCGTGCGGCGGATCGACGGCAAACGCGTGATCCTGGACATCAACCATTTCGTCAGCGACGTGATTCCCGGCTTGTCCCGCGACATCGCCGAGCACTCGATCTACGCCTTCATCGAGCAAACCCTGCAACTGCAAATCGCCTACGCCCAGCGCACCATCGAAGCGGTGCCCCGCAGCAAGGACGACCAGCAACACCTGGACCTCGACGGCCAGAGCCATGTGATTGTGGTCAGCAACCAGACCTTCCTGCAGGACGGTCGTCAATTCGAATACACCGAATCGCGGCATACCCTCGACAAGTTCTACTTTTCGGACGTGGCCCGGCGCTGACCCTACCTTCTTATCAATCACGTTTGGGCATAACTATGTAGTGCACTTGCTTTGACTAAATGGGTAATCCTCACAGCCCATTTCTCAAGGAGCGAGAGCATGCCTGTTGATCAGAGTACTGAAGCGTTACCCAATGCTGCCGACAAGGAACAGCTTAAAACGATTGCCCCCGTCATCATCGCTGCCTGCCCGGGCCTGCAAGAAGAAGCCCATGCGGTGGCCAGCGAAATACTGAAAAAACATGGCATCACCGACAGAGACCCGGATCAGGTCTGGTGGCATCGTTTTGGCAATACCTCGGTCAGTAACGACCAGACATTCCTGGGGTGGGAACACTACCCAAAACCCATTGAGTCATTGACCTTGACGCAGCTGGTCATTCACCGATACCGCGTTACCGATCAAGACGACGCCCTCGAGCTGAATGGTAATGGCGGCTTTTACTCCGAAGATGCAAACGCCAGCATTTTCAACAAAACCAATGAAGTGCGGATGTACCCCAGCAAGGTCCTCACGGACCTGTGGGAGATGAGCCTCAGTGACCGCTATCTGAACAAACTGAATGCCTTCTGGACCACTCATTTCGATGACTTCCGGACCTTGGCCAAATGCAATTACCTCACCAAAGCCGTCGAGGCTCGGCAAAACGGCCAACTGGAAGAAGAAGATTTTCAGACTGTCGTCAGGGCCGTCGTCAGTGAACCTGTCTGGCCGATCACCTTGGCAACGCTGCAGGCCGAATCCGCCGCCCCTACAGGTATCACCATGTGCGCCCTGGATGTAGCTGGACATGTCGCCACCGATATTTTGCGCATTGTTACCGGCAACGGTAGGCAGATCACCTACGTTCCCGGCGCGCCGCAAGCCTTTCACGTGCACCCGACACCGACGGATATGCACTGGTGGATGCTGCTTCAAATGAACGAAGAGCAAGCCCGCAGCGAATTCATGACCCATTTCCCGCTGTCGGTACGCAAGGAAGTCCACGACAACATCACCCCGCTGATGAATCAGTTGGTCGGCACCTGGGGTAAATACGATCACCACTTGATCAATCAGAAAAACATCACTATCAGCGGCGATGCGTTCATCTGGCAGAGCCGGGCCGTACAAAGTGCGATGCTGGAAGAGGCCGATCTGACACTCGTGTCCAATGGCCAAATGCGCAAACAGCTTTGGCTGGGTTATCTGACTGTCGGCCTGCACGTTTTCGGTCCATTGGCCATACTCGGCTGGCCCATCGCGTTGCCGGTGATCGGGGCCAGCATCGCGGCAATGGGCTTGAACATCGACAAAGCGGTCAATGGCAATACGGCGGCGGAACGCAAGGCCGGTATCATCGGCGCGGTGCTCGATGGCATTAATACCCTGTTCAACATCCCGCTGCTCAAGGAAGTCAGCGTATTGGAGGAAGCGGGCGCTTCGGTCGACGCGGCCGAAGCGGCTGAGATGGCGGATCTGAGGGCCTCCGCTAATCCTGATAAACCTGTCGGCGCGCAAGCCCCACAAGCGTCCGATGATTCGCAGGGGATAATTCGTCAACTTGAAGAGTTCACTCCCCTGCCGAAGGAGTCCGGGCAATCTGTTGAAGTACCGGAACACTGGCAAAGCAATGAGATTCTGGAAAGTCAGGCCCCTCTCGCCACAAGCGGCAAGTTCCAGGGCATCCACTCGCTGGAATCCAACCCTTCTACCGCCATCCTGATGAATGACCAGGCTTACTACGTGCGGTACGAAGCCGACGTTAACGGCGGCGGCACGTGGGCTATCATCGATCCGGAAAATCCATTCGCCTCGACGGGGTCAATTCCGGTACGCCTGAATGCCGAAGGTGAATGGGAGTTGGCACCAAACGCCGGCTTGAAAGGAGGCGGGAAGGATCTCGTCAAACCCGTTCCAGGAACCTCCCAGGCGACCACTCACTCTGCGCCCGAACTTCGCAGCCCCTTGACGAAATACGATACCTCCAATGGGCAGTCAATGAACTTCCTGGCGTTGGGCAAGCAAGAGACGCATATCAAAATCGTTTATCTTCCCGACGGAAGTATCAAAGGTGTGTCCACTTACGAACGTTTTGTCGCCGAACATCGCGCGGCACTCATAGCGGATGCACGCTCATTCCACTCCCCAAGAGACTTCTTTGCCTCATTGCCTGCACGCCCAGTGCAACCCGTCATCACGCCATCTGTGACCGTCCCGGAACTCATTCAAAAGGTATTCGATAACTCACCTGGCCTGGTCATTGGTGAAAGTCAGGATCGCGTTGCCAGCATGCGGTTTCTCATCGAAAACATGCAGACGCTGGCCCAGCAAGACGTCAAGACGATCTATATGCATCGTCTGCTCAACGACTTTAATCAGGTCGACCTGGATGCCTTCGCTAAAACCGGGAAGATGCACGGCATGCTGGAAAAGTACCTGAACCAGCTGGCAAGCAATTCTTCCGGGCAGTTCACCCCAATTGAAGTCGTAAAAACTGCTCGTCAGTACGGCATTCGAATCCAGGCGACCGATTGCCTTGCCAGTTACAGATACGAAGGCGCCCCCTTGAGCGGTGTCAGGGAGCAAGCTATCAAGAACTACCTTACCCACACCGTTATCCAGACCAATGAAGCCTACAACGGCCCCGGAAAATGGGTGGTGCTGACCGGCCAGGAAAACACCAACACCTTCAGGGGCATTGCCGGCATCAGCGAAATGGAAGGAGGTATCGGAGTGCGAATTGAGGAAGTCAGCCCTGACCAAAGTCAGCACATCGAAATAGACAATGGCATAGAGGTAGGACGTGATGTTCCTCCAACCCAACCGCAAATGCGTGGCGACTTTGACACCTTGTATGCCGACATAAACCTGCAAATGCCAACACCGATCCTTCAACGAACACCCGACGAAATCGATCGGTTCCTGTTTCGCCAAGGCATGTTCACCATCGAAAAATCAAACGAAATCTGGACGTTGATTCATCGCAGCAGGACCAACCAGATTGCGCGGACAATGATTGAGCGAACCGGGGACGGCGGCTTTCTGATCAACCGTCCCGCCTGGGCCGATGTGCATCAGGTCAACTACCCGAATCTGATCAGCCTTGCGCGAGCGCTCAGCCGCATGGGCATGGTGCTCGAGGGGCGACTACCTGTGTAATCAGACAACCACGGAGCCAGATACGCAAAAGGCCCTGTAAACTCGCGTTCACAGGGCCTTTCAGGGACTACCGACGATCAGTCAGACCGGGATCACTCCCACTCGATCGTCGCCGGCGGCTTGCTCGACACGTCGTAGGTAACGCGAGAGATGCCTTCGATTTCATTGATGATACGGCCGCTGACGGTTTCCAGCAGCTCGTAAGGCAGGTGCGCCCAACGCGCGGTCATGAAGTCGATGGTTTCCACGGCACGCAGGGCAACGACCCAGGCGTAACGACGGCCATCGCCGACAACGCCAACCGATTTCACCGGCTGGAACACCACGAACGCCTGGCTGACCTTGTGGTACCAGTCGGCCTTGCGCAGTTCTTCGATGAAGATGTGGTCGGCGCGACGCAGCAGGTCGGCGTATTCCTTCTTCACTTCACCGAGGATCCGCACGCCCAGGCCCGGGCCCGGGAACGGGTGACGGTAGACCATGTCGTACGGCAGGCCCAGTTCCAGGCCCAGACGACGGACTTCGTCCTTGAACAGCTCGCGCAGCGGTTCAACCAGCTTGAGGTTCATTTCTTCCGGCAGGCCACCCACGTTGTGGTGCGACTTGATCACGTGCGCCTTGCCGCTTTTCGCGCCAGCCGACTCGATCACGTCCGGGTAGATGGTGCCCTGGGCCAGGTACTTGATGTTGTCCAGCTTGCAGGATTCGGCATCGAACACGTCGATGAAGGTACGGCCGATGATCTTGCGCTTCTTCTCCGGGTCCGACTCACCCGCCAGGTTACCGAGGAACTGCTCTTCGGCGTTGGCGCGGATCACTTTGACGCCCATGTTCTCGGCGAACATGGCCATCACTTGCTCGCCTTCGTGCAGACGCAGCAGGCCGTTGTCGACGAAGACGCAGGTCAGCTGATCGCCGATGGCTTTGTGCAACAGCGCGGCAACTACCGAGGAGTCCACGCCGCCGGACAGGCCGAGCAGTACGTTGTCGGTGCCGACCTGAGCGCGGACCTGGGCGATGGCGTCTTCAGCAATCTTCGACGGTGTCCACAGCGCTTCGCACTCGCAGATATCGAGGATGAAGCGCGACAGGATGCGACCGCCTTGCTTGGTGTGGGTCACTTCCGGGTGGAACTGCACGCCGTAATAACGACGCTCATCGCTGAACATACCGGCGATCGGGCAGCTCGGGGTGCTGGCCAGGATGTGGAAGTCTTCCGGCATCTTGGTGACCTTGTCACCGTGGCTCATCCATACGTCGAGGCCGAACAGGCCATCGGCGTCGATGTGGTCTTCGATGCCGTCGAGCAGGCGGCTCTTGCCGACCACATCGACACGGGCGTAACCGAACTCACGCAGGTCGGAACCTTCAACCTTGCCGCCCAGTTGCTCGGCCATGGTCTGCATGCCGTAGCAGATACCGAAGACTGGCACGCCCAGGTCAAACACTGCTTGCGGGCAGCGAGGGCTGTCGGCTTCGTGCACGGACTCGGGGCCGCCGGCGAGAATCACGCCTTTTGGAGCGAATTCGCGAATGGCTTCCTCGTCCATGTCGAACGGATGCAGTTCGCAGTAAACACCGATTTCACGCACGCGGCGGGCGATCAGTTGGGTGTACTGGGAACCGAAATCGAGGATCAGGATGCGGTGAGCGTGAATGTCGAGGGCCATGATTCAGTCTCGTCTAAGTAATTCAGAAACAGTCGTGATTCAGAAACAACTCGGGGCTGAATAGAACAGCCCCGGTTGCTTAACGATTTGCTTGAAGCCTCAACCTACGCGGTAGTTTGGCGCTTCTTTGGTGATCTGTACGTCGTGAACGTGGGACTCGGCCATGCCAGCGCCGGTGATCCGCACGAACTCAGGCTTGGTGCGCATTTCTTCGATGTCGGCGCTGCCGGTGTAACCCATCGAGGAACGCAGGCCGCCCATCAGTTGATGGATGATGGCGCTCAGGGTGCCCTTGTAAGGAACACGCCCTTCGATGCCTTCCGGAACCAGCTTCTCGGCACCCGCGGAGGAGTCCTGGAAGTAACGGTCGGAGGAACCTTGAGCCTGGGACATGGCGCCCAGCGAACCCATGCCGCGATAAGCCTTGTACGAACGGCCCTGGAACAGTTCAATCTCGCCCGGCGCTTCTTCGGTACCGGCGAACATCGAGCCCATCATCACGCAGGAGGCACCGGCTACGATGGCCTTGGACAGGTCACCGGAGAAACGGATGCCGCCGTCGGCGATCAACGGAACGCCTGTGCCTTCAAGGGCGGCGGCGACGTTGGCGATGGCACTGATTTGCGGGACGCCGACACCGGCGACGATACGGGTGGTGCAGATCGAGCCTGGGCCGATACCGACCTTGACTGCGTCAGCGCCAGCTTCGGCCAGGGCCTTGGCGGCAGCGCCGGTGGCGATATTGCCGCCGATGACCTGCACTTCAGGGAAGTTCTGCTTGACCCAGCGAACGCGGTCGATCACGCCTTTGGAGTGGCCGTGGGCAGTGTCGACCACCACCACGTCCACGCCGGCGTTGACCAGGGCGGCTACGCGGTCACCGGTGTCTTTACCGGTACCGACTGCAGCGCCAACGCGCAGACGACCTTGATCGTCCTTGCTGGCCAGCGGGTAAGCCTTGGCTTTTTCGATGTCGTTGACGGTCATCATGCCTTTGAGGGCGAATTTGTCGTCGACGATCAGCACGCGCTCAATGCGGTGCTTGTGCAGCAATTCACGCACATCGTTCTTGTTGGCGCCTTCCTTGACCGTGACCAGACGCTCTTTGGGCGTCATCACTTCACGGACACTGATGTCCAGACGGTTTTCGAAGCGCACGTCACGGGAAGTGACGATGCCGACCAGATCGCCATCGTGCAGTACCGGAACGCCGGAGATGTTGTGCAGGCGGGTCAGTTCGAACAGATCACGAACCGTGGCATCAGCCTCGATGGTGATCGGGTCCTTGACGACGCCGGCTTCGAACTTCTTGACCTTGCGCACTTCAGCAGCTTGCTGCTCGATGGTCATGTTCTTGTGGATGATGCCGATGCCACCTTCCTGAGCCATGGCGATTGCCAGACGGGCTTCAGTAACGGTGTCCATAGCGGCGGAAACCAGTGGAATATTCAGCTCGATGCCACGGGTAAGGCGGGTCTTGAGACTGACTTCGTTAGGAAGCACCTCGGAATAACCGGGCACTAGGAGAATGTCGTCGAATGTCAGAGCTTCTTGGCTGATACGCAGCATCGCGGGGGCTCCCGAGCGGGAAAATGGAAGCGCGCCATTATAGTCAGACACCCCCTCGGGTTCAATGTAAAACTCTGTCTATTATTGGCATTACTGACATACGGAGAAACATTGTCCCCCGTAGGGGACCGACGCCGGCATTTAGAGCTCGACTTTGACCCAACTCACGGGCTGATCCAGCCAATCGGCAAACTCATCGATAAAGTCCTGCTTGAACCCGGCCTCGAGCCAATTGTTGAAGATGAACCCCAGGTTGGAAAAGCCGCATTCCTGCAAAAACAGAAAGCCGTTGATGTCGTCTTCATGCCCGCATTCAGGGCAGGTGAAGTTATCGGTGCGCCCCGGCATCCAGTCTTCCAGGCTTTCGAACAGCGCTTCGCCGATTTCCTTGCGGCACTCGGCGCAGCCGGCTTCTTCGAGGAAGCCCTTGGCCGGCGTGTAGATGCAACGCTTGGTGATGATCTCCAGGCCATTGATCGACTCGCCAAACGGCAGCGCTTCAGGGTGCAGGACCACGGAGCGGGCGCCGTCGGCGATGGCGTGGGCCATGTGATTGCCGGTGCGGCCACAGGTGGTCAGCTCTTCTTTAATGATGTTCTTGCGCACCAGCCACCGCACGACCGCCCGGGCCCGGGGTTCGTGTACCGGCAGTGTGGAGATTTTCGGGACAATGATGCTTTGCGAATTCATGGTGCAAGCCTACTGCGTCAAATGGATGTTGCTGCGGTGCGCCGATTGTCAGGGCGGCCGGCAGCTTAATCCCTGACGAAATCCGGTCAAGTACTCAAATAACGCCCGATCAAGGCAATCCCGCTGGCCAGCACCAGCCAGGTCACCAGCCGCACGAAGGCCTCACGGGACAACTTCATGATCAACCGCCGACCGATCCACAGCCCCAGCGCCATCGCCGGCAACAAACACAGCGCCAATACCAACAAGGGTAGCTCGGCATACACACCGGCGACGGCAAACAGGCTCAAACGCACCACGGTGCTGCAACTGATCAGCGCACTCTGGGTGGCTCGGGCCTCGTCCTTGGGTAAGCGACTGTTCAAATAGATCGCATATAGAAAGCCGCCGCTGCCAAACAGCGCCCCGAACATCCCGCCCACCGTGCCCATCGGCACCGCCCAACCCACGGACAATTGCCTCGGACGGGTTTTAATCCACAGGCTGTAAATCGCATAGGCGCTGATAAACAGCCCCATCAACAGCAGCAATACATCGGATTTCAGGTTCAGCAGAAAAATCACCCCCAACGTGCAACCCACCGCCATACACGGCAGCAGTCGCAGCAATTCGGAGCGCTCTACATCTCGGCGCGAGGGCAGCAGATTGCCGAACGCGGCGACGAAATCCAGCAGCACCAGCAGCGGCACGATTTTCGACAGTGGCATGAACAGAATCAGAATCGGCCCCGCCACCAGCGCAGTGCCAAAACCAGCAATGCCGAACACGATATAGGCCAGGGCAACACCCAATCCGATCACCAACCAATCCACCGCACCCCACGGCCATTGGCTCAACAACTCCAGCACATTCATCGACACGGCTTCCTTTTATTCCTGTGATGACTTTAGCCAGCGCCGGGCGTTGCGACTAATATCTTCAAAATTGATCACCCATCTCAAAAAGGCATACCTGGTGCTTTCAATCCGCCAATTGCGTTACTTCGTGGAAATCGCCGAGAGCGGCAGCTTCAGCGCAGCGGCCGAACGGCTGTTTATTGCTCAGTCAGCCTTGAGCCGGCAGATCAAGGACATGGAAACCCGCCTGCAAACGCCGCTGTTCGAACGAACCGCCCGCCAGCCCCGCCTGACGGCAGCGGGTGAAGCCTTTTTGCCTCGGGCCAGAAACCTGCTGAACGAACTGACCAAGGCCAGCGAGATGGCTACTCAAGTGGGCAGCGGTCAACTGGGCGTTTTGCGCCTGAGCCATTCCAGCACCGTGCCGATGAGCGGTCGACTGCTGCGCGGTATCAGTGTTTATCTGGATCAGCATGCCGGTGTGTCGATGGACATCGTCAAGCTGTCCTCCGAAGCGCAACTGGAAGAATTGGCCGAAGGTCGCCTTGATGTGGGTCTGTTGCGCCTGCCGGTGCTGCGTCAGCGTGAAGGGGTGCAGATTGTTCCGCTGTACAGCGAGCGTCTGTTGCTGGCGGTGCCGCCGAATCATCGGCTGGCGGTGGATAAGTCCACGCACGGCATCGATCTGGCACAGTTGAAGGATGAAGCGTTTATTTCCATCCCTCATCCACAGCGTGGCGGCCTGAGCTATCTATCTGCCGAGTTGTGCATGCGCCAAGGGTTCTTTCCCAAGGCGGCGCGGGTGGTGTCGCGCAAAACCACGCAACTGCAATTGATCCAGGCCGGGTTCGGCATCGCGCTGTTACCGGAATCGATGCAGGACATCGCGCCACCGGACATCCATTTTCTCCCCTTGGCCGATCCGGATTGCCACAGCACCGTCGCCCTCGCCTGCCGGCAGAGTCCCACGACGCTGGTTCAGCAATTCATCGAACACTTCACCCGATCGGCGTAGGAGCTGCCGAAGGCTGCGATCTTTTGATCTTGATTTGCGGCGGAACTGGAATTGCTGAAGATCAAAAGATCGCAGGCTGCGCCAGCTCCTACGGGACTTGCGTGCATCCGCTCGATCACCGATGTACTCGGTCAACAGGGGGATCGTGCATTGCGCAGGAGATTGCCTTTATCATGCGCCCCATGATTAAAGATCCCTTTGCAAGACTCGGCCTGGACCGGGAAGTCCTGACCGTCAGCCAGCTCAACGGCCGCGCGCGGGTGTTGCTCGAAGACGTGTTCAGCAACATCTGGGTCGAAGGCGAAATCTCCAACCTCGCCCGCCCGGCGTCCGGCCATGTGTATTTCACCCTTAAGGACAGCGGCGCCCAGGTGCGTTGCGCACTGTTCCGGCAGAACGCCGCGCGGGTTCGCCAGGCGCTGAAGGACGGCCTGGCGGTCAAGGTTCGTGGCAAGGTTTCGCTGTTTGAAGGCCGTGGTGACTACCAACTGATTCTCGACACCGTGGAGCCGGCTGGTGATGGCGCCCTGCGCCTGGCCTTCGATGCTTTGAAGGAAAAACTCAGCGCCGAAGGCCTGTTCAGTGCCGAGCGCAAAGTGCCATTGCCGGCGCACCCGCAACGCATCGGCATCATCAGTTCACCCACCGGTGCGGTGATCCGCGACATCATCAGTGTGTTCCGCCGCCGTGCGCCGCAGGTGCAACTGACGCTGATCCCTACCGCCGTACAAGGTCGCGAAGCCACTGCGCAAATTGTCCGTGCGCTGAAACTGGCGGATGCCCGTGGTTTCGATGCGTTGATCCTGGCCCGTGGCGGCGGCTCGCTGGAAGACCTTTGGTGTTTCAACGAAGAAGCCGTGGCCCGCGCCGTGGACGCCTGCGTGACGCCGATTGTCAGCGCCGTCGGCCATGAAACCGACGTATCGATCAGTGACTTCGTCGCCGACGTTCGCGCGCCGACGCCGTCCGCCGCCGCCGAACTGCTGGCGCCTGACTCCAGCGATCTGGTGCGTCGAGTCGAAAGCCTGCATCGACGACTGGTGATGCGCATGCGTGACCGCTTGATGCGCGATCGGCTGCGTCTGGAAGGCATCTCTCGCCGCTTGCGCCATCCCGGTGAACGCCTGCGTCAGCAAGCGCAACGCCTGGATGATCTGGACATGCGCCTGCGCCGCGCCTTCGAACGCAGCCTCAACACCCGTCGCGAACGCTTGATCCGCTTGGAAACCCGCCTCGCCGGGCAGCATCCGGGGCGGCAACTGGCGATGCTTCGCCAGCGCCTCGACAGCCTCGCCGAGCGCCTGCCCCGGGCCATGCGCGAAGGGCTTAAATCCCGTCGCCTGCAACTGCAAAGTCAGATGCAGACGCTGCATGTGGTCAGCCCGTTGGCGACCCTCGCTCGTGGCTACAGCATTCTGCTGGACGAGCGCGGCAACGCGATCCGCAGCGCCGCGCAAACCCAAACCGGCCAGCGCCTGAAAGCCAAACTCGGCGACGGCGAACTGCAAGTGCGGGTCGAAGACAATCACCTGACGCCTGTCACCCTTTCTTTACTGGATTGATCCATGCCGCGTTTTTTCGCTCCGCTGCTGTTGCTGTGCCTGACCTTCAACGCCCACGCCGACAGTTACATCACCCGCCTGTTGAACAAACCGGTGCCGGGTGGCGTGGCAGTGGTGGATCTGGGCAGCTCCGCCCAAGCACCGAAAGCCAGTTATCAAGGCAAACCCGTATTGGTGGTCAAGGAGCAGAACAACTGGCTGGCCATCGTCGGCGTGCCGCTGACGGTCAAACCGGGCAGCCAGTCGCTTAGCAGCGGTGGCCGCAACCTGAGCTTCACCGTCGGCAACAAGAAATACCCGGAACAGCACATCACCCTGAAGAATACGCAACAGGTCAATCCGAACCCGGAAAATCTCAAGCGCATCGAAGGCGAGTTGGCCGAGCAGATCCGTGCCTACCGCAGCTTCAGCCCGAATACCCCGAGCAACCTGCTGCTGGACAAACCAGTCGATGGGCCGCTGTCGAGCAAGTTCGGCGTGCGCCGTTTTTTCAATGGCGAAGAGCGCAATCCCCACGCGGGCCTCGACTTTGCAGTGCCCGCCGGCACGCCGATCAAAACCCCGGCCGCCGGTAAGGTGATCCTGATCGGTAACTACTTCTTCAACGGCAACACGGTGTTCGTCGACCACGGCCAGGGCTTTATCAGCATGTTCTGCCACATGTCGAAGATCGACGTGAAAGTCGGCCAGCAACTGGCGCGTGGTGACGTGGTCGGGAAAGTCGGCTCAACTGGCCGCGCGACCGGTCCGCACATGCACTGGAACGTCAGCTTGAACGATGCGCGGGTGGACCCGGCGATTTTCATTGGTGCGTTTCAGCCATAAGCAGTGGTTGAGGCTGATGGTCTCTTCGCGGGCAAGCCCGCGAAGGCGGCCTGAGCATCACCGAAACCCGCAGATAAACCGAACACTCCCAACCCACTCAACCCCTCTTCTATCGATTGCGCATGGCTGAGACACTGCGCAAACAACAAAACGATCCAGCTTCCTACGAGCAATAAAATCTCGCAAAATCCTGCTTTTCGAGGATTCCTCTCAAAGTTTTTCGACTGCTTGCCATCCTTTCCCCCCGCGGTTAGGGTTGAAGGCATGAAAACCTCTCACACCCTCATTCAGCTCCGCCAGCACCGCAGCCTGTGCCTCGTCAGTGCACGACTGCCAGGCTGAATCGCGGTGCCTCGTCTGATGCTTTACCAGAACATTTGATCCACCGGCAGGCCGCCTTTTTTCGGCCCACACAATAAGGATTTTCCAATGAGCATGCTCAAAGACCCGTCTTCGAAATACCGTGCGTTCCCGACCATCGACATCCCGGATCGCACCTGGCCATCGAAGACCATTACCGCAGCGCCGATCTGGTGCAGCTCGGACCTTCGTGACGGCAACCAGTCGCTGATCGAGCCTATGGACGCGGTCAAGAAGCTGCGTTTCTGGAAGACCCTGGTGCAAGTCGGTGTGAAAGAAATCGAAGCCTCGTTCCCGGCTGCTTCGCAAACCGACTTCGACTTCGTGCGTACCCTGATCGAAGGCGGCCACATCCCGGACGACACCACCATTCAGGTGCTGACCCAGGGCCGTGAAGACTTGATCGCGCGTACCTTTGAATCCCTGCGCGGTGCCAAGAAGGCCATCGTTCACCTGTATAACGCGACCTCCCCTTCCTTCCGCCGCATTGTCTTCAACCAGGACAAGGACGGGATCAAGGCCATCGCCGTGAACGCCGCCAAGCTGTTCGTCAAATATGCAGCCCAGCAGCCGGACACCGAGTGGACCTTCGAATACTCGCCAGAAACCTTCAGCGCCACCGAACTGGAATTCGCCAAGGAAGTCTGCGACGCGGTGATCGAGGTGTGGAACCCGACGCCTGAGCACAAGGTGATCCTCAACCTGCCCGCCACCGTCGAATGCGCGACCCCGAACATCTATGCCGACCAGATCGAATGGTTCGGTCGTCACATCAACCGTCGTGACAGCGTGATCATCAGCCTGCACACCCACAACGACCGTGGCACCGGCGTGGCCGCCACCGAGTTGGGCCTGATGGCCGGCGCCGACCGTGTCGAAGGCTGCCTGTTCGGTAACGGCGAGCGTACCGGTAACGTCGATCTCGTCACCGTGGCATTGAACCTCTACACCCAGGGCGTCGATCCTGAGCTGGACTTCTCCGACATCGACGGCGTGCGCAAAGTCGTCGAAGAGTGCAACCAGATTGCGGTGCACCCACGTCACCCGTACGTCGGCGACCTGGTTCACACCGCGTTCTCCGGCTCGCACCAGGATGCGATCCGCAAGGGCTTCGCCCAGCAGCAGCCGGACGCCCTGTGGGAAGTGCCGTACCTGCCGATCGACCCGGCCGACATCGGCCGCAGCTACGAGGCGGTGATTCGCGTCAACAGCCAGTCGGGCAAGGGCGGTATCGCTTACCTGCTGGAACAGGAATACGGCATCAGCTTGCCGCGTCGCATGCAGATCGAGTTCAGCCAGGTCGTGCAGCGTGAAACCGATCGCCTGGGCCTGGAGATGACAGCCCAGCAGATCCACGCGCTGCTGCACAGCGAGTACTTGCAGGCCAACACCCCGTACGCGCTGGTCAGCCATCGCTTGCAGGAAGAAAACGGTCACAGCGCCGTGGAGGTCGAAGTTTCCAGCAAAGGCCAGGGCGAAACCAACCTGCACTGGCGCGGCAAGGGCAACGGTGCCCTGGAAGCGCTGGTGGCCGGTCTGCCGATCCCGGTGGAAATCATGGACTACAACGAACACGCCATCGGCGCGGGCACCAATGCCAAGGCCGCGGCCTACATTGAACTGCGGGTGAATGGTGAGCGTGCGGTGCATGGCGTCGGCATCGATGAAAACATCACCACTGCCAGCTTCAAGGCTCTGTTCAGCGCACTGAACCGCTCCCTGAGCCAGCCGGAAGCGAAAGCGGCGTAAGCTTCGCTGCAATGCAAAAGGCCCCGGGGTGAGAACCTCGGGGCCTTTTTTGTGCTATTGGAAGATCAAAAGATCGCAGCCTGCGGCAGCTCCTACAGGATCGGTGTTTATCCGCGATATTTCGGCGAACATCGATCCCTGTAGGAGCTGCCGCAGGCTGCGATCTTTTCGGGAGCACCCGAATTTCAGGTGAACTCGAAGGTATCCGCATCCAGATTCGCCGGGAACCGTGTGCGATATGCCGCCAGTTCTGCCGCGTCGAGCACGACCTTGAATACGCCATCGGCATCGCCTGCACCGAGCAACGTTTCTCCCTGGAAATCCAGGACCTGACTGTCACCGGTATACGCAAAGCCTTTGCCATCGGTACCGATACGGTTCACCGCCGCCACATAGCAGAGGTTTTCGATCGCCCGTGCCGGCAGCAATCGGTTCCAGTGCTGACGCCGTGCTCCCGGCCAGTTGGCGGTGTACAGCAGCAAGTCCGTGTCTTGCGAATCGCGACTCCAGACCGGGAAGCGCAGGTCGTAGCAAATCAGCGGCCGCACTCGCCAGCCCTTCAATTCGAACTGCACCTGACGCTCGCCCGGGGTGTAGTGGTTGTTCTCGCCCGCCATGCGGAACAGATGGCGTTTGTCGTAGTGCCACACCTCCCCGTCCGGCCGTGCCCACAGCAGACGGTTGCGATGGCTGCCGTCAGCCGCCTGGACGATGATGCTGCCGGTCACCACCGCGCCCAGCTTCGCCGCCTGAGCCCGCATCCATTTACTGGTGGGGCCATTTTCCGGCTCGGCGAGGGTTTCCGATTCCATGGAGAAACCGGTGGTGAACATCTCCGGCAGGATGATCAGGTCCGCGCCACGAGCCTGTTCCAGCAACGGCTCGAAATGCTCCAGATTGGCCTGACGATCGTGCCAGGCCAGGGTGGTCTGGATCAGCGCAAGATTCAGATTGGGCAGAGTACTCAGATCACGCATAGTTTTGCCGCTGCTTCACGCAGGGTCTCCTCGCGCTTGGCAAAGCACAGACGCACCAGGCGCTGGCCTTCGGGTGGAGTCTGATAGAAGACCGAAATCGGAATGCTCGCGACGCCATGCTCGCGGGTCATCCACAGCGCCATCTCGACGTCATTGAGGTCCGGGCGAATCTGCGAGTAATCGACCAACTGGAAATAAGTACCGGCCACGCGGGTAAAACTGAAGCGCGACGGCGTCAGCAGATCGCAGAACAGATCGCGCTTGGCCTGATAGAAGCCCGGCAGTTCTTCGACGTGTTCCGGGTGCTCGGCCATGTAATCGGCCAACGCGTACTGCAACGGCGTCACGCCGCAGAAACTGACGTACTGGTGCACCTTGCGCAGCTCCGCGCTAAGGGCCGGCGGCGCCACGACATAGCCGGTTTTCCAACCGGTGACGTGGTACGTCTTGCCGAACGAACTGACCACGAAAGCGCGCTGATACAGCTCTTCATGGGCCAATACGCTGGCGTGAGACACACCGTCGAACACCAGGTGTTCGTAGACTTCGTCGCTGATCACATAGATGTCGCGGTCGCGAATCAACGCCGCCAACTGATCCAGCTCGGCGCGGCTGATCAGCGCACCGCTTGGGTTGTGCGGGGTATTGAGGATGATCATCCGCGTGCGCGGGCTCAGGGCTTCGGCGAGCTTCTGGAAGTCGATGGCGAAGTCCTTCAGGCCGAGTTGCACATGCACACAGCGACCACCGGCCAGCTCGACCGAGGGCTCGTAGCTGTCGTAGCACGGATCGAACACGATCACTTCATCGCCGCTGTGGATTACCGCCTGAATCGCGCAGAAGATCGCCTGGGTGGCGCCAGGGGTGACCGTCACTTCGCTGTCGGCATCAACATGCGCGCCGTAGCTGCGAGCGATCTTCGCCGCGATCTGTTGACGCAACGCCGGCAAACCGGTCATCGGCGAATATTGATTGTGGCCACTGGCGATATGCCGACCGACCGCATCGCGCAGGGCCTGCGGGCCGTCGAAATCGGGAAAACCCTGGGACAGGTTGATCGCCCCGGTTTGCGCCGCGAGCTGAGACATCTGCGTGAAGATAGTGATGCCGACATTCGGCAGCTTACTGGTGATCATCGGTGATTCCCTGGGCTACACCCGGCTCTAACGGCGGCACGGGAGAGCCCGAGGATAGCCCAAACGACGCCCACAAAAAAAGGGCGCCAACCGGCACCCTTCTTCTAATGTTCACCGCAATACCTGTGGCGAGCGGGCTTGCCCGCGTTGGGTCGCGAAGCGGCCCCAAAACCTGTAATCGAGGTGTTCCTGATAAAACACATTGATCGATTTGCGACTGCTTCGCAGCCGAACGGGGGCAAGCCCCCTCGCCACAAATGCGCCCACACCAGCGGCGTGGGCGAGCCTTGAATCAGCGCTTGTCGCGGCGCTTCTTGTCAGCCTTCTTATGGTGCGACATCAAACGACGCTTCTTGTTGACCTGACGGTCGGTGAGCGAGTTCTTGTTGCCTTCGTACGGGTTCTCGCCGCCCTTGAACTCGATGCGGATCGGCGTACCGACCAGCTTGAGCACACGACGGTAAGTGTTTTCCAGGTAACGGACGTAAGACTTCGGCACCTTCTCGATCTGGTTACCGTGGATCACGATGATCGGCGGGTTCGCACCACCCAAGTGGGCATAACGCAGCTTGATCCGGCGGTTGTTGACCATCGGTGGCGCGTGCTCGCCGACAGCATCTTCCAGAATCTGGGTCAGGCGGTTGGTCGGCCAGCGGGTGACCGCGGACTTGAACGAGTTCTGTACCGACGCGTAGAGATTGCCTACGCCAGTGCCGTGCAGGGCCGAGATGAAGTGAATGTCGGCGAAGTCGACGAAGAACAGCCGACGTTGCAGCTCAACCTTCACGAAGTCGCGCTCGCTCGGCGTCATGCCGTCCCACTTGTTGATCGCGATAACCAGCGCACGACCGGCTTCAAGGGCAAAGCCCAGCAGGTTGAGGTCGTGGTCCACCACGCCTTCGCGGGCGTCCATCACGAAGATCACCACGTTGGCGTCTTTGATCGCCTGCAGGGTTTTGACCACGGAGAACTTTTCGACTTCTTCGTGGATCTTGCCGCGCTTGCGCACACCAGCGGTGTCGATCAGCGTGTACTTCTCGTCGTTACGCTCGAACGGGATGTAGATACTGTCGCGGGTGGTACCAGGTTGGTCATACACGATCACCCGGTCTTCACCGAGCATGCGGTTGACCAGGGTCGACTTGCCGACGTTCGGACGGCCGATGATGGCGATCTTGATACCGTCTTTTTCGCTTGGGCCAGGAATGCGCTTGGCTTCCTCACCTTCGGCAACGATCTCTTCCTCTTCGCCTTCTTGCGGTTCTTCCTCGTCTTTCGGGAAGTCGCTCAGGGCGATTTCCAGCATCTGGGTGATGCCACGACCATGGGCACCGGCGATCGGGATCGCGTGGCCCATGCCCAACGGGGCGAATTCGGCGCGGGCCATTTCAGGGTCGATGTTGTCGACCTTGTTGGCGACCACGTAGGAACGCTTGTTACGCTTGCGCAAGTGCTCGGCGATCATCTGGTCGGCGGCGGTAAAACCGGCCTTGGCATCTACCAGGAACAGAACGACATCCGCTTCTTCAATGGCCAGCAGCGACTGCTCGGCCATTTTTTCGTCCATACCGTGCTCGTCACCGGAGATACCGCCAGTGTCGACCAGAATGTAGGAACGCCCTTGCCACTTGGCCTCACCGTATTGGCGATCACGGGTCAGACCGGACAAGTCGCCGACGATGGCGTCGCGAGTCCTGGTCAGGCGGTTGAACAAGGTGGACTTGCCGACGTTCGGTCGGCCCACCAGGGCGATTACGGGAACCATGCGGCTCTCCACTTCGTTATTTCAGAAAATACAAAAGCCGCTGCGAGGCAGCGGCTGGTGCTCGGGGCAGCGCTTGAAAGCGCTGCGAGCCTTGCAGAACAAGGCCGCTTGGGGGTTAAACCCCAAGCATAGTCTTTACTTGATGGTCAGGGCTTCCAGTTTGCCGCTGTTGCCATACACATAAATCGTGTCACCCACCACCAGCGGACGGGCACGCAGGCCGTCGCTGTCGATGCGCTCGCGGCCGACGAAACGACCGTCCACCTGACTCAGCAGGTGCAGGTAACCTTCCAGGTCACCGACTGCAACGTAGCTGGAGAACACTTCCGGAGCCGACAGTTGACGGCGGGCCAGCGAATCGTTGCTCCACAACGCAGTGGTGGAACGTTCGTCGACACCTTCAACAGTGCCCGAAGACAGGCTCACGTAGACGCTGCCAAAACCCTGGGCGACGCCGGCATAGCTGGAAGCATCACGCTGCCAGAGCTGACGACCGCTTTCCAGGTCCAGCGCCGCGACGCGACCCTGGTAGCTGGCGACATACAGTGTACCGCCGGACAGCAGCAAGCCACCGTCGATATCGACCACACGCTCCAGCTCCGAACGACCCTGTGGAATCGCTACACGCTGTTCCCAAACCGGCACGCCGTTGGACACATCAAGAGCAACCACTTTACCGGTCGACAGGCCAGCCACCGCGAGGCGGTTGGTGACGATCGGTGCGCTGGTGCCGCGCAGGGTCAGGACCGCTGGCGTGCTGTCATACAACCAGCGCTGGTTGCCGGTAGAGGCATCCAGACCGATCAGACGGTCATCCTGGGTCTGAACCACAACAACGTCACCGTTGGTGGCCGGTGGTGCGAGAACTTCGCTGGTCACGCGAGCGCGCCATTTCTCTTCACCGCTGCTGGCATCCAGGGCAACGATTTCACCCTTGAGCGTGCCGATCATGACCAGACCGTAACCCACGCCAACGGCGCCGGAGACAGGCAGTTCGAGATCTTTCTTCCACTTGACGTCGCCATTGCTGCGATCCATCGCCATCACCACACCGGTGACGTCGGCGGCATAGATGGTATCGCCATCGATCGCCGGAACCAGCATGTTGTAGGTTTCGCCCTGACCGTTACCGATCGAACGACTCCACTGCTTGTGCAGAACCACTTCTTCTTTGAAGTCGGTCAGCTCGGCCGGTGGCAACTCTTTTTTGCTGTTGCTGCTGCAACCCGCGGCCAGAATGGCCAGAGCCAGCAATGCTGCATGTTTCCAACGGATCACGTCACGCATCCCCTTTGGCCAGGTCGTCCAGCTTGATTTGTAGGCCACCTACCGCCGCTTCATCCGACAGTGCCGCCTTGGCTTTTTGATACGCAGCGTTCGCTTCGTCGGTACGACCCAGTTGCACCAGCAAGTCGCCCTTGAGTTCTTCGCGAGTGGCCAGGAAGGCCTTGTCGGCATCGCCTTCGAGCAGTTTCAGGGCTTCATCGACCTTGTTCTGCGCGGCCAGCACCTGCGCCAGGCGCTGACGGGCGATTTCACCCAGTGCCGGGTTGGCCGGTTTGTCGACAATGGCTTTCAGCTCGCTGGCTGCGTCGTCCAGCTTGCCGCTGTCGACCGCAACTTTCGCCACGAACAGGCTGCCGTATTGCGCGTAAGCAGTGCCGCCGAACTCGCTGTTGAGCTTGCCGGCCAGTTCCGAAACACGTGCAGCATCAGGCTTGCCGTCAGGCGTCAGCGTGGTTTCCAGCAATTGCTGGTAGAGAATCGAGGCGCCTTGCGACTGATTGCTCTGATACTTGTGAAAGGCCTGCCAGCCGAACACGATGACCAGCGCCAACAGACCGCCGGTAACCAGGGGCTTGCCGTTGCGTGTCCACCACTCCTTCAACTCCGCCACATGTTCGTCTTCGGTACTCGACACCCCAATACTCCTTAATCGCTAAATCGGCTGTTTGACAGCTTCAACCCTGCACGACGCAGGTGGCCAGGTGTGCAGCAAGCGCATCCCAGGCAATGCTTTGTTGTTCGCCCTGGCCACGCAGGGGTTTGAAACCTACCACTTGCTGGGCCATTTCGTCGTCACCGAGGATCAATGCGTACAGCGCACCGCTCTTGTCGGCTTTCTTGAACTGGCTTTTGAAGCTGCCGCCCCCGGCATTGATTTGCAGGCGCAGGTTGGGCAGTTGATCACGAACACGCTCGCTCAGGGTCAGACCGGCCAGCTCGGCGGCTTCACCGAAGGCGCAGAGGTAGACGTCGACCTGACGGGAGATCTCTTCGGGGATCTGCTCCAGGGTTTCAAGCAGCAGCACCAGACGCTCGATGCCCATGGCGAAACCGACGCCCGGGGTCGGCTTGCCGCCCATCTGCTCCACCAGACCGTCGTAACGACCACCGGCACATACCGTGCCCTGGGCGCCCAATTGGTCGGTGACCCATTCGAATACGGTCTTGCTGTAGTAATCCAGCCCGCGAACCAGCTTCGGGTTGATCACATAAGGAATGCCGGCGGCGTCCAGGCGAGCCTTGAGGCCCTCGAAGTGCACGCGGGATTCTTCGTCGAGGTAGTCGGCCATTTTCGGCGCGTCGGCCAGCACCGCTTGAGTGTCGGCGTTCTTGGTATCCAGGACCCGCAGCGGGTTGGTCTTCAGACGGCGCTGGCTGTCTTCGTCCAGTTGATCCAGGCGAGCGGTCAGGTACTCGACCAGTGCTTCGCGATAACGACCACGGGATTCGGCAGTGCCCAGGCTGTTGAGTTCGAGCTTGACCGCATCGCGGATACCCAGCTCGCCCCACAGGCGCCAGGTCAGCACGATCAACTCGGCGTCGATGTCCGGACCGTCGAGGTTGAAGACTTCACAACCAATCTGGTGGAACTGGCGATAACGGCCTTTCTGCGGACGTTCGTGGCGGAACATCGGGCCGATGTACCAGAGCTTCTGCACCTGGCCGCCGCCGGTAATACCGTGTTCGAGCACCGCACGCACGCAGGCCGCTGTGCCTTCAGGGCGCAGGGTCAGGGAATCGCCGTTGCGGTCTTCGAAGGTGTACATCTCTTTTTCGACGATGTCGGTCACTTCACCGATGGAGCGCTTGAACAGCTCGGTGAACTCGACGATCGGCATGCGGATCTGCTTGTAACCGTAGTTATCCAGCAAACGCGAAACGGTGCCCTCGAAATGACGCCACAGGGGAGTCTGTTCGGGCAGGATGTCGTTCATGCCACGAATGGCTTGCAGAGACTTGCTCACTTTAAATCCTTAAATTCGTTCGGCTCTTTAGTCAGGCTCAGCCGCGAGCGATTACAGCTGCGTCGGCTTCGACCTTTTCGGCCGCTTTCTGGCGGATCAAGCGTTCAAGCTCATCCACCAGATTGTCATTCGTCAGTTTCTGCGACGGCTTGCCGTCGATGTAAATCAGGTTTGGCGTGCCGCCGGTCAAGCCGATATGGGCTTCCTTGGCTTCGCCCGGCCCGTTGACCACGCAACCGATTACCGCGACATCCAGCGGCACCAGCAAGTCTTCGAGGCGCCCTTCCAGCTCGTTCATGGTTTTGACCACATCGAAGTTCTGCCGCGAGCAACTCGGGCAGGCGATGAAGTTGATGCCACGGGAACGCAGGTGCAGGGATTTGAGAATGTCGTAGCCGACTTTCACTTCCTCGACCGGGTCGGCCGCCAACGAGATGCGAATAGTATCGCCAATCCCTTCGGCGAGCAGCATACCGAGGCCCACGGCGGATTTCACTGTGCCTGAACGCAAACCACCGGCTTCGGTGATGCCCAGGTGCAACGGCTGGACGATTTCCTTGGCCAGCAAACGGTAGGCTTCAACAGCCATGAACACGTCGGAGGCTTTTACGCTGACCTTGAAATCCTGGAAATTCAGGCGTTCGAGGTGTTCGACGTGACGCAGGGCGGACTCGACCAGCGCGGCCGGAGTCGGCTCGCCATATTTCTTTTGCAGGTCTTTTTCCAGGGAACCGGCGTTCACGCCGATACGGATTGGAATCCCGCGATCACGGGCGGCATCGACCACCGCACGTACGCGGTCTTCACGACCGATGTTGCCCGGGTTGATGCGCAGGCAATCGACACCCAGTTCGGCTACGCGCAGAGCGATCCTGTAGTCGAAGTGGATGTCAGCCACCAACGGCACCTTGACCAGTTGCTTGATCTTGCCGAAGGCTTCGGCGGCGTCCATGTCCGGCACCGAAACCCGAACGATATCGACGCCAGCGGCTTCCAGACGATTGATCTGGGCCACGGTGGCGGCCACGTCATTGGTATCGCTGTTGGTCATGCTCTGCACAGCGATGGGCGCATCGCCGCCAACAGGCACGTTACCGACCCAGATTTTCCGGGATTCGCGACGCTTGATTGGAGATTCGCCGTGCATGACTTATTGACCTAACTTCAGGCGAGCAGTCTCGCCACTGGTGAACGGAGCGACATCAACCACCTGCCCGTTGTAGCTGACCTGCGCGCCACGGGCGAAGCCCAGACGCACGGCAAAGGGCGGCTTGCCGCTGACGGAAACACTATCGCCTTTACGCTTGAGACCACTCAACAGCACTTTACCCGTGCCGTCGGTCACTTGCGTCCAGCAATCGGCGGTGAATTGCAGTTGAACCTGGCCCTGACCCGCAACCGGAGCTGCTGCCGGCGCAGAAGCTGGAGCAGGAACTGTCGGCGCAACCGCTGCCGGTACAGCGGCTACAGCCGGGGCTGGCGCTGCCGGTGTCGCGACAACCGGAGCAGTATTGTGGGCCGGAGCCGCAGGTGTTGCTACCGGGGCTGCTGGAGCGGGTGTTGGCGCCGGCGCGCTTGCTTCAGCGTTGACAGGCTCCTCAGCCTGCGGCAACGCCAGAGGCGTTTCACCTTCAGACTCACCTTGCGCAACCGCCTGGTCTTCCGGCTCGTCCAGCGGATGGATCTGGGTGGTGCCATCGGCGCCTTCGACTTCAACGTGTTCCGGAGCCAGGCTGACCAGGTCCTTGGTGCGCAATGAAGTTTGATCCTGCCACCAGACAAAACCACCACCAATCACCGCGATCAGCAACAGCAGACTGACAATTCGCAAAATGGTGTGGGAAACCCGAACCGGCTCTTCGATACGCCCCAGGCTGTGGACGTTGCTGCCCTGGGAGTCGGTGCCGGTGGATTGGTCGAACTGCTGAACCAGAACAGCCTGGTCCATGCCCAGCAATTTGGCGTACGCGCGAATATAGCCACGAGCAAAGGTGTGGCCAGGCAGCTTGTCAAAAGCGCCGGCTTCCAGATTACTCAGGGAATTGACGGTGAGGTTGAGCTTGAGGGCCACTTCGGCCAGCGACCAGCCATTGCTTTCGCGGGCCTGGCGCAAAGTCTCACCGGGGTTAACGCGATTCGCTGCTACAACTTCGGGATGCGCCGCTTTCATCATTGCTCCGACAGGTATTGCTGATATTCCGGCGTACCGGGATAGAGTCGTTTTAATTGCAGGCCATAACTGGCGGCCTTGTCGCGATCTTCAAACACTTTTGCCAGTCGAACGCCGAGCAATAGACTACGTGCATTTTGCTCGGTGAGCAGGCTAAAACGATCGTAATAGTCACGCGCGGGCACATAATGCCTGTCTTCGAATGACAACTCAGCCATTTCCAGCAAGGCACGTGGCTGTTGGCGGTTCAAACGCAGGGCTTTTTCCAGTTGCTGGCGAGCCAGGTCACGCTGGCCCAGCTTTGAAGCGGTCATGCCGAGGTTCTCGAAAACCCGCGAACGCTCAGGATACAGAGTATCGGCGGCGGCCTGTTCAAAGCGCTCGTACGCCTCTTTGTAACGTTTTTCTTCGAACAGAAAACTGCCGTAGTTGTTCAGGATTCGCGCATCGGCGGGACGGGAAGACAGTGCCTTGCGAAAATGCTGATCGGCCAGTTCCGGCTCCATCTCGGCCTGGAACACCAGCCCCAACGCCGCGTTGGCGTCAGCATCCGAGTCATCCAGTTCCAACGCCTTCTTCAGCGGGACCTTGGCGCGCTCGGTCATGCCCTGCTGCAAGTACCCCAGGCCCAGCTGCACGTAGGCGGCACGCGCTTCATCACGGCCCTTGCTGGTCTTCATCGGATTGAAATCGCCCGACAGGACACAACCAGCACACAGGCTGGCCAACAGCACAAGCAGCGCGAAGCGCAGGGACATAGAGATCCTCTCTTAATTATTGTTCGCAGCGTTTTGCGGCATATCGTTGTCGGCGCTCAACTCACGCACGGCGATATAACGTTCGCTGCGACGGGTGCGATCCAGCACCTGCCCTACCAACTGGCCACACGCGGCATCGATGTCTTCACCGCGGGTGGTACGCACGGTGACGTTGAAGCCTGCATGGTGAAGCTGATCCTGGAAACGGCGAATCGCATTGTTGCTCGGACGCTCGTAACCGGAGTGCGGGAACGGGTTGAACGGAATCAGGTTAATCTTGCACGGAACATTCTTGAGCAACTCGATCATTTCGACCGCGTGTTCGACCTTGTCGTTGATGTCCTTGAGCAAGGTGTACTCGATGGTCAGTACGCGCTTTTCGCCCAGGGACGACATGTAGCGCTGACACGATTCCAGCAGCATCTTAAGCGGATACTTCTTGTTGATCGGCACCAATTGGTTACGCAATGCGTCATTCGGTGCGTGCAGGGACAACGCCAGGGAAACATCGATGTGCTTGGACAGCTCATCGATCATCGGCACCACACCCGAAGTCGACAGGGTTACACGGCGCTTGGAGATGCCATAGCCCAGGTCATCCATCATCAGATGCATGGCGGCCACGACGTTGTCGAAGTTCAGCAGCGGCTCACCCATGCCCATCATCACCACGTTGGTGATGGCACGGTCGACGGTTGCCGGGACGCTGCCAAAGGATTTGTTGGCAATCCACACCTGGCCGATGACTTCGGCGGCGGTGAGGTTGCTATTGAAACCTTGCTTGCCGGTGGAGCAGAAACTGCAATCCAGGGCACAGCCTGCCTGGGACGAAACGCACAAGGTGCCGCGTTTGCCCTGGGGAATGTAAACGGTCTCGACGCAGCTGCCGGACGCCACGCGCACCACCCACTTACGGGTGCCGTCGCTGGAGATGTCCTCGCTGACCACTTCCGGACCACGAATTTCAGCAACAGCCTTGAGCTTTTCGCGCAAGGCCTTGCTGACGTTCGTCATGGCGTCGAAATCATCGACGCCAAAGTGGTGAATCCATTTCATTACCTGACCGGCACGGAAACGCTTCTCCCCGATCGAGTCGAAGAATTTTTCCATTTCCTGTTGAGTCAGACCCAGCAGGTTGGTTTTTACAGTCGATGTAGTCATGGATTCACCTTCACTCTTAAGCCAATGCTTAGCGAGTGGTTACTTCAGTAGCTGCGAAGAAGTACGAGATTTCGCGAGCAGCAGCGGCTTCGGAGTCCGAACCGTGTACGGCGTTGGCGTCGATGGAATCAGCGAAGTCAGCGCGGATGGTGCCGGCAGCAGCTTCTTTAGGGTTGGTAGCGCCCATCAGTTCACGGTTCAGAGCGATAGCGTTTTCGCCTTCCAGAACCTGAACGACAACCGGACCGGAAATCATGAAAGCAACCAGGTCGTTGAAGAAACCACGAGCGCTGTGCTCAGCGTAGAAGCCTTCAGCTTCGGCTTTGGACAGTTGCTTCAGTTTCGAAGCTACAACGCGCAGGCCAGCTTTTTCGAAACGAGTGGTGATCTCGCCGATAACGTTTTTTGCAACAGCGTCAGGCTTGATGATGGAGAAAGTACGTTGAACAGCCATGGTGTAACTCCAGAAACGGTAATTTGCGAAAAATTAAACCCGCGAATTATACGCGGGTTCTTTGGTATTGCCTAACTGCGTACGGTGCAGACTCAGTCTGCTTCTTCGATCCAGGCCGCCTGAATGGCTTCAAGCACCTTCTCGCCACCGCGGGTCGGATCATCACTGAACTCCGGCAATGCCAGCACCCACTGGTGCAGATCGACGAAGTTCACGTAACGCGGGTCCACATCCGGCTTTGACTCAGCCAGCTGGATCGCGATTTCCAGCACATCAACCCATTTCAGGCTCATGAAAGTTCCTTGAATCAGTGCGGCGCTTCGGCTGCATGGTTGAGCGAGTATTTCGGAATTTCGACGGTCAGGTCTTCAGTCCCGACTTTTGCCTGACAGGCCAAGCGTGACTGAGCTTCCAGCCCCCAAGCCTTATCAAGATAGTCTTCCTCCAGCTCATCAGCCTCTTCCAGCGAGTCAAAACCCTCACGAACGATGCAGTGGCAAGTGGTGCAAGCGCAGACGCCGCCACAAGCGCTTTCCATCTCGATATGGTGTTCATGGGCCAGTTCGAGGATGGAGATGCCAGGCTCAGCCTCCACGACCATGCCTTCCGGGCAAAACTTCTCATGTGGCAGAAAAATGACCTGCGGCATCAATTATTCCTCGATTTCATTCAGATTGCGCCCCGCCAGAGCGGCTTTCACCGTCGAGTCCAGGCGGCGGGCAGCAAAGGCATCGGTCACTTGCGACAGACGCTTGGTCTGCTGCTCAATGGCGTAACCATCGGTGCCTTTCATCAATTCGGTCAGTTCCTGCATCTGCAATTCGATGACCATGCGTTCTTCGGCGTCGAGCAAGCGTTCGCCGTCGACATCCAGAGCACCCTGCACTGCCTCGATCAGGCGCTGGGCATCGACCTGCTGCTCACGCAATACGCGGGCGACCTTGTCGTCATTGGCGTGCTGGAACGAATCCTTGAGCATTTTGGCGATTTCGCCGTCGGTCAGGCCGTAGGACGGCTTGACCTGAATGCTGGCTTCGACACCCGAACCCAATTCGCGGGCCGAGACACTGAGCAGACCGTCGGCGTCGACCTGGAAAGTCACGCGAATCTTTGCAGCACCCGCGACCATCGCCGGAATACCGCGCAATTCGAAGCGCGCCAGGGAGCGGCAGTCGCTGATCAACTCACGCTCGCCCTGCAATACGTGGATCGCCATGGCCGACTGGCCATCTTTGTACGTGGTGAAGTCTTGGGCCCGGGCAACAGGGATGGTGGTGTTGCGCGGAATCACCTTCTCCATCAGGCCGCCCATGGTTTCCAGCCCCAGGGACAACGGAATCACGTCGAGCAACAGCAGTTCACCGCCGTCACGCTTGTTGCCGGCCAGGGTATCGGCCTGGATCGCGGCACCGATGGCCACAACTTGATCCGGGTCGATTTCGGTCAGCGGTTCGCGACCGAAGGCTTGCGCAACGGCTTCGCGAACGCGCGGCACGCGAGTCGAGCCGCCAACCATGACCACCGCGTGAACGTCTTCCAGCTCAATGCCGGAATCACGCACCGCACGACGGCAGGCTTTCAGGCTGCGAGCAACCATTGGCTCGATCAGCGCATTGAACGCTTCACGGGTCAGCCCGGCCTTCCAGTCGCCATACGCGACTTCGACGGACGAGGAGTTGGTCAGGGCTTCTTTGGCCGCACACGCGGTTTGCAGCAGATTGCGCTGCTCGCCCGGATCGAGGTCGGCCGACAGACCGGCACTCTCGATGATCCAACCAGCAATGGCGTGATCGAAGTCATCGCCACCCAAAGCGCTGTCGCCGCCGGTAGCCAGCACTTCGAACACACCGCCGGTCAGGCGCAGAATCGAAATATCGAAGGTGCCGCCGCCCAGGTCATAAATGGCAACCAGGCCTTCAGCCTGTTGATCCAGACCGTAAGCCACCGCAGCAGCGGTCGGTTCATTGAGCAAGCGCAGCACGTTCAGGCCGGCCAGCTTGGCCGCATCCTTGGTGGCTTGACGCTGAGCATCATCGAAATAGGCCGGAACGGTGATCACTGCGCCGACCAGTTCGCCGCCCAAGGTCGCTTCAGCGCGCTGGCGTAGCACCTTGAGGATATCGGCGGAGACTTCGACCGGGCTTTTCGGGCCTTGCACCGTGTCGATGAACGGCATGTGCGACTCGCCATCGACAAAACGGTACGGCAGTTGATCGCCCAATTGCTTGACGTCGGACAAACCACGTCCCATCAAGCGCTTGACCGACAGCACAGTGTTCAGAGGATCGGTAGCGGCAGCCAGTTTGGCCGATTCGCCGACTTCGACGCGATCGGCGTGATAGCGCACGGCAGACGGCAGGATAACCCGCCCTTGCGCGTCGGCCAGAGGCTCGGAAAGACCACTGCGCAATGCAGCGACCAGCGAATTGGTAGTGCCCAAGTCGATCCCCACAGCCAGACGACGCTGGTGCGGTTGAGGACTTTGGCCGGGTTCGGCGATCTGCAGTAGGGCCATCGTGATCAGGACTTATCTGTATATCAGGCGTGCGACCGGAGCGGCACTGGGTTAATCGTCGAGGCGCTCTTCTAACTGGCGCACTTCGTAGGTGAGCTTGTCGAGGAACTGCATGCGCCGCATCAGGCGTTCGGCCCGTTCACGTTGCGCTGCATCATTCCAGCAAGCTGCGAAGCTTTGGTTCAGTTCATCCTGAGCGGCTTTGAGGCGGCGCTTGAACGTGGCAATACCCGCCATGTCGGCGCTGTCCTGCAGATCCTCAAGCTCTTCACGCAACTCCATCTGCTGCAGAAGAAATTCCGGATCATGCACCGTGACCTCCAGCGGCAACTCGCCACCACTCAATGCGAGCAAGTATCGCGCGCGCTTGGGGGGGCTTTTGAGCGTCTGGTAGGCCTCGTTGAGGCTCGCGGATTGCTCGAGCGCCAGCCGCTGCTCGCGCTCGGAAGCGTCGGCGAAGCGGTCCGGATGAACGCCGCGCGCCAACTCACGGTAGCGCGTAGCCAGCTGATCGAGGTCCAGATTGAAACTCGGTTGCAGCTCAAATAAAGCGAAATGACAAGGAGTACCCACAAGTAGCCTCAGATGTTGAAGCTTTCGCCGCAGCCACATTCACCGCGTACGTTGGGGTTGTTGAACTTGAAGCCTTCGTTCAACCCTTCCTTGACGAAATCAAGCTCGGTGCCGTCCAGGTACGCCAGGCTTTTCGGGTCGATGATCACTTTCTCGCCGTGACTTTCGAACACTTGATCGTCCGCGCCTACCTCGTCGACAAACTCCAGCACATAGGCAAGGCCGGAACAGCCCGTGGTGCGAACACCCAGACGAATCCCATCACCCTTGCCGCGCCCGTTGAGGGAGCGTCGCACGTGTTGAGCAGCCGCTTCTGTCATGCTGATAGCCATCGGTGACTCCTTACTCGTCGCCAAATCTTGAAAGTCAGATCAAGCCTTTCTTCTGCTTGTAGTCGCGAACGGCCGCCTTGATGGCGTCTTCAGCGAGTACGGAGCAGTGAATTTTCACTGGCGGCAGGGCCAGTTCTTCGGCCAGTTGAGTGTTCTTGATGGTCTCTGCTTCATCCAGAGTCTTGCCTTTCATCCACTCGGTCGCCAGGGAGCTGGAGGCGATTGCCGAACCGCAACCGTAGGTCTTGAACTTGGCGTCTTCGATGATGCCTTGCTCGTTGACCTTGATCTGCAGACGCATCACGTCACCGCACGCCGGAGCGCCGACCATGCCGGTGCCGACATCAGGATCTTCTGCATCCATCTTGCCGACGTTGCGCGGGTTCTCGTAGTGGTCGATGACCTTTTCGCTGTAAGCCATGATTCTTAATCCTCACTCATCAGGAGTCGCTCTTGAAGCCCTGCCAATCGTGGATTCGCAGGGCCCGGTTGCGGCGACTTGAATATCAGTGTGCCGCCCACTCGATTTTCGAAATGTCGACGCCGTCTTTGTACATGTCCCACAGCGGCGACAGAGTGCGCAGCTTGGTGACGGCCTCGCAGACTTTCTGCGCGGCGTAGTCGATTTCTTCTTCGGTGGTGAAACGGCCGAAGGTGAAGCGAATCGAGCTGTGTGCCAGTTCGTCGTTGCGGCCCAGGGCGCGCAGCACATACGAAGGCTCAAGCGATGCCGAGGTGCAGGCCGAACCCGACGATACCGCCAGATCCTTGAGCGCCATGATCAGCGACTCGCCTTCGACGTAGTTGAAGCTCAGGTTCAGGTTGTGCGGTACGCGGGCGGTCATGCTGCCGTTGACGTACAACTCTTCCAGGCCTTCAACCTGTTTGAAGAAACGGTCGCTCAGCGCTTTGATGCGTGCATTCTCGGCAGCCATGTCTTCCTTGGCCACACGGAACGCTTCGCCCATGCCGACGATCTGGTGAGTCGCCAGGGTGCCGGAACGCATGCCACGCTCGTGACCGCCGCCGTGCATGGTCGCTTCGATGCGCACACGCGGCTTGCGGCTGACGTACAGCGCGCCGATGCCTTTAGGGCCATAGGTTTTGTGGGCAGAGAACGACATCAGGTCAACTTTCAGTTTCGACAGGTCGATCTCGACCTTGCCGGTGGACTGAGCAGCGTCGACGTGGAACAGGATGCCCCGGGAGCGGGTCAGCTCACCGATGGCAGCGATGTCGTTGATGGTGCCGATTTCGTTGTTCACGTGCATGACCGATACCAGAATGGTGTCGTCACGCAGGGCAGCTTCGACCATTTCCGGAGTGACCAGGCCATCTTCACGAGGATCGAGGTAGGTCACTTCGAAACCTTCACGTTCCAGTTGGCGCATGGTGTCGAGGACAGCCTTGTGCTCAATCTTGGTGGTGATCAGGTGTTTGCCTTTGGTGGAGTAGAAATGCGCCGCACCCTTGATTGCCAGGTTGTCGGACTCGGTGGCACCGGAGGTCCAGACGATTTCACGCGGGTCGGCGTTAACCAGGTCAGCGACCTGACGACGAGCGTTCTCGACGGACTCTTCGGCTTTCCAGCCGAACACGTGGGAACGGGACGCCGGGTTACCGAAGTTTCCGTCGACCAGCAGGCATTCACTCATCTTTTGCGCGACACGCGGATCAACCGGGGTGGTCGCAGAGTAATCAAGGTAAATCGGCAATTTCATGGACTATCTCCTAAATCAGGCTGGCTGGCGTGCCGCTAGCTCTTTGGCTGTCATTCGACGGCGGACGCTTCAATCTTGTCCAGGCGTGGCGCCTTGCTGTTGCAACGACGCTGGTCCTGACGCTGGGCTACTTCTTGCACCTCACGGCGAGTTACAAGGTCAGCCAAGCTGATACCGCTCAGAAATTCGTGAATCTGCAGGCTAAGATCGCACCACAAATGGTGAGTCAGACAGGTGTCGCCGGAATGGCAATCGCCCTGGCCCTGGCACTTGGTTGCATCGACCGATTCGTTGACCGCATCGATTACCTGGGCGACCTGGATGCCCTGCATGTCGCGGGACAATTGGTAGCCACCGCCCGGACCGCGAACACTGGACACCAGATTGCTACGGCGCAATTTGGCGAAAAGCTGCTCGAGGTAGGACAGGGAGATGCCTTGGCGCTCGGAGATATCGGCCAGGGACACCGGCCCGTGCTGCGCGTGTAACGCCAGGTCAAGCATGGCGGTCACGGCGTATCGGCCTTTTGTAGTCAGTCGCATGGACAATTACCACGGAGTTCGGAATGGGGCGAGTATGCAATTCCCGAGTATTTAAGTCAACTATAAGACCTAGTGCTTTACTCAGGTTTACCCGCAAAAGAGCGCGCGCATCATAGCAGGGTCTACGGCGTAATGGCACACCAACCAGCGCGGTGCAAATGCCTGAATGCGACCCTGCTGTGAATCAGCTGGCCTTGCTTTCGTCCTTGCCCTTCACACAGGCAAAGTCTTCTTCGCGCAGTTCAGGCAGATCCTTGGCACAGTAATTACTGCCCAGATCCTTCAGAGCACCGCACATACCCTCCAGACGACCATCGACCGCCTGCAAGTGATCGAGCAATTGGCCGATCGCACGGGCCACCGGGTCCGGCATGTCTTCGCCGACTCCGTAGGCATCGAAACCGATCTTCTCGGCCATGGCCTTGCGCTTGGCATCCTGCTCATCGTCGGACTTGACGATAATCCGCCCCGGAATCCCCACCACCGTTGCCCCCGGCGGAACCGCCTTGGTAACCACGGCATTGGAACCCACCTTGGCCCCGGCACCGACAGTGAATGGGCCGAGCACCTTGGCGCCCGCGCCAACCACCACGCCATCTTCCAGGGTCGGGTGACGCTTGCCCTTGTTCCAGCTGGTGCCACCGAGGGTCACGCCCTGATAAAGGGTGACATCGTTGCCGATCTCGGCGGTCTCACCAATAACGATGCCCATGCCATGATCGATAAAGAAGCGACGACCGACCTTGGCCCCCGGATGAATCTCGATTCCGGTCAACCAGCGACCGAAGTTCGACACCAGCCGCGCCAGCCATTTCAGGTCCGCGCGCCACAGGGCCGCCGACAAACGGTGAATCCAGATGGCATGCATGCCCGGGTAGCACGTCAGGACTTCAAAAGCGTTACGCGCCGCCGGGTCTCGATGGAATACGCTCTGGATATCTTCACGCAAACGCTCAAACATCATTAATCCTTCCGCTTTAGAAGCTCGCCACGGGCCGCCTTCTGGGTTTCCGTGAGGATGCCACGCAATATATTCATTTCCGCCCGGCTGACCGAGCTGCGTCCGTACAACCGGCGCAGGCGCGCCATCAAGTGCCGCGGTTTTTCCGGGTCGAGGAATTCGATGGCCACCAGGGTTTGCTCCAGGTGCTCATAGAATCGCTCCAGCTCATCCATGGTCGCCAACTCACCACTCTTGGTGGACGCCACTTCCTCCTTCTCGACCTTGCTCGGCTGACCTTGGGCCGCCAGCCAGGACATACGCACTTCATAGCTCAATACCTGCACCGCCGCCCCGAGGTTCAGCGAACTGAACTCGGGGTCTGATGGGATGTGCACGTGATAATGACATCGCTGCAGCTCTTCGTTAGTCAGGCCGGAATCTTCACGACCGAACACCAATGCGATCTCCGCGCCCTGCCCCGCTTCCTCGACCACCCTCACACCGCACTCACGGGGATCGAGCAGCGGCCAGGGAATGCGACGATCACGGGCGCTGGTACCCAGTACCAGATTGCAGCCGACCAAGGCATCTTCCAAGGTGGCGACGACTTGCGCGTTTTCAAGGATGTCCCCGGCGCCGGACGCACGCGCATCGGCCTCGTGGTGCGGGAACAACCGCGGCTCGACCAGCACCAGTCGCGACAGGCCCATGTTCTTCATGGCACGCGCAGCACCGCCGATATTTCCGGGATGACTGGTATTGACCAGGACGACACGAATGTTTTGCAGCAAGGGAGGCGCTCTCGAACACATTATCGGGAGCAGAATCTTACAGCTCCTCCTACCGTTAAGCCATGAAAGCGAACACCGACCTTCTCCTGTAGAAACTTTCTGATAGAATGCCCGGCTTTCTTTAACAACCTTAGGTGACACATCCATGCAGCCCATGCTGAATATCGCGCTGCGCGCCGCCCGCAGCGCCAGTGAATTGATCTTCCGCTCCATCGAGCGCCTGGATACCATCAAGGTCGACGAAAAAGACGCCAAGGATTACGTATCCGAGGTGGATCGCGCCGCCGAACAGAAAATCATCGACGCACTGCGCAAGGCCTACCCGAATCACTCGATCATGGGTGAAGAGACCGGCCTGCACGCCGGCACCGGCATCGAAGGCGAAGAATACCTGTGGATCATCGACCCACTGGACGGCACCACCAACTTCCTGCGCGGCATTCCTCACTTCGCTGTCAGCATCGCCTGCAAATACCGCGGTCGCCTGGAACATGCTGTTGTTCTGGACCCGGTTCGCCAGGAAGAATTCACCGCCAGCCGTGGTCGCGGCGCTCAACTGAACGGTCGTCGCCTGCGCGTCAGCGGCCGTACCAGCCTGGACGGCGCCCTGCTGGGTACCGGCTTCCCGTTCCGTGACGACCAGATGGACAACCTCGACAACTACCTGGGTATGTTCCGCGCCCTGGTTGGCCAGACCGCCGGCATCCGCCGCGCCGGCTCGGCAAGCCTTGACCTGGCCTACGTGGCTGCCGGCCGTTTCGACGCCTTCTGGGAGTCAGGCCTGTCCGAGTGGGACATGGCTGCAGGCGCCCTGCTGATCCAGGAAGCCGGCGGCTTGGTGAGCGACTTCACCGGCGGTCACGACTTCCTGGAGAAAGGTCACGTCGTTGCCGGCAACACCAAGTGCTTCAAGGCAGTACTGACCGCGATCCAGCCGCACCTGCCAGCTTCGCTGAAGCGCTAAGGGCCCAAGCCCAAAAAGCCGCAACACTTAAAGCAAACGCCCCGACTGGTTCGGGGCGTTTGCTTTTGTGCGAACAAAATCCCCAAGTTAAGCCATAACGCGATATGTAGCAGCTGGCGCAGCCTGCGTTCGGCTGCGCAGCAGTCGCAAAATCAGAGATTGCGGTACGCCAGACAGACCGCATTAGCCGGATTCACGACTGCTTCGCAGCCGGACACTGCCTCGCTGGAGCTCGACAGCTGCTACAACCGAACGCAGCCTTCGGCAGCTGCTACAGGAAGCGCGCCGCAGTTTTTTTATATGCAGCCATAACGAAAAATGCCCCGCATCTTTCGATACGGGGCATTTTCTTGAAAAGCCAACCTGAGCAGGCCAGCTTTTCGGCATCGGAAGCTGGACTTAAGCCAGTTTTTCCTTGATGCGAGCTGCTTTACCGGACAGGTCACGCAGGTAGTACAGCTTGGCCTTACGTACATCACCGCGACGCTTGACAGCCATGCTGTCGATTTGCGGGCTGTAGGTCTGGAAAGTACGCTCTACGCCAACACCGTTGGAGATTTTACGAACGGTGAAAGCACTGTTTACGCCGCGGTTACGCTTGGCGATAACTACGCCTTCGAACGCTTGCAGACGCGAACGATCGCCTTCCTTCACTTTCACCTGAACGACAATGGTGTCGCCCGGGGCAAAGGTAGGGATCTCTTTAGTCATCTGCTCTGCTTCGAGTGCAAGGATGATTTTGTTAGTCATGCTGTGCTCCTAAGGTAAATCGTCGGATCTACCATCGATACGTTGTTAACTATCGTCCCGCTCGCGGATGTATTCCTCGAGCAGCTTCTTCTCTTCTCCAGAAAGCGAGCGGCTTTCCAGAAGATCGGCGCGTCGTTCATAGGTCCGACCAAGGGACTGCTGTAAACGCCAACGCCGGATGTGCGCGTGATTGCCACTTAGCAATACGTCGGGAACACGCTGATCCGCATACACCTCCGGTCGGGTGTAGTGCGGGCAATCCAGCAAACCATCCGTAAAGGAATCTTCCTCAGCGGAGTCCGCATGCCCTAAAGCTCCAGGCAGCAGTCGTGTAACCGCATCGATCAGGACCATCGCCGGCAGCTCGCCGCCAGACAGTACATAGTCGCCAATCGACCACTCTTCATCGACATGAGCATCAATAAAACGCTCGTCAATGCCTTCATAGCGGCCGGCAATCAGGATCAATGCATCCAGATTCGCCAACTCGCGCACCGCCGACTGTGTCAGTTGACGGCCTTGGGGGGACAGGTAAATTACCTTCGCCGCCTCCCCGGCTGCTGCCTTGGCCTGAACCAGAGCATCTTCCAGGGGCTTGATCTTCATCACCATGCCCGGACCACCGCCAAATGGGCGATCATCCACAGTGTGATGTCGATCCGTCGTGTAGTCTCGCGGATTCCAACAGGTAAGCTGCAACAACCCCTGTTTCACCGCCCGACTGGTGATGCCGTACTCGCTGATGGCGGAGAACATCTCGGGAAACAAACTGATCACTTCTACGCGCAGGTTAGCCACGTTTAGAAGTCCGCATCCCATTCCACCTTCATCTCGCCCGCTGCCAGATCGACGGCCAACACGCATTGCTCGGTATACGGCAACAGGCGTTCGCGATCATCCAGGCTGCCAGCGCAAGGCTTGACCACCATTACATCATTGGCGCCGGTTTCCAGAAGATGATCGATTTTCCCGAACAATTGCCCGTGAGTATCGATGACCTTCAGACCTTCCAGCTGGTACCAGTAGTACTCGCCATCGGTCAATTCAGGGAACAGGTTGCGCGGCACGCAGATCTCATAACCAGCCAGAAGACGAGCTTCTTCACGATCATCAAGACCCTTGAGCTTTGCGACCAGGAACTTGTCGTTCCCGCGTCCGCTGACCAGCTCGACCTGTTTTACGCTGCCTTCGCGCCTGAGCGTCCAGGTTTTGTAGTCCAACAGGTTTTTAATCGGATCAGTAAAGGAATACACCTTCACTTCGCCGCGAACGCCGTGAACAGAATAAATCTTGCCGATAACGATCAAATCATCAGCAACAGCTGGCGTCGCGTTCATATTGCTCAGGCCGCAGCCTTAGCAGATTCCTTCAACAACTGAGCAACGCGCTCAGAAGGCTGTGCACCAACGCTCAGCCAGTAGGCTACGCGCTCTTGGTTCACGGACAGACGAACTTCTTGACCACGAGCAACAGGGTTGAAGAAACCAACCTGTTCCTTGTGCGAACCGTCACGCGGGTTGCGGCTGTCGGTTACGGTCAAGTGGTAAAACGGGCGCTTTTTGGAGCCGCCAAGGGCAAGACGGATTGTTAGCATGTGAACATCGTTCCTGTAGTCGGTGCTGCAAATCTAAATGCACAGCGGGCATAGGTGCCCGAAAGGCCGCATATTCTAAGGAATATCCGGACTTTTGCAAATGTCTTTTTCCGGCGCCTATCGGCGTGCCATCCAGATTTGCTATAGAGCCATCGTTGAAGATGGCCAGTCAGCTCCCGCCAAGTGCGGGTTTGCTGGAGATCCCACGTCCGTGTGGGTCGGCGCAGGAGCAAGCTCCTGCGCGAATTCTTTACATCTTGGGCATGCCGCCGCCGGGCAACATACCGCCCATGCCGCGCATCATTTTGGCCATTCCGCCTTTCGCGGAGAATTTCTTCATCATCTTCTGCATCTGCTTGTGCTGCTTGATCAAGCGACCGATGTCCTGCACCTGGGTGCCGGAACCCATGGCGATCCGGCGCTTGCGCGAACCACTGATCAGCTCAGGGTCGCGGCGCTCGGCCGGGGTCATGGAATTGATGATGGCTTCCATCTGCTTGAATTGCTTCTCTGCCGCGCCCTGGGCATTGCCCATCTGCGCCAGGTTCACACCGCCGATATTCGGCAGCTTGTCCATGAGGCCGCCGAGACCGCCCATGTTCTTCATCTGCTGCAGCTGATCGCGGAAGTCTTCGAGATCGAAACCCTTGCCCTTCTTCAGCTTCTTGGCCAGTTTGTCGGCCTTGTCCTTGTCGAGGGTCGCTTCGGCCTGTTCGATCAGGCTGAGCACGTCGCCCATGCCGAGGATGCGCGAGGCGATACGCTCAGGATGGAACGGTTCGAGCGCTTCGCTCTTCTCGCCCATACCGATGAACTTGATCGGCTTGCCGGTAATGGCACGTACCGACAGTGCGGCACCGCCACGGGCATCACCGTCGACCTTGGTCAGGATCACACCGGTCAGCGGCAATGCATCACCGAAGGCCTTGGCCGTGTTGGCGGCGTCCTGGCCGGTCATGGCATCGACCACGAACAGGGTTTCGACCGGATTGATCGCGGCGTGCAGCGCCTTGATCTCGCCCATCATCTCTTCGTCGATGTGCAAACGACCGGCGGTGTCGACAATGACCACGTCGATGAATTTCAGCTTGGCTTCTTTAATAGCCGCTTGCGCGATATCGACCGGCTTCTGGCTCAGGTCGGACGGGAAGAACGTCACGCCGATGTCGTTGGCCAGGGTTTCCAGCTGCTTGATCGCCGCCGGACGGTAAACGTCCGCGGACACGACCATGACCGACTTCTTCTTGCGCTCTTTAAGGAAGCGCGCCAGTTTGCCGGCGGTGGTGGTTTTACCCGCACCCTGCAAACCGGCCATCAGAACCACGGCCGGTGGAACGGCGCTCAGGTTCAAATCTTCGTTGGCCGCGCCCATCAGGCTTTCGAGTTCGGCCTGGACGATCTTCACGAAGGCCTGGCCCGGCGTCAGGCTGCGCGACACCTCGGTGCCGACAGCGCGTTCCTTGACCGAATTGACGAAGTCTTTGACCACCGGCAAGGCGACGTCGGCCTCGAGCAACGCCATGCGCACTTCACGCAGGGTGTCTTTGATGTTGTCTTCGGTCAGCTTGGCCTTGCCGGTGACATGGCGCAGCGTCTGCGAGAGACGGTCGGTTAAGTTTTCAAACATTGCGCGATCCTTTCAGGCCCTGTGTAGACCGGGATAATGGCGGCCCAGACCGGAATCAACATGTGCTCGGCGAGCCTGCGGCGTGGGCAGGTCGCGGATTATAGCGAAGACTGCGTCTGGCGGACACCTCGCCGTCAGCTTGCATAGTCTTTCGTGCCGTATGGGTTCTATGCCAAACTCAACGCCTTTCGGGCCTGCCTAACAGGATTTATGCTCCCCTTGTCACCCAGTTTGCTTACTACTCTCGCCGCCGCCTGCTTATATGCCGCTGCGACCTTCTATCAAGGCACTCGTCTGGCCTCCGGCGCCAAGGCGAACAAACGCCTGTTGGTCACGCTCGGCGTACTGGCCGTGCTGGCCCACAGTGCCAGCCTGATCAGCTATCTGCTGACTCCGGTCGGCCTGGCCCTGGACTTTTTCAGCGCCGCCAGCCTGATTGCCGCAGCGGTCATCGCCCTGACCTTGCTGGCCTGTTCACGGATTCCGGTGGAAAACCTGCTTATATTGCTGTTCCCGCTGGGCGCCGCAACCGCGCTGCTGGCACAGTTCGCCCCCGCTGGCACGGTGCAGATCATTGACGAAGAGCCAGGCATTCTCGCCCACATCCTCTTGTCGATTCTCGCTTACGGCATGTTCACCATCGCGGTGTTCCAGGCCTTGCTGCTGCTGGTTCAGGACCATCAGCTCAAGCACAAGCATCCGTCTGGGCTGATCAAGAACTTCCCGCCGCTGCAAACCATGGAAAGCCTGCTGTTCGGTTTCCTCTGGGCCGGCTGGAGCCTGCTGTCGCTGTCGCTGATTTCCGGCTGGCTGTTCGTCGAGAACCTGTTCGCCCAGCACCTGGTGCATAAAACCCTGCTGGCGTGCCTGGCCTGGATCGTGTTCAGCGTGCTGCTCTGGGGGCGCAACCGTCTCGGCTGGCGCGGACACAAAGCCATCCGCTGGACCCTTGCCGGTTTCTGCCTGCTGATGCTGGCGTATTTCGGCAGCAAGCTGGTCCGCGAATACATTCTGCACATCTGACGGGCGGCATTAATGGACGACTTGCCCATAGGGCCGATGCTTGCGGTGCTGGCCCTGCTGATTCTATGGTCGGGGCTGTTTACCGCCATCGAAGTTGCACAACAGCAGTTGCTGGCCCAGCGCACAGCCTCGCGCTCCAGCGACAAACCCGTGGCCAAGCTGAGTTTTCCGCTCAATAGCCTGATCCTCTGCAATACCCTCTGCCGCGCGCTGGTGGTGGTTATCAGCACCCTGCTGGCGATTTTCACCTGGGCACAAAACGGCCCGTGGATTGCCTGCCTCGGTGCCGGCGCAGTGTTGCTGGTGTTCGCCGACTACCTGCCACGCGCCCTCGCCGCCCGCTATCCGGATGCCGTCCTGGCCTTGGGCAACACACTGCTCGGCATACCGTTGAAAATCGTCTATCCCGCCGCATGGCTACTCAATGGCATCAGCCAACTTCTGATGCGGCCATTCGCCCGCAAAATCAACGTGGTGCAGCAAAGCGAAGACGAGGCACCGGCAGATCGGCACGACGATCACGAACACGCGGCCTATCGCCCACTGTCAGGTATCCACGCACTGGATAACATCACGGTCAACGATATTCTGGTGCCACGCAGCGACGTCGACGGGATCAACCTGGACGACCCCCTCGAAGAAATCATCGAGCAACTGCGCCACAACAAACGCACCCGCCTGCCGGTATTCCACAGCGACATCAACCAGGTTGAAGCGGTGCTCAACACCCGACAGATCCGTCATTTGCTGCCGGATTCAAGCCTGACCGTGGAAGCGCTGCTGGCGGCCAGTCACGAACCGTACTTCGTGCCGGAAAGCACGCCGTTGCAGCTGCAATTGCTGAACTTCCACAAGCAGCAGAGGCGCTTGGGCATGGTGGTCGACGAGTACGGGGAAGTACTGGGTATCGTGACCCTGGAAGATATTCTCGAAGAAATCGTCGGAGAGTTCGAAAGCCAGCACACCCTGGATAACCCGCACATTCACCCGCAGGCCGATGGCCGACTGGTAATTGATGGCGCAGCGTCCATCCGCGAACTGAACAAGAGCCTCGGCTGGCATTTGCCCAGCGATGGTCCGAAAACCCTCAACGGTTTGGTGACCGAGGCGTTGGAGACGATTCCGGACAGTGCGGTGTGCCTGAAGATCGGGCGATATCGGCTGGAAATTCTGGAGACGGAAGAGAATCGCGTCACACGCGTGCTGATCTGGCATACCAGTTCGGCTCCTGCGCTTATCCGTTAGTTTGCCAAAAGATCGCAGCCTCGCTTCGCTCGACAGCTCCTACAAGGGAACTCATTCCAAACTGTAGGAGCTGTCGAGCGAAGCGAGGCTGCGATCTTTTTCAATGTCCATGCCCTTGTTCGATCGTTAGCCGCCTTCCTATAATCAAGCCGGCTTACCCAAGCCTCCCGCCGACCCACGTGCTTACCCCGCATGCAGCAGGTTCCGGCCAGTTCTTCGACAACATCCGCACCACTGCGGCGACTATTCCTACCTTGAATAGCGACCGTGTCTCAACCCACATCCCTGGGTATTCGACCATAATAATTCGCTCCACTGGGGCACATGACTGTCAGGGATAACTGCATGACGACCAGCACAACGTTCAGCGACACCACGCCAGCCCAACCGACGAACTCCGCCACCCGCGTGGCTACCGCGAGTTTCATTGGCACGGCTATCGAGTTCTATGACTTCTACGTCTACGCCACTGCCGCGGCGCTAGTGATCGGCCCGGTGTTCTTTCCACAAACCTCCGGCACCGCCCAGATGCTGTCGGCGTTCCTTACCTTCGGTATCGCCTTCCTTGCACGACCATTGGGTTCGGCGCTGTTCGGCCATTTCGGTGACCGCATCGGACGCAAATCGACACTGGTTGCCTCGCTGCTGCTGATGGGTGTGTGCACCACATTGATCGGCGTGCTGCCGGGTTACGACAGCATTGGTGCCTGGGCGCCGATCCTGCTTTGCGTGCTGCGCTTCGGCCAGGGTCTGGGGCTGGGCGGTGAATGGGGCGGCGCCGCATTGCTGGCCACGGAGAACGCGCCCAAAGGCAAGCGAGCCTGGTTCGGCATGTTTCCGCAGCTCGGCCCATCGATCGGGTTTCTGGCGGCCAACGGCCTGTTCCTGACCCTGGCCATGAGCCTGAACGACGAGCAATTCCGTTCGTGGGGCTGGCGGATTCCGTTCCTGCTCAGTGCCGCACTGGTAATGGTGGGCCTGTACGTACGCCTCAAGCTCCACGAAACCCCGGTGTTCGCCAACGCCGTGGCTCGCCAGGAGCGGGTGAAGATTCCGTTGGTCGAGCTGTTCAGCCAATACTGGGCACCGATGCTGCTGGGCGCCGGGTCGATGGTGGTGTGCTATGCGCTGTTTTACATCTCGACAGTGTTTTCGCTGAGTTACGGTGTGTCGACGCTTGGCTACACCCGGGAAACCTTTCTCGCCCTGCTGTGTTTCGCGGTGCTGTTCATGGCGGCCGCAACACCGCTGTCAGCCTGGGCCAGCGACCGTTTCGGGCGTAAACCGGTGCTGATCATTGGCGGCGTGCTGGCGATTCTGTCCGGATTCTTGATGGAACCGCTGCTGACCCATGGCTCGACCTGGGGTGTGGCGCTGTTCCTGTGCATAGAACTGTTTCTGATGGGCGTGACGTTTGCGCCGATGGGCGCGCTGCTGCCGGAGCTGTTTCCGACCCACGTGCGCTATACCGGCGCATCGGCGGCTTACAACCTGGGCGGTATTGTCGGCGCCTCGGCGGCACCGTTCTTTGCGCAAAAACTGGTGGCGATGGGCGGTTTGAGTTATGTCGGCGGGTATGTGTCGGGGGCGGCGGTGCTGAGCTTGATAGCGGTGCTGTGCCTGAAGGAGACGCGCAATAACGATTTGAATCGGGTTGCCTGATAGACCGCCATCGCGGGCTTGCCCGCGATGGCCCCGCCTCGGTTACAGCTCTACGACGACAGCTTGGGACGCGCGGGTCGCCTTGGCACGAGCGGCCTCGATCGACTCATCACGCGCCAACGCCACACCCATCCGCCGCTGACCATTGACCTCAGGCTTGCCGAACAGACGCAACGCAGTATCCGGCTCGCTCAAGGCTGCACCCAGGTTGGCGAAAGCAGTCTGAGTCGACTGCCCTTCCACCAGAATGACCGCCGACGCCGATGGGCCGAACTGACGGATCAATGGAATTGGCAGGCCCAGGATCGCCCGTGCGTGCAGCGCGAACTGCGACAGGTCCTGGGAAATCAGGGTCACCAGACCGGTGTCATGCGGGCGCGGCGAGACTTCGCTGAACCACACCTGATCACCCTTGATGAACAACTCGACGCCAAACAGGCCACGACCGCCCAAGGCTTCGGTGACCGCTTTGGCAACGCGCTCGGATTCGGCCAAGGCAACCGGGCTCATAGCTTGTGGCTGCCAGGATTCCTGGTAGTCGCCCTTCTCCTGACGGTGACCGACAGGCGCGCAGAACGTAGTGCCGCCGACGTGACGCACGGTCAGCAGAGTGATTTCGTAGTCGAAGTCGATGAAGCCTTCGACGATCACGCGACCTTTACCGGCGCGGCCACCCTCTTGAGCGTAATCCCAGGCTTTCTGCACGTCATCGACGCTGCGCAGCAGGCTCTGGCCTTTACCCGAGGAACTCATGACCGGCTTGACCACGCACGGGAAGCCCAGGTCTTCGACTGCCTTGCGGTAATCCTCGAAGGTGTCGGCGAAGTGGTACGGCGATGTCGGCAGGTCCAGCTCTTCAGCGGCCAGGCGGCGGATGCCTTCGCGGTTCATGGTCAGCTGCGCGGCGCGAGCGGTCGGGATCACGGTGAAACCTTCGGATTCCAGCTCCACCAGGGTCGCGGTGGCGATGGCTTCGATTTCCGGCACGATGAAGTGCGGCTTCTCGGCTTCGATCACCGCACGCAGGGCGGCGCCGTCAAGCATGTTGATCACATGGCTGCGATGGGCGACTTGCATGGCCGGCGCATTGGCGTAGCGATCCACGGCAATCACTTCAACGCCCAGGCGTTGCAGCTCGATCACCACTTCCTTGCCCAACTCACCACAGCCACACATCAATACGCGGGTCGCGGTTGGCGACAATGGAGTTCCGATACGGGTCATCTCAGGTCCTCAAAGGAGCGGATCATCGAGGGAAGCGCGCTTCCCATGGGGAGAAAGCGCGGCATTTTACATGAACCTGAGGGTTTGGCTTCAGCTGACGACAGCCTGTTTACGCAGGCGCCATGCCATGGCCAACCAGACCACGGTGACGCCCGCGAACTTCGAACCCAGCGCAGTGAAGATCACGCCCGGTGTGAGCGCATCGATCATGCCGAAGAAGATGAAGGTGTCCAGCGGGATGCTCAGGGCCGAACTTATCCACAGGCGATCGTGCAACGGGCGCTTGGTGAGGCTGAACACCAGCCAGTCGATGCATTCGGACACGGCGAACGCCGTGGCACTGGCGAGAGCAATTGAGGGATCGGAGGTGACGTAAGACAGCCCCAGCGCCACTAGCATCGCCGCGATCGCGCCATGGCCGAAGCGGGTTTGCACCATGTCGCGCAGCACGAACACCAGGCCACCCCAGGCCGACCAGATGATGTCCAGGTGCGGGGCGGTGGAAAAGGCGTAATTGATCAGCACGACGCTGCTGATGTAGGCGATCAGGAAGAGCATGGGACGGGGAATACCTGTCAATTTTGTGCACAGGGTACTTCATCTTCAGCGCACAGATAACCTGTGGCGAGGGAGCTTGCTCCCGCTGGGGCGCGAAGCGGCCCTGAAATCTGGGGTGGGGTGGCCTGTCAGATGGAATGTATTGGTCAATTTTGGGGCTGCTTCGCAGCCCAGCGGGAGCAAGCTCCCTCGCCACAATGCACCAAACGATTCAGGAATCGGATTTGGAAGGCAACATCCAGATCAGCCCACTCGATTTCGCCCGTTCATGACACAACCCCAACACCTTGCGCCGTTCCTCGTTGTCCATCCGGCTCCAGCGGGTGATCTCTTCCACCGTGCGCTGACACCCGGTGCAAATGTCATCCTCATCCAGCGCACAAATGCTCACGCACGGCGACGGGACCGGTCGCTCACGTTCAGGGGTGCTCATTGTTCCTGCTCGACCAGATCGCGGGCATAACGCTGCGAGTTGTGCACATAGTGCGCGGCGCTGGCTTCAAGCATCTTCTTCTGCGGCTCGGTCAGCTCGCGTACCACCTTGCCCGGCGAGCCCATGACCAGCGAGCCGTCCGGAATTTCCTTGCCTTCACCGATCAGCGAGTTGGCGCCGATGATGCAGTTCTTGCCAATTTTCGCGCCGTTGAGGATCACCGCGTTGATGCCGATCAGACTGTAATCGCCCACCGTGCAGCCGTGGAGCATGGCATTGTGACCGATGGTCACGCCGGTACCGATGGTCAGCGGATAGCCCATGTCGGTGTGCATCACGGTGCCGTCCTGCACGTTGCTGTTCTTGCCGATCAGGATCAATTCGTTGTCGCCACGCAACACGGCGTTGAACCAGACGTTGGCGCCCTCTTCCAGTTTGACCTTGCCCACCAGCACGGCATTGGGTGCGACCCAGCTCTGCGGATGGGTCTCGACGCGGGCGTCGCCCAGGCGGTATTTCATCTTGTTGTCCTCACGACCAGGCTGGCTCACTAGCGAAAAGCAGGATTCACGCCATACGAGCGATGGCTTCAGGTGTTGATAAAACTCTTGGGCGGTTGATGCAGGCTGATTTTCGCGTCATAGAGCAGGTTGATCAACTCGACGATCATGATCGCCGTCAACCCCCAGATCTTGTACTCGCCATAACGATAGCTCGGCACGTACCAACTGTGGCCTTGATAGTCGATGCGGTGGGTGTGCTCGCGCGGGTCCTTGCGGAAGAATTCCAGGGGCACGCTGAACACTGCGGCGATCTCGGCATCGTTGGCCAGGTATTCGACGAAATCCGGAATCACGCCGACATAGGGCGTGACCTTGATGCCGTGCAGGGAGATCAGCGGGCTCAGTGGACCGATCACTTCGACCAGCCCCGGCGGCAGGCCGATTTCTTCTTCGGCCTCGCGCAGAGCGGTAAAGATCAGATCAGGGTCTTCAGGGTCGCGTCGACCGCCGGGAAAAGCGACTTCACCGCCATGGGTCGAGAGCCCGCTGGCGCGAAGGGTCAGGACCAGTTCAGGTTCGTCACTGCGCGTGATGGGCACCAATACCGCGGCTTCGGGGAAACGTCGGTCGGTTTCCAGCGTACGCGGTGTGTGATTGCTTACCCGGTGCAGTAGCTCGTCCAGCATGAGTCTTCTCGATCTGTGCCTTACCCTGCATCATGCACCAATCGCACCGGCCGCCCAACCCCCGAACAGCCTCATGTCGCGAAACGACAACTTGCCGACCGACACCGCTGCACGCCAAGATAGGCGCAGCATTCAGGAACCCAAGCATGAAATTTTGCAGTCAATGCGGCAACCCGGTGACCCAGCGCATTCCCGAAGGCGATTCGCGCCTGCGTTTTGTCTGCGACAGCTGTCACACCATTCATTACCAGAACCCCAATATCGTCGCCGGTTGCGTGCCGACCTGGGGTTCGAAGATATTGCTGTGCCGTCGCGCCATCGAGCCACGGCTCGGTTATTGGACCCTGCCCGCCGGTTTCATGGAAAACGGTGAGACCATCGAACAGGCCGCCATTCGCGAGACCGCCGAAGAAGCTTGCGCCCGGGTACGCAACCTGAGCATCTATACGCTGATCGATGTGCCGCACATCAGTCAGGTGCATGTGTTCTTTCGCGCTGAGCTTGTGGATCTGGATTTTCGCGCAGGCCCCGAGAGCCTGGAAGTGCAGCTGTTCGAAGAGGCCGATATTCCTTGGGGCGAACTGGCTTTCCGCACGGTGGGCCGTACATTAGAATGCTTCTTCGCTGACCGGCGGACCGAGGTCTACCCCGTGCGGTCCGAATCGATCCCGCCACTCGCTCAGCCTGCCATCATCTAAGCACTTGTTAGTAAAAAACCATCTATAAATAAAATAGTCGCGACACCTCTTAGGGATATCGTTTCAATGCGCTGGTTGCTTGCCCTGTTTTGCTTATCGTTCGTCGCAGTCTCCCAGGCTTCCGTCGCGGCCGCCCCGGACGGTAAAGTCATCGAAAAAGTTCTGGTCCTCAAATCTGCCCATCAGTTGCAGTTGATCAACGATGGCAAGCCGTTCAAAACCTATCGCATTTCATTGGGCAAACGCCCCATTGGCCCAAAACTGATGGAAGGTGATAAACGCACCCCCGAAGGCCTTTACTGGCTGGACTGGCGCAAGACCAGCGATCGTTACAACCTGGCGATGCACATCTCCTACCCCAACATCAGCGATTCCGCCCGTGCCCGGCGCGAAGGCGTCGAGCCTGGCGGCATGATCATGATCCACGGTACTCCGGACACCGAAGAGAACCCGGAAAACCTGTTCCACACGCTGGACTGGACCGACGGCTGCATCGCCATGCGCAACATGGACATGCGCGAAGTGTGGGGCCTGGTACCGGACGGCACGATGATCGAAATCCGCCCGTAAAGGGCTTTTGCGGTGGGGGAGCCTACCTGTGGCGAGGGGGCTTGCCCCCGTTGCGCTGCGAAGCAGTGCTAAAACCTGAAACTGCATCCTGTCTGGCTCACCGCGCCTGCTGATTTTGCGACTGCTTCGCAGCCGAACGGGGGCAAGCCCCCTCGCCACAGCAGCTGAGTTCGTGTTCTGGCCGCTACCTTCGGTCGGCTTCAAAAAAATAAATCAAAAGATCGCAGCCTTCGGCAGCGCCTACCGGGTAGATACCAATGCTCCCTGTAGGCGCTGCCTCAGGCTGCGATCTTTGCTTTCAAAATCCCCACCTCTAATACCACTTGAAACCAAGTCCTCTGAAGACCACCCACAAGGGCTGGTTTTGCTGCGTCCACAGCAAAGTACTGGCATTGACATGGTATTTAAGTGGTATTAGTTTCGCCGCATTACCGGGCGACAACAATCCTATATCCGCATCGGACCAAACCTACATGAACGACCTACGAGCCCTACGCCCTGACGACACCCAGCCCACGCCGCTGTACTTGCAACTGGCGCGCAATCTGGAAGCGGCAATCCACGCCGGCCAGTGGAAAGCCGAGCAGGCCATGCCGTCGGAACGCAACCTCAGCGAAATGCTGGGCATCTCCCGCGTCACCGCACGCAAAGCGCTGGAAGTGCTGTTCGAGCAAGGCCTAATCCGCCGCAACCAAGGTTCCGGCACGTTCATCACGCCACGCCTGGAACAACCGCTGTCGCGTCTCTCGGGCTTCAGCGAAATGCTCCGCCTCAAGGGTTTCGTCCCCGGCTCGCAATGGCTGGAACGGGAAATCACCCCGCCGACCCACGAAGAACTGATCCGCCTCGGTCTCTCGCCCAACGACAAGGTCGCGCGGCTCAAACGCTTGCGCAAAGCCGACGACACAGTGATGGCAATCGAGATGAGCACCCTGCCCGCGTCGATCATTCCCAAGCCCCAAGCGGTAGGCGATTCCCTCTACGAATACCTCGACGGCATTGGCAAACCGGTGGTCCGCGCCCTGCAACACATTCAGGCGATCAACGCCTCCGACGAATTCGCCGCGCTGGTGGGCATCGCCCCCGGCACCGCCATGCTGCTGATGACCCGGGTCGGCTACCTGGAAGACAACACGCCGATCGAAGTCACCGACACCTATTGCCGCAACGACTACTACGACTTCGTCGCAGAACTTCGCCGCTAGCCAAACTGCTTCGTCGTTAAGTCACGGCGCCGTTAAACCAGAGAGCTGCCCATGTCCGAAGACAACATCCTCACCGCCCACGGCTGGGTTCGTGGCCGGCTGATCCATGAGCACGGCAAGGTCGTGTCCATCGAAGGCCAGCCGTGCGATCCGGCGGACAACGACCTGCCTTACCTGCTGCCGGGTTTCATCGACCTGCACGTTCACGGCGGCGGTGGCAAAGACATCATGGAAGGCGCGCCAGCCTTCGAAACCATCACCAGAACCCACGTGCGCTTCGGCACCACGTCGCTGCTGGCGACCACCATGACCGCGCCGAGCGAAGAGATTTCCAGTGTGCTCAAAGCCGTCGGCGAGTTCTGCGAGCAGCGGCCCAAAGGCAGCGCCCGGGTACTCGGCGTGCATCTGGAGGGCCCCTACATCAACCCCGGCAAACTCGGCGCCCAACCGAATTTCGCCCACACCGCGTTGATGACCGAAGTCGAGGAATACCTGGCACTGGCGCCGATCCGGGTGATCACCATTGCCCCGGAAATCGCCGGCCACGACGGTTTGATCCGCGCCCTCAGCGCTCGCGGCGTGCGCATGCAAATCGGCCACACGCTGGGCAGTTACGAGGAAGGCGTCGCCGCGCTGGCCGCCGGCGCCAGCAGTTTCACCCACCTCTACAACGCCATGAGCCCGCTGCATCACCGCGAACCCGGCATCGTCGGCGCGGCGCTGGCCCACGCCAAATACGCCGAGCTGATTCCGGACTTGCTGCACGTGCACCCCGGTGCGATCCGCGTGGCCCTGCGTTCGATCCCGTGCCTGTATTGCGTCACCGATTCCACCGCCGCCGCCGGCATGCCCGACGGCGAATACAAGCTTGGCAGCCACACCGTGACCAAATGCCTGGGCGGAGTGCGCCTGCCCGACGGCACGCTGGCCGGCAGCACTCTGACCATGGATCAGGCTCTGCGCAATCTGGTGAAGATCGGTCTGCCGATCAGCGAAGCCTCGCAACGTCTTTCGCAATTCCCCGCCGACTACCTCGGCCTTCAAGAACGCGGGCGCCTGCAACCCAGCGCCTGGGCCGACTGCGTGCGGCTGGATCGCTCACTCACACTGACCGCCGTCATGGTCGAAGGAGAAGACATTGACTTCAAAAATGCTTGAAGAGGCGCTGTCCTCGTTCGAGGCCGTGCAAGCCCAATTGCAGCAACTCGACCCGCAGATGATCGAGATCGCCGGACGCCTGCGCCGTCAGCCGCCGCAAGTGGTGATGACCGTGGCTCGTGGCAGCTCCGACCATGCGGCGAGCTACTTCGCCTACCTGACCATGCAGCAACTGGGCATTCCGGTGGCGTCGTTGCCAATGTCGGTGGTGACCATGCAACAAGCGCCGTTGAAGGTCAGCGGCCAGGTCGCGTTCGCCTTCTCGCAGTCGGGGCAGAGCCCGGATCTGGTGAACAGCCTGCGTCTGCTACGCAAGCGCGGCGCCCTGAGCATTTCCATGGTCAATGCCGAGAACTCGCCTTTGGAAGCGGCCTGCGAATTCAGCCTGCCGCTGTGCGCCGGCACCGAAAGCAGCGTCGCCGCGACCAAGAGTTTTATTGCCACCCTCACCGCCAGCGCCCGCCTGATCGCCCACTGGAAAGAAGATGTGGAGTTGCTGGAAGCCGGCTTTGCCCTGCCGGATGGTTTGCGCGAAGCGGCGCAACAGGACTGGAGCCTGGCTATCGATACGTTGCGCAATTGCCAACGCTTGATGGTGATCGGCCGTGGCGCCGGTTTCGCCATCGCCCAAGAAGCGGCACTCAAGTTCAAGGAAACCTCGGCGATCCAGGCCGAAGCCTTCAGCAGCGCCGAAGTGCGGCACGGCCCGATGGCGTTGATCGACGAGAACTACCACCTGCTGATCTTCGCCCCGCGCGGTGCCGAGCAGGCCGGGTTGCTGAGCCTGGCCGCCGACATGCGTCAACGCGGCGCCCGCGTGCTGCTGGCCGCGCCAGATGACGTCGCCGAACGCGACCTGACCCTGACTCGTGCCGAACACCCGGCCCTGGACCCGATTCTGGCGATCCAGAGTTTCTACGTCATGGCCGCCGGCCTGGCCGTCGCCCGCGACATGAACCCGGACCAACCGCGCCATTTGAGCAAAGTGACGCGCACACATTGAAGGCGGGCGAATCCGCCGTAGGAGCTGTCGAGCGGAGCGAGGCTGCGATCTTTTGATCCTGCCTTTGAAAAGCAAAGTCAAAAGATCGCAGGCTTCGCCAGCTCCTACAAAAGCTCGGCGTACACCCTGTAGGAGCTGCCGAGTGAAACGAGGCTGCGATCTTTTGATCCTGCGTTGAACAGATCGCAGCCTCGCTCCGCTCGATAGCTCCTACAGAGGGCGAGTTGATCCGAACCGTAGTTTTATTGATGAGACCGAGCCATGCACAACAACAATAAAGAGCTGACCCTCAGCGCCCCGCTCAGCGGCCCGGTGCTCACACTCGCCAAAGTCCCGGACCCGGTGTTCGCCAGTGGCGCCATGGGCGACGGGATCGCCATCGATCCATTGAACGACACGCTGTATTCACCCTGTGAAGCGGTCGTGATCCACGTCGCCCGCACCGGTCACGCCATCACCTTGCGTGCCGATAACGGTGCCGAGTTACTGCTGCACCTGGGCCTCGATACGGTCGAGTTGCAGGGTGTCGGTTTCTCGATGCTGGTCAAGGAAGGTGCACGAGTCAGCAATGGCCAGCCGCTGCTGCGCTACGACCTGGACCAGGTCGCCCAGCAGTGCAAAAGCCTGGTCAGCCTGATGATCCTGACCAACAGCCAGGACTTTCAAGCACGACCGATTACGCTGAAATCGGTGAAGGTCGGCGATCCGTTGCTGCACGTCGTGCCGAAAGTAACCAACGGCGTGCAGATCGACATCGAGGTCGTTGGCATCGAGGTTCAAGGGCATGTTCATGTCGCCCATCGCGGTGGCTTGCACGCCCGGCCTGCGGCGCTGATCCGCCAGACCGCCCAACAGTTCAAGAGCAAATCCTGGCTGCACTTCGCCGGTAAATCGGCAGCCTGCGACAGTTTGATCGGCCTGATGGGGCTGGCTGTCGGTGAGCAGGATGAAATCCTTGTCAGCTGCCAAGGGCCGGACGCCGAAGCTGCGCTGCAAGCTTTATTGGCCGCGTTATCCACAGCCCTGGCCGAAGACAACCACGCTGCCGCATCAACACCAATAACCCAACGCAATCGCCCCGCCGAAGCGGGCGTGCTGCACGGCGTGTGCGCGGCGCCCGGCCTGGTGGGTGGGCCGTTGTTTCGTCTGAACTCGATCAGCCTGCCAATAGATGCTGGTAATCATGAGCCGAAGCAACAACGTCACGCGCTGGACACCGCGCTGACTCAAGTACGCAGCGAAATCGACGGCACACTGGCCCAAGCGAAGAAGCACAAGAACACCGATGAAGAAGCCATCTTCGCCGCGCATCTGGCGTTGCTCGAAGACCCGGCGCTGCTCGATGCGGCTCATCAATCCATCGACCAAGGCATCGCCGCGACTCACGCCTGGAGTCAATCCATCGACGTGCAATGCGAGGTGCTGCTGCAACTCGGCAGCCCGTTGCTGGCCGAACGCGCCAACGACCTGCGCGACCTCAAGCAACGGGTGCTGCGTGCCCTGCTCGGCGAAGCCTGGCATTACGACGTGCCGGCCGGCGCTATCGTCGCGGCCCATGAACTGACGCCGTCCGATTTGCTGCAACTGAGCCAGCAAGGGGTGGCAGGTTTGTGCATGGCCGAAGGTGGCGCGACGTCCCATGTGGCGATTCTCGCTCGCGGCAAAGGCTTGCCGTGCATGGTTGCACTGGGCTCGACGCTGCTCGATCAGGAGCAAGGTCAAGCGGTGGTGCTGGATGCCGACGGCGGTCGCCTCGAACTGATGCCGACTGCCGAGCGCCTGGCCGAGGTGCATCAGGCGCAACTCGATCATCAGCAACGTCGCGCGCTTCAACAGTCTCAGGCCCACGTCCCGGCAGTGACACTTGATGGTTTGCCAATCGAAGTCGCCGCCAATGTCGCGTCCAGTGCCGAGGCAGCTGATGCCCTGGCCAACGGTGCCGATGGCGTCGGTCTGCTGCGTACCGAATTCCTCTTCGTCGACCGCCAAACCGCACCGGACGAACAGGAGCAGCACGTTGCCTATCAAGCCGTGCTCGACGCCATGGGCGACAAGTCGGTGATCATCCGCACCATCGATGTCGGTGGTGATAAACAGCTCGACTATTTACCGCTCCCTGTCGAAGCGAACCCGGTGCTTGGTTTGCGCGGCATTCGTCTGGCTCAGGTGCGCCCGGAACTGCTGGATCAGCAACTGCGCGCCCTGCTGCAGGTCAGCCCGCTGTCGCGTTGCCGGATCCTGTTGCCGATGGTCACCGAAGTCGATGAGTTGCTGCACATCCGCCAGCGTCTCGACGCATTGTGCATTGAACTCAATGTGAGTGAACGCCCGCAGCTGGGCGTGATGATCGAGGTTCCGGCCGCCGCGCTGCTGGCCGAGCAACTGGCCGAGCATGCGGACTTCCTGTCCATCGGCACCAACGACTTGTCGCAATACACCCTGGCCATGGACCGCGACCACGCTGGTCTCGCCGCCCGCGTCGATGCGATGCACCCGGCGCTGCTGCGGCTGATCGCCCAGACCTGCGCCGGTGCGGCGGTGCATAACCGCTGGGTCGGGGTCTGCGGCGCCCTCGCTTCCGATCCGTTGGCCACACCGGTATTGATTGGCCTGGGGGTCAGCGAGTTGTCGGTCAGCCCGGTGCAAATCGGTGAAATCAAGGACCGCGTGCGCCACCTCGACGCCACCGAATGCCGACGCATCAGCCAGGACCTGCTCAAGCTGAGCAGCGCCGGCGCGGTGCGTCATGCCTGTCACCAGCAATGGCCTCTGAGCTGAACAACAACGATAAGAATCCAGGGAGATCCGCCATGTACCAATACTTCATCGAAGGCCTGCAGCGCCTCGGTCGCGCACTGATGCTGCCGATCGCGATCTTGCCGATTGCCGGGTTACTGCTGCGTCTGGGCGACACTGACCTGCTGGACATCGCGATCATCCACGACGCCGGCCAGGTGATTTTCGCCAACCTGGCGCTGATCTTCGCCATCGGCATCGCGGTCGGCTTTGCCAAGGACAACAACGGCACCGCAGGCCTGGCCGGTGTCATTGGTTATCTGGTGATGATCTCCACCCTCAAGGTGCTCGATTCGAGCATCAACATGGGCATGCTGGCCGGGATCATCAGCGGCCTGATGGCGGGAGCGCTGTACAACCGCTTCAAAGACATCAAGCTGCCGGAATACCTGGCGTTCTTCGGCGGGCGGCGTTTCGTGCCGATTGTCACCGGGTTCGCGGCGGTTGGCCTCGGCGTGGTGTTCGGCTACATCTGGCCGCCAATCCAGCATGGCATCAACGGCTTCGGCACGTTGATGATGGAGAGCGGCAGCTTCGGTGCGTTCATCTTCGGCGTGTTCAACCGCTTGCTGATCGTCACCGGCCTGCACCACATCCTCAACAACATGGCGTGGTTCGTGTTCGGCAACTTCACCGACCCGACCACGGGCGCACTGGTGACCGGCGACCTGTCACGCTACTTTGCCGGCGACCCGAAAGGCGGCCAGTTCATGACCGGCATGTTCCCGATGATGATCTTCGGCCTGCCCGCCGCGTGCCTGGCGATGTACCGCAACGCCCTGCCGGAACGGCGCAAAGTCATGGGCGGGATTTTCCTGTCCATGGCCCTGACCTCGTTTTTGACCGGCGTCACCGAACCGATCGAATTCGCCTTCATGTTCCTCGCACCGCTGCTGTTTTTACTGCACGCGTTGCTGACGGGGCTGTCGATGGCCGTCACCAACCTGCTGAACATTCACCTGGGGTTTACCTTTTCCGGCGGTTTCATCGACATGATTCTGGGCTGGGGTGAATCCACCAACGGCTGGCGCGTACTTCCCGTGGGTCTGGCGTATGCAGTGATCTACTACGTGGTGTTTGATTTCTGTATCCGCCGCTTCAACCTCAAGACGCCGGGGCGTGAGGATGTTCCGGCTGGCGACAAAGTTGTGGTCGCCGAGAATGAGCGCGCCGGTGCATATATCAAGGCGCTGGGCGGTGCGGAGAATTTGATCACGGTGGGTGCGTGTACGACACGGTTGCGGTTGGACATGGTTGATCGCAACAAGGCCTCGGATGCGGACTTGAAAGCATTGGGTGCGATGGCGGTAGTGCGTCCGGGCAAGGGCGGCAGTTTGCAGGTGGTGGTCGGGCCGATGGCGGACAGCATCGCCGATGAGATCCGCTTGGCGCTGCCTGCTTTGGGTCGCGCGGTTATCGCCTCCCCTGCCGTTGATATCGATGAGCCAAAACCTGTGGCAGTAACGAACACTGAAGCCCAGCAATGGTTGAAGGCGCTGGGCGGCGGCGAGAATGTGCTGCAGATGGACTGCATCGCCATGACCCGGATTCGGTTGCAGCTGGCGGATGGCACGGGGTTGTCGGAAGGCCAGTTGAAAACGCTTGGTTGCCAGGGTGTCAGCCAACTTGAGGACGGCATTTGGCATCTGTTGATTGGTGAGAAGGCAGCGAGTTTGAGTGGTGCGTTGGAAGCGTTGGTTAATCGCAGTGAGGTGAGTGCCAGGGTTTAGATCGTTGGTGGCTGCCCGAGAAGAGGCCCGCACTCCCAATGAAAATCTCAAAGCCCGCTGACCGTCACTGGTCCAGCGGGCTTTTTCATTGTGCTACCCCTGCGGATCGATCTGATCCAGCACCCGGTTCACCGACAACTCCGCCAACGAAATCATCTGCTGAATGCCCAAGGCCAGATTGCACGCTGGGCCGGTGAGATCGAACGCCAACTCACTGGCCATGACATTCGCCGAAGCCAGGGTTTCACAGGCATGGGCCAACAGGGTTTCTGAATCTACGTTGGGCGCGACGACGAAGATCGTACTTGGACGCTGCTCGGCTTTGACCTTCTTCTGGGAAGGTGGCGCGAGATAGTGATCGAGTGCACGGATTGCGGCATCGTGGAGTTTTTTGGAATTGAGGCAGGTGTAGGGGGAAACGGATTCGTTTTCCAAGTTTGTTTCTAAATCTGTTTCTAAATCTGTTTCTACGTCTGTTTCTGGAGGATTTGGGCTGTCTTTGATCATTGTGAAACTCCTAACAAAAAGTTGGAGCTACCAGCATCACTTGCAGATGATGGGTGGCAGCTGTGCGCGGGTCTGCAAGACCGAGTCGTTAGGCAACCTCGGCAGACCCGAAGATCTCCCGCACACAGCCACCATAAATCGATGACCGTTGATTTAAGCGCCACGATTATAGGTGCGCTTAAAGGTGCCTAACAAACTATCGGCGGGCTTGCAGTCCCGATCGCTGAATTGGCAGCGACATCCAAAGGTTAGAGAGCCCACTTCCGACGGACAACCTGAAAGACTTGTGGGAAGGTTCTGACGTTTTTACAGATCAATAAACATCATTGCCTGTAAGACCGCCATCGCGGGCAAGCCCGCTCCCACAGTGGAGCGGCGTACACCCACCAAACTACAGGCCGAGCGTTAGCTCGCCTGCCGCTTTTGATCTTGATTCACCCGCCCCTTCGGGAGGCTGAGCGCAGGTGTTCATCTGGGGATTGGCGCGCAGCGCCGTTCGACGCAGTCGAACACATCGCATGTAGGTTGAAGCGAAGCCAACCGTAGGGCGATGCCCCCAGATGGATACCGGAGCGAAGGAACGCCGAGCCTTAGCGAGGGGCCGGACGCTCGGGGCGAAGACCTTTGCTTCCTTTGGGGCGTTTGCCAAAGGGAGTCGCCGTAAGGGCGAAACTATAAGCAGCCGTTACCACAGCAATGGATATGTACTCAATCAACAAGAACCTGGTCGGCTCTAAGGCCGCCACGCCCTAAATCGCAGCCAATAAAAAACCCGCTGAAATCACTTCAGCGGGTTTCTCATTTCAGCGGCCAGGAAGATCAGAAATCCTCCAACCGCCATACCTCATAAGCCGGCGTCTCATAGGGATGACTCTCTTTCAGAGCCACCACCACCGCCCGAATCAACTCATCGCTGACCACCAGCTCAACCTTCCACTCCTCAACCTGCTCGACCTGCCCAGCCTCACCCATGAACGGCTGACTGCCCTCCAGTGGACGAAACTGGCCCAAGCCAAACACTTGCCATGCACAGTGGTCATAAGCCCCGATCCGCCCGCCACCGGCGGCGAATACAGCGCTTTTGACCACTTCGACATGACTGGCCGGAACAAAAAAGCAGAGCTTGTACACGGCAATCAGCTCCCCGCTCTTAGTTAACCCAGACGCGAGCGTTACGGAACATACGCATCCAAGGTGCGTCTTCGTTCCAGTCTTCCGAACGCCACGAGTTCTGCACCGCGCGGAACACACGCTCCGGGTGCGGCATCATGATGGTCACGCGACCGTCGCGGCTGGTCAAACCGGTGATACCGCGCGGCGAGCCGTTCGGGTTGGCCGGGTATTTCTCGGTGACCTTGCCGTGGTTGTCGACGAAACGCATCGCCACGCAACCCGACAGATCGGCTTGCAGCAAGGCTTCTTCGCTGGCGAATTCGGCATGGCCTTCACCGTGGGCGATGGCGATCGGCATGCGCGAACCGGCCATGCCCTGCAGGAAGATCGAGTTCGATTCCTGGATCTGAACCATGGCCACGCGGGCTTCGAACTGCTCGGAACGGTTACGCACGAAGTGCGGCCAGAACTCGCTGCCCGGGATCAGCTCGTGCAGGTTGGACATCATCTGGCAACCGTTGCACACGCCGAGGGTGAAGCTGTCGGTACGTTCGAAGAAGCCCTGGAAGGCATCGCGAGCGCGGCTGTTGAACAGCGCGGACTTGGCCCAGCCTTCACCGGCACCCAGTACGTCGCCGTAGGAGAAACCGCCGCAAGCGACCATGCCCTTGAAGTCGTTCAGGTCGACACGGCCGGCCAGAATGTCGCTCATGTGCACGTCGATCGCGTTGAAACCGGCACGGTCGAACGCGGCCGCCATTTCCACCTGACCGTTGACGCCCTGCTCACGCAGCACGGCAACCTGTGGGCGAATGCCTTTCTTGATGTAAGGCGCGGCGACGTCCTGGTTGACGTCATAGCTGAGCTTGACGCTCAGGCCCGGGTTGTCTTCTTCCAGCAGCACGTCGAACTCTTGTTCGGCGCAGTCGGCGTTATCACGCAGACGCTGGATCTGGTAGCTGGTTTCAGCCCACTGACGTTGCAGCAGACGACGCTGACCTTCGAATACGGTATCGCCGTTAAACGTGATGCTGATCTCGCCGTTGTTCATCGGCTGACCGATCACCGATACGCAGTCGCCCAGGCCAGCAGCGCTGAACTGCGCGAGGATATCCGCGGTGGCGTCCTGGCGAACCTGAATCACGGCGCCCAGTTCTTCGTTGAACAGGATCGCGGCGATATCGGCGGAAGTCTCTGCCAGACCGTCGAGGTTCAGGCTCAGACCGCAGTGGCCGGCAAACGCCATTTCCACCACGCTGGTCAGCAGACCACCGTCGGAACGGTCGTGGTAAGCCAGCAGGTGACCGTCGGCGTTGAGGCCCTGGATCACCGCGAAGAAGGCTTTAAGGTCTTCGGCGTCATCGACGTCCGGGGCTTGTTTGCCGAGCTTGCCGTGAACCTGCGCGAGGATCGAGGCACCCATGCGGTTCTGGCCGCGACCGAGGTCGATCAGGATCAGGTCGGTGGTGCCCTTGTCCATGCGCAGTTGCGGAGTCAGGGTCTGACGGATGTCAGCCACTGGCGCGAAACCGGTCACGATCAGCGACATCGGCGAAGTGACAGCCTTATCGACACCTTCGTCGTTCCAGCGAGTGGCCATGGACATGGAGTCCTTGCCCACCGGAATGGTGATGCCCAGCTCAGGGCACAGTTCCATGCCGACCGCTTTCACGGTGTCATACAGACGTGCGTCTTCACCTGGGTGACCGGCAGCGGACATCCAGTTCGCCGACAGTTTGATGTCGGAGATCTTGGCGATGCGCGAGGCGGCGATGTTGGTCAGGGTTTCGCCGATGGCCATGCGGCCCGACGCCGGAGCGTCCAGCAGGGCCAGCGGAGTGCGCTCGCCCATGGCCATGGCTTCACCGGTATAAACGTCGAAGCTGGTGGCGGTAACGGCAACGTCGGCCACCGGAACCTGCCACGGGCCGACCATCTGGTCACGGGCCACGAGGCCGGTGATGGTGCGGTCGCCGATGGTGATCAGGAAGCTTTTGCTGGCCACGGCCGGGTGATGCAGGACGCGCTCGACGCAGTTGGCGATGTCGAGGGTCGACGGATCGAAATCGTCACCCAGCTCGTTTTCACGAACCACCGAACGGTGCATGCGCGGGGCTTTGCCCAGCAACACTTCGAGCGGCATGTCCACCGGGCTGTTGCCGAAGTGGCTGTCGGTCACGGTCAGTTGCGGCTCGGCAGTGGCTTCGCCAACTACCGCGAATGGGCAACGCTCACGCTCGCAGATCGCCTTGAAGCGCTCGAAGTCCGCCGGGCCGACTGCCAGAACGTAGCGTTCCTGGGATTCGTTACTCCAGATTTCGTGCGGGGCCATGCCCGGCTCGTCGTTTGGAATGTTGCGCAGTTCGAAACGGCCACCGCGGTCGCCATCGTTGACCAGTTCCGGGAAGGCGTTGGACAGACCGCCCGCGCCGACGTCGTGGATGAAGCTGATCGGGTTTTTGTCGCCCAGTTGCCAGCAACGGTCGATGACTTCCTGGCAACGACGCTCCATCTCAGGGTTTTCACGTTGTACGGAAGCGAAATCCAGGTCCGCCGAGCTGGTGCCGGTGGCCATGGAGGAAGCCGCGCCGCCGCCCAGACCGATCAGCATCGCCGGGCCGCCAAGCACGATCAGCTTGGAGCCAACGACGATTTCGCCTTTCTTGACGTGTTCTTCACGGATGTTGCCCATGCCGCCAGCCAGCATGATCGGCTTGTGGTAACCGCGAACTTCGTCACCATGAGGGGTGGTGATCGACTGTTCGAAGGTACGGAAGTAACCGGTCAGCGCCGGACGGCCGAATTCATTGTTGAATGCAGCGCCGCCCAACGGGCCTTCGATCATGATGTCCAGCGCGGTAACGATGCGCTCGGGTTTGCCGTACGGCACTTCCCACGGCTGTTCGAAGCCCGGGATCTGCAGGTTCGACACGGTGAAACCGGTCAGGCCAGCCTTTGGCTTGGCGCCGCGACCGGTGGCGCCTTCGTCGCGAATCTCGCCGCCACTACCGGTGGATGCGCCCGGGAACGGGGCAATCGCGGTCGGGTGGTTGTGCGTTTCGACTTTCATCAGGATGTGCACCGGTTCCTGCACCGCGCCGTACTGGCGGGTTTCAGGGTCCGGGAAGAAACGGCCGGCCACGGAGCCAACGATGACCGAGGCGTTGTCCTTATAAGCCGACAGAACACCTTCGCTGTGCATCTGGTAGGTATTCTTGATCATGCCGAACAGGCTTTTTTCCTGGCTCTGACCGTCGATGTCCCAACTGGCGTTGAAGATCTTGTGACGGCAGTGCTCGGAGTTCGCCTGGGCAAACATCATCAGTTCGATGTCGTGCGGGTTGCGCTTCAAACCAAGGAAGGCGTTGACCAGATAGTCGATTTCGTCTTCGGCCAGGGCCAGGCCCAGCTCGGTGTTGGCTTTTTCCAGCGCGGCGCGGCCGCCACCCAGCACGTCGATCGCGGTCAGGGGCTTGGGCTCGGCGTGGCTGAACAGGCCGGAGGCTTGTTCGAGGTTGCCCAGCACGATCTGGGTCATGCGGTCGTGCAGCGCGTCTGCGATCAGCTGCGCGTCAGCGTCGCTGAACTGGCCGGCGACGTAGAACGCGATGCCGCGCTCCAGGCGCTGGATCTTGGTCAGGCCGCAGTTGCGAGCGATGTCGCTGGCTTTACTGGACCATGGAGAAATGGTGCCGAAACGCGGCAACACCAGGAACAGACGACCAGTGGGCTCTTGTACCGGAACGCTAGGGCCGTACTTCAGAAGGCGCGCGAGCACCTGCTGTTCGTCGCCGGTCAGGACGCCGGTAACTTCGGCGAAGTGAGCGAATTCAGCATACAAGCCGCTGACAGCTGGAACCTTCTGGCTCAGTTGCTCAAGGAGTTTGCTGTGGCGAAAGGCAGAAAGGGCAGGAGCGCCGCGCAGGATCAACATCTTCGGGACAGCCTCGGGAAGGGGTGTGCTTTGAGGCCGTGCATTCTAGCCTAAACCGCCCGCGACATCACCCGAAACGGTGCGTGCGGTTGCACCCGAACGTCGGGCCGGGCATTCGGGCCGTAAACAGGTGCGCGCCGGGGGTTATTTTTTCTGTCACAAAATGCTGTTCGGGCCCATTACTGCGGGCTCCAAGCGGGTTTTTGACGCCCTAGCAGACAAGCCCTTCGCTGTCGAGATATGGCGCTCGTGGTCCTTTGCGTATACTGCGCAGATGTTTTCCCCAACGGCTTTGCGTCCGCGGTACGCCAAATGGCTGATCGCAACCGGACTCTTCCTGATGCTCAGTGGCTGTGTTGATAAACCCAACACGCTGGAGCGCGTAAAGGAGGATGGCGTGCTGCGGGTGGTTACCCGGAACAGCCCCGCCACCTACTTTCAGGATCGCAACGGTGAAACCGGCTTCGAATACGAGCTGGTGAAGCGCTTCGCCGACGATCTGGGGGTCGAGCTCAAGATCGAAACCGCCGACAACCTCGACGACCTGTTCAATCAGGTGGGCAAGCCAAATGGCCCGGTGCTGGCTGCTGCCGGCCTGGTCAGCAGCGAGGACCGCAAAAAACAGGTGCGGTTTTCCCATTCCTACCTCGAAGTCACCCCGCAGATCATCTATCGCAACGGCCAGTCGCGGCCGACCGACGCAGGCGATCTGGTCGGCAAGAAGATCATCGTGCTCAAGGGCAGCACCCACGCCGAGCAATTGGCAGAGCTGAAAAAGAAATATCCGGGCATTGAATACGAAGAGTCCGACGCGGTTGAAGTCGTCGACCTGCTGCGCATGGTCGACGAAGGTCAGATCGACCTGACCCTGGTCGACTCCAACGAAGTGGCGATGAACCAGGTCTACTTCCCCAACGTGCGGGTCGCCTTCGACCTCGGTGATGCCAGCAACCAGAGCTGGGCGGTGGCCGCCGGCGATGACAACAGCCTGCTCAACGAAATCAACGCCTACCTCGACAAGGTGAAGAAAAACGGCACCCTGCAACGCCTCAAAGACCGCTACTACGGGCATGTCGACGTACTCGGCTACATGGGCGCCACCACCTTCGCCCAGCATTTGCAGCAGCGGTTGCCCAAGTACGAGAAGCACTTCAAGGCGTCCGCCAAGGAAGAAAAGGTCGACTGGCGTCTATTGGCGGCGATCGGTTATCAGGAATCGCTGTGGCAAGCGGCAGTCACGTCCAAGACCGGCGTGCGCGGATTGATGATGCTGACCCAGAACACGGCGCAAGCCATGGGCGTTTCCAATCGCCTGGACCCCAAGCAGAGCATCATGGGCGGCGCGAAATACCTGGTCTACATGAAGGATCAACTGGATGAGTCGATCCAGGAGCCGGATCGTACGTGGTTCGCGCTGGCAGCCTACAACGTTGGCAGCGGTCACCTGGATGACGCACGCAAACTGGCGGCCAAGGAAGGGTTGAACCCGGACAAGTGGCTGGACGTGAAGAAAATACTGCCGCGCCTTTCGCAGAAGCAGTGGTACAGCAAGACTCGTTATGGCTACGCCCGTGGCGGCGAGCCGGTGCATTTCGTGGCAAACATCCGTCGCTACTACGACATCCTGACGTGGGTCACGCAGCCGCAGCTCGAAGGCACCCAAGTCGCCGAGGGCAACCTGCATGTGCCGGGGGTCGACAAGACCAAGCCGAGCCAGGAAACCCCACCGCTTTAAATCTTCGTAACCTTCAAAGCCCCCATCGCGGGCAAGCCACGCTCCCACAGGTTTTGCGTTGAATGACGACTGTGTATTCGACGCAAAACCTGTGGGAGCGTGGCTTGCCCGCGATGGCAACGCCGCCGATCTAGCCTTTCAACGCAGCAGCCAGAATCAGCGCCTTCATCTCCGACACTGCCGACTTGAACCCGACGAACAACGCATGGGCCACCAGCGCATGGCCGATGTTCAGTTCGTTGATGCCCTTGATCGCCGCAACAGCTTCGACGTTGTGATAGTGCAAACCGTGGCCGGCGTTGACGATCAGGCCTTGGGCCAGACCGAATGCCACGCCGTCGGCCACGCGCTTGAGCTCTTCAGCGACTTCGGTGGGCGTCTCGGCGTCCGCATAACGCCCGGTATGCAATTCAATGGCCGGCGCGCCGACACGGCGGGACGCTTCGATCTGCCGCTCGTCAGCGTCGATAAACAGCGACACTTCACAGCCGATCTTCGCCAGGCGATCCACCGCCGCCTTGATCCGCGCTTCCTGTCCCGCTACGTCCAGACCGCCTTCAGTGGTCAGTTCCTGACGGGTTTCCGGCACCAGGCAAACGTGCGCCGGGCGGATACGCTCGGCGAACGCCATCATTTCTTCGGTGACGCCCATTTCGAAGTTCATGCGGGTTTGCAGCACATCCTTGAGCAGCAATACGTCGCGCTCCTGAATGTGCCGGCGGTCTTCACGCAAGTGCACGGTGATGCCGTCAGCGCCCGCCTCTTCCGCGTCCAGCGCTGCCTTGACCGGATCCGGGTAACGAGTACCCCGGGCCTGACGCAGGGTGGCAACGTGGTCGATGTTCACGCCAAGAAGAATGCGATTGCTGGTGGTCACGGAAGCGCTCCTGAAAGAGGGAAAATTCGGTGCACAGCATACACGGGAGATAGGGTCTGTTGACGCAAGCATCAACAGATCTACGGCTTTCGAAATAACTCGCGACTGACCAATGGACGACCACCCAAATGAACGGCCAGCGCCTGACGCATCAAGCGCTTGGCGGCCGACAGTGCTCCGGGCGCGGTCCAGTCGGCATCGGCCATGGCCAGCAGTTCGGTACCGTTGAACAGGCCGGGTTGCAACAGGTAAACCCGCTCCAGCCCCGCATCCACCTGCAAGCGGTAGAGACCGTCCGGCGCGACGGGATCGCCATGGATGTCGGTATTCAACGCGAAGCCATAACCGAGATCATCAAGCAGTCGCCATTCGAAGGAGCGCAGCAACGGCTCCAGCGGTCGACCTTCGGCCAGGGCAAGCAAGGTCGCGGCGTAGTGATCGAAAACTGCGGGATGAGGATCTTCGGCGGGCAGCAGGCGGATCAGCAATTCGTTGAGGTAGAGACCACTGAACAGCGCTTCGCCATTGAGCCAGGTGGAAACGCCGGCGCTTTCCATGCGGCCGACATTCTTCAGTTCGCCCCGGCCACGGAACTCGACTTCCAGCGGCACGAACGGCCGCGCCAACGTCCCAGCCTTGCCCCGCGCACTGCGCAACACCGCCCGCAGCCGACCTTGCGGCGTGAGGAAATCCACCAGAGCACTGCTTTCGCGGTAGGCGCGGGAATGGAGCACGTAGGCGGGTTGGCCGGTTGGCGGGCTGGATGACATCAGTTTCCGAATCTCTGGAGATCCACTGTGGCGAGGGAGCTTGTCGGAACGCCGCACCGTCCCGCTGGGCTGCGAAGCGGCCCCAAAACCATGCACCACAGTGTTTCAGGTAAAACCGCGATGCCAGGATTTACGACTGCTTCGCAGCCGAACGGGAGCAAGCTCCCTCGCCACAAAAGCTCGCTCCCACAATTGAATCGATGTGCTGGTGGACGATTTACAGGTCGCCGTAACCCAGCGAACGCAAGGCGCGTTCGTCGTCGGACCAGCCGCCTTTCACCTTGACCCACAGGTTAAGCATGATCTTGGAGTCAAACAGCAGCTCCATGTCCTTGCGCGCCTCGGTGCCGATGCGCTTGATGCGCTCGCCCTTATCGCCAATGATGATTTTCTTCTGGCCGTCACGTTCGACGAGGATCAAGGCATGGATGTGCAGGGTTTTGCCCTGCTGCTTGAACTCTTCGATTTCCACGGTGATCTGGTACGGCAGCTCGGCACCCAACTGGCGCATGATTTTTTCGCGAACCAGTTCAGCGGCAAGGAAGCGGCTGCTGCGGTCGGTGATCTGATCTTCCGGGAAGAAGTGATCGTTTTCCGGCAGGTGCTCGGCGATCACTCGCTCCAGCGTGTCGAGGTTGTGCCCGTGCTGGGCCGAGATCGGCATGATCTGCGCGTTCGGCAGCTGTTCCTGCAACCAGGTCAGGTGCGGCATCAGCTCGGATTTGTCTTCGATGCGGTCGGTCTTGTTCAGCGCCACGATCAGAGGACCGGTCACGTACTGAACGCGCTCGAGGACCATCTGGTCTTCGTCGGTCCACTTGGTACGGTCAACCACGAAGATCACCACGTCGACGTCTTTCAACGCCGCCGAAGCGGTCTTGTTCATGTAGCGGTTCAGGGCCTTTTCGCCCCCCTTGTGCATGCCCGGGGTGTCGACGTAGATCGCCTGAACGTCGCCTTCGGTCTTGATGCCGAGCATGTTGTGGCGGGTGGTCTGCGGCTTGCGCGAGGTGATCGCCAGTTTCTGACCCAGAATGTGGTTCAGCAGCGTGGACTTGCCCACGTTGGGACGGCCGACGATGGCAACATAGCCACAGCGAGTTGCGGTTGAATCAGTCATTGCCATTCTCCACACCCAGGGCAATCAGTGCTGCGGCGGCCGCTACCTGTTCGGCAATACGACGACTCACACCCTGACCTCGGCTTTTTTCATTCAGTAAGATGATTTCACATTCGACGAAGAACGTCCGGCAATGCGGCTCACCCTGGATATCCACCACTTCGTAACGCGGCAGCTCACAACCACGGGACTGCAGGAATTCCTGCAGGCGGGTTTTCGGATCTTTGTTGGTGTCGACCAGCGTCAGGCCTTCGAACTCTCCGGCCAGCCAGGCCAGCACGCGCTCGCGCGCCACCTCCATGCCGGCGTCCAGGTAGATCGCACCGATCAGCGCTTCGAGGGCATCGGCCAGAATCGACTCGCGACGGAAACCGCCGCTTTTCAACTCGCCGGAGCCCAGGCGCAGGTATTCGCCCAGGTCGAAACCACGGGCCAGTACGGCCAGGGTCTCACCTTTCACCAGGCGTGCACGCAAACGCGACAACTGGCCTTCGCGGGCCAGCGGGAAGCGATCGAACAGCGCCTCGCCGGCGACGAAGTTGAGGATGGCATCGCCGAGGAATTCCAGGCGTTCGTTGTTGCGCCCGGCAAAACTGCGGTGAGTCAGGGCCAGGACCATCAGCTCCTGATCCTTGAAGGTGTAACCGAGCTGACGCTCGAGACGGCTTAAGGAGACGCTCACGGTTTACCCACGCTGAGTTCGTGGTTGGATTCCACCGCCAGGGCCTTGATGCGGCGCAGGCTTGGGACAATTAACGCTGTGTTCAAAAATAACGTCCTGAATATCGTTGTTTTCATGCTTCTGTCGCCGATTGTGCCGACTCCAGAAATGCATTCGGCGCTGTGTTCAACAGCGCCGTGTGTGATTACTTGATCAGGCCTACCCGCGAGAAATTCGGCAGGTGACTGAGTTTGGGTTCCGGCCAGCTCATCCAGACTGCGAAGGCCTTGCCGACGATATTCTTGTCGGGAACCATGCCCAGCAGATCCTTGGGAATACTCGGGTCATCCCAGTAGCGACTGTCGTTCGAGTTGTCGCGGTTGTCGCCCATCATGAAGTAGTGCCCGGCTGGCACGGTCCACGTATGGTCCGGCGTTGCACGGTAGCGGCTCATTTCCTTGCGGATCAGGTGCTCGGCGACGCCGAGTTTTTCCTTGTAGAGCTCGGCGCTGCCCAACGTGCCCGGCTCGGAGCCGACCAGTTGTTCGGCAATCGACTCACCGTTGACGAACAGGCGCTTGTCGGCGGTGTAGCGAATCTGATCGCCCGGCAGGCCCACCACACGCTTGATGTAGTTGACATTCGGGTCGCTCGGGTAGCGGAACACCATCACATCGCCGCGCTGCGGATCACCGACTTCGATGACTTTCTTGTCGATCACCGGCAGGCGGATCCCGTAAGAAAACTTGTTCACCAGAATGAAGTCGCCGACGTCCAGGGTCGGTTTCATCGAGCCGGAAGGAATCTGGAACGGTTCCACCAGGAACGAACGCAGCACCAGCACGATGAACAACACCGGGAAGAACGACTTGCCGTATTCGACCAGCAGCGGCTCTTTGTTCAGTTTCTCGACCACTACCATGTCAGCCTGGCTGACGCTCCCCTGATAGGAGTTGATGGCAGACCGGCGCCGTGGCGCCAGGAACAGCAGATCGAGCAACGCCAACAGGCCGCAGACGAACACGGCGATGACCAGCAACAGCGGGAAATTTAGTGACATAGGACCTAACTATCCAACCTGAGCACGGCAAGGAAGGCTTCTTGTGGAATTTCCACGTTACCGACCTGCTTCATGCGTTTTTTACCGGCCTTTTGCTTTTCCAGCAGCTTTTTCTTACGGCTGACGTCACCACCGTAGCATTTGGCCAATACGTTCTTTCTGAGTGCCTTGACGGTTGTACGCGCCACAATCTGACCGCCAATGGCGGCCTGGATTGCCACGTCGAACATCTGCCGCGGAATCAGGTCTTTCATCTTCTCGGTCAACTGGCGACCTTTGTAGTGCGAGTTGTCACGGTGCACGATCAGCGCCAGGGCGTCGACCTTGTCGCCGTTGATCAGCACGTCCAGTTTCACCAGGCTAGCCGATTGGTAACGATCGAAATGGTAGTCCAGAGAAGCATAGCCGCGACTGGTGGATTTCAGACGATCAAAGAAGTCCAGCACCACTTCGTTCATCGGCAGGTCGTAGGTCACTTGTACCTGGGAGCCGAGGAACAGCATATCGACCTGTACACCACGTTTTTCGATACACAGGGTAATGACGTTACCCAGGTGCTCTTGCGGCACAAGAATATTGGCGCGCACGATTGGCTCGCGCATGTCTTCGATGGCCGACAGGTCCGGCAGCTTGGACGGGTTATCGACGTAGATCGTCTCGCCGGTCTTGAGCAGCAGCTCGAAGATTACCGTCGGCGCCGTGGTGATCAGGTCCAGGTTGTATTCGCGCTCCAGGCGCTCCTGGATGATTTCCATGTGCAGCATGCCGAGGAAGCCGCAACGGAAGCCGAAGCCCAGTGCGTCTGAGCTTTCCGGTGTGTATTGCAGCGACGAATCGTTGAGGGTGAGCTTTTGCAGCGCCTCGCGGAAGTCTTCGAAGTCGTCGGAGCTGACCGGGAACAGGCCGGCGTACACCTGTGGCTGAATGCGTTTGAAGCCTGGCAGCACATCGACGTCCGGCGTCGAGCTCAAGGTCAGGGTATCGCCCACTGGCGCACCGTGAATGTCCTTGATGCTGGCGATGATGAAGCCCACTTCACCGGCCTTCAGGTCGACGGTAGGGGTGTGTTTGGGGTTGAATACACCGACGCTGTCCACCAGATGGATCTTGCCGGTGGACTTGACCAGAATCTTGTCGCCCTTCTTCACCCGACCGTGGCGCACACGAACCAGGGAAACAACGCCCAGGTAGTTGTCGAACCAGGAGTCGATGATCAACGCTTGCAGCGGATCTTCGATGTTGCCGGTCGGCGCGGGAATGGTGTGAACCAGGCGCTCGAGCACTTCATCGACGCCCAGGCCGGTCTTGGCACTGCACTCGACCGCATCGGTGGCATCGATGCCGATGATTTTTTCGATTTCTTCCTTGACGCGCTCCGGATCGGCCTGTGGCAGGTCGATCTTGTTCAGCACCGGCATGACTTCCAGGCCCTGCTCGATCGCCGTGTAGCAGTTGGCAACCGATTGCGCCTCGACGCCCTGACCGGCATCGACCACCAGCAACGCACCTTCACAGGCCGCCAGCGACCGGCTGACTTCATAGGTGAAGTCGACGTGGCCCGGGGTATCAATGAAGTTCAGCTGGTAGTTAATGCCATCGCGGGCTTTGTAATACAGGGTGACGCTGTGGGCCTTGATGGTGATCCCGCGTTCACGTTCCAGGTCCATGGAGTCCAGCACTTGGGCTTCCATTTCGCGCTCGGCAAGGCCGCCGCACATCTGGATGAAGCGATCGGCCAGCGTCGACTTGCCATGGTCAATGTGGGCGATGATGGAGAAATTGCGGATATGACTCAAATCACTCACGGATCAACACTCAAAAAGGCTGCAGGCATAGCCCGCCGAAAAATAGCCGGGAATTGTACCTGATCCACGGCGCAAGCGTCACGTTTGCAGGTCAGACGGCGCCTACAAAAACGCCCCGGTCTTGCGACAGGGGCGTTTTGAGTGACAAGCAAGACCGGAAAAACCCGCGATCAACCGGCCCGGCGCAGCAACCAGACCCCAGCCAGGGCGCAGACACCGGCCGGCACCAGCACCGCAAAGAGCGGCGAGAAACCGAACACCAGGCTCGAAGGCCCGAGCAGATCCTGGACGATACGGAAGGTGAAGCCCACCAGTACACCAGTGAAGACCCGCTGACCGAGGGTCACCGAACGCAGCGGACCGAAGATGAAGGAAATCGCCATCAATACCAATGCAGCGGTCACCAGCGGCTGCAATACCTTGACCCAAAACGCCAGCCAGTAACGTCCGTTACTCAGGCCCTGGTCAGCCAGGTAGTGGATGTAATTCCACAGACCGCTGATCGACAACGACTCGGGCGCCATCACCACGGTACTCAGCAGCTGCGGGCTCAGGGCAATTTCCCAGCGCTCCACCGGAGCAGTCACCACCTCGGTACTTTTGTCATGGAACAGCGTGGTCGTGACATCGGTCAGTTGCCAGTGATCGGTATCGAATTCCGCACGTTTGGCGAAGCTCGAAGACAGCATGTGGCGCTGATCGTCAAAACGATAACGGGTCACACCGTACAGCAGACCGTTGGGTTGTACGGAGTTGACGTGAATGAACTCATCACCCTGACGGTGCCACAAACCGTGCTTGGCGCTTTGCGCATCGCCACTGCCCTGGGCCAGCGAGCGGTTGGCTTGAGCGGTGATTTCCGTGGCCGGCGCAACGTACTCGCCGATCACCAACCCTACCACCATCAGGATCAGCATCGGCTTCATCACGGCCCAGACGATCCGACCGATGGACACACCGGCGGCACGCATGATGGTCAGCTCGCTGTGACTGGCCAGACTGCCGAGGCCGATCAGGCAACCGATCAGCGCCGCCATCGGCAACATGTCGTACAGGCGGCGCGGCGCGGTCAGCAACACGTAGCTCAGGACATCCATCAGCGTGTAGGTATCGCTGACTTCGCTCATTTCATCGATGAAGGCGAACAGCGTGGCCAAGCCCAGAATGATCCCCAGAACAGCCAGGATCGCGATGAACACGCTGCTACCGATGTAGCGATCGAGCTTATCCACGGGCCACCTCCAGCGCGCTGCGGCGACTCGCCATCTTCAAGCTCAGCGACTCCCAGTACAGCAAGCCCAGACCGATGGCCAGGAAAACTGCATGCACCCACCACAAGCCCAACACCGGCGGGATCTTGCCCTTTTCGAGGGCGCCGCGAGCGGCAATCAGGATGGTCAGGTAAGCCATATAAAGAAGAATCGCCGGCAGCAGCTTGAGGAAACGGCCCTGGCGCGGGTTGACCCGCGACAGCGGCACCGCCATCAGGGTCACGATGAAGACCAGCAACGGCAGGGACAGGCGCCATTGCAGTTCGGTACGCGAGCGGATGTCGTCGCTGGCCAGCAAGGAACTGGTGGTCATCGCATCACGGTCAGTCACTTCATCGCTGACGTCGGGTTTTGGCAGTAATACGCCGTATTCGTCGTACTTGATGGCGCGGTAGTCGGCCTGACCCGGATTACCGTCGTAGCGGTAGCCGTTGTCGAGAATCAGGTAACGGTTGCCATCGGGCCTGATTTCCTGACGGCCCTTCTCGGCTACCAGCACGGAAATCCCCGATCCTTGTTGTCAGAACTGACATTCTTTTGCGAAATGAACACGCCGCCCAGATTGATGCGGTCATCCGACAGTTGCTCGGTGTAGGTCACCCGAGTGCCGTCGCGCAAGGCCTGGAAGCGACCCGGCTCGAGGGTGTCGAACTCGGTCAGTGCATCCTGTTTGTTCAGCAGCAGCTGGAACTGGTTGGCACCTTGTGGCGCCAGGCTCAGGCTCAGCCACGCCACGACCAGGGCAACCAGGGTGGCCGGAAAAAGAGTCATGGCAAACAGACGCTGCTGGCTCATGCCGGTGGCAGACAACACGGTCATTTCGCTTTCGAGGTACAGACGACCGTAGGCCAGCAGGATCCCGAGAAACAGCCCCAAAGGTAGAATCAGCTGCAGGAAACCCGGCAGACGAAAGCCCATGATCAGGAACAGCGAGCCCGGGTCCAGGAGCCCGGAGGCCGCCTGGGCGAGGTATTTGATGAAGCGTCCGCTCATGATGATGACCAGCAGCACGGCGCTGACGGCGCTCAAGGTCAACAGGACTTCGCGGGATAGATAACGGAAGACAATCAAACCAGACACTCCAGGGTTGTCAGGCTAAGCGGCCAAACAAGCAAACATATCAGCCGGCCCGCAGGGCAGAGCCGCCGAAAAAGATGCGCATTATCCTGTGATTGAGTGCGCCTGTCACTGCACATGCTCAAGCAGGCGCCTGAACCGCTGAAGTTCGCATAACCGAGGGTTGTCAGGCGCAGGCAGCGAGGTTCAAACTGCCGCCTTTGTCGCTGGCAATACACCAGCGTCTTTCTACTTATAAGCAAGCCTCTGCGCGTCGCGCAGTTTGACCATTAATTCAGGGACCCGGACATGGAACTGGTTGTAAAAAGCGTTAGCCCGGAAACGTTGAAGACCGCCACGTTGGTAGTCTCCGTCCGCGAAGGCCGCAAGCTCGGCACCGTTGCCAAACAACTCGACGAACTGAGCGGTGGCGCTATCAGCGCAGTGCTCAAGCGCGGCGACCTGGCCGGCAAAGTCGGCCAAAGCCTGTTGCTGCACAGCCTGCCCAACCTCAAGGCCGAACGCGTACTGCTGGTGGGCGTGGGCAAGGATGAAGAACTGGGCGATCGCCCGTTCCGCAAAATCATCGCCGGCATCCTCAATACCCTGAAAGGCCTGGGCGGCAGCGATGCAGTGCTGGCCCTGGACGAAGTGGTGGTCAAGGGCCGTGACAGCTATGGCAAGACCCGCCTGCTGGCCGAAACACTGGTGGACGGCGAGTACATCTTCGAACAGTTCAAGAGCCAGAAAGCCGACCCGCGCTCCCTGAAGAAAGTCACTCTGGTGACCATCAAGGCGGCACAGGCTGAAGTCGAACGCGCCGTGGCCCACGCCACCGCGATCGCCAACGGCATGGCCTTCACCCGTGACCTGGGCAACCTGCCGCCGAACATCTGCCACCCGACGTTCCTTGGCGAACAAGCCAAGAACCTGGGCAAAGAGTTCAAAAGCCTGAAAGTCGAAGTCCTCGATGAGAAGAAGATCAAGGACCTGGGCATGGGCTCGTTCTACGCCGTCGGCCAGGGCAGCGCCCAGCCACCGCGCCTGATCGTCATGCAATACAACGGCGGCAAGAAATCCGAGAAGCCATACGCCCTCGTCGGCAAAGGCATCACCTTCGACACTGGCGGCATCAGCCTCAAGCCGGGCGCCGGCATGGATGAGATGAAGTACGACATGGGCGGCGCCGCCAGCGTGTTCGGTACGCTGCGCGCAGTGCTTGAGCTGAAACTGCCGATCAACCTGGTGTGCATCCTGGCCTGCGCCGAGAACATGCCGAGCGGCAACGCTTCGCGTCCGGGCGACATCGTTACCACCATGAGCGGCCAGACAGTTGAAATCCTCAACACCGACGCCGAAGGCCGTCTGGTGCTGTGCGATGCCCTGACCTACTCCGAACGCTTCAAGCCGCAAGCGGTGATCGACATCGCCACCCTGACCGGTGCTTGTGTCGTGGCACTGGGCGCCCACACCTCGGGCCTGCTGGGCAACAACGACGAGCTGATCGGCCAACTGCTGAGCGCCGGCCAATCCGCCGACGACCGCGCCTGGCAACTGCCGCTGTTCGATGAGTATCAAGAGCAGCTGGACAGCCCGTTCGCCGACATCGCCAACATCGGCGGCCCGAAAGCCGGCACCATCACCGCCGCTTGCTTCCTGTCGCGCTTCACCAAGAACCTGAACTGGGCGCACCTGGACATCGCCGGCACGGCCTGGACCAGCGGCGGCAAGGACAAGGGCGCCACTGGCCGTCCGGTTCCCCTGCTGACCCAATACCTGCTGGACCGCGCCAAAGCCTGAAACCAATGACCTCGGACGGCGTCACTTTCGAGTGACGCCGTCCGTGGCTCAGGAACCGCAATGACCAAAGTCGACTTCTATATCCTGCCCAGCGCCGATCCTTCGGCGCGGCTGGATTTCGCCTGCAAGCTCACCGAAAAAGCCTGGCGCATGGGCCACCGCATTTACCTGCATTGCAGCGATGCCGCCCAGCGTGATGCGCTCGATGCGCGGTTGTGGGCGTTCAAGGGCGAAAGCTTCGTGCCCCACGGCCCAGCCGAAAGCGAGCCGGACGGTTTGATTGTGCTGGGTCTTGGCGATGACTGCGGTCAGCATCAGGATCTGCTGGTCAATCTCGACCTGAAAGTCCCGGCCTTTGCCAGACAGTTCGCCCGCGTGGCGGAAGTGGTGGTGGAAGACCCGGCGATTCGTGCGGCTGCGCGGGAGAGTTTTCGTTTCTACCGCGAACAGGGCTATCCTCTGCAAGATCACCGTTTACAGCGACTCTGAGCATTCCGATGGACACTCCAAAACCACCGCAAAAGTCCGTGCACCTGCTGGAAGACCTTGAGTCGATCCGCCAACTGCTCGGCGATGACAACCTGCAACCGCCATTGCTGACCGACGCCGTCATTGAAGGCGACCAGGAACAGATTCCCATGCTGTTCGACACCGTCGGCCATGCGCCGCAGGTCGAACCGCCACCACCCGCCCCGGCCGCCCAGCCGGTTCCTGCCGCCAACAAGGGCCCCGATGCCCTGTTGCACCTGGATAGCGAGCTGCGCGCCGCCGCGCAATTGATCATGCAAGACGTGATCGACGACTTCGCCCCGCACATCGAAACCGAAATCAAACGCCGGCTGGATGCGCGGATGGAACGGTTGCTTAGCCAGTACGAGTAACCTTGAGCCGAGCGGGCTTCCGTGGCGAGGGGGTTTACCCCGTTGGGTCGCGAAGCGGCCCCAATATCTGCCATCGTGGTGCATCTGGCGCACCCACACATCGGTTTTACGACTGCTTCGCAGCCGAACGGGGGTAAACCCCCTCGCCACAGTCCGCCCCTGCTCGCCCTACGCCCCGTGCCCCGCTATACTTCCCGGCTTTTCCTGAATAAATGCCAATAGGGTCCCGCCGCGCATGGATAAGACCTACCAGCCGCACGCCATTGAAACTTCCTGGTACAACACCTGGGAGTCTGAGAATTACTTCGCCCCGCAAGGCGCGGGCGAGTCCTACACCATCATGATCCCGCCGCCGAACGTCACCGGCAGCCTGCACATGGGTCACGGCTTCAACAACGCGATCATGGACGCCCTGATCCGTTTCCGCCGCATGCAGGGTCGCAACACCCTGTGGCAGCCGGGCACCGACCACGCCGGTATCGCCACGCAAATGCTGGTGGAGCGTCAACTCGAAGCCCAGGGCCAGAATCGCCACGATCTGGGCCGCGAGAAATTCCTCGAGAAAGTCTGGGAATGGAAGGATCAGTCCGGCGGCAACATCAGCCGTCAGATCCGCCGCCTCGGCTCATCCGTGGACTGGAGCCGCGAGCGCTTCACCATGGACGACGGCCTCTCGGAAGCGGTGAAAGAAGCCTTCGTGCGCCTGCACGAAGACGGTCTGATCTACCGCGGCAAGCGTCTGGTCAACTGGGACACCAAGCTGCACACGGCGATTTCCGACCTTGAAGTGGAAAACCACGACGAGAAAGGTTTCCTGTGGAACCTGAAGTACCCGCTGGCCGATGGCGCCAAAACCGCAGAAGGCAACGACTACCTGATCGTCGCGACCACGCGTCCGGAAACCATGCTCGGCGACGCCGCCGTGGCCGTTAACCCGAACGATGAACGCTACAAAGCCCTGATCGGCAAATTTGTCGAGCTGCCGCTGGTCGGCCGCCGCATCCCGATCATCGCCGACGATTACTGCGACCCTGAATTCGGCACCGGTTGCGTGAAAATCACTCCGGCCCACGACTTCAACGACTACGAAGTCGGCAAGCGCCACAACCTGCCGCTGCTGAACATCTTCGACAAGAATGCCGACGTGTTGCCAGCAGCCCAAGTGTTCAACCTCGATGGCAGCGTTAACGAGCAGATCGACGGCACACTGCCCGCCGATTTCGTCGGCCTCAACCGCGAGCAGGCCCGCAAGGAAATCGTCGCGGCGTTCGAAGCCGCCGGCCTGCTGGTCAGCGTCGATGACCACGCCCTGAAAGTGCCGAAAGGCGACCGCTCCGGCACCATCATCGAGCCGTGGCTGACCGACCAGTGGTACGTGTCCACCAAGCCATTGGCCGAGCCGGCCATTGCTGCGGTTGAAGACGGCCGCATTCAGTTCGTGCCAAAACAGTACGAAAACATGTACTTCTCGTGGATGCGCGACATCCAGGATTGGTGCATCAGCCGTCAGCTGTGGTGGGGCCACCGGATTCCGGCCTGGTACGACGAGTCGGGCAAGGTCTATGTCGGTCGCGACGAAGCCGAAGTGCGTGCCAAGCACAACCTCGGGCCGGACGTTGCGCTGCAACAAGACAACGACGTTCTGGATACCTGGTTCAGTTCGGGCCTGTGGACCTTCTCCACCCTGGGCTGGCCGGAACAGACCGAATTCCTGAAGAAATTCCACTCCACCGACGTGCTGGTGACCGGTTTCGACATCATTTTCTTCTGGGTTGCCCGGATGATCATGCTCACCATGCACCTGGTGAAAAACGAAGACGGCACGCCACAGGTTCCGTTCAAGACTGTTTATGTGCACGGTCTGGTGCGTGATGGCCAGGGCCAGAAGATGTCCAAGTCCAAGGGCAACGTCCTGGACCCGCTGGACATCATCGACGGTATCGAGCTGGAAGATCTGGTGCAGAAACGCACCTCCGGCATGATGCAGCCGAAACTGGCGAAGAAGATCGAGAAGCAGACCCGCGACGAGTTCGCCGACGGCATCGCCAGCTACGGCACCGACGCCCTGCGCTTCACGTTCTGCTCGCTGGCGTCCACCGGTCGCGACATCAAGTTCGACATGGGCCGCGTCGAAGGCTACCGCAACTTCTGCAACAAGATCTGGAACGCCGCGCGCTACGTGCTGGACAAAGGTGAAGACTGCGGCCAGAACGGCGAAGCCTATGAGCTGTCCCTGGCGGATCGCTGGATCATTTCGCAGCTGCAACGCACCGAAGCCGAAGTGACCCGTCAGCTCGATCAGTTCCGTTTCGACCTGGCGGCACAAGCCTTGTACGAGTTCATCTGGAACCAGTATTGCGACTGGTACCTGGAACTGTCCAAGCCTGTGCTGTGGGACGAAAACGCACCGGTCGAACGTCAGCGCGGCACCCGTCGCACTCTGGTTCGAGTGCTGGAAGTCGCTTTGCGCCTGGCTCACCCGTTCATGCCATTCATCACCGAAGAAATCTGGCAGCGCGTTGCGCCGCTGGCCGGTATTCAAGGCAAGACGATCATGTTGCAACCTTGGCCAGTGGCCGTTGAGGCACGCATCGACCAGGCTGCCGAAGACGATATCGAATGGCTCAAGGGTCTGATGCTCGGCACGCGTAACATTCGTGGCGAGATGAACATCGGTCCAGGCAAGCCGCTGAACCTGTTCCTGAAAAACGTCAGCGCCGAAGATCAGCGCCGTCTCACCGAGAACGAAGCCCTGCTGAAGAAGCTGGCTCGCCTGGAATCGATCACTGTTCTGAAGGCTGGCGAAGAAGCACCACTGTCCGCCACCGCACTGGTTGGCGAGATGGAAGTGCTGGTGCCGATGGCCGGCCTGATCGACAAGGACGCCGAACTGGCGCGCCTGGACAAGGAAATCCTGCGTTTGCAGGGCGAAGTTCAGCGCGTCGGCGGCAAGCTGTCCAACGCCGGTTTCGTCGACAAGGCCCCGGCCGAAGTCATCGAGAAGGAACGCGCCAAACTGGCTGAAGCTGAACAGGCTTTGGGCAAGCTGGCGGAGCAACATGCGCGGATTGCCAGTTTGTAACGGCACATCGCAATAAAACAGGGAGGCCCCAGCGGCCTCCCTTTTTTATGCCCGCCACATACTCCCAAACACCCGTTGCCACAGGGACATGCAGCGATCTTCACAATTGGGTGAGCAGCAGCTGGATGTGGGACAATACCCGCCACTTTTAGCCATACCCGAATCGACCTCGCCCATGACCGCCCCCAGCACACCCAAACCTGCGCGCAAAAAGCCTAAACCCGCGACCCCGGCCAAAGCCGTGGAGCCACGCGAGAAGGCCAGCCTGCACCCGCGCAATCGCCATCAGGGTCGTTACGACTTCCCGGCGCTGATCAAGACCACGCCGGAGCTGGCGAAGTTCGTGATCATCAATCCGTACGGCAAGGAGAGCATCGACTTCGCCAGCCCGGACGCGGTGCGAGTGTTCAACCGGGCGCTGCTCAAGGCGTTCTACGGTATCGCCCATTGGGACATCCCGGCCGACTACCTGTGCCCGCCGGTTCCGGGCCGTGCCGACTACGTGCACTTCCTGGCCGACCTGCTGGCCAGCGTCAACGACGGCGAAATCCCTCGCGGCGCGCCAGTCAAGGTGCTCGATATCGGCATGGGCGCCAACTGCGTCTATCCGTTGATCGGCTACAGCGACTACCGCTGGCACTTCCTGGGCTCGGAAATCGACCCGATAGCCGTAGCCTCAGCCAAAGCCATCGTGCAGTCCAACGGGCTGAACAAAGCCATCCAGCTTCGCCAGCAAACTAATCCCAAGCACATTCTGCTGGGCTTGCTCGAACCCGGCGAACGCTTTGACCTGACGATGTGCAACCCGCCGTTCCATGCCTCGATGGACGAGGCGACCAAGGGTAGCGTGCGTAAATGGCGCGCGCTGGGCCGCGCCGACCCAAAACGCAAACTGCCGGTGCTGAACTTTGGCGGGCAATCGGCCGAACTGTGGTGTGAAGGTGGCGAGGCACGGTTTGTGACGCAACTGATCGCCGAGAGCGCGCACTTTCAACACAAAGTGCTTTGGTTCAGTACCCTGGTCTCGAAAGCCTCGAACCTGCCGGCGATCCAGACGGCGCTGAAAAAGGCCGGCGTATTGGAAAGCCAGGTCGTGGAAATGTCCCAAGGGCAGAAGCAAAGCCGTTTCGTCGCCTGGACCTTCCAGACCAAATCCGAGCAACAGGTCTGGCGCGAACGCTGGGCCCGTAAAAGCTGAGTAACAACCGAGACAGCGATTGAGCCTGATCAATCGCTGAATCGCAGACACAAAAAAACCGTGCCCGGATTGCTCCGGAGCACGGTTTTTTTTAACAAGTCTTACTTGTTAACAGCGTCGGTCAGGCCTTTGGCCACAACCAGCTTGATCACTTTCTTGGCAGCGATTTCGATGGCAGCGCCAGTCGAAGGGTTGCGGCCGGTACGGGCAGGACGCTCAGTCACTTTCAGCTTGCCGATACCTGGCAGAGTGATTTCGCCGCCGTTTTCCAGCTGATCGGCAACGATTTGGCCCAGTTGGTCCAGAGCGTTACGCGCGGTGGTTTTTGGCGCGTCGATAGCTTCAGCGATGTCGGCGATCAGTTGGTCTTTAGTAAGAGCCATTGTAGTGTTCCTTCCCTATCAAATTCATATGGATTGCAGAGTGCAGTGTCAGCCATCGAGCCCGATCTTCTGGATCTGGCACCCTCGGCCATAACCACGACGAGTCGGGGTTATAGATACCGAAATCAGGGTTTGGTTCGACCTGACAAATGCTGAATGCACGCTTAACGCAGTGACTTCGCGTAAGACCGGGCAAAACTAGCACAGAGACGGGGAAATATCCGCCTCTAGCTACCCATTTGGTCAGCTTTATTGCTCTAAATCGGGAAAAAATCACATTAGGGTCGCCGCAGAGCTTCGAATTGCCCTTCGGACCACGCCAAAACCAGTGGTTGCGGTACACTGGGCGCTTTTTCGGGGGAGCACGCCCTCCTCTCTTCAATCAGCCGAGAAGCCCATGCCGATCCGTCATTGCATCGTCCACCTGATCGACAAAAAACCCGACGGCACACCCGCAGTTCTTCACGCCCGCGACTCTGAACTGGCTGAGTCCGCGGCCATCGAGAACATGCTCGCCGACCTGAACGAAAGCTATAACGCCAAACAGGGCAAAGCCTGGGGGCTGTTCCATCCGGAGTCCGGCGCGTTTCCATTCAGCGGCTGGCTGAAGGAATACCTCGACGGTGGTCGTGATTTCACAGCCTTCAGCCGGGTGGCGGTCGAGCATCTGCAAAAGCTGATGGAAGAATCCAACCTCTCGGTCGGTGGCCATGTGCTGTTCGCGCATTACCAGCAAGGCATGACCGATTACCTGGCCATCGCCCTGCTGCACCACAGTGAAGGCGTGGCGGTGACCGATCAGCTGGACGTGACCCCTTCACGACATCTGGACCTTGGCCAGTTGCACCTCGCAGCGCGGATCAACGTCTCCGAGTGGCAGAACAACAAGCAGTCCAAGCAGTACATCTCGTTCATCAAAGGCAAGAACGGCAAAAAGGTTTCGGAGTACTTCCGCGACTTCATCGGCTGTCAGGAAGGCGTCGACGGCCCCGGCGAAACCCGCACCCTGCTCAAGGCGTTCAGTGACTTCGTCGAAAGCGAAGACCTGCCGGAAGAGTCCGCGCGCGAGAAGACCAAGACCCTGGTGGATTACGCCAGCAGCCAGGCCAAAATGGGCGAGCCTATGGGCCTGGAAGAATTGTCCGAACTGATCGATGAAGATCGCCCGAAAGCCTTCTACGATCACATCCGCAACAAGGACTACGGCCTGTCCCCGGAGATCCCGGCGGACAAGCGTACCCTGAACCAGTTCCGCCGCTTCACCGGTCGCGCCGAAGGCCTGTCGATCAGCTTCGAAGCGCACCTGTTGGGCTCGAAGATCGAATACGACGAAGAAGCCGGCACGCTGATCATCAAGGGTCTGCCGACCCAACTGACCGACCAGCTCAAGCGACGCAACTGATGCTCGGTGGCGTGTTGAAAAAATTCCTGCTGATTCTGCTGGTGGTTGTGGTTTACCAGAACTGGGGCAAGATCGAGCGGGTACTTCACCCCTCGCAGGTGGTGTCCGAGCAGACCCAGGCCAAGGCCAACGTCGTGCTCTACGCCACTGACTGGTGCGGCTACTGCAAGCTGACCCGGCGCTTCCTCGATCAGAAAGGCATTCCGTACAAGGAATTCGATATCGAGAAGGATGCCGTGGCGCGCAAAGCCTATGAGGCGCTGGGGGGACGCGGGATTCCGCTGATCGATGTGAACGGGACGCTGATTCGCGGGTATGACCCGGACCAGGTGCTTGCGGCGCTGAAGTAACCCTTAAAATCAAAAGATCGCAGCCTTCGGCAGCTCCTACAGAGTTCACACCGATCCTGTGTAGGAGCTGCCGAAGGCTGCGATCTTTTTGCGTTTTCTGTCACCAAAGCATTTCAGAGCAGATCAACGCGCTTCGATACGAAACCCGAACCGCGGAAAGTGCACATGCACCACACCGGCCCGCTCGTCTTCACGGCGCAGAATCAATTCCTCGCTGCCGGCAAACAGCAATTCCCCCGCCACCGGATCAACCCCGTAATCGGTCGCTGCAATCACCACCTGCTGGCCGACCTCAAAGCCGTTCGGCTCATCGAACTGCTCATCCGGCAATGCGGCCGGTGTGGCATTGCGGGCAATTTCCAGCGCTTGCTCGGCCGTCATCTCGCTGAATGCGCCATGACCAAAACCCATCACGCGGCCAAACCACGCCAAAACGGCCGGATAAGCATCCACCAACGGTGACGTCACGTGCGTCGCCTTGAGGAACCACAGCGAATGAGCCAGGGCAAAGTCGGCAATCGACGGTTCACCGAACAGGAAATCCCCCTGCTCGCGCTGAAGCTGTTGCTCCAGACGCGCCATGATCGTTGGCCACTGATGCCGGGCCTGCTCGGCTGACAACCGAGTGGCACTGCCACCGCTGAACAAACCGGCGCGATCGGCCAGGAATGCCTTGATCGCTTCCGGCGACAATTTGCCGAAGCGCACCGCTACCGATTCTGGCTGGAACACCAGGCTGACCGCATGCTGGAACACCACCGAATCGGCCCACGCCGCAAAGGTCGCCGTGACCATTTCCTGGCCTTCCGGGAAAAACGCCGGTGAAGCTTTTTCCTGCTCCAGACGACGAGCGATCAACCCGGTGTCGCAATAGACATCGGCACCAATCTGCAACACCGGCGTCTTGCGGTAGCCGCCGGTCAGGGCCGTCAGATCGGGTTTGGGCATCACCGGCGAGATCATCACAGAGCGCCAGGACAACCCCTTGAAGCCCAGCAGCAAGCGAGCCTTTTCGGCGAAAGGGGACGTCGGGTAATGATGCAGAATCAACTCGGACATGCTCGGCTCCGCCGCTCGGATAAGGAGCCCGCAGCTTAACGCGCAATCGGCAGGCAGCCTACCCATCTGCCTGATGGGCACTTATCAGTCAGATTGATAAGCCCGCGGCCGCACTCGCCACCAGACATTCCTTGGCGCTTTTCTTGAGTTTTTTGATTAAGCGCTCCTGACGCAGCGCTTCGCTTTTGTCGCGGCAAGCTTCGGTATAGACCAGCGCCACGGCCGGGCTGGACAGGAAGAAGCGCGCACCTTTGCCACTTTGGTGGGTGGCGAAGCGGCGAACGGGATCGTCGCTGATCCCGCAGTAGAGCGAACCATTGGCCGCGCGAACGAGGTAGACGAACCAGGGTTTGCTGACGGGCACCGACGGTTCGGCGGCAATGACGGAAGATTCGCTCGAAGTGCTCACGTGACGATCAAGGCTTGATAGGAAACAAGCCGCGATCTTATCAGCGACTGGCCTGGAATGCCTTCAGGCCCTTCAAGGCCTGAGCACGCACGGCGTTTCTCACCACTGGCGTCCAGCCCAACAGCAGCCCTTTGAAACCCAGCGCCTGACGCGACCAGCGCCACAGATCAAAACTGTCGTGGTGCTCGCAGATCTTGCCGTCGCGAAACACGAAACGCGCCTGAATGTCATTGACCACGATATTGCCGGTCTGGCTGAACAGGTACGTCGCCACCCAATGGGCGCCGCCGGTGCGCTCATCGCTGCGTACGTTATCGAAGGTCAGGGAGAAGTCCTTGGCGCGGGTAGTGAGCATGCGCCACATATCGCCGGCATCGCGCCCGCGCAGTTCGCCGAACGCCGGATCACTGAACACCACGTCGTCGGTATAGCAGGCGCTCATGGCCTCGGAATCCAGCCGCTGAAAAGCCTGGTAGAAGCGGGTGATCAAGGCGTCGTGGGCATCACTCATGGACAGTCTCCGGAGAATAGGCAGATTGCCAGCACGATAATCTGCAAACAGACGAAACACCATCAGCATTCGTGACGGGAATACCCTGATGTGCGCCGAAGCCTAATGCGCCATGCCGTTGTCACGAGCATAAGCAAAGAGATCCACATCCGTGGAAATGCCCAGCCTTTGCATGGCCATACTTTTTTGTTTGCTGATCGTTGAAACGCTGCGTTTGAAGTAGCTGGCGATTTCACTGACGGTCATGCCGCTGGCGAGCATTCTCACCACTTCATGTTCTTTGGCCGACAGCGAAGGGGAATGCGACTGAGCAGTGGTGTCTGCCTGAGCGAGCGCCGTACGCAAGGACTCGCTGATGAAACGCCGCCCTTCGCTCACCGATTTGATCGCCAGGGGAAGCTCCGTCGCTGAGGCATCCTTGGCAACGATCGCCATCACGCCTTGAGCGAACGCCACTCTCAGCGTCGCAACGTTGGCAAACATCGTGACCAGAATAATCGGTGTCGAAGCGTAGTGACGTCGAACCGTGCTCAGCATCTTCAATCCATCGGCCTGTTGGTTGCCCGGCATGGAAAAGTCCGTGATCAACAGATCGCAAGGCGTGGTTGAGAGAAGGCTCAACAGGCTGTCCGGACCATCGGCCTCACCCACGACCACACATGTGCGGCTTAGATCGATGAGCATCCGCAATCCAATGCGGACAACAGGATGGTCGTCAGCAATAATTACGCGCATTGTCGGATTTATCCTGTTTGGCGACTGGAATACGCGAAAAATAACGCCGTCCTATTCCAACCACAACGACCAATCCCGACCGCATAACCACCTGCCCCAACGTATCCGGGACTCTGTCCTTTCTCTGATAAAACAAAAGGAACCGCCCTACGTTTTAAAGCTACGTAGCTCACACCAAAAGACTACAGACAACACTTCAGAAAATGAGATCTGTAGCCCTCCATGAACTTTCATACACGCGGCCACCCTTTTTCGTATTAGTTGCATTCCGCCCGGCTACCCCGATCGATAGATTGCGCCCTGTCCGCACAGGGCAACTCCCCAACAATCTTTCATCAAAGAAGAACCGACACATGAACAAGAATGTATCCCTCCTCGCGGCTGCTTTGCTGCTCACCGGCGCATCGTCCGTTATTGCCGCCTCCAGCACGGACCTGACCGTGAAGGGTCTGATCACGCCGAATGCATGCACACCCGTATTGGCCGGGGGCGGCATCGCCGATCACGGCAAGTTTTCCGTACAAGACCTCCATCCCGACAAAACCACTTACTTGTCTGAAATCATCATGCAAATGACAGTGAGCTGCGATGCCGCGACGCCGTTTGCCATCAACCCGATTGATAACCGTGCAGGCACAGGCACTTCGGGTGCTTACTTTGGCCTGGGACTGATCAACACCAACGAAAAGCTGGGCCACTTTCGCGTTGTTCCGCGCAATGTGATGGCGGACGCCACCCACGCTCAAGCCATTCTCTCCACTGATGGCGGCGAGACCTGGCTGAAGGAAGGGTCCACAGCATTCTGGGGGGTCAATAACATCTGGAGTGTCGGAGCCCTGGGGCCCGTCATTGCGCCAATCGCGATGAAGGACCTGAGCCTTGATCTCTATGTGCGTACCGGCATCGCCCCCACCAACAGCCTGACCCTCACTGACGAAGTCACACTCGATGGCTCCGCAACGCTCCAGATCAAGTACCTGTAACCCTCCCTCGTCAACGGGCAACACCTGGTACACGGCGCTGCCCGCTCACTCAAAGGACGACCCATCATGGACAGATGCTCCCTTGCTCTATTGACTCCTCTGGTAATCGCCTGCGCCCCCGTGGCCTTAGCCGCCAGCAGTGCCGACCTGCGCGTCACCGGCCTGATCACACCCAGCGCCTGCACACCCAGCCTGTCCGGCGGCGGCATTGTCGACCACGGCAAAGTCACAGTGAAAGATTTAAAGCCGGACCAGCCCACAGCCCTGAAAAGGGGCACGTTGTACCTGGAGGTGAATTGCGATGCCACCACGCCGTTTACCCTGACCACGATCGACAACCGCGAAGGTTCTTCCGCCATCCACCCCAATAGTCACGGGCTAGGCGTCGTCAACGACGACCAGAATCTGGGCAGTGTCGCTTTCGGCCTGTTCGATACGGTGGCCGATGGGGTTGCGGTGAAAACCATCATCTCCCGCAACGGCGGTGCCTCCTGGCGAGTGTCCTCCTACCTGGGGCACGCCGGCCTGACTGCGTTCGCGGCATTGACCGACCTGAGCACACCCATCGCCATCAAGGATTTGCGCGCGCGGCTCACGGCGTTTACCACCATCGTTCGCGCGAACGACCTGACGCTGACCGACGAAATCCCCATCGACGGGCATGTCACCGTGCAGCTGAACTATTGATCTGCCGGGGCTCCAGCTCCTTTTTTTCGAACATTCAACGAGACACGTCATGACGATGTTTTCCAGTGTCACCCGTCATCTGTTCCATTCCGGCATCGGTGCATTCGCCCTGTTGCTGAGCGCACTGGCTCAGGCCGACGGCATGGTGCCGAACACTTCTGTGGTCATCGTCAACGAGGCCGACGGCGAAGCGTCCGTGTCGGTGACCAACACCGATGCCAACCTGGCGTTGATGCACGTCACCCTCGAAGACATTGCCGAGGACAGCGAATCGCTGGTGTTCGTGACGCCACCGCTGGCGCGTGTCGAAGCGGGCAAAACCCAATTGGTGCGGTTCATTCTGCAATCGGAAAAACCCCTGCTCACCCAGCGTTTGAAACGGGTGATCTTTGAAGGCATCCCCCAAGGCAAAGCCCCCGCCGAGGCGGGGCAGGCACGGGTCGGCGTGACGGTGCGCCAGAACTTGCCGGTGATCCTGCACCCCAAGGGCCTGGCGCCCAATCGCACGCCGTGGACCGACCTGCAATGGTCGCTCAAAGACGGTCAATTGACCGTGCGCAACGACACGCCTTACGTGGTCCGTCTGGGCCAGGAAGTGCAATTGCTGCCGGCGGCGGGCAACGCGATGTTGCCGAAAACCTACGTGCTACCCGGTGAGCACATCAGCATCAAGGTACCCGAAGGCGCCGCCACGCAGGTGCGTTTTCAACCGGCGACGGTCTACGGCTTTGCGGTGCCGCATTACGAGGCGCCTATCCAGTCCTGAACCACCCTGACGGCGTCATTCAGGAACGATGAGCGCCAATGTTTCAAGGCGACGGCCGTCTGGCCGTTGCCACAGGAGTGCCTGTAACCGCACGCCGCAATAACCCAAGTGAACCTGATGACCACAGTATCGATTTACCGTGATGGCGAAGCCGTGCCCGTGATTCGGGTCGGCGCTCGCCCTCATCCATGGCGGCGAACCACGGTGGCGTTGCTACTGAGCAACGCGCTGATGATGCTCGACGCCCACGCAGAGGTGTCGTTGCCGGCGTCGTTCGACAAGGACACGTTGCTGCAGCGAGGCATTGATCCGGCGCTGGCGACGTTGCTGATGCAGGCACCGCGGTTCACGGCCGGCCAGCACCCGGTCACGCTCAGCGTCAACGGCCAGCGCCAGGGCCGGGTCAACGTCACGTTCGATCACGAAGGAGCGTTGTGCTTCGATCGCGCACTGCTCGATGCGGCGAACCTGAAGGTACCCGTTCTTACGCTGGAGGATGGCCAGTGCCACGATTTTCTTGGCACCGCGCCGCAGACCGCCATCGAACCGGACCCCGCGAGCCTTGCCCTGTCGTTGATCGTGCCCAACGATGCGATACGCCCCATTGCCCGGGATTTTTCCGGCTACCAGACCGGTGGTATTGCCGGCTTGCTCAACTACGATGTCACCGGTTTGCACAGTCGTTCAGGCGACAATTCGAGCCGCTACGCCTCGGCCAACACCGAACTCGGATTCAATGCCGGTGACTGGATCGTGCGCAGCCGTCAGGTACAGACCTGGCAGGACGACATCTCCCGCATAACGCACATTGCGGCCTACGCCCAGCGCACCTTCGCCCGTCAGGAAGCGGTGCTGCAGGCGGGTCAGATCAACCTCTACAACCCGGTGCTTGCCGGTGCGCAGATCACCGGCGTGCAAGTGCTGAACGAGCAAGCACTGCAGGTCGAAGGGCAAAGCGCGGTCATCGAAGGAATTGCCAACAGTCAGGCACAGGTCGAGGTCCGCCAGAACGGTTCGCTGATCCATTCCACGGTGGTGCCCGCCGGCCCGTTCGCGCTCACCAACGTGCGGCGGCTCAACACGCGCTCCGACGTTGAGGTCACGATCAAGGAGGCCGATGGCAGCGAGCGCAGCTTTACCGTTCCCGCCGCGATGCTGGGGGTCACTTTGCCAGCGCCCGGTTACTCGTTCGGTGCCGGCCAGGTGCGCAGTGTCGGTGACGCGCAGGGTGGCGATCCCTGGGTGATCAGCGGCGGCTGGAGCGGTGCGCTCACCCAGCAAGTGTTGGTGAGTGCCGGTCTGACCGGCGCCGCCGACTATCGAGCGACGGGCGCCAGCGTCGGCCTGTTGCCCTCACCCGCCACCCAGGTGCAAGCCACACTGACCGGCGCAGACACTGGTGGCAAACAAGCCAGTCAGGGACTTCAGTCTGACCTGAGCCTCTCGCACCGGTTGAGCGAGCAGTGGGCGCTCAATGCCGGCAGCTCTTATCGAACTCTGGGCTACCGGGAACTGGAAGAGGCGGTGTTCGCCACTTCTTCCGACAACAGCAAGTCCCGTTACCGCGATCAGCAAAGCGCGGCCCTGTCGTGGTCGCATCCATGGCTCGGCGCCTTCAGCAGCGGCTTCAGTCGGTCCAGCTCGTTCGATGGCCAAAGCAGCAGCCGCGCCCTCGCCTCCTGGGGGACCAGCCTCGGCGGTGTGTCGGTCTCGGCGACCGCCGAATGGCAGGTCAGTGGCGCGAACCGCAACGATGACAGCGTTTACCTGAACCTCAGCATTCCATTGGGCGAGAACCGACGGGCGCGCACCTGGGTGCGCAGTTCCGCCGGCGAATACCGCAGCGGCGTCGGCCTGAGTGAACAAATCAACGATCAACTGGCATACAGGGTCGGCGTCGAACACGACACGCGCGACAAACAGGTGCAGTCCACGGCCGGCGTTTCGCTGCTGCCGCGCTACACCCAACTGGACCTCAACTACACCCGCGCCGACGCCGAACGCTCCAGCTATCAGGCCAGCGCCCGTGGCGGCGCCGTGCTCCACGGCGGTGGCTTGACGCTGTCGCCGTACCCGGTGAGCGACACCTTTGCGCTGCTATCGGTGGGCGACATGGGTTCCATCAAAGTGTCGACGCCCAGCGGTCCGGTGTGGACCGACTGGCAAGGTCAGGCGGTGATCCCGCAGGTGGCGGCATACGGCAACAGCCCGGTGGAAGTCGACACCAAAACCTTGCCGCGCAACGCCGACATTCACAACGGGTTGGCGGTGATTTCGGCCGGTCGCGGTGCGGTCGACAACGTTGAATTCAGCGTCACGGTGACCCGTCGAGCCTTGCTCAAGGCTACCACCGCCAACGGCGCGCCCCTGCCGCGTGGTGCCGCCGTGAACACCGAGGATGGCCAGTTCGTGACCCTGGTGCAGGACGGTGGATTGGTGTTTCTGCCCAACGTACTCGACCGCCGCGCGCTGTGGATCACCGCACCGGGGCTGGAGCGCTGCGAGCTGCGCTTCAAACTGCCCGCCGACGCGGACACCCACGCGTACTACGAAACCGCCCCCGCCAAGTGCCGAGCCCTCTGAGGATGACTTTATGAACCTGTCGCGCTATCTGCTTTTGACCCTCGCGCCACTGGCACTGAGCGGATTCACGCCACTGGCCTCGGCGTCCACTGACGACTGCCAGTTCAACCTGAGCCAGCTGGTGCTCGATTACGGGTTGATGAACCGGGCGATCCGCCCCGATGCCGCACCGGAACGACACCTCGGCGAGCGCCAGCTCAGCCTGACGTTGAGCTGTTCGCAGCCCATCGACATGAGCCTGTTTTACCGGGCCATGGCCGCGACCGCCGACCGCTTTCACTTTGCCGAACGCGGCAGCTATCAGCTGCGTATTCGAGACGCCGTGCTCGACGGCCAATCGGTGGAGATCGGATTGATTGCCGGGACCAGTCAGCCGCCGGCCGTAACGGCATCGAACCTGATCTGGCGACCGGAGCACGGGGTCGTGCCGGTGCGGGCCGGTGTGCCGGTACAGGGCCGCAGTTTCTCGGCGCAACTTGAGTTGACCGCCTGGGTTCAAGAGCAAGGGATGCAGGTGCGTGACGCTGTGACCTGGGAAGCCTTCGGGGTGTTCGACGCCATCGGCGCAGGACGCACCCGCGAGGCGACCTTGCGCGCCCGCTTCGCCCCGGCGGCCTGTGAGCCGGTGCTGTCCAACGGTGGTGTGGTCGACTTCGGCACACTGTCGAAAAAAAACCTCAACGCAGACAAGAACACACGCCTGCCACCCAAATCGTTGACGTTGATGGTCGGCTGCGACGCGCCGGCGTCCTTCGCCTTGATCATGCATGACAACCGCGCCGGCTCGGCGACAGTCGACAGCGAGATTGACTACGGGCTGGGCAAGGACAGCCGCGGCAACAAGATTGGCCAGTACTCACTGAATGTGAATCCGGCCGACGCCAATGCCGACGGCTTCGCCCGCCTCTATCGAACTGACTCCTCCACCGCCGGCACAGCCTGGAGCATCGGCAGCGCCCACCCGATCCCCATAGGCCAGACCCGTTACCTGGCGTTCACCGACAGCGCCGGCAGCAGCGTCGGCCCGGCGCTGATCCAGAACCTCAGCACCACGGTGACCGTCGACGCCGTTATCGCCCCCACCAACAACCTCGACCTGAGCACCGCCATCGAGCTCGATGGCGCGGGGACGATCGAGATTATTTACCTGTAATACCCAACCCGATCCTGCTGGATCCGGGGTGCACTTGAGCGGTTCGGGGCAGTCAGGACACAACCTTAGAAGTGAGTAAACAATGATTAAAAAGTACTTTGCAGCACTTTCCGCCACCGCGTTGATCGGCGTTGCGCCTTATGCAATGGCGGCTTCGAGCACTGACCTGACTGTCACAGGTATCATCACGCCGAAAGCTTGTGCACCTTCGCTGTCCGACGGAGGAATGGTCGACGTCGGCAAGGTACAGGCAACAGACCTCCTTCCAACCCAGTACACGAGAGTAGGCAGTCATCCGATGCAATTGACGGTCGCGTGTGATGCGTCAACTCTGTTTGCACTTAACGGTATAGATAATAAAGCCGGAACATCATCGTCCAACCAGTATTTCGGATTGGGTTTGACCAGCAATAACGAAAAATAGGCTATTTCACGCCATCGATCCAAAGCGCTCTTGCGGACGGACAACCTGTGCACTCGATCAGATCAATTGATAACGGCGCGAGTTGGACGCGCTTCTATCAGATCCTTAAGGATAACCTCACATCGACAAGCGCTGTCGGCACTCTCATTCCAATCTCCGTGAAAGACCTCACCATGGAACTGACGATTTACACCTTCATTGCCCGGGCCGACAGCCTCACCTTAGCCGACGATGTCGCTATCGACGGTTAAGCAACATTTGAAATGAAGTACCTGTAAGCCGTGCACCTTGCCCGAGGTCATGCTTCGGGCAAGAACCGATTCCGCTCACCATAAACAGCGCAACGGTGATGCGGTACCGGCACACGGCAAACCCACGAAAAGGATTTTCATGAATGAACAAATACTTCGCAGCCCTCTCCGCAATCCTACTAATCGACACCCCACCCCACGCTCTCGCAACATCTGCGGTTGACCTCACCGTCAAAGGCACCATCACCCCACTCGCTTGCACGCCGATGCTGTCCAACAGCGGTCTCGTCGACTACGGAAAAATCTCCCGGCAGGACCTCAGCGTCGACAAACGCACGCGACTGCGAGACCAGACGCTCGACCTCATCATTCAGTGCAACGCGCCCGCGCGTTTTGCCCTGCTGATGCACGACAACCGCGACGGCTCGGCCATCGTCAACAGTGAGATTTACTACGGCCTGAACCACGACCGCAGCCACAATAAAATCGGCTTGTATTCGCTCAACTTCGATCCGGCCAGCACCGTGGTCGACGACCTGACGCAGGTCTATCGAACCGACTCCACCACGGGCGGCAAAGCCTGGAGTTCGTCGAACAGCCAGGTCATTCCGATTGGCGCCAAAAGCTATCTTGGCTTTACCGACAGCGCAGGCAGCAGCGCCGGCCCGATTGCCATCCGCACTCTGACCAGTCGTGTGACAGTCGAAACGGTCATCGCGCCGACCTCCGAGCTGGACCTGAGCACCGAAGTGCAACTCGACGGTTCAGCGACGCTGGACGTTGTTTACCTATAGTCAGACCTTTTCGCTGACCACCTGAACGTATAGCGAACGTCCAGCACCGAGGCCGGCGATGATCGCGCCGAGGCCGATGACACCGAAGATCCAGCCCAGCGCTGTCCAGCCGCCGGTCCAGTCATGCACCACACCGACCGCGAACGGGCCCATGGAGGCCAGGGTGTAGCCGAAGCCCTGGGCCATGCTCGACAGGTTGGCTGCGACATGAGCATCCCGCGAGCGCAGCACGATCAGGGTCAATGCCAGGCTGAACGTAGCGCCCTGCCCCAACCCCAGCAGGATTGCCCAGCCCCACAGGCCGTCGATCGGCGCATAAAGGCAACCGAACAAGCCGCCGAGGGTCATTGCCATGACGATCACAATCGCCAGCCGCTGATCCTTGCCACGGGTCGCCAGCCACGGCGCCGCCAGCGAGCTGATCAACTGGACAATCACCGAACCCGACAGCACCAGACCGGCCTGGGTTGGCGTCAAACCGCGACCGATCAGAATCGACGGTAGCCAACCGAATACGATGTAGGCCAGAGACGATTGCAGGCCCATGTACAAGGTCACTTGCCAGGCCAGCGGATCGCGCAACAGGCCTCGGACCCGATAGGCAACGTGGTGCGCGCCGTGTTTCTGACCGACTTGCGGCAACCAGAACATGGCCGCGACCAAGGCCGGAACCACCCAGAAGCCGAGGCCCAGGGCCCAGCTGTTGTCGAAGTGTTCGCTCAACGGCACTGTCGCGCCAGCCGCCATGGCCGCGCCCAGGCACAGCGCCATGGTGTAGACGCCGGTCATGGTGCCGGCCTGTTTCGGGAAGTCGCGCTTGACGATGCCGGGCAGCAGCACGCCGATCACCCCGATGCTGGCGCCGGCCAGCACGCTGCCGGCGAACAGGCCGACCTCGCCGAACGAGCTGCGCAAAATGATCCCGCCAGCCAGCATCAGGAGAATCCCCAATACCACCCGCTCGGCACCAAAACGTCGCGCCAGCACCGGCGCCAACGGCGCGAACAGACCGAGGCAAAGTACCGGCAAGGTGGTCAGCAAACCGGCCTGGGCAGCCGATAGCCCCAGTGTTTTCGAGACCTCGCTGAGCATCGGCGCCATGCTCGACAGCGCCGGACGCAGGTTCAGCGCCACCAGAATCAGGCCTAGCAGCAACAGCCACGGTCGCCGCAGGAGTGGGTGACTTTGCTGAACCTCTGCATCATCGGCCTCGGCGTCGATCAACAGCTCTTCGAGCTCCGCCGTACGCTTGAGCTCAGTGATGCGGCTGTGGCTGGCCTGCTGACTGGACATCGGGTTCTCGGTTTCAAGGTTCATTGATCAACTGTCTCGTCAGGGCTTTGGCCCGCTCCGGATCACGTTGTTCGACGGCATCGAGCAGTTCGATATGCAGGTCGAACACCGCCTGGCGTCGGGGGGTGATGTTCAGGGTCTGACGCAACTGTGCGCCGACGATGCTGGAGAAGTAGCGATACAGCTCACTGAGAGTCGGGTTGTGCGCCGCGTCTACCAGACGACGGTGAAACACCAGGTCGCAGGCGATGTAGGTGTCGAGATCGCCGTGGTAGTGACTGCCGCTGACGCCCAGCGCCTCGCGCAACGCCACCAGGTCTTCTTCAGTACGGCGTAACGCAGCCAGACCGATGGCTTCGACTTCCAGAATGTGCCGGGTTTCCCGAGCCTGCTCCTGAGAGCAGCGGGACAGCGCCTTCATCGTATCCAAAGGATCGACTACCGCCCGCAGATAACTACCGTCGCCCTGGCGGATCTCGATCAACCCGGAAAACGCCAACACGCGCATGGCTTCGCGCACGGTGTTGCGACTGATGCCCAGCTCAGTCGCCAATTCCGGCTCGGTGGGCAAACGCTGGCCGACCGTCCAGACACCTTGATTAATGCGCAGGCGCAACTGGTCCAGGGCCTGATCAACCAAGGATCGTTTAATTAATGGAGAAATATCTGACATAGATTCGCCCTTTCATCCAATCATAGGATGAATTTTCTGACATGTTAGTCAGCTTCGTCCGGGGCGACAACCCTTCTACAGAGGCGGGGACAAATCGAGGGCAAAAATAAACCCGGAACCATGTCCGGGTTTATTTCACTGCCTGGCGTCGATCAATGCAGAATCTGACTCAGGAACAGCTTCGTACGCTCGTTCTGCGGGTTGTCAAAGAAGTCGTTCGGCGCGGCCTGTTCGACGATTTCACCCTTGTCCATGAAGATCACGCGGTTGGCCACGGTACGGGCGAAGCCCATTTCGTGGGTCACGCAGAGCATGGTCATGCCGTCTTCGGCCAGGCCGATCATGGTGTCCAGAACCTCTTTCACCATCTCCGGGTCGAGTGCCGACGTCGGTTCGTCGAACAGCATGATTTTCGGTTTCATGCACAGGGCACGGGCAATCGCCACGCGCTGTTGCTGACCACCGGACAGTTGCCCCGGGTATTTATGCGCCTGCTCTGGAATGCGTACGCGTTCCAGGTAATGCATGGCGATTTCTTCGGCCTTGCGCTTGGGCATCTTGCGTACCCACATCGGCGCCAGGGTGCAGTTCTGCAGGATGGTCAGGTGCGGGAACAGGTTGAAGTGCTGGAACACCATGCCGACTTCACGACGGATCGCTTCGATCTGCTTGAGGTCGTTGGTCAGTTCCACGCCATCGACCACGATACGGCCCTGCTGGTGTTCTTCCAGGCGATTGAGGCAACGGATGGTGGTGGATTTGCCGGAACCCGACGGACCGCACAGCACGATACGCTCGCCCTGCTTGACGTTCAGATTGATGTCTTTCAACACGTGGAACTGGCCGTACCACTTGTTTACGCCCTGCATCTGAATAATGCCTTGAGGACTCACAGGCTGTTTGATCGCTTCACTCATAAACTACGCTCCTAACGCTTGTGGCCAGTGTCCAGCTTGCGTTCCAAATGCATGGAATAGCGGGACATACCAAAACAGAAAATCCAGAACACCAGGGCCGCGAACACATAGCCTTCAGTGGCCATGCCCAGCCATTTCGGGTCGGCGGCGGCTTGCTTGACGCTGTTGAGCAAGTCGAACAGGCCGATGATGATCACCAGGCTCGTGTCCTTGAACAGCGCAATGAAGGTGTTGACGATGCCAGGAATTACCAGCTTCAGGGCTTGCGGCAAAATCACCAGGCCCATGCTGCGCCAGTAACCGAGGCCCATCGCCGCAGCCGCTTCGTACTGACCTTTAGGGATCGCTTGCAGACCGCCACGCACCACCTCGGCGATGTACGCCGACTGGAACAGGATCACGCCGATCAACGCCCGCAGCAATTTGTCGAAGTTCATGCCTTCGGGCAGGAACAACGGCAACATCACCGACGACATGAACAGCACCGTGATCAACGGCACACCGCGCCAGAACTCGATGAAGGTCACGCAGACCACCCGAATCGCCGGCATGTTCGAACGACGGCCCAGGGCCAGCACGATACCCAGCGGCAGTGCGCCGACGATACCGACGGTAGCGATCACCAGGGTCAGCATCAGGCCGCCCCACTGGCTGGTCGCCACCTGGCTCAGACCGAATACGCCACCGTGCAGCAGGAGGTAGGCAATGATCGGATAGAGCACCAGAAAGCTCAGGCCGTAGATTGCCTTGTGCGGAACACGTGCAATGAACAACGGCGCTACGCCAATCACCGCCAACCACACGGTCAGGTCCACGCGCCAGCGCAAGTCCACCGGGTAGTAGCCATACATGAACTGGCCGAAGCGCTGCTCAATGAACACCCAGCAGGCGCCGGCCTTGGTGCAATCGGCGCGGGTGGTGCCGACCCAATTGGCGTCGAGGATCGCCCAGCTCACGAGAGGCGGAACTATCAGGTAAATCAGATAGAACGCGAACAGCGTCAGCAGGGTGTTGATCCAGCTGGAAAACATGTGCGCCCGCATCCACGCCACGACACCGATGCTGCTGCTCGGTGGAGGCATGTCGGGTTTGAAAGTATGAGTCGTCATGCGCTCTTCCTTACCGCTCGATCAGCGCAATGCGCTTGTTGTACCAGTTCATCAGCAGGGAAATGCTGATACTGATCGCCAGGTACACGCTCATGGTGATGGCAATGACTTCGATCGCCTGTCCGGTCTGGTTCAGCACCGTACCGGCAAACAACGACACCATCTCCGGATAACCGATACCGGCCGCCAGCGAGGAGTTTTTCGCCAGGTTCAGGTATTGGCTGGTCAGCGGCGGAATGATCACGCGCAGGGCTTGCGGGATGATCACCTTGCGCAGGGTCGGACCGTTGCGCAGCCCCAGCGAGTGAGCCGCTTCGGTCTGGCCGTGGCTGACCGACTTGATGCCCGAACGCACGATTTCGGCGATGAACGCCGCGGTGTACACCGTCAGGGCCAGGGTCAGTGCCAGCAGTTCAGGGATCAGCACCCAGCCGCCTACAAAGTTGAAACCTTGCAACTGTGGCATTTCCCAATGCAGCGGCGCGCCGAAGATCAATGCGCACAACGCAGGGATCACCAGGAACATCGCCAGGCCTACCCAGAATTTGTGGAACGGTACGCCGGTCTCTTCGAAACGCTTGTTGGCCCAGCGGCACATCAGCACGATCGCGACAATGGCCACGACGATACTCGCCACAAACGGCCAGAAACCGTTCGCTATCAACGCTGCCGGCATGTTCAGGCCGCGGCTGCTGACGAAGAAGGTGTCGCCGAAGTTATGGCTATTGCGCGGCCCTGGCATGGTGAGGAACACCGCGAAGTACCAGAACAAGATTTGCAGCAACGGCGGAATGTTACGGAAGACCTCGACATAAACCGTCGCCATCTTGGCAATGATCCAGTTCTTCGACAGCCGTGCCACACCGACGATGAAACCGAGGATCGTCGCCAGGATCACGCCGATGAACGTCACCAGCAAGGTGTTGAGCAGGCCGATGACAAACACCCGGGCATAACTGTCCGATTCGGTGTAGTCGATCAGGTGCTGAGCGATGCCGAAACCGGCGCTGCGCTCAAGAAAACTAAAACCGGAGGTAATGCCCCGGTGTTGCAGGTTGGTTTGAGTGTTGTCGAACAGGTACCAACCCATCCCGACCACGGCGAGAACCGTAATGATCTGAAACAGCCACGCACGCACTCGCGGATCGCTGAGGCTGAACCTCTGCTTTGGTGCGCCGATTGAATTTTGCATGAAGTGCCCCGGAAATAATGGAACAGAACATCACCCGGTGGTTGGCCCACCGGGTGATAGAACCATCAGCGCACTGGTGGTGCGTATTGAATGCCGCCGTTGGTCCACAGGGCGTTCAAGCCACGGTCGATTTCCAGCGGAGTGCCCTTGCCGAGGTTTTTCTCAAAGACTTCGCCGTAGTTACCGACTTGCTTGACGATTTTCACCACCCAGTCTTTCGGCAGCTTCAGATCCTTGCCGTACTCACCGTCGGCGCCCAGCAGACGAGCAACGTCCGGGTTCTTGGTCGACTTGGCTTCTGCCTCGACGTTTTTCGAAGAGATACCGGCCTCTTCGGCGTTGAGCATCGCGTAGCCAACCCAACGAACGATTGCCAGCCACTCATCGTCGCCGTTACGCACGACCGGCCCCAAAGGCTCTTTGGAGATGGTTTCAGGCAGCACGATGTAATCTTTCGGCGAGGCCAGTTTGCTGCGCTGTGCATACAACTGGGACTTGTCGGAGGTCAGCACGTCGCAACGACCGGATTCCAGCGACTTGGCGCTTTCATCGGAAGTGTCGAAGGTGATCGGGGTGTACTTCAGGCCGTTGGCGCGGAAGTAGTCGGACACGTTCAGCTCGGTGGTGGTACCGGCTTGAATACAGATGGTCGCGCCGTCCAGCTCCTTGGCACTTTTCACGCCCAGCTTGCTGTTGGCCAGGAAGCCTACGCCGTCGTAATAGGTAATGAAGCCAGGAAACTTCAGGCCCATGCCCGCGTCACGGGAACTGGTCATGGTGGAGTTGCGCGACAGCATGTCGATTTCGCCGGATTGCAGAGCAGTGAAACGCTCCTTGGCATTCAACTGGCTGAATTTGACCTTGGTCGCATCACCAAACACTGCAGCAGCGACAGCACGGCAGAAGTCAGCATCGATGCCAACGATCTTGCCGGTAGAGTCCGGAACCGAGAAACCCGGCAAACCATCGCTCACACCGCACTGTACAAAACCTTTCTTCTGCACTGCATCCAGGGTTGCACCCGCCTGAGCGAACCCACTGACACCGAGCACTGCAGCTGCAGTCACGATGGCCAGGGTGGATTTCAACATCTTCATTCAAACCTCCAGTTTTGCTCTTGTTGTGTCGGAGCTTGAGCCCTGTCGCACCCTTTTGAGGCGTTGCTGACCCTTGTTGGCTTTTTTTAGGGTCAACCGACGTAAGGACCGTCGCTATGAGTCTAGTAGGAGAAAATCCACATTATGGACAACTCACTTCTCACCAATCGGCCGAACGGGCTGTAGCCCTTTCACGTTCGCGAAGCCCGTAGCGGCCACTGGCGAACATCCATCACCGGATTCTTTGCTATCCCACGACCAGCCATACACTGATAGTGTTACCGCCAGGCATGAGATTGGTTGCACAGGGTTCCCCATAGCAAAGCTCGTACCAGACCGCTCACTAAAGCGATTCAGCGACAGGTCAATAGCAAAACTTTCAACCTTGCGACATCTTCTTAACTGATAAACCGGTTGCGCACTCGAACCTCGCACACAATGAGAGCGCACGCACAACAATGGAGCAGACATGACCGAGCCCCTGATTCTTCAACCCGTCAAGCCCGCAGACGCCTGCGTAATCTGGCTGCACGGGCTGGGTGCCGACCGCTACGATTTTTTGCCGGTAGCTGAAGCGCTACAGGAAAACCTGCTCACTACCCGTTTCGTTTTGCCCCAGGCCCCGACTCGCGCCGTCACCATTAATGGTGGCTACGAGATGCCAAGCTGGTACGACATATTGGCCATGAGCCCGGCACGCGCCATCAGCCGCGAGCAGTTGGAGGAGTCCGCGCAACGGGTCGTGGATTTGATTGAAGTGCAGAAGGCCAGCGGAATAGACGCCTCGCGGATCTTTCTCGCCGGTTTTTCCCAGGGCGGCGCCGTGGTTTTGCACACAGCCTTCCTGAAATGGCAGGGAGCGCTGGGCGGCGTGCTTGCGCTCTCGACTTATGCCCCGACATTCAGCGATGAACTGGAGCTTTCCGCTAGCCAGCAGCGCATTCCCGTGCTGTCGTTGCATGGTCAGTATGATGACGTCGTGCAAAACTCCATGGGCCGGACCGCCTACGAGTATTTAAAGCAGCATGGTGTCACCGTGACATGGCAGGAATACCCAATGGGCCACGAAGTGTTACCCGAAGAAATTCGCGACATCGGCGTCTGGCTCGCCGAGCGTTTGCGCTAAAAGCTACCCTTTGATCCATCGCACTACGCCGCGCCCGATTCTTGCATTACACTGGCCGGCGTACATTCCTTAACCAATTGATGAGATGACCGTGCTCAAAGCACTCAAGAAAATGTTCGGTAAAAGCGAGGCTGAGCAGCTCGCGCCAGGCTCCAGCGCTCCTTCTCATACCCCCAGCCACCGTACCGACGGTAATCAGCCTGGCCGGACCGCAACCGTAGCGGCACCGAAACACGAGCCGGTGACCACACCGACCGCCCCCTCTGCTCCGGCCATTGCCTCTGAACAGCCGCGCAGCGAAGCCCCGAAACCGGCAAAACCACGCCGCGAACCGAAGCCAAAGGCGCCGGTCATCCCCTGGAAACTCGAAGACTTCGTCGTCGAACCCCAGGAAGGCAAAACCCGCTTCCACGATTTCAAACTCGCCCCCGAGCTGATGCACGCCATTCAGGACCTGGGCTTTCCCTATTGCACGCCGATCCAGGCACAGGTGCTTGGCTTCACCCTCGCGGGCAAAGACGCCATCGGTCGTGCCCAGACCGGTACCGGCAAGACCGCCGCGTTCCTGATTTCGATCATCACGCAGCTGCTGCAAACCCCGCCGCCCAAAGAACGCTACATGGGTGAACCGCGAGCACTGATCATCGCCCCGACCCGGGAACTGGTAGTGCAAATCGCCAAGGACGCGGCCGACCTGACCAAGTACACCGGCCTCAACGTCATGACGTTTGTCGGCGGCATGGACTTCGACAAGCAGCTCAAGCACCTCGAAGCCCGTCACTGCGACATCCTCGTGGCCACTCCGGGCCGCTTGCTCGACTTCAACCAGCGCGGCGACGTGCACCTGGACATGGTCGAAGTCATGGTGCTGGACGAAGCCGACCGGATGCTCGACATGGGTTTCATCCCGCAAGTGCGTCAGATCATTCGCCAGACTCCACCGAAGAACGAGCGTCAGACGCTGCTGTTCTCCGCAACCTTCACCGACGACGTGATGAACCTGGCCAAGCAATGGACCACCGACCCGTCGATCGTCGAGATCGAAGCGCAGAACGTGGCCAGCGAAAACGTCGAGCAACACATCTACGCGGTGGCCGGCGCCGACAAATACAAACTGCTCTATAACCTGGTCAACGATAACGGCTGGGAACGGGTGATGGTCTTCGCCAACCGCAAGGACGAAGTGCGGCGCATCGAAGAACGCCTGGTGCGCGATGGCGTCAACGCGGCGCAACTGTCTGGCGATGTGCCGCAGCACAAGCGCATCAAGACCCTGGAAGGTTTCCGCGAAGGCAAGATCCGCGTGCTGGTCGCCACCGATGTGGCCGGTCGCGGCATTCACATCGACGGCATCAGCCACGTGATCAACTTCACCCTGCCGGAAGTCCCGGACGACTACGTGCATCGCATCGGTCGTACCGGTCGTGCCGGCGCCGATGGCGTGTCCATCAGCTTTGCCGGTGAAGACGATTCCTACCAGCTACCGTCCATCGAGGCGCTGCTGGGTCGCAAGATCAGTTGTGAAACGCCACCGACGCATCTGCTGCGGGCGGTTGAGCGCAAGCGCCCGTAACGCGGGCCGCAGAATAAAAGGCGCAGCCGGAAACGGACTGCGCTTTTTTTTCGTCCGGTTTTTTCAACAGGAGCTTGCTCGAGACAACTAAAAGTCCATAATGGACAAATTAGTTTACTTTCAGCACCCGGAGCCGACCATGCCCAGCACGCCTTACGTGATTACCCAACCCCAGGCCCGCGAACTGCTGGCGCAAGTCGACGTGCCGCAGATCCTGCGCAAGCTGTTCCGCGACCTGGCCGCCGGGCAAGCCGTGCAACCGGCGCAGCAGTTAGTGGAGTTCCCGAAAGGTGCCGGGGACTTCATCAACTACTTGGGCGTGCTGGCTGAAGACGGCGTGTATGGCGTCAAGACATCGCCCTACATCGTGCGTGAGCAAGGCCCATTGGTGACCGCCTGGACGCTGTTGATGTCGATGCAGACCGGCCAGCCGCTGCTGCTCTGCGATGCCGGTGAACTGACCACGGCACGCACCGCAGCGACGACGGCGGTGGCGGTCGATGCCCTCGCCCCGCTCAAGGCCCAACGCCTGGCAATCATCGGCAGCGGCAAGGTGGCCCAGGCGCACCTGCACTATGTGAAGAACCTGCGAGACTGGCAAAGCATCAGCCTGTATTCGCCGAGTCTGCGCGGCAAGAACACCGAAGCGTTGGCGCAACTCGAAAGCCTCGATCCACGACTGACCCTCGCCGACAGTTGCGACAACGCGATACAAGACGCCGACGTGATCATGCTTTGTACTTCGTCCGCCGGCCCGGTGATCGACCCGTCCATGTTGAGCAAACCGGCACTGATCACGTCCATCAGCACCAATGCTCCGCGTGCCCATGAAGTGCCGCCGCAGAGCCTCAATGACATGCAGGTATTCTGCGACTATCGCCAGACCACCCCGGGCTCGGCCGGCGAAATGCTGATCGCCGGTGAACAGCATGGCTGGGACAAGCGCTCGATAGTCGGCGACCTGCCCGACTTGCTCAGCGGAAAAGTGCAGCGCCCGGACTACGACCGACCTGTGTTTTTCCGCTCCATCGGCCTGGGCCTGGAAGACATCGCACTGGCCAATGCCATTTACCACTTGCAGCAATAACACCACGCCCTCCGGGTCATCGATAACAATGGCATTTACGCCCCATCAGGAGACGTTCATGAGCCAGGCAGATTTCATCATTATCGGCGGCGGGATTGCCGGTGCTTCCACCGGTTTCTGGCTGTCGCAGCACGGACGGGTGATTGTGCTCGAGCGCGAATCCCATCCGGCCTATCACTCCACCGGACGCTCGGCGGCGCTCTACACCGCCGCCTACGGCACGCCCCAGGTTCGGGCATTGACCCTGGCCAGCCGCGATTTCTTCGATTCACCACCGCCCGGTTTCTGCGAACACCCGTTGCTGACCCCGCGCGGTGAGATGACCGTCGACTTCACTGGCGATCCGGCCGAGCTGAACAATCAATACCTGAGCGCCAAAGCCACCGTGCCGCAGATGCAACTGCTCAGCGCCGACGAAGCCTTTGCGCGTCTGCCGATCCTGCGTCGGGAAAAAGTCCATGGCGCGATCTACGACCCGACCGCCAGCGACATCGATACCGATGCCCTGCACCAAGGCTATCTGCGCGGTATCCGGCGCAATAAAGGCGAGGTGCATACCGACAGTGAAGTTCTGAGCCTGACCCGGGATGCCGAAGGGCTGTGGCAGGTTCAAACCGCCACTCAGACCTTCAGCGCCCCGATCATCATCAATGCCGCCGGCGCCTGGGCCGACAAGGTTGGCGAGCTGGCCGGGGCACGGCCTCTGGGCCTGCAACCCAAGCGTCGGGCAGCCTTTATCTTCGCCGGCCCCGAGGGCCTGGATAGCCATGACTGGCCAATGCTGGTCAGTCTCGATGAATCGTTCTACATGAAACCCGACGCCGGCATGTTCCTCGGCTCACCGGCCAACGCCGACCCGGTGGAGCCGCACGACGTGCAGCCCGAAGAACTGGACATCGCCATGGGCATCTACCAGATCGAAGAGGCCACCACCCTGACCATCCGCCGCCCGACCCGCACCTGGGCCGGCTTGCGCAGTTTCGTGCACGACGGGGATTTGCTGTCCGGCTTCGATCAACGCGTACCGGGCCTGTTCTGGGTGGCGGGACAAGGTGGCTACGGCATCCAGACGTCACCGGCCATGGGCCAGGCCAGTGCTGCACTGGTACGCGGCGAAACCTTGCCCGAACAGCTCACCCGTTTCGGTCTGGACGCCGCGATGCTCTCCCCCGCCCGCCTGGGTTGATCCTGATCCTCAGGTGACGTGCCCACACGATTGCGGCAAACTTCCAGTGCCCCTTTTTAAAGGGGCACTGACGCTGGCCTGGAGTTCCACTGTATGAACGCACCTGAAAAAAACTCGGCCCTGGACAATGTGTCCATGGACAACTTCCGCGCGATTGCCGATGCCATCGCCACGTTGTTCTTCCCTCACGCCGAGGTGGTGCTGCACGACCTGCGCACGCAAAAGGTCGATTACATCGCCAACAACCTGTCCAAACGGGAAATCGGTGACGACTCGTCGCTGGAGGACATGCTCAGCGAAGAGGTCAGTGAACGAAACATCGGGCCGTACGAAAAGCTCAACTGGGACGGCCAGAAGATTCGCAGCCTCAGCAGCGTGCTGCGCGACAGCGAAGGGCAACCGCTGGCAGTGCTGTGCATCAACCTGAATATCTCGTTGTTCGAGAACGCGAAAGCGGCGCTGGATTTGTTCCTGTCGCCGACCAAGCTGATTCCGCAACCGGATTCACTGTTTCGCGATGACTGGCAGGAACGGATCAACACTTTTCTGCATGCCTGGCTGCGCGAGCGCCAGTTGAGCCTGAATGTGCTGACCCGCGACCACAAACGCGAACTGGTGCTGGCGCTGCACGCCGAAGGCGCCTTCAAAGGCAAAAGCGCCTCCAACTACGTGGCCAATGTGCTGAACATGGGCCGGGCGACGGTGTACAAGCATTTGAAGGAATTGAAGGGCTGAAAATCAAAAGATCGCAGGCTGAGCCAGCTCCAGAGAAATGTGGTCCTCTTTAGGAGCTGCCGAAGGCTGCGATCTTTTTCCGATCAATCGCCGTAGATGTCGGACTTGAAGTATTTCTCCGAAATCTTCTGGTATTCGCCACTGGCGCGAATGCCGTCGATGGCCGCGTTCAGCTCACTGACCAACTCGGTGTTGCCCTTGCGCACGGCAATCCCGGCGCCCTCACCCACGAATTTCGGATCCTTGAGTTCCGGCCCGACAAAGGCGTAACCCTTGCCGCGCGGCATGGACAGGAAATCACTCAATGGAATGGTGTCGGCAAAAATGGCATCGAGGCGACCGGCAGCCAGGTCCATGTAGATTTCTTCGTTGTTGCCGTAACGCTTGACGTTGATGCCCTTCGGTTCGAAAACCTCGGTGGCGTAACGGTCGGTAGTGGTTGCGCGTTGTACGCCGACTGTCTTGCCCTTGAGGCTGGCGTACTGGTCATCGACCGCCGCGCCTTCCTTCATCACCAGTCGCGATGAGGTGAAATAGTACTTGTGGGTGAAATCCACCGACTTCTTACGGTCTTCATTGATGGTCATGGACGACAGCGCCATGTCGATTTTCTTCACTTTCAGGGAAGGAATCAGACCGTCGAATTCGCCTTCGACCCACACACACTTGACCTTCATCTGCGCGCACAGGGCGTTGCCGATGTCGTAGTCGAAACCGACAATTTCACCTTTGTCGGTTTTCGATGCGAACGGCGGATAGGCCGCTTCAATACCGATGCGCAGGCTTTTCTCGGCAGCGAACACGCTACTGCACGCCAACAGGCTCAGGGCCAGACCGGTGATGAGGGGGAATTTCTTCATGTTCGTTCTCTCGCGGGTTGTTGTTGGTTTGGCAAGACAGAAGAAAAAGCTGAAACAGGGAACGCCTTTTTTGTACTTATAAATCCATACTGGACTTTTATGTATTAACCGTCAATCGGGCGCATACAGATCTTCCAGCCTCTGGTCGGGAGGGGAATCAGTGGATTTTTGGGTGATGCAGAAGGCCTCTTCGCGGACAAGTCGGACCGCGAAGGCGTATTCGAAAGCACTAGAGGAATTACTGCTTCCAGCGATCCGCCGCCGCATGATCGCTGTCACGCCCTTCAACCCAGCGCGCGCCATCACTGGTGTTTTCTTTCTTCCAGAATGGCGCGCGGGTTTTCAGGTAGTCCATGACAAAGGCGCAGGCATCGAACGCTGCCTGACGGTGCGCGCTGGCGGCACCGACGAAGACGATCGGCTCGCCCGGCTCCAGCGCGCCGATGCGATGCAGCACTTCCAGCTTCAACAGCGGCCAGCGCTGCTCGGCCTCCGCGGCAATCTTGCCCAGGGCTTTTTCGGTCATGCCCGGGTAGTGCTCCAGAAACATCCCGGCGACATCGAGGCCGTCATTGAAGTCGCGTACGTAGCCGACAAAACTCACCACCGCACCGACGCCCACATTGGCCGCATGCATGGCGTTGACTTCAGCGCCCGGATCGAACGGCGTGGGCTGCACACGAATCGCCATGGCTCAGCCCCCGGTCACGGTTGGAAAGAAAGCCACTTCATCGCCATCGCCGACCGGCTCATCGAGCTGGCAGAGGTCTTCATTGCGGGCGCACATCAGGTTCTGCTCGCTCAACACCTCGGCGCCTTCACGTTGGGCCAGCAGTGCACGCACATCGTCGACCGTGGCGAAATCACCTTCTACCTTTACCGAATCCACGCCGAGCGCCTCACGGTAACGGGCAAAAAACTTCACGGTCACGTTCATGGCTGCTCCGCCTGAAAATGGCCGCTCTTGCCGCCGAGTTTTTCCAGCAGCCGCACGCTCTCGATGGTCATGCCGCGGTCCACGGCCTTGCACATGTCATAGATGGTCAACGCCGCGACACTGGCGGCGGTCAGCGCTTCCATCTCGACGCCGGTCTGCCCGGACAACTTGCAGCGCGCCACGATGCGCACGGTGTCGTCGCCTTCGGCAGTGAGTTCGACCTTGACGCCGGTGAGCATCAACGGATGGCACAGAGGAATCAGATCGCTGGTTTTCTTCGCCGCCTGGATACCGGCGATCCGCGCCACGGCGAACACATCACCCTTGGGATGGCCGCCGCTGACGATCAATTGCAGGGTTTCGGGCAGCATGCGCACCAGCGCTTGGGCCGTCGCTTCGCGGAACGTCACGGCTTTTTCGGTGACGTCGACCATATTGGCGCGACCTTGGGAATCGAGATGAGTCAGCACAGCGTTACTCCTGATCAGGAGCATCGATTGTAAACCTGCGGGTCAATTTTCCGCACGCTCGATTATCGAATCACGCTCCCACAGGATTTTTTGTCGAGCACAAAAAAACCGGGCGACTTTGAGGTCGCCCGGTTCTGTGGTGAGGGTTACAGATGCGATTCGGCGTATTCGGCCAGAATCGAACGTGGCACCCCTTGCAGGGTGATGTGTACACCGTTGGGGAAGTCTTTGAAGCGTTCGGTCAGGTACGTCAGCCCGGAGCTGGTCGCGGACAGGTAAGGGGTGTCGATCTGCGCCAGGTTGCCCAGGCACACCACTTTGGAACCGGCGCCAGCACGGGTGATGATGGTTTTCATCTGGTGCGGCGTGAGGTTCTGGCATTCATCGATCAGGATCAGACTCTGCTGGAAGCTACGGCCTCGAATGTAGTTGAGGGATTTGAACTGCAACGGCACTTTGCTGAGGATGTAGTCGACGCTGCCATGGGTGTTTTCGTCATCCATGTGCAAGGCTTCGAGGTTGTCGGTGATGGCGCCCAGCCAAGGCTCCATCTTTTCCGCTTCGGTGCCGGGCAGGAAACCGATTTCCTGATCGAGCCCCTGCACGCTGCGAGTGGCAATGATGCGCCGGTAGCGCTTGCTGACCATGGTCTGCTCGATGGCCGCTGCCAGGGCCAGGATGGTTTTGCCGGAACCGGCCGCGCCGGACAGGTTCACCAGATGAATGTCCGGATCGAGCAAGGCGTACAGCGCCAGGCTTTGATAGATGTCACGTGGTTTCAGGCCCCAGGCTTCCTGGTGCAACAGAGGCTCCTGATGCAGGTCGAGGATCAATAACTTGTCGACCTGGATTTCCTTGATCCAGCCGACAAAGCCCTGTTCGTCGATGATGAACTCGTTAACGTGCACGGCAGGCAGGTTGTCGATCAGCTGCACCTGATGCCAGGTGCGACCATGATCCTGCCGGGTTTCGACTTTACTCACCCGGTCCCAGAAGGAGCCGGTCATGTTGTGGTAACCGTTGGGCAGCAACGAAACGTCGTCGACCAGTTGGTCGGTACTGTAGTCCTCGGCCGCGATCCCACAAGCCCGGGCCTTGAGGCGCATGTTGATATCTTTTGTGACCAGCACCACGGGCAGTTTTGCATCACGCGCGCGCCGGTCGATCAGCTGGTTGATGATGATGTTGTCGTTCAGGTGCTCGGGCAGAATGATGTTCGGCTCGGCACGCTTGCTCATCAGAATTGACAGCAAGCCCTTGGGCCCACCCTTGCCACGCTGGATCGGAACGCCGAGTTCGACGTCTTCGGGGCTGGCATCGCCCAGGGTCTTGTCGATCAGCCGAATGGCCTGACGGCATTCCGCTGCAACGCTATGAGGCCCGCTCTTGAGCTTGTCCAGCTCTTCAAGCACGGTCATCGGGATCGCGACGTGGTGTTCTTCGAAGTTAAGCAGGGCGTTTGGATCGTGAATCAATACGTTGGTATCGAGTACATAAAGGATTGGCTGGTTGGAAGGGCTACGTCCGTGATCATCCATACTCGGTCACCTTTGTGGGAGCCAGTCGACGCAATACCATGACAGTGCTGCGCCTCGAAGTGGCCACCGAAATCACCTGCTCAGACTCAAGTGATTGCAACCCAAACGGAGTCTTGGAAGACGCCACCTGTGTTGCAGGTTTCGGCGGTCTGTCTTCGTAATACTCCAAAACACATGACAGAAAAAAGCACTTTGACGTTTTTTTGAAGTTTATTTTTCAGAATGACCAATAGCACTTGGCGGACTGCCAGCACCCCGCTAAAGTCGGAAGTCCGCCTGCATCGAAATCTCCTCCAAAAACGTCCCTGCCCCAATGTTTACGGGCTTTCCCCGTTTCAGCGAAACGCGTCCTGACAGTTTTCCCAACCGATCCCGCTTGGCGCCGTTTGCGTGATGAGCCAAGGTATCGCGGTTTTCAGCGCGTCCTGCTTCACATTGAAGTTGATCACCCCGTGCCGCCACAGCAGCATCAGGGTCAGCACCCGTTGCGCACTCTGGCTGCCCTTGAGCTTGCCGGCGCCGTCCTGGGCATCGATGTCCCACAATGCCACCTGCAAACCCTGAGACCTGAAGAAGCCTTCAGCATCGGACCGACGCTGGCCATCGGGCGGACGAAACAGCGGCACGTAATTCTCCGGCAGCTTGCCCTTGACCAGCTCGGCGCTGCGCCGCACCGAGTCCTGCCAGTCTTGCCAGTGGCTGTGGGAACGGAACTCCCAACCCTGCACACCAACGCATTGCTGCGAATAGGTCCCTTGCAGGCTGGTCGCCGAACCTTCTGCCAGACGGGCCTGGATGTCCTTGCCGAGGACGAAGAACGTCGCGCTCATGTTCGATTTGCGCAGGTACTCGGTGACCCAGGCAGTGTTATCCGGCACGGCATTGGCGGCGCTGTCGAAAGTCAGCAGGAACAGGCGATCATTCATGGCATCGCCATTGCGCTCATAGTCGCCAAAACGATCGACTTCGCTGCTGGTCTGCGGGAACAGCGCGGCCTTGCGCAATTGCTCATCGAGGTACTGGGCGTGGAACAACCGGCTCGGCTCGGCCCACTTGATGTAGTAGCTGTCGTTGCTGATCTGAAACTTGGCCGCTTGCTCTCGCAAGGTATCCATGTCCTCGACCAGGAAACAGAAAGAGGCATCCTGATCGCAACTCTGCTGGGCGAAGTTGTAGTTGCTCAGCAACCGCTGCCACATGCGCTGGCGCAGCTGGTTGACCGACTCCAGATTGACGGTGCGCAGGCCCAGGCGTTGAGCCAGGCTCGCTTCATCGAGCGATTCGCTGGCGAGCAGGACGCGGGCGAACATGAGGATTTCGGCCCGGGAGGCAACGTCGAACAGGGTCGGGTTGCTGAGCTGCTCAGGCCAGGTGCTTCGATCCAGCGTCGCCACATCGCCCGGCGTCGCCTGGGCGCCGAAGCTCAACAGTGTGGCGAAGAATAGAAAAACGATACGCAATGGGATGTCTCCATAACAAAACCCGCGCGGCACTATATCCCGAGAAGATCAAAAGATCGCAGCCTCGCTTCGCTCGACAGCTCCTACAGATGCCGGTGCACCGTAGGAGCTGTCGAGCGAAGCGAGGCTGCGATCTTGTTCCGTGACACCACCGATCACCTATGACACCCATAGCTGGAGTCAACACAGACAACCCCCTAGAATCGCCCCCACGATTAAAGGAGCCGACTTCATGCTGATGGTGATTTCCCCCGCCAAGACCCTCGATTACGAAACACCGCCGGCGACCCAGCGCTTCACTCAGCCGCAATACCTCGACCACTCCCAGGAACTGATCCTGCAACTGCGCGACCTGACGCCGGCGCAGATCAGCGAGCTGATGCACGTCTCCGACAAGATTGGCGGCCTCAATGCCGCACGTTTCGGCAGCTGGACCCCGGCCTTCACCCCTGCCAACGCCAAGCAGGCCTTGCTGGCATTCAAGGGTGACGTGTACACCGGCCTGAATGCACAAACCTTCAGCGAAGCCGACTTCGATTACGCCCAGCAGCACTTGCGCATGCTCTCCGGCCTGTACGGCTTGCTGCGCCCTCTGGACCTGATGCAACCCTATCGGCTGGAGATGGGCACCAAGCTGGCCAATGCCCGTGGCAAGGATCTGTATGCCTTCTGGGGCACGCGGATCAGCGAATGGCTGAACGAAGCGCTGGCCGATCAAGGCGACGATGTGCTGCTGAACCTGGCCTCCAACGAATACTTCTCGGCGGTCAAACGCAGCGCCTTGAACGCACGCATCATCAATACCGAGTTCAAGGACTTGAAGAACGGCCAGTACAAAATCATCAGCTTCTACGCGAAAAAGGCCCGCGGGATGATGAGCCGCTTCGTCATTGAAGAACGCATCAATGACCCGGTCGCCCTCAAGCAGTTCGATGTTCAGGGTTATCGCTACAGCAGCGAACAGTCTAAACCGGACAATCTGGTGTTCCTGCGCGATCACGCACCGGAGTAACCAGACCCGCACTCAATTCGCGCACGACATCAACAACTTCGTCGTGCGCTACCCCTTCGATCCTCGAACAATCCCCGCCCTTTTCGCCGACTTATTGGCGCCAAAAAACAAGCACTCGATTTTCTAACTTTTGTTTCACTCGACTTTGCTGATTTTTTTCAGTAGTGGCACTGAAATTTTTTGTCAGTAGTGGCAAAAAAGTACCCAAGGCAATAATCACCCTATATATAAAGGGCGAAACGGCAAGTGCTATCAATATGAAAGCAGTGCCATCTTTTTCAATATTTCAAGAAATTTCAGAAATCGCGATGGGCGGACTGGAACTATGTCCAAATGCGCCGCTCATACCACCCGTAACGATTCTCTCGGCGAACGTACGAGATAACTTACACAGAGAAGCGATCCCGATAGCGAAGTTGTCACACTAACTTTAACTTATGGATCACTTGTTTGGGCAACACATGAAGGACAGGAGATAACGTACCATTAATATCCCCTACAAGGCCACGGCTGCGCCCCTATAAACGTGCTCACCCGAGCACCCAACCGCTTGATTTACGGGCTTCTGGCCTGGCATTGAGCGCGCAAGACCTTTGCACGAACGTCCTCTGATTAGAGGGTCGGCTGCATAACAGGGCACGTCATAACAATAAGGCCTGGTTGCGCACATCTTGAGTGCACTTATTTAGACACTCGGAACTTAGTATGCCTGCACCCGGCATTGTGACGCCTTTAAGGCCGCACTTGCGAGTGCACTATGACCGCTGAACACCATTAACTCCGGCCATGTAATGGCTTGTTGAATACAGTCTTGATTAACTGAGAGGTAAATGCGATGCGCATCAGCATATTTGGTTTGGGTTACGTCGGTGCAGTCTGTGCCGGTTGCCTGTCTGCACGGGGCCATGACGTCGTTGGCGTCGATGTTGCCAAAGACAAGATCGATATGATCAACGCCGGTCGTTCGCCGATCGTTGAACCCGGTCTGGGCGAACTTCTGAAACAGGGCATCGAGACTGGCCGTCTGCGCGGCACGACCAACTTCGCCGAGGCGATTCGCGACACCGACCTGTCGATGATCTGCGTCGGCACGCCGAGCAAAAAGAACGGCGACCTGGAACTGAACTACATCGAGGCCGTGTGCCGCGAAATCGGTTTTGTTCTGCGTGACAAATCCACCCGCCACACCATCGTCGTGCGCAGCACCGTGTTGCCGGGCACCGTGGCAAACGTGGTCATCCCGATTCTCGAAGACTGCTCCGGCAAGAAAGCAGGCGTCGACTTCGGCGTTGCCGTGAACCCTGAGTTCCTGCGTGAAAGCACCGCGATCGCCGACTACGACCAGCCGCCAATGACCGTCATCGGCGAGTTCGACAAGGCTTCGGGCGACGTTCTGCAATCGCTGTACGAAGAACTCGACGCACCGATCATCCGCAAGGACATCGCCGTTGCCGAGATGATCAAGTACACCTGCAACGTGTGGCACGCCACCAAGGTGACCTTCGCCAACGAGATCGGCAACATCGCCAAGGCTGTCGGCGTTGACGGTCGTGAAGTGATGGAAGTGGTCTGCCAGGACAAGGCATTGAACCTGTCCCAGTACTACATGCGTCCTGGCTTCGCATTCGGCGGCTCCTGCCTGCCGAAAGACGTGCGCGCCCTGACCTACCGCGCCAGTTCCCTGGACGTCGAAGCACCGCTGCTCAACTCGCTGATGCGCAGTAACGAGTCCCAGGTGCAGAACGCGTTCGACATCGTCTCCAGCCACGACAAACGCAAAGTCGCCCTGCTGGGCCTGAGCTTCAAGGCCGGCACCGACGACCTGCGCGAAAGCCCGCTGGTCGATCTGGCGGAAATGCTGATCGGCAAGGGCTACGACCTGAGCATCTACGACAGCAACGTCGAGTACGCCCGTGTCCACGGTGCGAACAAGGATTACATCGAGTCGAAGATCCCTCACGTCTCGTCCTTGCTCAACTCGGACTTCGACGACGTGATCAACAACTCCGACGTGATCATCCTCGGTAACCGTGACGAGAAATTCCGCGCCCTGGTCAAGGACGTTCCGCACGGCAAGCAAGTGATCGACCTGGTCGGCTTCATGTCTCAAGCCACCAGCGTCAGCGGTCGCGCCGAAGGCATCTGCTGGTAACACGTCTGTAGGAGCTGTCGAGTGCAACGAGGCTGCGATCTTTCCCAGCTCACTTGAATCCCAAGCGAAAGATCAAAAGATCGCAGGCTTCGCCAGCTCCTATAGGGATTCTGGCGTTATCCAAACCGGGTGGCGCCAGTTTTCACAAGCCTGCCTTAACCCAATCGGGCTCCGCCCGAGATCGAGACGGATGCAGATTATGCACAGGCTAAAGCACGGCCTACTTCAGGCCGCCGGTTGGCTGTTTTACCTAAGTTTATTGATGGGCATCGCCATTGCGTTGCCTGTGTCCACGTTCGACTCCGAGTCGAAGGACTTCATTTTCCTGGTCGGTATCGTCGGTATCTGGCGCTACTCGATGGGTGCCACGCACTTTCTGCGCGGCATGCTGTTTCTGTACGTGGTCTACCCGCACCTGCGGCGCAAAGTGCGCAAGCTGGGTAAAGCGGCAGACCCCTCCCATGTGTTCCTGATGGTCACCAGCTTCCGTATCGACGCGCTGACCACCGCGCAGGTCTACAGCTCGGTGATCCGCGAGGCCATCGACTGCGGCCTGCCGACCACCGTGGTGTGCTCCATCGTCGAAATGTCCGATGAGCTGCTGGTCAAGAGCCTCTGGAAACGCATGAACCCACCCGCGAGCGTCAAGCTCGACTTCGTGCGCATTCCCGGCACCGGTAAGCGCGATGGCCTGGCCTACGGTTTCCGCGCCATCTCCCGCCACCTGCCGGACGACCGTGCCGTGGTTGCAGTGATCGATGGCGACACCGTGCTGGCCGAAGGCGTCGTGCTCAAGACCGTGCCGTGGTTCCAGCTGTTCGGCAATGTCGGCGGCCTGACCACCAACGAGTTCTGCGAAGTGCGCGGCGGCTACATCATGAGCGAATGGCACAAACTGCGATTCGCCCAGCGCCACATCAACATGTGCTCCATGGCCTTGTCCAAGCGCGTGTTGACCATGACCGGCCGGATGTCGGTGTTCCGCGCCACTGTGGTGACCAACCCGGACTTCATCGCTGACGTGGAAAGCGACTCGCTGCAACACTGGCGCCTGGGCCGCTTCAAGTTCCTGACCGGTGACGATAAGTCGAGCTGGTTCAGCCTGATGCGCCTGGGTTACGACACGTTCTACGTGCCCGACGCCGCGATCCATACCGTGGAACACCCGCCGGAAAAGAGCTTCATCAAGGCCAGTCGCAAACTGATGTTCCGCTGGTACGGCAACAACCTGCGGCAGAACTCCCGCGCCCTGGGCCTGGGGATGAAACGCCTCGGCCTGTTCACGTCAGTGGTGCTGTTCGATCAGCGCGTGTCGATGTGGACGTCCCTGCTGGGCCTGACCGTGGCGCTCATCGCCACCTTCAAGTACGGCACCGCGTTCATCCTGGTTTACCTGCTGTGGATCGGCATCACCCGTCTGATCCTGACGCTGCTGCTGTCCTGTTCCGGTCACCGGATCGGCCCGGCCTACCCGGCGATTCTCTATTACAACCAGATCGTCGGCGCGCTGGTGAAGATCTACGTGTTCTTCCGCCTCGACAAACAATCCTGGACTCGCCAGCCCACTTCTCTGACCCGTGATCTCGCCAGCTTTCAACGTTGGTTCAACACCTGGTCGTCTCGGACCATGACCTTCTCCGCCGGCAGCATCTTTGTCGCCGTGCTGCTGATGATGGTCTGACCGAACTCGCCTGAATTAACTAGGAAATCGCCCATATGAATACCGCCGTCAACAGCAACGTAGTGCACGAATCCGAAGCCCAGCGCCAACACGCCCGTGTGAAAATTCCGGCCAAGCTGCGTTTCTTCGGCCCTGACCGGACCCCGGTCGAAGCCCGGGTCATCGACCTTTCTGCAGGCGGCCTGGCGTTCAACGCCGGTCAGCTGCCGCTGAAAGTTGGCGATGTGCACAAGGCCCGCCTGCAATTCGTCATCGATAACCTTGGCCTGGCCATGGACGTGGAGTTGCAGATCCGCTCCGTCGACCGCCAGACCGGCCGCGTTGGTTGCCAGTTCCAGAACCTGGAACCACGGGACATTTCCACCCTGCGCCACCTGATCACCTCGCACCTGGCCGGCGACATCGTCAGCATCGGTGAAGTGCTGGCAACCCTGCAGCGCGACAACTTCACCAAGGCGCGCAAGGTCAAGGACGGCGGCCACGGCATGACCGCGCTCGGCCGCCTGAAAGCGGTGACCTTCAGCGCCGGCATCTTCGTGGTCGGCCTGGTAGCGTTCGGTTTCATTTTCAAATCGGTGTACGGCATGTACTTCGTCAGCCACGCCCAGGCCGGTTTGGTCAGCGTGCAAGGCATGAATATCACCATGCCGCGCGACGGCACCGTGCAGAGCCTGATCAAGGCTGACGGCGTTGCCGCCAAAGGCGCACCGCTGGCGACCTTCAGCACCAGCATGCTCGACGTGCTCAAGGGCCATCTGGACGAAAACCAACTGCAACCGTCCAAGGTTGAAGAGCTCTTCGGCAAGCAAATGACCGGCACCCTGACCTCCCCGTGCGATTGCACCGTGGCCCAGCAACTGGTGGCTAACGGTCAATACGCCAACAAAGGTGACGTGATCTTCCAACTGGTGCCACGCAATACCGAAGCCAACGTTGAAGCACGCTTCTCCTATCGCCAGTTCGGCGACGTGCGCCCAGGCACCTCGGTCAGCTTCCAGATCGCCGGCGAAGACCAGACTCGTACCGGCAAGATCGTCAGCAGCACCAGCCTGAAAAGCGAAGACCTGTCATCCGATATCCGCGTGCAGATCAAACCTGACGAGCCGCTGGACAGCGCACTCGCCGGTCGCCCGGCGGAAGTGAACAGCACCCGTGGCCCGAACCTGAACTGGCTGATCAACAAAGCCATGGCCGCCGGTCTTTAAAAGAGGACATGCCCGTGACGACTCCACAAATCCTCAGAACACCGCGCACCCACATAGGATCACTGTGTGCAGTTGCACTGGCCGTAAGCCTGGCCGGTTGCGCCGGCCTGCCCGACCAGCGCCTGGCCAATGAAGCCCTCAAGCGCGGTGATACCACGCTGGCGGCGCAGAACTATCAGCAACTGGCCGACCTGGGCTACAGCGAAGCCCAGGTTGGGCTGGCCGACATTCAGGTCGACAGCCGCGACCCGGCACAGATCAAAAAGGCCGAGGCGACTTACCGCGCCGCAGCCAGCGTCTCGCCGCGGGCTCAGGCTCGCCTGGGTCGCCTGCTGGTGGCCAAACCTGGCGCCACCGAAGCCGAACACCACGAAGCCGAGGCACTGTTGAAGAAAGCCGCGACCAATGGCGAAGGCAACACCCTGATCCCGTTGGCGATGCTGTATCTGCAATTCCCGCACAGCTTCCCCAACGTCAACGCACAGCAGCAGATCAGCCAATGGCGCGCCGAAGGCAAACCGGAAGCAGGTCTGGCCCAGGTGCTGCTCTATCGCACCCAAGGCACTTACGACCAACACCTGGATGACGTGGAAAAGATCTGCAAAGCGGCGTTGAACACCACCGACATCTGCTACGTCGAACTGGCCACGGTTTATCAGAAACGTGGCCAGCCCGAACAACAGGCCGAGCTGATCAAGCAGATGCAGGCCGCTCACAGCCGTGGCACCGTCTCCGCGCAACGGGTCGACAGCGTGGCCCGCGTGCTGGGCGACGCGAGCCTGGGCAAGACCGACGAAAAAACCGCTCAGTCGCTGCTCGAAGGCATCGCTCCGGGCTACCCGGCGTCCTGGGTCAGCCTGGCGCAATTGCTCTACGACTTCCCTGAACTGGGCGACGTCGACACGATGATGAAGTACCTGGACAACGGTCGCGCCGCCGACCAGTCGCGCGCCGAACTGTTGCTGGGCAAGCTCTACTACGAAGGCAAAATGGTGCCGGCCGACGCCAAGGTCGCCGAAGAGCACTTCAAGAAAGCCGTCGGCCGGGAAGTCGCCGCCGATTACTACCTCGGCCAGATTTACCGTCGCGGTTACCTGGGCAAGGTCTATCCGCAGAAAGCCCTGGATCACCTGCTGACCGCTGCACGCAACGGCCAGAACAGCGCCGATTTCGCCATCGCCCAACTGTTCTCCCAAGGCAAGGGCACCCGGCCCGACCCGGTCAACGCTTACGTCTTCAGCCAATTGGCCAAGGCTCAAGACACCCCGCAAGCCACTGAGCTTGCGCAAACACTCGAAGCGCAACTGCCGCCTGACCGGCTGGCCGAGGCCCAACGCCTGCTCAAACAAGAGCAAGCCATTCGTAGCACCGTGAGTCCGGACACGCTGGAACTGCACGCTTTGCAAGAAGAAGACGGCGAGGAATCCCTATGAAACTCAATCCATTCGTGCAGGCCGGTATTGGCCTGACATTCGCCCTGCTGTGGTCGTGCCCGACCCTGGCGGCCCTGACCGAAGACAAGAACTTCGGTCTCGAAGTCAAAGTTACCGGCCAGTCCGAAGACGACAGTGACCTGGGCACCGCCGGTGGCGGCGACGTTAACGGCGTCGGCCTCGACCTGCGCCCATGGGTCTATGGCGAAAGCGGCGCGTGGAGCGCCTACGCGATGGGTCAGGCCGTGACATCCACCGACATCATCGAAACCGACACCCTGCAGCAGTCCGACAACAGCGGCACCCAGACCACCGACAGCGGTGATCGCAAGACCAGGAAAAACTACCTGGCGATGCGCGAGTTCTGGGTCGGCTACAGCGGCCTCACGCCCTACCCTGGCGAGATCCTCAAGTTCGGTCGCCAACGCCTGCGCAACGACGACGGCCAATGGCGCGACACCAACATCGAAGCCCTGAACTGGACCTTCGACACCACCCTGTTGCGCGCCAACGTCGGTATCGCCGAACGTTTCAGCGAATACCGTACCGACCTGAAAGAACTGGCGCCCAAAGACAAGGATCGCCTGCACGCCTACGCCGATGCGGCGTATCAGTGGACACCCGGTAACTGGGTCGGCATTCGCGGTCATCACACCCACGATAACGGCAAGCTCGACTATCCGGAGCCGGGCGTGGCCGGCGATACCCTGGACAAGAAACAGAACGGCGACATCAGCTGGCTCGGCCTCACCGCCGACAGCGATGCCTATAACTGGCGCAACACCAACTCCGTCAATTACTGGGGCAGCATCACCGGCATGAGCGGCGACCGTGACACGGTCAACCCGCTGAATGCCGACGGCACTCGCCCGGCAGAAGCCAAGCGTGGCGAAGACCTGAACGGCTGGGCTACCGACGTGGGTGTGCGTCTGCGTCTCGACCCGCAGTGGCAAGTCGGTGCAGCCTATGCCCGCGCCAGCGCCGAGTACCAACAGAACGGCCTGGAAAGCAACCGCTCGAACTACACCGGTACTCGCTCGCGGGTTCACCGTTTCGGCGAAGCCTTCCGTGGCGAAATGAACAACATGCAGACCGCTACGTTGTTCGGCTCCTGGATGCTCAACGACGAATACGACGCCAGCCTGATCTATCACAAGTTCTGGCGTGTGGACGGCAACAAGCCGGTGGGCAACAACGGCATCAACGCTGTTGAAAACAACACCGACGACGCGACCGGCGCGATCCTCTCCAGCACCTCCCTGCCGCTGGAAGATGGCAACAAGGACCTCGGTCAGGAAATGGACCTGGTGGTCACCAAGTACTTCAAGCAAGGCCTGTTGCCGGCAGCGTTGAGCCAATCGATCGATGAGCCTTCGGCCCTGGTGCGGTTCCGTGGCGGTGTGTTCAAGCCCGGCGATGCCTATGGCAAAGAAGTCGACTCGTACATGCACCGTGCGTTTATCGACGTGATCTGGCGCTTCTGATGCAAACCGCGAAGGGAGTGCCCGACATGAACAGCGCCAAGAAAGGCTCGATCAGCCTGCTGGCCGGCGCGCTGCTGCTGGCCAGCGCAGCCGCCTTCGCCACCGTCGAACCGGCCAAGTCTGTGCACCAGCCTGAACAGCAGAGCAAATCGACGACCGTGGCCAAGGGGCTGCAACAGGCCAAGACCTACACCGTCAGCAGCGCGCCAACCGCGCCCCTGGACTTGGCCAAGCCGAAACTGCCGGACACTTCAGGCTACACCGCCGAAGCCATCGCCGCGAAAATCGTGCGCACCAAGCCCGGTAAGATCAGCGTGCGCCGGATGATGCAGGAAGACGCCTTGAAGGACTTCATCGGTGGCGACAACAAGATGGCCGAGTGGGTGGTGCGTCAGCACGGCATCCCGCAGGCGATCTTCGTCGACGACGGCTACATGAACCTCAAGGATCTGACCAAGAAGCTGCCCAAGCAGTACCTCAGCGAAACGTCGCCAGGTGTGTTCCTGGCGAAGTTGCCGATCGTGGTGGGCAGACACGGCATTCTGGAAATCGACAAACAGACCCAGGAACTGCGCCTGTCCCAGGAGGCCGGCTCGTTCCTGGTCAACGACGGTCAGCTGTTTGTGCGTGATACCAAGATCACCGGTTGGAGCGAGAAGGCCAACGGCCCGGCGGCCTTCTCGTCGCCCAAGGAATTCCGTCCGTTCCTGTTGTCCTGGGGCGGCACCGAGACCTACATCGCCAACAGCAAGATCGCCAGTTTCGGTTACGCCAACAGTAAGTCCTACGGCGTGAGTATTTCCCAGTACACGCCGAACATGGCCAAGGTGCTCAAGCGCCCTGAACCGACCGGCTGGATCGTCGGCTCCGAGTTCTCGGACATGTGGTACGGCTTCTACTGCTACGAAACCCGCGACTTCGTGGTCAAGGGCAACACCTACAAAGACAACATCGTCTACGGCATCGACCCCCATGACCGTTCCCACGGTCTGATCATCGCCGACAACACGGTGTACGGTACCAAGAAGAAGCACGGGATCATTATTTCCCGTGAGGTCAACGACAGCTTCATCTTCAACAACCGCAGCTACGACAACCACCTCTCGGGGCTGGTGATCGACCGTAACAGCGTGAACAACCTGATCGCCTACAACGAGATCTACAAGAACCACACCGACGGCATCACCCTCTACGAGAGTGCCGACAACCTGCTGTGGGGCAACCAGGTGATCAGCAACCGACGCCACGGCATCCGTATTCGTAACAGCGTGAACATTCGCCTGTACGAAAACGTCTCGATGGCCAACGGCCTGACCGGTGTCTACGGGCACATCAAAGACCTGAGCGACACCGACCGGGACATCAAGCTCGACCCGTTCGATGCCGAAGTGTCGCTGATCGTGGTCGGTGGTGAACTGGCTGCCAACGGCAGCGGACCGCTGTCGATCGACTCGCCGCTGAGCGTGGAGTTGTATCGCGTGTCGATGCTCGCACCGACCAAAACCAGCGGCATCAGCTTCTCGGGAATTCTCGGCGAGCGTCAGGATGAAATTCTCGACCTGCTGGTGCGCCAGCAGAAAGCCGTGCTGATCGACCCTGTCGAACGCCAGACCGAAATGCGGGACTGAGGATAATTTTATGCACCCACACTTGATCAAATTACTCAGCCTGTCGGCCCTGACCGCGGGTATTCTCGCGGCCAGCACTGGCGTGCGTGCCGAAGACGCCAAGGCACCGAGCTTCAGCGCCGAGCCGTGCTGCAGCCTGTGCCCGGCAGCCCACGACCCGAAGAACTACACCACCCGCTATCAGCAGAACTTCACCACGCTGGTGCAGGCCCAGGGCGACTGGCTGTTCCGTACCCAAGAAGACTTGCGCACCGAATTCGATACCACGCCCGCCGGTTACAAACGCATGAAGCAGCTGCACGATGCGTTCAAGAGCAAAGGCGTGGAGCTGGTCATCGTTTACCAGCCGACCCGTGGCCTGGTGAACCGCAACAAGCTGAACCCGGAAGAAAAAGCCAAATACGATTTCGACAAGGCCCTGACCAACTACAAAACCATGCTCGGGCGCTTCGCGCAGATGGGCTACGTAGTGCCGGACCTGTCGCCGCTGACCAACGAATCGCTGCCCGATACCCTGCCGGCCCACGATTTCTATTTCCGCGGCGACCAGCACTGGACGCCGTATGGCGCCCAGCGTACCGCGAAGATCGTCGCCGAGAAGGTCAAGCAGTTGCCGGTCTTCGCCGACATTCCCAAGCGTGAATTCGAGACCCATAAGTCGGGTCGCATGGGCAAGACCGGAACGTTGCACAACATGGCGGGTCAACTCTGTGGCACCAGCTACGCGATCCAGTACATGGATCAGTTCACCACCGAGCCCAAGGGCGAAGCGGCGGATGGCGATCTGTTCGGTGAATCCGGCAACCCGCAAATCACCCTGGTCGGCACCAGCCACAGCGGCAAGAACTACAACTTCGCCGGTTTCCTCGAAGAGGCCATCGGCGCCGACATCCTCAACGTGGCATTCCCCGGCGGTGGCCTGGAAGGTTCGATGCTGCAGTACCTGGGCAGCGAAGAGTTCCAGACCAAGCCACCGAAGATTCTCATCTGGGAGTTCTCGCCGCTTTATCGCCTCGACCAGGAAACCATCTACCGCCAGATGATGGCGCTGCTCGACAACGGTTGCGAAGGCAAGGATGCACAGATGAGCGGCAGCGCCGCACTGAAGCCGGGCAAAAACGAACTGATGGTCAACAGCAAGAACCTGGACCTGCGCAACAGCGACCACCAGGTCGACATCCGCTTCGCCGATACGTCGGTGAAAACCTTGCATGCCACCCTCTGGTACATGAATGGGCGTCATGAGGACATCAAGATCGAGAAACCGGAAACCTCCGAGACCGACGGGCGTTTCGCCTTCGAGTTGCGCACGGACGAAGACTGGGCCTCGCAGAATCTGCTGGCCGTAGAAGTCCAGGGGCCTGAAACACCAGGCGCCGCGCCACAGAAAGTCGAAGCGAAAATCTGCAAACGCAACGTGTTCTCCGGCACCGGGCAGCGTACTGCTCAAGCCGGGCAATGAGGCTACCTCTTATGAACTGCATGCAAACCCGAACTTTGAAACAGTTACTCGCGCCCTCTCTACTGGCTCTGGCGATGTTCGCTGGCGCCACCCAGGCCGCCGCGCCACTGCACCCGCCCCAGGGTTACTTCGCGCCTGTGGATAAATTCAAGACCGGCGACAAGAGCGAAGGCTGCGACGCAATGCCGACGCCGTACACCGGCGCCCTGCAGTTTCGCAGCAAATACGAAGGCTCCGACAAGTCCCGTTCGACCCTGAACGAAGCATCGGAAAAAGCCTTCCGCGACACCACCGCCGACATCACCAAGATCGAGCGCGGCACCAGCAAGCGAGTGATGCAGTTCATGCGTGACGGTCGCCCGGAACAACTGGAATGCACCCTCGACTGGTTGACCGCCTGGGCCAAGGCCGATGCGTTGATGTCCAGGGACTTCAACCACACCGGCAAGTCCATGCGCAAATGGGCGCTGGGCAGCATGGCGTCGTCCTATATCCGCCTGAAATTCTCTGACTCGCACCCACTGGCCACCCACCAGGAAGAGGCGCAAGTGATTGAAGCCTGGTTCAGCAAAATGGCCGATCAGGTGGTCAGCGATTGGGACAACCTGCCGCTCGAACAGACCAACAACCACTCGTATTGGGCGGCCTGGTCGGTGATGGCCACGTCGGTCGCCACCAACCGCCGCGACCTGTTCGACTGGGCCGTGAAGGAATTCAAGGTCGGTGCCAATCAAATCGATGCCCAAGGCTTCCTGCCTAACGAACTCAAGCGCCAGCAACGCGCCCTCGCCTACCACAACTATGCCCTGCCGCCGCTGGCGATGATCGCCAGTTTCGCCCAGGCCAACGGTGTGGATTTGCGTCAGGAAAATAACGGCGCCTTGAAACGCCTGGGTGATCGCGTACTCGCGGGTGTGCAAGACCCGGATCAATTCGAGAAGAAGAACGGCAAGGATCAGGACATGACCGATCTCAAGATCGACTCGAAATTCGCCTGGCTCGAACCGTTCTGCTCGCTCTACACCTGCGCGCCGAATGTGCTGGAACTCAAGCACAAGATGCAGCCGTTCAAGTCGTTCCGCCTCGGCGGGGACTTGACCAAGGTCTATGACCCGGCCAATGAAAAAGGCAAAGGTTCTTAAAGCTGACTGTATTCCCCTGTGGCGAGGGAGCTTGCTCCCGCTCGGCTGCGAAGCAGTCGTAACCCAGTGAACGCGGATTGATTGAGACACCGCGTCATCAGGTTTCAGGGGCGCTTCGCACCCCAGCGGGAGCAAGCTCCCTCGCCACAGGTAAGTGCACAGCATGCAATACAACCACCCCGGATTTTCGTGGGGGGTTTGGGGGGGCCGTTGGCCCTTGACTGTTGGTTAAACATGGAGAGATCGGGATGGTATTTTCATCCAACGTGTTCCTGTTTCTGTTCTTGCCGATCTTTCTCGGCTTGTACTACTTGAGCGGGCAACGCTATCGCAACTTGCTGCTGCTGATCGCCAGCTACGTGTTCTACGCCTGGTGGCGTGTGGACTTCCTTGCGCTGTTCGCAGCGGTCACGGTGTGGAACTACTGGATCGGCCTGAAAGTTGGCGCCGCCGGGGTCCGGACCAAACCGGCCCAGCGCTGGCTGCTGCTCGGCGTCGCGGTGGACTTGTGCATCCTGGGCTACTTCAAGTACGCCAACTTCGGCGTGGAGAGCATCAACGCGATGATGACCTCGGTCGGTCTGTCGCCGTTCATCCTGACCCACGTGCTGTTGCCGATCGGGATCTCGTTCTACATCTTCGAGTCCATCAGCTACATCATCGACGTCTACCGCGGCGATACCCCGGCCACCCGCAACCTGATCGACTTTGCCGCATTCGTAGCGATCTTCCCGCACTTGATCGCGGGCCCCGTGCTGCGTTTCCGCGACCTGGCCGACCAGTTCAACAACCGCACCCACACCCTCGACAAGTTCTCCGAAGGTGCCACGCGGTTCATGCAGGGTTTCATCAAGAAGGTGTTCATCGCCGACACCCTGGCTGTGGTCGCCGACCATTGCTTCGCCTTGCAGAACCCGACCACGGGCGATGCCTGGCTCGGCGCCCTGGCCTACACCGCACAGCTGTACTTCGACTTCTCCGGCTACAGCGACATGGCGATTGGCCTGGGCTTGATGATGGGTTTCCGCTTCATGGAAAACTTCAAACAGCCGTACGTCAGCCAGTCGATCACCGAGTTCTGGCGGCGCTGGCACATCAGCCTCTCCACCTGGCTGCGTGACTACCTGTACATCACCCTCGGCGGTAACCGTAAAGGCACGCTGATGACCTATCGCAACCTGTTCCTGACCATGCTGCTCGGTGGTCTGTGGCACGGCGCGAACATCACCTACATCGTCTGGGGCGCCTGGCACGGCATGTGGCTGGCAATCGAAAAAGCCATCGGCCTGAACACCTCGCCGCGCAGCTTCAACCCGATCCGCTGGGTCCTGACCTTCCTGCTGGTGGTGATGGGCTGGGTGATCTTCCGCGCCGAGAACCTGCACGTCGCCGGTCGCATGTACGGCGCAATGTTCAGCTTCGGCGAATGGTCGCTGTCGGAACTCAACCAGGCCAGCCTCACCGGTCTGCAAGTGGCAACCCTGGTGGTGGCTTACGTGACCCTGGCGTTCTTCGGCCTGCGTGATTTCTACACCAACCAGCCGCCAGTCAAGACCAAGCCTGCGGTGAACATCGAAACCGACGGCCCGGCCGCGGCGACACCTGGAATGATCAAAGCCGTACCGGGTGACAACCCGGCCAGCATCCACGAGCCGGGTTACACCGTCGGCGTTGAAGCGACTGTGCAACCGGCCTATTGGACCGCCGACTGGTCCCGTTACGTGATGCGCGCCCTGGTACTGCTGCTGTTCATTGCCTCGATTCTCAAACTCTCGGCGCAAAGCTTTTCGCCGTTCCTTTACTTCCAGTTCTGAGGGATCTGACCATGACCCGCTCATTACGCATCTTCTACATCGCGCTGTTCCTGGTGACCTTGCTGGTCCTGGGCGTGTGGTCGGTACGCAGCTTCTTCGGCTTCAGTACCAACGCCGATGCCACCGTGCTCAACGGGCGCTGGACCAAAGCCGTCGAGACGCACTATGACGACGAGTTCCCGATCAAGCGCCTGGGCACCAACCTTTGGGCCGCGCTGGATTTCAAACTGTTCAACGAAGGTCGTCCGGGCGTGGTGCTCGGTCGCGATCAGTGGCTCTACAGCGATGAAGAGTTCCACCCGATCGTCAACGAAGAGTTGAACCTGCAAGGCAACTACGCGCTGGTCGAAGGCGTGCGCCAGGAACTGAAAAAGCGAGGCGTGCAACTGGTGATGGCGATTGTTCCGGCCAAGACGCGTCTGTACCCGGAACACCTGGGTGAAGTGAAGCCGGCGAGTATCCACGCCAATCTGTACAAGGACTTCCACGCTCGCGTGGCGGCCGACAAGATCCTCGCCCCTGACCTGCTCGGCCCGCTGCAACAAGCCAAGCACGACGGTCAGCAAGTGTTCCTGCGCACCGACACCCACTGGACCCCGGAAGGCGCACAAGTCGCTGCCCAGACCCTGGCCAAAACCATTGCCGACAAGGCTCCGCTCAGCGGCGAACCGCAAAACTTCGTCACTGAACCGGCGGAGAAGGTGACGCACAAGGGCGACCTGCGGTTGTTCCTGCCGCTGGACCCGCTGTTCGAGAACATGATGCCGGCGCCAGAACCTTTGCAGAAGCGCAACACCGTGGCAGCCCAGGATCAACCTGCCGGTGATGATGCGTTGTTTGCCAACACGGAAGTGCCGGTGGCCCTGATCGGCACCAGCTACAGCGCCAACCCAAACTGGAACTTCGTCGGTGCGCTGAAAGAAGCGCTGCACAGCGACGTGGTCAATTACGCCGAAGACGGCCACGGCCCGATTCTGCCGATGCTCAGCTACCTGAAAAGCGATGCCTTCAAGAACAGCCCGCCACAAGTGCTGATCTGGGAATTCCCTGAACGATATCTGCCTGTGAACAACGAAATCGGTGACGCCGACCCGCAGTGGGTCGCAGAGCTTAAACAAGCCGGCGCGCGCCAACAAAACGTAGCTGTAAACACCAAATCCGAGACGCCCGACCGGGCGCAAAACTGAAAGAGAGGTACACCCATGACTTTCACTACTACTCCTCGCCGTCTCGCCGCTCGCTCCTTAAAAGCAGTCGCCCTCGTCGCCGGCATGAGCGTGCTCTCGATGCAGGCCTTCGCCGCGGGTGACGCCGCCCTCTACGGCCCTGTCGCGCCAAAAGGCTCCAGCTTCGTGCGGGTCTACAACGCCGGTAACGCTGAAGTCAGCGCCACAGTCGGCACCACCAACCTGAACGAAGTCGCGCCGCTGTCCAGCACTGACTTCAGCTTCATGCCGGGCGGCGACTACAGCGCCAAGATCGGCAGCCAGACCCTGCCGGTGAAACTGGCCGGTGATCACTATTACACCCTGGTCAACAACGCCAGCGGCGCACCGCAACTGATCGAAGAGCCGCCGTTCAAGAACAAGCAGAAATCCCTGGTGCGCGTGCAGAACCTCAGCGACAAGGCCCTGACCCTGAAAACCGCCGACGGCAAGACCGATGTGGTGCCGAACGTGGCCGCCAAGGGCCGTGGCGAGCGTGAAATCAACCCGGTGAAAGTCAGCCTGGCGCTGTACGAAGGCGACAAGAAAGTCGGCGACGTGAAGCCGGTTGCCCTGGAGCGCGGTGAAGCGGCGGTGCTGTACGTCACCGGCAACGGCAGCAACCTGTCGCCAGTCTGGGTCAAGCGCCCGGTGTCGACGCGCTGATTAATTCATCAGGACGGTGATCACCCTGTAGCAGCTGGCGAAGCCTGCGTCCGACTGCGAAGCAGTCGCAATCCAAGCAACTCGGTCTTTCTGAATGACCGCATTGACGGGATTCACGACGACTACGTCGCCGAACGCAGCCTCGCAGGCTCGGCAGCTGCTACAGAATCGGTGAGCCGATCTGATTACGGAACAAAAACAAGAGTGAAACGACAGAACGTTCGTGGCTCTAACCAATCGATTTTAAAGGAGTAACAACATGATTCCGGTGATCTTGTCAGGTGGTAGCGGCTCACGTCTTTGGCCGCTTTCGCGTAAGCAATTCCCCAAGCAATTCCTCGCCCTGACCGGCGAACACACGCTGTTCCAGCAAACCCTGGAACGCCTGGTGTTCGAAGGCATGGACACTCCGATCGTGGTCTGCAACAAGGAACACCGTTTCATCGTCAACGAGCAGTTGAACGCCCGCAACCTGGATGTGCAGCGCGTGCTGATGGAGCCCTTCGGCCGCAACACCTCGCCAGCCGTGGCCCTGACCGCGATGATGCTGGTCAATGAAGGTCGCGACGAGTTGATGCTGGTGCTGCCGGCCGACCACGTGCTGGAAGACCAGAAAGCCCTGCAACGCGCCCTGGCCCTGGCCACCGTGGCGGCCGAGCGTGGCGAGATGGTGCTGTTCGGCGTGCCGGCGACCAAACCGGAAACCGGTTACGGCTACATCAAGTCCACCAACGATGCCCTGCTGCCGGAAGGCGTCAGCCGTGTCTCGCACTTCGTCGAAAAACCCGACGTGAAACGCGCCACCGAGTTCGTCCAGTCCGGCGGTTATTTCTGGAACAGCGGTATGTTCCTGTTCCGCGCCAGCCGCTTCCTTGAAGAGCTTAAAAAACATGATCCGGACATCTACGACACCTGCGTACTGACGCTGGAACGTAGCGCGCAGGATGCCGACACCGTCGATATCGACCCTGCTACCTTCGCCTGCTGCCCGGACAATTCCATCGACTATTCGGTGATGGAGAAGACCCAGCGCGCCTGCGTCGTGCCTCTGACCGCGGGCTGGAGCGATGTCGGTTGCTGGTCGTCGCTGTGGGAAGTCAATGAAAAAGACGCCAACGGCAACGTCACCAAAGGCGACGTGGTCATCCAGGACAGCAAAAACTGCATGATCCATGGCAACGGCAAACTGGTGTCGGTGATCGGCCTGGAAAACATCGTGGTGGTCGAAACCAAGGACGCCATGATGATTGTCCACAAGGACAAGGTCCAAGGCGTCAAACAGATGGTCAACACCCTTAACGAACAGGGCCGCAGCGAAACCCAGACCCACTGCGAAGTCTATCGTCCGTGGGGCTCCTACGACTCGGTGGACATGGGCGGTCGTTTCCAGGTCAAGCGCATCTCGGTCAAACCGGGTGCGTGCCTGTCGTTGCAGATGCACCACCACCGCGCCGAACACTGGATCGTGGTCAGCGGCACCGCTGAAGTGACCTGCGACGAAAACGTGTTCCTGCTCACTGAAAACCAGTCGACCTACATCCCGATCGCCTCGGTTCACCGTCTGCGCAACCCAGGCAAGATTCCACTCGAGATCATCGAAGTGCAATCGGGCAGCTACCTGGGCGAAGACGATATCGAGCGGTTTGAAGATATCTACGGTCGCTCCACCCCGATCGAGCGCGGCGTGTCGGTGAAAACCATCGCGCAGTGATTGACCGGTAAAACAAAAAGCCCCCGTCCAGCCCGCTGCGTTCCCTATCCGCAGTGGGTTGGGTGGGGGCTTTTCTTTTGTGTCAGTGGAATGCTCCTTGCCGAGCGGGAGCTGACCTGGACGTCCCATTGAGTGATTGTCGTCTTCCGGCGTAAGGCTTGGGCGCGACAAGTTCAATGAAGTCCTGGTTTCGGTTCAGCACCTGAACCACTTCCTGCGTCTGCATCGAGAGCTCAGCGATTGTTTCGAAGGTTTGCGGATCCGAACTACCGGAGTCCGCGAATTCATTTTTGATCGCCTGCATCCTGAACTCCAGCATATCGATCACTGCCGGCGTCACCTCATAAGTCTCACTCAACGATGACGCGTTCACCCCCTTCGATGCCTGGTAAAACTCCTCGCCTGTCTTGATCAGCCCTGGGGCTTGCGATCCCAGCTTCTCACCGACCATTTCGACAATCTTGTCTGTCACCGCGGTGCGAATTTTTTTCCCCAGTCGCGCTCGTCCTTCACTCGTACGCGGATCATTTGCCGCCAGCTCAAGCTTTACCATTGCAAGGCTGAGTTGTTTTTTCGGCTCAACGCTCTCAATCAGCGCCTTGGGGTTCATTTCATTGCCCTTGAAGTTGATCGGGCGATCCAGCTCAAAGGTGTCCACCATTTTGGAAATCAACGCATCCGCAGCCTTCGCGCCGGCTTTCGCTCCTAGCTGGCCTCCCAACGCTGAACCTCCCGGCCCAAGCAACCCACCCAAGGCGGAGCCCCCCGCAGCGCCCACTGCCTGTGCGCCAGCGCTGACAGCATTGCTGCCAAGCTGAGTGACTACCCGCCTGCCCAGGGCTTGAAACCGATGCCGCGCATAAACGTGGTTAAGCATCGAATTTCTGAGATCGGAAGTCGTCGTCGCCACCGATGTCAATAAGGCTCGTTGTTTTTCCAGGCTGCTGTTCAACCCTGCCGCTTCAGTCTTGCCTCCTCCGTCATTGTCGACATATGTCATGGGTGAGTTACCGACCATGCAGTACAGATTCGGTCCGTCGATGAAGCCCTTGGGATCCGGATTCAACCAACGTTGTAACCACGGGATGTAATAGCGATAACCGAAGTAACACAGTCCGGTCGCATCCCGTTCCTTGCCCGAGTAACGAATGGTTTTATAACTGACCTCGATCACATCATCCCCAGCCAGGCAGGCCGTCTCGCCGAACGGGTAAAAGGTTTCCCGGCTGATGATGCGTGCATCAGCAGCCAGCTCCAGGCTGGTCGAGCCCAAATGATCGGTAAAGCCATATCGATACTGGTTGTTTGTTCCCGAAGGCGGGGGGCTCTCCCAGTGCAATACCCGAACGCTGTTGAGTCCGGCCTGGGCAATGATGACCTGCAAGATCTCTCCCGTGCCGTTATCGGTGCGCAGCTCCAGCCCCCGCAAGTAACGCACTTGCGCGACAACGGTCCGCACGCTGGTCTGCAACGAGCGGACTTTACGTACGCGCTGGCCACCGCCATCGCAGTGATACGACTCCCGGTCATGGCGTCCGGAGACGCGCGCCACCGGGCTGACCGATTGCAGCTGGTTGCGCAGATCCCACGTCAGAAAGCGCCCCTGATCCAGTTCCAGCAAATTGCCGCTGGCATCAAATGCAGCGGCGATTTCTCCTTCGGTCGGCGGCACGTCGTTGCGCCAGGGCAAGCAGCGATTGCTGTACCGCGCGGCTTTCAGCTCGCGTCCGTGGTTTTGCGCGCCGACGTGGGTCAGCGTCAGTAGATTGCCGCCCGCGTCATGGCAATAGCTCTGATGGTAATTGCTGACCGCTGCCGGATCAGTACGACCGACTGAATCCGGCCCCTGAGTAGGGCCGCCCGCCTCCCAGCCAAAGGCTTCGATCAACTGGTACAGGCTGTCGTAGATGAAGCGATTGATCGGGTCGATGCGTTGATTGGCGAAGTAGCGCACCGGCAGGGCCTTGTCTTCGATACTCAGCACATTGCCCATTCGGTCATAGATATAGAGCAGGTGTTGCAGCAAACCGACTCGCTCACTGTACGCCCGTCGCTCCATCAGCCGACCATCCTCGGGGCAATACGTGAGCGTTGTTTGCACTGCGTTACCCGCCACTTCTCGTACGGTCTGACCCTCGGCGTTGTAATCGATTTCGCCGACCAGCGTTTGCCATGAGGATTGCCCCGCCAGCTTAAGGGCACTGTGGCGTAACCGGCCATCAAGCGTGAGACTAAAGCTCTGGCAGTTCTGCCTGGCATCGACCGTTTCCAGCACATCCCCCAGCGCCCCGTAACGCCCCGTCGAAACGGCGCCCTCGCCCGGTTCGAGCAGTTTTTGTCGATCGGCTATCGGCTCAGGCCAATTCGGTGCAACGGCTTCCAGCGTGAACTGCTGAACGTGCCTTGTGCAGTGGCCCGTGATTGCAAACGCCGCAAACAACACTGTGCCTCCGGGGCTATCCTGGCGAATCAACCGCCCGCATTGGTTGCGATCCCGATTGCCGTGATCGGCACGACCATATTCCATACGCTCGGCACAATGTGGTGGCTGCGTGGCGAGATGCTCAAACACCGCCACGGGACGAAGCAGGTCGTCGTAATCAACCTCGCGTCGTACAGCGCGACTGTCCCAGCCTTGCAGCATTTCATTGGCCAGACCAAGAAGACTGATCTGTGAGCCGGCATCGACACTGACCGTAAATACCGGATTACCGGACAGAGAATGTACCGCCGTGAGATTGGCAGGGGTCGAAGAGTCGTCCTTTTGCAACGCCCATAGCCGCGGGTCCCACTGTTCTACCGCAAAACCCGCGGCATCGTGGAAGGTGCGATTGATGCGCGCCAGCGCAGTGGCGCTTTCGTCTGTGCGCCAATAATCAACCGAACAAATCGGCAGCCCCCGCGGGTCAATGACGGACAATCGTGGGGTTTTATAGTGCCGTCCCATTGTCGAAGCCTGCATCCGGTTCGTCCCTGTTCGCCTGTGGTTATCTAACCGCTCGTGGTCAGGGCTGGCTACTGTCAGAAATTACAGTACCGACCAGCGGTACAACCCCTTGCTCACCGAATATCCATTCTCGTGTCCCTTCGGTAGGATGGTGGTTATCCGTTCAAGGAGCGTTCAAACATGTTCATCGGCGTCCTGCTGGTCATCACCTGGCTGATCCTGCTGCTGCGCTACCCGGCCAAGGCCGTGCCGGTTTCCGTGGCGGCCGCTGTCGGATTGGGTCTGGTGGCGACATGGGTGTTCTGGATGGACAATCGCGAGATCAAGCAACTGGCACGCCTTGAGCTACGCATCACTTACGCACCCGAGCACTGTCCCGCAGACCGGCCGTTGAAGTTGACGATGAACAACGGTAACGACGTGCCACTGACCGAGTTGCGCTGGCGCATCGCGGCGTATGCGCCGGGCGATACGGTGAACCTGGCCGACAATCAATACGCCGCACCACGTTATCGCGGCCCCGGTGAATTGCAGGCCGGCGGCAATTGGGAAGACTGCTTGCCACTACCGCCCCTGCGCCCCGGTTACCGCCCGCAAACCCTGGAGTTTCGCGCCGAACGGTTGCAGGGTAGTTTCTCCGACTGATCCCCCTTTTTCTTTTGCACAAGGACCGCGCCATGCCTGTTGCGTTGATTACCGGTTGTTCCAGCGGCATTGGCCGTGCCCTCGCCGATGCCTTCAAAAGTGCCGGTTACAAAGTCTGGGCCAGCGCTCGCAAGGCTGAAGACGTGGCGGCGCTGACAGCCGCCGGTTTCACCGCCGTGCAACTGGATGTCAACGATGGCCCGGCACTCGAACAGTTGAGCGAACGAATCAACCAGCAGCATGGCGGCCTCGATGTGCTGATCAACAATGCCGGTTACGGCGCCATGGGGCCACTGCTCGATGGCGGCGTGCCGGCCATGCAGCGCCAGTTCGAAACCAACGTGTTTGCGATTGTCGGCGTCACTCGCGCGATGTTCCCGGTACTGCGTCGCGCCCGGGGGCTGGTGGTAAATATCGGCAGCGTTTCCGGGGTTCTGGTCACGCCGTTTGCCGGTGCCTACTGCGCCTCGAAAGCCGCCGTGCATGCCTTGAGCGATGCGTTACGCATGGAGCTGGCGCCGTTTGGTGTACGAGTCATGGAAGTCCAACCGGGCGCCATCCAATCCAGCTTCGCGAAGAATGCCGGCCACGAAGCCGAGCAACTGATCACCGAACAATCACCGTGGTTTCCACTGCGTGAAGGTATTCGTGCACGGGCCAAGGCCTCTCAAGACAAGCCGACACCGGCCAGTGAATTTGCCGCCGGTTTGCTCAAGGCTGTGCAGCAAAGCAAACCACCGCGTCTGGTGCGTTTGGGTAACGGCAGCCGGGCGTTGCCGTTGATGGCGGGGTTGTTGCCCAAGGGATTGCTGGAGTCGGGGTTGATGAAGCGGTTCGGGTTACGCGGGCAGCTCTGAGACCGCGAAGGCGTCAGAACATACTTTTCAGACTTTCAGGAAACAGCATGACCGACTACACCGAATACTTTGACGAAGTGATCCAGGCCCACGTAGCCATCGAGCAATGGTTGGCCGAGGAGCGAGACGAGGCCGAGCTTGAACAATTGCTGACGCGTTTTTCACCGCAGTTTTCCATGGTCTCGCCGTTGGGCCGGGTACTGGATTTCGAGGCGTTGAATGAATTGTTTCTACTCGCGGGCGGGAAGAAGCTCGGGTTCAGGATTGAGCTCAGCGAGTTGCGAGGTGTCGCGCTGTATGACGGTGGCGCAGTGGTCAGTTACCGCGAACAGCAGACCGATGCGACGGGGCTGCATTCTGATCGACGGTCCTCGGTGGTGTTTGAAAAACAGGCCGACGGCAAGGTGATTTGGCGGCATTTGCATGAGACGTTTTGCCAGGGCTGAAACCGTTCCCTTGTGGCGAGGGGGCTTGCCCCCGTTCGGCGGCGCAGCCGTCGCAAGGCTGATTCCGCGGTGTGTCTGACCGTACCGGTTTGCAGATTTTTGGGGGCTGCTGCGCAGCCCAACGGGGCGGTGCGGCGTTCCGACAAGCCCCCTCGCCACAGGTCATTTGCCAGCCGGGGGGTTCACCACCACCGTACACGTAATCCCCGCCGCCAACAGCACACCCTCCGGCACTTCATCAATGTGAATCCTTACTGGCACCCGCTGCGCCAGACGCACCCAGTTAAAGGTCGGATTCACATCAGCGATCAGCTCGCGGCTTTCCGGGTTATCGCGGTCGTAGATGCCGCGAGAAATACTTTCCACATGGCCCTTGAGCACTTCGCCACTCATCAATTGCATGTCGGCTTTATCGCCCACGCGAACATGCGGCAGTTTGGTTTCTTCGAAGAAGCCATACACCCAGAACGAATTCATGTCGACCACCGCCATTTTCGCTTCGCCGATGCGCGCATAGTCACCGCGATGGACGTTGAGGTTGGTGACGTAGCCGTCCACCGCCGCACGCACTTCGGTGCGTTGGAGGTTCAGTTCGGCGGCTTCCAGTTGCGCTTGTGCGTTCTGGTAATCGGCCAGGGCCGAGTCGGCGATGTTGCTGGCGTCGTCGCGGTTTTCCCTGGAGATCACCAGGTTGTCGAGGTCGGCGCGGCGATGGGCGTTGACCTTGCGCATCTCCCACGTGGCCTTGCGCGAGGCCACCAGGCTCTGCGCCTGTTTCACCGCGAGGCGGTAGTGCTCGGGGTCGATACGCATCAGCAGGTCGCCCTTTTTCACCAACTGGTTGTCGCGCACCGGCACCTCCACCACCTCACCGGTCACGTCGGCGGCGACGTTGATGATGTCGGCGCGCACCCGGCCGTCACGGGTCCAGGGCGTGTTCATGTAATGCACCCACAAGGTCCGGCCGATCCACAGGGCAAGGGCCAGCACCAGCAGGGTCGCGAGCAGGCTGAAAAGCTTTTTCATCAAGGCCTTCTTCAGTGATAGAGAGTCAACGGTAGACAGTCAGCGCCAGGGCGCCGAACAGACAGGTAAACAGGCTCAGGCGCAGCAGCGCCGGGTGCCAGAAGAAACGGTACAGATCGAACCCGGACAAGAATCGGTCAAGGGCCCAGGCCAGCGCCGCCGCAATGAAAAACATCAGGGTCATGGTCGGCACGTACACGCCGTGGAAGGCGATTTCACGAGGCATGTTCAAGTCCTTGGGGCTTGGCAGTGGTGTATGAGGCCAGCGGCGATTGCGGGTCGAGCAACGAGGTGCGGATGAAGTGCAGGTAGCTCTTCACCCGGCGCAAGGCAGAGGTATCGAAGTGTGGCGCGAAGGGTTCGTCGGTGGCCTGCACGCGTCCGATCGCGTGGTCGACGGCGACCAGCGCCCGCTCCAGATTGCTCTGGCCCGGTTGCAGAAACAGCCGCACCAGCGAACGGCCCATCACCCGGATGGACTGGCGCCACGGCTGGGATTCGGCATATGCCGGGTGCACCGGCAGAATCGCTTGTTCCTTACGCAGTTCGATAATCGCGTGGCCGACTTCCAGCACCACCAGCATCCAGCGCAACAAGTCCCGCTGCACCTGCGGCTGCCCTGCGGCGAGGCCATAAGCCTGATGCAGCAAGTCCCGCGTGCGACTTTCAAAACTCGACGCCAGGCCTTTGAGTTTGCCGCTGATGGCGTACACCACTTGCCCGCGCAAGTCCTGCTCCAGCCGCCGCCACAGCCAGCGGCTGTTGGGCGGCAGAATGATTGCCCCGGCCGCCGCGCACACCAGCATGCCCATGACCATGGCGATGTAGTCGTTGATGAAGGCGTAAGGGTTGTAGACCGTAAGGTTGTCCGGCACGGAACCTGTGCTGAAGAAGATCAGCAACCCCAGGCCGACACCGGCGTATTGCGGCCGAGAAGTGAGGAACGAGCCGAGCACGATCACCGGCGCGAGCATCACGCAGAGCAACGGAAAGCCGTCGATCCAGGGGAAGATGAAAAACATCTCGACGAAGCCGATCAGCGCCCCGAGCAAGGTCCCGCAGGCCATCTGAAAGGCCATTCGCTTGGGGTTCGGCGTCGCCGCTGAAAGGCCGACGGTGGCGGCGGCGATCAGGGTCATGGTCGCCCCGCTCGGCCACGCGGTGGCCACCCAATAGCTGCCGAGCACCACAAGGATGAACGCTGCGCGAATCCCCGATGCCGCCGAGGCCAGCCAGTTGGTTTGCGGGGTGAAGGGCTCGTCCCAACGCTCCCGTTCGTGGCTGTGATCGGCCAGGGACGCGTGGGTCTGTGCATAACTGTGCAAGTCGTCGACGAAGCGATAAAGCAGTTCGTAGGCGGTGTGAAAATCCAACTGCTCGGCGTCGCTCGGATCGCTCTCCTGAAAGCTCGCCCGCAGCTTGCGCACCCGCGCCGGCAAGTTGTCCTTATAGGTCGCCAAGGCGCTGGCCAGGCGAGCGGCATCAGGGCTGGTCAACGCACGGCCGCTGAAACCGTCGAGCACTTCGGCCAGGTCCTGCAACCCTGGTTTGATCGCCGCGACAACATGATCGGCGCCGCTGCCGCGCAAGCGTTCGAGCAACTGATGCAGGGCATTGAAGCGTGTGGTGACGCCCATGAACTCGCTGTTCAAACGACTGAGCCGCCCGTTGCGTCGACGCATGTGCGGGTCTTCGAACACCGTGACGCTGCGCAGTCCTTCCAGGCCCACCGCCTCGGCGATGAACCGAACGTTGCTTGCTTCAAACGCTTCGCGCCGACTGCGACCGCGCAAGCCATCAGTGACGAACAACGCGAACACACCGAAGCGCTGATACAACGCATTGCGCATCGCCGCACTGGCGGTTTGCGGCAGGATCGCGGCGCTGACCAGCGTCGAGCAGAGAATCCCCAGGGAGATTTCCAGCACTCGCCAGACCGCAGCCATGAATGCGCCGTCCGGGTGAGCCAGAGCGGGCAGCCCAACCATCGCCGCCGTGTAACCGGCGAGCACAAATCCATAGGCGCGGAAGTTGCGACAACGCGCTGCGCCAGCCGTGCACAGGCCGACCCAGATCGCCAGCGAGCCGAGGAACAGTTCGGTGTTCTGCGCGAACAAGGCAATCAGCGCGACCATCACCGCCGACCCGGCCAACGTGCCGAGGAAGCGATAGAAACTCTTGGCGAACACCTGGCCGCTTTGCGGCTGCATGACGATGAACACGGTAATCATCGCGGTGCGCGGTTGCGGCAATTCAAGACGCATGGCCAGCCACAGCGTGAGGAACGCGGCGATCAGCACCTTGAAAATGTAGACCCAGGTCACGCCGTCGCTGCGCGCCCAGTCGAAGAAACCCCGGCGCCATTCAAGGGAATACAGCCAGCGCAAGGGTGCGGGCAAGGGAGTCATGAAATTTTGCTCAATGGTCTAGGGCTTGAGGAACTGTGGCGAGGGGGCTTGCCCCCGTTGGGCTGCGCAGCAGCCCCAAAACCTGCCATCGCATTTTCTCAGACACACCGCATTCACAGACTTGGCGACTGCTGCGCAGCCGAACGGGGGCAAGCCCCCTCGCCACAGAGCTCCCTCGCCACAAATGTGGGAGTGCCTGAAATGTCGGGCTCACTTCAAAAGGCTCGGGGTTTTCGGGGGCTGGGTTTTCTCGGCACTCGGGACGTCGTCGCCCGCATCGAGTCCGCCGCCGAGCGCCGTCACCAACTCCGCATGAGCACTCAACCGCGCAGCCTGAACCTGCTGCTGCACTTGCTGTTGCTTGAACAGCAAGGTCTGCGCATTGAGTACGTTGAGGTAATCGGTGAGCCCACGTTGATAGGCGATCATCGCGATGTCGTAAGTCTTCTGCGCCGTGGCCACCGATTCGGCGGCGAACGTTTGCTGCTTGTCCATCGACTCGCGGCGGATCAACTGATCGGAGATGTTCTTCAGCGCATTGACCAGCGTCTGGTTGTACTTGGCCACGGCGATGTCATACCCGGCCGAGGCTTCACCCAACTCCGCACGCAAGCGGCCGCCGTCGAAAATCGGCAGCGAGATCGCAGGTCCCACGCTGTAGTTGAGCTTCTTGCCGGTCAGGAACTCCAACGCACCGCCACCGGTGGCCATGTAGCCGAGGCTACCGACCAGATCGACGTTGGGATAGAAGCCTGCGTGAGCGACATCGATGCCCCGCGCCTGGGCCGCCACTTGCCAGCGACTGGCAACCACGTCCGGGCGTTGCCCGAGCAATTGCGCCGGCAACGATGACGGTAACTTCAGCGCCGCCCCCAGCGACAGCGTCGGCCGTTGCAACTGTGCGCCCTCCCCCGGGCCCTTACCGGCCAAGGCCGCGAGCTGGTTACGGCTGAGGGCGATTTCTTCGTCCAGCGCATCGAGTTGGCGATGGGTTTCCGGTAACGGCGTTTCAGCCTGGCTGACTTCGAAATGTGTGCCGATGCCACCGTCCAGACGCTTTTGCGCCAGGTCGAGGATTTGCTGTTGTTGCTTCAAGGTCGCGGCAACGATGTCTCTCTGCGCGTAATGCAACGAGAGTTCGATGTAGGCGCGCACGATGTTGTTCTGCAGTTCGAGCTGGGCCTGCCGTGCTTCGGCGGCGCTCATGTGAGCCATGTCCACCGCTTGCTCGGTGGCGTTGCTTTCGCGGCCCCAGAGGTCGAGGGCATAGCTGAAGCCCAGCGCGGCGTTGTTGTCCCAAGTGGTGGTGTTGGCCAACTCACCGGGGCCGTAGAACTGATCGGTGGGCCAGTTGTGGCGCTTGAGAGTCGATTGGCCATTAATCTGCAACGACTCGGCGGACTCGGCAATACCCGCCATGGACCGGGCCTGACGCACCCGTGCGGCGGCCATGGCCATGTTCGGACTGTCTTGCAGGGCAAGGGAGATCCAGCGGTTCAGTTGCGGGTCGCCGTAGGCTTGCCACCATTGGGCGGTGGGCCAGTGAGCGTCCCGGGCGGCGCTCTGGATGGCTTCGTCGGTGGCCAATGAATTGGCCTCCAGTGCCTTGCCTTGTGGGGCAATACCCGCGGTTGCGATGCAGCCGCTGATTGCCAGGGTTAAAGCCAAAACACTGAGCGTCTTGAGCGCTCTGTTGATGCGACGCGGCACTGCTGCGATTTCCTGAAAGGGAGAAATACAAGATCTGGTAGGAGCGAGGCTTATGTGGCGAGGGGGCTTGCCCCCGTTCGGCTGCAAAGCAGTCGTAAATCGGTCACCCGCATTCTGATTGAAGAACGCGGTGACTGGTTTTAGGGGCGCTTCGCGACCCAACGGGGGCAAGCCCCCTCGCCACACAGACCCGCTCCAACAATGGCGCAATTCTAGGGGGCGGTCTGAATGGCGATAAGTCGGGATTCCTGTGAATCTTTGTTACCGTTAACGAGATAATCCCTTGGTCGGGGTCTCAGTCCCTGAAACTTCGTGTCACAATTTGCCATCCGCCAAGAGAGCACCCCATGGACACTTTGCAAAACATGCGCGCCTTCAGTTACGTGGCCGAGGCCGGCAGCTTCACCGCCGCCGCCGTACAACTGGACACCACCACGGCCAATGTCTCGCGCGCGGTCTCCAACCTGGAAGCCCACCTGCAAACCCGCCTGCTCAACCGCACCACCCGGCGCATTGCCCTGACCGAAGCGGGCAAGCGCTATCTGTTGCGCTGCGAGCAGATCCTGGCCTATGTCGAAGAAGCCGAAGCCGAGGCCAGCGACGCCCACGCGCGCCCGGCCGGGCAACTCAAGGTGCACACCATGACCGGCATCGGTCAGCACTTCGTGATCGACGCCATCGCTCGCTACCGCAAGACCCACCCGGACGTGACCTTTGACCTGACCATGGCCAACCGTGTGCCGGACTTGCTCGACGAGGGCTACGACGTGTCCATCGTGCTCGCCAGCGAACTGCCCGACTCGGGCTTCGTCTCCCAGCGTTTGGGCATCACCTACAGCATCGTTTGCGCATCGCCCGCCTATGTAAAAGCCAACGGCTGCGCGCAGAAGCCCAGCGATTTGCTCAATCACATGTGCTTGCGCCTGGTGAGCCCGGTGATCCCACTGGAAAAGTGGGCTTTCGATGGCCCCGAAGGCCAGGAAATGGTCACCATCAACAGCTCACCGTTCTTGGTGAACTCCGCTGACGCGATGAAGACAGCGATCACCAGTGGCATGGGGGTTGGTGTGTTGCCGGTGTATGCGGCGATTGAAGGCTTGCGCAACGGTACGCTGGTGCGGGTGATGCCAAAGTACCGCTCGCAGGAATTGAACCTGTATGCGATTTACCCGTCGCGGCAGTATCTGGACGCGAAGATCAAGACGTGGGTCGAGTATTTGCGCGGGTCGTTGCCGGAGATTTTGGCGGCGCATCAGGCGGAGTTGGCGGCGTATGAATTGAGCGGCAGCTTGGGTGGGGCTCGGCTGGCGAACTGATTTCACGGTCCTACAGACGCGGTGGTTTTTGGGGAGGTTTCCGACAAGTTCTGGCGGTTGTTGCGTCGGAAGCGAAGTGGGTAGGCTTTGTGGGTCGCTGCAAAATCAGCGATCAGGTCTGGAAAACCTGGCGAACACTGACCACACCCCATGGCATACTGCGGCGCTTTTTACTGCACGCAATCCTTGTTATGGCGGCTGTGCGCGGGAGACCTTCGGGTCTGCCGGGTTTTGGTGGGTGTTCCGGTTTTTCCAGTCCGCGCACAGCTGCCACCCTTTCGTCTGGAAAACGAAAGATGGCAGTTCCACTTCATCTGCCAATGAGTAACTTCCGCATGATTAAAGAAACACCGAACCCTCCGGAAACCGACGACGTTTCCCCCTACGAATCTCTCGATTCGAAAAAACTCCACGACGCCGCCGAGCGCGCGCTCGACCACTACCTCAAGCCACCACCCAAACAACCCGAAGGCCGCAAGCCCAGCAGGATGTTCATGGTCGCGCCGGACATGGATAACGAAAGCCTGCTCCTCGGCCAGCGTCATGACCAGCGACATCGCCGCCTATGTCGACGCCCCGCAGCGGCATACGCTCCTGGCGATCCAGCAAGTCATCATGCTGGCCGAACTGGCGGTGAACCGAGTGCTGGATAACGTCGACGTACCGAAACCTGCACCACACAGCTGATCCATTGTGGGAGCAAGACTGTGGCGAGGGGGCTTGCCCCCGTTGGGCTGCGTAGCAGCCCCAAAATCTCTGATGTACCAAAGATCTTGTGAGTGCTACGCACTCAAACGGGGGCAAGCCCCCTCGCCACAGGTCGCTCCCACAATTTTGAATGGGGTACCCCCCGGGCAATCCGAGCACTCGCATAATGTCCGCGAAGAATGTTAGCTTGCTTGGCAATCTCCACGCCCGACGAGCCCCTCTCCAATGAAAAAAACCGTCCTCGCCTTCAGCCGCATCACCCCGCCCATGATCGAACGCCTGCAACAGGATTTCGATGTGATCGTGCCGAACCCGAAAAACGGCGACATCGCCGCCCAGTTCAACGAAGCCCTGCCCCACGCCCATGGCCTGATCGGCGTTGGTCGCAAACTCGGCCGGGCGCAACTGGAAAACGCCAGCAAACTGGAAGTGGTGTCCAGCGTCTCCGTCGGCTACGACAACTACGACCTCGCCTACTTCAACGAACGCGGGATCATGCTCACCAACACCCCCGACGTGCTCACCGAAAGCACCGCCGACCTGGCCTTCGCCCTGCTCATGAGCAGCGCCCGCCGCGTCGCAGAGCTGGACGCCTGGACCAAGGCCGGGCAATGGCAAGCCACCGTCGGCGCGCCGTTGTTTGGTAGCGATGTGCATGGCAAAACCTTGGGCATCGTCGGCATGGGCAACATCGGCGCGGCCATCGCCCGTCGTGGTCGACTGGGCTTCAACATGCCGGTTATCTACAGCGGCAACAGCCGCAAGACCGCACTGGAACAGGAACTCGGCGCACAGTTCCGCAGCCTGGATCAATTGCTGGCCGAAGCTGATTTCGTCTGCCTGGTGGTGCCACTCAGCGAAAAAACCAAACATCTGATCAGCCATCGCGAACTGGCGTTGATGAAGCCGAGCGCCATTCTGGTGAACATCGCCCGCGGCCCGGTGGTGGACGAACCGGCGCTGATCGAAGCGCTGCAAAACAACCGGATTCGTGGCGCCGGGCTGGATGTTTACGAGAAAGAACCACTGGCTGAATCACCGCTGTTCCAACTGAAAAACGCCGTGACCTTGCCGCATATCGGCTCGGCCACGCACGAAACCCGTGAAGCCATGGCTAACCGTGCATTGGCCAACTTGCGCAGTGCCTTGTTGGGTGAACGACCGCAGGATCTGGTGAATCCACAGGTCTGGCGCAAATAATTAAATCGGGCAAGTGTTGTACAACACTTGCCCGTTAATAGCGGTTCAATACATACCTTGTAAATGAACCTGACACAAAATAAAAAACACTCGCTATAAACTCTCCAAACTTATCGAATCCACGATGAACGCTTTGGAGAACAATCAAATTGAACAGACTGACCACCGACAAACTTATTCGCTACAGCAAAGTCATTCTCATGGCTTACATCAGCTTCTTCGGCTTGCTTGTGATGTTTCACAACTTCACCGACTACTCATCAAATTATGAATATGTCGCCCATATTCTGAGCATGGACACAACGCAGGTAAACGACAACATCCGCTACAGAGCGATCGATTCGCCCATGCTGCACCACCGGATTTACTGGTTCGTTATTACGATGGAAGTAATTTACACGGCGTGCTGCCTGGTTGGGACTTATCACCTGTACCGAAAAATCAACGAATCGGCTGACGTATTCCACGAAGCCAAGAAGCTCTCGATCATCGGACTATTGACCGCCATATTTATCTACTACGTTTGCCTGCAAGTCATCGGTGTTGAATGGTTCGACATGGACACATCGCAGACCTGGAACGCCAAAGACTGGGCTCGGCATATTGTCGACTTCATATTGCCGCTGATGATTTATATCGCGTTAAAAGTCGAGCACTGATGCTCAGCACTCGACATTTTTCCTGCTCAAGCCAACTTGCCGTGGTTTGGCGACAGCACTGCACGCGGCTTACGAAACACCAGCACATTGCCCAACATCACCAGCACCAACCCCACCAATGCCGGCGCCGTCCATTGATACCCCTCGGCAAACGCTGACACGTTCAGCGCCACCACCGGGAACAATACGGTGCAATACGCCGCCCGCTCCGGCCCCATGCGGCCGACCAGCGTCAGGTAGGCGGTGAAGCCGATCACCGAGCCCGGAATCACCAGGTACAGCAACGAGCCGATGTAACGGGCATTCCATTCCATGTCGAACGGGATGCCTTTGACCAGGCACCACACCGACAACATCGCTGCGCCATAAGCCATGCCCCAGGCATTAGTGGTCAGGGGTTTCAGGCCGGCCCTCTGCTGCAGACTCGACAGCATGTTGCCCGCCGAGAAGCACAAGGTTCCGAGCAACGCCAGAGCCAGCCCGAGCAATGTTTCCGGGCTGGCGGTATGACCGGCCAGCTCCGGCCAGAACAACAGACCAAGACCGAGCAAGCCCAACGCGCCGCCCATCAGCACATTGCGGGCGATTTTCTGGCCGAAGAACACCCGCGCATTGAAGGCGTTCCACAACGTTGCGGTGGAAAACACCACGGCGACCAGACCGCTGGGAATCCACTGGCTGGCGGTGAGGAAACACATGAAATTGATACAGAACAGGCACAGCCCCTGCGCCAGGCAAATCAGATGCCCGCGACGGTTCATCACTTGCAGGCGCCGGCTAAGCAACAACATCACGAACAGCACCAGCGCGGCGAGGCCGAAGCGATAGACGATCGACACTGGAATCGCCACCACGCCCAGTTGCCATTTCAAGGCAATCCAGGTGGTGCCCCAGATCAACACGGTCAGCAGGTATAACGAGAGGTTCATGGTGAAGACTCCTGAATAGGCCTTCAGTGTCCGGCGCGCCCCCCTTTTGCACTTGCATAAACTTGCGCTTTTGTCGGTCGGCAGGCTGGCAGGCCAGCGTCTACGGAGTAGGATGCAAGGCGTTGGAGAGAACCGATCATGGCCGCACTGGAAACGTTGCAAGTCTTTCAAGCCCTCAACCGCTCGCCCAATGCTCGCCTGGAGCACAGCGCCGAGCTCGGTGACGGCATGGCTGCGGCTTTGTGGAGCAACCACCATGACGCCCAGGACTACGAAGCGCCGAGCCATCACACTTTGTCGTGCTACATCGCCGGTGGCACCGGCACCTTTCGCCGCGACCAGCCCGGCACCAAGGGCGGCCCGGACAAGCTGTGCATTCTGCCCGCCGACCATCAGTCAGGCTGGGTGATCAACGGCGACATTCGCCTGGCCCACCTGTATTTCAGCCCCGAACAATTTGCCCTTGGCTGCGTCACGCTGCTGGATCGCGAGCCGCGAGAGTTGCAGCTGCGCGAGCGCACGTTCCTCGAAGACCCGCAGCAAGCCCGGCACTTTCGGCAGTTGATCGCCCTCAACTGGGACGAACCCGGCGAACGCCTGCTCACCAGCAGCCTGGCCCACGAGATGCTCAGCCATGCCTTGCTCAGTCAGGTTGGTGTGCGTCAGGGCTTGCGCCTCAAGGGTGGATTGGCGGCGCATCAGCGACGGCAGTTGGTGGAGTTCATCGACAGTCAGTTGGCGGAGGCGATCAGCCTTGGGCAATTGGCGAGCTTATGCGCGCTGTCGGAATATCATTTTGCGCGGATGTTTCGTGTGAGCTTCGGCTTGCCGCCGCATCAGTATGTGTTGGCCCGAAGATTGAGCCGCGCGCGGGAGTTGTTGCGCGCATCGTCGCAGCCGTTGGGGGAGATTGCGCTGGCGTGCGGGTTTGCCAGTGCGAGCCATTTCACCAACCGGTTTCGACAGGCGTTGGGTGGCACGCCCGGCGAGTATCGGCAGGCGTTTTTGCGGTAAAGCAAGATCAAAGGATCGTCCGAACGCGGCCCGAGCCTTCGGCAGCTCCTACGCCGAAGGCTGCGATCTTTTGCGGGTTGACTCAGAACTCCAGGGTGCTGGATAACGAAATCTGCCGCGAATCCCCCATCGACACAAAGAACCGGCTCGCCGCCGAGGTGTAATAGGTGCGGTCAAACAGGTTCTTCACGTTGAGCTGGAACTTGACCTTCTGCCCTTCGACCTTGGTGTCATAGGTGGCGAACGCATCGGCCACGGTGTAGCTCGGCAGGTCGAAATCGTTCACCGCGTTACCCGCTCGCTCACCGACATAACGCGCCCCCGCGCCAACCCGCAACTGATCGCCACCGACGATGGTGCCGAAGTCGTAGACCGCCGACAGCGAGCCGGTGTTCCGGGCGACGTTTTGCAGGCGCTTGCCTTTGTAGTCCGGGTCTTCGGTGACTTCGGCATCGGTGTAGGCATAGCTGCCGATCATGCTCCAGCGGTCACTGAGCTGCCCGGTCATGTCCACTTCCAGACCACGGGAACGCACTTCACCGGCGGCGCTATAGATCGTGGTCGGGCCTTCAGAGTTGGCGACCAGTACGTTGCGCTTCTTGATGTCGAACAGTGCAACGTTGCCGGTGATACGACCCGGCATGTCGAGCTTGGCGCCGATCTCCCAGGACTTGGCTTCTTCCGGTGCCACGCTGCCATCAAGCACGGTGCTGCTGCCGCTGAGCGGCGCGATGGTCGAGTTGGGTTTGAAGGATTCGGTGTAGCTGCCGTAAAACGACAACTCGTCGGTGTAACGGTACACCAGGCCGGCGCGCGGTACCCATTTCTGGCCGTTGCTGTCGGTGTTGGCCTTGAACGGCACGCCTTTGCCGGCGTACTGGTCGTATTCCTGGAAACGCCCGCCGGCCACCAGAATCCACTGGTCGTTGAGGTGGATCGAGTCCTGCAGGAATATCGAATCGCTGCGCAGCTCATCGGTCTGGGCGCTGTCGGGCGCGCTGACGGTGGTGCCCGCCACTTCGCGGCCATACACCGGGTTGACGTAGCTGAAGGTGGTCAGGCTTTTCTGGCGGATCAGGTCTTCGCGGTAGATTTTGCGGTACTCGTCATCGACGCCGAACACCAGGTCATGTTGCATGCCCAGCACATTGACTTTGCCTTCGAGGCTGGCGGTGGTGAAGCGGTCGGTGCTGATGGCGTTCTGCGTGCCGTCCATGCTGCGGGTCAACGTGCCTTTCTTGGTGTCGATGGCGGTGATGCGCACCTGGCTGGCGTCGTAGGTTTCGCGGTTCCAGCTGTAGCCGAAGTGGGCTTTCCAGTTGTCGTTGAGTTCGTGATCGGCCTCGAAGTGATACAGGTCCGAGCGGCCTTCCATGTTGTTGAACGGCTCGTCGAGACGTTCATTGCGCGAGATGTCCAACGGGTGGTTGGTGCGCGGATCGATCACCGTCCCACGGTCGAACGGGGTCAGGAATTCCCGGTGCTCGTAGGAGAACAGCAGCTTGGTGCTTTCACCGAACCAGGCCAGCGACGGCGCTACCAACGTCTCACGATGGGTGCCGAAGTTGCGCCAGTAATCTTCGTCTTCGTGGTCCAGCACCATGCGGTACGCCAGCCCGGAATCGCCGAGGGCGCCGGTACTGTCGAGGCTGCCGCCGCTGCCGTTCTTGCCATCGCCATAGGTCGAGCCGCGCAGGGTCAGTGCGTTGTACTGCTCAAGCTCGGGCTTCTTGCTGACCATGTTGACCACGCCGCCCGGGTCCTGAATGCCGTAGAGCAAGGACGCCGGGCCTTTGAGCACTTCGACCCGGTCGACCGTGGCATTCAGGCCACGGCCCTGGATCACTGGCATGCCGTCGCGCATGATCGAGCCGTTGCGGTTGTCACCGAAACCGCGGGTCATTACCGAATCCTGGGTGCTCGCCAGTGTGTTGCCCTGGGTGATGCCGCTGACGTTGGCCAGCGCATCATCCAGATTGCGCGGCGCCTGATCGCGAATGACCTGGGCCGGGATCACGTTGACGGTCTGCGGGATTTCCTGGAGCAAGGCCGACGAACGCATCACCGAACTGGTGGGTGGCGGTTGATAACTCATGGGTTGTTGCGCCACCGAGGTGATGGTGGTGGCGCCCAGGTTCAATGTCCCTTCGCTGGGCACAGGCTCCAGCGCCAGGGTCTGGGCATCAGTGCGGCGGAAGGTGAAACCCGAACCGCTGAGCAAACGCTGCATCGCCTGTTCGGCGCTCATCTGCCCGCTGACCGCCGGAGCGGTAATGCCGTAAGGCGCTTCGTCGGTATAGACCACGCTGATGCCGGTGATCCGGCTGAAGTCGCTCAGGGCCTGGGGCAGCGGTTTGGCGGCCATTGCAAAGCTGAACGGCGCGCGTTGCTGGGTACTGCTGGCTTCAGCCGCCCATGCCACGCTCAACGGCAGCAACGCCAACGCTGAAAAGCTTAATGCAGATACACCGAACCATTGTTTGACCGAACCCGATTTTGCCCTGGACTTCATTGCTCATGACCTGTGTAGAACGACTACGGATGCGAATGACTCGCAGTTTCAGTCACTACACGGATGGCGATCGGGTTTACCTCATCAGAAAGTTGAAAATATTTTCAGAAGCTCAAAAGATCGCAGCCTTCGGCGGCGCCCACAGGCACGTAGGAGCTGCCGAAGGCTGCAATCTTTTGATCTTCATCTTCAACGCAAAATAATCAAATTCCCCAAAACGTGATGCTGCTCAAACCCCATCACGCCCTGCAACGAACTCAACACCGCCTGCGGATCCTGGCTCGGAAAACTGCCGCTGACCCGCCGCGCCGCCAGTTGCTCATTGAGCAACACAATGCGCCCGGGGTAATAACGCCGCAGGTCTTGCACCACATCGGCCAGTGTCGCCTTGTAGTAATTGAGCCAGCCCTGACGCCAGGCCAACTGCGCTTCGCTGTCGACGGCGTGGAGTTTGTCCGACGAGCCGTCGGCATAAGCCACTTGCTGGCCGGCGCTCAGAATTTGCTGCGCGGCGTTCTTGTCGGCCGTCACTGCAACCCGCCCGGATAACACCGTGACCTGCGCGCCATGGGGTTGCAGGCGCACTTCGAACTGCGTGCCCAAGACCCGCGCCTCGCCCTTTTCCGCCCCCACCACAAAGGGCTCGCCGGTGTGCGTCACGCTGAAAAATCCGGCACCGCGACGCAGCTGGACGTGCCGCTCACCGCGACTGAAATCCACCGCGATTGCGCTGTCGGCATCCAGCGTCACTTGCGACTGATCCGCCAGCGTCACGGTACGAATCTGCCCCGGCGCCGACACGTAGTCCGCACCCAGATCATCAACCCAGCGCGACGGCTGCCAACCAGCGCCGACGCCGATCATCAACACCAGACACGCCGCTATGGCCAACGCACCAGACCAACGCCGGACGCGCCCCCCGCGCGCGCGATTCATCGCATTGAGGTAGCCCTGCAAGGCAAAAGCCTCTTCATCAGCCAAGGTCCGCGCCGGTACTTCGCTCAACTCCCACACCACTTGCGCTTGGGCATAGGCCTCGGCGTGGGCGGGATCAGCCTGCAACCAGCGACTGAACGTGAGTTGATCGCTGCTGCCGGGCTGGTCATGCAATAGACTGAGCCAGGCGAAAGCGTCCCGCTCCTGAGCAGGCGTCGGCGTGGCGCGTTCGGTGTGGTTCACGGTGCGTTCCCTGGCGTGCGCGGTTCGGGTTCCCGCAGGCTGGCCTTGCAAGCCTCGAGGGCGCGCATCATATGTTTTTCCACGGCGCTTTGGGACAGGCCCATGGCCTTGGCGATTTCGGCGTACTTGCGGCCATGGATGCGGTTGAGCAGAAAGATCTGCCGCGTGCGCTCGGGCAATGCGCGCAAGGCCGCTTCGACATGACGCAAATCGTTGCCCGCCTCCAGGGCTGCTTGCGGCTCGCAGCCCTGGCTGTCCGGTTGCTCCGGCATCCAGCCTTCGTTGACCCGCACCCGCGCGCCTTCACTGCGCAAATGGTCGATGGCGATGTTGCCGGCGCAACGCAGCAGATACGTGCTGAGCTCTTCAACCTGCACCAGCGGCCGACGCCAGAAGCGCAGGAACAAATCCTGCACCAGATCCGCCGCCGTCGCCCGACAGCCGACACGACGGCTCACCAGCGCCTCCATTTGCGAACGCTGGGACAAAAACACCTGAAGGAAATGCGCACGGGCGCCGCGATGTTCATCGTGCTCGGCGTCATGGGTTTCGGGAGGGCGGGTGATCATCGGGTCAGAACAAACCGGGTACGGCCTCGTGAATGCCACAAGACCCACAAGCCGGCGATATTAATGATAAATATTCTCATACGCAAAGGAGACGATGAGATAACGGCCAAGCGCCGATTGCCGGATGCAGGCCCGCGCCACTACAATGCGAACAATTCTTGTTCTCTAACGTATCAAAATGCGTCCGGAGCGGTTCCGTTGTCGTCAGCCACTACCGTCGAAGTCCTTTATCACGTCCATCACAACTGGCTCACCGGTTGGCTGCGGCGCAAACTCGGCTGCCCTGACAGCGCCGCGGATCTGGCCCAAGACACCTTCATGCGAGTGCTGACGGCACGGGAAACACCGCAAATCATCGAACCACGGGCGTTCCTCACCACCATCGCCAAGCGCGTGCTGTTCAATCATTACCGCCGCCAGGACCTGGAGCGCGCCTACCTCGATGCGCTGGCGCAGATGCCGGAAATCGTCGCACCGTCGGAGGAAGACCGGGCGATCATCCTGCAAACCCTGTTGGAACTCGACCAGTTGCTCGACGGTTTGCCGCGCCTGGTCAAACGCGCCTTTTTGCTGGCTCAGATTGATGGTTTGACGTACCCGCAGATTGCCGTCGAACTGGGCATTTCCATCGCCACGGTCAAACGGCACCTGAACAAAGCGGCGATGCGCTGCTACTTCGCGCTATGAACAGCCCTGGGGATTTTTCCTCTCAAGTCGCCGAACAGGCCGTGTACTGGTTGATGGAAATCCAGCAAGGTCCGTTGAGCCCGCGCCAGCAAATCGCCTGGCAACAATGGCTCGACGCCCATGGCGAACATCGACGGGCCTGGGAGCACATTCAGCGGGTCAATCAACGCTTGCGCGGCTTGTCTTCACCGCTGGCCCACGCCGCCGTTAACGCACCGAAATCCGCCGGCCGTCGTCAGGCGTTGAAGCTGTTGCTGATTCTCGGCGCGGGGTCGGCAGTCACTTGGGGCCTGCGTGAGCACAATCCGTTGACGCCGTTGCTGGCCGACTTCCGCAGCCCCATTGGCCAGCGACGCAAAGTACCGCTCGGCGATGGCAGTCAATTGCAACTCAACACCGCCAGTGCTGCCGATGTGCGAGTCGAAGGCCAGCAACGGCTGATCCGCCTGCTCGAAGGCGAGATACTGCTGACCGCCACCCAGGCGTTTCAGATACAGACCGCGCAAGGCCTGTTGAAAACCCAGGGTGGGCGACTGAACGTTCGGCAGTTTGCCGAACGCACTCACGTGGCGGTGTTCGAAGGCAGCGTCGAATTGAAGCCCGATGACGGCGCCCCGCTGCTGCTACAAACCGCCCGGCAGTTGAGCTTCGCCGCACGCGGTATCGGCACTCCCCTGCCACTGGACGCCAACAGCGGCGCCTGGGCCGATGGCATGTTGGTGGCCGCACACATGCGCCTGGGGGACTTCCTCGACGAACTCGGCCGCTATCGCCGCGGGCAACTCAATTGCGCCGCAAATGTTGCCGATCTACTGATCTCCGGGACTTATCCACTGGACGACAGCGAGCGGGTTCTTGATCTGCTGGAAATCAGTTTGCCGGTGAAGGTGAAGCGGTTTACGCGGTATTGGGTGACGGTTGAGGCGAGGGTCTGAATCTTGATCAACATACATAACCTGTGGCGAGGGAGCTTGCTCCCGTTGGGTTGCAAAGCAGCCCCAAAATTTGCCACCGGAGTTTTCCAGAAAGAATGCCTGCTTAGTTTACGACTGCTTCGCAGCCGAGCGGGAGCAAGCTCCCTCGCCACAAAAAGCAAAACGGTAAATCTGTAAAAATATTCGCCCAACGTGAGCCGTTTTTCAGATCTGGCGTGACAGAGAAGGAAAGCCCCCTTGATTCAACCTTCTCAGGATCACCCTCCATGCAACCCACCCGTCTCATTCCTCTGGCCCGCACCTTGCGCCAACTCTTGCTGGGCGCCAGCCTGGGCTTGGGCGCTCTGCCCCTGGTGCATGCCGCTGACGCCAAGCCGTACCACATCGCACCGTCTTCGCTGGAAAACGCACTCAACCAGTTTGGCCGTGAAGCCGGCGTGCTGATCTCCTTTGGCTCGCAAGTCACCAGCGGTGTGCAGAGTCGCGGCCTGGAAGGCAACTACACCGCCGAACAAGGCTTGAACGCCTTGCTCGAAGGCACCGGCCTGCAAGCCCGCGCCGAGGGCAACAATGCCTTCAGCCTGCAACCGGTGGGCAATGCGGCGCTGGAGCTGGACACCTCGAAAGTGGTCGGCGACTGGCTCGGCGATGCAGCGCAGACCAACGTCTTCGAACACCCCGGCGCTCGCGACGTGATCCGCCGCGAAGAGTTTGAACGCCAAGGCGCGACTCAAGCCCGGGACGTGCTCAACCGTATCCCGGGGATGAATGCGCCGGACAACAACGGCACCGGCAGCCATGACATGGCCCTGAACTTCGGCATTCGCGGGCTCAACCCACGACTGGCCTCCCGTTCGACGGTATTGATGGATGGCATTCCGGTGCCTTTCGCGCCTTATGGCCAGCCGCAGTTGTCGTTTGCGCCGATCAGCATGGGCAACATGGACGCAGTCGACGTGGTGCGCGGCGGCGGTGCGGTGCGCTACGGCCCGCAAAACGTCGGCGGCGTGGTCAACTTCGTGACCCGCGCCATTCCCGATGAGCCGACGGTCAAGGGCGGTTTCCAGAGCGAAACCAGTCCGTCGTCCAGCCACGATGGCTTCAAGACCACCGGCAACCTGCTGGCCGGCGGCACGGCCGACAACGGCCTGGGCGGCGCGATTCTGTACTCGGGCACCCGCGGTGGCGACTGGCGCGAACACAGCGACACCGAAATCGACGACCTGATCCTCAAAGGCAAATACCAGCTCGATGAGGCCAACAGCTTCAACGCCATGGCCCAGTACTACGAAGGCAAGGCGGACATGCCCGGCGGGCTGAACGTCGCCGATTACGACGCCAACCCTTACCAGTCGACCCGCCCGAAAGACCAGTTCTGGGGTCGCCGCACAATGTTCAACTTCGGCTATCGCTATCAGGAAGATCGCCGCGAGTTCACCGCCAATACGTTCTTCACCAAAACCCTGCGTAGCGGTTATCTGGACCAGGGCACGTTTCTCTCGCTGTCGCCACGCGAGTACTGGGTGCGCGGCCTGGAAACCCGTTTCGCCCAAGGCTTCGATCTCGGCCAAACCAGTCACGAAGTCGGCGTCGGCTATCGCTACATCAACGAGGCCGGCCACGAACTGCGCTACCGCACGCCGATCGCCAGCAACGAGCTCCCGACCACCAACAGCCGCAACGACCGCGACACACGGGGCGGTACCGAAGCCAATGCGTTCTTCGTCGACGACCGGATCGACATCGGCAAGTGGACGATCACACCGGGCATCCGCTACGAAATGATCGAGTCGCAGCAGACCAACAATCTGACCAATGTGAAATACAAGGGCGACTACAACACCGCCCTGCCCGCATTGAACGTGCTCTATCACCTGACCGACAGCTGGAACCTCTACGCCAACACCGAAGGCTCGTTCGGCAGCGTGCAATACAGTCAGATGCCCAACCGGGTGACCAGCGGTGAAGTCAAACCGGAGAAGGCCCGCACCTGGGAGCTGGGTACCCGTTACGACAACGGCGCGTTGCGTGCCGAGATTGGCGCGTTCCTGATCAACTTCGATAACCAGTATGAAAGCAATCAAACCAACGACTCGGTGATCGCCCGTGGCGAAACCCGTCATCAAGGTATCGAGACCAGCGTCAACTATGCCCTCGACGACTTGAGCCCGGCGCTGGCTGGTTTCGATGTGTACGCGACTTACGCCTATGTTGACGCGACCATCCGCGAAGACGGGCCGAACAAGGGCAATCGCGTGCCGTTCTCCTCGAAACACAAAGGCACGATCGGCGTCGGCTATACCGAAGGCGCCTGGAAACTGAATCTGGACAGTAGCTACCAGAGTGACCAGTTCGCCGACAACGCCAACACCTCTACAGAGAGCGCTGATGGCAGCACCGGCAGGATTCCGGGCTACATGTTGTTCAGCAGCCGCGCGGCGTATGACTTCGGGCCGAAACTGTCGGATTTGAATGTGGCGGTGGGGGTGAAGAACATCTTCAATCACCAGTACTTCACCCGCTCGTTCGATGACAACAACAAGGGCAAGTACGTGGGAGAACCGCGGACGGTGTATGTGCAGACGTCGGTGGCGTTTTGATTACTGAGGCCTGAGGTCGGACATTTTTGTGGCGAGGGGGCTTGCCCCCGTTCGGCTGCGCAGCAGTCGCAATATCTGCTATCCGGTTTTGCCTGACACGACTCTTGGGAATGGTTTTGGGACTGCTTCGCAGTCCAACGGGGGCAAGCCCCCTCGCCACAGAAAGCCCCTTCACCACAGCAAGTTCCTTTGCCGCAGGGGACCGGTGGACACTGAAACAAAAACGGGCCTGCAATCGCAGGCCCGTTTTAATCAGGAAGGTAAAAGGTGAATCAGGCCTCAGCCGTTGAGCGCAGCCTGTTCGTTCTCGAGAAACTCATCTTCAAGCAGTGCATCGGCATGGGCGCCCCTATCGAACGGAACCACCGCGGCGCGTGGTTTGCCGCGCAATTTGCCAAACATATGCTCCAGCGCATGTTCAAGTTTTTCGGCTGCCCCGTCGATCGCCAGTTCCAGGGAGGCGGCTTTATGGGTAACGGAAATCGGTTGGTGGCCTTTTGGCCGCGCTTCCAGCTGGCAGCGCATGTCATGGGGACCAGGCTTGTCGCCGTTCTCGTCCCGCAGATGGACCTCGACGCGGGTCAGGTCCTCTTCATAACGTTCGAGCGTGCTCTCAATGGTAGTACGTACCCACTCCTCCAGTCGTTTACTGCTTTGAATATGGTTATCGCTATTGACTTGGATTTGCATAGTTCTTCCCTTATTTCAGCTAGCTCGCAAGAGGCGCATCGGCTGGCCCTTGGGCGTCATCACCGCAACCTCTTGGTTACACAATCGGTGTGTGCGCGGAACATTTCAACCCCTAAAAAAAGATAAATATTCATACGCAAAAAAAGCCGGACAACGAGCAAAAGCACTGTTAATGTCGGGAGTTGGGTTGCCCCTCTCTTCACTCATAATTGCCCACATCTGCCCGTTCCCCCAGTGGGTGCTGGCTGCGAAAAACCCCTGCCTCTTCCACCAGCCAGTCATGCACCGCACGTACGCCCGGATGACTCAGCGCACCCGGCGCATAGAGCAGCACGTAGCGCTTGTGATTGGGCACCGCCAGGCCAAACGGCACGATCAGCGTGCCCCGTTCCAGCTCATCGTTAAGCAGCGTTCGCCGCGCAATCGCCACACCCATCCCGGCAATCGCCGCTTCGATGGTCAGGTGATTGCGGTTGAAGGTGTGCCCGCGCCGCACGTCCGCGCCTTCGAAGCCGATGGCATTGAGGTAAAACTCCCATTCCGCGTATTCGTAACTGCCGCGCCAGGCGGTAATGTCGTGCAACAACGGAAAGTGCATCAAGTCTGCCGGACCGTGCAGCGGCGGCCGCCCTCGCAACAGGCTCGGGGCGCACACCGGGAATATCTGTTCGTCGAGCAAGGTTGTGGATAACAACCCGGGATAGCTGCCGTCATTCAGATCGATCGCCAGGTCGAAATCACCCTCGTGCAGCGGCACGCTGCTGTCCTCCGCCACCAGGCGCAATTGAATGTCCGGGAAGCGCTGCTGCAAACGCGGCAAACGCGGGGTCAGCCATTTGCTCAGGAACGAGGGAATCGAACGCACCCGCAAAATCCCGCTGATCATTCCTGCATCCAGTCGTCGCAATTCTGCGTCGATGCTGCCGTAAGCCTCGTTGACGGTAATGGCCAGGCGCTGGCCTTGCGCACTCAACTCCACCCCACGGGCGCGACGGTGAAACAGGCGAAACCCCAGCCGCTCTTCCAGTTGCCGAATTTGCTGACTGACCGCACCCGGCGTGATGTGCAGTTCTTCGGCGCAACGGGTGAACGACAGGTGCCGCGCGGCACAGGAAAACACGTGCAGCCAGACGTAAGTCTGGGCGTGCAATTGACGACTCATCGTTTAGTCCTGCTAAAGGCTATCTTAGGAAGTTTCGTTGGTCACGTAGGACCGAGATAGGCAGTATCGCCGACATTGCGCTTGGCCTACAAAAATGGCGGCGATTTCTCTTCCATTGCTTGTATAGGCTTTAGCATGGCTATCAGTGTTTTCGATCTCTTCAAAGTCGGCATCGGTCCGTCCAGTTCCCACACAGTCGGCCCGATGCGCGCCGCAGCGACCTTTGCCCAAGCACTGATTGACCAGAATTTGCTGGTCGCCGTACGTCGGGTAGAAATCCGCCTTTATGGCTCGCTTTCCGCCACCGGCGTCGGCCATGCCACCGACCGCGCCTGTGTCATGGGCCTGATGGGCGAATGGCCGGACAGCATCGATCCGACCAGTATCGATTCGCGCATCCAGCACCTGCGGGAAACCGGCAAGCTGTCCCTGGCCGGCAAAGCGACCATCGCCTTCAACTGGCAGCACGATCTCCTGCTGCTCGACGAGAGCCTGCCCTACCACCCTAACGCCATGTCCCTGACAGCCTTCGGCGAAACCGGTGAGCTGTTCGAGCAGACGTACTACTCGGTGGGCGGCGGTTTCATCATCGAAGCGGCCGAAGCCGAGTCCGGCATTGCGCCGGCCAGCGACGTCGTGCTGCCGTACGATTTTTCCAGCGCCGCCGAATTGCTCAAGCTCTGCAAACAGCACGGTCTGCGGGTGTCCGAATTGATGATGGCCAATGAATTGGCCTGGCGCAGCGAAGCCGAAGTCCGTCAGGGCCTGTTGCACATCTGGTCGGTGATGCGCGAGTGCGTCGAGCAAGGCTTACGTCACGAAGGCATCCTGCCCGGCGGACTGAATGTTCCGCGCCGCGCCGCGAAATTGCATCGCAGCCTGTTGGAAATCGGCAAACCGAACGTCATCAGCTCCACCCTGTCGGCCATGGAGTGGGTGAACCTGTTCGCCCTCGCCGTGAACGAAGAAAACGCCGCGGGCGGACGGATGGTCACCGCGCCTACAAACGGGGCGGCGGGGATCATTCCGGCCGTGCTGCACTACTACATGAAATTCAACCCGGACGCGTCGGACGATGACGTCGTGGCGTTCTTTTTGGGTGCCGCCGCCGTAGGCATTCTCTGTAAGAAAAACGCCTCGATCTCCGGCGCCGAAGTCGGCTGCCAGGGTGAAGTCGGCTCGGCCTGTGCCATGGCCGCCGCCGGCTTGGCCGACGTGCTCGGCGCCACCCCGGAACAACTGGAAAACGCCGCTGAAATCGGCCTGGAACACAACCTCGGCCTGACCTGCGACCCGGTCGGCGGCCTGGTGCAAGTACCGTGCATCGAGCGCAACGCGATTGCCGCGGTGAAGGCGATCAACGCCACGCAAATGGCCCTGCGCGGCGACGGCAAACACTTCATTTCCCTGGACCGGGTGATCCGCACCATGCGCGATACCGGCGCCGATATGCACGACAAATACAAAGAAACTTCACGGGGCGGCCTGGCTGTTAGCTGGGTGGAGTGCTGAGGAGCATTTCCTGACCGTCCCGGCAGGCCGTTTGAAACGTAGCGAGCGAAGACAAGACAAGGCAAAAACAGGCGAGGAAGCGGAGTTTACTGGCTGTAAATGAGCATTCCGAGCCTGTTTTTAACGCAGGATTGTCGAGCGCAGTAGTTTCAAACGGTCTGCCCGCCGTGAGCCCGAGCAAAAACAATAACGAGGCGAAAACGATGACCGATGTACGTACACCTGCTGCCGATAATCCCGCTGTAGACCTCACACGCAGTAGCGAAATAACTCACAAAGGCTGGAGTAAACACGACACCACCTGGATGCTTGGCCTCTATGGCACAGCGATTGGCGCCGGCACGCTGTTTTTGCCGATCAACGCCGGTGTGGGTGGTTTCTGGCCGCTGCTGATCCTGGCAGTGCTGGCGTTTCCGATGACATTCTTTGCACACCGCGGTCTGACTCGTTTCGTGTTGTCCGGCCGTTCCGGGGACATCACCGAAGTGGTGGAAGAACACTTCGGCATCGGTGCCGGCAAACTGATCACGCTGCTGTATTTCTTTGCGATTTTCCCGATTCTGCTGGTGTACAGCGTGGCGCTGACCAATACCCTGAGCAGCCTCATGGAGCACCAGTTGCACATGACGCCACCGCCCCGGGCGATCCTGTCACTGGGGCTGATTCTCGGCCTGATGGCCATCGTCCGTTGTGGTCAGGGCGTCATCGTCAAATGCATGAGCGTGCTGGTTTACCCGTTCGTCGCAGCCTTGCTGCTGCTCGGTGTCAGCCTGATCCCGAACTGGAACGGCGCGTTCTTCGCCACCGCCAGCGAGGGCATGCCGCTGCCGCTGTTCTTCAAGACCTTGTGGCTGGCGATCCCGGTGATGGTGTTCTCGTTCAACCATTCGCCAATCATTTCCGCCTTCGCCGTCGATCAGAAGCAGCGTTACGGCAAGCAAGCCGAACGCAAAAGCAGCGGCATTCTGGCGATCGCTCACGCCATGATGGTCGTCACGGTTATGTTCTTTTGCTTCAGCTGCGTGCTGGCGTTGTCCCCGGCTGATTTGGCCGCGGCGAAGGCGCAGAACATTTCGATCCTGTCGTACCTGGCCAACCACTTCCAGACACCGGTCATCGCTTACGCCGCGCCGCTGATTGCGCTGGTGGCAATCACCAAATCCTTCCTGGGCCATTACATCGGCGCCAGCGAAGGCTTTCAGGGCCTGATCGTGAAAAGCCTGCGTGGCCGTGGTCGAGTCGTCTCTGCTGGTTGGCTGAACCGCCTCACTGCGCTGTTCATGATCCTCAGTTGCTGGGCCGTGGCGACCTTCAACCCGAGCATCCTGGGCATGATCGAAACCCTCGGCGGGCCGATCATCGCCTGCCTGTTGTTCCTGATGCCGATGTACGCCATCCGCCGTGTGCCGGCCTTGCGCCAGTACTCGGGCCAGGCCTCGAACGTGTTCGTGGTGTTGGTCGGTCTGATTGCACTGTCTGCGATCATCTATTCATTTATGCCCTGAAACGGGCAGGCAAAAAGAAGGCGGGCCAGAGTGCCCGCCGTTTTTTTGCCGTAAACATTGTCCGACAGTTTTTCCGGCATGCCCCTTGCTATCTCCCTTGTGCGGCACGGAAGAAAGCGCATGAACATGGAAGGCCGGTGGTCTGGTATTGCGAACTAATCCCGATCATGGCCGTCAACAACTGCACGTTCAATCAGGCGGTGACGCATTATGGACAACCCTTTTCAGCTCATTACCGATGCCTTTGCAGCGGATTATCAAATCAACCTGAGCATCCAGGGCCTGGACGGCAGCATCATGCTGACCCTCTCCAACGCTGGCCGCGTGGTGGCCAAACGGATGATCAGCGCCGAACAACGCAATGACCCCAAGCGCCTCAAACGCCTGGTACAAAGCATTCAGTTCGGCATCGCCATCGAACAGGGTGAATGTGCCGTGGCCATCCTCGAAGCCATGACCGACGGCGACAACCGTAAGCTGCCGCCGCCACAGGCCAAAGCCCGGCCCCGACCTGAAATCGGGTTTTAAAGCTCGCCCTTCTCCACTTCAGGATGCTCACCGGAACCCGCACCGATCTTGCGCTGCGGGTGTTCGATCTTCACCGAAGGAAATTGCGACGAAGCGTAACGCACCACCAGAATCGAAAACGCCAGCAGCAGGATCCCGCCGCACAGGTAGATGATCCCCAGATCCGGTGGATTGTGGTGCGAGACGTTGGAGATCAGCAGCCGTGTCAGCGCGGTGATCGCCACGTAGATCAGGAACCGCACCGGCATGTGGTTGGTCTTGAAGTAAATCCCGACCATCGCCCCCAGTTCCAGGTAGATGAACAGCAACAGGATGTCATCGATCTTGATATGCCCCTGTTCCAGCATCCCGATGAACTCCATGACCGCCGCCCAGGCAGTCACCGCACCGATGGCGAACAGCGCCAGGTAGTGGAAGGTCTCGACGAACAGGTTGCCCAGGGACTCGGCCAGTTGGTGCACGTTCTGCCGCAGGTTCTCGGCCCAGTTGATTTTCACGATGATTGTTCCTTAGCTCGGTTCGAGCGGATGATGCGGGTTGGACGTGACGGTTGTTCTGCATGCAGAAAAAAGGCCAGGGGTTGCCTGCCACATGATGGCGAGGTGCTTTAAAACACGCTCCGTGGCGTTTGGTCGCACCCGTCCCGTTCACCTGACAAACCCCGAATCCGGTCTACATTAAAAAGCCACTACCCAAAGCGCAGGGATTCGCTTATCCTTTTCGCTGTATATAGATACAGTAGTCGCAAAGACAACTAAATGTGAAGGCATGTGAGGTGGTGAATGGCCGTCGAAGTGGTATACCGCAGCAGCCGAGATCTGGAGCGCTTGTTCATGGATAAAGCCGAAGCTGACCGTCATGACAAAATGCTCGAACTGGCCGAATTGCTGGCTGAAGTGTTGCAAAAAGCCGTTCCGTCCCTGACCGAGCAGCAAGTGGAAGAAGCCGGGATCTACATGGCGAAAAATCGCGATGTGTTCGCCAAGGCGTTCAAGAGCCAGCCGGACGCACTGTCCGAACTGCTGAATGCGCCAGCTGAAGTCGCTGAAAAAGCTGCACCTGTTGAAGTCGCTGCACCTGTTGAAGTAGCGCCCGCTGAGCCGACCAAGCCAGCCAAAGCCGCCAAGACGCCGAAGTAAGCAATGCCCGAATTGAATAGGCCCTGAGTCCAATGGCTCAGGGCCTTTTTCATGCCCGCAAAACGTCAGGCCTCGGGTTGTTCCAGCGCCGTCACCAGCGCCTTGAAGAACCGCGCCGCCTCGCCGCCCGTCACTACGCGGTGATCGAAGGTCAGGGACAGCGGCAGGATCGGATGCACCGCCACTGCGCCCTCGACCGCCACCGGTTCATCGCGGATCGCCCCGGCGGCAAGGATCGCCACTTGCGGTGGCACCACCACCGGGTTGGCGTAGCGGCCGAACAAGGTGCCGAAATTCGACAGGGTCAGGGTCGCGCCCATCATCTCCTTGGGCGGAATCGAGCGCGCCTGCACATCGGCGCGCAGGCGCATCACACCTTCTTTCAAGTCCGCCGACGAGCGATTGCCGACATCGCGCAGCACCGGCACGAACAAGCCGTCCGGTGTATCCACGGCAATGCCCAGGTCGAGCCGTTCGTGTTGTTTGAGCGACAGGGTTTTACCGTCGAAGGCGCTGTTGAGTACCGGCTCCACCACGCAGGCCGCCGCCATGGCCTTGGCCAGACGAATCAGTGGTTCTCGCGCCTGCCCCCAGCGATGCAGATCGGCATCGCCGAAAATCGTCACCGGCACCACTTCGGCATGGGACCTGGCCATGTTCAACGCCATGCTGCGTCGCACACCGCGCAGCTTCTCACCGCCGAAACGTTCACGTTCCATCTGGGCTGCGCTTTCCACATCGCTGCGGGTGATCTGGCCGTCCTGGCCGGTGCCGACCAAGGCGCTCAGTTCAACGCCCAGTTGCCGCGCCAATTGACGCACCGCCGGCGTGGCGCGGTTCGCCAGGTATTCGCGGGTCGAAGGTGCGGTGCCGATAAAAAACGCATCCTCCTGATTCGTGCCGCCGCCCTCAAGCCATCCGACCACGGTGCCCGCGTCCGCTTCGCCTTCGTAACCGAGCAACGGCTCACCCACATGCAGGATGTCGCCTTCGCCGCCGAAGGTTTTCGCCACCACGCCGTCGTAGGGCGCGGGAATGTCCACCAGCGCCTTGGCGGTTTCCACCGACACCAGCAATTGGTCAGCCTTGACGGTATCGCCGACCTTCACATGCCAACGGACGATTTCCGCTTCCTGCAAGCCTTCGCCCAGATCCGGCAGTTTGAAGTATTTCATCGCAACCTCCTCGGCCTCTGGCGTTTCTTCAAGGGCTTCTTCAGGCGTGGCGCAGCACGGTGTTACAGGCGTGAAGAATGTCCTCGACGCCAGGCATATACAGCGATTCCAGTCGATACAGCGGTGGCGGGATGTCCGGCGCGGTGACTCGCTGGATCGGTGCCTGCAACTCCAGCAACACCCGTTCGTAGAGACTGGCGGCGATTTCCGCGCCGACCCCGCAGGAGCGCGGCGCCTCATGCACGATCACGCAGCGACCGGTCTTGCGCACCGAGGCCTCCATTGTGTCGAGGTCCAACGGTTTGATACTGGCGACATCGATTACTTCCGCCGAGATGCCCTGCTCGGCCAGTTGCGTGGCGGCTTGCAGGGTTTCCATCACACTGGCGCCCCAACTGATCAAGGTGATGTCGCTGCCTTCGCGCAGGGTGAAACAGCTGTCCAGCGGCAGGCGTTTACCGTCGTCCAGCAACGGTTGCGGGTTCATGCGATAGAGTCGGGTCGGTTCGAGAAAGATCACCGGGTCTGGGTCGTCGATGGCCGCGAGCAACAAACCATAGGCCCGGGCCGGCGAGGACGGGATCACCACCCGCAACCCCGGAATGTGCGCGAACAGGGCTTCGGTGCTTTCGCTGTGATGTTCCGGCGCGCGAATCCCTGCGCCCATCGGCGAGCGCAGCACTATCGGGCAAGTGAGCCGCCCGCGCGTGCGATTGCGCATGCGGCTGGCGTGGGACACCAGGTGCTCCATGGTGGCGTAGATAAACCCCATGAACTGGATTTCCACCACCGGTTTCAAGCCTTGGGCCGCCATGCCCACTACCAGCCCGCCGAGCATGGTTTCGGCCAGCGGTGAGTCGATCACCCGCTTGAAACCAAAGCTGTCGCGCAGGCCCAGCGTGGCGCGAAACACACCACCGTTCACCCCGACGTCTTCACCGAGGACGATAACGTTCTCGTCTTCGCGCATGGCCCGATGCAACGCCAGATTCACCGCCTCCAGCAGCGTTACCTTACCGTTACTCATGGCCCGAACCTCCCGTCCGGCGCGCCACCCGTTCGAGGAAGTCTTCACGCTGCTCGGCCAGGGCTTGTGGCCACTGGGCGTAGACATGATCGATCACTGATGCCGGCGCCTGCAGGCCCGCCGCTTCGAAGTTATCCACAGCAACCTGCACCAACCCCTGGCATTCTCTGATCAGCGCCTGCTCGCGGCTTTCATCCCACACGCCCTGCCCGACCATGAAACGCTGCAGACGTTTGATCGGTTCTTCGAGCCAGGCTTGCTTGACCTCGTCCGCCGAGCGGTAGCGTGTGGCATCGTCGGCCGTGGTGTGATCGCCGAGGCGATAGCTCAGGCATTCGAGCAACACCGGGCCTTTGCCGTGGCGCGCCCGTTCGAGGGCCGCTTGCACGCGGTCATACACGGCGAGGATGTCGTTGCCATCGACTTGCTCACCGTGGAACCCGGCGCCAATGGCTTTCTGCGCCAACGTAGGAGCGCCGCACTGAATTCGTCGCGGTACCGAGATCGCCCATTGGTTGTTGTTGACCATGAACACCACCGGCAACTGCCAGGCGCCAGCGACATTGAGGGCCTCGAGAAAATCACCTTTGCTGGTGCCGCCATCGCCGCAAGTGGTGACGGCGACCCGATGCTCGCCACGGATCTTGAATGCGCTGGCGACGCCGCAGGCATGCAGGGCCTGGGTGGCGATCGGCACACAGATCGGGAAATCCTGCGCCACCGCCGGGTCGACAAAGTCGCTGCCACGCTCATCGCCACCCCAATACAACAGGATTTCTTCCATGCGCACGCCACGCATCAGCTGCACGGCGGTGTCGCGGTAATACGGGATCAGCACGTCTTCGGCGTGCATCAGGCTGCCGACCGCAACGCCAATGGCTTCCTGGCCCAGGGTCGGCGCGTAGGTACCGATGCGCCCGGTGCGTTGCAGGGCGACGGCTTTCTGGTCGAAAAGGCGGGTCAGAACCATCTGCCGATACAGGCGCGTCAACAGATTGAAGTCGTCGGCCCAGGCAGGAAGATCGCAGAGCACCTGGCCGTCAGGGGATAAAAAACGGGTGTAGGGCAGCTCAACCTTGTGAAGCATCACAGGGCTCCTGGCACGCGGGGTCGGCGTGCGATTGTCAGGCCCGGCGTTTGTGGCGCAGGGCTTGGGGAGCAAGTTGGCCGGATAAGCACTCACTCCTTTATCGATTCAAACTTTTATCGGTACAGCACTTTCTCCGCCAACTCATCCGCGACCCTGGCCGGAGAGCGTTTTTCCGCCTGGGCATGGGCGAAGACTTCGGTCAGCCGTGAACTGATTTTCGACAGGTGCGCGGTGATGGTCGTCAGCTCTTCCCCACGGTGTTTGAGCGACACGTAGATCAGTCCGCCGGCGTTGATCACGTAATCCGGCGCATACAGAATGCCCCGGCGTTCCAGCTGATCGGCGACTTCCAGATGGGTCAGTTGGTTGTTTGCCGAACCTGCGACCGCCGAGCAGCGCAACTGCGTCACGCTGGTCCTGTTAAGCACACCGCCCAAGCCACAAGGCGCGAGAATGTCGCAAGGGGTGCTGAGCAGCGCTTCGTTGGCGATCGGATGAGCGCCCAACTGCTCCATGGCCAGTTGTACTTTGCCGTGATCGATGTCGCTGACCAGCAGCTCGGCGCCAGCCGCGTGCAGCTGTTCGGCCAGGGCATAACCAACATTGCCCAGGCCTTGAACGGCAATGCGCAGCCCTTCCAGATTATCGCTGCCCAAACGGGCCATGGCGGTGCTGCGAATGCCGGCGAATACGCCCATGGCGGCATGCGGTGCTGGGTCACCCGCAGCGGTGGTGCTGGTGACGAATTGCGTATGTTGGGCGATGCAGTCCATGTCCGCCACCGAGGTGCCGGCGTCGATGGCGGTGATGTAGCGACCGTCGAGCTGATTGATCCAGCGCCCGAACGCTTCGAATACAGCGGCGCGGTTTTCCACATGGGCCGGGCGAATAATCACCGCAACGCCACCACCCTGAGCCAGGCCAGCCAGGGCCGCCTTGTAACTCATGCCTTGGGCGAGGCGCACAGCATCCTCGATCGCGGATTCATCGCTGGGGTAGGCAAGGTAACGACACCCGCCCAAGGCAGGTCCCAGGCGGCTGTTATGGATGGCAATCACCGCCTTCAACCCGGTGACCGGATCGACGCTCAGGTGCAGCGATTCAAGGCGAGTGCTTTGCATGAGAGCGAACATCGTAGGGCTCCCGAATCACTTCTTGTAGTCGCCAGTATAGGCTTGCGCACAAAAATTGCAGAAGCGCACAGGAATAAGCAGCGCCGCTTTAAAGGTTTTCGGACATAACCTGCTACAGCCTGTGTTCAGCACTGGACGAAAGCCTGCGACGGGGCTAAAACGAGGCATTGCCCGGAGATTTTGATGACCCCGCGCCAACGCTTTTTCGACTGTCTGCAACGATCACCGCCCGCGCTGTTCGAGGCGGCGTTGTGGATCGCCGCCGAACACGATAAAGAGCTGAATCCCGAAGCTGTGCTGGCGGACTTCAAGGACTTGCAACAGCGGGTCAGCTACGGATTACCGATGCTGCCGGTAAATGAGTTGGCGCAACCGTTGTTGCGGCGCATGAATGACCTGGGGTTCGCCCAGGACGACTTCACGCCCTTGCGCCCGCAAGTGGCATTGCTCCATAAAGTACTGGAACGCCGGCGCGGTCAGCCGCTGGCGCTGGGCCTGATTGCGCTGGAACTGGCCAGAAGGCTGGAGATTCCCATGGTCGGGGTCAACTTCCCCGGGCATTTCCTGCTGCGGGTGCAAGGCGCCGATCACCTGCTCGACCCGTGCGGCGGGCGCCGGCTGTACCCCAACGATTGCCGTGAACTGCTGCAACGCCAGTACGGCCCGAACATGCAGCTCAGCGCCGAGCATTTGCAGACCGCCGAACCTGCGCAGATGCTGCAACGGCTGTCACGCAACCTGCGCCAGTTGTACCTCACGAACGATGACTACATCGACGCCCTGATCGACGCCGAGCGCGTGCTGGAGCTGGGCAACGCCAACGCCTCCGACTACCTGGCCCGGGCCAGCCTCTATCAACGGCTGGATTGCCCGAATGCCGAGCGTTTTGACCTGGAACACGCGCTGCTGCTCTGCGACGACCCGATCCAGCGGATTCGCCTGACTGAACGGTTGGGGCATTTGCCGCCCAATTCGGTTGTGCATTAAAAGCAAAAGATCAAAAGATCGTCCGAAGGCTCGGGCCGCGTTCGGACGATCTTTTGATCTTGCCTTACGGGGTGTCCGGCTGATTCGCCGGGTGCGCCTTGACGAATGCCGGATGCTGCGCCGCCAACGCTGCCACTCGACGAATTCGCGGGTAAGCGTCCAGAGCAATATTGAAGCGCTCGGCCGCATACAGCTGCGGGATCAAATAAACATCCGCCAGCCCTGGCTGATCGCCGAAGCAATAACCGGCGTCACCGATCAACTGCTCCACCGTCGCCAACCCTTGGCTGATCCAGTGACCGATCCACTCGACCACTTGCGCCTCATCGTGCCCCAACTGCCGCAGCTTATTGAGCACGCTGACGTTATGCAGCGGGTGAACATCGCAGCCGATCACCGCCGCCACGCCACGCTCGTGGGCGCGGGCGGCGAGGTCTTTGGACAGCAGCGGCACCTGTGGATAACGTTCCTCCAGGTACTCGATGATCGCCGGTGACTGAATCAGCAATTCACCTTCGTCGGTGCGCAAGGCCGGCACCCGGCCTTGCGGGTTGATGCCCAGATACGCCGGCTGGCGATGTTCGCCCCCCTGCGGCGCGATCAGGTTGATCGGCAATGCCTGGTAATCCAGCCCCTTCAACGCCAGCGCAATGCGCACCCGGAAAGACGAGGTCGAACGGTAATAGGTATAGAGTTCCATGGGCCGATCCTCTTAGCGCGCCGGCAGCACTTTGCCGCGGCATTCGCCGAAACCGATGGAAGCAAAACCCTCACGGCTGCAACGTGCCCGCAGGATGATTTCGTCGCCATCCTCGAGGAATTTACGCACCTCACCCGAGGCCAGTTCGATCGGTTTTTTACCGCCCTCGGTGATTTCCAGCAGGCTGCCGAACTGACCGCTTTCAGGGCCGGACAGCGTGCCCGAACCGAACAGGTCGCCGGCCTGCAACTGGCAGCCGTTGACGCTGTGATGCGCCACCATCTGCGCAACGGTCCAGTACATGTGTTGGGTATTGCTGAGGGTCAGGCGATGGGCCGGCAGATTCTGTTCTCGCATCGATTCGGTCAGCAGCAGCACTTCGAGTTCGATGTCGAAGGCACCGGCCGCCTGATCGCGTTTGTCGAACAGGTAAGGCAGCGGCTGCGGGTCGCCTTCAGGGCGCGCCGGCTGCGCACGACGGAACGGTTCCAGCGCTTCGGCCGTCACCACCCACGGCGAAATGCTGGTGATGAAACTCTTGGACAGGAACGGCCCCAGCGGCTGGTATTCCCAGGCCTGGATATCCCGCGCCGACCAATCGTTGAGCAGGCAGAAACCGGCGATGTGATCGGCGGCGTCACCGATAGCAATCGAGTCGCCCATTGCGTTGCCCTGGCCGATCCAGATGCCCAATTCCAGCTCGTAGTCCAGACGGGCGCACGGGCCAAACGTCGGCTCGGTCTGGCCGGCCGGCAGGGTCTGGCCTTTCGGTCGACGCACGTCGGTGCCGGACGGACGAATGGTCGAGGCGCGGCCGTGGTAACCGATCGGCACGTACTTGTAGTTCGGCAGCAACGGGTTGTCCGGGCGGAACAGTTTGCCGACATTCTGCGCGTGCTCGATGCCGACGTAGAAGTCGGTGTAGTCGTTGATCTTCGCCGGCAGGTGCATCTGGCAATCCGCCGCCAGTGGCAGCAGTTTTGCGCCTTGGGCTTCGATCTTGCCATGCAGGGTGCTGCCTTCTTTAAACAACTCGATCAAGCGTTCACGCAGGGCGACGCGTGCCTCGCGACCCAGCTCGAAAAACGCATTCAGCTGGCCGCCACGGGTGGCTTCGACGGCGGTCCGCGCGGCACCGTCGTCGAACAGCCCGGCATCGAGTGCCGCGCCCAGATCAAAGATATGGTCGCCGATCGCCACGCCACTGCGCGGCGCGCCGCCCTTCACGCTGAACACGCCCAGCGGCAGGTTTTGCAACGGGAAATCCGCGTGGCCGTTGGCGGAGGCAACCCAGCTACGAGTGATGGAAGTCTGAGTCATGGGTTATCTCCGGGTCGGGTCGAAAGTGGCGGGCAGCGAGGCCCAGCAGGCGTCGTAATTGTTTTGCAGTTGCGGGCAATCCAGGGCGAATCGGCTCGGGCGCAGCACCTGGCTGGTCTCGAACATGAAAGCCATGGTGTTGTCGATTTTAGCCGGCGCCAGTTCAGCGTTGATTGCCTTGGTGCAGGTCTCGCCATCGGGGCCGTGGGCGCTCATGCAGCTGTGCAACGAGGCGCCGCCCGGCACGAAACCTTCGGCCTTGGCGTCGTACTCACCCTTGATCAGGCCCATGTATTCGTTCATCAGGTTGCGGTGGAACCACGGGGGACGGAAGGTTTTCTCGGCCACCATCCAGCGTGGCGGGAAGATCACGAAGTCGAGGTTGGCCAGACCGTGCACGCTGGTCGGGGAGGTCAGGACGGTGAAAATCGACGGATCCGGATGATCGAAGCTCACCGTGCCGATGGTGTTGAAGCGACGCAGGTCATATTTGTACGGCACGTTATTGCCGTGCCAGGCGACCACGTTCAGCGGCGAATGATCAAGCTCGCAGCCCCACAACTGGCCGAGGAATTTCTGCACCAGGGTGGTCGGTTGCTTGAGGTTTTCGTAATGCGCCACCGGGGTCAGGAAATCGCGGGGGTTGGCCAGGCCGTTGCTGCCGATCGGCCCCAGATCCGGCAGGCGCAGTGGAGCGCCATGGTTTTCGGCCACGTAGCCCCGCGCTTGCGGGTCGAGCAGTTCGATGCGGAATTTCAGCCCGCGCGGCAGCACGGCGATTTCCAGCGGTTCCAGCTCCAGCACGCCCAGTTCGGTGGCGATGCGCAGGCGGCCCAGTTCCGGTACCAGCAGCAGTTCGCCGTCGGCGTTGAAGAACACCCGCTCCATGGAACGGTTGGCGCGGTAGTTATAAATGCTGATCCCGGCCGGTTTATCCGCGCCCGAATTGGCGGCCATGCTCACCAGCCCGTCGATGAAATCGGTGGGCTCGGTCGGGATGTCCAAGGGGTTCCAGCGCAGGCGATTGGGGGTCACTTCACCCAACGGACCACCGGCCAGTTGCCGATCCAGTTTGACGAATGCCGGGTGATTGGCCGACGGCTGAATGCGGTACATCCAGGTCCGGCGTGCTTCGCTGCGGGCCATGGTGAACGCGGTGCCGGAGAACAGTTCGGTGTACAGGCCGTAAGGAGCTTTTTGCGGGGAGTTCTGGCCGACAGGCAGTGCGCCGGGCAACGCTTCGCTGCTGAATTCGTTGCCAAAGCCTGACTGATAAGCCAGCGCTGGCGCCGTTGAATCGAGGTTCATGGAGCCTCCTGAACGGGAGTAGGCAATGGCCAATTGCTCTGCGATGAGGTATTGGCACGCCCGGGTTATTTTTATCGTAATCCAATTACGCATAACGTAATTTGATTGGTATTGACCGTCAAGCTATAAAGACGCCCATTCGTCCCGGGATCAGACCGCCTTCATGGAAACGCCGCGCAACAACGATAAACAGAAAGTCCGCTCGGCCGAGGTCGGTACTGACATCCTCAAGGCCCTCGCCGAGCTGTCGCCCTCGACCTCTTTGTCGCGCCTGGCCGAACACGTGCAGATGCCGGCGAGCAAGGTTCACCGTTATCTCCAGGCGCTGATCGCCAGCGGTTTTGCCGAGCAGAACACCGCCACCAACCATTACGGCCTCGGTCGTGAAGCGCTTAGGGTCGGCCTGGCTGCTCTGAACAGTATGGACGTGCTGAAAGTCGCCGCCCTGCCCTTGGCCGAACTGCGCGATGATCTGAACGAAACCTGTTTTTTGGCGGTGTGGGGTAATCAGGGCGCGACGGTCGTGCACATCGAGCCGGCGGTGCGGTCGGTGACGGTGGTCACGCAATTGGGCTCGGTATTGCCGTTGCTCAGTTCATCCACTGGCCTGGTATTTGGCGCTTACCTACCAAAGCGGGAAACCGTGGACTTGCGCGATCAGGAACTTCACGACGCCACTGGACACGTCTTGGCGGACGATCAGACCTATGCGGCCTTATGCGAACAGATCCGCGTACGCGGCCTGCATCATGTGCATGGGTTGCTAATGCCGGGTGTGGATGCGTTGTCGGCACCGGTATTCAACGCAGCAGGGAACGTAGCGGCGGTCATGACCATCGTCGGTCCGACCTCACTGTTTCACGCTGACGAAAACGGTCCGGCGGCGCAGCGATTGCTGGCAGCGACGCGGGCCGTGAGTTGGCGGATGGGGTATCAGCCCGCCGATGTCAGTCGCTGAATCAGACGCGATACCTGTGCTCAGCCATTGTCCTTACCCGATCGTGGTTTTGCTCGTGATGCTCTCTGGGTCGTCGAGAACCTCCTGAATGACCTCCAGCGCCCGCTCATGCAATCGAGGCTGCCCGGATATTTCGGCAAACATTTTTTCCACGGTATACACATCACCCAGCAGACCGATCAGGTCTTTCTGCAACTTGGTAACCTGCGACAGTCCTCGAACTCCCTTAGCCAGGGAGGCCAACTCAATCACCGCCTTGACGTAATGCTTCAGGGCCTTGGTCCGATTGCCCTCGGTATAGGCATGAACACCTTGCACCAGATTCTGAGTAAACAAGGCGACGCTCAATGCGATACCGACGGGGGCATAGACAATAGAGATGACACTCACTGCCGAAACGACGGCGCTGTTCACCAGGCTGATGATGATCTCTTCAAGACTTTGCGTTTTCTCGTCGACGTCAGAGATGACCTTGGTCAACACGTCGTAATAGCACCAATACAAATCCGTGACCCGACTGTTCTTCTCCAATATTGGCGCCTCGGTGAAGTTGGCGACCTGCTCGAGATCCGTCAGGTAAGTACCGACCTGCGGCTGGTATTTCCCAAATGCCCGATTATAGAAGTAATCACCGAGGCCACGGGTTTTCACCGCACTCACGAAATCCTTGAACGGCCGCAGCTCACGTCCATCCGGTGCATCCGGGGTATACAGATATTCCTCGATCTTCCCGGCAACGTGCAGCCTGAAAACGAACGCACCGACAATCAGGTGCCCCTTGAGATGGAGTTTGAACAAAGCACTGTGTCGCACGTTGGCAGGCGATTCGCCCACAGGCCAGTCCGGTTGCGGAGAGTCAAACGCCGTGACAACTTTCATCAACTCATCGAAGTGCTCCCGAACCAGACGGCCTGTGAATAGCGCCTGCAGGATTGCCACACTCATCTGGCGCTGCATGATCCCCGTGTATAACCGCTGCTTGAAAAAGCCTTTGGGACGGTCGATGTGCGTTGCACGCAACATGTCGATGTACTTTTCACCCGGGCGCAACGTTCGCGACCAAGCGGCAATGTCGTGAATGGAGAGTTTGGTGAGGGGTGGATGGTCAGTGGCCTCCGTGAAACGCGGGACGCCATCCCGGGCCGCGTTGTCAGAATAAAAATGTACCTCGTCGGCGATCAGTCGGGTCAGGGTTATCTGTTGACCCCGTTCGTATTCCACGAAAATCCGGTCAGGGTTGATAGCGACTTTTTCACCTCTGGACAGCAGAACTTCTTCAATCTGCTGTTTGATCAGTTGATGGCAAAAACGCTCATAACTGATGAACCCGCCTTCACGCACTTCAATGGTTTTCATTGCCCGCAGTTCACAGTTCATCCGGGTGAGGTGCTGGCGCTGCTGCTGTGTAGCGGTCCGATAACCATAGGGGGTGTGGCTTTCTTCCTGGGCCACGAGCCAGGCCCGATGATTGAAAACAACGGAGTTCAGCACTTCGGCCCCAGTGTAAGGGGTAGGCGCAAGAGCCACGCCACGCCACAGATTGGGCAGTTTGGAAATCTGGTTCATGTAACCGCTGATGGCCTCACGATCCAGCGCGTGGGAATGCCATAGCAGATAGTCGCTCCCCTCGGACGTTGCCGTCCAACCACCGATTTCAAAGCTCAATTGCCTAAGGGAGGGCAATTGATACCAATCCTGACCGCCAGGCGAATCGGGAGCATACAGCAGCCAGTCGTCCAGGCTGGGGCTGCGGCTGCCAATGGCAACCAGTTCCAGGAGTGGGCGAGTATCGTCACGCAGCTGTAAGGGCGCGATCACCAGGTTCGCATTCCCGTCCACCGCCTGTTGCACCCGTTGGAGACTGGTGTCGTCGAGATGCCCCTGTAGCTTCGCGCCAAAGGCACTCAGCAACAATTGATCCCGGGTGATACGGACCATGGTGGTGACCACCTCACTGCGCTGGAACACAGACCGGTATGCAGCACCGTAGGCGGCACGCACGTCTTCGTTCATCACTTCCTCCAACCATTGCTGGTTTAATCCGGAAGGAAGACTTTCACCTTCAAACGTGATCGATCCCCGCCGCCCCTCCTCGTGCAGGCCACACAGCAGCAAATCCGTCAGAGAACGCCTGTCTTCTTGCGTGATTCGCTTCCCGGCCACATCGAAGACGTAACGGCTGATGGTCATCAGGTTGTCGGGGTCCAGCGTGCTGCCAAGCTCCAACTGCAACAGTTGGCTGGCCACATTTTTTGCGTAAGCCTGCACACTGGCATGACTTCCCAGTTGTTTGTCCAGATCGGCTTGACTTGCGATTAACTGTTGTTCCAGCTCGCCAAAGTGCAGTTGTTCATTAACGCTGGCACGCTCAAGCCATTGCGGACGACTGCCGACATCAATAGGCAGATATTTATTCATCATATTCATTTTGTTGCCCTTGGTGTTTTGAATAACGTAGAAAAATTTACGTCAGCAAAAGTAGTCCAAGACAACAACACACCAAAGCAGTTAAGCAATACCAACTATTTACAACTTAAACCCAATGTAACACCGAAACTTCCATAGCAATTTTACTGACCACCTTATTTTCAGATTCAATCCCACAACCCTAACAGCTTGGCCTTAGCCACCGCCTGCGTCCTGCGTTCGACCCGCAATTTTCCGTGTATGCGCCGAGTGTGGGTTTTAACGGTATGTAATGAAATAAACAATGAGTCGGCAATTTCTTGATTGGAATGACCGAGTGCAATCAGCTTCAGCACTTGCAGTTCACGCTGGCTTAATATTTCTGTTGCATCCGCACGATTGCAAAGTTGATCACAAGACAAGAGGGAAGCCTGCGCGTCGTGTAACAATGACGGCTGACGCTGGCGCAACTCACTTAGCACTTGAAGTGCCTCATACCGCGCAACGTTGCGAAGGCCCTCCTGCAACACATCAATGGCCTTCGTAGTGTGACCCTCACACCACAGCACTTCGGCCAGGGCCAGTTGTAATTCGGTGGCGAGCGCGAACATTCCGCGCGCCTGCACCTGTTTTATCAACGACTCAAGTTGTGGTGCAGCATCGATGGCATCCGGCTCTGCCCGGTGCCTGGCAATGATCAACAAATATTCAATGCGCGGAATCAGCTCCAGAGTGGCCGGGGGGGCCTGTCGCGCTTGCGGCCCGCGATAGTGATTGAGCACTCGGCTCAAGGCCTCGCATGCCAGTTCGGCACGCCCCTGTTGCAACCAGAAATGACTGCTGACTTGTAACAGTACGCCACGGTAAACAGTGTCTGGAATCTGCCGCTGTTGCATCAATCGCTCGGCATCGCGCAGCCGGACAAAGGCTTGCCCATAGTCCCCCTGATTGGCCGCCAGTTGTGCTTGACCGAGAAACCCGTAAAGCACACGTTTGTCATGGCTGCGCAGGCAATCCTCCAGCCCGGCCTGGAAGAATTCGGCGGCACGCTCATCTTGCCCCCGGCAAAGGGCCAGCCGACCCCGACGCAACGCGATTCGCCCCAGCAACGGGACCGGCCGCTCAGAACGCTGACACAGCAGCTCATGGATATTGGCGAGCAGGCTTTCCGCGCGCAGGGGAGCTCCGCGCTGCTCCAGCAATTGCGCATGATCAAGCTCCAGCAGCCCTTCTAGCACCAGCGAGCCTTGTGCTCGCGCCAGACACAGCGCCTCACGGTTCAGCGACTGCGCGACATCAAGCTCGCCCCGGAGCAGTGCCTGTTGAGTCAAACCCGACAGGCACATCAAGCGTACGGTCCAGAAGTCAGGACCGAGCTCGCTCAGGGCGTCGAGAAAATGCGCGCGCGAGCTCTCCATACGCCCTTGCAAGTGCAGTAACCAGCCTTGCTGAGCCTGCCAGCGGGCAATCAGTTGCCGCTGCAAGAACGCCGACGGTTGAGGGGTAAAGCGCGACAGGTGTTCGATGCAATCGGCCGCTTGCTCAAACCGCCCCGCAAACAACGATGCCGCCGTGATCAACCCGATCAATTGCGGCGAGCCGAGCATCAGCTCCTCGCCTTGTTGCTCATGCAGACGCAACAACAGCACCACTGTCTGCTCCTCGAACAGATGCTCGAAACTGAAGTGCTGCAACAGGCTGACCGCCACTTCGTATTCCTCGGCAAGCAATGCCTGTTCGAAGGCTGACTTCCAGTCCTGCTCGGCGCAGAACCACTGGCAGGCCCGCCGATGCCAGGAGCGTCCGGCCGGCCATTGCTCATCGCGCAGCAATTGGGTGAACGGGGTGAACACCTGCAGCCAGTCGGTGGAGTCGCGCCAGGGTTCGATAAAACAACCCAGTACTTGCAAGGTCTTCAGGTACTGCGCGCCCTCCCCGGCCCCAAACAGGTGATCACACAGTCGGGCATTGAAACGTGGCAAGTGGGCCAGCACGCGCCAGGCCTCACTCAACTCAGGCGTCAGCGAGCTGAACAACTCGTGCTCCAGATAATCGAGCAAGGTGTCCGCCCGTCCCTGGAGGTTGTCCTGACGCGACCAGTCGCACTTCTGCAACAGCGCGATCCGCACACCGGCACACCAGCCGCCGGTGCGCTGGATGACCCGACTGGCCACCTTGTTGGCCTGATCCGGCACCCAGGGACGCAACAGCTGCTCCACTTCACCTGTAGTAAAAGCCAGCGAAGCGCTCTCGCACTCATACAACTCATCATCGAGCAGCAACCTTGGCCAGTTGCATTGCGGCCGGCGGCGAGTGCCGAGCCACCAGGTCAGCATCGGGCTGCCGATCGCCAACATGCGATCCAGCAACGAGTCCAGCTCCGGGCTCGGCAGACGGCAGTAGTCATCGAGGAACAGCCAGGTCGGCGTCTGCAATCGCGCCAGATTGCTCAGCAATTCGGTTTCGCCCGACGAGGCCAACCCCAGCGCCTCAGCCAGACGATGACGAAAATCGGCCACGCTCGACACCCCACCAGACAAGGGCAGCCAATGCACCCGGCACTGGGATGGCGCCCGCAACAGGCACTCGGCGAGCAGCGCACTCTTGCCGCTGCCGGCGGGGGCGCAGAGTAATTTCACCCGGGCCGTTGAGGTCAGTAGCGGCTCGGTCAAGCGAGCCCGCGACAGGTGATGAGAGGACAGGCGGGGCAGGAATCCAGAACGGTCCAGACACAGGGTCATGGCGGTCATTGCAGCGTGCCTTTTTATAATTGTCCGACAACCCTAACCCTCTCCAACCCGCTTGTTGAGAGGTATTCAGCGCGCTGATTGGCGCCCATAAAAAAGGCGACCCACCGGTCGCCTTTTGTGATGCCAATGTATCAAAACCCTTACCGAACGCCCTCGGCGCGCAGAGCCGACGGTGTGTAGTCGGCAGCCTTGGCGTCAAAGCCAAATATGAAACTGTGCTTCTCTTCGTTCTTCATTCCCAGGGCAATGTATCGGCCAGCAATGATGTCGTAGAGCGCCTCGAGGGTGTAGGCCGGAGTCTGGTGATCGTAGTAGTACTGGGCGTGACCTTCGGCCACTCGCCACAGTTGGCCGCGACCGTCGTAGTGGTCCACCAGCGCCACTTGCCAGCTGTCTTCGTCGAGATACATGTGGCGTTTGGCGTAGATGTGCCGCTCACTTGGCTTGACCGTACCGACCACTTCCCAGACCCGGTGCAACTCGTAGCGGGTCAGGTCCTGGTTGATGTGCCCGGCTTTCACCACGTCATCGTACTTGAGGCTCGGCGAGTCGAGTTTGTAGCTGTTGTAGGGAATGTACATTTCCTTTTTGCCGATCAGTTTCCAGTCGTAGCGATCTGGCGCACCGGAGAACATGTCGAAGTTATCCGAAGTCCGCAGGCCGTCAGCGGCGGTGCCCGGTCCGTCGTAGGCCACTTGCGGTGCACGGCGCACGCGACGTTGACCGGCGTTGTAGATCCACGCCAGTCGCGGCTCTTTCACCTGGTCGAGGGTTTCATGCACCAGCAGCACGTTACCCGCCAGCCGTGCCGGCGCGGTCACCGACTGCTTGAAGAACGTCAGCACGTTAGCGGCTTTTTCCGGGTCCAGGTCCTTCATCAATTGCGGTACGGCGATCTCTTCCTCAAAGCGGATCGGTGTGTAGCTGCCGTTGGTCTGCGGCGTCACCTGGGTGATGATCCGTCGCAGATTTCCGCCGTGGTAACGGGTGATGTGGTTCCACAGCACCTCGACGCCATTCTTCGGAATCGGGAACGCGTAGTAGCGATTGCCGGTGAAATTGGCCAGACCGTTACCGTCGTTGATGCTGGTTACGTTCAGCGCGCTGCGCTTGGCCGACTCGTAGATTTCCGGCGGCACGGCCACAGTACGGTGGGTTGGGTAGACCGGAATCTTGTAGGTTTCCGGGTAGCGCTTGAACATCGCCACCTGCCCGTCCGAAAGCTTGTCCTTGTACTTGTCGACCGTTGCAGCGGTGATGGTGAACAGCGGCTTTTCACTGGCGAACGGGTCAGCCAGGAAGCCTTTGCTGTCGACCGCGCCAGCGTTTTTCGGGATGCCACCGGTCCAGGCCGGGATCGAACCATCGGCGTTGCCGGCCTTCTCGGCGCCCAGCGGCGTGAGGGTGGTGCCGAGCTTATTGGCCTCTTCCGGCGAGACCGCAGCCATCACGTTGGCGGCCAACAGACTCAGTGCCAGGGCGCCGCATTGCAGAATCATCTTGCGCATTAACATCATCCTTCTCAGCCAGATCAGAAGTTCACGCCGAAGCTCAGCGCCAGGAAGTCGCGGTCGGTCAGGGTGTTGTAATTCCCGCCGAAAAAGTCGGTGTAACTCAAGCTTGCGGTATAGGTGTTGCGGTAGTCGGCATCGACACCGACGCTAATCGCCTTGGCGCCTTCGTTGAACAGCCCGTTGGGGCCGTAGCCGGCGACATCATGGGACCAGGACAGGTTGGGCTTGAGGTTGATCCCGCCGATCACGTTGGCGTAATCGAGGATCGCCCGGGCACGGTAGCCCCAGGAGGTCGAGGTGACGAAGCCGTCGGTATCGCCACCGAAACCGTACTGGCCGTAGACCGAATCACGGCCGTAACGCAGCTTGCTCCGCGGCTCCAGACCACCGACATGGACCATCGCCGCTTCACCGACCAGGGTCAGCCGTTGGGCGCCCAGCACTTGATCGAAGAAATGCGTCAGGGTGCTTTGCACCTGGGTCACTTCCTTGCGGCGGTAACCGGTATTGTCGGCGCCAGGCCGGGTCGCTACAGGCGATGCCGCGCCGCCGGCGATCGGGTTGAGCAACGCCAGGGTCAGGTCGTTGGTGTTGACCTGCACCGGAGCGTTAGGCCGATAGCTGATTTCGCCAGTCCAGGCAGTACCGGTGGGCAACGTGGTGGAGAAACTCGCACCGTACAGGCGAATGTCTTCCGGGTATTCGAGGTAATACTGGCCGCGCCCGAGCATCACGCTTTGGGCCAGGCCCGCACCGCTGCCCGGAGCCAGACGGTTGGCGGCGCTGACCATGCCCGGCAGTCTGGCCAGTGTCGACAGCCCGGCGGTGGTGGTGCCGACGGTCGGTGTGCGACTGTGGTAGTTCATGAAGTAGAGGCCGTATTCGGTGTCGTCACCGAGCCAGCGCAAAGCCGCGCCCCACTGCCCCGAATCCCGTGCGTCACGGTCACCGCCACGGGGCACGATCACGCCCTCACGGGTGACCTGGATAGGTTGGCCAAAGGCTGCCGCCAGCGGTGCCAACGGAGCAATCGCCGGGCTGCCGACGGTGTAGTTGTTGTTGCAACCGTCCGCCACCACGTCGTTACCGAAGAAGGTGCCACAGTTGTCGAGAACCGTCTGATCCCACTCCAGTTGGTAGAAACCTTCCACCGTGAGTTGATCGGTCAAGCCCTGGGAAGCGAACAGCATGTTGACCGGAATCAGGCCTTCCTTGATCTCCGCGCCGGGACGCCGGAACGCCGAAACGTCGACCGGGTTGATGCTGTTGATCGAATTGCCGATGAAAGTGCTTTCACCCCAGCTGACCACCTGTTTACCGGCACGTACGGTGCCCGGCAGATCGGCGATGGAATAGTTGTGATAAACGAAGGCATCGAGAAGCTCCGCCCCGGAAGACTTGGCGCCTTCCTTGCGACCGCTGTCGCTGATCTGCTTGAACTCGCGGTCTTCATCCTTCAGCTCGAAGTCGTACCAGTACTTGCCACGGACGAACACGCCGGTGTCGCCGTACTTCAATTCGAGGTCGTGGATGCCCTTGAAGATCTTGGAGAAGGTTTCACCTTTCTTGAAGTTCAGGCGTCCGTCATCACCGGTCGAGGATTGGCCTGTCCCACCATTGACGGTACCCACCAGCGACTTGTCGGCATCGCGCATGCCCCAGCTCGCGCCGACGGACAACGAGGAATCGAACTGCCCCTCGATTTCGCCGATGTTGAATGAAACGGCCTGCGCCTGGGCACAGCAGCCCAAGGCCACCGCAGCGGCCAGCGCTTGCGGCTTGAAGATGGCGCGCATTGTTGTTTTTGTCATGCGTCTTCCCCGGTGAGTGACAGAAGGCCCCACCCTACTGCCGCTCGCCGGGAGCGATAAGCGCACCAAGGAGGTATTCGCGATGTACCTCCAAAGGATGAAGCCCCGCATGGGGCGGGGTTTTGCGCGGGGTATGGATGGGCTGGATGGAGGGTTATCAGTGCAGTGCATGGGACATGATTGAAGTTGGATGTGTAACAGCTGGCGCAGCTAACGGCAGCTGTTACAAAAGGTCAGCCGAAGACTGTTGCCAAGACTGTAACAGTGCATGTCTGAAATCGCTATTTTTCCTTTGTGATCAATATCTTATTCTTGTCCGGCTTTCACGGAAAACGGCCCGAAAGCACAAAGAACGGGGATGATAGACCACCCCGTTGGCGACAGAATCCAGATGATTTGAAGCGTATTTTTTCGACTCATCGCCCTGTGTTCACTGACGTTGATTTGTAGCTCCTGGATCCACGTCTTACTTTGGCCGCTGCGTTTGCAGCGGCCTTTTTTATGGGCGAAAGGTTTTCAGGCAGGAAGCAATCGGGGGGAGATGACGGGACTCAGGCAAGCCCCGCCAGATGTCGCGCAATCAGAGGGAATGCTTCTGCAAGTTCTCCATCATTTCCTTCAGCGCCTCAATGTTGTCCTTCGGATGCGCCGCGCCTTCGAAATCGCAGATCTGCTGCCAATGCGCCGCCACATCCTCCGGCGAGAAACCGACCCGCGGATCGAACCCGGCCCCCAGGCTGCGCTCCCAGCGCACCTTGCCCATCCAGCCGCCACCGACCTCGAACAGCCCCGACGTTTCCTGGCATTGCTCGCTGGCCAGGTACACCACCAATGGGCTGACCAGTTCCGGTTTGAGTTGCTCGAATACTTGCGGCGGGATCAGGCCTTCAGTCATGCGGGTGCCGCCGGTAGGGGCGATGGCGTTGACCAGGATGTTGTTCTTGCGGCCCTCGATAGCCAGTGTGCGGGTCAGGCCGTAGAGGCCGAGTTTGGCCATGCCATAGTTGGACTGGCCGAAGTTGCCATAGATGCCCGAGGTCGACGCGGTGAAGATCACGCGGCCATAGTTTTGCTCACGCATGTGTGGCCAGGCGGCGCGAGTGACCTTGTAGGCGCCTTCGACGTGAACGCGGTAAACCAGGTCCCAATCGCTGTCGTCCATTTTGTGAAAGGTCTTGTCGCGCAGGATGCCGGCGTTGTTCACCACGACATCGATACGACCGAACGTATCGAGGGCGTGCTGGACGATTTTGTCACCGTCGGTGACGGAGTCATGGTTTGCCTCGGCAATGCCGCCCGCTTCACGAATTTCCGCCACCACCCGATCGGCCGCCGATGCATTGGCGCCTTCACCCTGAGCCGAGCCGCCGAGATCATTGACCAGCACTTTGGCGCCCTGCTTTGCGAACAGCAATGCATGCGCTCGCCCCAAGCCGCCGCCCGCACCGGTGACGATCACGACTTTATCTTCGAAGCGCACAGACTCATTCATGGGGAACTCCAGCAGGCCAGGGACTATTAGTGTGAGTGTCAGGCACAGAGCTGCCGGTCACAATGAACACGGGGGCGGCTGAATGGTGCGCGATAAGGCAGCGGGATAGTCAGGAACACGCCAACTTGAGCGGCGGTGAAATCAACTGATCGCGAAATTCCAGATAGTGCTTGAGCACCTGCGCCGGCGCTTCGATCTGTGGGTAATGGCCGATCTCGGACAGCAGGACAGTGTCCGGGGCGGGAATCAGTTGCCGATAGCGCGCCACCATGTGCGCGCCGGAAACCGGGTCGACCTCGCCATTGATAAATCGCAGCGGTATCTCGCCACGCTGCATGGCGCTGACCCAACGCTCACGCTGGACCCGTCGCTGCGGGATATAACCGATCAGTTTATGCATGATCCGCTGCCCGTGATTGCTGTCGACCAGGCTCCAGAAATCATCCAGCTCACTTTCGGTGGGCCGGGTCTGCGGACCGAAAATCTGCTTGAAACTCTTCACCAGAGCGTCACGGGTAAAAGCTAGCCCGATCATCCAGCCCAAGGGGCTTAGCAGGAGTTTTTGCATCAACACCGGGCGATGGGTTTCGGGAAACAATCCACCATTGAGGAACACGCAACTGGCGATATGAGCGCGTGCTTCGTAGTGCCGGGCCAAGAGCTCCTGGGCAACGCTGTCGCCATAATCGTGTGCCAACACGTGAACAGGTTGCTCGACGTTCAAGTGCGCCAGTAACGCCTGTTGCAGATCGGCCTGTTCCAGCAGGCTGTAATGGTGGTTCACCGGTTTGGCCGAATCGCCGAAGCCGAGCATGTCGCAGGCAATCACCCGATAGCGCTGCGCCAGCGGCTGCCACAGGTAATGCCAGTCCCAGCTGGCGGTCGGGAAGCCATGGATCAGCAACAGCGGCTCGCCCTGTCCCGCTGCCCAATAGCGGATAGTCTGACCGCGGAAGACGAACGTCTGGCCGCGTTTACGCCAGACACACAGAGGAATTTCGGCGAGTGCCATTTAGAGTTTATAACCCGGGTCTTGTTTATCGAGTTTGCGCAGCAGCGCCGGCCAGGCCAGCGCGCCACCCATCCCTTGAGCACTTTTGGTGACGCCGGCGATCATCGCCTTGGCGCCCGCCAGAATCTGCGGTTCGATGGCGATCAGCTCCGCGCCACCGTTCTGCGCCAGCACCTGAATCTCGCAGGCGCGCTGAAAGGTAAACATCATCAGGAACGTGTCGGCGATGGTGCCGCCACAGGTCAGCAGACCGTGGTTGTGCAGCATCAGAAAATTGTTTTCACCCAGGTCGGCTTGCAGCCGCGCCTTCTCCTCATGGTTCAGTGCCACGCCTTCGTAGGCGTGATAAGCCAGGCTGGACAGGACGAACAATGACTGCTGACTGATCGGCAAAATGCCCTGTTTCTGAGCCGATACCGCCACGCCCGCCGCCGTGTGGGTATGCAGTACACTCACGACGTCATGCCGGACTTCATGCACCGCGCTGTGGATGGTGTAACCCGCCGGGTTGATCTCGTAGGGGCTGTCCATCAATTTGTTGCCGGCCTGATCGACCTTGACCAGGCTCGACGCGGTGATTTCATGGAACATCATCCCGAACGGGTTGATCAGGAAGTCTTCAGTGCCTGGCACCTTGGCTGAAATGTGCGTGAAGATCAGATCGTCCCAGCCGTGGAGGGCGACCAGACGATAACAGGCCGCCAGGTCGACGCGGGTCTGCCACTCGGCGGCACTGACTTTATCCTGGAGACTGTGTAGCGACTGGAAGGGAGTTACGCTCACGGCAAGGATCTCTTTTTATTGTTCTGGGTTCTTAATGTTCACTGACGTTACAGCAGTCTAGTCAGCCCCCGGAGATCGGCTAGTTGCATTGGCAGCCAGCTTGGTGGCCGAGCGAGTCAGTGCGCGGGGGAGCCTGGATCCATGTCAGAACACTGCCGCCAATAAAAGCCGGTCAGCCCCGCAGAGCGCTGACCAGGTCCGCCAGCCAAGGCTCGGCGTCGGTTTCCGGCGTTACCGTTTCACTGGCGTCCAGACGCAACATCGGCAGCACTTCATGCACGCCCAGTTCGCCGAACAACTCACGCATTTGCTCACCGCCACCGCAGAACGTATCGCCGTAACTCGAGTCGCCCAACCCGATAACGGCACCCGGCAAGCCACGCCAGGCGGCGGGCAATTGATCGCGAATCGTCGAATACAACGGTTGCAGGTTGTCCGGCAACTCACCCATGCCGGTGGTCGAAGTCACCGCCAGAAATGCTTCCGGGCCAAAAGCCTGAACATCGGCAAGTGTCGCGCGCGGGTTGTGCCAGGTTTCAAAACCGGCGGCGTTCAATAGGCTTGCGGCGTGGCGGGCGACTTCTTCGGCCGTGCCGTACACCGAGCCGGAAAGGATGGCGACTTTCATCAATCTGATCCTGAAGCTGAGTAAAAGGCCGAGATATTAACAGCACAGCCCTCATTGATCTTTTAGAATGCAGCGTACCCATCAATACGCAAAGGACTCTGCGATGATCAATGCCTCACTGCTGCAAATGGTGATCGACGCGTCCAACGACGGCATCGTGATTGCCGAAAAGGAAGGCGAGCAGGACAACATCCTGATTTACGTAAACCCGGCGTTCGAACGCCTGACGGGCTATACGAGCGAAGAAATCCTCTATCAGGATTGCCGTTTTTTGCAGGCAGGAGACCGGGATCAGCCCGCCCTCGCATTGATTCGCCAAGCGCTGGACAATGGCGCTTCCTGCCGGGAAATTCTCAGGAATTACCGCAAGGACGGCACCCCGTTCTGGAACGAACTGTCGCTTTCCACGGTAAAAAACCCGCACGACGGACAAACCTATTTTGTCGGGGTGCAGAAAGACGTCACGGTTCAGGTCAAGGCACAGCAGCGAGTTGCACAGCTGGAAGCGCAATTGGCTGAGGTACAGGCAGAACTTGCTGATCTCAAGTCGACGAACGGATCAAACCAATCTGAGAATTAGTGGTCATTTACTACAATCACCGATGACTTTGTAATTATTTCTTTCGAGCAAATCATGCAGCGCGACGCACTCCTGACCCAGGATGAGCTGGACTTTATCCAGACCATGCAACACAACCCGCAACTCAATGTGCGGGATGCGACGTCGAGTTTGCTGGTCAACGGCGGCTCGCAGATCCGTGATTTGCTCACACGCCTGGCCGCCCATGAGCAAGTCACCATCCAGGCCACTTTCGAAAATCAGCAAATGACCTTCCCGCTGCACCTGGTGGAAGATGAGTTTCACGCAATGCATCTACGCCTCGGTGTCCCCAGCATTTATGAAGACGGGCCAATGATTCGGCCATGGCGCCTGGCGCTCGAAGAGCCAGTGGCGCTGGAAAATGCCAAGGGGCAACCCGGCACGATGTGGGTGCACGAAATATCGTTCAAAGGGGTTTTGCTGGAAGTTCGCAACAAGACCAAGGCGCCAAAGCACTTCGCGCTGTGGTTCAGCCCGTCAGGCTATGAGCGGATTGCATTGCGCGGCACCCTGGAGCGTGAGACCGAGCAAGGTTTCTACGCCTACGAGTTGAGCCAGAGTGACAAGGACGAAACCGAGCGTCTGCGTCAGTACATCCTTCAGCAACATCGCCTGACCCATCCTGCTTTGCATATTTGAATCTCAGGTATCCAGGTTTCCCGCCAGGAACTGTTTCAGACGCTGGCGCATCACCCCCCCTTCGTTTCCAAGGCAACCCACCGACGACCCGGCCAGACTCTCTTGCGCCAGGTCGGACGCATCCCCGGCCAGAAACAGCTGACATTCCAGCCCCATGGCCAGACGGTTCAAACGTCGAGGCAGTTCGGCAGTCGGCGCGTGATTGGAAATCAACACCAGCGCCCTGGGCTTGATCTTCTCACAGACCAGGATCAACTCGTCGAAGGGCTGCCCGATCGCCAACAACTGAATAGCCGAATCGATGCTGCTCAGATACAGCGCCGTGACCAACACTTCGAGTTCACGACATTGGTCGGCCAAGGCGCAGACAATCACTCGTCGCGGTTGCATGACACGCACCAGCAGCAGGCGTTGCAATACTCGAGAACGCAGAAAGCCATCCAGAAAAAGCCACTCGCTGGTCTGACCGAACGCATCTTGGCGTTGTAGCAATAGCTTCCAGATCGGAATCAGAATGTCCTGGAATACAACTGTCAGCGGATAACTGGAAAAAATCTGACCGTAGATGTGTTCCAGCTGAACTTCGTCAAAAACACTCACCGCCGCCTTGACCTGCTGCTGCCATTGGCCGTAGTCGGCTTGAACGAGCTCGTCGGGAATGATCCGCTCCAGCGCCTGGAGCGGTTCGGTCTTGGCCAGTATCTTGCCAACCTTGCTGACCGCGACACCGCGCTCGATCCAGCCGAGGATGCTGCGGACACGCTCGATATCGATCATCGAATACAAACGGTGCCCGCTTTCGGTGCGGGTGGGCTGTATCAGCCCGTAGCGTCGCTCCCAGGCTCGAAGCGTGACCGGGTTGACTCCTGTCATGCGCGCGACCTCACGAATCGGGAACAGCTCTTCTCGAATCAGGGAGATACCAGAGGACAAGCCAGGCGTAACGTCGGTCAGCGCAGGCATCTTTGGATTTACGTCCATGTAAAATATTGGATCCCATTCTAACTCTCCTGCCCCGGTAGCTTTCAACACGTAGTTGAAAGAAGTTGGTACTGACGTCCATGACGTAATCAGGAATAATCCTTGCTTGTCCCGAGACGCAGCCCACCACCCCGGCGCTGTGTCTGGCGAAGCTCTTATCCGGAGCGACGCGTTTGTCATATGGAGATACACAATGTCTACTTCCCCCGTCACGCTGATGGTTGCGCGTCGCGTCGCCGACGGGCGTTATCAGGACCTGATGGCCTGGTTGCGCGAAGGCGAACAATTGGCCACCGACTTCCCCGGTTACCTCGGCTCTGGCGTGCTCGCTCCGCCACCCGACGATGACGAATTCCAGATTATTTTCCGCTTCGCCGACGAGCAGACCCTGCATGCCTGGGAGCATTCCGCCTCGCGTACTGCCTGGCTGGGACGCGGCAGCAATCTGTTTGCCCATCCTTCGGAGCATCGGGTCAGTGGCATCGATGGCTGGTTCGGTGCGGTAGGGCAACGCCCGCCACGCTGGAAGCAGGCCGTGGCGATCTGGCTGGCGTTCTTTCCCGTGTCCCTGCTGTTCAACTTTGTACTGGGACCGTTATTGGCCGAAACAGGATTACTGGCCCGGGTGTTCGTCAGCACCCTGTGCCTGACGCCGCTGATGGTCTATTTCTTCATTCCATTGTCGACCCATCTGTTGGCCGGCTGGCTGAACACCGCACCGCAACAACCGTTGCCCGCAACGCCTACTACCCAAAATCAGTAACTCTTGCAGGAGCGTAGGTGCACGACTCCCGTCGCTGGTATAGTTTTGCTCTAACCGCGACGCGAGCCGTTCATGACCTCTTCCGCAGCCCCCATCCTCATCACCGGTGCCGGCCAGCGTGTCGGCTTGCACTGCGCGCAGCGTTTGCTCGAAGACGGCCATCCGGTCATTTTCAGTTACCGCAGCGAACGCCCCGGCGTAAAGACCCTGCGCGATCTGGGAGCGACCGCGGTGTTCGCGGACTTTTCCAGCGAGGCCGGAATTCTCGCGTTCATCGGTGAACTGAAGAACCACACCGACAGCCTGCGGGCGATAGTCCACAACGCCTCCGAATGGCTGGCCGAAACCCCGGGCGCCGAAGTCGAAGCCTTCACCCGCATGTTCAGCGTGCACATGCTGGCGCCCTACCTGATCAACCTGCACTGTGCCGATTTACTCAGACGCTCAAGCCCCGCCGACATCGTGCACATCAGCGATGACGTGACCCGCAAGGGCAGCAGCAAGCACATCGGCTACTGCGCCAGCAAAGCCGGGCTCGACAGCCTGACCCTGTCCTTTGCCGCCAAGTACGCGCCAGACATCAAGGTCAACGGTATCGCGCCAGCCCTGCTACTGTTCAATCCCGACGACGACGCGGCGTACCGCGCCAGGGTCCTGGCCAAATCCGCACTGGGCATCGAACCCGGCAGCGAAGTGATCTACCAGAGCCTGCGCTATTTGCTCGACAACCCTTATGTCACCGGCACGACCCTGACCGTCAATGGCGGACGGCACGTCAAATAAGCCGCCCCCGCGAGGATGTCCCCATGACGTTATCCCTGCCCCACAACGCCCTGTCCCAGAGCTATCGCGAGATCCTCATCGGCCTCGGTGAAAACCCCGACCGCGAAGGGCTGCAAGACACCCCGTTGCGCGCCGCCAAGGCCATGCAATACCTGTGTCACGGTTACGAACAGAGTGTCGAAGAGATCGTCAACGGCGCACTGTTCGCCTCTGACAACGATGAAATGATCATTGTCGACAACATCGAGTTGTACTCGCTGTGTGAACATCACATGCTGCCCTTCATCGGCAAGGCGCATGTGGCTTATATTCCAACGGGCAAGGTGCTGGGCCTGTCGAAGATTGCACGGCTTGTGGATATGTTCGCCCGCCGCCTGCAAATCCAGGAAAACCTCACCCGGCAAATCGCCGAAGCCGTGCAGCAAGTGACCGATGCCGCCGGTGTCGCGGTGGTCATCGAAGCCCAGCACATGTGCATGATGATGCGCGGCGTCGAGAAACAGAATTCGACCATGAACACCTCGGTGATGCTCGGCGCCTTCCGCGAGTCGAGCAACACCCGCCAGGAGTTCCTGCAATTGATTGGACGGAGCAAGTAGCAATGCCACAACTTCAACCAGGAATGGCACGCATCCGGGTCAAGGACCTGTGTTTGCGAACTTTCATCGGGATCAACGAGGACGAAATCCTCAACAAGCAGGATGTGCTGATCAACCTGACCATCCTGTATGCCGCCCAGGACGCCGTGCGTGACAACGACATCGATCACGCGCTGAACTACCGCACCATCACCAAGGCGATCATTGCCCACGTGGAAGGCAATCGCTTTGCCCTGCTCGAGCGCCTGACCCAGGAGCTGCTGGACCTGATCATGGCCAATGAGTCGGTGCTGTATGCCGAAGTCGAAGTCGACAAGCCCCACGCCCTGCGCTTCGCCGAGTCGGTGTCGATTACCCTGGCCGCAAGCCGCTGACCGCGTCTGGCGCATCGCTCGCCAGGCTTTTATCATCCGCGCCACGATTTGATTGCACAGAGCCCATCATGAACGATCAACAACGCCTGGAACTTGAAGCCGCCGCCTTTCGCCGGCTGGTTGCCCACCTGGACAGCCGCAAGGACGTGCAGAACATCGACCTGATGAACCTCTCGGGTTTCTGCCGCAACTGCCTGTCCAAGTGGTACAAGGCCGCGGCCGACGAACGCCAGATCGACGTCAGCCTCGATGAAGCCCGCGAAGTGGTTTACGGCATGCCGTACGCCGAGTGGAAAGCCCAATACCAGAAAGAAGCCAGCGCCGACCAACAAGCGGCGTTCGCCAAAGGAAAACCCAATGAGTGATTTGAACACCCTGCGCGCCAGCCTCAACAGCGGCGAACACGTTTTCGCCGACACCCTGGCGTTCATTGCCGCCGTTTATGACTACCAGCCCCAGGCTTTCAACAACGGTGGCGTGGAAAACGCAGCCGGGCAGAACGAAGGCTCGTGCAAGACCCTGGGCCTGGCGCTGCTGGAAGGTCTGAGCAATGAAGAAGCGTTGTTGGCGTTTGGCGAGCATTATCGTTCGGTGGTGGCCACGCCCGAAGGCAGCGACCACGGTAACATTCGGGCTCTGATTGCCCATGGCCTGGCCGGTGTGAAGTTCGCTCAGCAGCCACTGACACGCCGCTGATTCGCGAAAGATCAACATCAAAAGATCGCAGCCTTCGGCAGCTCCTACGGTATTTGCGCAAATCTTGAATAACGCGCAATCCCTGTAGGAGCTGCCGAAGGCTGCGATCTTTTGATCTTTTGCCATTCATCTCTTACCGCACATCCCGACTTTTAAGATTGACCCGGCAACTTTATTTCGTTTGCCGGGCACCTCTGCTCGCGGCTTAGATAAAAAGAAGTATCCCTTCTTCAGAGTCAGCCATCCATGCGCCGCGAAACCATCAGTCAATCGATTTCCATTGTTCACCCCATCAGTCTCAGCCACGGCAAAAATGCCGAAGTCTGGGACACCGATGGCAAGCGCTACATCGACTTCGTCGGGGGAATCGGCGTACTGAACCTCGGCCATTGCCATCCGCGCATCGTCGAGGCCATTCGTGAACAAGCCACCCGCCTGACCCACTACGCGTTCAATGCGGCTCCCCATGTGCCTTACATCGAACTGATGGATCGCCTGGCTGCGTTTATTCCGGTGGATTACCCGGTCAGTGGCATGCTCACCAACAGCGGCGCGGAAGCGGCGGAAAACGCCCTGAAGATCGTCCGTGGCGCCACCGGCCGCACCGCGATCATTGCCTTTGACGGCGCCTTCCACGGCCGCACGCTGGCCACCCTCAACCTCAACGGCAAGGTCGCGCCCTACAAGCAGAAAGTCGGCGTGCTGCCGGGGCCGGTGTACCACCTGCCCTTCCCCAGCAAAGACAATGACGTGACCTGCGCCGAGGCCCTGAAGGCAATGGATCGGCTGTTCAGCGTCGAGATCGACGTGAATGACGTGGCCTGTTTTATCGTCGAGCCGGTGCAGGGCGAAGGCGGTTTTCTGGCGATGGATGTGGAATTCGCCCAGGCGCTGCGGCGTTTCTGTGATGACAAAGGCATTCTGCTGATCGCCGATGAAATCCAGTCCGGCTTCGGCCGCACCGGCCAGCGGTTTGCGTTTTCGCGACTGGGCATTGAGCCGGACCTGATCCTGCTGGGCAAAAGCATTGCCGGCGGCGTGCCGCTGGGTGCGGTTGTCGGGCGCAAGTCGCTAGTCGACAACTTGCCCAAGGGCGGACTGGGCGGCACCTACTCAGGAAATCCCATCGCCTGCGCCGCCGCGTTGGCGACCCTGGATGAAATGAGTGATGCACATCTGCACGCTTGGGGCTCGCAGCAGGAAGAAGCGATTGTCAGCCGCTACGAAGCCTGGCGAGCACGCGGACTGTCACCGTATCTGGGCCGTTTGACCGGCGTGGGTGCGATGCGCGGCATTGAGTTGATCAATGCCGACGGCACACCGGCTTCGGCGCAACTGACACAACTGCTGGCCTTGGCGCGAGAGTCGGGCTTGCTGCTGATGCCCAGCGGCAAGTCGCGCCACATCATTCGGCTGCTCGCGCCATTGACCACTGAGGCCGCCGTGCTGGAAGAAGGGCTGGATATTCTTGAGGCGTGTCTACAGAAACTGGCTTGAGCATTTAAGCCCGCTCCCACAGGTTTACTGCATTTTTCTGAAGGCGCAAAAAAACCGGCCGAGGCCGGTTTTTTGCGTCCTGCGGAATCAGAACGAAGCGTTCTGAAGGCCGTCGAGGTAACGCTCGGTGTCCAGTGCCGCCATGCAGCCGGCGCCGGCCGAGGTGATGGCTTGACGATAAACGTGGTCGGCCACGTCACCGGCAGCAAAGATACCTTCGACGCTGGTGGCAGTGGCGTTGCCGTCACGGCCGCCCTGTACAACCAGGTAGCCGTCTTTCAACGTCAGCTGACCTTCGAACAACGACGTGTTCGGGGTGTGGCCGATGGCGATGAACACGCCGTCGACTTTGATTTCGTCGAAGCTGCCATCGTTGTTCTTCAGGCGAGCACCGGTCACACCCATGTTGTCGCCCAGCACTTCGTCCAGGGTCGCGTTCAGCTTCAGGATGATCTTGCCTTCGGCAACCCGGGCATTGAGCTTGTCGATCAGGATCTTCTCGGCGCGGAACGTTTCGCGACGGTGAATCAGGGTCACGGTGCTGGCGATGTTGGCCAGGTACAGCGCTTCTTCGACAGCGGTATTACCGCCACCGACCACAGCCACTGGCTTGTTGCGATAGAAGAAACCGTCACAGGTCGCGCAGGCCGAAACGCCTTTGCCCATGAACGTTTCTTCCGACGGCAGGCCCAGGTAACGAGCGCTGGCACCGGTAGCGATGATCAGTGCATCGCAAGTGTAAGTCGCGCTGTCGCCAATCAGGGTGTACGGCTTGGCAGCGAAGTCCACGGCATTGATATGATCAAACACGATCTCGGTTTCAAAGCGCTCGGCGTGCTCTTTCATCCGTTCCATCAGCGCCGGGCCGGTCAGGCCGTGGACGTCGCCTGGCCAGTTGTCGACTTCGGTGGTGGTGGTCAGTTGACCGCCTGCCTGCATGCCGGTGATCAGCAGAGGCTTGAGGTTGGCACGGGCGGCGTAGACCGCGGCGCTGTAACCGGCAGGGCCGGAACCGAGAATAATCACTCGCGAATGACGGACTTCAGACATGACCTGCTCCTGTTGACCGGCCCGAAACACTGGGCGCGGAACGCCGGATTGCCGGCGGGAATAAAAAAGGACCGTTGAAAGCACTTGGGGAAGGCTTGGGCTCGACAGTCCTGTAAAAGAATGGGTGCAGCGTATCGAGGGGGCGAAGATTAAGGAAATACGGTTTAACAATCCAGCTCATAGGCGGTCTCTATTCCGTTGCAGTGAATGTATAGACGCCTTTGTTACAGTTAATGTCGATGCCGCTACCGCGCTTTCACCCACCAGGCAAAGCCGGTAAGGTCGGCGCGTTTACCCCTTGCTCGGAGCACGTTATGCCCGCCCCTGTTCTGTCCGGCCCACAATATTTGCGCGAGGGCCTCAAATTGGTCCTGAGCCCGAGTCTGCGTCTGTTCGTGTTGTTGCCGCTGGCGATCAACCTGGTGCTGTTCGTCGGATTGATCTATCTGGCCGGCCATCAGTTCAGCCTATGGGTCGATACGCTGATGCCGTCCCTGCCCGATTGGCTGAGCTTCCTCAGCTATATCCTCTGGCCGATATTCGTGGTGTTGGTGGTGTTGATGGTGTTCTTCACCTTCACCCTGCTCGCCAACGTCATCGCCGCGCCATTCAACGGCTTCCTCGCGGAGAAAGTCGAAGTGGTGGTGCGCGGCACCGACGATTTCCCGACCTTCAGCTGGGGCGAACTGATCGCCATGATCCCCCGTACCCTGACCCGGGAAATGCGCAAGCTCGGCTACTTCCTGCCAAGGGCCATCGGGCTGTTCATCCTGTCGTTCATCCCGGTGGTCAACATTATTGCCGCACCGCTGTGGCTGCTGTTCGGGGTGTGGATGATGGCGATCCAGTACATCGACTACCCGGCGGACAACCACAAGCTGGGCTGGAACGAGATGCTCGCCTGGCTGCGCAAGAAGCGCTGGCAGAGCATGAGCTTCGGCGGGATCGTTTATCTGGTGCTGCTGATTCCGGTGGTGAATATCCTGATGATGCCGGCGGCGGTGGCCGGAGCGACGTTGTTCTGGGTGCGTGAGCGTGGCGCGGAGAATCTGGTGGCAGAGCGCCGTTAATCGCGTCACATATCCATCATCCCACCGTCACAATGACGACATGGCCTCAGCCGACACTGAGGTCATGACGACAGCTCTGCATATCACCCTGATCACCGAAACCTTCCCCCCGGAAATCAACGGCGTGGCCAATACCCTTGGCCGATTGTTCGACGGTTTGCGTGCGCGCGGGCATCAGGTCGAGTTGGTGCGGCCACGTCAGGGCGGCGACCCGCTGATGGGCAGCAATGATGAGTTGCTGCTGTGTCGGGGCTGGCCGCTGCCGGGTTATCCCGGCCTGCAATGGGGGCAGTCGTCGATGCACAAGTTGCTGCGGCGCTGGAAGCGCCATCGCCCGGATGTGCTGTACATCGCCACCGAAGGACCGCTGGGGTTGTCGGCGTTGCGCGCGGCACGGCGTTTGGGGATTTCGGTGGTCAGCGGCTTTCATACCAATTTTCAGCAGTACTCCAACCAGTACGGGCTCGGGTTGCTGACGCGTTTGCTGACCCACTACCTGCGCTGGTTTCACAATCGCTCGACCCTGACCCTGGTGCCCAGCGCCAGCCAGCGACTGGAGCTGGAGCGCCGCAGTTTCGAGCGCCTGGCGCTGCTCTCTCGAGGCGTCGACAGCCAGTTGTTCCATCCGGCCAGACGACTGAAATCACTGCGTGAGCAATGGGGACTGGCCGAGGATGACATCGCCTTCATCCACGTAGGACGTTTGGCCCAGGAGAAGAATCTTGGTCTGCTCAAGCGCAGTTTCGACACGCTGAAAACCACTTATCCACAGCGGAACATGAAATTGATTGTGGTCGGCGACGGTCCGCAACGAGCGACGCTGGAAAAGGAATTGCCCGAGGCGATTTTTTGCGGCTCACAACGCGGCGAAGCGCTGGCCAGTCACTATGCCTCGGGGGATGTGTTTCTGTTTCCGAGCCTGACCGAAACCTTCGGCAATGTGGTGCTTGAGGCATTGGCCTCAGGGCTGGGGGTGGTGGCGTACGATCAGGCTGCGGCGGCTCAGCATATTCGCCATGGCTACAACGGCGTATTGGCCATGCCCGGGGATGAACAGGCGTTCTGCGATGCGGCACGTTGGCTGCTGGAGGAGCGCGAAACCTTGCGCTGCGTGCGGCTCAATGCCCGCCAGCATGCAAGCCGTCAGGGCTGGGCGGCGATTATCGAGCAGTTCGAGGGGCAGTTGCGCGGGGCTTGCCGCGATCCTCGTGGCGAGGGGGCTTGTCGGAACGCCGCATCGCCCCGTTCGGCTGCGAAGCAGTCGTAAACCCAGCGCACGCTGGTGTATCTGATGAAAAACATTTTCAGGTTTCAGGGCCGCTTCGCGGCCCAACGGGGCGGTGCGGCGTTCCGACGAGCCCCCTCGCCACATTAAACCAGCGTCATCAACGCATCACGGCTGAACGGCAGGATGTCCTGCTCACGACCGTCACGCACTTTCTGCGCCCAGTCCGGGTCCACCAACAACGCACGACCCACCGCCACCAGGTCGAACTCATCGTTATTCAAACGTTCCAGCAGTTTTTCCAGGCTGGCCGGCTGTGCGATCTTGTCGGTGTTGACCATGAATTGCAGGAACTCGCCATCCAGACCGACGCTGCCAACGGTGATGGTCGGCTTGCCGGTGAGCTTGCGGGTCCAGCCGGCCAGGTTCAGTTCGGAACCGTCGAACTCCGGCTCCCAGAAACGGCGTGTCGAGCAGTGGAAAATATCCACGCCGGCGTCGGACAACGGCTTGAGAAATTCGCTCAACGCCTCTGGCGTCTGCACCAGACGCGCGGTGTAGTCCTGCTGCTTCCACTGGGAGAAACGGAAGATGATCGGGAAGCCCTCGCCAACCGCTGCGCGCACCGCCTGAATCAGTTCGATGGCAAAGCGCGAACGGTTGGCCACGCTGCCACCGTATTCGTCGGTGCGCTGGTTGCTGCCTTCCCAGAAGAACTGGTCCACCAGATAACCATGGGCACCGTGGATTTCCACGCCGTCCATGCCGATGCTCTGGGCGTCTTTGGCGGCTTGGGCGAACGCAGCGATCACCTCCTGGATATCCTGCTGGGTCATGCCGTGAACCACGACCTGTCCGTCTTTCAGTTTTTCCGACGGACCATAACCCGGCACGCTGGCATCCGGCTCGGTGCCGATGCGGCGCACGCTGCCCACATGCCACAGCTGCGGAACGATCTTGCCGCCCTCGGCATGCACTGCATCGACGACTTTTTTCCAGCCGGCCAGTGCGGCTTCACCGTAGAAGTGCGGCACGTTCGGGTAACCGTTGGAGGCCTTGTGACCGACAGTGGTGCCTTCGGTGATGATCAGGCCAACTCCGGCGGCAGCGCGGCGACGGTAGTATTCAATCACTTTGGAGTTGGGCACGCCGCCCGGCGAAAACGAGCGGGTCATCGGCGCCATGACGACGCGGGTCGGCAGTTCGAGAGCGCCGAGGTGAAAAGGCTTGAACAGGGCTTTGACAGGCATTGGACGCTCCACGGAACATAGACTTTATGACGGCGATAATATGGGGAGAGCCAAGTATTGAACAGCACTATTGATTTAAGTGATTAAGGATTAGAAACGAAAAGATCGCAGCCTTCGGCAGCTCCTACGGAGGAATGTGAACACCTGTAGGAGCTGCCGAAGGCTGCGATCTTTTGATCTTTATTTCAGCTCAACGCTTTTTCGATAGCCTGGATAACAGAAGGATCATCCGGCGCCGTACGCGGCGAGAATCGCGCCAATACGCGACCGTCCTTGCCCAACAGGAATTTTTCGAAGTTCCAGGTGATGTCGCCCGGAAACTCCGCGCCCTCGCCCGCCAGCAGGCGGTACAGCTGATGACGTTCGTGACCGTTGACTTCCAGCTTGCTGGACAACGGAAAGGTCACGCCATAGTTGAGGCTGCAGAACGCCTGGATCTCCTGCTCGGTACCCGGTTCCTGCCCGGCAAACTGGTTGCACGGCAAGCCCAGCACGCTGAAACCCTTGCCCTTGTATTGCTGGTAGAGGTTTTCCAGAGCAGCGTACTGTGGGGTCAAGCCACATTTGGAGGCGACGTTGACCACCAGCACGACGTGCCCTTTGAAGGGCGCCAGAGGTAACTCCTGGCCATCCAAAGTTTTCAATGTAAGGTCGTGAAAAGCACTCATGACGGACTCCAAATTTCCCGTGTTCTTCTCGAAACAGCCACTTGGTCATGTCGCCAAGGACAGCCGCGGACTAAAAAGGCGCCCTCGGGCGCCTCTCCAGTTCTCGAAAGCTTAGCGCAGAAAATCAGTGGTGATGGCCACCTTCGCCATGGACGTGACCATGAGCGATTTCTTCCTGGCTGGCATCACGGATGGCAACGATCTTGACCTGGAAATTCAGGCGCTGACCGGCCAGCGGGTGGTTGCCGTCGACGGTGACATCGTCGCCGTCCAGATCGCGAATGGTGACGATCTGCATCTGGCCGTCCGGAGCGGAAGCGTGGAACTGCATGCCCACTTCCAGTTCGTCGACGCCTTCGAACATGCTGCGGCTCAGGGTGCTGACCAGTTCGGCAGCGTATTCGCCGTAGGCATCTTCAGGTTCTACGGCAACGGTCAGTTCGTCACCGACTGCTTTGCCTTCCAGCGCCTTTTCCAGGCCCGGAATGATGTTACCTGCGCCTTGCAGGTAGACCAGCGGCGCGCCGCCGGCGGAGCTGTCGATGACCTCACCAGCGTCGTTGGTCAGGGTATAGTCGATGGAGACAGCCTTATTGGCGGCGATCAGCATGGGGCGAGACCTTTTGCATAAGAATGATGAATGTCCAAGTTTAGCGAAGCAATCGCCCGAAAGCGAACACAACCCGGACAAACGGGGTGCGATGAAAGCCTCGACCATTACAGGTTTCCATCGGGACGAGGACGGGCACTGGGTGGCCGAGCTGTCCTGCGGCCATACCCAACACCTGCGGCACCAGCCGCCGTGGCAATCCCGGGCCTGGGTGCTGGACCCTGTGCTGCGCAATGAAAAAATAGGCCTGCCCTTTGATTGCGGTTGGTGCGCACAAGGCTCGGTTAGCGATAACCTTGACCACTGAATATCGGTAGAACGCCAGCCATAGGCGTTCACCATTGCCATGCACCCTTAGAGAATCCGCATGCAAACTTTTTTTATCGCGCCCACCGATTTTGGTGTGGGTCTGACCTCCATCAGCCTCGGGCTGGTGCGTACCCTTGAGCGGGCCGGCCTCAAAGTCGGCTTTTTCAAACCGATTGCCCAACCGCACCCGGGCGACACCGGCCCTGAACGCTCCACCGAACTGGTGGCCCGCACCCACGGCTTGAAACCGCCTCAGCCGCTGGGCCTGGCCCATGTCGAGCGGATGCTCGGCGACGGTCAGCTGGACGAGTTGCTCGAAGAAATCATCACCCTTTACCAGCAAGCCGCTATCGGCAAGGACGTGCTGATTGTCGAAGGCATGGTCCCGACCCGCAGCGCCAGCTACGCCGCGCGGGTCAACCTGCACTTGGCCAAGAGCCTCGACGCCGACGTGATTCTGGTTTCGGCGCCGGAAAACGAAGTGCTGACCGAATTGTCCGGCCGGGTGGAATTGCAGGCGCAATTGTTCGGCGGGCCGAAAGACCCGAAAGTGCTGGGCGTGATCCTCAACAAGGTCAAGACCGACGAAAGCATGGACGTCTTCGCCTCGCGCCTGAGAGAGCACTCGCCGTTGCTGCGCAGTGGCGACTTCCGTCTGCTCGGCTGCATCCCGTTTCAACCGGAGCTGAACGCGCCGCGCACCCGTGACGTGGCCGAGCTGATGGGCGCTCAGGTGCTCAATGCCGGTGACTACGAAACCCGGCGCATGACCAAAATCATCATTTGCGCCCGCACCGTGCGCAACACCGTGGAGCTGCTCAAGCCCGGCGTGCTGGTGGTGACCCCCGGCGATCGCGACGACATCATCCTCGCGGTCAGCCTCGCGGCGATGAACGGTGTGCCTCTGGCCGGTCTGCTGCTGACCAGCGACACCCTGCCCGACCCGCGCATCATGGAGCTGTGCCGTGGCGCCTTGCAGGCCGGCCTGCCGGTGTTGTCGGTGAGTACCGGCTCCTACGACACCGCCAACCAGTTGAACGGTTTGAACAAGGAAATCCCGATCGACGACCGCGAGCGCGCGGAGATCATCACCGATTTCGTCGCCAGCCACCTCGACGCCAACTGGCTGCACCAGCGCTGCGGCACGCCACGGGAAATGCGCCTGTCGCCTGCGGTGTTCCGCTATCAACTGATCCAGCGCGCCCAGATCGCCAACAAGCGCATCGTGTTGCCCGAGGGCAGCGAGCCGTTGACCGTGCAGGCCGCCGCGATCTGCCAGGCACGGGGCATCGCCCGTTGCGTGTTGCTGGCCAAGCCGGCAGACGTCGAGGCGGTCGCCCGCGCCCAAGGCATCGAGTTGCCACCGGGGCTGGAAATCCTCGACCCGGACCTGATCCGCGAGCGTTATGTCGAGCCGATGGTTGCGCTGCGCAAGACCAAAAGCCTCAACGCGCCGATGGCCGAGCAGCAACTGGAAGACACCGTGGTGATCGGCACCATGATGCTGGCGCTGGATGAAGTCGACGGGCTGGTGTCCGGGGTCATTCACTCCACCGCCAACACCATCCGCCCGGCCCTGCAACTGATCAAGACCGCGCCGGGTTGCACCCTGGTGTCGTCGGTGTTCTTCATGCTGTTCCCCGAAGAAGTGCTGGTCTATGGCGACTGCGTGATGAACCCGCACCCAAGCGCCAGCGAACTGGCCGAGATTGCCTTGCAAAGCGCCGATTCGGCAGCGGCGTTCGGCATCACTCCGCGAGTGGCGATGATCAGCTACTCCAGCGGAGAATCGGCCAGTGGCGAAGAAGTCGAGAAGGTTCGCGAGGCCACCTTGCTCGCCCACGAACAGCAACACTCACTGTTGATCGACGGCCCGTTGCAATACGACGCCGCCGCCAACGAAACCGTGGCCCGGCAACTGGCGCCGAACAGTCAGGTGGCCGGTCGTGCCACGGTGTTTGTGTTCCCCGACCTGAACACCGGCAACACCACCCACAAAGCCGTGCAACGCAGCGCCGACTGCGTCAGCCTCGGGCCGATGCTGCAAGGCCTGCGCAAACCGGTGAACGACCTGCCGCGTGGCGCGCAAGTCGACGACATCGTGTACACCATCGCGTTGACCGCGATTCAAGCGGCCAACCGACCTATGGATATTTAAATGCTGGATTTTCTACCTGCACCCGTGCGCGGCGTGATCGCCTCGCTGCTGTTGGCGCTGAATACGATTCTGCTCTGCTCGTTTCTGTTCTGTGTGGCGCTGTTCAAAGTGTTGCCGTTCACCCTCACCCAACGTTTCGCGCGCTGGCTGATGAGTCATACCCACGAAGCGTGGATCAGTAACAACAAGGGCTGGATGAATCTGGTTTGCCGCACACGCTGGCACCTCAGCGGCTTGCAAGACCTGGACTATCGGCACTCCTATCTGATCACCAGCAACCACCAGAGCTGGGTCGACATCATGGTGTTGCAGTACGTGCTCAACCGTCGCATCCGCCCGCTGAAGTTCTTCCTCAAACAGGAACTGATCTGGGTACCGGTGATTGGCCTGGCGTGGTGGGCGTTGGGTTTTCCGTTCATGAAGCGTTACTCCAAGGCCTATCTGGAAAAGCATCCGCAGAAGAAGGGCAAAGACCTGGAGACCACCCGCAAGACCTGCGACAAGTTCCGCAATAACCCGGTGGGGATTTTCAACTTCGTCGAAGGCACGCGCTTCACCGAGGGCAAGCACACCCAGCAGGGCTCACCGTTCCGCTACCTTCTCAAACCGAAAGCGGGCGGCATTGCATTCGTGCTGGATGCCATGGGCGACCAGCTGGAAGCCATCGTCAACGTGACCATCCACTACCCGGCCGGGCGTCCGGGTTACTGGGATTTGCTCTGCGGTAATGTGAAGGACGTGGTGGTGCACTTTCAGGAGCTGAAGATTCCACCGCAGTTCGTTGGCAAGAACTACGACCAGGACGGGGTGTATCGCCTGGAGTTTCAGGGCTGGATCAATCAATTGTGGCAGGACAAGGATGCGTTGCTGGGGCAGATGCACCGTGAGTATCCAGTGACCTAAGATCAAAAGATCGCAGCCTTCGGCAGCTCCTACACAGACCGAGTACAACCGCGATTAATCGGGTGTGCATCTTCCCTGTAGGAGCTGCCGCAGGCTGCGATCTTGACGATCAAAAGTACACAAAAAAGCCCGCAGATGATCACTCATCTGCGGGCTTTTTGTTTTCAGCTAACGCTTAGATCGCGCCACGCTTGCGCAGCAGATCCAGCACTTGCTTGACGCTTTCTTCCAGCGACAGCGACTGGGTGTCGATCACCAGATCGGCATCCAGCGGCACGTCGTACGGGAAGGATTCGCCCGGGATGTTGTCGCCACCCGCCGCGTACAGACCTTGCGGATCACGCTCGGCGCAGACCGTCGGCGAGGCCTGGACGTAGACCGTCAGCAGACGCTCCTTGCCGATCAGGTCCTTGGCCTGCTCACGACCTTCGGCACTCGGGGCAACGAACGCCGCCAGTGTCAGCAGGCCGGCTTCGTTGAACTGACGCGCAACGTGCGCCGCACGACGCCAATTCTCGGTGCGCCCGGCGCGATCCTGCGGCAGACCTTTGTTCAGGTCATGACGCAGGTTCTGGCCATCGAGTACAAACACCGCGCGCCCCATGTCGAACAGCTTGCGTTCAACCGCATACGCCAGGGTGCTTTTGCCAGCGCCCGACAGGCCGCTGAACAACACGGTGGCCGGTTGCTGACCGAAGCGCTGAGCGCGTTCTTCGGTGGCTACATGGGCCAGTTTGCCGTGGTGGGAGCTGCTGCCATGCGCCAGCGGCTGAGCGATGATCATGCCGGCCGCGACCGTGCCGTTGGTCAAACGGTCGATGACGATGAACGAACCCGTGGTGCGGTTGCTGTCGTAACCGTCCAGCGCAATGGCCGCGTCGAGGCTGATCTTGACCCGACCGATCTCGTTCAGCTGCAACGAGCTGGCAGGGCCTTCGGCCAAGGTGTTCACGTCCACGCGATTGACGATGCTGGTGATCGAGCCCGGCACGTAAGTCGTGGCGCGCTTGATGTCGTACTTCTTGCCCGGCAGCATCGGCTCTTCGGCCATCCACACCAGCATGGCGTCGAAGGCGTCGGTCACTTGCGGCTGGTTATCGGCGTGCACCAGCAAGTCGCCACGGGAAATGTCGATCTCGTCTTCCATGGTCAGCGTCACCGCTTGACCAGGGCCTGCATGCTCCAGCTCACCTTCGAAGGTGACAATGGATTTCACGCGGCTGCTCTTGCCCGACGGCAACACGACGACTTCGTCGCCCTTGTGCACGATGCCGCTGGCCAGGGTGCCGGCGAAACCACGGAAGTTCAGGTTCGGACGGTTGACGTACTGCACCGGGAAACGCAGGTCGGTGTAGTTGCGGTCGCTGGCGATTTCGACGGTTTCGAGGATTTCCATCAGCGACTGGCCGGTGTACCACGGCGAGCGCTCGGACTTGTTCACCACGTTGTCGCCCTTGAGCGCGGACATCGGCACGAATGCCATGGTGCTCGGCTTGAACGCGATGCCTTCGGCGAACTTCAGGTAATCGGCCTTGATCGACTCAAATACGCTTTCGTCGAAGCCGTTGAGGTCCATCTTGTTGATGGCGACCACGATGTGCTTGATGCCCAGCAACGAGGCGATAAAGCTGTGGCGACGGGTCTGGGTCTGCACGCCGTAACGGGCGTCGACCAGGATGATCGCCAGGTCACAGGTGGATGCACCGGTGGCCATGTTGCGGGTGTACTGCTCATGGCCGGGGGTATCGGCGATGATGAATTTGCGCTTGGCGGTAGAGAAATAGCGGTAGGCGACATCGATGGTGATGCCCTGCTCACGCTCGGCCTGCAAGCCGTCGACCAGCAACGCCAGGTCGATGTCTTCGCCGGTGGTGCCGACTTTTTTCGAGTCGCGGGTAATGGCTTCCAGATGATCTTCGTAGATCATTTTGGAGTCGTGCAGCAGGCGCCCGATCAGGGTGCTCTTGCCGTCGTCGACGTTGCCACAAGTCAGAAAGCGCAGCATTTCCTTGCGTTCATGCTGGCCCAGGTAGGCGAGGATGTCCTCGCTGATCAAATCAGATGCGTGCGACATGACAACCCCTTAGAAATAACCCTGACGTTTCTTTTCTTCCATGGAACCGGCGCCATCGTGATCGATGACTCGGCCCTGGCGTTCGGAAGTTCGCGTCAGGAGCATTTCCTGAATGATGTCGGTCAGGCTGGTGGCCTCAGACTCGACAGCACCGGTCAACGGGTAGTCGCCCAGTGTACGGAAACGGACCTTCTTCTTGACGATGCGCGCCTTGTCTTCGTCGCTCAGGTGATTGAGCAGGCGTTCGTCGTCGATCATGATCCAGGTGCCGTTCATCTCGATGACATCACGTTCGGCTGCGAAATACAGCGGCACGATCGGGATGCCTTCCAGGTAGATGTACTGCCAGATGTCCAGTTCGGTCCAGTTCGACAACGGGAATACGCGGATCGATTCACCCTTGTTGACCTTGCCGTTGTAGACGTTCCACAGCTCCGGGCGCTGGTTTTTCGGGTCCCAGCGGTGCTTGCTGTCACGGAACGAATACACGCGCTCTTTGGCACGGGACTTCTCTTCGTCGCGACGGGCGCCACCGAATGCGGCGTCGAAGCCGTACTTGTCGAGGGCCTGCTTGAGGCCTTCGGTCTTCATGATGTCGGTGTGCTTGGCACTGCCGTGGGTCAGCGGGTTGATACCCTGCGCAACACCCTCGGGGTTGACGTGTACCAGCAGGTCCAGGCCGAGCTCTTCGACCATGCGGTCGCGGAACGCGTACATTTCCTTGAACTTCCACTGGGTGTCGACGTGCATCACCGGAAACGGAAGTTTGCCCGGGAAGAATGCCTTGCGCGCAAGGTGCAGCATCACGGCGGAGTCTTTACCGACGGAGTACAGCATCACCGGGTTATCGAACTCGGCGGCGACCTCGCGGATGATGTGGATGCTTTCGGCCTCCAGCTGTTTCAGATGCGTCAGTTTGTCGACCATGGCTACTCACGAAAACGATCTTATGGACGGCCTGCGGGCCGTGTTCGAGCGGGGAATCCTAGCACAGCGCCCTCTTCTAATCAGGACGGCGGCTAGATCGAAAGGGTATATGAATATACCCCCTCGTTTGGGCTCCAGCCCTGTAGTCAAATCGGGTTCGGGCAATCGATGAAGATGTGCTCGAGGGCGAAACGTCGCGCCAGGTAATCACCCAAAGCCTGCACACCGTAACGCTCGGTGGCATGGTGGCCGGCGGCGATGAAACTGATATCGTTTTCCCGGGCGCTGTGGAACGTCTGCTCGGAGGCCTCGCCGCTGAGGTACAGATCGACACCGGCCAACACCGCCTGGTCAATGTAACCCTGCCCGCCACCGGTGCACCAGCCGACCCGACGAATCATCTCGCTGCCTTCGATCAGCAGCGGCTCGCGCCCCATGACTTCCTGTACCCGACGGGCAAAATCGCGGGGAGTCATCGGTTCGCTCAACGAGCCGACCAACCCGACGATTTTCAGGTTATCCGGATCCAGTGGGCCTTCGACGGTGATGTCCAATTGTCGGGCAAGCTGTACGTTGTTGCCGACTTCCGGGTGCAGGTCCAGCGGCAAGTGATAAGACAGCAGGCTGATGTCGTGCTTGAGCAGGGTTTTCAACCGGCGCTGCTTCATGCCGGTGATGCACGGGTTCTCGCCTTTCCAGAAATAGCCGTGATGCACCAGCACCAGATCGGCCTGGGCCTCCACCGCGGCGTCCAGCAACGCCTGGCTGGCGGTGACACCGCTGACGATGCGCATTACTTGCGGCCGGCCTTCGACCTGCAAGCCGTTGGGGCAGTAATCGGCGATCTTCGCACTTGCCAGGTAACGGTCGGCTTCTTCGACCAGGGTGCTCAGGGCGACGGCCATAAAAGACTCCTAAATATCCCGTTCAGAGGCGCGCGCGGCCTCGTATAATGCGCGACATTATGGGCGGTCTCATACCGCCTGCAACCTCTCAGGACGTGCTTAATGCTCAAGGCGCTGCGTTTTTCCGGCTGGCCGCTGTTGGCCGGCGTGCTTGTCGCTCTACTGATTATTCAGCGTTACCCGCAGTGGGTCGGGCTGCCAAGCCTCGACGTCAATCTGCAACAAGCCCCGCAAACCCTTGGTGTGCAGCAGGGCCCGGTGTCCTATGCCGATGCGGTGACCACGGCTGCGCCGTCGGTGGTCAACCTTTACACCACCAAAGTGGTCAACAAACCGAGCCATCCGCTGTTTGAAGACCCGCAGTTCCGCCGCTTCTTCGGCGACAACTCGCCCAAGCAGAAGCGCATGGAGTCGAGCCTCGGTTCGGGCGTGATCATGAGCCCGGAAGGTTACCTGCTGACCAACAACCACGTGACCAGCGGTGCCGACCAGATCGTGGTGGCGCTCAAGGATGGTCGTGAAACCCTGGCCCGGGTCATCGGCAGCGACCCGGAAACCGACCTCGCGGTATTGAAGATCGACCTGAAAAACCTGCCGTCGATCACCGTCGGCCGTTCCGACAACCTGCGCATCGGCGACGTGGCCCTGGCCATCGGCAACCCGTTCGGCGTCGGCCAGACCGTGACCATGGGGATCATCAGTGCCACCGGGCGCAATCAGTTGGGCCTGAACAACTACGAAGACTTCATCCAGACCGACGCCGCGATCAACCCCGGCAACTCCGGTGGTGCGCTGGTGGACGCCAACGGCAACCTGACCGGCATCAACACGGCGATCTTCTCCAAGTCCGGCGGCTCGCAAGGCATCGGCTTCGCGATCCCGGTCAAACTGGCGATGGAAGTGATGAAGTCGATCATCGAACACGGCCAGGTGATTCGCGGCTGGCTCGGCATCGAAGTGCAACCGTTGAGTCAGGAACTGGCGGAGTCGTTTGGCCTGTCGGGACGCCCGGGCATTGTGGTCGCGGGGATTTTCCGTGACGGCCCAGCGCAGAAGGCCGGCCTGCAACTGGGCGACGTGATCCTCAGCATCGATGGTGAACCGGCTGGCGATGGTCGCAAGTCAATGAACCAGGTGGCGCGCATCAAGCCAACCGACAAGGTCACGATCCAGGTCATGCGCAACGGCAAAGAGCTCAAGCTCACCGCAGAAATCGGTCTGCGTCCGCCACCGGCACCGGTCCAGGAAAAAGAAGAACAGTAAGCCGTAGGAGCTGCCGAAGGTTCGGGCCGCGTTCGGACGATCTTTTACGCCCTCGAAAGCTCCACCGCTCCAAAGCCGTTAACGGCAGACATTCTCATTAGGCATGTTATATTGTTTCAATATCACTATTGGAACAACATAACATGTCGTCTCGAACAATGGCTTCCCTCGCAGGCCTGGCCCTCGGTCTGCTGGGAGATCCGGTCTTCGCCGAAGAACCCCAAACCGTTGAACTGGACGCCATCAGCGTCACCTCCGACTACGAATCCCCCACCGGCTCGGTCAAGGGCTATCGCGCGACACGTTCTTCCAGCGCGACCAAAACCGACACCGCCCTTCGCGACATCCCGCAATCGATCAGCGTGATTCCTGTCAGTGTGCTCAAGGATTTGGGCAGCACCAGCGTCGAGCGCGCCCTGGATTTTGCCGGCGGGGTGTCGAAGCAGAACAACTTTGGCGGCCTGACGCTTTACGAATACAGCGTGCGCGGCTTCACCACCTCGGAGTTCTACAAGGACGGTTTCAGCGCCAACCGCGGCTATCCGAGCACGCCGGACGTGGCCAACATCGAACGCATCGAAGTGCTCAAAGGCCCGGCCGCCAGCCTCTATGGGCGTGGCGATCCGGGCGGCACGGTGAACATTGTCACCAAGAAACCCCAGCCCGAAGCCTTCACCACCCTGCAGACCAGCGCCGGCAGCTGGGATCGTTATCGCACCGCCGTGGACGTCAACACGCCGCTGGATGATGCCGGCAACGTTCTGTCCCGGGTGAACCTGGCCGTCGAGGACAACCACAGCTTTCGCGATCACGTCGACAGCCAGCGTGTGTTCGTTGCTCCGTCGTTCAGCTGGCAGCTGAATCCGGACACCAGCCTGTTGGTGGAGAGCGAGTTGGTCCGCCACAGTTCGACATTCGATCGCGGCGTCGTCGCGCCGAACAATAAGTGGAGCGGCGTCTCCCGCTCGACCTTCCTCGGCGAACCCAACGACGGCAACATCGACAACCACAACAACCTGCTGCAAGCCACCCTCGAACACCAACTCAACGACCGCTGGAAACTGCGCCTGGCCAGCCATTACAAGGAAGGCAAGCTCTGGGGCTTCGCCTCCGAAAATCGGCCATTGAACGCCGACGGCCATACCATCAACCGTCGCTACCGCGAGCGCGACACCAACTGGCACGACAGCATCACCCAACTCGAACTGCGCGGCCTGTTCGACATCGGCAGTTGGCAACACGAACTGCTGATCGGCAGCGAGTACGAAAACTTCCGCAAGAACGAACGGGTCACGACCATTGCCGGCGGCCCCTACGCCATCGATATCTATCGGCCGATCTACGGCCAGCCGAAACCCGATGGTGCGCGCTCCGGGACCGACTTCTTCGAGCACGTCGAAAGCCAGGCGCTGAACCTGCAGGACCAGATCGTCTTCACCGACAAACTGCGCGGCATGCTCGGTGTGCGCTTCGAACATTTCGAACAGCGCATCGACGATCACAGCCGCGGCACGACCAGCCACCAGCGCCACGACGCGCTGACTCAACGGGCTGGCCTGCTCTACCAACTGACGCCCGAAGTGGGACTGTTCGCCAACGCCTCCACTTCGTTCAAACCGAACAATGGCCTGGACGCTGCCGGTAAGTCCTTCGACCCGGAAGAAGGTGTCGGCTACGAAGTCGGGATCAAGAGCGAGCTGTTTGACGATCGCTTGAGCAGCACCCTCGCCGCCTTTCATATCGACAAGGAAAACGTCCTGGCCCTCGACCCGAGCACCGACTCCAGCCGGGCCATGGGCAAGGCCCGCAGTCAGGGTGTCGACCTGCAAGTCACCGGGCAAGTCACCGACGCCGTGAGAGTGATTGGTGCCTTTGCTTACATCGATGCCGAAGTCACCCAAGGCGACAAGGTGACTCCCACCGGCAGCCGAATTCTCGGCGTAGCCAAACGCAGCGGCAGTTTGCTGGGGGTTTATGAGTTTCAGGATGGCCATCTGCGCGGCTCGGACCTCGGCGCCGCGTTCACCTATGTCGGTGATCGCTCGGGTGAAGCCGGCAGCGATTTCGAACTGCCCGCCTACCACACCGTCGACCTGCTGGCCCATTACAAGGCCAGCGAAAACGTCACCGTGGGCCTGAACCTGAACAACCTTTTCGACGAGAAATACTTCGAGCGCTCCTACAGCAACTACTGGGTCAACCCCGGCGAGCCGCGCAATTTCACTGTCAGCCTGACACTCAATCTGTAAAGGGAAAAATCACCATGCAACACGCTAAATCACTGGTTCTGCTGGGTCTGTTCGGCGCGATGTTCGCCTCTCACGTCTCGGCCCACGGCCTGTGGACCGAACAACGTCGCGGCAACATCGAAGTCATCTACGGCCACGGCGCCGAAGACAACGCCTTCAAGGCGCAGAAAATCAGCGGCGCCTGGGCCTATGACGCCAGCGGCAAAATGATCCCGGTGAGCGTGCTACGCCTGGCCGACCACGCCCGCCTGCAACCGTTGAAATCGCCGGCGGTGATGGCCGTGGCGCTGAACAATGGCATGTGGTCGCAGACCGCCGATAAAAAATGGATCAACGAAGGACGCAGCAAAGTGCCTGGGGCGATCGAGTCGACCCAGACCTTCAAATACAGCCTGGCGATTTACCAGCCGGGGGCGAAGCTGCCGAAGCTCGATCAGATAAAACTGCTGATTCTGCCGGAGGTTGATCCGCTGACCGTCGGGCCGGGGAAATCGTTGCCGGTTCGAGTGCTACTCGATGGCAAACCAGCGGCGGGTGTGAAGTTGGTGGGCGACTATCGCAGCGCGCCGGATACCTTGAGCACCGAGACCGACGCAGATGGCCGGGCGCAAGTATTGGTGCGTAATGAAGGGTTGAATGTGATTGCGGCGCAGGTGGAAATCCCGCTAAAGGACAATGCTGATGTGGCGACGCGTGGGCTCTTCAGCTCGTTGACGTTCCTCGGCGAACCGCATCACGAGTAACACACCAAACCCAGTAGGAGCGAGCGTTGCTCGCTCCTACTGGATCAGTTTAGAGATCGCCGAGGCCGTCGATCAGTGCCTGATTCTGCTCCGGCGCGCCGATGGAAATCCGCAGGAACTGGGCAATCCGCTCCTGCTTGAAGTGCCGAACGATCACGCCCTGCTCACGCAACTTCGCCGCCAGCCCCGCCGCATCGTGCTTCGGGTGACGGGCGAAAATGAAGTTCGCCGCCGACGGCAACACTTCAAACCCCTTCGCCTCCAGTTGCGCGACCACTTGCTCGCGACTCTCGATGACCAACCGGCAAGTCTTGTCGAAATACTCGCGATCTTCGAACGCCGCCGCAGCCCCCACAATCGCCAGGCGATCCAGCGGGTAGGAGTTGAAGCTGTTCTTGATCCGCTCCAGTGCCTCGATCAGGTCCGGGTGCCCCACGGCCAGGCCAACCCGCAGGCCGGCCAGGGAACGGGATTTGGACAGGGTCTGCGTCACCAACAGGTTCGGATAACGGTCCACCAGCGTGATCGCCGTTTCACCGCCGAAGTCGATGTAAGCCTCATCCACCACGACCACCGAATCCGGGCTGGCCTTGAGGATTCGCTCAACAGCGTCCAGCGCCAACAGGCAACCGGTCGGCGCATTCGGGTTCGGGAAGATGATCCCGCCGTTCGGCTTGGCATAGTCCGCCGGGTTGATCTGGAACTGCTCGTCCAGCGCAACCGCATCGAACTTGATGCCATACAACCCGCAGTAAACCGGGTAGAAGCTGTAGCTGATGTCCGGGAACAGCAGCGGTTTATCGTGCTGCAGCAAACCGTGAAAGATGTGCGCCAGGACTTCATCGGAACCGTTACCGAGGAACACCTGATTGCCCTGCACGCCGTAGTACTTGGCAACAGCTTGCTTGAGCAGGTCGCTGTTCGGGTCCGGGTACAGACGCAGGTTGTCGTTCAGTTCGGTCTGCATCGCCGCCAGGGCTTTTGGCGATGGACCGTACGGGTTTTCGTTGGTGTTGAGCTTCACCAGCTTTGCCAGTTTCGGCTGTTCGCCCGGCACATAAGGCACCAGATTCTTGACGAACGGGCTCCAGAATTTACTCATGCTCAGTTCCCCTGCTTGTCATCAAGAATGCGGTATTCAGCACTGCGGGCGTGAGCGCTCAGCGATTCGCCACGGGCCAGTACGGAGGCGGTCTTGCCCAGTTCGGAGGCACCCTGCTCGGAGCAGAAGATGATCGACGAACGTTTCTGGAAGTCGTAAACACCCAGCGGCGAGGAGAAGCGCGCAGTGCCGGAGGTCGGCAATACGTGGTTCGGACCTGCGCAGTAGTCGCCCAGGGCCTCGGAAGTGTGGCGGCCCATGAAGATCGCGCCGGCGTGACGGATCTGCGGCAGCCAGGCCTGCGGATCGGCGACCGACAGCTCCAGGTGCTCCGGGGCAATGCGGTTGGCCACTTCGATGGCCTGTTCCATGTCGCGAACCTTGATCAGCGCACCACGGCCATTGATCGAGGTTTCGATGATCTCGGCGCGTTCCATGGTTGGCAGCAGTTTGGCGATGCTTGCCGCGACCTTGTCGAGGAACTCGGCGTCCGGGCTGACCAGAATCGCCTGGGCATCTTCGTCGTGCTCGGCCTGGGAGAACAGGTCCATGGCGATCCAGTCCGGATCGGTCTGACCGTCGCACACCACCAGAATCTCCGACGGGCCAGCGATCATGTCGATGCCGACCTGGCCGAACACGTGGCGCTTGGCGGTGGCGACATAGATGTTGCCCGGGCCAACCACTTTGTCGACCTTCGGCACGCTTTCGGTGCCGTAAGCCAGCGCCGCAACCGCCTGGGCGCCGCCGATGGTGAACACCCGGTCGACGCCGGCGATGCAGGCTGCGGCCAGCACCAGTTCGTTGACTTCACCGCGCGGAGTCGGCACGACCATGACCACTTCGGTCACGCCCGCCACCTTGGCCGGAATCGCGTTCATCAGCACCGAGGACGGGTAGGACGCCTTGCCGCCCGGCACGTACAGACCGGCGCGATCCAGTGGCGTGACCTTCTGGCCCAGCACCGTGCCATCGGCTTCGGTGTAGCTCCAGGAGTCCTGTTTCTGCTTTTCGTGGTAGCTGCGCACACGGGTCGCGGCTTTTTCCAGGGCTTCGCGCTGAGGCACGGTGATGCGGGTCAATGCCAGTTCCAGGCGTTCACGCGGCAGAATCAAGTCCGCCATGGACGCCACTTGCAGGCCGTCGAACTTCTGGGTGAACTCGACCACCGCCGCATCGCCGCGATCACGCACGGCCTTGATGATATCCAGCACCCGCTGATTGACCGAGTCGTCAGACACACTTTCCCAGCTCAGCAGATGATCCAGATGATGTGCGAAATCCGGGTCAGCAGCGTTGAGTCGGCGAATTGCAGTCGGTGCGGTCATAGCGAGAGCCTCATAGGAATGGCAAAAACTCGGGCGCCCTAAGCTAGCCGTTGATCCGCTTGGGCACCCGAGAATTCTGGCTATGAGGCGGATAGACGGGCGCGACTCAAGGTCGCGCAGGTGAATCAGCCGCGGTGTCGAGACTCCACTGCCTTGCGCAGGGTGTCGATCAACGCCTGGATACGGGCATGCTGCATTTTCATCGACGCCTTGTTGACGATCAGACGGGAGCTGATGGCAGCGATGAAATCCTGTGGTTCCAGGCCATTGGCCCGGAGCGTGTTACCGGTGTCGACCACGTCGATGATCTTGTCCGCCAGACCGATCAGCGGCGCCAGTTCCATCGAGCCGTAGAGCTTGATGATGTCGACCTGACGACCCTGTTCGGCATAGTAGCGCTTGGCGACGTTGACGAACTTGGTGGCAATGCGCAGACGGCCCTTGGGCTCGACTGCGCCGACTTTACCGGCCGTCATCAGTTTGCACTGGGCGATTTGCAGGTCCAGTGGCTCGTACAGACCCTGGCCGCCGTATTCCATCAGCACGTCTTTACCGGCGACGCCCAGGTCGGCGGCACCATGCTCGACATAGGTCGGCACATCGGTGGCACGCACGATCAGCAAGCGCACATCGGCCTGGGTCGTGGGGATGATCAGCTTGCGGCTCTTGTCCGGATTCTCGGTCGGCACGATGCCCGCTTCAGCCAGAAGCGGCAAGGTGTCGTCAAGGATGCGGCCCTTGGACAGTGCGATAGTCAACATGGGAAACGTCAGTCCTTATCAAGGTACTCATGCCCGGACGCAAATGGCGCCGGACACACATCGAGCCTGAAACAGACTCGACTTCAACAAATCAACGGGCACGTCCCTGCGCCCATGCAGCAGAAACTAGCCCGGTACGCGGCGGATCTTGGCGCCGAGCATCTGCAGTTTCTCTTCGATGCACTCGTAACCACGGTCGATGTGGTAGATGCGGTCGATCAGGGTATCGCCTTCGGCGATCAGCGCCGAGATCACCAGGCTGGCCGAAGCACGCAGGTCGGTGGCCATGACTGGCGCGCCCTTGAGCTTTTCGATGCCGGTGACGATGGCGGTGTTGCCCTCGACCTGGATATGCGCGCCCATGCGGTGCAGTTCGTAAACGTGCATGAAACGGTTTTCGAAGATCGTCTCGATCACCGCACCGGTGCCTTCGGCAATGGCGTTGAGGGAGATGAACTGCGCCTGCATGTCGGTCGGGAACGCCGGGTAAGGAGCGGTCCGCACGTTGACGGCTTTCGGCCGCTTGCCGTGCATGTTCAGCTCGATCCAGTCTTCACCGGTGGTGATTTCGGCGCCGGATTCACGAAGTTTTTCCAGAACAGCTTCGAGGATGGTCGGATCGGTGTCCTTGACCTTCACACGCCCGCCGGTGACCGCTGCCGCCACCAGATAGGTGCCGGTCTCGATACGGTCAGGCATCACTTTGTAAGTGGTCGTGTGCAGACGCTCGACGCCATCGATGGTGATGGTGTCGGTGCCGGCGCCGGAAACCTTCGCGCCCATGGCGTTCAGGAAGTTCGCCAGGTCGACGACTTCAGGCTCGCGAGCGGCGTTGGCCAGAACGCTGCGGCCCTTGGCCAGAGCGGCCGCCATCATGATGTTCTCGGTACCGGTCACGCTGACGGTGTCGAAGAAGAAGTGCGCACCGCGCAGGCCGCCTTCAGGGGCCTTGGCCTTGATGTAGCCGCCTTCGACGTCGATGACCGCGCCCATGGCTTCAAGACCACGGATGTGCAGGTCAACCGGACGCGAACCGATGGCGCAACCGCCAGGCAGTGCAACTTCGGCTTCACCGAAACGGGCAACCATCGGGCCCAGCACCAGGATCGAGGCGCGCATGGTTTTAACCAGTTCGTACGGCGCGATCAAGGTCTTGATGGTGCGTGGGTCGATTTCGACGCTGAGTTTCTCGTCGATCACAGGTTCAATGCCCATGCGACCGAACAGCTCGATCATGGTGGTGATGTCGTGCAGGTGCGGCAGGTTGGCCACGGTCACCGGGCCATCGCACAGCAAGGTGGCAGCCAGGATCGGCAGGGCAGAGTTCTTTGCCCCGGAAATGCGGATCTCGCCATCAAGACGAGCGCCACCGGTAATAATCAATTTATCCATAAGAATCTCGACGCCCTTGGGCTCAGGTGCGCTCGGCCCAGGCCGCGCTGCTGAAAAATTTCATAGTGACCGCATGGATGCTGCCATCGACAATCCACGGGTTCAAATGGGCATAGATGCTCTGCTGACGCTTCACCGGGCTCAACGCCGCCAGTTCATCGCTAATCACGTTCAGCTGAAAGTTGCAGCCTTCGCCCTCAACTTCTACCTGAGCTCCGGGCAGCTTTCCTTCAAGAAAGCTCTTCACTTCGTTGGCCTGCATGCTCAACCTCAATCGGCGCCCTGTGCGCGCGGGTCGGACATCATACAAAAAAGCCCCGCGCCTGCGAACCCCGCGAAGCAGGACTCTGACGGGGGGCTTCTTTATAGATGCGGTTCAGGGGTGCGCCAACAGCTCGGTCAACTCACTGACCTGAGCGATTTTGCGCATGTCTTCGGGCATCGCGCGAATGCTCACGGCCTTGCCGGCCACCTGAGCATCGCGCATGAAGCACAGCAGCAGCGACAAGCCGACACTGCTGGACTTCTCCACTGCGGAGCAATCGACCACCAGCGCAGGCGCCTTGCTGGATTTGATCAGTACCTGCCCCTGCTTGCGCAAGTTCGGGCCGGTCCGGTAATCCAGCACACCGCTGAGCAGCAGCTCGCCGGTTTCGCTCATGCGAATGGCCGACTCACTCATTGGGCTTTCTTCTCGACAGCTTTTTCGGTGTTTTCCTTGGCTTTGGCGACTTCCCCGGCCCAACCATTGATGGTCTTGTCCAGGTCGTTGCCATTGCGCTGCATCGCATCAGCGAACTGATCGCGGAACAGCTTGCCGATATTGATGCCGTTGATGATGACGTTACGCAGCTTCCATTCGCCGTTGATCTTTTCGAGTGTGTAAGACACAGGATAGATCGCGCCGCTGCTGCCTTTGACCGTCATGCCAACGCTGGTACGGTCTCCCGATTCATCCTTGGCAGGCTCAACAGTGATGCCCTGGTTGTTGTATTCGAGCAATGCGTTGCCATAAAACTGGAACAGGCCCTTTTTGAAGTTTTCTTCAAACGTCTTCATTTGCTCGGGCGTTGCTTTGCGCGAGTATTTGACGGTCATGATGCTTTTGGAAATGCCCTCGGCATCCACCACGGGGCCGACGATGGTATTCAACGCCGTATAAAAGTCTTGTGGATCCTGCTTGTACTTCTCTTTATTGGCCGACAGGTCGGCGAGCATCCGGGTCGTGGTGTCCTGAACCAGATCGTGCGCCGACTGCGCCGCCACAGCGTTAGCCATCAACGGCAAGGCCGCGAGCAATATCAACAGGCCACGTCGCAAGATAGAGATCATTGAAAAGCTCCTCATTTGGCGTCTTTGCTAACGGTATTGAGCAGAAATTTACCAATCAGGTCCTCGAGCACCAGCGACGACTGCGTGTCGTGGATGGTTCCACCATCCTTGAGCAGGGTTTGTTCCCCGCCCACGCTGATACCGATGTATTTCTCACCCAACAGGCCAGCGGTCAGGATAGATGCAGTGGAGTCAGTCGGCAGGTTATCTACGCGCTTTTCCAGTTGCATGGTCACCCGACCGGTGAAGCTGTCGCGATCCAGATCGATCGCCGTGACCTTGCCGATGGTCACACCAGCCATGGTCACTTTAGCTCTGACCGTCAAACCGGCGATATTATCGAAATATGCATAAAGTTTATAAGTGTCGGTGCTCGGGCTCGGGGACAGGCCACTGACCCGCAACGCAAGCAACAGCAAAGCCAGGATGCCAGCCAGCAAGAAAAGGCCGACACCGATTTCCAGGGTGCGGTTTTGCATCAGAAATCTCCAAACATCAAGGCGGTCAGAATAAAGTCCAGGCCGAGTACCGCCAAAGAGGCGTACACCACGGTCTTGGTAGTGGCACGACTGATCCCCTCGGAAGTGGGCTCGCAGTCATAGCCTTGGAATACGGCGATCCAGGTCACGACGAAGGCAAAAACGATGCTTTTGATAATGCCGTTAAGCACATCGTCGACAAACGTCACGCTGTTTTGCATGTTCGACCAGTAGGAACCTTCATAGACACCCAGCCAGTCGACGGCCACCCACGAACCACCCCAGATACCCACCACGCTGAAAATCATTGCCAGCACCGGCAGGGAAATGAAGCCGGCCCACAGGCGCGGGGCAATGATGTATTTGAGCGGGTCAACCCCGATCATTTCCAGACTGGACAGTTGCTCGGTGGACTTCATGTTGCCGATTTCGGCGGTCAGCGCCGAACCCGCACGCCCGGCGAACAGCAAGGCCGTGACGACCGGCCCCAGTTCACGCAGCAGCGTCAGCGCAACCATCTGCCCGACAGCCTGCTCCGAGCCATAGCTGGACAGGATGTTGAAGCCCTGCAGCGCCAGCACCATGCCGATGAACACCCCGGAGACCACGATGATCACCAGGGACATCACGCCAACCGAATGCAGTTGCTTGACCAGCAGGCCAAAACTGCCGCCGATGCCACCGCGACCGAGCAAGGCATGAAACAGGAACAGCGCCGAACGCCCGAACACCGCCAGCACATCGATGCCGGCGTGGCCGAAACGGCGCACTCTTTCTATTAATGAAATCTTGCGCATCAGCGCTTCCCCAGAAGATCTGCGCGGTAATCCGTCGCTGGAAAGTGGTATGCGACCGGGCCGTCGGGTTCGCCAGTCATGAACTGGCGAATCCGTGGTTCCTGCGAATTCATCAATTCCTTGGGTGTGCCCTGCCCCAACACTTGCCCGTCGCCCACCACAATGATGTAGTCGGCGATGCTCGCGGTCTCGGCCAGATCATGGGAGACCACGATGCTGGTGATGCCCAGCGCATCGTTGAGCAGGCGGATCAGGCGCACCAGCACGCCCATGGCGATCGGATCCTGGCCGACAAAAGGCTCGTCATACATGAGAATCTGCGGATCGAGGGCAATCGCCCGGGCCAGAGCGACTCGACGCTTCATGCCGCCGGACAGTTCGTCAGGCATCAGGTCAATGGCGCCACGCAAGCCCACGGCCTGCAATTTGAGCAGGACAATATCGCGAATCATCTCTTCCGGCAGCGTGGTATGAACACGCAGCGGAAAGGCGACGTTCTCGAATACATCGAGATCGGTAAACAGCGCGCCGCTCTGAAACAGCACGCCCATGTGCTTGCGCGCATCGAACAAATCGCTGCGCGACAACGTTGGCAGGTTCTGGCCATTGACCCAGACTTCGCCGCTGGTGGGGCGCAATTGGGCCCCCATCAACCGCAACAGCGTGGTCTTGCCACACCCGGAAGGCCCCATGATGCCGGTGACCTTGCCGCGTGGTATGCGGATATCGATGTTATTGAAAATGCTGCGCGCACCGCGCTTGAAGGTCAGTCCCTTCAGCTCGACCGCGTAGGCGTTATCGGCACTCATCTAAACTCCTTGCGATGCAGCCTCTCACTCGGACGCCTGGCCTTCTGACGAAAGCACATACCTCCCCGGGCAGGCCGAACTGGCGGCGAACTATATCACTGCAAAGGCCAAGCGCCCAAGGCCCAAGCCGGGCACGTTCAGCAACGTGACCACCTGAAATCATCTATTTAGAGGGTTTCGGTAACAAGGAATGACAAACCGCGACGAACTTGCGTGAGGGTTTTGATCATTACCGTTATAATCGCCGCCTTTTCATCAGGCTATACGATTTCTGACATGAGCCAATCCAGCGACCTGATTCAATCTGCACAACGCACCATCCGTCTCGAACTGGAAGCCGTGCAAGGCTTGTTACCCCATATCGACGCAGATTTCGTACGCGCTTGCGAGATGATTCTGGCCAGCAAAGGCCGCGTAGTCGTGGTCGGCATGGGCAAATCGGGGCACATCGGCAACAAGATCGCCGCCACCCTGGCCAGCACCGGCACCACGGCGTTCTTCGTGCATCCAGCCGAAGCCAGCCACGGCGACATGGGCATGATCACGCGTGACGACATCATCCTGGCACTGTCGAACTCCGGCTCCACCAATGAAATCGTTACCCTGCTGCCACTGATCAAGCGCCTGGGAATCAAATTGATCAGCGTCACCGGCAATCCCGACTCGGCACTGGCCAAGGCTGCCGAGGTCAACCTCAACGTTCACGTCGAGCACGAAGCCTGCCCGCTGAACCTGGCGCCAACCTCATCGACCACCGCCGCTCTGGTGATGGGCGATGCCCTGGCGGTGGCGCTGCTGGAAGCCCGCGGTTTTACCGCTGAAGATTTCGCTTTTTCCCACCCAGGCGGCGCACTTGGCCGACGCTTGCTTCTGAAAGTGGAAAACGTCATGCACGCCGGGCAAGAGCTGCCGCAGGTTCAGCGCGGCACCCTGCTCAAGGACGCATTGATGGAAATGACCCGCAAGGGCCTGGGCATGACCGTGATTCTGGAAGCCAACGGTAAACTTGCCGGGATCTTCACCGACGGCGATCTGCGTCGCACCCTGGACCGCAGCATCGACATCCACAGCGCCACCATCGAGCAGGTGATGACCGCCCACGGCAAGACCGCACGTGCCGAGATGCTGGCTGCCGAGGCGTTGAAAATCATGGAAGACCACAAGATCAATGCACTGGTCGTGGTCGACAGCGAAGACCGCCCGGTCGGCGCCCTGAACATGCACGATTTGCTGCGCGCTGGAGTAATGTAATGAGCACGGACCTGCTGCAACGCGGCAAACAGATCAAACTGGCGGTATTCGACGTCGACGGCGTACTGACCGACGGGCGCCTGTACTTCCTCGAAGACGGCAGCGAATTCAAGACTTTCAACACCCTCGACGGCCAAGGCATCAAGATGTTGATGGCAGCCGGCGTGCAGACCGCTATCATCAGCGGACGCAAGACCCCGGTGGTCGAACGACGAGCCAGGAACCTCGGCATTCCACACCTGTACCAGGGTCGCGAAGACAAACTGGTGGTGCTCGACGAGCTCCTTGCCCAACTCAACCTGAACTATGAACAAGTGGCCTACCTCGGCGACGACCTGCCGGACCTGCCGGTGATTCGCCGCGTCGGTCTGGGCATGGCCGTGGCCAACGCCGCCAGCTTCGTGCGCGAACACGCCCACGGCATCACCCAGGCCCGTGGCGGCGAGGGTGCCGCGCGCGAATTCTGCGAATTGATCCTGCGCGCCCAGGGCCGCCTCGATGCGGCCAACGCCGCGTACCTGTGAGCCCATCATGCTGAGCAAAAAGATTCGCAACATCCTGATATTCGGTTGCATCGCGGCGCTATTCGCAGCGGTCGGCTACTGGAACATCAGCCCGGAACGCTTCCTCGATAAGCCAGTGGTCAAGGTCGATGAAAGCGCGATCGACTATTACGCCATCAACGCCCACAGCGTGCAGTACCTGCCGGACGGCAAATTGCAGTACGAAATGACGTCCGACAAGGTCGAACACCTGAAGGCGACGGAAGTGACGTTGCTGTCCAACCCTGACCTGAACATGTTTCGTGGCACCGAATTCCCTTGGCACGTCCAGAGCGAACGCGGCGAAGTCAACGCGGACGGCACCCAGGTCGAGCTGATCGACTCGGTACGTATCACGCGTTTCGACGAAAAAAACCGTAAAACCCTGATTACCACCACCCGTATGACAGTGTTCCCGCAGCAGCAATATGCGCAGACCGATCAACCCGTTAGAATCGACGGCGCCGGCGGTGTATCGACAGGCAACGGAATGAAAGCGTACTTGAAAGAAAGCAGGATACACCTGCTATCGAACGTAAGAGGACAGTATGAGGCTCGTTAAAACCCTCCCTATTTTGCTCAGTCTGAGCGCAGCACTGGGAAGCGTGAGCGCCTGGGCTCTGCCGACCGATCAAGCGCAGCCTATCCGCATTCAGGCCGACGACGCCCAACTGGACGACAAGAACGGTGTTGCCACCTATAAAGGTGATGTGATCATCACTCAGGGCTCGATGAAGGTCACCGGCAACACCGTGACCATCACTCGCACCCCGACTGGCGACATCGACGTGGTGACCTCGGTGGGCAACCTGGCGTACTTCGAGCAGTTGCAAACAGCTGGCGACACCAAGCCTGTTCAGGGTTGGGGCGTGACCATCCAATATCACGCCGCGCAAAACCGCGTCGTACTGATCGACAAGGCCAAAGTTGTCGACAAGGACAACAACGTCACCCAGGGCGAAAAAATCGTCTATGACACGGTGAAAAAACTCGCCAGCGCCGGTCGCGCCACGGGCAGCAAGGTCACCGAGACACGTCCGCGTATCGACATGGTGATCCAGCCGAAGAAGAAAACCGACGAGAAAACCCAGTAATGGCAACTCTGAAAGCTCAGCATCTGGCCAAGAGCTACAAGAGCCGCCAGGTCGTGCGTGACGTCAGCCTGTCCATCGACAGCGGCCAGATCGTCGGCCTGCTTGGCCCCAACGGCGCCGGCAAAACCACCTGTTTCTACATGATCGTGGGTCTGGTACAAGCCGATCAGGGTCGCGTACTGATCGACGACCTGGACGTCAGCCACCAGCCGATGCACGGTCGTGCGAAGGCCGGTATCGGCTATCTTCCGCAAGAAGCGTCGATCTTCCGCAAACTGTCAGTGACCGACAACATCATGGCCATCCTCGAGACCCGCAAGGAACTCGACAAGGCCGGTCGCCGCAAAGAGCTGGAAAGCCTGCTGCAGGAGTTTCACATCCACCACATCCGTGACAGCCTTGGCATGAGCCTGTCCGGTGGTGAACGCCGTCGAGTGGAAATCGCCCGGGCACTGGCCACCAACCCGAAATTCATCCTCCTCGACGAACCCTTCGCCGGCGTGGATCCGATCTCGGTGGGCGACATCAAGCAGATCATCCATCACCTCAAGGCCAAAGGCATTGGCGTGCTGATCACTGACCACAACGTCCGTGAAACCCTGGACATCTGCGAAACCGCCTACATCGTCAACGATGGCCAGCTGATCGCCGAAGGCGACTCCGCCACCATCCTGGCCAACGAACTGGTCAAGGAAGTGTATCTGGGCCATGAGTTCCGCCTGTAAGCGCTGAGGTGCCTGGCCAGTCGCCTCGGTGCTCATCTCAATAAAAAATCAATAGTTTTTTATTGTTACAGCGCTCTAGGCAAACACTTCAGTTTCAGGCATATAATTTGCTTATGTTTGGCGCTTCGGCGCCCTGTAGTGGATGGCGCATGTGCGCCGGCGAATAAGGTGTTAAGCCCCTGCCATGAAACCATCGCTAGTCTTGAGAATGGGCCAGCAGCTGACGATGACACCGCAGCTGCAACAGGCCATCCGCCTGCTCCAATTGTCGACCCTGGACCTGCAACAGGAAATCCAGGAGGCCCTGGAGTCCAATCCGATGCTCGAACGCCAGGAAGAAGGCGACGACTTCGATAACGCCGACCCCTTGGCCGACAAAGCCGAACAGCAACCCAACGCCGACATTCAGGAACCCTCCTACCAGGAAACCGCCCCGACGGTGGATAACCTTGAGGAAGGCGACTGGAACGAGCGCATTCCCAACGAATTGCCTGTCGATACTGCTTGGGAAGACGTCTACCAGACCAGCGCCAGCAGCCTGCCGAGCAACGATGACGACGAGTGGGATTTCACCACCCGTACTTCGGCCGGTGAAAGCCTGCAAAGCCATTTGCTCTGGCAACTGAACCTGGCACCGATGTCCGACACCGATCGCCTGATCGCCGTGACCCTGATCGACTGCATCAACAATCAGGGCTATCTGGATGAAACCCTCGAGGAAATCCTTGAGGCCTTCGATCCGGAACTGGACATCGAACTGGACGAAATCGAAGCCGTCCTGCACCGCATCCAGCAATTCGAGCCCGCCGGTATCGGCGCCCGCAACCTCGGTGAATGCCTGCTGCTGCAACTGCGTCAACTGCCCGCCAAGACCCCTTGGCTGACCGAGGCCAAGCGCCTGGTCACCGATTACATCGACCTGCTCGGCAGCCGCGACTACAGCCAGCTGATGCGCCGCATGAAGCTCAAGGAAGACGAACTGCGCCAAGTGATCGAACTGGTCCAGAGCCTCAACCCGCGCCCGGGTTCGCAAATCGAGTCCACCGAAGCCGAATACGTCGTTCCCGACGTGATCGTGCGCAAGGACAACGAGCGCTGGCTGGTGGAACTGAACCAGGAGTCGGTGCCACGCCTGCGGGTCAACGCCCAATACGCCGGCTTCGTACGCCGCGCCGATACCAGCGCTGATAACACCTTCATGCGTAATCAGCTGCAGGAGGCTCGCTGGTTCATCAAGAGCCTGCAAAGCCGCAACGAAACCCTGATGAAAGTGGCCACCCAGATCGTCGAGCATCAACGCGGCTTCCTGGAGTACGGCGACGAGGCCATGAAACCGTTGGTGCTGCATGACATCGCCGAAGCGGTGGGCATGCACGAATCGACGATTTCACGGGTGACCACGCAAAAATTCATGCATACCCCACGGGGCATCTATGAACTGAAATACTTTTTTTCCAGCCACGTCAGCACCTCCGAAGGCGGTGAATGCTCGTCCACGGCGATCCGCGCGATCATCAAAAAACTGGTTGCCGCGGAAAATCAGAAAAAGCCGTTGAGTGACAGCAAGATCGCTGGTTTACTGGAGGCACAAGGCATTCAGGTGGCTCGCCGCACCGTCGCCAAGTACCGCGAATCCCTAGGAATCGCGCCTTCGAGCGAACGCAAGCGGTTGATGTAGAGCCACGCCACAGCGTTCCAGTGGTAGATCATCGGATCTACCGCTTTATGCACTGGCAACGAAGGAGAAGCTGTATGCAAGTCAACATCAGTGGACACCAACTGGAAGTGACCGAACCTCTTCGCACCTACATCGGCGAAAAACTCGAACGATTAGAGAGGCATTTCGACAAGATCACCAACGTGCAGGTCACGATGACGGTCGAGAAGCTCAAGCAGAAAATCGAAGCCACGCTGCATATTCCCGGCAATGAGGTGGTCGCTAACGCGGAACATACCGATATGTACGCAGCGATCGACGCACTGACCGACAAGCTGGATAAACAACTCAAAAAGCATAAGGAAAAGACCCAGAGCCTCCTCCAGGGCGCGACCGGTCGTTAACACTCCCAACCCATGATCCGACTTGAAAGCATCCTGACCCCCGGCCGTTCCCTGGTGAACGTGCCGGGCGGCAGTAAAAAGAAAGCCCTCGAGCAAATTGCCAACCTCATCCATCGCGAAGTGCCGGATCTGGCCATGCAGGATGTCTTCGAGAGTCTGGTCGCCCGTGAAAAACTCGGTTCCACCGGTTTTGGCAACGGTATCGCCATCCCCCACTGCCGTCTCAAGGGCTGCGGATCGCCCATCAGTGCCTTGATGCACCTGGATGCACCCATCGATTTCGACGCCATCGACGGTGCCCCGGTTGACCTGCTGTTTGTACTGCTGGTCCCGGAAGCCGCCACCGATGCGCACCTGGAGTTGCTGCGCCAGATCGCCAGCATGCTTGATCGCAAGGAAGTGCGTGAAAAACTGCGCAGCGCCCCGAGCAACGAAGCCTTGTATCAGGTTGTCCTGGACGAGCAAAACGGTCACTAATCATGCGCCTGATCATCGTCAGCGGCCGCTCCGGCTCAGGTAAAAGCACTGCCCTCGATGTTCTCGAGGACAACGGCTACTACTGCATCGACAACCTGCCCGCCGGACTGTTGCCGGAACTGGCCGAACGCGCGCTGATTCATACCGAACTGGCACAACCGCTGGTGGCCGTGTCCATCGATGCACGCAACTTGCCGAGCCACCTGTCACGGTTTCCCGAATTGCTGGAAGAAGTCCGCAGCCGGCATATCCAGTGCGATGTGCTGTATCTGGACGCCGATGAAGAGACCCTGCTCAAACGTTTTTCGGAAACCCGCCGCCGTCACCCGCTGAGCAGTGCCAATCGCTCGCTGGCGGAGGCGATAGAGGACGAAACCAATCTGCTGGGGCCGATCGCCGATCTGGCCGACCTCAAGGTCAACACCACCAATCTGAACCTGTATCAGCTGCGCGATACCATCAAGCTGCGCCTGCTGAATCAGCCGGAGCCCGGCACTGCGTTCCTGGTGGAGTCTTTCGGGTTCAAGCGTGGCATGCCGGTGGACGCCGATCTGGTGTTCGACGTGCGCTGCCTGCCTAACCCTTACTGGAAACCGGAGCTGCGGGCACAGTCCGGGCTCGATCAACCGGTGGCCGACTACCTGGCGGCGCAGCCGGATGTCGAAGAGATGTTCCAGGACATTTCCTCCTACCTGCTCAAGTGGCTGCCCCGCTTTGCCGCCAGCAACCGCGCCTATGTCACCATTGCCATTGGCTGCACCGGCGGGCATCACCGCTCTGTCTACCTGACCGAACGTCTGGGCCAGGTACTGCAACAATCCCTGAAGAACGTCCAGGTTCGCCACCGCGACCTCAGCTAAAGGATTCACATCGCGATGCCTGCTCTGGAAATCGAAATCATCAACAAGCTGGGCCTGCATGCCCGCGCGTCTGCAAAATTCGTTGGCGTCGCCGGGCAGTACCCTTGTCAGATCAGGGCTGGCCGTACACCGGAAACGATGGTCGACGGCAAAAGCATCATGGCCATGATGATGCTGGCCGCGGGAAAAGGCACCACAATCCACCTGAGTACCGAAGGCGAACAAGAGCAGGAAGCGCTGGATGCGCTGGTGGCGCTGATCAACAACTTCTTCGACGAAGGCGAATAAACGTCAAAAGATCGCAGCCCCTGTAGGAGCTGCCGAAGGCTGCGATCTTTTGATCCACAAAAAAACGCCACCCTATTGGGTGGCGCGTTTTTTTGTGCAGCAACCGCAGCTTAACTACCCGCCACCGTCATCCGCTCGATCAACACCGAACCTGTGCGAATGTTGCTGCGCAATTCCAGGTCATTACCGACCGCAATGATCTGCTTGAACATGTCACGCATGTTGCCGGCAATAGTCACTTCCTGGACCGCGAACTGGATTTCGCCGTTCTCGACCCAGAAACCCGCTGCGCCACGGGAGTAATCGCCAGTGACCATGTTCAGGCCCTGCCCCATCAATTCAGTGACCAGTAGGCCACGACCCATGCGGCGCAACAGGGCCGCCTGATCTTCGTCGCCATGGGTGACGAACAGGTTGTGCACGCCGCCGGCATTGGCGGTGCTCGGCATACCCAGCTTGCGGCCGGAATAGGTGCCAAGCACGTAGGACACCAGCTCGCCGTTTTCCACGAACGGCTTGGCGTAGGTCGCCAGGCCATCGCCGTCGAAGGCAGAGCTGCCCAAAGCGCGCATCAAGTGCGGACGCTCATCGATGGTCAGCCATTCCGGGAACAGTTTCTGCCCCAGCGTGCCTTCGAGGAACGAAGACTTGCGATATAGACTGCCGCCGGAAATCGCCGAGAGGAAACTGCCGAACAAACCGCCGGCCAGTTCCGCAGAAAACAGCACCGGCACTTCGCAGGTCGGTACCGGGCGTGCGCCCAAGCGGCTCGCCGCCCGTTGCGCGGCACGCTGGCCGATGCTCTCCGGGCTGGCCAACAAATTGCCCTGCCGGTTCACGTCGTACCAGTAATCACGCTGCATCTGGCCATCGGCCTCGGCGATCATCACGCAGCTGAGGCTGTGACGGGTCGAGGCGTAACCGCCGATAAAACCGTGGCTGTTGCCGTACACACGGCAACCCTGATGAGTGCTGAGGGTGGTGCCGTCGGCGTTCTTGATCCGACTGTCGGCGGCAAACGCCGCCGCTTCACAGGCCAGGGCCTGCTCGATGGCTTGCTCCGGGGTGATGCTCCATTGGTGGAACAGGTCGAAATCCTGCAGGTCCTTGGCCATCAGCGCGGCATCCGCCAGGCCTGCGGCTTCGTCTTCAGACGTGTGCCTGGCAATCGCCAGCGCAGCAGCGACGGTTTCGCGAATCGCTTCCGAACCGCTGGCCGAGGTGCTGGCCGAGCCTTTGCGCTGCCCTACATACAGGGTAATACCGAAGCCCTGGTCGCGATTGAACTCAACGGTTTCGACTTCCCGCTGACGGACCGTGGTCGACAGGCCCTGCTCCAGCGACACCGCCACTTCACAGGCACTGGCGCCCTGGCGCTTGGCTTCAGCAATGATCTGCTCGACTTGCTCTTGCAGTGCCGGCAACGCTTGTGGGCCGACGCTTTCAACTGCACTCATGCTGTTCTCCACTCAAATTCTGCTTTCGGTAACGGTCATCGAGCGACCGGGCCGGACAAGCGGCCCCCGACTGGTTATCATGGCGGCGTTTCTTTGCGGACGGCCACCATGGTTGATTCTTACGACGACTCCCTCGATACGGGAGAAAAAAGCAAATCCCAGGTCAAACGCGAGCTGCATGCTCTGGTTGACCTCGGCGAGCGCCTTACAACACTCAAGCCTGACCTGCTGGCAAAACTGCCGTTGACCGACGCTTTGCGCCGGGCTCTGGCCGATGCGCCCAAGCACACCGCGAACATCGCGCGTAAACGGCACCTTCAGTTTATCGGCAAGCTGATGCGCGATCAGGACACTGGCGCCATTCTCACTCTGCTCGATCAACTCGATGCCTCCACCCGGCAGTACAACGAACGTTTCCACGGCCTGGAACGCTGGCGCGATCGCTTGATCGCAGGCGACGACGCCGTCCTGGAGAAGTTCGTCGTCGATTACCCGGAGGCCGATCGTCAACAATTGCGCTCCCTGATCCGTCAGGCCCAGCACGAACTGGCGACCAACAAGCCACCGGCTTCGAGCCGTAAAATCTTCAAGTACATCCGTGAGCTGGACGAGACTCAACGCGGTTTGCGTTAAATAAAGCCGACGGCATCCTTCGTGTAGGAGCTGCCGAAGGCTGCGATCTTTTGATCTTTCTTTTGAAAATCCAAAGTCAAAAGATCGCAGCCTGCGGCAGCTCCTACATGAATCTTGTGCATCCTTACGCGCCCGTGCCACCCACGGTGATCGCATCGATTTTCAGCGTTGGCTGGCCGACACCCACCGGCACCGACTGCCCATCCTTGCCACACGTTCCCACACCGCTGTCCAGCGCCAGATCGTTACCGACCATCGACACCCGGCTCATGGCTTCCGGCCCGTTGCCGATCAACGTCGCGCCTTTGACCGGGGCGGTAATCTTGCCGTCTTCGATCAGGTACGCCTCGCTGGTGGAGAACACGAACTTGCCACTGGTGATGTCCACCTGACCGCCGCCGAGGTTGGCGCAGTAGATGCCTTTTTTCACCGAGGCGATGATTTCCGCCGGGTCGCTTTCGCCACCGAGCATGTAAGTGTTGGTCATGCGCGGCATCGGCAGGTGCGCGTAGGATTCGCGACGACCGTTGCCAGTGCGGGCCACGCCCATCAGGCGCGCATTGAGCTTGTCCTGCATATACCCTTTGAGCACGCCTTTTTCGATCAGCGTGGTGCACTCGGTCGGCGTGCCTTCGTCGTCGACACTCAGCGAACCTCGGCGGCCGGCGAGGGTGCCGTCATCGACGATGGTGCAAAGCTTCGATGCAACCATCTCGCCCATGCGCCCGCTGTAGGCCGAACTGCCCTTGCGGTTGAAATCGCCTTCCAGACCGTGCCCGACGGCTTCGTGCAGCAACACGCCGGACCAACCCGAACCCAACACCACCGGCAACGTACCGGCCGGCGCCGGGATGGCTTCCAGATTCACCAGTGCCTGACGCAACGCTTCACGGGCATAACCCATGGCGCGGTCTTCGCTGAGGAAATAGCGGTAGTCGGTACGACCGCCACCGCCATGGCCGCCGCGCTCACGACGACCGTTCTGCTCGACGATCACGCTGACGTTGAAACGCACCAACGGCCGCACATCTGCCGCCAGGCCGCCATCGGTGGAGGCGATCAGAATCCGCTCCCAGACCCCGGCCATGCTCACGGTGACTTGCTGAATACGCGGGTCGAGGGCGCGGGTCGCCACGTCGATGCGCTTGAGCAGCTCGACTTTCTCGGCGCGGGTCATTACTTCCAGCGGGTTGTCCGGCCCGTACAACTGAGCGACATCCTGGGTGGTGAACGCCTGCACGGTGCCATTCTGCCCGGCCCGGGAGATCGAACGGGCCGCGCGGGCCGCCGCGCCCAGCGCTTCGAGGGTGATCGCATTGCTGTAGGCGAAACCGGTTTTTTCACCCGATTGCGCACGCACGCCGACGCCCTGGTCGAGGTTGAAGCTGCCTTCCTTGACGATCCCGTCTTCCAGCGCCCAGGACTCGGAAATCTGCCCCTGGAAATACAGGTCGGCGGCATCGATGCCCGGGCCGGCCAGATCGCCGAGCACACCTTGCAGGCTCTCGATCGTTACGCCGCCGGGCGCCAGGAGGTGTTCACTGACAGAGGACAACAACTCGCTCATATGCTTTACGCCTTAAATTCGTCGTTCTGATGCAGGTCGCTGAGCGCCCTGCGAGAAAAAGCGCCGGTGAGTGGACACCGGCATCCGCGCCCTGATGGACGCCTGTTCGCTGCTGTCGCGTTCGGCCAGCAGCACGGCCTCGCCCTGATCCTGTTGTGCCAGCACGCGCCCCCATGGGTCGATAATCGCGGCATGACCAAAGGTTTCTCGCGGTCCCGGATGAGTGCCACCCTGGGCGGCCGCGAGCACGTAACATTGAGTCTCGATGGCGCGCGCGCGAATCAGCACGTCCCAATGGGCCGCGCCGGTCACCGCGGTAAAGGCCGACGGGGCGGTAATCAATTCCGCGCCGGCTGCACGCAATTCGCTGTACAGCTCCGGAAAGCGCAAGTCGTAACACACTGTCAGGCCGACTCGACCGACCGGCGTATCGGCAACCACCACGCCACTGCCATAAGCATAGTCATCGGATTCGCGATAACGCCCGCGATTGTCCGCCACGTCCACGTCGAACAGGTGCAGCTTGTCGTACCGCGCCACGGTCTCGCCTTGATCATCGACCAGTAACGAGCACGCATGCGCTTTGGCCGTCGGTTGATCCGCCGGCGGCAACGGCAACGTGCCAGCCACTATCCATAACTTGAGGTCGTGGGCGGTCTGTTTCAACCACGGCAGGATCGGGCCTTCGCCCAGCGCTTCGGCGCGACCAATGTCGGCAATGTCGCGACGACCCATGGCTGCGAAGTTTTCCGGCAGCACGGCAAGCCGCGCGCCACCGGACGCTGCCTGCTCAAGCAGACGACGGGCCTGGGCCAGATTGGCCAGCACGTCGCTCTGGCTGACCATTTGAATGACTGCTACAGACACGGCCATTTCCTTATCTGGAATCAACACATACCTATAGGAACCGCCTGCGGCAGCTCCTACAGGGGACTTACGGCCATGCTACTCCATAGGCTTGGAAAGTGGCTTTTCAAAAAGGCTTGTCGAAGGTGATTTTCGGCTCTTTCCACGGACCTTTGACCGTGTATCTGACGCTGGCAAAGCGCGCCACGCGGTCACCGATCAGCTTATCGATCAGGAACAGCGCCCCACCTACGGCTGGCGCACCGACGATCAGCGCGGCAATCGGCAGATTGTTGGTCACCGGCAAGGTCACCAGCAACTTGGCATCGACCTGATCAGCCACCAGGTCCAGGGTGCCGTTAAGCTCCAGGTTGCTCGACGGGCCGGTCAGCAGGATCGGCTCACGGGTCACGTAGACCCCGTTGCTCGCGACCAACAGCCCTTTGACCCGGTCATAGCTCAAGCCTTTGCCGAACAGGTCGGAAAAGTCCAGGCGCAAGCGGCGGCCAATGGAGTTGAAGTTGAGCAGGCCAAATACCCGTAGAGCCTGGGCGCTGCCCTCGACTTCAACAAACTGACCTTTATTGAGCGACGCATCAAGGCTGCCGGAGAAGCGCTTGGTGGCCAGCCACGCCGGTGAGCCAGGCCAGCGACCGTCGACATCCATGTGAAACTCTTCGCTGGTGACGCTCGGCGCAAAGCCCCAGCCCTTGAGCACGTCGGCGAGGTTCTTGCCACTGACCCGGCCCTTGTACCAACTGCTGGAATTGCCAGGTGTGCCTTCCCAACCGCCGTTGCCCTGCAGGAAGATGCCCTTGAGGCCCATATCCAGGGAGTTGAGGGCAACGCCCTTACCGGTCGGGCGAACTTTCAATAGCCAGGCACCCACCAGGTCCTGCCCCTGGAACAGTTGATTGATGGTGATATCCAGCGCCGGGATTTTCGTCGGGTCCACGGTGGCCAGCGGATCCGGCGAATTCTCGTCGGCCAGCACCGTCGGGTCTGGGGCCGGCAAACGTACGTATTGCAGATTGATCGCAATCGGTGTGGCTTTGGCATCGGGAATACCGACGGTGCCCTTGGCCTGCTGACTGTCGAGTTGCAGCGCCCAGGCGGCCGGCTTGCGCGTCAACTGCACCGACGCCTGATCAAGGGTGGTGCCGAAACCGCTGAGCTTGCCAACCTTGAAATCCGCGCCGCTGAGCAATTGCTTGGCGCTGCCGCCTGGATCCTGGCCAGCATACTTGCTGACAAGATCCTGCCAGGGAGACACATCCAGCTCGGACAGTACACCGCGCACGCGCAGGCCTTTGTTGCCGGGCAGCACAGCATCACCACCGCCGAGAAACAACTCACCGCGACCGTCGACGAAATTGCCGGTCGGTGCCGCAAACGTGAAGTTCGCCAGCTCACCATAGTTGACCCAGTAACGCCGCTCCGGTCCTTGCAGGGTCATGCGGAACACGGTGTCGCGGCCGACATCGGCCGCCATGCCGAACGGCGCCGGCAAATCCACCGCCACGCCTTTGAGATTGGAGCTGACTATCAATTGGCTGTCGGCGCCATCAAGGTTCAGTTGCAGCTGATAAGGGACCACACCGGACACCGGCAACGGCTGAGTGACATTCAGCCATTCGCTGAGCTTCTTGACCTCGACCTGACCCGCTGCGGTGACCCGAGTGTTGAGCTTGCCCGCACTGCCATCGGCAAAAATCTGCGCAGTCACGGGCTTGTCGAACGCTCGCGCGGTGATTTTTTGCCCGCTCAAACCCTTGGCGCTGTCGAAGCGGAAGTCGCCCTTGAGTTGTGTCAGTTCCAGGGTGGGCTCGCGAAGTTTCAAACGGGCCTTGTCGGTCTTGAAGTCGACGAGGATTTTCGGTTGCTCACCTTTGACCAGCGGGATATCCAGGTTGACCTTGCCTTGCAGATCGCCCTCGCCCTCCCAGCCGGCGAAGGTGTCGGCGGTGCCGATCGGTGCTTCCTGCAGAATCTTCAGGCCATCGCCCAACCCACCGGCGAACCCGCCATCGAGGAACAGGTGAGGGCTCTGTCCGGCAGGCACATGAGGAATATTGACGTAGACGTCGCTGACCTGGGTGTCGAGCAATTGCCCCTTGCTCGCGAGAATCCGCACGCCGCTGTCTTCGATGAACACATCGCCGCTGACCTTGCTGACATGCGGCCAGCCCGGCTGAAACGCCAGCTCGGCATCGTGAACCTTGAAAAACAGGCTGATGCTGCGAGCTGTTTCCGGGGCGCCGTGGTTCAGCGATCCCTGGTACTGGAAGAAACCTTCATCCACCGCGCCTTTGAGAATCGCCGTACGCAGCCATTCGTCCAGCGCCGGGCTCAACACGACCGGCAGGTACTTGGCGGTGTAGCGACCGTCGCCGTCGACCAGGCCGACCCGCAGGTCCATGTAGTCTTCCTGGGTGTGATCGAAATGCAGGCGAATCAGGAAGTCGCCGGCAATCTTGCCCTCTTCGCCCAGCACCTTCAGGTACGGCGCGATCAGGGTGAAACCTTCTTTATCGAGCTTCCAGGTCAACCGCGCATTGGCTTGAATGTACTGCCATGGCTTGGCGAAAATCGGGTCCAGGTGCAGGGAAAAATCCTTGCTGTCCATGCGCAACTCGCCCTGCCCGAGATTGCCGCTGATGCTGCCGCTGACGTTTCGCGCCGCCGGTGCGCCGTGATAGGCGTCGAAGCCGACCCGCTCAAGATTGGCGGCAAAGCTGAATTTGCTGTCATCGGTCGCCGCGGGGCGCAAGTCAATCAGCACGTTGCGCAATACCCCGGTGACCTTGAGCCGCTCGACGGCCGTAGCGACACCTTCCGGAAGCGGCCCCAACGCGTTCAGCAACGGGGTGAGCGGCGTGAGGTCGATGCGGTCGGCTTGCAGATGCAAGAGCTCTGGCGTTGTGTCGGTCGCCGCCGTTTGTTGAAATTGCAGTTTCGATTCCCAGCGGGTTTCGTCCAGGCTCATCGCCAGAGAATCCAGGGTGACCTGGACGCCTGTGGAGCTGCGCTGGAAATACCCGTTAAGCGCCAGATTGTTGATCTGGATCGGCTTGCGCTCGGCGTAGGCGCCCTTGAGTTGCGGTGCGTTCAAACGGATCGCGGCGCTTTGCAGGGCGCCCTCGCTCCAGTTCACCCAAAGCTCGCCACCGGCCTTTATCTCGGAGAAATTCCATTGTTGGGTCAGGCGCTCGGGCAACCATTTCGACCAATCGCTTTGTGGCAGGCTCAAGTAAGCCTCAACCTCGCCGTCCTGCCACTGGCTGGCGCGGATACGGGTGCGCAGGCTCATCGCAACCGGCTGGCCGTCGGGCAGGGTCAAACGGGCGTCGATGCGCTGACGCGAGACACCGGTTCTCAGATTGAGGCCAACGTAGGTCAGAGTCAGTGGCGGCTGATCCAGTGGCTGCAAGGTCACCTGGCTGTCGAGCACCGACAATTGCTGGACCATCTGCATACGATTGAACAACTGCTCCGGGTCCAGCGGCTGATCCTGCCGCACCGGCAACCCTTCCAGCGCCCAATGACCGTCCTCGCCTTCCTTGAGGCTGATCTTCAGGCCGTTGAGTTCGAGATGTGCGATGCGTATTTCGCGCGCCAGCAGGCTGGCCCAGATATCCGGCACCGCGCGCACCTGGTCCAGGCGCAAGGCATTGGAACCCTCGCCGACCATCACGTCATGGGCCAGCAGAACCGGGGCGAGGCCACTCCAGTTGCCCTCCAGTTCGCCGATGTGCAGTGGCATGCCCACGGCGGCGCTGGCTTTGGCTTCGACGTCGGCACGGTATTCGGCCACCAGCGGTGTCAGCTCCCGGCCGAGACTGACGAACAGCGCCATCAACACCAAAACCAACGCGCACAGGCCCAGACCCCAGCGGGTCAATGCGGCCAAAATGCGTGTCAGACCGTCCATGTCAGTTGGCTCCCATGGCAAAAATACTGCAAAAAGCTGAGGCCAGCCGTTCTAGTGGTATTGAAATACAACGCTTCAGAGCAGCACCACGTCGTATTGTTCCTGGGAATACATGGTTTCTACCTGAAACCGAATGGTGCGCCCGATAAACCCTTCGAGCTCGGCGACGTTGCCCGACTCTTCATCGAGCAAGCGGTCGACCACTTTCTGGTTCGCCAGCACGCGATAACCTTCGGCCTGATAGGCACGGGCCTCACGCAGGATTTCGCGGAAAATCTCGTAGCACACGGTTTCCGGAGTCTTGAGCTTGCCGCGCCCCTGGCAGCTGCTGCACGGTTCGCACAGCACTTGCTCGAGACTTTCGCGGGTGCGCTTGCGGGTCATCTGCACCAGGCCCAACTCGGTGATGCCGATGATGTTGGTCTTGGCGTGATCGCGCTCCAGTTGCTTCTCGAGGGTGCGCAGCACCTGACGCTGATGCTCTTCATCTTCCATGTCGATGAAGTCGATGATGATGATCCCGCCCAGGTTGCGCAGACGCAGTTGACGGGCAATGGCGGTGGCGGCTTCGAGGTTGGTCTTGAAGATGGTTTCTTCGAGATTGCGATGACCGACGAAGGCTCCGGTGTTGACGTCGATAGTGCTCATGGCTTCCGCCGGGTCGACCACCAGATAGCCACCGGATTTGAGCGGCACCTTGCGCTCCAGGGCTTTCTGGATTTCGTCTTCGACGCCATACAAGTCGAAAATCGGCCGTTCGCCCGGATAATGCTCCAGACGGTCGGCGATTTCCGGCATCAGTTCGGCGACGAACTGCGTGGTTTTCTGGAAGGTTTCCCGGGAGTCGATGCGGATCTTTTCGATCTTCGGGCTCACCAGATCGCGCAAGGTGCGCAACGCCAGGCCGAGGTCTTCGTAGATCACGCTCGGCGCGTTGATGGTTTTGATCTGGGCATTGATCTGGTCCCAAAGCCTGCGCAGGTAGCGGATGTCCATGAGGATTTCATCGGCCCCGGCCCCTTCGGCAGCGGTACGCAGAATGAAACCGCCGGCCTCCTTGATACCTTCTTTCTCCACGCAGTCGGTGACCACTTGCTTGAGGCGTTCGCGCTCGGCTTCGTCTTCGATCTTCAGGGAAATACCGACGTGGGCAGTGCGCGGCATGTACACCAGATAGCGCGACGGGATCGACAGTTGCGTGGTCAGGCGTGCGCCTTTGGAGCCGATCGGGTCCTTGGTGACTTGCACCACCAGGCTTTGGCCTTCGTGAACCAGCGAGCTGATGCTCTCCACCGCCGGGCCTTCGCGCAGGGAAATTTCCGAGGCGTGAATGAATGCGGCGCGGTCCAGCCCGATGTCGACGAAGGCGGCCTGCATGCCCGGCAATACCCGCACGACCTTGCCTTTGTAGATGTTGCCGACGATCCCGCGCTTTTGCGTGCGTTCGACATGGACCTCTTGCAGAACACCGTTTTCGACCACCGCCACGCGTGATTCCATCGGCGTGATGTTGATCAGGATCTCTTCACTCATGGCAGGGTCTCGTTCAGGCATGTTCACGATAATGGCCGCATCTTGTCAGTACGACGCTCAGTGCGCGTTAAGGGTTTGCCAACAGGGTATGCCGAAATGGCCGAGTAGTTCTGCGGTTTCGCACAGCGGCAAACCGACCACCGCCGAGTAGCTGCCATTGAGCCCGGCGACGAACACCGCGCCCAGCCCTTGAATCCCGTAGCCGCCCGCCTTGTCCCGGGGTTCGCCGCTGGCCCAGTAGGTCGCCGCTTCGTCGCGGCCGATGGTGCGAAAACGCACCAGACTGCGCACCACCAGAGACTCGCAACGTTCACCATCGTGCACCGCAATCGCCGTCAGCACTTCATGCTCACACCCGGACAACAGCATAAGCATGGCGCATGCTTCGGCTTCATCCACCGGTTTGCCGAGAATTTTCCCGTCCAGCACCACGGCAGTGTCGGCGCCCAGCACGCAGAAATCCACGTCGGACACGATCGCTCCGCGCCCGACCTCGGCCTTGCCGCGCGCCAAACGCTCGACATAGGCCGATGGGGATTCTTCAGGGAAAGGGGTTTCGTCGATGTCCGCGCTGATGGCGGTGAACGGCACGCCGATCTGCGTGAGCAGTTCACGCCGACGCGGCGAGCCTGAGGCGAGGTACAGCTGTTTCATCAAGACATCTCCCTGTCGAGGTGCGGGCACATGCCTGACCGAATTAATTGATTTTGTAGCGTCGACGCAAACCGCGCAAACCGAAGCTGATCCAAGGCCAGAGCAACGCACTGACCAGTGCCGGCAACACCAGCGCCAGGGTCGGCTGACGATTACCGGTCAGGGCGCTCAGCCACAACTGAACCAGTTGGGCGAGGCCGAAGATCACCAGGATCACCAGGCTCTGTTGCCACATCGGGAACATGCGCAGGCGCTGTTGCAGCGACAGCACCAGGAACGTAATGAGCGTGAGGATCAACGCGTTCTGGCCCAGCAACGTGCCATACAGCACGTCTTCGGCCAACCCCAGGCACCAGGCGGTGACCATGCCGACTTTATGCGGCAGGGCCAACGCCCAGAAGGCCAACAGCAAGGCAAGCCACAAAGGACGCAGGATTTCCATGAATTGCGGCAGCGGTGAAACGCTGAGCAACAGGCCGATGGCGAACGTCAGCCAGACCATCCAGCCGTTTCGGGAGGAAGTTGCACCGCCCATTATTCTGTTCCCCCAGTGGTGGCCGGCGCGGCGACAGGCGGTTTGGCAGCAGGCTTCACGGCAGCGGGTTTGGGTTTGGCGGCCGTCGGTGTCGTCGCGGGTGGCTTGGCGGCAGCAGGATGGGACGCGGCAGGTTTGACCGGGGTCGCGGCAGCAGGTGCAGCCGCCGGAGTAGCCGGAGTTGCAGCGGCAGCCGGTATCATCGACGCGGCCGGTTTCGGTACGGTTGCAGGAATGATCGGCCCGCCACCCTGCCGGTCCAGAGCCTCTTGAGCCTGGGCGGCTTCGTTGGCGCGCTCCTCGGCTGTGCGACCATCACTGAACACCAACAGCAAGTAACGGCTGCGGTTCAGCGCGGCAGTCGGCACCGCACGCACGATGGCAAACGGTTGACCGGAATCGTGGATCACTTCCTTGACCGTCGCCACCGGGTAACCCGCCGGGAAACGCTGACCGAGGCCGGAGCTGACCAGCAGATCGCCTTCTTTAATATCGGCGGTATCGGCCACATGACGCAGCTCAAGGCGCTCCGGGTTGCCGGTGCCGCTGGCAATCGCCCGCAGACCGTTACGGTTCACCTGCACCGGAATGCTGTGGGTGGTGTCGGTCAGCAACAGTACGCGCGAGGTGTACGGCATCAGCTCGACCACCTGCCCCATCAGGCCACGGGCATCGAGCACCGGCTGACCGAGGATCACACCGTCGCGCTCACCTTTATTGATGATGATGCGATGGGTGAAGGGGTTGGGGTCCATGCCGATCAACTCGGCCACTTCGACCTTCTCGTTGACCAGTGCGGAAGAGTTGAGCAACTCGCGCAGCCGAACGTTCTGCTCGGTGAGGGCGGCAAGCTTTTGCATGCGCCCCTGCAACAGCAGGTTTTCGGTTTTGAGTTTTTCGTTTTCGGCGACCAGCTCGGTCCGGCTGCCGAATTGGCTGGCCACACCTTGCCATAGCCGCTGCGGCAGGTCGGTGATCCAGTAAGACTGCATCAGCACCAGCGACATTTGGCTACGCACTGGCTTGAGCAGTGTGAAGCGGGCATCGACCACCATCAGCGCGACCGATAGCACGACCAGCACCAACAAGCGCACGCCCAGTGAGGGGCCTTTGGTGAAAAGCGGTTTAATAAGCCGCTCCTCCCAGGCAAATGTTCTCTTTATTCATACGGCATCAAACCGGCCTGGATGCAGACTGACAGAAGATAAACGCCAACAGGCAGCACTGCAAAGTGCTGCCTGCGGGCTCACCAGCATAGATGCATCGGGCGAGATCACTCGCTCGACAGCAGGTCCATGGTGTGTTTATCCATCATTTCCAATGCACGGCCACCGCCGCGAGCAACGCAGGTCAGCGGGTCTTCGGCGACGATCACCGGCAGACCGGTTTCCTGGGCCAGCAACTTGTCGAGGTCGCGCAGCAAAGCGCCACCACCGGTCAGTACCAGACCACGCTCGGCGATATCGGAAGCCAGTTCCGGAGGCGATTGCTCCAGCGCACTTTTCACTGCTTGAACGATGGTGGCCAGCGACTCTTGCAGAGCTTCCAGCACTTCGTTGGAGTTCAGGGTGAATGCGCGTGGAACGCCTTCGGCCAGGTTACGGCCACGAACGTCGACTTCACGAACTTCGCCGCCCGGGTAGGCCGTACCGATTTCCTGTTTGATGCGCTCGGCGGTGGATTCGCCGATCAGGCTGCCGTAGTTGCGACGCACGTAGGTGATGATCGCTTCGTCGAAGCGGTCGCCGCCAACCCGTACGGATTCGGCATAGACCACACCGTTGAGGGAGATCAGCGCGATTTCAGTGGTACCGCCACCGATATCGACAACCATCGAGCCGCGAGCTTCTTCAACCGGCAGGCCGGCACCGATCGCAGCAGCCATTGGCTCTTCGATCAGGAACACTTCACGGGCGCCGGCACCGAGGGCCGACTCACGGATGGCACGACGCTCAACCTGGGTGGATTTGCATGGAACGCAGATCAGCACACGAGGGCTAGGCTGCAAAAAGCTGTTCTCGTGAACCTTGTTGATAAAGTACTGCAGCATTTTTTCGCAAACGCTGAAGTCGGCGATCACGCCGTCCTTCATCGGACGAATGGCTGCAATATTGCCCGGCGTACGACCGAGCATGCGCTTGGCCTCGGTGCCGACAGCAACGACACTTTTCTGGTTACCGTGTGTCCGAATAGCCACAACCGATGGCTCATTCAGGACGATACCGCGCTCGCGCACGTAAATAAGGGTGTTGGCAGTGCCCAGGTCAATGGAAAGATCGCTGGAAAACATGCCACGCAGTTTCTTGAACATGGGAAAGGGACCCTAGGCAACGCGTGGGTAAAAAAGTGCGGCAAACTCTAACAACGACAGGGATTTTGGGCAAGGCGCCAATATGTTAAATTGGCTGCTTTTCTGTGCACCAAGCACCACAATCGCGGCCTTGAGACCGTAGATATGCGGTAGTGTTCCGACAATCTAACACACGGACGCGGTCCGTTTTGTTTTCCACTGGAGAATCCCATGGCGCTTGAACGCTCCGACGTGGAAAAAATCGCTCATTTGGCCTGCCTTGGCCTCAATGATGCCGATCTTCCACACATCACTTCGGCCCTGAACAGCATTCTCGGGCTGGTCGACGAAATGCAAGCGGTCAATACCGACGGTATCGAGCCGCTGGCCCACCCACTGGAAGCCAGCCAGCGCCTGCGTGCAGACGTCGTGACCGAGACCAATCATCGCGAGGCCTATCAGTCCATCGCACCAGCGGTCGAAAACGGCCTGTACCTGGTTCCGAAAGTCATCGACTAAAGGGAAAGAGCCTGCAATGCATCAATTGACTCTGGCCGAGATCGCCCGCGGACTCGCCGATAAAAAGTTTTCCTCCGAAGAGCTGACCAAAGTCCTGCTGGCGCGCATCGCCCAGCTCGACCCGCAGCTCAACAGTTTCATCAGCCTCACCGAAGACCTGGCACTGCAGCAGGCGAAAGCCGCTGACGCACGTCGGGCCAACGGTGAGAGCGGCGCCCTGCTCGGCGCGCCGATCGCCCACAAAGACCTGTTCTGCACCCAGGGCATCCGCACCAGCTGCGGCTCGAAGATGCTCGACAACTTCAAGGCGCCGTACGACGCCACCGTGGTCGCCAAACTGGCCACTGCCGGGGCCGTGACTCTGGGCAAGACCAACATGGACGAATTCGCCATGGGGTCGGCCAACGAGTCGAGCTACTACGGCGCGGTGAAAAACCCGTGGAACCTGGAATATGTTCCGGGCGGTTCGTCCGGCGGTTCGGCGGCGGCGGTGGCCGCTCGTCTGTTGCCGGCGGCAACGGGCACCGACACCGGCGGCTCCATTCGTCAGCCCGCTGCGCTGACCAACCTAACCGGCCTGAAACCGACGTACGGTCGTGTTTCGCGCTGGGGCATGATCGCCTACGCATCCAGCCTCGATCAGGGCGGCCCGCTGGCCCGTACCGCCGAAGACTGCGCGATCCTGCTGCAAGGCATGGCCGGCTTCGACCCGCAGGACTCCACCAGCATCGACGAGCCCGTGCCTGATTACAGCGCCGGCCTCAACGGTTCGCTGCAAGGCCTGCGCATCGGCGTGCCGAAGGAATACTTCAGCGCAGGCCTGGACCCGCGCATCGCCGACCTGATCATGGCCAGCGTTGAAGAGCTGAAAAAACTCGGCGCCGTGATCAAGGAAATCAGCCTGCCGAACATGCAGCACGCGATTCCTGCGTACTACGTGATCGCCCCGGCGGAAGCGTCCTCCAACCTGTCGCGTTTCGACGGCGTACGTTTCGGCTATCGCTGCGAGGACCCGAAAAACCTGGAAGACCTGTACAAGCGTTCCCGTGGCGAAGGTTTCGGCCCGGAAGTGCAGCGCCGGATCATGGTCGGTGCCTATGCGTTGTCGGCCGGTTACTACGACGCCTACTACCTGAAGGCGCAGAAGATCCGTCGCTTGATCAAGAACGACTTCATGGCTGCCTTCAATGAGGTCGACATCATCCTCGGCCCAACCACGCCGAACCCGGCCTGGAAGCTCGGCGCCAAGAACAACGACCCGGTCGCCGCGTATCTGGAAGACGTCTACACCATCACCGCCAACCTCGCCGGTCTGCCGGGCTTGTCCATGCCTGCAGGTTTTGTCGATGGCCTGCCGGTCGGCGTGCAACTGCTCGCCCCGTATTTCCAGGAAGGTCGCCTGTTGAACGTTGCCCATCAGTATCAGCAAAACACTGACTGGCACACCCGCACCCCAACCGGCTTCTGAGGAGAAACACATGCAATGGGAAGTCGTGATCGGGCTGGAGATTCATACCCAGCTCACCACCCGGTCGAAAATCTTTTCCGGTAGTTCCACCACCTTCGGTTCCGAGCCGAACACCCAGGCCAGCCTGGTTGACCTCGGCATGCCCGGCGTATTGCCGGTGCTGAACCAGGAAGCGGTGCGCATGGCGGTGATGTTCGGCCTGGCCATCGATGCCGAGATCGGTCAGCACAACGTGTTCGCCCGCAAAAACTACTTCTACCCGGACCTGCCCAAGGGCTACCAGATCAGCCAGATGGAATTGCCGATCGTCGGCAAGGGCCACCTGGACATCGCCCTCGAAGACGGCACGGTCAAACGCGTCGGCATCACTCGCGCGCACCTGGAAGAAGACGCCGGTAAAAGCCTGCACGAAGAATTCAGCGGCGCCACCGGCATCGACCTGAACCGTGCCGGCACGCCGCTGCTGGAAATCGTTTCCGAGCCGGACATGCGCAGCGCCAAGGAAGCCGTGGCTTACGTCAAGGCGATCCACGCGCTGGTACGCTACCTGGGCATCTGCGACGGCAACATGGCCGAAGGCTCGCTGCGTTGCGACTGCAACGTGTCGATCCGTCCGAAAGGCCAGGCCGAGTTCGGTACTCGCTGCGAGATCAAGAACGTTAACTCGTTCCGTTTCATCGAGAAGGCGATCAACAGCGAAGTACAGCGCCAGATCGAGCTGATCGAAGACGGCGGCAAAGTGATCCAGCAGACTCGCCTGTACGATCCGAACAAGGACGAAACCCGTCCGATGCGCAGCAAAGAGGAAGCCAACGACTACCGTTACTTCCCCGACCCGGACCTGCTGCCGGTGGTCATCGAGGACTCGTTCCTCAATGACGTACGCGCCACCCTGCCAGAGCTGCCACCGCAGAAACGCGAGCGCTTCCAGGCGCAGTTCGGGCTGTCGGTGTATGACGCCAGCGTCCTGGCTACCAGCCGTGAGCAAGCCGATTACTTCGAGAAAGTCGTGAGCATCAGTGGCGACGCCAAACTGGCAGCCAACTGGGTCATGGTTGAACTGGGCAGCCTGCTGAACAAGCAAGGCCTGGACATCGACCAGTCGCCGGTTTCGGCCGAGCAACTGGGCGGCATGCTGCTGCGCATCAAGGACAACACCATCTCCGGCAAGATTGCCAAAGTGGTGTTTGAAGCCATGGCCAACGGCGAAGGCAGCGCGGACGAAATCATCGACAAGCGCGGCCTCAAGCAAGTGACCGACACCGGCGCAATCTCGGCGGTACTGGACGAGATGCTCGCGGCCAATGCTGAACAGGTCGAACAGTACCGCGCGGCAGACGAAGCCAAACGCGGCAAGATGTTCGGCTTCTTCGTCGGCCAGGCCATGAAAGCCTCCAAAGGCAAGGCCAACCCGCAACAGGTCAACGAACTGCTTAAAAGCAAGCTCGAAGGCTGATGAGAATGGAGCCAGCTCTCAATATTGGCTCCATTCCTTGTGGCGAGGGAGCTTGCTCCCGCTGGTCTGCGAAGCAGGCCCAAATCGGCAACCGCACTCTTTCAGCGAGAATGCATCAGCCGATTTTGCGACTGCTTCGCGGTCGAGCGGGAGCAAGTTCCCTCGCCACATTTATTTTGGGAGCCCTCCAAATGAAACGTCTGCTAAGCGCCTGCGCCCTGCTCTCCCTGCTGGCCGGTTGTGCCAGTACGGATACCATCGATCCACACGGCTACGACAAGACCGGTACGGCTTCGTATTACGGCGCCAAGCATCATGGCAAACGCACCGCCAGCGGTGAGCGTTTCAACCAGCATGGCCTGACCGCCGCCCATCGCCAGTTGCCGTTCGGCACCCGAGTGAAGATTACCAACCTGAATAACGACAGATCCTGCGTGGTGCGTATCAACGACCGCGGGCCATATTCCCGTGGACGCCTGATCGACGTGTCCCGTGAAGCGGCCGAACAGTTGGGCATGCTGCGCAGTGGCACCGCGAAGGTTCGCGTGCAAGCCCTCGACGACTGATAGATGGAGCGCTGACTATTTTCGGACTGGCCGATTTACCCCTGATCAGCGTGATTGAATTGCTCTGCGGTCTGTTTTTACTGATCGCCGGCGCCGAACTGATGGTGCGCGCCGCCGTACGCCTGGCCGCGCGCCTGCATGTGCGGCCACTGATCATCGGCCTGACCATCGTGGCCCTCGGCAGCAGCGCGCCGCAGATGGCGGTCAGCCTGCAAGCCACCCTGGCGCAAAACGCCGACATCGCCGTCGGCAGCGTGATCGGCAGCAGCATCTTCAACATCCTCGTCACCCTCGGGCTCTCCGCACTGATTATTCCGCTACGGGTTTCGCGGCAATTGGTGCGCCTGGATATTCCACTGATGATCGGCGCCAGCCTGCTGGTGTCCGTACTGGCGTGGAATGAAGAACTGACTCGGGTCGACGGCGTGATCCTGCTGACAGCGCTGGCGCTGTATCTGGGCTTGCTACTGCGTCAGTCACGGCACTCGTCCCGTCCGCCATCGGGGGCTCATGAAGCGCCGCAGGCACCGTGGTTCAGCAGTCTGCTGATAATTGTCGCCGGGTTGGCAATGCTGGTGTTCGCCGGGCACTTGCTGCTCGGCGCCGCTGTGGCGGTCGCGACCGACCTGGGGTTGTCGGAGCGGATCATCGGCCTGACCATCGTCGCCGTCAGCACGTCCCTGCCGGAACTGGCCACTTCGTTGATCGCCGCGTTGCGTGGCCAACGAGACATCGCGGTGGGCAACGTGATCGGCAGCAACCTGTTCAACCTCTTGGGCGTACTTGGGCTGACCGCGTTGATCGCGCCGTCACCGCTGTCGGTCTCGCCCAACGCGCTGGATTTCGATTTGCCGGTGATGCTCGGAGTCGCGGTGCTGTGCCTGCCGGTGTTCTATTCCGGCTACCGGGTGACCCGCGCCGAAGGCCTGCTGTTTTTGGGCTTGTACCTGGCCTATGGGCTGCACGTGGTGTCGTTCACCACGGGCATGCCGCTGGCCGGCAAGCTTGAACACCTGATGCTGTTTTTCGTTCTGCCGGCGCTGGTGGCGTTTTTACTGTTCACCTCGCTTCGCGCCTGGCGTCGCCAACACCACAAGAAGGAATTACCATGAGCACTGATAAGAAGCCTGGGGTTGAAATCCGCCGCCAAGTGATGGGCGACGCGTTCGTCGACCGCGCCCTGGGCAACGCCACCGAATTCACCCAGCCGCTGCAGGACTTCGTCAATGAGCATGCTTGGGGCGGCGTGTGGAACCGCGAAGGTTTGCCGCTGAAAACCCGCAGCCTGATCACTCTCGCTGCGCTGACCGCGCTGAAGTGCCCGCAAGAATTGAAAGGCCATGTTCGCGGTGCGTTGAACAACGGTTGCACGGTGGAAGAGATTCGCGAAGCGCTACTGCATTGCGCGGTGTATGCCGGTGTGCCGGCGGCGATCGATGCATTTCGGGCGGCGCAGGAAGTGATCGACACCTATCAGAAGCCGGAGTAGGCGACCTGAAGAACGCCGCAAGTCCCGAGGTTAGATCCACCCACCCCACTGCAACAAAAAGATCCCGATGTTGGTGGTGACCGCCGCCATCAGTGTAGTAATCACGATGATCGCCGCCGCCAGTTCATGATTGCCATTGGCCTGCCGGGCCATGACGAAACTGGCCGCGGCGGTCGGGCTACCGAAGTACAGAAACAGAATCCCCAACTCCGCCCCACGAAAGCCCCAGAGCCAGGCGCCGAGTGTCGCCAGCACCGGCAGGCCGATCATCTTCACCAGACTTGAACTGAGCGCCATCGTGCCGCTTTTGCGCATTGCCGCCAGCGACAACGTGCCTCCGATGCAGATCAATGCCAATGGCAAGGTGGTTTGCGCCAAATATTGACCGGACCTCTCCAGCCATCCCGGCAAGCCGATCTGGAACCAGGCAAATGGTGCGGCCGCAATCACACTGATGACCAGCGGATTGGCCATCACACTTTTGCAGATGCTCCACGGATCAGACTTGATCACCGGGCTGTAGACCGCCAGCACAATGGTTGAGAGCGTGTTGTAAAACAGGATCACCAGCGCCGCGAGAATCGCCCCAAGGGAAATGCCATAGTCGCCGTACATGCTCGCCGCCAGGGCCAGGCCGATTACCCCGTTATTGCCGCGAAACGCGCCTTGAGTGTAAATGCCCCGATCTTCCCGCGGGCATTTCCAGATCGCCCACCCCCAGGCAATTGCAAAGCACATCAGGGTCGCGACCGAGAAATAGATCAGCAGCGCCGGTTGCAACGCAGCGTGCAGGTCGGCATGCAAGATACCCAGAAACAGCAACGCCGGCATGGTGACATTGAACACCAGGGCCGACGCAGTATGGATGAAATTGTCGTTGATCCAGTCGATGCGCTTGAGCAGCACACCCAGAAACAGCATGGCAAACACCGGCGCAGTGATGTTCAGGGTTTCGAGGAAAATAGCCAGCATGCCGGGGGAACCTTGGGTGGGCGTCGTTAGGGGGCTAATGATAAGCCACCGGAGACGTCGGCGTCTGGTAGACCGTCTTCGCGGGCTTGCCCGCGAAGACGTCCTGATAAACGCCAAATTAACCTCGGGTTACTTACCGATAGAAATCTTCGGCGCCCAAGTCAGCCATTCATCTTCAAACTTGTCGAACAGCGGAAACGTTTGCTCGGGCCGCGCCGGGACACCCATGCGGTCGCCATCCGGTGTGGCAAAAGCGATACCGCCCTGGATCAGTGTCTCCAGCGATTCGGTGCGTATGGTTGCGCCTTTGAACAAGCCGTAGTCAAAACCAAAACCACTGGTGTTCCAGAACCGCGTGCCACTGCGTACCAATGGCGCGTATTTCGGCTCGATCAGGATGTGCACCAACACTCGATCCGCCGTCTGGCCCAGTTCATAGCCGGTTACTTTGCCCACCGTGATTTCGCGATAGGTGACGGGCACACCGGTCTTCAGCGAACCTCGACGAGCAGCACTCAATACCAGGCTCAAACCGGCCTCTTCCTTGGCGGTTTCCGGGGGATTGGTCAGGGCTACGAAGTCCTTTTGCGGACCGAGGTTCTTCGGCGCCGGTTGCACTTCGATGTACTGTCCTGTCACCAGTGTCTCAAGGTTGGACGTCTTGATCAGACCCAATTCGGGTTTGACCACCCAGAACTGACTGCCTACCCGAGCGATACGTTCCGGCACCTCAGTGATCCGCGCGGTCAGCAGCACTGATTGCAGGTCGTCACTGAGGTCAACGTCTTCGACCTTGCCGACGTCGAGGCCTTTGAACCGGATCGGCGTGCCCGTGCGCAGACCATCGGCGCGATCGACCTTGATGGTCACCACGGCGCCTTTCTGGTTTGCCTCTTCATGACTGGCGAACAGACGGAAACGTGGAATGCGCTTCCGCAACGGCGCTTTGGCTTCTGGGGTTTCGAAAGCAATGCCGCCAGCCATCAGGCTTTGCAACGACTCACTTTTGACCTGGATGCCACCGGTCAGCCCACCTGTCAGCGTAATGCCGCTGGCATTCCAGAAGCGCGTCGAGGCGTTGACCAGCCCCTCGTACTCCTTCTCGATGTGCACACCGATCACCAGCTGTTTTTTAGTGCGAGAGAACTGGTAGCTCTGCACCGAACCCACCTTGACCTGCTTGTAGAGAATCGGACTGCCGACTTCCAGTGAGCCTAGGTTTTCGGTGAACAGCACCAGATGCAGGCCCGGCGAACGCAGATCCAGCGGCGGCGCCTTGGCCCGCGCTTCGAACTCGCGCTGCGGTGCGCCCCCCTTGTCGCCAGGGCGCACGGCGATGTAGTTACCTTTGACCAATGCTTCCAGACCGGTGATACCAGCCAGCGAAATCGATGGTTTGACCACCCAGAACTGCGTGCCGGTGACCAGGTAATCCTCAGCCAATGGGTCGAGCGTCAGCTCGGCGGTTGCACTGGAGAGGTCCGGGTCAATCTTGAGCGCCTTCAGATTGCCGACCTGAATGCCTTTGTACATCACCGGTGTACGACCGGCCTGCAGGCCTTCGAAATCGCTGAGTTTGACCTTGACCCGAATACCGGCGGCGGCTGCATCGAAGTCTTCATAGAGACGGAACGGCAGGCTCGGGTCGGTGGGCGGGCTGTCCTTGCGGTTTTCCGGTGTAGCAAACGCAATACCACCAGCGACGATGCTGGCGAGGGACTCGCTACGCACTTTCACACCGGACAGGTTGGCATCGATGCTGATGCCGCTGGCATTCCAGAAACGCGTGTGTTTGCGTACCAGGCTGGCATAGGTCGGTTCGATGAAGACTTTGAGTTCAACGGTGTTCTGGTCCGCGGACAGCAAATAGCTTTTGATCTGACCGACCTGGATCTGCTTGTAGAACACCGGGCTGCCGCGATTCAGCGAACCAAGACGATCAGCCTTGATGGTCAGGTGCAGACCAGGCTTGGCGTCCGACAGCGGCGGCTCTTCGGCCAGGGCCTTGAACTTGCGGGTCGGCTCGCCCTCTCCCGGGCTGACAGCCACATAGTTACCCGAGACCAGCGTCTCCAGGCCCGTGATACCGGCCAGGGTTACGCTCGGCTTGACCAGCCAGAAACGCGTGCTGGTTCTGAGGTATTGCTCCACGTCCTTATTCATCTCGATAGTGGCGATCACGCCTTTGGCGCTGCCTTCGTCATCGAGTGTGAGGGCTTTCACCTTACCGACCGACATACCTTTGTAAACGACTTCGGTCTTGTTGGCCTGAATACCTTCGCCGCTTTCGAAGCGCACATGGATCTCAATGCCTGTCTCGCTATAGGCACGCCAGGCGAGCCAACCACCAATGAGCAAGGCGATAAGAGGCAATACCCAGATGGCAGACCAGTTAGAGGCCGGTCGGGTTTTCGCTGTAGGCAAATCAGTCATGGTCGTCGTCCGACTCCGTGTTATCCCAAATCAGTCGGGGATCGAAAGTTACTGCGGCAAGCATCGTCAGAATCACCACACTGGCGAAGGCGATGGCGCCAAGATTGGCTTCGACGCTGGCAAGCCGTCCGAAATTCACAACCGCCACCAGGATGGCGATCACAAAAATATCGAGCATCGACCAGCGGCCGATGAACTCGATAAAGCGGTACATCCATATACGTTGGCGTGCGGAAAGTGGCTGGCGGCGCTGCACCGAAAACAGCAGCAACCCGATGCCCACGAGTTTGAACGTAGGAACCAGAATACTGGCGATAAAAACCACAGCCGCGATGGGAATCATGCCGTGCTGAACCAGTTGGATCACGCCGGACATGATGGTGCTCGGATCGCCCTGCCCCAGGGAACTGACGGTCATGATCGGCAGCACATTGGCCGGGATATAAATAATCGCAGCAGTGACCAGCAGCGCCCAGGTACGCATCAGGCTGTTCGGTCGGCGCGCATGAACCAACGCACCACAGCGGGTGCAGACCTGCTCGTCAGTGCCAGCTTCCTGCTTGTTCAACTCGTGGCATTCGGCACAAATCAGAATGCCCGCATCAATCGCCCGCATGGGCATCTTCTCCTGATAATGCCTGCCAGATCTGGTGCGGCGACATCACCACTTCCAGCCAGACCTGGACCAACAACAAACTGATAAAGCACGCCAAACCAAGACCTACGGTAATCGCCGCCATATCGGCCAATTTGACGATCGCGACCAGCACGCCCATGAGGTAAACCTCAAGCATCCCCCAATCCCGAAGATGGTGATAAATGCGGTAGAGCAGCAAACCGTAACTGCGTCCGATATTGAATCGGATACTCAGCAGCACCACCAATTGGCAGAGCAGCTTGAGCAGCGGAATCCCCATGCTGCAGAGAAATACGACTGCTGCTACGCCCTGCATACCGGTATCGAACAAACCGACAACACCGCTCCAGACGGTGTCATTCGATGACTGCCCGAGTAGATGGAGCTGCATGATGGGTAAAAAGTTCGCGGGGATATACAACAACAGTGCGGCAATGACCAAGGCGAGACTGCGCTGCACGACATTGTGCCGATGGGCATACAGCTCATAACCGCAGCGTGGACAAATGGCCTTCTCACCATGGGCGAGTTCAGGCTTGCGCATCAGCAAGTCGCACTCATGACACGCCACCAAACCGTCCAGTGGTAAATCTGACAGCCCATGGGTGTCAACCGGATCTGGCATAAAGGCTCTGGCTCCAAAAAAGTTGGACCTATTCTAGTGCCCTGACTCGAAAATAACTGTGCAATTTTGTGTTGCCAGAGAAGTAGACTTTTTCTGCGGGCAAAACAAAACCCCTACCTGCATACGCAGATAGGGGTTTCGGAATTTAATCTTGACGATGACCTACTCTCACATGGGGAAACCCCACACTACCATCGGCGATGCATCGTTTCACTTCTGAGTTCGGGATGGGATCAGGTGGTTCCAATGCTCTATGGTCGTCAAGAAATTCGGGTACCGAACCGTCTTTCGACGCTTCAGCAAATTGGGTATGCGATAGTTTGTGCGGCTTTTGTGAATGGTTGCGAACTTTCGGTTCATTGCGTCTTCACACACCGCAATCTGGCCTCTTTCGAGTTCACAAATTGCTTGGGTGTTATATGGTCAAGCCTCACGGGCAATTAGTATTGGTTAGCTCAACGCCTCACAGCGCTTACACACCCAACCTATCAACGTCGTAGTCTTCGACGGCCCTTCAGGGGACTCAAGGTCCCAGTGAGATCTCATCTTGAGGCTAGTTTCCCGCTTAGATGCTTTCAGCGGTTATCTATTCCGAACATAGCTACCCGGCAATGCCACTGGCGTGACAACCGGAACACCAGAGGTTCGTCCACTCCGGTCCTCTCGTACTAGGAGCAGCCCCTCTCAAATCTCAAACGTCCACGGCAGATAGGGACCGAACTGTCTCACGACGTTCTAAACCCAGCTCGCGTACCACTTTAAATGGCGAACAGCCATACCCTTGGGACCGGCTTCAGCCCCAGGATGTGATGAGCCGACATCGAGGTGCCAAACACCGCCGTCGA
>NZ_CP087193.1:5372500-6413006 GCF_024749225.1 Pseudomonas sp. B21-019
CGACTGCGCCGGAAGTGGGGCGAATTATAGACGTCCAAAATCTGCCGTCAACCTTTAATTACGCCTTTCTTGCAGAAGGTACCTTTTTAACAATTAAGCGTGGAATTCGGCGGGTTACAGGCGGCAATCTCAAGACTAATAACAACGCGCCTATAGAAGCGTAGATCGCCCACTCCCTCAGATCGGCACGAACAATCCACAACATATGCAGCAGCCCAAGCCCGAGAATCACATAGACCAACCGATGCAATCTTTTCCAGCGAACGCCCAAACGCCGCTGACTGTAACGACTGGAGGTAACCGCCAGCACCAACAAACCGAGAAACCCCAGCACCCCGACGATAATGTACGGCCGCTTGCGCAACTCGATACCCAGTTGTGACCAATCAAAGCCGAGGATGAACGCCGTATAGCCGCTCAAATGCAAAGCCACATAGGCGAAACACCACAACCCCAACTGCCGTCGGACAGCTATCCACCCCGACCAACCGGTGAGCTTCTGCAAAGGCGTCATGCTTAACGTAATGAGCAGCAGGACAAGCGCCCCCAACCCCAGACGATCAACCAGCACCTTTCCCGGATCAGGCCCCAGCACATCCGCCCAGGCTTGATACAACCAAAGCAGCGGCCAAATCGCCGCGGCGATAAAGACACCAATACGCCAGAACAGATATCGCATCAGTAATTCTTCCGCAGATCGAGCCCTGCATATAAAGAAGCGACTTCATCCGAGTAGCCGTTGAACATTTGCGTGTCCCGCACATTGGGCTTGAACAGACCGCTCGGCAAACGTCTTTCCCGTGCCTGCGTCCAGCGCGGGTGGTCGACTGTCGGGTTCACGTTCGCATAAAAACCATACTCATTCGAGGCAATGCTCTGCCAGGTGGTTTTCGGCTGCTCACTGACCAGACTGATTCGCACGATGGACTTGATGCTCTTGAAGCCGTATTTCCACGGCACCACCAGACGTAGCGGTGCACCGTTCTGATTGGGCAACTCACGTCCATACATGCCTACAGCGAGAATCGCCAACGGATTCATCGCCTCATCCAGGCGCAGCCCTTCTACATATGGCCAGTCGATCAAGGCAAAGCCAGAACGCTGTCCAGGCATACTCTTGGGATCTTGCAGGGTTTCAAAGCGAATGAATTTGGCCTTGGACGTCGGTTCTACTTCCTTCAGCAAAGCCGAAATGGGAAAACCTATCCATGGAATGACCATCGACCAGGCCTCCACACAGCGAAGACGATAAATACGCTCTTCCAGCTGATAAGGCTTCATGAAGTCTTCCAGCGCATACCGCCCCGGCTTACCCACCTCCCCGTCTACCACCACGCTCCACGGTTCGGTTTTCAGCCCGCCGGCGTTGGCCGCAGGATCGCCTTTGTCGGTACCGAACTCATAGAAGTTGTTGTAGTGGGTCGCATCCTTGAAAGGCGTGATTGCTTCATCCTTGACGTTGACCGCGCCCCATTTAGTGGAAGGCAGTTTTTCGGCAAACCAGGACGGCGCCTTGCCAGGCTCGACATCGGCATAACGCGCAGCATCGTCGGCACTCGCCCAGCGCGGCAGAGTACTCACAGCCAAACCGGCGACAGCGGCGCCTAATATATTGCGACGGGAAAGGTAGAGAGATTCAGGCGTGACGTCCGACTCATGACAGTCAGACGCTTTGGGGACTTTGATCAGCATGGCAACTCCGCAGCAATGGAGGACAGATGCACCCATAGACTGCGGAGTATGAGGGAAATTACATTACTCGGCTTTTTTGTGCCGACGAAGACGCAGCAGGTACTGCACCGGCCCGGAAGCCGCATAGGCAAGGAAAACCAGCAGCAGGATGCGCGGCGGATCACTGAATACAACGGCAAATACCAGCACCACTGCCAGGATCGCGACAAAGGGAACGCGCCCCTTCAAGTCCAGCTCCTTGAAGCTGTTGTACTTGATGTTACTGACCATCAGCATGCCCGCGGCGGCGACCATCAGCGCAACCAGGAACGACATTTTGGAACCCTGAATGCCGTAATCGCTGAACGCCCAGACAATGCCCGCGACCACACCGGCCGCAGCCGGGCTGGCCAGACCGATGAAGTAGCGCTTGTCAGCGGTGCCGACCTGCGTGTTGAAGCGCGCCAGGCGCAACGCCGCACCCGCCACATAGATGAAGGCGACCATCCAGCCGACTTTGCCCATATCGCCCAAGGCCCAGCCGAATGCCAGCAAAGCCGGCGCGACGCCAAAGGCAACCATGTCCGACAGCGAGTCGTACTCCGCACCGAAGGCGCTTTGGGTGTTGGTCATGCGAGCGACGCGACCGTCGAGGCCGTCGAGCACCATGGCGACGAAAATCGCGATCGCGGCAAACGCAAAATATTTGCTCGCGCCGATTGCATCACCGGCACTCAAGGCGCTTTGGGCGCTCATCGAGTTGATAATGGAATAGAACCCTGCGAACAGGTTCGCAGTGGTGAACAGATTCGGCAGAAGATAGATACCACGATGCCGGACTTTACGGCCTTCAGCGTCATGCCCTTCTTCGATGTGCTCATCGATGGGCAGAAGGCTTTCGGCGTCAGAAGCCTGCTTTGGCTCTTCGGGACGTTCGCTCATGGACATTACCTTGCAACGGGGTGGAAAGTTTCGACAGGTGTCTGGGACGACGGTTCGACCGCAAACGATGCAGCTTTATACCAGAACCGGCGGATCCAAACGAAAAAACGCGGCCTAGGCCGCGTTTTCCGTACAAGCTCGTGACTTAGTTCTTGGCTTTGTCGACGATCTTGTTGGCACCGATCCACGGCATCATGGAGCGCAGTTGCTCACCGATGATTTCGATACCGTGAGCGGCGTTGTTACGACGCTTGGCGGTCATCGAAGGATAGCCGGTGGCGCCTTCGCTGATGAACATCTTGGCGTATTCGCCGTCCTGAATACGTTTCAGGGCGTTGCGCATGGCCTGACGGGATTCGGCGTTGATTACTTCCGGACCTGTCACGTACTCGCCGTACTCAGCGTTGTTAGAGATCGAGTAGTTCATGTTGGCGATACCGCCTTCGTACATGAGGTCAACGATCAGCTTCAGTTCGTGCAGGCATTCGAAGTAGGCCATTTCCGGCGCGTAGCCAGCTTCAACCAGGGTTTCGAAACCGGCTTTTACCAGTTCAACGGTACCGCCGCACAGAACGGCTTGTTCGCCGAACAGGTCGGTTTCGGTCTCGTCCTTGAAGGTGGTTTCGATGATGCCGGTACGACCGCCACCAACGCCGGCAGCGTAGGACAGTGCAACGTTTTTGGCGTTGCCCGAAGCATCCTGGTAGATAGCGATCAGGTCAGGGATACCGCCGCCTTTGACGAACTCGGAACGCACGGTGTGGCCCGGAGCTTTCGGCGCGATCATGATCACGTCGAGGTCAGCGCGCGGCACAACCTGGTTGTAGTGGATCGCGAAGCCGTGGGAGAAGGCCAGGGTGGCGCCTTTCTTGATGTTCGGCTCGATTTCGTTCTTGTACAGGGAGGACTGGAACTCGTCCGGGGTCAGGATCATGACCAGGTCGGCAGCTGCTACGGCGGAAGCAACGTCGGTCACTTTCAGGCCGTGGGCTTCGGCTTTGGCAACGGTGGCCGAACCTTTACGCAGGCCGACGGTAACGTCAACACCGGAGTCTTTCAGGTTGCACGCTTGAGCGTGGCCTTGGGAGCCGTAGCCAATGATGGCAACTTTCTTGCCCTGGATGATCGACAGGTCGCAGTCTTTATCGTAGAAAACTTTCATGAATTTCCCCTTTATATCTGGCCCTCAGGCCATTCGCTAATTTGGTTTAGATGCTCAGTACTTTGTCGCCGCGGGCAATCCCGGTGACGCCACTGCGTACGGTTTCCAGAATCGAGGCAGTGCCGATCGATTGAATGAAGCTGTCGAGCTTGTCGCTGGTACCGGTCAATTGAACGGTATACACGCTGGCGCTGACATCAACGATCTGCCCACGATAAATATCGGTGGTGCGCTTGATCTCGGCGCGCTGGGCGCCGGTGGCCTTGACCTTGACCAGCATCAGTTCGCGCTCGATGTGAGCACTCTCCGACAAGTCGACCAGTTTGACCACTTCGATCAGTTTGTTCAGGTTCTTGGTGATCTGCTCGATGATTTCATCATGGCCGACAGTGGTCAGCGTCAGACGCGACAAAGTCGGGTCTTCGGTTGGCGCCACGGTCAGGCTTTCGATGTTGTAGTTGCGCTGCGAAAACAGGCCGACTACACGAGACAGAGCGCCCGGTTCGTTTTCCAGAAGCAGGGAAATAATGTGCCGCATGATTAAGTACGCTCCGTCTTGCTCAACCACATATCACGCATGGAGCCGTCTTTGATCTGCATCGGGTAGACGTGCTCGCTTGTGTCAACCGAGATATCGATAACCACCAGGCGATCTTTCATGGCGAACGCCTCCTCCATCTTCGACTTCAAATCTTTCGAGTCGGTGATGCGCACGCCAACGTGACCATAGGCCTCTGCCAGTTTGACGAAGTCAGGCAGCGATTCCATGTAGGAGTGCGAGTGACGGCTGCCATAACTCATGTCCTGCCACTGGCGAACCATACCCAGCACGCCATTGTTCAGGATGACGATTTTTACCGGCAAACCGTATTGCAGGCAGGTCGACAGTTCCTGAATGTTCATCTGGATGCTGCCCTCGCCTGTTACACAGGCGACATCGTCATCCGGGAAGCTCAGCTTGATGCCCATGGCCGCCGGAAAACCGAAGCCCATGGTGCCCAGGCCACCGGAGTTGATCCAGCGATTCGGCTTGTTGAACTTGTAGTACTGCGCCGCGAACATCTGATGCTGACCCACGTCGGAGGTCACAAAGGCGTCGCCCTTGGTCACTTCGCACAGGGTTTCGATCACGGTCTGCGGCTTGATCACGCTGCCGTCGCCCTTGTCGTAAGGGAACAGACCGCGGTCACCGCGCCACTCATCAACTTGCTTCCACCAGCTGGCAACGGACTCCTTGTTCGGGGTCTCGCCGATTTCCTTGAGGATCGCGACCATTTCGGTCAGGACGCTCTCGACCGGGCCAACAATAGGCACGTCTGCCTTGATGGTCTTGGAAATCGAAGCCGGGTCGATGTCGATGTGAATGATCTTGGCATTCGGGCAGAACTTGGCCGGGCCGTTGATCACGCGGTCATCGAAACGCGCGCCGACTGCAAGGATCACATCAGCATGGTGCATCGCCAGGTTGGCGGTGTAGCTGCCGTGCATGCCGAGCATGCCGATGAACTGACGGTCGGTGCCAGGGTAGGCACCCAGGCCCATCAGGGTATTGGTCACTGGCAGGTTGAGCATCTTCGCCAGCTCGGTCAGCGGCGCAGAGCCACCACCGAGGATCACGCCGCCGCCCGAATACAACACAGGGCGCTTGGCCGCCAGGAGCATTTCGGCTGCCTTGCGGATTTGCCCGGAGTGACCGCGAACGGCCGGGCTGTAGGAACGCAGCTTGGCTTTTTTCGGGAAGATGTATTCGAACTTCTCGGCCGGGTTGGTCATATCTTTCGGGATATCAACAACGACCGGACCAGGACGACCGGATTGCGCCAGGTAGAACGCCTTCTTCATGACTTCCGGGATTTCCGAGGCGTGCTTGATCATGAAGCTGTGCTTCACGATCGGCCGGGAGATACCGATCATGTCGGTTTCCTGGAACGCATCGGTACCTACCATGGTGCTTGGCACCTGGCCGGAAATGATCACCATCGGAATGGAGTCCATGTAGGCCGTGGCAATACCGGTGATGGCGTTGGTTGCGCCCGGGCCGGACGTCACCAGTACCACGCCGGCTTTACCGGTGGCACGGGCATAGCCGTCAGCCATGTGGGTCGCAGCCTGCTCGTGACGAACCAGGATGTGGGTCACTTCCGGTTCTTTGAACAGGGCATCGTAGACATGAAGAAGAGCACCACCCGGGTACCCGTAGATATATTTGACGCCTTCGTCACGCAAGAAGCGGACGAGCATCTCACCGCCAGATAAAAGCTCCACGTTGTTCACCTCTAAAACGCCAGAATACCGCCCACATACAAGAGGACGGGTCTTAATAGGTTTACTTCTCGGCAGAGCATGAGCGACGGTGGTCGCCGACTACGTCAGCACTGACTGAGCAAGTATTGGGATCGTCCCAAGTGTTGCGGGCCTTTCCCACCCAGCGCGAGGTAACGCGTTGCGGGTGTAACAGGTCGGCGCGGATGTGCGCCTCATGATCTACCGAGTGGGTCTGCTTCTGGCAGTCCCTCTACAGCGGACTTTGGATTCTTCTGTTTCGCCCATCGCAAGTCAAGCCGTCAATGTGCTTTATTGAACTAAGCGCATGAGAACGCAAGAAAAAACCTTTAAACCGCAACTGTGTTAGCTTCAATTGCGCACCCCCGATAAGGAAATGGCATGCGAACGCTCATCTTCACCGCCAGCTTGCTGATCAGCCTGAGCCCTTTGTGCATGGCGGGTCAGATCTATAAATGGGTCGATGCCCAGGGCGTCACCCATTTCGATGCGCAACCACCCCAGGGCCGAGAGGCCACCTTGATGGTCACGCCCTCCCCGCCCGTCGGCAAGCCGAGCGCGCCATCGCGCGGCAACGTCATAGGCGATCAAAAAGCCATCGATAAAAAAGTGAAAAAGCAGGTCGCCGAGCAGCAGGCCCAGCTAAAAGTGTTCTGCGAACAGGCTCGGACGAACCTGGCTCAATTGCAGAACAATCCGAGATTGCGGGAGGAAGTCGACGGCGAGACGCGCCGCCTGACCGACCAACAACGTCAGGAGCGCATCACCGAAGCACAGAAACAGATTACGAAAAACTGCATGTAGGAGCTGTCGAGGGTTCGGGATCAGCGGGAAGCGGTGATCAACACGTCGAACTCTTTGAGCAAGACCTGAAGCTGCCGATCCTTGCCCCGGACGTTGCGGGAGGCGAAGACCATCTCGGCCATCTCCTGAATCCCCGATGCGTTGGGCAATGGCAGGTTCTGCTCCAGGATCGACTTCATCCTTGGCAGGAAGATCCATTGCAGCCACTGCTCGAAATCCAGCGTATCCACCGAAAACGGTTCAACGCTGGAGAGCGCCTCAGCGGACGGCGGCACTTCATCCCACCAACCCTGAACGCGCAGTTCGCGCTCGATCAACAGCAACTGCTCGGCAATCTTCGGAAAGCGCATATCCATCACAGCGAAACCTTGGCCTTCTGACGAGCCAACGCTGCACCGGCCGGGTCACCCTGCTTCTCACGGGCCTGGGCGATCAATTCCCACAGGCTGGCCTGAAGATCCGGACGCCCATTGGCGAACGTCAGGCCACGACGGGCAAACTGCTCGGCCTGCGCCGCATCACCTTGAGCCATACGTACCTGGGCCAGGCGATAAAGCACTTGCGGCTCGCGCGGTGCAACACGCTGGGCACGTTCGAGGCTGGAAGATGCGCCATTAAGGTCGCCACTGGCCTGTTGCTGCTGGGCGGTGGTCAACAATGCCAGGACCGGACCGTCCAGTTGCTCATCGGCGGACAGACCGCCGGAGTTCGCCGAAGGAATCCCGCTGGGCGTCGACGGCATGCTGTAACTGCCCTGATTGATCGGTGCCGACTGAACCGGCGAGGTATCGATCGGCCCTGGAGTAATCGGACCCGGGGTGATCGGCGAAGTGCTGATCGGTGCCGAGGAGACGGCGCCACCACCCGGGACCATCACCACGACCCCGGTGTCACCTTGCGGGATCGCCTGAGTCTGAGCTTGTACAGGACGTTTCACCGTCGACTGACGGAAACCGCCATTCGCCGAAATCCGCTCACTGTTGGAGACAGCAGTCCCGGCGTCCACAACCGGGATCGAACCACGCTGTACAGTGGAGCAGCCGCTGAGCAAAGCCACGGCAGTCACCGCTGGAATCAACCACTTGTTCACTTCAAATCCTCTTTGCTTAATTCATCCAGCCCTTGACCCAATCCATCACCGATTCAGCAGGGCTTTCGCCACCGCAAGCAGCACCGGGAGGCGGTTCGCTGCCGCGAATATACGGCATCTGCACCGCGCCTGGGCAGCTGGCTTCGGAACCTTGCCCGGTACGTGAATCGACCCAGGCCTGAACAATGTTATCCGGCTGCGGCATGTCCAGCGGCAGCGGATCGGCCTTGCGCATGAAACTGGTCCAGACCTGCAACGCACCGGTGGCACCGGTAAACGGTGTCTTGCCATTATCATCGCGCCCCAGCCAGACCACGGCCAGCAGATCCTGACTGAAACCGGCGAACCAGCTGTCCCGCGAATCGTTACTGGTACCGGTCTTGCCGGCCAGGGTCAGGGTTTTCGGCAACACGTTGTAAACCGAACTGCCGGTACCTTCACGCATGACGCGCTGCATGGCGTTCTGGATCAGGTAAATGGACGCCGGATCAAATTGCTGCTGAATCTGGAACGGATAACGCTTGAGCGGCTCGCCCTCGGCAGTCAGTACGCTGCGAATCCCGCGCATCGGCGTATTGAACCCGCCATTGGCCAGCGTCTGGTACATGGTCGCCACTTCGATCGGGGTCATACCGCCGGCACCGAGCAACATCGACGGGAACGCCGGGAACTCGCGACTCACCCCCAGTCGTGCCAGGGTCTTCAAGACATTCGGCACGCCCACCGCCAACCCGAGACGCGCGGTCGACAGGTTGTAGGAATGCGCCAACCCTTGGTACAGGAACACCGTGCCGTGGGAGCGGCGATCATAGTTCTGTGGTTTCCAGATCTGACCATCCGCGCCTTTGACCGAGAAGTAGTCATCCGATAGCCAACTGGTCAGCGTGTACTGGCTCGGCTTTTCAAGAGCGGTCAGATAAACCGCCGGCTTGATCAAAGAGCCGATCGGTCGCACCGCGTCCAACGCACGGTTAAAACCGGCAAAACTCGCCTGACGGCTGCCGATCATGGCCTGGACCTCACCGGTTTCCGGGTTGGTCACGACCATCGCCGCTTCCACGTCATCGGAACCCTTGCGCCCGGCCAAGCGCTTGAACGTGTCGTTGACCGAAGCTTCGGCTTTCATCTGCAGGATCGGGTCGAAACTGGTGAAGATTCGCAGCCCTTCTTCAGTCAAGTCTTCGTCGCGGTAGTCTTCGCGCAACTGACGTTTGACCAGATCGAGGAAGCCCGGGAACGAGCTGTCGGCCAACTTGCCGCGAGTGGTCACACCCAGTGGCATTTTCTTCGCCGCCTCAACCTGCTCGGCGCTGGCAACGCCTTGTTCCTTCAGAACATCGAGTACCAGATTGCGCCGCTCCAGCGCCCGCTCAGGGTTGCGACGCGGGTTGTAATAGGACGGCCCCTTGACCATGCCCACCAACAAAGCGACTTGATGCAGTTTCAGCTCGGACAATGGCTGCCCGAAGAAGAACTGGCTGGCCAGGCCGAAGCCGTGCACCGCGCGCTGACCATCCTGGCCGACGAACACTTCATTGAGGTAAGCCTCAAGAATTTCGCTCTTGTCGTAATGCAGCTCAAGCAACATCGCCATCATGGCTTCGGTGAGCTTACGGGTCAGGCTGCGTTCATTGGTGAGGTAGAAGTTCTTGACCAACTGTTGCGTCAGCGTACTACCGCCCTGGGTCATCTTGCCGCCCGAGGTGTTGACATAGATAGCTCGAGCAATCGACTTCGGCGACACGCCCCAGTGGCTGTAGAAATCCCGGTCTTCTACGGCAACCAGGGTTTCGAGCAGATACGGCGGAACCTGATCGATCTTGATCAGGATGCGGTCTTCAAGGTTTTTCGGGTAAATGCCGCCGATCAGCAGCGGCTCCAGTCGCACCACGGAAAGCTTCGAACCGTTGGTCGCCGAGAGCTCGGCCACGTAATCGCCGGAGAACCGCACGCGCACGGGCTGCGCCTGCTCCATGCCTTCATAGAACTGGAAGCCTCGGGTATTCAAGTCGACGGTATTGCCATTGACCGCCGCCGCGCCGGGGCCGTTGCTGACCGCTTCGCGCCGGTAGCCCAAGGCGTCGAGTTCGGTGAGGAAGTCGTCCTTGCTGAGCTTTTGTCCGACGAACAGCTCAAGCGGGCGCGCGTACACCTTGGCCGGGATGGTCCAGCGCTTGCCGGAGAACTTCTCCTGGACCACGGCATCGAGGTAAACCGCGAACCCGGCAAGCACCACAAGGCCGACCAGGCTGAGTTTAAGGGCCCAGCCCAGCCAGGGGCGCATGCCCTTGGAAGGTGGTTTTTTAGGGGTGCGGGGGGATCGGGATCGAGTCATGGCGGCGGATTATACGCACTTTATTCATCCTCAACAGGAGCCCTCTGAGGTTTGCGTCGGACGGACTTGCAGCCATAATGACGGCCTTGAATTCCCCCCAGACTCTGAAGGATCACCTGTGAGCCAGTCCCTGATCGCTGCCCTGCAAAACCCGGCCCTCTACCCGCATCCTGTAGAAGGGTTCCAGGTCATCGAGACCCATATTTCCTGGGTGATACTCACAGGCCCCTATGCTTATAAAGTGAAGAAGCCGGTGAATTTCGGCTTCCTCGACTTCACCAGCCTTGAGGCTCGCGAGCATTTCTGCGGTGAAGAGCTGCGCCTGAACCAGCGCTTGACCCATGACTTGTACCTTGAAGTGTTGCCGATCACCGGCAGCGCCGAGGCACCACAATTGGGCGGCGATGGTCCGGTTGTCGACTACGCCCTGAAAATGCGTCAGTTCCCACAAAGCCAACTGCTCAGCACCCTGCAAGCCAACGGCGAATTGACCACCGCGCACATCGACGAGATGGCCGCGCAGATCGCTCAATTCCACCTCAGCGCGCCGAAAGTGCCTGCCGAACACGAAGCCGGCACGCCGGACAGCGTCATGGCGCCGGTACGGCAGAACTTCGAACAGATCCGTCCGTTCCTCAGCGACAAGGCCGATCTGTTGCAACTCGAGGCACTGCAAGCCTGGGCCGAAAGCAGCTTCGAGCGCCTCAAGCCGCTGTTCGCCCAGCGCAAGGCCGACGGCTTCATTCGTGAATGCCATGGTGACATTCACCTGGGCAACGCTACCGTGATCGACGGCAAAGTGGTGATCTTCGACTGCATCGAGTTCAACGAACCGTTCCGCTTCACCGACGTTTACGCCGACACCGGTTTCCTGGCAATGGACCTGGAAGACCGCGGCCTGAAGAGCCTGGCGCGCCGTTTCATCAGCCAATACCTGGAACTGACCGGCGACTACCAGGGCCTTGAGCTGCTGAACTTCTATAAAGCCTACCGCGCGCTGGTTCGCGCCAAGGTCAGCCTGTTCAGCATGCCGGCCGAAGCCGACCCGGTGCAGCGCGCTACCACTCTGCGTCAGTACCGCAACTACGCCAACCTGGCGGAAAGCTACAGCACCATTCCTTCGCGTTTCCTGGCGATTACCCACGGTGTTTCCGCCGTCGGCAAAAGCCATGTGGCCATGCGCCTGGTGGAGGCATTGGGCGCCATTCGCCTGCGTTCGGATGTAGAGCGCAAGCGTATGTTCGGCGAACAGACCGTACCGAACGCCCCGCAGGCCGGCATTTATAGCGCCGACGCCAGCGTCGCCACCTATGCCCGTCTGCATGAAGTTGCCAATGTGATTCTGCGTGCCGGCTTCCCGGTGGTGATCGATGCCACTTATCTCAAGCGCGACCAACGCGACAGCGCGGCAAAAATCGCCGAGGCCACCGGCGCGCCGTTCCTGATCCTCGATTGCGACGCACCTCAAGCGGTGATCGAGAGCTGGTTGAAGCAACGCCAGGCGGACAACAACGATCCGTCCGACGCCAACCTGGCTGTTATCGCTGCCCAGCAAGCCAGCCGCGAAGCCCTGACGCCCGCAGAAATCCTCTGCAGCAAACGCGTCCAGACCAATGAAAGTGGCACCCTCGACACCGTCGTAGCGCAAATTCGCCAACGCCTGCCAGGCCTGTAAGAAACTATTTCAACCGTGAAGCCCTCGCCGGCTTCACGGCTGTCAAATAGTGGCACTATACTGGCGTCATAAAACCATCAGGTGATGTGACATGAGCCAGCCGAAACTTCTCGACACCCCGCTTTATGCCTTGCTGCACAAAGACGACATCACAAGCTTCAATAATGAACGCCCGAAAGATGGACCTATCGACATGGTCGGTGGTGACTTCCGCGGGCTCGATCTGCGTGAACTGAACGCCGACGGCATCGACTTCACCGATGCCTATTTCCGCTCTGCCGACTTGCGCGGCATCGACTTTCGCAACTCATCCCTGGAAGGCGCGAGCCTGGCCCACGCGCAGATCTCCGGCGCCTACTTCCCGCCAGAGCTGAGTGCCGATGAGATTCTGATGTCGATGAATTTCGGGACACGCCTGCGTTATCGCACCCGCTAAAAAGCGATGTTTCACTCAGTCCGGCGCCCCCCGCTTTGCGCTGGACTTTGTAGTTTTTTTGCTCGAAAACTCAATTTTCCATACGCCATCGGGTTGCATCAGCCACCTTTTCCCGCCGCTTCTTGAGTTTTCCTCTTAGAAGCTTTTGCGTCGAAACCGACCAAACAATCACGCTTTTCCTACTGATGGCTACACTGCTGAGAGGCTCGCCCACGCACCATTCGGCTGTCGCAAGGAGGCTTGATGAATGATGAACTGCAACACCTGAAGAATCTTGGCAAGACGTCGGCGCAATGGCTGCATGCCGTGGGCATCCACAGTGCCTCGGACTTGCGTCGGCTGGGAGCTGTGGATGCTTATCGGGCCGTGCGCACTCGCGGTTTTCGGGCGTCCAAGGTGTTGTTGTATGCGATTGAAGGCGCGTTGATGGATGTTCACTGGAACGACATTCCCGCCGAGCGCAAGGAAGCCTTGAACAAACAGCTGGATGCTATTTCGTCTCGCCACAAGAATTGAACGGATAATTTCACTCGAACGCACAGCCTGAAACCCAATGATTACGAGGCTTTCCAGCGAAGGAACGACGTAATTCACGGAAACGAGAAATCAGCGGTTGACTTGGTAATGAGAATCGATATGATTATCACAACTGGTCGCGAGACTGGTCGATATTCTGAAAAGCCCTTGGTTCGGACTCTCAGATTATCTCCTCATCAGGCTAATCACGGTTATTTGACCCGGCTCTTGCCGGGTCTTTTTTTGCCTGTGGAAAACTCACCTGATTTTATTGGCCTGACGGCTTGCCGAACTGCTTGCGCATTTGCGCGCAGTAATCCTGTGGCGGCGTGGCTGGCGTATACCAGACGTAATCAGCCATGGCCGGCGTGACCTCAGCGCCCTGCTCCGCCAGCATCAATACCGTTGGAGCCTGCTCACCCAGATCCAGCACATGGATCGGCACCCCGACATCCTTGCGTGCGTGGAACGCGCCGGCAAACAACAGTGAAGGCATCGGTGCCGCCAGTAATCGCTCGGCTATCCGCCGGTCACGCTGCTGCTGGACGGCCAGCATCGCGGGCATCTGTGATTCAGGCAACAAGCCGCAGTGGGAATCGCTGATCTGTGCCAGCAACTCATTCTTGACCGTGGGAGCGTTGGATCGCGTACCGCTCAATGTTGGCGGTTTGGCATAAACCGTACGGACTTCAGGCGTATCCAGATTGGCCGCCAGTAACGGGTATGGCCGAGTCAGGGCAAAACGAACGATCGGCCCGTATAGACTCCAGTCCCATCCCGGCTGCCAGGCCAATGCCCCGGCCAAGTCGGTCGGCAGCGGTGAGGCATGCCGAACGTCATCGACGCGCTGTTGCTGAGCCGGCGTCAGCATTTCCAGCAGCAGACTGCCTTGAGGCCGTCGCTCACCCAGTGCCTGCAATATCCACAATTGCAGTTGATGGTGATCACGATTGTCATGCTGCTCACCGACGATCAGCCGCGAAGGTTCAGCCAGCCGTGCAAGCAGTTCTTGCGCTGTCAGGACCTGACCGCTGCGCAGATCCCGGATTTCGCCGCTGACCGGCGGCGGTACCGCTACATGCTGGCAGGCACTCAGTAACAGCGCAGCCAGAAAAACTATCACGCGTGTTTTCATCCCTAAAACACCTCAGCGGGCGATGATCAGCGGATGCCCACGCTCCGGGTGCGGTTGCACCAATACTTCCAGCCCAAACACAGCCTTGAGCGGTTCCGGGCGCAATACCTGCTCCGGCGTGTCCAGCACCACAGGACGCCCACCTTCGAGCAGTAACAGGCGATCACAATAACGCGCCGCCAGGTTCAGATCATGCAAGATCACCAGCACCGCCGCACCGCGATCGGCGAATTCACGCACCGCTTGCAGAGTGGTGTGCTGATGCAGCGGGTCGAGCATCGACGTCGGCTCATCGAGCAACAACGTCTGCCCCGCCTCGCCCGGCCAAAGCTGCGCCAACACTCGCGCCAAATGCACCCGCTGACGTTCGCCGCCGGACAACGCCAGATAACTGCGACCGCTCAAGTGCCCCGCATCGGCCGCCTGTAGCGCGGCGGCGACAATCTCGTCATCCCGGACCCGACCGCTTTGATAAGGCAGGCGGCCCATGCCGACCACTTCTTCGACGCGAAAGGCAAAGTCCAGGGTCGACACTTGCGGCAACACCGCCAAACGCCGGGCTCGCTGCGCTCCGTTCCAATGACTCAGCTCACGCTCATCGAGCCAGACGCTGCCGTGGTCCGCAGGCAATTCGCCGCACAGGGCGCCGAGCAACGTGCTTTTGCCGGCGCCGTTAGGACCCAATACGCCGAGGACTTCGCCCGGCTTAAGCTCAAGGGTGATGTCCGTCAGGACAATCTTTCGACCGCGGCGGATTTGCAGGTTCTGCGTTCGCAACATCAGGCACGCCCCCTGAGCAATAAATACAGAAAGAACGGCGCGCCGATGAAGGCCGTGACAATCCCGATCGGCAACTCAGCCGGCGCCAGCGCCAGCCGCGCCACCAGATCGGCAAATAATAGGAGACTGGCCCCCGCCAACACCGACGCCGGCAACAACACCCGATGATCGGGGCCGACCAGCAGTCGCACCAGATGCGGCACCACCAGGCCGACAAACCCGATCATCCCCGCCGCTGCTACCGCCGCGCCGACACCCAGCGCCGTGCAGAACACCAATTCGCGCTTGAGTCCTTCGACGTCGATACCCAGGTGGCCGGCCTCCGACTCCCCCAGCAACAATGCGTTCAAGGCCTTGGCCCGACGCGGCAACCACAGCGCCACGCCGGTGCTCACCAGCAGCAACGGCCAGAGTCGCGCATAACTGGCGCCGTTAAGACTGCCCAGGTTCCAGAACGTCAGGGTGCGCAGGGTCGCGTCATCCGCCAGATAGGTGAAGAGCCCGACCGCCGAACCAGCCAGGGCAGTCAATGCAATACCAGCCAGCAGCATGGTCGCGACGTTGGTCTGGCCATCGCGTCGCCCCAGTCGATAGACCAGCGCCGTCACACCCAACCCGCCGAGAAACGCGCACACTGACAACAGATAAGGTCCGATGGATTCAGACAGTCCACCGAATACCGAGCCGCCGACAATCGCGATAGCCGCGCCCAGTGCCGCACCGCTCGACACCCCCACCAGGCCCGGGTCGGCCAGAGGATTGCGAAACAAGCCCTGCATCGCCACGCCGGACAGCGCCAGAACGCCGCCCACCGCCAAGCCCAGCAAGGTTCGCGGCAGGCGGATTTGCCCGAGGATCAGTTCGGCCTGCTCCAACCCGTCGGCAGCAATCGGCAGGCCGACCAAGCGCAGCGACGCGCGCAAGGTGTCGAACAACGGCAAACTCACCGGCCCTAACGCCAGCGACAGCCAGATCGCCAGCAAACACAACAGGCTCAAGCCAATGAACAACGCACGAGGTTTAATCAGAAGGGTCATTGGCCAGTCGTACCGGGATCGAACAGGTGCATAAACAGCCTCCTTTAAAGGTTTCCCAGGCATAGAGATGACAGGCCAAATATTCTCGGCATCCGGTAATCGCCCCGAGGGCGAGCTACCATTTGATAATTGCTTGCATTTGAACGTCAAGCTCGGACATTCCGGGTCACGAGCTGCTGGACTTGAGGATAGACATGAAGTTTCTTTGCACAGGCGCCGAATTGGCTGACGCCAGCAGTCGCGGTTTCGACGTCGACGGCCAGAAGCTCCTGGCCGTGCGCCGGGGCGGTCGGGTGTATGTGTATGAAAATCGCTGCCCGCACCGGGGCGTCGGACTGGAATGGAAACCCGACCAGTTTCTCGACCCCAGCAACAGCCTGATCCAGTGCGCGACCCACGGCGCACTGTTTCTGATCGAGGACGGTGAATGCGTCGCCGGCCCCTGCGCCGGGCAATCCCTGACTACCATCCTCTGCCGCGAGGATGAACAAGGGATCTGGGTTACGCTCTAAAGCAACACATCCAGCCGCCGATCGACCACCATCTCTTCGTGGGTCAAGCGCACGCCATACGCCAGCACTTCGACTCCACACGCCACCGCCTCACGCAACGCAGCTGCGTAGGCCGAATCGATTTCTTCGGCAGGACGTACCGCGTCAATCCCTGTCAGGCTCACGCAATACAACTGCACTGCCCGAATCCCGTCCCTGGCCAAATGCGCCAGTTCGCGCAAATGCTTGGCCCCGCGCTGGGTCACCGCGTCAGGAAATGCCGCCACTGCCGAGCCATCGAAGCCCAGGGTGACGCTTTTGACTTCCACATAAGCCGGGCCGCCCGGGTAATCGAGACGAAAATCGATGCGACTGCTTTCCTGACCGTAGGCCACTTCGCGCTTCAGTTCGGTAAAGCCGTTCAACTCGGTGATGACGCCGGCCTGCAACGCCTCCTCGATCAAGCCGTTGGCGCGCCCGGTGTTCACGCAAAACAGCCGCCCCTGTGGGGTTTCGCCAACTTCCCAAGTGCCGGGCAACTTGCGCTTGGGGTCGGTGGAGCGGCTGAACCAGACTTGCCCGCCCTCGACCTGGCAATTAAGCATCGAGCCAGTGTTCGGGCAGTGAATGGTCAGCAACTCGCCGCCAACGGTTTCGATATCGGCAAGAAAACGCTTGTAACGACGAATCAAGCGACCCTCTTCAAGGGGAGGATGAAAGCGCATCAGCCTTGCCAGCTCTTCAAACCGCGGGCGATCCGCTCGACTGCTTCTTGCAAGCGCGGAAGGCTTTGGGTGTAGGCAAACCGCACATGATGCCCGGCCTGATGACGCCCAAAGTCCAACCCCGGGGTAATCGCAACGTGCTCGGTTTCGAGGAAGTGTCGGCAGAACGCGAAGGCATCGCCGCCGAACTTGCTGATATCGGCGTACAAATAGAACGCGCCTTCCGGTTCAACGGCGATGCCGAAACCCAATTCCCGCAGGGCTGGCAGCAGGAAGTCACGACGTCGACCGAACTCGGCGCGGCGCTCCTCGAAAATGCTGATGGTGGCGGGCTCGAAGCAGGCCAATGCCGCGTGCTGGGCCATGCTCGGTGCACTGATGTAGAGGTTCTGGGCGAGCTTTTCCAGTTCACCGACCGCCGCTTCAGGCGCGACCAGCCAACCAAGGCGCCAACCGGTCATGCCGAAATACTTGGAAAAACTATTGAGGACGAAAGCGCTGTCATCGACTTCCAGCACGCTGACCGCGTCCGTGCCGTAAGTCAGGCCGTGGTAAATCTCGTCGACCACCAAATGACCGTGGCGGGCCTTGATCGCCGCGGACAGCCCGGCCAGCTCATCACGGGTCAGGATGGTCCCGGTGGGGTTGGCCGGCGATGCCACCAAGGCGCCGACGCTGTCGTGATCCCAATGACGCGCGACCAGGTCCGGGGTCAGTTGATAACGCACGTCCGGGCCGACCGGCACCAGTTGCGCCGCGCCTTCCACCAGGCGCAGGAAGTGCCGGTTGCACGGGTAACCCGGGTCGGCCAGCAGCCAGTGCTTGCCCGGATCCACCAGCAAGGCGCTGGCCAACAGCAACGCACCTGAGCCGCCAGGCGTGATCAGGATGCGCTGCGGATCGATGTTCAGCCCGTAGCGCTGCTGATAAAAGCCCGAAATGGCCTCACGCAGCTCGGGAATGCCGCGAGCGGCGGTGTAACGGGTCTTCCCCGCCGTTAGCGCAGCCTGGCCGGCCTGGATGATCGGCTCGGCGGTGGTGAAGTCCGGCTCGCCGATTTCCAGGTGAATCACGTCGTGGCCAGCCGCTTGCAGCTCGTTGGCCCGCGCCAGCAGGGCCATAACGTGGAACGGTTCGATAGCGCGACTACGCGCACTGTAGGACAGAGCCATTAGCCTTCCTTACAACGGGGAAAAGAATTGATTCTACCCAAGCGCAGGAACGAGCGAGAGTCTAAAGCGGTCAGAGCCCATATAATGCGGGCCTCAATTGATTCAAGCGTATGTCTCAGGTTTGGCTAAAATCAATAATTGATCAGGTCTCCTTAGCCACCAGACGAAGCTTTGCAATCTTTTGCAAGCACCACGGGCCGCGGGCTCGACATCCGGGAGTAGCGCGGTCCGATTTGATCTGGTAAGTTCGCCCGCTTGCAGCCGCAGGGCCGGCAGGTGTCGGTGATGGAGCAATCCTGCGCAATGGATTACAAGAGTAGAGGCGGTCCATTTCATGCCCACCCAAGCAAAGCAGCAAAATCAGTCGATCAGCGGCTTCGAACCCTACAAAGAAGTGAAGGGCGAAGAGTACATGGGCAAACCCATGCGTGCTCACTTCACCAAGATCCTGAACAAGTGGAAACAGGACTTGATGCAGGAAGTCGACCGTACTGTTGATCACATGAAAGACGAGGCGGCCAACTTCCCTGACCCGGCAGACCGTGCCAGCCAGGAAGAGGAATTCAGCCTCGAATTGCGCGCCCGCGACCGCGAGCGCAAGTTGATCAAGAAAATCGACAAGACCCTGCAATTGATCGAAGACGAAGAATACGGTTGGTGCGAGTCCTGCGGCGTCGAGATCGGCGTCAAGCGACTGGAAGCCCGCCCTACCGCCGACATGTGCGTCGACTGCAAGACCCTGGCGGAAATCAAGGAAAAGCAAGTCGGCAAGTAATCTCGACTTGAACGAAAGACGGAGCGTGCGAACGCTCCGTTTTTGTTTCTGACGCTTTTAGACGTTAAATAATCGCCATGACTGCCATCTCCTCCCCCACCTACATCGGGCGCTTCGCCCCCACGCCCAGCGGGCATCTGCATTTCGGTTCGCTGGTGGCCGCGCTAGCCTCATACCTCGACGCCCGTTCGGTCGGCGGGCGCTGGCTGGTGCGCATGGAGGATCTCGATCCGCCACGTGAGGAGCCCGGCGCTCAGGCGGCGATTCTCAAGGCATTGGAAAGCTACGGTTTCGAGTGGGATGGCGAGATGGTCCGACAGAGTGACCGGTACGCGGCCTACGCCGAAGTCCTCAATCGCCTGTTCAGCCAGGGCCTGGCCTATGCGTGCACCTGCTCGCGCAAGCAACTGGAGCCGTATCACGGCATCTATCCCGGGTTCTGCCGCAACGCGGGGCACGGCACCGAGAATGCGGCGATCCGCGTGCGCGTACCGGAGCTGGAATACCACTTCATCGACCGGGTGCAGGGCGAATTCCGTCAACACCTGGGCCGCGAGGTGGGTGACTTCGTGATTCGTCGCCGTGACGGGCTCTACGCCTATCAATTGGCGGTGGTGCTGGACGATGCCTGGCAAGGCATCACTGATATCGTGCGCGGCGCCGACCTGCTGGACTCCACGCCACGCCAGCTCTATCTGCAAGAACTGCTCGGCCTGCCGCAACCGCGCTACCTGCACATCCCGCTGATTACCCAGCCGGACGGCCACAAACTCGGCAAGTCCTATCGATCGCCGCCGCTGACCGAGGATCAGGCTACGCCGCTGTTGCTGCGCGCATTGCGGGCGCTGGGGCACACTCCCGTTTCCGAACTGAATGACGCCACACCACGGGAGGTGCTGAATTGGGGCATTGCCCACTGGGATGCGTCGCTGATCCCGCGCACACTGACGTTGCCTGAAGCGCAACTGCAGTGATGCCACTTGCAGTGGCGCACCCATCCGTTACCATCGCCGCACGTTTTCGGGCACGCGCATAAAAGAGAGAGGCCGGGATGTACATCTATCGCTTGGTCCTGCTCCTGGTAGTGGGGATTTATCTGTTCTCCCCGGCCATCATGGATTGGTGGATCGACGCCACTGGCGCCTGGTATCGCCCTTATTTGCTCTGGCTGATTCTGATCGTCGTGACCTTCATCCTGCAGAGCCAAAAAGATGCCGATGAGCTTTAGCCTGACCCAGATGATCCTGATCAGCGCCGCGTACCTGGCGGTGCTGTTCGGTGTGGCCTGGATCAGTGAACGGGGGATGATCCCCCGGGCGATCATTCGCCACCCGCTGACGTACACCCTGTCGCTGGGCGTTTATGCCAGTGCCTGGGCGTTTTACGGCACAGTGGGCCTGGCCTATCAGTACGGCTACGGTTTTCTGTCCAGCTACCTCGGGGTTTCCGGGGCGTTTCTGCTGGCGCCGGTGCTTTTGTACCCGATCCTGAAGATCACCCGCACTTACCAACTCTCGTCGCTGGCCGACCTGTTCGCGTTCCGTTTCCGCAGCACCTGGGCCGGCGCGTTGACGACAATTTTCATGCTGGTCGGCGTGCTGCCGTTGCTGGCATTGCAGATTCAGGCGGTGGCCGACTCCATCGGCATCCTCACCCGTGAGCCAGTTCAGCATCGCGTGGCCCTGAGTTTCTGCGCGCTGATTACGCTGTTCACGATTTTCTTCGGCTCGCGCCACATCGCCACCCGCGAGAAACATGAAGGCCTGGTGTTCGCGATTGCCTTCGAGTCGGTGATCAAGCTGATCGCGATTGGTGGCGTCGGCCTGTATGCGCTGTATGGCGTGTTCGACGGCCCGCAACAGCTGGAACTGTGGCTGCTGCAAAACCAGACCGCCCTCGCCGCCCTGCACACGCCTCTGCAGGAAGGCCCATGGCGCACGCTGCTGCTGGTGTTCTTCGCCTCGGCGATCGTCATGCCGCACATGTACCACATGACCTTTACCGAAAACCTCAACCCGCGCTCTCTGGTCAGTGCGAGCTGGGGCTTACCGCTGTTCCTGCTGCTGATGAGCCTGGCAGTGCCGCTGATTCTCTGGGCCGGGCTGAAACTCGGCGCCACCACCAATCCGGAATATTTCACCCTGGGCATCGGCATCGCCGCCAATAGCAAAGCCCTGGCGCTGTTGGCGTATGTCGGTGGATTGTCGGCGGCCAGCGGGCTGATCATCGTCACTACGCTGGCGCTGTCCGGGATGGCGCTGAACCACCTGGTGCTGCCGCTCTATCAGCCGCCGGCCGAAGGCAATATCTACCGCTGGCTGAAATGGACCCGCCGGGCACTGATCGTCGCGATCATCATGGCCGGCTACGGTTTCTACCTGATGCTGGGCGCGGAACAGGACCTGGCCAACCTCGGCATCGTCGCCTTCGTCGCCACGTTGCAGTTCCTGCCGGGAGTGTTGTCGGTGCTGTACTGGCCGACCGCCAACCGTCGCGGCTTCATCGCAGGCCTCCTGGCGGGGATTCTGGTGTGGCTGGTGACCATGCTGTTGCCGCTGGTCGGCAATCTGCAAGGCTTCTACATTCCGTTGCTGAACATGATTTACGTGCTGGACGACACCAGCTGGCACATGGCGGCAATTGCCTCGCTGGCCGCCAACGTGCTGATGTTCACCCTGATTTCACTGTTCACCAACGCCAGCCCCGAAGAGGCCAGCGCCGCCGAAGCCTGCGCGGTGGACAACGTTCGCCGCCCGCAACGCCGCGAACTGCATGCCGCCTCGCCTCAGGAATTCGCCACGCAACTGGCCAAACCGCTGGGTGCCAAGGCCGCGCAGAAAGAAGTCGAACAAGCACTGCGTGACCTTTATCTGCCGTTCGACGAACGCCGGCCTTACGCCTTGCGTCGTTTGCGTGACCGTATCGAAGCCAACCTCTCCGGCCTGATGGGCCCGAGCGTGGCGCAGGACATGGTCGAAACCTTCCTGCCCTATAAGGCCGGCGGCGAAAACTACGTCACCGAAGACATCCATTTCATCGAAAGTCGCCTCGAGGACTACCACTCGCGCCTCACCGGCCTTGCCGCCGAACTCGATGCCCTGCGCCGCTACCACCGCCAAACCCTGCAGGAACTGCCGATGGGCGTGTGTTCGCTAGCCAAGGATCAGGAAATCCTCATGTGGAACAAAGCCATGGAGGAGCTGACCGGGATTGCCGCGCAGCGCGTGGTCGGTTCGCGCCTGAGTACCATTGCCGATCCATGGAAAGAGCTGCTGCAAGGCTTCATCAATCTGCCGGACGAACACTTGCACAAGCAGCACCTGGCCCTCGATGGCCAGACCCGCTGGCTGAACCTGCACAAAGCGGCAATCGACGAACCGCTGGCACCGGGTAACAGCGGCCTGGTGCTGCTGGTGGAAGACCTGACCGAAACCCAGATGCTCGAAGACAAACTGGTGCACTCCGAGCGTCTGGCCAGCATCGGCCGACTGGCGGCCGGCGTGGCCCATGAAATCGGCAACCCGATCACCGGCATTGCCTGTCTCGCGCAAAACCTGCGCGAAGAACGTGAAGAAGACTCCGAACTCACGGAAATCAGCGGGCAGATCCTCGAGCAGACCAAACGCGTGTCACGCATCGTTCAGTCGCTGATGAGCTTCGCCCACGCGGGCGCTCATCAGCACAGCGACGAGCCCGTTTGTCTGGCGGAAGTGGCCCAGGATGCCATCGGCCTGCTGGCCTTGAACCGGCGCAATTTCGAAGTACAGTTCTACAACCTGTGCGACCCCGATCACTGGGTCGAAGGCGACCCGCAGCGGCTCGCCCAGGTATTGATCAATCTGCTCTCAAACGCCCGTGACGCCTCGCCTCCGGGCAGCGCAGTGCGCGTCAAGAGCGAAGCCGGCGAACACACGGTCGATCTGATCGTCGAAGACGAAGGCAGCGGTATTCCCTCGAGCATCATGGACCGACTGTTCGAACCCTTCTTCACCACCAAGGATCCTGGCGAAGGCACCGGTCTGGGCCTTGCACTGGTCTATTCCATCGTTGAAGAGCATTATGGACAAATCACCATCGACAGCCCGGCTGATGTTCAAAGCCAACGCGGCACCCGTATCCGGGTGACCTTACCGCGTCATGTCGAAGCGACGTCCGCTGTGAACTGAGACCGTCGAGAGTATCGAATCAATGCCGCACATTTTGATCGTCGAAGACGAAACAATTATCCGCTCCGCCTTGCGCCGTCTGCTGGAACGTAACCAGTACCAGGTCAGTGAAGCCGGATCCGTGCAGGAAGCACAAGAGCGTTTCAGCATTCCCACGTTTGACCTGATCGTCAGTGACCTGCGCCTGCCGGGCGCGCCGGGTACCGAGTTGATCAAACTCGGCCAGGGCACTCCGGTGCTGATCATGACCAGTTACGCCAGCCTGCGTTCGGCCGTCGACTCCATGAAAATGGGCGCGGTGGACTACATCGCCAAGCCTTTCGATCACGACGAGATGCTCCAGGCCGTCGCGCGAATCCTGCGTGACCGGCAATCGGCGCAAGCCAGCGGTGAGCCGGTCGTCGGCAAAGCGTCCAATGGTGCCGCAGCCAAAAGCGGTGTCGACAACAGCAACGGCGAAATTGGCATCATCGGCTCTTGCCCGCCGATGCAGGACCTGTACAGCAAAATCCGTAAAGTCGCGCCGACCGATTCCAATGTCCTGATCCAGGGCGAATCCGGTACTGGTAAAGAACTGGTAGCACGTGCCCTGCACAACCTGTCCAAACGCGCCAAGGCACCGATGATTTCGGTGAACTGCGCAGCCATCCCGGAAAGCCTGATCGAGTCCGAACTGTTCGGCCACGAAAAAGGCGCGTTCACCGGCGCCAGCGCCGGGCGTGCCGGGTTGGTGGAAGCGGCGGACGGCGGCACCTTGTTCCTCGATGAAATCGGTGAACTGCCACTGGAAGCCCAGGCCCGCCTGTTGCGCGTATTGCAGGAAGGTGAAATCCGCCGGGTTGGCTCGGTCCAGTCGCAGAAGGTCGATGTACGCCTGATCGCCGCGACCCACCGGGACCTCAAGAGCCTGGCGAAGATCGGCCAGTTCCGTGAAGACTTGTATTACCGCCTCCACGTGATCGCCCTGAAACTGCCGGCCCTGCGCGAGCGCGGTGCGGACGTCAATGAAATTGCCAATGCCTTCCTGGCGCGGCAGAGCGCGCGGGTCAACCGCACCGATCTGAAATTCGCCCTGGATGCCGAGCAAGCAATTCGGCATTACTCCTGGCCGGGTAACGTTCGCGAACTGGAAAACGCGGTCGAGCGCGCGGTGATTCTGTGCGAGAGCCCGGAGATTTCCGCCGAGCTGCTGGGCATCGACATCGAACTCAGCGATCTGGAAGACGACGATTTCATCGGCCTCGCGCCCCAGCAGGGCAACAGCGCCGGTAACACCAGCCACGAACCGACCGAAGATCTGTCCCTGGAAGACTACTTCCAGCACTTCGTACTCGAGCATCAGGACCACATGACCGAAACCGAACTGGCCCGCAAACTCGGGGTCAGTCGCAAATGCTTGTGGGAACGCCGTCAGCGCCTGGGCATCCCGCGGCGCAAGACCGGGGTGGCCAGCGAGAGCTGAACCGCGCCTGTCGGATGCGCGGGTAACACGTGACATTGTGGAAAAACTGTTACCTCAGCTTTTTCACGTAACAGAAGCCGGGGCTTACGGTAACGAAGCCCCGGTTTTTTTTGGCCTCGGAAAGCCCAATTAGCCCGCCTAACCCCTTGTTTTATTGGACTTCACAAAAGTTGGCACGCACCCTGCTATATGTTCAGTACAAGAACAATAACAAGTAATGCACAAGACAATAAAAATAAGACGAATCGACTCACGCACAATAAAAACAAGACGGCGAGAGGCGTAGCTAACTGATTCTTTTGGAGAGGCGTTGCATTTGGGGTTTGCCCCGCAACCAGGCCGAGAATAATAAAAAACTGTCTTAAGACAGTGCCTGAACTGGTTGGATCACACGATCATAGCAACACAGCGACCAAAGCAATCCGTTTGCTCTTGGCTCCCGATTGGGAGGGTCATGAAGGAAAACTTCATGGCGAGGGCGCTCAACAAAAACAAGAAGCCCGAAACCAATAATAAAAATAGAGCACGCAACTACTTCTGGGGGAGCTTCGGCTCCCCTTGTGGTTTCTGCCGTTTGGCATTCTCTGTCTGTAGCAGCTGCCGAGCAGCGCGAGTCTGCGTTCGACTGCGCAGCAGTCGCAAATACGGGCAACCGGTTCCTACTGACACACCGCAATCTCTGGTTTTACGACGGCTTCGCCGCCGAACGCAGCCTCGCGCTGCTCGGCAGCTGCTACAAAACCGCCCCTTTCAAGACATTCCCCTTCAAGCGCTTGCGCAGCTTCCTACACCATCCCCCGACTAAATGCTAGAATCCCGGCCCATCATGCGGTCATTCTTCGTTATGGCCGAACATTCCTTCAAACAGTGCATCCCATGCTGAAGAAGCTGTTCCAGTCATTCCGTTCTCCCCTGCGTCGTACGCAACACATCCGCAGCACGCCTGAAGTGCTCAATAGCGGCCAACATTCGCTGCAAAAGGCGCAATTCAGCCGTTACGCGGTCAACATCGTCGAACGCTTGCAGAACGCCGGTTACCAGGCTTACCTGGTCGGCGGCTGTGTGCGTGACATGCTGCTCGGCATCACGCCGAAAGATTTCGACGTCGCCACCAGTGCCACCCCTGAACAGGTACGGGCCGAATTCCGCAACGCGCGGATCATCGGTCGTCGCTTCAAACTGGTGCATATCCACTTTGGCCGCGAAATCATCGAAGTCGCGACCTTCCGCGCCAATCACCCGCAAAACGACGAGGACGAAGACAGCAACCAGTCTTCCCGCAACGAAAGCGGGCGCATTCTGCGCGATAACGTCTACGGCACCCTGGAAGAAGACGCGCAACGCCGCGACTTCACCATCAACGCCTTGTATTACGATCCGGTCAGCGAGCGCATTCTCGACTACGCCAATGGCGTACACGACATCCGCAATCACCTGATCCGCCTGATCGGCGATCCGAAGCAGCGCTACCAGGAAGACCCGGTGCGGATGCTGCGGGCCGTGCGTTTCGCCGCCAAGCTGAATTTCGGTATCGAGAAGCACAGCGCCCTGCCGATCCGCGATCTGGCACCGATGCTGCGCGAGATTCCATCAGCCCGTCTATTCGAAGAAGTGCTCAAGCTGTTCCTCTCCGGCCACGCCGCGGACACCTTCGAGATGCTGGTCGACCTGCAGCTGTTCGATCCGCTGTTCCCGGCCAGTGCCGAGGCGCTGGAATACAACCCGACGTACACCCACACGCTGATCAGTGAAGCACTGATCAACACGGACTTGCGGATCAAGCAGAACAAACCGGTCACCCCGGCGTTCCTGTTCGCCGCCCTGCTCTGGCCTGCCCTGCCGGCCCGCGTACTGCGCCTGCAAGAACGTGGCATGCCGCCGATTCCGGCGATGCAGGAAGCGGCGCACGAGTTGATTGCCGAACAGTGCCAGCGTATTGCGATTCCGAAACGCTTCACCATGCCGATCCGCGAGATCTGGGACATGCAAGAGCGTCTGCCGCGCCGCAGCGGCAAGCGTGCCGACCTGTTGCTGGACAACCCGCGGTTCCGTGCCGGTTACGACTTCCTGCTGCTGCGCGAAAGCGCTGGCGAACAAACTGATGGCCTGGGCGAATGGTGGACCGACTATCAGGACGCCAACGACAGCGAACGTCGGGACATGATCCGCGAACTCAGCGGCAAGGACGACGGCAGTGGTGCTCCGCGCAAACGTCGCCGCAGTGGCGGAGCCAAACGCAAACGCGCTGCCGGCGCCTCGAGCACGACAGGCGAATAAGCCATGGAACGCATCTACATCGGCATGGGCAGCAATCTGGCTGACCCTGCCGAACAGTTGCGCAGCGCTGTCGAGGCCTTGGCACGCTTGCCGCAGACCGAACTGGTCGGTGTTTCCGGGTTTTATCAAAGCGACTCGCTGCTGCCCGGCCAACCGCGTTATACCAACGCGGTCGCCGCTCTCGACAGCCGCCTCGCGCCGCTGGAGCTGCTCGATGCCCTGCAAGCCATCGAGAACGGACAAGGCCGCCAGCGCCTTGAACGCTGGGGCCCACGCACGCTGGATCTGGACATCGTGTTGTTCGGCGATCGACTGATCGACGAACCGCGCCTCAAAGTCCCTCACTATCACCTGCAGGAACGAGCCTTTGTGCTCTATCCGCTGGCCGAACTGGCACCGGCTGACTTGCGCCTGGCTGACGGCCGCACCCTCGCAGAATTACTCGCCGCCTGCCCGTTCGTCGGCCTGGAACGCCTCCCGGCAGCCTGAGTTGCCGCCAAAAGATCGCAGCCTTCGGCAGCTCCTACATACATCAGTAGGAGCTGCCGAAGGCTGCGATCTTTTGACGAGACAAGCCCATCGCTAATCTGCTGAATCGCATCAGTAACGTCGGTAACACCCCACACGTAACAATGCGGTAACACATGCAATTGACTTCCCGGGTTCTCCTCACGACTATAGGCGTCCCGCTGCCGCCAACGCGGCGCTAAAGGGCGCAGTCCAGGCCTTACAAGCACCACGAAAGAGGGTGCGCCTGTATAAATGACGAATCACGCGCGTTACTCGCAGTAGTTTTCATAGCGCCTGTAATGAGGATTTTTTTCATGCCAGCCATCACCCTGACCACGCTCCAGAGCCTCAAGCAGGCAGGTGAAAAGATCACCATGCTGACCTGCTATGACGCGACCTTCGCCCACGCCTGCAATGAGGCCGGGGTTGAAGTGCTGCTGGTGGGCGACTCCCTCGGCATGGTCTTGCAAGGTCACGACAGCACCCTGCCGGTGACCACTGCTGAAATGGCCTACCATGTGGCAGCCGTCAAACGCGGCAACACCGATGCCCTGATCCTCGCCGACCTGCCCTTCATGGCCTACGCCACCATTGAACAAACCATGACCAACAGCGCGCTGTTGATGCAGGCCGGTGCGCACATGGTCAAGGTTGAAGGGGCATTGTGGCTCGCGGACTCGATCCGTCTGCTGGCCGAACGCGGCATCCCGGTGTGCGCGCACATGGGGCTGACACCGCAATCGGTCAACATCCTCGGCGGCTATAAAGTCCAGGGCCGCAATGAGAACCAGGCACGGCAGATGCGTGCCGACGCGATTTCCCTGGAACAGGCCGGCGCGGCCATGCTGCTGCTCGAATGCGTACCGAGCGAACTGGCCGAAGAAATCAGCCAGGCGGTGAAGATCCCGGTGATTGGCATTGGCGCCGGCAGTGGCACCGACGGTCAGGTCCTGGTTCTGCACGACATGCTGGGCTTGTCCATGACCGGCCGCGTGCCAAAGTTCGTGAAGAACTTCATGACCGGCCAAACCAGCATTCAAGCCGCCTTGAGCGCTTACGTCACTGAAGTCAAAGCGGCGACTTTCCCTGGCATCGAACACGGATTCTCTGCATGAACACCGTAAAAACCGTACGCGAACTGCGGGCCGCGGTGGCCCGCGCCCGTAGCGAAGGCAAGCGCATCGGCTTTGTGCCGACCATGGGCAACCTGCACAGCGGGCATATCGCGCTGATTACCAAAGCCAGCCAACGGGTGGATTTCGTGGTCGCGAGCATTTTCGTCAACCCGCTGCAATTCGGCGCTGGCGAAGACCTCGACAAATACCCGCGGACCCTGGCCGCCGATCAGGAGAAACTGCTCCAGGCCGGTTGCCATCTGCTGTTTGCCCCAACCGTCGAAGAAATGTACCCCGACGGCATGGCCGGCCAGACCCGCGTCAGCGTTCCGCAACTGTCTGAAGGTCTGTGCGGTGCCAGCCGTCCGGGGCATTTCGAAGGGGTGGCGACGGTAGTCAGCAAACTGTTCAACATGGTCCAGCCGGACCTGGCGATCTTTGGCCAGAAAGACTTCCAGCAACTGGCGGTGATTCGCGCCCTGGTGCACGACCTGAACATGCCGATCCAGATCATCGGCGAACCGACCGTACGGGCCGCCGACGGTCTGGCGTTGTCGTCACGCAATGGTTTCCTCAGCGAAGAACAGCGGGCCATCGCACCAGAGGTCTATCGCACACTGACCCGGATCAGCGACGCGATCAAACAGGGCGAGCGCGATTACCCGACGCTGATCAACGAGCAGATCAAGCAACTGGAAGCCGCTGGCCTGCGTCCGGATTACCTGGAAATTCGCCATGCGCTGACCTTGCGTCCGGCGACAGCGCAAGATCGGGATCTGGTGATTCTGGCGGCGGCGTTCCTCGGCACGACGCGGTTGATCGACAACCTGCATCTGAACCTCGACACACCCGCATAAACACTGCAAAACCCTGTGGCGAGGGGGCTTGCCCCCGTTGGGCTGCGAAGCAGCCCCAAAATCTCTGATATATCAAAGATCCTGTGAGTGCTATGCACTCAAACGGGGGCAAGCCCCCTCGCCACAGGCCCGCTCCCACATTAGATCTGCGTCGTTTCCAGACTGTATTGCCGCCCACAAAGCCTTCGGGCAAACTGCCCCCCGTTCGATTCCGACCCGGGGAAACACTCATGCACGCCATCATGCTCAAGGCCAAGCTGCATCGCGCCGAAGTCACCCATGCTGTACTCGATTACGAAGGCTCTTGCGCCATCGACGGCGAATGGCTGGACCTGTCCGGCATCCGTGAGTACGAACAGATCCAGATCTACAACGTCGACAACGGCGAACGCTTCACCACCTACGCGATTCGTGGCGAAGAAGGTTCGCGCATGATCTCGGTCAACGGTGCCGCGGCCCACAAGGCCAAGGTCGGCGACCGCGTGATCATCTGCGCTTACGCTCACTACAGCGAAGCCGAGCTGCTCAACTTCAAGCCGCGCATGCTCTACATGGCGCCGGGTAACGAACTGAGCCACACCAGCAATGCCATTCCAGTTCAGGTCGCCTGACCGAACCGCCCCCCTGCCAGCTTTCCGTTTGTCGGACCGCTCCTGGTTAAATGTTAAAAAAGTACCGGGAGCAGGTCAGACAAAGTCAAGACAGATTGCAGCGCGAGGTTTACTGTATTCGCCCTGCGCCAGAAATCGTGTCGACGCAGTTGACCGGACGCCCACCCACAGCGCTCCGGGATTTTTAGTGTTCAAAAGGCCGTTCAAGTAAAAGGAAAACCGCAGCGATGGCGTATTACCGCACTCCTCACGACGTTACCGCTCTGCCCGCTTGGCAAGCGCTGAATGACCACCGCCAAGCCATGCAGGATTTCAGCATGCGCGAAGCCTTTAATGCCGATCCGCAGCGTTTTAATCAATTCACCCTCAGCAGCTGCGGCCTGTTTCTCGACTACTCGAAGAACCTGATCAACGCCGAGACCCGCAATCTGCTGGTGGGCCTGGCCAACGAAGTCGACCTCAAGGGCGCGATCAAAGCGCTGTTCTCGGGCGAAATCGTCAACGCTTCCGAAGGACGCCCGGCCCTGCACACCGCACTGCGCCGCCCGGTGGGCGACAAGCTGTCGGTCAACGGCGTCAACGTGATGCCCGACGTACACAAAGTGCTGAACCAGATCACCGATCTCGTGGGCCGTATCCACGACGGTCTGTGGCGCGGTTACACCGAGAAGCCGATCACCGACGTTGTGAACATCGGCATCGGTGGCTCGTTCCTCGGCCCCGAGCTGGTGTCCGAAGCGCTGCTGTCCTACGCCCAGAAAGGCGTGCGCTGCCATTACCTGGCGAACATCGACGGCAGTGAATTCCACGAACTGACCATGAAGCTGCGCGCCGAGACCACGCTGTTCATCGTCTCGTCGAAATCCTTCAACACCCTCGAAACCCTGAAAAACGCCCAGGCCGCCCGCGCCTGGTACCTGGCTCAGGGCGGTTCGGAAGCCGAGCTGTACCGTCACTTCATCGCCGTTTCCAGCAACAACGCGGCGGCCGTTGCGTTCGGTATTCGCGAAGAGAACATCTTCCCGATGTGGGACTGGGTCGGCGGCCGTTACTCGCTGTGGTCGGCCATCGGTTTGCCGATTGCCCTGGCCATCGGCATGTCGAACTTCAAGGAACTGCTGTCCGGTGCCTACACCATGGACCAGCATTTCCAGAGCGCGCCATTCGAACAGAACATGCCGGTACTGCTGGCGTTGCTCGGCGTCTGGTATGGCAACTTCTGGGGCGCGCAGAGCCACGCGATCCTGCCGTACGACCACTACCTGCGCAACATCACCAAGCACTTGCAACAGCTGGACATGGAATCCAACGGCAAGAGCGTGCGCCAGGACGGCACGCCAGTGTCCACCGATACCGGCCCGGTAATCTGGGGCGGCGTCGGTTGCAACGGTCAGCATGCTTACCACCAGTTGCTGCACCAGGGCACCCAACTGATCCCGGCCGACTTCATCGTGCCGATCGTCAGTTTCAACCCGGTGTCCGACCACCACCAGTGGCTGTACGCCAACTGCCTGTCGCAAAGCCAGGCATTGATGCTCGGCAAGACCCGCACCGAGGCTGAAGCCGAGCTGCGTGACAAGGGTATGGCCGAGGATGAAGTGCAAAAACTGGCCGCGCACAAGGTGATCCCGGGCAACCGTCCGAGCAACACCTTGGTGCTCGAACGTATCAGCCCGCGGCGTCTTGGCGCACTGGTCGCGTTGTACGAACACAAAGTCTTCGTGCAAAGCGTGGTCTGGGGCATCAATGCCTTCGACCAGTGGGGCGTGGAGTTGGGTAAAGAGCTGGGCAAAGGCGTCTACAACCGCCTGGTCGGCAGCGAAGAAACCCCGGCCGACGATGCTTCCACCCAAGGCCTGATCAACTACTTCCGCGGTCGTCACCGCGGGTGATAGGCTGAAGGGGCGGTTTACCCGCCCCTTCAACTTGCAGCACCGACAGTTCCACGGCACCGGGTTTACTGCAAAATCGGTGGCGTGCGCTATTACTGTGTAGGAGCTGCCGAAGGCTGCGATCTTTTGATCTTGTTTTTACAACCAGGATCAAAAGATCGCAGCCTTCGGCAGCTCCTACACGGGGTCGCGCAGCTCCCCTCTTGTCGCAAAACAAGAATAAGGAACCGTCATGTTCGATATCAGCACGTTCCCCAAAGCCGATGCCGTCCGCCGGGCTGCACAGTTGAGTCAGGACGACTATAAGCGCCTGTACCGTGAATCCATTGAACACCCCAGCACCTTCTGGGCCGAACAGGCCACACGGTTCCTCGACTGGAGCACGCCGTGGCAGACCGTTCAGCGGTACGACCTGAAAACCGGTGACGCAAGCTGGTTTGCCGGCGGAAAGTTAAACGTCAGTTACAACTGCATCGATCGTCATCTGGAAAAGCGTGGCGATCAAACCGCGATCATCTGGGAAGGCGATGACCCCGCCGAATCCATCCAGATCACCTACAAAAAACTCCATCACAACGTCTGTCGACTGGCCAACGTGCTCAAAAGTCGTGGCGTGAAGAAAGGCGACCGCGTGTGCATCTACATGCCGATGATCCCCGAAGCTGCCTACGCCATGCTCGCCTGTGCGCGGATCGGCGCGATTCATTCGGTGGTGTTCGGCGGATTCTCCCCAGACTCACTGCGTGACCGGATCCTCGACGCCGACTGCCGCACCGTAATCACCGCCGATGAAGGCGTGCGCGGCGGTAAATTCGTGCCGCTCAAACAGAACGTCGACAAGGCCCTGCAAAGTTGCCCGCACGTCAGCAGCGTGATCGTGGTCGAGCACACCCAAAACCAGGTGAATTGGGTTGAAGACCGCGACCTCTGGTATCACCAGGCCCTGCGCGATGTCGGTGACGATTGCCCGCCAGAGCCGATGGACGCCGAGGACCCGCTGTTCATCCTCTACACCTCCGGCAGCACCGGTAAACCCAAAGGCGTGCTGCACACCACTGGCGGCTACCTGCTGCAAGCGGCGATGACCTTCAAATACGTGCTCGACTATCGCGACGGTGAAGTCTTCTGGTGCACCGCCGATGTCGGCTGGGTCACCGGCCACAGCTACATTGTCTACGGGCCGCTGGCCAACGGCGCGACCACGCTGATCTTCGAAGGCGTACCGAGCTACCCCAGCACCTCGCGCTTCTGGCAGGTGATCGACAAGCACCACGTGAACATCTTCTACACCGCCCCGACCGCCCTGCGCGCGTTGATGCGTGAAGGTCCCGGGCCGTTGAAGGAAACGTCCCGCGAGAGCCTGCGCTTACTCGGCACTGTCGGCGAGCCGATTAACCCGGAAGCCTGGGAGTGGTATTTCAATACGGTCGGCGAGCAACGCTGCCCGATTGTCGATACCTGGTGGCAGACCGAAACCGGCGGCATCATGCTCAGCCCGCTGGTCAGCACCCAACGGATCAAACCCGGTTGCGCCACCCAACCGATGTTCGGCGTGCAACCGGTGTTGCTCGATGAGCACGGCAAGGAAATCAAAGGCGCCGGCAGCGGCGTGCTGGCCATCAAGTCCAGCTGGCCAGCGCAGATCCGTAGCGTCTACGGCGATCCGAAACGGATGGTCGAAACCTACTTCAAGCCCTACCCCGGCTACTACTTCACCGGCGATGGCGCACGCCGCGATGAGGATGGCGATTACTGGATCACCGGGCGCATCGACGACGTGATCAACGTCTCCGGGCACCGCATCGGCACCGCCGAAGTGGAGAGCGCGCTGGTGCTGCACGACAGCATCGCCGAGGCCGCCGTGGTCGGTTACCCCCATGACATCAAAGGCCAGGGCATCTACGCCTTCGTCACCCCCATGAACGGCATCGACCCCAACGACGATCTGAAGAAAGAACTGCTGGCCCATGTCAGCCTGGAAATCGGCAGCTTCGCCAAACCGGACTTGATCCAGTGGGCCCCGGCCCTGCCGAAAACCCGTTCGGGCAAAATCATGCGACGGATCCTGCGCAAGATCGCCTGCAACGAACTGGACAGCCTCGGCGACACCTCGACCCTCGCCGACCCGAGCGTGGTGCAAGGGCTGATTGATCAACGCCTGAACCAATAATGTTGCGCGCGGCCACCGGCCGCGCTGTGAGGCTTATTGTGGCGAGGGGGCTTGCCCCCGTTGGGCAGCGAAGCGGCCCAAAAAACTTGGCGCTCCCTCGAATTTTTGCCAGTGCTGCGCACTGGAACGGGGGCAAGCCCCCTCGCCACAGTGTTAAACTCCCGCGCCCTCAATACCCTCCAGCAAGGCGCCCAGCATGTCTTCCTTGAATCAGGCGCTGTGCGCCGCCCTTGATCGTCGCCAGGACCTGCTCGCCGAGCTGCATCAGCAAGGCACCGATTGCTATCGCCTGTTCCACGGCAGCCAGGAAGGTGCCGGCGGTTTGACCATCGACCGCTACGGCCCACAACTGTTGGTGCAAAGCTTTCATCAGTCACTGGAGCGCGACGCCCTGCTGCAATTGCACGAGATCGTCAATCAACAGCTGGGCCTCGATACCCTGCTGGTGTACAACGACCGTTCTCGCGGCAACTCGCGCATCGACCGCGAAGACACCGTCTACCGCGCGGACGAAGCAGCCCTGCAAGATTTGATCGGCCACGAATGGGGGCTGAATTATCGGGTTCGCGGGCGCCATGCCGGCCAGGATCCGTTGCTGTTTCTCGACCTGCGCAATGCCCGCGGCTGGGTCAAGGCGCACAGCAAAAACAAAAGTGTGCTGAACCTGTTTGCCTACACCTGTGGCGTCGGTCTCTGCGCTGCGGCCGGTGGTGCCAGCGAGGTGTGCAACCTGGACTTTGCCGAAGGCAACCTGGCGGTCGGCCGCGAGAACGGTCTACTCAACCCGCATTTGCCGACCATGGAATTTATCCAGTCCGATTACTTCCCGGCGATTCGTCAATTGGCCGGCCTGCCGATCAGCCAGCGTCGCGGGCAGAAACTGCCAAGCTATCAACGTCTGGAGCAGCGTCAGTACGATCTGGTGCTGCTCGATCCACCGGCCTGGGCCAAGAGTGCTTTCGGCACGGTCGACCTGCTGCGCGACTACCAGAGCCTGCTCAAACCGGCGCTGCTGACCACTGCTGATAATGGCGTGTTGATCTGCTGCAACAACCTGGCGAAGGTCAGCATGGACGATTGGCGCGAGCAAGTGCTGCGCTGCGCAGAGAAGGCCGGGCGCCCGGTGCGTGAGTGGACAGCGCTGACACCGGGCAGCGACTTTCCGTCGATGGATCAACAACCGCCGCTGAAAACGCTGATCCTGCAGCTCTGAAAATCCACACCCATTATCAGACAAATCCTATAAAGCGTGATTGCTTCGGAACCGCAAACGCATGCCATACTCCAAGGCACTCCGATTCCGACAGATGAAGCCACACATGCCCAAAGGATTGATCCGCGCTATCGGCGCCCTGTTAACAGCCCTGGCCCTTTACAGCCTGCTGGGGTTTCTGATTTTGCCGGGCATCGCGTTGCGGGTTGCCAACCAGCAATTGGCCAACTACGCCACGACGCCCGCGACGATTTCGCGGATCGAACTCAACCCGTTCAGCCTTGAAGTAACCCTTTGGGGCCTGATCATCGGCGAGCCGGGCAAGGAACAAGTGGGCTTCGAACGCCTGTACGCCAACCTGCAGATCGACAGCCTGTGGACCAAGGCGCTGCATCTGTCCGATATCGAACTGGACAAACCCAAGACCGAAATACTCTTCGGCAAGGACGGCCAGCTCAATCTTCTCGGGCTGTTCAAAATCCCCGCCAGCGAACCGACCCCGGTCGACCCGAACGCCAAACCCTTCCCGCTGCGCGTGGAGCGGATCAAACTGGCCGGCGGCTACGTGCACTTCGAAGATGCCCGGCCCAGCGAGCCCATCGAGTTCCTCTACGACAAACTCGATTTCGAGCTGAAGAACCTCAGCACCCTGCCCGACGACAACGCCGACATGACCCTGGTCGCGGTCGGCCCCGCCGGCGGGCAGATCGACTGGACCGGCAATTTCAGCCTGAGCCCGATCGCCTCTGAAGGTAAGCTGAAAATCACCGATGGCAAGATGAAATCCTTCTGGCCCTACGTGCGCGATGCAGTGCCACTGGTCCTGGAAAACGGTGTCCTGAACTTGAGCACCGACTACAAACTCAATCTGAACAAAGGCACCGAACTGCTGCTGGACAACGTCGCCGTCAGCGTTGCGCCTTTCGCCATCAAGGCGCCGGACGGCCGACCGCTGGCGAAGCTCGAACGTCTGGACATCAGCGACACCACCGTGGACCTGGCCAAGCAACAAGTGGTGGTCGGCAAGATCCGCAGCCAGAAACTGGAAACCTGGGCAGCCCTCGAAGCCGATGGGCAACTCGATTGGCAAAAACTGTTCGCCAGCCAGCCGTCCAAACAGGCGGCCAAAGCCAACGCCGAACCCACCAGCACACCCGCGGCAGCCGATTCACCGAAGCCCGAACCGACTGCGCCGAGCAAGCCCTGGCAGGTGCTGCTCAAAGACGTGCAACTGCGTAATTATCAGGTGCACCTGGCCGACCGCAAGGCACAACCCGCCGTAGCGCTGGAGCTCGGCCCGCTGAACCTGGACCTGCAGAATTTCGACAGCCTCAATGGCTCCCCTTTCAACCTCAAGCTCGACACGGGCGTGGGCAAGCAAGGCAAGATCATGGCGGACGGCACGGTCAATCTGGCCCCGATCAGCGCCAAACTGAACGTGCAGACCAGGGATATCGACCTGCGCGTCGCCCAGTCCTACATCAATCCGTTCATTCGCCTCGAACTGCGTAGCGGCATGCTGGGCAGTGATCTGGCGGTCGACTTGAAAAGCACCGAGCCGCTGGCGTTCAGCGTCACAGGTAAAGCCCAGATCGACCAGTTGCATACCCTCGACACTCTGAAAACCCGTGACTTCCTCAAGTGGCAACAGGTGGCGCTCGAAGGCCTGAACTATCAGCACGGCGACAGCCTGTCGATCGACAAGGTCAATCTGTTCCAGCCCTATGCGCGCTTCATGATCAACGATGACCGCACCACCAACATCGATGACCTGCTGATCCCGCAACCGGCCGACTCCGGCGCCAAGACCGCCGCCGCCAAACCGGCAACCGGAAGCGAAAAACCACTGGGCATCCACATTGGCAGCATCGCCATCAATGACGGTTCGGCAAACTTCGCCGACTTCAGCCTGACGCCGAACTTCGCCACCGCCGTCCAACAACTGAACGGCAACATCGGCACCATCGACAGCCGCCACGTAAAACCGGCCAACGTCGACGTCAAAGGCAAGGTCGACCGCTATGCGCCGGTGACCATCAAGGGCTCGGTCAACCCGTTCGACCCGATGGCCAGCCTGGACATCGCCACCAGTTTCAAACGGGTGGAACTGACGACCCTGACGCCCTACTCCGGCAAGTTCGCCGGCTACCGCATCCGCAAGGGCCGGCTCAATCTGGATCTGCATTACAAGATCACCAACGGTCAGCTCCTGGCCGAAAACAAATTGGTGGTCGAGCAGCTGCAACTGGGTGAAAAAGTCGACAGTCCGGATGCAGTAAGCCTGCCGCTGAAACTGGCGATTGCCTTGCTCAAGGATGTCGACGGCAAGATTTCCATCGAATTGCCGGTGAGCGGCGACCTGAACAACCCGCAGTTCAGCATCATGCCGATCATCTGGCAGACCCTGCGCAATCTGATCGTGAAGGCGGCCGCGGCGCCGTTCAAAATGATTGGCGGGCTGGTCAGCGGCGGTGGTTCAGAGGACTTGGGCACTGTGGCGTTTGCACCAGGTTCGAGTGACTTGAGCAAGGAAGCCGAAGCAACACTGATCAAACTGTCCCAGGCGCTCAAGGAGCGTCCGGCCCTGCGCCTGGAAATCGAAGGCACTGCCGCCAAGAGCAGCGACGGCCCGCTGCTCGCCGAGCAACGCCTGGAACGGGAATACCAGTACAACTACTACAAAATGCTCCAGCGCCGCGGCGACAAGGTGCCGGCCCAGGCCTCCATGCTGGAAGTGCCGGAAAGCGAGAAAGGCCCGCTGCTCGAAGGAATCTACCGCACACGCCTCAAGATCCAGCCGCCCGCGGAATGGAAGGATTTGGGCAAGGAAGAACGCAGCAAAAAAATGCGTGAAAGCGTGATCGGTTTCTGGAGCTCCAGCGAGGTTCTGTTGCGTCAGCTGGGCCAGGAACGGGCCAGCAGTATCAAGGACTACCTGGTGGACAAAGGGCAGTTGGCCGATGACCGCGTGTACTTCATCGACGCCAACCTCGGCGAGGCCGAAAGTGATGGCCGCGTGGTGACGGCCTTGCATCTGGATGCCGAGTGATGGGCGCGCAATGGCTTGTGAGCCTGGCCCTGGTATTGGCTGCCGGCCAAGCCGCGGCGGCCGATACCCTGCGCTGCGGCAGTCAATTGATCAGCGTCGGGGACAGGTCCAGCGAAGTGCTGCAAAAATGCGGAGAGCCCGTCGCCCGCGACCTGCTTGGCTACAAGCGCAGCGCCAATCGACGGGAAGAGTTTCAGGTCGAGGAATGGACCTACGGGCCCAACAGCGGGATGTACCAGTACCTGCGCTTTGAAGGAAACCGGTTGGTTCAAATCACCAGCAAACGCGGTAACTGAACCCACTACAAACCAATGTGTGGCGAGGGGGCTTGCCCCCGTTGGGGTGCGGAGCGCCCCTGAAACCCGTCACTGCGATCTTGAATGGGAAAGCGGTAACCGGTTTACGATTGCTTCGCAATCGAACGGGGGCAAGCCCCCTCGCCACAAAGGCTTGCTCCCACAGTTTTTTGCGTTGCTCCCAATAGAACAGGCCCCCGACACGAATGTCGGGGGCCTGTAACGGCCACGTCCATATGGCCTTTCGCATGAACTCTCAAAAAGCGACAGACGTATGACCTGGCCCGCCTGCCGCATCTTCTCCCGGTCCAGGCGAGAAGCCTTGCCTTACTCGGCTTTCAGGCCGTCAGCGGACACCGCTTTGACGCCTTTGATTTTCTTGGCAATGGCCACGGCGGTGGTTTTCTGAGCTTCAGTCACCGCAACAGTGGACGACAGCGACACGACACCTTTGTTGGTTTCGACTTTGATGTCGGTGCCAGGGATGCCTTTTTCAGTCACCAGGTCTGCTTTGACTTTGGTCGTGATCCAGGTATCGGAAGTAGCTTCCTTGGCTTTGGTCACTTCACCGGCGGCCAGCGTCATGGGAGCCTGGGTGGTTTGGGTGGTCTGTGCAAATGCAGCGTTGACCATCGTCAGGGTCAGCGCGGTAGCAGTAGCGGCAGCGATAGCGAACTTCTTCATACGAGTAACTCCTGTTCTTCTGGAAAGTCTGCTGCGTGTCGTCTTGTCAGCAGGGTTACCAGAGAGAGTGCGAACGCTGTGCCAACTAGCGACCTAAAAATAAATACCTATAAATCAACAACTTAATAAAAATGACAACTTTCGAAATCATGCAAAATGCATGAGTGCGACATTATCTACATGCAAGTTGCGGGTTTTAGCGTAGGCCTAAGGGCATGAATTGTCGGGGGTTTTCGTGATCATCCGAATCGCCCCCCGCCCAAATGACCAACAAAAATGCCCCGCGTCGTGAGAAGCGGGGCATTGTTTATGCCGGGTGGTATGGATCAGGTGCCGGTGCAGCCTTTAGGTGCGTACTCTTGTAGAGCCGTGGTGGCGCATGTCCAGCCACCGGCGAGGGTACGCGAAAGCGTAATGGTTTTGCTGAGCACAGGCCCTGGAGCATTGAGGATCGTGCAGGCAATAGTGCCCACACCGGTAGCGGTGGTACCCGATGCCGTAATCGTGCAGTTACCTGTAGTCGCCGTACCGCCGATCAAAGCGAGGGTAGGATCGGTACCCTGATTCATAATGTCTTCGAAAGGCACCTTCAGTGCCGAGATTTCCGCAAGCGCAGCGGTGACCTTCGCCCGTGATTGGTACTTCGAATACTGCGGCAACGCAAACGTCGCCAGAATCCCGATGATCGCCACCACGATCAGCAGTTCGATCAGGGTAAAACCATTTTGATTTTTCATAGACAGGCTCCATGCATGAGTCGAAATCTCATGATCTGTACAGGGTACAGCACAGGTCATGCCAAGTCGTATGCGCCCCTGCAGACTGGGCTCGGGATCACGACAAAGACCTTTCCTACCCCCAGGATCCGCACTTTCTGACACTTTTTGTCACCTCACCTCGGCTGGTTTGGTTCCACTGCTTGACTAGGCTATAAGTCATTAACCGCCTGCGTCCGGAATCCCAATGAATGACATTGCCCTTAGCGGTCTGGCCAAGCAATTGGTACTGGCCGAGCTGATCACTGATCAAAGTGCGCAACAGGCATATCAGCAAGCCCAACGCGATCGAGTCTCACTGGTCAGTTATCTGGTGCAAAACAAACTGCTGAAAAGCTGGCAGGTCGCCGAGGTGGCTTCGGAGCATTTCGGCATGGCCCTGCTGGACCTCAACTGCCTGGAAAAAGACACCCAGCCCAAGGGGCTGGTCAGCGAAAAACTGATCCGCCAGCACCACGCCCTACCCCTCTGGCGGCGCGGCAACAAACTGTTCGTGGGGGTTTCCGATCCGAGCAATCAACAGGTCATCAACGACATCCAGTTCAGTACCGGGCTGAACACCGAAGCCATCCTGGTCGAAGAAGACAAGCTCAGCGACGCCATCGAAAAATTCTTCGACAGCCACGCCACCGGCCTGGAAGAGATGGCCGATGTCGACCTCGACGGTCTGGACATCGAGTCGGTCGATGACCAGAAACAGGACACCATCGCCGGACAGGATACCGATGACGCGCCCGTGGTGCGCTTCGTCCACAAGATGCTGCTCGATGCGATCAAGAGCGGGTCTTCCGACCTGCATTTCGAACCCTACGAAAAAACCTACCGCGTGCGGATGCGCACCGATGGCATCCTGCATGAAGTCGCCAAGCCACCCACGCAACTGGCCAACCGCATTGCTTCCCGGCTCAAAGTCATGGCCAGTCTCGACATCTCCGAGCGGCGCAAACCCCAGGACGGGCGGATCAAGATGCGCCTGTCCAAGAGCAAGTCCATCGACTTCCGGGTCAACACCCTGCCGACCCTGTGGGGCGAAAAAGTGGTGATCCGGATCCTCGATCCGTCCAGCGCGCAAATGGGCATTGATGCCCTCGGCTATGAGCCGGAGCAGAAAGACCTGTACATGGCCGCCCTCAAACAACCACAGGGGATGATCCTGGTGACCGGGCCCACCGGTTCAGGCAAGACCGTGTCGCTCTATACCGGGCTGAACATCCTCAACACCGTCGACATCAACATCTCCACTGCCGAAGACCCGGTGGAAATCAACATGGAGGGCATCAACCAGGTCAACGTCAATCCCAGGCAGGGAATGGATTTCGCCCAAGCGTTGCGCTCGTTTCTGCGCCAGGACCCGGACGTGATCATGGTCGGCGAAATCCGCGACCTCGAAACTGCCGAAATTGCCATCAAAGCCGCCCAGACCGGGCACATGGTGCTTTCAACCCTGCACACCAACAGCGCCGCGCAAACCCTGACCCGCCTGCACAACATGGGGATTCAGGGCTTCAACATTGCGACCTCGGTCAGCCTGATCATTGCCCAGCGCCTGGCGCGCAAGTTGTGCAGCCATTGCAAGAAACCCATCGAGATTCCCCGCGAGACGCTGCTCAAGGAAGGCTTCCCCGAGGAACGCATCGGCTCGTTCACGATCTATGAACCGGTCGGCTGCAATCAATGTAACGCCGGCTACAAAGGGCGAGTGGGGATTTATGAAGTGGTAAAGAACACCCCTGACCTGCAACGGCTGATCATGGCCGAAGGCAATTCACTGGAGATCGACCTCCAGATGCGCAAGGACGGCTTCAACGACCTGCGCACCTCGGGCTTGCTCAAGGCCATGCAAGGCATCACCAGCCTTGAAGAAATCAACCGGGTCACGAAGGACTGAATATGGCGGTCAAAGCAGCGAAAATCAGCGTGTATGCCTGGGAAGGCACGGATCGCAAAGGTGCGAAAATGACCGGCGAGTTGACCGGACAAAATCCTGCGCTGATCAAGGCCCAGTTGCGCAAGCAGGGCATCAACCCGGGCAAGGTGCGGAAAAAGTCCACGTCCATTTTCAGTGCCGGTAAGCGCATCAAACCCTTGGACATTGCCCTGTTTACCCGGCAGATGGCGACCATGATGAAAGCCGGCGTACCGCTGCTGCAATCGTTCGAGATCATCGGCGAAGGCTTTGATAACCCGAACATGCGCAAGCTGGTGGACGAGGTGAAACAGGAAGTCGCGGCCGGTAACAGCTTCGCCGCGGCCCTGCGCAAAAAGCCCCAGTATTTCGACGAGCTGTACTGCAACCTGGTGGACGCCGGCGAGCAGGCCGGTGCCCTGGATACCTTGCTGGAACGGGTGGCGACCTACAAGGAAAAGAGCGAAAGCCTCAAGGCCAAGATCAAGAAAGCCATGACCTACCCGCTGGCGGTGGTGTTCGTTGCAATCATTGTGACCGGCATTCTGCTGGTCAAGGTTGTGCCGCAGTTCCAGTCGGTATTCTCGGGGTTCGGCGCCGAACTGCCGGCGTTCACCGTGATGGTCATCGGCTTGTCGGAGTTCATGCAGGACTGGTGGTGGATGATACTCGGCGTGCTGGCTGGGGGGATCTTCGGCCTGCGCCATGCCTTCAAGAATTCCCCGGGTTTTCGCGACCGGACGGACACCTGGTTGCTGAAACTGCCGCTGGTTGGCGCGCTCATGTACAAGTCCGCCGTGGCCCGATACGCCCGCACCCTGTCGACGACGTTTGCCGCCGGCGTGCCACTGGTCGAAGCCCTGGAGTCAGTGGCGGGCGCGACCGGCAATATCGTGTTCAAGCGAGCGGTGTTGCGCATCAAGCAGGACGTTTCGACCGGCATGCAGCTGAATTTTTCCATGCGTACCTCCGGCATCTTTCCGACCATGGCGATCCAGATGACGGCCATTGGCGAAGAGTCCGGTGCGCTGGACGACATGCTCGACAAGGTCGCGAGTTTCTACGAGGCCGAGGTGGACAACATGGTCGATAACCTGACCAGCCTGATGGAGCCATTCATCATGGTGGTGCTGGGTGTTATCGTCGGCGGGCTGGTGGTTGCAATGTACCTGCCCATCTTCCAACTCGGCTCAGCGGTCTGATATGTCCTTGAACGATTTTCTGAGCCTCAACCCGCTGGCCTTCGTGATTACCGCAGGGGTAATCGGCCTGCTGATCGGCAGTTTTCTCAACGTGGTGGTCTGGCGCCTGCCGAAAATGCTTGAGCGTGAATGGCGCCTGCAGGCCCATGACGTACTGGACTTGCCAGCCGAAGCCCCCGGCCCGACCTACAACCTGATATTGCCCCACTCCGAGTGTCCTCACTGCGGCCATCGGATTCGAGTGTGGGAGAACATTCCAATACTCAGTTATCTGTTTTTACGTGGGCGATGCTCGAGCTGTGCAGCGCCGATCAGTAAACGTTACCCGCTGACCGAACTGGCCTGCGGCCTGCTGTCGGCGTTCGTCGCCTGGCATTTCGGTTTCGGCTGGCAGGCCTGCATGGTGCTGGTCCTGAGTTGGGGCCTGCTGGCGATGAGCCTGATCGATGCCGAACATCAACTGTTGCCGGACGTACTGGTGATGCCATTGATGTGGTTGGGACTGGTCCTCAACAGCTTCGGGCTCTTCGTATCACTGCATGACGCGTTCTGGGGCGCGGTGGCCGGCTACATGGCGCTGTGGACAGTGTTCTGGCTGTTCAAGCTGGTCACCGGCAAGGACGGCATCGGTTACGGTGACTTCAAGCTCCTGGCGATGCTCGGCGCCTGGGGCGGCTGGCAGATCCTGCCCATGACCATTCTGCTGTCATCGCTGGTAGGGGCCATTCTCGGGGTTATTTTGCTGCGCCTGCGGGATGCGAAAACCTCGACGCCCCTACCCTTTGGACCCTATCTGGCCATTGCCGGCTGGATTGCCTTGCTCTGGGGTGGTCAAATAACCGGCTTCTATTGGCAGTTTGTCGGTTTGAAATGAATACCCCTGTGGAAAAACCCTGGATTCTCGGCCTGACCGGCGGCATCGGCAGCGGCAAAAGCGCGGCCGCGCAGCACTTCATCGACCTCGGCGTGCACGTGGTGGACGCCGATCATGCGGCTCGCTGGGTGGTCGAACCCGGTCGCCCGGCACTGGCAAAAATCGCCGAGCACTTTGGCCCCGGCGTGTTGCAAGCCGATGGCCAGCTGGATCGTGCGGCCCTGCGCAAGCTGATCTTCGAGGTGCCGGAAGAACGCCGCTGGCTTGAAGCGCTACTGCATCCGTTGATCGCCGAGGAAATCGCCCATCATCTGGCCAAGGCACAATCGCCTTATGCGATTCTGGTTTCGCCGCTGCTGATCGAGTCCGGGCAGTACGCCATGACCCAACGGGTCCTGGTGATCGATGCCCCGGAACAGTTACAGATCGAACGCACCCTGCAGCGTGACCAGACCAGCGAACAGCAAGTCCAGGCGATCCTCAAGGCTCAGTCCAGCCGACAGGACCGCGTGAGCCATGCCGACGATGTGGTGGTCAACGACCGCGACCTCGCCTGGCTGCACAGCGAGGTCGAACGCCTGCATCACTTTTACCTTACTTTGCGTGGAGGCCAGTCATGAGCCAAACCCCGACCGTCGATTGCCCAACCTGTGGCGCCCCTGTCGAATGGAGCCCCGAGAACAAATTCCGGCCATTCTGTTCGGACCGTTGCAAACTGATCGACTTGGGCGCCTGGGCGTCGGAAGAGCACAAGATCCCGGTGCCCCCCGATGCCGAGGACGAGTTGTTCAGCGGCGACTTCGACCCACGTCACTGATCCCGGCCATCAGGGCCGCATAAAGCCATAGTCCTGGCCCTCGTCGAGGTTCTCGGCGAGAAACCGCAACTCATCGGCCAGGTCTTCGATATTGCGTACTGCCTTGCTCTGCTGCACCACTGCACTGAGCAAGGCGCGCAGGCTCAATCCCGGATCGAAACCCACCTCTTGCGCCACATCCAGACTCTGACGCAGCTCCTGCCTGGCCCACTCGTAGACACTCATTTCGATGCTCCTGAAAGTTTTCCGAAGCATGGATTCGTCAACGTTTTTTGGATTTGATGTGGATCAAGATTCGGGATCGTCATCTTTCCAGGGCGCCGATAGATAGCGCGTGCGATTGAACGTCTCCAGCCATTCGGGGCAGAACACCACCAACGCGCTGACCACCATGCCGTTGATGAACGCTTCCGGAAAAATCAGCAACCACAGGTAACCAACAAAGTCTTCCAGCCAATACGGCATGGCGAATCGCTCGTCGTACCACAGCAGCGTGAGTGTCAGGATCAGGCACAACAAGGCCGACAGCGCAGCGGCAAAAAAACCGGAACAGAAGATGTACACGAAGGGATTACGTGGCTGCGCGCGCTCCACCAGGATGGCGCAGCACTCGGTGACCAGCACCGGCAGCAGAATCAGCAGCGCTCCGTTTACGCCGACAGCGGCCAGGTCCTGACGCCCGAGCAACACCAAGCCCACCTGCGCGACCAACCCGCCGACAATCGCCAACGGCCAATCCAGCAGTAAGGTCACGGCGGTCATGCCGATGAAGTGATAGGACACGCCGGTATCGAAGTCCCGTCGCACCAGCCACAGCATGAACAGCGCGAACACCGTACCGAACAGCAGATGCTGGCGACGGCTGTCGCTGAACAGTTCGACCCATGGCGCTCGCGCAATTGCCCAGATCAGCGCCGGTATATAGATCAGCCAACCCACCGTCAGGGTTTCGGATGACAGTAACTCGGCACCGATCATGGCTGGGCACACTCCCTTGTCTTGCCAGAAGAGAACAGGTCATCAGTCTACACCGCCCTTCGACATTGCTCTGGAGGGGCGTTTTAGGATTAGGGGGCATATGGCGGCTCTTTTCTGATCGTGTACATATCCGTTACTGCGGTAACGGCGACTTATGGTTTCGCTTTTACAGCGAGTCACTTTCGAAAAGCGCGAAAGTAACCAAAGCGCTTTTGCCCCTCCATTCGGTGCCTCGCCTAGGCTCGGCATGCCCTCACTCCGGCATTGCTCCGGGGGCCCGCCGCCATCGGCCATCCATGGCCGGGGGCGGCTACCGCGGCATCCCTGCCGCGGTGCCCCCTACGCAACGCCTGCGTTCGGCCTCTGGGAAAGGGGCGGACAGATCAAGATCAAAAACCAAAGCAACGGCAACGGCAAGATCAAAAGATCGCAGCCTTCGGCAGCTCCTACAGGGGAATGCGTTCACTTGAAGTCAGGCCGGCCGGTAGGCCGCCTCGCTTTGGCTTTTGCGGTGCACGCCCCCTCGAGAGACCGAGTGGAGGTTCTGCGCAGTGGGCAACCCGGCATGGATGCCGGGTTAGCCGCCCCCGGCCATGGATGGCCGATGGCGGCGGGCCCACGGAGCAGGACCGGAGCGAGGGCACCCTGAGCCTAGGCGAAGGGCCGAACGAAAGGGGCAAGAGCCTTTGGTTACTTTGGGCTTTTCAAAGTGACTCGCTGTAAGAGCGAAACCGCCAGCCGGCACTACCGCAGAAACGGATATGCACACGATCAAAGACCCAGCGATTGTTACATTTCCTGCAAGACTGAATCAGACCCAGCCCCCTTTATCCCCCGCAGGCAAAGACTAAAATTCAGACACTGGAACCCACACAGAGCACAGAAAAATGAAAACCCTGACCAGCCTGTTCCTGACCCTCGCCGCCACCTCGGCCCTGGCCGCCAACGAGCCAGCCGCTGCCACCCCGTACAACCCGGCACAGCCACTGGACATCGCCAAGGTCGTTTCAGTGACAGACACCGCAACCGCCTGCGGAGTCGTGCCAGCGACCATGGAATATATCGACCATCAGGGCCAGACCCATCGCGTGACGTACGAAGTCATGGGCAACTGCACCACCGATCTGTGATCGCCCCAGTCATAACAACTTCCATGTGTAGCTGAGAATCAGGCGATTCTCGTCGATATCACTGCGGTAGTTGGAGCGCGCCATGGCGTTGCGCACGCGGATCCCGAGGCCTTTGAGGCTGCCGCTTTGCAACACATAGCCGATGTCCAGATCGCGCTCGCGGTCCTTGCCTTCAAACCCCTTGCCGGTGTCGACGTTATTGCCGGTGATGTAACGCACGGTGCTGGTCAGCCCCGGCACGCCGAGGGCGGCGAAGTCGTAGTCGTAACGCGCCTGCCAGGAACGCTCATCGGTGTAGGCAAACTCATAGGTCGGCACCTCGTTGCCCAGCGGTGAGATGTTGGCAAACACTCGCGGAAAGGCGCTGTCGCCGAACATGCCCTGGTAGCCGACATAAAACGTGTGGCCCCCGCGCTTGGCCGACAGCAGGGAGAAGAACGCCTGGTTGTCGATATTGCCCAGCAACTTTTTGCCGTCTTCGCGCGAATCGTAATAGCCAAGGTTGGCGCCCAGGGTCCAGTCTCCCGCCGGCTCGCTGTGCTTGAAGCCGAGAAAGCGCTGGTTGTAGATATCTTCCAGTTGCCCGAACCAGGCGCTGACCGAACTGCGTTTATCATTGAACGCGTAGTCGGCGCCGGCAAAGTTGAAACCATCGCTGCTGACCTGACGCTGGGGTACATGACCGAGCATGGCTTGCATCTTTTCATCGCCAGCCTCGTTGCGCAGGCTGGTCGAACTCAAATGACCGCCCTGTAAGGTCAAGCCATCGATCTCATTGGAGCTGATGCTTGCGCCCTGATAACTGGGTGGCAGCAGACGGATATCGCTGAAGGCCAGCACCGGCAGGTTGGGTTGCAGTTCCCCCACCTTCAATTCGGTCTTGGAGTAACGCACCTTCAGCGCGCCCCCCAGACGACTGTATTCATTCGCCGCGCGTCCATCATCGTGCACCGGCAACAAACCGGTATTGACCCGATCCGGGCTGCTGTCGAGTTTGAGGCCGAGCAGGCCAATGACATCCACACCAAAACCGACAGGCCCCTGGGTGTAACCGGATTTGACGTTGAGAATGAAGCCCTGTGCCCACTCTTCGGCCTTCGACTGTTTATTGGCGCCGACGATGTCGGAAAAGTCTCGGCTGAAGTAGTAATTGCGCGCTTGCAAGGTGGCGGTGCTGTCTTCGATGATGCCGCCCTCGGCGGCCATCGCACCGGTGGAGAAACTCGAGACGACAGCGATGGACAACACTGAACCGGTTGTTGGAAAAATCTGTTTCATCGTTTTTTCTCTTATTTTTATTGATCGACAGGTTGAAGTGATTCGATTGCGGCGATTTCGCCGCTAGGGACGGGACGACGGGCGCTTAAAAACAAGTGGGTGACCATGCCGAAAATCAGTCCCCAGAAAGCGGCAGACAACCCAAACAGCGACATGCCCGAGGCGGTGGTGAGAAAGGTCACCAACGCGGCTTCACGATCACTCGGCACCGCCATTGCGCCAGCCAGTGCCCCGGCGATCGCGGAGAACAGCGCCAGCCCGGCCAGGGCTGCGATCAACTCCTTGGGAAACGCCGAAAACAACGAAACCAGCGTGGCGCCAAAGATCCCCAGCACCAAATAACAGAGACCGCCCACCACCCCGGCCACATAGCGTTTGCCCGGGTTTTCATGGGCCTCGCGACCGGTACAGATGGCGGCGGTAATCGCCGCCAGATTCAGCCCGTGACAACCGAACGGCGCCAACAGCGCAGTGCCCAACGCACTGCTGGCGATGATCGGGCCGGCGGGCGTTGAGTAGCCGCTGGCGCGCAGCACCGCCATGCCGGGGACAAACTGGCCGGTCAGCGCCACCATCACCAGCGGCAAGGCGATATTCAGCGTCGCGCTCAAACTGAACGCAGGCGTGATCCACACTGGCGTGGCCAAACCGATCACCAGCGCTTCGCGGTGCAAATCACCGGCGAGAAACGCGATGGAACAGCCCACCAGCAGCACCATCAACACCGCATATCGCGGCATCACCCGTTTGCAGATCAGATACGTTGCAAACATCGCCAGCACCAGCACCAGCAGCGGCTTGCCTTGCAACGAGACGAACAACCCGGTGCCGAAACTGAACAGAATCCCCGCCAGCATCGCCGCCGCAATCGCCGCGGGCAGTTTGCCGATGATCCGGTCAAATGCTCCCGACACCCCGACCAGAAAGATAATCAGGCTGCTGACCAGGTACGCGCCCACCGCTTCGGGCATGGAGATTCCCGGCAACAGCGCCACCAGCAACGCCGAGCCCGGCGCCGACCAAGCGATAATCACCGGCACCCGGTAACGCAGGCTCAAACCGATGCCGAGCACCGCGCTGCCGATGGAAATCGCCCAGACCCACGACGACAGCACTTCTCGCGAGAGGTGCGCGGTTTCGGCGGCTTGAAAGATGATCACCAAGGGGCCCGCGTAGGAAATCACCGTCGCGATAAATCCGGCGACGGCAGCCGACAAGGAAAAATCCCGGACTAACGTTTTCATGAAACGTCGCCGACAGACCCGCCAGGCGAACCATGGCGCAGGCCCGACAGCGCTTGTTTGACACTGCGCTGACTGCTGATCGCGAACACGGTCATGGCAATGGCGGCCACCGCACCGGGCAAGGCAAACGCCATGAAGTTCAGTTGCAGCGGCAGGCTGATCCCCAGCAAGGCACCACCCAGCAGCGGGCCGACGATAGCGCCGTTGCGGCCGATGCCCGACGCCCAGCCCAAACCGGTGGAGCGAATGGCCATGGAGTAGAACTGCGCGGCGCAGGCGTACAGCAGAATCTGCGAGCCGATGGTGGTGGCGCCAGCGATGGCGATCAGCAGGTACAACACCGGCATCGGACTGTTGAAGCCAAGCAAGGTGATCGATACGGCTGCACCGGCGAAGAACATCGCCAACACGCGCGGCAGGTTGAGTTTGTCACCCAGCACACCGCCGCCGACCGCGCCAAAAATGGCGCCGAAGTTGAGCACCAGCAGGAACGACAGGCTCGAGCCCAGGCTGTAACCGGCGTTTGCCATCAGTTTCGGCAGCCAGGAACTCAAGGCGTAGACCATCAGCAAGCAGCAGAAAAAAGCCAGCCACAGCATCAGCGTGCGCAGCGCCCGCCCCTCACGAAACAACTGCAACACCGGGGTGCCGCTGCCCTTCACTTCGCTCATGTGCAGCTGATCGCCGGTTTGCGCGATATACGCCGGATCGACTCGCTGGAGAATGTTGCGCGCCTCTTCATTGCGCCCCTGACGCAGCATGAAACCCACCGATTCAGGCAGGAAGTACATGATCAACGGCAACAGCAGCAACGGCAGCACCGCCACGTAAAACACCGACTGCCAACCGAAACTTGGGATCAGCACGATGCCGAGCCCCGCCGAGAGCATGCCGCCCACCGAGTAGCCGCTGAACATGATCGCCACCAGCGTGCTGCGGATTTTCTTCGGCGCGTATTCGTTCATCAGCGCCACGACGTTGGGCATCACCCCGCCAATGCCCAGCCCGGCAATGAACCGACAGAGGCCAAACTCGGTGGGGTCACTGGCAAAACCGTTGAGTACGGTAAAACCGCTGAACAGCATCACGCACAGGGTGATGGCTTTTTTACGACCGATCTTGTCTGACAGCGGGCCGAAAAACAGCGCGCCAAACATCATTCCAAACAGTGCATAACTTCCCAGTGCGCCGGCTTGCAGAGGACTGAGCCCCCACTCTTTCATCAGCATCGGCAACACCACGCCGTAGATCACCAAATCGTAACCGTCGAAAATGATGATCAGGGCGCACCAGAACAGCACCATCCAGTGAAAGCGGTTGAATCGTGCCTTGTCGATAACCTCATGTACGTCAATCTTGCGCATGGCATCTATCTCTTGTTGTTGTTTTTTTAAGAGTCGGTAACGCGGCTAACGTCCGTACAGCCGAGGGTAAAGTCGCCAGGCACGGGGCAATATCCGCTTTGCGCAGATCGCTATCCGTTTTGTGCACTGCCCGGAACCGGGCGTTGGGTGGGGAAAGAGGGGCTTGAATCAGAGAAACCTGTGGCGAGGAGCACGTCTATGCTGGACTTACACCGCTCATGCCTTTGCTCCTATCTACAGGAGGAAAAATCAATGGTTCCCACGCCCATTTCCGAGAAGGCTTTCTCTCGAGGTCTGCTCGATGTACTGATTCGTGCCGGGTTGATTGCCGTTCTGGTGGTTTTCTGCTTCCAGATATTCAGTCCATTCCTCGATCTGATGCTGTGGTCGATAATCCTGGCAATCACCCTCTACCCATCACAGGTCAGGTTCAAAGGCATGCTGGGAGACAAGGATGGGCTCAGCGCGACGCTGATTGTGCTGATCGCCATCTGCATCCTTATGGTGCCTGCCTATTTGTTGGGAACCTCGATTGCAGACTCCGTGGAACGGGCGATAAGCATGGTCAAAAGTGACAGTTTCCATATCCCCCCGCCGTCCGATGCGGTGGCCGGCTGGCCACTCGTGGGCAAACCCCTTCATGGCTTATGGACACAAGCTGTCACCAACCTGCCCGACCTGCTACAGAAGTTCATACCGCAAATCAAAGGTGTCAGCCTCTCCCTGCTGAGCAAGCTGGCGGGGGCCGGCATGGGGCTCCTGTTATTCATCTTCGCCCTGATGATTGCCGGTATTTTTTTAGCCTATGGTGAAAGTGGCCACCGCAGCGCAGTGCAAATCGCTTCGCGCTTCTGCGGCCCGGTCAAGGGACCGAAAATCACCGAGCTGTGCACCGCGACCATCCGGGCAGTGGCGTTGGGCGTGGTCGGCATCGCCTTCATCCAGATGCTGTTGATCGGCATCGGCTTTGTGTCCATGGGCATCCCCGGCGCAGGTCTTCTCGCCTTGGCGGTGCTGCTTATTGGCATCATGCAATTACCGGCCACCCTGATTACCCTTCCGGTCATCGTCTACGTCTTCGCGAACGAAGGTGCCAGTACGGCGACCATTGTGTTTGCCATCTATGTCTTCGTTGCGGGCCTGGTCGATAACGTCCTCAAACCGTTGCTGCTAGGTCGAGGTGTCGATGTGCCAATGCCGGTGGTGCTGATCGGTGCCTTGGGCGGCATGGTCACGAGCGGTATCCTCGGCCTGTTTATCGGCCCCGTGATACTGGCGGTCGGTTATCGGCTGTTCTGGCAATGGGTGGACGATCAAGCGCAAGAACCCGGGACAGACCACCAGGGACCGACCTGACACGTCTGCCGAGGATATCGCCATGCTGTTGAATCTACTCGCCGGTCTCCCCGTGATGCTGTTCTGCCTGCTGATGCAAGCCGTTTTCATAACTATCTGTTTGCGCCATTACGTGCATTTCAGGCATACCCATCCAAATCGCGAATCGCAATGGCTGAATATCCTGTTGCTGTCGATGGTCATGGTGCTGATGTTGCTCGGCAATTTCGTGCAGATCGTCATCTGGGCCACCCTGTTCATGTTGCTCGACGAATTCGACGAATTCGCCACTGCGCTCTATCACTCGGCAGTCAACTTTGCCACGCTGGGCTATGGCGATATCATCATGTCCCCACGCTGGCGTCTGCTTGGCCCACTGGAAGCCGCCAACGGCATCCTGATGTTTGGTGTCTCTACCTCAGTCATGACCGCTGCGGTGATGGATGTCATCAAACACAGCATGGAAAGGCTACAACAGCGCGAACACCTATAGGTACGTCAGAAAAAGCAGGTAAGGTTCTATCTGAAGAAATCGCGACAGCCTTTTTTCTTTTGCGACAGACTTTATTATTCAGATCACATTTGAACGCTAAGCTTGGGCCTATGGATGACTCAGATTATTTACGCCTGCTGACCATCGCGGCCGAGCAAGCCAACACGTTCCTTTCCAATGCCCGCAAATGGGAGCGTGAGCGTTGGGTTTGCCAGCGCCTGCTGCAAGGTCTGAACATTCCCTATCGCGCCGACGAGTTTGCCCCCGCCGGAGAGCCGCCGGACGTGCTGTTTCGCGACGCGAATTTCGAGGTGTTCTTCGTGCTCGACGAGGGCCGGCGCCTCAATGATGAATGGCGTGATGAGCTGCAACGTCGGCGCAGCGCGTTCTCCCTGAGCCAGCTGGTGCGCCGCGAGGCCAAGCCCCGGCGGATCCCGGCTAATGAATTTCTGCTGAGACTGGCGCCAACCTTGCGCAAAAAAGCCCACAACTACAAAGAGCGCGGCATGGACCTGGGGGATCTGGACATCATCGCCTTCGCCAGCCTCAAGCGCGAAGTGCTGGACCTCAACAGCCACTTCCCGCCCCCCACCGAATACCTGCGTCAAGGCTGGCGTTCGCTGTCGCTGGTCGGCCCGACCTTCGCCCGCGTGCTCTTCGCCCACCCGGACGCCCCGGATTTCCTGCGCAGCAACCTGGGACGCAGCATCGTCTTCGATGTCGGGATCAGCCTGTGAGTCCCGCCACAGATACCGGCAACCCTGCACAGGATGGCGCAATCACTGGCCGAATGTTACAAAGCGCAATCGTTCACCCGAACCACATGCACCGTTCAACGCTTGCAGACAATCTGCTGTAACGTCTGCACATTCAGCAACGTCTACCCGACGAGGCCTTTATGACCAGCCGCCTGAACCCCGACGACCAGAAGCATGTCGAAGAGTACCTGCACCTGTCCCAGCACCAAGTCGAGCGCCGGCCTTTCCGGCCGTGGATGCTCCTGGTGGTGGTGTTGGCAGTGACCATTGGCCTGGGCCTGTTGAGCCGACTTATCAGTTACCTGACGCTATGAGCTGCATCGCGCTCGCTCGGGTAATTGCACCGATTTCTTTTAGCCTTGCGAGATATCCCCATGACTCATCGTATTGTCATCGTTGGCGGCGGCGCCGGCGGTCTGGAGTTGGCTACCCGTCTGGGTAAGACTCTGGGCAAGCGCGGCACGGCCAGTGTGATGCTGGTCGACGCGAACCTGACCCACATCTGGAAACCGCTGTTGCACGAAGTGGCCGCTGGATCGCTCAACTCTTCCGAAGACGAACTCAACTATGTTGCCCAGGCAAAATGGAACCATTTCGAGTTCCAGCTGGGGCGCATGAGCGGGCTCGATCGCGCACAGAAGAGAATCCAGCTGGCCGCCACTTATGACGAAGCTGGTCTGGAACTGGTGCCGGCGCGCGAAGTGCCTTACGACTCGCTGGTGATCGCGGTCGGCAGCACCACCAACGACTTCGGCACTCAAGGCGCGGCGCAACACTGCCTGTTCCTCGACACCCGCAAACAGGCCGAGCGCTTCCATCAGCAACTGCTCAATCACTACCTGCGCGCGCACGCCGGACAGACCGACACCGTGCAACAGATCAGCGTGGCCATCGTCGGCGCCGGTGCCACCGGGGTCGAACTGGCAGCGGAACTGCACAACGCCGCCCATGAACTGGCGGCTTATGGCCTGGACCGGATCAAGCCGGAAAACATGCACATCACCCTGATCGAAGCCGGGCCACGGGTTCTCCCGGCGCTGCCGGAACGGATCGGCGGGCCTGTGCATAAAACCCTGGAGAAACTCGGGGTCAACGTCATGACCAATGCCGCGGTCAGCGAAGTGACCGCCGACAGCCTGATTACCGCCGACGGCCAGGTAATCAACGCCAGCCTCAAAGTCTGGGCCGCCGGGATTCGTGCGCCGGGTTTCCTCAAGGACATCGATGGCCTGGAAACCAACCGCATCAACCAGCTGCAAGTGTTGCCGACCCTGCAAACCACCCGCGACGAGAACATCTTCGCCTTCGGTGACTGCGCGGCCTGCCCGCAACCGGGCAGCGACCGCAATGTGCCGCCGCGCGCCCAGGCGGCCCACCAACAGGCTTCGTTACTGGCCAAATCGCTGAAACTGCGGATCGAAGGCAAGGCCCTGCCGGAATACAAATACACCGACTATGGCTCGCTGATTTCGCTGTCGCGTTTTTCGGCTGTGGGTAACTTGATGGGCAACCTGACCGGTAGCGTGATGCTCGAGGGCTGGCTGGCACGGATGTTTTACGTGTCGCTGTACCGCATGCACCAGATGGCACTGTATGGCGCGTTCCGTACGGCGATGTTGATGCTTGGTAGCAAGATTGGGCGTGGGACCGAGCCACGGCTCAAGCTGCACTAAATTTTCGGCGTCTGTCAGGGCCTCATCGCGGGCATGCCACGCTCCCACAGGATCTGCGTCGTACGCAAATATGCGGCCAACAAAGATTAACTGTGGGAGCGTGGCTTGCCCGCGATGCAGGCGCCTCGGTCTACCCCCGTGAACACTTCTGTGTCTCACTGTATCTCCCCCACGATTTCACCCCTTCGCTTACAAACTCCCTCCTTGCACGACACAGTAGCGATACACCACGCCCGCTAAATGGCCACACCCGAGCAAGGCACCGCCTGCTTCGGTCATCGCCGCACCTACGTGGCGTCCTTTATCGAACGGTTGTGTCGTGCAACCCAGGAGATTTGTAATGTCCCGTACCACTACTCTCAGCAAAAACACCGTTGGCCTGCTCGGCGCTGTCCTGGCCGGCGGCCTGATGTTGTCCGGTTCCGTATTCGCCGCGCAGCCACTGACCCAGGGCTACATGGTCGCCTCCGCCGAAACTTCGGTAAAAACCCCAGAAGGCAAATGTGGCGAAGGCAAGTGCGGCGATGCCTCGATGGCCAAGACCGACACCGATGGCGATGGTCAGGTGTCCCGTGCGGAGTTCCTGAAAGTGGCGCCCAAGGGCGACTTCGACAAGATCGACACTAACCACGATGGTCAAATCTCGGAACAAGAGGCTTTCGACAATGTGAAAGCCAGCTACGAAGCCAATGGCAAACAAATGCCAAAAGGCTTGTTCGAGCACCTGAAAGACAACAGCTAAGCCAATGAAGACCAGGCCCTGCTTCTCCATCGAGGAGCGGGGCTTTTTTTCGTCCGGCGGATTTACAACTGAAACCGCTGCACCATGGTCCGTAACGAATTGGCCAACTGCGACAGCTCATGGCTGGAGGCGCTGGTCTGATCGGCGCCAGCAGCGGAGCGTACCGACAAATCGCGAATGTTCACCAGGTTGCGGTCAACTTCACGCGCCACTTGCGCCTGCTCTTCGGCGGCGCTGGCGATCACCAGGTTGCGTTCGTGGATCTGGTGAACCGAGGCGGTGATGGTCTGCAGCGCCTCACCCGCATGCTCAGCCAACGCCAGGGTGCTGGCTGCCCGCGAGGAGCTGGCTTGCATGGAGTCCAGCGCCTGGGTTGAGCCAGTACGCATGCCCTGAACCATTTGTTCGATTTCCTGAGTCGATTGTTGCGTGCGGTACGCCAGGGCGCGCACTTCGTCGGCAACCACCGCGAAACCTCGACCGCTTTCGCCTGCTCGCGCCGCTTCAATGGCGGCGTTAAGAGCCAACAGGTTGGTCTGTTCGGCAATGGCACGAATCACATCCAGCACCTTGCCGATGTCCTGGGACTGGTTGGCCAACGATTGCACCAAGCCGCCAGTCGTCTGTACGTCGCTGGCAAGGGCGCTGATGGCTCTCACGGTTTCGCTCACTCGCTGCTGACCAACGTGTGCCGACTCACTGGATTGGCGCGTGGCATCGGAGGTAGAAACCGCATTGCGTGCGACCTCCTCCACCGCCGTGGTCATTTCGGTGACGGCCGTCGCCGCTTGTTCTATCTCGTTGTTCTGCTGTTGCAGATTCTGGGTGCTGTCGAGCGTGACCACGTTCAATTCATCGGCTGCCGTCGCCAATTGCGCCGCCGAACCGCTGATGCCCTGCAAGGTTTCACGCAAGTTGTGTTGCATGGTCGCCAGCGCCTTGAGCAAGCGGCTCACTTCGTCGTTGCCATGGGTTTCGATAGGACGGGTCAGATCGCCTCGTGCCACGTTTTCCGCAGCGTTCAACGCCTCTGCCAAGGGTTTGACGATGCTGCGGGTCAACAGCATCGCAAGGCCGACCGTGGCCAACGCCGCGAGGGCAATGAACAGGCTGACGATCATCCGGGAGCTGGCATAGTGCTCTTGGGATTTCTGGCTCTCGGCAGCCACTTGCCGGGTGAACAGTTCCGCCAGATCGTTGAGCTGTTTGCCCGAACCGTCGACAACGGTCTTCATGTCGACCAGCAGCAGTTTGGTCAGCTCGTCACGCTTCCCTTGCTCAGCGAGGGTGAAGGATTGGGCGATGCCGTTGCGGTAGGCGGCGAAGGTTTTTTTGAACTGGTCATACAACTCCTGGCCCTCAGGGGTAGTGACCAATTTGTCATAAGCGGCGATTTTCTCGCTCAACTCCTTGTCGCGCGTGTCCATCTGACTGCGGTAAGTGGCGATGTTCGTCGGATCCTGATCCAGGGCCATGCGCAGGGAAATGGTACGGATGCGCAGCATGAGCTCGCGGATCTCGTCACCGCCGCGAATGCTCGGCAACCATTGGGTCTCCACCGCCACCTCGCTGTCGCGAATGCTCGACATCTGCCCCAGTGCAAATACCCCGAGCAACGCCACCAGTACCGCGATCAAGGCAAAACCCAGCGCGGCGCGAGGGGCAATATTCAGCTGACGAAGAAACATAACGAGCGCCTTTGTTTTTATTGGCTGGAGTGGAGGCCCTGTCCGTGCCCCGTTAGCTCGTTATCGGCAAGTTGTACGATGACTTGAAACGATCTGCTTTTTCGCAGGCAAAAAAAATCCCCGTATCTTTCGATACGAGGATTTTTAATATGGTCGGGGTAAGGGGATTCGAACTCCTGACATCCTGCTCCCAAAGCAGGCGCGCTACCGGACTGCGCTATACCCCGGTAAAAAAAAGGCACCTTTGAAAGGCGCCTTCTGCGAACAGAGCTTTTGGCGTCTGATCTTAAGATTCGATTCCAGCGTTAACTGGTTTCAAAAATGGTGGGTCGTGTGGGATTCGAACCTACGACCAATTGGTTAAAAGCCAACTGCTCTACCAACTGAGCTAACGACCCAAAAATGGTCGGGGTAAGGGGATTCGAACTCCTGACATCCTGCTCCCAAAGCAGGCGCGCTACCGGACTGCGCTATACCCCGGTTTGAAATTGGCTCCGTGACCAGGACTCGAACCTGGGACCCAATGATTAACAGTCATTTGCTCTACCGACTGAGCTATCACGGAACTACATATTTCAATTACAACTGGTATTTCAATTTACAACTGTGAAGCTTGCTTCACCTCTTCGACCCGTTCGCATCGCTGCGTTCGTGTGTCTGAGGCGCGCTATTCTACAATCTTAAGCACCTCTGTCAACCCCCTAAATTGCTTTCAAGTTAATGATTTGCAACTTATTTCAGATTCCTGCTTGGGGAGCAGAAACCCCTTCGGGGTGACTTACTGCGGGGCGCACTTTACAAGCATTTTCCTTTGAGTTCAACAGCCTATCGAAAAAAAGGCCTCGCAATGCGAGGCCTCTTTCATTTTGTTGCCACCGGGGATCAGACAAAGACGATTTCGTCGTTCTCCACCACACCTTTGGCGGTCTCTCCGGGCATGAAACGACCCGATAGAATCAGCTGTGCCAGCGGGTTCTCGATCCAGCGCTGGATCGCCCGTTTGAGCGGCCGTGCGCCATAGACCGGGTCGTAACCGACGGCGATCAGCTTATCCATCGCTTCCGGACTCAGCTCAAGCTTCAGCTCGCGCTCGGTCAGGCGGCTGCGCAGGCGACCCAACTGGATCTCGGTAATGCCGGCGATCTGATCCCGAGCCAGCGGCTCGAAGATCACCACTTCGTCGACCCGATTGATGAACTCCGGCCGGAAGTGCGTGGAAATCGCATCCATCACCGCTGCGCGCTGCGCTTCGCGATCCCCTATCAGTTCCTGGATCTGCACCGAACCGAGGTTGGAGGTCATGACGATCACGGTATTTTTGAAATCCACCGTGCGGCCATGGCTGTCGGTCAAACGGCCATCTTCGAGCACTTGCAGCAAGATGTTGAACACGTCCGGGTGGGCCTTCTCGACCTCATCCAAGAGGATCACCGAGTAAGGCTTGCGACGCACCGCCTCAGTCAGGTAACCGCCCTCTTCATAGCCCACATATCCCGGTGGCGCACCAATCAGGCGAGCCACGGAATGTTTCTCCATGAATTCGGACATGTCGATCCGCACCATCGCCTCTTCAGTGTCAAAGAGGAACTCGGCCAGCGCCTTGCACAACTCGGTTTTACCGACACCGGTCGGGCCGAGGAACATGAACGAACCGCTCGGGCGATTCGGATCGGACAACCCGGCACGGGAACGCCGCACTGCGTTGGAGACGGCGATCACTGCTTCGTCCTGACCAATCACACGTTGGTGCAACAGGCTTTCCATCTTCATCAGTTTTTCGCGCTCGCCCTCGAGCATTTTCGCCACGGGGATGCCGGTCCACTTCGACACGACTTCAGCGATCTCTTCTTCAGTCACCTTGCTGCGCAACAACTGGTTTTCGCTTTTGCCGTGCTGGTCGACCATTTGCAGGCTGCGCTCCAGGTCCGGGATCACCCCGTATTGCAGCTCGGCCATGCGGTTCAGGTCGCCTTTACGGCGTGCGGCTTCCAATTCCTGACGGGACTGTTCGATTTTCTGCTGGATCTGCGCCGAACCATGAACTTCGGCTTTTTCCGAGTTCCAGATTTCTTCGAGGTCCGAATATTCACGCTCGTGACGGGCGATTTCTTCCTGCAGTTTTTCCAGACGTTTCTTCGCCGCGTCGTCGCTTTCTTTCTTCAGCGCCTGGGATTCCACCTTCAACTGAATCAGGCGACGCTCCAGACGGTCCAGCACTTCCGGCTTGGAGTCGATCTCCATGCGGATGCGGCTGGCGGCTTCGTCGATCAGGTCGATGGCCTTGTCCGGCAGCTGGCGGTCAGTGATGTAGCGATGACTGAGCTTGGCCGCGGCGATGATTGCGCCGTCGGTGATCGCCACCTTGTGGTGAACCTCGTAACGCTCTTTAAGGCCACGCAGGATGGCGATGGTGTCTTCTTCGCTCGGCTCGTCCACCAGGACTTTCTGGAAGCGCCGCTCGAGAGCCGCGTCCTTCTCTATATATTGGCGATACTCGTTGAGCGTGGTCGCGCCGACGCAATGCAGCTCACCGCGAGCCAATGCAGGCTTGAGCATGTTGCCGGCGTCCATCGAGCCTTCGCCCTTGCCGGCACCGACCATGGTGTGCAATTCGTCGATGAACAGAATGATCTGCCCTTCCTGCTTCGACAGTTCATTGAGCAGAGACTTGAGGCGCTCTTCGAATTCGCCACGGTATTTGGCACCGGCAATCAGCGCCCCCATGTCCAGAGACAACAGGCGCTTGCCTCTCAGGCCATCGGGCACTTCACCGTTGATGATGCGCTGGGCCAGGCCTTCGGCGATCGCGGTTTTACCCACGCCAGGCTCACCGATCAGCACCGGGTTGTTCTTGGTGCGGCGTTGCAGAACCTGAATGGTGCGGCGAATTTCGTCGTCACGGCCAATCACCGGATCGAGCTTGCCCTCTTCGGCGCGCTTGGTCAGGTCGATGGTGTATTTATCCAGCGCCTGACGCGATTCTTCGTGGTTGGCGTCATTGACTGCGTCACCGCCGCGCAGGTTGTTGATCGCATTTTCCAGGGCTTTCTTGCTCACGCCCTGTCCGAGCAGCAATTTGCCGAGCTTGCTGTTTTCGTCCATCGCGGCGAGCAGCACCAGTTCGCTGGAGATGAATTGGTCGCCCTTCTGCTGGGCCAGGCGATCGGCCTGGTTCAGTAGACGCGCCAGATCCTGCGACATGTTCACGTCGCCGGTCGGGTTCTGGATTTTCGGCAGCTGATCGAGCGCTTTGGTCAGTTCTTTACGCAGGCTGTTGACGTCGAAACCCACCTGCATCAGCAGAGGCTTGATCGAACCACCCTGCTGCTCAAGCATGGCTTGCATCAAGTGCGCCGGTTCAATGGCCGGATGATCGAGGCCGACAGCCAGGGACTGGGCGTCGGACAGGGCTAACTGCAGCTTGCTGGTTAAACGGTCTATACGCATGGGTTCACCTTCCTTTTGAGCAGGCCGGACCTATAAACATCCCGAATAAAGAAACCTGCCAGATACCGCTATAGATGTGGTCGATTCTGGGAGATTCAAGCGTCGTGCAGTTGATGTAGATCAGAGAAGTCTAGCGTTCGAGCCAGATCAGAGAGGCAAACCTGCCGGTGCGTGGACTGCGGCGGTAAGAAAAGAAGCGAGGATCAGTCACGGTACAGAATCCGCCGCCATAAACAGCGGTAACCCCGCGAGCGGCCAGACGTAAACGCGCCAGCTCATAGATGTCGGCCATGAACTTGCCGGCATTCTGGCTCGGCACGAAGGCTTGGGCGGCTTCAGGCAATTGCTGGACGAAGGTTTCGCGCACTTCCGGGCCGACTTCAAAGGCTTGAGGGCCTATGGCCGGGCCGAGCCAGACCAGCACGTCTTCGGGCGGTACAGCCAGACTGTCGAGGGTCGCTTCCAGCACACCCGCCGCCAGCCCGCGCCAACCGGCATGGGCGGCAGCGACGCGGGTGCCGGCACGGTCGCAAAACAGCGCAGGAAGGCAGTCGGCGGTCATAGCTGTGCAAGCAATACCGGGTGTTGCCGTCCAGCTGGCGTCGGCAGTGGCTACCAGGTTTGGGTCCGCTTGGGCCACGACAATGCCGTGAACCTGTTGCAACCAGGCCGGTTGAATCGAGAAACGATCGGTGAGGCGACGGCGGTTTTCGGCGACAGCTTCAGGGCTGTCGTCGACATGATCGCCCAGGTTGAGGCTGTCGAACGGCGCCAGACTGACGCCGCCCGCACGGGTGGTAACGCAGGCTTTGACGCTGGCCGGCGCGGGCCAGTCAGGCGTCAGCCAGGTCATCCGATGAACGCCTCGCGGTCTTGCTTGAGCAGCGACAGCAACCAGACGAAGTCATCCGGCAGTGGCGATTCCCAGCTCATGCGTTTACCGGTGGTCGGATGATCCAGCTCCAGGAACCGCGCATGCAGCGCCTGACGCGGGAAATTCTTCAGGGATTCGACCATGGTCACGCTGGCGGCCGGTGGAATACGGAAACGACCGCCGTAGGCAGGATCTCCGACCAACGGGTAGTTGATGTGCGCCATGTGCACGCGAATCTGGTGCGTACGACCGGTTTCCAGCTTCACCCGCACGTGAGTGTGGGAGCGGAAACGCTCGAGCACGCGGTAGTGACTGACGGCTTGCTTGCCACCTTCCATCACCGCCATGCGCTGGCGCTGTTGGCCGTGACGACCGATCGGTGCGTTGATCTTGCCGCCGGCCGTCACCACACCGATTACGATGCACTCGTAGATCCGGCTGACGCTGCGGCTCTGCAATTGCGTGACCAGCTGTGTCTGCGCCTGAATGGTCTTGGCCACCACCATCAGACCGGTGGTGTCCTTGTCCAGGCGATGCACGATACCGGCGCGGGGCACATTGATGATGTCCGGCACGTGGTGCAGCAAGGCGTTGAGCAAGGTGCCGTCGGCGTGACCGGCGGCCGGATGCACCACCAGGCCAGCGGGCTTGTTGATCACCAGGATGTCGTCGTCTTCATAGACGATGTCCAGCTCAATGTCTTGAGCGATCCATTCGCCCTGAGCTTCCTGCTCGGCAGTCAGTTCAAGAATGGCGCCACCGTGAACGATGTCTCGCGGGCGGATAACCGCCCCATCCACAGTCAGGCGGCCGTCTTTGATCCAGGCGGAAAGGCGCGAGCGCGAGTGCTCAGCGAATAATTGTGCGGCGACTTGATCGAGGCGTTGGCCGCCCAATTCGGACGGCACCTCTGCGCGAAGTTCAATTTTATCGGACATGCTCAGACTAGGCGTCGGCACAGCCTTTGGTTTCGGCTGCGCGCTTGTGGTTAAATACGGCGTCTTTTGCCCCGAGGCTTTTCAACGGGGCACTCATCATAACAGGACGGCCCCGCCCAAGACAGCGGCCGTCATAGGGACGCAAGCCGCCATGCAAGTGAAACACCTGCTGCTGATCGCCATCCTCGCATTGACCGCTGCTTGCTCATCGAAGGAAGTCGTAGACGAAAACCTGAGCGAAGTCGAGCTGTACCAGCAGGCTCAGCACGATCTGGATAACAATAGCTACACCGCCGCCACAGCCAAGCTGAAGGCCCTGGAGTCGCGTTATCCGTTCGGTCGCTATGCCGATCAGGCTCAACTCGAGCTCATCTACGCCAACTACAAGAACTCCGAGCCTGAGGCTGCGAAGTCCGCCGCCGAGCGATTCATTCGTCTGCACCCGCAGCACCCGAACGTCGATTACGCCTACTACCTCAAGGGTCTGACCTCTTTTGACCAGGACGTCGGCCTGCTGGCGCGCTTCCTGCCACTGGACATGACCAAGCGTGACCCGGGCGCTGCCCGCGACTCCTACAACGAGTTCGCCCAGCTGACCAGCCGCTACCCGAACAGCCGCTACGCGCCGGACGCCAAGCAGCGCATGATTTACCTGCGTAACCTGCTGGCGGCCTATGAAATCCACGTTGCCGACTACTACCTGACCCGTCAGGCCTACGTTGCCGCCGCCAACCGTGGCCGTTATGTAGTGGAAAACTTCCAGGAAACCCCATCGGTCGGTGACGGCCTGGCGGTGATGACCGAAGCCTACCAGCGCCTGCACCTGGACGAACTGGCTGCGACCAGCCTCGAAACCCTGAAACTCAACTACCCGAACCACCCAAGCCTGGTGGACGGTCAGTTTGTGCCGAGGGTAGCCGAAGCCGACAACCGTTCGTGGCTGAGCAAGGCCACCCTGGGCCTGATCGAATCCCGTCCGCCACTGCCGCCGGGCGAAACCCGCGCCAACCAGGACGTGCAGAAGCAGTTCCAGGATGCCAAGGACGCGATTCCGAACGAGCTCAAGCCTAAAGATGAAAACGGCGATGTGATCGAAGAACCGGAACCCGAGTCCAGCAACACCGACCGTTCCTGGTTCAGTCACATGACCTTCGGCCTGTTCGACTGACGCGGGGATGTTGTACCGGGAAGGCGCCTTTCGAGGCGCCTTTTTTATTGCCGGACTTTAGGGTGAGCGTATTGCGCTGTGCGCTTGACCCGTCCTTGGCTAAACTGCCAATTCATTAATCAAAAAGCAGCTCACCATGCTTCGTCTATTGTTCTGGATCGCCCTGATTGCCGCTGCCGTATGGTTCTGGCGCAAGTTCAAGGGCCCGACGTCGGTCGCCAATATGCCGCGCGAGCAAGATGCTCCGCCCATGGTTCGCTGTGCTCATTGCGGCGTACACCTGCCCCGCGACCGCGCGTTGAAACTCGAACAACAGTGGTATTGCAGCCAGGCTCACCTTGAGCAAGGCCCGGGCTCCAGTGATCGCTGAGACGCCCAGCCCAGGCAACAAACAGGCCCAGCGACTGCTGCGCCTCTATCACCTCTACCGCTTAAGCGTCGGCATCACCCTGGTGCTGTTGATCTCCAGCAACATGGACAACCAGTTGCTGAAGTTCGCCAATGACGACCTGCTGCGCAACGGCAGCTGGTTGTACCTGGTGCTGAATATCCTGCTGGTGGTCTTTCTGGGGAACACCCGGCGCCCCGCGCAGCTGTTCGGCCTGGCGCTGGTCGATGTCCTGCTGCTGTGCGGCCTGTTCTATGCCGCAGGCGGCATGGCCAGTGCCATCGGCAATTTGCTGATCGTCTCAGTGGCCATCAGCAATACCTTGCTGCGCGGGCGTTTCGGTCTGCTGATCGCAGCGGTCGGTGCCCTTGGCATTGTGGGTTTGAGCTTCATCCTGAGCTTCAACCACCCCGCCAGCCCCAGCGATTACCTGCAAATCGGCACCCTCGGCGCCCTGTGTTTTGCCGCGGCGCTGCTGGTGCAGGGCTTGACCCGACGATTGGAGGTCAGCGAAACCCTGGCCGAACAGCGGGCCAGTGAAGTGCTCGGTCTCGAAGCCCTCAACGCACTGATCCTGCAACGCATGCGCACGGGCATTCTGGTGCTCGACAACCAGCGGCGGGTGCAACTGGCCAATCACAGCGCCTTGACCTTGCTGGGGCAGGAAAAACTGGACGGCCAGTTGATCGACGATTACTCGACACCGTTGGTCGAGCGGCTCCAACTGTGGCTCAACAATCCAACGTTGCGCCCGCAAAGCCTGCAGATCGCCAGCAACGGCCTGGAGCTGCAACCAAGCTTCATTGCCCTGGACCAAAGCCCGCACCACCAGACGCTGGTTTTTCTCGAAGACCTCGCCCAAATCGCCCAACAGGCCCAACAACTGAAACTCGCGGCCTTAGGTCGCCTGACCGCCGGGATTGCCCATGAGATCCGCAATCCACTGGGCGCCATTAGTCATGCCGCGCAGTTACTGCAGGAATCCGAGGAACTGAACGGCGCGGACCGGCGTCTGACGCAGATTATTCAAGACCAATCTCAGCGCATGAATCGGGTAATCGAAAACGTCCTGCAATTGTCCCGTCGCCAGCAAACCGTGCCGCAACGGCTCGATTTGAAGCCGTGGCTGGAGCATTTCGTCGCCGAAACCCGCGAAGGCTCGAAAGAACATCAGCAGATTCACCTGCGCATCGGTTCGGGAGACTTCAAAACCCTGATGGATCCGGATCAGCTGACCCAGATTCTCGATAACCTGTTGCGCAATGCCTGGCGCCATAGCGCCCTCAAGCATGATCGGGCGCAGGCCTGGCTCGAGTTGTTTGTCGACCCGGACAGCCAGTTGCCGACCCTGGAAGTCCTGGACGATGGCCCCGGCGTTGCACCGGACCAGCGTACTCACCTGTTCGAACCGTTCTTCACCACCAGCAGCCAGGGTACTGGCCTGGGGCTTTATCTGTCCCGTGAGCTGTGCGAAAGCAATCAAGCCCGCCTAGACTTCAAATCACGCCAAGGCGGCGGCTGCTTTCGCATCACCTTTGCTCACGGACGGAAACAAAGTTGAACACGAGCCCACGGCAAAAAATCCTCATCGTCGACGACGAGCCGGATATCCGCGAACTCCTGGAAATCACCCTGGGACGGATGAAACTCGACACCTTCAGCGCACGCAACCTCGCAGAAGCGCAGGCGCTACTGGCTCGGGATACGTTCGACCTGTGCCTGACCGACATGCGCCTGCCTGACGGCACCGGTCTGGCGCTGGTGCAGCACATCCAGCAGCGCTATGCACAAGTGCCGGTGGCGATGATCACCGCCTACGGCAGCCTGGAGACAGCAATAAATGCCCTCAAGGCCGGCGCCTTCGACTTCCTGACCAAACCGGTCGACCTCACCCGCCTGCGCGAACTGGTCATCAGCGCCCTGAGCTTGCCAGCGCCAGGCGGCACCAGCAGCGGCATCGACCGTCGACTGCTGGGCGACTCGCTGCCAATGCGCAACCTGCGCAAACAAATCGACAAACTGGCCCGCAGCCAGGCTCCGGTGTACATCAGTGGCGAGTCCGGCAGCGGCAAGGAACTGGTCGCTCGACTGATCCACGACCAAGGCCCGCGCGCCAGCCGACCGTTCGTCCCGGTGAACTGTGGGGCAATCCCGTCAGAACTGATGGAAAGCGAGTTTTTCGGCCATCGCAAAGGCAGTTTCAGCGGCGCCATCGAAGACAAGCCCGGGCTGTTCCAGGCCGCCCATGGCGGTACATTGTTCCTCGACGAAGTGGCTGACCTGCCGCTGGCAATGCAGGTCAAACTGCTGCGGGCGATTCAGGAGAAAGCCGTTCGCAGCATCGGTGGCCAGCAGGAAACCGTGGTCGATGTGCGCATCCTCTGCGCCACACACAAAGACCTCGACGCCGAAGTCGCCGCCGAACGCTTTCGCCAGGACCTGTACTACCGCCTGAACGTGATCGAGCTGCGAGTACCGTCCTTGCGCGAACGCCGCGACGACATTGAGCTTCTGGCCAACAATATGCTCAAGCGACTGGCGGCCAGCACTGGCCAACCCCCAGCAAAACTCCACCCGCAAGCCCTCGAAGCGCTGAAAAACTATCGCTTTCCTGGAAACGTGCGGGAATTGGAGAACATGCTCGAGCGGGCTCACACCTTGTGCGAGAACAAACAGATCGAAGCCAGCGACCTGCGCCTGGCTGAAGGCAACTGCAACCCGGACGGCGGCGTGCCGGACCTGACACAGATCGATAATCTGGAAGCCTATCTGGAAAACGTCGAACGCAAACTCATCCTCCAGGCCCTGGAAGAAACCCGCTGGAACCGCACGGCGGCGGCCCAGCGATTGAATCTGTCGTTTCGGTCGATGCGTTACAGGCTGAAGAAATTGGGGCTGGATTGAACCGTTAACAGCTCTTCTGTCAGATTCGTCCGGCTGGCGCATACGGCGCAGGGTCGATAATCGGCGCCCGCCCCAGCATCACATCGGCAAACAACTGACACGACGCCGGCGCCAGCACCAGCCCGTTACGGTAATGCCCGCAATTGAGCCAGAGCCCGTCATATCCCGGCACCCGACCGATATAGGGGATTCCTTCAGGCGACCCGGGCCGTAACCCCGCCCAATGCCCCACCACCTCGGCATCCGCCAATGCCGGAATCAATTCCACCGCCGATGCCTTCAGGCTTTCCAGCGCGGTGTCGGTTGGCGTCTTGTCGAAGCCCTCATGCTCCAGCGTACTGCCGATCAGGATGTGCCCGTCGCGCCGGGGAATGGCATAACGCCCCTTGGCCAGGACCATGCTCGGAAGGAAGTCCGCTGCGCACTTGTAGAGAATCATCTGTCCCTTGACCGGTTCGACCGGCAGCTCCAGGCCCAGCTTTTTCAGCAAGTCACCGCTCCAGGCCCCCGCCGTCAAAACCACCTCATCACCCCGAATGGCCCCCATCGAGGTTTGTACCCCGACCACCGCAGAACCTTCCCGGATAAATTCGCTGACCTCGCATTGTTCATGGATCGTCACGTTCGGCAACGCCAGCAAGGCGGCCTTGAGGGACTTCACCAGCCGTGGATTACGCACATTGGCCACATCGGCCATGTAGATCGCCCGCGAAAAACCGTCGCCCAATACCGGCACTGCATCGTGGGCCGCAGAGATATCCACAGCCCGCAGCGGACGGTTCTCCCGTTTGGCCCAGGCGAGTGCTTCGGCTTCGTCATCCAGGTCCAGCCAATACAACCCGGTGGTGTGCACTTCAGGATCGACACCGGTGGCAGCGAACAAACGCTGGGCCAGTTGTGGATAAAAATCCTGGGACCAATGAGCCAGTGCAGTGACCGCCGGGCTGTAGCGCCATGGGTAGAGCGGCGAAACGATCCCGCCACCGGCCCAGGAAGACTCCTGACCGACGTTCGAGCGGTCCAGCAGCACCACGCTCTGCACTTCGGACGCGAGATTGAACGCCGTCAGCAGGCCAATCACCCCGCCACCGACAATCACCACTTGCTGTTCACTGCTCATGTTCTGATCCAACCGTTCAATAGACAGAGGGCGCAAAAGGCGCCCGAAAAAGGAACTCAGCGACCCCAGCAATCCTTGGTGGCCAGGCCGGACGCGGCATTGACCATGCTCCTGACACCGGTATTGGTGAGAGTGAAATCACCGCACTTGTCGCTGGCCATGGTCGAACCGGCCTTGCGTGTTGCCGTCAGCAGGAAGGTCTGATCGGTCAGGGTCGGGGTGATGGTGTAGAAATCATTGCCAGCGCTGAGGCCAGTGGCATTGGTGTAGACATTATTCTTCGAATAGAAACGCTCGAGGATCTGCGCCTGCTCGGAAAGCAACCCGGCGACTTCAGTACGGCGGCCCTTTTTTACGTACTCGGTGAGGCTCGGATAGCCAATGGTGATGACGATCCCGATGATCGCAATCACGATCATGATTTCGATCAGGGTAAAACCTCGGTTGGATCTGCGCATGCCTCAACTCTCACTTACTGTATTTGTCGCCACATGATGCGACGGCCGCTGCCGCCACCGGATTTTTCCACCAGAGTGGTCACGCCACCACCGGAGTCGTTCACAATCTTGCGGGTTGCGTCATTGACGACCGCGTTCAGGGTCGGGATACCACCGGTGAAGATCACCCCGCTGGAAATCGTGTCGTTGCTGTCGACCACCCCGTCGGCATTGGTGTCGAGTACCGCGTAATTGAGCATCTTACCGCTGAACGCATCGAGTTCGACCAGTTTGCCGGTACCGAAGCTGGCACAGGGGTCCACGGTATCCACGCTGAGCGTGGTAAAAACTATTCGCCCCGATACCAGGCTGGCCTGATAGATCACCCGCTCCCCCGTCAGCACGTTGTTGTACACCAGGGGCAAGTACCAGCCTTTCTTGGCCGGGTAGGTCACCTCGTTCTGGCTGGTGGTGATGAATTGCCCGGTGCTGCCCGAAAACACGCCGGTCACCGCCTGCGCCTGCAAACTGGAAACGGTGATTTGTCCTGCGCCCCCCTCGGCATCCCATACCGCGTAGAACGCCTGCAGATCCTTGTTGGTCTTGTCGGCAACCTCATTGAATTTGCCGGTGCCGAAAAACACCTCCTTGCCGCCCAACACGTGATCCGCCAGCAACGGTTGCGCGGTAATCGGCTGGGTCGCGCCACCTGCAGTGGTGAACAACGGCTTGCCGGAAAACGCCACGCCCCAGGTGTCAGGGGTGGTGCCACTCAAATCGAACTTCCACAACCGCCCTTTCAGGTCGCCCCCATAGGCAGCCTGCACCACATTCTGCGAGTTGACCCTGAGCTTCACCGACGACAGGCCGTTGGTGGTTTCGGTACTGTCGACCACGATTTTCTTAATCAGCGAGCCGTCGCGAATATCCACCACATACAACGCCGCCACCCCGGAGTTGCTGCCATAGCCATTGGAGATAAACGCAGCCCAGCGCCCATCAGCCAAGCGTGCCACTTCTGGACGTGCATAGGCATAACCCAGATCATTGAAAATGTTCGCTGTACTGGCCGTGGCCGGTGCGCTGACTTCCCACAGTGCCTTAGTCTCGTTACCAGCCGATGCGTCGAACAATTGCAGCGCATAAAAGGTTCTGCCGCCCGCCCCCGTTCCGCCAATCGCCAGGGTTTTCCAGGCGCTGTTGAGCTGGGCATCGAACACGCCGACCTGGCCATCGACCAGAAACTTGTGGCTCACACCGTTGATGTAAGTGGGATCAGCGATGTCGTTCAACGATGGCAGCACGCTGGAGGGCATGTAGGCATAACGCCTGACACCGTTGGCCGAGTTGATGATGTTTACAAAACCGTCGTTGGCATTCACCACCAGGCTGGCATTCATGTTGGCGGCTTTGGTGGTCAGGTAAGTGCTGTAGCTGGTGTCTGCCACCAGATCGGACGCGGTTTTGTCCGTAGGTGAGGCCAGCACGAGTGGCGAATTGATGATGTCACCGAGCAATACACTGCGAACTTTCAGCCCGGTTTTGTTGATGCCCTTGCTCCACTCCACCAGATCGTTGCCGTTGATGCCAGTGGGCAGTCCCTGGTTGAGGGCTGTCTGCTGCGCCGCAGAGAAATTGCTGTAAGCCAGGGTGACCGCCGCGTTGGTTTGCGTGTTCCAGGACTGGTAGGTCGGTGCAGTGGCGCCGGGCACGATGGTGGTGTCGGTCGTCCACAGCGCAGCGGCGGTGTTAACCGCGCCCGCCGACGTGAAGCCGAAGGACTTGATCGTACCCCGCCAGTCCTTGGGATCGTAGCTGGTCTGGAAATAGCTCGAGTTGCTGGTCAGGGTCGTGCCGCTGGCCACACCACTGCCACCTGAGCCGGCCTTGGAAGTGATGTCGCTCAGGGCAGCAGTCAGTGCATTGTTAAGTCCCGCACTGTCGCTCGCCTGGTAGTACTTGCCCTGCCCATAGGTCGCGGCATCCGCCAACATCTGGTTTGCAGCGGTGAAACCCACGGTATAGGTGTTCATGTACTGCCTGGGAAAATCCAGGGCGTTCCAACTTTTGCCAGTGGCATCGGTTCCCGTGGAGCGCATGTCGATGTCGAAGGCGAACTTGGCAATGTCATCCAGGTACAGGGTGTCGCCCTCATCATCGCCTGAGGGGTCGGCACCATCGTTACTGCTGATCCCGTCCCAGTTCGGTAACCGGCTGCCACCCAGCGGATCGTCGGTCGGAAAGGTTCGATCGTAGGTCGGCAGACCATCGCTGATCACCACCCCGTAGTTTTTCTGGCAACGGTACTGAATCGGACTGGTATAGGTGGCGGGCGTCGAGTTGTTGTACGGCGCCATGCCACGGAAATAACGAGTGATCTCGTAATAGGCTTCCGCCAGCGGCGTATTGGCTTGCGCACTCAGCTCGTCGATCCCGGCGATCAGTGAGGTGTAATTGGTATCGGCTTGAGCCTGAGTCACAGTGCCGCTGACCGCCGACAAATCGCTGATCGAGCGGGCGATGTAACCACCGTCATTCTTATGGTTGCCGACCGCCAGGTTGAATGTCGACAGGCCGATGCGTAGCGAACGGTTGTTGGCCACCAACGTCTTGGAAACGTTGCGCGCCACGTTCATCCGGTAATCGTTGGGGATCGAGCCGTCGGTGAAGTCCCGGTCAGTGTTGTTGGCCAGGCTGATCAGGTAGGACAAATAATTCGCCGTATACCGCGTGTCCTCGCTTCCCACCGGATCGGGAAGCTTCAGGCAAAGCGAATCCAGACCGAGAAGGCTGTTTTTATAAAAACCGTACCATCCGGCCTTCGAGCATGTTCCATGATTCAAACTCGACAAGGCGATATTGTTATCGGTCATGTCCAGGTCGCGGCCTTTGTTGCACGAACCATTGGAGAGGCAAATCGTCACCGGGGTGCGTACGACCGTCGGGTCGAAGCCGGCCGCCCAGATAATGTTGTTCATACTCCCCGAGTCATCGAGCAGCAGCATCACATTGGGAGGCACGGCGGCGGCGCTCAACAGCGGCGAATCCGAGGGCATGAAGGCGTAGGTCGGCGCGGCCAGATAAAGGCTCGAGGCCGCGCCGCAGAACAGCTGCAGTAACCAACGGCGCCAGCCTGTGCGGGTCTCAGTACTTCGCATAAATACTCTCCACCACACTGCGCGAGCTGCCCGCGATGCCTACGGCGGTCACTCGGTAAAGTGTTGCCGACGTGTTGCTCGCCACGTTCACGGCAGTCAGGGTAGTGCCGATGTTCTGCACTCCGTAAAAGCCGCTACCGGAAGCGATCCAGGTCACCCCCGAGGTGGAGTTGAACCCGGCGGCGGTGATGACCGACGCCTCGGCCGGCGGCGCGCATTGGCTGGTGCCACTGCAGACCGGCAATGAGTAGGAGTTCAGTTGCACCGCGCTTTCACCAACCCGCAACGCCGCTTCCGCGCCCTGGAACGACTGGTTGCGCAGGATCACGCTGCTGGTCATTTTCTCCTGCAACGTGGCGCTCTGCATCGACGAGAGACCGATCAACGTCAGCACCAGGAGAAACACCAGGCTGACCAACAGCGCCATGCCGCGCTGGGCGTGAGATGTCATGGGTGCACGACTCATCGGCCCTCCCCTCATTGCAACCGGTTGCGCAAGGCGGCAACTACGTTGAAGGTTTGATTGCGGACCCGGTTGTTCGGGTCGGTGAGGGTCAGCGTCAGCCGCACACTGCGGATTCGCGCCGGATCGGACGGATTGCTGCTATAGCTGGAGGCGGCTGTATCCGTAGCTGAGCTGGCGAGCCCGAAGCTCACGCCAAAAGCACTGACGTTATTGATGAGCACCGCCTGAGTCGGCGTGCCGGTGCCGGTGCCCATCAGCAGTTGGTTGTTGCTGAAGCTGTAGATCAGCCGCCTGATCGGAAACGCCAACTGCCCCGATGCCGGCGTGCGTAAACCGGTGTAGGCCGTCGCGGTATTTCGACAGTCGGAAACCACCGTCCAGGTCGGCACTCCGCCACTGCCGCCGACATCTGCGGTGACCAGCGTCAATTTGAGGTTGGCATTATCCCAACTGATCGGCGTGAGCAGGCTTGCATTGAAATCCCCCGCCGAGCTGGCGTCGGTAATCGTACCCAGACAACCGAACATGCCGACCATGCGAATTTCCTGAATCATCTTGCTCAGGACGAACCGTGCATCTTCCTGCATGCCGGCGGCAGTGCTCTGGCTGACGTAGGTGTTTTTGGCCGCGATGAAAATCTGCGCCACGCCCAGGATCACGATCAAGCTCAATGCCAGGGCTATCAGCAATTCGATCAGGCCGAAACCTCTGCTGGTTCTGTTCATGGTGTCGTCGCCGGATCAACGGTGGCGCGGCTGGTGAGGACGAAACTGCGGCGCGAATCGGCGATATTGGCGGCCCGGGAGTCGTCCCAGGTAATGGTGATGGTGTACACCCGCTGGTTGCGGACGATGCTGCCGGTGGCCGTGGCGCCGCCGAAATTGATGATATTGGTAGTGAAGTCGTAGAGGTCCTGATCCCGGGCCACGCTCAGGTTGCCCGAGGTCGGTGGCGTGACGGTGTAATCGGCGCCGGAGTTGGCGCGGATGCGGTCCATCATGTCGTAGGCGATAAAACTCGCCTGACTGGTCATCCGCGAGCTGTCGGTGTACTTCAGCGCATTGAGCTGAATCGCCGCCGCGCCCAACAGACCCACAGCCAGCACCAACAACGCGACCAATACCTCGATCAGCGTCATGCCCTCCTGTGCACGCTTGCTCCAACCCCTCATCCGCAACTTCCACCCAATAGAATTCGTCCGTTCAAACACACATTCAGCGTCCTGCTTTGCGCCCCCAGCACATAACTGATCACCACCGCCGTGGACGGCGCCGCCAAACCGCCGAGATTGTTGAAATCAATCGCGGTCACTCCTGAGGTTAGCGTCAGAGTTGCTCCGCTGCTCATCGCTGGAACAACCCGCAATACATTGGCCGGATTGCCAGTACCGTCATAAACGCTCAGCTCGCCGGTCCAGACACTGCCGCCGGCCGTCGGGCGAACCCGAGTGGTGAGGCCCCGATCAATCGCCTCAAGCCGTGCGTAATTGAGTGCCCGTTGCAAATCGCCGACCTCGGTGTCGGCCTTGTTGCTTTGCACCGAGCGGGTGAACGCCGGAACGGCCAGGGTAATCAGGATCAGAAACACCGCGAGCGTGACCAGCAGCTCGATCAGCGTGAAACCTTTTGTACGATGATCCATCAGTGCCCTCCGTTGCCGTCGGCTATACCTGCTTCTACACGCTAGAACATTCGACCGACAGATGTACGGTTGTTTTGCCATTACTCGCGCAAGGATCGCGCGGGCCGCAGCACTCCATGGAGGGAGATGACATGCATCAGCAAGGTTTCAACCTGATCGGACTGCTCATGGGACTGACAATTGTCGGGATTGTTCTGCACCTGGTCAGCCCGGCATTTGCAGCCCTGACAGAATCAAACCATCGGGAGCAAGCGGCGCAGTCAATTGTCAGTGGTATACGCACAGCCAGAACGGCTGCCATCACCCGCAATCAGAGCGTGGTGATTCACGCTATCAACGGCGACTGGAGCCAAGGCTGGCGGATCATTCTGGATATCAGCGGCAAAGGCCCGGAAGACAACAGCAATCCGCTGCTGGTTGAGCACATGAGTAGCACTCGGGTGCCGATTGTCGGCAATTGGCCGGTCAGGCGCTTCGTGCGTTTCAGCAGTCTGGGCCAACCGCTGATGCCCGAACGGGCATTTCAGGCAGGGACGCTACATATTTGTTCGGCTCGCGAGCCGGTCAGCCAGCTCCAGGTGGTGCTGGCGGCGAGCGGTCGAGTGCGCCTGGCCAACCATAAGGCTGAGCAGGCGCTGTGTCGAAAGGCGAAAAGTATTACAGCAGCGAACGCACGCGCAGCTCTTTAGGCATGGAGAAGGTGATGTTCTCCTCGCGACCGGCCAGTTCATCGGCCCCCGTGGCACCCCAGGCCTGCAATTGCTGGATCACGCCACGTACCAGCACTTCCGGAGCGGAGGCACCGGCCGTGATGCCAATACGCTCGACACCGTCGAACCAGCTCTTTTGCAGGTCTTCGGCACCGTCGATCAGATAGGCCGGGGTGGCCATGCGTTCGGCCAGTTCACGCAGACGATTGGAGTTGGAGCTGTTCGGGCTGCCAACCACCAGCACCACGTCGCACTCGTCCGCCAGTTGCTTGACAGCGTCCTGACGGTTTTGCGTGGCGTAGCAGATGTCGTCCTTGCGCGGACCGCCGATCGCCGGGAAACGTGTACGCAGGGCGTCGATCACGCGACTGGTGTCGTCCATGGACAGGGTGGTCTGGGTAACGAAGGCCAGCTTTTCAGGGTTGTTCACCTGCAACTCGGCGACATCTTTCTCGTCTTCGACCAGATAGATCGCGCCACCATTGCTGCCATCGTACTGGCCCATGGTGCCTTCGACTTCAGGATGGCCAGCATGGCCGATAAGGATGCATTCACGGCCGTCACGACTGTAACGCGCGACTTCGATGTGCACCTTGGTCACCAGCGGGCAGGTCGCGTCGAACACCTTCAGGCCACGACCTGTGGCTTCGGTACGCACGGCCTGGGAAACGCCGTGGGCGCTGAAGATCACGATCACGTCGTCCGGCACCTGATCCAGTTCCTCGACGAAGATCGCCCCACGGGCACGCAGGTCTTCGACGACGAATTTGTTATGGACCACTTCGTGGCGCACATAGATCGGCGGCCCGAAGACTTCCAGGGCGCGGTTGACGATTTCGATCGCCCGGTCCACACCGGCGCAGAAGCCACGGGGGTTGGCGAGTTTGATTTGCATGCTGTGCCTCGTGTCTTGCGCGCAAGAAATAGCGAAAACAGTGAAAAACCTGTGGGAGCGAGCCTGCTGTGGCTCGCTCCCACAACTTTACAGCGCTTTGACGTTGATGATCTCGACGTCAAAGGTCAAGGTCTTACCGGCGAGCGGGTGGTTGAAGTCGATGGTCACTTGCGCGTCATCGAATTCCTTCACCACGCCTGGCAGCTCGGTATTGGCCGCATCATTGAAGATCACCAGCAATCCTGGCGACAGTTCCATGTCCTGGAACTGCGAGCGCGGGATGATCTGCACGTTTTGCGGGTTAGGCTGGCCAAAAGCGTTTTCCGGCTCGATGGCCAGGCTGCGCTTGTCGCCGGCCTTGAAGCCGAACAGCGCGGCCTCGAAGCCTGGCAACAGGTTGCCGTCGCCGACCTTGAAGGTCGCCGGGGCTTTATCGAACGTGCTGTCGACGGTGTCGCCGTTCTCCAGGCGCAATGCAAAGTGCAAGGTGACTTCCGTGTTCTGGCCGATACGCTGTTCAGCCAATACCTGTTCAGTCATGAACGGTTTCTCCGGTCTTCTTACTTTTGAACATATCCAGTGCAAGCATCACGGCACCGACAGAAATAGCACTGTCAGCAAAGTTGAACGCCGGGAAATACCAGCGGTTCTGCCAGTGCACCAGAATGAAATCGATCACATGGCCCAGGGCAATACGATCGTACAGATTGCCCAGCGCGCCACCCAGCACCAGGGCCAGCGCAATCGCCAGCCAGGTTTCGTTGCGCCCCAAGCGCTTGAGCCAGATCACCAGCACCGCACTGACCACCACCGCGATCAAGGCAAACAACCAGCGCTGCCAGCCGGAGCTGTCAGCCAGGAAGCTGAACGCCGCGCCAGTGTTGTAGGCCAGGGTCCAGCTGAATAAATCGGGGATCACCACGATTTGCTGGTACATCTCGAGCTTGCCTTCGAAGTAGAACTTGCTGGCCTGGTCGATGACCAGGACCAGCAAACTCAACCAGAGCCAGCTCAGCCGTCCGAAACGGCCAGCCGCATTAGGCATAGTGACGAACCTCGCCCGCGCCGCTGATGTTGTCGACGCAACGACCGCAGATTTCCGGATGTTCCGGGTTCACGCCGACGTCTTCACGGCAGTGCCAGCAACGGGCGCACTTGGCGTGAGCCGACTTGACGATCTTGAGCTTCAGGCCGCTGACTTCGGTGACCACGGCATCGGCCGGTGCCTGCACCAATGGCGCAACACTGGCGGTCGAAGTGATCAGCACGAAACGCAGTTCGTTGCTCAGCTTGGCCAGGTCGGCGCTCAGCGCGTCTTCGGCGAACAGCGTCACTTCGGCTTGCAGGTTGCCACCGACGGCCTTGGCTGCACGCTGGATTTCCATTTCCTTGTTGACCGCAACCTTGACCGCCATGATCCGGTCCCAGTAAGCGCGATCCAGCTCGAAGCCTTCCGGCAGTTCGCTCAGGCCTTCGTACCAGGTGTTGAGCATCACAGACTCGTTACGCTCGCCCGGCAGGTATTGCCACAGCTCGTCGGCGGTGAACGCCAGGATCGGCGCGATCCAGCGCACCAGCGCTTCGCTGATGTGGAACAGCGCGGTCTGGCACGAACGACGGGCCTTGCTGTCGGCGCCAGTGGTGTACTGGCGGTCCTTGATGATGTCCAGGTAGAAACCGCCCAGCTCCTGCACGCAGAAGTTGTGGATCTTGGAATAGACGTTCCAGAAGCGGTATTCGCCGTAGTGCTCCTGCAGCTCGCGTTGCAGCAACAGCGTGCGATCCACGGCCCAACGGTCCAGGGCGAGCATTTCTTCGGCCGGCAGGAGGTCGGTGGCCGGGTTGAAACCGGTCAGGTTGGAAAGCAGGAAGCGCGCGGTGTTACGGATACGCCGGTAAGCGTCCGCACTGCGTTGCAGGATCTGCTCGGAAACCGCCATTTCACCCGAGTAATCGGTGGAAGCGACCCAAAGACGCATGATGTCGGCGCCCAGGGTGTCGTTGACCTTCTGCGGCGCGATCACGTTGCCCAGGGACTTGGACATTTTGCGACCGGATTCGTCGACGGTGAAACCGTGGGTCAGCAGTTCGCGGTACGGTGCGTGGTCGTCGATGGCGCAACCGGTCAGCAACGACGAGTGGAACCAGCCGCGGTGTTGGTCCGAACCTTCCAGGTACAGGTCGGCGCGTGGGCCGGTCTCGTGACCCATCGGGTGCGAACCGCGCAGGACGTGCCAGTGCGTGGTGCCCGAGTCGAACCAGACGTCCAGGGTGTCGCTGATCTTGTCGTACAGGGGCGCTTCGTCACCGAGCAACTCGGCGGCGTCCATCTTGAACCAGGCTTCGATGCCTTCGACTTCGACGCGCTGGGCGACGATTTCCATCAGTTCGACGGTGCGTGGGTGCAGTTCGCCGCTTTCCTTGTTCAGGAAGAACGGGATCGGCACGCCCCAGTTGCGCTGACGGGAGATGCACCAGTCCGGACGGTTGGCGATCATCGAGTGCAGGCGCGCCTGGCCCCAGGCCGGGACGAATTTGGTGTCTTCGATGGCTTTGATCGCGCGTTTGCGCAGGGTGTCGCCCGCTGCTGGCTCTTTGTCCATGCCGATGAACCACTGCGCGGTGGCGCGGTAGATCAGCGGGGTCTTGTGACGCCAGCAATGCATGTAGCTGTGTTCGATGGTGGTGGTGTGCAGCAGCGCGCCGACTTCGGTCAGTTTATCGACGATGGCCGGATTGGCCTTCCAGATGAACTGGCCGCCGAAGAACTCCAGCGATGGCACATACACGCCATTGCTTTGCACCGGATTGATGATGTCATCGTTGACCATGCCGTACTTCTTGCAGGTCACGAAGTCGTCTACGCCGTAGGCTGGCGAGGAGTGAACCACGCCGGTGCCCGCGCCCAGTTCGACGTAGTCGGCCAGGTAAACCGGCGACAGGCGATCGTAGAACGGGTGACGGAAGTTGATCAGTTCCAGCGCTTTACCGGTAGTGGTGGCGATCACCGAACCTTCCAGGCTGTAGCGGGCCAGGCAGGACTCGACCAGTTCTTCAGCCAGTACCAGCAGCTTGTCGCCGACGTCGACCAGGGCGTAGTTGAACTCCGGGTGAACGTTCAGCGCCTGGTTGGCCGGGATAGTCCACGGAGTGGTGGTCCAGATCACGATCGAAGCAGGTTTGCCCAACGACGGCAGACCGAACGCGGCAGCCAGTTTGGCTTCGTCGGCGATCGGGAAGGCCACGTCGATGGTCGCGGACTTTTTGTTCTCGTACTCGACTTCCGCTTCAGCCAGGGCCGAACCGCAGTCAAAGCACCAGTTCACAGGCTTCAAGCCCTTGAACACGAAGCCACCCTTGACGATTTCCGCCAGGGCGCGGATTTCACCGGCCTCGTTTTTGAAGTCCATAGTTTTGTACGGGTTGGCGAAGTCGCCCAACACACCCAGACGGATGAATTCGGACTTCTGGCCTTCGATCTGCTCGGTGGCGTAGGCACGGCACAGTTCGCGGGTCTTGTCGGCGCCCAGGTTCTTGCCATGGGTCACTTCGACTTTGTGCTCGATCGGCAGACCGTGGCAGTCCCAGCCCGGAACATAAGGTGCGTCGAAACCCGACAGGGTTTTCGAGCGGATGATCATGTCCTTGAGAATCTTGTTCAGCGCATGACCGATGTGAATCGTGCCGTTGGCGTACGGAGGACCGTCGTGCAGTACGAACTTCGGACGATCCTTGCCAATCTCGCGCAACTTACCGTACAGGCCAATGCTGTCCCAGCGCTGCAGAATCTGCGGTTCGCGCTGAGGCAGGCCGGCCTTCATTGGGAAGGCGGTGTCCGGAAGGTTTAGCGTGGCTTTATAGTCGGTCATTTAAGGCTCTTCATTAGCGATTGGCGCTAGGTGCGACAGGGCACGGGCGGCGGCGATATCCGCATTGATCGCCGTCTTAAGCGCCTCCAGAGAGGCGAAACGCTGCTCTTCACGCAGCTTGTGGTGGAAAACCACCGTCAAACGCCGGTCATACAGATCGCCGGCAAAATCTAAAAGGTGCACTTCGAGGTGGGCTTTGCCATCCCCTTCGACCGTTGGCCGCACACCAATATTGGCGACGCCTGGCCAGGTCTTGCCATCGATGTCGACGCTGACCAGGTAAACCCCGCTCAACGGCACACGGCGACGCTTGAGTTGCACGTTGGCCGTGGGCGTACCCAGCTGGCGCGCCAGCTTCTGGCCGTGCAGGACCCGCCCGGCAATCCGGTACGGGCGACCGAGCAGTTGCTCGGCCAAGGCGAAATCGGCAGCCGCCAGAGCATTGCGGACCTGAGTGCTGCTGACACGAATGCCGTCCAGCTCGACGGTCTGCGCTGCTTCGACGGTAAAGCCCTGAAGGACGCCGGCCTGTTGCAAGTAGTCGAAATCCCCCAGCCGGTCGCAGCCAAACCGGAAATCGTCACCGACTTCCAGATGCTGCACGCCGAGGCCGTCCACCAGAATGGTATCGACGAATTCTCTGGCGCTGAGTTTGCTCAGGCGATGGTTGAAAGCCAGGCACAACACCCGGTCGACACCTTCTTCGGCCAACAACTGCAGTTTGTCCCGCAGACGAGCCAGACGGGCCGGGGCGGTTTCCGGAGCGAAGAACTCCCGCGGCTGCGGCTCGAAAATCACCACGCAGCTGGGCACGCCCAACTCGAGCGCACGCTCTCGCAGCCGGACCAGGATAGCCTGGTGGCCACGGTGAACACCGTCAAAGTTGCCAATAGTGGCGACACAGCCCCGATGCTGGGGGCGCAGGTTGTGGAGACCTCGAACCAGCTGCATAACGCGCTTCTTGCTCATAAAGTGGTCGATTATAACCACACCCGGCGGCCGACGACAGGCAACACCGTAACCCAAAGTAATCGAGCCGACAAAACTGCCGGTTCGCCCATGATTATCGAGATAACGTCTTCAGCTCAAGGCCTTGCGATTGAAGTCGCGCAAACGGAAGCCCATCAACAGCAACATGCCGAAATACGCCACGACGCCAGCGATCACCAATGCACCCAGACGCAGCAGCCGCTCAAGCATAGGCCCCTGCCCCCAGGCCGGCATAAAGTGCATCGCACCCAGCAATACTGCAGACATCACCGCTACCGCCACCAGCAATTTGAGCCCGAACTTCGCCCAGCCCGGTTGCGGCTGATACATCTGCTGCTTGCGCAGTTGATAAAAAAGCAAACCGGCGTTGATGCAGGCACCCGCGCTGATGGCCAGGGCCAGGCCGGCGTGCGCCAGCGGACCGATCAGCACCAGGTTGAACAGCTGGGTGACGATCAGGGTGAAAATCGCGATTTTCACCGGCGTGCGGATGTTTTGTTGCGCATAGAAGCCAGGTGCCAGCACTTTAATCACAATAATCCCCAGCAAGCCGACGGAATAAGCGATCAACGCACGCTGGGTCATGGCCGCATCGAAAGCACTGAACTGGCCGTACTGGAACAGTGAGGCCGTCAGCGGCTCAGACAGAATCCCCAGCGCCAGGGCGCACGGCAACACCAGCATGAAGCACAGGCGCAGCCCCCAATCGAGGATTCGCGAGTATTCGTGGCGATCCTGACTGGCATAGGTCTTGGCCAGGGTCGGCAACAAAATCGTGCCCAGCGCCACACCCAGCACGCCGGATGGCAACTCCATCAGGCGGTCGGCGTAATACATCCAGGACACGGAACCGGCCACCAGGAACGAGGCAAAAATAGTATTGATGATCAGCGAAATCTGACTCACAGAAACCCCGATGATCGCGGGCAGCATCTGTTTCATGACCCGCCAGACACCGCTATCGCGCAGATTCAGGCGCGGCAAAACCAGCATGCCGATTTTCTTCAGGTGTGGCAGTTGAAACAGCAACTGCGCCAGCCCGCCCACCAGAACAGCCCAACCCAGCGCCATCACCGGCGGATCGAAGTACGGCGTCAGGAATACCGCAAAGATGATCATGCTGACATTGAGCAGGGTCGGCACGAAGGCTGGCACCGAGAAGCGGTTCCAGGTGTTGAGGATCGCCCCGGCCAGCGATGACAGGGAGATCAGCAATATATAAGGAAAAGTGACCCGCAACAGATCGGTGGTCAGCTGGAATTTTTCCGGAGAATCGACAAAACCCGGTGCCGTGGCCCAGATAACCCAGGGGGCGGCGAGCATGCCCAACGCAGTGACCAGCGCCAGTACCAATGTCAGCAGGCCTGAGACGTAGGCAATGAAGGTCCGCGTCGCCTCCTCGCCCTTCTGGCTTTTGTATTCAGCAAGAATCGGCACAAAGGCCTGGGAAAACGCCCCTTCGGCAAAGATCCGCCGCAGCAGATTGGGCAGTTTGAAGGCGATAAAGAAGGCGTCGGTCGCCATTCCGGCACCAAATGCACGGGCGATTAGAGTGTCACGAACAAACCCCAACACCCGGGAAAGCATCGTGATAGAGCTGACAGCGGCCAACGATTTGAGCAGATTCATTGAAAGAGTTTGTGCCTGTCGATAAACAGCAGGCGAACAACGCGCCCACTTATGCGATACTCCGCGCCGCAACAGCACAGAGCCAAAGCTCGCGAGTTTACAGGTCGCGCGCCGGAAAGAAATATCCAGCGCACCGCCCCCTTGAAAACGTAGCGAGCGAAGGCAAGACAAGGCGAAAGCAGGCGAGAAAGCGGAGTTGACTTTAGTCAATGAGCATTTTGAGTCTGCTTTCAACGCTGTATTGCCGAGCGCAGTAGTTTTCATGGGGCCGGAACCGGCCACTTAGCGGAACGTCTCTTCCGCCCTTGACAAGCCATCAACTCATCGGCATGATTCGCGGCCTATTTTGTTTGCTATTTCCTAAAAAGTCTTTCGAGGAGCTCGACGGTGGCCAACACACCTTCCGCCAAAAAACGTGCAAAACAGGCTGAGAAGCGTCGCAGCCACAACGCCAGCCTGCGTTCCATGGTTCGTACCTACATCAAGAATGTAGTTAAAGCCATCGACGCAAAAGACGCTGCTAAAGCTCAAGCTGCTTACGTTCTGGCCGTGCCAGTTATCGACCGTATGGCCGATAAAGGCATCATCCACAAGAACAAAGCTGCTCGCCATAAGAGCCGTCTGAATGGCCACGTCAAGGCCCTGAACGTTGCCGCTGCTGCCTAAGCGACGCGCTCGTTAAAAAACCGACCTCAGGGTCGGTTTTTTATTGCCTGCGATTTAGCAAATGTGGCGAGGGGGCTTGCCCCCGTTCGATTGCGCAGCAATCGTAAACCGGTCACCACTTTCTGATTCAAGATCGCGGCAACTGATTACAGGGGCGCTTCGCACCCCAACGGGGGCAAGCCCCCTCGCCACACAGACTCCCACACCTGGACCTGCGTCAGATTACTGGGCGTGAGTCCACGGCAGAATCGGAATCGCCGTCACCGCATTCTGCGGACTGCCCTCGATCAAACGATCGCTGTAGACCAGATACACCAGGGTATTGCGTTTCTTGTCGAGGAATCGCACCACCTGCATAGTCTTGAATACCAGCGAGGTGCGCTCCTTGAACACCTCCTCGCCATCCTTGAGCTCACCCTTGAAGTTGATCGGCCCGACCTGGCGACATGCAATAGACGCTTCAGCGCGATCCTCGGCCAATCCCAGACCACCTTTCACGCCACCCGTCTTGGCGCGCGACAAGTAACAGGTCACGCCCTCCACCTTCGGATCATCAAACGCCTCGACAACGATACGGTCGTTCGGGCCGACGAATTTGAACACCGTCGACACCTGGCCAATCTCCTCGGCCGAGGCCAGCAGCGGCATCGCCAACAACAAGCCCAATAATCCTTTTGCCACACGCATTCAGGTATTCCTTCAGACCAGAATCAGGTTATCCCGGTGAACCAGCTCCGGCTCCGCCATGTAACCCAACAGACCGATAATCGCCTCAGACGACTGACCGATGATTTTTTGCGCTTCCAGAGCGCTGTAGTTAGCCAGGCCACGGGCGATTTCACGACCGTCCGGCGCCACACATACCACCATTTCGCCGCGACGGAAGCTGCCCTGGACCAGCTTTACACCTACCGGCAGCAAACTTTTATTGCCTTGGGACAGCGCGGTCACCGCACCCGCGTCCAGCACCAGCGTGCCGCGAGTCTGCAGATGCCCGGCCAGCCACTGTTTGCGGGCCGCCAGCATGCCGCGCTCAGGCGACAGCAAAGTGCCGATGCGCTCGCCAGCCTTGAGGCGATCCAGCACTCGCTCAATACGGCCACCAACGATGATGGTGTGCGCACCGGAGCGCGCCGCCAGACGCGCAGCGCGCAATTTGGTCTGCATGCCGCCACGCCCCAGTGCACCACCAGTGCCACCAGCTACCGCATCGAGCGCCGAATCATCGGCCCGCGCCTCGTAAATCAGCTTGGCGTCGGGATTGTTGCGCGGATCAGCGTCGAACATGCCGTCGCGATCGGTGAGGATCACCAGCAAATCAGCCTCGACCAGATTCGCCACCAGCGCCGCCAACGTGTCGTTATCGCCGAAACGGATTTCGTCAGTGACCACGGTGTCGTTTTCGTTGATCACCGGGATCACTTTCAACTCGACCAGCGCACGCAGGGTGCTACGAGCATTCAGGTAGCGCTTGCGGTCGGACAAATCGTCGTGAGTCAGGAGAATCTGTGCGGTATGCCGACCATGTTCGGCGAAGCTCGACTCCCAGGCCTGCACCAACCCCATCTGACCGATGGCGGCAGCCGCCTGCAACTCGTGCATCGCACTGGGTCGTGAGGTCCAGCCCAGACGGCTCATGCCCGCCGCCACCGCCCCAGAGGACACCAGCACCAGCTCAACGCCCGCCTCATGCAGGGCAACCATCTGCTCGACCCAGACACCCATTGCCGCGCGATCCAGGCCCTTGCCGTCCGCCGTCAGCAAAGCGCTGCCGATCTTCACGACCCAACGCTGCGCACCTGTCACCTTGCTCCGCATCATCTTCAACCTTAGCTTGAGGGCAGCGCGACCTGGCACTGCCCGTGACGTTATTCGTGATTCTTCGTGACCAACAGTCGATTTCCAGACACTAAAACGCCGCTCCTGTGAGCGGCGCTTAAGTTTATCGCAACGAATCAGTCACGCACGTAAATGATTTCCGGACCATCTTCGTCATCCACATCTTCTTCGTCCCAATCGTCGTCACCGATGTCATGGACCGACTTCACGCCGCTGCGGCGCAGGGCACGCTGATCGTCCAGCGCCTGCAACTGGGCGCGAGCTTCATCTTCGATGCGCTGATCGAGCTCAGCCAACTCTTCCTTGTAGGCCGGGTCGTTAGCCAGGCGATCGGCGCGATCTTCCAGGTAACGCATGATGTCGTGGCACAGACGCTCGGTGCCTTGCTTGGCGATCGCCGAGATCACATAGACCGGACCAGTCCACTCCAGACGATCAACGATCTCCTTGACGCGAGCATCGTGCTCTTCCTCAAGGATCTGGTCGCACTTGTTCAGCACCAGCCAGCGATCACGCTCAGCCAGGGACGGGCTGAACTTGGTCAGCTCGCTGACGATCACTTCAGCGGCATCCGGCGCACTGGTGTCATCCAGCGGCGCCATGTCGACGAGGTGCAGCAGCAGACGCGTACGCGACAAGTGCTTGAGGAAGCGAATCCCCAGGCCTGCGCCGTCGGAAGCACCTTCGATCAGGCCCGGAATATCCGCAACCACGAAGCTCTTCCAGCGATCGACACTGACCACACCCAGGTTCGGCACCAATGTGGTGAACGGGTAGTCAGCGACTTTCGGCTTGGCGGCCGACACCGAGCGAATGAAAGTACTTTTGCCGGCGTTCGGCAAACCGAGCAGACCGACGTCCGCCAACACCTTCATTTCCAGCTTCAGGTCGCGCTGCTCACCCGGCTTGCCCGGCGTGGTCTGGCGCGGCGCACGGTTGGTACTGGATTTGAAACGAGTGTTACCCAGACCGTGCCAGCCGCCCTGAACCACCATCAGCTTCTGGCCGGCCTTGGTCAGGTCGCCGATAACTTCCTGGGTGGCAGAGTCGATCACCGTGGTACCGACCGGCACCCGCAGGATCAGATCCTCACCTTTTTTGCCGGTGCAGTCGGTGCTGCCACCGTTGGAACCGCGCTCGGCATCGAAGTGCCGGGTGTAACGGTAGTCGACCAGGGTGTTCAGATTTTCGTCGGCCATCATGTAGATGGAACCGCCATCACCACCGTCGCCGCCGTTCGGGCCGCCGTTTTCAATGAATTTCTCTCGACGGAAACTCATGCAACCGTTGCCACCGTCGCCAGCCTTTACTCGAATCGATACTTCATCAACAAACTTCATAACAAAACGCCTCTCGCCATACGGACGAGCCGAAAAACAACCAAGACATAAGACTCTTGCAAAAATGAGCGCAGCGACCTCAATCAACGACCGCCAATACAGCGCTGGAGCCCATCACAAACAGCTTTGCAAGAGACTCACCCCACAAACGAAAAAGCCCCGTCGCAAGACAGGGCTTTTCCAGCGATCGCGCAATTAAGCTGCGACGACGCTCACGTAACGACGACCGAAGGCGCCTTTTACTTCAAACTTGATCACGCCTTCGATTTTCGCGAAGAGGGTGTGATCTTTACCCATGCCAACGCCGTAGCCAGCGTGGAATTGGGTGCCGCGCTGACGCACGATGATGTTACCGGCCTTGATGACCTGGCCGCCATACATCTTCACGCCAAGGCGTTTGGCTTCTGAGTCGCGACCGTTACGGGTACTACCACCAGCTTTTTTGTGTGCCATGAGTTCAATTCTCCTAGTGAGGAATTAGGCTGATTAAGCCTGAATACCGGTGATTTTGATCTCGGTGTACCACTGGCGGTGGCCCATACGCTTCATGTGGTGCTTACGGCGACGGAACTTGATGATGCGGACTTTATCGTGACGACCTTGGGAGATCACTTCAGCCACAACGGTAGCGCCAGGAACAACTGGAGCGCCGATATTCACGTCGTCGCCATTGGCAACCAACAGAACGCGATCAAAAGTTACGGATTCGCCGGTAGCGATTTCCAGTTTTTCGATCTTCAGGTATTCACCTGGAGCAACTTTGTACTGCTTGCCACCAGTAACGATTACTGCATAAGACATGGTATTTCTCCGATAATCCTGCTCACCCAGCTCTTTATAAGAAGAGGTATTGGCTGGCATGGCTGCATAAGGCTGGAAGGCCTGTTTGCATTGCGTAAGGCAGGTGCTGCCCAGGAAGTTCAGGGTGCGCGATTGTACGCAAGCTACTCTGGCGTTGCAAGTGGCCGTCCATCGCGCCTTGACAGGCCCGGACGTGGGTCCTAGCATGCCGCGCAACCCTTCTGGAGCAACTGTCGCTGATGCAACCCCAAGCTTTCTACCGCGCGGTGGCGGACGATTTTAGCGCCGTCGACGGCATCATCAAGAAGCAGCTGACTTCCCGAGTGCCGCTGGTATCGAAAATCGGCGACTACATTACCTCGGCTGGCGGTAAACGCCTGCGTCCCTTGCTCGTACTGCTATGCGGCAAGGCACTGGGCCGCGAAGGCGATGACCTGCGCCTGCTGGCCGCGACCATCGAGTTCCTGCACACCGCCACCCTGCTGCACGACGACGTCGTCGACATGTCCGGCATGCGCCGTGGCCGTTCGACCGCCAATGCCATGTGGGGCAACGCGCCGAGCGTGCTGGTGGGTGACTTCCTGTATTCGCGCTCTTTCGAAATGATGGTCGAACTGGGCTCCATGCCGGTGATGAAGATCCTTTCGCAAGCCACGCGCATCATCGCTGAAGGCGAAGTGTTGCAGCTGTCGAAGGTCCGCGACGCCAGCACCACCGAAGAAACCTACATGGAAGTCATTCGCGGCAAAACCGCGATGCTCTTCGAGGCTTCGACCCACAGCGCCGCAGCCCTGGCCGGCGCCTCGCTGGAACAGAGCGAAGCGCTGCGCACCTTTGGCGATCACCTGGGCGTAGCCTTCCAACTGGTCGACGACCTGCTGGACTACCGTGGCGATGCCGAGACCCTGGGCAAGAACGTCGGTGACGACCTGGCCGAGGGCAAGCCTACGCTGCCGCTGATCTACACCATGCGCGAAGGCACTCCGGAGCAGGCCGCGCTGGTTCGTCAGGCGATCCAGAAAGGTGGCATCGAAGACCTGGAAAGCATTCGCGAAGCGGTCGAAGCTTCCGGCTCGCTGGATTACACCGCGCAACTGGCCCGCGACTACGTGGCCCGTGCGATCAAGTGCCTCGACGCCCTGCCCGCCAGCGAATACCGCGATGCTCTGGTGGAATTGAGTGAATTTGCGGTCGCTCGCACGCACTGATTTCACAACAAAAGATCGCAGCCTCGTTTCACTCGACAGCTCCTACGGTGACCGCGTTAGTCAACATTCCTGTAGGAGCTGTCGAGCAGAGCGAGGCTGCGATCTTTTGATCTTTTGCTGCTCGCTCCCTCCCGCGATAAAACCCTATATAATGTGCGCTTTTTAGCCATCCTGAATCCAAGGAGCCTTAGTGAGCACGTTGCCACCCTGCCCGAAATGCAATTCCGAATACACCTACGAAGACGGCGCACAGCTGATCTGCCCGGAGTGCGCCCATGAGTGGTCCGCCAACGGCGAAGCCGAAGTAGCGTCCGACGATACCGTGAAAAAGGACTCGGTCGGCAACGTCCTGCAGGACGGCGATACCATCACCGTGATCAAGGACCTCAAGGTCAAAGGCACTTCCCTGGTGGTCAAGGTCGGCACCAAGGTCAAGAACATCCGCCTGTGCGATGGCGACCACGACATCGACTGCAAGATCGACGGCATCGGCCCGATGAAACTCAAATCCGAGTTCGTCAGAAAAGTCTGAGCCCGCTGTATTCCATCCCGCGCCCTGCGTGGGATGGTGCTTTACCCTCCCCGCGTCACCCAGCACTCCTCGCAATAGCCAAACGCCAGCCGTTTTGACCTTACGCAATCCTTACCCGATAAAAAACGCAAACCGCCAATAGGCCCTTGCTATTTAATGAATAGGAATTATTCTCATTGAAACCAATCAATGGAGATGAGACCCATGACTTATTTGATCGATGCCTGGCTGGACCGCCCACATCCCTACCTCAGAATCCTGCATCGGGAAACCGGGGAAGTCTGTGCGGTGCTTGAAGAAGAAGCCTTGAACGAGCTGCAGGATCAGGGTGATCTGGACGTCAATGGCCTGAGTTCCAGTGAGCCGGTGGTACTCAAGGAACTGGTGCGCAATCTATTTCTGTTTTGCTATGCCCGGGCGTTGCGCCCGAGTCATGACCTGAATACCAAGTTCGAGGTATGAAGATCATTTGTAAAAATGCCGGAGCTGGCCCTGCAGGAGCGGGCCAGCTCCAACACCGGGATTACAGAACGTCGAGCAGTTCGACGTCGAATACCAGTACGCTGTGCGGCGGAATACTGCCAACGCCTTGAGCGCCGTAAGCCAGTTCGCTCGGCACGTACAGACGCCATTTGCTGCCCGCGTTCATCAGTTGCAGGGCTTCGGTCCAGCCGGCGATAACGCCGCCCACCGGGAATTCTGCAGGCTGGCCGCGCTCGTAGGAGCTGTCGAACACAGTGCCGTCGATCAGAGTGCCGTGGTAGTGAGTGCGCACTTGATCCTCACGGGTTGGCTTGGCGCCTTCACCTTGGGTCAGCACTTCGAATTGCAGGCCCGAAGCCAGAGTAGTGATGCCTTCACGCTTGGCGTTTTCAGCCAGGAAAGCCAGGCCTTCGCCAGCAGCAGCTTCAGCCTTGGCAGCCGCTTCGGCTTGCATGATCTCGCGGATCACCTTGAAGCTGGCGGACATTTCTTCCTGGCCCACACGGCTTGGCTTACCGGCGAACGCGTCGGTCAGACCCGCCAGGATTGCGTCCAGGCTCACGCCCGGTGGCGGATTGTCACGCAGCTGGTCGCCCAACTGACGGCCAATGCCGTAGCTGACGCGGGTTTCATCGGTGGACAGATTTACTTCGGACATGACACTGCTCCGCTGTGCGGACGGCCCTGGAACTTGCCGTGCGTGCACAGCGCATCCCGGAGCGCCCGGAATCAAAAGGGCGAGCAGACTAGCACAGATGCCGCCACGTTGATGAGCGGCGTCAGCCCTGTTACGCAGTACGGAAGGTGCTCGGTAATTTCGGACTTTCCTCGGCGCTGGTACCGCACATTTCATCATGGGCCGAGGTATATACAACGTTGAATGGCTTGGGACAGGCGTGAAGCACTTCACGCGCATGCTCGACCGAGCGCAGCTGCAATGTCTCGCCATGAGCATCGAGCACTGGATGCGCCGCACCATGCATCCGAGCTTCCAGCACGTAGAACACGCCTTCCATCGAGATCAGGTTCAACTCATCGATCTTTCCGGCGATGGCATACGCATTCAACTCTTGCAGGTTCATGAGCGCACCTCACGCAGTGGAGAGCCAGGGTTCTTACAGGGATATGCCTCGACGCGCCAAAGTACAAGCCACAAACGACACCGCCCGTCTGTTTCGCAACAGACGGGCGGTGCGGTGGAGCAAGTAAGGGTGGATCAGTGCTTGGTCAGCTTGTCCAGATAACCCATGGCAAACGCCGACACCACGAAGGTCATGTGGATGATCACGTACCACTGCAAATGCTCAGGATCGACGTTCTTGGCGTCCATGAAAATCCGCAGCAAGTGGATCGACGAAATTGCCACGATGGAAGCCGCGACCTTCATCTTCAACGAAGACGAATCCATGGTGCCCAACCAGTTGAGCTTCTCCTTGCTGTCGTCGATATCCAGTTCGGAAACGAAGTTCTCGTAACCGGAAATCATCACCATTACCAGCAAGCCGCCTACCAGCGCCATGTCGATCAGCGACAACAACACCAGAATCAGATCCGACTCGGCCATCGAGAACACGTTAGGGATGACGTGGATGACTTCCTGGAAGAATTTCAGTGCCAACGCCAGCAAGCCCAGCGACAAACCGAAATAGATCGGCGCCAGCAACCAGCGGGAGGCGTACATTGTATTTTCGATAAAGCGTTCCATTGAATCTCACACAAGGGGCTGGAAATGGCGGCGAGTATAACAGCCGCCTGTTACACCCAGAAACCGCCGGAAAATCCGCAACCTGCGTGTGTGTGACAAAGTTTTTCTGCTAGTGTCCAGATCAATGACAGGTCAGCGACATCGGACAGGAAAACTGGAAATGGATGTGCGATTGCCCTTAACGAGTGCCGGACTTTGCCTCGCATTGCTGCTCGGTGGTTGTTCACCCAGCGATGAGAAACGCCAGGTCAGCCTCGAAGAAAAGACCGCGCAATTCGAAAAGTCTCTGGAGGCGATCAAGGATCCGAAACTCAAGGACGTCGTGACCGAACTCGGCGGTTCACTGCTGCTGCTTGAGCGTGCGCAACTCAAGCTCGACAGTAAACCGGTGGTCACCGAATACGGCGAAGATGCCCTCGCCGTATTCAAGCACTACCCCACGCCCCAGGCGCTGGTCGACACCTACATCAACGGGCTGTTCGTGCTGCACAAGGAGTCCAGCTCGGATTACCTGACCGATCTGCAACCGGTATTCCCCCTCCACTTCAACACCCCTGGCGCATTCCTTTTCCCTCATGACCTGGAATGGCAATCGGTGACCCTCAGCAACAAGCGCGTCATCGCGTTTCAGCCGGAATGGTCGGAAACCGATCCAGGAATCCAGCTGAGCCCGTCGAGCTCCAACCTGACCAACCCCGATGACTTGACGGTGACCTACCCCTTCATCGAAGGCCTGGGTGTGGACAAGAAGAACCTGCCACAACCGGTGAGTCTGCAAGGCAAGGTGGAGGTCATCGCCCCGCGCCGACTCTACAGCTTCGACCTGACGAAAAAGGACATCGGCCAGACGCGCACCAATGACAACCTCAGTGTCACGCTGCTGAAGCTTGAAAAAAACCATGCCGAAATCGAATTCAGTAACAGCGCACCACCAGCCCCCGAGGTTCGCGATACACCGCCCAACCCGCTGATCGTTCAGGCCAGGGACACCACCGGACAATTCCTCTCGCGCTCGGGCGCGATCAATGAAACCGCCGCGCAAATTGCGTTCTATCAAAAACAACTGGCGCAAATGCAACAGCAGAAAGCCTGGAGCGAAGCGTTCGAAAAACAGCTCGAGGACGACCAGCGCGCCTTTGAAAAACAACAAACCCGACAGTACGCCAAGGTGTACTTCAACGGACCGATCGACACGCTCGAAGTCAGCTTGCTGGACTTCTCGGCGGTCACGGTGACCCGCAAGAACCTAAACCTGCCGGTACGCCGCTTCGACCCGCACACGACGGAAAAAACCATCCAGCCACTGGCCTTGCCCGTGGTGGTATACGACGACCAGGCTGCGACCTGGCTCAAGGGTGCGACGCTGGACGAGAACCAACTGAAAAAAAGCATCAGTATCAGCCAGTCGATCGATGATCCAAGCGCCGCGCGCATCGATTTCGATCACCCCAGAAGCTTCAATGACGAACTGCTCGGCACCTCGTTCAATCCCGGCGAAAGTCCCGTGACGTTTTTTACCCAAGACAGCAATGGCCGGCGCGACGGGCCGATCGAGCTGCCACCGGAGGCGTATCAGGTCGACCCGCTACGCGGCAGCATCACCTACGATCTGAATCTGTTTGCAGAAACTCCGGCCTACGCAGTGGGCTCCATGCCGCTGTTCCTGGCGACTGTCGACAAGCAAACCTACGACGCCCACCAACTGCCCAAGGGCCTGGCGCTCAAAGGGAATGAGTTGGTGGTTGATCTGAAGCTGTTCCCCGACCAGGACTGGCGCTTTTTCGCCAAGGACGACAGTGGCAACTATCTGAAGGAGATTCTTTCGGTCAGTCACGACGCGAATGCGCAAGGTCCGGGGTTATTCGCAGTGCATTACTTCTACGGCCAGCCCACACGTCTGGAAACTTATCAGCGAACCAACCTCACCACCGTGCAATACGGTTTCGAGGTCAAACTCGACAAGACCGAGCCAGGTAACCTGGATCAATAGCCTGGATCAGCCTTCAGGTCGAAACCCGGGACCGGCAAGGTTGTGGAAACGGCCACCGTTGATCTCTCGCAACTGGGCTTGCAGGTGCAGGCACCAGATTTGCGGGTCATCGGCCAACTCGTAGCCATGCAGGGTCAGACTTTCGACGATGGTGTCGAGGATCGATTCAGCCACGACCGGCCCACGGAACGGGCCTTGAGCCTTGATGGCTGAAGGTTGCTCGCCGGCCATTCCGGCGGCAAAAAGCAAGGTCCACATGCCCGTATCTCCCGCCAGCGGGCGGATAGCACATTCGATACGGGTCACAAGGCCCAGGCATTGACGGGTGAGGCAGAGGTTGCGCGACATGGCGGCGACCCTCGGTAGATCCGGTATTCAGCCTCCACGGGAAGGCTGTCTCGATCCAGTGATAACTGTCGATATCCTTGAGCAGAGAATAGAAGAAAAGTTCAGCTCGCACGCGGCCCGCGGCCAGAAGGCGCCGAGTGGTCGCCGTGCAAATATTGACGCCAGACTTGTGGCGAGGGGGCTTGTCGGACCGCCGCACCGCCCCGTTGGGCAGCGAAGCGGCCCCGAAATTTATCAGACAGACCTCATCGCCGATTTGACGACTGCTACGCAGCCGAACGGGGCGGTGCGGCGGTCCGACAAGCCCCCTCGCCACAGGGAGCCTCCTCAGGTTCGAGATTGACTCAGGCTGGTTTGACTTCCAGCAATGCTTCCTGCGCCAACTCCTTTTCGGCCTCCTTGAGGTCTTCCTCGCTGACCATTTCAGCGATCACCCGCAAGCGTTCCACCACCCGCGCGTTGACGCTGCCCTCGGGAAAGTCGCCATTCTCATCCGGCGTACCGGCCGGCTCGCCGACCAACAGGCTCAGGGCTTCGTCGGCCTGGCGCACCGCGTAGACATGGAACTGCCCCGCGCGCACCGCCGCCAGCACCTTCTCGTCAAGCATCAGCGTGGCGACGTTAGCCTGAGGAATGATCGCTCCCTGCTCGCCCGTCAGGCCGCGAGCCTCGCAGAGCCGGAAGAAGCCTTCGATCTTCTCGTTGACCCCGCCTACCGCCTGCACTTCACCGAATTGGTTGATCGAACCGGTAATCGCAAAGCACTGCTTGAGTGGAGTTTTCGACAAGGCCGAGATCAGCGTGCAGGCCTCGCCCAACGATGCGCTGTCGCCGTCGACGTAACCGTAGGACTGCTCCAGGGCGATGCTTGCGGAAATCGCCAACGGGAATTCCTGGGCATAGCGGCTGCCCAGGTACCCGGTGAGGATCATCACGCCTTTGGAGTGAATCGGCTGGCCGAGGTTGACCTCGCGCTCGATGTCGACGATGCCGCTGCCGCCCGGATACACCGTGGCGGAAATCCGCGCCGGTATCCCGAAGGCCGAATCGCCGACTTCCAGTACCGTCAGCCCGTTGCACTTGCCGACCGCCGCGCCATCGGTGTCGATCAGAATGATCCCGGCCAGCATGTCATCGAGAATCCGCGCCGAAACTCGCCCGGTACGGGTAGCCTTGGCCTTGAGCGCACGCTCGATGTGCCCGGCGTCAGTCATCTCGTCACCCGCCAGGTCACGAATGAAATCTGCCTCGCTGACCAGTTGGAACAGATCGCCGATCCGTGCCGACAAACGTCCCTGGTGCTCGGCCAGACGTGCGCTGTAAGTCGCCAGACGCGCCACCGCATCCGCGGTCAGCGGCGCCATGCCTTCTTCCGAGGTACGGGTTTTGAGCAACTGGGCGAACTGCTCCAGGCTTTCGTCGACCATCGGAATGTCTTCATCGAAATCAACCAGGACGCGGAACATCTCCTGGAAGTCCGGATCGAGGTCTTGCAGCGTGTAGTAGAGCTGCCGGGCGCCGATGATCACGACTTTGACCTGCAACGGAATGTGTTGCGGCGTCAGCGTCACGGTGGCAAGACGGCCCAGCTCACCCAGTGGCGATTCCATTTTCAGCTTGCGCGATTGCAAGGCACGCTTGAGCGCATCCCACACGAATGGCTCGCTGAGCATTTTTTCCGCTTCGAGGATCAGGAAACCGCCGTTGGCCCGGTGCAAAGCACCCGGTCGCAGCTGCCGATAGGTGGTGTAGAGCGCACCCTGATCGGTGCTGTATTCGATGCGGCCGAACAGGTTGTCGTAGGTCGGGTGCGGCTCGAACACCACCGGCGCACCGCCGCTGTGCGGATGCCCGACCACCAGGCTCGGGGCGTATTGCTCTTCAAGCAATTTGCGGGCGACGGCGTCGGTCTTGCTGTCGTCCACCAGTTGCTCGACCACCGTTTTAAGCAGGTACACCTGCATCGCTTGCAAGTAACCGCAAACGCCTGCGTTTTCCGCGTACTTTTCCGACAGCGGCGCCAGCAATGGCTGCAAGGCCAGAGTGATGGTTTCTTCGTTGAGCTGGCGCAGCTGATTGCTCGACTCGCGCTTCCATTGCGGCAGGCTGGCGAGTTCTTCGTTCAACCGCTCTTCGAGCCCGGAAATGTCATCATGAAAGCGCTCGCGCTCGGCTTCCGGCAACTGGGCGAATTCCGCCTCATCCAGGGCCTTGCCTTCGCTCATCGGGGTGAAGGCAATGTTGCTGCTGTCGCGGTAGAGCGCGACGTCTTTCTCCAGCGCCAGACGCTCGATCACATCCAGCGCACGGTCATAACGCTGGTTGAAGGCGCGATCGATGGCGCTTTTCTTCTGCTGGTAGGACGGGTGCTCGAACACTGCCGGAAAGGTCGCCAGCAGGTTGTCGATCAAGCCGTTGATGTCACCGATAAAGGCGCCGGCGGTGCCCGACGGCAATTCCAGGGCGCGAGGCTCGCGAGGCTCATCGAAATTATTGACGTAGACCCAGTCGGCCGGGGTCTGCAGGCGTTTGCCTTCGGCCTTGAGGTAGCGTTTGACGAACGAAAACCGGCCGGTGCCGGGCTCGCCCATGACGAACACGTTGTAACCGGGGCGCGGCATGGCCACACCGAACTGCAAGGCTTCGACCGCACGTTCCTGGCCAAGCACACCGCGAAAGGGCTCCAGATCATTGGTGGTAGAGAAGCTGAACTGTTCAGCGGAAAACGGACGGGTCAGCGCTTCAGGCGCTAGACGCAAGCTGGCAGCAACAGGATCAGGCATCGGGCTTCCTTACATCAGGCGGGGCAGATAACGGCATTCTGGCGCTGCCCGTACCCACTGGCAAGGCGCACCTCAAGCCAAAGCTTAGACAAGCCCCCATCCTCGGGCCGCGCGGGTCAAAATCAAGGTTTTCAGGGAATGTTTCGCAAAAAATCACGGAACCCCTGGAACCTGCCTAAACTCCAAACTGCGCGGCTGGAACGAATAACCGGCCCACTGGCACCATTAGGGGCCAGCACCCTGTCCATTGGTATGCACACAAAGAGAACATAGCTATGAAACGGATTCTTCTTGGTACTCTCTTCACCGTTGTATCCATCAACGCCATGGCTCAGGCGCCAGGCGGTCCGGACTGCGGTTGGGGCAACATGCTGTTCGAAGGTCAGCGTGGCACCCCGGCACACTTCCTGGCATCCACCACCAACGGCACCTCAGGTAACGCAACTTTCGGCATGACCTCCGGTACCAACGGTTGCTCGACCAATGCGGCGCTGACCTATGGCGGCAAATCCTGGCTCGCCATGAATGGCATGATGAACGAGCTGTCCGAAGACATGGCTAAAGGTCAGGGTGAAGCGCTGACCACTTACGCCGTGGTACTGGGTGTGGCGCCGGAAGACCGTGCGCACTTCGCCACCGTGACTCATCAACACTTCCAGCAAATTTTCAGCAAAGCTGACGTGACCGCTGAGGATGTGCATACCAACACCCTGGCCGTACTGAAGAACGATCCTCGTCTGGCCAAGTACGCCACTCAAGCTTAAGCTCGACCCGTCCCGCTCTCTTTGGGGAGCGGGTTTTATTTTTTGACCCTGGCTCTTTTTCGCTGCCTCCTTGGGTCTTCGTTTCTTTCGACTTAAGTTGCTCACTATGCTCAAACGCCTTGCCTGGCTGGCGCTCTGTGTCTGCGCCCCGCTGTCCGCCGCGCCCCACATCGACAATCAACGTTTGCAGCAACTGGCCAACGACCCCTTCTGGATTTCGCTGGGTCATTACGAAACCGCCAAGCTCGGTGGCTGGCGCAGCTATGTCAGCGACAAAAAATTCTTTCTCGCCTCCGACGGCAACGAACACCCCGACCGCGAACTGGCGGCGACCGTACAGGCGCTGTATGCCCCGACCAGTGCCGGCGAGCAGCATGCGCAATGCGTCTATCCGGCCCGTACTCGCTGGCTCAAGGCGCAACTTGACCTGACGGATCTGCCGTCGCTGGACTGTGCTGAATTCAAGCAATGGTTCAAGGACGTTTCGCCCCACAGTGCGGTGATGATTTTCCCGGCCGCCTACCTGAACAGCCCGTCGTCGATGTTCGGCCATACCTTGCTGCGCATCGATCAGGCCGATGTGCAGCGCGACAAGACCTCGCTGCTGAGTTACGCGATCAACTTCGGCGCCTACATCGAAGGGTCGGACAACAGCATTTTGTACGCGTGGAAAGGCCTGATGGGTGGTTATCCGGGGCTGTTTGCACTGGTGCCCTATCAGGAAAAACTCTCGGAATACCGTAGCCTCGAAAACCGCGACCTATGGGAATACCGCTTGAACCTGACCCAGCAGGAAACCGAGCGCATGGTCGAGCATGTCTGGGAGCTCAAGCAGATCCAGTTCGACTACTTCTTCTTCGATGAAAACTGCTCCTATCGCCTGCTTGAGCTGCTGCAGGTGGCGCGGCCGGGCCTGAAGCTGACCGATCAGTTCCCGTTGACCGCCATTCCCACCGACACCGTCAAAGCGGTGAAACAGGCCGGACTCGTGGAGTCGATCGAATATCGCCCGTCCCGCGAGCGTGAACTGCTGAGCCGCGCGCAGCCGTTGACCGATGAAGAGCAGCAGTGGGTGCTGAAAGTCAGCGCCGATCAGAAGCAATTGCAGGAACCGGCGTTCAAGGCGCAACCGCGCGCGCGACAGGCGTTGATCATCGATGCGGCCTATCGTCTGGAGCGTTATCGCGCCAACGGCCAGGAACGTGACCCGCAACGAGCTCAGCGCAGTTTTGAATTACTGCGCGCGATCAATCAAAACCCGCCTCCTGAACTGGATATTGCGCGACCTGGCTTGCCCGAGGATGGCCACGAGTCCCGCACCTGGCAGGCCGGCATCGGCACCCGGGGCGACAAAGCCTTCGGCGAATATGGCCTGCGCATGGCCTACCACGACCTCAACGACAACGCTGAAAGTTTCCCCCTTGGCGCGCAGATCGAAATCCTGCAGATGAAGCTGCGCCAATACGAAGGCAATCACTGGCAGTTGCAGCAACTGGACCTGGCGACCATCCGCTCCCTGACCCCGCGCAACGCGCTGTTGCAGCCGCTGTCGTGGCAAGTCACCGGCGGCCTGGAACGTGTACCGGGCAAGCATGATGACGAAACCCTGGTCAGTCATGTCAATGGTGGTGGCGGCGGGACCTGGCAACTGAGCGACGACATGCTCGGGTTCGCCTTGGGCACCGTGCGCGTGGAGCACAACAACGACTTCGCGGGCTTCATTGCCCCGGCAGCGGGCTTCAACAGCGGTTTGCTGTGGAAAAACCCGCTGGGGAATTTCAGCCTGGAAGCCAAGGGCGATTACTTCACCAACGGCGAAGTGCGCCGGAGCATGAGCCTGAATCAGCAGTGGGAGTTGTCGCGCAACCTCGGGCTGCGCCTGAGTGCCCAACGCGAATTCAGCCATCTGGCATCTCCTGAAAACGAAGTGATGCTTGAAGTGAAGTGGTATCACTATTGATCGTTGCTTAACCGCAAAAGATCGCAGCCTTCGGCAGCTCCTACAGGACCGCATGTAACCGCACTTTTTGTAGGAGCTGCCGAAGGCTGCGATCTTTTGACCTTTCTTTCACTCCCATCCGACAAATCCGCTTCTAGACTTCCCCTATAGGCCGTTGAACGGCCCTGGAGTCCGAGATGTGGCGTTGCGTGGGTGTGTTGGGGTTTTTGCTATTGATTACAGGGTGTCAGTCCACCCACGAGGATCTGATCGCCAAAGGGTATCCGCCGGCGTTCGCCGATGGCTTCGATGACGGTTGCAGCAGCGGTCGACAAGCCGCCGGGGCGATTACCGGTGAATTTCGCAAAAACGTCCCGCGCTACCTCAAGGACAAGCAATACGCCGAAGGCTGGACCGATGGCTTCCGTCAGTGCCAGGCCATGCGCGAAAACGAGGATCGAAACGAGTACAGGGAACGCCATTGGGACGAGCGCGAACGGGCCTGGCAACAGCAGAAAGACCGGGACGCCGCGCGAGCCTATCGCTCGCAATAAGTCGTTTACAGACATTTGTCGAAACTTAAAGCCTGCGACCATGGCCCAAACCCTATAACGGGAGAAAAGCATGAGTCGCGCCTTCGTCAATGAAGATAACGCCGCCGCACAAGCCGACCTGCCAGTCGAACGACAGGTCAGCGCGCAGCCCAATTACGTCACGCCCGCCGGGCTCATGCAGCTTCAGGCGAAAGTCGCCGCGCTGCAAAGCCTGCTCGACGAGGAAAGCGCCAAAGGTGACCTGGCCGACAAGCAGCGCCAGGCTGACCTCGATCGCGACTGGCGCTACTTCAAGCAGCGCCTGCAAAGCGCACAGGTGGTCGCACAAGCCTCCTCGACCGACAAAGTGCAGATTGGCAATTGGGTGACCTTTGCCGACGAGCACGATCATGAACAGCGCGTGCAATTGGTCGGAGAAGACCAGGCGGATGCCGCCCATGGGCTGATCAATTGGAGTTCGCCGCTGGGACGGGCGTTGCTGGGCGCGCACAAGGGCGATGAAGTGCTGTGGAAGCGGCCGGCGGGGGATTTGGTGATTGAGGTGCTGGCCATAGAGATCGGGTGATCTTCAGGCCGCCACGATCTTGCTGAACGCCCATAAAAAAACGGAGCCCCCGAAAGGCTCCGTTTTTTTTATGCGACCAACCTGAAATCAGGCCAGTTTCTTGTGCCGTACGCGGTGCGGCTGGGAGGCCGCTTCGCCGAGGCGTTTCTTGCGATCGGCTTCGTACTCGGTGTAGTTGCCTTCGAAGAACACCGCTTGCGAGTCGTCTTCGTACGCCAGGATGTGCGTCGCGACGCGGTCAAGGAACCACCGATCGTGAGAGATCACAATGGCGGCGCCCGGGAAGTCCAGCAAGGCTTCTTCCAGGGAACGCAGGGTTTCAACGTCGAGGTCGTTGGACGGTTCGTCGAGCAGCAGGACGTTGCCGCCCTCTTTCAGGGTCAGGGCCAGGTGCAAGCGACCACGCTCACCGCCGGACAGGTCCTTGACGAACTTCTGCTGATCGCCACCCTTGAAGTTGAAACGACCGACGTAGGTACGCGACGGGATCTCGTAGTTGCCGATGCGAATCTGGTCGGAACCATCGGAGATCTGCTGGAACACAGTCTTGCTGCCATCCAGGTCTTCACGGCTCTGATCGACGCACGCCAGTTGCACGGTTTCGCCGACTTCGATGCTGCCCGAATCCGGAGTTTCCTTGCCCATCAGCATGCGGAACAGGGTCGATTTACCGGCACCGTTACCACCGATCACGCCAACGATGGCGCCTTTAGGCATGGAGAACGACAGGTTGTCGATCAACACGCGATCGCCGTAGCCCTTGGTGACGTTCTTGAATTCGATGACCTTGTCGCCCAGGCGTGGACCGGCCGGGATGTAGATCTCGTTGGTTTCGCTGCGCTTCTGGAATTCCTGCGATTGCATTTCTTCAAAGCGTTGCAGACGAGCCTTGGACTTGGACTGGCGGGCCTTGGCGCCTTTGCGCACCCACTCCAGTTCTTCCTTCATGGCCTTTTCGTGAGCCGATTGCTGCTTGGATTCGGCCGCCAGACGATCGGACTTGGCTTCGAGCCAACCCGAATAGTTGCCCTCGTACGGGATACCGGCGCCGCGGTCGAGTTCGAGGATCCAGCCGGCAACGTTGTCCAGGAAGTAACGGTCGTGCGTGATCGCAACCACGGTGCCCGGGAAATCGTGCAGGAAGTGCTCCAGCCAGGCGACGGAGTCGGCGTCCAGGTGGTTGGTTGGTTCGTCGAGCAGCAGCATGTCCGGGGCGGACAGCAGCAGGCGGCACAGGGCCACACGACGCTTTTCACCACCGGAAAGATGTTCAACCCTGGCATCCCAGGCCGGCAGACGCAGCGCATCGGCAGCGACTTCCAGTTGGCGATCCAGGTTGTGGCCATCGCTGGCCTGCAGGATGGCTTCAAGTTTGGCTTGCTCTGCAGCCAGCTTGTCGAAGTCGGCATCCGGATCGGCGTAGGCCGCGTAGACCTCGTCCAGACGCGCCTGGGCGTCCTTGATCACGCTGACCGCTTCCTCGACCACTTCACGCACGGTCTTGGTCGGGTCCAGGATCGGTTCTTGCGGCAGGTAGCCGATGTTCAGGTCCGGCATCGGACGGGCTTCGCCGTCGAACTCGGTGTCGACGCCTGCCATGATTTTCAGCAGCGTGGACTTACCCGAACCGTTGAGGCCGAGGACGCCGATTTTGGCGCCGGGGAAGAACGACAGCGAAATGTTTTTCAGGATTTCCCGCTTCGGCGGAACAACTTTGCCCAGCCGATGCATGGTGAAGACGTATTGAGCCATGGAGAACCTAGGGTCAGTGACTGATGAATGATTGGAGCGCAGGCGATGCCCGGCCAGGCCATGCGCGTCGTTCGTTTGATGGGTATCAAGGCGGCGCGCTGAAAAAACCTAGGAGCTGGAACGCTCCCGCGTAACCGGCAAAGCTACCTCATTGACAGAAGGCAGTCCAGCCGAGCGGGGCTGGCACTTCGCCACAACTCAAGGCATGCTAGCCGCCCTTCGGGCGTCCGGCTTATAGTGCACGCCGCGCCAGTCCAGCCAAACCGCAGGATTACAGTTTGTCCAATGTCACTCCGCCACCGTCCGCGAGCGTGCTCAACCCTGGGCTCGGCTCGCCCCTGCGCGGAAGCTTGAAGGGCGCGCTGGCGACGCTTGTGCTGTTGCTGCTCGCATTGCTGTTCTGGCAGTTGCTGGATCAACTGCGCGAAACCCAGAAAAACCAGCGCCAGTACACCATCGACTACACCGCCGACCTGGCTTCGCAAGTCAGCCTCAACATGGCGCTCAACGCCCAGATCGCCCTTAATCTGCTACCGATCGTCGAACAACCGCAAAGCGCCGACGAACAGCAGGCATTGCTGCGCAAACTGCAACAGTCGCTGCCCGACCTGCGCAGCCTGGCGCTGCTCAGCCCTTCCGGGAAAGTCCTGAGTGACAGCGCCGTCGACAGCCAGGACGCCAACTACCTGAGCGAACTGGTCCAGCGCAGCCGCGCCCAGGCCCACTATTTCAGCAATGCCGATGACGGCTCGGTGGTGCACCTGCTCCTGCATCAGGCCAGCGGCAGCACTCGCGGCTACTGGGCCCTGCGCCTGACACCGACATTTTTCTCTTCATTGACCAAACAGGGCGACGCCGGCATTCGCCCCCAGTGGCTGGTGGAAAACCGCATCAATCATCAGATCATCAGTCGCGATGACGCCCTGGCTTCAGCCAAACCCGCGGTGCTGACACCCGACGAACTGACCAACAGCGTGTTGACCGTCCCCCTGAGCAGCAGCGACTGGCAACTGCGCGGACTGTTCGACCGGCAACGGGTGATCGAACAACTGCTGCCGGCATTCATCGGCAAATGCCTTCTGGGCCTGGCCTTCTCACTGTTACCGTTCATCGCTTTGCTGAACATTCGTCGCCGCCAACGCCAACTGCATGAAGGCCGCCGACGCTATCAGGACATCTTCGAAGGCACCGGCGTTGCCCTGTGCGTGCTGGACCTGTCCGGGCTCAAAAGTTTTTTCGACAAGGAGCAACTCACCAGCAGCGAGCAGCTGAGAACCTGGCTCGAGATACCGGAGCAACGCCAGCAACTGTTGCAGGAACTGCGCATCACCGAAGTCAACCAGGTCGCCCTGCAACTGCTCAACGTCAATTCCTGCGATCAGGCCTGGAAACTACTGATCAACGGCTGCCCACTGGACTGCACGGCCATCGGCAATCAAGTGCTCGAAGCGGTGCTCCACCAGCAGAAACAGCTTGAGCTGGAAATCAAGCTTCAGGACGCCAATGGCCGCGACCAGCACTTGTGGCTCGTGCTGCGCCTGCCGGAAGATCAGCCCGACTATAGGGCGGTGATCCTGAGCATCAGCGACATCACCAGCCGCAAACTCATTGAGCTTTCGCTGCTGGAGCGCGAAGGATTCTGGTCCGATGTGGTGCGTACCGTGCCGGATCATCTGTATGTGCAAGACGTGATCAGCCAGCGGATGATCTTCAGCAACCATCACCTGGGGCAGACGCTGGGTTACAACCGCACCGAGCTGCACCAGATGGGCGAGTACTTCTGGGAAATCCTCTTGCACCCGGAAGATGCCGACTACTACCACCGCTCTCGCCAGTCTCAGCGTCAGGCGGGTTATACCCAATTGCTGCAGTGCCAGCTGCGCTTCCGTCATCGCGATGGCAAATGGCGGCGTTTCGATATTCGCGAACAGGCCCTGGCGCGGGACAAGCACGATCAGGTCACGCGCATCATCGGCGTGGCCAAGGACATCACCGAGCAGATCGAAGCCAGTGAATCCCTGCGCGACAGCGAGCAGCGCTACCGGATGCTCGCCGAAAGTATCAGCGACGTGATTTTCTCCACTGACAGCAAGATGGCGCTCAATTACGTCAGCCCCTCGGTACAAGCGGTGCTGGGCTTCGACGCCGACTGGATATTCCAGAACGGCTGGCAATCGACCATCGCCAACCCGCAACAACTGAGCGGCATCTACAGCCTGATGGACCGGGTCAGCAAAGCGCTGGATAAACCCGATCAACTGACACTGCTGCGCAGTCAGGTGCAGACCCAACTGTTTTTGTTCGACTGCCTGCGGGCCGACGGACGCAAGATCCCTATCGAGTTGCGTCTGGTGTTGGTCTGGGACGAACACGGCGCCTTCGAAGGTGTGCTCGGGGTCGGTCGCGACATCAGCCAGCAACGCCGGGCCGAGAAAGACCTGCGCATGGCGGCCACGGTATTCGAGCACTCGACCTCGGCGATTCTGATCACTGACCCGGCCGGCTACATCGTCCAGGCCAACGAGGCCTTCAGTCGAGTCAGCGGCTATGCGGTGTCCCAGGTGCTCGATCAGTTGCCGAACATGCTCACCGTCGACGAGCAGCAGGAAACTCATCTGCGCTACGTGCTCAAGCAGTTGCATCAGCACAGCACCTGGGAAGGCGAAGTCTGGCTCAAGCGTCGCAACGGCGAGCACTACCCGGCCTGGGTCGGGATTACGGCGGTGCTCGACGACGAAGGCGATCTGGCCAGTTATGTGTGTTTCTTCAGCGACATCAGCGAACGCAAGGCCAGTGAGCAACGGATTCACCGCCTCGCCTATTACGACGCCCTGACCCACCTGCCCAACCGCACGCTGTTCCAGGATCGCCTGCACACCGCGCTGCAGTCGGCCGAACGGCAGAAGTCCTGGGTGGTGCTGATGTTCCTCGACCTGGACCGCTTCAAGCCGATCAACGACTCCCTGGGCCATGCCGCCGGCGACCGCATGCTCAAGGAAATGGCCACGCGCCTGCTCGGCTGCGTCGACGATGACGACACCGTGGCGCGCATGGGCGGTGATGAGTTCACATTGCTGCTGCAACCCCGGGTCAACCGCGAGATCGCGCTGAACCGGGCGATTCACGTGGCCGAACAGATCCTCGCCAGCCTGGTGAAACCGTTCGTGCTCGAAGGCCGCGAGTTCTTCGTCACCGCCAGTATCGGCATCGCCCTGAGTCCTCAGGACGGTAGCGAACTCAGTCAGCTGATGAAGAACGCCGACACCGCGATGTACCACGCCAAGGAGCGCGGCAAGAACAACTTCCAGTTCTATCAGGCCGACATGAACGCCAGCGCCCTGGAGCGTCTCGAGCTGGAAAGCGACTTGCGCCACGCCCTGGAACAAAACGAATTCGTGCTGTACTACCAGCCGCAATTCAGCGGCGACGGCAAACGCCTGACCGGCGCCGAAGCCCTGCTGCGCTGGCGCCATCCGCGCCGCGGCCTGGTGCCGCCGGGAGATTTCATTCCGGTGCTCGAAGAGCTCGGGCTGGTGGTGGATGTCGGCGACTGGGTGATCGGTGAGGCCTGTCGTCAACTCAAGACCTGGCACCAGGCCAAGGTGCGGGTGCCGAAGGTCTCGGTGAATATTTCGGCCCGGCAGTTCTCCGACGGGCAGCTCGGCACACGGATCGCCACCATCCTCAGGGAAACCGGCCTGCCGCCGGCGTGCCTGGAGCTGGAGCTGACCGAAAGTATCCTGATGCGCGAAGTCAGCGAGGCGATGCAGATCCTCGCCGGTCTGAAAAACCTCGGCCTGAGCATTGCGGTCGACGACTTCGGCACCGGTTATTCATCGCTCAACTACCTCAAGCAATTCCCGATCGATGTGCTGAAAATCGACCGCACCTTCGTTGATGGCCTGCCGTCGGGCGAGCAGGATGCGCAGATTGCCCGGGCGATCATCGCCATGGCCCACAGCCTCAATCTGGCGGTAATCGCCGAGGGCGTGGAAACCCACGAACAGCTCGACTTCCTGCGCGAGCATGGTTGCGATGAGGTTCAGGGCTACCTGTTCGGCCGCCCGATGCCGGCCGGCCGGTTCGAAGCGCAGTTCAGCAATGATGCGTTGTTCATGTTCGACTGAAGAGGAACTTCTGTGGCGAGGGAGCTTGTCGGATCGCCGCACCGTCCCGCTCGAGTGCGTAGCGCTCGCAAGATTTGGGGCCGCTTCGCAGCCCAGCGGGAGCAAGCTCCCTCGCCACAGACATTGAAAATCCTGCGCATGAACACCACTTGTCTGCGACATGATGTCCTTTCATATGCCATCTAAAACCCATTGGGTTAGAATGCCTCCCTTTTCTGCCCCGATCCTTGAGGACCGCCATGTTCAGCCGTGATTTGACTATTGCCAAGTTCGACGCCGACCTTTTTGCCGCCATGGAGCAAGAAGCTCAGCGTCAGGAAGAACACATTGAGCTGATCGCTTCGGAAAACTACACCAGCCCTGCGGTGATGGAAGCTCAAGGCTCGGTACTGACCAACAAGTACGCCGAAGGTTACCCAGGCAAGCGTTACTACGGTGGTTGCGAGTTCGTCGACATCGTCGAGCAGCTTGCAATTGATCGAGCCAAGGAACTGTTCGGCGCCGATTACGCCAACGTTCAGCCGCACGCCGGTTCGCAAGCCAACAGCGCCGTTTACCTGGCCCTGCTGCAAGCGGGCGACACCATTCTGGGCATGAGCCTGGCTCACGGTGGTCACCTGACCCACGGCGCCAGCGTTTCGTCCTCCGGCAAGCTGTACAACGCCGTTCAGTACGGCATCGATGCCAATGGCCTGATCGACTACGACGAAGTCGAGCGTCTGGCCGTTGAGCACAAGCCGAAAATGATCGTGGCCGGTTTCTCTGCCTACTCGCAGGTTCTGGACTTCCCACGCTTCCGCGCTATCGCGGACAAGGTTGGTGCTTACCTGTTCGTCGACATGGCCCACGTGGCCGGTCTGGTCGCCGCTGGCGTCTACCCGAACCCGGTGCCTTTCGCTGACGTGGTGACCACCACCACCCACAAAACCCTGCGCGGTCCACGTGGCGGCCTGATCCTGGCTCGCGCCAACGCCGACATCGAGAAGAAGCTGAACTCCGCAGTATTCCCGGGTGCCCAGGGCGGCCCGCTAGAGCACGTGATCGCTGCCAAGGCGATCTGCTTCAAGGAAGCGCTGCAGCCTGAGTTCAAGGCCTACCAGCAACAAGTGGTGAAAAACGCCCAAGCCATGGCCGGCGTGTTCATCGAGCGCGGTTTCGACGTGGTGTCGGGCGGTACTCAGAACCACCTGTTCCTGCTGTCGCTGATCAAGCAGGAAATCTCCGGTAAAGACGCCGACGCCGCACTGGGCAAAGCGTTCATCACCGTGAACAAGAACTCGGTACCGAACGATCCACGCTCCCCGTTCGTCACCTCCGGCCTGCGTTTCGGTACCCCGGCTGTGACCACTCGCGGCTTCAAGGAAGCAGAGTGCAAAGAGCTGGCCGGCTGGATCTGCGACATCCTGGCTGACCTGAACAACGAGGCGGTGATCGATGCCGTTCGTGAGAAGGTCAAGGCCATCTGCAAGAAACTGCCGGTGTACGGCGCTTAATTGCCCCGCTAAACCGCAGCAATGAAAAAACCGGCCAGTGATGGCCGGTTTTTTTTCGTCCGCCATAAAGATCAATGGGGTTAGCACCACTGGTCAGACCGGTCATGCCAATTTTTAGATTTTCACTTGTAATCCCGAAAAAACTCAGCGTAGACTGCGCCTGCACTGGACATACCGGTAAGACCACAATAATTAAGTCCTGAATCTGATGCGCTTGGCGCACGGCAGCCAGGACACCGACCAGGATTCCTCCCATGCTCAGATGGTGCTCGCGTTCAATCTTCCTTCAAGTGGTTCTCGGACTGGTGCTCGGCATCGTCTGCGGGCTGACCCTTCCCGAATACTCCGCCCAACTCAAACCCCTTGGCGACGGCTTCATCAAACTGATCAAGATGCTTATTGGCCTGATCGTGTTTTGCGTGGTGGTCAGCGGCATCAGCGGTGCCGGTGACCTGAAGAAGGTCGGACGCATCGGCCTCAAATCGGTCATCTACTTCGAAATACTGACCACCATCGCCCTGGTGATCGGCCTGGTGTTCGCCTTCACGACCGGCATCGGCAGCGGCGCGAACATTCATCTTGAGCAGCTCTCCGCCGCCGACATGGGCGACATCGCCCAGCGCGGTCAGCACATGCACACCACCACGCAGTTCCTGATGGACCTGATTCCGACGTCGGTGATCGGCGCCTTCGCCGACAACAACATCCTGCAAGTCCTGCTGTTTTCGGTGCTGTTCGGCAGCGCGCTGAACCTGGTGGGTGAAGCGGCGTCGGGTATTTCCCGGCTGATCAACGAGCTGAGCCATGTGATCTTCCGCATCATGGGCATGATTGTGCGCCTGGCGCCGATCGGCGTCTTCGGCGCCATCGCCTTCACCACCAGTAAATATGGCCTGGACTCGCTGCAACACTTGGGCAGCCTGGTCGGCCTGTTTTACCTGACTTGCGCGGCATTCGTGGCGCTGATTCTCGGCCTGGTGATGCGCCTCTCGGGTCTGCGGATGTGGCCGCTGCTCAAGTACCTGCGCGAAGAACTGCTGATCGTCATGGGCACCGCTTCTTCCGACGCCGTGCTGCCACAAATCATGCGCAAGCTTGAGCATCTGGGCATCGGCAGCTCCACGGTCGGGCTGGTGATTCCGACCGGGTATTCGTTCAACCTTGATGGTTTTTCGATCTACCTGACCCTGGCCATTGTGTTCATCGCCAATGCCACCGGCACGCCGCTGGCCATGACTGACCTGCTGACGATTCTGCTGGTGTCACTGATCACCTCCAAAGGTGCCCACGGGATTCCCGGCTCGGCGCTGGTGATTCTCGCCGCCACCCTGACGGCGATCCCGGCAATTCCGGTGGTGGGCCTGGTGCTGGTGCTGGCGGTGGACTGGTTCATGGGCATCGGCCGGGCACTGACCAATCTGATTGGTAACTGCGTCGCCACGGTGGCCATTGCCCGCTGGGAAAAGGACATCGATATCCAACGGGCAAACAAAGTGCTGTCCGGCCAGGTGGGTTATACCTTCCAGCCGAGAAAACCGGTGGTCCCGGCACATCAGCAGGAATTTTAAACAACGTGTGCCTGCCCACGGGCAGGCACATTTATCGCGATCTGGAGCGAACAGTGATTACCTCGTCAACCGTCGTAAATTCAGTGGTAGAAAAACTTCGGGCCGCGCTGGCCCGCGGTCAGTGGCGCTCCGGCGACATGCTGCCAGGCCAGCGTGAACTGGCCGAACAACTGGGCATCAGCCGCCCAAGCCTGCGCGAAGCGGTGATCGTGCTGGAAACCCTCGGGCTGGTACGCTCGATGCCGGGCAAAGGCGTGGTGGTGCTGGAGGCCAATCTCAGCGACAGCCAAAGCCACGACAGCGCAGTCGCCGGGGCCAGCCTGGAAGACGTGCTGCAACTGCGCTACACCCTCGAACCGTTCATCGTCGGCCTGGTGGCGCAGTCCATCAGCAGCAAGGAAGTCGGGCAACTGCGCCTGACCCTGATGGACATGCGCGAAGCCCTGGAAGCCAATGACAGCGAGGCCGGTGTGAACGCCTACATCGCGTTCCACGAAGAGTTGTTCACCCTGACCTCGAACCCGATTTTCCAGAGTGTGGTGCAGCAGACCAGCAACGCCCTCAAGCAAAGCGCCGACGTGCTGCGCAATTCTCCCGAGCACTTGGCTGAGCGCCTTGAAGAAAGCGAAGCCATGGTACGAGCGATCCGCAGCAAAAACAGCGCCCAGGCCAGCGCCGAAATGCGTCGGCACATCCTTCGGGAAGGTCAACGGATGGGCATCGAATTGAATATCCCGGACGACCACCTCGGCAGTTGACCCCCTCTTCGAACTGGAGACAGGCCATGAACAGCTTCGCCTCACCACAAACGCTTATTGCCCTGCCCTTTCGCCCGCCGGTGGATGATCTCTATTCGCGGATCTTCGACGCGATTCTCGAACAGCGCATCAATGCGGCCAGTCGTTTTACCGAAGATAGCCTGGCGCAGATGTTCGGTGCCAGGCGCAGTGACATTCGTGGTGTGCTGACGCAGTTGTCCCATCAGCAGATCATCATCCTGCGGACTAATCATCGCCCCCGGGTCGCCGCGCCCGATGCCGAGCAGACGAGGCAAACGCTGCATGCCCGACGACTGACCGAAATCACGCTGGCTCGACTGGCCTGCCAGCAACCTCGCCCACAGGACCTGAAACGCCTGCGCGCCTTGATCGACAGCGAACGCCAATGCACGTCGCGTGGTCCGGCCATTCGATTGTCTGGGGAGTTTCATCTGCAACTGGCCGAAATGGCGGGGAACGCACCGTTGGCGCATTTTCTCGGGAGTCTGGTGCCGCTGACTTCGCTGGCGATTGCGCAGTTTGATGCGCAGGCGGAGGGTTATTGCACGTGGCAGGCGCACGAAGGCATTTTGAATGCGGTTGAGTGCGGGGATGTGGCAATGGTAGTGATGTTGATGACCCGGCATCTGGATCATTTGGAAGAGACATTACTGAACTCAGAACCGGTATCTCGCCGAAATCGTGTTGCCGGTTAGATCGCCTTCGCGGGCAAGCCTCGCTCCTACAGTTTTGATCATCTGTAGAAGCGAGGCTTGCCCGCGAAGACGTCATCATCGACGAACACAGTTTCAATCCGCCGCAACCCGCGCAAACCCCTCGCGAATCTTCTCTTCCGGCAACTCATCTGCAATGAACACGATCACGCTTTCGCGTGTGTCATCGTCCGCCCACTCGGTATCCCAATCGAAACCGTACAGTTTCAGCACGCCCTGGAACACCATGCGCCGCGGCTCACCAAGAATGTTCAAAACGCCTTTGTAGCGCAGCAATTGCTTGCCATGGTCTTCCAGCAGTTCGTTCATGAACTCGCTGAGCTTGTCGATATCCAGCGGTTTGTCGGTACGCAGCACCAGGCTGGAAATGCGATCGATGGAGGGCGCCTTGCTCACCGGGCGCAAACTCACGCCACCACCGAGGTCGGCATTGAGGTTGAAGCCACGCACATCGAGCAATTCGGCCAGATCAATCTTGCCGTGGTCGACCACACGAATCGGTGCGCGGCGGTTGATGCGGGTCAGGCGCTCGCTGAGGGCAGTGAAGGTCGGCTCATCCACCAGATCGCGCTTGCTCACCAGCAAGCGGTCGGCAAAACCGATCTGCGCCTGGGCGATGGTCTGGGTCAGGTGCAGGTCGGCATGAGCCGCGTCCACCAGGGTGATGATGCCGTCGAGGATGTAGCGTTCGCGCAGCTCTTCATCGATAAAAAAGGTTTGCGCCACCGGGGCCGGGTCGGCCAGACCGGTGCATTCGATCACCAGGCGGTCAAAGGCGATTTCGCCACTGTCCAGGCGCTCCAGTAGCAGGTACAGCGCTTTGGTCAAATCGGTGTGGATGGTGCAGCAGACGCAGCCGTTGGACAGCGTCATCACTTGCACAGGCTCGTCGCCCAACAGTTGGGTGTCGATGCCGGCGTCACTGAACTCGTTTTCGATCACGGCGATTTTCAGGCCGTGCTCGGCTTTGAGCAGGTGGCGCAACAAAGTGGTTTTACCAGCGCCGAGGAAGCCGCTGAGGATCGTGACAGGGATTGGCGCTAACAAAATAAGATCTCCCGGACGCAAAAAAACTGTAGGAGCCAGGTTTGCCGGCGAAAGCATCTTGAAGATCGCCTTCGCCGACAAGCCCTGCTCCTACAGTGGTGTGTTACCTAAACCGCGTACATCAACAGCACTTCGGTCCACCCTTGCCGCCGTAACGAGCCTCTTGGCGCTCCCGAAAGAACGCCTCGTAACTCATCACCGGTTTGTCCGGGTGTTTGGTTTGCATATGCTCGACGTAGTTGTCGTAGTCGGGCATGCCGACCATCAGGCGCGCGGCCTGACCGAGGTATTTACCGAGGCGGCTCAGGTCATTGAACATGGTGCAATCCTCAGGTTACGCATCCGGCAGAGCCTGGAATGGCGATTCTTTATCCGTGCGTTCTTTGGTGCCCCAGGCGGCAATACCGACCTTGAGCGCATAGAACAGGATGCTGAACACCACGAACAGGAACAGCGCGGTCAGCGTTGCGTTGGTGTAGGCGTTGTAGATCACGTGCTGCATCTGCTCGATGCTCTTGGCCGGAGCGAGGATCTGACCGCTGGCCAGGGCATCACTGTACTTCTTGGCCAGCGACAGGAAGCCGATCGCCGGGTTGGCGTCGAACAGCTTGATGAAGCCTGCAGTGGTGGTGCAGATCAGCAACCAAACGGCTGGCAGCATGGTGACCCAGATATAGCGTTGGCGTTTCATTTTGATCAGCACAACGGTTGCCAGCATCAGCGCGATACCGGCCAGCATCTGGTTGGAGATACCGAACAGCGGCCACAAGGTGTTGATGCCACCCAGTGGATCGATCACGCCTTGGTACAGCAGGTAGCCCCACATCGCCACGCAACCGGCGGTGGCTATCAGGTTGGCGGTCCAGGACTCGGTGCGTCTCAGCGCCGGTACGAATGAGCCGAGCAAGTCCTGCAGCATGAAACGCCCGGCACGGGTACCGGCGTCGACCGCGGTCAGGATGAACAGTGCTTCGAACAGGATCGCGAAGTGGTACCAGAACGCCATGGTGTTTTCGCCCGGCAGCACGCTGTGCAGGATCTGCGCGATACCGACCGCCAGGGTCGGCGCACCGCCGGCACGGGCCAGGACGGTGGTTTCACCGATGTCCTTGGCCACCGCCTGCAACGCTTCCGGCGTGATGGCAAAGCCCCAATTGCTGACCGCTGTCGCTACCGCCACCACATCACCGCCGACAACCGCGGCCGGGCTGTTCATGGCGAAGTACACGCCCGGTTCGATCACCGAAGCGGCCACCATCGCCATGATCGCCACGAAGGACTCCATCAACATGCCGCCGTAACCGATGTAGCGAGCGTTGACTTCATTATCCAGCAGCTTCGGCGTGGTGCCGGAGGAAATCAGCGCGTGGAAACCGGATACCGCACCACAAGCGATGGTGATGAACAGGAACGGGAACAGCCCGCCCTTCCACACCGGTCCGGTGCCGTCGATGAACTGGGTCAATGCCGGCATTTTCAGCACGGGCATGGTGATCAGAATGCCGATCGCCAGCGCAACGATGGTGCCGATCTTGAGGAACGTGGACAGGTAATCACGCGGCGCCAGAATCAGCCACACCGGCAACACGGCTGCCACGAAACCGTAGCCGATCAGCATCCAGGTGATCTGGACCCCGGTAAAGCTGAACGCCTTGGCCCACACCGGGTCAGCGGCGATCTGCCCGCCCAGCCAGATCGAACCCAGCAGCAACGCCACGCCGATCACCGAGATTTCACCGATACGGCCAGGACGGATGTAGCGCATGTAGACGCCCATGAACATCGCGATCGGGATGGTCGCCATCACGGTAAAGATGCCCCACGGGCTTTCGGCCAGGGCCTTGACCACGATCAGCGCCAGCACCGCGAGGATGATGATCATGATCAGGAAGCAGCCAAACAGCGCGATGGTCCCGGGGATGCGGCCCATTTCTTCACGAACCATGTCGCCCAGGGAGCGACCGTTGCGGCGGGTGGACATGAACAGGACCATGAAGTCCTGAACCGCACCGGCCAGCACCACGCCGGCAATCAGCCACAGCGTACCGGGCAGGTAGCCCATCTGCGCCGCCAACACCGGACCGACCAGCGGCCCCGCGCCGGCGATGGCCGCGAAGTGGTGACCGAAAAGGATGTGTTTGTTGGTCGGCACGTAGTCCAGACCATCATTGTTGATTACGGCAGGTGTAGCCCGACGTGAATCGAGTTGCATCACATTGTTAGCGATGAACAGGCTGTAGTAGCGGTATGCGACAAGATAGATAGCGACTGCTGCGACAACGATCCACAAGGCGTTGATCGCCTCGCCTCGGCGCAATGCCACTACGCCCAGGGCGCACGCTCCTACGACTGCCAGCAGCAGCCAGGGTAAGTGGCGTAGCGGGCTATTATTATTTTTCATTTTATGATTCCAGCCAGAGTGGACAAGAAAGACAGCCATCCCGAGTTTAGCGCTACTGGCCTCAAAGGCCACCCCCAACGTTGGTCTAGATAAGGGATTGCGTGGCGGCTGATGCAAAGCCCGGTCTATAGTCAGTGCACCATGCAGAGAGGGTCAGGCCATGAGCGAACAGCATTCCGATCGCCGCCGTTTCAAGCGCATCGCCTTCAGTGCAAAGGCCGAACTGAGCCAGGACGGACAGCGTTGGCCGGTGCAATTACTCGACCTGTCGCTCAAGGGCATGCTGATCCAGCGTCCCGAGCCCTGGTCAGGCGACGCCAGCCAGCCCTTCGCAGCCGATATCCATTTGAACAACGAGGCCGAGATCCGAATGGACGTGCAGCTGACCCACGATGGCAAGGGCCAGTTGGGTTTTGTCTGCCTGAATATCGGGCTGGAATCGATCGAACACCTGAGGCGGCTGGTCGAGCTGAACCTCGGCGATCCCGAAGAGTTGGAGCGGGAGTTGGGAGCGCTGATCGCCCCCTGATTCGCTTCCTACAAGGATTGCGATCACATGCTTATTCGAACAGTGCGTCGAGGGCCTGTTCCAGCCGCGTCACGGCGATAATCTGCAACCCCGGCGGCGGCTCTTTCGGCGCGTTGCCCTTGGGCACGATGGCGCGTTTGAAGCCGTGCTTGGCCGCTTCTTTCAAGCGCTCCTGGCCACTCGGTACCGGGCGTACTTCACCCGACAACCCGACTTCGCCAAACACCAGCAGATCGTGCGGCAGCGGCCGGTTGCGCAAACTGGACATGACCGCCGCCATCAGCGCCAGGTCGGAAGCGGTTTCCAGGACCTTCACACCACCGACCACGTTGAGGAACACGTCCTGATCGTGGGTCGGGATGCCGCCGTGGCGGTGCAAAACCGCCAACAACATGGCCAGGCGATTCTGATCCAGACCGAGCGTCACCCGGCGCGGGTTGGCCAGGTGGCTGTCATCTACCAGCGCCTGGACTTCCACCAGCATCGGCCGGGTGCCTTCCCACGTCGCCATGACCACACTGCCCGGGACTTCTTCCTGAGCGCGTGTCAGGAAAATCGCCGAAGGGTTGGAGACTTCTTTCAGTCCTTTGTCGGTCATGCCGAACACGCCCAGTTCATTCACCGCACCGAACCGGTTTTTCACCGCCCGCAGCAAACGCAGGCGACCATCGGATTCGCCTTCGAAATACAGAACGGTGTCGACCATGTGCTCCAGCACTCGGGGGCCGGCCAGAGCGCCTTCTTTGGTGACATGGCCCACGAGGAAAATCGCCGTGCCGCTTTGCTTGGCATAGCGCACCAGCAATGCCGCACTTTCGCGCACCTGGGAGACACCGCCCGGTGCCGATTGCAGTTGCTCGGTAAAGATCGTCTGAATCGAGTCGATCACCATCACCTTGGGCTTTTCCTGCCGGGCGGTGGCAATGATGGTTTCAATGCAGGTTTCAGTCATTACCCGCAGTTGATCCTGAGGCAAGCCCAGCCGCCGGGCACGCATGGCCACTTGTTGCTGGGACTCTTCGCCGGTGACATACAGCGCCGGCATGCTCTTGGCGAGGTTGCACAAGGTTTGCAACAGAATCGTCGACTTGCCGATACCGGGGTCACCACCGATCAACACCACCGAGCCATCCACCAGGCCGCCGCCCAAAACGCGATCTAGCTCGCTGGACGCCGTGGAGAACCGCGGAATTTCTTCGACGCTGACTTCGGCCAGGGTCTTGATCTGTGCCTGCTGGCCGGTCCAACCGGTGCGACCGCTGGGGGCCGCGGCGCCGCCACTCTCCACCATGGTTTCGGTCAGCGTGTTCCAGGCCCCGCATTCGCCGCACTGGCCGGCCCACTTGGGGAAGGTTGAACCGCACTCGGTGCAGCCGTACATGCGCTTGGCCTTGGCCATCTGAACTCCCGGCAAAAACCGCGATGATAGCTCAGCTGACGCGGATCAGCGCGGCGCCGCCGTGCGGATTTCACCGCTGGCCAGACGCGCGGCACTGTTGCCCAACGGATCCTCGGCGTTCAGGTCCGCCCCTTTGGCCTTGAGTGCGTCGAGCAACTCGACGCGCTTGAACAATCCGGCATACATCGCGGCAGTCTGCCCGGCGCCGTTGCGTTGGTCGGGGCTGCAATTGGCGGCCAGCAGGGTTCGAGCGATCTGCACTTCGCCTTTGAAAATCGCGCCCATCAGCGCGGTATTGCCGCGTTGATCCTGAGCGCAGGCGTCCGCCCCGGCCGCCAACAAACGCTCCACGGCGGCACCCTGACCATGATAGGCGGCCAGTATCAACGCGGTGTAACCCTTGCTGTCGCGGGTGTCGAGGGAATAGCCGGCTTCGATGAAGGTCTCGAGCATCGGCACATCACCCCGTCGAGCGGCATCGAAATAGTAATCCTGTAATTGCGCTTTCAGCGCCTCGGGGTCCTTCGAGATTTGCGGCTCAGCCCCGGCGAGCACACTGAGTGACCAGCACGCCAGAAACACAGACAAATAAAGACGCATGGCAGCGCTCCTTGATCAGACGGGACCTCGCGTGAGGCCCCGCTTCGGACAGATAGATCAATCGACCAGCTTGGCCGCCAGCGTCTTGACCCGGGCCAGATCACCCTTGGCCACTTTGGTTACTCCCGTCCCGTATTCCGGGTCGGCCTTATAGAGGAAGGACAAGATGATGTGCTTGCTCTCGTCATCGGTGGTGGCCAGGGAGCCGCCGAAGCTGTCGATCAGGTCCTGACGCTCCTTCTGTGTGAACGAGCGATACAGATCGCCGGCCTGCTTGAAGTTCTGCTCACGTTGAATCTTCGCCTGCTGCGTGCTGCCCGACAGGGTCGACTGGCTGTAACGCGCAGTTTGCGGCTCCTCACGGGGCAGCAGACGGCTCGGCTGGTAATTCACCCCCGTGCTGCTGGCGCCGATGTTCATCGCACCATCCTGATTACCGTTGTTCACGGCGATTTTCGGTGCGTTGATCGGCAACTGCAGCGCATTGGCCCCCAGGCGATACAGTTGGGTATCGGCATACGAGAACACTCGCCCCTGCAATAAGCGATCTTCCGAAGGCTCGATACCCGGAACCAAGTTGGCCGGGGCCATCGCCACTTGTTCGGTTTCCTGGAATACATTCGCCGGATTACGGTTCAATACCATCTGTCCAACTTTTCGCTCAGGAACACCAGGCCAGATCTTGGTGGCGTCCAATGGATCGAAATCAAACTTGGACAAGTCTTGAGGTTTTAGAACCTGGACGTACAAGTCCCACTTCGGAAAATCACCCTTGTTAATATGAGCGACCAAGTCGTTAGTCATATGACTGTAGTCTTGACCTTGAACATTGGTAACTTCTTTGGGGTCGAGATTTTTTATCCCCTGCAAACTTTTCCAGTGAAACTTTACATAGTGAACTTCGCCCTGGGCGTTAACCAACTTGTAGGCATGTACACCGTTGCCGTCCATCTCCCGATAGCTGGCCGGGGTGCCGGAGTTGGAGTACAACTCGGTCAAGGTGCGAGTGGCTTCCGGAACATGAGAGAAGAAATCGAAACGACGGGAGTCATCGTCAAGATTGGTGCGCGGGTCCGGCTTGAAGGCATGGACCATGTCCGGAAACTTGATGGCGTCCCGGATGAAGAAGGTCGGGAAATTGTTGCCGACCAGGTCCCAGTTACCGTCTGCGGTGTAGAACTTGGTGGCGAACCCCCGTGGGTCACGCAGGGTTTCCGGTGAGTGGTTGCCATGGACCACTGCGGAGAAGCGCACAAATACCGGCGTGCTCTGGCCGCCGGCGAATACCTTGGCCTTGGTCAAGTCACTGAGGTCGTCAGTCACGGTGAACGTGCCATGGGCGCCGGTGCCACGGGCATGCACCACACGCTCAGGAATGCGTTCACGGTCGAAACGCTGCAGCTTCTGAATCAACTGTACATCTTGCAACAGCACCGGCCCGGTCGCGCCGGCGGTTTGCGAGTTCTGGTTGTCGCCGACTGCGGCACCATTATCACGGGTCAACGTCGCAGCGTTGATGGAGAAGGACAGCAGGCTGACGGTCAGAACGCCGAAGGTACGACGGAGGGGAAAAGCCCCGAGGCCAAGGGGAGTTGTCATGGAAGTTTCCTCTGGTTTTATTAAGCGCATCCTGGTGCGCACCACAGAGGCTAGTGACCCAAAGGCCAAAACATAAATAGAAATCCCGTACCGGGCCGATAGCAAAAAGGTTCTGGAAATCCCGGTCTAGAGCGGGTAGACGCGCGCGAAGAGTGGCATTTTGTAAACTAATTGCAGGAAGATGTGTCGATAGACACGGGCATTGTAAGAAGGTGTTTCAAGCAAGGGGCGCTTTGCTGATTTACACTGCGTTCACCAACCTCATCTGTAACAAGGAAATAACCTATGGGCGTGATAAGTGAGTTCAAGGCCTTCGCGGTCAAAGGTAATGTGGTCGACATGGCCGTCGGTATCATCATCGGCGCTGCCTTCGGAAAAATCGTTTCTTCGTTTGTCGGCGATGTGGTGATGCCGCCAATTGGCTTGCTGATCGGTGGGGTGGACTTCAGTGATCTGGCCATTACGCTCAAGGCCGCTAACGGTAGTGTCCCGGCAGTGGTGCTGGCGTACGGCAAGTTCATCCAGAGCATGATCGACTTCATCATCGTTGCCTTCGCGATCTTCATGGGCGTCAAGGCCATCAACCGTCTGAAACGCGAAGAGGCCGTTGCGCCAACCCTGCCGCCGGTTCCGACCAAGGAAGAAGAATTGCTGAGCGAGATCCGCGATCTGCTCAAGGCTCAGAACAATCGGCCCTGATCGCTGATTGCCCAAAGAAACGGCGCCTTCGAGGCGCCGTTTGTTTACCAGTAGGTTTCCACCGCCACTTGGCCAGGTCGGCGACTGAGGCTCAAGTGCATGTCCCGTTGTTTCAATAGCTTGCGCGTCTCATCGATCATCTGTGGGTTACCGCAGAGCATCACCCGTGAATGCTCGGCTGTCAGTGCTACACCAGCCGTCTGTTCCAGTTCGCCATTCTCAATGAGGCTGGTGATCCGCCCGTTCAAGGCACCCGGATGCTGTTCGCGGGTGACGGTGGGAATGAATTGCAGTTTGTGCGCGTACTCGGCCAGGTAGTCACGCTGCGCCAGCTCCGCAATCAATGCCTGGTACGCCAGCTCCCGCGCTTCGCGCACGCTGTAGACCAGGATGATTCGTTCGAATTTCTCCCAAACTTCGAAGTCCTGCAGGATCGACAGAAACGGCGCCACGCCCGTGCCTGTGGATAACAGCCAGAGATCACGGCCATCGACGAAGCGATCCAGCGTCAGATAACCGAAGGCCTGACGGTCGACCAGCAGCGTATCGCCAGCTTCCAGCCGACTCAGTTCACTGGTGAATTCCCCTCCCGGCACAACAATGGAGAAGAATTCGAGGAACTCGTCATAAGGCGAAGAGACCATGGAATAAGCTCGCCACACCGTGCTGCCGTCTGCTTTGGTCACGCCCAAACGGGCGAATTGCCCCGCGCGAAAACGAAAGCCCGGATCCCTGGTAGTGCGCAGGGTAAACAGATTGGGAGTCAATGGCTGGACGTCAAGCAGCGTCTGGCGAGTGAATTTTTCTGCACTGGCAGTCATGGGTCGCTCCATTCAACAGATGACCCCAGTGTCCCGCAAAGCGCTCTGTGTAAACACCGATGAATTGTAATGTCTTTCATCCAGGCAACAAAACAGTACAACAATAAAAATAAATACATGAACGTTGGATTTTGTCTTTCCATAGAAAATAGCTAAGAACCAGTTATGTCGCTGCACGCTTTTTTAAAGAGCAAAATAGTTCAGCATGCTTGTAAGAATTCTCCTACACTCTGGGACGTGCCGGATCTTGGATCCAATCGGCACCCCCGAAGAAAGTCCGCATGGAGTTACCCAATGAAAGTGTGGAAGGAGTCACAGTTAACACAGCTTTCTTGCGCTCAAGAAATAAAGACTGCATATGAGATGTCGCTTAATTTCGTCAAAAATATGGGCTTTAATTTCTGTGCATTTTCAATAACATCCCCAACAACAGGGACACGCCACCATAAGATAAATCTGAATAATTACCCTAGCGGATGGAATGCGAAATATGAAAAAGAACATTTCAGTGAGATTGATCCAGTACTAGCCCATTGCAATCATTCCGAATGGCCGATTCTCTGGCAGGATGAGATCTTTTCAAAGACACAGACGTTGTGGCAAGCCCAAAAAAATCAGGGTTTGCAGTTTGGCTGGTCGCAATCCGTTCATGATAAGAACGGGCTTTGCAGCATGCTGAGCGTGGCCAGAACCCATAGCCCGATTACCGCATATGAACTGTACAAAAATCTGGGCTACGCGACGTTTATTAGCCGTCACCTGCACGGGCTTGTCGCGAAAGACCTGCGTGTCTCCTCGCTGAAGCCGGCTACGGCGCATTTATCATGCAGAGAAGTTGAAGTGCTGAAATATTCAGCCGAAGGCAAGACAGCCTGCGAGATCGCAATCATCCTCAGCCTGAGCGAAAGCACAGTAAATTTCCATATAAAGGGCGCTATCCGCAAATTTGGCGTCAACAACAAGATTGCAGCGGTGATCAGCGCAGCAAGATCGGGGGTTATCTGAAACTGTTCGAATCAGGTAATCCCTGCGAGTAATCCGGACGAAAAAAACGTACCATTGCGATCCGTTCTGAGTGATGCCGTGGAAAGTTCCACGACGCTGTCCGCTCGGATGGTTCCGCCCGCTACAACGCCCCGAAGCGGCGGCCCCCCGTTGATTATCAGAGCCCCGCCTCATGCCCCTGCTCGAAACCCCCTTCGCTCAACTCGACCTGATCCGCCAGCCAGAACAGCAGAACGAACCGCTGCAAGCGTTTGATGCCGCAGACGAATACCTGCTCAATCATCTGGCCGGGCAACAACCGACAGCAGATACTCGCGTACTGGTACTCAACGACAGCTTCGGCGCATTGGCCGCTAGCCTGGCGGGCAAGGTCCGGGTGACCAGCAGCGGCGATTCATTTCTGGCCTTTCAGGGGCTCGAAAAAAACCTCATGCGCAACGGCCAGGCGTTTGATGCGGTGCCGAGCGTACCTGCCAGCGAAGCCTTCGTCGGACCGTTTGACCGGGTATTGATCCGGGTACCGAAAACCCTGGCCCTGCTGGAAGAGCAACTGATCCGGCTACAGGGTCAATTGGCTCCCGGTGCTCAAGTGATTGCCGCCGCGATGGTCAAGCACCTGCCACGTGCCGCGGGCGATCTGCTGGAGCGCTACATCGGCCCGGTGCAAGCCTCGCTGGCCGTGAAGAAGGCTCGGCTGCTGATCGCCACGCCCGAAGCCAAAGCCCCCGCTGTCTCTCCATACCCGACGCGCTATCGACTCGACACGCCTGCAATCGAACTGCTCAATCACGCCAACGTGTTCTGTCGCGAAGGGCTGGATATCGGCACGCGAGCCTTTCTGCCGCATTTGCCGAACAACCTCGGCACAGCGCGGGTCGCCGATCTGGGGTGTGGCAACGGCGTGCTGGCGATCGCCAGCGCCCTGCAAAACCCCGAGGCCCATTACACATTGGTGGACGAGTCATTCATGGCCGTGCAATCGGCCGCTGAAAACTGGCGCGCGGCGCTGGGTGATCGTGACGTGATCGTACGTGCCGGCGATGGGTTGGCGGGGCAGGAACCCCAATCCCTCGACGTGGTGCTGTGCAATCCGCCATTCCACCAACAGCAAGTGGTCGGCGATTTCCTGGCCTGGCGGATGTTCCAGCAAGCGCGCGAAGCGCTGGTGGTGGGCGGCGCACTGTACATCGTCGGCAACCGTCATCTGGGCTATCACAGCAAGCTTGCGCGGTTGTTCCGCGGCGTCGAACAAGTGGCCGCTACCCCCAAGTTCGTGATTCTCAAGGCTCGCAAATAAAAGCAGGCAAAAAAAACCCTCCGTCGCAGGAGGGTTATAAATCCGTGCCGCAAGGCAACGGGATGGGAATTTCAGTGGGTACTCAGGCCCGCGGCATTCATGAACATGCGCATCAGCGTGGCCACGATGAACAGTGCCCCAACGCTGCCTGCCCAGATCAACGCCAGCCAGCCGAGTCGTTGCCAAAGCGGCTTTTTCTCTGCGGCTTCGATTTCCTGCAAATCAGGTTTGCCAGCCATCATCGCGTTCTCCTCTGCAACGGCGCAGGTATCAACCTTGCGCCGTATTCGTATGGGCTAGTGGTAACCGTCTTCGTGGGTGACCTTGCCGCGGAACACGTAGTAGCTCCAGAAGGTGTAACCCAGGATGAACGGGATGATGAACAGCGTGCCCACCAGCATGAAGCCCTGGCTCTGCGGCGGTGCGGCAGCGTCCCAGATCGAAATCGACGGCGGCACGATGTTCGGCCACAGGCTGATACCCAGACCGCTGTAGCCGAGGAAGATCAGCACCAGGGTCAGCAGGAATGGCGTGTAATGCGCATTGCGAGCCACCGCGCGAATCAGACCGTACAGAGTCACCAGTACCAGAATCGGCACTGGCAGGAACCAGAACAGATTCGGCAGGGTGAACCAGCGTGCGGCGATCTCGGCGTGGGCCAACGGTGTCCAGACGCTGACGATGCCAATCACCGCCAGCAACACGAAGGCCAATGGTCGCGCCAGGTCATGCATCTGCTCCTGCAGCTTGCCTTCGGTCTTCATGATCAGCCAGGTGCAACCGAGCAGCGCATAAGCCACGACCAGCGCCGCGCCACAGAACATCGTGAACGGCGTCAGCCAGTCGAGTGAACCACCGGCAAACTGACGATTGACCACCGGCAGCCCATCGATGAACGCACCCAATGCCACGCCCTGGAAGAAGGTCGCGGCGATCGAACCACCGATGAATGCCTTGTCCCACAAGTGGCGCTTGGCGTCCTTGGCCTTGAAGCGAAACTCAAAGGCCACGCCACGGAAAATCAGCCCGATCAGCATGAAAATCAGCGGCAGGTACAACGCCGAGAGCACCACCGAATAGGCCAGCGGGAAGGCGCCGAACAATGCCGCGCCGCCCAATACCAACCAGGTTTCGTTGCCGTCCCAGACCGGGGCGACGGTGTTCATCATCACGTCACGGTCGGTCTTGCCCTTGATGAACGGAAAAAGAATCCCGATCCCCAGGTCGAAGCCGTCCATGACCACGTACATCATGATGCCGAAGATGATGATCACGGCCCAGATCAGCGGAAGATCAATACCCATGATTCAAATCTCCTTGGTCAGGCTGTGGTTGTGATCGCCGTCACCGTTGTCGTCGGCGGCGGACAGCGGACGGGCCGGCGTGCGCTTCTGGCCAGGACCGCCTTCGTTGGTTTCCTTGCCTTCGTCGATCTTCGGCCCTTTGCGCACCAGGCGCATCATGTAGCCAAGACCGGCACCAAACAGCGCGAAATACACCACAACGAACATGATCAAGGTGATGCTCATCTGCACGAAGCTATGCCCGGAGGACGCATCCGCCGTGCGCATCAAGCCGTAGACCACCCACGGCTGACGGCCGATTTCAGTGGTGAACCAGCCGGCGAGAATCGCGATCAGGCCGGATGGGCCCATCCACAGCGCCAGGTACAGGAACGGACGCGAGGTATACAACGTGTCGCGCTTGCGCAGCCACAGACTCCACAAACCGGTGAAGATCATCAGGAACCCCAGGCCGACCATGATCCGGAACGACCAGAACACGATGGTCGAATTCGGCCGGTCTTCAGGCGGGAACTCCTTGAGCGCCGGTACCTGTTTGTCCAGGGTGTGGGTCAGGATCAGGCTGCCCAGGTACGGAATCTCGACCGCGAATTTGGTCTTTTCGGCTTTCATGTCCGGCCAGCCGAACAGGATCAACGGGGTTGGTTCATCGCCGACATTTTCCCAGTGACCTTCAATCGCAGCGATTTTCGCCGGCTGGTGCTCGAGGGTATTGAGGCCGTGGAAGTCACCGATGACGGCTTGGATCGGCGCCACGATCAGCGCCATCCACATGGCCATCGAGAGCATGGTGCGGATGGCCGGGTTGTCCTTGCCGCGCAGCAAATGCCAGGCCGCCGACGAACCGACGAAGAAAGCGGTAGCGACGAATGCCGCCGTGGCCATGTGCATCAGGCGGTAGGGGAACGAAGGGTTGAAAATCACCGCCAGCCAGTCCACCGGGATGACTTGCCCATTGACAATCTCGTAGCCCTGCGGGGTCTGCATCCAGCTGTTGGAGGCGAGAATCCAGAAGGTCGAAATCAAGGTACCGATGGCGACCATGACCGTGGCGAAGAAGTGCAGCTTGCGCCCGACCCTGTTCCAGCCGAACAGCATGACGCCGAGGAAACCGGCTTCCAGGAAGAACGCGGTGAGCACTTCGTAGGTCAGCAACGGCCCGGTCACGGAGCCGGCGAAATCCGAGAAGCGGCTCCAGTTGGTGCCGAACTGATAGGCCATGACCAAGCCGGACACCACACCCATGCCGAAGTTGACGGCAAAGATCTTCGACCAGAAATGGTACAGATCGCGGTAAGTGTCGTTGTGCGTCTTCAGCCACAGGCCTTCGAGTACCGCCAGGTAACTCGCCAGGCCAATGGTGATGGCCGGGAACAGGATGTGGAACGAAATGGTGAACGCGAACTGAATCCGGGCGAGATCAAGTGCCTCCAAACCGAACATAAGTCTTCCTCTGTCAGGTAATACTGGCTGAAGGCTTGCGGCCTGCACCCACTGCCCCCACGGTTATGGAGTGTGGCGAATTTGAACTCGTTCTTTTTCTACCATCATCACAACGTAGGGAATCTGGCCATCTGGCCGCCGGATCATTTCCACGAAGGGTCTTGATCTGGATCAAGCAACGTTGAAAGAGTAGTCGCATTTTTGCCGATGGACGGTGTGGTCTATTGCCGCGTGACAGGTTGCCTCACGGGTTTGGTCATGCGTTGCAATGCATTCCCTGTGGCGAGGGAGCTTGCTCCCGCTCGGCTGCGCAGCAGTCGTAAAATCGGGTAACGCGATGTGCCTGTGGTGTGGGGTAGCAGGTTCGGGGCTGCTTCGCATCCCAGCGGGAGCAAGCTCCCTCGCCACAGGGTATTTGTATGTTCTGTGGGATCGGTGTCTAGCTAACTAAATTTTCCGCGCTCGCAACCTCTGGTTACAGGTTGGTGATAATCTCGCCCTTCCCCTCACCCAGACTTGCCTTCAGATGCCCAGCCAAGCGCCCCTGCTGTTACGTCATCACCGCCCTTTTATTGCGTTCTGGCTGGCTCGGGTATTTACCGCCAGCGGTTTTCAAATGCTGACCGTGGCCATCGGCTGGAATCTGTATCAACTGACCGGCAATGTGCTCGATCTGGGTCTGGTGGGTCTGGTGGAATTTGCCCCGCGGGTGTTGTTCATGCTGCACACCGGGCATGTGGCGGATCGCTATGACCGGCGCAAGGTCGCGGCGATCTGTCAGTCCGTGCAAGCGCTGATCGCCCTGTCGCTGGCCATCGGCAGCGCGACTGACCATGTCACCCGGGAGATGATCTTCATCCTCGCATTCCTGCTCGGCGCCGCCCGCTCCTTCGAGATGCCAACCACCCAGGCCTTGCTGCCGAGCATCGTGCCCAGTGCCTTATTCCCGCGCGCGGTTGCTGCCGCGCAATCTGCGCAGCAATCGGCCACCATCGTTGCCCCGGCGCTGGGCGGTTTGCTTTACGCCTTCGGCAGCGTCTGGGTGTATGGCCCGACGGTGATCCTCTACCTCATCGCCTGTGCGCTGATGCTTAACCTACCGGCTCGGCAGACACCGTTGAACAAGGGCAAGGCAACCCTGGATTCGCTGCTCGCAGGCATCCGCTTCATTCGCAGCCGTCCGGATATTCTCGGGGCGATTTCCCTGGATCTGTTTGCCGTCTTGCTGGGTGGCGCGACTGCGCTGCTGCCGGTGTTCGCCAAAGATATTCTGCTGACCGGCCCTTGGGGTCTGGGCCTGCTGCGTTCGGCCCCGGCGGTGGGCGCACTGCTGATGTCGCTGTTTCTGGCGCGATTTGCCGTGGAACGCAACGTCGGACGGGTGATGTTTACCGCCGTGGGTGTATTCGGCGTGGCGACCATCGCTTTCGGCCTGTCGACTTCGTTCTGGTTCTCTCTCGCTGTGTTGGTGGTTTTAGGCGCGGCAGACATGATCAGCATGGTGATCCGCGCCTCGTTCGTGCAGCTGGAAACCCCGGACGAGATGCGCGGCCGGGTCAGTGCCGTGAATGGCTTGTTCATCGGTGCTTCGAATCAGCTCGGCGAATTCGAGTCTGGCTTGACGGCCCACTGGTTCGGCACCGTACCGGCCGTGGTGATGGGCGGCATCGGCACACTGATAGTGACCGGGGCCTGGGTCAGACTGTTCCCGACCCTGGCCAACCGCGACCGCATGCATGTGCCAGTGGAAGAGGTCAGGGCCTGAAGCAGTCTTCTACACCAGCAATTCCCCCGCCACCGCCGACCGCGTGGCTTTGCCGCAGAGTTGCTCCACCAGCGTCAGCGCAAACTCCAGTGCGGCGCCCGAACCCTGGGCGGTGATGCAGTTGCCATCGACCACCACCGGTTGATCGACGAAGTTGCAGCCCGACAATTGATGGCTGACGGAAGGCAGGCACGTCATGCGCCGCTGACGCAGCACGCCAAAAGTCTGCAGCGCCAGCGCCGGCGCTTCGGCAATGCCGGCGAACAAGCGCCCGGCGGCGACCTGGTCCTTGATCAATTGTTGCAGGGGTTGGTGGGCCGCCAAATGCTGCGCCCCCACGGCGCCGCCGGGCAAAACGATCAAGTCGAAGGGTTGGGCCAGCAAATCGACCAGCATCGCATCGGCGGTCAGGCGGGTGCCGCGAGCGCAGGTCAGCATGCGCCGCGACTCGATACTGGCCACCACCACTTCAACCTTGGCGCGGCGCAGAACATCGATCAGGGTCACGGTTTGCAGATCGTCGATGCCCTCGGCGAGGGTAATCAGGGCTCTAAAGGTCATGGGCGCGGTCCAGAGAATGATCTTTAAAGCGTAGTCAGCTTTCCTGCCCCTTGTTCGAGCCTGGCCGTTACTTGATGTAAAGCTGCGTCGACATCGTGTTGCCCGGCGCGTTGATGGAGGTGTTGCTGAATGTGAAGATGCCGTCCTGCTTGCCTGCCAGGTTGAAGATGTACAGATAGCCGACAGTTTTTTTCCCGGCTGAGCACTCGGTCAGGTTGCCGGTATCAAAAGCACAGACAGGGGTCCGGGTGCCATCCACTTCGAAACCGTCCAGGGCAACATGGGCTTCGCGACCGTAACCGACTTCCAGCACGTACACCTTGATGTTCGGCCCCTGGTGATCGCAACGGGTCTGCTCCTGCTTGTCCGCAATATCTTCAAAGCCACAGTTGGGCGACTCGACCTTGAGCACCTTGACCTGACTCAGTGGTGGAGCCGACGCTGCCGAGGCGGTTTGGGCACCCAGGAACAACGCGATCAACATTGCGAATGCGGCAACCACGCGCGTGCTCATGTACTTCATATTCCGCCCTTCCCCGCCCTAAAAAAACAGCGCGCAGTATGGCGCAGTTCCCTTTTTGGCAAAACATCGACGACGATCGCAGCCATAAGCAGCCATGGCTCCACGCTGCTGGTATGATGCGCGGCTTTTTCCGACCCACAGAAAATTCCCAGGCGCCTACGGCGGTCTGTGCTTTGCTGTTGAGGTCGATACATTCACGGCGCCGGGCGCGCCACGGGGAGCAGACATGCTGGAAAGGCTGTTTCAACTCAAGGCACACAACACCAACGTGCGGACCGAGATTCTGGCGGGCGTCACGACCTTTTTGGCCATGGCCTACATTCTGTTCGTCAACCCGAGCATCCTCGGCGAGACCGGCATGGACAAAGGCGCGGTGTTTGTCGCCACCTGTCTGGCAGCTGCCATCGGCTCGACAACCATGGGCCTGATCGCCAACTACCCGATCGCCCTGGCACCGGGCATGGGCCTGAACGCCTTCTTCACCTATACCGTGGTCCTGCACATGGGCCATACCTGGCAAGTGGCACTCGGCGCGGTGTTCCTCTCGGCGGTGATGTTTTTCCTGCTGTCGATCTTTCGCATCCGTGAATGGATCATCAACAGCATCCCGTTGGCGCTACGTTCGGCGATTGCCGCCGGCATCGGCCTGTTCCTGGCACTGATCGCCCTGCACAACGCCGGCATCGTCGTCAGCAACCCGGCGACCATGGTCGGCCTCGGTGACCTGAAGCAACCGGCGCCGATCCTCGCGACCCTGGGTTTTGCCCTGATCGTCGCGCTTGAAGCCCTGAAAGTCCGCGGTGCGGTGCTGATCGGCATTCTGTCGGTGACCATCGTTTCCATCCTGTTGGGCTTCAGCCCGTTCGGCGGCGTGATGTCGATGCCACCGTCGCTGGCGCCGACCTTCCTGCAACTGGACATCAAAGGCGCACTGGACATCGGTCTGGTCAGCGTGATTTTCGCGTTCCTGTTCGTCGATCTGTTCGACAACTCCGGCACCCTGATCGGCGTCGCCAAGCGCGCCGGCCTGATGGGCAAGGACGGCCACATGCCGAAAATGGGCCGCGCCCTGATCGCCGACAGCACCGCGGCCATGGCCGGTTCGTTGCTGGGCACCTCGACCACCACCAGCTACATCGAATCCGCAGCCGGCGTGAGTGCCGGTGGCCGCACCGGCCTGACGGCCATCGTGGTGGCGATTCTGTTCCTGCTGGCGCTGTTCTTCTCGCCATTGGCGGCCAGCGTTCCAGCCTTCGCCACGGCGCCTGCATTACTGTTCGTCGCCGTATTGATGACATCCGGCCTGGCGGAAATAGACTGGGACGACATCACCGTCGCCGCACCGGTCGTGGTCACCGCCCTGGCCATGCCATTCACGTACTCCATCGCCAACGGCATCGCCTTCGGTTTCATCTCCTGGACCGCCACCAAGTTGTTGTCCGGTCGCGGCCGTGAACTGAATTCGGCGCTGGTGATTCTGTCGATTCTGTTCGTGATCAAGTTGGGTTGGTTCAACGCATGACTTTTGATTCCCAGGCTTATGCCGTTCAGCTCGAAGAAAAGGTCACGCGCCTGCGCGACCTGCTGGCCCCGTTCGATGCGCCCGAACCAGTGGTGTTTGATTCGCCGCTGAAAAACTTCCGCCTGCGTGCCGAATTCCGCCTGTGGCGTGAAGCCGGCGAGCGCCACTACGCAATGTTTTCCCAGGAAGACAAACGCACACCGATCCTGATCGAAGAATTTCCGATCGCAAGCCTGCGCATCAATGAGTTGATGCCGCAGCTCAAGGCGGCGTGGCAAGCGAGTGCAGCCCTGAGCCACAAACTGTTTCAGGTGGAGTTTCTGACCACGCTGGCCGGCGATGCGATGATCACCCTGTGCTACCACCGCCCGCTGGACGAGCACTGGCACACGGCGGCGTCGAAGCTGGCAGCCGACATGAACGTCAGTATCATCGGTCGCTCGAAGGGCAAACGCGAAGTGATCGGTCACGATTACGTGGTCGAGCAACTTGAAGTCGGCGGCCGTACCTTCAGCTATCGCCAGCCGGAAGGCGCGTTCACCCAGCCCAACGGCACGGTGAACCAGAAGATGCTCAACTGGGCGTATGACGCCCTTGGCGATCGTTCCGACGATTTGCTGGAGCTGTATTGCGGCAACGGCAACTTCACTTTGCCGCTCGCTACCCGCGTGCGCAAAGTGCTGGCCACTGAAATCAGCAAGACCTCGGTCAACGCAGCGCTCAGCAACCTGAGCGAAAACGCGGTGGATAACGTCACGTTGGTGCGTTTGTCTGCCGAAGAATTGACCGAAGCCCTGAACGAAGTTCGCCCGTTCCGTCGCCTGCACGGCATCGACCTCAAGAGCTACGAGTTCGGTAGCGTGTTCGTCGATCCGCCCCGCGCCGGAATGGACCCGGATACTTGCGAACTGACCCGGCGCTTCGACAACATCCTCTACATCTCCTGCAACCCGGAAACCCTCGCGGCCAACATCGCCCAACTAAACGACACTCACCGCATTACTCAATGCGCGATGTTCGACCAGTTCCCGTGGACCCATCACATGGAATCCGGAGTGTTGTTGACCCGTCGTTGAATGCAGTCGTTATACAAATCAGCCGTCCTTGGGACGGCTTTTTTGTAGGCGATCAAAGAGCCGCATCGACCTTGCGTGGGCGACCGCCCTTCTTGCCGTTGGCCCGAGCTGCCTCGGCCTTGGCGGCGCTGCTCTGACGACCATTGCGCGAGGCGATCACCGAGGCCGCCATATCCATCAGCGGCTTGCTCGCCGAAATCAAACCGGCGATGGACACCTGCAGATCCTTGTCTTCATGAAAAAGCGCGGCGCCGGCGAAACCGACTTTCAGGCCGGCGAAATCATCGGCCTCGAAACCATCGAATTCCGGGTAGTTTTTCACTGGCAACAACACACTGCTGCCATCTTCGAAACCGACGGCGAGGCATGGATCAAGGAAGATCACCGTCGTTGCATTCAATCCACTGCGACGGCGTAACTCGCCACTCTCGATCGCTTCGTCCAAAACGCCTTCGGTCACAGGGTGATCTACCTGCATTTTTGCGCTTATCGTTTTCATAATTCGATCTCCACGCCCTCCGGTGCTCCCATCAGCGTCAATAAGGTCTTGTTTCCTTCAGGCTCATAGCGAGCCGAACCAATCATGTAAGTCGTGCTGGCAACCCTCTTCATCACGACCACTTCATTGCCCTGCCAATCCCATAACTGATTGTCGAGGCAGGCCGTCTGCAATTTGCTCCACCAGATGCCACGGGCTCGCCGCAAATGGGCAGGTTGCCTGAGCGCCTGGCGTAACCCCTCCAGCATGGCCAGAGGAGGTCGATGCGAATGAGGAATGACATCCCAGAGCTCTACGCCGTTGTGCCAGAAGCTGAACCGAAAGCGTGCGCTCCATGTGCCTCCATCGACGTGAACATGTGGCGGGCAATGCTCATCACGCAACATGACTACCAGTGACAACCCCTTGTAGCGGCATACATTCATGCTAACCCATCCGTTAGGTTATAGAATCCGAAGATTCGCCATTCCTTGAAAAATCCGATAACTGGCGCTAACCGTTCGATCAGCTGACCACGTTTGAGCCTAGCGTTTCAGGTCGACCGCCCCCTGCCAATCAGGGCAAAAAAGAGTAAGCAATCCTTTCACTGCCAATATCTGGTCGGTGATGAACTCAACGGCGCTGGTGGTTGAAACGAACCCTGTATTTGTACGTCTGCATTTGATAAATACCACCTCGGGCATCCCATTTGATTCTTGGTGTAATCAATCATGCAGCGACATTTCGACGATCTTCAGCTCGGCAGCATCGAACTGTTTTGCCTGGCCGCCGAAGCCGGCAGCTTTACCGCTGCGGCCCTGGTGGCGGGTGTGACCCCGGCTGCGGTCAGCCGCTCGGTGTCGCGGATGGAAGAACGTCTGGGTGTGCGGCTGTTCGCGCGTACCACCCGCAGCGTCAAGCTGACCGACAGTGGCCGGCGCTATTTCGAGGAGTGTCGCCTGGCCCTTGCGCAATTGGTCGAGGCTCAACGCGAGGTCATGGGCCAACAGCAGGAACCCTCCGGCACCTTGCGTATCAGCATTCCCACCACCTATGCCCACCACCGCATCCTGCCGCTGCTGCCGGCGTTCCGGGCGCGTTTTCCCGCCGTGAAAGTCGAGGCGCACATCAGCAATCGCAACATCGATTTCGTCGGCGAAGGCTATGACATGGCCATCCGTGTGCGGGCGATTCCCGACTCCGGGCTGATTGCCCGGCCACTGGAGGACGCCGCGCTGGTGATGATTGCCAGCCCTGACTATCTGAAGCGTGCCGGCACGCCACAGACCCTCGACGACCTGGCGCACCACGAATGCATCCAGTTCGAGCTACCCAGCAGCGGGCGGCGGATTGCCTGGCTGTTCAACGATAACGGCGTGCCTTTGGAGATTCTGGCCGAGGGCAATTACTGCTGCTCCGATGACGTACTGGGCGGTGTGACGCTGGCGAAACACGGCGCCGGGCTGTTTCAAACCTATCGCTTCATCGTCGAAAACGAACTGGCGGATGGCTCGCTGGTGGAAGTGCTCAAGCCCTATGGCGGGCGCTCCCGCCCCTTCACGTTGCTGTATCCGCAAAGCCGCCATGTGCCGTTGCGGCTCAGGGCGTTTATCGATTTTCTGGTTGAGCGTCTTCCGCGCTGAATGTTCGATCACCGCACAGATAATCCAGGGCCGGCGCCTCTTCAATTGACCTTATTAACCAGTTAGTACAATTTATCTCCACAGGCTGAGACCCTCGGCCAATGCCAAAAATAATAAGTGGAGAGACCCAATGTCCCCTATCGTTCTGGTGCTCAACGGCCCGAACCTGAACCTGCTCGGCACCCGTGAACCGGCGACTTATGGCCACGAAACCCTGGCGGATATTTCAGCGCTGTGCGGTCGCGCCGCTGAAGAGTTCGGCCTGAAGGTGGAGTTTCGCCAGACCAACCATGAAGGCGAACTGCTCGACTGGATTCATGCCGCCCGTGGCCGCTGCGCCGGGATCGTCATCAACCCGGCCGCCTGGACTCACACCTCGGTCGCCATTCGCGATGCGTTGGTCGCCAGCGAACTGCCAGTGATCGAAGTGCACCTGTCCAACGTCCATGCCCGCGAACCCTTCCGGCATCACTCCTTTGTCTCGTCCATCGCCACGGCGGTGATGTGCGGCTTCGGCAGCCACGGCTATCGTTTGGCGCTGGAGCATTTCAGCCAACGTTTGAAAGGTTAAGCGTGATGACACAGAACACCGTGGTATTGGCCGGGCTGATCGGCGCCGGCATTCAGGCTTCCCGCACTCCGGCGCTGCACGAGCACGAAGGTGATGCGCAGGGTCTGCGCTACCTGTATCGACTGATCGATCTGGATCAGCTGAAACTCGACAGCGGCGCCCTGCCCGATCTGCTGATGGCCGCCGAACGGATGAATTTCACCGGGCTGAACATCACCTTCCCGTGCAAGCAGACAATCATCCCGTTGCTCGACGAATTGTCGCCGGAAGCCCGCGGCATTGGCGCGGTGAACACGGTGGTGCTGAAGGACGGCAAACGCATCGGCCACAACACCGATTGCCTGGGCTTCGCCGAAGGGTTTCGTCGTGGCCTGCAAGACGTTGCCCGTGAGCGTGTGGTGCAAATGGGCGCCGGTGGCGCAGGCGCGGCGGTGGCCCACGCGTTATTGAGCGAAGGCGTACAACTGCTGAGCATTTTCGATGTGGATCACAGCCGGGCTCAGTCACTGGCGAACAACCTCAATCAGCATTTCGGTTTTGGCCGCGCCGTGGCCGGTCACGACTTGCCAGGCACGCTGGGTCAGGCTGACGGGCTGGTAAATACCACGCCGATGGGCATGAAAAAACTACCGGGCATGCCGGTGCCGGTAGAGCTGCTTCGGGCGCAGTTGTGGGTAGCGGAGATCGTTTACTTCCCGCTGGAAACCGAACTGCTGCGCAACGCTCGTGCGTTGGGTTGCCGAACCCTGGACGGCGGCAACATGGCGGTGTTTCAGGCGGTGAAGGCGTTTGAATTATTCAGCGGCGTGGCGCCGGATGCCCAGCGGATGCTGGCGCATTTTCAAAGCATGAATGGTTGAAATGCAAAAGATCGCAGCCTCGTTTCACTCGACAGCTCCTACAAGTACCCATACCCCTGTAGGAGCTGTCGAGTGAAACGAGGCTGCGATCTTTTAAGGTCCTGAAAATCAGGCCTGCAGATACCGCAACACCGACTCGCAGATCATCTCCCGATGACGCTGCTTGATACTTTCGTCCGGCAAGTCGATCTGAAAGATCTCACCGAAGGTATGACGGTTCGACACGCGATAGAAGCAAAACGAACTGATCAGCAGGTGCACATCCAGCGGATCGAGGCCGGCGCGGAATACACCCTCTGCGGCCCCGCGACGCAAAATCTCGCCCAGTGAATCGAGGATGGTGTTGTTCATCGCCTTGATCGCATCGGAGCGCTTCACATACTCGGCGTTGTGAATGTTCTCGATGCAGACGATGCGCACGAAATCAACGTTGCGATCATGGTGATCGAAGGTGAATTCCACCAACCGTCGAATCGCCTCCACCGGCGCCAGCTCGGCCAGGTGCAAGCGACTTTCGGTGCTGCGGATATCCCCGTAGAGCTTTTCCAGAACCTCGACGTAGAGCTGTTCCTTACTGCCGAAGTAGTAATAGATCATGCGTTTGGAGGTGTGGATGCGCTCGGCGATCGCATCGACGCGCGCACCGGAAAGCCCCTGCTGGACGAACTCGACAATAGCCTCTTGAAGGATGTTCTCGCGGGTTTTTTCCGGGTTGTTCTTGCGACTCTTGCGAGGCTCGGCAATTGGCTTTTCGGGCGCTACGGAGAGTTCTGAAATTATTGTCATTGCGGGCTCACGGCCATCACTGCACAAGTAGGCGATTATGGGCCGCTGCGCACAGTGAAGGAAGCCACGCGGCAGCGGTTTTGTACCCGTGTTTACGATTTTCCTACAACTTTGTCTGACGTACGCCACCACTTCGGGATTTGGCCATGGCCGCCAGTCGCACGGCTACGTTGGCCGCGCCGTAACCCGCATAGCCGTTTTTGCGCTGGATGATTTCAAAGAAAAACCGCCCTTCGAACGGCTCGGTGTACACGTGAAACAGCTCGCCGCCCTGGGCATCGCGGTCGTAGAGCACGTTGAAATACGCCAGCTCGCTGAGGAACTCGTCATCGAAATCGAAGCGTGCGGCGAGGTCATCGTAGTAGTTGAGCGGGATATCCAGTAGCGGCACGCCCGCCTCCTTGGCGCGGCTGACTTCGGCAAAGATGTCATCACAATCGAAAGCGATGTGATGCACGCCGGAACCGCGATAACTCGACAGTGCGTGTGAGATCGCGGTGTTGCGATTTTCGGAAATGTTCAGCGGCAAGCGGATCGAACTGCAACGGCTGCGCAAGGCACGGCTCTTCACCAGACCATACGGGTCGGGCAGCACCACTTCATCGTCGGCTTCGAAATCCAGCAGGCTCTTATAGAACAGCACCCAACTGTCGAGGCTGTCGGCGGGCAGTGCCATGGCCATGTGGTCGATACGCTTGAGGCCGCCGCTGGCCACGGCTGTGGGTTGCAGATTGAAGTCAGTGCCATAGACGTCGGCATCCTGGTCCACCAGGTAAATCAGACTGCCGTCCGGCGCACGCACGGCTGCCAGTTCAAGTTCATTGGGGCCTACCAGCCCACGATACGGCTGGCCTTTGTAAGCCACGGCTCGGGCCAACGCACTGGCGCTGTCCTTGACCCGCACGGCGGTGGCGCACAGCGATGGCCCATGGGCCTCGAAAAAACTGTGGGCGAAGGAATAAGGTTCGGAGTTGAGGATCAGGTTGATATCGCCCTGACGCAACAGGCTGACACTCTTGGAACGGTGTTGCCCAGCCTTGACGAAACCCAGCCGCTCCAGCCAATGGGACAACTTCGCGCCGAGGCTTTCGTCCACGGCGAACTCAAGAAACTCGATGCCGTTGTATTCGCTGGCGCCTGGGGTGTCGAACAAAATGTCGCGATTGGCCACAGGCGTGGCTTCCTGCTCCAGACGCTCGCGGGTTTTCTCTTCCAGGTACAGCAACGAACGCAAGCCGTCGGCGGCGTTGGCCCGGGGTGGCGCGGCGCGGAAACCGTCGTTGAAGATCTCCAGTGACAGCGGTCCGGTGTAGCCACTCTTGATGATCGGCGCGAGGAACCCCGGCAGATCGAATTCGCCCTGCCCCGGGAAACAACGGAAATGCCGGCTCCACTCCAGCACGTCCATGGCCAGGATCGGCGCGTCGGCCATTTGCACGAAGAAGATCTTGTCACCGGGAATCTCGGCGATCGCCTTCGGGTCGCCCTTGAGCGACAGCGTATGGAAACTGTCCAGCAACACGCCGAGGTTCGGATGGTCGGCCTGGCGAACGATGTTCCACACCTGTTGATATGTGTTCACGTGGCGGCCCCAGGCCAGCGCTTCGTAACCGATCCGCAAACCACGAGCGCCGGCCCGTTCGGCGAGCAGGCGCAAGTCGTCGACCAGGATCTGCTCATCGCCGATGGAGTCGGCCGAGGCGTTGCTGCACACCAGCACCAGGTCGGTGCCCAGCTCTTGCATCAAATCGAACTTGCGCTCGGCCCGCTCCAGATTGCGCGGCAGGCGATCGCGGCGGCAACCTTCGAAATCCCGAAAGGGTTGGAACAGTGTGATCGCGATCCCGAGATCAGCGCACATCTGCCTGATTTCCCGTGGGCTGCCGTCGTAGTAGAGAAGGTCGTTCTCGAAAATTTCCACCCCGTCAAATCCGGCGGCGGCGATGGCTTCTAGTTTTTCCGGCAGGGTACCGCTCAAGGAAACGGTGGCAATGGAACGCAGCATGTGTCGACTCCCGGTGGTGGGGACATTCTTGTTGGGCAAATTATTGGCTTGACGAATCCGCACAGCAATTCAAAGTGTACTACCCGGTTAGTTTTGCGGGCGATTATCGAACACAATGGCGGTTGGCGAATTGACGATTTTTCGTCCACTGCGCACCATCGACACCACATTGAGTCCGGTCACGACCCCATGGACTCGGTTACCAAAGACCCTGAACACCACATAAAAATTTCAAAAAACGGGTACACGCTCATGCGCTCATTCAACGCCTTGTTTGCTTGCTCCACCGATCTCACGCCAGACCTGGTGTCCATCCGAACCTTGCGCCCACTCGGCCGAACTGCGCCGCTCGCTGAATAAAACGTTGTCGTCGCCTGACGAAAACACCTCAGCCGATCAATCTCATCCGCGCCCGTCGCCATCGATTGATCACGCGCCCTTGAAGTCCCGACAAGCCTCGCTTGTCAGTCATTGAACGGATGGCACACACATGTTTCCTTCTCAAAGCTCTCGCGTGGCTTCGGCCCAAAGCGTCGCCACTGGCGGCATCGGCGACAAAATCCGCGGCGCCATGGCCGTCGGCAAAACCCGCTGGGGAATGCTGGCGCTGGTATTTTTCGCCACCACCCTGAACTACATCGACCGCGCCGCCCTGGGCGTCATGCAGCCGATCCTGGCCAAGGAACTGAGCTGGACGGCGATGGACTACGCCAACATCAACTTCTGGTTTCAGGTCGGCTATGCCGTCGGTTTCGTGCTGCAAGGCCGGTTGATCGACCGGGTCGGCGTGAAGCGCGTGTTCTTCTTCGCGGTACTGCTCTGGAGCCTGGCCACCGGCGCTCATGGCCTGGCCACTTCGGCGGCGGGCTTCATGGTCTGCCGGTTCATTCTCGGTCTGACCGAAGCCGCCAACTACCCGGCCTGCGTGAAAACCACCCGGTTGTGGTTCCCGGCTGGCGAGCGCGCCGTGGCCACCGGTATTTTCAACGCCGGGACCAACGTCGGTGCGATGTTCACACCGATGCTGCTGCCACTGATTCTTCACGCTTGGGGCTGGCAAGCCGCGTTCCTGTGCATGGCGGCGCTGGGCGGCATCTGGTTGCTGTTCTGGGGCCTGAAGTACTTCAACCCGGAAGATCACCCGAGCGTTAAACAATCGGAACTGGACTACATCCAGAAGGAAGTCGAACCGGAACAATCCCGCGTACCGTTCTCGCGAATCCTGCGCATGCGTGGCACCTGGGCCTTCGCCCTCGCCTACTCGATCACCGCGCCGGTGTTCTGGTTCTACCTGTACTGGCTGCCGCCGTTCCTCAATCAGCAATACAACCTGGGGATCAACGTGACCCAGATGGGAATTCCGCTGATCATCATCTACCTCACGGCTGACTTCGGCAGCGTCGGCGGCGGGATCCTGTCTTCGTTCCTGATCGGTCGCGGGATCAACCCGATCAAGGCCCGACTGATGTCCATGTTCCTGTTCGCCTGCTGCATCATCGGCGTGGTCATGGCCGCCGGTTCGAGCAGCCTGTGGCTCGCAGTCTTCGCCATCTCCCTGGCCATTGGCGCGCACCAGGCCTGGACCGCGAACATCTGGAGCCTGGTGATGGACTACACGCCTAAACACATGATGAGTACGGTGTTCGGCTTCGGTGGCATGTGCGCGGCGATCGGCGGGATGTTCATGACCCAGTTGGTCGGCCACATTCTGACCATCACCAACAACAACTACACCGTGTTGTTCACCATCATTCCGGCGATGTACTTCATCGCGCTGACCTGGATGTACTTCATGGCACCGCGCAAGATTCCGACCGTAAAAGATTGATACACCACAAACGCAGGCCTGATCCCGGGCCTGCGTTTTTTTATGGCCGCGATTTATCCATTTCACCCTTTTTTTCTCACAGCCACAGAGGCACACCATGTCGCCAGGTAACTTGAGCATCGCCAAACGTGCCGTGATCAGCTTCGGCGTCATCGCCCTGCTGGTCCTGTTGCAGGGGCTGTTCGCCCTTAAACAGGTCGCGCAAGTCCGCGCCACCGGCCAGCACACTGAAAACGTCTCCCTGCCCAGCATTCGCCACCTGGGTGAAATCCGCGACTACATCCTGAGCATTCGCGTGCTCAGCCTGCGCATGGCGCTCAACCGCGATCCAAAGGTGCTCGATGCCACCGTCACACGTCTGCACCAAGTGCAGGGTTGGCTTGCAGAGACGCTGGAAAAATTCACTCCGCTGGTCGGTGATTACAACCGGGGGCCGTACGAAAAGTTCGTCACCACCGTCACCAGTTACCGCCAGGCGCTGGCGCAATACGAAGCGCTGTCGCGGGAAAACCGCAGCGAAGAAATGACCGCGTTGCTCAATGGAAAAATCCAGGACTACTCGACCCAGACCGGTGACCAGTTCGCCGAGTTGATGGCGCTTTCCGCCAACGAAGTCAGCCTCTCGGCCAACCAGGCTGACTCACTCTACAATCAGGTAAAAATCACCGTGATCGGTGCGCTGATAGCCGTCGCGCTCCTGACCCTGTGCCTTGCCTGGCTGTTGATACGCAGCATCGTCATGCCGATCCGTCAGGCGGTCGACGTGGCCGAGCAAGTGGCCGCCGGTGACCTGAGTCAACCGATCCGCAGCCACGGCGCCGATGAAACCGCACGCTTGCTTAAGGCCCTGTCGGCCATGCAGACCAGCCTGCGGGAAACCCTGCAACTAATCAGCGGCACGTCGACTCAACTGGCGGCCGCCGCCCTGCAGATGAATCAAAGCACTCAACAGGATTCCAGTCGGCTGCAACAGCAACACAATGAAATCGAGCAGGCCGCCACGGCCGTCAACGAAATGACCGTCGCGGTGGAAGAAGTGGCACGCAACGCGGTGTCGACTTCCGACAGCACCAGACAGTCCACACAGCAAGCCAATCAGGGCCAGGCCCGGGTGATTGAAACCCTGGATTCGATTCAGGCGATGAGCGGCAATGCGGGCATCGCGCTGCAACAGGTTCAGACCCTGGCCGAGCAGTCCCGGGAAATCGGCAAGGTGCTGGACGTGATCCGCGCCATCGCCGAACAGACCAACCTGCTCGCGCTCAATGCCGCCATCGAGGCTGCGCGGGCCGGTGAAGCCGGACGTGGCTTCGCGGTGGTGGCCGATGAAGTTCGGGCGCTGGCGCATCGCACTCAGCAATCAACCCGGGAGATCGAACAGATCATTGGCCGGGTTCAGGGCGATACCAACGGTGTGGTGATGTCGATGCACGACAACAGTCAGCGTGTCGCCGAAACCTTGTCGATTGCTGAACAGGCCGGGCTGGCACTGGCAGAAATCACCCGGGCGATGGAGCAGATCCATGAACGTAACCTGGTGATCGCCAGCGCCTCGGAAGAACAGGCGCAGGTGGCCCGTGAGGTGGATCGTAATCTGCTGAACATCCGCGACCTGTCGCTGGAAAGCGCCGACGCCGCGACCCGGACCAGCGCCACCAGCCAGGAGTTGTCGCGACTGGCGGCAGGCCTGCAAAACCTGGTGGTGCGTTTCAAATTTTGACCGGGTTCAGCGGCGGCTTTGTTGCCACGCCGCCGCCAACCCGCTGCAGCAAATCACCGCGATCCCGACCACCGTGGTCAGGGTCGGCGTGTGAGAAAACAGCAACCAGCCGAGCAAACCGGCAAAGACAATCTGGCAATAGCCGAACGGTGCCAGCAGCGCGGGGGCGGCATGGCGGAACGCCTGGGTCAAAAACAGGTGCGCCGTCATCCCGCAGGCGCCCAGTGCAACCATCATCAATCCATGCCCAAGGCTTGGCACTTTCCAGAAGAACGGCACCAGAGCACTCATCACCAGGGTGTTGCACAGGCCGGCGAAGAAGTTACTGGTGGTCGGGCTGTCGATTTCACTGAGCTTGCGGGTGAGCAATTGATAGAAGCAGAAAAACAGCGCCGAGCAGAGTGGCAGCAAGACTGCTGGCGTGAACAGATCACCGCCGGGATGGACGATGATCAACACGCCGACAAATCCGCAAATCACTGCGATCCATTGGCCACGAGTGACCCGCTCACGCAGCAGTGGCACCGACAACGCGGTGACCAGAACCGGAGCGAGAAAGTTGACCGCCGTGGCTTCGGCCAATGGGATGTACTGCAAACCGGTGGTGAAGAACAAACTGGTGCCCAACAGGCACAACGCCCTGAACAACTGCAGCAACGGACGTTTGGTGCGCAGGACGCGCAACCCCGATTGCGGCAGGAAAATCCCGGCCATCAGCAAGGTGTGAACCACATAGCGGGCCCAAACCACCATGACGATCGGATAGAAACCCGATAGATATTTCGACAAGGCGTCGTGACTGGAAAACAGGAAGGTCGCGACGACGATCAGCAGAATCCCTTTGAAGGGTTGGTTTACGCCGGAGAGCGGTGTGCTGACGGTCATGAGCGATCCTTTTTTTTACATCGAAAGTCAAAGGCTTCGCCGGCAAGCCTCGCTCCTACATGAACACTGGATAACCTGTGGGAGCGTGGCTTGCCCGCGATAGGTGCGCAGCACCGCTTACCGCCGCGCCAACAATTCCCGGGTTTTATCCAACGCCATCTGCGCCCGCTGCAACCCGCTCACGCCCTGTTCCAGCAACTTCACGGTGGGAATCTCCAGGCTTAACGGGATATCGGCCGGCAAACCCTGCAACAACCCCGCCAGATCACAATCACCATCGCCCGGAAAACGCCGTTCGTTACGCGCCTGACGCAAAATCTCCGCCATGTCCGTTGGCCGTGGTCCCGCAACATCGCACAGCTGTGCATACCGTAACCGTGACGGGGCAACTTTGGCCAGATCTTCCAGCCGCGAACCCGATCGGTCGAAATGGAACGCGTCCACCAACACCGCGCCGTTTTCACGGTCAGCGTTTTCGACGATGCGCACCGCTTGTTCAAGATCGCGCGCATCGGTCCACGGCATGAACTCCAGATGCGGATGCAGCCCATAAGGTGCCGCCAGATCACACAGCCGGGCGAAGTTCTCGGTGAGTCGTTGTTCGTCGGAATCGTTACCGGCCACCAGCAATTCACTGGCACCCAATTGCGCCCCGACCGCCAGAATCTTCTCGAAGTCGGCGACGACGGTTTGCGGTTTAAGACGCAGGATTTCAACATCCAGCACACGAATGCCGGTATCGCGCAGCCGCGCCAGTGTCTCACGCCGTAAACCGACATCGGCTACCAGCGCAAAGTGATGTTCTTCGGGTGTCGCCGGTTCAAGGCGTAATCCGACATGGCTGTAACCGGCACGCGCCGCAACGTCCACCATCTGCGGCGGAGACAACTCCAGCACGGTCAGGCTGGCCAGGGAAAAGATCCGCTCACTCATGTTCATTCCTCGATCAACATCGGGGTGCAGGCACGACCGGTTTCGGCGGCCTCGCGAATCGCTTCAACCAGCGCCAGGGTGCGCGCAGCATCGGCAGCGCTCACCAACGGTTCGACTTCCCGGCGCGCCACGCGCACGAAATGCTGCAACTGCAAACGCAATGCTTCATCGGCGCAGAAGCTTTCCTGCTCCGCCAGCAACGGTTGATGCCATCCGCCATCGACGTCGGCGTAATGCCAGCGCTTGAGCTGCGGAATGCTCAACGCACCGCCCGTCCCGGCCAGCAAGTAACACGGCTGATCGGCCTGGCGCGGATAGACCGGGTTCTCCCCGGAATCCAGCTCCCAACTCCAGGGCGCCGCCACCGCGTCGGAACCGGTCAGGCTGCCCAGTGCGCCATTGTCGAACTGCAGCAACACCGCCGCGCAATCTTCGTTGGCAAACCCGCGCACCGCATTGCTGGTGATCGCCTGCACCTGCCGCACTTCGCCGCAAAGATGACGCAGCAGGTCGAGGTCATGAATCAGGTTGGTCAGCAACATCCCCGCACCGGGCTCGCGGCGCCATGACGTTTCGAAATAGCTGTCGGGTTTGCGCAACTGCCAGAGCGCCGTCACCGTCGTCAGCTGCCCCAAAGCGCCACCCTGCACCAGTTCATGGGCGCGGACGATCAACGGATTGTGCCGGCGATGATGGCCGACCAGCACGGGAACACCGGTGGCTTTCGACGCAGCCACCAGTTCGCGCGCTTCATCCAGGTGCACACCGACCGGTTTTTCCAGTAGCACCGGCACGCCGGCGGCGAGGCAATCGAGCGCCGTGCTGATGTGGAGCGTGTTCGGGTTGGCGACGATCACTGCGTCTGGCTTCGCCTGGTCCAGCATCTGACGGTGATCCGCGAAATACCCCACGCCCCATTCGCCCGCGAGGCCTGCCGCTTGTGGCCCGGGATCGGCCACCGCACACAACGTCGCTTGCGTCAGGGTTTGCAGATGCCGGTAATGCTGCTGGCCCATGTTGCCGGCACCGATCAGGGCGATGCGAAGGGGCGAAGTCATGCTGCGGTCCTCTTGTGATTATTGTCGGAGGGATGAATTCCAATAATTTAGAACCTGGTTCCAGATTCTTACAGGAGTAACGGCAACTTGTGTTCGAACAACGCACAGATTCGCATAGCCCACATATGGGTTTGTGCGGGCAGAATTAGACGAACAACTCCGAAGCCAGGCTTGCGGCAGACAGCTCCTCAGTGAACTTCAACAACAGCGGCGCCAGTTCATGCAACCGTGCCCCCGGCATCCGCGCGCTTGGCCCGGCAATGCTCAGCACACCGATCACTCGACCGTCGCCTGGGTGGCGCACCACCGCCGCAATCGCCGAGGTGCCCACTGCCGAACTCTCTTCGACCCAGGCGTAGCCCTGCTCTCGCGCCAGACGCAGGCGCTCCAGTAACTCAATGTTGGAACGCGGCGCGTTCGGCCCCAGGTCTTTCGGCCGTTCGCTCCCCTGACGCTCCACCAGCGACAACGCTTCGGCATCGCTCATGCACGCCAGCCATGCATGGCCCGACGCGGTGTAGAACAAGGGCGCATCACGGCCCATGTCCGGGTCGTAGCGCAGGCCCGAGCGGGCACCCTGAGACTTGGCGATCCAGACCTGGCGCTCGCCTTCAATAACGCCAAGGCGCACCAGCTCGCCGGTTTCCTCGGCCAGGCGATCGAGCACCGGTTGCACGATATCGGCGCCGCTGCTCGACAGGTAACGGAAACCCATCGCCACCAGTTTGGTCGACAGGTGATAGCGCAGGTTCTCCGGATTCTGTCGCACGTAACCCAGCCGAATCAGCTCGGTGAGCAGACGGTGGGTCGCGCTTTTGGGGATGTCCAGTTGCTCCGCCAACGTCTGCATCGGCAGGCCGCGAGGGTCACTGGTGAGGCTTTCCAGCACGCTGAAAACACGTTCGATCTGACTGCCGGCCATGGGGGGGTTCCACTCGAAATTTTGCCGATTCTAAAAGACAAACCACGTAATGCGAAATCTGGAACCCGCTGTCCGATAACCGCCCTCTTTACGCAGTGAATGGTTGCCGGGATCAATCAAGCCTTTATATTTTCTGGAATCAAATTCCAAAAACAACCTGGAGCTTTTAAACGATGCCTGCCGACTCTCCCCTCCTTGCGGACATCGAATGCGATGTGCTGATCGTCGGCTCCGGTGCGGCCGGATTGTCCGCAGCTGTAACCGCAGCCTGGCATGGCTTGAAAGTGATCGTGGTCGAGAAAGACCCGGTGTTCGGCGGCGCCACGGCGTGGTCCGGCGGATGGGCCTGGGTGCCGTGCAATCCTCTGGCGCGTCGTGCCGGCATCGTTGAAGACGTCGAGCAACCGCGCACTTACCTGAAGCACGAATTGGGTGAGCGTTACGATCCGGCGATGATCGACGCGTTCCTTGAGGCTGGCCCGCGAATGGTCGCGTTCTTCGAGCAACACACTGCCCTGCAATTCGCCGATGGCAACGCCATCGCCGACATTCATGGCGACACGCCGGGCGCCGGCACCGGCGGACGGTCGGTGATCGCTGCGCCTTATGACGGACGAAAAGTCGGCAAGCTACTGAAGCGCCTTCGCAAAACCATGCGGGAAACTTCGTTCATGGGCATGCCGATCATGGCGGGGGCGGACCTGAGCGCATTTCTCAACCTGACGCGCTCTTTGCCCGCTGCATGGCACGTGACCCGGCGCTTCACTCGGCACTTGTTCGACCTCATTGTTCATGGCCGGGCGATGCAACTGGTCAACGGCGTGGCGCTGGTTGCGCGGTTGGCAAAGTCCGCCGAAGACCTGGGCGTCTTGCTCTGGGAATCGGCACCGGTGACCGAGTTGCTTCGCGAAGGCGATCAGGTGCAAGGCGCGATCGTCAGTACCGCCAAAGGCAAAATCCGCATCCATGCACGCAAGGCCGTGGTGCTCGCGACCGGAGGTTTCGCCAATGATATCGAGCGGCGCAAGGCGCTGTTCCCCCGCACACCAACCGGCAACGAACACCTGGCGCTGCCGCCTCTCGGCGTCGCCGGTGATGGTTTGCGATTGGGCGAAAGCGCCGGTGCGCGGGTCAACACCGACATGGCATCGCCCGTGGCCTGGGCGCCGGTTTCGCAAGTGCCGCACAGTGACGGCAGCATCGGCCACTTCCCGCACATCATCGAACGCGGCAAACCGGGGATCATCGGTGTGCTGAGCAACGGCCGGCGCTTCGTCAACGAAGCCGACGGCTACTACGACTACGTGACGGCCATGGTCGCCGCCGCACCGCTGGGCGAAGAAGTCGCCTCCTGGCTGATCTGCACTCATGGTTTTCAACGGCGTTATGGCCTGGGAATTTCTCGGCCGTTTCCGGTGCCGCTGTCATCCTTTATCCGCAGCGGTTATCTGAAAACCGGCAACACTGTCGAGGAATTGGCCCTGGCCTGCGGCATCGACCCAAACGGATTGCGCAGCACGGTGGATGAATACAACCGGTGTGCGCGCAACGGCGAAGATCCGTTGTTCGGTCGTGGCTCGACGCCCTACAACCGCAAACAGGGCGATGCGTTGCAGCAACCCAACCCGTGCGTCGCGCCGATTGAACAAGGCCCGTTCTACGCCGTGAAGGTCCAGCCTGGCTGCTTTGGCACCTTCGCCGGGCTCAAGGTCAATGAACATGCCCAGGTTCTTGGCGAGTCGGGGCAGGCCATCGCCGGGTTGTATGCAGCGGGCGGCGACATGGCCAGTATCATGGGCGGGCACTATCCCGCCGGCGGTATCAATCTCGGCCCGGCGCTGACCTTCGGCTACATCGCTGCCCGGCATATCGCCGATATAGAGTGAGTTTGATCAGTGATTCTCGAGACAAGCATTCGCCCACTCGGTAAAAACCTGTCGCCCTGAAGGAATTCGCTGGGCTATCCGTGTTCAATACAAGTCTGAAATGTTCCGTGCGCAGTAAAAGACAGACGACCGGACTGGCGCCGCTCTCACTGACCAGCAACACTCATCACCATATTCAAACGAGGACTCACCCCCATGCTATGGAAAAAAGGCCGACGCAGCGACAACGTGGTCGATGCCCGTGGCGATGATGTCGGCGGTGGGGGTGGCGGGATGCGCTTCGGCGGGGGCAAGGGCCTGAGCCTGACCGCGATCCTGTTGATCGTCGGGATCGGCTGGATCACCGGCCAGGACCCGATGCAGATCCTCGGTCAATTGACCGGACAAATGAGCGAGCAATCGGCTCCGGCCACCACCCACACCCGCAAGGCACCGCCGGCCAATGATGAAAACGCCGAATTCGTGCGCTCGATCCTCGGCGACACCGAAGACACCTGGGGCCAGATTTTCCAGCAGGCCGGTCGGCAATATAAAGACCCGACCCTGGTGCTGTTCAGCAATCAGGTGAACTCGGCGTGCGGATTGGCGACATCGGCGACTGGTCCGTTCTATTGCCCGGCAGACCAGAAGGTCTACCTGGACATGGGTTTCTTCCAGGAAATGTCCCAGCGTTTTTCCGCCGCAGGTGATTTCGCCCAGGCCTACGTGATCGCTCACGAAGTCGGACACCACGTGCAGACCTTGCTCGGCGTTTCGGCGAAGATTCAGACCGCTAGGCAGCAGGGCCGGCAAATGGAGGGCGACGGTGGTTTGCTGGTGCGTCAGGAACTGCAGGCCGATTGCCTGGCCGGGGTCTGGGCCAACATTGCGCAGAAGCGCCTGAACTGGCTGGAACCCGGTGACATCGAAGAAGCCTTGAACGCCGCCAACGCCATCGGCGATGACCGCTTGCAGCAGCAAGGTCAGGGCCGCGTGGTACCGGACTCATTCACTCATGGTACGTCAGCGCAAAGGGTGCGCTGGTTCAAAGCCGGATTTGCACAAGGCCAGGTTGGCCAGTGCGATACCTTTGCCGCGAAGAATCTGTAATGCACAAGTGGTTGTTAGCTCTGTTGATCACCTGCACAAGCGCCCAGGCTGCCGAGCAGGGGGTCAAGGAGATCAGTTCCGGGCGCCTGCTGTTGAGCGCCGGCGAAATCGCGGTGGGCATCGGCCCGACACCGGCGAAGAACATCGAACGGGTGCTGATCATCATTCATGGTCGTTTGCGCAACGCTGAAACCTACCGCCAGAACGCCGAGCACGCGGCCCAGCAAGCCGGGCAAAGCGATAACACCTTGGTGCTCGCCCCGCAGTTTCTCAATGAAACCGACATCGCGAGCCACCCGGTGCCTGACAGCGTTTTACGCTGGCACGGCAATGACTGGATGGCCGGCGGCTTATCCACCGCGCCATTTACGCTGAGCTCCTACGCGGCGCTCGACGAAATCATCGCTCGCCTGGGTGATCGGCGACAGTTTCCGGACGTGAAGCAAATCGTCATTGCCGGTCACTCGGGCGGCGCTCAGGTGGTTCAGCGTTACGCCATGTTGAGCCACCCTCAGCCAGCCCTCGACACAGCAGGGGTGAAGGTGCGCTATGTGATCGCCAATCCTTCGTCGTATGCCTATTTCAATGAGCAACGGCCGGTGGCGTTCAGTCATGCGGGGTGTCCGAACTTCAATCGCTGGAAGTATGGACTGGCGGACTTGCCCGCCTATGCCGATGGACAAACGCCTGCGCAGCTGGAAGAAAACTACATCAAACGCGACATCGTTTATTTGCTCGGGCAGCAGGACATCGACCCGAATCACCCGGCGCTGGATAAAAGTTGCGAAGCCAAAGCCCAGGGCGCTTCTCGTTTGATTCGCGGGCGCAATTATTTCAATTATCTGAAACGGCGCCATCCTCAAGGGTTGAGTCAGCAGCTGATTGAAGTGCCCGGGGTTGGACACAATGGCGACGGGATGTTTACCTCGCCTGAGGGGCAGAAGGCGTTGTTCGGGCAGTGAGTTTTGGGGCGTCTGATCGGACGCCCAATCTCTCAAGCCGAAAGCAGCTGCCGCAACTCCACGCAATCGCGCGCATGCCAATCGGTCAATTCCGGCCACGGATTATCCGGCAGGTTCACCAGCACCGTCCGCGTCCCCGCCGCCCGGCCGCAATCCAGGTCGAAGCGGTAATCACCGACCATCACCATTTCACTCGCCGGCACCTTCCAGGCTTCGGCCAGTCTCAGTAAACCACCAGGATGCGGTTTGGGCGGCGCTTCATCGCGACCCAGTACATCCTCCACCGCAAAGCAATCGGCCAGGCCAATCGCCTCCAGCGTGACATGCGCCAGCTCACGGGCATTGCGCGTGAGAATACCCAGGCGATAACCGCGCCCGGCCAACTCACGCACCAGTTCCACCGCGCCCGGAGCCGGTTTCGAACCCAGCGCCAGATCCCGCTCGTGTTCCAGCAGCCACGCATGTTTGGCCGACGCTTCTTCGGCCGGCAGCCCAGCGAGGTGAGTGAGGATGTCGTGTTCTGCAGGAATCGCCAACGCCACGCGGATCGCCGCGAAGTCATGCACGGCCACGGTCAGGGTGCCGTCCATGTCGAACACCCAGTGCCGCACCTCGGCCAGGCTCATATCCAGTCCTTGCGATGACGAATCAGGCCTTCCTGAGTGACCGAGGCCACCAGTTGCCCGGCACGGTTGAACACGCTGCCACGGGAGAATCCACGCGAGTTGCCGGCCCACGGGCTGTCCATGGCGTACAGCAACCAGTCATCGGCGCGCAGGTCGGCGTGGAACCACAACGCGTGATCAAGGCTGGCGACCTGCATGTCTTTCTGCCAGACCGATTTGCCATGGGGCAGCATCGAGGTGGTCAGCAGGCCGAAGTCCGACGCATAAGCCAGCAGGTATTTGTGCAGCGCTGGAGTGTCAGCCAACGCACCATCGGCGCGGAACCAGACGTATTTGACCGGATCGGCAGGCTGCGGGTTGTAGGGATCTTTCTCGGTCACCGGGCGGAATTCGATCGGTTTCGGGCACAGCAGCTTTTCGCGCATGTGCTCTGGGATGAGGTGCGCCCGTTGCTGGGTGAGTTCCAATTCTGACGGCAGATTTTCCGGGCCGACCACTTGCGGCATTTCGCTCTGGTGCTGGAAGCCTTCTTCGTCGTACTGGAACGAGGCGCTGCAGGTAAAAATCGGGTTGCCCTTCTGGATCGCCGTCACCCGGCGCGTGCTGAAACTACCGCCATCGCGCACCCGATCGACCTGATACACCACCGGCAACTTCGCATCGCCCGGACGCAGGAAGTAACCGTGCATCGAGTGCACATGGCGCGTCTCTTCGACTGTCTGACTGGCCGCCGACAGGGACTGGCCGAGCACCTGGCCGCCGAACAACTGACGGAAACCCAGGTCCTGGCTGCGGCCACGGAACAGGTTTTCTTCAATCGGTTCCAGGGTCAGCAGGTCTACCAGATCTTCCAACACTTGGCTCATTCAGACTCTCCTCACACAAAGCAATGCCGCGCAGTCTTGGCTGCGGCGGTCGATTCAGTTTATGGCCCGGTTCAACATGAGGGCCATTGTAAACGTCCGTGCCTGCTTATCCATGCAAGGTTTGCAGCCATTGCTCACGGGTGATGCGGTACAACACGTGCGGGCGCAGCAGATGATCCTCTGCAAGCCTTGGGTGCTCGAAGTCATCGGCGGGGGCATGGTGCATGCCGATCGCCTGCATGACTTTTTGCGAAGGCAGGTTGGTTTCGGTGGTGAACGCCACGACCTCTTGCAGCGCCAAGCGATCAAACCCACAGCGCAGAGCGGTCCATGCCGCCTCGCTGGCATAACCCAGGCCCCAGTGCTCGCGCGCCAGGCGCCAGCCGATTTCGATGGCTGGCGTGAACGGTGCGTCAAAGCCGACCACACTCAGCCCGGTAAACCCGATGAACGCTCCGGTGTCCTTGCGCTCCAGTGCCCAGAGGCCGAAACCATGCTCGGCAAAGTGCCCGCGAACCCGCCCGATCAGCGCGGCACTTTCCAGCCGACTCAAGGGCGCCGGAAAATAACGCATCACCTGTGGATCGGCGCACATCGCCGCAAACGCCGGCAAATCCTCATCGCGCCACTGCCGTAATGACAGTCGCGCGCTTTCGAGTTCCAGTATCGGCTCCATCGTGCCCCTCCCCTCTGTTTCCATGCCGCAAGTCTACATCGCTGGTAGGATCGTTCACTCATTCCTACAGGCTTCCCCGATAAATCAGCCATGCCCCTGCCCCTGATCTACCACGAAGACTACAGTCCCGAGTTCCCGGCGGATCACCGCTTCCCCATGGACAAGTTTCGCCTGCTGCGCGATCACCTGGTGGACAGTGGCCTGACCCGTGACATCGACCTGCTGCGCCCGGAGCTGTGCCCGGCGGATATTCTCGCCCTCGCCCATGACCCTGCGTATATCGAACGCTACATGGATGGCGAGTTGTCCCGCGAAGACCAGCGGCGCCTTGGCCTGCCCTGGAGCGAAGCACTGGCCCGGCGCACAGTGCGGGCGGTCGGCGGTTCGCTGCTGGCGGCCGAACAGGCGCTGGAACATGGCTTGGCTTGTCACCTGGCCGGCGGCACACACCACGCGCATTACGATCACCCTGCCGGGTTCTGCATCTTCAATGACCTGGCGGTGATCAGCCATTACCTGCTGGAAAGTGGCCGGGTGAATCGGGTGTTGATCTTCGATTGCGATGTGCATCAGGGCGACGGGACTGCACGAATCCTGCACAACACCCCAGAAGCGGTGACCGTTTCCCTGCACTGCGAAAAGAATTTTCCTGCACGCAAAGCCGAAAGCGACTGGGACATCCCGTTGCCGATGGGCATGGGCGATGCCGATTACCTGAAGGTGGTGGACGATGCGCTCAACTATTTGCTGCCGCTCTATCAACCGGATCTGGTGCTGTACGACGCCGGTGTCGACGTGCACAAGGATGACGCCCTGGGTTATCTGAAGCTGACCGACGAAGGCGTCGCCGCTCGTGATGAAAGCGTGATGCGCCATTGCCTGGGCCGGGATATTCCGGTGGTCGGCGTGATCGGCGGCGGCTACAGCAAGGACCGCAAGGCCCTGGCGCGCCGTCATGGCATCCTCCATCACAGCGCCCAACGGGTGTGGCAGTCATCAGGTTGTCATTGATGTGTGAGTCTTTACCCACAATGCCTGTGGAACCGCCTGTGGATAACCTGAGTGAAAGGGCCTGCAGCCCATGCGGGGTATAGGTTACAGAGCGGTGGTTGTTTTTTAACCAGCCCTCGAATCCTCCCACAGGGAACAGGGCTGGTAGAATGCGCGGCTTATTCCGCCACGCCGCAGCTCTCGCCATGACCCAGCCCTCCACTTCCCTCCCCCCTCAAGTCGCCATCATTGGCGGCGGCCCCGCCGGCTTGATGGCGGCTGAAGTGTTGAGCCAGGCCGGGATCAAGGTCGATCTGTACGACGGCATGCCTTCAGTGGGGCGAAAATTCCTGCTCGCCGGGGTCGGCGGCATGAACATCACCCACTCCGAGGCCTACCCGGCATTTCTCTCACGCTATGCCGAACGGGCGCCGCAGATTGCCCCGCTGTTACGCTCGTTCGGCGCCGAAGCCTTGTGCCAATGGATTCATGACCTGGGTATCGAAACCTTTGTCGGCAGCTCCGGCCGGGTGTTTCCCACCGACATGAAAGCCGCGCCCCTGTTGCGTGCCTGGCTCAAACGCCTGCGCGATGCCGGCGTAGTTATCCACACCCGCCATCGCTGGCTCGGTTGGGATACCAACGGTGATTTGCGCATCGACAGTCCCGAAGGCGAAAAAACCGTTCACGCGGATGCGAGCCTGCTGGCACTCGGCGGCGGCAGCTGGTCGCGTCTCGGCTCGGACGGTGCCTGGATGCTGCCGCTGGAACAGCGCGGTGTAGGGCTGGCGCCGTTGCAACCGAGCAATTGCGGCTTCGAGGTGCAGGCCTGGAGCGAATTGATGGTCAGCAAATTCGCCGGCAGCCCGCTGAAAAACATCGCCATCGGCCTCAATGACGACGTGCCACGACTCGGCGAGTGTGTGATCACTGCCACGGGGATTGAAGGCAGTTTGATCTACGCCCTGTCGGCAGCGATCCGCGAAGCGATCAATCAACACGGCTCGGCAACCCTTCACCTCGATCTGTTACCAGGCAAGCCTGTGGATAAAATCCAGGCGGCGCTGAGCAAACCGCGCGGCTCACGCTCCATGGCCAAACACCTGCACAGTCAGCTTGGGCTTGATGGCGTGAAAGCAGCATTGTTGCGGGAACTGACCCCGGCCGAGTGCTTTACCGATCCGGCGCTGCTGGCCAAAGCGATCAAGGCATTGCCGCTGACGCTGGTGAAAACCCGACCATTGGACGAAGCCATCAGCAGCGCCGGTGGCGTGATGTTCGAGGCGATGGATGAACGTTTGATGCTCAAGCAACTACCCGGCGTGTTCTGCGCAGGGGAAATGCTCGATTGGGAAGCGCCGACCGGCGGCTATCTGCTGACCGCGTGTTTCGCCAGTGGGCGAGCGGCGGGGTTGGGGATGGTGGAGTGGTTGAAGCACCGACGCTGATCGTTCCCACACTGCGTGGGAACGATCTTCAGAGGATCAAGGCTTACGCTTACGCGGCCCGGTATTGAACACTGGCACTTTACGCACCGGCTTGATCGAAGGCTCCGGCGCTGACGCATCACCGCTCTCGACCCATTTACCCAGGTTGCGCTTGCCGCCACCGGAGGTTTTGGGCTTCTTCGGTTTTTTCGGCTTCTTGATCACCTGACCGCTGGCATCGGTATCCGGCACGCGGTGTTCAGGTTCGAAGTCCGGCTCCATCTGGCGAGTCAACGTCTGACGGGTCAACATCTCGATGGCTGACAGCTGATTCACTTCATCGGCGCAGACCAGCGAAATCGCCTGCCCGGTTGCACCCGCACGGCCGGTACGACCAATGCGGTGGATGTAGTCCTCTGCCACGATCGGCAGGTCGAAGTTGACCACCAATGGCAAATCTTCGATATCCAGACCACGGGCAGCGACGTCGGTGGCCACGAGGATCTGCACTTCGCTGGCCTTGAAGCGATCCAGCGCCCGCTGGCGAGTTGCCTGGGGTTTGTCGCCGTGGATGCCGTCGGCATTGACGCCCAGGCCCTGGAGTTTTTCCACCAACGCGTCTACGCCGTTACGGGTCTTGGCGAACACCAGCACCTGCTTCCACTTGCCCTTGCGCATCAAGTGAATGAACAACTCCGGCTTGCGCTTTTTGTCCACCGTCACCACCCATTGCTTGACGGTGTTGGCGGCCACGTTGCGCGGGCTGACTTCGATGCTCAACGGGTCGTTGAGCATTTGCCCGGCCAGCATGCGGATGGCATCGGAGAAGGTCGCGGAGAACAACAACGTCTGGCGTTTCTTCGGCAGCGCCTTGTAAATGTTCCCCAGCTCTTCGGAAAAACCCAGATCGAGCATGCGATCGGCTTCGTCCAGCACCAGGGTTTGCAGCTGGTTGAACTTGAGCGCGTTCTGGCGGAACAGGTCGAGCAAACGGCCCGGGGTCGCCACCAACAGGTCGACGCCTTTGCGCAGCTTCATCATTTGCGGGTTGATGCTGACGCCGCCGTACACCGCGTAGGTGCTCAACGGCAGGTTCTCGGCGTACTGGCGCACGGCTTCGTGAACCTGCTCGGCCAGTTCGCGGGTCGGCACCAGAATCAGCGCGCGCACGGAGTTGGCGCTGACCTTCGGCCCTTCCATGGTCAGCAATTGCAGCAGCGGCAAGGCGAAACCGGCGGTTTTGCCGGTACCGGTCTGGGCCGCAGCCATCAGGTCGCGACCGGCCAGCACCGCCGGAATCGCTTGCGCCTGAACCGGCGTCGGGGTCTGGTAACCAAGCGTCTCGAGGGCGCGCAGCAAGGGTTCGATCAGGCCAAGGGTGGCGAAAGTCATGGGAGTACCGTAGGAAAATTCAGCGCGATTGTGCGAAACAAGTGTGCAATGGCGCGCAGTTTACCCTAATTCGCGCGGGATTCTGTCGGCACCACTACGGCAGGGGCAGGCCGATCTGTGCCACGGCGCCACTGCGGCAACCCGATCAACACCACGGCACTGATGATCACCGCCATGGCCAGCGTTTCCTCGATACCGATGGTCTCGCCGACAAACACGATCCCCAGCAACACCGCCACCGCAGGGTTGACGTAGGCATAACTGGTGGCCGCGGCCGGACGCACGTGTTTCAACAGGTACATGTAGGCGTTGAAGGCGATGATCGAACCGAAGAGGGTCAGGTACGCCAGCGCCGCCCAGCCTTCGATCGGCGGCAGACTTTCCAGACGCTCACCACTCACCGCACTGCCGATCAGCAACACCACGCCACCCACCAGCATCTCCACGGCACTGGCCATCGCGCCCTGAGGCAACGGCAAATGTTTGCTCCACACCGAGCCGAAGGCCCAGGACGCCGCCGCGAACACCAGCAACGCTGCGCCCAACGGGCTCGATTGCAGGTTGGAGCCGAGGTTGAGCATGGCAATGCCGATCAGCCCGAGCACAATCCCGGCCCATTCGAGACGGGTATTACGCGCGCCCCAGAAATATCCGCACAACAAGGTAAACAGCGGCACCGTCGCCACCGCCAACGCGGCCACGCCAGAGGCTACGCCCGTATGCTCGGCGACGCTCACCGCACCGTTACCGCATGTCAGCAGCAAAATCCCGATGATCCCCGCCGCTTTCCACTGTGCCCAGGTCGGTGCCGGTGCTCCACGCCAACGCAGGTAGGCGTACATCAACGTCCCGGCGAGCACGAAGCGGATACCGGCGAGCAGCAACGGCGGCCAGTACTGCACGCCGATGCGAATCACCAGGTAGGTCGACCCCCAAATCACGTACAACGCGAAAAAAGCAGCGATCAGCGGTAAGGAAAAACGGCGTAGACCAGACATGGGCAGCTCGATGAACAAGACAAGGAGAGCCGCTATTCTAGAAAGGCCAACAGCGGAAAATAAGCTACAAAACCTGTTTATAGCGCCGGTACACTTTTCAAAACACGGAGTTCGACGCTATAAACCGTGCTTTCGAAAGTCAGTCACTTTTCAGGTAGGCCACGATGGACAAATACGACCGCATGCTCCTCAGCGCCCTGCTGGAAAACGGTCGTGCGTCCTACGCCGATCTGGCGCGAAAGGTGAACCTGTCCGCTCCGGCGGTGGCCGAACGCGTTGACAAACTTGAAGCCTGCGGGGTGATCACTGGTTACCAGGCGAAAGTCGACATGTCCAAAATCGGCCTGCCGATCCAGTGCGTCATCGAACTGCGCCTGAACCAGCACGGTAAACAGAAAACCTACGACGAACTGATCAAAATCCCACAGCTCACCGAGTGCCATCGCGTCACCGGCGACCCGTGCGTGATCATGCAAGCGGCGGTGGGCTCGATGCCGGAGCTGGAAGAGTTGATCAACCGGATCGCCGCGTTCGGGTTCAGCAAGACCTCGATTGTGTTGTCCAGTGCCATCGAAAAGCGGGTGCCGTTGGGGCAGCTGGAGGGGAATGGCAAATAGTTCTCCTGTAGGAGCTGTCGAGTGAAACGAGGCTGCGATCCTTTGACTTTTAAGATCTAGATCAAAAGATCGCAGCCTCGTTTCACTCGACAGCTCCTACAGAGGTTCAGGGGGCCAGTGATTCAGGGGATCAGGGGTTCAGCAGTGCTTCCGTCAGAACCCGCGATACCGCTTCAAATGCTCATTGATCTTCGCCGCCGGTACTTTCTGCAGGCTGCACAACAGATCATGGGACAACTCGCGCAATCCATGCTTTTGCCGCAGCTCTTGCGCCAGATGCGCCGTCAGGTTGGCGGCCATTTCCGCATCGGCCATGGCCCGGTGAGCCTTGCCGGTATTGGGCAGGCTGGCGAAGGTGGTGAGGGTGCCGAGTTTGTGGTTCGGCGCAGCGGGCATCAGGCGGCGGGCGAGTAACAGCGAGCAGGCAAAGTTCTGCAGACGTGTACGTTTGATTCGCCCGAGCTCGTAGTCCCAGAACTTCTGGTCGAACGCAGCGTTGTGCGCCAGCAGCGGCGTAATGCCGACAAATTCGTTGACCTCGTTCATCACCTGCTCGGCCGAGGGCGCAGTGCGCAGCATGGCGTTGCTGATGCCGGTCAGTTGTTCGATGAACGCCGGCACCCGCACGCCGGCATTCATCAGGCTTTGGTAACGCTCGACGATGCGCCCCTGTTCAAGAATCACCACGGCAATTTCCGTGGCCCGGCAGCTGCTGCTCGGGGAGATCCCGGTGGTTTCAAAGTCGATGACTGCTATGCGTTCCAAACCTGTTTCAACTCCGTAAAAATCAATTCTTGAGCAGCAACGCGCCTTCGATCGGTACGTAACGACTGGCGGCGCGGATCAGCGAGTTGGCCGTCAGGCCCGGCACGCCGTAGGCCACCGCCTGCACACCGTGCTTGGCGATGATGCGCTCCAGCAGCATGTCGAAATCGCCGTCGCCAGAGGCCAGCACCACTTCGTCGACATGGTCGGCGGCGTCCATGATGTCGAGGGTAATGCCCACGTCCCAGTCGCCTTTGGCCGAACCGTCGCTGCGCTGGATGTAAGGCTTGAGCTTCACGACGAAGCCGAGGTTACGCAGGATCTGCTGGAACTGCTGCTGTTTGCTGTCGCCACGATCGATCGCATAGGCATAGGCCTCGACGATCTGCCCCTGCTTGCTGACGTCAGCCCACAAAGCGGCGTAGTTGAAGTGGCAACCATAGGCCTGACGCACGGTGTAGTAGAGATTCTGGACATCGGCGAACACTGCGATTTTTTTCACCGTACATCCTCTCAGCGCGTTGGCGCGCGGGGTCGTGGCGCGTTGGCGCGCGGGCAGGATCAGGCTCCAGGCCCGAAAAGTCGCCCAGTATGCCAGCCCGAAGGATTGTTCCGCGAATAATCGGCCGTGTGGCGAGGGAGCTTGTCGGAACGCCGCAGCGTCCCGCTGGGGTGCGAAGCGGCCCCCTTGCTTTGAAACCCAAGGGGCCTGCTACGCAGTCCAGCGGGAGCAAGCTCCCTCGCCACAGGTGAATCAGATGAAAGAGTCGTCGTCATCGCCACCGAAGAACGATGAACCGTCATCGTCGTAATTCGCGTCGGTGAAACCGCCCTGATCGCTGGAGTTGTCAGCTACGCGCTGATCATTGCCCCAACCGCTGCTATCGCTCTGATCGTTGACCTTGGCCGGTTCTTCCTTGATGACTTCAACCACTTCCGGCTGCTGATTGTGATGGAACAGGCTGCTGATGCCTTGCGCCAGCATCACGCCACCGGCCACGCCCGCTGCCGTTTTCAACGCACCGCCGAGGAAACCGCTGCCGACAGGCTGTTGCGGTGCGTAATTCTGCGAAGGCGGCGCTCCGAAATTCTGCTGAGCAGGCGGTGCACCGAAGTTTTGCTGCGGCTGCGAGTTGAACGACGGCCGTCCTGGTTCACGCCAGCCGCCATTCGAGGGGGCTGCGCTTTGCGTCGGCGCAGGCTGCGGATCACGGGAAGCGCCACCGAAGATGCTCGACAAAAAGCCGCCGCTTGGCGCCGGCGCCGCTGTCTGCGCCTTGGCCTGTTGCAGTTCGGCCTGCAATTGCTGCACTTGCTGGGTGAGTTGCTTGTTCTGTTCGTCGAGGCTCTTGATGGCTGCCTCTTGCACCAGAATCGCCTGGGTCATGAAATAGCCCGCCGCTGGTTGGCGAGTCAGGTGTTCCTTGATCCGCGCCTCAGCCTGGGCGTCGCGCGGGGCTGAGTCCGTTTCGGCCTGTTGCAGCCGGGAAAACAGTCCATCGATCAGGGTTTGTTCTTCGCTGTTCATGGCGACCTCGTAGATTGCCGGGAATATCATTGCCCTCACCCACAGTGGATAAGGTGCTCACCAGTAATGGGGCTGATACAGGATGTTTCAATGACCTTTACCGAACGTTTACGTTTGTGCCCCGAAGGAGTTGATCGGTTAAAGTGAGGCACTGCTTTCAACCTGCGATACCGACTGATGAATTCGTTCGATGTACTGCGTGACTCTCTGTATTTCTTCAAGCGCAATCTGAGCCAGATCGTGCAGCTATGCCTGCCGCTGGTGATTGTCGAGGCGCTGCTGCAACAAGTGGTCGACCGCTCCACCGGGCCGGACAGTTTCGCCGGCATCAGTGTGATTGTCGGCTTGCTGGTGTATCCGCTGTACACCGCCGCGCTGATCCTGTTTCTCGATGCCCGCAGCCGAGGCGAATCGCCGCGTACCCGCGACCTGTTGGCAGCCGCTGCGACCCTGTGGCCGCGCTTCGCCGTGCTGACCGCCCTCAATACGTTGCTGATCCTGATCGGCCTGTCGCTGTATTTCCTGCCGGGCATCTGGCTGATGGTGACGCTGGCGTTCGGCGAGTACCTGTTGGTGCTGCGCGGCTTGGCACCGCTGGCGGCGATGAAGGAAAGCCTGCGCCTGACCCGCGGGCATTTCATCCGCATTCTGGTGTGCATTCTGTGCGTGATGGGCCCGCTGTGGGTGCTCAAGGGAGCGACACTGGCGGTTTACCCTGACCCGCAGAACCCGGTGATCTCGCTGCTGATCGACAGCGCCCACAGCTTCCTGCAGCTGTTCACCAGCGTGGTGCTGTTCCGTTTGTTCATGCTGATCGCCGATGCACCCGAGAAATCTGATGAGCGGCTCTGACCGCTCTACCCTTGGGCTTTGGCGCTGCTCTCGGTTATGCTCGGGGTCAATCTTGTAACGCGATAAGCCGAGCGATGCCCCGTCTACTGCGCTACACCCTGCTGTGCCTGTTGATCGCCATCAGCCTGATTGCATTGCTGATCTACAGCCTGACCTGGCGCCCCGACGCCAAGGAAGCGCTGCCGGTCAGTTGCAACGCCCAGGCGCCGACGCTGGTGCCCGGCCAGGCGCTGAAGGTGATGACCTGGAACGTCCAGTACCTGGCCGGCAAGCGCTATGTGTTCTGGAACGACCTGGCCGCAGGAGACGACGAATCCCCTACACCTGAAGACATGGCCTTCAGCCTCGACGAAGTGGCGCGGGTGATTCGCGACGAGCAACCGGACATCGTGCTGTTGCAGGAACTCGATGACGGCGCCAAGGCCAGCGACTACCAGAACCAGTTCAAATTGCTTCAGGATCGGGTCACCGACCTGTATCCATGCACCGCTCAGGCCTTCGACTGGAAAGCGGACTTCGTGCCTGAACCGCATATTTTCGGCAGCGTTGGCCGGCAATTGGCAACCCTGAGCCGCTACCGGATCGAACACGCCGAACGCCTGCAACTGCCGGTCGCGCCGGCCAACGTCATCAGCCGGCAGTTCAAACCAAAAGACGCCTTGCTGGTCACGTACCTGCCATTGAACGACGGTGGCCAGATGGCCGTGCTCAACACCCATCTGGACCGCGCCACCCAGCTCGACGATTCCTTGCAAACCCAGGTGACCGCCGTGGCCAAGGTGCTCGACAAGTTCGAAAGCCGCGGCACGCCGTGGTTGATCGGCGGAGATTTCAATCTGTTGCCACTGGGCCAGTATCAACGCCTGCCCGCCGAGCAACGCAGGCTCTACTCCGCCGACAGCGCGCTGCATGTGCTGTGGGACAAATACCCGATGATCCCCACCAACAACGAAGCCAGCGGTATCGACCGGGCGCAATGGTTGACCCATTACCCGAACGATCCCGGCTTGAACGGGCCGGACCGGACCGTCGACTACCTGTTTTACAGCCCGCGCATCAAACGGGTCGAAGCGCGGGTGCGGCAGGACGATACGTTGCGCATTTCCGATCATTTGCCGGTGATTGCGCGGTTTCTGTTGCCGGCTGTGCCGTAGATTGGCGGTGCCAGGGGAAAAGATCGCAGCCTTCGGCAGCTCCTACAGGGATCGCGTGCACATGGGAAATATCGGGTGCACCCGGTCAACGTAGGAGCTGGCGCAGCCTGCGATCTTTTGATCTTCAGCTTTTACGAGGTTTGATCCGCGCCGTCGCCTCGGCCACCAGCGGATCATCCGGCCAATAGTGCTTCGGATACCGCCCCTTCAAATCCTTCTTCACCTCGGCATACGTACTGCGCCAGAAGTTCGCCAAATCCTGAGTCACCTGCACTGGCCGCCGCGCCGGGGACAGCAAATGCAGTTTGACCACCTGCCGGCCACCGGCAATCCGCGGGGTCTCGGCCAGGCCGAACAACTCCTGCAACCGCACCGCCAGAATCGGCGGCTGCTCGCTGTAATCCAGACGAATCGATGAACCCGACGGCACGCTCAAATGATGCGGCGCCAGCTCATCCAGCCGTTGCGGCAACGGCCACGGAAGCAAGTTGTGAACGATGCTCGACAGGTCCAGATTGGCGAAGTGACTGAGCCGCGAGACTTTCCCCAGATAGGGCATCAGCCAGTGTTCGAGGCTTTTGAGCAATGTTGCGTCGCTGACATCCGGCCATTCGCTCTCGCCTTTACCCGCGAGATCCAACTGCCGCAACAACGCCACCCGCGCCTGCCACTGACGCAGCGCTGGCGTCCAGGGCAACAGCTCCAGACCTTTGCGCCGCACCAGATTCACCAACGCCTGGCTGCGAGCACTTTCATCGAGCCCGGTCAGCGGTTCGCGACTGAGGATCAATTCACCGACCTTACGCTGACGCTCGGCCCGCAGCACACCTTCGCGCTCATCCCAATCCAGTTGATCGACGCAGCGCACCTGTTCCGCCAGCACGGAGTCGAACAACGCCGGATCAAAATCCGTCGCCAGATAAATCCGTTCTTCACGCTGGCCCTGACGACTGCCCAGATCGGCGATCACCAACCACGGTTGCTTCATCAGGCTGTCCGCCTCGGCAAACAATGCCGCACGACCGTTGGCCAGGCGATATTCAGCGCCACCGGCCCGCCGCTGTTGGGCGACCCGATCGGGATAAGCCAATGCCAGCAACGCACCGAGCCAACGCGGATGTTCGGGATCGCTGACCGGCTCCGACGCTTTGCCGCGCAAATAACCGCGATACTGCCGCGCCAGTTGCCGGGCCCGTTGAACACCGCCCTGCGCACCGCGAGCGGCCCGCTCTTCGCCGGATAACAGCACCAGTCGGCTGTGCAGGTCTGCGCCAGCACCACGCAAGATATCGCGCTCGCCGAGCAGTGCCGCGACATCACAGGCCATGTCAGCCAGGCCGAGCGCCTGGCCACGCAACAGCAAATGGGCGATCCGAGGATGGGCCGGCAGTTCGGCCATGGCCTGACCATGACGGGTCAGCGCTTCACCCTCCAGCGCACCCAAACGCTCAAGCAGATCCTGAGCCTGTGCATAAGCCGCTGCCGGAGGAACATCCAGCCAAACCAATTGCCCCGGTGTCACGCCCCAACGACCGAGTTGCAAGGCCAGCCCGGCAAGGTCCGCCGAGAGTATTTCCGCACTGGCGTAAGCCGCCAGTTGTTCGTGCTGATCCTGCGACCACAAGCGATAACACACGCCAGGCTCCAAACGCCCGGCCCGGCCCGCGCGCTGCGTGGCACTGGCCTTGGAGATGCGTTGAGTATCCAGGCGGGTCATGCCGCTGCCGGGGTCGAAACGCGGCACGCGCGCCAGCCCGGCATCGATCACCACGCGCACGCCATTGATGGTCAGGCTGGTTTCGGCGATGTTGGTGGCCAGCACCACTTTGCGCTTGCCCGCAGGCGCCGGTTCAATCGCCGCACGCTGCGCCGCCAGGTCCAGTTCGCCGTGCAACGGGCACAGCAACACAGGCGTGCCCTCGCCCAGCGCATCGACCAATTGTTGATGCACCCGCCGAATTTCCGCCTGCCCCGGCAGAAATACCAGAAGGCTGCCGGTCTCATCGTTCAGCGCATCAAGGATGGTCTGCACCACCTTTGGCTCGATGAACTCACCGGGCTGAAACGGCCGGCCCCAGCGCATCGCCACCGGGTACATGCGACCTTCGCTGCGCAGGATTGGCGCGTCATCCAGCAACCCGGCCAGGCGTTCGCCTTCCAGGGTCGCCGACATCAAGAGAATTTTCAGCGGTTGATCGTCGCGGAACAGTTCCCGGCCATTCAGGCTCAGGGCCAAGGCCAGGTCGGCATCGAGGCTGCGTTCGTGGAACTCGTCAAAGATCAGCAAGCCCACGCCTTCCAGTGCCGGGTCATCCTGCAAGCGCCGGGTGAGGATGCCTTCGGTGACCACTTCGATGCGGGTATTGGGGCCGACCTTGCTGTCGAGACGAATGCGATAGCCCACGGTTTCGCCGACCTTCTCGCCCAATTCACTGGCCAAGCGCTCTGCCGCCGCCCGCGCCGCCAACCGGCGCGGTTCGAGCATCAGAATGGTCTGCCCGGCCAGCCACGGCTCATCGAGCAAGGCCAACGGCACCCGGGTGGTTTTACCGGCACCGGGCGGTGCTTCGAGCACGGCTTCGTGGCGTGTAGCGAGGGCTTCACGCAGGGCGGGTAAAACTTCATCAATTGGCAAAGAAATCATGCTGGCTCCCAAACAGAGGGCCGAGTATAACGGCGTTCAGCGCGGTCCTAATTCATATCGACGATGCTTCGTTTCCAGATAACCCAGGAGATTTCAAATGCGTGCTCCCTTTCGCTTGATCGGCGGTGTATTGATCGCGTCCTTGCTGACCCAGGTGACCGCCTGCGGTTCGATTTTCTATCCGGATCGCCGCGGCCAGATCGACGGCAAGATCGACCCGGCCATCGCCGCGCTGGATGCCGTGGGCCTGCTGTTCTATATCATCCCCGGCCTGATCGCCTTTGCAGTGGACTTCGCCACGGGTGCGATTTACTTCGAGCCCGGCCGGACCGCTCAGGTGGCCCCGGAAAAACTCAAGGAAGCCATCGGCGCCGACGGCAAGGTCGATAACCACAAGTTGCAGACTATTCTCGAAAGTGAACTGGGCCGCAGCTTCCCGCTGGACGATCCGCGTCTGATCCAGCACAGGGGCAGCGCCCAGCAACTGGCTATGTTCGGCCTGCAACCGGCTGCATAATTCGTGCATTTGAAGGAACCACAGCACTGATGACTACCCCTACCGACCACGCCCGCCTGCTGCGGCTGGCGACGCGCGCCTCGGTGGCGGTCGCGTGCATATTGATCATCGCCAAAGCCATCGCCTGGTGGCTGAGCGGCTCGGTGAGCATGCTCGCCGGGTTGACCGACTCGGCACTCGACGGCGTCAGCTCGCTGCTCAATCTGCTGGCCGTGCATTACGCCTTGCGCCCGGCCGACAACGATCATCGTTATGGGCACGGCAAGGCCGAATCATTGGCGGGCATGGCTCAGGCGCTGTTCATTGGCGGCAGCGCAGTGCTGATTGCCTTGCAGGCGATCGAACGGTTGAAACATCCGGAGCCGATAGGCGCAGCGTGGCTCAGCATCGGGGTGATTGTGTTCTCCCTCGTCCTGACCGTGGCCCTGCTGATGTTGCAGCACCGGGTAATCAAGGCTACCGGTTCCAACGCGGTGAGCGCCGACTCCTTGCATTACCGCTCGGACCTGCTGCTCAACGGCGGCATTCTCGTGGCGCTGGTGCTGGCCGGGTTTGGCTGGCAGCAAGTCGACCCTTGGTTCGGTCTGGGGATCGCTGCTTACATCCTCTGGAGCGCAATTCAGATCGCCCGGGAAAGTTTTGCAGTGCTGATGGATGAAGAGTTACCGACTGATGTCAGCCAGCACATGCTCGAACTGGCCTGCAGCGTACCGGGGGTTCTGGGTGCCCACGACTTGCGCACGCGGATTTCCGGTAACCAGTGGTTCGTGCAATTGCATCTGGAATTGCCGGGGGACTTGACCCTGTCAGTCGCCCACGGCATCAGCGATCAAGCCGCCGATGCGATTCATGCCGTCTACCCGCGAGCCGAAGTGCTGGTGCACGCCGACCCGCAGGAAGTGGTGAAGGCCGCCAGGGCTCAGTAACTCACTTGATAACCGCGACTGCTCAGGCAGTTGCCCTGGGCCTGTCGGTAAACTTGCACCACCGACGGATCCGGTCGGTAGGTGGCGGTACGTGGATCGAAACCGCTCTGTTGCACGGCCCAGCGATAACATTCATAAGCGTCCCGGCTGACTTCCTCCGGCGACTGGCCGTTGGCCGGATACGCCACCACGTCATAACCATTGCTCACCGGTTGCGGCTGCACGGGCGGTTCGACCACGACGTAATCTTGAGTGCTCTCCTGGTAGGCGTAATACGCGCCGGCCGCCAGGAACAACAGCGTGCCACCGATCCACACCTCACGGGCGTAATCGGGCAAATAGCTGACACGAATCCCTCGAGGCGGCTGAACCACCACATAACGCGGGCCTTGCGGGCGATACCAATACCCACCGGAATAGAAATAATCCTGGCCACGATACGGCACACGGAAGTGACGCTCCTCCGGGAAGCGGTCGATCACGTACCCCGGACGATACTGCGGACCGGGGCCCCAGCCATTACCGTGCCCATCCGGGCGACCGGGCCAGCGACGGTCATCGTGACGCGGCTCCCGCCCCCCGGTCTGCCATGGCTGGTTGTAATTGTTACGCCACCGCTCGTCCTGATAGTAGCCACGCCGCGGTTCCTGGGTCTGGCGCACGGTATCGGGCCGACTCTGGATTGGCAGATTATTACTCGGTTGTTGCGGCGCTCGCTCCTGAACGTTTGGATCGTGTAGCGGACGGTTCTGCCACTGGCCACCCTGAACGCTGGAGTCGTGCGGCGTACGGTTCTGCCACTGGCCGCCCTGATTGTTGGACTCGTGCGGCGCCCGGTTCTGCCACTGGCCACCCTGATTCTGGTCGTGGAGCTCAAACTTGCGACTGTTGTCGCCACGAATGATTTCGGTGTTCTGCGGGCGTGGCTGATTGCTGCCGCCACGGCCCTGGCCCTGTTCATTGCCCCGATGATCAGGCCCATGCTGCCCGCCATCGGGGCCGCGGTTCTGCGGTTCATCGGCAAGCGATTGTGCAGTGACACTCACACACAGCAAACCAACACCGGCCAAACGCCAGATGCGCGATTTCATGCTTTTCCTCACGGCGGGTTAGGGCCTGTACGTAAGACTGGGAAAGCGCAGGCCGGTTCTGCAACAGGTTATCAGTCACGTAACTTTTTTATTGAGCGGCTTTTTATTAAGGGCATGCCAAATTGCGGGCAAGAAAAAAGGGAGACCCGTCGGCCTCCCTTTGAGAACTTCGTCCGTGCTCGACGCTTATGACGTCGGCTCACCTCACGCCGTCTTCTGGACAGTGTGTAGCTCGGGGGCCGACGCATCCCCGGTGGGGGTGGCGACCGCAGCTGGCCTGATTGGGCGAGCCGCACTGGACTGTTTGTCCGAGCAGTGATTCTGGTGATAAGAATAGGCCCGGAGCACCGACAGAGGATTGCGAAGATTGCTCAAATAAACATCACTTGCGCAATTTTTAACTCAGGATAGATAATCTGCCGCAATAGTTATGACAAAGGCCTGATTGATGAGCAAACTCGACCGATACGACCTGAGTATTTTGGCGGAATTACAGCGCGACGCGCGCATCTCCAATCAGGAGCTGGCCGAACGCATCGGCCTGTCGCCTTCGCCTTGCTCGCGGCGGGTCAAGCAACTGGAAGACGACGGCTACATCTCCCGCCAGGTCGCCTTGCTGGACCGCAAGATGCTCGGCCTGAGCCTGACCGCCTACGTGCTGATCGGCATGGACCGCCATACTCCCGAGCGCTTCGAGAACTTCGAAGCCGCCATTCGCACGTTACCGCAAGTGCTGGAATGTAGCCTGGTGACGGGGATGGATGCGGATTATCAGCTCAAGGTGGTGGTGCCGGACATGGATCACTATCAGAAGCTGCTGCTGGGGCATCTGACCCGGATTGAAGGGGTGACGAGTGTACGGTCGAGTTTCGTGTTGAACCAGGTGCTCAATAGCACGGAGTTGCCTTTAACCCATTTGCGCAGCTGAGATACCCCCTTCTGTAGGCTGTAGAAGCTGTGTAGGAGCTGTCGAGTGAAACGAGGCTGCGATCTCTTGATCTTGCTCTTTAAATACAACATCAAAAGATCGCAGCCTCGTTTCACTCGACAGCTCCTACGGCGCCTACACAGTTCATACAAGAGCGGTTCTGGCGTCAGCCAGGGCGACGAATGACTGCGGCACACCGACGCAGGTCAATACCCCGCCAATCCCCCTTGGCGTATACTCCTCCGGCCTTTTTAGCCCCGCCCGCGCTGGAGATATTCGATGGATCCTGCAGTTTTCGAAGAGTGGATGATGACTGGCCTGGTCAGCATCCTGATCATTTTCATGGGCTTCATCGTCTGGGATCTGGCAAAAAAATCCAAAGCCGGGCGCTTCGGCTCGTTCATTCTGTTCTTTGTGCTGGGGTTGGGCGTGGCCGCATTCGTGATCAAAAGCGTGGTCATCGGCCTGATCGAATCCGGCACACTATAAACGCGCCGGCACTTCCTTCCACTGGCCCTGATCGAGCCCTTCGATCGACCAGTCACCGATTTTGACCCGCACCAGGCGCAACGTCGGCAAGCCGACCGCTGCGGTCATGCGTCGCACCTGACGGTTGCGCCCCTCGCGAATCACCAATTCCAGCCAACTCGTCGGCACGCTTTTGCGAAAGCGCACCGGCGGGTTGCGTGGCCACAGTTGCGGCTCATCCAGTTGTCGCGCTTCGGCCGGCAAGGTCATACCGTCGTTCAATTCAACGCCATCGCGCAAACGCTGCAACTGCTCGGCGGTTGGCTCGCCTTCCACTTGCACCCAGTAAGTCTTGGCCAGTTTGTGTTTCGGGTCGGCAATCCGCGCCTGAAGCTGGCCGTCGTTGGTCAGCAGCAACAAGCCTTCGCTGTCACGGTCCAGCCGTCCTGCCGGGTAAATCCCCGGAATCTCGATAAAGTCCTTGAGCGTCGCCCGCCCTTCGCCGTCGCTGAACTGCGTCAGTACATCGAAAGGTTTGTTGAACAGAATCAGCCTCGGCTCGGCCGGTGGCGCTTTGGCGACACGGCGCGGGGCTGATTGCGGTTTGTTCGCGCCTGGGCGGCGAGAGTCGGGACGTTGAGGACGAGACATGAGCAAAGGAACATCTAACGGTCAGGGCCGCTAATGCTAGTGCCCCAACCGTCAAATGACCATGAGAACAATCAGCGGAACGGCGGCTCGTCGAAGCTGCGCAGTTTGCGTGAGTGCAGCGAGTTGAGCTCGGTGCGCAACAGATCCACCGCCTCGATACCGATCTTCAAGTGCTGGCTGACCGCGCGCTCATAGAACGCGTTGGCCGAACCCGGCAGTTTGATTTCGCTGTGCAGCGGTTTATCCGACACGCAGAGCAACGTGCCGTAGGGCACCCGCAAGCGATAACCCTGGGCGGCAATCGTGCCGCTTTCCATGTCCACCGCCACGGCGCGGGACAGGTTGATCAGCGGGCGTTCCTGCGCCCAGCGCAGCTCCCAGTTACGGTCGTCGTAGGTCAACACGGTGCCGGTACGCAGGCGTTTCTTCAGTTCGTCGCCCTTTTCACCGGTGATGTTGGCCGCCGCTTGCTGCAACGCCAACTGCACTTCGGCCAAGGCCGGAATCGGAATGTTCGGTGGCACCACCCGGTCGAGAATCCCGTCGCGACGCATGTAGGCGTGTGCCAGCACGTAATCGCCAATGGTCTGCGACTGACGCAAGCCGCCGCAGTGGCCGATCATCAGCCAGCAATGCGGACGCAACACGGCCAAATGGTCGGTGATGTTCTTGGCGTTGGACGGGCCGACGCCGATGTTCACCAGAGTCACGCCATGGCCGTCGCTGGCGATCAGGTGATAGGCCGGCATCTGGTAACGATGCCAGACCACGCCCGCGGCAATCGCCGAGGCTTCGCCATGGTCCATACCCTTTTCGATGATCACGTTGCCCGGCAACACCATGCGCACAAAACGCGGGTCTTTGCGCAGTTGTTCCAGGCCATGAACGATGAACTGGTCGACGTAACGGTGGTAGTTGGTCAACAGAATCCACGGCTGCACATGCCGCCAGTCGCTGCCGGTGTAGTGCACCAGTCGGCGCAGGGAGAAGTCCACCCGCGCGGCATCGAACAGGGCCAATGGCAGCGGGTCGGTGTTTTCCCAATCGTACAAGCCATCGGCGATGCCATCGGTGGCGGCCGACAGATCCGTACTCGGGAACACCCGCGCCAGTACCGCCGCCGTGACGCCGGAGCCGGCCAGTTCATCGCCCTGCTCGACCACGTACGGATAAGGAATGTTCTGCTGGCTGACGCCGACTTCCACGGTCACGGTGAAGTCGTGCATCAACGGAACGAGTTGTTCCAGCAGGTATTTGCGAAAGGCTGCCGGATGAGTGACGGTGACGCTGTAGGTCCCCGGCAATTGAACCTTGGCATAGGCGCGAGTGGTCTGTGGGACTTCGCCCTGGCAGAGGTAGGTCAGACGCAACTCGGGATAACGAAACAGGGCACGCTGTTCAGCGTCCGGCTCGACGCGATCCTTGAGATAACGCTTGAGCGCTTGATTCAGCGCTGTGGTTGCACGCTCGTGCAAGACAGCAAGCCGGTCAACGGCTTGCTCGGCGGTTTGAACGACAATAAACGCTTCGGTCACGATCAGCTTCCTGTGTTCTGACTTGCAGACCTTCATCTTGCCTGCATCATCGCTTCACGGGAACAGTGAAAAAAGATCGCAGCCTTCGGCAACTCCTACAGAGGGTCGTCGTACACCTGTAAGAGGCTGCCGAAGGCTGCGATCTTTTCGCCCTTCAGAAGCCCTGCGGTGTCGAGCGGGCCACAATCGCTTCCACATCCAGCCCACGTGGCAACGTTCCATACACCCGACCGGCCGAACCGAGCCGGCTGGCGATGAACGCATCACTAACCGCCGCATTGCCAGCCTCCAGCAACAGCCTGGCCTGAAGCCCCAAGGCGATGTCTTCGGTGAGCTGGCGGGCGCGGTATTGAATGTCGTCGGTGTCCTTGAACGCCTTCTGCAACTGGCCGATGTGTGTGGCCAGGCGTTTGTCGCCATGGCCATCGCCCAACTCGTTGAACAGCACATCGAGCACGCCCGGTTCTTTCGACAACGCGCGCAACACGTCGAGGCATTGCACGTTGCCGGAACCTTCCCACGTCGAGTTGACCGGTGCCTCACGGTACAGTCGCGGCAAGATGCTTTCTTCGACGTAACCGGCGCCGCCCATGCATTCGGCCGCTTCGTTGATCATCGCGGGCGCGCGTTTGCAGATCCAGTACTTGCCCACTGCCGTCACCAACCGAGCGAATTTCGCTTCGTGCTCGTCATCCAGATGATCCAGCGCTCGCCCCATTCGCAGGCTCAACGCCAGGGAGGCTTCGCTTTCCAGGGCCAGGTCGGCCAGCACGTTTTGCATCAAGGGTAGTTCGCTGAGCAACTTGCCACCGACCTTGCGGTGGGCGCAGTGATGGCTGGCCTGGGTCAAGGCCTGGCGCATCAGCGCGCTGGAGCCGACCATGCAATCGAAACGGGTCATGGCGACCATTTCGATAATGGTCGGAACGCCCCGGCCCTCTTCGCCGACCATCCAGGCCAGGGCGCCACGGAACTCCACCTCGCTGGAGGCGTTGGACCAGTTGCCGAGTTTGTTTTTCAGCCGCTGTATGTAGAACTGATTGCGCGTGTCATCCGGGCGATGACGCGGCAGCAGGAAACAGGTCAGCCCTTTGTCGGTCTGGGCCAGGGTCAGGAAGGCGTCACACATTGGCGCCGAGCAGAACCATTTGTGGCCCACCAGTTCATACGCCTGGCCCGGCCCTCCGGCACCCACCGGATAGGCCTTGGTGGTGTTGGCCCGCACGTCGGTGCCGCCCTGTTTCTCGGTCATCGCCATGCCGATAGTGACCCCGGCCTTATGGGCCATACCAACATTGCGCGGGTCGTATTCGGTGGCGAGGATTTTCGGCAGCCATTGCCGGGCCAAATCCGCTTGCAGGCGCATCGCCGGGACGCTGGCGAAAGTCATGGTTAATGGGCAACCGCTACCGGCCTCAGCCTGACTGTGCAAATACGTCATGGACGCGCGAGCCACATGGGCGCCCGGTTGCGGATCGGTCCAGGGCAACCCTGTCAGGCCATGCTCCACCGCCGTGCGCATCAACTGGTGATAAGCCGGGTGAAACTCCACCAGGTCGATGCGATGGCCGTAACGGTCATGGCTGACGAACACCGGTTTGTTCTGATTGGCCGCAAACCCGGCCTCCATCAGCGGCCCGCCGGCCAATGCGCCGTAAGCGTCGATCCGCGACTCGGCCCAACCAGCATCGAACCGCCGCGACCACTCCTGCAAAGGCAGGTCGATGCGATAGAGGTTGGTGCCGTCCAGCGACGGTGGCTGGTTGGTGACTTCGTGGGTTTCGGCGAACTGATGCAGGTTCATGACGGGACTCCTTTGGTCAGCCAAGGGATTTTCAGTTAAGCACCGCCCCGAGGCTGAACAAAGTGGCATATCTGCCTAACTGTCGGCGCTTTCGCCTTGTCCAGAACAGAGCACCCGTCGATAGAGCGCGGCCTGCAAGTCCTCGAATTTCACCGGTTTGTTCAGGTAGTCGACCAAGGTGTCACTCGAGCAGTGCACTCGGTCCGCACTCAGGGCAATCATGAACACGGGTAATTCGGCGCAACCCGGCAACGCACGGATCCGGCGGAAGATGGAGGCGCTGTCCACTGGCGGCAACTGGCAATCGAGCACTACCGCGTCAACGGCTTCACACTGCAATTGATCGAGCGCAGCAAGGCCACTGTCAGCGGTGCGTACCCGGAACCCAAGCTTGAGCAACATGCCGCGCATCACCAATTGATTGATGCTGTTGTCATCGACCAGCAATACCGTGCACTCCTGGGGCAAGCGCAGGCCGGTGGTTTGCCGGGTGATCGAGGGGGTGGGATCCACCACCGACAGCTCGAATTCGACGTCGAGCTGGAAGCGGCTTCCACGGCCCAGTTCCGAACGATGGCTCAGGCGGCCGCCGAGCAAGTCGACCAACTGCTGACAAATCGCCAAGCCAACGCCTAGGCCGCCATATTCGCGGGTCATCGAGCCGTCGAGCTGGAAGAAGCGCTGGTACAGCGTCGCCTCCCCCAAATCGGTAAAACCGATGCCGGTGTCGATCACCGCAAAAGACAGCGCCAGACGACCGGGCTCCGCCGCCGGTTTACCCGTCACCCGCAGCGCCAGACCACCGACTCGGGTGAATTTGATTGCGTTGTCCAGCAAGCATTCCAGGCATTGCGCCAGCTTGCCGCTGTCGCCGAACAAACGATCCGGCAACCCGGGCGTTACCTCGACCTTGAAGTCCAGCGACTTGCCCGACGCATTGCCGTCGAACTGCCCGCGCAAAGACTCGACCATACTGCGCAAGCTGAACGTGTCCGGATAGACCTTGAGCTTGCCGGCCTGCAATTCGGTCAGGGTGAGGATGCCGTTGACCATGCGCATCATGTCCCGCGCCGAACCTGCCGCCGTTTGCTGATACTGCTCCAGCTCTGGGTTCATCTCGACGGTCTGCATCAGCTCCAGCGAACCGATCACACCGTTCATGGGCGTGCGCAGTTCGTGGGTCAACGTGGCGAGGAATTCGTCCTTGAGCCTGTTGCTGTGAGCCAGTTGCTGGTTCAGCACCTCAAGTTTCTGGCCGGCGTCGAACAACGTCTGTGCCTGTTGCTCGCGCATGGCGTTGATACGATCGGCCAGGGCCAGGGACAGCAATGCCACTTCAATCGCCGAGCCGATCTGGCTGGCGTACATGGTGAGGAACACGTTGGGCAAATACCCCAACACCATCATCGTGTTGACGACGCCTCCGAGCAAAAATGCCGACCAGGCAATGATGAAGTAGCGCGCCACCCTCAAGCCACGCCACCAGGCGAAAATCCCGGCAGCGAAAATCACCACGGTAAAGACCAGTGCCAACGCCGTCGCCAGACGCAGGGCCAGGGCGTAACTGGTCATCAAAGACAACCCGACCACCAGCCCGCTGAACGCGATCAGCGCCAATAGCACACGGTCCAGCCAGCGGCTGTGGGTGGCCGTCCGCAGGAAGCTGCGGGCAAACTGGCTGCCGAACAACCCCGAACAGCCGATGAAAAACGGCGTCGCGGCATTGGCCCACCACGGATTGTTCGGCCAGAAATACTCCACGGCCGCGCCGTTCACCGACAGCTGATACAAGCCGAACGAGGCGATGTAGACGATGTAATAGAGGTAACTGGTATCGCGCACACTGAGGAAGATGAACAGGTTGTAGACCAGCATCCCCAGCAACACGCCGTAAATCAGCCCCAGCACATAAAGCCGCACCGGCTGCTCTTCAAGGTAAGCAGTGCTCGACCACAAGGTGACGGGCGCCTGGATCGAGCCTTCGCTTTGCAGACGCAGGTACACGGTTTGCGCCTGCCCGGGCGCAAAGCTCAGACCGAACAGATAGTTGTTCTGACGAATTTCGCGAGTGGCGAACGGCAACGCATCGCCCGTCTGTCGGACCAATTGATAGTCGCCGCCAGCATCGGGCAAGTACAAATCAAGGTGATCGAGGGGCGGATAGGCCAGTTCCAACAGCCAGGTTCGTTGCGCCGTCGGATTGGTCGGACGGTATTGCAGGTCGATTTTCAGCCAGAACGCCGAACGCGAATAGCCGGCGTTGAGGGTGGCTTTATCGTGGGGTTTGAAGTGCCCGGCCGCTGCTTGCGCACGGACATCGGCAATGGTCGCTTGACCGCCCGCGTCTTCATAAACCTGCATCGTTCGGCCCAGGGGAAGGCTCTGGGTGAACTCGTCGAACTCGACGGCGCTCGCCAGGAGGGGCAAGCACAACAGCAACATCAACAAATAGCGCATTTAAGCCCCAGCGTGGCCTGTCCGGTTCTGTCAGGAAGCCCCCCATTCCTTTTGAGTAGACGTAAAACCGGTATTACCTGTTATTGGTTTGGATCCACTCTAGCATAGCCGTTAGTGGCCATTGAACACCATTGAAATTTTTCCTACAAAGGCTCTAGAACGGGCGTTCCAGCGCCACGCATTGAGTTAGAGCGGTTGGCTTGATCAGGCCGCGACATTGTCCCGGTGGGTGATGAACCCTGTGGCGAGGGGGCTTGCCCCCGTTGGGGTGCGAAGCGGCCCCCTTTGCCTTCTGCCCGGAACACCGCGTCGGCAGATTTACGACTGCTTCGCAGCCGAACGGGAGCAAGCTCCCTCGCCACAATGTATCGGCCGGACTGGACGTCGCAACACCCGAAAAACATGTTTGGTGGTAAGCTCGCGCACCATGAATATCTACAGCTCTCGCCCCGTTGTCCTCTGTCTCTCCGGCCACGACCCTAGTGGTGGCGCCGGCTTGCAGGCAGATATCGAAGCCCTGCTCGCCCAGGGTTGCCATGCGGCTCCGGCCGTCACCGCCCTGACCGTGCAAGACACGGTCAACGTCACTGACTTCCGCGTGCTCGATCGCGAGTGGGTACTGGCCCAGGCCAATGCCGTGCTCAACGACTCCGAAGTCGCCGCCGTCAAACTGGGTATGCTCGGTTCCCTGGAAATGGTCGACACCGTGGTCGAACTGCTTTCAGCGCACCCGCATTTGCCAGTGGTCTGCGACCCGGTGCTGCGCGCCGGCGGTGGCGGACGACTGGGCAAGGACGAAGTCGGCTACGCCATGCGCGAACGCTTGCTGCCGTTGTCGATCATCGCCACCCCTAACCTTCCCGAAGCCCGCATCCTCGCCGAACTGCCCGAAGGCACCGCCGACGAGTGCGCGGAAAAACTCCTGCCATTCGTCAAACACCTGCTGATCACCGGCGGCCATGGCGACGAACACGAAATCCACAACCGCCTGTACAGCCGCGACGGTCGCCGCGAAACCTTTACCTGCCAGCGCCTGCCCGGCAGTTATCACGGTTCCGGTTGCACGCTGGCCAGCGCCCTCGCCGGTCGCCTGGCCCAGGGTGAACACCTCGCCAGTGCCGTACAGAGCGCGCTTGACTACACTTGGCGCACCCTGCGAGATGCGGAACAGCTGGGCAAAGGCCAGTTCGTGCCCCGCCGTCTGCCGCTGGATTTCTGTTCGTAACTTTCGATGCGTAAAGCGCAGAGGCTTGTCCGATGAAACTACGTGGCCTGTACGCCATTACCGACAGCCAGCTACTGGCCGGTAAATTTCTTTCGTACGTGGAGGCGGCGCTCGAAGGCGGCGTCACCCTGCTGCAATACCGCGACAAAAGCAGCGACGAGGCCCGCCGCCTGCGCGAGGCCGAAGCCCTGCGTGATCTGTGCGATCGCTACAAGACCCAGCTGATCATCAATGACGACGCCGAACTGGCCGCGCGCCTGAATGTCGGCGTGCACCTGGGCCAGACTGATGGCCCACTGATGCCGGTGCGAGCACTGCTCGGGCGTCAGGCGATCATCGGCTCGACCTGCCACGCGCAACTCGAACTCGCCGAACAAGCCGCCAAAGAAGGCGCCAGTTACGTCGCCTTCGGCCGCTTCTTCAATTCCAACACCAAGCCTGGCGCACCGACGTGCAGCCTCGACTTGCTTGACCAGGCCCGCAGCAAACTGCACCTGCCGATCTGTGCGATCGGCGGCATCACCCTGGACAACGCCGCCCCGCTGGTGGCCCACGGCGTCGATCTGTTGGCGGTGGTGCATGGCCTGTTCGGCGCCGAGAGCACGGCTGAAGTGACGCGTCGCGCCCGCGCCTTTAACGAATTGTTCAAATCCTGATTTTGAGAGCCAAATAATGTCTCGTTCCGAAACCCTGTTTGCCAATGCCCAGAAACACATCCCCGGAGGCGTGAACTCGCCGGTTCGTGCGTTCAAGAGCGTTGGCGGCACGCCGTTGTTCTTCAAACACGCCGAAGGCGCCTACGTCACCGACGAAGACGACAAGCGTTATGTGGATTACGTCGGTTCCTGGGGCCCGATGATTCTCGGCCACAGCCACCCGGACGTGCTGGACGCGGTACGCAAACAGTTGGAGCACGGCTTGTCCTACGGCGCCCCGACCGCGATGGAAACCGAGATGGCCGATCTGGTCTGCTCGATCGTGCCGTCGATGGAAATGGTGCGCATGGTCAGCTCCGGCACCGAAGCGACCATGAGTGCGATCCGTCTGGCCCGTGGTTTCACCGGTCGCGACAGCATCATCAAATTCGAAGGCTGCTACCACGGCCACTCCGACAGCCTGCTGGTCAAGGCCGGCTCCGGCGCCCTGACCCAAGGCGTACCGAGCTCGGCCGGTGTACCGGCGGCGTTCGCCAAACACACCCTGACCCTGCCGTTCAACGACATCGACGCGGTCGAAACCATGCTCGCCGAAGTCGGCCAGGACGTGGCGTGCATCATCGTCGAACCGGTGGCCGGCAACATGAACTGCGTACCGCCGGCACCGGGTTTCCTCGAAGGCCTGCGGACCCTGTGCGACAAGCACGGCGTGGTGCTGATTTTCGACGAAGTGATGACCGGTTTCCGTGTCGCCCTCGGCGGTGCCCAAGCCTATTACGGCGTAACACCGGACCTGAGCACCTTCGGCAAGATCATCGGTGGCGGCATGCCCGTGGGCTGCTTCGGCGGCAAACGCAAAATCATGGAACACATCGCGCCACTGGGCCCGGTCTACCAGGCCGGTACGTTGTCGGGTAACCCGCTGGCGATGGCGGCTGGCCTGACCACGCTTCGTCTGATCAGTCGTCCGGGTTTCCACGCCGAGCTGAGCGACTACACCAGCCGCCTGCTCGATGGCCTGCAACAGCGCGCCGATGCCGCCGGCATTCCGTTCGTGACCACTCAGGCCGGCGGCATGTTCGGTCTGTACTTCAGCGGCGCCGACGACATCGTCACCTTCGATGACGTCATGGCCAGCGATGCGAACCTGTTCGGGCGCTTCTTCCACCTGATGCTCGAGGGCGGCGTGTACCTGGCGCCGAGCGCCTTCGAAGCCGGCTTCACCTCGATCGCCCACGGCGAAACCGAGTTGAAACTGACGCTGGACGCCGCCGAACGTGCCTTCGCCGCACTGAAGTAAATCTGCGACGCTGACGTTGGCGATTGCCAGCGTCAGCTTTCACCTACATCCGCAGCCTTTTTCCTGCTCAGCTGCCAATAATCCCCCGCAAAGTGGGTGATATAGTCCCCGCGCAGCAGAAAAACGAGTAAAGACTTTGTAAGGTTGGCCCTGCTTATTTCATAATGCGCGCTTATTGGATCCCTCGACGGGTCCGCGCGCCCCTCAGAGGTAAGTCGATTCCCATGAACCGCACCGGCCGCACCCTTGCATTGGGCTGCCTGTTGCTCCTTCAGCCCCTGCTCGCGCTCGCACAAGCAGGCGGCAACTCGTTGTTGATCCCGGCGATGGGTCGCTGCACCCTCAATACTCAGCCGCAAGACCTGACGCAAGCGCTCGCCGCCTGCCAGAAAGCGTCGGATGAAGGGGATGCGCAAGCGCAATACGAGTTGGGTGAGTTCTACTACGAAGGCAAAAACGCGCCGCGCGACCTCAATAAAGCCCTGAGCTACTTCGAAAAGGCCTCGCTGCAAGGTCATGCCCAGGCGCAATTCAAACTCGGCACCATGTTCTTCCATGGCGAAGGTGTACCGGCCAATAACATTCAGGCGTATATCGTGCTGAAAATGGCCGCGGTCAACGGCGCCGAAGACGCGCTGGACACCGCCGACGAAGTCGCCGAAAAAATGCCCCGCGAAGACCTGGAGGTTGCTACCCAGGTGCTGGGGCAAATTTTCCGTAAATACCTGATGGAATTGCAGAGCGCCGACGGGCGTACGCCGTTTTCGCCACTTCCCTGAATCGACAGAGCCCCCTGTGGCGAGGGAGCTTGCTCCCGCTCGGCTGCGCAGCAGTCGTAAAACCCAAGAACGCGGTGTGCCAGACTTATCGTGATTGCAGATCTCGGGGCCGCTTCGCGCCCCAGCGGGAGCAAGCCCCCTCGCCACAACAAGCTCCTTCAGCCAATCAACCTGCTGCTTACTTCTCAGGCATCGGCATCGGAAACGGCATGACATTACCGACCGCTCCGCGGGCTTCGCTGATTTTCGGCGTGCCGAGGCGCTCGACCTCGTCGATGCGCACGATCGAATGCATCGGCACAAAACTGCGCACAACGCCTTCGAACTGAGCCTTGAGCTTTTCCTCGCTCGGATCGACGACCACTTGTGTGCGCTCGCCAAAGACGAACTCTTCCACTTCCAGAAAGCCCCACAGATCACTTTGATAGATCTGCTTGGCGTACATTTCGAACACCTGGCCCTGATTGAGGAAAATCACCTTGTAGATTGGAGCTTCACGTTTGGTCATGGTGGGCGGGTAACACATCGGGGATAAAAATGAGGGCGCGAACTATAGCATAGCCACCGGACGCGCAGCGGTAGGAACCTTGGGACATGTTCCCTATAATGCGCGGTTCTTTGAATCACGTGATGAATCTTTCCATGGCCAAGAAGCTTTACATCGAAACCCACGGTTGCCAGATGAACGAGTACGACAGCTCGCGCATGGTCGATCTGTTGGGTGAACATCAGGCCCTGGAAGTCACTGCCCGCGCTGAAGACGCCGACGTGATCCTGCTCAATACCTGCTCGATCCGTGAACGCGCCCAGGACCGGGTGTATTCCCAGCTCGGCCGCTGGCGCGAACTGAAACTGGCCAATCCGGAAATGGTCATCGCCGTCGGCGGTTGCGTGGCCAGCCAGGAAGGCGCGGCCATCCGTGATCGCGCTCCGTATGTCGACGTGGTGTTCGGCCCGCAGACCCTGCACCGCCTGCCGGAAATGATCGACGCCGCGCGCGCTACCAAACTGCCGCAAGTCGACGTCTCGTTCCCGGAAATCGAAAAATTCGACCACTTGCCCGAACCGCGCATCGATGGGCCGAGCGCTTACGTGTCGGTCATGGAAGGCTGCAGCAAGTACTGCACCTTCTGCGTGGTGCCTTATACCCGCGGTGAAGAAGTCAGCCGGCCGTTCGACGACGTGATTGCCGAGATCATCCACCTGGCCGAAAACGGCGTGCGCGAAGTGACCCTGCTGGGGCAAAACGTCAACGGTTATCGCGGGACCACTCACGATGGTCGCCTGGCCGACCTGGCGGAATTGATCCGGGTGGTCGCCGCTGTCGATGGCATCGACCGGATTCGCTACACCACTTCGCATCCGCTGGAGTTCTCCGACAGCCTGATCCAGGCCCACGCCGACGTGCCGGAACTGGTAAAACACCTGCACTTGCCGGTGCAATCGGGCTCCGACCGGATCCTCGCGGCGATGAAGCGCAACCACACTGCGCTGGAGTACAAGTCCAAACTGCGCAAATTGCGGGCCGCCGTGCCAGGGATCTGCATCAGCTCGGACTTCATCGTCGGCTTCCCGGGTGAGACCGAGAAAGACTTTGAACAGACCATGAAGCTGATCGAAGACGTCGGTTTCGACTTCTCCTACTCGTTCGTCTACAGCCAGCGCCCGGGTACCCCCGCCGCCGACCTGGCCGACGAAACGCCGGAAGAACTGAAAAAAGAACGCCTGAACGCCCTGCAACATCGCCTGAACCAGCAAGGGTTCGAGATCAGCCGACAAATGGTGGGCTCCATTCAGCGGATTCTGGTCACCGATTATTCGAAAAAAGACCCTGGCGAACTGCAGGGTCGCACCGAGAATAACCGTATCGTCAACTTCCGCTGCGACAATCCGACCCTGATCGGCCAGTTCGCCGACGTGCACATCGACGCCGCGCAACCGCACTCGCTGCGGGGCTCGTTGATCCAATAACAGCAGGCCAGAGAGGCTTTGTGGCGAGGGAGCTTGCTCCCGCTCGGTTGCGAAGCAGCCGCAAACCAGACACCTCGATCATCCTGAAAGATTGAGGCTGGATGATTTGGGAGCGTTTCGCACTCCAGCGGGAGCAAGCTCCCTCGCCACAGTTATCCAGTGAGACTGCTTTAAGAGCTTTCGCACCCAGGCGACTGGCGTTATCCTTTATTTCATCAATATTGCCCCAGGGCGGCTAAATACGACCTTGAACGCACCCATAGAACCACATCGCTTCATCCTCGAGCCTTTTGAAGCTCGCCGCTTCGCCAATCTGTGCGGGCAATTCGACGAGCATCTGCGCTTGATCGAACAGCGCCTGACCATCGAGATCCGCAACCGCGGAAACCAGTTCGAACTGATCGGCGAGCCCAAGCACACCACCTCCGCGGAAAACCTCCTGCGTCGCTTGTACCGGGAAACCAAGGGTACCGAGCTGTCGCCGGACATGGTTCACCTGTTCCTGCAGGAATCGGCCGTCGAGGAACTGGACAACCACTCCCCCGCCGAACCGTCCGTCGCCTTGCGCACCAAAAAAGGCATGATTCGCCCTCGCGGCTTGAATCAACTGCGCTACGTGAAGGAAATCCTCGGTAACGACATCAATTTCGGCATCGGCCCTGCCGGTACCGGCAAGACCTATCTGGCTGTTGCCTGTGCGGTAGACGCACTGGAACGCGAGCAGATTCGTCGCATTCTGTTGGTGCGTCCGGCGGTTGAAGCGGGTGAAAAACTCGGCTTCCTGCCCGGCGACCTGTCGCAAAAAATCGACCCGTACCTGCGCCCGCTCTACGACGCGCTCTACGAAATGCTCGGCTTCGAATATGTCGCCAAGCTAATCGAGCGTCAGGTCATTGAAGTCGCGCCACTGGCCTACATGCGCGGCCGCACGCTGAACAATAGCTTCATCATCCTCGACGAAAGCCAGAACACCACCGTCGAACAGATGAAGATGTTCCTGACCCGGATCGGCTTTGGCTCTACGGCGGTCATCACCGGTGACATCACCCAGGTCGACCTGCCACGCGGCACCAAGTCCGGGTTGCATCATGTGATCGAAGTGCTCAAGGACGTTCCGGGCATCAGCTTCACCCACTTCCAGCCCAAGGACGTGGTGCGCCATCCGCTGGTGCAACGCATTGTCGAGGCGTACGAGCGCTTCGAAAATCGCGCTGCCGATGCCGCGCCAAAGGACACCCCACGCGATGCTTGAGCTTGATCTGCAACTGGCGAGCGACGCACCTGCCCCGAGTGAAGCCGAGTTTCGTCAATGGTGCGAACTGGCCCTGCGCCAGCGCACCGCCGACTCCGAGCTGACCATTCGTCTGGTCGACGAAGAAGAAGGCCGCGAACTCAATCACACCTGGCGGCAGAAGGATTACGCCACCAACGTGCTGTCATTCCCGGCCGACGTGCCGGACGAGTTGCTGGATATCCCGTTACTGGGAGATCTGGTGATCTGCGTGGCCGTGGTCGAGCGCGAAGCCGCCGAACAAGGCAAGGCACTCAACGCCCATTGGGCGCATCTGGTCATTCACGGCTGCTTGCATCTGCTTGGTTACGACCATATAGATGACGACGAAGCCGAAGAAATGGAAGCACTGGAACGAACGTTGCTAGCAGAACTGGGTCATCCGGACCCTTACGCGGACGACGAAACAGACACATCCCCTATCGTTACAACAAAGGATTCAGAGTAATCGCTATGAGCGAAGATCGATCGAGCAACGGGCAGAAGTCTTGGCTGGGTAAGCTCACCCAGGCTTTTGCCCACGAGCCGAAAAACCGCCAGGAGCTGCTGGAGCTGCTGCGCGATGCACACCAAAACAAGTTGCTGGACAGCGAAGCGCTGGCCATCGTCGAAGGCGCCATCCAGGTTGCAGACCTGCAAGTACGGGACATCATGGTCCCGCGCTCGCAGATGATCAGCATCAAGGCGACCCAGACACCTCGCGAGTTCCTGCCTGCCGTGGTCGATTCGGCCCACTCCCGCTACCCGGTGATCGGCGAAAGCCATGATGACGTGATGGGCGTGTTGCTGGCCAAGGACTTGCTGCCGTTGATCCTCAAGGAGAACGGCGACAGCTTCAACATCAAGGACCTGCTGCGCCCGGCCACCTTCGTGCCCGAGTCCAAGCGCCTGAATGTGCTGCTGCGCGAATTCCGCGCCAACCATAACCACATGGCCATCGTCATTGACGAATACGGCGGCGTGGCCGGTCTGGTGACCATCGAAGACGTGCTCGAACAGATCGTCGGCGACATCGAAGACGAGCATGACGTCGAAGAAGACAGCTACATCAAGCCGCTGCCCAGCGGTGACTTCCTGATCAAGGCCCTGACGCCGATCGAGAACTTCAATGAGTTCTTCGACAGTGAATTCTCCGACGACGAATTCGACACCGTCGGCGGTCTGGTGATGAGCGCGTTCGGGCACTTGCCAAAACGCAACGAAATCACCGAAATCGGCGCCTATCGCTTCCGCATCCTGAACGCCGACAGCCGTCGGATTCATTTGCTGCGCTTGACACCAATCGCCCGGTAAAAATTAAGGAAAGAAATGCGCTGGATGACCCGCCCCGGCTGGCCCGGTAACCTGCTGGCCGTGGCGGCCGGTGCACTCACCACCCTGGCCTTGGCGCCATTCGATATCTGGCCGCTGGCATTGCTGGCGGTCGGTTTCTTTTACGCCGGTTTGCGCGAACTGAGCCCCCGTCAGGCCTTGGGCCGTGGCTGGTGTTTCGGTTTCGGCCTGTTTGCCGGCGGAACCAGCTGGATCTACTACAGCATTCACAACTTCGGCGGCGCATCTGTACTGCTGGCCGGGTTCTTGATGCTGCTCTTCACCGCAGCGATTGCCTGGTTCTTCGCCCTGCCCGCCTGGATTTGGGCGCGCTGGCTGCGCCGTAACGAAGCACCGCTGGCCGATGCCCTGGCGTTTGCAGCGTTGTGGGTGGGCCAGGAAGCCTTTCGCGGCTGGTTCCTCACCGGTTTCCCATGGCTCTATTCCGGTTACAGCCAGCTCGACGGCCCATTGGCCGGGCTCGCGCCGGTCGGCGGGATGTGGCTGATTTCCTTCGCGCTGGCCCTGACCGCTGCGCTGATCTACAACGCACCGCGCCTGATTCGCACCGCTCGCAAGGGCTTTATTGTCGCTGGCGTATTACTGCTGGCCGGCCCTTGGGTGATCGGCATGGCGCTCAAGGAACACGCCTGGACCAGCCCTTCGGGTGCGCCGCTGAGCGTCGCGGCGATTCAGGGCAACATCGAACAAAGCATGAAATGGGACCCGTCGCAGATCAACGCGCAGCTGGCGCTGTACCGCGACATGAGCTTCAGCTCCAAACCCGTCGACCTGCTGATCTGGCCGGAAACGGCGGTCCCGGTGCTCAAGGAGTCCGCCGAGGGCTACCTGAACATGATGGGCAGCTTCGCAGCAGAGCGTAAATCCGCGCTGATTACCGGCGTGCCGATTCGCCAGGAAGTCCGTCACGAGAAACGTTACTTCAACGGCATTACCGTGGTCGGTGAAGGTGATGGCACGTACCTGAAGCAGAAACTGGTGCCATTCGGCGAATACGTTCCGTTGCAGGAAGTCTTGCGCGGCCTGATCGCGTTCTTCGACCTGCCGATGTCCGACTTTGCCCGTGGACCGGCCGATCAACCGCTGCTACAGGCCAAGGGCTATCAGATTGCGCCGTACATCTGCTACGAAGTGGTCTACCCGGAATTCGCCGCCGGCCTCGCTGCCCGCAGCGATTTGCTGCTGACCATCAGCAACGACACCTGGTTCGGCACCTCGATCGGCCCATTGCAACACTTGCAGATGGCGCAGATGCGCGCCCTTGAGGCCGGCCGCTGGATGATCCGCGCCACCAATAACGGTGTGACCGGCCTGATCAACCCGTTTGGTCAGATCACTGCCCGGATCCCGCAGTTCGAACGCGGTATTCTGTACGGCGAAGTGGTGCCAATGCATAACCTGACGCCGTATCTGCAATGGCGTTCGTGGCCGTTGATCATCATTTGCGTGCTGTTGTTTGGCTGGGCGTTGATGGCCAACCGGATGGCGAAGACCGTTTAACTCAGGCCTGGTGATCATTCCCATGCACTGGCGTGGGAATGATCACTCCTCAACAGGCTCGCCTCGATAGAACATCCAATACCCGATCTGCCCCACGAGCTCATTCATCAACTGCCCCGATTGCCAGATCGATTTGAATTCCGGCATCCAGCCACCCAGCGGCCGCGCATTGTCCACGCCTAAAAACCCCACCGGCGCCGGCACCACCTCAAATCCGGCCTGCTCAAAGCTCCAGACCGCCCGCGGCATATGCCACGCCTGAGTCACGACCACCACCCGTTTGATCCCCTGCGGCAACAATACCTGGGCGCTGAACTGCGCGTTTTCCCAGGTTGTGCGGCTGCGCCCTTCCTGCCAGCGTACGGTCACGCCAAAATCATCGAGCAACGAATCTGCCATCAGCTGCGCTTCAGTCGGCGGTGTCCCGTAATGCAGGCCGCCACTGGTCAGAATCGGCAAGCCGGAAGCCTTGGCCAGACGTGCGGCATAACGCTCGCGCCCAAGACCTACGCCGGTGGGCTGGTCGACGCCCCAGGCCAGGTCGCCACGCTCACGCCCGGAACCCAGCACCACGATCGCGTCGGCGCGCTGGCCCAGGGTGGCCCATTCCTCGCGTACGAGCGGCGGCTCGCGCTCCAGAACCCTGGCAGTCCACTCCACCATGACTGGCAGGCTCATCAACCAGAAGCCGCCCACACCCATAACGAAGCACGCCCCCGCCAGCCTCGGCCTTGAGCGGCGCCACCACCAGGCGAGTACCAGCAACAGCAAAAGAACGCCGGGCGGCAATAGAAGTTGTTTAATGAAATAACGAAAAGGCATCGGGCATCTCCATAGATGCCCGAAGCCTAAGTGGGTTAACGCAATGCGACAACAAATGCGGAAGGACTTTATTTCAAAAAACCATATGCGATGGTTTCAAGTGTCCTTACTTGAACTGCAGAGACCGGACCTTTACCGCGCCTCCGCCGGGTGTCTTATCCTTGAGCCAGAGGATCTTGGCCGTACGTGGTGCCTCGAGTTGCTTCATTGCTGCTGACAAGCATCCGTGCGTTTCACGTTCACTGCGGTCCAGATAGGCCTTGACCAGTTCAAACTCTGCGGGGGTCAAACCACGCAGTTCCAGCTCCAGGGGACGCTCGTCGCGAAGCCGTCCAGCGGTTTTGGCCGCGTCCAAGGCCATTGCGAGACGGTCGATCAGTCTTTCGTACAACTCCGGTTTTGTAGCTTTTTGCTGTGAATCAACCATCCATCACCTCATTGAAGATAAGACTCACTCCCCTTTTAGAGCTTAGCTTCGCTGAAAAAACCGGCTGAGCGCCGCGACCAACGGCCCTTGGGGCGGGAATTGGCCGCGCCCTTGCGTGTAATCAGGGTTTCCCTCGGTAGAGTGCCGTCATGTATGCTACGGCGCTTCCTGTAACTCCACTTCCAGCTCGGCTGGGCAGCGAAACGCCGATTTGGCGTCATCACCGTCCAGCGTTGCATTGAAGAGGATTAGGCCACCCCTATTCAGTTCAAAAGTAGCCATGCACGAACAATATCAGCCCCGTGAAATCGAAGCCGCCGCCCAGTCGTTCTGGGACGAGCAAAAGTCCTTTGAAGTCAGTGAACAGCCAGGCAAGGAGACTTTCTACTGCCTGTCGATGTTCCCTTACCCCAGCGGCAAGCTACACATGGGGCACGTGCGCAACTACACCATCGGCGACGTGATCTCCCGCTACCAGCGCATGCAAGGCAAGAACGTCCTGCAACCCATGGGTTGGGACGCCTTCGGCATGCCGGCGGAAAACGCCGCGATGAAGAACAACGTAGCGCCCGCCAAGTGGACCTACGAAAACATCGCCTACATGAAAAGCCAGCTGCGCAGCCTGGGCCTGGCGGTGGACTGGTCGCGCGAAGTGACCACCTGCAAGCCTGATTACTACCGCTGGGAACAATGGCTGTTCACTCGCCTGTTCGAAAAAGGCGTGATCTACAAAAAAAGCGGCACCGTGAACTGGGACCCGGTCGACCAGACCGTTCTGGCCAACGAGCAAGTGATCGACGGTCGCGGCTGGCGTTCCGGCGCGCTGATTGAAAAGCGCGAAATCCCGATGTACTACTTCAAGATCACCGCTTACGCGGATGAGCTGCTGGAGAGCCTCGACGAACTGACTGGCTGGCCTGAACAGGTCAAGACCATGCAGCGCAACTGGATCGGCAAATCCCGCGGCATGGAAGTGCAGTTCCCGTACGACGTCGCTTCCATCGGTGAAGCCGGCGCGTTGAAAGTCTTCACCACCCGTCCGGATACCCTGATGGGCGCAACCTACGTTGCCGTGGCCGCCGAACACCCTCTGGCTGCCCTGGCGGCGCAGAACAATCCTGAACTGCAAGCGTTCATCGCTGAATGCAAGGGCGGCAGCGTTGCTGAAGCCGACGTCGCCACTCAAGAGAAAAAAGGCCTGCCGACCTCGCTGTTCGTCGAGCACCCGCTGACCGGTGAGAAACTCCCGGTATGGGTCGCCAACTACGTGCTGATGCACTACGGCGATGGCGCGGTCATGGCGGTTCCGGCGCACGACGAGCGTGATTTCGAGTTCGCCACCAAGTACAACCTGCCGATCAAATCCGTGGTACGCACCAGCTCCGGTGACACCAACCCGGCCCCGTGGCAGGACGCTTACGGCGAGTACGGCACGCTGATCAACTCCGGTGAGTTCGACGGCCTCGACTTCGCAGGCGCTTTCGACGCCATCGAAGTCGCACTGATCAAGAAAAACCTCGGCGCCTCGCGCACCCAGTTCCGTCTGCGCGACTGGGGCATCAGCCGTCAACGCTACTGGGGCTGCCCGATCCCGATCATCCACTGCGATACTTGCGGTGATGTGCCGGTCCCGGAAGATCAACTGCCCGTGGTGCTGCCGGAAGACGTGGTACCGGACGGCGCTGGTTCGCCGCTGGCGCGCATGCCCGAGTTCTACGAATGCGCTTGCCCGAAATGCGGCGCACCGGCCAAGCGTGAAACCGACACCATGGACACCTTCGTCGAGTCCTCGTGGTACTACGCTCGTTACGCCTCGCCGCACTTTGAAGGTGGCCTGGTAGAAAAATCGGCGGCCGACCACTGGTTGCCGGTGGATCAGTACATCGGCGGTATCGAACACGCGATTCTTCACCTGCTCTATGCGCGCTTCTTCCACAAGCTGATGCGCGATGAAGGCCTGGTGAGCTCCAACGAGCCGTTCAAGAACCTGCTGACCCAGGGCATGGTCATCGCCGAGACTTACTACCGTCGCGAAGCCAATGGTGCCTACACCTGGTTCAACCCGGCGGACGTCGAACTCGAACGCGACAGCAAGGCCAAGGTCATTAGCGCCAAGCTGATCGCCGACGGTCTGCCGGTGGAAATCGGCGGCACCGAGAAGATGGCCAAGTCGAAGAACAACGGCGTCGACCCACAGTCGATGATTGACCAGTTCGGCGCAGACACCTGCCGCCTGTTCATGATGTTCGCCTCGCCACCTGACATGAGCGCGGAATGGTCCGACTCCGGAGTAGAAGGTTCGCACCGCTTCCTCAAGCGCGTCTGGCGCCTGGCTCAAGCGCACGTCACTCAGGGCCTGCCGGGCAAACTGGATGTCGCCAGCCTGAACGACGAGCAGAAAGCCATTCGCCGTTCGATCCACCAGGCCATCAAGCAGGCCAGCCACGACGTCGGCCAGAACCACAAATTCAACACCGCCATCGCCCAGGTGATGACGCTGATGAACGTGCTGGAAAAAGCCCCGCAAGGCACCGAGCAGGATCGCGCGCTGATTCACGAAGGTCTGGAAACCGTGACTCTGCTACTGGCCCCGATCACCCCGCACATCAGCCACGAGCTGTGGCATCGCCTGGGCCACGCTGACCCGGTGATCGACGCCGGTTGGCCGGTGCTGGACGAAAGCGCCCTGGTACAGGACAGCCTGCAACTGGTCATTCAAGTGAATGGCAAGCTGCGCGGCCACATCGAAATGCCAGCCAGCGCCAGCCGCGAAGAAGTTGAAGCCGCCGCACGGGCCAACGAAAACGTCCTGCGCTTCGTCGATGGCCTGACTATTCGCAAAGTGATCGTAGTGCCCGGGAAACTGGTCAATATCGTCGCCAGCTAAAAATTGGATCGGGCGCCAGGTGAGCCTGGCGCCGAGTAAAACCTTTCGGGCCGGTTGACCGGCCCACATGGTTTCAAGGGGAGCAACAAGATGATCAAACGCAATTTGCTGGTGATGGGCCTTGCAGTCCTGCTGAGCGCCTGCGGTTTCCACCTGCGTGGCACCGGCACCACCGAACTGGCGATCAAGGAACTCGATCTGAGCGCCCGTAACGCCTATGGCGAAACCGTGACGCAAATGCGCCAGATGCTGGAAAGCAGCGGCGTCAGGGTCTACAGCGGCGCACCTTACAAACTGGTGCTGACCGATGAGCAGGAAAATCAACGCATCCTCAGCTATGCCGGTGCCGGCCGTACTGGCGAGTACCAGGTGAACAGCGTGCTCAATTACGACATCCGTGGTCAGGGTGACCTGCCTCTGCTGAGTGACAAGCTTGAAGTGCAGAAGGTGTTCATCCACGACGGCAACAACCTGGTAGGTTCCGACCAGGAAGCCAACGATGCCCGCCGCGAGATTCGTCGTGAACTGATTCAACGCATGATGCTGCGTCTGCAACAGCTGACTCCGACTCAGTTGGAACAGCTGCAACAGACCGCCGACGCCCGGGCCAAGGCTGAAGCCGCCGCGCTGGAAGCGGCACAGAAGGCTGAAGCGGAGACTCCGCGTCAGTCGCCTGTCGAACTGCCGCAGCAGTAAGACTTACGGGGCGCTCAGGCGCCCCGTTCGCCTCTTCTTATGAAACTCGCCCCCGCCCAACTCGGCAAACACCTGCAAGGCGCTCTTGCGCCGGTCTACATCATCAGTGGCGATGACCCACTGCTGTGCCAGGAAGCCGCCGACGCCATTCGCGCCGCTGCTCGCCAACAAGGTTTCGATGAACGCCAGGTCTTCGCCGCCGACGCCAGTTTCGACTGGGGTACGCTGCTGCAGGCTGGTGCAAGCATGTCGCTGTTTGCAGAAAAACGTCTTCTGGAACTGCGCCTGCCCTCCGGCAAACCTGGTGACAAAGGCGCCGCCGCGCTCATCGAATACTGCTCGCGCCCGGCCGAAGACACGCTGCTGCTGATCAGCCTGCCCAAGCTTGATGGCAGTGCGCAGAAAACCAAGTGGGGCAAGGCGCTGGTCGAAGGTCCGCAGACCCAGTTCGTGCAGATCTGGCCCGTGGACACCAACCAGTTGCCCAGCTGGATTCGTCAACGACTGTCCCAGGCCGGGCTTTCCGCCAGCCAGGACGCCGTCGAACTGATCGCTGCTCGGGTCGAAGGCAACTTGCTGGCTGCCGCCCAGGAAATCGAAAAGCTCAAGCTGATGGCCGAAGGTGGCCAGATCACCGTCGAAACCGTGCAAGCGGCGGTGGCCGACAGTGCGCGCTTCGATGTCTTCGGCCTGACCGACGCGATCCTCAACGGCGAAGCCGCTCATGCCCTGCGCATGCTCGAAGGGCTGCGCGGCGAAGGCGTCGAACCGCCGGTGATTCTCTGGGCGCTGGCCCGTGAACTGCGCCTGCTGGCCAACCTGTCGCTGCAATACAGCCAGGGCGTGCCGCTGGACAAAGCCTTCAGCCAGGCCCGACCGCCGGTCTGGGACAAGCGCAAACCGCTGATGAGCAAGGCACTGCAACGCTACTCGGCGCAACGCTGGGCGCAGTTGCTGCTCGAAGCACAGCGCATCGACGCGCAGATCAAAGGCCAGGCGGCGGGTTCACCGTGGATGAGTTTGAGCCGGTTGACCTTGTTGATGGCCGGGCAGAGATTGTCGTTGCCTGCCGAGTAAGCACGCTCTCTGTAGCAGCTGGCGAAGCCTGCGTTCGGCTGCGAAGCAGTCGCCAAGTCAGACGACGCAGTGTGTCAGGATGATTCCGGACTCAGGGTTTACGACTGCTGCGCAGCCGAACGCAGGCTTCGCCAGCTGCTACAGGGCGATCGGCGAAAGGTCCTACGCAATGCGGGACTAGACAGAACCCCAACTTCGGCCGATGATTTGTCCCGCAAAATCCACTCACTTGCGAGAAATCATCATGAGTAAAAAGCCATCCAGGCATGGCCCCAACAAGGCCAAATCCATCATCGCCCAGCCACTGTTCCGCAGCCGTCAGGAACGAGCCGGCAAGGGCAAAGGCAGCTACCGCCGCGAAGCCTTCCAGTCTAATAGCTGGGAGGCTTCTTACTTTCTGGCAGCCTGAAAGGCAAGCCATCGCTCAACATGTTAAGGTCTGCACCTGATTCGTATCCTCTGGACCTGTGCATGCCCCTTTGTCTTTCCCGTCGTTGGCACCTTCGCCAATTGATAGCTGCCTCCAGCCTCGTTCTGCTTGTCGCCTGCGCGGAAAAACCCACCGCCGCCGACGCCCAGCCGCTTCAGACCCAAGCCGTTGCCACGGCCCCTGCGGTCATTCCGCCGGTGGTTCCGACCGGTGAGAATCTCGACATCCAACCCACCCAGACCTTTGCCGAATGGCAGGCGGGTTTTCGCAAAGACGCCCTCGCCGCCGGCATTCGCGCCGACCTGTTCGACCGTGCCTTTGCCAATGTCAGCCTGGACGCCAGCGTGATCCGTGCCGACCGCAGCCAGCCGGAGTTTACTCGTCCGGTGTGGGAATACCTCGATGGCGCGCTGTCGCCGCTGCGGGTGCGCAAAGGTCAGGCACTGGTCAGCCAGTACGCCGATATCCTGCAAAGCATCGAACAGCGCTATGGCGTCGACCGTCAGGCACTGGTCGCGGTGTGGGGCATGGAGAGTAACTTCGGTCAGTTCCAGGGCAACAAGTCAGTGATCAACTCCCTGGCAACCCTGGCCTATGAAGGTCGACGCCCAGGCTTTGCTCATGCGCAGCTGATCGCTGCCCTGCAAATCCTGCAACAGGGCGATATTGAACCGGAGAAAATGCTCGGCTCCTGGGCAGGCGCCATGGGCCAGACCCAGTTCATCCCGACCACCTACAACACCCACGCCGTAGACTTCGACGGCGATGGCCGGCGTGACATCTGGAACAGCGCCGCTGATGCACTGGCCTCGACTGCGCATTACCTGCAAAGCTCTGGCTGGCAGAAAGGCCAGCCGTGGGGCTTCGAAGTCCAACTGCCGAGCAGCTTCAATTACGTCCTGGCCGATGGCGCGATTCGCAAAAGCGTCGCCGAGTGGCAGCAACTGGGGATCACCCTGCCCAATGGTGTCCAGGTTCCGGCCGGTTCCGAACACCTGTCGGCCGCCCTGCTCCTGCCGGCAGGCTATCGCGGCCCGGCATTCCTGATCTTCGATAACTTCCGCGCAATCCTCAAGTACAACAACTCTTCGTCCTACGCCTTGGGCGTGAGCCTGTTGTCTGAGCGTTTCAATGGCGGTGGCCTGATCAACGGTCTATGGCCAAAAGATGACTTGCCGCTGAGCCGTACCGAGCGAATCGAGCTGCAAACCCTGCTGAGCGCCCGGAACTATGACGCCGGCACCCCCGACGGCATCATCGGCGCCAATACCCGTAAAGCAATCCGCAGCGCGCAGCAGTCGTTTGGCTGGCCGGCGGATGGGTACCCTACGCACAAGTTGCTCGAAGGTTTGCGTAACCGCTAAAAGCAAAAGATCGCAGCCTTCGACAGCTCCTACAGGGTTTTGTGTACACCTGCAGGAACTGCCGAAGGCTGCGATCTTTTTTTGCGATGTGTTGTTACTTGATCACCACATCCTGCTCCAACACCAACGTCTTGCTCCCCGCATCCAGCCTGACCAGCGCCCCCATCGGTAACGTCAGGTTCGGGTCGCAATGCCCGCTACGCCATCCGGCCAACACAGGTATGCGCAACGACGCGAAGGTCTGCTTGAGCAAGCCCTCCAGCGCGATTGTGTCCACACCCGCCACATCCCCCACCAGAACCCCGCGCAACTTGTGCAGCGTGCCGGCCAGACGCAAATGGGTCAGCAGCCGATCAATGCGATAAAGCGGCTCGTTGATGTCTTCGATGAACAGGATGGCACCCTCGGCGTCGATCTCGTAAGGCGTGCCCATGGTCGCGGCGATCATCGACAGATTGCCCCCCAGCAAACGCCCGTGAGCGATGCCTGGCGAGACGGTCGTCAACGGATAGGCCACCGGGTGCGCCAGCACGCTGTCCGCCGTCACTTGCCCGCGCAACATGTTGAAAAACGAGGACTCGGTGGGTTTCTGCTTGTCACCCAGCAGGTCAGCATTGAGCATCGGGCCGTGAAACGTCACGAAACCCGCATAACGGCTGATTGCCAGGTGCAGTGCAGTAATATCGCTATAGCCGATGAACGGTTTGGCATTGTTGCGCAGTAACTCGAAATCGATGCGATCGAGCAAACGCGGCGTACCGTAACCGCCACGCAAACAGATGATGGCGTCGACCTCGCTGTCGGTAAATGCCGCGTGCAAGTCATTGAGCCGCACATCGTCGCTGCCGGCCAGGTAGCCGTCTTTCTCGTAAACGCCGGGGAACACTCGCAGCGAATAGCCGCGAGCGCGCATCCAGGCAATCGCTTTATCGGTGTCCAGGGCAGCGGGGCCGGCAGGCGCAATGACGCCGATCAGCCCTGCAGGCGGCAAGGCCGGAACAGGGACGTGAGGACAAAGGGTGTGGGTCGGTCGAGCAGTCATCCATGATTCTCCCTGTGTGAATGCTTCAGCACACAGTAGTCAGGAACGGGAATAAACAAAAGAGGGTCAGTCGCACCACGGCTTGCAGGAAAAGCCTGAAGAGGATGTGGGCACCGCCAATGAAAACGCCCGCAAGGACTAACCTTGCGGGCGTGCTCTTTTTTCAGCGCGGAATCAGGACGACATCAATTCGGCCTTGACCAGCTTCGCCTGCTCGTCGGCGTGGTACGAGGAGCGTACCAGCGGGCCGGAAGCGACGTTCTTGAAGCCCATCTTGTAACCTTCCTCGGCAAACCAGGCGAAGGTGTCCGGGTGCACGAAGCGCTGGACCGGCAAGTGGCTGCGGGACGGTTGCAGGTACTGGCCCAGGGTCAGCATGTCGATGTCGTGTTCGCGCATGCGTTTCATGACTTCGATGACTTCTTCGTCGGTTTCGCCCAGACCCAGCATCAGGCCGGACTTGGTCGGAATGTGCGGCATCATCTGCTTGAAGCGTTGCAGCAGGGTCAGCGACCACTGGTAATCCGACCCCGGACGCGCAGCCTTGTACAGGCGCGGCACGGTTTCCAGGTTGTGGTTGAACACATCCGGCGGCTCGGCGGCGGTGATTTCCAGCGCGATGTCCATACGGCCACGGTAGTCCGGAACCAGGGTTTCGAGCTGTACGTTCGGCGACAGTTTGCGGATTTCGCGGATGCAGTCGGCAAAGTGCTGGGCACCGCCGTCACGCAGGTCGTCGCGGTCTACCGAGGTGATGACCACGTATTTCAGTTTCAGGTCGGCGATGGCGATTGCCAGGCTTTCCGGCTCGTTCACGTCCAGAGGCTTTGGACGGCCGTGGCCGACGTCGCAGAACGGGCAACGACGGGTGCAGATGTCGCCCATGATCATGAAGGTCGCGGTGCCGCCGGAGAAGCACTCGCCCAGGTTAGGGCAGGATGCTTCTTCACAAACGCTGTGCAGCTTGTGCTTGCGCAGCAGGGCCTTGATGCGATCGACCTCCGGGGAAACCGGGATGCGCACGCGAATCCAGTCGGGTTTCTTCGGTAGTTCGGTGGTCGGGATGATCTTCACCGGGATGCGTGCAACCTTCTCGGCGCCGCGCAGCTTGACGCCGGCTTCAACCTTGGCACGCGGGGCCGGACGCTCGGTGACATCGAGCGTCGGGATCATGGTTTGCACTGCATCAGTAGTCATATCAATCGATTCCGCCCGTTAGGGTCGTCTGCTCAGCATAGTCGAGGTGTTTGACGAGCTGCGCGCGCAGCCGGGCACTTACCTCGGCAAATTCAATCGGTCCTGCGTGATCGCGCAGCTGGGTCATCGCCAGCCCGGCATAGCCGCAGGGATTAATCCGTCGAAACGGTTCCAGGTTCATATCCACGTTCAGGGCTAGGCCATGAAAGGAACAACCGTGGCGGATCCGCAGACCCAAGGACGCGATTTTCGCGCCATCGACATAGACACCCGGTGCATCCGGCTTGGCGGATGCGGTCACGCCGTAACTGGCCAGCAACTCGATCAGGCACTGCTCCATGCGGCTGACCAGGTCACGCACGCCGAACCCCAGCTTGCGCACATCCAGCAACAGGTAGGCTACCAATTGGCCTGGACCGTGGTAGGTCACCTGACCACCGCGATCGACCTGCACCACCGGAATATCGCCCGGCAGCAACAGGTGCTCAGCCTTGCCGGCCTGGCCCTGGGTGAACACCGGAGGGTGCTCGACCAGCCAGATCTCGTCGGCGGCATCGCTGCCGCGTTCGTTGGTGAAGCGTTGCATGGCATGCCAGACCGGCTCGTAAGCCATCTGGCCGAGTTCGCGAAAGCCCAGCGTGCCAGGCATCACAGCACCATGTGCACGAAGCCGGTAGCCCGCAGTTCGCTGTTGATGTTGTACAGCTGGTCCTGGTCGGTGGCGACGATGTGCAACTGAATCGTGGTGTACTTGCCGTTGGTGCTTTGGCGCTCATCAACGCGGTCATGGTTGATCGTCGCGTGTTTCTTGACGATCTCGATGATCTTGTCTTTGTTGCCTACACCCGTATCGCTGATCACCTTAACCGGGTAATCAATGTTGGGGAATTCGATCTTAGGCGCCTTTACTTCGGTATCGGTCATGGCGTAACGGCCTCGTAAGCGTAAGCCGTGGCGACAGCAAGGCCCCACGCCGGATCAGCGCGGGGCCATGCAGGTGCACACTATCAGTTGAACAAGCCGTAGAAGAATAGACGGATGCTATCCCACATGCGGCGGAAGATACCACCCTCGTCGACCGCGTCCAGAGCGATCAGGTCGGCGCTGTGCACCACTTTGTCGTCCAGTTTCACTTCGACTTTACCGATCACGTCGCCCTTGGCGATTGGCGCAACCAGTTGCGGGTTCATGGTCATGCTGGCAGCAAGCTTCTTCAGCTGGCCTTTGGGCAAGGTCATGGTCAGGTCTTCAGCCAGGCCGGCCTTGACTTGATTGGTGGTGCCTTTCCAGACAGGTGCCTGAGCCAGCTCGGCGCCTTTCTGATAGAAGGTCTGGGTTTCGAAGAAGCGGAAACCGTAAGTCAGCAGCTTCTGGGTTTCGGCAGCACGAGCCACTTCGCTGTTGGTGCCGAACACCACGGCGATCAGGCGCATGCCATCACGTACGGCCGAAGACACCATGCAGTAGCCGGCTTCGTCGGTGTGACCGGTTTTCAGACCGTCGACAGTCTTGTCGCGCCACAGCAGCAGGTTGCGGTTAGGCTGCTTGATGCCGTTCCAGAAGAACTCTTTCTGCGAGTAGATCGCGTAGTGAGCCGGGTCTTCGTGGATGATCGCGCGAGCCAGCACGGCCATGTCGTGAGCAGACGAGTAGTGCTCAGGGTTCGGCAGACCGGTCGGGTTCATGAAGTGGGTGTTGGTCATGCCCAGATCAGCAACGGTTTTGTTCATTAGGTCGGCGAATGCGTCTTCGCTGCCGGCGATGTGCTCGGAGAGCGCAACACTGGCGTCGTTGCCCGACTGAATGATGATGCCGTGCAGCAGGTCGCTGACGGTAACTTGCGAGCCGACCTTGATGAACATCCGCGAACCACCGGTACGCCAAGCGTTCTCGCTGACGGTCACCGGATCGTTTTCGCCGATCTGGCCACGACGGATTTCCAGGGTCGCGATGTACGCGGTCATCAGCTTGGTCAGGCTGGCCGGCGGCAGACGCTGGTCACCGTTGTTCTCTACCAGCACGTTGCCGCTGCTGGCGTCCATGAGTACGTAGGCTTTGGCGGCCAATTGCGGTGGCGACGGCATCATCTCGACCGCGAAAGCCGCGGGTGAGAGGAGCAGCGGGACTAGCAGGCACAGGCGTTTGGCAAAGGTGGTGATGTTCATCCGTCTCTCGAAATCGCTAATGGAAACTGCCCTAAGGCAAAACTAATCAGACAACTTTTCAAAAAGCTGTCACGTGTTCAGTTGCTCACTCTGTAACCCTTGCCGGGCTTTTGTTCTTCAACGAGCCAACAACCCGGTTCGCCCCCCAAAACCGCAAGCGAACCGTCAATCAAGTACTACGTGTTACTCGGCGCTGACCAGGCTCGGTGAACCGAGATTGGCCAGCCGCACGCTGTTCTGCACCTGCTGGATTTCACCCGCAGAGCCGATCGGCCCCATGCGCACCCGATGCAGTGTCTGCTGGTTACGCACGATCGAGCTGATGAACACCGGAGCGCTCACCATCCCGCTGAGCTTCGATCTCAGGAGTTCTGCAGCGTCCGGGTTGGCGAACGCGCCCACCTGCAGATACTGGCCAGAGGCTGGTACAGAAGCGTTTTTTTTTGCATCGATCTGCACAGGCACAACGGCCGCGGCGTGTTGCTGCGGCGGTGGCGTCCATTGCTCGACGGTGCCAGTGGAAGCCGTCACGGTCGGCGCGGCATTTTGCGCCACTTGCGGCTCGTTGAGCATCAACGGTGCCGGACGACCTTTCTGCGCCCACCATTCTTGCGGATCGATGCCTTCGACCTTGACCCGCGCCGTGCCGATTTCAGCGTAGCCAAGCTTCTTGGCGGCCGCGTAGGACAAGTCGATGATCCGGTCTGAATAGAACGGCCCACGGTCATTGACCCGCAGAATCACCGTCTTGTTGTTGTCCAGGTTGGTCACCCGAACGTAACTTGGCAGTGGCAAGGTCTTGTGGGCGGCGCTCATGCCATACAGGTCATACACCTCGCCGTTGGCGGTGTTCTGGCCGTGGAACTTGGTGCCGTACCAGGACGCCGTGCCCGACGCGACGTAGGTCTTGGATTCCTGCAGCGGGAAGTAGGTCTTGCCCAGCACGGTGTACGGGTTGGCTTTATAAGGACCGCTGTGCAGGGTCGGCGTGGCATCCGGGATGCGCGATACGTCGACATCCCACCAGGGTGCGCCATCCTTGTGCGCCCGGTTGATATCCAGGCCGGGGGCCGAACGAACGGCGGTGGAAGACTTCTGAGTCGGCGAGCGGCTGGTCGAACAACTGGCGACCAGCACCGCCAACGCGGCGAATGCCATGAGCTTCAGGGGTTTATTCATAGGCAATGCCCGCATTACTTGACGCCCCGTGCTTGGACCAGCTGTTCAGACAGTTGATGTACGGCCATGGCGTACATCACGCTGCGGTTATAACGCGTGATCGCGTAAAAATTCGTCAGGCCCATCCAGTATTCGGGGCCATTGTCACCTTCCAGGCGGAAAGCCGTGACCGGCATATCATCGCGCAGCGCATCATGACTCGACCAGCCCAGCGCCCGCAACTCCCCGACGGTTTTCGTCGGTTCGATGCCATCGGTCAGCCCGTCGTCCACCTGATCGCCGCGCACATCGGCGCGGCTGACCACAGGTTCGCCGGCGACCCAGCCGTGTTGCTTGAAATAACTGGCGACGCTGCCGATGGCATCGTCCGGGTTGGTCCAGATATTAATGTGGCCGTCACCGTCGAAATCCACCGCATAGGCGCGAAAACTGCTCGGCATGAATTGCGGCAAGCCCATGGCCCCGGCGTAGGAGCCTTTGAGGGTCAACGGGTCGACCTGTTCTTCTCGGGCCAGCAGCAGGAACTCACGCAATTCCTTGCGGAAGAAATCAGCACGGGGAGGATAGTCGAAACCCAGGGTCGACAAGGCGTCGATCACCCGATAATTACCGGTATTGCGACCAAAAAAGGTCTCAACACCGATGATCGAGACGATCACCTGCGCCGGCACACCGTATTCCTGCTCGGCGCGAGCCAGCACCGCCTCGTGCTGACGCCAGAAGTCCACGCCACGGGCGATGCGCGCGTCGGTGATGAACATCGGGCGATATTCTTTCCACTGCTTGACACGTTCGGCGGGTTTGGAGATCGCGTCCAGAATCGTCTGCTTGCGCTCGGCTTCGCGGAACACGCCCATCAGCTGTTCACCGGCAAAGCCGTAGTCACGGGTCATTTCACCAACGAACTCGGCCACCTGGGGTGAACCTTCGTAATCGCCGGCCAATGCTTCCTGCACGGAACCAAGGATGCTCACCAGGCCGACCCACGGTGCGTATCGAGTCGCCCAGCCACGCATTACTTGCATTGAAATCTTCACCTTATTCAAACCTGCGCGATCCACTTGCGATGGGTATGGATCGACATCAAAACCCCAAACGCTGACAGTAGCGTCACCAGCGAAGTTCCTCCGTAGCTAATGAACGGCAACGGCACCCCCACCACCGGCAACAGGCCACTGACCATACCGATGTTGACGAAAACGTAAACAAAAAACGTCATGGTCAGGCTGCCCGCAAGCAATTTGCCAAACAATGTCTGGGCCTGGGCGGTAATCACCAGCCCGCGACCGATCAACAGCAGGTAAATCAGCAACAGCGCGCAGATACCGACCAGGCCGAACTCTTCGCCAAGGACCGCAATAATGAAGTCGGTGTGGCTTTCTGGCAGGAAGTCCAGGTGCGACTGGGTACCGAGCAACCAGCCCTTGCCGAACACGCCACCGGAACCGATGGCCGCTTTCGACTGAATGATGTTCCAGCCCGTGCCCAGCGGATCGCTTTCGGGGTCGAGGAAGGTCAGGATTCGCTGCTTTTGATAGTCGTGCATGATGAAGAACCACATCGCCACGGCCACCGGCACGGCGGCGGCGATCACGCTGAGGATCCAGCGCCAGCGCAGGCCGCCCATGAACAGCACGAATGCGCCACCGGCGAGGATCAGCAACGAAGTACCGAGATCGGGCTGACGCACGATCAGAATGAACGGGACACCGATCAGCACCAGACTGATCCCCACGTGCTTGAGCTGTGGCGGCAAGGAACGCTTGGCCAGGTACCAGGCGATGGTCGCCGGCATCAGGATCTTCATGAATTCCGAGGGCTGGAAGCGGATCACCCCGGGGATATTGATCCAGCGGGTGGCCCCCATGGCGTTGTGGCCCATGACGTCCACCACCACCAGCAAGATCACGCCGACCACATAGCCGAGCGGCACCCAGCGGGCCATGAAGCGCGGTTCGAATTGGGCGATGACGATCATCGATATCAGGCCGATACCGAAGGAAGTGGCTTGCTTGGCCAACAGATCCCAGCTCTTGCCGCTGGCCGAATACAGCACGAACAGGCTGCCGGCGGCGAGGGTCAGCAGCAGGATCAGCAGCGGGCCGTCGATGTGCAGGCGTTGCAACAGCGTCGCACGGCGACGCATCACATCCTCGCTTGAGAGCATGCGATCGAAATTATTCTTCACGGGCCGTAGCCTCCGCACTGATAGGGCTGGCGTATTCGGCTTTCAGTCGGCCGTCCTGGTCGAGGAGCCAGGCGTCCATCACTTGGCGCACCACCGGCGCGGCGACGCCGGAGCCGGACTCGCCGTTCTCGACCATCACCGACACCACGATTTTCGGGTTGTCGGCCGGCGCGAAGCCGACGAACAAGGCGTGGTCGCGGTGGCGCTCCTGCACCTTGGAGCGGTCGTACTTCTCGCCCTGCTTGATCGCGACCACCTGGGCCGTACCACTTTTGCCGGCGATCCGGTATTGCGCGCCGATCGATGCCTTGCGCGCCGTACCCCGGGCACCGTGCATTACCTGCTGCATACCGTGATTGACCTTGGTCCAGTCCGACGGGTCGCGCAGGATAATGTCCGGCATCGGATTTTCATCCTTCGGCTTCTCGCCCTCGATGGTCTTGGCCAGGTGCGGACGATTCCAGACACCCTTGTTGGCCACCAGTGCCGTGGCCTGCGCCAGTTGCAACGGAGTGGACTGCATGTAGCCCTGCCCGATCCCCAGAATCAGCGTCTCGCCCGGGAACCAGGCCTGACGACGGGTCACGCGCTTCCATTCCCGTGTCGGCATCAGCCCCGGCGACTCTTCGAACATGTCCAGGGAGACCTTCTGGCCAATGCCGAATTTGCTCAGGTAGGACGACAACCGATCAATCCCCAGCTTGTGCGCCAGGTCATAGAAGTAGGTGTCGTTGGAGCGCATGATCGCCGTGTCGAGATCGACGAAGCCGTCACCGGTACGGTTCCAGTTGCGGTACTTGTGATCGTAGTTGGGCAGCATGTAGTAGCCCGGGTCGAACACCCGGGTCGACGCCGTGACCACGCCCGCATCCAGGCCGGCAATCGCCACCGCTGGCTTGATGGTCGAACCAGGCGGGTACAGACCGCGCAGCACGCGGTTGAACAGTGGCCGGTCGATGGAGTCACGCAGCTCGGAGTAGGCCTTGAAACTGATGCCGGTGACGAACAGGTTCGGGTCGAAACTCGGCTGGCTGACCATCGCCAGCACTTCGCCGGTCGCCGGATCCAGCGCCACGACCGCGCCACGGCGACCGCCGAGTGCAGCTTCGGCGGCTTCCTGCAATTTGATGTCCAGGCTCAGGACGATGTCCTTGCCGGAAATCGGTTCGGTACGTTTGAGTACCCGCAGCACGCGGCCACGGGCGTTGGTCTCGACTTCTTCGTAACCGACCTGACCGTGCAATTCGGGCTCGTAGAAGCGCTCGATGCCGGTTTTGCCAATTTGATGGGTGCCGCTGTAACTCACCGGGTCCAGAGTCTTGAGCTCTTTCTCGTTGATCCGCCCCATGTAACCCACCGAGTGCGCAAAGTGCGCGCCCTGTGGATAGTGACGAACCAGTTGCGCGACCACTTCCACGCCCGGCAGACGGAACTGGTTCACCGCGATGCGGGCGATCTGCTCTTCGGTCAGCTCGAACAGGATCGGCACCGGCTCGAACGGCCGACGCCCCTGACGCATACGCTTCTCGAAGATCACCCGGTCCTCGGGCGTCAGCTCCAGCACTTCGACGATTACGTCGAGCACTTGCTGCCAGTCGCCGGAGCGTTCGCGGGTCATGCTCAGGCTGAAGCTGGGCCGGTTGTCGGCCACCACCACGCCATTGCGGTCGTAGATCAGCCCGCGAGTCGGCGGAATCGGCTGCACATGGACGCGGTTGTTTTCCGACAGGGTCGAGTGGTACTCGTACTGGATCACCTGCAGGAAATACAGCCGCGCGATCAGCACGCCGATCAGCGTCACTACCGCAATAGCCCCGAACACGACGCGGCCACGCACCAGACGGGCGTCTTTTTCGTGGTCCTTGATGCGGATCGGCTGGGACATGAGGGCAGAACTACTTGTGGTAAGGGTGGCCGGACAGCACTGTCCAGGCACGATACAGCTGTTCGCCGATCAGAATCCGCACCAGCGGGTGCGGCAACGTCAACGGCGACAACGACCAACGTTGATCCGCCCGGGCACAGACTTCCGGCGCCAGCCCCTCGGGGCCGCCGACCATGAAATTCACCGTGCGCGAGTCCAGCCGCCAGCGATCGAGTTCGGCCGCCAGTTGCTCGGTGCTCCAGGGCTTGCCGTGGACTTCGAGGGTGACAACGCGCTCGTTCGGCCCGACCTTGGCCAGCATGGCTTCGCCTTCCTGACGGATAAAGCGCGCCACGTCGGCGTTCTTGCCGCGGGTGTTGAGCGGAATTTCCACCAGTTCCAGCGCCAGCTCGGAAGGAAGACGCTTGGCATATTCATGCCAGCCTTCTTCCACCCACTTGGGCATGCGTGAACCGACGGCGATCAGTCGCAGTCGCACAGCGTTCCCTTATTGCTGGTCTTTGTTGAGCTTGGTGAAATGCTCATGGGTGTTCTCAGGGCTGTGGTGTGCAGCGCTGGCAGAACGGCTTTGCTCGGCACCGGCCCACAGGCGTTCCAGGTCATAGAACTGGCGCGCCGAGGCAGTCATCATGTGCACGATGACGTCGTCCATATCCAGCAGTACCCAGTCGCTGTCGCCCTTGCCTTCTTCACCCAGCGGCTTGACGCCTTGGGCTTTGACGGCTTCGCGGACCTTGTCCAGCATCGCGCCGATCTGGCGGTTGGACGTACCGGTGGCGATGATCATGTAGTCAGTGATGCTCTGCTTTTCACGAACGTCGATCACCTGAATGTCCTGGGCCTTGACGTCTTCCAGGGCCGCTACGGCAACCTTGACCAGCTCTTCGCCGGCCAGTGGTGCGCCAGTTGGCGCTTCTACTGGCAGCGGTGCGCTCTTGAATGTGCCCTTGCGCTTTACTTTGTTTACGTCTTTGTCAGTCATATAAAACTCGTTTTGCTCGTATGTTCGGGCGCTTCGATACACGCATTCACGTGCCTTGAAGCGCGCCCTTTTTCAGTTCGACGCACGGTAAAGTCCGTGCGCATCGATGTAGGCCAGGACCGCGTCGGGCACCAGGAAACGTACCGACTTACCGCTGGCCAGCAGTTGACGGATCTGGGTGGCGGATACCGCGAGCGGTGTCTGCCAGACGAATGCAATCTGTCCGCTCGGCCCTTTGAGGGCCAGCGGGTCGCTCACCGAACGTGCTGCCAGCAGGTTGCGCAAGGCATCCGGCGGTTCGCTGTCGGCATCCGGGCGTTGCAGCACCAGGATGTGGCAATGCTGGAGCAACTCTTCCCAGCGGTGCCAAGTGGGCAGGCCGCAAAATGCGTCCCAGCCCAAAAGTAGAAAAACCTGGTCTGACGCGGCAAGTTCGGCGCGCATCAGTTCCAGGGTGTCGATGGTGTAGGACGGCTTGTCCCGCTGCAATTCGCGGGCATCCACCACCAACGGTGCCACACCGGCCACCGCGCACTTGACCATCGCCAGACGGTCCTTCGCCGATACCTGCGGCTTGTCCCGATGGGGCGGCCTGGCACTGGGTGTCAGACGCAACTCATCGAGCGCCAGCGATTCGGCGACTTCCAGCGCACCGCGCAAATGGCCGATGTGCACCGGGTCGAAGGTCCCGCCCAGTACGCCAATGCGTCGAGGCCGGGGCTCGCTGGCGGTCACAGGGGCTGACGGGTCGAGGTCGCCCAAGTCAGAGCGACTCCTGGCCGCGCAACTGACCATCACCGACCACGATGTACTTCTCGCAGGTCAGACCTTCGAGGCCCACCGGGCCGCGGGCGTGCAGCTTATCAGTAGAAATGCCAATCTCGGCACCCAATCCGTATTCGAAGCCATCGGCGAAGCAGGTCGGGGTGTTGATCATCACCGAGGACGAATCGACTTCAGCCACGAAACGCCGGGTGTCGGCCAGGTTTTCGCTGACGATCGAGTCGGTGTGATGGGAGCCGTACTGGTTGATGTGCTCGATGGCCTGATCCAGCCCGTCGACCACGCGAATCGAGAGGATCGGCGCCAGGTATTCGGTGGTCCAGTCTTCTTCGGTGGCCGCGACGGCCTCGATGATCGCCCGGGTGCGCTCACAACCACGCAGTTCGACGCCTTTTTCGCGGAACTGGGCAGCCATCGCCGGCAGAAACTCTTTGGCGACGGCTTGATCGACCAACAGGGTTTCCATCGCGCCGCAGATGCCGTAACGGTAAGTCTTGGCGTTGAATGCGATGCGCCGGGCTTTCGGCAGATCGGCGTGGGCACTGACGTAGACGTGACAGATGCCGTCCAGGTGCTTGATGACGGGCACGCGGGCATCGCGGCTGACCCGTTCGATCAGGCCACGGCCGCCACGGGGCACGATGACGTCGACGTATTCGGGCATGGTGATCAGCGCGCCGACGGCGGCACGGTCGGTGGTTTCGACCACTTGCACCACCGCGGCCGGCAGATCGGCCTCGGCCAGGCCGCGCTGGATGCAGGCGGCAATGGCGCGGTTGGAGTGAATCGCTTCGGAGCCGCCACGCAGGATGGTCGCGTTACCGGACTTCAGGCACAGGCTGGCAGCATCGATGGTCACGTTCGGCCGGGATTCGTAGATGATCCCGATCACGCCCAACGGCACGCGCATCTTGCCGACCTGAATGCCCGACGGCCGATAACTCATGTCACGGATTGCGCCGACCGGGTCCGGCAGAGCCGCGACCTGACGCAAACCGACGATCATGCCGTCGATGCGCGCCGGGGTCAGCGCCAGGCGTTCCAGCAGGGCCGGCTCAAGACCATTGGCACGGCCGGCGGCCAAATCCAGTTCATTGGCTGCGGTCAGCTCGGTGCGGGAGGCGTCCAGCGCATTGGCAGCCGCCTGCAAGGCGCGGTTTTTCTGCGCGGTGCTGGCACGGCCGATCACGCGGGAAGCTTCGCGGGCGGCGCGACCCAAACGGGTCATGTAGTCAAGAACGGACTCAGTCATGGTCTGCTGTGGTCTTGGTAAAGAGGAAAGCGGCAGATTATAGCTGTCGCGTCTCGGGACTAACAGCGGTGACGGGCGGATGGTCGAAATGGAAGGCAAATTGCCGACGTTCAGCCGTGATTAAGTTGCATATTGTTATCATCACGACTCAATCAGCCCTGATAAACGCTGTTCATCATGACTAACCTGACTGTTCGTGCATCCGAAACGCGCCCACCAAAGGCGCTGCCGGATGCATTTTTCGACCGCGACGCCCAAACGCTGGCCCGGGATCTACTGGGCAAAATCATCCGCCACCGGGTCGACGACCTGTGGCTCAGCGCCCGGATTATCGAGACCGAAGCCTATTACTGCGAAGAAAAGGGTAGCCACGCCTCCCTGGGCTACACAGAAAAGCGTAAGGCTTTGTTTCTGGATGGCGGCCACATCTATATGTATTACGCCCGCGGCGGCGATTCCCTGAACTTCAGTGCCCAAGGTCCGGGCAATGCGGTGCTGATCAAATCCGCCTATCCATGGGTCGACGAACTGAGCGGGCCAGCCAGCCTGGCGCAGATGCTGTTGAACAATCCCGACGCCAAGGGCCGCCCTCGCCCCTCGCAAAAGCTGTGCGCCGGGCAGACCTTGCTGTGCAAGGCGCTGGGGCTGAAGGTGCCGGTCTGGGACGCCAAGCGCTTTGACCATGAAGTGCTGCTGGTGGAAGACATCGGGCCTGCGCCCGGCCACATCATCCAGACCACCCGCCTGGGCATCCCCCAGGGGCGCGACGAACATTTAATGTACCGCTTCGTCGATGCGGCTTACGCGCCGTACTGCACTCGCAATCCGATGCGTCGGGGTCAGGTCGAAGGGCGCGATTATTTTTTGCTGACTTGAAACATGCCCGGGCAAACGGGAATCCCAGTGGAAGCGGTCTTTCAGCATTTGGGAGATTCGTCCCTTTGGGGCCAAGTGAACATTCGATGGAGTTGTTTTTATGGGCCCATGGCTCGATAGCGTGACCGGTTGGCTGACGGTCAATCCGCAGTGGCTGGCCTTGGCAGTGTTCCTAGTGGCGTGTGTGGAGTGCCTGGCGATTGCCGGGCTGATCGTACCCGGTACGGTGTTGTTGTTTGCCGTGGCAGTACTGGCCGGCAGTGGCGCACTGTCGCTGGGTGAAACATTGCTGCTGGGTTTCCTCGGCGGCGTGCTGGGCGACATCGTTTCGTATTTCCTGGGGCGACATTTCCACCAGAACATCCGGCGCCTGCCGGGGTTGCGCCATCATCCGGAATGGATCGCCGGGGCCGAAGCGTATTTTCAGCGTTATGGCATTGCCAGCCTGTTGGTCGGACGCTTTATCGGCCCGTTGCGACCAATGCTGCCGATGGTCGCCGGAATGTTCGACATGCCCTTCCCCCGCTTCGCCGCCGTCAGCCTGTTGGCCGCCGCGGGCTGGAGCGTTGCCTATCTGCTGCCCGGCTGGGCCACCGGCGCGGCGATTCGCTTGCCATTGCCCGAAGGGTTCTGGCCCGAAGCCGGGATCGTTGCCGGCAGCATCGCCGTCATGGTGGGCTTGAGCATTACCAGCAGCATGCGCCGCCATCGCAAGGCGACGATGCTGATCACCGGCATGAGTTTTCTAATTCTGGCGGGACTGTTCATCGGCTATCCGCACCTGACCGCCCTCGACCAAGGGTTGATGACCCTGGTGCAGGAACACCGCAGCCCGATGCTCGATGAAGTAGCCGTGGTGTTCACGCTGATTGGCGAGTTCCGCAACATGTTTATGTTCAGCGCCCTGCTGATTGCCTTGCTGTTGCTGACGCGACAATGGCGGCACGCGATCTTTGCCGGCAGCACATTGCTTTTCACCGCGCTGGGCAACACTGCAACCAAACACTTTTTCGCCCGCATTCGCCCGGAAGTGCTGAGCGATCCACTGACCAGCTACAGCATGCCCAGCGGCCACGCCTCGGGCTCGTTTGCGCTGTTTCTAACCCTCGCGGTGCTGGCCGGTCGCGGGCAGCCGCCGCGGATGCGCCTGACCTGGTTGCTGCTGGGTTGTTTGCCGGCGCTGGCGATTGCCCTGTCGCGGGTGTACCTGGGGGCGCATTGGCCTACCGATGTGCTGGCCGGAGCGATGCTGGCGGCATGCGTGTGTGCGGTGAGCCTGTGGCTGACGCAACGCCAGACGCCGCTCAACACCATGCCACCCAAGGTCTGGTGGCTGGTGTTGCCGTCGCTGGTGGCGTTGTTCGGATTCTTTGTGTTGAGGCATTTGCCGCATGCTTTGTTGCGGTATGCGTATTAGAAGATCAAAAGCGGACGTCAGGCAAACAACTCACCCTGCAACTCATCCAGCAACGCCTGAATCGCATCCAGCCGTTGCTGCGGATCATCGAGTTGCAGCAAGTCGATCTTGTCCACCTCGGAAAACGGCAACAGGTACGCCAACTGATTGGCCAGCGACTGTTGCCCCGTCGCTTCAGTGCCCATGCTCAGCGCTTCGACCATCGGGTGTTCCGCCAAGGCCTTGAGCAGCGCGACCAGGTCGGCGTCTTCATCCTGTAACGGTTGTTCAGGCTCATCTTTGAGCCACTCGACTTCGGCGACGATCAACTGGTCGCGCTGCACCTCGGTGCGCACCACGTGGAAACGCCGCCCGCCCTTTACCCGAATGCCCAACAGGCCGTTGTCCTGCTGATGGAAATCGGTGATCAGCGCCTCGCACCCCACGCGAGCGTAGCCTTCAGGAGCGATGCCGACTTCTTCACCCTCGAGAATGCACACCACGCCGAAGCCACTGCCCTGTTTCATGCAACGACCGATCATGTCCAGGTAGCGCGCCTCGAAAATCTGCAAGTCGAGGATGCAGTCCGGAAACAGCACCGTGTTCAGCGGAAAAAGCGGCAAACTCATAGACATTTCCTTACACCACCATCGACACCGCCAACGGCAGGAATACCGCCGTGGCCACGCCCATCAGACTCATCGCCAGCGCCGCGAAGGCGCCGCACTCTTCACTTTCCTGCAAGGCCACGGAGGTGCCGACCGCATGGGCGGTCATGCCCAGTGCCATACCGCGAGCCTCCGGACTGTGGACACCGAGACGGGTCAAAAGACTCGGCCCGAAGATCGCTCCGATCACCCCGGTAATCAACACGAACACCGCCGCCAGCGCCGCGACGCCACCAATCTGCTCCGCCACCAGCATGGCAATCGGCGAGGTGACCGACTTGGGGGCCATGGTCATCAAGATCATGTGTTCGGCACCGAACCACCAACCCAGCAGCACACCCATGCCCGTGGCGACGACGCCACCTATCACCAGCGTAGTAAATATCGGCCAGAACAACTGTCGAATCCGCCGCAGGTTGAGGTACAGCGGCACCGCCAGCGCAACAGTGGCTGGCCCGAGCAAGATACTGAGGATCTCGGTGCTCTTGCGGTACTCAACGTAACTCAGGCCGCAACTAACCAGCACGCCGATGACCAGCAGCATGGAGACCAGCACAGGTTGCAGAAAAATCCAGCGGGTTTTCTCGAACGCCGCCAGCACCAATTGATACGCGCCCAGCGTAATGCCGATGCCGAACAGCGGATGATGAATCACCGACGCCCAGGCGCCGTGCCAATCGAACATCATTGGCTGTCCTCGGAATGGGCGTGACGCTTGACCATGCGCTGCATCAGCACCCCGGCGAAGGCCATCGACAGCACCAGCGACAACACCAGCGCACCGGTGATCGCCCAGAAATCCGCTGCAATGTCAGTGGCATAAACCATCACCCCCACAGCCGGCGGCACCAGCAGCAACGGCAAGTAGCGCAGCAGGCTGCTGGCCGCAAGGTTCAGCGGCTCGCCGACTTGACCACGGCTGACCAGATACCCCAGCAGCAACAGCAGGCCAATGATCGGCCCCGGCAGCACCGGCAAAAACAGATGATTGAGGGCTGTGCCGAGCAATTGAAACAGCACCAGCCAGGTCAGGCCACGTAACAACATCCATCCTCTCCCGCGCTCTCCCCCACCAAGCAGGGGCCGGACATTATAAGCATGCCCACGCTATGAATCGGCATTCGCCAAAAGCATGGTCAGTTGACCGGAGCAATTTGTCATGTTGATCTAAAGTGGTTCGCAGGGAGGTCAAGTCCCCCACTCGAAAAACTATAAATCCGATGAACCAAGGAGAGTCTCAATGCCCTATGTTCCAGTTGCAGAGCTCAAAGATTATGTCGGCAAGGAACTCGGATGTTCCCAATGGCTCACCATCGACCAGGAACGCATCAACCTGTTCGCAGAAGCCACAGGCGATTATCAGTTCATCCATGTCGACCCGGTCAAAGCCGCGCAAACGCCTTTTGGCAGCACCATCGCCCATGGTTTCCTGTCGTTGTCGCTGATCCCCAAACTGATGGAAGACATCCTCATCCTGCCCGAAGGCGCGAAGATGGTGGTCAACTATGGCCTGGACAGCGTGCGTTTCATCCAGCCTGTGAAGGTTAATTCCAGGGTTCGACTCAAGGTCGACATGAACGACGTCACCGAGAAGAAACCCGGCCAATGGCTGCTCAAGGCCACCGCTACGCTTGAAATCGAAGGATCGGACAAACCGGCCTATATCGCCGAGCCATTGTCCCTCTGCTTCGTCTGACACATGCCTGATTGCGAAGCAGCTCATGCTGTTTCGCGCGGTGTCTGTGCCGTGTCTCTATAAATGCGACACATAGCTGCGGCATACTCCGTCGCCTAATTGCCCGGATCCCGCTATGCGCTCACTTGCACTCCTTGCCCTGACCCTGATGCTCACCGCTTGCGGCGATGGCGAATCGCTGTTGCCCCCCGACGCCCGCCTGCCGGACGGCGGACGCTATCGTGGTGATCTGGTCAACGGCTTGCTGCAAGGCGAGGGTCGCATCGATTACCCGAACGGCAGCTGGTACGCCGGTCACTTCGACAAAGGCCAATGGCATGGCCAGGGCGAATGGCACGGCAGCAACGGCGAGGTCTATCGTGGGCAGTTCCAGCAGGGGCTGTTCGACGGCCAGGGCACGCTGACCACCACCGGCAGCAGCTACACCGGCGGTTTCAAGGCCGGTCGACGGGACGGAGAAGGCACCCTCAAAGAAAACGCCATGACCTATCGCGGCGAATTCAAGGCCGACCAATATTCAGGGCTCGGTCGTCTGGAACTCGAAGACGGCAGCCAGTACCAGGGTCAGTTCGCCCACGGCAAACCCAACGGCGAAGGCCAGCGCAGCGATGGCAGCGGCAATCAGTTCACCGGGCATTTCGTCGATGGCCAACTGGAAGGCAACGGTACTTTCAACAGCGCCGATGGCGATATCTACGTCGGTGGGTTCAAGAACAATCAATTGCATGGCAAGGGCCGCTACGAAAACGCCGATGGCGATGTCTGGATCGGTCAGTTCAAGGAAGGCGTGCTGAACGGCAAGGGCGAGTTGATCGGCGCCGACGGCAGTCACTACATCGGTCAGTTCAGCGACTGGCGCTTCACCGGCCAGGGCCGCCTGAACCTGGCCGATGGCAGTTTCTATATCGGCCAGTTCGACGGCGACAACTATCAGGGCAAAGGCACGTTGGTGCTGACCGATGGCACGGTGCTGAGCGGCACCTGGATCAACAGCCAGCGCGTGCGCGACGCCGACGGCAAGCTGCTGCCCGACACCCTGGAACTCGGCTTGCTGGCCCAGGGCCGCTTGCTCGACGAAGCACTGGCCAACGTGCCGGCCTCGACTCCGGCGGTCGAACTGTACACCTTGACCCTGGGCGGTGACGGCAAGCAGAGCGTGTTCCTGCGCGAATCCGACTACGTCGCCAACATGCTCGCCAGCCGTTTCGGCGCTTTCGGCCAGATTCGCCTGGTCAACCATCGCGACCACCTCGGCGACCGGCCGATGGCCACCCGGGAAAACCTGCGCCGCGCCGCCCAGACCCTGGCCGAACGCAGTGGCCCGGAGGACTTGCTGTTCATTTACCTGACCAGCCATGGCTCCAGTGAACACGAGCTGGTACTCGACCAGCCACGCATGGAACTGGCCGACCTGCCGGCCGACGAACTCGCCGCCGTCCTCGCGCCCCTGAAGAAGCGCGACAAAATCATCGTGATTTCGTCTTGCTATTCCGGCGGCTTCATCCCTGCCCTCAAGGATGAACACACCCTGATCATGACCGCCTCGCGCGCCGACCGGGTGTCCTTCGGGTGTTCGGAAGAAGCCAACTTCACCTATTTCGGCGACGCACTGTTCGCCCAGGCGCTGAACCAGACCGACGATCTGGAGCAAGCCTTCAAACGGGCCAGCGCCACCGTGGCCGAGCGTGAGCTGGCGGACAGCTTCGAAGCTTCCGAACCGCAGATATGGGCACCGAAAGCCGTGCTCGCCCATTGGCAATTGTTACGCAAGCAGCAGGCACGAAAGGCATTGCAAAGTGTCTCTATCAGCAAGGATGAAAAGAGCAACTAAGCTGAACAGTATCAAGGGGGAATTTTTATGTACTTGACGCCTCAGCATGTATTGCTTGCCGGAGCTACCGGGTTAACCGGTGAACATTTGCTTGACCGTCTGCTCAACGAGCCAACGATTGCACGCGTATTAGCCCCCTCACGCCGGCCACTGGCCGAACACCCTCACCTGGAAAACCCGGTTGGTGACCCGACGGTGTTTCTGCCGCAATTGAACGGTCGCGTCGACGTCGCCTACTGCTGCCTCGGCACCACGATCAAGCAAGCCGGCTCCGAGGAAGCGTTTCGCGCGGTGGACCTGGACATGGTCGTGGCCTTCGCCAAACGTGCCCGGGAAATGGGCGCACGGCACCTGATCGTGATCAGTGCCTTGGGGGCCGACCGCAGATCGCCGATTTTCTATAACCGGGTTAAAGGCGAGATGGAACACGCATTGCGCGCGCAGAATTGGCCGCAGCTGACCATCTGCCGGCCTTCGCTGTTGCTGGGCGATCGCGCCGAGCCGCGACTGGCCGAACGGGTTGCCGGTCCGTTGTCGAAATTGATTCCGGGCAAATACCACGGCATCGAAGCCTGCCAACTGGCCCGCGCCATGTGGCGCCTGGCGCTGGAAGAGCAGGATGGCGTACGGATTGTCGAGTCGGATGAGTTGCGCAAGTTAGGCAAGTGATTTCAGATCGATATCGGACCTGTGGCGAGGGGGCTTGCCCCCGTTCGGCTGCGAAGCAGTCGTAAATCCAGGCGATTTGGTGCAACTGAAGAAACGGAGGGCCGCTACGCGACCCAACGGGGACAAGCCCCCTCGCCACAGGGAGCGCAGCTACCCTCACAATCCGCCGGTCGCCTGAAACCCAACGCCTAAAACCGTCAACAACGACAACGGCAACAGCAGTGTGTCGAGCAACGCACTGGCTGGCAGATCGACGCCGGGATAACTCGGCGCCTCTGCGCCAAATCTGTCCATGGCGCAGCACCCGCCGTTCATTGCATACAAATCCAGACGCGTCCCCGAATACACCACCGGCGCCCCGGGCTTGGCGGCATCGAGGGTGCGCGCCGTGGCGCAGCCCGTCAGTTGCACCGCCAGCAGAATGATCAGCAGCTTATTCATCACTGCTCAAATGGTGTTCACCCCAGCGCGGCAGCATGTCTTGCGGAATGTTCAGCAGATTGAGAATTCGCGCCACGACGAAGTCGATCAAGTCATCAATGGTTTGCGGCTGATGATAGAAGCCTGGCGATGCCGGCAGAATCGTCACGCCCATGTTCGACAGCTTGAGCATGTGCTCCAGATGGATGCTCGAATACGGCGCCTCGCGCGGTACCAGAATCAGCTGGCGGCGCTCCTTCAACGTCACGTCGGCCGCCCGCTCGATCAAGTTGTTGCAGGCACCGGTCGCGATAGCCGACAAGGTTCCGGTGGAACACGGCACCACCACCATCGCCGCTGGCGAGCCGGAACCCGATGCCACCGGCGACATCCAGTCTTCCTTGCCGTACACCCGAATCTGCCCGACGGCGGCACCGGTGTATTCAGTAAGGAAGGCTTGCATCATCTGCGGCTTGGACGGCAGCGAGACATCGGTCTCGGTGGCCATCACCAGCTGCGCGGCCTTGGAAATCAGGAAGTGCACCTCGCGGTCTTCACGCACCAGGCAGTCGAGCAGGCGCAAGCCGTACTGGGCGCCCGAAGCGCCGGTCATCGCCAGCGTGATGCGTTCCGGCCCGTTGTTCATTGCAGCGCCTCGGCCAGTTTGCCGTGCAGGCCGCCGAAGCCGCCGTTGCTCATGATCACCACGTGAGTGCCGGGCTGGGCCTGGCTCTTCACGCGCTCGATGATGCCTTCCAGCGAATCGCTGACAATCGACGGCACGGTGCACAATGCCGCCGTGGCACCCAGGTCCCAACCGAGGTTGGCCGGCGAATACCAGATCACCTGATCGGCATCGACCACGCTTTCCGGCAAGCCATCGCGGTGAGCACCGAGCTTCATGGAGTTGGAGCGCGGCTCGATGATCGCGATCAGCGGCGCATCACCGATGCGCTTGCGCAAACCGTCGAGGGTGGTGGCGATGGCGGTCGGGTGGTGGGCGAAGTCGTCGTAGATGGTGATGCCACGGACTTCCGCAACTTTTTCCATCCGGCGCTTCACGCTTTTGAACGCGCTCAGTGCCGCGACGCCCATCGACGGCACGACGCCGACGTGACGCGCAGCGGCCAGGGTGGCCAAGGCGTTGGCGACATTGTGCTGACCGGTCATGTCCCACTCGACCACGCCTTGAGCGACGCCTTCGAACATCACTTCGAACTTCGAGCCATCTTCACTGAGCAGTTTGACCTGCCATTGACCGCCGGCGCCGGTGGTTTGCACTGGGGTCCAGCAGCCCATCTCGATCACGCGCTGCAAGGCCGGCTCTGTGGTCGGATGGATCACCAGGCCTTCGCTCGGAATGGTCCGCACCAAATGGTGGAACTGTCGCTCGATGGCCGCCAGATCAGGGAAGATGTCCGCGTGATCGAACTCCAGATTGTTCAGGATCGCCGTGCGCGGGCGGTAGTGAACGAACTTGGAGCGCTTGTCGAAGAATGCGCTGTCGTATTCGTCGGCTTCAATCACGAAGAACGGCGTATCGCCCAGACGCGCCGACACCGAGAAATTCTGCGGCACGCCACCGATCAGGAAACCCGGGCTCATGCCGGCGTGTTCCAGGACCCAGGCAAGCATGCTGCTGGTGGTGGTTTTGCCATGCGTGCCGGCAACCGCCAGCACCCAGCGGCCTTGCAGTACGTGATCCGCCAGCCACTGCGGGCCGGAGACGTACGGCAGGCCTTTGTTCAGCACGTACTCGACCGCCGGGTTGCCGCGGGACATGGCATTGCCGATCACCACCAGGTCCGGGGCCGGATCGAGCTGCGCCGGGTCGTAACCTTGGGTCAACTCAATGCCCTGGGCTTGCAGCTGAGTGCTCATCGGCGGGTAGACGTTGGCATCGGAGCCGGTCACGCGATGGCCCAGCTCTTTGGCCAGAACCGCCATCGAACCCATGAAAGTGCCGCAAATACCAAGAATATGAATGTGCATAGTCGACCTCGTAAAACATGGCCGCAGGTTAGCGTAGGGAGGGGAAAATCGCACTCTTTAGCTGAACGTGGCACAACCGCCTGGCTGATCGAGCGCGTTTTTTTGTGGCGAGGGAGCTTGCTCCCGCTGGGTTGCGAAGCAGCCCCAAAACCAGCCAACGCGGTGTGCTAGCTGGATCACGGTTGCCAACTTTACGACTGCTGCGCAGCCGAGCGGGACGGTGCGGCGATCCGACAAGCTCCCTCGCCACAAAAACGCTTATCGGGCGATGCCGTGTTTGCGCAGCTTCCGGTAGAGGGTATTGCGGCTCACGCCCAACTGCTCGGCTGTGTGGGTCATGTGCCAGCGCTGCTGTTCCAGTACGTTGAGCAACGCCAACCGCTCGGCATCGTCCAGCGGATATTCGGACGGCTCTTCAATCGTCGCCACCGTCACCGGCCGGGCCTGACGAATCATCGCCGGCAAATCTTCCAGTCCGATCCGACCGCCGTCACACAACGCCGCCAGAGTCCGCAGCACATTGCGCAACTGCCGCACGTTCCCCGGCCAGGCAAAATCCAGCAAGGCCTGCCGCGCCGCAGCATCAATCAGCACTGTCTCCCCGCCCGCCTCTTCGGCCAGCAGAAAGTCGAGCAACTGTGATTTATCCGTGCGCTCGCGCAACGCCGGCAATGCGACTTCCAGCCCATTGAGCCGGTAATACAAATCCTCGCGGAAACTGCCGTCCTGCACCCTTTCGAGCAGGTTACGGTGAGTGGCGCTGATGATCCGCACATTGACCGATTCCGGCTCGCCGCCAATCGGCACCACCTGACGGTCTTCCAGCACCCTTAATAGCCGGGTTTGCATGCTCAGCGGCATGTCGCCGATTTCATCCAGGAATAATGTCCCGCCATCGGCCTGCTGCAACTTGCCGCGCATGCCTTCCTTGCGGGCACCGGTGAAACTGCCGCCGCGATAGCCGAACAGCTCGCTTTCGATCAGGCTTTCGGGGATCGCCGCGCAATTGAGGGCGACGAACGATTTTTCTGCCCGCTGACTGGCCTGATGCACGGCCTTGGCGAAAGCCTCCTTGCCACAGCCGGTTTCACCGTTGATCAGCAACGGCACATCCCGCTCGAACACCCGCAAGGCCTTGCGGAAGTCTTCCTGCAGCGCGGCGTCACCCAGGCAAATACCTGACAGCCGTGGACGCTCGACCACTGCCGGGCTTTGCACCACGGGTGCCGGAATGCTGCGCGGCTGCCCGCGCAATACAGCAAACAGCCGCCGCCCGTCGCGGGTGCGCAACGGCCAACTGGCGCTGGCATTGGCGCTCGCGCGGCCGAGCAACTCGTCCAGAGAGCAATCGAAGAACGCCTCCACCGGCTGGCCCAACAGCCCGCCGCGAATATGCCCCAGCAAATTCAGCGCACTCTGATTGACCGCACAGATCCGCCCTTCGCCGTCGAACGCCAGCAGCCCTTCGCTGAACAGTCCGACGGATTCGGCTTGCAAGTGAAAACGCAGCAGCCATTGATTGTCGAAGTAACGCAGGAAATAACAGCTCTCGATCATCTTCGCCGACAGATTGACCAGGGCCATGGTGTGAAACTGGCTCTGCCGCGAAACCTCGTGACGCGCCGACGACACGTCGAGCACCGCAAGCAACTCGCCGTGCGGGTCGAACACCGGGCTTGCCGAGCAGGTCAGGCCAGTGTGGCGGCCGCGAAAGTGTTCGTCCTGGTGAATGGTCAGGGACTGGCGCTCCACCAGACAGGTGCCGATGCCGTTGGTACCTTCGCAGGCTTCGCTCCAGTCGGCGCCAAGCCAAAGGCCGGCGCGTTCGAAAATCTTCCGTTCGGCGGGCGCGGTGACGCAGTTGAGGATCACCCCACGGGCGTCGGTCAGCAGCACCGCGTGGCCGGCGCCGGAGAGTTGCTGGTGGAGGCTGGTCATTTCGTTGCCGGCGATCTGCAGCACTTGCTGCAAACGTTCGCGGCTTTCCAGGATGCGGCCATGTTCCAGCACCGTCGGCGCCATGGTCAGGGCCGGGTCGAGGTGATAGTCCTCAAGGCACCGCAGCCAGGAGCGGGCAATGGACGGATCGCTGCCGGGACCGTGCAGGTGGGACTTACCCTGAGTCACGGTCAACACTTGCTGGGCATGGCGACTCAAATGGTTGTCGTGCATTTCTTATTATTCTCCCCGATAGGTGAGTGCCTACCTATAACCACTTCCTGTGGCGAGGGGGCTTGCCCCCGTTCGGCTGCGCAGCAGTCGTAAATCCTGAGCATGCGGTGTATCTGGTAAATCGAGGTGAATGGTTTGGGGGCTGCTTCGCTGCCCAACGGGGGCAAGCCCCCTCGCCACGCAAGCTCCCTCGCCACAGAGGATCACCTGTGTGTCAATTTGAGGCCCAGCATCCTCCAGCCATCGACGCATTGCAATGCTGGCAAGACCCATCGGTCACAGGCTGTGCCACAAGCGGTACAAAGTGTCACACGGGTTGTACCGCAAGCGTCACAAGCACCGCCCAGCCGTCCGACAAAAAATACACAAGCCCTTGATTTAACTGACCTGCAAGGCGGTGGCCCAACCTTTGCTCTACGCTTGTTACCGCGCTCTGGCGCGTCCTCCCTTATAAGCACAAAAGCCAAGGAGAAACCCATCATGCGTTACGCTCACCCCGGTACTGAAGGCGCTATCGTTTCGTTCAAGAGCAAATACGGTAACTACATCGGCGGCGAGTTCGTCGCGCCTGTCAAAGGTCAGTACTTCACCAATACTTCGCCGGTCAACGGCCAGCCTATTGCCGAATTCCCGCGCTCCACTGCCGAAGACATCGAAAAAGCCCTGGACGCCGCCCATGCCGCCGCCGATGCCTGGGGCGCCACGTCCGCCCAGGCACGCTCGCTGGTGCTGCTGAAAATCGCCGATCGCATCGAACAGAACCTGGAACTGCTGGCGATCACCGAGTCCTGGGACAACGGCAAGGCCGTGCGTGAAACCCTCAACGCCGACATCCCGCTGGCCGCCGACCACTTCCGCTACTTCGCCGGTTGCATCCGCGCCCAGGAAGGCAGCGCCGCCGAGATCGACGGCAATACCGTGGCCTATCACATCCATGAACCGCTGGGCGTGGTCGGGCAGATCATCCCGTGGAACTTCCCGATTCTGATGGCCGCCTGGAAACTCGCTCCGGCCCTGGCTGCCGGTAACTGCATCGTTCTCAAACCTGCCGAGCAAACCCCGCTGGGCATTACTGTGCTGATGGAGCTGATCGGCGACCTGCTGCCACCTGGCGTGCTCAACGTGGTGCAAGGCTTCGGCAAAGAAGCCGGTGAAGCCCTGGCCACCAGCAAACGCATCGCCAAGATCGCCTTCACCGGTTCGACTCCAGTCGGCTCGCACATCATGAAATGCGCCGCCGAAAACATCATTCCGTCCACCGTGGAGCTGGGAGGCAAGTCGCCGAACATCTTCTTCGAAGACGTCATGCAGGCCGAACCGTCCTTCATCGAGAAAGCCGCCGAAGGTCTGGTGCTGGCATTCTTCAACCAGGGCGAAGTTTGCACCTGCCCGTCCCGCGCCCTGGTACAGGAGTCGATCTACGACGAGTTCATGGAAGTTGTCATGAAAAAAGTCCTGCAGATCAAGCGTGGCGACCCGCTGGACACCGACACCATGGTCGGCGCCCAGGCGTCCGAGCAGCAATTCGACAAAATCCTTTCGTACCTGGAGATCGCCAAGGGCGAAGGTGCCGAACTGCTGACCGGCGGCAAGGTAGAAAAACTCGAGGGCAGCCTGGCGACCGGGTATTACATCCAGCCGACCCTGCTCAAGGGCACCAACAAAATGCGCGTGTTCCAGGAAGAAATCTTCGGCCCGGTGGTGAGCATCACCACCTTCAAGGACGAAGCCGAGGCCCTGGCCATCGCCAACGACACCGAGTTCGGCCTGGGTGCCGGCCTCTGGACCCGCGACATCAACCGCGCCTACCGCATGGGCCGCGCCATCAAGGCCGGTCGCGTGTGGACCAACTGCTACCACCTGTACCCGGCACACGCCGCGTTCGGTGGCTACAAAAAGTCCGGCGTCGGCCGTGAGACCCACAAAATGATGCTCGATCACTATCAGCAGACCAAAAACCTGCTGGTGAGCTACGACATCAACCCGTTGGGCTTCTTCTGACGCGACGGATCTGAATCTGGCGTAGGAGCTGCCGCAGGCTGCGATCTTTTGATCTTCGCTTGTCGGTAGCTCCCATCGCCTGGTTCAAAAGATCGCAGGCTTCGCCAGCTCCTACAGGATCGCGCATTACCTGCAGGAACATGGCTTGCCAGCGAAGGCGCCTCCATTGACACCACCCACAGCGCCCTGCCGGTCTGGCATGGGCTTTGCGTGCCCGCTCTACACCTGAAAACGCCATACCCGAAAGTCCAACAGATCAAACAATAAAAAAGACAGAGAGGACTTATGACTTCTACTACACAGCTCAAACCCACACTCGGCACCCTGCATCTATGGGGCATTGCCGTCGGCCTGGTGATTTCCGGCGAGTATTTCGGCTGGAGTTATGGCTGGGGCACCGCAGGTACCCTGGGCTTTCTCGTCACCGCATTGATGGTGGCCACGATGTACACCTGCTTCATCTTCAGTTTCACCGAATTGACCACCGCCATTCCCCACGCTGGCGGGCCGTTTGCCTACAGCCGCCGAGCCTTCGGCGAGCGAGGCGGACTGATCGCCGGCATCGCCACCCTGATCGAATTCGTCTTTGCGCCACCGGCAATTGCCATGGCCATCGGCGCCTACCTCAATGTGCAATACCCGGAACTGGACCCGAAGATCGCCGCTGTTGGCGCCTATTTCGTGTTCATGACCCTGAATATCCTCGGCGTCAGCATCGCGGCCACCTTCGAACTGGTGGTCACCGTGCTCGCCGTCGCCGAATTGCTGGTGTTCATGGGTGTGGTCGCACCGGGCTTCAGCTTCAGTAACTTCGTGCTCAACGGCTGGTCGGGCGCCAATGAATTCAGCATGGCCTCGATTCCCGGCATCTTTGCGGCCATCCCGTTCGCGATCTGGTTTTTCCTCGCCATTGAAGGCGCAGCCATGGCCGCCGAAGAAGCCAAGGACCCGAAACGCACGATTCCCAAGGCTTACGTCAGCGGCATTCTGACCCTGGTGTTCCTCGCCATCGGCGTGATGGTCATGGCGGGCGGTGTCGGCGACTGGCGCCAACTGTCGAACATCAACGACCCGCTGCCTCAGGCGATGAAAGCCGTGGTCGGCAACAACTCGAGCTGGATGCACATGTTGGTGTGGATCGGTCTGTTCGGCCTGGTGGCGAGCTTCCACGGAATCATTCTGGGCTATTCGCGGCAGTTCTTCGCCCTGGCTCGCGCCGGTTACCTGCCGGCCTCCCTGGCCAAACTGTCGCGCTTCCAGACCCCGCACCGGGCGATCCTGGCGGGCGGCGTGATCGGCATCGCGGCGATCTACAGTGATGGCCTGGTCAACCTGCAAGGCATGACGCTGACGGCTGCGATGATCACCATGTCGGTATTCGGCGCCATCGTGATGTACATCATCAGTATGCTGAGCCTGTTCAAACTGCGTAAGACCGAGCCAAACCTGGAACGCACCTTCCGTGCGCCGGGCTATCCGATCGTGCCAGGCATTGCGCTGTTTCTGGCGGTGGTGTGCCTGGTGGCGATGGCCTGGTTCAACGCGCTGATCGGCTGTGTGTTCCTCGGTTTCATGGTGGCCGGCTACCTGTACTTCCAACTGACCGCCAAGCAACGTGCCGATGCACCGGCGGATGCGATGCTCGAAGGCGTCTAAGTTGCACCGGCGCCGGGCTGATTCCCGGCGCCTGCCATATTGAAGTGCACCGCCGTCCCACAGGGGTTCGGCGATGCATTTGAGAGATTCATTGAATCAGGAGGACACCGCCCCATGGCCGTATTTGCCCATACCGTCGGCGCCCAGACCTACCGCTTCAACAGCCTCAAGGACGTCATGGCCAAAGCCAGCCCGGCGCGCTCCGGGGACTTTCTGGCCGGCGTTGCCGCCCTCAACGATGGCGAGCGGGTGGCCGCGCAGATGGCCCTGGCCGACACCCCGCTGGCCCACTTCCTGGAGGAAGTGCTGATTCCTTACGAGGCCGATGAGGTCACCCGACTGATCATCGACACTCACGACAAACAGGCTTTTAAAGCGGTCAGCCACCTCACCGTCGGCGGTTTCCGCGACTGGCTGCTCAGCGAAGCCGCCGATGAACAAAGCCTGCGCGCCCTCGCCCCCGGCCTGACCCCGGAAATGGTCGCCGCCGTGTCGAAGATCATGCGCGTGCAGGATCTGGTGCTGGTGGCGCAGAAAATCCGCGTGGTCACCAAGTTCCGCGGCACTCTGGGCCTGCGTGGCCGGCTCTCGACACGCCTGCAACCCAATCACCCCACCGACGAACCGGCCGGCATCGCCGCCAGCATTCTCGACGGCCTGCTGTACGGCAACGGTGACGCGATGATCGGCATCAACCCGGCCACCGACAGCATCGCTTCGATCTGCGCCATTCTGGAAATGCTCGACGCGATCATCCAGCGCTACGACATTCCGACACAGGCCTGCGTGCTGACCCACGTCACCACCTCCATCGAGGCGGTCAATCGCGGGGTTCCGCTGGACCTGGTGTTCCAGTCAATTGCCGGCACCGAAGCGGCCAACGCCAGTTTCGGTATCAACCTCAACGTTTTACAGGAAGGCTACGACGCGGGCTTGAGCCTGAATCGCGGCACATTGGGCCAAAACCTGATGTATTTCGAGACCGGCCAAGGCAGTGCCTTGTCGGCCAACGCCCACCACGGCATCGATCAACAGACCTGTGAAACCCGCGCCTACGCCGTGGCACGGCATTTCAAACCGTTTCTGGTGAACACCGTCGTAGGCTTCATCGGCCCGGAATACCTCTATAACGGTAAACAGATCATCCGCGCCGGCCTCGAAGACCACTTCTGCGGCAAGCTGCTGGGCGTACCCATGGGCTGCGATATCTGTTACACCAACCATGCCGAAGCCGACCAGGACGACATGGACACTCTGCTGACCTTGCTGGGCGTGGCCGGGATCAACTTCATCATGGGCATCCCCGGCTCCGACGACATCATGCTCAACTATCAGACCACCTCGTTCCACGACGCCCTCTACGCCCGGCAAACCCTGGGCCTGAAACCGGCGCCGGAGTTTGAACAGTGGCTGGCGAACATGGGCATCTTCACCCAGGCGGACGGCAAAATTCACTTCGGCAACAGCCTGCCACTGGCGTTCCGCCAGGCATTGGCGCAACTGGGATGAGTGTTTATATGGATAAGCCCCCCGTCGATCCGCAAAATCCGTTGCTGGAACTGCGTCGCCTGACCCCGGCGCGCATTGCGCTGGGTCGCACCGGTACCAGTATGCCGACCAGCGCGCAACTGGATTTCCAGTACGCCCATGCCCAGGCCCGGGATGCGGTGCACCTGCCTTTCGATCACTCGGCGCTCAGTTCGCAACTGACCGAGCGTGGGCGTGAGAGTTTGCTGCTGCACAGTGCCGCCACGGATCGGAACAGCTATCTGCAGCGCCCCGATTTGGGGCGCAAGTTGAGTGATGAGTCAGCGCAGACTCTGCGTGATTACTCGCGAGCCCATCCAGGCGGGGTGGATCTGGCCGTGGTGGTGGCCGATGGTCTCTCGGCACTGGCCGTTCATCGCCACACCTTGCCGTTTCTGGCACGCATGGAAGAACAGACGGCTATCGAAGGCTGGTCCCTGTCGCCGGTTATTCTGGTGGAACAAGGCCGGGTTGCGGTGGCTGACGAGATTGGCGAGCTGCTGGGTGCGAAAATGGTGGTCATACTGATCGGCGAACGTCCTGGATTAAGCTCGCCAGACAGCCTGGGGCTGTACTTCACCTATAATCCCAAGGTCGGACTGACGGATGCCTACCGCAACTGCATCTCGAACGTCCGGCTCGAAGGCTTGAGTTACGGCATGGCGGCACACCGTTTGCTGTATTTGATGCGCGAAGCCTGTCGGCGGCAGTTATCGGGGGTCAGTCTGAAGGACGAAGCCCAGGTTCAGACGCTGGAGTCGGACACAGGAGCAGACTTGAAAGGTAATTTCCTACTCAGCCCGTCGGATGCCTGAACCGTTTCCGCATTGCGTTTCTATTCTGGTTTAAGGCAGGATCGATGCACGGCCGCCAAGGGTTTCCTATCGCCGTCACCATGTAAGACAGCCACTTGAAGACGAGACCTACCATGCGGATTATTCAAGCGACCCTCGAACACCTGGACCTGCTGACCCCGTTGTTCGTCAAATATCGCGAGTTTTACGGTTCCCTGCCGTATCCGGACTCGTCCCGAGCGTTCCTCGAAAAGCGCCTGCGGCGCAAAGAGTCGGTGATCTACCTAGCCCTGGCCGATGACGACAACAACAAACTGTTGGGTTTCTGTCAGTTGTACCCGAGCTTCTCGTCTCTTTCGCTCAAACGCGTATGGATCCTCAACGACATCTACGTCGCCGAAGACGCCCGCCGCCAGTTAGTGGCCGACAACCTGATCCGCACCGCGAAGAAAATGGCCAAGGAAACCAATGCCGTGCGCATGCGCGTTTCCACCAGCAGCAACAACGAAGTCGCGCAGAAAACCTACGAATCCATCGGGTTCAGGGAAGACACTGAGTTCAAGAACTACGTGTTGCCTATCAGTGACGGACTTTAAGGTCACCAAAAAGATCGCAGCCTTCGGCAGCTCTACATTGACCGGGGCGACCTCGAACCTGTAGGCGCTACTGAAGGCTGCGATCTTTTCCGAAAAACCCTGTAACACATCGACATTCCTCGCTACAAACTCGACGCGTTTTTCACTTTTCACCCCGTATAATGCCCACACCTCACGACTCGTAAGAAAAATCACACCCCGCTGTAGTCTTACGCGAAGCTATCCGCACAGGCCTGCTGAGTCGGGCCATCACCACAGGTGCTTTCCATGGATTTCAACCCGATCGACGTTATTCTGCATCTCGATGTTTACCTCGAGATGCTGGTGAACAACTACGGAGCATGGATCTACGCCATCCTGTTCATGGTGATCTTCTGCGAAACCGGGCTGGTGGTGATGCCGTTCCTGCCGGGCGATTCCCTGTTGTTCATCGCGGGCGCCGTGGCGGCCGGTGGCGGCATGGATCCGGTACTGCTGGGCGGCCTGCTGATGCTGGCGGCGATCCTCGGCGACAGCACCAACTACGTGATCGGCCGCACCGTCGGCGAACGGCTGTTCAGTAACCCGAACTCGAAAATCTTCCGCCGCGATTACCTGCAACAAACCCACGATTTCTACGACAAACATGGCGGCAAAACCGTGACCCTGGCGCGTTTCATGCCAATCATCCGTACCTTTGCCCCGTTCGTCGCCGGCGTTGGCAAAATGCCTTACCCGCGTTTCTTTGCCTTCAGCGTTTTCGGCACCATCCTCTGGGTGGGTGGCCTGGTAACCCTCGGTTACTTCTTCGGCAACGTACCGTTCATCAAGAAAAACCTGTCGCTGCTGGTGGTGGGTATCATCCTGGTGTCGCTGCTACCGATGATCATTGGCGTGATCCGCAGCCGTCTCGCTAATGCCGCGTCCAAAGCCGAACCCCGCTGACTGACAATGTGGTCCCTTAGCGCCTGGCGACGCCGGCGCACCCTGGCCAGGCATCCGATTGCCGACGACATGTGGCAACGGGTGCGCCATCACCTGAGCTTCCTCGACGGCATCAGCGCGGCCGAAGACCAGTGGCTGCGCGAAGCCAGCGTGCTGTTCCTGCAAGACAAACACCTGAGCGCCCTGCCCGGCGTCGAACTCCACCAGGAGCAGCGCCTGCTGCTCGCCGCCCAGGCCCAATTACCGCTCATGCATTTGGGTGATCTGAACTGGTATCAGGGCTTTCACGAAGTCATCCTCTACCCCGACGATTTCCTCAGCCCCCAGCGCCATCGCGATGCCAGTGGTGTCGAACACGAATGGGACGGCGAACACAGCGGCGAAGCCTGGCAGCAAGGCCCGATCATCCTCGCCTGGCCCGGCGTGATGGCCAGCGGTGGCTGGGAAGGCTACAACCTGGTGATCCACGAACTCGCACACAAGCTCGACATGCTCAACGGCAACGCCAATGGCCTGCCACCGCTGCACGCCGACATGCGCGTCAGCGACTGGGCCAAGGTCATGCAGGAAGCCTACGACGACCTCGACCGGCAACTGGAGCGCAACCCGGACGCTGAAACCGCCATCGACCCGTACGCGGCGGAAAACCCCGCCGAGTTCTTCGCGGTCACCAGCGAATACTTCTTCAGCGCCCCGGATTTGCTGCACGAGGCTTATCCACAGGTCTACGAGCAGTTGAGGCTGTTTTACCGGCAGGATCCCTTGGCAAGGCTTAGGCAACTTCAGGCCAATGATCCGGTCTATCAAGCTCACGACTAAGGTCTACACGACCTCTGGCACATAGCAACGGTGGCGGAATATGCCTATAATCGCCGCCACTTTTTGGTCAATCCGGCCAAGTGTTTTTGGTCAACTAACGGGGGCACCGCCCAATGAGCTACAGCAAGATTCCGGCTGGCAAAGACCTGCCGAACGACATCTACGTCGCGATCGAGATCCCGGCCAACCACGCGCCGATCAAATACGAAATCGACAAAGACAGCGATTGCCTGTTCGTTGACCGTTTCATGGCCACCCCAATGTTCTACCCGGCCAACTACGGTTACATCCCGAACACCCTGGCTGACGACGGTGATCCCCTCGACGTGCTGGTCGTGACCCCTTACCCGGTTGCTCCAGGTTCGGTGATCCGCGCGCGTCCAGTCGGCATCCTGAACATGACCGACGACGGCGGCGGCGATGCCAAAGTCATCGCAGTCCCACACGACAAGCTGTCCCAGCTGTACGTGGACGTGAAGGAATACACCGACCTGCCAGCCCTGCTGATCCAGCAGATCGAGCACTTCTTCGCGAACTACAAAGACCTCGAAAAAGGCAAATGGGTGAAAATCGAAGGCTGGGACAGCGCAGACGCTGCCCGCGCCGCGATCACCAAGTCGGTTGCCGCCTACAAAGGCTGAGAAGCAACGGTTAGTTTCTAGCCTCACGCTTCAAGGAAAACCCCGGTTGATCCGGGGTTTTTTGTGCCTGCCTGGAACGCTTTTAACAATGAGTTTTGAGCATTTCGGCCTGGGTGTTTGCCTGTTTATTTTTTACGAAAAGCGTCTTACATCCGGTCTTAAATTTCCCTCGAAATTTGAACGGGTCGTTTATTCAAACCCCCATCCTGCGCCCGTAGACTCGTGTTTATGAAAAAGAACACTAGCGGCCCACGGTTCAGAGCGCTCCTCGAAGCAGCCAACATTACAACGACAGGATTTGCCGCTTTCTTCGACACGGAAGCGCAAAACATCCATAACTGGTACACCCGTGGTGTGCCCGCTTATCGCATGGAAGAAGTCTCCCGACTTCTGTCTGTAAACAGTGACTGGCTGAAAACCGGCGAAGGCCCGAAAGAGTCCTCGCGCCTGCGTGTGCTCGACGAGTCCGGCAACACCTTCGACGCCCAGGCCATCCGTGGCATCTACACGGTGATCGAGCCCATCGACGTCGAACTGCCCTTCTTCAAAGAAACCACCACCGCCCCAGGCTCCAATAAAACCCACGTCGTCGAGGACAAGGGTCAATCCATCCGCCTGCCCCACAGCCACCTCGACTCCCTGGAAATCAAACATGCCAATGCCATCTGCACCCATATGATCGGTAACAGCATGGCGGAGAAGATTGAAGACGGTTCTACCCTCGCCATTGATCGCGGGCTTACGCAGATTATCGATGGCGAGATCTATGCGATCGAACATGACGGGATGTTGCGGATCAAATACCTGCACCGAATGCCGGGAAATGCGCTGCGGTTGCGCAGCCACAATCGTGCCGAGTATCCGGATGAGATCTTCAACGCCGAGCAGATCGACAAGCAGAACATCAGGGTATTGGGGTGGGTGTTCTGGTGGTCCACGCTCAACAAACGCAGACCGTCCGTACCGTTCCTGTAAATACGAAGCCCTGTAGCCTCAGCGCAAAGCTCTACCCCACACGCCAAGCTGGGAATTCCTCAAAAAAATCAGTATGCTGCGCCCCACATTTGCGCATCGACCCTTTCCAAGGCTCAGATCGCACCGACAAGGCAGATCACTTTCTCGCCAAGTCCCACAGCCGGACGCAAGATCCGGGTGTACGTTTTGAAGGCTGGCGCGGTTTACCAAAAATAAACCAAGCCAGTCCCCGAGAAGCCGGCCACAAGCCGGCTTTTTAATGCCCGGAATAATCCCGGCTATCGCGCATCGTACAACTCAGTCTGCGACGATTTGCATGCCCCCCTTGCGCGGTACCGCACTGAAAAACAGAACTTTTACCACGATGACCAACACGGCCAGCGCCGCAAACAGCAAACCAGTGTAGAGGGTGCCCTGCAATCCCATCCGCGCCAGGAACCAGCCACCGGTGGTAGAACCAATGGTCACGCCCAGGTTGATGAACGAGATGTAGATGCCGGTGGCGAACTCCGGCGCTTGCGGCGCTTCGGACGTCAGCCAGATTTGCGTGACGATCAACCCGCTGGTATGGGTTGCGCCCCAGATCACCACGATCACCAGCATGGTCATCAGCGACGGGCCAGCGAACAGGTACAGCAACCCATAAGAAGCGGCCAGCAGGATCGGATGCAAAATCGTCGTCCTGACCATGTTCTGACCGATCAGTTTACCGGCATACAGATTGCCGGCGACGCCACCGATGCCGAAGACCACCAGCAGAATACTGATCAGTTGCGCGCTCATGCCAGCTTCTTTGGCCAGGTACTCGGCCGAGTAGCTGTACACGGAAAACATCGCGGCGAAGATCAGGGTCGAAGCAGTGATGTTCAGCCACAGCGGGAATTTACGCAGGATGGCCAACTGCTCTTTATAGGAAATGGCCAGTTTGCCCGGAGCGTCCGGCAGCCTGGCAATGATCCCCAGGCCCGCAATGCAGTTGACCACGGCGCAGAATAGAAACGAGGCTTCGTAGGAGAACTGTGCCGCGATGAGTGTCGTCAGCGGCACGCCCAACACCATGCCCATGCTGGTGCCGACAAAAGCCTTGGCGGCGGCGCGGGTCGATTCCCCTGGCGGGTAAAGCGAAGTAGCCGCGACGAATGCCAGGGAAAAATACACGGGGTGGAACAACGCCGGGATGACGCGCAGCACCATCAGCGATTCAAAGTTGGGCGCATAGGCCGACAGCACGCTGGTCCCGGCGAAAACGAACAGGGCAATCGTGAGCACCTTCTTGCGGTTGAAGCGCGACAACAGCAACACCATGATCGGGCCGAATACCGCAATGATCAGCGCAAACAGCCCCACCAGCTGGCCCGCCTGCGATGCACTGATCGAAAAGCGTTCGATGATCACCGGAAGAATCCCGACCACACCGAATTCGATGGTGTAAACGCCGAACAGCCCCAGCGCCAGGAAGTAAATCGGATGGAGCATTTTCATGACTCAGACTCCAGCCCGTAGACAGCGTTGCAAAGATCCACGGTGAATTGCCCGAACATGCCTTCGAAGGCCGTGTTGGTGAAGGCGACCACGGTCAGTTGCTCTGCCGGGTCGACGAACCACGAATGCCCATAGGCGCCGCCCAGTCGCCAGCTGCCGGCCGACTCGGCGGTTTGTGCCGCTGCCGGGTCCTTGAGTACCGTGAAACCCAGACCGAAGCCTCGGCCGGGCCAGTTGTCCAGCTCCCGTTCGCCGGTCTGGTTGCTGCCCATTTCATCGACCAGTGCCTTGGGCAGTAATGGCTCGCCGCCCTTGCGCAAGGTTTCGAGCAACTGAAGAAACTCACCCGCGGTGCCGACCAGGCCGGAACCGCCGGAGTTATAGGCCTGTGGGTCCAGTGCCCGGGCCGGTTGCAGCCGGATGCCGGCAGTCCCTTCGAACACCGGAATCACTTCCAGCTCATTCATGCGCCGTGGCTGTGGCAGACCGTTCAGGTACGCAAGACTGAGACGACCGACCTCGGAAACACTGAAGCTGGTATCGCGCCACGTCAGTGGCTGGGCAATCAACTCGTCAATCGCTTCGGCGAGGGACGTGCCGTTGACCGCGGCGATCAGTGCGCCCAGCACATCGGTGGCGATCGAATAGCCCCAACCGCTGCCGGGCTTGTACAGCAAGGGGGCTTGGCTCAGACGGCGCAGGTTTTCTTCCAGCGAAATGTCGCTACGATCCAGACCGTCGGACACCCCGGCATAGCGATAAGGGCCGCCTTGATCGCTTTCCAGAAAACCATACGTCAAACCGGCGGTATGACTCAGTAACTGGCGCACGGTGATGGTCGCGGGTTGGCCGTCACCCAGGGTTGGTTTGAAGTAGGGCAACCACTGGCTGATGTCATCGTCCAGTCTGATTTTACCTTTGGCGACCAGTACCAGCGCCGCCACCGAAGTGATTGGCTTGGAGACCGAAGACAGCAGAAACAAGGCATCTTCGCGCATCGGCAATTGCGCTTCACGGTCGGCCAGGCCGGCCGCTCGGTTATAGATAAGCTTGCCCCGGTGAGCCACCAGCACCACGGCACCGACCAGGCGTTGGTCGTGCAGCGTCTGATCGAGCACGGCGTCGACCCGTGAACCTAGCTCGACGGGTTCGAACGAGCGAAGCGATTGTAATGGGCGAAGCGGTTCGTTGACTGACATGTCTGACCCCGAAATGGCTGGAAGAATGACCTGAATGTGGCGATGGTAGAGCCGGCCGTTACGGGGAAACAGAGGTTACACTTCCGAGGTCCACGGACCTTTTTGTCCGCAATCAAAGGAGTGAGGGTTGGATAAGCTCAATGGCATCACGGTGTTCGTGCAGGTCGCCGAAAGCCGCAGTTTTGTAGGGGCCGGCCGCTTGCTCGGCATCTCCTCCTCAGCTGTGGGCAAGAGCATTGCGCGCATGGAAGAGAAACTCGGCGTGCGCCTGTTCCACCGCAATACCCGCAGCATCAACCTGACCAGCGAAGGCTCGTTGTTTCTGGAGCGCTGCCGCAGAGTGCTCAACGAGCTGGAAGCGGCGGAGCAGGAACTCTCCAGCTCCAGCGAGACACCACGCGGCAAACTACGCATCAGCCTGCCGCTGCTCGGCAACGTACTGTTCATGCAACTGTCGCGGTTCATGCAGCGTTATCCGGAGATACAGCTGGAGCTGGACTTCACCGATCGGCTGGTGGATGTGGTCGAGGAAGGCTTCGACGCCGTGGTGCGCACCGGTCAACTGCACGACTCCCGGCTGATGGCCAGGAAACTCGACAGCTTTGGCTTCTATCTCGTCGGCGCCCCGAGCTACTTTGCGAGCAACGGCTATCCGCAGCGTGTCGAGCAACTGCAAGACCATCATTGCCTGCACTACAAGCTGCCCTCCACGGGCAAACTGGAAAAATGGCCATTGTCGGGGCTTGCCGAAGGCACCGAGTTGAAAGTGCCGGCAACGATGGTCTGCAACAATCTGGAAATGCTGATCCACATGGCCAGACAAGGACTGGGCATCGCCTGCGTCCCCGAATTCGCGGTGCGCGAGGCGCTGGACGCCGGTGAACTGGTGTCGATATTGCCCGATCAGGTGCAGCGCACGTTGAACATACAGGTGGTGTGGCCGTCGAGCCGGTACCTCACACCGAAACTTCGGGCGTTTATTGATTTTATTTGTGGTGGCGGGGCGGGAGTGAGGCTGCCGGCGCGGCGCTAGTCCGGCAGTTTGCGTAATCGTTGGCTTACTCGTCAGCATTCAACGCATAAAACTCATGCAACTTGGCCTGCAACAGTTTTTTGTCCGGCAGCTGAGTCTGATACTCCGCGATCAATGCGGGTGATAGTGAACGGTTCAGGGCGTACTCGACGACTTCGTCATCTTTACTGGCGCACAGCAAGACCCCAAACGCCGGGTTTTCATGGGGTTTGCGAACATTGCGATCCAAAGCCTCAAGGTAGAAGTCCAGTTTTCCAAGGTATTCTGGCTCGAAGCGTCCGACCTTGAGCTCAATCGCCACCAGGCAATTGAGCCCACGATGGAAGAACAGCAGGTCTAATGCAAAATCACGACCGCCAACCTGCAATGGATACTGCGAACCGACGAAACAAAAGTCTCGGCCCAGCTCGATCAGAAAATCCTTGAGCCTGCGCAACAACCCGCCATGTAAATCAGCCTCGACATGGCCGTGCGCCAAGTCGAGAAACTCGACCATGTAAGTGTCCTTGAACACACTCATGGCCTCAGGATGCATTTGTCTCACCAGTGGTGAGATTTTTACGGGATTGATGACGCTACGCTCAAACAGCGCAGCTTTGAACTGGCGCTCGAGCTCCCGGCTCGACCACTTCTCCTGAATCGCCATGCGCAGGTAAAACTCACGCTCTTCCGGGCGTTTGCTCTGGTTGAGGATGATCAGATTTTGGGTCCAGGGTAATTGTCTCAGCAGTGCTGAGACTTTTGTATCGTGCCTATATGCCTCGTAAAACTGGCGCATACGGAAAAGGTTCGGTCGGGTAAAACCACGCAATCCCGGCTGAGTACGAGCGAGGTGTGTAGCCAGTTGAGCGACCACTCCATCCCCCCACTCCGCAGCTTCGATCTTCCGGCTGATATAAGCCCCGACCTGCCAATGCAGTTCAATCAACTCGGTATTGACTGCCTGCATCGCTCGCTGCCGGGCAGTGATGATCAGTTGCGTGATTTCGTTAAAATTTGCACCAACGGACGGCGCAGTAGCGCTGAGGTCATTCACGTGAAGGCGCTCCTGCTTAGTAGGTGACGCCCCTTTTTAGTACTCCTCAACTCGAAACAATAAAAATTACGAAGTGTTTCGGCATGAAACGGTGTCATGGAAAACAGACGGAAAAATAAGTTACACAGGAGCGTTCTGTAGTACAAAAACCCACAGCGTCAATATCTTGTTCGCTCGTTGTTGACTCGGTTACTTGCTTCCGCTGGCTCACTAAACGACCCAGCTTGCAGCTATCCATTGAAGGCTTTCTGGCATGAGATAGCGACTGGAAACCGACTCAAGCCGCTGATTGATTGAGCTCTCAACGCACGCAAATAGCACCTTGCTTTGCTCTGGCGTACTTTGAAATTCCAAGCCTATAGCGGGCTCAAGCAGCCAGCGGCTCACAGCTTCCGGATTCAGCAAGGTTTGGCCGTTTCCAACATGACTCATCACAAACTCCTGGCGCATGCGCTTGCCTTGCTGACTCTGCCAACGAAGCATCGCACCAAACACCGCGCCGATACCGAGGCTTGGGTATTCAAAGGCCGCAATGTGGCCACCAAAGTCGTAACTCAGGGCTTCCCGCAATAAGTACTTCATCAATGGCGAGTTTAGATCAAGCAGCTGAACACCTGAGCGGCTCGCCGCCAACTCGCGATTGACAGTTACATCCAATCGCAGGGAGGACTTAAGCGACATCCCAATTTTTGACCTCGCTGCTTCCGGTATACGAATACGTATCAGCTGGTCTTTGAGAATCTGCTCAATGACCTCAATCCCCACCTGATTAAACATCCCTAGCACAAAACTTTGCAGATGATCTTGAGTAACGACTAACTCATGACGCAACTCTGCTGGGTTGCCGCTAGCGGCATGAGCAAACAGCTCCCGTTGTTTTTCCGCTGCAGACTGGGCCTGCCGCAATGCTTCATCTATCCGCTCACGAGTTCGGTCAATACCCTCCTGAGTGGCAGCCAGCAAAATGTCTTCAACGTCAATAAGTTCCGCAACCTCGCCAAGGATTTCGTCCTTGAGCCCTTCATTAAATTCATACTTCTGTACCTGCGCCATGTCATCGACCACGCTGTCGATGCGCTCGTACATAAGATCGATAATCTGCTGATCCAAGGTGTCTGTTTGATGGATGTTAAACACTAAGACCTTTAGTCTTTGCCCATAGCGATACAGTCGACCGATGCGCTGAACAAGTCTCATGGGATTCCAAGGCAAATCATAATTGACCATAATATGGCAATGTCGCTGCAGGTTGATACCTTCACCGCCAGCTTCAGTGGAGATCAAAAACAGCCCCCTATCCTCAAACCGTGCAATCGCTTCGCGACGCTCCGAGTGTTTCATGGAGCCGTTAATAAGTTCCACTGCCGTATCACCGAAACGGCTGTTTAGGGCTTCACGCAGATACTGCTGAGTAGTACGGTACTCCGTAAATATCAACACCTTTTCGCCGGGATGATTCTGTTGAACCTTGCCAATCACGTCGTCAACAAATAGCTGCAACTTCAAATCATTGTCCTTGAGATCCGCAGCTTCTTCGATCAAAGTTTCCAGCAAATGGATCTCTCCATTAAAGAACTCCTTGACGTCCGTGCTCAATTGCTCTTCCCACTCGCCGAAAAACCTCTCATCTGTTGGTTCTTGTGCTGTGAATACTTCATTGCGCTCGTTCACCAGACGTGCAAGGCGATTGCGTAACGCGTTGTGGATAGCTGCCGAACTTGAGGCCGCGAGCTTTCTGTAAACGGTCATCACGAAGCCGATCGGGTTGCCTTTTCGGCCCTGAGCCGCACTAGCCGCATAGCCACGTCGCAGGTAATTCTGAAGAGTCTCATCAAATGCCGACGAATGTGCGCTTGCAGGCACCCTCATGGCGCGCGTGATTTTTCCCTGAAAAATAAAGTTGCCTTCGGCGTCAGTCACATCGGCCTTGTGATTCCGATAGATCATGTCGTGAAGGATTTCCGGTTTAAGGCTGAGCGTCATCAATTCTTGATGACGTTCGGGTCGCAGCAACTCCAATAGTGCGATGAACTTGTCGTGCAAACCTTGGTGCGGCGTTGCACTAAGCAACAATAGATGCTTTGTCTTGCTACGAAGTGCAGCGGCCAGATCATAACGGTCCGAACTGGTTAGTTTTAGACCGTATTGTCTTCGGCTGAGGCGGTGTCCTTCATCGAAGATAATCAAATCCCATTCGTCGGCCTGCATCAGGCTTTCGAGGTGACCTTCCTGTTTAAAGCGGTCGAGTGAGCCAATCACGCGATCATGCATTTTCCAATGGCGTATTTCATGAATATTGAAGTCTTCGCCATAAATCTGAAAATCATCCAAATCGAACCGACATAATTCTTCTTGCCATTGTCGCGTCAGCCCAGCGGGGGTGATTAGAAGCACTCTTTTCGCAGTACCTCGCTGGTTTAAAGCATGCAGCAACATACCTGTTTCGATGGTTTTACCTAAGCCCACGTCATCAGCAATCAGCCAGTTGTAGTTACCGGAGGCGAGTATGTGATGCACCAGATGAATCTGGTGGGGTAGAGGGTCAATGTCGAGATGAGAGAGCGCCCCAGTATTTTCGTTCCAAGTTTCTATGGCGTGGGCTAAAAGCCGAAGGCGTAGACGTTCCGCATCCACAGGTTCAGCTTTCTGGGCATTAAGAAATCGTAACTTTGCCCGACGGACTTGGCGCAAATTCTGATAGGGCAACCAATGCCGCTCTCCACTTTCTGCAAAGTCCACAAGTACTTGCTCACTGCTGGCGAGCACACGCTGTTGCATCACGCCACCAATGCCGAGAGAGGAAACACCAGCACCTGGTGTGACATCCTCCACATCCATGCCATTTGTGAAACCAGATTTAACTTTACTCGCAGCGACACAACTGGTGAAACGTTCTGGAATTAGCCAGTTCACTTCAAGCTCTGCGCCAGTATCCGCTGGCAAAATCCTCTTGACTATGCCCTTCCTATCGCCATTTCCGCTAGGCAATTGCTGGCTGACCCAACAACCGATGACAGGTATCAGTGTGTGCTCAGCCATTAGGATCTTCCTTCAGTGGTTCAATAGAAAAGAGTTGGAGATGTTCCTGTAAGTCAGTCGGGTCTTTGCGAGGTTCGAATGCGGGGTCAGAAGGTGTGAGACCTACGGTTTCCTCCGCCTGGGGCCGTATCGCCTTATCAGCGTCCACCGTAACTACTATCTGATCGTCTTCGGCTTTTGCGGGTAAGTCGCTGAAGTAGCAATAAGGCTCCAATGGATGTCTGTTGCGTATTAGACCATATGCCCTTAAATCGCCCTCACGTTCGACATCCAGCGTATCGTCCAATCCGAGGTCGCTGTACTCCTCTACCGGGAGATCTCTTGGATTACCAAAGCTGAAGGGCATATTGGCGGGTAGACAACCGCGCAGATTAGACATTCGATACCACAGGAATCGATTGAACGAGCGAAACACTTGACGCAAGTGAGCGCTTTCGTACCAGTACTCGAATTGCGAATCGATGAACTGCTCCAGTTCCTCCACTTGGGGCAATGCTTCAAAAGTGCGCACAATCAAAATTGCCGAAGGCCAAGACAGGATGTACTGCGACAAATTACTGCTGCCGTTTTTATCAAAGGCTATCCAGTAGTGATCATTTTCGGCCCATAGTGCTTTTATATGCGCCGCCAAAATCAGCTCGTCGGGTGTCATGCCTTTACTGATTTCCCGCTCCAAAGCAAGCCGAGTCGCACTCCAACCATTGATGATGAAAATTTGGTGCACCATTGCGTGTGCCGATAACGGCCAACCACTTTTATAGATCAGGTCCGTGGCTTTCTGGAAAGCGCGATCTTCCCAGCTAATTTTTTCACTGGAGAGAGGAAGAACTTCGTCGTCATCCCGAAGCTCATAAAACTCTTCAGGGTCAAAGGCATAGGCCGCGTACTCGTCATCAATTCCTTCGACATCAACCTGTACCGGACTATCAATACCCGAGTCATCGAACCATTCGAGACTCTCGTGAGAGTAGATACTGTCCAATTCCGCATCTTCGAAAAAGTCATCAAGCACGTTCTCTTCGATTTCCTCGACTGACGCTATGGGTACGCAAAGTTCGACCGGCCGGAGTAATTCCTGCTGAATTGGTGGATGTTGAACAACGGGGAATTCATCGGCCCTGACTTTTGGCGAGATTGAAGACCGCACTGTGATTTTTAAAGACTTGCTTTCAGTCTTTTTGACATCGACGCCGCGCGGTTTGGGAAGGGACAGCGTCCTTCTAACTGGCAATGCAGGCAACGCATCGTTGGGTGCAAGCTTTACGATCACTGGTTCTTCGAATCGAAGCTCGTCGTACTGCCATAGATTTTCGATCTCCAAGCCATTTAGAGCTTCGGAGTCAGCAGCCAAGGATTGCAGCTCCTGCTCACTGATAGAATCAGTGCTGGCTTCAGGTACCTCAGTGGAGGAGCGATGGGTTGTAGAGGGCATTCAATCTCCCCTTCCACGTTTGCTCCATCTAGGCAGGTTGTAATCCATACGGTCCTCCTCCTTCAGCGGTTCTTCGTCCGCTTGTCCTGTCCTACTGATGCCGACATCACGTTCCACACGGCCGAACTGAGTGGCAAAGTGCCAGAATTTAAATCTAGCGCATTCAAGACAGCACTGCTCGGCTTATCAGACGAAAGACTTAAACTCACTCAGCCCCCGTCTGCATCCAGTGCATAAAGCTCATGCAACAAAATGCAGCACCGCTATCTGAAGATGTGCGGGGCATTTGGCAATTGGTTTCACAAATGCGCCGTTGGATAATCGGCCTATAGAAAGCCGACATCAGCTCAGCCACCGCTAGCCCTGACGACTGTCTCAAACAGGCGAGATGGGAATTGCACAAAGCCACCGCCGCCAACTGACCGCAAACCTGTGTAGGTCACTTCAAATCGATTCGAAGTTATTGCTATAGCCTGGGCACGGCACCAATTGAGATGATCTTCTGTGGATGGCTCCGGGTATGCAGGGATCGACGGCATCATTTCTCTCGACAAATTAGGTCTAGAGAAGGTGTACGTTCAGGCTAAGCGTTGGCAGAACACCATCGTGTCGACCGGAGCTACAAGTCTTCTAAGGTGCACTCGCCGGACAAAAAGCCAAACGGGGAATCTTTATCACGACGTCCGGTTTCACTGCGCACGCCATCGACTTTGCTAAATCAATAGAAGGTATCGTGCTAGTGGATGGAACCCGCTTGGTGAATCTGATGATGGATCATGAAGTGGGAGTAACGTCGCGCTTGCTTAAGATTCCAGCACTGGATCGGAATTATTTCGACGAAGAATGATTGCGAAATTGGTCAGCAGCCTGACCAATTCTGCCCACCTCCTCAGACAATTGGGCAGCAGTTTGCTGCCCAATTTAAATAGTCTCAGCACTGCTGCGACTATTTCCCCTCACGGATAACTAAACCCCTTAACCAACGTCAACTCCCCCACCGCCCGCATCGGCACCAGGAACGTTTCCATTTTTTCATCAGGCGTCCCCTCCTCCGTAATCACCGTCACTTGCGCGGTGGTCAGCGGCTGAACCGCATCCTCCTGCCCTTCGTCATCACTGCGATACCCGCCACCGTAGTAGTTCACATACACCAGGTATTGCCCCTTGATCGGCGCGGGCATGGCGAAGATTTCCGGGCCGTAGCCGGTGGTCACGTCCACATCCAGCGCCGCACCATTGGGCGCGACACGGTCGCCGTACCAGATGTGTGCGCCATCGGGGGTGACGAGGTGCAAGTCCAGATCCGTGCCGTCGCTGTCCCAGGCCAGCAGCACGCGCAATTTGGCTGGGGTGGCGCCGCCGTTGGCATTGAGGAACTGCGTGCGGTGGCGTTGTTGGCCATCGGGGCTGCGGACTTCAACGCTGTTGCTGCCTTTGGGGAATGAGAATGGGCGGTCGAAGCGACCGGCCGGATCGATCTTCAGTGGCATGCTGACGCCGTTGACGATCAGCTTGCCGGGTTCATTGCTCTTGGGGGTGGATTGGATCTGGCCGGTAATGCGCGCCGTGTTGGCCTGGCCCACCGGGGTGTTAACCGACGAAGCCGGGTAATTGACCGTCTGATGAAAGCTTTCGCCTTCGCCTTCAGGGGCGCCGGTACGCCAGCCGCCAATGGGCGTATCAAGTTCGACGGCGGCAAATGTCGCTGGCAGTACGCAAAAAGCGCAAAGCAACAGCAAGATCTGTGGATAACGGAGTTTCATGGCCTATTCCAGCAAGAGGTGACGGGCGAGCCCTTCGATGTAGGTTTCATCCTGGCCGTTAGGGTGTGCTTCGAAGGCCAGGTGCAGGTATTCGTGGGTCAGGTCGAGGCGGTCTTGCAACGACAGCACGCCGCGCACGTAGATGCGCTGACGTTCGCGGTCGACAAACGGACGACCAAAGGCCAGGCGGCAGACCGCAAAGGTGCTGACTTCGTTGTAGCCGACTTCGCTTTCGAGTCGTTGGCGCCAGCCGCGGCGCTGGTTTTGCAGCCAGTCTTGCGCGGCGGGTAGCGCTTCGCAGGAGGCGACCGGGTTGTCCCAGCGACTGAGGCTGGCGCGCGGGTAGGCGTGCAGCAGTATGGCGTCGTAGCGTTGGCCGGCATTGGCTTGTTCGACGGCTTGCTGCCAGGAGAGTTTGTCCGGCCCCGGTTGGTCGGAGTGATAGGTGACGGCGGTGCCGGCGAGAACCAGATCACTGGTCCACGCGGCGATGTTGCGCGACTCAGTGACGGCCGGACGTGGTGCAACGCGTTGTCGACTGCTGCTGTCGTCGATGCTCAAGCAGTCGCCGTTGCGAGTGGCGTTTTGCAGCAGGTAGGTGCGGATCGCGATGGCCAGGGCTTTGGCCGCTTCGACGGGCTCGGGCCTGGCTTCGCGCTGCAGAACGCGGGCGACGTACTCTTCACGATCGAGGCGCGCGACGAGTTTGTCTTTGAGCAAGAACAACTCGCCCTCGCTGTGGATATCGAGTTGATTGCCGTTGGCGAACTCGACGCGGTAGTCGCCTTGCAAAGGGCCGGGCGCTACAACGCGATCCCCCGACAGCACGCGTTTCAGTGGATAACGCGCGAACAGACCGACCTCAACGCACTTCCCTGCCTCGGCTGGCCACGACGAGGGCAGCACCGTCGCCAGCGACTGACCATAATGGCGCAACACCATTTGGCTGGTGCCACGCCCACCGGCCCAGATCGGCGTGCCGTCTAACGTCCAGCCCGCGAATCCGCCTTGGCGCGACGAAGGATCCTGATCCCCCAGCCAGCTCCAGGTTTTCACCCGCAACCGACCGCCGAGTTCACCCAAAACATTGCCATCCGCGGCATTGAGCACCACATCGAGCAACACCCTTCGCGCCTGATCCTGCGCCGGCATCACGGCCAACACCTTCAACAACTCCGCCACCGAAACCCGGGTCTGCGGTTGCAACGACCGCAAATCCAGCAACCATTTCGGCGCTTGTCTGGCCTGCCAATACTCGCGCCACTGTGCGCCGGCAATGCCCAGGCGCGCAGGCTCAAAGTACAAGCCGCAAGACTTCACCAACGCCTGATCGCGCCCGACCTTGCCGCCCGCCGTGCAGCAATAAACTTCTTCCTTCGATTGCCCGCGACACTCATAAGCCGGCTCACGCGCGCCGGTGTCCACCAGCCAGCCGTAGACAAACAGCTTCCACAAGCTGCCCAACGGCGTCTGCAAGTCATCAGGCAATGGCTCACGCGAGATCACCTGAGTCTGGCTCAACGCAAGCAATTCGCCCTTGAAGCCCAGGCGCAACGGCTCGTCCTGCGCTGTCGCCAGCGCAGGAATCAAACACAGCAACCACCAGACCAGACACCGGGTCATGTCAGTTGACCGTGACCTGACCGAGTGCCGGTTTCTGTTCCTGAGCCTGATGCTGTGGCGCGTAGACCTGCGTGAAACGCACCGGCGGCAGGTTGAACTGGCCTTTTTGCGAGAAGCGCACCAGATGACGCAGGCGCAACTCACCGCTCAGCGCATCCACTGGCACCGCATAGGCCATTTGCCCCGGCTCGAAACGGGCTTTCTCCAGCGCGGTCGGCTCGGTGCCGGCCTTGCCCATCAGCTTGATGCCCCACGTGGTGCGCTCGACGTCCGCACCCGGTGGCAGCGGCACTTCGAGCATGCCGTAGCGCAGCGGTTTCGCGGCTTTGCTGGTGATAATCACTTCGTCCAGGTACAGGCTGTCGCTGGACAACGGCTTGGTGCCGACCGCTTCGAGTTTGAATTCGAACGCCTCGTCACCCGGCACCAGACGCGACAGGCGACGGGTGATGGTCACCGCCATCGGATCGATTGCCGGTTGCTTGGTCTGGAAGCTCAACATGGCGCGTAGCGGGCGCTCTTGCGTTCCGCTCAGCGACAATGCCGCCGGCACTGGAGAAGAGCCCTGCCACGTCCAATACATCTCACCGGTATCACTGTAACGTTTCTTCCAGCCTTCACCCGGTGCCAGTGCGATGGTCGGAGAGGCCTGCTCGATGCTGCGTTGCAACCAGGTCAGCGCCAACGCGCGTTCCAGGGTCGATTGCTGCGGCAACAGGCGTTGCAACAACGCTTGTGCATGCGCCTGATCGAAAGCTTGCAGCGACAGGTTCAAGGCTTCGACAAACGGTTGAGCGCTGGCGGCCACTTGTTGTTGCGCAGCGTCCACCTGACGGCTGAACGCCGGCGGCAGATTGACCTTGGCCTGACGCGCCAAAGACGCGGTCAACACCCGAGCACTGGCCAGCCCCAAGGCCGAATCCGGATCGTTCATGACCAGGCTCTCTGCGCCATCGTCCATCACGCTCGCGGCATTGCCTTCGCCGGCTTTCACCAGGTCGTCGATCAAACCGCTGAGCAGCGTGTTCACCGGCAATTGCATCTGTTTGGCAAACGACAGAATCAACGCCCGCTGCAACAACGGCGTGTTCTGCGCCTGTTTCGCGTACACCTCCAGCACCCGCTGCCAGTGCTCCGGCGGCAGGCTCAGTTCCAGCACTTTGCTGGCGTGCCAGTCGGCGTAATAGGCGTAAGCGGTGAGGAACGCATCCGGCTCGCCGTCAAAGCCCCACCAAGTGAAGCAGGCCGACGGCCCGGCCATTTGCACCAGCCGCAGGCGGCTGTTCTGCATGATCAAACGCAAGCGATCACGAATCTGCGGATTCGACGACAGCGTTGGATAGGCGATGCTCAGCGGCAGCAGACGGCTGGCGGTTTGTTCGACGCCGCCATATGGATAGCTCAGAAGATCGTCGAGGGCCGAACGGAACACCGCTTGCGGGCTGTCATCCAGACGCAGGCGAATATCCGTGGCGTCCGCCGGCAAAGTCAACGGCGTGTCGCCGCTGAGCGCGTCCAGGCTTTGGCTCTGGGTCACCTGCCAGCCTTCGCCAGTCGCGGTCAGGCGTACGGCCAAGGCGTCAGCGGTTTTGCCATCCTGCACCAGCTCGGCGGTCCAATCGCCATTGGCCAATGTGAATGCTGGCAATGGGACGTAGTTGACGCCGTTGTTCAGTGTGACCGGCACACGTTGCTCGGCACCCGCGTAATGAATCACCAGCTCGGCCTTGACCGGTTTCTCGGCCTGACTGAAAGCGAATACGCCAAGATCCGGTTTGTCGCCGTTACGGAATTTGGTCGGGCCACTCCACTTCAGGTACAGCGGTTTTTCCGAGCGCACGAATTGCTTCTTCTGCCCGACCTGACCGTCATCGGCGATGGCGCGGGCGGTGATGCGCCAGCGGGTCAAGGAGTCCGGCATCTTGAAGGTGAAGCGGGTCTTGCCGTTGGCATCGGTGATCAATTCCGGCTGCCACGCGGCGGTGTCGACGTCTTCACGACGCGGCCGCTCCAACACTTTCACCCCACGCTCGCTGCGGTTGGCTTTACCCGGCGCGCCCGGGCTGCCCGGCAGTGCCACGTCGTAGCTGATGAACGACAAACTGGCGCTGGTGCGCACGTTGTTGCGGCGCGGGTGATAGAAAAACTGGTCGATGGTCGGCGCCACTTCCGGCTGCAGCGCGTAGATCATTTCGTCGACCACGCTGACCGTCAGGTGCGCCGGAATCGGCTTGCCGGCGAACAGGGTGGTGAGGTCCACGGACACGGTATCGCCGGGCTGATACGCCTCTTTGTCGGTAGTGATCGCCACATCGATCTGTGGCGCGACCACCTTGATACCGGCGTTCTGGAAGCTGTATTGGCCGCCCTTGGTATAGAGCACGGAGAACGTCAGGTTCGGCGCGAAGTTGTCCTTCACCGCGATGCGCGCGCGGTATTGGGTGTCGCTGAGTTTTTCCATCTTCAGCCAGTCGGCGCCCTTGGACAGCAACGCCGTGGCCTCGACCTTGTCGCGCTCGAGCGACAACAACGCATCGCTGACCGGCTCGGGGAAAGTGATCAACGCGAGGGCTTCGTCGCCGGCCTTGTATTCGGGTTTGTCGAGGACGATTTCCACGGTGCCGGGCACGGCTTTGACGCCATCACCCGTGACCGAATGACCGGTCGCGCCAAGCACGCGGCCATGATCATCTTTCAGCGTCAGGTTGTAAGTGCCCGGACGGTCGAAGGCCAGGCTGAAGCCTTTGTCCTTGGCGGCGAGTTTTCCTTCGCCAGTGGTCTGATCTTCGAGTCGCACCCAGCTGTAGCTGCTCGGGTTGACTGCTTTGCTTTGCTCGCTGCCACCTTCGTTGGCATAGCTGAAGGCAACCTTGCCGCCCACCGCGCTGAACCGTTGCGGCGCGCTCAGGCGGAAACTGGCGGCACCACGGTCGATGAGGATTTCCTTGGTGGTCTTGACCCGATACGCCGCGCCATCGCTGGCGAACACGGTGAGCATATAGCGGCTCGGTTTCTCGGCGGCGGGCAGGTCAAGCGTCGCGTTGCCCTTGGCGTCGGTGGTCAGTTCGGCGCTGGTCAGCTCCACCGGGAATTGCCCCAGGTATTGCAGTTCGTTATCGACCATCGACAACTGCTGGGCGCGCAGGCTCAGGCTCACCTTGGCGTCGGCCACTGGTTTACCGTCCGGGTACAACAACACCAGACTGCCCTTGACCGGTTCGCCGGTGCGGTAATCTTGCTTGGCCAGGTTCAGGGAGATCTCGAAGTGCGGCTTGATGTACTCAGCCACGCGGAAGGCGCTGCTGTAGGCCTGATCCTTGTAGCTGAAACGCAGCTCATAACCACCCGCCACCGCATTGTCCGGCAACTGGAAACGGCCCTGGGTGCCGGCCTTGGAATCGAGCTTCAGCGCCAACGATTGCAGCGCTGTGCCGGTAGCGTCGAGTACGGTGACGTTGACGTCGGCAGCGGTCGGTGCCACGGAATCCCGGGCATTCTTGAACTCGCGGCCGACGATTTTCAGCGACACCCAATCGCCCGGTCGATACAGCGGCCGATCGGTGAACGCATAGAGTTTGGTGTCGTAGATTTCGCTGTCGTAGTAGAAGTTCTCGGAGACGAATACCCCGCCCTCTTCGTCCTCGCCGATCACGAACGAACGCTCCGGGCTGACGTGTTTCAAGCGCAGCAAACCATCGGCATCGGTAGCGCCACTGCTCATCACACCCAGGCCATCGGTCCACAACACATTAACCTTCGGCACCGAACTGCCTTCGTGTTTGCGCGCGGCCCACACCAGCAATTCATCACCGGCAATCTTGCTCACGGCCACGGTGTTGGAGACGAACACCATGGTGGTCGCGCGGTACTTGCCGATCAGCGCTTCCACCAGGTACAGGCCCGGTTTCAGGTTGCCCAACGGGATATAAACGTTGCCCGGCGAGACGCTGACGAACTCACTGGAAGAACCAACCAGTTTCACGCCTTCAGGCGGCTGGATCGGTTTGGCTTGCCATAGCGGATAACGGAATTGGCTGACCACCGGCAGACCCGGAATCAACGCGAATTGCGGCTGTGCGTCGTAGGGCGTTGGCGCGGCGATGGCGGTGCCCATCTTCAGTTCCGGCACTTCCTCGGTGACTTGTTTACGCGACTCGTAGGAAAACGCCCGCTGCATCACCCGACGGGATTTGCGGTACCAGTTGTCCCACAGATACGCGAGGGTGTTCGACAGGCCTTCGCCCTTGAACTGGCCGTCGCTGACCACACGGTGCAGGTTCTTCTGGCGCTTGAGGAAATCCAGCGGCTTGTCGATGCGATACACCCGAATGTCCGCACCGCCGTAAGGCTCCATGCGGAACCGGCGATAGTCACGACCCGGCGCTTCGAGGCGTACCACCGCCTGTTCATCGCTGGCGAAACTACTGTCGGCCAACAGGAAAAAGCTTTCACCGGCCACCGGCGTATAGCCGCTCGGCTCGACGGTGTCTTCGGCGTTGACTGCCGACAGCGGCAGAACCAACGCAAGCAAAAGAGGCAGTTTTGAGCAAATGCGCAGCATGCGGGCACCGATCATTGGGAGAGAAAGTTCAGTCGATAGACGCCGATGAAGTTGGGGTTGGCTGCGTCGGGTATCCATCGGGTGTCCTTCCATGTCATGAGTTGCTGCAGGCTTGCGGAGCGCATGCCGTTGTCGGTGGGGGTGGTGGTGCCGGTGTGATAGGCAATGAAGCGGCCCATCCAGATCATCAGGTGCTGGTCATCGCCCTGATCGAAAAACATCAGGTCGCCAGGCCGGGCCAGGGCCAGATCGCGGCCGACCAGATGACTGTTGAACTGAATCAGTTTGATCGCGTTGACGTAAGGCCCGACCTTACCGCCCCCCTGCTGCCATTGCTGGGCGAGGCCGCGCTGGGCGTCACTCAGTTGCAACTCCGGCGGCAGGTAGCGGTTGGACAGGCCATTGCTGCGCAGCCATTTGTCGTCATGGACTTTCAGCGCTTCGTTGGCGGCAAAGCGCACCAGCCCGGCGCAGTCCTGCTGATACCAGCGCGGGCTCGGGCCTTGGGTCAATTGTTCCTGGGCGATGCGCACGAACCAGGCGCGGAATACCTGGGATTGCTGCGGGTCGAGCGCGGCGGCTTCGCTGGCGAATGTGCGAGTCCCCAGCAGCAACGCCAGCAAGCCGAGGCCTCGGATGAGTGCAGTCACAGGGCTTTCCACTCCAGCGGCAGCCATTGCCAGTGGCCGTCGGGCTCGCTGCCTTTGGGCAAGGTCAGGGCGTATTTGCCGTAGCCGCCGAGGGTGCGCAGTTTCGGAATCAGGTAGGTTTGCGCGGCGTTGTAGAACACCGGCTCCATGTCCTGCGGCAGGCTGTCGAGGGTTTCCTGTTGCATCAGTTGCGCCATGGAATCGGGGCCGAAATAGATCGGCATCAGCAGGTCTTTCGGCAGCACGTCAGCCAGCGGCGGGAAGCGTTTGTCGAGGGTGCCCAGCGCTTTGTCGACGAGTTTGTCGTCAAGGGAGAACAGCAGCGTCGAGCCGTGACGGGCCAGGCTGACGCGCATGAAGGCTTTGCCGGTGATTGCGTCTGGCTGCTCGGCATCCTTGGCCTTATAGGGGCCGAAGTTGGAGCTGACCTGGCGCTGCCACTGATGGGTTTTACCGTCCTGTTTCTCGACCACCGGGAATGCGTGCTCGGCAACATTGCCTTCGTAGGCACCGACCATCGAGCCGAACAGGTTGCCCAAGTCACCATCAAGTTTGGCGCTGTCATCGTCATTCAGGCTGGCCACCAGCAGCGGCGTGTACAGCCGGGAATCGGCGTACCAGCACAGACCAGCAGCACCGGCCATGTGTTCGGTCAGGGCCTGGGCCACGGACTCTTCGGCGCCGAGTTTCACCAGCAGCGGTTTCTGTTGTTCGGCGGCCAGCGGCAAGGCCACGCAAGCGCTGGCGCCCATCGGCATGGCTTGCCAGATCGGTTTGAAATCGAAGTCCGGCTGCTTGTCCAGTTCGTCCATGGCGAGGAAGCTGTGCCAGCCCTTGTCGTCCATGTCGAAACGCAGGCCGGCAAAGTTCGGGATGAAGCGCTGATAACCCATGGCCAACACGCTGGAGTTGACCGAGAGGCGTTGTTTTACCTCGGGCGCACGCGGCGGCAGGCCGAAGGCTTCGGGGAACAGTTTGTCGCCGTTGAGCAAGGCGGCGATCGCCTTGGTCGAAACGCCGCCAGTTTCCTCCAAAGCACCGTTTTCCGGATCGTAGAGTTTGGCCGGATTGGACAGCACCACCAATTTGTCGCCATGGGAAGCGAACACCAACGCCTTGCTGGCGTTGTAGTTGAGCTGATAGAGGGTGACGGCGTCGGCACCGACTTTCACTTCGCCGAGCTTGCTCAGCTGCGAATCATCCAGCGCCACTTTCGCCAGCGGCTCCAGCACCTTGGCCAGTCCGCCGCGATCCATCACCAACAGGAAATCCTTGAGACGCCCATCCGCCCCACGCCACAGCGCCACATCCGCCGGTTGGTCGAAGAGCTGCTCGATCAGGCTGTCCTGCAACTTCAGGTCATGCTCGTAAATGATCCGCCGCAGGCTGCCGATCAAACCGAGGCGATCGGCATGGGCTTCGTAATAGAAGACGAAATCTTCGGTCAGGGTTTCCTTGAGGAACGGCACGGCCAGCAAATCCTTGGGCAACTGGCTCAGGGAATGGGTTTCGAGCAGACCGTCCGGGCGGCTCATGCCCAGTTTGTCGCTGGCCAACTGCGCAGGCGGAGCCTTGGGTTTGTGCAGGAACCAGCCTAACCCGCCCGCTACGCCTGCCGCCAGGCACAGCCCGATCAGCAGCGCCGGCCAACGACGTGGAGTTTTGGCTGCTGGTACGTCGGCGGCCGGAGTCACAGTGTTATCGCTCATGTTCACAAAACCCGATTTCATCCGTGGTGCGGGATGTTTAATAGTTGAAAGTCTTGACCAGCAGCAGGTCGCCGATTGCCCGCAAGGGCACGATGAACGTCTCGCGTTTTTCGTCGACGGTGTTTTCATTGAGCACCAGATTGATTTGCGAGGTGATCACCTCGTTCTGGTTGCTGTTCTCATCGAAGTTATAGCCGCCGCTGCCGTAGTTGCCCCAATAGTTCACATAAACCAGATAGGTGCCGTGCATCGGCGCGGTCATGGTGAACATTTCCGGGCCGGGGCCATCGACACCGTCCGGGTCCAGCCCACCACCGTTGCTCATCGCCGGACTGGCCCAGAACGCGTGCTGGCCGTCGGGGGTAATGATGTGCAGGTCGAGTTCGGCCTTGGGATCGTCCCAGCCCAGCACCACGCGAATCCGCGCCGGGGTGCGCAGGTTGTTGGCTTCATAGAATTGAACGCGCTTGAGCGACTTGCCCTCGGAACTGCGCACTTCGACGCTGTTGGAACCGGCGCCGAACGCATACGGGCGGGCAAAACGCCCTTGATCGTCGGTGTACAGATTCAGGGGATTGCCGTTGACCGCCAGGCTGTGGGGCGGACGGAGCGTACCGAGGGCCTTGAGCTGGCCTTCGATCATTGTGCGATTGCGCTGCACACCCCGGTCGATGGGCGGTGTGGGATAGGCGACGCGAGGGTTTTCACTGCGGTCCAGCAAGCCGTGATAGCGCCAGCCGCCCACCGGTTCCGATAGCTCGGCCGTGGGCTCGGCCCACGCAACTTGAGCGCAAACCAGCGTAATCAGCAGTGAAAGAACCCAACGCATGTGACGCCTCCTGCCATGCATAACGAAACCTGGCGCCCGATCCTCGGCGCGTTACAGATCGAAAAAACTGCGTTTCGTCAGAGAGACCCTGAATATAGGGTCGTTGAAGGCGCGAAGATTAGCCATTCGGCAGTTTTTTAACAATCGGATACATCTATATTTGCGGTGGGAATCACGGTGTTTGTTGGGCGTGAGCCGAATACCGATCTTATTCGGCTCATAAAGTGAGCCGAATAAGACTATTATTCGGCTCATTCACCTTGGAGCACCCGAGTTCATGGCACCTCTCTGGATCTGGCAACGGCCTGATTGGCCAAATTTCAACTGGCAAGCCGAGCGCCTGACACCGTTATTACGCGAGTGTGTGCAAGCACAAGGTCGGTTGATGGGCATGGCCAGTTCCGTGGGTAGCTCACTATGCGCGCAGAACGAACTGGATGCGTTATTGCAGAATATCGTGACGTCTTCAGCTATCGAGGGTGAACAGCTTAATGTTGGTTCCGTGCGCTCTTCACTGGCACGACGGTTAGGTTTAAATCTGGTCGACGGCGATAAAGTGAGCCAACGCAGTGAGGGGCTGGCGCAACTAATGCTCGACGCTACGCAGCATTTTGCTGAAGCACTGACGCTTGAGCGACTACTGGATTGGCATAAATGGGTGTTTCCTGATCAGGATACAGACTTCGCCGCCCGGCCAATCCACGTTGGCACGTTACGCGGCGATGAGCCCATGCAAGTGGTTTCGGGGCGACTCGACAGGCCAACCGTTCACTTCGAAGCGCCGCCTCGCCAAGGCCTGGAGCAGCAACTGGACACATTCCTCAGATGGTTTGAAGCCAGCCGAAATCAGGCTGGCCTCGATCCATTGTTGCGGGCCGGTATCGCGCACTTCTGGTTCGTCACTTTGCACCCCTTCGACGACGGCAATGGCCGCCTTACACGAACCATCACCGACCTGGCGCTAGCCCAGGGTGAGGCTCAGGCCATCCGCTTCTATGCCATGTCGGCGAGCATCCTGGAGGATCGCTCCGGCTACTATCGAGTACTCGAAAACAGTCAGAAAGCCACGCTGGATATCACGCATTGGCTGGAATGGTTTCTACAAACGCTCCTGCGTAGTTTGCAACAAGCCATGAACCGGATCGAGTCGGTGCTGGCCAAAGCGCGCTTCTGGCAGGCACATCGGGAGTCTGAGCTGTCAGTTGAGCAGATCAAAGTGTTGAATCGTTTACTCGATGGCGGAGAGCGTGGTTTCGAGGAGGGGATCAGCGCAGCTCAATACCAGGCAGTGGCAAAGGTTTCCAAAGCCACCGCAACCCGTCATCTGACCGAACTGCTGGAGAAGGGCTGCCTGAAACGCCTGCCCGGTGGCGGGCGCAGCACTCGGTACCAGATCCTTCACCCTGAGGGTGAGGCATTCTGAGTTCGGTTTTTCCGACGCCGCGACAGGGGTTTTCAGGCCCGCTCATTTGCCCATACCCCCCATGTCTGCTAGTGTCGCGCCGGTTTAACGTCAACCGGAAATAGCCGCCATGGCCCGCAAAAAAGCTGCACTGGATTTCGAACAATCCCTCGCTGACCTGCAAACGCTGGTGGAGCGTCTGGAGAACGGCGAATTGTCGCTGGAAGACTCGCTGACCGCTTTCGAGCAGGGCATCGGGCTGACCCGTGATTGCCAGGCGGCGCTGGCCCAGGCCGAGCAGAAGGTTCAAGTGCTGCTCGAGCGTGATGGCGAGTTGGCCGAGGAACCCTTCGACGCGGATCAGCCAGAATGATTGCAGCGTATTCGGCAGCCAGCCAGGCCCGCGTCAATGCAGCACTGGAAACCCTGTTCAACCCGCCGAGCCCTGAGCTCGCCCGCCTCTATGAAGCCATGCGCTACAGCGTGATGAATGGCGGCAAGCGTGTACGTCCGCTGCTGGCCTACGCCGCGTGTGAAGCGCTGGGCGGCAAGGCCGAGCAAGCCAACGGCGCAGCCTGCGCGGTTGAGCTGATCCATGCCTATTCGCTGGTGCACGACGATTTGCCGGCCATGGACGATGACGACCTGCGTCGCGGCCAGCCGACCACCCACAAGAAATTCGACGAAGCCTGCGCGATTCTCGCCGGCGACGGTTTACAGAGCCTGGCCTTCAGCGCCCTGCTCGACCCGCGCCTGAGTGCGTCGGATGCCGAAACCCGGCTGCAGATGGTCAGCGCCCTGGCGCTGGCGGCAGGCCCGGCGGGCATGGTCGGCGGGCAAGCCATCGATCTTGGCTCGGTGGGTCTGAAGCTCGATCAAAATGCCCTTGAATACATGCATCGGCACAAGACCGGCGCGTTGATCGAGGTCAGCGTCAAACTCGGTGCCCTGGCCAGTGGCCGTGCCGAGAAGGACGAACTGAAGTCGCTGCAAAGTTATGCACAGGCCATCGGCCTGGCATTTCAGGTCCAGGACGACATTCTCGACGTCGAAAGTGACACCGCCACCCTCGGTAAACGCCAGGGCGCCGACATCGCCCGGGACAAGCCGACCTACCCGGCGCTGCTCGGTCTCGACGCGGCCAAGGCCTACGCTCTGGAACTGCGCGACCAGGCCCTGCACGCACTGCGACCGTTTGACGCTGCAGCCGAGCCCTTGCGTGATCTGGCCCGGTATATCGTTGACCGCCGCAACTGACGGCGTATCCGCCAAAAAAGACCAACGCGTGGGCAGGGGGCGATGCATCAGGTAAACTGCCGCATCTTTTATACCTATAACGATTCGCCTGATGCCCACGACGTTTCATGAGATTCCCCGTAAGCGCCCGACCACGCCCCTGCTCGACCGTGCCAACACGCCGGACGGCCTGCGCCGGTTAGGCGAAGCCGAGCTGGAAACCCTGGCTGATGAGTTGCGCCTGGAATTGCTCTACACGGTCGGCCAGACCGGTGGGCATTTCGGTGCCGGCCTGGGCGTGATCGAGCTGACCATCGCGTTGCACTACGTTTTCGACACCCCGGACGACCGGCTGGTGTGGGACGTGGGTCATCAGGCTTATCCGCACAAAATCCTCACCGGCCGTCGCGGGCGCATGAGCACCCTGCGACAGAAGGACGGCATCGCTGCCTTCCCGCGTCGCTCCGAGAGCGAGTACGACACCTTTGGTGTCGGCCACTCCAGCACCTCGATCAGCGCTGCGCTGGGCATGGCCATTGCCGCCCGCCTGCAACACAGCGATCGCAAGGCGATCGCTGTGATCGGCGACGGCGCACTGACCGCTGGCATGGCCTTCGAGGCGCTGAACCACGCGCCGGAAGTGGACGCCAACATGCTGGTGATCCTCAACGACAACGACATGTCGATCTCGCGCAACGTCGGCGGGCTGTCGAACTATCTGGCGAAAATCCTTTCCAGCCGCACTTACGCGAGCATGCGCGAAGGCAGCAAAAAGGTTCTGTCGCGCCTGCCCGGCGCCTGGGAAATCGCCCGTCGCACCGAAGAATACGCCAAAGGCATGCTGGTCCCCGGCACGCTGTTCGAAGAGCTGGGCTGGAACTACATCGGCCCGATCGATGGCCACGACCTGCCGACCCTGATCGCCACCCTGCGCAACATGCGCGATCTGAAAGGCCCGCAATTCCTGCACGTGGTCACCAAGAAAGGCAAAGGCTTCGCCCCGGCGGAAGTCGACCCGATCGGTTACCACGCCATTACCAAACTTGAACCGCTGGACGCTCCGGCCGCCGCGCCGAAAAAAGCCAGCGGGCCGAAATATTCCGGTGTGTTCGGTGAGTGGCTGTGCGACATGGCGGCGGCCGATCCGCGCCTGGTCGGGATCACCCCGGCGATGAAGGAAGGGTCCGACCTGGTGGCCTTCAGTGAACGCTTCCCGACGCGCTATTTCGACGTGGCGATTGCCGAGCAACACGCCGTGACCCTGGCAGCCGGCATGGCCTGTGAAGGCGCCAAACCGGTAGTGGCGATCTATTCGACCTTCCTGCAACGCGGTTACGACCAGCTGATTCATGACGTCGCGGTGCAAAACCTCGACGTGCTGTTCGCCATCGACCGCGCCGGTCTGGTGGGCGAAGACGGCCCGACGCACGCAGGCAGCTTCGACCTGTCGTTCCTGCGTTGCATCCCCGGCATGCTGGTGATGACCCCGAGCGACGAAAACGAACTGCGCAAAATGCTCAGCACCGGCCACCTGTACAACGGCCCGGCGGCAGTGCGTTACCCGCGTGGCACCGGCCCGAATGCACCGATCGCGAAAGACCTCGAACCGATTGAAATCGGCAAGGGCGTGGTTCGTCGTCAGGGCAGCACAGTCGCCCTGCTGGTGTTCGGCGTGCAACTGGCCGAGGCACTGAAAGTCGCCGAGAAGCTGGATGCGACGGTCGTCGACATGCGTTTCGTCAAACCGCTCGACGAAGCACTGGTTCGCGAAATCGCCGGCAGTCACCAATTGCTGGTGACCGTCGAAGAGAACGCGATCATGGGCGGCGCCGGTGGCGCGGTCAGCGAGTTCCTCGCCCGCGAGAACATCCTCAAGTCGGTGCTGCACCTGGGCTTGCCAGACATCTATGTCGAACACGCCAAGCCTGCGCAAATGCTCGCCGAATGCGGGCTGGATGAAGCCGGGATCGAAGAGGCGGTGCGTCAGCGCCTGCAATTGCTGAATCTCTAATCCTGCCCCCGGTAGGAGCTGCCGAAGGCTGCGATCTTTTGATCCTGATCTTCGGCGGCTCCATATCTGAAAAACAAAATCAAAAGATCGCAGCCTTCGGCAGCTCCTACAGGGGTTACGTCGTATCTGAACTCGTCGTTTTGATCTGACGTCTGTAGTGTTTGAGCAGACCCTTTCGCGCCTCGGTCTTAACGGTCCGGTGCGATCAACTGACAGAGCTTGGCCGTCGCTTCGATCATCTGCCCACTCGGCCGTTCCAGGCCCTTATCCGCTACCAGCAGCAATTGCCCCTGCGCCACCGCCGTCACCTGGGGCCAGGCCTTCCACGCCTCGAGCTGCGCCTGATCGCTGGCCAGAATCACCTCGGGATTGCGCTGCAACACCGCCTCCACACTGACCTGCGGCGCAGGCTGTGGCAGGTCGGCAAACACATTGCGCGCCCCGCAAACCTGTAGCGCATCACTGATGATCTGCCTTCCGCCCACGGTGTACAGCGGCCGATCCCAGACTTGATAAAACACCCGCAGCGGCTCGTCCCTTCGATAGCGCTGGCGCAGGGAGTCGAGTCGCGAACGCAGTTTTTTGGCCAATGCAACGCCCCGCTCCGCTCGCCCGAGTTGCGTGGCTATCGCCTCAACCTGCGCAGTGAGTTGCTCGAGGTCATGCGGCTCGGCGACATAGGTGGGAATGTTCAGCCGCTTGAGCTGTTCACGCTGAGCCGGCCCTACACTGCCCGGCCAGAGCAGCAGTAAATCGGGCTTGAGGCTGAGCAACCGTTCGATGTCCAACTGACCGTAGCGGCCCACCGAAGGAATGTCTTTGAGCTCGGCAGGACGCTCACCGGCATCCAGCACGCCGACCAGCAGGTCTGCCGAACCCAGTTCAATAACGATTTCAGAAAGCGACGGTGCCAGGCTGACAACCCGCTCGGCCGCAGCTGCCGGACCACCGATGGCCAGCAACAGGACTGCCAGCCAGACGCAGCGCATCAGCCGAGTTGACGCGGGATACGGTAGAGGTAGAACAGCACCGCCGTCGACAACGCCAGCAGCATCAGCGGCACGGCTTCCAGACCAACGAAGACTGCCAGTGCGCCGATCCAGGCGGGCAGGCCAGCGACCAGAAACGCAGCACGGCGTTTCGCGGCCAGGGCGATCCAGGCGGCGGGTTCTTCAGGGGTATCGAGGGCTTTTTGGGTCGCGATCAGCGCATGTTTGTAACCGCCAAAGAACTTCAGGCTGACAAACATCGACGCCACACCGGCAATGAAAAACGGCATGGCCAGCACCGGCAGAATCGCCTCGCTTTGGCCGAATAAGCCATTGACCACGAACAGCGGCAGCAAGGCCAACGCCAGATATTGCCACCAGTTGACGGCCAGTCGTCGCCGTACCTGACCGCGGGTCACGCCCGGTCAACCTCGCCCTGATGCTCGTTGCCCATCATGTGGTCGAGCTTGCTGGCCTTGGTGGCCAGGTAGAGTTTGTTGTGCGGGTTGTGCCCGGTGTGCAACGGCACGCGCTCGGCAACCACGATGCCCATGTCGGTCAAGGCTTTGACCTTGCGTGGGTTGTTGGTCATCAGACGCAGGGACTTCACGCCCAGGTGCTCCAGCATCGGCAGGCACATGGCGTAGTCGCGCTGGTCGGCGGCGAAGCCCAGGCGTTCGTTGGCTTCAACAGTGTCAGCACCGCCGTCCTGCAATTCATAGGCGCGGATCTTGTTCAGCAGGCCAATGCCGCGACCTTCCTGACGCAAGTAGAGCAACACGCCACGGCCTTCACGGGCAATCGCCTGCAACGCCGCCTCGAGTTGCGAACCGCAGTCGCAACGCTGGCTGAACAAGGCATCGCCGGTCAGGCATTCGGAGTGCAACCGGCCGAGTACCGGCGCACCGTCGGCGATCTCACCCAGGCTCAGCACCACGTGCTCGCGCCCGTTCTCTTCATCGAGAAAGCCGTGCATGGTGAATTGCGCAAAAGGCGTTGGCAGCTTGGAAGCGGCGACAAAAACGACAGGCACCGGTGTGCTCCTGATCTATAAGTACTGAAGATTCGCAGAGGCGGCATTGTAACAGCACGTTCCTACAGACGCTTAGGCTGAATTATCGGCCATAACGATCAAAAAGTTCGATATCTGCCCCGCTCCCACATAGAACGCTTTCATTTCGAGCCGAACGGATAGGGTTGCTTCCAGCGTTCGAAAATCGGTTTCAACTGGCCGCTTTTTACCAGCAGGTCCATGCGCTGATCGAACAATGCCATCAATTGCCGTGCCCGAGGAGTATCGGCGAAGCACAGGTAAAGCGGCAGATCTGCGATATGCGTGCGGCGAAACTGCGACGGATCCTTGGCTCGGCTGACGATAGAGTTAACCTCGTCCAGCGCGTCAATGTAGTAGTCGACGTGGTTGTGGATCAGCATCGGCAGAATCCCGGTACGCCGCGCGACTTCGTTATAGCGCTGCACATTGGGCAGGTAAGCCTGGTACTTGTAGCCGCGTACCCAGGCCAAACGGTAATTGCCCAGATTTTCCGCGGTCGGCGCCGGATTGGTGGCCAGGCCCAATGCATAGATCGGATCGGTATCGAAACTCCAGCGCGGATAGAGCACGTCACTGACTTCATCCCGATAGGCACCGACACACGCGTCCACTTCGCCACGCTGTGCCAGGCCCGTGGCGCGTGTATAAGGTTCGATTCGAATATCCAGTTTGACGCCCGCAGGCTCGAACACTTCGCGCAACACGTCCCAGCCCAAACCACGGCCATCGGCGGCGGTAAAGTCTTCCCACGCTTCGCTGGCCAGGTGAATCACGGACGGCGTCGTCGGCGCATCCCCCGCCTGGGCGAAGGAGCAAAACGTCGCGAAAACCATCACCATCAACCAGCGAGCCATCTTTTATCCTCGGCTGTATTCTTCAGGCGAAGAACCACACCAGCCCTTGCATCGCCAACCACGCAAACACCCCGGCCAGCACGTCGTCGAGCATGATGCCGACGCCACCGTGCACATGCCGGTCGATCCAGCGAATCGGCCACGGCTTGAGGATGTCGAAGAAGCGGAACATCAGGAACCCCGCCAGCAACCAATACCAACCTTGCGGCACCAGCCACAGGGTGATCCACATCCCGACCATTTCGTCCCAGACGATGCCTTCATGGTCGTGCACGCGCAAATCGTCGGCGACCTTGCCGCACAGCCAGAAGCCGAACAGCATGGTGATGCCGAGCATCAGCCAGTAGCCCCAGTCGGGCAGCATCTGCCACAACGGAATAAAGGGCAGCGCCACCAACGAACCCCAGGTGCCCGGCGCTTTTGGCAGGGTGCCCGAGCCGAAGCCGAACGCCAGGAAATGCCATGGATTACGCCAGACCGACGGCGGTACGAACTCCGACGGAACCTGTTTGGGATGATCTGTCACGGTGTCTCCCGAAAATGTTGGTAACCCCGGATTGGCGGGGTGATGTCGTGTCCGTCGGCGTCCAGCAGAATCACGCCCTGCCCTGCAACCACCTGCCCGAGCACATGGATCGGCCAGCCGTCCGCCAGTAACGATGGCAACTCGGCAGGCGGCAAGGTGAAGGCCAGCACGTAATCGTCACCGCCACTCAGGGCAGCCTGCTCAGCGCCGGATTGACCGAGGAAAGCCAGCAGTGCCTTCGACAACGGTAGCCTGCTGCGCTCTACCTCAATCCCGACTTTCGACGCCAGGGCAATATGCCCGCAGTCGGCGAGCAGGCCGTCGGAGATGTCCAGCGCGGCGGTGGCCTTGCCACGCAAGGCCTGGCCCAACGCCAGTTGCGGTTGCGGCGACCAGTAGTGGGCCAGCAATGGATCGGCGATGGCCGCGTCCGCTGTCCGCTGGCCGAGCACCAGCGGCAATGCGCCCGCGCCGTTACCCAAATCACCGCCCACACAGAGTAAATCGCCCGGCTGTGCGCCACTGCGGGTCAACGCCAGACCGGTCGGCACCCGGCCGAACACGGTCATGGTCAGGCTCAACGGCCCGCGAGTGGTATCGCCGCCCACCAGTGCTACACGGCAATTCTGCGCCATGAGGTTCAAACCACGGGCGAACGCTTCCAGCCAATCGGAAGTCCCGGTCGGCAAGGTCAAGGCAAGGGTAAAGGCAACGGGGGTGGCGCCCATGGCGGCCAGGTCACTGACGGCCACGGCCAGCGAGCGCTGGCCGAGCAGAAACGGGTCGCAGGGGTCGGCGAAATGCACACCGGCCACCAGCGTATCGGTAGAAATCGCCAACTGCTCCCCGGAAGGAACAGCCAGCAAGGCGCAGTCGTCGCCGATCCCGAGGGCAACGCCTTCGCCGCCCTGCGCACAAGGCGCGGCGGCGAAGAAATTGCGGATCAGCTCAAACTCGCCCATGGCAATGGCAGTTCAAGCGCCGATCAGCGCTTGAACGCCTTCACTTCAGCTTCACGCAGACGCGGGGCCAGCTTGTCGAGCACACCGTTGACGAACTTGTGACCGTCGGTGGAACCGAAGACCTTGGCCAGTTCGATACCTTCGTTGATCACAACGCGGTACGGCACGTCGACGCGCTTGAGCAGCTCCCAGGTGGACAGGCGCAGAACCGCCAGTTCAACCGGGTCCAGCTCTTCGATGGTCAAGTCCAGGCAAGGCTTGAGCGCGGTGTCGATTTCGGTCTTGAACTGCGGAACCCCGTGCAGGATTTCGCGGAAGTACGCGCCATCGACATCGGTGAAATCGTTATCGACCCGGAACTGCGCTTCGATCTCGTTCAGCGACTGCTTGGCCATGTGCCATTGGTACAGCGCCTGAGTCGCGAGCTGACGGGCTTCGCGACGCTTGGCGCTTTTCGATGGCTTGCCGGCATCCGCAGGCTTTGGATCGCGCGGGTTGAAACGATCGCTATCGTCGCTAATCACTTGGCCTCCAACTGCGCCAGCAGGCTGACCATTTCCAGAGCGGACAGGGCAGCTTCAGCACCTTTGTTACCGGCCTTGGTGCCGGAACGTTCGATGGCTTGTTCGATGGAATCAACGGTCAGTACGCCGAAAGCGACCGGTACGCCGAACTCCATGGACACCTGGGCCAGGCCCTTGGTGCATTCGCCAGCCACGTATTCGAAGTGCGGAGTACCGCCACGAATGACCGCGCCCAGGGCGATGATTGCCGCAAACTCGCCCTTCTGAGCGACTTTCTGCGCAACCAGCGGGATTTCGAAGGCGCCAGGCGCACGGATGATGGTGATGTCGCTTTCGCTCACGCCATGGCGAACCAGGGCATCAACTGCACCGCTGACCAGGCTTTCAACCACGAAGCTGTTGAAACGGCCCACTACCAGAGCGTAGCGGCCTTTAGGGGCGATGAAGGTACCTTCGATGGTCTTCAGGGTCATTCGTTAGATCTCTTAAAGAGCCGGGACGCGCTTTCTACGCGTCCCTCAGTGATGTGTTAGCCGCGAATCAAGGACTGGAAACAACCGGTCATTATTCGGAGGGCACGTATTCTACAACTTCCAGATCGAAACCGGATATCGCATTAAATTTCATCGGCGCAGACATCAGGCGCATTTTACGCACGCCCAGGTCCCGAAGGATCTGCGAACCGGCACCCACAGTGCTGTAGGTGGTCGGCTTTTTCACCGCCAGGTGGTCGGCGGTTTCGCGGATGTGCGCCAGCAACACGTCGCCATCGAGCGGGTGACCGAGCAACAGCACCACACCACTGCCAGCCTCGGCAACCGCGGCCATGGCGGCGCGCAGGCTCCAGCGGCCCGGTTGCTTGACCATCAGCAGGTCACGCAGCGGGTCCATGTTGTGCACCCGAACCAGGGTCGGTTCTTCGGCGCACACGTTGCCCAGGGTCAGTGCCATGTGCACGTCGCCTTCCACCGAATCACGATAGGTCACCAGGTTGAACTGGCCCAGTTCGCTGTCCAGCGGCTGCTCGGCAATCCGCTGAACGGTACGTTCGTGGATCATCCGGTAGTGAATCAGGTCGGCAATGGTGCCGATCTTGATGTTGTGCTCGGCGGCAAACGCTTCGAGTTCGGCGCGACGGGACATGGTGCCGTCGTCATTCATCACTTCGCAGATCACACCGCTCGGCTCGAAACCGGCCATGCGCGCCAGGTCGCAAGCCGCTTCGGTGTGACCGGCGCGGGCCAGGGTGCCGCCAGCCTGGGCCATCAGTGGGAAGATGTGGCCGGGGCTGACGATGTCTTCAGCCTTGGCGTCTTTGGCGGCAGCGGCTTGCACGGTGCGCGCACGGTCGGCCGCGGAGATACCGGTGGTCACGCCTTCGGCGGCTTCGATGGACACGGTGAACTTGGTGCCGAAGCCGGAACCGTTGCGTGGCGCCATCAATGGCAGCTTGAGCAGTTCGCAGCGCTCGCGGCTCATCGGCATGCAGATCAGGCCACGGGCGTGCTTGGCCATGAAGTTGATGTGTTCAGCCTTGCAGCACTCGGCGGCCATGATCAGGTCGCCTTCGTTCTCGCGGTCTTCGTCATCCATGAGGATGACCATCTTGCCTTGGCGGATGTCTTCAACCAGTTCTTCGATGCTATTGAGCGCCACAAGGCACCCCCTTGAGTCAGGATTTGAGATAGCCGTTTTGGGCCAGAAAGCTTTCAGTAATCGTGCCGCCAGACTTTTGTGAAGAGCCAGGCTCAGCAGCCTTGTCGCCCAGCAGCAGGCGCTCCAGATAACGGGCCAGCAGATCGACCTCCAGGTTCACCCGGCGACCTGGCTTGTAAGAAGCCATGATGGTTTCGCTCAGGGTGTGCGGAATGATCGTCAGCAGGAATTCGGCGCCATCGACCGCGTTCACCGTCAGGCTGGTGCCGTCGACGGTGATCGAACCTTTATGGGCGATGTACTTGGCCAGTTCTTTCGGCGCACGGATGCGAAATTCCACGGCGCGGGCATTGTCGGTGCGCGAGACCACTTCGCCGACACCGTCGACGTGACCGCTGACCAAGTGCCCCCCGAGGCGGGTGGTCGGGGTCAGGGCTTTTTCCAGATTTACTGGGCTACCGCTTTTGAGGTCATTCATGGCGGTGCAGTCGAGGGTTTCGCGACTGACGTCCGCCGCAAAGCCATTGCCCGGCAGTTCAACCGCCGTCAGGCACACGCCGTTGACGGCAATGCTGTCACCCAGTTTGACGTCGCTCAGGTCGAGCTTGCCGGTTTCTACGTAAACTCGCACATCTCCGCCTTTTGGGGTCAATGCACGAATACTGCCGATGGATTCGATGATGCCGGTAAACATGGAGTCCTCCTCGAGAACAGGGCCTTCTGGGCTGCAGCCGGGAATTATACGCTGACCGTTGGGACAGGTATGGCAATGACTCGCCAGTCATCGCCAACCGCGCGGATTTCGGTAATTTTGAGCTCGGGCGCATCTTTCATCTGCGCCAGCGGCCAGTCCAGCAACGGTCGCGCCGTGGAGCCGAGGAACTTGCCGGCAATGAATATCTGGAACTCGTCCACCAACCCTTGCTGAGCAAACGCCCCGGCCAGACGTGGGCCAGCCTCGACCAGCACCTCGTTGACGTCACGGGCAGCCAGTTCAACCAGCAACTTGCGCAAGTCGACCTGGCCATCGTCGCCCGCCACGATCAGGCATTCCGGACCGTTGGCGTATTGCTCTTCGATCGCCATGCACGTCGCGACCAATGCCGGGCCGGCCTTGAAGAACGGCGCGTCCAGCGGCACCCGCAGGCGACCGTCGATCAGCACGCGCAGTGGCGGACGGCTCATGACCAAGGCCGTTTGTTCGGGATCGAGGCCCAATTCATCGGCTCGCACGGTCAAGCGGGCATTGTCCGCCAGCACCGTGTCGGCGCCGGTCAGCACCACGCTGGCCTGAGCGCGCAGCCGTTGTACCGCCGAACGTGCCGCCGGGCCGGTGATCCACTGGCTCTCGCCGCTTTCCATCGCCGTGCGCCCGTCGAGGCTCATGGCCAACTTGACCCGCACGAACGGCAAGCCGTGTTCCATGCGCTTGAGGAAACCTTCATTAAGCTTGCGCGCCTCGCCTTCCAGCACGCCGCTTTCGGTGGCGATACCCGCCTGGGCCAGACGTTGCAGACCGCGACCGGCGACTTCCGGGTTCGGGTCCTGCATCGCCGCAACGACGCGCGCCACACCGGCATTCACCAGCGCATCGGCGCAGGGCGGTGTACGGCCGTGGTGGCTGCACGGTTCCAGGGTCACGTAAGCCGTGGCGCCTCGCGCCTTGTCACCGGCGGCACGCAAGGCGTGGACTTCGGCATGGGGCTCGCCGGCGCGCACATGCCAGCCTTCGCCGACAATCTGCCCATCACGCACCACCACGCAACCAACCCGCGGGTTGGGGTGCGTCGTGTAATGACCTTTGCGCGCCAGTTCCAGGGCACGGGCCATGTAATGGGCGTCGAGGATGGCTTGTTCCGGGGAGGTGGTCATTCTTTCACCGGTTCACGGGCGAGGCGATCGATCTCTTCGCGGAACTCGTTGAGGTCCTGGAAGCGTCGGTACACCGAAGCGAAGCGGATATAGGCGACTTCATCAAGCTTTTTCAGCTCGGCCATCACCAGTTCGCCGACCACGAGGGATTTGACCTCGCGCTCGCCAGTGGCGCGCAGCTTGTGTTTGATGTGCACCAGCGACGATTCCAGGCGCTCGACACTCACCGGGCGCTTCTCCAGCGCTCGCTGCATGCCGGCACGAAGTTTTTCTTCGTCGAACGGCTGGCGACTGCCGTCGGTTTTGATCAGGCGCGGCAACACCAGTTCAGCGGTTTCGAACGTCGTGAAGCGTTCGCCGCAGGCCAGGCATTCACGCCGGCGGCGCACCTGTTCGCCCTCGGCGACCAGACGCGAGTCGATGACCTTGGTGTCGTTGGCACCGCAGAAGGGACAGTGCATGGTGGCAGGCAACAAAAAATGGGAGGGCCATGGTAGCGCATCCCCGTGGCAAGACAAGCCATAGGGTTTGCGGTATACAGACGGGCTATAATGTTTTCACCTTGCCGGAGCCGCCAATGTCGTTACGACCGCTCGTTTTGCTCAGTCTTTTCAGCCTGCTGGTGGCCTGTGGCAGCGATGCACCCAAGCCCCAGCCACCGACGCCCGGCCCGGCGCCGCAACAGGCACAGAAGAAAGCCAAGGCGTCTGCCGAGCTCGGCCCGCTGCCGGCTTACCAACGTGAAATCAGCGGCACCCTGCTGGGCGTGCCGGCCGACGCCGAAGTCGAACTGGCGCTGCTGGTGATCGACGACAAGGGTCGTCCGCAACAATTGCTCGCCAGTGCCAACCTGATCGGCACCAATCAGGTGTTGCCGTTTCGCCTGCGTTTCAACCCTGAATCCTTCCCGGTTGGCGCTCGCGTTGAACTGCGCGGCCGTGCCAGCCAGTCCGGGCAGTTGATACTGCATCTGCCGGCGCAAATCGTCACACAGCCGACAACCCAGGCCCTGGGTCAACTGCAATTCGTCAAAGCGCCATGATTGCACCGCTCGACCTGCAACAGGCGTTGGGTGAACTGCTCGGTGACGCGCAGCTTGTAGCCTGCGAGTTACCGGGCACCGAGCTGAAACTCTGGCTGATCGACGGCGACAACATGGACCGCGCCTTCAGCCCCGAAGAAACCCGGCGGATTCTCCACGAGCCGCCGTACTGGAGTTTCTGTTGGGCCAGTGGGTTGGCCGTGGCCCGCTATCTCGCCGAACACCCGCACTGGGTCGAAGGCAAACGGGTGCTGGATTTCGGCGCCGGTTCCGGGGTGGCCGCGATTGCGGCAGTGAAGGCCGGGGCGCTGGAAGTGGTGGCCTGTGACCTGGACCCGCTGGCGATTGCCGCGTGTCGGGCGAATGCCGAACTCAATGATGTGCAGCTGCGCTACTCGACGGATTTTTTCGCCGAAGCGGATCGATTTGATCTGATTCTGGTGGCCGACGTGTTGTACGACCGGGAAAATCTGCCGCTACTCAACGAGTTTCTCAGCCGTGGCCGGGAAGCGTTGGTGGCGGATTCACGGGTGCGGGATTTTCGCCATCCGCTGTATCGGCGCATCGAGATGCTGGAGGCGATGACCTTGCCGGACCTGGCCGAGCCCGAAGAGTTTCGGCATGTGAGCCTTTACCACGCGCGGCGCGGTTAGCAAAAAGCTTCACGGGCAAGAGTTGGATCACCCCCGCTTTCAGCCGCCCCCCACCAAGCCTTATAGTGGCCTCATCCACGCTTTTACGAGATCCCCCATGAGTCAGGAAACGCCGTACATCTTCGACGCCACGACTGCCGATTTCGACCAGTCGGTGATCGAGAACTCTTTCCACAAACCGGTACTGGTGGATTTCTGGGCCGAATGGTGTGCGCCGTGCAAGGCCTTGATGCCGATGCTGCAAACCATCGCCGAGAGCTATCAGGGTGAGTTGCTGCTGGCCAAGGTCAACTGCGACATCGAGCAGGACATTGTTGCGCGTTTCGGCATTCGCAGCCTGCCGACCGTGGTGCTGTTCAAGGACGGTCAGCCGGTGGACGGTTTTGCCGGTGCGCAACCGGAATCCGCTGTGCGCACGATGCTCGAACCTCATGTACAAATGCCGCCTCCAGCCGCCGCCGATCCGTTCGAACAGGCTCAGGCGCTGTTCGATGACGGCCGTTTCGCCGACGCCGAAGCCACACTCAAGGTCTTGCTGACTGAAGACAACACCAATGCCAAGGCACTGATCCTCTACGCCCGCTGCCTTACCGAGCGCGGCGAGCTGAGTGAAGCGCAAGCCGTGCTCGACGCGGTCAAGACCGATGAGCACAAGGCCGCACTGGCCGGCGCCAAGGCGCAGATCCAGTTTCTCGGTCAGGCCAGGGATTTGCCGGATGCGGCAGACCTGAAAGCACGCCTGGCGAAAAACCCGCAGGACGATGAGGCGGTCTATCAACTGGCGATCCAGCAACTGGCCCGTCAGCAATACGATGCGGCGCTGGATGCGTTGCTGAAACTGTTCATCCGCAACCGCAGCTACAGCGAAGGCTTGCCACACAAGACCTTGCTGCAAGTGTTCGAACTGCTGGGCAACGATCACCCGTTGGTGACCACGTACCGTCGCAAGCTGTTTGCCGCGCTCTATTAAGATTTTTTTGCGGCTTACTCGATCCAGCTGTAGAGCGGCGTATCCCCGCCGCTCACCACTTTGACGTCCGCGCAGTGGCGCAAGCGCACCAACAAGCGCTTGCCCGCCGCTGCGCTGCCGGTCAGCCCTTCCAGTTGCTCCAGCAAATCCGGCCCGCTCAATTGCCCGGCCTTGCGCAGCAATTCTTTGGCGATCTGCCACAGCGCCTCGTCCTGATTCACCGGTTTGGAGGGGGTCACACTCGCCTCGGGTTTGGCTGCCTGCAACTGCGCACCGAGCTGCGCCCAGTCGCCCTCATCCAGCTCCAGGGTCAAATCCACCGGCCAGTCGCCGATGCTTCCGCGTATACGCAACATAAGTCTGCTCCATCACATACCTGACCCGCATGCTCCCATGGGTCTTGCACAACGCCAAGCAGACGGTCAAACTCTCGGCACTTTCGTTATAAGATTACATAACAAATTCTTCATTTTACTTTTCGGAGACCCGCCATGCGCCGTCTGCTGCTCGCTTTGCCGTTTGCCTTGTTGCCGCTGGCTGTCGCCCACGCGGCTGTCGAGCATGATCACGACCATGAGCACGGCAGCCTCGGCGCCCACGAACACGGCGTCGGTCGTTTGAATGCGGCGCTGGACGGCCAGACCCTGGAGCTGGAACTGGAAAGCCCGGCAATGAACCTGGTGGGTTTCGAACACGTCGCCACCACCGACGCCGACAAGGCTAAAGTCGCCGCCGTCCGCGCCCAACTGGAAAAACCACTGACACTGTTCAACCTGCCGAAAGCCGCCGGTTGCGTGGTCGCGACTCAAGAACTGGAAAGCCCGCTGTTCGGTGACAAGCCGGATGCCGACGAAGATGATCACGAGGAGGCCAAGGACGGTCACGAACATCACCATGATCACAGCGAAATCCACGCCCATTACCAATTCAGTTGCTCGGCCCCAGGCGCGCTGAAAACCCTGGATCTGGCGACTGTCTTCAGCACATTCCCGGCTACCCAGAAGATTCAGGTACAACTGATCAGCCCGAGCGGACAGCAAGGGGTTGAAGTGACGGCCAAGGCCGCCGCCCTGAAATTCTGATCCGACACCAATCCCCATGAAATCGGCGCCATGACCCAAGCACTCATCGAACTGTCCGACCTGGGCTTCAGCTGGCCCGGTCACCCGCCGCTGCTGGACATCCCGGCGTTTCGCCTGGAGCCTGGTGAAACCCTGTTCCTCAAAGGCCCCAGCGGCAGCGGCAAGACCACCCTGCTCGGCTTGCTCGGCGGTGTGCAAAAGCCTGATCGCGGCAGCATCCGGTTGCTCGGCCAGGAATTGACCGAACTGTCTGCCGGGGCTCGCGACCACTTCCGGGTCGATCACACCGGCTACATCTTCCAGCAATTCAACTTGCTGCCGTTTCTGTCGGTGCGGGAGAACGTCGAACTGCCCTGTCACTTCTCGAAACTGCGCGCCGAGCGGGCGAAACAGCGCCACGGCAGCGTCGATCAGGCCGCCGCCACCCTGCTCGCCCATCTGGGCCTGAAGGACGAAAACATTCTGGCCCGTCGTGCCGATTCGCTGTCCATCGGCCAGCAGCAACGGGTCGCTGCCGCGCGTGCGCTGATCGGTCAGCCGGAACTGGTGATCGCCGACGAACCGACCTCGGCACTGGATTACGACGCTCGCGAAAACTTCATTCGCCTGCTGTTCGCCGAATGCCGCGAAGCCGGCTCGAGCCTGTTGTTCGTCAGCCACGATCAGAGCCTCGCGCCGCTGTTCGATCGCCACCTGTCGCTGGCCGATCTCAATCGCGCCGCCACCCCGTCCGAGGTTTGAGATGTATTTGTTTCGTCTAGCCATGGCCAGCCTCGCTAACCGTCGCTTCACCGCGATCCTCACCGCGTTCGCCATCGCCCTGTCGGTCTGCCTGCTACTGGCGGTGGAGCGGGTGCGCACCGAGGCCAAGGCCAGTTTCGCCAGCACCATCAGCGGCACCGACCTGATCGTCGGCGCGCGTTCCGGCTCTGTGAACCTGCTGCTGTATTCGGTATTCCGCATCGGCAACGCCACCAACAACATCCGCTGGGACAGCTTCGAGCAGTTCGCCAACAACCCGAAAGTGAAGTGGGCGATCCCGATGTCCCTCGGCGATTCCCATCGTGGTTATCGGGTGATGGGCACCACTGAGGCGTACTTCGAGCATTACCAGTACGGCCATCAACAGCATCTGGAACTGGCCGACGGCCGTGCCTTCGCCAGCGATCCGTTCGAAGTGGTGCTCGGCGCCGAAGTGGCCGACGCGCTGCACTACAAACTCGGCGACAAACTGGTGCTGGCCCATGGCGTGGCGGCGATCAGCCTGGTCAAGCACGACGACAAGCCGTTCACCGTGGTCGGCATCCTCAAACGCACCGGCACCCCGGTGGACCGCACGCTGCACATCAGCCTCGGCGGCATGGAAGCGATCCACATCGACTGGCACAACGGTGTACCGGCGCGGGGTAACGGTCGGGTCAGTGCCGATCAGGCGCGCAACATGGACCTGACGCCGCAAGCGATCACCGCGTTCATGCTCGGCCTTAACAACAAGATTTCGACCTTCGCGCTGCAACGTGAAATCAACGAATTCCGTGGCGAACCGATGCTCGCGATCCTGCCGGGTGTGGCGTTGCAGGAGCTGTGGAGCTTGATGAGCACGGCGGAAAAAGCCTTGTTCGTCGTCTCGCTGTTCGTGGTGCTGACCGGGTTGATCGGCATGCTCACGGCGATTCTCACCAGCCTCAACGAGCGCCGCCGCGAGATGGCGATTCTGCGTTCGGTGGGCGCGCGGCCATGGCATATCGCGACTTTACTGGTGCTGGAAGCGTTTGCCCTGGCGCTGTCGGGAGTGATTGCCGGCGTGGCGCTGCTGTATGTCGGCATCGCCGTGGCGCAGGGTTACGTGCAGTCGAATTACGGTTTGTACCTGCCGCTGGCCTGGCCAAGCGAATATGAATGGACGCTGCTCGGTGGCATCCTGATCGCCGCGCTGCTGATGGGCAGCGTGCCGGCCTGGCGCGCTTATCGCCAATCCTTGGCCGATGGCCTGTCGATCCGCCTGTGAGGACCTTGAACATGCCCCGCGCCCTGCTTGCGTTGTTGATGCTGGTTGCCCTGCCGCTGTGGGCCGCCGAACCGAAAGACCTGACCTGGTCGGAAATGATCCCGCCGGATGCCCCGCCGGAAGTGCCGAACATGACGCCGCTGCACGACCTGTCGAAGATGAGCGACGCGTTGTCCGCGGAGTCGGCGCCGGCAGCCAAACAAGACATGCCGAACGCGCCGGTAGTGAAGAGTCTCGATGGCCAGAACATTCGTTTACCGGGGTACATCGTGCCACTGGAAGTCAGTGAAGAAGGCCGCACCACGGAGTTTCTGCTGGTGCCGTATTTCGGCGCCTGCATCCACGTACCGCCGCCGCCGTCAAACCAGATCGTGCACGTCAGGAGCGAAGTCGGCGTGAAGCTCGATGAGCTGTACCAGCCGTACTGGGTCGAAGGTGCGTTGCAGGTCAAGGCGTCCACCAGCGAATTGGCGGATGCCGGGTATCAGATGGAGGCGCAGAAGATTTATGTGTATGAACTGCCGGAGTGAATCCGGTGGTTATCTGTCGCCTACAAGACTGCCATCGCGGGTTTGCCCGCGATGAGGCCCTCAAAATCAGCCCATCACTGTTTAATTGAGCTGAGTCAAAAGACCGTATCAGTTGGATCCCTACCATTGGACATCAAACATTTTTAACGTCCTTTGGAGCCCCCATGCACAAGTCCCTGCTCAGCGCTTCGCTGCTTGCCCTCGCGCTCGCAGCCCCGCTCACCCATGCCCATGAGGCTGGCAATATCATCGTTCGGGCCGGTGCGATCACCGTCAATCCGACAGCCGACAGCTCCAGCGTCAAAGTCGATCAAGGCCCGCTGAAGGGCGCCGACTTGGGTGGCAAGGCCACCATGAGCAGCGACACGCAACTGGGCCTGAACTTCGCCTACATGATCACCAACCACCTGGGGATCGAACTGCTCGCGGCCTCGCCGTTCGAGCATGACGTGAAGCTCAAAGGCACCGCGCTCGGCGCCGCCAACGGCAAACTCGGCACCCTGAAACACCTGCCGCCGACCCTGAGCCTGGTCTACTATCCGATGGATGCCAAGTCCGCATTCCAGCCGTATGTCGGCGGCGGGATCAACTACACCTGGATCTACGACGAGCACGTCAGCAGCGAAGCCAGCGCCAATGGCTTCAGCAACTTCAACGCGAAAAACTCCTGGGGCCTGGCCTGGGAAGTCGGTGCCGACTACATGCTGACCGACAACGTGATGATCAACGCCCAGGTGCGCTACATCGACATCGACACCCGTGCCACCGTCGAGAACAACGCCGTGGCCCCGGGCACCCGCGCACGGGTGAACGTGGACGTCGATCCGTTCATCTACATGGTCGGTCTGGGTTACAAGTTCTAAAGAACTGTGGCGAGGGGGCTTGCCCCCGTTCGCCTGCGCAGCAGGCGCCATCCAACCGATGAGGACGTCAGGCGAAATGCAGTGGGGCTGCTTCGCAACCCAACGGGGGCAAGCCCCCTCACCACAAAGAACTGCATCGGTCATATTCGACACACAAAAAAGGCGCCTTCAAGGCGCCTTTTTCACGACTGTGTAAAACCTCAGTGCCCCAACAACCGCGCCAGGCCAACGCTCATCGGCGTCTGCTCCGGGTAGGTGAACCGCTCCAGCAAACGCCGGTTATTCGCTCGTGAATGGCGGATGTCACCGGAACGCGCCGGGCCGTAGCTAACGGGCGGCAGCTTGCCGACCACGGCTTCAAGGGCTTCAAGCATCTGCTTGAGAGTCGTCGCCTGATTCCAGCCGACATTCACCGCGCCGACCTCAACCTGCGGTTTCTCGATGGCTTGCACCAGCACGTCCACCAGGTCCTCGACGTAGACAAAATCCCGAGTCTGCTCGCCATCACCGAACACGGTGATCGGCAGGCCTTTCTGCGCGCGCTCGCTGAAAATGCTGATCACCCCGGAGTACGGCGAGGACGGATCCTGGCGCGGGCCGAAGATGTTGAAGAAGCGGAAAATCACCGGTTCCAGACCATGCTGGCGGCGATAGAAATCGAAGTAATGCTCGCTCGCCAACTTGTCCGCCGCATACGGCGTCAACGGTGCCTTGGGCGTGTCTTCATCGATCGACTCGCCTTCACCGTTGTTGCCATAGACCGCTGCGCTGGACGCGTACAACACGCGTTTGACACCGGCCTGACGCATGGCTTCGCAGACGTTCAGCGAGCCGATGAAGTTGCTCTGGTGAGTTTTCACCGGGTTATCCACCGAAGCCTGCACCGAAGCCACCGCGGCCAGATGCGCCACCGCGCTGCAACCGAGCATCGCCTGTGCCACCAGGGCGGCATCAGCGACATCGCCTTCGATCAGTTCGACAAGGGGATTGTCCATCGGCAGGTTGCTGCGTTTGCCGGTGGACAAGTCATCGAGAATTCGCACCGAATGCCCTTTGGCGAGCAAGGCATCGGTCAGGTGCGAACCGATGAAACCGGCGCCGCCGGTGATTAAAACAGGGCCGTCAGCCATGGCGATAAAACCTATCCAGTAAGCCCGGGAGTGCCGCGCGCCAGGCGCGGGGTTTGATCCCGAAAGTGTGCAGAATTTTCTTGCAGGCCAGCACCGCGTGTTGCGGTTCTTCGGCAGCGTCGGGCCGCGCGGCGTGAGCCTGGGCAGTCGGCGCTTCGATGGCCAGCGGGTGCAGGGCGCGTGCTTCAGTGAGAATCGCCTGCCCCAGTGCCAGCGGCGTGGTCGCCTCATGCCCGGCGTAGTGGTAAGTGCCCCACAGCGGCGCCGCGCAATCGAGTTGCTTGAGCACCGAAATGATCACCCGGGCAGCATCGTCCACCGGCGTCGGATTACCGCGACGATCATCCGCCATCAGCAGTTCTTCCGCTTTCTCGGCCCGGGTGAGGAATCGCCCGAGGGTGCCGTCGGGGCTGTCATCGAGCAGCCAGCCGAAACGCAGCAACACGTGCTGCGGACAGGTGGCGCGCACGCTTTGCTCGATGCGCCACAAAGCTTGACCGCGTAGACCCAACGGTACCGGTTCGTCTTTTTCGCTGTAGGCGGTCGCCCGGGAGCCATCGAACACGCGATAACTCGACGGTTGCACCAGCACGATGTTGTGATGCTGGCACAATTCGGCCAGACGCTCGATGGCGCGCTCCTGCCCGGCCAGACGCTGTTCGCTGACGGTCTCGGCCTGGAACCAGTCGAAATAGTAGGCGAGATTGATCAACGCATCCGGACGGGTATCGTCGAGCAGTTGCGTCAGGCTCGCGGCGTCCCAGCCGTCTTGTGGTGGGCGGGGGGCGAGGAAACCGATGTCTTCCTCCGCACCGAGGCGAATCAGCGCCTGCCCAAGGGCATTTCCGCCGCCCAGTAACATAAGGCGCATTCGCATAGAGTCAGCAGGCCCAGTCTGATTGGAACGATGGCTTTATCGACAGCGCCCGCAGGCGATGTCCTCAATAATTGCCGGAATCGTTGCATTTTGCGGGTTTAGTGCGCAACCGTCACCCGTAAAGTGTAGTTCCCGAGGATTTGTGGTGCGGCTACTGGCCTCAGGATCAACACAGAGCCTGAGCGGTACTTGCAACTTCCCGTCCCCACCCGCATAAATTGGTTCATGAACCTGCCCATCCCCGCAGACAGCGCGCTGAACGGTTTCCACCCCGCCGTCAGCGCCTGGTTCAGCAACACCTTCGCGACGGCTACCGCCGCCCAGGCCCGGGCGTGGCCGTTGATCCGCCAGCGCCGTTCAACGCTGATTGCCGCGCCCACCGGCTCCGGCAAAACCCTCACCGCGTTTCTGGCCGTGCTCGACGATCTGGTCCATCGCGGCCTGGAAAACCCGGATGGCCTGCCGGACGAAACCCTGGTGGTCTACGTTTCGCCGCTCAAGGCCCTGTCCAACGACATCCGGATCAACCTGCAAAACCCGCTGGCCGGCATCACCGAGCAGTTACGCCTGATGGGCCTGCCCGACGTGCCGATCAGCACTGCCGTGCGCACCGGCGATACGCCGCAAAAAGACCGCTCGGCCATGCGCAAAACCGCGCCGCACATTCTGGTGACCACTCCGGAATCCTTATACGTGCTGCTCGGCTCCGACTCCGGCCGGAAAATGCTCGGCACCACGCAAACGGTGATCGTCGACGAAATCCACGCCATCGCCGCCAGCAAACGCGGCAGTCACCTGGCCCTGAGCCTGGAGCGCCTGCAAGCGCTTTGCCCGCAACCGCTGGTGCGAATCGGCCTGTCCGCCACGCAAAAACCCATCGAGGCGGTATCGCGTTTTTTGGTTGGCGGTGATCGCGACTGCGAAATCATCGACATCGGCCATGCCCGCCCACGGGATCTCGATATCGAAGTGCCGCCCGTGCCGTTGTCAGCGGTGATGGCCAACGACGTGTGGGAGCTGGTCTATGACCGCCTCGCCGCCCTCGCCCGCGAACACCGGACCACGCTGATTTTCGTCAACACCCGGCGCCTGGCCGAACGCCTGAGCCGACACTTGAGCGAACGCCTCGGCAAAGACGCGGTGGCCGCCCACCATGGCAGCCTGGCCAAGGAGTTTCGCCTGGACGCCGAGCAACGGCTCAAGCGCGGCGAGCTGCAAGTGCTGATCGCCACCGCCTCGCTGGAACTGGGGATTGATATCGGCGACGTCGACCTGGTGTGCCAGATCGCTTCGCCACGCTCGATTGCCGGTTTTCTGCAACGGGTCGGCCGCTCCGGGCACCAGGTCGGCGGCACGCCCAAGGGCCGATTGTTCGCCACCACCCGCGACGACCTGATCGAATGTGCCGCTTTGCTCGATTGCGTGCGCCGTGGCGAACTCGACACCTTGTTGATCCCCGAAGCGCCGCTGGACGTGCTGGCCCAGCAGATCATCGCCGAGGTCAGTTGCCAGGAATGGCACGAGCAGGCGTTGCTGGAGACGCTGCGTAAAGCCTCGCCTTACGCCAAGCTCGACGAAAAACATTATCAGGCGCTGCTGCACATGCTCGCCGAGGGCTACAACGGTCGCCAGGGCATGCGTAGCGCGTACCTGCACCGGGACGCCGTAAGCCGCACCCTGCGCGGCCGTCGGGGCGCCAAGCTGACCGCCGTGACCAGCGGCGGGACGATTCCCGACAACGCCGACTACAGCGTGTTGCTGGAGCCTCAGGGGCTGAACATCGGCAGCGTCAACGAAGACTTCGCGGTGGAAAGCATCTCCGGGGATATCTTTCAGCTGGGCAATACGTCGTATCGAATCCTGCGGGTCGAAACCGGCAAGGTCCGGGTCGAAGATGCTCAGGGCCAGCCGCCGACCATTCCGTTCTGGCTCGGTGAAGCACCCGGTCGCAGCAATGAACTGTCGTTCGCCGTGGCCCGCCTGCAAGCGCAACTCGATGAACTGCTCGCCGCCACACCCGGCGATCTGCAACCGGCCCTCGACTGGCTGACCGACACCCTCGGCCTGAACCTCGCCAGCGCCGAGCAACTGGTCGACTACCTGGCCCGGGCCCGCCTGACCCTCGGCGCCTTGCCGTCCCAGGACACACTGGTGATGGAGCGTTTTTTCGACGAGTCAGGCGGTACGCAACTGATCATCCACTCACCGTTCGGCAGCCGCATCAACCGCGCCTGGGGCCTGGCCCTGCGCAAGCGTTTCTGCCGCACCTTCAACTTCGAATTGCAGGCCGCCGCCAGCGAGGACGCCATCGTGTTGTCGCTGTCCACCAGCCACAGCTTCGAGCTGGACGACGTCTGGCGCTACCTGCACAGCAACAGCGCCGAACATATCCTGACTCAAGCGGTGCTCGAAGCCCCGCTGTTCGGCGTACGCTGGCGCTGGAATGCCGGGGTCGCCCTCGCGCTGCCGCGCTACAGCGGCGGGCGCAAAGTACCGCCGCAGATCCAGCGGATGAAAAGCGAGGACCTGATCGCCAGCGTGTTTCCCGATCAGATCGCCTGCGTGGAAAACCTCGCCGGCGAGCGCGAGATTCCCGACCATCCGCTGGTGGAACAAACCCTCGACGATTGCCTGCACGAGGCCATGGACAGCGAAGGCTGGCTGGCATTGTTGCGGCGCATGGAACAGGGCGATATCCGCCTGATCAGCCGCGACCTGCCGGCGCCTTCGCCACTGGCGGCAGAAATCCTCAGTGCCCGCCCCTACACCTTCCTCGACGACGCGCCGCTGGAAGAACGCCGTACTCAGGCGGTGCTCAACCGCCGCTGGAGCGATCCGCAGTCCACCAACGACCTCGGTGCGCTGGACGCCGAGGCGATTGCCGCGGTGCGCGACGAAGCCTGGCCAACGCCAACCGGCCTCGATGAAATGCATGAGGCCTTGATGAGCCTGGCGTGCATCACCGACGCCGAGGCCCGGGCCAACCCGAATTGGCTCGAATGGCTGAACACCCTGGCCGAGAGTGGCCGCGCCAGCCGTTTGCAGATCAACGCCAAGCAATCGCTGTGGCTGCCACTGGAGCGACTGACCTGCCTGCGGGCGATTTATCCACAGGCCACGTTGTTTCCGTCGTTGGAGGCCTTGCCCGGTTTCAATGAAATCTGGGAGCCGGACGAAGCGGTGCTGGAAGTGGTCCGCGCGCGGCTCAGTGCGTTTGGTCCGTTGCCGCTGAAGGCGATTGCCGAACCGCTTGGTTTACCGGCACTTCAAGTCACTCAGGCCCTGGCCCAACTGGAACGTGAAGGTTACGTGCTGCGCGGGCAGTTCAGCCCGGACGCTTGCGAAGAGGAATGGTGCGAACGGCATCTGCTGGCGCGGATTCATCGCTACACGGTCAAACGGCTGCGCCGGGAAATCGAGCCGGTGGCGTTGCAGGATTTCATGCGTTTTCTGTTCGACTGGCAGCATCTTTCCACCGCGAGCCGAGGCCAGGGCAGCGCAGTGTTGCCGGCGATCATCAGCCAGTTCGAAGGCTACCCCGCCGCCGCTTCGGCATGGGACAGCGACATTCTGCCGGCGCGGCTCAAAGACTATTCGGCGAGCTGGCTGGATGAGTTATGCCGCAGCGGCAAACTGGTCTGGACCCGCCTGACCGCGCGCAACAAGAGCACCGGCACAGCATTGCGCAGCACGCCGATTCTGCTGCTGCCGCGTAATCAGGTCGGATTGTGGAGCAGCTTGACCGAGCAGACGCCGGTCAGCGAACTGTCGCCCAAAACACAAAAGGTCCATGCAGCGCTCAGCCAGCACGGCGCGCTGTTTTTCGATGAGCTGATGCACGAGGCCCATCTGCTGCGCTCGGAACTGGAAATCGCCTTGCAGGAACTGGTCGGCGCCGGACTGGTCAACGCCGACAGTTTCGCCGGGTTGCGGGCGCTGATCACCCCGGCCAGCAAACGCCAGAATCGCAGCAGTCGACGCGGGCGCGGCGCGTTTGTCGGCGGGATGGACGACGCCGGGCGCTGGGCGTTGCTGCGCCGTGGTACTGCCGCGCCGGTTGTGGATAAGCCGGTTGTGGATAAACAACGCCCGACGTCCACACCCACAGAAACCCTGGAACACATCGCCATGACCTTGCTGCGCCGGTACGGCGTTGTGTTCTGGCGCTTGCTGGAGCGCGAGGCGGACTGGTTGCCGAGTTGGCGGGAATTGTTGCGCACGTTCCATCGGCTGGAGGCCCGGGGCGAGATTCGTGGCGGGCGGTTTGTCAGTGGTTTGGCCGGCGAACAGTTTGCCCTGCCCGAGGCGATCCCGTTGCTGCGCGAAGTCAGGCGGCGCCCGCATGACGGGAGTCTGATTGCAGTGTGCGGGGTGGATCCGCTGAACCTCGCCGGCACCCTGTTGCCGGGCGTGAAAGTGCCGGCGCTGGCGAGCAATCGACTGGTGTATCGCGACGGCTTGCCGGCTGCCGCCGAGATCGCCGGCAAGCAGCAGTTCTGGCTGGAGCTGGATCAGCAATCGACTACAGAAGTACGCAACACACTGATCCGCCACTCCCCCTTGTAGGATTCAATCTCCTGTGGCGAGGGAGCTTGCTCCCGCTGGGGTGCGAAGCGCCCCCAAAACCTGCAAACCCATTTCTCCCGAATGCACCACGCGGTGTGGTTTCACGACTGCTCCGCAGCCGAGCGGGACGGTGCGGCGATCCGACAAGCTCCCTCGCCACAAGGTTTAATACCAGCCGTGAGATATTTGACCTGCACGCAAATATCAAATGCCCATCCCTGTATTTTTCTGCCCCCCCCAAACCCCGACACTGCGCTCCATCAAATCAATCCCCCGGAGTTGCAGCCATGCCCATTGCCTTGCTGGCGCTGACCCTCAGCGCTTTCGCCATCGGGACGACGGAGTTCGTCATCGTTGGCCTGTTACCCACCATCGGCGCCGACCTCGGCGTCAGCCTGCCGTCCGCCGGTCTGCTGGTCAGTCTGTATGCGCTCGGGGTGGCCATCGGCGCGCCGGTGCTCACCGCCCTCACCGGCAAAGTCCCGCGTAAATTGCTGCTGTTGTCGCTGATGGTGCTGTTCACCCTCGGCAACTTGTTGGCCTGGAAAGCGCCAAGCTACGAGTCGCTGATCATTGCGCGGATCGTCACCGGCCTGGCCCACGGGGTGTTTTTCTCAATTGGCTCGATCATCGCCACCAGCCTGGTGCCGAAGGAAAAAGCCGCCAGCGCGATCGCCATCATGTTCACCGGCCTGACCGTGGCGCTGGTCACTGGCGTGCCGCTGGGGACGTTTATCGGTCAGCATTTCGGCTGGCGTGAAACTTTCCTCGCGGTGTCTGCACTGGGTGTGATCGCCTTCATCGGCAGCCTGCTCTACGTGCCGAAAAACATCGCCCACAGCAAACCGGCTTCGCTGTTGCAGCAGTTGCAGGTACTGAAACAACCGCGCCTGTTGTTGGTGTATGCCATGACGGCGGTCGGCTACGGCGGCTCGTTCATCGCCTTCACCTTTCTGGCACCGATTCTTCAGGACATTGCGGGCTTCAGCGCCAGCACCGTCAGCCTGGTGCTGCTGGTGTACGGCATCTCGGTGGCCGTCGGCAACATCTGGGGCGGCAAGCTGGCGGACAAGCGCGGCCCGATCGGCGCCCTGAAAATCATCTTCGCCCTGCTCGCCGCCGTACTGTTCGCACTGACCTTCACCGCCGCCAATCCATGGCTGGCCCTGGCCACTGTGCTGGTCTGGGGTGCGGTGGCGTTCGGTAACGTGCCGGGGCTGCAGGTGTATGTGGTGCGTCAGGCCGAACATCACACCCCGCATGCGGTGGACGTGGCGTCGGGCCTGAACATTGCGGCGTTCAACCTCGGCATTGCCGGTGGTGCGTGGGGTGGTGGCTTGATCGTGGCGCATATGGGCCTGATCCATACCGCGTGGATCGGTGGCCTGGTGGTGCTGGTGGCATTGGCACTGACCGCCTGGAGTGGTCGTCTCGATCGATTGGGCCCGGTGTATGCCGAGCCGGCTGAAGGTTCGGCCCGGATCGTCGCCGGGCACTGATAGATCAAATGATCGTCGCTTTCGGCAACTCCTGCGCGCCTGTGGGAAGCTGCCGAAGGCTGCGATCTTTTGCTTTTACCGTCCGTAGCCCCGTCGAAACTTTCTCGCATGCCTGGCAGTCATCAAAAGACAGGGCTGTCCGAGGATGGGAGGCGACATGGCGGCGATTCATATCGGCATTTCAGGCTGGCGCTACACGCCCTGGCGGGGAGGCTTCTACCCGAAGGGGCTGACCCACAAACGCGAATTGCAATTCGCGTCACGGGCAGTCAACAGCATCGAAATCGATGGATCGCTCTACACCCTGCAACGGCCCGAACGTTATGCCCTGTGGTGCGAACCGGTTGCCGAAGGAGCGCTGCCATGAGCACTCCCGAACCGGTCGGTGGGACGGATGAACAGCAACCCATCATCAATGCCGTGAGCCGCTTCACCGTGCTGACGGTCAACACCCACAAGGGGTTCACCGCACTCAATCGGCGCTTCATCCTGCCCGAGTTGCGCGATGCGGTGCGCAGTGTGTCCGCCGATGTGGTGTTTTTGCAGGAGGTCCACGGCACCCACGAACAGCATCCCCAGCGCTACAACAATTGGCCGGCGATGCCCCAGTACGAATTCCTTGCCGATAGCCTGTGGCCGCAATTCGCCTACGGGCGCAACGCGGTCTACCCGGCGGGCGATCACGGCAATGCACTGTTGTCGAAGTTCCAGATCATTCGCCACGACAACCTCGACGTGTCCATCAGCGGCCATGAAAACCGTGGAATCCTGCATTGCGTGTTGCGGATGCCCGGCGATGGCCGGGAAGTGCATGCCGTTTGCGTCCATCTGGGTCTGCGCGAAAGCCACCGGACGGCACAGCTCAAGCTGCTGATCCGACGCCTGGAAGAGTTACCGCAAGATGCCCCGGTGGTCGTCGCCGGCGACTTCAACGACTGGCGCCTGCGCGCCGATGCGTTGCTCAAGCCTTGCGGTTTGCGTGAGGTCTTTGCCGAGCGGCATGGCAAACCGGCGCGCAGTTTCCCCGCGCGTTTGCCGGCGTTACGCCTGGACCGCATCTACGTGCGCCATCTCAAGGCCAGCCATCCGCAAGTACTGGCGGCACGCCCCTGGTCACACCTTTCCGACCATGCGCCCCTGTCGGTGGAGATCGAGTTATGAGCAGCCCGTCGATGGAAAAAACCACGGTCGAACACGTCTCCCCACCTCCCCCCGTGCGCGAGCCTGCGGTGACTGATGTTGAATACGGCTGGCACGGAAACAATCGGGTCGAGTTGCTGGAAAACGGTGAGGCGTACTTTCCACGGGTGTTTGAAGTGCTGCGCCAGGCCCAGAGGGAAATCCTGCTGGAAACCTTCATTGTGTTCGAAGACAAGGTCGGCAATGAGCTTCAACAGATCCTGATTGAAGCGGCGCAACGTGGCGTGCGTATCACGGTCAGTCTCGACGGCTTTGGTTGTGGCGAACTGAGTACGGCGTTCCTCGCCGCCCTGAGCAATGCCGGTGTGCGCCTGCAAATATTCGACCCTGCCCCGCGCCTTCTGGGCATCCGCACCAACTGGTTCCGCCGTCTGCACCGCAAGATTGTGGTGGTCGACGGCACGATTGCGTTCCTCGGCGGGATCAATTTTTCCGCCGACCATCTGGCCGACTTCGGCCCCGAGGCCAAGCAGGATTATTCGGTTGAAGTGCAAGGCCCGGCGGTGGCCGATATTCATCATTTCGCCTTGCTGCAAGGCGGTCGACCGGCCCGGGCCAAATACTGGTGGCAACGCCGCCGGCAGCGGCATGCTGAACTGGCGGTCGACGATCATGACGGTCAGGTGCGACTGGTGTATCGCGACAACGCAGAACACCCAAAAGATATCGAAGAGGTGTATTTACAGGTGCTGCGCAGTGCCCGGCGTCGCGTGGTGATCGCTAATGCCTACTTCTTTCCAGGCTATCGACTGCTGCACGAGATCCGCAATGCGGCACGCCGGGGGGTCGAGGTGCGCCTGATTCTTCAGGGACAACCGGACCTGCGGGTGGCCAGACTCGCCGCGCGCATGACCTACGACTACCTGCTGCGGGCCGGGGTGGTGATCTACGAATATTGCGACCGCCCCCTGCATGGCAAAGTCGCCCTGGTCGACGAGGACTGGAGCACTGTCGGCTCAAGCAACCTCGACCCGCTGAGCCTGTCCCTGAACCTGGAAGCCAACGTGCTGATCCGCGACCGTGCCTTCAACCGCGATCTGTACGAGCGTCTCGACGAGTTGAGCAGCAACCATTGCAAGGTCATGTCGGTGGACACAGCCCCTCGCGGGCGGATCTGGGACATGACCATCGGCTTTCTGGTGTTTCACTTCCTGCGGCATTTCCCCGCATGGGCCGGTTGGTTGCCGGCGCATAAACCGCGCCTGAAGCCCTTCATCCACCCACCCGGGAGCGCCAAGGCATGAGCCATTCCGAAGCGCAGCCTGCGCCGCACTCCGAGACGCCGGGCAAACACCACTGGCACCGCTGGAAAAGGCCGCTGACGATGCTGTTTTTCCTGGCGCTGATCGTATTGTTCACGATGCTCGCCCAGCGCATCGAATGGAACGAAGTGTTCGATACCCTGGCTGATTTCAAAGTACGCACGTTGATCATTGCGTCAGGTGTGACCCTGGCAAGCTTTCTGGTCTATGCCTGTTTCGACCTTATCGGGCGCACCTACATCCGGCAGAACCTGACCTGGCGGCAGATCCTCCCGGTGGGGATCATCAGCTATGCCTTCAACCTCAACCTGAGCGCCTGGGTCGGCGGCGTCGCCATGCGTTATCGGCTGTATTCGCGGCTCGGCGTGAGCAAAGGCAACATCGCAAAAATCCTCGGGCTGAGCCTGGCGACCAACTGGTTCGGCTACATGGTAATTGCCGGCGCGGTGTTCAGCAGCGGCCTGATGCGAATGCCGCCGGGCTGGAAAGTGAGCAGCAATGCACTGCAAGACGTGGGGATTTTGTTGCTGCTGTTGAGCACCGGATATCTGGCAGCCTGCCGGTATTCCAGGCGCCGGAAATGGTCGGTTCGCGGCGTGGAAATCATTCTGCCGTCGCTACGCATGGCAATCCTGCAACTGGCCCTCGGCGCACTGAACTGGGCGCTGATGGCGGCGGTGATCTTCACGTTGCTGCCGAGCAAACTGGATTATCCGCTGGTGCTTGGTGTGTTGCTGATCAGCGCCGTTGCCGGGGTCATCACCCATATCCCGGCCGGGCTCGGTGTGTTGGAGGCGGTGTTCGTGGCGCTGCTGCAGCACGAAGTATCGCGGGGCAGCCTGGTGGCGGGGTTGATCGCTTATCGGGCAATCTATTTCATTCTGCCGCTGTTGATAACGGTGTTGATGTATCTGGTGGTGGAAGCCAAGGCCAAGTCGTTGCGGATCTCGAAGAAACCTCGGTGAGCGGTCGCATCCACGAATGATCGCAAGACCACCGCATCTCTCAACTCGATTGAATGATGCTCAACCGCTCACCCACCACCATCTCGGTGATCCAATCCACCAGAATCGAGGTGTACGCCTGTTGCGAAACCGGGTCGCTCAAGGCGTGATCCGCACCATCGATGATCCGGTGAGTCAGCGAGTGAGTCTGCTGACACGCGGCGCGGTAACTCATGATCGTCGCGTGGGGTACATAGGCATCGGTCTCGGACTCCACCAGCAACACATCCCCGGTGAATTGCGAGCAGGCGTGCAACGCGCGATTGCTGTCGGCGCGCACCAGCGTGCCGCGATAGTCGCGCAAGTCGGCTTTGTCCAACTCACGCTTGGGCGTGTGCCACAAGTCGTCGCGATACAATGCCGGCACCCGCAGCGCCAACCAGCGCACCGGACGCAACGTCGTCAGGATCGCTGCCAGATAACCGCCATAACTGGTGCCGACCACCGCGATCGCAGAGGTGTCGAGCGCCGGGTGGGCGAGCAAGCGGTCGTAGGCTGCCAGCAGGTCGCGCAGGTTGTCTTCGCGGGTGACCCTGGACAACGGAATGCCGGTCCCGCCGGTATGGCCACGCAAGTCGAACGTCAGGCACACACAACCCAACCCGGCAATGCCTTTGGCGCGATCCAGGTCGCGCTCCTGGCTACCGCCCCAGCCGTGGACGAAAAGCACCCCCGGGACTTTCGATTTGGGGCTGAGGAAGGTCCCGCTCATCTGTTCATCGTCGATGTCGATCTGAATGGTTTCGCTTCTAGCCGTCATAGGATTTGACCGTTACGTACTTGAGAAGAAAATCACTGCGCTCCGCCGGCCCGCGGTACACCTCGATAGCGTTCGCCGGCAGCGTTTGATCGCTATAGGTTTCGACCGACGACACGCGAATCGCACGCAGGCCGGGGTCGTTGACAAAGCTCTGCAACGCCGCGACCTCGGCGCTGCTGGCACCGCCCAGGCGCCAGGATTGTTCGAGCACGCCGCTGCGTTGTCGGCCGTTGCAATCCAGCCCCTGGGCGATGTCGTAGTTGCGCCGCGAAGCATAGAAACCGGGGTAGGCTTCATCCGCCGCACTGTCGAATACCTGTGCCTGCTGGATCGCCAGCCTCACCTCATCCGGCAGTTCCAGCGCCAGCAGGTCCTCGTAATAACCCTGCACCACCAACAGGTTGGACCCTCCATAAACCTGCTCGCCCTGAGCGTCTTCGGTCATGTATTGATCACCGCAATAACTCAGCACTGTGTCGCCGATGAAGCTTTGGCCGACGCTGTGGGTGATCACCTCGGTCAAGTCCTGCTCCAGCACCACGCCTTCGGTGAACAGTGTCTTGGCCTCGGGGCGAGCGAGGATGGCGTCGAACTGGTCGAGGCTCTTGATCACTTCCTGACCGCGTCCGGCGCAGGCGTGAATAGGCTTGATGCGGATCGGGCCGCTGTAGAGCAGGTGCTCCGCCGCCGGGCGCGCATCGTCCAGGGAGAACACGCTGAGGCCATCGAGCACGACGCTGCGCACCCGTTCGCAAAACAACGGTGCCCAGCCTTCGGGCGCGAACGCATCGCGGTTCAACAGCCCATGACTGATGGCTTTGGTACCGATGAAATCGTGGTCGACGTAACCGCCCCACAAATCCTCCGGCCCTTTGACGCCCAGCTGCCGGGCGGCAGCGGCGCCCACCAGCGTCTGGGTCGGCAACAGATAGCGGCCACGACCGCTGTGCAGTTGCGGGTCGTAACTGCCGCCGTATTCGAGCCCGACGATCTGCGCCAGCCAACGGGCCAGCGCGCGATTGGTTTCGACTTCGTGCAGCGGAGCATCGGCACGCACAGAATGGGCGAGTACCAGTTTCTTGCGACTTGTTGGGGTCATGGGGTCCCCTTCAATCTGCGTTTGATAAATGTAGCTGGAGGGGTGCAGGGATCAGGCCAATGGCGGCTGATGAAGAACGACTTCTAAATCAGCCGGTTGCCCAGACAATAATGGCATTACGCCTGTTTGATTCTGCACGACGCCCTTCTGGACTCCGGCATTTTGCACGACTCAAACCTTCCACATTTTTTGATCTGGCGTGTTCTGGCTATCGGGCCACAGCCGCTGGCGGCGTCACGCCAAACCGCGTCCGGTAATCACTCGGCGCCAGCCCGGTAATCTTTTTGAACGTCGCGCGAAACGCACTCGGGTCCTGATAACCCACGGTCCAGGCAATGTGATCAATGGTGCCGTTGGTGAATTCGAGCATCTCGCGCGCCTTGCCGACGCGCAGGTGCTGGCAGTACTCGGTGGGTTTCAACCCGGTCGCCGCGCGGAATCGCCGCAGGAAGGTGCGCTCTTCCAGCCCCGCCCGTTCGGCCATTGCCGCCAGCGATACATCGACCGCCCCGGTGCTTTGCAGCCAATGCTGGACCTTGAGAATCGAGGCATCGCCATGGCTGAGAATCGGTGAAAAATTACTGCCGCACTCACTCGCGCTGTCGCTGTGCTCCACCACCAGAAACCGTGCCGTGCTAGTGGCAATGCTCGGCCCCAGCAGGCGGTTCACCAGCCGTAACCCCAGCTCTGACCAAGCCATCAACCCGGCGGTGGTAATCAGGTCACCGTCATCGACGATGGGCGTGTCAGCCTTGAGCTTGATCGCCGGGTAACGCTCGGCGAAGGCTTTGGCCGAGGTCCAATGAGTGGTGGCGCTACGGCCGTCGAGCAGGCCGCTTTCAGCCAACAGGATCGACCCCACGCAAACCCCGCCCAACGTCGCGCCGCTGGCGTGTTGCTGACGAATCCAGCGGATCAGCCCTTGCGGTGCCTGGCCCTCGGAAAAGCCGCCAATCGACGGCGGAATCAACACCGCGACCAACGCTTCGGCCGGGCCGGGTTGACTGTCGTAGACCCGTTCTGGCGCCTGATCGCCCTCGACCTGCCAATGACTGACCCTCAGCAACGGCAACTGCGTCGCCTGATGCTCGGCGGCAATCCGGTTGGCCACCCCGAACAGATCCGTCAACCCATGCACCGCCGCCATCTGCGCGCCGGGATAGATCAGCACGCCCAATTCGACGACTGCCCTTTCTACGCCCATTGTCAGTTTTCCCCCTTCTATTGTCGGTGCGGCCAATCCTCGGACGGCCTGCAGAACCTGATACTTGAATCACACCCAACAAGCACTTCGAGGAAACACTCATGACCAAGCAAGCACTCATCGTAGTCGATATCCAGAACGACTACTTCCCCCAGGGCAAGTGGCCTTTGGCGGGCGCCGATGCCGCCGCAGACAACGCTGCACGGCTGATCCAGGCCTTTCGCGAGGCCGGTGACGCGGTGGTACACATCCGCCACGAATTCACCTCCGACGCCGCACCGTTCTTCACCCCAGGCTCCGACGGCGCGAAGTTGCACCCCAAAGTCCTGAACCGCGCCGATGAACCGGTGGTGCTCAAGCACTTCGTCAACGCGTTCCGCGAAACCGAACTCAAGGCCATCCTCGACCAGCAAGGTATCGAACACCTGGTGGTGGTCGGCAGCATGAGCCACATGTGCATCGACGGCGTCACCCGTGCCGCAGCAGACTTCGGCTATACGGTCACGGTGATCCACGACGCCTGTGCCACCCTCGACCTGGAGTTCAACGGCGTCACCGTCCCAGCCGCCCATGTGCATGCCGCGTTCATGTCGGCCTTGGGGTTTGCTTATGCGAGCGTGGTGTCCACCGATGAGTTTCTGGCTGGTTAGATGAGAGGCTCGTTCCACAGGATTACGCTTAACTGACCGGAATCATGCTGCTTCCCTTCTTTTTCATACACCTGCGCAACCGTCGAAAAAATCTCACGCGTGAGCTATTGAGGGCTGCAAAAATAGCCTGTAGTGTTATCACGCGTGAGTTTTTCACAACGGGATCAGCACCATGAAAAGCAGCTCTCCATCAGATCCGCCTACCGGGTCTGTTACCGATTCAGCGAGCCGCAAGGGAGAGCGCTCGAAACCCTCCGCGAAAAAACCATCGAGCTTTTACATGAAGCAGATGCGCGCGGGCCTGGGTGCCGCCGGCTATGTGAAACACGAGACTTGGGTGCTTCCCGAAAATCGAAGCCTGCTCAAGCAGATGGAGAAACAGCTACGCCAACCGATTCTGGCTGGCTCATTCATGTCGGAGAATTACATGAGCGCAGGTAATAACTGGAACATCGATCGCCTCTACAGCGCCCTCCAGGCCCTCGACGAAGTGGTTGCGAACGAAATCACCCTCTCCCTCGTTCAAGGCTCCGAATCCAGCATCAAGCTGGAAATGAACGATTTCGGTGGCTTGCCGATTTACATCGCGGTGGTTGGCGATCAGATAATCGTCGATACGGTCCTGGTCGATGTCGAATCGATCAACAACGTCCCGGCATTCAATGATGCCGTTTTGCGCAGCCGGGAAATGTTCCCGCTGTCCTCGATCGGTATCGAGTCCATGCCCAACGGGCAGGTCGTTTACAACATGTTCGGCGCGCTGAGCTCCGACTCCAGCCTGACCAACGTCGTGACTGAGATCAAAACCCTCGTCGACAACGTCCAGCGCGCCAGCGAAGCCTTTGAACGCTTCTTCAATTAATTATTCGGGAACAGGATATATCCAATGACTCAGTCCATCTGGAGCAAATTGTTCACCGCGCTGCGTGGCGGTGCCAACGAAGTCGGCGAATCGATCGTCGACCAACAGGCCCTGCGCATTCTCGACCAGGAAATTCGCGATGCTGACAGCGCGCTGGCCAACGCCAAGCGTGAACTGGTCACCATCATGGCCAAGCACAAGCTGTCGGCTGACCGCGTCAGCGAGTACAACGCCAAGATCAAGGACCTGGAATCCAAGGCCCTGGCCGCCATCCAGGCCAACCGCGAAGACCTGGCACTGGAAGTGGCCGAAGCCATTTCGACCCTGACCAATGAACTGGATGTCGAGCAAAAGCAGGCCACCGAATTCGGCGGTTACGCCGACAACATGCGCAAAGACATCACCAAGGCCGAAAACCGCATCAAAAGCCTGCGTCAGCAAGTGGACATGGCCAAGGCTCGTGAAAGCGTACAGAAAGCCCAGGTCAGCGCTTCGATCGCCAGTGGCGGCGCCAACGGCAAGCTGGAAACCGCCGTCGGCACACTGAACCGCCTGCAGGCCAAGCAGCAGCAACGCGCCGCTGAACTGCAAGCCCAGGACGAACTGGCCGATGCGTCGACCGGCACCGACCTGGAACGCAAACTGCGCGATGCCGGCATCACACCGGACGAAGGCAGCGCCAATGCGATTCTGGAACGCCTGAAGAAAAAATCGGCCGAGTAACCCGGTCAGCCAGTCAGTCAAGTGCACTGACCCTGTGGCGAGGGAGCTTGCTCCCGCTGGACTGCGCAGCAGTCCCTTCTTTTTGGGGATAAGAGGGGCCGCTTCGCGGCCCAGCGGGAGCAAGCTCCCTCGCCACAATTTTACTCAGTGCTTGTTCTATCTCTTAACTGACAGGCATTAATTGATCGCCCTTCTTTACTGCCGAATCGAGGTCAAGGATGGATGCCCTGAAGGGTTTCAAGACAATTGCCGGCCTGGCCATCTTCATGGTTGCGCTGCAACTGCTCAATGTTGCGACCGGCTACAGCCTTAACGCCTTCGGCCTGGTTCCGAGAACCCTGCACGGACTGGTCGGCATCATCACCTCGCCTTTCTTGCACACATCCTTTGCGCACCTGAGTGCCAACCTGATTGCCTTTTTGATCCTCGGTACCCTGGTCATCGTCGAAGGGCTCAACCGGTTCATGGCCGTCAGCGCTATCATCATTTTGCTGGGCGGTTCGCTGATCTGGCTGTTCGGTTTTGCCGGCGTGCACATCGGTGCCAGCGGCTGGGTGTTCGGGCTGTGGGCGTATCTCCTGTCGCGCGCCTGGTTCCAGAGGAGCTGGAGCAACCTGATAACCGCCAGTGTCGTGGCCCTGCTCTATGGCGGGCTGGTTGTTGGCTTCCTTCCGCGCCGGGGCATTTCCTTCGAAGGGCATATTTTTGCTGCAATCGCCGGGTATATTGCAGCCAAGGTACTGTTATCTACGCCGCGCAGCAGGTTTAATGCCGCCCGGTAACCGCACTCGAGCACTTAGATGCCCGAGCGATTACGTCGCCAGGAATGAGCCCCCAAGGAGTCAGGGATGTAATGTCGATTTTCCTTTTATTGCGCGCGTACGCGGCGTCCTTCTTCCATCGCTTCGGCTGGGCCGGCCTGGCCATTGCGCTGGGCGTACACCTGAGCACGGCCTGGCTCGGCCTGGCGTTTCTGGGCGAACAACACCTCATCGCTCCCGCCACGTTCACCTACTTCTATCTCACCACCACGCTCACCGTCGGCTACGGCGATCTTGCGCCACAGACAGCCGCGGGACGGATTTTCGTGGCCACCTGGGTCATGCTCGGGGGCATTGCGCTGCTGACGGCAGCCATTGGTAAAACCACCAGCAGTGTCATCGATGTATGGAGAAAAGGCATGAAGGGCAAAGGCGATTTCACCGGCAAGGTCGGCCATACCGTTCTCATCGGCTGGGAAGGCGCATCCAGCGAGCGGGTCATTGAGTTGCTGCTGCAGGACGAAACGTCCAATGACAACCTGATCGTCATTTGCGATTGCGACCTCGAAGAAAACCCCATGCCGGGCAAGGCGGCCTTTATCAAAGGTGAAAGCCTGTCATCTGCCGCGCTTTTGCTGCGTGCCGGCGTGCCTGGCGCCGAACGCGTACTGGTGCGTACCCATTCAGATGATCTGACCCTGGCCACCGTTCTGGCGGTCAATCAACTGAGCCCGGTCGGGCATGTGGTCGCCCACTTCAATGAAAGTGAAATCGCCGCGCTCGCCAGTGCCTACGCACCCAGCCTGGAATGCACCTCAAGCATGGCCATCGAGATGTTGGTGCGCGCCTCTCAGGATCCGGGCTCGTCAGTGGTCATCAATGAATTGCTGTGCGTGGGCCAAGGCGCCACCCAATACCTGATGAAACTGCCCGAAACCTTTGAAGCAACGTTCGGCGATCTGTACGCACAGATGAAAGAACGCCATAACGCGACCCTTATCGGCTACCGCGCCAAAGGCGCCCGACAGCCTTCAATCAACCCGCCCGGCGCCACTCGCGTCAAGGGCGGCGAACTCTTCTACATCGCCTCCACTCGCCTCAAGGAAATCTCCAATGGGATGGTTTAAACAGTTGCTGGGGCTTGAGGCCCCGAACGCGAGCACGAATACCGATTCGAAATGGACAGCCAACGATAACCTGCCAGTCAGCGGCCCGCTGGGCCTGGCGTTGGGCAAGGGCGTGATGTTCGACACGACCCTGAAACTGCTGCTCGACGAAAAAACCGCGGTGACCATCCCCGGTTCCCAGCAGATCTGGAGTGCCGGCACCATTGATCTCGGGCAGTCGACCTGGTTGTCGCGCTATTACATGAACGACGAAGACTACTGGCTGCAAGTGCACACCACCGGTGACATCGCCGGGCAGGTCGAGTCAGTGATCCTGTTCAACTACCTCAGCTACGTCACCATCAACAGTGAAGCGGAGCTGCGTCGGCTGGCCGGCCCTCAAAGCCTGATCGGGCTGCCGACCTACACCCTCAACGGGGTCGAATACACCCGCGAATGGGGCACCGAGAACGGCCAGACCGAACTGGTGCCGTTGAGCGAACACCTGAAGAATCCGGATGAGACCTACAGCATCGGGCATCGTTCGATGCTGTACGCCCGCGAAACCGGCCTGACCGATCGCCGGGAATTCCTGCTGTTTTCCGTCGAAGAAGACGCCGAAGGCACCATCAGCTTGAGCACTTCGCTGGGTATTTCGCTGTACACCACCGACCTGAACACTTTTTAAAAAGGAAGAACTCCATGCTTGAAGCGCTCTCCATCTCCCTGAACAAAGCCGCCGTGCTCGGGTTTGTTTTGTACATCCTCGGCGCCGCCGTGCTGTTCGCGCTGTTCCAGTTCATCTACACCCGAATCACACCGCACCGGGAATTCGAACTGATCCGTGCGGGCAACGTTGCGGCCGCCATCGCCCTGGGCGGCGCCGTCATCGGTTTCGCCATTCCGGCCAGCAATGTGATCGCCTACTCGATCAGCATTCTGGACTTCGTCGTCTGGGCGGTGATCGCCGCTTTCGTACAACTGCTGGCGTTCCTGGTGACCAGCCTGGTGCTAAAAGGCGCCTCTGAGCGCATCAAGAACGGCGAAATCGCTGCGGGTATCTATGTCGCGGCAGTGGCCATCAGCGTCGGCATGTTGAATGCCGCGTGCATGACCCCTTCCCAGAACTGATTGCGCCTCGGAGATTGCGATGAAACGAAGCAAGTACGTTCAGCTCTCGCTGGCGGCATCGGTCGCCATGGCCATATCAGGCTGCGGGCCGACGGAAAAAACCTACGAGATACACAAAAAGTACAACTTCCAGTCCGTCCAGCAGTGCGCCGATGAAAAACTCCCGGTCGACATCTGTTCTGACGCCTATATGAAGGCCATGGCCCAGCATCGAAGCATTGCGCCGGTGTACGACAACCAGGCTGATTGCGACGCTGACTTTGTTGCCGACTGGTGCCAGCAGGATTCCGCCGGCAAATTCATCCCCAAGCTCGGCGGTTTCGAACTGAGTGCCGATGGCGAGGTGACGCAGTCCGAAGTGGACGCGGCCAAGGCTAGATTGCCCGCATCGGAAGCGAATGCCGCAGGGTCGGGTTTCTCCGGCAGTAGCCTGCTGACCGGGCTGCTGATCGGCAACATGCTCAGCAGCAACCGCAACAGCTACTACTCCGAACCGGTCTACCGCTATCGCGATGATCGCGGTGACTACTCGTCCTCGACACTCAGTCAGCGGGTATCGTCAGGTTCAACCTTCAACAGGTCCAATCAGGCGCGCTACGGCAGCAGTGGCAGTTACACCGACACCATCACCCGCAGCAAGCCGGTGTCCGTTGCATCGTCCACCTCCCGCGGCGGGTTCGGCAGCCAGGCCAGCGCACGCAGTGGCTGGGGTGGATCAGGCAAGAGCTTTGGCGGTTCGAGTAGCTAAGGGAACAAGGCCATGAAGAAAATCCTCTGCGCAGAGCGTCATGACTGGAAACAGACCGCCGAAAGCCTCGGTTTCCTGTTCCATACCATCGACGACGAACCCTATTGGGACGAGAGCGCGTACTACCAGTTCACGCTCAAGCAGATCGAGAACGACCTCGAAGACCCGACCACCGAAGTTCATGAGATGTGCATGGACCTGGTGGCGCGAGTGGTGCAAAGCGAAGAGTTGCTGGAGCGCTTGAGCATCCCCGCGCCGTTCTTCGACATGATTCGCACTTCATGGCTCGAAGGCCACCCGCACCTGTATGGGCGCATGGACTTCTCCTACAACGGCAGCGGGCCAGCCAAGTTGCTGGAACTCAACTACGACACGCCGACCAGCCTGTATGAGGCCGCGGCGTTTCAGTGGGGCTGGCTGGAGCAATGCATCGAACGCGGCTTGCTGCCCAGGCACGCCGACCAGTTCAACAGCATCGATACCAAGCTGCATCAGGCTTTTGCCCAACTGCAGCTCAAACAGCCCTTCTATTTCGCCTCGATGAAAGACTCGGTCGAAGACAAGGGCACCACTGATTACCTGCGCCTGGTCGCGGAAAAGGTCGGCATCGAATCGCGGCACATCGACATCGAAGACATTGGCCTCACCAGCGACGGACGTTTCGTCGACCTCGAAGATCGCTGGATCCCTCACCTGTTCAAACTGCATGCCTGGGAGTTCATCTTCCACGAACCCTTCGGCGCAGCGATTGCGCAGAGCGACACACAGTTTTTCGAACCGCCCTGGAAATCCATCATCTCCAACAAGGGCATCCTGCCGCTGCTATGGGAGTTCAACCAAGGTCACCCGAACCTGCTCGCGGCGCACCTGGACTCCGATCCGAGTAAAGCGGTGCCCAAAGGTTGGGTGCGCAAGCCGTTCTTCTCACGGGAAGGCGCAAACATTGAGCTGCAAACCGCTGAGGGTCTGATCGTAAAAGAGGACGGCCCCTACACTGATGCGCCGTTTATCCTTCAGGAGTTTGCCCCGCTGCCGAAATTTGGCGACAGCTACACGCTGATCGGCTCCTGGGTGATCGGGGATCAGGCGGCCGGCATCGGCGTGCGTGAGGACAACAGCTTGATTACCAAGGATTCGAGCCGGTTCTTGCCGCATCTGATACTCGACTGAGCCCTTCATTGCCCACTAAAAAAGCTTGGTGTCGACATATCGTCAGACACCCACAAGACTTACTGCGCAAATGCCGGATAATGGCGGCCATTCGTTTAGCCGTTATTCTGGTAATCCCCCATGGAAATCAAGGTCAACTTTCTCGACAACCTGCGACTTGAAGCCAAGTTCGATGACTTCACGGTGGTGGCCGATCAACCTATCCGCTACAAGGGCGATGGCTCGGCACCGGGTCCGTTCGACTACTTCCTGGCTTCGTCGGCGTTGTGTGCGGCGTATTTTGTGAAGTTGTACTGCAACACGCGCAATATCCCCACGGATAACATCCGCCTGTCGCAGAACAATATTGTTGACCCGGAAAACCGCTACAACCAGATTTTCAAGATCCAGGTCGAGTTGCCGGCGGACATCTCCGACAAGGACCGCCAGGGCATCCTGCGCTCCATCGACCGTTGCACCGTGAAGAAAGTGGTGCAAGCCGGGCCTGAATTTGTGATCGAAGAAGTGGACAACCTCGACGCCGATGCCCAGGCGTTGCTGATGCCTGCTTCCAGCTCAGAGGCGAGCACCTATATTGCCGGCAAGGATCTGCCGCTGGAGCAAACCATCGCCAACATGTCGGCCATTCTGGCGGACCTGGGCATGAAGATTGAAATCGCCTCGTGGCGTAATATCGTGCCCAATGTGTGGTCGCTGCATATCCGCGATGCGCACTCGCCGATGTGCTTTACCAACGGCAAGGGTGCGACCAAGGAAGGCGCGTTGGCGTCGGCGTTGGGCGAGTTTATCGAGCGACTCAACTGCAACTTCTTCTACAACGACCAGTTCTGGGGCGAACACATCGCCAACGCAGCGTTTGTGCACTACCCGGACGAGCGCTGGTTCAAGCCTGGCCGTAAGGATGCACTGCCGACCGAAATCCTCGACGAGTACTGCCTGAAGATTTACAACCGCGACGGCGAGCTGCGTGGTTCCCACCTGATCGACACCAACTCAGGCAATGAAGAGCGCGGCATCTGCTCGCTGCCGTACGTGCGCCAGTCCGACGGCGAGGTGGTGTATTTCCCGTCCAACCTGATTGAAAACCTGTTCCTGAGCAACGGCATGAGTGCCGGTAACACGCTGGCCGAAGCCCAGGTGCAGTGCCTGTCGGAGATTTTCGAGCGCGCGGTAAAACGCGAAATCATCGAAGGTGAATTTGCCCTGCCGGATGTGCCGGCTCACGTGCTGGCGAAGTACCCCGGGATACTGGCCGGGATTCAGGCGCTGGAAGAGCAAGGGTTCCCCGTGCTGGTGAAGGATGCGTCCCTGGGAGGTGAATTCCCGGTGATGTGCGTCACGTTGATGAACCCGCGTACCGGCGGTGTGTTCGCCTCGTTCGGCGCGCACCCGAGCCTGGAAGTGGCGCTGGAGCGCAGCCTGACCGAATTGCTGCAGGGCCGCAGCTTCGAAGGCCTCAACGACCTGCCCCAGCCGACGTTTGAAGGTCATGCCGTGACCGAGCCAAATAACTTCGTCGAGCACTTTATCGACTCCAGCGGCGTGGTGTCGTGGCGCTTCTTCAGCTCAAAATCGGATTACGAATTCGTGGAGTGGGACTTCTCCGGCCAGGGTGAAAACTCGAATGCCGAGGAAGCCGCAACCTTGTTCGGCATTCTCGAAGGCATGGGCAAAGAAGTGTACATGGCGGTCTACGAGCATATCGGTGCAACGGCCTGCCGCATCCTGGTGCCAGACTATTCGGAAATTTATCCAGTAGACGATCTGATCTGGGATAACACCAACAAAGCACTGTTCTTCCGCGCCGACATCCTGAACCTGCATCGCCTGGACGAAGAGGAACTGCAAGCGCTGGTTGAGCGTCTGGTGGAAAGTGAGCTGGACGACTACACCGACATCACCACCTTGATCGGCATCGAGTTTGACGACAATACGGCCTGGGGTCAGCTGACGATCCTGGAGTTGAAGCTGCTGATTTATCTCGCCCTACAGCAATTTGAAGAGGCGAAAGAGGCGGTGGAAATGTTCCTGCAGTACAACGACAACACCGTCGAGCGCGGCTTGTTCTATCAGGCGGTCAATGTGGTGCTGGAAATGAAGCTGGACGAAGACCTGGAACTGGAAGACTACGAGGCCAATTTCCGCCGGATGTTTGGCAACGAGCGGATGGATGCAGCGATCGGATCGGTGGACGGCAGCGTGCGCTTCCATGGCTTGACGCCGACCAGCATGAAGCTGGAGGGGCTCGATAGGCATCTGCGCTTGATCGAGAGCTACAAAAAACTGCACATGGCGCGGGCCAACATGACCGCTCTATCCAGTTAACAGCGCCAACAAAAAAGCGAAGCCAGATCAATGGCTTCGCTTTTTTTATTACTGACTGGATAGCAGCTTTATCAGAACGGAATATCGTCATCAAAGCTGTCGAAATCCGGAGCCGGTTGCGGTGCGGCCTGCGGTGGAGCCGGGCGCGACTGTTGCGGTGCCGACTGCTGCGGACGCGGAGCCTGCTGGCGTGGAGCTGGAGCGGATTGCTGGTAGTTATTGCCCCCGCCTTGTTGGTCGCCCTGTTGTGGACGGCCGCCCAGCAGTTGCATGGTGCCTTGCATGTCGACCACGATTTCAGTGGTGTAACGCTTGATACCGTCTTTTTCCCACTCGCGGGTCTGCAGTTTGCCTTCGATGTAGACCTGCGAACCTTTACGCAGGTATTCGCCGGCGATTTCGGCTACTTTGCCGAACATCGAAACACGGTGCCATTCGGTCTTCTCGACCTTCTGACCGGTTTGCTTGTCGGTCCACTGTTCGCTGGTCGCCAGACTCAGGTTGGTCACGGCGTTACCGTTAGGCAAGTAGCGAACTTCGGGATCCTGGCCGCAAGTGCCGACCAATATGACTTTGTTAACCCCACGGGCCATAACGTTCTCCTAGGCTACGCACGCTGCCTCGGCCGGGTTGTTCACCAGGCGCTCAAGGGTCGTGCGATCCAATAGTTCTGTGTCCAATTTGATGTAAATCGCCGCTTCATCAGCAACGATCACCGCATCTGTTACCCCTACGACGGCCTTCAGGCGCTCAACCAGACCCGCTTCGCGGATCGCCTCGGGCGACAACGGCAAGCGCAGGCTCGTGACATAAGGTGGTTCGCGCATGGTAACAGCAAAGGCCAACCAGAGGGCAGCCAGGCCGGCGCATCCAAGGAATACAACCGACAAACCGCCATGCTGGAACAACCAGCCGCCGAGGATCCCGCCCAGTGCCGAACCGAGGAACTGACTGGTGGAATAGACCCCCATCGCCGTGCCCTTGCCACCTGCCGGTGAAACCTTGCTGATCAGCGACGGTAATGAAGCTTCCAGCAGATTGAACGCGGTGAAGAACACCACCGTGCCAATTACCAGAGCCCGCAAGCTGTCGCCGAACTGCCAGAAGAATAGCTCAGTGAGCATCAGCGTCAGCACGGCGCCCAATAAAACTCGTTTCATTTTGCGTTTCTTCTCGCCGTAAATAATGAACGGGATCATGGCGAAGAAGGAAATCAGCAGCGCAGCCAGGTACACCCACCAGTGTTGCTCCTTGGGCAAACCGGCTTTTTCGACCAGCGCCAGGGGCAATGCAACGAAGCTCGACATCAACATCGCGTGCAACACAAAAATGCCCAGGTCCAGGCGCAGCAGGTCCGGGTGTTTGAGCGTCGGTATCAGCGCCTGACGCGCGACGCCGGACTCGCGGTGCTGCAATGGCCCGGTGGCGCGCGGCACCATGAACATCACGATGACGATACCGAGCAGCGCCATGCCGCCGGTGGCGAAGAACAGCCCCGAGAGGCCGAAGGCACGGGTCAGCAATGGCCCTACCACCATGGCAATCGCGAACGACAGACCGATCGTCATGCCGATCATGGCCATGGCTTTGGTCCGATGCTGTTCCCGGGTCAGGTCCGACAGCAACGCCATGACCGCCGCGGAAATCGCCCCGGCGCCTTGCAGGATGCGTCCGGCGATGACGCCCCAGATCGAATCGGCATTGGCCGCCAGCACGCTGCCCAGGGCGAAGACGATCAGCCCCAGGTAAATCACTGGACGACGACCGATGCGGTCGGAAATGAAGCCAAAGGGAATCTGAAAAATCGCCTGGGTCAGGCCGTAAGCGCCAATCGCCAACCCGATGAGGGCCGGGGTCGCGCCCGCCAGGTCCATCCCATAGGTCGCCAGCACCGGCAACACCATGAACATGCCAAGCATACGGAAGGCGAACACCAGGGCCAGACCGCTTGCTGCGCGGGTCTCACTGCCACTCATGCGTTCGCTGTGGGGATCGTGCATGGAAAAACCTCATGTGAACCGGCGGCGATTCTACCAGTCCCATCGATTGACGGGGTATATCGCGACGCTATGACGCGTACAGATGACGCAATCTTCATGCAAGGTTGCGCGCCCCTCATTTGATAGTGTGCATCCATCCAGTATTTGGCCGTATACTCCTACGTTTTCGACGCCCGCCGAGCGAGGCCACTTTGGACAAGATCCTGATTCGTGGGGCCCGAACCCACAACCTGAAGAACATCGACCTGACCCTGCCACGGGACAAACTGATCGTCATCACCGGCCTGTCCGGATCCGGCAAGTCGTCCCTGGCCTTCGACACGCTGTACGCCGAAGGCCAGCGCCGCTATGTCGAATCGCTGTCGGCCTACGCCCGGCAATTCCTGTCGATGATGGAAAAACCTGACGTCGACACCATCGAAGGTCTGTCGCCGGCGATCTCCATCGAACAGAAGTCGACCTCGCACAACCCGCGCTCGACGGTTGGCACCATTACCGAAATCTACGATTACCTGCGCCTGCTCTACGCTCGCGTCGGTATTCCGCGCTGCCCGGACCACGACATTCCGCTGGAAGCCCAGACCGTCAGCCAGATGGTCGACCTGGTGCTGGCGCAACCGGAAGGCAGCAAACTGATGCTGTTGGCTCCGGTAATCCGCGAGCGCAAGGGCGAACACCTCTCGGTCTTCGAAGAACTGCGGGCCCAGGGCTTTGTGCGGGCCCGGGTCAACGGCAAACTCTGTGAGCTGGACGAGTTGCCGAAGCTGGATAAACAGAAGAAGCACTCGATCGACGTCGTGGTCGACCGCTTCAAGGTCCGCGCCGATCTGCAACAACGCCTGGCCGAATCGTTCGAGACCGCGCTGAAACTGGCGGACGGCATCGCTCTGGTGGCGCCAATGGACGACGAGCCCGGCGAAGAAATCATCTTCTCCGCACGCTTTGCCTGTCCGATCTGCGGCCACGCCATCAGCGAGCTGGAACCCAAGCTGTTTTCCTTCAACAACCCGGCCGGCGCCTGCCCGACCTGCGATGGCCTGGGGGTTAAGCAGTTCTTCGACACCAAACGATTGGTGAACGGTGAACTGACCCTGGCCGAAGGCGCGATCCGCGGCTGGGACCGGCGCAACGTCTATTACTTCCAGATGCTTGGCTCGCTGGCTGCCCACTACAAGTTCAGCCTCGAAGTGCCGTTCAACGAACTGCCGGCCGATCAACAGAAATTCATCCTGCATGGTAGCGGCTCGCAGAATGTCGACTTCAAGTACCTGAACGACCGCGGCGATATCGTCAAACGCTCGCACCCGTTCGAAGGCATCGTGCCGAACCTGGAACGCCGCTACCGCGAAACCGAATCAGCTTCGGTCCGCGAAGAGCTGGCCAAGTTCCTCAGCACCCAGCCTTGCCCGGATTGCCGTGGCACCCGTCTGCGTCGCGAGGCGCGACACGTGTGGGTTGGCGAGAAGACCTTGCCAGCGGTGACCAACTTGCCGATCGGCGATGCCTGCGAATACTTCGGCGTGCTGAAGCTGACTGGCCGCCGTGGCGAAATTGCCGACAAGATCCTCAAGGAAATCCGCGAACGCCTGCAGTTTCTGGTCAACGTTGGCCTGGACTATCTGTCACTGGATCGCAGTGCCGACACGCTGTCCGGCGGTGAGGCCCAGCGCATTCGCCTGGCCAGTCAGATTGGCGCCGGTCTGGTGGGGGTTCTGTACATCCTCGATGAACCGTCAATTGGCCTGCACCAGCGGGACAACGACCGATTGCTCGGCACACTCAAGCACCTGCGTGACATCGGCAACACGGTGATCGTGGTCGAGCACGATGAAGACGCGATTCGTCTGGCTGACTATGTGGTGGACATCGGCCCGGGCGCAGGTGTGCACGGCGGGCATATCGTTGCCGAAGGGACGCCGGACGAAGTCATGGCTCACCCTGATTCGCTGACTGGCAAGTATTTGTCGGGCCGAGTAAAGATCGCTGTTCCAGCCAAACGCACACCCCGTAACAAGAAGTTGTCGTTGTCCCTAAAGGGTGCTCGCGGCAACAATTTGCGCAATGTCGATCTGGAGATTCCGATCGGCCTGCTGACCTGCGTGACCGGCGTGTCCGGCTCGGGCAAATCGACGCTGATCAACAACACGCTGTTTCCTTTGAGCGCTACCGCACTCAACGGGGCAACCACCCTGGAAGCGGCGGCTCACGACAGTATCAAGGGCCTTGAGCACCTGGATAAAGTCGTCGACATCGATCAGAGCCCGATCGGTCGCACGCCGCGCTCCAACCCGGCGACCTACACCGGATTGTTCACGCCGATTCGCGAGTTGTTCGCCGGCGTACCGGAGTCCCGCTCCCGCGGTTACGGACCGGGGCGTTTCTCCTTCAACGTGAAGGGCGGACGCTGTGAAGCCTGTCAGGGCGATGGCCTGATCAAAGTGGAAATGCACTTCCTGCCGGACATCTATGTCCCGTGCGACATCTGCAAGAGCAAGCGCTACAACCGCGAAACCCTTGAGATCAAGTACAAGGGCAAGAGCATCCACGAAACCCTCGAGATGACCATCGAGGAAGCCCGGGTGTTCTTCGACGCGGTTCCGGCCTTGGCGCGCAAGCTTCAGACGTTGATGGACGTAGGCCTTTCGTACATCAAACTGGGGCAATCGGCGACGACGCTGTCGGGTGGTGAAGCCCAGCGGGTGAAACTGTCCCGCGAGTTGTCCAAGCGCGATACCGGCAAGACCCTGTACATCCTCGATGAACCGACTACCGGCCTGCACTTCGCGGATATCCAGCAACTGCTCGACGTGTTGCATCGTTTGCGCGACCACGGCAACACCGTGGTGGTAATCGAGCACAACCTGGATGTGATCAAGACCGCCGACTGGCTGGTGGATCTGGGGCCGGAAGGTGGTTCCAAGGGCGGCCAGATCATCGCCGCCGGTACGCCGGAGGATGTGTCGGAGATGAAGCAGTCTCACACTGGCTACTATCTCAAGCCACTGCTGGCTCGCGACAAGGCCTGAATCGGGCCCATGAAAAAGCCCCTGTCACTTTGTTGGTGACAGGGGCTTTTTTTGTGCGTGATCTGCCTGAAGGATCAGAACTGCGATTGCAGGTAATTCTCCAGACCGATCAATTTGATCAAACCCAGCTGTTTCTCCAGCCAGTAGGTGTGATCTTCCTCGGTGTCATTCAGCTGAATGCGCAGGATCTCGCGGCTGACGTAATCCTTGTGCAGCTCGCAAAGCTCAATGCCCTTGCACAGCGCGGCACGAACTTTATATTCCAGACGCAGGTCAGCGGCGAGCATGTCCGGCACGGTGGTGCCGACATCGAGATCGTCTGGACGCATGCGCGGCGTACCTTCGAGCATCAGGATCCGACGCATCAGGGCGTCAGCATGCTGCGCCTCTTCTTCCATCTCGTGGTTGATACGCTCGTAGAGCTCGGTGAACCCCCAGTCCTCGTACATCCGCGAATGGATGAAATATTGATCACGCGCTGCCAGTTCGCCTGTCAGCAACGTGTTGAGGTAATCGATTACGTCTGGGTGACCTTGCATCGCCCTACATCTCCCTGCTTGAAAGTCTGTAGTTTGAACCAAGCTGACCCGAAGGTCACTCGCCTGACGCAATAAAAGCGAAGATATTCTGAGAAAAGCGGTTTAAATAACGCAAAAACCGCCCAAATGAGGGCGGTTCTGCTTATCGTTTAGACTTCGTTAAGCTATTTGCCTAACAGTGCTGCGATTGCGGCTCCGTACGCCGGGTCAGCCTGGTAGAAATGCGTCAATGCCAGATCGATGACGTCACCAGAGACACCGTCCATCGAACCGGCGATGTTGCTGACCAACAGCGCTTGCTGTGCAGGGGTCATCAGCCGGAACAAATCTCCGGCATAGCTGTAATAATCCCGGTCTACACGATGATCATAACGATCAGCAGCGCCATTCAGTGGCAATGGCGGCTCGTCGTAGCCTGGATCCTGCTTCGGTGCATTCGGATAGCTGTTTGGCTCGTAGTTGGGCGCGCCAGTGCCGTAATTGCCATACGCCATGGCACCATCACGCTGATAGGTATTCACCGGGTTGCGCGGTGCGTTCACCGGCAGTTGCTGGTGGTTGGTCCCCACGCGGTACCGATGCGCATCAGCGTAAGCGAAGATCCGACCTTGCAACATGCGATCCGGCGAGAAGCCGACGCCAGGCACGATATTGCTCGGAGCGAGGGCAGCTTGTTCCACCTCAGCGTGGTAATTGACAGGATTGCGGTTCAACTCCAGCACACCGACATCAATCAATGGAAAGTCGTTTTGAGACCAGGTCTTGGTCACATCAAAGGGATTATCAGGATGGTTAGCGGCCTGAGCCTCAGTCATGACCTGCATGCGTACGTGCCATTTCGGAAAATCTCCTCGCTCGATGGCATTGAACAGGTCGCGCTGGGCGTAATCCGGATCAGTACCCGCAAGTTGCGCCGCGACTGCTGGATCGAGGTTTTTGATGCCTTGTTGGGTCTTGTAGTGCCATTTAACCCAGTGACGAACGCCTTGGGCGTTGATCAGGCTGAAGGTGTGGCTGCCGAATCCGTGCATGTGCCGGTAGCCATCGGGAATACCCCGATCGGACATCAGGATAGTGATCTGGTGCAGCGCCTCCGGCGACTGCGACCAGAAGTCCCAAACATTCTGCGAACTTTTCAAATTGGTGTGCGGGTCACGCTTTTGCGTGTGAATGAAGTCGGGAAACTTCAGCGGATCGCGAATGAAGAACACCGGCGTATTGTTGCCAACGACGTCCCAGTTACCTTCTTCGGTATAGAACCGCAGAGCGAAACCACGCGGATCTCGTGCGGTGTCAGCCGAACCGCGCTCACCACCCACGGTGGAAAAACGCAGGAAGGTCGGAGTCTGCTTGCCTACCGTCGAAAACAGGGCTGCCCTGGTGTACTGAGTGATGTCATGGGTGACGGTGAACGTGCCGTAGGCACCGGAGCCCTTGGCGTGTACACGACGCTCCGGGATGTTTTCACGGTTAAAGTGCGCCAGCTTTTCTATCAGGTGAAAATCCTGGAGCAGCAACGGGCCTCGAGGGCCGGCGGAAAGGGAGTTCTGATTATCCGCGACAGGTGCGCCGCTGGCGGTGGTCAACGTCTTGTTTTGGCTCATTTTGATCTTCTTCCTCTATCAATTTTGATATGCCGGCTAATCGGCTTGAGGGGAAGTATTAATCTTCTATATGAACGCTACCAATGCATTAATCTGTAGGCCTCAATAGGAAATAACTAACAATAATTTCCCCCTGTCTATAATGCAGACCTAGACAGCATAGAAGCTTGTATGCATGGCGCATTTTTTATAGGCACAAAAAACCGGGCACTAGGCCCGGTTCTTTGTTTCAGACTGACGTCTTACTCAGCGGATACAGCTTCACCGCCGACAGCACGATCAACCAACTCGACGTACGCCATAGGCGCGTTGTCGCCAGCGCGGAAACCGCACTTGAGGATGCGCAGGTAGCCACCCTCACGGGTAGCGTAACGCTTGCCCAGGTCGTTGAAGAGCTTACCAACGATAGCTTTCGAACGAGTACGGTCGAAAGCCAGACGGCGGTTAGCCAGGCTGTCTGTCTTGGCCAAAGTGATCAGCGGCTCAGCAACGCGGCGCAGTTCTTTGGCTTTTGGCAGTGTAGTTTTGATCAGCTCGTGCTCGAACAGCGACACCGCCATGTTTTGAAACATGGCCTTGCGGTGCGAGCTGGTGCGGCTCAGGTGACGACCACTTTTACGATGACGCATGGTTCATTCCTTACCAAACACAACGTTCGGTGATTACGACGATCAGGCAGTCGCCTTGTCGTCCTTCTTAAGACTTGCAGGCGGCCAGTTGTCGAGGCGCATGCCGAGGGACAGACCGCGGGAGGCCAGAACGTCCTTGATTTCAGTCAAGGATTTCTTGCCAAGGTTCGGAGTCTTCAACAGCTCTACTTCGGTACGCTGAATCAGGTCGCCGATGTAGTAGATGTTTTCCGCCTTAAGGCAGTTAGCCGAACGTACAGTCAGTTCCAGATCGTCAACCGGGCGAAGCAGGATCGGATCGATCTCGTCTTCCTGCTCGACAACCACTGGCTCACTGTCACCTTTGAGATCGACGAACGCAGCCAACTGCTGTTGCAGGATGGTTGCAGCACGGCGGATAGCCTCTTCAGGATCCAGGGTACCGTTGGTTTCCAGATCAATAACCAGCTTGTCCAGGTTAGTACGCTGTTCGACACGGGCGTTTTCCACCACGTATGCGATACGGCGAACCGGGCTGAACGAAGAGTCAAGCTGCAAGCGACCGATGCTGCGGCTTTCGTCTTCATCGCTCTGACGCGAGTCTGCCGGTTCATAACCACGACCACGAGCTACAGTGAGCTTCATGTTCAGGGCGCCGTTAGACGCCAGGTTAGCGATTACGTGATCGGGGTTAACGATCTCGACATCATGATCCAGCTGAATATCGGCAGCGGTAACCACCCCCGAACCCTTCTTCGACAAGGTCAGCGTAACTTCGTCTCGACCGTGCAGCTTGATAGCCAGACCTTTAAGGTTCAACAGGATTTCAATTACGTCTTCCTGTACACCTTCGATGGCGCTGTACTCGTGGAGCACACCGTCAATCTCGGCCTCGACTACTGCACAGCCGGGCATTGAGGACAACAGGATGCGGCGCAGCGCGTTGCCCAGGGTGTGGCCGAAACCACGCTCGAGAGGCTCGAGAGTGATCTTGGCGCGGGTTGGACTGACAACCTGCACATCAATATGGCGGGGTGTCAGGAACTCATTTACCGAAATCTGCATGGATGCACCTATTTTCTAGCCCTTACTTGGAGTAGAGCTCGACAATCAGGCTTTCGTTGATGTCGGCGGACAGATCACTGCGAGCAGGAACGTTCTTGAAAACGCCCGACTTCTTCTCAGTGTCTACTTCTACCCATTCTACGCGGCCACGTTGGGCACACAGATCGAGAGCTTGGACAATGCGAAGTTGGTTCTTTGCTTTCTCGCGAACTGCGACCACGTCACCAGCACGAACCTGGTAGGACGGAACGTTTACGGTCTGACCGTTAACGCTGATCGACTTGTGCGATACCAGCTGACGGGATTCGGCACGAGTAGAGCCAAAACCCATACGGTATACAACGTTGTCCAGACGGCATTCGAGCAGTTGCAACAGGTTTTCGCCAGTTGCGCCTTTCTTGCCAGCAGCTTCTTTGTAGTAGCCGCTGAATTGACGCTCGAGAACGCCGTAGATACGACGGACCTTCTGCTTTTCACGCAGTTGGGTGCCGTAATCGGACTGGCGACCGCGGCGTTGGCCGTGGATACCAGGTGCTGCTTCGATGTTGCACTTCGATTCGATCGCGCGCACGCCGCTCTTCAGAAAGAGATCGGTGCCTTCGCGACGAGCGAGTTTGCATTTTGGACCAATGTAACGAGCCATTCTTTACAATCTCCTGGATTACACGCGGCGCTTCTTCGGCGGACGGCACCCGTTGTGCGGGATTGGCGTCACGTCGGTGATGCTGGCGATCTTGTAGCCACAGCCGTTCAAAGCGCGGACTGCGGATTCACGACCTGGACCTGGACCTTTGACGTTAACGTCGAGGTTTTTCAGGCCGTATTCCAGCGCAGCTTGACCAGCACGTTCAGCAGCTACTTGAGCAGCGAACGGGGTGGACTTGCGGGAACCGCGGAAACCCGAACCACCGGAGGTAGCCCAGGAAAGAGCGTTACCTTGACGGTCGGTAATGGTCACGATGGTGTTGTTAAAAGAAGCATGGATGTGGGCGATGCCATCAACCACTGTCTTTTTAACTTTTTTACGAGGACGAGCAGCAGGTTTTGCCATGATTAATTTCCTGTCGATTCGCTGGGGCGATTACTTGCGGATCGGCTTACGCGGACCTTTACGGGTACGCGCGTTGGTCTTGGTACGCTGACCGCGTACTGGCAGACCACGACGATGACGCAGACCGCGATAGCAACCGAGGTCCATCAAACGCTTGATTTTCATGTTGATTTCGCGACGCAGGTCACCTTCAGTGGTGAACTTCGCCACTTCGCCACGCAGCTGTTCAATCTGCTCGTCGCTCAGATCTTTGATCTTTGCCGCTGGGTTTACCCCAGTCACTGCACAAATTTTCTGTGCAGTAGTGCGACCAACACCATAGATGTAGGTCAGCGAGATAACAGTATGCTTGTTATCTGGAATGTTAACGCCTGCAATACGGGCCATTCAGTGGGACTCCAATTGACAGCTACCTACGCCCCGGAAGCCAAGAAATAGGGCGCGAGATAATATCGCTGTAATAACAAATAATCAACCCGGCAGCGCACTAGCTGCCGGGCTTGAAGCACAATCACACTCAGCCTTGGCGCTGTTTGTGACGCGGTTCCGCGCTGCAAATTACTCGAACAACACCTTCGCGGCGAATAATCTTGCAGTTACGGCACAGCTTTTTCACCGATGCACGAACTTTCATCACCAACTCCTCGAACCTTATGGGTACTCAGCGCAACATGCCGCTGCCGTAACCCTTCAGGTTGGCTTTCTTCATCAGGGATTCGTACTGGTGCGAAACGAGGTGCGATTGTACTTGGGACATGAAGTCCATCACAACCACGACCACGATCAGCAACGAGGTCCCGCCAAGGTAGAACGGTACGTTTGCTGCAACCACCAGGAACTGGGGCAACAGGCAGACGGCCGTCATGTAAAGAGCACCGAACATGGTCAAGCGAGTCAGAACGCCATCAATGTAGCGCGCAGACTGCTCACCTGGACGGATGCCCGGAATAAAGGCACCGGACTTCTTCAGGTTTTCCGCTACGTCTTTCGGATTGAACATCAACGCCGTATAGAAGAAGCAGAAGAAAATAATCCCTGCACTAAACAGCAGAATATTCAACGGCTGACCAGGAGCGATCGACTGCGAGATGTCCTGCAACCAGCCCATACCTTCAGACTGACCGAACCAGGCACCCAACGAAGCCGGGAACAGCAAAATGCTGCTCGCGAAAATAGCCGGAATAACACCGGCCATGTTCACCTTCAGCGGCAAGTGGCTGGTCTGCGCAGCGAAGACCTTACGGCCCTGCTGACGCTTGGCGTAGTGAACAGCAATACGACGCTGGCCACGCTCAATGAACACCACGAAACCGATAATCGCTACTGCCAGCAAACCGATGGCAACCAGGGCGAAGATATTGATATCACCCTGACGTGCAGACTCGAAAGACTGCCCGATCGCTCTCGGAAGACCGGCGACGATACCCGAAAAAATCAACATCGAGATACCGTTGCCAACACCACGCTCAGTAATCTGCTCACCCAGCCACATCATGAACATCGCACCAGCCACAAAAGTGGATACCGCGACGAAATGGAAGCCAAAGTCACCAGTGAACGCAACGCCCTGCCCCGCCAGACCAATGGACATGCCAATAGCCTGGACGAGAGCGAGGACGACAGTGCCGTAGCGGGTGTACTGGCTGATCTTGCGACGGCCAGCTTCACCTTCCTTCTTCAACTGTTCCAGCTGCGGGCTGACGGCGGTCATCAGTTGCATGATGATCGATGCCGAAATGTACGGCATGATCCCCAACGCAAAGATGCTCATCCGTTCCAGCGCGCCGCCGGAAAACATGTTGAACAAGCTAAGAATGGTCCCCTCATTCTGTCGAAACAGGTCCGCGAGTCGGTCCGGGTTGATACCTGGAACCGGGATGTGTGCGCCTATTCGGTAGACGATAATCGCCAGGAACAGAAAACGCAGACGAGCCCAGAGTTCAGACATACCGCCTTTGCCGAGCGCAGAGAGAGCACCTTGCTTAGCCATTTATTCCTCGAACTTGCCGCCAGCTGCTTCGATAGCCGCACGCGCACCTTTGGTGGCGCCGATTCCCTTTCCGATGGTGACAGCGCGAGTAACTTCGCCGGACAGCATGATTTTCACACGCTGAACGTTGACGTTGATCACGTTGGCATCTTTCAGGGACTGCACGGTGACGATGTCGCCTTCCACTTTAGCCAGCTCGGACAGACGCACTTCTGCGCGGTCCATGGCTTTCAGGGAAACGAAACCAAACTTCGGCAGGCGACGATGCAGCGGCTGTTGACCGCCTTCAAAGCCTGGAGCAATGGTGCCACCGGAACGGGAGGTTTGACCTTTGTGACCACGGCCACCAGTCTTACCCAAACCGCTACCGATACCACGGCCCGGACGATGCTTTTCGCGACGGGAACCCGGCGCTGGACTCAGATCATTGAGTTTCATCGATTAACCCTCGACACGCAGCATGTAGTAAGCCTTGTTGATCATCCCGCGATTCTCGGGAGTATCCTGGACTTCTACAGTGTGACCGATGCGACGCAGACCCAGACCCTTAACGCACAGTTTGTGGTTAGGGATGCGGCCGGTCATGCTTTTGATCAGCGTAACTTTAACGGTAGCCATGATCAGAAGATCTCCTTGACGCTTTTGCCACGCTTGGCGGCAATGGATTCAGGAGACTGCATTGCTTTCAAACCCTTGAAAGTGGCGTGAACCACGTTTACCGGGTTAGTCGAGCCGTAGCACTTGGCCAGAACGTTCTGAACGCCAGCAACTTCGAGGACAGCACGCATAGCGCCGCCAGCGATGATACCGGTACCTTCAGAAGCAGGCTGCATGTACACCTTCGAAGCGCCGTGGGCGGACTTCATTGCGTACTGCAGAGTGGTGCCGTTCAGATCAACCTGGATCATGTTGCGGCGAGCAGCTTCCATTGCCTTCTGGATCGCAGCAGGCACTTCACGCGACTTGCCACGGCCGAAGCCAACGCGCCCTTTACCATCACCAACCACGGTCAACGCGGTGAAAGTGAAGATACGGCCGCCTTTAACGGTTTTGGCTACGCGGTTAACTTGAACCAGCTTCTCGATGTAGCCTTCGTCGCGCTTTTGGTCGTTATTTGACATAACTTAGAACTCCAGCCCAGCTTCACGAGCAGCATCAGCCAGCGCCTTGACGCGGCCGTGGTACTTGAAGCCAGAGCGGTCGAAAGCCACCTGCGAGACGCCAGCGGCTTTAGCACGCGTAGCGACCAGCTGGCCAACCTTAGTGGCCGCGTCGATGTTGCCGGTGGCACCATCACGCAGTTCTTTATCCAAAGTCGAGGCACTTGCCAGGACTTTGTTGCCGTCGGCCGAAATGACCTGGGCGTAGATGTGCTGCGACGAGCGGAACACGCAGAGACGCACGACTTCGAGTTCGTGCATTTTCAGGCGTGCTTTGCGAGCGCGACGCAGTCGAGTAACTTTTTTGTCGGTCATTTGCTATGCCCTACTTCTTCTTGGCTTCTTTACGACGGACGACTTCGTCCGCGTAGCGCACACCTTTGCCTTTGTACGGCTCTGGTGGACGGAAGTCGCGGATCTCGGCGGCCACTTGACCTACCAGCTGCTTGTCGATGCCCTTGATCAGGATATCGGTCTGGCTAGGAGTCTCAGCGGTGATGCCTTCCGGCAGTTCATAATCCACTGGGTGCGAGAAGCCAAGAGCCAGGTTCAGCACTGTGCCTTTTGCTTGCGCTTTGTAACCAACACCGACCAGCTGGAGCTTACGCTCGAAGCCTTGGCTTACGCCTTGGACCATGTTGTTTACCAACGCACGAGTGGTACCAGCCATTGCGCGAGTTTGTTGATCGCCATTGCGAGCAGCGAAACGCAGCTCACCAGCTTCTTCAACGATCTCAACGGACGAATGGATGTTCAGTTCGAGAGTGCCCTTGGCACCCTTCACCGAAAGCTGTTGGCCTGCGAATTTGACTTCGACACCGGCTGGCAGCTTAACGGGGTTCTTAGCGACGCGTGACATGCTTATCCCCCCTTAGAACACAGTGCAAAGAACTTCGCCGCCGACACCGGCAGCGCGCGCAGCACGATCCGTCATCACACCTTTGTTGGTGGAGACGATAGACACACCGAGACCGCCACGAACTTTTGGCAGATCATCGACGGACTTGTACTGACGCAGGCCTGGACGGCTAACGCGCTTCACTTCCTCGATGACCGGACGGCCTTCGAAGTACTTCAGCTCGATGGACAGCAGTGGCTTGATTTCGCTGCTGATCTGATAACCCGCAATGTAACCTTCGTCCTTCAGGACTTTGGCAACAGCTACCTTCAAAGTAGAAGATGGCATGCTTACGACGGACTTTTCAGCCATCTGGGCATTACGGATTCGAGTTAGCATGTCCGCTAACGGGTCCTGCATACTCATGGGCTAGACGCTCCTAATACACAAAAAATTAGCCTTGCGGCTACTACGTGTCGCCGAGTACATCCGCGCAAAAAAAGCACGGGCTCAGGCGAGCCGGGTATTCTAGACACACCCCACAAATGAATCAAGCCCCAATAGGGGCTTGATTCAAGTTCAAGGTCACCGATGGTCAGGATCTTGCGACCCCGAACACCGAGACTTTGACAGTGCTTACCAGCTGGCTTTAACCAGACCAGGTACGTCACCACGCATTGCAGCTTCACGCAGCTTGTTACGGCCAAGGCCGAACTTGCGGTAAACGCCGTGTGGACGACCGGTCAGGCGGCAGCGGTTACGCATGCGCGAAGCACTTGCGTCACGTGGCTGCTTCTGCAGAGCTACTGTAGCTTCCCAACGCGCTTCTGGACTTGCGTTCAGATCAACGATGATAGCTTTCAGTGCTGCACGCTTTTTGGCGTACTTGGCAACCGTGAGCTGACGCTTCAGCTCGCGGTTTTTCATGCTCATCTTGGCCATTTTCCTACTCCAATCAGTTGCGGAACGGGAATTTGAAAGCACGCAACAGGGCGCGACCTTCATCATCGTTCTTGGCAGTGGTGGTCAGGGTAATGTCCAGACCGCGGAGAGCATCGATCTTGTCGTAGTCGATTTCCGGGAAGATGATCTGCTCTTTAACGCCCATGCTGTAGTTACCACGACCATCGAAGGACTTGGCATTCAGGCCGCGGAAGTCGCGAACCCGAGGCAGGGAGATCGACAGCAGACGATCCAGGAACTCGTACATACGCTCACGGCGCAGGGTCACTTTGACGCCGATCGGCCAACCTTCACGGACTTTAAAGCCAGCGATGGATTTCCGAGCGTAGGTCACAACGACTTTCTGGCCGGTGATCTTTTCCAGGTCAGCAACAGCGTGCTCGATGACTTTTTTGTCGCCGATCGCTTCGCCCAGACCCATGTTCAGGGTGATTTTGGTAACGCGCGGAACTTCCATCACGTTCGAAAGCTTAAGTTCTTCCTTAAGTTTCGGTGCGATTTCCTTCCGGTAAATCTCTTTTAGTCGTGCCATGGTCTTCTACCTAGCAGTGTTCAAGCATCAACCGCTTTTTGGGTCGACTTGAAGACACGAATTTTCTTACCGTCTTCTACTTTGAAACCAACGCGGTCAGCCTTGTTGGTTTCGCCGTTGAAGATGGCGACGTTGGAAGCGTGCAATGGCGCTTCTTTCTCGACGATACCGCCCTGTACGCCCGACATCGGGTTAGGCTTGGTATGACGCTTGACCAGGTTCAGACCACCAACGACCAGACGGTCATCAGCGAGAACCTTCAGCACCTTACCGCGCTTACCTTTGTCTTTGCCGGCGATCACGATGATCTCGTCGTCACGACGAATCTTTTGCATGTCGGATCTCCTTACAGCACTTCTGGGGCGAGCGAGACGATCTTCATGAACTTCTCAGTACGAAGTTCACGGGTCACTGGCCCAAAGATACGGGTGCCGATCGGCTCTTGCTTGTTGTTCAGAAGAACAGCAGCGTTGCCATCAAAGCGGATAATGGAGCCATCTGCACGGCGAACGCCGTGACGAGTGCGGACTACAACAGCAGTCATCACTTGGCCTTTTTTCACCTTACCGCGAGGAATTGCTTCCTTCACGGTAACTTTGATGATGTCACCGATACCAGCGTAACGACGATGGGAGCCACCCAGCACCTTGATGCACATAACGCGGCGAGCGCCGCTGTTATCGGCCACATCGAGCATGGATTGAGTCTGAATCATATAATTTCTCCGACCCCTAGTCCTTAGACTTCCACAGCGCGTTCGAGAACATCAACCAGCGCCCAAGACTTGGTCTTGGCCAAAGGACGAGTTTCACGAATAGTGACTTTGTCGCCGATGTGGCACTGATTGGTTTCGTCGTGCGCGTGCAGCTTAGTCGAACGCTTAACGTATTTACCGTAGATCGGGTGCTTAACGCGACGCTCGATCAGAACGGTGATGGTTTTGTCCATCTTGTCGCTGACAACACGGCCAGTCAGCGTACGGACAGTTTTTTCGGCTTCAGCCATGATTACTTACCTGCCTGCTGGTTGAGCACAGTCTTCACGCGAGCGATGTCACGCTTAACTTGCGAGAGCAGATGAGACTGCCCCAACTGGCCAGTTGCTTTCTGCATACGCAGATTGAACTGGTCGCGCAGCAGGCCGAGCAGTTGCTCGTTCAGCTGCTGTGCGGATTTTTCACGAAGTTCATTCGCTTTCATCACATCACCGTCCGTTTAACAAAGGAGGTGGCGAGCGGCAGCTTTGCAGCAGCCAGGGCGAAAGCCTCACGCGCCAGCTCTTCAGAAACACCCTCGATTTCATACAGGACTTTGCCTGGCTGAATCTGGGCAACCCAGTATTCCACGTTACCCTTACCTTTACCCATCCGAACTTCGAGTGGCTTTTTGGAAATAGGCTTGTCCGGGAATACACGGATCCAGATCTTGCCGCCACGTTTAACGTGACGGGTCAGAGCACGACGCGCTGACTCGATCTGACGAGCGGTGAGACGACCACGAGCAACAGACTTCAGCGCGAACTCGCCGAAGCTGACTTTGCTACCGCGCAATGCCAGGCCACGGTTGTGACCAGTCATTTGCTTGCGGAACTTCGTACGCTTTGGTTGCAACATTTGGCGTACCCCTTACTTAGCAGCTTTTTTACGAGGCGCTGGTGCTTGTGGTTTCAGTTCTTCTTGGCGACCACCAATTACTTCGCCTTTGAAGATCCAAACCTTTACACCGATCACACCATAAGTGGTGTGAGCTTCGTAGTTGGCATAGTCGATGTCGGCACGCAGGGTGTGCAGAGGCACACGACCTTCGCGATACCATTCAGTACGTGCGATTTCAGCACCGCCGAGACGACCGCTCACTTGGATTTTGATGCCTTTGGCACCAATGCGCATGGCGTTCTGAACAGCGCGCTTCATAGCGCGACGGAACATTACGCGACGCTCCAGCTGCTGAGCTACGCTCTGCGCAACCAGCATACCGTCGAGCTCCGGCTTGCGGATCTCTTCGATATTGATGTGCACAGGCACACCCATTTGCTTGGTCAGGTCCTGACGCAGTTTCTCAACATCTTCACCTTTCTTCCCGATAACGATACCTGGACGAGCGGTGTGGATGGTGATACGTGCAGTTTGGGCCGGACGATGGATATCGATACGGCTTACGGACGCGCTTTTTAGTTTGTCTTGGAGATACTCACGCACCTTCAGATCAGCGAACAAGTAGTCCGCATAAGTCCGACCGTCTGCGTACCAGACGGAGGTGTGCTCCTTGACGATTCCCAGGCGAATGCCAATGGGATGTACTTTCTGACCCATCTCTTCGACTCCGTTACTTGTCAGCAACCTTGACAGTGATATGGCAAGACCGCTTGACGATGCGATCAGCACGGCCTTTGGCACGTGGCATGATGCGCTTCAGCGAACGCCCTTCGTTAACGAAAACGGTGCTGACTTTCAGGTCATCAACGTCTGCGCCTTCGTTATGCTCGGCGTTGGCTACGGCCGACTCCAGCACTTTCTTCATGATCTCGGCGGCTTTCTTACTGCTGAAAGCCAACAGGTTGAGCGCTTCGCCCACCTTCTTCCCGCGGATCTGGTCGGCGACCAAGCGGGCTTTCTGGGCGGAGATTCGAGCGCCCGACAACTTAGCGGCTACTTCCATTTCCTAACCCCTTAACGCTTGGCTTTCTTGTCTGCCACGTGCCCACGATATGTGCGGGTACCGGCGAACTCGCCCAGTTTGTGGCCGACCATGTCTTCGTTAACGAGAACTGGGACGTGTTGACGACCGTTGTGTACTGCGATGGTCAGACCGACCATTTGTGGCAGGATCATCGAGCGACGCGACCAGGTTTTAACTGGTTTGCGATCGTTCTTTTCCGCCGCCACTTCGATCTTCTTCAGTAGGTGAAGATCGATAAAAGGACCTTTTTTCAGAGAACGTGGCACTGTCGTATCCCTCTATTTACTTGCGACGACGGACGATCATTTTGTCGGTACGCTTATTACCACGAGTCTTCGCGCCCTTAGTCGGGAAGCCCCATGGCGATACCGGATGACGACCACCAGAGGTACGACCTTCACCACCACCATGTGGGTGGTCAACCGGGTTCATGGCAACACCACGAACGGTTGGGCGAACGCCACGCCAGCGTTTGGCACCAGCTTTACCCAGCGAACGCAGGCTGTGCTCGGAGTTCGAGACTTCGCCCAGGGTCGCGCGGCACTCAGCCAGCACTTTACGCATCTCACCAGAACGCAGACGCAGGGTCACGTAGACACCTTCACGAGCGATCAGCTGAGCCGAAGCACCAGCGGAACGAGCGATTTGCGCGCCTTTACCTGGCTTCAATTCGATGCCGTGTACGGTGCTACCAACTGGAATGTTACGCAGTTGCAGAGCGTTGCCCGGCTTGATCGGTGCCAGAGCACCTGCGATCAGCTGGTCGCCAGCACTCACGCCTTTAGGCGCAATGATGTAGCGACGCTCGCCATCTGCGTACAGCAGCAGAGCGATGTGAGCAGTACGGTTTGGATCGTATTCGATACGCTCAACAGTGGCAGCGATGCCATCTTTGTCGTTGCGACGGAAATCGACCAGACGATAATGCTGCTTATGGCCACCACCGATGTGACGAGTGGTAATACGACCATTGTTGTTACGACCACCAGTCTTCGATTTTTTCTCGAGCAGCGGTGCGTGAGGAGCGCCTTTATGCAGCTCCTGGTTGACCACCTTGACCACAAAACGGCGGCCAGGGGAAGTCGGTTTGCATTTAACGATTGCCATGATGCACCCCTTCCTTACTCAGCACTGCTGCTGAAATCGAGATCTTGGCCTGGCTGAAGGGAGATAACTGCCTTCTTCCAGTCATTACGCTTGCCCAGACCGCGAGCAGTGCGCTTGCTCTTACCCAGAACATTCAGGGTAGTAACACGCTCTACTTTCACGCTGAACAGGCTTTCGACGGCCTTCTTGATTTCCAGCTTGGTTGCGTCAGTGGCAACCTTGAAAACGAACTGGCCTTTCTTGTCTGCCAGAACCGTAGCCTTCTCGGAAACGTGCGGGCCAAGCAGAACTTTAAATACGCGTTCCTGGTTCATCCCAGCAGCTCCTCGAATTTCTTCACGGCCGACACGGTGATCAACACCTTGTCGTATGCGATCAGACTAACTGGATCGGAACCTTGCACATCACGTACATCAACGTGCGGCAGGTTACGAGCAGCCAGGTACAGGTTCTGATCAACAGCGTCCGACACGATCAGAACGTCGGTCAGGCTCATGTTGTTCAGTTTGCCCAGCAGGTCTTTGGTTTTCGGCGTTTCAACAGCGAAATCCTGAACCACGACCAGACGATCAGTACGCACCAGCTCAGCAAGGATGGAACGCATTGCTGCGCGATACATCTTCTTGTTCAGCTTCTGGGAGTGATCCTGAGGACGAGCTGCGAAAGTGGTACCGCCGCCACGCCAGATTGGGCTACGGATAGTACCGGCACGAGCACGGCCAGTACCTTTCTGACGCCATGGGCGCTTACCGCCACCACGAACGTCGGAACGGGTCTTTTGCTGCTTGCTACCTTGACGGCCGCCGGCCATGTAGGCCACGACTGCTTGGTGAACCAGCGTCTCGTTGAATTCGCCGCCAAATGTCAGTTCGGAAACTTCGATCGCTTGAGCGTCATTTACATTTAATTGCATGTCAGCTTCCCCTTAACCGCGAGCCTTGGCTGCTGGACGTACAACCAAGTTGCCGCCAGTAGCGCCAGGAACAGCGCCCTTGACCAACAACAGATTGCGTTCAGCGTCCACGCGCACTACTTCGAGGGACTGCACGGTCACGCGCTCAGCGCCCATATGACCGGACATTTTTTTGCCCTTGAATACACGACCAGGAGTCTGGCACTGGCCGATAGAGCCTGGAACGCGGTGGGATACGGAGTTACCGTGGGTGTTATCTTGCCCGCGGAAATTCCAACGCTTGATCGTACCCTGGAAGCCTTTACCCTTGGACTGACCGGTTACATCAACCAGTTGACCAGCAGCGAAGATTTCAGCGTTGATCAGATCGCCGGCCTGGTACTCGCCTTCTTCAAGGCGGAATTCCATTACGGTACGACCAGCGGCAACGTTCGCCTTAGCGAAGTGGCCAGCTTGCGCAGCTGTAACACGCGAAGCACGACGCTCGCCTACAGTGACTTGCACTGCACGATAGCCATCGGTCTCTTCAGTTTTGAACTGGGTGACGCGATTCGGCTCGATCTCAATGACCGTGACCGGAATGGAGACACCTTCTTCGGTGAAAATACGGGTCATACCGCATTTACGACCGACTACACCAATAGTCATGTTGTAAACCTCATGAGTGTACGGGGCTTTCACCCGCTATGGCCGCCCATTTCAGAGCGTTACACGACTAAGACCGAGTCTTAGCCGAGGCTGATCTGCACTTCCACACCGGCCGCAAGATCAAGCTTCATAAGAGCATCAACGGTTTTATCCGTTGGCTGGACGATGTCCAGAACGCGCTTATGAGTACGGATCTCGTACTGGTCACGCGCGTCTTTGTTGACGTGCGGGGAGACCAGAACGGTGAACCGCTCTTTACGGGTAGGCAGTGGAATTGGACCACGCACTTGAGCACCAGTACGTTTCGCGGTTTCCACGATTTCCTGGGTGGATTGGTCGATCAGGCGATGGTCAAAAGCCTTCAACCTGATACGGATTTGCTGATTTTGCATTGGATTTCAGACTCCGGCTGCTATTCCCACCGGGCGCAATACGCCCGTTAAAAGGAGGCGCAATTCTATAGACGCCCCCGATAGGTGTCAACCCAATAAAAAAGCCCCCGCTAAGCGGGGGCTTTTTCAAAGCATCGAAGCTATCTCAGAAGAGAAGCTTACTCGATGATTTTAGCTACAACGCCAGCACCAACGGTACGGCCGCCTTCGCGAATAGCGAAACGCAGACCGTCTTCCATTGCGATGGTTTTGATCAGGGTAACAGTCATTTGAATGTTATCGCCTGGCATTACCATTTCAACGCCTTCTGGCAGCTCGCAGTTACCAGTCACGTCAGTAGTACGGAAGTAGAACTGTGGACGGTAGCCTTTGAAGAACGGAGTGTGACGACCGCCTTCTTCTTTGCTCAGAACGTAAACTTCTGCGGTGAACTTGGTGTGCGGCTTAACGGTACCTGGCTTAACCAGAACCTGACCACGCTCCACGTCATCACGCTTGGTGCCGCGCAGCAGCACGCCGCAGTTCTCGCCAGCACGACCTTCGTCGAGCAGCTTGCGGAACATTTCAACACCGGTGCAGGTGGTGACGGTGGTGTCACGCAGACCAACGATTTCCAGTGGATCCTGAACGCGAACGATACCGCGCTCGATACGACCAGTCACAACAGTACCGCGACCCGAGATCGAGAATACGTCTTCGATTGGCATCAGGAACGGCTTGTCAGTCAGACGAACTGGTTCTGGGATGTAGCTGTCCAGAGTTTCAACCAGTTTCTTGACGGCAGTGGTGCCCATCTCGTTATCGTCCAGACCATCCAGCGCCATACGAGCGGAGCCGATGATGATTGGAGTGTCGTCGCCTGGGAAGTCGTAAGTGCTCAGCAGATCGCGCACTTCCATCTCAACCAGTTCCAGCAGCTCAGCGTCGTCTACCAGGTCAGCCTTGTTCAGGAAAACCACGATGTACGGAACGCCTACCTGACGGGACAGCAGGATGTGCTCACGGGTTTGTGGCATCGGACCATCAGCGGCCGAGCAAACCAGGATAGCGCCGTCCATTTGAGCAGCACCGGTGATCATGTTCTTCACATAGTCAGCGTGACCTGGGCAGTCAACGTGAGCGTAGTGACGGATCTTCGAGTTGTACTCAACGTGAGCGGTGTTGATGGTGATACCGCGAGCTTTTTCTTCTGGTGCGCTGTCGATCTTGTCGAAGTCAACACGAGCCGAACCGAAAACTTCGGAGCAGACGCGAGTCAGAGCAGCGGTCAGAGTGGTTTTACCGTGGTCAACGTGACCGATAGTGCCAACGTTGACGTGCGGTAGGGAACGATCAAATTTTTCTTTAGCCACGACAATTAACTCCTTGCCTAAAGGACTGAATCAGCCTTGTTTTTTGGTAACGGTTTCGACGATGTGCGACGGAGCCGTATTGTATTTTTTGAATTCCATAGAGTAGCTTGCGCGACCCTGAGACATGGAACGAACGTCGGTCGCATAACCGAACATCTCGCCCAACGGAACCTCGGCACGAATTACTTTACCGGAAACCGTATCTTCCATACCCAGAATCATGCCGCGACGACGGTTAAGGTCGCCCATCACGTCACCCATATAGTCTTCAGGCGTAACAACCTCTACCGCCATGATCGGCTCAAGCAACTCACCACCACCCTTCTGGGCCAGTTGCTTGGTCGCCATGGAAGCAGCCACCTTAAACGCCATCTCGTTCGAGTCGACGTCGTGGTAAGAACCATCAAACACGGTAGCCTTCAGGCCGATCAGCGGATAGCCGGCAACAACACCGTTCTTCATCTGCTCTTCGATACCCTTCTGGATAGCCGGGATGTATTCCTTAGGAACCACACCACCCACTACTTCGTTCAGGAATTGCAGACCTTCCTGACCTTCGTCAGCAGGTGCAAAACGGATCCAGCAATGACCGAACTGGCCACGACCGCCGGACTGACGAACGAACTTGCCTTCGATTTCGCAGCTCTTCGTGATGCGCTCACGGTACGAAACTTGAGGCTTACCGATGTTGGCTTCGACGTTGAACTCACGGCGCATCCGGTCAACCAGGATGTCCAGGTGCAGCTCGCCCATGCCGGAGATGATCGTTTGACCAGTCTCTTCATCAGTTTTGACGCGGAAAGACGGGTCTTCCTGAGCAAGTTTGCCCAGAGCGATACCCATTTTTTCCTGGTCATCCTTGGTCTTAGGCTCTACGGCAACCGAAATAACCGGCTCCGGGAAGTCCATGCGAACCAGGATGATTGGCTTGTCAGCGTTGCACAAAGTTTCACCAGTGGTGACGTCCTTCATGCCGATCAAGGCCGCGATGTCACCAGCGCGCACTTCCTTGATTTCTTCACGGGCGTTTGCGTGCATTTGCACCATACGACCCACGCGCTCTTTCTTGCCTTTTACCGAGTTGATCACGCCGTCGCCGGAGGCCAACACGCCCGAGTAAACCCGAACAAAGGTCAAGGTACCCACGAATGGGTCGGTAGCGATTTTGAACGCCAGAGCCGCGAAAGGCTCGTCGTCGCTTGCATGACGCTCCATTTCCTCTTCCTCGTTATCCGGGTTGGAACCCTTGATAGCAGGAATGTCGGTTGGAGCAGGCAGGAAGTCGATAACGGCGTCGAGAACCAGGGGAACACCCTTGTTCTTGAAGGAAGAACCGCAAACAGCCAGAACGATCTCACCAGCGATAGTACGCTGACGCAGAGCGGCCTTGATTTCCTCGATGGAGAGCTCTTCCCCTTCGAGATACTTGTTCATCAGCTCTTCGTTGGCTTCGGCCGCAGCCTCGACCATGTTGCTGCGCCACTCTTCAGCCAGCTCTTGCAGCTCAGCAGGAATGTCCTTGCGAACAGGGACCATACCCTTGTCAGAGTCATTCCAGTAGACAGCTTGCATGTTGATCAGATCGATCTGACCCTGGAAGTTGTCTTCGGAACCGATAGCCAACTGGATTGGCACCGGAGTGTGACCCAGACGCTGCTTGATCTGACCGATCACGCGCAGGAAGTTAGCGCCAGCACGGTCCATCTTGTTCACGTAAACAAGACGTGGAACGCCGTACTTGTTGGCCTGACGCCATACGGTTTCCGACTGAGGCTCAACACCCGAAGTACCGCAGAACACAACGACAGCGCCGTCGAGTACGCGCAGGGAGCGTTCAACTTCAATAGTGAAGTCTACGTGGCCCGGGGTATCGATAACGTTGAAACGGTGTTCGTGCGAGTACTGCTTCTCAGAACCTTTCCAGAAGGCGGTGATAGCAGCAGAAGTAATGGTAATACCACGCTCCTGCTCCTGCACCATCCAGTCTGTGGTCGCGGCGCCGTCATGCACCTCGCCCATTTTGTGACTTTTGCCAGTGTAAAAAAGGACGCGCTCGGTGGTGGTGGTTTTACCAGCATCCACGTGAGCAACGATACCGATGTTACGGTAGCGGCTAATCGGAGTAGTACGAGCCATAAAGCCCTCGCAAAATTAGTGAAGCTAAAATTAGAAGCGGTAGTGCGAGAAAGCCTTGTTGGCTTCAGCCATACGGTGCACGTCTTCACGCTTCTTAACAGCAGCACCTTTACCTTCAGCAGCGTCCAACAGTTCGCCAGCCAAACGCAGAGCCATAGACTTCTCGCCGCGCTTACGGGCGAAGTCTACCAACCAGCGCATTGCCAGCGCGTTACGACGGGACGGACGAACTTCGACCGGAACCTGGTAAGTAGCACCGCCTACACGGCGCGACTTTACTTCGACCAGCGGAGCGATGGCGTCGAGAGCTTTCTCGAAGATTTCCAGGGGGTCGCTGTTCTTGCGCTCTTTAACCTTTTCCAGCGCGCCATAAACGATACGCTCGGCAACGGCTTTTTTGCCGCTTTCCATCACGTGGTTCATGAACTTGGCCAGGATTTGGCTTCCGTATTTTGGATCGTCAAGCACTTCGCGCTTGGCTGCTACGCGTCTTCTTGGCATGGATAAGCCCTCAAACGGTCTTCAGGTTCGCTCGGAATCGGTGCCCTTTCGGGACGCCTCCGACCTTACTCTTATCGACTCAGAAAAATAGAAATCGGTTTTTTGCTGCAAGCGACTATTACTTCGGACGCTTGGTACCGTACTTCGAACGACCTTGGTTACGACCTTTAACGCCGGAAGTATCCAAAGAGCCGCGAACGGTGTGGTAACGAACACCTGGCAAGTCTTTTACACGACCGCCGCGGATCAGTACCACGCTGTGCTCTTGCAGGTTGTGGCCTTCACCACCGATGTACGAGGAAACCTCGAAACCGTTGGTCAGACGCACACGGCATACTTTACGCAGTGCCGAGTTAGGTTTTTTCGGCGTAGTGGTATACACACGGGTGCATACGCCACGACGTTGCGGGCAGTTCTGCAGCGCAGGCACGTCGGATTTCTCGACGATACGCTTACGCGGCTGACGTACCAGCTGGTTGATAGTTGCCATCTACTAGCTCCACTGTTGTCTTGCGACGCTATTGTCTTGCAAGAAAAGCAAAATGGCAGGAACGAATCCCCGCCAAATTTAGGGGTACAAGAGTCTAAAGAGGATCTTGTCCCCAGTCAAGGCAAGGCCCCGACCTCTCCCCCCATCCAACCTCGACAAATTGTCTCGACTGGATGAACGGAGCGATCAGGGCCTGCACTCATTTACTACCGCAGAACTCAGTTACCGCTCGAGTTCAGCGCTTCGGTCAGTGCAGCTTCCACTTCACTGGCGCTCACGCGCAACGGTTTGTCAGCATCACGGCGGCGCTTGCGCTCGCTGTGATAAGCCAGACCGGTACCGGCCGGGATCAGACGACCCACGACCACGTTTTCTTTCAGGCCGCGCAGGTAATCGCGCTTGCCGGTTACCGCCGCTTCGGTCAGTACGCGAGTGGTTTCCTGGAAGGAAGCCGCCGAGATGAACGATTCGGTGGACAACGACGCCTTGGTGATACCCAGCAGTACACGAGTGAACTTGGAGACAAATTTGTCTTCAGTGCTCAGACGCTCGTTCTCTACCAGTACGTGAGTCAATTCCATCTGGTCGCCCTTGATGAAACTGGAGTCGCCGGACTCAGCGATCTCAACTTTACGCAGCATCTGACGCAGGATGGTCTCGATGTGCTTGTCGTTGATCTTCACGCCTTGCAGACGGTAAACGTCCTGGATCTCGTTCACGATGTACTTGGCCAGCGCACTCACACCCAGCAGACGCAGGATGTCGTGTGGATCGCTCGGACCGTCGGAGATAACTTCGCCGCGGTTTACCTGTTCGCCTTCGAAGACGTTCAGGTGACGCCACTTCGGAATCAGCTCTTCGTACGGATCGCTACCGTCGTTCGGGGTGATAACCAGACGGCGCTTGCCTTTGGTCTCTTTACCGAACGCGATGGTGCCGCTGACTTCAGCCAGGATCGAGGCTTCTTTCGGACGACGGGCTTCGAACAAGTCGGCAACACGCGGCAGACCACCGGTGATGTCACGGGTCTTCGAAGTCTCTTGCGGAATACGAGCGATAACATCACCGATCGCGATTTTCGCACCGTCCGCTACACCGACCAGGGCGTTAGCAGGCAGGAAGTACTGAGCAATTACGTCGGTACCCGGCAGCAAGAGATCCTTGCCGTTGTCATCAACCATCTTCACAGCAGGACGGATATCTTTACCGGCAGCTGGACGGTCTTTGGCGTCGAGTACTTCAATGTTGGTCATACCGGTCAATTCGTCAGTCTGACGCTTGATCGTGATGCCTTCTTCCATGCCCACGTAGGTCACGGTACCTTTCATTTCGGTAACGATTGGGTGAGTGTGCGGATCCCACTTGGCCACGATTGCGCCAGCGTCGACCTTGTCACCTTCTTTAACCGAAATCACAGCACCGTACGGCAGCTTGTAGCGCTCACGCTCACGACCGAAGTCATCAGCGATTGCCAGCTCACCGGAACGGGACACAGCAACCAGGCAACCATCCACTCGCTCAACGTGCTTCAGGTTATGCAGACGGACGGTACCGCCATTCTTCACCTGAACGCTGTCGGCTGCGGAGGTCCGGCTTGCCGCACCACCGATGTGGAACGTACGCATGGTCAGCTGGGTACCCGGCTCACCGATGGACTGGGCAGCGATAACGCCGACCGCTTCACCGATGTTCACCTGGTGACCACGAGCCAAGTCACGGCCGTAGCACTTGGCGCAAATGCCGTAGCGGGTTTCGCAGCTGATCGGCGAACGCACGATCACTTCGTCGATGCTGTTCAGCTCGATGAACTCGACCCACTTCTCGTCTACCAGAGTGCCGGCAGGAACGATAACTTCCTCGGTACCTGGCTTGAATACGTCACGGGCAATGACACGACCCAATACGCGCTCACCCAACGGCTCAACAACGTCACCGCCTTCAATGTGCGGAGTCATCACCAGGCCATGTTCGGTGCCGCAATCGATCTCGGTCACAACCAGATCCTGCGCCACGTCTACCAGACGACGAGTCAGGTAACCGGAGTTCGCAGTTTTCAACGCGGTATCCGCCAGACCTTTACGAGCACCGTGAGTAGAGATGAAGTACTGAAGTACGCTCAAACCTTCACGGAAGTTCGCAGTAATCGGCGTTTCGATGATGGAACCGTCCGGCTTGGCCATCAGGCCACGCATACCGGCGAGCTGACGGATCTGCGCGGCAGAACCCCGTGCGCCCGAGTCGGCCATCATGTACATCGAGTTGAAGGATTCCTGGTCGACTTCGACGCCATGACGGTCGATGACTTTCTCTTTCGAGAGGTTGGCCATCATCGCCTTGGAAACTTCGTCGTTCGCCTTGGACCAAAGGTCGATCACCTTGTTGTACTTCTCGCCCTGGGTTACCAGGCCGGAGGCGTACTGACTTTCGATCTCTTTCACTTCGTCGGTGGCTGCACCGATGATGCGGGCTTTTTCATCAGGGATAACGAAGTCGTTAACACCGATGGAAACGCCGGAGATGGTCGAATAGGCAAAACCGGTGTACATCAACTGGTCAGCGAAGATCACGGTCTCTTTCAAACCAACCACGCGGTAGCACTGGTTGATCAGTTTGGAGATCGCTTTCTTCTTCATCGGCAGGTTGACGACGTCGAAGGACAGACCTTTTGGCACAACCTGGAACAACAGCGCACGGCCGACGGTAGTGTCGACGATACGAGTGTTGGTCACGCTGCCGCCATCACGATCGTTCACGGTTTCGTTGATCCGCACCTTGACCTTGGCGTGCAGTGCGGCTTCGCCGGCACGGAACACACGGTCAACTTCTTGCAGATCCGCGAACACACGACCTTCGCCTTTGGCGTTGATCGCTTCACGAGTCATGTAGTACAGACCCAATACAACGTCCTGCGAAGGAACGATGATTGGCTCACCGTTGGCTGGCGACAGAATGTTGTTGGTCGACATCATCAACGCACGCGCTTCCAGCTGGGCTTCCAGCGTCAGCGGTACGTGCACGGCCATTTGGTCGCCGTCGAAGTCGGCGTTGTACGCAGCACAGACCAGAGGGTGCAGCTGGATAGCCTTACCTTCGATCAGTACCGGTTCAAACGCCTGGATACCCAGACGGTGAAGGGTCGGTGCACGGTTGAGGAGAACCGGGTGTTCGCGAATCACTTCAGCGAGAACGTCCCAAACCTCTGGCAGCTCACGCTCAACCATCTTCTTGGCCGCTTTGATGGTGGTAGCAAGACCACGCATTTCCAGCTTGCCGAAAATGAACGGCTTGAACAGCTCGAGAGCCATCTTCTTCGGCAGACCGCACTGGTGCAGACGCAGAGTCGGACCTACGGTAATTACCGAACGACCGGAGTAGTCAACACGCTTACCGAGCAAGTTCTGACGGAAACGACCTTGCTTACCCTTGATCATGTCAGCCAGGGATTTCAGAGGACGCTTGTTGGAACCGGTGATAGCGCGGCCACGACGACCGTTGTCGAGCAGTGCGTCGACGGCTTCCTGCAACATACGCTTTTCGTTGCGCACGATGATGTCCGGAGCGGACAGATCAAGCAGGCGCTTCAAACGGTTGTTACGGTTGATCACTCGACGATATAGATCGTTGAGGTCGGAAGTCGCGAAACGACCGCCATCCAATGGGACCAGTGGACGCAGATCTGGCGGCAGAACCGGCAGAACGGTCAGCACCATCCACTCTGGCAGGTTGCCGGAACCCTGGAAGGCTTCCATCAACTTCAGACGCTTGGACAGCTTTTTGATTTTGGTTTCGGAGTTGGTTTGCGGAATCTCTTCACGCAGACGGCCAATCTCGTGTTCCAGGTCGATAGCGTGCAGCAGTTCACGGACAGCTTCGGCACCCATGCGGGCATCGAAATCGTCGCCGAACTCTTCCAGCGCTTCGAAGTACTGCTCGTCGTTGAGCAGCTGACCCTTTTCAAGGGTGGTCATGCCTGGATCGATAACGACATAGCTCTCGAAGTAGAGAACGCGCTCGATATCACGCAGGGTCATGTCCATCAGCAAGCCGATACGGGACGGCAGCGATTTCAGGAACCAGATGTGGGCTACTGGCGAGGCCAGCTCGATGTGCGCCATGCGCTCACGACGAACTTTTGCCAGCGCGACTTCAACGCCGCACTTCTCGCAGATCACACCACGGTGCTTCAAGCGCTTGTACTTACCGCACAGGCACTCGTAATCCTTTACCGGGCCAAAGATCTTGGCGCAGAACAGGCCGTCACGCTCAGGTTTGAACGTACGGTAGTTGATGGTTTCCGGCTTTTTAACTTCACCGAACGACCACGAACGGATCATCTCAGGCGATGCCAATCCAATACGGATGGCGTCGAACTCTTCGACTTGACCCTGGTTTTTCAGCAAATTCAGTAGGTCTTTCAAGGCCTTTCCTCCTGGCGGAGCAGAGAGCGGGCAATCCTGCCCCGCTCTCGATTCGCGTCACGTGTTATTCGGTTTCCAGATCGATATCGATGCCGAGGGAACGAATTTCCTTGATCAACACGTTGAAGGACTCGGGCATGCCCGGCTCCATACGGTGATCGCCGTCCACGATGTTTTTGTACATCTTGGTCCGGCCGTTCACATCGTCCGACTTCACTGTGAGCATTTCTTGCAGAGTGTAAGCAGCACCGTATGCTTCCAGTGCCCAGACCTCCATCTCCCCGAAACGCTGACCACCGAACTGCGCCTTACCACCCAGCGGCTGCTGGGTAACCAGGCTGTACGAACCGGTAGAACGAGCGTGCATCTTGTCGTCTACCAAGTGGTTCAGCTTCAGCATGTACATGTAGCCAACAGTAACCGGGCGCTCGAACTTGTTGCCGGTACGGCCGTCGGTCAGCTGCATCTGGCCGCTTTCTGGCAGGTCTGCCAGTTTCAGCATGGCCTTGATTTCGCTTTCCTTGGCGCCGTCGAACACTGGAGTGGCCATTGGAACGCCGCCACGCAGGTTCTTCGCCAGATCCAGGATTTCCTGGTCGGAGAAGCTATCCAGATCTTCGTTACGACCGCCGATCTGGTTGTAGATCTCGTCCAGGAAGGTGCGAAGTTCAGCAACCTTACGCTGCTCTTCGACCATCCGGTTGATCTTCTCGCCCAGACCTTTGGCCGCGAGGCCCAGGTGGGTTTCAAGGATCTGACCAACGTTCATACGCGAAGGTACGCCCAACGGGTTGAGGACGACGTCGACCGGGGTGCCATTGGCATCGTGCGGCATGTCTTCAACCGGCATGATCACGGAGACCACACCCTTGTTACCGTGACGACCGGCCATCTTGTCGCCCGGCTGGATGCGGCGACGGATTGCCAGGTAAACCTTGACGATTTTCAGCACGCCTGGAGCCAGGTCATCGCCCTGCTGCAGCTTGCGCTTCTTGTCTTCGAACTTGTCGTCCAGCAGACGGCGGCGATCAACGATGTAGGCCTGAGCCTTCTCGAGCTGCTCGTTCAGAGCATCTTCAGCCATGCGCAGCTTGAACCACTGGCCGTGCTCAAGACCGTCGAGAACTTCGTCGGTGATTTCCTGACCTTTCTTCAGACCGGCGCCGCCTTCGGCTTTGTGGCCGACCAGAGCGGAACGCAGACGTTCGAAAGTAGCGCCTTCAACGATACGGAACTCTTCGTTCAGGTCCTTGCGGATCTCGTCGAGTTGAGTCTTCTCGATCGACAGTGCACGAGCATCACGCTCAACGCCGTCACGGGTGAAGACCTGTACGTCGATGACAGTACCCTTGGTGCCGGTAGGCACACGCAGGGAGGTGTCTTTAACGTCGCTGGCTTTTTCACCGAAGATCGCACGCAGCAGTTTTTCTTCCGGAGTCAGTTGGGTCTCGCCTTTCGGAGTGACCTTACCTACCAGGATGTCGCCTGCGCCTACTTCAGCACCTACGTAAACGATACCGGCTTCGTCCAGCTTGTTCAGTGCAGCTTCACCCACGTTCGGGATGTCTGCTGTGATTTCCTCTGGCCCAAGCTTGGTGTCACGCGCCACACAGGTCAGTTCCTGGATGTGGATCGTGGTGAAACGGTCTTCCTGAACAACACGCTCGGACAGGCAGATGGAGTCTTCGAAGTTGAAGCCGTTCCATGCCATGAACGCGATGCGCATGTTCTGACCCAGAGCCAGTTCACCCATATCGGTGGACGGACCGTCGGCCATGATGTCGCTGCGCTGAACCCGATCACCTTTGCTCACCAGCGGACGCTGGTTGATGCAGGTGTTCTGGTTGGAGCGGGTGTACTTGGTCAGGTTGTAGATGTCGACACCAGCTTCGCCGGTTTCAACTTCATCATCAGCAACACGAACCACGATACGGCTGGCATCGACGGAATCGATCACGCCGCCACGACGAGCCACGACGCAAACGCCGGAGTCGCGAGCCACGTTACGTTCCATGCCGGTACCTACCAGCGGCTTGTCAGCACGCAGGGTTGGTACAGCTTGACGCTGCATGTTCGAACCCATCAACGCACGGTTGGCGTCGTCGTGCTCGAGGAACGGGATCAGCGACGCAGCAACCGAAACTACCTGCTTCGGCGACACGTCCATCAAGGTGACATCTTCCGGCGCCTTGACGGTGAACTCGTTCAAGTGACGAACAGCTACCAGCTCGTCGATCAGGACTTTCTTGTCGTTCATCGTGGCCGAAGCCTGAGCGATCACGTGATCAGCTTCTTCGATGGCGGACAGGAAAACGATCTCGTCGGTGACCAGAGCGTCTTTCACCACACGGTACGGGCTCTCGAGGAAGCCGTACTGGTTGGTGCGCGCATAGGCGGCCAGGGAGTTGATCAGACCGATGTTCGGACCTTCCGGCGTTTCAATCGGGCATACACGACCGTAGTGAGTCGGGTGTACGTCACGGACTTCGAAGCCTGCACGTTCGCGAGTCAAACCGCCTGGGCCGAGTGCAGAGACGCGACGCTTGTGGGTGATCTCGGACAGCGGGTTGTTCTGGTCCATGAACTGGGACAGCTGACTGGAACCGAAGAACTCTTTCACCGCCGCAGCCACTGGCTTGGCGTTGATCAGGTCTTGCGGCATCAGGCCTTCGCTTTCCGCCATCGACAGACGCTCTTTGACCGCACGCTCAACACGTACCAGGCCAACGCGGAACTGGTTCTCGGCCATTTCGCCTACGCAGCGAACACGACGGTTACCCAGGTGGTCGATGTCATCGACGATGCCTTTACCGTTACGGATGTCGACCAGAGTCTTCAGAACCGCGACGATGTCTTCTTTGCACAACACGCCCGAACCTTCGATCTCGGTACGACCGATACGACGGTTGAACTTCATCCGGCCGACCGCAGACAGGTCATAGCGCTCAGGACTGAAGAACAGGTTGTTGAACAGTGTCTCGGCAGCGTCCTTGGTTGGCGGCTCGCCTGGACGCATCATGCGATAGATTTCGACCAGCGCTTCCAATTGGTTGCTGGTGGAGTCGATCTTCAGGGTGTCGGAGACGAACGGACCGCAGTCGATATCGTTGGTGTACAGAGTTTCGATGCGAACAACGCCCGCCTTGGCAATTTTTGCCAGGATTTCGGTGTTCAGCTCGGTGTTGCACTCTGCCAGGATTTCGCCGGTAGCCGGATGCACGATGACCTTGGCGGTAGTGCGACCCAGGACGTAGTCCAGAGGCACTTGCAGCTCTTTGATCCCGGCTTTTTCCAGCTGGTTGATGTGGCGAGCGGTGATACGACGACCTTGCTCGACAATAACCTTGCCTTTGTCATCCTGAATATCGAGGACAGCAATTTCACCACGCAGGCGCTGAGGCACCAGTTCCAGGCTGAGGTTTTCACCCTGCACATGGAAGACGTTGGTGGTGTAGAACGCGTCCAGCACTTCTTCAGTGGTATAGCCCAGCGCGCGCAGCAGTACCGATGCAGGCAGCTTGCGGCGACGGTCGATACGCACAAATACGCAATCTTTCGGGTCGAACTCGAAGTCCAACCACGAACCGCGGTAAGGAATGATGCGCGCGGAGTACAGCAGTTTGCCGGAGCTGTGCGTCTTGCCACGGTCGTGGTCGAAGAACACGCCCGGGGAACGGTGCAGCTGGGAAACGATTACACGCTCGGTACCGTTGATTACGAAGGTACCGTTCTCAGTCATCAGGGGGATTTCACCCATGTAGACTTCTTGCTCTTTGATGTCCTTGATCGCTTTGTTCGACGATTCTTTGTCGAAAATGATCAGGCGCACTTTTACCCGCAAAGGTACGGCGTAAGTTACACCGCGCAATACGCATTCTTTGACATCAAATGCCGGTTCGCCCAGGCGATAACCGACGTACTCCAGCGCAGCATTGCCGGAGTAGCTGATGATCGGGAAAACGGATTTGAAGGCCGCATGCAGGCCCACGTCGCGGAACTGATCTTTAGTCGCTCCCGCTTGCAAGAATTCACGATACGAATCCAGCTGGATGGCCAGGAGGTACGGCACATCCATGACGTCCGGCAACTTGCTAAAGTCCTTGCGGATACGTTTTTTCTCAGTATATGAGTAAGCCATCAGCGTTCCCCAGCTTGGTCACCTGCTTGTTTGGCCCCTCCCGACGGGAGCAGCCAGAAAATCGTGCAAACCCCATGGTTTGCGCCACCACATCGGGTGGATACAGCTCGTTACCAGCACCGACCCAGTCGGCTGCCAATAACGGAAAAAGGCCGGTGGCAAGAGCCACCAGCCATCAGCCTTTCGCTTAACGCTCGGGCTGGAGGAGCAAAGTCGATGCTTATTTCAGCTCGACTTTAGCGCCTGCTTCTTCCAGAGCTGCTTTGGCTTTGTCAGCTGCGTCTTTGGCAACAGCTTCCAGAACCATGGCAGGAGCGCCGTCAACTACAGCCTTGGCTTCTTTCAGGCCCAGACCGGTCAGCTCACGTACAGCCTTGATCACGTTAACTTTCTTCTCGCCAGCTTCGGTCAGCATGACGTTGAATTCAGTTTGCTCTTCAACAACAGCGGCAGCAGCAGCTGGACCAGCAGCAGCAACAGCAGCGGTAACGCCGAAGGTTTCTTCCATTGCTTTGATCAGCTCAACAACTTCCAGAACGGTTTTCTGGCCGATTGCTTCGATGATTTGTTCGTTAGTCAGAGACATGACTTGAATCCTGTATTGGGGTGACAGCTTACGCAGCCATCAAATTAAACATATGATTTTGAAAGGTCTCGCTGTGCCTTAGGCAGCAGCAGCTTCTTTCTGGTCGCGAACGGCTGCCAGGGTACGAGCCAGCTTGCTGGTAGCGCCTTGGATCACGCTCATCAGTTTCGCAATAGCTTCGTCGCGGGTCGGCAGGGTAGCCAACACGTCGATCTGGTTAGCGGCAAGGAACTTGCCATCAAACGCAGCTGCCTTGATCTCGAACTTGTCCTGACCCTTGGCGAACTCTTTGAAAATCCGGGCAGCAGCGCCTGGATGTTCTTTGGAGAATGCAATCAGGGTAGGGCCGGTGAACACGTCGTTGAGGACACTGAATTCAGTGTCAGCAACAGCGCGCTTGAGCAGGGTGTTACGTACGACACGTACATAAACGCCAGCTTCACGAGCCTCTTTACGGAGTCCGGTCATCGCGCCTACTGTTACGCCACGGGCATCAGCCACGACAGCGGACAGAGCGACTTTGGCAGCCTCGTTGACTTCAGCGACGATGGCCTTCTTGTCTTCGAGTTTAATTGCCACGGGTTTAACTCCTGCTTGTTACCGTTTCATCCAGTCGAAACCGGATGTCGTTTTGGTGTCTGATTCGGTAAGGAACCGGGAGCACCATCTGCGTAGGCTTGAGGTTTAAGACTTGCGTCGCCTACGGTCTTGGATAGCCCCCGCCAGGCAGGGACCCCAATCTTTCAATTGGCGCAATTACTTGCGCCAACCTGCGTCTTACGCGTCGAGCGAACCCTGGTCGATGACCAGACCTGGACCCATAGTAGTGCTCAGGGTAACGCGCTTGACGTAAATACCTTTCGAGGAAGCTGGCTTGATACGCTTCAGATCAGCGATCAGGGCTTCAACGTTTTCCTTCAGCTTGACGGCATCGAAGCCGACTTTGCCAACGGAAGTGTGGATGATGCCGTTTTTGTCGGTGCGATAACGAACCTGACCAGCCTTGGCGTTTTTAACCGCGGTAGCTACGTCTGGAGTTACTGTGCCGACTTTAGGGTTAGGCATCAGACCACGTGGACCGAGGATCTGACCCAACTGACCTACAACGCGCATTGCATCCGGGGATGCGATCACTACGTCATAGTTCAGGTCGCCGCCTTTCATTTCGGCAGCCAGGTCGTCCATACCTACACGGTCAGCGCCGGCAGCCAGAGCGGCCTCGGCAGCTGGACCCTGAGTGAACACAGCAACGCGAACGGTCTTGCCGGTACCGTGCGGCAGCACGGTAGCGCTACGAACGACCTGGTCGGATTTACGCGGGTCAACACCCAGGTTCACAGCTACGTCGAACGACTCGCTGAACTTGACAGTCGACAGCTCGGACAGCAGAGCAGCAGCGTCTACAAAGTTGTAGGCCTTGCCTGCTTCGATTTTGCCGGCGATAGCCTTTTGACGCTTGGTCAGCTTAGCCATTACACACCCTCCACGTTAAGGCCCATGCTACGAGCAGAACCGGCGATAGTACGCACGGCTGCTTCCATATCAGCTGCAGTCAGATCCGCGTTTTTGGTTTTCGCGATTTCTTCCAGCTGAGCACGAGTCACAGTGCCAACCTTAACGGTGTTCGGACGAGCGGAACCGCTAGTCAGACCAGCAGCCTTCTTCAGCAGAACCGAAGCAGGAGTGGATTTGGTTTCGAACGTGAAGCTACGGTCGCTGTAGACAGTGATGATCACTGGAGTCGGCAGACCTGGCTCAAGACCCTGAGTACGGGCGTTGAAAGCCTTGCAGAATTCCATGATGTTCACGCCGTGCTGACCCAGAGCAGGACCAACAGGTGGGCTTGGGTTAGCCTGAGCGGCCTTCACTTGCAGCTTGATGTAAGCGGTAATCTTCTTGGCCATGAGGCACTCCAATTACGGGTTCAAACGCCTCGAAAGGCTCCCCGGTTACTTGCGCGTTTATCCCAGTGACGACAAAACCCCACAGCCTAGGGCTGCGGGGTTGGGATGCTTGCTCAGCTAGACCTTTTCGACCTGGCTGAACTCCAACTCTACCGGAGTAGAGCGACCGAAAATGAGCACCGCCACTTGGATCCGGCTCTTTTCGTAGTTAACCTCTTCAACCGTGCCGGTAAAATCGGCAAACGGCCCGTCGTTGACACGTACCGACTCACCCGGCTCGAACAACGTCTTCGGCTTCGGCTTGTCGCTACCATCAGCAACGCGACGCAGAATCGCTTCTGCTTCTTTATCTGTGATTGGTGCAGGCTTGTCGGCAGTACCACCGATGAAACCCATCACCCGAGGAGTATCCTTGACCAAGTGCCAAGTACCCTCGTTCATGTCCATCTGAACCAGCACATAACCAGGGAAGAATTTGCGTTCGCTTTTGCGCTTCTGGCCATTACGCATTTCAACCACTTCTTCAGTGGGAACCAGAATTTCGCCGAAGCCATCTTCCATGCCAGCCAGCTTTACGCGCTCGATCAACGAACGCATGACATGCTTCTCGTAACCGGAGTAAGCATGCACAACGTACCAACGCTTAGCCACGGGACACCCTTAGCCGACGATCAAGGAAACAAGCCAACCGAGCAGGGAATCAAGCCCCCACAACAGCAACGCCATAACCAGAACAACAGCCACAACGATCAACGTGGTCTGCGTAGTTTCTTGGCGAGTTGGCCAAACGACTTTACGAATCTCGGTGCGCGCTTCCTTAACCAGTACAAAGAAAGACTTGCCCTTAACCGTCTGCAGGCCTACAAAGGCAGCTACAGCAGCAATGACCAGCAAAGCGAGCACGCGGTACAGGATCGGCGAAGCAGAGTAATACTGATTGCCAACAACGCCAACAATCACCAAAGCAACTACTACCAGCCACTTGAGTAGATCGAAGCGAGAGCCTTGAGCTTCAGCTTTAGGAGTCATCTATGAAGATCCTGTGAAAAGAAAGCCAGACACACCTGGTGAATCTGGCAGGTCAGGAGGGAATCGAACCCCCAACCTACGGTTTTGGAGACCGTCGCTCTGCCAATTGAGCTACTGACCTAAAACAAAATCAGGCCGACCATTATGCCGGCCCGAAAAAGACTTTACAACAATTTACTCATCGATCCTGGCCATGCACACCAGCACCAAAGACGCACAACACCCTCTCAGGCAACAACGCGCATCTACAAGCCATTAAAACAAAGGCAGATATTTTCATATCTGCCTTGTTATATGGAGCTCTTGAGCGGATTTGAACCGCTGACCTCACCCTTACCAAGGGTGTGCTCTACCAACTGAGCTACAAGAGCGTAACACTTTGCAGGACCTGCAAACCTGGAGCGGGTAGCGGGAATCGAACCCGCATCATCAGCTTGGAAGGCTGAGGTTCTACCACTAAACTATACCCGCGGAGCTTGCAGCTCTCGCTAAAAATGGTGGAGGGGGAAGGATTCGAACCTTCGAAGTCGTAGACGTCAGATTTACAGTCTGATCCCTTTGGCCGCTCGGGAACCCCTCCTAAGCGAGCCGGCATTCTATACTATGCCAGCCTTCTGTCAAGCATTTTCTCATTAAAAACCTGAGGTTAGCTGCGTTGACCTCGCTTCGCACCGTCAACCTTTAAAAGGTCTTCACTGCGAAGCGGGCGCCATTCTATGCAAACTATTCGACAGGTGCAACCCCCTCACACGGCATTATTTTATGTTTTAACTCATTGAATTCTTTAGAAAGGCTTTGCAACTGCAAGTCGTCCAGCAAACGCCGGCTTTCCGGCGCCACACGCACCCAGTAACCCGCATATTCAGGGAGATCCTTCGGCAAGGGCTGAAACTTGATGTCCATGCCACTCAATCGATGCTCGACTGCCTGAGCGACTTCCTGCCGGGCAGAACCGCCCAGATAGAGACAACTGCTTTCCGTCTGCGTGGATTTTCCTTTGTCTCGGGTCGTATCAGTCGCCTCGCTCAACAAACGAATGTCCTGCTGAGAGCCCCGATACATACTCAAGGGGGTTACATCCTTCGCGCGAAGCGGAGCCTCCTGTTGGTGCCAGACGTAATAGAACACATTGAGAACAAGCAGCAGCAGGAACAACCAACGCATAAAAACCTCAAGACAAGGGACACGCCATAGCCAACCCTACAAACACCAAATCTGGAACCACCCTGGCCCCAGGCACAACCTCGGAGACCAGATCAGCATCTCCTCCTGTGAGGAATACAGCGAAATCCTCCCCCCAATAGCTGCGCGCCAACTCTAGCTGAGCCTGAACAAAGCCTCTCAACATCAGCAAGCAACCTCGCTCGACCGCCTCGACGGTAGTACGCCCAGGAACAAGACTCTCCAAAGCGCGCTCGGCAGCAAGGTCGCCATAGCGGATTCTACGGGTATGAGTACGCAACTGGTTACGCATTAAGGGCATTCCCGGACAGATGAAGCCTCCAAGATGCTCGCCATCCCTAGCGACAAAATCAGCCGTGACTGCGGTACCGAAGTCGAGCACCAGACAAGCACCTGAAGCCAGGTGAAATCCTCCGAGCATTGCAAGCCAGCGATCAAGCCCTAGCCGCTCGAACTCTTCATAGCCATTACGAACCCCGGACATTTCGCGAGCCGGCGTAGCGCACACTACGGAAACACCGAAAGTCTCTGACAACAAAGAGATCAAGGCTCCGGTTTCTTCAGCGGTTCTGACGCTCACTAACCGACAATGCTTGAGAGCGAGCCCCTTGAGCCCCTTCAAACTCTCAAGCAGCGCGAGATCCGAATCAACGACACCCTCACCAACCACCCGCCCGACATCCACGCCGAGCACACGCCACTTGATGAAACTGTTTCCACAATCGAGCTCAAGAATCATCACGCAACCTCAGGCTGAGCTCACCACCACTAAAGACTTTTTCCACGCCATTCACCTTCAAGCGCAAGGCACCCTGACCATCGATACCCAACACCTCTCCATCTATCTGACTAGCTCCAGCAATCAACGACACGGCGCGCCCCTGCCATAGATGATTTTGCTCCCACTCCGCCCGGATAGCCGGAAATCCGTCGACCTGGTGGCGACTCAAGTAGGCCCGGAGCATCACGCCCAACTTCGCAACCAGGTGATTGCGATCAACCGCCTTGCCCGACTCGAGCCGCATGGACGTCCACTGCTGGTCAACCTCATCAGTCATCTGCATGTTCACATTGATCCCGACACCGATCACTACGTGACACACATCTGCAGGATCGCCCACTAATTCGAGCAATATTCCAGCAATTTTTTTCTGACCAACCAGAACATCATTAGGCCACTTCAACCCCGCGCCTGAAATACCAAGCTCTCGCAAGGCCTGCAGTACGGCGAGCCCAACAACTAGACTCAAGCCTTCCAGCTGCCGCATCCCACCCTCAATGCGCAACACCAGGCTGTAATAGATGTTTTCTGCGAACGGACTCACCCACTTGCGTCCACGCCGTCCGCGACCAGCCGTTTGCCGCTCGGCAAGCACCAGAAATGGCGCGATCTGGCCACGTTCGATAGCGCGCAAGGCTTCAGCATTGGTTGAGTCAATTGAGTCGAGGACCAGGATGGGCCACTCACAGGAAGGCTCACGCGCGCATATCTCGACAGGATCAAGCAGCGTCAATGGCGCAGCCAGCTGATAGCCGCGACCGCGCACTTTATGAATGGATAAGCCGAGCTCAGCCTCCAAATGCTGAAGCTGCTTCCATACAGCGCTACGACTGACGCCCAAGGCTACGCCCAGGGCCTGGCCCGAATGGAATCGGCCATCCTTAAGAAGCTTTAACAACGTCAGCATGCAAGTCTCGCCTCACAATGAGGCCCGCATGATAGCCATACACCGAGCAGTTGCATAGAAACCCTAAACGTCAGTTTTTCTGCGGGCAAAACAAAACCCCTACCTGCATACGCAGATAGGGGTTTCGGAATTTAATCTTGACGATGACCTACTCTCACATGGGGAAACCCCACACTACCATCGGCGATGCATCGTTTCACTTCTGAGTTCGGGATGGGATCAGGTGGTTCCAATGCTCTATGGTCGTCAAGAAATTCGGGTACCGAACCGTCTTTCGACGCTTCAGCAAATTGGGTATGCGATAGTTTGTGCGGCTTTTGTGAATGGTTGCGAACTTTCGGTTCATTGCGTCTTCACACACCGCAATCTGGCTCTTAAGCGCAAATTGCTTGGGTGTTATATGGTCAAGCCTCACGGGCAATTAGTATTGGTTAGCTCAACGCCTCACAGCGCTTACACACCCAACCTATCAACGTCGTAGTCTTCGACGGCCCTTCAGGGGACTCAAGGTCCCAGTGAGATCTCATCTTGAGGCTAGTTTCCCGCTTAGATGCTTTCAGCGGTTATCTATTCCGAACATAGCTACCCGGCAATGCCACTGGCGTGACAACCGGAACACCAGAGGTTCGTCCACTCCGGTCCTCTCGTACTAGGAGCAGCCCCTCTCAAATCTCAAACGTCCACGGCAGATAGGGACCGAACTGTCTCACGACGTTCTAAACCCAGCTCGCGTACCACTTTAAATGGCGAACAGCCATACCCTTGGGACCGGCTTCAGCCCCAGGATGTGATGAGCCGACATCGAGGTGCCAAACACCGCCGTCGATATGAACTCTTGGGCGGTATCAGCCTGTTATCCCCGGAGTACCTTTTATCCGTTGAGCGATGGCCCTTCCATACAGAACCACCGGATCACTAAGACCTACTTTCGTACCTGCTCGACGTGTCTGTCTCGCAGTCAAGCGCGCTTTTGCCTTTATACTCTACGACCGATTTCCGACCGGTCTGAGCGCACCTTCGTACTCCTCCGTTACTCTTTAGGAGGAGACCGCCCCAGTCAAACTACCCACCATACACTGTCCTCGATCCGGATAACGGACCTGAGTTAGAACCTCAAAGTTGCCAGGGTGGTATTTCAAGGATGGCTCCACGCGAACTGGCGTCCACGCTTCAAAGCCTCCCACCTATCCTACACAAGCAAATTCAAAGTCCAGTGCAAAGCTATAGTAAAGGTTCACGGGGTCTTTCCGTCTAGCCGCGGATACACTGCATCTTCACAGCGATTTCAATTTCACTGAGTCTCGGGTGGAGACAGCGCCGCCATCGTTACGCCATTCGTGCAGGTCGGAACTTACCCGACAAGGAATTTCGCTACCTTAGGACCGTTATAGTTACGGCCGCCGTTTACCGGGGCTTCGATCAAGAGCTTCGCGTTAGCTAACCCCATCAATTAACCTTCCGGCACCGGGCAGGCGTCACACCCTATACGTCCACTTTCGTGTTTGCAGAGTGCTGTGTTTTTAATAAACAGTCGCAGCGGCCTGGTATCTTCGACCGGCGTGGGCTTACGCAGCAAGTGCTTCACCCTCACCGGCGCACCTTCTCCCGAAGTTACGGTGCCATTTTGCCTAGTTCCTTCACCCGAGTTCTCTCAAGCGCCTTGGTATTCTCTACCCAACCACCTGTGTCGGTTTGGGGTACGGTTCCTGGTTACCTGAAGCTTAGAAGCTTTTCTTGGAAGCATGGCATCAACCACTTCGTGTTCTAAAAGAACACTCGTCATCAGCTCTCGGCCTTGGAATCCCGGATTTACCTAAGATTCCAGCCTACCACCTTAAACTTGGACAACCAACGCCAAGCTGGCCTAGCCTTCTCCGTCCCTCCATCGCAATAACCAGAAGTACAGGAATATTAACCTGTTTTCCATCGACTACGCTTTTCAGCCTCGCCTTAGGGACCGACTAACCCTGCGTCGATTAACGTTGCGCAGGAAACCTTGGTCTTTCGGCGTGGGTGTTTTTCACACCCATTGTCGTTACTCATGTCAGCATTCGCACTTCTGATACCTCCAGCAAGCTTCTCAACTCACCTTCACAGGCTTACAGAACGCTCCTCTACCGCATCACCTAAGTGATACCCGTAGCTTCGGTGTATGGTTTGAGCCCCGTTACATCTTCCGCGCAGGCCGACTCGACTAGTGAGCTATTACGCTTTCTTTAAAGGGTGGCTGCTTCTAAGCCAACCTCCTAGCTGTCTAAGCCTTCCCACATCGTTTCCCACTTAACCATAACTTTGGGACCTTAGCTGACGGTCTGGGTTGTTTCCCTTTTCACGACGGACGTTAGCACCCGCCGTGTGTCTCCCATGCTCGGCACTTGTAGGTATTCGGAGTTTGCATCGGTTTGGTAAGTCGGGATGACCCCCTAGCCGAAACAGTGCTCTACCCCCTACAGTGATACATGAGGCGCTACCTAAATAGCTTTCGAGGAGAACCAGCTATCTCCGAGCTTGATTAGCCTTTCACTCCGATCCACAGGTCATCCGCTAACTTTTCAACGGTAGTCGGTTCGGTCCTCCAGTCAGTGTTACCTAACCTTCAACCTGCCCATGGATAGATCGCCCGGTTTCGGGTCTATTCCCAGCGACTAGACGCCCTATTAAGACTCGCTTTCGCTACGCCTCCCCTATTCGGTTAAGCTCGCCACTGAAAATAAGTCGCTGACCCATTATACAAAAGGTACGCAGTCACCCAACAAAGTGGGCTCCCACTGCTTGTACGCATACGGTTTCAGGATCTATTTCACTCCCCTCTCCGGGGTTCTTTTCGCCTTTCCCTCACGGTACTAGTTCACTATCGGTCAGTCAGTAGTATTTAGCCTTGGAGGATGGTCCCCCCATATTCAGACAAAGTTTCTCGTGCTCCGTCCTACTCGATTTCATGACTAAGAGATTTTCGCGTACAGGGCTATCACCCACTATGGCCGCACTTTCCAGAGCGTTCCGCTAATCTCAAAGCCACTTAAGGGCTAGTCCCCGTTCGCTCGCCACTACTAAGGGAATCTCGGTTGATTTCTTTTCCTCAGGGTACTTAGATGTTTCAGTTCCCCTGGTTCGCCTCTTGCACCTATGTATTCAGTACAAGATAACCATCTTATGATGGCTGGGTTCCCCCATTCAGACATCTCCGGATCAAAGTCTGTTTGCCGACTCCCCGAAGCTTTTCGCAGGCTACCACGTCTTTCATCGCCTCTGACTGCCAAGGCATCCACCGTATGCGCTTCTTCACTTGACCATATAACCCCAAGCAATCTGGTTATACTGTGAAGACGACATTCGCCGAAAATTCGCACTTGCTCAAAGAGCAACTCACAAATTTTACCTTAGCCTGATCCGTTACCAGTGAAAGTAACGTTCAGTCTATCTTTCTATCACATACCCAAATTTTTAAAGAACGATCTAGCCAAAGACTAGAAATCAACATTCACCATCATCACGATGGAATGCTCATTTCTAAGCTTTCAACAACAGAAGCAGTAGTGGTGGAGCCAAACGGGATCGAACCGTTGACCTCCTGCGTGCAAGGCAGGCGCTCTCCCAGCTGAGCTATGGCCCCGTATTTCTACAGGTATTCCCACACAAAATTGGTGGGTCTGGGCAGATTCGAACTGCCGACCTCACCCTTATCAGGGGTGCGCTCTAACCAACTGAGCTACAGACCCAATTTCGGGCTGCTTCGTATCGTCTTCTTCAATGAATCAAGCAATTCGTGTGGGAACTTATGGAGCAGCTGATGTCGTCGATTAAGGAGGTGATCCAGCCGCAGGTTCCCCTACGGCTACCTTGTTACGACTTCACCCCAGTCATGAATCACACCGTGGTAACCGTCCCCCCGAAGGTTAGACTAGCTACTTCTGGTGCAACCCACTCCCATGGTGTGACGGGCGGTGTGTACAAGGCCCGGGAACGTATTCACCGCGACATTCTGATTCGCGATTACTAGCGATTCCGACTTCACGCAGTCGAGTTGCAGACTGCGATCCGGACTACGATCGGTTTTGTGGGATTAGCTCCACCTCGCGGCTTGGCAACCCTCTGTACCGACCATTGTAGCACGTGTGTAGCCCAGGCCGTAAGGGCCATGATGACTTGACGTCATCCCCACCTTCCTCCGGTTTGTCACCGGCAGTCTCCTTAGAGTGCCCACCATTACGTGCTGGTAACTAAGGACAAGGGTTGCGCTCGTTACGGGACTTAACCCAACATCTCACGACACGAGCTGACGACAGCCATGCAGCACCTGTCTCAATGTTCCCGAAGGCACCAATCCATCTCTGGAAAGTTCATTGGATGTCAAGGCCTGGTAAGGTTCTTCGCGTTGCTTCGAATTAAACCACATGCTCCACCGCTTGTGCGGGCCCCCGTCAATTCATTTGAGTTTTAACCTTGCGGCCGTACTCCCCAGGCGGTCAACTTAATGCGTTAGCTGCGCCACTAAGAGCTCAAGGCTCCCAACGGCTAGTTGACATCGTTTACGGCGTGGACTACCAGGGTATCTAATCCTGTTTGCTCCCCACGCTTTCGCACCTCAGTGTCAGTATCAGTCCAGGTGGTCGCCTTCGCCACTGGTGTTCCTTCCTATATCTACGCATTTCACCGCTACACAGGAAATTCCACCACCCTCTACCATACTCTAGCTCGACAGTTTTGAATGCAGTTCCCAGGTTGAGCCCGGGGATTTCACATCCAACTTAACGAACCACCTACGCGCGCTTTACGCCCAGTAATTCCGATTAACGCTTGCACCCTCTGTATTACCGCGGCTGCTGGCACAGAGTTAGCCGGTGCTTATTCTGTCGGTAACGTCAAAACAATTACGTATTAGGTAACTGCCCTTCCTCCCAACTTAAAGTGCTTTACAATCCGAAGACCTTCTTCACACACGCGGCATGGCTGGATCAGGCTTTCGCCCATTGTCCAATATTCCCCACTGCTGCCTCCCGTAGGAGTCTGGACCGTGTCTCAGTTCCAGTGTGACTGATCATCCTCTCAGACCAGTTACGGATCGTCGCCTTGGTGAGCCATTACCTCACCAACTAGCTAATCCGACCTAGGCTCATCTGATAGCGCAAGGCCCGAAGGTCCCCTGCTTTCTCCCGTAGGACGTATGCGGTATTAGCGTTCGTTTCCGAACGTTATCCCCCACTACCAGGCAGATTCCTAGGCATTACTCACCCGTCCGCCGCTCGCCACCAGGTACAAGTACCCGTGCTGCCGCTCGACTTGCATGTGTTAGGCCTGCCGCCAGCGTTCAATCTGAGCCATGATCAAACTCTTCAGTTCAAACATCTTTGGGTTTTTAAGAAACCCTAAACTTGGCTCAGCAATCGTTGGTTACATCTTTGATTTCTCGCGGAGTAACTTGTGATGCTGATAATCTTGTTGACTATCAGTCTGACTCCACAAGCACCCACACGAATTGCTTGATTCAGTTGTTAAAGAGCGGTTGGTTAAGATCTTTCGTCTCAACCGAGGCGCGCATTCTACAGCAGCCTCTGTTACTGTCAAGCGGTTATTTTCAGAAGTTTTCAAAGTTTCCCTTGCAACTTCAACCACTTGCGCTTCCGATCTCTCGTTAGCGGGAGGCGAATTCTACAGCGTTAGTCGCTGCTGTCAACACCTCTTTTTCTCCGCTTTCGACCGAGAAGATCGAACCGTCAATAAGGCGACAACACCCTGCCCTACCAACTCCTTCTGGCTTCGATGAACTGAAGCGTAACCGCTGTCGAAAACCGCGTAACTCATTGTTTACCAAGGAGTTTTCCGTTTCGACTGCGCCGGAAGTGGGGCGAATTATAGACGCCCAGGATCTGCCGTCAACCCCTGATTTCAGCTTTATTCGGATTTGAGCGTAATACGCGCAAATGCCTTCTTCCCGGCCTGGCAAACGTGGGTCGCGCCCAGTGCGTATATAAAGGTGCGATCGACAACTTCACCATCTATACGCACACCACCGGAACCCAGAAGGTCACGCGCCACGGCAGAGTTCTTCACCAGACCCGCCTTATTAAGAACAGCGGCGATCGGCATATCTTCGGCAGCGGTCAATTCGATCTCTGGCAAATCATCCGGCAGCTCGCCATCTTTCATACGGTTGCCTGCTGCACGGTGAGCATTGGCCGCAGCCTCCTCACCATGGAAACGCGCAACGATCTCTTCGGCCAACTTGATCTTGATGTCACGCGGATTCGCACCCGCCTCGACGTCAGCCCGCAAAGCATCGATCTCTTCCATGGAGCGGAAGCTGAGCAGTTCGAAGTAGCGCCACATCAGCACATCAGGAATAGAGACCAGCTTGCCGTACATGACACCCGGCGCCTCCTGGATACCGACATAGTTGCCCAACGACTTGGACATCTTCTTCACGCCATCCAGCCCTTCGAGCAACGGCATGGTCAGAATGCATTGAGCCTCTTGACCATAACTACGCTGCAGCTCACGCCCCATCAGCAGGTTGAACTTCTGATCGGTACCGCCCAGCTCGACATCCGCGCGCAAAGCGACCGAGTCGTAACCCTGAACCAGCGGATAGAGGAATTCGTGAATGGCGATTGGCTGATTGGTCGTGTAGCGCTTGTCGAAGTCGTCGCGCTCGAGCATGCGTGCCACAGTGTATTGCGAAGTCAGGCGAATGAAGTCAGCCGGCCCCATCTGATCCATCCAGGTGGAGTTGAACGCCACTTCGGTTTTGGCCGGATCAAGAATCTTGAAGACCTGAGTCTTGTAGGTCTCGGCATTCTCGAGAACCTGTTCACGAGTGAGCGGTGGACGTGTCGCGCTCTTGCCACTCGGATCACCGATCATCCCGGTGAAGTCACCGATAAGGAAGATCACCTGATGCCCCAGATCCTGGAACTGGCGCAGCTTATTAATGAGCACGGTGTGACCCAGGTGCAAATCCGGCGCGGTCGGATCGAAGCCTGCCTTAATACGTAGCGGCTGGCCACGCTTGAGCTTTTCGATCAGCTCGGACTCGACCAACAGTTCTTCTGCACCACGCTTGATCAGCGCTAGCTGCTCTTCAACCGACTTCATAACAGACCTGCAAGACTCGAATTCAAAGGGGACCAACCATACAAGATCGGGCGTCAAATACAAGTTTTGCCCGGCGCACGGACGCCAATCCACGGACAGAGCGTCCGCAGGCTTGCTTCAGAGATGATTTGGTTATATTTTATACAGTTATTTCGTCTTCATCATGTCATTCATCTTTTCCAATTCATTTTTTCAAAGTCAAAATTACTTATGACCAAAGAATCGTCTAAAGCGCCACCGCTTTACCCGAAGACCCACCTGCTCGCAGCAAGCGGTATCGCCGCCCTTCTGAGCCTGGCGCTTCTGGTATTTCCTTCCAGTGATGTTGAAGCCAAAAAGACGACCCTGAGTCTTGAACTGGAAAGCCCTGTAGAACAACTGACACAAGATCAAGACGCCGCCGACGTCGTCCAAGCCACAAATGAGCCGGCAGCCTCCCCTTTCGCGCAGATCGAAAACAGCGCCGAAAATACTCAGGAAGCCGCCCAGGCCGCCCCCGCGCCAGTCGTCGAAGAAAAGAAGGCGCCAGGCCACAGGGAAGTGATCGTTGCCAAAGGCGACACTCTCTCGACATTGTTTGAGAAAGTCGGCCTTCCGGCCACTTCGGTGCATGAAGTGCTGGCCAGCGACAAGCAGGCCAAGCAGTTCAGCCAGCTCAAACATGGCCAGAAGCTCGAGTTCGAACTCGGCCCGAACGGCCAACTGACCAATTTGCACAGCAAAGTCAGCGACACGGAAAGCATCAGCCTGACCAAGAACGATAAGGGTTATACATTCAACCGCATTACCGCCAAGCCCACTGTTCGCACCGCCTACGTACATGGCGTGATCAACAGTTCGCTGTCGCAATCCGCAGCCCGTGCCGGTTTGTCCCATAGCCTGACCATGGATATGGCCAGCGTGTTTGGCTATGACGTCGACTTCGCCCAGGATATTCGCCAGGGTGACGAGTTCGATGTGATCTATGAACAGAAAGTCGTCAACGGTAAAGCGGTCGGTAACGGTCCGATTCTTTCCGCACGCTTCACCAACCGTGGCAAGACTTACACCGCTGTGCGCTACACCAACAAACAAGGCAACAGCAGCTACTACACGGCTGACGGCAACAGTATGCGCAAGGCGTTCATCCGGACTCCGGTAGACTTCGCCCGCATCAGCTCGAAATTCTCCATGGGCCGCAAGCACCCGATCCTGAACAAGATCCGCGCCCACAAGGGTGTCGATTACGCAGCACCGCGCGGCACACCGATCAAGGCTGCCGGCGACGGCCAGGTATTGTTGGCCGGTCGCCGTGGCGGTTACGGCAATACCGTGATTATCCAACACGGCAGTACTTACCGTACGCTGTACGGCCACATGCAGGGCTTCGCCAAAGGCATCAAGACTGGCGGCAGCGTCAAGCAAGGTCAGGTGATCGGCTACATCGGCACCACCGGCCTCTCCACCGGCCCGCACCTGCACTACGAGTTCCAGGTCAATGGTGTGCACGTCGATCCACTGGGTCAGAAGGTAGCGATGGCCGATCCGATCTCCAAAGCTGAACGCTCACGCTTCCTTGCGCAAAGCCAACCGCTGATGGCGCGTATGGACCAAGAGAAAGCCACCCTGCTGGCTTCGAGCAAACGCTAAGCCATGGCGCTCTATATAGGTGTGATGTCCGGGACCAGCCTTGATGGCCTGGACATTGCGCTGATCGAGCAAGCCCCGGCGATCAAGCTGATCGCCACGCATTACATCCCCATGCCCGAATCCCTGCGCGCCGAGCTGCTTGGCTTGTGCGCCAGCGGTCCGGACGAGATTGCCCGCTCCGCCATTGCCCAGCAAAACTGGGTGAAACTGGCCGCACAGGGCATTCACACCCTCCTCGACCAACAAAACCTCAAGCCCGACGACATTCGCGCGATTGGCAGCCACGGCCAGACCATTCGCCACGAACCGGCACGCGGGTTCACGGTGCAGATCGGCAACCCTGCGCTGCTCACCGAGCTGACCGGCATCACCGTGGTCAGCGATTTCCGAAGCCGCGACGTAGCCGCTGGCGGACAAGGCGCCCCATTGGTTCCAGCCTTTCACGAAGCCTTGTTTGAACAGCAGCCCGGTAACCGCGCGGTGCTGAACGTCGGTGGGTTCAGTAACCTCAGCCTGATCGAACCCGGCAAGCCTGTCGCGGGTTTTGACTGCGGCCCGGGGAACGTCCTGCTGGATGCCTGGATTCACCGGCAACGCGGCGACAACTTCGATCGCGATGGCCAGTGGGCCGCCAGCGGCAAGGTTGAACCGGCTCTGTTGAATGAGCTGCTCAGTGATCCGTTCTTTGTCACTCAAGGCCCGAAGAGCACTGGCCGCGAAGTGTTCAATCTGCCATGGCTGATGCAGCATCTGTCACAGCTGCCAACCTTCGCAGCCGAAAACGTACAGGCCACACTGCTTGAGCTGACCGCCCTGACCATCGTCGAGTCATTGCAAAGCGCTCAATCGGATACCCGGGAGCTGCTGGTCTGCGGCGGTGGCGCACACAACGCCACATTGATGAAACGGTTGGCCAACCTGTTGCCGAACGCGAAAGTCAGCAGCACTGCCGCTTATGGTGTAGACCCGGACTGGGTTGAAGCCATGGCCTTTGCCTGGCTGGCTCATTGCTGCCTGGAAGGTATCGCGACCAACCGCCCAAGCGTCACCGGCGCGCGTGGCCTGCGCATTCTCGGCGCCATCTACCCCGCCTGAACCTTAACCCCAGACAGCAAAACGCCGCAGAGTCCTGAGACCCTGCGGCGCTTGTTGATGCGGTGAGTTGCGATCAGATCGAGAACGAAGAGCCGCAGCCACACGTGGTGGTGGCATTCGGGTTTTTGATCACGAAACGCGAACCTTCCAGACCTTCCTGGTAATCCACCTCGGCACCTGCCAGGTACTGGAAGCTCATCGGATCGACCACCAGGCTGACGCCTTCGCGCTCGACAATGGTGTCGTCATCGGCCACTTCTTCATCGAAGGTGAAGCCGTACTGAAACCCTGAACAACCGCCGCCCGTAACGAATACGCGCAGCTTCAAGCGATCATTCCCCTCTTCATCGACCAGGCTCTTCACCTTGTGCGCAGCACCGTGGGTGAATTGCAAAGCCGTGGGGGTGAAGGATTCGACGCTCATGCTGACTATCTCCCGGCGTTACGCCGCCATAATGCGTGATGACGCGCATTATCCGCTTCTCCCAGAAAATCGGTCAACTATTGTTACGGTATATCAATCAACCCAATTGTCAGACCAGAATGCAAAAAGGCCCGTTCAACGGGCCTTTTTGCATTGCGGATAAAGCCTTACGGCAGCATGCCCGCATGGGAAAGGCCCAGGCGCTCATCCAGACCGAAGAGGATATTCAGGTTCTGCACAGCCTGACCCGACGCGCCTTTGACCAGATTGTCGATGACCGACAACACCACCACCAGATCACCATCCTGCGGACGATGCACGGCGATACGGCAAACGTTGGCACCACGCACGCTGCGGGTTTCCGGATGGCTGCCGGCTGGCATTACGTCGACGAACGGTTCGTTGGCATAACGCTTTTCGAACAGCGCCTGCAGATCCACCGAGCGGTCCACGACAGTCGCGTAGAGCGTCGAGTGAATACCGCGAATCATCGGCGTCAGGTGCGGAACGAAGGTCAGGCCAACGTCCTTGCCCGCTGCACGGCGCAGCCCCTGACGGATTTCCGGCAAGTGACGGTGACCTTTTACGGCGTAGGCCTTCATGCTTTCCGACGTCTCGGAGTACAGCGAACCTACGGAAGCGCCACGACCGGCACCACTGACACCGGATTTGCAGTCCGCAATCAAGCGTGTGGTATCGGCCAGACCGGCTTCGAGCAATGGCAGGAAACCCAATTGCGTCGCGGTCGGGTAGCAACCCGGTACAGCAATCAGGCGTGCCTGCTTGATCTGCTCGCGATTGACTTCCGGCAAGCCGTAGACCGCCTCATCCAGCAGTTCCGGCGCACCGTGCGGCTGGCCGTACCACTTGGCCCATTCATCGGCGTCTTGCAAACGGAAGTCTGCCGACAGGTCGATAACCTTGGTTCCGGCAGCCAGCAACTCACCCGCCAGGGCATGGGCGACACCGTGCGGCGTGGCGAAGAACACTACATCGCAAGCCCCGAGGGTCTTGATGTCCGGAACGCTGAACGCCAGGCCGTCGTAATGGCCTCGCAGGTTCGGGTACATGTCGGCCACGGCCAGGCCGGCCTCGGATCGGGAAGTGATCACCACCACTTCTGCCTGCGGATGCTGTGCCAACAGACGCAGCAGTTCGACACCGGTGTAACCCGTGCCGCCGACGATACCGACCTTGACCATAAACCTGCCCTCAACGAACCCACTGGAAAGCCGTCGATAATAGGGGCCGCGCGGCCCTGCGACAACCGTCAAGGTGACGTGCGGGCGCTCTACCCCCTACTATCTTCACTACCGTGAACCTGGGAATAACCAAAAATGCTTTATCTGTGGCTCAAAGCGCTTCACATCATCAGCATGGTCTGCTGGTTTGCCGGCCTGTTTTACCTGCCGCGCCTGTTCGTCTATCACGCGCAAAGCGAAGACACCGTCAGCAAGGAACGCTTCAGCATCATGGAGCGCAAGCTGTACCGGGGGATCATGGGGCCAGCGATGATCGCCACCCTGGTGTTCGGTATCTGGCTGATCAGCCTCAACCCGAGCGCCTATTTCGGCCAGGGCGCGTGGATGCACGCCAAGCTGACCCTGGTGGTGATCCTGATCGGCTACCACCACATGTGCGGCGCACAGGTAAAACGTTTTGCCCGTGGCGAAAACACCCGCAGCCATGTCTTTTATCGCTGGTTCAATGAAGTGCCGGTTCTGATATTGCTGGCTATCGTAATTCTGGTCGTCGTCCGGCCGTTTTAAATCCGACAGGCACACTCACCCGGGGTACTTCCAATGTCGCTGCCCGCTTTGCTCGAACAACGCTTGCGTCTGCCCGTGGTGGCGGCGCCGATGTTCCTGATTTCCAACCCTGAGCTGGTGCTCGCCTGCTGCCGTAATGGCGTGGTGGGCAGTTTCCCTGCGCTGAACCAGCGTGAGAGCAGCGGTTTCAAGGCCTGGCTGGAGGAAATCGAAGCAGGGCTGGCGACACTGGAAAACCCCGCGCCTTACGCGGTGAACCTGATCGTCCACCACAGCAATCCGCGATTGCAGGCGGATCTGGCGATCTGCATCGAACACAAAGTACCGATCGTGATCACCAGCCTCGGCGCCGTGAAGGAAGTGGTCGATGCCGTGCACAGCTACGGTGGCCTGGTGTTTCACGACGTGACGACCCGTCGCCACGCAGAAAAAGCCGCCGAAGCCGGTGTCGACGGTTTGATTGCCGTTGCCGCGGGGGCCGGTGGTCACGCCGGGACCTGGAGCCCGTTCTCACTGATCGCCGAGATTCGCCAGTTTTTCGACAAGACCCTGTTGCTGGCTGGCTGCCTGAACCATGGCCACGAGATTCTTGCCGCGCAATTGCTCGGTGCGGATCTGGCCTACTTCGGTACGCGATTTATCGGCACCACCGAAAGTCATGCGCCTGACGCCTACAAGGAGATGCTCCTGACTGCCAGAGCCGCGGACATCGTCCATACTCCAGCGGTGTCCGGGGTTCCGGCAAGCTTCATGCGTCAGAGCCTGGAGGCCGCCGGTTTCGACATGGCGGCGCTGCAAAGCAAGGGCGAGGTGGACTTCGGCTCCAAGCTCAAGCCGTTAAACGATGAAGCCAAAGCCTGGAAAACCGTGTGGTCTGCGGGCCAGGGTGTCGGGGAGATCGAGGATCTGCCGAGTGTCGACCAACTGGTCGAACGTCTCGGCACCGAATACCGCAAGGCGCTGGAACTGGCGGCAGCACTGCCCAAACGCTGGCCGCGCTGACAGGAAAGTTTGGCCAGCCCAACCCGGCCAGCCTTACACTCCCTCTTGTTACACTTTCCATTACAACTCTCGCGACAAGGATGCCTCGGCCATGAGCGAAAACCGTTTCAAGATCGTCTTCGATGGTGCTTTGCTGCCCGGTGTTGATGCCACCACCGCCAAGCTCAATCTCGCCGAGCTGTTCAAAAGCGATGTCGCAGCTATTGAACGCCTGTTCAGTGGCCGGACGGTTGCCCTCAAACGCGACCTGTCACATGCCGATGCGCAAACTTATCTTCAGGCGCTGACGAAAACCGGCATCGATGCCCGAATTGAAGCCGTACCCTCGATCGAGCTGAACCTGTCCGACGTTCACACCAGCCCATCGCCATCGGCAGAGCCTGAGTCCCCCTACGCTCCACCGCGCGCCACCGTCGGCGAAGCGCTGCCGGAGTTCGCCACACTCAAGGCATTCAGTTTCAGTGGCCGCATCGGCCGACTGCGCTTTCTGGCCTGGACAATGGCTCTGACGCTGGTGACGTTGGGCATTGGCTCGGTGCTGGCCATTTTCGGCTTCGGCCTCATCAGCACCAACTCGACTGCCGGCCTGATTGTCGCGGGTCTGCTGGCCGTTATTCTGATCGTGATACTCGCGTTCATCAGCATTCAGTTCAGTGTGCAGCGCCTGCACGATATCGGCTGGTCTGGCTGGCTCTGGCTGTTGAACCTTGTGCCGTTCGTGGGGGGCGCTTTCCCGTTCGTGATAATGATCGTGCCGGGTAACAACACTGCCAATCGATATGGCGCACCGCCGCCGCCCAACAGCAACGCAGTCAGGGTACTGGCTTCATTGTGGCTGGTGTTTATTGCGATCATGTTCGTTGGCGGGCTGACCGGAGGTCTCACGGCAATTCAGGATGAGTATGAAAGCGCCACTGATAGCGCCTATCAAAGTAGCTCTGTGACCACCGATGAAGTCGAAGCTGCGCCTGTCGAAGTCGACTCGGCAGCAGATTCAACCGACGATGCAGCCGAAGCGGCCCAGCCCCCTGTAGACTCTGCAAAAGAATGAACAGCGCTCCCCGCCCGTGACACCTGCGTCGCTGGCGCGGAGCTGTTGCGATGGAGAACTGCATGACCCGTTACGCTCTGATCACTGGCGCTTCCAGCGGCATCGGCCTGGCGATGGCCGAAGCGCTGGCCCGGCGCGGCCGCAGCCTGTTACTGGTGGCCCGACAGCGTGATCAGCTGGAAAGTATTGCGATTGAACTGACTCAACGTTTCGGCGTGGAAGTGTTGTTTCGTGCCTGTGACCTGGGAGAACCGTTGCGCCTGTCCGGTTTTCTACTGGAGCTGGAGGAAGGTGAGCGGCAAATCGATCTGCTGGTCAACTGCGCCGGCATCGGTACCTGTGGACCATTCCTGGCCCAGGACTGGATGACCGAGCAGGATCTGATCGAAGTGAACATCCTGGCCCTCACTCGCTTGTGTCATGCCATCGGTAACAGCATGGCCTTGCAGGGCGGCGGGCAGATTCTGAACGTTGCCTCGGTTGCGGCGTTCCATCCCGGCCCCTGGATGAGCACTTATTACGCCAGCAAGGCTTATGTGCTGAATTTTTCCGAAGGCTTGCGCGTCGAACTGAAAAAATGCGCGGTCAAGGTGTCAGTGCTCTGCCCCGGTCCGACCCGCACGGCGTTTTTCCGCACCGCGCAACTGAACACCGATAAGCTGGGCGAGAGCAAACTGCTGATGAGCCCAGAGGAAGTCGCGCTCTATACCGTGCGCGCCCTGGAGAAAAATCGCGCCATTATCATCCCCGGTCGCCTGAATCGCTGGTTCGCCTTCCTGCCACGGCTCGGCTCGCGCTGGCTGACCCGGACAATCGCGGGCATGGTCAATAAGGCGTACTGCCCGCGCTGACCAGCCTTCAAGGTAAAAAACTGGGCTCAGGCAGGGCCCATGCGTACACTCAAGCCAGCCAAACAACGGAGAAAACAGCTGTGGATACTCTGTTCACCAAGATCATCAACCGGGAAATCCCGGCGAAGATCATTTACGAGGACGACCAGGTACTGGCCTTCCACGACATCGCGCCACAGGCCCCCGTGCATTTCCTGGTGGTCCCGAAGAAACCGGTACGCACCCTTAACGACCTCACCGAGGACGATAAGGCTCTGGCCGGGCATATTCTGTTCACCGCGCAGCGTCTGGCTCTGGAACTGGGCTGTGAAGAAGGTTTCCGGGTGGTCATGAACTGCAATGAATTGGGCGGGCAGACCGTTTATCACATACATATGCACGTTCTGGGTCAACGCCAGATGCACTGGCCTCCGGGCTGATTGCAAGCGGTACCGGTTTATGTGGCGAGGGAGCTTGCTCCCGCTGGGTTGCGAAGCAGCCCCAAATCCACGCATCGAGTTTTTCCAGACAGAACCGATGGGCTGAATTTACGATCGCTTCGCGGTCGAGCGGGAGCAAGCTCCTTCGCCACAGATGACCCAGCGCAAACCCTCCCCGGCCGATTGGGTTAAACTGGCCGCCGAGATTCTTCCCGGAGGTCAGCATGACTACCCAACGTCACTACTCGCCAATTGACCGTCTTCTGCTGCAAGCCGATGCCGCGATGCGTACTTTGCTGCCCTTCAGTGGTCAGCCCTATCGTCCGTCGCCTGCCATCGTGCAGCCGGATGCGCAAATGAACGACGAGGACACCCGGCACGTCGCCGGTTTGATGCGCATCAACCATACCGGCGAAGTCTGTGCCCAGGCGCTGTATCAAGGTCAAGCCCTGACCGCCAAGTTGCCGCAAGTGCGCGCTGCCATGGAACATGCCGCCGAAGAAGAAATCGATCATCTGGTCTGGTGCGAACAGCGCATCCACCAGTTGGGCAGCCACACCAGCATTCTCAATCCGCTGTTCTACGGAATGTCGTTCGGGATTGGCGCGGTGGCCGGGTTGATCAGCGACAAAGTCAGCCTGGGTTTCGTTGCCGCCACCGAGCATCAGGTTTGCAAACACCTGAACGAACACCTTGAACAACTGCCCGCCGAGGACGAAAAATCCCGGGCGATCCTTGAGCAGATGCGCATTGATGAAGAACATCACGCCGAAAGTGCGCTGGATGCTGGAGGGTTCCGTTTTCCTGCGCCGGTGAAGTTCGGGATGAGTCTACTGGCCAAGGTGATGACCAAGAGCACTTATCGGATCTGACGGTTGTGTTGTTTGATCGGGCCTCTTCGCGGACAACAGCAATGAAAAAGGCGACTACCTTGCGGTAGTCGCCTTTTTTTGTACTCGGAACTCTCAGCTCGGCATGTTGCGCGCGTAGAAGATTTCGAGCATTTCGTGTTTCACACGCTCAGTCACCTGGGCACGCTGCTCAGAGGACAGGTTGCTGGTGGCGTCGCCGAACAGGTAGTTATCCAGTTCGAAGTTCTTCAGCAGCATTTTGGTGTGGAACAGGTTTTCCTGGTACACGTTCACGTCGGTCATCTGGTACGCGTCGCGGGTGTCTTCGGAGAGATAGTTCTGGATCGAGTTGATCTCGTGGTCGATGAAGTGCTTCTTGCCTTCAACGTCACGGGTGAAGCCGCGCACGCGGTAATCCACAGTCACGATATCCGAATCGAACTGGTGAATCAGAAAGTTGAGCGCCTTGAGCGGTGAAATGACGCCACAGGTCGACACGTCGATGTCCACACGGAACGTCGCGATACCGTCCACCGGATGGATTTCCGGGTAGGTGTGCACCGTGATGTGGCTCTTGTCGAGGTGGGCCAGGATGATTTCGGGCAACGGGCCCGGAGACTCTTCAATCTGACTGTCGGTGGGGGTTACCGGCTCTTCAGAGATCAGAATCGTGACGCTGGCGCCCTGGGGTTCATAGTCCTGACTGGCGATGTTCAGGATATTGGCACCAATGATATCGACAACTTCTGTGAGGATCTGCGTCAGGCGCTTGGCGTTGTACTCTTTATTGATGTACTCGACGTAAGCCTGCTGGTCTTGCGGGGTTTCCGCGTAGCAGATGTCATAGATGTTGAAGCTCAAGGTCTTTGTCAGGTTATTGAACCCGTGGAGCTTGAGTTTGCTTTTCACCGTTAAAAACTCTCTATGTATTGCGGGCTGGCCGCGTGATCAAGCATGCCCGTCAGATGCGAACGACGCACCTGCGTAGGACGGTTAACACCTCTTCGCGATGGCGATTTTGGTTGTCTGTTCAGGCAAGCGACCTGTCGGGTGACCGATCACTGCCCTGAAAAAAGTGGCGCATTATGCAGACGTCAGCTATGGATCACCAGAGTCTGCACCGCTTTTATGATAGTTGAATGTCGATTCAACCGAGCTCGATAATCTCGTAGTCGTGGGTAATCGCCACGCCAGCCGCGCCGAGCATGATCGAGGCCGAGCAGTACTTCTCGGCCGACAGCTCGATGGCACGCTTGACCTGGGCTTCTTTCAGCCCGCGGCCCTTGACCACGAAGTGCATGTGGATCTTGGTAAACACCTTCGGATCTTCGGTCGCACGCTCGGCTTCCAGGAAGGCTTCGCAGCTTTCGACGGCCTGACGCGACTTCTTGAGGATGCTGACCACATCGAAATTGCTGCAACCGCCAACACCCAGCAGGAGCATTTCCATCGGCCGGACACCCAGGTTACGACCGCCGGCATCGGGCGGACCGTCCATGACCACGACATGACCGCTGCCGGATTCACCGAGGAACATGGCTTCGCCTGCCCATTGGATGCGTGCCTTCATCGCCAAGACTCCACTGTATAAAAAAGGGTCGCCAGCTTAGCACAGGGCCCTTGATTGGCAGCGCTTCGCCTTACTAGGACATAACCGTATGCGTCGTAGGTAAATTCTCGAATCTTGAAGGAATGTGTCTGTTAAGCTGACGCCAATTCACTGGCGCTTAGCCAGCTTTGTAGCAAACAAAAAACCAGGCTTCACCAGCCCCCTACAAAAAACAAACACACCGTGCAGTCTTTTCGGGATACAACCATGGTTGCTATTACCCCCATATCCAAAATCAAGAACCTCGACAAACTGTTGATGCACTGCCAGCGCCGTCGCTATGCCGCCAAGAGCAACATCATTTGTGCCGGCGACCGCTCGGACACGTTGTTCTTCATCATCAAGGGTTCGGTGACCATCCTGATCGAGGATGACGACGGCCGTGAAATGATCATTGCCTACCTCAACTCCGGCGACTTCTTCGGTGAACTGGGTCTGTTCGAGCAAGCCGGGCTGGAACAGGAGCGCAGCGCCTGGGTTCGCGCCAAAGTCGAATGCGAAGTCGCGGAAATCAGCTACGCGAAATTCCGCGAGTTGTCTCAACAGGATCCAGACATTCTTTACGTGCTCAGCGGACAAATCGCACAACGCCTGCGCAATACCACGCGCAAGGTCGGCGACCTGGCGTTCTTCGACGTGACCGGTCGCGTTGCTCGCTGCCTGTTGGAGCTGTGCAAGCAGCCAGACGCCATGACCCACCCGGACGGCATGCAGATCAAGGTGACCCGTCAGGAAATCGGCCGGATTGTCGGTTGCTCCCGTGAGATGGTCGGCCGCGTGCTCAAGGATCTGGAAGAGCGCAACCTGGTCGACGTCAAAGGCAAGACCATGGTGGTCTTCGGTACGCGCTAGGCTCTGAAAACCGACGCCTGGAACACTTAAGCCCCGAGCACTTCTGCCAGCATTTGGCGATACAACGCATCGAGCCGTTCCAGCGCATCAGGAGCGGCAAACTTTTCATGCAGGGCAATGTGGCTTTCTGCGCGAACCCGCTGTTCCAGACCGCAGGCTTCGTTGAAACGATTGACCGCTGCGACCATCGACTCTCGCTCGTTATCGATCAGCATCGCCCCGTGCACCAGCCCGACCGGACGCTGACCGCCCTTGCTCTGCCGCCAGCGCTGAGCGGTTCCGACCATCTTGCGACCATCGAGGTTGACGTTGAAACGGCCGTCGCAGAACGCGCCCTCAATTTCGCCCAGGGACGACACGCCGCCCAACTCGTCAAGAAGCTGGCAAATCGGGTCGCAGAGCCGGCGATAGGCGGTTTCGATCCGATTCTGGTCACCCTCGCTGCGCGGTGGCGCGTAGACCAGCGCGATGTTGAGGGTCGATGCCGATTGCGGCACCGGCTCGCCGCCAGTTTCGCGCAGCAGTACCGGCCAACCGGCAGCGGCTGATATCTCGCACGCCGCCTCGAAACCCGGCAAGCGATTCAAGCGGCGCGGCATGACCAATGCCTGGTCTGTGGGTTGCCAGAATAGCAAGCTGAACTCCGAATCACCGGTGCACACATGGGCCAACAGGTCCTGTTCGGCGAGCAGGCCGGCTTCGATGGTCAGAGAGGTTGGCTGGGACATGGACGACTCCGTAAGACATGAAGTCTTTGGGGGGCTTGATGACCTACTCGCGGGCAAGCCCGCTCCCAGAGGGGATCGGGTTGCCTGCGAAAATGTGTTCAGTCGAGCGTAGAGCCGCTCACTGGAACACCGCGTTCAGGAAAGAACAGGCGCTGAAGTTCAGTACCCGGGCTTTCGGCGCGCATGAACGCTTCGCCGACCAGAAACGCATACACGTCGCTGATTTCCATCAACTCGACATCGGCGCGGTTAAGAATGCCACTCTCGGTGACCACCAGACGATTACGCGGAATACGCGGCAACAGGTCGAGGGTGGTTTCCAGGCTGACCTCGAAGGTGTGCAGGTTGCGGTTGTTCACGCCCACCAGCGGCGTGTCGAGGGTTTTCAAGGCCCGCTCCAGCTCGTCGCCATCGTGGACTTCCACCAGCACATCGAGGCCGACACTTTTGGCCACGGCCGCCAGCTCGGCCATTTTCACGTCATCCAGTGCGGAGACGATCAACAGCACGCAATCAGCGCCCAGGGCGCGGGACTCGATGATCTGGTACGGATCGATCATGAAGTCTTTGCGGATCACCGGCAGCTTGCACGCCTCCCGGGCTTGTTGCAGATACGCATCCGCACCCTGGAAGTAGTCGATGTCGGTGAGCACCGACAGGCAAGTAGCCCCGCCCTTCTCGTAACTCCTGGCAATGTCCGCAGGCACGAAGTTCTCGCGAATCACGCCCTTGCTTGGCGAAGCTTTCTTGATTTCAGCAATCACCGCCGGCTGTTTCTTCTTGGCCTGATCGATCAATGCCTTGGCGAAACCACGGGGTGCATCGGCCGCCTTGGCCAGGTTTTCCAGCTCTGCCAGGCTCACACGAGCGCTACGCTCGGCGACTTCCTGGACTTTGCGGGCCAGAATTTTTTCCAGAACCGTCGGTACACTCATCCCTCATTCTCCACTTTGAATACCGCGGTAAATGCACCCAACTCCTCAAGTTTTTCCCGAGCGAGGCCTGTGTGCAGCGCATCGTGCGCCAGGGCAACGCCTTCTTTCAAACTGCTGGCATGGTCGGCGGCGTACAGCGCGGCGCCGGCATTGAGCACGATCATCTCGGCGGCTTTCTGACCATTCTCGGTCTTGCGCTTGCCCAAGGCATCGCGAATCAGTTCCAGGGAAGCCGCCGGGCTTTCCACCGACAGACCGTGCAGGCTCTGGCTCTTCATGCCGAGGTCTTCGGGCTCGACCCAATACTCGGTGATCTGGTCATTCTTCAACTCCGCGACAAAGGTCGGGGCCGCCAGGCTGAACTCGTCCAGGCCATCCTTGGAGTGCACCACCAGCACGTGCTTACTGCCCAAGCGCTGCAAGACTTCGGCCAATGGCCGGCACAACGCCTGACTGAATACACCCACCACCTGATGTTTCACGCCGGCCGGATTCGTAAGCGGGCCGAGCATGTTGAACAAGGTGCGCAAGCCCAGCTCGCGGCGCGGGCCGGCGGCGTGCTTCATGGCGCTGTGATGGGTCTGGGCAAACATGAAACCGATGCCAACGTTGTCGATGCAGCGTGCAACCTGAACTGGGGTCAGGTTCAGGTAGATACCCGCTGCTTCCAGCAAATCGGCGCTGCCGCTTTTGCCCGACACCGCACGGTTACCGTGCTTGGCCACGGTGCAACCGGCCGCCGCGACCACGAATGAGGAAGCAGTCGAGACGTTGAAGATATTGGCCCCGTCGCCGCCGGTGCCGACCACATCGACCACGCCGTCGAGGGTGTTGAGTTCGACCTTGTCCGCCAACTCGCGCATCGCCGTCACGGCGCCGACGATCTCGTCGATGCTTTCGCTCTTCATGCGCATGGCCATCATGAACGCACCAATCTGTGCGTCCGTGCATTGCCCGGTCATGATTTCGCGCATGACATCACGCATTTCATCGGTACTGAGGTCGAGGTGGCCGACGATACGGCTCAGGGCTGTCTTGATATCCATGGAAAGTCCTTAGCGCGTGCCGCCAGTTTGTTTGAGGAAGTTGGCGAACAGCTCGTGCCCCTGTTCGGTGAGGATAGACTCGGGGTGGAATTGCACACCCTCGATGTTCAGCGTCTTGTGACGCAGGCCCATGATCTCATCCACCGAGCCGTCTTCGAGCTGGGTCCAGGCAGTCAGCTCCAGGCAATCGGGCAGGGTTTCGCGCTTGACGATCAGCGAATGGTAGCGGGTGACCGTCAACGGGCGATTCAGACCTTCGAATACGCCCTTGTCCTCGTGAAATACCGGGCTGGTCTTTCCGTGCATGACCTGACGGGCACGGACCACATCGCCGCCAAACGCCTGGCCGATGGATTGGTGACCCAGGCAAACGCCGAGAATCGGCAGCTTGCCGGCGAAGTATTTGATCGCTTCGATGGAAATACCGGCTTCGGTCGGGGTGCAAGGACCGGGAGACACGACGATGCGCTCAGGCTTGAGGGCTTCGATTTCGGCAATGGTGAGTTCATCGTTGCGCACGACTTTGACCTCGGAGCCTAGCTCGCCGAGGTATTGCACAACGTTGTAAGTAAAAGAGTCGTAGTTATCGATCATCAGCAACATGGCGTTAAGAACCTCTTGAATTCACTGACTTTTAATACGGCCTTCGAATGATTTACCCGCAGTGCGCTGCGCTTTGACGGGTGCTGGAGTGGCGCCAGCAAAGCGGCATTTCGTACAGGTAAAGAAGGCAAAGCGGTACAGGTCCGGCCAGGCCGGCAGAAAAGATTCAGGCGCGCCAACGCCAACGGGCGTGTGCCTTGATGACTTGATCCAGGAGTTTGCTGACGATCAACACGGGAAAGGTCTCATTCATACGTCTGGGCACAGTAACGTAGCTGGGCAGAGCGTGCAATATGGCCGGAGCGACAGCTCGCGAAACAATCGAAGGGTTAGCGACAGATGGCAAAAAGCTGGAAGTTTTTTGGCGGTGTCGAGAGCGGCCGAAGCACAAGATCAAAAGATTAAAAGGGGAATGACAGGCATAAAAAAACGCGGCGCCCTCGCAGGCACCGCGTTTTCTATGTGGATCAGTTTTCCGGGGTTTGTTCGGCCAGGGCCACGGCGCGGAACATCGCGCGACGCTTGTTCAGGGTTTCTTCCCATTCCAGCGCCGGTACCGAGTCGGCGACGATGCCGCCACCGGCCTGCACATGCAGTTCACCGTTCTTGATCACGGCGGTGCGAATCGCAATCGCGGTGTCCATGTTGCCGTTCCAGGCGAAGTAACCGACCGCGCCGCCATAGACGCCCCGCTTGACCGGTTCCAGCTCGTCGATGATTTCCATCGCGCGAATCTTCGGTGCGCCGGACAAGGTGCCGGCCGGCAGGATCGCCCGCAGTGCGTCCATCGCTGTCAGCCCGGCCTTCAATTGGCCGGTGACGTTAGACACGATGTGCATCACGTTGGAATAACGCTCGATGACCATCTTCTCGGTGAGCTTCACCGAGCCGATTTCCGAGACGCGCCCAGTATCGTTGCGGCCCAGATCGATCAGCATCAAGTGCTCGGCGATTTCCTTGTCGTCCGACAGCAGGTCTTTTTCCAGCGCCAGGTCCGCCTCTTCGTTGGCCCCGCGTGGGCGAGTGCCAGCAATCGGGCGCACGGTGATCAGGTTGTCTTCGACCCGCACCAGCACTTCCGGCGAACTGCCGACGACGTGGAAGTCGCCGAAGTTGAAGAAGTACATATACGGCGTCGGGTTGAAGCAACGCAGCGCCCGGTAAAGATCGATAGGCGCAGCCTTGAAGTCGATCGACATGCGCTGGGACGGCACGACCTGCATGCAGTCACCGGCCAGGATGTATTCCTTGATGGTGTCGACGGCTTTCTCGTAATCGTCCTGGGTGAAACTCGAACGAAACACTGGATCGGCCGATTGCTGCTTGCTGAAGTCCAGGCCACGGCGCGGAGTGATTGGCTGACGGAGTTGTTCCAACAGCGCTTGCAGACGCGCCTGACCTTGTTCGAAGGCATCTTCCTGCGACGGATCGGCCAGGACAATCGCATGCATCTTGCCGGCGAGGTTGTCGAACACCACCACCGCATCGGACACCATCAGCAGAATGTCCGGCACGCCCAGCGGATCCGGGTTCGGGCATTTACCCAGACGCTTCTCCACATAACGCACGCAGTCGTAACCGAAGTAACCCACCAGACCGCCGTTGAAGCGCGGCAGACCGGCAATGGTTGGCACGTTGTAGCGCGCCTTGAAGGCTTCGACGAAAGCCAGCGGGTCTTCAACGTCATGGCTTTCGATCTCGACACCGTCGTGGGTCACACTGACGTGGTGATCGTGAACCCGCAATACAGTGCGGCACGGCAGGCCGATGATCGAATAACGGCCCCACTTCTCGCCGCCCTGCACCGACTCCAGCAAATAGGAGTTCGGCTTGTCGGCCAGTTTCAGGTAGATCGACAGCGGCGTGTCGAAGTCGGCCAGGGTTTCGCAGGCAAGCGGGATGCGGTTGTAGCCGGCAGCGGCCAAACGCAGGAATTCTTCGCGGATCATGAGGTGCCTCGTGGCTTGAGGGTCTAACGGTCAGGTATGCAAACGCGCCGGTACGCCGGCCAGGAACAAGTCAGGCGCGCCAACGCCAGCGGGCCAGGGCCTTGATGACTTTCATCCAGAGTTTGCGAGTGACCACCACGATGGCGTTTCCAGCAGGGGGTTGAACAGCGTCGGGCAACGTTATCTCAGCGGCCGGATCCAGGCAACCGGGAATTAGTTTGCGCAGATCATCGATCACCAGCGCCGGCGACTCTTCGGCAATCGGTCGACCGTGGTTATAACCGTAACTGAGGGCCACGCATTTGACCCCCGCCGCTTTCGCCGCCAGCACATCGCTGCGCGAGTCGCCGACGAACAACGATTGCGACGCCGGAATGTTGGCCATTTTCATCACGAAAAACAGCGCGGCCGGGTCGGGTTTCTGTTGTGGCAGGGTGTCGCCGCCGATAATCCATTTGAAGTAACGGCCGATTTTCATCTGATCCAGCAGCGGCGCGACGAAGCGCTCCGGCTTGTTGGTAATCAGCGCCATCGCCACGCCCTGCTTGTTCAGCCATTTCAGGGTGTCGCGCACACCGGGATAGACCACGGTCAGCTCATGCCCCTCACCGTAGGCCTCCATGAAAATCTGCAGTGCACCTTCGGCTTCGCCGTCATCGACCGACGAATGATCGATGCCGCCGGCCAGTGCACGGCGCACCAGCACCGGCGCGCCGTTGCCGACCCACTCACGCACCGGTTCGATGCCGACCGGGTCACGCCCGAGTTTGAGCAGCATGTTATCCACAGCCGCTGCGAGGTCAGGGACCGAATCGACCAGCGTGCCATCCAGATCGAACATCACCAGCCGCGGCAAACGCCCCGGGAACAGCTGCTCAAAACCGCTCATGGGCGAGCCAGCGCCAGTTCGGAGCGCATTTTTTCAATCACTTCCTGGTAGTTCGGCGCATTGAAGATCGCCGAGCCGGCCACGAAAGTATCGGCACCGGCAGCGGCGATTTCGCGAATGTTGTTCACGTTCACCCCACCGTCGATTTCCAGGCGAATGTCACGACCGGAAGCATCGATCAGTGCCCGCGCCTCACGCAGCTTGTCGAGGGTGGCTGGAATGAACTTCTGCCCGCCGAAGCCCGGGTTGACGCTCATCAGCAGGATCATGTCGACCTTGTCCATCACGTACTTGAGCACGTCCAGCGGAGTCGCCGGGTTGAACACCAGGCCCGCCTTGCAGCCGCCTTCGCGGATCAGTTGCAGGGAACGGTCGACGTGCAGCGTGGCTTCCGGGTGGAAGGTGATGTAGGTCGCACCGGCTTCGATGAAGTCACCGACGATGCGGTCCACCGGGCTGACCATCAGGTGCGCGTCGATCGGCGCGGTCACACCGTACTTGCGCAGCGCAGAGCAGACCATCGGGCCGATGGTCAGGTTCGGCACGTAGTGGTTGTCCATGACATCGAAGTGCACGAAGTCGGCGCCGGCGGCCAGGACGTTGTCCACTTCCTCGCCCAGGCGGGCGAAGTCGGCGGAGAGAATCGACGGAGCAATAACGAAGGGCTGCATGACGCACCTTTTTTGAGCAGAATCACGATGGCGCGCATTGTATACCTCATGCTTTGACGCGCGCACCGTGCTGCGATGATTGGGGCAAGTCCTAATAGGCCGCTCGGTAGATCTTCTCGATATCGGTGGCGCTCAACTTACGCGGATTGTTGCGCATCAGGCGTTCGGTGCCGGCGGCTTCCACGGCCATGGCGGGGATCGCCTCCTCGGGTACCCCGAAACTGCGCAGACCTCGCGGGATCTCCACGGCGGCGCACAGCTCGGTCATCGCCTCCACGGCTTTATCCGCCGCTTCATAGGCGCTCAGATGAGCGGTCTTCACCCCCATGGCCTCGGCAATATCCTGCATGCGTTCCACGCAGGCCATCTTGTTCCAGGTCATGACATACGGCAGCAGCAAGGCATTGCTGACACCATGGGCAATGTTGAAACGCCCGCCCAGCGGATACGCCAACGCATGCACCGCGCCGACCCCGGCATTGCCGAACGCCATGCCGGCCATCAGGCTGGCGGTGGCCATGTCTTCGCGGGCTTGCAGGTGGGAGGGATTGGCGTAGGCCTTGGGCAGCGCCTTGCTAATCAGCTTGATCGCGCCAATGGCCAAGGCATCGGTGATGGGCGAGGCGTTGAGCGACAGGTAGGACTCGATGGCGTGCACCAGCGCATCGACGCCACTGGCGGCGGTGACACTGCGTGGGCAGGTCAGGGTCATTTGCGGGCTGACCAGTGCCACATCCGGCAACAGGTAATCGCTGATAATGCCCATCTTCAGCTGCGCGACCTTGTCTGAGAGGATGGCCACGTTGGTCACTTCCGAACCGGTGCCGGCGGTGGTCGGGATGGCGATCAGCGGCGGGCCTTTGCGCGGCACCTGATCGATGCCGAACAAATCCTCCAGCGCGCCGTGATAACCGGCATAGGCGGCAACACTCTTGGCGATATCGATGGCACTGCCGCCGCCGAGGCCGATCAGCCCGTCATGCCCACCCTCACGGTAAACCCGCATACAATCTTCGACGATGGCGATTTCCGGGTCCGGCAACACCCGGTCGAAAATCTCATAACTGCGCTCGCCCAGCTGCGCCAGCGCCAGCTCCACCGTGCCGGACTTGACCAGCGCGGCATCGGTGACGATCAGCGGGTTGTCGATGTCCAGACGTGTGAGCTCGGCCGCCAGTTGCTCGATGGCACCTGCGCCGGTGATCAGTTTGTGAGCGATTTTGAAAGAGGAAAGACTCATGTGCGCAGCCTCTTATAGATAGGGGAGCTGGGCACAATAGTAGCTGGGGATTGGGGTTTGTCTGCAGTAGGAGCTGCCGAAGGCTGCGATCTTTTGACTTTGCTTTTGGAAAATCAAAAGATCGCAGCCTTCGGCAGCTCCTACAGAGGACCGCGTCAGGCTTGGGCGGTACGCAGTTTTTCGCTGCGCCCACGCAGCCATTCCAGGGTCAGCAACAGGATCACCGAGAATGCGATCAGCAGCGTCGCGGCAGCGGCGATCGTCGGGCTGAGGTTTTCGCGGATGCCGCTGAACATCTGCCGAGGCAAGGTCGCTTGTTCGGGACCGGCGAGGAACAGCGTCACCACCACTTCATCGAACGAGGTAGCGAAGGCAAACAGCGCACCGGAAATCACCCCCGGCGCAATCAACGGCAAGGTCACCCGGCGGAACGTCGTCAGCGGCGAAGCGCCCAGGCTGGCCGCGGCCCGCACCAGGTTCTGGTTGAACCCCTGCAAGGTCGCCGACACCGTGATGATCACGAACGGCACGCCCAGCACGGCGTGCACCACGATCAACGAGGTATAGCTGTTGCCGAACCCCAGTGGCGCGAAGGTCAGGTAACTGGCCACACCAATGATCACCACCGGCACCACCATCGGCGAAATCACCAGCGCCATCACCAGCGCCTTGCCCGGGAAGTCGCCACGGGTCAGGCCGATCGCCGCCAGCGTACCGAAGATCATCGCCAGCACGGTCGCTGCCGGAGCCACGATCATGCTGTTCTTCAACGAACGCATCCATTCCGCCGAGGCAAAGAAGTCCTGATACCAGTGCAGCGAGAAGCCTTGCAGCGGGTAGACCAGAAAACTCCCCGAGTTGAACGACAGCGGAATGATCACCAGCACCGGCAAGATCAGGAACAACAAAATCAAGCCGCAGAGAATCCGCAAGCTGTAGAACCACACCCGTTCGATGGGCGACATATAAGGACTCAGCATTTCACTCTCTCCTTAGCTCAGGCGCAGGCGACTGGCGCCCACCAGCCAGCTGTAAATCAGATAAAGCACCACGGTCGCCAGCAGCAACAGCCCACCGAGTGCGGTCGCCATGCCCCAGTTGATGCTGGTGTTGGTGTAGAAGGCGACGAAGTAACTGACCATCTGATCGTTCGGGCTGCCCAGCAACGCCGGGGTGATGTAGTAGCCGATGGCGAGGATGAACACCAACAGGCAACCGGCGCCAACACCGGCATAGGTCTGCGGGAAGTACACCCGCCAGAAACTGGCGAACGGGTGGCAGCCCAGGGAAATCGCCGCACGCATGTAAGTCGGCGAGATACCTTTCATCACGCTGTAGATCGGCAGAATCATGAACGGCAGCAGGATGTGCACCATCGAGATGTAGACCCCGGTGCGGTTGAACACCAGCTCCAGCGGCTTATCGATGACGCCCATGGCCATCAGGCCACTGTTGATCAAGCCGCCCGATTGTAGCAACACGATCCACGCCGCGACCCGCACCAGAATCGAGGTCCAGAACGGCAACAGCACCAGAATCATCAGCAGGTTGCTTTGGCGCGAGGGCAGGTTCGCCAGCAGGTAGGCCAGCGGATAGGCAAGCACCAGGCAGATCATGGTGATGATCAGGCCCATCCAGAACGTACGGGCAAAGATGTCGAGGTAGATCGCCTGATCGGGAGTGGCCCGGGCCAGTTCGCCGAGGTCGTCGATACGGTGGTCGACGGCGGCCAGCAGGTAATAAGGCGTCACGCCACTGGTGTTGCGGCGCACCACCTGCCAATAGGCCGGATCGCCCCAGCGCTCGTCGAGTCCTTCCAGCGCTTCTTTATATGAAGCAGGCTCCGTGGCGAACGGCAAGGCGCGCGCGGTTTTGGTCAGCAGGCTGCGGTAGCCGGCCAACTCCATGTTCAAGCGCTTGGACAAATCACCCAAGGTCTGATTCTTGCGGGCTTCGGCGAGGTCTTCGCTGGCGGCCTTGTACACAGGCTCTGCCGGCAGGCCTCGGCCATCCCAACTGGTAATGGCAGCCACGGTGCGCGGCATCACGCCGACCACTTCCGGGTTACCGACGCTTTTGTAGAGCAGCGCCACGATCGGCACCAGGAACACCAGCAACAGAAACAGCACCAACGGCGCGATCAAGGCTTGTGCTTTCCAGCGGTTGATTCGCTCGGCGTGCTTTAGCCGCTGCTTCAAGGTGGGGTCGGTGCCCGCGTTCACGGGAACGGCGATAGCCATGGCGTACTCCGGAAATCTTTGATCAATCGATAAGGGGGAGCGAAATTGTGGCGAGGGGGCTTGCCCCCGTTCGGCTGCGAAGCAGCCGTGAAACCATGCATCCGGTGTACCTGATACATCGCGGTTGCAGGTTTTAGGGCCGCTTCGCGACCCAACGGGGGCAAGCCCCCTCACCACAAAGGCTCGCCCTCACAAGAGGGCTAGCCCTCTGGTTACTTCGCAGCCCAGGAATTGAAGCGCTGCTCCAGTTGCTCGCCGTTGTCAGCCCAGAAGCTGACGTCGATCTGCACCTGGTTGGCGATGTTTTCCGGGGTGGTCGGCATGTCTTTCAGGACATCCTTGGCCAGCAACGGCACAGCCTGGGTGTTGGCCGGGCCGTAGGCGATGTTTTCCGAGTAGGTCTTCTGCTGTTGCGGCTGCACCGAGAAGGCGATGAATTTCTTCGCAGCTTCGGCACGGGTCTTGTCCAGACCTTTTGGAATGGCCCATGCGTCGAAGTCGTAGATGCCGCCGTTCCACACCACTTTCAGGTTGCTTTCTTTTTGTACCGCGGCGATCCGGCCGTTATAGGCCGAGCTCATGACCACGTCACCGGAGGCGAGGTATTGCGGCGGTTGTGCGCCGGCTTCCCACCACTGGATGCTTGGCTTGAGTTCATCGAGTTTCTTGAACGCGCGGTCCTGGCCATCTTTGCCGGCCAGCACTTTGTAGACGTCTTTCGGCGCAACGCCGTCAGCCATCAGTGCGAATTCCAGGGTGTACTTGGCGCCTTTGCGCAGGCCGCGCTTGCCCGGGAATTTCTTGGTGTCCCAGAAATCAGCCCAACTGGTCGGAGCGGTTTTCAGCTTGTCAGCGTTGTAGGCCAGCACGGTCGACCACACGAAGAAGCCCACGCCGCAAGGCTGGATAGCGCCTTTGACGTAGTCTTCAGACTTGCCGAACAGCTTCGGATCGAGTTGCTCGAACATGTCTTCGTCGCAACCACGGGACAGTTCCGGCGATTCAACTTCCACCAGGTCCCAGGACACGCTCTTGGTGTCGACCATGGCTTTGACCTTGGCCATTTCGCCGTTGTATTCGCCAGCGACGATTTTGCCGTGGCCCGCCGCTTCCCATGGTGCGTAGAAGGCTTTGACCTGCGCCGCCTTGTTCGCCCCGCCAAAGGACACCACGGTCAGGTCCGGGCCAGCCGCCATCGCGTGCGCCGCGCCGATCATGCCGACGACCAGGGCGGTGAATTTCAGGGATCTCAACATTTATTGTTCTCTCCACGTGCAGGGTTGGTGTTGGTGAAGCAGGGGGCGATCAATGCGCCTCTAGAAGTGGGTCGAGCGCGCGAACGTGTTCGACCTGCCAGCCAAGCGGTACCACGTCGCCGACAGCCAGCGCAGGATCGAGCTCGGCAATCGGTTGTTTCACGAAGAAGTCGGTCTTGCCGCAGACTTCCAGGCGAACCCGGACGTGGTCGCCCAGATAGATGAATTCCGCCACCCTTCCCGAGAAGCGGTTGACACAGGACTCGCTCGAGCCATTGAGGCTCACGCGCTCCGGACGAATCGACAGCGTGACGGGTTCGCCGGTCTTGCCGACGTTGACCGCCAGTGCTTCAACCTTTTCACCGCGACCGAGCTCGACCACGCAGCGATCACCGGTATGGCTGTGCAAGCGGCCGTTGAGGCGGTTGTTCTCGCCGATGAAGTTGGCGACGAAAGTATTTTTCGGCTCTTCATAGAGCGTGCGCGGTGGCGCGATCTGCTGGATCTCGCCCTGGTGGAACACGGCGACACGGTCGGACATGGTCAGGGCTTCGCCCTGGTCGTGGGTCACGTAGACCACGGTCACGCCGAGGCGCTGGTGCAGGTGTTTGATTTCCATCTGCATGTGTTCACGCAGTTGTTTGTCCAGTGCGCCGAGCGGTTCGTCCATCAGCACCAGTTGCGGTTCGAACACCAGGGCGCGAGCCAGGGCCACACGCTGCTGCTGACCGCCGGACAGTTGTGCCGGATAGCGCTGGGCGAAGGTGTCGAGCTGAACCATGCTCAGCACACGCTTGACCCGGTCACTGACGTCGCTTTTGTTCAAGCCGCGCACGGTCAGCGGGAACGCCAGGTTCTCGGACACGGTCATGTGCGGAAACAACGCGTAGTTCTGGAACACCATGCCGATGTCGCGCTTGTGCGGTGGCACGTTGTTGATGGAACGCCCGGCCAGTTGAATCTCCCCGGCGGTCGGCGTTTCGAAGCCGGCGAGCATCATCAGACTGGTGGTTTTGCCGGAACCGGACGGCCCGAGCAAGGTCAGGAATTCGCCTTTGCGAATTTCCAGGTTGAGGTCTTTGACAATCAGGTTCTCGCCGTCGTAGCTCTTTTGCACTCCACGAAAGCTGACCAGAATATCGCTGGCCCCTGCACTTGAATCAACCTGGCTCATACCCACACCTTTGTTATTGATGACTGCTGTGGACTAAGCCTAGTGGACGCTGGGAGCCGCGCAAATCGGGGCGCAGGAGAGAATCGCCTCAGCCGGATGGAAGGTTGGGGGTAGGGATTGCCCTACAAGGATGGCGGGGATGGATATGTCGATTCTTGATGGCGACAGACGGTGAGCTGCAAGCCGCAAGAACCGGCGAAAACAGTGTTTAAGGCATGTCGCAATTGGGCATGCCGTTACGGTCCCTGTAGGAGCTGCCGCAGGCTGCGATCTTTTGGCGGCTTCAAGATAGCCGAAGATCAAGATCAAAAGATCGCAGCCTGCGGCAGCTCCTACGGGTGATCGCGTACTGCTTCAGAGGAGTTTGTGTTCCATCGCGTACTTCACCAGTTCGGCCAGGGAGGTGATGTTGAGCTTCTGCATCAGCCGCGCCTTGTGGGTACTGATGGTTTTGCTGCTCAAGGCCAGTTGCTGGGCGATGTCGTTGACGTTGGCGCCCTGGGCCAGGCGTTCGAATACCGAGAATTCACGCTCCGACAGCAACGAATGCAACGGCCGTGTATCGGTCAGGCCAACCTCGAAAACCATGCGGTCGGCCAGGTCTGGATCGATGTAGCGCCCGCCCGCCGCGACCTTGCGAATCGCCGTCAGCAACAATGCCGGATCGCTGTCCTTGGTCGCGTAACCCGCAGCGCCGACCTTCAACGCCCGAGCGGCCATCTGCGCTTCGTCGTGCATCGACAGCACCAGAATCGCCGGCGGATTGTTCAAGGCGCGAATCCGCGGGATCGCTTCCAGGCCGTTGACCCCGGGCATGGAGATGTCCAGCAACACCACTTCGCAGGGAACATGGCGCAAGGTATCGAGCAACTGCTCGCCATTGCTCGCCTCCCCGACCACCAGCAAGTCCTTGGCCAGGCCGATCAATTGCTTGATGCCTTCGCGAACGATGGTGTGGTCTTCGGCTACCAATACACGGATCACGTTCTTCTCCATTCTTCTTATGTCAGAACCAGGATCTATCGCGGGCTTGCCTGCAAAGGCGCCAGCTCAAACAACACAAAACCATCAGGCTTCATCCAGCGGCACTCGCACCGTCAGTGTCGTGCCCTCCCCCGGCTCACTCTCAAGCGACAATTGCCCGCCCATGATCAACACCCGCTCACGCATGCCGACCACGCCAAAGGATGTCGGCCTGCCAGGCGCGGCGACAAATCCTACGCCATCATCGCTGACAGTCAGACAAAGCTCATCGCCCTCAAGGGCCAGCGTCAGTTCAACAGTATGCGCCTTGGCGTGACGCATGACATTGGTCAGCGCTTCCTGAAGGATGCGGAACAGGCCGATGGCCTTGGCATCGCTGAGCACCGGCAAGTTATCCGGCACTTGTACCAGACACGGAATATGGGTGCGTGCCTCGAACCGTCGGGCCTGCCACTCGATGGCCGAGGCGATCCCGGCATCGAGAATCGGTGGCCGCAGCGCCGTGGCCACATCACGCACCAGTTGAAACAGCTGCGCGATCAAACGCTTCATGCTGTTCAAGCGCTCGTGCAGGCCAGGGTCGAGCTGCGCATAAGCCAGTTCGCACATGGACGTTTCCAGCTTCAACACAGTCAACATCTGCCCCAGCTCGTCGTGAACTTCCCGGGCAATCCGCGCCTTCTCCTCTTCCCTCACGCTCTCCAGGTGCGCAGACAACTCGCGCAACTGCTCACGGGAGCTGGCCAGCTCCAGCTCGATGCGCTTGCTCTCGGTGATGTCCCAGACAATCCCGTCCCAGACATAGGCGCCGTCTTCCAGTCGGCGGGTAATGGCCTTGATCTCGGCCCAGCGCTGTTCGCCCTGACGAGTCAGAATCCGCCCCTGCCACGACCAGTCGCTGTCGGTGTCCAGCGCATGGTCCTGAGTCTGGTGATAACTGGCCTTGTCATCCGGATGCACCAGGCTGCGCAGGCCTTTGTCCCGATGGGCCAGGGTGGCCGGCGAGTACCCCACCAGGCTCTCGCTGCCTTCACTGATGTAGGCAAAGTCGATCTGCCCGGTTACTGGTGCGCGCTCCAGACGAAAGACCAGTCCGGGGACGTTGGCGGCGATGCCTTGCAGCCGCGCTTCGCTTTCCTGCAAGGCGGCCAGGGCGCGACGACGCTCGGTGACGTCGTTGAGGTAAACCACCAGGTATTCGCCCTCACGAAACCGCAAGAAACTCAACGAAACATCCGCCGGCAGAATACTGCCATCGGCCCGCACGCAATTGGTTTCGAAACTTAGCGGCCCTTCCTCACTGGCCCGGGCGCGCTTCCACAGACTCAGCCAGCGGTCCATGTGCAAACCGGGCTCGAAATCGATCAATGGTCGATCAATGATCCCGCCCGCCGGATAGCCGAGCATACTTTCGGCGGCACGGTTGGCGTAGCGCACATGGCTGTCCCAGTTGACCCAAAGGATGCCGACGGTGCTTTGATCGATGGAGAACTGCGTGAGGCGCAAGGCTTCTTCGCTGGCCTCGCGCAGGGCAATGTCTTCGCGCGCCGCCAGCAAACGTTGCTCCAGACTGTGTTGCTGACGACGCTGCCAGTACACAATGGCCATGCTGCTCAGCAATAACACCAGCAACAGCAGACAGAGGTTTTTCCAGAAAACCGGTGAATCGGACAGCCGCGGGTACTTGGGTTGCAGCCATTGATCGTGCAGTCGCTCGAGGTCTTTGGCCGGTATCGCGCGCAGCGCGTTTTCGACGATGCCGGCCAACTCCGGCCAGTCCCGACGCGTGGCCACTCGCAACAGTTGCGGGAAACCGATGTCGCCCACCACGGCCAGCCCGGCGAACTCAGGCTCTGCAGCCAGACGCCCGAATTGCGCTTCATCGACCACCGCGTAACCGGCTTGCTGACTCAACAACAGTTGCAGCGCCTGGCGCTCCAAAGGCACGCCTTGCAGGTTCAGATGCGGATAGGTGCTACGCAAAAAATCCGCGGTGACGCTGGGCATGCGCACGGCGACGCGGGTCTGACTGTCGAGTTTTTCCAGCTCCACCACACCGGTGCTCTTCTGGTCGCTGACCACCAGTTGCGGCACCCGCATGTACGGATCGGAAAATTGCCAGAGTCGTAAACCGGCGGGAGTCTGGGTCAGTCCCGGCGCGATATCGATATCGCCTTCGCGCGCGGCGGCTTCCAGTTGCGCAAGATCAGGATAATTACGCCAGCTCAGCTCGACCTTGAGCGACTTGGCCAGCCACTTCATCAACTCGATGTTGACCCCGGACAGGCGCTGCAAGCGGCGATCGTATTGGGCATAGGGCGCTTGCAACACCACCCCGACCCGCAACTCTTCATGCTGCGCCAGCCATTGCTGTTGCGCCGAAGACAATGACACGACGTGCGCCGGTGGCGCGGGAGCCGCCCAGCCCATCAAGGGAAACCACAAACAGCCGATAACCCACAGGCAGCGAAAATGCATCATCGAAGTCTCACACACTGACAAATACTGACCAACCCATTAGGCTGCCGGAATAACTTCTGGCCTGGAATATCCGATGCCCCCTGTCTACCGCCTGGCACTGCCAGCATTGTGCCTGTCGTTGATCCTGCCGTGCGCCTTTTCCGTCGAGGCGGCCGACCCGGCATCTGCCACTGCGGAAAAAACCGCCGAAGAAAAACCGGTCGAACGCCAGCCGCTGCTTGAGCGTAGTCAGGAAGAAGCGACGGCACTTGAGCGAAAAATCCCGGCGCAGGAACAGCAACAACTGCAAGCCGGTTCCGACAGCTTTCTCGCCTTGTGGAAACCGGCCAATACCGCCGAGCCCAAAGGTGCGGTGATTATCATCCCGGGTGCCGGTGAAACCGTTGACTGGCCGCAAGCAATCAGCCCATTGCGCCGCCAATTGCCGGACGCCGAGTGGAGCAGCCTGAGTATCACCTTGCCGGATCTGCAAAGCGAAGCCATTGCGCCACGTATCATCGAAGTGGCGCCCGCCCCCAAAGCGCCTGATACCGGCAGCAAAGACTCGACCACCGCGGCGCCCATCGAACAGGCCGCCGGCGGCGAAGCGGAGGTGGCCGACAAGGCTATCGCCGAAACCACCGAAGAACACGCCAAAGCCGACGCCGAGCGAATCTTCGCTCGCATCGACGCGGCCATCGCTTATGCCGAACAGCAAAGCGCTCGAAAAGTCGTCGTGCTGGGGCATGGCACCGGCGCTTACTGGGCCGCGCGCTATCTGAGCGAGAAGCAGCCATCGCAAGTCGAGAAGTTCGTGATGGTCGCCGCCCAGACGCCTGTTACGGCGAAGCCTGAGCTTGCCGAGTTGACACCGACGATCAAGCTGCCGACTGCCGACATCTTCTATATGGACAAACCACTGGATCGCAACGCGGCACTGGAACGCTTGCAGGCCAATAAACGCTTGAAGACATCGGCGTTCAGCCAGGTCTCGCTCAAGGCACTGCCGGGCAATGCCAAGGCTGAGCAAGAGCAGTTGGTTCGCCGGGTGCGGGGATGGTTGAATCCGCAGCCTGCGGCGGACTGATGGATCGCGTCGCCCCATTCGCGGGCGACACAACTCTGCCCTGCTATCGAAAGTCCCGCCGTTCACGAATCAACGTGTAGGCGTTGTGCAATTCACGAGTCTTGTCCGTCGCCTCACGAACCTGCAACGCCGTCGCACCGCTGCCGGCAATCTTGTCCGGATGATGGCGACTGAGCAGGCGTCGATAGGCGCGTTTGATCTGTGCCGGCTCGCTGGTCGCCGACACTCCCAAGAGCCGCAAGGCGTCCTGATACGTAATCGCGCTGCTGACCAATGGTCGCTTCGGCTCATAGTCGCTCGCCAGTGCCTGCACCTGTTGCGGCGTCCAGCCCAACCATTTGCCCCACTGGGCAATCAGTTCGCGCTCGCTGCTACCGGCGCGACCATCGGCCCAGACCATCCGCCAACAGGCACGCAACACGCCTTCCGCGGCATAGGGCTGAGCACTCAAGCGTCGCAGATAACCACGCAACCGATCGTGCCCCGACTTGCCGCGGTTGAACGCCGCTATCGCCCGACGTTGCGCCGACTCGGTCATCTCCAGCGCACGCATTTCCTGCCGTGCCTGCTGGATGTGGCCATCCACTACCCGCCCATCACTCTTGGCCAATCGGCCCAGCAACACGAACAGCAGTTCATCGTTGCGCAGCACCGAGCGGCCACCGAATTTTTCCCATAAATGCGCCCAGCTCTGCAGGTGCAAGCGCCGATCCAACGCCTGTCCCAACAAAGCACCGAGCATGGCCCCCGGAATGCTGGCTATGGCAAAGCCCACTCCGGCTCCAATCAGAGTCCCTGGCCACAACATGTCAGCGTCTCGCTTCTATCAAGGTTTCTACTTCAGCCAGGCGCTCGTGAGTGCCGACATCCACCCAATGTCCATTCAGGCGCTCGCCCGTCACTTGTCCATCGGCCATGGCTTTGCGCAACAATGGCGCAAGCTTGAAGGCCCCGGCCGAGCAACCGTCAAACAGCTGCGGGTGCAGCACGGCGATGCCGCTGTAGGTCAGGGTTGAGGTATCCGGCTGACCGTCCTGCACATGGCCATCGACCAGGGTGAAATCCCCGTTCGGGTGATGTACCGGGTTGTCCGCCAGGATCAAATGGGCGAGCCCGACGATGGGCTGGTGCAACACGCTGAAGTCGTAGTCGGTCCAGATGTCGCCATTGACCACCACAAAAGCCTCATCACCCAACAACGGCAACGCGCGGAAAATACCACCACCGGTTTCCAGCGGTTCACCTTCCGGCGAATACTGAATGCTCACGCCATATTTCGAGCCATCGCCCAGATAATCTTCGATCTGCTGACCGAGCCAGGCATGGTTGATCACGATCTCGGTAAACCCTGCCGCCGCCAGCGCGTGCAGGTGATACTCGATCAAGGGTGCTCCGCCGGCGCGAACCAGCGGTTTTGGCGTGGTCAGGGTCAGCGGACGCATGCGCTCGCCTTTACCCGCCGCCAGAATCATTGCCTTCATGCCTTCACTCCAGCACGCAGACTGGCCAGCAACACATCCAGCTCAGCCAGTTCAGGGCGACGGGCAATGACCGCGTCTATATAAGCAAAGAAACGCGGCACATCGCCGAGATAGCGTGGCTTGCCGTCGCGATGGCAGATGCGGGCGAAGATACCGATGACTTTCAAGTGACGCTGCACGCCCATCAGGTCGCTGGCGCGCAGAAAGTCTTCAAAGTCCGGCTGAACCGGGATGTCGAGCGCACCGGCTTGCTGCCAGTAATCTTCCAGCCAGCCGCGCACGCGTTCTTCAGGCCAGCTGAGGAAGGCGTCCTTGAACAGGCAGGTCACGTCATAAGTCACTGGTCCGTAGACCGCGTCCTGGAAATCCAGCACGCCGGGATTCGGCTCGCTGCGCATCAAATTGCGCGGCATGTAGTCGCGATGTACCAGGACTTTGGGCTGAGCCAGGGCGCTGTCGATCAGCAGGTCGCTGACCTGCTGCCAGAGCACCTGCTGCGCAGCATCGAACTCGATACCCAGTTCGCGCTTCACGTACCACTCGGGGAACAGTTCGAGCTCGCGACGCAGCAACGCGACGTCATAACTCGGTAGCGGCGCCACCATCGGCAACTGCTGGAAAGCCAACAACGCTTGCAGGGCATCCTTGAACAAATCATCGGCGTTTTCGCTGTCGATCACGTCCAGGTACGTCTTGTTGCCCAGGTCATTGAGCAAAAGAAAACCGCGTTCAAGGTCTTCAGCATAAATTTTCGGCACGTTTATGCCGGATTTCGCCAGCAGAAAAGCGATATCCACGAAGGGTTTGCAGTTTTCCTGGGGCGGTGGCGCATCCATCACGACGAAACTTCTGCCTGCGCCTTCCCAGCGGAAATAGCGCCGAAAACTCGCGTCGCTACTGGCCGCGGTCAACGTGGCCGGGGGCACGGCGCCCCAACCTTGTTCTGCAAAGAGGATAGCCAACTGTTCATCGAGCCAAACTTTCAGGTGTTGCAAGCGTACATCTTGGTCAGGCATTGCAAGGGTCTCCGACGGCGCTAGCCGTCAAGCGGGTCATGCTTTATTATCCGACATCTTTTTCAGACCATCGAGAGGCGTGCGGCCCACACCGCGGGCAGATGGCACGCAGGAAGCCCGGACTAATAAGATGGCATTGAAATCCCCCGCGTTTCGTAAAAAATTTCCGTTGTTGGTTACCGGCAGTCTGCTGGCCCTGCAACCCCTGGCCACGTCGTTCGTGGTCGCCGCGGAACAGTATGACTGCTCAGTCTCTGCTTCGGGTGCCTGGGACTGTGCGCCAAAATCACCGGCCGCTGCATTGCCGCCGCGCCCCGTGCATGAGGGCAGCGCAGTCTCCGCCACTGGCGAAGCCCCGGCAGGCACCGCCTCCAGCGAAGACACCGGCGCCAAGCCTGTGCTGGTTACCGAGTCCAAGGGCCGCGGCCTGAAGTCGCGTAGTGAAGACTACAGCCACCTCGACTGGGTTCCGCGCGAGAAGCTCACTGCAGCGCAATTGGCCGAAACCGGTCCTTACTGCTCTGGTTCCTATATCGAACCGATTCGTCCTGGCATGAATGACAAGACGAATAAAAGCGACGCTCCAACCTTTATCGGCGCCAAGGCCTCCCGCTATAAGCAGGAAGAGCAAGTCGCGACCCTGGCCGGTGACGTGGTCATGCGTCAGGGCAGCATGCAGGTCGAAGCCGACGAAGCGAACCTGTACCAGGCCGAGAGCCGTGGCGAACTGGCCGGCAACGTGCGCATTCGCGACAATGGCGCACTGATCGTCGGCGACCACGCCGACGTGCAGCTCGACACCGGTGAAGCCAAGGTCGACAACGCCGAATACGTGATGCACAAGTCGCGCATCCGCGGTAACGCGCTGTACGCCAAACGTGCCGAGAACGCGATCATCCGTCTCAAGGACGGTACGTACACCACATGCGAACCGAACAGCAATGCCTGGCAGCTCAAGGGCAACAACATCACCTTGAACCCGGCCACCGGTTTCGGTACCGCGACCAACGTGACGCTGCGGGTCAAGGACATTCCGGTTCTGTACACGCCGTACATCTATTTCCCGATCGACGACCGTCGCCAGTCCGGCTTCCTGCCGCCGACCATCGGCACAGGCAGCGATACCGGCTTCATGCTGGTCACCCCGTACTACTTCAACCTGGCGCCAAACTACGACGCCACGTTGTACCCGCGCTACATGAGCAAGCGCGGCCTGTTGATGGAAGGCGAATTCCGTTACCTGACCAAGTCCAGCGAAGGTCAGTTCGGCGCCGCGTACCTCAACGACGAAGATACTGAGCGCAGCAAGCAGACCGACTACGAAAAAACCCGCTACATGTACAACTGGCAGCACAAGGGTGGCCTCGACTCGCGCGTCTTTACGCAAGTCGACTACACCAAGATCAGCGATCCGTATTACTTCCAGGATCTGCAGACTGACCAGATTGGCGTGAAAAGCGCTGACTACGTGAACCAGCAGGGCTCTGTCACCTATCGTGGCGACAGCTACACCGCTCGCTTGAACGCCCAGGCCTATCAGCTGGCGACCGTTTCGAACATCACGCCGTATGATCGTTTGCCGCAGATCACCTTTAATGGTCAGCTGCCGTATCATCCGGAAGGTTTGAACTTCGATTACGAGACAGAGATCGTTCGATTTGACCGGGATCTGAAGAGCGGTGACTTCGTAAACCAAGACGGCACGGTTGCATCACGTCTTGATAACAACGTGACCGGCCTGGCACGTGCCAACGGCGACCGCTTGAATCTCAAACCGGCTGTCAGCCTGCCGTTGAACTGGACCTATGGTTTCCTGAAGCCTTCGCTCAAGTACCAATACACCCAGTACCAACTGGATCTGGACGGTACTGGCAAAAGCCAAATCGTAGCCCAGGATCAAGCCGCAGCTGCAGCCGGGACTGAAAACCTCAATGGACATTTCGGCAGCAACCAGAACCGTGGCGTGCCGATTGTCAGTATCGACAGCGGCCTGTATTTCGATCGCGACACCCAATGGTTTGGCAAGAATTATCGCCAGACCCTCGAACCGCGCCTGTTCTACCTCTATGTACCTGAGGAAGACCAGAAGGATATTCCAGTATTCGACACCGGCGAATACACCTTCAACTATGCCTCGCTGTTCCGCGACAACCGCTTCTCCGGCTCCGACCGCGTCGGCGACGAGAACAAACTGTCGCTGGGCGTGACCAACCGCTGGATCGAAGACAATGGTTTCGAACGTCAACGCATCAGCGTTGGCCAAGCCTTGTACTTCAAGGACCGCGAAGTCCAGTTGCCAGGTATCGATGCAAAAACCCGCGCTGATGCTCAAGCCAACGTTTCGCCATATGCACTGGAATACGAATACCGCTGGAACCGCGACTGGCGCACCACGGCAGACTACAACTGGGACCCGGACAGCCGCAGCCCTCGCTCGGGCAGCGCGATGTTCCACTACCAGCCTGAAGACAACCCGAACAAGGTCATCAACGCCGGTTATCGCTATCGCAATGACCAGATCCGTTATGACCAGAACACTGGTAAATGGTCGGTGGGCGGTGGCGATTACGGCACCCCGGGCCAACCTGGCTACGTGAAGGACTACTACAAGATCAAACAGCACGACTTCTCGGTGATCTGGCCGATCGTGCCGCAATGGAACGCCATCAGCCGCTGGCAGTATGACTACAACCGCAACCGTACCCTGGAAGCCTTTGGTGGTTTCGAGTACGACAACTGCTGCTGGAAACTACGCCTGATCAACCGTTACTGGGTTTCCTATGACGAATTCAGTCAGGAAGCTCCACAAAACGAAAAAGGCGACCACGGCGTCTTCCTCCAAATTGTTCTGAAGGGACTCGGCGGCCTCACCGGCGCCAAAGTAGAGAGTTTCCTCGACAAAGGCATCCAAGGTTATCGTGAACGTGAAGACCAAGCTTTCTGATTGTCTGCGCCCGCTGATGCTGGGCGCGCTGTTCCTGGGTACCGCGGCCAACGCCGCGGTACAGTCCATCGATAAAGTGGTGGCTATCGTCGACAATGACGTGGTCATGCAGAGCCAACTGGACCGGCGCGTTCACGAGGTTCAGCAAACCATCGCCAAACGCGGTGCTGCCGTACCGCCTACCGGCGTACTGGATCAGCAAGTGCTCGAGCGTCTGATCGTCGAAAACCTGCAATTGCAGATCGGCGAACGTTCCGGCATTCGCATTACCGATGAAGAACTGAACCAGGCTGTCGGCACCATTGCCCAGCGCAACAACATGTCGATCGAACAATTCCGCGCCGCTTTGGCTCGCGACGGCCTGTCTTATGACGATGCCCGTGACCAGATCCGCCGCGAAATGATCATCAGCCGTGTGCGTCAGCGCCGTGTGGCGGAGCGCATCCAGGTGTCCGAGCAGGAAGTGAAGAACTTCCTGGCGTCCGACCTGGGCAAGATGCAACTGTCCGAAGAGTTCCGTCTGGCCAACATCCTGATTCCTACGCCGGAAAGCGCCAACTCCGACGCAATTCAGAATGCGGCCAAACAAGCCGACGCGGTTTACCAACAGCTCAAGCAAGGCGCTGACTTCGGTCAGTTGGCAATCGCCAAATCCGCCAGCGAAACCGCACTGGAAGGCGGCGACATGGGCTGGCGTAAAGCCGCTCAACTGCCACCTCCGTTCGATCGTTTGCTCGGAACCATGGCCGTTGGCGACGTGACCCAGCCAATGCGCACCCCGGGCGGCTTCATTATCCTGAAGATCCTCGACAAGCGTGGCGGCGAAGCCCAGGTGCGTGACGAAGTACACGTACGGCACATCCTGGTCAAACCGAGCCCGATCCGCGACGAAGAAAAAACCAAGGCCCTGGCTCAGTCGCTCTATACCCGTATCGAAGCGGGCGAAGATTTCGGCGAGCTGGCGAAAAGCTTCTCCGAAGATCCGGGTTCCGCCCTCAACGGTGGTGACCTGAACTGGATCGACCCGAACGCGCTGGTGCCTGAATTCCGCGAAGTGATGGCCAAGACCCCGCAAGGTCAGCTGTCCAAGCCGTTCAAGACCCAATATGGCTGGCACGTACTGGAAGTCCTTGGCCGCCGCGCCACCGACAGCACCGTCCAGGCCCGTGAGCAGCAAGCGATGACCGTACTGCGTAACCGCAAATACGACGAAGAGCTGCAAACCTGGCTGCGTCAGATCCGTGACGAAGCGTACGTAGAAATCAAACTCCCTGGTGCAGACCAGGCAGCGCAGTGAAACCCAAGCGTTTCGCGCTGACCCCCGGCGAACCAGCCGGCATAGGTCCCGACCTGTGCCTGCTGCTCGCCTCGCAAGCTCAGCCACATCCCTTGATTGCCATCACCAGCCGCGACCTGCTCATCGAGCGGGCCGCGCAGCTGGGCGTGGTTGTCGATCTGCTGCCGGTCACACCGGACAGTTGGCCGGATGTTCCTGCACCGGCCAACAGCCTGTATGTGTGGGATACGCCTCTCAACGCCAAGGTCACCGCCGGGCAACTGGACAAGGCCAATGCGGCCTTCGTTCTGGAAACCCTGACCCGCGCCGGGCAAGGCTGCCTTGACGGGCATTTCGCCGGCATGATCACCGCCCCGGTGCACAAGGGCGTGATCAATGAATCCGGGATCGCCTTTTCCGGGCACACGGAATTTCTCGCTGACCTGACCCACACCGCACAAGTGGTGATGATGCTCGCCACCCGCGGCTTGCGCGTGGCGCTGGTCACCACTCACCTGCCCCTTCGCGAAATTGCCGACGCAATCACGCCGGAGCGGCTGGAGCGGGTCACACGGATTCTGCACACCGACCTGAAAGAAAAGTTCGGCATCACCCAGCCACGCATCCTGGTTTGCGGGCTTAACCCGCACGCCGGCGAAGGCGGTCATCTGGGCCACGAAGAAATCGACATCATCGAACCTACATTAGAGCGCCTGCGCGGCGAGGGCATGGACCTTCGCGGCCCCCTGCCCGCCGACACTCTGTTTACCCCCAAATATCTGGAGCACTGCGACGCGGTGCTGGCGATGTACCACGACCAGGGCTTGCCCGTGCTGAAATACAAAGGCTTCGGCGCGGCAGTCAACGTGACCCTCGGCTTGCCGATCATCCGCACATCGGTCGACCACGGCACCGCCCTGGACCTGGCCGGCAGCGGCAACATCGATACCGGCAGCCTGCAAGTCGCCCTGGAAACCGCCTACCAGATGGCCGAGACCCGTTTATGACCGAGCATTACCAACACCGGGCGCGCAAGCGCTTCGGCCAGAACTTCCTGCACGATGCCGGCGTTATCGACCGCATCCTGCGCTCCATTCACGCCAAACCTGAAGACCGCCTGCTGGAAATCGGTCCGGGCCAGGGTGCATTGACCGCGGGCCTGCTCAACAGCGGCGCCCAACTCGACGTCGTGGAGCTGGACAAGGACCTGATCCCGATCCTCAACCAGCAGTTCGCTGGCAAGAGCAACTTCAACCTGCATCAGGGCGACGCGCTGAAGTTTGACTTCAACAGCCTGAACGCCGCGCCAAACAGCCTGCGAGTGGTCGGCAACCTGCCGTACAACATCTCTACGCCGCTGATTTTTCACCTGTTGCACAACGCCAATCTGATTCGCGACATGCACTTCATGCTGCAAAAAGAAGTGGTCGAGCGTCTGGCGGCGGGTCCTGGTGGCGGTGACTGGGGTCGGCTGTCGATCATGGTTCAGTACCATTGCCGGGTCGAGCATCTGTTCAACGTCGGCCCGGGCGCGTTCAATCCTCCGCCGAAAGTCGACTCCGCGATCGTACGCCTGGTGCCCCACGCGGTACTGCCGCACCCGGCCAAGGATCATCGCCTGCTGGAGCGCGTCGTGCGCGAAGCTTTCAACCAGCGCCGCAAGACCCTGCGCAACACACTGAAACTATTGCTGAGCAATGCTGAAATCGAAGCCGCCGGCGTCGATGGCAGCCTGCGCCCCGAGCAGCTCGACCTGGCCGCCTTCGTACGCCTGGCCGACAAGCTCAGCGAACAAGTCCTACAAAAGCCTGCCACCGACTGACAGGCGATGAGCGCTATCGGGTAGGACGCCACTCTGGTTTACTACCCGATACTTGGCCTAGACTGAGTTCTATCAGCTACGCCCCGCGTTCCGCTTCGTTTCTAAGGCCTTTTGCATGTCCGATCCTCGTTATCAGGTCGACGTCAGCGTCGTCACCCGCTATCTGGCAGAACAATCGCAACCCGAGCACGACCGCTTTGCCTTCGCCTACACCATCACCGTGCAAAACAATGGCCTGCTACCCGCCAGACTGCTTTCACGGCATTGGGTCATCACCGACGGTGACGGCCATGTCGAGGAGGTTCGCGGTGCGGGCGTCGTCGGCCAGCAGCCGTTGATCGAAGTGGGCAAGAGCCACACTTACAGCAGCGGCACCGTCATGACGTCCAAGGTCGGCACGATGCAGGGCACCTACCAGATGCTCGCCGAAGACGGTAAGCACTTCGACGCCATCATCGCGCCGTTCCGCCTGGCGGTACCCGGAGCGTTGCACTAATGGCGACGTATGCCGTCGGTGATGTGCAAGGTTGCCTTGAACCGCTCAAATGCCTGCTCAAGCAAGTGGCCTTCGACCCTGCACGGGACCGTCTGTGGCTGGTGGGTGATCTCATCAACCGCGGCCCACAGTCGCTGGAAGCCTTGCGCTTCCTCTATAGCATCCGCGAGTCGCTGGTGTGCGTACTCGGTAACCATGACCTGCACTTGCTGGCCGTCGGGCAAAACATCGAGCGCCTGAAGAAAGCCGATACCTTGCGCGAGATTCTTGAAGCACCCGATCGTGCGGAGCTGCTGGAGTGGGTTCGCCAGCAAAAGCTCATGCACTACGACGACCAGCGCGATATCGCCCTGGTCCATGCCGGCATCCCCCCACAATGGTCGCTGCGCAAAGCCTTGAAATGCGCCGCCGAAGTCGAAGAAGCCCTGCGCGATGACAACCGCTTCGCGCCTTACCTTGACGGCATGTACGGTAACGAGCCGGTGAAATGGGACAACGACCTCAAAGGCGCGGCCCGTCTGCGAGTCATCACCAACTATTTCACCCGGATGCGTTTCTGCACCAGCGACGGCAAACTCGACCTCAAGGGCAAGGAAGGCATCGACACCGCACCGCCGGGTTATGCGCCATGGTTCGCGCACAAGGAACGCAAGACCAAAGGCCTGAAGATCATCTTCGGCCATTGGGCGGCGCTCGAAGGCCAGTGCAACGAACCCGGGCTCTTTGCCCTCGACACCGGTTGTGTCTGGGGTGGCGCCATGACCCTGATGAACGTCGACACCTTCGAGCACCTGCGATGCAAATGCGACGCCCATGGCCACGTTCGACCGGCAGTCGCCACCTCTATTCCCGAACAAACGTCAGCCAGCGCCCCGCGCTAGACTGCGCTTTCAGCCGAGCCACAGGAGCCCGCCATGAGCGAATTCAAACGTATCCCCCCAGAACAGGCCCAGGCCCTGCGCGAACAAGGCGCGGTGGTGGTCGATGTCCGCGACCCGGCAACATTTGCCGCGCTGCACATCAAAGGCTCGAAGCATCTGGATAACCATTCTCTGCATGCTTTCATCCAGGGCGCCGATCTGGATGCGCCGACGGTAGTGGTCTGCTATCACGGAAATTCCAGCCAGGGCGCAGCTGCTTATCTGATCAGCCAGGGCTTTTCCGACGTCTACAGCATGGACGGCGGTTTTGAGCTGTGGCGTACGACCTACCCTTCGGAAACGGCGCAAGGCACTTCCGAATAATTATTTTGTAATGCGCAAGCCCCGGCCCCCGTGGGCTCGCGCGATTACAGACGAACGGTCTGCCACAACTAATTACGTATCTTGCCTTTACCTCCCAAATTCCCAACTATCCTTAAGCGCAGGCCATCCAAAACAGGGGAGAGCCGGTACACCGGCGCACGGGTCATCGGGAGTAGCTTTCGGAGTAGTCAGCTCCGGAAGAGTTCTGGGGGGTAAACAGCAACTGCCTGTTCGGTTGCTGCCAGCATCGACTGAGTGATCCGGCGTCGGCTCCACGTATCGAGCGAGGTGACGTCATGAGTATCTTTAGCCACTTCCAACAACGCTTCGAGTCCACGCGCCAGGAAGAACTCTCGCTGCAAGAGTATCTGGAACTGTGCAAAAAGGACCGCAGCGCCTACGTTTCCGCGGCCGAGCGTCTCTTGCTGGCCATCGGCGAACCGGAACTGCTCGACACCTCAACCAACTCGAGGCTGTCGCGCATCTTTTCCAACAAGGTGATCCGCCGCTATCCGGCCTTTGAAGACTTCCACGGGATGGAAGAATGCATCGACCAGATTGTGTCGTATTTCCGCCATGCCGCTCAGGGTCTGGAAGAAAAGAAACAGATCCTCTACCTGCTGGGCCCAGTCGGTGGCGGTAAGTCATCTTTGGCCGAAAAGCTCAAACAGCTGATCGAGAAAGTGCCCTTTTACGCAATCAAGGGCTCGCCGGTTTTCGAGTCGCCCCTGGGTCTGTTCAACGCCACTGAAGATGGCGCGATCCTCGAGGAAGACTTCGGCATTCCCCGGCGCTACCTCAACACCATCATGTCGCCATGGGCTACCAAGCGCCTGGCCGAATTCGGCGGCGACATCAGCCAGTTCCGCGTGGTGAAACTCTATCCATCGATCCTCAACCAGATTGCAGTTGCGAAAACCGAGCCGGGCGATGAAAACAACCAGGACATCTCGGCACTGGTGGGCAAGGTCGATATTCGCAAACTGGAAGAGTTCCCGCAGAACGACGCCGATGCCTACAGCTATTCGGGCGCGCTGTGCCGGGCCAACCAGGGCCTGATGGAGTTCGTCGAAATGTTCAAGGCACCGATCAAGGTGCTGCACCCATTGCTGACGGCCACTCAGGAAGGCAACTACAACAGCACCGAAGGCTTGGGGGCAATTCCGTTCACCGGGATTCTGCTGGCCCACTCCAACGAATCAGAATGGCACACCTTCCGGAACAACAAGAACAACGAAGCCTTCATCGACCGGATCTATATCGTCAAAGTGCCGTACTGCCTGCGTGTCAGCGACGAGGTGAAGATCTACGACAAGCTGCTGTTCAACAGCTCGCTGGCCAAGGCCCATTGCGCGCCCGACACCCTGAAAATGCTCGCTCAGTTCACCGTGCTCTCGCGCCTTAAAGAGCCGGAAAACTCCAACATCTACTCCAAGATGCGCGTGTATGACGGCGAAAACCTCAAGGACACCGATCCGAAGGCCAAGTCGATACAGGAATACCGCGACGCAGCAGGTGTCGACGAAGGCATGAACGGTCTGTCGACCCGCTTCGCCTTCAAGATCCTGTCGAAAGTCTTCAACTTCGATCCGCACGAAATCGCCGCCAACCCGGTGCATCTGCTCTACGTGCTGGAACAGCAGATCGAACAGGAACAATTCCAGGCCGAGACCCGCGAACGCTATCTGCGCTTCCTGAAAGAGTACCTGGCGCCGCGTTACATCGAATTCATCGGCAAGGAGATCCAGACTGCCTACCTCGAGTCTTACAGCGAGTACGGCCAGAACATCTTCGATCGCTATGTGCTGTACGCCGACTTCTGGATTCAGGATCAGGAATACCGCGATCCGGAAACCGGCGAGATCCTCAACCGCGTAGCCCTGAACGAGGAACTGGAGAAAATCGAGAAACCGGCCGGCATCAGCAATCCGAAGGATTTCCGCAACGAAATCGTCAACTTCGTACTGCGCGCCCGTGCCAACAACAACGGCAAGAACCCAACCTGGCTCAGCTACGAAAAACTGCGGGTGGTCATCGAGAAGAAAATGTTCTCCAACACCGAGGACCTGCTGCCGGTCATCAGCTTCAATGCCAAGGCCAGCAAAGAGGACCAGCAGAAACACAACGACTTCGTCACACGGATGGTCGAGCGGGGCTACACCGACAAACAGGTACGACTGCTGTCCGAGTGGTATCTGCGGGTCAGAAAATCACAGTAACCCGCTGCCGGTCAGACCGGTTGTCGTTAGCCAGAGGCCTGTGTACGCTTTTTCTGTTACACAGACCTCTGGGAGGTGTTCGAAAGTCGGTAACGAGGTTCAGGCAGCATCCAGAAGCGCTTGGGGGAGCGTGAACATCCCTCGGCACAGGTGTCGATGCTGCGTAACCGCTCGCCCCTTTCAGGACAGCTTCTAAGGAGCAGTCATGAGCTATGTGATCGACCGACGTCTCAATGGCAAGAACAAGAGCACGGTAAACCGTCAGCGGTTTCTGCGGCGCTACCGTGATCACATCAAAAAGGCCGTCGAAGAGGCGGTAGGCCGGCGTTCCATTACCGACATGGAACACGGCGAGCAAATCAGCATTCCCGGCCGCGACATCGACGAGCCGGTGCTTCACCATGGCCGGGGCGGCAAGCAGACCATCGTGCACCCGGGCAACAAGGAGTTCACCAGCGGCGAGCACATTGCCCGTCCGCCCGGAGGTGGCGGCGGCAGAGGCCCCGGCAAGGCCGGTAACTCGGGTGAAGGGATGGACGAATTCGTCTTCCAGATCACCCAGGAAGAATTCCTCGAATTCATGTTCGAGGACCTTGAACTGCCTAACCTGGTCAAACGTCACCTGACTGGCACCGACACCTTCAAGACCGTACGCGCGGGCATCAGCAACGAGGGCAACCCGTCACGGATCAACATTATCCGCACGCTGCGTTCGGCCCATGCCCGGCGAATCGCCCTGTCCGGCAGCAGCCGGGCAAAACTGCGCGAAGTCAAAGAGGAGCTCGCCCGGCTTAGACGGGAGGAGCCGGACAACTTCGGCGACATCCAGGAACTCGAAGCGGAAATCGAGAAACTCAGTGCGCGCATTCACCGAGTGCCATTTCTCGACACCTTTGACCTCAAGTACAACCTGCTCATCAAGCAGCCGAACCCCAGCTCCAAAGCAGTGATGTTCTGCCTGATGGACGTGTCCGGCTCCATGACCCAGGCGACCAAGGACATCGCCAAGCGCTTCTTCATCCTGCTGTACCTGTTCCTCAAGCGGAACTACGACAAAATCGACGTCGTGTTCATCCGCCACCACACCAGTGCCCGCGAAGTGGATGAGGAGGAGTTTTTCTACTCCAGGGAAACCGGCGGCACCATCGTCTCCAGCGCCCTTAAACTGATGCAGGAGATCATGGCCGAGCGTTATCCGAGCAATGAGTGGAATATCTATGCCGCCCAGGCGTCCGACGGCGATAACTGGAACGACGACTCGCCGATCTGCCGCGACATTCTGATCAACCAGATCATGCCGTTCGTGCAGTACTACACTTATGTAGAGATTACCCCGCGCGAACACCAGGCCCTGTGGTTCGAGTACGAACGCATCGCCGAAGCCTTCTCTGACACTTTTGCCCAGCAGCAACTGGTCTCGGCCGGAGATATCTATCCGGTCTTCCGTGAACTCTTCCAGCGCAGGTTAGTGACATGACCGCCAAAGAGCAGAAGCGCCAACCCATTTCCACCGGCTCTGAATGGACGTTCGAGCTGATCCAGGCCTACGACCGCGAAATCAGTCGTCTTGCGGCCCGCTATGCGCTCGATACCTACCCCAACCAGATCGAAGTGATCACTGCCGAACAGATGATGGACGCCTACGCCTCTGTGGGCATGCCCCTGGGTTATCACCATTGGTCCTATGGCAAACACTTCCTAAGTACCGAAAAATCCTACAGCCGCGGCCAGATGGGGCTGGCCTACGAGATTGTGATCAACTCGGACCCTTGCATCGCCTATCTGATGGAAGAAAACACCATCTGCATGCAGGCCCTGGTGGTGGCTCACGCCTGCTATGGCCATAACAGCTTCTTCAAGGGTAATTACCTGTTCCGCACCTGGACCGACGCCAGCTCGATCATCGATTACCTGGTGTTCGCCAAGCAGTACATCATGCAGTGCGAAGAACGCCACGGTATCGACGCGGTAGAGGACTTGCTCGATTCCTGCCATGCGCTGATGAATTACGGGGTCGACCGTTACAAACGCCCTTATCCGATTTCCGCCGAAGAAGAACGCCGTCGGCAGAAGGATCGGGAAGAACATCTGCAAAAGCAGATCAACGATTTGTGGCGAACCATTCCAAAAGGCGCGGACAAATTCAGCGACAAGGACAACGCACGCTTCCCCGCCGAGCCCCAGGAAAACATCCTGTATTTCATCGAAAAACACGCCCCGCTGCTGGAGCCATGGCAACGTGAAATCGTGCGGATCGTGCGCAAGATCGCCCAGTATTTTTATCCACAGCGCCAGACGCAGGTGATGAACGAAGGCTGGGCCACCTTCTGGCACTACACCTTGATGAACGACTTGTATGACGAAGGCCTGGTCACCGATGGCTTCATGATGGAGTTCCTGACGTCCCATACCAGCGTGGTGTTCCAGCCGGGCTTCGACAGCCCCTACTACAGCGGAATCAACCCCTACACCCTCGGTTTTGCCATGTATCGCGATATCCGGCGGATATGCGAACAGCCTACCGAAGAGGACTACCGCTGGTTCCCGGAAATCGCCGGCACAGACTGGCTGTCCAGCATCAAATTCGCCATGAGCAGCTTCAAGGACGAGAGCTTCATCCTGCAGTACCTGTCACCGAAGGTAATCCGCGACCTGAAGCTGTTCAGCATTCTCGATGACGATCAGAAGGACGATCTGCTGGTTCCGGCGATCCACGATGAAGAGGGCTATCGAACCATCCGCGAAACCCTGGCGGCGCAATACAATCTGGGCAATCGTGAACCCAACATCCAGATCTATAGCATCGACCGGCGCGGCGACCGCTCGCTGACCTTGCGTCACCAGCAGCACGACCGCAAGCCACTGGGCGATTCCACCGAGGAAGTGCTCAAGCACCTGCACCGGCTGTGGGGCTTCGACATTCACCTGGAAACCCTGCAAGGGGATCAGGTGGTGAAAACCCATCATGTTCCACCCAGAAGCGAGCACGGCGAGGGGGATTACGGCCGGCTAGACCTGGCTGTCATTCATCTTTGATCCTGTTTCGGCCTCCGGAAGTTCGACGCAAAGGTTATTCTGTCGGGCTAACGGAGGTTTTTTATGCAGATTTATAAAGTCGGTGGTGCGGTACGCGATCGCCTGCTGGGCAGGCCTGTCACCGATATCGACTGGGTCGTGGTAGGCGCCACCACCGAAGAAATGCTCGCCAAGGGCTTTCGCCCGGTGGGTGCGGATTTTCCGGTGTTTCTTCACCCCAAAAGCGGTGAGGAATACGCCCTCGCCCGCACCGAGCGCAAAAGCGGGCGCGGTTACGGCGGCTTCACCTTTCACGCCAGCCCCGAAGTCACGCTCGAAGAAGACCTGATACGTCGTGACCTGACGATCAACGCCATGGCCGAAGACGATCAGCAGAACCTGACCGACCCCTACCATGGCCAGCGGGATCTCGAGGCTCGCCTGCTTCGTCACGTTTCCCCCGCGTTCGCCGAAGATCCGCTCCGCGTTCTGCGCGTTGCCCGCTTCGCCGCGCGTTATGCAGGGCTGGGTTTCACCGTCGCCCCCGAGACACTGGCGCTGATGCGGCAACTCAGCGAATCGGGTGAACTGGAGGCACTGACCGCGGAACGCAGCTGGAAAGAAATCGCCCGCGCGCTGATGGAAGACCAACCCCAGGTGTTCATCCAGGTGCTGCGCGAGTGCGGTGCGCTCAAAGTGCTGATGCCGGAAGTCGATGCGCTGTTCGGTGTACCGCAACCCGAAGCCCATCACCCGGAAATAGACACAGGCGTGCATACCCTGAGCGTGCTGGAGCAAGCGGCACAGCACAAACAACCGCTGACCGTACGCTGGGCCTGCCTGCTGCATGACTTGGGCAAAGGACTGACGCCCGAGGAGGAATGGCCTCGCCACATCGCCCACGAGCACAAGGGCCTGAAGCTGATCAAAGCAGTCAACGAGCGCTTCAAGGCACCGAAGGATTGTCAGGAACTGGCACTGCTGGCGGGCGAGTATCACACCCACGGCCACCGGGCTCTGGAGCTGAAACCGTCGACCTTGCTGGAGTTGCTGCAGAGTTTCGACGTCTATCGTCGACCTCAGCGCTTTGAGGAGTTTATCGCGGCGTGCGAGATGGACGCTCGAGGGCGCAAAGGCCTGGAGCAGCGAAGTTATCCACAGGCGGATTATTTGCGTGGCGCGGCGACTGCGGCGCGAAGCGTGGCGGTTCAGCCATTGCTGGAGAAGGGATTCAAGGGACCGGAATTGGGCGAGGCGATCAAGCGCGAGCGGCTCAAGGCGTTGAAGGCTTACAAAGAACAAGCGTAAGCAAGGGCAAAAGATCGCAGCCTGCGGCAGCTCCTACAGGGCCTGGCATACACTCGCGATGTCGCGGGGTGAACCGGTTCGACGTAGGAGCTGCCGAAGGCTGCGATCTTTTGCTTTACAGCATATCGGAGGGGGTCAACTGCTCACCGCGCCACTCAAAAGCCACCGGCGCCAACACCTGATCGATCCGCGCCTCGCTCCACAAGGTCGCAAAGCTTTTGCCTACACCCGGATGCACTCTGTCCGGCGCAATCAGCGACAACGGCCACAGCACGAAGGCGTTTTTCAGAATCTCTGCCCGCGGCAAGACCAAACCATCGAAATTGCCCACCAGATCGCCGAACAGCAGCACGTCGATATCCAGCGGCAAGCCCTTGCGGTCCGGCGCGTAGCGGCCGTTATCCGCTTCGATGAATTTCAGCCGTCGATCCAGTTCCATCAGCGGCAGATCGGTATAGGCCGAGACCACAAAGTTGAAAAACGGCCCGCTCTTGATCCCCACCGGCTGGCTTTCGAACACCGCCGAGCAACGCATATCCACCAGGAAACCCGCCAGGGCGTCCAGGCCAGCCTGCAAATGGGATTCGCGCTCGATGTTGCTACCGAGCCCGAGATACACCTGAGTCAGCGACATCCGCGCTCGATCTCCACGCCCACGCCCTTGGCCGCCGGAACGGCACCTGGCTTGGTCAGCCTGAGGTGCATCCAGGTGATCTTGAATTCACTCATCAGCACTTCAGCCAGACGTTCGGCAAAGGTTTCGACCAGCTGGAACTGCGCCTGCTCGGCAAAAGCCTGGATGCGTGACGAAACGCTCGCGTAGTCAAGCGCCAGGGTCAGGTCATCACCGGCGGCGGCCGGACGATTGTCCCAGGCGAAGCTCAGATCAAGTCGCAGACACTGTCGGATGCCTCGTTCCCAGTCGTAGGCACCAATCACGGTGTCGACTTCCAGGCCCTCGATAAACACTCTGTCCAAGCACTTCTCTCCGCTGCACGACAAGGGCGCAATGCGCCGTTAGAATCAGGGCGTCCTCGCCCGGAATAGTTAGCATGTTTTGGTCACTGGCGATTTTCGCCTACCTGCTCGGCTCTCTGTCCTTCGCCATTTTGCTCAGCCGCCTGACCGGTAACCCCGATCCGCGAATGAGTGGCTCGGGCAATGCCGGTGCCACCAACATGTTGCGTCTGGCCGGCAAAAAACTCGCCATCCTGACCTTGCTCGGCGACCTATGCAAAGGCCTGCTGCCAGTGCTGGTCGCAGGTGCAATGGGCCTTTCACTACAGGAACAAGCCTGGATCGGCGTCTTCGCCGTCATCGGTCATCTGTTCCCACTGTACTTCCGTTTTCGTGGCGGCAAAGGTGTCGCCACTGCGGCCGGCATGCTGCTGGGGCTCTATCCTCCCGCTGCGCTGCTGGCAGTCTGTGCCTGGCTGTTGACGTTCTACCTGACCCGCACCAGCTCACTCGCCGCCCTGATTGCCACACCCCTGACCCTGCCGCTGCTCGCCTGGCAAGAACCGGCGGCACTGCTGCCCATGAGCGCGCTCACGGGGCTGATCGTCTGGCGTCATCGCGGCAATCTACGCGACCTGTTTGCCGGGCGCGAACGGCATTTTTAAATGCCACACGTGAGCACCGCTCATCACAGCGCCGACAGCTGCTCCATCGGCCAACGCGCCTGCACGCTGATCGCCAGGCTTTCGTGCTGACCAGCCTGCAAGCGCTGGCAGCCGGCAAACGCAATCATCGCACCGTTGTCGGTGCAGAACTCCGGACGGGCATAAAACACATCGCCCTTCATGTCGCCGAGCATTTTTTCCAGTGACGTGCGCAACGCCTTGTTGGCGCTGACGCCGCCAGCGATCACCAGACGCCTCATGCCGGCCTGTTTCAGGGCACGCTTGCACTTGATGGTCAAAGTCTCCACCACGGCCTGCTGGAACGCCAGCGAGATGTCGCAACGGGCTTGCTCGCCGTCGTCCCCGGCGCTGACGCATTGCTGCCAGGTGTTCAAGGCGAAGGTTTTCAAACCGCTGAAGCTAAACGCCAGGCCCGGACGATCACACATCGGACGCGGGAAGACGAAACGTCCGTCAACGCCTTGCGCCGCCAGACGAGCAATCTCCGGACCGCCCGGATAATTGAGGCCCATCATTTTTGCAGTTTTGTCGAACGCTTCGCCGGCGGCATCGTCGAGGGTCTCGCCCAAGAGCGTGTACTGACCGATCCCGTCGACCTGAACCAGCTGCGTATGACCGCCCGAGACCAACAAAGCGACGAACGGGAACTCCGGTGGCTGCGGCTCCAGCATCGGCGCCAGCAAGTGACCTTCCATGTGGTGCACGCCCAGCGCCGGGATACCCCAGGCAAAAGCCAGCGCCTGAGCGCAGGAAGCCCCTACCAGCAAGGCTCCGACCAGGCCGGGGCCGGCGGTATAAGCGATGGCGTCGATCTCGGTCGGCACGCAGTCGGCCTCCGCCAGCACCTGACGGATCAAGGGCAGCATGCGTTTGACGTGATCGCGCGAAGCCAGCTCCGGCACAACGCCGCCATAGGCGCGATGCAGGTCGATCTGACTGAACAGCGCATCGGCCAACAACCCGCGTTCACTGTCGTAAAGTGCGACACCGGTTTCGTCGCAGGAGGTTTCTAATCCCAGTACTAGCATGGGTTTGCGCCTTGTAGAGGCTGAATTCGAAGGCGCGCATAATAGTCGTCGCGTGATGCCCCGACCAGCGGTTTTCGATCAGAGGCTTTGCATTCCGAGCGATGAGGGGTTAACATCCGCAACCCTTAAAAACCGACGTCTTCAAGTGCTCTTTTGCCGCGAGGATGTTGACCCCGGTAATGAATGAAGGTAGCTCTGGATGCCAGCCGTCAAAGTTAAAGAGAACGAACCCTTCGACGTAGCTCTGCGTCGTTTCAAGCGCTCCTGCGAAAAAGCCGGTGTACTGGCTGAAGTTCGTAGCCGCGAATTTTACGAGAAGCCTACTTCTGAGCGTAAGCGTAAAGCAGCAGCCGCTGTTAAGCGTCACGCCAAGAAAGTACAGCGCGAACAGCGCCGCGCCGTTCGTCTGTACTAATACGCAGACGATCGTAGCAAGCTTCTGCCAAGCCCGGCCCTCAGCCGGGCTAATGGCATTTGCGGACAACGCTTGATGCTTCACCGTCAAAGCCGCAGACGCGACCGAGACAAACCTGCTTCACAGCGTCAGACCTGGCTCTTTTGCCAGCGGTGCACGTCTTTTCTGACGAGCCTTTCAAGGCTACTGACGAGCACACCCACTGATTCCTCTCACGACGATCAGCCCAAGGCACCTTCTTGCGTGCCCGCTTATGAGCTATCCGAGGCCATTGACTGGCCGTCGCCGGACTCAGCGAAACACTTTCATATAGTCGAATGCTGATCGGTACTAACGTCAGCGGATTTTCGGCAGATACACTTCCTGACAGCGATTACGCAGACGACACCGGTCGAGCCGCACACCCTGCGCGCCTCAAACAATGACCCGCGTTCGGCCGCACTTCGTTTCGGGTCCATTTCAGCGCAGATGACGAGAACGCCATGGCCGGGCTAATTCCCCAGAGCTTCATTGACGACCTTCTGAACCGCACCGACATCGTCGATGTGGTCAGCTCGCGCCTGCAAATGAAAAAGGCCGGCAAGAACTACACTGCCTGCTGCCCGTTTCACAAAGAAAAAACCCCCTCTTTCAGCGTCAGCCCCGACAAACAGTTCTATTACTGCTTCGGCTGCGGCGCTGGCGGTAACGCCCTCGGCTTCATCATGGACCACGACAACCTGGACTTCCCCCAGGCTGTAGAAGAACTGGCCAAAGCCGCCGGCATGGAAATCCCCCGCGAAGAAAGCGGCCGACCGCACAAACCGCGGCAGCCCACCGACTCGCCTCTGTATCCACTGCTCACTGCCGCCGCCGATTTTTACCGTCAGGCCCTGAAAAGCCATCCATCGCGCAAAGCGGCTGTGGATTACTTGAAAGGTCGTGGATTGACCGGCGAAATCGCCCGGGACTTTGGCCTCGGTTTCGCCCCGCCCGGCTGGGACAATCTGTTCAAGCACTTGAGCAGCGACACCCTGCAGCAAAAGGCCATGATCGATGCCGGCCTGCTGGTGGAGAACGCCGAAACCGGCAAGCGCTACGACCGCTTCCGCGATCGCGTGATGTTCCCGATCCGCGACAGCCGCGGGCGCATCATCGCCTTCGGCGGCCGGGTGCTGGGCGACGACAAGCCGAAATACCTGAACTCGCCGGAAACCCCGGTTTTCCATAAGGGCCAGGAACTCTATGGCCTTTACGAAGCGCGCAAGAACAACCGCAACCTCGACGAAATCATCGTCGTCGAAGGCTACATGGACGTCATCGCCCTCGCCCAGCAAGGCCTGCGCAATGCTGTGGCGACCCTGGGCACCGCCACCAGCGAAGAGCACTTGAAGCGACTGTTTCGCGTCGTACCCAACGTACTGTTCTGCTTCGACGGCGACCAGGCCGGCCGCAACGCTGCCTGGCGTGCACTGGAAGCGACGCTGCCGAGCTTGCAGGACGGACGGCGCGCACGCTTTCTATTCCTGCCCGAAGGCGAAGACCCGGACACGCTGGTCCGCTCCGAAGGCACTGACGCCTTCCGTGCGCGGATCAATCAGCATGCACAGCCATTGGCTGATTATTTTTTCCAACAGCTGACCGAGGAATCGGACCCGCGCTCGCTCGAAGGCAAGGCCCACATGGCCACCCTCGCCGCGCCGCTGATCGACAAAGTCCCGGGCGCCAACCTGCGCATTCTGATGCGCCAGCGCCTGACCGAAATTACCGGGCTCAGCGGTGAAGCTGTGAGCCAACTGGTGCAAAGCGCACCTCAGGAAGCACCACCGGCGTACGACCCGGGCATTGATTACGACGCCATGCCGGATTACAGCGACTACCATCAACCGCAGGCGCAAGAGATGTATGTGCCGCAGCAGGAGTGGACGCCGAAGAAACCGGGTGCCGGCGGCAAGAAGTGGGACAAGAAGCCGTGGGACAAGAACGGCAAACGCGGCGGCGATCGCGATCAACCACGCGCGCCACGGGTACCGGCCGCTGTAGAGCCACCCACCCTGGCCGCCTTGCGCACGCTGCTGCATCACCCGCAACTGGCCGAAAAAGTCGAGGATGCCGGGCACTTTGCGGCCGAAGACCACACTAACACGCAACTGCTGGTCGCCCTGCTCGAAGCCGTACAGAAGAATCCCAAGCTAAACTCATTTCAACTGATTGCGCGTTGGCACGGCACTGAACAGGGCCGACTACTGAAAGCGCTGGCAGAAAAGGAATGGCTGATTGATGGAGATAACCTTGAACAACAGTTTTTCGACACCATTACTAGCTTGTCAGCCCGCCAACGCGAGCGAAATCTGGAACAACTTCTTCGAAAAGCGCGTCAAAGTGAGTTGAGTGCCGAAGAGAAAAATCAACTGCGCGATCTTTTAAGCCGCAATGTTTGCGCATCAAACCCGACCTCAACTGGCGCGTGAGGTCATAGCTCAGGTATAATCCTCGGCTTGTTTTTTGCCCGCCAAGACCTTCAGTGGATAGGGTGTTATGTCCGGAAAAGCGCAACAGCAGTCTCGTATCAAAGAGTTGATCACACTTGGTCGTGAGCAGGGCTACCTGACTTACGCGGAGGTCAACGACCACCTGCCGGAGGATATTTCAGATCCGGAACAGGTGGAAGACATCATCCGCATGATCAATGACATGGGGATCAACGTATTCGAGGTTGCGCCAGATAAGGATTCCCTTATGCTGGCCGACGCCGATACCGACGAAGCCGCGGCCGAAGAGGCAGCTGCAGCGTTGGCAGCGGTCGAGACCGACATTGGTCGCACCACCGACCCAGTGCGCATGTACATGCGTGAAATGGGTACGGTAGAGCTCCTCACACGTGAAGGCGAAATCGAAATCGCCAAGCGTATTGAAGAGGGCATCCGCGAAGTGATGGGCGCAATCGCGCACTTCCCTGGCACGGTTGACCATATTCTCTCCGAGTACACTCGCGTCACCACCGAAGGTGGCCGCCTGTCCGACGTCCTGAGCGGTTATATCGACCCGGACGACGGCATTGCGCCGCCTGCAGCCGAAGTGCCACCGCCTGTCGACCCGAAAGCCGCTCCAGCTGCCGACGACACCGACGACGATGACGCCGAAGCAAGCGATGACGAAGAAGAAGCCGAAAGCGGTCCGGATCCGGTCATCGCCGCACAGCGTTTTGGCGCTGTCGCCGACCAGATGGAAATCACCCGCAAGGCGCTGAAAAAGCACGGTCGCTACAACAAGGCTGCGATTGCCGAGCTGTTGGCCCTGGCTGAGCTGTTCATGCCGATCAAACTGGTGCCGAAGCAATTCGAAGGCCTGGTCGAGCGTGTTCGCAGCGCCCTGGATCGTCTGCGTCAGCAAGAGCGCGCGATCATGCAATTGTGCGTTCGTGATGCCCGCATGCCGCGTGCCGACTTCCTGCGCCAGTTCCCGGGCAACGAAGTCGACGAAAGCTGGAGCGATGCACTGGCCAAAGGCAAAAGCAAATACGCTGAAGCCATTGGTCGCCTGCAACCGGACATCATTCGTTGCCAGCAGAAGCTGACCGCGCTGGAAACCGAAACCGGTTTGACGATCGCCGAGATCAAGGACATCAACCGTCGCATGTCGATCGGTGAGGCCAAGGCCCGCCGCGCGAAGAAAGAGATGGTCGAAGCGAACTTGCGTCTGGTGATCTCCATCGCCAAGAAGTACACCAACCGTGGCCTGCAGTTCCTCGATCTGATCCAGGAAGGCAACATTGGCTTGATGAAAGCGGTAGACAAGTTCGAATACCGCCGTGGCTACAAATTCTCGACTTATGCCACCTGGTGGATCCGTCAGGCGATCACTCGCTCGATCGCCGACCAGGCCCGCACCATCCGTATTCCGGTGCACATGATCGAGACGATCAACAAGCTCAACCGTATTTCCCGGCAGATGTTGCAGGAAATGGGTCGCGAACCGACCCCGGAAGAGCTGGGCGAACGCATGGAAATGCCTGAGGACAAGATTCGCAAGGTATTGAAGATCGCTAAAGAGCCGATCTCCATGGAAACCCCGATCGGTGATGACGAAGACTCCCATCTGGGTGACTTCATCGAAGACTCGACCATGCAGTCGCCAATCGATGTCGCCACCGTTGAGAGCCTTAAAGAAGCGACTCGCGAAGTCCTGTCCGGCCTCACTGCCCGTGAAGCCAAGGTTTTGCGCATGCGTTTCGGTATCGACATGAATACCGACCACACCCTCGAGGAGGTTGGTAAGCAGTTCGACGTGACCCGTGAACGGATTCGTCAGATCGAAGCCAAGGCGCTGCGCAAGCTGCGCCACCCGACGAGAAGCGAGCATTTGCGCTCCTTCCTCGACGAGTGATCACAGAACCCCCGGCCCAGGCCGGGGGTTTTGCTTTATACAGATTAAATGCCCCGCACGTCCCACCCGCCGAATAGCCCGTCTACACTCGAAGCATTCCCCCAAAGCCATAACGAGACCGTTATGCCCAGATGGTCGACCGTGCTTTTTTTGCTGTCGCTGATGACCTGGACCGCAACGGCTGGCGCGCTGACTCTGACCGACGAAGAACGTAGCTGGCTGGCGGCTCACCCGGAATTGCGCCTGGGCGTCGATGCGTCGTGGCCGCCGTTTGAATTTCGCGACGACCATGGGCGTTATCAGGGCCTGGCAGCAGACTATATCAACGTCATCCGGCAACGGCTGGCCATCAAACTCACGCCCATCGAACCGGTCAGCTGGACTGAAGTGCTGCAGCAGGCCAAACAAGGCAAGCTAGACATCTTGCCGGGCATCATGTCGACCCCCGAGCGCCAGACCTATCTGTCGTTCACCCGCCCCTACCTCGACTTTCCGATTGTCATTCTGGCCCACGTCGGAGGCCCCCAACCGCGCAAACTCAAAGACCTGTACGGGCTGAAGATCGCCGTGGTGGAAAACTACGCCCCCCATGAACTGTTGCGCACCCAGCATCCCGACCTGAATCTGGTGGCGATGCCCAATGTCAGCTCGGCATTGCAAGCGCTGGCTACCGACGAAGTGGACGCGGTCGTGGGCGATCTCGCCTCAAGTGTCTGGAGCCTGCGCCAGCTCAAGCTCGAAGGGCTCTACGTCAGCGGTGAGACGCCCTACCGCTACCAATTGGCGATGGCCGTCCCCCCGAACAACAAGCTGCTGGTCAGTATCCTGGACAAAGTCCTGGCAGACATGAGCCCGAGTGAAATCAGTGCCATCCAGGAACATTGGGTCGGTAACGTCCTGGATCATCGGACCTTCTGGTCCGACGTGCTGATTTACGGCCTGCCAGGGCTATTGGCTCTGATGATCGTGCTGGCAGTGGTGATCCGGATCAATCGCCGACTGAGTTCGGAAATAGCCCGCAGGGTCGACCTGGAACAGGAGCTGCGCAGCAGCGAATACCATTACCGCGGGCTGGTGGAGAGTCTTTCAGCCATCGCCTGGGAAGCGCAGATCAGCGATTACACCTACAGTTACGTGTCGCCCCACGCCCAGGACCTCCTCGGTTATCCCCTGTCCCATTGGCTGATTCCGGGCTTCTGGCGCAACATCATCCACCCCGCGGACCTCACCCGGGCCCAGGCCTTCTGCGACCGCGAAGTGGCGGCCGGGCGCGATCACAGCGTCGATTACCGGGTCATCACCGCTGACGGCCGCTGCCTGTGGGTCCGCGATATCGTCAGCCTGATCGAACACGGCCATGAACCGGTCCTGCGCGGGCTGATGATCGACATCAGCGAAGCCAAACGCACCGAAGAGGCGCTGCGCCTGTCGGAGCAGAAGTTCGCCTCAGTGTTCCAGCAATGCCCGGATATTCTGGTGATCGCACGGCTTTCCGATGGCTGCCTGCTGGAAGTCAACGAAGCGTTCGAGGAACAGATCGGCCTCAAGGCCGAAGACGTCATAGGCCAGACGGCCACCGACCTGAACATCTGGGGCGTTCCCGGCGTGGGACCGGGTTTGCTGCAGCGGTTGCAGGCCGGCAGTATCCGCAACCTGGAGATGCCCTTTCGCCGCAACAATGGCCAGGTGTTTACCGGCCTGATTTCCGCCGAGCCTTTCGACCTCGACACGACCCCGGCCCTGGTGGTGGTCGTGCGAGACATCAGTCAGCTCAAGGAAACCCAGCAACAGCTGCAAACCTCCGAAGAGAAATTCGCCAAGGCCTTCCACGCCTCCCCCGACGGCTTGCTGCTGTCCCGGCAGAGCGACGGCCTGCTATTGGAAGTCAACGAAGGTTTCAGCCGTATAACCGGGTTCAACAGTGCGATGTCTGTGGATCGGTCGGCGCTGGACCTGGGGATCTGGGTCAATCTCAACGAGCGCAAACAGATGCTCGAATTGCTGCACCGGGATGGTTTCGTCCGCGACTTCAGTTGCCACATCCGCCGCAAGGACGGGCAGATCCGGCTCTGCGAAGTTTCAAGCCGGCCACTGCCCATCGGCGATGAAGACTGCATGCTGACCATCGCCCGGGACATTACCGAACGGCACCTGATGCAGGAAAAACTGCAACAGGCCGCCACCGTGTTCGAAAGCACCGCCGAGGGTGTCTTGATCACCGATACCCAACAGCACATCAGCGCGGTCAATCGGGCCTTCACCGAAATCACCGGCTACAGCGAGACCGAAGCACTGGGCCACACCCCTCGCCTGCTCGCCTCGGGCCTGCACGACAGCGCCTTCTATGCTGCGATGTGGCATCAACTGACCGCCGAAGGTCATTGGCAAGGCGAGATTTCCAACCGGCGCAAGAACGGCGAGCTCTACCCGAGCTGGCTGACCATCAGCGCCGTGCGCAACCGGGACAAACTCATCACCCACTTTGTCGCGGTGTTCGCGGACATTTCCAGCCTCAAGCATGCGCAAGCCAAACTCGACTACCAGGCGCACCACGATCCACTGACCGGCCTGCCGAATCGCACACTGTTCGAAAGCCGCCTGCTGACCGCGCTGAACAACCAGCAGGAAAACGGTGGCCAGGGCGCCGTACTGTTCCTGGACCTGGACCGTTTCAAACACATCAACGACAGCCTCGGTCACCCGGTCGGCGACCTGCTGCTAAAAGGCATCGCCGTGCGCCTCAAGGAGCAGTTGCGCGATATCGATACCGTGGCGCGACTGGGTGGCGACGAATTCATCATCCTGCTCCCCGGCCTGCAACAGGCCAGCGATGCCGATAACATTGCCACCAAGCTGCTCAATTGCTTCAGCGCCCCTTTCCAGGCGGGCGAGCACGAGTTTTTCATCAGCGCCAGCATCGGCACCAGCCTGTACCCCAAGGACGGCTGCGACGTCGCCACACTGGTCAAGAACGCCGATGCCGCGATGTATCGCTCCAAGGCCAAGGGCCGTAACCGGGTTGAAAGCTACACCCGCGACCTCACCGCCCAGGCCAGCGAACGCGTGGCACTGGAGCATGAACTGCGACGTGCCATCGAGCGCAATGAGCTGTTTTTGTACTACCAGCCCAAAATCAGCCTCAAGGATCATCGGCTGGTCGGCGCCGAAGCGCTGATTCGCTGGCATCACCCGACCTTCGGCGATGTGCCCCCCGAGCACTTCATTCCCCTGGCCGAAGAGAACGGCATGATCCTGCAAATCGGCGATTGGGTACTGGAAACCGCCTGCCGGCAAATGTACGAGTGGAATCAGGTCTATGAGTGCCTCGGCCCGCTCTCGGTCAACCTCGCAGGCGCTCAATTACGCCAACCGAACCTGCTCGGCCGGATCGAGCAGCTGCTCAAGGACAACCGCCTCAAACCCGATTTTCTGCAACTGGAGATTACCGAAAACTTCATCATGAGCCAGGCCGAAGAAGCGCTGGCGGTCCTGCATCAACTCAAACGCCTGGGCGTGCAACTGGCGATCGATGACTTCGGCACCGGCTATTCATCCCTGAGCTACCTCAAGCGCCTGCCGCTGGACATCCTCAAGATCGACCAGTCCTTCGTCCGCGGCTTGCCGGACGACCCCCACGATGCGGCGATTGTCCGCGCAATCATTGCCCTGGGCCGCAGCATGCAATTCACCGTCATCGCCGAAGGCGTCGAAACCCATGCCCAGCAACAATTCCTCACCACCGAAGGCTGCGAACAGATCCAGGGCTACATCGTCAGCCTGCCACTTTCCCCCGACGAATTCGCCGCGACGTTTCTTCGTATAGCCGTATCGGATTTTTCGGATAGCACAGCCGAGAAACCATCGCTATAATCCGCGGCCTACTGAGGGCCTATAGCTCAGTTGGTTAGAGCAGAGGACTCATAATCCTTTGGTCCACGGTTCAAGTCCGTGTGGGCCCACCAAACTCAAAGCCGCGCATTGCGCGGCTTTTGTGTTTCTGGCTGGTCCATCACAGATACCGTCCTATGGTCCAAGGGTACAATTCTGGTTCGCCAGCCGCCAAGGCGCTTCAAGGAGGTGCCTTGGCCTACAGGTCATCCTCTGAATTGCGCAACAGCCGCAACTCACCGCGTGCAACCTCATCCGGCACCGCGAAGGAGTACCGTCCCAGCATAGTGCCCAGCTCCAACGCAGCTGACATCTCCCGAGCACGATCATACTGATCGTAAGCCGAATCCAGGTCGAAGCTATTGTTCTCTTGCTTCAGGTCCCACAGCACACTTTCGGACGCCGAATGAGCCGTCGCTGTTGCCGCTGACCGAAAACTGACCTTGCGGGGGTGCGGTAGCTGACGATGAGACCCGTGCAGACGTCAAACTCCCCGGAGCCTCACAACAAAGACCGTTTGCATCTTAGTCACCGCTTGTTGAAAATCATCGTCTTTTTGCACGAATGGATACGCGCATGAAGTTCGAGAAGACTACGCAGTACAGGTCCGAGGAAGGGATCGTCTTCAATCTGTCTCAAATCACCCTCATGGAAAGCGACCGAGGTCGCCTGCGCGAGCTGCACTTTGGCGAAGCGAAACGCGCCCATTACCAAGTCAACAGCATGGTCGTCGATATGTACGACCGAATGCAGGCTCGAAACCTGCCATGCCTGCTGACAGTCTGCATTTCCAATCCCCTGACCCGGCAGCAGGCCGATGCTATCATCACTATGTGCGGCAACGTCGCCAAGGGAATTGCTGCGGCCTCAGGTGGCGTTGCCGGGAGGGTAGGTGCGTTGGGCGGGCCGCTCATTGGCTGGGCTTCAGGTGCAGTCGTGACGACAGGTGTCAACTGGTACCTCAAAGGGGCCCTGCCGAACCTGCATGCAGGTGACGTGCTGGTCAGCATCGAGGGAGAGGTCCATGGCGGGATTGGCCCACAGCGCTCTGTCGTGACGCTGGTCATCAAGGTCTGAGGAACTGCACATGCCCTACATCATGCAAACTGTCGTCCTTCTGGTGCTGGGCGCGATCCTCGTTCAGTTTCTGAAACCATACCCGCTGCGCAAGTGGCTGGGTTTGGCGCTGCTGGCAACGGGCTTGGTCAGCATCTTCAAGGTTGGTGAGCAGCAGGTGCTGGGCTTTGACCTGGAGCTGCTAGCACTGCTGGCCGTGCCGCTGGGCGTGGTGCTTTTCCTGACGCGGCGGCGGTTCACGGAGGGGGACTGAAGCCCTGGCACGATTTCTCGGTGCCGTCTCTGACCCAAAAGCATATGGGACAACAGTCGATCAACAGCGCGTTGATCGATGATCTTAGCGTTGGACCTTGCCGGCGGATTGGGGGTTACTTTGAACATACTGGTAACTCCTAACGTAGGTTAGATGCCGCCAAAATCACTGCTAAATGATGGGTGGCGGCTGTAACGCAGGCCAGGTGCAGTCGGAAATGTGTAATGCCACATTTGACCAGCCTCGCCAACTCTCCGGGCGCGGCCTAATTCTGATCCTAGACAGCACGGATCTAGCGCACATGAAAGGTCACCAGGGCCAGCGCGGCGCCGAGCCCGAACGGCAGTAGTATCGCTCGGGTCGCGGTGGGGGCCGGGCTACGCATGTCTTCAGCCAAAGCAGCCACGTCTCGGTGCAACTGTTCAATGCTGGCTTGAGTCGTGGGAGGTAAGGACATACAGCGTCTTCCTGTCGGAGCTCGGGTCGCGCCTTGTGCGCTGCTCCGAGGCCGGTCGTGCGTTATTTTTCCTGTCTGCCGTCCAGGTTATATTTTGCGCGGACGGCGGGTTATCGGATGACGTCCGCCAAGGTTGTAGGCAAACTCCGAGAGTTGCGTAATGGGCGCATTTGGGCACTTTGCCGCCTTGTGGGGCTTTTCTTCGACGGGATACTCTCCGGACGTCGCTGCCAATCAGCTTACGCCCAAACACCCAATGAAGGGATCGCCTGCACTGGCCCCAGCCGTTCAAGCATTCCCCCCGTCAACACAACCTCATACGTATCCGCCGGCCGCCCCCACTGCTCCACAATGACCATGCGCTCCACCAGAAGCCCTGCCAATCCAGTAATCGTCTCGGCCAATGCCTCGACGATTTCTTGAGTGCGCAACCACAAGCGATCATTAATGTCTGTCAGCTCAGCAATGATGCTGTCGGACGACGCTGGATCCGTATCGGGATAGGCGATATTTCGAAGCAAGTACCGCAATTCTCTTATTTTTGCGTGATCCTGTTCCGCTCCAAACTCTCCGTTCAGGATGGCTGCCGCTTTCGACTTATCGACGCGTTTCTCGGGCGAATGCTTTGGCGGTAATGTCTGCGCCATGGCGCCGGCGAAGAGGACCATTATCCGGGCTTCCAAATGTTCCTTCATGGCTTCGAGCGACGAAATGGACCGCGTCAAGGTAATGGAGGCCCCGCCATGGTGCGTCAGGCCCATGGTCACTTTCAGGGTCACATCACCCGTTTCAAAACCCAGGGCTCGGGCTACGACGTAATGCCCCATTTCGTGATTGGCAATTTGCAATGCATAGTCGCGCAGAGCCGCAGGCATACCCTTCATTTCATCCCCTCGCTTCACAGCCCCTGGTTGCGCATTCGACTACGAGTGACAATTTGTGTCCATCCAATTAACCCGTTGAGGGCATGGACTGCCTGTAATATGCCTGCCCATTGCTCTATACCGCTGGAGATACCCCTTTGCCTGACACTCGCCCGCCTGTTCTCGACGAAATCGACCGCCAATTGATCGCCGCCCTGCAGATCAATGCCCGTGAAAGTGTGGCCATGCTCGCCCGGCAACTGGGCATCGCCCGCACCACCGTCACTTCGCGCCTGGCACGGTTGGAAAAGGCCAAGGTGATCACCGGTTACGGTGTGCGACTGGGTCAGCGTGTGGTGGATGGCGGATTGCAGGCTTACGTCGGGATTACGGTGCAACCGAGGTCTGGCAAGGAAGTGCTGCGACGACTTAGCGCCATGGCTCAGGTGCAGCAGCTGTGTGCGGTGAGTGGCGAGTTTGATTATGTGGCGTGGTTGCGCACCGATTCGCCGGAGCAGCTGGATCAGTTGCTGGATCAGATTGGCAGTGTGGATGGGGTGGAGAAGACGACGACTTCGATCATCCTGAGCAGCAAGATTGATCGGGGGCAGCCGGTTTGAGGCCTTCGGTGTCTGGTCGGGACTCTTCGCGGGCAAGTCGGATCGCTGCACTGCTCACACCTACAATATGTAGTGATACATCGTCATATTGATAAAACAATTAGCAAAACGACGACACATTGCGTCTTATTAACGTGTTCTACGCTCTCTAGAATGGCTGCCATCTTTTCCTATACTCAGACGCGCATCCTGCGTCGGGTCGCCAGCAAGGTCAGCCATGAACAAGAACAATCGCCATCCTGCAGACGGTAAAAAACCAGTCACTATTTTCGGCCCGGATTTCCCTTTCGCCTTCGACGACTGGATCGAGCACCCAGCCGGCCTGGGGAGCATTCCAGCGCACAATCACGGCGCCGAAGTGGCGATCGTCGGGGCTGGCATTGCCGGTCTGGTGGCCGCCTATGAACTGATGAAACTGGGCCTCAAACCGGTCGTCTACGAAGCCTCGAAAATGGGCGGTCGTCTACGCTCCCAAGCGTTCAATGGTGCCGAAGGCATCATCGCCGAGCTCGGCGGCATGCGCTTCCCGGTGTCGTCCACTGCGTTTTACCACTACGTCGACAAGCTCGGCCTCGAGACCAAGCCCTTCCCGAACCCGCTGACCCCCGCGTCTGGCAGCACAGTGATCGATCTGGAAGGCAAAACCCATTACGCACAGAAACTGGCGGATCTTCCTGCACTGTTCCAAGAAGTCGCTGATGCCTGGGCCGATGCCCTGGAAGACGGTTCGCGCTTCGGCGAGATCCAGCAGGCGATCCGCGATCGCGACGTGCCGCGCCTCAAGGAATTGTGGAACACCCTCGTGCCGTTGTGGGACGACCGCACGTTCTACGATTTCGTCGCCACCTCCAAAGCCTTCGCCAAGCTCTCGTTCCATCACCGTGAAGTGTTCGGCCAGGTTGGTTTCGGCACCGGCGGCTGGGACTCGGACTTCCCCAACTCGATGCTGGAAATTTTCCGCGTGGTGATGACCAACTGCGACGATCACCAACACCTGGTGGTCGGCGGCGTGGAACAAGTGCCGCAGGGTATCTGGCGCCATGTGCCGGAGCGTTGCGTGCACTGGCCGGAAGGCACCAGCCTGAGCTCGCTGCACAACGGCGCGCCACGTACCGGCGTGAAGAAAATTGCCCACGCGGCAGGCGGCCGTTTTGCGGTCACCGACAACTGGGGCGATACCCGCGAATACGCAGCGGTGCTGACCACTTGCCAGAGCTGGCTGCTGACCACCCAGATCGAATGCGACGAGAGCCTGTTCTCGCAAAAAATGTGGATGGCCCTGGACCGTACCCGCTACATGCAGTCGTCGAAAACTTTCGTGATGGTCGACCGCCCGTTCTGGAAGGACAAAGACCCGGAAACCGGCCGCGACCTGATGAGCATGACCCTCACTGATCGCCTGACCCGTGGCACGTACTTGTTCGATAACGGTGACGACAAGCCTGGGGTGATTTGCCTGTCGTACTCGTGGATGAGCGATGCTCTGAAAATGCTTCCACAGCCAGTGGAAAAGCGCGTGAAGCTGGCGCTGGATGCGTTGAAGAAGATCTACCCGAAAGTCGACATCGCCGCGCGGATCATCGGCGATCCGATCACCGTGTCGTGGGAAGCCGACCCACATTTCCTCGGGGCCTTCAAAGGCGCGCTGCCCGGTCACTACCGCTACAACCAGCGCATGTATGCGCACTTCATGCAGGACGACATGCCGCCCGAGCAACGCGGGATTTTCATCGCCGGCGATGACGTTTCGTGGACGCCGGCGTGGGTTGAAGGCGCGGTGCAGACGTCGCTCAACGCGGTGTGGGGCATCATGAAACACTTTGGCGGTGAAACTCACGCCGAAAACCCGGGTCCAGGAGATGTGTTCAACGAGATCGGTCCGATCGCCCTGCCCGAGTAAGAGGAATCCGAAATGCGCGTAGCCCTTTACCAATGTCCACCGCGGCCCCTGGATGTCGCAGGCAACCTGCAACGCCTGCATCAACTGGCGCTGGAGGCCAAGGGCGCGGACTTGCTGGTGCTGCCGGAGATGTTCCTGACCGGCTACAACATCGGCATAGACGCCGTCAGCGTGCTGGCGGAGGTGCACAACGGTGAATCGGCGCAGCAAATCGCGCGCATCGCCAAAGCAACCGGGATCGCCATTCTGTATGGCTACCCGGAGCGTACCGAGGACGGGCAGATCTACAACGCCGTGCAGTTGATCGACGCCAATGGCGAGCGGCTGTGCAACTACCGCAAAACTCATCTGTTCGGTGACCTCGATCACTCGATGTTCAGCCCCGGGCCGGATGAGTTTCCGTTGGTTGAACTCAATGGCTGGAAGCTTGGCTTTTTGATCTGCTACGACCTGGAGTTCCCGGAGAACGCCCGGCGTCTGGCGTTAGCCGGTGCCGAGCTGATCCTGGTGCCGACGGCGAACATGATTCCCTACGATTTCATCGCCGACGTCACCGTCCGCGCCCGGGCCTTCGAAAACCAGTGTTATGTGGCTTACGCCAACTACTGTGGGAGCGAGGGCGAGATCCAGTATTGCGGCCAGAGCAGCATCGCCGCGCCGGATGGCAGCCGTATCGCCCGGGCCGGCCTAGATGAATCGCTGATTGTCGGTGAACTGGATCGCCAACTGATGATCGATTCCCGCGCCGCCAACCGCTACTTCCTCGATCGCCGTCCCGAGCTTTACGGCGCGCTGAACAAGCGCTGATCCACTTAGGGGGCGTTCTCAATCAGTTTCCCCGGCGCAGTGTGGAAACTGATTGAGAACGTCCCCTAATCCGCTAGCATTAGCGCTTCTCTGTTCTGGAAGTGCTCATGCCTGCGCTGAATCACCCCCACCTTCACACTGAAACCCTGGCCAACGGTCTGCGGGTGACGCTGCGTCATGCTCCCGGTTTGAAGCGCGGCGCCGCTGCGTTGCGGGTCGCTGCCGGCAGTCACGACGTGCCATCGGCCTGGCCGGGGCTGGCGCACTTTCTCGAGCATTTGCTGTTCCTGGGTACAGAGCGCTTTCCCGCAGGACAAGGGCTGATGGCCTATGTGCAAGGTCATGGCGGGCAGGTGAATGCGCGCACCAGCGAACGGACGACGGAGTTCTTTTTCGAACTGCCGCCCCAGGCGTTCAGCGCTGGGCTGGAGCATCTGTCAGACATGCTCGCCCATCCGCGTATGAATCCGGACGATCAGCGGCGGGAACGGGAAGTGCTGCACGCCGAATTTGTCGCCTGGTCGCGGGATGCCACAGCCCAACAGCAATTCGCGCTGTTCGACGGGCTCTCGGCGGCTCACCCGTTACGGGCGTTTCATGCTGGCAACCGTTACAGCCTGCCGATTCCGCAGCCCGAGTTTCAGCAAGCGTTGAAGGACTTCCATCAGCAGTTTTATCAGACCGGGCAAATGACGTTGAGCCTGGCCGGCCCGCAGAGTCTCGAAGAATTGAAAGGGATGGCGCAGGCGTTTGCCATTGCCATTCCCGCCGGTAAAAAAGTCCCTCAGGCAAAGCCCAGCCTGTTGATGGATTCATCGGCCAATAGTTATCAACAGGCTGGAGAACGTCGACTGGATCTGCTGTTCACCTTCGAAGGGCTGCCCGACTCATCGCCCGAAGCGCTGGCGTTCCTGTGCCATTGGCTGACCGCCGCAAAGCCCGGCGGCCTGTTGGCGCAGCTGCGAGACAGCGGGCTGGCAGACAACCTGAAAGCCGCGCCGCTCTACCGCTACGCCGGGCAAGCCTTGCTGCACATCGAATTCACGTTGCCCGCGAACGCCACGCAATCGGGCAGCGCGATCCGTGAACGGATTCTGGATTGGCTGGGCTTTTTTGCCTCCCGTCAGGATTGGGCCCCATTGCGCGAAGAATATGCCGCCCTGCAACAGCGCCAACAGCAAGTCAGCAGTGCCTTGCAGCTGGCCCAACGGGACAGCGAGCAACTTGAACCGGGGTTATCCGAACAAGGCGTCGTCGCCCTCAAGGCAATCCTGAAACAAATCGGCGCTGTGGATAACTTCACCGGCCAGTGGCAACTACCGACTCCCAACCCGTTTTTGCGTACCGAGACTCCAGCCCCGAATGCCGGCTTGATTCGCGGCCAGACCAGCGCCCACCGCGGCCTGCGGACCTTTGCCCAGGATCGCTCGCGCAGTCGCCGCGAACGATCGCCGATGCAGTTCAGTCAAGCATTGCCGGACAACACGGATGAAGGTGCGGTTTATCTGCGCTGGCGCCTGGAATCCGCACCTCACAGCCGCCTTCAGGCGAATCTGGAAAACAGCCTGCAGCCGTTGCACGAAGATGCTCGTCAGGCCGGTGTCGACGCTTCCTTCAGCGCATCGGGCAATGAATGGCTGCTGAGACTGACGGGGCTGCAGGAACCGATGCCAACAGTCCTCGAACATGTGCTAAAAGCGCTGACAAAACCTGATGCCCGTTTCTCACAGGAAGCACCGACGGCCATCCCTTTGATGCCGATTCGACAGCTGCTCAAGGCGCTGCCCGATTTATGCGCTGAGCACAAAGCAGCCTCGGATGACTTGCAGCAACTCTGGTCGAGTGCGCGCTGGGATGGCCTGACGACCGGACTGTCGGCCCAGACGCAAGCGGCGATGGGGCTGGTCTTGAGTCGTGTGCCGGGAACGCCGGACCATCAATCGACGTCACCTCTATCGATCGGCTCACAGCATCTCTGGAACGCCGTCGATACCGGCTCCAGCGAACACGCGCTGTTACTCTTTTGTCCGACGGCAACCCACGACATCGCCGACGAAGCTGCCTGGCGCTTGCTCGCACACCTGTGCCAGACACCGTTCTATCAACGCTTGCGGGTAGAGCTGCAACTCGGTTACGCGGTATTCAGCGGGCTGCGCCAGATCAACGGTCAGACCGGGCTGTTGTTCGGCGTGCAATCGCCAAGCGTCGCACCTCTGGACTTGTTGCAGCACATCGAACAATTCCTCGGCGAACTGGAAGGGATGATCGAAAGCATCGATGAGCTGACCTTCATCGCCCAACGCCAAGCCCTGGCCGATCAATTCGACAGCACCACCCTGCCCAACGCCCAGGCCGCCGAACTGCTCTGGCAAGGGAAACTGGCCGGCCACTCGTCGGATTATCTGGGCCTTCTACCTCAAGCGATTCTGATGATCGACCGCAAAGCCTTGCTGGCCGCGGCACAGCGACTGAATAGGGCCGAAGGTGGCTGGCGCTGTCTGGCCAGCGGACCTTGCCCGACTACGCGTTGGCAAGTGGCAAAATGATCATTACCGGCGCTGCAATTAGCTTTCTCAAAGATTCGCAGCCAATCGCTCCGTAATTTTGAGTAACATAGCCACCTAACTATCTGAACATCTCCGACTGGAGGTGGACTATATGTATAGGCCTCAACTGTCCCATCCACCTGAAGGAGCGCTCCTATGTCCTGGTCCAAACCTGCTTACACCGACCTGCGTATCGGCTTCGAAGTCACCATGTACTTCGCAAGCCGCTAAGCTCTGCCGTTTGGTAGAGAATGCAGTGCTACGCCTCGGCTTGCCGGGGCGTTTTTATTTTCAGTTTTCAATGATGGAGCGGCCATGTTTGTCCAGATTCTAGGTTCCGCCGCCGGCGGCGGTTTCCCCCAGTGGAACTGCAACTGCGCGAACTGCGCAGGTTTTCGCGACGGCAGCCTGCGGGCCGAGGCGCGTACCCAGTCGTCCATCGCAATTTCCGATGATGGCGTGAACTGGGTGCTGTGCAATGCTTCGCCGGACATCCGCGCCCAGCTCCAGAGTTTCGCGCCGATGCAGCCGGGACGCGCGCTGCGTGATACCGGCATCAGCGCAATCATCCTGATGGACAGCCAGATCGACCACACCACCGGCCTGCTCAGCCTGCGCGAAGGTTGCCCGCATCAGGTCTGGTGCACTGACATGGTCCACGAAGACCTGAGTACCGGGTTCCCGTTGTTCACCATGCTGACCCACTGGAACGGCGGGTTGAACTGGAACCGTATCGAACTCGATCAGAGCTTCACCGTGCCGGCCTGCCCGAACCTGCGCTTCACCCCGCTGCCCCTGCGTAGCGCCGCCCCTCCGTACTCGCCGCACCGCTTTGACCCGCATCCGGGCGACAACATCGGCCTGATCGTCGAAGACCTGAGCACCGGCGGTAAACTGTTCTATGCACCGGGCTTGGGCAAGGTCGATGCTCCGCTGTTGAAAATCATGGCCAGCAGCGATTGCCTGTTGGTGGACGGTACGATGTGGGACGACGACGAAATGCAGCGCCGTGGTGTCGGCACGCGCACTGGCCGGGAAATGGGCCACCTGGCGCAGAACGGCCCCGGCGGCATGCTCGAAGTGCTGGAACAACTGCCCAAGCAGCGCAAAGTGCTTATCCACATCAACAACACCAACCCGATTCTCGATGAGGATTCGCCAGAGCGTGCGGAGCTGGCCCGTCGTGAAGTTGAAGTGGCTTATGACGGCATGAGTATTGTGCTGTAGCGGATGGCCCCATCGCGGGCAAGTCGGATCGCCGCACCGCTCGCTCCTACAGGGATAGCGCTATCCCTGTATACCCGCGAAGGCGCCCGACCAGACACCAAAGAATCCACCGGTTGTTCCCGGAGAACCGCAATGACTGATACCCCAATGTCCCCCGCCGAATTCGAAGCGGCCCTACGCGCCAAGGGCGCCTATTACCACATCTATCACCCGTATCACGTGGCGATGTATGAAGGCCGGGCGACTCGCGAGCAGATCCAGGGCTGGGTCGCCAACCGCTTTTACTATCAGGTGAACATCCCGCTCAAGGACGCCGCGATCCTGGCCAACTGCCCGGACCGAGAAATCCGTCGCGAGTGGATTCAGCGCCTGCTGGACCATGACGGCGCCCCCGGTGAAGACGGCGGTATCGAAGCCTGGTTGCGTCTTGGGCAAGCGGTCGGCCTTGACCCGGATCAGCTGCGCTCCCAGGAGCTGGTGCTGCCCGGTGTACGTTTCGCCGTGGATGCCTACGTCAACTTCGCCCGCCGGGCCCGTTGGCAGGAAGCCGCCAGCAGCTCATTGACCGAGCTGTTTGCGCCGCAGATCCACCAATCGCGCCTCGACAGTTGGCCGCAGCATTACCCGTGGATCGACCCGGCCGGTTACGAATATTTCCGTACGCGGCTGGGCCAGGCTCGCCGGGATGTGGAGCACGGTCTGGCGATCACTCTGCAGCACTACACCACGCGAGAAAGTCAGGAGCGCATGTTGGAAATTCTCCAGTTCAAACTGGACATTCTTTGGAGCATGCTCGATGCCATGAGCATGGCCTACGAACTGAACCGCCCGCCGTACCACAGCGTGACCGAACAGCGGGTCTGGCATAAAGGAATCACCTTATGAGTTTTGATCGCAGCAAAACCCCGACCTGGCGTCCCGGCTACCGTTTCCAGTACGAACCGGCGCAAAAGGGCCATGTATTGCTCTACCCCGAAGGCATGATCAAACTCAATGAGAGCGCCGCGCTGATCGGCGGCTTGATCGATGGCCAGCGAGATGTCGCGGCCATCATCGCCGAGCTCGACAAACAGTTCCCCGGCGTGCCCGAGCTCGGTGACGACATCGAGCAATTCATGGAGGTCGCCCGTGCTCAGCACTGGATCGAACTTGCCTGAGTCTGCGTCAGGCAAGTTGCCAGCCAAACCCGAAATCGGCCTGCCGCTGTGGCTGCTGGCCGAACTGACTTACCGCTGCCCGCTGCAATGCCCGTACTGCTCCAATCCACTGGATTTCGCCGAGCAAGGCAAAGAATTGACCACCGAGCAGTGGATCAAAGTCTTTCGCGAAGCACGGGAGATGGGCGCGGCGCAGTTGGGCTTTTCCGGTGGTGAGCCGCTGGTGCGCCAGGACCTCGCCGAATTGATCGCCGAAGCACGCAAGCTGGGGTTCTACACCAACCTGATCACTTCCGGCATCGGCCTCACCGAGCAGAAAATCAGCGACTTCAAGAAGGCCGGTCTGGACCATATCCAGATCAGTTTTCAGGCCAGCGACGAGCAGGTGAACAACCTGTTGGCCGGCTCGAAAAAAGCCTTCGCGCAAAAACTCGAAATGGCCCGTGCGGTGAAGGCCCACGGCTATCCGATGGTGCTGAACTTCGTCACCCATCGGCACAACATCGACAAGATCGACCGGATCATCGAGCTGTGCATTGCCCTTGAGGCAGACTTCGTCGAACTCGCGACGTGCCAGTTCTATGGTTGGGCTCAGCTCAATCGGGTCGGCCTGCTACCGACCAAGGAACAATTGGTTCGCGCCGAACGCATCACCAACGAATACCGCGCGAAACTGGAAGCCGAAGGGCATCCGTGCAAGCTGATTTTCGTGACACCGGACTATTACGAAGAACGTCCGAAAGCCTGTATGAACGGCTGGGGCAGTATTTTTCTGACGGTCACACCGGACGGAACCGCACTGCCCTGTCACGGCGCCCGACAGATGCCGGTGCAGTTTCCCAACGTGCGCGACCACAGCATGCAGCACATCTGGTACGACTCGTTTGGCTTCAACCGCTTTCGCGGTTACGACTGGATGCCCGAGCCGTGCCGCTCCTGCGACGAAAAAGAAAAGGACTTCGGCGGCTGCCGTTGCCAGGCGTTCATGCTCACGGGTGACGCGAGCAATGCCGACCCGGTGTGCAGCAAGTCGGAACATCACGGCGTGATCCTCAAGGCCCGCGAAGAAGCCGAGCACGCGACCCAGACCATTGAACAACTGGCCTTTCGCAATGAACGAAACTCACGCCTCATCGCCAAAAGCTGAACCCTTGAGCGCCGCCAGGGCCGTCGCGGCCGGCATCGACTTCGCCGAGTTGCAGGTCGGGCCACATGGCCTGTTCTGGAACGAGTACCGCCCCGAAGATGCCGCCTGCCGGATCTGGCAGTGGCGCGACGGTCAGGCGCATTGTCTGACGCCGCCCACCTTCAGTGTGCGCAGCCGGGTGTATGAATATGGCGGTGGCGCGTTTTGTCTGACCGATGACGGGCTGGTATTCGTCAACGAGGCCGATCAGCAGCTGTATCGGCAATCGCTGTCAGATGAAACACCTGAGGTACTGACTTCAAGTGAATGCCGGTACGGCGATCTGCAGTTCGCCAACGGGCAAGTGCTGGCGGTGGAAGAGAACCGCGATCGACATCGCCTGGTGGCAATCGATCTGGCTGACGGCCAACGCCATCTGCTAGCCGAGGGTGCCGATTTCTACGCGGCACCGACCCTGAGTCCTGACGGTCGGCGTCTGGCCTGGATCGAGTGGAATCGCCCGGATCAGCCCTGGACCGCAACACGCCTGATGGTTGCCGAGCGCCAGCGCGATCACACCTTTGCGCAGCCGCGTTGTGTGGCCGGTGACGGTGCTCAGGAGTCACTGCAACAACCGAGATTCGATGATCGCGGCCGTCTGTATTGTCTGACCGATCGCGGCGGTTTCTGGCAGCCGTGGGTGGAGTCGACAGAAGGACTGAGCCCACTTCCGAGCGCTGCCGCCGACCATGGACCGGCGCCTTGGCAGCTGGGTGGTTGCACTTGGTTACCACTGAGCGAAGACACTTATCTGGCGAGTTGGACCGAAGGTGGGTTTGGCCGATTGGGGCTTTGTCATGGCGATGGCTCCTGTGAGGATTTCATCGGCGACTACAGCCGCTTCCGCCATCTCGCACAGGATGAGCAGTTCATTTACTGCATCGCTGCTTCACCAGTCAGTTCGGCGTCGGTGATTGCCATTGAGCGCAAAAGCCGTCAGGTGAAGACCCTCGCCGGTGGCGTTGTCCCCCTGCCGGCCGATCAGATCAGCCGCCCGCAAACCCTGCGTTATCCGAGCGGTTCGGGCGAGGCCCACGGGTTCTTCTACCCGGCAATGAACGACGATACGAAACCGCCCTTGGTGGTGTTCATTCACGGCGGACCGACTTCAGCCTGCTACCCGATGTTCGACCCGCGAATCCAGTATTGGGCACAACGGGGCTTCGCCGTGGCCGACCTCAACTACCGAGGCAGCAGCGGCTACGGCCGTGCTTATCGCCAGGCGCTGCATTTGAGCTGGGGCGACGTGGACGTGGAAGATGCCTGCGCAGTGGTCGGCTACCTGGCCGAGCGCGGACTGATCGACGGCGATAAAGCGTTTATCCGTGGTGGCAGCGCCGGCGGGTACACCGCATTGTGCGCATTGGCCTTTCACAAGGTCTTTCGTGCGGGCGCCAGCCTGTATGGCGTCAGCGATCCCGTTGCGCTGGGCCGCGTCACCCACAAGTTCGAAGGCGATTATCTGGACTGGTTGATCGGCGACCCGGTAGAGGACGCTGAACGCTACGCCGCGCGCACTCCGTTGCTACACGCGAACAACATCAGCGTTCCGATGATCTTCTTTCAGGGTGAACTGGACGCCGTGGTGGTGCCGCAACAGACCCGCGACATGGTCAAGGCGCTACAGGACAATGGCATTCTGGTCGAAGCGCATTACTACGCCGACGAACGCCATGGCTTTCGCAAGGCCGGTAACCAGGCCCACGCGCTGGAGCAGGAATGGTTGTTTTATCGGCGGGTGATGGAGTAGGTGGGCTGAAATCGTAGCGCCTCATTTAATCAACCTGCGGTGTTCGTCAGGGTTCAGTGCGATGCTTCAGGCCAGTATCTCCAGGCCGTGTTTCTGAACAATGCTCAGCAACTTCAGAGCCATACCGCTGGGGTGTTTGGCTCCCGCCTCCCATTGCTTGACTGTCGAAGCGCTGGTGTTCAAATAACGCGCAAATACTGGCTGGCTGACGTTGTTGCGTTCACGTAGCGCTTTGATCTGCTCAGCCGGGATCGCGTCCGGAACCGTTGCAAGGCATGACTCGTCGAATTCGCGCATGGTTGCCTTACTGATGGCACCGATGGCATACAAAGCACTGGCTGACTCGTGTACCGACTCAAACACGTCACTTTTGAATTTCTTACTCATGGGATATCTCCACAAACTCCTCAATGTCCAGCAAGTGCTGGACCTGCATCTCGGTCAATGTGCCATAAACCTTGGCTAATCCCCGCAGTTGAGTCAGCTCCGCAAGGCTGATATTGCTTCGATCCTTCTTGGCGAACAGCAATTGATAGATCCAATAATGCCCACCCTTTGCCAGAACAATTGAGCGGTGACGGTTGGCATTCAAACGTTTTTTCCAGACCCCGCCGCCGAGATTGTCCGCCTGACCATCGAGCATTTCGGTGAATGCCTCCCGAAGTTCTTCATCGCCGACCCAAGCCTTACCGGCCTGCATCGCAAAACGCTTTGTCTTGAATAACCTCGGTGACATCGGCATCCCTTCCACAAAACATACCACCCAGTGGTATAGAATTCAAAGCCATCGCCACAACCATGTTGTTTCGCTGGCACCGGCACTCCTTGCCGACTCCCTCTAAAAAGCCATTGATCCCGCTATCGCTCAAGCACTGAAATGCCTTCGGCAAAACGCAGAGACAAAAAAACGCCCCACGCGAAAAGAGTCAAACGTGGGGCGATGCGTTATACCGCGAGACGGTTCGGAAATTCGTGTAGGGCGGGTCTGATCAGACCGCAATACCTTTGCGGCACTGCAGTTGCGCGGTGCGTACGCGGGAGAAGGCGCGGGCCAGGCGCAGGAGCATTTCGTCGATGTTGGCCTTGCTGACGGTGAGGGCCGGGGTAAAGCGCAGGCAATCGGGTTGCGGGGCGTTGAGCAGCAAGCCTTCATACAACGCGGCCTTGACTACGGCGTCGGCGGAATCGTCGGACAGATCGAGCCCCCAGAGCAGCCCTTGCCCGCGCAATTCGCCGTGACCATAGCGATGGGCCAGACGACTCAGGCCTTCGCCCAGATGCTGAGCGGTTTCCCGCATATGGTCGAGAAAGCCCTTGTCCTGCACGCTGTCGAGCACGACAAGCCCGGCGGCACTCATCAACGCATTGCCATGATGAGTGCCGCTCATTTCGCCGACTTCGAAACAACAGGCCTTGCCTCGCGCCAACAATGCCGCCAATGGCACGCCACCACCGAGCCCTTTGCCGAGCACCACGATATCTGCCCGTACGCCGTAGGACTGTTCGGCAAGCAATGTGCCGCAGCGACCGACGCCGGTTTGCACTTCGTCGAGTATCAGCAGAATGCCAAGCTCTCGACACAGGCGCTCGACACCCTTGAGGTAGTGCTCGGTGGCGGGAATCACCCCGGCCTCGCTCTGGATCGGTTCGAGCATGATCGCGACTGTCTGGGCATCCACGGCCGCATGCAAGGCCGGCAGGTCATTGAACGGAACAGGACTGAAGCCCGGCAGCTGTGGCTCGAATCGGTTGATCAGATTCGAACTGTCCGACGCCGAAATCGTCCCGAGACTACGGCCATGACAGCCTTTACTGGCTACGATGATCCGCGAAGCGCCACCACGATATTGCTGGCCCCATTTGCGCGCCAGTTTGATCGCCGCTTCACAGGCTTCGCTGCCACTGTTGAGCAGGTACGCCTGGTCACTGCCGGTACTGGCGCAGAGCCTTTCGGCGAGGTTGAGCATGTCGCGGTTGTGCAGTCCGAAACCCGGATTGATCAGCGACTGAGCCTGTTCCGAAATCGCTTTGACCAGTGCTGAAGGGCTGTGTCCGAGGCTATTGGCGCCGCCACCCTGAGAGAAATCCAGGTAAGCGCGGTCATCGCTGTCCCACAGCCAGGAGCCTTGGCCACGCACGAAAATCTGTTTCGGCCGTTCGACACTGGGCATCAGGCACTCTCTGGAAAAGTTGTCGCTTCTGGCCGGCAGGGAAGTGTCCATCGCCAGGTCATCAAGGCTCGGTGGCTTGCGTCGCAGGTTGAACAGATTCATCGGATAAAATCTCGTCCGAGGTTTTTTGCCTTGCCTATGTAAACACCATCGCTGTAAACGGTATTCATCGTGCTTTATGGCCCTGTAAGCCTTGTGAATGCAGTTAGACTAGGCGTAGGCAAGGCACTGAGCCATTTCGATTTCTCAGCATTTTCGATAAGTATTACTTATGGATTTCAAACAACTGCGTTATTTCGTCGCGGTCTACGAAGAGGGCCACGTCGGTCGGGCCGCCGAGCGACTTTCAATCTCCCAGCCAGCGTTGTCCCAGCAGATCCGCCAACTCGAACAGAATCTCGATGTGAGCCTGTTCGAACGCAGTAGCAAACGTCTGCTGCCAACCCTGGCGGCCCACACGTTGTACAACCATGCCCTGCCCTTGCTCGATGGCCTGCAACGCGCGCGCGAAGCCTTGGGCAATTTCAAGGGCAAGGCGCTCCGAACCTTGGCCATTGGCGTGCTGCAAACCGTCCACTCCAGCCTGGTGCCGCAAATGCTCGAACGCGTGCGCAAGGCACAGCCGCATTTAGTGGTGCAGATCTATGAACTGACCGGCCTGGAAATCGAGCGGCGACTACTCAATGGTTCGCTGGATATCGGCATCAGTTACCTGCCGCCCCGTCAGCCGGGTTTGCACGGCGTGCAGTTGTATGAAGATGAGCTGACCCTTGTCATCCCGGCCGACCATCCGTTGCGCGAATTCAAGAAGGTCTCCATGAGTCAGGCCGCCGAGCTGCCCATGTTGCTGTTGGGTGAAGAGTTCCAGATACGGCAGATCTGGCAGACACAATTGGCCAACCTGGGACGCCGTCCGCAGGTGCAGGCCGAGTTGAACAACATGACAGGGATTCTCGACAGCCTGCCGCACACGCGGCTGGCGACCGTTCTGCCAGGGCGCTCACAAAAGACCCATGGTGACCAAGAGCTGCTGTGGAAACCACTGAGTGAGCCGCGGGTGCCGCTGAAAGTGGGGTTGGTGTGTCGGGATGTGCAGCGGCAACAGGCTTCGCTGGCGTTGTTGCGAACGCTGCTGGAAGAGGTGATGGATGAGCACTTGCATAGCCCGACGGCCCTGGATGGGTTGAGCTGAACTTTTTTGCGCCCAAAAGAAAACCCCGCCGAAGCGGGGCTTTGCAGACTGTTTCCCTGACATCCATTTCACTCCGCCGTCCTGGCAGAATCCTACGTGTCCGTGTTGTTGCTTTGCGCTTCCTGCGCGACGTCCATGTGAAGTAGATTAGCTCTGGATCCAATCTGCGCATATGGGAAAACAGCAGCACGTCACGTAAGAGAATGCTTACATAACGCTACAGGGTCAGAATTGTCCTGCATCCAACAGGAACAGCGATTCGCTCCCCGCCTTCACCGACGCACTCAACGAGTGAATACGCGGCAGCAAACGGGCGAAATAGAACCGCGCTGTACCGAGTTTGCTCGCGTAGAAATCGTCCTGCGCTTCTTTACCGAAGGCTGCCTTGGCCATCAGTGCCCACATGTAGGCGTAGGCTGTGTAACCGAAAGCTTGTAGATACTCGACCGACGCAGCGCCGATTTCGTTCGGGTTGTTTTTCGCCCGGTCCAGCAGCCATGCGGTCAGATCGTCAAGGGTGTCCACTGCATCGTTCAGCGGTTTGGTGAACTCCGCCAGATCAGCACTGGCCGTCGCGGTGAAATGACGAATCTCGTCAGCGAACAGTTTGTAGAACGCCCCGCCGCTGCCGACGATCTTGCGCCCGACAAGGTCCAGCGCCTGAATACCGTTGGTGCCTTCGTAGATCTGCGTGATGCGCACGTCGCGAACCAACTGCTCCTGGCCCCACTCACGGATGTAGCCGTGGCCGCCAAAAATCTGCTGGCCGTGAACCGTGGTTTCCAGCCCCAGGTCAGTCAGGAATGCCTTGGCCACAGGCGTCAACAGTGCGACCAGGTCTTCTGCACGTTTGCGAGTGGTGGCGTCTTCGCTGAACTTGGCGGTGTCCAGCTGCATCGCCACGTAAGTGGAAAATGCACGGCCGCCTTCGTTCGAGGCTTTCATGGTCAGCAGCATGCGACGCACGTCCGGGTGGACGATGATCGGGTCAGCCACTTTGTCCTTGTTCTGCACGCCGGTCGGCGAACGGCTCTGCAGGCGGTCGCGAGCGTATTCAATAGCGTTCTGATAGGAACGTTCACCCGAGGCCAGGCCCTGGATGCCGACACCCAGACGCTCGTAGTTCATCATGGTGAACATCGCCGCCAGGCCTTTGTTCGGCTCGCCGACCAGGTAACCCACGGCTTCGTCGAAGTTCATCACACAGGTTGCGGATGCCTGGATACCCATCTTGTGTTCGATCGAACCACAGGTCGCCGGGTTGCGCGCACCGAGGCTGCCATCGGCATTGACCATGAACTTCGGCACCAGGAACAGCGAGATACCTTTCGGGCCTGCTGGCGCGTCCGGCAGCTTGGCCAGTACCAGGTGGATGATGTTCTCGGTCAGGTCGTGTTCACCGCCGGTGATGAAGATCTTGGTGCCGCTGACCTTGTAGGAACCGTCAGCCTGAGGTTCGGCCTTGGTGCGGATAATCCCCAGATCAGTACCGGCGTGCGGCTCGGTCAAGCACATGGAACCGGCCCAGACACCGGCGTACATGTTCGGCAGGTACGCGGCTTTCAGCTCTTCGCTGGCGTGGGCGTTGATCGACAGGCAGGCGCCGGCGGTCAGCATCGGGTACAGACCGAACGACAGGCTGGCGGAGTTGACCATTTCTTCGACCTGCGCCGAAACAGCCTTGGGCATGCCCATGCCACCGTAGGTCGGATCGCCACCGACACCGACCCAACCGCCTTCAGCGTAGGTCTGATACGCCTGTGGGAAACCAGCCGGGGTGCTGACGGCACCGTCGGCCCAGTGGCAACCTTCTTCGTCAGCCGCTCGGCTCAGGGGCGCGATGCTTTTGCTGGTGACCTTGCCGGCTTCTTCCAGAATGGCCTCGACAGTTTCAGCATCGACAGTCTCGGCGAGCGCAGGCAGTTCGGCCCAGAGCTTGGCGACCTCGAAAACTTCATTGAGGACGAAGCGCATATCGCGCAGGGGCGCTTTGTAGTCAGCCATGGCAAACCTCGCAAGATCTAAACAGGTGGTTCATAGGAATAGTGATTTCGCTGTGTCCGAGTGTACCTCAACAACTTTTACGACACATAGGGTCAGCCTATGACCATTTTGTTATTTTTAGTCACTGGCTTACTCCCCCATAAAGAAGCCCGCAGCGAGGCGGGCTTCTTTATGGCTGATTTGAATGATTAAAGTGCAAACAACTCCGCCGGCAACTTCATCAAACAGTCGCTACCCGCCTCGATGGCCGCCCGATGAGCAGCCGTACGCGGCAGTAAACGCTTGAAGTAAAACTCGCTGGTCGCCAGTTTTCCTCGGCAGTAATCGGCATCACCGCTGCCCGCCTCCAACTGCGACTGAGCCACCAGCGCCATGCGTAGCCACAGGTAGCCGAGGATGATGTAGCCGCTGTACATCAGGTAATCCACCGAGGCGGCGCCGACCTCATCCGGATTTTTCATCGCGGCCATGCCGATCCTGGAAGTCAACTCGCCCCACTGCTGGTTCAGTCCGTTGAGTTGCGCAAAATAACTGCCGAGTTGCGGATGCTCAGCGTTTGCCGCACAGAACTTGTGGACGATTTTAGTGAAGCCGCGCAGCAGTTTTCCCTGACTGCCAAGGACTTTGCGCCCAAGCAGATCCAGCGCCTGAATGCCGTTGGTGCCTTCGTAGATCGGTGCGATCCGGCAGTCGCGAACCAACTGCTCCATGCCCCACTCACGAATGAAACCGTGGCCGCCAAACACCTGCATGCCGAGGTTGGTCACCTCCAGCCCAGTGTCGGTCATGAAGGCTTTGCAGATCGGTGTGAGGAACGCCAGCAAATCCTCAGCGTCCTGACGCGCCGCTTCATCCGGGCTCAGGTGCGCAGCGTCCAGCAACTGTGCGGTGAAGTAAGTCAGTGCCCGATTGCCCTCGTTGAAGGCCTTCATCGTCAGTAACATCCTGCGCACATCGGGATGAACGATGATCGGGTCGGCGGGTTTTTCCGGCGCTTTCGGACCGGTCAGCGAGCGCATTTGCAGACGGTCGTTGGCGTATTTGATTGCGCCCTGGAAGCTCGCCTCCCCCAGACACAAACCTTGCATGCCGGTGCCGAGCCGCGCGTGGTTCATCATGGTGAACATGCAGTTCAGGCCCTTGTTCGGCTCACCGATCAAGAAACCCTTGGCGTCATCGAAATTCAGCACGCAGGTGGCCGAGGCCTTGATGCCCATTTTGTGTTCGATCGAGCCACAGGAAACGCCATTGCGCTCGCCCGCCTCGCCCTCGGCATTGGGTAGGAATTTGGGCACGATAAACAGCGAAATGCCTTTGGTCCCCGCTGGCGCGTCCGGCAGTTTGGCCAGCACCAGATGAATGATGTTGTCACTCATGTCGTGTTCGCCGGCGGAGATGAATATCTTGCTGCCGGAGATCGCGTAACTTCCGTCGGCCTGCGGTACGGCGCGGGTCTTGATGATGCCCAGATCGGTGCCGCAATGGGCTTCGGTCAGGCACATGGTGCCGGTCCATTGGCCTGCGGTGAGCTTGCTCAGATAGGTCTGTTTCTGTTCTTCAGTGCCATGCGCATGGATGGCCGACATCGCACCGTGGGTCAGGCCGGGGTACATGCCCCAGGACGTGTTGCTGGAGCCGACCATTTCGCTGATGACCAGCCCCAAGGAACTTGGCAAGCCCTGACCGCCGTAAGCAGGATCCGCCGCCAGACCATGCCAGCCGCCTTCCACGTATTGTGCGAATGCTTGCTTGAAGCCTGTAGGCGTTGTGACTACACCGTTGTCGAAATGACAGCCTTCTTCGTCGCCGCTGCGGTTCAGCGGTGCGAGAACGTTCTCGCAGAATTTCGCGCCTTCTTCGAGGATCGCATTGACCATGTCCGGGCTGGCATCGGTGGCCCCCAGCGCGGCGTAGTTGCTGTGAAAATCGAAGACGTGATCGATCAGAAAGCGCATGTCGCGCAGGGGAGCTTTGTACTCGGGCATGGTCATTTCTCCGGCAGCAGATGGCTCAAACCTACTGCCGTGCATCACACCTCACAATCACAGTCCAGACGCTGAATGCGCCATCATCACTCAACCCGCAGCAGCGTCCATGCGCACTGCGCCACGGCGGTTCTGACCGAATGCCATCACACAGTTTCGCCCCGCGCCCTTGGCGCTGTAGAGCGCCTGGTCGGCGGATTTGAGCACTTCTTCAGGGGTGCGTTGTTCCAGCCGTTCGGCGACGCCGATGCTGACGGTGACCGAAACACTCGAGGCGCCCGAACCCGCGCGACGCTGGCGTCCCTGCTGGTCATCCTGGGGACGGCTGTCCTGATTGCGCAGCTGGATATTGTAAGTGGCGATGGATTCGCGGATGACTTCCAGGTGCGGCATGCACTCTTCGAGGGTCTTGCCTGCGAACACCAAGGCAAATTCCTCACCGCCGTAGCGATATGCCCTACCGCCACCACTGATTTTCGACAGTTTGCTGGCGACCAGACGCAACACTTGGTCGCCGACATCGTGGCCGTGGGTGTCGTTGAATTTCTTGAAGTGGTCGACGTCGCTCATCGCCAGCACGTAATTGCGCCCCAGCCGTTGCATGCGTTCGTTCAGGGCGCGGCGCCCCGGCAGGCCGGTGAGTTCGTCGCGGAAGGCCATTTGATAGGCCTCATGCGCAACCGCGGCGGCAATCATCAACATCACCTGGCTGCACATGATGTTCAGGGTGAAGGGCAGGATGAAGGTTTTCGGCAACATCCAGAACAATCCCAACAGCCCCACCAATTGCGCAGCGTGCAAGGGTCTTGGGTTGCGCCAGTATTGCCAGGCAAGCAACAGGAACGAGGCGATGAACACGGGATAAGACAATTGGATCAAGCTCATCCACGCACCATGCAATGCTGGCCAGCGGATCTCCGACAGCCACATCAGCAGCGCCTGTGGGTAACTTTGCTCCAACCCCAGCGCCACACTGCCGAACGCCAGCAACACAGCGAAGCGCGCCACCATGTCCTGGAACAGGTGAGTGCGCTCTTGCCAGGCGGCGAACAAGCCAAACAGCAACGGCAACAACAGACAGCACAGATGGAACACTACGGCGGCGTCTTCACGAACCTTGCCGTTGTCGCGGTAATAGTCGGTCTGGGTGTCGAGCAGGAAGTAGGCAATGTACACCGTGACCATCAGAAACAGTTCACGCTGACGTCGGTAAACCGCGCAATACGCACCGCCGAGCAACAGCACCAGAGTGGGCAGCACGTTGAACAGCGAAGTGAAGAAGACGTTGAGATCCTTGACGTAGGCAGCCGCAAGCCCCGCGAGCAACAACAGCAGCGATGGCAAAAAATGGCTGAAACGTACAGCGGAAGAACGCGGCAAGGGTAAAGCTCCGACCCGGCAAACAAAGATGGCATTGTGCCTGCATTTGGAGCAGCTAAGCACGTGCAATGTGACACGTGTCACATCGCAGCCTCTTTAACGGCAGCAAAGTCGTTCTTCTTAGCGTTTTAGTCAGGAATATTTAAAGACGTGATCGTTTGCGTCAGGCATAAAAAAGCCGCTGCTTCCGAAGAAGCAGCGGCTTTGTGAAGAGACTGCGTAGGGCTTAGTAACCCAGTGCGAAGTCTTCTTCTTTCATGTCCATCAGGTTGTTGGCGCCCGACAGCATGGTTGCAACGTGAGTGCGGGTACGCGGCAGGATGCGCTGGAAGTAGAAGCGCGCAGTCTGCAGCTTGGCGGTGTAGAACGCCTCTTCGGTGGTGCCGGCAGCCAGTTTCTCGGCCGCCAGACGCGCCATGTCAGCCCAGAAGTAGGCCAGGCAGGCGTAACCGGAGTACATCAGGTAGTCCACGGATGCTGCGCCGACTTCTTCGCGATCTTTCATGGCCGCCATACCGACCTTCATGGTCAGCTCGCCCCATTCTTTGTTCAGCGCAGCCAATGGCTCGACGAACTCTTTGACCGCGTCATTGCCTTCGTTGCTCTGGCAGAACTTGTGGACGATCTTGGTGAAGCCCTTGAGCGCTTCGCCTTGAGTCATCAGCACTTTACGGCCCAGCAGGTCGAGTGCCTGAATGCCGGTGGTGCCTTCGTACAGCATCGAAATACGGCTGTCGCGAACGTTCTGCTCCATGCCCCACTCGGCGATGAAGCCGTGGCCACCGTAGATCTGCACGCCGTGGTTGGCGGATTCGAAACCGACTTCAGTCATGAAGGCTTTGGCGATCGGCGTCATGAAGGCCAGCAATGCGTCGGCTTTCTTCTTCTCTTCTTCATCGACGCCGTATTTGACGATGTCGACTTGCTTGGCGGTGAAGTAAACCATCGCACGGTTGCCTTCGGCGAACGCCTTCATGGTCAACAGCATGCGACGTACATCAGGGTGAACGATGATCGGGTCAGCGGCTTTGTCCGGCGCTTTCGGGCCAGTCAGGGAGCGCATTTGCAGACGATCGCGAGCGTATTTCAGGCCGCCCTGAAAGCCGATTTCGGCGTGTGCCAGACCTTGCAGCGCGGTACCCAGACGTGCGGTGTTCATGAAGGTGAACATGCAGTTCAGGCCTTTGTTCGCCGGGCCGATCAGGTAACCGGTGGCCGCGTCGAAGTTCATCACGCAGGTGGCGTTGCCGTGGATGCCCATCTTGTGTTCCAGGGAACCGCAGCTCACAGCGTTGCGCGCGCCGATCGAGCCATCTGCGTTCGGCAGGAATTTCGGCACGATGAACAGCGAGATGCCTTTGGTGCCGGCAGGTGCGTCCGGCAGACGTGCCAGAACGATGTGGACGATGTTGTCGGCCATGTCGTGCTCACCGGCCGAGATGAAGATCTTGGTGCCGGACACTTTGTAGGAGCCGTCGGCCTGAGGTTCGGCCTTGGTGCGCAACATGCCCAAGTCAGTGCCGCAGTGCGGTTCGGTCAGGCACATGGTGCCGGTCCATTCGCCGGAAACCAGTTTGGTCAGGTAAGCCTCTTGCTGCTCAGGCGTGCCGTGCTCGGAAATAGTGTTCATCGCGCCATGGGACAGGCCTGGGTACATGCCCCACGACCAGTTGGCTTCACCCACCATTTCGCTGACAGCCAGGCCCAGAGACTCCGGCAAGCCCTGGCCGCCGTGCTCTACGTCGTGGGCCAGGCTTGGCCAGCCGCCTTCAACGAATTGCTTGTAGGCTTCTTTGAAGCCGGTCGGGGTTTTAACGCCGGACTCGCTCCAGGTGCAGCCTTCGGTGTCACCCACGCGGTTCAGCGGCGCCAGCACCTGCTCACAAAACTTGGCGCCTTCTTCGAGAATGGCGTCAACCATGTCCGGAGTTGCGTCCTGGCAAGCCGGAAGGCTCTGATAGTGCGCTTCGTAGCCGAGCAGTTCGTCACGAACGAAGCGAATATCACGCAAGGGGGCCTTGTAGTCAGGCATAGCGATAAACCTCTGCTGATGTAACCGGGAATGAACGACCGTGGTGATTTGTTGTGACGGTCAAACAGTTGTTTGAAACATACGTTTACGCCCAAATCTTGTCAAGCGCCGATCTTTTGCCGTTCGTCTTCGATCTAGGGAAATCACGGGCGCGCGGTTGCGCAACGTCGTTGATTGAGCAACACGTCATGTAGGAGAGATTAGTTGAGGGAGAAGGACTTACGCAGAAAAACGCCGCGGACAGACGCGGCGCTGGGATAGTGAATTCAGTGAGGAATCAGGCGAAGGTATCGATCAACGTACCGAGCATTTCATCGGAGGCCTTGGCGACTTTGACGCCAAGTTCCACCTGGAACTTGCCTTGAGACATCTCGACCACATTGCTGGCCAGATCCGATTGCTGGCTGCGGTCTACCGAGCGCAGACGATCGACCTGAACCTCGGAGGACTGACTGGTGACCGAACGCTCGATGGTGTTGTTGGCGATCTGCCCCGAAGCCTGATCGACACGGTTCTGCCCTGTCTGAATAGTGCTCAGACCGGCATAAAAAGCGGTGTTTCCTGAGATTTCCATGGGAGAACTCGTCCTACAAAGGATCAACAGCGGCCATTGAACCAGACACGCCGCTAAAAGGCCCGACAAAAACACTAATGGCACAGTGCCTTATCATAGGTAAAACCCACGCCAGAAACGTCAGTCCAGCAGATCCAGCTGTAGATGTTCGGCCACCGCTTCGGCCGTCACCGACTTGAGTTTCGGCACCCGCCCCAGGCACGGCGCGGGAATGCGCTCGGCCAGCGTCGCCAGGTTCTCTTCAAGACGCGAGGTCTTCGGATCGATGATGTTCGCCACCCACCCCGCCAACTGCAAACCATCCCGAGCAATCGCCTCGGCCGTCAGCAGCGCATGGTTGATGCAGCCCAGGCGCACGCCGACCACCAGGATCACCGGCAGATCCAGCGCCATGGCCAGGTCTGACAGATTGTCTTGATCCGCCAACGGCACTCGCCAGCCGCCAGCGCCTTCGATCAAGGTGAAGTCCGCCCGCATATCGAGAATCTGCCGCATCGGTGCCAGCAGCGATTGCACGGTCAACGCCACGCCGGCCTCCCGTGCGGCCAGATGTGGTGCAATCGCCGGCTCGAACGCAACTGGATTGACCTGTTCGTAAGTCAACGGCAATGAACATTCGGTCCACAGTGCCAGCGCATCGGCGTTGCGTAGCCCCTTGGGCGTGAGCTCACACCCGGAGGCTACCGGCTTACCCGCCGCGGTGCTCAAGCCCGCCAATCGCGCGGCATGCAGCAAACCTGCGGCGACGGTGGTCTTGCCGACATCGGTGTCAGTACCGGTGATGAAATAGGCTGCGCTCATAAGGGTTTCTCCAGCACGGCGTAAACCACTTGATAAGTCGCCGGCAGTCCCTGTGCCTGACGAAACTGCTCGTAAGCCTCGATCAAGCCGAGGATTCGCGCCCTGCCGGTCAAACCACCCGGCCGACCGGGGTTCAGGTTATGCGCCCCGAGTGCCTTGAGCTCATGGGTCAGGCTGCGGACATCGGGGTAATGCAACACATGTGGATGTGTTTCAAGACTGATGACCTTCAAGCCACTGTCCGCGCAAAGCTGCTGGTAAACACCGAACTCGCGGAAGCGGTTGACGTGCACCATGCCATCCACCTGACGCCAGCTGTCGCGCAATTCGTACAGAGTCCCTACACACAGACTAGCAAACGCGAAAATACCGCCCGGTTTCAGCACCCGATACGCTTCGTTGAGCACCGAGGCGAAATCCGCGCACCATTGCACCGCCAGGCTGGAGAAGACCAGGTCGCAGGTCGAATCCTGCAACGGCAAGCGTTCGGCATCACCGGCGATGAAATGGTTGGCGCCGCCCAAGGGACGGGCGTGATTGAGCATCCCCTCTGCGATATCAAGGGCCAGCCCGTTGCCGGCGGGAAAACGCTCACCGAGCGCACGGCTGAAATACCCGGTGCCACAACCCATGTCCAGCCATCGACCCGGGACAAAATCCTCCGGCAAGCGACGCAACAATTCATTGCCAACGTCGCGCTGCAATTCGGCCACGCTGTCATAGCTCGCCGCCGCTCGGGAAAAGGACGCCGCGACCTGGCGTTTATCGGGCAAGCCGCCGGGCAGGTTGGGAAGGGACAAATCAGTCATCACCGGACTCATGCAAAAAGGCCTGAATCGCCCCCGCCACACCGTGGGGGTCTTCCAGAAGAAACGCGTGGCTGGCCTGTTCAATCAGACCGATTTCGACATCCGGCAGCAGCGCCAGCAAATCCCCCGCCGCTTCGGCCGGGACCAATCCGTCGAGACCACCGAACAAGTGCAATTGCGGACCGCGAAACGCCTGCAACGCTTGCCGGGTATCCAGCTGTGCAAGCAACTCCAGGCCGCTCATCAGCACCGATGGAGACGAAAGCGGTGCGCCAGCGAGCAACAGCCGCGATAGCCCGCGCGGGTCTGCGGCACCTTGGGTGCACAGCAGCGAGAAACGTTTCAAAGTCATGCCTGGGTCGGCTTTGCAACCGGCCAGAAACGCGTCGAAGGTCTCGCCGGGCATCCCGCTCGACCACTGCTCATGGGCGACAAAAGAAGGATTACTCGCCAGGGTCACCAAACCGCAGCAACGGTCACCACGCTTCGCCGCCAATTCGGACGCCAGCATGCCGCCCAATGACCAGCCACCGAGCCAGGCATCCTGGGGCAGCGTCGAATCCAGTTCATCGAGCCATTCTTCAAGGTCGCTCGATTCCAGTTCCGGCAGTGGTTCGATTTCGACGCGCAGATGCTCATCCAGGCCTTGCAAGGCAGCCGCCAAGGGTTCCAGCGGAGAAATCCCGAGACCCCAGCCCGGCAGCAGAATCAGACGATCACGCATGGCTTGGCTCCGGTCCCAGTTGTTGAAAACAATCGGCCAGTCCATTTAACAATAGCTGCACCTGCGCCTCGCTGTGGGCGGCGGTCAGGGTTACGCGCAAGCGGGCGCTGCCGGCAGGCACGGTCGGTGGACGGATCGCGGTCACCATCAGGCCACGCTCACGCAGCATCTGCGACAGCCGGACCGCGCGCCCGGCATCGCCAATCATGATCGGCTGGATCGGCGTGGAGCTGTCCATCAACTCCAGGCCAATCTGCTCGGCGCCTTGGCGGAACTGGCGAATCAGCGCCTGCAAATGCTCACGTCGCCAATGTTCGCTGCGCAACAATTCCAGGCTTTTAAGCGTCGCGCAGGCCAGTGCCGGCGGCTGGCTGGTGGTGTAGATGTAGGGGCGAGCGAACTGGATCAGGCTCTCGATCAACTCCTCACTGCCAGCCACAAAAGCACCGGCCGTACCGAACGCCTTGCCGAGGGTGCCAACCAACACCGGCACGTCCTCCTGACACAGGCCGAAATGCTCGACGACCCCACCGCCATTGGCGCCCAGCGGACCAAAGCCGTGAGCGTCATCGACCATCAACCAAGCACCTTTGGCCTTGGCTTCCCGCGCCAGCGCCGGCAGATCGGCGATGTCGCCGTCCATGCTGAACACGCCGTCGGTGACCACCAGCGTATTGCCGGTGGCCTTCTCAAGGCGTTTGGCCAGACTGGCCGCGTCGTTATGCAGATAGCGATTGAAACGCGCACCGGACAGCAGCCCGGCATCCAGCAACGACGCGTGATTGAGCCGGTCTTCCAGCACCGTATCACCCTGCCCGACCAATGCGGTAACCGCGCCGAGGTTGGCCATGTAGCCGGTGGTGAACAGCAGTGCGCGCGGGCGGCCGGTGAATTCGGCCAGGGCTTCTTCCAGCGCGTGATGCGGGCCGCTGTGGCCAATCACCAGATGCGAAGCACCACCGCCCACGCCCCAACGCGACGCGCCGGCGCGCCAGGCTTCGATCACTTGCGGGTGATTGGCCAGGCCCAGGTAATCGTTGTTACAGAACGCCAGCAACGGCTGACCATCGACCACCACTTCCGGGCCTTGAGGGCTTTCAAGCAGCGGGCGTTGGCGATAAAGGTTTTCGGCACGACGGGCAGCAAGGCGCGCGCTGAGATCGAAAGACATGCAGACCTCGCGAGTAGAAGAGAGGCACGAACATCTGTAGGAGCTGCCGAAGGCTGCGATCTTTTGATCTTGCCCGTATCAGCGTCGATCCAGAAAAGATCGCAGCTTTCGACAGCTCCTACAGAAAAGCCTGAACGTGGTTAAACAGCAGCGTTATAGAACTGCTCGCTGCTCTTCTGCTCCACCAGTGCCTGTTCGATGGCGGCCTGATGCACTTCGTCGGCGTGCTCTTCGCGGGCTTCCGGCAGGATGCCCAGACGCGAGAACAGTTGCATGTCCTTGTCTGCCTGCGGGTTGGCGGTGGTCAGCAGTTTTTCGCCGTAGAAGATCGAGTTGGCGCCGGCAAAGAACGCCAGGGCCTGCATCTGCTCGTTCATCGCTTCGCGACCGGCGGACAGGCGTACGTGGGATTTCGGCATCAGGATGCGTGCAACGGCGAGCATGCGGATGAAGTCGAACGGGTCGACGTCGTCGGCATTTTCCAGCGGCGTGCCGGCGACTTTCACCAACATGTTGATCGGCACCGACTCTGGATGCTCCGGCAGGTTGGCCAGCTGGATCAGCAGGTTGGCGCGGTCGTCGAGGGACTCGCCCATGCCGAGAATGCCGCCGGAGCAGATCTTCATCCCCGAATCACGCACGTAGGCCAGGGTTTGCAGGCGCTCGCTGTAAGTGCGGGTGGTGATGATGCTGCCGTAGAACTCCGGCGAGGTGTCGAGGTTGTGGTTGTAGTAGTCCAGGCCGGCTTCGGCCAGGGCGACGGTCTGGTCCTGATCGAGACGACCGAGGGTCATGCAGGTTTCCAGGCCCATGGCCTTCACGCCTTTGACCATCTCCAGCACGTAAGGCATGTCTTTGGCCGACGGGTGTTTCCACGCCGCGCCCATGCAGAAACGGGTCGAACCGATGGCCTTGGCGCGAGCAGCCTCTTCGAGGACCTTCTGCACTTCCATCAGTTTTTCTTTTTCCAGGCCAGTGTTGTAGTGACCCGACTGCGGACAATATTTGCAATCTTCAGGGCACGCGCCGGTCTTGATCGACAGCAGGGTGGAAACCTGGACGCGATTGGCGTCGAAATGCGCGCGGTGCACCGTCTGCGCCTGGAACAACAGGTCATTGAATGGCTGAACGAAGAGTGCTTTGACTTCAGCCAAAGACCAGTCGTGACGCAGGGTGGCAGTGGTGCTGGCGCTCATGGGCGATTCCTTGGTTATGCTTGGCAAGCGACTGGGGAATGGAATACCCACAGACGCGACACGGATGTTCGGCATATTTAAGGAAGACTCATGCACTGTCAACCACGATACGAAGGACCGGTTTACATCTGGTTAAAAAACAAACAATCCTGTTTGCTCTGCTCAGAGGTCGCGGACGACACCCTACCGATCTGCATGGCCTGCGAAACCGAGCTGCCCTGGCTGGGCGACCAATGCCATACCTGCGCCCTGCCCTTGCCCGCCACCGGTCTGACGTGCGGCCAATGCCTGAAACAACCGCCAGCTTTCGAGCGAGTCGCCGCTCCCTGGACTTACAGCTTTCCCGTCGACAGTTTGATCACCCGCTTCAAGCACAGCGCAAAATGGCCGTTTGGCCGCCTGCTCGCCGAACTTCTTGCTCAGTTCCTGCAAAATCGCTTCGATGAAGATCTGGATCGGCCCGACGCGCTGATACCGGTACCGCTGGCCCCCAAGCGGCTGCGCCAGCGGGGTTTCAACCAAGCGGCGATGCTCGCCCGCTGGCTCAGCGCCGGCCTCGACATTCTTTGTGATGAAACGCTGTTGGTGAGGACTCAGGACACCAGCGCGCAACAAGACCTTAATGCCGATGCACGTAAAAAGAACCTGCGCCACGCCTTCGCCCTGGCGCCCGAGGCTTCGGTCAAAGGTCGCCACTTCGCACTGGTGGACGATGTGCTGACCACCGGCGCCACCGCACAGGCCCTGGCCCGGCTGTTAATGGCGGCGGGTGCGACGCGGGTCGACGTCTACTGCCTGGCCCGTACCCCCAAACCTGGCGATGGGGCCTGACTTGACTCCCGCACGCCAAGTCGCCAACGTCCCATCCATCGCCACAGCCCAAAGCGCCTTGCCATGTCCTTGCCTACGTTGTTGTCCCAGCACATTGTCCGTCGTCCGCAGCGCATCGCGTTGCTGCAACACATCGCCGAACAGGGCTCGATCACCCGCGCCGCAAAAAGCGCCGGTCTGAGTTACAAGGCCGCGTGGGACGCCATCGACGAGCTGAACAACCTCGCGCAGAAACCACTGGTGGAGCGCAGCGTTGGTGGCAAGGGCGGCGGTGGCGCCAAATTGTCCAGCGAAGGCGAGCGCGTGTTGCGCCTGTATCAAAAGCTGCAAGCGTTGCAGGCTCAGGTTCTGGAAGCCGCCGAAGAGGCCAGCGACCTGGACTTGCTCGGTCGGCTGATGCTCAGAACCAGCGCGCGCAATCAATTGCACGGCAAGGTCGTGGCGATCGATGCACAGGGGCGCAACGACCGGATCCGCCTTGAACTGGCCGAAGGCTTGCTCATTGACGCGCAGATCACTCACGACAGCACCCTGCGCCTGGAGCTGGAAACGGGTACCGAAGTGGTCGCACTGATCAAGGCCGGTTGGCTGGAACTGCTTGGCATCGATCAAGCTGCAACACATGGCAACAATTGCCTGAAGGGCACGATCGAAGAAATCCTCGACGCTGAAGACAGCCCCAGCGAAGTGCGCATCGGCCTGCCCAATGGCCAGACACTTTGCGCCCTGGCCGAGCCGCTGCACCTGAAAAACCTCGGGCTTGCCGCCGGTAAACCGGTGCAGGTGCAGTTCGCGCCATCGAACATCCTGCTGGGTACACCGCTGTAGGAGCTGCCGAAGGCTCGGGCCGCGTTCGGACGATCTTTTGATCTTAAATTCAGGATCAAAAGATCGCAGCCTTTGGCAGCTCCTACGAGGTGACTGCAACAAAAGCTTCATCAACCGCCCTTAAGGTGGCTGCAAAAACCCGCAGGGAGCCTGATGTGAGCCTATTAGAAGACAACCAACCCACCGACCTCGAAAAAATGGTCGGCCTCAGCCGTCGTGGCTTCATCAGCGCCGGCGCCCTCTGCGGTGCGGCGATGTTTCTCGGTGGCAACCTGCTGAGTCGCAGCGTGCTGGCCGCCAGCGTCAGCGCCGGTTCCAGCAAGCTGTTGGGCTTCGACAGCATTGCCGCCGCCACCACCGATACCATCACCCTGCCGCCGGGCTACAAGTCCTCGGTTTTGATTAGCTGGGGTCAGCCTCTGCAAAAGAATGGCCCGGCATTCGACCCTAGCGGTAACGGCACGGCCCAGGCGCAGGAAGTCCAGTTCGGCGACAACAACGACGGCATGAGCCTGTTCGAATTCCCCGGTGACAAAGACCGGGCGCTGATGGCGATCAACAACGAATACACCAATTACCGCTACCTCTACCCCCACGGCGGCATGCCGCAATCGGCGGAAGATGTGCGCAAGGCCCTGGCCTGCGAAGGCGTGTCAGTGATCGAAGTGCAGCGCAAGAACGGCCAGTGGCAGTTCGTCCAGGGCTCGCGCTACAACCGGCGCATTCACGGTAATGCGCCCATCAAACTGAGCGGCCCCGCAGCGGGTCACGACCTGCTGAAAACCAGTGCCGACAAACACGGCAAGAAAGTCCTCGGCACCTTCCAGAATTGCGCCAACGGCAAAACGCCGTGGGGCACTTATCTGACCTGCGAAGAGAACTTCACCGACTGCTTCGGCAGCAGCAATGCCGAGCAAAAATTCGACGCCGCGCAGAAACGCTACGGCGCAGTGGCAACCAGCAAAGACATCAACTGGCATCAACACGATCCACGCTTCGACCTGGCGAAAAATCCCAACGAACTCAACCGCCACGGCTGGGTGGTGGAAATCGACCCGTTCGATCCGCAATCGACGCCGGTCAAACGCACCGCGCTGGGCCGCTTCAAACATGAAAACGCTGCCCTGGCCGAAACCAACGACGGTCGCGCCGTGGTGTACATGGGCGACGACGAACGTGGCGAGTTCATCTATAAATTCGTCAGCCACGACAAGATCAACCACAAAAACCCCAAAGCCAACCGCGATCTGCTGGACCACGGCACCTTGTACGTGGCGCGTTTCGATGCGGGCGACGGCAACGCCGATCATCCGAAAGGCCAGGGTCAGTGGATCGAACTGACCCACGGCAAGAACGGCATCGACGCCAGCAGCGGCTTTGCCGATCAGGCCGAAGTGCTGATTCATGCACGTCTCGCAGCCAGTGTGGTAACCGCCACGCGCATGGACCGCCCGGAATGGATCGTCGTCAGCCCCAAGGACGGCCAGGTTTATTGCACCCTGACCAACAACGCCAAGCGCGGCGAAGAAGGCCAGCCGGTGGGCGGCCCGAACCCGCGCGCGAAGAACGTCTACGGGCAGATCCTGCGCTGGCGCACCGACCGCGACGATCACGGTTCGAATAGCTTTGCCTGGGACCTGTTTGTGGTCGCCGGCAACCCGGGCGTCCACGCCGGCACGCCGAAGGCCGGCTCGTCGAACATCACCCCGCAGAACATGTTCAACAGCCCGGACGGCCTGGGCTTCGACAAGGCCGGGCGCTTGTGGATTCTGACCGACGGCGACTCGAGCAACGCGGGTGACTTCGCGGGCATGGGCAATAACCAGATGCTCTGTGCTGACCCGGTGACTGGCGAGATCCGCCGCTTCATGGTCGGGCCGATAGGTTGTGAGGTGACGGGGATCAGCTTCTCGCCGGATCAGAAGACCTTGTTTGTCGGGATTCAGCATCCGGGGGAAAACGGCGGTTCGACGTTCCCTGAGCATCTGCCCAACGGCAAGCCACGGTCTTCGGTGATGGCGATTACCCGCGAGGATGGCGGGATCGTCGGCGCCTGACAGGGCCTCTTCGCGGCAAGTCTCGCGCCTACTGTAGGAGCAAGGCTTGCCCGCGAAAGCGTCAGCCCAAACAACTCTTACCTCAAGCCCACCCCCTAAAGATGCCCCGTCTGCGCTACCATGCTTGGCCGGACGCGGCAGCCTGCCGCGCGCAGGAGTCAGCATGGCCCACCCGTTTGAAACCCTCACCCCAGACCTCGTGCTCGATGCCGTCGAAAGCATCGGCTTTCTCAGCGACGCGCGCATTCTGGCGCTCAACAGCTACGAGAACCGTGTCTATCAGGTTGGCATCGAAGACTCCGAGCCGCTGATCGCCAAGTTTTACCGTCCGCAGCGCTGGACCAACGAAGCGATTCTCGAAGAACACCAATTCACCTTCGAGCTCGCCGAGTGCGATATACCGGTGGTCGCGCCGATGATCCACAACGATGAAAGCCTGCACGAACACAACGGTTTCCGTTTCACCCTGTTCCCTCGCCGTGGCGGCCGCGCTCCGGAGCCGGGCAACCTTGATCAACTGTATCGCCTGGGCCAACTGCTGGGTCGTCTGCATGCGGTCGGTGCTACAAAACCGTTCGAGCATCGTGAAGCGCTAGGGGTGAAGAATTTTGGTCATGACTCGCTGACCACCTTGCTCGAAGGCAATTTCATCCCGCGCAGCCTGCTGCCCGCCTACGAATCCGTGGCCCGCGACCTGCTCAAGCGCGTGGAAGAGGTCTATCAGGCCACGCCACACCAGAACATCCGCATGCATGGCGATTGCCACCCCGGCAACATGATGTGCCGCGACGAGATGTTCCACATCGTCGACCTCGATGACTGCCGCATGGGTCCGGCGGTGCAGGATATCTGGATGATGCTGGCGGGTGACCGTCAGGAATGTCTGGGGCAGTTGTCGGAACTGATGGATGGCTACAGCGAATTCCACGACTTCAATCCGCGGGAACTGGCGCTGATCGAACCGCTGCGCGCCTTGCGGTTGATGCATTACAGCGCCTGGCTCGCCCGCCGCTGGGACGACCCGGCCTTCCCCCGCAGCTTTCCGTGGTTCGGCACCGAGCGCTATTGGGGTGATCAAGTGTTGGCGTTGCGTGAGCAATTGGCGGCGCTGAATGAAGAGCCATTGAAACTCTTCTAAACACCGCGTCCCTGTAGGAGCGAGCGGTGCGGCGATCCGACTTGCCCGCGAAGAACGATAATGCGGTTTGCCTGACATACCGAGTCATCGTTCTTCGCGGGCAAGCCTCGCTCCTACAAAAAAGGCCACACATCTATACAATCCCTTCTTTGTTAGCTGCCTAAGCAAGGATTCTCATGCAAGCCGCCAACCTGCGTCGCGGGTACATTCTGGGCCTGAGTGCCTACATCATCTGGGGATTGTTCCCGCTCTACTTCAAAGCCATCGCCAGCGTGCCCGCCGTGGAGATCATCATCCACCGAGTGCTTTGGTCCGCGTTGTTCGGCGCCTTGCTGCTGCTCGTCTGGAAGCATCCCGGCTGGTGGCGCGAGCTGCGTGAGAATCCACGGCGGCTGGCGATCCTGGCCCTGAGCGGCACGCTGATCGCGGCCAACTGGCTGACTTACGTCTGGTCGGTGAACAATGGACGCATGCTTGAAGCCAGCCTCGGTTACTACATCAATCCATTGGTAAACGTGTTGCTGGGGATGCTGATCCTCGGCGAACGGCTAAGGCGCATGCAGTGGATTGCGGTGGGGCTGGCAGCGGTCGGTGTCGCGCAGCAAGTGTGGCAAGTCGGCAGTCTGCCGTGGGTGTCGCTGGTGCTGGCATTGACCTTCGGCTTCTACGGCCTGATCCGCAAACAGGCGCCGGTCAAGGCGCTGCCGGGGCTGGTGGTGGAAACCTGGATGCTGGTGCCGATTGCTGTCGCCTGGCTGCTGTTCAACCCGACGGCGACCAGCGCGCAAGCCGCATTCTGGACCAGCTCCGAAGCCTGGTGGCTGGTAGCCGCCGGTCCGGTGACGTTGGTGCCGCTGGTGTGTTTCAACGCCGCCGCACGGCACTTGCCATACACCACCCTCGGATTTCTCCAGTACCTGGCGCCGACGCTGGTGCTGTTGCAAGCCGTACTGCTGTTTGGCGAACACTTGTCGTCCAGCACGCTGGTGGCGTTCATCTTTATCTGGGCAGGTCTGGCGGTTTACAGCATCGACGCGTGGATAAGTCTGCGCCGCCGCAGCTGATCAGAAAACGTACAAACCTCTACAGGCCACGTCTCCCGTGGCCTGCATCCATCCTTCCCAAGGTTATCCACAGCGTGATCCCCGGCGTTTGTGCGCAAGTCACTGAAACTGCTGGTTTTTTGATCAGATCCTGAAGAGCCCCGGCCGGCGCGGGCTGGCGGGGTGTCTCTACAGGTTATCCACAGGCAGGTGCACGTATAACTTGGATAACCTGTTCAAGGTTCGCTGCGCAGCACCAATTCGACCATCAGGTCGTCCGCCAGGGTTTCCAGGCGCGATTGCAGCACCTCCAGCGACAAAGTCAGGGGCACCGCGAGAATTGCTTCGGCATGGAACAACGGCTCGCTGCTCATCGGCGCCGGACGCACTTCGGTCACCAGCCGCTCCAGGCTCACCCCTTGCTCACTCAGCAGACGCGTAATGTCTCGCACAATGCCCGGACGATCATTGCCCACCAGTTCCATGGCAATCGGCTTCCAGGTGCAGGATTGTTCGATGCTGCTTTCGGCGATCATCACGCGGATGCCCTGGGTCGACAGTCCCTGTAGGGCGTCTACCAGTTCATCGTAGGCTTCGGCGGGCACGCCCACCCGAAGAATCCCGGCGAACTGCCCGGCCATGCGCGACATGCGGCTCTCCAGCCAGTTGCCGCCATGCTCGGCAATGCATTGGGCAATGCGCTCGACCTGCCCGGGCTTGTCCGGGGCGAATACCGTGAGTACGAGATGGTCCATGGCGCAGCCCTCTTGTCATGACTTTTGTTATGGAAAGGCAAGTATAGGCAAGGCGCTGGTTGTGGCGAGGGGGCTTGCCCCCGTTGGGTCGCGAAGCGGCCCCTTGAGTTTCTCCAGCGTATTCGCATCAGGCGATCTACGACTGCTTCGCAGCCGAACGGGGGCAAGCCCCCTCGCCACAAAAACCCCCTCTCCATAGCAGGGCATCGAAGATTATGTGTACAAGTTTTTATATTTAGCTGGAACAATCCAATGGTTTTTTGAGAACATCCCGCTCCCCGACATGACTGCAATGCGTCATAGGGTCGCAGAACGACGTAATTAGTCTAATTTTCACAACCGCAATTCATCATGTAGTATGCCGCAGCGCGCACTACATAACGTTGGATCGATGTCTGCCGCAGGCACACTCGCAACCCTGAAAGCCCCGTCAGCAAGGCCGCAATGCCGTTGATCGGAACGAACCCAGCCGCCAGCAATGGCATGTACTGGTAGAAGGGTTTGTGGTTTAAATGGCCAGAGGCTTCATTGTTAAATTGAAGAGCTGAAAAGCGAAATAGCTGAGCAGAGTGAGGCAAGCAATGACTGAACACGTTCAAGTCGGTGGCCTGCAGGTCGCCAAAGTCCTGTTCGACTTCGTGAACAACGAAGCCATTCCCGGTACCGGCCTCACCGCCGACACGTTCTGGGGCGGTGCCGACAAGGTCATCCATGACCTGGCGCCGAAGAACAAAGCCCTACTCGCCAAACGCGATGATTTCCAGGCTCGCATTGATGCCTGGCACCAGGCTCGTGCAGGTGTTGCGCACGATGCGGTGGCCTACAAAGCCTTCCTGCAAGACATCGGTTATCTGCTGCCAGAAGCGGCCGATTTCCAGGCAACGACACAAAACGTCGATGACGAAATCGCCCGCATGGCCGGCCCACAGTTGGTGGTGCCGGTAATGAACGCCCGTTTCGCGCTCAACGCCTCGAACGCCCGCTGGGGTTCGCTGTATGACGCGCTCTACGGCACCGACGCCATCAGCGAAGCGGATGGCGCGGAAAAGGGCAAAGGCTACAACAAGGTACGTGGCGACAAGGTCATTGCTTTCGCCCGCGCCTTTCTCGACGAGGCCGCGCCACTGGCTGCCGGTTCCCACGTCGACTCCACCGGCTACAAAATCGTTGACGGCAAACTGGTCGTCGCCCTCAAAGGCGGCAGCAACACTGGCCTGCGCAACGATGCTCAACTGATCGGTTTCCACGGCGATGCGGCGGCTCCGACCGCGATCCTGCTGAAGAACAACGGCCTGCACTTCGAAATCCAGATCGATGCCAGCACCCCGGTCGGCCAGACCGACGCAGCCGGTGTCAAAGACATCCTGATGGAAGCCGCGCTGACCACCATCATGGACTGCGAAGACTCGGTCGCCGCAGTCGATGCCGATGACAAAGTGGTGATCTATCGCAACTGGCTCGGCCTGATGAAGGGCGACCTGTCGGAAGAAGTCTCCAAGGGCGGTCAGACCTTTACCCGCACCATGAACGCCGACCGCACCTACACCGCTCTCGATGGCAGCGAACTGAGCCTGCACGGTCGCTCGCTGTTGTTCGTGCGCAACGTCGGTCACCTGATGACCATTGACGCGATCCTCGACAAAGACGGCAACGAAGTGCCAGAAGGCATTCTCGACGGTCTGGTGACTTGCCTCGCGGCGATCCATAGCCTCAACGGCAACAGCTCGCGCAAGAACAGCCGTACCGGATCGGTCTACATCGTGAAGCCGAAGATGCACGGCCCGGAAGAAGCCGCGTTCACCAACGAGCTGTTCGGTCGCATCGAAGACGTCCTCGGCCTGCCGCGCAATACGCTGAAAGTCGGGATCATGGACGAGGAGCGCCGTACCACGGTCAACCTCAAGGCCTGCATCAAGGCTGCCAGCGAGCGCGTAGTGTTCATCAACACCGGTTTCCTCGACCGCACGGGCGATGAAATCCACACCTCCATGGAAGCCGGCCCGATGGTGCGCAAGGCCGACATGAAGGCCGAGAAGTGGATCAGTGCCTACGAGAACTGGAACGTCGATATTGGCTTGAGCACCGGCCTGCAAGGTCGTGCCCAAATCGGTAAAGGCATGTGGGCCATGCCGGACCTGATGGCAGCGATGCTGGAACAGAAAATCGCTCACCCATTGGCCGGTGCCAACACCGCCTGGGTTCCATCGCCGACCGCTGCTGCGCTGCACGCGCTGCATTACCACAAGGTCGACGTGTTCGCCCGTCAGGCCGAACTGGCCAAACGTGCGCGTGCTTCGGTGGACGACATCCTGACTATCCCGCTGGCTGTGAATCCGAGCTGGACTGCGGAACAGATCAAGAACGAACTGGACAACAACGCCCAGGGCATTCTCGGTTACGTGGTGCGCTGGATCGACCAGGGCGTAGGTTGCTCGAAAGTGCCGGACATCAACGACGTCGGCCTGATGGAAGACCGTGCGACGCTGCGTATTTCCAGCCAGCACATCGCCAACTGGCTGCGCCACGGCATCGTTACCGAAGCGCAAGTGATGGAAAGCCTCAAGCGCATGGCGCCGGTGGTTGACCGTCAAAACGCCAACGACCCGCTGTACCGCCCGCTGGCACCCAACTTCGACAGCAACATCGCCTTCCAGGCGGCGGTCGAGTTGGTGGTCGAAGGCACTAAACAGCCGAACGGCTACACCGAGCCGGTTCTGCACCGTCGTCGTCGCGAGTTCAAAGCTGCCAATGGCCTTTGAGTAGACGCTGAAGCCGGACGTAAAAAAGCCCTGATCGAGAGATCAGGGCTTTTTCATTTACGCTGTCTAGTCCTGAAATAGGTTCACACCTGTTTCAGGACTAGACATGCAATTCCTGTGGTGAGGGGGCTTGCCCCCGTTGGGTTGCGAAGCAGCCCCATGCACTTTTTCAGTGAGAATCTACGACTGCTGCGCAGCCGAACGGGGCGGTGCGGCGTTCCGACAAGCCCCCTCGCCACAACAGCCCCTCGCCACAAAAGCTGCCAACCTGGAAGTCCGCGCTATACATCCATCCCCAGCTCATGCTTGACCAGTTCAAGCAATTTTTCGCTATCAATGGGCTTGAGCAGAAAGTCCACGACGTGCAAGTGCATCGCTTCGATCGCATCCTTCACATCGGCATCGCCGGAAACGATGATGATCGGCATCGCCGCACGTGCCGATTCCCGCACCTGGCGGATCAATTCCAGGCCATCGACATGCCCCATCCGCAGATCGGTAATCACCAGACCGATCGATGGCTTCTCCGCCAGCATTTTGAGCGCCGTTTCGCCGCTGGCCGCCGTCATGCAGTGAATGCCATCGAGCCCCAGAATTTCCAATAGCAATTCGCGGGCATCCTTATCGTCATCGACGATAAGCACCCGCTGCGGCGGCAAGTCTGGTTCCAGCATGACGGCGCTGAGCGCTTCGCGCTCGGCATCACTCAAAATATCGTGGTCGGACATGGCGTTCTCAACGTTTTCGATGCGATCCCTGACACAGGGCGTCAGACATCGCTCAGCAGACTTCAATGTGCACTTCGTCGGAAACTTTTCCAATAGACAATGTAGGAGGTTTTTCCCACCGTTGTGTCAGACATTTCCCATATTTCGGCCGCTGCACCGCCTACCTAGACTTACGTCCAATGGGCACCCTGCCCGCAGGGGTCGACCATGCCTGGAACGATCTGAAACAACGATCCGACACAACAATCAGAAAAAGACTGCGGTAATGGTTATGAGTAAAGCGGACGCCTTCACCCAGGCAGGGAAAACCGCGGTGTTGCAGAACATCCAGGGCACTTTGCAATTCCTGGGGCGTTTCCCACCCTTCAATCAGATGGAAAACGCCCATCTGGCTTATCTGGTCGAGCAGTGTCAGCTGCGCTTTTATGCCCCCGGCGAAAGCATCATTAAACCCGCCGATGGCCCGATCGAGCATTTCTACATCGTCAAACAGGGCCGGGTCGTGGGCGAACGCCCGCACACGGCCAAGGGTGGCACCGAAACCACCTTCGAAATCACCACCGGCGAGTGTTTTCCCCTGGCCGCGCTGCTGGGCGAACGTGCGACCCGTACCGAACACCTGGCGGCCGAAGATACCTTTTGCCTACAACTGAACAAGCTGGCGTTCATCAAACTGTTCGCACTGTCCAACCCGTTCCGCGACTTTGCCCTACGCGGTGTCAGCAGCTTGCTGGATCAGGTCAATCAGCAAGTCCAGCAAAAAGCCGTGGAAACCCTCGGCACCCAGTACTCGCTCAATACCCGGCTGGGCGAATTGGCCATGCGTCACCCGGTAACCTGCAGCCCGATCACGCCCCTGCGTGAAGCGGTGACGCTGATGCACGATCAGCAAGTCGGCAGCATTGTGGTGGTCGATGAGCAAAAGGCGCCGCTGGGCATTTTCACCCTGCGTGACTTGCGGCATGTGGTGGCCAACGGCACCAGCGATTTCAATGAATCCATCGAGCGGCACATGACCCGGGCGCCGTTTTTCCTGACGCCGGACCACAGTGCCTTCGACGCAGCGATCGCCATGACCGAGCGACACATCGCCCACGTCTGCCTGGTCAAGGACCAGCGCCTGTGTGGCGTGGTTTCGGAGCGTGACCTGTTTTCCCTGCAAAGGGTCGATCTGGTGCACCTGGCGCGGACCATTCGCAGCGCCCAGCGGGTGGAAAACCTGGTGGCGATCCGCGGCGAAATCGGCCAATTGGTCGAGCGGATGCTAGCCCACGGCGCGTCCTCGACGCAGATCACCCATATCATCACCCTGCTCAACGACCACACCGTCTGCCGGGTGATCGAACTGGCCATCGCGGAGAAAGGTGATCCCGGTGTGCCGTTCAGTTGGCTTTGCTTCGGCAGCGAAGGCCGCCGCGAGCAGACGCTGCACACCGATCAGGACAACGGCATTCTGTTCGAAGCTCGCGATGCGGCCCACGCCGCCGAGATTCGCGGCAAGTTGTTGCCCATCGCCCAGCAGGTCAATCAGAGCCTCGCACTGTGCGGCTTTACCTTGTGCAAAGGCAACATCATGGCCGGCAACCCCGAGCTGTGTTTGTCCCGGATCGAGTGGGCACGACGCTTTGCAGCGTTTATCCGCGAGGCAACGCCGGAAAACCTGCTGGGGTCGAGTATCTATTTCGATCTGCGCGTGGTCTGGGGCGATGAGCGGGGCTGCGAGCAACTGCGCCGGGGCATTCTCGATCAGGTCGGCGACAACCGGTTGTTCCAGCGCATGATGGCCGAGAACGCCCTGCGCAACCGTCCGCCCGTAGGACGTTTCCGCGAATTCGTCCTGGCGCGCAAGAATGGCGAGAAAGCCACCCTCGACCTGAAACTCCAGGGCCTGACTCCATTCGTCGACGGCGCGCGAGTGCTGGCCCTGGCCCACGGCATCGATGCCAACAACACCCTGGAGCGCTTTCGCCAATTGGTGGAAAAAGAGGTCATCGATCAGCTGGACGGCGCGGCCTATGAAGAGGCGTATCACTTCATCCAGCAAACCCGCATGCAGCAACATCAGCTACAGACCCGTGAGAACTTGCCCTACTCCAACCGGGTCGATCCCGACAGCCTCAATCATCTGGACCGACGCATCCTGCGTGAATCCCTGCGCCAGGCCCAACGCCTGCAAAGCAGCCTGACCCTGCGGTATCAGTTATGAGCCTGTTTTCATGGCTGCGCCCGGCCAGTCCCGTTTTGCCCGGCGAACTGCAACACCGTCTGGAGCGCTTGCCGGCCGTGACCCAGCTGAGCGACTGCAGCCTGCGCGAGCAACGCTGGGTGGTGCTCGACCTGGAAACCACCGGGCTGAACCTGAACAAGGATCGGCTGCTGTCCATCGGGGCCGTGGTGATCGAGGACGGCGCGATCGATTTCAGCCAGCAGTTCGAGCGCACGCTGCAATGCAACGAACTCAAACTCGGCCCCAGCGTGTTGATTCACGGCCTGGGCCCGAGCGCCATTGCCGCCGGCAGCGACCCCGCGCAGGCCCTGCTCGAATTCATGGAATTTGTCGGCGACAGCCCGGTGCTGGCCTTTCATGCGCCGTTCGACCAGCACATGCTGGGGCGCGCACTGAAAGAACATCTGGGTTACAAGCTGCAGCATCCGTTTCTGGACGTGGCAGACATCGCCCCGCTGCTTTGCCCCCAGGCACACTTTCGCGAGGCCGGGCTGGATGAGTGGATCGACTGGTTCAAGCTGGAGGTCTTCGAACGGCATAACGCCAGTGCCGATGCCTTGGCAACGGCGGAGCTGATGCTGATTTTGTTCAGCCGAGCGCGGCAGCAACAGATTCATAGCCCGTTGAACCTGCAGCAGCGGTTGAGTCAGTGGAAGCGGCGGCGGCAAGCGCCTTCTTTCTGACCTGTGGCGAGGGGGCTTGTCGGACCGCCGCACCGCCCCGTTGGGTCGTGAAGCGGCCCCCTGCATTTCGCCATATAGACCGCATTCGGCGGTTTTACGACTGCTGCGCAGCCGAACGGGGGCAAGCCCCCTCGCCACAAGCTCGCTCCCACACTCAAACACTAAAGCGCTATGCTCCCGACACTGCCCATGATCGAGATGCCGACATGTCCGCCCCCAGCATGACCCTGTTCCACAACCCCGCGTCGCCCTTTGTTCGCAAAGTCATGGTGCTGTTGCACGAGACCGGTCAAACCAACCGCGTGGCGCTGCAAGCCAGCCAGCTCACGCCGGTCAGCCCGGATCCGGCTCTCAACGAAGACAACCCGTTGGGCAAGATTCCTGCGCTGCGCCTGGCCGACGGCAATGTGTTGTACGACAGCCGGGTGATCCTCGATTACCTCGATCACCAGCACGTCGGCAATCCGCTGATTCCTCGTGAAGGCTCGGCGCGCTGGCGGCGCTTGACCCTGGCCTCTCTGGCAGACGGGATCATGGATGCCGCAGTGATGGTTCGCTATGAAGTGGCCCTGCGCTCGCCGGAAAAACATTGGGACGCATGGCTCGACGGTCAGCGCGACAAGATTCGCCGCGCCTTGGCGCTGTTGGAGGCCGATGCGATTGCCGAGCTGACCAGCCATTTCGATGTAGCGGCGATCAGTGTTGCCTGTGCCTTGGGTTATCTGGATTTGCGCCATCCGGATCTGGAATGGCGCACGGAAAATCCAAAGTTGGCCGAGTGGTATTTCGAAGTGAGTCAGCGGCCTTCGATGATCGCGACGATGCCCAAGGTTTGATCGTTGGTCGGCCATGCCGGCCTCAGAAGATCGCAGCCTTCGGCAGCTCCTACGCCGAACGCGTGCTCCTGTGGGAGCTGCCGCAGACTGCGATCTTTTGATCTCTGTGCAAACAACCTGGCAATCCGCGTCGCCAACACCTCACCCACACGCTGATCCTCGCGCAACCCCAACCACCGGCTCATTCCACGGCACCTATATCAAAGTCCAAGGGCTTCGCGGTTTTCTGCCCGATCCCGTACCAGTCCAGCTTGCGGGTCAGCACCATGAACACACCCAGTAGCCCGAACAACAGCAGCGAGCCCATCAACAGCGCGTAATCCTCGGCGCTCAACAAGCCGTAAAGCAGCCCGTATAACGCCGCCAACCCCGCCGAAAAGCTCAAACCGTGACGCACGCTGCGCAGCACATGGCAGACATAAAAACCGATCAACGCCACACAGCTACTCGCCGACAGCAGATACGCCAGGGCAAAGCCGATGTGTTCGGACAGCGACAGCAACAACAGGTAGAAGAACGCCAGCGCCACACCCACCAAGGCGTACTGCACCGGGTGCACCGCCAGGCTTTTCAGCACTTCGAAGAGGAAGAAACCGGCGAAGGTCAGGACGATGAACAGCAATGCGTATTTGATTGCCCGATCGCTTTTCAGGTACTGGTCCACCGGGTCGATGAAACTCACGCCGAAACTGCGACCGCTGAACGCCTCGCAATGACCGCCCGACACGCAACTGTTCAACGCTTCTTGCAGGTTGGTGGAGAAAAACGACGTCTGCCAGTTGGCGGTAAAGCCCTGATCGGTGATTTCCCGCTGGGCCGGCAGGTAATTGCCGATGAAGCTGGGGTGAGGCCAATTGGCGGCCAGTGAAACCTTGCTGGTCTTGCCCACCGGCAGAACTTGTAACTGGCCGGTGCCTTGCAGACGCAAGTCGAAACCGAAGGCCAGTTCCGTGGCCTGTTGGGTGTCCAGCGCCGGCAGCGTCACGTGCACACCCTCGCCCAGCCAGCCCACCTGGCTACCCGGTACAAAATCCAGCTTCTGGCCATTGAGTTCGAGTTTCAGCGCATTCTCGATGCCGCGAATGTCGCTGATGCCAACGGCCAGAAACGGCTGATCGAAGCGGTAATCGGCGAAGTCCTCCTTGATGCCCAGTTGTGCCGGAACCGAAAAATGCCCGCTGATGCGGTTATCGGCATGGAACAGTCGCGCCTCGTAGATACCCCGGGCGCGCAGCTCGGTCTGGACCTGGCCGTCGAGTTCGAAACGCTCCGGCAAGAAATACAAACGCCCGCGCTCCTCGACGACATCCTGATAACGCTGGTTGGTTTTTTCGTTGGTTTTCCAGGTGCGCACTGTTTTGCGATAGGGCACCACCATCAGCGGGCCGCTCAATTGCTGGCTGTAACTGGAACTGCGGGCGATGTCTTCGAGTACACCGTCACGCAGTTGCTGGCGCTCCTGGATCACACCGTTGATCATCAGTAGCGGGATCAGCAGCAACAGAATCAGCAGGGCAATTGCCCCGAGTTTTAGGGTCAGGCTTCGGTTCATGGGACTCTCCCTGTTTGGATGGGGAAAGTCTGGATTGGGTATGTGGGGGTTTTGTGGGAAGAATGTGGAGAGTGTGTGGAATTTGCGCTCGGCGCAGGTGCTGACGAAGGCTGCGATCTTCAGCGGCTTGAAGGCAACCGCAAACGCACTTGAACACCGCCGTCGACGTTGCCGATACTCATCGCACCGCCATGCAGCTTGACCACTTCCTCAACGAAGTTGAGCCCCAAACCGGTGCTCTTGCGTCCACTGTCCGGACGCGGCAGTGAGTAGAAGCGCTCGCTCAAGCGTGGCAACGCATAGTCGGGAATCGCTTCGGCCTGGTTGAACAGCCTGAACTCGATCTGCTCACCGACTCGCTCGGCACACAATCGCAGCACGCCGTGCGCTGGGGTGAAGTCCAAGGCATTCTCCAGCAGATTGCCCAGCGCCTGGCGCAACAGAAACGGCTCGCCAAGCAGATTCAGATCCGCTGCAATTTGCCGTTCCACACGCAATTGCTTGCCTTCGATTCGCGCAGCCTGCGCGTTCAACAGTTCTTCCACCAGGCCCGCCAATGGCACCGCCACCCGCTCCTCCAATCCTTGGCGTTGTTCAACCTGCGCCAGATTCAGCAGTCGCTCGATCAACTGCTGCATGCGCGCACTTTCGCTGTCGATGTTACTGACGAAGCGCTGCTGCTGGGCCGGCGGCATTTCGCCTTGCAGCAGCTCCGCCGCGCCGCGAATCGCCGCCAGCGGGCTTTTCAATTCATGGGTCAGGGTGTGCACATAACGCTCGACGTAGGCTTTGCCCTCGAGTTGGGTACGCATGTGCTCCAGCGCCGTGGCCAGTTGCTCCAGCTCGCCGCCGCGGTAATGCGGCACCTCGACCCGTCGACCTTCGCTGACGGCCTGGGCATAAGCCGTCAACCGCCGCAGTGCCGCGCTCAGCCACCAGGACAACAGCGCACCGAACAACAAACCGAGGCCAATCAATCCGGCGCCATACGTCAGCAATCGCCGTTCGGTGCGATCGACGTAAGGCTGCAGTGAGCTGTTGGGTTTGGCCACGGTCACCACGCCGATGATCTGGCCGTTGTCGCGAATCGGTGCCCCGACGTGCATCACCGACGAGTTCGAGTCATCGGGGTTGCTGCGCGTCGAACGCGCGCCGTACTCGCCACGCAGAGTCAGGTAGACGTCGTTCCAGCGCGAGTAGTCCTGGCCCACCGCAATCCCGCTGGAATCCAGCACCACAATGCCCTTGGCATCGGTGACGTAAATGCGGTGATTGACCTGATTCTTCGACAGGCCCCAGATTTTCGCCTTCGGTTGCCGCTCGCCATAAGCCTTGAGCAACTCGGGCCAGCGGTTCTGGCTGAGGGTGCCGGCCTTGAAGTCGTCGCGCAGGATCTCGGCCATCAGGTTGGCGGTGTCCACCAGGGTTTCTTCAGTGGACTGGCGCACACCGGGGCGGACTTCTTCCATCACGGTGTTGAGCACGAAGTAGCCGGTCAGGCCGATGAACAGCACGTAGACCAGAAAAATCCGGATCCCCAGTGACATCAGCTGTGCCCCGGGCTGTAGCTGTAGCCGAGGCCGCGATGAGTCTGGATCGGCTCGGCGTCGGCCTTCACCAGGCGCAACTTGGCGCGCACGCTCTTGATATGGCTGTCGATGCTGCGCTCGTAACCGGCATCGGCGGACACACCCAGCGCATCGAGCAATTGCTCGCGACTGAAGACTCGCTCAGGTTGTTCCAGCAGGCATTGCAGCAAACGAAACTCATGGCGAGTCAGGCTCAGCGGCTGGTTGCGATAGCTGATCTGCACCCGTTCGCCGTCGATGCGAAACAGCGCTGAAGCCACCTCCGACATCTCCGCCACCGGTCGTGGCGCCATGCGCTTGAGAATCGCCCGGACCCGCGCCGCCACTTCCCGAGGGCTGAACGGCTTGACCACGTAGTCGTCGGCGCCGATTTCCAGGCCCACCACGCGGTCGATCTCGGCGTCACGTGCACTGAGGAACATCACCGGCACTTCGCTGAAACGCCGCAATTGCTTGCAGGTCTCGAAGCCGCTGATATCCGGCAGGCCGATATCGAGAATGATCAGGTCGGCCGGCGTGGCGCGCTGATGTTCGAGCGCCGCCGCGCCAAGGCTCAACCAGGTGGTGGTAAAGCCCTCGCCCTGCAAGGCGAAAATCAGGGTGTCGGCAATCGCCGCTTCGTCTTCGACAATCAGGATATGAGGCATGGCGTCCGAGCCCGCTGGTTAAGTGGACGAACGGTGCCCCAAGGCTGATTCGCCGTCAATCAGCAGTCGGGTTTGTCGGCTGTAAAGCGACGCGCCGGGTTCACTGCCGCGCCAAACTCGCGCAGGGCTTTGGCGCCGATCAGCAACGGGTAATTGAAGCTGCTGCGGTCGGTGAGGTTGACCTCGACGGTGCGCTTGACGTTGCCCAGGCACAGTTCCAGATCGACCACTGGGCGCTTGGTCACTTCGCTCACGGCCTTGTCTTCATCTTCTTCATCGGCACGGTTCTTGATCTTGCTGATACGCGCGACCTTGTGTTCATAGACCTTGTTGCTCGCGCCTTTGGTGGCGAGGCGAAAGCGCACCCACTCGTCGCCGTCGCGGGTGAAGGTTTCGATGTCTTTGGCCGACAGCGATGCGGTCAGGGCACCGGTGTCCATTTTGGCCTTGAGGACTTCACCGCCGATTTCCGGCAGCGCGATGTATTCGTAACGCCCGTAAAGGGTCGGCTCAGCGGCCAGAACCGGCAAGGTCACGAGGGCAAGCAGTGCAAGGAGAGATTTCACGTAAGGGGCTTCCTTGAGGATGTGGACGCATGGCCGAATTCTAGACCGCAAAAAACAACGATAGTTGGACCACTTCCCACTTTTGTGGCGAGGGAGCTTGCTCCCGTTCGGGTGCGCAGCACTCGTAAAACCGTTGCCTGCGGTACACCTGAAAATCGCGGTGCCTGGTTTTGGGGCCGCTACGCAGCCCAGCGGGAGCAAGCTCCCTCGCCACAAAGGCAATTGTCGATACGTCGAGAGCATATCGCCGCAAAGGTGAAACATTCGTCATCGGTGATTTGGCCTGTCACCCGAAGCTGCTTATCATGGCGCGCCCACACGCTTTCAAGAGTTATCTATGCGCCGCCTGCTCACCGGCTGTTTCGTTACCCTGCTGCTATTGCTTAACACGCTGGTCCTGTTCGGGCCTTTGATGGTGTTCGCGCTGCTCAAACTGCTCCTGCCCGGGCGCTTTCGCGATTACGCCTCGGCGGCGGTGATGTGGATTGCCGAGACCTGGGCCGAGATCGACAAGCTGATCTTCCGCCTGTGCATTCCCACCCAATGGGATATTCGCGGCGGCGATGAGCTGCGCGGCGACACCTCGTATCTGGTGATCGGTAACCATCAGTCCTGGGTCGATATCCCGGCGCTGATCCAGGCACTGAACCGGCGCACGCCGTTCTTCAAGTTCTTCCTCAAGAAAGAATTGATCTGGGTGCCGTTCCTGGGCCTGGCCTGGTGGGCGTTGGACTATCCGTTCATGAAGCGCTACAGCAAGGCGTTCCTGGAGAAGCACCCGGAGCTGGCCGGCAAGGACCTGGAGATCACCAAACAAGCCTGCGAGTTGTACAAGCGCCAGCCGGTGACCGTGGTCAACTACCTGGAAGGCACCCGCTACACCGCGGCGAAAAGCGCCCAACAACAGTCACCGTTCACCCACCTGCTCAAGCCCAAGGCGGGCGGCGTGGCGTTCGTGCTGGCGGCGATGGGCGAACAGTTGGACGCCATTCTCGATGTGACGGTGGTGTATGCGCAGCAGAAGATTCCGGGGTTCTGGGATTTGCTCAGCGGCAACGTACCCAAGGTGATCATCGACATCCACACCCGCGAACTGGACCCGGCGCTGTGGCAAGGCGATTACGAAAACGATCCGGAGTTTCGCGAAACAATCCAGAACTGGGTCAACCAGCTCTGGATCGAGAAAGACCGGCGCATCCAGGCACTACGCGCAGAGGGCTGACTCAGCTACCGGCGCCTGTGCCCCAGATCCCGCCGAGGTTTTGCAGCAACGAACCGGCAACGCCTTGCTGACCGAGGTATTGCAGGATCACCGGGGCAAACACGCCGACCATCCCGGTGTCCATGCCCAGGGCGCTGAAGGCGTTGTTCAGGTCCTTGGTGTCCTTGACGTTACCCAGCAAGCCATTGAGCAACGCATTCTTGTCTGAACCCGCACCGAGCAACCCACCCAAGCCAGTCAGGCCACTGATCGCGCTGTTGCCGGCGATCTGAGCGAGGCCCGGCACGGTTTTGCTCAGTTCGGAGAAGTCCTGGCCGCTGAGCTGATTCCTCGCCAGCCCCAGCATCGCACCGGCACCGCCGATGGCCTGCTCCGGGGTAATGTCGAGCTGCGAACCCAGGGTATTAAGCAAACCGGCCGCCTTGGGCGCCGCCGCCACGATGCCGTCGACATCATCGGCCTCGACACCCTCGACATCCTCGTCGTCCTGCATCGATGACACCGCCTTGACCGCATCGCTGAGGCTTAACTGTGCAAAAGCCGGGCTGGCGGCCAGCGTCGTCAACGAAGCGACAACCATGAGCGATGCCAGTGCAAAACCGCGTGAAACGTTCATCCAGACATCCTCTTGTGCCATGAAAAACCGCCCGGTAACGGGAGCGGCAAAACTGCCGATTGGACCGGGTATCCGGAGGCATGTTCCTTGTCTAGTTCGCTTATTTCATATTCGAATAATTAAGCTACTAACGATTCGAAAACAGCATAAAAAACTATCAAATCTGACAGTAGGCACAAAAAGGAAAGCCCACCAGCATTGGCACTCCAATTACGTAATGGAGTACTAAATAATGCAAAGCAAAATTGCGGTGGGTGTGTTTGCAATGATGGCGCTGATGGGCAATGTTTATGCAGCAGACGTCAGCACCTGCCCTAAAGTGGGTGATATCAAATCATCGCCTTATACAAGTGACGACAAGAATATTCCCGCCCCTTTCAATGAAGGTTACAAATACACCGCGACCGCCAATGGCAAAACATGGACTGGCGTCACAATGGCTACCAACGATGATTATCTGGCCAAAAAATACGAACTGAAAGCCGAAAGCTTTGATGGCTCCATCTGCAGCTACGGCGGCAAAACGTTAGTAGAGAATGGCGAGACAGCGGTTCCTTATCTGAAGCTCAAGGCAAGCTAATGCCGGGTACCTTTTACTGAGTACCTTTGATTCATATAAAAAACGGGCGACCCAAGGGCCGCCCGTTTTTTTACTTATGCCGCACTAAACAACTTGTGCGGATCGATCACAAACTTCTTCGGCACGCCGGCATCGAACTCGCCGTAACCCCGTGGCGCATCATCCAGGCTGATGACTTCCACACCGACGATGTCGGCAATCTTGATGCGGTCCCACATGATCGCCTGCATCAGCTGGCGGTTGTACTTCATCACTGGCGTCTGGCCGGTGTGGAAGCTGTGGGATTTGGCCCAGCCCAGGCCGAAGCGGATGCTCAGGCTGCCCATTTTCGCGGCAGCATCCACTGCACCCGGATCTTCGGTGACGTACAGGCCAGGAATACCGATTTTGCCAGCGACGCGAACCACGCCCATCAGCGAGTTGAGCACGGTGGCCGGAGCCTCGTGCTTCACGCCGGCATGGCCGTGACCGCGAGCTTCGAAGCCTACGGCATCGACGGCGCAGTCCACTTCCGGTTCGCCCAACAGTGCAGCGATTTGTTCGTGCAGCGGGGTGTCTGTCGACAGGTCAGCGATTTCGAAGCCCTGAGCCTTGGCATGGGCCAGGCGGATCGGGTTGACGTCACCGATGATCACCACCGCAGCACCCAGCAGGCGAGCGGAAGCGGCAGCTGCCAGGCCAACCGGGCCGGCGCCGGCGACGTACACGGTGCTGCCAGGGCCAACGCCGGCAGTCACTGCGCCGTGGTAACCGGTCGGCAGGATGTCGGAGAGACAGGTCAGGTCACGGATTTTTTCCATGGCCCGGTCGCGATCTGGAAGTTTCAGCAGGTTGAAGTCGGCATACGGCACGAACGCGTATTCAGCCTGGCCACCGGTCCAGTCACCCATGTCGACATAACCATAGGCACCGCCCGGACGCGCCGGGTTAACGCTCAGGCAGACGCCAGTATGTTGCTCTTTGCACGAACGGCAACGGCCACAGGCAACGTTGAAAGGTACCGACACCAAGTCGCCGATCTGCAGGTTCTCGACACCGCTACCCTTCTCGATCACTTCACCCGTGATCTCGTGGCCCAGCACCAGACCGGTCTGAGCGGTGGTACGCCCGCGCACCATGTGCTGATCGGAACCACAGATGTTGGTGGAAACTACGCGCAGGATGACACCGTGCTCGATCTTCCTGCCGCGCGGGTCCTGCATTTTGGGATAGTCGATTTTCTGTACTTCGACCTTGCCTGCGCCGAGATACACCACACCACGATTACCAGACATGCTTTCACCTCGCTGTTGTTTTTATGTAGCGGTCGCGTCGCCAGGAAACGGCGGCGCGTTGATTGCTCGATAAATCAAAAGATCGTCCGAACGCGGCCCGAACCTTCGGCAGCGTCTACAGAGACAGGCGATCTTTTCAGGCAGTAAAAACGCTAGAGAACAACTGTCCTGTTAGCGTTAAGGAACACGCGTCTTTCAATGTGATAACCCACGGCCCGCGCCAACGTCAGCCCTTCGATATCCCGCCCCTTGGCGATCAAGTCTTCGGGATAGTGACTGTGATCAACGGCTTCCACGCCTTGGGCGATGATCGGACCTTCATCCAGATCGTTGTTGATGTAATGCGCCGTGGCGCCGACCAGTTTCACGCCTTTGTTGTAGGCCTGGTGATACGGCTTGGCGCCCTTGAAGCCCGGCAGCAGCGAGTGGTGAATGTTGATCGCCTTGCCGTCGAGTTTGCGGCACAGCTCTGGCGACAGAACCTGCATGTAGCGGGCAAGGATCACCAGCTCGGCGCCGGCTTCTTCGATCACCTGCCAGACCTGGCGCTCTTGCGATGGTTTGTCGTTGGGGTCCAACGGAAAGTGGTAGTACGGAATCTGGTGCCAGTCGGCCAACGGCTTGAGGTCCGGGTGGTTGGAGACCACCGCGACCACGTCCATCGACAACTGGCCGATGCGCTGGCGGTAGAGCAAGTCGTTGAGGCAGTGATCGGCCTTGGAGACCATGATCACCACTTTCGGCCGGTAGTTCGGCGGGGTCAGCTCGAAGACCATCCCGAAGGCGGCACCACGCTCCGCCAGGCCTGCGCGGAAGGCTTGTTCGTCGAAAGCGTCGGGTTGCCGAAACTCCACTCGGATGAAGAAACGGCCTGAGAGCCGGTCATCAAAGGAGTGGTGCTCGGTGACGTAGCAGCCCTGCTCGAACAGAAAGCGGGTCACCGCATCCACGGTGCCGAGGACGCTTGGGCAGTCGGCGGTCAGAATCCATGTGTCTGGGGCGCGGCTCATAGTGCGGTGACTCCTGCTGCAACATCTGTGATCAGAGAGAACTCTGTGGCGAGGGGGCTTGCTCCCGCTGGGTTGCGAAGCGACCCCAAAATCAACATCCGCATTCCTGCAGAAGGAACGCGGAGGCAGGGTTTACGACTGCTGCGCAGCCGAGCGGGAGCAAGCTCCCTCGCCACAAAAGCAGTCACAAACCTAATTACGCCTGGACGCTAAGCCCGTACTCAGCCGCCGCATCCTGCAACCACAACCACCAGTAATCCGAGAAGCTGCGGCGAATCAGCAGTTCCCAGGTGTCTTCGGCGGTATGGCGGATCATCAGTTGCGACTTGGCGAACACTGTGCCAACAGCCTTGCCCACCGGGAAGTTGTTGGGGTGCACGTCGTAGCTGGTGGATTTCATCAGCACTTGACGTACGTTCGGGCCGCTGAGTTCGAGGATCTGCTGGCCACCGCTGACGTTGACGATCTGAATGTGCAGGTCGCCCAGCGCTTCACGGAGTTTTTTCTCGGCGGCGAATTCTTCACCGGTCGGCACGATCAGCAGCCATTCATCCGGCCCCATCCATTGCAGGCTGGTTTCGCCTTTGATGATCACGGTCAGCGCACCTGGCAATTCGATGCCAAGGGCCTTGTGCACACCAGCAGCGAACGCGGCGTCGTGGCCATCGCCACGGATGGTCAGGTGACCGAGGAGTTTTTTCTCACGCACGATCACGCCGGCGTTTTTGCGACCCTTGCCCACCAGGCTGGCGAGGTCGGCGTGATGCAGCGACGACTCGGCCTTGGCCCCAGTGGTTGGGCGTTGTTGGTAAACATTGGCTGCGGTCATAAAGCACCTGTCCTGAATTCTTTGTCGCCCCCCGCGCCTGGCGCGGGGGGTGATCGATTACACGTTCTGGCGATCGCCTTTCGGATCGAAGAACACCGAAGAAACGATTTCCGCCTCGATCACGCTGCCGTCGGCCAGCGGTGCGAACACCCGCTCACCCATGCGCTTCAAGCCGCCTTTCACCACGCCCATGGCAAACGAATAGCCCAGGGAGTTGTGCAGGTAACTGGAAGTCACGTGGCCCACCATGGTCATCGGGATGGCTTGCTTGGTGTTGAACACCAGTTGAGCACCTTCCGGCAACCATTTGGTCGGATCGATCGGCTTCAGGCCAACCAGCTGTTTGCGCTGATCACGCACGCAGTCTTCACGGTTCATGCCACGCCAGCCGATCCACGAGAACGGTTTGGTGCGACCGACACACCAGCCCATGTTCAGGTCGTCCGGGGTCATCGAACTGTCAGTGTCCTGACCGACGATGATGAAGCCCTTCTCGGCCCGCAGTACGTGCATGGTTTCAGTGCCATATGGCGTCAGGTTGTACTTCTTGCCAGCATCGACAATTTTTTCCAGCACGCCCATCGCATAGTCGGCCTGCACGTTGACTTCGTACGACAGCTCACCGGTAAACGAAATCCGGAAAATCCGCGCCGGCACGCCACCGACCAGGGCTTCTTTCCAGGTCATGAACGGGAAGGCTTCGTTGCTCAGGTCGGCGTCGGTGACTTCGCTGAGCAGCTTGCGGCTGTTCGGCCCGGACAGGGTCATGGTTGCCCAGTGATCCGTCACGGAAGTGAAGTACACCTTCAGGTCTGGCCATTCGGTCTGGTGGTAGATTTCCAGCCATTGCAGCACGCGCGCAGCGCCGCCGGTGGTGGTGGTCATCACGAAATGGTTGTCGGCCAGGCATGCAGTCACGCCGTCGTCGAACACCATGCCGTCTTCTTTACACATCAGGCCGTAGCGCGCCTTGCCCACGTCGAGCTTGGTCCAGGCGTTGGTGTAGATACGGTTGAGGAACTCGCGGGAGTCCGGGCCCTGGATGTCGATCTTGCCCAGGGTCGAAGCGTCCAGCAGGCCGACGCTGTCGCGCACGGCTTTGCATTCGCGCTTGACCGCGGCATGCAGGTCTTCACCGTTTTTCGGGAAGTACCAAGGACGTTTCCACTGACCGACGTCTTCGAACTCGGCGCCGTTCTTCACGTGCCAGTGATGCAGCGCGGTGAAGCGAACCGGCTCGAAGATGTGCCCACAGTGACGACCGGCCACGGCGCCGAAAGTCACCGGCGTGTAGTTCGGGCGGAACATGGTGGTGCCCATCTGCGGGATGGTCACGTTCAGCGAACGGGCGGCGATGGCCAAGCCGTTGACGTTGCCGAGCTTGCCCTGATCGGTGCCAAAGCCCAGTGCGGTGTAGCGCTTGACGTGCTCGACCGATTCGAAACCTTCGCGGGTCGCCAGTTCGATGGCGGCTGCGGTGACGTCGTTCTGCAGGTCGACGAATTGCTTCGGCGCACGGGCAGTGGCTTTTTCGTGAGGCACCTGGAACAGCGCCAGCGTCGGCTCTTCGAGTCGGCTCAGGGCTTTGGGCAGTACGCCTTCGACCTTGCCGAAACCAGCTTCGCTGGCAGCGCGAGCACCGCCTTCAAAACCATCGGCCAACGAATCGCCGAGGCTGTAGACGCCGTTGATGCCACCGACGCACACGCGTTTCTGCGGTGCTTCGCCCGGTACGAAACCGAGGATGTCTTCACGCCAGATCGGCTTGCCACCCAGGTGCGAAGCCAGGTGAACCACTGGGCTGTAACCGCCGGAACTGGCGACCAGGTCGCAATCGAGCCATTCGCCCGGGCTGGTCACGGTGTGTGCTTTTACATCAATCGCTGCAACGCGAGCGGCGGTCACGTGCTTGCTGCCACGGGCCTCGATCACGGCGCTGCCGGTCAGGATGCGAATGCCTTTGGCGCGCGCTTCTTCCACCAGCGCACCGCGAGGGTTGCTGCGGGCGTCGGCGATGGCCACCACTTGCAGGCTGGCGTCGAGCCAGTCCAGGGCAACGCGGTAGGCGTGGTCGTTGTTGGTCGACAGCACCAGTTTCTTGCCCGGTGCCACGCCATAGCGACGTACATAAGTCGACACAGCGCCGGCGAGCATGTTGCCCGGCACGTCGTTGTTGCCGTAAACCAGTGGACGCTCGTGGCTACCTGTCGCCAGCACCACGCGCTTGGCGCGAACCCGGTGGATGCGCTGACGCACCTGGCCGATCGGAGCGCGGTCGCCGAGGTGATCGGTGAGGCGCTCGTGAATGGTCAGGAAGTTATGGTCGTGGTAACCGTTGACCGTGGCGCGCGGCAACAGCAGCACGTCAGGGGTGTTTTTCAGCTCGGCGATGACGCTGGCAACCCACTCGGTAGCTGGTTTGCCATCGAGGCTTTCGCGGGAGTCGAGCAGGCTACCACCAAACTCTTCCTGCTCATCGGCCAGGATCACACGGGCGCCGCTGCGGGCAGCCGCCAGTGCAGCCGCCAGACCCGCAGGGCCAGCGCCGACGATCAGCACGTCGCAGTGCTGGTTCATGTAGTCGTAGGTGTCCGGATCGTTCTCGGTCGGCGAACGGCCAAGACCGGCTGCCTTACGAATGTACTTCTCGTAAGTCATCCAGAACGATTGCGGGTACATGAAGGTTTTGTAGTAGAAGCCCGGTGGCATCAGCTTGCCGCCGACCTTGCCGAGAATCCCCATCATGTCGTTGTTCACGCTTGGCCAGCCGTTGGTGCTGGTGGCGACCAGGCCTTGATACAGCGCTTGTTGCGTGGCGCGTACGTTCGGGATCTGCGTGGCTTCGGTCGCACCGATCTGCAGCACGGCGTTCGGCTCTTCGGCACCGGCGGCGAAGATGCCGCGTGGGCGCGAATACTTGAAGCTGCGGCCGACGATATCGACACCGTTGGCCAGCAAGGCTGCGGCCAGCGAGTCGCCTTCAAAACCTTTGTAGACCTGGCCGTTGAAGGTGAAACTCAGCACTTTGTTGCGGTCGATGCGTCCGCCGTTGGACAGGCGATTGATCTGGCTCATACCTTCTCTCCCAGAGCCGTGGCGGCCGCTTTCGGGCTGTCGGTCTTGTCGGTGAACTGCGGCTTGGTGCCGATCTTGTAGGTTTCGAGAATCTCGTAGGTCACGGTGTCACGGGTCACGTTGAAGTACTGACGGCAACCGGCGACGTGATCCCACAGTTCGTGGTGCAGACCGCGAGGGTTATCGCGGAAGAACATGTAGTCGCCCCACTCCTCGTCGGTGCAGCTGTTCGGATCCAGTGGACGCGGGATGTGCGCCTGGCCGGATGCATGGAATTCCTCTTCGGAGCGCAGTTCGCCACAGTGAGGACAGAAGATATGCAACATAGGGATTTCTCCTGTTAGTGGGCGACTGCTGCAGCGCCGTGTTCGTCGATCAACGCACCGCTGTGGAAGCGGTCGATGGAGAAAGGTGCAGCCAATGGGTGCATTTCACCCTTGGCCAGGCTTGCGGCAAACACGTTGCCCGAGCCAGGTGTAGCCTTGAAGCCACCGGTGCCCCAACCGCAGTTGAAGAACATGTTCGGTACCGGAGTCTTCGAGATGATCGGGCACGCATCCGGCGTGGTGTCGACGATGCCGCCCCACTGACGGTTCATGCGTACGCGCGACAGCACCGGGAACATCTCGACGATGGCCTGGATGGTGTGCTCGATCACCGGGTACGAACCACGCTGGCCGTAGCCGTTGTAGCCGTCGATACCGGCGCCGATCACCAGGTCGCCCTTGTCGGACTGGCTGATGTAACCGTGTACGGCGTTGGACATGATCACGCTGTCGATAATCGGCTTGATCGGCTCGGACACCAGCGCTTGCAGCGGGTGCGATTCGATCGGCAGGCGGAAACCGGCAAGTTTGGCCATGTGCCCGGAGTTACCGGCAGTCACCACGCCGACGCGCTTGGCGCCGATGAAGCCCTTGTTGGTTTCAACACCGATGCACACACCGTTTTCCTTACGGAAACCGATCACTTCGGTCTGTTGGATCAGGTCCACGCCCAAGGCGTCGGCGGCACGGGCAAAGCCCCACGCCACGGCATCGTGACGGGCCACGCCGCCGCGACGCTGGACGGTAGCGCCCATCACCGGGTAGCGGGTGTTCTTGGAGCAGTCGAGGTACGGGATCTCGTCTGCCACTTGCTTGGCATCGAGCAGTTCGCCGTCCACGCCGTTGAGGCGGTTGGCGCTGACCCGACGCTCGGAATCACGAATGTCCTGCAGGGTGTGGCACAGGTTGTAGACGCCACGCTGGGAGAACATCACGTTGTAGTTCAGGTCCTGGGACAGGCCTTCCCACAATTTCATCGCGTGTTCGTACAGGTGTGCCGACTCGTCCCACAGGTAGTTGGAGCGCACGATGGTGGTGTTGCGCGCGGTGTTACCGCCGCCCAGCCAGCCCTTCTCGACCACGGCCACGTTGGTGATGCCGTGTTCCTTGGCCAGGTAGTAGGCGGTCGCCAGACCATGCCCGCCACCGCCGACGATGACCACGTCGTAGACCTTTTTCGGGGTCGGCGTACGCCACATGCGCTGCCAGTTTTCATGGTGGCTGAGGGAGTGTTTGAAGAGGCCGAAGCCCGAATAGCGTTGCATAGTCATTTACTCCAAAACCGCGCTCAGCGATAAACCGGGAAGTCCGCGCACAGGGCTGCCACATGCTGCGCGACATTGGCCTCGACATCGGCGTCGCCGAGGTTGTCGAGGATGTCGCAGATCCAGCCAGCCAGTTCAACACACTGGGTAACCTTGAAGCCGCGAGTGGTCACCGCCGGGGTGCCGATACGCAGGCCGGAGGTCACGAACGGCGACTGTGGATCGTTCGGGACAGCGTTCTTGTTCACGGTGATGTGGGCGCGACCGAGTGCTGCGTCCGCCTCTTTACCGGTGAGGCCCTGACGGATCAGGCTGACCAGGAACAGGTGGTTATCGGTACCGCCGGACACTACATCGTAGCCGCGTTTGATAAATACGCCGGCCATTGCCTTGGCGTTGTCGATCACTTGTTGCTGGTAGGCCTTGAAGCCAGGCTCCAGTGCTTCCTTGAAGCACACTGCTTTACCGGCGATGACGTGCATCAACGGGCCGCCCTGGGCACCAGGGAATACCGCGGCGTTGAGCTTCTTCTCGATTTCTTCGTTGGCCTTGGCCAGGATCAGCCCACCACGTGGACCGCGCAGGGTCTTGTGGGTGGTGGTGGTCACTACGTCGGCGTAAGGCAGCGGGTTCGGGTACAGGCCAGCAGCGACCAGACCGGCGACGTGAGCCATGTCGACGAACAGCAGGGCACCGACCTTGTCAGCGATCTGGCGGAAACGTGGGAAGTCGAGGGTCTTGGAGTAGGCCGAGAAACCGGCAACGATCATTTTTGGTTTGTGCTCGACGGCCAGGCGCTCGACTTCGTCGTAGTTGATCAGACCGGTGTCGGTGTCGATGCCGTACTGCACAGCGTTGTACAGCTTGCCCGAGGACGACACTTTGGCGCCGTGGGTCAAGTGACCGCCGTGGGCCAGGCTCATGCCCAGAATGGTGTCGCCGGCTTGCAGCAGGGCCAGATAAACGGCGCTGTTGGCCGAAGAACCGGAGTGCGGCTGCACGTTGGCGTAATCGGCACCGAACAATTGCTTGGCGCGTTCGATGGCCAGGGCTTCAACCTTGTCGACGTGCTCGCAGCCACCGTAGTAGCGCTTGCCCGGATAGCCTTCGGCGTATTTGTTGGTCAGGCCACTGCCTTGCGCTTCCATCACGCGCTTGCTGGTGTAGTTCTCTGACGCGATCAGCTCGATGTGATCTTCCTGGCGTTGCTCCTCGGCATTCATCGCCGCCAGCAGTGCATCGTCGTAACCCTGAATCTGGTCTTGCTTGCTGAACATCGCGTCTCTCCCAGCGGCGGCGGTGCGCCTTTCGTCTCGGTGAGGCACTGGCATTTCGGCAGTGCCCTTTGATAGCGATGGTATGACCGGCGCAGACAGGTCAAATGCCTATGGACGCCACGCAAAGGTGCGTTTACGACATGGGCCGAAATGGGTGAACGGGCGAACACTCCTGTGGCGAGGGAGCTTGCTCCCGCTCGACTGCGAAGCAGTCGTGAAACCGACAAATTCGATCTAACTGACTAACCACATGCGCCGGGTTTGGGTCTGCTGCGCAGCCCAGCGGGAGCAAGCTCCCTCGCCACAGGGGACGGGCGTCAGGCGACGAGTTGGCGCAAGGCCAGAAGCGCGAGGAAATGCCCAGGATAAAGGGCATAGGCCCAGCGGCGCATCGGCGGTGGCTGGATGCCTTGGGCATGTCGCAATAGCAGCAGGCCCGACAATGGCGCAATCAGACAAACGACAATACCCAAAATCGCCGCACCGCTGCCGAACCAGGCAGCGGAGTACAGCACTTGCCATTGATTGGCCGCCAGGCACACCAGCCCCGGCAACAGGCCGAAATACCAGGGCCGCTGGATCACCAGCAACATCGCCAGCGGCAACAGCACGCCGAAGAAACCGAACATCAGTCGCTGCGGGAACAGTGCCGCCAGCACCAAGGCAACGACCGCCAACAGACGCGACTGAACTGGCCCGTGCTGCCAGCCACGGGCCACCAGCAACCCCATGACCAGCGTAGGCAATACATTCAAGGTGTCGTGATCAGGAATGTACATCCGATACGGAATTTCGCTCAGGGCACTGAACAGCAACAACCAACCGAGGTAGCGCCACTGGCCGTCGGTCGTCACTGTACGGACACGCGCCAGGTTCGCCGCCATCGCCAGACAGAACCACGGGAACGCCAGTCTGCCCGGCACATACAGCAGATCGAGGGAATAACCGACATATCGCAGGTGATCGAGCACCATGCTCAACAGCGCCAGCCACTTGAGCAGATCCAGTGCACCGTCCCTCTGCGTCATGTGCATAATTGCCCAAGGTGTTTGTATTTTTCTGACAGACTCATCCCGTGTGCTCCCCGGACGATCTTCGGTAAAGTGCACATCATCATTGACCAACGAAGCGCCACAAGCGCCTCGATCACGGAAGCCGGCCATGACCGACAAGAGCCAACAATTCGCCAGCGACAACTATTCCGGTATTTGCCCTGAAGCCTGGGCTGCCATGGAACAGGCCAACCACGGCCACCAACGCGCTTACGGCGACGATGAGTGGACCGCACGCGCGTCCGATCAATTCCGTAAGCTGTTCGAAACCGACTGCGAAGTGTTCTTCGCTTTCAACGGCACCGCGGCCAACTCGTTGGCCCTGTCGTCGCTGTGCCAGAGTTACCACAGCGTGATCTGCTCGGAAACCGCCCACGTCGAAACCGACGAATGCGGCGCACCGGAGTTTTTCTCCAACGGTTCCAAGCTGCTCATCGCCCGCACCGAAAACGGCAAGCTGACGCCGGAATCGATCCGCGAAATTGCTCTCAAGCGCCAGGACATCCACTATCCCAAACCACGCGTCGTGACCCTGACCCAGGCCACTGAAGTCGGCAGCGTGTACACCCCGGAAGAAATCCGCGCCATCAGCGTCACCTGTAAAGAACTGGGCTTGAACCTGCACATGGACGGTGCTCGTTTCTCCAACGCCTGCGCGTATCTGGGTTGCTCGCCAGCCGACCTGACCTGGAAGGCCGGCGTCGACGTGCTGTGCTTTGGCGGTACGAAAAACGGCATGGCGGTGGGCGAAGCGATTCTGTTCTTCAACCACAAACTGGCCGAAGATTTCGACTACCGCTGCAAGCAGGCTGGGCAACTGGCGTCGAAGATGCGCTTCCTCTCGGCCCCCTGGGTCGGGATTCTGGAAAACGACGCCTGGCTTAAATACGCCCGCCACGCCAACCACTGCGCGCAGTTGCTGGCCGAACTGGTGAGCGACATTCCTGGCGTCGAGCTGATGTTCCCGGTGCAGGCCAACGGTGTGTTCCTGCAACTCTCCGAGCCGGCCATCGCCGCACTGACCGCCAAGGGCTGGCGCTTCTACACCTTCATCGGCAACGGCGGCGCACGGTTCATGTGCTCGTGGGACACCGAAGAAGAACGCGTGCGGGAACTGGCGGCGGATATTCGGCACGTGATGGCGGCCTGACTCCCTCCCTCCCAGCCACAGGCTCTGTGTTCCACCTCAGCTATTTGGTTGAAATGCGACTTTGTGGCGAGGGAGCTTGCTCCCGCTCGGCTGCGCAGCAGTCGTAAAACCAGCCAACGCGGTCCACCTGACAGACCGCATGCTCAGGCTTTGGGGCTGCTTCGCAACCCAACGGGAGCAAGCTCCCTCGCCACAGGTTCTGCGCTCGACCTCAGCTATTTGATTGGCAAGAGATCTTATGGCGAGGGGCTTGCCCCCTTGCCACAGTCCCGCACGAGTTGGTCTACATTGACTGCGAGCCGTTTCGATCCGCTCGGATCACGCCAATCGGGAGCGTCCGCATGTCATTACAAGGCAAAACCCTGTTCATCACCGGCGCCAGTCGCGGGATTGGTCGCGAGATTGCGCTGCGGGCCGCGCGCGACGGGGCCAACATCGTGATTGCCGCGAAAAGCGCCGCCCCTCACCCCAAACTGCCCGGCACCATCTTCAGCGTTGCGGCGGAAGTCGAAGCTGCGGGCGGCAAGGCGCTGGCATTGGAGGTGGATGTGCGCGAGGAAGCCATTGTGCGCCACGCGATGGCTGACGCCAGCGAACATTTCGGCGGCATCGACGCACTGATCAACAATGCAGGAGCGATCAAGCTGACCGGCGTGCAGCACATCGAACTCAAGCGCTTCGACCTGATGCACCAGATCAACACCCGCGCCGTGCTGCTGTGCAGCCAGGCCGCCCTGCCCTATCTGAAAAAATCCAGCGGCCACATCCTCAACCTGTCACCGCCGCTGAACCTGGCCACCAAATGGTTCGCCCAATACAGCCCCTACACCGTCACCAAGTACGGCATGAGCATGCTCACCCTGGGCATGAGCGAGGAATTCGCCGCCTACGGTATCAGCGTCAACTCTCTATGGCCGCAGACCATGATCGCCACCGCGGCAATCGAGTTTCAGCTCGGATCGCGCGAATCATTCAAACATGCCCGCACACCCGCGATCATGGCGGATGCCGCCCACATCATTCTCGACAGCAGCTGTCGCAGCATTACCGGTCGGTTGCTGATCGATGAGGAGATTTTGGGCGAGCATGGGGTGACGGATTTTGAAGGGTATCGGTATGCACCGGACAGCGACGCGCTGCTGATGCCGGATCTGTTCGTTGATTGATGGATCTACACACACCCTGTAGGAGCTGCCGAACGCGGCCCGAGCCTTCGGCAGCTTCTACGGGAGTTATTCAGTGGTCATCTCGACCGATCAATACTCGATCCGCACGTCACCCTTCGGCACGCTGCAGCAAGACAGGATGAACCCTTCGGCTTCGTCTTCCTCGGTAATCCCGCCGTTGTGTTCCATTTCCACTTCGCCGGCAAGCTTCATTACCTTGCAGGTGCCGCAGATGCCCATGCCGCAAGCCTTGGGGATCATCAGGCCCAGTTTGGCGGCAGCGGCGTGAACGGTTTCGCCCGGGGCCACGCGGATGCTTTTGCCGGAGGCGGTGAATTCCACCTGGTTCAGGTCGGCGGCGTCGATTGCGGGGGCGTCGGCCGCTTGTTCAGCGTGTTCCTCTGCATCGGCGATTGCCTCTGGCGGCGTGGCGCCGAAGGACTCTTCGTGGTAGCGCTTCATATTGAAGCCGGCGTTCTCCAGCAAGCGCTTGACCGCGTTCATGTATGGCGTTGGGCCGCAGCAGAACACTTCCCGCTCAAGGAAGTCCGGGACCATCAGTTCGAGCATCTTGTGGTTGAGATAACCGCGGTATCCGGCCCACGGCTCACCAAAACCGTGTTTCTCGCAGATCAGGTGCAGGCTGAAGTTTTCGATCCGCGACGCCATGTGCTCCAGCTCGCGGTGATAAATGATGTCTTTCGGCGAGCGGGCGCTATGGATGAAGGCCATATCGACATTGCCGTTGGTATCGAAGAACCAGCGCGCCATGGACATCACCGGGGTGATGCCCACGCCGCCGCTGAGGTACAGCACTTTCGGGTTCGGAAAGTCGATGGCGTTGAACAGCCCGACCGGGCCGTGCACCGCCAGTTCGTAGCCTTCATGCAGGGTGTCATGCAACCAGTTCGAGACCTTGCCGCCCGGTACGCGCTTGATCGTCACCGAGAAGCTGTATGGCACCGACGGCGAGCTGGAAATGGTGTACGAACGCATGATCTGCTGGCCTTCGATTTCCAGCTCCAGGGTGACGAATTGCCCCGGTTTGAAGAAGAACATGATCGGCTGGTCGGCCATAAAGCAGAAGGTGCGCACATCCCAGGTTTCCTGGATGACTTTGACGCAACGGACAATGTGTCGACCATTGGCCCAGGTCTGGGTGGTTACCGGGTTCAGGAAGTTGTTGGACATGCTGATCTCCACGGCCGACTACCGGCCTTTATGTTGGCGATTCTGCGTATAGAGCAGCCCCGCCATTTACCTATCTGCGACATTGACATACTTATCGCGACCAGCCCCCAATTACCGGGGGTTGCGCGTCGGGAACAGATTGGGCCATGTCGCCCATGGATAAGGTTCCGGGGAGCGCCGGCCCCACACTCGCCCCATACCAAGACACAACCTTTACACCTTGCGTAGCAAACCTGATTAGCCACTTTCGCCGGCCACACAGAATGGCCTTGAGGATTAAACGATGGACGTCACCACTACCCTGAGCCTGGGCGATCCACTGGAACCCGCACGCAAGGCCACTGCGCAGATGCTGCAAGAGCGCGAGCGCACTTTCTCGCTGCCGCAGCCGTTTTACTCTGACGAGCGGCTGTTTGATATCGACATGCAGGAAATCTTCCAGAAAGAGTGGTTGATCGCCGGCATGACCTGCGAGATCCCGACCAAGGGCAACTACCTGACGCTGCAAGTCGGCAAGAACCCGATCATCGTGATTCGCGGCGCCGATGGCGTGGTGCATGCGTTCCACAACGTCTGCCGCCACCGCGGTTCACGGCTGTGCACCAGTGAAAAAGGCAAGGTCGCCAAACTGGTCTGCCACTACCACCAGTGGACGTACGAGCTGGACGGTCGCCTGCTGTTCGCCGGCACCGAAATGGGCGCCGACTTCGACATGAAGCAATACGGCCTCAAACCGGTGAACGTGAAGACCGCCGGCGGTTACATCTTCATCAGCCTGGCAGAAAACCCGCCGGCCATCGATGACTTCCTGTCGACGCTCAGCCATTACATGGAACCGTACGACATGGAGAACACCAAGGTGGCGGTGCAAACCACCTTGATGGAAAAAGCCAACTGGAAACTGGTGCTGGAAAACAACCGCGAGTGCTACCACTGCGGCGGTTCACACCCCGAATTGCTGAAAACCCTGCTGGAATGGGACGACGTCACCGACCCGCGTGCCGACCAGGCCTTCAAGGACCACGTAGCCGCTTCCGCCGCTGCCTGGGAAGCCGAGAAGATCCCTTACGCCCACGCCAGTTTCGGCCTGCGTAACCGTATCGTGCGCATGCCGCTGCTCAAGGGCACCGTATCGATGACCATGGACGGCAAACAGGGCTGCGCCAAACTGATGGGCCGCATCAAGAACCCGGACCTGGGCTCGATGCGCATCCTGCACCTGCCGCACTCGTGGAACCACTGCATGGGCGACCACATCATCGTGTTCACCGTGTGGCCGATCAGCGCCCAGGAAACCATGGTCACCACCAAGTGGATCGTCCACAAGGACGCGGTCGAAGGCGTGGACTACGACGTGGAGCGCATGCGCCAGGTCTGGGATGCGACCAACGACCAGGACCGTCGCCTGGCCGAAGAGAACCAGCGCGGGATCAACTCCACCGCGTACCAGCCAGGGCCTTACTCCAAGACCTATGAGTTTGGTGTGGTGAACTTCGTGGACTGGTACAGCGAGCGCCTGCTGAACAACCTCGGGGCCGAGCCTGCGCCTTACCTCAAAGGCGTGCCGGTTCAGGGTTAATCAAGATCAAAAGATCGCAGCCTGCGGCACCTGTAGGAGCTGCCGCAGGCTGCGATCTTTTCAACGGCAACGCACAATTACTGTAATACCGAAGACCACCGCACCGAACCATCCTCGCCAATAAACGTCTCTTCGATGTTCTCCCCCACCAGCCGCACCTTCACATAACCGTTCAACACCCGATCCGGGTACGCCTCATCCCGCGCATTCTGCGTTTCCGACCACAGCACCCCCGGATGCCCGTTCAGCTCGCTGGCATTGCCATAGGGAATCGCCCCATGCCCTGCGCAACGTGCATGCAAGCCACCTTGAGTGGCATAGCAGATGCCGTTATGCAAATGCCCCCAATACCAGTAATCCGGCTCGCGTCCCAAGGCATCGCACACCGGCTTGTACAACGCGGTCTTGTCACGCCCGGTAATGTCAAAGCCCTGGTGATGACTGAGCACCATGATCTTCTTGCGTTTGGGCAAGTCTTTCATCCAGTCGATCTGCTGCTTGTTCAGCGCGCCGTCCATATACAGGTTGATTGGACTGGAGGCATAAGCCGAGTCGATCCCGACCACCAGCCAGTCATCGTTGTACAACGCAAAATAACTGGTGCCCTGCTGTGCTGGAAAACGCTTGGCCAGTTCCTTGAAGTAGCCATGGGCGCCGCTGTACATCTCGTGGTTGGAGTTGAGGGTGAACGAGCCGTGCTTGCCCATCGGCCAGCCGACCATGTCGACGTCTTCCTGGGAGCGGGTGCCGGCGTAATACACATCCCCCAAATGGATGGTGAAGTCGGCCTGGGCCAGTTGCATCTGATTGGCCACCGCTACCGCCGGGGCATGACTGTCGAACGGCCCGGTGCCCCAGTCGCCGGCGATGGCCAGGGTCACGTCACTGTCCATGCGCATCAACGCCGGATTGGTGGCGAACGGTGCGTGATGCCGCAGGTTCTCGATCCACTTGAGCAGCGCTTCGCTCCACAACAGATCCAGCAGCTCCCATTTGCGACAACCGAGCAGGCTACCGTCCTTGAGCACTCGGGTTTGCAGTTCATCTACCGATTGCGGCAAGGGGCTGGCGTTGCCGATGTGCAAGATCGACAAGCCGTGGGACAACTCCCACGGCACACTCGGTTGATCGTCCGGCATGTCGCCGTGCTTGAGCACGTATTGCGCCTGATCGTGCCCCCGCTGCAGCAGCGCGACGATGGCCTGGTACTCCTCAGGCTCAAGCTCACTGACGAGCTTCTTCCAGGCCATTTCCAGGCGGGTGACCAAACCATGCAAACGTAGCTTGACCTTGACGTACTCATGTTCCCAATGACTGACCAATGACATGTCGACTTCCTCCATCCGTAGTGGAATCACAGGGTTTTCATGAACTCGATGAGCGCCCGCTTATCGAGTTCCGACAATTGCGTGCCGTACAGGTGACCACCGTTGTGGTTGCCCTCCAGGCGCGTGTCGTATTTGAAGTCCGCCGAGGCTTTCACCTGCTCGCCACCGGTGACGAAGCCGACCTTGTCCTTGTCGTAAATGTCGGAGCCGGTGAAGAACACCTGCGGCCGCAGTTCCGGTGGTTGCAGCAAATCCCACAGGGTCGGCACCGAACCGTTGTGCAAGTACGGCGCGCGCAACCAGATGCCGTCGGTGGGCGTGTTGCTGTAGCTCTGGGTCTTGCGGTAAGCGCCAAAGTCGAACGGCGGTTTCTTGAAGCCGTGGAAGGCTGTCACTAAACCGGTGGTGAACGAGTTCAGCCGATGGGGATCGGTGCCCAGTTCATCAATAGTGGTGGTGACCTGACCGGTGTCGGTGCGGCCGAAGTCATGGCAACCGGCGCAATTTTTTTCCCAGACCGGCTTGCCCCGGGCGATTTTGGCCTGATCCAGCGCGAACGGCCAGGCCGGTGCCTTGTGGCCCAGCAGCCAATTGGTCACCCGGTTGAAACTGTCCGGCAGCACCGACTCCGGCGTCGCGCCCACGGCCATGGCCGCCGCGTAGTTGCGCTCATGGATATCGTTGTTGTTGCCGTCCCAGTGCAGGTACAGCGACTCCCGGGGTTTCTGGTTCCAGACTTGCGGCAAGTCGACGGTGCCGATGGTCGAGTCATCCGGGAAGCCGAACACCACCATTTTCGTCGGGTTGAAGGTGTCGGTACGCCCCGGCCCTTGCGGTGCGCGCAGCTTCTGCCAGGCATAGGCCTGCTTTTGTTTGATCAGCGCGCTGGTGGCCATCGGGATGATCAGATAACGGTTGTACAGGCGCTCGAAGAACCCAAGCTGAAACTTGCTGTTGATCGCCGTCATCACCGCGTCAGGCGTGAATTTGGGGTCACTCGCGCAATCGTAGGCGAACCACTGGAAGGCCTGCAGCTGCAGGGTATTGGCCGGCGCGGAGGCCACCGGGGTCGCAACGTCGCTGGCATTGGCGCGGTAGGAGCCGGTGTGGCACAAGGCGCAGTTGGGCTCCACGGTCGGGTAGCCGATCTGCCGCTTGGCCATGCCGATCGGCAGGTCCTTGCCGTTCTCGTAGAGGAAACCGAACACTTCGTAACCGCCGGGCTTCGGCAGTTTCTCCGGGCACATCTGCGGCAACACGGCGAACAGGTAATAGGGAATCCGTGCTTCGATGCCCAGCCCGATGGCGGCGTATTTGTAGTGGTCTTCGTCAGAAGCGTATCGCTCGGCCGGCACCACTCGCAGCATCTGGTACCAGGTTTCGTAGCCGATAAACCCCAGCGCCAGCACCACGACCAGCGTGGCGACCTTGAAGCTGTGCCGCCGCCAGCGTCGCGCCCACGCTGCGCACCACTCACGCCAGCCATCGCGAAGCAGGGCGAACGGCCGATTGGCCGGCGCGCTGCCCAGGTACAGCAGAATCCCGAGGATCAGGAACATGCCCAGGTCGCCCAGCAGCATCGGCACGAACACCTGGGCCTGGTTGCTGGTGTTGATCAGGTAAATCCAGAACGCCACGGCGACCAACCGCGACAATACGCACAGCCACGAATGCACCACGTATTTGGGGGCATTGAAGCCTGACGGCATGTAAAAAAGGCTGATCCCCACCAGCAACATGCCGGCGTTCTCCAGCCAAGGATCGGAGAGTTGTGGAGGCATCCCGAGCATCGAGGTCAGCAACGCCGGTGCAAACAGCGCCGGAATCGCGAAGACCATGTTCATTGCGATGCCTATCCAGATGAAGCGTTGAAACCAGCGGATGTAACTGTCCATGGCATCCATTTCCTTGTAGTCGCCAATCCCAAGTCAGCACACGGCTATTGTGGCGAGGGAGCTTGCTCCCGTTCGGCTGCAAAGCAGTCGTAAAACCAGAAAACGCGGTGTATCTGATCGATCGCATCCTCAGGTTTTGGGGCTGCTGCGCAACCCAGCGGGAGCAAGCTCCCTCGCCACAAAAAGCCCGATCAGCCGAGGGCGGTTTTCTCCAGGTGCTGCAGGATGATCGGGTACACATCGACCACCGCGTTCTTGCCGAACATGCAGTCAATATGCCCGTAACCCGGCACCACATGCCGGCTGTAGCGCTCCGGCCCATGGACTTTGCACACGCGCTCATAGGTCCTGAGCGTGCTTTCGGGCAAGTAGCACTGATTGTCTTCGCCGCTGATGAAGCAGATCGGCATGGTCAGCCGGTCGAAGTGCGGCATGTAGACGTCCTGGCCCTTGAAGTCCACCAGATGGCCTTTGCGCAGGATCAGCGCCAGGTGTTCGAAGGTCTGTATGTTCGACTCACCGAACAGCTCGTGCAGGTTGTCGTGCAGGGTTTCGTTGAGTGTGTCGTGGCGGTACAGCGACGCGTACATGAAGGTGATGCGGTGGCACACCGGGTTGGTGCAGTAACCTTGAGCCTCGATGCGGGCGTAGATGTTGAGGGCCTTGTCATAGAGTTTGTTGAACCAGCTCTCCTTGTTGTCGGCATACGCGGTGAGGGATTTGATGCCGATGGCGTCGAGCATCCCCGGCAAATGCAGACCGGCCTTGAGCCCCGTTGCCGTGGCGACCACCGTGTCCGCGGCGATCTGCGAACAGACCACCGAACGCACGCCCTGCAATCCGGCCAGCAGTGACATGAAGAAGGTCGTCGCGCCGTAGCAATGCACCACGCACTGCACGTCAGCGGCGAGGGTGGCCTGCTGGATATGCTCGATGGCGGCCTTGAAGTCGTACTGGGCAATCTGGTCGCCGTTCCATTCATGTTTGCTGGCCGGCAGCAGGATGCTGACCCGGAAATCCAGGAGCCAGACGTCGTACTCGTGCTTGCACAGGTACTCCAGCAGGTTGGTCTGGATGGTGTCGGTGGAGAAAATATTCGAGCCCACACCCAAACCATGCACCAGCATCACCGGCCCCTTGGTGCCGCCCTGATAACGGGTCAGGCGGAGCTGGACGCTGTCTTCGGTCTGGAAGAACTGCACGCTTGGCGTCGGCGCATCCAGCGGCCGTTTCTGCCGGGGCGGCGCATCGGGGTTGAAGTAGATGTCGCCCGCGAACACCCCGCCGTAGCTCTCCCACAAGATGCCGGCGAAGAACTTGCCGAACCGCGCCAGCCCTTCAATGCGCTCACGTTCGTTGCGCGCGTTGAGCACCTTCATGGTGGTCATCTGCTTGGCAAAATCGGCCGGCTCGATGTGCATCACCCCCGAGCCGATCACCTCGCCTGTCTTGTCTGGCCCGCGATACAGCGTCACATAGAGCGTACTGGTGTCGTGCCAGACGTTCAGCACGCCGTTGTCTTCGGGCACGGTCTTGAATGCGCTGAAGTAATAATCGCTGCCGTCCTCAGCGGTCAGCTTCATGTCGTAATTCATGTGCCGCACGCCAACCTGTTCCTGATATTCCTCGAACAGATTGAACACACCATTGCTGGCGGTCAGTGGTTCCGGCGACAAGCCCGGCGCATCCAGAGAGCCGACCAGTGTCGCGGCGTGTTCTGGCTCCTTGATCATGCGATTGAGGTCGTTGGCGGTGATGGTGATGGTCAAGGTGAATTCGATCGGCGAGTTATCCGACTTGCCGCGTTTGGCCGCCGCTTCGTAGAGTTTGAGATCGGTGCCCTGGGGCTGGGTGAAATCTTTGGAGAAATAGCCCTTCATGGTTTCGGTGAACTGCACGCCGAGGGTCGGTGCCACCACCGGTTTGCGCGGTGCCGAGGGCAACGTGTAGTCGATGTGCCAACCACGATCGGCCGCCAGCAGCCCCATGTTGCGCTCGCTCACGGCAGAGATGGTCAGCAACGGATTGACCGCCAGTGAGGTCGGGATCACCGCACCGTCGGCCACGTATAGCCCGGCATAGACATCGGTGCCGCTGACGCCGCTAAACACCTGGCCCTTGTGGTTGACCACGCCTTGCGTCGCATCCTCGCCCATCACACAACCGCCCAATGGGTGCACGGAAACGATGCTGTGTTTGAGCAGCTCGGTCCAGATCGGGTTCTCGACCCAGATCCCGCCCAATGCCTTGGTGCTCTGGTGCAAGCGCTCGTTGCCGATCTTGACGTTTTCCTGCTCGCCAACGCCCGGCCAGTCGATGCGCAGCTGATCCTTACTGTCGAGCACCATGCGCCCCTTGCCGTCGTCGTGGCTCATGATCAGGTAGGTCTGCATGTTGTGCAGGGCGCCGTGGTACGGGCCGCGCAGGAAGCTTTCGGCTTCGCGCTCGGCATATTTGAGCTTGCCGGTGAAGCTGTCATCGGTGGGTTTGCCGATCAACCCGGCGAATGTGGCCATGCTCGGCACCATGGGCCGGCCGAGTGCGCCGGGAATCGAGCCTTCTTCGATAACCATGCGGCTGCGCCAGTCGCCTTCGGTGCGCATGTCGATGATCGAGGTGATGCACGGGCCGACCGGTTTCATTTCCGAGGCCGGATGGGCACCGAAACCGATGCCGTTGATCGTTTCATCGCAGTTGTGGCCGAAACCGAGGATGTCGCCATTGCCGCTCATGTTTTCGCCGAGCTGATCGGACGTCGACAGGCCTTTGTCCCGAGAGCGCAGGAGGATTTCGGTGGACCCCAGGGTGCCGGCCGACACCACGACAATGTCCGCCTTGACGAACAGCGTCGGCGCGGAGAATTTCTCACGGCCGCTGTCCAGGTATTGGAAGTGCACGATCCAGCCATCGCCGTCGCGCTCCAGATGCCGCACCTCGGCCTGGCAGAAAATCTCTGCGCCGTGGTTGCAGGCATCCGGCAGGTAATTCATCAACGTGGTGTTCTTGGCCTTGTTGTTACAGCCCGAAACGCAGTCGCCGCAGTGGTTGCACGGCAATTGCTCGACGCCGACGTGGTTGAGGTTGTTCGGCAGTTTGTCGAAGGTCACGTTGATCGGCGGCTTGTAGAAGTGCGCGCCTTGCTTGAGGTAATCGGCGGACTTCTGGTTAGCCTCGAGTTTGGGCAAGGTCGGAGCGGTTTTCGGATAGGGATTGGGCTTGAGCATCTCCCGAGCCCGGGCGTATCCGTCCTTGAGCAGCGTGTCGCGATGTTCACGTACCGCCAGCGGCCAACGCGGATCGTCGAACACACCGGGTTCCGGTTCCAGCGCGACGTTGGCGTTGATCAGCGACGTGCCACCCAGGCCGCAACCGACCACTACGTTCTGCTGGGCGTTGACGTGCAGGTCGAACAGCCCGGTGCGCGAACCGATGTGCCCGTCCGGGTCATGCACTTGCAGCTCTTCAGTGGCCGCCAGCATCGTATTGGGGTATTCGCCGGGCTGGATTTCCCGGCCTCGCTCCAGCAGGCATACCCGCTTGCCGGCCCGGGACAGGCGCGACGCCGCGATCCCGCCGCCGTAGCCGGAGCCAATGACGATCACGTCGTAATGTTCCTTGATATCGCTGATGGGCGTGGCGATCCGTGTCATGGGTCATTTCCTCTCAGGCAGATGGAGCAACTCTGCGGTTGCCTGCAATCGATAGACGAACAAACGCCTGGTCACCGGGCACGGTCGGGCCTCAATGGCAGCGGCGTAATGGCATAAGGGGGCCAGGTGCTATAGACGAGCGCGCTGATTGGCGGCGCGACGATGAATCCGCTTGTGCAACAAGGTGGCGGATGTCGGGACACAGGTCGTGCAGGGGCTTTGGTGCGAATGTGGCTGCGAGCGATGTGGCTGGCTATCCATCACGCGTTCTCCCTGAACCAGATGTGGATAAGTGACAGTTGTCCTTATGCGATGAGAGTGAAGACAGGCGACAGATCGAAGTCAAGGAAGTGCCTTAGAACTGTATGAAATCTGATCTATCGCGTTCCGGCCTATACGGGCCGTGGCTTACAGGGTTCAGCGAACAAGTTATCCACATCTCCACCCACAGCAAATGGGGACAACTGTGGGTGACAGGCTAAATCTATTCACAAAAACCGAAGAAAAACCGTGACTTATCCAGAAGCAGGGTTTTAGCCAGACACTGGTTATTTTTTAATCAGAAGCTTGCAGAGCACGGTTTACATGGCGCGCAGGGGATGGCGAACACCTTATCCACAGAAGCACCAACAGACTTTGGGGGCAACTTTGCTCGTTCTGTGGAAAACCGCTGAAACCCGCGAGAATTCGGGGTTTGCGGGAGGATTAGTGGGGGAAAACGTCGAATTGGACAATATTTGATCAACCTACTGAAAGCCGCGATCTATATGGGCTGTAGCGATGGGCGAACATGTTATCCACAGAAGCGCCAACAGAGATTGGGGGCAAGTGTCGGCCAGTGAGCGAGGTTATGCTGTGGAAAAAGCCCGAAAAAACCGTGGCTTAGGCTGGTTGTTTTTTGTACGGAGGGCTGCAGGGCTTGATTGGCATGGGGTGTAGCGAGGGGCGAACATGTTATCCACAGAAGCGCTAACAGGGATTGTGGGTAATGTTGGGGCCAGGTGTTGGGAGTGCATATCCATTTCTGCGGTAACGGCGGCTTATGGTTCCGCTCTTACAGCGGGTCACTTTGGAAAAGCGCCAAAGTAACCAAAACGCTTTTGCCCCGCCATTCGGTGCCTCGCCTAGGCTCGGCATGCCCTCACTCCGGCATTGCTCCGGGGGCCCGCCGCCATCGGCCATCCATGGCCGGGGGCGGCTACCGCGGCATCCCTGCCGCGGTGCCCCCTGCGCAACGCCTGCGTTCGGCCTCTGGGAAAGGGGCGTACAGATCAAGATCAAAAGCCAAAGCAAAGCAAAGCAAAGCAAAGCAAAAGCAAAAGCAAGATCAAAAGATCGCAGCCTCGCTTCGCTCGACAGCTCCTACAGGGAAATGCGTGCACGTGAGATCAGGCCGGCCGGTAGGCCGCCTTGCTTTTGATTTTGACGCACCGCCCCCTCGAGAGGCCGAGTGGAGGTTCTGCGTAGTGGGCAACCCGGCATGGATGCCGGGTTAGCCGCCCCCGGCCATGGATGGCCGATGGCGGCGGGCCCACGGAGCAGGACCGGAGCGAGGGCACCCTGAGCCTAGGCGAAGGGCCGAACGAAAGGGGCAAGAGCGCTTTGGTTACTTTCGCGCTTTTCGAAAGTGACTCGCTGTAAGAGCGAAACCGCCAGCCGCCATTACCGCAGTAAAGGATATGTACACAATCAAAACCGGCCTCTTAAGGCCGATGCATGAGATAGGCATCACCCGTCACCCGAATCATCGGATGAGGAACAACCTGGCAGGTTTTAACAATCCCAAAACCGTGGCGTTCATAAAAGCGCCGGGCCCCGATATTCGCCGCATAGTCGATCAGGCTCAGGCCGTTGAGTTCCAGTTGATCGGCACGCTGTTGAGCATGCTCGAGAAAGCGCACACCCAAGCCTTTGTTGCGCCAACCTTCATGCAGGGCCAGGCTCGAAATATAGAGGGTATCGGGGACTTCCATGTCGGCGTAAGGCGCCAGGACCGGATCAGTCACCGGAGCCGCCAACGGATCGTGACGCGTCACGTAACTGTGCATCATGCCGATGACCCGCCCCTGCACCTGCGCGATAACGCAGTTCTGATAGGAGAAATCGACATCTTCACGGGCGTAACGAATGGCCCCCACTTCCAGCAGATCCTGCCCGGGCTCCGCCAACTGGCTCCAGATGTAATCCGAAGCCCCCTCTGACGAAATCTGGAACAAACGGGCAATCTCCCGCGCATCCGTGCGCAATGCCGGACGAAATTCAACTTCCATTATTTCCCCATAAACTTCGGTGAGATGGTTTTCAGGCCTGCGTCTCCAGCACGTCAGGAGCACTTTGTGGCGAGGGGGCTTGCCCCCGTTTGAGTGCGTAGCACTCACAGGATCTTTGGTACATCAGAGATTTCAGGACTGCTGCGCAGCCCAACGGGGGCAAGCCCCCTCGCCACACAGGCTCCCACATCTATGGTGACTACTTGTCAGCGGACTACGCCTTCTTCAATCAGCAACTTGAGAATGGCTTCAGCGCCCGCCTGCGCGGTCACGCCCTTGAGCACTTGCCCGCCGCCGCCACTGGCCTTGGCCGTCGCGGCCTTCATGCGGTCGGCACCGCTCTTGGCCTTGATCACTTTCAAGCGTTTGGGTCGTGGCTTGGCCGGTTGCAGCGTGGCCACAGCCAGCAGTTCATCGTCGACCACTTCCACTTCATCCGCCTGCAACACCCCGCGTCGCGCCGGACCGTAGGCGCTCTGCCGAGGCTTGGGCGCTGCGTTATCCACAGTCGCCAGGAACGGCAGACGCACTTTCAAGCGACGGCGCTGACCGCGAGGCAAGGCCTGCAGCACCAGCGCCGAACCGCCGTCGATGGATTCGACTTGCGCCAAACCCACCACCAGCGGCCAGCCAAGGCTTTCGGCCAGCAGGAACGGCAACATGCCCGAGCCTTCACCGGTTTCCGCCTGGCTACCGGTCAACACCACCTGTGCCCCGGCGTCACGCAAATAAGCGGTCAATGCCGGCAGCGCATCTGCGCCGACCGGTTGTTCCAGCACATGCAACTGTTCCAGGCCCATGCCCAGATAGGCACGTAGCGCCGGTTCCGCAACGTCGCCGGCGTGCAGCACTTGCAGGTTATCCCCAGCCAGTTGCAAACCCAGCTCAACGGCCCGCGCGTCCTGCTCGGCGCGGCGTGGCCGGCCGGAGGTCGGGTGGGCGCCGATGGACACCAGGCTGATGATTTTCGTGCTCATAACCCTTTCCTTCCCTTAAGCCGCATCGCGCTTGGCGTCGTTGCGGTAAGCCTCTACCGCATCGATCAAGGCTTGAAGAATCTCGGCGCTCTCGCCGATCACCGACAGGTCGGCCCGTTTGATCATGTCGCAACCCGGATCGAGGTTGATCGCCACCACCTTGTCACAGGCACCGATGCCTTGCAGGTGCTGGATCGCCCCGGAAATCCCCACCGCCACGTAAACCCGCGCGGTGACCCAGGTGCCGGACGCGCCAACCTGACGGTCGCGCGCCATGAAACCATCGTCCACCGCCACCCGCGACGCACCTTCGGTCGCGCCCAACGCTTCGGCCGTCCTGTGGAAAAGTCCCCAGTCCTTGACCCCGTTGCCGCCCGAGAAGATGAACTCGGCTTCGGCCATCGGAATCGCCGCCGGGTCCACCGCCACCGCGCCCAGATCTTCGATCCGCGACAGGCTGCGAGCGACCGCTGTGGATAACTCCACCGGCAACGCTTCGTGACGGGTTTCGCTGACCGGTTCGGCGCATTCGGCAGCCGCCAGAATCAAGCGTGCCACCGGCCGCGCAAGGTCCTGCAAACCGGCACCGGCACGGCCGATGCACTCTTGATCCTTGACCTGCCAGACCCGTGTGGCCGGACGTTCGCCCAGTGCGGCAGCAAAGCGTCGACCCAGTTCGCCGCCACCGCTGCGGCTGTCCGGCAGCAACCAGTGACGCGGGCTGAACTGGTTATCCACAGCCCGCAGGCCCTGCACGCGTTGTTCCGGTGCATATCCGCTGAATTCGTCGCCTTCCAGTACCAGCAAGCGGTCAACGCCAGCCGTGGCGAAGGCATTTTCCTTGTGCTCACCGAAGACCACCGCCAGTACCGCGCCGTCCTTGCCGGCCAATTGATGGGCCAGGCCGAGCAAATCGCGGTCGTGGCTGCTCAAGCGCCCGCCGACCATGTCTGGCACCACGCTGATGTAGAACGCCGGTGCAGGCACTTGATGCAGCGGCAATTGCACTTCAACCGCGGCCGAGCGTTTAGTCGCCCCGCCCTGCTGAGCGCCACTGCGGTCGATCCGTTTGATCCCGTTGGGACCGATAAAACCGATCCCGTGAGGATTCTTGCGAATGACGCCGTTAGGCCCCATCCAGCTGTGTTGCGCCGGTTGCATGGCCGCGTGCAGCGGGTGCAGACGGTTGCGGGCGATCCATTCAGCGCGAGGGTCGCGGCGGATAATGTCGCTCATCAATGCACCTCCGCAGGTTCACGTTTGGCCGGTGCCGAAGGCTTTCCCGGCGCGGCGTCTTCAAGCAGCGCATCAGCAACCAGTTCGGCGATGTCCTTGATCAACGGCCGTGGTTCGACCACGCCTTCAAGCATCGCGGTGCACTGTGGACAACCCACGGCCACCAGTTCGGCGCCGGTTTCGCGGATGTCTTCCATGCGCATGTCAGGGATCCGTTGCTTGCCCGGAATGTCGGTGATCGGCGCACCGCCACCGCCGCCGCAGCAGCGCGAACGGAAACCGGAACGTTGCATTTCCTTGATCTCGATGCCCAGGGCGCGCAGCACTTCGCGTGGCGCCTCGTATTCGCCGTTGTAGCGGCCGAGGTAGCACGGGTCGTGATAAGTCACGCTGCTGCCTTTGTGCTGACCGAGATTCAGAGCGCCTTCGCCAATGATCTCCGCCATGTAAGTGCTGTGGTGCTGCACGAGGTAGTTGCCATCGAAAGCGCCGTATTCGTTTTTCAGCACATGGAAGCTGTGCGGGTCGCAGGTGACGATGCGGTTGAAGCGGTATTTGGCCAGGGTCTGGATGTTGCGTTTGGCCAACAGCTGGAACGTCGCCTCGTCGCCCAGACGCCGGGCCACGTCACCGCTGTCGCGCTCTTCAAGGCCCAGCACTGCGAAGTCGACCTTGGCCGCTTTCAGCACTTTGACGAAGGCACGCAGGGTGCGCTGGTTGCGCATGTCGAAGGCACCGTCGCCGACCCAGAACAGCACGTCGGTGGTTTTCTTTTCGCTGAGCAGGTTCAGGTTCAGATCCGCCGCCCAGTTCATCCGCCCGCCCGGCGCGAAGCCGCCAGGGTTGTCGGTGGCGATCAGGTTTTCCAGGACCTCGGCGCCCTTGTTCGGGGTCGCGCCTTTTTCCAGGGTCAGATGGCGGCGCATGTCGACGATGGCATCGACGTGCTCGATCATCATCGGGCACTCCTCGACGCAGGCGCGGCAGGTGGTGCAGGACCACAGGGTTTCAGCGTCCACCAGACCGTTGACGATCGGTTGATGCGGATTACCGGCGTGCTCACCGATCGGCTTGCCTGGGTAAGGGCTGCCGGCAAACTTGGCATCCGTACCACCGGCCAGGCCGACGACCATGTCCTGAATCAGTTTTTTCGGGTTCAGCGGCTGGCCGGCGGCGAACGCCGGGCACGCAGCTTCACATTTACCGCACTGCACGCAGGCGTCGAAGCCGAGCAGTTGGTTCCAGGTGAAATCCTTGGGTTTTTCCACGCCCAGTGGCGCGGTCGGGTCGTTCAGATCCAGCGGCTTCAAGCCGGTGGAGCGACCGCCGCCGAAACGTTCTGAGCGACGGTGCCAGGCCAGGTGCAGGGCACCGGCGAAGGCGTGCTTCATCGGCCCGCCCCAGGTCATGCCGAAGAACAGTTCCGACACGCCCCACAGCACACCGACGCCGAGAATCGCCGCCAGCACCCAGCCACCGAAGTTTTCCGGAAGGATGCCCGCCACCGGCAGGGTCAACAGGAAGAACGACGCCGAGAACGCCAGCAGGCTTTTCGGCAGGCGCATCCACGGACCTTTGGACAACCGGGCCGGCGGATTGCGGCGGCGCAGGAAGACAAAGATCGCACCGACGAACATCACTGCCGTCATCAACAGCAGTGCATAACCGAGGATGCGGTTATGCAGGCCGAAACCGTGAACCAGAATCGCCAGCACAATGGACGCCACCGCACCACCGGCCGTGGCGACGTGAGTATTGGCGATGTATTTGTCCCGCGCGACGACGTGGTGCAAATCGACCATGTAACGCTTGGGCATGGCGAACAGACCGCCGATCAGGTCGACTTTCGAAGCCCGGCCCTGACGCCACATAGCCACCCGCCGCAACGCGCCCAGGACAGCCAGGCCCAGGGCAGCAAACAACAGGATTGGAAGAAGGGTGTTCAACATGGTGGAGCTCCCAAAGACCTCGGGGTCATGTGCGTGCCGATGAGAGCGACGCACCTACTTGTGGCGAGGGAGCTTGCTCCCGCTGGAGTGCGAAGCGCTCCCAAAACAGTCTCAGGTGTACACCTGATACACCTCGACTGCAGGTTTTGGGGCTGCTTCGCAGCCCAGCGGGAGCAAGCTCCCTCGCCACAGGTGATGGTGGTAAATCCGTTAGAAATCCTTGCACAACCGCAGCGCGTCGTAGATCGCCGCGTGGGTGTTGCGCTGGGCTACGCAGTCACCGATGCGGAACAGCAAGTAGCCGTCGCCCGCCTGGCTCAGCGAAGGTTGTGGCTTGATCGCGAACAGGGCTTCAATGTCCATCTGGCCTTTGTTGCGCGAGCCTTCCTTCAGTGCGTAGTAGATTTCTTCGTCCGGACGCACGCCGTTCTCGACGACAACCTGGTCCACTACCCGCTCCTCTTTGGCGCCGGTGTATTCGTTTTCCAGCACCGCCACCAGCTTGTCGCCTTCGCGGTAGACCTTTTCCAGCATCATGTCGCCGGTCATGATCACTTCTTTCGGGTACATGCTGCGGTAGTAAGTCGGGAACGACGTACCGCCGATGGCCACGCCCGGCTTGATGTCGTCAGTGACGATCTCGACCTGGCTGCCCTTGTCGGCAAGGAAGTCGGCAACCGACATCCCGGTGAACTCGCAAATGGTGTCGTAGACCAGCACGTTCTTGCCCGGCGCAACCTTGCCGTCGAGCACGTCCCAACTGCTGACCACCAGGCCTTCAGCCGCGCCCCAGTGCTCGTTCTGCTCCAGGAATGGATGGCCGCCAACGGCGAGCACCACTACATCCGGACGCAGGTCGAGAATGGTCGCCGCATCCGCCGCCACGCCCAGGCGCAGGTCGACTTTCAAACGCGCCAGTTCCAGCTGGAACCAACGGGTGATACCGGCGATCTGGTCCCGTTGCGGGGCTTTCGAGGCGGTGGTGATCTGCCCGCCGATGAATTCTTTCTTCTCGAACAGGGTCACGTCGTGGCCACGTTCGGCGGCTACACGAGCGGCTTCCATCCCCGCAGGGCCGGCACCGACCACCACGACTTTGCGTTTCGGCCCGGTGGATTTCTCGATGATGTGCGGCACGCCCATGTATTCACGGGAGGTCGCGGCGTTCTGGATGCACAAGACGTCCAGACCCTGGTACTGACGGTCGATGCAGTAGTTGGCACCCACGCACTGTTTGATCTGGTCGACCTGGCCCATCTTGATCTTGGCGATCAGGTGCGGGTCGGCGATGTGAGCGCGAGTCATGCCGACCATGTCGACGTAACCGCCTTCCAGAATACGGGTTGCCTGGTTCGGGTCCTTGATGTTCTGCGCGTGCAGCACAGGAGCCTTCACCACTTCCTTGATACCGGCGGCCAGGTGCAGGAACGGCTCCGGTGGATAACTCATGTTCGGAATAACGTTGGCCAGGGTGTTGTGAGTGTCGCAACCCGAGCCCACGACACCGATGAAGTCGATCATGCCGGTGTCGTCGTAGTACTTGGCGATCTGCTTCATGTCCTCATGGCTCAGGCCATCAGGGTGGAATTCGTCACCACAGATACGGATACCAACGCAGAAGTCCGGACCGACTTCCTTGCGCACAGCCTTGATCACTTCCAGGCCGAAACGCATGCGGTTCTCGAAGCTGCCGCCCCATTCGTCGGTACGCTTGTTGACTCGCGGGCTCCAGAACTGGTCGATCATGTGCTGGTGCACGGCAGACAGCTCGACGCCATCCAGGCCACCGGCCTTGGCACGCGCAGCGGCGCTGGCGTAGTTGCCGATCACCCGCCAGATTTCTTCCGGCTCGATGGTTTTGCAGGTCGCGCGGTGCACCGGCTCGCGGATGCCCGACGGCGACAGCAGGGTTGGCCAATGCTCACCGTCCCAGCGCGAGCGGCGACCCATGTGGGTAATCTGGATCATGATCTTGGCGCCATGCTTGTGCATGGCATCGGCCAGATTCTGGAAGTGCGGAATAATCCGGTCGTCGGCCAGGTTGACCGACTTCCACCAGCCTTGCGGGCTGTCGATGGCCACGCTGGAGGAACCGCCGCAAATCGCCAGGCCGATCCCGCCCTTGGCTTTCTCTTCGTAATACTTGACGTACCGATCGGTGGTCATGCCGCCGTCGGTGGCGTAGACCTCAGCATGCGCGGTGCTGAGCACGCGGTTGCGGATGGTCAGTTTGCCGATCTGGATCGGCTGGAACATTGCTTCGAAAGCCATGGCGGGTTCCTCGACTTACAACGGCTTGACGGTGAACAAACCGTCGTCGTGGCCTTCTTCGGAGCCACCGTAAACTTGTTCGGCGACGGTGCGGATCTTGCTGCCGCGAGCGGCCAGGATCTGGTCCATGGCGCCGGCGAACCAGCCAGTGAACATGTAGTCGACCTTGCGTCCGACCTTGCCGTACACGTAGACGAATGCGGAGTGTTCGAGCTTGACGCTGGCGGTGCCTTTGTCGAGGTCGATGTCCTGGATCTTGAACAGGCCCCAACCGCGCTGCGACAGGCGCTTCATGTAGTGCTCGAACACCGCGACGCCTTCCAGGCCGTGGCATTCGGCTTCTTTTTCACACCAGTGCCAGGCGGACTTGTAGCCGGCCTTGTAGAGGATTTCGGCGTAGGCGTCGGCGCCCAGCACTTCCTCGATGCCCATGTGGTTGTTGACGAAGAAGTGACGCGGCACATACAGCATCGGCAGGGCATCAGAGGTCCAGATACCGGTTTCGCTGTCGACTTCGATTGGCAATTGCGGGGCGATCTTGGCCATGGAAACTTAACTCCAGAAAATTTGTTGTATTGCCCCCGGCACGGACGGCCGGGGGAAAGGATTCTTCAGGTGCGGCGGCTTATTCGCCCCAAACGTCTTTCAAAACGTTGACCCAGTTTTCGCCCATGATCTTGCGCACCACGCGCTCGGAATGGCCGCGCTTGAGCAGGGTTTCGGTCAGGTTCGGGAACTCGCCCACGGTGCGGATGCCCAGCGGGTTGATGATCTTGCCGAAGCTGGTCAGACGGCGGGCGTAGCCCTTGTCATGGGTCAGGTATTCGAAGAAGTCCTGGCCATGGCCCTGGGTGAAGTCGGTGCCGATGCCGATGGCGTCTTCGCCGACGATGTTCATGGTGTACTCGATGGCTTCGGCGTAATCGTCGATGGTCGAATCGATACCCTTGGCCAGGAACGGCGCGAACATGGTCACGCCGACGAAACCGCCGTGATCGGCGATGAACTTCAGTTCTTCATCGGACTTGTTGCGCGGGTGCACTTTCAGGCCCGACGGCAGGCAATGGGAGTAGCAGACCGGCTTCTTGGATTCGAGGATGACTTCTTCGGAGGTCTTCGAGCCGACGTGGGACAGGTCGCACATGACACCGACGCGGTTCATCTCGGCAACGATTTCACGACCGAAACCCGACAGGCCGCCATCGCGTTCATAGCAACCGGTACCGACCAGGTTCTGGGTGTTGTAGCACATCTGCACAATACCGACGCCCAGTTGCTTGAAGACTTCGACATAGCCGATCTGGTCTTCGAAGGCGTGAGCGTTCTGGAAGCCGAACAGGATGCCGGTCTTGCCCTGCTCCTTGGCTTTGCGGATGTCGGCGGTGGTACGCACCGGGATCACCAGGTCGCTGTTCTCGCGAATCAGCTTCTGGCTGGCAGCGATGTTGTTGACGGTGGCCTGGAAGCCCTCCCACACCGACACGGTGCAGTTGGCCGCGGTCAGACCGCCCTTGCGCATGTCTTCGAACAGCTCACGGTTCCACTTGGCAATAATCAGGCCGTCGATAACGATGCTGTCGGCGTGTAATTCGGCTGGGCTCATCAGGCAGTCCCCTATTAGCGATTCATGCGCCGAATCGTGTGCCGGCGCTTTGGGGCCAGCATATGCCTGAGGGACGGTGCAGCCGGGTGCAAAAACGACAGGGGAATTGCCGAAAGCGTCAATCCGCGACAAAGGGTCGCCAACCGACGTGATTGCCTACCTGTTCAAGCCCGTTCGCATGGGCCAGAATTCGTCGCATCACCAAATGTTTCACTGAATTAAGGGCGGCGACGCAATGAAATCCATCTTCCTGGCTTTGGCACTGATAGCGACCGGCGTACAGGCGGCCGAAGAGGCCGACGACAACCCCTGCGACGCCGTCGCAAACGAAGTCCAGACCCTGGAGTGCTCGGCTTACAGCAGAAACACCGCCGAACAGCTGCTGAGCGACAACTACCAAAACCTGAGCGAACGCATGCAAACGCGCTACGGCAGTAACAAGGCGCAACTGGCCGACATCACCGCCAAAATCAAGACCGCGCAACAGCAGTGGCTGAAAACCCGGGATGCCGATTGCGCGGTGGAAGCGTTTCCGGCGACGAGCGGCAGCAAGGCATTCAATATTGCGCAAAACGATTGCGTGGCGCGGATGAGTGACGAGCGGTCGGAGTTTTTGGAGTCGATTGGGCAGGAGTGATCCTGAATCGTCCGTCGAAAGCTGGTAGCCCTACCAGCTTTTACCCCCCAATAAAGACCTTTCCCACAAGCCTCACTGAGCAAGACTACAACTCCCCGCCGAGCAAGGCTTAACACAGCTTTTTCGAGCAACATGCTGACAAATTTCATTTGTTGGCCACCTGAAAAATATAAGTAAAGATTCGCAAATCTTATAAAAGACTTATATTCTTCCATGAACAGCATTCACTGGACTCGAAAGGCCGTTAAGCAGCTCTTGAAATTGCATTCCGTTCATCAGATCCAGGTTAGGGATGCCATCACGGCGCTAACTGACATGCCTGACGTAGGCAACGTCAAAGCACTGGTTGGCCATGACTATGCCTATCGACTGCGAGTCGGTAGTTATCGGATCATGTTCGACTGGGATGGCGCGATCAAAGTGGTCAGTATCCAAGAGGTCAAAAAACGCGATGAACGCACCTACTGACATTCAAATTATCAATGATGCGGAGGGAAAACCGGCATTCGTGGTCATTCCGTACGCACAGTATGTGGCACAAAAGATCGAGCCCGATCTGATCCCCCATGAAGTGGTCAGTCGCATCGTCGACGGCGCGACACCGATTCGCGCCTGGCGTGAACACCTGAACCTTACGCAGGATGAAGTGGCCAAACGTATGGGCATCTCCCAACCAGCCTTTGCCCAGCAGGAAACTGTCGCCAAGCCCCGCAAGGCCACGCGTGAGAAAATCGCCGCGGCTTTTGGCATCACCGCCAATCAACTAGAGCTGTAAGCTGAACGCCAGCATCAGGAAAAGGGATTCAAATGAAAATCTGCGGTATCGAAATCAAAGGCAGCGAAGCAATCCTTGCCGTGGCCTCCCTCGACGATCAGGGGCTGACCCACGTCGCGCTGGCCACCAAGAAAATCGCCCTCGACGATGACGACGAAGCCGCCAACGTCAAAGTCTTTGCCGCTCAGGCCGCATCGTTTATTCGTGAGAATTCAATCGACCGGATCGCGATCAAGAAGCGCAGCAAGAAAGGCGAGTTCGCCGGCGGGCCGACCACGTTCAAGATCGAAGGGGTTTTCCAGTTGCTGGAAAATTGCGAGGTGACGCTGCTGTCGCCGCAGACGATCAATGCGCAGAACAAGAAGTTCGACTTTGAACTGCCGGCCACGCTGAACAAGTATCAGCATGAGGCTTACAAAGCGGCCTGCTCGGCACTGATGAAGAAGTAAAAACGACACATCTCCTGTAGGAGCGAGGCTTGCCCGCGAAGGCGTCGTGTCAGACAACAATGATTTCGAATGTGCCGGCCTCTTCGCGGGCAAGCCTCGCTCCTACAGGAGGTCGGTATCAGGCCTTCTGGCTTTGCCGGCGATCCTCCCGCGGGCACCGCTCAAACCTCGCCCGATAACTGCGGGTGAAATACGACGGCGATTCAAACCCGCAGGCGATACTCACCTCCAACACACTCATGTCCGTCTGGCGCAGCAGCTGCCGCGCCTTCTCCAGCCGCAGGCGCAAGTAGAAATTGCTCGGTGTGTCGTTCAGGTGCAGGCGAAACAAGCGCTCTAGTTGACGTCGGGTCACTTTGATCGATTCCGCCAGCTCCAAAGTGCTGAGCGGCGGTTCGCTGTGCTGTTCCATCTCCCCAATGACATGCACCAGTTTCTTGTTGCTGATGCCATATCGCGTGGCGACTTCCATGCGTTGGTGGTCTTTGCGCGGGCGGATGCGCCCGAGTACGAATTGTTCGCTGACCTGAATCGCCAGTTGCGGCCCGTGGGCCTGGGCGATGAGGTCGAGCATCAGGTCGATGGACGCGGTGCCGCCCGCCGAGGTGATGCGCCGGCGATCGATCTCGAACAGCTCCTGGGTGACGCTCAGCTGTGGATAGGATTCCTTGAAGGCGTCGATGGCTTCCCAGTGCAGAGTCAGGCGGTGACCGTCGAGAAGGCCGGCTTCGGCGAGGATGAAGCTGCCGGTGTCGATGGCGCCTAGCGTCACGCCTTCGTTGTCCAGACGACGTAACCAGTGTTCCAGGGCCGGGGTGGCGAACTTCAGCGGTTCGAAACCGGCGACTACCAACAAGGTTGCGCCTTTCTTCAGCGGCTCCAGCGCCGCATCGGCGTTGACCGACATGCCATTACTGGCCAGAACCGCCCCGCCATCGGCGCTCAACACATGCCAGCGGTACAACTCGCCGCGAAAGCGATTGGCGACCCGCAGCGGCTCGATTGCCGAGATAAAACCGATCGCCGAAAAACCCGGCATCAACAAGAAGTAGAAATCCTGGGACATGGAGCGCACTCGACTGGCAGGTAACGAGAGGGCGGGAAGCGTGTGGACGTTGATACGCCACTTGCCGGTGGCATTCAAGTGCGCAGGTCGCCGCAGTGCAAGAGCTGGTCGCCGCAGTGCGTTTTCACGGGGGCTTTGCTGCGTAACTTGGGCATCACCGGCGCATCAGACACCGGAACCCACAATAAACGACCTGCCGAGGAACCCCGACATGAAACGACTGATCAGCAGCTGTGTTCTTGCACTCAGCGGTACTGCTTTCTTGAGCGCCAGTGTCATGGCAGCCGAACCCGCGTCGTGCCAGAACGTGCGCATGGGCGTAGTGAACTGGACCGACGTGATCGCCACCAGCGCCATGACCCAGGTCCTGCTCGACGGCCTCGGCTACAGCACCAAACAAACCAGCGCCTCCCAGCAAATCGTCTTTGCCGGCATTCGCGACCAGCGCCTGGATTTGTTCCTGGGCTACTGGAACCCGCTGATGACGCAGACCATCACGCCGTTTGTCGATGCCAAGCAGGTCAAAGTGCTTGAAGCGCCAAGCCTCAAGGACGCCCGCGCCACCCTCGCAGTACCGACTTACCTTGCCGACAAGGGCCTGAAAACCTTCGCCGACATCGCCAAGTTTGAAAAAGAACTGGGCGGCAAGATTTACGGCATCGAACCTGGCTCGGGCGCCAACACCCAGATCAAGGCGATGATCGCCAAGAACCAGTTCGGCCTCGGCAAGTTCCAACTGGTCGAGTCCAGCGAAGCCGGCATGCTGGCGGCAGTGGATCGTGCGGTACGCCGCAAGGAAGCCGTGGTGTTCTTCGGCTGGGCGCCGCACCCGATGAACGTCAACGTGAAGATGACCTACCTCACCGGCAGCGACGACGCCCTCGGCCCGAACGAAGGCATGGCCACGGTCTGGACCGTCACTTCGCCGAGCTACGCGCAGCAATGCCCGAACGTCGGTCGCCTGCTGAGCAACCTGACGTTCACCGCCGAAGACGAGAGCCGGATGATGCAGCCGCTGCTGGATCACAAGGACGCTTTCGAATCGGCCAAACAGTGGCTCAAGGATCACCCGCAAGACAAGCAACGCTGGCTCGAAGGCGTGACCACTTTCGATGGCAAGCCGGCCGCTGAAAACCTGAAGCTGACCAGCAAATAGAACCGAAATGAACCACCGATTCGCAGCCCGATGCGGGCTGCGAGCGGGATCGCCACGCCCAAGCTCCGCCAAAAACTCAAGCCTGAAGGAAACCGCCTCATGAACCACGACGTCATCATCACCTGCGCACTCACCGGTGCTGGCGACACGACCGCCAAGAGCCCACACGTGCCGGTCACCCCGAAACAAATCGCTGCAGCCGCCGTGGAAGCCGCCAAGGCGGGCGCTACCGTGGTCCACTGCCACGTTCGCGACCCACAAACCGGCAAGTTCAGCCGTGACGTGGCGCTGTACCGCGAAGTGATGGAGCGCATCCGCGAGGCGGACGTCGACATCATCGTCAACCTCACTGCCGGCATGGGCGGCGATCTGGAAATCGGCGCGGGCGAGAACCCGATGGAATTCGGCCCGAACACCGATCTGGTCGGCCCACTGACCCGTCTGGCCCACGTTGAAGAATTGCTGCCGGAAATCTGCACCCTGGATTGCGGCACCCTGAACTTCGGCGACGGCGACACCATTTACGTGTCCACCCCTGCCCAGCTGCGTGCTGGCGCCAAACGCATTCAAGAGCTGGGCGTTAAGCCTGAGCTGGAAATTTTCGACACCGGTCACCTGTGGTTCGCCAAGCAGATGATCAAGGAAGGTCTGCTGGATAACCCGTTGTTCCAGCTGTGCCTGGGCATCCCATGGGGCGCGCCGGCTGATACCACCACCATGAAAGCCATGGTCGACAACCTGCCGGCCGACGCGGTCTGGGCCGCGTTCGGCATCGGTCGCATGCAGATGCCAATGGCCGCACAGGCCGTGCTGCTCGGTGGCAACGTGCGGGTCGGTCTGGAAGACAACCTGTGGCTGGACAAGGGCGTACTGGCGACCAACGGCCAACTGGTCGAACGCGCCTCGGAAATCCTCAGCCGCCTCGGCGCCCGCGTTCTGACCCCGGCAGAAGGCCGCAAGAAAATGGGCCTGACCAAGCGCGGCTGACCCCAAATCACCCTTTCCCCCTGTGGGAGCGAGTTTGTGTGGCGAGGGGGCTTGTCGGACCGCCGCACCGCCCCGTTCGGCTGCGAAGCAGTCGTAAAACATTGCATGCAGTGTGGCTGATGCACCGCGGCAACAGGTTTTGGGGCCGCTTCGCGACCCAACGGGGGCAAGCCCCCTCGCCACACAGGCTCGCTCCCACATTTTTTTTGAACCCAATTCAGGAAGTCGCCATGAGCTTTATCACTGATATCAAAACCTTCGCAGCACTGGGCAGCGGTGTCATCGGCAGCGGCTGGGTGTCCCGCGCCCTCGCCCACGGCCTCGATGTGGTGGCCTGGGATCCGGCGCCCGGTGCCGAAGCGGCGCTGCGCAAACGCGTCGCCAATGCCTGGGGCGCGCTGGAGAAACAAGGCCTGGCACCCGGCGCATCGCAGGATCGGCTGCGCTTTGTCGCCACCATCGAGGAATGTGTTCGCGACGCGGATTTCATTCAGGAAAGCGCCCCCGAGCGTCTGGACCTGAAACTGGAACTGCACAGCAAAATCAGCGCGGCGGCCAAGCCCAATGCATTGATCGGTTCCAGCACCTCGGGACTGTTGCCGAGCGAGTTTTACGAGAGTTCGACGCACCCGGAACGCTGCGTGGTCGGGCACCCGTTCAACCCGGTTTATCTGCTGCCATTGGTGGAAGTGGTCGGCGGCAAGAACACCGCGCCAGAAGCGGTGCAAGCGGCGATGAAAGTCTATGAATCCCTGGGGATGCGCCCGCTGCATGTGCGCAAGGAAGTACCGGGATTTATCGCCGACCGTTTGCTCGAAGCCTTGTGGCGTGAGGCGCTGCACCTGGTCAACGACGGCGTGGCGACCACCGGTGAAATCGACGATGCGATTCGTTTTGGCGCAGGCCTGCGCTGGTCGTTCATGGGCACCTTCCTGACCTACACCCTGGCCGGTGGCGATGCCGGGATGCGGCACTTCATGGCGCAGTTCGGGCCAGCGTTGCAGTTGCCGTGGACGTACCTGCCGGCACCGGAGCTGACCGACAAGTTGATTGACGATGTGGTGGATGGCACCAGCGATCAGTTGGGCAAACACAGCATCTCGGCACTGGAACGCTATCGTGACGATTGCTTGCTGGCGGTGCTGGAGGCGGTGAAAACCACCAAAGAGAAGCATGGGATGGCCTTCAGCGAATAAACACACACCCTGTGGCGAGGGAGCTTGCTCCCGCTCGGCCGCGAAGCGGTCGTAAAACCAGCAAACGCGATTCGACTGATACCTCGCATCCACCGGTTTTGGGACTGCTTCGCAGTCCAGCGGGAGCAAGCTCCCTCGCCACACATGTGTACACCAGCGATTATCTGTGGAGTTCCACCATGCCCACCCTCACCACCTACCAAACCAGAATCATCCCCGACTGGGTCGACTACAACGGCCATCTGCGCGATGCCTTCTACCTGCTGATTTTCAGCTACGCCACTGACGCGTTGATGGATCGGCTAGGTATGGACAGCAACAACCGCGAGGCCAGCGGCCACTCGCTGTTTACCCTCGAATTGCACCTCAATTACCTGCACGAAGTGAAACTCGATGCAGACGTCGAAGTGCATACGCAGATCATCGGCCACGACCGCAAGCGCCTGCACCTCTACCACAGCCTGCATCTGGTGGGCGGTGACAAGGAGCTGGCGGGAAATGAACAAATGCTGCTGCACGTCGACCTCGCCGGGCCGCGATCCGCACCGTTCAGCGAAGAAACCTTGAGCAAGCTGCAGGCCATTGTCGCCGAACAGGCCGACTTGCCCGCACCCGCCTGGATCGGCCGAGTGATCGCATTACCCCCAGAGAAATAACAAGGAGCCCAACCATGAACACCGCCGCCGCTTTTGCCGATTTCCGCACCTATCCGTTGATCAGCGCGTTGACCGCCGTGCACACCCTGGCGGACCGAATTCAAGTGAAGTGGGCGGACGGTCGGGTCAGCCCTTTTCATCATCAATGGCTGCGGGACAACTGCCCGTGCCCACTGTGCGTCTACACGGTGACCCGTGAGCAAGTGCTGGAAATCGTCGATGTCGCAGAGCACCTGATGCCTGAAAACGCCACGGTCGATGCCGAAGGTTGTCTGTGCGTCGATTGGCAGGACGGTCACCTCAGCCGCTTCGATCCGGGCTGGCTGCGGGCCCATGCCTATGACGATGAATCTCGCGCCGAACGCCAGGCCGGAAAACCGAAAGCCAGGCTTTGGCACAGCGATTTGCAGCTGCCGGTATTCGAATACCAGGCCCTGATGGAGAACAACGACGCCTTGTTGCAATGGCTGCTGGCCGTGCGCGATATCGGCCTGACTCAAGTGCGCGGCGTCCCCACCGAGCCGGGCTCGCTGAAGCTGATCGCCCAGCGGATTTCGTTCATCCGCGAGAGCAATTTCGGCGTGCTGTTCAACGTGCAATCCAAGGCCGATGCCGACAGCAATGCCTATACCGCCTTCAACCTGCCACTGCACAGCGATTTGCCGACCCGGGAGTTGCAACCGGGGCTGCAATTTCTGCATTGCCTGGTGAATGACGCCGACGGTGGCGAAAGTATTTTCGTCGACGGTTTTGCCATCGCCCAAGCCTTGCGTCAGGAAGATCCAGAGGCGTTTCAAGCCTTGTGTGAAATCCCCGTGGAGTTCCGCAACAAGGACCGCCACAGCGACTACCGCTGCCTGGCGCCGATCATCGCGCTGGATGCGTTCGGGCAAGTGTCGGAAATCCGCATGGCGAACTTTCTGCGTGGGCCATTCGATGCTTCAGTGGAGCAGATGCCCAGGCTGTATCGCGCTTACCGGCGTTTCATTGCGATGACCCGCGAGGCGCGTTTCCGGGTGATGACACGGCTCAACCCCGGCGAGTTGTGGTGCTTCGACAACCGCCGCACCCTTCACGCCCGCAACGCCTTCGACCCCGCCACCGGTGCACGGCATTTCCAGGGTTGTTATGTCGACCGGGATGAATTGCTGTCGCGCATTCTCGTTTTGCAACGCTAGACCGCGTCATCGTTCATCGCGGGCAAGCCACGCTCCCACAGGTTACTCACGACCCCTGTGGGAGCGTGGCTTGTCGGATCGCCGCACCGCCGCGATGGCGTCCGCACAAACAACACAAATTCTGGATTCGCAGGCAAAAAAAACCCCGATCAAGCCGTGACAAGATCGGAGCTGAGGAGGGTACTGTTGAGGAGCTGATGCGCGAGGGTGACCAAACCTTCGTGAAGCCAGCTGAGTCCAGTGTGCCTACTCCCCTCTTTTGCAAGTTAGCCGAAAGCGACCTGTTCATAGGTATTGCGGCCATTGCGACAAATCGTCCTTGCCGACACCCACAGCCCCTACCAGAATCGAACCACGACACCGTTCCCTGAAGAAGGATTGCGTCATGATGTACGCCGATTTGATAGACCAGGAAGACCTGTTGAGCCAGCTGAAAGCGTTGGGGTTTTCAGTGCCCCCCGGCGCAACCGCCGAGCAAGCCTGCGAATGCGCAGTACGGGGCTTGAACAACGAGCGGGCAATGGAACTGCGAACCATGGTCAAGCAGATGTACACCAGCAGCGCGTCAATCCAGCCGGCCGTGCGTCAGGCCATTGACAAGCAACTGTTACCGGCATTGGCGCAATACCAACAGAGCCATAGCGCCTGATTTCCGGGGTGTGAACACTTTGTGGCGAGGGAGCTTGCTCCCGCTCGAGCGCGAAGCGGTCGCAAAACCGGTACATGTGAATGAAGAATGCATGTACCGGTTTTGGGGCTGCTCCGCAGCCCAGCGGGAGCAAGCTCCCTCGCCACTATAGTTTGCCTGGTTTAGAGCCTTACGCTGGCAAACGTCGATTCATTACGCGCCTGGCTCAACGCCGACAGCGGCCCGGACAACGGCGACAGCACCAAGGCTTGCGGCAGCGGCATCATCGCCACTTGTTGCGTGGTATTGGAGCCTACGCGCTCGTCACGCGGTGGAATGCCGAAGTATTCGCGGTAGCACTTGGAGAAGTGCGGCGTGGACACGAACCCACACACCGACGCCACTTCGATGATCGACATCGGCGTTTGCTTGAGCAGTTGCCGAGCACGGATCAGGCGCAGTTTCAGGTAGTAACGCGACGGCGAACAGTGCAGGTATTTCTGGAACAGCCGCTCCAGCTGACGACGCGAAACGGCGACATAAACCGCCAGTTCATCAAGGTCGATCGGCTCTTCGAGGTTAGCCTCCATCAGCGCCACGATTTCCTGCAGTTTCGGCTGGTTGGTGCCGAGCATGTGCTTGAGCGGCACGCGCTGGTGATCCTGCTCGTTGCGGATACGCTCGTAGACGAACATCTCCGAAATCGCGGCCGACAGTTCACGACCGTGATCACGGCTGATCAGGTGCAGCATCATGTCCAGCGGCGCAGTGCCGCCGGAGCTGGTGAACCGGTTACGGTCGAGGGTGAACAGACGGGTACTCATGGCCACACGCGGGAAAGCTTCCTGCATAGCGGCCAGACATTCCCAGTGCACGCTGCAATCGAAACCGTCCAGCAGGCCGGCGCACGCCAGGGCCCAGCTGCCGGTGCAGACCGCGCCGAGACGACGGGACTGACGCGCCTGGCTTTGCAGCCACGACACATGCTCACGGGTTACGGTGCGCTGAATGCCGATGCCGCCGCAGACAATGACGGTGTCCATGGGTGGTGCTTTGTGCATGGAGGCGTCGGGGGTGATCTGCAGGCCGTCACTGGCCCAGACCTGACCGCCATCGACGGTGAGCGTGGTCCAGCGATACAGCTCGCGGCCGGACAATTGGTTGGCCATGCGCAGGGGTTCTACTGCGGAGGCCAGAGAAATCAGCGTGAAATTGTCCAGCAGCAGAAAGCCGATGGATTGAGGCGCACGGTTCTGGGGTTGGGCCCCGGAGTTGAACGTCGTCATCGCGGTATCTCCTCACACAAAGCGGGTGATGGCCTCAGGCGGAGGCTCTTTTTATTGCCATCGTTCTCGCGTGGGAGACGGGCTTTGTAATGACAGAGCAATTGCCATGCCTAAATTGAATGCGCGTTCAATAACTCCTGAAAACGACGTCGCGATGCGTCTAGATATGGCGCGCAGAGATAAGAGGTTAAAAGTGCCATCAAAGGCCCCAAACCCGTGCCCCTGTTGCGTGTGAGCAAATCGGTAGCACTTGTGGGAACAGGTCTGCGACGCGGCGGTCAAGAGTGTCACCGCTGGCACAGGTGACGAACGGTCAGGGTTTGAATTTGATCCCCGACCGGGGAGCCGGGCTTGCCTGTTTGCGACGCGCCAAAAGGTGGCGCGTTTTAGTGCGCGTGTTCACTTGGTGCGCAGTTTTGACTGGTCTGGTGTAGCACATGAGGTCTTTGTGGAGAGCAGGCTTGCCCCCTCTCCACAGGTCAACTCGGTTTCAGCACTCCACCGCGCTAACCGCCAAGCCACCGCGCGATGTCTCTTTATATTTGTCGTGCATGTCGGCACCGGTATCACGCATGGTACGGATCACCCGGTCCAGCGAGATAAAGTGCTGGCCATCACCGCGCAGCGCCATTTGCGCGGCGTTGATCGCTTTCACCGCGGCAATCGCATTGCGCTCGATGCACGGCACCTGCACCAGCCCGCCCACCGGGTCGCAAGTCAGGCCGAGGTTGTGTTCCAGGCCGATTTCCGCCGCGTTGCACAACTGCTCCGGCGTAGCACCGAGAACCTCCGCCAACCCGGCCGCCGCCATGGCGCAAGCCGAACCGACTTCCCCCTGGCAACCGACTTCGGCACCGGAGATCGAGGCGTTCTTTTTGCACAGAATCCCTACCGCCGCGGCACTGAGGAAGTAATCGACCACATTGGCGTCGGTCACTGCCTCGCTGAATTTCATAAAGTAGTGCAACACCGCCGGAATGATCCCCGCCGCACCGTTGGTCGGTGCCGTGACCATGCGCCCGCCGGCAGCGTTTTCTTCGTTGACCGCCAACGCGAACAGGTTGACCCACTCCATCGCGCTCAAGGTCGAGCCGATCACGTTGGGCTTGTTCAGCTCTTGCAAGCTGCGGTGCAACTTGGCCGCGCGACGGCGCACATTAAGACCGCCGGGCAGGATGCCTTCGTGCTTGAGGCCTTGCTCCACACAATCCTGCATGGCGCGCCAGAGCTTCATCAGGCCGCTGCGGATTTCTTCTTCGCTGCGCCAGACTTTCTCGTTGGCCATCATCAATTCGGCCACGCGCAGGTTGTGCTTCTTGCACAGGCTGAGCAATTCGACGGCACTGGAGAAATCGTAAGGCAGCACGGTGTTATCCAGATCCACCACACCGCTGGAAGCTTGCGCCTCGTCGACGACAAAACCGCCGCCGATGGAATAGTAGGTATCGCGATGCAGCTCGCCGTGATCGCCTTCGGCGACCAGGGTCATGGCGTTCGGATGGAACGGCAGGTTCTCGTCGATCAGGCGCATGTCCCGAGCCCAGATGAACGGGACCGACAAGCGGCCGTCGAGCAATAGCGTGTGGGTTTCACGCAAGGCTTCTATACGGATGCCGATTTGCGACGGATCGATCGCGTCGGGCCACTCGCCCATCAACCCCATGATCACCGCGTTGTCGCTGCCGTGGCCGATGCCGGTGGCCGAGAGCGATCCGTATAGCTGAACTTCGATGCGACACACCTGCTCCAGAAGCCCCCGCTCGCGCAAACCTTGCACGAACAGCGCCGCGGCGCGCATAGGCCCCACGGTGTGCGAACTGGAAGGGCCGATGCCGATTTTGAACAGGTCGAAAACGCTGATAGCCATTACTGCTGAACTCCTGGATGTGCCTGCTCCAGGCGCAAAAGCGCCCAGTGACGGAGCTGCTACTCTCAAGCTGCAATCCGTCGAGATGGCCGCATCATCAGGCTTTTACCATGTCGTTCAACGTCTCACACCGACGCACTCATGCCCACTAGCGCCGCAGGTCTCTTACGCAATGTTTTCGCCGCTTTTTTGCGGATCAGCGGGGCAAATCGGGCTGAAAAAAGCTGTAAACGACGTCACCGACACTGGATGCGACCATCCCTGTACTGGTTACGACGCACCCTGTAGGCGTCAGATTTTCACTGGTACATGATCGTATCGACTCGATTGCAAGGCGCTGTGGTAGAGCTGTCTCCAAAACGCCATCCAACCGCAACAGATAAGTGCGGTGGTCCAGTCGGAACACTGCCAAAAAAAACACTTAGGAGTCGCCCCTATGAAAGGTTCCCCGTCGTTGTTGTTGGCCGCCATGCTGAGTCTGCCGTTCCTGGCTCAAGCCGCAGAGCCGGCCCAATGCAGCACCGTAAACTTCTCCGATGTCGGCTGGACGGACATTACCGCGACCACCGCGACCACCAGCGTTGTGCTCAACGCCCTCGGCTACAAGACCAAGACCACGATGATTTCCGTGCCGGTGACCTACAAGTCCCTGGCCGACGGCAAGAACATGGACGTGTTCCTGGGTAACTGGATGCCGACCATGGAAAACGACATCAAGGCCTATCGGGATGCCGGCACCGTGGAAACCGTGCGCACCAACCTCAAAGGTGCCAAATACACCCTCGCCGTACCACAAGCGCTGTACGACAAAGGGCTGCATGACTTTGCCGACATCGCCAAATTCAAGAAAGAACTCGACGGCAAGATCTACGGTATCGAACCAGGCAACGACGGCAACCGTCTGATCCAGAGCATGATCGACAAAGACGCCTTCGGTCTCAAAACCGCCGGTTTCAAAGTCGTCGAGTCCAGCGAAGCGGGCATGCTGTCGCAAGTCGACCGTGCGCAAAAACGCGACACCGCCGTGGTGTTCCTCGGCTGGGCACCGCACCCGATGAACAAACGTTTCAAGATTCAGTACTTGACCGGTGGCGATGACTTCTTCGGCCCGGATTTCGGTGCTGCCACCGTTGCGACCAACACTCGCAAGGGGTATACCCAAGAGTGCAGCAACGTCGGCCAACTGCTGAAAAACCTGGAGTTCACCGTCGACATGGAGAGTACGCTGATGGGCAACATCCTGGACGACAAGATGAAGCCTGAAGCGGCCGCCAAGGCCTGGCTGAAAAAGAACCCACAGGTGCTCGATACCTGGCTCGCTGGCGTGACCACCATTGACGGTAAACCAGGCCTGGAGGCCGTGAAAGCCAAGCTCGCGCAGTAATCGCTTACGCCGGGCAGGCTCGCCTGCCCGGGCTGTTTATTTCCTTGCATGCGGACGTTCACTACCATGCTGATTGATCAGAAAATACCCTTAGGCCAGTACATCGCGAGCTTCGTTGAATGGTTGACGCAACACGGCGCCAGCACCTTCGACGCCATCGCCGTGTCACTGGAAACGATGATCCACGGCGTGACTTTTGCGCTGACCTGGTTCAACCCGCTGGCATTGATCGGCCTCATCGCGCTACTGGCACATTTCATCCAACGCAAATGGGGCCTGACCGTTTTCGTCATCGCCTCCTTCCTGCTGATCCTCAATCTGGGGTACTGGCAGGAAACCATGGAAACCCTCGCCCAGGTGTTGTTCGCCACCCTGGTCTGCGTGGTGATCGGCGTGCCGTTGGGCATCGTCGCCGCGCACAAACCGATGTTCTACACAATGATGCGGCCGGTGCTCGATCTGATGCAGACCGTACCGACGTTCGTGTACCTCATTCCTACCCTGACCCTCTTCGGTCTGGGTGTGGTCCCGGGTCTGATCTCGACGGTGGTGTTCGCGATTGCCGCGCCCATCCGCCTGACCTACCTGGGCATCCGCGATGTTCCGGACGAACTGATGGACGCCGGCAAAGCCTTCGGCTGTTCCCGCCGTCAGTTGCTCTCGCGCATCGAACTGCCCCACGCCATGCCAAGCATCGCGGCCGGTATCACCCAGTGCATCATGCTGTCGTTGTCGATGGTGGTGATTGCGGCACTGGTGGGCGCCGACGGCCTGGGCAAACCCGTGGTCAACGCACTGAACACTGCTGATATCGCACTGGGCTTCGAAGCAGGCCTGGCGATCGTACTGCTGGCGATCATGCTCGACCGTATCTGCAAACAACCCGAAGCCAAAGTAGGGGGTGACGCATGAGCATTATTCGCTTCGAAGACGTGGACGTGATCTTCTCCAAAGATCCACGCGCGGCTCTCAAACTGCTCGACCAGGGCATGACCCGCAACGAGATTCTGAAAAAGACCGGGCAAATCGTCGGTGTCGAAAAGGCCAGCCTGGACATCGAAAAAGGTGAAATCTGTGTGCTGATGGGTTTGTCCGGCTCCGGCAAATCCAGCCTGTTGCGCTGCATCAACGGCCTCAACACCGTTAGCCGTGGCAAGTTGTTCGTCGAACACGAAGGCCGGCAGATCGACATCGCGTCCTGCACCCCGGCGGAACTGAAGATGATGCGCACCAAGCGCATCGCGATGGTGTTCCAGAAGTTCGCCCTGATGCCCTGGCTGACAGTGCGCGAGAACATCAGCTTCGGTCTGGAAATGCAGGGTCGCCCCGAGAAAGAACGCCGCAAACTGGTGGACGAGAAGCTTGAGCTGGTGGGCCTGACCCAGTGGCGCAACAAGAAACCCAATGAGCTCTCCGGCGGCATGCAGCAGCGTGTCGGCCTGGCCCGCGCGCTGGCGATGGACGCCGACATCCTGCTGATGGACGAGCCGTTCTCGGCCCTCGACCCGCTGATTCGCCAAGGCCTGCAAGACGAACTGCTGGAACTGCAAAACAAGCTGAGCAAGACCATCGTCTTCGTGAGCCACGACCTCGATGAAGCCCTGAAGCTGGGCAGCCGTATCGCGATCATGAAAGACGGCCGGATCATCCAGTACAGCGTGCCGGAAGAAATCGTCCTGAACCCTGCGGACGATTACGTGCGCACCTTCGTCGCCCACACCAATCCGCTGAACGTATTGTGTGGTCGCAGCCTGATGCGCACCCTGGACAACTGCAAACGCATCAACGGTTCGGTGTGCCTGGATCCGGGCGGCGATTCTTGGCTGGACCTGGCCGAAGGCAACACCATCAAAGGCGCACGCCAGAACGGCTCGAGCCTGGACCTGCAGAACTGGATACCGGGGCAAGCGGTTGAAGCCCTGGGTCGTCGACCAACGCTGGTGGACTCCAACATCGGTATGCGCGACGCGCTGCAGATTCGTTACCAGACCGGCAACAAGCTGGTGCTGCACGACAACAACAAAGTGGTCGGGATCCTGGGCGACAGCGAGCTGTACCACGCGCTGCTCGGCAAGAACCTGGGGTAAGCAAGACAGCAGACACGAAAACGCCGCGAGATGATCGCGGCGTTTTTGTTTGTGCAGATATTCAGCTGTAAACGCGGACTACTGTGGCGAGGGGGCTTGCCCCCGTTGGGTCGCGGAGCAACCCCACACCCCGACACCCCGACACCCCGACACCACGGTCATTCAGACTGAGCATGCTATCCGGATTTGCGACTGCTGCGCAGTCGAGCGGGAGCAAGCTCCCTCGCCACAATCGATCAGCGAAGCGCAAAAAAGGGGCTCAATTGAGCCCCTTGGCGTTCCCACGCAAAGCGCGGGAACGATCTATCACTACTCAGCTATAAACCCGGCCAAGCAGCTGCCGATGGCTTTCAAACTGATCGAGCACGTCACGGGTGATCTGATCCTGAGTGAAGCCCATCAAGTCATAGTCCTGGCTGCCGTTGTGCAGGTACACCTCAGCGCGGTAGTAACGTGCGCGCGGTTCATCGGCACTTTCGGCCGACACCGTTTCGCTCGCCGCCGCCAGATAACCGTCCAGGCTCACTTCGTAGACAAAAGGATTGCCCTCTTCCATCTCGATCCGCAGGCCCATGCAACGCTTGGCTTTGCCCAGCAACGTTTGCACGTCCAGGCCCTTGCCGCGCAGTTGAACCACGGCCTCTTCCAGCGCCGGGCTGACTTGTTTGTCCATGAAACGCTGAACAATCGACTGATTCGGCTGCAAATCCAGCTGGGTCAGACGCTCGCTGAAACCACGACGACCACGCGCCGCCAGTTCCGCTTGCTCCTGTTCGATCTGCACGTCCTGGCGCATGGCCTTGTGCAAGCCGAACATGAAGAACACCAGCACCACCGAGAACGGCAGCCCTGCCAGCACCACCATGGTTTGCATAGCTTCGAAGTTACCGGCGAACAGCAGACCGATGGTCACCAGGGTGATCACCACCGACCAGAAAATCCGCAGCCAGTGCGGCGCATCTTCGTCGACGTTGCCGCCCTTGCACGAAAGGTTGGCCATCATCACCGCGCCGGAGTCCGCCGGGGTCAGGAACAGCACGAAACCGACAAAAATCGACACGCCAATGACAACTTTCGACGCCGGGTAATGCTCAAGCAACTGGTAGATCGCCATCGATGGCTGTTCCAGCGCCGTCTTCCCGAGCTCCACCGCCCCATGGTTCATCACCAGGTCCAGGGCCGAGTTACCGAAGATCGACAGCCATGCCAGGGTGAAACCCAGCGGGATCAGCAGCACACCGGCGACCAGTTCCCGCACCGTGCGACCACGGGAAATACGCGCGATGAACATGCCGACAAATGGTGCCCAGGAAATCCACCAGGCCCAGTAGAACAGGGTCCACAGACCCAGCCAGCGGTCAGACTTCTCACTGTCGCCTTCATACACGTAGAGGTCGAAGGTCTTTAGCACCACGCCATTCAGGTAGTCACCAATGTTCTGCACAAAGCCGTTGAGCAGGTGCAGGGTCGGGCCGAACAACAGCACGAAAATCAGCAGACCGCTGAACAGCACGATGTTCAGGTTGGACAGACGACGAATGCCGTTTTCCACACCGGACACCGCTGCAATGGTCGCCACGGTGCTCATCACGATGATCACGATCAGCAAGTTGGTGTTGCTGTGCGCCATGCCGAACAGGTTTTCCAGCCCCGACGAGACTTGCAGCGAACCAATCCCCAGGTTCGTCACCAGCCCCAGCAGGGTCACGAACATGCCGAAACCGTCCACCGCATGACCGGCCGCGCCTTTGACCCAACGCTCGCCGACCAACGGATACAGCGCCGAACGCAGCGCCAGCGGCTGGTTATGACGATAAGCAAAGTACGCCACGGCCAGGCCGACCAAAGCGTAGATCGCCCAGCCATGCAGGCCCCAATGCAGGAACGTCAGCTGCACTGCCTGACGTGCGGCAAGGTTGCTGCCGGCCACGCCTTCCGGCGGGTTGAAGTAATGGTCCAGCGGCTCGGACGCACCGAAGTACAACAGCGAGATGCCGATACCCGACGAGAACAGCATCCCCGCCCAGGCGCCATAGCTGAAGTCCGGGGTATCGTCCTTGCTGCCCAGCTTGAGCTTGCCATAGGACGAAAACGCCAGGCCAACCACAAACACCAGGTAGGCGGCGATCACCACCATGTAGTACCAGCCGAAGCTGCGGGACAACCACGCCTGGGCAATGCCGAGCATTCTGCCGGCCTCTTGCGGGGCGATGATCAGAATGGCGGTCAACAACAGAATCAACGCGGTAGAGGTGTAGAACACCCAACCGTTGACCGTCACCTTCTCGGGTGGGGTCTTTATTAGAGAGGCAGAACTCATGGCACAGATGCTCCGGGCAGTGCGAGAGAAGAACACAAGGCAACGCGTTACCCGACCAATCGATTAGTTGGCAGCCGACCGGCGGGTGATATAAAGACACCCCGAAAAAAGCCCGAAACCCATGGAACGCCAGTGCGTGTGGGTTTCGAGCATGTTCAGATGTCGTTTTTCCGCCCACTACACGTAGGAAAAACCTGTAGGCAGCGACGAATTGTCGCAGATCTTATTCTTTGTTGATTGAACGTTCAATCAAAACAAAATAGACTGGCCCTCAATCCGGTAGGCGTATTTCGTCCACCGGAAGGCCTAAGGAGATGTGCAAGATGCCCAAGGTCGGTATGCAACCCATCCGCCGCCAGCAATTGATCGAAGCCACGCTACAGGCCGTCGATCAGGTCGGCATGGGGGACGCCAGCATTGCGCTGATCGCCCGTTTGGCCGGTGTCTCGAATGGCATCATCAGTCACTATTTTCAGGACAAGAATGGCCTGATCGCCGCCACGATGCGGTATCTGATGAGCGTCCTCAGCGAGAACGTCACCGCGCGCCGTCAGGCGATGGCAGATGACAGCCCACGGGCGCATCTGCAGGTGATTATCGAAGGCAACTTCGACGCCAGCCAGGTCAATGGCCCGGCAATGAAAACCTGGTTGGCCTTCTGGGCCACCAGCATGCACCAGCCGTCTTTGCACAGGTTGCAGCGGATCAACGATCACCGTCTGTATTCCAACCTGTGCTGCCAGTTCCGCCGTGCGTTGCCGCTTGATCAAGCGCGCAGCGCCGCCCGGGGCCTGGCAGCCCTCATTGACGGTTTGTGGTTGCGCGGCGCGCTGTCGGGAGATGCTTTCGACACCGAGCAGGCGCAAAGAATCGCTTACGAATACATGGATATCCAATTGGCCAAGCAGGTGAGTTAGAGCACACATAAAACCGCTCAGCCCCTGAACGCCACTGATCAGCGTCGCCAACGCTACACGGCACGTCCCAGTGGTCAACGCCAACCAACTTATGCACTTGCGAGGACTTTATGGCCCGTTTCGAACTGCAAAAACTCTACATCGACGGCGGCTACAGTGACGCCAGCAGCGACGCCACCTTCGAAGCCATCAACCCGGCTAACGGTGAAGTCCTCGCAAAAGTACAACGTGCGACCAAGGAAGACGTCGAGCGTGCAGTGGTCAGTGCCGAAAAGGGCCAGAAAATCTGGGCCGCGATGACCGCCATGGAGCGTTCGCGCATCCTGCGTCGTGCCGTCGACATCCTGCGCGAGCGCAACGATGAACTGGCCGCCCTGGAAACCCTGGACACCGGCAAGGCGTACTCCGAAACCCGTTACGTCGACATCGTCACCGGCGCTGACGTGCTGGAATACTACGCAGGTCTGGTACCGGCCATCGAAGGCGAGCAGATTCCACTGCGCACCACTTCTTTCGTCTACACCCGTCGCGAGCCACTGGGCATCGTGGCCGGTATCGGCGCGTGGAACTACCCGATCCAGATCGCCCTGTGGAAATCCGCTCCAGCCCTGGCGGCCGGTAACGCGATGATCTTCAAGCCAAGCGAAGTCACCTCGCTGACCACCCTGAAACTGGCCGAGATCTACACCGAAGCCGGCCTGCCGGCTGGTGTGTTCAACGTGTTGACCGGCAGCGGCCGTGAAGTCGGCACCTGGCTGACCGAACACCCACGCATCGAAAAAGTCTCCTTCACCGGCGGCACCGACACCGGCAAGAAAGTCATGGCCAGCGCTTCCGCTTCCACGCTGAAAGACGTGACCATGGAACTGGGCGGCAAATCCCCGCTGATCATTTTCGACGACGCCGACCTCGATCGCGCCGCCGACACCGCGATGATGGCCAACTTCTACAGCTCCGGTCAGGTCTGCACCAACGGCACTCGCGTGTTCGTCCCGAGCCACCTGAAAGCCGCGTTCGAAGCCAAGATCGTTGAGCGCGTTGCACGCATCCGCGTTGGCAACCCGGAAGACGAAAACACCAACTTCGGCCCGCTGGTCAGCTTCGCCCACATGGAAAGCGTGCTGGGTTACATCGCCAAAGGTAAGGAAGAAGGTGCTCGCCTGCTGTGCGGCGGCGCTCGTCTGACCGACGGCGAATTCGCCAAAGGCGCATTCGTGGCGCCGACCGTGTTCACCGACTGCACCGACGAAATGACCATCGTGCGCGAAGAAATCTTCGGCCCGGTGATGAGCATCCTGAGCTACGAAACCGAAGAAGAAGTGATCCGTCGCGCCAACGACACCGACTTCGGCCTGGCTGCCGGCGTCGTTACCAAAGACCTGAACCGCGCGCACCGCGTGATTCATCAACTGGAAGCCGGTATCTGCTGGATCAACGCCTGGGGCGAGTCCGACGCCAAGATGCCGGTCGGCGGCTACAAGCAGTCGGGCGTGGGCCGTGAGAACGGCATCAGCTCGCTGAACAACTTCACACGCATCAAATCGGTACAGGTCGAACTGGGCGATTACGCCTCGGTTTTCTAAGGCCTGCGAGGTCTCTGTGGCGAGGGGGCTTGTCGGAACGCCGCATCGCCCCGTTGGGTCGCGAAGCGGCCCCCATCCAGACATCGCAAGTCTTCAGATAGAGCGTGGTCGCTGATTTTACGACTGCTGCGCAGCCGAACGGGGGCAAGCCCCCTCGCCACAGGTCACGCAGCGCATCGGCGACCCGCGACCTGACCAACTTCAAAGAGGGTGCATTCAATGTCCCAAGTATTCGATTACATCATCATCGGTGCCGGCTCCGCCGGTAACACCCTGGCGACCCGTCTGACTGAAGACGAAGGCGTCACCGTCCTGCTGCTCGAAGCGGGCGGCCCGGATTACCGTCTGGATTTCCGCACACAAATGCCAGCGGCTTTGGCGTTCCCGCTGCAAGGTCGTCGCTACAACTGGGCGTACGAAACCGATCCAGAGCCACACATGGACGGTCGCCGGATGGAATGCGGTCGCGGCAAGGGCCTGGGTGGTTCTTCGCTGATCAACGGCATGTGCTACATCCGCGGCAACGCCATGGACTACGACGGCTGGGCAAAACTGCCAGGTCTGGAAGACTGGACTTACCTCGACTGCCTGCCGTATTTCCGCAAGGCGGAAACCCGTGACATCGGCCCGAACGACTACCACGGTGGTGAAGGTCCGGTCAGCGTGACCACGCCTAAAGCCGGCAACAACCCGCTGTTCAGTGCGATGGTTGAAGCAGGCGTACAAGCAGGTTACCCGCGTACCGAAGACTTGAACGGTTACCAGCAGGAAGGCTTCGGCCCGATGGACCGCACCGTGACGCCGAAAGGCCGTCGCTCCAGTACCGCTCGCGGTTACCTGGACATCGCCAAGAAGCGTTCGACCCTGACCATCGTCACCCACGCCCTGACCGACAAGATTCTTTTCGAAGGCAAGCGTGCAGTCGGCGTGCGTTACCTGATCGGCGCGGCTGAAGAGCGCGTTGAAGTCCGTGCCCGCAAGGAAGTGTTGCTGTGCTCCGGCGCCATCGCGTCGCCGCAGATCCTGCAACGCTCCGGTGTCGGCCCGGCCGAACTGCTGAAAAAGCTTGATATTCCGGTGGTCCACGACCTGCCGGGCGTCGGTGAAAACCTGCAGGATCACCTCGAGTTGTACCTGCAATACGCCTGCACCCAACCGGTTTCGCTGTACCCGTCGCTGCTCCTGCACAACCAACCGGCCATCGGTGCCGAGTGGCTGTTCAACGGCACCGGCATCGGCGCCAGCAACCAGTTCGAAGCCGGCGGTTTCATTCGTACCCGCCCGGAATTCGAATGGCCGAACATCCAGTATCACTTCCTGCCGGTAGCGATTAACTACAACGGCAGCAACGGCGTGAAAGAGCACGGCTTCCAGGCGCACATGGGTTCCATGCGTTCGCCAAGCCGCGGTCGTATCCAGGCCAAGTCCAAGGATCCGCGCGAATACCCGAGCATCCTGTTCAACTACATGGCTACCGAGCAGGACTGGCAGGAATTCCGCGATGGCATCCGCCTGACCCGTGAAATCATGCAACAGCCGGCGCTGGATGCCTTCCGTGGTCGCGAAATCAGCCCCGGCATCGACGTGCAAACCGACGAGCAGCTGGACAAGTTCATCCGCGAGCACGCCGAAACCGCGTTCCACCCGTCCTGCTCGTGCAAGATGGGCACCGACGAAATGGCCGTGGTCGATGGCGAAGGTCGTGTACATGGCATGCAAGGCCTGCGCGTGGTCGATGCCTCGATCATGCCGATCATCACCACCGGCAACCTGAACGCACCAACGATCATGATGGCCGAGAAAATCGCCGACAAGATCCGCGGTCGCAAGCCACTGCCACGCAGCAAGGCCAAATACTACGTGGCCGGCGGTGCACCGGTGAAGGGTAAGCCGTTGCGGGATGTGAGCCCTACCGCTCAGTAACGCAGTTACACCGAGGCGCGGCCTTGATCATTCCCACGCTCCGCGTGGGAATGCATCCCGTGACGCTCCGCGTCACACAGCGGACACAGAGCTTCCATGGCGGCATTCCCACGCAGAGCGTGGGAATGATCAGCCTATAAATTCCTGGCTCAGCCAACCTCAACTCTTCCTACACCTCTCTTCACTTGATCCTACCCCCACGCAGGCCTAATCTAGCGCCACGCAAACGTTTCACCCCCCCTCGCAACACCGATTCGCCGCCACTCCATACCAAGGAGGTTCCCGAATGTTCGATTTCCACCCCCAGCTCAAGCAGCGCTTTGCTGCGTTGCGCACGGGCGCTGAATTCTTTTCGCTGCGTTATGTACGCGAATCCGGCCAGTACCTGTCGGTGCGCAAGAACGTCGCCGAACCGCCGAGCCTGAGCCGGGACGAAGGTGCGATGCTGACCGTTCGGGTCAACGGCGTCGAAGCCTATGCCGCGACCAACGACCTGTCCCAGTCCGGGCTACAAGCCGCGCTGGAGAAAGCCGAGCAGCAAGCCCGTCGGCTCAAGCCCCACGCGCTCCTCGACTTGCGTGAGCAAGCGGTTTCCAGCGACCGCGCCGACTATTTCTCGCCGAGCCTCGACCAGCCCTTCCCGTCTCTCAGCGAATGCTACCAAGTGCTTGGCGCTGAATCCGCCGCCGTGCCCAAGGACGAACGCCTGGTGAACTGGCAGGCGAGCATCGGCATCACCAACGTCGAGCAGATCTACCTCAACAGCGCCGGTGCTGAACTGCGCCAGGCCCAGCGCTTCGTCTACCCGAGCATGGACGTCACCGCCTACGACGGTAGCGACAGCCAGACCCGCACCCTCGGCCGCGAAAATTTCGGTCAGCAGGGCGGCTTTGATGTGATCAGCCGCTGCGGCCTGATCGGCGCCGGCCCGAAAGTCGCCGACCAGGCGTTGCAATTGCTGCTGGCACCGAACACCCCGCAAGGTCCGCGCGACCTGTTGCTGATGCCCGACCAGATGATGCTGCAAATCCACGAGTCCATCGGTCACCCGCTGGAACTGGACCGCATCCTCGGCGACGAGCGCAATTACGCCGGCACCAGTTTCGTCAAGGCAGAAGACTTCGGCCGCCTGCAATACGGCTCCGAACTGCTCAACGTGACATTCGACCCGGACATCCCCGAACAGCTCGCCAGCTACGGCCATGACGACGAAGGCACCGCCGCCAGCAAGCAATTTCTGATCAAGGAAGGTTTGCTGCTGCGACCATTGGGCGGCGCGCTCTCGCAGTTCCGGGCCAGCCTCGACGGCGTGGCCAACAGCCGCGCCTGCGGCTGGAACCGCCCGCCGATCGACCGCATGGCCAACCTCAACATCGAGCCTGGCGATCAATCGCTTGAGCAATTGATCGGCAACATCGAGCACGGCATTTTGATGAGCACCAACCGTTCGTGGTCCATCGACGATGCGCGCAACAAGTTCCAGTTCGGCTGCGAATGGGGCCAGTTGATCGAAAACGGCGAACTCAAAGGCGTGGTGAAGAACCCGAATTACCGGGCGATTTCCGCGCAATTCTGGAAGAGCCTGCGCGCCGTCGGTGACGTCAGCACCTTCAAGGTGCTGGGCACGCCGAACTGCGGCAAGGGCGAACCGAACCAGGTGATCCGTGTCGGCCATGCGTCGCCGGCCTGTGTGTTCAGCAATGTTGATGTGTTTGGGGGAGATGCCTGATGAGTACGTCCACGAGCACTTCAAAAAGCCAGGCCGATTCGTTCAAGGCCTTGGTTAACTGGCTGCGCGATGCGTTGCGCACGCCTGAGCAGTTCACCCTCAGCTACGCCGCCGAATCGTCGGCCTTCGTGCGCTTCAACCACGCCAAGGTGCGTCAGGCCGGGCAGGTGCAGCAGGCAAGCATCGGCTTCAAACTGATCGACGATGGGCGCCACGCCGACCTCGATATCACGTTGTCGGGCGATCCGGAAGTCGATCTTCAGCGTCTGGCCGAGGGGCTGCAGCAGTTGCGCGAGACCCTGCCGCTGCTGCCTCAGGACCCGTACCTGCTGCTCAACCATGACGACTGGCAGAGCAACAACGTGCAGGATCATCCGCTGCCGGATACCGAGCAGGTGGTCGCTGAAATCACTCAGGCCGGCGAGGGGCTGGATCTGGTCGGTTTCTATGCCGCCGGGCCGATCAGTCGCGGTTTCGCCAGTTCTTCGGGCGCGTTCGGCTGGCATCAGGCCAACAGCTTCAACTTCGATTTCAGCCTGTTCCATGAAAACGGTCAGGCGGTGAAAGCCAGCTATGCCGGGCACGACTGGAACAGCAAAGGCTTTGCCCGGCGTTTCCAGCAGGCCCGCGAGCAGTTGGCGTTTCTGGGTCGGCCAACGCGCACGCTGGCGCCGGGTCAGTACCGCGCGTACCTCGCGCCGGCAGCCCTGGAAGAAATCATGGGCATGCTCAGTTGGGGCGGGTTCTCGGCGCAGTCGATTGCCAGCAAGAGCAGTCCGCTGCAGAAGCTCTACGGTGGCGACAGCTCGTTCAGCCCGTTGGTGTCCCTGGATGAAAAAGTCAGCGGCTCCCTGAGCCCGGCGTTTTCGGGTGAAGGTTATCCGCGCAGCGATCTGCGGCTGATTGTTGAGGGCAAGGCGGGCGAGCAACTGGTCGGTTCACGCAGCGCCGCCGAATACGGCCTGACCGCCAACGGCGCCGGCGGCGGTGAAGCCCCAAGTGCATTGAACATGGCGGCCGGCGCTTTGCCTGAAGCCGAGATTCTCAAGCAACTGGGCACCGGTCTGTACATCAGCAACCTGTGGTACCTGAACTACTCGGACCAACCGGCAGCGCGCCTGACCGGCATGACACGGTTCGCGACCTTCTGGGTCGAGAACGGCGAGATTCAGGCACCGGTCAGCACCATGCGTTTCGATGACAGCGCCTACAGCCTGCTCGGTTCGCAGCTGGAAGCGTTGACCGAGGAACGCGAGCTGATGTTGTCGGCCAGCACCTACAGTCAGCGGAACACGTCTTCGGCATTGCTGCCAGGAGCGCTCGTCAGCCGATTGACCTTGACCCTGTAAACACAAAAACCTTGTGGTGAGGGGGCTTGCCCCCGTTGGGCTGCGAAGCGGCCCCAGACCGGCAAATGCGCTCTGTCAGACAGACCGCATTCACCGGATTTACGACTGCTACGCAGCCGAACGGGGGCAAGCCCCCTCGCCACAGGGACCGAGCACTACCTGACAAAGAGGTCCCATGCCCAACCGCCCACCTCTCGACGCTGTCACCGCCCGCTGGTTGCCGTGGGTCGTGGCCATTGCCTTCTTCATGCAGTCCCTCGACGGGACAATCCTCAACACCGCCCTCCCCGCCATGGCCCGGGACCTGGCCGAAGACCCGCTGCGCATGCAAGGTGTGATCATCGCCTACATGCTCACCGTCGCCTTGCTGATTCCCGCCTCCGGCTGGATCGCCGACCGTTTCGGCACCAAGAAAATTTTCTTCGGCGCCATCCTGTTGTTCAGCATCGGCTCATTGCTCTGCGCCTTGTCGAGCACCCTGAGCATGCTGATCGGCGCCCGGGTGATCCAGGGCCTGGGCGGCGCCTTGATGTTGCCGGTCGGACGCTTGGTAGTGCTGCGCGCGTATCCGCGCTCGGATCTGGTGCGGATCATGGGGTTCATCACCATTCCCGGCCTGCTCGGCCCGCTGATCGGCCCGACCATGGGCGGCTGGATGGTGCAATACCTGACCTGGCACTGGATCTTCCTGATCAACCTGCCGGTGGGTGTCATCGGCTGCTATGCGGTGTGGAAATTCATTCCCGACCTGCGCGGCAGTGAACGCACCCGCTTCGATAGCCTGGGCTTCTTGCTGTTCGGCGCGGCGATGGTGCTGATCACCATCGCCATGGAAGGCCTCGGCGAACTGCGTCTGCCGCACTTGCGGGTGATGTTGCTGTTGTTTGCCGGCATGGCCTGTCTGGCGGCCTATTGGCTGCGGGCCGGGCACATCGACAATCCACTGTTTGCGCCATCGCTGTTCAAGACCCGGACCTTCGCCGTGGGCATCCTCGGCAACCTGTTCGCCCGGTTGGGCAGCGGCGCATTGCCGTTCCTGGTGCCGTTGCTGCTGCAAGTGGCGCTGGGCTATTCGCCGTCACAGGCCGGGATGAGCATGCTGCCCCTGGCTGCGGCCGCGATGGTCGCCAAATCGGTGGCGCGGCCGTTGATCGAACGTTTTGGCTACCGCATCGTGCTGACCGGCAACACACTGGCGCTGGGGATCATGCTGGCGAGCATGGGCCTGGTCAGCGAGCAGACGCCGTATTGGCTGTTGCTGGGCCAGTTGGCGATTCTGGGGGCGATCAACTCCTTGCAGTTCACCGCGATGAACACCGTCACCCTGATCGACCTCGACGACGCCAGCGCCAGCAGCGGCAACAGTTTGCTATCGGTGGTCGCGCAATTGTCCCTGAGCCTCGGCGTGGCCTGCGCCGGTGCGCTGCTCGGCGGCTTCACGGCGGAGATCGGCAATGACGGCGTGGACACGGTTCTGGGCGCGTTCCAGCTGACGTTTGTGACGGTCGGAATCATGGCGATGCTGGCTGCAACCATCTTCTCGCAGCTTTCACCAAAGGATGGCCGACGGATGGTCAGCCGTGAGCACGATATCGAGCACTGACCCGTAGCAGCTGCCGAGGCACGAGGCTGCGTTGGGCTGCGAAGCGGCCCCCCGGGGCGGTCCTGCGGACACGCAACGCAGCCTCGTACCTCGACAGCTGCTACGGCTATTCGTCCAGAATTTGCAGGTGGAGAGCCTGGGACTGATACACTGCGCGACATTTTGTTTTGCAGGCCAGTCCCGTGACCACCATCGCCACCGCTTTTAATACTTTGCCGCTGTCCGCCGCCATGCTGGCTAACCTCGACTCCCTCGGTTATGCCCAGATGACGCCGATCCAGGCGCAAAGCTTGCCGGTGATCCTCAAGGGGATGGACCTGATCGCCCAGGCCAAGACCGGCAGCGGCAAGACCGCCGCCTTCGGTATCGGCCTGTTGAACCCGATCAATCCGCGCTTCTTCGGTTGCCAGGCACTGGTCATCTGCCCGACCCGTGAGCTGGCCGACCAGGTCGCCAAGGAAATCCGTCGCCTGGCCCGCTCCGAAGACAACATCAAGGTGCTGACCCTGTGCGGCGGCGTGTCTTTCGGCCCGCAGATCGGCTCGCTGGAGCACGGCGCGCACATCATCGTCGGCACTCCGGGGCGCATCCAGCAACACCTGCGCAAGGGTTCGCTGGTGCTTCACGGCCTGAACACGCTGATCCTCGACGAAGCCGACCGCATGCTCGACATGGGTTTCTACGATTCCATCGAAGAAATCATCGCCCAGTGCCCGGAACGTCGCCAGACCCTGCTGTTCTCCGCCACCTATCCGGTAGGCATCAAGCAGTTGGCGTCGAAGTTCATGCGTAATCCGCAGCAAGTGAAGGCCGAGGCATTCCACGACGACACGCAGATCGAGCAGCGTTTCTACGAAATCTCCCCGGAAGAGCGCATGAGCGCGGTGACCAAGGTGCTCGGCCACTTCCGCCCGGCGTCCTGCGTGGCGTTCTGCTTCACCAAGCAGCAAGTTCAGGAAACCGTCGATCACCTGACGTCCAAAGGCATTTCCGCCGTCGGCCTGCACGGCGATCTGGAACAGCGTGACCGCGACCAGGTACTGGCAATGTTCGCCAACCGCAGTACGTCGGTACTGGTTGCCACCGACGTCGCCGCACGCGGCCTGGACATCGATGCGCTGGACATGGTGATCAACGTCGAACTGGCCCGTGACTCGGAAATCCACATTCACCGTGTCGGCCGTACCGGTCGTGCCGGCGAGAAAGGCATCGCGATCAGCCTGGTCGCACCGTCCGAAGCGCATCGCGCCCAAGCCATCGAGCAACTGCAGAAGTCGCCGTTGAATTGGGATCAGGTGGATAACCTCACGTCCCAGGGCGGCGGTCCGCTGCTGCCGCTGATGAGCACGCTGTGCATTGGTGCGGGCCGTAAAGACAAAGTCCGTCCGGGTGACATTCTCGGTGCACTGACCGGCGAGGCGGGCATTCCTGGTGCCCAGGTCGGCAAGATCGCGATTTTCGACTTCCAGGCGTATGTGGCCGTGGAGCGCGGGATCGCCAAGCAAGCCTTGCAGCGCCTGAACGACGGTAAAATCAAAGGCCGTTCGCTGCGCGTGCGCATCCTGTAAACCGCCACACTTCCCCTGTAGGAGCTGCCGAGTGAAACGAGGCTGCGATCTTTTGATCTTGAAAAGCAAAGTCAAAAGATCGCAGCCTGCGGCAGCTCCTACAGGTATTCCATTCTGAGGACACCGTTTTGCGCTCTACCGAAGTCGTGATCATTGGCGCTGGCGCCGCAGGGTTGATGTGTGCGCTGACCGCCGCCGGGCGCGGGCGCAAGGTGATGTTGCTTGACCATGCCAACAAGGCCGGCAAGAAAATCCTCATGTCGGGCGGTGGCCGCTGCAATTTCACCAACATGTACACCGAGCCGAGCAATTTCCTCTCGCAGAACGCACATTTCTGCAAATCTGCGTTGGCACGTTACACCCAGTGGGACTTCATCGGTCTGGTGGCCAAACACGGCGTGCCATACCACGAGAAGAAACTCGGCCAGTTGTTCTGCGATAACAAATCCAGCGACATCCTCGACATGCTGCTCGACGAGTGCAATCAGGTTGGCGTCAGCCTGCACCTGGACACCTCGATCCAGACCATCGAGAAGCTCGAAAGCGGTTATCTGCTGGATACCACGCTGGACCAGATCACTTGCCAATCCCTGGTGATCGCCACCGGCGGCCTGTCGATTCCGACCCTCGGCGCCACCGGTTTCGGCTATCAGGTGGCCAAGCAGTTCGGCCACGACCTGCTGCCGACCCGCGCCGGCCTCGTGCCGTTCACCATCACCGATCAGCTCAAGGAGCTGTGCACCGAACTGTCCGGTACGTCGGTGGATTGCCTGGTGAGCTGCAACGACCAGAGTTTCCGCGAGAACATCCTGTTCACCCACCGCGGTCTCAGCGGCCCGGCGATTTTGCAGATTTCTTCGTTCTGGGAATCCGGCGACACGGTAGAGATCAACCTGATGCCGGATCACGACGTACCGAGCTGGCTGCAACAGCAGCAAGTCGAGCGCCCGAACAGCGAGTTGAAAACCCTGCTCGGTGAGATCTTCACCAAGAAGATGGCCAACTTGCTGGCAGACAACTGGTTCGTCTCCAAACCGATGAAGCAATACACCCACGCAGAAATTGCAGACATCGCTGAAAAACTGGCGAGCTGGAAAGTCGTGCCGGCCGGCACCGAGGGCTACCGCACGGCCGAAGTGACCCTGGGTGGCGTCGACACGCGCGAAGTGTCATCCAAGACCATGGAGTCGCTGAAAAGCCCCGGCCTGTATTTCGTCGGTGAAGTGCTCGACGTCACCGGGCATCTGGGTGGTTTCAACTTCCAATGGGCCTGGGCGTCCGGTTACGCGGCGGCGCAGTACGTCTGACTACACCGCTCCCCTGTAGGGTGATGCTGTTCACTGATGCTGTTCACTTAAGAGCGTCTTGAATCAGAGAAACCTGTGGCGAGGGAGCTTGCTCCCGCTTGAGTGCGTAGCACTCACAAAAATCGGCAATAGTTGTCAGATTTTTGGGGCCGCTACGCAGCCCAGCGTCGGAACGCCGCCCGGAGCAAGCTCGCTCGCCACAAAGGTAGCCATGATTGGAGAGTGCGTTTAAGTGAACAGCATTACCCCTGCAGGGGAGCGTGTTTCGCCAGGAAGGAACAGATTTTGCTGTCTGATGTGATCGGCGCCATTGCGTCGGCGTCATTAGTGGCTCAATTTAGCGTCATCGCCTCGGAAGGCCTTCGCACTTCATGTCATCGACCACATTTCGGCAGTCTCTGCGTCGCCTCTGGGCGCTGGATAAATTCAGTTACAGCGTTCGGGTGTTCATCGCCCTGACCGGCACCATGGCGCTGTGTTGGTATCAGGATGAAATGGGCCTGCTGATCCCGTTGTTCCTGGGGATCATCGCCAGCGCCCTGGCCGAAACCGACGACAGTTGGCAGGGCCGCCTCAACGCGCTGGCCGTGACGCTGGTGTGTTTTATGGTCGCCGCCCTGTCCGTCGAACTGCTTTTCCCCTACCCCGTTCTCTTTATCATCGCCTTTGCCCTGGCCAGCTTTTGTCTGACCATGCTCGGCGCGCTGGGCGAACGTTATGGCGCGATTGCTTCAGCGACGCTGATTCTGTCGGTCTACACCATGATCGGCGTGGACCAGCGCGGCGGTGCAGTCACCGATTTCTGGCACGAGCCGGTGCTGCTGGTGGCCGGTGCAGCGTGGTATGGCTTGCTCTCGGTGCTGTGGCAGGCGCTGTTTTCCAACCAGCCGGTGCAACAGAGCCTGGCGCGGTTATTCCGTGAACTGGGTTATTACCTGAAACTGAAATCGTCGTTGTTCGAACCGATCCGGCAGTTGGACGTGGAAGCGCGCCGCCTGGAACTGGCCCAGCAGAACGGTCGGGTGGTGGCAGCCCTGAACGCCGCCAAGGAAATCATTCTGCACCGGGTCGGCGATGGCAGGCCGGGGGCGAAACTCAGCCGTTACCTGAAGCTGTACTTCCTCGCCCAGGACATCCACGAGCGCGCCAGCTCCTCGCACTACCCTTACAACGCGCTGGCCGAGGCGTTCTTCCACAGCGACGTGCTGTTCCGCTGTCAGCGCCTGCTGCGCCAACAGGGCAAGGTGTGCCGCGCGCTGGCCGAATCGATCCAGATGCGCCAGCCGTTCATCTATGACGCCAGCTTCGCCGAAGCCTTGAGCGACCTGCACGCCTCCCTCGAACACCTGCGCATCCAGAGCAATCCGGCCTGGCGCGGTCTGTTGCGCTCGTTGCGGGCATTGGCCGCCAACCTCGGCACCCTCGACCGTTTGCTCAGCGACGCCAGCAACCCCGATGCGCTTGCAGACGCCACCGACAGCAGCCTGCTCGACCGTTCGCCACGCAGCCTCAAGGATGTGTGGATTCGCTTGCGCACACAGCTGACGCCGACGTCCTTGCTGTTCCGCCACGCCCTGCGCCTGCCCCTGGCGTTGAGCATCGGCTACGCGATGGTGCATTTGATCCACCCCTCGCAAGGTTACTGGATCATCCTCACCACGCTGTTTGTCTGCCAGCCGAACTACGGCGCCACCCGCCGCAAACTTGGCCAGCGGATCATCGGCACCGCCATCGGCCTGACTGCGGCCTGGGCGTTGTTCGATCTGTTTCCGAGCCCGTTGGTGCAGTCGTGCTTCGCGATCGTGGCCGGGGTGGTGTTCTTTACCAACCGCACGACCCGCTACACCCTGGCGACCGCGGCGATCACCTTGATGGTGCTGTTCTGCTTCAACCAGGTCGGGGATGGTTACGGGCTGTTCCTGCCACGACTGCTCGATACCTTGCTCGGCAGCCTGATCGCCGGCCTGGCGGTATTCCTGTTCCTGCCGGACTGGCAGGGCCGACGCCTGAACAAAGTGCTGGCCAATACCCTGACCTGCAACAGCATTTACCTGCGCCAGATCATGCAGCAATACGCCGCCGGTAAAAGCGACGACCTGGCTTATCGCCTGGCCCGACGTAACGCGCACAACGCCGACGCGGCGTTGTCGACGACACTGGCCAACATGCTGATGGAGCCGGGGCACTTCCGTAAGGAAGCCGATGTCGGGTTCCGATTCCTGGTGCTGTCGCACACCCTGCTTAGCTATTTGTCGGGGCTTGGGGCGCACCGTGAAACCCAACTGCCGTCGGATGTGCGCGAGCACTTGATCGACGGTGCGGGCGTGAGTCTGGCCGCCAGCCTCGACGACATCGCCCAGGGCCTGGCGAGCAAACAGCCGGTGGCAATTCAGAGTGATGAAGAAGAAGCGCTGGCCAATGCGCTTGAGCAGATGCCGGATGAAATCGATGAAGGGCAGCGCCTGGTGCAGACGCAACTGGCGTTGATCTGCCGGCAACTGGGGCCGTTGCGGACGTTGGCGGCGCATTTGATCAAGGACACTGGCGAAGCCTGAGATGTGTAGCGACGAGGCTTGCCCGCGAAGGCGTCAGCCCAGAAACGGCAGGCCTTTCAGATCACATCCCATGTTGCCTGAGCAACTTGTCATAACTCCCATCAGCCTTCATCGCCGCAATTTCGCGGTCGAAACCGGCGACGATCTGTTCATGCTCCGGGTTCTTCAGGCTCACCAGAATATGCAGGCTGTTCTCGCTCAACGGCTTGGGCAGGAACTCCACGGCATTGCGCACTTTGGGTGATTCCCGCGCCAGGTAATACCGGGCGACGAACTCGTCTTCCAAAGTCAGCTTGACCCGATCGGCCGCGACCATGCGCACAGCCATGGCGAAGTTATGCACCGGGACTTTCTGCAACGACACATCCTCATCAAATTCCTGCGAATAGGCATAACCGCGTACCACCGCTATCGGGTAGGTGTGCAGTTGTTGCAGGTTGTTGTATTCGATTGGCGTGTCTTTGCGCTTGAGAAAGCGCACGCGGTTGAGCAAGTACTCGCCGGAAAATTGCCCCAGCTTCGTGCGCTCATCGGCGTACCAGGTGTTGACCAGTACGTCGTAACGTCCCTCGCCCACCCCAAACAAGGCCCGCGCCCACGGCACTTGTTCGAAATCGCTGGCGTAACCGGCCCGGGCCAGCGCGGTACTGACGATGTCCGTGGCCACACCGCCATTGACCAGCGTGGCGTCGGTAAAGGGTGGCCAGGCATCGGCGACCAGACGCAGCTTTTCCGCAGCTTCGGCCTGAGTCAGCAACAGCAATCCGATCAAAGCAAACGCTCGATGAAACCGCGGCATGCCAGAAATCCTTAGCGGGCGAGCTGCCCGACGTGTTTTTCAGCCAAAACTCCAAGGTTCCTCTACCGGCGAACCCAGGTCCTAACATTAGCTCATTGAGGCCATTGCACAGCGCTTCATCGCAGATTACACAAAGAAGACAACTTCGCGAGAAATGAATGATGGCATTTTGGCTTTTATCACAGATTCCTCTGCCATAAAGACATCCCGCCTCAGGGCGCTTAGTATCGGAGCAACGTTGTTCAAGGAATGTGAAGATGACAATCGATTGGGTCTGCAAACACCACAGCGATCTGGGTAAAGAGCAGCTGTATGCCATTTTGCAACTGCGCGCCGAAGTGTTTGTCGTCGAGCAGAAATGCGCTTATCAAGACATCGATGGCCAGGACCTGGAAGGTGACACTTGCCATTTGATGGGCTGGGACGGGGATCGGCTGGTGGCCTACCTGCGATTGCTCGACCCGGAGTTGCAGGGCGGCGATGTGGTGATTGGCCGGGTGATCATTGCACCCCAGGCACGCGGTGCCGGGCTTGGGCATGAGTTGATGAGCCAGGCGTTGAAGCAGGCCGAGAAGCACTGGCCCGAGGTGCCGATCTACCTCTCGGCCCAGGCGCATTTGCAGGGGTACTACGGGCGGTACGGGTTTGTGGCGGTGGGTGAGGAATACCTGGAGGATGAGATTCCGCATATCGGGATGCGTCGCCCGCAATGATCGTTCCCACGCTCTGCGTCCGCTCTTGGGACGCGGAGCGTCCATGGCTGCATTCCCACGCAGAGCGTGGGAACGATCGGGGTCGGTAATTCAGGGATACTCGAGCACCGCTTTAATCTGCCGCAGATTACGCTCGATCCACCCCCGATCAATCGCCCCCCACTCGCGAATCCGATAGCGCCCCGCGTGGTTACGTGCGCCCTCTTCCTGCTCGAATTCACAAACGATATCCAGATCCGCCAACGCCGCGATGGTGTCCTGAGCCGTGCGTCGGGGCATACCGGTCACTTCGGTCAATGCAGGGACGTTACTGGCCAGCCCGCTGTCGATCAGGTACGCCACGTACAATCGGCGGTAGAAGCTGCTCTTGGTCTTGCTCACGTCCATCCATGCGCTCCCGATTAATTAGCAGATTTGTTCAGTGCATATCCCGCCATGTCAGGTATACCCGCAAATCGAACTCCACCTGGTGATACCCCGGCAACATGTGCTCGCACAGCTTGTAGAACGCCTTGTTGTGATCCGACTCTTTGAAGTGCGCCAGCTCATGCACCACGATCATCTTCAGAAACTGCGGCGCCGCGTCCTTGAACAGCGAGGCGATGCGAATTTCTTTCTTGGCCTTGAGCTTGCCACCCTGCACCCGTGAGATCGCGGTGTGCAGACCGAGCGCGCGGTGGGTCAGGTCCAGACGGTTGTCGAACAACACCTTGTCGATGGCCGGGGCGTTACGCAGGTATTCCTGCTTGAGGTCCAGGGCATAGGCGTATAGCGCCTTGTCGCTCTGCACCCCGTGTTTTTCCGGATAGCGCTGGCTCAGGTAATCGCCCAGCCGACCTTCGGCGATCAGTTGGCGCACCTGGTCCTGCAACGCGGCAGGATAAGCCTGGAGGTATTTCAACACAGTCATTGGAGCGGCAACACGCATCACGAAAAGGTCGCCAGTGTAGCGAATTCAACTCGTCAGCGCGCCCCAGTCGAACGGCTCGACAAAGTGACCGGTGTCCTCGGCCATCAACGGCCGCGCCACCAGGAAACCCTGCACATACTGGCAACCGTTGGCTTGCAGCCACTCATATTGCGCCACCGTTTCAACCCCTTCGGCGATCACCAGCAGCCCTAACCGGTTGCACAAATCGATGACACTGCGTGCCAGCGCCGCATCCCGTTCAGACCCCGGCAACCGGGCGATCAAATGCCGGTCGAGCTTGAGCGTGTCCAGTTCCAGGTCGCGCAAATGCGCCAGCGAACAAGCCCCGGAGCCGAAGTCATCCAGCGCCACCCGCACCCCCAGATTGCGCAGTAAACGCAGTTGTTTGCGGGTCTCGTCGGGGTTAGACATCAAGGCCTCTTCCGTGACCTCGACTTCCAGCTGCTGCGGCCTCAGGCCATGGCGCTCCAGCACCTGACGCAGCTCGGTGACCAGGTTGGGCAACCCGAATTGGGTGCTGCTCAAGCTGACGCCCAGCACCAGATCTTCGGCAAACAAGGTTTCCCAGGCTTTGCGCTGTTTGGCCCCGCGATGATAAATCCAGCTACCCAGGCGACTGATCAACCGCGCCTCTTCCAACAACGGCAAAAACAGCCCCGGCGGTACATCGCCGACACTCGGATGCTGCCAGCGCAACAACGCTTCGAACCCGCGGATCTGCCCATCGGCAATCGCCACCTGGGGCTGATACACCAGGTTGAAATCGCGGTTCTCGATGGCCGTGCGCACGCTCTCTTCAAGCATCAGCCGCGAGCGTGCCCGGCCGTTCATTTCGTGATCGTAGAAGCGATATTGCTGACGCCCGGCGCGCTTGGCTTCGTACATGGCAATGTCGGAGGCGCGCATCAGCCCGTCCAGATTAGACCCGCAATCGGGATAAGTGGCGATGCCGATGCTGGCACCCAAGGCGATGTCCATGCCTTCGATCTGCTGACAGATCGACACCCGCTCGATGAGCTTCTCGGCAATCTTTGCCGCCTGCTCGGGGAGCTCAAGATCCAGCAACGCAGTGAACTCATCGCCCCCCATCCGCGCCAGAATATCGAAGGGCCGCAGGCACGCCTTCAACTGCTCGGACACCCAACGCAGCACCCGGTCGCCGGCATCGTGGCCGAGGGAATCATTGACCCGCTTGAAGCCGTCGAGGTCCAGGTACAACAGCACCCAAGTGCTGTCGGAACGTTCGCCGCGCAGCAGCAGGTTTTCAACGGTCTGGTAGAAACCCCGGCGATTGAGCAGCCCGGTCAGCGGGTCGGTCACCGCCTGGAACTCCAACTGCTGATGCAGATGGCGCACCACCGACATGTCCAGCACTGTCACCACCATCGCATGTTGTTCGGCGGGCAAAGGCGCGCAAGACAACGCCACCGGCACTTGCTGGCCGGGCGCGGTACGCAGCAGCGCATCGTGCAAGCGCAGGGTTTCACCGCGTTTGTAACCGGCAAACAACTCGGAATCGGCCCAGATCGGGATGTGCGGTTTTTGCAGGAAATCCAGAAACTCCTTGCCTTGCAGGTCGTTCACCGTGGCATTGAGCAGGCGCGACATCGCCGGGTTGGCAAAGCGAATCAACCCGTCCTCGCCCACCACCAGAATGCCTTCGGCGGCGTTATCCAGCACCGAAGCATTGAAAGCCCGGGCGACTTCCAGATCATGGCTCAACCGCTGCAAGGCACGGCGATTACGCTGGTGCTCGAGCAACGCCTGGACTTTGGGTTTGAGTATTTGCGGGTCGAACGGCTTGAACAGGTAATCCACCGCGCCACTGGCGTAACCCTTGATCACGGCGTCCTGGGACTGTTCGTTGGCGGTAAGAAAAATGATTGGCGTAAGACGGGTTCGCTGGCTGCCGCGCATCAAGCGCGCCACTTCAAAACCGTCCATGCCCGGCATCTGCACATCCAGCAGCACCAGGTCGACATCGTGTTCGAGTAACAGGCCAAGGGCTTCAAAACCGGAAGCCGCGGTCATGACCTGCCAATCCTGGCGCTGTAATAACGCGCGCATGCTGATCAGGTTTTCAGGGTAATCATCAACAATTAACAGGATTGAGTTGCCTTCAGCTGGCTTAGATTGTGCGCATTCCATGCTGCATCTCTTGTTCGGGGCGTCAGGCCGGCCTTTTGTTAAAACCGGTCACCTATTGCGACTTCACTCTAGACCCGGATCCCTTAAAGCAGAAGCTGTCAGTGGGCCAGCATTTAGACAAAGCTTTAGAAGCCGACTAACGGTAAGTCCTACAGCCCCCGGAAACCGGGAAAGATGGCATTTCGACAGGATGTTGGCGTCAACCATTTGCCGAACGGGCATTAACAAAGATCTTTTCTACGCTTATAAAGACCCCCCCCCGAAGGCGCGGGCTAGAGCTTCTGGTACGCGCGTGCAGTAAAAAATGTGGAAGCTTGAATTATGATCGATCTCGCAACCTGGAACCTCAGCGTTCCCGTCGGCAGCCCGCCGTACACCGTCGAAACCACCAAGCTGGTGGACGGCTTCAAGGATCAATACTTCCACTCCGACACCGGCACCTTGTTTTTCTGGACCCCGGTCACCGGCACCCGCACTGAAAACGCGGTCTACCCTCGCACCGAACTGCGCGAAACCTACAGCAACGGCACGCTGAAAAACTGGTATTACCCCGACGCGGACAATTCCCTGCGTGCGACCCTCGCGATCAATAAGGTGCCCAGCTCGGGCAAGATCGTTATTGGCCAGATCCATGCCTACAACAGCCAGAAGCCGATGGTGAAGGTCGAGTATCAATACAAAACCTCCAGCGCGACCGGCAACATCGTCGCCAAAGTCCGCATGCACCCCGACGACGACACCCCCCGGGTCATCACCATCGCCACCGGCGTGAAACTCGATCAGGAATTCTCCTACTTCATCCACCTCAGCCCCGGCGGTGCATTAGGCATCAGCGCGGCGGGCTACCAGTGGGACACCGACATCAGCGCGATGTGGCGTGATAAGCCGCTGTACTTCAAGGCCGGGGCCTATGTGCAAGACAACACCGGGTACACCACTGAAGGCGGGGAAGTGACGTTCAGCAAGCTGGATATCGATCACGATACGTAATCCCTGAAAGACCGCAGGAATCCACCCTTTGTGGCGAGGGAGCTTGCTCCCGTTGGGCTGCGCAGCAGACCCTCTTTTTGGGGGCCGCTTCGCGGCCCAGCGGGAGCAAGCTCCCTCGCCACAGGTTCTTTATGTCCAACTCCATCTCTTCACTGACCGGCATCAGCCCCCACTTAAACGTCCACGTTTAAAGACATTCAGCGTTACTTCATGAGGCCTACAACGGCTTGCGTCACCGCCTACAGGTACGCCAGAATCCGCCGGCTTGTGCGTCTGGGAGGCCATCGGTAACTTGATTCGTGTCACTGATTCGCAGTGATCGGGTTTAGTAGCCCGGCGTGTCCACCAACGTACAAGCGTCATTTAGTCAGGCATTTACCTGTACTTGATGGTGGCTGTGCGCATGGCGCCCTCGGGTGCGCCGGGATTTTGGTGGATTCGCCCGGTCTACTAACTTGCGTACAGCCGCCACCCTTTCGTGTAGTAGCGGATTGGTTGCGGCCCAATTGGGAATACACCAAATGTTCAAAGCTACTCCGAATCCGCCGGTCACAGACCCGGCATCCCCCTACGAATCCCCCGATTCAAAGAAATTCCACGAAGCCGCCGAGCGCGCCCTCGACCATTACCTCAACCCGGCCGCCAAAATCATGGCCACCACCCACGAACCCGAGCCCATGTACCTCGCCAATCCGAAGTACAACACCGAATCCCTGCTGGCCAATGCCAGCGAAACACTCGGCTCGGCCACCGAAATGCTCAACAATTTCGCGGCGTCGCTAGAGACCTCACATCGCAAGACCCTGCTGGGCATCGCCCAGGTGGTCATGCTCGGTGAACTGGCGGTGAACCAGGCGCTGGATCACGTCGAACCGAAGGAGTAATCGCGGCTCGGTTGGTGCTAGGCGAGCTAACTTGCTTCCAATAAGAAACCCGCCTCTTTTCGGCGGGTTTCTTATCTGCGCGGAGCCCGTACGGGTTGATGATCGCCAGCCATCACGAAAATCAACGGTCCGTCTTACCCACAGGTTTGCGCCGTAGCCCCGACGCAACAGTATCGTTCAGCGCAGCCACCCGCCCCGCATCCCATTCACTCTGCATGCCCGCAAGCAATTCACCATCCACACGACTCCGATTGGCCTCTAACGCTTGAGTCATCGCCTCGGCAATACGCTCAATAACCAAGGCCGGCCGCTCCACCGCGCAGTGTTTTCGACCAAACTCAATCAATTGCTGACGATCCGGGTAGCTTTTCACCTTGTTCATCTTGATTGCCAACGTACGGTCAACCAATGAGCGGCCGGATTTGGGGTTGTAGTTTTCGTAGACAGTGGTGCTCGTAACATCGAAGACCGGTGCCAACTGCACCGTTTCAAGCGCGTCTGGATGGGTGTAAATCACTCCGAAATTCTTCAGGTGTGCATCGCCGTTACGCACCATGACCGAAAGGCAGACCGAAGAGAAAAAGCGCTCCAGTTCACGTAACGGATCACCATGCCGGCAGACTTGGCCAATCACGGCGGCAAGGGTTTCATAGCTTTGGGAATACTTGTAGTTGTCATGGGGATCTTTGTTGAGCCCCAAAAGGACGGCCATATCTTCAAACCCGAGCCGACCGGAAGCGGTCAGATCGAATCGCTCCATCACAAACAAATCACCATTCTCCGACAGCCAGAACGGCGGCGTTTCCAGCCCGGCAAGGCGAGCCGCTTCCAGACAGAGAAATTCATTTTGAGCCAGGTGTGCATACTCATCGGCGCCTGACTTAACAATCAGATCGGAGCTGAGCATGGTTTTTCGGTTACCGGTGAGTTTGTCCAGATCAGGCACCAGTACCTTGGGCTGCACACCTGAAATGCCCGATTCGAAGTAGGTATCGACGAGAAAATCGAATACACCTTGCGAGGCATCCGCAGACAGGATTTCTTGCAGCCCGACCTGGGCACGGACGGACACGGGTGCCTCTATCGGATTCTGGTAGGTGATGCGCCCGATTTGATTCCCTCCGATGACCGATAACAGGCGCATTTCATCCACCTGCATGTGCTTGGCCATCCGGCGTTTGATCTGATCGGCCAGAAACCCTTCCGGCACGTTCATATCGAAAATTGGATGCAGCACATTGCTTACCGAAGGCGTCGGGTCATAGGGCATGACCAGCGAGACCTCCCTGGATGCATCGGCAGATTCGTAGGCAAACGAAAACTGTGAGCCCTTGGACAGCTCGCCCGAAAAGCCCTGCGGTGTCATGACGTTGAGCCGTTTGACCTTACTCATCGGGCTCTACCAGATCAGCCAGGGATTTGAGGTCAATCCGGTTATCAACAATTTCAAGCGCCATGCCCAGCGCTGATAACACCCTGAACGCGGTGTAAAGCGCGACATTTTCACCGGCCTCAAGATCAATGATGGTTTTGCGGCTGCATTTTGCTCTGTGCGCCAGTATGGCCTGGCTATAGCCTTTGGCGCGTCGTAACTGGCGGACCCTGTCACCGAACACAGAGGGGTTTTGCAGGAGCATGAATGTCACCTATATCGAACTTTTCTATCTAATAGTTTAATTATGTCCACTATAGGTGACATTTCAAGCGCCTTATGTCAGGCCACGCGTTGGTATTAATTCGCGGGCCAAAAAAAACCGCCTCTCTCGGCGGTTTTTTTATGCGACTCAAACGCTGAAGGTCTTAGTTAACCTTAGCGTTCAACTCACCTTTCAGGTAACGCTGGAACATCGCTTCCAACGAAATCGGCTTGATCTTCGAAGCATTACCGGCAGTACCAAACTGCTCATAACGCGCAATACACACGTCACGCATCGCAGTAACAGTCGCGCCGAAGAATTTACGCGGGTCGAACTCGCTCGGGTTGGTGGCCATCAGGCGACGCATCGCACCGGTGGACGCCAAACGCAGGTCGGTGTCGATGTTGACCTTGCGCACGCCGTGCTTGATGCCTTCGACGATCTCTTCAACCGGTACGCCGTAGGTTTCTTTGATGTCGCCGCCGTACTGGTTGATGATCGCCAGCCACTCTTGCGGAACCGAAGACGAACCGTGCATTACCAAGTGGGTGTTCGGGATGCGTTTGTGGATTTCCTTGATGCGGTCGATGGCCAGCACGTCGCCGGTAGGTGGCTTGGTGAACTTGTAGGCGCCGTGGCTGGTGCCGATGGCGATGGCCAGGGCGTCGACCTGGGTCTTCTTGACGAAGTCCGCGGCTTCTTCCGGGTCGGTCAGCATTTGGCTGTGATCCAGAACGCCTTCGGCGCCGATGCCGTCTTCTTCACCGGCCATGCCGGTTTCCAGCGAACCCAGGCAGCCTAGCTCGCCTTCTACCGAAACGCCGCAGGCGTGAGCCATGGCCACGGTTTGTTGGGTAACGCGAACGTTGTACTCGTAGTCGGTCGGGGTCTTGCCGTCTTCGCCCAGGGAGCCGTCCATCATGACCGAGCTGAAGCCCAGTTGGATGGAGCGCTGGCAGACGTCAGGGCTGGTGCCGTGGTCCTGGTGCATGCACACCGGGATGTGCGGGAATTCTTCGATGGCCGCCAGGATCAGGTGACGCAGGAACGGGGCACCTGCGTATTTGCGAGCACCGGCCGAAGCCTGGACGATCACCGGGGAGTCAGTCTTGTCAGCGGCTTCCATGATGGCGCGCATCTGCTCAAGGTTGTTGACGTTGAAGGCTGGAACGCCGTAGCCGAACTCGGCTGCGTGGTCCAGCATCTGGCGCATGCTGATAAGTGCCATTGTGTGTGTCTCTCCCGGTTGAGGGTCGTTAATCGTGCCAGCCTGCCGTAGCGGCGGCGGCTATTCAAGTTATTGCAGATCGGGGGTTGGCCCGGGCTGCGAATTCGGTACAACAAAAATCCTGTGTCGCTGAAACCCTGTGGCGAGGGGGCTTGCCCCCGTTCGGCTGCGCAGCAGTCGTAAATCGGACAACGCGGTCTAACTTAGCCCCGCGTCCGCTGGCTTCGGGAGCGCTTCGCACTCCAACGGGGGCAAGCCCCCTCGCCACAAAAGCTCGCTCCCACATTAGGTCCGTGGCATGTCAATTACTGCGCTTTACAACCGCGGCCAATCAAATCATTGGTGGCGACCCAGTACACCAGGCCTTCCTCACCTTTTACGTGAAACGCCAGCATGTCGTTGCTGTACAGCGAACCTTCGGCGCCCGGTTCAAGCTTCAGGCGGTAGACCTGATCGGCGCCGCCCAGGCGAACATCGACTGCCTTGCGGCTCACGTCAGTGTAGCGCCAGAGCACTTTGGCCTGGCTGTCGCAGGTCCAGGTGGTCCAGTTGTCCGTTGATTCGGCAGGCTTGAACAGGTCGAAATTCGAACAACCTGCCAGCAATGCCAGCGCCGTAACGGCGATAAAACCTTTCATCCATGTTCCTCGACTGACGGCGCATGCCGCCAGCCCTGAGTAAAGAGTCAGACCCGTCAAGGGCAGCCATGTTCCTTGGCCGGGGTCTGTGTCTCGTATTTGTCCAGGCCATCGGGCCCGGAACGCTTGTTGATCACCGGGTTGGTTTCCGCTTGCCAGTCAGCCTGGTAGCAGCCTTTATCCGACTCGGATGGCGCGGGTTCCGACGTGGCTTTCGGGTTACTCCCGCAAGCCGCCAGCATGCCCGCGGCGATCAACAGCATTAATGTCCTGACCATCTGAACACTCCTTTGCCTGGTCAAATGAGCGGCCTCAGGCCTTGGCCCGGCTTTCCAGGACTTCAACGGCCGGCAGCACTTTGCCTTCGACGAATTCGAGGAACGCGCCGCCGCCGGTAGAAATGTAGGAGATTTGCTCGGCAACGCCATATTTATCGATGGCCGCCAGAGTGTCGCCACCGCCGGCAATGGAGAACGCCGAGCTTTCCGCGATGGCCTGGGCCAGCACTTTGGTGCCGTTACCGAACTGGTCGAATTCGAACACGCCCACCGGGCCGTTCCACAGGATGGTCTTGGACGACTTCAGCAGCTCGGCGAAATTCGCCGCGGTCTGTGGGCCGATGTCCAGGATCATGTCGTCTGCAGCCACGTCGGCGATCAGTTTGACAGTCGCGGTCGCGCTTTCAGCGAATTCCTTGGCGACCACCACGTCCACTGGCAATGGCACGCTGACTTTCGCCGCGATTTCACGGGCGGTGTCCAGCAGGTCCGGCTCGTACAGCGATTTGCCAACCGGGTGACCGGCAGCGGCCAGGAAGGTGTTGGCGATGCCACCACCAACGATCAGCTGGTTGCAGATCTGGCTCAGGCTGTTGAGCACGTCGAGTTTGGTCGACACTTTGGAGCCCGCAACAATGGCGGCCATTGGCTGAGCCGGGGAGCCCAGGGCCTTGCCCAGTGCGTCCAGTTCGGCGGCGAGCAACGGGCCAGCAGCGGCGACTTTGGCGAATTTGGCCACGCCATGGGTCGAGCCCTCGGCGCGGTGAGCGGTGCCGAAGGCGTCCATCACGAACACGTCGCACAGGGCGGCGTATTGCTGGGCCAGTTCATCGGCGTTCTTTTTCTCGCCTTTGTTGAAGCGCACGTTTTCGAACAACACGATGTCGCCGGCTTTCACGTCGACGCCGCCCAGGTAATCGGACACCAGCGGCACTTCACGGCCCAGAGCCTTGCTCAGGTAGTCAGCCACTGGCTTGAGGCTGTTCTCGGCCGAGAACTCGCCTTCGGTCGGACGGCCAAGGTGCGAGCAGACCATCACTGCCGCGCCTTTTTCCAGGGCCAGCTTGATGGTCGGCAGCGAAGCCAGGATTCGCGCATCGCTGGTGACAACACCGTCCTTGACTGGGACGTTGAGGTCTTCGCGGATCAGTACGCGCTTACCTTGCAGATCGAGGTCGGTCATCTTCAACACGGTCATGGGTCGCATTTCCTGGATAGCTGTTTTAGAGAGCAGGTTTTTGAGAAACAGAGAGCGAAGTAGCTGTTTGCAGATAGTGTGTAGCAACGTCCAGCATTCGATTGGCAAAACCCCATTCGTTGTCGAACCAGGCCAGGATGTTCACCAGCCGTGGGCCGGAAACGCGGGTCTGACTGGCATCGACGATGGCCGAATGTGGGTCATGATTGAAATCACAACTGGCGTGAGGCAACTCGGTGTAGGCCAGAAGGCCTTTGAGCGGGCCATGGGTGGCGGCCTCGCGCAGAATCCGGTTGACCTCGGTGGCGTCGGTATCGCTTACGGTCTGCATCGTAATATCGAGGCAGGACACGTTAACCGTCGGCACCCGCACGGCTTTGGCCTGAATTCGCCCGGCAAGTTCCGGCAGCAGGCGTTCAATGCCTCGCGCCAGACCAGTGGACACCGGAATCACCGACTGGAACGCCGAACGGGTGCGGCGCAGGTCTTCGTGGTGATAGGCGTCGATCACCGGCTGATCGTTCATCGCCGAGTGGATGGTGGTGATCGACACGTATTCCAGACCAATGGCCTGATCCAGCAGGCGCAACAGCGGTACGCCGCAGTTGGTGGTGCAGGACGCGTTGGACACCAGCAGCTCGTCGCCGGTCAGGCAATCCTGGTTCACGCCGTAGACGATGGTGGCGTCGACATCCGCCTCGCTGGCCATCGGCTGGGAAAACAGCACCCGTGGCGCACCGGCGTCGAGAAAACGCTGGCCATCCTGACGGGTGTGATAAGCGCCGGAGCACTCCAGCACCAGATCGACGCCCAACGACGCCCAATCGATGCCTTCGGGGGTGGCACTGCGCAGGACCTTCACGCAGTCGCCCTTAATATGCAGACAATCGCCCTCAACCCTCACTTCACCGGGAAACCGCCCGTGAGTGGAGTCGAAGCGTGTCAGGTATTCGATGCTGGCCATATCGGCCAGATCGTTGATCGCGACAATTTCAAACCCGGCCTTATCGCCTCGCTCAAACAACGCACGCAAGACACAACGACCAATCCGGCCGTAGCCGTTGAGTGCAACTTTGTAAGGACGCGGTTGAGGCATGGGGTTCTCGATAGTCGCGGCAGACGAATTCTTGCTAACAACACAAATCCCTGTAGGAGCTGGTAGGAGCTGTCGAGTGAAACAAGGCTGCGATCTTTTAAGATCAAAAGATCGCAGCCTGCGGCAGCTCCTACACAGGGAACGCGGTGGCCATAAAACCACCGCGGCGTGCCTTAGTCTTCCAGCAGCTCTTCAGCCTGACCCAGGATGTTTTCCAGGGTGAAGCCGAACTCTTCGAACAAGGCCGGCGCAGGCGCCGACTCGCCGTAGGTGGTCATGCCGATCACGCGACCTTCCAGGCCCACGTACTTGTACCAGTAGTCCGCGTGGGCGGCTTCGATGGCGATACGCGCGCTGACCTGCAATGGCAGAACCGATTGCTTGTAGCCGGCGTCCTGGGCTTCGAAGACGCTGGTGCATGGCATCGACACCACACGAACCTTGCGGCCTTGCTCGGTCAGTTTGTCGAAGGCTTGAACGGCCAGGCCGACTTCCGAACCGGTGGCGATCAGGATCAGCTCAGGCTCGCCTGCGCAGTCCTTCAACACGTAACCGCCACGGGCGATCTCTTCGATCTGGATCGCATTGCGGGTTTGGTGCTGCAGGTTCTGACGGGAGAAGATCAGCGCCGAAGGACCGTCGTCACGCTCCAGGGCGAACTTCCAGGCCACCGCCGATTCAACGGCATCGGCCGGACGCCAGGTGTCGAGGTTCGGCGTGCAGCGCAGGCTGGCCAGTTGCTCGATCGGCTGGTGAGTCGGGCCGTCTTCGCCCAGACCGATGGAGTCGTGGGTGAACACATAGACGATGCGCTTCTTCATCAGCGCCGACATGCGTACCGCGTTGCGGGCGTATTCCATGAACATCAGGAAGGTCGCGCCGTAAGGCACCAGGCCGCCGTGCAGGGCCACGCCGTTCATGATCGCGCTCATGCCGAACTCGCGAACGCCGTAGTACATGTAGTTGCCGCTGGCGTCTTCGGCGGTGACGCCTTTGCAACCTTTCCACAGGGTCAGGTTGGAACCGGCCAGGTCAGCCGAACCGCCAAGCAGTTCCGGCAGCAGCGGGCCGAACGCGTTCAGGGCGTTCTGGCTGGCTTTACGGCTGGCGATGGATTCGCCCTTGGCCGCGACTTCAGCGATGTAGGCCTGGGCCTTCTCGGCGAAATCGGTCGGCAGGTCGCCGCTCAGGCGACGAACCAGTTCATTGGCCAGCTCAGGGAAGGCGGCGGAGTACGCAGCGAAACGCTGATCCCACTCGGCTTCGGCAGCGCGACCGGCTTCCTTGGCGTCCCACTCGGCATAGATATCAGCCGGGATTTCGAACGGGCCGTAGTTCCACTTCAGCGCTTCACGGGTCAGGGCGATTTCCGCGTCACCCAACGGGGCGCCGTGGCAATCTTCCTTGCCTTGCTTGTTCGGCGAACCGAAGCCGATGGTGGTCTTGCAGCAGATCAGCGTCGGTTGTGCGCTTTTGCGCGCGGTTTCGATCGCGATCTTGATTTCTTCCGGATCGTGACCGTCGACATTGCGGATCACTTGCCAGTTGTAGGATTCGAAACGCTTCGGCGTGTCGTCGGTGAACCAGCCTTCGACTTCGCCGTCGATGGAGATGCCGTTGTCATCGTAGAAGGCGATCAGTTTGCCCAGGCCCAGCGTACCGGCCAGGGAACTGACTTCGTGGGAAATGCCTTCCATCATGCAGCCATCACCCAGGAATACGTAGGTGTGGTGATCGACGACGTTATGGCCAGGACGGTTGAATTGCGCCGCCAGGACTTTTTCCGCCAGGGCGAAACCAACTGCGTTGGCCAGGCCTTGGCCCAGTGGACCGGTGGTGGTTTCAACGCCCGGGGTGTAGCCATATTCCGGGTGACCCGGGGTACGGCTGTGCAGCTGGCGGAAGTTTTTCAGGTCATCGATCGACAGGTCGTAGCCGGTCAGGTGCAGCAGCGAGTAGATCAACATCGAGCCGTGACCGTTGGACAGCACGAAGCGGTCACGGTCGGCGAACGATGGATTGCTCGGGTTGTGCTTCAGGTAGTCACGCCAAAGTACTTCGGCGATATCCGCCATACCCATAGGGGCACCGGGATGGCCGCTGTTGGCTTTTTGCACGGCATCCATGCTGAGGGCACGAATGGCGTTGGCACGCTCACGACGGCTGGGCATCGCTGATCTCCTGCGGATATTGAATCGAGAGTGAATAAAACGAAACGGAAAAAAGGCGAGCATTTTCCCTCACCGACCCGCCTCGGGGCAATGACAGATAGTCATCCAAAGGCGTTTTTCCAATGGATAACGACGTATTCGGCTGATGAAACCTTTCCGCTGTTGGTTTGTGGACTGAAACTAACGTTAAGAAGTGCCATCTATCGACCAATATCAAAACTTTTTGATATTGCTCTTGCGGTGTTTTCTGAGCGTCACTAGACTGCTGGCCTTATGAATCTGCGCGTGCCTTCCATTCAACATGACGATTGCGATGAGCTGGCGGCCCTGTGCAAGGCCGGCGGCGATCCTCTGCGGCTGAATGTATTGCGCGCGCTGGCCAACGATTCGTTCGGCGTACTGGAACTGGCGCAGATCTTCGGCATCGGTCAGTCCGGCATGAGTCATCACCTCAAGGTATTGGCCCAGGCCGACCTGGTGGCGACCCGCCGTGAAGGCAATGCGATTTTCTACCGTCGTGCCCTGCCCCACACCGACCTGCTGGGCGGCAAGCTGCATGCCGCGCTGCTCGAAGAAGTGGATAACCTGACCCTGCCGACTGACGTCCAGGCGCGGATCGGTCAGGTCCACGGGCAACGTGAGGCGGCCAGCCAGGACTTTTTCTCGCGGGTCGCGGAGAAGTTTCGCGCCCAGCAAGACTTGATCGCCGGCCTGCCGCAATACCGCGAAAGCGTGGTGGCACTGCTCGACAAGCTGAGTTTCGGCCCCGGCGCCACGGCCATCGAAGTAGGCCCCGGCGATGGCGCATTTCTGCCGGAGCTGGCGCGTCGTTTCACTCAGGTCACGGCGCTGGACAACAGCCCGGCGATGCTCGAACTGGCCCGTCAGGTCTGCGAACGTGAAACGCTGGCTAACGTCAGCCTGCAATTGGCCGATGCATTGAACGGCGTAAGCCTGCAGGCCGACTGCGTTGTACTGAACATGGTGCTGCACCATTTTGCCGCGCCGGCCGAAGCGCTCAAGCACATGGCCGGCTTGCTGCAACCAGGCGGTAGCCTGTTAGTGACAGAGTTATGTAGCCACAACCAGAGTTGGGCCAGGGAGGCCTGCGGTGATCTCTGGTTGGGGTTTGAACAGGACGATCTGGCCCGTTGGGCCACCGCTGCGGGACTCGTTCCCGGGGAAAGCCTCTATGTAGGCTTACGTAATGGTTTCCAGATTCAGGTCCGCCATTTTCAGCGACCGGCTGGCGACACTCACCATCGGTAAATTCAGGAAAAAATCGAGATGAGCGAATACTCCCTCTTCACCTCCGAGTCCGTGTCTGAAGGACATCCGGACAAAATCGCCGACCAGATTTCCGATGCGGTGCTGGACGCCATCATTGCTGAAGACAAGTTCGCCCGCGTGGCGTGCGAGACTCTGGTGAAAACCGGCGTGGCAATCATCGCAGGTGAAGTCACCACGTCGGCCTGGGTCGATCTGGAAGACATCGTCCGTAACGTGATTCTCGACATCGGCTACAACAGCTCCAATGTCGGCTTCGACGGCGCGACCTGCGGCGTGATGAACATCATCGGCAAGCAGTCCCCCGACATCAACCAGGGTGTTGACCGTGCCAAGCCTGAAGACCAGGGCGCCGGCGACCAGGGCCTGATGTTCGGCTATGCCAGCAACGAAACCGACGTGCTGATGCCAGCACCGATCACCTTCTCGCACCAACTGGTTCAGCGCCAGGCCGAAGCCCGCAAGTCCGGCCTGCTGCCTTGGCTGCGTCCAGACGCCAAGTCGCAAGTGACTTGCCGCTACGAAAACGGCAAGGTTGTCGGTATCGACGCCGTTGTACTGTCGACCCAGCACAACCCGGAAGTGTCCTACAAAGACCTGCGCGAAGGCGTGATGGAACTGATCGTCAAGCACGTACTGCCTGCCGAGCTGCTGTCCAAGGACACCCAGTTCCACATCAACCCGACTGGCCAGTTCATCATCGGTGGCCCGGTGGGCGACTGCGGCCTGACCGGTCGCAAGATCATCGTTGACAGCTACGGCGGCATGGCCCGTCACGGCGGCGGCGCGTTCTCCGGTAAAGATCCATCGAAGGTTGACCGTTCGGCTGCCTACGCCGGTCGTTATGTGGCCAAGAACATCGTAGCTGCCGGCCTGGCCGAGCGTTGCGAGATTCAGGTTTCCTACGCAATCGGCGTCGCTCAACCGACTTCGATTTCGTTGAACACCTTCGGCACCGGCAAGATCAGCGACGACAAGATCGTCAAACTGGTCCGCGAAGTGTTCGACCTGCGTCCATACGCGATTACCACCATGCTCGACCTGCTGCACCCGATGTACCAGGACACCGCGGCGTACGGCCACTTCGGTCGCACCCCGGAAACCAAAACCGTGGGCGACGATACGTTCACCACGTTCACCTGGGAAAAAACCGACCGCGCCGACGCTCTGCGTTCTGCTGCCGGCCTGTAAGACTTCTCCAGTTGTACAAAAAGCCCCGCACGGTTCGCCGTGCGGGGCTTTTTCATGACCCCGAAACACGCAGAATTACACCTCTGCACTCCACACCCGAAACCTGTCTAGCCTTGAAAGCATCCCAACGAGCAAGGACGCTCTCGATGCTGCTCAACCTGCGCCTGTTTTTCGGTTTCCTGCTGACTCTCACCTGCCTGACCGCCAATGCCGCCGACTGCCCTGATTGGCCGCCGGCCCGCGCTCTGGACGAAATCAACGCACTGCAAAAGCGAATCGACCTCTGGGACGACAGCTATCATCGCGAAGGACGCTCTTTGGTCGCCGATGAACTCTATGATCAATCCCGCATACGACTAAGTGAATGGCGCGAGTGTTTTGACTCAGGCCCTTCAGCCGAACCGTTGCGTACTGCCGGTGGCACGATTGCTCACCCCATCGCCCACACCGGCCTGGAAAAACTGCGCGACGAGCACGCCGTCGAAGCCTGGCTGAAAAGTCGGGATGAGGTCTGGATTCAACCCAAGGTCGACGGCGTGGCGGTAACGTTGATCTATCGCAACGGCTGGCTGCACAAGGCGATCAGTCGTGGTGACGGAGTAACCGGCCACGACTGGACTGCCTCGGCGCGCCAGATCGCCGCCATCCCTCAAAAACTTGCGCAACCGCTGGACCTGCTGCTGCAAGGCGAACTCTATTGGCGCCTGACCGAACACGTGCAAGCCGAGGCCGGCAGCCTCAATGCCCGCGCCACAGTGGCCGGATTAATGGCACGCAAAGCGCTGAACCCTGAGCATGCCGCCGGTATCGGCCTGTTTGTCTGGGACTGGCCGCAAGGCCCGAAAAGCCTGCCCACCCGCGTGGCGGCTCTGGATGAGCTGGGGTTCCCGAGTACCGTGCCCTACAGCCTGCCGATCGAGGCATTTGCCGATGCCAAACGCTGGCGCGATCACTGGTATCGCTCGCCTCTACCCTTCGCCAGTGATGGCGTCGTTTTGCGTCAGAGCCAGCGCCCGGCGGCCGAGCGCTGGCAGGCGAAAACGCCTTACTGGAGCGCTGCCTGGAAATACCCCTTCGCCCAGGCATTGGCCGAAGTGCGCAAGGTCCACTTCAAGATTGGACGAACCGGCCGGATCACACCGGTGCTGGATCTGGCACCGGTGATGCTCGATGACCGGCAGATCAAGCGTGTCAGCGTCAGTTCCCTGCAGCGCTGGGAAGCGCTGGACATTCGTCCCGGCGATCAGGTCGCCATCAGCCTGGCCGGGCTGACCATCCCCAGGCTCGACGGTGTGGTATTGCGCAGCACCGAACGGACTGAATTGAACGCACCGCTGGCAGCAGATTTTCATCCGTTGAGTTGCTGGCAGCCGACACCCGGATGCGAAAGCCAGTTTCTCGCACGCCTGGCCTGGCTCAGCGGCAAACAGGGGCTGGCCTTGCCGCATGTCGGGCCGGGCACCTGGGAGAAACTGCTCAAGGCCGAACGTCTCGACAACTTGCTCGATTGGTTGACCCTCGACGAGCAAGAGCTTGCTAACATTGACGGCTTCGGCGAACGCAGTAGTGCTCGTCTTTTGGACAGTTTCAACAGCGCCCGACAACGACCGTTCGCTCGCTGGCTCAAAGCCCTGGGCTTGCCGCCGACCGGCCAGGCACAGCTCGCAGATTCATGGCAGGTGCTGGCGCAACGAAACACCGAACAATGGCAGGCCGAAACCGGCATCGGCCCGGGACGCGCGGCGCAATTGAGCGCATTTTTCCGCGACCCGCAGGTGCTGGCCTTGAGCGAGACATTACGTGTTGCCGGGATTGACGGTTTTTAGCGGCCCGGCGACGCCCGTCAGCCTGGGAACCCATAGGTACCGATGCGCTCAAACAGCCCATCGCTACATCGATTTTTTCACCTGGAGCCTTTATGAAACTTCTTTCACCGCTCGCCGTGTTAACCCTGTGCAGCGTGATGGCCGCTCCATTAATGGCCGACGAAGACGCCCCGGGCCTGACCGGCTGCGCCGCCAAAAAACAAGGCATCATCAACCAGATCGAACTGGCCAAGTCTCACGGCAACGCCGATCAACAGGCTGGCCTGGAAACCGCCCTGAGCGAAGTAACCGCCCATTGCACCGACGCTTCCTTGAAGAAGGAACGGGAAAACAAGGTGCTCGACGCCAAGCACGAAGTCAGCCGGCGTCAGGCCGACCTCGACAAGGCGATGAAAAAAGGCGACGCCGAGAAGATCAACAAACGCAAAGACAAACTGGCTCAATCGCGCAAGGATTTACAGGACGCGCTCGACGAGCTGGATAAGTAATCCGGTTTGAACACGCCGCCTCAATGATCCCGAAACTCTTTATGGCAGGCACTACAGGCGTCTTCGACTTTCTGCACCGCCGGCCCCAGGTTGCTGGCCTTGTAAGGTTGAACCTGGCTGGCGATCACCAGTTCACCGGTGGCGCCTTCAAGGGTGCGGGCCATTTCCTGGAAGCGTGCCTGCTTCTGCCAGACATCGTCCTTGGCGCTGGTGTGATCTTCTTCGCGCACCTGCGGGAAATGCTTCCACGGCTCATGGGACAACGCGTCGAGCTTCACGGCACCGTCGGCGAATTTCGGGCCATCGAACGGAATACGCCCACGCAACATGCCACCCAGGTCTTCGCCGGTCTTGAGCATTTGCTTGAAGATCGCCTTGCGCTGGCCCAGAGGCGAGTTCGGGTCGACACCGCCGCAGGCGGACAAGGTCAGGCAGACCAGCAATACAACAGAGAGTCTTTTAAGAGTCATGGTGGCTTCAGATCACTGGAAACGGCGGCCAGTATCCTCGCGTCACCGGCAAAGACCAATAGCCCTATTATCAATACGGGTTGTTTGAGCGCATGGAGCACTCAGGCAACCGGCAAAGGAATTACTCCATGAACAGCCGTTTCAAGGCGTGGCGTCACAACCTGGCCTGGACCCTTCCGATGGTGGCCGTGCTTGCGGGCTGCACCGGTGGCGACAGCAGCACACCGAAAACCCACGCACTGGCGACCTACTCCAGCGCTACCTGGGAAGCCCTTCCAGCGGTGTCCGACAACGACCTCGTCGCCGGTTTTGGCTCCTGGCGCAGCGCCTGCACCCGACTCAAGGCCGACCCGGTCTGGGGTGGCACCTGTGCCGCTTCCGCCAACGTGCAGCCAACCGCCAGCGACATCCGTGGTTTTCTCAAACAGAACCTCGACGTCTACGGCCTGCGCGCCGCCAATGACAACCCCAACGGCCTGATCACCGGTTACTACGAACCGGTGTATCCCGGCAGCCTGACCCAGACCAAGCAAGCGAACATCCCGGTGTACGGCGTGCCCGAGGACATGATCATCGTCTCGCTGGACAGTATCTACCCGGAGCTCAAAGGCAAACGCCTGCGCGGACGACTCGAAGGTCGCGTGCTCAAGCCTTACGACGATGCGGCAACCATTGAAACCAAAGGCGTGAAGGCGCCGGTGATTGCCTGGCTGACCGACCCGATGAACCTGCAATTCCTGCAAATCCAGGGTTCGGGGCGCATCCAGCTCGATGATGGCCGTCAATTGCGCATTGGTTATGCCGACCAGAACGGCCACCCCTATCGACCTATCGGCCGCTGGCTGGTGGATCAGGGCGAGCTGAAGAAAGAAGAGGTGACCATGAGCGCCATCGATAACTGGGCCAAGGCCAATCCGACGCGCATTCCCGAACTGCTCGGCAGCAACCCCAGCTACGTGTTCTTCAATCGCAACCCGGACAGCAACGAAGGGCCGCGCGGTTCGCTGAATGTGCCATTGACCGCAGGTTATAGCGCGGCAGTGGATCGCAAGGTGATTCCGCTCGGCAGCTTGTTGTGGTTATCGACGACGCGACCGGACGGCAGCGCACTGGTGCGTCCGGTAGCCGCCCAAGATACCGGCGGCGCGATTGCCGGCGAGGTCCGCGCGGATCTGTTCTGGGGTACGGGCGATGCGGCCGGGCAGTTGGCTGGCGACATGAAACAGCAGGGGCAGATCTGGATGCTCTGGCCTAAAGGGGCGGCGTTGCCTCAAGTACCGCAGGTGGCTGACAAACTTTAAACGCAAAAAGATCGCAGGCTCCGCCAGCTTCTACATTGAGCGCGTTCGTCGCAATATCGCAGATGAACACCGATCCCGTAGGAGCTGCCGCAGGCTGCGATCTTTTGATCTTGCTTTCTCAAACAGACACCACAAAGAAACTGACGATCAACCCCATCCCCACAAACCACACCAGCGACCGCAGAATCGCCCAGTCCGCCAGACAGCAAATGATGTACAGCAGCCGACTGGTGATGAACAGCACCGACAGCACATTGATCGTCACCAGTTCGGCATTGCCAGCCAAATGCGCCACGATCACCGCCGCCGCAAACGCCGGGGTCACTTCAAAGCTGTTCAACTGCGCCGAATGCGCACGCCTGGCCACGCCTTCGAGCGAATCCAGAAACGCCCTCGGGTCGTGATTCTGTTTCAGCCCGAACTTGCCACCGCTGAACCTGGCGACGCCTGCGCACAGATACGGTAAGCAGATCGCAATCAAAATGCACCACAGAGCAACCGTCATAACGCAGTCCCTTCTTCAAGTTATAGAGAATCGAATTCCATCAGCGGCGACTAAAACTTCATCACCAACATGCCGATCAATACCAATCCACAGGCTAAGAGCCGTGGCCTGCCAAAAGGTTCTTTGAGGTAGCGCATACCGAACAGCACCACCAGAATCACGCTGATCTCGCGCAGCGCCGCTGCCTCGGCAATCGATCCGAGCTGCATGGCCCACAGCACCAGAGCGTAGCTGAACAATACGCAGAACCCGACCGCCAACCCCAACCGCCACTGCTCACGCCAGAACAGCATGAACGCCGGGCGTTTGCGCACCAGCGCCAGCAATGGGAATGGCCAGGCACTGAGCACTGTGACCCAAACCAGGTAGTCCAGCGGATGGGACCAGCGCCGCAAGGCCTGGCCATCGATGAAGGTGTAGCAACCGATGCACAACCCGATCAGCGCCACCACCGGCAGCATCGACCACGGCAGGCGCACCCCGCCACCGCCCTGCCAGAGCAGGCACACCATGCCGAACGGGATGAGCAAAATCCCGAAGATCTGCTGAGCCGTCAGCACTTCTCCAGCGAAGATCAGCGTCAGTGCCAGCACCACCAGCGGCGACAGGCCACGCATCAACGGATAGACCAGACCGAGATCGCCGACCCGATAGGCCTGGATCAGCAGGTAGCGATAGAGCAACTCGAATGCCGCCGACGCAAGAATCCACGGCCACATATCCAGTGGCGGCAGCGCCACGAAGGGCAGCATCAGCGCGACAAACAGCAACGCCACGCTGTCCATGCAGGCCACCACCAACAGCCGCTCCGCGCTGAACTTGATCAGGGTATTCCACGCCGCATGCAACAGCGCCGCCACCAACACCAGAATCGTCGCAAGCACGGCACACTCCTTGTATTGCCCCCTACATCGCGGGACAGAGATTTGATTCGCCATATGTCCGCAGCTGTTTATACTGCAAGCGACCACGCCGCACTCAGTTGCGCACAGACTAATTCCAATAATTCCTGCCTCTGCCCGCTCTCATCGAGAACGGTCGTCGGCCTGCGTATGCCTGATCAAAGCGTCAAGACTACCGACAGAGACCTTGCGCATGCCACTAGCCTTGCTTGCACTGGCCGTTGCCGCTTTCGGCATCGGCACCACTGAGTTCGTCATCATGGGCTTGCTGCCCGATGTCGCCCGCGACCTCGCCGTGAGCATTCCTCACGCCGGCCTGCTCATCACCGGTTACGCCCTGGGCGTGGTGTTCGGCGCGCCGATTCTCGCGGTCGGCACCGCCAACATGCCGCGCAAAGCCACACTGCTGGGCATGACGCTGATGTTCATTCTCGGCAACATCCTCTGCGCCCTGGCGCCGAACTACGCCACCTTGATGGCTGCACGAGTGATCACCGCGCTGTGCCATGGCGCGTTTTTCGGCATCGGCTCAGTGGTCGCTGCCAGTCTGGTAGCACCGAACAAACGAGCCCAGGCGATTGCCATGATATTCACTGGCCTGACCTTGGCCAATGTGCTGGGCGTGCCCTTAGGCACAGCACTTGGGCAATATGCCGGCTGGCGCTCGACCTTCTGGGCGGTGTCGGTGATTGGCGTGATTGCGGCCATTGCGCAGTGGGTCTGGCTGCCCAAGGAAATCCCCATGGACAAAGCCAACCTGGCCAGCGAATTCAAAGTGCTGGGCAAGGTCAATGTGCTGCTGGCGCTGGGCATGAGCGTGCTGGCGTCCACCAGCCTGTTCAGCGTGTTCACTTACATTGCGCCGATCCTGCAGGACATCACTGGCGTCAGTCCGCATGGCGTAACCATCATGTTGCTGTTGTTCGGGGTCGGCTTGACCGGGGGCAGCATGCTCGGCGGCCGATTGGCGGACAGTCGCTTGCTGCCTTCGCTGGTGGGGATGACATTGGCCGTGGCCATCGTGCTGGCCGCCTTCAGCCAAACCAGCCATTCAGTGATACCGGCGGCGATCACGCTGGTGTTGTGGGGCATCTTCGCGTTTGCGCTGTGCCCGATCCTGCAATTGCTGATCATCGATCAGGCCCATGAAGCGCCGAACCTCGGGTCGACCTTGAATCAAAGCGCATTCAATCTCGGCAACGCCGCCGGGGCGTGGATTGGCGGGCTGGTGGTGGCCAGTGGCGCGGACCTGGCGGACTTGCCGTGGACCGGCGCACTGGTCAGCGTATTCACGCTGCTGACGGCGCTGCTCTTCATCTACCTGCAACGTCGCAGTGCTGCCGCGATCAATGTCTCTGGCTGACATTGATCATTTTTTGACCTTCTGCGGTTCGGATTCCTGAGCCCGCTCCGCAGAGGTCTTCGGCGGCCCGCCTTCACTGCGAATCTGCGCGTGACTGATCAGCGCAAAGATAAAACTGCCGCCAATAATGTTTCCCACCAGCGTGGGACCTGCGAACACCCACCAAAAATCCTTCCACGGCAACTCGCCGGCAAACACCAGGTAAGAAACCTCGACCGATCCGACCACGATGTGGGTGAAATCGCCCAGCGCCATGAAATAGGTGATGAGGATGATGATCCACATCTTGGCGCTTTCCATGGACGGGATCATCCAGACCATGGTGGCGATCATCCAGCCGGAGATGATGCCTTTGGCGAGCATCTTGCCGGCATCGTTCTCCATGACCTTGCGCCCGATCTCAAGGAAGGCCAGATCGGTCTTGCTGTCGAAAATCGGCAGATGCAGCATCACATACGCCACCAGCAAGGTACCGCAGAGATTGCCCACCAGCACCACCGTCCAAAGCCGCAGCAACCGACCGACATTACCCAGCGTCGGCTTGCTCATGATCGGCAGCACGGCGGTCAGGGTGTTTTCGGTGAAGAGTTGCTGACGAGCGAGAATCACCGCGAGAAAACCGGCGCAGTACCCGAAGCTGGCGATCACCTTGAAGCCTTCGCCGTCCGGCAGGCGCGAATTGAGCAGCCCCATGCCCATCAGCGACAGGCCCATGGTCAGGCCAGCCGCCAGGGCCGACCACCACAGCGCCGCAACACTGCGCTCGAGTTCCTGGTCGCCTTGGGTGCGAATGATTTCGTGCAGCACCGCCGCCCGCGGGGGCTGGTTCTTGTCGACCTCGCGCTGTTCCTGTGCCGAGAGCTCCGGGGTCTTGCCGTCTTTGGGCGTGTCCATAAGGCTGCTCCTGAACCGGTGGCGTGTCGTTTACGTACGACACGCGGGGTTCGGAGCTGTTCACTACCAGGGGAACGCAGCAAACCCTGTGGCGAGGGAGCTTGCTCCCGCTGGGGTGCGAAGCAGTCGTAAGCTGACGTGAAGCCTGCCTGAAAGAACCCAATGACAGATTTCAGGGCCGCTTCGCGCTGGAGCGCCAGCCCGGCCCAACGGGAGCAAGCTCCCTAGCCACAGAAACAACAATCACCCGCCGATCACGTCATCCTTGAACTGGTCTTTGACGTACCTGATCTCGGTCCGGCCATGCGCCGCGGGCAAGCCGTCTTCGCCCAGGTTCACGAACACCATCTTCTCTACGGTCAAGATGCTCTTGCGAGTGATCTTGTTGCGCACTTCACAGGTCAGGGTGATCGAGGTGCGACCGAACTCGGTGGCGGTGATGCCCAGCTCGATGATGTCGCCCTGACGCGAGGCGCTGACGAAGTTGATTTCGGAAATGTACTTGGTGACCACGCGCTGATTACCCAGCTGGACGATGGCGTAGATCGCCGCTTCTTCGTCGATCCAGCGCAGCAAGCTGCCGCCGAACAGCGTGCCGTTGGGGTTGAGGTCTTCGGGTTTTACCCATTTGCGGGTGTGGAAATTCATACTCACTCCTGACCGTCTTGCCGATTGATGCCGGCCATCATGGCAGAGCCCGGACTAGAGCTCTATTCAGCATCGACTATGGTCTCGATTACCGTTCGGACATTGACCAACAGAAACGCTTTGGAAGATCAGCATAGCCCGCTATAATCGCCCCCGTTTCAAAACGGTAACGTTCCATTGATACCGTTTTCCCGCCACCTGTCCGAGGGGCGCTGCAGCAGGTTCAACCTGTCAGGCTCGGATGGGGCGTTGACTGGCCACGGCCAGACACTAAACGCACAACGGCGCCCATTCGCATACATTACGAATGGAGGCTCTTCATGAGCGCTGTTATCACGCCTGCAGATTTTAACGATTACAAAGTCGCCGACATGTCCCTGGCTGCCTGGGGCCGTCGCGAAACCATCATCGCCGAATCCGAAATGCCGGCCCTGATGGGTCTGCGCCGCAAGTACTCCGTCGAGCAACCGCTCAAGGGCGCGAAGATTCTCGGCTGCATCCACATGACTATTCAGACTGCCGTGCTGATCGAAACCCTGGTTGCCCTGGGTGCCGAAGTACGCTGGTCGTCCTGCAACATTTTCTCGACTCAGGATCAGGCCGCCGCTTCCATCGCCGCTGCCGGCATCCCGGTGTTCGCCTGGAAAGGCGAGACTGAAGAAGAGTACGAGTGGTGCCTGGAGCAAACCATCCTGAAAGATGGCGCGCCTTGGGATGCCAACATGATCCTCGACGATGGCGGCGACCTGACCGAGCTACTGCACAAGAAGTACCCACAAGTACTGGATCGCGTTCACGGCGTCACCGAAGAAACCACCACCGGCGTTCACCGTCTGCTGGACATGCTGGCCAAGGGCGAGCTGAAAATCCCGGCCATCAACGTCAACGACTCGGTGACCAAGAGCAAGAACGACAACAAGTACGGCTGCCGTCACAGCCTGAACGACGCGATCAAGCGCGGCACCGACCACCTGCTGTCCGGCAAGCAAGCGCTGGTCATCGGTTACGGTGACGTGGGCAAGGGCTCGGCCCAGTCCCTGCGTCAGGAAGGCATGATCGTTAAGGTCTCCGAAGTCGACCCGATCTGCGCCATGCAAGCCTGCATGGACGGTTTCGAACTGGTTTCGCCGTTCATCGACGGCATCAACAACGGTACCGAAGCGAGCATCGACAAAGCGCTGCTGGGCAAGATCGACCTGATCGTAACCACCACCGGTAACGTCAATGTTTGCGACGCGAACATGCTCAAAGCCCTGAAGAAACGCGCTGTTGTCTGCAACATCGGTCACTTCGACAACGAAATCGACACCGCTTTCATGCGCAAGAACTGGGCATGGGAAGAAGTGAAGCCGCAGGTTCACAAGGTTCACCGCACCGGTCCAGGCGCTTTCGACGCCCAGAACGACGACTACCTGATCCTGCTGGCTGAAGGCCGTCTGGTTAACCTGGGTAACGCCACTGGTCACCCAAGCCGCATCATGGACGGTTCGTTCGCCAACCAGGTTCTGGCGCAGATCTTCCTGTTCGGCCAGAAGTACGCCGACCTGTCGCCAGCCCAGAAAGCCGAGCGCCTGACCGTTGAAGTACTGCCGAAAAAACTCGACGAAGAAGTGGCCCTGGAAATGGTCCGCGGTTTCGGCGGCGTGGTCACTCAACTGACCAAGCAACAGGCTGACTACATCGGCGTCACCGTCGAAGGCCCGTTCAAGCCGCACGCTTACCGCTACTGATACGCTGATTGACCGCTCTGCGCAGGAGCTGGCGAAGCCTGCGATCTTTTGATCTTAAAAGATCGCAGCCTAAGGCAGCTCCTACCGGGGCCAGCGTCCGGCTTACGTGTTTCCAAGGATATGACCATGTCCCAAGAACGTCGCTACAGCTTCGAATTCTTCCCGACGAAGACCGATGCTGGGCATGAAAAACTGATCGCCACTGCCCGTCAGCTGGCGACCTACAATCCCGACTTCTTCTCCTGCACCTACGGCGCTGGCGGTTCGACTCGTGATCGCACCCTCAACACCGTGTTGCAGCTGGAAAGTGAAGTCAAAGTCCCTGCCGCTCCGCATCTGTCTTGCGTGGGTGACAGCAAGAACGACCTGCGCGGTCTGCTGACCCAGTACAAGGCAGCCGGCATCCAGCGAATCGTTGCGCTTCGCGGTGACCTGCCCTCGGGCATGGGCATGGCCAGCGGCGAGTTGCGCCACGCCAATGACCTGGTTGAATTCATTCGTGAAGAGACTGGCGATCATTTCCACATCGAAGTCGCCGCTTACCCGGAAATGCATCCGCAAGCGCGCAATTTCGAAGATGATCTCAACAACTTCGTGCGCAAGGCCAACGCCGGTGCCAACAGTGCGATCACCCAGTACTTCTTCAACGCCGACAGTTATTTCTACTTCGTCGAGCGTGTACAGGCGAAGGGTGTGAACATCCCGATCGTGCCGGGGATCATGCCGATCACCAACTACAGCAAGCTGGCGCGCTTCTCCGACGCTTGCGGTGCGGAAATCCCGCGCTGGATCCGCAAGCAACTGGAAGCCTACGGCGACGACACCCAGAGCATTCAAAGCTTTGGTGAGCAAGTCATCACCGAGATGTGCGAACGCCTGTTGCAAGGTGGCGCACCGGGGCTGCACTTCTACACCCTGAACCAGGCTGAACCGAGCCTGGCGGTGTGGAACAACCTGAAGTTGCCGCGCTAATAGCCGTTAACGCAAGATCAAGAGATCGCAGTCTTCGGCAGCGCCTCCAGGGGAATATGTACCTCTGCAGGCGCCGCCGAAGGCTGCGATCTTTTGCTTTTAATGCCCGATCCAGAGCTTCTGGATCCGGTTTCTGGCTCTTTATGATTTCTCGTCGTAATCTCAAGCCATGCCCCTGATCGCCCAGTTACTGACCGTGCTTCTATTCACTTGCCTGAGCTCCACCGCTCGGGGCGAGAAGCTGCGTATTGTCACCGAACCCTGGGCGCCCTACGTCTATGAAGAAGGCGGCAAGAACCTCGGGCTCGACTACGAAACCACGGCCATTGTCTTCAAACGTCTCGGGATTGACGTGGAATGGCAGTTCTTGCCGTGGAAGCGCTGCCTGTCGATGCTTGAGCAAGGCCAGGCGGACGGTGTGCTGGATATTTTCCACAGCGATGAACGCGAAGCGACTCTGCTCTACCCCAGCGAACCGCTCTCGCAAGTCGAATTCGTGATGTTCTACGCCAATGAACGGCCGTTCCCGTTTCGCACCCTGGACGACCTGAAAGGCCTGACCATCGGCACCTCGCCGGGCTACCTGTACAGCAAGGACTTCAGCGAATCGACGTTGTTTACCCGGGAACCGGCGCCTACCCATGAAGCCAACTTCGGCAAACTGGTGCGCGGGCGGATCGACCTGTTGATCACCGATCACCGGGTCGGCCAGCACTTGCTCGATCAACTGGACATCCGCGACAAGATCACCGAGAACCCGACTGTCATCAGCCAGCAAAGCCAGTATCTGGCGGTGCGCCGCAATGCCGGGATGGATTTGTTGGTGCAGCGTTTCGGTGCCGAGCTCAAGCGCTTCAAGCGCGAACCGGCCTATGCCGAACTGAGCTCCCGCTATGGTGCCGGTCCGGCTACCGAAGCCCGGGCCGCCAGCGCCACCGCAACCGGCGGAAAAACCGTTGAGCAGCAGGAAAGCGGCGCGCAGTGATTGCTCTGTTATACTCCGGCCTTCCCGCCAGGCTCACGCCCGGACGCTCGGACTTGTTCAAGGCATCTCGATCCCGCTACAGCGCAGCTTTTCAGCCCGCGCGAGCGCTCCAGACGAGCCTTCGAGGCCCAGCAGGACCGGACGGGATTGCGTCCTCTTAAACGCCATTCGCGCCAGGCAAGACTCCCATTGGGCCAAGCCCTAACTAAAACAGGATTACTCATGTCCTTTGCTTCCCTCGGTCTCTCCGAGGCTTTAGTCCGCGCCATCGAGGCAGCGGGCTATACCGAGCCTACTCCGGTGCAACAGCGGGCCATTCCCGCCGTGTTGCAAGGTCGCGACCTGATGGTTGCGGCTCAGACAGGTACTGGTAAAACCGGTGGCTTCGCCCTTCCGATTCTGGAGCGGTTGTTTCCCAACGGTCACCCGGACAAATCCCAGCGTCACGGCCCGCGCCAACCACGCGTACTGGTCCTGACCCCAACCCGCGAACTCGCAGCTCAGGTGCACGAGAGCTTCAAGGTCTATGCCCGTGACCTGAAGTTCGTCAGCGCCTGCATCTTCGGTGGCGTCGGCATGAACCCGCAGGTTCAAGCCATGTCCCGTGGTGTCGACGTGCTGGTGGCCTGCCCGGGTCGCCTACTCGACCTCGCCGGCCAAGGCAGTGTCGATTTGTCCCACGTGGAAATCCTCGTGCTGGACGAAGCCGACCGCATGCTCGACATGGGCTTTGTCCATGACGTGAAAAAGGTCCTCGCCCGCCTCCCGGCCAAACGGCAGAACCTGTTGTTCTCGGCGACGTTCTCCAAAGACATCACCGACCTCGCCGGCAAGCTGCTGCACAACCCGGAACGCATCGAAGTCACGCCACCGAACACCACGGTCGAGCGGATCGAACAACGCGTATTCCGTCTGGCCGCCAGCCACAAGCGTTCGTTGCTCGCGCACCTGATTACTGCCGGCGCCTGGGAACAGGTGCTGGTATTCACCCGCACCAAGCACGGCGCCAACCGCCTGGCCGAGTACCTGGACAAACACGGCCTCACCGCCGTCGCGATCCACGGCAACAAGAGCCAGAACGCCCGCACCAAAGCCCTGGCCGACTTCAAGGCCGGTGAAGTGCGCATCCTGGTCGCCACCGACATTGCTGCTCGTGGCCTCGACATCGACCAGTTGCCTCATGTGGTCAACTTCGAACTGCCAAACGTCGACGAAGATTACGTGCACCGTATCGGTCGTACCGGCCGTGCCGGTCGTTCGGGCGAGGCGATCTCGTTGGTCGCTCCGGACGAAGAAAAACTGCTGAAAAGCATCGAGCGCATGACCAAGCAGAAAATCGCCGACGGCGACCTGATGGGCTTCGACTCCAGCGCTGTGGAAGCCGAGAAACCGGAAGTTCGCGAGCGTCCGGATGTACGTAACCCACGCGCTCCACGTGGCCCGCGCGGCGACGGCCCGAACGGCAGCGGTGGTGGTGGCGGTCGGAAAGACAAAGGCAAGGACAAGGGCGGCAAGGAAAAGCCTGCCGCTGGCCGTGGCGAGCGCCCGGCCCGTGAACACAAGCCACGCGAAGGCACTCCGGCCCGCGAACAACAGCGCCCGGCTCCTCGCGCCGCCGACCGTGCTCCGGACGAGTTCCTGGACGACGATATCGATAACTTCGGTAACCGCGTCGACTACGTGCCCCAAGCCAAACCGGCTCAGGGCCGTGGCCGCCGTCCGGGCGCACCGGCACAAGGCGCTGGCGCTCCGCGCGCCGGTCAGCCACAAGGTCGCCAGAACGGTCCGCGCAACAGCAGCGGCGCAACCACCGGCACCCCACCGGCCAAGCGCAGTGGCCCACGCAACGGCGCTCCACGTGACGGCCAGGCCCGTCGCGAAGAGTCCCGCAACCGCCGTCCGGCCCGTGACGACCAGTCTCGTTCGGAACCGGCCGTGCAAAACCCGAGGAGCCCGGCACCGAAGATCATTCACAAGGAGTCGAAAAGCGATCGCTTCCCGACCCCTGAGCAACTGGATCAACTGCCAGGCCGTCCGCGCGGCGAAAAACCAGCGTTGCTGACCCGCAACCGCTGAGTTTTTCAAAACCATGAGAAATGCCCCGGATCGAAAGACCGGGGCATTTTTTATGCTCGCGAAGAAACCTGCGGGAGCGGGCTCGGTGCCGTCCGTATGGATTCTGGCAGACCATAAAAAACGCCCCGGATCATGAGATCAGGGGCGTTTTTTATGTCAGGCGCGCAGGTTACTTCGCTTTGACACCTTCAAACGTCACGTACAGATCGACCGCGTCGGACGCTGGGCCCAGGTCTTTCTGCTTGCCGAAATCGGAACGCTTGATGCTGGTGGTGCCTTCGAAGCCGGCACGGTAGCCGCCCCATGGATCCTTGCCTTCACCCAGGAACGTGGCTTTGACCACGATTGGCTTGGTCACGCCCAGCAGGGTCAGGTTGCCGGTCACGTCGGCAGTGTCTTTGCCTGCGGCGTTTTTACCGGTAGGTTTGACGCTGGTGGAGACGAACTTGGCGTCGGCGAATTTGCCCACGTTCAGGAAGTCACCGCTGGCGATGTGCTTGTCGCGTTCGGCGTGGTTGGTGAACACGCTGGCGGTGCGCACATTGAACTCGATCTTGCTGTCTTCAGGCTTGGCAGCGTCGAAGCTGAACTTGCCGTCGATATCCTTGAAGGTACCGATGATGTAGCTGTAACCCAGGTGGCTGATCTTGAAGTCAACAAAGGCGTGCTGGCCTTCTTTGTCGACCACATAGTCGGCCGCCATCACGTTAGCCGACAGCAGAGCAGAACCGATTGCCAGAGCGGCGAGCGTCTTTTTCAACATGCTTTCTATTCCTTTGGAGTCGAGGTAGAACATCAGGCTTTGCGCCCCAGCATTCGCGTCAGGGTCGCATCACGATCGATAAAGTGGTGCTTCAATGCAGCCAACGCATGGAAACCGGAAAAAATTACCAGCAGCCAGGCCAGGTACAAATGAATCACACCCGCGGTGTCTGCCTGGTCCGGTAGTCCGGAAACCAGTGCAGGAATTTCAAACAGGCCAAACACCGGAATTCCGACACCGTCTGCGGTGGAAATCAGATAACCGGCAATCATCACAGCGAACAGACTGAGATAAAGGAACGAATGGCCGAACTTGGCGCCAAGGCGGGTCATGCGGCTATAGCTTGGCAGGAGCGGCGGCGGTGGGCTGATGAAGCGCCACACTACCCGCAGCAACATCACGGCAAATAACACCAGACCAATGCTCTTGTGCAGATCCGGCGCGTCTTTACGCCAGGTGCTGTAGTAATCGAGACCGACCATCCACAACCCCAACGCAAACAGGCCGAAGACGGCCAACGCCACACCCCAGTGCATAAAGATGCTGACCCAACCGTAGCGGGAAGAAGAGTTACGTAGCTGCATTGCCCAAATCCTGTAAGAACTGCGCCCAAGACTATCGAGTTATCTATCGATTTAAAGCGGAAAATTTCGCTCTGAAATATCGAGAAATACGATCAAGACCTTGGGGCCGAGAGGTTAAGAGAGTGTTAACCGGAGGAAAAAACCTTCACGTACCCTCCTTATATTCCTTTGAGGGCCGATACCACTCGTCAGATCTGTCACATTTAACAGTGGCTTTCATTGCAGGTCATTGATGAACTTGAACTTGGACGTGAGTCCAAGCGTCTGAACAGGAGTTCTACCATGAGTCACAATTCGAGTTCATCCCCCGTGATAACACGCAATCAATCCAATTCGATACCCGTAGGGGAAGGACCGCGAGGGATGGCCATCAGCAACGATGGATCGCACTTATTTGTTTGCAATCGCATGTCGGGCAACGTGTCCGTCATCGACACCCGGATCAAAAAGGTAATCCGCACCATCGCCGTGGAGCAGTATCCCCAAAGCATCATTCTCGGCCATAAAGGGAAAAGGGCTTATGTGACCAACTATGGTTCACGCTCGGTTTCGGTTATCGATACCAATACATGCGCGGTTGGGAACGTCACGGTGGGGAGACACCCTTGGGAAATCGTCTTGAGCCGGGATGGAAAGCAGGTTTTCGTCACCGTTCGACAGGATAAAGAGTGGCTGGCAATTATGGATACCCGTACTTATGCGGTAAGCAGAGTCCAAGGTTTACCCTCACCGTCCATCAGTGTGGGTATCAGCCAGTACGATTCGCGTCTTTATATTTCCAGCACCAACTACCCTGGCGGCCCTTATCAGGACGCTCTCACGGTCCTCAGCAGCAAGACTTTCGAAGTCATCAATATCATCAAAACCGAACAATACCCGTCAGCGGTTACTGTCAGCCCCGATGGTAAAAAGGTGTATATCGTGTGTCAGGATGCTCGAAAGTTGACCGTGCTGGACACTGACTCATCGACCATCCAGCATCTCGACTTTGTGACTTGCGAAGGGAAAATAGTGTTCGGCGAAAAGAACGCTTATGCCGTTGATCAAACTGAAAAAGAGGTCGTGGAAGTGAATACCTCCACCCATAAAATTGTTCGCAGGGTTCCCATCCCTGGCGCTTTCGATCCGCGTTACATGGTTGTTGATCGACACAACCGCGCCTATATCAGCGACTACCAAAGCGACCAAGTCCATATCGTCAATCTACCTTAGTACCAAAAAAATCAGCTGCCTCCACGGGAGGACAAAGACATAAAAAAAGCGCGGCATCACTGCCGCGCTTTTTTTTTGATCCCAAAACTTACTGTGTCTTGGTTTCAGTCGCCACCGGGGCCTTCGCAGCGGTACTCGCCACTGGTTTCTTCACTGGCTCAGTCTTTTTCGCCGTTGCCTTGGCCGGAGCCTTTTTGGCCTCGGTTTTGGCAGCAGGCTTTTTCACTGGCGCTTTGGCCGGTGCTTTCTTCACCGGCTCGGCTTGCGCCGGCACCACTGGCTTCGGTGCCTCAACCGGTGCAGGTGCCGGAGCCGGCGCAGCGACTGGTGCGGGTACCGGAGCAACGGGGGCCACGGGTTCTGCCTTGTCGGCCGCTTTATCGGACGAACCACCGAACAGGTTGCTGAAGAAATTGCCTTTCTTCGCCACTACCGCGCCTGCCGCCGCAGCGGTCGCTGCCGGCACAACTTTCACCGGTTCAAACGATTTGCCCGCTGCCAGGTCTTCCAGCTGACTGGCTGCACGCTGACCGGTGCGCAAGGCGCCTTCCAGGGTGCCTGGGTACAAGGTGTCAGTGTGTTCGCCGGCAAACGCTACACGTTGCAACGGACGTTCCCACAGGCGCCAGTATTTGCTGATCTGCCCCGGGCCGAAGGCCAGGTAAGCGCCGCCCATTGATGGGTCGGTGCTGTAGCGGCGGATTTCATAACCGGTGAACGAACCGCGTGCCTGTGGATAAAAGGCGTGCAGACGAATCAGCACCTGATCGGCCATTTGCTTGTCGCCAAAGGCCTGCATCACCCGCGCGTTGTCGCCGGAAATGTTGATCACCACGTTGGCGCCGCCCTTCAAGGCCGGCTCGATCCACAACATGCCCAGACCGGCGTTGCTGTAGATCTCGCCAGACATGCGCGCCTTGCTTTCCCACACTGGCGTCTTGAACTTCAGCATGATCTGGTCACGCCAGCCGTAGTTGGTACCCTTGATGGCGCCCATGTGCTGGGCGTCCAGCGCCGGAGTCATCTGGATTTTGTTCAGTGCGCGCAATGGCACGGCCAGTACGACGTAGTCCGCCTGATAGCCAACGCTGCCGACCTTGACGCTCACACCGTCCTTATCCTGGGTAATGGACGAAACCGGGGAACTGGTCTTGATGGTTTTCAGTTGCTTGACGAAGGCCTGGGCCAACACCGGGCTGCCGCCGGGCAGGCGCGAGGCGCGCAGGTCACGGTCAGCAATGCCACGGTAGACGCGGCTTTGTTGGGCAAAATACAGCAGCGACAGGCGCGAAGGTTCGTCGTAACGGGTACGAATCTCCTGATTCACCAACTGACGCGCAGTGGCTGGCAGATTCAGGCGATCGAGCCAGTTGGCCACGTTGATCTGGTCCAGGGCGAACAGCGTGCTGTTGGCGGCCGGGTTTTGCGGGTCTTCGATCGAACGCGCCAGGTCATCCAGGGTCTTTTCGTAGCGTTTCAGCGCGTCGCTGGTGGCCGGTTGCTTAGTCGCCAGATCGGCGGCGCTAAAGTATTCACCGTCGATCAGGTAACCCGGGGTCCGCACGAACTCGGGGGCTGGCGTGGTGCTCAGCTTGAACGTCGAGATGTACTTGTTCAAAACCGGTTGGGTCTTGTCGTTGCCGATCCACTCGCTGGTGGCCATGCCGGAACGACCGCCCAGGGTCGGTTTGGCTTCCAGCAGGGTGACCTGCCAGCCTTTGCTCTGCAGTTCGTACGCCGCGGTGAGGCCCGAAAGCCCGCCGCCGACCACGATCGCTGTTTTATCCTTGGCCAGCGCCGAAACGCTGAACAGCCCTAACATCACCAGCGCACAGGCGCGCAGCCAACCAGCAGACATTCAGAGAACTCCGGAAATACACGAGGAAATAGCGGTTTTACGAGTCAGACGACTCAAAGAGCCGCGAAGAATACGTCAGCCATCAAAACGCCGCCAGCGACGTCTATCGTCCTATACAAAGTAGCTCAATCGACACAATGGGTTGTCCCCGTGACGCGCATTGCATAGGCTTGCGCGATTGTTTACCCGCCTACGTCACGGGTAGCCTCGAGGAGACAGAAAATGGGCCTGAATAAACAGTGGATGGAACGCGATCTCGCCGTGTTATGGCATCCCTGCACCCAGATGAAAGACCACGAACAGCTGCCGCTGATCCCGATCAAGCGCGGTGAAGGCGTGTGGCTGGAAGACTTCGAAGGCAAACGCTACCTCGACGCCGTCAGCTCCTGGTGGGTCAACGTGTTCGGCCACGCCAACCCGCGGATCAACCAGCGCATCAAGAATCAGGTCGATCAGCTGGAACACGTGATCCTCGCCGGTTTCAGTCATCAGCCGGTGATCGAGCTGTCCGAGCGTCTGGTGAAGATGACGCCCGAAGGCCTGACCCGGTGTTTTTATGCCGATAACGGTTCATCGTGCATCGAAGTCGCGCTGAAAATGAGCTTTCACTACTGGCTCAACCGCGGCCAGCCGAACAAGAAGCGCTTCGTCACCCTCACCAACGGCTACCACGGCGAGACCATGGCGGCGATGGCAGTGGGCGACGTGCCGCTGTTTACCGAAACCTACAAAGCCCTGCTGATGGACACCATCAAGGTGCCGAGCCCCGATTGCTACCTGCGCCCCGAGGGCATGAGCTGGGAAGAACACTCGCGCAACATGTTCGCCGCCATGGAGCAGACCCTGGCCGACAACCACGATACCGTGGCCGCGGTGATTCTGGAGCCGCTGATTCAGGGCGCCGGCGGCATGCGCATGTATCACCCGGTGTACCTCAAGCTGCTGCGCGACGCCTGTGATCGTTATGGCGTGCACCTGATCCACGATGAAATCGCCGTCGGCTTCGGTCGTACCGGCACAATGTTCGCCTGCGAACAGGCCGGTATCCGCCCGGACTTCCTCTGCCTGTCCAAGGCCCTGACTGGCGGTTACCTGCCGTTGGCGGCCTGCCTGACCACCGATGAGGTCTACAGCGCGTTCTACGACGACTACCCGACCCTGCGCGCCTTCCTGCATTCCCACAGCTATACCGGCAATCCGCTGGCCTGCGCGGCGGCATTGGCGACGCTGGATATCTTCGAAGAAGACAACGTCATCGAGAACAACAAGGCCCTGGCCCAGCGCATGGCCTCCTCCACCGCGCACCTGGCCGATCACCCGAACGTCTCTGAAGTGCGCCAGACCGGCATGGTGCTGGCGATCGAGATGGTCAAGGACAAGGCCAGCAAGACCGCTTACCCGTGGCAGGAACGTCGCGGTTTGACCGTGTTCCAGCATGCACTGCAACGAGGTGCTTTACTGAGGCCGTTGGGCAGCGTGGTGTATTTCCTGCCGCCTTACGTGATTACCCCGGAGCAGATCGATTTTCTGGCCGAAGTGGCCAGCGAAGGCATCGACATCGCCACCCGTGACAGCGTCAGCGTGGCGGTGCCGAAGGACTTTCATCCGGGCTATCGCGATCCGGGTTGAAGCCTTGCCCAGATCCCTGTGTGAAAGAGCTTAACTGTGGCGAGGGGGCTTGCCCCCGTTCGGCTGCGAAGCAGTCGTAAATCCGGTTGATACGTTTTCACTGGAATAGCGCAGTTGCAGGTTTTGGGGTCGCTTCGCGGCCCAACGGGGGCAAGCCCCCTCGCCACAAAAGCGACTCGATCCAAATTTCTGATTCAGTAGAGACCCAAGATGAGACTGTCCCGCTTCTTTATCGACGCCCCTTTGAGCACCGGCGAACACGAGTTGCCCGAAGCCCAGGCGCATTACATCAGCCGTGTGCTGCGCATGGCCGAGGGTGATGCGGTGCAACTGTTCGACGGCTCGGGCCACGAGTTTCGCGGCACGCTGGTGGAAGTCGGCAAGAAGCGCGTGGTGGTGCAAATCGATGAAAGCTTTACCGGTCAGGTCGAGTCGTCGCTGGCGGTCCATCTCGGCCAGGGTTTGTCCCGTGGCGAGCGGATGGACTGGGCGATTCAAAAAGCCACCGAACTGGGCGTCACCGAAATCACCCCGATTTTCACCGACCGCTGCGAAGTCCGCCTCAAGGACGAACGCGCCGACAAACGCCTGATGCACTGGCGTCAGGTGGCGATCAGCGCCTGCGAGCAGTGTGGGCGTTCACGGGTGCCGGTGATTCATCCGCCATTGCTGTTGGCTGACTGGTTGAAGCAGACCGCGGCCGAATTGAAACTGGTGCTGCATCCGGTGGCCGAGCCGCTGGTGAGCCACGCCAAACCTGCAAGCCTGGCGTTCCTGATCGGCCCGGAGGGCGGCTTGTCCGACGTCGAAGTCGAACAGGCCAAGGCTGGCGGTTTCCACGCCGCCCGCCTCGGCCCGCGCGTACTGCGCACCGAAACCGCGCCGGTGGTGGCATTGGCGGTTGCCCAACAACTCTGGGGTGACTTCTAGAGCCTTGTGGCGAGGGGGCTTGTCGGAACGCCGCACCGCCCCGTTCGGCTGCGAAGCAGTCGTAAATCCGGTTTATGCGTTGTATCTGAGAAGACGCGTTGCAAGACTGGGGCCGCTTCGCAGCCCAACGGGGGCAAGCCCCCTCGCCACAAAAGCAGTCACAAGACGTAGAACCAAATCGCCACAAAGTGCAGCAAACTCCCGGCGATCACGAACAGATGCCAGATCCCATGGGCGTGGCGCAGACGATGGTCGAGGGCAAAAAAGATAATCCCCACGGTGTACAACACCCCGCCCGACGCCAGCAAGGTAAAGCCGACAGGGCCCAGTGCCGCCAGTAACGGCTTGACCGCCACCAGCACGATCCAGCCCATCACCGCGTAAATCACGACCGACAGAATCCGTGCTTCCGAGCGCGGTTTGATCTCTTGCAGGATGCCAATCAGCGCCAGCCCCCAGACAATCCCGAACAGCGTCCAGCCCCACGGCCCGCGCAGGGTCACCAGGCAGAACGGCGTGTAACTGCCGGCGATCAGCAAGTAGATCGAAAAGTGATCGACCTTCTGCATGATCGCTTTCTTGCGCCCACGCACGCTGTGGTACACGGTCGAGGCGCTGTAGAGCACCAGCAAGGTAAACGCGTAAATCGCCACACTGACGATCTTCCACGGACTGCCATCCATACTGGCGATCACCAGCAGCCACACGCCCCCGACCAATGCCGCCACCGCCCCAACCAAATGCGTCCAGGCGTTCAATCTTTCCCCGTGATACATGTGTTGCTCACCTCAAAATTCATTAACACAAAGCCCCTGCAAGAACTGTGTAGGAGCTGTGTAGGAGCTGTGTAGGAGCTGTGTAGGAGCTGTCGAGTGAAACGAGGCTGCGATCTTTTGATCTTAGGCATCTTCAAGGACACCGAAAATCAAGATCAAAAGATCGCAGCCTTCGGCAGCCCCTACGAAAGCCATCAAGCCAAACGTTAGCCAATTGGGCACAATCAGGTCATTCCAAAAAGAGTTTGGCCCATGCTGATCGATGAAGAGTTGACCCTGAAAAAACTCGAAGTGTTCCTGGCCTTCATGCGCACCGGCAACCTGGCCCGCGCCGCCGTCGAGTTGCAGACCAGCAACGTCAGCGTGCACCGCGCCATCCATTCCCTGGAAAGCGCCTTGCGTTGCCCGCTATTCAAGCACGAAGGCCGCAACCTGACCCCGTTGGAAAGCGCTTATGTGCTGGAAGAGCGGGCGCAGAAGCTGATTCAGGATGTGCTCGAAACCGTGCGCCTGACCCGCGAAGCCGCCGGGTTCTCCGCCGAGCGTTTCAAACTCGGCTCGCTGTATTCGCTGACGGTGAAGACTGTGCCGCAGCTGATCATGGGCCTGAAAATCCGCCGTAGCGAACTCAATATCGACCTGATCCTGGGCTCGAACATCGACCTGTTGTACAAGCTCAAAAACATGGAAGTCGACGCGATCCTGGTGTCGCTGGACGACAGCGTCAACGACCCGGACTGTGAGCAGATCCCGCTGTTTTCCGATGACATCTTCCTCGCCACCCCGGCTGACTCGCCGTTTGCCCAGCGGAGCGAAGTCGATCTGGCCGAGGTGCGCGACGAAACGTTCATCACCCTGACCCAAGGCTTCGCCACGCACCAGGACGGTATTCGGGTGTTCAAGCAGGCGGGGTTCGAGCCGAAGGTGGCGATGCAGGTCAACGACATCTTCACCCTGCTGAGCATGGTCAGCTCGGGGGTGGGTTATGCGCTGCTGCCGGGGCGGATTGCGGCGGTGTATGAGAACCGGGTGAAGCTGATTCCATTGCAGGAAAAGTACCGGTTGCAGCAGCACATTGGCGTGGTATTTCTCAAGGCCAAAGAGCGTGACCCGAATCTGCTGGCACTGTTGGCGGAATGCCGGATGTATGCCAATCGCCAGGCTTGAATGTGGTGAGGGAGCTTGCTCCCTCACCACAAGAAGCAGTCATTCGTTAACCAACAATCCCGCGAACAATGAAGTACAGCAACGAAGGCCCAAGCAAGCACCCCAGCCCGGTGTGGAACGTCGCCGTCAGCGCGCCATACGGCACCAGCCGCCGATCCGTCGCCGCCAACCCGGCGGTCACACCGCTGACAGTCCCGGCCAACCCACCAAACACCATCGCCGAGCGCGGGTTATCCAGGCCCATCCAGCGCGCCGCCACCGGCGTGCCGACCATCACCAGAATCGCCTTGATCAACCCGGTGGCAATCGACAGCGCCATCACATCGGATGAGGCACCAATCGCAGCACCCGTCACCGGCCCGACGATGTACGTCACCGCGCCTGCGCCAATGGTGGTCATGCTGATCGCATCGCGATAACCGAACACCCAGGCAATGCTCGCCCCGACAATGAACGGCAGAATCGTGCCCAGCAGCAGCGCGATGACGCCAATCATCCCGGCCTTTTTCGCTTCGGTGGCCTGCACCTCGAACGCCGTGGCAACGATGGCGAAGTCACGCAGCATGGCGCCGCCCATCAAGCCGATGCCGGAAAACAGTGACAGATCCGCCAGGCCTTTTTGCCCGCCGGTCATGGTGCCGCCAACCCAGGCCAGCACCAGGCCGATGACGATGGCAATCGCCGAGCCGTGAATCCGCCCGAAAGTCAGGCGCTTGGACAGAATCACCGACACCCACATGATTACGCCAACAAACGCGAATGCCGTGACCAGACTGTTATTTACCAGGCCTTTCTCAATGAGTTCCCACATATCAGCGACCTCCTACTGGCGTGCCGACCGGTGTTATGTCCACCGGTTCATCGGGCAAGGGTTCGCCTTTGTGGGTCCGGCTGATCAACGCAATGGTGCAGCCGCAGAGCACCACCGAACCGATCGCCGCCAGCACCGCCACCGGGCCGCCGTGCAGGGCGGTGACGACGTTCTGTTGCGCCGCCATGGCAACCACCACCGGAATGTACATGGCGCCCCAGAAGCCGACGCCCATCTCGCAATCCTTGGTCATGCCGCCGCGTTTTTGCATCCACAACCGCGCGCAAATCAGCAGGATCATCGCGATCCCGACCCCGCCGACGTTGGATTTCACACCCAGCAACACGCCGAGCATGTCACCCATGATCACCCCTGCCAGCGTACAGATCGCCAACAGCGCCACACCGTAAATAATCATTGTTGTAGTCCTCAAAGTGCATCGTCGGAATTGTTGTTTTTGTAGTTCGCAACCTGAGTCGGTGATCTAGGGTTGGCGGCTTCCCTCCTCACGCAACAGCGCCTGCAAGGTATCGAGCCGTGCACCGTCGAAGGCAATCACGGTGCCCTGCTCGAACACCCGGCGCGCCAGCCCGGTCAACACCGCACCGGGCGGCAGTTCGATTTGTAGACGCACGCCGCGCTCGTAAGCGCTTTGCACCGTACCGCGCCAATCGACGACGCGGCACATGTTGAACGCCAAATCATCGCGCAAGGCATCAGTATTGATGACGGGGCGTGCGCGGCTGCCGCTCAGGTAACCCAGGGTCGGCGTTTTCAATTGCACCCTGGCGAACGCTTCGGCCAAGGTCTTTGCGGGAACTTCCAGCAGCGGACAATGGGACGGCACGCTGACCGCCAAGCGCTTGGCCAGACCGGCGCCACGACCTTTCGCCAATTCGGCAACCGCTTTCATCGCAGCATCGCTGCCGGCGATCACCACCTGGTTATCGGCATTGATGTTGGCCAGGTAAACCGGCGTGTCGACGCTGTGAACCTGCGCCAGCAACCCTTCCACCGTCGCCAGTTCCAGCCCGATGATCGCGGTCATGCCATAGCCCTGAGGATAAGCCTGCTGCATCAGCTCACCGCGCAGGCTGACCAGATGCAGCGCATCACTGAAACTCAAGGCGCCCGCAACCACCGCCGCCGGATAGGCACCGATGGACAGTCCCGCCACGTAATCCGGTGCCATTGATAACTGACGCGAAGCGGCGACGCCGGCAATCAGCAGGCACAGCTGAACCGCCCTTGTCGACTGCAACGCCTCGGCAGAATCGAGCAGCAAGACGTCTTCGCCAAGCACCTCGCTCGCCTCGATCAGCGTTTCCCGAGGTAAACGATGAAGCATGCCCGGCTGCTGCGCGCCCTGACCGGGGAACACCAGCAAGCTGCTCACGCTGCTTGCTCCTGCGGGTTCCACGGATCGGACACCAGACACGCTTCATGGGCGTTCTTGAGTAGAACCCGTTGCGACGGGCCAGCCCATTCGCGCAGGGCAACAGCGCCACTTGGCGTCTGCAACTGCACGTCCACCAGACACTCGGCGCTGCCGAGAAGCGTCATCAATGCCCGCGCTTGAGTACGGCTCAACGGCTGCGGTGTACGCAGGATCAAGTCGAGATCGCTGCGCTCATGGAGCGCCGTAAAACCGCTGGCCAATTCGAACCCGGCGCTGCCGCTGACACCCCACACCCAACCGCAGGCGTCGAGCATCGGACGCAGTTGCGCCAGCGCTCGCAGGCTCGGCAGCTTGCGAGTGCTCTCGACATGACAGAGGTCTTCCGGCCGTACCTGATGCGAAATCGCAGCAACGGCCATCGACGTTGCATAACGCTGTTCGCGCAAGCGTCCACGCACCCCGACTGCGACCTGATTCGAAGCGGTTATCGCACGCCGAACCACCACCGGCTGACCCGCGCTGATCGACTCGACCACCCACCCAGGCGCATCCGCCGGCAACTGCTCCGGGGTCATCCCCCAGAGCAGGTCGTGGGCCAGAAACGTGTTCACCACTGCGCTCTCAGCAGTTGGCGAACCTTGCTCGACGCGGCGCGGTTACTCGCGCCCAAGCGGCTGCTCAGATCGCGACCGCTGGTAGCGACATCGCCAATCGCCTGGTGCAGACACTCCGTCACGCGAGCCAGATCCGCCGTCGTCGGCTGCTCGATCTGCTCCACCGACAAGGTTTCCCAGAGCAAACCCAGGCTGGCGAAGCTGTCGATGTCATAGGCCATCGGCGGCACGCTGGCGGCCAGGGCTTCAAGCTCTTCGACACTGCGCAACGTCACCCGCGCCGCCGAAGCCTTGCCCATCGCATGCACCATCACACCCGGATCGCGCAACGCGATCAGCCGGTTGGCCTGATAACCATGAGCGAGAAACGCCCCGGACATCGCCTTGCCCACCAGCAAACCGATCACCGCATGGCCGGCCAGTCGGGCGCGGGCATAACTGTCCGCCGCACCGGCCAACGCCTGATGAATGCCGAGCGCTTCTTCGCGCCGACCGTAAGCCTGGCTCGGCACATCGACGATGGCGATCAACGCCCGTTTGTGCGGTTTATCCCGATCGGCTTCGATCACCTCATCCACCGATTTAGCCAGCCCCCAACCTTCCAGCAGACCCACCTCGCCATTGCGGGCGCGGGCGAAGCGGTTGTCGGGGTCGGCCACCACCGCAATCAATCGCACGGGCTGATCGCCCAGTACACCGTCGGCAACTTTCAACGAAGCCGGCAAACCCTCGACCGATTTCGCGCCAGCGCTCAAGGCGTTGAACCAGTTCAGGCCTCTCAGGGAATACGAACTCATGAGCGCTCTCCTTGATACAGATCGCGAACCGTCGCCGGCTCGATTTGCGGTTCGGCGTCCAGACGGGCCAGCCGTTGCAGGAACCATTCGGCTTGGCGACTACGTTGTTGCTCCGGCAAACCTTGCTTGAGCAATTCGCCGACCTGCTGCTGAATCTGCGCCACGTCGTCCTCGACATAGCGATCCACCAAGCCACTGGCGAACCGTTGCTCACCGCCGGTCAGGCTCCAGATAAACGGGCGATCACGGGAGTCGTATTCCTCAAGCCCGGCTTCCTGCTCGATCACCTGCGGGCCGTTGAGTCCAAGGCGTGCTTCCTGGGTGACCAGTAAGTAGCTGCACAACCCGGCAGCAATCGACATCCCACCAAAACAGCCGACGCTGCCGGCGACCACGCCGATTACCGGTTGGTACTGGCGCAAATCGACGATCGCCGCATGAATATCGGCAATCGCCGCCAGCCCGAGATTGGCTTCCTGCAAACGCACGCCGCCGGTTTCCAGCAGCAACACGGCGCAAGTGGCAATGCCTTTGCGGTTGTCCTCGGCGGCCAGTTCCAGCGCACCGGCAATCTTCGCCCCGCCGACTTCACCCAGGCTGCCGCCCTGAAACGCGCCTTCGATGGCCGCGATCACCACCGGCAAACCGCCAATGCTGCCCTTGGCGATCACCACCCCGTCATCGGCTTGCGGCACCACGCCCTGGCGCGACAGCCATGGCGACATGACGCGCTGAAACGGGTCGAGCAGTTCACGAAAAGTGCCGGCATCGAGCAGCGCTTTTGCCCGTTGCCGGGCACCGAGTTCGACGAAGCTCTGCCTTTCAAGGAATGGGTTGAGAAGTGCTGCGCTGTCAGTCATGGCCAATCTCCTCAAAGCCCTGTTCCAGACGCAAGCGCACCACGCCAGGGGTGGCGCCGAAATCGTGGATATCGATCGCCATCGCGGGCGGTGTCTGGCCATCGAACATCCGTGCGAACAGATGCTGCCAGCGTTGTTCACTGCCATTGACCGAGGTCTGCACCTGGATCGTCAATTTGCCCGCCAGCCCCGGCTCGATCAGCACTTCCAGATCGCCCGAGCCCACACAGCCCACCAGCGCCCTGCCCCGTGGCGGCTGCCCAGCGGGGAATTCAAAGGATAAGGTTTCCATCAAAACGCTCCCTGGAAGATGCCGTCGCACGACTCAATGCGGTCGATGAACAGACAGGCTGCGAGCAAGTCCGCAGCGCCGCCGGGCGAGGCATTCAACGCGATTAATTGTTGGTCCAGCTCATGCAAACGACGGCGACCGGCGAGGCTGGCGCTGCCGCCGGCGTCGAGCACGGCTTGCGCGCCGAATTGCATGGTGTGCAGGCCGGTTTCGCCTGCGCGGTAAAGGACGCAGGTGTCGGCCAGTGTCGTCATGATCGCCAGCAAGGCATCGAGCCGGGCGTTCTGTTCGCCATGGCCGGTAGCGCGGCTGCGTTTGAGTTGCGGCAGTGCGCGTTGAATCACCGCCGGGAAACCGAGCTGTGCCTCTTCACGGGCACCGCGTGCGCCGTAGCGTTGGGCGACCTGGGCACCGTGGCTGAAAGGACGTGGCGAGTAACGGTCGTCGAGCAAGGCCAGGCGTGCAGCGCGCAAAGCGATTGAGCTTGCGGCACAGGATTCAGGTTCCAGCGCGACGACTGTGACCAGAAGCCCCAAGGCCCAGATCGCCCCACGATGGGTGTTCACACCGCCTGTAGTAGCGAGCATCACTTGCTCGCCTTCACGACCAATGCACCCGACAGCTTCACGCAGGGGCAGGCCGACTTCGCCGAACTCGATGGCCGCGTCCGCCATTGCCTTGAACGCCGGCCACAGGGACAACGCCGAAGCGTGCATCAGCCCAAGGTGCAAATCGGTGTGCGCACCATTGCCGCGACGGTCCACTAGCGCCGGTTTCGGCGACAGGTCCGCTTCGTCGATCAGCGCGTCCACCGCCAGGTCCGCCAGCCGTTCGGGCATCGACAAGGGCTGGGTTAACGTTCTCGGTTGCAGGTTGAATGCGTGCATTACCAGCTCCTGAACTTGGCGGGCGGGTTGTAGAGGCCACCGGACCACTCCACCAGATCGGCCACGCTTTTCGCAGCGAGCAGTTCGCGAGTGGCGTCGGTACGGCGGATGCCGAGGTCTTCGGGCAAGGCGATCAGGCCTTCGCGGCGCATGCGCGCGGTGTCTTTGGGGTTGTGGCGCAAGCCGATGGCGGTCACCCCGGCGACAGCAGCGATCATCGCCTGGCGCTCTTCGAGGGAGCGGGCCTTGTACAAGTAGGCGATGCCTTCTTCGGTGAGCAGATGGGTGACGTCGTCGCCATAGATCATGATCGGCGCCAGCGGCATGCCGCTTTTCTTCGCCACCTCCACCGCGTCTAGGGTTTCGACGAAGGTCGGTTTACCGCCCTCCTGGAAGGTCTCGACCATCTGCACCACGAGCTTCTTGCCGCGTTCGAGCATCGGCTCGGCCACGTCGGTGTGGCGCATGTCGAGCCAGGCTGGCGTGCCGTGACGACGCCCGCGCGGGTCGTGCCCCATGTTCGGCGCGCCACCGAAACCGGCCAGGCGACCGCGAGTTACTGTCGAAGAATGACCGTCGCCATCGACTTGCAAGGTCGCGCCGATGAACAGGTCCACCGCGTATTGCCCGGCGAGCTGACTGAACATCCGGTTGGAGCGCAGGGAGCCATCGCGGCCGGTGAAGAACACATCAGGCCGGGCGGCGATGTAGTTTTCCATGCCCAGTTCGGTGCCGAAGCAATGCACGCTTTCGACCCAGCCACTTTCGATGGCCGGAATCAGGGTTGGATGCGGATTGAGCGTCCAGTTGCGGCAGATCTTGCCCTTGAGGCCGAGGGACTCGCCGTAAGTCGGTAGGATCAGTTCGATGGCGGCGGTGTTGAAGCCGATGCCGTGGTTCAGCGACTGGACGTTGTGTTTTTCGTAGATCCCGCGGATCGCCATCATCGCCATCAATACGTGCACAGGCTTGATGTGGCGTGGGTCGCGGGTGAACAGCGGCTCAATGTAAAACGGCTTGTCCGCCACCACCACGAAATCGACCCAGGACGCGGGGATATCCACGCGAGGCAGGTCGCTGACATCGTCCACCAGTTGATTGACCTGGACGATGACAATGCCGTCGCTGAAGGCCGCCGGTTCGATCAACGCCGGGGTGTCTTCGGTACTTGGGCCGGTGTAGATGTTGCCGGCGCGGTCGGCCATGAAACCGGCCGAGAGCACGACGTTGGGAGTCAGGTCCACCACCAGCCGCGCATAGAGCTCGATGTAGGTGTGGATCGCGCCGATTTCCAGCAAACCGTCTTCGAGCAACTGGCTGATGCGCAGGCTTTGGGTACCGGCGAACGAGAAATCGAGCTTGCGCGCGATACCGCGTTCAAACAGATCCAGGTGTTCGGAGCGCCCGACGCTGGGCATGATCATGTGCAAATCATGCAGCTTGCCCGGATCGGCCTTGGCCAGGGAGCGGGACAGGAAATCCGCCTGCTTCTGGTTATTGCCCTCCAGCACCACACGGTCGCCAGGCAGGATCAACGCCTCCAGCGCTGCCACGATCTTGTCGGTGGGCAACACCACACCGTCGGCAAGCCCCTTCACCAATTCGAGACGCCGCTGCTTTTCGCTGCGCCGCCGCGTCCATCGCGAGTCGGGGGATATTGTTGTTGTCATGACCACTCCACGGGTTCGCTGTCGTGGGAGTCACCTTAGGAGTGTTGGGGGCGGGGCATCAATCAAGCGGAGTGTTGGATCGTTACGGTCAGGGTAATGGTTGATCGTTCCCACGCTCTGCGTGGGAATGCCTCAACGGACGCTCCGCGTTCGGCTCTTGGGACGCAGAGCGCCCCGGGCTGCATTCCTTTGCTGCGCGTGGGAACGATCAGGTCCGCGATGAACTGAAGGATGCCATCTGTTCCTGCACTCGAATCAGAAGCTGCCCGGTGCTTTCCAATAGCTGCGCCAATAACGCCGGATCTTCATCCATATAGCCTTCGTATTCCGCCAGGTTTCGTCGCTCATGACACAGGGCGAATAGCCGAACCTGTACTTTGCCAATATCAGCGGTATGAACCAGGCACTGAAACACCAGATAGCGTTTGTCCGAACGGTAGCCGCACAAGCGAAGAGCCGTCAGTGCAAGGGCATGGGCAGCGTTGTAAGCCAGGTCGAAACGACTCGCGAAGGAAAGCGAAGACGTTTGGGCGTCTTTCAATCGATCCACAGCCGAACGCATCAGCCCTTCGCATTCCTTGCGATCCGGCGGCTCAGCTTTCAGTCCACCACTACGTAACAGGTTTTCCAGGTTCTCGTTGCTGCCCATCCTTGGACTCCAAAGGGTTTCCCCCCATCAGATTGATCTTGTCCTGCTGCGCTACCCGCACGACAAAGCTGTTTTCAGCCGCCAGTTTTGCGGCCCAGTCTTCAGGGGTGTAGAGCGTCGGGTTGAGAGTGCGGCCCAGTTGTTCTTCCATAGGCATGAGCCGCTCCATCACTTCACTGTAGTGCAGGCCCTCGCCGATCAGCATGAGATCAATGTCACTGGATGCGTTTGCCTGATCCTTGGCGATAGAGCCGTACACAAATGCCCAAGTGATCTGTGCGACAAAGGGTTGGAGCGCCTGACGCAGAGGCTCGGCAATACCAAAGGTTTTGCGGGCGATGCCCAGCAGTTCGGCATAGATCGGGCAGTCGGGATTGGCTTGATAGTGGGTCTGGTTGCCCTGACGGGTCATGGTCAGCACGCCTGCCCGCTGCAACCGATCCAGCTCGCGCATGAGACTGCCTTTACCCACTTGAGCCCAGCGGGCGATCTCGTTGGCGTAAAAACTTCGGTCGGGTTTACCAAACAGCAGGCCGAGCACTTTTTGCTGGGTGGTGGTGAACAAGGCTTCGCTCAATGACAGGTTTTTCACGGCAACGACCGATAAGTCCCAAAAAAGGAACGATAGGTCCCTTTTTGGGAATCTTCAACCCAATGCAGAAACCTTTGTGGCGAGGTCCGACCGCTTGGGGTTTTGTGTTTAAAAGTTTGTCCGCAGTAACGGTGCGAGGCTACACAACCTTGCGTCGTGACCTACAGCAATGCCGGAACCCGCTGACTGGTGCGGTTTTGCGTTGATCTTTATCGTTTGGGGGTCGCTGCAAACTCAGCGACCGGGATTGGAACCCCGTGGTGTTAACGAGGCAAAAGCGCCTTTCATAACGTATGCTTGCGCACCTTTAATGTGTGCACTCCGTTATGGCGGCTGTGCGCGGGAGACCTTCGGGTCTGTCGGGTTTTGTCCGTTTGCCCGGGTTCCAGCCCGCGTACAGCTGCCACCCCTTCGATTGGAACCCGATGGAGCAGCTGAAACTCATTAAATGGAGCTTCACTATGTTCAAAGCTACTCCCAACCCCCCGGAAACCGGCGTCGATTCCCAAGCTTCCCTCGAAGCCGAGAAACTCAAGGAAGCCGCCGACCGCGCCTTCTCCCATTACTTCCCGCCACCCCACGAAAAACCGGCCAAACGCCGTAAATCCCGCCTCTTCAGCGTCTCCCCCGACATCGACACCGAAGCCCTTCTGGCCAATGCCTCCGAAGACCTGCTGTCTATCAGCGCCATTGCTGCTGACCTCGCGGACGATGTGGAAGGCTCACGTCGCTCTGTAGCCTTGGCGCTCAGCCGTTTGGCAGATGGCGTGCAGTTGTTGGTGGAGCGGGTGCTGGATCATCATGAGTCGTTGCAGATGAAGGCTCGGGCCGGGGTTTAGCGCACACCCCCCTGTGGCGAGGGAGCTTGCTCCCGTTCGGCTGCGAAGCAGTCGTAAAACCATTGTTCTTGGTGTACCTGACACACATCGATGACAGGTTTTGGGGCCGCTTCGCGACCCAGCGGGAGCAAGCTCCCTCGCCACAGGGTCCGGTCAGACCAGACCCGCACTTACAAGCAACTCCTCCAGCGCGAGCAAGTCAGGCACCTTGGCCACTTGCTCCCCCACCTGCACCGCCGCCTTTTCCAGCGAACACAACGGCACATCCACATAGCTCAACTGACTGTCGAGTTTGTAAGAACGTGGAATTCCCTGCACCAGCAGCGCAATGAACTTCAACTCAGGCCGCCCGCCAAGGGCATTGAGGATGACGATCCGCGCCCGTTCCCCGATCACCACTTTGCTGCCACACGCCGACTCGAAACTGAGCAGTGGAATCTGCCGTTCGCGCCAGGTCACCCGCCCCAGGTACCACGGCGGTGTATCGAGATCGAAAGCCCCCGGCTGATAGTCGATGAGTTCAGCGACGGCGACGTTGGGCAGGATCAGGTTGCGGTCGGCCAGGGGCAGCAGCAAGCCGGTAAGGTTGCTGGAGCGGTGTTCATGCATGGATTTTGCTCCAGCGGGCGATGCTGTCGAGCAGCACCGATTCCTGATACGGCTTGCCGAGGTAGTCGTTGACGCCGATGGCCATGGCGCGGTCGCGGTGTTTTTGACCGGTGCGGGAGGTGATCATGATGATCGGCAGATGTTGCAAGCGTTCATCGGCGCGCACCTGGGTCGCCACTTCGAAGCCGTCCATGCGTGGCATTTCGATGTCCAGCAGCATCAGGTCGGGCATGTGCTCTTCGAGCAGCAGCATGGCGTCGACACCGTCCTTGGCGGTCAGTACGTTCATGCCGTGGCGCTCCAGCAGACGGCTGGTGACCTTGCGCACGGTGACCGAATCGTCGACCACCAGCACCAGCAACGGCCGTTGCGCCTCGGGCTCTACGTCCTGCGTCACCGGTCGTTGCGGCACCTGCGCTTGCATCGCGCGGATCGGTGCCAGCAAGTCGAGAATCAGCACCACCCGACCATCGCCGAGAATCGTCGCACCGGACAAACCCTGCACTGCGGCAAATTGCGGGCCGAGGCTTTTGACCACGATTTCCCGGGTGCCGGCCATGGCGTCCACCTGCACCGCAACGTGCCGCTCGTTGCACTGCACCAGCAATACCGGCAACGGCAGGCTCTGGCCCAGCAGTTTCGGGCGGGTGCTGGTTTTCAGCAGATCGCCGAGGTAGCACAGCTCATAGCGTTGCCCGGCGTATTCGTAGCTCGGTGGATCGAGCCGGTAGTGCCCTTCGAGTTCGTTGGGCAGCACGCGAACGATGCCGTCGATGGTGTTCAGCGGGATCGCGTATTGATCCTCCCCGCATTGCACCATCAGCGCGCGGTTGACCGACACCGTGAACGGCAGGCGAATCCGGAAATGCACGCCCTGCCCCAAAGTCGAGTCGATGCTCATGGTCCCGCCGAGCTGCCGGACTTCTTCGTGAACCACGTCCATGCCGACGCCACGCCCGGAAATCTGGGTGATTTTCTCGGCGGTGGAGAACCCCGGTTGCAGGATGAATTGCAGCACGTCGCGGTCGCTGATGTCGCTGTCCGGGGCGAGCAGCCCGCGCTTGATCGCCTTGCGCCGCACGGCGTCCAGCGGCACGCCGGCACCGTCGTCGCAGATGTCGAAAATGATGTCACCGCCCTCTCGCGACAAATCGAGGGTGATCTTGCCTTGAGCCGGTTTACCGGCCGCGATCCGCACCTCGGCCGATTCCAGCCCATGGTCGACGGCGTTGCGCAGCATGTGTTCCAGCGGCGCGGCCATACGTTCGAGGACATTGCGGTCCATCTCGCCTTCGGCGTTGCCGACAACGAAGTCCACGTCCTTGCCCAGTTCGCTGGAAACCTGACGGACGATGCGCTTCAAACGCGGCAGCATTCGCTCGAACGGCACCATGCGCGTGCGCATCAGGCCTTCCTGCAATTCGGTGTTGATGCGGCCCTGCTGTTGCAGCAGGTTTTCCGCATCCTGATTGCGCCGGTCGAGGGTTTCCTTGAGGTCGAGCAGGTCGGAGGCCGATTCGAACAACGCCCGCGACAGCTGTTGCAACTGCGAGTGACGGTCCATCTCCAGCGGGTCGAACTCTTCGTAGCCCAAGCGCTCGGCCTCGACTTGCTGACGACTGAGAATCCGCCCCTGGGTTTCGGTATCGAGGCGGCGCAACTGGTCGCGCATACGCTCGATGGTTGTTTCCATCTCGCTCAGGGCTACTCGTGCATCGTTGACCTGTTGTTCGATACGGCCACGAAAGATCGAAGTCTCCCCGGCGAGGTTGACCAGGTCGTCGAGCAACTCCGCCGAGACCTTGACCGTGTCGGCGCCTTCGGGTTGCAGCGTGGCTGGCTCGGCTTTGGGTGCTGCGGGCATCGCCACCGGTGTCGGTGTTTCGGGCACCGCCGGATGGCTGAAATTCTTGATTGCCTCGATCAGCCGATCGGCCGGTGGCAGTGGCTGACCGGCGCGGGTGGCGTCGAGCATCTGCGCCAGTCGGTCATGGCTGCTCTGCAACAACGTGAACAGCGCCGCAGTCGGTTGCAGCACGCCAGCGGACAAGCCTTCGTAGAGGAATTCCAGCTCATGGGCCAGGTCGCCGATCGGCGCGATTTCGACCATTCGCGCGCCCCCCTTGAGGGTGTGCAGGTCGCGCAGCAGAGTTTCCACTTCCTGACGATTCGAAGGCTCGGCCTGCCAGCGCAACAGCGCCGCGCCGGAGTTTTCAATGATGTCGAAACCTTCTTCGAGGAAGATCTCCAGAAGCTCTGAATCATGGCTCGCTGAATCGTTGCTGGCCGCAGGTTCAATCACGTCCGCACTGCCGGCATTGCCCACGCGAAACTCACGAATGGCCTCGATCAATTCGCCCGGGTCACCCAACGGACGGTTGTGCTGCAACTGCTCGAGGAACTCGGCCAGTCGGTCATGGCTCTGTTGCAGCAACTGCGCCAGCGCTTCGCTGTGGCTGTAACGGCGGTCCACCAGGCCCTCGTAAAGGCTTTCCAGCTCATGGGCCAGATCGCCGACCGGCTCGACCTCGGCCATCCGCGCTCCGCCCTTGAGGGTGTGCAAGTCGCGCTGCAAGGACAATAGCGGTGCGGCGTTATCCGGGTCACCCAACCAGCGCTGCAAGGCCTGGCCGGCGCTGTCGAGGATATCCACCGCCTCCTCAAGAAAGATCGAAACGATTTCGTCGTCCAGATCTACCTGCGTCGCGGCCTGCTCCATTTCGGCCGTGGCGCTGCCCAGTTCCCGAATGCTCAGGGTGCGGCTGCCGTCACTTCGAATCAGGCCCATGGAGGATGGGTCGAGACTCTCATCCAGCAAGTCGCGCAAGGCCCTGACCCGCTGCGGTTGCGCGGTGACTTCCTGGCCGGCGGCCAACTCGTCGAGCATGTTGATCAGCGCTTCGTGGGCACTTTGCGCCTCGTGGAAAAACCTGTCGCTGACCGCCAGGCTGCTTTCTTCCACAGCGCCATAGAGATCGAGCAAGGCTTCACAAAGTTCGTCCACCGGATGCAGGTCGGCCAGGTGCGCACCTTCGCCGAGGGTGGTCAATTCATCCAGCAGCGCGCTGAGTTCCTGGCGCTCGCCGGGATGCTGCTGCCAGCGCTGCAACAGGCTTTCGGCATCCAGCAGGATGTCCATGCCCTGGGCGAGGAAGTTGTTGATCAGTTGCGGATCGCGCTTGATCCGCAACCCCGTATTGGGCGCGCTCGACAGGCTTTGCAGACGTTCGGCCAGCAATGTCCGCGTGCGTTCAATCAACGAACGGGCGCCGGGGATTTCAGCCAGCGGATCGCTCTTGAGCTGTCGCAGCCCCAGGCGGAACAAACCTTCGGCTTCCAGCAGCAATTCGACTTCGTCCAGGTCGAGGGCAATCCGGTGAGCCTTGTATTCCCGGGCCAATTGATCCAGCGACGCCGCCAGCTCGGCAATCGGCAACACGCCGGCCATCGAGGCACTGCCCTTGAGGGTGTGCAAGGCTCGCTGCAACTCGTCACTGGCCTGCAGCGGTACGTGCTCGGCGGCCTGATCGAGGAAGCGATTGAGGCTGTTCAAATGGGTTTCGGCTTCGTTGCGGAAGATCTCCAACAACAGTGGATCGAGCGCCGCGACATCCTGCGCGTCCTCATCGGACAGCGGCTCATCGCCCTTGGCGAGGGCATGGGCACGGGCAGCCAGTTGGTCGACATCGTTGCGCTGGCGCTGGGCATGGGCGGCGAACTCGGCCACCAGTTCCGGCAGCAATTTCAGCGTATCGCCCACCAGTTGCTGCACTGCAGGCCCAGGTGCAACGTTGTGTTCAAGCACGCGGTTGAGCAGGTTTTCCACCGCCCAGGCCAGCTCGCCCAGCACCAGCGCACGGACCATTCGGCCACTGCCTTTGAGGGTGTGGAAGGCGCGGCGTAACTCACTCAAAGCCGATGGGCTGTCGGGATTGGCCGACCAGCGCGGCAGATACTCCTGGAGGATTTCCAGAACCTCATCGGTTTCTTCGAGGAAGACTTCCCGCAGCTCATCGTCCACCGGTTCTTCACCGGCGGGCGGCGGCAATAGACTGCCCGGCATAGTCAGTGCGGGTGGATTGACCGACGACACCGGGCTAGCCAACACATCGGCCAGAGACTGAACGATCTCGGGATCATCCAGCTCCTGCATGTCCTGCATGACCAGGGCTTCATTGGGGCTGAGCACATCCTCAAGCATCGGCACATGCTGTTCGCTGGGGAAGAAGCCGAGTGCGGCCAGGCCTTTTTCCGCGACGTCGAGCAGTTGTTCACCGGGCGCTTCGGGGTCGTCGCTGAGGCGCTCCAGGTAATACTCGATGCTGGTGATGACGTCGGCCAGGCTGTCCAGTTGCTGCCAGCCGGGCTGGCCCGGGTCCACCAATAGATGCTCGCGGATGAAACCGTTACAGGCCTCGACCAGGCTCGCCGCGCGGGCCAACGGAATCATCGCCAGCGCACCGCGCACTTGGGTCAGCAACGCCGGCAACGGTTGCAAATACTGACGGTCCCAGTCGGCTTCGATGTAGTCGACGATCATGTCCTTGGCCTGTTGCAGACAGATGCGCGCTTCCTTGATCACGATCTGGTGGATCTGCGTCAGGTCAGTGGTTGGCAGACGGCTGTCTTCCTGGCTTTCCGGCTCCACGGTACCGACCATGCCGGCCAGGGTCGCTTCGACATAAAGCAAGGCCCCGGCGACGTCCATGAGGGTCGCGTCGTTGGGTTCGCGCTGGCCCTGGGCGAGGCTCAGCACCACCGCCAGTTGATCGATGATGACCTTGCGCGGCTGGCCGAAACCGAGCACCGCCAGGGTGTCGGCGATTTGTCGCAGGGGCGCCAGCAGGCTTTCGAGGTCCGAGGTGTGCTGGCGGTCGCTGCGCACGAACAGGTCCAGGCGCTCCTTGACCCGCACCAGCTCTTCGCACAACGCCGCCAATACCGAGCGCATGGCGTCGCGATCAGGGCCGGCCAGCCTTGCCCGTTCTTCATCGACCATCGCACTGTCGGGTAGCGCGTCGTCCAGTGAGTAGCGATCTTTCATGGTCAGCATCTGCCCGGTGGGGTGTTCGGCCTTGGCAATATAGAACAACAAACTCTTGAGCAGCTCTGGCGGTGCCGGTTGATTGATCGCGGGCATGCCTTGTTCGAGCAAGCGCTTGAGTTCTTTGTCGGCGTCCCTGAACAGGCTGCGCAGCGCGGGGCTGTTGGCGATCGAGCCATTGCGCATGCCTTCGACCAGCGCCGAAGCAACGTGCCATAACGGGCTCAGGGGCGCATTGCCGCACAGCCCTTCAAGGCGTGTAAAAACCCTGGCCAGATAAGCCAAGTGGGTTTCGTCATCCTGCTCACGCAGCAAGCCGACCAGCGCCATCTGCAGCATTTGCCGCAACTTGCGCAGCACATTCGGCAAGTCGGACGGCTCCAGCAGCGCCACGGCTTCTTCGCTCAGGGGCGGCAGTTCAGGAAGTTGTGGGCTGAACAGGCTGGTTTCCGACAACAGGCTTTCGCCACGGGCACTGCGCAGGTCGTTGATCAGCGGCAACACCACCAGCGGCAAGTCACGCCGTGCGCCTTGCACCCGGTCGAGGTAAGTCGGCAATTGCCCCAGGGCATGCAGCAGCAGACGGATGGCTTCGTCACGATGGTTGACACGGTTCTGCTGCAAGGCGCTGGTCAGTTGCTCGATCTCTTCGGCGAGCAGCGCCGCGCCGTAGAACTCGACCATCTGCAAACTGCCGTGCACCTGATGGACACAGGCCAGGCACTCACTCAGCGCGTGCGTCGCCTGCGGGTCGTCGATCAGGGTTTCGATCGCCTGATGAGCCTGCTTCAGCGTTTCGGCAATCTCGCCTTTGACCCATTCGAGGGCCACATAGTCGTGCCGATCACCCATAACTACTCCAATCAAATGCATACGCCCTGAGGCGGTTCAAGCGTTGTCCGCAGCTTGCGCAGGCTTGGCCGGCAAGGTGAAACCGGACACCGAGCGCCGCAGCTGGCTGGCCATTTTCGCCAGGTTGCCAATGCTCTCGGCGGTGGCGGTGGAGCCAGACGAGGTCTGCGTGGTGATCTGCTGGATCACGTTCATCGTCAGGGAAATCTGGCCGGCCGAAGACGTCTGTTGCTGTGCGGCGTTGGAAATACTCTGGATCAGTGCCGCGAGGGTCTTCGATACGCCTTCGATTTCTTCCAGGGCCACTCCGGCATCCTGCGCCAGACGCGCGCCGCGCACCACTTCGGTGGTGGTCTGCTCCATGGAAATCACCGCTTCGTTGGTGTCGGTCTGAATCGCCCGCACCAGCGTTTCGATCTGCCGGGTCGCCGCGGATGAGCGCTCGGCGAGCCGCTGTACTTCGTCGGCCACCACCGCAAAACCGCGCCCGGCGTCACCGGCCATGGACGCCTGAATGGCTGCGTTGAGGGCGAGGATGTTGGTCTGATCGGCAATGTCATCGATCAAGCTGACAATGTCGCCGATTTCCTGAGAAGACTCACCGAGGCGTTTGATGCGCTTGGCGGTGTCCTGAATCTGTTCGCGAATATTGTCCATGCCGTGGATGGTGTTGTGCACCACTTCGTTGCCCTTGTTGGCAATTTCCACCGAACGTTCGGCCACTGCTGAGGACTCGGCGGCGTTGGCCGAGACCTGATCGATGGACTCGGCCATGTCGTTGATCGCCATGGAGGCTTCGGAAATCTGCTGCGCCTGATGTTCCGAGGCCTGGGCCAGGTGCATGGCGGTGGCCTGGGTTTCCTGCACGGCGGCGGCGACCTGGCCGGCGGTGAGGTTGATGGTCGCCACCAGATCGCGCAGTTGGTCGACGGAATAGTTGATCGAGTCGGCGATGGTCCCGGTGAAGTCTTCGGTCACCGAGGCAGTCACGGTCAGGTCACCGTCGGCCAGGTCTTCGATCTCGTCCAGCAGGCGCATGATCGCGTTCTGGTTGCGCTCGTTCTTTTCGGCGGTTTCACGCAGCTGACGGTTGGTTTCGCGCACCATCACCAGACCGATGAGGATGATCGACATCAGAGCGAGCAAACCCAGCACGTAGCCGCCGATGGTATCGGTGTTGCGCCCGCCGGCGAGGTTTTCGAAACGGCTGGCCAGGTGCGAGGCTTCATCGAGCAGGGTTTGTGACAGGGTAAAAATGTTGCTGGCCGATTCGCGGACCTTGAACAGCTCCGGCGAAGTTTCAAGGATTTCGTCCACCGAGCCCGAGACGAATTCAAACAGCTCGGAAATCTCGGTCAAGCGGGCGCGGGCATCACGGTCTTCGACCTGGCTGATTTTCAGGGCCGCATTGCCTTGAAGCATGCCGTTGAGTACCTGGCCGAAACGCGCTGCGTCGCGACCGAACGCGTCGGCGGCTTGCTGCGAGTTTTCGTCGCCGGACAGCACGGTGTTCACCGCACCGAGAATCCGCTCGGCCAGCAGCGACTGACGCTGGGCCATCGCCACCTGAGCGGCCGGGGCGCCACGTTGCAGGAGGGTTTCGACGACTTTTTCATACTCGACCTGCAATTGCGGCACGGTTTCGGCCAGCGTCGCGGCGACTTGATGCAAGGACAATACGGTCTGTTCGCTGGAGAGAATAGCGTCAGTGTTTTTCAGCAACCGCTCCCAATCCAGCTGCACCGCGCGCATTTCCGCGCGCACGGTGGACGGTGCCGGCGGCAGGCCGGTGGAGGGATCGCCTTTTTTCAGATAGCCCCAACGCAGGGCGAAGTCGTTGCGCGCATCACTGAGCAACTTGAACGCCGCAGCCTTGCCGGCGGCGGCTTCGGTGGCATTCTTGGCGATGCGTTGCGACAGCACGCGCAGCTCACCGGCGTGGCCGATGTACTGCTTGTCGTAATTCGCCTGGGTGTTGAGGTACGCGAAGTTGGCGAACAGCAGCATGATGAAGATGATCAGCGCGATGAACAGCACGATGATCTGCGACCGGCTGCGCGACCCTTCCGGCGTACCTGCGTTTGCTTTAATCATCGGTCCTCGCCTGTCCTGCCCAATTCAACCTACTCCCCGGCTACAGCGCTACATTCATGAAACCTTGCGACTGCGCCAACGCAAACGGGCTGAACACCTGCCAATTCTGCTCACGCTGAAAGCGGCCTTTGACGAACGGCGCGATCGGCCCCTGCAGCTCATCCATGGGCACCGGTTCCAGGCTGTCCTGGGCAAAGTGCTGCAAGCCGAAGACCTCATCGACCAGCAACCCGGCGAACACGTCGTTGTGCTCCACCACCAGTATCCGCCGCTGCTTGCGCGAGGCCGACAGTTCATGGCCGGCCTCATAACCATAAAAGAAGCCGTACACATCCATGATCGGCAGCAGCCGCCCACGCAGGTTCGCTACGCCCTTGACCCAGGGCTTGACCCCCGGCATTTGGGTAACGCGCGGTTCGTGCAGGACTTCGCTGACTTCGCCCATGGGCGCGACGTACCCGTGCTCGCCCAAGCGAAAACCGATGCCGCTCCAGCTGTCCTGTCGAGTCGGCTGGGACGGCAGGTCCGCCGCCAGCAGACGACAACGTTGATCAATCTGCAGCAGCAGTTCGAAGGCCGTCAGCGACTCGGTCATGGCCGGACGATCAACCGGCCAGCACGTTGTTCAGCGTCTTGATCAGGGTGTCTTCATCGACCGGTTTGGTCAGGTAGTCCTTGGCGCCCTGGCGCGTGCCCCAGACCTTGTCGGTTTCCTGATCCTTGGTGGTGATGATGATCACCGGGATGTGCCCGGTTTCCGGGTCTTTGGTCAGCTGACGGGTCGCCTGGAAACCATTGAGGCCGGGCATGACGATATCCATCAGCACCGCGTCGGGTTTTTCCTGACGGGCCAGGGCCACGCCGTCGGCGCCGTTTTCGGCTTTCAACACTTCATGACCGTGCTTTTCGAGCATGCCGGTCAGTTTGTACATTTCAGTCGGCGAATCATCGACGATCAGAATACGTGCCATGGTCTTCCCCATTCTTGTCGACGCAAGGCCCACTGGCCGAGCGTCACTGTGCGTGTCCTACTGCGGCGAAACGACGGCAAAGCCCGGTACGTGGGCCTGGATCGCGTTCAGCAGTTCTTCCTTGCTGAAAGGCTTGGTCAAAAACTGGTCGGAGCCGACGATCCGCCCCTTGGCCTTGTCGAACAACCCGTCCCTGGACGACAGCATAATCACTGGCGTGGACTTGAACGCACTGTTGTTCTTGATCAACGCGCAGGTCTGATAACCATCCAGACGCGGCATCATGATGTCGACAAAGATGATGCCCGGGTGATTGTCGGCAATCTTGGCCAGGGCATCGAAACCATCGATTGCGGTGATGACTTCACAGCCCACGTTTTTCAACAGCGTTTCGGCGGTGCGACGAATCGTTTTCGAATCATCGATCACCATGACCTTCAAGGCGCTGGAATGCTGTTCCATAGGGGCTCTACCGTCGCCTTTGTGAATCAATTTGTCCGTTTGCGGCCCGAAACCCTTGATACTCAAGGGCCAGCACCACTTGGCAGCCTTTTTAGCACAGTCTCCCCGTCCAATCTATCGGGTGACCTTTGCGGTGGTTTTTCCTTGACCGGGAACCCACTCAGCGCCACTCTGACGCCACTTTTTCATCACACTTTCCACCCCAATTTCGAGGAAAACCCCATGAGCGTTCGCGTCGGGATTGTCATGGATCCTATCGCCAGCATCTCCTATAAAAAGGATAGCTCGCTGGCCATGCTGCTGGCCGCGCAAAAGCGTGGCTGGGAACTGTTCTATATGGAACAGCGCGATTTGTATCAGGCCGAGGGCCAGGCGCGCGCGCGGATGCGTCCGCTGAAAGTCTTCGCCGACCCGCACAAGTGGTTCGAGCTGGGCGCCGAATCCGACGCACTGCTGAGTGACCTGGACGTGATCCTGATGCGCAAGGATCCGCCGTTCGACATGGAGTTCGTCTACTCCACTTACCTGCTGGAGCAAGCCGAGAACGCTGGCGTGCTGGTGGTCAACAAGCCGCAAAGCCTGCGTGACTGCAACGAGAAGCTGTTCGCCACGCTGTTCCCGCAGTGCACGCCGCCGACCATCGTCAGCCGTCGCCCGGACGTGTTGCGTGAATTCGCCGACCATCACGGTGACGTGATCCTCAAGCCGCTGGACGGCATGGGCGGTTCGTCGATCTTCCGTCATACCGCGGGCCACCCGAACCTGTCGGTGATCCTCGAAACCCTGACCCTGCATGGCAAGCAGCAGATCATGATCCAGGGCTACCTGCCGGCGATCGTTGATGGCGACAAGCGCATCCTGATGATCGACGGCGAGCCTGTGGATTATTGCCTGGCGCGGATTCCGGCAGCAGGCGAAACCCGCGGCAACCTCGCCGCTGGCGGCCGTGGCGAAGCCCGACCGCTGACCGAGAAAGATCGCTGGATCGCCGCGCAAGTCGGCCCGACCCTGCGCGAGAAGGGCTTGCTGTTCGTCGGTCTCGACGTGATCGGTGAGCACCTGACCGAAATCAACGTCACCAGCCCGACCTGCATTCGCGAGATCGATAACGCGTTCGGCACCGACATCGGCGGCCAGTTGATGGATGCCATCGATCAGAAGCTCAAGGCTCGTTGATCGAGAACAGCCAAGAGACAACCAACATTGCGTTATCATCGCCGGCCTGTAAAAAACGCGATGTTGGTTTTCTTGTCATGACACTCCCGTCCGATCTGCCCCCTGAACTCGCCCATCGTGGCGTGCGCCCGGCCGATCGCCTCGGTTTTACCCTGTTTCTCGCGGCGCTGATTCACCTGGCCTTGCTGTTGGGCGTCGGGTTCACCATGGTCGAACCCAAGCAAATCAGCAAAACCCTGGAAATCACCCTCGCCACCTTCAAAAGCGAAACCAAGCCGAAAAAAGCCGATTTCCTCGCTCAAGAGAATCAGCAAGGCAGCGGCACCCTGGATAAAAAGGCCATTCCCAAGACCACCGAGGTCGCGCCCTTCCAGGACAACAAGGTGCAGACGGTCACTCCGCCGCCAACCGCCAAACCCCAAGTGCAGGAAGCCGCGCCCAAGGCCGCCGTGACGACTGTCGCGCCGAAGCCGAAAAAAGCCGCGACCAAGCAGGAAGACGTCAAGACCGAGACCAAGCCCAAGGTCGAAGCACCGACCTTCGACAGCTCACAGCTGTCCAGCGACATCGCCAGCCTGGAAGCAGAACTGGCCAATGAACAACAGCTGTACGCCAAACGCCCGCGCATCCACCGCTTGAGCGCCGCGTCGACCATGCGCGACAAAGGTGCCTGGTACAAGGATGAATGGCGCAAGAAGGTCGAGCGCATCGGCAACCTCAACTACCCCGACGAGGCCCGACGCAAACAGATTTATGGCAATTTGCGCCTGATGGTCTCGATCAACCGCGACGGCTCGCTGTATGAAGTGTTGGTGCTGGAATCGTCCGGCCAACCGCTGCTGGATCAGGCGGCGCAGCGCATCGTGCGGCTGGCCGCGCCGTTCGCACCGTTTACCGGGGATCTGTCGGACATCGACCGTCTGGAAATCATCCGCACCTGGAAGTTTGCGCGTGGGGACCGGTTGTCCAGTAATTAGCCGGAAGATTTGCAGTGATCGAGCCAATGCCTTCGCGGGCAAGCCCGGATCAAAAAGACACCTGCACAGGCATTTCCTGTGCATCCTCAGCTTGTCAGTTCGCCCCTCCAACGCCACACTAGCGCTCATGAAGAACGTCAGCCCCAGCTACCTCAAGCATCACTTCCTGATCGCCATGCCTCACATGGCCGACCCGAACTTTGCGCACACCTTGACCTACATCGTCGAGCACACGGCCAATGGTGCCATGGGGCTGGTGGTCAACCGTCCGCAGGACCTGAACCTGGCCGATATCCTCGAGCAATTGCGCCCCGATATCGAACCGCCAGTGCTCTGCCAGCACGTGCCGATCTTTATCGGCGGCCCGGTGCAAACCGATCGCGGCTTTGTCCTGCACCCGTCGGGAAAAACCTATCAGGCTACCGTTGATCTGGATGGCGAATTGTCGCTGTCGACCTCCCAGGACGTGCTGTTCGCCATCGCCGACGGCGTCGGCCCTGCGAAAAGTGTGATCACCCTCGGCTATGCCGGTTGGGAAGCCGGGCAACTGGAAGCCGAACTGGCCGACAACGCCTGGCTGACTTGCCCGTTCCATGCCGACATCCTGTTCAACACCAGCAGCGAGTTACGTCTCGAAGCGGCGGCCAAGCACCTGGGTATCAACCTCAGCCTGCTCACCAGCCAGGCGGGGCACGCCTGATGGCCCTGCGGCTGATTCTGGGTTTCGACTACGGCACCAAGCAGATCGGCGTTGCGGTCGGCCAGGTGATTACCGGCCAGGCCCGCGAGCTGTGCACCTTGAAGGCACAAAACGGCATTCCCGACTGGAATCAGGTCGAAGCCCTGATCAAGGAGTGGAAACCCGACGCCGTGGTGGTCGGCCTGCCGTTGAACATGGACGGCACGCCCAGCGACATGTGCCTGCGGGCCGAAAAATTCGCCCGGCGCCTGAACGGCCGCTACAACCTGCCCTTCTATACTCACGACGAACGCCTGACCACCTTCGAGGCCAAAGGCGAACGCCTGGTCCGTGGCGGCCAGAAGGGCAGTTACCGCGACAACCCGGTCGATGCCATCGCCGCCGCCCTGCTACTGCAAGGCTGGCTCGACGAAAACACCGCACTGTTCGAATCCTCAAGCACCTGATCCTGACGAGTCGCTGCGCGTCTCTTTTAGCTACAACCCGAGCCCCCACCCAGGCGCTATACCCCAAAAGCAGGGCTCGGGACCAAGAAGGAGCAAACCATGAGCCTGCCTAATCCCGCCGAACTGATCAGCCAGATGGCGATCCGTCTCAAGGCTTACCTGGAAAACCGTGGCATCAGCGAACCGCGTTATATCGGTATTCGGACCGGTGGCATCTGGGTCGCTCAGGCGTTGCTCAAGGAGTTGGGCAGCGACGCGCCGCTGGGCACCCTTGATGTGTCCTTCTACCGCGACGACTTCAGCCAGAGCGGCCTGCACCCGCAAGTACGCCCTTCGGCGCTGCCCTTCGAGATCGAAGGCCAGCATCTGGTGCTGATCGACGACGTACTGATGAGCGGTCGCACCATCCGCGCCGCGATGAACGAACTGTTCGACTACGGCCGCCCGGCCAGCGTGACGCTGGTGTGCCTGCTGGACCTGGACGCCGCTGAGCTGCCGATCCGCCCGAATATAGTCGGAGCGACCCTGTCACTGGCGGCCCACGAACGGGTGAAGTTGTCCGGTCCGGAACTCAAGCTCGAACTGCAAGACCTCGCCCTTTAATTCGCCCTATTGAGAGTCCCCCTCGCGATGACGCCTCTAGAAACCAAGCGCCCGCTGCAGCTCAATGATCAGGGCCAGCTACGCCACTTCCTCTCGCTCGACGGTTTGCGCCGCGAGCTGCTGACGGAAATACTCGACACCGCCGACTCGTTCCTCGAAGTCGGCGCCCGGGCGGTGAAGAAAGTCCCGTTGTTGCGCGGCAAGACCGTGTGCAATGTGTTCTTCGAGAACTCCACCCGCACCCGCACCACCTTCGAACTGGCGGCCCAGCGGCTGTCCGCCGACGTGATCACCCTGAACGTGTCCACGTCATCGGCGAGCAAGGGCGAAACCCTGCTCGACACCCTGCGCAACCTCGAAGCCATGGCCGCCGACATGTTCGTCGTGCGTCACGGTGATTCTGGCGCGGCGCACTTCATTGCCGAACATGTCTGCCCGCAAGTGGCGATCATCAACGGTGGCGACGGCCGTCACGCGCACCCGACCCAGGGCATGCTCGACATGCTCACCATTCGTCGGCACAAGGGTGGCTTCGAAAACCTCTCGGTGGCCATCGTCGGCGACATCCTGCACTCGCGGGTAGCACGCTCGAACATGCTGGCCCTGAAAACCCTCGGCTGCCCGGACATTCGCGTGATCGCGCCGAAAACCCTGCTGCCGATCGGCATCGAGCAATACGGTGTGAAGGTCTACACCGACATGACCGAAGGCCTGAAAGACGTCGACGTGGTGATCATGCTGCGCTTGCAGCGTGAGCGCATGACCGGCGGCCTGCTGCCGAGCGAAGGCGAGTTCTACCGCCTGTTCGGCCTGACCACCGCGCGCCTGGCCGGCGCCAAACCCGATGCCATCGTGATGCACCCTGGGCCGATCAACCGTGGGGTGGAAATTGAGTCGGCGGTGGCCGACGGTCCGCACTCGGTGATCCTCAACCAGGTGACCTACGGCATCGCGATTCGTATGGCCGTGCTGTCCATGGCCATGAGCGGGCAAACAGCCCAGCGCCAATTCGAGCAGGAGAACGCCCAGTGAAGCTCAGCATTCTCGGCGCACGCGTTATCGATCCGGCCAGCGGCCTGGATCAAGTGACTGACATCCATGTTGAAGCCTGCAAGATCGTCGCCCTTGGCGCCGCTCCGGCCGGTTTTGTTGCCGTCGACACCATCGACGCCAAGGGCCTGGTGGCCGCCCCGGGTCTGGTTGACCTGAACGTTGCCCTGCGCGAGCCGGGCTACAGCCGCAAAGGCTCGATCGCCAGCGAAACCCGCGCAGCCGCCGCCGGCGGCGTGACCAGCCTGTGCTGCCCGCCGAAAACCAAACCGGTGCTGGACACCTCGGCCGTGGCCGAACTGATCCTCGACCGTGCTCGTGAGGCCGGCAACACCAAAGTTTTCCCAATCGGCGCCCTGAGCAAAGGCCTGGACGGCGAGCAGCTGGCCGAACTGGTCGCCTTGCGCGATGCCGGCTGCGTGGCTTTCGGCAATGGCCTGGAGAGCTTCCGCAACACCCGCACCCTGTGCCGGGCACTGGAATACGCGGCGACGTTCGACCTGACGGTGATTTTCAACTCGCAGGATCACGACTTGGCCGAAGGTGGCCTGGCCCATGAAGGCCCGACCGCAAGCTTCCTCGGTCTGCCGGGCATTCCGGAAACCGCCGAAACCGTGGCCCTGGCCCGGGATCTGCTGCTGGTCGAGCAAAGCGGCGTACGTGCGCACTTCAGCCAGCTCACCAGCGCGCGCGGCGTAGCGCTGATCGCTCAGGCCCAGGCTCGCGGGCTGAAGGTCACGGCGGATGTGGCGTTGTATCAACTGATCCTCACCGACGAAGCGCTGATCGACTTCAGCAGCCTCTATCACGTCCAGCCGCCACTGCGCACCCGCGCCGACCGCGATGGCCTGCGGGCAGCGGTGAAGTCCGGTGTGGTATCCGCCATCTCCAGCCACCACCAGCCCCATGAGCGCGACGCCAAGCTGGCACCGTTCGGCGCGACCGAACCGGGCATCAGCAGCGTTGAACTGCTGCTGCCGCTGGCGATGACCTTGTTGGAAGACGGTTTGCTCGACCTGCCGACGCTGTTGGCACGCCTGAGTGCCGGCCCTGCCGAGGCGTTGCGCCTGCCGGCAGGGAAATTGGCAGTAGGTGGCGCGGCAGACATCGTGCTGTTTGACCCGACGGCCTCGACCGTGGCCGGTGAAACCTGGCTGTCCAAGGGCGAAAACTGCCCGTTCATTGGCCACAGCCTGCCAGGCGTAGTGCGTTACACCCTGGTGGATGGGCGGATCAGCCACCAGGCGTAGAACCCTGTGATGAGGGAGCTCGCTCCCTCATCACAACTTACTGGAAAGCGCCTCTGTTCTGCGCGTTACGAATCGAAATCTGATCGTTCAGCGTCCAGAAGTCATACAACACCCCCAGAAAGAACAACCCGCCCGTGACCAGGTACAGCAACCCGCTGATCCACTTCCCCTGATACATCCGGTGTACGCCGAATACCCCAAGGAACGTCAGCAGAATCCACGCGACGTTGTATTCGATGGGGCCGGCGGTAAAGCGCAGGTCTGCTTCACGATCCATGGCCGGAATCAGGAACACGTCGATCAACCAGCCAATACCCAGCAAGCCCAAGGTCAAAAACCAGATCGTCCCGGTCACTGGCCTGCCGTAATAGAAGCGGTGAGCCCCGGTAAAACCGAAAATCCACAGCAGGTAACCAATCACTTTGCTGTGCGTGTCTTGTTGTGAAACGGGTTGTCGATAGGTGTTCATGGATGGCCTCGATTCACGCGATAGAGAAATATTCTTGAATTCTTTGTGACTTTTTTACAGGCAGCCGACATACGGCGAATGCTACCTTGGGTCCCGTCAAAGCCTTGTAACACCTGACTTGTGTCCGACAATTGCGCCAAATTGCCGCTTATTTGGTTCCGTTGACCCCAAGGTTGAATCGACCAACGGCCTCGGAAGGGACAAAAAAGCTGTTATAAAGTTGCGCGCTAACCCATACGAGCCTTGCCTAATGCGTCCATTTTTCAAGACATGGCTAACCATTTGCCTATTATTGCCCCTGGCCGCCCACGCCACCAATCGTGAGCAACGTCTTCCGAACGTTAATGGTTACACCCCAAAATCCCATGTTTCTGCTCCTTCGAGCAAAAACCAACAGACAGTAAAACGTTCCACCCAACTGAGCCGCGCCAACGGCAAGCTGGTTCCGCCGATGGCGACCAAGGAAAGCAGCAACGTGTTGAGCCGCGCGGTAAACGTGCTCGGCACACCTTATCGTTGGGGTGGCAGCAGCCCAAGTAAAGGGTTCGATTGCAGCGGCCTGGTAAAATACGCGTTCAACGACGCCACCTTCGACCTGCCACGCACCTCCAATGCCATGGCCAGCGGTCACGGTGAGAAAGTCGATCGCAACGAACTGAAGCCAGGCGACCTGATCTTCTTCAACATCAAGAGTCGCCGGGTCAACCATGTGGCCATCTACCTGGGCAACGACCGCTTCATCCACGCACCACGCCGTGGCAAGTCGGTAAGCATCGACACCCTGAAGAAGCCGTATTGGGATAACCACTACGTGGTTGCCAAGCGGGTTCTGCCGAAAGAACCGAATCAACTGCGCGTCGTACAGCGCTGATTTCAAGCAAGATCAAAAGATCGCAGCCTTCGGCAGCTCCTACGCAGGAATACGCGTTTTCCTGTAGGAGCTGCCGAAGGCTGCGATCTTTTGCTTTTAAGGCACTCAAAAATTATCCGGCGAGCGCGCCTTCTCCCGCGCATGCTCGCGACTGATCACGCCTTTGGTCACCAGCTCCTTCAGGCACATATCCAGCGTCTGCATCCCCAGCGACCCTCCGGTCTGAATCGACGAGTACATCTGCGCCACCTTGTCTTCACGGATCAGGTTACGGATCGCCGAGGTGCCGAGCATGATTTCGTGGGCGGCAATCCGCCCGCCGCCGATTTTCTTGATCAAAGTCTGAGACACCACCGCCAGCAACGACTCGGAGAGCATCGAACGCACCATCGATTTCTCGTCGCCCGGAAACACGTCCACCACCCTGTCGATGGTTTTTGCCGCCGATGTGGTGTGCAGCGTGCCGAACACCAGGTGGCCGGTCTCGGCGGCGGTCAGTGCCAGCCGAATGGTCTCCAGGTCACGCATTTCCCCGACCAGAATCACGTCCGGGTCTTCACGCAGGGCCGAACGCAGGGCCGTGGCAAAGCTGCGGGTGTCGCGATGGACTTCACGCTGATTGATCAGGCATTTGCGCGATTCGTGGACGAACTCGATTGGGTCTTCGATGGTGAGGATGTGGTGATGGCGATGGTTGTTCAGGTAATCGATCATCGCCGCCAGCGTGGTGGACTTGCCGGAACCGGTCGGGCCGGTCACCAGCACCAGGCCTCGGGGGGATTCGGTAATCTTGCGAAACACTTCCCCCATGCCCAGGTCGTCCATGCTCAGGACCTTCGACGGAATGGTCCGGAATACCGCGCCCGCGCCACGGTTCTGGTTGAAGGCATTGACCCGAAAACGTGCCACGCCGGGCACTTCGAAGGAAAAGTCGGTTTCCAGATGCTTCTCGAAGTCCACCCGCTGGAGGTCGTTCATGATGTCGTAGATCAGCTCATGCACCTCCTTGTGGTCCAGGGCCGGCAAGTTGATGCGTCGCACATCGCCATCGACACGGATCATCGGTGGCAGGCCGGCGGACAGGTGCAGGTCGGACGCGCCCTGTTTGGCGCTGAAAGCCAGCAGCTCAGTGATATCCATAGCGCTCCTCAATTCCAGTAGAATGCCGCGAACCTCAGACCCGCTGGCGCCTCTTGAATGTCCACGATAGCAGACAACATTGCTCAGGTTAGTTCACGCATCCACGCTGCGGCCCTAGCCGCAAAGCGTGACGAACACAGCATCCAGCTACTGGCCGTGAGCAAAACCAAGCCCGCCGAGGCCCTGCGTGAGGCCTATGCCGCCGGGATCCGCGACTTTGGCGAAAATTACCTGCAGGAAGCCTTGGGCAAACAGCTCGAATTGGCCGACCTGCCCTTGATCTGGCACTTCATCGGCCCCATTCAATCGAACAAGACTCGTGCTATCGCCGAGCACTTCGACTGGGTGCACTCCGTGGATCGTTTGAAAATCGCACAACGCCTGTCTGAACAGCGCCCTGCCGATTTGCCGCCCTTGAACATCTGCATCCAGGTCAACGTCAGTGGTGAAGCCAGCAAATCCGGCTGCACCCCGGCCGATCTGCCCGCCCTGGCCGATGCCATCAGTGCGCTGCCGCGTTTGAAATTGCGCGGGCTGATGGCGATTCCCGAGCCGACTGAAGATCGCGCCGCCCAGGATGCCGCCTTTGCTGCCGTGCAAAGCCTGCAAGCCAGCCTGAACCTGCCACTCGACACACTTTCCATGGGCATGAGCCACGACCTCGAGTCGGCCATCGCCCAGGGCGCCACTTGGGTCCGCATCGGTACGGCCCTGTTTGGCGCCCGCGATTACAGTCGACCATGAACATGGCTGACTCACCTCTCTATAAGGACCTGACATGAGCAAGACTCGTATTGCCTTTATCGGAGCCGGCAACATGGCCGCCAGCCTGATCGGCGGCCTGCGCGCCAAAGGTCTGGACGCCGCGCAGATCCGCGCCAGCGATCCGGGCGAAGAAACCCGTGCCCGCGTGCACGCCGAACACGGCATCGAAGTGTTTGCCGACAACGCCCAAGCCATTCAGGGCGTGGACGTGGTCGTGCTGGCGGTCAAGCCACAGGCGATGAAAGCCGTTTGCGAAGCCATTCGCCCAAGCCTCAAGCCGAATCAGCTGGTGGTGTCGATTGCGGCCGGCATTACCTGCGCCAGCATGAACAACTGGCTTGGCGCCCAGCCGATCGTGCGCTGCATGCCCAACACCCCGGCTCTGGTGCGTCAGGGCGTGAGTGGCTTGTATGCCACGGCCCAAGTGAGCACCGAGCAACGCCAGCAGGCGCAAGAGCTGCTGTCGGCAGTCGGCATCGCTTTGTGGCTGGACGAAGAACAGCAATTGGACGCGGTCACTGCCGTTTCCGGCTCGGGCCCTGCGTATTTCTTCCTGCTGATCGAAGCCATGACTGCTGCTGGCGTGAAGCTCGGTCTGCCACCCGAAACCGCTGCACAACTGACCCTGCAAACCGCGCTGGGCGCCGCACACATGGCGGTCGCCAGTGATGTCGACGCGGCTGAACTACGTCGCCGCGTGACCTCGCCTGCGGGCACCACGGAAGCGGCGATCAAGTCGTTCCAGGCCGGCGGTTTCGAAGCCCTGGTGGAAAAAGCACTCGGCGCCGCCGCGCACCGCTCGGCCGAGATGGCCGAACAACTGGGCAAATAAGGAGCCTTACATGATTGGATTGAACACTGCAGCGATTTACGTGCTGCAAACCCTCGGCAGTCTGTACCTGCTGATCGTGCTGCTGCGTTTCGTGCTGCAACTGGTGCGTGCAAACTTCTATAACCCGCTGTGCCAGTTCGCCGTAAAAGCCACCCAGCCACTGCTCAAGCCGCTGCGCCGGATCATCCCGAGCCTGTTCGGCCTGGACATGTCCTCGCTGGTGCTGGCGATCCTCGTGCAACTGGCGTTGATGGCGCTGACCCTGCTGCTAACCTTCGGCACCACCGGCAACCCTCTGCAATTGCTGATCTGGTCGCTGATCGGCGTAACGGCGCTGTTCCTGAATATCTTCTTCTATGCCCTGATCATCAGCGTGATCCTGTCCTGGGTCGCACCGGGCAGCCATAACCCCGGCGCCGAGCTGGTGAACCAGATCTGCGAGCCGGCCCTGGCGCCGTTCCGCAAGATTCTGCCAAACCTCGGCGGCCTGGATATCTCGCCGATCCTGGCGTTCATGGTGCTCAAGCTGATCGACATGCTGGTGATCAACAACCTCGCGGCCTTGACCATGATGCCGCAAATCCTGCGCCTGCTGATCTGATCCGGTGAGCTACTTTCGCTGGGACGGTGATGACCTGATTCTGGAATGTCACCTGCAACCTGCGGCCCGCAGCGATGATTTCGCCGGGCTGCACGGTGATCGCCTGAAGATCCGCCTGACGGCACCGCCGGTCGAGGGCAAGGCCAATGCTTACCTGATGGCGTTTCTGGCCAAGGCATTCGGGGTTTCCAAAAGCCAGGTCAGCCTGATCAGCGGCGAGTTGAACCGGCAGAAGCGGGTGCGGATTTGTTCGCCGAAGAAGCTGCCGGATTTGCCGGATCTGGTGCGCCCGGCCTGACCTGCGGGGCTGCACCCTGTAGGAGCTGCCGAAGGCTGCGATCTTTTGATCTGATCTTTGCTTTGGATTCAATTGGCAGGGAAAAGATCGCAGCCTCGTTGCACTCGACAGCTCCTACGGGGGCCGCTTCGCGCCCCAACGGGAGCAAGCTCCCTCGCCACAGGTACGCCAGGGAAAAATCAGGCCCGGCCTTTGCTTGCCGCTAGCCACAGCGGTCTTTAGACTTACGCCTCATTTCAATGAGAGCAGGGTCGATGCCAGCTGCCTTCCCCCCCGATTCTGTTGGTCTGGTGACGCCGCAAGTGGCGCACTTCAGTGAACCGCTGGCCCTGGCCTGCGGCCGTTCGCTGCCAGCTTATGACCTGATCTATGAAACCTATGGCACGCTGAACGCCACGGCGAGCAATGCCGTGCTGATCTGCCACGCCTTGTCCGGTCACCATCACGCCGCCGGCTTCCACAGCCCCGACGACCGCAAACCCGGTTGGTGGGACAGCTGCATCGGCCCCGGCAAACCGATCGACACTCGCAAATTCTTCGTGGTCAGCCTGAACAACCTCGGCGGTTGCAACGGTTCCACCGGCCCCAGCAGCATCAATCCAGAAACCGGCAAGCCGTTCGGCGCCGATTTCCCGGTATTGACCGTGGAAGACTGGGTGCACAGCCAGGCACGCCTCGCCGACCTGCTCGGCATCGGCCAATGGGCAGCGGTGATCGGCGGCAGTCTGGGCGGCATGCAGGCCTTGCAGTGGACCATCACTTATCCTGACCGCGTGCGGCACTGCCTGGCCATCGCCTCGGCGCCGAAACTGTCGGCACAGAACATCGCGTTCAACGAAGTCGCACGCCAGGCGATCCTCACCGACCCGGAGTTCCACGGCGGTTCGTTCCAGGAAGCGGGCGTGATACCCAAGCGCGGACTGATGCTGGCGCGAATGGTCGGGCACATCACGTATCTGTCCGATGACTCCATGGGCGAAAAATTCGGTCGCGGCCTGAAGAGCGAAAAGCTCAACTACGACTTCCACAGTGTCGAGTTCCAGGTCGAAAGCTACCTGCGCTATCAAGGCGAGGAGTTTTCCGGACGTTTCGACGCCAACACCTACCTGTTGATGACCAAGGCGCTGGACTACTTCGACCCGGCGGCGAATTTCGACGATGACCTGGCGAAAACCTTCGCCAATGCCCAGGCCAAGTTCTGCGTGATGTCCTTCACCACCGACTGGCGCTTCTCCCCTGCCCGCTCGCGGGAGCTGGTGGACGCGCTGATGGCGGCCAGGAAAGACGTCTGCTACCTGGAGATCGATGCTCCGCAAGGCCACGATGCCTTTCTGATTCCGATCCCGCGTTACTTGCAGGCCTTCAGCAATTACATGAACCGCATATCGCTTTGAGGAAGACATGAGAGCCGATCTGGAAATCATCCAGGAATGGATCCCCGCCGGCAGCCGCGTGCTCGACCTCGGCTGCGGTGACGGCGAGTTGCTGACCTGGCTGCGCGACCACAAGCAGGTCACCGGCTATGGCCTGGAAAACGACCCGGACAACATTGCCGAGTGCGTGGCCAAGGGCATCAACGTCATCGAGCAGGACCTGGACAAGGGCCTGGGCAACTTTGCCAGCAACAGCTTCGACATCGTGGTCATGACCCAGGCCCTGCAAGCCGTGCATTACCCGGACAAGATCCTCGACGAAATGCTGCGGGTCGGTCGCCAGTGCATCATCACCTTCCCCAACTTCGGTCACTGGCGCTGCCGCTGGTACCTGGCGAGCAAGGGCCGGATGCCTGTTTCGGAGTTTCTGCCGTACACCTGGTACAACACGCCAAACATTCACTTCTGCACCTTCGAAGACTTTGAAGCGCTGTGTCGCGAACGTGAAGCCAAGGTCATTGATCGACTTGCCGTGGATCAACAGCATCGACACGGGTGGGCCAGTAAGCTATGGCCTAATCTGTTAGGTGAGATCGGTATCTATCGCGTCAGCAGCCCCGGTCTGCCGGACCACAAGGTCGCGGTCTGAATCACGACACTTCGAGGAGAACGATCATGGGTCGTCTAGCGCTGTTTTTACTCACTGCCTGCCTGAGCGTCACCGCCATGGCCGCCGACGTCATCAAAGGCGAGCGCAAGGAAACCTTTGGCGACGTGACGGTGCATTACAACACCTTCAATTCGACCTTCCTGACACCGGACATTGCCAAAGCGGCCGAGCTGATCCGCAGCAAAAACCAGGGCGTGATCAATATCTCGGTACTCAAGGACGGCAAACCGCAAACGGCGCAAGTCAGCGGGACGGTCAAAGACCTGACCAGCCAAAGCGTTCCATTGAAATTCAAACAGATTACCGAAACAGGCGCGGTCTACTACATCGCCCAGTATCCGGTGGATCAGCAGGAAGTCCGCACCTTTGAAATCAAGGTGCAAACCGGTGACAAAATCAACACCATCAATTTCAACCAAGAGCTCTTCCCCGGCGAATGATCAATTTCACGCAACTCGTATTGGCCAGCCATAACGCCGGCAAACTCAAGGAACTCCAGGCCATGCTCGGCGAATCGGTGCACTTGCGCTCGATCGGCGAGTTCAGCAGCGTCGAGCCTGAAGAAACCGGCCTGTCGTTCGTCGAAAACGCCATTCTCAAGGCCCGCAACGCCTCGCGCATTTCCGGCCTGCCGGCATTGGCCGACGATTCGGGGTTGGCGGTGGATTTCCTCGGCGGTGCGCCGGGTATCTATTCGGCCCGTTACGCTGACGGCAAGGGCGATGCGGCGAACAACGCCAAACTGCTCGACGTCATGAAAGACGTGCCGCAAGCCGAGCGCGGCGCGCAGTTCGTCTGTGTATTGGCGCTGGTGCGTCATGCCGACGATCCGTTGCCGATCCTCTGCGAAGGCCTGTGGCATGGGCGCATCCTGACCCAGGCCAGCGGTGAGCACGGTTTTGGCTACGATCCGCTGTTCTGGGTGCCTGAACGCGAGTGCTCCAGCGCCGAGCTTAAGCCCAGCGACAAGAACCAGATCAGTCACCGCGCCCGTGCAATGGATCTGCTGCGCCAGCGTCTGGGCTTGAAATGACCATTGAATCATCCGCGTCGCCGCTGATCTTCGGCGGCGCGCAATCGCCTCGGGCCGCTTTGCCTGTGCTGCCGCCCCTGGCGCTGTACATCCACATCCCGTGGTGTGTACGCAAATGCCCTTATTGCGACTTCAACTCCCACACCGCCAGCCCGGTGCTGCCGGAACAAGAGTATGTGGACGCCTTGCTCGCCGACCTCGATCAGGACCTGCATGCGGTCTATGGCCGCGAACTGAGCTCGATCTTCTTTGGTGGCGGTACGCCGAGCCTGTTCAGCGCCGAGGCGTTGGGCCGTTTGCTCAAGGGTGTCGAGCAACGTATTCCGTTTGCCAGCGACATTGAAATCACCCTGGAAGCCAACCCCGGAACGTTCGAGCAGGAGAAATTCCGCGCTTACCGGGCGTTGGGTATCAATCGCCTGTCGATCGGCATCCAGAGTTTTCAGGAAGAGAAACTCAAGGCCCTGGGGCGGATTCACAACGGCGACGAAGCCGTGCGTGCCGCCGGCATGGCCCGTGAGGCCGGCTTTGATAACTTCAATCTGGACCTGATGCACGGCTTGCCCGATCAATCTCTGGACGATGCCCTGAGCGACCTGCGCCAGGCCATCGCCCTGAAGCCGACGCACCTGTCCTGGTACCAGCTGACCCTGGAGCCGAACACGGTGTTCTGGAACCAGCCGCCGACGCTACCGGAAGATGACGCCCTGTGGGACATTCAAGAGGCCGGCCAGGCGCTGTTGGCCGAGCACGGTTACGCGCAATACGAAGTCTCGGCCTATGCCCAGCCCGGCCGTCCGGCGCGGCATAACCTCAATTACTGGAGTTTCGGCGACTTCATCGGTATCGGCGCCGGTGCCCACGGCAAGCTCAGCCATCCGGACGGGCGTATCGTGCGCACCTGGAAGACTCGCCTGCCGAAGGATTACATCAATCCGGCCAAAAGCTTCAAGGCTGGCGAGAAAGCGCTGACCAACGAAGAACTGCCGTTCGAGTTCCTGATGAACGCCTTGCGCCTGACCGAGGGTGTCGAAGCGCGGTTGTATCCGGAGCGCACCGGGCTGCCTCTGGAAAGCCTTGCAGAAGGGCGCCGCGAGGCCGAACAAAGTGGCTTGTTGCAGGTCGAACCGTCACGTCTGGCAGCCACGATGCGCGGACAACTCTTTCTTAATGACTTGCTGCAGACTTTTCTGACATAAGGAAATCGAATGGATCTGGTACTCGACCTGCTCGCCACCGTGTCCCGCTGGAGCCGTAGCAACCTGTCGGAAATCTCTCTGGCGCTGGTGGGCTGCCTGCTGGTGCTGTTTGGCGCCGACCTCAAGGGCTGGGTCGAGCAACGCCTGGGCAGCATCGCCGGCGCCTTGCGCATCCCGCTGATGGCCCTGCTGTGCATGGTCGGCAGCGGCGTAGCGCTGATCTATGCCACGCCATGGATCATCAAAGGCCTGAGCCAGTTCAACAACTACAGCCTGGCGCCGGTGTTGTTGGTGGTGCTGGTGCTGATCGGGGTTGTGGCAGACCGTCGCTGACGTCGAATAACACACAAAACAATGTGGGAGCGGGCTTGCCCGCGATGAGGCCATAACATTCAACCTCTGCGTTGATTGTTAGACCGCTATCGCGGGCAAGCCCGCTCCCACAGTTTTTACAGCGCCGTACTTAAGCCAGTTTTTCGAACTTCAGATCCCACACGCCATGTCCAAGACGTTCGCCGCGACGTTCGAACTTGGTGATCGGACGTTCGGCCGGGCGCGGCACGCATTTGCCGTCTTCGGCGAGGTTGCGATAGCCCGGGGCGACGCTCATCACTTCCAGCATGTACTCGGCGTACGGTTCCCAGTCGGTGGCCATGTGCAACACACCGCCGACCTTCAACTTGCTACGCACCAGCTCAGCGAACGATGCCTGAACGATACGACGCTTGTGGTGACGGCTCTTGTGCCACGGATCCGGGAAAAACAGCATCAGGCGGTCGAGGCTGTTGTCGGCGATGCAACGGTTGAGCACTTCGATCGCATCGCAATCGTAGACACGCAGGTTGGTCAGGCCCTGAGTCAGCACGCCATTGAGCAGCGCGCCGACACCCGGACGGTGAACTTCAACGCCAATGAAATCCTGCTCCGGCGAAGCCGCGGCCATTTCCAGCAGCGAATGGCCCATGCCGAAACCGATTTCCAGCGAGCGCGGCGCCGAACGGCCGAACACCTGATCGAAATCCACCGGCGCATCGGCCAAAGGCAGTACGAACAATGGAGCACCCTGCTCCAGACCGCGTTGCTGGCCTTCGGTCATGCGCCCGGCGCGCATCACGAAACTCTTGATGCGGCGGTGTTGGCGCTCTTCGCCTTCTTCCTGCTGGATAGGCGTGTCGTTTGATTCAGTCATCAATGGCTCTTACTTGATCAGACCATCCAGCGGCGAGGAGGCGCTGGCATAGAGTTTTTTTCGGCATGCGCCCGGCGAGGTAGGCCAGACGACCTGCCACGATGGCGTGTTTCATGGCTTCGGCCATCATGATCGGCTGCTGGGCATGGGCGATGGCCGAGTTCATCAGCACCGCTTCACAGCCCAGCTCCATGGCGATGGTGGCGTCGGAGGCAGTACCGACACCGGCATCCACCAGCACCGGAATTTTCGCTTCTTCGAGGATGATCTGCAGGTTGTACGGGTTGCAGATCCCCAGGCCCGAGCCGATCAGACCAGCCAGCGGCATGACCGCGATACAGCCGATTTCCGCCAGTTGACGGGCAATGATCGGATCATCGCTGGTGTACACCATCACGTCGAAGCCTTCCTTGACCAGCACTTCGGCGGCCTTGAGGGTTTCGATCACGTTGGGGAACAGGGTCTTCTGATCCGCCAGCACTTCCAGCTTCACCAGGTTGTGGCCGTCGAGCAGCTCACGGGCCAGGCGGCAGGTGCGCACGGCTTCAATGGCGTCGTAGCAACCGGCAGTGTTCGGCAGGAAGGTGTAGCGATCCGGCGACAGGACTTCGAGCAGGTTCGGTTCGCCCGGGTTCTGGCCGAGGTTGGTCCGGCGCACGGCGAAGGTGACGATCTCGGCACCCGAAGCCTCGATGGCCAGGCGGGTTTCTTCCATGTCACGGTACTTGCCGGTGCCTACCAGCAAACGCGACTGGTAAGTACGACCGGCCAGGACGAAGGGCTTGTCGCTACGAACGATGCTCATGGGAAATCCTCTGTTGGGGTGAGGTTCTTGCACAATGATTCTGTGGCCGCTCGGGCCAGACGGCTAGCCGCCGCCGATGGCGTGTACCACTTCGACCGAGTCGCCGTCGTTCAGCGCGGTTTCAGCGTGCTGGCTGCGCGGGACGATATCCAGATTGAGCTCGACCGCCACCCGGCGCCCGGTCAGTTCCAGACGGGTCAGCAGGGCCGCAACGGTTTCACCGTCGGGCAGTTCAAGGGATTCGCCGTTCAACTGAATGCGCATGCCGAATGCCGCCATCATTTTTAGGGGCTGGCATTCTAGCCCGATCAGTCAGGTCGACCCAAGCCATTCGTCTTGAAACACGATCCTGTAGGAGCTGCCGCAGGCTGCGATCTTTCGACTTACAAAAGAACAAAATCAAAAGATCGCAGCCTGCGGCAGCTCCTACAAGGTCAGCTCAGCCGCCAGGCGGCAAGCCCCAGGCAAACCCAGCCGACCAGAAACGCGAGGCCACCGAACGGTGTAACGATCCCGAGCTTGCTGACGCCGGTCATCGTCAGCAGGTACAGGCTGCCGGAAAACAACACAATGCCAATGGCAAACGAGGCGCCGGCCCAGGTAATCAGACGACCGGGAATCTGCGTGGCCAGCAATGCAACACCCAGCAACGCCAGGGTATGCACCAGTTGATAAGTGACGCCCGTGTGGAAAATCGCCAAATACTCAGGCGTCAGGCGGTTTTTCAGGCCGTGGGCGGCGAATGCGCCCAAGGCAACGCCGGTGAAGCCGAAGAAAGCGGCCAGCATCAGAAAGCCACGCAGCATGAAGAACTCCAGTCAGACTCGATCAACAGGGTCTGTATAATGGCCGGCTCAACGGGTTCGGCCAAGCCATCTCTATGCTGCAGTTAATTTTCCGTCGTTTCATAAAGGCCCTGCTCTGGTTCGCGGTCGGCAGCGTTTTGCTGGTTCTGCTGTTTCGGGTGGTGCCGCCACCGGGAACGGCATTAATGGTCGAGCGCAAGATCGAATCCTGGTTCGACGGCGAGCCCATCGACCTGCAACGCACCTGGAAACCTTGGGATGAAATCTCCGACGACCTGAAAGTCGCGGTAATTGCCGGTGAAGACCAGAAGTTTCCCGAGCATTGGGGCTTTGATTTCAGCGCGATTCAGGCGGCGTTTGCACATAACGAGCGCGGCGGCTCGATTCGCGGCGCCAGCACCCTGAGCCAGCAAGTGTCGAAAAACCTTTTTCTGTGGTCTGGCCGCAGCTGGCTGCGTAAAGGCCTGGAAGCCTGGTTTACCGGGTTGATCGAAGTGTTCTGGCCCAAGCAGCGGATTCTTGAGGTGTACCTCAATAGTGCCGAGTGGGATGAAGGCGTGTTCGGCGCCGAAGCAGCGGCCCGGCATCACTTTGGCGTGGGCGCTGGTTCGCTGTCCCGGCAGCAGGCAAGTTTGCTGGCGGCGGTACTGCCGAACCCGCGAGTGTGGAGTGCCAGCCATCCGACTTCTTACGTTGCAAGGCGGGCGGGGTGGATTCGCCAGCAGATGAATCAGTTGGGCGGTGACAGCTATCTGGTCGGCCTCAACGATTCGCGCCGGGCACCGTGGGCGCAATGATTTGGATTCGAATCGGCAGGTAGAAAAAGATCGCAGCCTTCGGCAGCTCCTACATAGGAATGCGAAACCCTGTAGGAGCTGCCGAAGGCTGCGATCTTTTGATCTTCAAACAAAAACGCCCCGATCAATGATCGGGGCGTTTTTTATTGCCTTCGCGTGGGTTACGCGGCGATCGACAACTTGAGCTTGTTCATCGCGCTCTTCTCGAGCTGACGAATACGCTCGGCCGACACGTTGTACTTCTGCGCCAGGTCGTGCAGCGTGGCTTTTTCTTCTGCCAGCCAGCGCTGGTAGAGGATGTCGCGGCTGCGGTCGTCCAGCACTTCAAGTGCTTCGTGCAGGTTGTGATTGGAGTTGTCGCTCCAGTCGGCGTCTTCCAGTTGACGAGCCGGATCGTACCGGTGGTCTTCCAGGTAGTTGGCCGGCGATTGGAAGGCACTGTCGTCGTCCGCTTCCGCGGCCGGGTCGAAGGCCATGTCATGGCCGGTCAGGCGACTTTCCATCTCGCGTACTTCCCGCGGCTCTACGCCGAGGCTTTCCGCCACACGGTGGACTTCCTCGTTGTTCAGCCAGGCCAGACGTTTCTTCTGGCTGCGCAGGTTGAAGAACAGCTTGCGCTGAGCCTTGGTGGTCGCGACTTTGACGATCCGCCAGTTGCGCAGGATGAACTCGTGGATTTCCGCCTTGATCCAGTGCACCGCAAAGGACACCAGGCGCACACCCATTTCCGGGTTGAAACGCTTGACCGCTTTCATCAGGCCGACGTTGCCTTCCTGGATCAGGTCAGCCTGGGCCAGGCCGTAGCCGGAATAGCTACGGGCAATGTGTACGACAAAACGCAGGTGGGCGAGCACCATCTGCCGAGCCGCCCCCAAATCCTGCTCATAATAGAGACTCTCGGCCAGTTCACGCTCCTGCTCCGGCGTCAGCAATGGAATGCTGTTCACCGTGTGCACATAGGCCTCCAGGTTCGCACCCGGGACCAGAGCATATGCAGGCTGCAAAGAATTGGTCATACGAAAAAACCTCCGACTTACATAACTCGTGCAGTTCAGCACTGCGAAAATTGACCGGAAACCAAAAAACAAGTTCCCATAAACGCTGAAAGGTCAATACGAGCAAAATGATATTACTTTGGCGCAAGCTCCCGCAGGTGGCGTGCGACTGCAATCCATGCACCGATATACCCCAACAGCACCGCGCCAAGCAAGAGCGACAGACCGTCGGCAACTGGCACTCCGGCCAGCGCAAAATCACTGCCGTACAAACCGGCCAGTCCAACCACCGCGTCGTTCAGCCAGTTCAGGCCGAACGCCAATACGCCCCAGGAAAGAATCCCCGCACCGAAGCCATAAAGCGCGCCCATGTACAGAAAGGGCCTGCGCACATAACTGTCCGTGCCGCCGACGAGTTTAATCACTTCTATCTCTGTGCGGCGGTTTTCAATATGAAGACGAATGGTATTGCCTATCACCAAAAGTAATGCAGAAACCAAAAGCACGGTCAGACCGAAGACAAAACGGTCGCCCAGCTTGAGGATGGCCGCCAGACGCTCGACCCAGACTAGATCAAGTTGGGCCTGTTGTACCTTCGGCAACTCGGAAAGTTTTTGTCGTAATGCTTCAAGCCCGGGCTTGTCGACCTCTTTCGGTGTCACCAGAACCACGCCCGGCAGGGGGTTTTCCGGCAGTTCCTTAAGGGCTTCGCCCAGTCCGGACTGCTGCTGGAACTCTTCCAGTGCCTGATCGCGGCCCACGTATTCGGCATCCGCTACGCCCGGCATGCCCTTGATCTGCTCGCGCAACGACTCGCCCTGCTCAGGGCTGGCCTCAAGTTGCAGGTACAGGGAAATCTGCGCCGCACGCTGCCAGGAGCCACCGAGACGCTCGACGTTATTCAGCAAAAGTGACAGGCCCATCGGTAAGCTCAGGGCCACAGCCATCACCATACAGGTGAAAAAGCTGCCGATCGGGTGCTTGCCCAAGCGACGCAAGCTGTCCAGCAGACTGGCGCGATGGCTTTCGATCCAGGCGCGGAACAGCGTGGCGAAATCCGGGCCATCGTCATCGTCGCGTTTTTTCTTCTGCTGTGGTTGCGGATCGGCGGCCTTCGGGGCCACGCGCTCGGAAACCTTGGGGCTACGTGTCGCACTCATACGCCGGCCTCCCCGTCGCCGATCAATCGACCACGCTGCAGGGTCAGCATGCGATGACGCATGCGGGCAATCAGCGCCAGGTCGTGACTGGCGATCAGCACGCTGGTGCCCAGACGGTTGATGTCTTCGAACACGCCCATGATTTCTGCCGCCAGACGCGGGTCTAGGTTACCGGTCGGTTCATCCGCCAGCAGCAAGGCCGGGCGGTGAACGATGGCGCGAGCGATGCCGACGCGCTGTTGCTGGCCGGTAGACAGGTCGCCGGGGTAGAGATCGGTTTTGTCCGAGAGCGCCACGCGCTCCAGGGCCGAGTCCACGCGCTTGACGACCTCGGCCTTGGACAGGCCAAGGATCTGCAACGGCAACGCGACGTTATTGAACACCGTGCGATCGAACAGCAACTGGTGGTTCTGGAACACCACGCCGATCTGTCGGCGCAGGAACGGAATCTGTGCGTTGCTGATGGTGCTCAGGTCTTGCCCGGCCAGCAGCAATTTGCCGGTGGTCGGACGTTCCATGGCCAGCAACAGCCGCAACAAGGTGCTTTTACCGGCGCCGGAATGGCCGGTAACAAACAAGAATTCGCCCCGACGGACTCGAAAGCTCAGCTCATGCAAGCCGACGTGACCGTTCGGGTAGCGTTTACCGACCTGTTCGAAACGAATCATGAACGCTCCCGCTCGGCAAACAATGCCTGGACAAAGGGTTCTGCTTCAAAAGTACGCAAATCGTCGATGCCTTCACCAACGCCGATGTAACGGATCGGCAAGCCAAACTGCTTGGCCAGGGCGAAAATCACCCCACCCTTGGCGGTGCCGTCGAGTTTGGTCAGCGCCAGGCCGGTCAGTTCGACGGTCTGATTGAATTGCTTGGCCTGGTTGATGGCGTTCTGGCCGGTACCGGCATCGAGCACCAACAGCACCTCATGAGGCGCGTCGGCGTCGAGCTTGCCGATCACCCGGCGAACCTTCTTCAACTCTTCCATCAAATTGTCTTTGGTGTGCAAGCGACCGGCGGTGTCGGCGATCAACACATCAATGCCACGGGCCTTGGCGGCCTGCACAGCGTCGAAAATTACCGAAGCCGAGTCGGCGCCGGTGTGCTGGGCGATCACCGGGATCTTGTTGCGCTCGCCCCAGACCTGCAGTTGCTCGACCGCTGCGGCGCGGAAGGTGTCACCGGCGGCGAGCATGACTTTCTTGCCTTCCAGTTGCAGCTTTTTCGCCAGCTTGCCGATGGTGGTGGTTTTGCCGGCACCGTTGACGCCGACCACCAGAATCACGAACGGCTTGTTCTGCGAGGTGATTTTCAGCGGCTGCTCGACCGGTTTGAGCATCGCTGCCAATTCGGCTTGCAGGGATTTGTACAGCGCGTCGGCATCGGCCAGCTCCTTGCGGGCGACTTTCTGAGTCAGACGCTGAATGATCACCGACGTCGCTTCGACGCCGACATCGGCGGTCAGCAAACGGGTTTCGATGTCTTCGAGCAGTTCGTCATCGATGATCTTCTTGCCGAGAAACAGGCTGGCCATGCCCTCGCCAATGCTGGCGCTGGTCTTGGACAGGCCTTGCTTGAGACGGGCGAAGAAACCGGCTTTGGTCTCTTCGGTACGCACAGGCTCGACTGGAGTTTCGAGGGGCGCAACCGGTGTGGCGGCAACAGGAGCGATGACCGGTGCAGGTGCAGGTGCAGGTGCAGGTGCAGGTGCAGGTGCAGGTTCTGGCGCTTGAGCAACCGGAGCAACAAATGCTGGCACTGGAGCCACCGGTGCAGGTTCGGCCACGAACACGGGAGCAACAGCTGCCGGTTCAACCACTGGCGCCCGAACCGGCTCCGGAGCAAACGCAGTCGGGGCCGGAATCGGTGGAGTGATGTGCGGCGCTTGCTCATCTTCAACCAGCGCCACCGGCTCTTCCGCTACCGGCAAAGTCAGCCACGGCGTGGCAACTGGCGTCAGCGGCAATGGGGCCGCGACTTCGGTTTCAGGTACGAGCGCGGCCGCAGGTTGCAGCACCGGCTCGGCAATCGGCGCAGGCTTTTGCTCTATAACCGGTGCCGGGGTTGGCTCAGAAAGTGGCTGTGGCTGTTCGATAACGGGTTCCTGCGGCTTTTTGCGCAGCCATCCGAACAGGCTTTTCTTCTCACCAGCCGCAGCTGGGGTCTTCTTGTCGTCGTTGGAACCAAACATGGAGGACGGCTATCTCACGGTAGCGACGCGCCAAAAGGCGCCTCGGCAAATAAATAATTCGATGCTGAACAGACTGCGATTCATCCAGCTTGTTCACGCGCAACATTTTGTCGAGGAGCCAACGGCGCCTCAAAGGTCGACTAATACGAAGGACTGGAACGGCATCGTCGGCGAAAACGCAGAGTTTAGCTGACAAACTCAAAGCTTCTGCCGGTAACCCATACAACCTGCAAGCCGATCAAAGGCTTGATAGGCGTGGCCGCCAGTAAAACGGATCAGTATCCTAGCACCCTCTCGCCCGCCGACGCTAAGACCAAGCGGGCAGCCCAACAGGTTTAAAAACGAATGAATGCTCTAGCCCGCCGCGCTGCAGGCCTGCTGCTCAGCACAGTTTGTCTGCCCCTCTCGGCCCTGGCTGCCGATCCACAACCGACCCACGAATTCACCCTCGACAACGGCCTGAAGGTTGTCGTGCGCGAAGACCATCGTGCGCCGGTCGTCGTTTCCCAGATCTGGTACAAGGTCGGCTCCAGCTACGAGACCCCGGGCCAGACCGGGTTGTCCCACGCACTGGAACACATGATGTTCAAGGGCAGCGAGAAAGTCGGCCCCGGCGAAGCCTCGCTGATCCTGCGCGATCTCGGTGCCGAGGAGAACGCTTTCACCAGCGACGACTTCACCGCGTATTACCAGGTGCTGGCCCGCGACCGTCTGGGCGTAGCCTTCGAACTGGAAGCCGACCGCATGGCCAACCTGCGCCTGCCGGCCGACGAGTTCACCCGCGAAATCGAGGTGATCAAAGAAGAGCGTCGCCTGCGCACCGACGACAAGCCGATGTCCAAGGCCTACGAACGTTTCATGGCCATCGCCTACCCCGCCAGCGGTTACCACACGCCGACCATCGGCTGGATGGCGGACCTCGATCGCATGAAAGTCGAAGAGCTGCGCCATTGGTACCAGTCCTGGTATGTGCCGAACAACGCCACCCTGGTGGTGGTTGGCGATGTGACCCCGGACGAAGTCAAAACCCTGGCCCAGCGTTACTTCGGCCCGATCGCCAAGCGCGACGTGCCACCGGCGAAAATCCCGCTGGAGCTGGCTGAGCCCGGCGAACGCAAGATCACCCTGCATGTGCAGACCCAATTGCCGAGCCTGATGCTGGCCTTCAACGTGCCGAGCATCGCCACAGCCGCAGACAAACAATCGGTGAACGCCCTGCGCCTGATTTCCGCCCTGCTCGACGGTGGCTACAGCGGCCGCATCCCGACGCAACTGGAACGCGGCGAAGAGCTGGTGTCCGGCGGGTCGTCGAGCTACGACGCCTATACCCGTGGCGACAGCCTGTTCACCTTGTCGGCTTCGCCGAACACCCAGAAAAATAAAACCATGGCCCAGGCCGAAGCCGGCCTGTGGAAACTGCTCGAACAACTGAAAACCACCGCGCCATCCGCTGAAGAACTGGAGCGGGTACGAGCGCAGGTCATTGCCGGCCTGGTTTTTGAGCGTGACTCGATCACCAGCCAGGCCACCGCCATCGGCCAACTGGAAACCGTCGGCCTGTCGTGGAAACTGATGGACACCGAACTCGCCGACCTGGAAAGCGTGACCCCGCAAGACATCCAGAAGGCCGCCAAGCTGTATTTCACCCGCGAACGTCTCAGCGTCGCCCATGTACTGCCACAGGAGACGACTCATGAGTGAGCGTAAAAAGTCGCGTCTGGCCCTGATCGGCCTGATCGCTGTTGCACTGATCGGGTCTGCCGCCTTCTATCTGTCAAAACCCGACGAGTCCAACGCCAGCGAAGCCCTCGACAAGGCCAAGTCCAGCCAAAAGCTGCAATCGCTGGCCGAACTCGACGGCAAGGCCCCAAGCCATCGCTCGCTGAACGTGCAGACCTGGAACACCGCCGAAGGCGCCAAGGTGCTGTTCGTCGAAGCCCGTGAGTTGCCGATGTTCGACATGCGCCTGATCTTCGCCGCCGGCAGCAGCCAGGACGGCGATGCACCCGGCCTGGCACTGCTGACCAACGCCATGCTCAACGAAGGTGTAGCCGGCAAAGACGTCGGCGCCATCGCTCAGGGCTTCGAAGGATTGGGCGCCGACTTCAGCAACGGCGCGTACAAGGACATGGCGCTTGCCTCCTTGCGCAGCCTCAGTGCCGTGGACAAACGCGAGCCTGCCTTGAAGCTGTTCGCTGAAGTCGTCGGCAAACCGACCTTCCCCGCCGACTCGTTTGCGCGCATCAAGAACCAGATGCTCGCCGGCTTCGAATTCCAGAAACAGAACCCCGGCAAACTCGCCAGCCTGGAGCTGATGAACCGCTTGTATGGCGATCACCCGTATGCGCACTCCAGCGACGGCACGGCGAAGAGCATTCCACCGATCACCCTGGCGCAGTTGCGAGCCTTCCATCAGAAAGCCTACGCCGCCGGCAACGTGGTGATTGCGCTGGTAGGGGACCTGTCGCGAACCGAAGCCGAGGCGGTCGCCGCCCAAGTGTCCGCCGACCTGCCCAAAGGCCCGGCCCTGGCGAAAGTCGAACAACCGACCGACCCCAAGCCCAGCATCGGCCACATTGAGTTTCCGTCCAAACAGACCAACCTGATGATCGCGCAACTGGGTATCGACCGTGACGATCCGGATTATGCAGCGCTGTCCATGGGCAACCAGATTCTTGGCGGCGGCGGTTTCGGCACCCGGCTGATGAGCGAAGTGCGCGAGAAGCGTGGCTTGTCGTATGGCGTGTATTCGGGTTTCAGCCCGATGCAGGCTCGTGGCCCGTTCATGATCAACCTGCAAACCCGCGCCGAAATGAGCGAAGGCACCCTGAAACTGGTGCAGGATGTGCTCGCCGACTACCTTAAGACCGGCCCCACCGAGAAAGAACTCGACGACGCCAAGCGTGAACTGGCCGGCAGCTTCCCGCTGTCCACCGCCAGCAACGCCGATATCGTCGGTCAGCTCGGCGCCATGGGCTTTTACAACTTGCCGCTGAGCTACCTGGAAGACTTCATGCAACAGTCCCAGAGCCTGACCGTCGAGCAAGTCAAAGCCGCACTGAGCAAACACCTGAGCACGGATAAACTGGTCATCGTCAGCGCTGGCCCGACCGTGCCACAAAAGCCGTTGCCGGCCCCTACTGACAAACCTGCCGAGCAGCCGCTCGGGGTTCCGGAGCATTAATGGCCAGTTCATCCCGTCCAAAGAAACCCGTTCACAACGTGCATAACGGTGTAAACCAACTGCGTATCATCGGTGGCGAATGGCGTAGCCGAAAGCTCAGTTTCCCTGACGCCCCAGGCCTGCGCCCAACGCCGGACCGGGTGCGTGAAACCCTGTTCAACTGGCTCGCGCCTTACGTCGCCGGGGCCAAGGTACTCGATCCGTTTGCCGGCAGCGGCGCGCTGTTCCTGGAAGCCTTGTCCCGTGGCGCGGCCATGGGTCAGGCGCTGGACGCCAGCAACGTTGCGGTGTCCAGCCTGAAAGAACATCTGGGCACCCTGCGCTGCACCAACGGCCAGGTACAGACTGCCGACGCCTTGCGCTATCTGGAAACCCAACCGGCCACGGCGTTCGACCTGGTATTCCTCGACCCGCCGTTCAATCAGAATCTGTTGCCTGTGGTTTGCACTCTGCTCGAAGAACGTCATTGGCTGGCTGACGATGCGTGGGTCTACACTGAAAGCGAAAGCGCACCGTCGATATTGGGTTTGCCAGAAAATTGGCGCCTGCATCGGGAGCAAAAATCGGGACGTGTGTACTACGCGTTGTGGCAACGTATGGCAGGGATCGCCGGCTAGTCCGGCCTGAGAAAACGGTGCGAAGCTCAGTCAGCTAACGCTGCGGGTACGCGCCGCAGCATCGAGAGCAATCGTGTCCCATCTGCCAGAACGTTTCACCCCTGCCTTCACGCCCGCCTACGGCCTGGGTAATCCGCACTTACAAACCTTGTGGGGACCGCTATGGCGCAAAACCACACATATCGAGCGTGAGCGCGAGCGATTGTGGCTTGAAGATGGCGATTTCCTTGACCTGGACTGGCACGGCCCACACAGCGCGAATGCACCGTTGGTGCTGGTATTGCACGGCCTGACCGGCTCGTCGAATTCGCCTTATGTGGCCGGGATGCAGAAGGCGCTGAGCACCCAGGGTTGGGCCAGCGTCGCGTTGAACTGGCGAGGTTGCTCCGGCGAGCCCAATCTGTTGCCGCGCAGCTACCATTCCGGGGCCAGTGAAGACTTGGCCGAAACCATCAGGCACCTGCGCACCCAACGCCCCCTCGCGCCGCTGTATGCGGTCGGTTATTCCATGGGCGGTAACGTGTTGCTCAAGCATCTGGGTGAAACCGGCAGCAACAGCGGTGTACTTGGTGCGGTGGCAGTGTCGGTGCCGTTTCGCCTCGATCACTGTGCCGATCGTATCAGCCAGGGTTTTTCCCAGTTCTACCAAGCGCATTTCATGCGAGAGATGGTCGCCTACATCAAGAACAAACAGCGCAGATTCCAGCATGAGGGCCATGAGGTTGGCCTGGCGGCATTGGAGGCGCTGGGCTCTTTGGAGAACTTGCGTACCTTCTGGGACTTCGACGGCCGGGTCACCGCACCGCTCAATGGTTTCGCCGATGCTGCAGATTACTATCGTCGCGCTTCGAGTCGTTATTTCCTTGGAGAGATTCGCACGCCAACCCTGATTATCCAGGCGGCTGACGACCCGTTTGTGTTTCCGCATAGCCTGCCGCAAGCCGATGAATTGTCCGCCAGCACTCAATTCGAGCTGCAGGCCAAGGGCGGGCATGTCGGTTTCGTCGAGGGTTCGTTCAGACAACCGGGTTACTACCTGGAACGGCGCATTCCCCAATGGCTGGCCGCCACAGGGCGCAAGTAAACAGTGGAAGTCGATCAGGGCGAGTCGATCCACTTCTGGCAAACGGCACCGCTGGCCGGGGTCGAGTTGTTGTCTGCGCGCTACATCGAGCACCGTTTCGCCCCTCATGTGCATGACGGCTATGTGAACGGCATGATCATGGCCGGCGCCCAGCGTTATCGCTATCGCGGTGCCGAGCATCTGGCGGGCAGCGGCACGCTGGTGCTGATCAACCCGGACGAACTGCACACCGGCCACAAAGGTACGGAAGACGGTTGGTTGTACCGGGCGTTTTATCCCGACAGCGGGCAAATTCTCTCGCTGCTGGAAGAGCTTGAACTGCCGAGCGACACCTTGCCGGTGTTTGGCGCCACGCTGTACCGCGACCCGGATCTGGTGAGGGGGTTCTGCCAATTGCATCGGCTGCTGGAAAGTCCATCCTCGGCCCTGCAGCAGCAAACGGTCTGGCGGGAAATGATGCTGTCGTTGTTGCAACGCCACGCAGCCGTCCCGATCGCCGGCAAACCCGGCAAGGAACACCGCGCAGTGACCTTGGCCAAGGAACGGCTGCAATCGCAATTGGCGGCGCCGCCCTCGCTGGAAGAACTGGCGGCGACGGTGAACCTGTCCCCCTTCCACTTCGCCCGGGTGTTCCGCCGCGCCACCGGCATGCCGCCGCACGCCTGGTTGATGCAGCAGCGCATCGCTCGGGCACGGGCGTTGTTACAGGGCGGTTGCCTGCCGCTGGAAGTCGCGACGCAACTGGGTTTTGCCGACCAGAGTCATCTGAGCCGGCAATTCAAGCAGGTTTATGGCGTTGGACCGGGAGCATATCGCAGCGCGCGGCAATTGCCCGACCATAGATGACAACGAAGATCCAAATGTGGGAGCAGGCCCGCTCCCACATCGGCTCTGCGCTTACTCGCCGGTGGCGACGCCTCGCGCGGGATCGTTAATCCACTCGCTCCACGAACCGGCATACAACGACCCCAACGGATAACCCGCCAGGCACAGGGCGAACAGGTTGTGGCAGGCCGTCACGCCGGAACCGCAATACGCGACCAGCTCCGTCGGCGAACGATCACCGAGCTTCGTGGCAAACCGCTGCTTGAGCTGATCGGCGGGCAGAAAACGCCCGTCGCTGCCCAGGTTTTCGGTGAACGCGGCGCATTGTGCGCCGGGGATGTGCCCGGCAATCGGATCGATTGGCTCCACTTCGCCCTTGAAGCGCGGCATGGCGCGGGCGTCGAGTAAGGTCAATGCGGGCTGACCGAGACGTTTCTGGAGCTGTTTGGCGCTGAGCACCAGCGAAGCATCCGGCGTCCCGGTGAAGGTGCCGCGAGTGATCGACGGCGGATCAAGACTCAGGGGCAATCCGGCGGCATGCCAGGCCTTCAGCCCGCCATCGAGAATGAACACACCGTCGCGCTTGCCCAGCCAGGCCAGCAACCACCAGGCCCGCGCCGCGTAGGCGCCAGGACCGTCATCGTACAAAACCACTTCGCTGTCGGCATTGATGCCCCAGGCTTGCAGGCGCTCGATCAGCTTTTCGGGTTCAGGCAACGGATGACGCCCGGTAACCCCCTTGACCACCGCCCCGCTCAGATCACGCTCGAGATCGGCAAAGCTCGACCCGGCAATATGCCCTTCGGCATAGCTGCGCTGACCGTAATCCGGGTCTTCGAGGGCAAAACGACAATCCAGAATCACCAGCCCCGGAGTCTCCTTTTTCAGGTCCAACGCTTGCGGGCTGATCAGTTGCGCAATGGGCATAACGGGCTCCTGTGATGTTGTCAGTCTTGAATCCTAATGCACTTCTTCCAGCGCCTGGGCCAGCGGTACGTAAAATTCGTCGAACAGCGCATTTACCGCGTCGCGCGATTGATCGGTAACGAACCCTGCCTCAAGCACCAACACCTGATACACGCCGCGCTTAATGGCCTGCTCGCTCAAGTGGTTGGAGTTTTCCCGCGTGGTGCACAGAAACCGCACCCACGACGTGAGGATGATCCAGGCGTTCAGCGTCAGGGACTCGATCTGAACCTTATCCATGTTCAGGATGCCAGCGGCTACGAACCCTTCGTAAATGGCGGTGCCCTGGATCAGGCAGCGCTGGGAAAAGCGCCGGTAACGGGCGGCCAGCTCGGGATCGCTGTCGAGCAAGTGCTCGAGGTCGCGATGCAAAAACCGATAGCGCCACATGGCAGCGAGCAATTCCTTGAGGTAGAAGCGCTTGTCTTCGACCGTCGCGGCGCGGCCCTGAGGCGGGCGCAGGAAGCTGTCCACCAGGCTTTCGTACTCACTGAACAGCACAGCGATGATCGCCTGCTTGTTGGGGAAGTGGTAGTACAGGTTGCCCGGAGAAATCTCCATGTGGGCAGCAATGTGGTTGGTGCTGATGCTGCGCTCGCCCTGCTGATTGAACAGCTCCAGGCTGTTCTGCACGATGCGCTCGCTGGTTTTGATCCGAGGGGCCATGGCTTGAGCTTTAATTCAGAGTGCGGTGACGGGCATCTTACGACCTATCCGGGAGTGGATAAAACAAAGCTGCGTCAGGATGTCATTTGACTTTCTAGAGCATAGACTCTAAAAATCCTCTCATTACAATAAATCCGGAGCCGACCATGCCTGCTGACATCGCCTACCTGAAGAACCTGCAGCAGCCTCTGGACGAGCTCCAATCCCTGTTCGATGCTCAACGCGCGGCGTATGCAGGCAACCCGATGCCACCCGCGGCTCAGCGCCAACAATGGCTAAAGGCGTTGCGGGACCTGTTGAGCAATGAGCGCCAGGCCTTGGTCGACGCCATCAGCCAGGATTTCAGCCACCGCAGCGCCGACGAAACCCTGCTCGCCGAATTGATGCCCAGCCTGCATGGTATTCACTACGCCAGCCAACACCTCAAAGGCTGGATGAAAACCTCACGGCGTAAAGTCGGCATCGCTTTTCAACCGGCGTCGGCCAAAGTCGTTTATCAACCGCTGGGCGTAGTCGGGGTGATCGTGCCCTGGAACTACCCGTTGTATCTGGCCATCGGGCCACTGGTGGGGGCGTTGTCGGCGGGCAACCGGGTGATGCTCAAACTCAGCGAATCGACCCCCGCCACCGGTTTGCTGCTCAAGGAATTGCTGGGGCGGATATTCCCTCAAGACCTGGTTTGCGTGGTGCTCGGTGAGGCCGACATCGGCGTGGCGTTCTCCCGGCTGCGCTTCGATCACCTGCTGTTCACCGGCGCCACCAGCATCGGCAAACACGTGATGCGCGCCGCCGCCGAAAACCTGACCCCAGTGACCCTCGAACTGGGCGGCAAGTCCCCGGCCATCGTTTCCCGCGATGTACCGCTAAAGGATGCCGCCGAACGCATCGCTTTCGGCAAGACCCTCAACGCCGGGCAAACCTGTGTCGCCCCGGACTACGTGCTGGTGCCGGAAGACCGCGTCGGCTCTTTCGTCGAAGCCTATCGCCAGGCAGTTCGCGGGTTTTATCCGACCCTGGCCGACAATCCGGACTACACCGCCATCATCAATGAGCGACAACTGGCGCGGCTCAACGGCTACCTCAGCGACGCCACCAGCAAGGGCGCGCTGCTGATTCCGCTGTTCGATCAGGGCCAGGGCCGACGCATGGGGCATAGCCTGCTGCTCAACGTCAGCGACGACATGACGGTGATGCAGGACGAAATCTTCGGCCCGTTGTTGCCGATCGTCCCCTACAAGGATCTCGATGAAGCGTTTGCCTACATCAACCAACGGCCTCGTCCGCTGGCGCTGTATTACTTCGGCTACGACAAGCGCGAGCAAAACCGTGTTCTCCACGAAACCCATTCCGGCGGCGTATGCCTCAATGACACCTTGCTGCACGTTGCCCAGGACGACATGCCGTTCGGCGGCATCGGCGCCTCGGGCATGGGCCACTACCACGGCCATGAGGGTTTCCTGACCTTCAGCAAGGCCAAGGGCGTGCTGATCAAACAGCGTTTCAACGCGGCGAAGCTGATCTATCCGCCGTACGGCAAATCCATTCAGAAACTGATCCAGAAGCTGTTTATCCGCTAACGATCAACACCGCCGGGTAATAACAATAATGAGCCCAAGCCTGTCCGACACACCCGCGCTGTCACGGCGCGGCCTGCTTAAATTCAGCCTGGGCGCCAGCGCCTTTCTGGCCACGGCCGGATTAGGCGCGAGCCTCAGCGGCTGCTCGTCGAGCACGGCGGCCAGCGGTTTCGCGACTTTGCGCAGCGGTGACCTGTTGTTTCTGCGGGCACTGATCCCGGTAATGCTCGACGGTGCCGTGATCGTCGAGAAGATGCCGGCCGCCGTCGAAGGCACCCTCAAAAGCCTGGATTACAGCCTCGATCACCTGTCGCCGGAAATGCTCAAGCTGACCCGGCAATTGTTCGATGTGCTGGGGATGAGCATCACCCGCGGCCCACTGACCGGGATCTGGGGCAGTTGGGAAAATGCCAGCAGCGAAGACATCCGGCACTTTCTCGATCGCTGGGAAAACAGCTCGCTGAGCTTGCTGCGCATGGGCCATAGCTCGTTGCTGCAAATGGTGATGATGGCGTGGTACAGCCGGGCGGAGTCTTGGGTGCATTGTGGGTATCCGGGGCCGCCTACGGTCTGAAACCGTGGCGTCCCTTTCGCGGGCAAGCCGCCTCACCATCGCACCCAAAACATAACAACAAGAGAACCCGAACATGCCCGTACCCGATCCGTTTCGCGAAGGCCTGGCCCGTGGCTGGAAAACCTATAACGGTTCGCAATTGCCCCAGGACCTGACCCTCGAAGCGGATGTGGCGATCATCGGCAGCGGTGCCGGCGGCGGAACCACCGCCGAAATCCTCAGCGCCGCAGGCTACAAGGTCTTGCTCATCGAAGAAGGCCCACTCAAGACCAGCAGCGACTTCAAGATGCTCGAAGATCAGGCCTACACCAGCCTCTATCAGGAAGGCATCGGGCGCATGAGCAAGGACGGTGCGATCACCATCCTCCAGGGCCGGGCGGTGGGCGGTACCACGCTGATCAACTGGACTTCGAGCTTTCGCACCCCGGATCAGACGCTCGAACACTGGGCCAAAGAACATGACGTCGTAGGCCACACACCGGCCGAGATGGCGCCCTGGTTCGAGAACATGGAACAACGCCTGGGCGTCGCCCCGTGGCTAGTGCCGCCCAACGCCAACAACGACGTCATCCGCAAAGGCTGCGAAAAACTCGGCTACGCCTGGCATGTGATCCCGCGCAACGTGCGCGGCTGCTGGAACATCGGCTACTGCGGCATGGGTTGCCCGACTAACGCCAAACAATCGATGCTGGTCACGACCATCCCGGCGACCCTGGAAAAAGGTGGCGAGCTGCTCTATCTGGCCCGCGCTGAAAAGCTGTCGATCAAGGACGGCAGAGTCACTGGCCTGCACTGTGTGGCGATGGATGAGCGTTGCGTTGCCCCTACCGGACGCACAATCACAGTCAAGGCGCGGCATTACGTGCTGGCCGGCGGCGGGATCAACAGCCCGGCGCTGCTATTGCGTTCAGAGGCGCCGGATCCGCATGAGCGACTGGGAAAACGGACGTTCCTGCATTTAGTCAACATGTCCGCCGGGCTGTTCGACGAGGTGATCAACCCGTTCTACGGCGCGCCGCAGTCGATTTATTCCGACCATTTCCAGTGGCAGGACGGCATCACCGGCAAGATGTCCTACAAATTGGAGGTCCCACCGCTGCACCCGGCGCTGGCCACCACCCTGCTCGGTGGCTTCGGCACGGAAAACGCCCGGCACATGGAAAACCTTCCGCATACCCACGCCATGCTGGCATTGCTGCGAGACGGTTTTCACCCGGACAGCCCCGGCGGCAATGTCGAATTGCGCAGTGACGGCACGCCGGTACTCGACTATCAGGTTTCACCGTATGCCTGGGACGGGTTGCGCCGGGCGTTCCATAGCATGGCCGAGATCCAGTTCGCCGGTGGCGCCAACGCTGTGATGCCGATGCATGCCGACGCCCGTTACGTGAAAACCCTCGCCGAAGCGCGTGCATTAATCGACGGGTTGAGCCTTGAGTTGTATCGCACGCGCCTGGGCAGTGCTCATGTGATGGGCGGTTGTGCCATGGGTGAAGACCCGAAAAACGCCGTGACCGACAGCCTCGGCCGACATCACCAACTGCACAATCTATCGATTCACGACGGCTCGCTATTCCCCACCAGCATTGGTGCAAACCCACAATTGTCGGTCTACGGACTGACGGCACAACTGGCGAATTCACTGGCCGAACGTTTGAAAAACCCATGAAAACGCGGAATATTCCTATCGTCTATAGTGCTTTCTTACCCAACAGGCGACTTGGCCGACCGGGAAGGCTGCGATACCATCCGACTCCCCAACGGACTCCCGCCAGGACGACGCGATGAACCGAGTGTTGTACCCAGGTACCTTCGACCCTATTACCAAGGGCCATGGCGATCTGGTCGAACGCGCCTCGCGCCTGTTCGATCACGTGATCATCGCCGTCGCCGCCAGCCCGAAGAAAAACCCGCTGTTTCCCTTGGAACAACGTGTGGAGCTGGCCCGCGAGGTCACCAAACATTTGCCGAACGTTGAAGTCGTCGGCTTCTCGACGCTGCTCGCGCACTTCGCCAAAGAGCAGAACGCCAATGTGTTCCTGCGTGGTTTGCGCGCGGTGTCGGACTTCGAATATGAATTCCAGCTGGCCAACATGAACCGCCAACTGGCACCGGATGTGGAAAGCCTGTTTCTTACCCCGTCCGAGCGTTATTCGTTCATTTCCTCGACACTGGTCCGTGAAATCGCGGCCCTGGGCGGCGATATCACCAAGTTCGTCCACCCGGTGGTGGCCGACGCCCTCACTGAACGCTTCAAAAAGTAGGCGCTGCCGAAGCTGCACTTGATCGCGCCCGCGTGCACTGCGGGCGCCAATGCGGCACAATTGTGCGCATTGGTTTATTGCGCCAGGGCCTGCCGCCCCGGCTGGAGTTAGCATGTCCCTGATCATCACCGACGATTGCATCAACTGCGACGTCTGCGAACCCGAGTGCCCAAACGCCGCCATTTCCCAGGGCGAAGAGATCTACGTGATCGACCCGAACCTGTGCACGCAATGTGTCGGCCACTATGACGAACCGCAGTGCCAGCAGGTCTGCCCGGTGGATTGCATTCCGCTGGACGAAGCCCATCCGGAAACTGAAGAACAGTTGATGGAGAAATACCGGAAGATTACCGGTAAGGCTTGAAAGCCTGGAAAGATCGTCCGAACCGCGTCCGGACGATCTTTTTTATGCCTCACTCCCGCTGCTCAAACCCTTCCCCGATGCACCCCAGACACCGCACAAACGCCGCTTTCGCCGGGTCGACCACCAGCGCCTGCCCTGCATCGCCAATGCCGCCGCCCAGCGCGGTAAATGGCAGCGACACCACAAACGCCCCGGCACCGATCACTGTCGCCACCACCAGCAACGGTCGGGCAATCAGCAGATCGCCAAGCATGGCGTAGGCCGGTGGATTCTGGATGGTGTAACGCGGGTCGCCGCTGCCGTTCTCAGTAGCCAGCGTGGGCGCAGCGATGCTCAGCAGCAGCGTGACGACAAAGGTTCGAAACAGATTCATGGCACGGTCCTTCGGCTAGGCAGTGAGAACACTGACTATAGACCGTAGCCGATATCAGCTCTGACAGCGCGGACAAAAGACGCTGGCGCGCTGCCCGAGTTTGACTTCCCGCAGCCCCGTGCCACAGACCTTGCAGTGTTCACCACCACGGCCGTACACGAACAGCTCCTGCTGGAAGTACCCCGGTTGGCCGTCGCCGCCGATAAAGTCCCGCAACGTGGTACCGCCCCGTTCGATGGCGAGCGCCAGGATGCGCTTGATCTCGATCGCCAGCTTCAAATAACGCCCCCGGGAAATGCTCTTGGCCTCGCGGCGCGGGTCGATGCCGGCAGCAAACAGCGCTTCGGTCGCGTAGATATTGCCGACGCCAACCACCACCGCGTTATCCATGATGAACGGCTTGACCGCCATGGATCGCCCGCGGGACAGCTGGAACAGACGCTCGCCATCGAACAGATCGGTCAACGGCTCCGGCCCCAGGCGAACCAGCAGTTCGTGATTCAGCGGGTCGAGACTCCAGAGCATCGCCCCGAACCGACGCGGGTCGGTGTAACGCAGGGCCAGGCCCGATTCCAGCTCGATGTCCACATGCTCATGCTTGGCCGCCGGCAAGCCAGCTTCCACCAGCCGCAGATTCCCCGACATGCCCAAATGGCTGATCAACGTGCCGACTTCGGCATTGATCAGTAAATACTTGGCCCGCCGTTCCACCAGCACGATGCGCTGGCCCGACAGCCGCACATCCAGGTCTTCGGGGATCGGCCAGCGCAGACGGCGCTCACGCACGATCACCCGGCTGACGCGCTGGCCTTCCAGGTGCGGTGCAATTCCGCGGCGGGTGGTTTCGACTTCCGGCAGTTCTGGCATGGGGCTCTCGAATCAGGCGAGGTTCGACACTCAACGCGTGGCGAGGTCGCGAATTTCTTGTTTCTGGGTTTCGAAATCGTATTCCGATAGACCGATGTAATCGAGCACCAGATGCCCGACATTGTTCCATTCGTGGTCTTCGGCCTGGTTGCCCAACACTCTATAGGAGGCGCAAATGTGCTCGGCCATCTTCAGGATTGCCAGCAGGTTTTTCAGCGGTGTATTGCGGCACGACTCATCGCTGAAAATGGCCAGGGCATTGTGGTGGTTGGCAATGGCCTGGGTGACATGTTCCGGCAGACGCCAGGACTTGGCGGTGTAATACCCGACCACGGCGTGGTTGGTGTTGTATTGCTTGTTCTCGGTATCCACCACGCGGCATTCGGCGCTGGCGTTGGCATAGGCCTGCTCCAGCACTTTCATGTAGTCGGGGAATTTCTTGAGCATCAGCGGGATGCCGCAATCGTGGAACAGGCCCAGCGCATAAGCTTCATCGCCGGCCTGGACACCGACGCGCTTGGCCAGGCTCAGGCAGGTCATCGCCACGTCCTGCGCCGTGTCCCAGAAACGGTTGAGGGTGACGATTGCATCGTCGTTCAGCTCGCCCTTGATCGACTGCGCGTTGATCAGGTTGATGATCGAACGGCTGCCCAACAGGTTTACTGCACGCTGGATCGCGGTGATCTTGTTACTCAAGCCGTAGTACGGCGAATTGACGATTTTCAGCAAGGCGCCGGAAAGGCCAGGGTCCTGGGAGATCAGCTTGGCGATCACCTCCAGGTCCGGGTCGGGCATATATTGCTCCATCTGCAGATCCACCATGATCTGCGGCTGGGCCGGCACACTGATGCCTTGCAGGGACTGTTGAATCTGTTCAGAAGACAGCTCTTGGGACATAAGTACGCACTCCGGGTCAGGCGGGGATTCTACCCCTTAAAAAGATCGATCCGACAGCCAGTCAAACTCAATCCATACGTGTGCGGGCCCGCGATGGCGTCATGCGCGTTTCATCGTCAGTCAAACCCGCCACTCCCTCAACACGCTATACTCCCGCTCTTTTTTCCGGAGCGACGTCATGTCCCTGCCTAGCCTGCGCCTCAAAGCCAACGCCGACCGACGCCTGCGCAACGGTCACTTGTGGGTCTACAGCAACGAAATCGATGTAGCCGCCACCCCATTGCACGGCTTCAAGGCTGGCGATCAGGCGATCCTCGAAGCCGCCGGCGGCAAGCCGCTGGGCATCGTTGCCATGAGCCCGAACAATCTGATCTGCGCCCGCCTGCTGTCGCGCGACATCAAGTTGCCGCTGGACAAGTCGCTGCTGGTGCATCGCCTGAACGTCGCCCTGTCGCTGCGCGATCGCCTGTTCGACAAGCCGTTCTATCGCCTGGTCTACGGCGACTCCGACCTGCTGCCAGGCCTGGTGGTCGACCGTTTCGGCGACATCCTGGTGGTCCAGATCGCTTCGGCGACCATGGAAGCTCACAAAGATGACGTGATCGCGGCGCTGACCCAAGTGCTCAAGCCAAGCGGCATCCTGTTCAAGAACGACTCCGCCGCCCGTGACGCCGAAGGCCTCAACCGTTACGTAGAAACCGTGTTCGGCCTGGTGCCGGAGTGGGTAGCGCTGGAAGAGAACGGCGTGAAGTTCGAAGCGCCGGTCATCCAGGGCCAGAAAACCGGCTGGTTCTATGACCACCGCATGAACCGCGCGCGTCTGGCACCTTATGCCAAAGGCAAACGCGTACTGGACTTGTACAGCTACATCGGCGGCTGGGGCGTGCAAGCGGCCGCCTTCGGCGCCAGTGAAGTGTTCTGCGTCGATGCGTCGGCCTTCGCCCTCGATGGCGTGGAGCGCAACGCCGCACTGAACGGCTTCGCCGAAAAAATGACCTGCATTGAAGGCGACGTGTTCGAAGCCCTCAAAGAGCTGAAAGCCAGCGAAGAGCGTTTCGACGTCATCGTGGCCGACCCTCCTGCATTCATCAAACGCAAGAAAGACATGAAAAATGGTGAAGGCGCCTACCGTCGCCTGAACGAACAAGCCATGCGCCTGCTCAGCAAGGACGGCATCCTGGTCAGCGCGTCGTGCTCGATGCACCTGCCGGAAGACGATCTGCAGAACATCCTGCTGACCAGCGCCCGTCACCTGGACCGTAACATCCAGATGCTGGAGCGCGGCGGACAAGGCCCGGATCACCCGGTTCACCCAGCCATTGCCGAAACCCGCTACATCAAGAGCATTACCTGCCGTCTGCTGCCAAACAGCTGAGTACGCCGGTTTGACGGGGAGCCGACAGGCTCTCCGTCAGCCATTCTGACGCCGCGACATATCCTCTCCCGCCCCATCGTCTTACTCTTGCAGTCCTACAGACTTGCAGGACATTTCCCTGCACATTTGATTTGAAAGAATATAACTTACAAACTTTCTCCAACCCCAAGACCGCTCCGACAAAATTACTGGAATATTCCTACTTGATCTCCCCTTGATAAGAGCCCATTAAAGCCTATGATTGAGTTGTCACCTCGAAGTGACACTCACTACCAAATGACAAGGAGTCAACAACATGAAAGCAATTACTCTGGAAGCTAACAAAATCGCCAACCTGGCTTTTCTGGTTGCTCCAAAAGCCCGCTAAGTAAATGAGACGCTGGGGAGTGCCGGCTACCCAGCGTTTTCTATGGCACTCGTCCAGAGCGAACCACCCACCATGCAGATAAACCCATATCTATTCATACTTCCTCGCACGCCCGGCCAAATAGTCTGGGATTACAAAAATCACAAACAATTTGAACTAAGCCTTGAATACTCAAGCAGACTTACGCAACTTATCAACAACCCTGAACTGTATAACGACAGCAACATAGTTGATACTCAACTCCTGAACGCAGGAATACTGACAACATCAATACAAGGTACTGTTGAATGGGGTTGGGATGAACTGTCGAAGATATTCCATATCGGTACCAAAAACATCCCCTGCGAACATGTCCCTCAGGATATTCATGAATGGTCCAGACACTACCTGGACCATTGCACCGAAGTGCTGGCCACTCCTGCGCCGAGCAACCGGCCCACAGAACGCCAGGCGCGGGAGCTGATTGACCTGCCAAAGCCTTCCTGCCTGCCGGAAGGGTCTCTGGCCAACGTCCTGATCGGCCGAAAAACCTGCCGCACCTTCACGGATGCAGCGGTTTCACTGGAAGCTATTGGCACGCTGCTTTACCTGTCCCTTGGCTACTTGCATGAGCGCGAAAACGATGTCGACGAAACCCTCGTCGAAGGTCTCGATGCCCGGCGCAGCAGCCCATCCGGTGGCGGGCTGAATGCCTGCGAAGGCTTTCTTCACGTACACAACGTCAGCGGCCTGAAACCCGGGCTCTACGCCTATCACCCCACCGACCACGCCTTGAGTTTCGTCAACCCGACACCTGACTCACCACTGGGGCAGTTGCTGTGTGGGCAGCACTTCATCAACAACCTGCCCGTGGGCCTGTTCATCACCAGTCGGTTCGACAAGCTGTGGTGGAAATATGAACACTCGCGAGCCTACCGAATGGCCTTTGTGGAAGCGGGGCATATTTCTCAAACATTCCAACTGGTGGCCACTGCACTGGGGTTGAACACCTGGCTGACGGGGGCGTTGGCCGATGATCAGGTCGAGGTCTTGCTGGGGATCGAGGACAGCGCGGAACAACCGTTGTTTTTTGTCGGCTGTGGCTACAGCGACGGACAGTTGATGTGCCAGGAATTGAAAGATCTTCTGAGCAGTCGGGAGCCGCAACAATGACCACTCCCATCGTTGCCCCGCTGGACCACCCGGTGTCCTGGGCTCATCGTTACACCCTGGGCGACTGGAATACCCGCGCGTCAGTGCGCACCAGCGAACACGACTATCTATTACCGCCAGATCTGGAGCAGCAACTGGAAACGCGCCACTGGTTTCCTCCAGGCTTCCTGGCTTACCTGACTCACCCGGCTATCCAGGCGGCAGGTCAAACCGTCATCCATCGGCTGTCGGCCAATCATCTAGTGTACTTCCTCGACTACACCACCTTGCTTGAGCACCGCATCGTCAACCGCTCCGTGGAAACCATCATCCATGATGAACTGAACGTCCACATTCCCGCACGGATGAAGACCGCCGCGCTTCAGCTTTATACCGACGAGGGTTATCACGCCCTGTTTTCCAACAGCCTTGCCGAACAGGTTGCCAGGTTCTATGGGATCAGCCGGCGTCCGGTCATGCCCCACCGCATCATGCGATTGAACGCCCTGCTTGACGGCGCCCCTGAAAGATACAGGGCGCTGGCCTGGTTTCTCGTCGGGTTCGTGTCGGAGACGATCATTGCCAAGGAACTGCTCGATGTCTGCCGTAACGACCTGGTTTCCAGCGTCCAGGCAATGCTCAGGGATCATCTGGCGGACGAGGCGCGCCATAGTCGCTATTTCTCTGAAGTATTCCATTACCTGTGGCTGACGCTGAACAGCCCTCAACGCACGTTTGTCGCCAAAGCGCTGCTGGACATCATCCGGATGTTCTTCGAGGCCGATGAGCGATGGATGCGCGAAAGCCTGCACAGCGCGGCTCTTGGCGACACAACCGTCACGGAAATTCTCTGCGGACTGACCAACCCCCAAGCCACCCATCAACGGGCGCGATCCGGTGCTGGCGCAACGCTTCAGGCGTTAAAAAAGGCTGGTTTCTTCGACCTGCCCTCCAACCAGCAACTGTTTATGAAGGCAGGGCTTATCGATGGCTGAAGGACAATCCACGGCAACCGTCAAACAACGTCGGGGAGCGGTCAGCCTGTTGTTGGCCATGGTGCTGCTTGGCGTGTTCCCGCTGGATGTCCTGTTGCCCTCTTTCCCGGCGCTCGCCGAACACTTTCGCAGCACGCCCGCCGATATTGCGCTGTCGATCAGTCTGTTTGCCGTCGGCATAGCGGCCTCTCAACTGCTGATCGGGCCGCTGTCGGATGTGATCGGGCGCAAAGGGCTGTTGCTCGCCGGAATAACCATCTCGATGCTGGGTGCGGTGGGCTGCACACTGACCACGGACTATGTCCACTTCCTGCTGTTCCGTGTCGTTCAGGCGCTCGGCTGCGGGTGTTTCGTGCTGTCGCAGGCACTGATTCAGGACCTGTTCGAGGGTGAGGAGCGTGACCGGTTGCGGATCCTGATGGTGACTGCCACCGGCGTTTTCATCTCGGTCTCACCGTTGGCCGGCACGTTCCTGCAAGCCACGCTGGGCTGGCAGGGCAGCTTTGGGGTGTTTACCGCACTGGCTGGAATAGTGCTGCTCAAGGCCTGTTTTTCTCTCGAAAACACTCGGCCAGCGGCAACCGGAGCGCTATCGAATATCTTCCAGCCCTACCGCCGGGTCTTGTGCAATGTCGACTTCCTGTCCTACTGGCTGATTTCCGCCTTTGCTTTCGCCTGCCATTTTTCCTTCATCGTGATTTCGCCGCTGATTTTCATGGATCAACTCCAGCTGTCAGCCTATGACTTCTCGCTGATCCTGCTGGTATATGGCGGCGCCTACATTGTCGGCGGCACGGTTGCGACGTTGTTGGGTAAACGTATCAGTCCCGGTCATCAAGTCATCAGCGGGCTGAGCCTGATCCTGCTGTCCGGCCTGATCATGCTTTATCTCTCAAGCCACTTTACGCTGTCCCCGATCACTGTCCTGGTACCGATGCTCATCTGTACTGCCGGCACCACCATCGCCCGGCCCGCCGCTACGTCCAAAGCCATGAGCCTGTTCCCCGAAAATGCGGGAACCTCGGCGTCGGCCGGCAGCACGGTGATTTTCATCTGCGGAGGGTTGATCAGTGCGCTCATCAGCTTGAGCCCGGCCAACCTGCAATCCACGCTGGGATACAGCTTCGTCATCTTGAGCAGCGTGGCGCTGGTGCTCAACAGTCGTATCCATAGCCGAGCCAAAAGCCCGGGAGCCAGCCCAAGCGTCGAATAATCCTGCCGGTCGTCATCCCACACGCGCCGTCAGCACTGGATCAGCACTTTCCGGCATTCCCTCCTGACGCCAGCGGTGTAGAATCGCGAGATTCATCGCCAGTCATCCCCCGGCGGGTTTATGAGCTCAAGCTGAAGCGCGCGGCGATCCCGCAAAGTTATCGGCAACTTCCGGACACACGGCCATTTCTGAGTGTTCCAGACGTCAATAGAAGCTCACTTCCCTTTTGATACCTGATTTGCCGCCCGGAGTGCTCCATGCCTGATTACCGCTCGAAAACATCCACCCACGGCCGCAACATGGCCGGTGCTCGCGCACTGTGGCGCGCCACGGGGATGAAAGATGACGACTTCAAGAAGCCGATCATCGCCATTGCCAACTCCTTTACCCAGTTCGTACCGGGCCATGTGCACCTGAAGGATCTGGGTCAACTGGTCGCACGTGAAATCGAACGGGCCGGCGGCGTAGCCAAAGAATTCAACACCATCGCCGTGGATGACGGCATCGCCATGGGCCACGACGGCATGCTCTATTCGCTGCCGAGCCGCGAGATCATCGCCGACTCCGTCGAATACATGGTCAACGCCCACTGCGCCGACGCCATTGTCTGCATTTCCAACTGCGACAAGATCACCCCTGGCATGCTGATGGCCGCCTTGCGCCTGAACATCCCGGTAATCTTCGTGTCCGGCGGCCCGATGGAAGCCGGCAAGACCAAACTGGCCAGCCACGGTCTCGACCTGGTCGACGCCATGGTGATCGCCGCCGACTCCAGCGCCTCTGACGAGAAGGTCGCCGAGTACGAGCGTAGCGCCTGCCCTACTTGCGGTTCCTGCTCCGGCATGTTCACCGCCAACTCGATGAACTGCCTGACCGAAGCCCTTGGTCTCGCATTGCCGGGCAACGGTTCGACCCTGGCCACCCACAGCGACCGCGAACAGCTGTTCCTGCAAGCCGGCCGCACCATCGTCGAGCTGTGCAAGCGTTACTACGGCGAGAACGACGAGTCGGTGTTGCCGCGCAACATCGCCAACTTCAAGGCGTTCGAAAACGCCATGACCCTGGACATCGCCATGGGCGGTTCCACCAACACCATCCTGCACTTGCTGGCCGCGGCCCAGGAAGCCGAGATCGATTTCGACCTGCGCGACATCGACCGCCTCTCCCGCCATGTACCGCAACTGTGCAAGGTCGCGCCGAACATCCAGAAGTACCACATGGAAGACGTGCACCGCGCCGGCGGGATCTTCAGCATCCTCGGCTCCCTGGCCCGTGGCGGCCTGTTGCACACCGACCTGCCGACCGTACACAGCAAGACCATGGCCGAAGGTATCGCCAAGTGGGACATCACCCAGACCAACGACGAAGCGGTGCATCACTTCTTCAAGGCTGGCCCTGCGGGCATCCCGACGCAAACCGCGTTCAGCCAGTCGACCCGCTGGGAAACCCTGGACGACGACCGTGAAAACGGCTGCATCCGCAGTGTCGAACACGCTTACTCGAAAGAAGGCGGCCTGGCCGTTCTGTACGGCAACATCGCGCTGGACGGTTGCGTGGTGAAAACCGCCGGTGTCGACGAGTCGATCCACGTCTTCGAAGGCAACGCGAAGATCTTCGAAAGCCAGGACAGCGCCGTACGCGGCATCCTCGCCGACGAAGTGAAGGCTGGCGACATCGTGATCATTCGTTATGAAGGCCCGAAAGGCGGCCCGGGCATGCAGGAAATGCTCTACCCGACCTCTTACCTGAAATCCAAAGGCCTGGGCAAAGCCTGCGCCCTGCTGACCGACGGCCGTTTCTCCGGCGGCACTTCGGGCCTGTCCATCGGCCACGCTTCACCAGAAGCTGCTGCCGGTGGCGCGATCGGTCTGGTGCAGGACGGCGACAAGGTCCTGATCGACATTCCGAACCGCTCGATCAACCTGTTGGTCAGCGACGAAGAACTGGCCGCGCGCCGGGTCGAACAGGACAAGAAAGGCTGGAAGCCGGTGGAGAAGCGTCCACGTAAAGTGACCACCGCTCTGAAAGCCTATGCCCTGTTGGCGACCAGCGCCGACAAGGGTGCCGTGCGTAACAAAGCGATGCTCGACGGGCTGTAATACTTAACCGTCGAACAAAAAAATGCCCCGCCAAGTGCGGGGCATTTTTTTGATCGTTCCCACGCAGAGCGTGGGAACGAGATCACAGCGCTTATTGAATCTCTTCAGGCTTGACGATCACCCAGTTCTTGTCCGCCGTCACCGCCAACCCTTCTTTGGCCTGAGCTGCAGCGTTTTTGGCCATCATGCCGTTAATCTGGGTCATGTACTTGTCTTTGCGGTTAACCCACAAATGGATGCCGCCCTTGGACACGTCGACACTGTGGAACAGCATGTAACCATCGCTGGTCGGGGTATCGCCGCCCACCAGGACCGGTTTTTTCCATTCATCGATGTAGGTCAGGATCGCCGCTTGCTTGCCGGCCATCCAGGTTGCCGGAGTCCACAGGTACGGGGTCAACTCGAGGCCAAGGTTGGCCTTCTCGTCATACTTGCCCGCAGTAATCTGCTTACGCGCCGTGGTCAGCTCGCCAGTCTTGCGGTCCTTGAGCAGCGTGGTCACGCCGATCACGTTCTGCGGTTTGACGTTGTAGCCGTACTTCGGATCGGCAGCGACCATGCGCACCAGCTCTTCGGAGGCAGCGGTCATCACGTAGACCTCAATGCCATTTTCCATCAGCTTGTTGTAGAGCTCGGCCTGGCCGGTGAAGACTTTCGGCGGCTGGACGTCGATGGTCTTGACCACATCGCCGTCGTAATAAGTGCTCGGCACCGGTTTGCCAGACGCCATCAGCTCATCGACGTAGCCCTTGAGCTCTTGAAGCGTGAAGCCGGAAAACACTTGGGCGACCCATGGATAGCAGACCATGTCGTCGATTTCGCAGAGACGATAGTAGTAGCTGAACAGGCTCTCCTTGTGGTCGGCGGTGTCTTTGAACGGGATCAGTTTCAGCGAGGGGTCGAGGCTCTCGCGGGTGATCAGGCCCTTGTTTTCCATGAACGGCAACAATGACTCTTCGAGGTCGTAGCGGTAACTGGTGTTGTCCATGTCGAACACCGCGAAGTTACCCTTGTTGGCATTGGCCGCGATCATCGCGTCCAGCGCCTTGGCCTGATCCGCTGGCCAGTGCTTCAGGTCGGTAGCGAACGCCTGGCCGGCAAGGCCAAGACTCAAACCCAATCCAAGTGCAGCAGCAAGAAATTTCGGTGCAAGCTTCATCGGCGTTTCTCCCCGGTTCAAAGAAATCGACGCTAACAAATAAGTGTGACAGTCCTCGCCTGCCCGCGACCGCTTGCATCCTGATTCCGTCAGCGGCATTCCTTATAGCGGCATTGGCTTATTCCAAAAACGACAGTTGACCGCTGTTTTTGATATTAAATCATTACATATCAAGCTGTTAGGCTCACCGGTTCGCAGTCACACACGAAGGTGGCTGGCACAAGTCTATGGAGCCTCTATGAATCTGCCACTGATCCTCAATCTGCTGGTGTTCCTCGCCTTGCTCTTTGGCCTGGCGCAACCCCGTCACACCACCTGGAGCCTGGCGAAAAAGGTGTTGCTGGCGCTGGTGCTGGGCGTGGTATTCGGTATCGCCCTGCACACGATTTATGGTGCGGGCAACCCGGTGCTGAAAGCCTCGATCGGCTGGTTCGATCTGGTGGGCAACGGTTACGTGCAGTTGCTGCAGATGATCGTGATCCCGCTGGTGTTCGCCTCGATCCTCAGTGCCGTGGCCCGTCTGCACAACGCTTCGTCTCTGGGCAAGATCAGTTTCCTGACCATCGGCACGCTGCTGTTCACCACCGCCATCGCGGCGTTGATCGGTATCGGCCTGACCAACCTGTTCGGCCTCACCGCCGAAGGACTGGTCGCCGGCACCCAGGAAATGGCTCGCCTGCAAACCATCCAGACCGACTACGCGGGCAAGGTCGCCGACCTGAATGTGCCGCAACTGTTGTTGTCGTTCATCCCGCAGAACCCGTTCGCCGACCTCGCTCGCGCCAAACCGACGTCGATCATCAGTGTGGTGATCTTCGCCGCATTCCTTGGGGTCGCGGCGCTGCAACTGCTCAAGGATGATGTCGAGAAAGGTCAGAAAGTGATCAACGCCATCGACACCCTGCAAGCCTGGGTGATGCGCCTGGTGCGCCTGGTGATGAAGCTGACCCCGTACGGCGTGTTGGCGCTGATGACCAAAGTGGTCGCCGGCTCCAATCTGCAAGACATCATCAAGCTCGGCAGTTTCGTGGTGGTGTCCTACATCGGCCTGGGCCTGATGTTTGTGGTCCATGGCGTGCTGGTATCGGCCGCCGGGATCAACCCGTTGCGCTTCTTCCGCAAGATCTGGCCGGTGCTGACGTTCGCCTTCACCAGCCGCTCCAGCGCCGCCACCATTCCATTGAGCATCGAAGCCCAGACCAGCCGTTTGGGTATTCCACAGTCCATCGCCAGTTTCGCCGCCTCGTTTGGCGCGACCATTGGCCAGAACGGCTGTGCCGGTCTGTACCCGGCGATGCTGGCGGTGATGGTTGCACCAACCGTGGGCATCAACCCGCTGGACCCGCTGTGGATCGCGACGTTGGTGGCGATTGTGACGCTGAGTTCGGCCGGGGTGGCCGGGGTTGGTGGGGGCGCGACCTTCGCCGCGCTGATCGTGTTGCCGGCCATGGGCTTGCCGGTGTCACTGGTGGCGTTGCTGATTTCGGTTGAACCGCTGATCGACATGGGTCGTACGGCGTTGAACGTCAGTGGCTCGATCACCGCCGGGGCGATCACCAGCCAACTCATGCAGCAGACGGATAAAGCGCTGTTGGATGCAGATGAGCATTCGGAGTTGGCTCACGCTTAACCCGTACTGATCGTTCCCACGCTCCCGCGTGGGAACGATCTATGTGCGCTCCCAAACCTCGAAGCTGTACGCCGGCTTGTCGCCTTCCGCCGGATTTGGAACATTCGACACCAGCTTCCACTGGTTCAAATCAAACTCCGGAAACCACGCATCCCCTTCCGGGCTCAGCGCCACGCGCGTCAGGTATAGCCGATCGGCCTGCTCCAGACCTTGCGCATACAACTGCGCGCCACCTATCAGCATCAACTCATCGACGCCCTGCTCCAGCGCCCATTCCTCGGCGCGAACCACGGCCGCCTCCAGTGACGGATAAACCTCCGCGCCTTCCAGCTGCAAATCCGCCTGGCGACTGACCACGATGTTCAACCGGCCCGGCAGCGGACGACCGAGGGAATCCCAGGTCTTGCGCCCCATGATGATCGGCTTGCCGAGGGTGGTGGCCTTGAAGTATTTGAAGTCCCCCGGCAAGTGCCAGGGCATGCTGTTGTCGACGCCGATCACACGGTTTTCACCGAGGGCTGCGATCAGGCTGAGGGGGAGTGATTTAGTCATGCCGGCGAGGATACCAGAGCCTCCCTTACCCCGATAAGCGTCACAGCGGTTATGCTCATCGCTCAATGAAGCGACGGGATGCCGCGTGACTGAACTGACGCCCCTGCAAAACCTCTGGCTGAGCGAAACCATCCGCCTGCGTGAAGAACACGCCGGCCCCCTGGATGATCTGGAAGCCAACCGAGTCGCCCGTAGCGCCGGCGGCGACCTGCCGACGCGCATTCAATGCCGCGCCCGGTGGCTGGCCGAGCGCGACGGGCAGACCCGCGCCCTCAAACACTGGCTGCAAGGCGCGCGACTGGCGTTGATCGTGCTCGCCGTGCTGGCCGTGATCAGTGGCGCCGGCCTGGCGTTTGCCGCGCTGGGCGACGGCCAGACCCCGGTCAATGTGTTCTGGGCCTTGGGCAGCCTGCTGGGGCTGAACCTGATTCTGCTATTGAGCTGGGCCCTGGGCCTGGTGTTCGCCGGCGAACAGAGCGCCGCCCTCGGACGCTTGTGGTTGTGGCTCAGTGAAAAACTCGCCCGCGATGCCAACGCCGCGCAACTGGCGCCAGCCCTGCTGCTGTTACTGCAACGGCAGAAACTCAATCGGTGGGCGCTGGGTGTGCTGGTCAACGGCTTGTGGTTGTTGGCGATGCTCAGTGCCTTGGTGATGCTGCTGACGCTGATGGCGACCCGGCGCTATGGCTTCGTCTGGGAGACCACTATTCTCGGCGCCGACACCTTCGTCGCCATGACCCAGGCCCTCGGCGCCCTGCCGGCCTTGCTCGGTTTCAGTGTGCCCAGCGTGGAGATGATCCGCGCCAGCGGCGATACCGCGCTGAACATCGAAAGCGCCCGCCAGGCCTGGGCGGCGTGGCTGGTGGGCGTGCTGCTGGTGTACGGCGTGTTACCGCGCCTGCTGCTCGCATTGTTCTGCCGGTGGCGCTGGAAAACCGGCCAGGCAGCCTTGCATCTGGACTTGAACCTACCCGGTTACGCCCAACTGCGCGAACGGCTGATGCCCACCAGCGAACGCCTGGGTATTAGCGATGCCGCGCCTGAGCAACTTCACCGGGTTGAAAACGCGGCCAGCGATCTGCAAAGCGATGGCGCACTGTTGGTGGCCATCGAGCTGGACGATCAACGCCCCTGGCCACCGCAGCTGCCGAAAAGCGTCAACGACGCCGGCATCCTCGACAGCCGCGAATCCCGGCACAAACTGCTTGAACAGCTGAGTCGCTTTCCCCCGGCCCGCCTGGCCATCGCCTGCGATCCACGGCGTTCGCCGGACCGTGGCAGCCTCGCGCTGATTGCCGAACTGGCTCGCAGTGCTACGGCTACCCGCGTGTGGCTGCTGCAAGCGCCGCCCGGCGAAGCGCTGGATGCCGAACGCCTGGGCGACTGGCATGTTGCGCTACAACAACTGGACCTGCCATTCGCCGATTGCGCGCCGTTGAACTGGCTGGAGACGGGTCATGACTGATACCTGGAAACAGCCCTTGAAGCTCGCCGTGGTCGGCCACACCAACGTCGGCAAAACCTCGTTGCTGCGCACGCTGACGCGGGATGTCGGCTTCGGCGAAGTGTCCCATCGCCCCAGCACCACGCGCCACGTCGAGGGCGCGCGATTGTCGGTGGACGGCGAGCCTCTGCTCGATCTGTTCGACACGCCGGGCCTGGAAGATGCCATCGCCCTGCTCGACTACCTCGAGCGCCTGGAGCGACCCGGTGAACGCCTCGACGGCCCGGCGCGGCTGGCGCGCTTCCTTGAGGGCAGCGAAGCCCGGCAGCGCTTCGAACAGGAAGCCAAGGTGTTGCGACAATTGCTCGCCTCCGACGCCGGCCTCTATGTGATCGACGCTCGGGAGCCAGTGCTGGCCAAGTACCGCGACGAACTGCAAGTGCTGGCCAGTTGCGGCAAACCGCTGCTGCCGGTGCTGAACTTTGTCAGCAGCGCCCAGCAGCGCGAACCGGATTGGCGTGAAGCCCTGGCGCGGTTGGGCTTGCATGCCTTGGTGCGGTTCGACAGCGTCGCGCCGCCGGAAGATGGCGAACGCCGACTGTATGAAAGCCTCGCGCTACTGCTGGAAAACTCTCGCGGACAACTGGAGCGCCTGATCGCCGATCAGCAGGCCCAACGCTTGGCCCGTCAGCAGAGTGCAGCGCAGCTGATTGCCGATTTATTGATCGATTGCGCCGCCTGCCGCCGCAGTGTCGCCAGCGAAGCGGAGCAGGAACAGCAAGCGATCAGTGAATTGCGCAAAGCGGTGCGTCAGCGCGAACAACGCTGCGTCGAAGCCTTGCTCAAGCTCTACGCCTTCCGCCCACAGGACGCGGCGGCCAGTGACTTGCCGCTGCTCGATGGCCGCTGGGGCGATGACTTGTTCAACCCGGAAACCCTGAAACAGCTCGGTGTACGGGTCGGCGGCGGTATCGCGGCCGGTGCAGCGGCCGGGGCCGGAGTCGATTTGCTGGTGGGCGGCCTGACCCTCGGCGCGGCGGCACTGGCCGGAGCGATCGCCGGCGGCGCCCTGCAAACCGCCCGCAGTTACGGCAGCCGCCTGCTGGGCAAGATCAAGGGCCAGCGAGAACTGACCGTCGACGACAGCGTGCTGCGGCTGTTGGCCTTGCGCCAGCGGCAATTGCTGCAAGCCCTGAACCAGCGTGGGCATGCGGCAATGGACAGCATTCAGGTCGCCACACCGCAGGACAAAACCTGGCGCGAAGGCAAACTGCCGGAAGCGCTGAACAAGGCCCGGGCGCATCCGCAGTGGTCGTCGCTCAATCCTCATTCGAAGCTGAATCAGGCAGAGCGACAGGAGCAGGTTGAGGTGTTGGCTGAAAAGGTGATTGATAGTTAAGTACGCAGCACACGCAACGCCTTTTCCTTCAACACATCCAGATCAATCACCGGCACCCACATCTGCTTGGCCAACTCATCCCACTGGCGCATCCGCAAACTGACGGCACACAACGGATCCTGCTCAAAGGCCTCAGCCTCTTCAGCGCTCATCAGCCCGCCCTGATACTCCAGCGTCCGCCGACTGGCTTCACTCAGACGCTCGTAGTACCCAGGCTCTTTGAGCGTCAGATAACGCTTCGCCTGCACGTGATACTCCACAAGCCGCGCCATGCGTTCGCTGAAGCCGGCCCGACGCAAATAATCAGCGCCCAAACACTCATGGCTGACCACACCAAAGCCGCCCATGCTCTCGACCCCCTCGGCACAGAGATGCCCGATGTCGTGAAAGAACGCCGCCAGTACTACTTCATCATCGAAGCCCTCGGCCATCGCCAGTTCGGCCGCTTGCGACATGTGCTCGATCTGCGACACCGGTTCGCCGATGTAGTCGTTGTCGCCAAACCGCTCGTACAGACCGAACACCTCGACGATCACTTGCTGATGGCGGTCCATCAACCGTCCCCCAATAAGCTGGCGACGTTACGTTCCGCCAACGCCGGCCCGACACTCATGCCGACACCAGTGTGCATCAGCGCCACGCTCACACCCGGCATCGGCCGCAGAAAGGAGAACGGGCCGGGGCCGCGCGAACCGTAAACACCCTGCCAGCGCTCGATCACTTGCACCTTGCAACCCAGGGTTTGTTCGGCCAGTTCGAGCATCCAGTCGTCCACCTGCTCGGCATTGAACGGCGACGGATCGCTGCCGTAATGGTGGGAGTCGCCGATGATTAATTCACCGTATGGTGTCGGGCTGATCAGCAGGTGAATGCCGTTTTCATGCAGATGAGGCGCCTCGCGCAGAATCTGCGCCTGTACCGCCGCAGCTTCCGGCAGATCGGCGAAGGCGCCGTAGTGCACACAACTCAGACCGGTGAGCAGTGCGTGTCGCAGGTTGAGGTTGATCTGCGGCCGGGCGCGGAGCATTTGCAGCCGACAGACTTGCGGGTTGAGTTCGGCAATCGGCTCGGCCAGCAAAGTTTGATAATCGTGGCCGGAGCAAACGATGATCTGCTCGGCGTTGAAGGTGCCGGCGGTGCTGTGCACGCGGCCCGGCTCGATGTCGCGTACCAGGGCAGAGAAGTGAAACTCGACGCCCAACTCACGGCGCAGATAGTCGATCAATGCCGGAATCGCCTCGCGGGAATACAACTGTTGGTCGTCCATGCCGTGCAACGCGGCGCGGTGATGGCTGAACTGACCGCTGTATAAATCCCGCAATGGGTTGCCGCGCAACAGCTCGACACGGTAACCGTGCTCCACGGCACGCCCGGCGCAGAAGGCTTCCAGCAGGTGTTCTTCCGCTTCGGTACGCGCGAACAGGTACGAGCCGTTGCGCTTGAGGTGCAGGCCGGCGAGTTCTGCCCATTGGCCCCAGATTTCTCGACTGGCTCTGGCCAGTTCCAGCATTGGTCCCGGTGGTTGGCCGGTGACCAGTGCCTGGCCGAAGTTGCGTACCGAAGCGCCCAATGGCGTGGCGCTGCGATCGAAGACTTTGACCTTGAGGCCGCGCCTGGCGGCGGCATAGGCGTGGGACAGGCCGAGAATGCCGGCGCCGACGATCAGCATGTCGCTGTGGTGTGTCATGAAGATAATCCCGCTTTTTGTGGCGAGGGAGCTTGCTCCCGCTGGGGCGCGTAGCGGCCCCCCCTCTCTATCTGAAAAGAAGGGGCCTGCTGCGCAGTCCAGCGGGAGCAAGCTCCCTCGCCACAAGGTGTGAGTCAGTTACTTGGCAGCTACTTTCTCGGACTTGCCGTCATAGCGCTTGCGCCATTCAGTCAGGATCTCGTCGCGATTCTTCGAGGCCCAGGCAAAGTCGTTCTTGATCAAGCGCTGCTCATAGTCCGCCGGCAATTCGGTCTGCGGCTTGGCGATACCCGGTTGCGCGAGCACCGCGAAGTTCTCTTTATAAAGTTCCATCGCCGCCGGGCTTGCGGAGAAGTCGGCCAGTTTCTTCGCCGCGTCTTCATTCGGTGTGCCTTTGATCACGGCGGTCGCTTCGATCTCCCAGCCCAGGCCTTCTTTCGGCAGGATGATGTCGAGCGGCGCGCCTTGGCGCTTCAACTGAACAGCCGGGTATTCGAAGGAAATGCCGATCGGGAATTCACCGGCAGCGGCGAGTTTGCACGGCTTGGAACCGGAGTGAACGTACTGGCCGATGTTCTGGTGCAGGTCGTCCATGTACTGCCAGCCCTGCTTCTCGCCGAAGGTTTGCAGCCAGGCGCTGACGTCGAGGAAACCGGTGCCGGACGAGGCCGGGTTGGGCATGACGATCTTGCCTTTGTACTCAGGCTTGGTCAGGTCCTGCCAGCTCACGGGCTTGCTCAAACCCTGCTTTTCGGCTTCGACAGTGTTGAAGCAAATGGTCGCCGCCCACACGTCCATGCCGACCCAGGCCGGTGGGTTGGCAGCATCACGGTAGTTGCCGCCGATCTTGCCCAGGTCCTTCGGCGCGTAGCTTTGCAGCATGCCTTGCTGATCGAGGATCGCCAGGCTCGATGCCGCCAGGCCCCACACCGCATCGGCTTGCGGGCGGGCTTTTTCGGCCAGCAGCTTGGCGGTGATGATGCCGGTGGAGTCGCGCACCCACTTGATCTCGACGTCCGGGTTGGCCTTCTCGAAGGCTTCTTTGTAGGTCTTCAGTTGTTCGGCTTCGAGGGCGGTGTACACCGTCAACTCGGTTTTCGCAGCGAAGGCGTTCAGGCTGAAAGCGGTGAGGACAGCAGCGGCCAGGGCCAAGGGCTTGAACATGGTGCAATTCCTGTGTGAGTTGAAGGTGTGAATCAAAGACCGGGCGCGGTCTGCCGCCAGGCCTGGGAGCGACGCAATAAACCGCGCGAGGCCCAGGCCAGCAGCAGGGACACGCCTGCCGAGGTGAACAGAATCAGGGTCGACATCGCCGCCGCGCCGCCGACGTTGCCGGCGTCGTCCATGTTCAGCACCGCCACCGCCGCGAGAATGGTGTCGGGGCTGTAGAGGAAGATCGCCGCCGAGACGGTGGTCATGGCCGAGACGAACAGGTAGCGCACGATGTCCAACAGCGCCGGCAGGCAGATCGGCACGGTGACCCGCAGGTAGTGCCGATACAGCGGCGCCTTGAGCGACAGCGCGGCGGCTTCGAACTCGGCGTCGAGTTGGCGCAGCGCGGTGGTGGCGGTCATTTGCGCGGTGGTCAAATAGTGAGCAATGGTGCAAACCACCAGCAGGCTCATGCTGCCGTAGAACACATGCAACGGATTGCCGTTGAGGTTGAAGAAGAAGACGTAACCCAGCCCCAGCACCAGGCCCGGCACCGCCATCGGTACGAAACTGAGCATGCGCAACATCAGATTCAGGCCGCGCTGACCACGGGTCTTTTCCATCAGGTACGCGCCGGTGAAGATCAGCACGCTGCCGATCAACGCCGTGCACAGCGCCATCTTCACGCTGTTGCCGTAGGCCAGCCAGCCGCCTCCCGCGGTGTCGTTGAACTGGTAATGGTTGAGCGACAGCGACAGGTTGTACGGCCAGAACTTCACCAGCGACGAGTACACCGCCATGCCGAACACCAGCAGCAATACCGCGCAGATCAGCAGCACGATGGCCAGATAACAACCGTCGCGCAGCTTCGACGGCGCTGGTTGAAACACTTGCGCCCGACCGCTCATGGAGTCGCCGTGACGCCGACGCAGCCAGGCGTCGACACCAAAGCTGAACAGCGCCGGCAGCAGCAGGACCATGCCGATCAGTGCGCCGCGACCGAATTGTTGCTGGCCGACCACCGCTTTGTAGGCTTCCAGCGCCAGCACTTGATAGTCGCCACCGACCACCACGGGCACACCGAAGTCGGTGATGGTCAGGGTGAACACCAAACAGAACGCCGCGAATACCGCCTGACGCGTCGCCGGCCAAGTGATGCTGCGAAAGGCTTTCGCCGGACTGGCGCCCATGCTGGAGGCGGCATCGAACAGTCGCGCATCCGCCAGGGACAACGCCGACAGCAAAATCATCAAGGCGTGTGGGAAGGTATAGATGACCTCGCCGAGCACAATGCCCCAGAAACCGTAGATGTTGTCCGAGAGCAGACCGCGCAACAGGCCCTGATTACCGAACAGATAAACCAGCGCAATCCCCGGCAACATCGACGGCGCCATCAACGGCAGCAGCGACATGCCGCGCCAGATACCTTTGCCGGGAATCATCGTGCGTTGCAGGGCGTAGGCAAACAGGTAGGCCAACGGTACGACAATCGCCGCCACGCTGAGGGAAACCTTCAGGCTGTTACCGAGCAACCAATGGAAATTCGCACTGGTCAGCAATTCACCGGCAGCCACCAGACCACCGCCCTGCCCGGCCTGCGAACTGAGCCCGCGCCAGAAGATCGCCAGCAACGGCATCAACACCGCCACGCCGAGCAACACCAGCAACAGCACCTTGCCGCCGACCACGAACAACCGGTCGCCGATCTCGGCGCGGGAGGTCTGCCGAACCTGCTTGTGCGGTATCGGCAGCGCGACGTTCGCGTTCATCAGGCAAACACCTGCAGGCTGCGCGGCGGCAAGGCGACCATGATCTGTTGCGCACCGAGTCGCGGCATGGCTTCCGGCGCCAGTTCCGCCAGTAGCGCATGGCCCGGCAGCTGATCGAGTTCGAAGCTCATGCGGCAACGATTGCCGAGGAAAGTGATTTCGCGAACCTTGGCCGGGAACAGGTTTTCTTCATGCACCAGCGGATTGACGTTGATCGCTTCGGGGCGGCAGAACAACCGGCCCGACGCGGTTTTCGCACTGCCTTCGGCCAGGCGCATGTGCATCCCGCCGACCTGGGCATGGCTGTCGCTGCTACGGCGGAACGGCAGCCAGTTGCCCTGACCGACAAACTCCGCCACAAACGGTGTGGCCGGACGGTCGTAGATATCCTGCGGCGTGGTGTACTGCTCGACCTTGCCGTTGTTCATCACGGCGATTCGGTCGGCCATCAGCATGGCCTCGTCCTGATTGTGGGTGACCATCAGGGTGGTGATGCCGAGATTGCGCTGCAATTGGCGCAGTTCGGTGCACAGATGCTCGCGGACCCGGGCGTCGAGCGCCGACATCGGTTCGTCCAGCAACAACAATGACGGCGCCGGAGCCAAGGCCCGAGCCAGGGCCACCCGTTGCTGTTGGCCGCCAGATAACTGGCCGGGGTATTTTTTTTCACTGCCGATCAGGCCGACCAGTTCCAGCATCTGACCGACTCGCTGGCGCACTTCCTCGCGACCGCTGCCGGCGAGGCCGTAGGCGATGTTCGCTTCGACGGTGAGATTGGGGAACAACGCGTAGGACTGGAAGAGAATGCCGTAGTCCCGGGCTTGAGGTGCCAGGTGGGAAACGTCGCGATCGCCGAGGTACAACTCGCCGCTGTCCTGGCGCTCAAGGCCGGCGATGCAGCGCAGCAAGGTGGTTTTGCCACAGCCCGACGGCCCCAAGAGGCACACCAGCTCACCCGCTGCCACGTCGAGGGAAACGTTATCCAGCGCGGTGAACGCGCCGAAGCGTTTCTGCACGCCGCGCACTTTCATCGGCGCGCCGGGGTTGGTCAGGGCAGTTGCGATCGAGTGGTTCATGGACAGGCCTCATCAAGCAGATGAGGGCCATCCTAGGTTTGCAATGCGTCTGTCATGTGGCAACGAGGCAAAAACGGCCGATAGTGGTATTCGGGGATTTTAGTTGGATGGAACGAACAGTGAATAACCTGTGGCGAGGGAGCTTGCTCCCGCTGGGTTGCGAAGCGGCCCCAGAAAATGGGCCTGCTGCGCAGTCCAGCGGGAGCAAGCTCCCTCGCCACAGGGATCTACGCCGGGGCCATTTCCTGCGCCAACCCGAGAAACGCCGCCGGCAGCCGGGCGCCTTTTCGTTCCTTGAGGCAGTACAGGTATTCGGGAATCTGCGGCGCATTTTCGAGGGTCAACACCCGCAATTGCGGATCGTGCGGCACTTCCTGCCGGGCGATGATGCTGATGCCGATGTTGCGCAGCACCGCTTCACGAATCGACTCGCGACTACCAATCTCCAGCAACGGCCCGAAACTCACTCCTGCGCTGGCCAGCAACTCTTCGGTCAAGCGCCGAGTGGTCGAGCCCGACTCGCGCATCAACAAGGTATGCCCCGCCAGCGCACTGAGCGGTACATGATCATGCACCGCCAGCGGATGATTGCGATGCACCGCCAACACCAGCGGATCGCTGCCGAGCACCCGGCGAATCAACCGCGCATCGTCGAGCAACTGCGAGGACGCGGCAACATCGACCCGGTAATCCTCCAGCGCTTCGAGCACCTGCTGGGAGTTGCCGATTTCCACCGACACCTCCACCTGCGGCAAGCGCTCGCGAAAGGTCTTCACCAGATCGAGGATGTAATACGGCGCCGTGGCGGCGATGCGCAACGTGCCCTGGACCTGACCACTGTTACGCAGGAAGAACTCGATATCGGCTTCCTGCTGCAACAGTGCCTTGACCATCGGCAACAGCCGCGCGCCTTCGTCGCTGACGCTGAGGCGGCGGCCGCCACGGTAGAACAGCTCAACCGAATACTGGCTTTCCAGATGCCGAATCTGGGTCGTCACCGTCGGTTGGCTCAGGCCGAGCTTTTTCGCCGCCAGGGTAATGCTGCCCAGCCGGGCCACCATGTAAAACGCCTTCAGCTCGGCACTCAGCACACCCGTCCCTCATCGTCTATTTGCGCAACAGGCGCAAACCGTTGAACACCACCAACAGGCTCACGCCCATGTCGGCGAACACCGCCATCCACATGGTGGCGATCCCGGCGAAGGTTACCCCAAGAAAGATCGCTTTGATGACCAATGCCAGGGCAATGTTCTGTTTGAGGATGTTAGAGGTCTGCCGCGACAGGCTGATGAAGGCAGGGATCTTGCGCAGATCATCGTCCATCAGGGCGACATCGGCGGTTTCGATGGCGGTATCGGTACCGGCCGCTGCCATGGCGAAACCGATCTCGGCCCGCGCCAGCGCCGGGGCGTCGTTGATGCCGTCGCCGACCATTCCCACGCGATAACCCTGGGCATACAGCGTTTCGATGGCTTGCAGCTTCTCGGTCGGCAACAGATCGCCCTGCGCCTGATCAATGCCCACATGGGCGGCGATGACCTGGGCGGTGTGAACGTTGTCGCCGGTCAGCATCAGGGTTTTGACGCCCAGCTCATGCAATTGCTGGATCGCTTCGCGGCTGGACGCTTTCACGGTGTCTGCCACGGCGAACAGCGCCAGGGGACCTGACTTGTCGAGCAACAGCACCACCGACTTGCCCTGTTTCTCCAGCGCAAACAGTTTTTCTTCCAGCGCTGGAGAACACAGGCCCAGATCTTCCACCAGTCGATGGTTGCCCAGGTGATAGAGCTCACCATTGATCTCACCGCGTACTCCACGCCCCGCCAAGGCTTCGAAGTTATCCACAGTCAGCGGCGCGCGCTGGTTATCCACAACTGCCGCGTTGGCGATGGCCAGCGACACCGGGTGATCCGAGCGACCAGCCAGCGCCGCCGCAAGGGCCGGGGCTGTTTGATCGGCGGTCGGGTCGAGGGACAAATAGTCGGTCTGCACCGGTTTGCCATGCGTGAGGGTGCCGGTCTTGTCGAGAGCCAGGTAATCGAGTTTGTAGCCGTGCTCCAGGTAGACGCCGCCCTTGACCAGAATCCCTTTGCGCGCCGCTGCCGCGAGGCCGCTGACGATGGTCACCGGAGTGGAAATCACCAAGGCGCATGGGCAGGCGACCACCAGCAACACCAGCGCCCGATAGATCCAGTCGAACCACAGCGCGTCCATGAACAGCGGCGGGATCACCGCCACGGCGAGGGCCAGGATGAACACCGCCGGTGTGTAGATTTTCGAAAAGCTGTCGACGAAACGCTGGGTCGGCGCCCGCGCCCCTTGGGCCTGTTCGACGGCATGAATGATCCGCGCCAGGGTCGAATTGCTCGCTGCGGCAGTCACCACATATTCCAGCGAACCGGACTGGTTGATGGTGCCGGCAAACACCTTGTCGCCAACGGTTTTCTCGACCGGCAGGCTCTCGCCGGTAATCGGCGCCTGATCGATGGTCGAGCTGCCGGACACCACTTCGCCATCCAGACCGATCCGCTCGCCGGGACGCACTCGCACCCGCGCACCCAGCTCGATGTTTTTCACCGGTTGTGCGACCCAACTGCCATCGGCTTGCTGCACCGTGGCTTGCTCGGGCGCCATCTGCATCAGTCCGCCGATGGCGTTGCGCGCCCGGTCCAGGGACCTGGCTTCGATCAACTCGGCGACGGTGAACAGGAACATCACCATCGCCGCTTCCGGCCATTGGCCGATCAGGACCGCACCGGTCACCGCGATGCTCATCAGCGCGTTGATGTTCAGGTTGAGGTTTTTCAGGGCGATCCAGCCCTTTTTATAGGTACCCAGGCCGCCACTGAGGATTGAGATCAGCGCAATCACCGCCACCACCCAATTGGGCGCCGCGTTAGTGAAGTGGATCACTTCAGCCGCCAACGCACCAACGCCGGACAGCGCCAATGGCCACCAAGGTTTTTTCTCTGGCACAGGTATTGGCGCTTCGACGCCTTGTTCCAGCGGCTCGGCGTGCATGCCGAGCGACTTGATCGCCTCGATGATCGGCGCGGTGCCCGGCAGGTCATGGGTCACGCCCAACACCCGGTTGATCAGGTTGAACTCCAGTTGCTGCACACCCGCAAGCTTGCCGAGCTTGTTCTGGATCAGCGTCTGCTCGGTCGGGCAGTCCATGGCCTCGATGCGGAAGCTGCTCAGCCGCGCGCCAGCGGTCGGCGTTTCGCTCAACTTGATCAGCGATGGCGCTGCGGCTTTGGAGGAACAGCAGGAATCGCCGTGGCCGCCATGATCATGGCTACCATGGACATGCTGGGGCACAGGCTGCAGCTTGTGGCTGTGATCGTGATCGTGATCGTGATCAGCCTCGGGTTTGTGGGTGTGAAGAGAATCGCTCATTGGTCGCGTCCATGAAGGTGCCTGTTGCCAAGTAAAGACCCTGTAGCCACTATAGGGTCAAGCACCCTTTTGGAGATTGACGCGATGAAAATAGGAGAACTGGCGAAACTCACCGACTGCGCCGTGGAAACCATCCGCTACTACGAGCGCGAAAACCTGCTGCCGGAACCGGCCCGCAGCGACGGTAATTACCGCGTCTACACCCAGGCCCACGCCGAGCGCCTGACCTTCATCCGCAACTGCCGCACCCTCGACATGACTCTCGAGGAAATCCGCAGCCTGCTGGCCCTGCGCGACAGCCCGCAGGATCAATGCGAAAACGTCAACGCGTTGATCGACGAACATATCCACCATGTGAAGGCACGAATCGACGGTTTGCTGGCGTTGCAGACACAACTGCTCGACCTGCGCCAACGCTGCAGCGAAGGGCCGGATATCGATCAGTGCGGGATTTTGCAGCGGTTGGAGGTGAGTGGCGGGGTTGTGGCGACGGAGGTGGAGCATTCCCATGTTGGCCGCAGTCACGGCCACTAAAAACACCACAACCCCCGTAGGAGCTGCCGAAGGCTGCGATCTTTTGATCCTTAAAGATCAAGATCAAAAGATCGCAGCCTTCGGCAGCTCCTACAGGGGAATCGGCGTGACGCTTTAGACCGCCATCGGCGCGGTCATTGGGGCGTGGTGCTCGTAGCCTTCGAGCGAGAAGTCACTCGGCTCGATCAGCTCCAGCCATTCCGGCTGGTACACGCCGGTCTTGGCGAATTCCGGCACACGGTCGGATATCTTCAGCTTCGGCATAGCGAACGGCTCGCGCTTGAGCTGTTCGTTGAGCATATCCAGGTGGTTTTCGTAGACGTGGGCATCGCCGATGAAATAGGTGAACCAGCGCGGCGTGTAACCGGTCAGGCGGCCGATCAGGCTCAGCAGCGCGGCGCCTTCGGTGAGGTTGAACGGCGTGCCCAGGCCCAGGTCGTTGGAGCGGATGTAGAGGGTCAGGGAGATTTCCCTGGTCTCGACATTCGGGTGGAACTGGTACAGCAAGTGGCACGGCGGCAGGGCCATCTCATCGAGCTGCGCAACGTTCCAGCCGTGGAACAGGATGCGACGGCTGCCCGGGTCCTTGATGATGGTGTCGACGCACTGGCGGATCTGGTCGATCGCCTTGTACAGCACCACATAAGCCTGGCCGTCTTCTTCGCCTTCGGCGATCTGCCGATAACCCTGGCTCAGGGTCTGCTCGATGGCGGCCTGGTTGCTGACCGGAATCTGCTTGTACGCCGGCCATTTGCGCCATTGCACGCCGTAGATCTCGCCGAGGTCGTCTTCGCCCTGACGGAACGGGTTGGCCAGCCACTGGGCGTTTTCGTTGGCATTCTGGTCCCAGACCTTGCAGCCCAACGCACGGAATTCAGCGGCGTTGTTCACCCCGCGCAGAAAACCGCACATCTCGCCGATGGCCGACTTGAACGCCATCTTGCGGGTGGTGATCGCCGGGAAACCTTCCTGCAAATCGAAGCGCAGCATCGCACCCGGAAAGCTGATGGTGTTCACGCCGGTGCGGTTGGCCTGTTTGGTGCCGTTCTTGATGACATGGGCGACCAGTTCGAGATATTGCTTCATGAATTACCTGTGTCCTTGAACCCGGAGCCGTCGCCCCGGGGTTCGAATTTTTTGCGCCGGCTTCTTATGCAGCTGCGGGGGCCGCCGGGGCGCGTCGATAAGCCAGCCAGATCAGGAATAGACCGCCGACGATCATCGGTACGCACAGCACCTGGCCCATGGTCAGCCAGTTCCAGGCCAGATAGCCCAGCTGCGCATCCGGTACGCGAACGAATTCGACGATGAACCGGAAGATGCCGTAGAACAGCGCGAACATCCCGGACACCGCCATGGTCGGCCGTGGCTTGCGCGAGAACAGCCAGAGGATCAGGAACAGCGCCACACCTTCCAGCGCAAACTGGTACAGCTGCGACGGATGACGCGGCAACTGCGCCGGGTCGCTGAACGGCGGGAAGATCATCGCCCACGGCACGTCGGTCGGCTTGCCCCACAACTCGGCGTTGATGAAATTACCAATGCGTCCGGCGCCCAGGCCGATCGGCACCATCGGCGCGACGAAATCCATCAGCTGGAAGAACGACTTGTTGTTCTTTTTACCAAACCACAACGCTGCGAGCATCACACCGATGAAGCCACCGTGGAACGACATGCCGCCCTTCCACACTTCGAAGATCAACATCGGGTTGGCCAGGTAAGCGCTCAGATCATAAAACAGCACATAACCCAGGCGGCCGCCGACGATGACGCCCATCGACATCCAGAACACCATGTCGGAGAGTTTCTCCTTGGTCCAGGTCGGGTCGAAGCGGTTCAGCCGACGGGACGCCAGCAGCCACGCGCCGCCGATGCCGACCAGGTACATCAGGCCGTACCAGTGGATTTTCAGCGGACCGATGGCCAGGGCCACCGGGTCGATCTGCGGGTAAGGCAGCATTGCGACTCCTCGTTAGAGTTGAAACCTTCAAAATTCCCGGGCGACGCTGTCACGCCAGGATTAAGCCAGGATTGCGTTACGTGTCAGAGCAGGAAGTTCAAGCCGACGCAAAACAGCAAAGCGGCAAACAGTCTTTTCAGCAAGCGTGGCGACAGCCTGTGGGCCAGTCGCGCACCGAGGCGGGCGAAGACCATGCTGGTCAGGGCGATCCCCAGCAGCGCCGGCAAATAAACAAAACCGAGACTATGGGCCGGCAGCAGTGGATCGTGCCAGCCCAGAATCATGAAACTTAATGCACTTGCCAAGGCGATGGGCAGGCCACAAGCCGACGACGTCGCCACCGCTTGTTGCATCGGTACGCTGCGCCAGGTCAGGAACGGCACGGTCAGCGAACCGCCGCCGATCCCGAAAATCGCCGAGGCCCAGCCAATCACACTGCCGGCCACGGTCAGGCCGACTTTACCAGGCACCGTTCGGCTGGCCTTGGGTTTGAAGTCCAAAGCGAGTTGAACCGCGATGATCAACGCGAATACGCCGATGATCTTCTGCAGATTCGGCCCGGAGATCGCTTCGGCGGTCAGCGCGCCGAAACCGGCACCGATCAGAATGCCGAGGGTCATCCAGGCAAAAATCGGCCAACGCACGGCGCCGCGGCGATGATGCTCGCGAACCGCATTGACCGACGTAAAAATGATCGTCGCCAGGGAAGTGCCGACTGCAAGATGCGTCAGGATCGACACATCAAATCCCTGCAAGGTGAAGCTGAACACCAGCACCGGAACGATAATGATCCCGCCGCCTACCCCAAACAGCCCGGCCAGCACGCCCGCACAGGCGCCCAGCGCCAGATAGAGCAGAAATTCCATGGCCACATCCCCAAGCATCCCGAAACAGGAGCGGCATGGTAACGGATGCATGGCCTCGGGCTCCACTGCGGATGGCGATGGATCGATGAGCGATGTCTGCGTAGAGTGAGCAAAAAACACACAAGGACCACCTTATGTGCCTGATTGTCTTTGCCTGGCGGCCGGGTCATGCCCAACCGCTGATCGTGGCGGCCAACCGCGACGAATTCTATGCCCGGCCCAGCCTGCCTTTGGCGCAATGGCCGCAAGCTGCGCACGTGTACGCCGGTCGTGACCTTGAGGCCGGCGGTACGTGGCTCGGTGTCGGCGCCCATGGGCGCTTCGCCGCGCTGACCAACATCCGCGATCCACTTCAGCCGCCGGCCGCCAGGTCGCGAGGCGAACTGGTGGCGCAATTTCTCATCGGCGACATGCCGATTGAAGACTATTTAAACGACGTTGTCCGACGTTCGCCTGAATATGCCGGGTTTAATCTGCTGATCGGCAATGCCAGCGAGTTGTGGCACTTCAATGCCCGGGAGACCGAGGCGGTCAGGCTCAAGCCTGGGGTTTATGGGCTATCGAACGCGGGGCTGGATACACCGTGGCCAAAAGTGCTCAAGGCCAAGGCAGCACTGAGCGAAGTACTGGACGACCCGCAGCCGCAGGCGCTATTGGCCTTGCTCAGCGATCCGCAGACGGCGCCGCTTGCCGAGCTGCCGGACACTGGCGTGGGGCAAACCACCGAGACGTTGTTGTCGAGTGTGTTTATCAAGAGCCAGGCTTATGGGACACGGGCGAGCACGGCGTTGATTGTTCAGGCGGATGGGGTGCGGCATATGGTCGAACGGAGCTTCGGGCCGTATGGGGGGCATCTTGGGGAAATAGAGATCAAAATCTAAAAGATCGTCCGAACGCGGCCCGAACCTTCGGCAGCTCCTACAGGGCTTTGCGTACACCTGTAGGAGCTGCCGAAGGCTGCGATCTTTTTGCGTCCACTCGGTTAGAGGGTCTTGACCGAAGCCGGATTGATCATCCGCGCCAACCCAAGGTTCTTCAGCGCCAGTTGCAGTGAGCTGTGGATAACTTGCGGGTTGTCGATGGTCATCAGCTCCGCCAGCAACTCCTTGGCCTTGCTCAGGTTGATCTGACGCAGCATCCACTTCACTTTCGGCAAGTTGGTGGCGTTCATCGACAGGCTGTCGAAGCCCATTGCCATCAACAGCACCGCCGCCGCCGGGTCACCGGCCATTTCGCCGCAGATACTCACCGGTTTGCCTTCGGCATGCGCATCGCGCACCACGCTCTGCAGGGCTTGCAGCACCGCCGGGTGCAGGTAGTCGTAGAGGTCGGCCACCCGTGGGTTGTTTCGGTCCACGGCCAACAGGTACTGGGTCAGGTCGTTGGAGCCGACCGACAGGAAGTCCACTTGCCGCGCCAGTTCCTTGGTCTGGTACACCGCCGCCGGAATCTCGATCATCACGCCAACCGGCGGCATCGGCACGTCGGTGCCTTCGTCGCGGACTTCGCCCCAGGCCCGGTGGATCAGGTGCAAGGCTTCTTCCAGTTCATGGGTGCCGGAAATCATCGGCAACAGAATGCGCAGGTTGTTCAGGCCTTCGCTCGCCTTGAGCATGGCGCGAGTCTGCACCAGGAAGATTTCCGGGTGGTCGAGGGTCACGCGAATGCCGCGCCAGCCGAGGAACGGGTTGTCTTCCTTGATCGGGAAGTACGACAGCGCCTTGTCACCGCCAATGTCCAGGCTGCGCATGGTCACTGGTTGTGGATGGAACGCGGCGAGTTGCTCGCGATAGATCGCCAGTTGTTCCTTTTCACTCGGGAAACGCTGGTTGATCATGAACGGCACTTCGGTCCGGTACAGACCCACGCCCTCGGCACCGCGCTTCTGCGCCCGCGCCACGTCCGCCAGCAGGCCGGTGTTGACCCACAGCGGCATGCGGTGGCCATCGACCGTTACGCACGGCAGGTCGCGCAATGCATCCAGCCCGAGGGCCAGTTGTTTCTCTTCCTCGACCACGTCGGCGAACTGCTTGCGCAGCACGTCACTCGGGTTGGTGTAGACCTCGCCGTGGTAGCCGTCGACGATCATCTGGATGCCGTCGACCTTGGAGTACGGCAGGTCGACCAGGCCCATCACCGTCGGAATACCCATGGCGCGCGCCAGGATCGCCACGTGGGAGTTGCCGGAACCGAGTACCGACACCAGGCCCACCAGCTTGCCTTCCGGCACCTCGCCGAGCATCGCCGGCGTCAGTTCTTCGCTGACCAGAATGGTGTTGTCGGGGTAGACCAGCGTCTGCTGCCGCTCTTCCTGCAAGTAGGCGAGCAAACGGCGACCGAGGTCTTTGACGTCCGAGGCGCGCTCACGCAGGTAGGCGTCGTCCATCAGTTCGAAACGGTTGACGTGATCGGTAACCACCTGACGCAATGCGCCCTGGGCCCACTGACCGGTCTTGATCACGGTGGTGACTTCGCTGCCGAGCGAGGCATCATCGAGCATCATCAGGTAGACGTCGAACAGCGCCCGCTCTTCAGGCCGCAGCTGGGTTGCCAGCTTGGCGGACAAGGCACGCATGTCGGCGCGCACGCCTTCGATGGCCGTCTTGAACAACCCAAGTTCTGCATCGATGTCGGTGATGGTCTTGTCCGGCACCACGTCCAGATCGGCCGGTGGCAGCATGACGACCGCGGTGCCGACCGCCGCGCCCGGCGAACCCGGTACGCCGACGAACTTTGCTTCCTGAATACCTTTGCCCTGACGGCCCAGGCCACGGATCGAACCGGTGGCCTCGGCGTGGGCGATAACGCCGGCGAGCTGCGCGCTCATGGTCACGAGGAAGGCTTCTTCACCCTCATCGAACTGGCGGCGTTCCTTTTGTTGAATGACCAACACGCCGACGACGCGGCGGTGGTGAATGATCGGCGCCCCGAGGAACGACGCGTAGCGCTCTTCACCGGTCTCGGCGAAGTAACGGTAGCGCGGGTGATCCGCGGCGTTTTCGAGGTTCAGGGGTTCTTCACGCGTGCCGACCAGGCCGACCAGACCTTCGTTGGGTGCCATGCTGACTTTGCCGATCGAGCGCTTGTTCAAGCCCTCGGTGGCCATCAGCACGAAGCGGTTGGTCTCTGGATCAAGCAGGTAGACCGAGCAGACCTGGCTGCCCATGGCCTCTTTGACGCGCAACACAATAATCCCCAACGCCGCCTTGAGATCCTTGGCGGAGTTAACTTCCTGGACGATCTTGCGCAGCGTATTGAGCATGGCTCGGGGTCGAACTCCGTCGTCAGTCGCGCGCTAAAAGGCGCGGGGCAAGCTCTTTGAGAGCGCGTCGATACACCTCGCGCTTGAATGTCACCACCTGGCCCAACGGATACCAATAGCTGACCCAGCGCCAGCCATCGAATTCCGGTTTACCGGTCAAATCCATCCGCACCCGCTGCTCGTTGGAGATCAGGCGCAGGAGAAACCATTTCTGCTTCTGGCCGATGCACAGCGGTTGGCTGTGCGTTCTGACCAAACGTTGCGGCAAACGATAACGCAACCAGCCCCGGGTGCAGGCGAGAATTTCAACATCTTCGCGCTCCAGGCCCACTTCTTCGTTCAACTCGCGGTACAAGGCGTCTTCCGGCGTCTCCTGGGGGTTGATCCCGCCCTGTGGAAACTGCCAGGCATCTTGATTGATTCGGCGAGCCCATAGCACCTGGCCAGCATCATTCGTCAGAATGATCCCGACATTGGGGCGGAAACCATCGGGGTCGATCACGGCAACAACCTCGCAAACGCATGTCGCCGCATTGTTCCACAAAGGTTGTGAAAGCAGCAACGAGCCGACCTACCTTATGTGCACTCTTGTGAAAAGTCCGTATTCTGGAGACCTTTCTACAGACTTTTCAGCGAGTAACTGCAATGCGGCTGGCTTTATTCGACTTGGACAACACGCTTCTGGGCGGCGACAGTGACCACGCCTGGGGCGATTATCTGTGCGAACGCGGTTTCCTCGACGCCGTCGCCTACAAGGCACGCAACGACGAGTTCTATCAGGACTACCTGGCCGGCAAGCTGGATCAGGCCGCCTACCTGAACTTCTGCCTGGAAGTCCTTGGTCGCACCGAAATGGCGACACTGGATCAATGGCACCTGGATTACATGCGCGACTGCATCGAACCGCTCGTGCTGCCCAAAGGCCTCGAACTGCTGGCCCAACACCGTGAGGCCGGCGACAAGCTGGTCATCATCACCGCCACCAACCGCTTTGTGACCGGGCCGATCGCCACGCGTTTAGGCGTTGAAACCCTGATCGCCACCGAATGCGAAATGATCGACGGCCGCTACAGCGGGCGCAGCACCGATATCCCGTGCTTCCGTGAAGGCAAGGTGACCCGGTTGAATCGTTGGCTGGAAGAAACCGGCCACAGCCTGGAAGACAGTTATTTCTACAGCGACTCGATGAACGACTTGGCGTTGCTGGAGCAAGTGACGAATCCGATCGCGGTCGATCCGGACCCTAACTTGCGGGCCGAGGCCGAGAAACGTGGCTGGCCGGTGATCAGTCTGCGCGATTGATTACGCCTGTAGCAGCTGCCGAGGTACGAGGCTGCGTTGCGGTCCGCAGGACCGCCCTTCGGGGCCGCTTCGCAGCCCATCGCAGCCTCGTACCTCGGCAGCTGCTACAGATTCCGCGCTATACCGGCTTGGCGCCCATCAACCCCGCAATGGCGATAAAGCAGACAAAACTGAACAACGCCAACGCCAACGTAAACTTCCCATTGCCCGCCGAAGGCGCCTTGCGCAGCCGATTGAGCCGCACCAGCAGCCAGAACCAGCCCAGCGCCGCCACGGTGTACAGCACACTGGACGCCAGCAACCAGGTCTGCCCCAACGGCCAGCCCACCAGATGCACCATCCACCAGCCGGTGAACGGCATGCTCAACAGCGCCAGGCCCATCAACAGCCAGATGAACACCTGCGGTCGCTGCAAGGTACGCGCAGGCGCCGTCGCATCACCGTTACGACGAGTGCGCCAGACCCAGATTGCCAGCCCCAGTGCGCTCAGCAACAGCAGCACCGTCGCCACGCCATGCGCGACTTTGAGGGCGGTTAACGTTTCCATTGTTCGATTTCCTTATAGGCTGCCCATCAGCGTAGCCGCTCAGCCGAGAAACAGCTGATAGGCCGGGTTGTCGCTTTCGTCCCAGTACGGGTAGCCGATTTCTTCCAGCGCCGCCGGTACCAGATGACGTTCGTCGTGGGGCACTTGCAGGCCCGCGACCACACGGCCATCCGCCGCGCCGTGGTTGCGGTAGTGGAACATCGAAATGTTCCAGCGCCCACCGAGTTTGTTGAGAAAGTTGAACAACGCACCCGGACGCTCCGGGAACTCGAAGCGCAGCACCACCTCATCGACCACCTGGGCGGCACGCCCGCCAACCATGTGGCGTATGTGCAACTTGGCCAGTTCGTTGTCGGTCAGGTCGAGTACCGGGAACCCCTGCTCGGTCAGACTGCCGAGCAGCGCACTGCGCGGGTCGTTTTCCGGATGGGTCTGCACGCCGACAAAAATGTGCGCTTCGCTGCCGGTGTTGTAGCGGTAGTTGAATTCGGTGATCTGGCGCTTGCCGATGGCTTCGCAGAACGCCTTGAAACTGCCCGGTTTCTCGGGGATGGTCACGGCGATGATGGCTTCGCGGCCCTCGCCCAGCTCGGCGCGCTCGGCGACGTGTCGCAAGCGGTCGAAATTGACGTTGGCGCCAGAATCAATGGCCACGAAGGTGTGACCGGTGACGCCGCGTTGCTCAACGTACTTCTTGATCCCGGCCACACCCAAGGCGCCGGCAGGTTCAGTGATCGAGCGGGTATCGTCGTAGATATCCTTGATCGCCGCACAGATTTCATCGGTGCTGACGGTGATCACTTCATCAACGTAGTCTTTGCAGATATCGAAGGTGTGCTGGCCGATCTGCGCCACCGCGACGCCATCGGCAAACAGGCCCACGGTCGGCAACACCACGCGCTCGCCGGCCGCCATGGCGGCTTGCAGGCAGTTGGAATCATCCGGTTCGACACCGATGATCTTGATGTCCGGACGCAGGTATTTCACGTACGCCGCAATCCCGGCGATCAATCCGCCGCCGCCCACCGGAACGAAGATCGCATCCAGGCGCCCCGGGTGCTGGCGCAGAATCTCCATGGCCACCGTGCCCTGCCCGGCAATGGTGTGGGGATCGTCGTAGGGGTGAATGTAGACGTAGCCTTTTTCGTCGACCAGTTTCAGCGAGTAGGCCAGGGCTTCCGGGAACGAATCGCCGTGCAGTACCACTTTGCCGCCGCGCGAACGCACGCCTTCGACCTTGATCTCCGGGGTGGTCTTGGGCATCACGATGGTCGCTTTCACGCCCAGCACTTTGGCTGCCAGGGCCAGGCCTTGCGCATGGTTGCCCGCCGAAGCGGTGACCACGCCACGCGCTCGCTCTTCATCGCTCAGTTGCGTCAGCTTGTTGTAAGCGCCGCGAATCTTGAACGAGAACACCGGCTGCAAGTCTTCACGCTTGAGCCAAATCTCGTTGCCCAGCCGCTCGGAGAGCTGGCGAGCAGTCTGCAATGGGGTTTCTACGGCAACGTCATAAACGCGCGAGGTGAGGATCTTTTTGACGTACTGTTCGAGCATCGGAAAGCATCACTGAACGGGTTGGGCAGGGCCAAGGAGTCTAACCCGGCTTTTGGGCGTGCGACCACACGAATCAAGAGGTTTTAGCCTTTGCAGACATCGCGGATCCATTGTGGCGAGGGGGCTTGCCCCCGTTCGGCTGCGAAGTAGTCGTAAAATCTGTTTATGCGGTATGTCTGAAAGAATGCCAGGGGAGCGCTGCGCACTCCAACGGGGGCAAGCCCCCTCGCCACAGGAGTGTTTCCCCCAGCACTATCGCGAGGCCTATAATGCCGGCCTTTCGTCCCCCTCTTCGGCACCTCGGAGCCCGCATGACCCAGGATCAACTCAAACAGGCAGTGGCTCAGGCCGCCGTCGACTTCATCCTCCCGAAACTCGATGACAAGAGCATCGTCGGGGTCGGCACCGGCTCTACCGCCAATTGCTTCATCGACGCCCTGGCCAAGCACAAAGGCGCGTTTGACGGCGCAGTGGCCAGTTCCGAAGCCACCGCCGCGCGCCTCAAGGGCCACGGTATTCCGGTGTATGAGCTCAATACCGTCAGCGATCTGGAGTTCTACGTCGACGGCGCCGATGAAAGCGACGAGCACCTGCACCTGATCAAGGGCGGCGGCGCAGCCCTGACCCGCGAGAAGATCGTGGCGGCCGTGGCCAAGACCTTCATCTGCATCGCCGACGCCAGCAAACTGGTGCCGGTGCTCGGTGCGTTCCCATTGCCGGTGGAAGTGATCCCGATGGCCCGCAGCCACGTGGCCCGCGAACTGGTGAAGCTCGGCGGCGACCCGGTTTACCGTGAAGGCGTGCTAACCGACAACGGCAACATCATCCTCGACGTGTTCAACATGCAGATCACCAACCCGGTGGAGCTGGAAACACAGATCAACGCCATCGTCGGCGTGGTCACCAACGGTTTGTTCGCGGCCCGCCCGGCTGACTTGCTACTGCTGGGCACGAGCGAAGGCGTGAAAACCCTCAAGGCCTGATGCCTTAGCCATCTGTAGGAGCGAAGCTAGCTCGCTCCTACACTTGGTTTTGGGGTGTTGGTCAGGGCTGTGCCGGTTTTTTGAACACGTAGAACAGGTTCGGCTCACTGACCAAGTACAGGGTACCGTCGTCATCCATGGCAATGCCTTCTGCTTGCGGCACAGGCTTGAGCAACCCCTGACGGCCCTTGCTCAGTGACAGCGTACTCAGCGGTCGCCCGTCCACATCCAGCTCGAGAATCAACCGCGACTCATCGGACAGCGCCAGCAAATGCCCGCTGCGCTCGTCGTATTGCAGGCTCGACAAGTCCCGCACGAACATTCCGCCATCGCGCTTGGGATTGTTCACCACGTGCACCGCGTAGGACTTCTCCGGGTTGTAATGGGGAAAGCCCTGCACTTCGTAGATCAGCATCGGGTCGCGCTCCTTGGCGACGAACAAGCGCTTGCCCACCGAGTCATAGGCCAACCCCTCAAATCCCTTGTTGCCGCTCATGTGCACGCCGAGGGCCATCTGCTCGGCGTCCGCGGCATCGAGGAACGTCGTGCCCTTGCGCAGATGAATCTTGATCAGCCGTTGCTCACGCTCATCGGTGATCACGTAAGTGTCAGCGCTAATGAACTCGACTGCTTCCGGGTCGCCGAACCCGACCAGCGCCACACGCCGCAGGATTTTGCCTTCCAGGGACAACTCGATCAGCTCGGCTTTTTTGTGGGTGACAGTGAACAGGCTTTTGCGCACTGGATCGAAGGTCAGCGCTGAAACATCGTCGTCCAGACCGTCAATGACTCGCGCCTCGATCGCCACCTGATACTGGTCCAGGCCAATGGGCTGGGCATTCATCGGCTGCCATAGCGCCTGCACATTGAACCCACTGCGCTCGAACAGGCGCGGGTATTGGCCGACGGCAACCAACACGATCAGGGCAATGACCGACAGGATCAGCATCAGGGGTTTGGGGCGGACAAGTCGACGCATTCAGGCAAACTCGGAAACAGGACGGGCGGATGAAACACCACGGCTGCCTGAATTAAAACCCTAATGGCCCGCGACCTTCTACCGCAACTACCGAACCTGTTGCTTTTCGAAGCGGTAGAACAGGTTCGGCTCGCTCACCATGTACAACGTGCCTGCTTCGTCCATGGTGACGCCTTCGGCACGGGGAATGGTTTTCTTCAGGCCATTGAACCCTCCGAGCAAGGTCATGAAACTGACCTGCTCACCCTTCTCGTCCAGTTCCAGCAACAAGTGAGAGTCGGCGGACAGCACCAGGGTGTGGCCGGTGCGCGGATCGATGGCCAGGGCCGACAGGTTACGGACATCCAGTGCGTCGCTGGAAAGTTTTTGCTTGTCACCCTTGAGGATCTGGCTGCCATCGCTTTTCCAGCTGAACAGCGCCGGTGGACGCTCTTCACCCAGCAGAAGTTGCTGGCGGCGGGCATCCCAGACGACGGCTTCGAAGCCTTTATTCTGGTTTTTCGAGGGACCAAGATCGTATTTCGGGAAATTGGCGATGTTCAGCTCGCGCGTATCGGCATCGACCTTCACGATCGAGAGCAGGTGTTCGCGCTCATCGGTAATCGCCAGCAAACCATTGCCCATTACCGTCACCCCTTCCGGGTTGCTCCAACCCACCAGCGGCATTTTGCGCAACACGTCGCCCTGCAACGTCAGCTCGACCAGGAACGGGTTCTTGCCCATCACGGAGAACAGGGTTTTGGTCTGCGGGTCGTAAGACACGTCCGACGCTTCGTCCTTCTCCATGCCCGGCAGCAGTTTGGCGTCGATCACCGCCCGATAGTCCGGCAGCCAGACACTCTCTTTGCGTTCGGCAGGGCTTTCGAAGCGCTCCTTCACCCAGAGCACACCGCGATCATCCCAATGCATCGCAAACGCAAGGCCATAAGCAGCGACCGCCACCAGTAAAAGCCAGGAATACCAACGCATGACAAAACGCGAGCGGCGTGCAGTTTTCAGCTTGGGCAGCGATTCGATGGCCATTCAGGGATGCGTTCCAGAAATTCAGGCTATGGGTAATAGCACATTGGGACAGGCTCAGATGCCATAAGCCCCGGAATTATCCAGACAAAATGTGAAAAAAACGGGAAATGGCCGGATTGCCCTGTGTGGGCAGCCAAGATCAAAAGATCGCAGCCTGCGGCAGGCTGCGATCTTTTGCCTTTTAGAGAACGCTACTGGTAAAGCGGCTGACACCCGGCAATTCGAGCACCAGTTCGTCACCGACATTCAACGGGCCAACGCCCACCGGCGTGCCAGTGAGGATCACGTCCCCGGCCTGCAGCGAGAAGCAGCCGGCCATGTACTGGATCATCGGCACGATCGGATTGAGCATGTCCTTGCTGTTGCCATCCTGACGGACTTCGCCATTGATGGTCAGGCGGATGCCGATGTCGGTCAGATCAGCAAACGTGCTGCCGGCCACGAATGGCGCAATCACCGCCGCACCGTCGAAGCACTTGGCGATTTCCCACGGCAGGCCCTTGGCTTTAAGCTCGGCCTGCTTGTCGCGCAGGGTCAGGTCCAGGGCCGGGGCGAAGCCGGAGATGGCATCCAGCACTTCTTCGCGGCTCGGCTTGGTCGACAATGGCTTGCCGATCAGCACCGCTATTTCTGCTTCGTAATGCACCGAACCGCGCTCGGTCGGAATGCTGAAGCTGCCTTCCAGTGGCACCACGCAGCTGCCGGGCTTGATGAACAGCAGTGGTTCGGTGGGCACCGGGTTGTCCAGTTCCTTGGCGTGTTCGGCGTAGTTGCGGCCGATGCACACCACTTTCCCCAGCGGGAAATGAATACGCGTTCCGTCGACATACTGGTGCTGATAGCTCATTGACCGACTCCTGCTTCGTGCTCTTAAAGTTCGAAGAATCAAACAGCGAAAATCTTGCCTGGGTTCATGATGCCATTCGGGTCGAACACCGCTTTGACGGCTTTCATGTACTCGATCTCAACCGGTGAGCGGCTATAGGTCAAGTAATCACGCTTGGTCATGCCCACGCCATGTTCGGCGGAAATCGAACCGTTGTACTTCTCGACGGTTTCGAACACCCACTTGTTGACGGTGGCGCACTTGGCGAAGAACTCATCCTTGCTCAGGTTATCCGGCTTGAGGATGTTCAAGTGCAGGTTGCCGTCGCCGATGTGGCCGAACCAGACAATTTCGAAGTCTGGGTAGTGTTCGCCGACGATCGCGTCGATTTCCTTCAGGAACGCTGGGACTTTCGACACAGTGACCGAAATGTCGTTTTTGTACGGCGTCCAGTGGGAAATGGTTTCGGAGATGTACTCGCGCAGCTTCCAGAGGTTCTGCAACTGGGTATCGCTCTGGCTCATCACGCCGTCCAGCACCCAGCCCTGCTCGACGCAGTGCTCGAAGGTTTCCAGGGCGTGGTTGGCCACATCGACGGTGGTCGCTTCGAATTCCAGCAGCGCATAAAACGGGCAGTCGGATTCGAACGGCGCCGGTACATCGCCGCGCGCCATGACCTTGGCCAGGGCTTTGTCGGAGAAGAATTCGAACGCAGTCAGGTCAAGTTTGCCCTGGAACGCGTGCAATACCGGCATGATCGAATCGAAATCGGCAGTGCCGAGGACCATCGCGGTGAGGTTTTTCGGCGCACGGTCCAGACGCATGGTGGCTTCGACGACAAAGCCCAGCGTGCCTTCGGCGCCGATGAACAGCTGACGCAGGTCGTAGCCGGTGGCGTTCTTGATCAGGTCTTTGTTCAGCTCCAGCAGATCGCCCTTGCCGGTGACGACTTTCATGCCGGCCACCCAGTTGCGGGTCATGCCGTAGCGAATCACCTTGATCCCGCCGGCATTGGTGCCGATATTGCCGCCAATCTGGCTGGAACCTGCCGAAGCGAAGTCCACCGGATAGTACAAACCGTGCTCTTCAGCCTTGTTCTGTAATTGTTCGGTAACCACGCCCGGCTGACAAACGGCCGTGCGATCGGTCAGGTTCACATCGAGGATCTGGTTCATGTAGTCGAAGGACACGACCACTTCGCCATTGGCCGCCACTGCTGCGGCAGAAAGCCCGGTACGACCGCCGGACGGCACCAGCGCAACCCTGTGTTCATTGGCCCAACGGACAATGGCCTGGACCTGCTCAATATTCTTGGGAAACACAATGGCCGTCGGGGCCGGGGCGAAATGTTTGGTCCAATCCTTGCCGTAAGCGTTCAGGGAGTCGGCGTCGGTCAGGACCTTGCCAGGCTCAACCAGGGTCTTCAGCTCATCAATCAGCGCAGGATTGGTCATCGACAGAACTCTCGAACAATTCATGGTCATCCTGAGTACGCTTCACGTCGCAGAATGAGTGTTAGCAGGTCGCATATGCTAGCATACCGACCCCGCAGGATAGTGCCCAAAGGCTGTTCTGCGGCGACGGCTTTCCTGCCGTCCGGGTCAGCTCTGGCTGCTCCCTTCCCTGCCATTTTTTCTCCGGGACACAGGTTTACGCAGATGAGCAAGACTTCTCTCGATAAGAGCAAGATCAAGTTCCTTCTTCTCGAAGGCGTCCACCAATCGGCTGTCGACGTCCTCAAGGCGGCGGGCTACACCAGCATCGAGTACCTCACAGGTTCTCTGCCGGACGCCCAGCTGAAGGAAAAGATCGCTGATGCTCACTTCATCGGCATTCGCTCCCGCACTCAATTGACCGAAGAGATCTTCGATCACGCGAAGAAACTGGTGGCTGTCGGCTGTTTCTGCATCGGTACCAACCAGGTCGACCTCAACGCGGCTCGCGAACGCGGTATCGCGGTATTCAACGCGCCGTACTCCAACACTCGCTCCGTTGCGGAACTGGTGCTGGCCGAGGCGATCCTGTTGCTGCGCGGCATCCCTGAGAAGAACGCTTCCTGCCACCGTGGCGGCTGGATCAAAAGCGCAGCCAACTCCTTCGAAATCCGCGGCAAAAAGCTGGGTATCGTCGGTTACGGCTCGATCGGTACTCAACTGTCGGTCCTGGCTGAAGGTCTGGGCATGCAGGTTTACTTCTACGACACCGTGACCAAGCTGCCACTGGGCAACGCCACCCAGGTCGGCAACCTGCACGAGCTGTTGGGCATGTCCGACATCGTCACCCTGCACGTTCCGGAAACCGCTGCCACCCAGTGGATGATCGGCGAGAAGGAAATCCGCGCCATCAAGAAGGGCGGCATCCTGATCAATGCCGCGCGCGGCACCGTGGTCGAATTGGACGCCCTGGCGGACGCGATCAAGGACAAGCACCTGATCGGCGCGGCCATCGACGTATTCCCGGTGGAGCCACGCTCCAACGAAGAAGAGTTCGAAAGCCCGCTGCGTGGCCTGGACAACGTGATCCTGACCCCGCACATCGGTGGTTCTACCGCTGAAGCACAGGCCAACATCGGTCTGGAAGTAGCAGAAAAACTGGTCAAGTACAGCGACAACGGTACGTCGGTATCGTCCGTGAACTTCCCGGAAGTGGCCCTGCCGGCTCACCCTGGCAAGCACCGTCTGCTGCACATCCACGAGAACATTCCGGGTGTGATGAGCGAGATCAACAAGGTCTTCGCCGAAAACGGCATCAACATTTCCGGTCAGTTCCTGCAGACCAACGAGAAAGTCGGCTACGTCGTGATCGACGTCGATGCCGATTACTCGGAAATGGCGCAAGAGAAGCTGCAGCACATCAACGGCACCATTCGTTGCCGCGTGCTGTTCTGATTCAGACTTGAGCGACAAAAAAAGGGAGACCCTCGGGTCTCCCTTTTTTCATGGCAGCTTTTTCATGGCCGCTTTTTCATGGCTGCGGAAAAGTTACTTCACAGTGATGGTGATTTTCTTTGAAACGATCGGCGGATCGAACGGCATGTGACCGCTGTCGCCCAGTTCGAGCTGCAAGGTGTGCTTGCCCGGTGCCAGTTTGATTTCAGCGTGAGTCTGCGCTTTGCCGAAGTGCATATGATTGGCATCGTTTGGAATCGGAGCACCGGCGGCTGGTAGTTTGTCGACATCGATCAGCAAATGGTGATGGCCAGTATTTTTGGTGACATCGCCTGCTGGTGCCAGCGCGATTTCCTTGACGCCGAAATTCACGGTAAAGGTTTGCGCGACCGTGGCTCCGTCCTCAGGAGATACGATGAACACTTCTGCCCCCTTCGGAGCCGGGGTGGCGGCACTGGCCAGCACCGAAACACCCATCAGCACACCAGCCAATGCTGCTCGTGACATAAAGCTTTTCATTCTCTTCTCCAGTTTTTCCGTAAAATTCGCTCAGCCGTGAACAACTTAACGGCCATTCGTTGTCGAAGGCACTCATAACCATAGCAAAGCGAGCCTGAACAGCGCGTCGCGATAAATGAATTCAAAGGAGTGACCATGCGCTTTTTGCCTGGCCTGATCTGCCTGCTACCCCTTTTGAGCCCTTTGGCTCATGCCGAACTGATTGACGATGTAAACGACCGCGGCGAATTGCGCATTGCCCTTGAGGCTAATACACCGCCCTTCAATTTCAAGGACGACGGCAAATTGACCGGGTTCGAGGTCGAGCTGGGTCAATTGCTGGCCAATGAGCTGGATGTACGGGCCGACTTCGTCGTCACCGATTCCGACGACCTGTTGACCGGCGTCGAAAGCGGCAAATACGACGTTGCCATCAATCACATAGCACTGACCCCGGACCTGAAGGATCGTTTCGACTTCAGCGAACCTTACATTCACACCAACGCGCAATTGATCGCGCAGAAAGAAGAACAACCGCGATCAATCCTGTTGGTGCAGTCGCTGACGGAAGAAAAGCCGAAAGCCGCCCCGGCGGTAAGCCTGGCGATTCCGTTTCAGAAGGGTAACCCGGCGTTCCATGCCAGCCTGGAAAACGCCTTGCAGCGAATCAAGGCCGATGGCCGGCTGGAGGCGCTGGAGCAGAAGTGGTTTGGGGCGGATGCGGGTGTGGCGCCGAAACCTTGATTTCGAGCGAATGAGTCACCCTGTGGGCCGTTACTTCAGGGTTGCCAGGGCCTGAGCCGCTTGCGGCAACTCCAGTTCGCTGAAGACTTGCACACCATGGCGCTTGAGCAGCGCGGCGGTCACGCCCTCACCGCTGACCTTCACGCCACTGAACGTCCCGTCATAGGTCAGCAGATTCCCGCAAGACGGGCTGTTGGCCTTGAGCACGGCAATCCGGATGCCGTGCTGTTGCACTAGCTCCAGCGCCTGAGAAGCCCCTGAAAGAAACTCGGCACTAACATCCTCGCCCTCAGTGGTGATGACCGACGCAAGGCCATCAAGCACTTCACCACCCTGCCCGCCGGGAATTTCCGCCGCGGCCCTGGGTGTCGGCAACCCGCCGGCGACTTCCGGACACAACGGCACCACCCGGCCTTCGGCAATCCACTGCTCCAACAGATCGAACGGCCCGCTGGCCCCGCCGTCATAACGGACGCGGTGACCGAGCAAACAGCGGCTTACCAGAATCTTTTGCATGATCAGAACGGCTCGTTGCCACGACGGCGGAACCAGCCCGTCAACGACAGGCGTTCTCGGGTCGCGGGCAGGACTTCGTGAGGGACGTCGCCCGACAGGAACACCACCAGGCATCCACCGGTGGGCACTACATCGTGTTCGACGCCTTCGTCCAGGTACATGCGCAACTGACCGCCATGCTCGGGCAGCCAGGCGTCGTTGAGGTAGATCACCGCCGAGACCATGCGCCGGTCGTCGTCACGGAAACGGTCGACATGCTTGAGGTAGAAAGCACCGGGCGGGTACAGGGCGAAATGGCTTTCGAAATCTTCCAGGCCCAGGAACAAACCACGATTCATCGCCTCACGCAGGCTGTCCATCAACCCCAGGTAGCTGTCGCAGGACTCGGCCTGGCCGGGTTCGAGCCACTGGATATGGTCGCCGCGAATGCCTTCGCGAATCTCCGAAAACGCCCCGCGCCCCACGGCGGCCGGGGCGAGTTCACCCTCAGCGGCACGTTTACGACACTCGGCCGCCAGCGCCCGGGTCAGGTCCAGGGGCAGGAAAATATTCTGCTGCGACCAGCCGTGTTCGGCCAGGTCGTCGACGATTCGTAACAGCAGTGGATGATCAGAGGGTATGTGCATGGCGCGCATAGTATTCCTGTGCCCGCAAATCCGACAGAGCCACGCAGCGGAGGATTGGTCGGATAAGGTACTCAACCTGATACGAATTCTCGACAAGTACGAATGCCGCACGGAGAATAGTCGCCTGCTGACAGGAGTCCCTATGCGTCGCTTGCTTTTCTCACTGTTGATGTTCTGCGTTTTGCCCGCCTGGGCGGACGGCCACGACCAGTTGTACAAGGTCGCCGGTTGGCCAGAACAACGCGCGCATTTCAACGATGCTCTCTCGGCCGCTCAGCAGCGCTATCAGAACAGCTTGCCACCGGCAGTGTTCCAGGCCCTGGTCGACAACAGCAATCTACGGTTCGCCCCCAAGGCCATGGACCAGCGCGCCGAAGCGCAACTGCGCAAGAAGCTCGCCGACCCGAAACCTGCGCTGACCTTCTTTCAATCGCCCCTGGGCAAGAAAATCGTCGCCGCCGAACTGCTGGCGACCCGTCGCGATCAATTGGCGAAAAACGCCAAGGGCTTGCCGAAGATGCAGGCCAGCGATACCCGTCAACTGATCATCGGCCACCTGGCCCAGGCCCTGCCCGCCCGCGAGGCCGGCGCAGAAGTCAGCCTGGCGATCGCAGGCGTGGCGGCCGACAGCCTGAGTTCGATGATCCCCGGCCTGCTCGGCGGCGGTCAGGCTCAGGGCATGTTGAACGGTCAGCGCCAGCGCCTGATGGAGCAGATCGGCGCCGATCTGAACAACACGCTGCTGTATGTCTATCGCGACCTGTCGGATGACGAACTGGAAGAGTTTTCGACCTTTGCCGAGTCCGCTGAAGGCAAGGCTTACTACCAAGCGGCATTGGCGGCGATTCGGGCGGGGTTGGCGGTGGGGCAAAGCACGTCGAGTCTGCAGCCTTGAAATAAGTATCGCGCCGGAAAAGATCGCAGCCTTCGGCAGCTCCTACAGGGATTTGTGAACACCCAAGGAGCTGCCGAAGGCTGCGATCTTTTGATCTTGCCTTATCGATTCTGACGACTCATCCGCTTGGTCAAAAACCCGAAATACTCCTGCCGCAACCCCGGCGACTCATTCGCCAGATGATGCCGCGCCTCAGGCAGCATCAACACCTGAGGCCGATCGAACTTGCCTCGTAACACTTCAAGGTTGTGCTCCCAATCCACGGTCATGTCCGCCTGCCCCTGCACGATCAGCGGCCGCCGCGGGCTGCTCGGTGCCGCTTCGATACGCTTGATCCACCGTCCCAGCGCACCGACCCAGGCCGTCGGCAGGCGTAGCGGCTGCAGCGGATCAGCCTGCAGGAACGCGAGGAAATCAGGGTCGTTGGAGTTCTCGCTGAAGCGCCGTGCGATGCCTTTGACAAACGGCTTGAGCAGGTAATAACTGAGCCGCGACCAACCCCAGGCACGCGGCCGCACCAAGGGCGACAGCAGAATCACTTGCCCCTGGGCCGGGCTGCTCGCACCTTGATTGAGTACATGGTCGATCACAATCGCTCCGCCGGTGCTTTGCCCGCACAAGTGCCAGGGCTGCGGAAGGTCCAACGACTGCGCCTCGGCCAGCAGGCCTTGCAGGGCGCTCTGGTACTCGGCGAAGTCCTTGATACTCGCCCGCTCGCCACTGGACAGGCCATGCCCCGGCAGGTCACAGGCGATTACCGCAAACCCTTGGTCCAGCGCCCACTCGATCACATGCCGGTAGAGCCCGGTGTGATCGTAGAAGCCGTGAAATAGAAACAGCGTCGCCTTCGCCCGCTCGGGCCACCAGAGCTGGCTGACCACTTCATAGCCATCGATCTCGAAACGCCCCAAGCCACGGCGCAGGGTCCGCTGTGGAAAATCCAGCCCGTAAAAACGCTGATAGGCCATGGCCTCCGTCGACAGCGGCTGCCACTCGGCCAATGGCCGCAGGCTGGCACGCAGATGATCGGGGTCGAAAGTGGCAGGCATGAACTATTCCAGAGCGCGAAACAGACTTTATGGACCTGCGATATTCATCTGTCGCGGCAAGCATGGCAAGCTAGCCGACCTTCGAGGATTGAAACCCATGCGCCCGGCCTATCGCACCACACTGCTTGCCAGTCTGCTCGCCCTTGTGTGCGCCGCTGTGCTGTGGGCCGCTTACGACTGGTTTCAGGGACGCTACCTGCGGGCATTCAGTTCGCACACCGCTGTGTTCTCCGGCGACCCGTTGCGCCTGCCGGACGAACTCGCCGGCCCCGGGGCCATTCGCCTGGTGCACTTCTGGGACCCGGCCTGCCCGTGCAATGTCGGCAACCAACAACACCTGAGCGAACTGGTTGAGCAATATGTACCGCAGGGCGTCGAGTTCTATACGGTACAAAAGCCCGGCAGCCACGGTCAGTTGCCCGGCACCTTGAGCCGCCTGAAAACCCTCACGGTCCTGCCTGGCTCCGAACAGATCCCTGCCAGCCCGGCGGTAGCGATCTGGGACCGCAACGGCCAGTTGGCGTATTTCGGTCCGTACAGCGAAGGCCTGACCTGCAATTCGAGCAACAGTTTTATCGAGCCCATTCTGCAAGCACTGAACGCAGGCAGGGCGGTGAACGCCACCCACACGCTGGCGGTGGGTTGCTACTGCCCGTGGCCCGCAGAGGCGAAGTAAGGCATTCCTGACTTTTCCAGGACCGCGATGCCCGGCACAGGAGGTCTGTGCTACACGTTTGCAGCCCGCACGGGTGGCAACCCCCGAAAGAACAAGGAGTCACCATGAAACGCGTCCTGACCGTACTTGCCTTGCTGATCGTCGTACTCGTCGCCGGGGGCGGCTGGTATGTGTACAGCAAACAACCGACGCGCCAGGGCCAGGTGGCGTTGCAACACCTGCAAGGTTCGGTGACCGTGCGCTACGACGAGCGCGGCGTGCCGCATATCCGTGCTGAAAACGAAACCGACCTCTACCGCGCCCTCGGCTACGTGCACGCCCAGGACCGGCTGTTCCAGATGGAAGCCATGCGGCGCCTGGCCCGTGGTGAGCTGGCCGAAGTCCTCGGCCCGAAACTGCTCGACACCGACAAACTGTTTCGCGGCCTGCGCATTCGCGAACGAGCCGAAAGCTACGTGGCCGCGCTGGATCGTCAGTCGCCGGCATGGAAGGCCCTGCAAGCCTATCTGGACGGTATCAATCAATATCAGGACGGCCACGCTGCGCCGGTAGAGTTCGATGTACTGGGAATCCCCAAGCGCCCTTTCACCGCCGAAGACAGCATCAGCATCGCAGGCTACATGGCCTACAGCTTTGCCGCAGCGTTTCGCACCGAACCCTTGCTGACTTACGTGCGCGACCAACTGGGCAGCGAGTACCTGAACATCTTCGATCTCGACTGGCAGCCCAAGGGCGTGCTAGTCAAAGGTCACGCCAACCCTGCGCCAACGCTCGCCGCCAGTGACTGGAAGGATCTGAACGCCCTCGCCCGCCTGAGTGAACAGGCGCTGGCCGACCACGGCCTGCCGCAATTCGAAGGCAGCAACGCCTGGGTGATTTCCGGCAACCGCAGCAAAAGCGGCAAGCCGCTGCTGGCCGGTGACCCGCACATTCGCTTCTCGGTGCCGTCGGTGTGGTACGAGGCGCATCTGTCGGCGCCGGGCTTCGAGCTGTATGGCTACCATCAGGCGCTGGTGCCGTTTGCATTTCTCGGTCACAACCTGGACTTCGGCTGGAGCCTGACGATGTTCCAGAACGACGATCTGGACCTGATCGCCGAGAAGGTCAACCCGGACAACCCGAACCAGGTCTGGTATCGCGGCAAGTGGGTGGACATGGTCAACACCGAACAACAGATCGCGGTGAAAGGTCAGTCACCGGTCACATTGACGCTGCGCCAGTCGCCCCATGGCCCGATCGTCAACGATGCGCTCGGCACCGCCGCCGGCAAGACGCCGGTTGCCATGTGGTGGGCGTTCCTCGAAACCCCGAATCCGATCCTCGACGGCTTCTACCAGCTCAATCGGGCCGACACCCTGGCCAAGGCCCGCGCCGCAGCAGCCAAGGTTCAGGCTCCAGGGTTGAACATCGTCTACGCCAACGCCAAGGGCGACATCGGCTGGTGGGCCTCGGCGCTGCTGCCCAAGCGTCCGGCCGGGGTTAAGCCCGGTTTCATCCTCGATGGCAGCACCCCTCAGGCGGACAAGGAAGGTTTTTACCCGTTCAGCGCCAACCCGCAGGAAGAAAACCCGGCGCGGGGCTACATCGTCTCGGCCAACTTCCAACCGGTGTCGCCGATCGGCATGGAGATTCCCGGCTACTACAACCTCGCCGATCGCGGGCAGCAGCTCAATCGCCAGCTCAGCGACAAGAACGTGAAGTGGGACAACGCCGCCAACCAGAAGCTGCAACTGGGTACCACCACCGCCTACGGGCCGCGCTTGCTGGCACCTTTGCTGCCGGTACTGCGTGAAGTGGTGAGCGATCCGGCCGAACTCAAACTGGTGGAACAACTGGCGCAGTGGAGCGGCGATTACCCGCTGGACTCCATCAGCGCCACCCTGTTCAACCAGTTCCTGTTCAACCTCGCCGACGCGGCGCTGCGCGATGAACTGGGCAATGACTTCTTCGAAACGCTGCTCCCGACCCGGGTGATCGATGCCGCGCTGCCGCGTCTGGCGGCCTCCGCCGATTCGCCGTGGTGGGACAACCGCAACACTCCCGGCAAGGAAACCCGCGCCGATACGGTCAAGTTGGCCTGGCAAGCGAGCATGGCTCATCTCAAAACCACCCTTGGTGCCGACTCCTCGCAATGGCAGTGGGGCAAGGCGCACACCCTGACCCACGGCCATCCGCTGGGGATGCAAAAGCCCCTGGACCAGATTTTCAACGTTGGCCCGTTCGCGGCACCCGGCACCCACGAAGTACCAAACAACCTCTCGGCCAAGATCGGCCCGGCGCCGTGGCCCGTGACCTACGGCCCGTCGACCCGGCGACTGATCGACTTCGCCGACCCGGCCCACAGCCTGACCATCAACCCGGTGGGTCAGAGCGGCGTGCCGTTCGACAGCCACTATGCCGACCAGGCCGAGTCGTACATCGAAGGGGTTTATTACCAGGCGCATTTCAATGATGAAGAAGTGACGGCCAATACCCGTAGTACGTTGAAGCTGTTGCCAGCGCGTTCAGGGCAATAGATTTTTTGTTGGCCCGACTGACGCCTTCGCGAGCAAGCCCGCTCCCACAGTTGACCGAGTTGTTCAGACAGGCACGGTCTAATGTGGGAGCGGGCTTGCTCGCGAAGAGGCCCTGACAAGCAACACCAATTGCCGCTAAACCATCGCCGCAAAATTCAACCTGAACTGCTTCGGCGTCACCCCCAGCCTGCGGTTGAACACACTGCGCATGTGCTGGGCATCGCGAAACCCACACTGGTACGCCACGGTTTTCAGCGGCGCATGGGTGCTTTCGAGCATCACCCGCGCCGCATCCACCCTCGCCCGTTCGACGAATTCCGCCGGGGTGATTTTCGCCTCCTTGGCGAACACCCGGGAAAAGTTGCGCGTGCTCATATTGGCGGCGTTGGCCAGATCAGCAATGGTCAGGTCGCCATTGAGGTTGGCCAACACATAGAGCTGGACCAACGCCACCGCCGAAGTCGGTTCGGCATGGGGCGTGAGGAACGGACTGAACTGCGATTGCCCGCCCGAGCGCTGGGTGAACACCACCAGCCGCTTGGCCACGCTGAGTGCCACGTCCGGCCCGTGATCCCGGGCCAGCAGATACAGCGACAGATCGATTCCCGCCGTGACCCCGGCCGAGGTGTAGAGCTCGCCGTCCTGCACGTACAAGCGATCAGCCTCGACCTGAGTCGACGGGCACAACTGCGCCAGCGCCGCGGCGTCGCCCCAATGAGTGGTGACGGTTCGCCCGTCGAGCAATCCGGCCCGGGCGAGCATGAAGGCACCGTTGCAAATCGAGCCGAAACGTTGCGCACGCGCACACGCATCGCGCAACCAGGCATCGAACACCGCGCCAAAATTCAGGAACGGCAACTGCGGGCCGCCCGCCACCAATAGCAGGTCATACGCTTCCAGCGCTTCACTGAAATGCCGATGGGCATTGAGCGACAACCCGTTGGAGCACGCCATCACACCGCGCTCGACACCGATCACCTCCAGCCGATAGTGATCTTCCTGTGCCAGGAAACGATTGGCCTCGGAAAACACATCCATGGGACCAGTGACGTCCAGCGACTGGACGCCTGGGAATACGACAATGGCGACGGTTTTGTGCATGGCATGAAACGCCTTTTATGGCACTGGGCTGGATGTCAGCTGCTACAGGACTGCATTCTTTCGGGGAACCTGCGCCAACCCTAGCCAATTCGTGCCCGACAAGCGAGGCTTGGCACGATATGTAGGCTGATTGGCCGGGATCGCGGCCATGGATCGATTGTCCGGTGTCTGGTGCGCAGACAGACTAAACCCATCAGCGCCGCCACGGCGTTCGCCATGAGGACAGCACCATGAGCAGCAGCATCGCCGGCATCAAGATCCCCGACAGCGCGTTAGCCAAGACCACCACTGAATATATTCGCGACGCAGAGTCCGACCTGCTGTATCACCACTCACGCCGGGTATTTCTGTTCGGTGCCCTGAGTGGTGAGCGCAAGCAGTTGGCCTACGACCCGGAGCTGCTGTACGTCGGTGCGATGTTTCATGATTTGGGCCTGGTGGAAGGACATCGCAGCGATGACGAACGTTTCGAAGTCGACAGTGCCAACGCTGCCAGAGCCTTCCTCAAACCCTATGGTTTGTCTGACGACGATGTCGAACAAGTGTGGTTGTCGATTGCCCTGCACACCACACCGGGTGTACCGCAACACCTGCGCCCGACCGTGGCGCTGGTGACCGCTGGTGTTGAGATGGATGTGTTGGGCATCGACTATGCGGCGTTTTCGACGGCGCAGCGTGAAGCGGTGGTGCATGCGCATCCACGGGGGGAAGGATTCAAGGAGTGCATCATCTGCGCCTTTGCCGATGGCTTGCGTCATCGCCCTCAGACCACGTTCGGCAACGTGAAGACCGATGTCCTGGCGGATCAGCAACCAGGGTTCAAACCAATGAATTTCGTCGAGGTCATCCGCCAATCACCTTGGGTTGCCTAAAACAACTGTGGGAGCGGGCTTGCTCGCGAAGCGGTATCACAATCAACAAGGATGTTGAATGTCAATCCGTCTTCGCGAGCAAGCCCGCCCCCACATTAAATCCCGGTTGGCCATGACTCCGTAGCCAACCGGGCAAAGCCTACGCCGCTTCCGGTGCCTGCGCCCGACGTACGTCCGGTTGTTTCCAGGAGTCGGCAGCGGCTTCCTCGATGGCTTGCTGGATCGCACGCTTGCGGCTTTCTTCGGCGCGACGGCTGAAGAACCAGACCAGGAAGGTCACCAGCGACACCGCCAGCAGAATCAGGCTGGCCACGGCATTGATCTCAGGCTTCACCCCCAGGCGCACCGCCGAGAACACTTCCATCGGCAGGGTGGTCGACCCTGGCCCGGACACGAAGCTCGCCAACACCAAATCATCCAGCGACAAGGCAAACGACATCATGCCGCCGGCCGCCAGTGACGGCGCGATCATCGGGATGGTGATCAGGAAGAACACCTTCCATGGCCGCGCACCGAGGTCCATGGCGGCTTCTTCGATCGACAAATCCAATTCTCGCAAGCGCGCCGACACCACCACCGCCACATACGCTGCACAGAATGTGGTGTGGGCGATCCAGATGGTGACGATGCCGCGCTCCTGCGGCCAGCCGATCATCTGCGCCATGGCCACGAACAGCAGCAACAGCGACAGACCGGTGATCACTTCCGGCATCACCAGCGGTGCGGTGACCAGCCCACCAAACAGTGTGCGGCCCTTGAAGCGGGTGATGCGGGTCAGCACGAACGCCGCCAGCGTGCCCAACGCCACCGCGGCAATCGCGGTGTAGCAGGCGATCTCCAGGGAGCGCACCACAGAGCCCATCAGTTGCGTGTTGTCGAGCAGGCCGACGTACCACTTGACCGACCAGCCGCCCCACACCGTCACCAGTTTCGAGGCGTTGAACGAGTAGATCACCAGGATCAGCATCGGCGCGTAGATGAACAGCAGACCCAGCACCAGCATCAGGTTCGAGAAACGGAAGCGCTTCATTCTTTACCCTCCATTTCCTTGGCCTGACTACGGTTGAACAGGATGATCGGCACAATCAGGATTGCCAGCATCACCACCGCCAGGGCAGACGCCACCGGCCAGTCGCGGTTGTTGAAGAACTCTTGCCAGAGCACTTTACCGATCATCAGGGTTTCCGGACCGCCGAGCAGTTCCGGGATCACGAACTCCCCCACCACCGGGATGAACACCAGCATGCAACCGGCGATAATGCCGTTTTTCGACAGTGGCACGGTGATCTTCCAGAAGCTGTTGAAGTTGCTCGAACCCAGGTCCGATGCGGCTTCCAGCAGGCTGTGATCGTGTTTCACCAGGTTGGCGTAGAGCGGCAGGATCATGAACGGCAGATAGGAGTAAACCACCCCGATATAAACCGCCAGGTTGGTATTGAGGATCTGCAGCGGTTCGTCGATCCAGCCCATGCTCATCAGAAAACCATTGAGCAGCCCGTTGTTGCTGAGGATGCCCATCCACGCGTACACGCGGATCAGGATCGCGGTCCAGGTCGGCATCATGATCAGCAGCACCAGCACCGTTTGCAGCTCTTTGCGGGCGGTGGCAATGCCATAGGCCATCGGGTAGCCGATCAGCAGGCAGAGGATGGTGCTGAACAGCGCCATCTTCAGCGAGCCCAGGTAAGCGGCGATGTACAACTCGTCATCGCCCAGCATCGCGTAGTTGGCCAGGTTGAGCAGCACCTGCAGTTTCTGGTCAACGAAGGTGTAGATCTCGGTGTACGGCGGAATGGCCACGTCGGCTTCAGCGAAGCTGATCTTCAGGACGATGAAGAACGGCAGCATGAAGAACATGAACAGCCAGATGAACGGAACCCCGATGACCAGCTGACGGCCACCGGGAAGTATTCGATTGAGCCGGCGTTTGAGTTTGCGCATGTTCATGAGCGAAGTACCACGCCGCTGTCGTCTTCCCACCACACGTAAACCTGGTCACCCCAAGTCGGGCGCTGGCCACGGCGCTCGGCGTTGGCGACGAAGGACTGCACCAGCTTGCCGCTCGGCAGTTCGACATAGAACACCGAATGGCCGCCGAGATAGGCGATGTCGTGCACCTTGCCGCTGGACCAGTTGTGTTCGCAGGTCGGCATTTCGGCCGTCACCAGCAGTTTTTCCGGACGGATCGCATAGGTAACGGACTTGTCCTGCACCGAGGTGCTGATGCCGTGACCCACGTAAATGTTGCGGTCCAGATCCTTGCAGGTGATCAGTGCATGGCCCTCGGCGTCGTCCACCACTTCACCTTCGAAGATGTTGACGTTGCCGATGAATTCGCAGACCAGGCGGCTGGTCGGGGTTTCGTAGATGTCGATCGGGCTGCCGATCTGGGCGATCCAGCCCAGGTGCATGATCGCGATGCGCTCGGCCATGGTCATGGCCTCTTCCTGGTCGTGGGTCACCATGACGCAGGTTACGCCGACGCGCTCGATGATCTCGACCAGTTCCAGCTGCATTTGCGAACGCAGCTTCTTGTCCAGCGCGCCCATCGGTTCGTCGAGCAACAACAGCTTCGGCCGCTTGGCCAACGAACGCGCCAGGGCCACGCGCTGACGCTGACCACCGGACAACTGATGCGGTTTGCGCTTGGCGTACTCGCTCATCTGCACCAGCTTGAGCATCTCGGCCACGCGGGCATCGACCTCGGCCGCCGGGATCTTGTCCTGCTTGAGGCCGAAAGCGATGTTCTGCGCCACGGTCATGTGCGGGAACAAGGCGTAGGACTGGAACATCATGTTGATCGGCCGCTCGTACGGCGGCATGTCAGTGATGTCTACGCCATCGAGGAAAATGCGCCCCTCCGTGGGCCGTTCGAAACCTGCCAGCATCCGCAGCAAGGTGGATTTGCCCGAACCCGAGCCGCCGAGCAAGGCGAAGATTTCGCCTTTCTTGATTTCCAGGGACACGTCGTCCACGGCAATCGTCTCGTCGAACTTTTTGGTGACCCGGTCGATTTTGACCAACACCTGTTTAGGTGATTGGTCGCCCTCGAGGGCTTTCTTATAGGCGCCGGAGGCAACTGCCATTTACGAAACTCCCAACAGAATTTGCAGTTCGCTCAATGTGGCGAACCTGGATAGTTTGACGCTATTTGCCCGACTTGACCTTGGTCCAGCTGCGCGTCATCAAACGTTGAATGTTCGGCGGTAACTCGATGGACACGTACATCTTGTCGAGGACCGCTTGCGGCGGATAAACCGACGCGTCAGTGCGTATGGATTGTTCCATCAGTTTGTCCGACCCAGGGTTTGGGTTGGCGTAGCCCACGGCATCGCTGACCTTGGCGATCACCTCAGGCTTGAGCAAATAGTTGATGAAGGCGTGCGCTTCCTTGACGTTGGCTGCGTCCTTGGGGATCGCCAGCATGTCGAACCAGAGCGCGCCGCCCTCTTTTGGAATCGAGTAGGCGATGTTCATGCCTTTGCCGGCTTCAGCCGCGCGGGCCTTGGCCTGGAACATATCGCCGGAAAAACCGATCGCAACGCAGATATCGCCGTTGGCCAGGTCCGCGATGTATTTGGATGAGTGGAAGTACGTCACATAAGGCCGCACCGCCAGCAATTTAGCCTCGGCCTTTTTGTAGTCTTCGGGGTTGGTGCTGTTGGCGTTCAGGCCCATGTAGTTAAGGACCGTAGGCATCATTTCATCGGCGGAGTCGAGGAACGCGACACCGCAGCTGTGCAGCTTCTTGAGGTTCTGCGGCTCGAACACCACATCCCAGGAATCGATCTTGTCGAGGCCCAGCACAGCCTTGATCTTGTCGACGTTGTAACCGATGCCGTTGGTGCCCCACAGATACGGCACGGCATATTGGTTACCCGGATCGTTCTGCTCCAGGCGCTTGAGCAACACCGGGTCGAGGTTGGAATAGTTGGTCAGCTTAGACTTGTCGAGCTTCTGGAAAGCGCCGGCCTTGATTTGCTTGCCAAGGAAGTGGTTGGACGGCACGACCACGTCGTAACCGGTACGCCCGGCCAGCAACTTGCCTTCCAGGGTTTCGTTGGAATCGAATACGTCGTAAATCGGCTTGATACCGGCTTCTTTCTGGAAGTCGGCCAGGGTGGTCTCACCGATGTAGTCCGACCAGTTATAAATATGCACCGTGCCGGTGGCCTGGGCACTGACGGCAAGCGTCAGCCCGGCGCCGACCAGCAGGGCATTGCGCAAAAAAGAAAAAACAGGCAAGTGGAGGTCCTCTAAAATTAGTTGGGCCCAAGTTGCCCCGCGTTACATGACAGCCATGGCTGCCTGACAACAAAACCGGCGCGCAACTTACCCTCGAAAAACCGTTCCAGCAAACTTTATGAAGATCCTGTAGCAGCTGCCGCAGGCTGCGTTCAACTGCGAAGCAGTTGTGCTGTCGAAAAGCGGAGGTCCTTCGGACCTCAACGCAGCCTTCGGCAGCTGCTACAAGGTTTATTACTTATTTACCGGATTTGATCTTGGTCCAGCTGCGGGTCAGTTCACGCTGGGTTGCGGCTGGCAAATCAGCGATCGCATACAGCTTGGCCTGCACTTCAGGAGTCGGATAGATGCCCGGATCCGAAGTGATGTCCTTGCTCACATACTGGGTGGCTTCAGCATTACCGTTAGGGAAACGCACGGCGTTAGTGATGTCAGCCATTACTTTCGGTTGCAGCAGGTAGTTCATGAACTTGTAGGCCCCCTCGACGTTTTCCGCATCCTTGGGGATTGCGACCATGTCGTAGAAGCTGCCAGCGCCTTCTTTTGGAATGGCGTAGCTGACTTTCACCTTGTCACCGGCTTCGGCAGCACGGGACTTGGCTTGCTGGACGTCCCCCGAATAGCCGACGGCTACGCAGATGTTGCCGTTGGCCAGGTCCGAGATGTACTTGGACGAGTGGAAGTAGGTGATCGAAGGACGAATCTTGAGGAACAGTTCCTCGGCTTTCTTGATGTCTTCTTTCTTCTGGCTGTCGGTTGGCAGACCCAGGTAATGCAGGGCGACCGGCAGCATTTCGGTAGGCGAATCCAGGAAGCTCACACCGCAGCCTTTGAGCTTGGCAATGTTTTCAGGCTTGAGCAGGGTGTCCCAGGAATCGATCGTGTCGACGCCCAGTGCTGCCTTGACCTTCTCGGGGTTGTAACCGATCCCGATCGAGCCCCACATGTAAGGGAAGGCGTGTTTGTTGTCCGGGTCACTGACGGAAACCGCTTTAAGCAGTGATTTGTTCAGGTTGCCGTAGTTGGACAGCTTGGACTTGTCCAGCTCCCGGTAAACACCGGCCTTGATTTGCTTGGCGAGGAAGTTGTTCGACGGTACGACAACGTCGTAACCGGACTTGCCTGCCAGCAACTTGGCTTCCAGGGTTTCGTTGCTGTCGAATACGTCGTACACCACCTTGATCCCGGACTCTTTTTCGAAGTTCGCGATGGTGTCCGGTGCGATGTAATCGGACCAGTTGTACACGTGCAGCACTTTATCGTCGGCCTGAACGGCGCCCGCCATCACGCCCATCAGGGACATGGCGAGGAGGGTCTTGCCAGTTATCTTCATACCTAATGCCTTCATGGGTAATGCTCCAGTTTTTCTTTTTAACCACGTGCTCAGCAGCCTGTTACAGGGCATCCGAACAACCGTTAGTCTGGCAAGATCCAAGGCAGGCTTTCAAGGAAAGACCCATCCTTTGTTTGCACTAAGCGAAGTGCAGACATTGCACCTCGCTCAGAGCCTAGCACTTAGCCCTGCAACGCACTCAGGGTCAGGTCCAGGCACTTGCGCGCCTTGGTCACCAACTCGTCGATTTCAGCCGGTGTAATCACCAGTGGCGGAGCAATGATCATGGTGTCGCCGACCGCACGCATGATCAGGCCGTTGTCGAAGCAGAACTGCCGGCAGATCATGCCGACGCCCTTGCCTTCGTAACGTTTGCGAGTGGCCTTGTCCTGAACCAGCTCGATAGCCCCCAACAGACCGACCCCACGCACTTCCCCCACCAACGGATGATCGTTCAGTTCCCGTAGACGCTTTTGCAAATAAGGTGCCGTTTCTGCCCGCACATGCTCGACAATTTTCTCATCGCGCAGGATGCGGATGTTTTCCAGCGCCACCGCCGCGGCCACCGGGTGCCCGGAATAGGTGAAACCGTGGTTGAAATCACCACCTTCGTTGAGCACCTCGACCACATCGTCATGCACGATCAGGCCACCCATCGGGATGTAGCCGGACGTCAGGCCTTTGGCGATGGTCATCATGTGAGGCTTGAGGTCGTAGAAATCGGTACCGAACCACTCACCGGTACGACCGAAACCGCAGATCACCTCGTCGGCCACGAACAGGATGTCGTACTTGGCGAGGATTTCCTTGATGCGCGGCCAGTAGCTGTCTGGCGGAATGATCACGCCGCCGGCGCCCTGGATCGGCTCGGCAATAAAGGCACCGACGTTGTCGACGCCGATTTCCAGAATCTTCTCTTCCAGCTGATTGGCCGCCCAGATACCGAACTCTTGTGGCGTCATGTCACCGCCTTCACCGAACCAGTACGGTTGGGCGATGTGGACGATGCCCGGGATCGGCAAATCGCCCTGTTCGTGCATGTACGTCATGCCACCCAGGCTCGCGCCGGCCACGGTGGAGCCGTGATAGCCGTTCTTGCGGCTGATGATGACTTTCTTCTTCGGCTGGCCCTTGATCGCCCAGTAGTGGCGAACCATCCGCAGCATGGTGTCGTTGCCTTCAGAACCGGAACCGGTGAAGAACACATGATTCATGCCTTCAGGCGCGATGTCGGCGATGACCTTGGCCAGTTCCAGCACCGGCGGGTGAGCGGTCTGGAAGAACAGGTTGTAATAAGGCAGTTCACGCATTTGCTTGGCGGCGGCATCGGCCAGTTCATCGCGACCATAGCCGATCGCGACGCACCACAGACCGGCCATGCCGTCGAGGATCTTGTTGCCTTCGCTGTCCCAGAGGTAAACACCCTTGGCATTGGTGATGATCCGCGGGCCTTTCTCTTTCAGCTGCTTGAAGTCGCTGAACGGGGCCAGGTGGTGATCATTGCTCAGGGTTTGCCATGCACGGGTTTGCGGGTTGTTGCTGGTCATGCGAATTCTCCTTGGATTGCAGTGACGGCGCGACGTCAGAGGGCAATCACGCCCCTTGTCGCGCCCGGCGCATCAGACGGCGAAGAGCAGGAACTCCCGCTCCCACGAACTGATCACGCGCTTGAAGTTTTCATGCTCGGCCCGCTTGACCGCGACGTAGCCTGTGATGAATTTCTTGCCCAGATACTTTTCGATGGTCTTGCTGTTTTCCATGCGATCCAGCGCATCTTCGATGGTTAACGGCAGGCGCAGATTGCGCCGCTCGTAACCACGCCCCACCACCGGGGCACTCGGGTTATGCCCTTCGAGCATGCCGATCAGGCCGCACAACAGGCTGGCGGCGATGGCCAGGTAAGGGTTGGCGTCGGCACCCGGCAGACGGTTTTCCACCCGACGGTTCTGCGGCCCGGCATCCGGCACCCGCAGGCCCACGGTGCGGTTCTCTTCGCCCCACTCCACGTTCACCGGTGCCGAGGTATCCGGCAGGAAGCGGCGGAACGAATTGACGTTGGGCGCGAACAGCGGCAGCAACTCAGGGATGAATTTCTGCAAACCGCCGATGTGATGGAGGAACAGCTGGCTCATGGTCCCGTCTTCATTGGAGAAGACGTTTTTGCCGGTCTCGATGTCGATGATGCTCTGGTGCAAATGCATGGCACTGCCCGGCTCGCCAGTCATGGGCTTGGCCATGAAGGTCGCCGCCACGTTGTGCTTGAGTGCGGCTTCTCGCATGGTGCGTTTGAACACCAGAATCTGGTCGGCCAGGGACAGGGCATCGCCGTGACGGAAGTTGATTTCCATCTGCGCAGTGCCGTCCTCGTGGATCAACGTGTCGAGGTCCAGCTCCTGCAATTCGCACCAGTCGTAGACGTCTTCGAACAACGGGTCGAATTCGTTCGCCGCTTCAATGGAGAACGACTGGCGACCGGTTTCCGGACGACCGGAACGGCCAATCGGCGGTTGCAACGGGTAGTCCGGGTCATCGCTGCGCTTGGTGAGGTAGAACTCCATCTCCGGCGCCACGATCGGCTGCCAGCCGTGGTCGGCGTAGAGCTTCAGTACCTTCTTGAGCACGTTGCGCGGCGACAGCTCGATCGGGTTGCCCTGCTTGTCGTAGGTGTCGTGGATCACGATGGCGGTGGGTTCGATGGCCCAGGGCACTAGGAACACGGCGTTCTGGTCGGGGCGGCAGACCATGTCGATGTCGGCCGGGTCGAGCAGTTCGTAATAGATGTCGTCTTCGACATAGTCGCCGGTCACGGTCTGTAACAGAACGCTTTCGGGCAGGCGCATGCCTTTTTCGGCGATGAACTTATTGGTCGGCGAGATCTTGCCCCGGGTGATGCCGGTCAGGTCGCCAATCATGCATTCGACTTCTGTGATCTTGTGGTCTTTCAACCAATCGGTGAGCTGGTCGAGGTTGTTACTCATAAATGCCTCTTAGGCTTGAGTTTCCTGACTTTTATAAGTCAGGCGTTGTTTGACGCATCGGCGTCGCGTTGTAATGCGCGCTTGCGGCAGGCATCGCCAAATGCCTGGAAAATCGCAAGGTAGTCAGGATTCAAGCTTACCTGCCATTCGGGATGCCATTGCACGCCTAAAGCAAAAGCCTTGCCTTCGATCACAGAGACCGCTTCGATCAGCCCATCGGGCGCCACAGCTTCCACACGAAGGCCCGGCGCCAGCCGCTCGACGCCCTGACCATGAATCGAGTTGACTTGAATGTCGCTCGCCAGACCCAGCCCCGCAAGTACACCACCCGGCTGGACGTGCACCGGGTGACTGGGGGCGTACTGCCCTTCGAGCGGCAGGCTGTCGTCTTCACGGTGGTCCATGAAGGGACCGGCCTCGTGGACCTTCTGATGCAGGCTGCCACCGAACGCCACATTCATTTCCTGGAAGCCGCGACAAATACCGAGCACGGGAACGCCAGCCTCGACAGCGGCGCGGATCAGCGGGAGAGTGGTGGCATCGCGTGCAGAATCATGAGCAGTGCCTGGCGCGCTGGCCGGGCCGTTGTAGTGAAACGGTTCTATATTAGAAGGAGAGCCTGTAAACAGAATGCCGTCCAGAGCGTCCAGAATATCGGACGGCGCCAGTCGATCTGCCAGGGATGGAAGAATCAACGGCAGGCCTTTGGCAGCTGATGCCACGGCGCGTACGTATTTGTCGCCACTGATGTGATAAGCATGCAGACCGATCTGCTTTGAGCAGGCGGTGACGCCGATTAACGGCAGGCGAGACATGAAGCACCCCGGTATTATTGCTGTTATGGGTTTGAATCGAGCTTAGCCTTGTTCATTTTTTTACACAACACCCCCGTAAAAAATACAACACGGCCCGCTCAAGCCCGCGGGCGCCAAGACGTCAGAAGACAAAAATACGCCCCAAAGTGCCTCAAAAAAGCCTTGCGAGCGCTTTTTTAGGGCAAAAAAGGCCTCGCTTGACTTCGGCATGCCGTTCGGGTTGACTGGAATCTGAAAAGATCAATGATTGATATTTTTAACAACAAAGGTGTTGCATCATGTCGGTACCCCCGCGTGCCGTTCAGCTTAACGAAGCGAACGCGTTCCTTAAGGAACATCCTGAGGTTCTGTACGTTGACCTTCTGATTGCGGATATGAATGGTGTGGTGCGCGGCAAGCGCATCGAACGCACCAGCCTCCACAAGGTTTACGAGAAAGGCATCAACCTGCCGGCCTCTCTATTTGCTCTGGATATCAATGGCTCGACGGTGGAAAGCACCGGCCTGGGCCTGGACATCGGCGATGCTGACCGAATCTGCTATCCAATCCCCGACACCCTGTGCAATGAGCCCTGGCAGAAGCGCCCGACTGCGCAACTGTTAATGACCATGCACGAACTCGAAGGTGAACCTTTCTTCGCCGACCCGCGCGAAGTCCTGCGTCAAGTGGTGACCAAGTTCGATGAGATGGGGCTGACCATCTGCGCCGCGTTCGAACTGGAGTTCTACCTGATCGACCAGGAAAACGTGAACGGTCGCCCGCAACCGCCACGCTCGCCGATCTCCGGCAAACGCCCGCATTCGACCCAGGTCTACCTGATCGACGATCTCGACGAATACGTCGACTGCCTCCAGGACATTCTGGAAGGTGCGAAAGAGCAAGGCATCCCTGCCGATGCAATCGTCAAGGAAAGTGCCCCGGCGCAGTTCGAAGTGAACCTGCACCACGTGGCCGACCCGATCAAGGCCTGCGACTACGCGGTCCTGCTCAAGCGTCTGATCAAAAACATCGCCTACGACCATGAGATGGACACCACCTTCATGGCCAAGCCTTATCCAGGCCAGGCGGGTAATGGTCTGCACGTCCACATCTCGATTCTTGATAAAGATGGCAAAAACATTTTTGCCAGCGAGGATCCCGAGCAGAACGCCGCACTGCGTCACGCGATCGGCGGTGTGCTCGAGACCCTGCCTGCGCAGATGGCTTTCCTCTGCCCGAACGTCAACTCCTACCGTCGTTTCGGCGCGCAGTTCTACGTGCCGAACTCGCCGTGCTGGGGCCTGGACAACCGCACCGTGGCGATTCGCGTACCGACCGGCTCCTCCGATGCCGTGCGCATCGAACACCGTGTGGCGGGCGCCGATGCCAACCCGTACCTGCTGATGGCCTCGGTCCTGGCCGGTGTGCACCACGGTCTGGTCAACAAGATCGAGCCGGGCGCGCCCGTGGAAGGCAACAGCTACGAGCAGAACGAGCAAAGCCTGCCGAACAACCTGCGCGATGCACTGCGCGAGCTGGACGACAGCGAAGTCATGGCCAAGTACATCGATCCGAAATACATCGATATCTTCGTCGCCTGTAAAGAGAGCGAGCTGGAGGAGTTCGAACACTCCATCTCCGACCTCGAATACAACTGGTACCTGCATACCGTGTAAACGGTTGCCGTAAAAACAACGCCGCCGGCTTTACAGCCTGCGGCGTTTTTTTTATGGCCAACCACTAAACATTGTGGCGAGGGGGCTTGCCCCCGTAGGGCTGCGTAGCAGCCCCAGAACAGGCAATCTCGTTGTATCAGGGATACCGCGTTAGCTGGATTGGGGACTGCTGCGCACTCCAACGGGGGCAAGCCCCCTCACCACGGGGTATGGATCATCTCTGCGCTCTGCGTACAATGCCCGCTGCCCTGCAGGAGACTTCAATGACCCGACTCGCCACCCCACGCAAACCCCGCGCACGCAGCCAGGCCCGGATCGATTCGATACTCGATGCCGCCCGCACGCTGCTGGCCGCCGAGGGCGTGGCCAGCCTGTCGATCTACAGTGTCGCCGAACGCGCAGAGATCCCGCCCTCCTCCGTCTACCACTTTTTCGCCAGCGTCCCGGCCCTGCTCGAAGCCCTGACCGCCGACGTCCACGCCGCGTTCCGTGCTTGCCTGCAAGCGCCCATCGACCACCACGCCCTCAACGGCTGGCGCGATTTGTCGCGACTGGTGGAACAACGCATGCTCGACATCTACGACGAAGACGCCGCCGCCCGCCAGTTGATCCTCGCCCAGCACGGCCTGACCGAAGTCACCCAGGCTGACCGCCAGCACGACATCGAACTCGGCGACCTGATGCACAAACTGTTCGACCACCACTTCGAACTGCCGAAACTGCCGACAGACGTCGATGTGTTTGCCCTGGCCATGGAGCTGGGGGATCGAGTGTATGCACGCTCGGTGCAGCAACATGGGCAGATCACGCCGCGCATGGCTGAAGAAGGGATGCGGGTGTTTGATGCTTATCTGGGCCTGTACCTGCCGCCGTACCTGGCCAAGCGCGCAACGCTTTAAAAGATCGCAGCCTTCGAATACAGCATCACTACAACTGCACGCATAAAAAACCCCGAAGGGCTCACACCCTCCGGGGTTGTTGTTGGCGCACGCACTTACAACTTGGCGATCGACACCTCGGTGGATTTCACAAACGCGATCACTTCGCTGCCGACCACCAGTTCCAGCTCTTTCACCGAACGAGTGGTAATCACCGAAGTGACGATGCCGGAGGCAGTCTGCACATCGATTTCCGAGAGGACGTCGCCGAGCACGATTTCCTTGATCGAGCCTTTGAACTGGTTACGAACGTTGATGGCTTTGATAGTCATGATGTTGATTCCTGTCGTTGATGAATCTTTAAGTTATTGAGCCCAGCGCAATTGCGTGGGCAAGGGTGAAACAGGTTCCGGTTCCGGCGGTTGGCCGGGTACCGACAGCACGCGGTTAAGCACTTCGGTTTCCAGCGCCGCTAGCCGATGGGAACCGCGAACCCGAGGGCGCGGCAATTCCACTGCCAGGTCGAGGCCGACTTCGCCCTCTTCAATCAGAATCACCCGATCGGCAATCGCCACCGCCTCACTGACGTCGTGGGTCACCAGCAACACGGTGAAACCGTGCGTCTGCCAGAGCCGTTCAATCAGTTGCTGCATTTCAATACGGGTCAGGGCATCCAGTGCGCCCAGCGGTTCGTCGAGCAACAGCAGGCGCGGTTGATGGATCAGCGCGCGGGCCAAGGCCACGCGTTGCTTCTGGCCACCGGACAGCGCCGCCGGCCATTCGTGGGCGCGGTCCGCCAGGCCGACCGACTCCAACGCGTCCAGCGCTTGCGGCCGCCAGTTGCCCTTGAGCCCGAGACCGACGTTGTCGATGACCTTTTTCCACGGCAGCAGCCGCGCTTCCTGGAACATCAGCCGGGTGTCTTCCCGGGCGTCACTCAGCGGCGCGGAGCCAGCAAACAATTCGCCAGCCGTGGGTTTGTCGAGACCAGCGAGCAAGCGCAGCAAGGTGCTTTTGCCGCAACCGCTACGCCCGACCACCGCCACAAACTGCCCGGCCGGAATGTGCAGGTCGATTTCACGCAGCACCTGCCGCGAACCGAAGATCTTTTGCAGCTTGCGCACTGCCAGCGGAATTCCGCGCAGCAGGCGTGGAGGTTGTTGAGCCGTCATGCGGCACCTCCCTTGGCAACCTGATAGGCCGGATGCCAGCGCAGCCACACACGCTCGAGCCCACGGGCCGCGAGATCAGCGAGTTTGCCGAGCACGGCATACAACAGAATCGCCAGCACCACCACGTCGGTCTGCAAGAACTCCCGGGCATTCATCGCCAGGTAGCCGATGCCGGCGTTGGCGGAGATGGTTTCGGCGACGATCAGGGTCAGCCACATGAAGCCCAGGGCAAAACGCACACCGACCAGAATCGAAGGCAGCGCACCGGGCAGGATCACCTGACGGAATAGGCTGAAACCGGACAGGCCATAACTGCGGGACATTTCCACCAGCGCCGGATCGACGTTGCGGATGCCGTGGTAAGTGTTGAGGTAGATCGGGAACAACGTGCCCAACGCCACCAGGAAAATCTTCGCCGACTCATCGATGCCGAACCACAGGATCACCAGCGGAATCAGCGCCAGGTGCGGTACGTTGCGGATCATCTGCACCGAACTGTCGAGCAGGCGCTCGCCCCACTTCGACAGGCCGGTGATAAAGCCCAGCGCCAGGCCAATGCCGCCGCCGATGGCGAACCCGAGTGCCGCGCGCCAGCCGCTGATAGCCAGGTGAGTCCAGATTTCACCGCTGCGGAACAGGCTCACACCGGCTTCGATCACCGCGATTGGCGCCGGCAGAATCCGCGTCGACAACCAGCCCGCCGACACCGACAACTGCCATACCGCCAGCAACAGAATCGGCAACACCCAGGGTGCGAGGCTGTGGATAGTTTTCTTCATGGCCACGCCTCAGCTCTGGGACGCGGCTTTGGGAAGAATGTCGTTGGCCACCATCTCGCCGAACGGGCTGACGTAACCGGCGCTTTTCGGCAGCTCCGGGCGCTCGATGTCCAGGTGCGGGAACAGCAACTCGGCCACCCGATAGGATTCTTCCAGGTGTGGATAACCGGAGAAGATGAACGTATCGATGCCCAGATCGGCGTATTCCTTCACCCGAGCGGCCACGGTCGGACCATCGCCGACCAGCGCCGTACCGGCCCCGCCGCGCACCAGACCGACACCGGCCCAGAGGTTGGGACTGACTTCCAGGTTGTCGCGACTGCCGCCATGCAAAGCGGCCATCCGTTGCTGGCCGACCGAATCGAAACGCGCCAGAGAAGCCTGGGCGCGGGCAATGGTGTCATCGTCCAGATGAGAGATCAGTCGATCCGCCGCTTGCCACGCCTCGGCATTGGTTTCGCGAACGATCACATGCAGGCGAATACCGAATCGCACGGTGCGGCCGAGCTTCGCGGCTTTGGCGCGAACCTGTGCGATTTTCTCGGCAACGGCGGCCGGCGGCTCGCCCCAAGTCAGGACCATTTCGACCTGCTCTGCCGCCAGATCCTGCGCCGCTTCCGACGAGCCGCCGAAATACAGCGGCGGACGCGGTTGCTGGATCGGCGGATAGAGCAACTTGGCGCCCTTCACGCTGATGTGCTGACCGTCGTAATCAACGGTTTCGCCTTCCAGTACCCGGCGCCAGATGCGGGTGAATTCCACCGAGGCCTGATAGCGCTCTTCGTGACTGAGGAACAGACCGTCGCCGGCCAGTTCTTCCGGATCACCACCGGTGACCAGGTTGAACAGCGCACGGCCGCCGGACAGACGATCCAGGGTCGCGGCCTGACGCGCCGCTACCGTCGGGGAAATGATCCCGGGGCGCAGGGCGACGAGGAATTTCAAACGCTGGGTCACCGGGATCAGGGAGGCTGCCACCAGCCACGAATCTTCGCAGGAGCGACCGGTGGGAATCAGCACCCCGCCGAAACCCAGACGATCCGCCGCTTGCGCGACTTGTTGCAAGTAACCGTGGTCGACGGCGCGAGCGCCTTCGGCGGTACCAAGGTAATGGCCGTCGCCGTGGGTAGGCAGGAACCAGAAGATATTGAGGCTCATGGAGTGGTCTCCTTGGGGAATCGAATTACGGCGCTTTGGCGACGGCTGCCGGTGGCGTCCAGATCACGTCCTTGATACTCAAGGGCTTGGGAATCAGCTTGAGCTGGTAGAAGCTGTCGGCGATTTTCTGTTGGGCGGCGACCACCTCAGGGGGCAGGAACAGCGCGCCGTAACCCTGGCGCTTCACCGAAGTCAGGGTGATGTCCGCCGGCAGGCCGAGCAGTGGCGAAACCTGTCGGGTTACGTCCTCGGGATTGGCCCGGGACCATTCACCGACCGCGCGCACTTCTTCCACCAGGGTTTTGATCACTTGAGGATTTTTCTGCGCGTAAGGCTTGGTCGCCAGATAGAACTGATGGTTGTCGACGATGCCTTTGCCATCGCGCAAGGTGCGCGCTTGCAGTTGCTGTTCGGCGGCAGCCTGGTACGGGTCCCAGATCACCCAGGCATCGACACTGCCGCGCTCGAATGCGGCGCGGGCATCGGCGGGTGGCAGGAACACGGTCTGGATGTCGGTGTATTTGAGGCCGGCGTCTTCCAGCGCACGCACCAGCAGGTAGTGCACGTTGGAGCCTTTGTTGAGCACGACTTTCTTGCCCTTGAGTTCCTGCACCGATTTGATCGGTGAGCCCTTCGGCACCAGGATCGCTTCGCTGTGGGGCGCTGGCGGTTCATAAGCGACGTAGAGCAGATCGGCGCCCGCGGCCTGAGCGAAAACCGGAGGCGTTTCGCCGGTGACGCCGAAGTCGATGGAGCCGACGTTCAGGCCTTCAAGCAGTTGCGGGCCGCCTGGGAATTCCGTCCATTGCACGTCCACGCCTTGGGCGGCGAGGCGTTTTTCCAGAGTGCCTTTGGCTTTGAGCAGCACCAGGGTGCCGTATTTCTGATAGCCGATTCGCAAAGTCTCGGCTTGGGCTTGAGTAATGACGCCGAAGGACACAGCCGCAGCAAACAGAGCGACCAGACCACGACGCAAAATGACAGGGCGCATGGCGCTCTCCTTTTTTGCAGTTGGGTTTTGGCTGCACCTGCTTGCCCGTTGGCGGGCCAGTAAGGTGAGTACTTCAAATTCAGATGTTGCTTGAGGGCTGGCTTAAATGCTCCAGCGAGCACTCAACAAACGTTCGTTCAACAGGTTCGGATCGAGCGGCTTGGGCCGGCGAGCCATGGCGCTGTAGAACAGCTCCAGCGATTCGTTCAACCGTTGCGCAAGCTCGGGGGCCAACTGCGCCTGGGCACTGCCTTCGCCGTAAGCAATCTGACTGTCTACGGCGAAAATCCCGTGGAGCATTTCCTGCGCCTTCAGCGCCGACAACACCGGCTTGAGCGCGTAATCCACCGCCAGCATGTGGGCGATGCTGCCGCCGGTCGCCATTGGCAGAACCACTTTGTGGGCCAGGGCGCGCTCGGGCAGCAAATCAAGTACGGTCTTCAACGCGCCGGAGAACGACGCTTTGTAAACCGGTGTGGCGATGAGCAGGCCGTCGGCGTTATCAATCTGTTGCAACAGATCGATCACCTTCGGGCTGTCGAAGCGGGCATGCAGTAAATCTTCAGCCGGGAAGTCCCGTACCTGGTAACTCACCACTTCCACACCTTGCTCTTGCAACCAGCGTTTGGAGCGCTCCAGCAACACCCCGGAACGGGAGCGTGGGCTGGGGCTGCCACCGAGTGAGACGACCAGCATTCAGACAATTCCTTGAGCGGTGTTGGCGATTCGCAGCTTGCGATCTCGCGTCGATGGAATGACCTTAACAGGTGATTTATATATCTATAAATCATATTTATTCATTTGGTTATATCTTAAGTGAATATGCTGTTTGTCTTTTTCCGGACAAAAAAACAGGCCGTCGAAACGGCCTGAAAATCCCCTGCTTTGGTAGACATGATCGCTCCCACGCTCTGCGTGGGAACGATCTTTTGACGTTAACGATTCGGCTGCGGCGTCAGGCGCAGGTACGGTTTCACCGCGCGGTAACCCTTGGGAAAACGTCGCTGGATTTCATCTTCGTCCTTGAGCGACGGCACGATCACCACCTCATCACCGTCCTGCCAATTGGCCGGGGTGGCCACCTTGTAGTTGTCGGTGAGCTGCAGCGAATCGATTACCCGCAGAATCTCATTGAAGTTACGGCCGGTACTCGCCGGGTAAGTGATGGTCAGCCGAATCTTCTTGTTCGGATCGATCACGAACAACGAGCGCACGGTCAAGGTGTCGTTGGCATTCGGGTGGATCAGGTCGTAAAGGTCGGACACTTTACGGTCCGCATCGGCGAGAATCGGGAAGTTGACGATGGCGTTCTGGGTTTCGTTGATGTCCTCGATCCACTTGTGATGCGAGTCCACCGGGTCCACGGACAGAGCAATGGCTTTGACGCCGCGCTGGGCAAATTCATCCTTGAGCCTGGCGGTGAAGCCCAGCTCGGTGGTGCACACCGGCGTAAAGTCCGCCGGATGGGAAAACAGCACGCCCCAGCTATCGCCCAGCCATTCGTGGAAACGGAGGGTGCCGGCGCTGGAATCCTGTTCGAAATCGGGGGCGATATCGCCAAGTCTGAGACTCATGGTGCTGCTCCTGGTGAGTGCTTGTTGAGCTCAACTGTGCCTGCGTTCCTATTTAATTAAAAAGAATAAATATCAATTTATTTAGATCATAAAGAAATATTAAAGATCTGTTCACTGGACCTGATCCGCCATCGGGACGAACATCGATCCCAAGGTTCGAGAAGGCCTTGAGTTGTTGCAAAAAGGGAACTTCAAGGAGGGTTTACGGGGGTGAGCCCGCCTTGAAAACGCAAAAGCCCCGCCCGGCGTGATGCCGGGCGGGGCTTTTTTTCGTCGGTTACGCGAGCGCTATTACAACAGCGGGATCGAGTAACTGACGATCAGACGGTTTTCGTCCTGGTCGCGCTGACCCGGAACGTCGTTGCGCCACATGGCGTTTTTCCAGGTGAGGCCCAGGTTTTTCAGCGGACCTGATTGTACTACGTACGCCAGGGTCAGGTCGCGTTCCCACTCGGAACGGCCAGAACCGTTCTCGCGACCATTGGTGCCCACGGTGTCAATGTTGTCGCCACGCAGGTAAACGATGCCGGCAGTAGCACCTGGCAGGCCAACCTTGGCGAAGTCATACGAGTAGCGAGCTTGCCAGGTACGTTCGCCGGCACGGGCGAACTTGGCGATCTGGCTGTCGGTGGTCAGGTAAGCCGACGAGCCGTCACCCTGGTTCAGCCAAGGGAAGTCGCTGCTGCCATTGCTGACCTGATAACCGCCGCCGAAGGTGTGACCGGCAACGGAGTACAGGAACAGGCCGCTGTACAGGTTGTTGTCGACTTTACCGCGACCGGAACGGAAGCCCTCGTAGTTACCGGTGCTGAAATAAGCCGAGTCGTGACCGTTGGCACCGTCATCGGAGCTGTTGAAGTAACGCAAGTCAGACTTCAACACACCAGGACCGATCGACCAGTTGTGAACCAGGCCCAGGAAGTGTTGCTTGTAGAAGTCTTCCAGGTTGCCGTAGTAGTACTGGGCAGTCAGGTCTTTGGTGATTTTGTAGTCACCGCCACCGTAGATGAACTTGTTGCTGTCACGGAAGCCAGCACCGCGCGTGTTCGCACCAGCGATCGACAACTCTTCGTTGTTGCTGGAGTTACGCCCCTTGGCGTGCTCGATCTGACCGCCAACCAGTGTCAGGTCTTTGATCTCGTTCGAGGTGATCTGACCGCCCTGGAAGGTTTGCGGCAGCAGACGACCGTCGTTGGTCACGATCACCGGCAGTTTTGGCTGCAGGGTACCCAACTTCAATTCGGTCTGGGAAATCTTGGCTTTGGCAGTCAGGCCCAGGCTGGAGAAGTTATCAACCGCTTTGCCGTTGGACTCACTTGGGAAAACAGTGCCGCCGTAAGAGGTAGGAGTTGCGCCGTTGGTGCCGCCACCCGAATCCAGACGGACGCCCAGCAGGCCGATGGCATCAATACCAAAGCCAACGGTGCCTTGGGTGTAGCCCGAGGTGAAACGCAGATCGAAGCCTTGGCCCCACTCTTCGTTTTTGCTCTGAACATTGGAAGCAGTTCTAGCTGCCGAATCACGGTTATCAGTGTTGATGTAGAAGTTGCGCAGCCCCAATGTAGCCTTGCTGTCTTCGATGAAACCGGCGGCGCCTGCCTGCTGCGCCAAAACCCCTACGGCCACAGCCAGGGCCAAGGTGGACTTGTTCATTGTTTCGCTCCTCTCATTTCTAATTCTGGGTTCCTGGTCCTGGTCGAGTGCCCGGATCCAAAGATGCGCAATGAGCGCCGGGTGGTCAGCCCCCCTTGTTTTTTACCGACATGACAAACCAAAAGACTTATTGCGGTATTTTTTAATGCCATCTAGGCATATATATCCATGCCGGGACACAAGGTATCGGCTCATGAACCAATTCCTTGATCTTCAAAATCGGGGGATGCTGAATCCGATACTCGTGTTGCTGCCAATGAGTACCTGATGAATTCATTTTATAGACTCGGGCAAAAAACAAAAAAGAATAAATAATCAACTGAAGCTATTTTTTTGGAATATAAAAAAACACAAAAAAAAAGCCTCGCCAACAGGCGAGGCTCTTTTTTGAGGGTTATTACAGGAAGCTGTAGGTGTAGTTGAAGATCAGACGGGTCTGGTCTTGGTCAGCGGTGCTGGTATTACCGCTGTAAGTACCGTGACGCAGAGTCGTACCAAACCCTTTGAGTGCACCCGTTTGAATCACGTAGTCGATACGCGCGTCGGTCTCGTGCTCATTCAGGTCTTTACCCACGCCGTTGGTTGCCTTGATGTCTCGGCCATCCAGGTAAGCAATCGAAGCTTTCAAACCTGGCACGCCCAGTGAGGCGAAGTCATAGGAGTACTGACCGTACGTGGTGTTTTCACCGGCACGGATGAAGCTGCCCACGGTGGCATCGGTGAACGAGTAGAAGCTGGCGCCACCGGCACCTTCTTGACGACCTTTGCTATCGATCAGGCTGCCCTGGTTCAAGAAGACAAAGCCGCCGTCATCGCTGACACGCTGATGACCAAGCAGGAACGCGCTGCCACCCAGGGTGTAGGTGAACGTCGCGCTCCAGGTCTTGTTATCGACCTCGCCTATATTCTTGGCGTAGCCATTGTTGTTGTTGAAGCGGTAGCCGACGTCGCCGTTCTTGCCATCGGAGCTGCTGTCGAAATAACGAATATCAGTCTTGAACGACTGGTTCGGGGCGATCGGGTAGACGTGCACCAGACCGAGGAAGTGCTGCTTGTAGTAGTCTTCCAGGTTCGCGTAGTAGTACTGCAGCGTGAGGTCTTTGGTGACTTTCCAGTCAGCACCGGCGTAACGGAACTGGTTGCTGTCCTGAGCACCGCCAGCCACTGCCAGGCCAGTTCTGTTGGAGGAGGCGCGACCCGACGCGTGCTCCAGTTGACCCAAGTTGAAGGTCACATTGTCAATTTCCTTCGAGGTGATGGTGCCACCGTCAAAGGTCTGCGGCAGCACACGGCTGTCGTTCGCGATCAGGATCGGCAAGTTAGGTGCCAGAGCGCCACCCAAGTGGGCCTCGGTCTTCGAGAAGCGCGCCTTGACGTTACCATCCAGACGACTCCACTCGTCGGCGGACCTGTCGCCGTCGCTCGGGAAGAAGGAGTTGCTGTTACCGAGCGGGTGATGTCCCCTGCCGCCATCCAGGTGGATGCCGACCAGTGCCTGGGCGTCGATACCGAAACCAACGGTACCCTGGGTGAACCCGGACAGGTAATCGAACTTGAGACCTTCAGCGGTTTCTCGCTGACGGTTTGCAGCTCTATTGTCGCCTTCACGGACATCGGCGTCGTAATACATGGTCCGGGAACTGACGGAAGCCTTGCTGTCTTCCAGGAAACCCGCTGCGCCTGCCTGCTGCGCCAAAACCCCCACGGCCACAGCCAGGGCTAAGGTGGACTTATTCATGTTTCGCTCCTCTCGTTTTCTAATTTTTGTGTTCTTTGGTCTTGGGTCGAAAGCCCTGGATCCACAGATGCGCGATTAGCGCCAGACCGTGACTACCAAGTCAATCGTAACCATGTATGTCTACGACCAAGGTCTAACGTCGAATATTGAGTCCCTGCCGGCGGCTCATCGAACCGGATATAACGGCATTGGCCCAAAAGCTAATTCCTAAAGGGTATTTACCAGCCTTTTTTTATTCCCATTGGCTTTGGCACATCCCGTACGCGTCAATCCCTATCGAAAAGGCGACGCCATCATGGCTAAACGCGCACTATCTAGTCAATTTGTTACAGTTTGTGTATCGCTAATATTTTCTCTTTCCACTCAGGCGACGACGCTCACGGTCGATTATCAACCCGGCCCCCCACCGAAGGCCTTCGAGCCGACGGCGATTCGAGAAACCATAGGCCATAAAGTCGATTGGCGTCGTTTCAATAACGATCCGGAAATGGTCAGCCCCGCGCAGCAGACCACCGCGCGGCGCGATGACGGCACGGCCACAGCGATTGGCGAGAGGACGAAATTCTTGCTGGAACAAGGGAAGGTAGAGACAGTGCTGCCGGACTATGCGCCGTATGTCAGCGCCAAATACGTCACCGAGTAGCACGCAGACCTGTGGCAAGGGAGCAAGCTCCCTCGCCACAAAAGCCAATATAGACAGCCACTCAGTCAGAGGGCTTTTTCGAAGATCTTCGAATTACGCTGATAGTTGTAAAGCGATGCCCGCGCCGATGGCAGGCGATCGACGCTGCTCGGCACGAAACCCCGCTCGCGGAACCAGTGGGCGGTCCGGGTAGTCAGCACGAACAGGGTTTTCAGGCCCTGAGCCCGGGCGCGGGTTTCGATGCGCTCCAGCAATTCATCACCGCGACCACCATGGCGGTACTCCGGGTTCACCGCCAGACACGCCAGCTCCCCCGCATCCGAATCGGCAATCTGATACAGCGCCGCGCAGGCGATGATCATGCCTTCACGCTCGACCACGCTGAACTGCTCGATTTCGCGCTCCAATACCTCGCGGGACCGGCGAACCAGAATGCCCTGTTCTTCCAGCGGGCTGATCAAGTCCAGCAAACCGCCGACGTCCTCGATGGCCGCCTCGCGCACAACTTCGAATTGTTCCTGGGCCACCAGCGTACCGCCACCGTCACGGGTGAACAGTTCGGTCAGCAGCGCGCCGTCTTCGGCGTAGCTGACGATATGGCTGCGCGCCACCCCGCCCCGGCACGCTTCAGCGGCCGCATCCAGCAGTTCGGCCTGATAGTTGCTGCCCAGGCGTTGCAGGTGCGCCGGCACTTGTTGCGGACGCAACTCGCGAACCAGGCGACCATTTTCATCCAGCAGTCCGAGATCGGCGCCAAACAGCAGCAACTTGTCTGCGCCCAGGTCGATGGCCGCGCGGGTCGCGACGTCTTCGCAGGCGAGGTTGAAGATTTCGCCGGTCGGCGAGTAACCCAACGGCGACAACAGCACGATGGAGCGTTCGTCCAACAGGCGATTGATGCCCTTGCGGTCGACCCGGCGCACTTCGCCGGTGTGGTGATAATCGACACCTTCGAGCACGCCGATCGGCCGCGCAGTGACCAGATTGCCGCTGGCCACCCGCAGGCGCGAGCCCTGCATCGGCGACGAGGCCATGTCCATGGACAACCGCGCTTCGATGGCGATGCGCAGTTGACCGACCGCATCAATCACACACTCCAGCGTCGCTGCATCGGTGATGCGCATGCCGTGGTGGTAGTGCGGGGTCAGGCCGCGAGCAGCGAGGCGGGTTTCAATTTGCGGACGCGAACCGTGAACCAGCACCAGTCGCACACCCAGGCTGTGCAGCAGCACCAGGTCGTGGACGATATTGCCGAAGTTCGGGTGCTCCACACCGTCGCCGGGCAGCATGACGACGAAAGTGCAATCGCGGTGGGCGTTGATGTAAGGCGAAGCGTGACGAAGCCAATTGACGTATTCGGGCATGAACCTGGGCCTGTAATAAATAGCAGCCGAAAAAAGAGTAACGCAGTAAACGCACAGCAGGCTGATGGTTATCGTCGGAACAGGCTTGGCGACACGCGCGCTCTCCTCATAAGTACGGGTAGTGACACTGGCAATTTATACGAGCGACGCCGGCGTCAGGCAGTAATGTTCGATCAGTTGACGTAATAGATGCACGGTAGGCTGCAAACGTGACATTTCGAGGTATTCCCCCGGTTGGTGGGCGCAAGCGATGTCGCCGGGGCCCAAGACCAGTGTTTCACAGCCAAGGCGCTGAAGATAAGGCGCTTCTGTGCCGAACGCCACTGCTTCGGCGCGATGGCCGGTGAGCTTTTCAGCGACCCTCACCAATTCCGAGTCCTCGGCCTGCTCGAATGGCGGCACTTCGGGGAACAATGGCGCGTAATCGATCTTCACCTGGTGCCGTGCGGCAATAGGGTTGAGCTTCTGCAAAATCGCCGCGCGCAGGGCACTGGGGTCCATGCCCGGCAGCGGACGCAGGTCAAACTCCAGTGAGCACTGACCGCAGATACGGTTGGGGTTATCGCCACCGTGAATGCAGCCGAAATTCATCGTCGGCTGCGGCACACTGAACTGCGGATTACGAAACTCCCGCTGCCACGCCAGACGCAAGCCGCGCAGTTCGCCGATGGCATCGTGCATGGCTTCAAGGGCGCTATGGCCCAGGCTCGGGTCCGAGGAGTGACCGCTCTGACCGAGGATGTCGATGCGCTCCATCATCACGCCTTTGTGCAGACGGATCGGCTTCAACCCCGTCGGCTCGCCAATCACCGCCGCGCGACCTAGTGGCCGCCCGGCTTCGGCCAAGGCACGCGCACCGGACATCGAGCTTTCTTCATCGCAGGTCGCAAGAATCAGCAAGGGTTGCTTGAATGGCTGGTCGAGCAAGGGTTTGACGGCTTCGATGGCCAGGGCAAAAAAGCCCTTCATGTCGCAACTGCCCAGGCCCACCCAACGGCCGTCCACTTCCGTCAGTTTCAGCGGATCGGTCTGCCACAGCGCCGCGTCGTACGGCACCGTATCGCTGTGACCGGCCAGCACCAGGCCGCCGGGACCGGAACCGAAACTGGCCAGCAGGTTGAACTTGCCGGGGCTGACCTGCTGGATGTCGCAGGCAAAACCCAGCTCCCCGAGCCATGTCGCCAACAAGTCGATGACCGGCCGATTGGTTTGATCCAGGCTGGGTTGGGTACAGCTGACAGACGGCGCGGCGATCAGCGCAGCGAACTGATCTCTCATGGACGGCAAAGGCATCGCTGACTCCCAACTCCCGAATTGAAGTCCATCATAGAGCCATCCGGCGACAGGAATAAACCGCCGCGGCGCGTAGGATGCATCAGTCCTGTACACTGCACGACCTTGGCAGCCACACATTCCCCCGGCTGCGCTCCCGATCCTGGATTTTCCGGCCATGCAGAAAGAAACCGAAATCAAACTCCGCGTCAGCCGCGAAACCCTCGCCGCCCTGCGCGAGCACCCGTTATTGAAAAAACGCAACAAAAGTGGCTGGGAACGCCGTGAGTTGATGAACCAGTACTTCGACACGCCCGAGCGCGACCTGGCCCGCGCCAAGGTTGCCCTGCGCCTGCGCCGCGATGGCGAAGAAGTGATTCAGACCCTCAAGACCCGTGGCCAGAGCGTCGCCGGTCTGTCCGAACGTCACGAGTACGACTGGCACCTGCCCAAAGCCAAACTCGACGTGAAGAAGCTCGACGGCGAATGCTGGCCCGAGCAGTTGGCGGAGCTGGACAAGAAAACCCTGAAAGCCATCTTCACCACCGATTTCGTGCGTGAACGCGCGGAAATCGCCTGGGGCCGTGGCAAGACCAAAGTGGTCATCGAAGCCGCGCTGGACCTGGGCCACGTGGTGGTCGGCAAGCAGAAAGAAGAAATCTGCGAGCTGGAACTGGAACTGCGCGAAGGCGAGCCGGCCGCACTGCTGGAACTGGCCGCCGAACTGGCCGCGACCCTGCCGCTGATGCCATGCGACATCAGCAAGGCCGAACGCGGTTATCGCCTGTTCGACGCCAACAGCTACTCGCTGAGCTTGCCGGCGCCGCAGATCACCGCCGAAATGCCACTGGACGATGCGTTCGCCGCCCTGTGCTGGCATTTGCTGGGCAGCAGCCAGCGCCTGGCCGAGCAATATCGCTTTAATGGCCACTGGCGCTTGCTGCAGGACTGGGTCGAAAACCTCGCTGAAATGCGCGCGCTGATCAGTAGCCTCGGTCAAGCCGCGCCGCGTCAGTCGACTCACGATCTGCGGGTCGCGCTGGATGCCTTGCTGGAGGACTGGCGCCCGCTGGTACAAGCCGGCCTGGACGACGAAGACGTGCGCAAAGCCGCGCCGGAGCAGTTCCTCGAAGAGCTGGAAGACCCGCGCTGGGGCCTGTTCTCGCTGAACACTTCGCGCTGGTTGCTGGCCCGTACCTGGGCTGCCGATCGCAACACCCGTGGCAATCGCCAGGGCGCCGCGCAACTGGGCAGCTGGCTGCCACGCCTTCTGGGCGAAGAAGCCAACTCGCTGCAACTGCAGCGTTACCAGCAACAGCCGGAAGACCTGGCCGAGCAACTGCCGCGCATCGAGCGTATCCAGGCCTGGCTGCACCACGCCCGTAGCGTGCTGGACATCCCGGAAATGGATCGCCTGTACGGTGAGCTGAAACAGCTTGCCCTGCTAGCTAACGAGCCGATCACCGATGAGTCGCTGGATGCGCGTAAGCAGCAGGCGATCGCGGTGTATCAGAATCGTGCGTGGAAGACCCTGCTGCGTCTGTAACACCCTGTGGCGAGGGGGCTTGCCCCCGTTCGGCTGCGAAGCAGTCGCAAAGCTTTTGGGGCCGCTTCGCGACCCAACGGGGGCAAGCCCCCTCGCCACAAAAAACCTCTACCGCAACAATCAACGCAACACCGGCAAACTCGTCGTGGATTTGATTTCCGACAAAGCCACGATCGAGTTGACCTCCTGTATCCCCGGCACCATCGACAGTTTCTCGAAGAAGAAACGCTCATAAGCCTCGATGTCTGCTGTGACGATCCGCAACAAGAAATCCACCGATCCCATCAGCACATAACATTCCAGCACTTCGGGGAAACCGCGAATCGCTTCGGTGAACTCAGTGAAGTTCGAGCGCCCGTGGGCGTTGAGTTTGATCTCGGCGAAGATTTGCGTGTTGAGGCCGATTTTCTTGCGATCAAGCAACGTCACCTGACCGCGAATGATCCCCTCCTCCTTCATCCGCTGAATCCGCCGCCAGCAGGGCGACTGCGAAAGGCCCACCTGCTCGGCGATCTGCGCGCTGGAGAGCGAAGCGTCCTCTTGCAGCAACGCGAGAATCTTGCGGTCGTAGCCATCCAGCTCGCTATGCATAGAAAAACCTGAAATTAATATGATCTTGAATTGATCGATTCGATAAATCGTCAATAAACCCAATCATAGATAAGAAATACCCCACACAGAATGTAAAAATTCCTCCAATGATTTTGGAGCCTGACCATGCCGCCCCTCGAAGCCGTGAACACCCCGCCCGCCCGCGCCGATGTCTGGAACGTCAGCAACGCCCACTGCCGCGTTCAATACCAACTGCTGGCCGAGGCCGAGCCGGATCTGCTGTGCCGCGCGCTCAACCTGTTCGCCTTGCAGTTTCTGACGCCACAGCAGGTCAACGTACAGCGCCTGGACGATCTGCTGTCGATCGACATCGTCATGGACGGCCTGAGCTGGCACCGTGCCCAGGTGATCGCGGAAAAACTGCGTAACCTGATCAGCGTCTGTTCGGTGAATCTGCAAGCGGCTGATTCGGCGTGGCAAGAGCCGGCGCAGGCAGCGGGCTGACCCCCTCCCCTGAAAAAACCCGACACGTGTTGGTCCGGTAGTGGCCCAACGGTCTGCGGGAGCGCAGCTATCCTTTGCGAACGGTTGTTCATAAGGAGCCCGCATGTCCGTTCAACTTGCCACTCAGGACCGCTGGCTGGACCTTAACGATTTGCTGCGTGAACTGGTCGCCCAAGGCTTTGTCAGCCAGGACTCGGCCGAACACGCACTCAACGCCCGCCGCCGTCATGCCACCAATGGTCAGCAACATCCGCTGGAGTTCATCGCCAGCCAACACCTGGACGACCTCAGCCGTCCCGGTAAACACCTCGATCTGGAAAGCCTGACGCTGTGGCTGTCCCAGCAGGCCGGCCAGCCTTACTTGCGCATCGACCCACTGAAAATCAACGTCGCCGCCATTACGCCGCTGATGTCCTATGCCTTCGCCCAACGCCACAAGATTCTGGCGGTGGCCATCGACCGCGATGCCGTCACCGTGGCCAGCGCCCAGCCCTTCGTCAGCGGCTGGGAAGTTGACCTGACCCACGTATTGAAACTGCCGATCAAGCGCGTGGTAGCCAACCCGGTGGATATCCAGCGCTTCAGCGTGGAGTTTTTCCGCTTGGCCAAATCGGTCACCGGCGCGACCAACGCCGATCAGCAGACAAGCAACCTGGGCAACTTCGAACAATTGCTCAACCTCGGCGCCAGCGACCAGGAGCCGGACGCCAACGATGCGCACATCGTCAACATCGTCGATTGGCTGTTCCAGTACGCGTTCCAGCAGCGGGCCAGCGATATCCACATCGAGCCCCGGCGCGAGCAAGGCACGGTGCGCTTTCGCATCGACGGCGTGCTGCACAACGTCTATCAATTCCCGCCGCAAGTGACCATGGCCATCGTCAGCCGCCTGAAAAGCCTGGGGCGGATGAACGTCGCGGAAAAGCGCAAACCCCAGGACGGCCGGGTCAAGACCAAGACCCCGGACGGCGGCGAAGTCGAACTGCGGTTGTCGACATTACCGACAGCGTTCGGCGAGAAAATGGTCATGCGGATCTTCGACCCGGAAGTGCTGCTCAAGGATTTCGACCAACTGGGCTTCTCCGCCGAGGACCTGCGCCGCTGGCAAGACATGATCCGCCAGCCCAACGGCATCATTCTGGTGACCGGGCCAACCGGTTCGGGCAAGACCACCACGCTGTACACCACCCTCAAGAAACTGGCGACGCCGGAGGTCAATCTCTGCACCATCGAAGACCCGATCGAAATGGTCGAGCCGGCGTTCAATCAGATGCAGGTCCAACACAACATCGACCTGACCTTTGCCGCCGGCGTACGCGCGCTGATGCGGCAAGACCCGGACATCATCATGATCGGCGAGATCCGCGACCTCGAAACCGCCGAGATGGCAATTCAGGCGGCACTCACCGGTCACCTGGTGCTGTCGACGTTGCACACCAACGATGCCCCGAGCGCCATCAGCCGCCTGCTGGAACTCGGCGTGCCGCATTACCTGATCAAGGCCACGGTGCTCGGGGTCATGGCCCAGCGTCTGGTGCGTACGTTATGCCCTCACTGCAAGGCCCCCTTAACGTTGGGCGAAGACGACTGGCAAACCCTGACCCGGCCTTGGCAAGCGCCACTGCCGACCAATGCCCAGCGCGCCATCGGTTGCCTGGAATGCCGCGAAACCGGCTATCGCGGTCGCGCCGGGGTTTACGAAATCATGCAGCTGACGGATGGCATCAAAGCGCTGATCAACCCCGACACCGACTTGCTGGCGGTCCGGCGTCAGGCGTTCAAGGAAGGCATGCGCAGTTTGCGGTTGTCGGGGGCGCAGAAAGTGGCGGCGGGGTTGACCACGATTGAAGAGGTGTTGCGGGTGACACCGCAGAGTGAGCAGAAATAGGCCATGACCTCCAATGCCGCACACTTCTTTTTGTAGGATTGCGCTCGGATACTTCCCCAAAGTCGCATACGGGCCTTTTGCCCTACACTCTGGTCATCGCAACTCAATCCAGACTGGACAGGGACCGTTATGAGCATTGCACTGATTCTCTTCGTCGCGCTGGTCGTGGCCATTCTTTTCATGGGCTTCAAAGTGGTGCCCCAAGGGTTTGAATGGACGGTCGAACGCTTCGGCCGTTACACCAACACCCTCAAGCCAGGACTGAGCATCATCATCCCGGTGATGGACCGCATCGGCCGCAAGATCAATGTGATGGAAAGCGTACTGGACATTCCGCCCCAGGAAGTCATCACCGCCGACAACGCCACCGTGCAGATCGACGCCGTATGCTTCTTCCAGGTGGTCAATACCGCCCAGGCCGCCTACGAGGTGAACAACCTCGAACATGCCGTGCGCAATCTGCTGCAAACCAATATCCGCACCGTGCTCGGGTCCATGGAGCTGGACGCGATGCTCAGCCAGCGCGACAACATCAACGAAAAACTGCTGCGCACCGTCGATGAAGCCACGGCGCCGTGGGGCATCAAGATCACCCGGATCGAGATCAAGGACATCAGCCCTCCCGCAGACCTGATGGCCGCCATGTCCGGCCAGATGAAAGCCGAGCGGATCAAACGCGCACAGATTCTGGAAGCCGAAGGTTTGCGCGCCTCGGCGATCCTCACCGCCGAAGGCAAGAAGCAGGCGCAGATTCTCGAAGCCGAGGGCAGTCGTCAGGCAGCGTTCCTCGAAGCCGAGGCCCGGGAGCGTCAGGCCCAGGCCGAAGCCCAGGCCACCAAAGTGGTGTCCGAAGCCATCGCCGGCGGTAACGTGCAGGCGGTCAACTACTTCGTCGCACAGAAGTACATTGATGCCTTGGGCAAGCTGGCCTCGGCCAACAACAGCAAAGTGATCCTGATGCCGCTCGAAGCCGGTTCGATGATCGGTGCAGTCGGTGGCATCGGCGAAATCGTCAAGGCCACCTTCGACGGCAAGAAAGGCTGAGGTCGCTGTCCATGGAACTGTTTTCGTTCTGGAGCTGGCTGGCCCTGGGCACGCTGTTGCTGATCCTCGAGGTGTTCGGTGCTGGCGGTTATCTGCTGTGGATCGGCATGGCAGCCGCCGCCGTCGGCGTGCTGACGTTCCTGATACCGGATTTGCCCTGGGAATGGCAGGTGCTGTTGTTTGCCGTTTTTTCGATCCTCACCGCCCTGTACTGGTGGAGACGTCAGCGCAGAGTGGTGCGGGCCAGCGATCAGCCGAACCTGAACCTGCGAGGGCAAGAGCTGATCGGCAAGGTGTTCGTGGTCACCGAAACGATTGTCAACGGCCGCGGCAAGATCAAGGTCGCCGACGGCGTGTGGATGGCCCGAGGCCCTGACGCTACGGCTGGCAGCCGTGTTCGGGTGATCGGACAGCAAGGGGCGATCTTACTGGTGGAACTAGCCGACTAACGTCACGGAACTCGATTGGGTTATTGGCAATCAAAGGCCGCAGTTAAAACCCAGTGGAGTCACCTTTTATGCGTCTCAAACTTGCTGTCGCTACCGTCGCCGTGTTGTCCCTTCAAGTCGGTTCGGCGATGGCTGATGACAGCTTTTTGCGTAACGTCCTTACTTCCGGTGCCACCACCGGTACGTCCTACCTGACCTCCAGGGATCACAAGCTGATCGTCGCCGCCCAGGACGACGCCGGCAGCTTTGTCGCCAGTGACGGCGCTATTCGCGGCCCCTATCTGGAATCTGCCATGCAGAAAGTCCGCGCTGAAAACCCTGGCCTGCAAGCCACGGACATGGAACTGGCGAACGCCATCCTGGCGAAGAATGCCATCGCCTCGAAATAAGCTTCATTGCTGGTCAAAAATGCCGCTCCCAACAGCGGCATTTTTTATGAGCCAGGTAAATTTCACAGTTATTTCCTACGACGGCTAACGCCAAAACACTGACATGCTGGCGAGTTTTCACCGACCTTCTGAGGAAAGGTCTGGTATGAACCCGTGGCATGTAAACTCAAACTTTGTCGATTCGGATTACCCACACACGCGAATCGACTCACATGAAAAAAACAGCCCTATCTTTACTGCTGCTGACCGCCACCTTCTGCCAGATATCGCAGGCCGATGGTCTGTACGGCTCGATAAAAATCCAGAGCGCTCAACAAGACCTTTCCAGCGCCCTGCTCACCAGCCCTCGAGTGAATAACCGCGTCATCAGCCCCGACAGCAACAAGAACATCACCGGCTCCGTTGCGCTAGGGTATGGGTTCAAGGGTGATTGGCGTCTGGAAGGCGAGTACACGATCAAGCAAGACTCGGAATTCAAGAGTTACTGGGCGCCGTTCAACGCCAACGTCAACAACATGCAAGTTTCGTCCAGCCGACTGATGGTCAATGGCTACAAGGATTTTCCTCTGAACGAATACCTGTCCCTGTACGCGATGGCCGGTGTCGGTGTCGCGCATATCAGTTCCGAGGGCTATCAATCCAACCCTTCGCGACGGTTCGCCAACAACAGCCAGAACAACTTCGCCTATGCCTTTGGTGTCGGGGCTGACCTCAAGCTCAACCAGCAAGTTACCCTCGGCACCGGTTACCGGTACGTCGACATGGGAGATATTGAAACCGGCTACAACACCTTTGCTAACCGCATTAATGCAAGGGACGAACAACTGAAGGGCAAACTCCGGGAGCAGAACCTATACGTCGAGGCACGAATGTCGTTCTGATTCATTGCCCAGAACAATGCCGCTCCACATGAGCGGCATTTTTTTGCCCGACACCAATCAACGGTATTCATCCACCGGCACACACGCGCAAAACAGGTTGCGATCGCCGTAGACATTGTCCACACGGTTCACTACCGGCCAGTACTTATGGGCCTTGGTGTGAGCATCCGGCGTCACCGCCTGCTCGATGCTGTACGGCCGCTCCCAGACACCGGTGATGTCGGCCAAGGTATGCGGCGAACGCTTCAGCGGGTTGTCCTCCGCCGGCCAGTTGCCGTTCTGCACCTCGTTGATTTCCGCGCGAATGCTCAGCATCGCATCGATAAAACGGTCCAGTTCCGCCTTCGATTCACTCTCGGTCGGTTCGACCATCAACGTCCCCGGCACCGGGAATGACATGGTCGGCGCATGGAAGCCGTAGTCCATCAGGCGTTTGGCAACGTCTTCTTCGCTGATCCCGGTCAGCACCTTGAGCGGACGCAAGTCGAGGATGCATTCGTGGGCCACGCGCTCGTTGCGTCCGGTGTAGAGCACCGGGAACGCCCCGGACAAATGCTGCGCCAGGTAATTCGCGGCGAGGATCGCCACCTCACTCGCATCCGCCAACTGCGGCCCCATCATCGCGATGTACATCCAGCTGATCGGCAGAATACTTGCACTGCCCCAAGGGGCTGCGCTCACCGCGCCATTACCCGGCAGCGGGCCATCGATCGGCACCACCGGGTGGTTGGCGACAAACGGCGCCAGGTGCGCCCGGACACCAATCGGGCCCATCCCCGGTCCACCACCGCCGTGGGGAATGCAGAACGTTTTGTGCAGGTTCATGTGCGACACATCGGCACCGATGTCTGCCGGCCGCGCCAACCCGACCTGCGCGTTGAGGTTGGCGCCATCCATGTACACCTGACCGCCATGGCGGTGGATAACTTCACAGATCTCGCTGACGCCTTCCTCGTAGACCCCATGGGTCGAAGGATAAGTCGCCATCAGGCAGGCAAGTTTGTCCCCCGCCTCTATGGCCTTTTCTTTCAGGTCTTCCAGATCGACATTACCCGCCTCGTCGCACTCGACGATCACCACCCGCATCCCGGCCATTTGCGCCGAGGCCGGGTTGGTGCCGTGGGCCGAAGACGGGATCAGGCAGATATCCCGCGCGCCCTGATGACGGCTCTCGTGATATTTGCGGATCGCCAGTAGCCCGGCGTACTCGCCCTGGGCGCCCGAGTTGGGTTGCATGCAGATCGCATCGAAACCGGTGATCGCGCAGAGCCAGCGCTCCAGTTCCTCGATCATCAGGGAATAACCCATCACCTGCTCTTTCGGCACAAACGGGTGCAGGTTGGCGAACTGCGGCCAGGTGATCGGGATCATTTCGCTGGTGGCATTGAGCTTCATGGTGCAGGAGCCCAGCGGGATCATCGATTGATTGAGCGCCAGGTCTTTGTTTTCCAGCTGCTTCAAGTAACGCAACATTTCGGTTTCGCTGTGATGGGCATTGAACACCGGATGACGCAGATAAGGCGTACTGCGCTGCAATCCTGCAGGAATGCCGGACGCCAGGGCCTCAGCATCCAGTTCGTCGACGTTGAGCCCATGATCGGCACCGAGAAACACATCGAACAGTTTCGCCACGGTGGTTTCGTCACTGGTTTCGTCGAGGCTCAGGCCCAACCGCCCGCGACCGAGAATGCGCAAGTTGATCTGCGCCGCCTGGGCACTTTCGATGATCGCGGTCTGAGTGCCACCGACCTCCAGGGTCAGCGTGTCGAAGAACTGTTGGTTCACACGTGTAACGCCATGGCGTTCCAGACCGGCGGCGAGAATGCAGGTCAGCCGATGGACACGCTGGGCAATATTTTTGAGCCCTTCCGGGCCATGGTAGACCGCATAGAAACTGGCGATATTGGCCAGCAGCACCTGGGCGGTGCAGATGTTCGAGTTGGCTTTCTCCCGGCGAATATGTTGCTCGCGAGTTTGCAGGGCCATGCGCAGGGCCACGTTGCCGCGAGCATCTTTTGATACGCCGATGATCCGCCCGGGAATCGCGCGTTTGTACTCGTCGCGGCTGGCAAAAAACGCCGCGTGCGGGCCGCCGTAACCCATGGGCACGCCGAAGCGCTGGGATGAACCGAACACCACATCGGCGCCCAACTCTCCCGGCGGAGTCAGCAGCAACAGGCTGAGCAGGTCGGTGGCGACGCAGGCCAGGGCTTGCTGGGCATGCAGATGATCGATCAGCGGACGCAGGTCGCGAATTTCGCCATGGGTGTCGGGATATTGCAGCAACGCGCCGAACACTTGATGCTGCTTCAAGTTATCCACAGCATCGATGACCAGGTCGAAACCGAACCCTTCGGCCCGGGTCTGCACCACGGAAATCGTCTGCGGGTGGCAGTTTTCGTCGACGAAGAACAGATTGCTTCTGGACTTGGCGACACGCTTGGCCAGCGCCATGGCCTCGGCGGCCGCCGTGGCTTCATCCAGCAGCGAGGCGTTGGCCAGTTCCAGACCGGTCAGGTCGATGGTCAGCTGTTGGAAATTCAGCAGCGCTTCGAGCCGGCCTTGGGCAATCTCCGGTTGGTAAGGCGTGTAAGCGGTGTACCAACCGGGATTTTCCAGCACGTTGCGCAGGATGACGGCCGGCGTGAGGGTGCCGTGATACCCCATGCCGATCAGGCTGGTCCAGACCTGGTTCTGTTCGGCGTAGCCGCGCAGTTTGGCCAGTGCGGCTACCTCATCGAGGGCGGGCGGCAGGTCCAGCGGTCGGTTGAGGCGGATTCCCGGCGGCACCGTCTGCTCGATCAACTCGACGCGGCTGCCAAGACCGAGGCTGTCGAGCATCGCCTGCTGCTCGGCGGCATCGGGCCCGAGATGGCGGCGCAGGAAGGTATTGGGGTCGCGTAACTGGCTCAAGGACGGCAACTGGGACATGACGGGCTCTCTCATGACTGGCGCTCAGCGTCGATGCAACTCGGTCAAACCAGCATAGCAGTCGATACCGGCACGGATGGCGTGGCGCTGTCGGTCAATCCGGATCATTATGCTCGGCGCCTACAAACGTTCGCTGATCGGGTATCCACATTTATGAGCCAACTGTCTTTCCTGCCCTTCTCCAAACCCACCATCGATGAAGCCACGATTGCCGCTGTCGGCGATGTGCTGCGCTCGGGCTGGATTACCAGCGGCCCCAAGGTGCAGGCTTTTGAAGCGCAACTCTCGGAATATTTCGGCGGGCGCCCGGTGCGTACGTTCAATTCCGGCACCTGCACCATGGAGATCGCATTGCGAATTGCCGGCGTCGGACCGGGTGATGAAGTGATCACCACGCCGATTTCCTGGGTGGCCACCGCCAACGTGATTCTGGAAGTTGGCGCCACGCCGGTGTTTGCCGACATCGACCCAGTCACTCGCAATATAGACCTGACGCAGCTTGAAGCAGCGATTACTCCGCGCACCAAAGCCATCATCCCGGTGTTTCTCGCGGGACTGCCCGTGGACATGACGCGCCTTTACGCGATTGCAAAAAAGCATGGTTTGCGAGTGGTGGAAGATGCCGCCCAAGCATTGGGTTCGAGCTGGAACGGCCAGCGAATCGGTGCGACTGGCGATTTCGTATCCTTCAGTTTTCAGGCGAACAAGAACGTCACCTGTTCAGAGGGCGGTTGCCTGGTACTGAACAATGCCGAGGAAGCGCGGCTGGCGGAAAAGTACCGCTTGCAGGGCGTCACCCGCAGCGGTTTCGACGGGCTGGACGTTGATGTGCTGGGCGGCAAGTTCAACATGACCGATGTCGCGGCAGCCATTGGCCTGGGGCAATTTGCCCACATCGAAGCGATCACCGCTCATCGTCGTGAGCTGGCCAAACATTACTTCGCTTGCTTCGGCGAGGACTTCGAAGCGCAGTACGGTGCTCAACTGCCCCCGGCGGACTTCGAGAACAGCAATTGGCATTTGTTCCAACTGGTGCTCCCGGAACGCCAGGATGGCAAACCGGCACGGGCTACTTTCATGGAGCAGATGCAGGCACTGGGAGTGGGTATCGGCTATCACTACCCGCCGATTCACCTGCTGAGTCTTTACCGCGAACGCGGGTTCAAGGAAGGCATGTTCCCGGTCGCCGAGCGGGTCGGACGACTGATCGTCTCGCTGCCGATGTTTACGGCCATGGATAAAGCGGATGTCGAGCGTTCGGTGACCGCGGTGAAAGCCGTCTTGCGGCCTTGATTCGGCCTTGACCCAACCTTGATACAGCCTTTGTAGGAGCTGCCGCAGGCTGCGATCTTTTGATTTTAGAAACAAGATCAAAAGATCGCAGCCTGCGGCAGCTCCTACGGGGCGAGCATTATTCGCCGATGGCGGCCTTGTAGGCCATCGGGTCGAGCAGCTTGTCCAGCTCGGAGGTATCGCTTGGCTCCAGCTTGAAGAACCAGCTGTCATAAGGCGCGCTGTTGACCAGTTCCGGGCTGTTGGCCAACTCTTCGTTGACCGCAATGACGGTACCGGAGACCGGCGAGTAGATATCCGACGCAGCCTTGACCGACTCGACGACACCCGCCGCCTCGCCGGCAGCGAACACTTTGCCGATTTCCGGCAGCTCGACGAACACCACATCACCCAAGGCTTCCTGAGCATGGTCTGAAATACCCACTTTCACGCCGCCATCATGGTCTAGACGGGCCCATTCGTGACTTTCGGCAAAACGCAGGTCGACAGGGATTTCGCTCATGTTCTGTGTCCTCAAGAAAAATGTCGGCGGTCGTTGCCCGCCAAAAAAGGTTAGATCAAGGTTTTGCCATGGCGTACGAAGGTCGGCTTGACCACTCGAACCGGGTACCACTTGCCACGGATTTCCACTTCAGCGCGGTCGGCGGTGGCCGCCGGCACGCGCGCCAGTGCAATCGACTTGCTAAGCGTAGGAGAGAAACTACCACTGGTGATCTCCCCTTCGCCAACATCGGCGATGCGAACCACCTGATGCGCTCGCAAGACACCACGCTCTTCAAGGACCAGACCGACCAGTTTGTGCTGCACGCCAGCGGCCTGTTCGGCTTCCAGTGCAGTGCGGCCGATGAACTGGCGCGTGGCCGGTTCCCAGGCAATGCTCCAGGCCATGTTGGAGGCCAATGGCGAAACGTCTTGATGAATATCCTGACCGTACAGGTTCATGCCGGCTTCGACCCGCAAGGTATCGCGCGCCCCCAGGCCAATCGGGGAAATGCCCGCGCCCACCAGATCGTTGAAGAAGGCCGGCGCCTGATCGGCCGGCAGCACGATTTCCAGACCGTCCTCACCGGTGTAACCGGTGCGCGCGATGAACCAGTCACCGTCGGCCTGACCTTCGAAAGGTTTGAGTTGCTGGATCAATGTAGCGCGGGACTGGGTCACCAGTTCGGCAATCTTGTGCCGGGCGTGAGGCCCTTGAATGGCCAGCATCGCCAGTTCGGAGCGCTCGTTGAGCCGCACATCGAAGTCGCCGAGATGAGCCTGCATCCAGGCCAGGTCCTGATTGCGGGTGGAGGCGTTGACCACCAGCCGATATCCGTCATCGAGGCGATAGACGATCATGTCGTCGACGATACCGCCGTGCTCGTTGAGCATGGCGCTGTACAAGGCACGGCCGGGGCTGTGCAGGCGCTCGACGTCGTTGGCCAGTAAGTATTGCAGCCAGGCCTTGGCCTGGGGGCCGTCGACATCGATCACGGTCATATGGGATACATCGAAAACCCCGCAATCGCGGCGCACCTGATGGTGTTCCTCGACCTGCGAGCCGTAATGCAGAGGCATATCCCAACCGCCAAAATCGACCATCTTCGCGCCGAGGGCGAGATGAAGGTCATACAGAGGCGTGCGCTGTCCCATGGGTTTCTCCTTCCGGGCGTGGCGAAGGTGCGGACAGCCGCTGTACGGGGTGAAATGCCTTGGAATAAAGGCTTTCAGCCGATTTCAGCAACCCGGTCTGAAAGACGGACCGCACCGAATGCCGCGCATTGTAGCCGCAAGGTGTAGGACTGACACCTAGGTGTTTCGATGCGCCGACCTTCTGATTAATCCGATGACCGGCAACAGCCCGACCAGAACCAGGGTCAGTGCCGGCAACGAGGCCCTGGCCCACTCGCCTTCGCTGGTCATTTCAAAGATCCGCACCGCCAGCGTGTCCCAGCCGAACGGGCGCATCAGCAGGGTCGCGGGCATTTCCTTGAGCACGTCGACGAACACCAGCAACGCAGCGCTCAACGTGCCCGGAAGCAGCAGCGGCAGATACACTTTGAAAAACAGTCGTGGCCCACTGACGCCAAGACTACGTGCTGCTTCGGGCAAAGAGGGCCGTATTCGCGCCAGGCTGCTTTCCAGCGGCCCATAAGCCACGGCGATGAATCGCACCAGATAGGCCAGCAACAACGCCGACAGACTGCCCAGCAGCAACGGTTTGCCCGCGCCGCCAAGCCAGCCCGACAGCGGAATCACCAGTTCGCGATCCAGATAACTGAACGCCAGCATGATCGACACCGCCAATACCGAGCCCGGCAGTGCGTAGCCGAGGTTGGCCAGGCTGATGCCGGAACGGATCGCCCGGGTCGGTGCCAATCGACGGGCAAACGCCAGCAGCAGCGCGACGCTGACGGTGATCAACGCCGCCATGCCGCCCAAGTACAGGGTGTGCACGATCAACCCGGCATAACGTTCGTCCAGATCGAAGCGCCCGCGTTGCCAGAACCACACCAGCAGTTGCAGCACGGGAATGACGAAGGCGCAGGCGAACACCAGACCACACCAGCTCATCGCCGCCAGCGCCTTGACCCCATGCAGGTGATACAGCGCCTTGACCCGCGGCCGTTCGTTGCCCGCCCGGTTGGCTCCCCGAGCCCGGCGCTCGCCATATAACACGACCATCACCACTAACAGCAGCAGGCTGGCCAGTTGCGCGGCGGTGGGGAGACTGAAAAAGCCGTACCAGGTCTTGTAGATAGCGGTGGTGAACGTATCGAAGTTGAACACCGACACCGCACCGAAATCCGCCAGGGTTTCCATCAGCGCCAACGCCACCCCCGCGCCGATCGCCGGACGTGCCATGGGCAACGCCACTCGCCAGAACGCCTGCCACGGGGATTGCCCAAGGACTCGCGCCGCTTCCATCAGGCCTTTGCCCTGAGCCAGAAATGCAGTGCGCGCCAACAGGTAAACGTAGGGATAGAAAACCAGCACCAGCACCAGAATCACGCCGCCGGTGGAACGCACTCGCGGCAGCCTCAGACCACTGCCGAACCATTCGCGCAACAGGGTTTGCACCGGCCCGGCGAAATCCAGCAGGCCGACGAAGACGAAGGCCAGCACGTAGGCAGGAATCGCGAACGGCAGCATCAACGCCCAGTCCAGCCACCGCCGCCCCGGGAACTCACAGAGGCTGGTGAGCCAGGCCAGGCTGACGCCCAACAGCGTTACGCCGATGCCAACGCCAACGACCAGCGCGAGGGTATTGCCCAGCAGCCGCGGCATCTGCGTGTCCCACAGGTGGGACCAGATCTGCTGATCGATGGTTTGCCAGGAAAGAAGCAGGACGCTCATGGGCAGCAGGACCAGCGCAGCAATGGCGAAGACCAGGGGGTACCAGCGGCGTTGGGCGGGGTGGGCCAAGGAAAAGCTCTCGGGTAAATCAACGAAGTGTATGCAAACCGCAAAAAGATCGCAGCCTGCGGCAGCTCCTACGTCAGGATGGTATTCACCCGGTAGGAGCTGCCGCAGGCTGCGATCTTTTGACCTTTAAAACAGCAGACTCAGTTCCAGCCGACCCGATCCATCATCCGGATCGCTTCAGCCTGACGCTTGCCGGCGATTTCCACTGGCAAGGTATCGGCGACAAACTTGCCCCAACTCGCGACTTCAGCCGAAGGCGGAACGGCAGGGTTGGCCGGGAACTCCTGGTTTATGTCAGCGAAAATCTTCTGCGCATCAGGTGTGGTCATCCACTCCACCAGCGCCTTGGCGGCTTCCGGGTGCGGTGCGTGTTTGGTCAGGCCGATACCCGACAGGTTGACGTGCACGCCACGGTCGCCCTGATTCGGCCAGAACAGCTTTACCGGCAAGTCCGGCTTCTGCTTGTGCAGACGGCCGTAGTAGTACGTGTTGACGATGCCGACGTCGCACTGACCGGCGTTGATCGCTTCCAGCACGGCGATGTCGTCGGAGAACACGTCGGTGGACAGGTTATTGACCCAGCCTTTGAGGATCTTCTCGGTTTTCTCGGCGCCATGGACTTCGATCATGGTGGCGGTCAGGGACTGGTTGTAGACCTTCTTCGCCGTGCGCAGGCACAGGCGGCCTTCCCACTGTTTGTCGGCCAGCGCCTCGTAGGTGGTCAGCTCACCGGGTTTCACCCGGTCGGTGGAGTAGGCGATGGTCCGCGCCCGCAGGCTCAAGCCAGTCCAGGCATGGGAGGATGCGCGGTATTGCAGCGGAATGTTGGCGTCGATCACCTTGGAGGTGAACGGCTGGAGGATGCCCATCTGCTCGGCCTGCCAAAGGTTGCCGGCATCGACGGTCAGCAGCAGGTCGGCAGTGGCGTTTTCGCCCTCGGCCTTGATCCGCTGCATCAACGGCGCTTCCTTGTCGGTGATGAACTTCACCTGTACGCCGGTTTTCTGGGTGTAGGCATCGAAGACCGGTTTGATCAGCTCATCGATACGCGAGGAGTAAACCACCACCGCGTCGGCAGCCTGGGCGGCGGTGCTGCCTATCAGGGTCAGGGCCAGTGCGGTCAGTAGACGCTTGGGTGCCAACATGGAAGCGGTCTCTCGAAATGGGGAAGTGAGCCCAAATGATAAGGACTCACATTTCGCTTCTCAATCGAACACTGGGTGGAGGAGTTACCAGATGTTGCATAGCCGAATGAAAGACAAATGTGGCGAGGGGGCTTGCCCCCGTTCGACCGCGCAGCGGTCGCAGACCGGATTGCAGATTTTGTCTGGGATAAATGCCGGGACTGCTTCGCAGCCCAACGGGGGCAAGCCCCCTCGCCACAGGGCCGTGCCCGCTTCAGGCCTTGGCCAACGCCGGCAGATCCCCGATCAACCCAAGCGCTTCGCGCACGAACAACGCCTTGGCCTCGGGCATCTGGTCGACCATCTTCAACCCGGTATTGCGCAACCAGCGCACCGGTAACGGATCGGCCTGGAACAGCCGTTCGAACCCTTCCATCGCCGCCATCAACGCCAGGTTATGGGGCATGCGCCGACGCTCATAGCGACTGAGCACTTTCACATCCGCCAACCGCTCACCGCGCGCGGCCGCTTGCAGCAGCACTTCGGCCAGCACTGCGGCATCGAGGAAACCGAGGTTCACGCCCTGCCCGGCCAGCGGATGGATGGTGTGGGCCGCGTCGCCGATCAGCGCCAGACCTTCTGCCACGTAACGCTTGGCATGACGCTGACGCAGCGGCACGCACAGACGCGGGTCGGCACTGAGCACCGTGCCGAGGCAGCCTTCGAAGGCCCGCTCCAGCTCCTTGCAGAAGCTTTCGTCGTCCAGTGCCATCAGGCGTTCGGCTTCGCTCGGCGTGGTCGACCAGACAATCGAGCACCAATCCTGCTGACCGTCACGTTCCAGCGGTAGAAACGCCAGCGGGCCGTTGTCGGTGAAACGCTGCCACGCGGTCATTTGATGCGGTTTGGAACAGCGCACACTGGTGACGATCGCGTGGTGCATGTAATCCCATTCGCGGGTCGCAACGCCGGTCAGGCGCCGCACCGCCGAGTTGGCGCCATCCGCCGCGATCACCAACGGTGCCCGCAAGGTGCGGCCATCGGCCAGGGTCAGCAGCCAATCGTCACCGGAACGGCGCATCTGCTCCAGACGCGCATTGGCCAGCATCCCGAGGTCGCAGTCGTGCAGCCGGTCGAGCAAGGCGTCCTGAACCACACGGTTCTCGACGATATGCCCAAGCACGTCGGCATGTACGCTGGTCGCCGAGAAATGGATTTTCCCAGTGCCGCTGCCGTCCCAGACGTGCATGTCGGTGTAGGGGCTGCTGCGCCGGTTGGCGATGCCGTCCCACACGCCCAGGCGTTCGAGTATTCGCTGGCTGGCCGCCGACAGGGCACTCACCCGCGGCTCGAACGGCGCTTGGCCATCGAAGGGTTTGACGCTCAAAGGGCTGCCGTCCAGCAGCAGGACTTCAAGCCCGCTGTTTTGTAACGCCAGCGCCAGGGCACTGCCGACCATTCCGGCCCCGACAATCAGCAGATCTGCGCGCATTTCCATGCTTTAGGCCTGTCTCGCTTGCGGCTTGAGCCGCAGGTAAAGGGTTCTCTCGACGCGCGTCACCGAAGTGCTCGCGTCGTCATGAATATTGATGTGCAGGTGCACCCGCTTAAACATCCGGACGCGTACCCAGGCCCATGGCCTGCCGAGCGAACCAGCGCTTGGCCGGCGGCAGCAGATCGAGACCGAGCAGGCCGATGTTGCGCCCCAGGGAAACCAGCGGCTGGGTGCTGCCGAACAACCGGGTGACCTGATCGGAGAAGCCCACGGTCAGGTTCTGGTCCAGACGCTGGCGCTCGCGATAAGCCTGCAAGGTCGCAAAGTCGCCGAGCGCGGTCTCGCTGCTCAATAAGGTGTCAGCCAAAGCCTGGGCATCGCGCAGGGACAGGTTGAAGCCTTGTCCGGCAATCGGGTGCAGGCTGTGCGCGGCGTTGCCGAGGATCGCCAGATGCGGGCGGACTTGCTCCTCGGCTTCGATCAGCGACAGCGGATACAAATTGCGGGCGCCAACCTGTTTCAGCGTGCCGAGGCGATAACCGAACACGCCCTGCAACTCGCTGAGAAAGCTGCGGTCATCAAGGGCCGCCAGCCGTTGCGCGTCCATGCCCAGACGGGTCCAGACCAGGGCGCAGCGGTTTTCCGGCAGCGGCAACAAAGCCATTGGGCCGTCGTCAGTGAAGCGTTCGAAGGCCATGCCGTTGTGCGCTTCGCTCGGAGTGATGTTGGCGATCAGCGCGCTCTGGTTGTACGGGCGCGTCTTGACGCCGATCCCCAGCTGTTCACGCAGGCCCGAACGGCCGCCATCGGCCAACACCGCGAGGTCGCATTCCACCAGGGTTTCATCGTTGAGCGTCAGGCGATAGCCGTCGGTCAGCGGTTCCATGGCGGTGACTTCCGCCGGGCAACGCCAACTGATCACGTCCTTGTCCAGGCTGTGCCAGAGGCATTGGCCGAGCCAGGCGTTTTCCACCACATAACCCAGTGCTGGAACGCCCTCTTCCATCGCCGACAACCGCGCCGTGGAAAAACGCCCACGGTCGGAGACATGAATCTGCTTGATCGGCTCGGCGCGGCGGGAGATTTCCTGCCACACGCCCAGCCGTTGATAAATCTGCCGGGCGCCGAACGACAACGCCGAAGAGCGAGCGTCATAGCTCGGTTGGTACGTATCGCCGGGGGCAAAGGGTTCGATCAGCACGATCTTCCAGCCACGGGCCTTGGCCCCGGCCTGCAACGCCAACGCCAGGCTGGCGCCAACCAGGCCGCCGCCGATGATTGCCAGATTGACTCGACTCATGCCGCTTGTGTCCGTGCGGCGGCCATCAAGTCCTCGATCTCGGCGACCGTTTTCGGCACGCCACTCGTCAGGATTTCACAACCGGTTTTGGTGACCACCACGTCGTCCTCGATGCGCACGCCAATGCCGCGCCATTTCTTCGCCACGTTCTGGTTGTCCGGGGCAATGTAGATGCCCGGCTCGACCGTCAGCGCCATGCCGACTTCCAGCACGCGCCATTCGCCGCCGACCTTGTACTCGCCGACATCATGCACATCCATGCCCAGCCAGTGGCCGGCGCGGTGCATGTAAAACGCCTTGTAGGCTTCGCTGGCGATCAGTTCATCGACCTCGCCCTGCAACAGGCCCAACTTCACAAGGCCCGTGGTAATGACTCGAACCGTGGCTTCGTGCGCCTGATTCCAGTGTTTGTTCGGTGCGATTTCGGCAAACGCCGCTTCCTGGGAAGCCAGCACCAGCTCGTAGATCGCCTTCTGTTCCGGTGAATACTTGCCGTTGACCGGCCAGGTGCGGGTGATGTCGCTGGCATAGCAGTCGATCTCGCAACCAGCATCGATCAGCACCAGATCGCCGTCTTTGAGCACCGCGTCATTCTGCTGGTAATGCAGGATGCAGCTGTTGCGCCCGGCGGCGACGATCGAACCGTAGGCCGGCATCTTCGCCCCGCCCTTGCGGAATTCGTAATCGAGCTCGGCTTCGAGGCTGAACTCATGCAAACCGGCACGGCTGGCCTGCATCGCCCGAATATGCGCCTGGGCGGAAATCCGCGCGGCTTCGCGCATCACCTTCACTTCTGCCGCCGATTTATACAGGCGCATGTCGTGCAGCAGATGATCCAGGGCAACGAATTCGTTCGGCGGCTGGGCACCGAGATTCGCCTTGGAGCGGATCACGTTGATCCAGTCCATCAGGTGTCGATCGAATTCCGGGTTGCTGCCCATGGCCGAATACACCCGGTCGCGGCCTTCGATCAGGCCCGGCAGGATGTCGTCGATGTCGGTGATGGGGAAAGCGTCGTCGGCGCCGAAGTCGCGGATCGCGCCTTCCTGACCGGCGCGCAGGCCGTCCCACAGCTCGCGCTCGGCATTGCGCTCACGGCAGAACAGGATGTACTCGCCATGTTCGCGACCGGGAATCAAAACGATAACGGCCTGAGGCTCGGGAAAGCCGCTGAGGTACTGGAAGTCGCTGTCCTGACGGTAAACGTGCTCGACATCACGGTTGCGAATGGCAACCGCGGCGGCGGGCAGAATGGCGATGCTGTTGGGTTCCATCTGCGCCATCAAGGCCTTGCGGCGACGGCTGTATTCCGATTTCGGGATATGAATCATGGGCAGATGGCTTTTCCTGGCTCGCGATTAATGCAACGACGGTTTGGCGGCTGCTTCGTCGGTTTTCTTGGTTTCAGTGAACAGCAGCAACGGTGCGACGCGCAGGTACTCCATGACTTCCATGTAGTCGCTTTCGCCGTCGTCGGACTCTTCCAGGGCGTCTTGCACCTGAGAAATGGCGGCCAGATCCTGCAGTACTTCAGTCGCTTCAGCGCTGAGGGCATATTCGCGACGGGTCAGGCCGAAGCCAGTGAGGAAGCCCTGGCACCACTGGCCCAGCGCGGCTGCGCGCTCGGTGAGCGGCGCGTCGTCGCTCGGCAGCAGCAGAACAACGGTCATGTCGTCGCTGGTAAGCTCGCCCTTGACCATCTCTTGCAGGCCGATCAAGGCGTTGCGAACGTTGTCTTGCGGCTCGCCTTCGAGCAGCTCGGCGGCGTCTGCCAGCCAGCTGTCGGCATCGAAACCGGCACCGGCGCAGCTACGGCCGAGCAGCAGGCCGTGCAACTCGGCAGGCGAGACGGGATGGCCGCTGGTACTCAGCAGGGTGGCGAAGGCTTGGTACGGAGAATTCTGAATGGGCATGGGTAGCTAGGCGCCAGACGGCGCTATGTCTAGAATGAAGGCCTTGTATCCTACATCGACAGACTCGCCAAGACTATTAAAGGCTGTCCGCCAGCTACCTCCCATCAGACGAACACGTGGACACAATGGAAGACACCGACCTGCAAGCGCTGATGGCCAGACTCGAGCTGCTGATTACCCGAGTCGAGCAACTAAAGAGTCAAAACGCACTCTTACTAGCTCAAGAAAAGACCTGGCGCGAGGAACGCGCGCACCTCATTGAAAAAAATGAAATCGCCCGGCGTAAGGTCGAATCGATGATTTCGCGCCTCAAGGCCCTGGAGCAAGACTCATGAGTTCAAGCAATAGCGTTACCGTGCAGATCCTCGACAAAGAATATTCGATCATCTGCCCCAGGAAGAGCGCAGCAACTTGATCAGCGCCGCCCGCTACCTGGACGGCAAGATGCGCGAAATCCGCAGCAGCGGCAAAGTCATCGGCGCCGACCGCATTGCCGTGATGGCTGCGCTGAACATCACGCACGACCTTCTGCACAAGGAAGAACGTCCGGATGTGCAGGCCAGCGGTTCGACCCGCGAACAGGTTCGCGACCTGCTGGACCGCGTCGACCTGGCGCTGTCGACCGATCCGGATGTCACCAAGGGCTGATTCGCCAGGCCGCTTGAGTTATACTCGCATCACTCCCTGGGGTGCTTGCCAGTTGACCACGTCCCTGAGCCGATTCGCACTACCCTGGAGGTTGCACGTTGGGCTGGTGTGCATGTCCGCTAGACGGAAAGCCTTAAAGCCTACTGCATCTTCCACCTTGAACTTTCGGGTTCAAGGGCTAAGTCAGCAGCGGTTCATCCGGGGAGCCTGATTTCAATCCGATGCCGGTTTTCATACCGGCATCGGCATGTTTACGGGTACGCTTTTAGTACTCGCACTTTCTGAAGCCTGAATCCATGACCGAACCTGCGCTGCTGCCCCGACCGCAACTTCGACGCATGCTGCGCAAGGCCCGCCGCGCACTGACCCCCTGTCAGCAACGCGAAGCCGCTCGCGGGCTGTATAAGCAATTGGCCCAGCACCCACTGTTTCGCCGCGCAAAACACATCTCCCTGTACCTGCCCACCGACGGTGAAATCGACCCGCGCCTGCTGATGCGTGCCGCGCAACGTCGGGGCAAGGCCACGTACCTGCCGGTACTCAGCGCCTGGCCGCGAACCAAAATGGTGTTCCAGCGGATTCGTCCCGGCGAAAAACTCAAACCCAACCGTTTCCGAATTCCCGAACCACGGGCCAATATCGCCCGGCAACGCAAGGTCTGGGCGCTGGATCTGGTGTTGCTGCCGTTGGTGGGGTTTGACGATGTCGGCGGACGCCTGGGTATGGGCGGCGGCTTCTACGACCGAAGCCTGGCGTACCTGGCGCGTCGCAAGAACTGGCGCAAGCCGACGCTGCTGGGCTTGGCCCATGAATGTCAGAAGGTTCAACGATTGGCTCAGGCGAGCTGGGATGTACCGTTGCAGGGCACGGTCACTGACAAGGCGTGGTATTTCGCGGACTAGACGCCACTGATATCAGCGGCGCCTAAAAGACAGGTTCAGCGCTTGAAGGCCGACGGCTGTTGCTGCGCGATCTCGACGGGAGCATCGGGTTTGTTGTTCCACAGGCTTTGGGCATAGCCGGTGGTCACGACACCAAGGCCGAATAAAATAACCAAAATCCATAGTAAATCCGGTTTGCGTTTCATCGACTGCCCCCAAAGGCACATCAACACGATGACAGCAGCGGTTTCCGTTGTAGGTGTAGGCCGTGCAGCAGCGTCAAGCTAAGAAGGCCGGCATTTTGCGACAACGTGAACCGACACGCAAACGCTGGCGTCAACCGACTGTCGGTTTGTCATAAAATTGCCTGACCACTTGCCCACCCACCTCGCAAGGAGCAAAACCATGGCTTATTGGCTGATGAAATCCGAGCCCGACGAACTCTCCATCAAAGACCTGGAGAAGCTTGGCCGAGCGCGCTGGGACGGGGTTCGCAACTACCAGGCGCGCAACTTTTTACGGGCCATGGCAGTGGACGACGAATTTTTCTTCTATCACTCCAGTTGCCCTGAGCCTGGGATTGCCGGGATCGGAAAGATCGTCGAGGCAGCGTATCCGGACCCGACAGCGCTGGAGCCCGAGAGTCATTACTTCGATCCGAAGGCCACTGCCGAGAAAAACGCCTGGAGCGCGATCGATGTCGCTCACGTCGAGACGTTTTCCAAGGTGCTGAAGCTGGATTATCTGAAACAGCAAACGGCACTGGCCGAGATGCCATTGGTACAGAAAGGCTCGCGCCTGTCGGTGATGCCGGTGACGGCTGAGCAGTGGGCGGCGGTTATGGCTCTGCGTTGAAGATCGCTAAAAGATCGCAGCCTGCGGCAGCTCCTACGGGGAACGCGCTCGGCGTAGGAGCTGCCGAAGGCTGCGATCTCGGCAATCAATCAGACAAGGCAAGAACTCACTGAATGATCAGGTTGTTGAACAACAGATCCTCAACCACCGGCTTGCCGGTTTCGTCGCTCATCACTTGCTGGGTCTGCTTCAAGGCTTCCTGACGCAGCTTTTCCTTGGCCTCGACGTTATTCATGGTTTCGGTGGTCTGCTGGGCAAACAACGCCACCAGCTGATTGCGGATCAGAGGCTCATTGGCCTTCACCGCCTTGGTCGCCTCGTCACCGGTCACCCGTAGCGCCACATCGGCCTTGTAGACCTTGAGCTTCGGCGTACCGTCCAGCCCATAGTTGCCCACAAACGGCGGGCTCAGGGTGATGTAGTTGACCTTCGGGGCTTCACCTTCTTTGGCTTCTTCGGCCATCGCTGCCACAGGCAGAGACAGGGCCACCATCAACATGATCCACGCTTTCACAATTCGCTCCTTATCCGGTTTGCGGCCTAGCATAACGACCCGCCGCTCAAGCACAAGCTTATGGCTGACTATCAGGGCTGGGCATGCTCGTTGACCCGTTAACTCACACACCTACACTTATCGGCCATCACTCCCAAAGGAATAGCCCTGATGAAAGCCGTGCTGTGCAAAGCCTTCGGCCCCGCCGAATCGCTGGTGCTGGAAGACGTCGCCAGCCCCGCCCCGAAGAAGAACGAAATCCTGCTGGACGTGCACGCGGCCGGGGTGAATTTCCCGGACACGCTGATCATCGAGGGCAAATACCAGTTCAAGCCGCCCTTCCCGTTTTCACCGGGTGGCGAAGCGGCTGGCGTGGTCAGCGCTGTGGGGGAAAAGGTCAGCCACCTCAAGGTCGGTGACCGGGTCATGGCCCTGACTGGCTGGGGCAGTTTCGCCGAGCAGGTCGCGGTGCCGGGCTACAACGTGCTGCCGATCCCGCCATCGATGGACTTCAACACCGCCGCCGCTTTCAGCATGACCTACGGCACCTCGATGCACGCCCTCAAGCAACGGGGCAACCTGCAACCCGGCGAAACCTTGCTGGTGCTCGGCGCGTCCGGCGGCGTCGGCCTCGCCGCCGTGGAAATCGGCAAAGCCATGGGCGCCCGAGTGATCGCCGCCGCCAGCAGTGCGGAAAAACTCGCGGTGGCCAAAGCCGCCGGCGCCGATGAGCTGATCAACTACAGCGAAACCAGCCTCAAGGACGAAATCAAACGCCTGACCGACGGCCAGGGCGCCGACGTGATCTACGACCCGGTGGGTGGCGACCTGTTCGACCAGGCCATCCGCGCCATCGCCTGGAACGGTCGTCTTCTGGTGGTCGGTTTCGCCAGTGGACGCATCCCCGAGCTGCCAGTGAACCTGGCACTGCTCAAAGGTGCCGCAGTGGTCGGCGTGTTCTGGGGCTCGTTTGCCCAGCGCCAGCCACAGGACAATGCGGCGAACTTCCAACAGTTGTTCCACTGGTTCGCCGAAGGCAAATTGAAGCCACTGGTGTCGCAGGTGTATCCACTGAGCAATGCGGCGCAGGCGATCAATGATCTTGGCCAGCGCAAGGCGGTCGGGAAGGTGGTCGTGCAGGTTCGCTGATCGTTTTCCAGCCAGGTCGCAACCTGCGACCTGGCTCCGTCATCCCCGTACCGACTCTCATTTATACCTGAGCGACATGTTCATAAAGGAACATGCAATCTCCAACATTTCCGCTGTTTTGCCGATGCGAACCGGTGCTATTTTCGGTAACGAAACTGTAACATTCGCATCCGCAGTCAAAACAAGAAATCTGGAGCTCTTGAATGTTTGCTTTCTTTCGTCCTGCCGCACATCAGGCTCCATTGCCTGAAGAAAAAATAGACAGCACCTACCGACGCCTTCGCTGGCAGATCTTCGCCGGGATTTTCATTGGCTATGCCGGTTACTACCTGCTGCGCAAGAACTTCACCCTGGCGTTCCCGGACCTGATCGCCCAAGGCTATACAAAAGGCCAACTGGGTGTGGCGATGTCGGCGATTGCAATCGCCTACGGCCTGTCCAAGTTTCTGATGGGCATCGTGTCCGACCGCTCCAACCCGCGTTACTTCCTGCCCTTTGGCCTGGTGGTGTCCGCCGCGGTGATGTTCGTTTTCGGTTTCGCACCTTGGGCCACGTCCAGCGTGACCATGATGTTCATCCTGCTGTTCATCAACGGCTGGGCACAAGGCATGGGGTGGCCGCCGAGCGGGCGAACCATGGTGCATTGGTGGTCGCAGAAAGAGCGTGGCAGTGTGGTTTCGGTCTGGAACACCGCGCATAACGTTGGCGGTGGCTTGATCGGCCCGCTGGCGATTCTCGGCATGGGCTGGTTCAACGACTGGCACAGCAAGTTCTACGTACCGGCTGCCGTGGCGCTGTTGGTCGCCGTGTTTGCCTTCATTGTGATGCGCGATACACCGCAGTCGACGGGCCTGCCGCCGATCGAAAAGTACAAGAACGATTACCCGGAAGGCTACGACGCCAGTCACGAAGAGGAATTCAGCGCCAAGGACATCTTCGTCAAATACGTGCTGCGCAACAAAATGCTCTGGTTCATCGCACTGGCTAACGTTTTCGTCTACCTGCTGCGCTACGGCATTCTGGACTGGGCGCCGACCTACCTCAAAGAGGTCAAGCACTTCGACTTCGACAAGACCTCGTGGGCTTACTTCCTGTACGAGTGGGCGGGCATTCCCGGCACCTTGCTGTGCGGCTGGATGTCGGACAAGATCTTCCGTGGCAACCGTGGCCTGACCGGCATGGTCTTCATGGCGTTGGTGACCGTTGCGACGATCGTGTATTGGCTGAATCCACCGGGCAATCCGATGATCGACATGATCTCGCTGTTCGCCATCGGCTTCCTGATCTACGGCCCGGTGATGCTGGTCGGCCTGCAGGCGCTGGAACTGGTGCCGAAGAAGGCCGCGGGTACGGCCGCAGGCTTTACCGGCCTGTTCGGTTACTTGGGTGGTTCCGTCGCGGCCAGCGCCATGATGGGCTACACCGTGGACTACTTCGGCTGGGATGGCGGCTTCATTCTGTTGGTCGTTGCCTGCCTGCTGGCAATGGCGTTCCTGGCCCCTACCCTGGGCCACAAGAACGTCGCCAGTCAGAGCCGCGAAGCGCTCGCTTGATCTGCCTTTGATTTGCAGCGCTTGAGCCGCGCCTCCAGATTCCGGTCTGGCATGGCGTGGCTCCGCAGGGCGTGGGCGGTCTGCTCGACATACTCGCGAGTGGTGCCGTAACGCCCGCAAGCGCTTTCGAACACCTGGCTCAGCACATGATCCGGCAAGTTGCCGGCATAGCTGGGCAGGTGCCGCTCCAATACAAATCCCAATGCCTGAACCTGGTTTCCGTTTTCAAGACGGCAGTTGAGCCAGTGTGGACGATAGGAAGGGAATGGCATCTCGCGCTGCCAGAGTGCATAAAGTGAAGCTTCGAGTTGTTCTTCGGGCAAGCGATAGGCGAACCCGCTGCACGAACCACCGCGATCCAGGCCAAATACCAGCCCCGGCACTTCCGGCGTGCCGCGATGCTCGTGGGACCACAGGTACAAACCGCGATGATAGCCATGCACCCGGCCGCGCACTCGCTCAACCGCCACACATTCAGGCCGCCAGATCAGCGAACCATAAGCGAATAGCCAGACCGGCCCACCCTTGTGGCGCGCCATGGTCGACTGCATCGAGCTGAGCAATTGTTCGTGTGTAAGCTGCGGCCCCAGATCGAGCCGCGGAGGGTAAGCCAGATTCAAAAAAGCAGATTCGATGGCGCTCATGGCAATAAAATTTCGGTCCAGCAATTATTACAAAATATAAACAACTTTCACTTCATAGAACATATAGCAGTAATACTAAAACGAAAAGTACTAAGCGTCCTATGACCTTGCGCCCCCCATAAAAAATCCAATACTGAAGCTGGAGGGCTTGGCGTTATACCCTAATATCATTTAACAGAATTCTTAAATACCAGAACGAAATATACATAAGCATTCGGCGCGTCTAGGATAAAGCTCACTTAGGAGAAAATGCCTACAAACCCTTCGGATTTACCGCCTACCCATTGCAGCTTTACGTCGCGTATAACGGCCACCCAAAGACGCAAACCAAACTGCCTCAAAGGCCTGAATAATGAAAACACCATGGATTTACGGGTTACTTCTAATGCTCACGGCGCAGCACTCGCTGGCCGAGGACACCTCTGCGAAAGACACCGGCTCCTGGTATTTTCAGGCCAGCGTCTATACCAGACACTTCTCCCCCGACTCCGACCACAATAACAATCAGGACCTCATCGGTCTTGAGCGCGAGCAAGCGTCCGGTTGGTTGTTTGGTGGAGCAACTTTTCGCAACTCGTTCAGCCAGCGTTCATATTATGCGTATGCGGGCAAACGCTACGAGAGTGCTGACTATCCCGTGTACATAAAACTCACCGGTGGTCTGTTGCAAGGTTACAGCGGCAAGTCTCAGGACAAGATCCCTCTGAATCACTTCGGGGTCGCGCCGGTGATCATTCCTTCAGTCGGGGCACACTACGGACCATTGGCAGCCGAGCTGGTATTGCTCGGCTTCAATGCCGCCATGGTGACAACCGGGGTGCGCTTCTAGAACGGTTCACGCACCTACGATCGCGGGGCGTAAGCAAATACATCGGCACGCATTTGATGGGCATCCATCCCCGCTTCGACCAAAGCATCGAGCGTGCCATAGACCATGGCTGGAGAGCCGCTGGCATAGACGTGCAGTGCTTTCAGATCAGGGAAATCTTCACACACCGCCTCATGCAACATGCCGCAGCGCCCCTGCCAGCCGCATTGATCGCTGACGACTTTATGCAGGAACAGATTGGGCAGCTTCAGCCATTCATCCCAATGTTCGATCTCATAAAAGTCTTCGGGACGACGTACGCCCCAATACAGGTGCACCGGATGCTTGAAGCCCGTGGCGCGACAGTGTTCGATCAGGCTGTGGATCTGGCCCATGCCGGTACCGGCAGCAATCAATACGAGAGGACCGTTCGGCAGTTCCGCCAGATGGGTGTCGCCGAACGGCATCTCGATCCGCACCATCGGGCTGCGCTGGAGCTGTTCGATCAGGCTCAGCGCGCTGCTTTCGCGCGCCAGCACATGAATTTCCAGGTCGCGGCCGGAATGCGGTGCAGAGGCCAGGGAAAAAGCGGATTTCTCGCCACTCTCACGCTCGATCATCAGGTACTGGCCGGCGTGATAGCGCGGTGGCTTGCCCGCTGGCGCACGCAGACGCACGCGCCAGGTATCGCCGCCGACGTCCCTGCATTCAATGACCTGACACGACACGCTGCGCACCGGCAGTTCTCCCAGCGCGAGCACGCCATCCCACAGCACGATGCAGTCTTCCAGCGGCTCTGCTATGCAAGTGTAGAACTCGCCATGATCGCGCACACCGCCGGCTTGTTCGACTCGTCCTTCCACCAGCAACGCCGCGCACACATGGCAATTGCCGTTGCGGCAGCTTTGCGGGCATTCATAGCCCAGGCGCCGCGCGCCATCGAGAATCCGCTCGCCGGGCAGAATCTCAAGCACTGCTCCGGAGGGCTGCAAGGTTACACGCATCAATCTATTCCTAACTGATTCCAGATGGCATCGATCCGTTGGGTAACGGCTTCATCCTTGACGATGACCCGGCCCCACTCACGGGTGGTTTCGCCTGGCCATTTATGCGTGGCATCGAGCCCCATCTTCGAACCCAGGCCGGAGACCGGCGAGGCGAAGTCCAGGTAGTCGATCGGCGTGTTATCGATCATCACCGTGTCGCGCTTGGGGTCCATGCGCGTGGTAATGGCCCAGATCACGTCGTTCCAGTCCCGTGCGTTGATATCGTCGTCGGTGACGATAACGAACTTGGTGTACATGAACTGTCGCAAAAACGACCAGACACCGAGCATTACCCGCTTGGCGTGGCCGGGATACGACTTCTTCATGGTCACGATGGCCATGCGGTACGAGCAGCCTTCGGGCGGCAAGTAGAAATCAGTGATCTCCGGGAATTGCTTCTGCAGGATCGGCACGAACACTTCGTTCAGCGCCACACCGAGAATCGCCGGCTCATCCGGCGGACGGCCGGTGTAGGTGCTGTGGTAGATCGGCTTGATCCGATGGGTGATGCGCTCGACGGTGAACACCGGGAAGCTGTCGACTTCGTTGTAGTAGCCGGTGTGGTCGCCGTACGGACCTTCATCGGCCATTTCGCCCGGATGGATCACGCCTTCGAGGATGATTTCGGCCGTGGCCGGTACTTGCAGGTCGTTGCCGCGGCATTTCACCAGTTCAGTGCGATTGCCCCGCAGCAGACCGGCGAAAGCGTATTCGGAGAGGCTGTCCGGCACCGGCGTCACGGCGCCAAGAATGGTGGCCGGGTCAGCGCCCAGTGCCACGGATACCGGGAACGGCTGGCCGGGGTGTTTTTCGCACCACTCGCGGTAATCCAGCGCGCCGCCACGGTGGCTCAACCAGCGCATGATCACCTTGTTGCGACCGATCACCTGTTGACGGTAGATGCCGAGGTTCTGGCGATCCTTGTTCGGACCTTTGGTGACAGTCAGGCCCCAAGTGATCAGCGGGCCGACATCGCCTGGCCAGCAGGTTTGCACCGGCAGCATCGCGAGGTCGACATCGTCGCCTTCGATGACCACTTCCTGGCACACTGCGTCTTTGACAACCTTCGGCGCCATCGAGATGATCTTGCGAAAGATCGGCAGCTTGGACCAGGCGTCCTTCAAACCTTTCGGCGGCTCGGGCTCCTTGAGGAACGCCAGTAACTTGCCGATTTCGCGCAACTCGCTGACCGATTCGGCCCCCATGCCCATGGCCACCCGCTCGGGGGTGCCGAACAGGTTGCCGAGCACCGGAATGTCATAGCCGACAGGTTTTTCGAACAGCAGCGCCGGGCCCTTGGCCCGTAGCGTGCGATCGCAGACTTCGGTCATCTCCAGCACTGGAGAGACGGGGATCTGGATGCGTTTCAACTCTCCGCGCTGCTCAAGCTGCTGCACGAAATCCCGAAGATCCTTGAATTTCATTTGACGATGGCACCCCTAAAATAGGCGTACATCCTACCTGCTCTGCCGCCCAAACAGCAGCCTGTCAGTGCGCAGCAGCAATCAATTGTGATTTGCACCCAGCAGCACCGGGGCAAACAACGGGCTCAAGCGGGCACTGCCGGCGTCCGAAAGATGATCCTCGTCCTTGTACTGCGAATGACCATTGACCTCGATACTGCAAATCTGGCCCACACACATCAATGGCGTGGGATCGATGACATGCACACCTGGGTCGGCGGCACTCATCGAGTCGAACAAGGTATTGAGAAAACGCTGGCGCGCCAGATGCTCTTCGAGCGGTCGGCCCAGTCCCTCGGCCGATCGCCCGATGCGGGCCAGGCTCGTCAGTCGGTCAATGGAGCCCTTGCGTTGCAGCGGTACTTCCTTGAACAACCAGACTTGCGCGCCCGCGCCTCTTATCGCCGCCACCCGTGCCTTGAGCGCCATGGCCATGCGTTCCTCGGCCTGAGCCATATTGTCATACTGATTAAGCAGGACCTTTTTATCGCCGTCTTCGCGACCGTAAATGTACAGGTTCCAATTGGATGCCAGCACCACATCCTTGATCTGCAGACTGCGAACCCGCTCCATTGTCTGCTCGTTGAAATCCTTGCAACGCTGGCGCAGGTCATTGCTCAGAACCGGCGGACAGGCACTCATGCTGTAAAGCCATACCGGGCGACCCTCGCGCTTTGCGCTACTTTCGATCGCCGGTAACAGCGCGGCCGCGTGACTGTCGCCCCAGAACATTTGTGTCGCCGGAATCTCTTCGTTACCACCCACCAGACACGCCTTGTCCAGTTCTTTGTCCGAAGTCACCAACATGCATTTCATCTGCCCGGCCCGCCACTCTCGAGACTGCGCATATTCCAGCGCTTTGCCGGTAAGGCGCCCAGGAAAACCATCCGCCGATCGCACCATCGAACCTGTGACAGCCAGCGCGACCATGGCCAGCAAGCCCCCCAGTAACACAGGCTTGCGTCCGGCAAGCAGGCGCCGCTCACGGAATGGAAGTTCGACGAAACGCCAGCTCAACCAAGCAAGCCCGAGCGCCAATAGCATCCAGCCCGTAGCCTCCAAGGGCTGAATGCCGTCGATCGAAGTGGCATTGGCGTAGACATAGACCGGCCAGTGCCACAAATACAAGGAATAGGAGAGCAAGCCGATCCATACCAGCGCGCGAGCACTTAAAACCTGACCGCTCCATGTAGAACCGTGCCCGCCAGACCAGATCAGCGCGGTTGCACCGAGCACAGGCAGCAGTGCCGCCCAGCCTGGGAACACCGTCGCCTTGTCAAAAGTGAAAACTGCCACCAGGACCGCCGTTAACCCGGCCACTCCCACAGACTGATAGAGCCAGGGCCGCACAGCCTGTTTTGAGGCGGGCAAGACCGCGAGCATGGCACCGCACAAAAGCTCCCAGGCGCGTGTCGGCAGCGAGAAGAAAGCGACGTCGGGCTTGCGGTCGATATAGGCAATATTGAGCCCAAAAGACACCAGCAGCATGGCAAACAGCATCCAGCGCCAATGGCGTACATGGCGCATCAACAACACCATCAACAGCGGAAAGAAGATGTAGTACTGCTCTTCAACGGCCAGGGACCAGGTATGCAGCAGCGGCTTCAATTCCGACGCAGGCTGGAAGTAGCCGTCTTCGCGCATGAACAGAATGTTTGAAATGAACAGCGACTGATAACGAACCGTTCTTCCCAACTCGGAGAAGTCCCTGGCCGTCAGCAGCAACCAGCCCAGAGCCAGCGTCGCCAGCAGCACCACACTCAGGGCCGGAATGATCCGTCGTGCACGGCGGGCCCAGAAATCGACGAAGCTGAAACGCTGCGCGTCGATCTCACGGAACAGGATGCTGGTAATCAGGAATCCGGAAATGACAAAGAAGACATCGACACCGACAAAGCCACCGCTGAAAGTGCTGAAGCCAAAATGAAACAGCACGACCGGAATAACGGCCAGAGCCCGCAATCCGTCGATATCACGGCGATTGCCAAATGTGTGCATAACGTTCCTTGTCGTTCCCGATACAAAGCTGATTGAAAAGGGACTCACCGGTAGCGCGACTGCGGAGATTCGACGGAGATCAACTTCTGGAAAGATCTGTCAAAACACTTGACTCAATCGCCAGCCAGATTGAATACAGGGGCAATTGATCTGCTGTTAGCGGGCGGCGGCACCCATTGAATGGGCTCCAGTTTACAGCACGACAAGTATCAATCCAGATACAAAATACCGAGCGCAAAAAAAAGAGCGCCCTTTTGGGGGCGCCCTTCTTTGAAGCATTTGTCCCGTCCTGGACAGGCTTAACCAACTCCAGGACCAGACAGTACTTCGTGTTACTTGCGTTTCATCGACAGGAAGAACTCGTCGTTGGTCTTGGTCTGTTTCAGCTTGTCGACCAGGAACTCGATGGCAGAGACTTCATCCATCGGGTGCAGCAGTTTGCGCAGGATCCACATACGCTGCAGTTCGTCGTCGGCTGTCAGCAACTCTTCGCGGCGAGTACCGGAGCGGTTGATGTTGATGGCCGGGAACACACGTTTTTCGGCGATCTTGCGATCCAGAGGCAGTTCCATGTTGCCGGTGCCTTTGAATTCTTCGTAGATCACTTCGTCCATCTTCGAACCGGTCTCAACCAGCGCGGTAGCGATGATGGTCAGCGAGCCGCCTTCTTCGATGTTCCGTGCAGCACCGAAGAAACGTTTCGGTTTCTCCAGGGCGTGGGCATCGACACCACCGGTCAGCACCTTGCCGGAGCTCGGGATCACGGTGTTGTAGGCACGCGCCAGACGGGTGATGGAGTCGAGCAGAATCACCACGTCCTTCTTGTGCTCGACCAGGCGCTTGGCCTTCTCGATCACCATTTCGGCAACCTGCACGTGGCGGGTTGGCGGCTCGTCGAACGTCGAGGCAACCACTTCGCCGCGCACGGTGCGCTGCATTTCGGTCACTTCTTCCGGACGCTCGTCGATCAACAGCACGATCAGGTGAACTTCAGGATTGTTACGCGCGATGTTTGCCGCGATGTTCTGCAGCATGATCGTTTTACCGGCTTTCGGCGGAGCAACGATCAGGCCGCGCTGGCCTTTGCCGATCGGGGCGCACAGGTCGATGACACGACCGGTCAAGTCTTCGGTGGAACCGTTACCGGCTTCCATCTTCATGCGCACAGTCGGGAACAGCGGGGTCAGGTTCTCGAAGAGAATCTTGTTTTTCGCGTTCTCGGGACGATCGTAGTTGATCGTGTCGACCTTGAGCAGCGCGAAATACCGCTCGCCTTCCTTCGGAGGACGGATCTTGCCAACGATGGTGTCACCGGTGCGCAAGTTGAAGCGACGGATCTGGCTCGGCGAGACGTAGATATCGTCCGGGCCGGCGAGATAGGAAGCGTCAGCGGAGCGCAGGAAGCCGAAGCCGTCCTGGAGAATCTCCAGCACGCCATCACCGGAGATTTCCTCGCCGCTTTTAGCGTGCTTTTTGAGCAGGGAGAAAATCACGTCCTGCTTGCGCGAACGGGCCATATTTTCTATGCCCATCTGTTCGGCCAATTCGAGCAGTTCGGTAATCGGCTTTTGCTTGAGTTCAGTCAGATTCATATAGGAATGACGTAATCATTTATGGAGGGGGGAAATTAAGCTTTTGGCTTAATGAGGCCGCGCCGCAGAGAAGGCGACAGGATCGCGTACTTATTCGAAAAGGAGTGCGTCGGCGACGGCTAGCAGGGGGCAGTGGAGAAACCAGTGCGGGGCCGAATGTACCACCTGAGTTTCGGAGCGTCTAGCCCTCAATAACGAAAAGGCCCCGCATAATGCGGGGCCTTTTCATGACGCTTTATAACAACGCTTAGATGTTGGCGTCGAGGAAAGCGGCCAATTGCGACTTCGACAGCGCGCCGACCTTGGTGGCTTCGACGTTGCCGTTCTTGAACAGCATCAGCGTCGGGATACCACGCACGCCATGCTTGGCCGGGGTTTCCTGGTTCTCGTCGATGTTCAGTTTGGCAACGGTCAGCTTGCCTTTGTAGGTCTCGGCAATTTCGTCCAGGACAGGAGCGATCATTTTGCAAGGGCCGCACCACTCAGCCCAGTAGTCGACCAGTACAGCGCCTTCGGCCTTGAGTACGTCGGCCTCGAAGCTAGCGTCGCTAACGTGTTTGATAAGATCGCTGCTCATGGAAGTCTCCAGGTTGTAAGCAAAAAAACGTGGCCCATCATAGCTGCCCTTCCCCCGTTCAGGAAGCCGCAGATGATTGAGTCTCGCTATGGTGGCCCATGAATTTGGGTATAGCTCAAGTCACGAGGTGGCGGGAGCGACGAAGGCAATCCCGGTGCGCAGGGCGGCGTTGCGCACGTGCTCCTGCATGGCCTTCTGTGCGGCGCCGGACGATCGGCGCGCCAGTGCACGGAGGATTTTACGGTGTTCCTGCCAGGTTTCCATGGCCCGTTCGGCCCGGATGAACGGTAGCTTCTGGCTCTCCAGAAAGATGTCGGCGCTAGCTGTCAGGATGCTCAGCATCGCCTGATTGCCGCTGGCCAGGAGGATGCGCCGGTGAAACTCGAAGTCCAGTCGCGCCGCCGCATCGAAGTTGGCGGCACGCAGCTCGTTGCGCATGGCGGCGACGTTGTCTTCCAGGGCATCGAGATCGTCGGTGCTCAGGGTCACGGCCGCCAAGCCCGAGGCAAAACCCTCCAGCGCATAGCGCAACTGGAAGATGTCCAGCGGCGATGCCTGGGCCGCGAATGGCCAGCCCGGCACCGCATCGCCCCGGGGCAGATCGACCGGTGACTGCACGAACACGCCCTTGCCCGGCTGGATGCTGATCACGCCCAGCGCACTCAGGGACGACAACGCCTCGCGCAACGATGCCCGGCTGACCCCCAACTGCACCGCTAGGTCCCGTTGCGAGGGCAAGGCATCACCCGCCCCGAAACCTTGCTCGGTGATCAGTTTGCGGATGGCTTGCAGCGCCACTTCAGGTACTGCGCGGGAGATCGAGTTCATGGTTTCTTCAGACGAACCAGGCCAATGAGCGGCTAGTTGTAAAGCTATTCGCGACGTCCGGCAAGTCGTGCCCCATGGGGGTTCGGGAGTTTTCACGATTGCGCCATCAAGGTGCGAAATGCCACCCAACTGTTCAGACCAGTAAGACCGAGAAACACCAGCAAAACCGTGGCCTGCAACCCCTGAAACCGAATCTTGGCATGGCCCGTGCTCTGTCGATCCGCAGAAATCACTTCCCGCCGATCCGGAGATTTGCCATGACCATGCGTTACAGCGCCCTCCTCGCCGCCCTGTTTGCCAGCCTGATGCTGAGCCAGGCACCCGCCCACGCCGACGGTCTGGAGGATGTAGTCAAACGCGGCACCCTCAAAGTCGCCGTGCCCCAGGACTTCCCGCCGTTCGGTTCGGTCGGCCCGGACATGAAACCTCGCGGCCTCGACATCGATACCGCCAAACTGCTGGCCGACCAACTCAAGGTCAAACTCGAACTGACCCCGGTCAACAGCACCAACCGCATCCCGTTCCTGACCACCGGCAAGGTCGACCTGGTGATATCCAGCCTCGGCAAGAACCCTGAACGTGAGAAAGTCATCGATTTCTCCCGCGCCTACGCGCCGTTCTACCTCGCCGTATTCGGTCCGCCAGACGCCGCCATCAAGGGTCTGGACGATCTCAAGGGCAAAACCATCAGCGTCACCCGTGGCGCCATCGAAGACATTGAGCTGACCAAAGTCGCCCCCGAAGGCGTGACTATCAAACGCTTCGAAGACAACAACTCGACCATCGCCGCCTACCTTGCCGGGCAAGTCGACCTGATCGCCAGCGGCAACGTGGTGATGGTGGCCATCAGCGAGAAAAGCCCGAAACGCGTACCAGCCCTGAAAGTGAAGCTCAAGGACTCGCCGGTGTACGTCGGCGTGAACAAGAACGAGCCGGCGTTGCTGGACAAGGTCAATCAGATCCTCACCACCGCCAAGGCTGACGGTGCGCTGGAGAAGAACTCGCAAACCTGGCTGAAAGAACCGCTGCCGGCCGATCTCTGATCGTTCGCTCGGGAGACGACTTATGGCTTATCAGTTCGATTTCTTGCCGGTGGTGGAAAACACCGACCTGCTGCTGCGCGGTGCGTTGTTCACCCTTGAGCTGACGGCCGTTGGCGCAGTGTTCGGGGTCGCTCTGGGCATCATCGGCGCACTAGTGCGGGCGTGGAACATCCGCCCGTTCGCCGGCATTTTCGGGGTCTACGTCGAGTTGATCCGCAACACACCCTTTCTGGTGCAGTTGTTTTTCATCTTCTTCGGTTTGCCGTCGCTGGGCCTGCAGATTTCCGAATGGCAAGCGGCGGTGCTGGCGATGGTGATCAACCTGGGCGCCTATTCGACCGAGATCATCCGCGCCGGCATTCAAGCGATCCCCCGCGGACAACTGGAAGCCGCAGCCGCCCTCGCGATGTCGCGTTTCGAAGCCTTCCGCCACGTGGTTCTGCTGCCGGCACTGGGCAAAGTCTGGCCGGCCCTGAGCAGCCAGATCATCATCGTCATGCTCGGCTCGGCGGTCTGTTCGCAGATCGCCACCGAAGAGCTGAGTTTCGCCGCCAACTTCATTCAGTCGCGCAACTTTCGCGCCTTTGAAACCTATGCCCTGACCACGCTGCTCTACCTGTGCATGGCGCTGCTGATCCGCCAATTGCTGAACTGGATCGGCCGCCGCTACCTGTCCAAAAGCAGTGCAAGGAGCAGCCAATGAGCGATTTCACCTTCTGGGACATCCTGCGCAACCTGCTCACAGGCCTGCAATGGACGCTGGCGTTGTCGCTGGTGGCGTTTATCGGCGGTGGGCTGATCGGTTTGCTGATCATGGTGATGCGGATTTCAAAGAAATCCCTGCCCAGCCACTTCGCCCGCACCTACATCGAATTGTTCCAGGGCACGCCGCTATTGATGCAGCTGTTTCTGGTGTTCTTCGGTGTGGCCTTGGCCGGTGTGGAAATTTCACCGTGGATGGCGGCGGCGATTGCCTTGACGCTGTTCACCAGCGCCTACCTGGCGGAGATATGGCGCGGTTGCGTCGACTCGATCCCCAACGGCCAGTGGGAAGCCTCGTCGAGCCTGGCGCTCAACCCGCTGGAGCAATTGCGCTACGTGATTCTGCCACAAGCGCTGCGCATCGCCGTGGCGCCGACCGTGGGCTTCTCGGTGCAAGTGGTCAAGGGCACCGCCGTCACCTCGATCATCGGCTTTACCGAACTGACCAAGACCGGCGGCATGCTCGCCAACGCGACCTTCGAACCGTTCATGGTCTACGGCCTCGTCGCCCTCGGTTACTTCCTGCTCTGCTACCCCTTGTCCCTCAGTGCGCGCTACCTGGAAAGGAGACTGCATGCCTCTGCTTAAAATTTCCGCCCTGCATAAATATTACGGCGACCACCATGTACTCAAAGGCATCGATCTGAGTATCGAGGAAGGCCAGGTGGTGGCGATCATCGGTCGCAGCGGCTCGGGCAAATCCACCTTGCTGCGCACCCTCAATGGTCTGGAATCTATCAACGACGGCGTGATCGAAGTCGACGGCGAATACCTCGACGCCGCCCGCGCCGACCTGCGCAGCCTGCGGCAGAAAGTCGGGATGGTGTTCCAGCAGTTCAACCTGTTCCCGCACCTGACCGTCGGCGAAAACGTCATGCTTGCGCCACAAGTGGTGCAGAAAGTGCCGAAAGCCAAAGCCGCCGAACGGGCGCGACAGATGCTGGAACGGGTCGGGCTGGGCGAGAAATTCGACGCCTTCCCGGATCGACTCTCTGGCGGCCAGCAACAACGGGTGGCGATCGCCCGGGCGCTGGCCATGTCGCCGAAAGTCTTGCTGTGCGACGAAATCACCTCGGCCCTGGACCCGGAACTGGTCAATGAAGTGTTGAGCGTGGTCCGGCAACTGGCCAGGGAAGGCATGACATTGATCATGGTCACCCATGAGATGCGCTTTGCCCGGGAGGTGGGCGACAAATTGGTATTCATGCACCAGGGCAAGGTGCATGAGGTGGGAGATCCGAAGGTGTTGTTTGCCAACCCGCAGACGGCGGAGCTGGCGAACTTCATTGGGACCGTGGAGGCGGCGGGCTGACACCCCTGTGGTGAGGGGGCTTGCCCCCGTTGGGCTGCGCAGCAGTCGTAAAACCTGCCGACCGGCTTTTCCTGAAGCACTGCGTTGAATGGTTTTGGGGCCGCTACGCTGCCCAGCGGGAGCAAGCTCCCTCGCCACAGGAACCCACGTCGTCCGTGCGCTGGATCAAGGCATTAAACCGTACGCGTTGGCGCGAGCCTTTGATCGTGGCAGGATGTCGAGGTTAACGACCGAGACCCCCTGACCATGCCGCTATCCCAAGTCAAGAATCTGTCCCTGATCGCCGCTATCGACCTAGGCTCCAACAGCTTTCACATGGTCGTGGCCAAGGCCCAGAACGGCGAAATCCGGATTCTCGAGCGTCTCGGGGAGAAGGTTCAGCTGGCCGCCGGCATCGACGAAGAGCGTCAACTCAGCGAAGAATCCATGCAACGCGGGCTCGATTGCCTGAAGCGTTTCGCCCAACTGATCAGCGGTATGCCGCCCGGCACCGTGCGGATCGTCGGCACCAACGCCCTGCGCGAAGCCCGTAACCGCGCTGAATTCATCCACCGCGCCGAAGAAATCCTCGGCCATCCGGTAGAAGTCATCTCCGGTCGTGAAGAAGCGCGCCTGATTTACCTCGGCGTCTCCCACACCCTCGCCGATACCCCGGGCAAACGCCTGGTGGCCGACATCGGCGGCGGCAGTACCGAATTCATCATCGGGCAGAGATTCGAGCCATTGCTGCGCGAAAGCCTGCAAATGGGTTGCGTCAGCTACACCCAACGCTATTTCAAGGACGGCAAGATCACCCCGGCCCGCTACGCCCAGGCGTACACCGCGGCGCGGCTGGAGATCATGAGCATCGAACACGCCCTGCACCGCCTGACCTGGGATGAAGCCATCGGCTCCTCGGGCACCATTCGCGCCATTGGCCTGGCGCTGAAGGCCGGCGGGCATGGCACTGGCGAGGTGAACGCCGAAGGCTTGGCCTGGCTCAAGCGCAAGCTGATCAAACTCGGTGATGTCGAGAAAATCGACTTCGAAGGCATCAAGCCCGACCGCCGGGCGATCTTTCCCGCCGGGCTGGCGATTCTCGAAGCGATCTTCGACGCCCTCGAACTGCAACGCATGGACCACTGTGAAGGCGCCCTTCGCGAAGGCGTGCTCTATGACCTGCTGGGCCGTCATCATCACGAAGATGTCCGTGAGCGCACGCTCAGCTCGCTCATGGAGCGTTACCACGTCGATCTGGAGCAAGCTGCGCGGGTCGAACGCAAGGCGCTGCATGCCTTCGATCAAGTGGCCGCGGACTGGGAGCTGGATGACGGCGTCTGGCGCGAACTGCTGAGCTGGGCAGCCAAGGTCCATGAAGTGGGCCTGGACATCGCCCACTATCAGTATCACAAACACGGCTCGTACCTGATCGAGCATTCGGACCTGGCCGGGTTCTCCCGCGAAGACCAACTGATGCTCGCGCTACTGGTGCGTGGCCACCGTCGCAATATTCCCAAGGACAGGTTTGCCGATTTTGGCGACGACGGCATCAAGCTGATTCGCCTGTGCGTGCTGCTGCGCTTTGCGATTCTGTTCCACCACATCCGTGGCACCCAGGAAATGCCACAAGTCGTGCTGCACGCCAACGGCGACAGCCTGGATGTGTTATTCCCGGAACATTGGCTGGATGACAACCAGTTGACCCAGGCCGACTTCGCCCTGGAAGCAGAATGGCTGACCCGCGTCAGCTTCGTGCTGAACGTTCGCTAACCGAAAGGCTACTGAAAACCCCGTAGGAGCTGCCGCAGGCTGCGATCTTTTGATCTTTCCCACAGACCATCCGTGGGCGACAAGATCAAAAGATCGCAGCCTGCGGCAGCTCCTACAGGGGCATTCGTCAGGATTGGAAAGCCCGGGCAGCCCTTGAATGGCTACCCGGGAGGCTGGCGTTAACGCACCGCCAGAATCGGGCTGCCCAAACGCTCCAGCAAGGTGGCCTGGGCGCTGCGCGGGTTCTGGTTGCCGGTCGGGGTGTTGCGTATGTAGCGACCGTCCGACTGCAGGCTCCAGCTGTGGGTGTTGTCGGTGAGATAAAGCTCCAGCTCTTTCTTGACCCGCAAAATCAGCTTCTTGCCCTCGACCGGGAAGCAAGTCTCGACGCGCTTGTCGAGGTTGCGCTCCATCCAGTCGGCACTGGACAGGAACATCTGCTCTTCACCGCCATTGAGGAAGTAGAAGACCCGGGTGTGCTCCAGGAAACGACCGATGATCGAACGTACGTGGATGTTGTGCGATACCCCGGCGATGCCCGGTCGCAGGCAGCACATGCCGCGCACCACCAGATCGATGCGTACCCCGGACTGGCTGGCCTTGTACAACGCGCGGATGACCTTTGGATCGGTCAGCGAGTTGAACTTGGCAATGATGTGCGCCGGTTTGCCGTCGAGGGCGAATTGCGTCTCCCGGGCAATCATGTCGAGCATGCCCTTCTTCAACGTGAACGGCGCGTGCAGCAGTTTTTTCATGCGCAGGGTTTTACCCATGCCGATCAACTGGCTGAACAGTTTGCCGACGTCTTCGCACAAGGCATCGTCGGAGGTCAGCAGGCTGTAGTCGGTGTACAGACGAGCGTTGGCCGCGTGGTAGTTGCCGGTACCCAAGTGAGCGTAGCGAACAATCTCACCGGCTTCGCGACGCAGAATCAGCATCATCTTGGCGTGGGTCTTGAAGCCGACCACGCCGTAAATCACCACGGCGCCGGCCGCCTGCAGACGGCTGGCCAGCTGCAGGTTGGATTCTTCATCGAACCGCGCGCGCAATTCGATCACCGCCGTCACTTCCTTGCCGTTCCGCGCCGCATCCACCAGCGCATCGACGATCTCCGAGTTGGCGCCGCTGCGATACAACGTCTGGCGAACCGCCAACACGTGTGGATCCTTGGCCGCCTGACGCAGCAAGTCGACCACCGGGGTGAAGGATTCGAACGGGTGCAGCAGCAGGATGTCCTGCTTGCTGATCACGCTGAAAATGTTCTCGCTGTTCTGCAGCAGTTTCGGGATCTGCGGGGTGAACGGCGTGTATTGCAACTCCGGATGACTGTCCAGGCCGGTGATGCTGAACAGCCGCGTCAGGTTGACCGGACCGTTGACCTGATACAGCTCGGTCTCCTGCAGGTTGAACTGCTTGAGCAGGTAATCGGACAGGTGTTTCGGGCAGGTGTCGGCCACTTCCAGCCGCACCGCATCACCGTAGCGACGGGAGAACAACTCGCCGCGCAGGGCGCGGGCCAGGTCTTCCACGTCTTCGGTATCGACCGCGAGGTCGGCATTTCGGGTCAGACGGAACTGGTAGCAACCCTTGACCTTCATGCCCTGGAACAGGTCATCGGCGTGCGCGTGGATCATCGATGACAAGAACACGTAGTTGTCGCCAGGGCCGCCGACTTCTTCCGGCACCTTGATAACCCGCGGCAGCAGACGCGGCGCCGGGATGATCGCCAGGCCGGAATCGCGACCGAAGGCGTCGATGCCTTCGAGCTCGACGATGAAGTTCAGGCTCTTGTTCACCAGCAACGGGAACGGGTGCGTCGGGTCGAGACCGATCGGGGTGATGATCGGCGCGATCTCGTCGCGGAAATAACGGCGGACCCAAGTCTTGAGCTTGGTAGTCCAGTAACGACGACGGATGAAGCGGACCTGATGTTTTTCCAGTTCCGGCAACAGAATGTCGTTGAGAATCGCGTATTGGCGGTCGACGTGACCGTGCACCAATTCGCTGATGCGGGCCAGGGCCTGATGCGGCTGCAGGCCATCGGCGCCGGCCTGTTCACGGGCGAAGGTGATCTGCTTCTTCAGGCCGGCCACACGAATCTCGAAGAACTCGTCCAGGTTGCTGGAGAAGATCAGCAGAAACTTCAGCCGCTCCAGCAATGGGTAGGACTCATCCAGCGCCTGTTCCAGCACGCGGATGTTGAACTGCAGTTGCGAGAGCTCGCGATGGATGTACAGGCTGCTGTCATCCAGACCGGGAATGGCAATCGCTGGCGCCGCCACAACGGGCTCGGCCACCACCGCGGGTGGAGCGGGCTCCAGCTCCGGCGGAGTTTCAGCGATTTGCTCCACCACAGGTTGAGCGTCTTTTACGGCAACTTCAGTGAGTCCTTCGGTATTCATCGAATGTTCCTGGGAGGGCTATTTTTGCTCTCGTAACAATTGAGCAGCACGGACGGCAAAGTAAGTCAGGATGCCATCAGCGCCTGCACGTTTAAAAGCGGTCAGGGATTCGAGGATAACCCCTTCGCTCAACCAGCCATTCTGGATCGCCGCCATGTGCATGGCGTATTCGCCGCTGACCTGATACACAAAGGTCGGCACTTTGAACGCTTCCTTGACCCGATAAAGAATATCCAGATACGGCATGCCTGGCTTGACCATGACCATGTCTGCGCCTTCTGACAAGTCGGCCGCCACTTCGTGCAGGGCTTCGTTGCTGTTGGCCGGGTCCATCTGATAGGAGGCCTTGTTGGCCTTGCCCAGGTTCAACGCCGAACCCACCGCATCACGGAACGGGCCGTAGTAGGCACTGGCGTACTTGGCCGAGTAAGCCATGATCCGCACATTGACGTGACCCGCCAGCTCCAGCGCCTCGCGGATCGCCTGAATGCGGCCGTCCATCATGTCTGACGGAGCCACCACTTGAGCGCCGGCTTCGGCGTGGGACAAAGCCTGTTTAACCAGTGCGTCGACGGTGATGTCGTTCTCTACGTAGCCTTCTTCGTCGAGAATGCCGTCCTGACCGTGGGTGGTGAACGGGTCCAGGGCGACGTCGGTGATCACACCCAGCTCCGGGAACTGCGCACGCAGAGCGCGGGTAGCGCGCTGGGCGATGCCGTTGGGGTTCCAGGCTTCGGCGGCATCCAGTGACTTGAGCTCCGGTGGCGTCACCGGGAACAGTGCCAGCGCAGGAATCCCCAGCTCGACCCACTTGGCAGCCTCTTCCAGCAACAGATCGATGGTCAGGCGTTCGACGCCCGGCATCGACGCCACTGCTTCGCGACGGTTTTCACCGTCCAGAACGAACACCGGCAGGATCAGGTCATCGACGGTCAGTACGTTTTCACGGACCAGACGACGCGAAAAATCATCACGACGGTTGCGACGCAGGCGGGTTGCAGGAAACAAACGGTTGGCGGGGGTAAAGCTCACGGCAGACTCCTGAGCCCGCGCTGGCGGGCGAGCGTGACAGTTATAAGCGGCCATTATGACCAACGCATGACAAAAGTGTCTCGTCTTGAAGTCACTGTTCAGCCGAAGCGGCGGCTTTTGCCGGCAGGCTGCGTTGCCGCTTCTCGCCATAGCGGGCTATGACTCGGCGCGGCGCCTTGCCTGCCAACAAAATCCACTCGCTTCAGCTTGAACGTGACTCCAAGACGAGACACCTGTGCACCCCTGTGACAGGTAGCCGCATTCCATTGTCCTTGTAGGAAATGTTCACGTCGAGACACATTTGGACACTTTCATGAATGTGCACGAAGGGTTAGGCTGCGCGTTCATTTCGCCAGCACCCAGACAATGCTCCAACAATTCCTACATGACTTCGGCTACTTTGCCCTGTTCCTCGGCACGTTTTTCGAAGGCGAAACCATTCTGGTACTCGCAGGCTTCCTCGCGTTCCGCGGATACATGGACATCAACCTGGTGGTGGTCGTGGCGTTCTTCGGCAGTTATGCCGGCGATCAGCTGTGGTACTTCCTGGGGCGCAAGCACGGGCGCAAATTGCTGGCACGTAAACCGCGCTGGCAACTGATGGGCGATCGGGCGCTGGAACATATCCGCAAGCATCCGGACATCTGGGTGCTGAGCTTCCGCTTTGTCTATGGCTTGCGCACTGTGATGCCGGTGGCAATCGGTCTGTCGGGCTATCCGCCGGGACGCTATCTGCTGCTCAACGGCATTGGCGCGGCCATCTGGGCTGCGGCGCTGGCAGCGGCTGCGTATCACTTCGGCGCGGTGCTTGAAGGCATGCTGGGCAGCGTCAAGAAATACGAGCTGTGGGTGCTGGGCGCCCTGCTGGTCCTGGGCTTTGTCCTGTGGCTGCGGCGGCGCTTCAAGAATGCCCGCTTGGCGAAAAAGATCTACGCCGATGAGCAGGCATTGAAAGCCGAACAGGCCAAGTCCAGCGAACCTACGACGCCCATCGAGTGACGCGGTTTCTACAGCAGTAGAGGCCGATGCCGCTGAGCAGGCTGTAACTGAGCAGCACCACCCAGCCCACCGCGCTGGCCGGCCATAGCCCGACCATCGGTGCCAGCCACACCAGCGGCAGGTTCGACGCCAGCCGCAACAGTTCCAGCTTCAACGCCTGCGGGCGATTCTCCAGGGCTGCACCCAACACGAACAACCCCAACGCCACGGCGCCCCAACCCAACACCAGGGCTGCGGTCGGCAGGCTCTGCTCCAAGTTCATCAAGTAACTGCCCAAGGCGATGTAGACGCAGAACTGCAGCGCCACATACCACTGCTGACGTCCGTCCAGCGGCACCTCGAATTTGCGGAACTGAGCCAGGTCCGGCTTGTTCATCGGGTATTTGGCCGCCACGTCCGCCGGCCGCCAACCGGTGCGCATGAACCAGATCCGCAGCTTGTCCCACCAGCGCTCGGCGCGCCGGGCGTCATCCCACAGCTGCGTGTAAAACTGCACGTTTGCCCACACCGGATTCCAGCTCGCCAGCGGCGTGGTCACGCCGAAGATCACCGGTTCGTTGTCGTCCTCTTCCTGGAACGAGCCGAACAGACGGTCCCAAATAATGAACACCCCGCCGTAGTTGCGATCCATGTAAAGAGCGTTCTGTGCATGGTGAGCCCGATGATTGGACGGCGTGACGAAGAACCACTCGAACCAGCCAAGCTTGGGAATATGCCGGGTATGCACCCAGAACTGGTACAGCAGGTTCAACGCCGCAACGCTGACGAACACCAGCAGCGGCACGCCGAGCACGGCCAGGGGCAGGTAGAAAATCCAGCTCAACAGAAACCCGGTGCTGGTCTGGCGCAGGGCCGTGGAGAGGTTGTAGTCCTCGCTCTGGTGATGCACCGAATGCGCGGCCCAGAGGATGTTGCGCTCATGGCCCATCCGGTGCAGCCAGTAGTAGCAGAAGTCGTAGAAGACGAATGCAAACACCCAGACCCAGACACTGTCGGCCGACAGCTCGATCAAGGCCAGATGTTCCAGGGCGAAGGCATAAGTGACCAGGCCGACACCTTTGGTCAACAGGCCCGTGGTAGTCGACAATACGCCGGTGCTGAGGCTGTTGATCGCGTCTGCCACGCGGTAATTGCTCACCCCGCGCCAACGGTCGGCCAACAACTCGACCGCAATCAGCACAAAGAAAAACGGCACCGCATACAGAATGAAGTTCATGACGCGACCTGATCGGAATCGTTCAGCAGAGATTAGGTGTAGCCGCGAATTAACCCTATGGCAACGAGTGACAAATTAGTGGACATTTAACGCCATGAATCTGGAGAAAAGCCCATGAGCAAAAAAATTGCAGTGATCCTTTCCGGCTGTGGCGTGTACGACGGCGCCGAGATCCACGAAAGCGTGATCACCCTGCTGCGTCTGGACCAGCGCGGTGCCCAGGTGCAGTGCTTCGCACCCAACATCGCGCAGTTGCATGTGATCAACCACCTGACTGGCGAAGAAATGCCCGAATCGCGCAACGTGCTGGTGGAATCGGCGCGTATCGCCCGGGGCAACATCAAGGATATCCGTGAAGCGGACGTCGAAGATTTCGATGCGCTGATCGTTCCCGGTGGTTTCGGGGCGGCCAAGAACCTGTCGAACTTTGCCGTCGAAGGCGCCGGCTGCAGCGTTCAACCTGACGTCCTGGCGTTGACCGAAGCGTTCGCCGAGGCTGGCAAACCGGTGGGGCTGATCTGTATCTCGCCGGCCCTGGCGGCAAAAATCTACGGCCCGGGCGTGACCTGCACCATCGGCAACGATGCCGATACCGCCGCCGCGATGAACAAGATGGGCGCCACCCACGCCGAGTGCGCAGTGACCGACATTGTCGAAGACAAGGCGCGCAAGCTGGTGAGCACGCCGGCGTACATGCTCGCGCAATCAATCAGCGAAGCCGCTTCCGGCATCAACAAATTGGTCGACCGCATACTGGAACTGACCCACGAAAACGACGAGTAAAAGAGAGGCAAGATCAAAAGATCGCAGGCTCCTACAGGGACCGGGACCGACGCAGTTTTCGGGTCAATGCAAAACGCTGCAGGAGCTGCCGCAGGCTGCGATCTTTTCAGGTTTTGCGCGACAACCGGGTCAGTATCCGATCCAGCGCATTGGCGAACGCCTGTTTCTCGCGATCGCCGAACGGCGCCGGGCCGCCGCTCATCTGCCCCTGCTCGCGCAAGTCGGTGAACAGGTTACGCACCGCGAGTCGATCGCCCATGTTCTGCGCATCGAACTCCTTGCCCCGCGGATCCAGCGCCGCAACGCCGTTTTTCACCAGCCGATCCGCCAGCGGCACATCGCTGCAAATCACCAACTCCCCCGGCACCGCGTGTTCCACCAGGTAATCGTCGGCGGCATCCGGGCCGCTGGGCACCACAATCAGTTTCACCAGCGCAAGGCCCGGCTTGATCTGCGGCTGACCGGCCACCAGTACCACTTCGAACTGGCGCTTGAGGGCGAACTTCACCACCAGATCCTTGGCTGCCCGAGGGCAGGCGTCGGCATCGATCCATACGCGCATTGGATTTCCTCTATTGAAAAGCATCGCGGGCAAGCCCGCTCCCATAAGGTTAGCGCTGAACCTGTGGGAGCGGGCTTGCCCGCGAATATGAGCGCAGCGAATGCTTTTAAGAAGCCGGCAACTGCCGCTTCTCGGCCATCCGGCTGCGACTGTACAGCACGATGATCGCGATGATCGCCACAGCCTGGGCACTCAGCGAATACGCATCAGCGTGGATCCCCAACCAGTCGAAGTCAAAGAACGGTACCGGGCGCGTGCCGAAGACCCCGGCTTCCTGCAACGCCTTCACGCCATGGCCGGCAAACACCACCGACAACGCGCACAGCAAACCGGCATTGATGCCGAAGAACAGTGCCAGCGGCAGTTTTGCCGAGCCGCGCAGAATCACCCAGGCCAGACCGACCAGCATAACCAGCGCCGTCGCGCCGCCAGCCATTACGGCGTTATGCCCTGCAGGCCCCGCCTGCAACCACAAGGTTTCGTAAAACAGGATCACTTCGAACAGTTCGCGATACACCGAGAAGAACGCCAGGATCGCAAACCCGAAACGCCCACCGCCGCTCACCAGGCTGCTCTTGATGTAATCCTGCCAGGCCGCTGCGTGGCGACGGTCGTGCATCCACACACCGAGCCAGAGCACCATGACACTGGCAAACAGCGCAGTGGCCCCTTCCAGCAGCTCACGCTGGGCCCCGCTGACGTCAATCACATACGCCGCCACCGCCCAGGTCGCCAGCCCGGCCAACAGCGCCAGGCCCCAACCGATGTTGACGCTGCGCACCGCCGATTGCTGGCCGGTATTGCGCAGGAACGCGAGGACCGCCGCAAGCACCAGAATGGCTTCCAGACCTTCTCGCAACAGAATCAACAGACCGGAAATGTAGCTCAGCGACCAGCTCAAGCCATCGCTACCGAGCAGGCCAGCGGATTCTTTCAGCTTGGCCTTGGCCACTTCCAGACGTTGCTCCACCTGGGCCACCGGCAAGCCGTCCTGCAACGACTGACGGTAAGCCATCAGAGACTTTTCAGTGTCTTTGCGCACGTTGGCGTCGACGTTGTCGAGGGAGCTTTCGACCAGTTCGAAGCCTTCCAGGTACGCCGCAACCGACAGGTCGTAGGCCTGATCGTGCTGCCCGGCGCGATAGGCGGCAATACTCTTGTCCAGCGTGGCCGCCGTGTATTCAAGCAATTGCCCCGGGCCACGCTTGACCTGCGGCGGTTGCGCTCGTTGCGCGCGGAAGGTCGCGGCCGCTTGCGGACCTTCGACGGCCTGCACTTCGGCTGGCGTCTGACGCGCCAAGTCGGCGATGTTGTAGGTTTTTTCGGATTTTGCCGCGGCCGGATCGGCGCTGAAGCCGGCGATGTAGGTCGCCAGGTCCCAACGCTGACGATCATCCAGCTGATCGGCGAAGGCCGGCATGTCAGTACCTTCGACGCCCATACCCAGCGTGTTGTAAAGCGCGTAGAGGCTCAGGCGGTCCAGACGCGCGGCATCGCGCAGATTGGTCGGCGGTGGCGTCATGCCGACACCTGCCGGGCCGTCACCGATGCCCGTATCGCCATGGCACACCGAGCATTGCTGGGCATACAGCGGCGCGCCGCGGGTCGGGTCCGGGGTAATGACCGGAGCCTGGCTGACTTCATAGGTCACCGCCAGTTTTGCCCCCAGTTGCCGCGCCTGACGGGTGACGTCCGCGCCGTCCTTGCGAGCGGCGATCGCGGTGCGCAGACCGTTGACGCCCTGCTCCAGTTCGGAACGTTCGGGTTTGGCCGGCAAATCGGCGATCAACCCTTGCAGCTCCCCCAGGAACGTCTGCTGTTCGAGATACTCAGCCTCATCAATAACCTTGCCTCCCTCGACCGCCGTCGGGTAATCGGCGGCAATGTAATCGAGCAAATGCAAGGCCTTGGGCGCACCCTCCGCGGTTTCGGCCAGCGCATTGAAGCTGCAGAACGCGATCATCGGCAGCACGAGCCACGCCAGAAAACGAGAGGAGCCAGTCATGAATAAATCTCAAATGGAAATACGAAGTAACACATTGTTCACTTCCAATGAGTTTCGCTCAAGCTTTGTTGGTATTTCCTGCGTAGCTGCGTATAAATTCAGCGGCCAATTGCCACCCTCCGTCGGTTTCGTTCAGGGAAGAATCAACGTCCATGCATTCACGCCTGTTGTTCTCGTTGCTGTTAAGCCTTGCCCTGCAACTGACTGGTTGCGCCGCTTACCGCAACTACGACCTGGAACTGGAGCAAACGACCGCCCAGTTGAAAGCGGGAAATCCGCAGGGCGCTCTCCAACTGCTGGAGCTGCACAATCCGTCAGAAGAACGGGACCTGCTCTACTACTTCGAAAAAGGTGCAGTCCTGAGTGCCGGTGGGGCGCTGCAGCAAAGCCAGGTTACCTGGCGCAGTGCAGAGCAAATGGTGATCCAGCGCCAGGACACCGTCGAGTCTGCCGGCACACAGCTCTTGTCCGCGATGGGCGATCATTGGGGCAGTATCATCAACGACAAACTGCGTCGCTACGATGGCTACGACTACGAAAAAGTCATGCTGACCACGCAAATGGCCCTGAACCAGTTGGCCGTGAATGACTTCGACGGTGCGCGCGCCGACATCAAGAAAACCCACGAACGTGAAGCTCTGATTGCCCGTCAGCGGGAAAAGGAATACGAGCGACTTGAAGAAGAAGCCAAGGCCCAGGGCGTTCGCGTGCACTACAAGGATCTCCAGGGCTACCCCGTGATGACCCTCGATGCGCCCGCCGTGATCGCGCTGAAAAACGGCTATCAGAGTGCTTTCAGTCACTACCTGGCCGGGTTTACGTATGAAGCGCTGGGTGAGCGTGATCTTGCCGCCCCGGGTTATCGCCAGGCCATCGAGTTGCGACCCGACCTGCCCTTCTTCGAGCAGGCATTGCGCGAACTCGACAAACCGGCCACCAAGGCCAATGAAAGTGATGTGCTGATTATCGTGCAAAGTGGCCTGGCGCCAGCGCGCAGTTCGGTTCGTGTCCCCTACCCGGTGCGGCTGGAAGACAATCAGGTGATCGTCGCCAACGTGTCGTTTCCGGTGATGGTTCCCGACACGTCGACCCCGGCGTTCACGCAGATGACGATCGACGGTCGCAAACAGCAACTGATCCTTGTAAACAGCATCACCGACATGTCTTTACGCACGTTGCGCGACGATATGCCGGGCATCATTCAGCGCACCGCATATCGCGCCTACCTGGCCGCTTCTGTTCAGGCTACGGACAACCGACGCGACCCGAGCAAAGCCTCGTACGTGACGCAGCACGATGGCTTTGAGCACGCGGACACCCGAACCTGGCGTACCTTGCCCAACATCACCCTGGTGGCGCGCCTACGCCTGAAAAAAGGCGAGCACCTGATCAGCCTGCCCAACGCGCCGGGCGCCGCGCCCCTGAAAGTCCGCATCGAGCAAAACCATCAGGTCATAACCCTGCGAGCGCTGGGAGAGCGGATTTACAGCAACGGAGTGGCTTTCGAACCTGCCGTTGCGCCTGAAAGCAGTGTGGTATCAGGCCAGAAATAAGTAATGGCACGCTGTGAAAACATACAATTAAAAAGCCATTACATAGCCAGCATCCCTGTTTATAATGCCGCGCCGTCGTTATCACGATACGGCATTTAAGCTCCTCTTTTTATGAGGAATTGGCAGGACGCCAGTCTCCCTGCCGATAGGTCCCAACAGCCCGACCAGCACGCGCGGCTGCTAATACTCAGGGAAGAAGTACCCCCTATGGCCTCTCGCGCCCTTACCTCGATCGCGCTCAGCGCTGTCACCTTGCTCTCCGGCTGTTCGGCTTTTCGCAACTACGATTCCGAACTGGCACAAACCAACCAGCAACTGGCTGCCGGCAACGTCGACGCCGCCTTGACCTTGTTGGAAAAGAACAACACCGGCGCCGACAAAGACCTGCTCTATTACTTTGAGAAGGGTGAACTGCTGCGCGCCAAGGGCGACTTGTCCGGCAGCCAGAACGCCTGGAGCAGCGCCGATCAGGTGGTGGGCAAGTGGGAAGACTCGGTCAAGCTCGACACCGAAAAGTACCTGGCTCAGTTCGGCAGCTTCCTGGTCAATGACAAAGTCCGTCGCTACGAAGGCTACGACTACGAAAAAGTCATGCTGACCACGCAGATGGCCCTCAACCTGCTGGCGGTGAATGACTTCGACGGCGCGCGCACCGCGATCAAGAAAACTCACGAACGTGAAGCGGTGATCGCCGACCTGCGCGACAAGGAATACCTCAAGAGCGAAGAGCAGGCCGAGAAGGAAGGCGTCAAAACCCAGTACAAGGATCTCCAGGGTTATCCGGTGGCCAGCCTCGACGCGCCGGAAGTGGTCAGCCTGAAAAACAGCTACCAGAGTGCGTTCAGTCATTACCTGGCCGGTTTCGTCTACGAAGCCCTGGGCGAGAAAGACCTGGCCGCGCCGGGCTATCGCAAAGCTGCCGAGCTGCGCCCGAACACGCCGTTGCTGGAACAGGCACTCGTGAACCTGGATAAACCCGCCAAGGACGACGACAGCGACATCCTGATCGTCGTGCAAAGTGGCCTGGCGCCGTCCCGCGACTCGATTCGTATTCCGCTGCCATTGCCGATCAGCAACAACGTGGTGATCACTCCGCTGTCGTTCCCGGTCATCAAGCCAGACACCTCCACCGCCACCTTCGCCCAGATCGGCGTGGACGGTCAGCAGGTGAACCTGACGCAACTCAACAGCACCACCGCCATGTCCCGCCGCGCGCTGCGTGATGACATGCCGGGCATCATCCTGCGCACCACCGTCCGTGCCGTGACCAAAGGCGTGGCGCAGAAGAAGATCAACGAAACCAACCCGCTGGCGGGTCTTGCGGTCGGTATCTCTTCAGCCGTGCTCGAAGGTGCCGATACCCGTACATGGCGCACCCTGCCGGACACCACTCAGGTGGTGCGTCTGCGCTTGAAGAAAGGCGAGCATCACGTCTCGCTGCCGAGTGCCATAGGTGGTTCGGTGGTCAAAATCACCGTCGATCAGCGCTATCAGGTCATCAGCCTGCGCGCCGTGGGCAATCAGGTATTCGCCAGCGGCCAGGCCGCCCATGTGATCCCGAGCGCCAACCCGACCACCGTGGCCAGCCTCAAACAACCTTAAGAACGGAGTCTTTGCATGCGCTTCAAACTCATCACTGTTGTCGCCCTGGCCTTGCTGGCCGGCTGCGCCACCCCGCCACCACCAGAGCCAGGCAGCGCTGCCAGCAAGGTCGTGGCCATGGGCAAGCTCAAGAACATCGTGGTCGGCGCCATGCGCGTGGCGCGGGAAAACGGCTTCATGACGGTCAACGCACAGCTGAGCAACACCAGCTACAACAACAAGACCTTCTACTACCGCTTTGCCTGGCTCGGCCCTGAAGGCTTCCCGGTTGCCGAAGAGGAAACCTGGAAAAGCCAGATGATGTACGGCGAGCAGACCAGTTTCATCCAGGCCATTGCGCCAACCGCCAAAGCCGTGGATTTCCGTCTCGAAATCAAAACGCCTTAAGCCCGACACCCTATTCGTTCAGTTCTAGAGAGCACTCCCATGTTTGCACGCTTTTCGTTCATCGCCGTCATCGCCCTCCTGGCCAGCGGTTGCGCCAACACTTCGCCGACGCTGGGCAGCAAAAACATCAGCTACGGCGACACCAAAGCGGTTGAAACCGTCACCAACGAGTTCGGCTCCACCGACCTGCAGATGATCGCCGAATCCATGACCCGCTCCCTGGCACAGTCCGGAATCCTGCAAGGCCGTCCGGTGGTTCAGGTCTACGACGTGAAGAACAAGACCAGCGAGTACATCGATACCCGCGAAATCACTACCAGCATCAAGACCCAGCTGATGAAGTCCGGCGTCGCCCGTTTCGCCAGCGACAACACCGCAATGCAGAGCCAGGTCGACCAGCTCAAGCTGCAAAACCAGAGCGGCCTGTACAAGAAGAGCACCGTGGCCAAGACCGGCAACATGATTGCCGCCCAATACCGTCTTGAAGGTTCGATCAGCTCGATCGTCAAGCGCAGCAGCGACTACAAGGACGTCTTCTACAAATTCAGCCTGCAATTGATCGACGTTGAAAGCGGTCTGGCCGAGTGGATGGACGAAAAAGAGATCCGCAAAACCACGGAGCGTTAATCGATGCGCACATGGATTGGCATGATGGCCCTGGCTTGCGCGTTCAGCGTGCAAGCGGCCCCGAAAGTTGCAGTAGCGGATCTGGCGTACCAGGAGCGCGTGGAGCAGTACGTCCACACTGTTTCGGCACAGAGTAACCATAGCCAGAGCTATTACGGCGCCAGTGGTTCATCCAGTTACGAAGAGTACGAAGCTTCCAGCAGCTACATCGAGCAAGGCGAGTTGCGCAAATTCACCGGAGACATCAAGGGCGAGATCCTGCGCACCGGCATGTTCCAGCTGGTGCAGGGCACGCCTTACACGGCATCGTCCAAAGGCGACGTGTATGACGTGATCAAGCGCATCAAGGCCGGTAGCTTCAAGGGTGCCGACTATGTGCTGTTTGGCACCGTGTCAGACATCGACTTCACCCGCGACATGAACGAGCTGGCCAATACCGACAGCTATTCGGCGGTGCTGGGGCTGACGCTGGTGGCGGACTTCAGCCTGATCAACACCAAGACCTTCGAGATCACCTCGGCTTTCACGGCGATGGGCGAAGGTCAGGACACCAAACTGGTGAATGGCCGGGACATCCGGGTTTCCCTGAACCGCCCACGGGTGGTGCGTGACGTGTCCAAGGCGTTGGGTGAAGACGTGGCATCGCAACTGAGCCAACAGCTCGGTGGAGGCGGTTACGAGCAGCCGGGTCAGGCACCGTTGCGTAATAACCTGCCGCGGGATACGGCGCCGGTGATTCTGCACTGATATCTGGCTGGCCACCCTGTGATGAGGGGGCTTGCCTGTGGCGAGGGAGCTTGCTCCCGTTGGGCCGCGCAGCGGCCCCAAAACCATTCCTCCGGTCATATCGGCAAACCGCATCAGCCGGTTTTACGACTGCTGCGCAGCCGAGCGGGAGCAAGCTCCCTCGCCACAAAAGCTCCCTCGCCACAAATGAAAAAGGCGACCTCGATAGGTCGCCTTTTTTTGTGCCTGAAGCTTTATGTCGCTGCTTTACGCAAAGTCGCCATGAATGCCGCCGCGCCGATGAACAGACCGGCAAAAGTGCGGTTCATGCGCTTCTGCTGCTTGGGCGTGCGCAACAAACGCAGGACCTTGGCCGCCAGCCCGGTGTAGCCGGCCATGACGATCAGGTCGACACAGATCATGGTCACGCCGAGGATCAGGTACTGGGCCACCAGCGGCGCGTGGGGATCGATGAATTGCGGCAGCACCGCGAGCATGAACACCAAGGCCTTGGGGTTGCTGACGTTCACCAGAAAACCGCGGAACATCAGCGCCATCGGCTTGCCGATCTGCCGAATGGCAGCGTCATCGTTCATCTCATTGGGCCGCGCGCGCCATTGCTTGACCGCGAGGTAGACCAGGTAGGCCACACCGAACCATTTGATCACATAAAAGGCAGTGGCAGAGGCCGCGAGGATCGCACCGACACCGGCAGCGACAATCGCAATCTGCAACGCCAGGCCCAGTTGCAGACCCAGGGCGTTCCAGTAACCGCGCCAGAAACCATAGCGCAGGCCGCTGGACATCGACGCAATGGCGCCGGCACCGGGGGAAAGACTGATCACCCAGCAGGCGGCAAAAAACGCCAGCCATGTTTGAAGCAGCATCGCACACCTCGACTCAGACTCGTGACAAACGTCTAAGCTAATGCGCCTTACAGCCAATGACTACCGATTTTTTGCAGGACAGAGTGACTGCCGACCAGCGTTGACGGTGGTAGCGTCCTATCGAGCCTGTTTTTCGAACCCGTTTGAAGGGAATACATCAGTGCCGCGCCAGCGTCGAACCGAGCGCTGGAAGAACAGGCTGTTGGGCACTTGCACCATGGCACTGCCGGTACCGAGTTCTTCGGCTTCGATCAGCGTGGTGTAGAGCAGATTGATCGCCACCACCCGGCCCTTGACGCCCGGCTTGTCGGTGGTGTCCACCAGCTCGACCACATCGCCGATTCGGAATGGGCCGACGGTGAAGATCAGGATCGCGCACAACAGGTTGGACAGCACGCTCCACATGGCGAAAAACGCCACGGCAGCCACCGCCACGAAGCCGGACAACGCAGTCCAGAGCACCGTGGCCGACACCCCAAGGCGTTCCAGCACGAAGATCAGCGCGCTACCCATGATCAGCCAACGCAAACCACCGCGCAGCGGCATCAAGAACTGCGGCGGGAACGGGTAACGCTCGCCCAGGCGAGTCAGGCCTTTAGCGACGACGCGCTGAGCGACATAGCCGGCCAGCAGGATCAGCAGGATTTGCACGACCAGCCAGAGCGGCTCGACCCACATCGCCGGCAACGGCAGCTTGAAGGCCTCCATCAAGACAGCGCCTCCAGCTCCGCCTGCATGCTTTCGAGCAATTCGAGCGCTTCCATCCAGGCTTCTTCCAGCTCGGCTTCACGCACCTTCAGCCGGGCCTGCTCGGCCAGCAGATCACGCAATTCGTTCTTGCGTGCCGGCTCGTAAATATCGCTGTCGCCGAGGCTGACGTCGATCTTCGCCAGTTTCTCGTGCAGCTTGCCCAACTCGGCTTCGAGCTTGTCGGCCTCGCGCTTGTGCGGTGCCAGTTGCTGACGCAACGCGGCGGCGGCCTGGCGCTGGGCTTTCTTGTCGGTCTTGTCCGGGTTGACCGGGGTGTTGCTGACCGGCACGTTGCGCTGACGGTACTCCACCAGCCAACGGGTGTAGTCTTCCAGGTCGCCGTCGAACTCCTCGACCTTGCCGTCTGCCACCAGATAGAAATTGTCAGTGGTGCTTTTGAGCAAATGACGATCGTGGGAGACAACCAGAACCGCGCCACTGAATTCCTGCAAGGCCATGGTCAGCGCCAGGCGCATTTCCAGGTCCAGGTGGTTGGTCGGTTCGTCGAGCAGCAACAGGTTCGGCCGGCCCCAGGCGATCAGCGCCAAGGCCAGTCGCGCCTTTTCGCCACCGGAGAAATTCAACACCGGCTCATCGATACGTGCACCCCGGAAGTCGAAACCACCGAGGAAGTCACGCAGGGTCTGCTCACGTTCGGTTGGCGCCAGGCGCTGCAAGTGCAGCAACGGGCTGGCCTTGGAATCGAGGGAATCCAGTTGATGCTGGGCGAAGTAACCGACCACGGTGTTCTCGCCCCGGGTCAGTCGGCCCGCCAATGGTTCGAGCTCACCGGAGAGGTTCTTGATCAGGGTCGATTTACCGGCGCCGTTGGGGCCGAGCAAACCGATCCGCGCGCCAGGGGTCAGTTGCAGCTTGACCTTCTCCAGCACGGTTTTTTCGCCGTAACCCAGGCGAGCATCCGATAGATCGATCAGCGGGCTGGAGATTTTCTGCGATTCGCGAAAGACGAAATCGAACGGCGAATCGACGTGCGCGGCGGACAGCTCTTCCATCCGCTCCAGCGCCTTGATCCGGCTCTGGGCCTGACGGGCCTTGGTGGCCTGGGCCTTGAAGCGGGCGATGTAGCTTTCCATGTGCGCACGTTGCGCCTGCTGCTTCTCGTAGGCCTGCTGTTGCTGGGCCAGACGTTCAGCGCGGGCCCGTTCAAACGCTGTATAACCACCGCGATAGAGCGTGATCTTACGTTGGTCGACGTGGGCTACGTGATCGACCACGGCATCGAGGAAGTCCCGGTCGTGGGAGATCAGCAACAGGGTGCCGGGATAGCTTTTAAGCCACTCTTCAAGCCAGATGATGGCGTCGAGGTCCAAGTGGTTGGTCGGTTCGTCGAGCAGCAACAGGTCCGAGGGGCACATCAAAGCCTGCGCCAGATTCAGACGCATCCGCCAGCCACCGGAGAAATCTCCTACTTGCCGGTCCATTTGCTCGTTGGTGAACCCAAGGCCCGCCAACAGCTTGCGAGCCCGGGCATCGGCGGTGTACCCATCGGCGCTGTCGAGTTCCGAGTGCAGGCGGGCCTGAGCGGCACCGTCATGGGCCGCTTCGGCCGCCGCCAGGTCGCGTTGCACCTGGCGCAGGCGCAGGTCGCCATCGAGCACGTAGTCGACCGCCAGGCGTTCGAGGGTGTCGACCTCCTGGCGCATGTGGGCGATGCGCCAGTCGACCGGCAGGAAGCAGTCACCCGAGTCCGGATGCAGTTCGCCCCGAAGCAAGGCGAACAGGCTCGATTTGCCGGCGCCGTTGGCACCGATGAGGCCGGCTTTGTGGCCGGCGTGCAGAGTCAGCTCGGCGTCTTCTAGCAGACGTTGCGGGCCACGCTGTAAAGTCAGGTTCTGAAGTCGAATCATAATGGCGGCGGAGTCTACCAGCTTCGCTCGCAACTGGCGCGAGTAGCACTATGTCCTCTGACCTGTGGAGCTTTTCCCTCGACACCTACGCCCGCCCCGGCGTTGAAGGCGCCTGCCTGCAATTGCAGTCGACGGGGGTGAACGTGTGCCTGCTGCTCTGTGGATTGTGGCTGGGGCAACGTGGAGTCGCCTGCAACGAACAACGCTTGCAGCTGCTACGCGATGTAGCCGGGCCTTGGGACGCGGATGTCGTGCAACCGTTGCGCACCTTGCGCCAGCAATGGAAAGCCGCTGCCAGCGAGGATGCCGGTCTGGATGATTTACGCGAACAAGTGAAGACACTGGAGTTGGAAGCCGAAAGGCATTTGTTGCTGCGACTGGAGCGTTTGGCGCAGAGTTGGCCGCAGTGTGGGGCGACCGATCTAACGGCCTGGCTGGAAGGTATGGCAGCAGGCGCCGCCAACCTGAGCCGCGACGCGCTGCATCAGCTGCGCGTCGCGGTAACCGGCACTTAGGAAGCGCTGGTTGGGGTAGTGCTGGTGCTCGACGATGCGGCTGGCGTTGGCGCAGGCGAAGCTGTCGAGGTAGTGGCTACCGGAGCCGGCGAAGCCGATGCAGCCGGGGCAGGGGCCGGGGTTGCTGGCTTGGCGACAGGTGCGGCAGTCGGCTTCGCAGCAACGACTGGCTTTTTCACGGCCGGTTTTGCTGCTGGCTTGGCGGCAGGTTTTGCAGCCGGCTTGGCAGCGGCAGGTTTGGCTGCTGGTTTCGCTACAGCTGGTTTGGCGGCAGTCGCTGGCTTGGCAGCGACGGCAGGTTTCGCGGCAGCAGTTTTGGCAGCCGGCTTAGCGGCGGGTTTGGCTGCAGCTTTTGCAGCAGGTTTCGCCGCCGGTTTTGCAGCAGGCTTGGCTGCAGCGGTTTTAGCCGCGACAGGTTTGGCAGCTGGTTTGGCGGCGGCAGTTTTGGCTGCTGGTTTTGCAGCAGGTTTAGCGGCCGGTTTGGCAGCTGCAGTTTTCGCCACGGCGGGTTTGGCAGCCGTGGTTTTTGCAGCGGGTTTAGCGGCAGCTGTTTTGGCAGCGACTGGCTTAGTGGCAGGTTTGGCAGCTGTCGTTTTAGCTGCTGGTTTCGCAGCGCTGGCAGCGACTGGTTTTTTCGCCGCAGGTTTTGCGGCTGGTTTCGCTGCAGCTTTTACCGGTGCTTTGGCGGCGGTTTTTTTAACAGGAGCCGCAGCAGGCTTGGCCGGTGCTTTTGCAGCAGTCGGTTTGGCAGCGGCTTTCTTCGCAGGTGCCGCGGCTGGCTTGGCCGAACGCAGGGACAACGCCTTGCCGACAGCCTCTTGGACACGACCGACACCCTGGGCCAGTTTCAGGCTTTCTTGAGCGTCGCGTTTGAGTTGCAGGATGTAGCTGCGAGTTTCGGACTGACGAGCCTTGAGGGCGTCGAGCAGGTCCTCAAGTTCTTTCACCGCATCTTTGGCCTTGGCTTGTGCCTTGGCTTTGCCGGCCGCCGCAGCGTCCTGCAATTTGGTGCGGGATTTATGCAGTTTTTCCTGCGCTTTTCCGCGCTGCTTTTCCAGTTTGGCGAGCAGTTTTTCAGCATCAGCCAAGGCTTGGGAACAAGCGTTTTCCAAGTGCTCGAGCAGGCTGCCCGAGAGTTGTTGGAGTAAGTGCAACGGAGTATTTACTGGCTTCTTGGTGGCCGACATGGTTTACCTCCTGGCTGACGTGAATGCGGCTCATACTAGACCTCTGCTGCAACCGCCGCTAGGGCATGTTGACAGTATCGAAAGCGCTACGTTGCAACGAAGTAAAAATGTTCTGCGCTTACGCAAAACCAGTTCACCTTCGAGAGCATTCACACTGGCATAATCCTGCGCATCTCAGGTCGGAGAGTGCCTATGTCGCGCTACCTTTTTTTATTGCTGTGCATGTTTTTTTCCGTGGTCCAGGCCGCCGAAAAAACCACCACAAATGACGCTCACGATCTCGCTTACAGCTTGGGTGCGAGCCTTGGCGAACGCTTGCGCCAGGAGGTTCCGGACCTGCAACTTCAGGCGCTGCTCGAAGGTTTGCAGCAAGCCTACCAAGGTAAGCCGCTGGCACTGAAAGACGAGCAGATCGAACAGATTCTTGCCGAGCACGAAGCCCAGGTCGCCGAGCAACCCGCCATCGCGCAAAGTGAAGTTGCCCTCGAAAAAGAGCGGCGTTTTCTCGATGAGGAAAAAACCAAACCCGGCGTCCGTCAATTGGCAGATGGAGTATTGCTGACCGAACTGGCTCCCGGAACCGGCGCGAAGGCAGGACCGAACGGCAAAGTCCAGGTGCTGTATATCGGTCGTCTACCTGACGGTACCGTGTTCGATCAGAACAGTCAGCCGCAGTGGTTCAGTCTTGATAGTGTGATCAGCGGCTGGCGTAGCGCGCTGCAAAATATGCCGGTCGGCGCGAAATGGCGCCTGGTGATTCCATCAGCGCAAGCCTATGGCGCCGACGGTGCCGGCGACTTGATCGCGCCGTTCACGCCGCTGGTATTCGAAGTCGAATTGCGTGGCGCTACAAGCTGAATGCCGGAAACGAAAAACGGTGCGCATTGCGCACCGTTTTCAGTGTCCAGCCGGGAAGGGTTCAGGCCTGAACCGAACTCTCTTCCTTGTGGGCGGTGTGCAGCACTTCGATCAGGCAATCTTCCAGTTCGAAGCGTTCACGCAGTTGGCTGCCCAGCTTTTCCAGCGCTTCGGCGAAACGCTCGGTGTCATTGCAGTCACCCTTGTGACAATGATCATTGAACGACAGCGCCATCTCGGTGCTCACGTCGATACGCGGGTTGATCTGCTCCGCCAGTTCAAGGCCGCCATCGTCGCCAAAGGCCTTGGCCTCATTGACCAGATGCTCACTTACTTCGAAGTGCCAGGCAGAAACGTAATCGACAAGAATCTCACAGAACCGACCGTTCAAGGACTTGTCGGCGAAAGCCGGTTTGGCATCTCGTAGATCGCGGAACGCCGTTACCAACTCTTCACGCTCTTGTAGCCAGCGGTCAATGAGCTTATGAACCCCACCCCAGCGTTCCTGAGCATTCTGACAACTATCTAACATGGCGATCTCTCTTCCCTATTGGGTGATGCCGTCCCATGCCTGCCGCTAGACTCGGCACATCCGGTCTGGGTCAGGCAGAACAGCAACGAGCAACATAATTCCAATGATACGTGCGGGCCAGATTATGCCCGCGCGCCTATGGCTTCAAGGTACGCAGGAGATAAAGTTCATACAAGTGTTTAATCGCCCGCCAATACCCGGTGCGACGACTCGTCGCTGAGCGGTCGCTGACACGCGATCCAGACAAGGCGCAGCAATTGATACCCGCCCAGAATTATCATCGCAACGAAGAACAACAGGCTCCATTCCGGGATACTCAGGTCGAACAGCGTCCAGGAAATTTCCGCGCAGTCGGCGGTTCCCTTGAACAACCGTTGCACGGCACACAACCAGGGTGTACTGGCAAACAGATCAGTCAGGCTGGGCGAGCATGCCGAAAGCTGATGCACCGGATCGCTCTGCAACACAACCTGCCGCCACGCCGTGACGGTACCCGCCACACTGCATAGCAGACCCAGTAGCCAATACAGGAATGATCCCAAGCGACCAGGCCCCTGCACCGAAGCCGTCAGGCAGACACCCGTGAGCAGCGCCAGGCAAACCCGCTGCAACAGGCACAACCCGCAAGGCTTGAGGCCGACCGCATATTCCAGGTAATAGGAAACGCCCAAGGCCAGGGCACCTGCAATGAAAACCATGAAAAACAAGGAGCGTGAGCAGGCCAAAGACATGGCTTTTCCGTAACTGTAGAGACAAGCGGTTACGGTAGAGGAAAGCGCAACAGCCTTTCAAGGCAGGCCAGCACGGACACTTCACCAGAAGTGTAGGGAATTCCCGACAGAGTCGAGAGGATAAGATGTAGTCCGCTGTAGGACTTTGCCAGACAAGGACTACAACGCAAAAACAGTGGCAGACTCGGAGCGGTTGGATTGCCCTGACGAACGACTTCCCCTATAGCAGCTGGCGCAGCCGGCGTTCGGCTGCGCAGCAGTCGTAATCGGTTTAACACGACTCACCTGTTCCGACTGCGGCGCCTGATTTTACGACTGCGGCGCAGCCGAACGCAGCCTCCGGCAGCGGCTATAGGCCGGCATCAAGCATGAGCCGGCACCGGCAGCGGAGCCGACAGCAAGCGCTCGTCCAGCAGGCCCAAGCCCTCCTGGAACAACTGATTACTGCGTTCGGTGTCACCCAATTGCGCCAGCAACCGCGCCAGTTCGGCGCAGGCTTCAGGATTACGCTGTACACGCAGACTGTTTTCCAGATAGTCCCGGGCCTTGCCCCACAGACTGCTTTGCAGACACAAACGGCCCAACGTCAGCAACAGACTCGGGTCGGCCGGATGATCCTTGAGCCAACCTTCAGCGGTGTGCAGCTGTCTGGCCGGATCGCTACCGCGAACCAGACCGTACAGGCGTGCCAGATGACTGTCGTATTTGCGCTTGAGAGCCGTACGCAGAACCTCTTCGGCTTCGACCTGCGCGCCCAGTTGCCGCAGTTGCTCGGCATAGGCCAGCACCAGCTGCGGTTCCTGCCGCTGAGCCGCGGTGAGCTGCTGCCAGGCACGAGCGAGCGATTGCAAACCGACCGTTCCGTCCTCTTCCCGGTGCGCCGCCAACGAAAGATTCTCACCCCAGGCGCGTTGCTCCAGTTCAGCCAGCTCGGCTGGCGGCAGCACCTTGTCCTTGCGCAACTCCGGCAGCAAGCGAATCACTGCCGACCAGTCTCCCCGCTGCTGATGCAGGCGTTGCAACTGGCGCAGGGTCTGGACGTTATGAGGATGACGCTCGTGCATGGCTTGCAGGGTGACCAGAGCGCCGTCGGTGTCGCCGCGGTCGGTCTGCAATTGGGCATGACTCAAGGCAATCGCCAGCTCGGCCTGGGGCTGTCGCTCCAAAGCGCGCTCCAGCAAGTTATCGCTTTCCTGGTAGAGACCTTGTTCGTTCGCGGCGCGGGCAGCACCCAGGTAGTAGAGCAGCGGCTGACGTTCGGCTTCTGCCGCGCGATACAGGTGACGCTGCGCACTGGCCCAGCGGCCCTCGGCCAAATCCAGCTGGCCGTGCTCGATCGCCACTTGCACCCGTCGACTGCGATTGCGCCGCGACCATGGGTTGACCACCCCACCGGAAGTTGTCACCAGTTCGACCAGCGCCTTGATGCCCCAGAACACCAGCCACAGCACGGCCACCAAGGCCAGGGTTGCCCACAGGCTCGATTCGTAACGGAAGCTCTTGTAGGCGATCAGCACGTAGCCGGAATGCTCGGCAATCGCCAGCCCCAACGCGGCGGCGGCAGCGATGACCACGAACACGATCACATAGAGACGCTTCATGGTGTGGCCTCCTGCGCAGTGCTCGCGGCAGGTTTGGCCAGAGGTTTCACTGAGTCCTCGGCGTTGACGTTGCGTCGCTCAAGGTAAGCCTGGACGGCGCTCAACGTGCCTGTCAGATCCGGCGTGACCACCGTGACTGGCTGTTTGCTCAACTCGGCCACCTGCTCCAGCATGATCTTGCTCTGAGGGTTGTCCGGATTGAAGTTACCCTTGAGCACGTCCCGCGCCTCGGTCAGCGCCTGAGTGTAAACCGCAGCCTGACCGTTGAGCGCGGCCCACTGCGCCTGTTCCAGCGCCAGGCTCAAGGCCAGACGCACCTGGCTCAGGCTCTGCCCTGCCAGCAATGGACGGACATTCTTGTCGGCGTTGAAATCGATTCGGATGTAACGCGAGATCTGATCCCACCATTGCGCCCAGCGACTGGCGCCGTCGCCATCGGCCGTCAGGCCCAGCAGGGATTCGCCACGGTCCTTGTACTCGGGCGCCAGTTCGGTGAGGCTGATCACTTGATCGCGCAAGGCACCCAGTCGCAGGAACAACCCGGTGCGATCCGGCTGTTCGGTACTGCGCAGGGCCACCAGGGTTTTGGCCACTTGCTCGCGAGCGGCAAAAGCCCCCGGGTCATTCTGTTCACGGAGTATCTCATCGGCCCCCTGCACCAGGGCCTGGGCGCTGCTGATGTCCTGCAGCGCCGACAGACGCAGGCTGGCCAGTCGCAGCAAATGCTCAGCCTCGGCCAGACGCCAATCCTTGCGGCTGGCACCGAGGACGGTTTCCAGGCGTTGATTCAAACGCTGTTGATCGCCCTGAAGTTGAGTGACCAAGCGACTGCGCGCATCGAGCTCTTCGGCGGCAGGCATTTGTTCGAGGCGAGCGGTCAGACGCTGCTCGTTGAGCTTCAGGCTCTGCGCCTGATCGTTCAACGCCTGTACCTGACTCAACTGTTGCAGGTTATCGGCTTGCAGGTGACGCACCTGCCAGACTCCCCAACCGCCCACGGCAACACCGGCAGCGCCCAACAGCAGCGCGACGATTGCCAGCCCATTGCCTCGGCGCGGCTCAGTAGCAGGTGGCCCGGTTACAACCGGTGCTTCTACCGGCGCATCGAGCACCGGCTGGACGTCATCTTTAGGCAAGGCTGTTTTGCTCACGTATCCATCCTTTGCATTAGAAAACGGGTACGGGGTGCTCCCGTAACGCCGTCAGCAAGGCCGCGGCACTGGCGCCACGACAATCCACAACTGTTTGGGCCCCGGCGGCGCGTGCCAGCTCGGCGACCCTGGGGCTTGGAACAAACAACGGCAACCGCGCCATGATCGGCCAGGCATCGCCAGCCAATCGGTGCAGGTGCTCAAAACCCTGTCCACTGCTGACCACCAGCCCGTTCAAGCGTTCCGCCTCGATCCGCTCAGGCAGCGCTGCCGGTGGGTACTGCGGTAAGCCGCGTCGGTACAACTCCAGATACTCGACACTAGCACCAAGCTCGCGCAAACGCTCAGCCAGCAACTCGCGCCCACCCTCCCCACGCACGATCAACACCCGAGGATCGGGATGGGCGATAGCCTCGCGCAATCGTGGAAGTTCAAGCAAGGCTTCGCTATCATCACCGTCGGCCGGGAAACTCACATCCAGCCCGTTGGCCTCAAGGATCTGCGCCGTCGCCGCGCCGACGCTGAACCATGTCAGAACCGGTGGTTGCGGCCAATACTGGTGGAGCAGCTCTACAGCGATTCTGGCGGCCGGCTTGCTGACCACGATCACCGCGCAATAGCGATCCAGGTCCTGAATCACTGCGCGCATTGTGGCAGAGGCCGGCATCGGCTCGATGTCCAAAAGCGGCAAGCTGCTACTGAAAACCCCCGCGTCAGCCAGCACACGGGCAAGCACCGCCGATTCATCCGCAGGGCGCGTCAGCAGCAGGCGCCAGCCAGTCACTCGTGCCCAGCCTCGCCATAGACTGCTTTGAGAATGGCGTCGGCGCCCTGACTCAGCAGGTCTTCGGCCACTTGCACGCCCAAGGCCTCGGCCTCGCTGCGTGGCGCTCGGGCCTCGGCGCAGAGCAGCAGGCCGCCGTTCGGATCGCCCACCAAACCACGCAACCAGATCTGCTCGCCTTCAAGCACGGCGTAGCAGGCGATCGGCACCTGGCAGCCGCCATTCAGATGTTTGTTGAGGGCACGTTCAGCGGTCACGCGGATGGCCGTATCCTGGTGATGCAGCGGCGCGAGCAGTGCATGAATCTCAGTGTCGGCGCTACGGCACTCGATACCGACCGCGCCCTGGCCACCGGCCGGCAGGCTGTCATCGACACTGATGGCCGAGGTGATGCGGTCTTCGAAGCCCAAACGAATCAAACCCGCCGCGGCGAGGATGATGGCGTCGTATTCGCCGGCATCGAGCTTGGCCAGGCGCGTGTTGACGTTGCCGCGCAGGAAGCGGATTTCCAGGTCCGGGCGACGGGTCAGCAACTGAGCCTGGCGGCGCAGGCTGGAGGTGCCGACGATTCTGCCTGGCGGCAACTCATCCAGGCTGGCGAAGGTATTGGAGACAAATGCATCGCGCGGGTCTTCGCGCTCGCAGATGCAGAACAGACCGAGGCCTTCGGGGAAGTCCATCGGCACGTCTTTCATCGAATGCACGGCGATGTCGGCTTCGTTTTCCAGCAGCGCGGTTTCCAGCTCCTTGACGAACAGGCCCTTGCCGCCGATTTTCGACAGGGGCGAATCGAGCAGCTTGTCGCCGCGACTGACCATGGGCACCAGTGTCACGAGCAGGCCCGGATGGGCCTGTTCCAGACGAGCCTTGACGTATTCGGCCTGCCACAGGGCGAGAGCACTTTTGCGGGTGGCGATGCGGATTTCGCGAGAGGACATGGATCAATCCGTACTGAATAGATACGGCAGATAATAACAGCTCAGCCAAATCCACTTTGACTTGTATCAGAAACTGCATGGCCTCCCTGGCCCTCAAGGTCCGAAAACAGGGTAGAAATCCGCCCTGAATGGCGGATTAAAGCTGCTGCATCATTTTGCGCACGCCGGCCACATGGCGTCGGCTGACGATCAGGGCGTCGCCGTTCAGGCCTTTGAGAAACAGCTGGAAATGCCCCAGGGGGGTGCGTTGCAGCCGTTCAATGCGTTCGCGGGCGACCAGTGCGTTGCGGTGGATCCGCACGAAACGGTCGCCGAACTCGTCTTCGAGGGCCTTGAGTGGCTCATCCAGCAGCACTTCGCCACCTTCATGGCGCAAGGTCACGTACTTGTGGTCGGCAATAAAGTAGACCACCTGGCCCAACGGGATCAGTTCAATACCTTTACGGGTGCGGGCGCTGATATGGCTGCGTGGGCCGCTGCCGGTTTCGGCGGCAGGACGAGTCAAGGCTGCGAGCTGGACACGATTGGGGCGCTCGGCTTTTTTCAATGCTTCATGTAACTGTTCTGTGCGCACTGGCTTCACCAGATAGCCCACGGCGCTGGCCTGTAGGGCTTCCACGGCAAATTCATCGGGCCCTGTGCAAAACACCACGGCGGGCGGGGTTTCGCGTTCGCACAATCGTGCCGCCACTTGCAGGCCATCGAGGCCCGGCATGCGAATATCGAGCAGTACGATATCCGGCTTGTGGCTGTCGATCAGTGCCAATGCCTCTTCGCCATTCGTGGCGCTGGGCTCCAGGACGTTGTATCCCTCGAGTTCGCCGACCATTCGGCTCAGGCGCTCGCGGGCCAGGGGTTCGTCATCAACGATCAGGACATTCATATTGCGCTGGATTCCTGCGTGAGTCTCGCACAAAGATAGCGTAGACAGGTGAAGTGACGTCCGTCACCGCGATCCACGCTAAGACTAGCGCGAGGGCCAAAAAGTGCCGCAAGACCGGCGGCTAAATTTTCATCTGCCGGGTGACTGACGGCCCAGGCCCGCGTTGGCGAGGCATCGCCATAGGGTTTGCTGATACACAATATGAACACCCCTCTTCTCTCTATAGTCAGCTGCAGCATCGAGAAGTGCGCTGATCCTACTGTCCAACTGTAGACGGTTGCCGCGACGATATTGCTCAAATGAGAAATATCGTTGCGCAATTTGCGCATCGCTGGCTTCGAGTATGGATCGCCCCATGAGAAAAAAACGTATCGACCAGTGTCAGCGACAGGATTGGCAACCCTGTTATTATCCGCGTCAGCGTTCCACGCCATCTTTCTTCAAGCCGATACGAGCGAATTCATGAGCACTGACAAGACCAATCAGTCCTGGGGCGGCCGCTTCAGTGAACCCGTCGACGCCTTCGTTGCCCGCTTCACCGCCTCCGTCACCTTCGACCAGCGCCTGTATCGCCACGACATCATGGGCTCGATCGCCCACGCCACGATGCTGGCCAAGGTCGGCGTGCTGACCGATGCCGAGCGCGACAGCATCATCGATGGCCTGAAGACCATCCAGGGTGAAATCGAGGCCGGCCAGTTCGACTGGCGCATCGACCTCGAAGACGTGCATATGAACATCGAGGCGCGCCTGACCGACCGCATCGGCGTGACCGGTAAAAAGCTGCACACCGGCCGTAGCCGCAACGACCAGGTCGCCACCGACATTCGTCTGTGGCTGCGTGACGAGATCGACCTGATCCTGGCCGAGATCACCCGCCTGCAAAAAGGCTTGCTGGAGCAGGCCGAGCGCGAAGCCGGCAGCATCATGCCAGGCTTCACCCACCTGCAAACCGCGCAGCCGGTGACTTTCGGGCACCACATGCTGGCCTGGTTCGAAATGCTCAGCCGCGACTACGAGCGCCTGGTGGACTGCCGCAAGCGTACCAACCGCATGCCGCTGGGCAGCGCTGCACTGGCTGGCACCACCTACCCGATCGACCGCGAGTACACCGCACAGTTGCTGGGCTTCGACGCTGTTGGCGGCAACTCCCTGGACAACGTGTCCGATCGCGACTTCGCCATCGAGTTCTGCTCGGCCGCGAGCATCGCGATGATGCACTTGTCGCGGTTCTCCGAAGAGCTCGTGCTGTGGACCAGCGCGCAGTTCCAGTTCATCGATCTGCCGGACCGGTTCTGCACCGGTAGCTCGATCATGCCGCAAAAGAAAAACCCGGACGTGCCGGAGCTGGTTCGCGGCAAGACTGGCCGGGTATTTGGCGCGCTGATGGGCCTGCTGACCCTGATGAAAGGCCAGCCCCTGGCCTACAACAAGGACAACCAGGAAGACAAGGAACCGCTGTTCGACGCCGCCGACACCCTGCGCGACTCGCTGCGGGCCTTTGCCGACATGATCCCGGCGATCAAGCCCAAGCACGCGATGATGCGCGAAGCGGCCCTGCGCGGCTTCTCGACCGCCACCGACCTGGCCGACTACCTGGTACGCCGCGGCTTGCCGTTCCGTGATTGCCACGAGATCGTTGGCCACGCGGTGAAGTACGGCGTAGACAGCGGCAAGGACCTGGCGGAAATGAGCCTGGAAGAACTGCGCAAGTTCAGCGACCAGATCGAGCAGGACGTGTTTGCCGTGCTGACCCTGGAAGGTTCGGTGAATGCCCGTGACCATATCGGCGGAACCGCGCCGGCACAGGTCAAGGCTGCCGTGGCTCGCGGTCAGGCATTGCTCGCCAGCCGTTAAAAGCTTCGCGGGCAAGTCGGATCGCCGCACCGCTCGCGCCTACAGGGGACCGTACCCCTCAGGCGCGAGACTTGCCCGCGAAGGCATTTTCAAGATCGTTACACAATCTATTTCTTCGACGCGATCATCTCCAGAAACGCGGGCATTGATGCGTCCTTGTCTGCCGCAATTCGCTGCACGTTCGGATTCTGCCCCAGACGCTCCAGCAGCGCCTTGGCCGCCGGCATCTCAGCCAACGGATCGATATCGAACAGCTTCTGCGCCACGGCACAAGCCATCGGCACGCTGTACAGGAAATACAAATCCGCAATGCTGAGACGGTCGCCCGCCACGTAAGGGGCGAACTTGCCGTGCCTGCCCAGTGAGGCGAACCCCAGCAGCAACTCGGCCTTGGTCTTGTCCTTGATCGCCTCCGGCACTGACATGCCGAAAAACGCTTCGGGGTAGCAGGCGCGCGCCGGCAGTTCGATGTACAACTCGATTTCCTTGGCCAAAGCCAGCGCCTGCGCTCGCTCGAAGGGCTCGCTCGGCAGCAGCGGTGTGCCTTTCTGGCTCTGCTCGAGGTACTCGAGAATCACGCTGGTTTCGTTGACGAAACCTTGCTCGACGCCCAGTACCGGAACCTTGCCGCGCGGGCTGATGGCCAGCGCCTCGGGGCTGGTGCCTGGGTAAAACGGCACTTCTTCAAACGACAGTCCCTTCTCCAGCAACGCCAGCTTGACCATGTTGTAATAGTTGCTGACGCAAAATCCATAAAGCTTGAGCATTACATAGCCTCCAGGCCGTGCAGGGGGTTGGCAGCGCCAGTTATAGAACGCCCAGGCACTTCTTGCCAGCAGCATCACAATGCTGAATGCAGGTAAACTGGCCGCCTTTCCTTGAGGAGCCTGCCATGAGCGAGCCAAACGACATCGACAACGACGAAGAAGAATTCGCCGAAACGACGCTGATCGAAGCAATCGAAAACCAGATCGAAAGCGACAACCCGCCAGCGGCCAAGGCAACCTTCAACAAGCTGACCCTGGTGGGTTACGAACGTGAAGAAATCCTCAACCTGATGGCCCATGTGCTGGCCTACGAGATCGACGCCATGCTCGATGAGGACCGTGCATTCGACACCGAATGGTATGAAACGGCGCTGCGCGCACTGCCAGAGTTGCCGCCGGAAAAGCAATAACCCCGCCCCCCCTGTAGGAGCGCGCTCGCTCCTACAGAAACCACCCCCGCTGTCCGTATCACCCTCCGGGGAATGCCTCTCGGGGAGAAAAACCCTGTTGCCAGCACTGGACATGCCTCACCGACGGGTTCACCTTAGGGGCGCTATCGTCTAATTCCTAGAAAGTCTGGAGTCCTTATGTCGCTTACCCCTGAGTTGGTTGCCGAACTGGAAATCCTCGCACTCTTCAACCTGGACAGTTCCCAGGAAGGTTTGAAAATTCATCAGACCGCTGCCCCGAAAGCCATTGCCGCCGCACAAAGACTGTTCGACAAAGAATTGATCACCCAGCCCGATGGCGGTTACCTGACCAGCCTGGGGCGTGACGCCGCACAAAATGTGCAGACCGTTCTCACCATTCTGTCCGTGCGGGAAACAGCCTGAGCATCACTGCATAGCCCACGGAAAGCTCTGTCACGGGATTTCCGCGGGCACACTTGATGACTGGCCCTGTTACCTGCCGTCGCCAAACGATAGAAATCTGACGCCAGGAAAACAAAATCAGCTTAAAAGTCCCGGGGCCGAGGCGCTAAACTGCCCCTCACCCTGAGCCCTCCTACGTCCGAGCCCCGCGAGCCGGATTGAGCTGACATGACCCGCACCCATGAAATCCGCCCCGATCTGGACGAGGGAATCGACCGCAAGGTTCTCAGCCAGCTGCGCGCCCGTTTCCTGAAGCTCAACGAGGGCCGCATGGCCCGCGCCATGGAAGGGTTGTCGACCCGCCAGCAAACGGTGCTGACCCTGTTGCCGCTGTTTTTCCACGTCAATCATCCGCTGTTGCCGGGTTACGTTTCGGGTAGCACCCCGGCCGGGTTGTCGAATTACGAACCCGACACCAACACCCTCGCCGAAGCCCAACGCCTGACCCGCTCGTTTTCCTACAAGCCGCGCCATGGCAGCAATCCGCCGCGCCCCATTCACGGCCTGTTCCTGATGGGCAGTCTCGGCACCCTGGCCCAGGCCGATCAGAGCGACATGGACGTGTGGGTCTGTCATGGGCCGGACCTGAGCGAAAGCGAGCTCGCTGAACTGCGCAAGAAATGCCAGTTGCTGGAAGTCTGGGCCGCCAGCCAGGGCGCCGAGGCGCACTTTTTCCTGATCGACCCGGCCCGTTTCGTGCTCGGCGAGCGCGATACGCAGTTGAGCTCGGAAGACTGTGGCACCACCCAGCACTATCTGCTGCTGGACGAGTTCTATCGAACCGCGATCTGGCTGGCCGGACGCACCCCCATCTGGTGGCTGGTGCCGGTCTACGAAGAGGCTGCGTACGACCGTTACACCCACACGTTGCTTTCCAAACGCTTCATCCGTACCGACGAAACACTGGACCTGGGGCATCTGGCGCACATCCCGCCCGGGGAATTCATCGGTGCCGGGCTCTGGCAGTTGTTCAAAGGCATCGAATCGCCCTACAAATCAGTGCTAAAACTGCTGCTGACCGAGGTCTACGCCAGTGAACACCCGAAAGTCCACTGCCTGAGCCTGCGTTTCAAACAGGCGGTGTTTGCCAATCGACTGGACCTCGATGAACTGGACCCGTACATGGTGGTTTACCGGCGCATCGAGGAATACCTCACGGCTCGGGGCGAACCGGAGCGGCTCGAACTGGTACGCCGTGCGCTGTACCTGAAGGTCAATCGCAAGCTCACCGGCAGCAGCGGTCGAACCCAGAGCTGGCAGCGTTCGCTGCTCGAACGCCTGGCCCACGAATGGCATTGGGATCAGCGTCAGTTGGCGTTGCTCGACAGCCGCAGCCAGTGGAAAGTCCGCCAGGTCAGCGCCGAGCGCCGTGCCTTGGTCGGCGAACTGAATTACAGCTACCGCTTCCTGACACAGTTTGCCCGTAACGAGCAGACCGTCAGCCTGATCAACAAGCGCGACCTCAATGTGCTGGGCCGGCGGTTGTACGCGGCCTTCGAGCGCAAGGCCGACAAGGTCGAATGCATCAACCCGGGCATCGCCCCCGATCTGGCCGAAGACACCCTGACGCTGGTGCAGGCCCCGAATAAGAGAGAGCCGGGGCAAACCCAATGGGGTTTGTACAACGGCAGCCTGACCGCTCATGAGTGGGAGCATTTCGCGCCGATCAAGCGCAGCCGCCAGTTACTCGAACTGCTCACCTGGTGTCACCGTAACGGCGTGATCGACAGCAGCACCCGCCTGGCCCTGCACCCCGGCACCAGCGACTTGAGCGAGTTCGAACTGTTCAACCTGCTCGGCAGCCTGCAGCAAAGCATCGCCCTGCCCCTGATCACCGTCGCCGAAGAGCCTTTGCTGCGCGCCAGCGTGCCGAGCGAAATACTGATTCTGGTGAACGTCGGCGTCGATCCGCTCAAGCACCATCGCGACATGAACATCCTGATGACCACCGAGCGCACCGATTCCCTGAGCTACGCCGGCGTGCGGGAAAATCTGGTGCTGACCCTGGATCAGGTCACGCTCAACAGCTGGAACGAAGTGCTGGTCAGCCGCTTTGACGGCCCCCATGCCCTGCTCGACTGCCTGCGCGATTACCTCAACAACCTGCCGGACGGGCCACAGCAGCCCAAGCTGCGGGTGCGTTGCTTCTGCCACAACCGCGCGCAATTCATTGCCCGACGGGTCGAGGAAGTTCTCGATACCGCGCAAAACCTGCTGCTGAGCAAACTCAATCATCGTTACCTGATTCAGGTCCAGCAGCATTACCACGTGCTGGAGCTGGTGCCCGGCCAGGTCAATCACGTTGCCCTCGCCACGCTGCCGGCGCTGCTCGACTACCTCGGCGAAGAGCTGGCGAGCTACAGCCCGCTGCATCTGGACCCGATGGCACTGGAAGACCACGACCTGGCGCTGATCCTGCCCATGGGGCAACCCGACTGCGTTCAGGTGTTCTACCGGATCAACGAACACCAGGCCGATATGTACGTACTGGATGAGTTCAATGCCTTGTGGCAACAACGCTTGCCCTATCACGACGAACAGAGCCTGCTGGTGCCGCTGCAACGTTTCCTGCAGTCGATCCAGTACCGGCGCGACGCCTTGCTACCGATGGACGCCGCCCAGCCGCTGAGCCTGGAAACTTTGTATTACCAGTTGTTGCCTTCAGGCGCCGCGCGGGCGCGTCGGGTCGAAACCCGGCCAGCGCCGCAAACTCCGGTCAACAAACCGTTCTATGACGTGCAGGCGATCGTCGGCAAAGCCGCACCGGGACAGGTGCAAGTCACGTTGTATTGCAATCAGCGGGAATTTTCAGAGCTGGAACATGGCGACCAGCTGTTCAGCGTGGTCGCCCGGGAAATCGTCGAACAGCGCCGCGAGACCGAACGCTATCGCTGCTACATCACCGACCTGGACCTGTCGGGCCTGCTCGGTGATGGTCAGAGCTCAAGCAATTTGTATTTGCGCTACAAGGCCTACCTGGAGCGCGCATTGAACGAGGCGCTCGAGCAGGTCTGAGGGGTTTTATTCCGGGAAAGCGCCGCCATTGGCAGGTTGCGATTCGACTTCCAGCAGGGTCAGTTTGAGGGTCTTGCCACCCGGTGCCGGCCAGTCGATGTGCTGGCCAACCTTCAGGCCGAGCAACGCACTGCCCACCGGCGCCAGAATGGAAATCCTGCCTTCGTCGGCGTTGGCATCCTTGGGGTAGACCAGGGTCAGGTGGTAGTCCTTGCCACTGCTTTCTTCGCGGCAATGCACTTTAGAATTCATGGTCACGACATCGGCCGGCACCTCTTCGTGACCGACCAGGGTATCGGCGCGATCCAGTTCGGTTTGCAGCGCGATAACGCCCGGCAGCGAGTCATCCAGGCTGTCGATCAGGCGCTCCAGACGTTGCACGTCCAGACGGGTAAGGGTGATGGAAGGTGCGGTCATGATCAGGGCAGACTCCTTTCTTCTGCACGAAAAAAGCAAAACCCCGCCAGAAAAAGGCGGGGTTTTCACGAGCCTCGATGGGTTGAGGCGTATCTGGACACTATCACAGCTCAATAAATAAACAAGCCGGGGGGGGGGCGACCACGGCCCAGCGCTGACATCTGTGGCGAGGGGGCTTGCCCCCGTTGGGTCGCGAAGCGGCCCCAAAAAGCTTACGACTGCCACGCAGCCGAACGGGGGCAAGCCCCCTCGCCACAAAAAGAGCCGTCGCCCCAACAGAGTGATTAGACCGAAGACTTGCGTTGTGCAGCCTGCACGCAAATCACCCGCCGCCGCTCATCATCGGCCGAGCGCCATTCACGGATATCTTCGACATGCCGAAAACACCCCAGGCAAACCTTCTGCTCATCCAGCCGGCACACACCGCTGCACGGCGAAGGCACTGCCGGGCTGACGTTGCTATAGAGCGGTTTGGGCGGGCGAACGGGCGCGGGCTGGGTCACGATCTCACAGACCTTCGAAATCGAGTTCAACGTCGGCTTGCTGCTTGACGATGCGCTCGAGCATCTCGCCCAGTTGCTCGTCGCTCTTGTCGCACATCCAGCGCTTGCTCTCTTCGTCGTAGTCGAAGTGGAAGCCACCCGACACCGCCGCCAACCACAATTGCCGCAACGGCTCCTGACGACTGAAGATCAACTGGCTGCCGTTTTCGAACTTGACGGTGAGCACACCGGCCGAGCTCTCCAGATCGATATCCAGGTCACTCTCATCGAAAATATCCTCCAGCGTCTGCTGGGTGGCATCGACCAGGTCGTGAAAACGGGCTTCAGTCAAACTCATTACGGGAACCTCAAAAAGTGTCTACTCACGCTCAAGCGCCGCAAGATACGGGCGAGCCCCGATGATTGCAAAGAATAACCACCAAGGACGAGGTGCGGTACGAAATATCCCTGCGCAACGCAGGACAAGTTACTGCGCCACAGTCAAAGGCCCGCCGGACGGGAGCCGCGTCACATAGGCAAGCTGCCGGGTGGCCGGTATACTCCGGCGCAATTAACGCATTTTCAAGGATTTCGCCATGAAGCGCCTGATCTCTTCCCTTGCTGCGCTCGTCGCGGTTGCCTGCCTGGTATCGGCCTGTGGTCAAAAAGGCCCGCTGTACCTGCCCGATGACAGCCAGGATCCTGCAGAGCAGGCCAAGTCGTCGCAACAGTCTCCGTCGAAAGCACACAAACACGACGTCTACCAATAAGGGAACGCCATGGACGCTTTTAACTACCGTGACGGTGAGCTGTTCGCGGAAGGTGTTGCCCTGTCCGCCATCGCCGAACGCTTTGGTACACCGACCTACGTCTACTCCCGTGCCCACATCGAAGCCCAGTATCTGGCTTACGCCGATGCGCTGGCCGGCACGTCGCACCTGGTCTGCTTTGCGGTCAAGGCCAACTCCAACCTGGGTGTACTGAATGTCCTGGCCCGTTTGGGTGCCGGTTTCGACATCGTTTCCCGTGGCGAGCTGGAGCGTGTACTGGCCGCTGGCGGCCGCGCCGACAAGATCGTGTTCTCCGGTGTCGGCAAGACCCGTGACGACATGCGTCGCGCCCTGGAAGTCGGCGTGCACTGCTTCAACGTCGAATCCACCGACGAGCTCGAGCGTCTGCAAGTAGTCGCCGCCGAGCTGGGCGTTCGCGCGCCGATCTCGCTGCGCGTCAACCCGGACGTCGATGCCGGCACGCACCCGTACATTTCCACCGGCCTCAAAGAAAACAAGTTCGGCATCGCCATCGCCGACGCCGAAGACGTGTATGTCCGCGCCGCGCAACTGCCTAACCTGGAAGTGGTCGGCGTCGATTGCCACATCGGTTCGCAACTGACCACCCTGCCACCCTTCATCGATGCCCTCGACCGCCTGCTGGGCCTGGTCGACCGCCTCGGCGATTGCGGCATTTACCTGCGCCACATCGATCTGGGTGGCGGTTTGGGCGTGCGTTATCGCGATGAAGAGCCGCCATTGGCTGCCGACTACATCAAGGCCGTGCGCGAACGTCTCGACGGTCGTGACCTGGCGCTGGTGTTCGAGCCAGGCCGCTTCATCGTTGCCAACGCCGGCGTGCTGCTGACCCAGGTCGAGTACCTCAAGCACACCGAACACAAAGACTTCGCCATCGTCGATGCGGCCATGAACGACCTGATCCGCCCGGCGCTGTACCAGGCCTGGATGGACGTTACCGCCGTGCGCCCTCGCGATACCGCCGCGCGTGCCTACGACATCGTCGGCCCGATCTGCGAAACCGGCGACTTCCTGGCCAAGGACCGTCAGCTGGCGCTGGAAGAAGGCGACCTGCTGGCCGTGCATTCGGCCGGTGCCTACGGGTTTGTCATGAGTTCCAACTACAACACTCGCGGCCGCGCCGCTGAAGTGTTGGTGGACGGTGATCAGGCAATCGAAGTGCGTCGCCGCGAGACGGTAGCCGAGTTGTTTGCTGGCGAAAGCCTGCTGCCGGAGTAACCCCATGCTGCTGCGTTTTACCAAGATGCACGGCCTGGGCAATGACTTCATGGTTCTCGACCTGGTCAGCCAGCACGCGCACATTCTGCCCAAGCATGCCAAGCAATGGGGCGACCGGCACACCGGCATCGGGTTCGACCAGTTGCTGATCGTCGAGGCGCCCAGCAACCCGGACGTGGATTTCCGCTATCGGATCTTCAACGCCGACGGCTCCGAAGTGGAACAGTGCGGTAACGGTGCACGCTGCTTCGCCCGCTTCGTGCTCGACAAGCGCCTGACCGCCAAGCGGCAGATTCGCGTCGAGACCAAAAGCGGCATCATCGAACTGGACATCCGCAACGATGGCCAGATCAGCGTCAACATGGGCGCCCCGCGCCTGGTGCCGGCCGAGATTCCGTTCGAAGCCCCGAGCCAGGCCGTGAGCTATCAGGTCGACGTCGATGGCGCCCCGGTTGAACTGGCCGCAGTGTCCATGGGCAACCCCCATGCCGTGTTGCGGGTCAGCGATATCAACAATGCACCGGTGCATGAACTGGGGCCGAAAATCGAACATCACCCGCGCTTCCCGGCGCGGGTCAATGTCGGTTTTCTCCAGGTCATCGACCGGAACCGCGCGCAGTTGCGCGTCTGGGAACGCGGGACCGGGGAAACCCAGGCCTGCGGCACCGGCGCCTGTGCCGCCGCAGTGGCCGCGATCAGCCAGGGGTGGATGGATTCGCCGCTATTGATCGACCTGCCCGGCGGGCGCCTGTCCATTGAATGGGCAGGCCCTGGCCAACCGGTCATGATGACCGGCCCGGCAGTACGCGTATACGAAGGACAAGTGCGTCTTTGAGTGAGCGAAATCCATGACCGACAAGCCCCAGGTTCCCGCCCTACAGCCCGACGAATCCCCTTCCGAAAGCCTTGAGGCGGCGGCGATTGCCGCGTACCTGGAGGCTCATCCGGATTTCTTCATCGAGCACGAAGAACTGCTCCCGGCCCTGCGCATTCCGCACCAGCGTGGCGACACCATTTCGCTGGTCGAACGCCAGATGACGATTCTGCGCGATCGCAACATCGAGTTGCGTCATCGCCTCTCGCACCTGATGGATGTGGCCCGCGACAACGATCGCCTGTTCGACAAGACCCGCCGTCTGATTCTCACATTGATGGACGCAACCAGCCTGGAAGACGTGGTGATCAGCGTCGAAGACAGCCTGCGCCAGGACTTTCAGGTGCCCTTCGTCAGCCTGATCCTGCTGGGCGACAACCCGATGCCGGTAGGCCGCTGGGTCACCCATGCCGACGCACAAACTGCCATCGGCGGCCTGCTCTCGGAAGACAAAAGCGTCTGCGGCAGCCTGCGTGAGCATGAACTGGACTTCCTGTTCGGCGAAGAACAGCGCAAGCAGATCGGCTCCACCGCCGTCGTCGCCATCAGCCACCAGGGCATCCACGGTGTTCTGGCCATCGCCAGCCGCGATCCACAGCACTACAAGAGTTCGGTGGGCACGTTGTTCCTCAGCTACATCGCCGAAGTCATGGGCCGCGTGCTGCCACGGGTCAACAACTCCCTGCGCTCGGTTCGCTGATCGTGGAACGGCAACTGGACGCTTACTGCGAACACCTGCGCAGTGAGCGGCAAGTGTCGCCGCATACGCTGTACGCCTACCGCCGCGACCTCGACAAAGTACTTGGCTGGTGCGTCAAACAGAACATCGGCAGTTGGGCCGCGCTGGACATCCAGCGGCTGCGCAGCCTGATCGCTCGCTTGCATGCACAAGGCCAATCGTCCCGCAGCCTGGCGCGACTGCTCTCGGCGGTGCGCGGGCTCTATCACTATCTGAACCGTGAAGGCCTGTGCGACCACGACCCGGCCAATGGCCTGGCACCGCCCAAGGGCGAACGCCGCCTGCCGAAAACCCTCGACACTGACCGTGCGCTGCAACTGCTGGAAGGCGCGGTAGAGGATGATTTTCTGGCGCGTCGGGATCAGGCGATTCTGGAACTGTTCTATTCCTCCGGCTTGCGCCTTTCCGAACTGACCGGGCTCAACCTCGATCAGCTGGACCTGGCTGACGGCATGGTTCAGGTCCTCGGTAAAGGCAGCAAGACCCGACTGTTGCCGGTCGGCAAAAAGGCTCGCGAAGCATTGGAACTATGGCTGCCGTTGCGGGCCATGACCAACCCGGCAGACGACGCAGTGTTTGTCAGCCAGCAAGGTCGGCGCCTCGGCCCTCGGGCGATTCAGGTGCGGGTCAAGGCCGCCGGCGAGCGCGAACTGGGGCAGAACCTGCACCCGCACATGTTGCGACACTCTTTCGCCAGCCATTTGCTGGAGTCCTCTCAGGACTTGCGCGCCGTGCAGGAGCTGCTCGGCCACTCGGACATCAAGACCACCCAGATCTACACCCACCTGGACTTCCAGCACCTGGCGACGGTCTACGACAGCGCCCATCCACGGGCCAAACGCATTAAAGGCGATGATTCATGACCATCCAACTGATCACTTTCGATCTCGACGACACCCTGTGGAACACCGCACCGGTAATCGCCAGCGCCGAAGCCATATTGCGTGAATGGCTGACCGAGCATGCGCCGAACCTGGGCGCGGTGCCGGTGGAGCATTTGTGGTCGATTCGCGAGCGGGTGTTGAGCAACGAGCCGAGCCTCAAGCACCGTATCAGCGCGCTGCGTCGGCGGGTGCTTTTCCATGCTCTGGAAGAGGCTGGTTACGACCATGGCCAAGCCTCAGACCTGGCTGATCAAAGTTTTGAAGTGTTTCTGCATGCCCGGCATCAGCTGGAAGTATTCCCCGAAGTCGAGCCGACGCTGGAGACGCTGGCCAAGCACTACGCCCTCGGTGTAGTGACCAACGGCAACGCCGATGTGCGCCGACTGGGCCTGGCGGATTACTTCAAGTTTGCCCTGTGCGCCGAAGACATCGGCATCGCCAAACCGGATGCGCGACTGTTTCATGAAGCGCTGCAACGTGGCGGCGCGACCGCTGAAACCGCGGTGCATATCGGCGATCATCCCGGCGATGACATTGCCGGTGCCCAGCAGGCTGGATTGCGAGCGATCTGGTTTAACCCGGCGGGCAAAGTGTGGGAAGCCGAGAAGGCGCCGGATGCCGAGATTCGCAGTTTGACCGAGTTGCCGGGGTTGTTGGCCCGCTGGAACTCAGCCGATATTTGAGGTGCTGCGATTTTTTGATTTTCGCCCATGAAAAAGCCCGCAGCGACGGCGGGCTTTTTCAGCAAGCAGGAAGCAGGCGCTTAGATAGGCCGGCTGCCGTACTTGTTATCAGGCTTCTTGGGAGGATCGGCGACCACATTGGCCTCCACTTCCTGCACCTTGCCACCCCGTGCCAGAAACTCTTCCATGGCCTTGGCCAGGGCATCGCGTTCCTTGTTCTTGGCTTCAACGCTCGGCAGCTCGTCGACCGATACCGCTGCCTTGGCTTTGCCTTTGGCAGTCGGAACCGGCACATCACCGCCGTCGTCTTCAGCGACGTCTTCAGCCGCCGCTTCCAAGCCTTCTTCGGTTTCGTCGTCGTCGCCTACTTCGAGGTCGTCGTTTTCCAGATCATCGTCGCTCATGTTCTACCTCATGACTTGCGAAAAGCAGATTAGTTATAGCCCAGCTTTGCCTCCTGTCGAAGGCTGCCGGAAAAAATTCAACCACCGCTGGTGACCAGCGGTTTATGCCCCTTCACCGTGCACGGTGGCGAGGACTTTACGAGCACCGCCATGATCACGGTGCTCGCCCAGATAAACGCCTTGCCAGGTTCCCAACGCCAGTCGGCCTGCCGAGATTGGCAAACTGAGCTGACAGCCAAGCACGCTGGCCTTGAAGTGCGCCGGGAGGTCGTCCTGGCCTTCGTCGTTATGCTCATAGTCGTCCGTTCCTTGTGGGATCAGACGATTGAAAAATCGTTCGAAGTCGCGACGTACCGCCGGATCGGCGTTTTCGTTGATGGTCAACGACGCCGAGGTATGCTGTAGCCACAAATGCAACAGACCGACCCGACACGCCTTGAGTTCAGGCAAGCCGGCGAGTAACTCGTCCGTTACCAGATGAAAGCCCCGGGGCCGTGCCCGCAGGGTAATCAGAGTCTGTTGCCACATACAGTTCTCCGCACGTTCGGGGCGCATTCTAGCGCGCTCTGGGAAAAAACAAAGGCCCTAATATTCCTTCAATCGTGTAAGCCATTGGCCGCAGAAAAACACCCGTTGTAAACGCCCCTGAACGTGTATGAAAAAACCTTTCAGCCTTTCCTTCACTGACAAAATCAAGACAAAAAAATACCCGGCAAGCCGGGCATTTTTTTATAGGCGTGCTTACAAGTTGTAGCCGCGTTCGTTGTGCAGCGCCAGATCGATGCCGACTGCCTCTTCTTCCTCGGTGATACGCAGACCCATGACAGCGTCCAGCACCTTGAGGATGATGAAGGTGACGATCGCGGTGTAGATCACCGTGAAGCCCACGCCTTTGCACTGAATCCAGACTTGAGCCGCGATGTCGGTGACGGTGCCGAAGCCACCCAGGGACGGTGCCGCGAACACACCCGTCAGGATCGCGCCGAGGATACCGCCGATACCGTGCACGCCGAAGGCGTCGAGGGAGTCGTCGTAACCCATTTTGCGTTTCAGGGTAGTCGCGCAGAAGAAGCACACCACGCCTGCTGCCAGACCGATGATCATCGAGCCCATCGGGCCAACGGTACCCGCCGCAGGAGTGATCGCAACCAGACCGGCCACCACGCCCGAAGCGATACCCAGTGCGCTAGGTTTGCCGTGGGTCAGCCACTCGGCAAACATCCAGCCCAAGGCTGCGGCGGCGGTAGCGATCTGAGTCACCAGCATGGCCATACCGGCTGTGCCGTTGGCTGCGGCAGCGGAACCGGCGTTGAAACCGAACCAGCCAACCCAGAGCATCGCGGCACCCATCAGGGTATAGCCGAGGTTGTGCGGAGCCATCGGGGTGGTTGGGAAGCCTTTACGCTTGCCCAGTACCAGACAGGCGATCAGCCCGGCCACACCGGCGTTGATGTGCACCACGGTGCCGCCTGCGAAGTCGAGCACGCCCCAGTCGCCCAACAGCGAACCCGGACCGCTCCAGACCATGTGCGCAATCGGCGCGTAAACCAGGGTGAACCAGATCCCCATGAACACCAGCATTGCGGAGAACTTCATCCGCTCGGCGAAAGCACCGACGATCAGCGCGGGGGTGATGATGGCGAAGGTCATCTGATAGGTGACAAACACCGCCTCGGGAAACAGCGCCGCGGGGCCGGTAATACTGGCAGGCGTGATGCCGGCGAGGAATGCCTTGGCGAAGCTGCCGACAAACGAATTGAGGTTGACGACGTTAGCTTCCATACCCGTTGTGTCAAACGCCATGCTGTAGCCGTAAAGGAACCACAGGATGGTGACCAGGCCGGTAATGGCGAAGCATTGCATCATCAACGAAAGAACGTTTTTGGAACGAACCATGCCGCCGTAGAACAGCGCGAGGCCGGGGATGGTCATGAACAGCACAAGGGCTGTCGAGGTCATCATCCAGGCGGTATCGCCGGAATTGAGGACTGGAGGCGCCACCGGATCTGCCGCCATGGCCAGGCCAGGCATTACGATGGACAACAGGGCTCCTAGCCCTGCGAATTTACGCAGAGTCATTTTGTTTTCTCCTGGGGCGTTGGGTTTGTGGCGGCTTAGATTGCGTCGGTATCGGTTTCGCCGGTACGGATGCGAATCGCCTGTTCCAGATTGACCACGAAGATCTTGCCGTCACCGATCTTGCCGGTGTTGGCGGCCTTGGTTATCGCCTCGATAACCCGGTCCAGATCCTTGTCGTCAATGGCGACATCGATCTTCACCTTAGGCAGAAAATCGACCACGTACTCCGCGCCGCGATACAGCTCGGTGTGACCCTTCTGCCGACCGAAGCCTTTGACCTCAGTAACGGTAATGCCCTGCACGCCGATCTCGGACAGCGACTCGCGCACGTCGTCCAGTTTGAACGGCTTGATGATGGCAGTGACTAGCTTCATGAAAACTCTCTCCCGAATTGGTGGACTTGCCCCAGGAAAACAAACCCGACTCAAGTCTAAGCGCAGTGCCTGGCTTTGTAACGCATCGTCGGCCTTACCTGCCCATCCGACGCCAGCTAACCACTCCGCACGAAACTTCCCCCGTTCCGCTTGGCGCACTGCATTCGTCACAGCGACTGCATCAGTGCATGGGTCACCAGCGACTAAGCAGAAAGCTTGCCATCTATCCAAAACCCATTGATTTCAAGCCCTTGGCCGCTGCCACAGGCCCTTCCAGTCGATTGACGCAACGGTTACGCACAACAACAGTGCGCGACCGCCCACTCGTATGCGCGAAAAGCGTGCATCCCAGCCGCCGAGATTGACTATAGACACTGCGTGATACACTGCCCGTCATTGTTGACAGGACATTTCCCATGCTCGCGCCAAAAGACTTCCTCGACGCCCTGAGCGGCACCGCCTCCCGCCTCTTCAGCGGCGACACCCCACTGCCGAAAAGCGAAATCGAAAGCCAGTTCAAGGCCCTGCTGCAAAGCGGCTTCAGCAAACTGGATCTGGTAAGCCGTGAAGAATTCGACAGCCAGATGGTCGTGCTCACACGGACACGCGCCCGGTTGGAGAGCCTTGAAGCGAAAGTGGCGGAGCTGGAAGCGAAGCTCAATCCACCCACCGAATAACCCCGCCGGTTCCCTTGGCAATGGGATCTACTGTGGGGGCGAGCCTGCTCGCGATTAGAGTCACCACGGTGTTCCAGCCGCCCCGCGCTGGAACAACCGCCCCGTAGGAGCTGCCGAAGGCTGCGATCTTTTGATCTTAAGCCCCGCAAACATCCCGGCAACTTCCTCCGCCGCCGTCCGCTCAATGCCTCTTGGTGGAAGCGTGCTTCGCGGGTGATGCAAGCACCCGAAGCTCAACCACGCTCGATTTCGGCCCTGCGCTGATCGTAGGTCGATTGCAGGTTTAGCCAGAGTTCGGGCGTGGTGTTCAGGTAAATGGAAAGCCTCTCGGCAAGATCAGGGCCTACATCGCTCTCCTGCATCACAAGGGCACTCACCTCATCTCCAACCTCATTCAACGAGCTAGCCAAACCAGCCGCCGTAATGCCCATTGGCTCAAGAAACTCCTTTTCAAGGATTTCGCCAGGATGAATCGGCCGCATTCCAGAATTGCTCATCTCCCCTCCTGAGGGCTTGATCAACTGTGATCATAAGCAGCCACCCCGATCCGACAAGAGCGTCCGAGCTCTTTCACCGAAGTCCTTCATCTATCCAGGCCCGGTCCTACAAAAAAACTAGCTCCTCAGTTGATTACGCCCAAATACCAGCCGCGACGTAACCTGTGTAGCAGCTGCCGAAGGCTGGTACAGATTGCGTTACGACTTAACTGACTGGAATCAGCTCGCCCAGCAACATCCTGCGAAAGTTTGGTTACTCCGCCACAACGCTAAATCATCTGCCCACGACTACCCTTCAAAAACCCGCAGGAAGCGGTTCCCTGTCAGCTCAAGGAACGACCATGTCCCTATCCATCGTCCACAGCCGCGCCCAAGTCGGCGTGGATGCGCCCGCCGTCACCGTCGAAGTGCATCTGGCTAACGGCTTGCCGTCGCTGACCATGGTCGGGCTGCCCGAGGCGGCGGTGAAGGAAAGCAAGGACCGGGTACGCAGCGCGATCATCAATTCCGGCCTGCAATTTCCGGCACGGCGCATCACCTTGAATCTCGCCCCTGCCGATTTGCCGAAGGATGGCGGGCGATTCGATCTGGCGATTGCCTTGGGGATTCTGTCGGCCAGCGTGCAGGTGCCGACGTTGACGCTGGATGACGTGGAGTGCCTGGGAGAGCTGGCGCTGTCAGGCGCAGTGCGTGCGGTTCGCGGGGTGTTGCCGGCTGCGCTGGCGGCGCGCAAGGCCGGGCGCACGCTGGTAGTCCCACGAGCGAATGCCGAAGAGGCGTGCCTGGCTTCGGGGTTGAAGGTGATTGCGGTGGATCATCTGCTTCAAGCGGTCGCGCATTTCAATGGTCACACGCCCATCGAACCCTACGCTTCCAACGGTTTGCTCTACGCCAGCAAACCCTATCCCGACTTGAATGAAGTTCAGGGACAACTTGCGGCCAAGCGAGCCTTGCTGATTGCGGCGGCGGGGGCTCATAACCTGTTGTTCAGCGGGCCGCCGGGGACGGGAAAAACGTTGTTGGCGAGTCGTCTGCCGGGGCTGTTACCGCCATTGGTCGAGAGCGAAGCACTGGAAGTCGCGGCGATTCAATCGGTCGCCAGTTGTGTGCCGTTGAGTCATTGGCCACAGCGCCCCTTCCGACAGCCCCACCACTCCGCCTCAGGCCCTGCACTGGTAGGCGGCGGCTCGAAACCGCAACCCGGCGAAATCACCCTCGCCCACCATGGCGTGTTGTTCCTCGATGAGCTTCCAGAGTTTGATCGCAAGGTATTGGAGGTGTTGAGAGAGCCATTGGAATCCGGCCACATCGTGATTTCCCGCGCCAAGGACCGCGTACGCTTTCCGGCGCGCTTTCAACTGGTCGCCGCGATGAATCCCTGCCCCTGTGGATATCTTGGCGAGCCAAGTGGCCGTTGCTCCTGTACGCCGGACATGGTGCAGCGCTATCGCAACAAGCTGTCGGGGCCACTGCTGGACCGCATCGATCTGCACCTGACGGTTGCTCGGGAGGCTACGGCGCTGAACCCAGCGTCGAAGCCCGGCGACGACACCGCGACCTCGGCCGCGCTGGTCGCCGATGCACGGGAGCGGCAACAGAAACGCCAGGGCTGCGCCAATGCTTTTCTCGATTTACCGGGCCTGCGCAAGCACTGCAAGTTATCCACAGTTGACGAAACCTGGCTGGAAACGGCGTGTGAGCGACTGACTTTGTCCCTTCGTGCGGCCCATCGACTGCTCAAGGTCTCTCGCACTCTGGCAGACCTTGAACAAGTCGATGGCATCACCCGTGAACACCTGGCCGAAGCGCTGCAATATCGGCCAACAACACTCTAGTCCGTGTCACCCCTTGGTCAGATCAACCAACGGCGTCTGCCGCACTTCAGTCTCCCGACCACCCTGAATCTCGCTCACCCGCTTCAACGCCTTATCCACAGCCGCCTTATCCGCCAACAAGCTGTAGCTGATACGGAACTGCTTCTGTTCCTTCGGCGCAATTGTCGGCACCAGGTTCAGTGGCCGCTGATACCGGCGGTTATAGGAAAAGCTCGTTCCCGGCTCCAGCCCCGTGACATAGCCCTGGCCCTGGGTATCGGTGTTTTTCCACAGGGAGAACACCGGCAGTGTTTGAGTATTGAAGCCGACCGAGACACCCAGGCTGCCGGCCTTGTTATGCAGCACGGTCAACGTATCGCCCTTGGCATCGGCATATGGCACCACGTTGTAAACCGTCTCGTCGTAGTCCTTGGTCGGTGCGCGGTAGGTTTGCCAATCCGGCAGATCGCCCTTGGCTTTGTCGTTGAACGGTGAGACCTGCTTCACCGGCGCGGCGAAGCGGGCGCCCTGCTCCAGGAACGGTGTGCTGAAGTTGCTGTGATACAGCGCCTGGTATTCCTTCGGATAATCACCGTTGTTGGTCAGGGTGTCGTTGAGGGCGAACACGACGCTGCCGGGCTCGGTAACCAGTTCGGTTGCGACGGAGAAATCGACTTTCTTGAATGCCTGCTCTTTCAGTTCACCGCGCAGGCTGATGGCGTATGGCGGTTTTTCATCAATGTGCAGGGTGACTTTGTTGGCCGGGATGTTAGCGGCGCGACCGTGCAGGGTCAGCAGCTCGCCATTGTCCATGCCGGGATGGCCGACCCATTCGTAGCCGCAGCGGGTGACCAGCTCATTGAAACCTTCCAGCCAGCCCAGGCCACCGCGACCGTTGAGTTCGATGAAGGACGGGTTGACCACTTCCTTGACCGGCGAATCCCAGCCCATGCGCACATTGCCGACCGAAGCTTGCAGCACGTTCATACCGCGAGTCGGCACCACCGAGAGTTTCATCGTGCCGTTATCGATGTCGACGATGCTGACACCCTCCTGCCGACCGCCGTGCAAGGTGCGCAGGGTCACGGAGAAGGGTTTGGCGGTTTTTACGCCGAGTTGCTGGCTGGTGATCTGCCAGTTCTGGGCGGCTTTGTCGGTATCGAGCAGGACGTAATCCCAGGCCATGGCGTGGGAAGCAGCGGACAGTGCGCTGAGGGCAACGAAGAGTTTGAGCGGGGTCATGGCAGCAGCCTTTATTGGAGTTGTGCCATTTTTATAAACTTGAAGAAACGTTTCAGCAAGCATAAAAATCGAGATCACGATGGCAAATGCCAAATGATCGTCGATAAGGGGCTTGTGGGTAACGCGGAGAATCGAGTTGATGCCATCGCGAGCCTACTCGCGATGGCGATTTGGGCAGCGCCTCAACGAAACCGATCAACCTCATGCCGCAAGTCCGCCGCGAGCTTCTCCAGCTCTTTGGCAGTCACCGCCAGGTTCGACACCACTTCCCGCTGCTCACTGTTCGCCAGGGCGATGCTTTGCAGGTTGCTGCTGAGCAAGGTCGCGGTGCTGCTTTGTTCCTGGGTCGCGGTGGTGATGGCGGCGAACTGCTGACCGGCCGAGCGGCTTTGCTCATCGATCCGCGCCAGGGCTGAGGCGACGTTGGCGTTGCGCGACAGGCCTTCCTGCATCAGCACGTTACCCTGCTCCATGGTGCTGATCGCGTTGCCGGTTTCCTGCTGGATACTCTGGATCATCCCGGAAATTTCGTCAGTGGCCTGGCGAGTACGTGAGGCCAGGTTACGCACCTCATCGGCCACCACCGCAAACCCACGACCTTGTTCACCGGCACGGGCGGCTTCGATGGCAGCGTTGAGCGCCAACAAATTGGTTTGCTCGGCGATCGCGGTGATCACCCCGACGATGCCACCGATTTCCTGGGAGCGCTGACCCAAGGTGTTGATTACCGTCGCGGTGCTGTTCAGCGCACCGGCGATTTGTTCCAGAGACGAGGACGCTTCGTCCATCGACGTACGACCGATCTGGGTTTGCTGTGCATTTTCCTGCGCCAGGCGCTGGGTGTTGCCCATGTTGTCGGCAATGTTCAACGAGGTGGCGCTGAACTCTTCCACGGCGCCGGCCATGCTGGTGATTTCGCCGGACTGCTGCTCCATCCCTTCATAGGCACCACCGGACAAGCCAGACAACGCTTGGGCGCGGCTGTTGACCTCTTCCGAGGCTCTACGAATGTGCTCGACCATGGTCGACAAAGCCTGGCTCATCTGGTTGAAAGCGCGGGCCAACTGACCGATTTCGTCGTTGCTCGACACATTCAGGCGCACGCTCAAATCACCGGCGCCCAAGGCTTCGGCCTGACGCACCAGATCCCCCAGCGGCGCCAGTTTACTGCGCAACAACCAGACCGCCGAACCCACCGCCAGCAACATCGCCAACAGGCTGCCGATGGCCAGACGAATGCCGACGCTCCAGGTCACCGCGCGGATTTCCGCTTTCGGCATGCTCGCCACCACCGACCACGGCCCGCCTTCGAACGGTACGGCAATGCTGTAGAAGTCTTGCGACTTGTCGCTCCAGAAATCGCCCTTGCCCGGTGTCTTGGCCAGACCGACGATGGCCGGGACGGCCACGTCCAATGCTTGCACACCGGCGATCGGCACCAGCCATTTGTTCTGCTCGTCGAGCAGCGCCAGGGAGCCGGTCTGGCCGATGCGGAAGCGCTTGAGGTTTTCGAACTGGGCGTTCTGGGCGTCGGTGTAATCGAATCCCACGAACAGCACGGCAATCACCTTACCGCCGCTGTCGCGTACGGGGGTGTACTGAGTCATGTAGGACCGTTCGAAGAGCAAGGCGCGGCCGACGTAGCTCTGCCCGGCCATCAAGCGCGCATAAGCCGGGTGAGCGTGATCCAGCAATGTGCCGATGGCCCGGGTGCCGTCCTGTTTGCTCAGGGACGTGCTGACCCGAATGAAATCTTCGCCACTGCGCACGAACAGTGTCGCGACGCCGGCGGTCATTTGCTTGAACTCGTCCACTTCCTTGAAGTTGTTGTTCAACACTTCGCCGCCCAGGTGCAGGCCCGGGGTCTGCACGCCCGCCACGGCCACCGGCTCATCCGGGTGCACGCTCAAACCGGCGCTGAAGCGCTTCTCGAACAGGCCGCTGAGGCGCTGGGTACTCTCACGCAACGTGCCGTGGAACGTGCTCAGCTGATCTGCCAGCAGCCGCGCCTCGCTGGCCAGGTGCTCTTCGCGGGTGGCGAGGTTGGCAGCGTCCAGCGAGCGCAGGGCAAACACGGTGCTGCCGCTGATGACAATCGCCAGTATCACGGCAAGCGCAAGACCCAGCTGTGAGGCAATCCGAGCACGAGGTTGAGACATGACAGCTCCTGACCCAGTGGGCCGGATCATCCTGATCCCGTCGCACTCGGCAAAATTTCTGATAGTGGGAAAACGTGGAGCCTGGTACGAAGGTTCCATCAGCAGATTTTCGGCGGCAAAGCCGAATACTTGAGTGATTAACGGGGATATGGCTCAAGGCCGCCATTGCAGCGGCTCCATCGATTCAGCCCAGTCGTTCGACATCCGGCAATTCCATGGCCCGGACTTCGCCTTGCAGGAAATCGCTGAGCCTACGCAAACGTTCACCTCCGGGACGGGTTTTCGGCCAGACCAGGTAATAATTCTCACCACTGGCAACGGCCGTCGGCCACGGCAAACTCAGACGTCCCTGCGCGACATCCTCCGCGACCATCAGCAAATCACCCATGGACACGCCGTAGCCACGGGCGGCAGCGATCATGCCCAACTCCAGGGTGTCGAACACCTGCCCGCCCTTGAGCGAGACCTGATCGCTCAGGCCCATGCGCTCCAGCCAGTTGCGCCAGTCACGGCGGTCCGGCGTCGGGTGCAGCAGTTCGGTGCTGGCCAGGCGCGCAACGTCCCACGGTTGATCCTTCAGCAGATTCGGCGCGCCCACCGGAATCAACTCTTCGGGGAACAGCAAAGTCGTCTCCCAGTCCGGTGGAAAATGCCCGTTGCTGAGGATGACGGCGCAGTCGAAGGGTTCGTGGTTGAAGTCCACCGTATCGACGTCCATCCAGGCACTGGTCAATTGCACCTCGTTCCCCGGTCGCAGGTGGCGAAAACGGCTGAGCCGCGCCAACAGCCAGCGCATGGTCAGGGTCGACGGGGCTTTCATGCGCAGGATGTCGTCTTCGGCGCGCAAGGTGTTGCAGGCCCGTTCAAGGGCGGTGAAGCCTTCGCGAATGCCCGGCAGGATCAGCCGCGCCGACTCGGTCAGTTGCAGGTTGCGCCCGCTGCGATGAAACAGCCGACAGGCGAAATGCTCTTCGAGCGTACGAATGTGCCGGCTGACCGCACTTTGTGTGATCGACAACTCTTCGGCGGCGCGGGTAAACGAACTATGCCGCGCCGCCGCTTCGAATGCTCGAAGGGCATACAAGGGAGGGAGACGACGAGACATTGGGAAACCTCCTATAGCGCGGTTGCCTCAACTTATCAGAAAGTCCCGAGCATGAGTTTTAATCATGCCACCCATCCTTTTTATCCCTTTGTGGAAACCCCGCAGAGCGCCGAGAATCGACGCTTCCTGTTTTCTCTGACAATCGAGCGTGATGATCATGCAGCATCCAGCGCGTATTGAACTCTGGGCCATCCTACGGCTGGCGGGGCCGTTGATTGCCTCGCAGTTGGCGCACATGTTGATGGTCCTCACCGACACCTTGATGATGGCGCGCCTTAGTCCCGAGGCGCTGGCCGGCGGCGGTCTGGGCGCGGCGACGTATTCGTTCGTGTCGATCTTCTGCATCGGCGTGATCGCGGCGGTCGGCACCCTGGTGGCGATCCGTCAGGGCGCGGGCGACATCATCGGCGCAGCGCGGCTGACCCAGGCCGGTTTGTGGCTGGCCTGGTTGATGGCGCTGGTGGCGGGCCTGCTGCTGTGGAACCTCAAACCGGTGTTGCTGCTGTTCGGCCAGACCGCAACCAACGTCCAGGCCGCCGGCCAGTTCCTGTTGATCCTGCCGTTCGCCCTGCCCGGCTACCTGAGTTTCATGGCACTGCGCGGCTTCACCAGCGCCATCGGCCGGGCGACGCCGGTGATGGTCATCAGCCTCGGCGGCACCGTGGCCAACTTCCTGCTCAACTACGCGTTGATCACCGGCATGTTCGGCCTGCCGAAAATGGGCCTGATGGGCATCGGTCTGGTCACAGCGATCGTGGCCAACCTCATGGCGCTGGCGCTCGCGCTGCACATTCGTCGGCACCCGGCCTATGACGCTTATCCGTTGCGCCAGGGCCTGTCGCGGCCCAATCGTCAGTACTTGAAGGAGTTGTGGCGCCTGGGCCTGCCGATTGGCGGCACCTATGCGGTGGAAGTCGGCCTGTTTGCCTTCGCCGCGCTGTGCATGGGCACCATGGGCAGCACGCAACTGGCGGCGCACCAGATCGCCCTGCAAATCGTCTCGGTGGCGTTCATGGTGCCGGCGGGGCTTTCCTACGCGATCACCATGCGCATCGGCCAGCATTACGGCGCCGGGCAATTGCTGGATGCGCGGCTAGCCGGACGGGTCGGCATCGCCTTCGGGGCGGTGTCGATGCTGGGGTTTGCGATGGTCTTCTGGCTACTGCCGAATCAGTTGATCGGCTTGTTCCTTGACCACAACGACCCAGCCTTTCGCCCGGTCATCGAACTGGCCGTGAGCTTGTTGGCGGTGGCGGCGTGGTTCGAGCTGTTCGACGGCACGCAAACCATTGCCATGGGCTGCATTCGCGGACTCAAGGATGCCAAGACCACGTTCCTGGTGGGTTTGGGCTGCTATTGGCTGATTGGTGCGCCGGCCGCGTGGTGGATGGCCTTCCATCTGAACTGGGGGCCGACGGGCGTCTGGTGGGGGTTGGCGCTGGGGCTGGCGTGTTCGGCGGTGAGCCTGACGCTGGCGTTTGAGTGGAAGATGACGCGGATGATTCGGCGCGAGCCTTCAGCGCAAGACAGCTTTCGGGTGATTCAGCCGGATTAAGATCAAAAGATCGCAGCCTTCGGCAGCTCCTACAGGACCGCGCACAACCGCGCTGTGTAGGAGCTGCCGAAGGCTGCGATCTTTTAAATGGCCTCAACCACAACCTGCTGGCTGGAGCCGAAGGTTAAATACTCAACCAATTCCGCCAACGGCAACGGCTTGCTGATCAGATACCCCTGCACCTGATCGCACCCAAACCCGCGCAACAAATCCAGCTGCTCCGGTGTTTCCACCCCTTCGGCAACCACTTCGAGGTTGAGGTTGTGCGCCAGGTTGATCATGGCGTGCACCAGTTTGCGATTCTCTTCCCGCTCTTCCATGCCGCCGACAAAGCTCTTGTCGACCTTCAACAAGGCGATCGGCAGGCTGTTCAGGTGCACGAACGATGAGAACCCGGTGCCGAAATCGTCCAGCGAGAAGCGCACACCGAGCCGCCCGAGGGCGTCCATGGTCTGCTTGACCAGGTCACTGCGACGCATCACCGCGGTTTCGGTCAGTTCGAATTCCAGCCATTGCGCCTCGACGCCACGCTCGGCAATCAGCCGGCTCAGGGTCGACAGTAACTGGCTGTCCTGAAACTGCCGGAACGACAGGTTGATCGCCATGTGCAGCGCCGGCAGGCCCCGCTCACGCAACGCCTGCATGTCCCGCAGGGCTCGGGAAATCACCCAGTAACCCAGCGGCACGATCAAGCCGCTTTGCTCGGCCAGTGGCACGAATTCGCTGGGGGGCAGCAAACCGCGTTCGCCATGACGCCAGCGCACCAAGGCTTCGAGGCCGACGATCTGGCCGTCCGCAAGGTTCAGGCGTGGCTGGTAATGCAACTCCAGCTCATCGCGACGTAAGGCCCGACGCAGCTCGCTTTCAAGGTCGGCGATGCTGCGGGCATTGCGATTGATCCGCTCGTTGAAGATGTGGAAGGTGCAGCCTTGAGTACTCTTGGCCTGCTGCATGGCGATGTGCGCATGCCACATCAGCGGGTCGGCGCCGGCCTGCGCCCGGGCGTGAGCAATGCCGAGACTGGAACCGATCAACAGGCTTTCGCCGTCGATCCAGTAGGGTTCGGACAAGGCTTCGGTAATCCGTTCGGCCATCCATTCAGCGCGCTGCGGCGCGCGGCGGGTGTCGATCAGCAGGGCGAACTCATCGCTACCCAGCCGCGCCAGTTGATCGCCGGCCTCCAGCTGGCTTTTCAGCCGCGAGACCACTTGCAGGATCAACCGATCACCTGCCTGATGGCCGAGGGCGTCGTTGGCGTGTCGAAAGTTGTCGAGGTCAAGGTGACCGAGGGCCAGGCCGCGGCCGTCGTTGTCCGCCAGACGCGCCGCCAGCAAAGTCTGGAAACCCTGACGGTTGGCGATGCCAGTCAGCGGATCCTGCTCGGCCAGGCGCTGCAAGGTGTTTTCCAGCACCCCGCGCTCACGCACATGACGCAGACAGCGGCGCAACATGCCGGAATCCAGCAGATTGCGCACCAGCCAGTCGCTCACACCGTCGGGCGGCGCCAGCGGCTCGTGTTCGAGCAGCAACACCGTCGGCAGGCTGCAACGGCCGGGTGCCGGCTGCAGAGCAGGAATCGTCAACAACACCGCGCTGCGGTTGTCATCGAACAGGTTGCTGACCGACTCCCAGCTCGGCGCGCTGAGCAGCACTGCCGAACTCCCCATTGGAGCCAGACACTCGCGCAACAACGCTGCCCACGCTGGCTCTTGGGCCAGTAGCAGCAAACGCAAGGGTTCGACAGGCGTAGACAAGCTAGCTCCCTAGACTCTGCAAAGATGTAGGCGGCGCGCATTATGCCGCTCGGGTAACCAATGACCCAATATCATCGGTTATCAAACACGACTTCGAGTCTTGAATACGTACATTAGACGCGAATTCATTGCGCATCCTGCGTGAAAGTATCAAAACCGGCAAATAGAGATCGCGTGTTGCGTCACAAGTCGGAGAGAGCAGCACAATTCTCTGAGCCTGTTAAAATGCCGGCCCATTTCGCTAACGACTCCCTGATTTCGTATGTCCCGACTCAATCCCCGGCAGCAAGAAGCCGTGAGCTACGTCGGCGGCCCTCTTTTGGTGCTCGCCGGCGCAGGCTCCGGCAAGACCAGCGTGATCACCCGCAAAATTGCGCATCTGATCCAGAGCTGCGGCATCCGTGCCCAGTACATCGTCGCCATGACCTTTACCAACAAGGCCGCGCGGGAGATGAAGGAACGGGTCGGCACGCTGCTCAAGGGCGGTGAAGGCCGCGGCCTGACGGTGTGCACCTTTCACAACCTGGGCCTGAACATCATCCGCAAGGAACATGTGCGGCTGGGCTATAAACCGGGCTTCTCGATCTTCGACGAGACCGACGTCAAAGCCCTGATGACCGACATCATGCAGAAGGAATACTCGGGCGACGACGGCGTCGACGAGATCAAGAACATGATCGGCGCCTGGAAAAACGACCTGATCCTGCCGCCCGAAGCCCTGGAAAACGCACGCAACCCCAAGGAACAGACCGCCGCCATCGTCTACACCCACTACCAGCGCACGCTCAAGGCGTTCAACGCGGTGGACTTCGACGACCTGATCCTGCTGCCGGTAAAACTGTTCCAGGAACACGACGACATCCTGGAAAAATGGCAGAACAAGGTCCGCTACCTGCTGGTGGACGAATACCAGGACACCAACGCCAGCCAGTATTTGCTGGTGAAACTGCTGATCGGCAAACGCAACCAGTTCACCGTGGTAGGCGACGACGACCAGTCGATCTACGCCTGGCGCGGCGCCCGCCCGGAAAACCTGATGCTGCTCAAGGACGACTACCCGTCCCTGAAAGTGGTGATGCTGGAGCAGAACTACCGCTCCACCAGCCGCATCCTGCGCTGCGCCAACGTGCTGATTTCGAACAACCCGCACGAATTCGAAAAGCAGCTGTGGAGTGAAATGGGTCACGGCGACGAGATCCGCGTGATCCGCTGCCGCAACGAAGACGCCGAAGCCGAGCGCGTGGCCGTGGAAATCCTCAGCCTGCACTTGCGCACCGACCGGCCCTACAGCGATTTCGCGATTCTGTATCGCGGCAACTACCAGGCCAAGCTGATCGAGCTGAAGCTGCAGCATCACCAGGTGCCTTACCGACTGTCCGGCGGCAACAGCTTTTTCGGACGTCAGGAAGTGAAGGACCTGATGGCCTACTTCCGCCTGATCGTGAACCCGGACGACGACAACGCCTTCCTGCGGGTGATCAACGTCCCACGCCGGGAGATCGGTTCGACCACCTTGGAGAAGCTGGGCAACTACGCCACCGAGCGAAAAATCTCGATGTACGCCGCCACCGACGAAATCGGCCTGGGCGAACACCTGGACAGCCGCTTCACCGATCGCCTGTCGCGCTTCAAGCGTTTCATGGACAAGGTCCGCGAGCAGTGCGCCGGCGAAGACCCGATCTCCGCCCTGCGCAGCATGGTCATGGACATCGACTACGAGAACTGGCTGCGCACCAACAGCTCCAGTGACAAGGCCGCCGATTACCGCATGGGTAACGTCTGGTTCCTGATCGAGGCGCTGAAGAACACGCTGGAAAAAGACGAAGACGGCGAGATGACCGTCGAAGACGCCATCGGCAAACTCGTGCTGCGCGACATGCTGGAGCGTCAGCAGGAAGAGGAAGACGGCGCCGAAGGTGTGCAGATGATGACCTTGCACGCCTCCAAGGGCCTGGAATTCCCTTACGTGTTCATCATGGGCATGGAAGAGGAAATCCTCCCGCATCGCTCCAGCATCGAAGCCGACACCATCGAAGAGGAACGCCGCCTGGCCTACGTCGGGATTACCCGAGCGCGTCAGACACTGGCTTTCACCTTCGCCGCCAAGCGTAAGCAATATGGCGAGATCATCGACTGCGCGCCCAGCCGCTTCCTCGATGAACTGCCGCCGGACGACCTGGCCTGGGAAGGTAACGACGACACCCCGACCGAAGTCAAAGCCGTTCGTGGCAACAGCGCATTGGCAGATATACGCGCAATGCTAAAGCGCTAGAATTGACCACATTTATTTAGACCTTCGGCGCAACAGACGCCAACAGAGGACAGCTTCATGGAAGCACTGCACAAGAAAATTCGCGAAGAAGGCATCGTGCTTTCCGACCAGGTCCTGAAAGTCGACGCCTTTCTGAACCACCAGATCGACCCGGCCCTGATGAAGCTGATCGGCGACGAATTCGCCTCGCTGTTCAAGGATTCGGGCATCACCAAGATCGTCACCATCGAAGCCTCGGGTATCGCCCCGGCGATCATGACCGGCCTGAACCTCGGCGTACCGGTGATTTTCGCGCGCAAGCATCAGTCCCTGACCCTGACTGAAAACCTGCTGTCGGCGACCGTTTACTCGTTCACCAAGCAGACCGAAAGCACCGTGGCGATCTCCCCTCGCCACCTGACCAGCAGCGACCGCGTGCTGATCATCGACGACTTCCTGGCCAACGGTAAGGCGTCGCAAGCGCTGATCTCGATCATCAAACAGGCCGGCGCGACCGTGGCCGGTCTGGGCATCGTGATCGAGAAGTCGTTTCAGGGTGGCCGGGCGGAGCTGGATGCTCAGGGTTATCGGGTTGAATCGTTGGCTCGGGTGCAGTCGCTGGCTGGTGGTGTCGTGACTTTTATTGACTAACTAGCCAAACGCAAAGATCGCAGCCTGCGGCAGCTCCTACAGGAACCGAGTACCCCGTTATTTCACAGGTGCACACAACCCCTGTAGGAGCTGCCGAAGGCTGCGATCTTGGCGATCTCTGATTACCGGAGAAATCCCGATCAACCGGCGGTAGCTTTCAGGCCAGTGAGCAACAACCGCTGAAACAAATCCTCTTTCAACCCCTCCGGCTTCGTCAGCTGCATCCGCTCCAGATGCTCGGAAAACTCCGCCGGCTCCGGCGCATCCAGCGCCGCCTTGCCCAATTCCAGAATCTCCGTGAGCTTGAACTTGCTCTTCAACCAGTTCAGCGCCCGCAATAAATCCCGCTCCTGCGCCGTGAAATCGCAGCCCAACGGATATTCCGGAAACAGATTCGAATGCCGCGCCTGAATCGCCTGTAAACGCTGCGGGCTGTTGTCGGCGAAACGCGGATCGAGGCGGAAATGCTTCGGCAATTTGCCAGCGTTCTGCGCCTGCTCGATCAGCCCCGGCTGGAAGCGTGAGTCGCAGATGTTCAGCAACGCCTCGATCACCGTCGCGTCGGTCTTGCCCCGCAGATCGGCGATGCCGTACTCGGTGATGACAATGTCCCGCAGATGCCGTGGGATCGTGCAATGGCCGTACTCCCAGACGATGTTCGAACTGACCTCACCGCCCGACTCACGCCAACTGCGCAGGAGCAGGATCGAACGCGCGCCTTCCAGCGCATGGCCTTGAGCGACGAAGTTGTATTGCCCGCCAACGCCGCTCAGCACCCGCCCGTCTTCAAGTTGATCGGCCACGCCGGCGCCGAGCAGGGTCATGGTGAACACAGTGTTGATGAAGCGCGCATCAAGGCGCTGCAAGCGTTTGAGTTCTTCCTGGCCGTAGAGCTCGTTGATGTAGCTGATGCGGGTCATGTTGAATTCGAGCCGCTTGCTCTGCGGCAACTCGCGCAAGCGCTCGTAGAAACTGCGCGGCCCGAGGAAAAAAACCGCCATGTACCGAGATGCCATCGGTTTGCGCGGCTTCGTTCAACGTGCCGGCGTTGGCCTGCTGCTGGGTCGACACATCCGGGTAGACCTTGCGTCGCACGATCCCGGCGTCGGCCAACACCAGCAAGCCGTTGACGAACATTTCGCTGCAACCATAAAGGCCCTTGGCGAACGGTTCGATGCCCCCTTCGCGCTCGATCAGCTGCGTCCACTGGCTGAGATTCAGATCCGCCAGCAACGCCTTGTAACCGTCACTGTCCGCCTGCCGCGCCAGTAACGCCGCCGTCAGGGCATCGCCCATGGCGCCGATGCCGATCTGCAAGGTGCCGCCATCGCGCACCAGCGTGCTGGCGTGCAGCCCGATGAAATGATCCTGGCAACCCACCGGCATGTTCGGTGTGGAGAACAACGTTGTGTTGTCCTTGGCGTCGATCAGCAGGTCGAAGGTGTCGATGCCGACTTCCGCGTCACCGGGCATGTACGGCAAGTCGTTGTGCACCTGGCCCACCATCAGGATCGTCTCCCCCGCCGCCCGGCGCTTGGCGATCATCGGCAACAGGTCGAGGGTGATGTCCGGGTTGCAGCTCAGGCTCAGGCGATCGGGATGTTCGCTGTGGCTGGCGACCAGTTGCGCCACCAGGTTCAATCCGGCGGCGTTGATGTCCCGCGCGGCGTGGCTGTAATTGCTACTGACGTAATCCTGCTGGGCCGGGGCGCTGTTCAACAGGCTGCCCGGCTGCATGAAGAACTGATGAATGCGGATGTTGTTCGGCAGACTGTCGCGACGCAGGTCAGCGAGGAAATCCAGTTCAGGGTAATCGCCGAACACCCGCTCGATAAAGGGTTCGAGGAAGCGCTTTTGCAAACCATCGCCCAAGGGCGGGCGTCCAAGGCACAGGGCGGTGTAGACCGTCAGCTGCCGCTCGGGCAGTTGCGCGATGCGTTGATACAGCGCGTTGACGAAGGGGTTGGGTTTGCCCAGCCCCAGCGGCAGGCCCATGTGGATATGCGCCGGCAATCGTGCCAGGACATCATCGACCGCCTGCTCGATAGAACACAACTGCACCATCTGATCCTCCCGCCCACCCCATGAATTGGGTTGGACCGAGCTTGCCGGGTCTTTGCTGCAAAGAATAGCCTCAGGCAAATCGCAGGCACAAAAAAGCCGCTCGCAAGCGGCTTTTCGTTGAAAACAGGCTTATTTCAGGCCAGACATCTTCTGGATGGCGCCTTCAAGGTCTTTCAGTTCGCAGTCACTGCAGGTGCCTTTTGGCGGCATCGCATTGAGCCCGCTCAACGCTACCTTCGCCAAGCCAGCAGCGGTGCCGCCTTCTTTATCGGCACGTTTTTTCCAGTCTGCGGCATCACCGATCTTGGGTGCGCCCAACAGGCCGGTGCCATGGCAAGCATTGCAGTGTTTGGCAATAATTTCGTCAGGCGTTTTCGACGCACCGCCGCCAACCGAAGCAGCGACTTCCATCCCCTTGCATTCTTTACCCTGCACACAGACTTGGCCGACTGGTTCAAGACGTTTAGCGATATCGTCGTTGGTCGCAGCTTGTGCGCTGACTGCCCAAAGGGCCAATACGGTTGCTGGTGCGGCCAGCATTTTCATAATTAGGTTCACGCGTACACCCTCAATGGTGGCTAGTCACGCCTGCGGCCACGGTTCGCAGGCGGGCGCAAGTATAGCGGTAAGCCCGCCACACTGAAACAACCCCAAAGTCGAAGGGGTCTTATCACAAGGCGGGAATACAGCATGGGCGTCTGTGCAATCCGGGCACGACGCCGTGTCTCTTAGAAATTCGCTGGAGTGGCTGCGCTGATTAGTCGCGCCGGGGCATCGAACGGATTCCGGAAACGGTGCGGCTTGGTACTTTCAAAGTAGTAGCTGTCGCCGGCCTCGAGCACAAATGTTTCGAGCCCTACCACCAGTTCCAGCCGACCTTCCACCAGAATCCCGGTTTCCTCGCCCTCGTGGGTGAGCATCTCCTCACCGGTGTCGGCGCCTGGCGGGTAGATTTCGTTGAGGAACGCGATCGCGCGGCTCGGGTGAGCCCGGCCGACGAGCTTCATGGTCACTGCGCCATCGGAAATATCGATCAGCTCGTGGGCCTTGTAGACGATCTGAGTCGGCTTTTCCTGCAGGATTTCTTCGGAAAAGAACTCGACCATGGACATGGGAATCCCGCCCAGTACCTTCCTCAGCGAACTGATCGAGGGGCTGACGCTGTTCTTCTCGATCATCGATATGGTGCTGTTGGTAACACCCGCGCGTTTGGCGAGCTCACGCTGGGAAAGACCTTTGAGCTTACGGATCGATTGCAGTCGTTCACCGACGTCCAATGCTGGAGCCTCCAGGGATTCAGGTTGCAAGAATATTGAGCGTTATCATGGCGACAGCGTTCAGTATTTACAACACTTGCGCCTGAATCCAGCCTGGCGAAGCGACTTTCGGTCGGGAGCGCTGTTGGTCAGGCCCCGGAATAGAGCAGCGGAACCCGACGCAGGTTGCAGAAGATCTGATAAGGAATCGTGTCGGCGGCCGTCGCGACGTCACTGACGAGAATATTTTTACCCCACAACTCGACGGGCGAACCGAGGCCGGCTTGCGGGACGTCGGTCAGGTCGACGCAGAGCATGTCCATCGATACCCGCCCCAGCAATTGACTGCGCTGCCCGGCCACCAGCACCGGCGTGCCGCTCGGAGCCTGGCGCGGATAGCCGTCGGCATACCCCATCGCCACCACACCCACACGCATCGGTTTGGGGGTGATGAATTTCGCGCCGTAACCAATCGGCTCGCCGGCCGGCAGTTCACGCACGCAAATCACCTTCGATTCCAGAGTCATCACCGGTTGCAGGCGAGACGCCACGGCATTGGCCTCTTCGAACGGCGTCGCGCCGTAGAGCATGATGCCCGGGCGCACCCAATCGCTCGGAATCTGCGGCCAACCAAGCACCGCCGGCGAGTTACGCAGGCTGATTTCGGCCGCCAACCCCTTACGCGCCGCTTCGAATACCGCGACCTGATCGACGCTGGCGTGGCAGTGCAGTTCATCGGCGCGGGCGAAGTGACTCATCAACACGATCTTCGCCACTTGGCCGCTGGCCAGCAGCCGTTGATAGGCTGCCTGGTAATCCGCTGGATGCAGGCCAACCCGATGCATGCCGGAGTCGAGCTTGAGCCACACCGTGATCGGTTTGCTCAGCGTGGCTTTTTCGATGGCTTCGAGTTGCCACAACGAATGCACCACACACCAGAAGTCATGCTCGACGATCAGCGCCAACTCATCGGCTTCGAAAAAACCTTCCAGCAGCAACACCGGCGCACGAATACCGGCGGCGCGCAGCTCCAGGGCCTCTTCGATACACGCCACGGCAAAGCCGTCCGCCTCGGCTTCCAGCGCCTGAGCGCAACGCACCGCGCCATGGCCATAGGCATCTGCCTTGATCACCGCGAGGGCACGGGCACCCGTGACTTCACGGGCAATCCGGTAGTTGTGACGCAGGGCTTGAAGGTCGATCAGGGCACGGGCAGGACGCATGGCGGCAGACTTCTAGGCGGTCATTGGGAAAAAAACCGGCGCTGGCTGACAGCGTTAACCACCAACAGCGCCGGGAGAGGGATCTTTGTGACTTGATTTATGGCAAAGCGTTTATGGCAGCGCGGCAACGACCGACAGCTCGACCAGGATTTGCGGTTCGCACAGCTTCGATTCGACCGTGGCACGGGCCGGCGCGACGCCTTTTGGCAGCCACTGGTCCCACACCGAATTCATGCCTGCGAAGTGCGCGTCGATGTCTTTCAGGTAAATGGTCACCGACAGCAGACGGTTCTTGTCCGTCCCGGCCAGATCCAGCAAACGCTCAATATTGGCGAGGGCTTCACGGGTCTGCTGTTCAATCCCGGCGTCCATGTCGTCGCCGACCTGTCCTGCCAGATACACAGTACCGTTATGGACAACGATCTGGCTCATGCGCTCATTGGTGAGCTGGCGCTGGATTGACATGTTTTGCAGGCTCCTTGAGTTTGTTGCCATAACGAGAAATATCGAGGCCTTCGGCGCTGATCTGCGGCGTTCTCTTGGCCATCAGGTCAGCCAGCAAACGACCGGAACCACAAGCCATGGTCCAGCCGAGCGTACCGTGGCCCGTATTCAAGAACAGGTTTTTGAACGGTGTGGCACCGACAATCGGCGTGCCGTCCGGAGTGGTCGGACGCAGTCCGGTCCAGAAACTCGCTTCGGGCAGATTGCCGCCCTGAGGATAAAGGTCGTTGACGATCATCTCCAGGGTTTCGCGCCGGCGCGGGTTCAACGACAGGTCAAAACCGGCGATTTCAGCCATGCCGCCGACGCGGATGCGGTTGTCGAAGCGGGTGATCGCGACCTTGTAGGTCTCGTCGAGAATGGTCGACGTCGGGGCCATCGCCGGGTTAGTGATCGGCACGGTCAGCGAGTAACCCTTGAGTGGGTACACCGGGGCCTTGATGCCCAGCGGCTTGAGCAACTGCGGCGAGTAACTGCCGAGGGCCAGCACGTAACGGTCGGCGGTTTCCAGCTTGCCGTCGATCCACACACCGTTGATGCGATCACCGGCGAAGTCGAGACGCTGAATGTCCTGGCCGAAACGGAACTCCACACCCAGTTTCACGGCCATTTCGGCCAGGCGGGTGGTGAATATCTGGCAGTCGCCGGTCTGGTCGTTCGGCAGGCGCAAGGCACCGGCGAGGATGTCGGTGACGCTGGCCAGGGCCGGTTCGACCCGGGCAATACCGGCGCGGTCGAGCAGTTCGAACGGCACACCCGACTCTTTCAGCACGGCGATGTCTTTGGCGGCACCATCGAGCTGCGCCTGGGTGCGGAACAGCTGGGTAGTCCCCAGGCTACGGCCTTCGTAGGCAATGCCGGTTTCGGCGCGCAATTCGTCGAGGCAGTCGCGGCTGTACTCGGACAGACGCACCATGCGCTCCTTGTTCACCGCGTAACGGCTGGCGGTGCAGTTGCGCAGCATCTGCGCCATCCACAGGTATTGGTCGATGTCGGCGGTGGCCTTGATCGCCAATGGCGCATGGCGCTGCAACAGCCACTTGATGGCTTTGAGCGGCACGCCCGGTGCGGCCCACGGCGAGGCATAACCCGGCGAAACCTGCCCGGCGTTGGCGAAACTGGTTTCCATGGCCGGCGCTGGCTGACGGTCCACAACCGTCACTTCAAAGCCGGCTCGTGCCAGATAATAGGCACTGGCGGTACCGATGACGCCGCTACCCAAGACCAGAACGCGCATTTTCATATCCCTCATCGCGGCTTACCGCTGACGTTTATTGTGCAGACCGAAGATGTGGGCAGTTTAAAAAAGATTAGCCAGTGCTTTTCACTATATAAGTGCTTATATTTGGCGACAATTCTCGGCAAAAACCCTTTTCACGGAGGCGCATCCCCTATGCGGACCAACACTCAGACCAAACGTGAGCTGGACAAGATCGACCGCAACATCCTGCGGATTCTGCAAGCGGACGGGCGTATCTCCTTCACCGAGCTGGGGGAAAAGGTCGGCCTCTCCACCACCCCCTGCACTGAACGGGTACGGCGCCTGGAGCGCGAAGGGATCATCATGGGCTACAACGCCCGGCTGAATCCGCAGCACCTGAAGGGTAGTCTGTTGGTGTTCGTCGAGATCAGTCTCGACTACAAATCCGGCGATACTTTCGAAGAGTTCCGACGTGCGGTGCTGAAACTGCCCCACGTCCTTGAATGCCATTTGGTGTCAGGGGACTTCGATTACCTGGTGAAAGCGCGGATTTCCGAGATGGCCTCGTACCGCAAATTGCTGGGCGACATCCTGCTCAAGTTGCCGCATGTGCGCGAATCCAAGAGCTATATCGTGATGGAAGAAGTGAAAGAGAGTTTGAGTCTGCCGATTCCGGATTGAAGATCAAAAGATCGCAGCCTTCGGCAGCTCCTACGGGTGTACGCGCTCCTCTGTAGGAGCTGCCGAAGGCTGCGATCTTTTATCTGGCAACACCTAAACCAGGACCTGCCGGTTTGAGGACATGTACTCGAACACCTGCTTCTCGACCCGCGGGTGAATCAGCTCCACCGGCCGCCGTCCGTTGGGGCATGGCAATGTCTTGGTGGTACCGAACAGACGGCAGATCAATGGGCGCTCGTCATACACCGTGCAGCCGTTGGGCCCCAGATGGACGCAATTGAGTTCGTCCATCGCCGCGTCCTGCTCGGCCCGGGTCTTGCGCGGCAGGCGGGACATTTCTTCGGGCGAGGTGGTCACCGGTCCGCAGCAGTCATGGCAGCCGGGCACGCACTCGAAAGTGGGAATCTGCTGGCGTAGCGTGCGAATTTTCTGACTGTTGCAGCTCATCGAAGCGGTGACCGAATGCGGAATAGATGGGGATTCTGACGCAAAAGCCCCGACCCAGACAGCACCAACCGACCAATGTTGCCCGTATCCGAAGGGGCGGCTTATGCTCCGTCAACTTTTTCAAACACACGCATCAGGATGACGTCCATGAACGCCCCCGTTCAGCAACCTGCCCCTAACCACCGGCACGTCGCCTCTTATTACGCCGCCAGCAGCCTGCCGCAACCCGACCTTCCAACACTCACAGGTGAGCTGGTCGCGGACGTGTGCGTGGTGGGCGGCGGGTTCTCGGGGCTGAACACCGCGCTGGAACTGGCTGAACGAGGCTTGCGCGTGGTGCTGCTGGAAGCGCACAAGATCGGTTGGGGCGCCAGCGGACGCAATGGTGGGCAATTGATTCGCGGCGTCGGCCATGGCCTCGATCAGTTCGCCAACGTGATCGGTGCAGACGGCGTGCGTCAGATGAAACTGATGGGACTGGAAGCGGTGGAAATCGTCCGCCAGCGAGTCGAGCGTTTCCAGATCCCTTGCGACCTGACCTGGGGCTACTGCGACCTCGCCAACAAGGTCCATGACCTGGAAGGCTTCGCTGAAGACGCCAGCGAGCTGCGCAGCCTCGGTTACCGTTACGAAACCCGTCTGCTGCAAGCCAACGAAATGCACAGCGTGGTGGGTTCCGATCGCTATGTCGGTGGTTTGATCGACATGGGCTCCGGGCATCTGCACCCACTGAACCTGGCACTGGGCGAAGCGGCCGCAGCCCGGCAATTGGGCGCCAAACTGTTTGAGCAATCGGCTGTAACCCGCATCGATTATGGCCGCGAGGTCAAGGTCCACACCGCCCGGGGCTCGGTCCGCGCCAAGACCCTGGTGCTGGGCTGCAACGCCTACCTCAACGATCTCAACCCGCAACTTGGCGGCAAGGTGCTGCCCGCCGGCAGTTACATCATCGCCACCGAACCCTTGAGTGAAGAGCAGGCTCACGCGCTGCTGCCGCAGAACATGGCGGTCTGCGATCAACGGGTAGCGCTGGATTATTACCGACTCTCGGCGGACCGCCGCCTGCTGTTCGGCGGCGCCTGCCATTATTCAGGACGCGATCCGAACGACATCGCCGCATACATGCGTCCGAAGATGCTGGCGGTGTTCCCGCAACTGGCCGGGGTGAAAATCGACTATCAGTGGGGCGGGATGATCGGCATCGGGGCTAATCGCCTGCCGCAGATCGGCCGGCTCAAGGAGCAACCGAATGTGTATTACGCCCAGGCCTATTCCGGTCATGGCGTAAACGCCACGCACCTGGCAGGCCAGTTGTTGGCTGAGGCCATCAGCGGCCAGCAGAGTGGGGGTTTCGATCTGTTTGCCAAGGTGCCGCACATTACCTTTCCAGGCGGCAAACATTTGCGCTCGCCGTTGTTGGCGTTGGGGATGCTTTGGCATCGCCTTAAAGAACTGGCCTGACCCCTTGCAGGAGCTGCCGAAGGCTGCTCCTGCAAGGGGTCGCGGTTCATCTCACAGACGCCAGAAAGGTTTAAGCCCCTCCTCCCGCGCCTGCTCCCGACTCAACCCGACATCCTTGAGTTGCTCCGGCGTCAGCTCCAACAACGCCTTACGCGTGTGCAGACGATGCCAGAACAGACCCCAGCGACCCAGGCAGGACGGTGCGTTGCGCATAATTGCCTCGCGCGCGCCGTTCTGTTGCCCTGCCGCCAGTTCCTGACTGTGTAACGTCAGCCGCACATCGCTCAAGCCGTTCATTTTCGTCGCTCCTGTTTACTTGGGTAGCCAGAGCTTTCATGATGCGCGGACGGCAAAAAGCATTACAGATTCAACAGAGCAGTATTAATTCCATACAGTTTTTCTGTTTCGGCCTCTGAATCGCTTATTTTTGCCCCATCTGTATTGGTTAACCGAATCACCCACATCGAGACTGCACCATGACCCTTTACGTCAACCTCGCCGAGTTGCTCGGCACACGTATCGAACAGGGCTTCTATCGCCCCGGTGACCGGCTACCCTCGGTGCGGGCGCTGAGTGTCGAGCACGGGGTCAGCCTGAGCACGGTGCAACAGGCCTATCGAGTGCTGGAAGACGTAGGCCTGGCGATGCCCAAACCCAAATCCGGCTATTTCGTACCGGTGAGCCGCGAACTGCCAGAGCTACCCGTGGTCGGCCGCCCAGCCCAACGACCGGTGGATATTTCACAGTGGGATCAGGTGCTGGAACTGATCCGCGCCGTGCCGCGCAAGGATGTCGTGCAGTTGGGCCGCGGTATGCCAGACATCACCTCGCCGACCATGAAACCGCTGCTACGCAACCTGGCACGTATCAGCCGCCAGCAGGACATGCGAGGCCTGTACTACGACAACATCTGCGGCACCCTCGAACTGCGCGAACAAATCGCCCGCCTGATGCTCGATTCCGGCTGCCAATTGAGCGCCAACGATCTGGTGATCACTACCGGTTGCCACGAAGCGCTGTCGACCAGCATCCGCGCCATCTGCGGACCGGGTGACATCGTCGCAGTGGATTCGCCAAGCTTTCACGGCGCCATGCAGACCCTCAAGGGCCTGGGCATGAAGGCGCTGGAAATCCCCACCGACCCGCTCACCGGCATCAGCCTCGATGCTTTGGAACTGGCCTTGGAGCAATGGCCGATCAAGGCCATACAGATAACCCCCAACTGCAACAACCCGCTGGGCTACATCATGCCGGAGTCGCGCAAACGTGCGCTGTTGAACCTCGCACAGCGTTTCGATGTGGCGATTATCGAGGACGATGTGTATGGCGAACTGGCCTACACCTACCCCCGCCCGCGCACGATCAAATCCTTCGACGAAGACGGCCGCGTCCTGCTCTGCAGTTCCTTTTCCAAGACCCTGGCACCGGGCCTGCGCATTGGCTGGGTCGCGCCGGGCCGGTATCTGGAACGGGTGCTGCACATGAAGTACATCAGCACCGGCTCCACCGCGACGCAACCACAGATTGCGATCGCCGAATTTCTCAAGGCTGGGCACTTCGAACCGCATTTACGGCGGATGCGCATGCAATACCAGCGCAATCGCGACGCAATGATCGATTGGGTCACCCGTTATTTCCCGGCCGGCACCCGCGCCAGCCGTCCGCAAGGCAGCTTCATGCTGTGGGTTGAGCTGCCGGAGGGCTTCGACACCCTGAAACTCAATCGTGCACTGCATGATCAAGGCGTACAGATTGCCGTGGGCAGTATCTTTTCCGCCTCGGGCAAATACCGTAATTGCCTGCGGATGAACTACGCTGCCAAGCCAACACCGCAGATCGAAGAAGCGGTGCGCAAGGTCGGCGTGGCGGCGATCAAACTGCTGGCGCAATCCGACTGACCTTTCTTCGGGATCCGGCGTCGATATGCTAACGACGGCCGCCACCGGAACATTCCACGTGAGAATCAGACAGCCCCTGCTTGCTCTGCTGTTACTCGCCTCGTTCCTGGGTGGCTGCACGACGCTCCACGTCCCTCGCGAACCGAGCCAGGCCCTGCCGGCGGCCGACTCTGCTTTCGGCCGTTCGATCCAGGCCCAGGCCGCTCCCCACCAGGGTCAGTCGGGCTTCCGCTTGCTGTCCGATAGCACCGAGGCCTTCACCGCTCGCGCCGAGCTGATTCGAAATGCCCAAAGCAGCCTCGACTTGCAGTACTACATCGTCCATGACGGCATCAGCACACGGATACTGATCAGTGAGCTGCTCAAAGCCGCCGACCGCGGCGTGCGGGTGCGGATTCTGCTCGACGACACCACCAGCGATGGCCTGGACCGGATCATCGCAACTCTTGCCGCGCATCCGCAGATTCAGATCCGCGTGTTCAACCCACTGCACCTGGGCCGCAGCACTGGCGTCACGCGAACCATGGGCCGGTTATTCAACGTGTCACTGCAACACCGGCGCATGCACAACAAACTGTGGGTGGCGGACAACAGCGCGGCAATCGTGGGCGGGCGCAACCTGGGGGATGAGTATTTCGATGCAGAGACCAAACTGAATTTCACCGACATCGACATGCTCAGTGTCGGCCCGGTTGCAGAGCAGTTGGGACACAGCTTCGATCAATACTGGAACAGCGCCCTGAGCAAGCCGATCGAGCAGTTTCTCTCAAGCAGGCCGAGCGCCAGGGACCTGAGAAATACCCGGACCCGCCTGGACGAATCCCTGGAAGAAACGCGCAAACAGAATCACGCGCTCTATCTGCAGTTGATGACCTACACCACTCACCCGCGCCTGGACGTCTGGCGGCGGGAGCTGATCTGGGCCTGGAACCAGGCGCTATGGGACGCACCGAGCAAGGTGTTGTCCGACGGAGAACCTGATCCGCACTTGCTGCTGACCACCCAGTTGGCGCCTGAACTCAACGGGGTCAGCAAAGAGCTGATCATGATCTCGGCCTACGTCGTACCCGGCCAACCAGGACTGGTGTACCTGACCGGTCGCGCCGATGCCGGGGTGTCGGTCAGTTTGCTGACCAACTCACTGGAAGCCACCGATGTTCCCGCCGTGCATGGTGGGTATGCGCCTTATCGCAAAGCCTTGCTGGAGCATGGCGTGCAGCTGTTCGAATTACGCCGCCAGCCCGGGGACAACGGCGGCAGCGGACCGAGCCTGTTTCACAGAGGATCATCCAACCAAAGCTCCGATTCCAGCCTGCACAGCAAGGCCATGATCTTCGACCGACAAAAAGCCTTCATCGGCTCATTCAATTTCGACCCGCGCTCGGTGCTCTGGAACACCGAAGTCGGTGTGCTGGTGGACAACCCGGAACTTGCCGGGCGTGTGCGCGAACTGGCGCTGGAGGGTATGGCCCCGGCCCTCAGCTATCACGCGCGACTGGAAAAGGGTCAGATAGTCTGGGTCACAGAAGACGACGGCAAGCAGCACACATTGACCAAGGAACCGGGGAGCTGGTGGCGGCATTTCAATTCGTGGTTCAGCAGTACGATTGGCCTGGAGAAAATGCTGTAGTCAGGAGTCTGGTGATAAATTGTGGCGAGGGAGCTTGCTCCCGCTCGGCTGCGCAGCAGTCGCAAATCGACGTCCACGCTCTACCTGAGTAAGCGACAGCACATGATTTAGGGCCGCTGCGCGCCCCAGCGGGAGCAAGCTCCCTCGTCACAGGTTTTGTGCAGCGCTCAGGCCGGCTCGGCAACCACTCCAAACGCCCCTTGCCGCGATACCAGAATCACCAACCCCAACGCGCCCGCCGCCATCAGCAACGGCAAGGCATGCCCGCTGATCCACTGGCTCCCGGCACCGGCCGCCAACGGCCCGATCAGGCAACCGATCCCCCACAGCTGCGCGATATGGGCATTGGCTCGCACCAGCGCATCGTCGCGGTAACGCTCACCGATCAGGATCAACGACAAGGTGAACAGACCACCGGCGCTGGCGCCGAACAACACCCACAGCGGCCAGATCAGCAACGTATCGATCAACAATGGAATCGCCAGGCTCGACAGCAGCAAGAGCATCGCGCAGCCGGTAAACAATGTACGCCGCGACAAGCGATCAGCCAGCGCGCCAATCGGCAACTGCAACAAGGCATCCCCCACCACCACCGTGCTGACCATCGCCAGGGCGATTTCCGTGGTGAAGCCCTGACGCAGGCAGTAGACCGGCAACAAGGTCAGGATCATCGCTTCGAACGCAGCAAACAGCGACACCGCCCAGGCAATTGCCGGCAGGCCACGGCAGAAGTTCAGCAAGTCGTTGAGGGTCACGCTGCAGGCTTCGCTGGTAGGTGCGCCGCTACGGCCCAGCAGCAGGAACGGTGACGTCATCAGCAAACCGACGCCCACCCAGAAACCGTAATCGTGCTCGGTGCCCAACGCACCCAACAGTAGCGGCCCGGCCAGCTGACTCAGCGCATAACTGCTGCCATACAGCGCTACCAATCGGCCGCGCCATTGCTCGACCACCAGTTGGTTGATCCAGCTTTCACCAAGGATGAAGACGAGTGTCAGGATCACCCCGATCATCAACCGCAGCACCAGCCAGATCGGGTAGCTCGGCCACAGCGCCAGCAAACCGATGGACACCGCCCCGGCCCACAGGCACAGGCGCATCAGATTGGCCGTGCCAAGACGGGCCGCGAGATGGCTGGAGATCTTCGCCCCCAGCAACACGCCAATGGCCGGCATCGCCGCCATCACGCCAATCGCGAACGAGCCGTAACCCCAGCCTTCCAGGCGCAGCGACACTAACGGCATGCTGACGCCCAAGGCCAGGCCGACACTCAAGACAGACGCCAAGACGGCGAAATAAGTCGCCCAACGCATGTTCCACGCTCCTGTGGATATTTTATGTACAGCACAAAACAGTGTGGGAGCGGGGCTTGGTGGCGAGGGGGCTTGTCGGAACGCCGCATCGCCCCGTTGGGTCGCGGAGCGGCCCCAAAACCTGCGTCTGCGGTGTATCAAGTACACCGCATGCAATGGTCTTGCGCCTGCTTCGCAGCCGAACGGGGGCAAGCCCCCTCACCACAAAAGCCCGCCCCCACATGGGATCTATGTCGTTCAGGAGCCCGATTGACTACCGGGCTCCCTCACTTGCTTACAACTTGATCCAGGTCGCCTTCAGCTCGGTGTACTTGTCGAACGCATGCAGCGACTTGTCGCGACCGTTGCCGGACTGCTTGAAGCCACCGAACGGCGCAGTCATGTCGCCGCCGTCGTACTGGTTGACCCACACACTGCCAGCGCGCAAAGCCTTGGCGGTGAGGTGAGCCTTCGAAATATCCGTGGTCCATACAGCAGCCGCGAGGCCGTACGGCGTGTCGTTGGCAATCGCAACGGCTTCTTCGGCGGTATCGAAAGTGATCACCGACAACACCGGGCCAAAGATCTCTTCCTGGGCAATTTTCATCGCGTTGCTGACACCGTCGAAAATCGTCGGCTCGACGTAGGTGCCCCCGGTTTCCTGAAGAATACGCTTGCCGCCAGCCACCAGTTTGGCGCCATCGGTGTGACCGGATTCGATGTAGGACAGCACGGTGTTCATCTGCTGGGTATCCACCAGCGCACCGACGTTGGTCGCCGGGTCCAGCGGATTTCCCGGCTTCCAGGCCTTGAGGGCTTCGATCACCAGTGGCAGGAATTTGTCTTTGATCGAACGCTCGACCAGCAGGCGCGAACCGGCGGTGCAGACTTCGCCCTGGTTGAAGGCAATAGCGCTGGCAGCCGATTCGGCGGCGGCTTGCAGGTCCGGCGCATCGGCGAACACGATGTTCGGGCTCTTGCCACCGGCTTCGAGCCAGACACGCTTCATGTTCGATTCGCCGGAGTAGATCAGCAGTTGCTTGGCGATCTTGGTCGAACCGGTAAACACCAGGGTGTCGACATCATTGTGCAAGGCCAGGGCCTTGCCGACGGTATGACCGTAACCCGGCAGCACGTTCAGCACACCTTTCGGGATGCCGGCTTCAACTGCCAGCGCTGCAATACGAATAGCCGTCAGCGGCGATTTTTCCGAAGGCTTGAGGATCACTGAGTTACCGGTGGACAGCGCCGGGCCGAGTTTCCAGCAGGCCATCATCAACGGGAAGTTCCACGGCACGATCGCACCGACCACACCGACCGGCTCGCGAGTCACCAGCCCCAGCTGATCGTGCGGGGTGGCGGCGACTTCGTCGTAGAGCTTGTCGATGGCCTCGCCACTCCAGCTCAGGGCTTGCGCCGCGCCAGGAACGTCGATGTACAGGGAATCGCTGATCGGCTTGCCCATGTCCAGGGTTTCGAGCAGGGCCAGCTCTTCGGCGTGCTGTTTCAGCAGGCCGGCAAAACGAATCATGGTGGCTTTGCGCTTGGTCGGCGCCAGGCGCGACCAGGCGCCGGAATTGAACGCGGCGCGAGCGTTTTCCACGGCGCGCTGGGCGTCGGCGGCATCACAGCTGGCAATCTTGCCCAGCAGACGGCCATCGACAGGGCTGATGCACTCGAACGTTTCACCGGAGACTGCATCGGTGTATTCGCCATTGATGTAGGCACGGCCTTCGATCTTCAGATCGCGAGCCCGTTGTTCCCAGTCGGCACGAGTCAGGGTGGTCATACGAGTGTCCTCCTCTTATTGAATACGAGCGCCCACGCTCTTCGCGGGTGCTGTCAGGAATTCTGCCCGGCCAGCCTGCTTTTCGGCTCAAGGCAACCGTTACCCTAAACCAGCGGCGGGTGAAGTTTCAATATATTTGACAAAAGGCCGTTAAACGACCTTGCGATGTTCATTTTAATAAACATAGACTTTCAATTTTCCAGCCAGTCGCGCCGCAATCACGGGGGAATACCAGCATGAGCATTCAGGATATCGTCGATTTCAGTCAGGCTACCACCCAGCCCGATCGCTATCGGCCAGACCCGGCGAAAGTCCTCAAGGGCGACCCCGAGCAAACCGTGTACAACCACTACAACAGCCCGTGCGGCCAGATGAGTGCAGGTGTCTGGGAAGGCGAAGTCGGTCAGTGGCGGGTTAACTACACCGAACACGAATACTGCGAAATCGTTCAGGGGGTGTCAGTGCTGCGCGATGACAACGGCGGCGCCAAGACCCTGCGCGTGGGCGATCGCTTCGTGATTCCGGCCGGTTTCAAAGGCACCTGGGAAGTGCTGGAGCCGTGCCGCAAGATTTATGTGGTGTTTGAACAGAAGGCCTGAGGGGTTTTGCTGTCTGGGCTTGCCGCGATGGAGCCCTGACAGACGATGCAAAACGGCAACAAAAAAGGCCCGTATCTCGCGATACGGGCCTTTTTCGTAAGGAGGAAAAATCAATTACTTGATTTTGCCTTCTTTGTAGATCACGTGCTTGCGAACAACCGGATCATATTTCTTGATCTCGATTTTGTCCGGAGTAGTGCGCTTGTTCTTGTCGGTAGTGTAGAAGTGACCAGTACCGGCGCTCGAAATCAAACGAATCAATTCACGCATGATTAGCTCCCTTAGATCTTGCCGGCTTTGCGGATTTCGGCCAGCACGACAGTGATGCCACGCTTGTCGATGATACGCATGCCTTTGGCAGATACGCGCAGACGCACGAAACGTTTCTCTTCTTCAACCCAGAAGCGATGATGCTGCAGGTTCGGCAGGAAACGACGACGGGTTTTGTTGTTTGCGTGGGAAATGTTATTCCCAGTCACCGGACCCTTACCGGTAACTTGACATACTCTCGACATGCCTCAGCCCTCTAAAACCACATGCCCAACCCGGCATGGGTTGGCCGCTTAATCTCTCAGTCATTTGGCGCCAGGCGCCGCGTTTCTTTAGAGGTCTTACCGGCTACACCTACAAGTGAAGGAACCGGGCCCCTAGAAAAGAGCGCTGCTTTATACCAGAAAGACCAGAGAGCAACAACAACCGGTGTGAATTGAGTTGATAAAAACCCGGTTTTTCGGGCGCCGAGTGCCTTGGACAAAGGCTGAGCCCGATAGCGACCGCTCGTCGCAGAGAATCGGCCAACGGGACAATTCAGGGCTTTTCTCAACCATCACTCACCGAAAACAATCGCCCATACTCCCCTGAAAATGAAAAAGGGGATAGTCATTTGCAAAAGAGCCCACTAGGGTAAGCCTTTTCCAGACTGCACTTGCAGATGGGCCTTCGATCTGTAAAGGAATCCGACCATGCGCCTCGCTGCCCTACCACTGTTGCTCGCCCCGCTTCTGCTGAGCCCCCTGGCCCATGCCGCCGCCCTGAGCGTCTGCACGGAGGCCAGCCCGGAAGGGTTCGACGTGGTGCAATACAACTCGCTGACCACCACCAACGCCTCGGCCGACGTGCTGATGAACCGCCTGGTGGACTTCGACACGGCCAGCGGCAAAGTGGTCGCCAGCCTCGCGGACAGCTGGGACGTCACGCCCGACGGCCTGACCTACGTCTTCAAATTGCATCCGCAGGTGAAATTTCACCGCACCGAGTATTTCAGCCCGACGCGCGACCTGACCGCCGAAGACGTGAAATTCAGTTTCGACCGCATGCTCGATCCGGCAAACCCGTGGCACAAAATCGCCCAGAGCGGCTTCCCGCACGCTCAGTCGATGCAGTTACCGACACTGATCAAGAAGATCGACGCCCTGGACCCACTCACCATTCGTTTCACCCTCGATCACCCGGACTCGACATTCCTGCCGACCCTGACCATGGGCTTCGCCTCGATCTATTCGGCCGAGTACGCCGACCAACTGATGAAGGCCGGCACTCCGGAGAAGCTCAATAGCCAGCCGATCGGCAGCGGCCCGTTCATCTTCACGCGCTTCCAGAAAGATGCCTCGATTCGCTACAAGGCCAACCGCGACTACTTCCAGGGCAAGCCATCGGTGGACCCGTTGATCTTCGCGATCACCCCGGACGCCAACGTGCGCTTGCAGAAATTGCGCCGCAACGAGTGCCAGATCGCCCTGTCGCCGAAACCGCTGGACGTACAGGCTGCGAAGCAGGAGCCGACCCTGAAGGTGGAAAAGACTGACGCCTTCATGACCGCATTCGTCGGCATCAACAGCCAGCATCCGCCGCTGGACAAGCCGGAAGTGCGCCAGGCAATCAACCTGGCGTTCGACAAGGCCAACTACCTCAAGGCCGTATTCGAAGACACCGCCGAGCCTGCCAACGGGCCCTACCCGCCCAATACCTGGAGCTATGCCAAAAACTTGCCGGGCTACCCGCATGATATCGAGAAAGCCCGGGCATTGATGGCCAAGGCCGGGCTCAAGAACGGTTTCCAGACCACTATCTGGACTCGCCCTTCCGGCAGCCTGCTGAACCCCAACCCGAGCCTCGGCGCGCAATTGCTTCAATCCGACCTGGCGGAAATCGGCATTCAGGCCGAGATCCGCGTGATCGAATGGGGCGAACTGATTCGCCGCGCCAAGGCCGGCGAGCATGACCTGCTGTTCATGGGCTGGGCCGGCGACAACGGTGACCCGGACAACTTCCTCACGCCTCAGTTTTCCTGCGCGGCGATCAAAGCCGGCACCAACTTCGCCCGTTACTGCAACCAGGATCTGGACAAGCTGATCAGCGCCGGCAAGACCACCGGCGAGCAAGGTGTACGCACCAAGCTCTACGAACAGGCCCAGGCGCAGATCCAGCAACAGGCATTGTGGCTGCCACTGGCCCACCCGACGGCCTTCGCCCTGACGCGCAAAGACGTCGAGGGTTATCGGGTCAGCCCGTTTGGTCGCCAGGATTACTCCAAGGTCAACTTCAAGTAATCAGCGTCGCCAAAAGAAACCTGTGGCGAGGGGGCTTGCCCCCGTCGGGCTGCGAAGCAGCCCCAAAATCTCGGATGCACCAAAGATCTTGTGAGTGCTACGCACTCAAACGGGGCGGCGTTTCGACAAGCTCCCTCGCCACAGGCCCGCGCCTGCATGGTTTTCGCGTAACTCCACCCTTCACATCCACCCGTACTCGGCCATGGACAACGGATCGCCATCACCGACAATGAAATGGTCGAGCACCCGCACATCGATCAGGTCCAGCGCTTCTTGCAGGCGCTTGGTCAGCACTCGGTCGGCTTGACTGGGGTTGGAGTTACCCGACGGATGGTTGTGGCAGAGGATCAACGCTGCGGCGTTGTGGGCCAAAGCGCGTTTAACCACTTGTCTTGGATAGACACTGGTACTGTCGATGGAGCCGCGAAACAGCACTTCAAAGGTCAGCACTTGATGTTTTGAATCCAAAAACAGACACCCGAATACCTCGTGAGGCTCGTGGCGCAGCATCGACTTCAGGTAGTCACGAACCGCCTGCGGATTTTCCAGCGCCGATTTTTGCCGTGCACGTTCGGCTAAATGCCGCCTGCCCATTTCCTGTGCCGCTTGCAACTGAGCGAATTTCGCCGGCCCGAGCCCCAATTGCCTGCTGAACGCAGCTTGATCGGCTTCGAGAAGTGAACGCAGGCTGCCAAACTGATTCAACAGATGTCGAGCCAGATCCACTGCACTTTTACCCGATACACCTGTACGTAAAAAATCGCTAGCAACTCGGCGTCCGAAAGACTCGTCGAACCCAACTCAAGTAACCTCTCCCGCGGTCGCTCCGCCGCTGGCCAATCGCGAATGCTCATAACACCTCCATGTAAGTGGGCGCCGCTGTTCCGTAGCGGTCGCTGTGATATCGTAGCCCATCTTTTTTGCGGGCGATTTCACCCCTGGGGAGGGGGTATCGCCATGCAGTCATCAACGAAATGAAAGGCAGACCTATGCAGCGGCTGTATCGGAAACGCATCGTTCTGGGCGTCGGCGGCGGCATTGCTGCCTACAAGAGCGCCGAGCTGGTTCGCCGCCTGATCGACCAGGGCGCTGAAGTGCGCGTGGTCATGACCCGTGGCGGCAGCGAATTCATTACCCCGCTGACCATGCAGGCCCTGTCCGGGCACCCGGTCCACCTGGACCTGCTGGACCCGGCGGCCGAAGCCGCCATGGGCCACATCGAACTGGCCAAATGGGCCGATCTGGTATTGATCGCCCCCGCCACCGCGGACCTGATCGCTCGCCTGGCCCAAGGCATTGCCGACGACCTGCTGACCACGCTGGTGCTGGCCACCGACGCGGTAGTCGCCGTGGCGCCGGCGATGAATCAGGCCATGTGGCGCGACCCGGCGACCCAGGCCAACCTGCAAACCCTCGAAAGCCGCGACTTCAAAGTCTTCGGCCCGGCCTCCGGCAGCCAGGCCTGCGGCGACGTCGGCATGGGTCGCATGCTCGAAGCCACCGACCTCGCCCAGTGCGCGGCAGACTGCTTCCAGCGCCAGGCGCTGACCGGCAAACACGTGCTGATCACCGCCGGTCCGACCCAGGAAAACATCGACCCGGTGCGCTACATCACCAACCACAGCTCCGGCAAAATGGGCTTTGCCCTGGCCGAAGCCGCGGTAGAAGCCGGCGCCCGCGTGACCCTGATCACCGGCCCCGTGCACCTGCCGACCCCGGATCGCGTCACGCGCATCGACGTGGTCAGCGCTCGCGACATGCTCGCCGCTTGTGAAGCCGCGATTCCTTGCGACTTGTTCATCGCCTCGGCAGCGGTCGCGGACTACCGTCCGGAAGTCGTGGCCCCACAGAAACTCAAGAAAGACCCTACAAGCGGCGACGGCTTGTTGCTACAGATGGTGCGTAACCCAGACATCCTGGCCACCATCGCCACCCGTCCCGACCGTCCGTTCAGTGTCGGCTTTGCCGCCGAAACCGAACACCTGCTCGACTACGCTGCCCGCAAGTTGAAAGACAAGAACCTCGATCTGATCGTCGCCAACGACGTCGCCAACCCGAGCATTGGCTTCAACAGCGAAGAAAACGCCTGCAGCGTGATCGACCGTGAGCTGCACGCCACTATTTTTGCCCAGACCAGCAAAGGCAAGATTGCCCGCCAGCTGATCACTTTTATCGCCGAACGTCTGAACCAGGTTTAATTTACATGCACGCTTTGCAAGCCAAGATCCTCGACCCACGCATCGGCAGCGAATTTCCGCTTCCGCAGTACGCCACACCAGGCTCCGCCGGCCTCGACCTGCGCGCCATGCTGGAAAAAGACACCGTCATCAAGCCGGGCGAGACCCTGCTGATCCCTACCGGACTGTCGGTGTATATCGGCGATCCGGGCCTGGCGGCCTTGATTCTGCCGCGCTCCGGCCTGGGCCATAAGCACGGCATCGTGCTGGGCAACCTGGTCGGCCTGATCGACTCCGATTACCAGGGCCCACTGATGGTGTCGTGCTGGAACCGTGGCCAGACCGATTTCAACATGGTCGTTGGCGAACGCCTGGCCCAACTGGTGCTGGTACCGGTGGTTCAAGCGCACTTCGAAATGGTCGAAGAGTTCGTCGAAACCCAGCGCGGCACCGGCGGCTTCGGACATTCCGGCAGCCACTGATCATCGGCATTCAGGCTGGGAACAATGCCTGGCCTGACCCGCCCTCTGCATTTTAAGGATGAAAATTGCACAGACGTCATCTGGAAGGTTTACCACTGAAAATCAAGGCATTGGTTGACCCAATACTCGTCGACATTGGTGGCATGGCCTTTTCGCACCACGAACTCTCTGCGGAAAACGCCGTCATACCCTTCAGTTTGAGCCAGCCCACGAGCTTTTCGCCGGCAGGTCCAGCCACTTTAGAGATGGAGCATTCCTACAGATGAGCACCCCAGCCCAAGTCGCACCCAAGTTCCCCGACAGCATCTTCCGCGCCTACGACATTCGTGGCACCGTCCCGGAATTCTTGAACGCTGAAACCGCTTATTGGCTCGGTCGCGCCATCGGTTCCCAGAGCCTGGCCCAGGGCGAACCCAATGTGTCCGTCGGCCGCGACGGTCGCCTGTCCGGCCCGGAACTGGTGGAACAACTGATTCAGGGCCTGGCCGACAGCGGTTGCCACGTCAGCGACGTCGGCCTGGTGCCAACGCCTGCGCTGTACTACGCCGCCAACGTACTGGCCGGCAAATCAGGGGTGATGCTTACCGGCAGCCACAACCCGTCGAACTACAACGGCTTCAAGATCGTCATTGCTGGCGATACCCTGGCCAACGAACAGATCCAGGCCCTGCACGACCGCCTCAAGACCAACAACCTGAGCAGCGGCAAGGGCAGCATCACCAAGGTCGAGATACTCGATCGCTACAACACCGAAATCGTCCAGGACATCAAACTCGCCCGCCGCCTGAAAGTGGTGGTCGACTGCGGTAACGGCGCGGCCGGCGTGATTGCCCCGCAACTGATCGAAGCCCTGAACTGCGAAGTCATCCCGCTGTTCTGCGAAGTCGATGGCAACTTCCCGAACCATCACCCGGATCCGGGCAAGCTGGAAAACCTGGTAGACCTGATCGCCAAGGTCAAGGAAACCAACGCCGACCTGGGCCTGGCCTTCGACGGCGATGGCGACCGCGTGGGCGTGGTCACCAACACCGGCAGCGTCGTGTTCCCGGACCGCCTGCTGATGCTGTTCGCCAAAGATGTGGTAGCACGCAACCCCGACGCGGAAATCATCTTCGACGTCAAATGCACCCGCCGCCTGATCCCGCTGATCAAGGAATATGGCGGTCGTCCGCTGATGTGGAAAACAGGTCACTCGCTGATCAAAAAGAAAATGAAACAATCCGGCGCCCTGTTGGCCGGCGAAATGAGCGGGCACATCTTCTTCAAGGAGCGCTGGTTCGGTTTCGACGACGGTATCTACAGCGCCGCGCGGTTGCTGGAGATCCTCAGCAAGGAAAAATCCACCGCGGAAGAGTTGTTCGCGACCTTCCCGAACGATATTTCTACGCCGGAAATCAATATCCATGTGACCGAAGAGAGCAAATTCAGCATCATTGATGCACTGCACGACGCACAGTGGGGTGAAGGCGCCGACCTGACCACCATTGACGGCGTGCGAGTCGACTATGCCAAAGGCTGGGGCCTGGTTCGCGCCTCCAACACCACACCGGTGCTGGTGCTGCGCTTCGAGGCCGATGACGAGGCTGAATTGCAGCGCATCAAGGATGTATTCCACGTCCAGCTGAAGCGCGTTGCACCTGATCTCCAACTACCGTTTTGATCTATTGAAGCACCCGGAGCCCTGAATGACCCTCGAACGCGAAGCCGCCGCCAACACCGCCAAGGTCCTGTCCGAAGCGCTGCCTTACATTCGCCGCTATGTCGGCAAGACACTGGTGATCAAGTACGGCGGCAACGCGATGGAAAGCGAGGAGCTGAAAACCGGCTTCGCCCGCGACATCGTGCTGATGAAAGCCGTCGGCATCAACCCGGTGGTGGTTCACGGCGGCGGCCCGCAAATCGGCGACCTGCTCAAGCGACTGTCGATCGAGAGCCACTTTGTCGATGGCATGCGCGTCACCGACGCCGCGACCATGGACGTGGTGGAAATGGTCCTCGGCGGCCAGGTCAACAAGGACATCGTCAACCTGATCAACCGTCACGGCGGCAGCGCCATCGGCCTGACTGGTAAAGACGCCGAGCTGATTCGTGCGAAGAAGCTCACCGTCACCCGCCAGACCCCTGAGATGACCCAGCCGGAAATCATCGACATCGGCCACGTCGGCGAAGTGGTCGGGATCAACACCGACCTGCTGAACCTGCTGGTCAAAGGCGATTTCATTCCGGTGATCGCGCCGATCGGCGTCGGTGCCAATGGCGAGTCGTACAACATCAACGCCGACCTGGTGGCCGGTAAAGTGGCCGAGGCCCTGAAAGCTGAGAAGCTGATGCTGCTGACCAACATTGCCGGCCTGATGGACAAGAGCGGCAAGGTCCTGACCGGCCTGAGCACCCAGCAAGTCGACGATCTGATCGCCGATGGCACCATCTACGGCGGCATGCTGCCGAAGATCCGTTGCGCGCTGGAAGCGGTACAGGGTGGCGTGGGCAGCTCGCTGATCATTGATGGTCGGGTGCCAAATGCAATTCTGCTGGAAATCTTCACCGACACCGGTGTGGGCACGCTGATCAGCAATCGCAAGCGTCCCTGATTCAAAACCTTAAAAAGATCGCAGCCTTTCGGCAGCACCTACGGATTTCGGATGTACGAAAAACCTGTAGGAGCTGACGAAGTCTGCGATCTTTTTTATGCGCGCCGGAAATGCCTGACCTGATTGGGCGAAACGTCCGACTTCACCAAGGAAGCAATCTGCATAAGATCTTCACTGAATCCACAGGAGGTCTACCCATGCAAAAAGACTACGTCCCTTACGGCAGCGATGTTTCACCTGGCACCTATGCCTGTGTCGATTGTGGTCACGAATACTCGAATCAGGGCAAAACATCGATGCCGCCCTGCCCGCAACTCCGCAAAACCGCGCACACCCGTCATGGCTGGAGAATTCTGACTGGCCAGGGCGATGCTGTGGCTGATCCGTACCCGGAGAAAACCAATAAACCCAGCGGGATCAAAAAGGCCGAGACATTCAGCAGCACCAGCAAAAAATAAAGCTGGGGGACTGGGCCATACATAAACAAAAGACCCCGCTCAACTTGCTGAGCGGGGTCTTTTGCTGTCTGCAATCCCTGTGGGAGCGTGGTTACACGCCGAACTGGGCGCGGTAGGCTTCAACCGCAGGCAAATGTTGCTTGAGCTGCGGATCGTCAGCCAGGAACTCCAGCACTTGGTTCAGCGAAACGATGCTGATCACCGGAATGCCGAAGTCACGCTCCACTTCCTGAATGGCCGACAACTCACCATTGCCACGCTCCTGACGGTTCAGGGCGATCAGCACACCGGCAGCTTTGGCGCCGTCCTGGGAAGCGATGATCTGCATCACTTCACGGATGGCGGTGCCCGCGGTGATCACGTCGTCGATGATCAGCACGTCGCCAGTCAATGGCGCGCCGACCAGGCTGCCACCTTCGCCGTGGGCCTTGGCTTCCTTGCGATTGAAGCACCATGGCAGGTCACGGTCGTGATGTTCGGCCAGTGCCACGGCGGTGGCTGCCGCCAACGGGATGCCTTTGTAGGCCGGGCCGAACAGTACGTCGAAGGAAATACCGCTCTCGACGATGGCTGCCGCATAGAAACGGCCCAGCTGTGCCAGGGCCTTCCCTGAGTTGAACAGGCCGGCATTGAAGAAGTATGGACTGGTGCGCCCGGACTTCAGGGTGAACTCACCGAAGCGCAAAACGCCGCGATCGATGGCAAAACGAATGAAATCGCGTTGATACGCTTGCATGAAAAAAACCCCAAATACCACGGATTTAGCTAATTAGGTAGACGCCGTGTATCATACCCGCACGCGATTTTTGGGGCCACTTATGCGGATCATCAGTGTGAACGTCAATGGTATTCAGGCTGCAGTCGAGCGTGGTTTGCTCAGTTGGCTGCAAGCACAGAATGCCGACGTCATCTGCCTGCAGGACACCCGCGCCTCCGCCTTTGAACTGGACGATCCAGCCTTCCAACTGGATGGCTACTTCCTTTATGCCTGCGAAGCCGAAGTTCCCGCCCAAGGTGGCGTGGCTTTGTATTCGCGGTTGCAACCGAAGGCTGTCATCAGCGGTCTCGGCTTCGAGACGGCCGACCGCTACGGGCGCTACCTGCAAGCCGATTTCGACAAGGTCAGCATCGCGACCTTGCTGCTCCCTTCGGGGCAGAATGGCGATGAAGACTTGAACCAGAAGTTCAAGCTAATGGACGACTTCGCCCGTTATCTGGATAAACAGCGACGCAAACGTCGCGAGTACATTTATTGTGGCTCGCTGTACGTGGCGCAACAGAAGCTGGATATCAAGAACTGGCGCGACAGCCAGCAATCCCCGGGCTTCCTGGCGCCTGAGCGTGCCTGGATGGACGAGATTGTCGGCAACATGGGTTATGTCGACGCCCTGCGGGAAGTCAGCCGCGAAGGCGACCAGTACAGCTGGTGGCCGGACAACGAACAGGCCGAGATGCTCAACCTGGGCTGGCGTTTCGACTACCAGTTGCTGACCCCTGGCCTGCGCCGCTTCGTACGCAGCGCACGCCTGCCACGTCAGCCACGGTTCTCGCAGCACGCACCGCTGATCGTGGACTACGACTGGACGCTGACGATCTAAGCGTCTTTTCGCAGATGCAAAAAAGCCGACATTGCTGTCGGCTTTTTTGTGCACGCTGATTTTTTCTGGCTGTTATTTGATCAACCGCCAGGTGAAGGGATAGCGGTAAGGCACCCCGTCATTGGCCTTGAGCCCGGCAATGATGCACAGCACCATCGCCCCGATCAGAACCAGCGGCAGCAGCGCAAAACCGATCAACACCAGCATCAGCACGTAACAGATGCCCGAGACCAGGGCCACGGTGATCTGAAAGTTCAGCGCTTCTTTGCCTTGGGCATCGATGAACGGGTCCGCTTCACGCTTCCACTGCCAGAGTATCAGCGGCCCGATCAGGTGACCGAACGGAAACCAGACACCGAGAAACGCCGAGAGGTGACAAAACATCGCCCACTGGCGAGCCTCGGAGCTCGGTGTGGGTAGCAACTGCTGTTCATCACTCATGGCGCTCTCCTTTGCCGGACATCAAAACAATCAGTCAGCCAGTGCAGCCTTCTGCAGTTCGAAAATCTCGATCATGCCTTTCTTCGCCAGTGCCAGCATCGCGTTCAGCTCTTCCGGCTGGAACGGTGCGCCTTCGGCGGTGCCCTGGACTTCGATGAAACCACCAGTGCTGGTCATCACCACGTTGAGGTCAGTCTCGGCAGCCGAGTCTTCCAGGTAGTCGAGGTCAAGCACAGGTTCGCCCTGATACATGCCCACCGAAACGGCAGCGATCATTTGCTTGAGCGGGTCGCCACCTTTGAGGCCGCCGCGCTTCTTGATCACTTTCAAGGCGTCGACCAGTGCAACCATGGCGCCGGTGATGGACGCGGTGCGGGTGCCGCCATCAGCCTGGATCACATCGCAGTCGACGTACAAGGTGACGTCGCCCAGCTTGGACATGTCCAGCGCAGCGCGCAGGGAACGACCGATCAGACGCTGGATTTCCAGAGTGCGGCCGCCTTGCTTGCCGCGGCTCGCCTCACGCTGGTTACGCTCGCCAGTGGCGCGCGGCAGCATGCCGTATTCAGCGGTCAACCAGCCCTGGCCCTGACCCTTGAGGAAACGCGGCACGCCGTTCTCGACGCTGACGGTGCAGATGACCTTGGTATCACCGAACTCGACCAGTACAGATCCCTCGGCGTGTTTGGTGTAGTTGCGGGTAATGCGGATCGAGCGGAGCTGATCGGCAGCGCGACCACTTGGACGTTTCATAGGGATTACCTGTACGGGGGACGGAAAACTGCCGAGCATTATAGAGCCGTGGGCCGCGAGTGGGCACTTCTAAAAAAATCACCCGACGATTGAAGGCTCTGAATAGAGCGTAGCCGACGGCCTGCAGCCCATTGTCACAGCGTGTGATTGGGCGCATCCGCCCCACTGCGCTACAATCCTGCGCCTTTGCTGCCTGTCGGCTTTAATTCACAGATAGCGGGTCCGCGAACCATGGGTTACGCGCCGACCTGCATTGCGAGGTACCTCCATGGTGCACAGCATGACCGCCTTCGCCCGCGTCGAGAAAGCCGGCGTCCAGGGCACCCTGAGCTGGGAGCTGCGCTCGGTCAACAGCCGCTACCTGGAACCCCATCTGCGCCTGCCGGAATCTTTCCGCGACCTCGAGGGCGCCGTCCGCGAAGCCCTGCGCCAGGGAATTTCCCGGGGCAAGCTCGAATGCACCCTGCGTTTCACCGAAGAAAGCACTGGCAAACCGCTGCAAGTGGACCGCGAGCGCGCCGCGCAACTGGTCGCTGCCGCCGAGACCGTCGCCAGCCTGATCAAGAACCCCGCCGCGCTGAACCCGCTGGAAGTCCTGGCCTGGCCCGGCGTGCTGGTGGCCGACGCCGCCGACCCGCAAGCGCTGAATGCCGAAGCCCTGACGCTGTTCAACCAAGGACTGAAAGAACTCAAGGCCGGCCGCGAGCGCGAAGGCGCGGAGCTGGCGCGGTTGATCAACGAGCGCCTGACGTCCATTGAAGAAGATGTGGTGATCCTGCGTGAGCTGGTCCCGCAGATGCTCGCCACCCAGCGTCAGAAAGTCCTCGACCGCTTCACCGACATGAAGGCCGACCTCGACCCGCAGCGCCTGGAGCAGGAAATGGTCATGCTCGCGCAAAAGAGCGACGTCGCCGAAGAACTGGATCGCCTGAGCACTCATATCATCGAAGTTCGCCGGGTGCTCAAATCCGGCGGCGCTGCCGGTCGACGCCTGGATTTCCTGATGCAGGAGCTCAACCGCGAAGCCAACACACTGGGCTCCAAAGCCTTCGACCCGCGCAGCACCCAAGCGGCGGTCAACCTAAAGGTGTTGATCGAGCAGATGCGCGAACAAGTACAGAATATTGAGTAAGGCAAACCTGACATGACCCACAGTACCGGCACCCTGTACATCATTTCCGCACCTTCGGGGGCGGGCAAGAGCAGCCTGGTCAAAGCCCTGACCGACGCTGATCAGGAGATCCGCGTCTCGGTCTCCCACACCACCCGCGCCATGCGCCCTGGTGAAGTGAACGGCGTGAACTATCACTTCGTCGAACGTAGCGAGTTCGTGAAGATGATCGAGCACGGAGATTTCCTCGAGCGCGCCGAAGTGTTCGGCAATCTCTATGGCACTTCGCAAAGCCACCTGCAGCAGACCCTGGATGAAGGTCACGACCTGATTCTGGAAATTGACTGGCAGGGCGCAGAGCAAGTGCGCAAGTTGATGCCCCAGGCCCGTTCGATCTTCATTCTGCCGCCGTCCCTGGAGGCCCTGCACCAGCGCCTGACCAATCGCGGCCAGGACAGTGACGAGATCATCGAAGGCCGGATGCGCGAAGCCGTCAGCGAGATGAGCCATTACGTCGACTACGATTACTTGATCATCAACGACAATTTCGCCCACGCACTGGACGATCTGAAGGCGATTTTCCGCGCCAATCAGCTGCATCAGAAGCGTCAGCAGCAGCGTCATGGCAAATTATTGGCTGAATTGCTCGGCTAATCAGCTCTTCCCAAAACCGCTGCAAGGGCTTTACATTGGTGCTTATAGCGCGTTGAAGAGCCTGGTCAAAAAATCAGCGCTTCCCTAATCGCTGGTGATTTTTTAAACTGTTGAGTCCGCTCGCCCAACCGGGCAGCGCGCATATTGCATTCGCTCCGAGGAATACCATGGCCCGCGTAACCGTTGAAGACTGCCTAGAACACGTGGAAAACCGCTTTGAGCTGGTCATGCTCTCTACCAAGCGTGCCCGTCAACTGGCCACCGGTGGCAAAGAGCCCCTGGTTCAGTGGGAAAACGACAAGCCTACAGTTGTAGCGCTGCGTGAAATCGCTGAGGGCCTGATGAGCTACGAGTTCATCGCCAACGCTGAAATCGTCGAAGACGAACCGCTGTTCGCAGCGTTCGAGGACGAGTCCAACGAGGCAGTATAAGCCATGCCTGGTCGACGTAGCACGGCGCGGGGTCATAGCAAACGGCAGGTGTCATCATGCCGAGCATAGACGCCCTCGCCGATCGCTTATCGACCTACCTCGGCAAGGACCAGGTCAACCTGGTCCGCCGAGCGTACTTCTACGCCGAACAAGCCCACGACGGTCAACGCCGCCGCAGCGGTGAGGCGTACGTCACGCATCCTCTTGCGGTGGCGAATATTCTTGCCGACATGCACATGGACCATCAGAGCCTGATGGCTGCAATGCTGCATGACGTGATCGAAGACACCGGTATTGCCAAGGAAGCGCTGCAAGCGCAGTTCGGCGAAACGGTGGCCGAACTGGTCGACGGGGTCAGCAAACTGACCCAGATGAACTTCGAGACCAAGGCCGAAGCCCAGGCCGAAAACTTCCAGAAAATGGCCATGGCCATGGCGCGCGACATTCGCGTGATCCTGGTCAAGCTGGCCGACCGCCTGCACAACATGCGCACCCTGGAAGTGCTGTCCGGCGAAAAGCGCCGGCGGATCGCCAAGGAAACCCTGGAAATCTATGCGCCCATCGCCAACCGGCTGGGTATGCACGCCATCCGCATAGAATTCGAAGACCTCGGCTTCAAGGCCATGCACCCGATGCGTTCCGCGCGGATCAACCAGGCGGTCAAGCGCGCCCGGGGCAACCGCAAGGAAATCGTCAACAAGATCGAAGAGTCCCTCAGCCACTGCCTGGCCATCGACGGCATCCAGGGTGAGGTCAGCGGTCGTCAGAAACACCTCTACGGCATCTACAAGAAAATGCGCGGCAAGCGTCGGGCCTTCAACGAGATCATGGACGTTTATGCGTTCCGGATCATCGTCGACAAGGTCGATACCTGCTACCGCGTACTGGGTGCCGTGCACAATTTGTACAAACCGTTACCGGGGCGCTTCAAGGATTACATCGCGATCCCCAAGGCCAACGGCTACCAGTCGCTGCACACCACACTGTTTGGCATGCACGGTGTACCGATCGAGATCCAGATCCGCACCCGTGAAATGGAAGAGATGGCCAACAACGGCATCGCCGCCCATTGGCTGTACAAATCCAGCGGCGACGAACAGCCCAAAGGCACTCATGCCCGCGCCCGCCAGTGGGTCAAAGGCGTGCTGGAGATGCAGCAACGGGCCGGCAACTCGCTGGAATTCATCGAGAGCGTGAAGATCGACCTGTTCCCGGACGAGGTCTACGTGTTCACGCCCAAAGGCCGGATCATGGAGCTTCCAAAAGGCTCCACGGCGGTCGACTTCGCTTACGCGGTACACACCGACGTGGGCAACAGCTGCATTGCCTGTCGGATCAACCGTCGTCTCGCGCCGCTGTCCGAACCGCTGCAAAGCGGCTCCACGGTCGAGATCGTCAGCGCCCCCGGCGCACGGCCGAACCCGGCATGGCTCAATTTCGTGGTCACCGGCAAGGCGCGGACCCACATCCGCCATGCACTGAAACTGCAACGCCGCTCCGAATCCATCAGCCTCGGCGAACGCCTGCTAAACAAGGTGCTCAACGGCTTCGACAGCTCGCTGGAAAAAGTCCCGGCCGAGCGCGTGCAGTTGATGCTCCACGAATACCGCCTCGAATTGATCGAAGACCTGCTCGAAGACATCGGCCTGGGCAATCGCATGGCTTACGTGGTCGCCCGCCGCCTGCTCGGCGAAGGCGAACAGCTGCCGAGCCCGGAAGGCCCGCTGGCGATTCGCGGCACCGAAGGCCTGGTCCTCAGCTACGCCAAATGTTGCACGCCGATCCCGGGCGACCCGATTGTCGGCCACCTGTCGGCGGGCAAAGGCATGGTCGTGCACCTGGACAACTGCCGCAACATCAGCGAGATCCGCCACAACCCGGAAAAATGCATCCAGCTCTCATGGGCCAAGGATGTCACCGGCGAATTCAACGTCGAGCTGCGCGTCGAACTGGAACACCAGCGCGGCCTGATCGCCCTGCTGGCCAGCAGCGTCAACGCGGCCGACGGCAATATCGAAAAAATCAGCATGGACGAACGCGACGGTCGTATCAGCGTGGTCCAACTGGTGGTCAGCGTGCACGACCGCGTGCACCTGGCCCGCGTGATCAAGAAACTGCGCGCCCTGACCGGGGTCATCCGCATCACCCGCATGCGCGCGTAGCCCACCCTTCACAAGGAGTCATACATGACCAAGACCGTTATCAACAGCGACAAGGCCCCGGCCGCCATCGGTACTTACTCCCAGGCGATCAAGGCTGGCAACACCGTGTACATGTCGGGTCAGATTCCTCTGGACCCAAAAACCATGGAACTGGTCGAAGGCTTCGAAGCCCAGACCGTCCAGGTGTTCGAGAACCTCAAAGCCGTGGCTGAAGCTGCCGGTGGTTCGTTCAAGGACATCGTCAAACTGAACATTTTCCTCACCGACCTGAGCCACTTCGCCAAGGTCAATGAGATCATGGGCAAGTACTTCGACCAGCCTTACCCAGCCCGCGCCGCCATCGGTGTCGCTGCACTGCCAAAAGGCTCGCAGGTCGAGATGGACGCCATTCTCGTCATCGAGTAACGGGTAACACGTCCTGGCGCAGCCGCCGCGCTGCGCCAATTCCGTTTTTGAAAGGATTCCGTCATGCGCAAAGCGCTTGCTCTCTCTTTGCTTGCCATTTTTCTCGGCGGCTGTGCCAGCGACCCCACCGACCGCGACATCAGTGGCACCTGGATCAACCAGGCGGCAATCGATGCCGCTGCCAAAGGCGGCCCCTTGCGTGAAGCCCTCCAGGCCTACGGTCCAAACCTGGAATGGGATATCAATACCAGAGCCGGTCAGGCGCGATACACCAACGGCTTCGAAAATGTCGATGGCAAGCTGCTGGGTGAAAAATCCGGCGCCTGGAAGGTCGACTTCTATGGCAGCTCCGGCAACGAGTTGAGCCGTGACGGCAAACAACTGTTGCAGGCGGCCACAGACAACGAACCCGAGCAGGTATTCGATCGCGCCCGGGACGCAGTGCCTGAGGGTGCACCGGTTGGCGCCAGTTTCGAGCGTGCCCTGTACTCTGCATATATGGGCGGCAGCTGGAAAATCCTCAGCGGCTCAGGCGAAGGTAGCACCGTGCAGTTTCAACCAGACGGCCGGGTTGACGGCCTCCCGGGTGCTGATCGTTATGCACTCTGCCTGGCGGGAGATTGTGCCAACATGAGTAGCGGTTATGACAGTCTCTGGCTACAGCAAGGTGGCCAAGGAAGTTCGTGGATCTTTGCGCGCAAAGGCAAGCAGCTGGAAATTTTCCAGGCGATCAACACCTCCCTGGCAGACGAACAGCCATCGTTTACCCCAAGCACTCGGCAATGGTTACTGGAAAAACAGTGATCCAGCAAAAAGGAGCCCGAGGGCTCCTTTTTTCTTTTGCCTGACGACAACCCCCTCAGCATCTATACCAAACGCTCACGCCGTGTCCGGGCGCTCAAAATTGGCAACACTGTTTTCTGCGACCAAACTCCACCGCTGCCATAGTATAGAGGGCCCGGTCGAAGACTCTCCCAAGGATGAATTCATGCGCAGGGCGCTGATCGCTTTTTCATTGCTCGCCATATTCCTCGGTGGTTGTGCCAATGCCCCCACAGAAAATGATATCAGCGGCATCTGGATCAACCAGGGGGCCATCGATGCGGCCGCCAAAGGCCAGCCACTGCTTGAAACACTCAGGGGCCATTCGAACCTGGAATGGGACATCGACAGCCGCAGGGACAAGGCGACGTCCAACAGCGGTGCTGAAGTAGGCGGAGGCCGACTACTGAAGAGAAAACCTGGCGTTTGGACGGTTGACTACAACGGCTACGGTAGCGACGAACTGCGATTCAACGGCAAGCAACTGATCCAACTGGCGAAGAGCTACGAACCTGAGCAGGTGTTTGCTCGCCCCAAAGAGTCGGCGGTGAAAGACCCGCGCTGGGCCGGCACTTTCCGGCAAGCCTTGAATTCAGCCTATATGGGCGGCAGTTGGAAAGTCGTCGACGGTACGGGTAACACCGTACGGTTTTACTCTGACGGCCGGGTTGAAGGACTGCCTGGTGCCGACCATTACGAACTCTGCCTCGCCGGAGACTGCAGCAGCGACATGCCCACTGGATACGACAACCTCTTGCTGCGTAACCAAGACACCGGACGGGGGTTCTTTTTTACTCGCAATGGCAAATGGCTCGAAATATTCGGGATAACCGACATCAACCCCGAGCTGAAGGGCTCGGGTAAACCGTCGACTCGCCAGTGGCTGCTGGAAAAACAGTGATCCAAAACAAAGGAGCCCGCAGGTTTCTGCTCTTTAAACACCAGATCAGATCAACCACCACCTTCAAGAATCGCCGCATACCCCTCTCGGTAACCAGGATAACGCGGCGTCCAGCCCAACGCCTTCGCCCGAGCATTGCTGCAACGCTTGCTGCCGGCACGACGCACACTGGCATCATCGGCCCACTCGGTCACGCCCAGGTACTCACGCAACCAGCCCACCACCTCTGCCATTGGCGCAGGCGCATCATCGACACCTATATAGGCATCATCCAGCGCCACTCCACGCCGATCCGCCTCAAGCAGGAACGCCAGCAACCCCGCCGCGTCGTCGACGTGAATCCGATTGGCGTACAGCGGCGGATCGATCGCCACGCGATAACCGCGACGAACCTGAGTCAGCAGCCACTCTCGACCTGGACCATAAATACCGGTCAGACGCACGATGCTGGCCGGGATGCCACTATCACGCGCCACTTGCTCGGCTTCCAGCATCACACGCCCTGAATAGCCAGCCGCCACGGTCGGCGAATTCTCGTCGACCCACTCGCCCTCTTGCTGGCCGTAAACACTGCTGCTGGAAACGAATAGCAGCCGATCGGGCACTTGCCCGTAGTCGCCCAGCCATTCCAGCACGTGCTGCAAACCCTGAACATAAGCGGCGCGGTATCCGGCCTCATCGTGATCGGTAGCCGCCGCGCAATACACCAGGTAATCCACCGCCCCGATTGGCCAGGTCGCCGGGCAGTCTTTATTGAACAAGTCACCGGCAACGCCAATCACCCCTTGGGGTAGGCGTGAGACGTCACGCCGCAAGCCGTGAACCTCCCACCCCGAATTCAACAATTGCGTAGCCAGACGGCTGCCGACATCACCGCAGCCGGCGATCAAAACAGAAGGCGCGGACATCAGAAGACTCCCTCAAGAAAGGTACAGACTAGCGCCCGAAATGGATAAGCAGCTAGCAATGGAAGAAAAAAAGAGACGCTATTACTTTTGTTAACAAGAATTAATTGCAATAATGCCAGCCACTTTTGTTCTCGGCCTTACGAGGCCTGGAAGAACACTTACCGTCTTTTCCTCTCAGGTCCGGCCAGCATGACACGCAATCAACTCTCCGCTTCGCCAACCAAACGACCTCGCGCCTGGAGCGCGGTAGCCGCCCTGCTGCTCAGCCTGATGCTGGCGCCGACCGCCGCATTCGCCGATGCGCAAGCGCCGGCCACACTGCCTGCGGCCACTCAAACACCAGCCGTTCAAGCCGCACCTGCCGCGACCGATCCGGTCCAGGCCGTAAACGCCGCGGACATGCCGCAAGCTCTCGAAGCCGACAACTCCCTGGGAATGGCCCACGACCTGTCGCCATGGGGCATGTACAAGAACGCCGATATTATCGTGAAAATCGTGATGATCGGCCTGGCCATCGCCTCGATCATCACCTGGACCATCTGGATCGCCAAGGGCTTCGAGCTGATGGGCGCCAAGCGCCGTCTGCGCGCTGAAATCGCCCATCTGAAAAAAGCCGCCACCCTTAAAGAAGCCAGCTCGACAGCGGCCAAGGAAGGCACCCTCGCCAACCTGCTGGTCCACGATGCGCTGGAAGAAATGCGCCTGTCGGCCAACAGCCGCGAGAAAGAAGGCATCAAGGAGCGTGTGAGCTTCCGCCTCGAGCGCCTGGTTGCCGCCTGCGGTCGCAACATGAGCAGCGGCACCGGCGTGCTGGCCACCATCGGTTCCACCGCGCCGTTCGTCGGCCTGTTCGGTACCGTATGGGGCATCATGAACAGCTTCATCGGCATCGCCAAAACCCAGACCACCAACCTCGCCGTCGTGGCCCCCGGCATCGCCGAAGCCCTGCTGGCGACCGCTCTGGGTCTGGTTGCAGCGATTCCTGCGGTGGTCATCTACAACGTCTTCGCCCGCTCCATTGCCGGTTACAAGGCGCAAGTGTCCGACGCCTCGGCAGAAGTCCTGCTGCTGGTCAGCCGTGACCTCGACCACCAGCCGCCCGAGCGCAGCTCGCATCCGCACATGGTGAAAGTGGGGTAATCGGCCATGGGCCTGCATTTGAAAGAAGGCGCAGACGACGATCTGGCCGAGAACCACGAAATCAACGTCACGCCGTTCATCGATGTGATGCTGGTGCTGTTGATCATCTTCATGGTGGCGGCGCCGCTGGCCACCGTGGACATCAAGGTCGACCTGCCCGCCTCCACCGCCAAACCGGCGCCGCGGCCAGAGAAGCCGGTGTTCCTCAGCGTAAAAGCTGACCAGCGCCTGTTCCTCGGCGAAGACGAAGTGAAGACCGAAGCCCTCGGCGCCACACTCGACGCCAAGACCCAGGGCAAGAAAGACACGACGATCTTCTTCCAGGCCGACAAAGGCGTGGACTACGGCGACCTGATGAGCGTGATGGACGCCCTGCGCGCCGCCGGCTACCTGAAGGTCGGTCTGGTCGGACTCGAGACGGCAGCCAAAAAATGATCAACACGCGCCAAAAGCTGACGCGTTACGGCGGTAGCCTGGCCGTGGTGCTGGGCGTCCATGCGCTGGCCATTGCGCTGGCACTGAACTGGACCTCGCGCCCGCCAATCGAACTGCCGCCGCAAGCGATGATGGTCGAGCTGGCGCCGATGCCGGCCCCGCCACCGCCCGCACCGCCGAAGGTGATCACGCCGCCACCGGCGCCGGTGGAAGAACTACCGATTCCAAAACTCGCTGAAGCGCCGAAGGCCGAGATTGCCGTGCCCAAGCCGGTCAAACCCAAGCCGAAGCCGCAACCGCCCAAGCCTGTGGAGAAAAAACCGGAGCCACCGAAGGAAAAGCCTTCCGAGGAGAAGCCTAGCGACGCGCAGCCAACCCAGGCGCCGGCGGAGAAGTCCGCTCAGCCGGCTCCCGGTCCATCACCGGCACAGCAAGCAGCTAAAGCTAACTGGCAAGGAACCCTGCTCGCGCACCTGGCCAAGTACAAAAAGTACCCGGCCAGCGCACAGCAACGCGGCAAGGAAGGTTTGAACCGTCTGCGCTTTGTGGTGGATGCCGAAGGTAACGTGCTGTCGTTCGAACTGGTGGGCCGCTCCGGCAACGCCGATCTGGACCGGGCTACCCTGGAAATGATCCGCCGCGCCCAACCGCTGCCCAAGCCACCGGCCGACATGCTGAACAACGGCTCCATCGAAATCGTTGCACCGTTTGTTTACTCGCTGGAACGTCGCCGTTAAAACACCGCCGCTCCCACAGGCTCTTCGGCGGTTACAAAACCTATAAAAGGCACCGAAAGGTGCCTTTTTGCATATCTGGAAACGGCAAACCTGCATTGCCCAGTGTCACTTAGCACACTCAGTCTGATAACGTGCGTCTATCGATTGCAGCCGGTATGCTTGGCCCGCAACTTCATGGACGCTTGCTATGACTCTCACAGAATTACGCTACATCGTTACCCTCGCCCAAGAGCAGCACTTCGGCCACGCGGCCGAGCGTTGCCACGTCAGCCAGCCAACCCTGTCGGTGGGCGTGAAAAAGCTTGAAGACGAACTCGGTGTGCTGATTTTCGAGCGCAGCAAGAGCGCCGTGCGCCTGACCCCGGTTGGCGAAGGCATTGTCGCCCAGGCGCAAAAAGTCCTGGAACAGGCCCAAGGCATCCGCGAACTGGCCCAGGCCGGCAAAAACCAGCTGACTGCACCGCTGAAAGTTGGCGCGATCTACACCGTCGGCCCGTACCTGTTCCCGCACCTGATTCCACAACTGCACCGGGTCGCCCCGCAGATGCCGTTGTACATCGAAGAAAACTTCACCCACGTGCTGCGCGACAAACTGCGCAACGGCGAGCTCGACGCGATCATCATCGCCCTGCCATTCAATGAAGCCGACGTGCTGACCTTGCAGCTCTACGACGAGCCGTTCTACGTCCTGATGCCGGCCCAGCATCCGTGGACACAAAAAGAATCCATCGACGCCGCTCTGCTCAACGACAAGAGCCTGCTGCTGCTCGGTGAAGGCCACTGCTTCCGCGATCAAGTGCTGGAAGCCTGCCCGACCCTGGCCAAAGGCAACGACGGTGCCAAGCACACCACGGTGGAATCCAGCTCGCTGGAAACCATCCGCCACATGGTCGCCTCTGGCCTGGGCATTTCGATCCTGCCGCTGTCGGCGGTGGACAGCCACCACTACGCCCCGGGCGTGATCGAAGTACGTCCATTGAGTGCGCCGGTGCCGTTCCGCACCGTGGCCATCGCCTGGCGCGCGAGCTTCCCGCGGCCCAAGGCGATTGAAATTCTCGCCGACTCCATTCGCCTGTGCTCGGTGGCCAAGCCGCCAGCGCCGGTGGTAGCCGGTTAAGTCGCTGTCATGACCGAGTTGTCGCAAGTGTCGGTGACGGCACTCAAGGGTGTCGGCGAAGCCATGGCCGAGAAACTGGCCAAGGTCGGCCTGGAGAATCTCCAGGACGTGCTGTTCCACCTGCCGTTGCGCTATCAGGACCGCACTCGCGTGGTCCCGATCGGCCATTTGCGACCCGGGCAAGACGCGGTGATCGAAGGCACCGTCAGCGGCGCCGATGTGGTCATGGGCCGGCGCCGTAGCCTGGTTGTCCGTCTGCAGGACGGCACCGGCGGGCTCAGCCTGCGCTTCTATCATTTCAGCAACGCCCAGAAAGAAGGCCTCAAACGCGGCACGCGGATTCGCTGCTACGGCGAAGCCCGGCCCGGAGCCTCGGGGCTGGAAATCTACCACCCGGAATACCGCGCCATCACCGGTGACGAACCGCCGCCGGTGGATGAAACCCTGACCCCGGTCTACCCGCTCACCGAAGGCCTGACCCAGCAGCGTTTGCGCCAGCTGTGCATGCAAACCCTGACCCTGCTCGGCCCCAGCAGCTTGCCCGACTGGCTGCCGACCGAACTGGCCCGGGACTATCAACTGGCGCCGCTGGCCGATGCGATCCGCTACCTGCATCACCCGCCCGCCGATGCCGACGTCGATGAGCTCGCCCTCGGTCATCACTGGGCCCAGCACCGCTTGGCCTTTGAAGAGCTGCTGACCCATCAACTATCCCAGCAACGCCTGCGCGAAAGCATGCGTGCCTTGCGCGCGCCGGCCATGCCCAAAGCCACCAAGCTGCCAGCACAGTATCTGGCCAACCTCGGCTTCACCCCGACCGGCGCCCAACAACGGGTCGGCAACGAAATCGCTTACGACCTCAGCCAGCACGAACCGATGCTGCGGCTGATTCAGGGCGACGTTGGTGCGGGCAAAACCGTGGTCGCCGCCCTGGCTGCGCTGCAAGCGCTGGAAGCGGGTTATCAGGTCGCACTGATGGCGCCCACCGAAATCCTCGCCGAGCAGCACTTCATCACCTTCAAGCGCTGGCTCGAACCGCTGGGCATCGAAGTTGCGTGGCTGGCGGGCAAGCTCAAGGGCAAAAACCGCGTGGCCGCGCTGGAGCAGATCGCGGGCGGCGCACCGATGGTGGTCGGCACCCACGCGCTGTTTCAGGATGAAGTGCAGTTCAAGAACCTGGCGCTGGCGATCATCGACGAACAACACCGCTTCGGCGTGCAGCAGCGCCTGGCATTGCGGCAGAAAGGCGTCGGCGGGCGGATGTGTCCGCACCAGCTGATCATGACCGCCACACCGATTCCCCGGACGCTGGCCATGAGCGCCTACGCCGACCTCGACACCTCGATCCTCGACGAACTGCCCCCCGGCCGCACCCCGGTGAACACGGTGCTGGTCACCGACACCCGGCGCGTCGAAGTGATCGAACGGGTGCGCGGCGCTTGTGCCGAGGGCCGTCAGGCCTATTGGGTGTGCACGCTGATCGAAGAGTCGGAAGAGCTGACCTGCCAGGCCGCCGAAACCACACACGAAGACCTCACCGCCGCCCTCGGCGAGTTGAAGGTCGGCCTGATCCACGGCCGCATGAAGCCCGCCGAAAAAGCTGCCGTCATGGCCGAATTCAAGGCCGGCAACCTGCAACTGCTGGTCGCCACCACCGTGATCGAAGTTGGCGTGGACGTGCCCAACGCCAGCCTGATGATCATCGAAAACCCCGAACGCCTTGGCCTCGCACAATTGCACCAGTTGCGTGGCCGCGTCGGCCGGGGCAGCGCCGTCAGCCATTGCGTGCTGCTCTACCATCCACCGCTGTCGCAGATCGGCCGTCAGCGGCTGGGCATCATGCGCGAAACCAACGACGGTTTTGTCATCGCCGAAAAAGACCTCGAACTGCGCGGCCCCGGCGAAATGCTCGGCACACGCCAGACCGGCCTGCTGCAATTCAAGGTCGCGGACCTGATGCGCGATGCCGATTTACTGCCCGCCGTGCGCGACGCCGCCCAAGCCTTGCTCGAACGCTGGCCGGATCACGTCAGCCCGCTGCTCGACCGCTGGCTACGCCATGGGCAGCAATACGGCCAAGTGTGAGCACTGTCGCAGTTTCTGGACCCTGGCCTTAAACAAGCTGGTTATACTCCTGCAATTGTTTGAAAACGGATACAGACCATGACAGAAGCTGCCCTCGCCCCTGAAACCCCGCACGCTCCGTCTGTTATTCGGCTGCTGCTCGGCAAACTGGGCATCGCCTACCAGGAAGTCCTCGACCATCACGGCCTGAACGCCGCGCGCAAAGTGCAGGCGGTTTTGCTGGACGATGCCGTCGGCGCGCTCATGGTGCTGTTTCCGCAAAGCCAATTGCTGGACCTCAACCGCCTCGCCGAACTCACTGGCCGCCGGTTGACCGCTGTATCCACCGAACGCCTGGTAAAAATGCTCGGCAAACACAGCCTGAGCCTGCTGCCCGGCCTGCCGGCGCTCACCAGCTCACCGTGCCTGTACGAAGAAAGCCTGCTGCGCGAACCGAAGTTGCTGATCAACTCGGGCGAGCCAGGCGTGCTGCTGGAAATCACCAGCGAAGATTTCAAAACCATGCTGACCAAGGCCAGCGCCGGCAACTTCGGCGAAGCCGTGCACAGCATCCGCCCGAACCTCGACCGTCCCGACGATGACCGCGAGGAAATCACCCAGGCCGTGCAAGCGTTCACCGCGCGGCGCATTCAGCAACGCCTGGAAGCGACCATCGAAATTCCGCCACTGGCCGAAACCGCGCAGAAAATCATCAAACTGCGGGTCGACCCCAACGCCACCATCGACGACATCACCGGCGTGGTCGAAACCGACCCAGCCTTGGCCGCCCAAGTCGTCAGCTGGGCGGCGTCGCCGTACTACGCCTCGCCGGGCAAGATTCGTTCAGTGGAAGACGCCATCGTCCGCGTGCTGGGTTTCGACCTGGTGATCAACCTGGCGCTGGGCCTGGCCTTGGGCAAAACCCTGAGCCTGCCCAAAGACCACCCGCAACACACCACGCCGTACTGGCAGCAATCGATCTACACCGCCGCCGTCATCGAAGGCCTGACCCGCGCCATGCCCCGCGCCCAGCGCCCGGAAGCCGGCCTGACCTACCTCGCCGGCCTGCTGCACAACTTCGGCTACCTGCTGCTGGCCCACGTGTTCCCGCCGCACTTCTCGCTGATCTGCCGCCACCTGGAGGTCAACCCGCACCTGTGCCATAGCTACGTCGAGCAACACCTGCTGGGCATCAGCCGCGAACAGATCGGCTCATGGCTGATGCGCTACTGGGACATGCCCGAAGAACTGGCCACCGCCCTGCGCTTCCAGCACGACCCAAGCTACGACGGCGACTACGCCGAGTACCCGAACCTCGTATGTTTGGCCGTGCGTTTGCTACGTAGTCGCGGGATTGGCTCGGGGCCGGATGAAGACATTCCGGATGCCTTGCTGGAGCGTGTGGGGCTGACTCGCGACAAGGCCAACGACGTGGTCAGCAAAGTGCTTGAGGCTGAAGTGCTGCTGCGTGAACTGGCTTCGCAATTTAGCCAGGCCTGAATGCAGCCATAAAAAATGCCCCACACTTGATCGAGTGTGGGGCATTTTTTTGTGGCGAGGGAGCTTGCTCCCGCTCGACTGCGCAGCAGTCGCAAACCCAGCCACCAAGGTGAGCCTGATTGATCGTTCCCACGCTCCGCGTCACCGCCTCACGCCAAACTCAAGCCTTGGGCTTGGCCTTCTTCGGCTTCAAATACTTGGTCAACCCCTGAAACCAGATCACCAGCGCCGGGTTGCCCTTGATCTGAATCGACTTGTCCTGAATCCCCTGCATAAACGCCAATTGCTTGTTCTTCGCCTGCATCGTGGCAAAGCCATACGCCGCGTCTTTAAAGGCAATCGCAAACGCCGGCTCCGCATACACCCCAGCCTTGCTGGTAATGCGCTGATCCTTCACCACGAAATGCCGCGCCACCTTCCCGTCCAGGGTCTGTAGCTGAAACACCAACGCCTTGTCACCCAACTGCTGCTGAAACGCAGGATTAGTCCGACTGGCCTTACCCATCAACAAACCCAGCATCCACAGAAGAAAACGAAATTTCATGCGCACAGCCTCAAAAGAAAAATGAACGGCCGGCGCAGTGTAGCCGCTCCAAGCCAGAACTCCACCATCGGGTTTCGTTAGAAGAAGATGAACCGTTTTTCCCGCATGATGACCGCCAAGTCACGCTTTGCACTTCATTCTGAGGGATCCGACCTACACCTAAAGAAACACATTCCTGTAGGAGCTGCCGAAGGCTGCGATCTTTTGATCTTGATGCCCTCAAACCACTCGGACATTTCCTTCAAAACGCCGGGCTGCCCATGAACTAGGCACCCTTGGCCTTCACCGATAACCTCTGTTCGTCACCGCAAAATCGGTGACTCGGACGTGCAAGTCCGATTCAGGTGCACAATCGTTGGTGGCAATTCATCGAGCGTTTTCCTATGCTCGCGGATCGTTATGGCGGCTGTGCGTCGGAGACCTTCGGGTCTGCCGGGCACCTGGACCGGTCTTGCACACCAACGCACAGCTGCCACCTCTTTCGAAGTGCAAAGCGAAACGGTGTCAGCCTCTTAACTCCAGGAAGTTAACATCTATGATCAAGCCAACACCGAATCCCCCCGAAAACCCAGCCACATCCCCCTACGAATCCTTAGATTCCAGAAAACTCCACGAAGCCGCCGAACGCGCCCTCGACCACCATTTCGCCCCACCACCCAAAGAAAAACCCAAGCGCAAAGGCAAACTCTTCACCGTCTCCCCCGACATCGACACCGAAGCCCTCCTGGCCAATGCCTCAGAAGACCTGCTGTCCATCAGCGCCATCGCCGCCAGCCTGGCCGACGATGTTGATGGAGAACGGCGCTCCTTAGCCTTGGCGCTAAGCAGATTGGCAGATGGGGTTCGGTTGTTGGTGGAGCGAGCGCTGGATCACATTGATTCGCCGAATCCGGCGGAGCATCGGGCGAAGGCGTAGCGAAATCGCGGAAAGAGAAAGGGGACATTGAGTCCCCTTTCTCGATGGTCTCGACTCACCACTGACAGCCTGTCTCTGGTGACGCCTCCATGCTGATATCCTGATCGAACGAATATTTCTTACCGGATTTGTAATTCGTGTAGTACATCGAGTTTACCCGAGCCCCCTGAGTCGCCCTTTCATACTCCCCCGTCACCACACCGTCAGAAACCTCCACCCAAGTCGTCGTGAACTGATAAGGCCCGTCCTCCGTCATGACTTCTTCCACAGTGTTTCGATAGACGAGAGGAATGGCCTTCTTCGACTTGCTATACCTAACCCCCGCGCCGCTCCATTGGGTGACCGAGTCGTAATAGGTTTTGAATTCGAAATTGATGTTTTTACCTTCCAGCGAACGGAAACACGAGACCTGTGTTGTGATCTCACTGCGGGCCGTCAGCGGCAATACCAACAACAGCATTAAAAATAACTTCTTCACAGATCCCTCTGATCTCATTTTTTTGAAAACGATGACGTGCTCTCAGTAGAGCTTACCGCATGCCTAAAGTGAAAAATCCGAGACCTCTGCAAGCCGCCAACATTGCCCACGAACAAACTGATACTCGAAGACATAATCGGTATCCGGCTTCTGCAGGATCGCCGTGGCGTTGTTACCCCGCTCTTCCTTGACGGTCAACGTAAGACCGTCGGCCTCTCGCTTCACGCGATCCGGGATGATTGGAAACTTGATCTGATCACCACTGACGCTGCGTTTTTCCATCTCAGGCTCGGGATCTCCCGCTACGGTCGTGACCATTTTCAGCGGCTGTCGGACGAACGCTTTTTGCACGTCTGCTCGCTCGGAAAAGGCTGCGAGGAACGCTGAGAACTCGTTCGAGGGACAAGCAACATTGGCCGGGTGCATCTGCTCGATGGTTTGCAGGTTTTTGGCTAACGCTGGTTGTGACGAAAAACCGATGATTGATACAACCACGCATACACAACTAAAAAACCTGGCCATTTCCATTTACTTCCCTGTTGATCCACGAGCTGACCATTCTTCAAAGACTTGCACCGCCGACTTAAGGCCGCTCATAGTCGATCCTTTTAACCGCAGGACTCTCCTGCTGAGGCTGCCTCTTCGTGACGCCATAAGCCTTGATCAGACCTTCCCGACAACAAAGGGGACAGATTTATTTATCGAAAGTTAAATCTACCCCACAAATAAATCGCCCCCCTTTTTGGTCATAACTTACTTCGTTCGTTAACACGCTCAGGAATTTTTTTCTGCTTACCTGATGACACCATCAGATCGACATACTTCTTATAGTTGGCAGATGCCTTCTGCTTATCCCCTTTCGACCAGTACGCATCGGCTATATTAAGATAGGCAACTGTACGATCAGGACTATTCGATATCACCTTCTCGAGCAACCAAATAGCATCCTCATTAAAGCCCGCTTGCTGCCAATAGTATGCGATATCATTGTACGATTGTTGATTATTCACTGAGTACGCATACGCAGCAATGTACTTCTCCACAAACACTCGTTTAGGGAAGTCCTGGAAGCGAACTTTGTCCTTATAAAGTCTCGCAGTAGCGCTCTTAAACTCAATTAGAGTTTCAGCCTTTATAGAGCTGGTGATTTTTTTAACCAGTTCCTCCTTGTCCTTGCATTCCGACGTCGAACAAAGCTCTGATGAAGCCGACTCATCAACCTCATAACAATAAGGATGCTGGGCATCATTCTCGCTTGGAATTTTTTGCAAGCTAACTAGCTTATCTGAATCTGTATGCAGAGTCGTGCAATAAGGAACCAAACCAAACACATCCGGCACACCATTCTTATTTTTTCTTAAGTCGATAGTACTCACTATCTTACTGGTTTCAACCTTTCTCACAGACTCCTTATTGGCGCCAGAAACAAGCCAGAACGTATTCTCCTGTGAAGTGCAATTGCACTCACAACTTAAAATATATTCCCCAGTTCGCATATCCCACTTAGTTTTCGCCGTCTCGCCTGCCCCACAATAATTTTCGGCAACCAAAACTGTGCACACATTACTATCAGAATCACAAACCAAATCTTGGGCACCAGCTAAAGAGGAAGCCGCAAAAACCAGCGCCCCTAGGAAATAAGAAATATTAAATCTCACACACGTCTCCTTCGACTATTAAACCGTAATTTGAATTACTTCTAGTTTTAGTTATACCATTCATCGTCGCAGTGTATGCCTGCCCTTGAATTATTCCCATTCGGCGACTAAAGGCGTCGGACCGCCAGGCAGTTAAGGCTTTTTCTGCACGCTTCTTACATACAAATACAAGAAGCTCTTTCTGAGTTGTAATTTGGGCAGCTGGGAATTCCGCCTGAATTAATTCCTTAGCGCTATTTAGATTATTTTGCTGCACACACAAATCAAACAAAGCACAATACGTCCTCAACTGAACTTTCACCATTAAATGCGGGGCAAGCTCTCGCATTAATGCAAGGCACGATTTAATATTGTCATTGTAATGAGCCGCAAACTTCAACTGTATTTTTCGGAATTCTTCCACTTCACCAACCTTCCTAAAGGCGGACTTCCAGTTAGGATTACTAGCAGCTACACCTGTAGCCCAATTCATCTGAGAAGGGATGCTCGCAGCATTTATCGCATTCAGCAAAGCCTGAAAGTTCATATTGGTGTCAAAACAGCTATCAAATTTGACCTGATTCTCCGACCTCATCGCCAGCAACAATGGCCCAAGTGTACCTTGCCCGAAATTCCACTGAATTATGCCAAAAGACACGCCTTGACCATCAAAGTTACCAGCCACGGCCTCGTAATCCAGCGTGTTTGAGGTTGAGCCCTCATAGCCGGAAGAAACAAGAAGGGCAACCTCTTGCGCCTTTTCCAAAGGAATACATACAGATGATAAAAAATTGTCTACGAAGCTAATCGGATGAAAATGCCAAATCACATCCGAACTCATGACTGCCTTGCCGGCAAGTTTTTCCCAAAAAATGTAATTAGTTATTCTTTCTTTTTCATGCTTCAACATTTTTGGAACTGCTTCAAATATTTTGTCCAACTTACTCCATTTCGCGGAATCTGCTTCGAACTTCCACTCGGTTGGATGATGAGCAATCAGTTTCGCCCACTGACCTCTAGTGTCAGCATTCTTCAACGCGTCAGCGAGCTCTTCTGGATCAACGTCACCATCGTGATTTTTATCGATTTTTTTGAAAAGATCCTTGAAGAACTGTGGCATGTCTTCGGGATCGAGAAAGCCATCCGCCGTGGCGTTGGACTCCTCAACTATCTGAAAGCCCAACTTCGTCCAATCATGCTGAGTGATAATTTCAGCGCCAGCCTTTTTGATCAGTCCAGAAACAGTTTGATCACCCTCAACAACGCTGATGTCATACCAATCTTCGTTGCCCTCCTTGATGATAGGAGCCTTGTTGAAGTCAATCGCATGCTCATTCTTGATTGGATCGCTGGTGCCAGTAGCAGGTAACTTCTTCTTTAATTTGGTTCCAATCGGCAAATACAGGTACTGCTTGCCAAGCTTTAAGCCCGCGAGGTTGTCGAGGAAGTTCTTGATGTCAGCCTCGGCGGTGAATATCTCCACATGAACCTGGAATTTACTGTCTGTCTGACCTTGCTCATTGACAAGGTTTTCAGTTTTACCCAAGTACCCAATTGGGTCGCCAGCCTTGATGCCGATGCTTGTTGATACAACATCAAAATCTGTAGGAGTTACAGTTTCCCACTGCACATACTGACTTTCCGGATCGCTTTCGATAATCGCCCAGAAATTTGACGGTACGCTCCCAGCGCCTTGCCATATGCTAGCTTCCACCGGTGTACATGGGGCCATTCGCCGCAGTTTGTTGTCGAGAACCAAGCTCACAACATCCTTACTATCGAACGCAATGATGCTGTTGACCGTGATCTCTCGATTTTCCTCTATACGCGCACCTGCTGGTTGCCCGCTTGAAGGATTCGCTGGTGCGGCATACATCGCCAAGCGTTGGCACGTCCTAGCTTTTACTTTCCCTTGCCAATAATTTGGCCTGGCACGTTCTGGTACATCGTCCGCGAGCCAAATACGTTTGGGTTGGGAGTTTTGGTAAGGTGCACCATTCTTCAAATAGGCGAACCAAACCTCTCTCCCTGCTTCACGAACTTTGTGTGACCCGTTCTTTACACTGCCGGAAAGGATTTTTCCTTTAGCATAGGTGACGTTACCGACGCTTCTCTGCTCCAGCACCTCAAGCTTGGTGCCCATAGCCAGTTTTCCGGGTGACTGAACGCTGCTTGTTTCGGGAAACTCGTCGTATGCCTTGAAGTCATTTACCTTCATGGTCACTTTGGGTTTCGGTGTTTCTTCCTCAGATAGCGGATAGCGCTTATAAGGCAGCAAATGCATATACAGACTGTAGAAGTTCAGCTTGTTTTGCTTGCCTTTGTTCGGCCCTTCTTCCGGGTTGGGTGCTGATTTGTACTCGTGACGCACTAGACAGAAGGAGTTGGAATACCTCAGCTTTTTCTCGTTGTCGCCGAAGGTCGACTCCAGATAATCCTCGTTAAGGCGATACGCAACGACTTCGCCATCGGCCATACAGCGAACCGGCTCATTCAGCACGCACTGTGGAGCGCTCCTGTCGGAGATGTGGATGCCACCGTGCCAAAATTTGTTGCTGCCCAGCAGGTAATGGCCCGACGCTTCACTTTCGATCGCCTTATAGACTTCTTCAGCGTCAGTGAACTGCTTACCATCTGCTTTTCTGAATGGATATTGAAAGTTCATCAGGGGAGCTGGGCTGGCTGGTGCCGGAGCGGGCGCCGGAGCTGGTGCAGGTGCGGGTGCGGGTGCGGGTGCAGGTGCTGCTCCTGTTCTGAACTCTTCTTTAGCTCGCAGAAATTTAGTAACTACTGGCCAGTAAAAGCTGGGAGGTTTTGGGCCAAATATCGCTTTGGCCGGGCCGGTGCTGTTTTGAGCCCCAAATATATGTCCGACCTTGGTAGCCGGATTGAAGTCTTCAACGATGCCCGTATGGAACAAAGGCGAACCGGGTCTGTTTGGGGCCGCATTGATCCAAAGCGCGATGTCACCTCGTCGCACATCTTGCGGTAGGACCGTTGTGTAGTAAGTGGAATTTTCCATGGTGCGTGTTTCTTCATACGGAATCTGGTAACCAGCTCCGGTGAGTAACAAGTTCACCATATGGGAACAATCAATCAGTTTTTTACCCGCAGCGTTTGTTCTAACACCGTCCCCGCCCATCAGATAAACGTAATCACCGCCGGTGTAGTTGTTCTTTAAATCAAGTGGCTCTGTCATTTCTGCATCCTGCAAATTAGTAGCAATGGCTGCCGGCTCGAGCCGCTTCAGTCGCTTGCGTTTTCAATCGATTTAAATTGTTCAGAGCGGTGCCGTTACCTTTGTCGGCAGCCAAGCGATAGCACGCCAGCGCTCTAGACATATCCTTGGTCACCAACTCCCCTGTTTCAAAGGAGTAACCCAAATAATTCATAGCATCAGCCGAGCCCATCGATGCCGCGCGAATAAGCTCCTTTTCAGCTTGTTCGGGGTGCTGGCAAGGGCCTTCAGCCGCAGGGTTATTTCCGTAGCAATAAAACGTTGATAGAGAGGCGGCACCATCGGCGAGAGTGGTCGCCGCTGCCTTGAAAAGCGCCTCAACCTTCTCCGTCTCAAGCTGTGGAGCCATACCTGAGAGACTCAAACTGGCAGCATTCAAGCTGGCTTGAGGATCCCCCGAAGCTGCAGCGCACAGGTAGTTTTCCAGCGAAGCCTCAAAAAATTCGCCTGTCAACCGGTACTGCTCCACTCCCCCCAGTCCTCCGTAAGCTTCCGCACGCTGAAAGCAGAAATTCTCGGCAGCGCTCATGGTCGGAGTACTCGCCACAACTAGGTCTTTCTCACTAATCGACCAGTCCTCGACCCCCTCTAGCACCCAGCACGCTTGACGGGAAAAGTTAAAAATCTTGATGTTGCTGTTACCCGCGCGCTTATCCACAACGTTGAAGTGCCTGTCGTCCACCGCTTCGACTTCAACACCTTCTGTCTTGTCTGTGGCTACGGGTGCCATCAGTGGAAACGCCAACGTGGAGCTGTTGACTCCCGTCGTTTGCGGCTCAAAATTTCTGCTCTCTCCCGCTGGCTTCAATACCAGCGACTTCACCGTCATCGCGGTCAGACGTTGCTGTGTTTCTGCGTTCGCAGAGAACGCTGGCAGAAATTGAGCGAAGTCTTCTGACGGACATTCATCCGCATAAACGCTGCCATGAAACAGGCTCAGCAGCGACGCGGTGAAAACCGCTACAGCGAAGCCATTGCTCTTCTTCAAAACACCATTCATGTCGATCACTCAGAAAACACAAAAAAAGCCTTCGGCTTAACCTTCTCAGGCACCGCATTCCCCAACGCCTGATCCATCAAACTCCCCGCCTTATCCTTATCCGCAGCCCCCGGCAACACCGGTGGCTTAATCCCAATCCCGGTCCCACTCCCCGCCGATCCACCGGCATTAATCTTCACCACCGGCCCAACCACGGAAACCCCACCCGCATCGAGCTTGATGAAGCTCCCTCCCGCCTTTACGGTCAGCTCCATCCCAGCCTCGATAACAATCTTGTCCCCAGCCTTCAGGTGAATCTCCTTCCCGGCACTGGTCAGCTGCGCAGTCCCCAGCTTGACGTGCTGGTTCTGCCCAATCGTCAGGTGATCATCCATCCGCGCCTCAGTCTTGCGATCCGCAATCGTGGTGCGGTGCTCTTCGGCCTTCAGCTCGGTGTAGGTGTTCTTCACCACGGTGTCGTGGCGTTCATTCCCCACCCGAATCTTCTGGTCGTGCTCGATGTTTTCATCCCAATCCCGTTGGGCATGAATAAAGATCTGCTCCGCCCCTTTCTTGTCTTCGATCCGCAGTTCGTTGTACCCGCCGCCCCCCGGTGAGCTGAGGGTTTTGAAGACGGTGCGGGTTCTGTTCGCTGGCAGGTCGTAGGGAACCTGGTTTTCCTTGTGGTACAGGCAACCGGTTACCAGCGGTTGGTCGGGGTCGCCTTCGAGGAAGGTGACGAGGACTTCCATGCCGATGCGCGGGATGGCGATGGCGCCGTAGCGGTCGCCGGCCCAGCTCGAAGAGACGCGCATCCAGCAGCTGGTTTTGTCGTCGGCCAGGCCTTCGCGGTCCCAGTGGAATTGCACTTTGATGCGGCCGTACTGGTCGCAGTGGATTTCTTCGCCTTTGGGGCCGGTGACCATGGCAGTCTGGCTGCCGAGGACGCGGGGTTTTGGGTGTTCCAGGGCCGGGCGGTAGAACACGTTCCACGGGGTGGCGAGGAAGCGGTTGCGGTAGCCCTGGTGGAAGTCGTCTTTGTTGTCGGTGGTGTCGCTGGTCACCGCCTCTTCGAGCACTTGTGGCTGTTTGCCTTCGTGGACGACTTCGGTGAGTAGCCAGAGGTCGTTCCACTCGGTGCGTGGGTGGTCGGAGATTTCGAGGAAGTGGCCGCTGACGAGGGTGGTCTGGTCGCCACGGCCTTCGGCTTGTTGATAGTCGGCGCGGTGGCGTTCAAGGGCACGTTGGCTGAGGAATTTGCCGCGGGCGCGGTCGAGGAAGCGGCCGGGGTAGTCGTAGTCTTCGAGGTCCGGTTCGGTGCTTTCGGCGTCGGGTTTGTACGCGGCTTCGAGTCGCAGGTTGGGCTTTTCGAAGTCGTAGTCGCGGCGGGTGACGCGGCCGGTGCGGGTTTCCAGGCGCAGTTTGAAGCCTTTGATCACTGGCTCGTCGGCGACCATGCCGCTGCCTTGCACGTAGGCGGTGGGCTGGCCGAGTTTGGGGAACACGGTCTGGTCGTCGCCGAACACCAGCAGGTGGGCTTTTTCGCTGTGCTGGAAGTGGTAGTGAATGCCTTCTTCTTCGCACAGGCGCTGGACGAAGTGCAGGTCGGTTTCGTCGTATTGCACGCAGTAGTCGCGGTCCGGGCACGGGGTGCTCAGCTGGAAGCGGTAGGCGTTGCCCTTGATGCCGTGTTCTTCGAGGATCAGCGCGATGATTTTCGGCGCCGACATCTGCTGGTAGATGCGCTGGTTGGTGCGGTGATGCAGGTATTGCAGGTGCGGCACCAGGGAGATTTTGTAGCGGGTCAGGCGCTTGCCGGCATCGCCTTGGGCGACGCGGTAGATCTGGCCGTGGATGCCAGAACCCTTCGGGTCGAATGCGAGGAATGCCTGCTTGTGCAGGAGCTTTTCCAGGTCCAGATCCGGGTTTTCGCTGACCAGTTCCAGGTCGAAGCGATACGGCTGGCTGATGCCTTCGGTGCCGGTGAACGACAACACTTGCAGGTCGCCGGCATAGTCTTCGACGGTGAGGCTGAAGTGCGTTTCGTTAGCTGAGTTGAACATTGCTTGCTCCCTGTTCGGTAGTCATCCGTTACGCCCGCAGTCGAAGGCGTTGCAGCAAAGACGAAGTGGCGCCCAGGGCGTCACGCAATTGGGCGGCGGTGATGGTGCGCTTGGCCGCATCGAAAGCCAGCGCCGTTCGCAGGGCTGGCCAGCAGTGTTTGGGTAGATTTCGAGGTGCGTGCAGCTCACGGTCGAGGTGGCCGTCGCGGGCCTCGGTCGACGGCAAGCGGCGGAACGGGTGTTTGCCGCCCGCCAATTCATAGAGCACGCAGGCCACGCCGTACACGTCCGCGCTGGCCGAGAGTGGCTGGCCTTCAAGCAGTTCGGGGGCGGCGTAGCCGGGGGTCCAGGCGTTGAAGCGGTCGCGGCTCAGGTGCGGCAGGCCGGGCAAGATGCCCTCTTCGGCCTGGCCGAGGCCGTAGTCGAACAGACGCACGCCCTCTTCGCTGAGCATCACGTTGCTCGGCTTCAGGTCGCCGTGCAGCACGCCGCGAGCGTGGGTGTAGGCCAGCGCATCAAGCAGCGGCAGCGCGATGTCGCGCAGTTCTTTCCACGGCAGGCCCAGGGGCCGCTCGCAGAGTAATTTGTCCAGGGTCAGCCCACGCATGAGTTCCATGGTGATGAAGGCCCGCTGGCAGTCGGTGTCCACTTCGAAGGTGTGCAAACGCAGCACGTTGTTGTGGCGCAGTCGTCGGGTCAGGGTGAACTCGCTGTAGAGCAAAGCACTGGCGTCCGGCGATTCGGCAAATTCTTCGCTGAGGATTTTCAGCGCAATGTAGGGGTCGGGATCGCCGAACTGTTCGCGCAGCAGATCCCGTGCACGGTAAACCGCGCCCATGCCACCGGCACCGAGCAGGCGCTCGATGCGGTAACGGCCCGCAAGCACGTCGGGCATTTCGCCGATGCTGGCCTTGGTTGGCGCCAGCGCGGGCTCGGCCTTGTGCGGCTTGTCGTTCAGAGACTTGGCGAAAGCGAAGTAAGTCAGGTTATTGGCTTCTTCCTCGGTCACCAGCAGGTCGTCGATCGGTGGCATGAATTCAGTCATTGGCGGATCACCACGGCAGTCAGGTTATCCCGGGCCGAGCCACGCAGAGCGCCGTCGAACAGACGCTCCAGCGCAACGTGCGGTGCGGTCAGGCTCAGGGCGTTGCCCAGGGCATCGCTAGTCAGCCCTTGATACAAACCGTCGCTGCACAACAGAAACGCATCGCCGGGATAGACCTCGAGTTCCAACACATCCAGCGTCAGTTGCTCGGCAGCGCCGACCGCACGGGTCAGCGCATGAGCGGCAGGATGTGCGCGAGCGTCTTTGACGCTCATGTTCTGTTCGTCGATCAGTTGCTGTTGCAGCGAATGGTCCTTGGACAGCTGATACAAACGCTGGCCGCGCCACAGGTAGCAACGGCTGTCACCGGCCCAGATGCAGGCCGCGCGATTGCCTTCCACCAGCAGCGCCACCACGGTGCTGCCCATGATGCTGTCGTGACGCCCGGCGGTGACGGTCAACTCCTGACCCAAGCGGCGGTTGAGCCAGTGCAGACACTGGCGAATACCTTTGAGTCGTTCGTCGAAGTCATCCTGCACCGGCAATTCCGCCAGGCTGGCGACGATCAACTGGCTGGCGATGTCGCCACCCTGATGACCGCCCATGCCGTCCGCGACCACCCACAGCCCCTGCTGTGGACAGTCGAGAAAGGCATCTTCGTTGCGCGCCCGAACCTTGCCCGGATCGGTACGCGCAGCGCTGCGCCAGGGGCTGGCAACCAGCATCAGAGCTGCACCGGCATACGGAAGGTACGCAGCACGCCCATGTCGAACGGGTTCGGCGTGCGCTGGCTCGACAGCAAGTAGTTGGCGCGCAGGCCACCCACGTCTGCCTTGAGCACCAGCACGTCGCGACCGGTCAGGTACTCGGTCTGCATCAGGTCGAACAGACGGAACAGCGACCATGGGCCGGTGTTCTTCTCGATACCGATCGGGCGGCCAGCCATTTTGTCGAGGACCAGGCTGGTGCGACCGTCTTCAGCGTCGGTCGGCCATTTGAACGACACCGGCACGATCGGGCCGTGGCGGTATTCGATGGTCTTGTCGCCAAACTTGAACTCGGAACGGCTGACCGCCGGGTCGAGGGTGTACGGCTCCAGTTTGAACTGCACTTGCGGCTCGGCCGGGTTGATGGCGAAGAAGCTCTGGCGGATCACTTGTGCCGCGGCCATCTGGTCGAGGTAGACCTTGGAGATCGGCATGCTGTGACCGTCGATGCTGCGCAGGCGGTAGTTGCCTGGATCGCCACTGACGAATGGACGCATGTAGGTATCAAAGAACCGATCGGCGATGCCCTGGGCCTTGAAGAACTCGCGGAAGTCGCTGATCGCAACGTCGCTGGTGCTGTGGGCGCTGAACGGGTAACGCTTGTTGATCGCTTTGCCGTAGAAGCTGTACAGCTCACTCTGATAACGCTGGTTCAGGTACTGGTAGGAATCGTTGAGCACCAGACGCCAGGTGTCTTCGGCCAGCACGTTGAACCACACACTCACCGGACGCGGCAGACGGTTCGACGCATTGCGCAGGTTGCTCAGCGCATCACGCTGGCCGCTCATGCGGGTCTTGGCCATTTCGAACGCGGCCTGCTCTGGCGAACTGGCGCGGGCCAGGCTTGCCATTTGCATTTGCAGGTCGTTGAGTGCTTGCAGGGCCGGAGTCAAATCAGCGGCCGGGCCGTTGTTGTCATCCAGCAAGCGGTGCAGCGGTTCGAAGCGACGTTGCAGGGATTTCTTCGCGGTGTCCGGCAGGTTTTTGGTCGCGGCCATGTCAGACGCCGCGTCCGCTGCGGCCGACGCCAGTTTGCCCAACTTGCCGAGCTTGCCCTTCTGCTCGCCCAGTTTTGCAGCGGCATCGGCCGCCTCATCAACCGGTTCGGCTTCCGCCGGAAAGCGGGTGTTCTCGCGCACTTCCACCAGCAGTTGCAGCACCGGGGAATTGGCCGACGTCAGGCCCGCCAGTTGCTCGGCACCCTCACTGAAATCGCTGATCGCGGGCAGTGCCACCTGGCCGACCGCCTCGCTCCAGAAGTTGGCGTAGTCGCGGAAGTACAGTTGCTCCAGTTCGACCATCAGGCGACGCAAGTCCATGCCGCTGATGCCCGAGCCTTCGCCCAGCACCCAGTTGTCACGCAGGATATCGGTGACCAGCGCAGCGCCCTGGACCGAGAAATACTGCTGATAGCCTTGCTGGGTGTAGAACCCCGGAATCACGTAATCGGTGCCGACAAACAACGAACCCTGCGGGCCGATGTGTTGGCTCAGGCGGTATTCCGGCAGGTTGCGGGCCTGCTCGCGCAGCATCCGGTAAACCACGTTGGCCAGCGACTCGCTGCGCAGTACCTGACGCGCCTGCGCCACCAGTTGTTCGTTGAGCGGGTAGATAAACGGCTGCTTGAGCAAACGCTCGAAGTGGGCGTTCAAACCGTTCTGCACCGCAGTGTTGCCGGCGTAGCGCAGGGACCAGTCAGTGGCGACCCAATCCTTGAGCCATGCCGCATCGCGGCGATCTTTCATGTTCAGCATCAGGTACGCGCGCAGGCTGTTGAGCAGGCGTTCGCGGTCCTTCATGTTGGCGCGGATCTGCCCTTCCAGCAGCGTCGCAACCCGTGGCAGCAGTTGCGCTTCGAGCTCACGCTCGTAGGCGCTCTTGACCACCGGATTGGCATCTTCGCCCTGATACAGGCCGCCGCGTTCGTGGTACGACACGTCACCCTTGTTCGGGAACACCTGAGTCGCCGCGTAGCTGGTGTCGAGAGTCTTGAGCACCGCCATCGAATCATCGCGCGCAGTCAGGGCCGAGCGTTGCTGGTTCCAGGTTTGCGCCAGGGAGCGCAGGTTTTCCAGACGCTCATAGTTGGCCGAGAAACCGCCCGCCCAGAGCATGCCGAACAGCGCCAATGCCGCCAGTGCGCCCACGTACAGAGCACGTTGACCCCAATGGATGCGGCTGCGCTCGCGCTTGTCCAGACCGGCCAGGTCGGCCTCGGGGAAAATCACCCGGCTGAGCAAATGGTGAATGAACCGCGAACGGCCGCTGCGCAGGGTTGGCAGCATGCCGGCGCTCATGCCCAGGTTGGCGCCGATACTGGCGGTGGTCTGGTCCATCTGTTGAGTCAGGTGCGGTGCGCTGGTCAGGTAGAAACCACGCAACTGGCTGACACGCTGGTAGCGGTTGCCGGTGAACGCCAGGTCGACGAACAGGCACAGGCGCTCGCCGATCTGCCCCAGTTGATGCGGGAAGTCGAGGATGCGGCCACGGCGCTGGGTGTCGCGCTCCTGGTGCATGCGCATGATCACCTGGCTGTTGAGGCGACGCAGCAGCTCTTCGAACTCGGCGCGCAGCACGGCCACATCGGTGCCGCTCTGCTCTTTGCGGAAGCTGGTGCCGAGGACCTGATCGCTTTCTTCGCGGGTCAGTTGATCGAAGAACTCGTCGAAACCGAGCAGGCGATCGGCCTTGCTCAACACCAGATAAATCGGCACATCGACGTGCAGTTTCTGATGCACGTCTTGCAGGCGCGCACGCACCTGGCGGGCCAGGGTTTCGAGGTCCTGCTCGCTGCCGCCCAGCAGGGTTTCCACCGGAATGGTCACCAGCACGCCGTTCAACGGGCGGTTGCGGCGACGCTTACGCAGCAGGTCGAGCAAGGTGCTCCAGGCACTGCCATCGACTTCGGCATCCGGCTGGGTCAGGTAACGCCCGGCGGTGTCGATCAGCACGCCGTGGTCGGCGAAGTACCAGTCGCAATGCCGCGTGCCGAGGGTGTCGCGGGTGAGTTTGCGGTCGATCTTGTTGATCGGAAACTCAAGGCCCGAGAAGTCCAGCAGGCTGGTCTTGCCGCTGCCCTGCGGGCCGATCAGCAAGTACCACGGCAAATCACTGCGCCAGCGTTCACTGCGGCCGCGATACAGGCTCGACGTCTTCAGGGTTTTCAGGGCGTCCTTGAAACGCACCTTCAACTCTTTCTCTTCTTCGTCGATCAGCTCTTCACGGCGAATGCGGTCCTGGCCGTCTTCGGTGGCTTCCACAGCCTTTTTGCGCACACCGGCGCGCCAGCTGACGAAGACCATGGTCAGGCCCCAGATCAGGAACAGCACACTGATGGTCAGCAAACGGGAGGTCGAACCTTCCCAGAATTTGTAGTCATTGACCGCCAGCAGCGGCCCGACGAACCACACCAGCAGCGCAACGAACAGCACCAGCAACAGGGTCCATACCCAGGTCTGGCGCAGGAACGCGCCGACTTTCTTGAAAAACTTTTTCATCACACGTCCCTGTTTACGGCTTCGACTGCGGCTGAGCCGTGGCCGGATCAAGCTGCTGATAAGGTTGCAGAACGGTTTCGCGTTGTTCACCCAGCACCCAGGCAAAGCCCGAATACATCACCACCAGGCACACCACGGTGAACAGCACCACCATCCACGCCGGCACAATGCGCACCAGGCTGCGACGCTGATCGTTCAAGCCTTCCCAGTGCGGCGACAACTCGCGAGGCACGTCGCCGCGCAGTTGGCGAATCTGCCGATACAGGGCGTCGCGGATGCCTTCGAGTTCGAGCATGCCGCGCGCTTGCACCCGGTACTTGCCTTCGAAACCGAGGGACAGGCACAGGTACATCAGCTCCAGCATCGGCAGGTGCTTGACCGGGTTTTTCGACAGGCGATCCAGCAGTTGGAAGAACTTCTCGCCACCGAAGGTTTCGTTGTGGAAGCTGCTGAGCAGGCTCATCTGCGACCACTCGCTTTCGTTGCCCCACGGCGTGGTGACGACGGCTTCGTCGACCACGGTGCAGAGCACGTAACGGGCGGCCATCACCTGGCTGCTTTCAGCACCGTTGTGCAGCGCCCGCACTTCAAACAGTTTCAGCCCGGCAGTCAGCCGCTCGTTGAGCGCGTACAGGTCTTCGCGGGTGTCGCTGTGCTTGAGCCGCACCACTTCCGACAGCAGTTCGGACGCCGCCGCCACCAGCGAATTGAGGCTGATGTTGAACGCTTCGGCCGGGCGCAGGCGCGCGGCATAGATCATCCGTTCTTCCAACTGTTCAAAACGCGGTGGTGCCGCGAAGTCAGTCAGCGGACTCGAGGCCGGGCCGTGGCCCTGGCGGTCGAGCAGGACGGTTTTGTCGTCCTGGGTGTGTTCCATGTCCTTGATCATGTCGGTCAGTTCCTGATGGCCCAGAATTTCAGTTCAAGCTCGGCGAATTCGCCGGACACGTGGAACGCGAAGCCGCCGGAGCGTTCGAGTTGCGCCAGGTCTTCGGAACTGAGTTCGAGGATGAAATAGGTTTTGTTGGAGTGGAACGCGATCTGCCGTGGGGCCACCGGCAACGGTTTGACCTTGATGCCCGGCAGGTGCAGGTTGACCAGTTGGCGGATGCGCTCCACCGGGCCGACCTTGAGGTGCGCCGGCAGGCGATGGCGCAGTTCTTCGGAGTCGCAGTTGGCACTGGCTGCGAGCACGAACGAAGCCGAGCCCAGCAGTTTGTGGTCGTGCAACGGCGACACGATGATCCCGTACTGACGCGCTTGCAGAATCAGCTCGATGGCGTGCTGTTCGAGCACCATCGACAGCACCTGACGAATCGCTTCCATCAGTTTGCGAAAGCTCGCGCCCTGATCGCTGTGCTGGTAACGGCTGTCCAGACGCGGGCGTTTGCTGTCGCTGGAAAACGTCGCCAGATCGCCGAGCATGGTCAGCAGCGTGCGGTACAACTCTTCCGGGTGAACCTGCTCCAGGCCGAGGTAATGGCGCAGCAACAGTTCGGTGCGGTTGATCAGTTGCAGCATCATGAAGTCGCCGACTTCCGCGCCACCGACCTTGCCGTTGGAGCGGATCCGGTCGGCGATGGTGTCGCCCCGGTGGCCGAGCATGCTGATCACTTCTTTGAGGCACGACAGCAGGTAGCTGGACGAGTGCGCCTGAATGTAGGTCGGCACGAAATCCGGGTCGAGGCTGATCACGCCGTCAGGCGTGGTGTCGAGCACTTCGCAGATCTTCAGTTTCACGTAGGCCTGGTCGCTCTGCTGCTCGCCGAGCAATAGCTTGAAGTCCGGACGGGCGCAACTGACCTGGCTGGCGGAGTCGTCGCCGGCATTGGAGTCGGCGACTTCCGCTTCATACGCGGTGTAGCGCGCCAGCACGTCGGATTGCTCCGGGCGGCGGGCTTCGATGTGGTTACCGGTCACCAGCGGCAGCGCCAGATAGATCGGCGTGTTGCCGGTGTTCGGCGGCACGTCCAGGGCCAGCGGCTCGGTGTTGCCGCCCAGTTCGAACAGGCTGCCATCCGGCAGAATCCCCGAGGCCTGGCTGATCACCAGTTTGCCCATGTTGAGGAACTGCAAGTCGATTTCCAGGTTGAGGAAGCCCCAGGTGTAGCTGCCCAGCAACTGGGTGCGGGTCTTCATCTGGTGGTCGTAGTAACGATCGTTGTGCTGGAAGTGCTGCGGACGCAACAGCATGCCTTCCTGCCAAATGACTTTATGGGCATTCATGTTCAGTCATCCGCCTTGGCGAGCGTTTCATGGGTGTTGCGGATGCCGGCCTGATCGAGGGTCAGGTCAGCCGCGGTGACTTGCACCGGAGTGATTTGCACGGTGTAGCGCCACTTGGTTTCCGGCAGGTCGCGGTAGGCGGCGAGCACGCCAACGTAACGGCTGCCCTCTTCCACGCTGAGCTTGAGCTCGACGGTTTCGCCTGGGCGCAGTTCCAGTTCTTCGCTGGCCACCAAGTCCGGGGCCAGGGATTCCTTGGCGCGTTCGTAGAGGCTGAAGAAATCAGCGTTCTCGAAGGCCACCGGGTGCTTGAGCTCGAACAGGCGTACGACGATCGGCGACGGACGACCGTTGAGGTCCGGGTTCAATTGATCGCTGGCGGTCAGCTTCAGGTTGAGCTTGGTCACGGTGGAATACGGCGACAGCGACGAGCAACCGGCCAGCAGCACCAAAGCAGCGAACGCAGTCAGCATCTTGAAAAAAGCGGTGGAACAGCGAGACATGCGCATCATCCTTGGTGGTCGGTGTGTAGGGTGGAAATCAGGCGGATCTGTTCTTCGTAGGCCTGGGCGAAGTCGCGGGCCAACAGACGTTCGCTCCATTCATCGTCCTGACGCAGGGCCTGGTGATAACGCCCATAAGCTCTCCAGCGACTGCCGGAGGTGGCGAGCAATGGCTTGTTGTCTCGCTCGAAACGCAGGGTCAGCTGTTGTGGCGAGAAGTGCTCAAGAGTGCCGCGAACGGCGGCGCGGCTGGCGGTCAGCAAGGCCACCTGATGCGCCTGCAAATCGCGGAACGCACGGGAGATCGCTTGCTCGGCCGGCAATTGGCCCGGCTTGTTGCCCTGCAACAGAATGCCCAACGCTTCACCGGCATCGACGGCGAATTTCAACGGGTTCTTTTGGCTGCCTTGCACGGTGGTCTGGGCCAGGCGCAGTTCGTTTTTCAGCTCGCTGCGGGTGCGCAGGCTCTGCTGCAAACCGCCGACGCTCTGCTTGAGCAGGCGTGCGGCGTTCAGGGCCAGGGCTTCGCGGGCGTCGTGGTCGAGGCCTTTGAGGTCCACGCCCAACGCCGCGCCGAAGTGCTCCCAGAAACCTTCGCTCTGACGCTCAACCGCTTTTGGCGGCGGGGCTGGCGCTGGCTCTGCCGGGGCGGCGATCAGCTCCGGCACCATCAGGCTTTCCATGTCGATGCGCGCGTAGTCGGCGCGCTGACGGGTGTCCTCGATCACCGTGCTCGGGGAAATCAGCTCCTCGATTTCCGAGTACACGCGTTCTTGCTGGTCGAGGGCATTGAGCGGGTCAAGGTCGAGGAATGCGTCGTCCGGGATGATGCTGCCCGCGGCCTGCGGACGGCCGACTTCGACGTCGAACGTCGCCGGGTCGCGCACCAGTCGCGCGCGAATCTCGAAGTCACCCAGCACATACACGCTGCCGTGTTCGATGCGCATCGGCTCGCCCTTGCGCAGGCGTGCGCCGCTTTCGCTGTCCTGGATACCGTTGCTGCTGGTATCGGTCAGGAAAAACATGCCCTCGCGGTAGCTGATCACCGCGTGGTGGTTGGACAGGTGACGCTTGCGGTCGGGGATGATCCAGTCGCAGTCCTCGCCCCGGCCGATCACGCCACCGGCCTGTTTGAAGGTCTTCTGGCACAAATCCGTGGGCACGAACTGCTTGGTGTTCAGCATTTCGAAAACCAGTTCCATGATGATGCTCCTTGCGGTCACTTGCCGCGATTGACCGCCTGCGGATCACCCAACGGGCGATAGGTGTTGTCGTTGTATTTGTAATTGCCGCTACAGCCGCCGAGGCCGCATAGAACGACGAGGGTCAGCAGGACGGCTTGCCAGTGACGAACAGGCATCAGAGGGTCTCCAGAGGTAGACAAAGCACAAAGCGCCGACCCTTTCGGGTGGCGCTATCAGAAGCGAATGAGTTTGATTGGGAGGCTCTAATCCAAGGCTTAGAGCAGATCCCCTGTGGCGAGGGGGCTTGCCCCCGTTGGGTCGCAAAGCGGCCCCAAAACCGGCCATCCTGTTTATTCAGGCAAACCACATTTACCGGACTACGACTGCTTCGCAGCCGAACGGGGGCAAGCCCCCTCGCCACAGAAAGCCTGCTCACCACAGGAAGTCCACTCGCCACAGAAATTTGTTTTGGGTTAACCATCGAAGTCACCCAAATTGATATTCAGCCGCCCGAGGCGGTACAGCAGCGTGCGCCGTGGCAGCCCGAGTTCGCGGGCGGCGAGGGTCTGGTTGCCGTCGTTTTTGCGCAGGCAGTCGAGCAGCAGACTGCGTTCGACCTGCTCCAGGCGTTCGCGCAGGTTCAGGCTGCTGTCTTCCGGCATGGCTTCCATGCGCAGGGAAAAATGCTCGGCTAGCAACTCGCCGCCCTCGCACAGCAGTACTGCGCGCTCGACCAAACCCTTGAGTTCGCGAACGTTGCCGGGGAAGGCATAACCGGACAGGTGATCCAGCGCCGCGTCGGACCAACGCACCGCATCGCGCTGCAGAAACGCGCAAGCCTTGTCGGCGAAGTGCCGCGCCAGGTCGAGGATGTCGCCTTCGCGTTGACGCAGGGCCGGCAGTTCGATCGGGAATTGCGCGAGGCGGTAGTACAAGTCCTCGCGGAACTTGCCTTCGCTGACCAGCACCGACAAATCGCGGTGCGTTGCGGCGATGATCCGCACGTCGATCTTGTGGGTGTCGTTGGAACCCAACGGGCGGATCTCGCCCTCCTGCAATACCCGCAGTAACTTGGCTTGCAGGGACAGCGGCATGTCGCCGATTTCATCGAGCAACAAGGTGCCGCCGTTGGCCGCGTCGAACAGTCCCGCACGGTCGCGATCGGCACCGGTGAAGGCGCCCTTGCGGTAGCCGAACAGCTCGCTTTCCAGCAGGTTCTCGGGGAACGCTGCGCAGTTCTGCACGATGAACGCCTGGGACCGGCGCGGGCCGCAATCGTGAATCGCCCGCGCGACCACTTCCTTGCCGGTGCCGGTCTCACCGCGCAGCAGCACGGTGTAGGGGCTGTGCAGGACTTTGCTGATCAACGAGTAGGTCTGGCGCATCGCCACGCTCTTGCCGATCAGGCCATAACCGCTGGCGCTCGGGACGTTGAGTAGCGCCGGGCGTGTATCACCGGTCGGCTGACGCAAACGTTGCAGCAAGTGCAACTGACCGAGCACGAACGAGCCCAGTTGACCGAGGGAATCGGCAAACCCTTGCAGGTCGATCTGGCGGCGACTGGCGCACAGCAGCAAACCTTCGACAGCCTTCTGCTGATTGACCAGCGGCACGCACAGCAGCGACTGCCAGGGCGTGGCCTGGGGTGGCAGGAAACTGGTTTCGTGCAGGCTGCCGCTCAGCTCGCTGAGGCACACCACGCGGTTCTGGCACAGGGCGAATTGCAGCAGTTGTTCACCGTTGTAATCCGCCGGCAGGCTCGCCCCTTCCCGGGGTTGCAGAACGCCGTTCAGGCACTCGGCGTTCATCCCCAGGCAAGTGTGGGTCGCATCCAGCAGGTACAACTGCGTCAGCTCGCAACCGCTGAGCTCGGCCAGGCCGCGCACGAAGTCACCCAGCAGCACAGCGCTGTCCGCCGCCCGCGACAGGCTGGCGAACTGCGCCAGCAAGGCTTCGGCATAGACCAGCGGTTGCGGCACTTGAGTGAACATCACACCCACCTCAGGCGAACTCGCACGTCACGCTGGCATTGCCGTCGAGCGTCGCATGCACGCGCTTGAGGCTTTCACCGGTGGCCATCGCATCGAGCAAACGGTCGGCCACCAGCGGCAGCACATGCAGGTCGAGCAAGTGGTCGATCAGGCGTGCGCCGCTGTCGCTTTGAGTGCAGCGTTCGGCCAGGTGATCGACGAGGTCCTGGGAGTAAGTGAAATCCAGCTGACGGCGGTTCAGGCGCTCGCCCAGACGACCGAGTTTGATTTCGATCAGCTCGCGCAGCACCGGGCCGCCCACCGGGTAGTAAGGCACCACGCGCATGCGCGCCAGCAACGCCGGTTTGAAGTGTTTGCTGAGCACCGGGCGTATGGTTTCTTCGAGGACTTCGGCGGTCGGCCGCGCGCCGTCTTCGCAGAGTTCGCTGATGCGGTCGCTGCCCAGGTTCGAGGTCATCAGGATCAGCGTGTTGCGGAAATCGATCTCGCGCCCTTCCCCGTCGTTGGCCACGCCTTTGTCGAAGATTTGGTAGAACAGGTTGAGCACGTCCGGGTCGGCTTTTTCGACTTCATCAAGCAACACCACCGAGTACGGTTTCTGCCGCACGGCTTCGGTGAGCATGCCGCCCTCGCCGTAACCGACGTAGCCCGGCGGCGCACCGATCAGACGCGACACGGTGTGCTTCTCCTGGAACTCGGACATGTTGATGGTGGTGATGAAACGATCACCGCCGTACAACAAATCAGCGAGGGCCAGCGCGGTTTCGGTCTTGCCGACGCCGCTCGGGCCGACCAGCAGGAATACACCGACCGGGGCATCAGGCTTGTTCAGGCCAGCGGCAGTGGCGCGCATCGAACGGTCCAGCGCATGAACCGCTTGCTCCTGACCACGAATACGCGTGCGCAGGTCGGTGGCGAAGCTTGCGACCTTGGCGTTGTGTTCGCGAGCCAGTTGCGCCAATGGCACACCGGTCCAGGCGCTGATCACTTCGGCCACCAGACGCGGGCAGACTTCGAAGCTCACCAGGCGTTCTTTGACCTGAAGCTCGGTCAGCGCTTTGTGAGTTTCGTTGAGCGCGGTTTCCAGGGTTTCAACGCTTTGCCCTTCGTCCACCGGCAACGTTTCGATCACGGTGCCTTCGGCGTCTTCCTCGACCGTGATGGTCGGTTCGACAGCGGCGGTCTCACGGGCCTTGGCCAGTTGCTGACGCAGGTCCAGCAGGCGCTCGGCCAGTTCTTTCTGCTCGGTCCACAGCGTTTCGAGGGCGACCTTTTCGTCTTCGGCATCGGCCAGGCGATCTTCCAGAGCGTCCAACGCTTCGTGATCGATCAGCAGACCGGCTTCGGCGTCACGACGCAGGGCCTGACGCTGACGGCCACCTTCGGCCAGTTCGCCACGCAGGCGTTCCAGGCTTTCCGGGGCGGCGGCGAGGCTGATGCGCACCCGGGCGCAGGCGGTGTCGAGCACGTCGACCGCCTTGTCCGGCAGCTGACGACCCGCCAGGTAACGGGCGGACAACTCAGCCGCGGCAACCACCGCGTCATCGCGCAGGTAGATGCCGTGGCTCTTCTCGTAGACCTGAGCCAGGCCACGCAGAATGGTCACCGCTTCGCTGACGGTCGGTTCGTGCAGTTGCACCGGTTGGAAACGACGGGCCAGGGCCGGGTCTTTCTCGAAGTATTTTTTGTACTCCGCCCAGGTGGTGGCGGCGATGGTGCGCAACTCGCCACGGGCCAGGGCTGGTTTCAACAGGTTGGCCGCGTCAGAACCGCCGGCGTTGCCACCCGCGCCGATCAGGGTATGGGCTTCGTCGATGAACAGGATGATTGGCTTCGGCGAGGCTTTGACTTCGTCGATCACGCCTTTGAGGCGACGTTCGAACTCGCCTTTGACGCTGGCGCCGGCCTGCAACAGGCCCATGTCCAGCGACAGCAGCTCAACGCCTTTCAAGACTTGCGGCACTTCACCGGCGGCGATGCGCGAGGCCAGTCCTTCGACGATGGCGGTTTTACCGACGCCCGCTTCACCCACCACAATCGGGTTGTTCTTGCGGCGACGAGCGAGGATGTCGACCATCTGACGGATCGCGCCATCGCGGCACAGCACCGGGTCGAGTTTGCCGTCGCGAGCCTGCTGGGTCAGGTTGTGGGTGAAGCGCTCCAGCAGTGATTCGCCGGGCACCGCCGGTTTGCCGGTGGCCGGTTGTTCTTTCTGCGACAGGGCGAATTCTTTCAGACGCTCGATGTTCAGCTTGGCCAGCAACGACTGATAACGGCTGCCGGCATAGCGCATCGGGTTGCGCAGCAATGCGAGGATCAACGCGGCCTGCTCGACCTGGCTCTGGCCCAGTTCGAGGTTGGCCACCAGCAAGGCGTCCTGCAGCCACTGCACCAGTTCCGGGGCGAACACCGGGTTGCGCGAGGCGCTGTGCTCGACCCGCGATTGCAGCGCGGCGCTCAGCTCGCCAGCGTCCACTTCGGCATCCTGCAACGCCCGGGCGAGCAGGCCTTGCGGACGCTCCAGCAGGCCCAGTAGCAAGTCTTCGACGAGGATCTTGCTGCCGCCACGGGCGACGCAGCGTTCGGCAGAACTTTCCAGGTCACGACGGGTTTCGGCGTCCAGCGCCTGGATAAGTTGTTGCAGGTCTACGTTGATCATGTGTCATCTGTCCTTAATGAATTTTGCTGCCCAGGGTCACCACGCCGTCCGCTTTTTCGCGGCCGAGCCAACTGGTCCATCCCAGGCGACAGGCGTTCTGCTCACCGATGCGAAGTTCGCGGATTTCTTCCTGGCGCAGCACCAGGCGAATGTCGTAATCGAGCGGGTCACGCAGGGTGAACCGCACCAGCGCGCACAGCGGCTGGTAGCCGAAACCGATCGGCAGGAATTCGTGGAAGCGTTGCCAGTCGAGCTCGCGGATGTGAATGCGGAATTTGCCGCTGCGGTCGCGCACGTGTTCGCCCAGCACCAGGTCTTCGCCGAGCATGCTGTTGCCGCGACCGAGGCGATTGCGCTGCTCGTCGAGGATTTCGACGCGGCGCTCGATGCACTGCTCGATGGTCAGCTCGGCGTGCTTGAAGTAGTAGCGCAGCACCGCTTCGATCAACGCCGCCGAGTGCGCCCGCAAGCTGAGCAGGCCGAGGTACGGCAGCAGGCGTTTCCAGTTCAGTTCCTGGGCCTTGCGGATCTCTTCGCCGCCGAGGCCGATCAGGGCAAACAGCTGCGCCGAAAACGGGTCGAGCGCGCCACTCTGGAAACTCGCGCGGTAGCGATACTTTCGCCAGATCGGCAGCATCAGCCGTTGCAGGCGATGGTGAAACAGGTCGAGAAAGTTACGGGTCGGGTTGCCGTCTTCGCTGTCACCCAGCGCCTGTTCGCCGTAAAACGCAGGCAACGGCGAACCGGAGCCGACCAGGCCGATCAGGTTGAAACGCAGACGCGCGCGCCTCATCCCGTGTTCTTCGAAAAACTCCACGCGATCGACGTCGCTGCCAGGGAAACCCAGGCTCGGGTTGGCCTGGAATTCCAGCTGGTCGTACAGGTCGTCTTCGCTCAGGTGCGGGTGTGCATCGCGCAGCCGGTCAATCACCAGCAGCACGGCCTGAAACAGCGAGTACTCGCGTATTACCCGGGTCAGCCCGCTTAAAGCAGGGGCTGCAGGCCCATACGTGGTGTCCATTGGTACACCTCTCCCTGTGTGCTTTTTACCCGCAGCTCGTGGTACGAATTGAGACTGGCGTAAAGCGCGAAAAACTCGTTAAGAACCGAAGCGAACACGAACAGGTCGCCCTCGCCGATATACCCTTCCGGATCGATGGTCAGCTCGGTGCGCAACCCGCGAACCGGCAACCCTCGGTGCAATCTGTCGACATGCTGGTGCTTGATCGACTTGAGCCCGCCCAGCAGGCGTTTGCTGACTTTTTCCGCATGCTGGTCGTAGTAGCGCGGCAGGTCGTAGGTTTCGAGAATCACCTTCAACGCGTTGACGTCGGCCAGCGACAGATAGTTGAGCGACATGTTGCTGATCAGCTTCCAGAGGAAGTCGCGGTTCAGCGGCGGCGCGAAACTCGAGGTAGCCGGGGTGATGTTGCGGAAGCTCAAAAACTCCGGCGTCTCTTCACAGGCCATGCGGATGTCGCCGAGCTTGAGCTTGCGCGGCAGGTTCTGGTTGGTGCACATCAGCTCGATCGACAGGGTTTCGTGGGCTTCGGTATGGCGGATGCCGAAGCTCAAGTAGGTGTCGAGGCCGTCGTGCAGCAACGACGAACGCTGGCGGATGCTGTAATGCGGACGGCTGTTGGGCACGTCGAAACTCGGGTCGTGCTCGAAGGATTCGAATGGCACGTACTCTTGATAACCGAGGCCGCCGGGCTTCCAGCCAGTCACGGTTTCCACCGAAAACACACCGCAGTTTTCCAGGTCGTATTCGGCCGGCAACAGCAGGTATTCGTCCTGTTTGCCGTCGAGGCGAATCGGCAGTGCATCGTGCTCGAACAGGTTGACGATCGGCGTGCAATAGAGCTTCACGTTGTCCAGGGTCGGACGCATCCGCATGATGCCGCTCTTGCGAATATCGAAGCGCAATTCAAGGCCGCGCATTTGCTTGAGGGTGTCTTCCGGCAATGCCTTGAGCAGGTCCAGACCGTTGATATCAACGAACAGGAATTTGTCCTGGAAAGCGAAATACTCCTGCAGGTAGCGATAGCCGCGGAAGGTGTTCAGCGGATACGGGATCAACGCTTCCTCTTCGGCAAAACCCACCGGCTGCACACGGTCGCCGGGCATCTTGAACGCCATCGGTTGACCGCTTACGCCGTTGATGGGCTTGCCGGCGCCGTCCAGCGGGATCAGCTCGATGCCTTCGAGGTTGCGCAACAGGCTCAGGTAAAGCATCTGGCTGATGTAACGCTCACCGGCAAAGTGCAGGCGCAGACGACTCAGCTCCAACTCGCCGAGGTGACCATCCGCGCTCATCTCCAGGCGCAGGCTCAACAGCGAACCGTCACCCTTCACCGAGTAATTCAGCGCAGCCAGATCCAGCGGCAGCACCTCGGTCGGGTAGCACGTACGGAAACGGCAGCGCACATCATCGACCGGCACACTCTCGACCGGCGTATCACGCTCAACCCTCAACGCCGGCCCGGAACGCTTCAACGGATCGAACTGCAAAATGCTGAACGCCGGCAGCGGCCGCATGTAGTTCGGCCACAGCAACTGCATCAGCGAGTGGCTGAGCTCCGGCAACTCGTCGTCGAGCTTTTGGCGCAGACGACCGGTCAGAAAGGCAAAGCCCTCCAGCAACCGCTCCACATCCGGATCCCGCCCGGCCTGACCAAGGAAAGGCGCCAACGCCGGGCTACGCTCGGCGAAACGACGACCTAACTGGCGAAGTGCGGTGAGTTCGCTTTGGTAGTAGTGGTTAAAGGACATGGGTTACCTGTCTGGTAGTGGAACTCATGAAAAAAACGTCCTGTAGAGCGCGACTGTCAGCCCTGAAACCACGTACCCCACGAGGAGCCACAGAGCTGTGAGAAGCAACCGGCGGCGACCTGAACTGATCATGCGATCACCTCCTGAATAGGATTCACAGGTACTGCCTGCCGCATCAGAGCGCGCCTTTCCAAACGCAACTCAATGACCTGCGTTACCAGAATCGCCAGCAATGTCACTCCGCCCTGGGCCACGGTGTAGAAGAGCGCGCGAAGGGGGTTGTCCGGCACCATGGTGTACAGAATGAAACTGACCATCAGCGCCAGGATGCCAAGCTTGACCCACAGGTTCGGGATCAACGCGACCACCAGATTCACCCCGAAAAAAATGTAAATGAACGTGTAGTGAGCGATACCGATACCCACTCCACGTGTGGTAAATCCGCCGTTGAACGCTTTATAGGCAATGACAACTGCGTCGTTCAGGAAAGCGTACGCAACGCATCCAGCGACGTGGAAAGCCAGGCACATGGCAACGCGAACGTAGATGTTCATGCTGGACTCAAATTCGCATAGTAGGATCCGGTGAGCTCCATCAGGACGACGGTCATTAACACTACGAACGTCAGCACGCGATGCAGCAGCGACTCTCGGAATCCACGACGAAGCCCGGTCAGAATCAGCACAAGACTCAGCAATGCCAGAGCGCCAAACAAATTGCTGTCGGCTACAACGGCCAGGTAGCCTTCTATTTCACCGCTCACTAGCATGTCTGTCATTTTTCCAAGTGCATGTAAGGTGTATTAATGATAAATGCATTCAGCCAGTGCCATTCCCACTAGGGTATGACCATATAAAAATCAGACACTGGAGTGCGTCAAATAATAGACACCTATCACAAACATGACTGGAACAGCCATAACACAAATAAAATTCAATACCTTGTGAAGCCTTTTTTCCCTAACGCTTGGTATAAGCCCGGCAACACCAACAAAAAAACAAAAAAACGCCAGCACGCCGAAATAGTCATTATCTACCATACCGGCAAAGTAACCTTCCATAGTCATTCCTTATTAAACCCCATAAAATTCCAGCGGTATAATTCAAAGTACTTAAGAAAATCCTCACCAACAGAGCCTTTCGTCAGATTATGGTAAGTCCAGCCCGTCCCTGACTTAATGAAGTATCCTTTTTGTACCGGAAGCCCTACATATCCTCCACTTTGGGGATCAGCCATATCTTTCCCCTTAAGCTTCTCAAGCCATGTAAAAGGCCAGATAATTGCTGCGTCTGTATTTCCCTGGCGTATATCAATTCGTGAGTCAGTCACAGCCACAGCCATCTGTATGTGATGGGCAGTATTATTCGTTATCGGACGATCAAGTGCCTGCGCAAGGATGTCGCCCGGCATCAAATCCTCCAAGGAGGCTACTGCTACAGTATTGACCCCCGTTTTTTGCATCTCACGGGCGCCGTAAGTCAGCATCACCATTTCAGCGAAACCGTACTTATTCGACCCATATCGATCATGAGCGGACGGACTATAATTTTCCATGTTTCTATAAGCCCTTACGCCAGTAACCAGCTTAACTGGAAGCCCGCGCTTACTAGAAAACTCTACTAAGATCATGATTGCAAAATCTTCGCAGGTAAATCTATAGTTACTTACCGCGCCATTTTTATCCCAATACTGCTCATTGATCAGTCTTTCCGCAATCAATGGTGCTTCGTCGTGATAAGCAGCAATATCTGCATCCGTCCAGAAAGCAGTCGTTTTCCAGAATACTTTATAGGTAACTTTTTTCCCGACGGGATCTGACTTTGGAGTTAACGCAATTGACCGCGCCATCAAGGTAGACAAAATTTCGGCACTCATACCGACGCTCCATCAATTGCGGCGTGAAAGTCAAAAGTTTCACCTTCTTCCCCCCCTACCAACTGGGTTCTGCCCATTGCATCACTTTGCCCGGAGATAACTTCGCCTTTGGCGGTTGTAATCTGATAAGGAATATCCTGAAGTGGATTTCCATCCTGATCTTCCATCACAACATGCTGACAATGGGAAAACAGCATCAATGGAACCGGCGGAATAAACGGAACCGGCGTGTGAGAGTTCCCGATAATCACCGTCGAAGACCCGGCCGTAACTTTATTGCCATGAGCGCCAACGGAGCCCACGGTCGCCGCCGGTTTACCGTTAATCAAAACAGTCGTTGCAAGATCGCCAACCATCGCACCACCACACGCCGAGGCATCGCCTTGGCGGGCGGCCGCGAGGCCGTCGAAGAACACGTCGCCGGAACCGGCGGCGATCGGGTTGGTGCCGTGGCCGGGGAGCGGGCAAGCGGTGGGGTCGGATACGCGTGCTGCGGGTTTGCCGGACATCGGAGTCTCCTTAATTGACCTTTACTTGACCGCTGCCATCCAGGCGCGCGGCGAAACTGACCTGGCGCTTGAAACCATCAACTTCCAGCAGGCCTTCGATGCTGAAGGACAGGCGAAGCTGATCGTTGTCACGCGGCAGGGAGATGACACGCACGTTGCTCAGGCGCGGTTCGTAGGCTTCGATGAAGCTTTCGATGGCCCGGCGGGCCTGACTCAGGGAGTCGTGCAGGCTCAGGCGCATGTCATTGAGATCGGGTAGCCCGTAATCGGACAGCGTTTGCACGCTGCCCGCACGGGTGCTGAGCATCTTGGCCAGATGGGCAGCCACCGACGCCATGGCGGAAACCTCGCGGCTCCAGCCGACGCGTTTGTCCGCGTCGCCACCCAAGCGTTCGAAAAGGCTGCCGTATCCAGTCATGAGTCGCTCCGTTTACTCTTTGTCCAGCTTGCCAACCAGCGACAGGGTGAAATCAGCACCCATGTACTTGAAGTGCGGGCGCACGTTCAGGCTGACGCGGTACCAGCCCGGCTCGCCTTCAACATCGCTGACGATGATTTGGGCTGCGCGCAGTGGACGACGGCCACGAACTTCGGCGCTCGGGTTTTCCTGGTCGGCCACGTACTGGCGGATCCACTTGTTGAGTTCCAGCTCGAGGTCGGTACGTTCTTTCCACGAACCGAGTTGCTCGCGCTGCAGCACTTTCAAGTAGTGAGCCAGGCGGTTGACGATCATCATGTACGGCAGTTGGGTGCCGAGCTTGTAGTTCAGCTCTGCAGCCTTGCCTTCTGCGCTGATGCCGAAGAACTTCGGCTTCTGCACCGAGCTTGCGGAGAAGAACGCTGCGTTGTCGGAGCCTTTGCGCATGGTCAGGGAGATGAAACCTTCCTCGGCCAGTTCGTATTCACGACGGTCGCTAACCAGTACTTCAGTAGGAATCTTGGTTTCGATTTCGCCCATGCTTTCGAAGTGGTGCAACGGCAGGTCTTCAACCGCGCCACCGCTTTGCGGGCCGATGATGTTCGGGCACCAGCGGAATTTGGCGAAGCTGTCGGTCAGCTTGGTGCCGAACGCGTAGGCCGTGTTGCCCCACAGGTAGTGCTCGTGGCTGTTGGCGACGGTTTCTTTGTACACGAACGATTTGACCGGGTTTTCTTCCGGGTCGTACGGGTTACGCAGCAGGAAGCGCGGCACGGTCAGGCCAACGTAACGGGAGTCTTCCGACTGACGGAAGCTCTGCCATTTGGCGAACTGCGGGCCTTCGAAGTGATCCTTCAGATCTTTCAGGTCCGGCAGGCCGGTGAAGCTTTCCAGGCCGAAGAATTTCGGGCCGGCGGCAGCAATAAACGGCGCGTGGGACATGCAGGCTACGCTGGACACGTACTGCATCAGTTTCACGTCCGGCGAGCTTGGGGACATGTAGTAGTTGGCGATGATCGCGCCAACCGGCTGACCACCGAACTGGCCGTATTCAGCGGTGTAGATGTGCTTGTACAGGCCCGACTGCATCACTTCCGGCGAATCTTCGAAGTCATCCAGCAGGTCGTCCTTGGAGACGTTGAGGATTTCGATCTTGATGTTTTCGCGGAAGTTGGTGCGGTCGACCAGCAACTGCAGGCCACGCCACGACGATTCCAGGGACTGGAAATCCGGGTGGTGCAGGATTTCGTCCATCTGACGGCTGAGCTTGGCATCGATCTCGGCGATCATGCGGTCGACCATGGCCTTCTTGACCGGCTCACCGTTGTTCTGCGGCTTGAGCAGCTCTTCGATGAACGCCGACACACCGCGCTTGGCGATGTCGTAGGCTTCGTCATCCGGGGTCAGGCGGGTTTCGGCGATGATGCTGTCGAGAATGCTGTATTCGCCGTTCTCGTTGCTCTTTTGCTGTGCTGCGCTAGTGCTCATTGTGTTGGCTTCCTTGGCTGATGGGGGCTCAGGCGTCCTGGGCTGCGGCGTTCAGGCCCAGCTCACCGAGTACGCGACCGCGGGATTCGTCGTCGGCGAGCACGCCTTCGATGGCTTTGCGGAACGCAGGCGCGTTACCCAGCGGGCCTTTGAGGGCCACCAGCGCGTCGCGCAGCTCCATCAGTTTTTTCAGCTCGGGCACTTGCTCGACCAAGGATGCCGGGTTGAAGTCCTTCATCGAGTTGACGCGCAGTTGCACGGCCAGTTCTTCAGTGTCGCTTTCTTCCTGAAGACGGTTCGGTACGCTCAGCGTCAGGCTCAGCTCTTGCTTGGCCAGCACTTCGTCGAAGGTCATCTTGTCGATGCTGATCGGCTTGCGATCTTCGACTTTGCGTTCGTCCTTGCGGTGGGTGTAGTCACCGATTGCCAGTAGTTTCAGCGGCAGTTCAATCTCTTCCTGAGCACCGCCGGTGGCGGGTTTGAAGGTGACGTTGATGCGTTCCTTGGGGGCTACCGAGCCTTCTTTGGCCATGGCTTTTCTCCTTGCGGTTGTGGCCCTGGGGCCTATTCGAGTACCACTTCGAGATCGAGGTGGCACAGCCTGCGATAAATCTCTTCCTTGCGTTCACGCACTGCATGGTTCTGCGGTAACAACTCGCAGCAGCTATGCAGCAAATGCAGCACTTCCAGCGCAAGATCGGGCTCCCAGGCGTGCAGGCCTGAGTCCTGTAATGTTTGGTCGAGGGTTTCGAGTTGGGTCTTGGCCAGTTCGTATTTCTTGGCCATGAAGCACAGCCGCGCGAGGGCGAACTGCCAGAAGAACCGAACCCGCCCGCCGTGGGCGCTTTGCAGGCCCTGCTTGAGGATCTGCACGGCGGCCTTGAGGCCGTCCTTGCGCAGAATCGGCATGACTTCTTCCAGGGCCAGTTCCCAGGCCGGCTGGGTATCGGCGACTTCGACCTTGCGCGGCGCACTGGCGCTTTGCAGGTGCGGCATGACGTGGGCGCTGATCCAGGCGCGGGTGGCCGGGTCGGCGAACGGCGCGCCGTCGTGGAAACGCAATTCGATAATGCCGGGCAGGCGCTGAACCAAAAGCGCGAAGTGGATTTCCACTTCGCGCATGGCCATCTCGGCGTTCAGCCCCTGAAGGCATTCCCAGACCATTCGCTGGCCATCGAACCAGAACGGCGCCTTCGCCAGGCTCGCCTCCAGCTCTACCAGCAGATCAGCGTATTTCCCTTGGTCGAAGCGGTCCTGATAGGCCTTGAGTTTGTCTGCCGGCACGCCACGCAGGACGGTGATCTGCTCGGCATTGCGCTCGGGCACCGCGTCGATGGGCAGCCACAGCAGCGTACGATTGAGGCGCAGGGCGCGCAGGTCGGTGGCTTTCTGCTTGAGCCACCAGGCGCACAACGGACGGGCGCTTTCCTGCTGGGCGCGCAGGGCCTTATGGGCTTCTTTCTCATTGTCGATCGGCGCGCCGGGGGTGAACAGCTGGGTCGCAGCCTGCTTGACCTGGGCCACTGCGGCGCCCACCACACCGGGCTCCGGCTGGTTATCGGCGGCGCGCTGAACCATGTTTTTCAAGCGGCGGGAGATCGGCAGCAGCAACGGCGCGTCATCGCCCAAGTGCTCGGTGCACGCGGCATCGAGGCCTTCCAGATGCTCGACCAGCCGGCGGAACAGCGGCAGCTGCTCTTTGATCGCAACGTTTTCGTTCAGCACCTGTTCAAGACGCGGCACCAACCAGCTGATGGCGGCGGAGCGGGTGCGGGCCTTGTTCGGGTGAACTTCGGCCCAATGGTTTTCACAGAGATGGTGCAGCAAACCGAGGCCAGCCAGCAGCCCCTGGAAGGATTCGCGCTGGTACAGCGCCCAGGTCAGCCAAGCGCCGACACGCAAATCCTTGGATTGAGTGCGCAGCAGGTTTTCGCTGTTTTCACGGATTTTCAGCCAGTCGATCTGACCACTTTCGTGCATGGACTGGGCTTTGGCCAGTTCGCTTTCCAATGCCTCGTATTCGCTCGAAAAGCGAACATCCTCGCCCGCGAAACTCTCTTGGGAAACAGAGGCTTTTGCGAGTTCAAGGTAATGAGCGGAAAGTTTGCTTGAGTAGGACATCCATGGCCTTTAATTAGGATAACGGTCATGCGGCCATTGCAGTTGCAATGGCGCCGGACAGTATCAAAGAGCTGCGATGAGCCTCATCCAATTGAGTTCGCGCCCTTTCAAGTGCGCGCATCCTAATCACAATGATGGCCATTAGCAAGCACCCAAATAAACAATAAAACGGCGGCTTCTCTATTGCATGTAGGAGAAAGCCCTATATGTGACAGGGGATTCCCTGACGTTGACTTTAACCCTCCCATCTCGACGCATTGCCCCCGAAACCATTGGACCAGAGCGGTTTATCAAACCCGGTGATAATCGCTGAACATTCACGTTCTGAAGCGGAACCCAGCATGACAAAATTAAAAAATGAAAAATGTAGGAGGTTTCCGAAAAGTTACAGTCATCTATGGACATAGAAGTGACGGACAATAAGCAATACAAGGCTCCGTCAAAATGATGGCGCCTTGTATTTGATCCGTTTCTCTCCAGATACATATTCTGTTCGCCTCAAATTTCTTACAAAAGTATCGAAAGCCCTTCGCGCATTGCTGACGCAACATTCTGAAACGCGGAAAACTCTGACGTACTTTCTGGAGGCGTCCGACATCATTCTTTTGTTCGCTTGTAAGCGTGCCGGGTAGTTTGCGCCTGTTCCAACTCGGCATCCCCTATGGAAGCTGGCAGGGATGTAAATTGGCGTTGAGCAGAATGGCGGATAATCCGCAGTTGCTGGTGAAGCGAGCGCTGGATCATTTGCCAGCGCAGGAGATGGCGGCGCATGGCGCCCAGGCGTAGCCAGTACAGATCATTCCCACGCAGTGCGCGGGAATGATCAAAGCCCTACAGAAAGCTCAATCAAACATTCGGGCAAGGTACCGGTGCCCAGTCGCCCAGGTCCGGGTTCTTGCACATGCTGTTGACCTGAGTGGTGCCTGCGCTGGCGACTTGCTTGCTTTCCGCCTGTTTGGCTTGTGCGGTTTGCAGGGTTTTCTCGGTGGTGACCGCTTCTTTCGGCACGGTTGGCAGCACCGGTTTTTTCGCCGGTTTCACCGCTTTTTTGCTCTTGGTCGGGGTCACGACCGGTGTGGTGTCGGCGGTCGCCACGGTGACCACGTCAGTGCGCTGCACGCCTACTTGCTGCAGGTCTTTTTCGTAGGCCTGGGTGTAGTTGTTCAGGTCTTCGCTGGCTTTACCGTTCACCGCGACGATCAGGTCGTTGGACTCTTTGAGGCCGGCGACGATTTCTGCCAGGCGCTTGCGGCCCTCGGTGTCGCTGACGGTCTTGGCCTTGCGGTCGGCGACCAGTTTGGTGAACGCGCTCTGGTAGCACTGTTGCGAAGCCTTGGCGTACGCGGTGCTGCGGTCGATGTCGGCGGCGCTTTTGTTGACGTCGGAGGCGTAGGACGCGATGCGCTGGTTGTCATCGGCGATCTGCTTCTGACGCTCGTTGTAGTAACCGACCGCGCCGCCCGCCAGGGCACCGCCTGCTGCACCGATGGCGGCGTTGCGGCCACGGTTCTCGGAATCGGTCAGGGCGCCCAACAGTGCACCGCCGACAGCGCCGACAGCCGCACCGGTAACCACCGACTTGGTCATGTTCGAATCGGTGGCGCGCAGGTGCTGCACCGGCTCGTAGCAGTTCGGGTAGTACTCGACCTTGGTGCTCGAGGCGACCTTGGACGTCGGCGACGTAGCGCAACCGGTCAGTACGGTGCTGAAGCCAACAGCGATCAGCAGCAAGTGACGCTTGGAAACCGAAGCAAAAGCTTTACGGGAGGAAAGCATAGTTGTGTTCTCGTTTAAGTTTGACCAGCTCAGCACGGCCCATCGCCGCCTGAGTCCCTTCCAAGCTCGCTGTACAACGAACGATCAAGACCGCTGAGCGTTCGATGCGAGCAATTCCTTCAATATCGCCGCCGGGTCGGCTCGTCGTTGCTGACGATAATCACCGACATGGCGAACGAATAACGTCGCGCGCGTCACCAGGCTCTTGCCCAGTACCGGCTTGCGCTCCAACTCTTCCTTGATGCGTTGAAACTGCGCCTGGATCACGGCATCGGTGTAGCGCGTGCCAGTCGCCAGGTTGTCGATGTAGATCGCCACCGCGCCGTCCAGCGCGCTGCGGCCGTTGTCGATGGCCATGGCGAACAGCTTGGCGCTGGCCTCGTCCTTGGCGTCCACGGCCTGCTGGCGACTCTTCTGCAAATTGGTCAGGCGAATGTTGTAGTTGTTGACGGTCTCGGCCACCAGGGCCGCCGACTGGATCAGGTTGCCGGCCGCTTCCTCGCGCTGTTGGGCGATGAGCGAGACGTTGCGCTTGAGCTCTTCGTTGACCAGCCCCAACTCGGCTTGCAAACGCGGATCGACGCTGGCGGCAATGATGCTGTCCAGGCGTTTGGTCGGGTCCTGGGCGTCATCGATGGCATCGGTCAGCGAAGCCAGCCGACCTTCTTTCTGCCATTGGGCAAACAGTTCCTTGTAGCGCGAACGGGGCGCCGACAACGCGCCAACCGCGACCCGGAACCCGGTGGTTTCGTTGTTTTGCTCGGTGCCGTCGGCGGCGAACAGCGGGTACTCGCGGCGCATCCCGGTAAACAAGGTGCCCTCGCCTTCCAGGTAATTGCCGCCCTTGACCACGAAGCCGCCGTAGGTGCCCTGGCGGCGTCCGGCGTGCACCAGCTGGAAGGACTCCTGGACCATTTCGGCGGCGTTGCCGATCACGTCGAACAAGCCAATGGGGTTTGGCAGTTTGGTACCGATCGGCATCAACCGCGCGGCCTGACCGGTGCCGCCGGCGACCTGATTGAAGACCGCCCAATCGGCCAGCGGTCCGTCGCTTTCGCTGCCGTCCAGGCGCCGGGGAAACAGGCGCCCTTCCAGGTCCTGACGGCTGACGGCCTGCCCGCCACGGGCAGCAAATTCCCATTCGACTTCGGTCGGCAAGCGCACAAAACCCAGCCCGCCCTCCTCTGCCGAGGTGCCGCGACCGCTCACCGGCAGCAGGTCCTTGTGGTATTTCATCAGCCAGGCGCTGTACACCGCCGAGAAGCGTTCCGCCTCGAATCGCGACAGCTTCACCTTGGGCAAACGCCCGGCCATGCCTTGCGGAATTTCAGCCTGCAACGCCTCGCAGGCTGGCGCTGGTTCACCGCTGGCCAACGATTGCGCCTGGGCCATGACCTGCGCGTATTGGCGGGCGGTGACTTCGTATTTGCCGATGAAATAGAGCATCGGTTTGAGCGGGGTGTTGGCGTCGGTCTTGGGCATCAACGGGGTGATGCTTTTACTCCAGTCCTTGGGCAGATCCTTGAGGGTGAACTGGCCATTGATGAAGTCCCGGCGATAACCGGAAATGAACGACTGCTGATAGCCGGCCTCGCCTTCGCTGAACGGGTAACCGAGGCTGATCTCGCGGTCGTCCAGACTGCCCTGGGCCAGGATGTAGACGTAACGGAACACCATCTGCCCTTCGCACGGCAGCGGCAGGCTGACGTCATCGGGCAACGGCTTGGGGTTGTCCAGCTTGTCGGTGCCTTCATCAGCCCAGACCATGCCGGCCAGGCTCAGCGCCACGGCGGCGCCCAGTAACTTATACATCTCGGATTCCTTCACACGCCTGGATACGCGCCACTCGCCAGCCACCACAGAGCGCCGCCACGGCACTGACGCCGAGCACTGCCGCCAGGGCCAACGCGTAGTGACGCGCCAGCAGATGGCTGGCGTACTCGCCCGGCATCTGCGCAAATAAATGGTTCAAGCCCGATTGCGCCAGGCCATACAGCCCGGCACTCAACAGGGCGGCAAGGCCGGCGCTGTACAGCGCCTGCACCACCACAAACAACAGCAACGCTGCCGTGGAAAACCCCAGCAAGCGCAGCACCGATAACGCTCGACGCTTGCGCTCGACCGCCGCAAGCGCCCCGGCAAAAATCGCCGCGAACGCTCCCGCCACGGCCAATCCGGCGATGATCCAGAACACGATCGACAGGTTGCGGCTCAGCGATTGCACTTGGGCGATGGCCTGGGCCTGGGTCGAGACCAGCAGGTTCTGCGCAGCGAAGTACTGGCGCAGCGGCTCGACATCCTGGAGGCTGCGGGCGTACAGGCGAAACGCCGGATATACCCGCTGCTCCGTCGCGCCCACCGCATCACCTGGCCAATCGAACGCAGGCACGGCGCGGCCGTCCCGGTAATCTTCAGCCGCTTCCAGTAACGTCAACGGCGCGAACAATCCGTCCCGGGCGAAGGCTTCCAGCGGCAGAACCTGCAGCACCTGAACGCGAGTGCGCTGCGCCTCGCCACGACCGGCCACCTGCCGGCCAAAACCGGCCTCTAACCAATCACCGGCCTTGGCCCCGAGCTTTTCGGCGGCGGTCTGGCTGAGCAGCACCTGATCCAGCCCTTGGGGCACCGGCAGACTGCCGAGCAACGGATCGTTGGCGGTGGTGGGGATCATTTCCACAGTCACCGTCGAAGCGCCTGCGGTCAGATCCGCTGTCGCGGCAATCTGCCGGGTGCGCGGCAAGGCGAACGACACGTCGCTGCGCTGGCTCAACTGCTCGATAAACGCGGCACTGAACCGGCCGCCACCCAGGGGGATGATCTCCCGGGTGGCCGGGTCGTTTTCCAGGCGCTCGGTCAAACTGCTGACCAGACCGAATTTCAAACCGAACAGCACCAGCAGCGGTGCGATCACCGCCACCAGCGCCAATACCGAGCAGGCCGACAGCCAGGCATCGTTGCGGTAATCCTGCCAGGCCAGGGAAGCCACCAGCGCGCCGCGCATCAGCAGGCCTCCCCAAGGGTGGCGGTGACACCGCCATCGACGTCGCGATGACAACTGATGCGTCGCACCTGCAAACCGCTGGCGCGGGCCAGTGACTCGTCGTGGGTGGCAACGACGCAGCACACCCTGTGTTCACGAGCCTGGGTCACCAGTAACTGCATCACGCGTTCCGCGTTCAGCGGATCGAGGGCAGCGGTCGGTTCATCGGCCAACAGCAGGCGCGGCCCATGGGCCAGGGCGCGGGCACAACTCACCCGTTGCCGTTGGCCAACGGACAAGTCGCACGGTCTTTTGCCCAGTTGATCGGTGATATCCAACGCCCCGGCCAGGCGATCGACGCTGCCGTCGTCTTTCAAGCCGAGCAGTTGGCGCGACAGGTCGATGTTGCCGCGCACGTCCAGAAAATCCAGCAGGCCACCGGTTTGCAGCACGTAGCCCAAGTGCCGGCTGCGCAGGTTCGCCAAGGCACTTTGCGCATCTGCGCGCCACAGCCCGGCAATGTCAGTCGTGGTTTGGCCGGACGCAAAATCAAACTGCCCGGCCCGATCCGGCGCCAGCACCAGCGCCAGCAAATCGAGCAACGTGCTTTTGCCGCAGCCACTGGGACCGACCACCGCCAGTTGCTCACCGGCACGCAGTTGCAGCCGTGGAATCACCAGGCTGTAGCGCTGGCTGCCGGCGCCCCGGCTTTTGTGCACTGCGTTCATGTTCAGCATCACGGCAGCGTCGACAATGGAACGCGGTACAAGGCATCACCCGGTTCGGCATCGCCGAAACGCACCCAGTTGGCCAGGTCGTTGTGGAAGGTTTCGTAGAGGCGGATTTTCGAGTCCAGCTCGTCGATAAAGTCCTCCTGCTCGGCCACGCTCAGGGAAAGCCACAAATCCTGGGTCATGTTCAGCGACTTGCTGCGATAAGGCAGTCCTTCCAGGTACTCCCCCAAAACCCCGCCATCGGCCAGATTGCCGCCCTTGCGCAAGGCCGAGGGATCTCGGCTCATATAGGCACTGGCACTGGCGATTTCCTGGAAGAAATTCTTCGGTGAGGTCTGGGTCTTGCGGGCGGCGTCAACGATCAGTTTCAGCGATTGCTGCAAGTCGTTGAGCTGCAGTTTGGTCAGCATCACGCACACTTGGAACGCCGGCAGTGCCGGGTTGGTCAGGTCGCGGTCGGCGGTCCAGGCGCTGACCAGTTGCGGCGCCTGGCTGGCGGCTTTTAGCCCCAGGAAGTCCATGTGCATCGCGTAGCCGACGGCCGCCGATTTGTCGGCCAGGCTCGGCGCAGCGCTCAGCAGCGGCACGGTTTGCGACTTGTTGCTGCGCACCTGATGCACCAGGTCGGCAAACACCGAACCGATCTCGTCCACCCGTTCACCGAACTTGCGCACATCGGCGCCCGGCACCGGGATGTACAGATCGCCGATCTGCGGGTTGGCGTCGGCGGTCAGGGTGCGATACTGGCTTTGCGCACCGCCATGGGTTTTCTTGCCGGCATCGCTGAGCAGGTGCAAGGCGTAGATTTTGATCTGTTTGCCCAACGCGGCCTGACGTACTTCGGCCTCGTTCATTTGCGTGGTGGCATACGGGTCGTTCTTGCGCAACGCACCGGCATCGGTGACCAACAGAATCAAGCGTCCGCCATAACCGGACCAGTCCATGCCCTCGACCGCTTCCATCACGCCGGCAAACGCATCTTCATTGAACGAATGGCTCGAGACCGTGGACGCCTTGACCTGCCGCGCCAGGTCCATGAAGCGCTGTGGGTCGCGGCCCTGGTCCAGAGTGATCAAGGTTTTGGCGACGTATTCCAGGCCCGGGGTTTTCTGGATGCTGTTTCGAAACCCCACCAGGCCAAAGCTGACACTGTCCAGCTCGCCCCGCTCGGCGATGCGGGTTTGCAGTTGATGCACCACGTCACGGACCTGATCGATGTAGGGCTGCATGGACACCGTGGTGTCGACGACCAACACCACGGCGGTGCGAAATGCATCGGCATTGGCGGCGCTGATCGGAGTGTTGCCGACAGTGGCCTTCGGTGCATTGCCGGGGTCGATGGACGCCACGTTCAGCAACTGCACCGGCTGGCCGTTTTCATCGAAGCTCTCGCGCGAATCAAAGATTGGCAACAGATAAAACTGGTTTTGCGGCACCGCGCTGGCGGCCGGTTCCAGGGCCAGTACCTGCTGATTGTCTTCACGGTTCTGCTGGGCCTTGAGCAACAGGTTTTTTGCAGCCGACGGATCGGCCAGCAGCCGCTCCACTTCGCCGGGCTGACGCAGGAACATCACCGGCGCACGACCGGAGCGTTCGGTGAACTTGAGCACCAGGCTTTGCTTCCAGTCGCTGACTTGTTCGGCTGGCAACCAGCCGTCACTGCGCCCGTCGGTGGCGGCGCCGACGCGTAGCCACGGGCTGCCGGCCACCTCTTGGCGCTGATAGACGTACAGCACGGAAAACGCCGGCAAGGCCTTGTCAGGTGCTGCCCCCGGTTCACTGGCGAGTTTCGCTCCCGGCTTGCTGAGCACCCGCTGGAACAAGGTTTTTTTGCCGGCCATCAGCAGCGGGCGCTGACCATTATCGACGTCTGTCGCCACAGGGGGGTTCACCGGTGGCGCCACGGCTGGTGGTGGTGTTTTGACTGGAGGCACTGAAGCCACTGGCACCTTGGCGTCCGCCTCGACGTCACCGGACAGCCACCAATAACCCGCGCCGCCCAAGGCCAGCACCACGGCTACCGCAACAGCGGCAAGCGCGAACACCGGTCCCTTGCGCTGCTCCGAGGCCGGGGATTGCGGCGTCGACTTCGCCGTCGGCGCAACAGGCTTGGCTTGGGGTTGTGGCTGTGCAGGGCTCGTCGGAATGTCGATAGACACCGGCGTCAGTCCCGCCAGGTCATTGCCCACCGGAAGGGGCAACGGCCGGATCGTGGTCGCTTCAACCGATTCCCCGGGCAGATTATCCAGCGCCTGCAACAACGCCTTTGCATCCGGGAAACGCTCGGCCGGATCCTTGGCCAACAGCTTGCGCAGCACCTCTTGATAACGACCGTGGTGCACCGGCAGCTCCGGCAGCGGTTCGGTCAAATGCGCCAGGGCCGTAGAGAGCGCGTCGTTGCCGGTGTACGGCAGTTTGCCGACGAGGATTTCGTAGAGCACCACGCCCAGGGCATAAAGATCGGCCCGGCCGTCAATGTCCTGGCCGCGCGCCTGTTCCGGGCTCATGTAGCTGGGCGTGCCGACGGCGAAACCCGCTTGGGTGAACTGGGTGCGGTCGTCCAGCGACTTGGCGATGCCGAAGTCCGAGAGCACCGCTGTGCCATCGGCGCGGAACAGAATGTTCGCCGGTTTGACGTCGCGATGAACCAGCCCCAGACCATGGGCATAGCCCAGCGCCGAGGCGATCTGGCGGATGTAGATCAGGCCCTGCTCCGGCGTCAGGCCGGCGGCAATGCGCTCCTTGAGCGTACCGTTGGGCAGGTACTCCATGGCCATGTAATACAGCTCACCGACATTGCCGATGTCATGGATAGTGACCGTATGCGGGTGAGACAGGCGCGCCAGGGTTTTGCCTTCGCGCAGGAAGCGCTCGCAGAAACTCGGATCGGCTGCCAGCGCGGCGGCCATGACCTTCAACGCCACCTTGCGCTCCAGCGAGCGTTGGGTCGCCAGGTAAACGCTGGCCATGGCACCCTCACCGATCTCACCGTCGATGTCGTAGCCGGGGATCAGAATGTTCGCGGTGAGGTTCATGAAGGCACCTTCACGACGATGACGGTGATGTTGTCCGGAGCGCCGCGCATCAGGCCCAGGGACACCAGGCTGCTGGCGATTTCCCCTGGCTCGTCGTGGCCCAGCACCTCGCGGATCTCATGATCTTCAACGGTTTTGTTCAGCCCGTCGCTGCACAACAGGTAACTGTCGCCGGGCTTCAACAGCAACTCGACCATCGCCAGCTCCAGCTGTGCCTGGACCCCGATGGCGCGGGTGACAATATTGGACCGCGGGTGCACCCGAGCTTCGGCTTCACTGAGCAGGCCGCTGTCCTGCAGATCCTGGACGTAACTGTGGTCCCGCGAGATGCGTTTGAGCCGGCCGTCACGCAGGCGATACAAGCGGCTGTCACCCGCCCACAAACACACCCCACGCAAGTCACGCGCCGCCATCACCACCACCGTACTGCCCATCATGGTCACGCCGCGGTTGGCGGTTTCTTCACGCACGGCGGCGTTGACCCGCAGCAGGTCGGTTTTCAACGCCGCGACGTATTCATCCAGCGAACGGCCCACAGCAATGCTACGCAGACTGTCGACAATCAGACTGCTGACGTAGTCTCCCGCCGCGTGCCCGCCCATGCCATCGGCGACCACCCACAGGCCTTTTTGCGGCAGGTCCAGGCAAGCGTCTTCGTTAACCTGGCGGACCATGCCGACATGGCTTTTGCTTGCAGACTTGAGGGTCCTTCCCACGTTTGAACACATCTACACAACACCTTCTTGGCCGAGCAAAAATTGCGCAAAGTCAGCGGCGGCCGGCAGGCCCTGGCACCGCAATAAACCGGGGGCAATGCGCTCCGAACCCTGGCCCCACCACATACTGGCCCCTTCGCAGGCCTGTTCGGCGAGGGCGATCATTCGCGCCTGCGGATCAGTGACATCAAAGCGGTGCAGACCGGCAAAACGGCTGCTCGGGGTGCGTCGCAGATAAGCCGGACTGCCCAGCGCCTCCAGTCCTGCACCGAAGGCCTCGAAGCTTGCCTCCACGTTCAAGGTGCTCAACAGCAATTGCTCGACCTGTTCAAACCAGCTATCCGAACCGCCTATCACCGACGCAGGATCAGTGTCGTGATCCAGCAGCACCGCAACGGTCAGCGGAAAATACCGGCCAACCCGATCAATGCTCGGCATCACCACCCCCACGGCGGCCTGCGGCCCACACACACCGGGCGCGACCATAAAGCGCCACAGCGGACTGACCAGATAGGCATTCAGCCAACGGTCGCCAAGGCTCTGGCTGGCGAGCAACCCCGCCGCCAGCCACGAATCCCAGGGGCCGATAAAACTCTGCGGCAAGCCACGGCTGACAAAGTCTCCGCGACTGGCCAACTTTCCATAGAAGCCCGGCGTGCTCATAAGCGCTCCGGCAGGCTGAAACCGCTGAGCACACGGCTCTTGAACGGGTTGAAGGCGCTGTTGGCCCGCAGCTCATAAGAGGCGCTGGCGCCATCGACCCGCAACCGCAGGTTGAAGCGGTCCGGCGAGTTGCCGGCGGTCAGGTCCGATTGCTCGAGCAGGCGGAACCAGGCCCAGGGCCCGTCCAGGGTGATGCCGGACCGACCGCTGGCCGTGGGCGGCATGATCGAGATCCGCACCACGCCGATGCTGCCGGGGTTGGGCCATTGCATCGCGGTCGGACGGCTAGGTCCGTGGTCGTAGCTCAATTGCTGGCCGTCGAGGTCGAGCAAAAACTGAGTGATGGTGGAATCCATGGCCACGGGCTTGAGTTCGAAGCGCACCATCGGCTGGGTACCGCCGGAACGGAAAAACGCATCCCGGATGGTCGCTGCCCGCTGGAAGGTTTGCAGCACGCCCGGGGCGATGCCGAGCTTCTGCGCGGCGCCCGGTTGCCAGCGCCAGGCCTGGGTCGAGGTATCCACGTAGGGCTGCAGGTATTTGCGGAAGTAGTTGTCCATCACCCCGCCCACACCGAAGAACTGACCGAAGTCGTCGAGGGTCGCGTCCCGTGCACTGCCTGGCGACATCGGATAACGCCCGGCCAGGGACTGGCGATAGATGTTCACCACTTCGCTGGTCCAGGCCGCGTTCAGTTGATTGCGTACTCCACCCATCATGCTGTTGGTGGTGGAGTTGACCACCGACTTGACCAGGCCCTGCACCAACGCCGGTTGACGCTCGGCGTTGAGGCTGACCCGCGTCGCCGCCGCTGCGGCCTGGTTCTTGGCTTCGCCAAGCAAGGCGTCGCCGCTGGCACCGACCATGGCGCTGACCTGCACATACAGGGCGTTCATGTCGGCCAGCAGGCCGTCGATGGCTGCCGGCTCGCCTTCGTTCTTGCTGACGATGCGGTTGAGTTCGGCAAAATGCGCGGTGACTGGATCGTCACTGGCCTCAGGTGCGTTTTGCGTCGCCTGCTCCTGGCCGAGCAAGGTGCCCAGGCGCTCTTTGAGCTTGTCGACCCCGCCCTCCACCGGCGCGCCCTTGGCGGCCAACAGGCGTTCTTCCTGTTGCAGGTCGGTTTCCTTCGCCACCGCCACCAGCAGTTTTTTCAACGGCGAGGTCGGCCCGGAAATCACCCGCAGCACATCGGCGGCCTGGGCCACGCTGGTGATCGGCACGAAGTCGATATCAGCCAACAAGGCGTCCCACTGGCGCTGGTAATCCTGGAAATACAAACGGCGTACATCGGCAGCCAGGCTGGCGACGTTCTGTTGTTCTGCCTGATCGCGACCGAGCACCCACTGCTCCTCGGCCAGGGTGCCGGTCTGGTTCAGGCTGGTGAGCAAAAACCCTTGGCGGTAACCCTTGGCCGTGAAGAAGCCACTCAAGGGGTCGCCCAGCGGCTTGCCGCTCTTGCGGCTGAACACCAGCGCAGCATCGCGCCCGGCCGCTTCGTTAAGACGAAAGTCCGCAATGCCGTCCGGCAGTTTCTGCCGTTTGATCCGGTCGTAGACACGCTGGGCCACCGGCAGCTGTTGCAACTGCCGGCGCAAATCGTCGATCAGGCGTGGGTCGAGACGCGCAGTGGGCGGATGGCGTTCGAACAGCGCCTGCAAGTGCTCACCGAGGGCTACGCGCTGCTCGGCCGGCAAGTCGCGCGGCAGGCTGCGGTCCCAGTCCAGGGCAATCCACGCCTTGATGAAATCAGCATCGTAATGCTCGCTGTCGGCGAGCATCAGGTAGGCCTTCAAGCCTTCGTAAAGGAAGTCCGAATTGCCGCCGCCGTGCAGTTGCTCCTCGATACGCGTGAGCAAGCGCGGCGCGAAGACCGCGATCAACAGCTTGCGATAAACGCTGCCGGACTCGGCTTCAAGCATGTCGCCCTGATACAGACCCAGGCCTTCGGCCCAGTTCGGCGCATCATCGGCCAAGTGCTTCACTGCGTTGAGCAAGGGCAACACGGCGAGCACGTCCCGCTGGGCCGGGCTGAGGTTCTGCACGGCCTGGCCCAGGGGCACGACTTTCTGATCGACTTGCGCGATATACGCCTGATTGGCGCGGTAGCTGACCCACCACAAGGTCCCGACCACCAGCACCAAGGCTACGGTCGAGGCCAGCACGCCCTGGGCGATCCACTTGCGTCGACGTTCGACTTTCGGGTTGACCCCCACCAGTCCACGCTCGGCAAAGGCCACGGCGCTGAAGAGTTTTTCGATGAAGTAACTGCGCCCGGTGCCGTTCTGGCGCACCAGGTGCTGGCGGTCCAGGTTCATGCTCTGGGCCATGGAGCCGATCAGCCGGTCAATCGGGCTGCCTTCCTGGGTGCCGCTGGTGAAGTACACCCCGCGCAACAGCGCCCGCTCTTCAAAGGCGTTGGGTTTGAACACGCCCTCAAGGAAGCTTTGCAGGCAATCCTTCAACGCGCCGAACTGCTGTGGAAAACCGTAGATCAGATCGCGCCGCGCCGGGTCGCGTTCCTGCTGCAAGCGCTCCACCAGCCGATCGTTCAGGCGTTGCTCCAGACCGGCGAATTCGCTTTGCAGATGGGCCAGCGGGCTGTCATTGCTTTTGCCGTCATCCAGAGCGAAGGTCATGCCCCAGACCTGGGCTCGCTCTTCCTTGCTCAGGGTGTCGAAATACTCCATGAACCCAGGCACCAGATCGAGCTTGGTCAGCATCAGGTAGATCGGGAAACGCACACCCAGTTGGGTGTACAGCTCCTGAATGCGCAGGCGTATCGCAGCGGCATGGGCGGCGCGTTCGGCATCGCTGCCCAGCAACAGGTCGGAGAGGCTGATGGCGATAAATGCACCGTCGATCGGGCGACGGGCCCGCTGTTTTTTCAACAGCCCCAGAAAGCCCAGCCATGCGGCCTTGTCGACCGTCGCGTCGCTGTCCTGAGTGGTGTAGCGGCCTGCGGTGTCGAGCAGCACAGCCTGGTCGGTAAACCACCAATCACAATTGCGCGTACCGCCGACGCCGCGCACCGCACCGGCGCCCAACTGCGCGGCCAACGGAAAATGCAGACCGGAGTTGACCAGCGCCGTGGTCTTGCCCGAACCCGGCGGGCCGATGATCACGTACCACGGCAATTCGTAGAGATTGCGTCGTTCGTCGCCGCCCAGCTTGGCTTTCTTCAACAGCGTCAGGGCTTCGTCCATGCGCTGGCGCAGGGTTTCGAGCTCTTCGGCCGTAGCGATGCTGGTCGGGTCCGGCGGGGTTTGCGCCGCCAGGCTGCGCATGACTTCGGCGGCCTGACGGCGGGCCTGGATGATGCGAAACACTCGATAGGCGATCCACACCGCGAACAGCAGAATGATCAGCGCCCAGCGCCGGCCTTCGGGCACCAGGAGCTCAAGCAGCGGCCCGACAAACCAGATGATCAGGCTCAGGGCGATCAGCCCCAGCAACGGAATGACCCAGCGGGTCATAAAACTGAAAAACGCCTTCACTCGACCCCCTCCGCCAACACTGTGATTTCGACCCGACGATTGCGTGCGCGGCCCTCAGTCGTAGCGTTCGAGGCCAACGGTTCGGTGTCGCTGCGGCCTTCGGCGCTGAAGCGCTCGGGCTGGCCGGTCTTGGCCGAAAGGATTTGCAGCACCGAAGTGGCCCGTGCCTCGGACAACGCCCAGTTCGATGGAAACCTCAAGGTGGCAATCGGGCGATTGTCACTGTGGCCGGTCACCCGGACCTGGCCCTTGACCTTGCGAATGGCATCGGCGATGCGCAGCATCAGCGGCTGGAAATTGTCGACGATACTGGCGCTGCCCGAGGCGAACAGCTCATCGCCACGGATGGTCACCACTGAACGGTCAACGGCATCTTCCACGGCCACCCGGCCAGCCTTGATTTCATCAGCGAGAAAACCGGCCAAGCGTGGCCGCTCGACCAGTTTCGGCTGCACCACCGGACGGTCGATGGCCTGCACCGGGATCTCGCCCAGCGCATGAATGTTTTTAAACACCGGCTCGGCATCGGCGGCCAGTTTCAAGCGCAGGCCGAACACCAGGGCCAGCAGCAACGCCACACCGATGGCCACCGCGATCCATGGCGGCATGAATTGCGCCAGTCGATCGCGCGCCACGGTCACGCCGCGCCAATGGGGCGACAGTTCACGCTCATATTCGCCACGGGCGCTGCGGATAACTGCACTGGTGCGCTCACGCAACGCCTCCAGTTGGCTGCGACCATCATTCATGACCCGATAACGCCCTTCGAAACCCAGGCACATGCACAGGTACAACAGCTCCAACAGATACAAACGTTCGCGGGGGCTTTGCAGGCAATGTTCCAATAGCTGGAACACCTTCTCGCCGCCCCAGGCCTCGTTGTGCACGGTGATCAGCAGGCTCTGCTTGCCCCAGTCGCCGGTGCCACCCCACGGCGTACTCAACACCGCTTCATCCAGGGCGGTGCACAAGGCGTAGCGGGCCAGCAACACATCGTTGCGCACCACGCCGGCGGCCTCGGCGCGTTCCTCGAACTGGCGCAGGTAGGCCAGTAGTTGCGCCCGCAGACTCGCTGGTGCCGGGTGGGCAATGGTGTTGCGCAAACGGGTCAGCAAAGCCAGCAGCGGGCCCGCGGCGCTCTCCAGGGGGTTGAGACCTTCGGCTTTGCCGGTCAACACCGGCGCGGCCGGCATTGACAGCGGCGCGGGCTGGGCGCGGCCAGGGTCCGGGCGGGCCGGCTCGGCGCCACGGCCACCGGGTGTCGGCATGAACTGGGTACGATCGTCGTTATTCATCGCGGTTTATCCTCGGATCGCCCAGAAAGCCAGGTTCAACCCCGGGAACTGACCCGCGATGTGGAACGCAAAACCGCCGGAGTTGGCCAGTTGTTGCCAATGCTCGCTGCCCCGGTCGAGTTCGTAATAGGTGGAGCCGGCGTGATAGGGAATCTGCCGTGGCGCCACCGGCAGCGGCAGCAGACCGATGCCCGGCAATTGCAGGTTGACCATGTCGCGAATGTGTTCCACCGAGCCGATTTTGCTCTGCAGGCCGAAGCGGCTGCGCAGGGTCTCGGCAGGTACATCGGCACGCACCACCAGGATAAAACTGGCGTTGTCGAGCAGGGTCTTGTCAGCCAGCATGGCCACATGAATGCCATAGGCTTTTTCGACGATCGGAATCGGCGTGGCCTTGCTGTCGATCAGCATCGACAGTGCCTCACGCAGGGCTTGCATCACCGGGGCAAAACTCAGCGCGAGGTCATCATGCTGGTACTGCGGGAATTCCTGCGGTCGCCGCCCGGAAGCGGTAAAAGTCGAGAATTCCCCGGCCAGGCTCACCAACTCGCTGTAGAACCGCTCGGGATGCAACGGGCTCAAGTGGCTCAAGTGCTGGATCAACGGCTGGGCACGGTTGACCAGTTGCAGCAGCATGAAGTCGGCAATCTCCGAGGCACCGCCGGCACCGGACGCCACCACCCGCCCGGCGAGCGCTTCGCCACGCTGATGAAGCAGGCCCAATAGCTCGTTGCGAAACGCAGCCAAGGGCGTGGAGGCGACCACATCCAGCAGCGGCGGGATGTAAGTGTCATCGAGCACCAAGGCGCGGTCGGCGCGTTTCTCCTTGATTCGCACCAGGCCGATGGCCGCGTAGTCGCTGATGCCATCCCGGGCGACCAATAATCGCAGTGCCCTCGACCCCACGGCCACCGGGGCCTGGTTTTCGAACGGAGCGTTGTCGTCCCGCACTTCGCGCACCTGACTCACATAGCGCGCAGCACCCAGGGCCTCGCCTTCGTCAACGGTGTCACGCGCACCGGCGCGCTTGAGCGGCAAGGCCAGGTACACCAAACCATCGCGCAGGTTGTCATCGATATTCAGCGGGCTCGGCGCCAGATCATCCTGGGGAATGTTGAATGGCGTGCCGTCTGGCAACAGGCCCCGCGCCGAGATGATCGCCAGTTTGCCCTGGGCCAGCAGGCCCTGGTCGATCAGCAACTCAGAAAACCCCCAGGCACCGGCCGACAATGGGCGACTCCGGGCGTCGATGAGGTTCTCCAGGTAACGGTCATGCTGCTGGAAGTGCTGCGTTCCAATGAACATGCCTTCCGACCAGACCACGCGATTGTTCCAGGACATGGGGGGCTCCGATTGTTTATTGGGCAGGGCTGGATGGGGGAACCGCGACGGCGCTGCGCACGGCTCGCACGTCGAGGCTGATCTGGTATTCGGTGTATTGGCGCGGCGGGACGTTCATCACCGTGCGCCACAGCGACTGATCCAGCTCGCGATACCCCACCAGCACGCCGATATGGCGGGTGGCCGGATCGAGGTCACGCTGCAGACTCAACTGCTGGCCAGGCTGGATCAGCACTTCGTCCTGGTCGATCAGATCCGCACCGAGCGTCGCCTGGGCTCGTTCGGCCAGTGCGAAATAATCGGAACGACCGAAGGTGGCGGCATTTTTCAATTCGAAAATGCGCACCCGGACCGGGGCCGGCTGGCCAGTGGCTCCGGGGTTGAGCCCGGCGATGGCGTGAAAGTGCAACTCGACGGCGGCCGTGTCGGCCTCAGCCTCTTCGGGCTGGGGTTTGGTGGCCTCCTTGGCACACGCGGTCAGCAGAAGCGCGGTGGCGACTGCGAGTAAAAACCTGTGAATCATCCTGCGTCCTCAATGACGTTTCAGCTATCCGTTGTTCCGTTCTTTGCTCTGAATGCCGTTATGCAACGGCCACGCTCAGCGGCGGCGTTGTCTTGCACTGTGTTCTTCGTAGGCACGGCTGAATTCCCGACCGAACAGGTCCTGGAAATCCTCCTGGGCCTCACGGGAAATATTGCTGTAGAGCTCGGTGAACTGCTGCCAGTACTGGGCCTGTCGTGAACCATTGAAAATGCTCGACAGGCCACCGGGCTTGCCCATGCGCTCTTCCAGTTGTGCCGGCTCGAAACGCGCCAACAGGTGCTTGATCGCAGCTTCCACACCGGCCATCACCGCCAACTGGTGGGCACGCAAGTCATCGAAGCTGTCGCGCACCGCCAGGTCCGGCGCCATGAACGCTTGATTGGTGTGGCGCAACAGCAGCAGCAAGGCCTCATCGACGTTGGGAGCGAATTTCAGCGGGTTGTTTTCCACCGGCTGAATCATCGTCTGCTGAATGCGAAACTCGCCCTTGAGGCTGCTGCGGGCGCGCAAGACATCGATCAGGCCTTCGACCATCAATCGATAACTGCGGCCGATGTTTTCCATCTGCGCTTCGGCCTGGGCCTTTTCCAGGCGCACTTGATCCAGCCCGGCGCCGCGCAGAAAGGCTCGTAACAGGTCGGGTTGCGAATGGTCGACCGGGCCGGGCGGATTGACCGGATGCTCGACGATGGCCACGGGTGGTTCGTGCCGTGGTGGCGGCTCGACCGGTGCCTCGACCGGTACGCTGACTTGAGGCGTTGGCGGCGCAACCTCTGCAACAGGCAAGGGGGCGACAGGCAGGGGTGCAACCGCCACCGGCGCGGGCTTGTCGCTGAACAGGTCCCAATCTTCCGGAATCACCGGCGCTGGGGCTGGGGCCGACGCCAGCGGCACAGGCTCGGCCATGGGCGTCGGGTTGGGGATCGGGGTCGGTGGGCGGAAGTCGTGCTGCTCAGCCGGGACATGGTCGGACTGGGTGGCCGGCGGGACGGTGGTCGGTGCCAGAAAGTCGAACAAGTCCGGCAGCGTGTCCATGGCCGACACGCCCTGAAAATGTGCAGGGGGGGTCACGGGCAACGGGGTCGGAGTTTTCACGACGGCGCCCTGGCGCCCCATCAAGGCATCGAAGCTGCTGGATGAATCGGCAAAAGGGTTGCTGTCAGTCACCGGCAGATTGAAATCGATACGCGCCTGGATTTCATAATCACCTATGCGGATAACTTCCCCATCTTGCAACGGCTCGCTGTTTCCTTTGCGCAGACGAATGCCAGCCTTAACCAATTCCACACCATTAGTGCTGTTATCGGTTAAATAATACCGGCCATCTTTATATTGAATAACGCAATGCTTTCCGGAAACCAAGCGCTCTGGATCGGGCAATACCCAGTCATTATCAGAATTACGGCCAATTGCCATCACTCCCTGATCCATGGATTTTTCAGAGCATTGACCAGGGGTAATCTTGTGATAACTAGTGATAGTCAAACACAGCGGCATCTTGCCTCCTTGCTGCACACTTTGCGCGCCGGCGAATGAGGGGATCAATCCCCGCGGAACTCGCCGACAAACCTTGCAAACAACCTCAAAAACAACTTTTTACCAGCATATTTGCTGATCTTAACCGGTTTACGTGACAAAAAACCTGCGTCAGTACCTTCCTGGACCTACCGGTCGCAAGGGTTGTTAAGCACCTCACATCTGTCACACAGGAGAAATAGCTTACCTTGACAAGCCATAAGTACTACACCAAAAATGAACAACTTTCTTGAATACAATGATGGCACTTTAAGATCATAGAGGATCCAAAGGGCCATTACACACAAGGAAACATGCGAAGTTCCACTTGGAACTAACGTGTGAACTGCCCGATTCTGTCTCGGGCGATAGGGAGATCAATTTCAGTGGAAGTGCCTTTGCTGCTCGCCGCCGTTTCCGCGACTTCGCCTTGTGGCGAAGATCTGGAATACGACGCGGACTTTTTGCGCCTGGAACGCGACTCCCAAGGCCAGCCCGAGCGCAGCATGGGCGATTCGATATTGCCTGCCGAACCGCCTGAATGGCGCAGCATCCAGCAGCAAAGCCTGGACTTGTTGCAACGCAGCAAAGACCTGCGTATCACCCATTTCCTTTTGCAAAGCTCCCTTGCCCTGGAAGGTGTCCCCGGCCTGGCCCGCGTCCTGACGCTGATCAGTGAATTGCTCAAGCAATACTGGGCCGACCTGCATCCACGCCTGGATGCCGAAGACGACAACGATCCCACCGTGCGCATCAATGCCCTCGCCGGCCTGGCGTCCGATGCCACCATTCGCCTGCTGCGCGAAAGTATCCTGGCCCGTTCGCGAACCTTTGGCGCTGTCAGCCTGCGCGCCGCCGCCAACGCCAGCGGCCTGCAAAGCTTCCCTGACGAAAACCTCGGCGCCGAACAACTCGCCGGAGCGTTCCTCGACAGCGATCCCGAACAGTTGGACATCATCCGCAAAGCCTTGCACGAGGCCCGTAGCGCCGCCGAGACCATCGAGCAACACGTCAGCGAACAAGTCGGCTCCGCCCAGGGCGTTGACCTTGGCCCGTTGAAGCAGCCGCTCAAAATGGCCTTGCAGATTCTCGGTCAGTTCGCCCCGCAGAGCGGCGACAGCCCCCTGCCCGATGCCATCAGCGACGACAGTGCCGCGCCGGTTGAATACCCCACCGCGCCAAGCGCGCCGCGCAACGCCAGCACCAGCACCAGCACCGGCGAAATCAACAACCGTGACGACGTGCTGCGCAGCCTGGACCGGATTCTTGCTTATTACACCCGTCACGAGCCCTCCAGCCCCCTGCCGGTGCTGTTGAACCGGGCAAAGAATCTGGTGCACGCCGACTTCGCGGCGATCGTGCGCAACCTGATTCCCGACGGCATCAGCCAATTTGAAAACCTGCGCGGACCAGACAGCGAATAAAAGCGTACGGATCACGCAGTCACGTCACCGGCACCGCCGATGACGCCAACACCGTCGCTTGAGCGACCAGGAGCAGCAACGTGGCGAAGCAAAGTTCTCAGAAATTCATCGCGCGCAACCGTGCGCCTCGAGTGCAGATCGAGTACGACGTCGAGCTTTACGGCGCCGAGAAAAAGGTCCAGTTGCCCTTCGTGATGGGGGTTATGGCTGACCTCGCCGGCAAGCCCGCCGAGCCTCTGGCACCTGTGGCCGATCGCAAGTTCCTTGAAGTGGATGTGGACAACTTCGACTCCCGCCTCAAGGCCATGCAGCCACGCGTTGCGTTCCACGTGCCCAACGAGCTGACCGGCGAAGGCAACCTGAGCCTGGACATCACCTTTGAAAGCATGGACGACTTCAGCCCGGCCGCCGTGGCGCGCAAGGTCGACTCGCTGAACAAGCTGCTCGAAGCGCGCACTCAATTGGCCAACCTGCTGACCTACATGGACGGCAAGACCGGTGCCGAAGAAATCATCATGAAGGCCATCAAGGATCCGGCGCTGCTCCAGGCACTTGCCAGTGCGCCCAAGCCCGCCGAGCCTCAGGCTTAATCAGGACGAATGATCATGACCGATCCAGTACGCGCAAGCGCCCAGACACTGGGCACCACCGAAGAAGCCAGCGAGTTCGCCTCCCTGCTGCTGCAAGAATTCAAACCCAAGACCGAACGCGCCCGTGAAGCCGTCGAGACCGCCGTGCGCACCCTGGCCGAACAGGCCCTGGCGCAGACCGACCTGGTGTCCAACGACGCCATCAAGTCGATTGAGTCGATCATCGCCGCCATCGACGCCAAGCTCACCGCCCAGGTCAACCAGGTCATCCATCACCCGGAGTTCCAGCAACTGGAAAGCGCCTGGCGTGGCTTGCACTACCTGGTCAACAACACCGAGAGCGACGAGCAGCTCAAGATCCGCGTGCTCAACATCTCCAAGACCGACCTGCACAAGACCCTGAAGAAATTCAAGGGCACCGCATGGGACCAGAGCCCGATCTTCAAAAAGATGTACGAAGAAGAATACGGCCAGTTCGGCGGCGAACCTTACGGCTGCCTGGTGGGCGATTACTACTTCGACCAGTCGCCGCCGGATGTCGAATTGCTGGGCGAACTGTCGAAAGTCTGCGCCGCCATGCACGCGCCATTCATTGCCGCCGCATCGCCGACCGTGATGGGCATGGGCTCGTGGCAGGAACTGTCGAACCCGCGCGATCTGACCAAAATCTTCACCACCCCGGAATATGCCGGCTGGCGCTCGCTGCGTGAATCGGAAGACTCGCGTTACATCGGCCTGACCATGCCGCGCTTCCTGGCACGCCTGCCGTACGGTGCCAAGACCGACCCGGTGGAAGCCTTCGCCTTCGAAGAAAACACCGACGGCGCCGACAGCTCCAAGTACACCTGGGCCAACGCCGCTTACGCGATGGCGGTGAACATCAACCGCTCGTTCAAACACTTTGGCTGGTGCTCGCGCATTCGTGGCGTGGAGTCTGGTGGTGAAGTGGAGAACCTGCCGGCGCACACCTTCCCGACCGACGACGGTGGCGTGGACATGAAGTGCCCGACCGAAATCGCCATTTCGGACCGCCGTGAAGCGGAACTGGCGAAGAACGGTTTCATGCCGCTGCTGCATAAGAAAAACACCGACTTCGCCGCGTTCATCGGCGCCCAGTCGCTGCAAAAGCCGGCCGAGTACGACGACCCGGATGCTACCGCCAACGCCAACCTGGCCGCGCGCCTGCCCTACCTGTTCGCCACCTGCCGTTTCGCCCATTACTTGAAGTGCATCGTGCGCGACAAGATCGGCTCCTTCAAAGAGAAGGACGAAATGCAGCGCTGGTTGCAGGACTGGATCCTCAACTACGTCGACGGTGACCCAGCGCACTCCACCGAAACCACCAAGGCCCAGCACCCATTGGCGGCGGCCGAAGTGATTGTCGAAGAGGTGGAAGGCAACCCGGGGTATTACAACTCTCGGTTCTACCTGCGCCCGCACTATCAGCTCGAAGGTCTGACGGTGTCGCTGCGCCTGGTATCCAAGCTGCCTTCGGCTAAAGGCGCGTAACACCGCCCTTGATGTGATCGTTCCCACGCTCAGCGTGGGAACGATCAGAAAACACAACGTGGTAGACACCACACAGGGAGAGAACATGGCTGTTGATATTTTCATCAAGATCGGCGACATCAAGGGCGAGTCCATGGACAAGGCCCACAAGGACGAAATCGACGTCTTGAACTGGAGCTGGGGCATGTCTCAGTCCGGCAATATGCACGTGGGGGGCGGCGGCGGAGCCGGCAAGGTGAACGTCCAGGACCTGTCGCTGACCAAGTACGTCGACAAGGCTACACCCAACCTGATGATGCACTGCGCCAGCGGCAAGCACATCGACAAGGTCAAGCTGACCGTGCGCAAGGCCGGCGGCGAAAGCCAGGTCGAGTACATGATCATCAACCTGGAAGAAGTGCTGATCAGTTCCCTGAGCACCGGCGGCTCGGGCAGCGATGATCGTCTGACTGAAAACGTCACCCTGAACTTCGCCAAGGTGCTGGTGGACTACCAGCCACAAAAAGCCGACGGCACCAAGGAAGGCGGGCCGATCAAGTTCGGCTGGAACATCCGCCAGAACGTCAAGGTGTAATCGAACGTGCCCCCGTCGTTATGCGCCGGGGGCATTTTGGTGCTTGCTCGAATCCAATCCTTTCCCATCCGGTGTCTGAGTCATGGCCAAGCCTTCGTTTGTCAATTTGTGGAAAGCCTATTCCGACCTTCTGGTTACGTATCCTGACGCCAAGCCCTGTGAGGGCCCTTGGGAAAACCAGTGTGCTATCCGCATGAGCGCGACACTCAATGCAGAGCTGACCATCAAGGTCAACAAATCCACCTATACCGAACCCAAGTGTGCACATGAGCACGCCCGGGGTGCCGAGTCGCTGGCGAACTGGTTGTGGAAGCATCATCTGGGGCGACCAACCATTCTGGGTAACAGCGCCGAGGAGCGTCGCACGTTGATGGGCAAGACCGGGCTTATCTTCTTCAAGGACTGTTTCCAGCAGTCAGGGGAGTCGGCGGACAATCGTACTGGCGATCATATTGATCTATGGAATCGGGGCCTGACCCAAACCGGCGACCTCTTTTACAGATCCAGAGCTGTCTGGTTCTGGGAGCTCGCATAATGAAAAATCACCGGCTCGCCATGTGCCTGGCGATAAGCCTGACCAGCCTGAGCGCATGCGCCGAACATGCCCAGATGCCAACAACCCAGGCCGTCTTTGTTGGGCAGCAACTCAGCCTGATTGACGACCAGGGTCAATGCACGCTGGTCAAACCTGACCAGAGTCGCATGAAGCTGGACATGGAATGGCCTTGCAGCTTCAGCCTGAATAAACAACAGCAACTGCGCGTAGAAACGTTCAACAACATCCCGATATTTTCGGTCTGGCGCAGCGAGCACATGCCTGCGCCCAGCCGCGACTGCCTCAGCAAAATGCAGGCTATCCGCCAGATCCCGGGAGGGCTGGAGGCGGGAGCGGTCAACACGTTTGCGTCCTGCGGCACGGGAGGGGACCAAAAAATGTATGTAGCGCCATTTACGTGGTAACCGACATCGCCACCCGTGATCGCCTGCAACCGTCCCTGCTGGATCGGTTGACCGACGACGACCCAGGCAACCTCAAGGAAAGCGCCGACAAGCGCGTACTGTCCCTGACCCAACTCAAAGCCTCGGTGCTGCGGGACCTGGCGTGGCTGCTCAACACCACGTCATTGCTCAGCGCCGATGCGACCCTGCACACACCGGCCGGCACTTCGGTGGTCAACTTCGGGCTGCCAGCCCTGGCCGGCAACAGTGCATCGAACGTCGATATCGCGGCGCTTGAAGCACTGATCCACCAGGCCATCGCCACGTTCGAGCCGCGAATTCTGCGCCATACCCTGCGCGTGCGGGCCCGGGCATCCGCCGAGATGAATCACAACGCCCTGAGTTTCGAGATCGAAGGCGACCTCTGGGCCCAGCCAGTGCCGCTGCGCCTGATGCTGCAAACCGACCTGGACCTGGAATCCGGCCATGTGCGAGTGGTCAACGCCGACCAGCGGAGACACTCATGAACCCGCGCCTGCTGGAACTGTACAACCAGGAACTGCACCACGTGCGCGAAAGCGCGGCGGAGTTCGCCCAGGAATACCCGAAAATCGCCAGTCGGTTGACGTTGTCCGGCATGGACTGCGCCGATCCGTACGTCGAACGCTTGCTGGAAGGGTTCGCCTACCTGACGGCGCGGGTACAGCTCAAGCTCGATGCCGAATACCCGACCTTCACCCACAACCTGCTGGAAATCGCGTACCCCCATTACCTGGCGCCGACACCCTCGATGACCGTGGTGCAATTGCAGGCAGACCCCGATGAAGGCTCACTGAGCAGCGGCTTCCCGTTGCCCCGGGATACGGTTCTGCGCGCAGCCCTGGGTCGCGAAAGCCAAACCTGCTGCGAATACCGCACCGCCCATGCGGTGACGTTGTGGCCATTGCAGGTCAGCCAGGCCGAGTACTTCGGCAACCCGTCCGCCGTGCTCGGGCGCCTGGCCGCCAGCGCCCCCAAGGCCAAGGCTGGCCTGCGCCTGACCCTGCGCACCGGTGCCGAACTGCCGTTCAACAGTCTGGCCCTGGACAACCTGCCGCTGTACCTCAACGGCGCCGACGAACAGCCCTTTCGCCTCTACGAACAGTTGCTGGGTAACGCCTGCGCCGTCTTCGCCCGTCAGCCCGGCGGCGATTGGGTAGAACGCCTGCCCCAGGATGCACTGCGCTCCGTGGGGTTCGACGATACCGACGCCGCGTTGCCAGTGGTGTCGCGAGCCTTCCAGGGCTATCGCCTGTTGCAGGAATACTTCGCCCTGCCCCGCCGCTTTCTGTTTGTCGACTTCACCGGGTTGAGCCGGGCGGTCAAACGCTGCCAGGGCCAGGAGCTGGAATTGATTGTGCTGTTCAACCGTCACGATCCGAGCCTGGAAGGCAGCGTCGGTGCCGCGCAGTTCCTGCCGTTCTGCACCCCGGCAATCAACTTGTTTCCCAAGCGCCTGGATCGCATTCACTTGTCGGAACGGGTGAATGAACACCATGTGATCGCCGACCGTACCCGGCCGATGGATTTCGAGATTCATTCCCTGACCGCCCTCACCGGCCATGGCACCGGGTCGGAACAGCCTTTTTTGCCGTTCTACGCCGTCCGCGATCCGTCTCGCTACGGCCGCGATCAGGCGTATTACACAGTGCGGCGCGAACCCCGCATGCTCTCCAGCGACCAGCGGCGCAACGGCCCACGCTCGACTTACATCGGTAGCGAAACCTTCGTCAGTCTGGTGGACAGCCAGCAGGCGCCCTATCGTCACGACCTGCGCCAATTGGGCGTAACGGCGTTGTGCACCAACCGCGACCTGCCGCTGTTCATGAGCATGGGTAACAACAAGACCGACTTCACCCTGGCCGACAGCGCGCCGGTAGCGGCGGTACGCTGCGTGGCAGGCCCGAGCCGCCCACGCGCCAGCCATGCCCACGACGCCAAGGCCTGGCGGTTGATCAGCCAGCTTTCGCTGAACTACTTGTCCCTCAGCGAGCAAGGCCAGGGCGCCGCCGCCCTGCGCGAGCTGCTGCGCCTGTATGGCGACGACAACGATGCAGCCTTGCAATTGCAGATCGAAGGCCTGCGCGAAGTCAGCAGCAAAGCCTGCACCCGACGTTTGCCAATGCCGGGCCCGATCGTGTTTGGCCGCGGTATGGAAATCACCCTGGAATTCGATGAGAACGCGTTTCGTGGCACGGGCGTCTTTTTGCTCGGTGCAGTCTTCGAGCGCTTCCTGGCACGTTACGTGTCGATCAACAGTTTTACCGAGACGGTGATCCGTACCACCGAGCGCGGCGAGATCATGCGATGGAAAGCCAAACCCGGACGCCGTCCGACCCTGTGAATACCCTGGACGCGATGCACCAGCAGCCCTGGGAATACGACTTCTTCCAGGCATTACGGCGCATCGAGTGCGAATCGCCTGAGCTTCCGCGCCTGGGCCATTCGTTGCGCCTGGCCGATGACCCCTTGCGCCTTGGGCAACAGGCCGATTGCACCTTCGCCCCGGCGACCCTGGCCTCGGTACAGCCGGGCATCGACGGTTCGCCAGCGCGTCTGGAACAGTTCTTTTTTGGCCTCGGCGGCCCCAACGGCCCGTTGCCGCTGCACCTCACCGAATATGTGCGTGAACGCCAGCGCAACAACGCCGACAGCACCAGCAAACGCTTTCTGGATGTGTTCCATCATCGCCTGCTGAGCCTGTTTTACCGGGCCTGGGCCGAAGCGCGACCGACAGTCAGCCATGATCGCCCGGACGATGACTACTGGTCGGCACGTCTGGCAGCGCTAAGCGGTCGAGGCATGCCGAGCCTGCTCAAACAAGGCCTGATACCCGACACGGCGAAGCTGCATTACAGCGGTCATCTGTCGGCACAAACCCGCTATCCCGACGGTTTGAAGGCAATCATCGGCGAGTACTTCGGCCTGCCGGTGGAGATCGAAGAATACGTCGGCCAATGGCTGGTGCTGCCGGAGCGCAGCCGCGTGGGCGTCAGCGCCCATCAATTGGGCGTGGATTTTTGCCTGGGCCGCTGCGTCTGGGATCGCCAGCACAAATTCCGCATTCGCCTGGGGCCGCTCAAGCTGGATGACTACATGAGCATGTTGCCCGGCAGCCCATCCTTCAATGAGCTGGTGGCCTGGGTGGCCGAATACCTGGGCCATGAACTGGACTGGGATCTGAACCTGGTTCTGAAACAGCCCGAAGTGCCGACGCTGCAACTCAATGGCCGCTTCCGCCTGGGGTTCAATACCTGGGTGGGCAAGCCCGCAAAAGATGCCAAGGACTTAATACTGGCCCGGCATTACGCCGAGCAAGCCAACACCTCACAGATCTCAAGGAGCCAAGAGCATGGGTGAAATCAGTCGCGCCGCGTTGTTCGGCAAACTCAATAGCGTGGCCTACAAAGCCATCGAAGCCGCCACCGTGTTCTGCAAGTTGCGCGGTAACCCTTATGTGGAACTGGCCCACTGGTTTCATCAGTTGCTGCAATTGCAGGATTCAGACCTGCACCGCCTCATCCGCCAGTTCAATGTCGAGCCGGCGCGCCTGGCCCGGGACCTGACTGAAGCCCTGGATCGTTTGCCACGTGGCTCGACGTCAATCACTGACTTGTCTTCCCATGTGGAAGAAGCCGTGGAGCGTGGCTGGGTCTACGGCAGCCTGATGTTCGGCGAAAGCCAGGTGCGTACCGGTTATCTGGTGCTGGGCATCCTCAAGACCCCGAGCCTGCGCCATGGATTACTGGGACTGTCGGCAGAGTTCGACAAGATCAAGGTCGAGGCCCTGAGCGAGCGTTTTGACGAGTACGTCGGCGACTCGCCGGAAAATGCACTCAGCGCCAGCGATGGTTTCAACGCCGGCAGCGTGCCCGGTGAAGCCAGTGGCGCCATGGCCCCAAGCGCCATGGGCAAGCAGGAAGCGCTCAAGCGCTTTACCGTCGACCTCACCGAACAAGCCCGCAGTGGCAAGCTTGACCCGATCGTCGGCCGTGACGAAGAGATCCGCCAACTGGTGGACATCCTCATGCGCCGTCGGCAGAACAACCCGATTCTGACCGGTGAAGCCGGCGTCGGAAAAACCGCGGTGGTCGAAGGTTTTGCCCTGCGCATCGTCGCCGGCGACGTGCCGCCGGCGCTCAAGGATGTGGAACTGCGCAGCCTGGACGTCGGCCTGTTGCAGGCCGGCGCGAGCATGAAAGGTGAATTCGAACAGCGCCTGCGCCAAGTCATCGAAGACGTCCAGGCCTCACCAAAACCGATCATCCTGTTTATCGACGAAGCCCACACCCTGGTAGGTGCCGGTGGCGCCGCCGGCACCGGGGACGCGGCCAACCTGCTCAAACCGGCCCTGGCCCGGGGCACGTTGCGCACCGTGGCCGCCACGACCTGGGCCGAGTACAAAAAGCATATCGAAAAAGACCCGGCCCTGACCCGCCGCTTCCAGGTGGTGCAAGTCGCCGAACCGTCCGAAGACAAGGCGCTGCTGATGATGCGCGGCGTAGCCTCGACCATGGAAAAACACCATCAGGTGCAGATCCTCGACGAAGCCCTGGAAGCCTCGGTCAAACTGTCCCATCGCTACATCCCCGCGCGCCAGTTGCCGGACAAATCCGTGAGTCTGCTGGACACCGCCTGCGCCCGGGTCGCCATCAGCCTGCACGCCGTGCCGGCCGAAGTGGACGACAGCCGTCGGCGCATCGAGGCGTTGGAAACCGAGCTGCAGATCATCGCCCGCGAGCACGCCATCGGCATCGTCATCGGCGCCCGCCAAACCCAAAGCGAAAACCTGCTGAGTGCCGAACGCGAACGCCTCGCCGAGCTGGAAAGTCGCTGGGCCGAAGAGAAAACCCTGGTAGACGAACTGCTCGCCACCCGCGCCACCCTGCGCGAGCGCGTCGGTGTGGTGGACAGCGAGGACGGCAGCGAGACCAGCCACGCCTTGCGCGAAAAACTGGTGGACCTGCAACAGCGTCTCAGCGCCCTGCAAGGGGAAACGCCGCTGATTCTGCCGACGGTCGATTACCAGGCCGTGGCCTCGGTGGTCGCCGACTGGACCGGGATTCCGGTGGGCCGCATGGCCCGTAACGAACTGGAAACCGTGCTCAACCTCGACCTGCACCTGAAAAAACGCATCATCGGCCAGGACCACGCCTTGCAGATGATCGCCAAACGCATCCAGACCTCCCGTGCCGGCCTCGACAATCCGAGCAAGCCGATCGGGGTATTCATGCTCGCCGGCACCTCCGGTGTGGGCAAGACCGAAACCGCCCTGGCGCTGGCCGAAGCCATGTACGGCGGCGAGCAAAACGTCATCACCATCAACATGAGTGAATTCCAGGAAGCTCACACGGTGTCCACCCTCAAGGGCGCGCCACCGGGCTACATCGGCTATGGCGAAGGCGGCGTGCTGACCGAAGCCGTGCGGCGCAAACCCTACAGCGTGGTACTGCTGGACGAAGTGGAAAAGGCTCACCCGGATGTGCACGAGATCTTCTTCCAGGTCTTCGACAAAGGTGTGATGGAGGACGGCGAAGGTCGGGTGATCGACTTCAAGAACACCTTGATTCTGCTGACCACCAACGCTGGCACCGAGCTGATTGCCCAGGTCTGCAAAGACCCGCAAAACGTGCCGGAGCCCGAAGAAATCGCCAAGGCCCTGCGCCAACCACTGCTGGAGATTTTCCCGCCGGCATTGCTGGGCCGGCTGGTGACCATTCCGTATTACCCGCTCAGCGACGAGATGCTCAAGGCCATCACCCGCCTGCAACTCAACCGCATCAAGAAGCGCGTGGAAAACACCCACAAGGTGGCTTTCGACTACGACGACGCGGTGATCGACCTGATCGTCTCCCGTTGCACCGAAACCGAAAGCGGCGGGCGGATGATCGACACCATCCTGACCAACAGCCTGCTGCCGGACATGAGCCGCGAATTCCTCACCCGCATGCTCGAAGGCAAGGCACTGGCAGGCGTACGGATCAGCGCCCGGGATAACGAATTGCACTACGACTTCAGCGACGCCGCCTAAGCGGCCACCCCTCTGTAGGAGCTGCCGAAGGCTGCGATCTTTTGATCTTGATCTTTCCCTTGAAACTCAAGCGACATCAAGAGAAAAGATCGCAGCCTTCGGCAGCTCCTACGGAAGGAATCCAGCAGTGACAAGGGATAACTGATGCTATTCAAGCAACTCTCACGCCTGGCAAAGATCACCAGCCCCCTGGGGCCGGATGTGCTGTTGCTCAAGGACATGGGCGGAGACGAAGAATTGGGGCGGCTGTTCAGCTATGAGCTGCAGTTGCACTCGCTGGACAACGCCATCGACCTCAACCAGCTGCTCGGCAAACCCATGTGCCTGAGCCTGCAACTGGACGGCGGTGGCGAGCGTCATTTCCATGGCATCGTTGCCCGTTGCAGCCAGAACGTCGACCAGGGCCAGTTCGCCAGTTACCAGGCCACGCTGCGGCCCTGGCTATGGCTGTTGACCCGCACGTCCGATTGCCGGATTTTCCAGAACCTGACCATCCCGCAGATCATCAAGCAGGTGTTTCGCGACCTGGGTTTCTCGGATTTCGAAGATACCCTGAGCCGGCCCTATCGCGAGTGGGAATACTGCGTGCAGTATCGCGAAACCAGCTTCGACTTCGTCAGCCGCCTGATGGAACAGGAAGGAATCTACTACTTCTTCCGCCATGAACAGGGTCGTCATGTGCTGGTGCTGGCCGATGCCTACGGCGCCCATGCCAACGTGCCCGGCTATGCCTCGGTGCCCTACTACCCCAAGAATGAGCAGCAGCGCGAACGCGATCACATCTACGATTGGCACCTGGCCCAGCAAGTCCAGCCGGGCTCGCTGGAACTCAACGACTATGACTTCCAGCGCCCTGGCGCGCGGATTGACGTTCGCTCGGCCATGCCTCGTCCGCACACCGCCGGCGATTATCCGCTGTACGACTACCCCGGCACCTATGTGCAAAGCGAAGACGGCGAACACTACGCACGTACCCGCATCGAAGCCTTGCAGACCCTGCACGAACAGGTCGAGCTGGCCGGCAACGCCCGAGGCCTGGGGTCGGGTCATTTGTTCAGCCTCACCGGCTTCAGCCGCCAGGACCAGAACCGCGAATACCTGATCGTCGGCGCCCGCTACCACATTGACCAGGAAAGCCTGGAAACCAGCGGTGGCGCGGCCTCGGCGCAGTTCGAAAGCAGCCTGACCTGCATTGATGCACAACAAAGCTATCGCCCGCTGCCCAACACCCACCGCCCAATCGTCAAAGGCCCGCAGACCGCACTGGTGGTCGGCCCCAAGGGCGAGGAAATCTGGACCGACCAGTTCGGCCGGGTGAAGGTGCACTTCTACTGGGACCGTCACGACCAATCCAACGAAAACAGTTCATGCTGGATTCGCGTGTCGCAATCCTGGGCCGGAAAAAACTGGGGCTCGATGCAGATCCCACGAATCGGCCAGGAAGTCATCGTCAGCTTCCTCGAAGGCGACCCGGATCGGCCGATCATCACCGGCCGCGTCTACAACGCCGAACAGACCGTGCCCTACGACTTGCCGGAAAACGCTACCCAGAGCGGCATGAAAAGCCGTTCGAGCAAGGGCGGCTCGCCGGCCAATTTCAACGAAATCCGCATGGAAGACAAAAAAGGCGCCGAGCAGTTGTATATCCATGCCGAGCGCAATCAGGACATCGTGGTCGAGGTGGATGAAAGCCACTCGGTGGGCCACGACCGCAACAAAAGCATCGGGCATAACGAGACGGTGACCATCGGCAACAACCGGCTGCGCATCGTCAAGCAGGAAGACATTCTGTCGGTGGGCCAGCGCAAGACCGACAGCATCAGCCAGAGCTACGTCATCGAAGTGGGCGAAAACCTGCGGCTGGTGTGCGGCGAAAGCATCCTGGAGCTCAATGCCAGCGGCCAGATCAACCTGACCGGCGTGCAAATCAGCTTCTATGCCAGCGGTGACGCCGAGATCAACACCGGCGGCGTGCTGCACCTGAACAACGGCGGCGGCCCTGGCGCTACGCCTGACGGCCAGGGCGTCAAGGCCAGCATCGACGCCAATATCAATGCCGCATTCCCCAAGCCCAAGGGCTAACCACGAGATTCAAGCGCCATGACTTACCGCATCAATGAGCTCCAGTTCCAGCTGCCGGCAGGCGAGCTGCAAGACGCGACGATCAACATCCTCAAGTTCCCCGAACTGGGCACCTCGCTGATTGTCAGCCGCAGCTTGCTGGCCGAGGGCGAAACCCTGCAAAGCAACTTCGACGACCAGCTCAAGCGCCTGGAAAAACAAGTGCAGGACTTGCGTTTTCAACCGGGCGTCGCCGTGCGCCTGGGCGCCAGCCAGGAGGTCGAAGGCATCGAGTTGCGCAGCCAGTTCAACAAGGGCAACGACAAAGTCTTCCAATATCAGTTGGCGCTGGTATTGCCCGGCACCCGCAAAATGCTCGCCTTGAGCTACGTGAAGGCGGAAAAACTCGGCGATGCCGAAGCCGCGCATTGGGCAACCATCAAGAGTTCGCTGTTGTTCGACGTTCCGGCCTGATGAGCACCCTGCATGTCTGACGCACTCTGGGCCGCCCGGCTGGGCGATGCACTCGACCACACCTCGATGATGGCCGACATTCTTGGCGGCGTGCTGGAGGTGGCGGCCAACATCGCGATCACCGCGGTGGCGACGGCTGCCGTGGTGGCGGCCACGGGCATCACCGTCGCCACCGGCGGCCTCGGCTGCTTCCTGCTCGGCGCGGTGGTGGGCACCATCGTCGGCCTTGCCATGAGCAAGACCGGGGCCGACAAGGGCCTGAGCAACCTGTGCGAGAGCTTCAGCAATGCGCTGTTCCCGCCCACGGTGCAGGCGACGATTCTCACCGGTTCCACCAACACCCTGACCAACAACATTCCCGCCGCCCGGGCCGCCGGGGCGATTCCGTCCCATGTCGCGCCGGCCGGCACCGAGCTGGAGGCACCCGAGCCCGAAGCCGAGCCCAGCTATCTGGACATGGCCGAGAGCTTCTTCTCGCAGATGTGGCGCCCCACCGTCGCCACCCCGGCGCCCGGCGCAGTGCCCAAGCCACTGGACCTGGTCACCTGCATGAAGCATCCGCCGATGCCGCCGCAGTTTCTGGCCGAGGGCTCGGACAAAGTCACCATCAACGGCCAGCCCGCCGTGCGCAGCGGCGACCGCACCACCTGCGACGCCAAGGTCGTATCGTCCGGGCTGATCTCATCGAACGTGACCATTGGTGGCGGTTCGGTGGTAGTGCGTGAGATCCGCAGCGGCAAGACCCCGGGCGTGGGGCTGGCGGTCACCGCGTTGCTGATGCTCAAGGGCGGCAAGGGCAAGTTCTTCAGCAAACTGCCGTGCATGCTGATCGGCGGCGCGACGTCGATGGCTGTCAGCAGCGCCATGGGCGCCATGGCCAACGCCGCCATGGGTTCGTCGAACCCGGTGCATGCTGCGACCGGGGCCAAGGTGCTGGGAGGCGATGAAGAGCTGGACTTCGTGCTGCCGGGCATCTTGCCGATCGATTGGCAGCGCTTCTACAACAGCCGCGACGAACGCCGCGACAGCTTGTTCGGCGCGGGTTGGAGCGTGTCCTACGAGGTGCGGGTTGAAATCCTGCCTCACCCGGAGGGTGGAGAAACGCTGGTCTACACCGATGAGCAGGGCCGGCGCATCGATATGGGCTCGATTCCTCTGGGCGGCGCGGTGTTCAGTGCCGGTGAAGGGCTCAGTGTTCGGCGGCATGTGAATGGGCAGCTGCTGATTGAAAGCGATGACGGTGTGTACCGTTTGTTCAATCCGACGCCGGGCAATACAGCGCTGCTGCGCCTTGATCAATTGGGCGACCGCAACGACAACCGTATCCACCTCGACTATGACGAAACCGGACGGTTGGTGCGCCTGCGGGATACTTTCAATCTGGTGCAGGTCGAGCTGATTCAAGAAGGCGGTCGTGTGGCTCGGGTGGAACGTCTGTACCCCGATCAACACCGCGAAATACTCGTCAGCTACGGTTACGACGCAATGGGCAATCTGGCCGAAGTGCGCGATGCCACCGGCCAGGTGCAACGGCGCTTCAGCTACGACGCTGGGCGGCGGATGGTCGAGCATCAGTTGCCCACGGGGCTGCGTTGTTTCTATGAATGGGCGTTGGTTGAAGACCTTGAATGGCGCGTGGTCGGGCACTGGACCGACGAAGGCGACACTTACCAGTTCGACTATGACCTGAAGGCCGGTGTCACGCGCATCACCGATGGTTTGCAGCGCATCAGTACTCGCCACTGGAACACCCAGCACCAGATCACCGAGTACACCGACAACCTCGGCCAGACCTGGCAGTTCGAGTGGAACGACGAACGCCAATTGCTCAGTGCCACCGACCCGCTGGGCGGGCGCTATGAATACAGCTACGACGACGCCGGCAACCTGATCGGCGAAACCGACCCGCTGGGCCGCAGTGACTCGACCCTATGGCTCGAGCACTGGGCCTTGCCGCTGGTGGAAACCGATGCTGCAGGCAACAGCTGGCAATATCGCTACGATCAGCGCGGCAACTGCATCGCCGAAACCGATCCGCTGGACCATGTCACCCGCTACCGCTACGACACCCAAGGCCAGGTCGTCGAGATCATCGACGCCACCGGCAAAAGCAAAAGACTGCGCTGGAACCCGTTCGGCCAACTGGTCGAACACATCGATTGCTCGGGTTATCCGACGCGGTTCATCTACGACAACCGGGGCTATCTGCAAACGATCACCGATGCCCTCGGCGAACGCACCCAATTCAGCTACGACGCCCAGGGGCGGTTGCTCAGCAGCCAATTGCCGGACGGTCGCACCGAACAGTATCAGCGCGACGTCGCCGGCCAGTTGATCGGCTACACCGACCCGGCTGGGCACACCACGCTGTATCAACACAACCGCCGCGGCCAGGTGCGCCAGCGTACCGACGCCCACGGCCGGCAGGTGCAGTTTGGATATGACCGCTATGGGCGGCTGCAGGCGCTGACCAATGAGAATGGCGAAAGTTATCGCTTCGCCTGGGATGCAGGGGATCGGCTGACAGAACAACAGGATCTGGATGGCAGTGCCAAGCGCTACACCTATGACCTGCTGGATAACGTCGCGGCGGTCACGGCTGTTCCGGCGCCTTACGGCAACGGCCTGGCCGTCGTCCCCGAGTCGCCCCCCGCTCCCATCGTTCACCAACTGGAACGCGACGCCGTCGGCCGGCTGATCGCCAAAGTCACCGACGATGGCCGCACCGACTACTCCTACGACCCACTGGACCAGCTCACCGCCGTCACCTTCACCGACCACCAGGGCAACGCACAAACCCTGAGCTTCGCCTACGACGCCCTCGGCCAGTTGCTCGAAGAACAAAGCGCGGCCGGCAACCTGCACTACCACTACGACGAACTCGGCAACCTGATCCAGACCCAACTGCCCGACGGCCGCTGGCTCAATCGCCTGTACTACGGCAGCGGCCACCTGCACCAGATCAACCTCGACGGCCAGGTCATCAGCGACTTCGAACGCGACCGCCTGCACCGCGAAGTGCTGCGCACCCAAGGCCAGATCAGCACTCGTAGCGAATACGACCGCAGCGGGCGCTTACGCTCACGCCAACGCCGACACAGCAGCCAGCCATCGCTGATGCCGGCAGCGGTGCAGAAACATTTCGAGTACGACCCCGCCGACAACCTGATCGGCAAACTCGACCAGCAACCCACCACGCAACACCGCCAACTGCTGCACTACGACGCCACTGGCCGCATCATCGCCAGCCAGGACAGCCTGCACGGCCAGCGCGAAACCTTCGCCTACGACGCCGCCGCCAACCTGCTGGACGGCCCACAACCCGGCGCCGGGCTGGTGGTGCACAACAAACTGCTGACCTATCAGGACAAGCGTTATCGCTATGACGCGTTTGGCCGGATGATCGAAAAACGCAGCGCTCAACGGGGCCTGCAGCGCTTCGGTTACGACGCCGAAAGCCGGTTGATTGAAGTGCGCAATGAAAACGGCAGCGTGGTCAGAATGACCTACGACCCACTGGGCCGGCGCATCGAAAAAACCGTACACGACACCAACGGCTACCCTCTCGGCGAAACCCGCTTCACCTGGGACGGCCTGCGCCTGTTGCAGGAACATCGCCATCAACAGACCAGCCTCTACCTCTACGAAGACGAAGGTTACGAACCCCTGGCCCGCGTCGACGGCACCGGCCCGCTGCAAAAAATCCGCTACTACCACAACGACCTCAACGGCCTGCCGGAACAGCTCACCGAGGCGGACGGCCACAACGTCTGGCAGGCGAGTTATCGGGTGTGGGGCAACACGTTAGAAGAGGTGCGCGAGCCGTATTACATTGAAGAGCAGAACCTGCGGTTTCAGGGGCAGTACCTGGACCGGGAGACAGGGCTGCACTTCAATACGTTCAGGTTTTATGATCCGGATGTGGGGCGGTTTACGACGCCGGATCCGATTGGGTTGGCGGGGGGAATCAATCTTTATCAATACTCACCTAACCCATTCACTTGGATAGACGCTCTGGGCCTAAGTTGCTCGAGCGATGCTAAAGTTCTTGGAAGCCGTTTGGGTAAAGCGCCAAACTCGAACTATCGAGCCCACCATATAGTAATGTCCAATTCGAAGGATGTGCGTATGCGCTGGTTGAGAAGACGTATGGACAGACTTGGCATTGACATAAATCAGAAAGAAAATGGTATATGGCTGCCTGTAAACCCACAGTCCCGTTTACCAAATACAACAGCAACCGCTCATGCTGGGGAAGGAGTACATGGCAATGCGTATAAACAACACGTATGGGAAACCCTAAAAGGGGCGAACACAAAATCTGGATTCGAGTCGGGTTTAAATAAACTCAACTTGGAGCTCAACGGTGGAAAGGTTTTCCCATTAGCAAAGTAGGAGATACCCCATGAAGGACTTTTTATATGCACGACTCAATGAATATAAGGATAAATATTCAGAGCTTATATCGTCTATGGAGAAAAACTACAAAACGACAATCTGGGGCATGGGGATCATGCCTTCCTATTCGCCGGCCCCCTATATGTCGGAGCTCCAGGGATGTAAGCCTGGACGTTTTTTAAAAAAAGATTCCGAGCCAGCCAAAAACAGGCAATGTTATTTCTTGAATAAAGATAACAAAATAATAGGCGAGTTAAAATTTGCAAAATACGTAACAATTAAAAAGCAATGGATTGTTTATAGAAAGTTTTTTTTGCATGAGGCCGATCAAATCCTTGAGCTTACATTCGGCAGTGAGCTAAACGGCAACCTAGAGGCCAACCTTGACTCGGTTTCCCTGATTAAGTTTCTGAATGACAAAGCTACAGGGCATTACTGCTTGAACAACACGGGAGAATACTTCGAAACCCATTATAAATACAACGCCGATAAAATCACTTCGATTACTGAAAAAATATGGCGAAGCACCTTCACGAAAAGGTCTTATGAGATCAATCACGCAGATGATTCCCTAACCATTTTTGAAATACTTACGGACAATAGCAAACTGAAAATTTATCCTGAGGAATGATTGACAAAATCAATCTCTTGAAGAGCAAGTGTTTACCCACACTTGAAGACTCAGAGCATTCGAGAGGCGGTCGTACTCTAGGGTTATTTATTACCATCCAAGATGGCGGTTCCATCCAGCCCAACATTCACGGAAACGATTACTGGAAAGTGTACAAAGCCAATAGATCTGGAGAAGATATTGTATTTGGTAGAATTGGACATGGCGGGTTCAAAAATTACGATCTAATAAAAGACTCTCCAGTCTATGTTAATGGCACCTTAATGAACGGTGGAACTTGAACATGATTGACTTTACAGCAGACATCAATTCCAAGCACTCAGCAGCAGACATACTATTAGGGGAAAACATTTCCAACTATATCGATGAGCTATATAAAAAACACAATATAAAAATAAAAAACTATAATCTACCGGACGGAGCAACGAGGGTGGCCTATGTGGTAAACGACACGATCACCATAGCAACCCTTTCTGACGGAGCTATATTCTCAATTGGCTGCAATGTACATTACAAAGGACTTTACAGAGGTGTGCTTTCTACAGGAATGTCTTTTGATCAAGTAAAAAAACTTACAAAACGTCAACGCATCTTTAATGGCTCAATAATTCTTGATGATGATTTCGGATTTTCCTATGTATTACCCTCCCCTTATGACGAGATAGCCGATAGCATTGAAGATATACCTATAGATTTGATTTTAAATGAAATATATATTTCTGATTTCTCTTCTTGGCTTAGTCCGAGTTAACCGTACCAGCATGAAAAAACAATTATCGGTTGGAAAAACTGAAAAAGTTTGAATTAGGCCCGGCGTCGTCGTCGTAGTATTCGTAGCGCCCGCCCTGCAGGTCGGTGGCGCTGAGCAATTGGCGTTCGTTTCGTGTCGAGAAAAAAGGCCCGAACGGAAAGTGGAAGACATGCGGATAGCGTTAAATGGACATATTCAATCTCCTTTCATACAAGCTTGAGAGTTTCCTGAACATCCGTCCATATCCGAAAGAGCTGGGCGTTGTTTTTTACCAAGAAGACGAGCCTTCACTGCTCTCTGTCGCCGCCAGAAAACACAACGGTTCGACCTTCTATGTGAGCCGCTGGCACGATTTGTTCTCCATAAGCGCCTTCGAAAAATCCATGTCAAAAAACGGCTTCACGGAACCGGACTGCTATGCCCTTCTCCTGATCCTGTCCCGCTTTGGCTATCTACTTGAAATCGACAACCGTCAACGAACCAATAAAGACTATTTTATTTTCTTCTTTCTGATCCAGTTGATCAGTTTGAAAAACAGTTCTCTCGACTCGGATGCACAGTTCAGGAACTATATACTCAGATTCCTGCTTTTCGAATTGAGCATTGACGACGAAGCGTATCGTCGGTTCAGCATCAAGGATAATCAGCTGGTAATGGCTACCGACACCCGGGGGCCTGTAGCTTTTTTGGATGTTATCAACCTGGTTTACAACGCGATAAAATTTGATAGCAGAAAAGAACATGTATTGCTAAGCACGTTGAAAAACTATCAAACAAGCCTCGTCACATTATTGACCGAACCCGGCGACACAAATTACCGTTTCAGGCTAAATGATCGCCATAGCGAATTCATGTATCCCGATGTATTTTTGCAGGCATACGTTAAAGACAAGAGACAGATATTTAATGTTTTAATCGACACGATCAACCCCCTTCAGTCTACGGAAAATCTGTTTGTCTCCAATATTATTTTGATGAACTATTCCTTTTACATCCTGAAAAACAAACCTCGCGAAATTCTAAAGCTTAAAAAACACGTCAATGATGAGGCACTGTTCAGAAACCTGCTGGAAGCAATAATCACTCGTCGAATGGCAATCAATAAATCATCATTCGAAAAAGCATCTATAGACCAGGATCTATCCTCGATAAAAGACAATTCAACCTCATTCTACAATATTTTGTACAGCCTATAGACGCTCTCACAAACGAGAGAGCCGCGCTGATGCGCATGCTGTAACCCACAGGGAAGAACGAACATGAGCGCGTTAGAAAAGGCACTAATAGAGCTGCGCCGTATCCACAAAAAGTTTCAGTTAGAGGGCTGCTTCGAAAAGAATGGCCAAGTCAACGCCACATGGCCGCAAACGCTTGAACGCTCTGTCGAAACTGACTTTTTCTATGACAACTACGAGCCTGTGGGTGTAGAGATAGAGACAGGTTTGACTCCGATACGTTTTTTTGATCTGAACACCCTTGAAGATGACCAAGTGGGCTACAAGTGGGATGGCAATTCAAACAAGTCGCAGCTCAACCCACGCTGGCCAGCCAGTTTTGTAGTATTCATGGATGATATCGGAGGTGGTAAACCTGTCATCGCTGTTACCGACATTGAGGGTACACCTGTATTTGCCAGCTATGACGTGGCTTTGCCTTTCAAAATTGCCGACTCATTGGCTGATTTCTTTTTCGCTCTTGCAAAATTGATTGAGGTTGTCCACGGAAAATTCGAAATATTTGAGATCTATAACGACGATGACGAGCTTTCCAGCAAGTTCGTGAAATTACTCACAAAGGAAGTCAGCCCCCTGCTTGGGAAAGAAAATTTCGAACTATTTTTTAATTATTTTTATGGTTAATCTTCAGGTCATGGATCTGACCCGGCCAATGAGTGCAGAAGATGGAACAACTGGAAGACGAATACCCCGGCGATTCCGATTGGAATATGCTTGTGCGGTTATACGAAGAGGACTATCTCGACGACGACGCCCGCTCCCTAGCGAAACAACTGGATGGCAACCTCGATATGGCGGTCATTCTCTACGGTAAAAGAGGGCTCAAGGAAGGTTTGTGGTGGGTCGAACAGCAGGTGCCGGCCTTGGATAACATGCGGCCGGCCGATTGCCTCAAGGATCCGAAGCTGATCAAACGCCTGAGGACTGCGCTAATGCGCATGCCGTAACCAACAAGGAATCCGATTGGGTTGGCGGGAGGGCTGAACTTTTACAGTTATGCCCCAACCCCCCTGACCTGGATAGATCCGCTTGGGCTATACAATGGTGAAGGATCTCGCGACCTAGGGAAATATCATGTGTTCCATGAGCACTCACTGAACGCGTCCGAATACAAAATGACTGACGCAGAGCACTTTAGCCGCGCAAATGAATCTGTTTACAAACGAATGCAAACAGATCCGGACTTTAAACGTCAAATGCAGACTAAATACCCTGGCGCTGTAGAGCATGTGCAGCCACGGTCGAATGGGACGTTCAGAGGAACATCCCCAGCCAATTTGACTTGGCATCATGGAAACAAACCAGGCTCATTACAGCTAGCCGACTTCAATGATCATAAAACGTATCATAAAATCTACCACCCTGATGGTAAAGGCGGTCGAAATAAATGGGGCGGCGGTACGAAATGTCGAAAATAAGGAGTACTTATGATAACCATTAATGGCTTTGACAAGCTTCTGCAAAAATGTAATGACCTACCCAATGTCGGCTGGTTATATGTGGATACTGATTTTGATTTGGAGTCAAAAAACGACATCCTAAATAAAAAATATTACCTTGCAGAAAATGACGACGAAGAAATGGAGTTCGATGACAAATACGGAACATTCCTTGAGTCTCCAATACTCAAAGCGATCATTGAAAATAAAACAGAACATCATCCGAACTCCAGCAAAGAAGAACTACTGAAAGCAGTTACTTATTATTTGGAAAACGATGACTTTCTAGACTAGATTGGAAAAGGAGCCGGGAGAGCCAAACAACTTCCGGCTCTACTTTTTAGCGAAAACCATAACATGCATGTTTGGATAAAAAACGGGAATAAGTTTTTCTACCGAGAGACCTGACTGCACTACAACACGTTCCGGCTTTATGATCCGGATATGGGGCTCCCAACTCCACCAGGTGGATTGACCCACTTGGGCTGCTAAAAGAAGGTGAGGTGGCCGGTTACGGTGCCAAAGCCCACAAGAACGCGACCGCCTGCACCGCGAAGTGCTGCGCACCCAGGGCCAGATCAGCACCCGAAGCGAATACGACCGCAGCGGGCGCTTACGCTCACGCCAACGCCGACACAGCAGCCAGCCATCGCTGATGCCGGCAGCGGTGCAGAAACATTTCGAGTACGACCCCGCCGACAACCTGATCGGCAAACTCGACCAGCAACCCGCCACGCAACACCGCCAACTGCTGCACTACGACGCCACCGGCCGCATCATCGCCAGCCAGGACAGCCTGCACGGCCAGCGCGAAACCTTCGCCTACGACGCCGCCGCCAACCTGCTGGACGGCCCACAACCCGGCGCCGGGCTGGTGGTGCACAACAAACTGCTGACCTATCAGGACAAGCGTTATCGATATGACGCGTTTGGCCGGATGATCGAAAAACGCAGCGCTCAACGGGGTCTGCAGCGCTTCGGTTACGACGCCGAAAGCCGGTTGATTGAAGTGCGCAACGCAAACGGCAGCGTGGTCAGAATGACCTACGACCCACTGGGCCGGCGCATCGAAAAAACCGTACACGACACCAACGGCTACCCTCTCGGCGAAACCCGCTTCACCTGGGACGGCCTGCGCCTGTTGCAGGAACATCGCCATCAGCAAACCAGCCTCTACCTCTACCTCTACGAAGACGAAGGTTACGAGCCCCTGGCCCGCGTCGACGGCACCGGCCCACTGCAAAAAATCCGCTACTACCACAACGACCTCAACGGCCTGCCGGAACAGCTCACCGAAGCGGACGGCCACAACGTCTGGCAGGCAACTTATCGGGTGTGGGGCAACACGTTAGAAGAGGTACGCGAGCCGTACTACATCGAAGAGCAGAACCTGCGGTTTCAGGGGCAGTACCTGGACCGGGAGACGGGGCTGCATTTCAATACGTTCAGGTTTTATGATCCGGATGTGGGGCGGTTTACTACGCCGGATCCGATTGGGTTGGCGGGGGGATTCAACCTCTATCAATACGCACCGAATCCGATTGGGTGGGTGGATCCGTGGGGGTGGGAAGTTTGTCGACTCAGCGCCTCACAGAAGAGAGCAATGGGGCCTGCACCTAAGGGTATGGTAAAGCCGCATTACCATCATATCGTCCGCGAAAAAGCTCCGAAAAGCTGGAAAGCTCAAAATCAAAAGTACATTACCGACTCGCAAAAAATTCTGGCCAAACACAAAATTGGCCTAAACAACGACCCGCGCAACTTCACCTGGGCCCAAAATGGTGGAGGGAATCACTCGATAGCCAGCGCCAAAAAAGTCTATGAAATACTACAGAAAGCAGACGTCGGCGGGCTGGCCAGTGTCCAAAACGCATTAAAAAACATGGGTGCTCAAATGACAAAAGGTATTTTTTAAATGAACAACCCAGAAGAAATTTATGAAAAGAACATTAAAACTTTATTAGCCATTCACGCAGACATCGCGTCGGGAAATGCAGCCTCACTAAAAAAGTGCCTAGAGAAAAATTCCGTTCTATTGCACTTGCCCATGTATGGTCTTGATGGGCATGAAACCCTGCTGCACATGGCCGCTGAACAGGGGCAAACCGAAATTTGCCGCTTATTGGTGTCTTTAGGTATTGCGCTGGACCAGCCTGCCGCCAGTTCCGGCAATAGCACGCCACTTGCCGCAGCCGCTGGCAATGGACACTTACAAACATGCCAATGGTTTCTTGAGGCCGGTGCTTTGGTGGATGGGTGGCCTAACAGCATAACCACCCCGCTGATTGACGCGATTACCTTTGGGCATCAGGACGTCGTCAATCTTCTTGTAGAACACCATGCCAACATCAATCGACTGCACACCAGGCTGAATACTGCGCCATTGGACATCGCCAACACCTGGGGATTTACAGAGATTGCGTCCACCTTAAGAAAATCCGGGGCGGTCAGTATCATGGACGTTGAAAGCCAGCCTGAGGAATTTGGTGGTTCTATAGTCACTTTCGTGCACAACACCGCTGGCTGGGTTCTACCCGCGCAACTGAGTCCCATCACTAATGAAGAGGGGCTGGAGCTGCGTATCAGCTGTATTGATGGCAAAAGCAAGTTCAAGTTACTCTTCACCATCGGACTTTTTGCCAAAAGTCCTCATACCGAATTATTCGTATGCTTACCTGGCGACTGGCCTCTTACGCAGCATGGTTTTCCCCCCCACAGTCCTTGGGTTTTTCCGGTTGAGTTGCTGTCTCTGCTCGCTCGCCACACGTTCGATAATGGCCCCTTGTCGGAAGGCTTCTTGATTCGTCGTTCCGATGCCATGTATGCCAACCTGGCCTGGCCAGACGAAGTGGATGCTTTCGTGGCCGAGGATAAAGCCTGGGATACGAAAACTGAAAAAGAGATCATCCCCGACGATGAAAAGGTGATGCTCTATGTTTTGGTGCCTGTCAAATTCACGAAAAAAGGCGAACCCGACGCAGCAGCATTGCGTGTTCTGACACAACGCAAACGTACAGCCAGTTGGGCGAGCGTGGTCATTCCGGCTCCGGATCCAGGGATAATGCAGTAGAAAAGTGGAACGGCAAAGAATCAGCCAAATACCTGCTGGCCCCAAACTTGGACGCTGCTCATGACCGGAGATAACGAGTGCTTGAAAACACATTCTCAAATGACGAAGCGACCATTACGCCAGCGGATCTGGATCATCTGGAATCCGCAATTGGTAAGAAGCTACCGACGCCCTTTAGAAACCATTACCTCAAGTACAACGGCGGCGTACCGGAGCGGACCTATTGGGTCAGCGAAGATTTTGACGAGCCACTGGAAGTGGCTGCATTCAAGCCGATTACCGGTGGCGACTCCACGCTGCTGTCCACCTACCAGTTGATGCTAAAAAAACAGGTACTTCCTGCACACCTCCTGCCTTTCGCGAACGACTGGGGTGGCAACTTCTTTTGCTTGAATCTTGATACGGAGGCCGTTAGTTATTTTACGACTGATAGCTTTGATAGCGACCTAAGCCCTGAAGAAAATCAGGCTGAATCCGAAAAGCTGGTCTGCTCGAATTTCCTTCGGTTTGTTCAAGGGCTGATCGATGAGGAAGATCTGGACGAAGAGTGAATGAGCCAATGCCGCACAAGTAGCGGACTTGATTAGAAACGCAGATCCCCTGTGGCGAGGGAGCTTGCTCCCGTTGGGTGGCGCAGCCGCCCCAAAAGGGTTGATACATTCTTACAGGTAGACCGCATCAGCCGGTTTACGACGGCTGCGCCGCCGAGCGGGAGCAAGCTCCCTCGCCACGAACTGCAGGGCAGCCCGAAGCATGGCGCCGGGCTGGTGGTGCACAACAAACTGCTGACCTACCGGGATAAGCATTACCGCTATGACGCGTCTGGCCGGATGATCGAAAAACGCAGCGCTAAACGGGGCCTGTAGCGCTTAGGTTACGACGCCGAGAGTCGATTGATTGAAGTGCGCAACAAAAACGGCAGCGTGGTCAGGATGACCTACGACCCGCTGGGCCGGCGCATCGAAAAAACGAGCACGACACCAACGGCTACTCACTCGGCGAGGTTGAAAACCCCATATATCAGGAAAGGATTGTTATATGAAAGATTTAGCAGATAAAAACCCCACGTTGGCAGATGAGATAATGGCCATCATTGCCTCGGGCAATGAGCTCGATGAGCAAAACAAAAAAAATGAAGCCCAGGCCTTGTACCAAAAAGCATGGGACTTGCTTCCTGAGCCAAAACTTGAATGGACACCTTTGTCGTCATGGGTCACAGGTTCTTTTTTCAACCTGCACTTCGACAACGGTGACTTCGAGGCCGCTAAAGATTGGGCACAAAAGACCCTGGATGGCCGAGAGTCAGATATCGATACAGGTCCGTTGATCAACTTGGGAATGGTCTACTTTGAACTGGAAGATTATTCACAGGCTTATAAATACTTTGACGATGCTTATAGCTTCGGTAAGGCGCGAGCCTTTCAAGAAAGACCAAAAAAATATCTGAAGTTCTATTTAGATAAAAAAGCCTGATCATGGCCGAGGGCTCTAGGGCCGACATGTCGAAGAAACCGAGCAGGATGCCGGTCGAGGTTTGCGGATGAAAAAGATAGCTCAAACTGTGGACCTATTAATCTCCCACAGCCAAATTCAATTCCGCTCACGGCCCTTCGACGAAACCTCAAGTCAATGGGGCAAGACTACCTTGGCACAGGGTGCGGTCCTCCATAGCGACTATGTTGTGTTTGACCCTCTACCCGAAGACGCTTTCGGGGCAAACGTGCACCTGAAACTGGAAGACAGCTTCAACCTTGACCCCACCGCCCAGCGCTGCATCGTCGTGCCGTTTCGTGTCACGGATCCCAGTCATGTGGAAATTGCATCCGCTGCTGAAAAATTCAAGGTCGAGCTCGATCTAGAGAAACGCGACTATGCGTTGTACTTCGAGGTTTGCGAGGGTGAAGAAATCTTTTACAAAATCACTCTGGTCCCATCAGACAGCAAAGTTCCAGCCAAGTACCTGCTGGACGATCCTTGGGGCGGCGAGAAAGACAAGGTACTGGTAGAGGGACTTCGTTAGACATTCATCTCTGCGGCCAACAAAAAATGGGCACCCGATTCAATCGGCGTGCCCATTCTTTTCATTATCGTTTTTCCCTCAGTGTTCGAGGTACTTGCAGCAATTACGGATTAACGCTGTCTTTCAACGACTTGCCTGGCTTGAACGCAACAGTGTTGCTGGCCTTGATCTTCACCGGCTCACCGGTTTGCGGGTTTTTGCCGGTGCGGGCACCGCGGTGGCGTTGCAGGAAGGTGCCGAAGCCCACCAGCGTGACGCTATCCTTGCGATGCAGAGCGCCGGTGATTTCTTCGAGAACGGCGTTGAGAACGCGATTGGCCTGTTCTTTGGTGAGATCTGCTTTTTCCGCGATGGCAGCGGCGAGTTCTGGTTTACGCATGAGTGAAGCCCCTTTGACGGTTTTTTGTTGTTATGTCCGTGCTGTTCTCGTTGGAACAGCGCCCAAGGCGCCGCAGGTGCTCTACTCTGCGGCAGACGGGAATGAGGATGGCATGCGCGCAAGAGCGGCGCCAGTCTCCCCGCGACCTTTGTGGGGGCAAAAACGGGGTGATTCCGACAGAACGACCGGCATTTACGCCAACAGGGCCGGAAGTTCTTTGTTCAGGGCGAGTTTTTCCATCACCGCCGCGCCGGTCAGGGCATAGCCCAGCAATTTGCCGGCGCTGTCGCGGCACAGCACCTTGATTTCCGCGCCCCGCCCTTCGACCGTCCAGACGCCCTCCGCGCCCCGTGGTGGCGGGGAAACCACCAATGGGCAGACCGGGGTTTTCACGGTGATCGGCATCGGGCCGTAACTCACCGCCGTAGGGTTTCCGGCGAGGGTCTGGGCCAGCGCTCTCGCACAGCTCATGAGGGGCATGACGTACAACAGATTCAGCCCATCGACCTCGGCGCAATCGCCCAGGGCGTAGATGTTGGCGTGAGAGGTTTTCAGGTGACGGTCAACCACCACACCACGATTGACCTGCACCCCGGCAGCGGCCGCCAGGTCGATGCGCGGACGCAGACCGATGGCTGACACCACTACGTCGCAAGGGATGACCTGGCCGTCAGACAGATGCGCTTCCAGGCCGTCCGCCACTCGCTGCAGGCGATTGAGCACCGGCCCGAGGTGGAAGCGCGCGCCCAGGCTTTCCAGGCCGGCCTGGACCGCAGCGGCCGCCGCCGGGTGGAGCAAGGTCGGCATGACTTGTTCGCAGGGCGCAACCAGTTGCACTTCGTAGCCACCGAGAATCAGGTCGTTGGCAAATTCGCAGCCAATCAAACCGGCGCCCAGCAGCAGCACCCGACGCTTGCCGGCCGCCGCCGCGCGAAAACGTGCGTAGTCTTCAAGGTCGTTGATTGGGAAAACCGCGTCGGCCGCGTCGCCTTCGATCGGCACCCGCACGGTTTCCGCGCCCCAGGCCAGGATCAGGTCACGGTAGATCACCGATTCTTCGCCGATCCACAGGCGTTTGTGGCCCGGATCGATGCCGCTGATGCGCGTGTGAGTGCGCACTTCGGCCTTCAATTGCTCGGCCATGGCGCCCGGTTCGGCCATGCTCAGGCCATCGGCGTCTTTATTCTTGCCGAAGCCGGTGGAGAGCATCGGCTTGGAGTAGGAGCGTCCGTCATCTGCGGTAATCAACAGCAGCGGGGTTTCGCCATCGAGTTTGCGAAACTCCCGGGCCAGGTTGTAGCCAGCCAGCCCAGTGCCGACGATCACGACAGGTGCGTTCATTCCTAGCTCCTTGGATGCTTAGTTGATTTCAATCATTTCAAAATCCATTTTGCCCACGCCGCAGTCCGGGCACAGCCAGTCTTCCGGCACGTCCTGCCACGGTGTGCCCGCCGCAATACCGTCGTCCGGCCAGCCTTCGGCTTCGTTATAGATCAGGCCGCAGACCACACATTGCCACTTTTTCATTCAGGTACTTCCTCGGGATTCAGGCTTTTGCCGACGCGAACGGTCGATAGATGAAGCGTTGCCGTCCGGCTCAGGGCGTTTTGTACTGATCGGGCCCGGCAGATGCAAGCCTGTTCGGCGCAACGGCAGGCCGGATCAATCAAACTCGCCGCCTGACATGGTAAGCTCGCCGCCTCATTTGCTGCCAATAATGACTCACTGTGCCGCACTCAAAAGCCCCCTCCCCGACGCCGCTCTGGCTTTCTCAAAGCCAACTGATCCCCCGCCCCGACACGTCTACGCTCGATTGGTTGTTCGATGAAGGGTCACTGACCCGACGCCTGACCCGTTTGTCGAATGACGGTTTCAGCGTCACGCCGCTGTTCGAAGGCTGGCAATCGCTGCGCGCCGACGAATGTGCCGCGCTGGAGCTGGCCGAAGGCAGCGAAGGCTGGGTGCGCGAGGTGTATCTGCGCGGCCACGGTGAAGCTTGGGTGTTTGCCCGCAGCGTGGCGGCGCGTAGCGCGCTGCAGGGCGACGGATTGCACATGGATGAGCTGGGTAGCCGTTCTCTGGGTGAATTGCTGTTTTGCGATCGGGCGTTTCAGCGCCGGGCCATCGAGGTTTGTCACTATCCTCAAGCGTGGTTGCCGATGGAGGCTCAGGCGCCTGAACTGTGGGGCCGGCGCTCGCGTTTCGACCGTGGCGCTCTGAGCGTGCTGGTGGCCGAGATTTTCCTGCCGACCCTGTGGAGCGCCGCCCGCGCGCATCCGGAGAACTGCTGATGTACCAGAACCTGCTCAAGTCTCTGAACCGCGTGAATCCTCGGGCCTGGGATTTCATTCAGCTGACCCGCATGGACAAGCCGATCGGCATTTACCTGCTGCTGTGGCCGACATTGTGGGCACTGTGGATTGCCGGTGAAGGTTCGCCATCACTGGCCAATATCGTGATTTTCGTGCTCGGCGTGGTGCTGACCCGTGCCGGCGGTTGTGTGATCAACGATTGGGCGGACCGCAAGGTCGATGGCCATGTGAAACGCACCGAGCAACGGCCGCTGGTGAGCGGCAAGATCAGCTCAAAAGAAGCCCTGGTGTTCTTCGCGGTGCTGATGGGCGTGAGCTTCCTGCTGGTGCTGTGCACCAACGCGGCGACTGTCGGGTTGTCGCTGGGCGGTTTGGCCCTGGCCTTCACGTATCCGTTCATGAAGCGTTACACCTATTACCCGCAAGTGGTGCTGGGCGCGGCGTTCTCCTGGGGCATGCCGATGGCGTTCACTGCCGAGACCGGTGAGTTGCCGGCGACAGCCTGGTTGCTGTGGATCGCCAATTTGCTGTGGACCGTGGGCTACGACACCTATTACGCCATGACCGACCGCGACGATGACCTGAAGATCGGGGTGAAATCCACCGCGATCCTGTTTGGCGATGCCGACCGGGTGATCATTCTGACCTTGCAAGGCCTGGCGCTGGGCTGCCTGTTGCTGGCTGGCTCGAAATTCCATCTCGGTGGCTGGTTCCACCTTGGGTTGCTGGTGGCGGCAGGCTGCTTTGCGTGGGAGTTCTGGTACACCCGCAGCAAGGACCGGATGCGCTGCTTCCAGGCTTTTTTGCATAACCACTGGGCGGGGTTGGCGATTTTCGTGGGGATTGTGCTGGATTACGCGTTGCGTTGACCGTTGGAAAAGATCGCAGCCTGTGCCAGCTCCAACAGGGGGATGGAGCGACTGCAGGCCGCGAACTGTTTACGGCGCAGGCGAATCGCTTATTTATGCTCACGCATGATGTGCCAAACGTTCTTCATATTGTCGCCCGCCATGTCACCGGGTTTTTTGTCCTTCATGAAGGTGTAAAGCGGCTTGCCATCATAGGCCCACTGCATCTTACCGTCGTCACGCTTGATCGTGCTCCACTTACCTTCGGGCTTGGCGCCCGCCGGCGCCATCATTGGCGGCCAGTATTCAGCGCACTCGCCGTTGCACATCGACTTACCGCCTGAGTCCTTGTCGTAGGTGTAAACCGTCATGCCCTTGTGATCGACCATCATCCCGTCTTTCATCATCGCCGGTTCTGCCGCGAAGGCCAGGGACGGCAGCGTTAGCGCAGCAGTGACCAGCAGGACCTTCCAGGATTGAACAATGTGATTCATGGAAACCTTCCTCTTGTGGTTGTCAGGATTCGGAATTAGAGCTTAGTTCAGGATCGCGACAATCGCAGGGCGGCTAAAATACTGTCACACGACTGCAATAATTCCGTTATCTAATGCGGCGCAAGACAGTTAAATGACAAGAGGATTAAGGCATGGTTGGCAGGAGCATTCTGATCGTCGACGACGAAGCGCCCATTCGCGAAATGATCGCCGTTGCGTTGGAAATGGCCGGCTATGACTGCCTGGAGGCGGAGAACTCCCAGCAGGCCCATGCCATTATCGTCGACCGCAAACCGGACCTGATTCTGCTCGACTGGATGCTGCCCGGCACCTCCGGCATCGAGTTGGCCCGCCGCCTCAAGCGCGATGAACTGACCGGGGATATCCCGATCATCATGCTCACCGCCAAGGGCGAGGAAGACAACAAGATCCAGGGCCTGGAAGTCGGCGCCGATGACTACATCACCAAACCGTTTTCCCCCCGTGAGCTGGTTGCGCGCCTCAAAGCCGTGCTGCGCCGCGCCGGCCCGACCGATGGCGAAGCGCCGATCGAAGTCGGCGGCCTGCTGCTGGACCCGATCAGCCACCGCGTGACCATCGACGGCAAACCTGCCGAGATGGGCCCGACCGAATACCGTTTGCTGCAATTCTTCATGACCCACCAGGAACGCGCCTACACCCGCGGCCAGTTGCTGGATCAGGTCTGGGGCGGCAATGTCTACGTCGAAGAGCGCACCGTCGACGTGCACATCCGTCGCCTGCGCAAAGCCCTCGGCGATGCCTACGAAAATCTGGTACAAACCGTGCGCGGCACCGGCTACCGGTTTTCCACCAAGGCCTGAGCCGACCGCCAGACTCGCTGACAAGGACGCATATTTTCCGTGAACCAAAACTGGCATGGCACCCTGATTCGCCACATGCTGTTGCTGGTCACCGCCTGTTTGGTGATCGGCCTGATCTCCGGCTACTACGGCTGGAGCCTCGCCGTGGGCCTGGGTGTTTACCTGGCCTGGACCCTCAAACAGCTGCTGCGCCTGCACGAATGGCTGCGCCTGCACCAACCCGATGAAGCACCGCCCGACGGCTATGGCCTGTGGGGCGAAGTGTTCGACAGCATCTATCACCTGCAACGCCGCGACCAACGGGTACGCGGGCGCCTGCAAGCGGTGATCGACCGCGTCCAGGAATCCACCGCCGCGCTGAAAGACGCGGTGATCATGCTCGACAGCGACGGCAACCTTGAGTGGTGGAACCGCGCGGCTGAAACCTTGCTGGGTCTCAAGACCCCTCAGGACAGCGGCCAGCCGGTGACCAACCTGGTGCGCCATCCGCGCTTCAAGGAATACTTCGAGCAGGACAGCTACGCCGAGCCGTTGGAAATTCCGTCGCCGATCAACGATCGCCTGCGCATTCAGCTATACATCACCCGCTACGGCAACAACGAACACTTGATGCTGGTGCGCGATGTGACGCGTATCCATCAGCTGGAGCAGATGCGCAAAGACTTTATCGCCAACGTGTCCCACGAGCTGCGCACACCCCTGACAGTGATTTGCGGCTACCTGGAAACCCTGCTCGATAACGTCGAGGACGTGAATCCACGCTGGACCCGTGCCCTGCAGCAAATGCAGCAGCAAGGCGGGCGCATGCAGACCTTGCTTAACGATTTGCTGCTGCTGGCCAAACTGGAAGCCACCGATTACCCGTCGGACAACCAACCAGTGTCCATCGACAGCCTGCTGCAATCGATCAAGAGCGATGCTCAGCAGCTGTCGGGTCAGAAAAATCAGCGCATCACCCTCGAAGCCGATCCGACGATTCTGCTCAAGGGCAGCGAAGCCGAACTGCGCAGTGCGTTTTCCAATCTGGTGTTCAACGCGGTGAAATACACCCCGGCCGAGGGCAATATCCGCATTCGCTGGTGGGGTGATGAGCAAGGCGCACACCTGAGCGTGCAGGATTCGGGAATCGGCATCGACAGCAAGCATCTGCCGCGCCTGACCGAACGCTTCTATCGCGTCGATTCCAGCCGCAACTCCAACACCGGCGGCACCGGGCTGGGGCTGGCCATCGTCAAACATGTGCTGCTGCGCCATCGGGCACGCATGGAAATCAGCAGTGTGCCGGGGCATGGCAGCACGTTTACCTGCCATTTCGCGCCGGCCCAGGTCACCAAATCCCGCGTGATCAGCGCCGCGGACTGATACCGACTAGCACTCGCCACTAGGCAATCGATCAGTCAGCCGCTACATTGGCTGACTTGTGCCTGCCCTTCAGGCACTGCATTTCCCCCTTTTTTGAATACACGGAACCCGCAAAACTCCATCATGGACCCTTCCCCTGGCTTGACCCTCGCAACAATATTCGCCGACTTCGGCATGATTCTTTTTGCTCTGATCCTGGTTTTGCTCAACGGCTTTTTCGTTGCGGCAGAATTTGCCATGGTCAAACTGCGCTCGACCCGGGTCGAAGCCATCGCTGAACAGCACGGCTGGCGCGGACATATCCTGCGCACCGTACACAGTCAGCTCGATGCTTACCTGTCAGCGTGCCAATTGGGTATCACCCTCGCTTCTCTCGGCCTGGGTTGGGTCGGTGAACCGGCGTTCGCGCACCTTCTGGAGCCTGTGCTGAGTGCCGTGGGCGTAGATTCCGCTGAAGTGGTCAAGGCGGTTTCGTTCTTCACGGCGTTCTTCATCATTTCGTACCTGCACATCGTGGTCGGTGAGCTGGCGCCGAAATCCTGGGCCATCCGCAAACCCGAGTTGCTGTCGCTGTGGACGGCGGTGCCGCTGTACTTGTTCTACTGGGCCATGTACCCGGCCATCTACCTGCTCAACGCCAGCGCCAACCAGATCCTGCGCATTGCCGGGCAAGGTGAGCCCGGCCCGCACCACGAGCACCATTACAGCCGTGAAGAACTGAAACTGATCCTGCACTCCAGCCGTGGCCAGGACCCGAGCGACCAAGGCATGCGCGTACTGGCCTCGGCGGTGGAAATGGGCGAGCTGGAAGTGGTCGACTGGGCCAACTCCCGGGAAGACCTGGTCACACTTGAGTTCAACGCTCCGCTCAAGGAAATCCTGGCGTTGTTCCGTCGCCACAAGTTCAGCCGCTACCCGGTGTACGACAGCGAGCGCCAGGAGTTCGTCGGCCTGCTGCACATCAAGGATCTGCTGCTGGAACTGGCCGCCCTTGATCACATTCCCGAGTCGTTCAACCTCGCCGAACTGACCCGGCCGCTGGAGCGCGTGTCGCGGCACATGCCGCTGTCGCAACTCCTGGAACAGTTCCGCAAGGGCGGCTCGCACTTCGCCGTGGTCGAGGAAGCCGACGGCAACATCATCGGCTACCTGACCATGGAAGATGTGCTGGAAGTGCTGGTGGGCGACATTCAGGACGAACACCGCAAGGCTGAACGCGGGATCCTCGCGTATCAGCCGGGCAAGCTGCTGGTGCGCGGCGATACGCCGCTGTTCAAGGTGGAACGCCTGCTGGGCATCGACCTGGACCACATCGAAGCCGAAACCCTCGCCGGGCTGGTCTACGAAACCCTGAAACGGGTGCCGGAAGAGGAAGAAGTGCTGGAAGTCGAAGGTTTGCGGATCATCATCAAAAAGATGAAAGGGCCGAAGATCATATTGGCCAAGGTGTTGATGCTCGATTAAGCGTGCTTTCGGTGGTGAGCGGGCTTTTGTGGTGAGGGGGCTTGCCCCCGTTGGGCTGCGGAGCGGCCCCAAAACCGGCTGCCGCGTTTACTCAGGCAGACCGCGTTGGCTGAATGGCGACTGCTGCGCAGCCGAGCGGGAGCAAGCTCCCTCGCCACAGTAGATCTCCATCGCCTTCACTTCTTGCCCAACGCAAAGTTGGGCAACGCCCCCACCGGTTGATTGAACTGGTACGGAATCGACACCAGCCCCAATCCGGTATTGCGCTGCACCACGAAGTGCAGGTGCGGGCCGCTGCTGTTGCCGGTGTTGCCCGACAGCGCCAGCGCACTGCCCACCACCACCCGCTGACCTTCCCGTACGCAGACTGAACCCTTCTTGAGGTGCAGGTACACGCCCATGGTCCCGTCATCGTGCAACACCCGCACGAAATTGCCCGACGGATCGTTGCCGCGCCCAGTCTGGCCATTCTCGGTTTTCACCACCACCCCGCCGCGCGCCGCGATGATCGGCGTGCCTTCGGGCATGGCGATGTCCATCGCGTAACGGTTTTTCGGTCCGTAGTGGCTGTATTGGCCATTGGCGCCCTGACTCAGCCGAAACGGACCGCCACGCCAGGGCAACGGATATCGATAGGCCATGGCAGCCCCTGAGGGGTCGCCCAGGGAGTATTCGAACCTTGGGTTATACACGATCGGCCTTCCAGCCTTCGTCGGCGTGAGCAGGGCCAGACGAAGGTTACTGCGCGCCGGCATCACCCGCCGGATCGGTCGGCTCGGCGCACCGCTTACGTTCTGCAGCCCGTCGAAACTCAGCTCGATCTCGACCGGCGCATACAGGTCATTGCGCACGAACACGCTGTCGATGCCATTCATCCTCTTGATGTCGAGGTACACCTGCCGCTCAAGGTGTTCGACCATTCGGTCGCGAAAAACGAACACCTTCGCACCTTTGGTGGGGCGGTCACTGTAAGAGACCACGCCACTGGCATCAGTGGACCTGTAGATCGTCATGGCCACAGCCGAGGTGGAGGCCATGAAAAGACCACAGAAAAACAGCAGGCGCGCGAGCATGGGCAAAATTCTGTTGAGTAGGCCTGGGAAGGAGCCTAGCAGCAGAAATGGACCTGCGTAGTCGACAGATGTTTCAAATGGGCGGAAAGCAAAAACAAAAGATCGCAGCCTGCGGCAGCTCCTACACAGGCATTGTGTTTCACCTGTAGGAGCTGCCGAAGGCTGCGATCTTTTAGGAGCGAAGATTATGCGCCCGGTACGAAGTGCTTCTGCGCGGTGCCACGGGCGATCAGGCGGGAGATGTAGTCGAGCTTCTGTGCATCCTGGTCGACAAAGCGGAACGTCAGTTGCAGCCACTCGCTGTCCGGCTTCGGCTCGTGGGCGACGATGGCGTGCAAGTAGCCGTTAAGACGGGCAGTTTCGGCGTTGTCGCCCTGCTCCAGGTCGAGTACGGCGTTGTCGAGGACTTGCGGCAAGGTGTCGGTGCGTTTCACCACCAGCAGCGCTTCCTTGATGCTCAAGGCCTTGATCACGCATTGCTGTGTGCCGCTCGACAGGCGCAGTTGGCCTTGGCCACGACCGCCAGCGGAGGCAGCGGCTGGCGCCTTGACCGGTGGATTGTTGAGCAGGCCGCGAGACGGCGCCGCAGCCGGGGCTGGCGCGGCGGCGGCAGGTTTGGCAAACGGGTTGACCGCTGCAGCCGAGGGTGCGACCACCGCCGCTTTGCCACCGGTCAATGCGCTCAGGGAATCGTTGCCGAACGCCGAGTTCATTTTGGTCGGCGCGCTATTCATCAAGGTATCGAGCTTGCCAACCTTGTTCAGGGCCTGCTTGACCTTGGTCAACAGCTGCTCGTTGGTGAATGGCTTGCTGACGTAGCCGGAAACCCCGGCCTGGATCGCCTGGACCACGTTTTCTTTATCGCCACGGCTGGTCACCATCACGAACGGCATGGTCTTGAGGTTGTCCTGCTCACGGCACCAGGTCAGCAACTCCAGACCGGACATTTCCGGCATTTCCCAGTCACACAGGACCAGGTCGAACGCTTCCTTGGCCAGCATGGCCTGGGCCTTTTTACCGTTGACTGCATCTTCGGTCCGGATCCCCGGGAAGTAGTTGCGCAGGCACTTTTTTACCAGGTCACGAATGAACGACGCATCGTCCACGACCAACACACTGATCTTGCTCATCCAACACCCCTTTAAATATCCCGGCAAGCATAACGCTGGCTGATGGCACTTTGCCAAAACTCTTCAGTCACGCCGGGACTTTTCGTTCGCGGGTGCTGCTTTTCAATTCGGCTTTTCAGTTCAAAAGCCACACAAACAAAAACGCCCGGCCAAGGGGCCGGGCGCTTTTTCTTGGGCAACCTTACTTATCGTCAGCTTTGTCCGGAACATTAGCGGTTTCGGCACTTGTGCCTTCCACTTCTTCCTTCATGCGCTTGAGGCCCAGGTGACGCACGTCGGTGCCGCGCACCAGGTAAATCACCAGTTCCGAGATATTGCGCGCGTGGTCGCCGATTCGCTCAAGGGAGCGCAGCACCCAGATAATGCTCAAGACACGCGAGATAGAGCGTGGATCTTCCATCATGTAGGTGGCGAGTTCGCGCAGCGCGGTCTTGTATTCGCGGTCGATGATCTTGTCGTACTGCGCCACCGACAGCGCCAGGTCGGCGTCGAAACGGGCAAATGCGTCCAGGGCATCGCGAACCATGTTGCGCACCTGGTCGCCGATGTGGCGAACCTCGACATAACCGCGCGGCGCTTCGCCTTCTTCACACAACTGAATGGCGCGACGGGCGATCTTGGTGGCTTCGTCGCCGATACGCTCGAGGTCGATCACCGATTTGGAGATGCTGATGATCAGACGCAAGTCCGACGCCGCCGGCTGACGACGAGCCAGAATGCGCAGGCATTCTTCGTCGATATTGCGTTCCATCTGGTTGATCTGGTCGTCGACCTCGCGCACTTGCTGGGCCAAGCCGGAGTCGGCCTCGATCAGCGCAGTGACCGCGTCGTTGACCTGCTTCTCGACCAGCCCGCCCATGGCCAGGAGGTGGCTGCGCACTTCCTCGAGCTCAGCGTTGAACTGCTGGGAGATGTGATGGGTAAGGCCTTCTTTACTAATCATGTTGGCGTCCTTGGAGCGTCCGGTAAGGTGCGGTGGGCCGCAGCGTCAGTTCAGTGAGCAACAACAGCTTCCTAGCCGTAACGACCGGTGATGTAGTCTTCGGTCTGCTTCTTCGCCGGATTGGTGAACAGGGTGTCGGTGTCGCCGAACTCCACCAGTTTGCCCATATACATGAACGCCGTGTAGTCGGAAACCCGCGCGGCCTGTTGCATGTTGTGGGTCACGATAACAATGGTGAACTTGGATTTCAGTTCGTAGATCAGCTCTTCGACTTTCAGCGTGGAGATCGGGTCGAGTGCCGAGCACGGTTCGTCGAGCAGCAGCACTTCCGGCTCCACGGCGATTGTGCGGGCAATCACCAGACGTTGCTGCTGACCGCCGGACAAACCGAGTGCCGACTCGTGCAGACGATCCTTGACTTCATCCCACAGCGCCGCGCCTTTCAACGCCCACTCGACGGCTTCGTCGAGGATGCGCTTTTTGTTGATGCCCTGGATGCGCAAGCCGTAAACCACGTTTTCATAGATGGTTTTCGGGAACGGGTTGGGCTTCTGGAACACCATGCCGACGCGACGACGCAGCTCGGCCACGTCCTCGCCCTTGCGGTAGATGTTGTTGCCGTAGAGGTTGATCGCGCCTTCGACGCGGCAGCCATCCACCAGGTCGTTCATGCGGTTGAAAGTGCGCAACAGCGTGGACTTGCCACAGCCGGACGGCCCGATGAAGGCGGTCACGCGCTGTTTCGGGATGTTCATGCTGACGTCGTACAGCGCTTGTTTTTCGCCGTAGAACAGGCTCAGCCCCGGCACTTCGATGGCCACGGTTTCCTGCTCGAGACTCAGGCTCTGCTTGTCGCGGCCCAGGGCCGACATGTTGATGCCGTGAGTGTGTGCTTCGTGCTGCATGGGAGGCTCCCTGTGCTAACAAATTCGGTTCAGTGAGCCGCTGGCCTCACAAGATGGGCCAGCGGTGTCGCCGCTCTGTAGGAGCGGCGGTAATTAGCTATCCAGCGCCTTGTACTTCTCGCGCAGATGGTTACGGATATAAACGGCCGACAGGTTCAATGTCGCGATCACCAGCACCAGCAGCAGCGCTGTGGCGTACACCAGCGGTCGCGCGGCTTCGACGTTCGGGCTCTGGAAGCCGACGTCATAAATATGGAAGCCCAGGTGCATGATCTTCTGGTCCAGGTGCAGGTACGGGTAGTTGCCATCCACTGGCAGCGACGGCGCCAGTTTCACCACGCCCACCAGCATCAGCGGCGCCACTTCACCGGCGGCGCGGGCCACGGCGAGAATCATGCCGGTCATCATGGCCGGGCTGGCCATTGGCAGCACGATCTTCCACAAGGTCTCGGCCTTGGTCGCGCCGAGGGCCAACGAACCTTCGCGCACGGTGCGAGGAATCCGCGCCAGGCCTTCTTCGGTGGCCACGATCACCACCGGCACAGCCAGTAGCGCCAGGGTCAGGGAAGCCCAGAGCAAACCTGGTGTACCGAAGGTCGGCGCCGGCAGCGCTTCAGGGAAGAACAACCGGTCGACCGAGCCGCCCAGTACATAGACGAAGAAGCCCAGGCCGAACACGCCGTAAACGATCGCCGGTACGCCCGCCAGGTTGTTCACCGCAATACGGATCACTCGGGTCAGAGTGTTCTGCTTGGCGTATTCACGCAGGTAGACCGCCGCCAGCACTCCGAACGGAGTGACGATCATCGCCATGATCAAGGTCATCATCACGGTGCCGAAAATCGCCGGGAAGATCCCGCCTTCGGTGTTGGCTTCGCGCGGGTCATCACTGAGGAATTCCCAGACCTTGCTGAAGTAGAAGCCAACCTTGGTAAAGGTGCTCATGGCGTTCGGCTGATAGGCGTGAACCACTTTGCCGATGCCGATCTCGACCTCTTTACCGTTCGCGTCACGAGCCGTCAGGCTGTCACGGTTGAACTGCTTGTGCAGGTCGTTCAGACGCGCTTCGATTTCCTGATAACGGGCATTCAGCTCGGCGCGCTCAGACTCCAGGTCCGCCTGTGCGGTAGCGTCGAGACGGCCGGCCAATTCCAGCTTGCGACCGTGCAGACGAACACGTTCGAGACCGGCGTTGATCGCGCCGATGTCGGTTTTTTCCAGGCTCTTGAGCTGCCCAGCCAACTGGTTGACGCGATCGACACGGGCCTGCAACTCAGGCCATGCGGCTTCGCCTTCAGCGACGACCTTGCCGTCCTCTTTAACGTTGACCAGATAGCCGTAGAAGTTGCCCCACTCGCGACGCTCGATGGTCATCAGCTCTGGCGGAGTCTTCTGGTTGGTCAGCCACTCGCCGACAGTCCAGGTGAAGTCCGTGCCGTTCAGATCACGGTTGCCGACCTTGATCAGCTCGCGGGTCATGAACTCCGGGCCCTGATCGGGCACCGGCAGGCCAGCGCTTTTCAGACGCTCGCGTGGCACTTCTTCCTTCTGCACCACTTCGCCGATGACCAGGTGATTGGCCTGGCCCGGCACGTCATAACTGGCGTGGACCAGGTCCGCCGGCCAGAAGTGACCCAGACCGCGCACGGCAATCACCGCCAGCAGGCCAATGGTCATGATGACCGCAATGGACACCGCGCCACCGCTGATCCAGACGCCGGGGGCGCCGCTCTTGAACCATCCATTCAGGGAGTTCTGTTTCACAGACTTCTACCTTTCTTAAAGCGACGAGTATTTCTTGCGCAGACGCTGACGAATCAGTTCCGCGAGGGTGTTCATGATGAAGGTGAACAACAGCAGCACCAGCGCCGAGAGGAACAGCACGCGGTAGTGGCTGCCGCCGACTTCCGATTCGGGCATTTCCACCGCGACGTTGGCTGCCAATGTACGCAGGCCTTCGAACAGGTTCATTTCCATGACCGGGGTGTTACCGGTGGCCATCAGCACGATCATGGTTTCACCGACCGCGCGGCCCATGCCGATCATCAGCGCCGAGAAGATGCCCGGGCTGGCGGTGAGGATCACCACGCGAGTCATGGTCTGCCACGGCGTGGCGCCGAGGGCCAGGGAACCAAGAGTCAGGCCGCGCGGCACGCTGAACACGGCGTCTTCGGCAATGGAGTAGATGTTCGGGATGACCGCAAAACCCATGGCCAGGCCGACCACCAGAGCGTTGCGCTGGTCGTAGGTGATGCCCAGGTCGTGGGAGATCCACATGCGCATGTCGCCGCCGAAGAACCAGGTTTCCATGTACGGGCTCATGTACAGCGACAGCCAACCCACGAACAGAATCACTGGAATCAGGATCGCGCTTTCCCAGCCGTCCGGCACTTTCAGGCGGATCGACTCAGGCAGGCGACTGAAAACGAAACCCGCCACCAGAATGCCGATCGGCAGGAGCATCAGCAGGCTGAAGATGCCCGGCAAATGCCCTTCTACATACGGTGCGAGGAACAGGCCGGCGAAGAAGCCGAGGATCACCGTCGGCATCGCTTCCATCAGTTCGATCACCGGCTTGACCTTGCGACGCATGCCCGGTGCCATGAAGTACGCGGTGTAGATCGCTGCGGCGACGGCCAGGGGCGCGGCCAGCAGCATGGCGTAGAACGCGGCTTTCAGGGTACCGAAGGTCAGCGGCGAGAGGCTCAGCTTGGGTTCGAAGTCGGTGTTGGCGGCGGTCGATTGCCAAACGTATTTAGGCTCGTCGTAGTTCTCGTACCAGACCTTGCTCCACAACGCGCTCCAGGAAACTTCCGGGTGCGGGTTGTCGAGCAGCAACGGTTGCAGCTTGCCGCCCTGCTCCACGATCACGCGGTTGGCCCGTGGCGACAGGCCGAACAGGCCTTGGCCGTCGACCACCTGATCCACCAGCAAAGTGCGGTGCGCGGTGCTGTGAAACACGCCGAGCTTGCCGGACGCATCAAGGGCAACGAAGCCTTTTCGACGTTCTTCGGCGGTGATTTCAACAATCGGCGCAGCGCCCATCTGGAAGGTGCGGATTTGCTTCAGGCGCAGTTCGCCATCGTGATCGCGAGCCATGAACCACTGGGCGAGACCGCCCTTGGAGTCGCCGAGAATCAGTGAGATACCGCCCACCAGCTGGGTGCTGGCGGTAATCTCGGCATCGCCGTCTTCGAGCAATTTGTAGCGACCGTTGAGACTCTTGTCGCGCAGGCTGAACACATCGGCTTGAGCGCGACCGTTGACCACGTACAGCCACTGCTGACGCGGGTCGACGAAGATGTTCTTCACCGGCTCGGTCATTTGCGGCAGGTCGATACGTTTCTGCTCGTTGGTGACTTCGCCGGTCATCATGTTTTCTTCGCTGGTCAGCGACATGACATGCAGTTGCGCACCGGTGGAGCCAGCCAGCAGCAGGGTCGAATCGGTGGCATTGAGGCTGACGTGCTCCAGAGCGCCGCCCGCCTCGTTCAGCACGATTGGCGTTTCGCCGTACGGGTATTCGATGGCCGGCGAGATGGTTTTCTTGCCGTCCGGGTAGCTGACTTTATAGGTATGACGGAACACCAGCACCTGACCGTTGGACAACCCCACTGCGACCAATGGATGGCCGGGTTGATCTTCACCGATGGAGGTCACGCTGGTACCGGCCGGGATCGGCAGGTCGACACGACGCAGTTCGGCGCCGCTATCGATATCAAAGAATAGCGCCTGGCCCTTGTCGGAAACCCGCATGGCCACCTGGTTCTGTTCTTCAAGGGAGATCATCAGCGGCTTGCCGGCGTCTTGCATCCAGGCGGGCGTGATGGCGTCTTTGGCGGTCAGGTCGGCACCCTGGAACAGCGGCGCGACAACATAACCAAGGAAGAAGAAGATCAGGGTGATCGCGCCGAGGACGGCGAGGCCGCCGACGAGGACGTACCAGCGGGTCAGGCGATCTTTCAGCGCACGGATGCGGCGCTTGCGGTGCAGCTCAGGCGTATTGAAGTCAATTCGCTTGGGGGGATTTGTAGTCATGGTGGAGTTGGCCAGATCATTCATGCGCACACCCTAGCGATCCTGTATGACAGAAAGATGACAATGCAGTGACGCAACAAATCCGCCGCCGGTGGAAACTGGCAGTGGATCAGAAATTTGGGGAGGGCCGGGTTGCCATCATGGCAACCCTGGGCCTTTGTAGCAGCGAAGCTTGCTCGCGAAGCCTCGCTCCTACAGGTCCGGGTTTACCCCGGACCTAGGGTTTTACTTTTTTGCGACTTCAGCGCCGCCTTCCGCCAGACCCAGGTCAGCCAGTGCTTTTGCAGCAACCTTGGCTGGCAGTGGGATGTAGCCGTCTTTCACTACAACTTCCTGGCCCTGCTTGGACAGAACCAGTTTCACGAACTCGGCTTCCAGCGGGGCCAGAGGCTTGTTCGGGGCCTTGTTGACGTAAACGTAGAGGAAACGCGACAGCGGATACTTACCGTTCAGGGCGTTTTCTTCGGTGTCTTCGATGAATTCAGTGCTGCCTTTCTTGGACAGGGCCACGGTCTTCACGCTGGCGGTCTTGTAGCCGATGCCCGAGTAACCGATGCCGTTCAGCGAGGAGCTGATCGACTGCACAACCGACGCCGAGCCTGGTTGTTCGTTGACGTTTGGCTTGTAGTCGCCTTTGCACAGGGCTTCTTCTTTGAAGTAGCCATAAGTGCCGGATACCGAGTTACGACCGAACAGTTGTACTGGCTTGTTGGCCAGGTCGCCGGTCACACCCAGGTCGCCCCAGGTTTTCACATCAGCTTTGGCGCCGCACAGACGAGTCGAGGAGAAGATCGCGTCGACTTGTTCCATGGTCAGGTGCTGGATCGGGTTGTCTTTGTGTACGAAGACCGCCAGGGCGTCCACGGCCACCGGGATAGCGGTTGGCTTGTAGCCATACTTCTGCTCGAAGGCCGCCAGTTCGGTGTCCTTCATCTTGCGGCTCATCGGGCCCAGGTTGGAGGTGCCTTCAGTCAGCGCAGGTGGCGCGGTGGCGGAGCCAGCGGCCTGAATCTGGATGTTTACGTTCGGGTATTCTTTTTTGTAGTTCTCAGCCCACAGGGTCATGAGGTTGGCCAGGGTATCGGAGCCGACGCTGGACAGGTTGCCCGACACACCAGTGGTCTTGGTGTAGCTCGGGATAGCAGGGTCAACAGCGGCAACCGCGTTGGCAGTCGCAACGCCAGCAGCGACAAAAGTCATTGCCGCCATCAAACGCTTCAGTTTCATGCCTTACTCCTAGCAGATAGGTGTGTTAAGTCGGGGCCAAGTATCAGCAGGCCGTGTGAACACTCTATGGCTGAAATATGACAATTGGATGAAAGGCCAGCATCTAGCGATAGATCGTTCCCACGCTCTGCGTGGGAATGCATCTCGGGACGCTCTGCGCCCCATTCAAAAGCGGACGCAGAGCGTCCATGGCGGCATTCCCACGCAGAGCGTGGGAATGCTCGGTTACAAGGTTAGCGCCCCTTCTTCCAGAGATACCCGCCCACCAGAACCCCGACACCACAAATGATCGCTACGTAATACGCCGGCCCCATCGGGCTTTCCTTGAGCAGCAGAGTGACGACCATCGGGGTCAGGCCGCCGAAGATGGCGTAGGCCAGGTTGTAGGAGAACGACAACCCGCTGAAGCGCACCACCGCCGGGAAGGCTTTGACCATCACATACGGCACTGCACCGATGGTGCCGACCAGCAAACCGGTCAGGGCGTACATCGGGAACAGCCAGTCTGGATGATTGAACAGGCTGTGATAGAAGGTCCACGAGGTCAGCAGCAGCAACGCGCTACCGAACACGAACACCCGCCCGGCGCCAAAACGGTCAGCCAGTGCGCCGGAGGCCACACAGCCCAGGCTCAGGAACACGATGGCCAGGCTGTTGGCCTGCAACGCGGTAGTCGGCGGGAAGTGGTAGACGGTCTGCAGCACAGTCGGGGTCATGAGGATGACCACGATGATCCCCGCGGATAGCAACCAGGTCAGCAGCATGGAAATCAGAATCGCCCCGCGATGGTCACGCAGCACCGCGCGCAGCGGCACTTCTTCGGCCAAGGCTTTACGCAATTGCAGTTCGGCAAACACCGGGGTTTCGTGCAGCCAGCGGCGCAGGTAGACCGAGAACAGGCCAAACACACCGCCCAGCAAGAACGGGATACGCCAGGCGTAATCCGACACTTCCACCGGCGTATAAATGCTGTTGATCGCGGTGGCGACCAATGAGCCCAACAGAATGCCGGCAGTCAGACCGCTGGTCAGCGTGCCGCAGGCATAACCGATGTGCCGCTGCGGTACGTGTTCGGAAACGAATACCCAGGCGCCCGGCACTTCGCCGCCAATCGCTGCGCCCTGGATCACCCGCATCAGCAGCAACAGGATCGGCGCCCACATGCCTATCTGCGCATAAGTCGGCAGCAAGCCCATGATCAGGGTCGGCACCGCCATCATGAAAATGCTCAGGGTGAACATCTTCTTGCGTCCCAGCAGGTCACCGAAGTGCGCCATGACGATGCCGCCCAACGGCCGAGCCAGGTAACCGGCGGCGAAGATGCCGAATGTCTGCATCAGGCGCAGCCACTCGGGCATGTCGGCGGGGAAGAACAGTTTGCCGACCACCGTGGCGAAGAACACAAAAATGATGAAGTCGTAAAATTCCAGCGCGCCGCCCAAGGCAGACAATGACAAGGTCTTGTAGTCGTTGCGGGTCAGCGGACGTGCAGGTTGGGCTGGTTGCGCGATGCTCGAGGGCGCTGTGGTCATGGCAAGGGCTTCTCTTATAGTCGGATCTGCAACCTCAACAACGCTGGCGGAGGCTTGGGCAGGTTCGGCACGATAGCAAATTGTTCGAAAAAGCACATAGAGGTGCGTATTTGACGGTCGAAATGAGAACCGGACGGTCGTCTCGGAGTCTATCGACCGATATACTCACAACGTTGCAACGGTTTGTAAGGGGTTGCTGTGCGAAACCGTCGTTGGCACCCGTCAGCCGATTTCGCAGAGTTTCCCTTTAGGCGCCTTACGAAAAACGTGACGAACGTAGTATGTTCGGGGCTGAATCGTTTTTCCTTGAGACGGCTATTCACCTGAAGTACCAATGAGAGTCACGGGTCAGAGGCACCCCCGGCATGATAGAGCTCGAACAAGAAGATCCAATCCCGCAAGGCGACCTGGCCCTGCAAATTACCGCGCTTCCGCGTGAAACCAACGGCTTTGGCGATATTTTCGGCGGCTGGCTGGTGGCGCAGATGGATTTGGCGGGCACCGCAATGGCCAGCAAGGTTGCCGGTGGTCGCGTGGCCACCGTTGCGATCGATCGCATGGCGTTTCTGGTGCCGGTGGCGGTGGGCGCTCAGCTCTCCTTCTATACCCAGGCCCTGGAAATCGGTCGCAGCTCGATTCAGATGATGGTTGAAGTCTGGAGCGACGATCCACTGTCCAGCGAGTGGCGTAAAGTGACCGAAGCCGTGTTTGTGTTCGTCGCCATCGACGGCAGCGGCCGCACTCGTTCGGTTCCGCCCAGAGCTCGTTAAACAAGGCGCTCGTTAAACGCGGTGACCGTTTTGCGGTCCATAGCAGTCATTGTTCCTGATTGAGAGTCGCCCCATGAGCACGCCCACCGTCGAAGCCGTGAAACTGGATGAACTGAACTGCTGGCGCATCCGCCACGGTCAGGCCGAATTGCTGGTGGCCCAGCAAGGCGCGCACATCCTCAGTTATCAATTGGCCGGCCAACCGCCGCTGATCTGGCTCAACGACGAGGCAGTGTTCAAGACCGGCAAAGCTATTCGTGCCGGTGTGCCGGTGTGCTGGCCGTGGTTCGGCAATCTGTCGCGCAACCCGCAGAGTGTCCAGGCCATGCGCATCAGCCAGGAGCCGCCGACCGCTCACGGGCTGGTGCGAGCGATGGACTGGGAACTGGGCAGCATCGAAACCGAGGGCGAAAGCCTGAAGGTGGAGTTCGTCCTGCCCTACCCCGAAGGCGGCCTGCCAGGCTGGCCGCATCAGGTGGGCTTGAAGCTGAGCATTCGCCTGGATGAGCAGTTGCACATCAGCCTGACGAGCGAAAACAACGGCACTGAACCCGTCACGATCAGCCAGGCGCTGCACAGCTATTTCGCGGTCAGCGATGTGCGCAACGTGCACGTTGAAGGGCTTGATGGCTTGAGTTACATCGAGACGCTGGACGACTGGAAAACCGTCACTCAGACCGGTGATCTGCGTTTTACCGGTGAGACCGACCGCATCTATTTGAATACCCCGCCGACGCTGAGCATCGTTGACCCGCACTGGGAACGACGCATTGAACTGACCAGCAGCGGTTCGCGCTCGGCGGTGATCTGGAACCCATGGATCGACCGCGCCGCGGCGTTCAGCGACATGGCTGACGATGGCTGGCAGCGCATGTTGTGCATTGAAACGGCGAATGTGATGGATGATGTGGTGACGCTAGCGCCGGGTGCTAGCCATACCCTGGGCGTGAGCATCGCCAGCAAACCGCTTTAAGATCAAAAGATCGCAGCCTGCGGCAGCTCCTACGCTGATCTATGTAGGAGCTGCCGCAGGCTGCGATCTTTTTTGCGGTAACCGCGCTTACAAATCCGATTCCTTGACCACCCGTACTTGGGCCGCATCCAGCGCATACGCCGCATCCGCCAGGTCGTTGTTAACCGTCTCGATCTTCAGCGTGCCGGTCACCCACAGCGGTGTGTAGATGTCATTCAGCTTCAGGCCTTTGGGATAACGCACCAGCACCAGTTGGTTAGGCGGCGGTGGTGGCACGTGGATACAAGCGCCTGGGTACGGCACGAGGAAGAACAACGTGCTGCGGCCCTTCGCATCGGATTCCAGCGGTACCGGATAACCGCCGATGCGGATGTGCTTGTCGTTCATCGACGGCACGGTCTTGGTCGAATACATCACCGCCGGCAAGCCCTTGCTCTGCTTCATGCCACCTTTTTGGGTAAAGGTGCCATTGGCTTCCGGTGAATTGTGATCGATTTCGGGCATGGCCTCGAGGGCCTTCTGGTCCGACTTGGGCATCAGTTCGAGCCAGTCGGTTTCCGGCAGTTCGCCGGCATGGGCCAAACCACTGCCCAGGAAGAGAAGAGTCAACAGAAGACGGCGCATGAAGGTGCTCGGCAAAGGAAAGGACGTTGGAACGCCAAGCATTCTAGCCCTCTCCGGTGTTGGCGCAGAGAGGGCTTTGTCGCTTGAATCAGTTCTTTTTGATCAGGCCGTAGATCACCAGCAATATCACCGCGCCCACCAACGCACCGATGAACCCCGCGCCCTGACCCGCATGGTAAATGCCCAGGGCCTGGCCGCCGTAAGTGGCCGCCAGTGAACCGCCGATACCGAGCAGGATGGTCATGATCCAGCCCATGCTGTCATCGCCCGGTTTCAGAAACCGAGCCAGCAGGCCGACGATCAAGCCGATAAAGATGGTTCCGATAATTCCCATGGCATTTCCCTCTGATTAGGTTGGCTATGTCAAAGCCTAGACAGACTTTGGCATCCTGCCATCAGAGAACGGCGGCCTCGGAAGGTTCCGCCGCTGCTACATGAAACTATTCGGCAATCAGCGCTTCGACCTTGAGGATCTGCGCAGCGAGCGTCGCCCGATCAGCACAACGCAGGTTGGCATGACCGACCTTGCGGCCGACCTTGAAGGCCTTGCCGTAGTGATGCAGATGGCAATCGGCAATGGCCAGGACTTTCTCGGTGTCCGGTACTTTACCGATGAAGTTGAGCATCGCGCTCTCGCCGACCTTGGCCGTCGAACCCAGCGGCAAACCGGCAACGGCTCGCAGGTGGTTTTCGAACTGACTGCACTCGGCACCTTCGGTGGTCCAGTGCCCGGAGTTGTGCACACGCGGGGCGATCTCGTTGGCCTTGAGGCCACCGTCGACTTCGAAGAACTCGAACGCCATCACGCCGACGTAGTCCAGCTGCTTGAGTACCCGGCTGGAGTAGTCTTCAGCCAACGCTTGCAACGGGTGATCGGTGCTGGCCACGGACAGCTTGAGGATGCCGCTGTCGTGGGTGTTGTGCACCAGCGGATAGAACTTCGTTTCGCCATCGCGAGCACGCACGGCGATCAGCGAGACTTCGCCGGTGAACGGCACGAAGCCTTCCAGCAGGCACGCAACGCTGCCCAGTTCGGCGAAGGTGCCGACCACGTCTTCAGGCTTGCGCAGGACTTTCTGGCCCTTGCCGTCGTAACCCAGGGTGCGGGTTTTCAGCACGGCCGGCAGGCCGATGGCAGCCACGGCGGCGTCCAGATCGGCTTGGGACTGGATGTCGGCGAACGCAGGGGTCGGAATTCCCAGGTCCTTGAACATGCTCTTCTCGAACCAGCGATCGCGGGCGATGCGCAGCGCTTCGGCGCTCGGGTACACCGGAACGAATTGCGACAGGAAGGCCACGGTTTCGGCCGGGACGCTTTCGAACTCGAAGGTCACCAGATCGACCTCATCGGCCAACTGACGCAGGTGATCCTGATCGCCGTAATCGGCCCGCAGGTGTTCGCCCAACGCGGCTGCGCAAGCATCCGGCGCCGGGTCCAGGAAAGCGAAGTTCATGCCCAGCGGAGTACCCGCCAGCGCCAACATGCGACCCAACTGGCCGCCACCGATTACACCGATCTTCATCGTCAACAACCTCAGGCGATGCGTGGGTCTGGATTGTCCAGGACGCTGTCTGTCTGCTCAGCGCGGAATTTTTTCAGCACGGTATGAAACTGCGGATGCTTGGCGCCCAGGATGCTCGCCGAGAGCAGGGCTGCGTTGATCGCACCGGCCTTGCCGATGGCCAGGGTGGCGACCGGAATGCCGGCTGGCATCTGCACGATAGAAAGCAGCGAATCGACGCCCGAGAGCATCGACGACTGCACCGGCACGCCCAGCACCGGCAGGTGAGTCTTGGCCGCACACATGCCTGGCAGGTGGGCCGCGCCACCGGCACCGGCGATGATCACCTCGATGCCACGGGCCTCAGCCTCTTCGGCATACTGGAACAGCAGGTCCGGGGTGCGGTGGGCAGAGACCACTTTCACCTCGTAAGGGATGCCGAGCTTTTCCAGCATATCGGCGGTGTGGCTAAGGGTGGACCAATCGGACTTGGAGCCCATGATCACGCCAACCAGTGCGCTCATCGTCGTGCCTCTTCTCTCTGGGCGCCCGCAGGCGCGTCAAAAAACAACAAGCCACGCAAAATGCGTGGCTTGATTGTACGAATTATGGCCAGTCAAACCGGCCGAAGGCCGCGCAGTATACCTCAATGAAGCAGATAAACAGCCCCCCAAACGACCATCTGTCATACGGCGCAAAGTGCCGGTTTTATTGACTTCAGGGTCAGCCCGACGCCTACAAAAAATCATTAACCCGCAGGGTTTTGCGCTGTGCCGCCTTCCAGCTTGCGCCAGAGCAACCGCACATTCGCCTTGCGCACCAGCGCGCAGCGATACAGCCGAATCTCCAGCGGCACATGCCATTGCGGGCCACCGCAGATGACCAACTCGCCGCGAGTCAGTTCGGCGCGCACGCTCAAACGCGGCACCCAAGCGATGCCCAGGCCTTCCAGCGCCATGCTTTTCAGGCTGTCGGCCATGGCGGTCTCGTAAATAGTGGTGAACCTCAGGGCGCGCTGGCGCAACAGCATGTTCACTGAGCGCCCGAGAAATGCCCCGGCACTGTAGGCCAGCAAAGGCACGCTGGTCTCGCCTTCCAGGTCGAACAACGGTTTGCCGTCAGCGTCCGCGGCGCACACCGGGAGCATTTCGGTGTCCCCCAGATGCAATGACGGAAAAATCTCCGAGTCCATTTGCATCGCTGCGTCCGGATCATAAAACGCCAACATCAGATCACAACCGCCTTCACGCAACGCGTGCACCGCATCGCCAACGTTTGTGGCCACCAGTCGCGTGGCAATGTTCAACCCTTCGTTGCGCAATTGTGCGATCCAGCGCGGGAAGAAACCCAGCGCCAGGGAGTGCGCGGCGGCGACTTGTATTACCTCGCCCTGCCCGCCTTCCAGGTGATGCAGGTGGCGCAGCACTTCACCCAGCTGTTCGACCACGGTTCGCGCGGTCACAAGAAACAGCTGCCCCGCCGCCGTCAGCTCGACCGGGGTGCGGGAACGGTTGACCAGCGTCAGCCCCAGCGCGGCTTCGAGGCTGCGGATCCGCCGACTGAAGGCAGGCTGAGTCACGAAGCGTCTTTCGGCCGCCTGGGAGAAGCTGCGGGTGGCAGCCAGGGCACTAAAGTCCTCAAGCCATTTGCTTTCCAGATTCATCACGCCCTCCCGGACATGCACCAATTTAGGTCACACGCTCGCCGCGCACGCGGCGTCACACGGGCATTATGCCGAATGTGCATAGGCTAGTGTTTAACAGCATTGGCTCAAAATTCTGCACAAGCCTAGCATTTGCGCTGTTCCGGCATAGACCGGGTCCATATCGAGATGATTTCTATCATGTCCTCCGCTGCATCTTTCCGCACAGAAAAAGACCTGCTTGGCGTACTCGAAGTACCTGCTCAAGCGTATTACGGCATCCAGACCCTGCGAGCGGTGAACAACTTCCGTCTCTCCGGCGTTCCGATTTCGCATTACCCAAAACTGGTTGTTGGTCTGGCGATGGTCAAACAGGCCGCCGCTGACGCCAACCGCGAGCTGGGTCACCTGAGCGAAGCCAAGCACGCTGCCATCAGCGAAGCCTGTGCCCGATTGATCCGCGGCGATTTCCACGAAGAATTCGTGGTGGACATGATTCAAGGCGGCGCTGGCACTTCAACCAACATGAATGCCAACGAAGTCATCGCCAACATCGCGCTGGAGGCCATGGGCCACAGCAAGGGCGAATACCAGTACCTGCACCCGAACAACGACGTGAACATGGCGCAGTCGACCAACGACGCCTACCCGACGGCTATCCGCCTGGGTCTGCTGTTGGGTCACGACGCGCTGCTGGCCAGCCTCGACAGCCTGATCCAGTCGTTCGCCGCCAAAGGTGAAGAATTCAGCCACGTCCTGAAGATGGGCCGTACCCAGCTGCAAGACGCCGTGCCGATGACCCTCGGCCAGGAATTCCGCGCCTTCGCCACCACCCTGAGCGAAGACCTGGCACGCCTCAAATCCCTGGCGCCTGAACTGCTGACCGAAGTGAACCTGGGCGGCACCGCGATCGGTACCGGCATCAACGCCGACCCGCGTTACCAGGCCCTGGCCGTTCAGCGTCTGGCCCTGATCAGCGGTCAACCGCTGGTGCCAGCCGCCGACCTGATCGAAGCCACCTCCGACATGGGCGCCTTCGTGCTGTTCTCCGGCATGCTCAAGCGTACCGCGGTCAAGCTGTCGAAGATCTGCAACGACCTGCGTCTGCTGTCCAGCGGCCCACGCACCGGCATCAACGAAATCAACCTGCCGGCGCGCCAGCCAGGCAGCTCGATCATGCCAGGCAAGGTCAACCCGGTTATCCCTGAAGCCGTGAACCAGGTGGCGTTCCAGATCATCGGCAACGACCTGGCCCTGACCATCGCGGCCGAAGGCGGCCAGCTGCAGCTGAACGTGATGGAGCCGCTGATCGCCTTCAAGATCTTCGACTCGATCCGCCTGCTGCAACGTGCCATGGACATGCTGCGCGAGCACTGCATCGTCGGCATCACCGCCAACGAAGAACGCTGCCGTGAACTGGTCGAACACTCGATCGGCCTGGTTACCGCGCTGAACCCGTACATCGGCTATGAAAACGCCACCCGCATTGCCCGTGTTGCCCTCGAAAGCGGCCGCGGCGTGCTGGAACTGGTGCGCGAGGAACGCTTGCTCGACGAAGAAATGCTCGCCGACATCCTGCGCCCGGAAAACATGATTGCTCCGCGTCTGGTGCCTTTGAAGGCTTAACCAAACGCAGGCTCTTTTGAAGAGCACGCTCACCAGGTCGAGGGACTAGACACCTCTCACCTTTTGAGGGCTTGGGGATTTACTCCCTCAAGCCCTTTTTTTTCCAACACTTTGCGGATTTTACGAACATGTTGAATGTTTTCAGTGCCGCCAAGATCGCAGCCTTCGACAGCTTCTACAGGGTTTGACAGAGACCCGTAGAGGCTGCCGAAGGCTGCGATTTTTTGATTTTGCAGCACTTTCGTTTCGTCGATTGCACCACAACTGTGCAGACGGACGGCACTCTCCTATGTATAGTGCCGGCCCTCTTCGCGTGAGCGGTCGTCGATAACGAGACCCAAGCCCATGCGAAAGCCGAACTAATAACAACCCGCGAAATGGAACAGGGACGAACCTTCGACCCACCTGTTGTGCCACGCACAACCTGGTGTAACGCGATGTGTCGACCACCCAGTATTCGCACACACAAAAAATAGCGAGGAATAATCCATGCTCGAAGTCATCAACGACTTCCTCTCAGGGAAAGTACTGATCGCGCTCATTGTCGGGCTCGGTAGCTACTTCACGATCCGCTCGCGTTTCGTCCAGTTCCGCCATTTCGGCCACATGTTCAGTGTCTTCAAAGAGTCCCTTCACGGCCAGGCAGGCCAGCTGAGCTCGTTCCAGGCCCTGATGCTGAGCCTCGCCGGCCGCGTCGGCGCCGGTAACATCGCCGGTGTCGGCATCGCCGTGACCCTCGGCGGCCCGGGCGCCGTGTTCTGGATGTGGGTCACCGCACTGGTAGGCATGTCCAGCAGCTTCTTCGAATGCACCCTGGCCCAGGTCTACAAGCGCGCCGAAGGCGACGGCCTGTATCGTGGGGGCCCGGCCTACTACATTCAGCACGGCCTGAAGCTGAAAGGCATGGCGGTGGTGTTCTCCATCCTGCTGCTGGTCACCTACGGCTTCGCCTTCATCGGCCTGCAGTCCTACACCGTGACCCACTCGCTGCAGAACGCCTTTGCCTTCGACCCACGCCACACCGGTATCGTCCTGGCGGTGCTGCTGGCCATTACCTTCATCGGCGGCATCAAACGCATCGCCGCGGTGTCCGACCTGCTGGTACCGGTCAAGACCCTGGCCTATATCGGCGTGACCCTGTACGTGATCGGCACCCAGATCGAACACGTGCCAGCCATGCTGGAAACCATCTTCAAGAGCGCCTTCGGCCTCGACCCAGCCTTCGGCGGCCTGCTCGGCAGCGCCATCGTGATGGGCGTGAAGCGTGGCGTGTTCGCCAACGAAGCAGGCCTGGGCAGTGCGCCGAACGTCGCCGCCGTGGCCGCCGTGAAGCACCCGGGCGCCCAGGGCGTGGTCCAGGCCTTCAGCGTGTTCCTCGACACCTTCGTGATCTGCACCTGCACCGCGCTGCTGATCCTGCTGTCGGGCTTCTACACCCCGGGCTTCGAAGGTGACGGCATCGTCCTGACCCAAAACTCGCTGGCCGCCGTGGTCGGTGACTGGGGCCGCGTGTTCGTCAGCGTCGCGCTGTCGCTGTTCGTCTTCACCTGCATCCTCTACAACTACTACCTGGGCGAGAACAGCCTGCAGTTCCTCAGCCGCAACCGCGCCGTGCTGATGGTTTTCCGCGGCCTGGTTCTGGCGCTGGTGGTATGGGGTTCGATGCAGGACCTGTCGACCGTGTTCGCCTTCGCCGACATCACCATGACCTGCCTGGCCTTCGTCAACTTGATGGCCCTGGCCATGTTGTTCAAGGTCGGCCTGCGCGTGATGCGCGACTACGACGAGCAGCGCCGCGCCGGCGTCAAGCAGCCAGTGTTCGACTCCAGCAAATTCACCGATCTGGACCTGGACCTGAAGGCCTGGCCGAGCAGCCCAAGCCAATCGGCTCCACGCGAGCAAGGCGCAGCCCAGGGCACGCCTGCCACGCAACGCTGATCGCCCTGGCGGGTGGCTCCCCGCCACCCGCCGCGACAGACCGCAACGAGTGGCGTCCTGCCACTCGACGTGACACACCTTGCGCACGCAGGCATGCTGCGGCGCAAGGTGCATTCGTCCAGGAGACCCATCAATGAATTCCGCCTCTTACCCTGCCGCGCAGCACGTCATGGTGCTCTACACCGGTGGCACCATCGGCATGCAAGCCAGTGCCCACGGCTTGGCCCCGGCGTCCGGTTTCGAAGCGCGGATGCGCGACTACCTGCACAGCCAGCCTGAGTTGGTGGTGCCGCAGTGGCGCTTTCGCGAGATGTCGCCACTGATCGACAGCGCCAACATGACCCCTGCGTACTGGCAGCAACTGCGTGAAGCGGTGGTCGACGCCGTTGATGCCCAGGGCTGCGACAGCGTGCTGATCCTGCATGGCACCGACACCCTGGCCTACAGTGCCGCGGCCATGAGCTTCCAGTTGCTCGGCCTGAACGCCCGTGTATGTTTCACCGGCTCCATGCTGCCGGCCGGCGTGACCGACAGTGATGCCTGGGAAAACATCAGTGGTGCACTGGGTGCCCTTGGCCAAGGCCTGGCGCCGGGTGTTCATCTGTACTTCCACGGCGAACTGCTCGACCCGACCCGCTGCGCCAAGGTTCGCAGTTTCGGTCGTCATCCGTTCAAGCGACTGGAGCGTCAGGGCGGCGGCGAGAAAGCTTCCTCGATACCTGCCCAACTGAACTACAACCAGCCAAGGCAACTGGCGAAGGTCGCGGTCCTGCCGCTGTTCCCCGGCATCGGCGCCGAGCAACTGGATGGCCTGCTCAACAGTGGTATTCAGGGTCTGGTGCTGGAATGTTATGGCAGCGGCACCGGGCCCAGCGACAACCCCGGGTTTCTCGCCAGCCTGGAACGGGCACGAGACAATGGCGTGGTAGTGGTTGCGGTCACCCAATGTCATGAGGGTGGCGTGAAGCTCGACGTGTATGAGGCGGGCAGCCGCTTGCGCGATGCCGGCCTGTTGTCCGGTGGCGGCATGACTCGCGAGGCGGCGCTCGGCAAGTTGCATGGGCTGCTCGGTGCAGGGCTTGAAACCGCTGAAGTTCGGCGGCTGGTCGAACTCGACCTGTGTGGCGAACTGAGCTGACACAACACATAACCTTGTGGGAGCCCGCTCCCACAAGATCGTTATTGGGCACATAACTTGCTCCCGTTCCAGCATCTCGACGCTGGAAGACTCCATGCTCCACTCCCACCTCACCACCCTCAACGCCGTCTCCCTGGTGCTCAACACCTTCAAGGCCGAAGGCCTGTCCAGCGAGGCGTTATTGGCCGGCAGCGGCATCAGCGTGGCGGATCTGAGCCGGGCGGACACGCGCATCACCACCAATCAAGAGATGCTGGTGTGCGCCAATGCCGTCGCGCTGCGCCGCGATATCGGTCTGGAGTTGGGCCGGCGGATGCACGTTTCGTCCTATGGCATGCTCGGGTACGCCTTACTCACCAGCGCCACTTTAGGTGACGCCTTGCAGTTGGCGCTGCACTACCCGGCGCTATTGGGAACACTGTTCGAGTTGAGCCTGGAGGAGGATGGCGAGCGCATCTGGCTCACCGCTGGCGACTATCGGGAAAACCCCGCGCTGGCACCGTTCAATGTCGAGTTTTGCCTGGTCTCGATGAAAGTCACCTGCGAAGACCTGCTCGGCCACCCTCTGCCTTTGCTCGGCGCTCGCTTCGATTACCCGGCACCGGACTATCAGGCGCGCTACAGCGAGCGTTTCGACTGTCCGTTGCAGTTTGATGCAGCATCCAACGGATTTGCCTTCGACAAGCGCTGGCTCGAACACCCCCTGCCGCTGGCCGACGCCATCACCCACCAGGCCATGGCCGAGCGCTGTCGCAAGCAAAACACCGAGTTCACCGGGCGTCAGGCCTGGCTGGGGCGCATCCGCCAATTGCTCGCCGCGCAACTGAGCGCGGCACCGGGCCTGGACGGGCTGGCCGAACAGTTGAACTGCTCGTCGCGCACCCTGCGCCGACATCTGAAGGACCTGGGATGCAGCTATCAGGAACTGCTCGATGAACTGCGATTTGAACAGGCCAAACGCATGCTCTGCGAGGATCAACTACCGATCTACCAGATTGCCGAAGCATTGGGGTTCAGCGAGACCGCGAGTTTCCGGCATGCGTTTGTGCGCTGGAGTGGGGTGGCGCCGAGCCAGTTCCGGCCTTGAGCCGCCCCAGTGGCGAGGGAGCTTGCTCCCGCTCGGCTGCGCAGCAGTCGTTACCCGGCAACTGCTATCTGAAGGGAGGAATACGGTGTTCGGTTTGGGTCTGCTGCGCAGACCAACGGGAGCAAGCTCCCTCGCCACAGGGGGGCGAATTTCGGTCAAATGTTTTGGCCATATCGATCCCCTTTTGGCCTTTCCTGCCGTTCTCCCAAACGTCGCCTGCCGCAAGACTGTGTTCAAACCGAATCAGCCTGCGGAGAACAAGAATGCTGACGATCTACTCGGACGACCACCACCTGCATCATGGCCGTTGTGAATTGATGGACGGGCAATTGATGCCCTGCTTCGAAATGCCTTCACGGGCTGACCATGTGCTAAAGCGCGTGCAGTACCGCAACCTCGGCCCGGTGGAGGCGCCGCAGGATTTCGGTCTCGGGCCGATCGAACGCATCCACAGCCGCGACTACCTCGACTTCTTCAAAGGTGCCTGGGCGCGCTGGACCGCATTCAATACCGACGGCGACTTGCTGCCCTATACCTGGCCGGCCCGCACCCTGCGCCGAATCATGCCCACCAGCCTGCACGGCCAACTCGGCTATTACAGCTTCGACGGCGGCGCACCGATCACCGCCGGCACCTGGCAAGCGGCGTACAGCGCAGCGCAAGTTGCCCTCACGGCCCAAGCGGCGATCCAGCGCGGCGCCCGCAGTGCCTTCGCCCTGTGCCGTCCACCGGGACACCATGCCGCCAGCGATTTGATGGGCGGTTATTGCTACCTCAACAACGCCGCCATCGCCGCTCAAGCGTTCCTCGATCAAGGCCACAAAAAGGTTGCGATCCTCGATGTCGATTACCACCACGGCAACGGTACTCAATCGATTTTCTACGAACGCAGCGACGTGCTGTTCACCTCGATCCACGGTCATCCAGAAGCCGAGTTTCCGTTCTTCCTCGGCTACGAAGACGAACGCGGTGAAGGCGCAGGCGAAGGGTTCAACTTCAACTACCCGTTGCCCGCCGGCAGCGCTTGGGACCGTTGGAGCGCCGCACTGGAACAAGCCTGCAAAGAGATCGAAACCTACGGCGCCGACATCGTTGTCGTGTCCCTGGGCGTCGATACGTTCAAGGACGACCCCATCTCCCAGTTCAAACTCGACAGCCCGGATTACCTGGCGATGGGCACGCGCATCGCCAGCCTCGGCAAGCCGACACTGTTCGTGATGGAAGGCGGTTACGCAGTAGAAGAAATCGGCATCAATGCCGTGAACGTTCTCGAAGGTTTTGAAAGCGCCCAATGAGGAATTAGAACAATGAACCGACTCAAGCGTCTTATCGCTCCAGCTCTATGCGCCACGCTGCTCAGTGGCGCCGTTCATGCTGAAGAACGTACGTTGCGGGTGTACAACTGGTTCGACTACATCACCCCCAAAGCACTGGAAGATTTCAAGGCTCAGAACACCCAGACCAAACTGGTCTACGACATCTTCGACACCAACGAAGCGCTGGAAGCCAAGCTGCTGACCGGCAACTCCGGCTATGACGTGGTGGTGCCGTCCAACGTGTTCCTCGCCAAGCAGATCGAAGCCGGCGTATTCCAGCCAGTGGATCGCAGCAAACTGCCGAACTGGAACCACCTCGATCCCAAGCTGATGAAGCTGATCGAAGCCAACGACCCGGGCAACAAATTCGCCGTGCCGTACATGTACGGCACCATCCTGATTGGCTTCAACCCGGACAAGGTCAAGGCGGCCTTGGGCGACAACGCACCGGTGAACAGCTGGGACCTGATCTTCAAGGAAGAGAACATCAGCAAGCTCAAGCAATGCGGCGTGGCCCTGCTCGACTCACCGTCGGAGATCCTGCCGCTGGCCCTGCAACACCTGGGCCTGGACCCCAACAGCAAGAAGCCGGCGGACTACGCCAAGGCTGAAGCGCTGCTGATGAAGATCCGCCCGTACGTCACCTACTTCCATTCATCCAAGTACATGGCCGACATCGCCAACGGTGACATCTGCGTCGCGGTCGGGTATTCCGGCAGCTTCTCCCAGGCCGCCAACCGTGCCAAGGAAGCCAAGAACGGTGTGATCGTCGACATGCGCCTGCCCAAAGAAGGCGCGCCGATCTGGTTCGACATGCTCGCGATCCCCAAAGGCGCGAAAAACCCGGAAGACGCCTACACCTTCATCAACTACCTGCTGCAACCCCAGGTCATCGCACCGGTCAGCGACTTCGTCGGCTACCCGAACCCGAACAAGGACGCCACGGAAATGGTCGACCCGGCGATTCGCAACAACCCGAACCTGTACCCGACCGAAACGGCAATGAGCACGCTTTACACCCTGCAACCCTTGCCTCGCGATGCCGAACGGGCGCGGACCCGGGCCTGGACCAAGATTAAGTCCGGGACCTGAAACACCCGGTGAATCAAAGACCCGCGCCATCGCGGGTCTTTTTTGGTCAACTTTGATCTGCGCGGTGGCAGCAATCAGGAACTCATCGCCATTTATCGCGGCGAGATCAGTCGCACACTCGCCGTCCCAGTGTTTTATTCGTAGGTCAGCGGTTCATTAGAAAAAACGGGAGGCCATCGTTCAATCCCGCCAGACCTGTCGCAACCGTGCCAGCGCCGACTCTATCGCTGGCTCTGGCACCGCCGCAAAACCCAATACCAGACCGGCGCGCTGATCGACTGGAGTCCTGGAGTCCGATAGCCAATAGTTGCTCAAGCCATTGATCTCCACACCCACGCTTTCTGCTTGTTCGATCAGCTGCCGTTCGCGGGCCAGGCTGTCCACTGAAACCGTCAGGTGCAGCCCGGCGGAGACGGTGGGCAGGCTACCCACACCGGCAATCCCGGTCGGCCAACCGTCCAGCAAACAATTGCGACGGCTGAGGGCGGCACGCCGCATCCGGCGAATGTGCCGCTGAAAATGCCCGGTAGCCATGAACTCGGCCATCACCGCCTGAGTGCTCACCTCGGAATGGCGCATATCCACCGCCCGACGTTGCGCGAATGCGTCCACCAGGCCCGGCGGCAGCACCAGATAACCCAGGCGCAGCGCCGGAAAAGCGACCTTGCCGAAGGTGCCGACATACAGCACCCGCCCATGGCGATCGAGTGCCGCCAATGGCGCCAGCGGCGCGCCGCTGTAACGATACTCGCCATCGTAGTCGTCCTCGATGATCCAGCCCTGGTTGCGTTCGGCCCAGGCGAGCAGTTCCAGGCGCCGGGCCAGGCTCATGACCACACCGGTCGGGTATTGATGGGAAGGCGTGACGTAAGCCAGCCGACAATCGCTCAACCCCGCCAGCGCGCTGCAGTCGATCCCTTCGTCATCCACCGGCACACCATGCAACCGTGCACCGGCTACCGCAAAGGCATGACCGGCGGCGCGATAACCTGGGTTTTCGATGCCCACCCCATCGCCAGGCCCCACCAGCAACTGTGCACAAAGGCTGATCCCCTGCTGCGCACCACTGGTGATCACAATTTGCTCAGCGGTGCACTGCATGCCGCGCGAACTGCGCAAGTAAGCAGCAATCAGCCCACGCAATCGCGAATCGCCCGCAGGGTCGCCATAACACAGCTGCTGTAAATCCGGCTTACGCCAGAAAGCCGCATTCAGCTTGGCCCAAACCTCGAAAGGGAACAGATCGAACGCCGGCACGCCGACCCTGAATGCGCGCGGCGGACCACTGGGCGGCACGGCCAAATGATTCTTTTCAACGCGCCCCAAAGCGCCGCTGTGGATAACTTTACTGGATGAATCAACAGGCAAATCCAGCCAGTCTGTGGATAAGGCTGTGGGTAACCCTGTTGAAAACCCTGTGGATACTTTTGTGGATAATTTTTTCACCGACAACGCCGCCTGAGGCAATTGCGCAACGTAAGTCCCGTCGCCAACACGCCCCTCGATGAAGCCTTCAGCGTAAAGCTGATCGTAGGCACGGACCACGCTGTTGCGGGAAATCGATAAGGCCGCCGCCAGATCGCGACTGGCCGGCAGTCGTGTGCCGCTGGCCAATCGTCCGTCGAGTACGCGTACCCGCAGCGCTTGATAGAGCTGCCGACTCAGGCCCTGGCGGCGGTCGAGTTCGATACCCGCCGGGTTGAACGACGAGGGAAGCGGCGTATTCGACATGACAATGGACCTATGAAATTGGTCATTAATGGCTCTTACAACAGACCATTAGCCTGCCTAGGATGAGGGCATTCGCCAAGGAAATTTTCCCTGTACCTGCCACTTTGACGCGTTAAGGAATAAACATGAGTCAGATCGACATCCGCCAGGTCACCGCCGACGATCACGCTGCCTGGCTGCCGTTGTGGCAAGCCTACTTGCGCTTCTACAACACCGAACTGCCCGATGTCGTGACCCAAAGCACCTGGCAGCGCCTGCTCGACCCGAGTGAACCGACCCACGGGGCGCTGGCCTGGGCCGATGGCAAAGCGGTGGGCATGGTGCATTTCATCTATCACCGGTCGAATTGGAGCATCGAAAACTCCTGCTACCTGCAAGACTTGCTGGTAACGCCCGAAACCCGTGGCACCGGCGTTGGTCGGCAACTGATCGAATTCGTCTACAGCACGGCAAAGGCCGACGGGTGCTGCAAAGTCCATTGGCTGACCCACGAAACCAACGCCACCGCGATCCAGCTCTATGAACGCATCGCCGAACGCCCCGGTTTCATCCAGTTTCGCAATGCCCTTTAAGGTTTAAGGAGAGCAGCATGTCGACTTCACTCGCGGACTGGAAAGGCGTTCCGCCGCCCTCGGTTCAACTGATCGAAGGGCGTTTCATTCGCCTGGAAAAACTTGATCCGGCGCGTCACGCCAACGGTTTGTGGAAAGCCCTGGAAGGCCCGGGCTCGGATCCGAAACTTTGGGACTATTTGCCTTATGGTCCTTTCCCGGAGCGCAGCGCATTCAACGACTGGCTGAACAATCACGCGGCCAACAGCGATCCGTATTTTTTCACGGTGATCGACCGCGCTAGCGGCGATGTGCAAGGCATCCTCAGCCTGATGTCGATTGTCCCTTCGCAGGGTCGCATCGAGATCGGCCATGTGACCTTCGGCGCACCGATGCAGCGTTCACCGAAAAGCACCGAGGCGGTTTACCTGCTGGCCAGGGAAGCCTTTGCGCTGGGTTACCGGCGTCTGGAATGGAAGTGCAACAACGGCAACGCTCGCTCCAAGTACGCAGCAGAACGGTTGGGGTTCAGTTTTGAGGGGGTGTTCCGCCAGCACATGGTGGTCAAGGGTCAGAACCGTGACACGGCGTGGTATTCGATTCTGGACTCGGAATGGCCGACGATTCAGGCGGGGTTCGAGCGGTGGTTGAGCGATGAAAACCAGACGGAATCGGGGCAGGCGAAAACGTTGGTGGAGTGCCGGAGCTAAAAGCCTTAACGACAAAAGATCGCAGCCTTCGGCAGCGCCCACAGGCGCGTAGGAGCTGCCGAAGGCTGCGATCTTTTGATCTTTCTTTTTTACACCAACGTCTACACCAGCTTTTGCGCCAACACCGCAATATGCTCCGGCCCGATCCCGCAGCATCCGCCCAAATGGCTGGCCCCCCTCTTCCGCCAGTCAGCCGCCCAAACCAGGTAACCCGGCGGGTCGAGATCGTCGCGCAGCGGGTCCAGACCGTCGTTGGCCGTGGCCTCTTTCGGCTGTGGCGGGAAGGCGTTGGCGTACGCGCCGATGTGAATCTTCACCCCCAGGCGCTCGAAGGTTTCCCGCGCCGCATCAATCGCCGCCCCGATCACTTCCGGCTGGCTGCAGTTGAACAGCAAAGTCTCGACACCCAACTCAGCCGCCACCACAGCGGCCTCAGCCACCGGTTCACCAGAGCGCAAACGCGGCACTTCGTCGGTGTCTTCATCCTTCAAGGTAAACGACAGCCACAACGGTTTGCCGTCCTTCGGCAGCCCGGCATGGATCGCCCGTGCTTCGACGATCGAACTCTGGGTTTCGGCCAGCCACAGATCAACATGAGGCGCCAGGCCATTGACCAGAGGGCTCAACAGTTCAGTCACTCGAGCAGCATCGAACAAGTCCGGGCGGTAGGAGCCAAACAACGGCGGCAATGAGCCGGCCACACGCACCGCTTGGCCCGACGCATCGACTGCACGCCGAGCCAGCTCACCGGCCAACGCCGCAAGGGCCTGGCCTTCAGCGGCGAAGCGCTCCTCGCCAATGTGGAACGGCACCACCGCGTAACTGTTGCTGGTGATCACGTTGGCACCGCTTTCGATATAAGCCGCGTGCACTGCCTCCACGGCTTGTGGCGCCTCGCTCAAGGCCAGCGCCGACCACTCGGGTTGCCTGAACGGCGCCCCTCGGCGTTGCAGTTCACGACCCATGCCACCATCCAGAATTACCGTGCTGCCTGCACCCATATGCTTTTCACTCATAAGCTTATGAAAATAACTCACTACCAGAGTCGTTCTTATAACTATTTAATACGCACCACCCGGTTAATAACAACCTCTTTTTTCAGGGATCCAACTGTGAAACTTCAACCGCTGCTGGCCCTGGGCCTGACGATTCTGGCTGCCTCCACCCAAGCCTTTGCGGGCGCCACTCTGGATCGCATCGAACAAAAGAAAGAACTGGTCGGCGTGTTGATGGAAAGCTATCCACCCTTCTCGTTCCTCAACGATCAAAACCAGCTCGACGGTTTCGACGTCGACGTGGCCAAGGCCGTGGCGAACAAACTGGGCGTCAAGCTGCGCCTCGAAACCCCGTCCTGGGATGTGATCGCCGCCGGCCGCTGGAGCGGGCGTTACGACATCTGCATCTGCTCCATGACCCCGAGCAAGGCCCGCGCCGAAGTCTTCGACTTCCCGGTCGAGTACTACGCCTCCCCCGCCGTGATCGTGGTCAATGCCAAGGACGATAGCATTCACAGCGCCAAGGACCTGAGCGGCAAGAAAGTCGGTCTCACCAGCGCCTCCAGCTATGAAAGCTACCTGAACAAAAACCTGGTGATCGAAGGCGCCGAAGACACTCAATTGCAGTACCCGTTCGAGAACGTGCAGATCGCCCCGTATGACACCGACAACGTCGCGTTCCAGGATCTGGGCCTGGGCGCTGGCGTGCGTCTGGACGCGATCCTCACCAACCTCGTCACCGCGCAACCGCGCCTGAACGAAGACAAGCGCTTCAAGCTCGCTGGCCAGCCGCTGTACTCGGAGCCGAACTCGGTGGCCATCGAAAAAGGCGACGCCCAGTGGGACGCCAAAGTGCGTGAAGTGTTCGCTCAGTTGAAACAGGACGGCACCTTGAGCAAGCTGTCGCAAAAATGGATCGGCGCCGACATCAGCAAATGACTTCTTTCCCCAAACCTCCTCAGCCACCGCAACCGGTGGTTGAGTCATTACTGCGACGGGTCTTCGGCTTCCGTACCCGGCTGTACCTGACCTGGGCGGCGATGTTCGGCTTGTTCGCCAGTTTCTTCCTGAGCTTCGACCTGAAGTTCTCGATCATCCTCGACAAACTGCCGAACCTGATCGGCCTGCACCTGGCGCCCAACGGCTTTCTGCAAGGCGCGGCGCTGACGCTGTTCTTGTGCCTGTGCTCGATTGTGGCTTCGTCGCTGCTGGGCTTCATCACGGCCCTGGCTCGACTGTCGAAAAGCGCCGTGGCGTTCGGCATCGCAAGTTTCTATGCCTCGTTCTTTCGCGGCACGCCGCTGCTCATCCAGATATTGCTGATCTACCTCGGCTTGCCGCAATTGGGCGTCGTGCCCGGCGCGATTGCCGCCGGCATCATCGCCCTGTCGCTGAACTACGGCGCCTACCTGAGCGAAATCTTCCGCGCCGGCATCCTTGGCGTCCCCCATGGCCAACGCGAAGCATCGCTGGCCCTGGGCATGCGCGAAACCGTGATCTTCTGGCGCGTCACCCTGCCCCAGGCCATGCGCGCCATCATCCCGCCCACCACCAACCAGTTCATCTCCATGCTCAAGGACTCATCACTGATCTCGGTGATGGGGGTTTGGGAAGTGATGTTCCTGGCGCAATCGTACGGGCGCTCGAGCTATCGCTATATCGAAATGCTGACGACGGCGGCGATTATTTATTGGCTGATGTCGATTGGACTGGAGCTGATTCAGGCGCGGATGGAACGGCATTATGGGAAGGCGTATTTAAGTCGTAGTTAGCAACGAACAGCCTCGCCAATTTCAAGCGTGCCAGCGGCGAGATCGGCAACAACAGCCGTAATCATGGATTGATCGGGCATTGGTAGATGAGTTTCTAAGTTTTCGCCAATAGAAGCTTCCGGGATTGCTGTAAGGAAAAACATCAGATGGTCGAGTGAAAACGGACGTCGTCGAAGACCACCATTGTTTCGGCTACAACCGACGTCTCTACGCCTTTCGATGCGCCGGGAAACGCCCGGCATCCTGAAACCGGATCGACTTTTAGAGTTTGGCCTCCCTTCAAAAGAGGCTGAACCCGATGTCCAGCAGACACACTTTTCGACCGCAATGCATGGCTCTGACGATTTCCCTCACTCTTGCCCATGCAGGTTCCGCACATGCTCAACAGCCAACCGCCATCCTGCCGTCATTCGCTAATCAAATGACACTGTTCGAGGCATTCATCAACGGTTCAGACACGGTTAAAACGCCGGTAACCAAAACAGAAATAGGTGCTGATGGCATCGCATTGAAACTGAGCGATGCCAACGATCTGATAACCGTCAGCCGACGCGGCCGTTTCGACGGGATCGTTGATGGAGGCGGCGGCACCAACGCTCTGCAACTCGATATCGTGAGCGGTGGCGAACTAGGGGAAAGCCGGAATTTTAACTACCTGCACGTCAATCGAGGTGAGTGGACGCTGACAGGGACAGGTGACTTCTCCGAAGGCGCCATAGTGAAGGAAAAAGCTGCGCTAACTAATCGCGGGCACATTGTCGGCCAAGTTTCGGTTGATAAAAAAGCGACCTTTCGCGGCAATGGGCAAGTTGGCCACTTGTTGGTAGCAGGTCGGCTTGAGGTCAATGCGATGCACGGTGCACCGCGGGTAAGCGGTAACCTTGAGCTGCACGACACTGGCGAACTGGCCTATGAGGTAAATGCCGATGGCCGCAGCGAAACCATTCAGGTTGATGGCACCGCCAACCTTGGCAACGCCACGCTGAACATTGTCGCCGTGCCGGGCGACTATGCGTTGAGCAACCAGTACACCGTTATGAACGCCAGCAACGTCGAAGGTGAGTTCGGCAAGGTTCTCAACAACCTGGCTTTCATGACCCCTGCCATTCAGTACAACGAAAAATCTGTTGGCCTGACTTATGCGCGGAATGAGGTGACTATCGAAAGCCTCGCGAGCAGCGACAATGGACGCGAGTTGGCTAACAGCATCGAAGAACCAATAGAGTCCCCCTCTGCTCAGATGCCATCTGACACGACGAACAACACGATCGCCGCCGTGACTCCAACCGCCACCTCCGAACCATCCATCAGCTCACTGACTCCACCTCTTGCCACAAAAAATGAGGCCTTCGAAGTAGCGTCATCGCCCACTCCCCATCCGACGGTCGTCGCTGCGAAGTCATCCACCACAACCAACGCCGCCATCTCCGCCCTGCTCGGCTCCAACAAAGCCACCGCCATCCTGGCGATCGAACAATTGGCCGGAGGCAGTAATGCCAACCTGGCCAATGCAACCTTGAGTAGCGCCAATTCGGTGAACAGCAGCCTACTCTCGACCATGCGTCAGACGGACAATACCGACTTCAACGGGCAGCACAGAACGCCGAGTTTGGCGGCGGACAGCGAAGCCACTGGCAGGGTCTGGCTACAAGCACTGGGCAACGGCGGCACACTCGATCGCGGCCATGCCAGCAGCGCGCTGCAACATTCCACGGAAGGTCTGGTGCTGGGTGCGGATTGGGCGCTCGATGAGCAATGGCGTGTGGGCATCATCGGCGCAAAATCGCAGACACGCCTGGACGGAAATCATCTGGACGGAGATCTGGACAGTTGGCACTTGGGCGCCTATGCCCTGCGCCAAAGCGGCCCGTTGGCGTTACGTCTGGGCGCAAGTTACGGCAACCACGATGGCAGCACCAAACGGCGAGTGGCGTTCAACAGTTTCAGCGATCGCCTGAAAGGCCGCTACGACGCCCACACTCAGCAAGCCTTTGCGGAGCTGGGTTACAACCTCGGCAGCGGTAGTTTCCACGCCGAGCCCTTTGCCAATCTCGGCTATCAGCGCTACCAGCGTGACAGCTATACCGAGAAAGGTGGAGCGGCGGCATTACAGGTCCATGGGCAAACGCAGGGCAATTTCAGCAGCACATTCGGTCTGCGCCTCGCACAGCTCAATACACTGGATAACGGCATGCAACTGACGCCACGATTCGGCGCCGGCTGGAAACACACCTATGGTGATGTCGACAGCAGGACTCATCAACGACTGGTAACCGGCGGCAGGACTTACACCGTCAAAGGCGCTGCGCTGGATCGCAACAGCCTGCTGGTCGATGCGGGACTGGATCTTGGGGTTTCGGCAAACCATACATTGGGTGTTGGCCTCACTGGCGAGATCGCCAGTGATAGCCGCAACCATGGCGTGACGGGGCAGTGGCGGATGGCGTTCTGACGAAATCACCTCGCCCTCACTGATTCAGCACAGTTCCTCCTGGTGGGAGCGAAGGCCCAAACTCCGGACGAAAAAAAAGGGGAGCACATGCCCCCCCGAGGTTTAAAGCGGTATATCGAGGCTGTTAACTCAGCCTTCGATCTCGATCAGGATCTCGCCCGGGTTCACCCGGTCGCCCTTGGCCACGTGGATGGCGGTGACTTTACCGGTGATGGCCGACTGGACTTCGGTTTCCATCTTCATCGCCTCGGTGATCAGCACGGCCTGGCCGGCTTTCACGGTGTCGCCTTCCTTGACCAGCACATCGACGATGTTGCCCGGCATGGTGGTGCTGACGTGGCCCGGTGCAGTGGCTTGCTTGCGCTTGCTGCTGCCGCCGCTGACGAATTCGTTGAGCGGTTCGAACACCACTTCTTCCGGCATGCCGTCGATGGACAGGTAGAAGTGGCGCTTGCCTTCAGCCTTGACGCCCACACCAGTGATGTCGACGCGGTAGGTTTCGCCGTGAACGTCGATGACGAACTCGGTCGGCACGCCTTCACCACCGGCCGAAGCCACACCGCCCGCTTCCGGAATCGGCAGCAGCACTTCTGGCGTCAGGGTGCCGGCTGCGCGTTCTTCGAGGAACTTGCGGCCGATGTCCGGGAACATGGCGTAGGTCAGCACGTCTTCTTCAGACTTGGCCACGGCGCCGATTTCGGCACGCAGCTTGGTCATCTCCGGCTTGAGCAGATCGGCCGGACGCACGTCGATCACCTCTTCGCTGCCGATGGCTTGACGCCGCAGCTTCTCGTTCACAGTGCCCGGCGCCTTGCCGTAGCCGCCTTGCAGGTAAAGCTTCACTTCGTTGGTGATGGTCTTGTAGCGCTCGCCGGCCAGCACGTTGAAGAACGCCTGGGTGCCGACGATTTGCGAGGTCGGGGTCACCAGCGGCGGGAAGCCGAGGTCTTCGCGAACGCGCGGGATTTCCGCCAGCACTTCGCTCATGCGGTTCAGGGCGCCCTGCTCTTTCAACTGGTTGGCCAGGTTGGAAATCATCCCGCCCGGTACCTGGTTGACCTGCACGCGAGTGTCGACGGCAGTGAACGCGCTTTCGAACTGGTGGTACTTCTTGCGCACGGCGTAGAAGTACAGGCCGATCTCTTGCAGCAATTCCAGGTTCAGGCCGGTGTCGAACTCGCTGCCTTTAAGGGCGGCGACCATCGATTCGGTGCCCGGGTGGCTGGTGCCCCAGGCGAAGCTGGAGATCGCGGTGTCGATATGGTCGGCGCCGTTTTCGATAGCCTTGAGTTGGCACATTGCAGCCAGGCCAGCGGTGTCGTGGGAGTGGATGAACACCGGCAGCGATTGCTCGGCCTTCAGAGCCTTGACCAGTTCACCCGTGGCGTACGGGGTCAGCAGACCGGCCATGTCCTTGATCGCCACCGAGTCGCAGCCCATGGCTTCCATTTGCTTGGCTTGCGCCACGAAAGCCTCGATGGTGTGCACCGGGCTGGTGGTGTAGGCGATGGTGCCCTGGGCGTGTTTGCCAGCAGCCTTCACCGCTTCGATGGCGACTCGCAGGTTACGCACATCGTTCATCGCGTCGAAGATGCGGAACACGTCGATGCCGTTGACCGCGGCCTTGGCGACGAAGGCTTTGACCACGTCGTCGCTGTAATGGCGATAGCCCAGCAGGTTCTGGCCACGCAGGAGCATTTGCAGGCGCGTGTTAGGCAACGCGGCGCGCAGTTGGCGCAGACGCTCCCACGGGTCTTCTTTCAGGAAGCGTACGCAGGCGTCGAAGGTCGCGCCGCCCCAGACTTCCAGCGACCAGTAGCCGACTTTGTCGAGCTTGTCGCAGATCGGCAGCATGTCTTCGGTGCGCATGCGGGTGGCGAGCAGCGATTGATGGGCGTCGCGCAGGATTGTGTCAGTTACATGGATCTTCTTGGACATTGTCATATTCCTCACAGGCCTGCGTGGGCGGCGATGGCGGCGGCGATGGCCAGGGCCAGCTCTTCGGGTTTGCGCTTGATCGAGTAGTTGGTCAGTTCAGGGTGGCTTTCAACGAAGCTGGTGTTGAACTGGCCGCTACGGAATTCCGGGTTACGCAGGATTTCCTGGTAGTACGCGGCGGTGGTCTTGACCCCTTGCAGACGCATGTCGTCGAGGGCTCGCAAGCCACGGTCCATCGCCTCTTCCCAGGTCAGCGCCCAGACCACCAGTTTCAGGCACATCGAATCGTAGAACGGCGGAATGGTGTAGCCGGTATAGATCGCTGTGTCGGTGCGCACGCCGGGACCGCCGGGCGCGTAGTAACGGGTGATCTTGCCGAAGCTCGGGAGGAAGTTGTTTTTCGGGTCTTCGGCGTTGATCCGGAACTGCAGCGCGAAACCGCGGTGCTGGATGTCTTCCTGTTTCACCGAGAGCGGCAAACCGGAGGCGATGCGAATCTGCTCGCGAACGATGTCGATGCCGGTGATTTCTTCGGTGATGGTGTGTTCCACCTGCACCCGGGTGTTCATCTCCATGAAGTACACCTCGCCCTCGGCGAGCAGGAACTCCACGGTACCGGCGTTTTCGTAACCCACGGCCTTGGCTGCACGCACCGACAGGTCGCCAATGTAGGCGCGCTGTTCCGGGGTCAGTTGCGGGCTCGGAGCGATCTCGATCAGCTTCTGGTTGCGACGCTGGATCGAGCAGTCACGCTCGAACAGGTGCACCACGTTGCCGAAGCTGTCGCCGAGGATCTGCGCTTCGATGTGTTTCGGGTTTACGATGCATTTTTCCAGGAACACTTCCGCCGAACCGAAAGCCTTGGTGGCTTCGGAAATCACTCGCGGAAAGGCTTGTTCGAGTTCTTCGCGACTGTTGCAACGACGAATGCCGCGGCCGCCACCACCGGAGGTAGCCTTGAGCATCACCGGGTAACCGATGCGATCGCCTTCGGTCAGGGCCTCTTCGATGCCCGACACGTTGCCTTCGGTGCCCGGTGTAACCGGCACGCCGGCCTTGATCATGCTGCGGCGCGCTTCGGTCTTGTCGCCCATGCGGCGAATGACTTCCGCCGACGGGCCGATGAATTTGATTCCGCGTTCGGCGCAGATGTCCGCCAGCTCGGCATTTTCCGAAAGAAAGCCGTAGCCGGGGTGCAACGCATCGCAACCGGTTTCCACCGCCAGGTTCACCAGCTTGCGCGGGTTCAGGTAGCCGGCCAGTGGCTCGGCACCGATGCTGTGGGCCTCGTCCGCACGCTTCACATGCAAAGCATGACGGTCGGCGTCGGAATAGATCGCGACCGAGCGAATGCCCATCTCGGCGCAGGCGCGCACGATTCGTACGGCAATCTCACCACGGTTGGCAATCAGGATCTTTTTTATCACTTGGAGGTTCCCTTGAGCCGGTGGCACCCACGACCCGATTAGACAGGTCGACGCGTGACCAAATGTTTCAATTCAGTCGCAGCTCCACACTAGCGCTCGCAAGGGATTAACAAAAATGAATAATAATTGGGTCAGGCATAAGCAAAGACTTATAGTTGAGTCATCGGCCTTCGCTCAGGATTTATAGAAAATGCGTAAGTCATTGATGCGTATGACATTGCGTCAATTGCAGATCTTCAATGAGGTGTGCGATTTAAGGTCCTACAGCCGCGCTGCCGACGAAATGTCTCTCACACAACCTGCCGTGAGCCTACAGATTCGTCAACTCGAAGAGCTGATCGGTCAGCCCTTGTTCGATTACGTCGGCAAAAAGCTCTACATGACCGAGGCGGCCGAAGCGCTGCAGCGCGCCAGCCGGGACATTTTCGGCCGCCTGGAAAACCTCGATATGCAGCTGTCGGACATGCAAGGCTCATTGCAAGGTCAGTTGAAACTGGCGGTGGAGTCCAGCGCCAAGTACTTCGTGCCGCACCTGTTTGCCGCGTTCAAACGCCAGCACCCGGAAGTGAACCTGCACCTGACGGTGGTCAACCGCGGCCAGGTTATCCGGCGCCTGTCGGATAACCGTGACGATCTGGTGATCATGTCGATGGTCCCACAGGACATGGGGCTGGAATTCCTGCCGTTCCTCAATAACCCGATTGTAGCCGTGGCGCCGCCGGATCATCCGCTGTGCCACATGGGTCCGTTGCGCCTGCAGGATCTGGAACCCTACACGCTGCTGTTGCGCGAACCCGGTTCCGGCACGCGACTGGCCTGTGAGGAGTATTTCAAAGAGAAGCGCGTGCACTTCACCCAGACCCAGGAGGTCGCCTCGGCGGAAGCTCAGCGTGAATGCGTGCTGGCGGGTCTGGGCCTGGCGCTGTTGACGCGCCATGCCCTGAACCTTGAGTTGGCGACCGGTGGCCTGATTGAGCTGCCGGTCGAAGAGCTGCCGCTGCTGCGTAGTTGGTGCCTGGTGCAGGCGAAGGCCAAACGGCTATCGCCGGTGGCTCACGCATTCCTTGCGTTTATTCGCAGCGAACGGGCACAAATCAGCGCGCTGGTTGAGCGTTTCGACGGGAAGTTACCGGCGCTGCCTGCCAGTAGTTGAGTTCGAGGTCGTCGGGAAATTCGCCGATTTCGGCCAGAAGCTGGCGGCGTTCGCAACGATCTTCGATGGCGCGGCGAAATTCCATGCGGCGCTGATCTTCTTGCTGACGACGGGTTTTGACGGCGCTGTTGCGTTCTTCGTAGGGCTGGGCCATTTCGAGTCTCCCAAGGCGAGTACGGGAGTTTCAAGATAGGCGCGAGGGATGACGGTTTGGCGGCGGGAGGGTTACAGAACGATGAAACTCACTGGCTGACCGCGAACCTGTGGCGAGGGAGCTTGCTCCCGCTGGGTCGCAAAGCAGCCCTAAGATTTTGCGACTGCTGCGCAGCCGAGCGGGAGCAAGCTCCCTCGCCACAATTCCAGCCAGAATCAATCGTCCAGCGCTTTTACTGACTTTGGCGACAATCGCAAGCTGCGAAGGCTGCGCTTGACGCTTTTCAAGTGATTGACCAGGCTCGGCCCACGAGCCATGGCCACGCCCATCGCCAACACATCGATCACTACCAGATGCGCAATACGCGACGTCAGTGGCGTGTAGATTTCAGTGTCTTCGTGCACATCGATCGCCAGGTTGACGGTCGACAGCTCGGCCAACGGTGTCTGGCTCGGGCACAGAGTGATCAGCGAGGCGCCGCTTTCGCGCACCAGGTTGGCGGTGATCAACAGGTCTTTTGAACGACCGGACTGGGAAATGCAGATCGCCACATCGGTCGGCTTCAAGGTCACTGCCGACATCGCCTGCATATGCGGGTCGGAATACGCCGCCGCGGTCAGCAGCAAACGGAAGAATTTGTGCTGGGCATCCGCCGCTACCGCACCGGACGCGCCGAAGCCGTAGAACTCGACACGCTGGGCCTGGGACATCGCGGTCACGGCTTTCTGCAACGCTACCGGGTCAAGTTTCTCGCGAACTTCCATCAGGGTGTGCAGGGTAGTGTCGAAGATTTTCAGACTGTAGTCGGCAACCGAATCGTCTTCATGGATCGCGAATTGCCCGAAGCTCGCGCCGGCCGCCAGACTCTGCGCCAGTTTCAGCTTCAGATCCTGGAACCCGGAGCAACCGATGGCGCGGCAAAAACGCACGATGGTCGGCTCGCTGATGCCCACGCTGTGGGCCAGGTCGGCCATGGAACTGTGCATCACCGCCGCAGGATCAAGCAGCACGTGGTCGGCGACCTTGAGCTCCGACTTGCGTAACAGGTGGCGTGACTGGGCGATGTGTTGCAGCAGATTCAAGGGGCTGGACTCTTTGTTATTGGCAGTTGCCGGGGATGTAGCACGCTTGTAGTTATACTACATGAATCGGCTTTTTGCCTGCTCAATGCGTAACTCAATGTCCCCGTTTCACGCGACATATGCTCCATGTAGCACCTACGAGGTTTTTTCGTCTGCGCGTAAAAGCTCGGCCAGGTCCGCGGCCTCAACCGGACGGCTGATCCAATAACCCTGCACTTCATCGCAACGCTCGACCTTCAGAAACTCCAACTGCTCCGGTCGCTCGACCCCTTCAGCCACCACTTTCAACGACAGACCATGGGCCATGGCAATGATCGCCCGGGTGATCGCTGCATCTTCACTGCTCTCCCCCAGCCCGCGGATAAATGCCTGATCGATCTTCACGTAGTCCACCGGAATCCGTTTCAGATAACTCAGAGACGAATAACCTGTACCAAAATCGTCGATCGCCAGCTTCACCCCCAGATCGCGCAATTGCTGGAAGGTCGCGATGATGTGCTCGACGCTGTCCAGCAACTGGCTCTCGGTAAGTTCCAGTTCCAGGTAGTGCGGCGCCAGACCGGTTTCCTCCAGCACCTGGCGCACCAGGCTGACGAGTTTCCCCTGACGCAGTTGATGCACCGACAGATTGACCGACACCCGAATCGGCTCAAGCCCCTGACGCTGCCATTCGCAGGCTTGCCAGCAGGCCTGACGCAATACGAACTCGCCGATAGCGTTGATCAGGCCGGTTTCCTCGGCCAGACCGATGAAATCCCCCGGCGGTACCTGGCCAAGGGTCGGGTGACTCCAGCGCACCAGCGCTTCGGCGGCATTCAACCGGCCGGTGGCGAGGCAGAGTTTCGGTTGATAAAACACCTTCAACTGCTTTTCTTCGATGGCTTTGCGCAATTGGTTCTCAAGCTGCAAACGCTCGAGCGTGCTGGCCTGCAGGCTGTCGGTGTAGAACTGGAAGTTGTTGCCGCCCAAGTGTTTGGCATGCTGCATGGCCATGTTCGACTGGCTGACCAGCGCGGAAATCTCCCGCGAGGTGTCCGGCAACAGGCTGATGCCCATGGACGCGCTCATCACCAGTTCATGCCCCTCGACGGTGATCGGCAAACGCAGCTTGGTCGACAATCGGGTCGCCACTCGCGCCAGGCTCGACAGGTTGCCGTAGGCGTCGAACAGCACCGCAAATTCATCGCCGGACAACCGGGCGATGGTGTCCGCTTCCGGCAACGCATTGACCAACCGCCGGGCCATTTTCTGTAACAGCTGATCGGCGATTTCGTGGCCGAGGCTGTCGTTGAGCAGCTTGAAGCGATCCAGATTGATGTGCAGCAACGCCAGGCTGCGCCGACCGCCCTGGCGCACCCGCTGATGAGCCTCGCTCAGTCGTTCACGGAACAACGAACGGTTGGCCAGCCCCGTGAGCTCGTCGTAATGGGCGAGGTAGCGCATACGCTCTTCGGATTCACGCCGAGCAGAGAGATCGGCGAAGAAGCCGACGATATGACTGACATTTCCCCGCATATCGCGCACGGCATTCAGTTGCAGCCACTGCGGATACAACTCGCCATTCTTGCGGGTCTCGACCAATTCGCCCTGCCAACTACCGTGCTGCTCCAGCGCCTGACGAATCGCCGCGTAATGCCGACGGGCATCGCGGCTGCAGGGTAAATCGACCACGTTGCGCCCAAGCATGTCGCCGATTTCATAGCCAGTTACCCGACTGAAGGCTTGATTGACGGCGATCAGCGCGTAATTCGGGTCGAAAATCACAATGCCTTCGCTGGCCGCCTCGAACACCGTCGCTGCCAGTTGGCGCTGTTCTTCCAGGTGCTTGCTGGCGCTGATATCGCGGCGGGTGCCGACCATGCGGATCACCCGGCCGTTTTCGCTACGCTCGACCGCTCGACCACGGTCCTCGATCCAGACCCAATGGCCATCGCCATGTCGCACCCGGTACTCGATCTGATAATCCTCGGTGCGGCCCTTCAAATGCTCGACCAGCGCCCGCCTCAGCGCTGGCAAGTCGTCGGGGTGCAGCCTCGGCTTGAGGTGGCGGAGCATCGCCGTCACGTATTCCGGCTCCAGCCCGAACAACTCCTGGAGCTGGGTGTGATGGACTTCGTCGGTCTGCAGGTTCCAGTCCCACAAACCGAGTTCGCTCGCCTTCAACGCCAGCGCCAGCCGCGCTTCGCTCTTGCTCAAGGCCTGGTTGGCCGCATCCAGCTCCAGACTGCGTTGGGCGACCCGGTTTTCAAGGTCGACCTGGGTTTCGCGCAACTCGTCTTCGGCGCGACGACGCTGGTCGATTTCCTTGGCCAGTTCGTGATTGAGTTGCTCGCTGCGACTTTGCGCCTGCTGCAAGTGCTCGATCAGCGCCTGATTTTGAAAGCGCCGTAGCAACCCCTGATCGATCAGTCGATTGACCTGCCAAGCGACCACGCTCAACGAGCCCAGCAGAATCAGCCCGAACCAGCCCCAGCCCTGCTCCTGTTCATCGCCACCCCAGAACAGATAGCCGATGGCCGGCAACAGACAGGGCAAGGTAAAGGATAGAAATGCTGGCAGGCTGACCGCATAAGCGACGCTGGCCGAGAGGGCCGCGGCGCCGATCAGGCCGAACACCCAGGCTTGCTGGATGAAATTGTCAGCGGGCACCAGTGCAATGCCGGCACCGGCCAGGGTCAAACCGGTCATCGCCGAACCGAGCAGAAACATGCGACGCCAGATCGGATGGGCCTGACGGTTGGGAATCGCCGAATCGAAGGCCGCGACCTGAATCACTCGCAACGCCACCAGCGACAACAACCAGATCAGCCAGACGCTGACCACGAAGTAACGCTGCGGGCTCCAGAGCAACCCGGCGCACACCAGACCGTTGATCAGCATGAACAGCGTCGGCAATAACGAGCCCTGGTACAGCAGACGCGTGCGTTCGACCGCCATCTCCATGGCGTACTGTTTGCGGATAGCCCGAGGCTCCACGGAGGGGCCCGACAGGTCGGAGCTGAGGGTCATAGGCGATGTTCTTGTTCTTATAGTTGAGCATGCGAGCCCGAATTGTGGACGGAGCATACACAAGCAAATGCCCGGACCAAACTGCCTCAGGTCATAAAATAGACAAAAGTTTTAGTCGCCCGCATCCGGCGTAAAAGCCGCCAGGCGAGCCCCGCCCCTGCTCGCAGCCAGTGACCGACCGGTCGTCATCGGTGCTTCTTTCATCGGCCAATGCAAAGCTCGGTTTGCCCGGTGTGACGTCGCACCCTAGAATGCCCCGATGCGCGATGATCTCTCCCTTCTGCTGAACTCCCTCAACGATGCCCAACGCCAGGCCGTAGCTGCCTCCGTGGGTCGTCAGTTGGTCCTGGCCGGTGCTGGCTCCGGCAAAACCCGAGTGCTGGTGCACCGTATCGCCTGGTTGATCCAGGTCGAAAACGCCTCGCCCCACTCCATTCTGTCGGTGACCTTCACCAACAAGGCCGCTGCCGAGATGCGTCATCGCATCGAGCAGCTGATGGGTATCAACCCGGCCGGCATGTGGGTCGGCACCTTCCACGGCCTGGCGCACCGCTTATTGCGGGCGCACTGGCAAGAGGCAGGCCTGAGCCAGACCTTCCAGATTCTCGACAGCGACGACCAGCAACGGCTGGTCAAGCGGGTGATCCGCGAGTTGGGCCTGGACGAGCAACGCTGGCCGGCCCGGCAGGCCCAGTGGTTCATCAACGGGCAGAAAGACGAAGGTCTGCGTCCACAACATATTCAAGCCAGCGGCGATCTGTTCCTGGCGACCATGCGCAGCATTTATGAAGCCTACGAGGCTGCGTGCCTGCGCGCCGGCGTCATCGACTTCTCCGAACTGCTGCTGCGCGCCCTCGATCTGTGGCGCGACCACCCGGGCCTGCTCGCCCATTACCAGAAGCGCTTCCGGCACATTCTGGTGGACGAGTTCCAGGACACCAACGCCGTGCAGTACGCCTGGCTGCGTCTGCTGGCCAAGGGTGGCGACAGCCTGATGGTGGTCGGCGACGACGACCAGTCGATCTATGGCTGGCGCGGCGCGAAAATCGAGAACATCTATCAGTATTCCGACGACTTCCCGGATGCCGAAATCATTCGTCTGGAGCAGAACTACCGCTCCACCGCCGGGATCCTCAAGGCCGCCAACGCCCTGATCGCCAACAATACCGGGCGCATGGGCAAAGAGCTGTGGACCGATGGTGGCGAAGGCGAAGCGATCAATCTGTATGCCGCGTTCAACGAACACGACGAAGCACGCTACGTGGTTGAAACCATTGAAAGCGCGCTGAAAACCGGCTTGGCTCGCAGTGATATCGCGATTCTGTACCGCTCTAACGCCCAATCGCGCGTTTTGGAAGAAGCCTTGCTGCGCGAGCGCATCCCGTACCGCATTTATGGTGGTCAGCGCTTCTTCGAACGGGCAGAAATCAAGAACGCCATGGCGTATCTGCGTTTGTTGGAAGGCCGTGGCAACGATGCGGCCCTGGAGCGGGTGATCAACGTTCCGGCCCGTGGCATCGGCGAAAAAACCGTCGAAGCGATTCGCGATCATGCGCGCCACAGCGACGTGTCGATGTGGGAAGCCATGCGTCAGCTGGTGGCCAACAAGGGCCTGACCGGGCGCGCTGCCGGTGCACTTGGGGCGTTTATGGAGCTGATAGAGAACCTCGCCGCCAAGTGCATGGAAATGCCGCTGCACCTGATGACCCAGACCGTCATCGAGCAGTCGGGGCTGATCGCCTACCACCAGGCGGAAAAAGGCGAGAAAGGCCAGGCCCGGGTAGAAAACCTTGAGGAACTGGTCAGCGCCGCGCGCAACTTCGAAAACCCGGAAGAGGACGAAGAGCAGTCACCACTGGCGGCGTTCCTCGGCCACGCCTCGCTGGAGGCCGGGGACACCCAGGCCGACGAGCACGAAGACAGCATTCAGTTGATGACCCTGCACAGCGCCAAGGGCCTGGAATTCCCTTACGTGTTCCTGGTGGGCATGGAAGAAGGCCTGTTTCCGCACAAAATGAGCCTGGAAGAACCCGGGCGCCTTGAAGAAGAGCGTCGTCTGGCCTATGTCGGTATCACCCGGGCGATGCAGAACCTGGTGCTGACGTATGCTGAAACCCGACGTTTGTACGGCAGCGAGACCTACAACAAGGTGTCGCGTTTCGTACGTGAAGTGCCGAAAGGCCTGATCCAGGAAGTGCGACTGTCCAACAGTGTCAGCCGTCCGTTCGGCGGAGGCCAGCAGCAGAGTTCCACCAGCCTGTTCGGCGGCAGCGAGATCCCGGACACCGGGTTCAGCCTCGGCCAGACTGTGCGGCATTCGGTGTTCGGCGACGGTGTGATCCTGAATTTCGAAGGCGCCGGTGCTCAGGCGCGGGTGCAGGTGAACTTCAGCGAAGGCAGCAAGTGGCTGATGCTCGGTTACGCCAAGCTGGAAGCGATCTAAAACCTGCCAGTGATTTACTGTGGGGGCGAGTCTGCTCGCTCCCGCAATGTTCTGTGTTTCAGATTGATCTTATGAAAGGCGCGAATACATGGGCTCGGGTTTCTTTTCTTCCTGGACATTCTGGGCCCTGATGTCGGCGGCGTTTGCCGCCATGACCGCGATCTTCGCCAAAATCGGCATCGAAAACGTTAACTCGGACTTCGCCACGCTGCTGCGCACGGTGGTGGTTTTGGTCAGCCTGGCCTTGATTTTGTACGCTACGGGCCAATATCAGTCATTAGGATCGATCTCGGCCAGGAGCTACCTGTTCCTGCTGCTGTCGGGACTGGCCACTGGTGCCTCGTGGATCTGCTACTTCCGCGCGCTGAAACTGGGGCCGGCCTCGCTGGTCGCTCCGGTGGACAAACTCAGCGTGGTGCTGGTGGCGGTGCTCGGCGTAATCCTGCTGGGCGAAAAACTCGACCTGCGCCAATGGGGCGGAATCGGCCTGATTACGGCCGGTGTGGTCATGCTGGCGCTGCGGCGCTAGGCATCCTTCCTACAGAAGCTGTCCACTCGTCCTACAGACTAACGCTAACAGGCCTTATTGCGCTGACTGAAGCTGAACACAACCTGTCAGGCAAAAGCCCGAAACACTCTGCCGCTAGCCAGTGACACTTCAGCTGTGCAACATGGCGCGCGTGCCATCCACAAATGGGAATTCCCTTTATGAAACGTTTTCTTAGCATCGCCATGGCGTTGTGCATCGGCCTGACGATGAGCCTGGACGCCAACGCCAAGCGCTTTGGTGGCGGCAAAAGCGCCGGTGCGGCGCCGACTCACCAGACCAGCCAAATGGCTCCTTCTTCTCCTGGCGTGGGCGGTGCAGCCGCCACTGCCGGCGCGGCCGGTGCCGCTGGCGCTGCCGCCAAGGCCGGCGGTGCTTCGCGCTGGCTCGGCCCACTGGCCGGTATCGCGGCCGGTGGCCTGCTGGCTTCCATGTTCATGGGCGGCGGCTTCCAGGGCATGCAGTTCTTCGACATCCTGATCATGGCGGTCATCGCCTTCCTGATCTTCCGCTTCATCGCCGCTCGTCGTCGCAAGCAGCAGGAGCATCTGGCTCCGGCCGGCGCGCCGATGCAACGTGAAGTGTTCGAGCAGAAGCCAGCCATGGGTTCGATCTTCGGCGGTTCGGCTGCACCTGTTGCCCGTCCGGTGATCAATGCTCCGGCCTGGTTCAACGAACAGCGCTTCGTTGAAGCCGCGCGCAACCATTTCCAGTCCCTGCAACAGCATTGGGACGCCAACGAAATGGACAAGATCGCCGAGTTCGTGACCCCGCAACTGCTGGAGTTCCTCAAGCGCGAACGTGCCGACCTGGGCGACGGCTTCCAGTCGACCTACATCGACAATCTCCAGGTACAACTGGACGGCGTTGATGACCGTGCGGACAAGACTATCGCCACCCTGACCTTCAGCGGCGTGTCGAAAAACTCGCGTTTCGACCAGGGCGAAGTGTTCAGCGAAAGCTGGAACATGGAACGTCCACAGGGCGAAAATCAGCCTTGGCTGGTAGCGGGTATCCGCCAGAACGGCTGATAACTTCGCGCTTTCGCATGCTGTAATGAAAACCCCGGCTCTGCCGGGGTTTTCTATTTCACGGTTGCATCTATAGCGAGCTACTGTATAAACCGCCCCAACTAAACCGCGCCATCAAGCAAGAGGATCCCGGACGTGGAAGAAATCATCGAACAACTGCGTGAAGCCAACGAACCGGTACCGGTCCCCTTGGAGTTGCCCGACGAAGATCTGCTGGTAGAAATCGAAGAACAACTGTTCATCGACATTCCCTTCGTATTCAGAGAATTCCTGCTGACCGTCAGCGATGTAGTCTACGGCAGCCTGGAGCCGGTGACCGTCACCGACCCGCAATCCCACACCTACCTGCCGGACGTTGCCGCCAACGCCTGGGACGCTGGTGTTGATCGCAGCCTGATCCCGATTTGCCAGGACGGTGACAACTACTACTGCGTCGAAGAAGACGGCACCGTGGTGTTGTGGCTGGCCGAAGAAGAGTTACTCGCCGAAGAAACCTGGGAATCGGTCTGGCATTGGGCACGGGACGTCTGGCTGGAAAGCTGATTTACCCCTGCACGACTTTTCGTAGCAGCTGGCGCAGCCTGCGTTCGGCTGCGAAGCAGTCGTAAACCCTGACACTCGGTTAACCTGAATCACCTCGTAGCCTGATTGGCGACTGCTGCGCAGTCGAACGCAGCCTTCGGCAGCTGCTACAGGGATTCGTCACGCTCAATGCTCGGACGAATCCTTGTGGTTATCCAGGGTTTCCAGCAAGGCCACCTGCATCCGCGTATGCACGCGGATGAACCAGCGCCAGAGCAGCGCCGCTACCGCAGCCGCGACCACGACAATCAGCACCAGCAACTTGTTGGTCGGCAGAATACTGGCCGACAAGGCTGCCAGCAGCAGGAAAATCACCAGCAGCGAGAGGATCGGGATCATTTCGGCGATCACCCGCCGCACTCGCTGCGTGTGGCGGCCGGCCATCTCCGGCTTCACCCCCATTTCTGCCAGTAGCATCGACAGCGCCTTGAGCTTGCGATAGGCGGCGATCAGGAACGGCAGCGACAACAGCAACGCCCCACCCCAGATCAACGCTTTCTGCCAGCTCGGGTCGCTGATCCAGTCTTGCAGGTAAACGGACATGCGCTCGGCGAAGAAGGCGCCCGATAAAAAGATCGCAACCACCAGCGCCAGATTGACCCCCACCTGCAACAGAATCCGCCGAATCATCGACGCCAACAGCGCGCCCTCGCCCTGAGGCTGGATGCTGCGCAGCCATTCGCCATACATCCCCAGCACACGAGCCAGGCGCTGCGGCATCACGGTAGCAAGCTTGATCGACAGCGGATCGGCCGCGCGGATCAGATAGGGCGTCAACAGCGTGGTGATCACCGAAACGGCCACAGCCACCGGATAGAGAAAGCTGCTGGTGACCTGCAGCGTCATGCCCAGCGCGGCGATGATGAAAGAGAATTCGCCAATCTGTGAAAGCCCCATTCCCACGCGCAGTGAGGTGCGTCCGTCATTGCCAGCGATAAACGCGCCGAGGCCACAGGACAGCATCTTGCCCAGCACCACGGCGACGGTGATCACCGCGATCGGCCAGGCGTATTGCAACAGGATCATCGGGTCGAGCATCAGGCCAATGGCGACGAAGAAGATCGCACTGAACAGGTCGCGAACCGGCTCGATCAACTGCTCAATCTTCAGCAGTTGGCGTGATTCGGCCATGATCGCACCGATCAGGAACGCGCCGAGAACCATGCTGTATTCAAGCTTGACCACCAGCAGGCAGAAACCGAAACACAGGCCCAGCACGGTAATCAGCAACATCTCATTGCTTTCGAATTTCGCCACATAGGCCAGTAGTCGCGGCACCAGCAGAATGCCGATGACCAGTGCGACAATCATGAACAGTGAAAGCTTGCCGACGGTGGAAAAGACCTCGCCGGAACTGACCGTGCCGCTAACCGCGATGCTCGACAGCAAGGCGATGATGCCGATACCGAGGATGTCCTCGACGATCAGTACGCCGAAGATCAACTGCGCAAAACGCTCGTTCTTCATCTTCAGGTCGTTGAGCGCCTTGACGATGATGGTGGTCGAGGAAATCGCCAGGATCGCGCCGAGGAACAGCGAGTCCATGGTATTCCAGTCGAACCAGCGACCGATTTCGTAGCCGATCCAGATCATCAGGACGATTTCCAGGAAGGCCGCGATAAACGCCGTGGCGCCGACCTTGAACAGCTTGCGCAGGCTGAACTCCAGCCCCAGGCAGAACATCAGGAAAATCACCCCGAGTTCGGCAAGGGTCTTGATGGTTTCTTCGTCGTGAATCAGGCCGAACGGCGGCGTGTGCGGGCCGATGATGAAACCGGCGACGATGTAGCCGAGCACCACCGGCTGTTTGAGACGGTGAAAGAGCACGGTCACCACACCCGCGATCAACATGATCACTGCCAGATCCTGAATGAAACTGATGGCATGCATGGTGTGTGGCTCCTTCGAGGGTGGGCTTTTGAAGGGTAACACCACGACTTCCGGCGCAAAGACGGTGCAATATATGGAAACAGATCGCTTCGGGCGTGACGGCGCCTCCCCGCCCGGCGTCCCGATAACTGTTGGTTTGAAAAACACCGACAAGCACCCACAGAGGTGCAACCCCCAAACCCTGCCTTGAACCCGTGAGTACGTTATGGAACCCGGAAACGCCCAGCTGTCGATGACGGTATTGATGACCCCCGACATGGCCAACTTCTCTGGCAATGTCCACGGCGGCACCCTGCTCAAATACCTCGATGAAGTGGCCTACGCTTGCGCCAGCCGGTATGCCGGTCGTTACGTAGTGACCTTGTCGGTGGATCAGGTGATCTTCCGCGAGCCGATACATGTCGGTGAGCTGGTGACCTTTCTGGCCTCGGTCAACTACACCGGTAATACCTCGATGGAAGTGGGCATCAAGGTCGTGACCGAGAACATTCGCGAGCGCTCGGTGCGCCACACCAACAGCTGCTTCTTCACCATGGTCGCGGTGGATGACCAGCGTAAACCGGCCTCCGTCCCGCCACTGCAACCGCAGAACAGCGAAGACAAGCGTCGGTACATGCAGGCCCAGCAGCGTCGGCAGATACGTCAGGAACTGGAAAAGCGCTATCAGGAAATCAAGGGCGACGCTTAAAGCAAAAGATCGCAGCCTGCGGCAGCGCCCACAGACGCGCGGGAGCTGCCGAAGGCTGCGATCTTTTCTACCGCCACACCATTACAAACTGATCGCGGTCGCCTCGAACCGCACTCGTGGATGGGCGATCCGGTCTTGCGCCCGCACCAGTTCCAGCTCATAGCTGGCACAAGCCTGGGTTTCCAGCAGCACTTCATGCACCGCCGCCGCGGTGAATTCGAAGGCGCTCAGCAGACTGTCACCCAGCAGCACACGCGCCAGGAACAGCCCGGAAGTCAGATCACCAACGCCCACCGGCTGACGCGGGAACGCCAGCAACGGCCGACGCAAGTGCCAGCTGCCTTCAGCGGTCACCAGCAACATCTCGAAGCCATCCGCCAGTTTGCCGGGATAGTCGAGATGCTTGACCAGCACCGCCTTCGGACCGCGCGCCAGCAGCGCCCGCGCCATGGCCAGGCAATCGAACAGTGACTGCGCCTTGCGCCCCGAGAAGCTGTTCAGCTCCAGCTGATTCGGGCACATGAAGTCGGCTATCGCCGCCGCCTCTTCCAGCAGGAAATCGCTGACTTCGGCTGGAACGCTGCAGCCCTTCTCCGGATGGCCCATCACCGGATCGCAGAGGTACAAGGCTTTGGGATTGATCGATTTGATTCGCTCCACTCCCGCCAGAATCGCCCGCCCCTGGGCCGCGCTGCCGAGGTAGCCGGACAACACGGCGTCGCAGTTGCCCAGTTCGCCAATCGCCGCGATGCCTTCCACCAATTCCGGAATCTGATGCGGGGCCAGCACTTCCCCGGCCCACTGGCCATATTGCGTGTGGTTGGAGAACTGCACGGTATTGAGTGGCCAGACGTTCACCCCGACCCGCTGCATCGGGAAAACCGCGGCGCTGTTGCCAGCGTGGCCGAACACCACATGGGACTGGATGGCGAGCAGATGGGGCGTACGTTTCATGCGGTGAGTTTTCCATAAACCGATTGAAATTCGAGCCGCGCAGTATGCGACTAAACGCAGCCTGTACGACAGACCAGAGACGCAGTTAAGCTGACACTATCTTGTTGGAGCACCCTGTTGATGCTGACCCTAGGAAATATCTTCGTGCTGATGCTGCTCGCCACCGGTGGCGCATGGCTGTGGCACAACCACGGCTTGCGCGAACGCGCACTGGAGCGGGTTCAGCAGCATTGCGCCAAGCTGCGGATCGAGCTGCTGGACGGCAACGTAGCCTTGAAGAAGATCGCTTTCATTAAAGACGCCAACGGTCGTCGGCGCCTGGCCCGTGTGTATAACTTCGAATTTACCGTGACCGGCGAAACCCGCCACAACGGCACCATCACTCAGTTCGGCGCCCATAGCGCACAGATCGAGCTCGCGCCCTACCCAATGCCATTCGACGACACACCGCCGGTGGTCGAAGTCGCAAAACCCAGTGCCGAGGTGATTGAATTGAGCCAGTGGCGGCAAGAACACACCAAGTGGCGTCCTTGAAGATCAAAAGATCGCAGCCTGCGATCTTTTGATCTTCACCCCGACCGGCAATCGGCCAGATCTCTTTGCAGCGACTCAACATCCTGCACTTCACTGAAAATCAACTCGATGCGCGAATCCCGTTGCCATTCGCTGGGCTGCCAATCCAGTAGCGAGTTATCCAGTGCGTTGGCCGACACCCAGCCCTCGACACTGTGGATAACCAGCTTCGCCCGCAGCCATTCAAGGCTCTCAAGCCACTTTCCGACAAGCACTGCATCGAACGTCTGACTCGGATGCCAGCGCCAGCCGACGCTCCAGCCACCCTCTTGCGCCTGACTCAAGCAAATCGGCTGGGCGGGGTCAGTCCAGATGGCCGGCATCTGCGCCAATCCCTTGGGCACGATCAAGTTATCCACACCCGCGACAGCCTGAGCCTTGAGGCCCGGTAACTCGCTCAGCGGCAAGACAGCTTGCTGCGTCCAGTACAAAGGACGCGACGGCAACTGTGCGGCGATTCGCTGGCGATCACTGTCGTCGAGGCTTTCTGCCTTGTTCAGCAACAGCAACCCGGCACTGTCCAACGCTTGCAGTTGCGCCGCTGGCAGCGGTTTTCCAGCCGCGAGCGCCTGGGCGTCCAGCACCAGCACGCAAGGCTGCACCGCCAGGACGCCTTGCCACGGCGCCTCGCTCAATTGCCTGAGCAACTGCGCCGGATGCCCCAGCCCGGAGGGCTCGATGAACAGTCGATCCGGTCGTGCCTTGCGCAGCAACCGTCCGAGGCCGATCTGAAACGGCGCACCATTGACGCAACACAAACACCCCCCGGCCACTTCCCCCAGTGCGATACCATCGGCGTCCTGGGTCAGCAGCGCAGCATCCAGGCCGATCTGGCCGAATTCGTTGATCAGCACCGCCCAGCGCTCACCGGCCGGCCGTTGCGCCAGCAGGTGCTTGATCAGGCTGGTCTTGCCGGCACCCAGCGGGCCGGCGATGACGTGGGTGGGAATGTTCTGCAACATGGTCGAAGTTTTCTGAGGAGGTAAAGGATGCGGTTGATGGGATGGTCGTTACTTCTGGCGCTTACGTCGGGTGAAGCGCTGGCCCAGGCCTGCGTGGTACATAGTACGGCTGCGCGGCTCGACGTGAAGGTCTGCCAGCAGAACCGCAACATCCCGGAAAAACTGTTCGCCGACGGCTTCTGCCAGCCGAATCTGGCCGGGCAGAAAGTCGAGGTGCAGTACGTCGACCAATGCCCCGCCGGCGCGTTCGGGGTATGCAGCAACGCTCAAGTCGCCAATATGCCTTACCGGCAGGATATTCACTATTACGGCGTGGCCACCGATGCGGCGTATCTGAAGCCGTTTTGCGAAGCCCAGAGCCAGGGAACCTGGCTCAAACCTTGAGCTGTCAGCCCAGCCAGTCGAGGGTCAGAATCAAACGACGCTCGCCCGGTGCCGGCTGCGGCGAACGGTGTATCAAGCCGAAACCTTCGTTGCCGTGCCACTTCTCTCCTTTGAGCAGCGCCACTTCACCGCTGGCGATTTGCTGGATCAGCGAATCATCCTGGGGTTCGGCTTCAGGCTTGCCTAATTGCCGGCGATCCATTGCCCCTTCTTTCAACCATTGGCTGCCGACCCCTGCGTAGGTGGTGATCAACCGCACCGGCACATGATCGACATGGAAACGCGGGCACATGGCTTTGTCCAGAACCCGCAGACGCAGGCCGATGCGCTGGGCGCCCAATAGGCAGGCGAACGCGCTGACCAGCCAGGAAACGTCGGCGATAAAGCCTTCGAAACCTTCAAGGTCGCTGAAGCCTGAGGCTAGACCGTGGAGATTGGGCTCGGCGTCATCACTGGGCATTTCCAGGGACAGCGACTCGGCCAGCGGCTGGTTCAGGGACAACAGCAAGCGACCGAAATCGGCAATGTGCGCCGGCAGTTGGCGTTGCCAAAGGGCGAGGTTTACGCCGTCGTCCAGAATCCCGGTCAGCACTTTTGGCGTATCGCCTTGAACCTGAGCAATGACCGGTCGCAACTTCAGATTAGGCGCCAACATCAGGCCGCTGCCTCTTCGTGCCAAGGACCGAACGGGTCGGGCAACAACCGCCAATCCTCGACGCCCAAAGCCATTTCTTCATCTGTCAGCAGGCAGTTATCGAGTTCGGCAGTGAGTTGCGCGAAGTCGATGTTCTGGCCGATAAACACCAGTTCCTGCCGGCAATCGCCGGTGGCGGCCGTCCAGTTTTCCATGATCCCGGCGGTGCTTTCTTCGTCCTGCGGCCACTGGTTTTTCGGCACGAAACGCCACCAGCGCCCGGCAAACCCGTGGCGCATCAAGCCACCGGCCTGGGACCAACTGCCGGCATCCATGTGTTTGCTGGCCAGCCAGAAAAAGCCCTTGGAACGCAGCAGCTTGCCGTTCACCCACGGGCGATCGATGAAGCTGAAAAAGCGCTGCGGATGAAACGGTCGCCGCGCCCGATAAGCTGTGGAGGCAATGCCGTACTCCTCGGTTTCCGGTACGTGTTCACCGCGCAGTTCCTGTAACCATCCTGGTGCCTGAGCGGCCTTCTCGAAGTCGAAACGCCCAGTGTTGAGGATCTTCTTGAGTGGCACCTCGCCCATGACCATCGGAATGATTTCGGCCTGGGCATTGAGCCGTTCGAGGATCGCGATCAGCTCCTGGCGTTCGCGGCTGCTGATCAAATCGATCTTGCTGATCAGGATCACGTCGGCGAATTCGATCTGCTCGATCAACAGGTCAGTGATCGAGCGTTCGTCCTCCTCGCCCAGGGTTTCACCACGGGAAGCGAGGCTTTCGGCAGCTTGGTAGTCGAGCAGGAAGTTCATGCCGTCGACCACGGTGACCATGGTGTCGAGCCGCGCAATGTCGGCCAGGCTCTGCCCTTCTTCATCGCGAAAGGTGAAGGTTTCCGCCACGGGCAGTGGCTCGGAAATGCCGGTGGACTCGATCAACAGGTAATCGAAACGACCGTCCTTGGCGAGTTTGCTGACTTCTTCGAGCAAATCTTCACGCAAGGTGCAGCAAATGCAGCCGTTGCTCATTTCCACGAGTTTTTCTTCGGCACGGTTCAGGCTGACATCGCGTTGAACTTCAATGCCATCAATATTGATCTCGCTCATGTCGTTGACGATCACCGCGACCCGCAGATTATCGCGATTACGTAGTACGTAATTAAGCAGTGTACTTTTTCCGGCGCCGAGAAAGCCCGACAGGACGGTCACGGGGAGACGATTGGGCATCAGGTATTCCTCACAGGGATGCCCGGTCGCAATGTCGGGCTTAATTTATGTTATAGTATAACAATACAAACAAGCCACTCCCCCTCTTGCCCACAACGACAAAGGGCACGATGCTTTAACCCGTCCGCCCCTTGAGAAATGCCATGGGAAACGCCCTGAGATTCTCGCTGCTGAGCCTTTCGCTGCTGATCGCGGTCGATGCCTGGGGACAAATCCCCAGCCTGGCCAAATGCACCCGCAGCGCCAATCTGCTGGCCTGCGTGGATGCCGACGGCAATGCCTACAGCGTTAACACCGTCGGTAGCACGATCTACTTGCGCGGCTTTGAAGTGGCCGGTAAACGCTATTGGGCGCAGACCAATAGCCGTTATGGGCAACTGACGTTCTTTACCGGCATCGCGTCCGATGGCGAAGCCTGGGTCGGCTACAACCGCCGGGTTGGCTGGACAACCATCAATCGGTTCTCCAGCTCCGGGGGCAGCAGCGCGAAGTTCACCTGTAGCCGGCTGACTGGCTGTTAGACCTGAGCCTTCTTCTGCTCCTGCTGCCAGGCGATATAGCTGTTCATCGGCGGATTCTTCTGGAAATAACGCTGCAAACCGTCGAACAAACCATCCGCCACCGCTTGCTGATGCCGCGCCGTCACCAGTCGCTGGCTGTCGCGGGCGTTCGAGATGAAGCCGGTTTCCACCAGAATCGATGGCACATCCGGCGACTTCAGCACGGCGAAACCGGCCTGTTCCACACGCTTCTGATGCAGGGTGGTAATGCCCGCCAGACTGCCGAGCACCGTGTTGCCCAACTGCAAACTGGCGGCGATGGTGGCGTTCATCGACATGTCGAGAATCACCCCGGCGAGCATCGGATCCTTGTCCTTGAGATTGAGCAGGCTGGTGGCGCCCAACAGGTCCGCGCCGTTCTCACGTTGCGCCATGAAGCGCGCCGTGGCCGAGGTCGCGCCGCCTTCGGACAGGCAGTACACCGACGCACCTGAAGCAGTGAGACGCGGCGCTGCGTCCGCATGGACCGAGATGAACATGTCGGCCTTGTGCTTGCGGGCGATCTCCACGCGTTTGCGCAGCGGGACGAAGAAGTCATCGTTACGCACCAGTTTCACGTCGAAGCCCTTTTCACGCTTCAGCCTCTTGGCCAACAGCTGGGCGATCGATAGCACCACGTCTTTCTCCCGCTCACCTTTGACGCCGACCGCGCCCGGGTCTTTGCCGCCGTGACCAGGGTCGACCACCACAATGATGTCGCGCTTGGGATGAGCCTTGTCGATGATGGGCTCACGTTTGTCCGACGGCGCCGCCGCGATCTGTAGCGGAGCAATGGCCTTCAGATCGAGCACCAATCGATGCCCCTGCCCATCCTGTGGCGGTAACAGGAAGCTGTTGAGCTGCACCGGACCGCTGAGGTCGAGGACGATCCGTGTATCGCCCTGACCGAAATGCCCGGAACGGATCGCACGAATCACCGAGTTGTCGAGTGCCAGCTGACTGAAGTCGCCACTGAAGTTTGCGCCACTCAGATCGATGATCAGCCGCTCCGGAGCACTCAGGGAAAAAGTTTTGTACTGCACCGGCCCGCTCAGATCGAACACCAGTCGCAGCTTGTCGTCCGAACGCCACAGTCGTGCATTGCGAATTTGCGTGGCCGACACACCAAAAGGTAACGCAAAGGCTGCGCTGGCCAGAATCAGGTTGAGCAAGTGGCGTCTGTGCATGATGAAAACTCGTTCACGAAAAAGGCATCGTCGATTTGATTGTTATAATATAACATGCCAAATCAACTCCCACGATGGACCTGCTCATGAATGCGCTGACTCTTCCGGATATCGCCGCGCAGGCCTCACGCCAAGCCCTGCCACTCGATTGGGTGGGCATGCGCGGCATTGCTCTTCCTGTTTTATTCGATGGCCAGCGACTGAGTGCAAAAGCCGACGCTGGCGTTAGCCTCGACGATGGAGAGGCGCGTGGCATCCATATGTCGCGGCTGTACCTGGCGCTGGAAATGCTTGAGCAGGAAAACCTTTCACCCGCGTTGTTGCGGCGAGTCTTGCTGAGTTTTCTCGAGACTCATGAAGGACTTTCCCACAACGCTTACCTAAAAATTCACACCGAACTTCTGCTCAAAAGACCCGCGCTCGTCAGTCCGTTGGCCGGCTGGAAAACCTATCCGGTGAGCGTCGAGGCGAGTCTGAAAAACGCGATGTTCCACGTGGAACTAAAAATCGATGTGCCTTATTCCTCAACCTGTCCTTGCTCAGCAGCCCTTTCGAGGCAGTTGATTCAGCAGCAATTCGTTGACGACTTCGCCAATCAACCATTGCAACACGAAGACGTTCTGGCTTGGCTCGGTTCCACGAAAGGCATCGTCGCGACGCCGCATAGCCAACGCAGTAATGCGCAATTGCTGCTGCGTCTGGATGACTATCTGGATGACCTGCCGTTGATCGCCGCGATCAACGACGCGGAAGCAGCCCTCGGCACCGCTGTGCAAACCGCCGTGAAACGCGCCGACGAACAAGCTTTCGCCCTCGCCAACGGTCAGAACCTGATGTTCTGCGAAGATGCCGCGCGACGCTTGAACCTGGCACTGAAACGCTCCCCGGGCATCAACGCCTTTCACGTGCGAGTCGTCCATGCCGAAAGCCTTCACGCCCACGATGCGGTCGCCGAAAGCCGCTGGAACTGGGAGGCCGCATGATCCGATGCCAAGCCTTGCGCTGGGGCGCACCCGGTCAGCCGCTCACTCCAGCGGTTGATTTCGAACTGCCCAAGGGGAGTCTGACCGCCGTCATCGGCGCCAACGGATCGGGCAAAAGCAGCCTGCTGAAAGTCATCGCCGGCCTGCAAAAGCCACTGGCCGGCAACGTCGTCATTGATGTTCCACGCAAGGGCAAGGGCGGCCTTTCGTTCCTGCCTCAGCAACAACACCTGGACCGACAATTCCCCATCAGTCTGCAAGAGTTAGTGGCTGCCGGTTTCTGGGGCAACAAACAAGCGCCAGAGATACGCAGCCAGCGCCTCAAGTCTGCACTGGAAGACTGGTGCCTGACCGGTCTGGAGCACCGCCCGTTGATGGCCCTCTCCGGAGGTGAATTACAGCGTGCCCTACTCGCCCGATTGAGCCTCGCCGAAGCGCCCTTGCTGCTGCTCGACGAACCCCACGCCGCACTCGACGAACTCGGCCAGGCGCTGCTCTGGAAACACCTCCACGCCTGGCATGCCGAAGGCCGAACCCTGGTCGTGGTGTGTCATGACTTGGCCGCCGTGCGCCAACAGATTCCACAAGCGCTACTGATCAAAAGCCGCGGCTGCGTCCTCGGTCCCAGTACCGAGCTGATTCGCCAACAACCTCAGACGCAGGTGGCTTGATGATCGCCGCTGCTCACCTTTGGCAACCGTTTCACGAATTCGTATTCATGCGTCGGGCACTGCTGGGTGGCCTTGTTCTGGCCTGCAGCACGGCGCCGCTTGGGGTGTTTCTGATTCTGCGGCGAATGAGTCTGATCGGCGATGCAGTGGCTCACGGCATCTTGCCCGGCGCCGCATTGGGCTTCTGGTACGCAGGGTTGAGCCTGCCCGCGCTGACCATTGGCGGCCTCGGTGCCGGCCTGAGCATGGCCGGACTGGCCGCCTGGATTACCCGCCGCACCGGCTTGCGGGAGGACGCGAGCCTGGCCGCGATTTACCCGATATCGCTGGCCAGCGGCGTGCTGATCCTCGGCATCGCCGGTAAGCGCCTGGACCTGTTGCACCTGTTGTTCGGTTCGGCGCTGGCGGTCGATGGCCCGACCTTGACCGGCATGCTGTGGGTCTCGGGCTTCAGCCTGATCGCCATGGCCCTGATCTACAAACCACTGTTGCTGGACACCCTCGACCCGCTCTTTCTGCAAACCGTCAGCCGTCTCGGGCCGCTGGCTCACGGGGTATTTCTGACGTTGGTGGTGCTGAACCTGGTGATCGGTTTCCAGGCTATCGGCGCGCTGATGGTAGTCGGTTTGATGATGCTGCCGGCTGCGGCTTCTCGCTTCTGGAGTCGTCGTTTGCCGGTGCTGATCATCATCGCCGCGTTGCTCGGCAGCCTCTCGGTCTGGCTCGGATTGTTGCTGTCGTTCTACTACTCGCTGCCCAGCGGCCCGGCAATCGTGCTGGTGGCTGGCGGTTGGTATCTGCTGTCCGTGGTGTTCGGTCCGGTACACGGTTTGCTGCGCCGCCCGCCTTTGCTCACATCCCAATGAGGTGTAACCCGATGCGCGCTTTACTCGTGCTGTTCAGTCTGATGCTGTCGATGTCGCTGTCTGCCGCGGAAAAACTCCAGGTAGTCACCAGCTTCAGCATCCTCGCCGACATGACCCATCAGGTCGGCGGCGACCATATTCAGATCACCAACATGGTCGGCCCGGACACCGATGCCCACACCTACGAGCCGACGCCGGACGATGCAAAGGCACTGCTCAACGCCAGACTGATCATCAAGAACGGGTTGGGTTTCGAGCCATGGCTGGACCGCCTGGTGACCAGCACCGAGACCAAAGCCCCGGTCATCAGTGCCAGCCACGGTGTCATTCCGCGCTCGCTGGATGAAGACGGCGAAACCATTCCCGACCCGCACGCCTGGCACAACCTGGCGAACACTGAGTTGTACATCAGCAACATCACCAAAGCGCTGATCGCCGCCGACCCTGCAAACAAAACCGACTACGAACACAACAGCCAGGCCTATCTGAAAAAGATCTACGCCTTGCTCGCCGAGGCTAAAGCCAAGCTCGGTTCGCTGCCGCCGGGTAATCGCAAAATCGTGACCTCCCATGACGCCTTCGGCTATCTCGGTCAGGCTTACGGCATCGACTTCATGGCGCCGCAAGGTCTGTCCACCGAACGCGAACCTTCGGCCGCCGAAGTCGCTGCGCTGATCACACAGATCCGTCAGGCCAAGGTCAAAGCGGTGTTCATGGAAAACATCAAGGACACGCGCCTGCTCAAGCAAATCGCCGATGAAAGCGGCGCGCATATCGGCGGCACGCTGTACTCCGATGCCCTCGCTGCAACCGGCCCGGCCAGCACCTTCACCGGGCTGTTCGAATACAACCTCAACACCTTGTACGAGGCGTTGAGCAAGCCATGATCCGCAAGAATCCTTCAGGTGATCTGCCGTTGATTGCGGAGTCGGCTTACGTGGATAAAACCGCAATCATCTGCGGCAAAGTGGTGATCGGCGAGAACGTCTTCGTCGGCCCCTACGCAGTGATTCGCGCCGATGAAGTGGACGACTCGGGCGAGATGGAAGCGATCACCATCGGCGCCAATTCGAACATCCAGGACGGCGTGGTGATCCACTCCAAGTCCGGCGCGGCGGTGACCATCGGCGAGTTCAGCTCCATCGCCCACCGCTCCATCGTCCATGGCCCCTGCACCGTCGGCAATCGCGTGTTCATCGGTTTCAACAGCGTGCTGTTCAACTGCGCGGTGGGCGACGGTTGCGTGGTGCGGCACAACTCGGTGGTCGATGGTCGTGACTTGCCTGAAGCCTTCTACGTGCCCTCCACCACACGCATCGGCCCCAACACCGACCTGTCGCAGTTCCCACCCGTCAGCGTCAGCGCCTCGGAGTTTTCCGAAGACGTAGCGCGCACCAACGTCGATTTGGTGCGCGGCTACAAAGCCCTGCAGAACGAGTTCTGACCATGAGCAGCGTGCTGATTCGCAACGCCCGGCTGGTGAACGAAGGTCGGGAATTCGACGGTGATCTGCTGGTAAGCCACGGTCGCATCGTCAAGATCGCCAGCAGCATCGAAGGTGAAAAAGCCGCTGTGGAAATCGACGCAAACGGCCAATGGCTGCTGCCAGGCATGATCGATGACCAGGTGCATTTCCGTGACCCAGGAGCACCGGACAAGGGCAGCTTCCATACTGAATCTCGAGCTGCGGTGGCCGGCGGCATCACCAGCTTCATGGACATGCCCAACACCTCGCCGGCCACCCTGACCCTCGCCGCGCTGGCCGACAAGAAGCGTCGAGCGGCGACCCATTCAGTAGCCAACTACGGTTTTCATTTCGGCGTGAGCAACGACAATCTCGATACCGTCGCCGCGCTCAATCCTTGTGAAGTGGCCGGGGTCAAAGTGTTCATGGGCGCCTCCACGGGCAACATGCTGGTGGACGATCCACGAATTCTCGAACGGCTGTTCGCCGAGGTGCCGACTATTTTGCTGGCCCACTGCGAACACACGCCCAGCATTGAAGCCAACGCGGCCAACCTGCGAGAGCTGTTCGGTGAGCACCTTCCACCCGCTGCTCACCCGCTGATCCGCAATGCCGAAGCGTGCTTTCGATCCTCCTCAATGGCCGTCGATCTGGCCAGGCGACATGGCACCCGTCTGCACGTTTTGCACCTGACTACCGCCCGGGAACTGGCACTGTTTGAAGACAAGCCGCTGGCACAGAAACGCATCACTGCCGAGGTCTGCCTGCATCACTTGCTGTTCGACGACCGCGACTACCCGAGCCTCGGCAACCTGATCAAATGCAACCCGGCGATCAAGACCCAGACCGACCGCGATGCCTTGCGCAAAGCACTGTTGAGTAATCGACTGGACGTGATCGGCAGCGATCACGCGCCTCACACCTGGGCCGAAAAACAGCGACCCTATAGCCAGGCGCCGTCCGGTTTGCCGTTGGTGCAACACGCCCTGCCCGCGTTGTTGGAACTGGTGGCCGATGAGATCCTGCCGATCACCACCCTTGTGGCCAAGACCAGTCACCGGGTCGCCGATCTGTTTGCCATTCCCGACCGCGGCTACCTGCGCGAAGGGTACTGGGCCGACCTGGTGTTGATCAAATCCGAACCCGATGGCATTGCCGTCTCCCGACAACCGGTCCTCTCGCAATGCGGCTGGACCCCCTTCGCCCGGCATCGCTTTCGCCACAGCGTCAGCACCACCGTCGTGTCGGGGCAAATTGCCTGGCACGACAAACGTCTTAATGACAACTGTCAGGGCTTACCACTACGGTTTATGCGCTGACGCACGTTATCGAAAACATTCGAGAACACCGATCATGATCCACATCACCCTGCCTGATGGTTCAATGCGTGAGTACGACCAACCACTGTCCGTGTTTGAGGTTGCCGCGAGTATCAGCCTCGGCCTGGCTAATGCGGCGCTCGCGGGTCGGGTGGATGGCGTGCTGGTGGACTGTGGATTCCTGATCGAGTGTGATGCGCGGGTCAGCATCGTCACGTCCCAGGAGCCCGACGGGCTGGAGATCCTTCGGCGTTCCTGTGCGCTGATGCTGGCCATGGCCGTCAAACAGCTGCATCCGAATGCGCAGTTGCGGGCCGGATCGGTGCTGGGTGACGGTTTCTTTTATGAGTTTGCTTTCCAGCGATCTCTAACCCTGGCCGCGCTGCCAGTGATCGAAGCGCGTATGCGTGCACTGGCGGCGACCAACCATTCGATCCGCCGGCAGGAACTGACCTATCAGGCGACGAGTAGCAAAAGGTTATCGCTGTACAGCCTGGGGGACTTCGAGGGTTTCGCGGCAGGTCCGCATGTTCCCACCACCAAGGTGTTGCAGGCCTTTGCACTGGACCACATCAGCGGCACGTTGCAGCAACGAATCTATGGCACGTGTTGGTCCAGCCAACAGGAACTGGACACCTGGCGAGCGCCACCCCAGGTCGTGGTTGTGAATATCGATGAGCGTCAGAGCGATTATGCGCACTCGGTGACCGAAGCGCTGCGCCGGCGCGGACTGCGCGCCAACTCGGATCTGCGTCACGAGAAAATCAGCCGCAAGATTCGCCAGCACAGCCAGAAAGTGCCATACCTGTTGGTGGTCGGAGAGAAGGAAAAGGACGGTGGATTTGTCAGCATGCGCAGTGGCAGCGGGGAGGATTTCGGGGAGAAAGGGATTGAGGCGGTGTGTGATTTGTTGATCCCGCCCAAGACTGCTGGTGCCTGAGCGGACACCTTCGCGGGCGAGCCCGCTCCCACAGGGATCACATATGACCTGGTGGGAACGAGCCTACCCGCAAAGCTTTTAGGCCCTTGGCTTCACTGTGCCGCAATCCTGACCCAACCACACAGCGCGAGTATCGAGGCTACCCTTCTGCTGAATGCCGGTGGCGTTGAAGGTGCCGTTGACCTTGGTGGTGAACTCACGGTCACTCATAAAAGTGGCCACTCCGCTGCCCTGCGCTTTCGGACAGCTGAAACGGAATTTCCACTGGTTACCGGTACGCTCGGTGATTTCCTGCTTGCAGCCCGATTGCGGGTCCGTCAGCGGAATGTTGTCGCTCTTCACCTGCTCAGGTGTCAGGCACGCCCGAATCCCTTTGCCGCCCATGGTCATACCTTGTTTCTCCAGCATCGCCCGCTGTTGGGGGGTCATCTGGTTTTGTAGCTGGCCGAGGATCAATTGCAGATCGGGCATGTTCTGGTCATCGACCTTCATGTTGCTTGAGGTCAACTCCCACAAGCCCGGTTGCAGCATCTGTGCCTGAGCGGCCACAGGAAGTGCCAAACCAAACGCCATGGCCAAACCCAGCAGACGAACGTTCATCGAGTAACTCCTGATCATTAGTGGCCGTTAGACGTCGGACACGGGCTTCGGTTCATGGGCCAATTAAATAGCGACATTCTGCCCGGAACATGGTCTGTTAAGCATTGAATCTTCAAGGAGCAAGGCTGCCCCATGGATTATTTCGGACCGCATGTATTCGGTTATCTGATCGCACTGTTACACACACTGGGCTCGATCGCCGCCATCCATGCCGTGTTGACCGTTCGGACCGCTCAGGGCTCGATCGCCTGGGCCCTGTCACTGCTGTTCATTCCTTACCTCACGCTTGTCCCTTATCTGGTCTTCGGCCGCAGCACCTTCGATGGTTACATCAAGGCCCGACGGCAAGCCAACGAGGAAATGCGCAAGGCCATCTCCGAACTGAACTGGCGCCCCTGGGTAGAAGAGGCACTGGCTGCGCGTGCCTCCAGCGCTTACGCGTCTTTGCGGGCCATGCCGAAGCTGGGGCGCATGCCATGCCTGGCAAACAACGATGTACGATTGTTGATCGACGGCCAAGCCACGTTCGATGCAATTTTCGACGCCATCAGCAACGCCCGTAAAGCGGTGCTGATCCAGTTTTTCATCATCCACGATGACCGCCTCGGCCAACGCCTGCACACCCTGCTGCTGAAGAAAGCCGCCGAGGGCTTGGCGATTTACTTGCTCTACGACCGCATCGGCAGCCACTCCCTGCCCCACGGTTATGTGCAACCGTTGCGTGATGCCGGCGTCGAGGTCAAAGCCTTCGCCACCCGCAGCGGCTGGCTCAACCGCTTCCAGGTGAATTTCCGCAACCACCGCAAGATCGTAGTGGTCGACGGGCTTGTCGGCTTTGTCGGCGGGCTCAATGTCGGCGACGAGTACATGGGCGAGAAACCACCCCTGGCGCCCTGGCGCGATACCCATGTGCAAGTTCGCGGGCCGGTGGTGGCCTGCATGCAGGAGTCCTTCGCCGAAGACTGGTTCTGGGCAGCCCGCTCGCTGCCCCCGCTGATCCTGCCTGACGTTTATCCAGATGACGGCGTGCTCTGCCAATTACTGGCCAGCGGCCCGGCGGATTCCTACGAAACCTGTTCGCTATTCTTCGTCGAAGCCATCCATGCGGCGACGGAAAGGGTGTGGATCACCAGCCCTTACTTCATCCCCGATGAAGCCGTATTCGCTGCATTGCGGCTGGCAGTGTTGCGCGGCGTGGATGTACGGATCCTGTTGCCGTCGCGGCCGGATCATCGGATCGTCTACGCCGCGTCCAGCCTTTATGCCTTCGAAGCCGTACGCGCCGGGGTGCGCGTGTTCCGTTATCAACCCGGCTTCCTGCATCAGAAAGTGGTACTGATCGACGACGAGATCAGCGCCATCGGCAGTGCCAACATGGACAACCGTTCGTTCCGGCTGAACTTCGAAGTGATGCTGCTGACGGTCGACAGCGGGTTTGCCGCCGAAGTGGAGCAGATGCTCAACAACGATTTCGCCCAGGCTCACGAAATCGCCAAAGAAGAAAGCCGGGAGACCCACCGCCTGCAACAGGTCGGCATGCGGATCGCCCGGCTTATTTCGCCGATTCTCTAGTTGTAGATGTCGTCGCGGGTCCATGGCAGTTCATGGCTGCCATCGGCATGGGCTTTCACCGCGAGGATTTGATGCAGGTTGATCCAGCCCCTGGCGAACGCATAGGCGCACCCCGCCAGGTACAACCGCCAGATCCGTAGCGCCTGCTCCGGCACCAGTTTGGCGGCGGCTTCCAGATTGTCTTCCAGGCGTTCGCTCCAGTGGTCCAGGGTCCGCGCGTAATGCAGGCGCAGGCTCTCGACGTCGACAATCTCCAGCCCCGCTTCGCTGATCTCGGCGGAGATCATCGACAGGTGCGGCAGCTCGCCGTTGGGAAACACATACTTCTCGATGAACTCACCAGCACCGCGCCCGACCGGACGACCGTCGGTGTGTTTGGCGGTAATCCCGTGGTTCATCACCAGCCCGCCCTCTTTCACTGCGCCGAACAAGGTTTGGCAGTATTCGGCCAGATTGGCGTGGCCGACGTGTTCGAACATGCCGACGCTGACCACCTTGTCGAAACGCCCGTCCTGAGGCAGATCGCGGTAGTCGAGCAGTTGCAGTTCGATCTGATCTTCCAGGCCTTCGGCTTTCACCCGCTCACGAGCCAAATCCAATTGCGCTTGACTGAGCGTGATCCCGAACACCTTCGCGCCGAACTCCCGCGCGGCATACCGCGCCAACCCGCCCCAGCCGCAACCGACATCCAGCAGATACTCCCCTGGCTGCAAGCGCAACTTGCGGCACAGGTGGCGAAACTTGGCTTGTTGAGCCTGCTCAAGGGTTTCACTGCCGGTCTCGAAGTAGGCGCAGGAATACGCCATGTCGCTGTCGAGCCACAGCTGATAAAACTCGTTGGAAAGGTCGTAGTGGTAGGAGATGGCTTTGGCGTCGGTTTCCTTGTCGTGAACCAGGCGCACCGGTTGCGCATCGTCGTCTTCGTTGAGCAGCGCCTGACTCCATTCATCGCAGACGCGAATCACGTCGCTGATGGAGCCTTCCAGCTCCAGTTTGCCTTCGACAAACGCCGCCCCCAGCGCGTCCAGGCTCGGATGGGTGAACTGGGTAACCATGTGCGGGTCCTTGACCACAATGGTGACGCTGGGCGTCGGCCCCAGGTTGAACTCATGGCCGTCCCAGAGTCGCAAGCGAAGCGGCAACTGCAGATTCTGTAAGGCCGGTGGAAGTTGCGCGAGCATGGATAATCCCCCTGATTTTCAGACGTCTGATTTGAGGGTAGTCCATCCTTGAAAAATAGCCGGCTATCGATTTAATAGCTGCTCTCTATGATTCGAGGCTGCAACCAACCGTCCTGAACCCACTGTTTCAGCCATGTAACAGCCTGAAGGGATGCATCCTCACCATAGATGACTGCTAATTCGGAGCACAGTTCAGCGAAATCCCAGTCGCCCTGAAACAAGCCGTCTAGAGCTGCCGCCTCCGCAGGTTCCAGGCTGCGGTAATGACAAACCAGCCCCGCTCTCCAGATCACCAATACTTGGGGCGCCCCTAACGCTGCACTACCGGGGAACCCGGTTTCATCCTTCACTGCCCGCCACAACGCAACACTGTTGAAAGCACACTCAAGCCATTGCACAGAGGGGCTGGGGCTGACCCGCAACGTCGGCCAGTCTTCAGGCTTCAGGGCGGCCATGTCCTGTATCGTCAGCGGCGCGCCTTCAGGCGCGTCGAACGCCAGCGTGAATGCCCACTCAAGTGCCGCCAACTCCCCCAGCGCTGCACTTTGCTCTGGCACTAAATGCTGTCGAATAAACGACTCGAACCCTTCACCCAGCCACCTCAGGCTGTAATGAACAGACGGACACTGGCGAATGTAAGCCGCCGCGAGCTGCTCGAATTCATCGTCACCCAGCCAATGCCAAATGACCGGATAGTCGCCGCGCAGAACTTCCTGAAGCCTTGCCTGATAGGCGTTGTGATAGATCGCCAGCCCGGTGCTCACATCCAGTGTCGGCCCCCCCATAAGACTCGCGCCTAGCGCGGTATCGGCTGCTGTCTGCTCACCCAGCAGATACGTTTCAAAGGCCAGCTGCCAGTCGTTCAGGCGCATCTCAATCTCCGGGTCAACACGCTATCACCCAATGCCCGGGCCTTTTGCAACTCGGTAAGTAGCTCTTCAAAAGGCGGGAAATGATCATCGCGTTCCAGCAGTGTCGCGACTGGCCCGAGGTGTTCCAGGGTTTGTTGATAGAGCGCCCAGACCGGATCACTCACCGGCTGGTCATGGGTGTCGATCACGTAATCGCCGTGGTCGCTGTGGCCAGCCAGGTGCAACTGTCGAACCTTTTTGGCCGGCAGCCCTTGAATGAATGTCCACGGATCGAAGCCATGATTGCGGGAGCTGACATAGACGTTGTTGATGTCCAGCAACAGCTCGCAGTCGCTCAACCGGCTGAGCGCATCAAGAAACTCCCATTCGCTGAATTCGTCGCCAGCGCTGCGCACGTAACTGGAGACGTTTTCCAGCACCAGCGGACGCTGCAAGACGTCCTGAACCTGCCGCACTCGGCCGGCCACGTAATAAAGACTTTCTTCGGTGTAGGGCAGCGGCAACAAATCATGGAGTTGATGGGCGTTGCCACGGCTCCAACACAAGTGATCGGAGATCCATGCCGGTTCAACTCGCTCCGCCAGAAGTTTCAGCTGTTGCAGATACTGCGGATCGAGGGCATGAGGACCGCCAATAGACAGCGATACGCCATGCATCACCACGGGATACCGTTCGGCAATGGCGTCCAGGTAGTACAGGGCCTTGCCGCCCTGGACCATGAAATTTTCCGAGACCACTTCAAACCAGTCCACGGCTGGCGACTGTTCAAGAATCTGTTGGTAGTAGGCACTGCGCAAACCCAGGCCGTAGCCCAGACAAGAAAGGGAAGCAGACATTTTGCGGACTCCTCGCAAAGTGCCGCAGTGGCAAGAGAGCCACCGCGACGGCATTCGGCAGTCAGTTATTCGCCGACTTTTCCATCTGCCTTCATGCATTCGGCCTGAGTCATTGCCTTGAAGCCATGCCCTTTGCAGACAGCCTGACCTTTGCAGGCGTTTTCGGCTGTCTTGCAGTCATTCATGCCTTTGCACGATGTCACGCCGTAGCAGTGAACTTGTGCAGCGTCGGCGGCCTGAGCCTGAGTGGCAACACCTGCGAACATTGTTGCAGCGGCGAAGGCGAGAGCGGCACCGGCGGTGGCGTTTTTGAAGTTCATTTGTATATCCTCAGTAATCGTCAGGGGTGTCGGCTGGAAGGTTGTTCAGTCCCGACACAGCACTAGAGAGCGCTGCCCTGACGGCGTTACAGAGGCGATGAAAAAACTTTTCGCCTCGCTCAAACCTCATCTTTGAGCTTGAGCAAAGGCTCCTGAAAACGCAGCAAACGCCCGGCATTACCGAGCACCAATAACGTACTCAAGTTGTGCAACAGCGCGGCAATCATCGCCCCTGCCGCGCCAAGCCAGCCGAATGCGGCGAAGGCGACAATCGCCAGGGTCCAGCCCAGACCGATGATTACGTTCACCTGTAAAGTCTGCCGGCATTGGCGACTCAGGCGCACACAGGTTCCGAGCCGGCGCAGGTCGCTGCCGATCAGTACGATATCGGCCGAGGCCAGCGCGATGTCCGCGCCGCCCGCGCCCATGGCCACGCCGACCACACCGGCCTTCAGCGCCAGGGAATCGTTGATGCCGTCTCCCACCACCATCGGCCGGAAACCGCTGTCGATTTCTTTCAACACGCGATTGAGTTTGTCCTCGGGCAAGGCCTGGGCTTCGACATCGCTGATGCCCACATCCCGGGCCAGCGTATGAGCCACGCTTTGTCGATCCCCGGTCAACAACAACTGACGACCCAGGCCGAGTTCACGCAACTCGCCCAGGGCAAACCGCGCCTCGGGTTTGACGCTGTCGGCGAGCAACAGCCAAGCGAGAAATTCACCGTTGAGTGCCAGCCCAGCAATCGGGCCATCGTGTTCGGGAACAGCTGAGGTGACAATGCCCAATTGCGCGAACAGCTCCGGACGACCGAGGGCCGCTTCGCCCTGCTCGGTCATCGCCACAACACCCAGCCCCTGACGCTCGCGAATGTCAGAGAGCAGCAGGAAATGTTCCTGGGTGACCAACCCGGCCAACGCGCGGCTGACCGGGTGGCTGCTGGCAGAGCCAAGGCTGGCGGCGAGTTTCAGTACGTGACTGCGATCTTCCTGCGGACTGTCGATCGATTGCAGGCGCAAGGTGCCGAACGTCAGGGTCCCGGTCTTGTCGACCACCAACGACGTCAGGTCGGCCAATTCTTCGAGGAAGGCTGAGCTGCGAATCAGAATCCCGTGCCGAGCAGCGACCGCCACCCCGGCAATCGCCGTGGCCGGTGCCGACAACACCAGCGCGCAAGGGCAGGCCGCCACCAACACCGCAAGCATCGCCTGGGCATCGTTGGTGACGAACCAGGTTACGGCCGCCAGCAGCAACACCAGCACCATGTAGCTACCGGCGTAGCGTTCGAGCAAACGCGTGATCGGTGGCTTGGAACGTTCGGCGTTTTGCATCAGCGCGATGACTTTACCCAGTGTCGACTCGTGACCGGTGCGGGTCACTTCAATGCGCAACAGGCCATCGAGGTTGATCGCCCCGCCGAACACCGGCATGCCCACAACGGCCTCTATGGGCACCGACTCACCGGTGATCGATGCCGTGTCGAGGCTTGCCTGACCGGACAACACCCGGCCATCGGCCGGCACGCGATCACCGGCGCGCACCTCCACCAGGTCGCCGGCCTTGAGCGTGCCGTTATCGACTTCAACGATGGCGCCGTCAGCCTGAATCTTGCGCGCATGGCTGCGCGTCAGTTTGCCGAGGGCATGAATCGCTTCCTGGGAGCCGATCACGCTGCGCTCTTCCAGCACATGGCCGAAGATCATGATGATCGGCAGCAGTGCCGCGGTAAGCAGATCGCCAGTAGCCCAAGCGCCGAGCATGGCCAGGGCGATCAACTGATCGGTGATCCCGTGCAGGCTCGGATAACGCAGGCTGTACCACGCCGAGCGCATGACCGGCACGGCCACCAGCAACGAAGCAAAACCCAGCAGCAATTGGCTGACCCCGGTCTGCTCCGGCAACGACCAGCGCCAGATCAGGCCGAGCGCAAGCAAGCCCAGTGCAAGCATGGCCAGGGTCAACTGGCGCGCGGCACTACGTTGTTCAGCCGAGGACAACATGCTCGGCGCGGCGGCGGTTTGGGCAGTCATTGTGCAGCTCCCTGAATGATCAGGCGGGAATCGTCTTTCGGATCGACCGTTGTCACCGAGCCGGCCTGCCCGAGAATCTTCGGCATCCGCTCACGGTAAATACGCAGCAGCATTTGCGGGTCGGTGCCCTGCTGTTGCGCCTTGGCCAAACTCAACACCGTGGCGGTGTCGGTGGAGGCTTTGGCCAGGCGTTCGCTGGCCTGGGCGTGAGCCACTTGCAGCGTGCGGTCGGCTTGTTCGTTGGCGGACTGAGTCAGCTTCTCGGCTTCCGTGCGCGCATTGGCCACGGCCTTGTCAGCTTGCTGGCTGGCAGTTAACACGGCGTTGAACGCGCTCACTGCCGGGCCGGGCAGACTCGATTGCACATCGACCCGCGCCACTTCGATACCCAAGCCCTGCCCGGTCGCCGTCAGTTCGGCCAAGCGTTGATTGATGCCTCGCACCAGATCGCCGCGCAGACGTTCGCGACGTTCGGCAGCCTGATTGTCGGCACCGATCAGTTCCGGTCGAGCCACCAGAATGGTGTCCAGGTCTCGCGCCGCAGTGAGTGCCACGGCACTGCGCGTCACCAGTCGATCCAGCGCCGGCAGCACATGCTCACCCTGAAGCACGAAGGCATAGGGTTCGGTGACTTTGTAGAACACCCGCACATCCAGCTGCACCACGCCCGCGTCACCGGTCAGCAGATAACCGGAGCCGGCGAGCGCATCGCTGATAGGTGTGGCGAAGCTCGCCACCCGGTCGGCCTGCAACGCGGCATCGGTGCGCAGCAGATTTTCCACCCGACGCTCGATCACCCGGTCCGCAGCCGGCAACAAAATCACCTGCTCAAACGGTCGCGGCCACGCCAACAGCAAACCGGCATTTTGAATGCGATCCAGTGCGCCGAAGTGCAGCACCACGGCACGATTCTGCGGGTCGATCTGCCGCACATTGGAAAATCCCCACGCCAAAGCAGCCAGCACGGTCACGGCGTAAAGCGCGAGAAAAGCCAAGCGCCCGGCCTGAATCCAGGGGCTGCTCAATTCATTTGTTCCACGTGGAACCAAATTCATGGCTGCGATCCGGACTTGTTTTCGAGCGTCGGTGGGCCATCAACCAACACCCGGAACGGCGCCGCATCTGTGCGCAAAATCAGTTTGGTGCCCGGTGCAACGATGGTGCCCAAGGTGTCGAGCGAACGCAGCAAATTGTAGAGCTGCGGTGAGCCTGCGTAAGCCCGGCCGTAAATCTGCGCGGCTTCGACGCGGGATTGGGCTTCGATGTCTGCAGCTTTCACCGTCGCATCGGCTTGCACGATTCGCGCGTCACGCTCAGCCGCGGAGCGGATTTGCGCGGCTTCGCGTTTACCGATGGCCGTGCGTTCAGTGGCGATTGTTTCACGCTCGGCGCGCATACGATCGACCGTCGCGGTGAGAGTCACCGACGGCAGGGTCAAACGCTCGATGCCGACTTGCAGCACTCGCACGCCATAGGTGGTGAGCAACTGCTGATCGATCTGCTGACGCAGCTGCGCTTCGAAATCGGCGATGTGCACCTGATTGGCGTCGGTGTTCACCAGGTTGGCCAGGTCGAAACTGCTGGCAGTGGTTTCCAGCGCCGAGCCGACAAAGGTACGAATCTGCCGCGCGGCTTCATCGGGTTGATTCTGTACAGCGCGCATAAAGCGTTGCACGTTGTCCGGGTCGCCCTGTACCTGCCAGGCCACGTAGGCTTGCACGATGATGCGCAGACCGTCGCGCGTGCCCACATCCTGCAAACCGCTGGAGGTGGTACGCAGCCGCAGATCAACCGGAATCGCCGCCTCGAACGGCGCCGGCCAACGCCAGCCAAGCCCCGGCTCCAGCAACACCCGCGATGGATTACCGAAGCGCGTAATCACCGTGGCCTCCCCCGAGCGCACTTGCACCAGGCTTGCCGCCGCAATGGCAAACGCCACCAGCAGAGCCGCCCAGCCCATTCGCCGCCACGGGAACGGGCCAGCTTCGTGTGGATCACCGTGGTGGTGATGGTGATGATGACCGTGGTGATGCCCGCCATGGCCGTGATCGTGGCCGGCGTGGTCATCGTGGTCGTGATGATCGTGAGTAGGCGTCGACTGGCTCAATGGGCGGCTCCTGGCTGAGCGGTATTACGCGGCGGCGCAGGGTCAGCCGGCAGCGTGAATGTACGTAGGTCGATGGTCGGCGCATTGCTGCTGCCGCCCAGGCGATGATCGAGAACCAGCAGCTTGGCATTAGCCAAACCCTGGGTCAGTTGGCTGAGGTATTGCTCCAGTACAAAAGCCTGGCCGGCGCTGGCATAAGCCTTTCGCTCGGCGGCAAATTTCAGGTCGGCGGCCTGAGCGCTCGAGTTGATTTCATGCGCACTGGCCGTGGCTTGATCGCGAGCAATGCTGGCCTGCAATTGCGCCTGGTTGATCGCCTCTGCCGCTGCACCGCGCTCACGGGAGATCAATGCCTGGGCGCCAATCTGCGCTGCTTGCACGCCGTGATAGGCATTGGCCGCCCCTGCTGGCGGATGAATGGCCTCAACCACCGTGGCGAGAATTTCCACGCCGCTGTCGAGTTTTTGCAGATCGGCCTGCACGGCGTGGCCGATTTCTTCGGCGAGCCCTACCCTGTCTTCACCGAGCAAACCGTCGAGGGTACGCGAGGCGAAATCGTGGACCAAAATCCGGCTGGCGGTGCTGCGAATCAGCGTCGGCACGTCGGCGCTGTTGTACGTCGCGGCCAATGCCGCTTGATCGCTCAGGCCGATGCGATAGACGAAGCGCACGTCCATGTTGACGATCTGGAAGCTCTGCTTGTCGGCACGGCTGCTGGCAATAACCTGGGACTTGTCATTCACATGGCTGGCGTCCCACAAGCGATTGGCAATGGCCGGTGCCGGGCCTTCGGCAGGTTCGGCCGCGACCGGAGCAGATGCTTCACCCACGCTGGTGGCCAACTCGTGGACCACGCCGTTCTCGACACTCAGCACCCGACCCAGCGGCCACGGCAAACTGGCGTGCAAACCGGGCCCGAACACTTCCACCGGTTTGCCGAAACGTTCGTAGATGCCCCGCCCCTGTAGCGGTATTTCATGAATGCCAGTGAGCGACCAACCGACGATTGCCACTACCGCCAGCACCGGCAAAAACGCCCGGCGCATGTAGGTGAAGGCCCAGATTTGTCGCAGGTCGATACCGAAGCGGTTGTGCAACTCGTGCTGCAATGCGAGCAGGGGCTGTGGCGGCCAGCGCAACATATCGGAGACGAAGCTTCGCGCCAGCAAGGCCGGTTCAAGCTGTTCACGACGGGGACTGAACAGAGACAACACGGCGCGCAGCAATAACTCGACGGCGACCAGCCCCGGCAGCAAGCCGATCAGCACCGCCAGACGCACCGGCCAGACGGCTGTTTCGCTACCGAACAACAGACACAAGGCGCTGAGCACCAGGCCAATAATCGCAACCCGCGTCAGCTGCGCCAACGACCCGGCTTCAGGCCATTGGGCGACATTTTCCTGCGCCAGTTGCCGCTCCAGCACCAGCAAACCGAACGCCAGCAGCAACGACAACGCCGCGCCGACACTGGCCGATAATCCCAACGCAGCGGGTGGTAAAGCGAGGTTCCAGACCTGCTCGATGCTGTACAAACTCAACAACGCCCAGCCGCCAAGCCAGAGCGTCGGTGCACCGATCTGCCCCAGCAAGCGCAGCCAACGCTGACTGATGCCGTCCAGCAACCGCTCGTACCAGCCTTCGGCGACAACGACTTCTTCGGTGATAGCCACCGGCACCAACTCGGCCGGATTCATCGCTCGTGCACGCCACTGCGTTACCCACCAGGCCGACTGCAGACCGGCGACCAATACCAGCAAACCGGCACTCTGATTGGCCAGCAACGCGGGCCAGAGCGACTGCGGTGCAAACAGCCCGACAAAAAACGCCAGCACCAGCCCTGCGGTCGCCAAGGCACCCAAACCGATTGCCCATTGGCGCAATCGACGTCCTTGAACGACCGCCTGCTGGAAGCGCGGCAGCCCTGCTATCTGTGCTCCATCGCCATCGAGATCGACTTGCATACCACCCCAGCCATTGCTCACATCACAATTCGTTACGATATAACGAAAATGGTGAAATTTTCGTCCTGAATCGTTCTATCTAAAAGCGCTGAACCTGTCGCCAAGCTGAAGCCTTGACCGAAATGGTGAGAAACGCACATATTACGTTCGTAATTTTTTATTGAAGACTACTTTTTATCGATCCCGCCCCTCTCAATCCAGGAGTTGCACCATGAGCACTTATGACGTCGTGATTCTGGGCGCCGGCCCCGGCGGTTATAACGCAGCGATCCGCGCCGGGCAGTTGGGCTTGAAAGCGGCATGCGTGGAAGGCCGCGCCACCCTCGGCGGGACCTGCCTGAATGTCGGTTGCATGCCGTCCAAGGCATTACTGCATGCCTCCGAGCTCTACGACGCGGCCATGGGGGCGGAATTCGCCAACCTCGGGATCGAGGTCAAACCTGTGCTCAACCTGGCTCAGATGATGAAACAGAAGGATGAAAGCGTCACAGGCCTGACCAAGGGCGTCGAGTTTCTGTTTCGCAAAAACAAGGTCGACTGGATCAAGGGATGGGGCCACATCGACGGGCCGGGCAGCGTCACGGTGACCGACGATCAGGGTGGCAAGACCCGGCTGAGCGCCAAAGACATCATCATCGCCACCGGTTCCGAACCCACTCCCCTGCCGGGCGTGGACATCGACAACCAACGCATCCTCGACTCCACGGGCGCGCTGTCGCTGGCTGAAGTACCGAAGCACCTGGTGGTGATCGGCGCTGGGGTGATCGGCCTGGAACTGGGTTCGGTATGGCGGCGCCTGGGTGCTCAGGTGACGGTCGTCGAATTTCTCGACCGGATCTGCCCGGGTGTGGATGCTGAAGCCGGTAAAACCCTTCAGCGCTCATTGAGCAAGCAAGGCATCCGCTTCAAGTTGAGCTCGAAAGTCACCAGCGCCACCTCCTCGGCGAGCGGTGTTCAACTCAGTGTCGAACCGGCCGCAGGTGGCACCGCCGAGCTGCTGGAAGCCGACTACGTGCTGGTGGCTATCGGTCGTCGTCCTTACACCCAAGGCCTGGGCCTGGAGAACGTCGGCCTCGCCACCGACAAACGCGGCATGCTCGCCAACAAGGGCCACCGCACCGAAGCCGCGGGGGTCTGGGTGATCGGTGACGTCACCTCAGGACCGATGCTCGCCCACAAGGCCGAAGACGAAGCCATGGCCTGCATCGAGCAGATCGTCGGCAAGGCTGGCGAGGTCAATTACGAGCTGATCCCCAACGTGATCTACACCAAACCGGAGCTGGCCAGCGTCGGCAAGACCGAAGAACAGCTGAAAGCCGAAGGTCGCGCCTACAAGGTCGGCAAATTCCCCTTCACCGCCAACAGCCGGGCGAAGATCAACCACGAAACCGAAGGCTTCGCCAAGGTACTGGCCGATGAGCGCACCGACGAAGTCCTCGGCGTGCACCTTGTGGGCCCGAGCGTCAGCGAAATGATTGGCGAATATTGCGTAGCCATGGAGTTCAGCGCCTCGGCCGAAGACATCGCCCTGACCTGCCATCCACACCCGACCCGCTCCGAGGCCTTGCGCCAGGCGGCGATGAATGTGGAAGGGATGGCGACGCAGATTTAGAAAGACCAAAGACCAAAGACCAAGATCAAAAGATCGCAGCCTTCGGCAGCTCCTACGCGCCTGTGAGCGCTGCGATCTTTTCGCTTTTTCAATCAGGCAAATGCCCCAACGGCAACGCACCCGGCGTCTTCACCGTGTGAATTGCAAAGTTGCTGCGGATATCACTCACGCCCGGCAATTTCAGCAATCGCCCGGTGAGGAAACGGTCATAGGCGCGCAAGTCCGGCACCACCACTTGCAGTAGAAAGTCCGACTCCCCTGACACCAGAAACGCAGAAATCACCTCAGGCAACGCCGTCACGGCCAGGCGAAATGCTTCGGCTTGTTCATCGTTATGCCGTTCGACCTTGACCCCGACAAACACCGTCAGCCCAAGGCCCACTTCATCTCGATCGAGGTTGGCCTGATAGCCGCGAATCACGCCCGCCTCTTCCAGCATCCGCACCCGGCGCAAACAGGGTGAGGCCGACAAACCGATCTCATCGGCCAGTTGTACGTTGCTCAGGCGTCCGTCCCGTTGCAGCGCCGTGAGGATTTTGCGGTCGTAGGCGTCAAGTTTCATGCTTTGGCAGATCCTGATGGTTCGATCATCATAAACTGGCAGGTTATGCCAAATATCGAAGCTTTAGAAGCCGACTACGCAACCACCTGCCCTGCCCCTCGGCCGTAGACTGACCCCACCAAATCGACAACGAATGGGGGCAACATGACAGAACTCTGGCTGTTTTTCATGGCGTTGGCAGTGGTCTACCTGTTGCCCGGCCCGGATATGATTCTGCTGTTGCAGACCGGCGCTCGTCAGGGCAAAGGCGCGGCGCTGGCCACGGCATTGGGGCTGGGCGTGGCGCGCGGTTGTCATGTGGCATTGGCGGCATTGGGTTTGGCGACGCTGTTCAGGACTGCGCCCTGGACCTTCGACGTGGTGCGCCTGGCCGGCGCCGCGTACCTGCTCTGGATCGGCATTCAGTGCCTGCGCACCACGATGCTGCCGAGCTTGAACGGTGCAGACGCAACGACTGCTAAACCACGGTGGCCGGAGGCGATCCAGCGCGGTTTGCTGACTAACCTGCTCAACCCCAAGGCGCTGCTGTTTTGCTCGGTGCTGCTGCCGCAGTTCATCAACCCTCAAGCCGGACCGGTGCTCGCGCAATTTGCGACCCTGGGCATGATGCTGGTCGGCGTCGGCTTGCTGTTCGACAGCGCCTACGCGCTGGTCGGCGCGGCGCTGGGCCGTTGGCTGCAACGCAGTCCGTCGGCCCAGCGGGTACAGCAGTGGTTGTTTGGCAGCCTGTTGATTGGTTTTGCAGTGCGGCTGACCTTTGTTCAACAAGCCTGATGACTATCGTGCATTGCGCCGGCGTCGGTTGATCAACACCAGCGCAATCGCGGTAAACACCACCACGCTGCCCATCTGCAGCCACTTTTTATATGGTCGCAATGCCGAGCGGACCGGGCTCAACACCTGAGTAACGTAACGCTTATCTGCATTCTGGAAATCCGGATAAGGACATCGGTGACCGAAGTTCACCGCCCAATCCACGTACGGCCCTTCCTTCACATAGCGTTGATAGAAGGCGCTTTCTTCTTCAAGGCTGGTGTTCCACCCCGCCGCCGCACACAGAACGGCCGCAAAAGCCTGACTGGTATGAGGCAAATTATCGGCAGCGCGGCTGGCCAACGCCGTGGCGACATAACGATAGTGGTAACGCTGATCGGGCTGTGCAGCGCTGGCCTGCTGACGTTTTACTTCATCTTCAGCCACTAATGGCCCCACCTTGAGCTCGCTGCTCTCAAGGCTGTAATTACCGCCGAACGTGGCGTAATCCGGCGCCATTTCGTAGCCGAGAATTTCCATCCCCCACTCGCGCGTCAGCCAACCCGCGTTAAATAGAGCAGCAGCACGCTTGGTCGGCCACCAGGCAGCATCCGCCTCCTGACGCAATTGCCCATACGCCTTGGCCTTGTTCTGCAAATCGACGTTGTCGAAGTAAGCCGGAGCCTCATCGTAGCGCTCTTCACGCAACAAACGCCGCCCGAGCAGATTGCGCAGGTTCGCGGCCACCGACAACGGCACATAATTGTCGCGATCCTGCTGGCTGAGCGGCGGCGGTGCCGGCACCTGGGTGTCGACGTACTGCTTGAGTTCATCGAGGGTCAGCACCCGCTCGGCCACGGTGGCCGCGTCGAACCAGTAGATGCCCTGGCTGCGATAGAGCTGATCGAAGGCCTGCAGGTAATCCCCGCGTTGCAGGGCCAGAATCGCGCTTTCACCCTCGACCCGGCACTTGGGCTGGAGTGTTTCGTAATCCCAGTCGGGCGTGCGCCGCTCGCCCCAGGATTCGTTCTGCGGGAAGGCCTGGGCGGCTTTGGCATAGGCCGCTGCGGCGGCGTTTTTGTCGCCATCACGCACCGCCAGCTTCGCCCGCAACCACCACGCAAGGCCACCGTCACCAGCCTGTTCGAGGAAGGCTTTGGCGCTGGCGTAATCGCCCTGTTGATAATTCATCGCCGCCAGGCGATCGGCATTATCCAGACTGCCACGGGTGCTGCTTTGCAGCAGTTTGATCAGTTTCTGTTCGTTCAGCGGTTGATCACCGAATGACCAGCCCAGCCGACTGATCAACGACGCCGTCACCAGTTGCTGCACCGCTTTGCCCTTGAGCAACCCGGCCAGTTGCTCGTCAGGCATAGCGGCCAGATCAGCCATCAACAGCTTCAGCGAGGTGTAGCCCACCGCCGAGCCGTGAAGGTTCTGCGTGGCGTAGAGTTGGATGGCGTTGTCCCAATCACCCGCAGTGCGGGCCACTCGTGCTTCTTCGCCGAGGCTGGCGACACCCAGTTCCAATGGGTCGCTGAAGCCGTCGATGCTCAGTTGACGGGTCTGCTCGAAGGCCTTGCGGGACTGAGCCAACAGGTCAGGGGTCGCGCCTGCTTCTGAACTCATGGCAAACAGCGCCCGGCCCAACGAGTACGCCGCCCAGGTGCTACGCAACGGGCGTTGTTCCGCCGGCAGCGCCAGCACTTTCTGGAAGTAGTCGGCGGCCAGGCCATGATCACCGGCGTTGAACGCCACGGCGCCAGCCAGATAGAGCCTGTGCTCGGGCGGCAGATTCGCGCCTTGCTCTTCAACCTGACGGGCATCGGTCAGGCTGCGCAGCTGTTTCACCAGCGCTTGCTGTTCAGGCGTCAGACCGGCCTGTTCGGCGGTGTCGCGCTGACGAGTGTAATCGGGCGCATCGCCATAACCGTCCCCCGGAATGTTGGTGGCGGCGGTGACATTTTTCAGTCCCGCGATGGCATGCCCGAGGCGGCTGATCTCAAGGTTGAAGTTGCCTTCCGGCAGTTCCGCCAGCGACTGGCCACGGTTGTCCAGCAGGCGCATGGGGAAGTCCGGCCCGCAGGCCAGCGCCGAACCCAATGGCAGGCTGAGGCTCAGGCAAAGCACATGGCGGGGCCAGTTACGGGTAAACATTCGAACCTCCTTGATCAATGTGTGCGCAGCGAGCCCAACCGATAGCGCGCTGCCCGCCGGCCGGGATTCGACCGTCACGCAGGCGGGTGAAGGTAAGCAGATCCGGGCGCTGTTGCAACGCATAACCGGCCAGCGCATCGGCGCCCTCGCAGCCCTGCACCGCCAGCGTCAGGCGTTCGGGCCAGGCGCTGTCGAGGTTGCCTTGGTTGCTGAGGCTGATGTCGTAGAGGCCGTCCTGCGCCGAGAGTTTCAGCCCTACATGACTGTCGAGCGTATCGCCGCGCGCCACAGCGCCCAGCGTCGTCAGGCTCCAGGCCCTGCGATCATTGGCCAGGGGCAGGCGAAACCAGATCAGCCCGGCCAGATGGGCCGGTGGATCGGCGCGCAACTCGGCGCCGAGCTTACTCAGTTGCTGCGGGTCCGCCAGCAACTCCCGACGTTCGCCGCCTCGCTCGATGGGCACTTCGCTTTCCACAACCGGCGCGCCCCCGGCCCCCGGCAACAGCGCCACGCCATAAGCCGGCAGCGCCAGATAAAACGGTTTCGATGTGTTGCGACTCCAGGCCCTGGCCCACTGCCGTGCCTGAGCCGGATCGAACAGCCCACGCCGCGGATCGCTCACCGCGTGCACCTGCAACACGCTGCTGTCGACTGTTGCCAGCAACGCCGGCAATTCAGAACTGTCGAGCCAGGCCGGCAACGCGGTGATGCTCAGTGGCAAGGACGCCGGCAGAACGCCACGCAAATGGGTGAGGAATTCGCGGTAGGCCGGTAACCAGGCGTTGCCCGCATCGTGGTCGATTTCCACACCGGACAGGGTCAGCCCCTGCCCTCGCCAATCGCTGAGCACCTGCTGGATCTGCGCCGTGACCTCGTCCCGGTCCAGCCCATTGAGCTGGCCATCCAGACGAACCACCGCAATCAGCGGTCGGCCATCACGCTTGAGCAGCGCCGGATCGATCCGCGCCCGGCTCCAGCCAGACTGTGGAAATGCCTGCAAGGCCAGCACGCGCAAGGTCGAGAAATCGGTGCGGCTGTCGCGCAGCGCGGCGTCATGGGCCGGCGTCCATTGCCGTTGCCAGACATAGAGTTGCTGATCGAGCGGCGGCGCGTCCGGTTGCTTGCAACCGTTGAGCAACACCGCTGCCAGCAAAACGATCAAGCGTGTGAAAAAGACCATGAACACCAATCCCTGAAATGCAAAAAGGGCCTCCCAAGGCCCTTTGTCACTCTGCTCGTTACCCTACTCAGCTATCGGCTTGCGGGCAATGATCACCTGACTTTTCGGTATCAGTAGTTGGAAGAGGAATCTCTGTCCTACGCATAACTCCGTAGGAACGAACCGTGGCGAGGGGGCTTGCCCCCGCTTGAGTGCGTAGCACTCACAAAATCTTTGGTACATCAGAGATTTTGGGGCTGCTTCGCAGCCCAACGGGGGCAAGCCCCCTCGCCACGGTTCGCTCCTACAAGGGATCAGCTGTGTGGCGCAGGTTTTGGTATGGCGACGTTATCCAGCATCCGGTTCACCGCCAGTTCCGCCAGCATGACGATCTGTTGAATCGCCATCGCCGTATGCCGGTGCGGCCCTTGCAGATACCCCGCAAAATCACTCGCCATCACACTGGCCTGGGCCAACGATTCACAGGTGTGGGCCAACAGGTCTTCGTCTTTGATATCCGGCGCAACCATAAACATCGTGCTCGGCTTGCGGGCGACCGGTGCTTTGAGGGCCGAGGGGTTGAGGTAGTGATCGAGCGCGCGCTCGGCGGCTTCGTTGAGCTTTTTTGAATTGGGGGATTCGTAAGGGGAAGTGCTGTCCGCTTCGGGCGGATTTGGTGTCGGCTTAAACATGGCAAAGATCCTTAAAGAGATGGAGCTGCCATTTTTCGTTTTCCAGACGAAAGGGGTGGCAGCTGTACGCGGACTGGAAAAACCGGTGAAGGATCAAACCCGGCAGACCCGAAGGTCTCCCACGCACAGCCGCCATAACTGCAGAGCTGAAAAAGCGCCGCATTATGTCACCTGCTGTGATCCTATACTTCGGGTTTTCCAGGCCCGATCGCTGGATTGCCAGCGACCCCCAAAGCCTATCCACCCCATTTCCGACCGACAACCGTCAAAACTTGTCGGAAACATTCCCCCCAAAATCATCGTCTGTAGGACTGCCTGAAGATCAAAAGATCGCCGCCTTCGGCAGCACCTACGCAGGATTCGTTTGCACCCTGTAGGAACTGCCGAAGGCAGCGATCTTTTTCTAAAGGTCGAGCACCAACGGCTGCGAACCCTGCGCCGGCACCGCACAACAAATCAGCACCTCACCCGCATCGGGAACCTCCGCCGGAGGCTGTGGATAATTCACCTCTCCGCTGATCAACCGGGTTTTGCAGGTTCCGCAGGAACCGCCGCGGCAACTGAATTCCGGGCGCAAGCCACGGCTCTCCGCCAACTCCAGCAAACTGCCGCCGTCCGGCTGCCAACGCGCTTCTTTGGCAGAGCGCTGGAACACGACGGGCACCGAAACGGTAGCGGCCGGCAATTGCTCGATGACCACCGCGTCCGGGTCCGGCTTGCGACGCAGCGTCGACGGGCCAAAGGTTTCGGCATGAATCCTTGAATCAGGGACATCCAGATCCCGCAGGCTGTCGTACAGCCCCTGGGTAAAACTTCCCGGACCGCACAGGACAAAATCCACTTGGTCGTAGTCCTCCACCTCAAGAGTGGTCCTGAGCAAGTCGGCTTCGATGCGCCCTGTCAGGTCGTAATCTTCACCCTCACGGGCATCGGACTCCGGCTGACTAAGCAAGCGCAGCACCCGCACCTCATCACCGAGGCCGTCGAGCAGGCGATCCAGCTCAGGGCGAAACGGTTGATCGGCCAATGTCCGCGAGCTCTGGAAGAACCACACAGGACGGATGCGCCGCGTGCGCAGGCCTTGATAAACCACCTCCCGCAGCATCGACAGCAGCGGCGTGATCCCCACGCCGGCAGCCAATAGCACCAGCGGCCGACGCTCATTCGGCGCCACGGTGAAATGCCCTTGAGGCGAGCGGGCTTCAAGCAAATCGCCGACACGAATCTGCTCATGCAGGTGCGAGGACACCAGGCCTTCACGCTTCACGCTGATGCGGAAAAAGTCATCGGATGGCGCGCTCGACAGGCTGTACGTGCGGATGTGCACATCGCCTGCGATGTTGAACCGCAAGGGCAAATGTTGCCCGGCTTGAAACACCGGCAACCCGGCGCCATCGGCAGGCTCCAGATAGATCGAACGGATGTTGTGGCTCTCCCGCTCGATGCGCGTCACTCGCAGCGGCCGCCAGCGATTCCCCAGCGCCTGGGCTTGCAGGCGTGCATTCGCCTGCGCCCAGGTGCCGGTCAGCAGACTGGTGGGCGACACGCCGTCAAAGCGCCAGCGCAAGGCCAGCACCGCGTGCTCCACCTCGAATGTCCACAGCCGCTCAGCCCCTTGAAAGGCTTCGATCTGCGGGCCTTCAAGGATGACTTGCGTGCGACCGCTGAGGTGCAGCAAATCGCCCGAATCGAAATCGATGAACAGCAAACCGGCCCGAGGGTTGATCAGCAGGTTGCCCAAGGTATTGAAGAACAGGTTGCCGGCGAAGTCCGGGATGGTCAGGCGATTGCCTTCTATCTGGACGAAACCGGCCTGGCCACCCCGATGAGAAACGTCCACCGAGCGTTGGCCATCGACGTCCACATAGCTGGCGACAAAGAATGTATCGGCGCTGGTAATCAAGGCTTTGGCCGCGTCATCCAGCCCATTGAGATGCTGCGCGATACGGGTCTCCGGATCCGCCAATGGCACCGAGCGAAACTGGCGCAATTGAATGTATTGCGGGCAATTGCCGAAGGATTGCTCCACCGTCACCTCGAAGCCGCTCGCCGTTACAGCGCCGACTCGACCATTGAGACGATTGCGACGCCGGGTGTGCAGCTCGATACCGAGCAGACCGATCGCCGCCCCGTCTTGCAGTTGTGCAGGGTCGTCGCGACCGGGCAGGCTGCCGATCTGCAACAGCCCGGGCTCGGGGGACTTCGCAAAGCCCGGCGCCCCTTCAAGAATACTCGCCCAAGGGTTGCCGTCGGCATCCACCGCGCCGTACAGCATGAACGGCAGTTGCTGATAGAACGTGCGGTGCTGGTCCGGCATCTCGCCGCGAATCACCCTACGACCCAATGCGTCCATTCGCTCGACGACACCCACATGGGCCTGCAATTTTTTCTCGCCGGCGTGCCAAGGTGAACGTTCCATAACGGCTTCTCCCCTGCGCTCATTGCGCAACAAGAACGGCCCGACTGAATAGGGCCGTGAACATCAGGCAGTTTTTTGCAAACCGGCGATGGTGCGCGGCATGCCGACAAACCCTGGCAAGGCTTCAACGCGCGCCAGCCAGGCCCGGATGTTGGCGTAGTCGTCCAGCGACACATTGCCTTCCGGAGCATGGGCGATGTAGCTGTAGGCGGCGATGTCGGCGATGGTCGGCTCGCTACCGGCCAGATAGGCCGTCGCGCCCAGTTCCTGATCGATCACTTTGAGCCAAGTGTGAGAATAGGCGATCACCTCTTCAGCGTTGTAAGGCGCACCGAATACAGTGATCAGCCTTGCCCTGCCGGGGCCAAAGGCAATCGGCCCGGCGGCGACCGACAACCAGCGCTGAACCTTGGCTGCACCGACCGGATCGGTTGGCAGCCAGCGACCGTTGCCATATTTTTGCGCAAGGTAGACCAGGATCGCGTTGGAGTCGGCCAGCACCATGCCTTGATCCTCAATTACCGGGACCTGGCCAAACGGGTTGAGCGCAAGAAAATCCGCTTGTTTGTGTGCGCCCTTGGCCAGATCGACGAAGATCAGCTCGGTCGGCAGTTGCAACAACGACAGCATCAGCTCTACACGGTGAGCATGGCCGGAACGGGGGAAGTTGTAGAGTTTGATGGCTTGCATGGTCGACTCCGCTGGGTGGTGGCGCCGCTCAGGAAGGATCAGCGCCGATGGAGCGCTATCTTCCATCCACAACCAAAGCAACAGAATAACCAGCAAACGCAATCCATTATTTCAGCCAGCGCAATAACCCTTCAGCCGTGCAGGGCCGGATGTTCGCGCAGCACCTTCACCGCAAAGTCCACAAAACTGCGAACCCGCGTCGGAGCCTTGCGCCCACCCTGGTAGACCACATGAATGGGCAATGGCGGCAGTTCGAAGTCAGCCAGAACGATTTCCAGTTCACCGCCGGCGATCTTGCTCGCCACTTGATACGACAGGACTCGGGTCAGTCCCAGGCCCATGGCGGCGGCAGTGATCGCCGCTTGATTGGCCGAGACCACCAGACGTGGCTCCGGACGAACACTGATCGGCTCTCCCGCTTCAAGGAACGGCCAGCTTCTGGGCTGCCCGATGGACGAGGTGGCGATGATTGGGGCGCGGCTCAAGTCTGCCGGATGCCGAGGCCGACCATGATCAGTCAGGAATCCAGGGGAAGCGCAGATCACTCGCCGCACTTCGCCCACTCGAATTGCGTGCTGATTGCTGTCAGGCAATTCACCGATACGCACGGCCACATCGATGCCCTCCTCGACCATGCTCACCACCCGGTCGACCAGCACAGCGTTGATGCTGACTTCAGGAAATTGAGTCAAGTAACCGACCATGAGCGGCGTGACGAACAAATCGCCGAACAATACCGGTGCCGTGATCGTCAGTTGCCCACGGGGCTGGGCATGGCTCCCGGCGGCCGAATCCTCGGCTTCCTGCACCTCGGCGAGAATTCTCCGACAGTCCTCCAGATAACGCTGGCCCGCCTCGCTCAAATGCACGCTACGGGTGGTGCGCGTCAGCAACTGAGTGCCAATGCGCTGCTCAAGCGCCGCCACTGCCCGGGTGACGCTGGCTGCTGACATCCCCAAACGCCGCGCCGCCGCCGAGAAACCCTGGTCCTGGGCGACAGCGGCGAAGACCTGCATTTCCTGGAATCGGTCCATGGGTTAACTCCTGAGCACTGAATAACGCGAGGCCGACAGTTCCCGATTGGACCTGGATATCGCTGGAAGAGGATGAGCCGTGCAGTTTTACTGGCATTCTGATTATTGTGACGTATAACCCTGATCGTTCACGCTTTCAATTGCTGAGACCGTATCCAGATGCCCTCCATCTACCAACTTAAACCCGCCTTCCAGAATCTGCTGCGACCGTTGGTTCAGCGATTGTTCGATAACGGCACCACCGCCAATCAAATCACCGTGCTGGCCGGCGTCATTTCGGTCGTGACAGGCGTCGGGATTGCCTGTTTCGCCAATCACCTATGGGTATTTCTGCTGATTCCCGTGTGGATGATCCTGCGGATGGCGCTGAACGCCATTGACGGCATGCTGGCCCGGGAATTCGGCCAGCAGTCGCGCCTCGGCGCCTACCTGAATGAACTGTGCGATATCGTTGCCGACAGCGCGCTGATCCTGCCTTTTGCCTTGATTCCCGACGTAAGCGCGTTGATTGTGCTGTTGGTCACGCTGCTGGCGTTGTTCAGCGAGTACAGTGGCGTCCTTGGGCCAATGATCGGCGCGTCGCGGCGTTATGACGGCCCGATGGGCAAGAGCGATCGCGCGTTTGTACTGGGTGTCTTGGCCACCGGCATTGCCATCGGCTGGATCAACGCGTTGTGGATTAGCATTGTGTTTGGGGTGGTCGCCGTCCTGCTGGCTTACACCTTGGTCAACCGGGTCCGTCTGGGCCTGAAAGAAGTGCAGGAAAACGCTCCCTCGGCATAAAGCTCCCAAGCATAAGGAAAGTGCAATGCGTGAAACTCAAAATCAGACCTTCACTACCCACGATGGCGTTGAGCTGTTCTACCGTCATTGGCCGGCCACGGCGGGTAATCCGGGCGAGCCGCGCAAGGCTGTGCTGCTGTTTCATCGCGGCCATGAACACTCAGGGCGTATCGCCCACCTGGTGGATGAACTGGACCTGCCAGCGTTCGACTTCTTTGCCTGGGACGCGCGCGGCCATGGTCAGTCGCCAGGCGCTCGCGGCGACAGCCCGAGTTTCGCCACCAGCGTGCGTGACGTGCAGACCTTTTGCGATCACCTGAACGCGACCCACCAGATCGACGAAGAGAACATGGCCGTGATCGCCCAAAGCGTCGGCGCGGTGATTGCCTCGACCTGGGTCCACGACTATGCACCGCGCATCCGCTCGCTGGTGCTCGCGTCGCCCGCATTTAAGGTCAAGCTCTACGTACCTTTCGCCCGTCCGGGCCTGGCGCTGATGCGCAAGTTTCGCGGCAACTTTTTCGTCAACAGCTACGTCAAGGCCAAGTTCCTCAGCCACGACCCGGAACGCGTCGCCTCCTACGACAGCGATCCGCTGATCACCAAGGCGATTTCGGTGAATGTGCTGCTCGGCTTGTATGAAGCCGCCGACCGTGTGGTGGCCGATGCGCAGGCGATTCAAGTGCCGACCCAACTGCTGATTTCCGGCTCGGATTTTGTGGTCCACCGCAAACCCCAGGAACAGTTTTTCGAACGCCTGGGCAGCCTGAAAAAGGAAAAACACATTCTCCCGGGCTTCTTCCACGACACGTTTGGGGAACGTGATCGCGCCGTGGCCGTAGCCAGCACCAAACGCTTTATCCTGCAAAACTTTGAATACCCGCTGGACCGGGCCTCGTTGCTTGATGCCGACAAGATCGGCCTGACCTGCGCCGAATCCGAATCCCTCGCCGCCCCGCTGCCGCACAACTCGTTGCGCGACCTGTACTGGCGCATGACCCGCGCCAGCATGCGCCTGGGCAGCCAGCTGTCAGACGGGGTGAAGCTGGGCTTCGACACCGGGTTCGATTCCGGCAGCACCCTGGACTATGTGTACCGCAACCAGTCCACCGGCAAGGGCGGGCTCGGGCGGATGATTGATCAGAACTACCTGAATTCCATCGGCTGGCGCGGCATCCGCCAACGCAAACTCAACGTCGAAGAACTGCTGCGCCTGACCATGGCCAAACTGCGCGAAGAAGGCCGACCGGTGCGCATCGTCGACATTGCCGCCGGTCACGGCCGCTACATTCTCGAAGCCTTGCAAGGCGTCAGCCCGCTACCGGAGTCGATACTGTTGCGCGATTACAGCGACATCAATGTGCGTGACGGTGGTGCGCTGATTCGCGATAAAGGCCTTGGAGACATCGCGCAGTTCGTGAAAGGTGACGCGTTCGACCGCGCCGACCTGGCGGCACTGGACCCAAAACCGACACTGGCGGTGGTGTCCGGGTTGTATGAACTGTTTGCCGACAATGCACTGGTCGGCGGCTCTCTGGCGGGCTTGGCCGAGGCCGTGGAGCCCGGTGGTTATCTGGTCTACACCGGTCAGCCCTGGCACCCGCAGCTGGAACTGATCGCCCGCGCCCTCACCAGTCATCGCCAAGGCCAGGCTTGGGTGATGCGTCGGCGCAGCCAGGCGGAAATGGATCAACTGGTGGAAGCAGCAGGTTTTCGCAAAATCACCCAACGAGTGGATGAATGGGGGATCTTCACCGTGTCCCTCGCGCAACGGGTGCAATGATGGGGGCTGTCCCGAGAGAGCCGGGTTTGCTCAAACCCGCCGTGCTCTGGTTGCTGGTGCTGGCGCCGCTGTTTTTCGCCAGCTACGGCTTTGCCACGTGGGTCACGGCCCAGCGAAGCGATGTCGACACCTTCGTTTTCGATTGGGAAACCGCCATGCCCTTCTGGGCCTGGACCATTGTCCCCTACTGGACGATTGACCTGCTGTACGGTTTTTCGCTGCTACTGCCCGATAGTCGCCATGAACTCAAGCGCCACGCCTTGCGCCTGCTGAGTGCACAAGTGATCTCCGTCAGTTGTTTCCTGTTATGGCCACTGCGCTTCACGTTCGAACGGCCTGAACTGGACGGAGTGTTCGGCTGGCTGTTCGCAGTGCTGGCCGGGTTCGACAAACCGTTCAATCAGGCGCCATCGCTACACATCGCCCTGCTGGTGATTTTGTGGGTGATGTACCAACGGCACACGCAAGGCCTGTGGCGCTGGCTAGTGCACGGCTGGTTCGCATTGATCGGAGTTTCAGTGCTGACCACTTATCAACATCACTTTATTGACTTACCCACAGGCGCCCTCGCCGGCTGGCTATGCGTGTGGTTATGGCCGCTGGATCGGCCCAGCCCCTTGATTAGCCTGCGGTTGGCCAAGGACCCGAAACGCTGGCGCCTGGCCCTGCGTTATGGCATCGGTGCGGCAATATTCGCCATTCCAGCCTTTGGCCTGGGCGGCGGATGGCTGTGGCTGATCTGGCCTGCCGTGGCGTTGCTGTTGGTGGCGCTCAACTACACGCTGCTGGACGCCGCCGGGTTTCAGAAACGCGTCGACGGCCGCCTTAGCCCGGCCGCCCGTTGGTTATTCGCGCCTTACGTGGCAGCGGCGTGGATCAATTCACGGCTTTGGACCCGCAAACATCCGCAGCCCAATGAGGTTGTGGATAACGTTTGGCTCGGCAGGCTTCCCGACGCTGATCAGTTGGCGCCGTTCAAAGCTGTGGTTGATCTATGCGCTGAGCTGCCGCTCAACCCGAGAGGCCGCGCCTATCAAAGCATTCCGATACTCGACCTGACCGCGCCCAGCGCTGAGCAATGCCTCGCCGCCGCCCAAGCCATTGAACACCTGCGCCAGCAAGGCCCACTGCTGGTCTGCTGCGCTTTGGGCTATTCGCGCAGCGCCACCGCTATCGCGGCCTGGTTGCTGCACAGCAGTCGAGCGGCCACTGTCGATGCCGCCGTGGCGATGATCCAAGCCGCACGCCCGCAAGTGGTGCTGCATCCGGCCCATCGCCAAGCCCTGGAGAACGCCTATGCCGGTTGATATGGAACTGCACGTGGTCGCCAGCCTGCTGCACCGGGGCCGCACCCTCGATCAGTTATCCACAGGGCTGACCTTGCTGGGTGTGTTGTTCGGCCTGCTGCAACTGCTGCTGATCACCCCGACTGCGCCGTTCTTGATCCTCAGCGCCTGGCTAATCATCCTCGGGCTATGGCAAAAATACTGGGCGCTGCGGGTGGCCTTCGACGCTGACCTGTTTACCCTGATGGCCCGCGACGCCGACGCTTTGTCAGACCGCACTCAAGCCCTCGATCAGGCCCTGCAAAACCTCGGCCTGCAACCGGCCAACCGTGCCGGCCGGCCCTGGGCCGAACGTCAGCGCGGGGGACTTAAACTGCTGCGCAAACAGGCCGTCCTGCTGGCTGCCCAAGTGCTGCCACCCTTGGCTGTCATACTGGCGAGCCCTTGGCTGCCCTTCGCTGGATAAGGAAATCGTTATGTTCGAACCTGTGATCGCCATCCTCATCACCTCCATGGCCCGAACCGTTACTGGCGCCCGCAGCCTGTGGATGGGTTGCGCGCCGGAACCCGTGCAACGCATTTATTTTGCCAACCACAGCAGCCACGGCGACTTCGTGCTGCTGTGGGCCTCGCTTCCTTCCTCCCTGCGCAAACTTACGCGACCGGTGGCCGGCAGCGACTACTGGAACAAGAGCGCCTTGCGCCGTTACATCATCAGCCGAGTGTTCAACGGCGTGCTGATCGACCGCGAGCGCAAGGACCCTGTGGGTAACCCGTTGCAGCCCATGCTCGACGCCCTGGAGAAGGGTAATTCGTTGATCATCTTTCCCGAAGGCACGCGCAATCCGGAAGATGGTTTACTGCCGTTCAAAAGCGGCCTGTATCACTTGGCAAAAAGTTACCCACAGGCCCAGGTGATTCCGGTGTGGATCGCCAACCTCAACCGGGTCATGCCCAAGGGCCGAGTGGTGCCACTGCCGCTGCTGTGTACCACCAGTTTCGGTGCGCCCCTGCAACTGACTGAAGGCGAGAGCAAAGAGCAGTTCCTTTCACGCAGCCGCGAAGCACTGCTGGCCCTCGCCCCGGAGCATTCCTGACATGGATAGACAAACCCTGATGCTGTTCGGCGGGATCGGCATGATCCTGGTGCTGGCCTCACTGATTGGCCTGATCCTCAAACTGCGCACCCGGGGCACGCCCAATGCGGTGGTCGAAAACCTCAACGCCCGCATCAACGCCTGGTGGGTGATGGTGGTGGTGATCGGCGTCGCTTTTTGGCTGGGCACCGGCGCGGTGATCCTGCTGTTTTACGCGGTATCGTTTTATGCGCTACGCGAATTCCTCACCCTCACGCCCACCCGACGCAGCGACTACCCGGCGCTGGTGGCAGCGTTTTACCTGGCATTGCCGCTGCAATACCTGCTGATCTATTCCGATTGGTACGGACTGTTCTCGATCTTCATTCCGGTGTACGTGTTTTTGCTGCTGCCGATCCTTGCGTCTCTGGGCGGCGACAGCACGCACTTTCTCGAGCGGGCGTCGAAAGTGCAATGGGGCTTGATGATCGCGGTGTTCTGCGTATCGTTCGTGCCCGCCCTGCTGACTCTGGACATCGTCGGCTATGAAGGCCGCAACCTGTTACTGATCGCGTATCTGGTGATCGTGGTGCAGCTGTCGGACGTGCTGCAGTACGTATGCGGCAAGTTGTTCGGCAAACACAAAATCGCGCCCAATCTGTCACCGTCGAAAACCGTCGAAGGCTTTGTCGGCGGCGTTCTGCTGTCCTCGCTGATTGGTGCAGCCTTGTGGTGGACCACGCCGTTCAACCCGTGGCAGTCGTTCTTTATTGCACTGCTGATCAACCTGCTGGGGTTTGCCGGTGGCATCGTGATGTCGGCAATCAAGCGTGATCGGGGCGTGAAGGATTGGGGGCATATGATCGAAGGCCACGGCGGGATGCTGGATCGACTGGATTCAGTGTGTTTTGCGGCGCCTATCTTCTTTCATCTTGTGCGGTATTGGTGGACTTGAAATAGCTGACCTTTTTCCAGACAAAAAAAGACCGCAGCCAACACTGCGGTCTTTTCGTTTGGGTGCTTACAACATAGTTTGACACACTGCCGCCCGGAAACGCTGAGCCAAACGGGCATCTCGACTACACCCATCCGCAACATAGATTGACACTATTCAGCTCATGACTGAATACGACGTCCCACCGCTTACAACATAGTTTGACACAACGCTCCCTCCACTCCCTAAGTGATCAGCTAGGATGGCGGAATCATTTCGTATGTTGCATGGATGGAAGCTATGGCTCGGAACTGTGTGGGGAAATGCGATGGCGGATGCCTTAGCGGGATGAGCGCGAACACTTCGGCACTTCTGCCATCAAGCTGCAGCGCCACGCCAATGCTCAATAGCTGGTTAGCCACCATACTTGGAGGCTTCCCTCAATGACTGGTTTGTTTACCAAGCTGAAAGGATGGTTCGCCAGACGACAAGTAGGGTCGTGTGAAGAGCCTTTGATGGATCAGCGGGTGGAAATCGGATCTGAAGCCCCGATTCGCACGAAATCAGAAGACCGTCTGAGAAGGGCAGATTTTGCGGAGCGCATAGCTGCAGTGCTATCCGAACTAAGCCTTCGCGAAGGTCGCGTGTTTGCGATCCGTGGGGGCTGGGGCTTCGGCAAGTCTTCTTTGAAGTACTTGGTGATCGAACGGCTGGAAGCGAAGAGAGATGCCGCTGATTGGCTCGATTTCAATCCCTGGCAATGGGGCGATGGCAATGCAATCGCCCGCGCACTCTTCGGCCAGATCGCTAATCGGTTAGGTGGCGATCATTCCAAGGAAGCAATCGCCCGAGCTGAAGATTTGCGACGCTACGGTGCGATTCTGACAGGAGCCAGCGCACCACTGAAAAAAGCCGGCGGGGCTAGTCAGCAAATTTCTTCAGTTTTGACGAATGCATCGGTGATCTTTGTCGCGTCAGCAATAGGCTTTGATCTGCCTACAGCTGCAACTATTGCTGCCGCTCTCGCCGGTGTATCCGTACTGACATCCCTACTCGGACGCTTATTGACGCACTTTGGGCGTGACCGAACCGGCGAGCCGCTCGATAAAATCCGCGAGGCTTTAGAAGATCGTCTTCGTAAACTTGATCGACCGCTAATCGTCTTCGTCGACGATATTGATAGACTCGAACCCGATCAGATTCGGGTATTGCTTCGACAAGTCAAGGCTAATGCCAACTTGCCCAATATCGTTTTTGTGCTGCTCTTCCAACCCAGCATAGTGGAGCGAGCTCTTGATCCGGTCGCGGACGGTGACGGTCGTGCCTTCCTAGAAAAAATTGTACAGACTAATTTCGACCTCCCCGCCGTCCCAGTGCACACGGTGCATCGTATTTTTGGTGAACAGCTGGGCCAATTGACGTCTTCCTACACCACCGACTCAAACGGGCTCACGGATATTCGGTGGGGAAATGCCTTGTTAGGCTGCATCCTACCGCGATTGCGTAACATGCGAGATGCCCGCCGACTCCTTTCCTCTATTGCAGTTCACATGCCACTACATGCGTCAGGTGACGTATTTGAAGTGAATATCGTGGATTTTTTGGTTTTGGAAGCGTTGCGCGTTTTCGAGCCAGACCTGCACGAGACTCTGTTTCGTGAAAGATCGTTGGTTTTGCAAGAACACCGCTTCCAAGGCGACGGGCGACGAGATGCGATGCAGACTGCAACTCAGAGGTTCCTTGAGACGGTACCGGAGAACCGTCGTGCTCTCGCACAGGCCACTATCAAATTACTTTTCCCGACTCTTGAGTGGGCACTGGGCGGCGCAAACTACGGAGAGGGTTTCCATGCTCAGTGGCTGGCAGCAAAGCAAGTATGCTCACCCCGCTATTTTCCGCAGTACTTCGAGCTTCAAACAACGCTCGGGGAAATGTCTGAACGCCGCTTCGTGGAATTTATCGACGCCAGTTCGACTGAGGAGAGTTTTGCCGCTTCGATTGCCGAAATCGAGGATGACGGGTTGCTCCCTTCCCTCGCCGCTAGACTGGACGAATCCTTCTCGCGTCTACCGATCGAAAACGCTGCAGTAGTGCTTCCGGGCATGTTTCAGATTTCCCAAAAACTCGTACGCTCTAGCAATGACTTTTTCAACTCTCCATATGTCGCGGCATGGCGAGCAACGTCCTGGTTCATAGATCGAATTCCGGAAAATGAACGGGGTGCCTTGGCCTTGGAAGCACTCCGTACTACGGAGGCTCTCTCGATTTCTTCACTGCTCATTCATCTTAGTGACCCTGCCGATCGTGAAGAGGGCGCCACAGGTTTCGAGCCCGCACTTGATCTCGAAACCATAGAGGCAATGAAGGTTGTATGGTTGCATTTCATAAGAAACCGAGCCGCGAACGTTGAAGCTCTGCTTGCCGCCCCCGACCTTGATTACCTGCTTTTCCGATGGAAGAAATACACAGGATCCATTGAAGAGCCTCGTGCTTGGGTGATGGATATCATCCGGACTGAGGAAGGCTTTGCCAGAATCGCCTCCGGCTTCATGAGCACGGGTACAAGCCATACGGCAGGTGACCGTGTATCCAAGGCGCATAACATGTTCAACAAAGACACTATTGCCGAGTTCATCGGACTAGAGGTAGCTAAAGCCAGATGCGATGCCATCGACCCAACAGATTTCCCAGAGCATGAAGTGCCTTTACGCACTCTCCACACACATGTTGAGGCCTGGATTGAAAGAAGGGGCGACTTTCTCTATCTATAACAGCTAGTTACAGCTACTTGAAGGTGCGGGACGCGACCGGATCCGCAGTCGGCGATGAAGCAGCAGCCGCTTGATCCACAACCGGAATGACGCAGCCCGCACGCTGGCGCCCGCCAATGGATAACGCCGAGACGTCAGCTACTCCATCGGGGGCGTTACGCTTCCAGTAGAGTTAACTGCCGCCTGCGCAGCGGTCAAAAGCCCTTCCAACGCCTCTACAAGTTTCGCCACCGCCGGCTCGCACCCCGGAGCAAGGCGCAACAGCTCATCCACCTTCCGGCCCAAGCTTGTGCTCGCCACCGTGTAAAGGCCAGGGTCTTCATCAACTTGCAAAAATATGCATATTTTTTGCAAATTTTTACCGACACTACTCATCTGTCCCCTTTCGTAACGAGAGATCTGTGAGTGATCTACGCTAACCGCACGGCCCAGTTCTACAAGCGACAAATTTCTATTTAGACGTGCTTGGCGAATCTGGCTTCCGAGGGCGGTGGCGCCTGATGCAGAGTTGAATTTTTTTCCCATAATGTGCAAAATATTTGCACAGTTTTTCACAAAAGGCGAGCAGCATGGCGGTCTACGTCGATTCGGAAGAAATCCTGTGGCGCGGAAAACTCTGGTGCCACTTGGCAGCTGATACGCTGGACGAGCTGCATACGTTCGCGATCAAGCTAGGCCTTCGCAGAAGCTGGTTTCAATCGCACGGGTATCCGCACTACGATGTGACCGTTTCAGTGCGTCAACGCGCACTGAAAATGGGAGCCATTGATGCTGATCGCGAGACCATCGTTAGTCGCTGCAAGCAACTGAAAATGGAGCTACGGCAGCAGTTACTGGCCATCGCGTAAGACGTTATCACCATGATCAGGGAGGATTTATGGCACCAGCACCTCAACCGCGCCCAGAGGCACTCTCAGTAGCCAAGTACATGCTCAAAGCGCGAGAGAGCATGCGCTTCAACGATGACCCCGATAGCCTGCAATACATCCGCTTCGGGTACTTCGGTGAAATCGGAGGGCTTCTTTCCGCGGTGAAGAAGGCTGGACGCGATCGCCTGCAGGCCGCAGATAGCCAGTTGGCCGCCGAAGAGATGGGCGACGCGTTGTGGTACCTGACCATTGCCGCGCACCTTTTGAAAATCCCCGCCGACGCCTTGGGAGAGCACTGCATCCTGGTGCTACGCGAAGAATTCGGTGAAAGCAGGAAGGCCCCGGCGCCGCCAATCACATTCCGTCAGATAGACGGTCTTATCGAATCACAGCGAGATGAGGATACAATCCCCCGCCCAATGCAGCTGGGGAAGCTCGCACTCAGTGCAGGCGTGCTGGCAGAAATGTCCCACGCCAGTCTGAATTCCATGGCAGCGCCCTCCCGAGAAGCCTACTTCGGGAAACTCCTGTCAGAGCTTGCCAAGACATGTGCAAGCTTCAACCTGAGCCTGGAAGACATCGCGCAAGGGAATCTGGAAAAGACGGCCAGTCGATGGCCAAGCAACCAGGAACGCGATTTTCCGCTGTTCGATGAAGGCTTTCCTGAGCACGAGCAGTTCGAGCGTAAATTCACGATCGAATTCATTGAGCGCGGTGAAGGGCAGAACAAGCATGTGGTGCAACGCTTGAACGGTGTCTACATCGGTGATCGGCTGACTGATAACAGCAATGAGTCTGATGACTATCGCTTCCATGACGTCTTCCATCTGGCCTATGTGGCTCATCTGGGGTGGTCGCCTGTGCTGCGGTCCCTGCTCAAGCGGAAGCGAAAATCCAACCCCGCCAAGGATGAGAACGATGACGGCGCTCGCGCGGCAATCATTGAGGAAGGCATTGCGACCTGGATCTTCGACCACGCGAAAAAATACAAATACTACGAAGGGACTCAGCCTGGTCGCCTCGACTACGGTCTTCTCAAGCAAATTGAAGGCATGGTTAAAGGCTACGAGGTTGAGCGATGCAGGCTGTGGCAGTGGGAACTTGCCATTCTCGACGGCTTCAAGATGTTCCGCGAGCTGCGTGAACACCGAGGAGGCTCCGTAGAAGTGAACATCACTGAAGGGTCGCTGACCTTTCACAAGCCCGTTAAAGAGGCCGATACGAAATGACCCCCACTTCCTTTGTGAAGGCCTTGGCTGAATTCAGCCTGGATAACGTGTTCAACCCATACGCAGACACCTGCTCAGTGCATGATCGTGCCGGAGCGGCCGCGTCGCGTCGCAAGAACTTGCGAAGCTACCTGCGAGCCGTTTCCGACCTTGGGGCAGATACCATCTGGATGGGCCGTGATCTGGGCTATCGCGGCGGGCGCCGGACTGGGCTGGCCCTCACCGACGAATACCATCTGCCTGAGATGACCCAGGTCTATCCAGGGTGCGAGTCGCAACAAGCCACCCGTGGCCCCGCCATCGCTGAACGCACGGCTGCTGAGATCTGGGCGATACTGAAAGCTGTGGACGTTCCGCCACTGCTTTGGAATGTTTTTCCATTCCATCCGCACGAGCCAGGCAACCCATTCACCAACCGCAAGTTCACCGCCAAAGAGCTAGCGTTGGTCGATGAACTGAACAACGAGCTCTTTAACTGGCTTAGGATCAAAAGGATCATCGCGATCGGCCAGGACGCCGCTCACTATGCGTCGCGCTTCGGCCTACCAGTGGAAACCATTCGCCATCCGAGCTACGGCGGTGTCCGTGATTTTCGAGCCGGGATGGCCAGGCTCTACAACATACGCCCCCAAACTCCCCAGACAAGCCGCCAAGCTTCGCTGCTCTGACGCCCCCTCTCAACCGGGCAAGGATGCCAAAAGGTCCTTGGTGACGCCTACCTTCCCGAAGGTTTCCGTGTCCAAGTATGCGTGCGTTGCAATGCAGGTTAGCGTCCCGCACTCATACTTGGACTCTTTACCCACAAACGAATGAAGCTGGCTCAACCCGACCAGGTTGCCCAGAGCACGCTGGCAGTACCACTGGGAGCGGTAAACCGCAGTCAAATCCAGCTTGCCGTTCGTAATTTTGAAACTCAGATGACTCAAGCAGGGCACATTGAGGCCCTTAGCGTCCCGGGTCGGGTCATACACTGGCAGCTCATACCCATGCCCCTCTAGCGGCGGAGCCAGATCATCCTCGGCATCGCTAACTCCCAGCTCAAACGCTGCCTGATACTTGGTACCGGTATGCGTCTTGAGCAGACGCTCGATCAGATCGTCTAGTGGGTTGATGGTCCCTGCTCCGTTACGGCGCTGGCGGCTCATCATGCGCTGGGCATAGGTTCCCCACGAACTGGGTTTCTTCCCCTTGGCCAACAAGGCCAGGTAGGTCGTATAGAGCTCAGGTCGTGCGAACCGGCGGGCCAAACCGTTCGGAAAAATAGTGCCCGCAACAGTTTCGACACTCAAATCTTTCCGGCCCTTGCGCAACACTGCGTCCACTGCCCGAATGATCGTCAAATCGTCCTTGGTGAGCTTCTGAGGTTCGCTGATTTCAATAACCAGGTTCCGATCTTTCCGCTGCGTGCATCCATCAAGATGACGCGCCGCCGCCAGCCAGGCCTGCCCCAAACGCTCACTCACGATCAGTTTTGCCATTCTCAACTCCAAAAGCACATTCGGCATGCGCGCTTACATAGGCGCCTGAAATCCAGGCGTGTCCATCTACACCCCATTGAGGGCCCCAGCTATTGCGCACGTAAAACCACGGCGCACTGCTTCCTTCTTCATGACCTAAACCAATGGCGACCACAGCATGCAGCAGCCCCGGCATGACTTGATCACTGAAAAGCACTACATCCCCTGCGGGCTTGAAGAATTCGGGGGTAACTCGCAACCCCAACCCGACCGGCTGACCGACGCTAATGAAACAAGCGATATCAGTAGGGTCAGCTGATACGTGCTGCAGAACCTGCCCATAATGCTGAAGGTCCGCAGGCAGATCTGGAATGGGGTGCGAAGGCTCCTCAGGGCAGTAGGGAAAAGCGGTTTCTTCGGGCTGGCCGGCGAGCGAAGCCCCTTGCATCGCATCGAAGGTGACACCACCCCCTGGCGCCCATGCCGGGGACAAGATTGCGGCCGCTCGGTAAAGGAATTCAGGACTCAAATCGGCAGGAGCCCCTGGACGATTGAGATCGGACAATGCAAAGGCCAAACAGGTCGGACGTCGCCCCTGCGACCTTGCCGGCGAGCCATAACCGTCAAGCATTACCTTGTGGACAATCACGATTGATCGTCCTCAAGTACTTGCTTACGCGATTGAGGTGTCAGCCCACTAGATAAAGACTCGAATTGGGCACTGGATTTGAAAGAATCGGTTGCGGGAGTAGATGCATCCCATGGCGCTCGCTCGGAGAGCTGCACACTCACTGGTGCAGCGCTGCTCGCGCGCCCCTCAGTGAGCAAATAGTCCATCGTGCCTAGCCCACCGAACGTCAAAGAATCATTCGAGGACGGCGTCGAGGGGACCGTCAACGGCTCAAGATGGAAGCCCTCCGTGGCCAGCCCTTCCACTGAATCAGCTTCCCAGAGATAGCCTGACGATGCGCGGCTTGGTAGTCGAACAACGAGCTGATCATCCGGTCGCGGCTCCAAGATCGAGGTCCGGTCATCACTGTCCAGCAGCCAAACGTCCTTTCGGGCATCAGATAGCCGATCCCCGAGCAATGATCTCTTGATCATCGCCGGCGTAGTCCGCAGCATCTGCTGCACTTGATCGGTGCTCATGACGTTGTGGCGGCTGAGCGACCAAGCGGCTGCCTCGTAGCTGACCCCCATGCGCAAGGCCAACTGATACAAAATGGCAGGACTAAACAGCTGCTCTTTCGTCCATTGCTTGCGTTGCATGATCTTGACGATCAGCTTGCGAGGAACGAGAAGGTTGTAGCCGAACTGATCCGCTTCCTGTTCGATAAGGGCGCCTTTGGAGCCGTAATAGATATGCTCGTCGGCAGTACTTCCATGCCCCATGAAGAAGTGACCCAGCTCGTGGGCACAAGTCATGTGAACAAGGCCGGCCGAACGGTCCACATTGACCAAGATGCCGGGTGTTTCATCACCTAGAAATGCACCCAGCAGCTTTTGCATGGGGCGCAGCATGACCATAACCCCAGAATCCGCAGCAATTTGGAAAGGGTCAATCCGCGTATAGCCGTCTTGCTCGATACGCGCCATCGCGCCAGTTTCGTCGATGACCTCGGTCGCACGCTGCACAGCTCGCAAAACAATATCGCGGTAACCCATTCACTATCCCTTGTGCTTGAGGAACTCGGCGAAGCGAGCTACCTCATCAATATCCTGCTGCGAAAGTCCATGCACGGCCCTGGCCAGAAACGCAAGCTGGGTTGGCCCAGAAGGCAATGGATCTTGACCGGTTGTCAGGTACTCCATCGACTTGCGGTACAGCTTGGCCAGCTTGCCCAACTCCACGGCCTCAACCTTGCGGTTGCCCGACTCAATGTTAGTCACGGCCGGGCGAGAAAGTCCCAGTGCATGGGCAACCTCATCTTGGGAGAGTCCGACATATTCGCGAGCATCCCGCAGACGTTCAGCAAGGCGGAGCCGATCTGGATCTTCCACTGACGAACTACTCATGAGTCTTATCCTTCAAGTGCTTGAGGATACCTGAGGTCACCAAGCTGACGAACTGCTCCTTGGTTTCATAGCCGCCGTTTCGGATCACAACCTCAACCGGAATCTTTACCTTGAGTATTTTCCCGATATCGACAAGAGCGTCGACGGCCATAACCGATTCCATAGGCGCGCCCAACTGGTCTACAGACAGCGGGTCTTCAACGATTTCAAGCGCACGCTTATCCCAGAACTGGCCAAGGTGCTTCTCGATTTCGCCTTTCCTATCCATAAATTCACCGTAATAAAATCGTACATTAATGGTTCGAATTTAATTCGGTACTGGAAATTTTGCAAGATCGCCCAAGCGTGACGGCGCGCTAGCCATCTACCCGCCCCCCTTACTCTGCTCCGATAAGCGGTAGCTTGACACCCTTTGGTTCGAAGAATAGTCTACCTACTAGTTGGTAGACAAACGAACAGAGGACATCATCATGCAGTTCAAAGGTCGCAAGCTTTTGGTAGTAGGTGGTACGAGTGGTATCGGTCTCGAAACCGCACAAATGGTCGCCGAGCAAGGCGGTTCGGTGGTGATCGTGGGCAACCGCCCTGAGAAAGCCGAAACTGCACGCCAACAACTGGCTGCCATTGCCGGCGAAGACAAAGTCGCGGCCTACGCGGTTGATCTGACCAATTTTGCCAGCGTCCAAGCGTTAATCGAAAAGCTGGCCGCAAGCCACAAGGACATTGATCTGATGGTCAATTCTGCGGGCATCTACTATCCGAAGGCGTTCATCGAGCACTCGCTTGAGGATTACGACAACTTCCTCAACCTGAACCGTGCCGTCTTCTTCCTGACCCGTCAGGTGGCAGCACAGCTAGTCGCTCAGGGCAAACCTGGTTCGATCGTAAACGTCACCGCCGTGGCAGCGCGTCAGGCTGTTGAAGGTGTTCCGGCTTCGGCCTACTCCATGGCCAAAATGGGTCTGGATGCCCTGACGACTCACGCTGCGGGTGAGCTGGCCCAGCACGGTATTCGAGTTAACTCGGTCAGCCCGGGCATTGTGGAAACCAAAATCTTCGAGCGTTTCATCCCTGGTGACCAGCTGGCGGGTGCGCTGAACGATTTCAACAACTTCCACCCACTGGGTCGCAACGGCACTCCACGTGATGTGGCTGAGTCTATTGTGTTCCTGCTCTCCGATAAGACGTCCTGGGTGACTGGTGCGGTCTGGGATGTGGACGGTGGAGTCATGGCTGCCCGAAAGCAAGGGAAGTAAACTCGCTGCGTAGTGGCCGGAATCGCTCTTTTCTGGTCGGGCGATGAAGGCAGGAGAATGTATGACACTGGCAACACGGGACGCGTTAATTCAAGCCGCTGAAGGACTCATGCGCACGAGAGGCTATGCGGCGTTCAGCTACGCGGATCTTGCAGATGCTGTCGGTATTCGCAAGGCGAGCATTCACTACCACTTCCCGACAAAGGAAGACCTGGGGATCGCGATCGTCGAAGAGTACGTCTCGCGAGTGCAGGCTGAATTCGAGCGCATCGAGATCAATCAGAAAGGTGCAATTGAAAGGCTCAAGGCGTTCTATGTGCTTTTCTATTCCAGCACTGAAGGTGGTCTGTTGCCATTGTGTGGTGCGCTGGCGGCAGAAATGGCCGCATTGCCCGATGGGCTTCAACGTCTGACACAGCGATTCTTCGACGTGCAGTTGTCCTGGTTGACCAGAGTGATGGACGAAGGCATTGCTGCTGGGGAGTTAGCCCAAGGGCGCGGATCCAGAGAGAAGTCTTACCTGTTGCTCAGCATTCTTGAAGGATCGAGCTTCATTAACTGGGCCACGAAGGACGGTGAGACTGTGAATATGGCTGTAATTCGGATGATCGCAGAGTACTGATCTCTGCGTGCAAGGGGCTGATAGCGACCCGCGTCGGCCCATTTTTTGGCAAATCTTACCTATCAACTAGTAGGGTGGTAATCATGTCTAGCATGCCTAACTGGCAACAAACCATCACCGATGTAAGTGCTCGCCTGAAAGAGTTCGGCACTCATTCGCCTGACACCCTGCGGGGCGCGGCAATGCTCGGTAACGCCGGCAACAAAACCAATCACCTCGATGCCAAGACTCGCGAGCTGATCGCTCTGGCTGTCGCTGTCACCACTCGCTGCGATGGCTGCATCGCGTTTCACGCTGCTGAGGCCAAGAAACTCGGCATCACCACCGAGGAAGTCAGTGAAGCCCTGGGTGTGGCAGTGAATCTAAACGCCGGTGCGGCGGTGGTGTACAGCACTCACGTCCTGGATGCCATGGACAGTACCCCCCAGAGCTGAGGGAGCTTTCGCAGCTTATCCAGCAGAGGCAGATGAGAGGAGATTCCATGAAGAAAATTACGGTTGAGGTCTGGTCCGACTTTGTCTGTCCCTGGTGCTGGATAGCAAAGAAGCGCCTGGAAAAGGCCATTGATGCACTCGGGCATGAAGTTGAAATCGTGCCTCACGCTTATCGATTGGCCAATGGCTTGAACCCGATCCCGTTCAGCCAGGCACTGGTACAGAAAACCGGCAGCAAGGCACAAGCGGACGTGTTCATGAAGTCCGTACAAGTAAATGCTTCGCTTGAAGGGTTGGACTACCGGTTTGACCTCATGCGCTTCGGGGACACCTCCGCAGCTCACCGGTACGTAAAGGCCATCTCTGATCCGACACTGCAAGCCCGCTTTATCGAGCGGCTTTACCTGGCTGGAACCACCGAGGGTAAGGACATATTTAACGAACAGATCTTGCGAGATCTGGCGATAGAGGTGGGTGCATCTGATCTCCATGGCTTCGATTCGGCAGAGGCCGCAATTCGCAGTGATGAAGCAGCGGTCAACCGCTTTGGAACTGGCATACCGCTGTTCGTGATCAATGGCAACCGCCACATCTCCGGCGCTCAGGATCCCGCAGTGTTTACCGAAGTGCTCCGGGCAGCAGTTGAAGAACTTTCGAGTGATGAAGAAGCCATCGGTGCAACCAGCTGCTCAATTTCCGGCTGCACGTACTGACAGGGTTATTGCCCTCGGCTGTCTTGAATTTCTGATTATTTACTCATGATTTTAAGAGGATTCGACAATGGACAAGCATCTCAACGGTATTGATATCGCGGCGCTGCAAGCCTTCGCACAGGGCGTCGCTGAAGATCCGTCCAAGCGTCACGCACGCTTCAAGGTCAAAACCAAGTGGGAACATCAAACCCGCACCGTGGCCACCGTCGACCGCTTCCACCTGAGCGGTACCGACTACCCACGTGACATCAAGATCGCGGCCGATGAGCCACTGGAACTGCTGGGTGCCAACTCTGCCCCGAACCCACAGGAACTGCTGATTTCCGCTTTGAACGCATGTCTCTCCGTGGGTTATGTCGTTAATGCCTCGGCCATGGGCATCACCATCCACAACCTTGAAATCGAGACCCATGGTGAGCTTGATCTGCGCGGATTCTTGGGCCTAGACGAAAGCGTTAACCCCGGTTTCGACGAAATCAGCTACGTCGTGCGCATCCACACCGATGCGCCTTCCGAGAAAGTGGAAGAGCTGCACCGCATCGTCACCAAGACGTCCGTGAACCTCGCCAACTTCTCCAAGGCGATCCGTATGGTGCCGAAACTCGAAGTCGTCACCGGTTAAGCAAGCCGTTTGAATCAGGTATTCGTTCGTAGAGGTTGCACATGAAAAAGCTGTTTACTCCATACAATCTGGACAGCCTGGAACTGGCTAACCGGGTAGTCATGGCCCCAATGACCCGTACCCGGACGGAAGACAACGTCCCGACAGAACTGACTGCGCTTTACTACGCGCAGCGGGCCTCAGCCGGTCTGATCATCACTGAAGGTCTGCCGATTTCTGACGAAGGGCGTGGTTACCTGTACACCCCTGGAATCTACACCGATGAGCAGACCCGCGCCTGGCGCGAAGTGACTGATGCCGTGCACGCCAAAGGCGGCAAGATCTTTGCCCAGCTGTGGCATGTTGGCCGAATGTCCCACGTGTCGCTGCAGCCTGGCAACGTGGCACCGGTCTCGGCGAGTGCCGAACCGGCTGTAGGTACTACGGTTTACGCGTGGACCGCACCTGACGTTGCTGGTCCTGTTGCCCCCAGCGTCCCGCGTGCACTGACCATCGATGAGATTCACCGTGTCACCGAAGACTTCGTTGCTGCGGCGTTACGTGCGGTGGAAGCCGGCTTCGATGGCGTCGAGCTGATGGCCGCTAACGCTTTCCTGTTCGACCAGTTCCTGAGCAGCCAGATCAACACACGTACCGACAAATACGGTGGATCAATCGAGAACCGTCAGCGCTTCCTGCTGGAGACTGTCGATGCTATCGCTGATGCCATTGGCGGTTTCCGCGTAGGTGTACGGATCTCACCGTTCGGACGTCTGTACGATCTGCGTCCATATCCAGAGGAAGAGGCTACCTGGAACAGTATCGCCTCGGAGCTTAACGAGCGTGAGCTGGCTTTCGTCCACTTGAACTACCAACCAACGCTGGATGCAGTGCCTTTCCCGAGAGGCTTCTACAGGCACTTCCGCTCACTCTACAAAGGCACAGTCATCGGCGCCGGTGGATTTAACGCACAGCTGGCAGAAGCCGAGCTGCAGAACGGCAACCATGACCTGATCGCCTTCGGCACCTCGTACATTGCCAACCCGGACTTGGTCGAGCGGATGCAGAACGGTTGGCCACTCGCACCGAGCGATCACTCCACCTTCTACGGTGTGATCGGAGCGAAGGGCTACACCGACTATGCGGCATACCAGGAATAAGTATTCGACTGGTTCACAGCATCACTCAACAATTGAAGGAGTCTGGCTATGCCACTGGTAACTGTGAAAGGCATTGAAGGTGTTTTCTCGACCGAACAAAAGGCCGAGCTTATCAGCAAGATCACCGATGCCATGGTCTCGGTCGAAGGCGAGAAAATGCGCGGTGTGACCTGGGTCATCTTTGAGGAAGTGAAGAGCGGCGACTGGGGCATCGGCGGTGAGCCGATCACTACCGAGAAAGTCAGAGCGATTCAGAACAGCTGAAGACGATGATAGCTCAGCCTGCGTAATGTAGGTTGAGCTCATCAGTCACTTGCACCAGCTTTGATCATCACGTTGCGTGGTCATGATTGGCAGAAAATGCGTAATTGTAAGGACTTGACCACCCATTTGCATTGGTCCTGACCAGTCGTTTGCATCAGACTTGACCAGTACAGTGAGTGACCTTGACCGGCAGAAATCAACAACCCAATGCGGACATTCGCAACACACCACCTACCTTCATGAGACTGCGCCTGAGTTAGCCGCATGGTCACGGCTTGGGTGGGAGGTTCGCCACGCCGCGATTGAGCAAGTCGAGCAGGACGATTTCACGGACCTGTTGTGCTTGCGCCAGGCCAACCAGGGCGTTTGCCGCTTCGCGTGCAAGGCGACGTGCCAAGACCCGCTGTTGGGTGGAGATGATGCGACCTTCAGGGCGCCCGTGAACGTAGGTGCATCGCATATCGTATAGGTCCAGATACTCCTTCGCTGCACCCGGCTCGACGATGGCGGCGCTCAGTCTTGCAGCAACCCTGCGTGTCGGCGATTCGTCGTGATTATCGCCTGTCAGTCGCAGCTTGCGTCTGTGGTCTGCCTCGGCGCCAAACGCGGCCTCAATCATGATGAGGTGCGCCATCACTTCATCGATGCTATCGGAAAGGAACGCACGGACCAGGAAGTGCTCCACCGGAGTTGAGAAAAGTTCCGACGCCTGGGTACTCGCTGCCTGCAGCAGCGCCCACCTGGCTTCCAGTGCCTGCCGCACATCCTCGGCGGTTGCCCAGGTTCGCAGCCACATCGGGCGTTCAGATTCCTCCCACTCGTCGTGGTCCACTTGGTAGGAGTACGGCTCCCACGACAGCCGCTCAGGGGGTGGCGGCGGGTGCGGGAAAGCGCACAGGTCATCGTCGACGGTGTAGACCCAAGGCAGCTGGAATCCCCGCCAATCCACCTCGGTCATCTCGGCCCAGTCCTCCCATGGCGCCAGCAGCAGGAAGAAAAGCGCGCGCTCTACCGCCGCGGGGAAGCGCCCGCGGTGGGGAACAATCTCGCCCAGATCCTTTCCGATGGGGAAGTCCAGCCAGGAGAACTGGCGATTGCCCGATTCGCCGCGAACAGACACGTCTTCCTCTACGACCATCCAATGAAACTGGGACAGACGCTGAGCGTCCAGCCGTATGCCTGGATAACAGCGCTCTAAGCGGGGCGCATTGAACAAAACCTCAAGTTCGGCAGCGGTGAATCGACCCATCCGGGCATTGCCAAACTGGAAGGACGGGAGCTCATCGGCCATATCGAGCGGGCAGAGGTAACGCCGCCTAGTGGTGGTCCGTTGAAACTCGTGAGCCAACGCGGCAGCCACCTTACCCATGTCTGGCCTGGGCTGGTTGGGCAGATGGGGGGTGCTGCATGGCAGACCCAGCGACCTAAGCGCATTGCCGATGGAGACCTCCAGCCCGAAGGTGGATTTTCCGCTGCGGTAGCGCTTGGTGAGCAACTCCTTAAGTGCGACGAACTCGCGGCTGCTCCAGAGATTCTGTGGGCCAGGTGGCGGGATGTCCCACAGCGCTTGAAGGGCAGCGACAAGAGATTTATCTGCGGACATGAGTTGCTCGGCCCTCCTTGGAATGTCTGTTCAAATGATCCCTGATGGAGATTACCTTAATGGTGCAGTGCAATCAGCTGCCGCTTTTGGGAGCTACACGGGCGCTGCCAGCTTTGCTAAGTAGATGGCTCCAGCCATATGTATGAGAAAAAGACCCTTCAGGAAGAAGCGATGATTTGTATTGAATGCGTCACTCCGGAACCTCTCAAGAAGCTGTTCGATGCGCACGGGCAGGAAGCTGGCTGCAAGTATTGCCAGCGCCGCGGGAAGGCAATTGAGTCCCAGATTCTATTTGAATACGTCTATGCCCGGGTTCGCGAGAATATTGCCCGTAAGGAGAGTCTCTCGGACTACGAGCTCAGCATGTTGTATGGGGCCAGGATTGAGCTTTTCCCCATTGCAGAGATAGATATTGTTCTCTCGGAATGGTTTGATCTCGGCAACGAACCATATTTCGACGATTTGTGTAGCGGTGTTCCAGATGAATTCAATCTGGATGATGCCGGCGACACTACGCACTTTTATGGCGAGGACGACGCGATGGAAGTAAACCTCTACGAAGGTCTTTGGGACCAGTTCGTTGAGGGTGTGCAGTACACGCACCGCTTCTTCAACGCGAATGCCGGAGAATTTCTCGACTCGATTTTCTCCTTTCTGGTCGCCGATAACGAAAGCCTTAAGTCTGAAGCTATCCGGACCATGGCCAATGGCGACTTGATGTACCGTGCGCGTCTTGCTAAAGGTTTCAGCGATGCGGAGAAGATAATTAATGATCCCGCTGGCCAATTCGGCCCTACTCCGAGATTCCTGGCAAGCAGTCAAAGGATGACGCCGAACGGTATCTCCGCTCTGTACTGCGCGCTGGAGCGAGAGACCTGTCTGAGCGAAATCCGCTCCATCACCGGGGATCATGTGGTGAGCACGGCGCTGACTCCAGTCGCCGAACTGAAGCTCCTTGACCTCACGGCACTGGACCAGGTTGAACCTCCGGATCTGTCGCTCCTGGACGTAGGGTTTCGTGAGGCGCTACATCGCAAGGTATTCCTGGGCTCACTTGTCAAAAAGATGTCCAGGCCAAAGGCTCGTAATGATGAGCTGAGCTATCTGTCGACTCAGGTGGTGTTCGAGTACCTACGGCTGCGCTTTGGCAAGCAGGTCGACGGTCTGGTCTTCCCATCCGTGCAGACGGGTGAGGCGGGTACCAACGTAGTCTTATTCCCCGAGGCCAGCCGCCTTGCCTATGTACCCCCGCCGGAGGCCGACGCTGAAAGACTTGGCGACGAAAAACCCCCCGTTGTGGTCGAGGTCGAATTGGACAATCCGTTTAAGCCGCCTACCAAGGTAATTGTTGTGCACGGCTCAATTCGGTATCACAAGGTTACGGCGATTGAGACCCAAGCCCGCGAGTATCGCCATATCTACGATATCTTCATGAGCGACGAGACACGCAAGCGGCTGAACTTAGACTAGGAAGCAGGGCTTCTCTGCAGAGGCACCGGTGTTGCGACCAGTGCCTTATGGGCGACCTTTTGGCCGATAGCTGCTGTCGCCAACGGCGGCTACGGGGTCGATTCCAGCCGGTCGAGGTCGCGAATTGTGCTTGTCAAATCCGATGAAAACGCTTGGTCAGCTCGAATGCAATTGAGCGGTCAGTGGCAATGCAAATGGGTGGTCAAGTGGAGTGCAATTACGCAGAAAACAACCAAAATCAGACATTCGCAGAAATGTGTTCCTACGCACTAGATCCCCGATACCTAGCTATCTCATCCCGAATAGATTGCAACGCGCGCGATTCGTGACCACAACGCCAGACCAGGTGGGTTCGAACACGTGCAACCTTGGGCGGCAGAGGGAGCGCCCTGACCAGGCTTTCCACCTGAACGGCCTTGAGAACGGACTGCGGCATGATTGCCACCCCCGTACCCGCTGCCACACACGCTGATATCGCATGATAGGAAGCGAGCTCGAGCACTCTGGTGGGCACGATTTCGCAGGTCTCTAGCCAGCTCTCCAGAATGCGCCTGAACGAGCAGCCCTTGGCGAAAGCGATGATCGTCGATCCTTGCAGTGCTCGGGCATTAACGATCGGGCTGTTCTTCGCGACGATGAGAGCCAGCTCCTCGATGAAGACTTCCTGGCTCTCCAGACCAGCAGCGGTGAACGGATCTGAGACGAATGCGGCCTCGATCTGACCGCGATGAACCTGAGCAATTAGCGAATCCGTTGATCCGGATATCAACTCAATCTGAACATCTGGAAAGCGTTCGTGATAGCTGGACAGTAGCGGAGGAAGTCTCGCGGCAGCGGTACTTTCGAGCGTGCCGATTCGAAGTGCACCTTGCAGGGTGCCGCGTTTAAGCGCGGTCTCCGCTTCGATGGAAAGGCGAAGCAATTTTTCAGCATACTGATGCAGCAGCCGCCCCTCATCCGACGGAATCAGCTTTCCACCTTGGCGATGGAAAAGCGCCACGCCCAAGCGCTCCTCCAGGTTTTTCACCCTCGTGGTGATATTCGATTGCACGCGATTGAGCTGGGCTGCCGCATTCGTGATGCTGCCGTAGTCCACCACTGCTTTGAATATTTGCAGTGAGTCTAAATCCAAGTTTCTCATTTTGAGAATCCAGTATGCTGATTATTCATTATTTGTGAATATCTTCGCAGCATACACTCCAGCCGATACGAATGGGCACTCGTCTGCCGTCAATCATCGGGAATCCGGATATAGGAGGTGTGAAGTGCGGAAGATTGGTCTCATTGGTGGCATGAGCTACGAGGGCTCTGCGGTGTATTACCGAGAGTTAAATCGAGGAATCAACCAGCGGTTAGGCGGGCTTCATTCGGCGCAGGTGCTGCTGCATTCGGTGGATTTCCAGACTATTGTCGATAAGCAAAAAGCCGGCGAATGGGATAAGGCCGGGCTTCAGCTTGCTGAAGTGGCTCGAAGCCTAGAAAGCGCAGGCGCTGACTGCGTGATGATTTGCGCGGTGACCATGCACTTGGTGGCAGATGCGGTAATGGCGGCTACACCTCTACCCTTCATCCACATCGTCGATGTCGTGGCGGATCACCTCAAGATCGCAGGTCATAAGAAACCTCTCCTGATCGCGACTCGCTACACAATGGAGAACGGCTTCTACCCAGCCCGTATGCGGGAACATGGTATTGAAGTGCTCGTCCCCGATAGCGCGGGTCGCGGTCAAATCCATGACATCATCTTCAACGAGCTCAGCCTGGGGATTGTTCGTGAGGAATCGCGAGCGGTGCTTTTGTCTTTGATCGAGCAAGGCAAAGCCGAAGGTGCTGACTCTGTCATTTTTGGGTGCACAGAAATATGCCTGATCCTGGAGACAGATAAACTTGCTTTACCAGGCTTCGACTCGACTGCCATTCATATCGAAGCAGGGATCGAATTCGCACTGGGAGATTGATCTGTCCAACTGCATCCCTGATCCATTCCCCCCATATAGGGTATTTACTGTTGGTTTTACCTAAGGTCCTCATTGTTCAAGTCGGCACGCCACCCGATGACATCCGCGATCAACTTGGTGACCTGCCTGCCTGGTTTGGAACAGCCCTTGGTGTCTCATCAGACGAGGTGACCGTAGTACGAGCTTTTGAGGGCGAACGGTTACCTGATCCTTGTGACGATTGCGTCGCTATCATCACCGGCTCTTGGGCAATGGTCACCGACCGAGAGCCCTGGAGCGAATACGTAGCGCAGTGGATTCGCGAAGCCATGACTATTGAGATGCCGCTGTTCGGAGTGTGCTATGGGCATCAGCTCATGGCTCACGCGTTAGGTGGTGTTGTCGACTATCACCCTGATGGGCGCGAAGTGGGCTGCGAAATGATCCAGCTGCTGCCCGTCGCCATGGAAGATGAACTGTTGAAGCAGTGGCCAGCTCGATTCCCAGCTCACCTCACTCATGAACAGACCGTCATCACTCTTCCTGAAGGCGCTATCGCACTGGCTCGCTCGAATCATGACCCGCACCAGATAATTCGATACGGGCGCCATGCAATATCCACTCAATACCATCCGGAGTTCAGTCCGGGTCACCTTGAAGCCTTGATCCGACGTCGCTCTGCCCTGCTGATTGCTGAGCATCGTGACCCGATCAAAATGCTCAATGACCTTCAGGAAACACCTGACGCTCAAGCGGTACTGCGACGCTTCGTGCAAAGCCATTCGAAATGACCGTCAGGTAACCAAGGCATCCGAAATGGAGATTGCATCAGGATGATCTCGCGATCACCCCTCAGCTGCGGTTGGTAGTTAACCTGGTCTCACATCAGCTCCGAGAGCTCGAAGCCAGATCCCCTCCGACGATATGCATGCCCACCCAAAATGACATCAAAACCGGGAGGCCCTTCCCAATTCCGCGATACGCCTGTCGACCTGAGTAGGGTCTCAGGCTCAATACCGTTTTTGGCGAAATGCTCAAGATTCCACTCAAAGAAGCTGAAAAGTATTGGGAAAACTTGAGCAGGTACCGTGGAGACTAACCTGAGACTTCCAGTGTTCAATGGGAGGTTTAGCCTTCGCATTTCCGCAATTGCCCACACCAGGCGCCTTAATCGAAAATGCCAGACAGACTCAAGATGACGCTCAACCATCTGAGTGACTAAAGGAAATTTCTGTTTACGAATTGCTGGTATAGGGTTCATGCGGGTTGGAAGCAATTTCAGGAGATTGCCGATGTTTACACGCTTCTGATCTTTCGTAACTCGATACAAACCATCGACACCTGCTTGAATGATGTCAGCATATGATGGATCTCGTGGGTCGCTAGCCTCCTCTACCGACAGGGGCTCGTGTTTCACCGCGCGGAGTTTCGCCATAAGCCATGAGTTGTCATGTTCCGTGATCCATCGAGTAGCTTGATAAGCATTCGCCCAGAGATGTTCCAAGTTAATGTCCGGACGCAGCGCCATAAGCGTTTCTATTTTTTGCCGATGCTGATCCTTCTTACTAGGCCGCCCCTGCTTAACTTTGGAAGGTATCCCAGAATTAGCAGCGCTAAAAAGAATCAACTCTTTTCTCAAGTACAGCTCAAACTTTTCGACACTACCGAACAGATGAAACGCGATAATCAAATGCCGGGCTAACGGCATATCGATCTGGCCTTTATAAACCCGAAATCTGATCCAGGTCTGAAGCTTCCCTTGGTCAAAAGCCCTGTCCATCTGCGACAGAACCTCATCCCCAAATTTAGCTCTAATACTATCAATCAACTTTGCAGTACTGATTAGTTCGCCGTGAGTGAAACCACGTTTCCTAGTCTGCCGAACAAGGCAGGAGTAAAGAACTTTACTGCACACCGATGGAAGATTACGCTGGAGAACTTCATACGCGAAAATTGCAAACTTCATCTCAACGTCCGATGCCTTCGCCCCTTCTGCAGCGTTTAACGGACTCCAACCGCATACACATTGTTCGGTTAAGCTCGGGAGTAATTTGTACCTCCGATAGAATGGGTGGGAGCACTTTGGGCAGGCATGAATAAGCCGCTCGCCATGACGCCAGCAAGCCATGACACCAGGCATATGGTGTGACCGATGCCAGTAGGCATAGCCAAGCTCCAAGAGATCCTGCTGTACGCAGCTGAGACAGATCCTAGCCTTTCCGTGAACAGTTACTTCTCGACGCGGTACACGCGCCACTTCAGAAACAACGCTCCCGTCAGCTCCTTTTTCCGCATCGTCGCGCATACCCAAAAAAGGCCGATAGGCTGGAAAAGTGGTGTTGTTGCTGATGAGTTCGTTGAGATTGCGCTCTCTATCCCCCGGCAGCTTCGCTGCGAGTACCTCGATCTGTTTAGGAAGCATTCCGACTCCAAATGGAGTCGAGTCGAACAGATCATGAAAGGTCTCTGCTTCGGTTCTGTTACCTGACAGGTAGTGATAACGGGTGATACGAGAATGCAACATCTCGTCCGGCATCGACATTGGGAAAAAAAGCAGATCAGACATCAGTTATCGACTTACAAGGTAGGGCTCGCAAAGGACACATATCCCGGGTTCGGCCCCTTGTAACACACGTCAACCTGTACCAGGGTAAGGATTTTCTTAACACGTGGCGCCCGATCATCACCTGACTAAATCCTAAGCCTGATACTCGCAGTCCTGTAGAGAGACGACTGACTTATGGTCTTTCCCTCCGAACGAAGCTTTTGCCTCGCCCACCACAATCGTCGATTGTGGAACTCTTCAAGAGACTCACAAAACTCGATGAGTGCTGCTGCACAGAGGGGTAGCTTGGAGAGTTGTTTCTCGAAACGGGACAGCACGTGAAGCTCTCGACCGATCCTGGTGCGTGAGATCCGGACAGGTTTTCCCGGCAAAGAGCGAAGAGCTCGGGCACATTGCCCGACTTGCTTGGCAAGTCTCACATCGAGAACGGCGAACATGTCAGCGCTATCCGCTCTGTTTGCATGATCGGCAGCTCGCTTCGCAATGCACTCCGTCAGCCAAGGCCGATCGCAACGATACAGCCAAGCGTACCCCCGGCAGTCATGTGCCTTCTGCAAGCGATACTCAGCATCGAAGACCATTCGTCTTTCGCGGAGCTGGCTGAGAAACCTTGCCTCTTTCCAGGCGTCTGACCCACCTTCCACGCCGCGGATGGTCCGGTAGACGTGGACCAGCGAAACCCCTAGTACTGAAGCGATCTTTCTCGCATCGGCTCCCGCGAGCGCATGTTTCCACACCGCCATCGATATACAGTCCAGCCCCTCAATGTCAAACATCCGTGGAGCGCACTTTGGGAGTTGAGAGACAGCCGTAATAGGGGGCGCTGTCTGTGGCTCGCATAATGTCTCTTTACCCAGCACGCTCTCCATATCGACCCTCAGTGCGCTGGCCAACAGGATGTACTTGAGAGGATGGTGGGAGTCTCTTGGCTTGCGCAGTAGCTTAGTGACCCATGTGGCGGGGACTCCCTCTCGAGCCTCGCTGAGTACCGAATATTCCCAGGTATTCGGAAGTGTTCGGCAAAATGCAGCCATATGCTGCGCAAGACGTCGTAGATGCAAGCGACGGGGCTTGGAAGTAAGGTCGTGTTCCACGGCCCCTTGCAGAAGCGTGGAGCGCACTTTGGAGGTCGACAGCGCATGGACCTCAGATTCGAGCACCAGTAGTGAGCGCAGCGCTATGTCGTGTAGCGCCGGCAGACAGATCAATGGGACATGAAGCGGTATCGAGTGTGCTTGCACACTGTCATCGCCAGGCAGGTTGAGTTGCCGAGAATTGCGACTGAACCAGCGATGATCCACGACGTTGAGCAAGGTGCAATGATAGGGACACACCAACACACCAGGGAGCGTGTGAACCCGATGCCAATAGGCGACTCCGACTCGAACCTGATCCTGGACTACACAGTCTGGGCAAAAACGCATTCTGGAGGCGAACCCGAGACGACTCGCATTGACGCCCAATTTGAGCATCAGCCCTGTTCCATCGCCGGCCATCAAAGCCTGGGCTTGATCCACTTGATCCTGGCTGACAAAGGGGGCGTAGTAGGGCAACAGCGTGTGACGCTTGATGACCTCGGCCACCGACAAGCTCGTACCGCAAGGCAGGGCTTCGACAAGTTCGTCCAAGTGGCTTGGGAACGCCACACTCTGCGAGAAGGCCGCTGGGAATCTCGCTCCGGCGAAAGCGACCTTGACGCTGCGAACACCGCAAAGGCGTGCATAACGAGAAAGCACGCTGTGTAGTGTCTCGTCGGGAAATGCTGTGGGGAAGAAATGGAATTTGAGATCCATTTCACCACCTCCAACTCACTTTTTGCGATACGTCGGTGAAAACTCAAACAGATCGTTATTTATCCAACCTGCGGCCCTTAACGCTTCAAGTGGAGAATCGTGTTCGCTCAGCGCTTTAGCCTCAGAGAACTCTACAGCGACAGCAGCAGGTGCCTGGGGTTTATTCGTGGAAACTGCTGGAGTCGGGTTTGTCGGATGTTCACGCGATACGACACTCCGAAGCAGGGCGAGGCGGTCTGCTCGAACCAGTCCATCGAACGCCATCATGTCGTTCAGTTGCTCTTCGATCGGCAGCAGGTCGTCGAACTGCCGCATCCGCTTTGGATCTCGACTGCGCAGGGCTGACAGTGCTGGCTTCAGGATCTGCATCTTGGAGTTGCTCACCTTTGCAATTATCTCGGCAGTCAAACACTCCAAACCACTTTGAACCGCATAACGCTGACTCAACACCAACAGCTTGACGAGAAAATCTGTAACGCCTTGGGTGTGCTCATACAACACATCGAAAATCTCGCCAGTCAGTTCAGCCGTCTGCTTGCACCACTGATAGCTCCAAAGGTTCCCGACCAGCATTTTCCATTCGTCATCTTCTTTTTCGAAGCGTTTGAACTCCAGCATGCCCACGCCGCAGCAACGACGGGCGTTGCGCATGACATCCGAAAACAAGCTGATCATCGAGTTTGTACCGATGAAAACGACAGGAATTCCGATGTTGTTAACCAAGTTGAGGAAGAAGTTCAGCATGCTCTCCTTGCCACCGGTTTTAGCTAGGTGGAGGTTCTGAAGCTCGTCGATTAGCAACGCACCTATGAAAAATGTGCTGGCGACCTGCTCCATCTGCTGCAGCGCATCATTGATGTTCCGATGCCGGTGACGCTTGTGATAGTCCTTGTCCCCCAGGGCATTTCCAACGGCATAAAAGAACTGCTGGCAAAATCCCGACAAGGAACCATCTCGGGGGCAGTCGAGCTTAAGCCAAGTGATTTGGGTGTGGACGAATTGCTTACCCTCATAACGCTCATGACGAATCGTTTGTGGATAAAGACTCAAGATGGCGTGCAGAGCTGTCGACTTACCAATGCCGCTTAGCCCCACCACACTGAAGGTCTCAGCGGTCGACTTGAAAGCGTCATGGTAACGCTGAGCTCCCGACAAGGAATGCAAATGCCTAACGGTATCAGGTGACGTGGGATTACGACCCACGTACCCCCGGCGGATGAGCAGTGAGAACATGGACTCTAAATCCAGGTGAAGCAAAAAGGGCTGCACCACTGTTCTCAAACGATCTATGCAGTGAATCCGGATTGCCCCATCCAGGGTGAGTTCTTCGGGATCCACTGGCTGAGGAAAATTCGAGATCAACTCCGCAGCTTCTGTATCCGTAAGGATCGGAGGCAATGCTTCGATCAGCGGGTTGCCAGCGTATTCAGGGATGGGCTGTTTGGTGTAGCTCGCAAAAATCTGGGCGCCTTTCATTTGGTGTGTCCTGGGCGGATTCTCTTGAGCATATCGATGATCTCTGCACTGCGTGGGCCGGCATATGACTCATGTGTATTGGGAGTTGATCCAGTCTCCCGATCAGTTGGCTGCGCCCGCACCCCATCAGGAACAGGAGCATTCTCGCGCTCCATAAATCGCTCCGCAGCCCGATTCTCGCGAATGTTTCCTACGGCTTCCGCTTTTGTGGCGGGTACCGGTTCTTGCTTCTGCTCCGCAAGCGCATTGTTGATGATCTTACTGACCACGTCGGTTAGATCCACACGGCTTTCCAACTCGGCGCGCCGGTGTGCAGGTGGTTTTTGTCGATAGGCTTCGATCAAATCATAGATTTCGTCCGAGCGATAACCGGCGTACTTAGTATCCGACTGGCGAAGATCACAACGGATGAACTGCTTACTATCATTGTGAATCCAGATATGAGCAGAGGAATTCGGGTCGTACCAACACTCTACCGACCAGACCCCACGACTGCGGGCCTTGGCAAACCAGTTTTTCTCCACAGCCATTTCACAGACATAGTGCATTCCGCGGAACATCAGCCCACCTTTTTGAACGGTTGCCCGATCACGAGGCAACAGGTGGAGATATACCAGCTCGTCTGGCCGACTATTGGGCTCGATTAGTTCGTTTTCAGAAGCCCATGTCCAAATCCCAATAGGAGTAGGCTCAACACCATCATTCATCATCGCCTGGGTGAGCCGACCGGGCTGCCGATGATGCCGGTTGTAGTGGAGGACACACCTGATGATGATCTGAGTGAACTCTTTCAGGTTCAGCGTTGCGTCGAGCCGGTTATCTCGTTCGCCCCTCTCTTGCTCGCGCGCAGCCACTCCACCGGGAAGCCACCTGATCCCGGTGAGGTCATTCAAAATACCGAACCGGCTCTCCACCATCGGCTTCCAATCTGGTCGAAAAGGCGGTGCAGTCCCCATCTCGATGCCCAGACCTGTCGCAAGTCCCTCTGATGCCATCGACAGCATCTCACCCCTGTCTGAGTAGATGTTGTACGGCAAGTGGTGGCAGTCCCAGTCCTCTGGGTCGATCTCGACATCATTCTGAGCACAGAACTCGACCTTGGAGGTGAAAGCATTGAATAGCGCTTGCCTAGCGCCATTCCAGCTAGGGCCCTCCAGTCCCACATAAAGGCCAACGATCATTCCAGAGAAACTATCGACTACGATGTAAAGTACCGGCCGACCTATCAGCATTCGCCTAGAGTAGCTATTTACCAAATAAATATCGGCAATCGTTGCATCGATTTCGAACTGATGACAGGGGCCACGAAGCCAATCGCGGACAGTACCAGACAGCGGACGACAGTCCTTAAGCCATTTTTTTAATCCTTTACGCCCACGCTCAGTCTCGACCTCATCAAAAAATTTCCTACCCCAATTATAGAACTGGTGATAGTTCGGTATTTCTGAGCTAGGTAACAGACGACACCCCTCACCATCTTTCTTAGACATATCCTTTACTGAATAGAACTTTTTCAGCATTTCGTCATAAGCGCTGACAATAGAGGGTTTTTTATCATTAACGTACAAAGAGTACCCCAACCGGATACAACGTTTGTCAACGGCGTTAATAATTTTGGCAGGTTGGACAAGAACTCCTTGAAACCTTGGCCGCCTCCCCGGCGGTCTACTGGGATCATAGTTTCGTTCTGGAACCCCCACTGCCGTATAATTATTCAGCAATGAGTTTCTCACCTGACCATAAACCCAATACCGGTAGAGCAGTCGATAAATAGTTTTGCGCTGAATTCCAAGCTCCGAAGCTCTGTTCGACACCAATCTCCCTAGTTCACCACGCACAAATAGTTGTCCAGGATAACTAGACTCAATCAGCGGGGCTATGACATCCCATTTATCATCTCTGGCTTGCTTCGCTTTCTCGCTCAGATCGTCTTCAAGCACCATCATGAACTCTGGCGTAGTGATGGTTACTGGCTTGGTATCACCGGAACTCAACGAGCAGCAAAAACCCTCTAGGCCAACAGCATAGGGCTGCCGAAAAGGTTCTGTTAACCCAATGACAAACACCACATCATGTTTTTCATCGAGATGGATAGCCCTAACCATGTCGCTGATAACGGAGAGCTCTGTAACCGGTTCAAATACGCCATTAACGACAACTTTCATGACATATTCTCCTTCAATGATATCTGACCGGCGGCTTGAACAACTTCAAACTCTGGCAAAGCATCAGTCAATAAGAGAGGGGCATTCAACAAATCAATCTTGACGACTTTATTCCAGACAAAATAAAAAAACACTCCTCTGGCGTCGGCATATGATATAGATAACTGAGAGGCAATTTTTCGCAGACACTCAGCCAAACTCCATGGATAGGGTCTGCTGTTCTCTAGGAGCTCGATGAATCTAGCATGCAAGGATGACTTCATTAAGTCCCTCGGCAGCTTTGAGTATTTCCTGAGCATACCAAGATTCTTTATCAAATCCCGAGTGAAATACTCTTCAGTAACGATATTCCAATCAACTCCTTGCTTTTGCCAAAACCGCTTTTCAACTTCAAGCTTTTCAAGCGTTCTCTTCGCCCCTTTACCATCCAAATCCTTTTGATACTTAACCGTTCTAGCAACAGTTTTAAAACCCCCACCTGGCTCTCGAACAGTTAATAGAAAATCTGTTGTCATTACATACGGCACTTTGGTGCCTGGGTACGTCGGATAACGGACACCTATTGAAGCGGCAATAGTTTGCACATGCTCTAGAGGTAACAAGGGGTATTGCTCACGAATATCCACAACGTCTTCAGAAAATTCGCAAACAAGGTGATAAGACCTCTCAAGGTCTGACAGAAGGTGATGTATCCGATCAACCTTCACTCCTGGGATCTTGTGCGAACGCCCCCTTGACGGAACATCCTGCACTCTTAGCCAAGGCACGTAGCTCGCTCCGGCGCCTGCGCCAAATCCGTTTGCAATGTGCCGTTCAATGTCCTGCTGTGATGCAAACCTGCGACCTCGCAACCCCCGCCTCCTCAGCTCGTGCGAACCGCTTCATTTCACGCTGGAAATAGTTGTAGGAAAAGATGCTCGGCCTAGCAGTCATCTCGAAGGCATTCCTAGGCTACTACAGCTAAAAATCGAAGCGATGAATCCAGACCGAAGGATCGATCCAGAAAAGGAAAACCCCCGTAAATACGGGGGTTTAGACCTTGTGTCAATCTATGTTGGCTTGTGTCAATCTTTATTATTTAGTGTCAATCTTTATTTTAAAGAACCATCGTTTTCATTGCCTGTGAAGAACTTATTCCACAGTCACCGACTTCGCCAAGTTACGTGGCTGGTCAACGTCAGTACCTTTCAACACCGCCACGTAGTACGACAACAACTGCAACGGAATGGTGTAGAGGATCGGCGACAGGATGTCGTGGATATGCGGCATGTGCACAACATGGGTGCCTTCACCGTTGGTCATGCCGGCCTGCTCGTCGGCGAAGACGATCAGTTCACCGCCGCGGGCGCGGACTTCCTGGAGGTTGGACTTCAACTTCTCCAGCAACTCGTTGTTCGGTGCCACGGTGACCACTGGCATGTCGTTATCCACAAGCGCCAGCGGGCCATGTTTCAGCTCGCCCGCCGGGTAGGCTTCGGCGTGGATGTAGGAGATTTCCTTGAGCTTGAGCGCCCCTTCCATCGCCACCGGGAATTGCGCACCGCGACCGAGGAACAGGGTGTGGTTCTTCTCGGCGAACAGCTCGGCGATTTTTTCCACAGTGCTGTCCATGGCCAGGGCTTCGCCCAGACGGGTCGGCAGGCGACGCAGTTCTTCCACCAGTGTGGCTTCGACGCCTGCGGCCAATGTGCCGCGAACCTGACCCAGGGCCAGGGTCAGCAACAGCAGGCCCACCAATTGAGTGGTGAAGGCTTTGGTCGAGGCCACGCCAATTTCGCGACCGGCCTGGGTCAGCAGCGTCAGGTCCGATTCACGCACCAGGGAGCTGATGCCGACGTTGCAGATTGCCAGGCTGGAAAGGAAGCCCAGTTCCTTGGCATTGCGCAGCGCAGCCAACGTGTCGGCGGTTTCACCTGACTGGGAGATGCTCACGAACAGGGTGTCGGGCTGCACCACCACCTTGCGATAACGGAATTCGCTGGCGACTTCGACCTGGCACGGGATGCCGGCCAATTCTTCGAGCCAGTAACGGGCAACCATACCGGCGTGATAGCTGGTGCCGCAGGCAACGATCTGTACATTACGCACCTTGGCGAACAGCTCGGCCGCTTGTGGACCAAACGCCTGGACCAGCACCTGATTCTGACTCAGGCGACCTTCAAGCGTGCGTTGCACCACGGCTGGTTGCTCGTGAATTTCCTTGAGCATGTAATGCCGGAACTCGCCTTTGTCAGCGGCTTCGGCACCGTCACGGTACTGAACGCTTTCACGCTCGACGAGCGTGCCGTTGATGTCCCAGATCTGCACGCTGTCGCGGCGAATTTCGGCGATATCGCCTTCTTCCAGGTACATGAAGCGGTCAGTGACCTGGCGCAGGGCCAACTGGTCGGAGGCCAAGAAGTTTTCACCCAGGCCCAGACCGATCACCAATGGGCTGCCACTGCGGGCTGCTACCAAGCGATCCGGTTGCCGAGCACTGATCACTGCCAGACCGTATGCGCCGTGCAGTTCTTTGACGGTCGCTTTCAGGGCCGCGGTCAGGTCGGGCTGCTCTTTGAGCTTTTCGTTGAGCAGATGGGCGATGACTTCAGTGTCTGTGTCCGAGGTGAACACATGGCCAAGGGCCTTGAGTTGCTCGCGCAGGGCTTCGTGGTTCTCGATGATGCCGTTGTGCACCACCGCCAGATCGCCCGAAAAATGCGGGTGAGCGTTGCGTTCGCATGGCGCGCCGTGGGTCGCCCAGCGGGTGTGGGCAATGCCCAGACGACCGACCAGAGGCTCTTCGATCAGCGCCTGTTCCAGTTCGCTGACCTTGCCCGGCCGACGCAGGCGCAAGAGTTTTTCATCGTTGGTGTACACCGCCACACCGGCGCTGTCATAACCACGGTATTCCAGACGCTTGAGGCCTTCGAGCAGGATGGCGGTAATGTTCCGTTCTGCGACTGCACCGACAATTCCACACATGCTATTTCTCCTGACTGACAGCGGCGCAAATCACATTGATGCCGCGGGCCTGAATCTGATCGCGGGCCTCAAGCGGCAGGCGATCATCGGTAATAAGGGTATGGATGCTGCTCCAAGGCAGCTCCAGATTGGGAATCTTGCGGCCGATCTTGTCGGCCTCGACCATCACGATCACTTCACGGGCGACCTCGGCCATGACACGGCTCAGTCCCAGCAATTCATTGAAGGTGGTGGTCCCGCGCACCAGATCGATGCCATCGGCGCCAATAAATAACTGATCGAAGTCATATGAGCGTAGTACCTGCTCTGCCACCTGACCCTGGAAGGATTCGGAATGCGGATCCCAGGTACCACCGGTCATCAACAGCACCGGTTCGTGCTCGAGTTCTGTCAACGCGTTGGCGACATGCAGGGAGTTGGTCATCACCACCAGGCCCGGTTGCTGGCCGAGTTCCGGGATCATCGCGGCGGTGGTGCTGCCGCTGTCGATGATGATGCGCGCATGCTCGCGAATCCGCGTGACGGCGGCGCGGGCAATGGCCTGCTTGTATTTCGAAACCGGTTGGCCGATGTCGGCGACCAGCTCCTGCGGCATGGTGACCGCGCCGCCATAACGACGCAGCAACAGACCGTTGCTTTCAAGCGCGGCCAGATCCTTGCGAATCGTAACTTCCGAGGTTTCGAAGCGTTTGGCCAGTTCATCCACACTGACTTCACCCTGCTCATTGAGCAAGGCGAGGATATTGTGGCGGCGTTGGGGCGTGTTGCGCTTTGACATGGCTTGGTAAGTTTCGATTCGAAAGATAACGTAAGCAATCAAAACCTATCAGCGAAACTTCGTCAAGCCAACGTCAGAAAAAAAGATGTGTGGATAACTCAAAAAAAGATCGCAGCCTCCGGCAGCGCCTACAGAGTGAACACGAATTCCCTGTAGGCGCTGCCGAAGGCTGCGATCTTTTGATCTGTGGATAACTTAACTCTTCTTGATCTTCTCAGGCCGCTTCCAGCCGTCGATGTTCTTCTGTCGAGCCCGGCCTACGGCCAACTGAGCGTTATCCACATTCTGGGTAATGGTCGAACCGGCCGCCGTGGTCGCACCGGAGGAGATATCCACAGGCGCCACCAACGAATTGTTGGAGCCGATGAACACATCTTCACCCAGCACGGTTTTCCACTTGTTGGCACCGTCGTAGTTGCAGGTGATGGTGCCGGCGCCAATGTTGGTGCGCGCACCGATCTCGGCATCGCCCAGATACGTCAAGTGACCGGCCTTGGCACCTTCGCCCATGTGAGCGTTCTTCAGTTCAACAAAGTTACCCACATGCGCGCGGGCTTCCAGCACTGTGCCGGGACGCAAACGAGCGAACGGGCCGGCATCGCTGCCTTCGCCGAGAATCGCGCCTTCGATATGACTGTTGGCCTTGATCGCCACGCCTTTGCGCAGGGTGCTGTCCTTGATCACGCAGTTCGGGCCGATCACCACGTCGTCCTCGATGATCACTTTGCCCTCGAGAATCACGTTGATGTCGATCAGGATATCGCGACCAACGGTAACCTCACCGCGCACATCGAAACGTGTCGGGTCTCGCAGGGTCACGCCTTGAGCCATCAAACGACGAGCGGCGCGCAGTTGATAATGACGCTCCAGCTCGGCCAGTTGTTTGCGATCGTTGGCGCCCTGCACTTCCATGGCGTCATGGGGTTGTTCGGTGGCCACCACCAGACCATCACTGACCGCCATGGCAATCACGTCGGTCAGGTAGTACTCGCCCTGGGCATTGTTGTTGGAGAGGCGGCCCAGCCAATCGCCCAAACGCTGGGAAGGCACCGCCAGAATGCCGGTATTGCCTTCGGTGATCGCACGCTCAGCCGCGTTGGCGTCTTTCTGCTCGACGATGGCAGTCACTTTGCCGGCGGCATCACGGACAATGCGGCCGTAGCCAGTCGGGTCATCCAGCTCGACAGTCAGCAGACCCAATTGCTGCGGTGCAGCCTGCTTGAGCAAACGTTGCAGGGTTTCGACTTCGATCAACGGCACGTCACCGTAGAGAATCAGCACGGTATCGGACTCGATGAACGGCACAGCCTGGGCCACCGCATGACCGGTACCCAGCTGTTGGTCCTGCAGGACGAAATTCAGGTCATCGGCGGCCAGACGCTCGCGCACCGCTTCGGCACCATGGCCGATCACCACGTGGATGCGCTGTGGATCAAGTTGCCGGGCGCTGTGGATAACATGGCCGAGCATTGAATTACCGGCAATCGGATGCAGGACTTTCGGCAAAGCCGAACGCATGCGAGTGCCTTGGCCGGCAGCGAGGATAACGATTTCAAGGGACATGACTGGCTACCAATCCTGGGTGGTCAGCAACTGCGACCAGATGATGAATATCGAAAAAGAAAAAAGGGTAGCCGAGGCTACCCTTTTTAATCAATCGCGCAACAAGTCGATGGCCGATTAGTGGCCGAACTTCTTGCGGATCTGCTGGACGGTGCGCAGCTGAGCTGCAGCCTCGGCCAGACGTGCGGCAGCAGAACCGTAATCGAATTCCGCGCCTCGCTCATGCAAGGCTTTCTCGGCAGCCTTAACGGCTTCCAGAGCTGCGGCTTCGTCCAGGTCGGCAGCGCGTTGCACGGTGTCGGCAAGAACCTTGACCATGTTCGGCTGAACCTCGAGGAAACCACCGGAGATGTAATACACCTCCTCTTCCCCGCCCTGCTTGACCAGGCGGATCGGACCTGGCTTCAGATTAGTGATCAGCGGCGCGTGACCCAGGGCGATACCAAGATCACCCAGTGCACCGTGCGCAATCACCATCTCGACCAGACCGGAAAAGATTTCTCCTTCCGCGCTGACGATATCGCAATGGACTGTCATAGCCATCTGATTGCCTCAACCTAAATTAGCGCCCGTTGCCGGGCGCCGGGATTACAGTTTCTTGGCTTTCTCGATCGCTTCTTCGATGCCGCCAACCATGTAGAACGCTTGTTCTGGCAGGTGGTCGTAGTCACCGTTGAGGATGCCTTTGAAGCCAGCAATGGTGTCTTTCAGGGAAACGTATTTACCCGATGCACCGGTGAAGACTTCAGCCACGAAGAACGGCTGCGACAAGAAGCGCTGGATCTTACGAGCACGGTTTACCAACTGCTTGTCGGCTTCCGACAGCTCGTCCATACCCAGGATCGCAATGATGTCCTTCAGTTCTTTGTAACGCTGCAGCACGTACTGGACGCCGCGAGCGGTGTCGTAGTGGTCCTGGCCGATTACGTTCGGGTCCAGCTGGCGCGAAGTCGAGTCGAGTGGATCGACCGCTGGGTAGATACCCAGGGAAGCGATGTCACGGGACAGAACGACGGTAGCGTCCAAGTGGGCGAAGGTGGTCGCTGGCGACGGGTCGGTCAAGTCATCCGCAGGTACGTATACCGCTTGGATCGAAGTGATCGAACCTTCCTTGGTCGAAGTGATACGTTCTTGCAGAACGCCCATCTCTTCAGCCAGGGTCGGCTGGTAACCTACTGCCGAAGGCATACGGCCCAGCAGTGCGGATACTTCAGTACCGGCCAGGGTGTAACGATAGATGTTGTCGACGAACAGCAGAACGTCGTTACCTTCGTCACGGAACTTCTCGGCCATGGTCAGGCCGGTCAGTGCTACGCGCAGACGGTTACCCGGCGGCTCGTTCATCTGACCGTAAACCAGTGCCACTTTGTCCAGAACGTTGGAATCCTTCATCTCGTGGTAGAAGTCGTTACCCTCACGAGTACGCTCACCCACACCGGCGAACACGGAATAACCGCTGTGCTCGATGGCGATGTTACGGATCAGTTCCATCATGTTTACGGTCTTGCCTACACCGGCACCACCGAACAGACCGACTTTACCGCCTTTGGCAAACGGGCAAACCAGGTCGATAACCTTGATGCCGGTTTCCAGCAGGTCGTTGCCGCCTGCCTGTTCAGCGAACGAAGGTGCTGGGCGGTGAATGCCCCAACGCTCTTCGGTGTCGATCGGACCAGCTTCGTCGATCGGGTTACCGAGGACGTCCATGATCCGGCCCAGGGTCGCTTTACCGACCGGTACGGAGATGGCTGCGCCAGAATCGGTAACTTCCAGACCGCGTTTCAGGCCCTCTGTGGAACCCATCGCAATGGTGCGAACCACGCCGTCGCCCAGCTGTTGCTGAACTTCCAGAGTGGTTTCAGCCGCGCTCACTACTTTCAGCGCGTTGTAGATGCTCGGTACGCTGTCGCGTGGAAATTCCACGTCGATAACGGCGCCGATGATTTGAACGATACGTCCGCTACTCATAGCTGGATCCTCTGAATATTTGAACCGTTAAACCGCGGCAGCGCCGCCGACGATTTCCGAGATCTCTTGGGTGATCGCAGCCTGACGCGCCTTGTTGTAGACCAGCTGCAAATCGCTGATCAAATCACCGGCGTTGTCGGTAGCGTTCTTCATCGCGATCATCCGCGCAGCTTGTTCAGCCGCGTTGTTCTCGACCACCGCCTGGTAGACCTGCGACTCCACGTAACGGACCATCAAGCCGTCAAGCAGCTCTTTGGCGTCCGGTTCGTAGAGATAGTCCCAGTGGTGCTTGAGTTCTTGATCCGGGGTTGCCACCAGTGGAATCAACTGCTCCACGGTAGGCTGTTGCGTCATGGTGTTGATGAACTTGTTGGACACCACGGACAGGCGGTCAATACGGCCGTCCAGATAGGCATCCAGCATCACCTTGACGCTGCCAATCAAATCATTGATCGACGGCTCTTCACCCAGGTGGCTGATAGCTGCAACGACGTTACCGCCGAAGTTGCGGAAAAAGGCCGCACCCTTGCTACCAACGACACACAGATCAATCTCGACGCCGTTTTCGCGGTTTACCGCCATGTCCTTGACCAGGGCCTTGAACAGGTTGGTGTTCAAGCCACCACACAGACCACGGTCACTGCTCACTACGACATAACCAACGCGCTTTACTTCACGGTCGATCATGAACGGGTGGCGATATTCCGGGTTAGCGTTGGCCAGATGGCCAATAACCTGGCGGATGCGCTCCGCATAAGGACGGCTAGCAGCCATGCGCATTTGTGCCTTGCGCATTTTGCTGACCGCCACTTTTTCCATGGCGCTGGTAATCTTTTGCGTGCTTTTGATGCTCGCAATCTTACTGCGAATCTCTTTTGCGCCTGCCATGTAACACCTATCAGGTTAGCAAGCGGGAGCCTTGCGGCTCCCGCTGCGGCTTACCAGGTTTGGGTGGCCTTGAACTTCTCGATACCGGCTTTCATGCCAGCGTCGATTTCGTCATTGAAGTCACCTTTCACGTTGATCTTCGCCATCAAGTCGGCGTGATCGCGGTTGAAGAAAGCAATCAGCGCTTGTTCGAAGCTGCCGATCTTGGCGATTTCAACGTCAGTCAGGAACCCACGCTCAGCGGCATACAGCGACAGCGCCATGTCAGCGATCGACATTGGTGCGTATTGCTTCTGCTTCATCAGCTCGGTAACGCGCTGACCATGCTCAAGTTGCTTACGGGTCGCTTCGTCCAGGTCAGAAGCGAACTGGGCGAATGCCGCCAGTTCACGGTACTGAGCCAGAGCGGTACGGATACCACCGGACAGCTTCTTGATGATCTTGGTCTGAGCGGCACCACCCACACGGGATACCGAAACACCGGCGTTCACTGCAGGACGGATGCCCGAGTTGAACATGGCCGATTCCAGGAAGATCTGACCGTCGGTGATGGAAATCACGTTGGTCGGAACGAACGCGGAAACGTCGCCAGCCTGGGTTTCGATGATCGGCAGTGCGGTCAGGGAACCGGTTTTGCCGGTCACTGCGCCGTTGGTGAACTTCTCTACGTACTCTTCCGAAACGCGGGATGCGCGCTCCAGCAGACGGGAGTGGAGATAGAACACGTCGCCTGGGTAAGCTTCACGGCCTGGTGGACGGCGCAGCAGCAGGGAAATCTGGCGATAAGCCACTGCTTGCTTGGACAGATCGTCATAAACGATCAGCGCATCTTCACCGCGGTCGCGGAAGAATTCACCCATGGTGCAACCGGAGTACGGTGCCAGGAATTGCAGCGCAGGAGATTCCGAAGCACTGGCAGCCACGATGATCGTGTTGGCCAGGGCGCCGTTTTCTTCCAGCTTGCGAACCACGTTGGCGATGGTCGATTGCTTCTGACCGATGGCTACGTAGACGCAGAAAATGCCGCTGTCTTTCTGGTTGATGATCGCGTCGATCGCCAGAGCGGTTTTACCGATCTGACGGTCACCGATGATCAGCTCACGCTGGCCACGGCCGACAGGGATCATGGCATCGACAGCCTTGTAGCCAGTCTGTACAGGCTGGTCTACCGACTTACGCCAGATCACGCCTGGAGCAACTTTCTCGACCGCGTCGGTCTCGGTGTTGCCCAGTGGACCTTTGCCGTCAACAGGGTTACCCAGTGCGTCGACTACGCGACCCAGCAGTTCCTTACCAACCGGAACTTCGAGGATGCGGCCAGTGCACTTGGCGCTCATGCCTTCAGCCAAAGACTGGTATGCGCCCAATACAACGGCACCTACGGAGTCTTGCTCCAGGTTGAGGGCCATACCGAAGACGCCGCCCGGAAACTCGATCATCTCGCCGTACATTACGTCGGCCAGACCGTGAATCCGCACGATACCGTCAGATACGCTGACGACAGTGCCTTCGTTACGGGCTTGGGAGGTCACATCGAGCTTGTCGATGCGGCCCTTGATAATTTCACTTATTTCGGAAGGATTGAGTTGCTGCATTGCTCTGCTGCCCCTTCAAACTCAAGATTTCAATGCTTCGGCAAGTTTCGCGATTTTGCCGCGAATCGAGCCATCGATAACCAGGTCGCCGGCGCGGATGACGACACCACCAATAAGGGCAGCGTCCTCCGCAACTTGCAGGCGCACTTCCCGGTTGAGTCGTGCACTGAGAACCTTGGCGAGTTTGTCTTGCTGTTCTTGGTTCAATGCAAAAGCACTGGTTACTTCCACGTCTACCGATTTCTCTTGTTCGGCCTTGTACAGGTCAAACAGAGCGGCGATCTCCGGCAGAAGCGGGAGACGGTCGTTTTCGGCAACGACGTGAATGAAGTTCTGTGCCTTGGCATCAAACTTGTCGCCGCACACGTCAATAAACGTGGCGGCCTTTTCTGCGCTCGTCAGTCGCGGGGCCTTGAGCACGCGCTGCATGGTGTCGTCTTCCGACACCAGTGCTGCCAGGCCGAGCATGGCTGACCAATTGGCCAGTTGCTGGTGGGCCTGAGCGTGCTCGAAGGCCGCCTTAGCGTAAGGTCGGGCCAACGTGGTCAGTTCTGCCATGATCGCCCTCGCTTAGATTTCAGCAGCCAGTTGGTTAACCAGCTCTGCGTGCGCGTTTTGATCGATTGTGGCACCCAGGATCTTCTCGGCGCCGCCGACTGCCAGCAAGCCCACTTGGGCACGCAGCGCGTCTTTGACACTGTTCAGTTCCTGTTCGATCTCGGCCTGAGCCTGAACCTTCACACGGTCAGCGTCGATACGGGCTTTTTCAACAGCCTCTTCGACAATCTGATTACCGCGTTTCTTGGCTTGCTCGATGATTTCAGCTGCCTGAGCTTTCGCTTCGCGCAGTTGCTGACCCGCTTTCTCTTGGGCCAACTCCAGGTCGCGAGCTGCTCGGCTGGCAGCGTCCAGACCATCAGCGATCTTCTTTTGACGTTCGTGCAGAGCCGCAATGACCGGAGGCCATACGAACTTCATGCAGAACAGTACAAAAATCAGGAACGCAACGGACTGGCCAATCAGGGTCGCATTAATGTTCACGCCAACACCTCGCAGTTACGTTGTCCATCACACCAAATTACCCGGAAGATCCGAGTAATTAGCCAGCGATCTGACCAACGAACGGGTTCGCAAAGGTGAAGAACAGAGCGATACCAACACCGATCATGGTTACGGCGTCGAGCAGACCGGCAACGATGAACATTTTAACTTGCAGCATTGGAACCATTTCTGGCTGACGCGCTGCGCCTTCCAGGAACTTGCCGCCCAGCAGGCCGAAACCAATTGCGGTACCCAGTGCGCCCAGGCCGATCAACAGTGCAACAGCGATAGCGGTTAGACCAACTACAGTTTCCATCTTTCCTCCCGACTTTTACGTCGTATGGTTTAGGTTTTTTAGATTTTAAAGCGGTAAAACAAATCGTTTCATAGCCCTGTTAGGGCACCCACCCGTTTGACCGGGTGGGACATCAGACCAGTCGAGACTGGTCTTAATGGTTCTCTTCGTGCGCCATCGACAGGTAAACGATGGTCAGCATCATGAAGATAAATGCCTGCAGGGTGATGATCAGGATGTGGAACACAGCCCACGCCCACTGCAGAACTACGCCCAGGCCGCTCAGCCAGAGCAGACCACTGCCGAACATCACAGCGATCAGAATGAACACCAGCTCACCGGCATACATGTTGCCGAACAGACGCAGAGCCAGGGAGATCGGCTTGGCGATCAGGGTCACGAATTCCAGCAGGAAGTTCACCGGAATCAGCAGCGCCTGAACAAAGATGTTCTTGCTGCCGAACGGGTGCAGGGTCAGCTCGCCAATGAAGCCGCCGAGGCCCTTGATCTTGATGCTGTAGAAAATGATCAGCGCAAACACCGTGAAGGCCATGGCCAAAGTAGCGTTCGGGTCGGTGGTCGACACAGCGCGGAACGGGATGTGGTGGTCGCCGGAGATCAGGATGGCCAGCTGAGGAATCCAGTCGACCGGTACCAGGTCGATGGCGTTCATCAGGAACACCCAGACGAAGATGGTCAGTGCCAGTGGTGCAACCACCGGGCTACGGCCATGGAAGCTGTCTTTCACGCTGCCATCGACGAATTCGACCAATACTTCAACGAAGTTCTGCAAAGCACCAGGTACACCGGTAGTCGCCTTCTTTGCCGCCATGCGGAAAAGAAGAACGAAGATCAGACCCAATGCGACCGACCAGCCGAGGGTATCGACGTGGAAAGCCCAGAAGCCCATTTCCTTGGCTTCTGCTGCGGAGTGGGCAAAGCCCCAGCCGCCGTTGGGTAGCTGACCGAAGGTCAGGTTCTGCAAGTGGTGCTGGATATAGCCCGAAGCGGTTGTTTCTGCCATGGTTGCCTCAAACGCCCTAAGGTCTCGAAAGTCTTGTTCTCATAAGCAGGGGAGCGAACCAGCTGACCAGTTGGGTCAGCACGAAGACGCCGAATACTGCTAACGGCGCCAATGGCTTCACACCTGCAAACGTCAATGCAAACAGCACTGCCGTCAAAATCAGTTTGCCCGCCTCGCCAGCATAAAAAGACCGGACGATGGCTTGAGCTGCTCGGGCGCCGGAAAACCGAAATGCCCTGTGAGCGAAATAAATATTGGGAAGCAAGGCTATCAGGCCTCCGCAAAGTCCTGAGTACCCGGCAACGACTCCATACCATCGCCAGAGCGCCAAAGCGGCAATCAGCAAAACGACAAGTTGAGCCATTAACACCGGAAAAACAGCCAATCGATGGAAAGGCAAGCGGTCTGGCGTGCGGTTTTCCATCACTTTTGCTCCCCAATGGTCGGCTGCCGAAATTCAATAACTTGGCATAATTTGTGCCGACAAAATGCGCGCAGAGTATAGGGGCGGTTCTGCCCCTATTCAACTGTCAGGTAGTGATTTCCGACTTCACGCTACAAGAGGAATTGTTTCAGCGGATGTGTGCGAGCACACCTTGAAGTTCATCAAGAGAGTTGTAGCCGATCACCAACTGCCCCTTACCCTTCTTTCCGTGGCGGATCTGCACCGCAGAGCCTAGGCGCTCGGCCAGGCGCTGCTCGAGCCGGGCGATATCCGGATCCGGTTTTGCCGGTTCCACAGGCTCCGGTTTGCCACTCAACCACTGGCGAACCAGTGCTTCAGTCTGGCGCACAGTCAGCCCCCGTGCGACAACATGTCGCGCCCCTTCAACCTGTTGGTTTTCCGGTAAACCCAGCAAGGCACGGGCATGACCCATTTCCAGGTCGCCGTGAGACAGCATGGTCTTGATGACTTCCGGCAACGAAATCAGGCGCAACAGGTTGGCCACGGTGACGCGGGACTTACCCACAGCCTCGGCCACTTGTTGCTGAGTCAGCTGGAATTCCTGCTGCAAACGCTGCAAGGCCACCGCTTCTTCGATTGGATTGAGGTCTTCGCGCTGGATATTCTCGATCAGCGCCATGGCGATGGCGGTTTCATCCGGCACATCGCGAACCATCGCCGGGATGGTTTCCTGGCCAGCCTGCTGGCTGGCGCGCCAGCGGCGTTCGCCGGCGATGATTTCGAAGCGGCCGCTGCCAATCGGGCGAACCACGATCGGCTGCATCACGCCCTGGGCCTTGATCGACTGCGCCAGCTCTTCCAGCGCCTGAGGATCCATGTCCCGACGTGGCTGGTACTTGCCACGCTGGATCAGGTCCAGGGGCAGGTGCTGCAGCTCACGCTGGTCGGCTTGCACCGCTTGTTCTTCCAGCGAGCTGACAGTCGGACCACTCAGCAGTGCATCCAGTCCACGTCCGAGACCTCGTTTCTTGACGGCCATGGGGATTCCTTAAGTTGCCTGGGCAGCGGCGGTGCGTGAATTTTTACGTTGACGGCGAACCATCTCGCCGGCCAATGCCAGATAGGCAATCGCGCCGCGCGATGATTTGTCGTACGCCAGCGCCGGCATGCCATAGCTTGGCGCTTCGGCCAGACGGATGTTGCGCGGAATCACGGTGTCGTAGAGCTGATCGCCAAAGTGTTCCTTGAGCTGCGCCGAAACGTCGTTCATCAGGCTCAGGCGCGGGTCGTACATGGTCCGCAACAGGCCTTCGACTTTCAGGTTCGGGTTCAGCAGTTCGGCAATGCGCTTGATGTTATCCACAAGGTCGCTCAACCCTTCGAGTGCGAAGTACTCACACTGCATGGGGATAATGACCCCGTCGGCGGCAACCAGCGCATTGAGCGTGAGCATCGACAGCGATGGCGGGCAGTCGATCAAAATGTAATCGTAGTTTTCACGGATCGGCGCCAACGCGCTGCGCAGGCGGCTTTCCTTCATCTGCATTTCAAGCAGAACGACTTCGGCCGCGGTCAGATCGCGGTTGGCCGGCAACAACTGGTAACCACCGTGTTCGGAATAGTGCATGGCCTGGGCCAGATCACATTCACCGATCAACAGATCGTAGACCGAGTTTTCCAGGCCGTGTTTATCCACACCGCTACCCATGGTGGCGTTGCCCTGTGGATCAAGATCGATCAACAGCACCCGACGCTTGGTAGCGACCAGGGAAGCTGCGAGGTTGATGCAGGTGGTGGTCTTGCCCACACCACCCTTTTGGTTCGCTATCGCGAATACCTTAGCCATTCTTGCTTGTGTTCCCAATCATGCCGTGCGGCGCAGTATCAGCAGATGGCGTTGGCCTTGGCAACCGGGTACGGCCAGGGCGTGTTCGCTATCGAGGTGGAAGTCTGCCGGCAATGCTACCAGCTCATCGGCGGGATGAACGCCCTTCATTGCCAGCCAGCGTGTATCGGCGTCGCCCAAATGGCGAGTCCAGTTGCTGAAGTTCTCCATGCTGCTGAACGCCCGGGAAATGATCCCGTTGAATGGCAGTTCAGGCTGGAAGGCTTCGACGCGACTGTGGATAACTTGCAGGTTATCCAGTTTGAGTTCGAGTTTGACCTGGGTCAGGAAGCGGGTTTTCTTGCCGTTGCTGTCCAGACAGGTCACCTGGGACTCTGGAAACAGGATCGCCAACGGAATACCCGGCATGCCGCCGCCGCTGCCAACGTCCAGCCAGCGACCGTTTTCGACGAACGACATCACGCTCAAGCTATCGAGCAGGTGACGGGAGACCATTTCATCCGGATCGCGCACGGCGGTCAGGTTGTAAGCCTTGTTCCATTTGATCAACAAGGCCAGATAACCCAGCAGCTGAGCGTGCTGGGCTTCCGTCAGTGTGACACCGAGCTGGCGAGCACCTGTGGATAACTCTTCTGCATGTTGCGAGGTAACCAACGAACTCAAGCGCTTTGCTCCAACTGACGGCCCGCGCCGCGTTTTTTCAAATGAATCATCAACAGCGAAATCGCCGCTGGGGTTACGCCCGGAATACGCGACGCCTGGCCCAAAGTCTCTGGACGGGTCGCACCGAGCTTGCTCTGGATCTCCTTGGAGAGACCGGAGATGTTCGTGTAATCGATATCCACAGGCAGTTTGGTGTCTTCGCTGGCCCGCAGGCGTGCGATTTCATCCTGTTGACGGTCGATGTAACCGGCGTATTTGGTCTTGATTTCGACCTGTTCGGCGACCTGTGGATCTTCTGCGCCCCCGCCAGTCACGGCGATCAGACCAGCGTAGTCGATTTCCGGACGGCTCAGCAGGTTGAGCAAATTGTATTCGTGGGTCAGCGGCGTGCCGAACTTCTCGGCAATCGCATCGCCCTGTTCGGTGCCCGGGCGAACCCAGGTACTTTTCAGGCGTTGTTCTTCCAGATTGATGCTTTCGCGTTTTTTGCAGAAAGCCGCCCAACGCGCGTCATCCACCAGACCCAGTTCGCGACCTTTTTCGGTCAGGCGCAGGTCGGCGTTGTCTTCGCGCAGAATCAAACGGTATTCGGCGCGGGATGTGAACATCCGATACGGTTCCTGGGTACCGAGGGTAATCAGGTCGTCAACCAAAACGCCGATGTACGCTTCATCGCGACGCGGGCACCAGGCTTCTTTGCCCTGGGCTCGCAGCGCGGCGTTGGCTCCGGCCAGCAAACCCTGGGCACCGGCTTCTTCGTAACCGGTGGTGCCGTTGATCTGCCCGGCGAAGAACAGACCGGCGATGACTTTGGTTTCCAGGCTGTACTTCAGGTCACGCGGATCGAAGTAGTCGTACTCGATGGCATAGCCCGGGCGAACAATGTGCGCGTTTTCCATGCCACGGATCGATTGCACGATCTGCAATTGCACGTCAAACGGCAAGGATGTGGATATCCCGTTCGGGTACAGCTCGTGAGTGGTCAACCCTTCCGGTTCGATGAAGACCTGGTGGCTTTCCTTGTCGGCAAAGCGGTGGATCTTGTCTTCGATCGATGGGCAATAACGTGGGCCGATGCCTTCGATCAACCCGGCATCGGAATACATCGGCGAACGGTCGAGGTTGGCGGCAATGATTTCGTGGGTCCGGGCGTTGGTGTGGGTGATCCAGCAGCTGACCTGTTTCGGGTGCTGTTCTTTGGAGCCCATGAACGACATTACCGGGATCGGCGTATCACCGGCTTGCTCGGTCATGACCGAGAAATCCACAGACCGACCGTCGATACGCGGCGGAGTACCGGTTTTCAGGCGACCGACACGCAACGGCAGTTCACGCAGACGATGAGCCAGGGCAATCGAAGGCGGATCACCGGCGCGACCGCCGGAATAATTCTGCATCCCGATGTGGATAAGTCCACCGAGGAAGGTGCCCGTCGTCAGCACCACGGAGTCGGCGAAGAAACGCAGGCCCATTTGCGTGACAACGCCGCGCACTTGTTCCTGTTCGACGATCAGGTCGTCCGCGGCCTGTTGAAATATCCACAGGTTCGGCTGGTTTTCCAAAGCTTCGCGGACAGCGGCCTTGTACAGCACCCGATCTGCCTGGGCGCGAGTTGCACGCACGGCCGGGCCTTTGCGGCTGTTCAATACGCGAAATTGAATACCACCTTTATCGGTAGCCATGGCCATCGCGCCACCCAGGGCATCGATTTCCTTGACCAGATGGCTTTTGCCGATCCCACCAATGGCGGGATTGCAGCTCATGGCACCGAGGGTTTCCACGTTATGCGTCAGCAACAGGGTTTTTGCCCCCATACGTGCTGATGCAAGTGCTGCCTCGGTACCGGCATGACCGCCGCCGATGACGATCACTTCAAAACGGGAAGGGAAATCCACCACGCACCTCGTGCCTGCTTTAGTCAGGTAATCCGGAATAGTTTGAGCTCAGGTTCTTGGACCTGGTCGGCAAGTATAGGGACTTCGCCCTTCCTAAAGAACCCTTTGCACAAAATTTAACCAGCTGTGGAGAAGTCGGGGTTATAGAAATTAAAAAGAGAGAAATTTATTAAATCTTTGTTTTTATGTTTATTTCTACTGACCCACCTTTCTGTGGATAGATTCATACAGGCCTTTATTTTAAATGTGTACAGAGATTCAAAACCCTGTGGTCATGTGCCGAGGAGGCCCTTGGATAACCGGTGTAAGCCTGTGGATGAAAGGGGTGGTTATCCACAGAGGCGGTTATCTTCAGTTTTGAGGCCTTGTTATCAACTGCCCTTAGCGGCAGTTATTCACAGGGCTTAATCCACAGAAAAGGGCTGACCGAACAAATCCCAGGCACGGAAAATCTGCCCGAACAGAAAAATCTGCTCGGGAGCGGAGGGCTATTTCAGAAGAAGGGGAGCAGACAGGCCAGAACGGCCTGTCTGTGGGTAACGCAGAAGGACTATTTACCGATGCAGAAGCTGGAAAAGATCCTGCCCAGCAGATCATCGGAGCTGAATGCCCCGGTGATCTCGCCCAAAGACTGCTGGGCTTGCCGCAAATCTTCGGCCAGCAGTTCACCGGCACCCGCTAACGTCAGCTGTGCGCGGCCGTGTTCGAGGGACGCACTCGCGTGACGCAGTGCCTCCAGGTGACGCCTGCGAGCACTGAAGCTGCTTTCAGAGGTCTGCTCGTAACCCATGCAGGCCTTGAGATGCTCGCGCAACAACTCCAGGCCTTCGCCGGCGGACCTGGCACTGAGGCTGATCGTGACGTGGCCATCGTTACTGACTTCCAGGGCAATTGCTTCGCCCGTCAGGTCTGCCTTGTTACGAATCAGCGTCACTTTTGCCGGATCCGGGCGGGTTTCAAGGAATTCAGGCCACAAGGCAAATGGATCAAGGGCCTCGGGAGCCGTGGCATCGACCACCAGCAACACCCGATCCGCTTCGCCGATAGCTTTCAATGCCCGTTCGACGCCGATTTTCTCGACCTGATCGTCGGTATCCCGCAGCCCGGCAGTGTCGACCACATGCAACGGCATGCCATCGATGTGGATATGTTCGCGAAGAATATCCCGGGTCGTGCCGGCAATCTCGGTCACGATCGCGGCTTCACGTCCGGCCAGGGCATTCAGAAGGCTGGACTTGCCGGCATTCGGCCGGCCGGCAATGACTACCGTCATGCCGTCACGCAGCAAGGCCCCCTGCCCGGCTTCCCGAAGCACTGTGGATAATTCGTCGCGCACTTTATCCAGCATACTCAGTACATGGCCATCGGCGAGGAAGTCGATTTCTTCTTCAGGGAAGTCGATGGCCGCTTCGACGTAAATGCGCAGGCCTATCAGTTGCTCGGTAAGGTTATGCACACGCAGGGAAAACGCCCCTTGCAACGAACGCAGGGCATTTCGTGCTGCCTGTGCAGAACTCGCCTCGATCAGGTCGGCAATGGCTTCGGCCTGAGCCAGGTCAAGCTTGTCATTGAGGAAGGCGCGTTCGCTGAATTCACCCGGCCGGGCCAGACGGCAGCCCAGTTCCAGGCAGCGTTTGAGCAACATATCCAGGACGATTGGTCCGCCGTGGCCCTGCAGCTCCAGCACATCTTCGCCGGTGAACGAATTCGGTCCCGGGAAATACAGCGCGATGCCTTCGTCCAGCACCTCTTCATTTTCACTGAGGAACGGGCCGTAATGGGCGAACCGCGGTTTCAGTTCGCGGCCGCTGATGGCTTTGGCCGCCACACTCGCCAGCGGCCCGGAAATACGGACGATGCCCACACCGCCGCGACCTTGAGCGGTGGCGACGGCTGCGATGGTTTCACGAGGAACGCTCATAAACCGGTATCCAGACAAAAGTGACAGATAGCAAAACGCCCCACTAGGGGGCGTTTTGAGTGGTTATCCACAGTGTAAATCAGGCAGCTGCTTTGGTAGCCGCTTCGATCTTACGAGTGATGTACCACTGTTGGGCGATCGACAGGCAGTTGTTCACTACCCAGTACAGTACCAGACCGGCCGGGAACCACAGGAAGAAGAAGGTGAAGATGATTGGCATCAGCTTCATCACCTTGGCCTGCATCGGATCCGGAGGTGTCGGGTTCAACTGCTGCTGGATGAACATGGTTGCGCCCATGATGATCGGCAGAATGAAGAACGGATCCTTGATCGACAGGTCAGTAATCCACAGCATGAATGGCGCCTGGCGCATTTCCACGCTTTCCAGCAGGACCCAGTACAGCGAAAGGAAAACCGGCATCTGCACCAGGATTGGCAAGCAGCCACCCAGTGGATTGATCTTCTCTTTCTTGTACAGCTCCATCATGGCTTGCGACATTTTCTGCCGGTCTTCGCCATGTTGCTCTTTCAGCGCGGCCAGTTTCGGTGCCACTGCACGCATGCGTGCCATGGATTTGTAGCTGGCGGCCGACAGGGGGAAGAAAATCCCCTTGATCAGCATGGTCAGGAAGATGATCGAGAAGCCCCAATTACCAACCAGTGCGTGGATATGTTGCAGCAACCAGAAGATTGGCTGGGCAATGAACCACAAAATGCCGTAGTCGACGGTCAGTTCCAGGCCTGGGGACAACTGTTTCAGGACAGCCTGGCTTTTTGGACCTGCGTACAGAACGGCGCTGGTTTCAACCTTGGCACCTGGCGCAGCGGTCAGAGAAGGACCGGTGTAGCCAATGATGTAGTTGCCTTTGCTGTCTTTACGGGTCTGGACGACGTTGTTTTCGCCCTTGGCCGGAATCCACGCGGTCACGAAGTAATGCTGCAACCAGGCAACCCAGCCACCGCTGACGGTTTCTTTCAGCTGAGCCTTGTCCATGTCCTTCATCGACACTTTCTTGTACGGCTCGTTACTTGTCCACAGGGCGGCGCCCAGGTAAGTCGCGGTGCCGGTGGCAGTGCTGGAAGAAGGATCGGAACTGGCATCACGCTTCAGTTGCGCGAACATTGCACCGGACCAGGGCTGAGCGCTCTGGTTGTCGATCAGGTAGGAAACGGTTACGTCATACAGGCCACGTTTCAGGGTGAAACGCTTGATGTAGTTGACGCCGTCCTTGCTGAACTTCAGGTCCACGACCAATTGGTCCTGACCGTCAGCCAGTTGATAAATCTTCTTCTCGGAGGAGTAAACCGGACGACCGGCAGGACTTGCGTCCGGACCGTTGGTGCCGATCAGGCCGCTCTGAGCCAGATAAGTCCGCTCGTTGCCGTTATCGAACAGCTGGAATGGAATTTCCGGATGGTCCTGGCGACGTGGATACAGCGGCAGCGTCAACTGGGCAACATCACCACCTTGTGGATCGATAGCCAGGTTGAGCACATCCGTTTTGATCTGGATGAGGTCTTTGCTTGCAGCCACTGGCGTTTCAGCAGGTGCAGTTGCACTGGTATCGCTTGCGGCGCGCGGGATGTCGTCACTGGCGGAAGCATTATTGCCAGTCGCCGTATCCGGTAGACCCGGTGCGGTAGTACTGGAAGCAACATTCTGAGTCGGCAGGGCAGCCTGGCCATAGTCCTGGTTCCATTTAAGAACCATAACGTAGGACACGATTGCCAGGGCGACGATCAGGATCGTGCGTTTGATATCCATGATTACTCGGCCATCGAAGAAGAACGGGAGGTAGGGATAGGTGGAACCGGGTCATAACCACCGGGATTCCACGGATGACAGCGACCTAAACGACGAAAGGTCAGCCAGCCACCGCGCAGAAGGCCATGATTTTCTATGGCTTCTAACGCGTAGCAGGAACAACTGGGGTAGAAACGACAGTGATTGGCCATCAGGGGACTAATGGCATAGCGATAAAACTGGATCGGAACGAGTGCCAGTTTACGCATCGGGACTGTCTACCCCTACAGTTTCGGCTTTGACTGCTGGTACCGGCTTGCTGCGTGCCAGACGTTTCCAGAGTTTGCCGAAATGCTGAATCAATTCGGGGTTTTCTACGTCACCCAAACCTTTGCGCGCGACGATAACAATGTCCCAACCGACCAGTGAATCCTGGTTCAGGCGAAACGATTCGCGCATCAGACGTTTGAGGCGATTGCGCTCGACGGAGAGCTTTACGCTCTTTTTCCCGATAACCAGCCCGAGACGGGGGTGATCAAGATCGTTATTGCGCGCAAGGAGCAGGAGATTTTTCCCCGGAACCTTGCCGGTAGGGGAGTCAAAGACTGCCTTGAAATGCCGGGGAGTAAGCAGACGCTTATCCCGACTGAAGTCCTGACTCACCTCCAGTGCCGGATTATCAAACTGCCAGACGCGCACGACCTTTGGCGCGACGACGCGACAGGACGGCACGACCGTTCTTGGTAGCCATGCGAGCACGGAAACCGTGGGTACGAGCGCGTTTGATAGTGCTTGGTTGGAAAGTACGTTTCATTGTCGTGTTACCTGGTTCGTCCACAACGGGCCGGAATGGCCCCCGTTTTAAGAGACCGGGGATTCTAGAGAAAGCAAGCCTCTAGGTCAATTTCCAACCAACGTTTCCTTATAAATAGATCTCCAGAGGATTTGCTCGTCCGCAGGTCGTTCGCTAGATATAGAAATAAAGAAGGGAATTATTTAAAGCTTTTCTGTAAAGCTTGTAAAAGCTAGGCATGCGATCATCTGTGGATAACTGCCTTAAGCCCTTAAAAACCGTGATGTACAGAGAATGACAACTACAGTGGAAAACGGTGATCAGCCTGTGCTGCGCTATCGGATAAGCTGTGTGTGGAAAGGTCAGTTATCCACAGGCAGGTTATCCACCGAGTTTCGCCCCCACTTGTCCAGTGCCCTCATGGGCGGTTATCCACAGAGCTTATGCACATACCGTTGGTCTTCTTTTTGAGGGTTAACGCGTTGATAATTCATGCCCTGTGCGCAACCTGCATGTGGATAAGTGGGCGTCTGGCCGCTACAATGACCGCTTGTTTTTGCCTCACCGGCTTTCAACTTAGGGGATATCC